>CAWEKA010000001.1:0-17650 GCA_963809515.1 uncultured Actinomycetota bacterium
CAGGATGTGGGCATGGCCGACGTCAAGACTCTGACCGGAACCCGAGTCACCCTTCGCGCGCCCCGGCTCGACGACGCCGAGGAACTGTTCGCGTCGGTCGCTTCCGATCCCGAAGTCACCCGCTACATGTCCTGGACACCGCATCCCGACGTCGACGAGACGCGGCGGGTGATCACCGGGTTGTTCAACGTCGGCGGTGAACGATCATGGCTGATCGAGCTTCGCGACAGCGGGCAGATCGTCGGCACGTGTGGGTTCCGGCCACTGCAGCCGCACAGCATGGATTTCGGCTATTGCCTGGGCCGGCGGTGGTGGGGCCAACGGCTCATGGCGGAAGTGGTTCAGCTGCTGATCGCCGAGATGGAAAGCGACCCGAAGGCATACCGGATCTCGGCGATTTGCCACGTCGACAACACCCGGTCGGCGCGCGTGCTGGAACGGGCCGGCCTGTCGCTGGAGGGCAGGCTGGTGCGGCACACCGTCTTCCCGAACATCAGCGCCGAGCCGCAGGACGTCCTGCAGTTCGCCAAGGCGGTCAGGTGACGACGCCTCGCACCGCCCACGCCCGCGCCGTCAGCGCGAAGCCCGAGTCACCGCCGGCCAAGCGGTCGCGCAGCCGTGCCCGCAGCTGCTCGCGGGCGGGTTCGGCGAGGGCGGACGCGTAGGCACCTGCCGGTCCCTGCCCGCAGAGGAAGGGCTGCCAGTAGTCGTCGAACGAGGTGAACGCCATGTCGACCGTCAGTGCCGCGTCCTCGACGTTCCGCAGCGCGAGGTCTTGCCACAAGGCTGGCAACTCTCCGTGGCGGCTCAACGGCATGTGGCGCTCGTCGCGTCCCGCCGCGGCCGGATCGAGTGCGACGGCCTCATCCCAGAACACGCGGAGCATCGCCATACCGTCGCCGTAGTCCCAAACCGCTGCGGCCACAACACCGTCGGGTCGGGTGACGCGGACCATCTCGCGCACCGCCGTCGCGGGGTCCGGCACGAAGTTCAGCACCAGCATCGACAGCGTCCGGTCGAACGCGGCGTCCGGAAAGGGCAGCGCCGAAGCTTCGCCGACCTGGAAGCGCACCCGGTCGCCATCGCCCGCCCGTTGCGCGGCCCGCACGAACTCGCTCGACGGGTCGACGCCGATCGCTCGCACGGCCGGTACCGCCGCGGCGGCGAACGTCAGTGCACCTGTGCCGCACCCCACGTCGAGCACGTCGTCGCTGTCCTCTACCCCGGCGAAGTCCACGAACAGCGGCGCCAGTCGGCGGCTCCACCGTCCCATGAACCGTTCGTAGCCATCGCTTTCGGAGAACATGCTGCCCTCAGGCTATCCCCCTTCCCGTGGTACGAATGACCAATTGAACCGATGGGAGGCGATGATGCCGCACGGTTTTGACATGCGGTCGCTAGCGGTTCCGGTGATCGTCGCACCGATGGCAGGCGGTCCGTCGACACCCGAGCTCGCCGCCGCCGGTACCAATGCGGGCGGACTGGGGTTCGTCGCGGCCGGCTACCTGACCGCCGATGCACTTGCCGAGCGCATCATCGCAGTACGCAAGTTGACCACCGGCCCGCTCGGCGTCAACCTGTTCGCCCCGCAGCCCAGCGCCGCCACCCCGGACGGGATCGAGAAGTACGCCGCTGCGCTGGCGCCCGATGCGGAGCGCTACGGTGCCGAGCTGGGTGATCCGGTCTACAACGACGACGCCTGGGCGGCCAAGGTCGACGTGCTGCTCGAGTTGCGGCCCGAGGTGGCGTCGTTCACGTTCGGCCCGCCGAGCACCCAGGAATGCACACGGCTCCGCGATGCGGGCATCACCACGGTCGGCACCGTGACCACCGTCGAGGAAGCGGACGCGGCGGTGGGCTGCGGCGTCGACGCCGTTGCCGTGCAGTGCGCATCGGCGGGCGGGCATCGCGGCACCTTCAACCCCGTCGCAGCGCCGAACCCGCAACCTCTGTCCGAATTGCTCGCCGCTGTTAGGGAACGGGTCAGCGTCCCGGTCATCGCCGCCGGTGGCCTGGTGACCGCCGACGACGTCAACGGTGTGATACGAGCCGGCGCTGTCGCGGCGCAACTCGGCACGGCGTTCCTGCTCGCCGACGAAGCGGGCAGCAGCCCTGTCCACCGAGCGGCGCTGCAGGACCCGCAGTTCACCGAAACCGTTGTGACCAAATCCTTTTCCGGGCGCTACGCTCGCGGGCTACACAACCGTTTCATCGACGAGCACGAGGCGCAGGCGCCGTTCGGATACCCCGAGATCCACTATTTGACCGGTCCGCTGCGGGCGGCCGCGGTGCGCGCCCATGACCCGCACGGCACCAACGTGTGGGCGGGCACCGGCTTCAAGTCGATCAAGGCGGCACCGGTCGCCGACATCATGAGGGACCTCGCCTAGGCCACCGGACTTGTGAAACTCTCAAAGTCGGTGTCCGACCCGGATGCACTTGAAGCGCTGCCCATCTCGAAGCTGGATGACTCGCCGATGCTCTTGGTCCCGAGCGGGCTGCTGAGTAAGTGGGCCCGAAGTGCCTGGCGAGTGCTCGGCGGACCAGTACCTCGCAGGAGCTCGATGAATTGGTCGTTGCGCGCCATTGCGACGTACTCAGGCGATAGCAATTTCTCGATATTGTCGATTGGTACGGCTTCGCCGAACCGCAAGCGATCAGGTTGTGGAAGGCCGTAATTCTGAAATAGCCGTCGTACTACTGACCACCATACGTCGTCACTCGGAGGCGGATTCGACGCTCTCGCGCGGACGGTTGCGTAGTCGAGGAAGTTGCCGATCGGGTCCTCACCGGAAGTCTCGTCGACGAGTATCGAGTAAAACGAAGGGTAGACCTGTTGGAGCAAGATTGCGGTGATCAACAGGTGGCTGGTCAATGGTGCGCGTCGCCACGCCGGGTCGAGGTGATGCTCCAGCACAAAGCTGTTGATTATCCTCTTTATTCGCCGAGGGTTTCGACCTGTTGCTTCCGAGAGGGTGTCGACGACAGTCGCGTCGAGCAGATGCGATATGCCAGACCTCTCACCGTAGCCACCGATCAGCCGACGCACGACGTCCTCGTGCGGTGGGGGCACGCGGTAGGCGACCTGGATGATCTTTTCCAAGTACGTACGTCCCTCGCTGGCCCCGCCACGGGCGGGTCCAGCGACACCCCGGGCGAGCACCGAAAGGTCGCAGGCGATGACGAAGATCAGCCCCGGTGCATCGAGGTAGAGCTTGACTGCTTCGCACACATGGATGACGACGTCATCTGAGCAGCGATCAAGATCGTCAATGAACACGACAAGCGTTCGCTTCTTGCCCGGTTTTCCGGGAGACTCCACCCATTCCGAGAGCATTCCCTGGATGTTTTCGCGGAGCTCGTTACGTGCCTGCGCGTCGACCTCAAGCGTTGTCCACATGCTGTCGATCAACCGACTGAGCCCAAGGAAGCGTGCGGCTATAGCGAATCCAACACGCGTAATGCCGACCAGGTGACGCTTCTTCGCCACTTTGCGTGCCCACCGCCGCACGATATTCGGGTCCAGCTCCAGGAGGACCGATTTGATCAAGCTCTCGAGGGCATTTTCGCCCTGCGCGGTCCACGCGTTGAATCGAAGCTTCACCACGTCAGGCTTGCCAGGAAGGCGCGCCTCGATCTGTGTCAACAGTGTGCTCTTGCCGATACCCCACCCGCCGTCCACCGCCATGACAAAGGGTGCGGCATTGCGCGATAGTTGAATAATCGACGCGATCCGGTCGGCGATGCCCGCGGTGCCAAGTAAGTCGTCGGCGTCGCTTTCGACCGGTTTGTCGTTGAGCATCACGTACTCGTGGTCGACATCCGTAATGGTGTCCGGCAATACTTCGGGTGGCATCGCGCCCGGCAGGGCCATGTTCAGCTCGTCCTCGGGAGCGCCCGTCATCTCGGCGATCACGGTGACAACCTGTTCCGTGTCAACTTCGATCACCACATCCGAATCTCCCGATTGCCAAAGCTTTTCGAGCTCTGCCCGCTCGCGAATCAGAGATCTTTCCTGATCACGAAGCTCGGCCGCCTTACCGAACTCCTGCGCGTTGATGGCCGACTCCTTCGCGCGGCGTGTCTCTGTGATCTTTTCGTCGAACTCGCGAATGTCTGCCGGTACGTTCGTACTCCGACGTGTCCGTATCCGGGCACTGGCTTCGTCGATGACATCGATGGCCTTTTCCGGGAGGAACCGATCGTCGATGTAGCGGTCAGTCAGAGTCGCTGCCGCGACGATCGCATCATCGGTGATCGACACCCGATGGTGGGCCTCGTAGCGGTCGCGGAGCCCACTCCGTAGAAGCTCAATGGTGTGCTCCACCGACGGCTCAGTGACGGCGATCGCTTGGAACCGGTCTCGAAGCTCCGGGTCATGCGCGATATGTTCGCTGTAGTCAGCTCGGGTTCCAGCACCGATGACCGTCGTGCTTCCACTCGCGATGCTCCTCCTGACGGACGAGAAGGACTCACTGCCCAACAGGGCGGGGAGAGCATCGATGAACACAGCGACCTCACCGCCGGCCGCTTGATGCAAGGCCACACAAAGCCGGTCGGCCAGAATTGGTTCATCACTAAGCCGATCGGCCGGAATTGGGTCATCCGACACCGCACGCATCAACGCCTTGCCGTCGACTGCGACGATGTGCTTGACAGCGAGTGTCGGAGGGCTCTGGCCACCGACGATCGCTTGGGCGACGTACTCAACGATGGCGGTTTTATCGATGCCCGCCTCGCCAAGCAACATTGGATAGTTTCGGTTCCAGCGGCACAGCACCTGCTGGACACGTGCAATCTCCTGATCTCGTCCGATTGGAGGGTCGAGTTTTCCGGCTCGAGCCGCGGCGGTTAAGTCCCGGCAGTGTTCACCGAGTATCTGGACGATCTCGCTCACCGAGCGCTCAGCCCTAGCGCGGGCCCTGACACTGTCGATGTCCAAGCCGAACTTGTCCACCAGGACCTGGGCTGCGACACCAGTGCCCTGTTGCATCAAGCCGATAAGAATATGGTCAGTTTCAACTTGTTCATGAGCGGATCGCTCCGCCTCCTGACGGCTTAGCGCCAGAGCCTCTTCTGCGGACTCCGTTGGCACGATCTGCTCGGCCGGCTCGTGTTCCTCGCCAAGGTCGCACATCTTATTGATGTCGTCACGAACCCAGTGGAGCGAGATGCCCAGCGAATTGAGCACTTTCGCCGCTCTGCACTCGAACAGTTCGCATATCCCAAGGAGTATGTGCTCAGTATCTACGCCATCGTCGTGCCGAGCCCTGGCCTGCTCCTCGGCGCGAGCCATAAGTTCGCGCGCATCCTCACTGAATCCTTCGTACACAGTTCAACGATGGCACATCAGAGCACCTACGCGAGATCCAATCCAAATGACCGCAGCTTTCGATGGCGACGTGATTGTCAGCTAATTCGAATGCCGCCGGATCTGAAGTGGTGCAGATCGATCAAGGCGGCACCGGTCGCCCAGATCATGAAGGACCTGACCTAGCGGCGGTCAATTCAGCCGAAAGTCAGTTTCGGGCTGCGATCATGGCAGCCACGATGCGTTTATTGGTCGTCGAGGACGAGCAGCGACTTGCCGCTGGACTACGCAAGGGGCTCGAGGCGGAGGGCTTCGCCGTCGATGTCGTTCACAACGGCACCGACGGCATCTGGATGGCGCGGGAAAACCCCTTCGACGCGATCGTTCTCGACATCATGCTGCCCGGCGCGAACGGCTACCAGGTGTGTCGGACGCTGCGCAGTGAGGGCAATTGGACGCCGATTTTGATGCTCACCGCGAAGGACGGGATCGCTGACGAGGTCGAGGGGCTCGACACCGGCGCCGACGACTATCTGTCGAAGCCGTTTTCGTATGCGGTTCTGATCGCCCGGCTGCGGGCGCTTTTGCGTCGCGGAGCGCGCCCGCGGCCGACGGTGTTGGAAGTCGGTGACCTGCGATTGGATCCCGCCGCGCACCGGGTCTGGCGCAGTGGTGTGGAAATACCGTTCACCGCACGCGAGTACGCCGTCCTCGAGTACTTCGTGCATCACCCCGACGAGGTGCTGGCGAAGAAGGACATCCTCGACCACGTCTGGGATTTCGATTTCGACGGCGACCCGAACATCATCGAGGTCTACGTGCGGCGGCTGCGCGCCAAGCTTGCAGCGCTCGGCCGGCCGCCCGGTGATCGAAACGGTTCGCGGCGCCGGGTACCGGCTGGTCGTCGATCGTGCTTAGGCGCCTCAGGACCATCCGGGCCGGAACCACTGCCGCAGCGACCATCATCGTCGGCATTGCCCTCGTTGCGGGCGCGGCGGCGTTGATCGCCGCACTGCGGCACAGCCTGATCGATGACGTGGAGGAGGCCGGACGGGCCCAAGCGATCAAGATCGCACGGCAACTCGAATCCGGCCGGCCGACGGTCCTGGATGTCACCGGAAGTGACGACGAACAGCTGGTTCAGGTACTCGCTCCGGACGGTTCCGTCGTCGCGTCGAGTCCCAATGTCGCAGGTAAGCCGGCACTCGCACAGTTGCTGCCCGGGCAAGCACGACAGGTGCTCACCCCGCTCGACGAAGACGAGTTCGCCGCGGTCGCGGAGGGCGCGCAGACCCCCGACGGGCCCAGAACGGTCCTAGTGGCCCGGGCGCTGGTCGACGTGTCCGACGCCACCACGGAGGTCGCGCGGCTGCTCATGATCGGACTCCCGATACTGCTGGTGGTCGTCGCGCTCACCACATGGTTCACGGTGGGTCGCGCATTGGCGCCGGTCGAGGCGATTCGCCGCGAGGTGGACGAGATTTCGGCCGCCCAACTACACCGGCGGGTGCCACAGCCGCGGGCCACCGACGAGATCGGACGGCTCGCCGCGACGATGAACCGCATGCTGGCGCGGCTCGAAGACAGTCGAAACAGCCAGCGCCGGTTTGTCTCCGACGCATCCCACGAACTGCGGTCGCCACTCACCACCATCCGTGAGCATTCCGAGGTTGCCCTGGCGCATCCGGAGGGGACCACCGCCGAGGAGCTTGCGGACGTGGTGCTGGCCGAGGAACTGAGGATGCAGCGTCTCGTCGAGGACATGCTATTGCTGGCTCGCGCCGACGAGCACGCCGCGCCGCGGCGCGGCCCGGTCGACCTCGATGATCTGGTGTTCGATGAGGCGCGCAGGCTGCGGTCCACCACCGCCGTTCGGGTGGACACATCGGCGGTCGGGGCGGCGCGGGTGCAGGGGGACGTCGAGGGGCTGCGGCGGGTGGTGCGCAACCTGGCCGACAACGCCGCCCGGCATGCGGCGGGCCGGATCGATCTGGCCCTGTCCGAGCACGGCGGCGAGGTGAGGTTGACGATCGACGACGATGGCCCGGGCATCCCGGAATCCGAACGGGATCGGGTACTGAAGCGATTCGTCCGGCTCGATGAGGCACGTTCCCGCGATGACGGCGGCAGCGGTCTGGGTCTCGCGATCGTCGACGAGGTCGTTCGAGACCACGGAGGCTCGGTATTCATCGGGCAGTCACCGGCAGGCGGCGCACGCGTCGAGGTCAGATTGCCCGCCGGTCAGGGTTGAGCGAGATTCAGGTTGTAGTCAGGTAGTCGGGTGGAGGCTGATGGCCATGAACTGCAAAAGCATTGGCATTGTGACGGCCCTGGGCGCGGCGGCGGTCGTGATCGGAACCGGCATCGCCGCGGCGCAACCCGACGACGGCGAGGGATCGCCGATCACCGGTGAGGCGCTGGCCAAGGCCAGCCAGGCCGCGCTGGCGTTCACCGGCGGCGGCACGGTCACCGGTACCGAGGTCGGCGACGAGGAAAGCCTCTACGAGGTCGAGGTGACGCTGGCGGACGGCAGCCAGGTCGACGTCCAGCTCAACGACGCCTTCGCGGTGGTCAGCAACAAGACCGAGCTGCCCGGCACGGACACCGAACCCGACGCTCCCGGCAATTAGCGGGACGATGCATGCCACCGGTCGCCGGCTCGTCATACTGGTGATCTGCGCGCCAATTGTTTCCGCATTCGGCGTCGCATGCAGTGGCGAGTCTGCGCCGACGGCGGCGGAGTGCATCAAGGTCGTCGAGGAGTCGGGGCAGACCACCGACGAATGTCTGCCCGTCGCGCCGGACAGCCAACGCGTCGATCTCGTGACGCCGACTTTCGGCAAGCCGACGCCGATCACAAACCCGCTGCATCCGACAAGTGAGGTCAAGCAGGTCATCATGGGCGGTCAGGTCGACGACAAGCCGTTCCGGACGGAGGTGACGCTGCTGCCCGGCACACGGCCCATCGCGTGGCGCGGGAAGCCGGTCGACACCGCGATCGTCCAGTACGTCGCGTACCTGGACGGACGCATCCACGAAGTGGCGATGGACTCGTATGCCCAGGCCGACGACGGCTCGGTGTGGTACTTCGGGGAAGACGTGTCCAACTACGAGGACGGCAAGGTCGCCGACACCGAGGGAACATGGGTGGCCAGCGACAAGACACCAGCCGCGATGATCATGCCGGCCAAGCCGGCCGTCGGTAACATTTATCGTGCCGAGAACGCCCCCGGGGTCGTGTTCGAGCAGGTGCGTGTCGAGAAGATCGACCAGTCTGTCCACGGCCCGAGCGGAGAGATCAGCGGCGCCATCGAAGTGATGGAGCTGCACATGGACGGGACGACTGAGGGGAAGATCTTCGCCCCCGGATACGGCGAGTTCTCCACCGGGGCCCCGGGCGGCGACCTGGAGGCGGTGTCGCTTGCGTCGCCGACCGACAGCCGGCGAGGGCCCGCTCCCCCCGAACTCGGCGCTTTGTCCGGAACAGTCGCGGGGGTCTTCGACGCGGTCACGACCGCGAACCGCGATCGTGCTGAGCAGGCCAGCACGGCCCTCGGACAGGCGTGGGACGCCGCGCTCATCAAGGGAATTCCGCCGCAGATGAAGTCCCAGATGACTCGCGATATCGACGCGCTCAAAAGCGCCTTGGGCGAGGATGATTGGCGTACCGCCGAGTCGGCCGCGCTGCGCGTCTCCCAGAATGAGCTCGACCTGCGGCTGCTGTACCAATCGGTGATCGACGTCGATCTGGCCCGTCTGGCTCTGTGGGCACGCCAGCTTCCGGTTGATGTCAAAGCCGAGGATCCAGGTTTGGTCTTGGCTGATGTCGCCGCATTGGATCGGGTCTGGGAACGCACCCGACCTGGTCTGCAGGACTCCGCGGCGGTGGACTCTGCGATGCAGCGGCTCAGGGACGCTGCCGACGCTGAGGACCTTCCCGCGGTCGGCGGAGCCGCGGCCGCGCTCAATCAGGCGGTCGCGGGTTTGCACATCCGCTGACTGATTCCCTTCCCGATCTACCGCAGGTCGTGATGACGACGTCGCGGTCGGGCCCCCTCGCTTATTTGGGCGCGACGAGTTCCAGCGCGATGTTGTCCGGATCGCGGAACTCCAGGATGTACATCACCCCGATGTCCTTGATCGGCTCGTGGGCGATGCCGAGTTCGTCGAGATGCGCTGCCGCATCGTCGAGTTCGGACTTGCTGCCCAGCCGGAAAGCGAGGTGGTCGAGGCCGATGCGATCCTCGTCGAACGTGTCGTCGGCCACCGGGCGCAGGCCGACCCGAGAGTCGCCGACGTTGTAGATGACGCCGCCGAACAGGAATGCGAGCCGTTCGCGCGTCGCGTCGTCGGCGTCCTCGGGCATCTCGAGGTTGATAGGCCAGTCGAACACGCTCTCGTAGAACTGCCGCGATCGCGCGATGTCGGTGACGGTCAGCCGGATGTGGGCGATGGTGGTGGTGGTGATCGCCATGGCTTCATGCTGTCAGCCGCGTCGCCGCCGCCCGCAGGCGTGCCAGAATCGCCGTCGTGCGGATTGGGATGACGATGCCGGTGATGGAACCGGACCTGGATGCGGCGACGCTGAAGGCCTGGGCCAGGTGCCATCGACGACGGACCGTTCTCGTCGCTGTGCTGGGGCGAGCGGATCGCGTTCGACAACCCCGAGGCCCTGACGCTGCTCGGCGCGCTGGCGGCATGGACCGATCGGGTGCGGCTGGTGACGACGGTGGTGGTGCCGCAGCTGCACGACCCGGTGATGCTGGCCAAGGCGCTGGCGACCGGCGACATGCTCAGCGGCGGCCGGCTGACCGTCGGCATCGGCGTGGGCGGACGCACGAGGACTACCGCGCCGTCGGCGCCGACCCGGCGACCCAGACCATGCGCGGCATGGCCGAGCGGGTGGCGGTGATGAAGCGGGTGTGGGCCGGCGAGAAGGTCACCGAGTCGGTCGTGCCGGTCGGGCCCGCCGCCGCTGCAACAGGGCGGCCCGCCGCTGCTGGTCGGCACCATCGGGCCGAAGACGGTGCGCAGCGCCGCCGCATGGGCCGACGGCCTGGCCGGCACCACGCTGGACCTCGACGTCGCCAAGCAGAACGAGTTGTTCGACGTCGCGCGCACGGCGTGGGCGCAGGCCGGCAAGCCCAAACCCCATCTGGCGACGTCGTTTTGGTTCGCGTTCGGCGACGGCGATGAGGCCCGCGCCCAGGTCCACCGGCATCTGCGGCGCTACATGAACTGGATACCGGCCGAGTACGTCGACGCCATGGCGCCGACACCGGCTGGGCGGGCACCGAGGACGAATTGTTCGGCGCTGTTCCGGAAGTTCGAGGACATCGGCACCGACGAGGTGCACCTCATCCCGACCAGTTCGGACGTCGACCAGCTGCGCCGCGTCGCCGACGTGGTCAAGGATTTCGGCTAGGCGGCGTGTAGCCGTCGTACACCTTCTTGTAGTACGACGACAGGAACCGGGGACCGAACAAGCGGGCCAACGCTGCGGCCGGCTGGGGGAGAAGTCGGTCATCAACTCGACCACCTGGTCCGGTGTCGCCGTCGTCACGAAGTCGAATTCGAACTTGGTGCGCACGGCCAGAACGTATACGAGTGGATGCGGCTGCACGACTCGTACTGCGTCAGTGCTGAAAGACGCTGACGTCAATTACGCTTAGCCAGTCGATTTGCCGATCTCGCTTCAGCAGTGCCCTGAACAGGAATTTCGTGATGATCAAGGTCTTTCTCGCAGTCGCGGGCAGTACTGCTGTGGTGTGCGCGCCTGCGGCTTGGGCGAACACCTACGTCCTCGGCGGTACCGGCCAGATGGGCGCGCCGACCCAGGCGCAGATGGCCTTCCTGATCAACGACGGGATCGTTAAGCCGGACCAGATGGTCGGCATCGACTATCCGGCCGACCTGTGGCCGGTGACGGGCACGCTCAGCCTGGACAAGTCGGTTCGGCAGGGCACGAACCGTCTGGACGACATCCTCAAGGGCGTCATCGCCTCGACGCCGACGCCGACGACGGTCGTTGGCATCAGCCAGGGCGCGGTGGTGATCAACTATGCGAAGCGTCGGGCCTCGGCGTCTGATAAGTCGGACGACATCACATTCGTCACATTGGGCGATCCCACCAACTCCGACGGGGGACTGCTCGCGAAGTTGCCGCCGGTGCACATCCCGATTCTCGACTTCACCATCACCCTGCCGCCGGTCGCCACTCCGCACGACACGATCGAGGTGGTAAGGGAGTTCGACGGGTTCGCCGATGCGCCCGATCATTTCTTCAATCCGGTGGCCAACCTCAATGCGCTGGCCGGGGTCATCTACCTGCATCCCAACTATGGCGGGCTCGACCTCGACGATAAGGACAATGTCATCACTCACAGCCAAAATGTGGCGGGCGGCAGCACGAAGCACATCCTCGTCAAGACCGACCATCTGCCGATCACCGAGCCGCTGCGCCAACTAGGGGTGGACGACGAGGTCGTCGACGCCATCGACAAACCCCTGCGCAGGGTCATCAACCGCGCCTACGACGGCCCGAGACCGGGCAAGCCCGAAAATCCACAGCCGCTGAACAACATTCGCGTCAAGCCGAATGAGACCCGTACCGGCTCCAACAGTGTCCGTTCTACCCTCAGACAGGTTCGCTCAGGCCTCAGACAGCTCGGCCAGAATCGCTCGTGGCAGCGGCAGCAGGGTCCGGCGCATCGTGAGGTGAATCAGAACAGCTCGGAGTCGTCAGAATCGTAGTCCTCGCCTGATGCGCGTGATTCGTAGTCTTCGTCCTCGTAATCCTCGTCGTCGAAATCGACTTCGTCTTCGTCGACGTACGGGGTGTTCAGCCCTGCCAGGTGGTCGGGCTCGGCGATGACCTGGTCCCACTTGCCGGGCGGGTTGTACTGGGTTCACTTCTCCTCGTTGCCGGAGTGGATGGCAAGCACGCCGCCCTCTAGAAACTCGAATCCGTCGTCATCGCCGAAGTCCTGAGGCTGGCCCTGTGCCGTATCGCACCTTGAACGCCATCGCGGCAAGTTTTGCACGTGCGAATTGCCCGCCTCTGGCGACATTGTCGCCGGCGGATAGCAGGCCTAAGTTGCAACGACATTGTCGCCCAGAGGCGGGCACCGGGTATTATTCACCGCCCGCCTAAACAACCCTTGACGTCCGCCACCGGTCGCCTGGTGCGAGGCGCCGAAACGCGTGACCGTCCGTAGGCATGCGAGCCGGTGTGGATCATCCTGCTGTCGCCGTTGTTGCGATCATGTGGACACGGCTGGGCACCAGGGCGCCGACAACGCCCCGCAAGTTCGCGTACGGCGTCATCGGGATGGGTCTCGCGTTCGTGTTGTTCCTGCCGATGGCGGGCACAGAAGGCAGGGCGGTGCCCGCGTTGCTCATCGTCTTCGTCGTGGCGGTGTACGCGATCTCCGAGTTGCTGATGTCGCCGATCGGGCTGTCGGTCACCACAAAGCTTGCGCCGGAAGCATTCCGGGCGCAGATGATGTCGCTGTACTTCTTCTCCGTCGGCGTGGGCACGTCGATGTCCGGCGTGCTCGCCAAGTACTACGACCCGGCGCGGGAATTCCTCTACTTCGGCATCGTCGGTGCCGTCGCGATCGTGGCGGTGGGATCGTGTTCGCCCTCGCGCCCTGGATCAGCCGCGAGATCGAGGGCGTGCACTGAGGGTTCCCCGATCGGCGAATGCGTCATGTGATCGGGGTCGGCCGGTATCTTTAGGGCATGCCACAGCGCCGCCGGCTTCTCCGAAGTTTGCGATCTCGATCGACGGGCAAGTCGTACCAGCGCAGAGCTCCATCGGCGGAGTCGTGAAAGCCGAAGTAAGCACCTTGTTTTCGGTGCCGGCGGCCCGCGGCAGCGGCAGATCTCCACGTTCGCCTCACGAACCCCTTCACGTCAAGCTGGGACTCGAAGTCGGTACACCCATTCTGAATTGGGTCAACGCTGCATTGAAGGACGCGCCGGTCACCAAGAGTGGCACTCTGATCGAACTCGACAGTACGAACCGCGCCAGGTCGTACCTCGATTTCACGAATGGGTCGATCGTCAGTTTCGTCGTCCCTGGCTTCGATTCGTCGAGTAATGCGGCAATCACAGTCACTCTTGAGGCCTCGATCCAGAATCGCAGCCCCGCGCAGGGACAACGCTCTGGTACAGCTGCCGAAGAAGCTAAAGCCGTTCCTAGCAAGCGACTTTCGGTTTGAAGATTGACGGGCTGCCCACGATGCGCGTGCGTTTGATCGCCCCGATGTCATTCCGCCGTACCAGCGGAGGCGTCGTTCCCACGGACCTGGTGGTGACCTTCCCGAGTGTCGACGTCGACCCATGGCGGGCCTGGACGGACGACTTCATCGTCAAGGGCAACAACGGTCAGGACAAGGAGAAGCAGGGGGCGATCGAAGTGATGGCGCCAAATCTCGCCGACGTCCTCGCGACGCTCACGATCAAGCAGATCGGCATCCTCGAACTGACACCGACCGATGACACGTCAGTACGGAGCCACCGCGCCAGCATGTATTTCGAGTACGGCCAGCTCAGCTGTCCATAGTCGACAAAGAGATAGTCGACTGGAATGCGAGAACGATCCGTAGAGCGCTCACATGGTCGTCTTGATGGGCGCCAGAGTCGATGCGATCCGTCCAGCACTCTGATGTTTCGCACGATGTTGCGGCTCTCTCGTGCCGCGATCGCGCTGACGATCGTGCTGAGCGGAATCGGTGGGTTGTACATCAACGCACCCTGCTGAGCTACCTGGAGATCCCGCGCCAAAATCGTGCCGGGGTGGAGGACGGCCGGCTCGCGCGCGAGAACCGTGGCGAATACCCAAGCGCTGTCGCGGAAGGATTTCAGCGTCTCGTTGATCAGATTGATCTCATTGTCCTGCAGCACGGTGTAGAGATCGGCCAAGACTGGCGAGAGTTCGTTGATGGTTTCCACGACCCCGTTCACTTGGCTGCCCAGGACGGCATTGATCCGATTGAAGTCCTCCTGCAAAGAGGGCAACTGCGCGTCCGGAGCAATCGAGTAGGCAATGATCCCCAGATCGAGGCCGATGTGCGCGTTCACCCCGCCGAGCATGTGTTGCACGATGATTGGCTCACGGCGGCTTGCGGCATCGAAAGTGACCTGCCATGAATGCGTCGGCTGCGGATGCTTATCCGGGTGGAAATAGCCGTTGAGTGCGGCGAAGTACGGTTGGCGAACGCGACGTCGAAGCGTTCCATCCTTGCGTTGTCCTCAAACAGTTCTTGCTGCATCGCAACGCGGACGGCGGCGGTGATGCGTTTGTAGAGGGCCGCGAAATAGCCGAGGCGGCTCTTGGCGGTGATCGACCAGTCGACGAATCAAATCAATCGAGTCAAGCACCGCGTCGATCGTCTTTGCAGGGGGTATCGGCTGCGGTTTCTGCGCCACGCCGACATTATGACGCGCTTGCTGATTGGTTAGATGCATGTTGGCCAAGTCCGCCGAGCGTGCAGGGACCGCGTCTGCTTCGAGAGCGATGTGGGAGAAAGCGGCATCCATCGCACCGCAATGTTATTGAATCGCAGGATAACTAGGTGGAGGGAGCTTCCCGTGCAGGCCGACTTGCTTCCGGACGACTTGAGGGCCGAGAACATGCTGCAGGCATCTGCAGCCGACTTCCCTCTCGCTCAGACGAACCCAGTGACCGAATGTCAGAGTATGTACTACCGCGTAGGCACAGATGCGAATTACCTTGGCTGGATCAAGCTGCTGAACGCCGACGGAGCCGCTGGCTACATCATGATCCGACGGCCTCTGCAGGCCCCACTCCTTGCCTTCAACCGCTCGATTGTCACTGATGTGCTGCCAGAGTTTCTCGACCCGCTGCTGAAGATTCTGCATAGCGGTGAGCCGCTTCAGATCAGGTACTACCAAGAGTCGGCAGATTCGCAGCAGTACGCCTTCTTGGAACATCGCACCGCATAACCGGCCAGCCCGTCGATCAGCCGCCAGACGGAGGGTGTGCAGTGACGCGCGATGCCGGGCGCACGACAAACGTCCCCCCTGCGAGCCGGTCGTGGAAGCCTTGGCGTGTCGGGCTGTTGGAGATGGTGATGCCGATCACGAGGTCTGCGACGAAGAAACGACGCCGAGTCCTGCGTAGAAGGCGCCGTTCCCGGTGATCGCCGAAATTCGCCAGGACCTGCGGCGCATTGCGGATGACACCGCGCCGAGGGAGGGCGGTTCCAGCCCGCTCGGGTCGCGGACGCGCAGCTTAGGTCGCGCGTTTCCGGGTGTACCCCCAAGCCTCGCCTGAAAGCCGCCCCGTACCAGGCGAGCATCACGACGCTTGTCACGATACACAACCGCGCCACCTGGCCAGCCCTCCGTCTCCAGAGTCGTGAATCGGTCGCCCGTCACGGCTAAAGCGAGGCCCAGACCATGAAAACAGCCATGAAGGCGTCGAGGATCACTCCGTCGATGATCAGGGCCCCTAGGCGATCCAGGCCCTGCGAACCGGTAGCCGGTCGGCGCGGGTTGAGCCGCCGGCGTCGGATCGGATGCTGTCATCATCAGGATCACGCTCCCGGTGCCGCGGAGTTTCATCGCCAACGATGACACTTTCAGTGCGCCGGGATGCGTCCCGCGCTACCACTAGGTCACAGTGCCAGCGCGAGCACTTCGTCGAAGCCAGCGACGAGGCACTCGGGCCCCGCTCGAAGTCCGGGATCGCGCCGGTGTCGATGTCGATGCCAGGCGCAGGGTATGACGTAGGTCAGCAGGGTGACCAGTTCGAAGCGGCGCCGATCGTCGGGCCGAACGCGTGCTGGGCACGCACCGCGGCACCGCCGGTACACCGGCACCCGCACGCCCGGCACATCACTGGCCACGAAATCGACGTGGCGCAGGATCGCTCCGATGTTCCAGCGCGGCGTCAGGTTGGACCCGCGGCGATCAGCTGCGTGTAGGGCAGTGACCGCTCGTGTCGTACCGCCTTGGTGCGCTCATGGATTCGCCCGATCCGTTCAGCCGGGTCCGCCAGGCCGACGGGAACGTCGAACCGCATCAACGTGATTCGGTTACCGCCCACCCCGTCGTCGTCGTCGCGCAAGCTGATCGGCATGCTCAGGTGCATGTCACCGACGGGGACGTCGTGCTTCTCGTGGTAGATCCGCAGACCACCGGCGATGCCGGCGACGAACGCGTCGTTAAGAGCGCCGCCGCCGCGGTGCGCCGCCTCCCGCAGTGCCGCCAGTGGTACGTCGTGCACATCCAGGCGACGGACCAGGCTTCGGTCCCTCATCAGCGGTGACCCGGTTTCGTTGACCGGCCGCACGGTCCGGTACACCGATGCCGCCATGGCGGCGGCCGAGGACGCCGTCTGCACCGGCCGCCGGATGCTGTTGCCGATCGCTGCGGGTAGCGATTTCAGAGCACCGGTGACAGCGCCGCCGGCCAGCCGCGCGCTGTAGCGCAACGAATCGCGATAGCCACCGAGAAGGGCCGGCTCGGGGACTGTCGGCTCGGCAGGCAGCGGCGCACGCTCGCCCGGCAGTTCAGTCAGGTCGAACAGGATCATCGCGATCTGGATGGCGCCGACACCGTCGGTGAGGGCATGGTGGAACTTGCACAACACGGCGGCGCCACCGTCCTCGACGCCGTCGATCATGGTGATCTTCCACATCGGCCGAGCGCGGTCGAAGTCCTCCATCGCGGCTACCCGCGCCATCTCCAGCAGGGCGCCCAGGTCGGCGGGCGCCGGTGCGGTCACCCGACGCAGATGGAACTCGAGGTCGAAATCCGGCGCGAATTCCCAGCGTGGTGGTGCCGGCGCCGGCGACGGCACCACCCGCTGACGGAAGATCGGCAACGTCCGGCTGATCAGGTCGAACCGCTCCCGCACCTCGGCCCAGTCCGGGGTCCGGTCCAAGACCATCACCGACACCACGGTCGACCGCAGCCGCGGATCGGCTTCCATTGCCCAAGTGAAGGCATCGCTTGCGCGCATGAACTCTGTCATCGTGTGCTCCTCACCCATACGGTATGTCCACGTAGGGTCCGGAGTAACCCGGTTGAGCTGAGGCGCTTCAGACGAGTGTGCCCTCATCCGCACTGCCGAACCGCCGCCAGTTTGTGGCAGGCTTAGTTCCGAGGAGGTCAGAGGTGGCTGCCGAGCATCTTGCGACTTCGGGCGTGGCCGACCAGTACGCCCCTGAAGAATTGGCCCTGCGCCCGAGGAACGTCCACTTTGATTGGGACACGGCCCCGCTACATTGGATTCCAGATGATCCTTACGCGTCGCATGTCGTGACGTCGTTGAACCTCTTCTTACCCGTCGCGGAGCGATGGTTC
>CAWEKA010000002.1:0-7749 GCA_963809515.1 uncultured Actinomycetota bacterium
CGGCCTGGCCGCCGGTGATCGAGTCGCCATCTGCGTGCCGATGGTCCCCGAGGACAAGCTGGTACATCACCACCGACGGGCAGTGTCGGCGCGGCAAGGCGGTCTCGCTGAAGGAGTTTCGGTGGACAAGGCGGTGGATGGTCAGCCGTCGGTTGAGCATGTGCTCGCGGTTCGGCGAACCGGCATGTCCGATAACGACTCCGGTAAGCCAAGTCCTTAGTTACTTTGCGGTAGGACCTTGACGTCGAACTCAGTGATCATCGGCACGGTATGTTGCATCACGAGCAGTTCGGTGAATTCGTTGGAGGGCATGCCCGCGTTGCCGCCGTGAGGAATACCAGCGGGCGGAGGCGTCGATCCTCAACGCCCAACGGACTCAGTGGCCGAGCGCATCCACTGTTCGGGCCATCCCACGCTCCACAGCCGCGACGATGCTCGGGCGCAATTCAGCCGCCGGAATGATCGAGTGGACCGAGCCCACCTGGCGGGCCCGCTCCACGTTGTGCACAGCTTCAAACTCCGCTGCCACCTCGCCGAGCTTGTCCGAACGCACTGCCGTCCGGGTGGCGGCCAGCTTTACCCGCAGGCCGGCAATGGCCGCGTCGTCCGTGCAAGCGGCAAGCTGCGCTTCGAGCTCGCGCACGGCCGGGTCTGCTGCGGTACGTCCGTTCACCTCTCGCGTGAACACCACCGCTGCCGCGGGTGCACCACCGATAACCGAGGAAAACGATCCCTCGACTGCGAGCACTTCCATGTTCGCGTTCAGCGCATTGGAGAACACCACGAAAGCTCCGCCGTGATAACGCGAGATCACGCAAAACACGATCGGTCCGTCAAAGTTGACGATGGCTCGGCCGATTTCGGCGCCGTTCTCGAGCTGGATGTTCCGAAGGGACTCGGGTGAACCGTCGAAGCCCGACAGGTTTGCCAGCACCACGAGGGGTCGGCTTCCGCTTGCGGCGTTGATCGCGCGCGCGGTCTTCTTGGAGGACTGCGGGAACAGAGTGCCCGACGTCCACTGGTCCGGCCCGTCGGCGGGCACCCACCCCTTACGCGGGATGACCCGCGATTCGATGCCGATGACAGACACCGGAATTCCGGCCATGTGCGCGTCGAACACCACGGAGGTATCGGCGTCGGCCATATCGGCCCACCGCTCGAGTACCGGATGATCCTGGTCGACCACCGAACGCATGACCGTCCGAATGTCGAACGGCTTCTTGCGGTCTTTGTTGGTGCTGTCGGAGAAGATGTCGCCGACGGTCGTGAAGTCGCTGGACGGATGCACGTGCGGAAAGGTGCGGACGTCGCGGTCGACCGGGTCGGAAGTGTCGGCGCGGCGCGGGAAGCGTTCTCCGGGTGCGACATACGCGTGGTCGTAGTGGACAAACAGTATTTCGCAGGCTGCCTGAAGGTTCGGCGCCCAATACTGGGCCTGCCCATTGGGTCCCATCACGCGGTCATAGCCGCCGATGCCGAAGTTGTCCTCCGCCGAGACGCCACCGGAGTAATCGAGGGATTGCTTGCCGGTGAGGACCATCGCGCTGTCCGGCGTCATGACCAGAATGCCCTTGGTATGCATCAGCATCGTCGCCTCGGCATTCCAATACGGCTGCGCGCCGACGTTGATTCCCGTGACGATGACGTTGATCTCTCCGCCGTTCTGGGTAAACGTGATGATTCGGCGCAGCGCGCGCGACACCCAGTCCATGTTCTCGGTGCCGCTCTCCATCGAAATGGTTGCGCCGGAAGACAACGCGAACCACTCGACCGGTACCGACAGCTTCTCGGCGAGATCGATCGCCGCGACCACCCGAGCGCATTCGGCTTCGGCCACCGTGCCCAGCGCTTTAGTCGGGTCACCGAACAGGGCGATGCGTGTCATTCCCTCGGGGTAGCGGGTTGTCGGTCGCGACACCATGCCGACGATGACGCCGGCGGTGTTGCGTCCATACGGACGGTCGACGGGTACCAGCGTGCCGGACGCGTCGAGGTCGTATTCGACGAAACTGCCCTCAGGGCCGGTGAGAAGTGGGATCAGCTCGTAGGGGTACACCGTGCCGCGAGCTTGTGAGCGCTGCACCTTCTGTGCGTACTCGTCGAGTGGGCGCAACGGCTCGGCCGGGGGCGCCGTAACGTTCGCGACGATGCCGGCCCCCGGCGCGTATGAGAAGCGAATCGCCACTCGGCTGGGCTGCGATGTATGGGCGTCCTTGATGCTTGCCAGGATCGTGATGTCTTCTAGCCCTGCATTGAGCGCCAGCGGTGCGATCCGTCGCGCGATCGCGGGGAGGCGGTTTGCGGGGATGTCGAGCACCGGCCACACGTAAAGCGAGACGCGGTTGCTGTCGAGCCGTTTCTTGCCCCGCTGAGCCTGCGCGCGGCGGATGCCGTCGAGACACGCGGCGAGGGTGCGCTCAATGGCCGGGACCCCGACCACCTCGCCGAACTCATTCAGTTGGGTCGTCACGTCACGAACCTCGGCCAGCGCGATGAGGCGCTCATCGGACGGATTCTCGTTGGCCACCACGTGGAAGAGGTACGTGCCTGCCGCGGCGGGTAAGCGAGTGCCGTCGAAGTTCTTGAGCCGCCACAAATCGAGGCGTTGCCCGGTAAGCGGGTGCATGTCGCGGATGGTCCGGTCTTCGGCCACGCCACCGTCGTGTGTCGGACGGAACGTCACCTGATGCAGGTCGCGGCCGACCACCGTCACGGTCACTCGGCGCCAATCTCGTCACGCTGGGGTGCGCGGCAAGCACATCACCCAACGCGGCGGACAGTTCGTCGCCGTCGGTGGGCGCGTCCGGCCAGGACAGATAGATGTCGACAACCAGGTTGCCAGCCTTGGGTCCGGCGATTTCGTCGACGACGTCGAGCGTTGCCGACAACCGCGCGCGGTCTGTCACAGTCGATACCAGGTGCAAGTGCTCTCCGGCCAACTCGTAACTGCCGGTGACGAACTGGCCACCCGCCTGTTCGAAGGTCTTGACGTCTTCGAGCGCGCGGATCTCGTAGTACTGACGCGTGACGACCTCGAGCAGCGCGCCGGGACTGGAAATGCGTTCTGCCAGAAGGTCGATCAATGGCTCCGGGGTGTCGACAAGGGCGTCGATGCGTGACGCGTAGTCCGGCGCGTCGGGATTGTCGGCGAGATATTGCAGGCCTTCTCGCACGCCGTCGTAGATGTGCTCACGTGCCTTGCGGATCTGCGGCTCGTCGAACAAGCGGAACCGCAGGTTACGCGCGATGTCGCCGATCACCGGGTAGCGCACCTGCGTCGCAACGATCAGCCGCTCCAGGACCTCACCCACCGCACTCGTCGAAGCGGATGCGACATCGTCGGCGGTGCGCCAGCGCCCGAGCAGCGCGGTGATCACAGCGACCTGGTTCTCCATGCGCTGCAACGCGAGGAATAGCCGGTACACCGCTTCTTCCAACTCAGGTCCGGACTCGAGACTGGTGACGTCGTAGTTGCGGAGCGCGCGAGCGATCTTGGTGCGAAACGCTTGTGGCAGCCCCTCCACCTCGGCGTCGAGGGAATGCAGGAACGAATGGAAGTACTCGCGTGGGCTATGGACGCTCTCATCGGAACTCTCTTCGTCCAGAGTCGGACGGTTGCGCGAAAGCTCGCAGATGTCGGCGAAGGTGTCCAGCAGTCCGAGTTCGGCCTCGACGAGCTCCTGGTCGTCGCGCGGCAGGCGGCCATGAAGGTCGTCGTACTCCGCGAGCAGGAGGCGTGCGCGGCCGGCGCTCACGTCGTAACCGGTGATCAAGGCGCGGAGTTCGCCGAGCCGGGCGAGGGCCTCGGTGCGCGGGTTCGCGTCCTCGCTCTTCGTTTGGGTGCGGAACTGAACTCGCGGTGCGGCATCGGCCGTTGCATCCTCGCCGACCTGGTCGATGCGCAGCAGTGCGGCGCCGGCGTCGACCTGGTTGTTGACCGTAGCGAAGATCTCACGAACGCGTCCCGCGGATGCTGCACGCAGGGCAGTTTCCATCTTCATACTTTCCAGGACCACAAGAGTGGCACCGGCCTCGACCTCGTCGCCGACGGCCACCGGCAGAGCGACGACCACGGCCGGGGCCGAGGCGCGGACCAGGCCGGCTTCGTCCTGGCTGATGCGGTGGCTAATGCCGTCCACCTCAACCAGGAACCCAGTGGGTCCCGCGGCCGTGACGATGTGGAAGCGCTGATTGCCAAGCGTGAGTCGACTCTCGAATTCGCCGAGCCGTTCGACGTCGACGACGAGTTCGCCGCTGTCACCGTCGACCCGGTATCTGCGTGGACCAATCTGTCCGACGGTGAGGTTGTAGGGCTGGCCCTGGTAGTTGAGTTCTATAGTCCGGCCGATGGCGTGGGTGGCACGCGGTCGACCACCGCGTGCCGAGGCCAGGAAACCGGCACGTTCGAGGCTCTCCTCGGCTTCGTACGCGTCGACCGCGGCGGCGATGAGCGCGATGTCGGCCGTCGCGGTAGGGCCGGTGGCCGTTCCAGCGTCGGTGCGGTCGAGCCAGCCTGTGTCGGCCGAGGCGGAGACGACCTCGTCACGGCTGAGGAGATCGAGAAGGAAGGACTTGTTCGTAGTGCCTCCGTCGATGACGACAGTGGTCTCACGCAGGGCGGTGCGCAACCGCGCCATTGCTTCGCTTCGGTCGCGTCCCCACGCGATGATCTTGGCGACCATCGAGTCGTAGTCGGGCGGGATGACGTCGCCTTGCGCAATGCCGGTGTCGACGCGAGTACCGGAACCGAGCGGGAACTTCAGCAGCCGCACAGTGCCTGGGGCGGGCGCAAACCCGTTGTCGGCATCCTCGGCGTTGAGCCGGGCCTCGACAGCGTGGCCGAACTCGGGAGGGCATTCGCCGACGAGAGAACCGCCGCCGGCGACGAAGATCTGCAACTTGACCAGGTCGATGCCGGTGGTGACCTCGGTGATCGGGTGTTCGACCTGCAGCCGGGTGTTGACCTCGAGGAACGTGAAGACGCTCTGATCCGGCTGGTAGAGGAACTCCACGGTGCCGGCCCCGCGGTATCCGGCGGCACGGACGAGCTCGGCCGACACGCTTCGAAGATGGTCAGCCTGCTCCTTGGTCAGTACCGGGGAGCTGGATTCCTCGATCACCTTCTGGTTCCGGCGTTGGATGGAGCAGTCGCGCACTCCCGGCGCCCAGACGTTGCCGTAGTTGTCGGCGATGACCTGGACCTCGACGTGGCGGGCATCTGTGACAAGGCGTTCGAGGAATACGACCGGGTCGCCGAACGAGCGCTCGGCTTCGCCCTGCGTGCGTTCGAGTGCGACTTCGAGTTCGTCGGGGGCGAACACCTTCCGGATGCCGCGGCCGCCGCCACCACTACGGGCTTTGATGATCAGCGGATAGCCGATGGCCTCTGCGTGGCGGCGGGCGTCCTCGCGGGTCTCGACGGGGCCACCGCTCCACGGTGCGAGCGGAACACCCACTTTCTCGGCCAGAAGTTTGGCCTCGACCTTGTCGCCCAGTGTCCGCATCGCGGCCGGGCTCGGCCCGATGAACGTGAGGTTCAGACGCGCGCAGAGCTCTGCGAAGGCGATGTCTTCGGCCACGAAACCCCAGCCCACCCACACCGCGTCGGCCTTGGATTCCAGCAGAGCGCGTTCGAGCTCGGCGTGGTCGAGGTACGCGATGCCCGCCGATGTTCTGCGGAGCGTCACGGCTTCGTCAGCTTGGCGTACGAACATGGCCCGGCGCTCGGCTTCGGTATGAAGAGCGATTGTCGTAATGCCGCAGTCATACTCGGCATTCAATTCTCGAACGGCCCGAATCAGGCGTACCGCAGCCTCACCCCTGTTGACCACTGCAATTCGTCTTGGAAACGTGACTGCCAACGGATCGGCGTCGACCATTCGCTTAGTCTATGTGCCACGACCGGGGCCGGAGGATGGAACCGACGACGGTGCTGCCGACCGGTGTTGCCGACCGTGCAGGTCGCCAGCGCGGACACGGTCGACGCTCTCTTCGCCACCGGGCCCGTCCGTGTATCAGCGCCCACTACTGAGGTGTCCAACTCCTATCTCAGTCAGGTCGAGCGGGGGTTGTCCGAGCCCTCGGCCCGGGTGCTGAAGTCGATCGCCCAGGCACTCAACCTCTCGGCTGAAGCAATGTTCGCACAGGCTGGCTTGATTCCCGCGTCGATCCAACCCGACGACGACGCAACGGAAACCGCGATGCGCGTGGACCCCCGACTCACCGAGCCGCAGAAGCGGGCGCTGCTCGTCGTGTACCGAAGCTACATCGAAGCGAACGATCATTGGACAGCAGACGATGTGGCGGATATCTGACTTCGTCAGGTAAGCGACGAAAGGTTGGCAGTCTAGCGTAAAGGCTGGCGCTGCAACATGGTCAGGTCAGTCCGGCTTCTGCCACGTTCCTGCGCCGGCTAGAGGTGACAGCGATCAACGAGGCGGTCGAGCTCCGTTGACATGCGCTCGGGAAACTGCAGCGGCATAAAATGCGTGGCGGCGAGTTCGACGTATCGACTGTGTGGTGTCTGCGCGCTGGCCGCGCGCATTCGTTCGGCTGATGTGACCAAATCCCACCTACCGGCGAGAAAGGTGGTTGGCATGTCGATCACGCTCAGATCCATCGGGGGGTGGTCGCCTACCGCGCGGACGAGGCGGGAGTACCAGGGCCAATCGTGATCAGCGAATCGTCGCAGCACTCGGACGAGAGTCTGTCCGTGAACGAGGTCGAGCCCGAACGTACCCACTCCCCGTGGGTCGAACCCATGCTCGGGTGAACCGGGCAAGCCGTCACCCAGCCGACTGAGGACTGGCCCGAGGTAACGCATCAGGTGTGATCCCACCCGTCCGACCCGCGTGCGCAGGATGCGTGGCAGGGGGTGAAGCAAGGCTTCGAAGCTTCCTCCCGGGACGCCGGCGACGGCGAGCACGCCGGCGATCCGCTGTTGGTCACGCAGAGCGGCCTCAAACGCGATGTTGACGCCGGCCGACCAGCCGATGACCACCGCTCGATCGATGCCGTAGGAGTCCATCACCGCGAAAAGATCATCGGTGTGGTCGGCGATGGTGATCCGCGACTCGTCGGATGGGCGGTCTGATCCGCCGAGGCCACGCTGGTCCCATGTCACAACTCGATAGGTTTCGGTCCGCCGGTTGATTGCCGGCCAGGCATCGTGCGGGGTGCCCAGCCCGTTGGAGATCAGCACGGGAACCCCGTGGCCTTCATTGCTCCACGACCGCAGACGGGTCCCATCAACGGATGTGACCGATCGGTACCCCAACGCCTGCCCTGCCTGCTGGTGTCTTAACTATCGATAGTAGCTACCCGCAGTGGATGGTGAGGAACCGATCGCTGAATCCCAGGTTTGGAGCGGGTCGCATTGTGCGCCGCGCGTGGATCGTCGCATCTCGTCGGGGAGCCGGTTATCGGCGACATCGATGAGGAATTAGACCGCTGGTTTTGTCAACCAAACTGGAGCAGACGGATTTGGGTAATCTGCTCGACATGCCGAATGACGAACTGATGCAGGCAGGTAACGGCACCGATCAGCTTGGGGCGTGGGTTGCGTCGGCGGGTTCCATGCGTGGGCGCCTGTTCAATAACCCTCTCCTACGAGCCGATCTACGAGTGGATCAACGGGATGGGCGTCGTGATGTATGACGACGATCTCCCGTCAACGGCCTAGTCAGCCGGTACAGGCTCCGCGTACCAGAAATGGCCCCTACCAAACGGATCCAGCTGACATCCGGCGCT
>CAWEKA010000003.1:0-120636 GCA_963809515.1 uncultured Actinomycetota bacterium
CACACGCGGAAGGTCACTGGTTCGATCCCAGTCGGGACCACTCCGAATCCATGCGTTCAGTGCAGTGCCGGTTGGCTGGCGACGAAATTGTTCCGCACCAAGGACGGCCGCCTGAGTCGCTTCTCGATTCCGCGCGACGTCACGTTCGTCAATCAGCTGCCGCGCACCGCGACGGTAAAGATATTGAAGCGCCGATTGACAGACGGACAGTTCCCCGTGGAGATGGGCTGGCCGGGCTAGCGCGATCTCAGTCCAGGTCGGCAAGGACCTTGCGGGCGGCTTCGAGTTCGGCCTCGAGGGCAGCGACCCTGGCGGCCTGCAAGGAGCGGGCTTCCTCGATTACCTCGTCGATCGGCGTGCAGAGGTCCTCGTGCAGCTCCTTGGCGGCGCGGGAGACGGCGGCGGCCGCGACCGTGAGATTGCGGGCCAGATAGGTCGTGCCCTGCTTGAGCTCGGCGCGCCAGTCTCCGTCGGGGGTCCCGGTGACAGTGAGGATCAGTTCAAGCGTCTTGGTCCGCTTGTTGGCCGCCTTCTTGGCCGGAGCCTTCTTAGGCTTCTCCTTGGCAGGAGCTTCAGAGGCGGCTGCGTCGGCCGATGGCGTACTCGCGGGCACGATGCTCTCGACTGAAGTGGCCAACACGTCGGGCGTGTCGGAGACGGTGGGCGACGCTTCTGATGCCAGAGTGTCTACGGTCATTGTGTGGGGAACTCCTTGTGAACATTGCCCGCAGTGAGCGGGCTGGCGACGACAGCCATTAGAACACATGTTCGACTGCTGGAGTGAATTCCGCTCACCGCAGACCGCGGGAACTGATCAGGTGAGAGAAAGCGCGTGGGCCGCGAAATCGGCGGCCTGGTCGGCCATTCCGTTGCTCTTGTAGGCGCTGTGGGCCGCGCGGTCGCTGCCACCGGGGAAGCAGATCGGGTCTCCCGTGTTGCACAGCTCGATCGTCTTGGCTGTGTACAGATGACCGATGGTGATCGGTGGTGCGTCGTGCGCAACCAGATTCAGGAACCAGTCCGACGGAGTGCCGAACAACACCACCGCCGCGACATGTGAGGCGACCGTTGGCGGAAGGGTGCCGGCAATGCCGTCGGGCAGCGTGATCCCGGCAGGCACGGTGTCGGTCGTGGTGTAGCCGGCCACTGCCGCGCCCTGCGAGTAGCCGCCGAGCACGATCTCGGTGTTCGCGCAGCTGGCTGCGATCGTCTCAATCTTGTTGGCCGCGTCCGCAATCCCATTTGCCGCCGCCTGGAAGTCCAACGACGCGGGGTAGTCGACGCCGTAGCTTGCGACGGTCTTGCCGCCAAGGCGCGCGTTGAGGGCGTCGACGAACGACTGCCCGGTCGCCCCGACACCGGGAGCCTCGAATGTTCCTCGCGCGAAGACCACTTCAACGTCGGAACACGATGAATCCTCAGCGGCCGAGGCGAGCCCGGTTGCCTGCGGCCCGATCAGCGCCGCCAAGGAGACGATGACCGCCGCAACCCAACGCAGCGTTCGGGGGAATGATGTGGCAACGGCTCGGTGGCTGTGCATCGTCGGGCTCTTTTCGGTTTGGCAAGGGTCGCTCAACCGATGAGAACTTGCCGGGGGCGCGAATTAATTCCGCGTGGCGCAAAGCGGTGTGCTGCTGCGGTTAGGGTGATCGCCGTGACCGCAGTGAGTGACCGGGCGCGTTCGCGCACCTTTGTCGTGACAGGCGCGGCGTCGGGTATCGGCTTGGCCACCGCGCAGCGGCTGCTCGCCGAAGGCGGCACCGTCGTCGGCGCCGATCTGACCGCACCTCCCGACCTCGGCGAGCGGTTCACCTTCGTGACGGCCGACGTGTCCGACGAAGCAGCGGTCGCCGACGTCTTCGCCGCCGTGCCGGACCGACTCGACGGCCTCGTTCACGCTGCGGGCATTGCCAGCGGCGGACCGGTGCACCTGCTCGACAAGACCGAATGGGACCGGGTGATCGCGATCAACCTCACCGGCACCTTCCTGGTGGCGAAGGCCGCTCTGGCCAGGATGATCGAGCAACCCCGGGTGGACGGCGAGCGCGGTTCGCTCGTCACCCTCGCCAGCGTCGAGGGCCTCGAAGGCACGGCGGGCGGCAGCGGCTACAACGCTTCGAAGGGCGGCGTCGTGCTGCTCACCAAGAACATCGCGCTCGACTACGGGCCCAGTGGCATTCGCGCCAATGCCATCTGCCCCGGCTTCATCGCAACACCGATGTTGGACAACGTCTTTCGCCTCCCAGGTATGGAGGCACCGCTGGACTCGATCACCGAGGAGCATGCTCTGAAACGGCTCGGCAGGCCCGAGGAGATCGCTGCCACTGCAGCGTTTCTGGTGTCGTCCGACGCGTCATTCGTGACAGGCCAGGCGATCGCCGTCGACGGCGGCTATACCGCAGGCCGCGACCACGGCGTGGTTGCACTCTTCGGCTTCCCGAAGTGAATCGCTATCGAGGTCGGTCGACTTCGTACGTGCCCCCGTCGTCCTGAAATACCACCAGCACTTGACGTTTCCTGCCCTCGACGACCACCTCGCAGGTGAAGGTGGCGCCCTTCTTGATCTCCGGATCGTTGCCGTTGTTGCACACAACATTTGAAACGCTCGTGGCTCCGTAGCCATCGGCGGGGTCGACCAGTATCCGCTGAACGCCTGCCTCCACTTTGGACACGTCGAGCACCTTGCCCTTCAGCACATCGAATCTCGAAAGACCGACCATGACTCCGACGGCCCCGGCCGATATCGCGATGACGCCGATGGCGACCAACAGCGCAACCTTGCCGCCCTTGCGTCGGGTGGGTGTCGCCTTCGCGTGGCGATTCCTTGCCGGCGTGCTCTGCCGATCGGGGCGCGCGGTCGCTCGGGGCGGCGGCGGAGGCTGCGGCGGCGGAGGTTGGGCTGCGGAGCTCGCTTCGCGGGCCGCTGAGCCGGCACCGGCGGTGGAGGAATCCGGGTGTTGACGTTCTTCCACCACGGCTCCTCGGTGGAAGGCGGTTCTGCCTTCCTTGCCGGCCGCAGTGGTACCTCGACGGTTTCGTCCTCGGACCCAGGGAGGTGCGGCCGCCGGTCCCGCGATCCGTTCACTTGCCGATTCTCTCAGTGGAACCGTTGATAGCAATCGTCGGCATCGCCGAGAAGCCCGGTACGAAACGCGAGGATCCTGGTGAATCCCGAGGGCACCGGGGTCCCACTGACATCGGTGGCCACTACGCCGTTGGTCAGCAGACCAGACACCGCCTCGTCCAGATCCCCAGCACCGAGGACCAACTGGCTGCCAGACGGCCCGCGGATCGGGTCCGCCATTTTCCGCTGTGCCACCCCTGTCAGGCAGGCGGTACGCATGGCCGCCGTCGCCGAGTCGAGCGGCAGGCCCCGCTCGTGCTGCAGCGCGAGCGCGTAGCGCGACGTCACCATCGACAAGGCGGTGTTGTCGCCCTGCAACAGGACGAAATCGCTCTCGTCGGCGGGCGTTCCGATCTGACGCAGGGTCGGCATGTCGACGGCGATCGTGTTGGTTTCAGGGCAGTAGGCCACCGGCTGCTGCTGGCTCACCGGGCAGCCGCCCTCGGTTGCAAGCGTCGGAGGATTCGCCGGGGCGTAGATCTGGTTCAACAACTCCATCAAGGTCGACAGTGTCTGTTCGTCGATCCCGATGTCGCTCTGCGGGCTCGCCGGGTCGAACAGTGACTGCGGGAGGTTGCCGCGGCGCTTCTCGATCTCGGCCGAATCCATTGTGGCGCAACCGTCTGCGCCGACGTCGAAACCAGTCTGAAACGCGCTGACCCGGTCCAGAGCGGTGCCGTGCGACGGTGGATCGAGCGAGAGGGTGTCGAAGGTGGAGATCGGGTCGCGCCCGGCGATCGCCCCTGCCATCACCTGGTCCAGCGCGCGGCTGGTGTTGAGGCTGAACCGCGGCGAATGACCCTCGGCGACCCAGCGCATGTACACACCCGCCATGCAGTCGGCCTGCTGCTCACGAACCAGGATCGACGAGTTCTGCTCGCCCACCAGCCCCGCGCGCCACTGCAAAGCGTGGCCGTACTCGTGGGCGATCAGGCCGTTGATCGTCATGTCGCCGAAGAACTCCTTGGCGACGGGCATCAGATCGACTCGGTCCCAGGCGATCAGGTCATCCGGCGCGCAGTACAGCGCGTTGAAGTCGAAAGCGCTCGCGTCTTCACCGCAGACGGTGACCGAGCTCCTCGGATCCACCGACACCAGCCGCGACACCGGAGCGAACGTGCCCGCGAACGAATCCGAGTAATGCTGCGACCAGAAGTCCTCGATGTCCTCGACCGCCAACAAAGCCGCGCGGTCGATCTCCCCGTCGTCGGTGTTCTGCACCCGGGTGGCAGCCGAGGGTGCGGCCGCGCGAGGGCCGCTGGGGCCGTCGGACGTCGGAAGGCCCGCGACCCGGAACGGGTCGTAGCGCATCGAAACGGCATGTCCGTCGAGCACAGTGGCCCGGCTGCATCCGGCGACGGCCAACGCCGCACACGCTGCGGCAATGCCGACCCGGACGAAAGCGATCACATCGTGACGGTACCGGGCCGTCGCGGAAAAGCCTGGCTAGCTCGGGTAGATGATCGACTGGTACTCGATGTACGGGTCGACGCCCTCGGGCCCGCACTCCCGCCCGATGCCCGACTTCTTGAAGCCGCCGAACGGCGCCTTGAAGTCGAGCAGCAGCGGAGAGTTGATCGGAACGGTGCCCGTGCGCAGCCTGGCCGCGACCTCGGCGCCGTGCTCGATGTCGGCAGTCCACACCGACCCGGACAGACCGTAGTCGGAGTCGTTGGCGATGCGGACGGCGTCGTCCTCGGTCTCGTAGGGGATGACCGACAACACAGGGCCGAAGATCTCTTCGCGGGCGATGCGCATCGCGTTGTCGACGTCGTAGAAGACGGTCGGCTCGATGAACCAGCCCTTGTCCAGATGCGCCGGTGTGCCGCCGCCGACCGCCACCTTGGCGCCCTGCTCCTTGCCCGACTCCAGCATCCCGACGATCTTGTCGCGCTGCCGTTCTGCCACGACGGGACCGACGGCCGTGGCGGGATCGTTGGGGTCGCCGACCGGCATCGCGCCGACGCCTGCGGCCAGCGCGTCGACCATCTCCTGATAGCGCGAGCGCGGCGCCAGGATCCTGGTCTGTGCGGCGCAGGCCTGCCCGTTGTTCATCAGCCCCGACATGATCAGGTTCTGCAACTGCCCTTCGAGGTCGACGTCGTCGAGGACGATCGCAGCGGATTTGCCGCCCAGCTCGAGCGTCACGCGCTTGATCTGCGCGCCGCACAGCTCGCCGATGCGCGACCCCGTCGCGGTGGACCCCGTGAAGCTGACCTTGTCGACGCCGGGATGGGTGACGATGTGCTCGCTTGCCTCACGCGACGCGGTGACGATGTTGATCACTCCAGGCGGAAGGCCCGCCTCGAGCACCGCGTCGGCGAGCAGGTACGGGTCGAGCGCCGTCTCGGGCGCCGGCTTGAGCACCATCGTCGAGCCGGACGCAAGGCACGGCCCGAGCTTCATCGCCATGATGTACAGCGGCACGTTCCACGGGATGATCCCCGCGGCGACGCCGACGGGCGCCCGGCGCACCACCACCTTCTCGCCCATGGCCCCGACCCGTTCATCGCTCCACGGATAGCTGCGCGCGATGTCGGCGTAGACGTCGAGGACCATTGTGGCCGCGAACACCTGCGTCCCCAGTGACTGTGAGGCGGGGGCGCCGTTCTCGTTGGTGACGACGTCGGCGATCTCTGCGCCGCGCTTCTGGAGTGCCTGCGACAGCGCGGTGATCGCGTCGGCCCGTTCCTCCGGCGTCGAGTTGGGCCATGGGCCGTTGTCGAAGGCGTGCCGTGCCGCGGCGACGGCCCGATCGATGTCAGCCGGTGATCCGTCGGGGGTGCGTGCGTACACCTCTTCGGTGATCGGGGAGATGACATCGATGGTGCGGTCGGTGGCCGGTGCCACCCATTCGTTGCCGATGAACAGCCGGTCGCGCGTCTGCATGCCAGCACTCCGATCGCAGTTGATGTGGGCTGAATCCTACGGCTGTAACGCACACGGATTTGGAGCGATTGAACTGTTGGAACCGGATCGTCGCTCCGCCACAAGCGTCGTTTCGGTCACAAGACCACCGCGGCGCCTGCTGGTCCACTTCCAGTGTCGGGGGAGATGGCTGCAAAGCAGCGGTGGCGGGATCGCCGCCACCTCTCTGACCTGAGGAGTCGATACCCCCATGCCTACCCCCGTCAAAACCTGCTTCCGGAAGAGCGCCGTCGCCGTGCTTGCGTCGGGAGTCGTCATCTCAATGAGCGCGCTAACCGGGGGAACAGCGCCAGCTTTCGCGAAACCGGGGGACCACAGTGACCCGGGGATCCCGATCATCCCGACGCCCGAGGTCATCGTTCCTGAGGCGCCGCAACCGGCTCCCGAACAAGAAGTGCCACGTGCGCCCAAACAGGAGCCGGCCCCTCCGAAGGTCGAGGCGCCGCCCCAGCAGCTAGCGCCGGCTCCCGAGATCCAAGCGCCGCAGCCTCAAGCGCCCGCCCCGCAGATACAGGCACCGCCGCCCGAGGTCCAGGCGCCGCAACCCGAGCCCGTGGCACCCAAGGTCGTCGAGGCGCCCAAAGTTGTTGACCCGCGCCCAAGAAGGAGTCGCCGAAGGTCGTTGAGGCTCCCAAGGTCGTTGATGCGCCAAAGGTCGTGGAGGCTCCCAAGGCGGACGTGCCCAAGGCGGACGTGCCGAAGGTCGATGTCCCACAGTCCGATGCGCCAAAAGCCAACGCGCCCAGCGTGGATACGCCGAAAGTCGTTGAGGCACCGGCTGATGTGCCGAAGGCCGACGCGCCCAAGGTCGATGCACCTGCTCCGCTGCCCGCGGTGGACCAGCCTGCCAAGCCGGACGACCCGAAGCAGGATGCGCAGGCTCCGAGGAATCTCGCGCCCGGGCAGCAGCCCGATGTCGACGGCGGCGCTCCCGGTGAGAAGCAGCGACCGGCGGTCGACGAGGCGCAAAGCGACCCGTCGACCGTTTCAAAAGCCGCGCAGCGGATTGCGACGGCTGAGCCCGAGACGCTGACGGCGCCAGAGCAGGACGTCCAGCTTGCCAAGCGGTCGAATCCGATTGAGGTCAAGCCGGAGCCGGCGTCCAAGAAGGACGTCGACTTCCTGTCCAATGCGATCAACCTGCAGAGCAAGACGAAGCTCGGCCCGTTCGAGTCCGAATTCGGTGCGGGGTCGGAGTTTTCGGTCGGAGGCGATCGGGACCGGGACCGCGGCCGCGACTGGGAGAACAAGTTCTGGGATAAGAAGGTTCGTCAGTGGGATCGGAACTGGATCGAATACGACCGGTTCTACCGGCCGATCATTTTCAATCCCTTCCGAGCCCCGGTGCGGATCGTCTATGCGCTCGCCAACGCCACGCGGATTCTGGTCATCCAGCCTCTCGAGAGGGTCGTGGTTGACGTGGCCGAGCTCGCTGCGTACAGCTTCACGGCTGTGGTGCTTGGCGCCGCAAACGTGGTTTCTGACGTCGCGAACGTAGCGGCCGACGTGGTGAACGTGGCGGTCGGCACGTTCTTCGGCGGTGGTTACGTGCCCGCTATAGGCGCGCCGTTCGTGCCGCCGCCGCCGCTGCTGCGCTACGACAATGTGCCGGTTCAGGTGCGGTACTCGAACGCGACGTACCAGCCCTTCCGGGTCAACCAGATCGTCGACGTCGGCGACGACGTTCAGTACGGCGGGCGGAAGGTGTTGCTCGACGGAGCGACGCCTGCGTGGGGGCAGTGGACCACGTCGCCGACCGGCGAGCGGCAGTTCGAGGTCCATCGGACGCAGCAGTACCCCGGGTTGGGCGAACCGCAGGAAGCGCCGCTGCCCGGCGACTATCGGATGCAGTTGGCGTCTGACGAGTCAGCCAACATCGACCGGTCGCAGATGTACTTGATAGCGGCAGCCGGGGTCGTCGCCGGCTTGGGCTTCGGCGCCCTCGGCTTGGCCGTCTTCCTCGGCCGCCGACGCCGGGAAGCGTAATTGCGCCAGCTGGAGTGCTGGACAACTGTCCGGCACTCCAGCTGATCCCGGACGTCGACCGCCGGCATGTGCGGGCGCACGTCTACGACCTGCCTTGTTCGCCTCGGGTTGCATCCGATAAGTTGGACAGCTGTCCAGCCGCGGCCTTGAGGAGACAGCAATGACGATCCGCGTCGCACACATCGGCACCGGCAACGTTGGACGCATAGCGCTCAACCACCTGATCAGTGATCCCCGCTTCGAGCTGACCGGGGTCTGGGTGTCCTCGGATGCCAAGGTCGGCAAGGACGCAGCCGAGCTCGCGGGCCTCGACACGCAGACGGGCATCGCCGCGACCAACGATCTCGACGCGCTGCTGGCCACCAAACCCGACTGCGCCGTGTACTGCGCGATGGGCGACAACCGGATTCCCGAGGCGGTGACCGACGTCCTGCGCATCCTGACAGCGGGCGTCAACGTCGTCGGAACGTCTCCCGGCGTGTTCCAGTACCCGTGGGGCGTCATGCCCGACAAGTACATCGCTCCTATCGAAGAAGCTGCGCGACAGGGTAATTCGAGCCTCTTCATCTCCGGCGTGGATCCCGGGTTCGCCAACGACCTCATTCCGTTCGCGATCGCGAGCACATGCCAGAGGCTCGAACAGGTGCGCTGCATGGAGATCGCCGACTACGCCACCTATGACGGGTCCACCGTGATGTTCGACGTGATGGGCTTCGGGTGGACGCTTGACGAGACACCAATGTTGTTGCAGCCCGGCGTGCTTGGGATGGCGTGGGGGACGACGATCCGCCAGTTGTCGGCCGGCTTCGGCATCGAGGTCGACGAGATCAAGGACTCCTGCACGCGCATTCCTGCGCCGGAGGCGTTCGACATCGCGGCCGGACACATCCCCAAGGGCGGCCAGGCCGCGCTGCGCTTCGAGATCGTCGGAATGGTCAAGGGCAAGCCCGTCATCGTCATCGACCACGTGACGCGGCTTCGCGAAGACCTGGCTCCCGAGTGGCCCCAGCCCGCACAGCCGGGCGGTTCGTACAAGGTGGAGATCGTCGGAGAGCCGTCGTACACCGTCGACATCTGTCCGACCAGCCGCAGGGGCGACCACAACTACGCCGCCATCGCGGCAGGCGCGGGCAGGGTGGTCAACGCGATTCCCGCGGTCGTGGCCGCGCCGCCGGGAATCAGGACGACACTGGACCTGCCGCTGATCACCGGCAAGGGACTTTTCGAGGCCAAGTAGCGCCGAACAGGCCACCCGACAACGACAAAGGAGAACACCGCATGGGACGCGTCGACGGAAAGGTTGCGCTCATCAGTGGCGGGGCGCGGGGCATGGGCGCCGCGCACGCGCGGATGCTCGTCGACGAGGGGGCCAAGGTCGTGATCGGCGACATCCTCGACGACGAAGGCGAGGTGCTGGCCGACGAGATCGGCCCCAGCGTGCGCTACGTCCACCTCGACGTCACCCAGCCCGACCAGTGGCAGGCCGCGGTCGACGTCGCCGTCACCGAATTCGGCAAGCTCAACGTGCTGGTGAACAACGCGGGCATCGTCGCGCTCGGGCCGCTGAAGAACTTCGACCTCGACGAGTGGCAGAAGGTCATCGATGTCAACCTGACCGGCACGTTCCTCGGCATGCGGGCGGCCGTACAGCCGATGATCGACGCGGGCGGTGGTTCGATCATCAACGTGTCGTCGATCGAGGGCCTGCGCGGCGCCCCGTTCGTGCATCCCTATGTGGCGTCCAAATGGGCCGTGCGCGGGCTGGCCAAGTCCGCGGCACTTGAGTTGGCGCCCAAGAATATTCGGGTCAACTCGGTGCACCCCGGCTTCATCAAGACACCGATGACCGCGCATCTGCCGGAGGACATGGTCACCATCCCGCTCGGCCGCCCCGCCGAACCGGAGGAGGTGGCGACGTTCATCGTCTTCCTCGCCAGCGACGAGTCGTCGTACTCCACCGGCAGCGAGTTCATCATGGACGGCGGACTGGTGACCGCCGTGCCGAGCAAGACTTAGCGGCGACTCAGCGGCGTCGCCGCCACAGGAACCACACCAGCGCGCCGGTGCCGACGACGATCACCGCGGCGGCGGGCACGGTCACCTTCGCGCGACCGTCGTCGATCGTCGCGTGCTGGACCGCGTGCGCCTTGTCCAAGACGGCTTCCTTGGTGTCGGCGGCCTTGTCCTTGGTTCGCTGTTTGACGTCCATCTTGGCCGTCAACGCCTCGACGGTCTCGCCGAGCTCCTTGCGCGTCTGGTCGATGTCGGACTGGATATCGCCGATGTCGGCTTCGGGTCCTGGTTCCGGACGAGGCTCAGCCATGGCGCGCCTCCTTCACTTCTTTGATGTCGGCCTTGACGCTCTCGGCACTCTCGGCCACCGGCGGGGTGATTTCCTCCGCCTGCTTGCGGCTGAACAGCGCGGCGATACCCGCCGCGATGAACAACGCCACGGCCACGATGACGGCGGCGACCCACACGGGCAGGACGAGCGCCAGGGCGGCAACGGCGGCGGCGATCAAGGTCACCAGCCCGATGACTGCTCATTCCACACTCATGCGCAGTGGGGTTGCCCCGCACGGATGAGACGAAACCCGCTATTCGATCGAGGACTGCTGCTTTTCGACCAGGTCGGCGGCGACCTGAATCAAGGGCGTGTTCGAGTCCTGCGACAGCTTGCGCAACAGGTCGAAGGCTTGAATCGCGTTGACGCCGTAGCGCTCCATCAGCATGCCCTTGGCCTGGCCGATGACATCGCGGCTCGCCAGTGCCTTCTTGAACTGCTCGTCGCGGCGGGCTGCGTTCCACGCGACCGAGGAATGGGCGGCGAAGACCAGGCCGACCTCACGCGTCTGCGGCCCGAACGCATGTGTTGTCTCGGCATAGACGTTGAGGGCGCCCATCCTCTCGCCCGCGATCCACATCTGAAAGGCCATCACTGAACGAATCGGTGTCTCCGCCAACGCATCCCGCGCGTACAACGGAAACCGCTCGTCGGCGGTCAGGTCGGCGACGTGGATGGTCTTCTCTTCCCACGCCGCGGTCAGGCACGGACCTTCGCCGTGGCGCTGCTGGATCTCGTCGAGCAGCAGCGGCCACTTGTGCGTCGCCGCCGGGGTGTCGATGTGCTTGGCGTTGCGGGTCACCGTGACGCCTGCGTACTGGGCACCGGGAATCTCGACGGCGGCGTGCTCGGCCAGCTCGGCGATCACGGTGTCGGAGTCCGTGTCGGGCCTGCCGTAGAGGTCCTGCACGATCTGTGCGATTCGAAGGTGAGTGGCCTCCACCTCGACGGGATCATTCACCACAGTTTTCCGATCTTTGAGCACCATTAAGTTAAGGCTAACCCCGGGGTGAGGCGGAGGTGGCACGGACGGCGAGCAGCGTCATAAACACCACGCGAGCACCCGCAGTTCGGTGGGGCCCAGCGCCGCCGAGGCGTTCACCATCATTGCCATCGCGACCATCCTGATCATCCGGTTGTTTTCTGCAATTGACCGGCTATCCGCAGGTTGGGCTTACTCGCTAGCTGGCTAGCGTGAGCAGATTCGAATCAACCATCTTGGCACTAGAGGCGACACTGGAGTTCCAACGCGCCGGACCTACCAGGGGAGTATGGGCGGCGGGTGTTTGGCGCTGTGTTCGGGATAGCGGGGGGGTTGATGTGGGGCGGGCTGGCCGGGTCCTTTGTCGAGTTCGTCCTCTTCGCCGGCGACGAGGGTTCCGTAGGCGAAGTGTTCGTGCATCCAGTCGAGGTGGTCGTTGCGGGATTCGATGATGCGTTCGGTGTCCCACAGGGGCATGTTCTGCTGTTTGAAGTGGGCGCCCATGAGGTCGGGGTCGACCTCGTAGACATCGTGGAGCCGCATGACGACCCCGTCGGAGATACGGGTGGCCTCGCCCCGGGTGAACTGTTGTTTGTAGATGAACTTGCGCATGGCGGTCAGTCCTCGTAAGACTCGTCGAGCATCTGCTTGCCCGGGTTCATGATGTTGTTCGGATCGAGCATGCGTTTGATCTTCTTCATCACGTCCCAGCCGCCGCCCATCTCCTCGGGCACCAGTTCGGCGTCACCGATGCGGGTGGTGCCGTGGCAGTTGCTCATCGACCCGCCGTACTTCAGCGACACCTTGGCCAGCTCGGTCTTGAACCTCACCCAGGCTGCCCAGTTGTCGTCGTTGAGTTTTTCCTCCCAGATGCCGATGTCGATCTCGGCGAGGTAGTCACCCCACGGCTTGTACGAAGCGCTGGTGTAGCAGTACATGCCCCAGTTGTCGAAGATGCCCCACTCGTCGATGTAGCGCTGGGCGATGGCGGTCCACTCCTCACGCACCTTCGGCAGCACAGACCAGTTCAGCGACGCGTCCTCGCAATGCCAGGACATCGGCGCCACTTTGCCGCCCGCCACCCGGCCGTGCAGCGGGTTGGCGTAGCGGTCGTGGCGGGACGCCCAGTCCCCGACGGCCATATGGTCGCCCGTGTAGCGACCGCCTTCGGCGCGGCCCTTTTCCATCAGGATCTTGGACGCGGCGCTCACTTCGGCCTTGGTGCCGTAGAGCGCGGTGGCGACGATGGAGTTCACCCACGGCGGCATGGGGATGAAGGCTTCGTCGTCGCGGCGCAGGTATTCGACCTTCTTCTCGTCGAACAGCACGGTACCGGCCAGGGTGGCGATACCGGAGGTGACGATGTGGTGCACCGTCCGGTGGGCTTTGAGATAGTCGTCGAAGGCGAAGAACGCTGCGAACTCGGCCTCGGGCTTCGGCACGAGTTCGAGGGTGGCTTCGGTGACGATGCCCAGAGTCCCCTGATGACCCATGAACAGATGCTTTAGGTGGTAGCCGGTAGAGGACTTGCGGATCTTTTTACCGCCGCCGTCCCCGACGCGGATGATCTCCCCGGTCGGCAGCACCATCTCGAACGACATCACCAAGTCGCGGGTGTGACCGAACCTGGTGCCCAGCAATGAGAATCCGCTGCAGGCGATACGGCCGCCAACCAGTGAGCAGGGGTAGGAGGCGGGGGTGTCGGGATGGAAGACACCGTATTTGCCGAGTTCTTCGTTGAGCTTCATCATGCTGATGCCAGGCCCGACGGTGACGCAGCGGTCGGCCAGGTCGACCTCTTTGATGTCATTCATCCGCTTGATGTCGACGATGATCCCGCCGCGCAGAGGCACGGCGCCGTCGTTGAGGCCGGTGCCGCCGGCTCGTGGCACCACGGGTATGCCGGCACGGTTTGCGAGCTTCATGATCTCGGATACCTGTTCGGCGGTGCGGGGTAACACGACGGCGGCGGGAACGTATTCGCCCCAACGATGGACCGGGAAGGGAGCCGGCACGCGGGCCCGGTTGGTGCGGCTGGAGATGTTGGTCAGTACCGCGCCGGGTTCGGCGAGGATCGCTTCGAGGTCGGCGACGACGGCCTCGTCAAGGGTGCGCACCGTGGTGGTCATCGGGCCACCTCCGTCTCCGATGCGCCACGGTGCCCGCCGATCTCGATGCCGGCGGATTCGGCGACCAGTTCGATGATGTCGGCGACTTCGATGCCGGCGTCGTGGCCCGCGGTCGTCAACGGCCGTTCGGACCACACGCATGCGCTGACGAGCATGTCGACCCCGAGTTCCTGGGCGCGGGCCAGTCGGGTGCGGGCGATTTCGGCGGTGATCTCCGGTTTCTCGATCGGCAGACCACCGCCCCCGCCCGAGCAGTAGGACCATTGGGTCACGTGGTCGACATCCTTGAAGGTCAGCCCGGGGATCGAGTTGAGGATGAACCGGGGTGCCTCGTGGATGTTCTTGCGCTTATTGAGTCGGCACGGGTCGTGGTACGTGACGGTCTTGTTGATCGGCTTCTCCAGCTTGAGCTTGCCGTCCTTGATCAGATCGGCGACTAGCTCGACGATCTGCACCACCTCGAAGTCGAAGTCGGCGCCGAAATATGCCGGGTAGTCCTCGGTGAAGTGGACGTAGTCGTGCGGTTCGATTGCGATGATGCGTTTGACTCCCGATGCGCGCCAATCGTTGACGTTGTGTTCGGCGAACGCCCGGGACTGTTCAACGTAGCCCATTTCGGCGGCTGGCCCTCCGCAGCACCACTGTTCGTTCATCAGCCCGAACTCAACGCCGGCCTTCTGCAGCACTTGGGCGGTGGCGCGGGTGTTGGAGGTCCGGTAGAACGCGGCCTCACAGTCGACGAACATGATCGTCTCGCCGCCGATCGGTATGTCGAGCCCCTCGGCCCAGTTGCGCACGAAGGCCTGCCCCTGCGGCTGGCCTTCGTCGGCGGTGCCCAGCACCGGCTCGTTGGTCAGCTCCTTGGTCAGCCTGGTCCACAGCTTCCAGCCCTCGCGGTCGAGGCCCATGTCGACCATCAACGCGCGCGCCGCGCGCACCACCTTCACCGTCTCGGTGCGCGCTTGATAGAAGTCGCCGACGAACAAGGTGTTCGGACAACGGATCTCGCACCCACCACATTGCACGCAATGCACGTAGTCGTCTGCAACATCCGCGATATCGAGCAAACCTTTGTCCATCGCGATGATGTTTGCCATGAACGCTGTCGGCGTGTGGTTCTCATTCCGTGTCACCTGGGTGACCGGACACACTTCACGACAGAACTTGTGACCGGAGGAAAAACAGTTGTAGCCATTCTCGCGCCACCGATCCACAAACTCCTGCTGACCGTCTGCCGGTGGATTACCTGAAACCCCCGACCGCTCCTTTTCGATCGTCATGATCAACTCCTCGACCGTTTCGCCGGTAGGCGTAGGTGGTGGTGGTACGGAAACTAGTCCGGGGATGTCGGGAAAGCGGAAAATCGGGAGAAATCCTCGACGTCAGATAACAGTGGTCGAGGAATCAGATATCTCGATGGACAGGTAATCCAAAACCCGGCATGACCCCAGTGTGTAGTGACAAAATGTCATCCGCACAAGGCATCAACGGATTTGGGAGGCTGCGAATGACGGATACGGCTGAACCGCGGCCAACGGCGTCGTCGGACGCGGCGCATCTGGAGGCGTTGGGGTATTCCGGACACGACTTCCATCGGTCGATGAGTCTGTGGGCGAATTTGGCGCTTGGGTTCACATACCTGTCGCCGTTGGTGGGTGTGTACTCCCTGTGGGCCTACAGCCTGAATCTGGGGGGCCCGCCAGCGATGTGGTGGATCGTCATCGTCGGGTGCGGCCAATTCCTGGTTGCGATGGTCTTCGGTGAGGTGGTGTCGCAATATCCGGTGGCCGGTGGTATCTACCCGTGGGCTCGGCGGCTGTGGAACCGCAAGTATGCGTGGATCGTGAGTTGGGTGTACCTGTGGGCGGTCATAGTGACTGTCACGGCGGTGGCCGAATTCGGCGGCGGATTCGTTGCCGTGTTGTTTGGCATCGAGCCCACCGCGCTTGTCGAGCTTGGCACCGCGACGGGGCTGCTGCTGCTGGCGTTGGCGGTCAATTTCACCGGGACGCACATGCTTGCCCGCGTCGCCAAGATCGGGTTGGCCGCCGAGTTGATCGGTGTAGTCGCGCTCGGTCTATATCTGCTGATATTCAAGCGCGCGAATTCGTTTTCGGTCTTCTTCGACTCCATGGGGGCCGGCGGCGACCAGGCCTACCTCATCACCTTTCTGGGCGCGGCGCTCAGTGGGTTGTTCCTGTTCTACGGGTTCGAGGCGTGCGGTGATGTCGCCGAGGAGGTCGACAACCCCACCCGGCGGATTCCCAAAGCGATGTTGCTGACCATCCTGATCGGTGGGGTATCGGGCTTGTTGTCCTATATCGGCTACGTGCTGGCCGCGCCCGACCTGCAGGCGATCGTCGACGGCGAGGATGCCGACCCCATTCCCACGATCCTCGTGAGCGCGCTCGGCACCGCGGGTTCCAAAGTCTTCCTGTGTGTAGCGATCACCGCCTTCATCTCGTGTGTGCTATCGCTGCAAGCCGCCGGCAGCCGGCTAATCTACGCCTCGGCCCGCGACCGGATGCTGCCGATGAGTGGTTGGCTTGCGCACATGTCCCCCCGCCACGCGGTGCCGATCAATGCGCTGCTGGTGGCCTGCATCGTGCCGATCATGATCTGCGTCTACGTCTACGCGTTCCCCAACCAGCTGCCCCGGATCACCGCGTTCGCCGTACTGGGCATCTACATCGCGTTCCAGTCCGTGGTGCTGGCCGCACTGCGCCAGCGAATCAAGGGGTGGCGTCCTGCCGGCAACTGGAACCTCGGTCGCTACGGGATGCTCGTCAACAGCCTCGCCCTGGCCTACGGCATCTTCGCGATGGTGCTGCTGCTGAAGCCGATCGAGAGCGAATCGTTCCTCGACCGATGGGTCGTGGCAATCGGTCTGGCGATCGTAGTGGGCACCGGCCTGCTCTACCTTTTTATCGCTCGCCCCGACCGCCACTCTGACGACGTCGGCGAAGGCGATGCCATCCAAGTGGCCGCCATGCTACGAAAGATCCAGGGCGATGCGCCGACAAGTTGACGGTCGGCGCATCAGGTGGTGATCATCGACCGAAAGATGCCCTGCGGCTGACGATTCCGGCTATGGAGGGTTGGGTGTGATCGCCTACTTGACGTAGAGCAGTGGTCGACGCCGAGGAGATTGACCGGGTCGGACTCTGGCTGCCTGGCGGACGCCCTTCGCGCCTGGCGCGATCGCCGCAAGCCCGGACGGCCGACCGCGCGCGGACGCCGGTGGACACTTGCGCGAAATACCCGAGCGAACCGATGTCTCGGTAGCAGCACGCGCCGTTGCCGCTGCGGCGGCCGTTACAGCGCCGTCAGGTACCGGGTCGTGATGATGCGCTGGGCCAGCGAGGTCACGGGGGCGCCCAGCCTGCTCCACCACGTCCCGTGCCGGGAGAACGCGACGACCTCGGCGTGCACCTCTTCGGTCGTGGGGTCGTAGCGAACGGCGAACAGTTCCTCACCGGATTCGGGGTGGCCCGGCAGCGTGCCGTAGGCGAACCCACGTCGGTCCGCCTCGTCGATCACGTAGACGACGCGGCACGGCGCGCGCACCGGGCCGATGCCGACCAGTACCTCCGAGCCGACGGCCGCCACCTCGCTGGTCGCCTCGACGCGCACGCCTGCCCCGCGCAGCATCCCCCACCGCATGACCTTGGCCGCGGCCTCTTCGAACCGCTGCCTGCCGCGGCCGATGACGGCCGACTTGCGCACGTGGTGATAGCCGTCGGGCAACGGGCCCGCCGTCGCACCCACATCGCGGTAGGTCAGCTTCAGCGTCGCCAAGTCGTTCAGTCTCACCCCGACACCATGTCATCACCGGGCGTACGGTCTATAGAGGTGACCATCTCATCCATCGCTCAGGCCGCTGGAACGTTCACGCTCGGCGGCGATCTCACCGTCAACAGGCTCGGCTTCGGCGCCATGCGCATCACCGGCAAGGGCGTCTGGGGGCCGCCGGAGGACCACGACGAAGTCATCCGCGTGCTTCGGCGTGCAGTTGAACTCGGCGTCAACTTCATCGATACGGCCGACTCCTACGGTCCCTTCTTCTCGGAAGAACTGATCCGCGAGGCACTCCATCCATATCCGGACGGTCTCGTCATCGCAACCAAGGCCGGCCTGCTGCGCACCGGGCCGGATGTCTGGGAGCCCCTTGCCTTTCCGGCCTATCTGCGCCAGGAGGCCGAGATGAGCCTGCGTAGGCTCGGCGTCGAGCGCATCGACCTGTTCCAACTGCACCGCATCGACGACAAGTTCCCGCTCGAGGACCAGGTTGGTGAGCTGGTCGCATTGCAGCAGGAGGGCAAGATCGGCCACATCGGGCTCTCGGAGATCGGCGTAGAGCAGTTGGAAGCCGCACAGAAGGTGGCACCGATCGTGTCGGTGCAGAACATGTACAACCTCACCGCCCGCACGGCCGAACCGGTGCTGGAGGCGTGTGAGGCTCAAGGCCTGGGCTTCATCCCGTGGTTCCCCCTCGCCGCCGGTCCGCTCGCCGCGCCGGACGGTCCCCTGCAGAAGATCGCCGCCGACCACGACGCCACCGCGTCTCAGCTCGCCCTCGCGTGGCTGCTCAAGCGTTCGCCTGTGATGCTGCCGATCCCCGGCACGTCGAAGGTAAGCCATCTGGAACAGAACGTGGCCGCCGCCGAGATCGAGCTCTCCGACGACGAATTCGAGACGTTGAGCAAAGCCGGCGCGGAAACCGCCTAGAGCGGTGCGGCGCGTCTTCACCGGACATATCGCGGGCGCGGGCAGCGGTTCCGGGCTGCGGATGGTCGTCGGCGCCTGGGACCAGTCCCCGTTCGGCGCGTTCACCGACGTGATGCTGCAGACCGCCGACGACGAACGTGTGCTGCTGGCGCCCTCCGACACCGTCGCCGATTTCGTGTCGTCCACCTACCACTTCGACCGGGTCGAAGTGGGTGAGGTGACATCGCACCTCGGCGCGGCGGTGCTGACTGTCACGACCGAAAACTTCGACGCGCGAATCGGTATCGGCGGCCCGGCCCCGGTCGACCGCCTTCTGCGGTTGGTCCCGCGGCCCCTGGCGACATCACCGCGCTGGTTGCGAGCGATCGACCCCGTCGCGGCGCGCGTGGTGCCAGGAGTACACACCTACGGGACGGCGGGCGACGGCCGGGCCGAGTACTACGGCGTGCGGCGGTCGCGACGCATCACCGCGATCGACGGCCACCACCACGGTGTGCCGTTCGGCGGGCTGGCCGCCCTGCGGCCGCCGGTGAGTTTCGGGTTCTCGTCGGCACCGGCGTCGCCGCAGGTCGTGTCGGTGACCACGACGATCGACGATTCAGGGCAGGCAATACGGTGAGCGGGTGGCCACCGATCCCAACGAGGCGCATGCCGGCGGCGGGTTCAACCCGCCCGAACCGACCACCCGCGGCGGACCGGACTACGGCCGGTTCGTCGAGGCCGTCCGCACCCTGCAGGACCACACGCGTGCGGCCGACGCGCCCGACGAACACATCACCAAGGCCGCCGACATGATCGAGGCGGTCAACGAGCTTCTGGCGCCGTACGACGCCGACGAGTGGACCACCCCGTCCGGCAGGCGGATGGACCTGCCCAACCGCGGGAACATCCTGCAGGTGCCGTCCGAGCTGACGACCGTGGAAGACGAGGTCGACGGCGTGGTTCGGTTCCGCCGGTATCACCTCGGGCGCAACGGTGCCGTTCATGGCGGCGCGGTTGCCCAGATGTGGGACTCGGTGCTGGGGTTCGCGGCCTTTCGGCTCAGTCGCAGCCTCAAGCAGCGCACGGCCTATCTGCACGTGAACTACCGCCAGATCGTGCCGATCGACAAGGAGCTGCAGGTCGATGCGAGGGTCGACCGTGCGGAAGGCCGCAAGATCTTCGTCACCGGACGGCTCCTCGACGGGGACACGGTGCTCGCCGACGCCGAGGCGCTGTTCGTGAAGCTCAACCCGGGCCAGCCGTGACCGACGACGACACCACCACGACGGGGTCGAGATGGTCGGAGGCAAAGCGGCGATGGGCGCGCTGGCGCGACCGGCTGCGGGAGAAGCCCAAGACCGAGTTCGGCTACCGCATCATTGTCGCAGTGGTCGGGCTGGCGGTCTTCGGCCTCGGCATCCTCGCCATCCCGTATCCCGGCCCCGGGTGGGCCATCGTGTTCGTCGGGCTGGGCATTCTGGCCACCGAGTTCGACTGGGCGCGGCGGCTGCTGGCCCACGCCAAGGAGCGCTACGACAAGGTCATGGACTGGTTCGGACGCCGGGGAAAGTTCGTGCAAATCCTCGGCGTTTTGTTCACCGCGCTGATCGTCGCCGCGACTCTGTGGCTGCTCGGCGCGCTGGACTGGACCGGTGAGCTCGTCGGGATCGAGCATCCGTGGCTGAACAGCCCGATCGGGGTCGGGGACTGACCGGCCGCACCGATAGCATGGTCGCGTTCGTAAACACCCACGAAATTGGAGACAGTGACCCGATGAGCGCCGCCCCCAGCCCCGCCCCGGCAGCCCCGATCCGGGTCGCTGCCGGGACGACCGCTGCGGCGGCGGTTCGCGACGCGGGCCTGCCCAGCCGGGGCGCCCCCGACGCCGTGGTCGTCGTCCGTGACGCCGACGGCCGGCTTCGAGACCTGAGCTGGACGCCGGAAACCGATGTCGAGGTGATGCCGGTCGGCGCCGACACCGACGACGGGCGCAGCGTCATCCGGCACTCGGCGGCCCATGTGCTCGCCCAGGCGGTCCAGGAGATGTTCCCCGAAGCCAAGCTCGGCATCGGACCGCCGATCACCGACGGTTTCTACTACGACTTCGACGTCGCCGAGGCGTTCACCCCCGAGGACCTGGAGGCGCTGGAAAAGCGCATGCGCCAGATCGTCAAGGACGGCCAGCTGTTCTCCCGGCGCGTCTACGAGTCGAAAGACCAAGCGCGCGAAGAACTTGCAGGCGAGCCGTACAAGTTGGAGCTCGTCGACGACAAGTCCGGCGACCCGGAGGTGATGGAGGTCGGCGGTGACGAGCTGACCGCCTACGACAACCTCAATCCCCGTACCCGCGAACGGGTCTGGGGTGACCTGTGCCGCGGCCCGCACATTCCGACGACGAAGTTCATCCCGGCGTTCAAGCTGACCCGCAGTTCGGCCGCGTACTGGCGCGGCGACCAGAACAACGCCAGCCTGCAACGGATCTACGGCACGGCGTGGGAGTCGCAGGAGGCCCTCGACCACCACCTCGAGCTGATCGAGGAAGCGCAGCGGCGCGACCACCGCAGGCTCGGCGCCGAGCTGGACCTGTTCAGCTTTCCCGACGAAATCGGTTCCGGCTTGGCGGTATTCCATCCCAAGGGCGGCATCATCCGGCGCGAGCTGGAGGACTACTCGCGCCGCAAGCACAGCGAGGCCGGCTACGAGTTCGTCAACAGCCCGCACATCACCAAGGCGGAGCTGTTCAAGATCTCCGGTCATCTGGACTGGTACTCCGACGGCATGTTCCCGCCGATGCACCTCGACGCGGAGTTCAACGAGGACGGCACGGTGCGCAAGCCCGGGCAGGACTACTACCTCAAGCCGATGAACTGCCCCATGCACTGCCTGATCTTCCGGTCACGCGGGCGCTCGTATCGCGAACTTCCGTTGCGGCTCTTCGAGTTCGGCACCGTCTACCGATACGAGCTGTCCGGTGTCGTGCACGGGCTGACCAGGGTGCGCGGGCTGACGATGGACGATTCGCACATCTACTGCACCCGCGAGCAGATGCGCGACGAGCTGACGTCGCTGCTGCAGTTCGTGCTCGCTCTTCTCGGCGACTACGGCCTGACCGACTTCTATCTCGAGCTCTCCACCAAGGACCCCGACAAGTTCGTCGGCTCTGACGAGATGTGGGAGGAAGCCACCAGCGTGCTGGCCGAGGTCGGTGCCGCGTCGGGTCTCGACCTGGTGCCTGATCCTGGCGGCGCGGCGTTCTACGGCCCGAAGATCTCCGTCCAGGTGAAGGACGCCCTTGGCCGCAGCTGGCAGATGTCGACGATCCAGCTGGACTTCAACTTCCCCGAACGGTTCGACCTCACCTACACGGCAGCCGACGGCAGCAGGCAGCGGCCGGTGATGATCCACCGCGCGCTGTTCGGGTCGATCGAGCGGTTCTTCGGCATCCTGACCGAGCACTACGCGGGCGCGTTCCCGGCGTGGCTTGCGCCGGTGCAGGTGGTCGGGATACCCGTCGCCGACGGGCACATCGACTATCTGGAAAGCGTTGCCGCGCAACTGAGGTCGCGCGGGATCCGGGTCGACGTCGACACCAGCGACGACCGGATGGCGAAGAAGATCGTCAACCACACCAACCAGAAGGTGCCGTTCATGCTGCTGGCAGGCGACCGCGACGTCGAAGCCGGCGCGGTGAGCTTCCGGTTCGGCGACCGAAGCCAGGTCAACGGGGTACCACGCGACGAGGCGGTCGAGGCGATCGCGAACTGGATCGCCGACCGCCAGAATGCCGCGCCCACAGCGGAACTGATCAAGGCGGGCACACCGACGTGACCGGCAACGACGAACGCGAGGTCGTCGACCACGGGGTGGGCGAGCCCGACCACCTGCAACGGCTCTGGACGCCGTACCGGATGAACTACCTGGCCGAGGCCCCGATGAAGGGCGGATCGGCGGCGTCGACGCAGCCGTTCACCGACATCCCGACGCTGAACGACGAAGACGGCCTCGTCGTGGCGCGCGGCGAGAGCGTCTACGTGGTGTTGAACCTCTACCCGTACAACCCCGGCCATTCGATGGTGGTGCCGTATCGGCGGGTGTCCGAGCTCGAGGACCTCACCGAAGAAGAGAGCATCGAGCTGATGATGTTCACCCAGAAGGTGATTCGCGTCATCAAGTCGGTGTCGAATCCGCACGGCTTCAACGTCGGGCTCAACCTCGGAAAGTCGGCGGGCGGCTCGCTTGCCGAGCACCTGCACATGCACGTCGTGCCGCGGTGGAGCGGCGACGCGAATTTCATCACGATCATCGGTGGCTCCAAGGTCGTCCCGCAGTTGCTGCGCGAGACCCGTGAGCTGCTTGCCACGGAATGGGCCAACCAGTCGTGAGCGACTTCTATCTGATGACCCGCGCGGCGTACGCGAAACTGTCGACGCCGGTCGCCAAGGTCGCGCTGCGGGCAGGCTTCACGCCCGACAGCATCACGATCATCGGCACCGCGGGCGCGGTGGTCGCCGCCCTGACGCTGTATCCGATCGGGCAGCTGTGGTGGGGCTCGTTCGCGGTGTTCGTCTTCGTGCTGGCCGACATGCTCGATGGGGCGATGGCCCGGCAGAGCGGCGGCGGCACCCGGTTCGGCGCGGTGCTCGACGCCACCTGTGACCGGATCAGCGACGGCGCGATCTTCTGCGGGCTGTTGTGGTGGGTCGCGTTCGGGATGCGCAGCACGTCGCTGGTGGTGGCCCTGATGATCTGCCTGGTCACGTCGCAGGTGATCTCCTACGTCAAGGCCCGCGCCGAAGCCAGCGGCCTCAGCGGCGAGGGCGGGCTCATCGAGCGACCGGAGCGACTGGTCATCGTGCTTACCGGTGCGGGGCTGTCCGGCGTGTCGTTCCTGCACATACCGTGGCTGCTGCACGTCGCCGCGTGGCTGCTTGCGGTGGCCAGCCTGATCACCCTGGGTCAGCGTCTGCACACCGTGCGGACTTCACCCGGCGCGATGGAGCCGCTGCAGAAGGCCCAAACCGACGCCGCGCAGGGGGACGAACCGTGACCGCCACCCCGACGGGACCGCAGGAGGCCGGGGGCGGCCGCTTGTCGATCGGGGGCCAGGTGGCCGACCTCGGCTACGCGGCGGGCTGGCGTGTGGTCCGCGCTATGCCGGAGTTGGTGGCGCGCAATGCATTCGATGCGGGCGCCATCTACGCATCCCGCAACGGGGGGCCCGCGCAGCTGCGCAAGAACCTGGCCCGCGTACTCGGCGTGACATCCGACAGGGTGCCGGGCGGGCTGATCCGTGCTTCGCTGGCCTCATACGCGCGATATTGGCGGGAGGCGTTCCGGTTGCCGTCGATGGACAAGGACAAGCTGCGCGAACGGCTCGAACCGTGTCTGTTGGGGAGCGAGCACGTCCGGGCCGCGCTCGACGCGGGCAAAGGGGTGATCATGCCGCTGCCGCACAGCGGCAACTGGGACATGGCCGGGGTGTGGATGGTCCAGCACTTCGGCACCTTCACCACCGTCGCCGAGCGGCTCAAGCCGGAGTCCCTCTACCAGCGGTTCATCGACTACAGGGAGAGTCTCGGCTTCGAGATGCTGCCGCTGACCGGCGGCGAGCGGCCGCCGTTCGAGGTGCTCACCGAACGCCTGCGCGACAACGGGATCGTCTGCCTGATGGCCGACCGCGACCTGACCCGGTCCGGTGTGCAGGTCGACTTCTTCGGCGAACCGACCCGGATGCCCGCGGGGTCGGCGAAGCTGGCCATCGCGACGGGTGCGGCCGTGCTGCCGACGCACTGCTACAACACGCGCGACAGCTGGGTCTTCGACGTGTCGGGGCCGCTGGACACATCCTCGGGTGACGTCGGCGTGATCACGCAGGCGATGGCCGACCGCTTCGCCAAGGGCATCGGCGCCCATCCCGAGGACTGGCACATGATGCAGCCGCAGTGGCTGGCCGATCTGTCTGAGGAGCGACAGGCAAAAATCAGGGGCGACGCCTGATGCGGATCGGCATGGTGTGCCCGTATTCCTTCGACGTCCCCGGCGGCGTGCAATCCCACGTGCTGCAGCTGGCGGAGGTGATGCGGGCCCGAGGCCACGACGTCAGCGTGTTGGCGCCCTCGTCGCCGCATGTCGAGCTGCCCGACTACGTCGTGTCCGGCGGCAAAGCCGTTCCGATTCCCTACAACGGCTCGGTTGCGCGGCTGCGGTTCGGCCCAGCCACACACCGCAAGGTCAAGCGCTGGCTGACCGACGGCAACTTCGACGTGCTGCACCTGCACGAGCCCAACGCGCCGAGCCTGTCGATGCTGGCGTTGCAGGCCGCGGAGGGCCCGATCGTGGCGACGTTCCACACGTCGACGACAAAGTCGTTGACACTCAGTGTTTTTCAGGGCATCCTCCGGCCGTACCACGAGAAGATCGTCGGGCGCATCGCGGTGTCGGATCTGGCCAGGCGCTGGCAGATGGAGGCACTCGGCTCGGACGCCGTCCAGATACCCAACGGCGTCGACGTGGCATCGTTCAGGTCGGCTCAGCGTCTCGACGGATATCCGCGACCCGGCAAGTCCGTCCTGTTCCTCGGTCGGTTCGACGAGCCGCGCAAGGGGATGGCTGTGCTGACGGCGGCGCTTCCGGCTTTGGTCGAGCGCTTTCCCGACATCGAGATCCTGATCGTGGGCCGCGGCGACGAAGAGGAGCTGCGCGAGGAGGTCGGGCCGCTGGCCGGGCATCTGCGTTTCCTCGGCCAGGTCGGTGACGCGGAGAAGGCGTCCGCGATGCGGAGCGCCGACGTCTATTGCGCGCCGAACACCGGCGGCGAGAGCTTCGGCATCGTGCTGGTCGAGGCGATGGCCGCAGGCACCGCCGTGGTGGCCAGTGACCTCGACGCGTTTCGGCGGGTGCTGGAGGACGGGAAGGCCGGGCGTCTGGTCCCTGTGGACGACGCCGACGGGCTCGCCGCCGGTCTCATCGAGGTGCTCGACAACGACGTCGCGCGCGGCCGCTACATCGAGGCTGCCACCAAGGCGGTCGGCCAGTACGACTGGTCGGTGGTGGCGGGCCAGATCATGCGGGTCTACGAGACCGTCGCAGGGGCAGGGGCAAAGGTGCAGGTGGCCAGCTGATGACGTGGCTTGTGGTCACGGCCCTGGTCGTGCTGCTGGTGGTGCTGCTGCTGGTGGGCGCGTGGGCCTATCAGACCGCACACCGGCTGGACCGGCTGCACGTCCGTTACGACCTGTCCTGGCAGGCGCTCGATGCTGCGCTGGCCAGGCGCGCCGTGGTCGCGCGCGCCGTCGCCGTCGATTCCTATGGGGCAGGCCCGGAAGGCAAGCGCCTTGCGTCGCTGGCCGCCGCCGCCGAGCAGGCGCCGAGAACCGGCAGGGAGGCCGCCGAAAACGAACTGTCGGCGGCGCTCGCACGCGTCGACCCGGTGTCGCTGCCGGTGGCGCTCGTCGCGGAGCTGGCCGACGCGGAGGCGCGGGTGACGCTGGCCCGCCGCTTCCACAACGACGCCGTACGCGACACTCTGGCGCTCCGCGAGCGACCCGCGGTGCGCCTGCTCCGGCTTGGCGGAACCGCTGTGCTGCCAACCTATTTCGAGATCGCAGAGCACGCCGATCGCGACGTCGGCGTGGTCAGCCGGCGCACGTCGGCCCGGGTCGTGCTGCTTGACGAGGCTGGAGCGGTGCTGCTGTTCTGCGGGTCGGACCCGGCAAACGAGTACGGCCAGGCGCCGCGCTGGTGGTTCACCGTCGGCGGCGCGGCCCAGCCGGGGGAGACGCTGACCGAGGCCGCGGTTCGCGAGCTGGCCGAAGAGACCGGCCTGCGCGTCGAGCCGGCCGACATGGTCGGGCCCGTGTGGCGACGGGACGCGGTGATCGACTTCAACGGGTCGGTCATCCGCAGCGAGGAGATGTTCTTCGTGCACCGCACAGGTCGGTTCGAGCCGTCCACGGCGGGCCGGACGGCGCTCGAACGGCGCTACATCCATGGCTACCTCTGGTGCGATGAGACAATGATCGACGAGCTGGTCGCCAAGGGCGAGACCGTGTACCCGCTGCAGCTCGGCGAGTTGCTTTCGGAGGCGAACGGGCTGGCCGACGCCCGGGATGCGGGACCGCAACGGCAGTTGCAACTGATCCGCTGATGTGCGGATTTATTGGATTTGGTGCCACCCTTAGACTGGATCAGTAGCCATTTGGAGGAGATAGCAGTGGATACCGCAGCCGGACCGAACGGGGCAGGCGGTCAAACGGGCACGGCCCGCGTCAAGCGCGGCATGGCCGAGATGCTCAAGGGCGGTGTGATCATGGATGTGGTCACCCCCGAGCAGGCCCGCATCGCCGAAGGTGCAGGCGCAGTCGCGGTGATGGCGCTGGAGCGCGTTCCCGCCGACATCCGCGCCCAGGGCGGGGTGTCGCGGATGAGCGACCCCGACATGATCGAGGGAATCATCTCGGCGGTCACCATCCCGGTGATGGCCAAGGCCCGTATCGGTCACTTCGTCGAGGCGCAGATTCTGCAGAGCCTCGGTGTGGACTACGTCGACGAGTCCGAGGTGCTCACCCCGGCCGACTACGCCAATCACATCGACAAGTGGAAGTTCACCGTGCCGTTCGTGTGCGGTGCGACGAACCTGGGTGAGGCGCTGCGCCGGATCACAGAAGGCGCGGCGATGATCCGGTCGAAGGGTGAGGCGGGCACCGGCGACGTGTCCAACGCGACCATGCACATGCGGGCCATCGGCGGGGAGATCCGTCGACTGACCTCGCTCGCCGACGACGAGTTGTTCGTCGCCGCAAAGGAATTGCAGGCGCCCTACGAACTGGTCGCCGAGGTGGCACGGGCAGGCAAGCTGCCCGTGACCATGTTCACCGCAGGCGGCATCGCCACCCCGGCCGACGCGGCGATGATGATGCAGCTCGGCGCCGAGGGGGTGTTCGTCGGCTCGGGCATCTTCAAGTCTGGAGATCCGGCAGCGCGGGCGGCCGCGATCGTCAAGGCCACCACGTTCTACGACGACCCCGACGTGCTCGCCAAGGTGTCGCGCGGGCTGGGGGAGGCCATGGTGGGCATCAACGTTGAGGAGATCGCGGCCCCGCATCGGCTCGCCGAGCGGGGATGGTAGTAACTCTGCTGTGATGAGCCGCTTGCGCGAAGAACAACGATAAATGGCGATCGAGGAGATCCTTGATCTCGAGCAACTCGAGATCAACATCTACCGCGGTGGCGTGTTCAGCCCCGAATCGGGTTTCCTGCAACGGACATTCGGCGGTCACGTCGCGGGCCAGTCGCTGGTGTCGGCTGTGCGGACCGTCGATCCGAAGTTTCAGGTGCACTCGCTGCACGGGTACTTTCTGAGGCCCGGCGACGCCAAGGCGGCCACGGTCTTCATCGTCGAGCGGCTCCGTGACGGCGGCTCGTTCGTCACGAGACGTGTCAACGCGATCCAGCACGGCGAGACCATCTTCTCCATGTCGGCGTCGTTCCAGATCGACCAGAGCGGCATCGAACACCAGGACGCCGCGCCGTTCGCGGTGCCGCCCGACGACCTGCCGAATTTCATTTCGAAGGGCGGTGTGTTCGACGACGCCGGGTTTCAGCAGTTCGCCGAGTGGGACGTCCGGATCGTGCCGCGCGACCAGCTCAAGCTCCTGCCCGGCAAGGCATCGCAGCAGCAGGTCTGGTTTCGGCACCGCGACCCCCTGCCCGACGACTCGGTGCTGCACATCTGCGCCTTGGCCTACATGAGCGATCTCACCTTGTTGGGCTCGGCGCAGGTGAACCACCTCGAGGAGCGCAAGCACCTCATGGTGGCCTCGCTCGACCATGCGATGTGGTTCATGCGCCCGTTCCGCGCCGACGAATGGCTGCTGTACGACCAGTCCTCGCCGTCGGCGTCGGGTGGCCGCTCGCTCACACAGGGCAAGATCTTCACGCGCACCGGCGAGATGGTGGCGGCAGTGATGCAGGAAGGGCTGACCCGCTACAAGCGGGACTTCAAGCCATGAGCGCGCCTCACGTCGGGGTGCTCGCGCTTCAGGGCGACACCCGTGAGCATCTGGCCGCGCTGCGCGAAGCAGGCGCAGAAGCCAACACTGTGCGTCGCCGTGGCGAGCTCGACGCCGTCGACGCGCTCGTCATACCCGGCGGCGAGTCCACCACGATGACCCATCTGCTGCGCGAGTTCGAACTGCTCGAGCCGCTTCGGTCCCGGCTCGCCGACGGCATGCCCGCCTATGGTTCGTGTGCCGGGATGATTCTGCTTGCCAGCGAGATCCTGGACGCAGGCGTCGCCGGCCGTGACGCCGCGCCGCTCAAGGGGATCGATATGACCGTGCGGCGCAACGCCTTCGGCAGACAGGTCGACTCCTTCGAAGGGGACATCGAGTTCGACGGCCTTGACGGCCCCGTGCACGCCGTGTTCATCCGGGCGCCATGGGTGGAACGGGTCGGCCCCGACGTGCGTGTGCTCGGGCGGGCCGCCGATCACATCGTCGCGGTCCGTCAGGGCCGGATGCTGGCGACGGCGTTTCACCCCGAGATGACCGGCGATCGCCGGATCCACCGACTGTTCGTCGACATCGTCACCGGGCGCGCGTGACGCAAGCCGGCTACGCGGGCTCCCCGTTGCCGAACCACTCATCCTTACCGGGATCGTCGAAGACCGTGAGCGAGGGGCTGCGGACGTAGGTGACCTGGTTGCCGCCGCCCTTGCGTGATTCGTACATCGCGTTGGTGGCGATCGACACGAGCTCATCGAGCACGTCATGCGGCGGAAGCTGCACGAGAGGATGCAGCGCGGTGGTGACCACACCGATGCTCGCCGAAAGGCGAGGCGGCGCGCCGTTGATGGTTCCGCGCACCCGCTCGATCAACGCGGACGCGTCGTCGCTGTCGAACAGGTCGGCGATCACGAACTCGGAGTCGGCGATGTGTGCGAGCACGGCGTCACGTCGGGCGGTTTCGCGCAGGCGCGCGGCGATCTCCACCCTGGCGCGGTTGGATCCGCTGACGCCCGAGAACTCGCCCACCAAGGAGAAGCTGTCCAGGTTGACCACGGAAACGGCAAGAAACCGGTCGTCACCCCTGCTGCGCGACGCCAACAGCGTCGTGGCCTTCTCGTAGAAGCCCTCGCGGTTGAACATCCCGGTGAGCGGCTCGAAGTTCTCGTGCAGGATGTCGGCGTCGACGAGCCAGATCGCGGCTCGGCCGGTGAGTGAGACGAACACGATGATGAAGCCGACCAGCAGCACCGAGGAGATCGCGAAGGCGACGCTGAACGACGACAGCCTGACGGCAAGAACAGCCAACGTCACACCGGTGGCCAACCAGGTGACTCCCAGCCATCGAGTGGTGTGGAATACGGCCGCATATATGGCAACGAGCGTGAACGCCGTCGTACCGAAGAGTCCGGTCAGTGCATCGCTCTGAATCAGGGCCGAAATCGCAATGCAGACAGATCCCAAACAGACACAAATTCGGGATTGGACGGCCGTCGGCCAGCGAGATCGCAGCCATAATGCAGACATCCCCCAGCAACACACGGCGACAACGACCGCGAGGGTCTGGTTGATGACGCCGCGCGGCCCCGTCGGGCTCCAGATCAGCGTCACGGAAATGGCGCTCATCGCGAATATGACCAGCGCTATCAGGCGGCACGTGGTCTGCTGAAGCCCGCGGGCGGCGAGAAAAGCCGTCAACCAGTAGTAGTGATCAAGGCCGCGCCACCAACGGAGCGCCGAGGTCATCGGCGAATCATTTGGTTCGGCGGGGGCATTTACGCAGAGTAGCAATTCAGTAAACGTGTCACCGCGTCCTACGAAGATAGTTCGCGAAATGTCGCTCTGGCCTGAGAATTTGCTCAGGATATAACCGGCGCGCAGTGGCGCTGCAGCCATTCGACGATCATCGGCATGACCTCCGCGGCCCTGCTCATTGCGCAGTGTCCGGTGCCTGACAACAGGTGTACCTCGGTGTCCGGACGGCCCTCGAACACCAGGGTGTCCGACTGCAGGACGAAGTAGTCGTCGGCGCCATTGATCACCAGCATCGGCGACCCCGAGTCCTGCGCGATCAGTTCGCGCCGCGACAGCGCCTGCAGCCCTTGACCGAGTTCGTCGAGGGAAGGCGAATGGTCCCAGCCCATGGCGTTGCCGATGATGTCGTGCATGCCGTACGGCAACTTCGCGAGATGGTCTGGGCTGAAGGTGTCACAGACCGGACCGCCGAGGTCGACCGCGGCATCGACCGCTCCGGTCAAACCGGTCATCGCGGCGAAGTTGCCGCCGAACGACATGCCGAAGTGGGTGACCCTGCCGTCGCCGATCGACCTGGCGTAGTCGGCGATGCCGCGAATCACGTCGTCGGAATGCTCGTCGAGTGGGACCGGGCACTCGCCGGTGCCGGGGTTGTCGAACGCCAACGTGGTGACGCCCGCATTCATCGTGAACCCCAGGCACCACGGGTGGAAATCCAATTTGAAGGTGTCGACGCCGCCGCTGGCGATCAACACCGGCCGCGACGCGTAGTCACCGTCGGCTGAATACAGATGCACAGGCACCGCGATCGTGTCGTCGCGGTAGGGGATTTCGATCATGCGGCGTTCGAAGCGCACCGGAAAATCCTTGGCCGCCAACTCGTACTGCTCCAGCTGCCTGCGCATGGCAACCACTCGAGCTTCGCCATTCAGACAGGGGAACTTCGCGAAGCCGTACGCCGTGGCCGCCGTCGCGTGGTCGTCGGATTCGGCGTACGACCGCGCCAGGTTTGACCACTCGTGAACCCAGCCCCCCGGTGCGTCGGCCCACATGTCGGTGACCGCCGTGCGAACGCGTTCGATGTCGGCGCGAGGGATGCCGAACTTCTCGAACTGCTCGAACCGGTCGGCGAACATCGCCCGCGGGTCGATCTCGTAGGTGTACATGAATCTCAGCGCGCGATCAGTGCGAAGTAGTCGGCGACACCGGCCTGGTCGTCGAGTGCGGTGACGGCTCCGATGTAGCCGTCGGGCCGGACCACCACGTGGCCGCCGTCGCTCAGGCCGAAGCGCCTGGCGATCACGCCGTCCGGATCGGCGATGACGGCGTCATAGCCGCCGACCGGGGTGTCGTCGGAGGTGACGAGCACCTGCACCTGCCCTGCCGGTCCTGCGGCCGGTGCTGGTTTGCCCGCCGTGACGGTCAGCACCGTGTGGCCCGCATTGTCCGCGCCGCACAGCGCGCTGATCACCTTCTGCAACTCGGTGTCGGCGATATGCGGAACATGTTGACCTGCAGCAATTTTCGCATGGGATACCTGGCCACCGCGCACGGCGGGACTGCCCTGGTAGCCGACCTCGATCTCCTCGACGACGCTCGCCATCTTCTCGCCGACGGCGGGCAGGTTACCCACCACACGCAGGATCGCGTTGCGGACCACGCGCGCACCACCGCGCAACGTGCCCGCCTTGGTCAGGTTGGTGGTGAACCCGATGACCTTCTCGGCGACGGGGTGGCGTTCGGCGTGGTAGCTGTCGAGCAACATCTGACCGCCCTCGCCGCGAACGGCCGCGGCCAGCTTCCACGCGAGATTGAAGGCGTCCTGCATCCCGGTGTTCATGCCCTGTCCGCCTGCCGGGCTGTGGATGTGCGCCGCGTCGCCCGCCAGGAACACGCGGCCGTGCCGGTAGGCGGCCACCTGGCCGTGGTGGATCTCGAAGCAGGTCAGCCAGTGGCTGTTGGTGATCCTGATGCCACCGACCCGGTCGTCGAGGATCCGCTGCAGGTCGTCCTGGGTGGGATGCAGGTTGAGAGGCGTCCCCGGCTCGTCGTGGATCTGCGCCATCAATCGCGCCCTGCCCGCCCGCATCGGCATCGCGATCACCGTGCCCTCGGGTGAGAACACGGTGTACATCGACTCGGCGTCCATTTCGTGCTCGGCGTCGCAGTCGCCGAGGATGAACCGCTCGCCCTTGAACGACCCCTGCAGCTTGGTCCCGACCAGATGCCGCACGGTGCTGTGGGCGCCGTCGGCGCCGACGACCCAGGACGTCGTCACCACCTCGGTCGATCCGTCCGCGTGACGCAGGGTCAGCGAAACGACGTCGTCGTCCTGAGTCAGTTCGACGAGTTCGACGCCGCGGTCGATCGAGACCCCGAGCCTGCCGAGCCGCTCGGTGAGCACACGCTCCGTTTCGGTCTGAGCGGTGAGCAACGAATAAGGGAAGGCGCTGTCGACTCCGCCGAACCCGACCTGGAAAAGCTGGTGGCCCCCGCTGAGCATCCGCATGCTGGTCGACTTGACGCCCGTGGCGACGAGGTCGTCGACGATGCCCATCCGGTCGAACATGTCGAGGCTGCGGGCGTGGATGGCGATTGCCCGCGACTCGTCGGTGGGCTCGGCCAGCTTGTCGACGATGCGGATCCGAACGCCGCGGCGGGCGAGCTCGCATGCGGCGACCAGGCCGACGGGGCCTGCGCCGACGATGACGACATCGGGGGTCTGCGGGGTGGCGGTCATTATTTCTCCTGATTTCACGTTCCGTTGAAACTAGTTTCACGGTACGATGAAACAAGTCTCAACGCAAGAGGAAATTAACGGGGAGGTTGGCGGACATGCCGAACAGGGCCATTCCTCCAGGTCCGCGGGATGAACGCGGGGTCCTTGCGGCCCGGATCCTGACTGCGGCGCGCGACGCGTTCGCCGAAACCGGCTTTGCAGGCACGACGATCCGTGCCGTCGCCAGGGCCGCCGACGTCGATCCGGCGCTGGTCTACCACTATTTCGGGTCCAAGGACGCCCTGCTCGACGCGGCGACCAACCCACCGCAGAAGTGGCTCGAAAGCGTCGCGAAAAACTGGACCACGCCGCTGCCCGAGCTGGGCAGCGCCCTGTTGAGGCTGATGCTCGGAGCATGGGCCGACGACGAGATCGGTCCCGTGCTTCGAGCCGTCTTGCAGACCGCCGCTCACGAGGCGACCACCCGCGAAAAGCTGCGCAGGGTCGTCGAAGCCAGCCTGATAGGCGTATCGCAGCTCGGGGTCGACGAACGCGACCGAACGGTGCGAAGCGGCCTGATCTCGTCGCAGATCATGGGCCTGGCGATGATGCGCTACATCTGGAAGATCGAACCGCTCGCTTCGATGAGCGATGATGAGCTCGTCGCCGCCATCGCACCGAACCTGCAGCGCTACATCGAGGGTGAGATTCGTTGAACCAGACGATCGAGGTCGAGCCGCAACCCCGCATCGATACGCTGGTGCGGCTGGCGACCGGTGGCGATGCCCGGCGCACCGAGTACGTCGGCACGGTGTGGTTCGACGGCAAGCCCGAAGTGTCGGGGCTGATGTTGCGCCGCTCACCGAACGCACCGCGCGGTATCAGGATGCCGAACTTCGCCACGTCGTTCTTCGTCCCGGACAGCCTGCAGTACGACCGAGCGCGGCTCGGTGGGGCGGTCCTGTCCATCTCGGTGCTCCTGCAGGGCTGCGGCGAGACGGGTGCGATCGTCGACGCCGCAGCGGTGTTCACCGACGATCCATCGGGAGCGCCGGTCAGCTGGGTCCAGGTGCACCTTCGCGGCCACCTCGGCTGGCCCGCAGGAGTGGGATACCGGGTCGTGGCGCTGACGCCGCCCGACGCGGCGCCGTAGGACATAAACGTCCACGTAGACTCGTTGATCGGACTTCATCTGCACCGAACGCAGTAGTGAAAGAGGTAGTACACCCATGAGCGGCCATTCCAAGTGGGCCACCACCAAGCACAAGAAGGCGATCATCGATGCCCGGCGCGGTAAGAACTTCGCCAAGCTGATCAAGAACATCGAGGTGGCAGCGCGAACTGGCGGCGGTGACCCGGCCGGCAACCCGACGCTGTACGACGCCATCCAGAAGGCCAAGAAAAGCTCGGTGCCCAACGACAACATCGAGCGGGCCCGCAAGCGTGGCGCGGGCGAGGAGGCCGGCGGCGCCGACTGGCAGAACATCACCTACGAGGGTTACGGGCCCAACGGCGTGGCCGTGCTGGTCGAATGCCTGACCGACAACCGCAACCGTGCCGCGGGCGAGGTGCGCGTCGCGATGACCCGCAACGGCGGCAACATGGCCGACCCCGGCTCGGTGTCATATCTGTTCTTCCGCAAGGGGGTCGTGACGCTCGAGAAGAACGAGCTGAGCGAGGACGACGTGCTCACCGCGGTTCTCGAAGCGGGTGCCGAAGAGATCAACGATCTGGGTGACAGCTTCGAAATCCTCTCCGAGCCCGGCGATCTCGTCGCGGTGCGCACCGCGCTGCAGGACGCGGGAATCGACTACGACTCCGCCGAGGCCGGGTTTCAGCCGTCGGTCTCTGTGCCGCTCGACGCCGATGGCGCCCGCAAGATCATGAAGCTGGTCGACGCGCTTGAAGACAGCGACGACGTCCAGGACGTCTACACCAACGCCGACATCCCCGACGAGGTCCTCGCCCAGATCGAGGAGTGATTTCGGCGTGAAAAGTGTCGCTCAGCGATAGTGATCACGCCGAAATCGCAATCAGGCGGGGTGCAGCGTGACCGGCACGCCCGAGTAGCGGGTCATACCCGTCAGCGGGTCGATGTCGTCCTTGCTGGTGAGCACGTTGACGTTCGCGCCCGCGTGGCCGTGCGGCACCGACACCGCACCGCGCCGAACGGATGCGTCGATTTTCGCGACGCCCGTCAGCTCACCGTGCTCGCTGCGGACCGCCAGCGGCGCATTGTCGGACACGCCCGCCGCGGCCGCGTCGTCGGGATGAACGATGATCTCTGGGGCCTCACCCAGAAAGTCGAGTTGTGAATTCAGCCTGCTCAGTTGACGGCGCGGCACCAGGACGAGCGACGCGGGACGTCGCGCCGCGGCGAGTTGGTCGACGAGCAGCGGTGGCGCCAGCCGCCAGCCGCCGACGCGTTCGATGTGGTCGTCCACCCACGGTGCGGGCAGCTCGATCGGAGCTTCCGCCCAGCCGGTCGCGGTGAGCGCGTCGTAGCCGCCCCGTACGCCGGAGCCGACGTGGGCGAGCATCGCGTCGTCGCCCGCGCCGGTGTCGGCAAGGTCGTGACCGAGCCGTCGGCCGATCTCGGCCAGCACCCACCACATCGAGCGCCGCTCGCCGACGGGGGACACCACCGCCGGCGTGTGCTGAGCCGAGATGCGCGGCGACAGGAAGTCCCACAGCGTGATGTCGGGTCGCTCGAGCTGACCCTTGGTCGGCAGCACATGCGTCGAGAGCGACGTGGTCTCGTTGGGCAGGATCTCCGTGGTCACCAGAACGTCCAGTTTCTGCAGGGCCGGCACCAGTGAGGCCGTATCCGGGAAACCGGTGACGAGGCTGCCGCCGAGGTTGAGAAACGCGCGGATGTTTCCTGCGTTGATCTCGTCGGGCAGTACGGCGCACGGCCATTCGCGAAGGAAGGACTGGGTTTCGGGGCGGCTGCGGGGCCCTGCCCCAAACGATCCGTCCTCCGGTGCGACCGGCAGGGTGAACGTTTCGAGCTGATAGGCGAACCCGGGATGGAACCACATGCCGCCAGTGCGGTTCATCGATCCGGTGAGAATGAGCAGTGCTGTGCAAAGCCATTGCGTCACATTGGCGTTGGGTGACATGGTGATGCCCGTACCCGTGTCGACCGCGATCCGCCCCGACCGTCGGATGGACGCCAGCAGCTGGGTCAGCTGCTCCTCGGGCACGTCGGCAACATTCGCGCTGTGCTTCAGGGTGAAGGGCTCGACCGCAGCGGCAAGTCGGTCCACGTCCTGGGTCGGCACGGCGGGATCGGCGCCGTCGCGCAGCACCTCACGCACCAGGTAGGCGAGCACGGCGTAATCGGTACCCGGCGTTGGTGCGAGGTGGTGCGTGGCCATCCGCGCGGTCTCGGTGCGACGGGGGTCGACGATCCAGACCTCGGCGCGCTCCGCGAGGTCGCGGATCGCGCCCCTCGGGTTCGGTAGTCCGACCGTGTGGCCATGGGAGACAACGGGATTGCTGCCGATGAACATCGCGAACGTCGCGTTGTCGTAGTCCGGCCTTCCGGTCATCGACTGCGTGCCGCCCATCAGTTCGGCGACCAGCACTTTGGCGGTGCCGTCGATGGTCAGCGGGCTGAACTTCGCGGGCGTGCCGATCGCGGCGTGCAGGCCCTGCGCGATGCGGTAGCCCACCGCGTCCATGCCGACGCCGGTGCCGAAGTTCACGCCGACGGCTTGCGGCCCGTGTTCGGCGATGGCGGCGCGCAGCCGATCGCCGATGTCGTCGAGGCAGGCGTCCCAGGTGGTCCGCCGCAGTTCGCCGTCGACGCGGATCAGCGGGTGCTCGAGACGGTCCGGGTGATGGTGGATCTGCGGCAGCGCGCGACCCTTCGGGCACGTATAGCCCTGCGAGAACGGATGATCGCGGTCGCCGTGCACCGCGACGACGTCGTCGCCGTCGACATCGACGAGGATGCCGCAGACCGAGGTGCAGACCCGGCAGAAACTACGGACAGTCCGCATGGTCGAGAAGCTACTCCCCGCACGTTCCGCCGGTAGGGAAGATCAGCGGCGGCCGATGGGACTGGCGTAGTCGTCCTCGCGGTTGTCGGTGTCGTCGAATGCCCGCGCCCGTGCGTCGGCCTCGGGGCTGCCGGAGAACAGGCTGGACGCAACCCGCTGCGTCTCGCCGTCCCCGTCGGTGCGCCGCGGCTCGACCTCGGTGACCGTCTCGGCGGCCTCGATGCGCTGCGTCGGCAGCACGCCCCAGTGCTGCACCCAGTTGACCATGCCTTCACGCACCGCGCACCGCAGGTCGAAAAGCGCGCCCGCGTTCGGGGCACTGACCACGATGCGCACCCGGACCATTCCGCCGACGGCATCGGTCACCTGCAGCACGCCGCGCCCGCCGTCCCACAGCTCGTTCTCGGCGAGCAGCCGGTCCAGTTCGGCGCGCATCTCGGCGAACGGCACCGAGAAATCGACGTCGAATTCGACGGCACCCATGATCTCGGTCGCGCTGCGGGTCCAGTTCTCGAAGGGCTCGGTGGTGAAGTAGGTGCACGGCAGCACCAGCCTGCGCTCGTCCCACAGCCGTACGACGACATAGCTCAGGGTGATCTCCTCGATCCGGCCCCACCACTGGCCGTTCTCGAGCTGCGCCACGTCGCCGACGCGGATGGCGCCGGAGAACGCGATCTGCATGCCTGCGAACACCGCTCCCAGCGAGGTCTGTGCGGCCAGGCCTGCGACGACGGACAACACACCGGCCGACGCGAACACCGTGGTGCCGATGTCGGAGAACCGCGGGAACGTCATCAGGATCGCGGCCCCGCCCAGAATGATGACCAGCGCCATGGCGAGCCTGCGCAGCACGGTGACCTGCGTGCCGATTCCACCGGCAGGAATCGCGAATTGCCCTGCTCACCAGGGGCGTGTCCTTCCCAGGTGACGTCGGTCAACCACGCTAAGCTGCCATCGAACAGGTGTTCACAGAAGGTGGTTGGCGTGCGCGTAATGGGAGTCGATCCCGGTCTGACGCGCTGTGGGCTCTCCGTGATCGAAGGCGGAAAGGGCCGGCAGGTCATCGCGCTCGACGTCGATGTCGTCCGCACGCCGTCCGACGCACCGCTGCACAAGCGCCTGCTGATGATCAGCGACGCGGTCGAACACTGGATGGACACCCACCGTCCCGACGTCATCGCGATCGAGCGCGTGTTCTCTCAACAGAACGTCTCGACGGTGATGGGCACTGCGCAGGCGGGCGGGGTGATCGCGCTTGCGGCCGCCAAGCGCGGTATCGACGTCCATTTCCACACGCCCAGCGAGGTGAAGGCAGCGGTAACCGGCAACGGCAACGCGGACAAGGCTCAGGTCACCGCGATGGTGACGAGAATCCTCACGCTGCAGACCAAGCCGACACCTGCCGATGCCGCGGACGCGTTGGCGCTCGCCATCTGCCACAGCTGGCGTGCGCCGATGCTGGCACGGATGGCGGCGGCCGAGGCGCTGGCCGCCGAACAGCAGAAGAAATACAAGGCACGACTCAAGGCGGCACGATGATCGCATCCATTCGCGGTGAAGTTCTCGACGTGGCACTCGACCATGTCGTCATCGAGGCGTGCGGTGTCGGTTACCGCGTCAACGCCACGCCCTCGACGCTGTCGACCCTTCGGCGCGGAACCGAGGCCCGGCTGGTGATTGCGATGATCGTGCGCGAGGACTCGATGACGCTGTACGGCTTCCACGACTCCGACGCCCGGGATCTGTTCACGACACTGCTGTCGGTGTCCGGCGTCGGGCCGAAGATCGCACTGGCCACGCTGGCCGTCCACGACGCGCCCGCGCTGCGCCAGGCGCTGGCCGACGGCGACGTGACGGCACTGACGAGGGTGCCTGGCATCGGCAAGCGCAGCGCCGAACGGATGGTGCTCGAACTGCGCGACAAGGTCGGCGCGGTCGGACCCGCGATCGGACTGCCTGCCGTCAACGGCCATGCGGTGCGTGGCCCGGTGGTGGAAGCCCTTGTCGGACTTGGCTTCGCCCTCAAGCTCGCCGAGGAAGCCACCGACAAGGTGCTGGCCAATGAGCCGGAGGCGACGCAGTCGACGGCGTTGCGCGCCGCCCTGTCCATGCTTGGAAACAAATAATGAGCCGCTTCACCGACGACAACGACGACGAGCAAGAGGACCGCGAGGTCTCCGCGGCGCTGACCGTCGGCGAGGGCGACATCGACGCCGGCCTGCGCCCGCGGTCGCTGGGGGAGTTCATCGGGCAGCCAAGGGTGCGCGAGCAGCTGCAGCTGGTCATCGAGGGCGCCAAGAACCGCGGCGGCACACCGGATCACATCCTGTTGTCCGGTCCTCCCGGCCTCGGCAAGACGTCGCTGGCGATGATCATCGCCGCCGAGTTGGGTTCGTCGCTGCGGGTGACGTCCGGCCCCGCACTCGAGCGGGCGGGCGATTTGGCCGCGATGCTGTCCAACCTCGTCGAGCACGACGTGTTGTTCATCGACGAGATCCATCGCATCGCGCGGCCCGCCGAGGAGATGCTCTACCTGGCGATGGAAGACTTCCGGGTCGACGTCGTCGTCGGGAAAGGCCCTGGCGCCACGTCGATTCCGCTCGAGGTCGCGCCCTTCACCCTTGTGGGTGCCACCACCAGGTCGGGCGCGCTGACCGGCCCCCTGCGCGACCGGTTCGGCTTCACCGCGCACATGGATTTCTACGAGCCCGCCGAGCTGGAGCGGGTGCTGACCCGATCGGCGGGCATCCTCGGTATCGAGCTGGGGGCAGACGCCGGCGCCGAGATCGCCCGTCGCTCACGAGGAACGCCTCGCATCGCCAACCGGCTGCTGCGCCGGGTTCGCGACTACGCGGAGGTCCGCGCCGACGGCGTGATCACCCGCGACATCGCGAAATACGCGCTGGCGGTTTACGACGTCGACGAGCTCGGCCTCGACCGCCTCGACCGCGCCGTGCTGTCGGCGCTGACCCGCAACTTCGGCGGCGGGCCCGTCGGCGTCTCCACTCTGGCGGTCGCGGTCGGCGAGGAAGCCACCACCGTCGAGGAAGTGTGCGAGCCGTTCCTGGTACGCGCCGGGATGCTGGCCCGCACACCGAGGGGCCGGGTCGCAACGGCGCAGGCGTGGACGCACCTCGGGATGACCCCACCGAGCGGGGTGTCGGGACTGGGCCAGCAGGGCCTGTTCGAGTAGCAGGCCAGACGGATAGGAGTCGCAATGGTCACCGCCGCACTGATTTTCGCGGGCCTCGCCGCGCTACTGCACGTGTACATCTTCGTGATGGAGTCGCTGACGTGGACGTCGCCGCGCACCCGCGCGACGTTCGGCACCACGCAGGAAGAGGCCGAGACCACCAAGCTGCTGGCCTTCAACCAGGGCTTCTACAACCTGTTCCTGGCGATCGTGAGCGCCATCGGCATCGTCGCGATGTGCCTGGGACACACCGCGGTGGGCGCCGCGCTGACGTTCGCTGGCGTCGGATCGATGCTTGCGGCGGCCGCTGTGCTGCTCGCCTCATCGCCGGACAAGGCACGCGCCGCCGTCACGCAGGGCGCGTTCCCGTTGATCGCCGTCGTGCTACTCGCCCTCGGTCTGGCGCTGTAGCGCGCTCAGCGTGTCAGTGAGGCCGGCCGCCGGTTACGGGCACGCCGGTTGGGGTACTCCGACGCGGGGTCGGGGTATCCCGTCGGGGACCGAGGAGGCATCCATGAGCGACACGCGTGTTCGTGCCGGTGGCGGCAGGCTGCAGATGCCCCGCAGCCGAGGTGCGGCGAGTGGCTTTCTGTTGGTTCTGCTGGGCATCTGGGGCGCGCTCATCCCGTTCGTCGGGCCCTACTTCGATTTCGCATTCAGCCCCGACCGGGAGTGGGCATGGACGGCGGCCCGTGGCTGGCTGGAGGTGCTGCCAGGGGTCGCGACGGTGGTGGGTGGCTTTCTGCTGCTGAGTTCGCGTAACCGGTTCACCGCGATGCTCGGCAGCTGGTTGACGGTGTTCGCAGGCGCGTGGTTCGTCGTGGGGCGGGCACTGGCCGGGCCGTTGGGGCTCGGGGATGCCGGTGCCCCTGTGGCCGCGTCCGAAGCCAAGCGTGTTGGCCTTGAGTTGGCGTACTTCTACGGGCTGGGTGCGCTCATCATCTTCCTCGGCGCGCTCGCGCTCGGCCGGTTGTCGGTGCGCAGCGCCCGTGACATCCGTTATGCGGAGCGTTCGGCGATGACCACAGCAGAGCCGGTCGCTTCGGAGGACGTGACGGAAATCCAGCCTGCCGAAGAGGACCCGCAGCGCAAGCGCCCGTGGGGCGGCATGTTCGGCCGTGGGGGTCGACTCGCCCACCGCTGACCGCAAGGGACCTTTGACCCTACGGGTGACCCGGGGTCAGTCCCTAGCGTTACTTTGTGACAACTGAGACGAGCGAGACAGCCCCGGTCGAGCAACTCGAGGCCCGTCGCCCGTTCCCGGCTCGGCTCGGCCCCAAGGGCAGCCTGATCTACAAGCTGATCACCACAACCGATCACAAGCTGATCGGCATCATGTACTGCGTCGCCTGCTTCATCTTCTTCTTCATCGGCGGGCTGATGGCGCTGTTCATCCGCGCCGAGCTCGCCCTGCCCGGCCTGCAGTTCCTGTCCAACGAGCAGTACAACCAGCTGTTCACCATGCACGGCACGGCGATGCTGCTGTTCTATGCCACCCCGATCGTGTTCGGGTTCGCCAACCTGGTGCTGCCGCTGCAGATCGGCGCCCCCGACGTGGCGTTCCCGCGGCTGAACGCACTGTCGTTCTGGCTCTTCGTGTTCGGCGCACTGATAGCGCTTTCCGGCTTCATCACTCCGACTGGCGCTGCTGACTTCGGCTGGACCGCTTACGCGCCGCTGACCGACGCCATTCACTCGCCTGGGCCCGGCGGCGATCTGTGGATCCTTGGCCTCGGGGTCGGTGGTCTTGGCACCATCCTCGGCGCGGTCAACATGATCACCACGGTGGTGTGCATGCGCGCGCCGGGTATGACGATGTTCCGGATGCCGATCTTCACCTGGAACATCCTGGTGACCTCGATCCTGGTGCTGCTGATCTTCCCGCTGCTGACCGCGGCGCTGCTTGCCCTGGCCGCCGACCGCCACCTCGGCGCGCACATCTATGACCCGGCCAACGGCGGCGTGATCCTGTGGCAGCACCTGTTCTGGTTCTTCGGCCACCCCGAGGTGTACGTCATCGCGCTGCCGTTCTTCGGCATCATCAGCGAGGTGGTGCCGGTGTTCAGCCGCAAGCCGATCTTCGGCTACACCACGCTGGTGTACGCGACATTCAGCATTGCGGCGCTGTCGATGGCGGTGTGGGCGCACCACATGTTCGCCACCGGTGCGGTGCTGCTGCCGTTCTTCTCGTTCATGACGTTCTTGATCGCGGTGCCCACCGGGATCAAGTTCTTCAACTGGATCGGCACGATGTGGAAGGGCCAGTTGACGTTCGAGACGCCGATGCTGTTCTCGGTGGGCTTCCTGGTCACCTTCCTGCTCGGCGGCCTGTCGGGTGTGCTGCTGGCCAGCCCGCCGATCGACTTCCACGTCACCGACAGCTATTTCGTGGTGGCGCACTTCCATTACGTGTTGTTCGGCACGATCGTGTTCGCCACCTATGCGGGCATTTATTTCTGGTTCCCGAAGATGACCGGGCGGCTGCTCGACGAGCGGCTGGGCAAGCTGCACTTCTGGTTGACGTTCATCGGTTTCCACGCCACGTTCCTGGTGCAGCACTGGTTGGGAAATGAGGGCATGCCCCGCCGGTATGCCGACTATCTGCCGACCGACGGCTTCACCACGCTGAACGTGATCTCGACGATGGGCGCGTTCATCCTGGGCATCTCGACGATTCCGTTCGCCTGGAACATCTTCAAGAGTTGGCGCTACGGCGAGCCGGTCACCGTCGATGACCCGTGGGGGTACGGCAACTCGCTGGAGTGGGCCACCAGCTGCCCGCCGCCGCGGCACAACTTCACCGAGCTGCCCCGGATCCGTTCGGAGCGGCCCGCGTTCGAGCTGCACTATCCACACATGGCCGACCGGATGCGCGCCGAGGCACACGTCGGACGCGGCCACAGCGACAGCGACGCGTGACACCAGCACCGGGCACCTCGCCGCCGCGCGGCCATCAGGCAAGATGACCCCATGGACGCAAGTCGGGCCGCGGTGTCATAGTGCGTCTCGTCACACGCCTGTACCAGCTGCTGGCGCGCGTGATGTCGTTGCGCATCATCGTCATCGTCGCGGCGCTCTCGGTGGTCGCCCTCGTCATCATTCTCGGCGCGTGGGTGTGGTTCGGCGTCACCAACGACCAGTACAGCCAGCTCGACCGTCGCCTCGATTCGGTCAGCAGCCTCGGGGACATCAGTTTGCTGCTGCGCAACTCCGAGAACCCCGGGCTGGACCAACCCGCGATGAACGGCGGTCTGGTGCGAACCGCTCGCGTGGACGGCACCACCGTGTCGGTGCCCAAGGACATCGTCTTGCCGCAGTTCGACAACGGTTACGCCAGCACGACGATCGACGGTGTCGAATACCGGGTCCGCTCGTTCACCGCCGGTAAGGCGTCGATCGCCGTCGGCGCTCCGCTGGCCGAGACGCAGCGGCGGATCGACGAACTGCACCGTCGCGTGCTGTTGATCTGCGGCGGGGTCATCGTCGCGACACTGGCGGTCGCCTCGGTGCTGTGGCTGATCATGATCAACCCGTTCCGCGTGCTCGCCCAGCAGGCCCGGGTGATCAACGCACAATCCAACCCCGACGAGGTCAAGGTGCGCGGGGTTCAGGAAGCCGTCGAGATCGCCGAGGCGGTCGAGGGAATGCTCGCCCGCATCGGCGACGAACAGCAGCGCACGAGGGCCGCGCTGGAGTCCGCACGGGATTTCGCGGCGGTGGCGTCCCACGAGCTGCGCACGCCGTTGACCGCCATGCGGACCAACCTCGAGGTGCTCGCGACCCTCGACCTGCCCGACGAGCAGCGCAAGGAAGTCATCGCCGACGTCATTCGCACCCAGAGCCGGATCGAGGCCACGCTCTCGGCACTGGAGCGGCTGGCCCAGGGCGAGCTGACCACCGTCGCCGACTTCGTCCCCGTCGACATCACCGAACTGCTCGACCGCGCTGCCCACGATGCAATGCGCAACTATCCCGATCTGGAGGTGTCGCTGGCATCGTCGCACCACGGTGCTGATGGTCGGGATGCCCGCAGGTCTGCGACTGGTCATCGACAACGCGATCACCAATGCCGTCAAGCACGGCGGAGCCACCGAAATCCGTTTAGCTGCAATCAGTTCCGTAGACGGGGTCGAGATCACGGTCGACGACAACGGCCTCGGCGTGCCGGAGGAAGAGCGGGCCGCCGTCTTCGACAGGTTCTCCCGCGGGACGACGGCTGCGCGGTCCGGCTCCGGGCTCGGCCTCGCATTGGTGGCTCAGCAGGCCGACATCCACGGCGGAACGGCCTCTCTGGAGACCAGTCCCATGGGCGGCGCCCGGCTGCTGCTGAGACTGCCGCCGCCGACCTAGTCTGCCCGTTCAGCCGCGCGAGTCTTTCGGGTCGAGCTCGTCGAGCAGCCTTTGCATGGTGCGGCACATCTGCGTGAAGTTCCTCTCGCCCGTCAACGCCGACCATCGGTGCTCGATGTCGGCGACTCTGCTGCCCGCGTCGGCCATCAGCTCCCGGCCCCTCCTGGTCAGGTCGATCAGCTTGGCTCTGCCGTCGGCCGGATCCGGCCTGCGGGTCAGGTAGCCGAGGTCGGCGAGGTCGTTGACGAGCTCGGAGGTGGCGGCCAGGCTCAGCTGCGCGCGATCGGCCAGCTCGGTGAGCCGGATGCCGCCCATCCGGATGTTGCCGAAGATCTGGAAGTGCGGCTCGCGGACATCTCCGTAGCCGGCGTCGGCGCGGGGCGCGGCGAGGTCATCGCGAAACTCGCGAAGCAGCCTGACCAGCAGCTGCCCGATGGCCAGCCGGTCAGGCGCGCTGCTTCTTGACTCCGCCATAGCCTTCCGAGAATACTACGGTAACCGAAGTTTCGGAAACCGAAGTAAATGGGAGGGTCGCGATGATCACGCCGAGCCCGAATTTCGTCAGCACCGATCTCGGTCGGCTGCATGTCCGGCGCACGGGTACCGGGCCACCGGTTGTGTTGTGGCACAGCCTGTTCGTCGACTCCAGCTCATGGGGTCCGCTGTTCGACGAGCTGGGCCGGCAGCGCACGGTGTATGCGATCGACGGACCGTCGCACGGCAAGAGCGATTCTGTCGCAAGGGATTTCACATTCGAAGAGGTGGTGGCGTCGGCGGAGCAGGCGCTGGACCGCCTCGGGCTCACCGAGCCGGTCGACTGGGTGGGTAATGCCTGGGGCGGCCATGTCGGTATTCGCCTGGCAACGGGACGGCGGCTGCGGACGTTGACCACCATCGGCACGCCCATTCAGGGTTTCACCGCGAAGGAGAAGCTCACCATGGCCTGGCCCCTGGTCGGCATGTATCGCATCGCCGGACCGACCGGCCTGATCGTCAGGCTGTTGTTCGACTCGTTGGTCGGCAGGACCGCCCTTGCCGCGCAACCCGAGCAGGCCGCGGCGGTCATGGCGTCGTTCCGGGATGCCGACCGCGTCGGGATGTATCACGCGATGCGCTCGATGATGTTGCAGCGCAGCGGAATCGAGGATCTTCTCGGCAGCATCGCCGTGCCGACGCTGGTGATGACGGTGCGCGACGACGTCACGGGCTGGCGGCCCGACGAAGCCCGTCGCACCTGTACCGCCATTCCCGACTGTCGCGTCGAGGAGGTCGCAGGCACCGGCCACGTCTCACCGCTGCTGATCGACCGGGACCGGATCCTGCAAGTGGTGAGCGAATGGTGGAGCGTCAACCGCAGCTAAAGGTCGGCGAGCACGAGGGCGAGAACGTCGAGGCCCTCGATGAGTAGGTCGTCGCTGATGCTCAGCGGCGGCAGGAAGCGCAACACATTGCCGTAGGTGCCGCAGGTCAACACGATCACGCCAGCGGTATGGCAGCCGACGGCCAGTTTCGCGGTGAGCGCGCCGTCGGGTTCGGTGGTGCCGGCCTTCACGAGCTCCATCGCGATCATCGCTCCGCGGCCTCTGACGTCACCGATCCGGTCGTCCTCGGCCTGCATCCGGTGCAGCCGGTCCTTCATCAGCTGCTCGATTTCAGCGGCGCGCGCCACCAGCCCGTCGGATTCGATCGTCTCGATGGTGGCAAGCGCGGCCGCGCACGCGACCGGATTGCCGCCGTACGTGCCGCCGAGCCCGCTGACATGCGGGGCATCCATCATCTCGGCGCGGCCGGTCACCGCCGAAAGCGGAAGACCATCGGCAATGCCCTTGGCGGTGACGATCAGGTCAGGTTCGATGCCCTCGTGCTCACAGGCGAACATCGCGCCCGTGCGGGCGAAGCCCGTCTGCACCTCGTCGGCGATGAACACCACGTTGTTCTTCTGACACCAGTCCAGCAGCGCGGGCAGGAAGCCGTCCGCAGGGACGATGAAGCCGCCCTCGCCCTGGATCGGCTCGATGATGACCGCGGCCAGGTTGTCGGCGCCGACCTGCTTGTCGATGACGTTGATGGCCCGGCGGGCGGCCACTTCGCCGTCGTTCGCCATCTCCTTGCCGAATTCCGCGTCGCGGAACGGGTAGGACAGCGGCGCGCGGTAGATCTCAGGCGCGAACGGGCCGAAGCCGTGTTTGTAGGGCATCGACTTCGAGGTCAGCGCCATCGTCAGGTTGGTGCGGCCGTGATAGGCGTGGTCGAAGGACACCACCGCCTGCTTGCGGGTGTAGGTCCTGGCGATCTTGACGGCGTTCTCCACCGCTTCGGAGCCGGAGTTGAACAGCGCAGAACGTTTCTCGAAGCTGCCTGGGGTGAGACGGTTGAGCGCCTCGGCGACGGCGACATACTCCTCGTACGGCGTGATCATGAAGCAGGTGTGGGTGAAGTCGGCGACCTGTTCGCGCACCGCCTCGACGACCCGCGGCGACGCATTGCCGATCGTGGTGACGGCGATGCCCGAGCCGAGGTCGATGAGCCGGTTGCCGTCGACGTCTTCGACGATGCCGCCGCCCGCCCGCGCGGTATATACCGGCATCGTGTTGCCGATGCCGCGGGACACCGCGGCGGCCTTCCGGTCGATCAGCTCTTTGGAGCGGGGACCGGGGATGGTGGTGGCGAGATAGCGGCTCTGTTCGAGGGTGCTCACGCTGTGTGAGCCTAGCCTCGCGGGAATCGTACGGTCGGCGCATTGAGCGCCCGGAAAGCCGGGGTCGCTCGGCCTTCAGGTGCCGCAATGGCACACTGGTCACCTAGAAGGCTCTTCGGTACCCACCTGCGGTCAAGGGCCGTCATCGCAAGACCGACACGAAAGACAGTTGCTGCCATGGATCTGGTCGCCTTACTACCACTGCTCATCATCCTGGGCGCGTTCATGTTCTTCGCTTCGCGACGGCAGAAGAAAGCGATGCAGAAGACGATCGACCTGCACAATTCGTTGAAGATCGGCGACCGGGTGCACACCACGTCGGGCCTTCAGGGCGAGATCAAGGCCATCACCGACGACAACGTGGAGCTAGAGATCTCGCCGGGCGTCGTGACGACCTGGATGAAGCTCGCCGTGCGGGACCGCATCGCGCCCGATGACGAGTTCGACGAGGACGTCGACGACATCGATGAGCCCGAGTCGTCGGCAACCGAGATCACGGACGGCAGCGACAAGAACCGACTGAACTGACGACTGACAGTCGGGCACTCAGCACGGCCACGTACCCTTTGCGGTGCTGACGACCTGACCTCGAGGAGACCAAAGAAACGTGGCATCGCCTTCGACGCCGGTGCACCCTGCCCGCTACCTGACAATCTTCCTCGCGCTGTTGGTCGGCGTGTACCTCCTGGTCTTTCTGACCGGCGACAAGAAGGCCGAGCCGAAGCTCGGCATCGATCTGCAGGGCGGCACCCGGGTCACGCTGACGGCCAGGACGCCCGACGGATCGCGGCCGACCCGGGACGCGCTGAACCAGGCTCAGGAGATCATCTCCTCGCGTGTCAACGGCCTCGGCGTTTCGGGGTCCGAGGTGGTGATCGACGGCGACAACCTGGTGATCACCGTGCCGGGAAACGACAGCAGCGAGGCCCGCAACCTGGGCCAGACGGCGCGGCTGTACATCCGCCCGGTGATCCACGCGATCGCCGCGCAGCAACCGCAACAGCCAGGCGAGCAGGCAGGCCCGGGGCAGGGCGGACCACCGGCAGGCCAGCCGGTGCCGCCGGAAGGTCAGCCCGCCGCGCCGGAGGCCCCGCTGGCGCCCGCGGAAGAGGGCGGCGCGCAGGAAGCGCCCGCAGAGCAGGGTGCCGAGACAGGTGCGCCCGCGGAGCAGACCGAGCCGGAATCACCGCCGGCCCCGCAGCCGCGCCCGTATCCCGAGGCGCCACCGCCCAGCCCGGCGCCGCCCGGTCCCGCACCAAAGCCCCAGGAAAAGGACCTCGCCCAGCGGATCGCCGACGAGAAGGCGCTTCGTCAGAGCACCGAACAGCAGATCCAGATTCTGGCGCTGCAGTTCCAAGCCACCCGGTGCAACGAGGACGACGTCCTCGCGGGCAACGACGATCCGAACCTGCCCCTGGTCACCTGCTCGACCGACCACTCCCAGGTGTACCTGCTGGACAAGTCGATCATCAGCGGCGAGCAGATCAAGAACGCCAGTTCCGGGATGGACACCCAGCGCGGCGAGTACGTCGTCCAGGTGGAGTTCAAGCCCGACGCCGCCAACATCTGGGCGGATTTCACCGCATCCCACGTCGGTACGCAGACCGCGTTCACGCTCGACTCGCAGGTCGTCAGCGCCCCACAGATCGAAGAGGCGATCCCTGGCGGGAACACGCAGATCACCGGACAGTTCAACGCCGAGCGGGCCAAGGAGCTGGCCAACGTACTGAAGTACGGCTCGCTGCCGCTGTCGTTCGAATCCTCTGAGGCCGAAACGGTTTCGGCCACTCTGGGCTTGACGTCATTGCGGGCCGGACTCATCGCCGGCGCCGTCGGTCTGGCGCTGGTGCTGCTCTATTCGCTGCTGTACTACCGGGTGCTCGGATTGCTGACCGCACTGTCGCTGGTCGCCTCTGGCGCAATGGTTTTCGCCATATTGGTGTTGCTCGGTAGATACATCAACTACACGCTTGACCTGGCAGGCATCGCCGGTCTGATCATCGGTATCGGCATGACCGCCGACTCGTTCGTGGTGTTCTTCGAACGCATCAAAGACGAGATACGCGAAGGCAAGTCGTTCCGCTCCGCAGTGCCGCGCGGTTGGAAACGCGCGCGCAAGACGATCATCTCCGGCAACGCGGTGACCTTCCTCGCCGCGGTCGTGCTCTACGTCCTGGCCATCGGTCAGGTGAAGGGCTTCGCGTTCACCCTCGGCTTGACGACGATCCTCGACGTCGTGGTGGTCTTCCTGGTGACGTGGCCGCTGGTCTATCTGGCGTCGAAGTCGACGCTGCTGTCCAAACCGGCCTTCAACGGCCTGGGTGCCGTGCAGCAGATCGCGCGCGAGCGCCGAGTATCCGCAGCGACGGGACGGGGATAGTCGATGGCAAGACGTACATCTGACGTGACCGAATCCAGCGCGGTCGAGGCGCCCGATTTGGAAAGCGCGGGGGCCGACGCCCCCAAGCACGGCTTCTTCGTGCGGCTCTACACCGGCACCGGGGCGTTCGAGGTCATCGGTCGCCGCAAGCTGTGGTACTCGATCAGCGGATTGATCGTCGCGGTCTGCATCGCGAGCATCGTGGTGCGCGGTTTCACGTTCGGCATCGACTTCGAGGGCGGCACCAAGGTGTCGATGCCCGCCGCCGGTGTCAGCACCGAGCGTGTCGAAGAGGTGTTCAGCCAGGCGCTTGGCAAGGACACCGAATCCGTCGTGGTGGTCGGCAACGGGCCGTCGGCGACGGTGCAGATCCGGTCCGAAGCGCTGAACAACGACGAGTCGGCCAAACTTCGCGACGCGCTGTTCGATGCCTTCCAACCCAAGGGTCTCGACGGCCAGCCGAGCAAGCAGGCGATCAGCGATTCGGCTGTGTCGGAGACCTGGGGCGGCCAGATCACCAACAAGGCGCTGCTGGCGCTCGTGGTCTTCCTGGTGCTGGCGGCCACTTACATCGCCGTGCGTTACGAGCGCTATATGGCCATCTCGGCAATGGCGACACTATTTTTCGACCTGGTCGTCACCGCGGGTGTGTATTCGTTGGTCGGCTTCGAGGTCACCCCGGCCACCGTGATCGGTCTGTTGACCATTCTGGGCTTCTCGCTGTATGACACCGTCATCGTGTTCGACAAGGTCGAGGAGAACACCCACGGCTTCCAGCACACCACCCGCAGGACCTTCGCCGAACAGGCCAACCTGGCCATCAACCAGACCTTCATGCGGTCGATCAACACCAGCGTGATCTCGGTGCTGCCGATCATTTCGCTGATGGTGGTCGCGGTGTGGCTGCTGGGTGTCGGCACCCTCAAGGACCTTGCGCTCGTTCAGTTGGTCGGTGTCATCGTGGGTACCTACTCGTCGATCTTCTTCGCCACCCCGCTGCTGGTCACCCTGCGCGAACGCACCGAGCTGGTCCGCACCCACACGCGCCGCGTGCTCAACCGTCGCAAGCCGGCGGCCGCGAAGTCCCGTACGGCGGACGACACCGTCGCCGACGAGCCCGACATCGACACCGACTCCGAGAAGGCGGCCGTCGGTGCGGCCACCGCGGCAGCGGCGACGGGCAAGCACACGGTTGCAGAGAAGCCCGCGCCGGGCGCGAGGCCCATCCGACCCACCACCAGCAGAACCGGACGGCCCGCGGGCAAGCGGAACACCCGGCGGCGGTAGCCCACATGACGGCCCGCTTGCGGGGGACCGCCACGGCGGTGACAGTCGCGTTCGCCTGCGCGTTCAGCGTGTCATCGTGCTCCGATAGCCCGGCGAGCGAGATCACCTACGCGGTCGACGGCGCGTTGACGACGTACAACACCAACACGGTTGCCGGTGCGGCGTCGGGCGGACCGCAGGCGTTCGCACGGGTGCTGACCGGATTCAACTACCACGGCCCCGACGGCCAGATCGTCGGCGACCACGACTTCGGCACCATCGCGGTCGTCGGCCGCGCGCCGCTGGTGCTCGACTACGTGATCAGCGACCAAGCGGTGTACTCCGACGGTAAGCCCGTCACCTGCGACGATCTCGTACTCGCCTGGGTGTCGCAGTCCGGCCGGTTTCCCGGCTTCGAGGCCGCCAACCAGGCCGGCTACCGCGACATCGCCACCGTGGACTGCGCACCAGGGCAGAAACGCGCCAGGGTGTCGTTCGCCGCGGATCGGGCGCTGGTCGATTTCGGGCAGTTGTTCGCCGCTACGTCGCTGATGCCCGCCCACGTCATCTCCGACGAACTCGGCATCGACGCCACGACCGCGATCATCAACAACGACGGCCCGAGCATCGACCGCATCGCGCAGGCCTGGAACAGCACCTGGAACCTCACGCCCGACATCGACGTGAAGCGGTTTCCGTCGTCGGGCCCCTACAAGCTGGACTCGGTAAGCGATGACGGCGCCGTGGTGCTCGTCGCCAACGACAAATGGTGGGGCGCAAAGCCCGTCACCAACAAGATCACCGTCAGGCCCCGGGGCTTCGACGTCCAGGACCGCCTCGACAGCGGCACCGTGGATGTCGTCGACGTCGCCGCAGGCTCGTCGGGTGTGCTCAACATGCCCGAGGACTACACCCAGAGCGACACCCCGTCGGCAGGCATCGAACAGCTGATCTTCGCCGCGCAGGGACCGATGGCCGCGCCGCAGGCCCGACGCGCTTTCGCGCTGTGCACGCCCCGCGACGTGATCGCACGCAACGCAGAGGTGCCGATCGCCAACACCCGCCTCAACCCGGTGACCGAGGAAGCGGTCGGAAGCGCGGAATCGGTTGGGGCCGAACAGTTCGGCACCGCCAACCCAAACGCCGCACGGGATGCGCTCGGCAACCAGCCGCTTGCGGTGCGGATCGGCTACCAGACCCCCAATGCCCGGCTCGCCGCGACCGTCGGCGCGATCGCCAAGTCCTGCGCACCCGCGGGTATCGCCGTGCAGGACACGAGCTCTGAGACGACCGGCCCGCTGACGCTGCGCAACAACGAGATCGACGTGCTGCTGGCCAGCACCGGCGGCGCGACGGGCAGCGGGTCCACAGGCTCGTCGGCGATGGACGCATACGACCTGCACACCGGCAACGGGAACAACCTGTCGGGCTACACGAACCCACGCATCGACGGCATCATCGACGCGCTGGCGGTGACCGCCGATCCCAAGGAGGTCGCCCGACTGCTCGGCGAGGCCGGGCCAGTGCTGTGGGCCGATGTGCCGACGCTGCCCCTGTACCGACAGCAGCGCACGCTGATCACATCGAAGAAGATGTATGCGGTGAGCAGCAATCCGACGCGGTGGGGCGCGGGATGGAATATGGACAGGTGGGTGCTGGAGGCGTGAGCGCCCGAAACACAGACGTGATCGCCGTCATCGAGTCGCTGACCCGCGAGGTCGCCGACTTCCCCGAGCCCGGAATCCAGTTCAAGGATCTGACGCCGGTCCTCGCCGATCCGCGTGGCCTGGCCGTCATCACCGCCGCGCTTGCCGAGCACGCCGCAGGAGCCGACCTGGTCGCAGGCATCGATGCCAGGGGCTTCCTGGTCGGGGGTGCGGTCGCCAACAAGCTCGGAATCGGGGTGCTTGCCGTGCGCAAGGCGGGCAAGCTGCCGCCGCCCGTATTCAGCGAGACCTACGACCTCGAGTACGGAACGGCCACGCTCGAAGTCCCCGCCGACGGCATCGATCTGACCGGGCGCAACGTCGTGATCATCGACGATGTCCTGGCCACCGGCGGCACCCTCGCGGCCGCGATCCGGCTGCTCAGGACGGCGGGGGCAAACGTCACCGGCGCAGCCGTTGTGCTCGAATTGGCCGCCCTCAACGGGCGCGACCTGCTCGAACCACTACCCGTCAGCAGCCTGCACACCATTTGAGGCGATATCCTCGAAGTCTGCTGCGTCGATGAGCGCTTGCGTGACGAGCGGGAGTCAGGAGGTGACGATGGCTGACGACCAGGGCGCGGGCCAGGCCGTGCAATCGCCACCGGTGCCCGCTGACGGTCCGGAGACCGCGCCGATGCCCGTTCCGGCGTCCGCACCGGACGCCGCCAAGACCTCCACCTCGCGGCGGGTGCGCGCCCGGCTCGCGCGGCGGATGACATCTCAGCGCAGCGCGGTCAACCCGGTGCTCGAGCCGCTCGTCGCCGTCCACCGCGAGTTCTTCCCCAAGGCCGACCTGTCGCTGCTGCAGCGCGCCTACGACGTCGCCGAGGTGCGGCACGCCGACCAGATGCGCCGCTCGGGCGACCCCTACATCACCCATCCGTTGGCGGTGGCCAACATCCTGGCCGAGCTCGGCATGGACACCACGACCTTGGTGGCCGCCCTGCTGCACGACACCGTCGAGGACACCGGCTACACGCTGGAGGCGTTGACGGCCGACTTCGGCGACGAGGTGGGCCATCTCGTCGACGGCGTCACCAAGCTGGACCGTGTGGTGCTTGGCACCGCCGCCGAAGGCGAGACCATCCGCAAGATGATCATCGCGATGGCGCGCGATCCGCGGGTGCTGGTGATCAAGGTCGCCGACCGGCTGCACAACATGCGCACCATACGGTTCCTGCCGCCGGAGAAGCAGGCCCGCAAGGCGCGCGAGACGCTGGAAGTCATTGCGCCGCTGGCCCATCGGCTGGGCATGGCGACCGTCAAGTGGGAACTGGAGGATCTGGCGTTCGCCATCCTGCATCCGAAGAAGTACGAGGAGATCGTCCGTCTGGTGGCAGACAGGGCGCCGTCCCGCGACACCTACCTGGCCAAGGTGCGTTCCGAGATCAATGCCACGCTGGCGAAGTCGAAGATCACCGCCATCGTGGAGGGCCGACCGAAGCACTACTGGTCGATCTATCAGAAGATGATCGTCAAGGGCCGCGATTTCGACGACATCCACGACCTCGTCGGTATCCGCATCCAGTGCGACGAGATCCGCGACTGCTATGCCGCTGTGGGCGTTGTGCATTCGCTGTGGCAGCCGATGGCGGGACGGTTCAAGGACTACATCGCCCAACCGCGATACGGCGTGTACCAGTCTTTGCACACCACCGTCGTCGGTCCGGAGGGCAAGCCGCTGGAGGTGCAGATCCGCACCAACGACATGCACAACACCGCCGAGTACGGCATCGCCGCGCACTGGCGATACAAGGAAGCCAAGGGCCGCAACGGCGTACCGTCCGGGCAAAGTGCCACCGAGGTCGACGAGATGGCATGGATGCGCCAACTGCTCGACTGGCAGCGGGAGGCCGCCGACCCTGGCGAGTTCCTCGAGTCGCTGCGCTACGACCTTGCCGTGCAGGAGATTTTCGTGTTCACGCCCAAGGGTGACGTGATCACGCTGCCGACCGGGTCGACGCCGGTGGACTTCGCATACGCCGTTCACACCGAGGTCGGCCACCGCTGCATCGGAGCACGCGTCAACGGGCGCCTCGTCGCTCTCGAGCGCAGGCTGGAAAACGGCGAAGTCGTCGAGGTCTTTACCTCGAAGGCGCTCAACGCGGGGCCGTCGAGGGACTGGCAACAGTTCGTGGTGTCGCCGCGCGCGAAGGCGAAGATCCGGCAGTGGTTCGCCAAGGAGCGCCGCGAGGAGGCGCTGGAGTCCGGTAAGGACGCCATCGCCCGCGAGGTGCGCCGCGGCGGGCTTCCGTTGCAGCGCTTGATGAATGCCGAGTCGATGGCGGCGCTCGCCCGCGAGCTGCGCTACGCCGACGTCTCGGCGCTCTACACCGCCGTCGGCGAGGGGCATGTGTCGGCCCGGCACGTCGTGCAGCGGCTGGTGGCTCAACTCGGCGGCGACGACGAGGCCGCCGACGAATTGGCGGAGCGGTCCACCCCCGCCACGATGCCGGTGCGCCAGCGCAGCACCGAGGACGTCGGTGTCGCGGTGCCAGGCGCTCCCGGCGTGTTGACGAAGCTGGCCAAGTGCTGCACCCCGGTTCCCGGGGACAACATCATGGGGTTCGTCACCCGCGGCGGCGGGGTGAGTGTGCACCGCACAGACTGCACCAACGCGGGCTCGCTTCAAGATCAGGCCGAGCGGATCATCGACGTGAAGTGGGCACCGTCGCCGTCGTCGGTGTTCCTGGTCGCCATCCAGGTCGAGGCGCTCGACCGGCACCGGCTGTTGTCGGATGTCACGCGCGTGCTGGCCGACGAGAAGGTCAACATCCTCTCGGCCTCGGTGACGACGTCCAACGACCGAGTGGCGATCAGCCGGTTCACCTTCGAGATGGGCGACCCCAAGCACCTAGGTCACGTGCTCAACGTGGTGCGCAATGTGGAGGGCGTCTACGACGTCTACCGCGTGACCAGCGCCGCCTGAGGTACTCCGCCGCGCTTTTAGTCCAGTCGCACCGAATCGATCGTCACGGCCATCGCGGGCTTGCCGTCGTCACCCGCACCGTCGACGCCGGCGGCGGCGACCTTGTCCAGCGTGGCGAGACCGGTTTCATCGATAGTGCCGAACGCGGTGTAGGTCGGCGGCAGCATCGAGTCGGCGTAGATGAGGAAGAACTGGCTGCCGTTGGTTCCCGAACCCTTGTTGGCCATCGCCATCGTGCCGCGCGGATACATGATGGGCGTCTTCAGCGCTGGATCGGAGAGCCGGTACTGGTTGGTGGGGTACTCGTTGCCGAACCGGTAGCCGGGACCACCCGTCCCCGTTCCCGACGGGTCGCCGCACTGCAGCACGCCCAGCGCTGGCGTGGTGGTCAGCCGGTGGCAGGTGGTTCCGTCGAAGTACCCCTGCTGGGCGAGGCTCGCGAAACTGTTGACGGTGCACGGCGCCTTGCCGTTGTCGAGCTGGATGCCGATGTCGCCCCGGTTGGTGGACATGCTCGCGCTGACCTGAGCGGGATCGGTCGGGACCCGGCCCGACCGCGGGGCCTTGTTGGGCTTGCTGGCCGGCTCGGTCGTTGACGGATACGCGCAGTTGGCGCCGAGGTTGGGTGGGGGAGCGAAATCCGGCAGCCCACCGCCGGGCGTCGTCGGTGCCGCGGTGATGTCCGGGTAGTAGCGGGATCCGTCTTCCAGGTGCCGCGCGACGGCGATCGTGAACCAAACGACGGCGGCCATCACGACGATGGTGCCCACGGTGATCAGGTAGCTGATCACCAGCCCTGCCACCGCGAGCCCATGCCCCTCCTCGCCGGTGCGCTTGATCTGCGACAGCGAGATGTGGCCGAAGATGATGCCCAGCGGCGCGAAGACGAACGCGCAGATCAGCGATGCGATCGCCATGCCGTTCGTCGGCCGCGGCCGCGGATAGCCGTACGGGTCGTACGGCGGCGGATAGCCCCCGTACGGCGGCGGCACGGGCGTCGTCACGCTCGTCAGTCCAGCCCGATGGACTTGACCGTGACCGGGGTGGCCGGCTTGCCGTCCTGCCCGCCGCCTTCCACGCCTGCCGCGGCGATCTTGTCCAGCGTGGCCAGACCGGTGTCGTCGATGGTGCCGAACGCCGTGTAGCCCGGCGGCAGCTGCGAGTCCTTGTAGACGAGGAAGAACTGGCTGCCGTTGGTGCCGGGCCCGGCGTTGGCCATCGCCAGCGTGCCGCGCGGGTACGTCACCGGATTCTGCAGCTGCGGATCATCGGGCTGGAACTGATTGGTGGGGTACTCGTTCGCGAACTCGTAGCCAGGGCCGCCGCTGCCCGATCCGGTCGGGTCGCCGCACTGCAGCACCGACAGACCCGGGCTTGTGGTCAGCCGGTGGCAGGGGGTGTCGTTGAAGTAGCCCTGCTGAGCGAGGCTGGCGAAGCTGTTGACGGTGCATGGCGCCTTGGCGTTGTCGAGCTGGATGCCGATGTTGCCCTGGTCGGTGGACATGCTCACACTGACCTGCGCCGGGTCGGTCGGCACCTCGCCCGTTCGGGGCGCTTTGTTGGGCTTGCTGGCCGCCTGCGCTGCCGGGTACTGGCAGTTCTTGCCAAGATCCGCGGGTGCCTTGAACGCAGGCAGCTGGCCGTCGCTCGTCGGTGCCGGTCCGGTCGGCTCCGCCGATGAGCTCGGCGGAGTGGAGGGTGCCGTCGCCGCCGTGCTGTTGGAGTGGTCTCTGGTGAAGAAGAACGCCGCCACCCCTGCCACCACGGCGACGATCGCGACGGCGGAGGCGATGATCGTGTACAGGCGCCGCCTGCGGGCCTGCGCGGCCCTTCGCTCCAGTTGCCGCTCGAGTTTGCGCTTCGCTGTCGCCCGCCGTTGTTCGTTGGTCGGCACCGCCGTGGCCCTCCTCGTGTGGTCGTCGATCCGCAACGAGTGTGCCAGCAGGAGCTGAGCGTGGGCCAAGAGGCCCCGGACAGGTCGGGCGGGGGAATGCCAGTCCGCAGGGGATGGGAAAATAGGTGCCGTGTTCCTCACCGGATTCCCGGCCGGCATGTTGGCCTGCAATTGCTATGTGCTGGCAGAACGCGCCGGGGCCGATGCCATCGTCGTCGACCCGGGTCAGCGGGCGATGGGTCCGCTCCGCCGGATTCTGGACGAGAACCGGCTCACCCCGGCCGCGGTGCTGTTGACACACGGACACATCGACCACATCTGGTCTGCGCAGAAGGTCGCCGACACCTACGGCTGCCCGGCATACATCCACCCGGAGGACCGCTTCATGCTGAGCGACCCGATCAAGGGGTTCGGCCCGCGGCTCGGGCAGATCGCGTTCGGCGCGCTGTTTCGCGAGCCCAGGCAGGTGGTGGAGCTGGAAAGGGACGGCGACAATGTCGACGTCGGCGACACCAGCAGCATTACGGTGACGGTCGACCACACGCCGGGCCACACGCGCGGTTCGGTGGTGTTCAGGGTCGAAGGCGATGGCTCCGACATCGTCTTCACCGGGGACACGTTGTTCCGGCAGTCGGTCGGCCGCACCGACCTCCCCGGCGGCAGCGGCCGCGACCTACTGGGGTCGATCGTGACAAAACTGATGGTGCTCGACGACGACACCGTGGTACTACCTGGGCACGGCGAAAAGTCGACCATCGGCTTCGAGCGCCGCGCCAACCCGTTCCTCGAAGGTTTGACCCTGTGAATCAGTTCCAGGCGCCCAAAGGGGTGCCCGACTATCTGCCGCCGGACTCCACCCAGTTCGTGGCGGTGCGCGATGGCCTGCTGACGGCCGCGCGCCGAGCGGGGTACGCCGACATCGAGTTGCCGATCTTCGAGGACACCGCGCTGTTCGCCCGCGGGGTCGGCGAGTCAACGGATGTGGTCAGCAAGGAGATGTACACCTTCGCCGACCGCGGCGACCGCTCGGTGACACTGCGGCCGGAGGGCACAGCGGGTGTGATCCGCGCGGTGATCGAACACGGCCTTGACCGCGGCCCGCTGCCGGTCAAGCTCTGCTACTCGGGACCGTTCTTCCGGTACGAGCGTCCGCAGGCCGGTCGCTACCGACAGCTGCAACAGGTCGGGGTGGAGGCGATCGGTGTCGACGATCCGATGCTCGACGCCGAGGTGATCGCGGTGGCCGACGCCGGCTTCCGGTCACTGGGTCTCGACGGGTTCCGGCTGGAGATCACGTCGCTGGGTGATGACAGCTGCAGGCCGCAGTACCGAGAACTGTTGCAGGACTATCTGTTCAAGCTCGATCTGGACGACGACACCCGTCGCCGCGCGGAGATCAATCCGCTGCGGGTGCTCGACGACAAGCGGCCCCACATCAAGGAGATGACGGCCGACGCTCCGGTGATGCTCGACCACCTCTCCGATTCGGCCAAGCAGCATTTCGACAGCGTGCTCGCGCACCTCGATGCGATCGGGGTGCCGTATCGGATCAACCCGCGGATGGTGCGCGGGCTGGACTACTACACGAAGACCACGTTCGAGTTCGTGCACGACGGTCTCGGTGCGCAGTCGGGCATCGGTGGCGGTGGTCGCTACGACGGGCTGATGCACACCCTCGGCGGTAAGGACCTGTCCGGCATCGGGTTCGGGCTCGGGGTCGACCGGGCGCTGCTGGCGTTGAAGGCCGAGGGCAGGACGGTCGGCGGCACCGCTCTTATCGACGTGTTCGGCGTGCCCCTCGGCGAGCAGGCCAGGACGCAGCTGTCGGTGCTGGCCAGCCGGCTTCGGGCCGCAGGTGTGCGGGTCGACCTCGCATACGGTGATCGTGGCATGAAGGGTGCGATGCGCGCCGCGGACCGGTCGGGCGCGTCCATCGCGCTTGTGGCAGGCGACCGCGACATCGAGGCGGGTACCGTCGGCGTGAAGGACCTGTCGACAGGGGAGCAGGTCGACATCGCCGCCGACGCGGTCATCGCCGACGTGCTGTCCCGCCTCGGCCGTACCTAGTTCATCTGGCCTTGCGCGTGGCTCTGCACCGTCGCGGTCAGTATCTGGTCGACATCGCCGATTCCGCCGTCGAACGGATTACCGCGCTTGAGGACCAAGGTTCCGCCGGGTGTGATCGCTACCAGTTTCGGTGAGCTCGAACCGATTTGGAGCCGACGCGCGAAGCGCACCTGGTCCAGCTGCACCAGCGCACCGCCGCGGTAACTGAACAGTCCGAGCTTGCGGTCGATGACGGCGACCGGGCGGCACTCCTTCAAAGCCTGTCTGCGGCGGGTGCGGATCTTGCGCACCACGAGGAATGTCAGCACGGCGAACACCAGCCCGACGGCCAGGAAGATCGCGCCCAGCGCCCGCGACGGCATGCTCGCGATGAGGGCGACCAGACCGAAGCCGCCGACGACGAGCGTGACCACGCCGAGCACGAACGCAAACGTTGTCAGCGCACCCGTGCACCGGTCGATGACCAGCACCCGACGCCCGTCGTCGGTGACTAGCAATCCACCCGTATCGGCGAGAATTCGCGGTTCTGTTGGCGTGCTCACGCCCTGCAGCGTGCCATCTCGGCCGCGCCGAGCGTGCCCAAACGGCGGCTATCGGACCGGTTGGGTGTGTAATGGTCCGGTAGCGTCGAACGATATGACGGACATGCGAACAGCGACATTCAGGGTCGGGGCGGCGTTCATGTTGGCAGCTGCGTCAGTTGCGGTAGGCCAAGCAACGGCGAACGCCGAGCCGCCCGCGCCCAACGTCAAATACATCCTCACGTCGGAGACCGGTGTCAGTTTCCAGGTCAATTACCTGACGGTCCAACCACCGAGCAAGGATGCGTACAACAAGGACCCGTACACCTTCCTCAAGAAGGAAGAGGTTCCTACTCCCTGGGAGTTCACCACCACCCTCGAAGATCCGCAGTGGGCGACGATCGACGCGAGCGCTGCCGCTCACGGTGGGCAGGCCGTAGCGAACGCGCACTGCGAGATCCAGGTCGACGGTCAGGTGGTCTCGCAGTCGGACGGTCCCTATACGGCGCGCTGCCAGCTGGCGAACTGGGGCTGAACCAGCTGCAGCTCGGCCTCGGCCGGATTCACGAACAGCAGGCGATTGTCATCGCCTGTCGTGGTGACGATTTCGAGTTCACCGAACCGGCTCGCAGGCTTGCTGACCAGGCAGACGTTCACGCTCACCGGCGCGGTGGCGCTGACGAGTGGATGTGTGCGCTCCGTGGGATCGCCGACGCCGATGATGAGGTTCTCCCTTGCCCGCACGGCGAGCACGCCGTCTTGGGTGTCGATCAGCGCGCCGGCCACACCGTCGTCCTCGAAGACGAGTTTGACCAACCGCACGTCGGTGTCCGGCCGCAACCCGGCTTCCGTCGCCTGGGTCCTCAACCAGCCGCCCAGAGACAGAGCAGGCACGCCGGGGCTCAACTCAACTGATCCGACGACCGCCACTTCGACCTTCTCGCCGCGGGTGAGGCTGCGCATCTCCTTCATCTGGCGCTTGGTCACCCGGTTGTAGACGAGACCGTTGGGCGCCGCCGCGCATCGGTGCGCCCACTGCTCCAGCGCAGCGCCGAAGAACGGTTCGATGGCCGCGCGGCGGTGTGAGCGCGTTGGCGCGATCTCTTCGACAGCTCGTACCGGCCAGAAACCCTGCGCTCGGCCCACCTCACCGAAGGCGTAGTCGAAGCCCGCGAGGTGCTTCGTGGTTGGTCCGTCCCCGCCCCGGTAGGTCAAAGACCCGGCCAGGTCGCCTCCGCCGGGGTTGGTTTCCGAGATGCCGAGATAGACGTCGAAACCCGCGTTCTCGGCGACGAGTCCCGCGGCCAGCACTCCACCCTCGGCGCCGATGCAGACGACGTCGACCTCGTGGTCCCATTGTGTTTCGGTGAACATGGCCTCAGCCTCTCAGTGGCGCACGACGGCTCGAGTTGTGCAGACGCTGACCGATGTCTGACATCTCGGCGATGATCTTGGGGGTCTGATCGGGTGCGGCGAGGCTGGTGACGGTGAGCCTGTCCCACCACATCATCTTGGTGCGGAACCGCTCGTCCGGGTACGGCGTCGACCGGATCGGAGCCACCACACCTCCCGACGACCGCCATCGTGCCAGTACGTGTTGTGCGCAAGTTGCCATGCAGAACTGGACGCCGAGCACGGCCAGCACCTGGCAACCGGCACGGGCCAGCGTTGCGGTGAGCTTACGGCTGCGGTTGGGCTCGTCTGTGACCCATGCCGACTTCATTTCGACGACGCCGAACGGCAGCCTGTCCGCGATCATCTTGCGCACCGACGGGAGGCCTGGTTGGCCCGCCCATTCCACGACGGCGTGTGACTCATCGGGTGAGGCGAGCGGACCGATCGCGCGGATGCCACCGACCACTGTTCCGGTCGCGTCGAGCATCGTCTGAAACAGTGTCGTGTCGCCCGAATGGTGGATCGCCTCCACGTCGATGGCGCCATCTATGCCGTGCCTGCGATAGGACCGCTCGGCGCCGGCTAGAAACTCCTGCCACAAGGCGTCGTTGTCGGCGGGTCTTGCGATCGCAATGGTGCACTCGGCATCGGCATCCCACCAGCTCACCAGCGCGCCGTCGACGCCGGTCGGGGCGAGCGCGCGGGGCAGTTCGACGACGGTCATCGTGTCTCCCATCAGGCAAATTTCCACTGGTTCCGCGCTCTCGGCTTCTCGCAAAAGCGTATTACGGTGTCGATCTAGCAATCTAACAAGCAAACCTAGATAGTGCCAGTAGGCAGTTATAAATACAGATCAACTAACTTTTCGCGAAAATCTGAGCGATCATTCAAGACATCGATGGTTAATGCCCTGCATGGTTGACATTTATTCGAACGTGAGTTCGAATAAATGCATGCGGTGGGACAGCCAGAGCGTCAGCGTCGACGACGGCGCCCTGCCCGGGCTGCAGCGCATCGGGTTCGTCCGCAGCGTGCGGACGCCGCAGTTCGAGGGGATCACCTTCCACGAAGTTCTGTGCAAGTCAGCGTTGAACAAAGTGCCCGACGCTCGGCCCAATGTCGCCGGCCGTCCGGCTCCGTCGATGCTGCCGTTCCGCTACACCGTCAACGGCTACCGCGGCTGCTCGCACGCCTGCCGGTACTGCTTCGCCCGGCCCACCCATGAGTACCTCGACATGGACTGCGGCACTGACTTCGACTCCCAGGTCGTGGTCAAGACGAATGTCGCCGAGGTGCTTCGGCGGGAACTGCACCGCAGATCGTGGCAGCGCGAGACCGTCGCGCTGGGCACCAACACCGATCCGTACCAACGCGCGGAAGGCCGTTACGCGCTGATGCCAGGGATCATCGGTGCGCTGGCGGATTCCGGCACACCCTTTTCGATTCTCACCAAGGGCACGCTGCTGCGACGCGACCTTCCCCTCATCGCCGATGCCGCGAAGCGCGTCGACGCCCACGTCGCGGTATCGCTGGCGGTGGGGGACCCGGTGCTGCACAAGGATGTCGAGCCGGGAACGCCCTCGCCGCAGGCTCGGCTGGGGCTCATCGCCGCGATCCGTGACGCCGGCCTTGACTGCCATGTCATGGTCGCGCCGGTGCTGCCGAAACTGACCGACTCGGTCGAGCATCTAGACGGCCTGCTCGGCCAGATCGCCGCCGCAGGCGCCACCGGCGTGACGGTGTTCGGCCTGCATCTGCGGGGATCGACCAGAGGTTGGTTCATGTCGTGGCTGGCTCGCTCGCACCCCGAGCTGGTCGCCGAGTACCGCCACCTGTACCGGCGTGGCGCCTACCTGCCAGCCGAATATCGAGACATGTTGCGCGACAGGGCGACTCCGCTGGTGAACAAGCATGGCTTGGCTCCGGGTGGCCGATCGTTCAGAGCCGCCGGGGCGCCCGCGGCCTTGACGGCCGAGGTGGCCCAGCCCACTCTGTTCTAGGTGAAGACGCGGACGATCGTGACGTTGGTCGGTCTTGCCGCGGTCGGGTACGGAACACGACGTGCGCTGGTGATGCAGCTCGCGATGGCCGAGGTGGCACCCGAGCTCCGTAGCCCGCTGTTGCCGTTCACGGCGCGGCCGTTGAGCAGGCGGTCGCTGTGGATGGGCAGGCTGGGCATGCGCCGCCGGACGAACCCGGGCGCAGGTGTGACGATGACCGAACACCACATCGACGGTGAACCTGCGGTCAGGGTGCTTGTCACGACGCCGATTGTGGAAGGAGTGCGTCGTCCCGCCGTGCTGCATATTCACGGCGGCGGGATGGTCGTCGGCACGCCGCAGTTCGAAGCCTTCGAGTCAGGCAGGCTCGCGCGCGAACTCGATGCCGTCGTCGTGTCACCCGACTACCGCCTGGCGCCCGAACATCCCTTTCCGGCCGCCCTGGACGACTGCATGACCACGTTGAGGTGGATGCGAGATCGCGCCGACGAGCTGGGCATCGACCCAGACCGCATCGCCGTGGCGGGTTCGAGCGCGGGCGGCGGGCTTTCCGCTGCCGTGGCACAGCGCAGCAGCGATGAGGGCATCGATTTGCGCGCCCAGGCGCTCGTATACCCGATGATGGACGACCGTACCGCCCTGCGCGACCACGGCGGCCGCGGCAAGTTCATGTGGACGCCGGCGTCGAGCCGGTGGGCGTGGACCGCGTATCTGGGTCGCGAGCCGCAAGCGTCAGCAGCGCCGGAATATGCGGCGCCCGCACGACGCACCGACCTGTCCGGCCTCCCACCCGCGTGGCTCGGCGTCGGAGAGCTCGACATCCTCTACGACGAGGGCGTCGCATACGCCGAGCGGCTCACGGCTCACGGCGTGCCATGCGAGCTGGTGGCCGTGCCCGGTATGTACCACGGGGCGGACGGTATCAAGCCGAAAGTGCCTGCGATGCGGGCGTTTCGGCGCGGCATGGTCGAGCACCTGCGGACCTATCTGTAGGTCAGCTCTTGTTGCGCTTGACCTCTTTGAACGGCACACCGCGATCGGCGGCCTGCTCACGCGGAAAGCCGAGAACCCGCTCACCGATGATGTTGCGGGCGATCTCGGTGGTGCCGCCGCCGAGCGCAGCGGTCTGCCTCGACAGGTAGCGCTCGCCGTAGCGGATCAGGTTGTCGTCGCCGTCGACGACACCCGAGTCGCCGGTGAGGGCGACCGCGGTGTCGAATCCGACCTGATGGGTCTCGGCGTGGGTGATCCGGATGATGGACCCCGCCGCAGGCGGCAGCGAGCCGTCGAGCACGCCGTGGTAGACGTGGTCGATCAGCCGTTCCTGCACGGCCTTGTGCACGATGGCCCGACCGGCCCGCTCGCGGGCCCGTTCGCTGTCGGCCTGGCCGGTCGCACTGAGGAGACCTACCCAGTCGATCGGCACGTCGGTCTTGCCCTCAGCGCCGATGCCGCTGGCGAACTCGGAGCCGCCGCCGACCGCGCGCCGCTCGTGGTACAGCTGCCGGGACGCCACGTGCCAGCCCTCGTTGACTTCGCCGACGACGGCGTCGTCGCCGAGTTCGAGGTTGTCGAAGAACTCCTCGCAGAACTCGACGGAGCCGTTCACCTGTTTGATCCGTCGCAGGGTGATGCCAGGGCTGTCGATCGGAACCATGAACATCGTCAGGCCCTCGTGCTTGGGCACATCCCAGTCGGTTCTCGCCAGCATCAGCCCGTAGTCAGCCGCGAAAGCGCTTGTGCTCCAAGTCTTCGCGCCGTTGATCACCCATTTGTCGCCCTGGCGGTCGGCGCGGGTGATCACACCGGCCAGATCGGATCCGCCGCTGGGCTCCGACAGCAGCTGCACCAGCACCTCGTCGCCGCGGAGGGCGGCCGAGATGTGTTGTTTCTTCTGCTCTTCGCTGCCGGTATCGAGGATCGTGGCGGCACAGATCGTGAAGGTCGGTGTGTTGAGGATGATCGGCAGTTCGTAGGTCTTCGACTCTTCGTCGAATGCCCGCTGGTACTCGATCGGCAGACCCAGCCCGCCGTATTCGCGCGGGAAGCAGATGCCGGCGAATCCACCGTCGTAGAGCTTCTTTTGAAGTTCGCGGGCGCGCAGCCACGGTGCTTCCTCGCCGCGGTCCGCTTCGGGCGGGTTGGCCGGGTCGATGCGCGGCATGTTCTCCGCCAGCCACGCCTTGGCCCGCGCCGCGAACTCGACGACCGATTCAGTGGTCGCGGGGGCCGTCGTCGTCTCGGTCATCAGGCCGACTCCCGTCCCCAGCTTGCGCGTGGGCCCAGCTCGGTGAGCGCATAGACGCGCAGGTTGTGATCTTCCGGGGTGCCGAACATCGAGCGGTCGAGCATGATTCGGCGCAGATAGAGGTGAAGGTCGTGCTCCCACGTCACGCCGATGCCGCCGTGCAACTGGATGCAGTCCTGCAGCATCCGCGGGGCGTATTCGCCCACATACGATTTCGCGACGCTGACGGCCATTTCCGCGTCGGGGGAGCGGCTCGCCACCTCCGCGACAGCGGCGTTGGTGGCCGCCTTGCAGGCCTCGAACCAGATCTTCAGGTCGGCGTACTTGTGCTTGAGTACCTGGTACGAGCCGAGCGGTCGGCCGAACGAGTGCCGGTCGAAGCCCCACTGAACCGTGAACTTGAGCACGGCGTCGAGGATGCCGACGACCTCGGCGCACTGGAGTATCTGCGCGATCTGGCTCTGCCGGGAGATCAACTCCGCCGTCTGCTCCTGCGTGCCGACGGCGGCCGATGCATCGAGGTGTACACCGTCGAAATGCACACGGGCATAACTCTTCACCAGGTCGATCGACCTCTGCGCTTCGACCCGCACGCCCCGCGCATCCGTCGGCACAAGGAACTGTCGCACGGCGCCCTGACAGTCCGCCACCACCAGAAGCAGCGCACTGTCGGCGCCCGCCTCTACACGATCCTTCACACCGTCGAGCCGGAACCCGGTGTCGGTGGGCGTGGCCGTCAGGCCGGGCTTCAACGGCGCCCATGACCTGCCGGGTTCGTACACGGCCCAGGATGCGACGACCTCGCCACTCACCAGCGATTCGATTGTGTCTTCGTGGTTTTCGGGCGCCTCGACGAGACCGGCGAGCACGGTGCTGACCGGGTGCAGCGGTCCCGGCGCGACGGTCTTACCCGCAAGCTCCGCCACCAGCGCCAGGTCCTTCACACCGTCGCCCGACACCGAACCGCCACCGAGTTCTTCCGGTACCAGCAGGCTGGTCCAGCCGAGTTCGGCCGCCCGACGCCACCAGTCGGCGTCGAATGCGGTTCCGGCCGCGTGGAGTTCACGCAGCCGAGGAAGCGATGCTTCCTTTTCCAGAAACGACTGGGTCGTCGAGGCGAAGAGCAGAACCTCGGGGTTTGTGGCGTCGGTCACGGGCGCCTCAGGTGAGAACGAGGGCTGGTACGTCTGGCTTGTGAACGATCTCGTTCGGGATCTTGAAGAGGTCGATCATGTTGCCACCCATGACTTTTCGCTGGCCCTCTTCGTCGAGGCCGCCAAGGTCGTCGATCAGCTTGGTCGGCTCGGCCAGGCCCTCTGGGTGGGGCCAGTCGGAGCCGAAGATCACCCGGTCGACGCCGCACAGGCCGGCCATCTGGGCGAAGTCGTCCTCCCAGAACGGCGCGACGTAAACACAGCGCCGGAAGGCCTCGATCGGATCCTCGAGGAACCCCTGCGGCATCTTGGAGTAGACGCTCTTGAACTGCTTGAACAGGTAGGGCACCCAGTCGGCGCCGTTCTCGATCGACAGGATGCGCAGATCCGGGTTGCGGGTCAGCGCGCCGTGGCAGACCAGTGCGGCCATGGTGTCCTCGATGGGCCGCTTGCCCATCGCGACCATCCGGAACGCAGTCGGCGCGAACGGCTTGAACTCGTCGCCGGGCTCCCAATCGTTGAGGTACTGCGAGTATCCGCTGTCCGAGGCGTGCATCGATACGGGGATACCGGCCTTGACGCACGCGTCCCAGAACGGGTCGAACTCTTCCAGGCCCAGAGAGCGGGTGCCGCGGTAGCCGGGAACCGGCGCAGGCCGGACAAGCACGGTCTTGGCGCCGCGTTCCAGGCACCACTCCAGCTCCTCGAGTGCGCGGTCGACGACGGCCAGGTTGATGACCGGCGTGGAGAAGATGCGGTTCTCGTAGTTGAACTGCCAGGTCTCGTACATCCATTCGTTCAGTGCGTGAACGATATCGAGGATCAGGTCGGGGTCATCCTTCAACCGCTCCTCGACGAGGCTGGCCAGCGTCGGGAACATCAGCGTGTAATCCAGGCCGAGGCTGTCGAGCACCTCGAGGCGTGCGGCGGGGTCGCGGAACGCGGGGATCGCCTTCATCGGCTTGCCCATCACCTCGCGGAAGCTCTTGCCACCGCTGCCGTGCCGGAAGTACTCCTCCTGGGCGCCGGGCCGGGCGACCACTTCGAACGTCGGGTTCGGGATGTAGTCGCTGACGACGTTGCGCACCATGATCTTGGTGCGGCCGCGGACGTCGATGTAGTCGATGACGCCCTTGCGGTGTTCCGGCAGGAACTGGGTGAGCGCCTCTTTGGGCTCGTAGAAGTGGTTGTCGGCGTCGAACACCGGATAGGGGAGTTGGCGGGCGGCCATGGTGCGCCTCCTGAGAGTCTGTCGGGCTGCTGTGGTAATGACATTACCACGTCTGGACCAGCGAAAACACCACCCCCCGAGATGCCCTCTCTCGGCAGGTCAGAAGGGGTCGCGTCCAGTGACGAGCGCGGCGACGCAGAAGTCGTATATGTGGTTGGCGTCGACGGGAACGCCGCTCAGTTCGGCGCCGAGAACCTGCAGCCGCATGGCGCCGAGTGCGGTTTGCATGATCAGGGCGGCGGTGGCTTCGACGTCGAGGCCATCGCGGAACGAGCCGTCGGCGATCCCGCGGTTGATGATGTCCTTGATGAGCCCGTGCAACGGGGAGATCACGCGGGCGTACTCGCGTGGCAGTGCCTCGGCCAGGTGGTCGTTGAAGTAGGTCAGACCGCGGTTGACCTTGTCCTGCGTTGTCGTCTCTGCCGGTGTGCAGATCCGGTCGATCAGCACTCGAAGCGCGGCGACGGGAGGCAGGGCTTCGGTGTCCTCGCGCCACTGTCGCGTCGACTCGGACATGATCTTGTCGATCAGCGCGAGCAGCAACTCGTCTTTCGTGGAGAAGTGCTGGTAGAAGGACCGCAGTGAGGTCTTCGAGCGCTCGACGACCTCGAGCACGGTGAAGTCGGTGCGGCCCGTTTCGCCGAGGATCGTCAGCGCGGAGCGCATGAAGCGGCGCTCGCGTGGTTCGGTCTCGGCGCCGACCGTTCCCGTGGATCGCCCGCTCGACTTCGCCATGGTAATGACGTTACCGGTTTTGAGGTTGCTCGGTTAGTGTTCCCTCCCATGACGACAGACTCAGCGCAAGCGCAATGGACGGTGCAGGCACTGCTCGACCTGTTCGATGTGCAGCCCGATGGTGAGAACCGCTTCATCGCCCAGACCGGACCCGCAGGCGAAGACGAGCGGCAGGTCGTCGAGGGCACCCAGGTGCTCGCGCAGATGATCGTGGCCGCGGCAAAGCGGTTCCCGGAGAAGTCGGTGCGTTCGGTGTACGCGGTGTTCGCGCGCGCGGTGATGGTCAGCGCCGGGCCGGTCGAGCTGGAGATCGACGTCGTCGGCGAGGGCCGCTCGACTGCGACGGCGGTGTTGTCCGCGAAGCAGAACGGCAAGCGCTGCGTCACCGCGACGATCCTCGCCGATGTGCCCACCGCCGACGTGATCCGTCATCACCTGCCACGCCCGCAGGTCGCCGCACCTTCGGAAGCGAACGTCTCGGAGATGCCGATGGCGGGCCGCCAGCTTCGGCTGGTCGACGTCGTCGATGTCAATAGCCCCGACGAGGTGGGCCCACCGGAGTTGTATGCCTGGCTGCACTACGACCCGATTCCCGAGCGCGACGACCTTGCCAAGGCGTTGATCGCGTATTTCACTGGCCACCTTGGGATTTCGACGACCATGCGGGCACACGTCGGGATCGGCACCAGCCAGTCGCACCTGACGGTTTCGACCGCGCCGATGACGGTGTCGGTGAGCTTCCACGAGCCGGTGCGCTGGGACGGATGGATCCTTTACACGCATGAGAGCACGCAGGTCGGCTCGGGCATGTCCTATGTCCGCGGTGCCGTGCACACCGAGGAGGGTGAGCTGATCGCGTCGTTCACACAGGATGCGCTGATCCGCCCGCTGCGCACCACGGACACCGCGATCAAGGAGCAGTCGCGGCTGTGATCCCGAAAACGGACCTTTACATATTCCAGTAGAAGTGTCACGCTGGGGTGTGCCGCAGCCTGGACCCCCGCTCGTCGAGATTGGACCCGCTATGTCGTCGCAGACCTACCGCACACATTCGGCGGCCCGGGCTCGTGCGCGTGCCAGTACCGTGCTGCAGCACGAGATGACCGTCGTCGCATCCAGCGTCGCGGACGTCGTTTCATCGGCAGGCGGTTGGCTGTATGACCGCAGGATGGCCGGCTGGAAGGTCAATGTTCTGGTTGCCGACCGCACAGGCGAACGCGCGCTGCGCATCCTCGGCGCGGACGTTCTCGATTTGAGCGGAGACCTCGAGGCGATCACCGACGATCCCGACCGGGCCGCCACCGTTGCCGTCGCCGCCGACGTGTACGCCGCCGACGGTCGGGTCCGGCGGTTCGTCTCGAGCTCAGACCGGCGCCGCGCAGAAGTGGCGCTGTGGGGCGACACTGGGTCGCTGAATGAGGACGTCAGCGCGGTCGACTACCGGCTGAGCGGCGCTGCACGGGCATTCAAGGAGCAAGCGCTGCTGGCCGTGGGTGTGCCGTCCGCATCGGTGGCATCGACGGAAGCCTTGTTCCGCTGCGGTGTGACAGCGCTCGCGCCGGTGGCCCGTTAGATCTTGAGATAGCCCTTGTCCGCGGGGATCTGAGCCGCGGTCACCAGCGATGACGCGTCACTGGCCAGCCACACCACGATGTCGGAGACCAGGTCCGGCGCGGCCAGCGAGTCAGTCGGCAGCGCTCCTGGTGAGAAGCTGTGGATGAAGTTCGGATGGTCGGCGAACATCTGCCACATCGACGCATCGTTGCCCATCGGGGTGTCGGTGCCGTACGGGTGCACCGAGTTGACCCGAATCCCGAACTCGCCCAACTCAACCGCGAGTGAATTGGTCAATCCGACGACACCGAACTTGCTGGCGCAGTAGTGACCGCAACCGGGCACGGCCTTGACGCCTGCCGCCGAGCTGATCGCGATGATGGACCCGCCGTTGCCGGCGTCGATCATCGGGGGGACCACGGCCTTGATGGTGTTCCACAGCCCGGTCAGGTTGATGTCGATGACGTCTTGGAACTGCTGCGGCGAAATCTCCCACAGCCGACCCCAATTGAGCACACCGGCGTTGGCGACCACGATGTCGAGGCGGCCGAACTGCTCGATCGCGTCGGACACCATCCGCTGCTGCCCTGCGAGGTCGCGAATGTCGATCTCCTCGGCACGGATCTTGCGGCCTTCGCCCTCAACGAGGTTCACCGTCTCGGCGAGGTCCGCCGGGTCGGCGGGCGGGTAGCCGTTGTGCTCGGCGACCGGACCGCACGCGTCGATCGCGATGACGTCGGCGCCTGCACGGGCGAGCCGAACACAGTGAGAACGCCCTTGCCCGCGCGCGGCCCCCGTCACATAGGCGACCTTGCCCGCGAGCGGCTTGTCTTCAGCCATGGTCGACATCGTGCGCGTGATGAACGATGTCATGCAAGTGATAGACCGCGATCGACGCGACCGTGAACTCACTGCCGTTGCTGCGCAACCCGCGCCTCGACCATGCGTCGGGCGGCACGTGCTCATAGGTGTCGGCCGCCGTGCCCGCCGCCTCGACGACCTCCGATGCGACGACGACGGGGTCCTGTGCGCCATAGTCGTTCTCGACGGCGGTCGCATCCTGGTCCCAGTTCGGAAAGCGCGGTTCGTCTTCGTCGAGCATGAGCCGGACGCGCTCGTTGAAGATCCGGTGCACGTCACGGATGTGGCAGCCGTACTCCAGCGCCGACCACACGTCGGGGCGTGGCCGCTCGGTGACATCGTCAGCGCTGAGCCGCCGCGGCCATTCGGCGGCGTCGGCCCTGATCCGGCCTGCGACGTCGGTGTGGCTGACGGCGGACCCGTCGAATCCGCACTCGGGGCATGCCCGCGAGATGACCCAGGTCCAATCCTTGGTGTCGGGCTCGATCACGGCGTCAGTGTGACAGCTACCTCGCGGATGCGATCACCCGCTCCGGCCAGGATGGGATCCCCGTGACCGACGCACACGGTCTCGACATCGAGTTCTGCCAAGCGTTTGAACGACGCGACCGCGCGCGCCCGATCTTGATTGAATACACCCAGTATCACGGTGCCGACGTTGGCGATGGTGTCGCCCGTCAACAGCACACCGTGTTCGGGCAAGTGCACGGCGACGCTGCCCTCGGTGTGCCCGGGTACCGCGAGGATGTGCGCGCCGCCACCGAAGTCCAGCACGTCGCCGTCGTTCAGCTCTCGGTCGACGGGCACCGCGGGCGCGGTTGTAGGCAGGCCCGCCGAAACCCGTTCGAAGATGGGGATTTCCCAGTCCTCGAACACGGGTGGCGGCATGTCGGCTTCGCCCCGGATGACGGCGGCATCACCAGCGCCCGCCATCACCCTCGCGCCAGTCGACTCGCGTAGTTCAGCGGCAGAGCCGATGTGGTCGACGTGACCGTGCGTCAACACGATTCGGTCGATGCCCGGCACGGCGGCGGCGATTTCGGCGCCCGATCCCGGTGCTCCGGTATCGATGAGGGAGGCCGAGTCGCCGTCCCGCCAGACGTATACCTGCCAGCCGTTGACGCGCAGCATGGTCAGGTTCGGTGTGATGGCGGTCGAGTCCATGCGTCGACCGTATGGCGGCCGCCATGCTCGCCGAAAGCCAATTCGCTTTCGGCGAATCGTGACACCATGTCGGCGTGGCGTCCAAACCCTCAGGGGTGGTGACCTTTCTGCTCACCGACATCGAGGGTTCGACCCGTCGGTGGGAGTCGGACTCCGACTCGATGCGCCGAGAGTTGGTCGCCCACGACGAGGTCATGCGCGACACCGTTGCGGCACACGATGGCTGGTTGTTCAAACACACCGGTGACGGGGTGTGTGCGGCGTTCGGGTCGCCACGATCGGCGGTCGACGCCGCGATCGCCGCGCAGCGCGCGCTGGAGCTGCCGGTACGAATGGGTGTTGCGACGGGCGAGGCCGAGCTCCGTGGCGAGGACTACTTCGGCACCGTGCTGAACCGCGCCGCACGCGTGATGTCGGCGGGCCACGGCGGTCAGATCCTGATCGACGGCGTCACCGCACAACTGCTTGCGGGCGTCGATCTGCTTGCCATGGGGCCGCGGCGGCTGCGCGACATCGTCAGGCCCGTCGACGTGTTCCAGGTGCGTGCGGCCGGCTTGCGCTCGGAGTTTCCGCCGCTGAAGACCGGCGGGGCGACGCCAGGCAATCTGCGTCCGCCGACAACTCGCCTCATCGGTAGGGATTCAGAACTCTCCGATGTGGCGACGGCGCTCAAGGCGCACCGGCTGGTGACGCTGACCGGTGTCGGCGGAGTGGGGAAGACGCGACTGGCGATCGAGGTAGCGGCACGATCGTCCCCCGACTTCCCCGACGGGGTATGGGTCATCGAGCTTGCCGCAGTCACCGATCCGGCGGTGGTGCCCGATGCGGTCGCCGCGGTGCTCGGCATCACCCAGCAAGCGGGGATGACCATGACCGACAGCCTGGCCTCGGCCCTGGAAGGGCGGTCAAGGCTGCTCGTGCTCGACAACTGCGAGCACGTTCTGAGCGCAGCCGCCGACATCGTCGAGGCGATTCTCTCGCGCTCGGCAACGGTCAAGATCCTGGCCACCAGCCGGGAAGGTCTGCGGGTTGCCGACGAACAACTTTGGCCGGTGCCGGCGCTCGATACCGAACGCGAATCCGATTCTGCGGCCGCGACGCTGTTCGCCGAACGCGCCGAAGCCGCGGTCCCCGGTGTTCTCCTGGAACCAGATGCCGTTCAAGAGATCTGCCGCCGACTGGACGGCATTCCGCTGGGAATCGAGCTGGCCGCGTCGCGAATGATTTCGATGACGGTGACCGAGGTGCGGGACCGACTCAACGACCGCTTCCGCCTGCTGGTCGGATCGCGCCGCGGATTGGAACGCCACCAAACACTGCGCCACGCGGTGCAGTGGTCCTACGACCTGCTCGACTCCGACGAGCAGAACCTCCTCAACCGGTGCTCGGTCTTCGCGGGCGGATTCGATTTCGCTGGTGCGTGCGCGGTGGCCGGTTCCGAGGACGAGTTCGCGACAATGGACTTGCTTGACGCCCTTGTCCGCAAGTCGCTTGTGGTGGCTGACCGCTCATCCGGGTCGCACCCGATTCTCGATGCTGGAGACGATCCGGCAGTTCGCCGAAGATCAACTCGTCGCCGATGGTTTTGCGGAGGCAGCCCGCGATGCGCACGCGCGATTCTTCGCCGGCCTCGAAGCCGATGTCGTCACGCTGTGGAACAGTCCGCGGCAGCGCGAGGCCTACGACTGGTTTACCAGCGATCTTACGAACCTCCGCACAGCATTTCGATGGGCCGCCGACCGTGGTGACCTCGACACTGCCGCCACCATCGTCGAATGCGCATTCATCGGACCACTTATCGAACAATACGAACCGGCCGCTTGGGCCGAGGAGCTCATCGAACCGGCGAAGGCAGTCGATCACCGTAAGCTCGTAGCGCTGTACATCGTTGCATCGCAATGCTGTTGGATCGGCCGGACAGAGGATGCGATCAGCTACAGCGAATGCGGTGTGCAGTTGATCGGTGACGATCGTTACGACCGATTCCCGCTGCGCTGCGAGGCGACACTTGGCGCTCCCTACATATCTCCCGGTCTGCCTGAACAGTGGCAAACGGTGGCCCGCACGATGCTCGAGCAGATCGAGGACAGCCTCGGACATACCCGCGCCTCGTTGATCATGGCGCTGGCCCTCGGTGGCGCCCACGACGAGGCGATGGCTCTCACGGACGGGCTTGTCGAATTTGCCGAATCCACCCAGAATCCGTTCTCGCTTGCGCAAATTCTCGTCGCCGTCGCCTTGGCTTACCGCTATGCCGATCCGCATATCGCGCTGGAATCTCTGCGGCGCGCCCAGGAGGTCGCCCATGCCAGTGGCAACCGGTTCATCGAATCGCATATCGCGGTGACGCTCGCGCCACTCGAGGCGCAACATGGCGCGCCCGACGCGGCGTTGGACTATCTAGGGCTTGCAATCCGCAATTATCTCGACTCGGGAAACATCGCAACGTTGCGCAGTCCGCTCGCCAATCTCGCCAGCCTGTTGTGCGAACTCGGTCATTACGGTCCGGCGGCCACCATCGCGGCCTTCGCCGATGATCCATTGAGCCGCATGGCCTTCTCCGAGATCACCGCGACGATCGCGCATCTGCGCGAGGTCCTCGGTGACGACCGCTACGAGACACTCGCACGCCCGGGGAGCGCCATGACCAACGCGGCGATGGCGAACTACGCCCTCGAGCAGATCGACCTCGCCCGCGCTCAGCTCAGCGATCCGACAGCGCGGACCTGAGCACATCGAGCGGCAGCCCACCCAGATCCAAAGCGCGGCGGTGGAATTCCTTCAACGACGTTCCGCCACCCACTATCTCGTCGCGCAGCTGCTGCCAGATCCGCTGACCGACCGCGTAGGACGGAGCCTGGCCGGGCCAGCCGAGATAGCGGTCCAGCTCGAATCGGAGGTTTGCCTCGGCCATCGCGCTGTGCGACTGCAGGAACACCCACGCCTTGTCGGCGTCCCATACTTCGCCATCCGGGGCCGTCATGCCGCAGTGCACACCGATGTCGATGACCACGCGCGCAGCCCGGAACCGTTGGGCATCAAGCATTCCCATCCGGTTGCCTGCATCGTCGAGCCAGCCGAGCTCGGCCATCAGCCGCTCGGCATACAACGCCCAACCCTCGCCGTGCCCCGAGACCCAGCAACCCATCCTGCGCCACCGGTTCAGCTGATCGGCAAGCACGACGGCCCTGCCGATCTGTAGGTGGTGACCGGGGACGCCCTCGTGGAAGACGGTGGTGGTCTCGCTGCCAGGTATGGAAAGTCGTCGACGCCCGGTGGCACCGACCACCACATCCGGCCAGGCCGGCTCAGATCTTCCGACGGGCCGGTGTAGTAAATTCCGCCGGTCTGCGTCGGCGCGATGCAGCACTCCAAGCGTCGCAGCGGTTCGGCGATCTCGAAATGTGTGTCGGCCAGTGCGTCGACGACCCTGTCGGACAGTTCCTGCATCCAGTTCTGCAGGGTATCGACGCCCTCCAGAAGATAGCGTGGTTCCTCGTCGAGCCGGCTCAGCGCTTCGGCCACCGTGGATTCGGGATAGAGCCGGTGGGCGATCGACTCCTGTTCGGCCACAATGGATTGCAGAAGATCCAGGCCCCATTCGTAGGTCTCGTCGAGATCCACCTCCGCGCCGAGATAGAGCCTGGAGAACAGCCGGTAGGCGTCGCGGCCGAAGGCGTCATCGCCACGGGCGTGCGGGCCGACCTCGTCGCGCAGCACCGCAGCGAGCCCGCTGTACGCGTCGGCGGCTGCCGACGCCCGTGCCTGCAGGTCGGCATGCAACGCATCGTTGTCTGAGGCGGCGTCGGCCACCATGTCGACAAACAGCTGTTGGATCGCGCTCGACTGTTCGATCCCTCGCGCCACCTGCCGAACCGCGGGTGGGTGCCCGGTCGCCACGGTCGCTCGCAACGCCGTGGCGTACCCGTCCACCCTGTCGGGCACCCGGGACAGGCGCTCGCTGATCGTCCGCCATTCGTCGTCGGTGTCGGTTGGCATCAGGTCGAACACATCGCGCATCGACTGCAGCGGCGATGCGATCACGTTGAGTTCGCCGACGTCGAGTCCCGCGTCGTGCAGGTCGAGCTGGACGCCGAGTCGTTCCCGCATCGCGGCGAGTGTCACCACATCGACGTCGTCCTCCGGCGCGGCCTCGTCGAGTTCGCGCATCGCGGCGCGGGCGGCGTCGGCACGTGCCGCCACACCGTCGGGGGAGTAGTCGGTGATGTCGGTTTCGTATTCACCGTCATGGCCGACGATGCCCATTTCGGTTGCCGCGCAGGGGTCCAGCGCGGCATACGTCGCGAGATAGCGTTCGGCTACAGCATCGACTGCGGTGGTGCGCCTACCCAAGATCGCGCGTTGCGAAGGTGTCGCACTTGTTGGGATCACCGGTCTGATATCCGATGGTGAACCACTTTTGCCGCTCCGCCGACGAACCGTGGGTCCACTGCTCGGGGTTGATCCGGCCCGTCGCCTGCTTCTGGATCCGGTCGTCACCGACTGACGAAGCGGCGGACAACGCGTCAGCGATGTCCTGGTCGCTCAACGGCTCCAGGAACGTGACGTCGGTGCCTTCCTGCTTGGTGATCGCCGCGTAGTGGGCCCAGACGCCCGCATAGCAGTCGGCCTGCAGCTCCGTGCGCACACTATTGCCCGTGGCACCCTGCGCGCCCTGCTGGGCGCGGCCGAGCGTGCCCTGCAGGTTCTGCACGTGATGCCCGAACTCGTGAGCGACCACATACTCCTGCGCGAATGGGCCTCCGCTGGAACCGAACTGGGTGCGCAGCACCTCGAAGAAGTCGGTGTCGAAGTACGCCGTCTGATCGACGGGGCAGTAGAACGGCCCGACATCGCTGGTCGCCGGCCCACAGGCGGTATCGACGGAGCCGCTGAACAGCTGTACGCGTGGCCGGGTGTAGCCGCGTAGCAACTGCTCCCACACCGCGTCGACGGAGTTGCCCGTGGCGACCACGCGGCACTGCACGATGTTGTTGGCGTCTTCACCTGTGCGGCACTGGCTCAGATCGAATCCGGGCGCCTCGACTCCCGAGTCCACATAGGACCCCTGATCCTGGGGGATCACCGAGCCGGGATTCACCCCGAGCAGCAGCGCGACCACCACGATGAGCAGACCGCCGAAGCCGCCGCCGATTGCCATTCCGCGGCCAGGGCCGCGGCCGCCTCCGCTGCTCGACGTGGTGCTGGTGTCGATCTGCATACCCTCGCTGAAGGTCATGCGATCAGCTTCGCACACTACGATTCGGGTGTGGCAGTTGTTGCCGGACATTCCGCCGTCGTGCACACGGATTCGGGGGATCTGCGCGGCACGACAGAAGGTGGTGTCGAGGTCTGGCGCGGCGTCCCGTACGCCGAGCAGCCGATCGGCGAACGACGGTTTCTGGGGCCCGCCCCACTGCAGCCGTGGACGGGGGTTCGCGATGCCGTCGAGCACGGTCCGCTGCCACCGCAGAGCAAGTCGTTCGTCGGCGGTGGCCGCGACGACCCGAAGGTCCGCGACGAGGCGTGCCTGACACTGACGGTGTGGTCGCCCGACACCAGCGCGTCCCTGCCGGTGATGGTGTGGATTCCCGGTGGCGCGTTCGTGTTCGGGGCGGGTCAGTTCCAGCTGTACAACGGCTCGCGACTGGCGGCCAACGGAGACGTCGTGGTGGTCAACATCACCTACCGGATAGGCGTTTTCGGCGGTTTCGAACTCAGCGACCTCGGTGACGGGTTCGACGACAACCTCGCGCTGCGCGACCAGATCGCGGCGCTGCGCTGGATCCGCGAGAACATCGCGGCGTTCGGTGGCGATCCGGACCGGGTGACCGTGTTCGGCGAGTCCGCAGGCGGATCGTCAGTGCTGGCGTTGCTGGCCAGTCCAGCCGCCGACGGTCTCTTCAGCCGCGCGATCGCACAGAGCCCTGCGCTGCCGCTGATCGCCGACCGCGAGCTGCGCGCCAACCGCGCCCACGACTTCCTGCAGCGGCTCGGCGTGAGCCCCGCCGAGGTCAAGGCCCTACCGCAACGGCAATTGCGCCGTGCTGCAGGCCGGCTTCAGCTGAAGAGCGCAGCGACCACGCCGACATTGGCCTACGGGTTGACCTACGGCGTCGACCTGCTGCCGGAACACCCGGTCGACGCCGCGCGCGCAGGCGCGGTGGCCAAGATTCCGCTGATCATCGGCACGAACAGCCACGAGGCGTCGATGTTCGCCTGGACCAAGCCGCCGATGCTGCCGACCACGACGACGTCGATCGACGCATACATCGAGCGGGCCGCACCCGACGCCAGGGAGCGGCTGCTGGCCGCCTACCCGGACTACCCGAGGCGGCGGGAACTGGTGGCGTTCGGCTCCGACGTGATGTTCGGCGCTCCGACGTGGGCGTTCGCCGACGCCTACTGTGCCCACGCGCCGACCCACATGTACCGCTTCGACCACTTCGGGTTCAGCCTGCGGCTGCTCGGCCTCGGCGCCACCCACGGCAGCGAGATCGTGCACATCCAGCACAGCTACGGCTCGTTCCTCGGCCGCAAGATGCACCCGCTCGGGCGGCGCCTTGCGCCATCGGTCGGCAGGCGCATGCAGCGGGCGTGGCTGGACTTCTCGGCACAGGGCTGGGAGACGGGCGAGATCGAATGGTCGAGCGGTCAGGACTGGCCGATCTACGACACCGAGCGACGCCTGACCAGAATCATCCTGTCCTCCCGCGACAAGGTGGTCTCCGACCCCGACAGCGCGCGCCGCAAGGCATGGGCCGGCCTCTACTAGGTCGACGCCGGGTATCGCTTCGTCGAGTAGTCGCGCAAGTTGTAGAGAAACTTCTGGAAGAGCCACGACATCACCGGCCGCCCGAGGGTCATCCCGAGCCGCGCGGCAACACCGTTGGGCTTCATCGCCATCACCCAGGTCAGGTGGCAGCCGTCCGCGGTGGGCTTGATGCGGTAGTCCTCGGCGAACGCCGCAATGCTACCGCTGGAGGCCTCGTTGAACCGAAAGGCCGTGTGCGCGTACGGCTCCCAGGCAAGGTACTTCTCGTCGCCGACGATGCCGCCACGCATGTTGACCACCCTCGTGGTGCCGACGCCGTGCGGCTGCGGGCTGGTCCACGTCACCTTGGTGATCACCGTCGCCCAGTGCGGCCACGATTCGGCGTCGTCGAGCACCTCCCATACCTGTTCGGGGGTTATCGGCAGCTCGACGCTGCTGACGAAACGAAACGGAGCGCTGTCGATGAAATCCAACCCGACCCGTTCGCATGGCTTCATGGCCATACAGGCTAGAGCACGCTGTCTAGCCGGGGCCGTCGCTCGCCGCGGCCAACAGCGCGACCAGGCCGTCGCTGATCGGAGTGGCCAGCCCGTGCCCGGCCCCTTTGCGGGAGATCACCCCGTTGCGGATGTCCCATTCCAGCCGCCGGTGCGCTTCGCGGTCGGTGAGCATCGAGGTGGTCATGTCCTCGGAGGCCTTGGCGAACATGCCGACGATCTCGTCGATCACGTGGTCGCCGAGGTCGGCGCCCTCCGCGCGGGCGACGGCGAGGCATTCGGCCAGATATCGACGCGACAACGCGGCGACGTCGTCGCGGCGGAACATGCCCGAGCGGCGTCCGGTCAGCACCATCAGATCGGCGAGTGCGTTCACCAGCAGTTTCCGCCACGCCGCGGTGACGAAGTCGGAGTCGAGCTCGACGGTCACTCCCGTGCCGCGCAACAGATCCGCGACCCTGTGCGCGCCGTCCGAATCGGGCAGCACCAGGCGCACGCCGGTGCGCAGGCGGATCCAGCCCTCGGGGTGCGGCTCCGCGGAGAACCACACGACGGCGGGCACCACCTCCGACGACGGGCACAGCGGGCCGACGCGCTCGATCTGCTCGACGCCGTTCTGCAGCGCGCAGACCACCGTGCGGTCGTCACAGAGCCGGGCCAGCCAACCGGATGCGCTCTGGTTCTGCGTGTCCTTGACCGCGAGCAGCACCACATCGACGGGACCGTCCACGTCGGCGGGATCGGTGAGCACCGGGCCGGGCACGACGATCGGATCCTTGTCGTCGGGCCTGACCTCGACCTGTTCTCGCGGGGTGTGCCCGCAGAGCAGTACGGGATGGCCCGCGGCGTGCAGCAGTGCGGCCATCGTCGAGCCGATTGCGCCGGGGCCGACGACGGCGATGCTGCTACCCATAAGGCCAAGCTACCGGCGGATTCGCGGCCTCTACACTGTGGCAGTCGTCTCGTCAGGCCATTCCCAGGGAGATTTTTCGTGCTGCGCAGCCATGCCGCCGGTTCGTTACGGGCCACCGATGCCGGTCAGAAGGTGACGTTGGCCGGCTGGGTCGCGCGCCGCCGCGACCACGGCGGCGTGATCTTCATCGACCTTCGCGACGCCTCCGGGGTGTCGCAGGTGGTGTTCCGCGAGGCCGACGTGCTCGAGTCCGCCCACCGGCTGCGCGCCGAATTCTGCGTCGCCGTCGAGGGTGTCGTCGAAATCCGGCCGGAGGGCAACGCCAACCCGGAGATCGCCACCGGTGACATCGAGGTCAACGCGACGTCGCTGAAGGTGTTGGGGGAGAGCGCGCCGCTGCCGTTCCAGCTCGACGAGACGGCGGGCGAGGAGGCGCGGCTGAAGTACCGCTATCTCGACCTGCGGCGTGAGGGCCCGGGTAACGCAATTCGGTTGCGGTCCAAGGTCAACGCGGCCGCGCGCGGCGTGCTTGCCGAGCACGACTTCATCGAGATCGAGACGCCGACGCTGACCCGGTCCACGCCGGAGGGCGCCCGAGACTTCCTGGTGCCCGCGCGGCTGCAGCCGGGTTCGTTCTACGCGCTGCCGCAGAGCCCGCAGCTGTTCAAGCAGCTGCTGATGGTGGCGGGCATGGAGCGCTACTACCAGATCGCGCGTTGTTACCGCGACGAGGACTTTCGTGCCGACCGCCAGCCGGAGTTCACCCAGCTCGACATGGAGATGAGCTTCGTCGACGCCGACGACGTGATCGCGGTGTCCGAGGAGGTCCTCAAGGCGCTGTGGGCGCTGATCGGCTACGACCTGCCCACGCCGATTCCGCGGATCGGCTACGGCGAGGCGATGCGCCGGTTCGGCTCGGACAAGCCGGACCTACGATTCGGCGTCGAGCTCGTCGAGTGCACGGAGTACTTCTCCGACACCACGTTTCGGGTGTTCCAGGCGCCCTATGTCGGTGCGGTCGTCATGCCGGGCGGCGCGTCGCAGCCGCGGCGCACGCTCGACGGCTGGCAGGAGTTCGCCAAGCAGCGCGGCCACCGAGGTCTCGCGTACGTGTTGGTGGCCGAGGACGGCACGCTCGGCGGTCCCGTCGCCAAGAACCTCACCGACGCCGAACGCGACGGGTTGGCCGCACACGTCGGCGCGAACCCTGGCGACTGCATCTTCTTCTCCGCAGGCCTCGCCAAGACGGCGCGCGCACTGCTGGGCGCCACCCGCATCGAGATCGCCAAGCGCCTCGACATGATCGACCCGGCCGCATGGGCATTCACCTGGGTGGTCGATTTTCCGTTGTTCGAGGTCACCGACGAGGTGACGGCCTCGGGTGACGTCGCCCTTGGCTCCGGCGCATGGACGGCCGTGCACCACGCGTTCACCTCGCCCAAACCGGAATCCGAGGCCACCTTCGACACCGATCCCGGCTCAGCGCTGGCCAACGCCTACGACATCGTGTGCAACGGCAACGAGATCGGCGGGGGATCGATCCGTATCCACCGTCGCGATGTTCAGGAGCGCGTGTTCGCGATGATGGGCATCGACCACGACGAGGCAAATGAGAAGTTCGGATTCCTGTTGGACGCCTTCACCTTCGGCGCTCCACCCCACGGCGGCATCGCGTTCGGCTGGGACCGGATCACGGCGCTGCTGGCAGGCACCGACTCGATCCGCGAGGTGATCGCGTTCCCGAAGTCCGGGGGCGGCGTCGACCCGCTGACCGATGCGCCCGCGCCGATCACGCCGCAGCAGCGCAAGGAATCCGGAATAGATGCCAAGCCTGAGCGGCTGGAGAAGGCATGAGTGACATTCCCAGCGCCGACTTCATGAAGGACTTCAACAAGAACATCGTCGATGAGTTCCGTGCCAACGACGGCAAGGTGGGTGGCCAGTTCGAGGGGGCGACCCTGCTGTTGCTCACCAGCACGGGCGCCAAGTCGGGTCAGCCGCGGCTGGCGCCGCTGGCCTACTTCACCGTCGACGGCAAGCTGATCATCATCGGCTCGAAGGCGGGCGCCGACACCAACCCCGATTGGGTGCACAATCTGCGGGCGAACCCGCACGCGCATATCGAGGTCGGCACCGACGCCTACGACGTCGTCAGCCGTGAGTTGCCACCTGCGGAGCGCGACGCAGCTCTTCGACAAGGTCGTCGCCGTCGCACCGGGTTTCGGCGAGTACCAGTCGAAGACGTCGCGCGTCATCCCGCTGTTCGAGTTGCAGAAGGCCTGAAGATTGCACTCAGGGTCGCGGAAGGCACCTGACCACGACCCTGAGTGCAAAACCGAGCGAGTTACAAGCGCTCGATGATGGTGGCGTTGGCCATGCCGCCGGCTTCACACATCGTCTGTAGCGCGTAGCGTCCGCCGCGCTGCTCCAACGCATTGACCATCGTGGTCATGATCCGCGCGCCGCTGGCACCGAGCGGGTGCCCGATCGCGATGGCGCCGCCGTTGACGTTCGTCTTCGCCAGATCGGCGCCGGTGTCCTGCGCCCATGCCAGCACCACAGGGGCGAATGCCTCGTTGACTTCGAACAGGTCGATGTCGGCGAGGGTGAGCCCGGCGCGTTGCAGCACCTTCTCGGTGGCGGGGATGACCCCGGTCAGCATGTACAGCGGGTCCGATCCGACGACGGTCGCCGTGTGGATGCGGGCCAGCGGACGCAGGCCAAGCCGCCTGGCGACCTCGGTGGTCGTGATGAGCACCGCGGCGCTGCCATCCGAGAGCGGCGACGAGTTGCCCGCGGTGATCTCCCACGTGATCTGCGGGAAGCGCGCCTCGTAGGCCGGGTTGTAGAACGCAGGCTTCAGACCCGCCAGCGTCTCGACCGTCGTGCCCGGACGTATCAGCTCATCGGTCGACAGCCCGGCGATAGGCGTCAGCTCGTTGTCGAAACGGCCCTCTTTGGTTGCCGCGGCAGCCTTTTCGTGGCTCCCGGCCGAGAACTCGTCGAGCTGCTGCCGCGAGAAACCCCACTTGGCGGCGATCAGTTCCGCGCTGATGCCCTGCGGCACAAGGCCGTCGGGGTAACGCAGCGCCATCGCGCCGAACGGGTCGCTGCCCGGCAACACGCTCGAGCCCATCGGTACCCGGCCCATCGACTCGACGCCCGCGGCGATCACGACGTCGTATGCGCCGGAGATCACGCCCTGGGCGGCGAAGCTGATCGCCTGCTGGCTGCTGCCGCACTGACGGTCGACGGTCGTGCCCGGCACGGACTCGGGGAAGCCGGCGCCCAACAAAGCATTGCGGGCGATGTTCACGGCCTGGTCGCCGACCTGCGTGACGGCGCCTGCGATCACGTCGTCGATCTCGGCGGGGTCCACACCCGTGCGTGCCACGAGTTCTTTCAGGCTGTGGGCGAGCAGGTCGACGGGGAGCACGTCGTGCAGCGCGCCGCCGGCCTTGCCTTTTCCGATGGGGGTGCGTACCGCCCCGACGATGACCGCGTCGCGGCCTACATATCCGGCCATTTCTGCCTCCTGTGACTCTGGACCACCTGGGTATAGTTAGAACAACTCAGAAGCGAGGTGAATTCCATGACAGTTCTGCAAGGCAGGCTGGCCGATCGAGATGCGTGGTCAGCGGTCGGCGAGTGCCCCGTCGAGAAGACGATGGCGTTGCTCGGCACCAAGTCGGCGATGCTGATCCTGCGGGAGGCGTATTACGGCACCACCCGGTTCGACGACTTCTGCACCCGCGTCGGCATCACGCGCGCGGCCGCCTCCACGCGGCTGACCGAGCTGGTGGACGCCGGGCTGTTGACGCGGCGGCCCTACCGCGAGCCGGGCCAACGCGCCCGCGACGAGTACGTGCTGACGCCGTCCGGCGTTGACTTCATGCCGGTGGTGTGGGCGATGTTCGAGTGGGGACGACGCCACCTTCCCACCCGTTCGCTACTGCGGCTGGCCCACGCCGACTGCGGAGCGGAAGCCGGCGTCGAGATCCGCTGCGCGAAGGGGCACAAGGTGCCCGCCGACGAACTCGTCGTGCGGGTCGGCGGGCGATGACACTCAGGTGGTGAAGCAGTACGAGTCGCTCGACGCGTCCCCGCCCTGCAGCCGGGTCTGGTGAACGCGAAGGCCGCGGAATTCGCCTTCCTGCGGGAAGAACCGGACGTCAGCGGCCAGCCCACCGCTCGCGATGTCGGCGTCGAGCTTCGCCATCCACGAGCCGACGCCGTCAGGGTAGAAAACCTCGTCCCATGATGCGTAGAGCGAGTTGGTGACATAGACACGCCTGCCGTCACGGCTGATCTCCACCATCTGCGGGCCGCCGCCGAGCGGTCGGTCCGGATAGGCCGGGTGAGGTTCGCGCCGCACTATCCCGCCAAGCCTCACCGACGCCGTCTCCCGCGGGTGGAATGGGTCGCTGACGTCATACTGTTTGAGTTCGCCTGTGCCCCAACATGACACGTACAGCCAGCGATCGTCGACCGACAGGTCGATATCGCTGACCAGCGGCGCGACCGCACCGAACCCCTGCAGGATGGGCGGCAGGTCGCCTGCGTCGGCCGGCTCGGCCGGGATGGTGATCACCTTCTGAACGGACCACCGATCGCCCTCCCTGTGCCACAACCAGATCGACGCCGACAGATCCTCGACACTGATCACGACGCTCGCGAACCCGTAGGACTTGGACGGGTCATGGGCCGGCCGCAACTCCAGGACCATCTGATGCTCGTCGCCGAGGTCGATTCGCTGGGTGAGCTTGCGCTCCGACATGCTCCAGAAGTTCAGGTGGTGACCGAACTTGCGGCCGAGCAGATCCTCGGGGTTGAGTCCATTCTCGATCATCGACGGAGATGCCCATTCGGAGGTGACGACCGTGTCCTGCTGTAAGTGCCACCAGAAGTCGTAAGCGAAGAACTGGGCTCCCCGGTCCTTTTCCCACGGTTCGAGGACTTGGAACGTGTCGTGGTCGAGGAGCGCGATACCACCGGGCCCGTCGTCGCCGTTCGCGCCGCCCAGGGCCGACATGAAGATGCCGCCGGGCCCGCAATGCACGGTGTGCGGTCGCGAGTAACCGGCCTTGGCGGCCAGTTCGTCGGCCTCGATGGTGTGCTTCAGCATCGGGCTGCGGGGATCGGGCTTGGTATCGAGCACATAGGTGGTCGACGACCTGATCCCCGGCACGAGCAGATAGCGCCGCTCCAGACCGTTGTGCTGGTCATGGCCTTCGTGGCACAACGCGCTGGAGCATGCGTTCCAGCCGAAATGGTGAAGCTCGTTTCCGGCCGTCGGCAGTTCGCTCCACCCGACCACGCCGCCGTAGCTGGACGAGTCGGGGTTGCAGTCGACCACGGCGATGGCGTCCTTGACGCGGCCGGCCGGGTCGAAGGCGGCAACGTAGGCCAGTTCCTCCGGCGCGGCCGTCGCGGCTGCGTGTGGTGTGCGGTAGAAGGTGGGGTCTGTCGCAGCCATGAGTCCTCCTCGGCTCGCTCCAGGTGATCGACGCGACTGTCAGTGATGCATCAGATGATCCTCCGGGGCGGAGTCAAGAGGTTCGGTTCGCCAGAAACTTCTTGGCCAGTGTCTTGGGCGCCTGGGCCACGTCCTCCCAGGAGGCCACCGGTCAGCACTCGGTGGTGATTTCGAACGTCGCCGTAGTGCTCTGGTTGGGCTTGTCGGCGAACGCTCCCTGCGCCTCGCCGCTGACGGTGAACTTGCCCTGGGACACCTTCGCCTGGGCCTTGCCGAGGTTGCCGTCCCAGTAGGTGCCGGTGAAATTGCCGAGATTGCGGATGTCGACCGTCTGGGCGCTCACGTTGTCACCCAGCTGGATCGTCGCGGTGAAACCGGGTTCCTTGTCCAGAGTCTCGATCGTCCAGGCCTGGCCGGTCTGGAAGCAGGTGACCGGCTGCAGCGCGTTGGTGGACTTTCCGTTGATGATCACCTTGGCGTCGTGGGAGCTCAGCGCGTCGGCGGGACTCGAGCAGCCCGCCACACCGACTGCAACGAGAAGAGCGGCTGCGGCAGGCAAACGGCGCTTCATGTGTGTGAATCCCCCTCTGTGACGTACTCGGCAACACAGGTGACAGTAGAGCAGCGGGCGTCGGCTACGGGAGAGCCGCGCCAAATTGGGGCGCGCGCCGCGACGCCGCCCCCATGCAACTACTGTGCCGAAATGCTGCATCTACGGGTCATTGCACCGGCGGAACTCCGCGATTCGGTGATGGACGCGCTCAGCGATAATCCGGGCGTGGCGCATCTGGTGATACACCGGGATGCCGCCCAGGATCCGCAGGGCGACGAGATCACCGCCGACATCGCGCGGGAGTCCGCCAACGAGGTCATTGATGCGTTGAAGGCGCTCGGCGTGAAGGAGCGCGGCGCGATCACGCTCGACGTCGTCGACACCGTCATGTCGACGCGGGCCTACCGCGCCGAGGAGAGGGCCGCGGGTGACCCCGCCGACGCGGTGGTCTGGGACGAGCTGGCCGCGCGGACCCGCGAAGAGTCCACCCTCAATGTCACCTTCTTGACGTTTTTGTGCCTGGCGTGCCTGATTGCTGCCGTGGGCGTCGTCACGGACTCGCCGGTGACGGTGGTCGGCGCGATGGTGGTCGGGCCGGAATTCGGCCCGCTGGCCGCGCTGGCGGTCGCGCTGACGCGCCGCAAGACGTATCTGGCCCGGCGCGCGGCGTTGGCGCTGCTGGTCGGCTTCCCCGTCGCGATGCTGGTCACCGCGGTCGGCGTGCTGGCGGGAGAGGCCCTCGGCTGGATCGAAGTGACCAGCACCCGCGAACTGAACGATGTGGATTTCATCTTTCAGGTCGGGCCGCTGTCGTTCGTCGTCGCGCTGTTCGCCGGCGCGGCAGGCATGCTGTCCCTGGTCTCGGCCAAGTCGGCCGCCCTTGTCGGCGTGTTCATCTCGGTGACGACCGTGCCCGCGGCAGGGTTCGCGGTCGTCGCAGCGACGGTGGGGGACTGGGATATCGCCGCGAAGTCGGCCGCACAACTCGCGATCAACCTGGTTGGAATAGCGCTCGCAGGGGTCGCGGTGCTGTGGGCGCGAGGGCTGGCAGACCGACGGCACTGGCACATGGTGGGCTGATCGCGCGATGCGGCGTTCCCCTCCGTGTGATGGGATCAGCGGATGGGCATCAAGGTGGCGCTGGAGCATCGCACCAGCTACACGTTCGATCGGCTGGTGGAGGTGTTCCCGCATGTCGTCCGCCTGCGACCGGCGCCCCATTCACGTACCCCGATCGAGGCCTACTCCCTGCAGGTCGAGCCGGCCGACCACTTCATCAACTGGCAGCAGGACGCATTCGGCAATTTCCTCGCCCGGCTGGTCTTCCCCGACCGTGCGCGCAGCCTGACCATCACCGTCGGGCTGATCGCCGACATGAAGGTCGTCAACCCGTTCGACTTCTTCATCGAGGACTGGGCCGAGCGGATCGGTTTCGAATACCCCAAGGCGCTGGCCGAGGACCTCAAGCCGTACCTGCGGCCCGTCGACGAGGGCGTCGAGGGCTCGGGGCCCGGCGAACTCGCGAAGGAGTGGGTGCGCAACTTCGCCGTCGCCCCCGATACCCGCACCATAGATTTCCTTGTCGCGCTCAACCGCGCGGTGAACGCCGACGTCGGCTACAGCGTGCGGATGGAAGCCGGGGTGCAGACACCGGATCACACCCTGCGCACCGGCATCGGCTCTTGCCGCGACTCGGCGTGGCTGCTGGTCTCGATCATGCGGCAACTGGGGCTGGCGGCCCGTTTCGTGTCGGGATACCTGGTGCAGTTGACCTCTGACGTGGAGGCGCTCGACGGGCCGTCCGGGCCTGCCGCCGATTTCACCGATCTGCACGCATGGACCGAGGTGTACATCCCCGGCGCGGGCTGGATCGGCCTCGACCCGACGTCGGGTCTGTTCGCAGGCGAGGGTCACATCCCGCTGTCGGCGACGCCGCATCCGGACTCGGCCGCACCGATCACCGGATCGACGGAGCCCTGCGAGACGACGCTCGAATTCACCAACATCGTGACCCGCGTGCACGAGGACCCGCGGGTGACGCTGCCCTACACCGAGGCCGCGTGGGGTGCGATCACCGCACTGGGAGCCCGCGTCGACGCGCGGTTGGCCGAGGGTGACGTCAGGCTCACCGTTGGCGGCGAGCCGACGTTCGTCTCCATCGACAACCAGGTCGAACCCGAGTGGACGACCGACGCCGATGGTCCACACAAGCGGCAGCGCGCATCGGCACTTGCCGCCCGGTTGAAGCGGGTGTGGGCGCCCGGCGGGCTCGTGCAGCACAGCCAAGGCAAGTGGTATCCGGGAGAACCGTTGCCGCGCTGGCAGATTGGCCTGCACTGGCGGACCGACGGCGAGCCGCTGTGGACCGACGACGCGTTGCTCGCCGACCCGTGGCCCACCGAGCCACAGGCGATCGCTGTGGCGCCCGATGCCGGGGCACAGCTGCTCGGTGCGGTCGCCGACGGCCTCGGCCTGCCGTCGACCCAGGTGCGGCCCGCCTACGAAGATCCGCTGAGCAGGCTCATCTCGGCGGTGCGGAAGCCGGCGGGCGAGCCGGTCTCTGCCCACGACGACCTGGAGGCCGACTCCGCCGATAGCCGCGCCGCCCTGCTGGCCAGACTGGAGGAGCCGGTCGTCGAGCCCGCCGCCCACGTGCTGCCGTTGCACCGCCGCGAGGACGACTCCGGCTGGGCCAGCGCCGACTGGCGGCTGCGGCGCGGCCGCATCATGTTGCTCGAGGGCGACTCGCCCGCGGGTCTGCGCCTGCCGCTCGACTCCATCAGCTGGCAACCGCCGCGACCGACGCATCCAGCCGACCCGCTGGCTCGCCGCGAGAGCCTGGCGGCCGATGAAGAAACCGACGCGGTCGTCGAAGACGACGAGTCGGCACCCACCACCGCTCTGGTCGCCGAGATCCGCGATGGGCTCCTGCGTGTCTTTCTGCCGCCCGCCGACGAATTGGAGCATTTCGTCGATCTGGTGTCGCGCGTGCAAGCCGCGGCAGCCAAGATCGACTGCCCGGTGGTGATCGAGGGCTACGGCCCGCCGTCGGATCCGCGGATCACGTCGATGAGCATCACGCCCGACCCGGGGGTGATCGAGGTCAACGTGGCGCCGACGGCGACCTTCGCCGAGCAACGCGACCAGCTGCAGACGCTGTACGAGGAGGCCCGCCTCGCGCGCCTTTCGACTGAATCTTTCGACGTCGACGGCACCCACGGCGGCACGGGTGGGGGCAACCACATCACTCTCGGCGGTACCACGCCCGCCGACTCGCCCCTGCTGCGACGGCCAGATCTGCTGGTGTCGATGCTGACCTACTGGCAGCGCCATCCGTCGCTGTCCTATCTTTTCGCGGGCCGCTTCGTCGGCACCACGTCGCAGGCGCCGCGGGTGGACGAGGGCCGGGCCGAGGCGCTCTACGAGCTGGAGATCGCATTCTCAGAGATTGCCCGGCTGACTCGTCGTGCCGACGGGAAACCGGGTCGGGCCAAGCCGTGGGTGACCGACCGAGCGCTGCGGCACCTGCTCACCGACATCACCGGCAACACCCACCGCGCCGAATTCTGCATCGACAAGCTCTACAGCCCCGACAGTGCACGCGGCAGGCTCGGGCTCCTCGAGCTGCGCGGCTTCGAGATGCCCCCGCATTTCCAAATGGCGATGGTGCAGTCGCTGCTGGTCCGCTCGCTGGTCGCGTGGTTCTGGGACGAGCCGGTGCGCGCCCCGCTTATCCGCCACGGTGCCAACCTGCACGGCCGATACCTGTTGCCGCATTTTCTGATTCACGATATTGCAGATGTCGCTGCCGACCTGCGTGCCCATGACATCAACTTCGACACCAGCTGGCTCGACCCGTTCACCGAGTTCCGGTTCCCCCGCATCGGCACCGCGGTGTTCGACGGTGTCGAGATCGAATTGCGCGGTGCCATCGAGCCGTGGAACGTGCTCGGCGAGGAGTCCACCGCAGGCGGCATGGCCCGCTACGTCGACTCGTCGGTGGAGCGCATTCAGGTGCGGCTCATCGGCGCCGACCGGCAGCGCTACGTCGTGACGGCCAACGGTTTCCCCGTGCCGCTGCTGGCCACCGACAACCCCGACATCCAGGTCGGCGGTGTCCGGTTCAGGGCATGGCAACCGCCGAGCGCGCTGCACCCGACGATCACCGTCGACGGCCCGCTGCGCTTCGAACTCGTCGACGTGGCCACCGGCACATCCCGTGGCGGCTGCACCTACCACGTGTCCCACCCCGGCGGCCGCTCGTATGACACTCCACCCGTCAACGCGGTGGAAGCGGAGTCTCGGCGAGGCCGCCGGTTCGAGGCGACCGGTTTCACACCAGGTCGTGTCGACATGTCTGACATCCGGGAGAAGCAGGCACGCCAATCCACCGACGTGGGCGCGCCGGGCATCTTGGATCTGCGCCGGGTGCGTACCGTTCTGCACTGATGGCACTCCCCGCGGCGAATCCGCACGACATCGACAACCTGCTGGCCGGCTATCGCACCGCGCGGGCCCAGCAGGCGCTGTTCGATCCTCGGGGCGGCGCGGTATCCGGATACGACGAATTCGTCGACGCGGCAGGCAATGTCCGACCGTCATGGCTCGAGTTGGCCGAGTGCGTTGGCGAGCGCGGCCGAGGCGGGCTCGAACAGCTCCGCGGGGTGGTCCGCAACCTGGTCGACAACGACGGCATCACCTACGTCCAGCTCGACGCCAACGGTGACGCCGTCACCAACGGCGACGGGGGAGCCGTGCCGGGACCGTGGCACCTCGACGCCCTGCCGTTGGTGATCTCCGAGACCGACTGGGACACCCTGGAATCGGGTCTGGTGCAGCGCTCGCGGCTGCTCGACGCCGTGCTCGCCGACCTCTACGGCGAGCGCCGCTCGGTGACCGGCGGCGTGTTCCCCGCGCAGCTGCTGTTCGCCCATCCCGGATACATCCGGGCCGCACGCGGGATCGAGGTGCCCGGCAGGCACCAGCTGTTCATGCACGCCTGCGACATCAGCCGTGCCGCCGACGGCGGGTTCCTGGTGAATGCCGACTGGACGCAGGCGCCGTCGGGTGCGGGGTACGCGCTGGCCGATCGGCGCGTCGTCGCGCACGCCATCCCCGATCTCTACGAGCGGATCGGGCCCCGCCCTGCCTCGCCGTGGGCGCAGGCACTGCGGCTGGCGCTGATCGACGCGGCACCCGAGTCGGCCGAGGAGCCGGTGGTCGTCGTGCTCAGCCCGGGCATCCACTCCGAGACCTCCTTCGACCAGGCGTATCTGGCGAGCGTGCTGGGTTTCCCGCTGGTGGAAAGCGCCGACCTGGTGGTGCGCGACGGCAAGCTCTTGATGCGGTCGCTCGGCACCCTCAAGCGGGTCGACGTGGTGTTGCGACGGGTGGATGCCGAGTACGCCGATCCGCTTGACCTGCGCGCCGATTCGCGACTGGGTGTGGTGGGTCTGGTCGAGGTGTTGCGCAGGGGAGCCGTGACGGTGGTCAACACGCTCGGCAGCGGGATCCTGGAAAGCCCTGGGCTGCTTCGTTTTCTGCCGGAGCTGGCCCAGGCGCTGCTCGGCGAGACGCCGCTGCTGCAGACCGCTCCGGTGTACTGGGGCGGCATCAACACCGAGCGTTCCCATCTGTTGAGCAAGCTGGGGTCGCTGTTGATCAAGCCGGTAACGGGCGGAGCCACGATCGTGGGACCCGCGCTGACGTCGAACCAGCGCAAGGAACTGGGCGTCCGTATCGAGGCCACCCCGTGGCAGTGGGTGGGCCAGGAGCTGCCGCAGTTCTCTTCGGCCCCAACCGACTTCCAGCCGGGCGGGCTGTCCTCGGCGAGTGTCGGCATGCGGCTGTTCACGGTGGCGCAGCGCGGTGGTTACGCCCCGATGATCGGCGGACTCGGCTACCTGCCGGCCCCCGGCAACGCCGCGTACTCGATGAACACCATTGCCGCCAAGGATATCTGGGTTCGAACACCGACACGCGTCACGGCGGAGCGGATCCTGACGTCGCCGCCCGTCGAGCTGCCCGCGATGACACCGAGCCCGACGCGCGCCGTGAGCTCACCGCGTGTGCTTTCGGACATGTTCTGGATGGGCCGCTACGCCGAGCGCGCGGAGAACACGGCCAGGCTGCTGATCGTCACGCGTGAGCGGTATCACGAATTCCGCTACCGGCAGGACATGGCGGGCAGCGAGTGTGTGCCGGTGCTGCTGGCCGCATTGGGTCGCATCACGGGAACCGACACCGGCGCGAGCGGCGACTCCCACGAGATGATCGCGACCGCACCGACGACGCTGTGGTCGCTGACGGCCGACCGGCACCGCCCGGGCGCGCTGGCGCAATCCATCGAACGGCTCGGACTGGCGGCCCGCGCCGTGCGCGACCAGATGTCCAACGACACCTGGATGGTGCTGGCGGGGGTCGACCGTGCCGTGCTGCAGCGCGGACGGTCGCTGCCCGAATCCAGCCCGGAGGGCGAGGCCTATCTGGTTTCGGCACACCGCCAAACGCTTGCGGGAATGTTGGCGCTGTCCGGGCTGGCCGCCGAATCGATGGTGCAGGACGTCGGTTGGACGATGATGGACATCGGCAAGCGCATCGAGCGCGGCCTTGCCCTGACCGCGCTGTTGAGTGCGACGCTGACGACGGTGCGCGACCCCGGCGCGGAAGAGACCGTCACCGAGTCCACGCTGGTCGCGTGCGAGTCGTCGGTCATCTACCGACGGCGCAACCTCGGCGCGGTCAACATCTCCGCGGTGGCGGACCTGGTGCTGCTGGACGCCGAGAACCCGCGCTCGCTGGTCTATCAGTTCGAGCGGCTGCGTGCCGACCTCAAGACGCTGCCCGGGTCGTCGGGATCGTCTCGGCCTGAGCGCCTCGTCGACGAGATCGGCACCAGACTGCGCCGACTCGATCCGGCCGACCTCGAGGACGTCACCCCCGACGGCACCCGCCGCGAACTCGCCGACCTGCTGGACGGGCTGCACGCCGACCTGCGCGAGCTGTCCGGCGTCATCACGGTGACCCATCTGTCGCTGCCCGGCGGCATGCAGCCGCTGTGGGGACCCGACGAACGTCGGGAGATGCCGTGATGAGTAGGCGATATCACGTGACTCACAGCACGATTTACGGGTACTCCGACGTCGTGACGAGCTCCTACGGTCGCGGCTTCCTCACGCCTCGCGACACCTCCCGACAGCGATGCCTGTCCCACACCCTGCTCATCGACCCCGAGCCTGCCGACAGTTCGAACAGCAGGGACGCCTACGGCAACGTGAGCTCGTACTTCCATGTCACCGAACGGCACCGCAGGCTCTCGGTAACCAGCGATTCCGTCGTCGAGGTGGACCCGCCGCCGACAGAGTTGTACGGTGCCGGATCCGCGGTTGCGCCATGGGAGATCGCGCGTCCGGTCGGCACAGAGGGCGCTCTGGCGACGGAGTTCACGCTTGACCTGCGGCCGCCCGAGATCACCGACGAGGTGCAGGACTACGCGGCACCGAGCTTTGTGCCGGGCCGTCCCCTTGTCGAGGTGCTCAGAGACCTCACGTCGCGGATCTACCGCGACTTCACCTACCGGTCCGGGTCGACGACGGTCTCGACCAAGGTCAACGACGTGCTGGCGGCAGGGGAAGGGGTGTGCCAGGACTTCGCCCGGCTGGCGATCGCCTGCCTGCGCGCCAACGGCCTTGCCGCCAGCTATGTTTCGGGTTATCTGGCCACCGACCCGCCGCCGGGCAAGGAGCGGATGGTCGGCATCGACGCCACGCATGCCTGGGCGTCGGTATGGACGCCGCAGAACCAGTGGCTTGGCCTCGACCCGACGAACGACCAGATGGTCGACGAGCGGTACATCATCGCGGGTTGGGGTCGCGACTATGCTGACGTGCCGCCCTTGCGCGGCATCATCTACACCGACTCCGAAAGCAGCGTCATCGACGTCGCTGTCGACGTGGAGCCATTCGAAGGGGAAGTGCTCCATGCGTGACTTCATCTGTCCGAAATGCGGACAGCATCTGGCATTCGAGAACTCGGTGTGCCTGTCCTGCCAGAGCTCGTTGGCATTTTCGCTGCAAGACATGGCACTGCTGGTCATCGCAACAGGGGACGAGAGTGCGCAGCCCGGCTTCGTCGACGGCGAGAAGTACCAGCTGTGTGCCAATCTGCATCTGGCGGAATGCAACTGGCTGGTCGAGAAGGAGCCGGTGCGGAAGCTGTGCACGTCGTGCTCGCTCACCCGGACGCGACCCAACGATGCTGACACCAAGGCGCTCGGTGCGTTCGCCGAGTCGGAGAGGGCCAAACGGCGGCTGATCGCCGAGCTGTACGAGATGAAACTGCCGATCGTCGGGCGCGACGAGGACCCGGACTTCGGCCTGGCCTTCGACCTGCTCTCCAGCGAGAAGGAGAAGGTGTTCACCGGCCACGACAACGGCGTGATCACCTTGGATCTCGCCGAGGGCGACGATGTGCACCGCGAGCAGCTGCGCATCTCGATGGATGAGCCGTATCGCACACTGCTCGGGCATTTCCGCCACGAGATCGGGCACTACTACTACTTCCGGCTCGTCGACCCGGTGCCGAACTACAAGACGTCGTTTCAGGAATTGTTCGGCGATCCCGACGCCGACTACCAGGCGGCACTCGACCGGCACTACCAGGAGGGGCCACCCGCGGACTGGGACGAGGACTACGTGTCGTCCTACGCCACGATGCACCCCGCGGAGGACTGGGCGGAGACCTTCGCGCACTACCTGCACATCCGCGACACGCTGGATACCGCCGCGGCTTTCAGCATCGCCCCTGCCGCCGCCACTTTCGAGCGAAAAGTGCTGGGGCCGAGCGGCTTCGACCAGATCATTGACATGTGGCTACCGCTGTCATGGTCACTGAACATGCTGAACCGGTCGATGGGTAAGCAGGACCTCTACCCGTTCGTGCTACCGCCTGCGGTGCTGGACAAGATGCGGTTCATCCACACGGTCATCGAGGAGATCACGGCAAGCTAGTCCAGGTCGGGTGCCCACGCCACACCGTTGATGTGGCTACCGCCGTCGACGAACAACGTGTTGCCGGTCAGGTAGCGCGACGCATCGCTGGCGAGAAACACGGCGACCGGCGCGATGTCGTCGTAGGGGTCGCCCATCCTGCCCATCGGGTTGGACGCGTCCGCCATCGCCTCCAGCTCGGGATAGTCGCCGATGGCCCGAAAGAAGGCCTGGCTCTTGGCCGCCGGGCACAGCGCGTTGACGGTGACCCCGGTTGGCGCCCATTCCCTCGCGGCGGTCCTGGTGAGCGCCCGCAGCGCCTCCTTGGCCGCGTTGTACTCCAGCGACCCCATGTGGGCGTTGACGCCGTTGAGGCTGCACATGTTGACGACCCGGCCCCAGCCGCGCTCCTTCATGTGCGGGTAGGCGGCGCGCATCGCCCAGAACGGGCCGTAGTAGCCGACCGCCACGCCGGCCGCCAGCTGTTCGTCGGTCTTCTTCTCCACCCGGCCGATGCCGCCGCCACCCCACGCGTTGTTGACGAGGATGTCCAGGGCCCCGTATTCGGAAATCGCTGTGGCGACAGCGTTCTCGACCTGGTCCCGATCGGAGACGTCGGTGCTGACGAAGAGCCCGCCGATCTTTTCTGCGACGGCTTGGCCCGCGGCCCCGTCGAGCTCGGCGACGACGACACGGGCGCCTTCGTCGGCGAAACGTCGCGCGATGCCCTCGCCGATCCCGGCGCCTGCGCCGGTGATCAGCGCCACCTTGCCGGCCAGCGCCTCGCTCACCGCGTCTGCCCGATCACGCCTGCGGACAACAACTCTCGCGGCTCTGCGCTTCCGTCGAGCGCACGGGTCTTTCGCTCGACGATTCGCCAGTGCCCGTCGGCCCGGCGCAGCGTGAAGTGGTTCGCGCCCGCACGCGCGGCGACGTATCCTCCGTCGCGGCGGAGCAGCAGCACGGACTCACAAACGGCGACGGCATCGTCGCCGTCGACGGTGACCACCGCGGGGCCGAGGAAATGGCAACAGCCACGGCGGATCAGGCCCTGATGCGCATCGGATGCCACCATCGCGGCCACGTCGTCGCGGCCGCGCATGTGCCAGCCCTCGACGTCGTAGGAGCCATCCACCGCCCATAACTCAGCGGTCGCGTCGGCTTCACCGGCGTCGACGAGAGGTCCGTAGGAGGCGATGAGCCGCTCGATCGCGCGCTCGTCTTCGATGTGCTGCAACCGCTTTTCGAGTTCGGCCAGAGTGCTCAAGCCTGGTCACCGCCTATCAGTTTCTGCATCACCCGGTGGGTTCCGAGCACCACCTTGGCACGGTCGGGATCGTTGCGGCGTTCGACGTCGACGCCGTTTCCACCCGCGACATACACGGGCCCGTTCGGCAACTGTTCGAGGCCCTCGCGCGCCACATCCGCGGGGTCGGCAACCCGAATCCCCGGCACGTCGAAGTTGAGCCCGACGCGCTCCATCGCGGGTGTCCTTGTCACGCCGAGCACGAGTTCGAGGACGTGAACGTCGTAGTCGCGCAGTTCGAGCCACAATCCCTCGGCGAAGATCCGGCCGAACGCCTTCACCCCGCCGTAGATGGTGTGTCGCACCGAACCGAGGTATCCGGCCATCGATCCGACGAGCAGAATGCCGCCGCGGCGTCGGTCTCGCATGGGGCGCGCATAGTGCTGCACCAGCCGCAAAGCGGCGCCGATGTTGAGGTCGATGACTCGCTTGAAGTCGGCAAGGTCGCCGTCGAGAAACTGCTCACTGCATGTGTTGGCGCCAGCGTTGTAGATCAGCAGTCCGACCTCGAGGTCGGCCGTCGCCGCCATTAGCAGGTCGACGCCCGCGGGATCGACCAGGTCGACTGCGAGTGTGCGTACCTCCACGCCCTGCCCGCGGCATTCGTCGGCGGTGGCTTCGAGCGGCCCGGACTTGCGGGCCAGCAGAACCAGGTTCAGCCCGGCCGCCGCAAGCAGGCGGGCGAATTCCGCGCCGACGCCTTCCGAACCGCCCGCGATGACCACCCACGGGCCGTAGTTCCCAAGATCAGTCACCGCTCGATCGTGCCCTGTCGGACCAGATACGCGAGCCCGCGCGGTGAAATTCGGTAACCGACGTCGAGGCTGATGGTCAGGCCGAGCCCCTTGAGCTGGCGCACCCGTCGCTTGAAACGCGGCGTGTCGAGGCCGACGCGCGCGGCGAGATCAGGTGCGCGAACCGCTTCGTTGGCGGCGATGAGCTCCAGATATTCGCGGGTCCACGGCGACCCGCCGCTCGCCGCGTCCCATCGCTGCAGCCGCGCGCTGATGGCATCGACGTCGGAGGCGCTGAGTCGGTCGTCGGCGGCGAGGTCGGGGCGTTCGTCGGGCGCGAGGTAGGACACCTCTATCGCGTAGGTGTGCCGGGCAGGTCTGCGATCCAGGTCCGCTTGCGCGGACTTGGCGTCCGGATAGCCCGCGGCACGCGCCTGCGCCGCGGTCACCCGATGGCTGCCGGGGTATTGCCTGACCGCGTCGATGCGGATGGTGCCTGCCGATGTTCGTTGTGTGCCACCAGCCTTGGCGCGGGGGACATCCCAGCGCCGCAACACAAGCGTGATGTTTCCGTTCGCGATGCCCTCGGCCGTGTCGCGGTTCAGCAGCACGGGTGTGACCCTACGATCACCCGGTGGCTGATCGCTATGGCACGGACGTACTTGCCGACAATCCGCACAAGAAGCCTCGGTCCACCGAGGTTCCCGTCGAGATCGGCATGGTCGTCGAGGACGCGCAGACCGGATACGTGGGTGCAGTAGTCCGGATCGAGTACGGCCGAATGGAACTCGAGGACAGGCGGGGTCGGCGCAAACCGTTTCCCGTCGGCCCGGGTTACCTGATCGACGGCAGGCCGGTGATCCTGACCGCGCCGCGCCGCGCCGCGCCGACCGCGGGCACGCGTACCGCGTCCGGTTCGGTCGCAGTGCCGGGTGCGAAGGCGAAGGTCGCGTTGACGAGCCGCATCTATGTCGAGGGCCGTCACGACGCCGAACTGGTCGAGCAGGTGTGGGGAGACGATCTGCGGATCGAGGGCGTGGTCGTGGAATACCTCGGCGGGGTCGACGACCTGGCCGACATCGTCAAGGAGTTCGGCCCGGGCCCTGGCCGCAGGCTCGGCGTGCTGGTCGACCATCTGGTCGCCGGCTCCAAGGAGGCTCGCATCGCCGATGCGGTGCGGCGGGGCCCCGGTGGCTCGCACACGCTCGTCGTCGGTCACCCGTTCATCGACATCTGGCAGGCGGTCAAGCCGGACAGGCTCGGCATCCCGGCGTGGCCATCGGTTCCGCGCGGTGTGGACTGGAAGCACGGCGTGTGCGGCGCCCTCGGATGGCCGCACACCCGGCAGGCCGATGTCGGCAGGGCATGGCAGCGGATCCGTAGCCGGGTGCGCGACTGGAACGACCTCGAGCCCGCCCTGATCGGGCGCGTCGAGGAGCTGATCGACTTCGTGACGCAATACGAGTCGTAGCGGCGTGGTAGAGAGAGAGCGTGTCCGAGGGTCTTTTCGACGTCCCCGGTGAGCCGACCTCGACGGGTGGCGCAACGGGCCCCGTCGGCGCGTCGAGTCCGCTGGCCGTGCGGATGCGGCCGGCATCCCTCGACGAGGTCGTCGGGCAGGACCACCTTCTTCAGCCGAATTCACCGATGCGCCGACTGGTCGAGGGATCGGGTGCGGCGTCGGTCATCCTGTACGGCCCACCTGGTACCGGCAAGACGACGCTGGCGTCGCTGATCTCGCAGGCGACCGGCCGCCGGTTCGAGGCGCTGTCCGCGCTGTCGGCAGGCGTCAAGGAAGTCCGTGCCGTCATCGACGTGGCACGCAGGGCGGCCGCGCATGGCGAACAGACCGTGCTGTTCATCGACGAGGTGCACAGGTTCTCCAAGACCCAGCAGGATGCGCTGCTGTCCGCCGTCGAGAACCGGGTCGTGCTCCTGGTCGCCGCAACCACGGAGAACCCGTCGTTCTCGGTCGTCGCGCCGCTGTTGTCGCGGTCGCTGATCCTGCAGTTGCAACCGCTCACCGCCGACGACGTCCGTGCCGTCGTCACGCGCGCGATCGAAGACCCTCGCGGGTTGGCCGGGAAGGTCAAGGTCACCGACGAGGCGGTGGAACTGCTGGTGCAACTCTCCGCGGGTGACGCGAGGCGCGCGCTGACCGCCCTGGAGGTCGCGGCGGAGACGGGGGAGCACGTCACCGTCGAGACGATCGAGCAGTCGCTCGACAAGGCCGCGATCCGCTATGACCGCGACGGCGACCAGCACTACGACGTCATCAGTGCGTTCATCAAGTCCGTCCGCGGGTCCGACGTCGACGCCGCCCTGCACTACCTGGCCCGCATGCTGGTCGCGGGGGAGGACCCGCGGTTCGTCGCGCGCCGGTTGATGATCCTGGCCAGCGAGGACATCGGGATGGCCGACCCGACGGCACTCCAGACCGCCGTGGCTGCGGCCCAGACGGTGCAGCTGATCGGCATGCCCGAGGCGCAACTCACGCTGGCGCACGCCACCGTCCACCTGGCCACGGCTCCCAAATCCAACGCCGTGACGACGGCGCTCGGCGCGGCGATGAGCGACGTCAGGGAGGGTAAGGCTGGTCTGGTTCCGCCGGCCCTGCGCGACGGGCACTACTCCGGCGCCGAAGGGCTCGGCAACGCTGTCGGCTACAAGTACAGCCACGACGACCCGGACGGCGTTGTGCCGCAACAGTATCCGCCCGACGAACTGGTCGGAGTGGACTACTACCAGCCGACCAGCCACGGCGCTGAACGGGAAATCGCGAGCAGGCTGGACAAGCTGCGCGCGATCATCCGCAGGACCGGACGACGCTCGTGAGACGCTAGCCGCCGCTTCATATTCGTATCCGCTGCAGGGCGACGGGCAGTATCGTCACCCAGGTGCGTGAAGTCTGGGCGGCCGTCATTCTGTCCGGTGTCTTGGCGGCTCTGACCGGCGCGGAAATTCAAGCCGCGGAAAGGGTCTCGCAGGCTGCGCGAACATGCACGAACCCGGCGGCCAGGGGGTGCCGCCGGGTTCGCTGAGTAAGACCTTTAGCGGAACAAGCTGGAACGCCTGCGTCCTCCTATGACTCCGGTCCGCCTGCGGCCCATCATCGACGAGACCAGGGCGACACCCAGCGCCGCGACGATGACCTGCACCAGCAGCTCAAGCCAGTCGATGCCGTTGGTCATTGTCGGGATGCCGAGTACGCGGGCAATTGCCGTGCCGAGGAAGGCCCCGACGATGCCGATCAGAATTGTGACGAGCATGCCGATGGGCTGCTTGCCGGGCACCAGCAGGCGGCCGAGTACACCGACCACGATGCCGATCAGAATTGCGGTGATAACGCCGGTAATGGTCATTTCTCCTCCAGGAGCCTTAGTGGGGTGGAGATCAAATACCCTCGCCGTCTGCGAAATAAACGCTCGCGTCAATCACCGGGCGCGCTCGTAGGCTCGATGCCATGAACACCGAGGTACTCGAGATCGACACCGCGAAACGCCGAACCGTCGACCTGACCGACGAGGTGCGGTCCTTCTGCGCCGGCCACGAGGACGGCCTGTGCAACGTCTTCGTGCCGCATGCCACCGCAGGTGTGGCGATCATGGAGACCGGCGCGGGGTCCGACGACGACCTCGTCGACACGCTGGAGAACCTGCTGCCCCGTGACGACCGCTACCGGCACGCGCACGGCTCGCACGGGCATGGCGCCGACCACGTGCTGCCCGCGCTGGTGGCGCCCTCGGTGACCGTGCCGGTGCAGGGCGGCCAGCCGCTGCTCGGTACATGGCAGAGCGTCGTCCTCGTAGACCTGAACAGGGACAATCCGCGCCGCTCAGTGCGTCTGAGCTTCATAAACGGCTGATGAAGGCGCGACAAACCAGCCCGGTACTGTAGTGCGGTCGGTTGATCATGGACGGCGACAACAAAGAGGACAGTAGGACGTGCAGACACACGAGATCAGGAAGCGATTCCTCGATCACTTCGTGACCGCGGGCCACACCGAGGTGCCCAGCGCCTCGGTGATCCTCGACGACCCCAACTTGCTGTTCGTCAACGCGGGCATGGTGCAGTTCGTGCCGTACTTTCTCGGCCAGCGCACCCCGCCGTGGAACCGCGCGACCAGCATCCAGAAGTGCATCCGCACACCCGACATCGACGAAGTCGGTATCACCACCCGGCACAACACGTTCTTTCAGATGGCCGGCAACTTCTCGTTCGGCGACTACTTCAAGAAGGGTGCCATCGAGCTGGCCTGGTCGCTGCTGACCAACCCCGTCAACAAAGGTGGCTACGGCTTCGATCCTGAACGACTTTGGGCCACGGTCTATCTCGACGATGACGAGGCTGCAGATCTGTGGCTGGAGGTCACCGGCATACCCGCCGAGCGCATCCAGCGCCGCGGCATGGCCGACAACTACTGGTCGATGGGCATTCCCGGACCGTGCGGGCCGTCGTCGGAGATCTACTACGACCGCGGCCCGGAGTACGGCGCCGAGGGTGGCCCAGAAGCCAACGAGGACCGCTACATCGAGATCTGGAATCTCGTCTTCATGCAGAACGAGCGCGGCGAGGGGACGTCGAAGGAGAACTTCGAGATCCTCGGGCCGCTGCCGCGCAAGAACATCGACACCGGCATGGGCATCGAACGTGTCGCCTGCCTTCTGCAGGGCGTCGACAACGTCTATGAGACGGATCTGCTGCGCCCGGTGATCGACCTCGTCGCGGGTATCGCGCCGCGCGGGTACGGCAGGGGCCACCACGACGACGATGTCCGGTATCGGATCATCGCCGACCACAGCCGCACCGCGGCGATCATCATCGCCGACGGCGTGAGCCCCGGAAACGACGGCCGTGGCTATGTGCTGCGTCGCCTGCTGCGCCGAGTGATCCGGTCCGCGAAGTTGCTGGGGATCGACCAGCCGATCATCGGCCAGATCATGGCCACCGTGCGCGATGCGATGGGGCCGTCTTATCCGGAGCTGGTCAGCGATTTCGACCGGATCCAGCGAATCGCGGTGGCGGAAGAGACGGCGTTCAACCGCACGCTGGCGTCGGGCTCTCGGCTGTTCGACGACGCGGCCACCGCGACAAAGCGGTCGGGTAAATCCGAGATCTCCGGGACCGACGCGTTCACCCTGCACGACACCTACGGCTTCCCGCTCGAACTGACCCTGGAGATGGCCGCAGAAGCGGACCTGAGCGTCGACGAAGAGGGCTTCCGGAGCCTGATGGCCGAGCAACGGCAGCGCGCGAAGGCCGACGCCGCCGCCCGCAAGCAGGCACACAGCGATCTGTCGGCGTACCGTGAGCTGGTCGATGCGGGCCCGACCGAGTTCACCGGTTTCAACGAATTATCAACCGAAGCAAGAATTCTCGGTATCTTCGTCGACGGCAAACGCGTCCCGGTTGTGGCGCACGACCCTCAGCAGGCCGAGCGCGTCGAGCTGATTCTTGACCGCACACCGTTCTACGCCGAGTCCGGTGGCCAGATCGCCGACGAGGGCAGCATTCAGGGGACGGCCGCCTCCGGGACGGCGAAGGCAGCCGTCACCGACGTGCAGAAGATCGCCAAGACGCTGTGGGCGCACCGCATCAACGTGGAGTCCGGCGAGTTCGTCGAGGGCGACACCGTCGTGGCCGCCGTCGACCCGCGCTGGCGCCACGGCGCAACGCAGGGTCACTCCGGCACTCACATGGTGCATGCCGCACTGCGACAGGTTTTGGGCCCCAACGCCGTTCAGGCTGGTTCGCTGAACCGCCCCGGCTATCTGCGATTCGACTTCAACTGGCAGGGTGCGTTGACCGAGGATCAGCGGACCCAGATCGAAGAGGTCACCAACGAAGCCGTCGAGGCGGACTACGAGGTGCACAGCTTCACCACTGATCTCGAGAAGGCCAAGGCCATGGGCGCGATGGCGCTGTTCGGCGAGGCCTATCCAGACGAGGTACGGGTGGTCGAGATCGGCGGGCCGTTCTCACTCGAGCTGTGCGGCGGCACGCACGTTCACAATTCGGCGCAGATCGGCCCGGTCACGATTCTCGGTGAGGCGTCCGTCGGTTCCGGTGTGCGGCGGGTGGAGGCATATGTCGGGCTCGACTCGTTCCGCCACCTCGCCAAGGAACGCGCTCTGATGGCGGGGCTGGCGTCGTCGTTGAAGGTTCCGTCGCAGGAGGTTCCCGCACGGGTGTCCCAGCTGGTGGACCGTCTCAAAACTGCAGAGAAGGAACTCGACCGGATGCGGCTGGCCAATGCGCGGGCAGCCGCGGTCAACGCCGCAGCGGGTGCCGAGCAGATCGGTAAGGTCCGTGTCGTGGCGCAGCGGATGGCTGGTGGAACATCGGCCGCGGATCTGCGCAGCCTTGTCGGCGACATTCGCGGCAAGATCGGCTCCGAACCCGCGGTGATCGCGCTGATCGCCGAGGGAGAGGACGACTCCGTCCCGTTCGTGGTCGCCGTCAACCCGGCCGCCCAGGACCTCGGACTGAAAGCCAACGAGCTGGTCAAGGGACTTGGCGCGGCTGTGAACGGCCGGGGCGGCGGCAAAGCGGACATGGCCCAGGGCTCCGGCAAGGGAGCCGCGGGGATCGACGCGGCGCTGGCCGCTCTACGCGCGGAGATAGGCCGGAGCTAGCTACGTGGGCAACCCAGAACACCGTCTGCCGGATCGCCCCGGAGGCGACGATCCCGGACGGGGCAAACGGCTGGGTGTCGACGTTGGAAGCGTTCGTATCGGTGTCGCGGTCAGCGACCCCGACGGCATCCTCGCCACGCCGGTGGAGACGATTCGCCGCGACAGAACGGATCGCCACCTGCGACGCCTGACTCAGCTCGTCAACGAATTGGAGGCAGTTGAGGTGGTGGTCGGACTGCCACGTACGCTCGCCGACCGGACCGGTCCCTCCGCTGAGGACGCCATCGGTCTCGCCGAGGATCTGGCGCGACGCGTCGCGCCGACCCCGGTTCGGATGGCCGACGAACGGCTGACCACGGTCACAGCGCAACGCTCGCTGCGGGAAGCCGGTGTCAGGGCAAGGGGACAGAAAGCGATGATCGACCAGGCCGCAGCGGTCGGGATACTGCAGAGCTGGCTGGATCAGCGGCGGGTCACACTCAACGAGGTCGGCAATGCCTGACGGCTGGGACCGCGAACGCCCGCAGCCGGTTGCGGTCGGCCCGCCGCGGCGTCGGATGAGCCGGGCGGATCGGATCCGCGAGGCTCGTCGTCGCCGTAGGCACCGGATGGTGCGCACTGTCACGCTCGGCGTCTTCATCGTCATCGTGATCGGCGCCGTCTTCCTCGGCTCACGGCTGTGGCACACCGTGTTCGGCGGGGGTTCCGACTACTCCGGCGACGGAAAATCAGACGTCGTCATCCAGATCCACGAGGGCGATTCCACCACGGCCATCGGCCAGACGCTCGAAGACCACGAGGTGGTCGCGACGTCGAGAGCCTTCGTCAGCGCCGCCGAAGGGAACGCGGGCATCCAGTCCATTCAGCCGGGCTTCTACAAGATGCGCACCGAGATCCCGGCGGCGAATGCTGTTGCGCGGCTGACCGATGCGCAGAATCGGGTGGGCAAGCTCGTCATCCCGGAAGGCCGCCAACTCGATGACCTCCGAGACGTCAAGACCAACGACGTCACCGACGGCATCTTCACGTTGATTTCCAACGCCACCTGTGTGGACCTCGACGGTGAACGGCACTGCGTTTCGGTCGATGACCTTCGCGACGCTGCGGGCAGTGCATCGCTGGCGGAGCTGTCCGTTCCCGACTGGGCGACCAAGCCGGTTCAGGCCATGGGTGACGACCATCGCAGGCTCGAAGGCCTGATCGCGCCGGGCTCGTGGGATGTCGACCCCTCCGCCACACCGAAGGACATCTTGTCCACGCTCATCGGCGCAAGCGCCTACCAGTACGCGCAGGGCGGGCTGTTGGATACCGCCAAGTCGTTGAGCATGACGCCCTACCAGATCCTCACGGTGGCGTCGCTGGTGCAGCGGGAGTCCAAGCCGCAGGACTTCGACAAGGTGGCTCGGGTCATCTACAACCGCTTGATCGCGCCGGACCACCGCAGGCTGGAGTTCGACTCCACGGTGAACTACTCACTGGACCGCCAGGAGGTCGCCACCACCGACGCCGATCGGGCGAAGGCGACGCCGTGGAACACCTATGTGCGCGACGGACTTCCGGCTACCCCGATCTGCTCGCCGGGTGCGGAAGCGCTTGCCGCCGCCGAACGGCCCGCGGACGGGGACTGGTTGTACTTCGTCACCATCGATCTGCAGGGCACGACACTTTTCACTCGCGATTACCCGCAGCACCTGGCGAACATCGAACTCGCGAAGCGCAACGGTGTCCTCGACAGCGCCCGCTAGGGCACGCAAGGCGGGCGTGCTTGGCTCGCCGATCGCTCATTCGCGTTCACCGCAGTTGCATCTCGCGGCCTATCGGGCCTTGGGTCTCGACGACTGGACCTACGAACGCATCGAGTGCACGGCAGAGCAATTACCCTCCGTGGTAGGCGATTTCGGCCCCGAGTGGGTTGGCGTTTCGGTGACGATGCCAAACAAGTTCGCTGCGCTGAGGTTCGCGGACGAGCGGACTCCGCGTGCGGAGCTGGTGGGGGCAGCCAACACGCTGGTGCGGACCTCGTCTGGATGGCGGGCCGACAACACGGACGTCGACGGGGTGACCGGGGCGTTGGGCGAGGCGTCGGGCCATGCGATCGTCGTCGGTTCCGGCGGAACCGCGCCGGCGGTGGTGGTAGGCCTGGTCGAACTCGGCGTGCAACGCATCACGGTGGTGGCCCGGGACCGCGAAAAGGTTGCCGCGGTGGTGGATCTGGCAGGCAAGGTCGGTGCAGACGCCCGCTGGTGTGACATCAACGGCGCTGACGTGGCACAGGTGGTCGCATCCGCGGATGCGGTGGTGAACACCGTCCCGGCGGAAGCGGCCGCACGATATGCCACTGTGCTGTCGTCCACACCCGTACTGCTCGACGCGATCTACGACCCGTGGCCGACGCCCCTCGCCGCGGCGGTCGAAGCCGAGGGCGGCCGAGTCATCAGCGGCCTGCAGATGCTGCTGCACCAGGCCTACGCACAGGTAGAGCAGTTCACCGGCCTGCCCGCGCCGAAAGAGGCGATGAAAGCGGCACTTCTCGACGATTAGCCTCGGTACATGGGGGCGGGGGTGGCCTGTGCGATCGTGCTGACGTGGCTGGTGGTGCTGAGCGCCTACGACATCCGTGAGCGGCGATTGCCGAACTGGTTGACGATGCCGGGTGCGCTCGCGATCGTCGTGGTGGCCTTGGCGGTGGGACGCGGCGGGCCGGCGTTGTTGGGTGCGGTCGGCCTGGTGGGCCTGTATCTCGTCGTCCACCTGATATCGCCTGCTGCGATGGGTGCCGGTGACGTGAAGCTCGCGGCGGGCGTGGGGGCGCTCACGGGTGCGTTCGGATTCGACGTGTGGGCGCTGGCCGCGGTCACGGCGCCGTTGCTGACTGCGATATGGGCATGCGTCGCCGTCGTTCGCAGTTCCCGTTCGACTGTTCCCCACGGTCCGTCGATGTGTCTTGCGACGCTGGCTGCCACCGCCCTCGTCATTGTCTAGAACGGCGGCGGACGGTTCGCGGGGACTTACACTTCGGCAATGTTCTCGGAGACGCGCTATGCGCTCAACGGGGACTTGCGCGTGGCCTATCGCGCGTCGCGTGAAGGCCCGCGTGACATCGTGTCCGTCGCGAACTGGTTCACCTGCTGCGAGGTTCTTCCGGAGCTACCGTCGATTCAGGGTTGGGTCGAGGCGATGACATCGCTCGGCCGGCTCATCTACTTTGACCAGCCGGGCACGGGAGCATCCGATCCCGTCACGCCGGACGCGCTGCCGACCTTGGAACAATGGGCCGACAGCATCACCGCGGTGCTCGACGATCTTGGGAGTCGCGAAGCGGTTCTCGTCGCTTCGAACACCGCGTTCGCGCCCGCGGCGCTGTTCGCGGCGACACATCCGTCCCGCACCACCGCGCTGGTCGTGCTCGACGGTTTCGCGGATGCGGGTGGCACGCCACTTGTTCAAGACGAAACCCGAGCTCTGCTGGTCCGCATCTGGGGCAGTGGGACGAATCAACATCTGGTGAATCCGGACATGCCGTGGAACGAGGAGATCCGTACATCGTGGGCCCGAATGGAGCGCCTGGCGTTAAGCCCAAGGACGTTAGCTCTGGTGATACCACTCGCGATGGAATTGGATGTGCGGGCGGTCCTTCCGGCAATCCGCGTGCCGACCCTCGTCCTCCAGCACACCGACGGCAGGGTCATCCCGCCCGCGAAGGGCAAGTACATCGCCGAGCACATACCCGACGCGAAATACGTTGAGCTACCAGGGCGCAACTGGTACCACCTCGTTGAACCCGGCTGGCGCGAGTCCTTCCAGGAGATCGCCGAGTTCCTCACCGGCCACCAGGTAGACGTGGCAGACGATCGGGTGCTCGCCACGGTGCTGTTCACGGACATCGTGGACTCGACGCGCCGGGCGGCGGAGATCGGCGACCGCGACTGGCATGCGCTTCTGGATGCACACGACGCCGTCGTCCGCGCGCAAATCACGCGCTTTCGGGGACGCGAGGTGAACACGTCGGGAGACGGCTTTCTCGCGATGTTCGACGGCCCGCAGCGAGCGATCCGCTGCGCGATGGCAATTCGCGATGCAGTGCAGGCGCTCGGCCTCGAGGTGCGCGCCGGGCTGCATACCGGCGAATGCGAGATCCGCGGTGATGACATTGGTGGGATCGCAGTGCACATCGGTGCGCGGGTGAGCGCATTCGCGGGGCCGAACGAGGTGCTGGTGTCCAGCACGCTGCGCGACTTGGTGATCGGGTCGGGCCTGGAATTCGAGGACCGCGGCGCTCATCAGCTCAAGGGTGTGCCCGGCGAGTGGCACCTCTTCGCGATCGCAGCCCAGTGAGCGCAATGCGCAAAACCTGAAGAAGTGGTGGTTTCGCAGGTTGCGCGCACAACCGCGACACCGCGATCACGGGCACCTAACTTCGTGCGAGCAAGTTCAACACCGAACTTGTTCCACTCGAAAGGACATGCTCATGACTCGCTCACCGCTGATCGGGGCCATCGCGGCCGGCCTGCTGATGATTGGGATTCTGACCCCGGCTGTCGCCAGCGCATCCACGGACACCGCCGGGACTACCGCACCAAGCAACGCCGCGGGGACTCCCGCGCCAAGCACCGCGAATCCCATCCCGCAGGGTTCATCACTGGGACCCGATCTTGTGCCGCAATCGCTACTGTTCCTGCCCGAAATTCTGGGGCAGATCGGCAGGCACCGATGATCATTTGACCTCGCTGCAGGACACCGAATCTCGGCCCGCTCCTCGGCCTACACTTCGGCAATGTTCTCCGAGACGCGCTATGCGCTGAACGGGGACTTGCGCGTGGCCTATCGCGCGTCGCGAGAAGGCCCACGGGACATCGTGTTCGTCCCGCCTTGGTTCACAAACTGTGAGCTTTTGCCGGAGCTACCGTCGTTTCAAGGGTGGGTCGATGCGGTGACGTCGCTCGGTCGGCTGATCTTTTTCGACCAGCCGGGCATCGGAGCGTCTGATCCCGTCATGCCGGGTGCGCTGCCGAACTTGGAGCAGTGGGCTGACAGCATCATCGCGGTGCTCGACGATCTCGGGAGCAGCGAAGCGGTCCTCATCGCGACCACCGGTGCGTTTGCGACGGCAGCGCTGTTCGCCGCGACACATCCGTCCCGCACAACCGCGCTGGTCGCCCTCGAGGTCTATGCGGATCCGATGGCTCAAAGATCTGAAGGGCTCGGTCCCGAGGAAGTCCTCGATGCCATGGTCGGCATGTGGGGCGCGGGGCAATATCAACACCTCTTGAATCCGGACATGCCGTGGAACGAGGAGATTCGGGCAACGTGGGCACGGATGGAACGTCTGGCGGCGAGCCCCGCGACCGCTGCCCAGATGATGCCCTTGCTGGCCGAAATGGACGTGCGGGCGCTGCTTCCCACAGTCCGCGTGCCCACCCTGGTCATCCACCACATCGACGACCCTTTTGTCCCACCTGTGATGGGAAAATACGTCGCCGATCACATTGCGGGCGCGAAATACGTCGAGCTCCAGGGACGCAACATGTTCCACATTGTGGAACCGTGGCGCGATTCCTTTCAGGAGATCGCCGAGTTCCTCACCGGCGAGCAGGCCGACGTGGCCGATGATCGGCTTCTCGCCACGGTGCTCTTCACCGACATCGTGGACTCCACGCGCCGGGCCGCGGAGATGGGCGACCGCGATTGGCATGCGCTGCTCGACGCGCACGACGTCGTCGTCCGCTCGCAGCTCACTCGGTTTCGGGGCCGCGAGGTGAACAGAACTGGGGACGGTTTCCTCGCGATGTTCGACGGTCCGCAGCGAGCGATCCGCTGCGCCATGGCAATTCGCAACGCGGTGCAATCGCTGGGCATTGAGGTGCGGGCGGGGTTGCACACCGGGGAGTGCGAGGTGCGCGGCGATGACATCGGCGGGATCGCCGTGCATATCGGTGCGCGGGTGAGCGCACTCGCGGGGCCGAACGAGGTGCTGGTGTCCAGCACGCTGCGCGACTTGGTGATCGGGTCGGGGCTGGAATTCGAGGACCGCGGCGCTCACCATCTCAAAGGCGTACCGGGCGAATGGCATCTCTTCGCCGTCGCGTCTCCTTAGCCGGCGACCGGGCCACTCCGCACGTCCGCTGTAAGCACGGGTTAATTCTCTGGTGTCGGTGACGGTCGGGTACGTTTCCCACTCGAGCCCAGGTGTGCATTAGCCACAAAATTCCGAAAGGGGCAACTGATGGGTCGGCACATGGCAGTCTCCGACGGTAGTCAGACGCGGTTGAGCGCGGAATTTCTGGTCGGAGCAGTGGCGTCGGGCGCATTGGTAGCTGCGGCAGTCGGGTTGGCAGGGACAGCTCACGCGACCTGCGTGTCAGTAAACGGTATTGGCAATGGTGGGGGCTGCACCAGCACGCCAACCAGCTTTGCGGTGGGCCTAGGGAATGGTGCGACCGCCGCGGCTCAAGGCAGTTTCAACGGCGCAATTTCCATCGGTACCGATGCTGAATCAACCTCAACGGGCGTCGGCAACCTGGCAGTCGCGGTCGGGCACCCGGGTCTGAATGGTTTTGTCATGGACGTAGTTCCAACCGACGCAATTGCAAGAGGCAATTTCAACCGGGCCTTTGCGTTCGGCAACGGTAGCGGCGCCGCAGCGATCGGTACCAACAGCACAGCGTTTCTTGTGGGCAATGGCAGCGACTCCATCGCGGCCGGCAGTGTCCCCCCACCATTTATGCCTGGCAACAACAACACTGCTTTGACAGTGGGCAACTTCAGCAGCGTATCGGCGATCGGGAACAACAGATTCGCCGCGGCGTTTGGCGACCACAAGACAAAGACAAACACGGTCGGCTAGGTCTCAGGCTGCCAGTCGGCCGGCCGCCAATACCGCCGGTCTGGGCGACAACACTCTCCACCCTCAGAAGGGTGGTGGCTTGTTGTGTTCGGCGACGAGGTCGTCGTTGAGTCGCCGTTCGGCGGCAATGGCTTTGGCTGTGGTGTGGGCGCGGGTGTGGCGGCGTTTGGGCATCATCGCACCCCGATCGCCGCTCGGTTGGACAGTAGGCGGCTCGCCGGTCCACAGGGTGGCGGTGGGTTCGCACAGTTGCGGGAACAGGTGCGTACTGCCCGGGTGGGTGGTGTAGGTGTGGCCGGTCGGCGACGTCCATTCGATGGTGCCGTCGGGCAGTTGCCGGTCCCGCCACCCGTTCACACCGTTCCAGAATGTTTTCAACAAATGGTGAAAACGGCACAGACACTTGAGGTTTGACGGGTGTGTCGGGCCGACCGGGTAGGGCACGGTGTGGTCGATGTCGCAGAACTGGGCGGGTTTGTCGCAGCCCGGGAAGCGGCACGTCAGGTCCCGGCAGCGCACGAACTCGCATGTTTGGCGTGTCGGGGTGTAGCGCGGCTCCGGAAGCGTGTCGGCGCCGGGGTGGCGCACCTCGCGGAGGCGGGCCCGCTCCAGAATCCCGCCCAGCAGGGCGGTGGGCAGCACCCCGGCACCGAACACATAGGCCGGCGGCGCGGCGCAGGTGATGGGCTCGGCGACGGCGGTCTGCGCGTCGGCGTCATCGGAGTCGTGCGCGCATTCCTCACCGCCACCAGTATCAGCAGGGTCGTCGAGCAAGTCGGCCGGGTCAGCGGGATCCTCGGCAGGGTCGGCGGGGTCGGCGGTGTCCGTGTCGGCGGCGGCGTCGACGGATTTCTGGTCGGCCACCACGTACACCACCGCGTTCTTGGTGGGTCTGTCGTGGGCGGGGCCGGGGCAGTCGGCTTGTCCGCAGCCGCACACCATCGCGGTGTGGGTGACCGCGGCGAACAGGGCGGCGGCGCGGCGTTGGTTGATGCTGCGCGGGTCGGCGTCACAGACGCTGCCCGCCATCTCCTCCACACTGGCCTCGATCAGCGCGGCGTCGGGGGAATTGAGCCGGGCCCACATGCTGGTGGTGCCCGCGACATCGGTGGGGGAGCCGAACTCCACGGTGGGTCCCGATTGCGATTCCCGGGAGCGGCGCAGCGCGCCGGGATCATGCTCCTCAACCAACGCATCGATCGCGGCCTCGGTTTTGGCCACCGACAACGCGCCCCAGCCGGTGATCTGTTCGGCCAGGGCGGCGTCCACGGCGGCCATCGCCGCCTCGTCGGTGATCAGGTAGGTGCGCCACACGATGGCCCGCACCAGCAGATCCGACACCAGGCCGGCCTCAAACAACGCCGCCACCTGGGGCAGCCGGTCGCGCAGCGCGACCCCGCGGTGGGTTTGGTGTAGCGCCATGCCCTGGCTGACGTTGACCGCGGCGGCCATCTCGGCGGCGACGGCGGCTTGCGGGTCGACCCACCACAGCTCACGGTCGCCGGTGGGCAGGCCGGTGCGGCGGGCGAACATCTCGGCCAGCACCGCCAACTTGCGGGCACACGCCGCGTTCTCCGCCCGTGCCCAGCCGCCGGCGGCCTGCACCAGGGCGGCGTCACTCAACGACGCCAGGTCGGGCACCTCCGGCAACACACCATCGAACATACATTCGAATATAGCCGCATCCAGGCTGACCGCTGACTCAAACTTTCTGGCAGGGCCGAACCTGTGGATGAACTCGCAACTGTGGATAGCTTGCGGATTTCCGCAGGCAAAGTGGCACGTGGGAAGATGGGACGCGTGTTGCGATGGACCACTGCTGGTGAATCCCACGGCCGCGCGCTGGTGGCCATGGTCGAAGGCATGGTTGCGGGCGTCCAGGTCACGTCCGACGAGATCGCCGGTGAGCTCGCCCGCCGCAGGCTAGGCTACGGCCGCGGCGCGCGGATGAAGTTCGAACAGGACCAGGTGACGATGCTCGCCGGTGTTCGGCACGGCATCACACTCGGCGGCCCGGTCGCGATCGAAATCGGCAATACGGAATGGCCGAAGTGGGAAACGGTGATGGCACCCGACCCCGTCGACCCGGCCGAGCTGGACGACAGCGCCCGCAACGCGCCGTTGACCCGCCCGCGGCCCGGCCACGCCGACTACGCAGGCATGCTCAAGTACGGCTTCGACGACGCCCGCCCGGTGCTGGAACGCGCCAGCGCGCGCGAAACCGCGGCCCGCGTCGCCGCAGGCACCATCGCACGGGCCTTCCTGCGACAGGCACTCGGCGTCGAGGTGGTCTCGCACGTGATCTCCATCGGCGCGTCGGCACCCTACGACGGGCCGCCGCCACAGGCCGCCGATCTGGCCGCCATCGACGCAAGTCCGGTGCGGGCGTTCGACAAAGACGCCGAGGCAAGGATGATCGCCGAGATCGAGGCCGCGAAGGCTGACGGCGACACGCTCGGCGGCATCGTCGAGGTCGTCGCGAACGGCCTGCCGATCGGGCTGGGCTCGTTCACAAGTGGCGACAACCGCCTCGACAGCCAACTGGCCGGTGCAGTCATGGGCATCCAGGCGATCAAGGGCGTCGAGATCGGCGACGGCTTCGAAACCGCGCGCCGCCGCGGCAGCGTCGCACACGACGAGATGTATCCCGGACCCGGCGGCGTGATGCGCTCGACGAACCGGGCGGGCGGACTCGAAGGCGGCATGACCAACGGGCAGCCGCTGCGCGTGCGCGCCGCGATGAAGCCGATCTCAACGGTGCCGCGCGCGCTTGCCACCGTCGACATGACCACCGGTGACGAGGCCGTCGCCATCCACCAGAGATCCGATGTGTGCGCAGTGCCCGCAGCGGGAGTCGTCGTCGAGACCATGGTGGCGCTGGTGCTGGCTCGCGCGGCGCTGGAGAAGTTCGGCGGCGACTCGATCGCCGAGACCCGCGCCAACCTCGACAACTATCTGCGCGCCGTGGCGGCGCGCGGGCCGGCACAACGGTCACGGGTGTCGGGCTGATGGCACCCAAGGCGGTATTGATCGGGATGCCCGGGTCGGGCAAGTCCACGATTGGTCGGCGGCTGGCCAAATCGCTCGGCGTCGCTCTGCTGGACACCGACGCGGTGATCGAGCAGACCGCAGGCCGCACCATCCCCGAAATCTTCGCCGACGACGGCGAGAAGGGGTTTCGCCGGATCGAGGAACAAGTCATCAGGGACACACTGGTGTCGCATGACGGCGTGCTGTCGCTCGGTGGCGGCGCCATCACCAGCCCCGGTGTGCGCGAGGCACTTTCCGGGCAGACCGTTGTCTACCTAGAGATCAGCGTGGCCGAGGGCGTCCGTCGCACCGGCGGCAACACCGTGCGGCCGCTGCTGGCAGGCGGCGACCGCGCCGAGAAGTTCAAGACGTTGATGACCCAACGGGTTCCGCTCTACCGACGGGCGGCGACGATCCGCGTCAACACCAACCGGCGAAATCCCGGCGCGGTGGTGCGCTACATCGTGTCGCGGTTGGAGGACCAGGGCGTCGACGACACCCCACCAAAGTCGCGGCGGCGCCGTCGCCCCTCCTGGCGCCGCACACCCGTGACGCTGACGCCAAAGCCGTCCGAGCCTTCCACACCGGCCAGCCCGGCTGACGTGGCCCGCCGAGCCGAGGCCCGTCATGACTGATCTGACCGCACCCGTCACCGTCGAGGTAAAGACGGACCCGCCTTATCCGGTTGTCATCGGTACCGGATTGATGGGGGAGCTGGGCGACGTCCTCGAGGGCAGGCACAAGGTCGCAATTCTGCACCAGCCGGTGCTGGCACAGACGGCAGAAGCGATTCGTAACCACTTGTCGGACAAGGGAATCGACTCCCATCGCATCGAGATTCCGGATGCCGAAGCGGGCAAGGAACTGCCGGTCGTCGGCTTCATCTGGGAAGTGCTGGGCCGCATCGGCATCGGCAGAAAGGACGCCGTCGTCAGCCTCGGCGGGGGAGCGGCGACCGACGTTGCGGGATTCGCTGCCGCCACCTGGCTGCGCGGAATCGACATCGTGCACGTGCCGACGACGTTGCTCGGCATGGTGGACGCCGCCGTCGGCGGGAAGACCGGCATCAACACCGAGGCGGGCAAGAACCTTGTCGGCGCCTTCCATCAACCCGCCGCGGTTCTCGTCGACCTCGCGACACTGGAAACGTTGCCGCGCAACGAAATCGTCGCAGGCATGGCGGAGATCGTGAAGGCGGGTTTCATCGCCGACCCGGTCATCCTGGATCTCATCGAGGCCGATCCCGAGGCGGCGCTGGACCCGACGGGGCAGGTGCTGCCTGAGCTGATCCGCCGGGCCGTCACCGTCAAGGCCGAAGTGGTCGCCGCGGACGAGAAGGAATCGCAACTGCGCGAAATCCTCAACTACGGCCACACTTTGGCACACGCCATCGAGCGCCGCGAGCGCTACCAGTGGCGCCACGGTGCCGCCGTATCGGTCGGTCTCGTGTTTGCCGCTGAATTGGGCCGACTGGCCGGCCGACTCGACGACGGCACCGCCGACCGGCATCGCGCGATCCTCACCTCGCTCGGCCTTCCGGTCAGCTACGACGCCGACGCGCTGCCGCAGCTTCTCGAAAACATGGTCGGCGACAAGAAGACCCGCTCGGGAGTGCTGCGTTTCGTCGTCCTCGATGGGCTGGCCAAACCGGGACGCCTGGAGGGCCCGGATCCGTCACTGCTAGCGGCGGCGTACGCGGAGGTGGCACAGCCATGACGACGGTGAACGTCATCAACGGACCCAACCTTGGTCGGCTCGGCCGCCGCGAAACGCAGGTGTACGGCAGCACGACTCATGACGACCTGGTCGCGATGATCGAGCGCGAGGCCGACGAACTTGGGCTGAAAGCGGTTGTACGACAATCGGACAGCGAAGCAGAACTGTTGGGCTGGATCCACCAAGCCGCCGACGACGGCGCGCCGGTGGTGCTCAATGCGGGAGCCCTGACACACACCTCGATCGCACTGCGCGACGCGTGCGCCGAACTGCGTGCCCCGCTGATCGAAGTGCATATCAGCAATGTGCATGCGCGGGAAGAGTTTCGACACCACTCCTATCTGAGTGCGATCGCCACCGGCGTCATCGTCGGACTCGGCGTTCAGGGTTATCTGCTTGCACTGCGCTACCTCGCCACGCTGGACTAGCGCTTCTCGGTCGCACGTGCGGCGCGGCGTGCCGCGTCGGGCTAGGTCTGTTCCTGGCTGCGACGCTCGGTCGGTGTCTCGTCGGCGGGCGCATCCGGGTGCCGGACAGCGGCGAACACGTCGGTGTCCGCGCGCTCCTCGTCGCCTGCGGCGAGGCCGTGGTGCTGACGCGGTACCTCGTCGGCGTGCCGGTCGATGGCCCAGTGTCCGATCGCGACACCTGCGATCGCCGCGAGGAAGACCAGCAGCGCGGTGAACGCCGCGAAGGTGGTCAGCTCGTTGATGAGCCCACCGACATAAAGGCCCTTGTAGAACAGCGAGATCAGCCATGCGATCGCACCGCTGACGATTCCGGCGAACAGACCGGCCAGCAGCCATGTCATCGCCATGTCCTCGCGGCGGTCGGGGTCGGGGTTGCTCCGGGCATCTGCGCGGCCGTCGACGAGCCCCCAGACGAATGCGGCGATCGCGTAGAGGACTACGAGGGTGATGCTGATCAAAGCGGCCTTGGTCTCCCAGGCGTTGATAGCCGCGCCCTGCACCAGTCGGATGAAAACCATCAGGGCGGCGAACACCAGTCCGCGCAGCAACCACTTACTCATGGGGCATCACCTTAGCGAGTAGCGTCAAGACCTGTGACTATATCCCAGCGTCGCGAGCGGCTACGGCAGCGGCTTCGGTCTGACGGACTGGACGCGATGGTGGTAACGCGCCTGGTCAACGTGCGTTACCTGTCCGGTTTCACCGGCTCGAACGCGGCGCTGCTGATTCGCGCGGACGACGACACTCCGGTGCTCGCCACCGACGGGCGCTACCGAACGCAGGCGGCGCAGCAGGCCCCGGACGCCGAGATCGTAATCGAAAGGGCCTGTGGGCCGTTCCTGACCGGACGCGCAGCGGCGGAGGGTGTGCGGCGACTCGGGTTCGAGAGTCACGTCGTCACCGTCGATGGGTTCGACGCGCTTGCCAAGCAGGCCTGCGACACCGAGTTGGTCCGCGCGGCAGGCGCCGTCGAGGCGCTGCGCGAGATCAAGGACGCAGGCGAGGTCGCGCTGTTGCGGCTGGCCTGCGAGGCAGCCGACGCCGCGTTGGCCGATCTGGTCGAAGGCGGCGGCCTTCGGCCCGGCCGGACCGAGCGCGAGGTGGGCCGCGAACTGGAGTCTCTGATGCTGGACCACGGTGCGGACGGGGTGTCCTTCGAGACCATCGTGGCGGCAGGCGCCAACTCCGCGATCCCGCATCATCGGCCGACGGACGCCGTTCTCGCGGCGGGGGACTTCGTCAAGATCGACTTCGGCGCGCTGGTGTGTGGATACCACTCGGACATGACGCGCACCTTTGTGCTGGCGCCCGCCGCACAGTGGCAGCTCGACCTTTATGAACTGGTCGCCGCCGCCCAGCGGGCCGGAAGCGAGGCGGTGGCACCGGGTGTCGCGCTGCGTGACGTGGACGCCGCGTCGCGACAGGTGATCGCCGACGCGGGGTATGCCGAGAACTTCACCCACGGCCTCGGGCACGGCGTCGGCCTGGAGATCCACGAAGCGCCGGGAATCAGCGCGTCAGCCGCCGGTACACTGCTTGCTGGCTCTGCTGTGACTGTGGAGCCCGGTGTCTACTTGCCCGATCGCGGCGGTGTCCGCATCGAGGACACGCTCGTCGTGTGCGAGGCGGCGGTGCAGCCGTCTGGCCGGCGACATCAGACAGCAGACCTGCTTACCCAGTTCCCCAAGGAACTGGCCATTCTCAGTTGAGAGACGAGGAGTAGTACCGCCGTGGCATCGACCGCCGACTTCAAGAACGGGCTCGTCCTGCAGATCGATGGGCAGCTGTGGTCCATCGTCGAGTTTCAACACGTCAAGCCGGGCAAGGGCCCCGCGTTCGTCCGCACGAAGTTGAAGAACGTGTTGTCGGGAAAGGTAGTCGACAAGACCTACAACGCCGGGGTCAAGGTCGAGACCGCGACCGTGGACCGTCGCGACACCACCTACCTCTACAAGGATGGTTCGGACTTCGTCTTCATGGACAGCCAGGACTACGAGCAGCACCATCTGCCGGAGTCGCTGGTCGGCGATGACGCGCGCTTCCTGCTCGAGAGCCTTCCGGTGCAGGTGGCCTTCCACGACGGCGCGCCTCTCTACATCGAGCTGCCGGTGACCGTCGAGCTCCAGGTCACTCACACCGAGCCCGGACTGCAGGGCGATCGGTCCAGCGCAGGCACCAAGCCGGCGACGGTGGAGACCGGCGCGGAGATCCAGGTGCCGCTGTTCATCAACACCGGCGACAAGCTCAAGGTCGATTCCCGCGACGGCAGCTATCTGGGCCGAGTGAATTGACCAGGCCCAAGCCCGACAGGGGTCGGCACCAGGCCCGCAGGCGGGCCGTCGACCTGCTGTTCGAGGCTGAGGCCCGTGGCATCACGCCTGCGGAGGTCGTCGAGGCCCGAGAAGCGTTGGCGCAGAAACAATCCGACGTTTCGCCGCTTAACCCGTACACCGTCACGGTGGCGCAGGGGGTCACTCAGCACGCCGAGCACATCGACGACCTCATCGCGACGCACCTGCAGGGCTGGACACTGGAGCGCCTGCCCGCCGTCGACCGGGCGATCCTGCGGGTCGCGGTCTGGGAACTGCTGCACGCAGACGACGTTCCAGAACCTGTCGCGGTCGACGAGGCCGTCGAACTGGCCAAGAATCTGTCCACCGACGAGTCGCCGGGGTTCGTCAACGGTGTGCTGGGTCAGGTGATGTTGGTGACTCCGCAAATTCGGGCCGCAGCGGCTGCGATCCGGGGCGGATCAGAGGATTCCTGACTAGATCGGCCCACGCCCCGCCCTTAGGCTTGCGCGATGGCCACACCGCAGGACTGGGCGCCCTACTACGGCCTCGAAGATGCCGCGAAGGTGTACCTGCGGGATCCGATTGTCGCGCTCGACCAACTGCGAGGCATCGTCGACTTTCCATCTATTCAGTCGTTCTTCATGTCGCGGCGGTTGACCGAGGAGTCGTGGGGCGAAGCGCTGGCGCAGGAGGTGGTGCTGACCGATGGGCGCAGGCTGGTCATGTGGCGCGCCGACGACGACATGTCGATGGGCGAAGAGCAGCAGCGTCAGGTGCTCAACGCGTCGGTGCGGACGATCCTGCTGTCGACGATCACCGACCACATCCTGACGACGGAATTCGATGTCCTCAATGACGGTACCCGGCGGCTGTCGGAGGTGCGGTTGCGGATGTACACCCAGCTCGTCACGCGCAGCCACGAGAAGTCGGCGACCGACACCGACTACTTCTGCGAATCATTTCGCTTCGACAAGTCGGTCGACAACGGCGGGCTGGCACAGATGGAGCGGTTACTGCAGTTCGGCAGGGTGCTGTCGCGCTGCATGTAGGCCACACCGTCGAATAGTTCGGCAGCTCAATCGAATCCGCGGCGGTGAGCCACAGCTTGGCGGCTATTGGCCGGAACGGCCAGCGTCGCATCCATTTCATGACCCCGATGTTCATCGCGATGTCGGATGCCGAGCTGGGCGCAAAGCGGTCGACGCGGTTGGGGATGTCCTGGCATTTGTCGACGTACGGGCGCATCTTCGTCTGGTATCGCTGCAGAGCGCCTTGGATGCGCTGGGCGTCAAAGGAATCCGCGGACCCGAGTTCACCCGCCAGGAGGTAGGTGCCGACCAACGCCAGGCTGGTTCCCATGCCGCTGAGCGGTGAAGCGCAATAGCCGGCGTCACCGACGAGCGCGACGCGCCCCGACGTCCATGCGGGCATGAGCACTTGGACGAACGAGTCGAAGTAGAAGTCGTCGGCCTCCTGGGCGGCGGCCAAGAGCGCGTCGCACTGCCACCCGGCGCCCGCAAACCGGTCCACCAGTATTTGCCGCTGCTCGTCAAGATCGCGGCGGTCGTAGGTGATGGGCTCCGACGCAAAAGCCAGCCCCGCCTTGGCCATTGCGGGATCGTGGGTGGACGCATGGATGCGTTGAGGCCGCCGGGCGCCAGGTACATGAGATACCAGCCATCGAGGCCGACATGGTCGGGTGCGCTGAACCAGGCGTTGGAGCCGCCGAGCGGCTTGACGAACTGGTCCTCCGGCCCGAACACCAGGCCGCGCACGGCCGAATGCGGTCCGTCGGCGCCGACGACGAGATCTGCCCGCAGCTTGGTGTCGTCGGCGAGGGTGACGTCGACGCCGTCGTCATCCTGGATCAGCGCCGAAATCCGGGCGTTGAAGCGGTATTCGACGGAGTCCTTGGTGGCGCGGTAGAGCACGCCGACGAGATCGCCGCGCAGAATCTCCAACTTGGAGACCAAGCCGTTGCCGTCGAACGCGGTCACCGGCATCTCGGCGCGGTGGCTGCCGTCGGAGCTCACCCACGCAACGCCGTGTTGCACCAGGGCGTGCTCGCGCATCTGCGGCATCAGGCCCATGCGCTCGACGACATCGCCGTTCTTGGTGAGCCAGAGGGCGAGTGATGGTCCAGCGATGCCTGCGCCGCTGATCAACACGGTCGGTTGTGCCACGGCAACCAGGGTAGGGGCCACCGCGAGCGCCGCAGGTCACGTACCGCTGAGTGCTGTTTCAGCAAAGGTGGAGCACCGCGCTACGCACGCCTTCGACGTTCTCCCAGGCAAGGCTGAGGTGCGGAGTTTCCACCACCCCAGTCAATGGGCCTCTCTAGGGGGAGGCCCATTGTTATGTCCGGACTAG
>CAWEKA010000004.1:0-9692 GCA_963809515.1 uncultured Actinomycetota bacterium
TTGTGACAACTCGTGACACCGAGACCGGCTCGCAAGCGCTGACGACGGTCACGGTAACCGACTTCTACCTGCGCTGTTCTCGGTGCCCCCAGTCGGACTCGAACCGACACTGTGGCGGATTTTAAGTCCGCTGCCTCTGCCAATTGGGCTATGGGGGCCTCGCAGCCCAGACCCTATTTCATGTTCCGGAATGGCCGGGCCCGACTCGGCGCTGAACAGTGCGACCCGCGACGAAGAAGCATTGATGGCGATCACCCTTGTGAACCCCGATGGACTGCCGAAGGTCGACATTTACCGACAAGTTTCAGTCGCCACCGGATCGAGGCTGGTGTTCATCGCCGGCCAGGTCGCCCGCACCGCGGACGGTAGGCGGTTGGCAAAGACGACCTCGCCGCCCAGGTCGAGCAGTGTTATCTCAACCTCGGGGCCGCGCTGGCCGGGGTTGGCGCCACCTTCGACGACGTTGCGAAGTTGACCGCGTACCTCGTCGACTGGACGCCGGACAAGATGCCGCTGTGGGTCGAGGGCGTTGCCGGGGCGTCCGCGAAATTGGGCATTACGACGACGCCTCCACTCACCGGCATAGGCGTCGCCGCACTGGCCGAGCCCGATCTCCTCGTCGAAGTCGAAGCGATCGCCGTCGTCGATTAGCCCAAATGAGCCTGGGGCGGCAGGAGCGCCAACCGATGCGGCGACACGGTCAGCGCCGGCCGTGGATACCGGAAACGGATGCATCCGTCCTCGACGGCCTGGTCGATCACCCCGGCGATACGGCGGAGGCTGCGCGGATCGCCGTCGCCCCCCGGCACGGCGATGTCGCTGAGGCTCAGTCGTGACAGGAGGACATCGTGCTTGCGACGGATCCACGACATCCGAGCGATTGCCGAGACGACGCCCTCCGTCAACGTCGCCTCATTGGTGGTGTCGCCTGATCGGCAGTGCAGCCCCACGAGGTTCAGCCGCCTGTGTGCCACCACCTCCGCATCCAGCTCATCCGATCGAGCCACGTCGAGTACAACCGGCTGGGTCCTCGCGAGCGGATTGTCCGCAAGCATCGCGATCTGCTCGCGGCTATCCACCACGAACCGCGAAAAGCCCGCTCGACCAATGGCGACCGGAACCGGACCGTGACAATGCATTACGACATGTGACGCGTCGATTCCCGCGAGTCGCACGCGGTCGAGATCATCCGTTGAAGTGACGTCGATGGCAACGCCGTGCTCCCTGGCCCAGACCGCCACCGCCTCGAAGCGCAGGGCATCGGCGGGGTAGCTGATCGCAGTGCCCCGAAATGCCTTGCGGTACATAGCGCAACGGCGAAGCGCAAAGGCCTCGTCCAACCTCGTGTCCGCCGCAACGGGACGTACGACGGCGACGCGTGGGCGGATGACGCCGCCGATGGCGTGGGTGATCATGCCGCCTGCTGTTCTATTGCCGAGCCTGGAGAAAGAACGATGATGGGACGCGGATAGCGCATCGTGGCGCACGCATCGTCCAGCGATTCGTCGATTTGGCCGGCGAGTCCGGGCAACGCGACCGGCCAGTCACCGGAGGCCACCGTGCGGCCCCCTCCCAGGCCCAGGAGTGTCAGCACGACGCCGTACTGCCTGCGGATGTGCGTCATCTCCCTGATGATGTGGCCGATGGCGGCCGGATAGCTGACGAAGTCGTGCTCCGACGCTCCCACATCGCAGTACAACCCGACGAGGTCGAGTCGAGCATTATTGATGATCGCCTCGATCGCCCGATCCAGTCCCGTGGAGTCCAGGCGGAACCCGCCCTGCAGGGAGAACTGGCCGTCCGCCACCGCCAGCGCTGGTGCGTTCACGTCGATGACGTGGACAAAGACGCCCTGCGCGCGGTGTTCGACCGTTGTCGCCAAGACCTCGATGTGTTTGAACGAACTCACGACCACCCGCCCAGGCGCCAGGTTGACGGCGGCGCGGAGATCTGACTCGCTCAGCATCTCGGCGTGCACCGTCATCCGAGCCAGATGAACGCCCGCCGCAATCGCAACAGCCAGTTCTTCGCCCGTCCTGACGTCGACGGACAGATTGTTGTCTCGGGCCCACTGCGCCACCATGCGATTACGCAGAATGAAAGCGGGCAGCGCGATCTCGGTCATGGGGAACGACTTGCGATACATCTCGCACCGGCGCAACGCCGCCTGCTCGGCAGCACCTTGCGTCCGCGCGACATCTGACCGTCGCGCCGACGACAACACTGAATGAAAGACGCCGGAGAATGTCACCGAAATCCCTTTTCACGAGCCCTGGCCTACTGCCAGACGGGCACTAATTGACGATGGCATTTGGCTGAAGCCGTTCGCCATATCTTTAGCGGTCTTTTTACGCGGCCACGCCGAACCTTAACGATCCTCTGACGATGCGCATCGGAGCCCGGTCAGCGGTGTTTGATGTCGCCCCTCATCGCGATGGAGAGCAATCGAATTGAGGGACAAATCACCATCAGAGTGATGAACACCATGTACGCCATGCTCACGGTTGGCACACCCCGGTCCGTCCGGTGCTACGAAAAGCGCTTCGATGCCGGCGGAAGAACACGGCGACGTTCATGCGGCCGTCGAACGGCCTATACCCGCCCTGTCTTGCGGAAGACGTGAGACTTCTGTTCGGAGACAATGTGTTCGAGTACAACCGACCAAAGATCGCGACGCTTTGTTCGTGCGACCAATCGACCGTCACGATGTGCGCTTCTCACTGCGTGCCATACAACCCAGCATGTCGTTCGCGGGGCGGGATTTCCACGCTCCTAACACTCCCCTGACGACCGGGCGCGCTATTTCTACGGTGTCTTTACGGGGCCTGCGTCGGCCCCGAGGCCGGGCACAGGTGCACACGGTGCCCATCATGGAATCGAGTGCCCGGACTGTGTCGCGCCAAGGCACGCATCATGGTCTCCGCCGTTTTCCGACCGCGGGCCGTTTCCCGTGGTTGGCCTTCCTTTTCCGGCGGCCCCGCTTCTGGTCGGCTCGTTTGGACATCGCAACGTCTCCTTGGCTTCAGTCCAGCACTGACCTGAGAAGGTCAGTGGTTAGCTTCTCCAAACGCTCACGAGCCCGCGCGTTGTCCACGAGCGCCGCCGCCCTGGCGGGCTTGAGACTGTCGTAATAGCCACCGTCGACTACCGGATATCCAGGCGAGCTCAGTGTGGCCAGTATGTGTGCGGCCTCTTCGGCCGGCCGCCCGGAGTGGCCGTAGACCGGCAGCATCGGGGTCGCGAACATGCCGGGATGCACGCTGAGCGCGGTGAGCGAGGTCCCATCGGCCTCGGCCAGCGACCTCGTGTGCATCGTGAGCGCAAGCTTGGATTGCGCGTACATCGCCAGCGGTGAGTAGTGGCGCACCCGAGAGAGGTCCTTCCACCCGATGTTGCCGCCGCGGTGCATCACCGACGAGACGTTGATGACTCGTCCGTGCGCGCTGGCGAGCTTGGGCGCGAGTTTCGTTGTCAGCAGGTAGGCAGCCAAATAGTTGACCTGGAACGTCAACTCGTTTCCGTCCTCGGTGTACGTGCGTCGTTCCGGTCCGGCGATGGCGGCGTTGTTGACCAGCACGTCCAGCTTCGGCAGGCCAAGGGTGAGCATGTCGCAGAGGTCGGCAACCTCAACCAAGCGGGTGAAGTCGGCGACGACCAGGTTTAGGCGCAGCGGTTCTGCGCCGTCCTTCACCAACCGCGTCATCGCCTCCTCACCACTGTCATGATCAGGCGCGTGCAGGTACACCGTCGCGCCGTCATCGACGAAACGCCGGGCCGTCGCATAGCCGATGCCTTCACTGGCACCAGTGACAAGGACGGTGGGAGGGGTGGAAAAAGATTCGAACATTTCAGCTTTCATGGAATAGAGGCATGACCGGCAGCGTCGTGTGACGCGGGCGGGTGCCGTGTGGGGAAGGAATAGCGAGCGATGCGGCCCGGAGGTGATCTCGCCGAGACAAGGGTTGCTCTAGGCGCCGATCGGCCTGGGCGGGGGCTCGTCGTCGAAGCCCACGCCGTAACGCTCGAGCGCCGAAGGCACGGCGCAAGAACCGACCGAGTTGTGAGCCATGTGGCCCATCGCAGCGCGCTCCGGCCAAGCGGGCAACACAACTCACGAATTCTTGATGGGTCGGTTGTGTTTCTTGACGGTTTCCTGACGTTAGACACCCGGACCCACGACTGAATTCCGTTCACGCACCGGCGAATTCTGATGGAGAAACAACCCCAGTCAAACGTAAGGATTACGTTTGGATCCTCGACAATGCCGGGTTGGGCTGTGTAGACCATTGGATGCGTCGGCGAGCGGCAGCGCAGCCTGAAAACCGCGTGACGCCCGATCTTCGGGATCTGCCCTCAGTCGGTGCTGGCGGCGCGAATACGTTCCCACAGCGCTGCTCCGCTTGGCGGTGGTCTGCGGTGTGTAGGTCGATGCGTTGGAAGGAGGTCCCGGGCCAGTGACGTCCAACATCGGTCGGTGGGCGGGTGAGCACAGCCGAAACCGCCAGCGGTCATTCGACGTGCGCCAATCCATCACACGTTCGCATGAGTCGCCGCGATCGCGGCGACTTGACTGGCTGTCGGAGGCGCGGTGCAAGGGGCAGCCGACGGAAATCTTCTTCGCCGCCGACAACGAGAGAGGCGCAAAGCTGCGCCGAAACGAGCGGCGGGCCAAGCAGATCTGCTGGTCTTGTCCGGTCCTCGAGCCTTGCCGTACCTACGCACTGAATGAGCGCGAGCCCTACGGCATTTGGGGCGCACTGACGCCGTCCGAACGGCGGCTGCTAACTCGATGAGATCGTCGGCGGACCAGCCGGTGCGCCGTCACGTCAGATCGCCAGCAGCAGATGACCACGTCCTGAAGCCTGGTGGTCATCGGGGATGCCAGCGCCGATCAACTGGCGCATCTCATTGGCCCACGACGCCCATCCGCAACTCGCGCACCCCGACTGCTCAGTGCTGGTCGTGCATCCCAGCCGGCGCTGGCGCGGCGACCCTTAATGGTTCGGCGACTAGCGGCGAAGGACAGCCGGTTCGTTTGCAGACAACCAGTCGAGCGGTTCGGAGTCACTGAACCAGTTCTGCAGCAGCACTGCTTGCGCCCGCCGGAACAGGTCACTTGAATATCCGGTGTGATACTGAACCGTAGGAAGCTCGTTCGGGGCGCACACTGATGTGATGCCAGGGCTCAATGTGGTGTGGCCGCAGTGGCAGCGGGATGAGCTGCGCACCAATCTGTGGCTGGTCCCGACCATTGTGATCCTTGGAGCACTTGGGCTTTTCGCGCTCACCCTGCGGCTGGACCGAGCCGCTTACCACCGCCAATTCCCGCTTCCGTCATGGGTGATCAGCGGCGGGCCCGATGCCGCCCGTCAGATCCTCACCTCGATCGCAGCGTCGGTGATCACCGTTGTCGGCATCGTCTTTTCCATCACGATCGTGACGTTGACGCTGGCATCCACCCAGTTCGGTCCGCGGATGCTGCGTAACTTCATCCGCGACCGCGGCACCCAGCTGACGCTCGGGACATTTGTGGCCACGTTCGTGTACTGCATTGCAGTGTTGGTGTCGATCGGTCCCGGCGATCGGGGCGAGTTCGTCCCCCACGTCTCCATCACGACCGCGTTCGGCCTGGTGCTCGTCGATCTCGCGGTGCTGATCTATTTCATTCACCACATCACCACTCAGATCCAGCTGCCGCAGGTGATCGCGAGCATCGCAAAGGATCTGGCGCAGGCCGTCGCTGTGCAGAGCGCCGACCAGCCGCGATCCGCTACCCGCAGGCCCGAGCAGGGCCCCTCGCTCGACGAGTTGCTCACCAGGATCGAAACCTCCGGTGCCGTCATCCGCACCCCCGAAAGCGGTTATCTGCAATTCATCCGCCACAAGACGTTGATCCGCATCGCTACCGAAGCCGACGCGGTAATCCGGCTGCCGTACCGACCCGGCCACTTCCTCGTCGAAGGGCGTGAACTCGCCAGCGTGTACCCCGCCGACGCCGCCGAGCGTGTGGCCAAGTACCTGGTGCGTGCCCAGGCGACCGGGCCACACCGCACCCTGACCCAGGACGTCGCCTTCGGCGTCGATCAGCTCGTCGAGATCGCCATCCGAGCGCTGTCCCCCGCCGTCAACGACACTTTTACCGCACTGACATGCATCGACTGGCTGGCCGACTGCCTGTGCAAGATCGCACCGATATGGACACCCACCCAGGTGCACCGCGACCATCGCGGACTCATCCGCGTCATCTCCGACCAGGTGAGTTACGAGCGGCTGGTGCAGCGAGCCTTCGAAAAGATCCGCCAGGCCAGCCGTGGGATGCCGGCGGTCATGATCCGCCAGCTCGACGCGTTGACGACGATCATGGAACAGACGACGGACGCACAACGCGCGCAAGTCCTGATGGAGCAGGCGGAGATGATTCAGCGGGCCAATGTCGAATCGGTTCCCGAGGCATCCGATCGCGCCGACGTCGAACGGCGTTACGTCGCACTCAAAGCGCTGCACGGCGGCCTGACCGCATGAATGTTGACGGACATCGCACGGAAGGCGGCGCGAAAGCCGTTCGCTTGGCCTTCGTGATCGGCGCACTCGGTGTGGTTTTCGGCGACATCGGAACCAGCCCGATCTACACAATCCAGACGGTCTTCAACCCCAGCGATCCCCACCCCGTCCCGATCAGCGCCGAGAACGTGTACGGCGTTGTCTCGCTGATTTTCTGGTCAGTGATGATCATCGTCACTCTCACCTACGTCACCCTCGTGATGCGCGCAGACAACGACGGCGAGGGCGGCATCATGGCGCTCATCACGCTGCTGCGACGTTGGGGTGGCGCGCGCGGACGTCGCACCACCATGATGCTCGCTGCGCTCGGAATCTTCGGTGCCGCATTGTTCTTCGGCGACAGCATGATCACCCCCGCGATCTCGGTGCTGTCCGCGGTAGAAGGCCTCAAGGTCGTTCAGCCTGGCCTGGAACAATGGATTCTGCCGATCACGGCGGTCATCATCGTGGCGCTCTTCGCCGTGCAACGCCGCGGCACGGCGGCAGTAGGCAGGTTCTTCGGGCCGGTGATGATCGCCTGGTTCGCAGCAATCGGTGCTTGCGGTGTGTGGGGCATCGTCGACCACCCGGAGATCCTCAAGGCGTTGTCGCCGACGTATGCGGTGACATTCCTTCTCGGGCACTTTCACATCGCCTTCTTCGCCCTTGCCGCGGTCGTGCTCGCGGTGACAGGCGCCGAGGCGTTGTATGCCGACATGGGCCACTTCGGGCGCCGGGCGATCACCCGCGGGTGGCTCGGCCTTGTGCTGCCGGCCTGCACCCTGAGCTACTTCGGCCAAGGTGCTCTGCTGCTGGGCGACCAGACGGCCGCCAGCGCGCCGTTCTTCCTGCTCACTCCCGAACCTGCGCGGCTGCCGATGGTGGTGCTCGCCACTGCCGCCACGGTGATCGCGTCACAGGCGGTGATCACCGGCGCATACTCCGTGGCGTCGCAGGCCGCCCAGCTCGGCTATCTGCCGCGGCTGCGAATCGCGCACACATCGGAGTCGACGATCGGGCAGATCTACGTGCCCTGGATCAACGGTGTGCTGCTGGTATCCGTCCTCACTCTGGTGTTCGCGTTCCGCAGCTCGGCGGCGCTGGCGTTCGCGTTCGGGATGGCGGTGACGGGCACGATCACCATCACGACACTGCTGTTTTTCTACGTCGCGCGAACCCGGTGGGGCACCCCGTTGTGGGTGGTCGTGCTCGGCGCAGGCTTCCTTTTACTCGTCGACCTGATGTTCTTCGCAGCGAACCTCACAAAGCTCGTCCACGGAGCATGGCTGCCGCTTCTCATCGGTCTCACCGCCTTCACGGTGATGACCACCTGGCAGCGCGGCCGCGAGATCGTCACACGCGCACGCGCCAAAGCGGAGGGACCGCTGCGCGAATTCGTCGGCGAGCTCCATGGCCGTCAGGCGCTGCTGCTGATAATCCCGGGCACCGCCGTTTTCCTCAACCGCGGCAAAGAGACTGCACCGCTGGCAATGCGGGCCAACGTCGAGCACAACCGCGTGATCCATGAGCATGTCATCATCATGTCCATCGAAACTCTGCCGGTGCCACGGGTGCCCGATGACGAACGGATTGTCATCGACCCCCTCGGCTACGCCGGAGACGGAATCATCCACGTAACGGCCAACTTCGGGTACATGGAAACGCCGAACGTGCCCGACGCGCTGCGCCTGCTCGATCCGGCGCGAACAGAAGGCCGGATCGACGTGGACAACGCTTCGTACTTTCTGTCGAAGCTAGAGCTGCAAAAGGGTACGGCGCCGACCATGGCGGCGTGGCGCAAGCGCCTGTTCATCGCGACCTCGTACATCACGGCCGACGCGGCTGAGTATTTCGGCCTGCCACTCGACCGTACGGTCATCATGGGTTCTCGAATCGAGGTCTAGCCGCGCCCGGATGCTGGTTCTGGCATCGTCATGATCAGGTAAGGGCCGTCTGTCCGTGTGATCCGGCCAGCGACGGTGAGCGTTTCCTCGGAAGGAGAGTCATGCCCAATTCGCGGCTGCGTTTCTTGATGCCCCGCCGTGCGCAGGATTCGCGTCAGCAGGGCACCGATTTGTCGACGGCACCGGAGCGCTCCATGGATCCCCGCACGCAGGAGGAGACCAGCCCTGGCGGTGCCGAGCCTGGTCGACAGCGCGGTGTACCGCGATGGACGGCGTGCCGAATCGCCGGCGAATCTTGAGCAGGCGCTTCGTAGCCTGCCCGATGAGACGAGCATGGCCTGGATCGGGTTGTACCGGCCCACCGAAACGGAGCTGCTCGCGGTCGCCGAGCAATTCGGTCTGCACGAACTCGCGGTGGAGGACGCCATCGTCGCGCACCAGCGGCCGAAGCTGGAGCGCTACGGGGAGACGCTGTTCGTCGTGCTGCGCGCAGCCCGCTACGTGGACGAGTCCGAGCAGGTCGAATTCGGCGAGCTTCACGTCTTCACCGGCCCCGGTTTCGTACTGACCGTGCGCCACGCGGAGTCGCCGAACCTGTCGGCGGTGCGACATCGAATGGAGAGCGACCCCGACCTGCTCCGGCTTGGCTCCGAAGCGGTGCTGTACGCCATCCTCGACGCGGTGGTCGACGGGTACGCGCCGGTGGTACGCGGGCTGCAGAACGACATTGACGAGATCCAGACCGAGGTGTTCAGCGGGGATCCGAAAGTGTCCCGCCGCATCTACGAGTTGTCGCGCGAGGTGATCGAATTCCAGCGGGCCACCCGTCCGCTTCTGGCGATGCTGACCGCGTTGGAGGCGGGATTCTCGAAGTATGGCACCAGCGAAGAGCTGCAACGCTACCTGCGTGACGTCGCAGACCACGCCACGACGGTGGTGGAGCGGGTCGACGACTTCCAGAAGCTGTTGACCAGCATCCTCACGGTGAACGCAACCTTGGTGACGCAAGCCCAGAACGAGGAGATGAAGAACCTCACCCAGGCGAGCTATGCCCAAAACGAAGAGATCAAGAAAGTATCGGCCTGGGCGGCAATCCTGTTCGCCCCCACTTTGATCGGCACGGTGTACGGGATGAACTTCGACCACATGCCCGAACTGCATTGGCTGGGTGGTTACCCGCTGGCACTCGTCCTCATGCTCATCACATGTCTTGGGCTCTACGCGATGTTCAAACGACAGAATTGGCTG
>CAWEKA010000005.1:0-36699 GCA_963809515.1 uncultured Actinomycetota bacterium
CACTGTACTCCACATGGTCAGAGACGTCAAACCCCGTCCGCCAGTTCGAAACTGGGGCCGTTGGGCTACTGATGACTACAGTACGCCTCTTGTCACAGGAGTCCCAACAGGGGCGGCCGAATTACCGGCTCAAACCACTCGCTCGATCTCGGCGCCCAGGCTGACCAGGTTCTCGACGAACAGCGGATAGCCCCGGTCGATGTGGAAGACGTCGTGAACCTCCGTGTCACCGTCGGCGACCAGGCCTGCCAACACCAGCCCCGCCCCGGCCCGGATGTCCGAGGACCACACCGGGGCGCTCGACAGCTGCGGAAGGCCCCTGACCACCGCGTGATGGCCGTCGGTCCTGGCGTCGGCGCCCAGCCGGATCATCTCCTCGACAAACCGAAACCGTGCCTCGAAGACGTTCTCAGTGATCATCGACGTGCCGTCGGCGATGGAAGCCAGGGCGATAGCCATCGGCTGCAGGTCGGTCGGGAAGCCGGGGAACGGCAGGGTGGCGACGTTGATCGCCTTGGGCCGTTCGTACTGCACGACACGGAAGCCGTCGTCGCTCTGGGTGACGGTGGCCCCTGCGTCGTGCAGCTTGTGCAGCACCAGCTGGAGGTGCTGCGGGTCGACGCCGGTGACCGCGATGTCGCCCCGGGTCATGGCCGCGGCGATGCCCCAGGTGGCGGCGACGATGCGGTCGCCGATCACCCGGTGCTCCGTGGGATGCATCCGATCAACGCCGGTGATCGTCATCGTCGACGAGCCCGCACCCTCGATCTGGGCACCCATCTGGTTCAGCATCGTGCACAGGTCGACGACGTCGGGCTCGCGCGCGGCGTTGTGGATGATGGTGACGCCCTCGGCCACCACCGCCGCCATCAAGATGTTCTCCGTCGCCCCCACCGAAGGGAATTCGAGCTGAATCTCCGCGCCGCGCAAGTGATCTGCCTCGGCGACAACGCAGCCGTGCTCGATGTTGCAGCGGGCGCCGAGCTGTCGCAGACCGGCTTGGTGCATATCAAGGGGCCGGGACCCGATGGCGTCACCCCCGGGTAGTGCGACCTTGGCGCGCTTGCAGCGGCCGACCAACGGCCCCAACACGCACACGGACGCCCGGAACTGCCGGACAGCGGCGAAATCGGCGTCGTACTTGGGTTCGTCGGGCGAGGTGATGCGGACCGTGCCGCCATCGAGTTCGACGGTGGCGCCGAGCCCGCGCAGCACCTCCGCCATCAGCGGAACGTCGAGAATGTCCGGGCAATTGGTGATCGTGCTGGTGCCTTCGGCCAACAGCGTGGCCGCCATCAGTTTCAGCACACTGTTTTTGGCTCCCCCGACGGCAACTTCGCCCGACAACCGGTTTCCACCGGTGACCACGAATCGCTCGCTCACGCGGGTTAGTTTAGACAGCGGCGCGGGCGGTGTCCGAATCCAAGGCCAGGCTGCCCGGTACCGTTTGACCATGGCTGTGCACCTGACTCGCATCTACACCCGCACCGGCGACGACGGGACCACCGGGTTGAGTGATTTCAGCCGGGTCTCCAAGAACGATGCGCGGCTCGCGGCCTACGCCGATTGTGACGAAACCAACGCTGCCATCGGCGTTGCCGTCTCACTGGGTCAACCCGACGAGCACATGCTCAAGGTGCTGCGACAGATTCAGAATGACCTCTTCGACGCCGGCGCCGACCTGTCCACCCCGGTCGTCGAAAAGCCAGAGCATCCGCCGCTGCGAATCACCCAGAGCTACATCGACCGGCTGGAAGCCTGGTGTGACGAGTTCAACGAACCGCTTCCCGCGCTGAATTCTTTTGTGCTGCCTGGCGGTACGCCCCTTTCGGCTTTGCTACATGTGGCCCGAACCGTCGCGCGCCGCGCCGAGCGGTCGGCCTGGCTGGCGATCGAAGCTCATCCCGACAGCGTCAGCGTCTTGCCCGCCAAGTACCTGAACCGCCTTTCCGATCTGCTGTTCATCCTCTGCAGGGTCGCCAATCCGGGCGGGGACGTGTTATGGAAACCGGGCGGATGACCGCTTCCGCGCAGACCCTAGAGACAGGTCCGGCTTCCGATCACGGCGTTCGACGCCGTGCTCGCGGCGACGGCCGCGACTCCAGCCACGACTGGAACGCAGTCAGTGCGCCGCGATCCAGCGCAACCTCGTAGCCGCGCTTGCGTTCCGGGCTGGTGTCGCGCAACTCGAGAACAACGATCGCGTCGGTCATGATGTCGAATTCGTCGCCACGAGGCGACCTCCGCGAGACGATCTCGAGCCCTCGACGGCTCAACCGGCGATCAGGCCACCACCGCAGGCTGGACAGTCGGTAGAAGCCGGCTTCGCCACCGCGGTAACGCATTACCCCGTGTCGCCAGCCTTGGCCGCCGACTGCCGGGAAGTCACGCAGGATCGCGGCGGTGCCTCCGACCTGACGCAGTTTCCAGAGCCGGTAACACAGGGCGACGACGACCAGTGCCAGCACACCGACCAGCGCGACCATGATCAGCATGGACGCGCTCATTGGCGGGCCTAGTCGATCTGACCCAAGGCGCGCAGCCTCGCACGACCTCTTGCGGCTGTTGCCTCATCGTCTGACTCGGAATCGCGTTTCGCGGCGTCTGCGTCGATTTCGGACTCCAGCTCCGCGGACTCGGCGAGCACGATGACGCCTCCTTCGGTCACCGACATGAAACCGCCGTCGACGGCGATGCGCAGATCGTCCTCGCCTTCGCGCTCGACCCGAACCATGGCGTCATCGACGAGCTGCGCAACCAACGGAATGTGGTGCGGCAGAATGCCGATCTCGCCGGAGGTCGTTCGCGTGAAAAGGAACGTGGCCTTGCCCGACCAGATTTCGCGCTCTACGGCGACGATGTCGACGTCCAACTCGGCCATCGTCAGTCGTCCTTGTCGCCGTCGTCGTCCTTCTTCTTGGCCTCGTCCTTGTCGTCATCGGACTTATCCGACTCAACCGGTGCGCCGTCGCTGCCGCTGTCGTCCATCTTGGCGCCGAGGCTCTCGGCCTTCTTCTGCAGATCCTCCAGACCACCGATCAGGAAGAAGGCCTGCTCGGGGAGATGGTCGAAATCGCCCTTGGCCAGCTTGTCGAACGCCTCGATGGTCTCCTTGAGCGGAACGGTCGAGCCGGGCTGGCCGGTGAACTGCTCGGCGGCCATCATGTTCTGCGACAGGAAGCGCTCGATGCGGCGCGCGCGCTGCACCAGCTGCTTGTCCTCCTCGGCCAGTTCGTCGATACCGAGGATCGCGATGATGTCCTGAAGGTCCTTGTAGCGCTGCAGGATTCGAATGACTTCCTGGGCGACGCGGTAGTGCTCGTCGCCGACCACGCTCGGGTCCAGAATCGTCGAGGACGACGCCAGCGGGTCCACCGCCGGGAAGATGCCCTTGGAGAACACCGCGCGGCTGAGCTCGGTGGTGGCATCCAGGTGAGCGAAGGTCGTCGCGGGCGCCGGGTCGGTGTAGTCGTCGGCGGGCACGTACACGGCCTGCATCGAGGTGATGGAGTGGCCGCGGGTCGACGTGATGCGCTCCTGCAGCTCGCCCATCTCGTCGGCCAGTGTCGGCTGGTAACCCACCGCCGACGGCATGCGGCCCAGCAGCGTGGACACCTCAGAGCCCGCCTGCGTGAACCGGAAGATGTTGTCGATGAACAGAAGCACGTCCTGCTCCTGCTCGTCGCGGAAGTACTCCGCCATCGTCAGCGCCGAAAGCGCGACCCGCATACGAGTGCCTGGCGGCTCGTCCATCTGGCCGAACACCAGCGCGGTGTCCTTGAGCACGTCGGCATCGGCAAGCTCGACCCAGAGGTCATTGCCCTCGCGGGTGCGCTCTCCGACTCCGGCGAACACCGACGTGCCGCCGAAGTTACGGGCGATGCGGTTGATCATCTCCTGGATCAACACGGTCTTGCCCACGCCGGCGCCGCCGAACAGGGCGATCTTGCCGCCGCGGACATACGGGGTGAGCAGGTCGACGACCTTGAGGCCGGTCTCCAACATCTCCGTGCGGGGTTCCAGCTGATCGAAAGGCGGCGGCTTGCGGTGGATCGACCACCTGTCGAAGTCCTTGCCGTAACCGGGTTCGTCGAGGCAGTCACCAAGCGCGTTGAACACATGGCCCTTGACGCCGTCGCCGACGGGTACCGAGATGGAGGCTCCGGTGTCGGTCACTTCCTCGCCGCGCACCAGGCCGTCGGTCGGCTGCAGGGAGATGCAGCGCACGAGGTTGTCGCCGAGGTGCTGAGCCACCTCCAGCGTCAGGGTTTTCGCGAGATCCTTGTAGTCGATCTGTGCGTGCAGCGCGTTGAACAGCTCGGGCACGGAGCCGCGCGGGAACTCGACGTCGACGACGGGGCCGGTGACGCGCACGACGCGGCCCGCGGTGTCCGTGCCGGTCTTCTTTTCGGCAGTAGCAGTCATGTCTCTTTTCGCTTCCTACGGGCTACTTCTTGGCGGCGTCCGCGAGCGCGTTTGCGCCACCGACGATTTCGCTGATTTCCTGGGTGATCTGGGATTGCCGTTCGCGGTTGGCCATCAGGGTCAGATCCTTGATGAGGTCGTCGGCATTGTCCGTCGCCGACTTCATTGCCCGGCGTCGGGATGCCGACTCCGATGCCGCCGCCTCGAGCAGAGCGGCAAAGATCCGGGTGGCCACATAGCGCGGCAGTAGTGTGCCGAACAGGGTCTCCGCATCCGGTTCGAAGGAGAACAGCGTGCGAGGACCGGTGTCTTCGTCGCTGTACTCCACCACCATCGGCGCGATCCGGCGGGCGATCGCCGACTGCGAGAGCATCGTCTTGAACTCGGTGAACACGATGTGCAGTTCGTCGACACCGAGGATGTCGTCGGCGCCAGGGTCGTCGCCTTCGTCATCGATGCCTGCGGTGAAGGCGTCGACCAATGTCGAGGCGATCTCCTGCGCATTCTCATAGGTGGGACGCTCAGAGAATCCGGTCCACGACTCCGTCACATCCCAGTTGCGGAAGCTGTAGTAGCCGAGGGCTTTTCGACCGACCACGTACAGGACGGGCTCCTTGCCCTCTTCACGCAGCAGGGAGAACAGTTCCTCGGAGCGCCGAAATATGTTGGCGTTGTAGGCGCCGCAGAGCCCACGGTCCGACGTCACAACGAGCACAGCTGCCCGCCGGGGATTCTCCCGTGCAACCAGCAACGGGTGGTCCAGCGCGCTGGCGCTCGCCAGTTCAGTGAGCATGTTGGTGATCTCGCGGTCGTAGGGCCGAGCCGCTTGGACTCGGGCCTGCGCCTTGGCGATGCGCGAGGTCGCGATCAGCTCCTGGGCCTTGGTGATCTTCTTGATCGACCCCGCGGAGCGGATGCGGCCGCGCAGTTCGCGCAGTGTGGCAGCCATTAGCTCTCCGGCCTACTTCTTCTTCGGCTTGGGCTTGCGGACCTTCACCGATTCCTTCTCGACGTCTGCTTCGTCCATGGCTTCGGCATGCTCGTCGGGAACGACCGAGCTGCCGTCCGTGGTGTCGAAGCCCTTCTTGAAATCGTTCACCACCTTCACGAGCTTTTCCTCGAGCTCCTCGGAAAGCTTCTTGCTCTCCCGAATCTCTTTGAGGATCCCCTCATGCGAGCCCTTCACGTGCTCGAGGAACTCCCGCTCGAACTTCTGGACATCCTGGACGGGCACGGTATCGAGGTGACCCCGGGTACCCAGGAAGATCGCGACGACCTGTTCCTCGACCGGCATCGGGCTGTTCTGCGGCTGCTTGAGCAACTCGACCAGCCGAGCGCCGCGATCCAGCTGCTTCTTCGATGTTTCGTCGAGGTCTGACGCGAACGCTGCGAACGACTCGAGCTCACGGTACTGCGAGAGATCCAGTCGCAGCGACCCGGCAACCTCTTTCATCGCCTTGATCTGAGCGGCGCCGCCGACACGCGACACCGAAACACCGACGTTGATCGCCGGCCGCACACCCTGGTTGAACAAATCGGTCTCCAGGAAGCACTGGCCGTCGGTGATCGAGATGACGTTGGTCGGGATGTAGGCCGAGATGTCGTTGGCCTTGGTCTCGATGATCGGCAGGCCTGTCAGCGAGCCGCCCCCGAGCTCGTCGGACAACTTCGCACAACGCTCCAGGAGCCGGGAGTGCAGGTAGAAGACGTCGCCCGGGTACGCCTCGCGGCCGGGCGGGCGGCGCAGCAGCAGCGAGATGGCGCGATAGGCCTCGGCCTGCTTGGTCAGGTCGTCGAACACGATCAGCACGTGCTTGCCGTCGTACATCCAGTGCTGTGCGATCGACGACCCGGTGTAGGGCGCAAGCCATTTGAAGCCCGCGGAGTCCGATGCGGGCGACGCGACGATGGTGGTGTAGTCCATCGCGCCACCCTCGTCGAGGGTCTGTCGCACGCTGGCGATCGTGGTGCCCTTCTGGCCGATCGCCACGTACACGCAACGGACCTGCTGATCGGGATCGCCGGTCTCCCAGTTCTGCCGCTGGTTGAGGATCGTGTCGACACAAACCGCGGTCTTACCGGTCTTGCGGTCGCCGATGATCAGCTGGCGCTGCCCACGTCCAATGGGGGTCTGGGAGTCGATCGCCTTGATGCCGGTCTGCAACGGTTCACTCACACCTTGGCGCTGCACCACCGACGGGGCCTGCAGCTCCAGGGCACGGCGCTCGGTCGTTTCCACGTCGCCGCGACCGTCGATGGGCTGACCCAGCGGGTTGACCACGCGTCCGAGGAATGCGTCGCCGACGGGCACCGACAGCACCTCGCCGGTGCGCTTGACCTGCTGGCCCTCTTCGATCTTCTCGAAGTCACCCAGGATCACCGCGCCGATGTTGTGCTCGTCGAGGTTGAGCGCAACGCCGAGCACACCACCGGGGAACTCCAGCAGCTCCTGCGTCATCACCGACGGGAGGCCCTCGACGTGCGCGATGCCGTCACCCGCGTCGATGACGGTGCCGATTTCCTCGCGCTCGGTGTCGGCCTCGAAACCGGCGACATACTCCTCGACGGCGCCCTGGATCTCGTCTGCCGAGATCGTCAACTCTGCCATGGCTATTCGTCTTCCTACTTCGTTGTGGGTCTTGGTCTTATCGGTGTTACTCGGGCAAGTGGGTCTCGGCCGATGCCAGCTTGGATGCCAGCGATCCGTCGATCACCTCGTCGCCCACAGTGATCGCGAGACCGCCGAGCAGCGCCGGATCGATGTGGAGCTGAATTGAAACGGGATGACCGTAAATGCGGGTGAGCAGCTGGGTTAGCCGCTCGCTTTGAGCGTCGCTGAGCTCGCTGGCGGCATTGACGTGCGCGACGACCTCGCCACGCCGGGATACCGCCAGATTCGCCAAGACACGGACCGCATCGTCGGCGCGCTCGCCGTGCAGAAGTTCGATCGTCTGGCGGAGCAGATCAGCGGTGTTCTTGCTCGCCCTGCGCGCAAGCACGTTGTTCAACAGGCTGATTCGACCCTCGATCGGGGCGGAGTAATCGCTCAGCAGCGTGATCAGCCGCGGCTCGGAGTCGAGGATGCGACTGAACCTGAAGAGCTGGTCCTCCACATCCTCGATCTGGCCGTCGCTTTCGGCGCGCACCAGCAAGGCCAGCCTGGCGATGTGTTGGATTCCGCGTGGCAGATCCGAGGTGGACGACCAGCGCTGCGAGACAGCGGTCTTGAGTATGTCGAGGGCGGAATCGGAAACTCTGCCGGACAGCAGTCGCTCGACGAGCGCGACCTTGGCGGCCGAACCGCTGGACGGATCGGCCATGTGCCTACCCAGGATCGGCTCACGGCGCAGTAACTTCACCGTCGATGCCAGATCGTCGGACACCTTCGACAGTCCGTCGGCGTCGAGGTCGGCGACTACCCCGTCAAAGTGCTCGACCACCGCGGCCACCGACGCGCGACTGGCCGCGCGCAGCTTCGCTGTGACAGCGTCCTCGAACGCCGTGCTCGACGGCGCCATCTCGTCCAACTCGTCGAGGAATCGGTCCACCGTCGCGGCCTGCTCGGCAGGCGTGGAAACGAAATTGCGGACCATGTCGCCCGCGCGATGCACGGACTCGGCGCCCAGACTCTGCCGAAGCTCCCGAATCAGCTGCTGGCGCAATAATTGAACCTGTTGCGCGCCTTGAGTTTTGATGCGCTCAAGCTCGGCGTCGGCATGAGCAGAAAGTTGCTCGGCGATCTTTTCGGCGTCGTGCCGCGCCTCCTCGATCACCTTCGCGGCCTCAGCCTTGGCCTCTTCCAACGCCCTGGCGTGCTCCTTGTCGGCGTCGGCGACCTTCTTCTCGGCCTCGGCGTGATCGGCGAGCTGGTTGCGAACGGTCTCCTGCTGGTTCTTCATCATCGTCCGGACCGGCGGCACAACGTACTTCCACAGCAGGAAGACGATGACCGCGAATCCAACGAGTTGGCCGATGAAGGTCGACATTTGGTGCTACCGCCTCTGTCCTGTTGCTGCCGACACCGTGCGAGTCGTCACTTCCACGCCGAGCACTCGGCTCGCGAGCTGCGACGCCAGCGTCTCGACCGAGGTCTGCAGGTCCGCGGTCACCGCACGCGACTGCTCCGTCAGCTCCTCGGACGCCTGTTGCAGCACCGAGGACACTTCGGTGTTGGCACGCGCCCGCGCATCGTCGACGATCTTGCGACCCTCGGCGCGGGCTTCTTCGCGTACGTTCGTCGCCTCACGGCGCGCCTGACCCATCACCTTCAGATAGTCGGCGTCCGCGGCAGCGCGTAGCTGTGCGGCGTGCCGGTTGTCCTCGGTTGTCTTCTGCACCATGGCTTCGCGCTCGCGCAGAACCTTGGAGATCGGCGGCACGACCCACTTGGCGATCACGCCGAGAACGATCAAGAAGATGAGCAGCACGAAGAAGAACGTGCCGTTCGGGATCAGAAAGTTACTCTGACCGCCGCCTTCTGCTGCCAGGATCGTCAAGTTGAGGTCACCCATGACGCGAATTAGGCAACCGGGGTGGCGAACACGAACAGCGCCATGAACGCGAGGTTGATGAAGTAGGCCGCCTCGACAAGACCGACCGTGATGAAGAACGGAGTGAACAGTCGGCCCTGCGCTTCGGGCTGACGCGCGATGCCTGCGATCAACGCGTTACCGGCGATACCGTCACCGATACCGGCGCCGATTGCGCCGCCCGCCATGATCAGCCCACCGCCAATGAGTGCACCGGCAGCGATAGTGGGATCCATTCCTTATCCTCCTTGATAACTGGTAGGTGTCCTACCAGGACGTGGGTCGAGCATGGTGTCGGTGCTAGTCATGGTGCTCATCGAGTTCCATGGACTGGCTGAAGTACAAGATCGTCAGCAGCGCGAAGATGAACGCCTGGATGGCGCCCACGAACAGGTCGAAGCTCTTCCAGATCGCGTTGGGCGCCCACATGATCCACGGCGGGAACAGTGCGATCAGTGCGACCAGGATGCCGCCGGCGAAGATGTTGCCGAAAAGTCGGAGCGACAGCGAGATCGGCTTGGCGATCTCCTCGACGAGGTTGATCGGCGCCATCAACGCGACGTGGCCCTTCAGCAGCTTGATCGGATGGCCGATCGGGCCGCGGCGCCAGACACCCGCCGCGTGGTAGCAGATGAACACGAACAGGGCGAGCGCCAGCACGAAGTTGATGTCCGATGCGGGCGGCTTCAAGAGTTCATGTATCGCGCCGTTGGAATCGGTGTACTGCACCGGCAGCACCGAGAGCCAGTTGGCGACCAAGATGAACACGAACAGCGTGACGGCCAGCGGCAGCACGAACGGCGCGATCTTCATGCCGATTGCGGCCTCGATCTGGTTGCGCAGCTGGACGGTGATCGCTTCCCAGAACAGCTGCACGCCGTTCGGCACGCCGGTCGAGGTCACCTTGGCGCGCAGGAAGAATGCGAGCGCCAGCACGATCACCGCGGCGATCGCCGTGGCCAGCACCGTGTCGGTGTTGACGGTGAGCCCGAACCAGTGGGCCTCCGTGTGGTGGCCGACCTGGATGCCGGATTCGGCGGCGAGGATGTTCTCGGTCATTTCTCCACCCCTTCGATCTCGTCACCGGCACCGGCCTTCAACTTCTTCATGACAGGCAGGGCCGTAGACACCACGAGCACTACCTGGAACAGCGCCATGCCAAACACCACGCCGAGGCCCTGAGGCCGGAAGACGAACGCGATCGTCAGCCCGATCACCGTCATCACCAACAGCCGGGTGGCGGAGTTGAGCGCCATCTTGCGCTTGAGCGGATGGTCCTGCGCGGTGATGGACTCCACCGAGCGCTGCACGAGAATCGCGTTGAGCAAACCCAACCCGAGGCCGATGCCGAAGAAGACCCCGACCATCGGATGTCCCAACAGCGCCGCCGCCAGCGTCGCCAGCCCGGCGAACACGATGCACACGGCGAGCAGCCGCAAGGGCCGGAATGCAACGGACGGAAACACCAACGGCGCGTCTTGCGCTGGCGTCGTCACGGCGTCACCTCAATCCCGCGGTCACGAGGGCTAACCCAATGATTCTGTGCGTGGCGCACCGAGCGTATCGGAGTGCGCGGGACGCGCTGGAATCACCCAAGGGGTAGCTCCCTTTGTCGGTCGTTGATCCGTGCCGATCGGTGGTGAACCGGACGGCGCGGGGGCCGGCAACCCGCGAGGTTTTTCGGGTTCTGCCTGCACCGTACCACATGGTAGGCGGCATAAACGGGCCCTACTACTTTTTGTCGTACACGCCTTCGTACGAGTCTTCGCGGCGCCTCAGAAGCGGAATCAGGGTGACGACGATCGCCACCAGAATCGCGGCCAGCATCACCCCGCCGGTGTAGCGGGGGTCGAAGAAGATCGTGCTCGCGGCGCCGAGCGCGACGATGCCCACCCAGAGATAGATGAGCAGCACCACCCGTCGGTGCGAATGGCCGATCTGCAGCAGCCGGTGATGCAAATGCATCTTGTCGGGGCTGAACGGACTCCGCCCGGCACGGGTGCGACGGACGATGGCAAGCAGCATGTCCAGTGCGGGCACGAACATGACGGCAACGACCAACAGGAACGGCGACAGCAGGGCGAAAACGTCGCGGGCGCCGTAGGCGCTCTGCGAGACCGGGCCCGCCGCCGTCGTCGATGCCGCGCCCAGCATCAGCCCGATCAGCATCGAGCCGGAATCTCCCATGAAGATGCGCGCGCGGTGAAAATTGTGCGGTAGAAAGCCCAGGCACGCGCCGGCCAGCACCACCGAGATCACCGCGGGCGGGTAGAACAACACGTCGCCGCCGTGATCGCGCAACAGGCCGATGGAGAAGATCGTGATGGCCAGTGCGGTGATCAGACCCAGACCGGCGGCCAGACCGTCGAGGCCGTCGACGAAGTTCATTGCGTTGACGATCGCGACTGTCAGCGCCAGCGTCAGCAGAATCGACGACACCTGATCCAGCACGATGGTGCCGACGCCGCCGAACGGGATGTAGAGCACGCTCCACGCCACGCCCATCGTGACGAGCACGCTGGCCGCGGTGATCTGCCCGGCGAACTTGGTCAGCGCGTCGAGGCCCCACTTGTCGTCGATCAGCCCGATTGCCATGATCAGCCCGCCCGCTACGACGGTGGCAGGCAGACCAGACGAATAGACGAAGCCGCGGGTGAGTGCGGGCAGCTGGGACGCGAGCAGCACGGCCCCGAGCACGCCGATGTACATCGCCAGGCCGCCCATCCGCGGCGTCGGCTGCAGGTGCACGTCGCGTTCCCTGGGGTAGGCGACGGCGCCGACACGGGTGGCCAGCACACGGACCCACCCCGTCGCGAAGTAGGTGATGATCGCCGCGGTCAGGCCGACCAGAGCCAGCTCGCGCAGCGGCACGCCAGCGCCTCGATCGGAGAGCGCAAGCAGCCCGCTGGCCACGTCGTGCACATCGCTCACCACTGAATGAACCGTACTGGACGAATTTGAGAGCGCCGGGGTGCGGCGTCAGGTGGCTGCCGTCAAGTTATCGGCATCGACGCCAAGCACTTCCGCGATCGCCTCGGCGGTCACCGGGCCGGTCCGAAGGATGCGCGGACGCTCGCTGGTGAGGTCGACGATCGTGGAGGCCGCCTGCTGTTCGGACGGCCCGGCGTCGAGGTAGACGGCGACGAGATCGCCGAGTTGGCTGCGGGCGTCCTCGGCGGCCACCGCGGCGGGTCGGCCGGAGATGTTCGCGCTCGACACCGCCATCGGACCGACCTCGCGCAGAACTTCGATCGCTACCGGGTGCAACGGCATCCGCAGCATCACGGTGCCTGCGGCATCACCGAGATCCCATTGCAGCGACGGCGCCTGCCGGACCACGAGGCTCAGCGCGCCGGGCCAGAACGCACGAATGAGCTCACGGGCGGTGTCCGGCACGGTGTACACCAGGCCTTCGATGGTGTGCCAGGACCCGACCAGCACCGGAACAGGCATGTCGCGGCCGCGGCCCTTCGCCGCGAGAAGCGCGGCCACCGCGGTGCCGTCGAAGGCGTCGGCGCCGATCCCGTAGACGGTGTCGGTGGGCAGCACCACCAGGCGCCCGCCCTTGACCGCGCTGACGGCCGAAGCGATTCCGGTCGCCCGCGCGTCGTCGTCGGAGCAGTCGAAGATCTCACTCATTTGCCTCGACTCCTACTCGTCCCCTGCCCTGCGGGCGTGGGCGCACCGGTCCTCGCTCGTGCCTCGCTGCGATCCTCACTCGGCGTCGTCTTCGGGATCATTTGATGCCTAGCCTCTTCCAGCACGAGTCGCGGTGACGAAGCGGGGCCGGCCCGCCAGGTCCCGGTTCGCCGTCACGTCGACGAAGCGCCCCGCCGTGGTGAACGCTTCGACGGTGGCGGCCGATGTGGTGTCGTCATGCTCGACGGCACACCGGCCGCCGGGCTTGAGCCAGCGACCCGCGAGCTCGACGATCGCGTTGATGACCGCCATCCCGTCGGGGCCGCCGAAGAGTGCGCGTGGCGGATCATGCTGTGCCACTTCAGGTTCCAGTGTCACACCGTCGGGAATGTAGGGCGGGTTGGCGACCAGCAGGTCCACCTGCCCGTCCAATTCCGGTAGCTGGGTGCGGTCGGTGATGTCGGCCCGCACCAGTTCGACCGAAGAGCCCGCGACGTTTCGGCAGGCGTAATCCAACGCTTCGTCGGAGTCGTCGACGGCGATGATGCGGGCGTCGGGCCAGAATTTCGACAGGGCCAGCGCCAATGCGGCCGAGCCGGTGCACAGGTCAACCAACACCGGCCGAGGCGGCAGGGGCTGCGCCGACGCCCATTCCAACAGGCCTTCGGTCTCCGGTCTCGGGATGAACACACCCGGCCCCACCGAAACGGTCACCGGACCGAGCGGGGCGGAACCGACGATGTGCTGCAACGGAATTCGTCGTGCTCGTGCGGCGACCAGATCGGCATAGCGACCGCAGAAGTCGTCGTCGATCTCGCCGAGCACCGACAGCAGGCCCCAACTCGTGCCTGCGGCATATGCGGCAAGCTCCTCGGCGTCGGACCGCGGGGATCCGACTCCGGCCTCGGCTAGTGCGGCGGCTGCGTGCTCGACCTCGCGTCTCAGCCGCGCGGGCTGGGTCATCGCTCGACTCCCCCTCGCTCGTGCCTCGCTGCGATCCTCACGCGCGTTCGTCTTCGGCGTCATGCCTTCTGCTGCAGCCGCGATTGCTTGTCGGCGGCCGCCAGTGCGTCGAACAACGCGTCCAGGTCACCGTCGAGGACCTGGTCGAGGTTGTGCGCCTTGAAGTTGATCCGGTGGTCGGCGAGGCGATTCTCCGGGAAGTTGTAGGTCCGGATCCGCTCGCTGCGGTCGACGGTCCGGATCTGGCTGGCCCGATCGGCCGACGCGTCCGCCTGCGCCTGTTCCTCGGCCAGCGCCTGAAGCCGGGCGGCCAGCACATGCATCGCGCGAATCTTGTTCTGCAGCTGGCTGCGTTCGTTCTGGCACGTGACGACGATGCCGGTGGGCAGGTGGGTGATGCGGACGGCCGAGTCGGTGGTGTTGACGCCCTGACCGCCCTTGCCCGACGACCGGTACACGTCGATGCGCAGATCCGACTCGTCGATCTGCACTTCCTCGACCTCTTCGGGCTCCGGATAGACCAGAACACCCGCAGCCGAGGTGTGCACGCGACCCTGTGACTCCGTGACCGGGACGCGCTGCACGCGGTGCACACCGCCTTCGAACTTCAGCCGCGACCACACCCCGTCGGCCGAATCGCCCTTGCTTCGAATCGACAGCGTGGCGTCCTTGTAGCCGCCCAAATCGGAGGTCGTCTCGCCGAGCATCGTCACGGTCCAGCCGTGCCGCTCGGCATAGCGGATGTACATGCGGGCCAGGTCCGCGGCGAACAGCGCAGACTCCTCGCCACCCTCGCCGGACTTCACCTCGAGGACGATGTCGTCCGCGTCGTGCGGATCGCGCGGGGCGAGCAGGTCCGTCAGGTGGGTGTCGAGATCGGCGACGGTCTTGGTGAGCTCGTCGACCTCGGCCGTAAAGGAGTCGTCGTCGGCGGCCAGTTCGCGGGCGGCCTCGAGGTCGCCGCGGGCCGTCTCCAGCTTGCGGTGGGCCGAAACGATCGGCGCCAGCTGCGCGAACCGCCTGCCGACCCTGCGGGCCTTGTCCGCGTCTGAGTGCAAGTTGGGATCGGAGAGTTGGCGCTCGAGGTCGGCATGCTCGGAAAGGATGGCGTCGATGGCCGGCGCGGTGTCCGTCATGTTGCCTTCCTTCTCCAACACACACTCAGGCTGCTAGTTCGCCAAACACAAATCGACGCCCGGCCTCCGCTCACGCGGCAGATCGGGCGTCGGTCGGTTAGCTAGTTGTCGGCAGCCTTGTCAGCGCCGGCCTTCCGCTTGCCGTAGCGCTTCTCGAAGCGGGCAACGCGGCCGCCGCTGTCGAGAATCTTCTGCTTGCCGGTGTAGAACGGGTGGCACTGCGAGCAGACCTCGACGTGAATCTGTCCGGTCTTCTTGGTGCTTCGCGTCGTGAACGAGTTGCCGCAGCCACAGTGCACGGTCGTCTCGATGTAGTCAGGGTGAATACCCGATTTCATGGTGTCCTCTTCATTCGTTGGCCGCCGGGTCGCCCGCGCCTTACCTGGAGCTATCGAGCGTGAACCGGAACCGAAGGTCAGCGGTCCATTATGCCAGGTCAACCGCCAGTAGCCTAAACGCCCCGACGGAGCCCGCTATTCCACAGGCAAACCGGCACGACGGCCGGACAGCGTCATGACGATGTCCTGGATCGGCCCGCGGACCACGTCACCGTCGCCGACGCTGAAATCCGCGTCGGTCGCGGTGAACGACACGTTCGGGAATCGCCTGCGCGCATTGAACGGAAAGCCCATCTTCCACAGCCGTTCGGCGACGACAACCGCCTGCGCCGTGGGCATCGTCCGCTCGATACCGAGAGGAACGGCGATGTCCTGGCCGTGTACCAGCACGTCCATCAGCGGGTCGGCCACCGCCGTGCCCGGTGGCCTGCGGCGACCGCCGACCATCGCCCGCAACGCCGCGGTGATCTCCTGTGGCGTCCGCCGGTCCTCGCGCGCCATGCGCAGCGTCACGGCGTTGAACCGGAATCCCGAGCGCAGGAGCTCGAACGTGAGCCTGCCCCAGTTCGTCGTCGACTGGGTGATGTGCGCCGCCACGTGGCGGACCGTCCATCCGGGACACAGCGACGCTGTCTCCCACTGCTCGGCAGACAGAGTGTCGAGGAGGTCGGCGAGGTCGGCGCGCTGCTCGTCGATACAGGCCCAGATCTGCAAGTCGTCCATGGCGGCGCTCCCATTTAGTAAGTATTCCTGACGAATATAGACAGGAATCCGTACCAAATCAACCTATACTCGAGGGGTGAGCGACGAGCCGACCTCCGCGCTGCTGATGTTCGTCGCGCACCGTGCCGCCGAGGCCAGGGTGTTCGAGGCCGTGCGGAGCGCCGGGTTCGACGACCTGACCCTGGCCCAGAGCCGGATCTGCCAGCGGCTCAACCGCGAGGGGATCCGCGTCACCGACATCGCCGAGCAGGCCGGAGTGACCAAGCAGACCGCGGGCGCGCTCGTCGACGAACTGGAAGCCACCGGCTACGTCACGCGCAGACCCGACCCGGCCGATGCCCGCGCCCGCCTGGTTGTGCTCACCGGCCGGGGTGAAAATCTCTGCGCCACGGCGGCCGCCGAGATCGCGAAGGTCGAAGCCGAATGGCGAGCTCACCTGGGAGCCAAGATCTACGAGGAGTTGCGTGCGGCGCTGGTGTCACTGCGCGAGATCACCGATCCGTACCGTTGACCGTCCCGCTTCCACAGCAGGCCGCCCGGCGGGGTTGTGCCGTAGGCGACCAGCTCGCGCTTGAGAATTTTGTTGGTCGCCGTCGACGGCAGGTCGTCGGCGATCCAGACGTAGCGCGGCCAGGCTTTCGGCGACAGGTCGGCCTGGCCGCCGAGGAACTCCTCGATCGCCTCGGGGGTCAGTGTCGCGCCCTCGCGCAACACGACGGCCGCCATCACCTGGTCGCCGACGGACTCATCGGGCACCGGGTACACCGCAACGCGGCTGATCTCGGGGAGCCGGATGAGAATGCGCTCGATCGGTGCGGCGGCAAGATTCTCACCATCGACCCGCATCCAGTCGGCCGTGCGGCCCGCGAAATAGATCCAGCCGTCGGCGTCGCGGTACGCCAGGTCCCCGGACCAGTACATGCCGTGGCGCAGCCGCTGATCGGTGGCGCCTGCGTCCTTGTAGTAGCCACGGAAAAGCCCACCGCCGCTGGTGTTCACCAACTCCCCCACCGCAGCCTCGCGGTTGACCAGGTCGCCACTCTCGTCGAACCTCGCGACCTCGCACTCCTGCAGCGTCTCCGGGTCGTAGATCGCGACGCCGGGGAAGCCCTTGCCGAGCGAGCCCTCCGGACAGCCGTCCTCGCGCGTGATGATGACGGCGTTCTCGGTCGATCCGAAGCCGTCCCATACGGTGCAGTCGAAGCGACGGGCGAACTCGGCGATGTCCCGGTCGCTGGCCTCGTTGCCGAACGCGACGCGCAGCGGATTGTCGTGGTCGTCGGGCTTTTCGGGGGTGGACAGGACGTAGGCGAGCGGCTTGCCGACGTAGTTCATGAACGTGACGCCGTAGCGACGGACGTCGTCGAGGAAGCGTGAGACGGAGAACGCCGCGGGCACGATCGTTGCGCCTGTAACCAGCGCTACACCCCAGCCGGCGTAGATGGAGTTGGAGTGGAACAGTGGCATCGACACGTAGCAGACGTCCGACGTGCCGACCGAATACCGTTCTGCCAGTGAGCTTCCCGCGAAGATAGGCATCATGTGCTGCACTTGCACAGCCTTCGGGTCGCCGCTTGTTCCCGAGGTGAAGATCATCACGAAGGTGTCGTCGGGACTGACCTCTCGGTGCGGCGTCAACTCTCTGCGTTCGGCGGTCAGCGTGGCCCACTCTGCACTGGAGGTGTCGAGCAACCGGACTCCGGGCAGGTCGAGTCCGTCGAGCAGATGACGGTGTGCGGCGTCAGTGATCAGGATCTGGCAGTCGACGAGGGCGATGTCGCGGGCCAGGCCCTCGCCCCTTCGAGTGTTGTTGATGCAGCACAGGACGTAGCCACCGAGTGCTGCGGCCGCCATGGCCGTCAACATCTCCGGGCCGTTGGCCAGCAGCACGCCGACGTGCAGGGGCCGATCGGGATCGGCGATATCGATGAGTGCGGCGGCCTGGGCGCGGGCCTCGGCAACGTGCTCGCGCCACGTCCACGTCTGTTCCCCGTGCTTCACCGCGACGGTGTCCTGCTCGGATCTTTCACGAAACAGCTGCTGGAGTGTGTCCGCCATGGCTCACCTCGGTCCGTCGCACTGAGTGAACAGATTCGCCAATCTGTCTACCATCCTTGGCGTGGCCGGTAATATCCGCCTGCCAGTTGACAGAATGCTCTGACCGCGCCCGACGGGGCGTCGAAATGACGAGGAGAGAACGGTTGACCAGCAGCACGGCCGCGAGGAGCGTCCGCGATCGGCTGATCGATGCTGCCGAAGTCTGTCTGCGCACCAAGGGTATTCGCGCGACGACGGTATCCGAGGTCGCCGAGGTGGCAGAGGTGTCGCGAGGCTGGCTCTACCGCCATTTCCCCGACAAGGCGTCATTGCTCGGTGCTGCGATTGTCCGACTCAACGAGGCGTGGTGGTCGGAGGTGCACGCGAGGCTGGAACCGCTCGAGGGGCTCGACCGGCAGATCACCACGGGCGTGGTGCACGCCCGAACCGCATATGACGACCCCGGCACGCTGCTGATGCGGCTGCGGATGGAGGAACCCGAGGAGTTCGCGGCGTGCGCCGGAGCAGGCGTGCAGGGGCTGGTGCCGGATCTGGCCGCATTCTGGCGGCGCTATGTGGCGGCCGCCGTCGACAGCGGCGAGATCCACCCGCACACCCACATCGACGAGGCGTCGGAATGGGTGGCTCGCGTCATCATTTCGATGGTCACCGTTCCCGGCGACGTCCTTGACCCGAGCGATCCGGACCAGGTGCGCGCGCATCTGCGGCGCTATGTGATGCCAGGCCTGAAGGCCGACCCGGCTTCCTAGCGCGAGATTCAGTCGGCGTCGTCCATCGAGCCCGGCGCAGTCTTGGAGACCTGCACAAGGAACTCGTAGTTGGTCTTCGTCTTGCGCAGCTGGCTCATCAGCAGATCGATGGCCTGATGGCTGTCCAGACCCGATAGCACCCGGCGCAGCTTGTGCACGACGGAGAACTCGTCGGGGCTCAGCAACAACTCATCCTTGCGGGTGCCGGACGGGTTGACGTCGACGGCCGGGAACACGCGGCGCTCGGAGATCTTGCGGTCGAGCTTGAGCTCGGCGTTACCCGTGCCCTTGAACTCCTCGAAGATCACCGTGTCACCGGTCGACCCGGTCTCGACCATCGCAGTCGCGATGATCGTCAGCGAGCCGCCGTCCTCGATGTTGCGCGCCGCGCCGAGGAACCGCTTGGGCGGATACAGCGCGGTCGAGTCGACACCACCGGACAGGATGCGGCCCGAGGCGGGCGACGCGTTGTTGTACGCGCGGCCCAGGCGGGTGATCGAGTCGAGCAGCACCACGACGTCCTTGCCCTGTTCGACCAGGCGCTTGGCCCGCTCGATGGCCAACTCGGCGGCCTGGGTGTGGTCCGACGGCGGCCGGTCGAAGGTGGAGGCGATGACCTCACCCTTCACCGAGCGCTGCATGTCGGTGACCTCCTCGGGTCGCTCGTCGACAAGCACGACCATGAGGTGGCATTCCGGGTTGTTCTTGGTGATCGCGTTGGCGATGTCCTGAAGGATCGTGGTCTTACCGGCCTTGGGCGGCGACACGATCAGGGCACGCTGCCCCTTGCCGATCGGCATGATCAGGTCGATGATGCGGGTGGTCAGCCGGTCGGAGGTGGTCTCGAGGCGCAGCCGCTGGTTCGGATACAGCGGGGTCAGCTTCGTGAAGTCCGGACGCTTCTTGGCGTCGTCGACCGGGCCGCCGTTGACGGTGTCGAGTCGGACCAGCGGGTTGAACTTCTGCCGCTGGTTGGTCTGCTCGCCGTCCTTGGGGACGCGGACCGCGCCGGTGATGGCGTCGCCACGGCGCAGGCCGTTCTTGCGCACCATGTTCATCGACACGTAGACGTCGTTGGGTCCGGCGAGGTAGCCCGAGGTCCGGACGAACGCATAGTTGTCGAGAACGTCGAGAATGCCCGCGACGGGCTGGACGACGTCGTCCTCGCGCAACTCGGTCTCGCCGCCGCCGCCCTCACCGCCACCTTGGCGGTCACCCCGGCGCCTGCGGTCGCGGAAGCGCCTGCCGCGACGTCCGCCGCGGTCGTCGTCGTCATCTCGGTTGTTGTTCTGGTTGTTCTGGTTGTTGTTGCGACCCTGCTGGTTGCCCTGCTGATCGCCGCCCTGCTGGTCACCACCGTCCTGCTTGGTGTCCTGCTGGTTTTTGTTCCTGTCGGCGTTCTTCTCGGCGCCGTCCTTGGCGTCCTGGCTGCCGTCCTGCTTGGTCTTTTCACCAGAACCGGCGTCACGGGAGGCGCCGCGGCGCTCACGACGCTGCTGGGTCTGCCGCTCGCCTGCATCGGCGGGCGCGCCGTTCTCGGTTGCGGCGTCCGCGGACGCTGAACCGCTGTCGTTGGCGGCGGTGTCGCCGCCCTTGGGAGCGTCGGTGGTGTTGGTGACCGACTCCCCTCGGCTCTCGCGGATCGCTGCGATGAGTTCGCTCTTGCGCATGCCGGAGGCGCCCTTGACGCCGACCGAGTTGGCGAGCGCACGCAGTTCGGGCAGCACCATGGTCGACAGCGACCCCTTCGAGGCGTCCGTCGTCACGTCTGCCTTTGGCGCTGAGTCCGCGTCCGCCTTGGGCGCTGCGTCAGCGTCCGCCTTGGGCGCTGGCTCTGCGGCAGGCGCTGACTCCGCGGCAGGCGGTGGCTGATGCGTCACGTCAGGCTTTTCGGGAGATGAGAATTCTGTATTCACGGTGCTCGGCAGTTCAGCCTGTTCGGCGCTGCCGCCAGCCGTGACAAGGTCCGTTTCAGTCACGGATTTCCTTTCTTTCCCTCGGTGATCACGTCACGAGGGTTCGTTGCACTCAGCCAATTAGCTGACTGCGAAGCTGCCACCGTCACATCTGCAACGGTGATGGCCGGGATTCGCGGCGATAAGGCGAACCGTCATCCACGAGAAGAATTGGTGTGTGTCCTAGTGTCGGCGCAGGTGAAAACCATGCGATTGCTGGACGAGAGCGAGAATAACCTGCTTCGGTGCTGGAAGCAAGAAACACGCTGATTCGTGTGTGACACCTGTCAACTCCGAACGGGTACGCCAGTCGTCCACCGAACGCCGTCGCCGATGGACATCTCGCTGACGGTGAATCCATTCGCGGCGCCGTATTCCAGGGCCTCTGCGGGGAGTTCCGACTGAGTGCTCAGGCCGATAATCGCTGGTCCAGCCCCTGATAGCACCGCTGCAACTCCACAACGCCGCATCACCTGCAGATATTCCGCCGAGGCCCGCATCGCGATGGCCCGATGGGGCTGGTGCAACACGTCCTCGGTGGCCTCCATCAGCAGGTCCGGGCGCTCGGTAAGGGCCACCACCAGGAGCGCGGCGCGGCTGACGTTGAACCGGGCGTCGCCGTGGCTGACGGATCGGGGCAACAGCACGCGCGTCTCGGCCGTCAGCGACCGCTGCTCGGGGATGGCAGGAAAAAGGTGGATGTCGGGGTGGATCTGCAGCGGGGCGGCCGCATAGCGCGGCCCGGTCGCGCCGGTCGACGTCCACGACACCACCGCTCCGCCGAGAACGGCGGCTGCGGCGTTGTCCGGGTGTCCCTCGAACTCCGATGCGCGCTGGATCAACTCCGCTTCGGACATCGGCGTCACGCCGGCCTGTGTGACCAGCCCATTGACAGCGGCCAGTCCCCCGACGACAGCCGCGGCAGATGAGCCCAGCCCACGGGATTGCGGAATGTTGTTGCGGCAGCGGACATTCAGGCCAGCGATGGCAGATCCGACGGAGCGAAGCCCGTGCTGAATTGCCCGCACAACGAGATGCGTCGAGTCCAGCGGGACCTGACCCGCGCCCTCACCCTCGACTTCGACGGTGAGGCCGGATTCGGTTGTCTCGACGACGATTTCGTCGTACAGGCTCAGCGCGAGGCCGAGGCTGTCAAAGCCGGGACCGAGATTGGCGCTTGAGGCCGCGACGATACTGGTCGCCGTCAGTCCGGCAGGCAGGGTTTGGGTCACCGACGATCTCCGTCAGACCAGCCCGAGCTCTGCGACGACGACACCGGGGTCGACCGGCACCGGCGTGACCGTCGGCATGTCCCGCAGCGCGGTGTCGGGGTCCTTGAGGCCGTTTCCGGTGACCGTGCAGACCACCGTCGACCCCTTGGCCACCCAGCCGTCCTCGACGGACTTGAGCAGGCCGGCGATGCTGGCCGCCGACGCGGGCTCGACGAACACACCTTCGCTCGCGGCGACCAGGTGGTAGGCGGCCAGGATCTCGTCGTCGGTCGCGGCAAGGAAGCGGCCGCCCGACTGCTGCTGAGCTTCGACGGCCGAGGTCCACGAGGCGGGCGCGCCGATACGGATCGCGGTGGCGATGGTCTCGGGCTCCTTGACTGGCTCACCGAGAACGAGCGGCGCCGCGCCCGCGGCCTGGGTACCGAGCATCCGCGGCAGCCGGTCGAACAGGCCGTCGCGGTGGTATTCGGTGTAGCCCTTCCAGTACGCGGTGATGTTGCCTGCGTTGCCGACCGGCAGGGCGTGCACGTCGGGTGCCGTGCCCAGCACGTCGACGATTTCGAAGGCCGCGGTCTTCTGCCCCTCGATGCGGTACGGGTTGACCGAGTTCACCAGGGCGACCGTCGGGTAGTCGGTGGTGATCTTGCGCGCGAGTTCGAGGCAGTCGTCGAAGTTGCCGTCGATCTGCAATATCTTGGCGCCGTGCATGACGGCCTGCGCGAGCTTGCCCATCGCGATCTTGCCCTGCGGGATCAGAACCGCGCAGGTGATGCCCGCGCGTGCGGCATAGGCCGCCGCCGACGCCGAGGTGTTGCCGGTGGACGCGCACAGCACGGCCTGCTGGCCACGGGCCATCGACTCGGTGACGGCCATCGTCATCCCGCGGTCCTTGAACGAACCCGTGGGGTTGAGCCCCTCGACCTTCAAATGCACGGTGCAGCCGGTGCGTTCGGACAGCCGCTTGGCGTGGATCAGCGGCGTGCCGCCTTCCAGCAGCGTGACGGGCTTCCAGGTGTCCTCGACCGGTAGCCGGTCGCGGTAGGCGGCGATAAGGCCGGGCCACGGCTTGTGCACGGGCTCCGCGCGGGTCGCGCTCATTCGCTTGTTCCCTCGAGTCGAAGGACGCTGGCCACTTCCTGCACGACGTCAAGGTCGGCAAGCGCGGCGACGGTGTCCGACAGCGCCGCGTCGGTGGCCTCGTGGGTGACGACCACGATCCGCGCACCGCAGCGCTGACCACCTTCGTCGACGACGCCTTCCTGCCGCACTTCGGCGATGCTGACCTCGCGCTTGCCGAATTCGGCTGCGACAGCTGACAATACGCCGGGACGGTCGGCGACGTTCATGCTGACGTAGTAGCGGGTGGGGATGAAGCCGATCGGCGAGATCGGGAGCTTGGCGTACTTGGACTCACGGGGCCCACGCCCGCCCTGTACACGGTTACGCGCGGCCATCACCAGGTCCCCCATCACCGCCGACGCCGTCGGCGCTCCCCCGGCACCCTGACCGTAGAACATCAGCCGCCCGGCCGCCTCGGCCTCGACCACGACGGCGTTGAATGCCCCGTTGACCGAGGCGAGGGGATGCGTCAGCGGCACAAGCGCCGGGTAGACGCGTGCCGAAATCCGTTGCTGCCCATCGTCGTTCGTCAGACGCTCACAGATGGACAGGAGCTTGATTGTGCACCCGAGGGCGCGTGCGGTCGCGAAGTCCGCGGGTGTCACCTTGGTGATGCCCTCGCGATAGACGTCGTCGGCCGTGACCCGGGTGTGGAAGGCGATGGAGGCCAGGATGGCGGCCTTGGCCGCCGCGTCGTATCCCTCGACATCGGCGGTCGGATCGGCCTCGGCATAGCCCAGCGCGCTCGCGTCGGCCAGCGCCGCCGAATATTCGGCGCCCGTGCTGTCCATCTCCGAAAGGATGTAGTTGGTGGTGCCGTTGACGATGCCTGCCACCCGCAGCACCGTGTCGCCCGCGAGGGATTGGGTCAGTGGGCGGATGACGGGGATCGCACCGGCGACCGCGGCCTCGAAGTACAGGTCGACGTGGGCGTGCTCGGCCGCCTGGGCCAGCTCGCCGGTGGACTGCGCCATCAACGCCTTGTTGGCGGTCACGACCGACTTGCCCTTCTCGAGGGCGGACAGGATCGCCTTACGAGCGGGTTCAACGGGGCCCATCACCTCGACGACGATGTCGACGTCGTCGCGGGAGACCAGCGCCTCGATGTCGTTGGTGAGCATGTCGACCGGCACACCGCGGTCGTCGGCCACCCGTCGCACGCCGACGCCGCGCAGCACCAGCGGCGCACCGATGCGAGCGGTCAGATCCTCGGCGCTCTCCTCGATGATGCGGACGACCTGGCTGCCCACGTTGCCAAGGCCCAATACGGCGACACCGACCGGCTTTTCGTTCATTGCCTACCTCACTTCCAGACTCAACAGGTCGTCGACCGTCTCCCGGCGCAGGATCAGGCGGGCCCGCCCGTCGCGCACGGCCACCACCGCAGGGCGGCCGATCAGGTTGTAACGGCTCGACATGGAATAGCAGTACGCGCCGGTGGCCGCCACGCCGAGCAGGTCACCGGGCTTGATGTCATCAAAGACCCACGCGTCGCGCACGACGATATCGCCACTTTCACAATGCTTTCCGACGATACGGCCCAGCGTCGACACGGCGTCGCTGGTTCGGGAGATCAGGCGCACGTCGTATTCGGCCCCGTAGAGCGACGTCCGGATGTTGTCGCTCATGCCGCCGTCGACGCTGACGTAGCGGCGGTGCGCGGACGGGCTAACGGCAACGTCCTTGACGGTGCCGACTCGGTACAGCGTGATGGTGCCGGGGCCCGCGATCGCGCGACCCGGCTCGACCACAAGCCGCGGCGTGGGTAGGCCCACCGCCGCCGACTCGTGCTGCACGATTGCGCGGAGCTTGGCCGCGAGATCCTCGACTGGGGGCGGGTCGTCCTGCGGCAGATACGAAATACCAAGCCCCCCACCGAGGTCGACGGTGGCGATCTGCGCGGTCTTGTCGACGCCGAACTCGGCGACGACGTCGCGCAGCAGGCCGATCACCCGGTGCGCGGCGATCTCGAAGCCCGCGACATCGAAGATCTGCGAGCCGATGTGGCTGTGCAGCCCGACCAGGCGCAGGTGATCGGTCTCGAACACCCGGCGCACGGCCGCCATCGCGGCGCCGCTGGCCAGCGACAGTCCGAACTTCTGGTCTTCGTGCGCGGTGGAGATGAACTCGTGTGTGTGCGCTTCGACGCCGACGGTCACCCGCACCAGCACGTCCTGCACAACGCCTGCAGCACCGGCGATATCGTCGAGGCGGTCGATCTCGGTCATCGAGTCCAGGACGATGTGGCCGACCCCGGCCTTGACAGCGGCCGACAGCTCGTCGACGGATTTGTTGTTGCCGTGCAGGGCGATTCGCTCCGCAGGAAAGTCTGCGTGCAGCGCGACGGCGAGTTCGCCGCCACTGGCCACGTCCAGCGAAAGGCCTTCCTCGTTGACCCATCGGGCGATTTCGGTGCACAGGAACGCCTTGGCTGCATAGCGGACGTTCTCACCGCCGCCGAAAGCCGCGGCGATCTCGCGGCAGCGCGACCGGAAGTCGTCCTCGTCGATGACGAAGACCGGCGTGCCGAACTCGTCGGCGATGTCGGACACCGCTACGCCGGCGATCGACACCACGCCGTCGTCGCCGCGAACGGTGTTGCGCGGCCAGACATTCGGTGCGAGGGCCAGCAGCTGATCCGACGACTGCGGACGCGCGGGAGCGCCGCCGTGATGGATTTCCTCGGCGTGCCGCGGGCCTGCGGGATGTGCGTTCACATTCGCTCCGGTGCGGTGACGCCGAGAATCCCCAACCCGTTCTCGATGACCTGGCGGGTGGCCTGGCACAGCGCAAGGCGGGCGGTGTGCAGTTCGGTCGGCTCTTCGTCACCCTGCGGCAGCACGCGGCACGAGTCGTAGAAGCGGTGGTAGTCACCGGCAAGGTCTTCGAGGTAGCGCGACACCCGGTGCGGCTCCCGCAGCGCGGCTGCGGTTTTCAGAACCCGCGGGAACTCACCGATGTTGCGGATCAGCGTGCCCTCTTTGTCGTGTGTGAGCAGCTCGAGGTGGGCGGTGTCTGGGATGAGGCCGAGCTCGGCGGCGTTGCGCGCCAGCGCCGAAAGCCGCGCGTGCGCGTATTGCACGTAGTAGACCGGGTTTTCGCTGGATGCCGACGACCACAGCGCAAGATCGATGTCGATGGGCGTGTCGACCGAGGACCGGATCAGTGAGTACCTGGCGGCGTCGACGCCGATCGCCTCGACGAGGTCGTCGAGCGTGATGACCGTGCCTGCCCGCTTGCTCATCCGGACCGGCTGGCCGTCGCGGACCAGGTTGACCATCTGCCCGATCAGCACCTCGACGGTGGCGGGGTCCTCGCCGAGGGACGAGGCGATCGCCTTCAGCCGAGCGATATAGCCGTGGTGGTCGGCGCCGAGCATGTAGATACACAGGTCGGCCCCACGCTCGCGCTTGTCGAGGTAATAGGCGATGTCGGCGGCGACATAGGCCGGGTTGCCGTCGCTCTTGATGACCACACGGTCTTTGTCGTCGCCGAAGTCGGTGGTGCGCAACCAGGTTGCGCCGTCCTTCTCGTAAATTTTGCCGACGTCACGGAGCCTGGCGATCGCTTGGTCGACGCGACCGCTGGTGTGCATCGAGTCTTCGTGGGTGTACACGTCGAAGTCGGTGCCGAAGTCGTGCAGCGACTGCTTGATGTGGGTGAACATCAGGTCGACGCCGATCGAGCGGAACGTCTCGCGCATCTCGTCGTCGGGCTGGCTCAGCGCTCCGGGCTCCTTGGCCAGCACCTGGGCGGCGATGTCGCCGATGTAGTCGCCTGCGTACCCGTCGTCGGGGGTCGGTTCGCCCTTCGCGGCGGCGATCAGCGAGTTGGTGAACCGGTTGATTTGCGCGCCGTGGTCGTTGAAGTAGTACTCCCGGACGACCTGGGCGCCCTGGGTCGTCAGCAGTCGGCCGAGCGCGTCGCCGACGGCCGCCCAGCGGGTGCCGCCGATATGAATAGGCCCGGTCGGGTTGGCGGAGACGAACTCGAGGTTGACGCTCTGGCCGTCGAGCTCGTCGGAGTATCCGTACTTCTGTCCCGCGGCGACGACGTTGTCGACGATGACGTTCTGGGCGCTGGCGTCGAGGCGAAGGTTGACGAAGCCTGGCCCGGCGACGTCCGCGGAGGCGATGCCGTCGGCCTCGGTCAGCGCCGCGGCCAGCCATCCGGCCAGTTCACGCGGGTTTGCCCCGACCTTCTTGGCGAGCTGCAGCGCCAGGTTGGTCGCATAGTCGCCGTGCTCGGGATTGCGTGGCCGCTCGACGGTGACCGTTTCAGGCAGCGCCGACGCGTCCAGGTCGTGCTCGGCCAGCACCGCGGCGGCGGTGGTCTTGAGCAGCTCGGCCAGGTCGGCGGGGGTCACGAGGGTCCATCCTATGGTCTCGGGTGGTCAGGCCCCGAATCGATAAACCCAGGCAGCGATGCGTTAGTCTGGCCAGGCCCATTGGCGCGGCATTGCCGTTCGCGCCCCCGTAGCTCAGGGGATAGAGCGTCTGCCTCCGGAGCAGAAGGCCGCAGGTTCGAATCCTGCCGGGGGCACTCCCATTGCTGCAGCTAGCACCGTGTTACCGCCTAGCTTAGCGGACTGGATGCCTTCCGCGTGCCTTTCTGCGCTGCCTTCGACGGATGCAGGCCATGACGAAGGTCGGCGATTGTCCACGCGACGGCGAGCGCAACAAATTAGCGGAACTAGGGGAAAAAACTAGCTGTGTCTACCGCGACGAGGATTGTGCGAAACTTCGCGCATGGCGTCCGACAACTCGGCACTAGTGCTGCTGCACGGCATCCTCAATTCGGGAAACGCGTGGCGGGACGTGGCCCCACTGCTGTCCGACCATTACGAGATGCACACGCCGACCGCCGCTGGGCACCGCGGCGGGCCGCCGGTGCCGCGATGCCCGGCCACGGTTAGCGATTTGGTTGACGCCACGGAACGCTACCTGGACGAGCGTGGTCTCGAGCGACCACATCTTGCAGGCCACTCTCTGGGCGGTTGGATGGCCATCGAGTTGGCCCGGCGTGGCCGCGCAGCAACCGTGTGCGCGTTGGCCCCGGCAGGTTTCTGGTCGACGGGCGACAGCGCACAATCTCAGGTGAAGAGCCAGGTTCGAAAGTTCGTGGCGATGGGGCGCTTCATGCGTCCCGTGCGTCCCGTTGCCGCATTCGCGATGAAGTCGGCGACGGCGCGTCGTCTCGGCTTGCGGATCGGCGCTTGCCACGCGGATCGGATTACTGCGGCGCAGAGCCTCGAGCTTCTCGACGACATCATCGGCTGCACCGTCAACGTCGACGACCTTGTCGGGTCTGGTGAGCAGATCGCGCCGCTGAATCCCCTGCCATGCCCCGTTACCATCGCATGGTCGGAGAACGACGCGATCATTCCGGTCCCGGAGTGCGACAAGATCGCCCGCGAGCGGCTGCCCCAGGCGTCAATCACAATCCTGCCCGGCGTCGGACACGGCTGCATGATCGACGACCCCGACCTGGTGGCCCGCACAATCCTGGCCGTCACAGGCGCAGCGAAGGACTAGTACCCAAAGGGGACCGAATCGGTCCGACTCCGCTTAGGTCCTCGCCACAGCGAGGGCATCAGAATCGCCGAGGTGCCCGATAAGCTTGAATGCCATGCGCGACGGCGACGCGCCTCGCTCAGTTCTTCGTCGACTACTGGGCGCGTCGGCTTCGGCACGTCGGGGTTGCGTTCTAGCCTCGACCTATGAAGCTGGTGAAGTGCAGCCACTGCGGCCATGCGGTCAAGTGGCGCAGCCGTGTCGTCGCGTACACCGGCAACGGTCGCCGGGTTACCCAGCAGTTCGAGAGCTGCGGGACGGACGACTGCCCCGGCCAGCGCGAGCGCCACGAGAGTGAGAGGCGCGGCGCGTAGTTACCGCCAGCTCACAGCGCCACAACCGGGCCTCAGAACGGCGCCGCCGACCACACGAGCTTGTCCTCGGGAGATGCGATCCGCCGCCAAACCGGGGCGAAGTATTTGTTGTTGAGTTCCGTCACCTGCTCGAAATCGGTGACCATTTCGCTCACGTCGAGCCCCCGATCTGCCCGCCGCGCACCAGCGTTCGTCAGGTTGGTTGAGCCCTTGAACGCGACAAGTCCGTCGATGATCAGGATTTTCTGGTGCGGCGCGTCATAGATGCCCTGGCTTGACGGGATGACCTTCGCGGTCAACTGTGGCGCCTCGCGTGGAAACTCGGTGAGCTCCGCGCGTGCATGCGCTTCCACATCCGATGCGAACCCGTACACGGGCACCGACACGCTCGCCATCTTGAGCGCGCCGATCATCAGATGGCTGATGCCCCAGGTCGTGAAATGCACAAAGTAGCGAGCCCGCGAAATGACCTCGAAGAGCGTGCGCATCGTCGGCCAGTCCTGGGTGCGAGATTTGTGGACGACATCGGCAAGGGCGGTCGCGTGCGCGAACAAGTCGCGATGGTTTACGATCCACCCCTCTTGCTTGAAATGGTCCAAGATCTCGCTGTTATCGCCGCGGCCGCCCCAACGTTGCGACTCGGGATCCTCGACGTACTCGACCCCGCAAACTTTGCACGACCGCTTCCACGGCTTGACCTTGTAATCGGTTTCAATGGACCGCATCAGGCCACGGCAAGCCGGGCAGATGATCTTGGGCGGCTGGAAGTCGCGTATTGAGGTGATGTCGAAACCGGGCACTCTTCGATGATGCCTCGGACCGCCGACACTGGGCCGTTAAGTGCTGCCGCCGCCCAGCCCGGCGATCGGCTCGTCGGGCACGGCGACCGCTTCGACGATTTCGCCGCCAGTCCCGTCGGGCCACACGCCACCGGCCGCAACCCACGCGGCCCGCTCGCCGATCCATTCGTCGTATGCGGCCCGCCAAGCCAGCAGCGCCGACCGCGGGTCAGTGCCCGGCGGGATCGGATACGGCGCCGGTGGCGGCGACAACAGCTCGGCCGGTGGCTCCCCGACGGCCGTCGCGCGACGCCTCACGGGTGCGTCCCGGCGCCGCCGGTGCTGTACACGCCGCGCACAGACCGGCGCTGCTTCTTCGACTGGTCCTGGTCCTCGACGCCAGTCGGCAACCCGAGCGCCGCCAACAGGCGGGCAAGAGCGATGCGCTGCTGGCGCAGCTCGGGCAGCGCCGGGTGCGCCTTCAAACCTTGCGGCGACTCGACCATCGTCCCGTCGGCGTCCAGCCGGGCCTGCAAGGCGTCGAGCGAGTCGACGGTGCGGCACGCCTGCAACAGCAGCCCCGTTTCATGTTCGGACAGCTCGAAGCCATCAACAGTCGCCTGCCACAGTCGGCGGCCCGACCATTGCAGGCCGACGGGTGTCTCAGTATCGGGGGTGTTCGTCACGTCCTCAGTCCTCAATAGGTCGTTGTGTTTCAGGAAACGCGGATAGAAACCCGCCTAGCCGCTGAGGTGCGAAAACAGGGCCGCGGGGGGTCATGGCCGGGGTGTGTTGGCTGTGGCGACGCCCGACCGGGCTCATGGCTGAATCCCGGCCGGGCGTCGGTGAAGGCGAGCAGAGGAATCGACTCCGCTGCCTTCGGGTGTCGAGGTGGCTGGCTGCAAGAAGGGAGTAGAGCAGCCAGGCACCTCGAACGTGTTACGACCCGACGGTCGTGAGTCGCACGACAGCCTCGGGGTGTGCGAACGCGAAGCCCACGCGCATGGTCGCCCTGATACCGATGCGATCCGACGAGAAGTAGGCCGAGGTGTCGACTGCGAGCGTCACATCTTCGCGCAACACGACGAGCGTCTTAGCGACCGGCACGCCCCACACGTCGCCGACAGCGACCGCGGGGGACGGGATGAGCGGCACACCAAGCACAAGGCGCTTGGTGGGCTGGGCGGCGTCGTAGCCGAGCAGCGGCTCATTGCTGCCGCTCTGCTTCTTCACCTTCGACAGTGTGAGCACTGTGGACGGGTGTGCGACAAAGGAAGTGATTTGCGCGCCAACGGTTTCGGCCAGTGACAGTGCTTCTGCGAACGGGTCGGTGTTGGTGATGCCGTCGCCGATGTCGACGATCTGGGCGTCGTCGACGGACAGCAGACCGGACGGCCCGTTGGCTGTGGTGTCGGCGAAGAACGCGGCGTCGATTTTGTTGGCGAGCGACTGCGCGAGGCCGAGGCCGACGAGCTGCTGCGCCGACGGCGCCGAATCGTTCGCCAATTCGCGGCTGATGATGGACAGCCCGGCGACCTTCTGCGGGACGACGACGATTTCGTCGAACTCGGCGTCGTCGGGCGTGATTTCGGCGCCCTCCGCGGTCCAGGCGGCTCCGGCGTCGCCGGTCAGAACCGGGACACGGTACTCGTGCGAGTCGGTCGAGGCGACAGACGCGACGCGCAAAGCAACCGAGGCTTGCCGTACCGGCTGGACGAGGAGGTTGCCGATTTCGTCGGGCAGCAGGCCGTGCGTGCTGCCAGATGTGGCGGTGAATAGAGACATTTGTGGGCCCTTTCAGGCGGGTGGGCAGCACAGTGCTGCAACGGTTTTCGGTCAACCATCGGCGGCTGTACAGCGCGCTCGACGGCACCCCGCCTGGGGCAAGTCGTGGAGCGAGGCCGGGCCCATACGGTGCCGCTGGCGACGCTCTCGAATCCCATTCTATTCGACCGGGGCGCAGACACGCGAGGGCGGCGGCGCCTGCGGTCGTCGAGGACCAGGGCGCCGCCGCCGGATGCCAGCTAAGCCGCCGTCACGCGTCGAAACTGTTTGACCAGCATCGACGGAGGCGCCGGCATGCCTTACTAGCAAAATTTTTTACTGCGGGCCGTGCACTGCCTCGCGCAACACCTGCGACCACGACGGGGCGCGGTGATCGTTGGGGCTGCTGGCACCGGACGCGAGCACGCCGGTCCTGCCGCCCAACGCCCGCGGTTGGGCTGGGCGCCGCCAGTGCGGGTGCTGCTGTGTGACTGCCTTGGCGGCCGCGGAAACCTTTGCGGGGTCGAGGTTTCCGGCGTCGTCAAGCAGCTCGCCCACGGTGAGTCCGTCGCGCCACAAGTCGGCGCCGTCGGCCAGCCTGTTGGCGGCGATCCGTTCGGCTTCACTTTTCTGCATGGTGGTGATCTGTTCGACGGCCTGGTCGCGCTGGGTCGCGGCGTCGCGCAACTTCTTTCGATACTTGGCGGCCTCGCGGCCGTCGCCGTCGTGGTCGTGGTCCTGGTCCTGGTCCTGGTCCTCGACGACCTCGCCGCCGTCGGGGGCGTCCTGTGCGGCCGTATCGGGCGCCGCCGGTGCCTCGGGCGCCGTGTCGGCCGCCGGGGCGTCTGCGGGCGTCTGGGCGCCGTCTGCGGGTGCTGCTGCTTCACTCATGGGGTGTTCTCCTTTTCTTCGGTGATGGGCGCGCAGATCTCCACGCGCTCGGTGTGTTTCGTGATGCCGTCCTCGGTCATCTCGAAATGTGTGCACTCGGTTGAAGTTCCGGCGACAGCGGCCAAGTCAGCCATCGACCACTCAACTTTCGGGTTGCGCGGCACGACATCGTCGGGACAGCGCACGTACCCGGCGAAAGCTCGGGTGATCGGATCCTCGTCGTCAGGGTCGGGGCGCTTACTGAATGAGCTGTAAAACTTCATTGCGTGGTGTCCTTCCGTGCTTGATATAGGAGTTCGTCGACGCGCACGCATCGACGCTGCCCGCCGCGCGACAACGTGACAGAGTCGCCCCACCGCGCCGCAGTGTGTTTGAGGGTGCGGCCGCGCAGCCGCCGGGGCCGTAGCAGGGTGTCGACGACGATCCGGTCGACGCTCCGCACCACGCCTGTGTGCAGCTCGATCTCGTAGCCGGGCCACTCGTCGGAGAGTGGCACCCACGTCTCTACAGCCACCGGGCCAGCTCCCTTGCCAGCGGGACGGTTGCGGCTTTGCACTCTCCACACCCGCAACTGCCAAGCGCCGTCGTTACGTCGGCGGCGGCGGGTGTGCCACCGGCGGCTACGGCTGCCCTGACCCGGCCAAGTGCTTTCCGTATCCGCTCATGGGATTTGAAGTCATCCACGCGGGCGCGGGACTGGCCGCGGCTTGCTCTGGCTGTGTGGTACGCCTTCGGGCTGTTGCACGGCTCGCCCGCGCGGGCTAGGCATTTCCGCGCCGGGCATGGCACGGATAGGGCGGCTGCTTGCGTGTTGCTCATCGGTTGGGTTCCTCTCCGCCGGGTTTGTAGGTCGGGCAAGTCTGGTCGTGCTTGATGTAGATGACGCGCACCCTGTTGGTGATGCGCCGGATTTCAATGTCGGCGTTGCAGTCAGGGCACGGTGCTTCGATGAGCGCCTGCAGGCTTGCCGCCATCGGGTTCGGCTTGGGTCACCGGGCGTTTTCCTTCCTGGTTTCGGGTTGTGTTTTCAGGTGTTCCGCACGCACTGTGTGCATGTGTGCGCCCCTTATAGGGCGCGCACACATGCACACACTCGTGCTATCCCGACTGTGTGCACGCACACGGCCTTGCACACGGTCGCAACGTCTTTCGAGGTAGGAGCGTATTTTGACTGTGTGCAGCGGTTCTGCACACAGTCGCACACACTGACGGTTTGAGTGTGTGCAAGCATCATTCGGCCTCGCACTCGCGGTGCACGTCCCGGTCGGCTTCCGAGACAGGGTTTCCGCACCGCTTGCAGGGGTTCACAAGCCGGTAGATTTTCGCGCCCCGGTGGCCGTCGTGGCAGGCGATCACTCCCCGCGTCACACCCGCGTTGAGGGCGTCGTACGCCTTCCGGTTCCCGATACCTTTGTCGGCGAGCATCTGAAGCATGTCCCGCGTTTTGATCCCATGCCCGGCGGCCAGGTGGTCGGCGACAAGCGCGGTGACCACGTGATGCACAGCCGTGGCGACACTTTCCGCTGCTGCTGCCGATTTGCGACTGCCCTCGGTGTAGGTGTACCGGCGGGTGTCCTCGTCGAAGTCGAGGCCGCCCTCTGGCACGTCCACATCACGCCCGTAGGCGGTGAAGTAACGCGGTGAGGCTGGGTCGTCGGGATCGGCGCGCACGAGGCGCCAGATCGCATCGGGCCAGTCTTGGAGCCGCGAGTCGCCGCGGGCCCGCTCGTTGGCGTGTCCCATATGGTGCACGACGAGGGCGTCGCGGATTCCGGCCTCGTCGAGCAGGGCGTCGAACGCGACGAGGAACTGCCCGGCGTCGCGGTTCTCGTCGAGGCCGAGCGCGTCGAGCACGGGGCGCAGGCAGTCGAGCATGAGGTAGTCGGCGCCCACGTCGGCGAACCGGCGGGCCCAACGGGTGCGGGTGCGGTCGTCGAGCAGGTTGAACGTACCGACCTGGCCGCGCAGGGCGACAACGTCGGCGACGGCGTCGGTGTTGCGGATCTGGCTCTTGCGTAGCCACCGGCGCAGCGTGTGCTCGCTCAGTTCGTTGTCGATGAGCACGAGCCCGGCCGCGGTGGTGTTGACGGTGAACTCGCCGAGGAACCGGCCGCCGTCGACCAGCGACCCGATGAGGTTGTCGCGCAGTGTCGACTTGCCTGCCTTGTATTGGGCCGACAGCAGGACGCGGGCCTCGGCGGGCGCCAAACGGTCGACGCGGTAAGCGATTTCAGGGTCGGGCTGGGCGAGCAGCGCGGTCAGGTTCCTGGTTGGCGGGAGGACGATCGCCGGGGCGCTGGCTTCGGCGTGGCGCCGCCGGGCCTCGGCGTCGATTTCTAGGGTGCATAGCCGTTCGAGGATCGCGTTTTCGCGTGCCCGGTCCTCGTCGCCGGGCTGGATTGGGTGGAATCCGAGCGCCCCGAATATCAGCTCGTGGTGACAGCCGGTCTTGCAGCCGAGTTTGGCTACGCCGCTCTTGCTGACGATTTGCACGGACCTGTCGCCGGGGTTCTCGATTGCGTGGGCGGGGCACTGCATCCAAGCCTGCAAGGGCTCGCCCGGCGGCGATTCGTCGATGCCGAGGCATCTTTCCGTGACGGCCGCGAGCACACGCTCGTAGGTGATTTTGGGAGCTGGCGGGGTGGTCATGCTGCGCCGCCGGTGCTGTCGGCCGCGCCACCAGTCGGCGTTTCGGTGTTCATTGTTGTTTCGGCTCTTTCCGTGCCGCCCTGTATAATTGGCGGCGACACTTTCGCGGGTTGTCGTCGTTGTTGTGGAGCCGTCGGGCTGGTGGTCCCGGCGGCTTCACTGTTTTCCTGCGGTCATGCGCCGACGGGGCGCGCCAGGGCGTCGAGGTCGGCGAGGTCTACGCGGATGAGTCGCGGGCCGACGCGGTAGGCGGGTAGGCGGCCTTCGGCGATCCAGCGGCGCAATGTGCAGACGGAGACGCCTGCCTCAATGGCGGCTGCTTTCATCGGCACCCGGCGGCGCGTCGAGTCTTGCTGTGGCATATCAGATCCCATCGGTTTATGGATTAGGTACGCATAAAACCGTATGGGATTGAGGGGTAGACACGCGAACGTGAATTGGTCAAAACCGTTGGCATTTTGCCGTTTTCGGGAAACCTCGAGTGCGGCCGGGTGCCATGGAGTGCAGCGGAGCGCCGCAGCGTTTACGGAAACCGGGAACTAACAGGGGCGTCAATCTGTAGGCGTGTCTACACCTTTGGCGAGTCTCGACAGCGCCTCGGCGACCTCAGCATCACGACCGGACACGATCTGCTGATACGTCAGCGACGCCTTAACAGTGGAGTGTCCGAGGCGGCCCATCGTTTCGACGAGGTTGCCCACACGTGCCGCCTGCGTCCCAGCGAAGTGCCGCAGATCGTGCACGCGCACACCCTTGCGGCCGATCGCGGCCAGAGCGGCGGCGAAGTATTCGCGACTGAACACGCGGTCGTTCATGTGGCCGCCGCGGGCCGCCGGGAACAGCAGCGCGTCGCCGCCGGGCTTGACGTTGGCGGCCAGATGCTCGGCGAGGTCGCCGCGGATATGCGGCGGGATGACGACGGCGCGGCCCTTGCCCGACTTCGGTGTGTCGACCCGGTATTCGCCTTTGCGGCGCGTCACCGCACGCGACACGTAGAGCACGCTGCAATCGTCGCTAACGTCCCGGCGGCGCAGCTCCGACACTTCGCCCCACCGGACGCCGGTCCACGCGCTGAGCAGCACGAGGCAGCGCAGCCGCTCGGGTTTGATCGCGTCGGCCAGGGCGGCGACCTCGGCCACCGACAGGATCGTGGGCTCGCGCTTGCGCGGCGGGTTCATCACGCGCGACAGGTTGCACGGGTTCGCGACGATCAGGCTGTCGGCGACCGCCGTCGCGCAGATGGCGTGCAGCAGCCCGTAGGCGTGGCTGTTGCGGCGGGCGTGGTCGCTGCCGAGGCTGGCGTACCAGCCGCGTATCGCCTCCGGTGTGATGTTCTTGAGCGGCAGGCGGCCGAGCGGCGGCTTGATGTGCAGGCGCAGCAGATCCTCGTACATCGAGCGGGTGCGCGGCTTGATGTTGCGGTGTTCGACCCACTTGTCGGCGTACTCGGCGAGGGTGATGGCTTTGGCTTTGCGCTCGGCGACGCGCAGCCGGGGCGGGATCCATTCGTCGCGTTCGATCGCGCGGCGTTCGTTGTTGAGCCAGCCTTCGGCGTCCATCTTGGCGGTGAACGTCGCCGGGGCGACGTGCCGCACCGCTGTGCGTGGCGGCCACACATAGCTCGCCTGGTACTTGCCCGAACGGAGCTGGCGAATCTTGCCCCAGCCCCGATGCCCCTTCTTCCCGACCATCCTGCCGCCCCCTTCCGCCGCGCCTTCCGTGCGCCTTCCGCATGCTAGATTACGCTGCCCTGTGCACACGTATGCGCGAGTGTACCGTGGGCATCGCTGCACGTAACAGCCATATTTTCGCTGGTACGGGCGGCACGGACTCCAACGCAGGCGACTAATTCGAATCCTGCCG
>CAWEKA010000006.1:0-695345 GCA_963809515.1 uncultured Actinomycetota bacterium
TGCTCGACGACGCCGTCGGGCTCGTCGCCGACCTCGACGAGCCCGCTGACCAGAATTACGTTCGCACGCACGCCGACGCCGATATCGCCGAGCACGGGGACCGACGGCGAGCCACCACAAGGGTTTTCGGGTCAAAGCCGGGCACCTACGGCGCCGGGCTGCTGCAGTTGATCGACAGCCGCAACTGGCGCGACGATGCCGACCTCGCCGAGGTGTACACGGCATGGGGCGGTTTCGCGTACGGTCGCGGCCTCGACGGTGCGCCCGCGGCCGACGACATGAGCAGGCAATACCGCCGGATCGCGGTGGCCGCCAAGAACACCGACACCCGCGAGCACGACATCGCCGATTCCGACGACTATTTCCAGTACCACGGCGGGATGGTGGCTACCGTGCGCGCGCTCACCGGCAAGGCGCCCGCCGCATACATCGGCGACAACACCCGCCCCGACGCCGTGCGTACCCGCACCCTGTCAGAGGAGACGACGCGGGTGTTCCGGTCGCGCGTGGTCAACCCGCGGTGGATGACGGCGATGCGTCGGCACGGCTACAAGGGCGCGTTCGAGATGGCCGCCACCGTCGACTACCTGTTCGGCTACGACGCCACCGCGGGAGTCATGGCCGACTGGATGTACGAACGGCTCACCGAGGCCTATGTGCTCGACGACGAGAACCGCAAGTTCATGGCCGAATCCAATCCGTGGGCGTTGCACGGCATGGCCGAGCGCCTGCTGGAGGCGGCCGATCGCGGGATGTGGGCGCAGCCGGAGGCGGACACTCTGGACGGTCTGCGGCAGGTGCTGCTGGAAACCGAAGGCGACCTCGAAGGCTGAATCCCGCTAGGTTGGCGTACGTGCCTGTCACCTTTGCCGACGTCGCGAAGAGCGAATACGTCCTGCTGACCACGTTCACCAAGGACGGCCGACCCAAGCCCACAGCTATCTGGGCCGCGCCGCGCGGCGATGGCCTGGTGGTGATCACGCAGGAGAAGTCGTGGAAGGTCAAGCGAATCCGCAACACCCCGCGGGTGACCATCGCCGCATGCGACATGCGCGGGAATCCGAAGGGTGAGGCGGTCGAGGCCACCGCGTCGATCCTCGACAAGTCGGCCAACGGCGCGACCTACGACGCCATCAGCAAGCGATACGGCCTGGTCGGCAAGACCTTCAACCTCTTCTCGAAGCTGCGCGGCGGGATGAAGAACAACGTTTCGATCGAACTGAAAGCGGTGAACTAACCAGCGATGGCTGCGACGTTCAAAGACGTCTACGACGAGAAGTACCTGCTGCTCACCACCTTCACCAAGGACGGCAGACCCAAGCCCACCACGGTGTGGGGTGTGCCAGAAGGTGACAAGCTGCTGATCATCACCGATGACGGATCCTGGAAGACCAAGCGGATCAACAACACCCCGCGGGTGACCATCCAGAAGGCGGGTGCACTTGGCAAGGTCAAGGGCGAGGCCGTCGAGGCCACGGCGCGCATGCTGCCCGACTCCGAGACGCGCAGGGTCTTCGACAAGGTCACCAAGCGCTACTGGTGGCACGCGTGGTGGTGGGTGCCGCAGGCCATCTTCCGCGGCGGAATCGACAAGGTGCATGCCGCGATCGAGGTGACAGCGCCCGCGCCCGCCTAGGAGTTCGGTCGGAACCCTGAGGCCTCGCGAAGCGTTGGCAGGACATGGCGATGCGGCTGTTCCTGATCTACCTGGTCGTCGAACTGGCGGTCGTGGTGGCGCTGGTCTCCACGATCGGCTTCGGCTGGACCGTGTTGGCGCTGATCGGTACCTCCGTGCTGGGCTTCGTGCTCGCCGGTTCCCAGGTCAAGCGCCACATCCAGCGGCTCCGCTCCGGACTGACCACGCCGCAGGGCGCGGTCACCGACAGCGCGATGGTCGCACTGGGAACCGTGCTGGTGTTCGTTCCCGGCCTGGTGACGACCGCCGCGGGCCTGCTGCTGTTGACACCGCCGACCCGCGCCGTCGCCCGCCCGCTGCTGACGGCGATGGCCGCCCGCCGGATGCCGCTGATCACCGTCGCGACCGCCGCCGCGGGCAGCCGACGCGGAGCCGGGGGCGCTGATTACATCGACGGTGAAGTCATCGATGTCGTCGATATCGACAGCGACGTCGTCGACGTCGAACGCCGAGCATTGCCCCGCAAGCCCGACTGAGTTGACGACGCTGCTTCACCGCGGCCGGATTCACAGTCCGGCCATGCCGGACGCCACCGCGATGGCCGTCCGCGATGGCACGCTCGTCTGGCTCGGCAACGACGACGTCGGCCTTGCCCAGTTTCCCGACGCCGAGGTCGTCGATCTCGACGGCGGATTCGTCGCACCCGCCTTCGTCGACAGCCACGTGCACCTCACCGCGACCGGCCTCATGCTCGCCGGTCTCGATCTGCGAACGGCCACGTCAGCCCGGCACTGCCTTGCGCTCGTCGCGGACTTCGCGCGAGCGTTCCCCGACGGGCCCATCTGGGGGCACGGCTGGGACGAGTCGGGCTGGCCTGCAGCGACGCCGCCGACCACCGCCGAGCTGGACGCCGTCGTCGGCGACCGCCCTGCCTACCTGGCCCGTGTGGATGTCCATTCCGCCGCGGCGTCCACGGCGCTCCGCAGGCTAACGCCTGGGCTGTCGGCGGCCAGGGGCTTCGACCCGCAGCGCCCGTTGACCGCAGACGCTCACCACTTGGTCCGCGCGGCCGCCCGTGACCGGCTGACACCCGACCAGCGCGCCCGTGCCCGTATTGCCGCCCTCGACCTGGCGGCGGCCAACGGGATCGTCGCCGTGCACGAATGCGCGGGCCCCGACATCGGCGGCCTCGACGACTGGCACGAACTGCGTGACACCCGGCACGGCGTCGAAATCGTTGGCTACTGGGGTGAAGCGGTCGCCGATCGCGGACAGGCGCAAGCGCTCATCGAGACGACGGGTGCCCGCGGGCTGGCGGGTGACCTGTTCGTCGACGGCGCGCTCGGATCGCGGACGGCCTGGCTGCACGAGCCCTACATCGACGCGCCGGACCATTGCGGCAACACCTACCTGGACGCGGACGCCATCACGGCGCATCTGCACGCCTGCACGGAAGCCGGCATTCCTGCCGGCTTCCACGTCATCGGAGACGCCGCGGTCGGTTCGGTCGTCGACGCCTTGCGGCGGGTGGTCGACCGGCTGGGTACGCAGGCGGTCGCACGCTGCGGGCACAGGCTCGAGCACCTGGAAATGGTGACCCCCGAGCAGGCGGCCCGACTGGGCGCGTGGGGCGTCATCGCAAGCGTGCAACCGAACTTCGACGCGCTGTGGGGCGGCGAAGAAGGCATGTATGCGCAGCGGCTCGGCAGGGACCGAGCCCTGCGGCTCAACCCACTCGCGCTGTTAGCATCCCAAGGCGTGCCACTCGCCTTCGGCTCCGATTCGCCGGTCACAAGCATGAATCCTTGGGAGACAGTCCGCGCAGCGACCCGGCACCAGACACCGTCGAGCGCGATATCGATGCGGGCGTCGTTCTCGGCGGCCACCAGGGGCGCTTGGCGCGCGGGCGGCGTGCGCGACGGCGTCACCGGGACCCTCGCGCCGGGCGCACCGGCGTCCTATGCGGTGTGGCAGACCGACGAGCTGGAGGTCAGCGCTCCCGACAACGCCGTGCAACGCTGGTCCACCGACCCGAGGTCGCGGGTACCCGCCCTGCCCCGGCTGAGCGCCGACGACCGGCTGCCCCGTTGCCTTCAGACCGTTCACCGGGGTGTCGTCATCCATGGCTAGGCGGACACGCGATTGGGCCCGCCCCGATGACGACACCGATTCCTTCCCGGTTCTCACCGACGAGGCCGTCGACGAAGGCGTCCCTACCGACGAGGACATCTCCGTCGACAACGACGCCGCCCCCGACGACGACGACGCCGCCCCCGACGACGACGCGGCCGCCCCCGACGACGAGGCCGTGGCGAAGCGCGAAGTGCCCGACTGGGTCAAGCGGTTCGGCGATGCCGTTGTCGCCCGGCTGCCACGTATCAGCGCCGCTATCGCCGGGGGGCTGCTGCTCTGCCTGAGCTTTCCGCCGTTCGGCTGGTGGTACACCGCGATCGTCGCGTTCGCGCTGCTGGCCTGGGTGCTGACCCGGGAAACCACCACCGCCCTCGGCGGATTCGGATACGGCTTCCTGTTCGGAGCGGCCTTCTACATTCCGTTGTTGCCGTGGACCGGTGTCATGGTCGGGCTGCTGCCATGGCTGGCGCTCGCGCTCCTGCAGGCCGTGTTTCCCGGGCTGTTCGGCTTCTGCGCTGTCGCGACACGCGGGTTGACGGGGTGGCCGATCGGATTCGCCGGCCTCTGGGCGCTGGCCGAATGGGCGAAGTCGACGGTGCCGTTCGGTGGATTCCCATGGGGCGTAGCCGGTTTCGGCCAGACCGATGGCCCACTGCTGCCGCTGGCTCAGATCGGCGGGGCGCCGCTGGTTTCGTTCGCGGTGGCGCTGCTCGGCTTCGGCATCGCCGCTCTGACTTTCGAGATCTTCGACTGGTGGAGGCGCGGAGGTGACCGCAGCACCGCTTCGGCGCCGCCCGCGGTCGTGCTGCCAGGTGCCTGCATCTGCCTCGTGCTGATCGGAACCGCCGCGATCTCGCCCGCGGTGCGGCACTCCGGTGCGGGCGCCCCCGACGAACCGTCGGTCAACGTCGCGGCCGTGCAGGGCAACGTGCCGCAGCTGGGACTGGATTTCAACGCACAGCGCAGAGCGGTGCTCGACAACCACGTGCGTGAAACGCTCAGGCTGTCGGAGGACGTTCGCGCGGGCAAGGCGCCGCAGCCGTTGTTCGTCATCTGGCCGGAGAACTCATCGGACATCGACCCGCTGGCCAACCAGGACGCCGCGGACCAGATCGCGGTCGCCGTGGATGCGATCAAGGCGCCGATCCTGGTCGGCGGTGTCCTCGCCGGGCCGGGCTACACCCGCGACAACCCGGTGTCGACCAACTCGGTGATCGTCTGGAATCCCGACACCGGTCCCGGCGACCGGCACGACAAGCAGATCGTCCAGCCGTTCGGCGAGTACCTGCCGTGGCGGAGCTTCTTCAAGCACTTCTCGTCGTACGCGGATCGGGCGGGCTACTTCGTGCCGGGCAGCGGTAACGGCATCGTCGAGGCGGCAGGCGTGCCGATCGGCGTGTCGACCTGCTGGGAGGTCATCTTCGACCGGGCGCCGCGGGAGTCGGTGCTCAGCGGCGCCCAGGTGCTGACGGTCCCGTCCAACAACGCCACCTTCGACGAGTCGATGAGCGCCCAGCAGCTCGCGTTCGGCAGGCTGCGCGCGGTCGAGCACAATCGGTACGTCATCGTGGCGGGCACCACGGGGATCAGCGCCGTCATCGCGCCCGATGGACGTGTGCTTGCTCGCACCGGCTTCTTCGAGCCCGCCTACCTCGACATGCCGATCCGACTGAAGACGCAGCTCACGCCCGCGACGCGATGGGGTCCTTGGGTGCAGGGCCTGCTGGTCGCCGTCGGCATCGGGGCTCTCATCGCCGCGATACTGCACAATGGAAGGTTCGTGCGTCATCGCCGTCCGGCGACCGGCGCAGGCGGCAAAGCCACACCGTCCGACGGGGACGGCACCGAAAGAGGAACCACATGAGCGGCCCTGGGCCAGCAGAACGCCCGAGTCAGCGCACTCTGGTCATCATCCCCACCTACAACGAGCGGGAGAACCTGCCGTTGATCGTCGGCCGGGTGCACAGCGCCCTGCCCGAGGTGCACATTCTGATCGTCGACGACGGCAGCCCCGACGGCACCGGCGAGCTGGCCGACGAGCTGGCGCTGGCAGACCCGGATCGGGTCCACGTCATGCACCGCGCCAGCAAGGACGGGCTCGGTGCCGCCTACCTGGCGGGCTTCGCATGGGGCCTGAGTCGCGAGTACTCGGTTCTGGTCGAGATGGACGCCGACGGCAGCCACGCACCCGAGGAGCTGCACCGGCTGCTCGACGCCGTCGACGGCGGAGCGGATCTGGTCATCGGATCGCGCTACGTGCCGGGCGGTGCCATCCGGAACTGGCCGCGGCGCCGGTTCGCCCTTTCGAAGACGGCGAACACGTACGCCAGGGTGTTACTCGGCGTCGACGTGCACGACATCACCGCGGGCTACCGGGCGTACCGGCGCGAGGTGCTCGAGAAGATCGACCTCGCCGCCGTCGACTCGAAGGGCTACTGCTTCCAGATCGACCTGACCTGGCGCGCCATCAACAACGGCTTCGTCGTCGTCGAGGTCCCGATCACCTTCACCGAGCGTGAACTGGGTCAGTCGAAGATGAGCGGGTCGAATATCCGTGAGGCGATGGCGAAGGTCGCGGAATGGGGAATCCGCGGGCGCCTGGATCGCGCCAGGGGTGTGATGCGTTAGCGGCGTGTCAGCTGCCGCGACGACGGGTCTTGATGATGTCGAGGCGTTCCTTGAGCAGCTCATCGAGCTCCTCGACGGAACGGCGCTCCAGCAGCATGTCCCAGTGGGTACGCGGCGGCTTGACCTTCTTGGGCTCCGGCACGTCACCCTCGATCAGGGTGCCTTCCATGCCGTTGCGGCACAGCCAGGTGCCGGGGATCTCGGCGTCGTCGGCGAACGGGACGTCGAACTCCTCGCCGTTGTCGGTGCGATAGCGCGCGACCTGACGGGGCGCCAGGTCATGGTTGCGGTCGGTCTCGTAGCTCACGGCTCCGAGGCGACTGCCTCTCAAAACCCGATCTGCCATTTCGTCAACACTCCTCACAAGCTTCGGTCCGGAATAGCAACGCGATGGCGTGCATTAGAAGTTCCCGACTCGAGGTCCATGATACCGGGATCAAGGCGGAACCCGGTCTAAGGTCAGGTTCCGTGGAGACCATGACCAGAAGGCGCGCCAAGACGCAGCCCTGCCGATGGTGCGGCCGCGAGGTCGACGACGCAGGCCTCGGGCGGCGCAGGCAGTACTGCAGGCAGTCCTGTCGGCAGCGTGCCTACGAGCAGCGCGCCCAGGTGAAGGGGACCGCGCTGGCCGCGGATTCGGTGGTGCTGAGCGCCGAGGAGGCGTCGCAGCTCTCCGACCGGGTCTATCAGGTGAGATGTGCGGCAGAGGACGTGGCCACGGCGGTCGACGAAGGTGCAGAGCCCACGGAGCTGCGAGAACTGTGCGACGCTCTGATCAGGGCGGCCAAGGCGGCCGACGGCTGGCGATAGGGGAACCCCAGCTTGTGGCGCTTCGACGGATTCGTCCTGGACACCCAGCGCTACGAGTTGCGCCACGGTGACCAGGTCGTCCGTGTCGAGCCGCAGGTCTTCGATGTCCTGACGCAACTGGTCAGCAACCGCGAACGCTGCGTCACCAAGGAAGAGCTGTTCGATGCCGTCTGGGGTGGACGGTTCGTCGGCGAGGCGGCACTGACCAGCCGGATCAAGGCGGCCAGGCGGGCGCTCGGCGACGACGGCGAATCGCAGCGCTTCATCAGGACGGTGCGGGGTCGCGGGTACCAGTTCGTCGGCACCGTGGAAGACGAAGCGCCTGCACCGCCGACGGAACCGGAACCGCCGGAGGAGCCACCACCGCCGCGGCAACAGATCGCGTTCTGCCGGGCCGCCGACGGGGTGCGACTGGCCTACGCGGTGGCGGGGGAGGGCCCGCCGCTGGTGCGCGCCGCCAATTGGATGACCCACCTCGGCTACGACATCGAGAGCCCGGTGTGGCGGCACTGGGTGCGTGATCTCTCGCTGCGGCACACATTCATCCGCTATGACGAACGCGGTTGCGGCCTATCGGACTGGAGCGCAACGGAATTCAGCTTCGATGACTGGGTTAGCGATCTCGAGTCCGTTGCCGAGGCGCTCGGGCTGGAGCGCTTTCCGCTGATGGGCGTGTCCCAGGGCGGCGCCGTCGCGGTGGCGTATGCGGCCCGGCACCCCGACCGCGTCAGCAAGCTGGTGCTGTGCAGCGCCTACGCACGTGGCCGTGGCACCCGAGCCGTCAACGAGGAGGAAAAGCGCGCTGCGGCGCTGGATCTCGAACTCGCCCGGGTGGGTTGGGGCCGTGACGACCCGGCGTTCCGGCAGGTGTTCGCGGCGCAGTTCATTCCGGACGGCACGCGGGCGGACTGGGCCGCCTTCGACCAACTGCAGCGCCGCACCACCTCGCCGGAGAATGCCGTGCGGTTCCTGGAGGAGTTCGGCCGTATCGATGTGCGCGACGAGGCAGGTCAGGTGTCGTGCCCGACGCTGATTCTGCATTCGCGCGACGACCACCGGCAGCCGCTGCGCGCCGCCGAGGAGCTCGCCGCGCTGATACCTGATTCCCACCTGGTGGCGCTCACCAGCAACAACCACCTGTTGACGTCGGACGAGCCCGCGTGGCAGGTGTTCCTCGACGAGGTGGAGCGCTTCCTGGCGGAGTGAGGCGCACGGCGTTGCTCCGCCGCTGCCCCAAGATCTCCACGGAATCTCCATAGATTCTTCATGTGCGTTGCCTGTGAGCCATTCATGCTGGTCACATGAAAACCTACATCCGCATCCTGCTCATGGGTGTCATCGCGCTACTCGCCTTTGGCACCCTGTCCGCTTGCTCGAGCGGCACGAAAGAAGCGACTGAGACCTCTGAGGCCTCCGGAACTTCCGCCAGCCCCGCTCCCGCCACTCCAGCACCGTTCCCGAAGTCGGCGAAGTACATCGCCGATACGAAGTCGGCCGACGGCAAGCCGATGGTCATCGGCATCGCCGTCGACGGCACCGAGATCGCCGCGTACGCCTGCAATGGCACCGACGACGAAGCATGGTTCTTCGGCAATCAGAAGGACGGGAAGATCGACATCACGTCCCGCTTCAAGGACACGCTCAAGGCCGAGTTCAACGGCAAGGACGTGGTCGGCGATCTCACCATGAATGGTGTCGCCTTCAAGTTCAGCGCCCCTGCAGTTCCTGCGCCCGCAGGCATGTACACCGCCGACTTCGACGGTGTGCGCGCATCGTGGGTGGTCCGTCCCGACGGCAGTGCGACGGGCGTGCAGTTCAACGGCGGCATCAGCGGCCGCGACTTCGAGCAGGCCGAGTTGCAGCAGCTGAACGAGCTGCAGTTCCGCAACAGCGTGCGCAACAAGCGCCAGCTGCAGCAGGCCCAGCAGATCCAGGTGCTGGCCAATCGCTCGGCGAACTCGAACATCAACGGCCACGACGTCACGCCGGTTCTCGTCAACGGCAACTTCCGGTTGTGACGACAACCACATAGCCAGCAGCGCAACGGCCCTGCCGGAGTGAGTGTTTCGATGCTCACCCGGCGGGGCTGTTGCCGTTGCGCTCGTCGCGTCCGCCGTTATCTTCACCCAGAATTCAAACCTTCACCTCCGCTCGGGTGCGCCATAGCGTCGAAACACCGTGACGACACAAACCGAGCTGACGCCTGCCCCGGCCGTCGCCGCGCGCCGAAGCGGTCGTAAGTGGACGGTGATCCGGTGGGCATCGCCGCTGGTGCTGCTTGCGCTGTGGCAGCTGGGTAGTGCGCTCGGGGTCATCCCGCAGGATGTGCTGCCCGCACCGTCGCTGATCATCGAGGCGGGCATCGAACTCATCGAGAACGGGCAACTGGCCGACGCCCTTGCGGTGTCGGGAGTTCGCGTCGTCGAGGGGCTCTTGCTCGGCGGCATTCTCGGCGTCGCACTGGGAACCGCGGTGGGCCTGTCGCGGTGGTTCGAGGCGACCGTCGACCCGCCGATGCAGATGGTGCGCGCGCTACCGCACCTCGGCCTGATCCCGCTGTTCATCATCTGGTTCGGCATCGGCGAGCTTCCCAAGGTGCTTCTGTTCGCCGAGTCCAAGCAGATCGCAGGCGCACCGAAGTTCGACGACTGGGTCGACCGTCGCTACAGTGACGCGCTCAACCCGCTGTTGATCAATCGTTAGGAGGTAAGAGGTATGCCCACACAGGCTCAGTCGCCGGCACCGCCGGCGAAATTCCACTGGTTCCTGCCGACCAACGGTGACAGCCGCTCGATAGTCGGCGCGTCGCACGCGTCGTCCCACCACACCGTTCCTGCCAATTATCGCGCGCCCTCGCGCCGGTATCTGGCGGAGATAGCCCGTGCGGCCGATCGGCTCGGCTTCGAGGGCGTGCTGACGCCGACCGGCACCTGGTGCGAGGACGCGTGGCTGACCGCGTCGGCGCTGCTGGCCGAAACCGAGAGGTTGAAGTTCCTGGTCGCCTTCCGGCCCGGGCTGGTGCCGCCGACACTGGCGGCCCAGCAGACCGCGACGCTGCAGCGGTTCTCCGAAGGCCGCGTGCTGCTGAACATCGTCACCGGCGGCGACGACGTCGAGCAGCGTCGATTCGGGGACTGGCTGGACCACGACGAGCGATACGCCCGCACGGGCGAATTCCTGCACATTGTGAACTCGTTGTGGCGCCAGGAGTTCGTCGACTTCGAGGGCAAGTTCTACACCGTCGAGGACGCTCGGGTGTCCGCGCCGCCGGATCCGCTGCCGCAGATCTATTTCGGCGGATCGTCACCCGCCGCCCTTCCGATCGCCGCCGAGCACGTCGACGTCTACCTCACCTGGGGTGAGCCGCCGCAGACGGCCGCCGCCAAGATCGAGCGGGTACGCAGACTCGCCGAAGAACGCGGCCGTAAGGTGCGATTCGGGATTCGGCTGCACACCATCAGCCGCGACACATCCGCTGCCGCGTGGGCGGTCGCCGACGAACTGCTCGCTGAGCTGTCACCCGAGCAGATCGCGAAACAGACTGAGCTGCATGCCAAGTCGGAGTCCGAGGGACAACGCAGGATGACCGCCCTGCACGGCGGCCGGATCGATCAACTCGAGATCTATCCCAACCTGTGGGCCGGCGTCGGGTTGGTCCGCGGCGGTGCGGGCACCGCCCTCGTCGGCAGCCACGAGGAAGTCGCCAACTTGATCTACGAGTACCACTCGCTGGGCTTCGACGAATTCATCCTCTCGGGCTACCCACACCTCGAAGAGGCTTACTGGTTCGCCGAAGGTGTGTTGCCGCTGCTCCGCCAGAAGGGTGTCGCCTGAAACCTGCTCAGCAGCTGTACTTCTCGCCGATATCGGCTGGCGGTGTCACCTTCTGCAGGCAGCCGAACGGGACGACGCCCGCGTCGCTGAACCGGGCGGCCGACTGGTTGGCATAGTTGACGCAGTACAGCCCTGCCGGGTCTGACAGGCAGCGGTAGTCGCCGAACGCGATCGCCTCCCCATACGGCAACTCTGGGCCTGTGCCGTTGCTGAACCGACCGGGATCGCCGTGTGCCGAACCGATTTCGACGCTGGGGCCGGCGAAATCGACCCACCCGCCTTTCCATTGCCCGTAGACGTCGGGCGGTTGCAGCGGCGGAATCGTGAGATTCACCAGGCAGGCGAGGGCGCCACCGAAGTTCTTCGAGTCGGTCATGCAGTTCGAGGTGCCCGACGGTGTGGTGAAGGCGACGTCCTCACCCAGTTGCGTCGCGGTGCCCTCTCGGGTGGCCGTGTGGAACTGGCCGACGTCGGCCGGGGTCCCGGACTCGATGAACTTGATGACGTCGGCGATCTCTGCGCCCGGCTCCGGCGGGCCCACCACAGTGGTCGTCGTTGGTGTCGTCGTCCGCGGCGTCGATGTGGTGGCCCTGTCCGGCGACGACAAGGAGGGCTCGGCCTGGTCGGCGTTTCCGCCGACCCCCTGTGAACAACCCCCGACCAGCACAGACGCCGCGAGCAGCACAGCAATCCGCATATCGGCCAGGCTAGCGGGCTGACAACCGGATACCGGCGAGGCGCGGGCGGCGAGTTCGTTCGATACCGTCGGGTCATGCACGAACACGTCGTCCGAGCAACGATCGGCTCCGGAACCGTCGAGGGCTTCACCCGCGACGGAGTGCACCGGTGGCGGTCGATTCCCTACGCCCAGCCGCCGATCGGTGCGCTGCGGTATCGGGCGCCGCAGCCCGTGCAGCCGTGGCGGGGTGTGCGCCACTGCCACGGATTCGGCAACTGCGCTCCGCAGCAGCGCATGTACACCGCGTTGGGTGTCGGCAAATACCAGTCGATGGGCGAGGACTGCCTGACGCTGAACGTCACCACGCCGAAACGACCGCGGGACGAACTGATGCCGGTGATGGTGTTCATCCACGGCGGCGGCTACATCCTCGGCAGCTCGGCGACGCCGATCTACGACGGCGCGGCGTTGGCTCGCAAGGGATGCGTTTACGTCTCGGTGAACTACCGGGTCGGGGCACTCGGCTGCCTCGACCTCTCGTCACTGTCCACCCGTGGCGTGACCATCGAGGACAACCTCTTCCTTCGAGACCTCGTGATGGCGTTGCGCTGGGTGCGTGACAACATCGCGGTGTTCGGTGGTGACCCGGACAACGTGACGATCTTCGGCGAGAGCGCCGGTGCACAGGCCGTCGCCACTCTGCTCGCGGTGCCCGCAGCAAAAGGTCTTTTCTCACAAGCGATCTCGGAGAGCCCGGCCAGCGGGATGGTGGGGACGCCCGACGTGAGGGCGGACTATGCCGAGCAGTTCGCGGCTCTGCTCGGCGTGGACAACCAGGACGGGGCGCAAGCGTTGATGGCGGCCCGGCCCGCCGAGCTGGTGAACACGCTCGATGACCTGATCAAGCGCGCACAGCGCGGCACGCTCGGCGCATTCGCCGTCGGCCCGACCAGCGGAACCGACTACCTACCGCTCGACCCGGTCGACGCGATGCGGACGGGCGCGGCCCATCCGGTGCCCCTCATCATCGGCAACAACGCACACGAGGGCAGGCTGTTCACCCGGTGGCTCAAGCTGCTGCCGACCAACGAGTCGATGATCGAAGGTCTCCTTGGTGGCCTCGAAGCCGAACATCGAGAACGCATTACCGCCGCCTACCCGGGCTATCCGGACGAGGCGGCCTGCATCCGTCTCGGCGGTGACTTCGCCTTCGGCACGGCGGCGTGGCAGATCGCCGAGTCGCACAGCGTGCACGCACCGACTTACCGGTACCGCTACGACTACGCACCCCGCACGCTGCACTGGTCAGGGCTCGGCGCCACCCATGCGACGGAACTGTTCGCCGTTTTCGACGTGTACCGCACGAGGTTCGGCTCGCTGCTCACGGCGGCCGCCGACGGGCGGTCGGCGCGGCGGGTCAGCGACGAGGTCCAGGCTCACTGGCGTGAGTTCAGCCGGTCCGGTGTGCCGGATGCCGACTGGCCCGCATACACGCACTCCGACCGTGCGGTGATGGTGTTCGACCGCCGATCACGCATCGAGTACGACCCGCACGCCAAACGCCGCGAGGCGTGGCACGGCTTCTCGTTGTCGCCACGCTAGGCGGCTGGGCGGGACTGGCCGGAATTGCCCCGCCGCGTCGGCCGATGTGATTGCGTGAGTGAGTGAGCTACCCACTTGATCCGTTATCAGCCGACGAGTTCAGTGCGGTGGCGGCGATCCTGAGTCGCGAGCACGGGGTGGGGGGGCCGACGACGTCGGACCCGGGCTGGCGGATCGCTTCCATCGAACTCGTCGAACCGACGAAGACCGAGCTGGCGGCGTTCGACGACGGCGGCCCGCCCCCGGCCCGGCGCGCCGAGGTGATCTGCCTGCAGCGCGCCAACAACGCCACCTACAAGGGTGTGGTGTCGCTTGACGACGACCGCGTCGAATCGTTCGACCACATCCCAGGAGTGCAGGCCAACTTCACCGTCGACGAGTTCCTCGAGTGCGACGAGTTGGTGCGCAAGCATCCCGACTTCATCGCGGCACTGGAGAAACGCGGCATCACCGACATGGACCTGGTGTTCGTGGACACCTGGACCTACGGCGACGCGGTCGCACCACCGGAGTACCGCGACCGGCGGCTCGGCTGGTCGGACACGTGGCGTAAGGACGGTCCCGGTCAGAGTCCCTACGCCCACCCGATCAGCGGTCTGCACTGCGTCATCGACGTCAACTCGATGGAGGTGCTGCGGATCGAGGACAACGGCGGCGTCGACGAGCCGACGGTCATGGGTGAATACGTGCCCAAGCACATCCCCGACCGGATCCGCTCGGCGTCTCGACGCGAGCCGCTCAAGCCGCTGCACCTCACCCAGCCGGAAGGCGTGTCGTTCACCCTCGACGGCAACCTGCTGCAATGGCAGAACTGGTCGCTGCGGGTCGGGTTCAACCACCGAGAAGGGATGACCCTGCACACGATCCGCTACCGCGACGGTGACCGGATCCGTTCGGTGGCACACCGGATCTCACTGGCCGAGATGATCGTGCCCTACCGTGACTCGTCCGAGGACCACTACCGGCGCACCGCATTCGACATCGGCGAATGGGGCCTCGGCTTCATGACGACGTCGCTGGAATTGGGCTGCGACTGTCTCGGCGAGATCCGCTATCTGGACGCGGTGCTGCACAACAGCAAGGGCGAGCCGTACACCATCACCAACGCGATCTGCATCCACGAGGAAGACAACGCCGTGCTGTGGAAGCACGTCGACCACGACGCGGGCGCCGAGGTGCGGCGGATGCGCAGGCTGACGATCTCCTTCCACGTCACCGTCGCCAACTACGAGTACCTCGTCTACTGGCGGCTGTACCAGGACGGCAACATCGAATGCGAGGTCCGGGCCACCGGCATCATGGTGACCACACCGGTGGCGGAGGGACAGCCGCATCCGAATGGAACGCTGGTCGACGAACGCACGTATGCGCCCTTCCACCAACACTTTCTGGTCGCCCGGCTCGACATGGACGTCGACGGCGGCGACAACACGGTCTACATGTCCGAGTCCTACGCCGAGCCGATCGGACCGGACAACCCGTACGGACTCTCCATGGTGCTGCGCAACGTCCCGCTGAAGACGGAGACCGAAGGCAAGCAGGACGTCAACTTCGCAACGCAGCGGTCGTGGAAGGTCGTCAACACCAACGTCGTCAACGGGCTCGGCACGCACCCGTCCTACAAGCTGGTCCCGGGTGGGGCAATCCCGATGATGCTCGACCCCGCGTCTCCGGTGTTCCAGCGGGCCAACGTCATCGGGCACACGTTGTGGGTGACGCCGAACCAGCCCGACGAACGCTGGCCCGCAGGGGAATTCGTCAACCAGTCGGCAAAGGACACCGGGCTCGCCGAGTGGACCAAGGCGGACAGGAGCATCGAGAACACCGACGTCGTGCTGTGGTACGTGTTCGGCATTCACCACATCACCCGACCTGAGGAGTGGCCGGTGATGCCGGTCGACGTGGTGTCGTTCTGGCTCAAGCCCTTCGGCTTCTTCGACAGGAACCCGGCGCTCGACGTCGTCGGCACGCCACCCGACACCTGCCACACGGACAGCACGAGTGCCGGTCACTAGGATCGAGCGGCCGGACGACCTGACCGCCGACTGGCTGACGGCCGCCATTGGAGCGGGCACGGTCGAACGGTTCGGCACCGAGCGGATCGGCACCGGCCAGATGAGCGAGTGCTATCGCGTCGCCCTGACATATGCCGACGGTGCTGAAGGCCCGGAGTCGGTCGTGCTCAAGGTCGCGGCCACCGACCCGGCAAGCAGGCAGACGGGTCTGGCGTTGGGCCTCTACGAACGCGAGGTACGGTTCTACACCGACCTCGCGCCCGGCATCGGCGGTCCCGTCGCGCCCTGTTACAGCTCGGCGCTCGACAGCGAGACAGGCGTGTTCCATCTGCTGCTCGGAGATGCCGCTCCAGCCGTCGTCGGCGACGAGATCCGCGGCGCCACAACCGAACAGGCGATGCTGGCGATGTCGGAGCTGGGGCGGCTGCACGCACCGCTGCTCGGACAATCGGCGATGGCCGACGTCGAGTGGCTGAACCGTGAGGCGCCGATGAACCAGGCGCTCATCGCGCAGCTGTACGCCGGGTTCATCGACCGGTACGGCGCCGAGATCGCACCCGCGCATCGCGAGGTGTGCGAGCGGCTGATCGCCAGCTTCGACGCGTACCACGTCGATACGTCGGAGTTCGTTCACGGGCTGGTGCACGGCGACTACCGGCTGGACAACATGCTGTTCGGCCAGCCGGGTGCCGCCCGACCCCTCACCGTGGTCGACTGGCAGACCGTCACCTGGGGACCGGCCATGATCGACGTCGCCTACTTTCTCGGCTGCGCGCTGCCCGACGACGTTCGCCGTGACAAATACGACGCACTGCTCGGCGCCTACCACGATGCGCTCGGACCGGATGCCGCGCTCAGTGTGGACGAAGTTCGCGAAGGCGTTCGGCGCCAAGCCTTTTTCGGCGTGATGATGGCGATCGTCTCCCCGATGCTCGTCGCGCGCACCGAGCGTGGCGACGAGATGTTCATGACCATGTTGCGGCGGCACAGCCAGCACGTCATCGACACCGACGCGTTGGCGACGCTGCCCGAACCCACTGTGCCCGAAGCGCTGCAGCCGTCGGCGGACGACGAGGGTGTGCACCAACCCGGCGCGGAGCCGTTGTGGAGCGAGAGCTGGTATGCCGACTTCGTCGACGAGGCACAGGGAATCGGCGGCTGGTTCCGGCTCGGCTTGATACCGAATGAGAACCGGGCGTGGGTCAACGCACTGCTGTGCGGGCCCGACATTCCCACCGTGGCCGTCAACGACTTTCAGGTTGCGCCGCCCGACGATCCCGGCGTCATACGCACCGATGCCTTCGAGCTCAGCCAGTCGGCGACGGACCCGTTGCAGACCTATCACGTGCGACTTCGGGGGAGCGGACAGGCATATGACGACCCGTCTTCGCTACTGCGGGGAGAACCGGGGCGCGCGGTCGAGCTGTCGATGGATCTGCATTGGACGACGGTGGGCACCCCGTACCAGTACCGCATCACTTCGCGCTATGAGATCCCGTGCACGGTGTCGGGAACGGTCACCTTCGACGGGCGGACGGTTGACGTGCGGGCCGTGCCGGGACAACGCGACCACTCCTGGGGTGCGCGCGACTGGTGGGGGATGGACTGGGTGTGGAGCGCCCTTCATTTGAGCGACGGCACCCATCTGCACGGGGTGGACATCCGCATCCCCGGCGCACCTCCGATCGGCATCGGTTACATTCAGCCGCCGGACGGACCGCTCGTTGAACTGCAGGCGGTGACGGCGCAAGAAGTATTCGGCGACAACGGTTTACCGGTGACCACCGAGCTCACACTGAACCCTGGAGACGTTGTCGCCTCCGTGCACGTCAAGGGCAACGCACCGGTGCTGCTTCCCGCCACCGACGGTCGCGTGAGCCAGTTTCCCCGCGCTTGGGCGACCGTCACCACCGCTGACGGCCGCACGGGCGTCGGGTGGGTGGAGTGGAACCGCAACCCGCGCTGACGGCCGCCCCCCTTCCCGCGGCCTTCCCGCGAGCTGGGGGATTCAGGCGAGGTGGGCGCTGTCGTCGTCGAGGTCGTCGCGGCTCAGGCCCATCGGCGTGGCGGCGGGGACATCCCCGGCGGCGACAACCGCCCGTGCGATCGGTGTGAGAGCCCGGAACAGCTCCTCGACCTCAACGTCGTCGAGCGCGTCGAGGGCGCTCAAAGCCAGCGCGTCGGTGGTGTCCTCGATGTGCTGCTTGAGCGCGGCGCCGGCATCGGTCAGGGCGCCGTCCGCATGGAGCAGGCCGCGGTCGGCTAGCCGCTCTTGATACTGGCGCCACTGGTTCTCGTCGTAGTCACGGCTACGCATGATCATCTCCGCCGGCACCCGGCCCGCCGCGGCGTGCAGCACATTGCATTCGCGGCCCGATAATCCCGACGACGTCAGCACCGCCACATGCGCGTCGCCGCGTTGCTCGCGAAGCAGCGTAACCGCGTGCCACAGCGTGGCCAGTGGTTCGGACGGCCAGGGCAGAGCCGCGTTCGCGGCGAACAGTGCCCTGCCGTCCAGCGGCGCGCTGCGCGCCGCCTTCGAGGCCAGCTCGGCAGCGGTCCGAACGCCGTCGTCGGTAAACCCGTACCGCCGCAGGGTGGCGACCGCCGAGTCTTCGCGGGCGCGCAACGCCGAACCGGGCGGGGCGACTTCCCACGCGGCGGGCAGCGCCTTGGCAACACGGCTCGGAGCGAAGTTGTAGAACAGCGCGGTCACGACGTCGGTCGGCGCGACACCGAGCGGCGCCGACCGGCCCGCGAAGTACCCCATCCAGAAGCCGCGATAGCCGAGACCGTCGAAGGCCGCCCGGCTTTCCGGCGAGAAGTAGGTGACGGCGTGCACCGGCTCGAACCGGTCGAAGAAGCGACGCGCCAGCAGCGGGTTTCTCACAGTTAACTACTCCAGTCCATTTTATCCTGGTATGGTCACCAAAATCCTACGAACAATGCAGATATAGCAAACACAAGGAGAGAGTTCCATGCGTCCATCGGCTGCGGTTCTGGCTGCGGCAGGGATGATGTGCTGTGCACTGTCCGGTTGCAGCCTGAACGGCGGCGGGATCAATGTACCCACGGTCTCCAGGAGGGCGTTGCAGGAGGACATCGCAAAACGGCTCACCGAAGCCGGTGAGAAGCCGGAGTCGGTGACCTGCAAAGAGGATCTTGTCGGCGAGGTGGGTAAGACCGCTAACTGCGAAGTCGTCGTCAGTGCGACGAACAGTTTCGAACCGATCGTCACGGTCACCGCAGTCGATGGCGAGGCGATCGATTACGAGATGACGCCGGCGGTGTCGCGACAGCAACTCGAGCAGGTCGTCACGAGGCTCGTCGCCGATTCCGGAACGCTCGACGTCAAGGCGGTGTCGTGCGAATCGGGCATCGTGGGAAGGGTGGGGGTAACTGCCCACTGTGACGTCGATGCCGGCGGTAGGCGAACGCGGCGCACTGTTGAGGTATCCGACGTAAACGGCCTGATGATGAATCTCGCCGTCGTGCCGCTGCCCGCGCGGGTCAAGCCACCCCGACCTTCAACATGACGGTGCCTATTGGTCTGCGCCTACCGACCGTGCGCCGGACACGGCCGCGGCCGCTTCGTCGATGATCGCGCGCATGGCGCGTTCGGCGGCGGTTTCGTCGCGGAGCCGGATCGCGCGGGCGACCTGGTCGTGTAGCTCGATGGCTGCGGGATTCGGATTCGCGGGCATCATCTGGTGATGTGTCCGGCCGGTCAGAATCTCGGCCACAACGTCGTTGAGCGCTCGAAACATCTCGTTGCCGCTGGCTTCCAATAGCGTGCGGTGAAAGACCTTGTCCGCCAGTAGGTAGGCCTCGAGATCGCCGGCCCGCCCGTGAATCACCATGTCCGACACCGCCGCCGCCATAATCCGGCACTGATGCGGATCCGCGCGGCGGGCGGCCAACGCTGCAGCGGCAGGCTCGAAGCCGCGCCGCAGCTCGGAAAGAGACACCAAAAGCGCTGCGCGGTCGCTGGATTCGAGCCGCCAGCGGATCACCAACGGATCGAAGACGTTCCACTTGTCGGATGACTGGATCGTGATGCCGACCCTGCGACGGGACGCGACCATACCCATCGACTCGAGTACTCGGATCGCTTCCCTGGCGACGCTGCGGGATACGCCGTGTTCGGCGCTGACGCCGTCGAGCGTGAGCACCTCGCCCGCCGCGTACTTCCCCGAGGCAATTCCGGTGCCGAGCGCCACCAGCAGGTTGCGGTGCAAGGCGCCGACGTTTGATGGCTCAGCCATCCATACATCCTGTCATAGGTTTGCTGGCCGTTACTAAGAGCATATCTTTCTGTGACAGGGTTGCAATCGTATGCCTATTGATGCATGCTGTGTGACGTCAAGCACAAAGGGGTAGGTGGAGTAGATGGGGTCACCGATCGTCGTGATGGGCGTATCCGGGTCCGGTAAGTCGACGGTGGGCGCCGCACTTGCCCAGCGCCTGCGGGTGCCGTTCGCCGACGCCGACGATTTTCATCCGCCCGCGAACATCGAGAAGATGTCGTCGGGTCAGCCCCTGAACGACGACGACCGATTCCCGTGGCTCGATGCGATCGGGGAGTGGTTGAGTGCGCGATGCAGCGACGGCGGCGTGATGAGCTGCTCGGCGCTCAAGCGCAAGTACCGCGACCAGCTTCGGCGGCACTGCCCCGACGTCATCCTCCTTCACCTCGCCGGATCGCCGGAGGTGATCGGCAGGCGTCAGGCCAGCCGACCCGGTCACTTCATGCCGGCATCGCTTCTGGCCTCACAATTCGAAACGCTCGAGCCGCTGCAGGCCGACGAGCGCGGCGTCACCATCGATGTCGACCAGGACATCGACTCCGTCGTTGAAAGCTATCTCGCCTTATCCGCTTCGCGGGCAACCGAACAGGAGAAGAAATGACCCCGGCACTCACCGTCCTGGCGGCCGATACCGAGTTGGCCGAGCCCGTCGCTGCCGGCTGGCAGCTGGTGCTCGCTGCGCTCGCAGGCATCGCGCTGATCGTCGTCTTGATCACCGTCGCCAAGCTGCACCCGTTCCTTGCGCTGATCTTCGGCGGCCTGACCGTCGGCATCGTCGCGGGGGTGAACATCGGTGACGTTCTCGAATCGTTCGCCGACGGGTTCGGGACGACCGCAGCCGGGGTGGGCGTGCTGATCGCACTCGGCGCGATGTTCGCCAAATTGCTCGCCGACTCCGGTGGCGCCGACGAAATCGTCGACACCATCGTCGGCCACGCGTCGCCGAGGGCCCTGCCATGGGCGATGGCGCTGGTGGGCGCGATCATCGGCCTTCCGATGTTCTTCGAGATCGGTCTTGTGTTGCTGATGCCGGTCATCTATCTGGTGGCAAGGCGTTCGCAGCTGTCGCTGGTCACGGTCGGGATCCCTGCGCTGGCAGGCCTTTCCGCCATGCACGGCCTGGTTCCGCCGCACCCCGGCCCGCTCACCGCGATCGACCTGCTGGGCGCCGATCTGGGCATCACCCTTGCGCTGGGCGTCGCCGTCGCGATCCCGACGGTGATCGTGGCCGGACCACTGTTCGGCCGACTCGCCGGGAAGTGGGTCGTCCTTGACGTGCCTCACCGGTTCGACCCTGACGACTTCTCCGGCAACGGCGGGGGCGGCGTTGCCACGGCCGAGCAGGGCGGCGACGGCACCGCGGCGGCGACGCAGACCGCCACGAGGACCGAACGGCAGCGCCCCTCGTTCGGCGTCACGTTGTTCTCGGTCCTGCTTCCCGTCGCGCTGATGATGGGCAAGGCGCTCGTCGACATCTTCATCGACGACGAAAACAACCTGTTGCGGCAGACTTTCGACATCGTCGGCCGGCCCTTGATGGCCTTGTTGATCGCAGTGGTGGTCGGGATGTTCACCCTCGCCCGAGGCGCCGCGATGACCCGCGATCAGATCGCCAAGTGCCTCGAGACATCCTTGCCGCCCGTTGCGGGCATCATCTTGATCGTCGCCGCGGGCGGCGGGTTCAAGCAGGTGCTGGTCGACACCGGCATCGGCACGAAGCTCGCGGAATGGGCGACGGCGGCCAACATTTCGGTCATCCTGCTGGCTTGGGTGCTGGCGGTGCTGATCCGTCTCGCCACGGGTTCGGCGACGGTGGCCACCATCACCGCGTCCTCCCTGATGCTCGGCTTGGTCGAGGGCATGAGCACCGGCCAGGTGTCGCTCATCGTGCTTGCCGTCGGTGCAGGGTCGGTGTTCTTCTCCCATGTCAACGACGCCGGCTTCTGGCTGGTGAAGGAGTACTTCGGGATGAGCATCGGTCAGACCATCAAGACCTGGTCGATCATGGAGACAGTGCTGTCCGTCACCGGCCTGATCCTGGTGTTGCTGCTCGGGATATTCATCTGACGCCGGTCAGCCCTTGACCACCTGAGTGCCGCCGGCGATCTCGTCGTGCTTGCCCTGCTTGGTCGGGCTGCTGTTGATGGTCACCGCGATGACGATGATGGCGATGAACCCGAGCAGGCCGCCGATGAGCGGAACGATCGGCAGGAGCGTCCACGCGTTGCGGATTGCGGATTGCTGAGCCGTCGGCTTGGGCGCACCGCCGGGGCCGTGAACGCGTAGACCGAGCAGTTTCTTGCCGGGTGTCCACCCTTGGGTGATCTCGAAGGCCAGGAAGTAGATGAAGGTGAGCAGCCCGGTGAACAGGCCGGTCACCCAGTAGTTCGACAGCGTGTCGGTGATCAGGAACAGCAGAAGGCTGATGATGCCGACGATGATGCCGTCGATGAGCCGCGCAAAGAACCGGACGACCAGGCCGCCCGGTTCGAGGTTCGCGGGAAACGGAGGCGGATAGCCTCTCGGATCACTTCCGTACGGTCCTGGCGCGGGTTGGGTAGTCATGGTCGCCCAATCTACCGACCGACCCGCGCCAGCGGCGGAGTCAACTCCAGCGGCGGCGCTGTTTCCTGGTCTGCGTCCGTGCGGTATCGGCCAGATCGCCTGCCCGGTCGCGGGCGGCCTCGGCGCGGTCCCGCGCCGCTTCGGCGAACTCAGGTGCCCGTTCGCGCGCCACCTCGGCCAGAACCGCTGCCCGGTCGCGCGCCACCTCTGCGAACTCGGGTGCCCGTTCCCGTGCCACATCGGCGAATTCGGCTGCCCGCCCACGGGCGGCTTCCGCGATCTCGGGTGCGCGCTCACGCGCGACCTCGGCGAGTTCTGCGCCCCGCTCCCGTGCGACATGCGCGAACTCACGTCCGCGCTCGGCGCCGATCTGCAGGCCGTGGCCCAGCTTCTCGGCGATCGCGCTGTCGGCGAGCGCACCGCCGGAGGCCGCTCCCACCGGCAGAGCAGAGCTGACCGCCTCGGATACCTTGCGGGCCGCGCGACGGCCGCGCCATCCGAGGGAAGGCTTGCCCTCCGTGTCGACGGCGGCGATGATCAGCCCGCCGAGCAGGCTCAGGTCGGTCATGAATGCCCGTCGTTCATCGGCCTTGCGCTGCGGGTCGGCCTCGTTCCAGAACATGTGGCCGCCCAGGCTGCCAGGAATCACGGTGAACGCCAGCGCCGCAGACGCCAGCCGCGGCATCTTGCCGGTCGCGAGCAGCAGGCCGCCACCGATCTGCACCGCTGCGTTGGCTCGCGCGAAGGTCTCGGCATTCGATGGGACGTTCGGGCCGATCGGGTCTGGCAGCTGACGCATCCCGTCGAGTGCGGGACGTGCGGCGTCGGCGGCTGACTTGGGGTTGCGGAGGGCGTCGACGCCCTGCCCGATAAAGGCCACTGAAAGTAGGGGACGAGCGATTCGGCGGATCAACATGGGTCAGGTGTTCCCCAGGTCAGGGGTTCACAAACCCTAGTAGGACCTGTCGCTTTTTCGGCGGAGCGGCAGCGGGATCAGGAACCAGAAGACGATGAACGCCGCGAGCGTGCAGCCGCCGGCGATCCATGCAGCGGTCCGGCCCACCACCGTGTCGAATATGACGATGCCGACGCCGGCGAGCGCCACCCCGAGCAGAAGCAGACCGGCGATGGCGCAGGCGTGCGCGGCCGACACGATCGCGTCCAGACGGTGCCTGCGGAACAGCACTCGATGCATGCCGACCGGTGCGACCAGCAACACGGTCGACCCGAGCGAACACGCAACCGTGACGAGATAGACGGTGCGCATGGTGCCGTCGAGTTGGGTGAAGCGCGTTTGGAACGGCAGGGTCAGCAGAAACCCGGTGAGCAGCTGGACGCCCGTCTGTGTCACCCTCAGTTCCTGAAGCAGGCTCGACCAATTGCGGTCCAGCCGTTGGGCTTCCGTCTCATCGCGATGCGCATCCCAGCGCTTCTCCGCGTCCGGATGCTCCATGTCCACGACGCCCATTCTCGCAGCGTCTCCTCGGGCCTTGGTCGGTTCGAGTGTTTCAGCCCGCCGCGTAGCGCAAGAGCGTGATGCCCGACGGGTATGACTTTGGCGGCTCGACCAACGCCAACGTCGACATCGACACCCCGTCGGGAAACAGCCGGCGGCCCCGCCCCTGCACAGCGGGGTAGCCGAACAGCCGGTACTCGTCCACCAGCCCCGCCGCGATGAGGGTGTGGGCCAGGCTGATGCTTCCGGTGAGGACGATGTCTTTGCCTGGCTCGTTCTTCAACTCGGCCGTCCGCCGCACGGCGTCGCCGGAGAACACTGCCGAGTTCGCCCAGTCCGGCTCGGTCATCGTCGTGGAGACCACGTACTTGGCCACGCCGTTGAGGTAGTCGGTGATTCCGGTCGCATCGTCAGTCTGGTTCGGCCAGTAGCTGCGGAAGTCCTCGAAGGTCTGGCGCCCGAGCAGCAGTGCGTCGGACTCGGCGTCCTGTCGGTGTGTCTCCGCCAGTAGGTCGTCGTCCTGCAACTGCGGGTCGAACCAGTCGTCGAGCATCTCGATCGACCCGTCCAGCGTGATGTTCTGCGTGATCACGAGTTTTCGCATACCTGTACCGACTTCACGGCAGTGCCAGACTCATCGGGAGGTTTCGGAGTAGCTTCGCAGGCGTGACCCTCGTCGCCGGTGTCGACTCGTCCACGCAGTCGTGCAAGGTGCTGGTGTGCGACGCGGACACCGGAGAGATCGTGCGGTCAGGGACCGCGCCGCATCCCGACGGCACCGAGGTGAGCCCGCAGCTGTGGTGGGCGGCGCTGCAGGCCGCCGTCGAGAGCGCCGGTGGTCTCGACGATGTCGCGGCCGCATCGGTGGGCGCCCAGCAGCACGGCATGGTGTGCCTCGACGAATCAGGTGAAGTCGTCCGAGATGCGTTGCTGTGGAACGATACTCGCTCTAGCGCTGCGGCCGCTGAACTTGTCGATGAACTCGGCGGTGCAGGCGAATGGGCGAAACGCATCGGTGTCGTGCCGGTCGCCGCGATCACCGTGAGCAAGCTGCGTTGGCTTGCCGACAGTGAACCCGAACACGCCGCAAGGACCGCCGCGGTGTGCTTGCCGCACGACTGGCTCACGTGGCGGCTGAGCGGCTCGACCGACGTGGGCGAGCTGCGGACCGACCGCAGCGACGCCAGCGGGACGGGCTACTTCTCCGCCGAGGCCGGCTCGTATCAAACCGACCTGCTCGAGCTGGCGATGCGGGGGCGGCGTCCGGGTCTTCCCGCAGTGCTCGGCCCGCACGACCCAGCGGGCGAAACGTCCGGCGGTGCGACGCTAGGGCCGGGTGCGGGTGACAACGCGGCGGCAGCGCTGGGTCTTGGCGCTGGACCCGGCGACTGCATCGTCTCGCTCGGCACCTCCGGAGTGGTGAGCGCGGTCGGCCACGCCGCGCCGCACGATGCCGAGGGGATCGTCGCCGGCTTCGCCGACGCGACGGGCCGCCAGCTGCCATTGGTCTGCACGCTGAACGGCGCTCCAGTGCTGGCAGCCGTCGCGGCGATGCTCGGCGTGGACTACGACGAACTGGACCGGTTGGCGTTGTCGGCTCCCGCGGGTGCCGGGGGGCTGACGCTGGTGCCGTATCTGGAGGGCGAGCGGTCACCGAACCTGCCGGACGCCGCAGGAGCACTACACGGGATGACGGCGCGCAACCTCACCGCGGCCAACATCGCCCGCGCCGGCGTCGAGGGCCTGCTCTGCTCGTTGGCCTACTGCCTGGACAAGATTTCATCGCAGGGTGTGGAGGCCGAGCGGATCATCCTGGTGGGTGGCGGGGCCCGCTCCGAGGCGGTCCGCGTTGTCGCGCCCGCGATTTTCGGCAAGCCCGTACTGGTCCCGACGCCTGCGGAGTATGTGGCGCTCGGCGCGGCACGCCAGGCGGCTTGGACGCTGTCGCAATCGGATTCGCCGCCGGGGTGGTCATTCGGAATCAGCACGATGTTCACCGCCGACCCGACACCGGTGGTGCTCGACCAGTATCGGCGAGCGCAGCCGCTGACACTGGGACAAACCTGACCGGTGAACTTCGCCTGGGAACGGCTGGGTGACGGCGTTCATCGGTGCCGTTTGCCGTTTCTGGACGTCACCATCGGTCTGGTGTACGGCGAGACGGGCACGTTGCTGATCGATACCGGAACGACATTGACCGAGGCGAACGCCATCAAGGCCGACGTCGCGGAGATCGTGGGCCGGCCGGTCGGCCATATCCTGTTGACGCACAACCACTTCGACCATTTGCTCGGCGCCTCGGCTTTTTCCGGCGCTGCGGTGTACTGCGCGCCCGAAGTGGCGGAGACGATCTCGAATCACGCTGAACATCTGCGCGTGGATGCAGTGCGCTACGGCGCCGATCCCGACCTGGTGGCGGCGGCCGTCGCCGCGCTTCGACCGCCCGAGCATCCGGTCCGTCGGGCGGTCCTCGACCTCGGCGGCAAGACGGTGGCGATCAGCCACCCAGGCCGGGGTCATACCGACCACGATCTGATCGCGGTCGTAGCGGGCGAGCCCGCCGTTGTCTTCTGCGGTGACCTGGTCGAGGAGTCAGGAGATCCTGCGATCGGCGGGGACTCCGACCTGCGGGCGTGGCCGGCGACGTTGGCCCGGGTCCTCGAGGAGGGCGGACGCGACGCCGCGTTCGTTCCCGGACACGGGGCCGTCGTCGACGCCGGGTTCGTCGAGCGACAGCGCCAATGGCTCAACGACCGAATGTGACGAATTTCGCACTATCGGCGTGATGTAATTCCTTGCCGGATGGGCTTATGTAGGGCACCCTAACTTCCCAAATTCGTGTGATCAAACGATGGGAGGTGCCCATGGCTGACCTCGATTTCGCCTACGACCTGACGCTGGACGAGGCCCGCCGACGCACCGCGGTGCTGGAGGCGATCGGCGACGACTGGGACCCGATGGCGGTGCTGGTCGAGGAGGACAAGGCGTACGACATGCTCTACTCCAACCTCGACGAGGAGCAGCGGCGCATCTACGACGAGCTGGTCAGCGCCGGTGTGCTGCCCGAACGGGGTGGCGATCGTGTTACCGATTGACCCGACCGCGGACCGGGCTCGGCGCGCGTGGTTGGAGTGCCCCCGCTGCGAGCACGGTCGGGCCTGCGCCGATTGCCAGAGCAGCGCGAACTGCGCCACGCACTGGCAGTACCTGCTCAGCAATCAGGGCACCGTGGTGAACATGCAATGCCCGACGTGTGCCTACCTGTGGTCGACCGATACCCGCAGACGCGCCACGCGGCAGCGCAAGGCTGCCTGACCCGGTCAGGCCAGAGGCCGCGGCCAGTCGGGCCGCGGCAACGGCTCGCCCCGCGGCGGTCTCAGCCGATCGAGCACCACGCGCAGGGGTGGCCATGTCGATCTGCCCCGCCGTGTCGCGGCGTAGGCGGTGAGCACGACCTTCGGCTCCGACAGTGGCAGCACCGTGACACCGGGATGTGTCGGCCTGCCGATCGGCAACAGCCCCACGCCGTAGCCGGCGATGATCAGATCCTCCACCAGATCGAGGCTGTCGATTTCGTGGGCGATCCGCGGGGTGAAACCCGCGAGGGAAGCCAGGGTCCGGACCGCGTCTTCGTCAGCGGTGTTGCGGGAGTTGACGATCCACGTCTGGTTCGCATAGGCGCCGATGTCGGCGGGTTCGCCTGCGGCGTCGGTCGGCACGGCCAGTCCCCACTCGACCGACCACAGCGCCACGGTCTCCAGAACGGGAGCGGGGGAGGCCGGGGCGAGGTTGTAGTCGTACGTCAGAGCCAGGTCGAGGTCGTCATTGGTCAGTAGCGCGAACACTTCGATCGGCTCGTACTCGCTGATCACGAACTCGACCTTCGGATAACGCTCGGCGAGATCGGCGACGACCGGCAGCAGGGACACGCGCAGGCCGGTCGCGAAGCCGCCGATCCGCACGGTGCCCGCGGGCTCTGCATCGGGATCGAGGTCGAGACGGGCACTGTCGACGGCCGCGAGAATGGTGACGGCGTGGTCGGCCAGGCGCTGCCCGGCGGGCGTCAGCCGGACCCGCCTTCCCTCCGGCTCGATCAGCTGAGCGCCGGTTTCCCTTGCGAGCGCGGCGATCTGCTGAGACACGGTGGACGTGGTGAGGTGATGTACGTCGGCGACCGCGCGCATGGAACCAAGCCGCGACAGGGCAAGAAGCAGTTGCAGTCTGCGGGTGTCCATGGCTACCGCATCAGGCTGTCGGACGAGAACCCGTCGGCCCGCGCCTCGCGCGAGGCGAACAGCCAGCGGCCGTCCACGGGGACCAACACGTCACGATAGCGGCCCCAGTGATCGACACCGATGTTCGTAACCGCCAGGAAGTAGCTGCTCACCTCGACACGGTCGCGGGTGACGCGACCGAATCGCACGCTCGAAACGTGGTGGCGGATAAGGGTCAGAGGCACTGGACTCTCGGCGAACCGAGTCACCTGTGCACTCAGTCCGGCCACGATCGCTGCGGGACCGACCATCGGTTCCCTGCCGGTGATCGACAGGGAACCGTCCGGCGCGAAGCACGCCGCGATGTCCTCGATTTTGTTCCGGTCGGTCCCCGCGGTGTAGTCGGCCAGGGTCTGGCGCACGGACTCACGGACCGCCACTTCCCACATCTCCATGCCCTCTACTGTTCATGATTGTCGAACAGTATGTCCAGAAAAATCACGTGGACGTGAACGGTTGCGGTGCCGTTCAATGCAGATATGTCCGAAAACCAGGCCCGCACCGGCGCCTTCATGGCGATGGGGTCGATGCTGTGCGTGCAGGTGGGCCTGGCGATCGCGGTGACCCTGATCGATCGGATCGGTGTCGAGGGCGTCGCCTGGCTGCGACTGGCCTGGGCTGGAGTTCTGATGCTTGTCATCGTCCGGCCCCGGCCGGCCGCGTTCACCCGGTCCGCCTTCTTGGCGTGTGTGGCGCTCGGGGTGGTGACCGCCTCGGTCACCATGCTGTTCATGGCGGCGGTGGATCGAATTCCGTTGGGCACCGCCAGCGCGTTGGAGTTCCTGGGGCCGTTGGGCGTCGCGGTCGCGAACGGCAAGGGCGGGGCTCGGCTGTTGTGGCCGGGCCTCGCGGGGCTCGGCGTCGTCCTGCTCACCGAGCCATGGCGGGGCACCGTAGACCCGGTGGGTGTGCTGTATGCGCTCGCCGCGGCTGCATGCTGGGCCTGCTACATCCTGTTGACCCAACACGTCGGCGACGAGGTCGCGGGCATCAAGGGCCTTGCGGTTTCGATGCCGGTTGCGGGCCTGGTGGCGACGGTCGTGGTCGGGCCGAGCGTGTTCGAACGAATGACGCCGGAGATCCTGCTGATCGGAATCGGTCTGGCAATCATGTTGCCGGTGATCCCGTTCGCTTTGGAGATGCTCGCATTGCGCCGACTCACCACGGCCGCGTTCGGGACGTTGATGGCCCTCGAACCGGCGTTCGCAATGATCGTCGGTCTGCTGATCCTGCATCAAGTACCGGGCTCGGCAGGCGTGGTCGGCATCTGCCTTGTCGTCGCAGCGGGCATCGGCGCTGCGCGCACGGGCGCACGGTCGGCACCACCCGTGCCCGCCGAAATCGGTTGAGCTAGCCGGCTTCCGACGTGTCTGGGTTCGTCTTATTTCGCCGATTGACGAGGGCCACGCCGACGACGCCGATGGCAGCGCCGATACCGGCGGCGCTCCACGAGGTTGAAAAGCCCAGCGCAGCGCTGAGCAGGCCGATGGCCAGACCTACGACGACCCCGACCGCAATCAGGATCGCGATGATCTGCCACCACGGCATTGGTGCACCGGAGTTTGCCACGGCGAGATCCTAACAGCCGGGTTGACGGCTGGGTTGCCGGTCAGACGTCTAATCTCTTGCGGCGGTACAGCGTTCCCACGCCAAGCAAAATCAGGCTGATCAGCAGGATGGCCGTCGCCAGCACGTTGATCTGCGGTGGCACCGAGGCCTTCACCGACGCATTCACATACAGCGGGTACGTCACCGAGGATCCGCTGACGAAGTAGGTGATGATGAAGTCGTCGAGCGATAGCGCGAACGACAACATTCCTGCGGCGATGATGCCTGGGACGATCAGTGGCAGCGTGACCTTGAAGAATGTGCGCGTCGGGTTCGCGCCGAGATCCATCGACGCGTCCTCGAGTGTCCAGTCGAAACCGCGCATGCGCGCCCGCACCGTCATCGCGATGAAGCTCACCTCGAAGGCGATGTGCGCCAACAGAATCGTCGTGTACCCGGTGGCCCAGCCCAGGTCCAGGAACAGCACCAGCAGAGATGCACCCATTACGACCTCGGGCGCGGTCAGCGGCAGCACAAGGAATGTGTCGACGGTTTGACTGCCCCGGAACCGTTGCCGGACTAGCGCTACGGCCACCAACGAACCGAGCACCAAAGCAATAGCGGTGGAGACGGCAGCGACGTTGATGCTGAGCAGCAGTGCTTCGGTCAGAGGGGGGTACTTGAACGGGTCGAGCCAGTTCTTCAGCGTGAAGCCCTGCCAGCTGTAGTTGAACTTGCCCTTCGGGTTGTTGAACGAGAACAGGATGATCACGAAAATCGGCAGGAACAGATAGAGCAGCACCAAGCCGGCGACAACCCGCAGTACTATGTCGCCCCACTTCGGGCTGCCCTTAACGGTTTTCGGGAGCTTATCGGCGTCACCTGCCGCATTCGCCACCGCGGCCCCCGCTTGCGTCGTCATACCAGGTCCTCGGTGCCGAGCGCACGGGTGTACGCCAACACGCCGACAAGGATGATCACCATCAGGACCATGCTGAGCGCGGCGGCTGCCGGATAGTCCTTGACCACCAAGAACTGCTGCTGAATGACGTTGCCGATCATCGTGGTCTGAGTGCTGCCCAAGTACGAGGCGTTGATGAAGTCGCCCGCGGCGGGGATGAACACCAGCAGGCTTCCCGCGAAGACGCCCGGCATCGACAGCGGCAGAATCACTTTCGTGAAGCTGCGGGTGTTCGACGAGTACAGATCCTTCGTCGCCTCGATCAGCCGAGGATCGATCTTCTCGAGGCTCACGTAGAGCGGCAGGATCATGAAGATGATCCAGTTGTAGATCAGGCCGCCGATCACCGCCCAACTGGTCGACAGCAGTCGGCCGTCGCTCGGCAGCAGGCCGACCGAGCCAAGGGCACTCACCACCCAGCCGTCGTCGGCCAGAATCGTCTTCCACGCGATGGTGCGGATCAAGAACGTGACGAAGAACGGGAGAATCACCAGCCCGAGGATGAGGTTCTTGTACCGGCCCGCCTTGAATGCGATGACATACGCCAGCGGGTAGGCCAGCAGCAGACACACGATTGTGGCGACGATGGCGTATCCGAACGACCTCAGGATCTGATCCTGATACTTGCTGAACGCCTCGCTGTAATTGCCGAACTTCCAGGCGAACTCCATGGTCGGCAGGAAAACCGAGCCACCAGAGGTCGACAGCGACGTCATCGCTAGCGAAATGATCGGCCACACGAAGAAGATCCCGAGGTAGATGAGCGCTGGCGCGATCATCAAGTACGGAGCGATCTTGCTCCGCTGTCGACTGCTGGCGGCTACACCTGCCATTGGGTCAGGCGCCGGTGACCGCGGCGTATGCCGTGTTGAACTTCTGCAGCTGCTCGTCTGACAAGGCAGGCCACCCCTTCGCCTTCGCGAGCATGTCCTTCGGCGGGTTGATCAACGGGTTCTTTGCGAGCTCTGGGTCGAGCTTCGTGAGTTCGTCCGTCATGTCCGACAGCACCGGGATGTACTGAACGAACGCCACCAGTTTGGCGTAGTTGGCCCGGTCGTAGATGTAGTTGATCCACTTCTCGGCCCAGTCCTGGTGCTGCGTGGTGGTGGGTATCACCATGGTGTCGACGAACGTGGTGCCACCCGACTCCGGAAGGATGAACTGTACGTCGGGGTTATCCGCCTGCAGCTGCACGACGTCACCCGAATACGCCTGGGCGACAACGAGATTGCCTGCGGCCAGGTCATCGAGGTAGTCGTTGCCGGTGAAGCGGCGGATCTGGCCCTTGTCCTTCTGTTCCTTGACCAGGTCGATTGCCTTTTGGATGGTCGCCTCGTCAGGTTTCTCGATGGACGATCCCTGCGACATCATGATCATTCCCAGTGCGTCCTGGGTGTCGGAGAACAGGCTGACCCGGCCCTTGAAAGCGGGATCCCACAGATCGTCGATGCTCTTGATGTCCCTGCCGGTCGCGGCCCTGTTGTAGCCGATGCCGACGAAGCCGGACATGTATGGCGCGCTGAACTTGCGGCCCGGGTCGACGCTCGCTTCCAGCAGGTCGGGCCGCAGGTTGCTGATGTTCGGGATGTTGTCGTGGTTCAACTCGCTCAGGAAGCCGAGCTGCTGCAGGCGGACCGCCATGAAGGTGGTCGGCACCGCGAGGTCCGCGCCGATGTCCTGCTTGCGCTGCAGCGGCTCCTTGACCTTGGCGAACCATTCCTCGTTGTCGTTGAGGTCCTCTTTGTAATCGACGGTGATGCCTTCTTTGTCCTGGAACCCCTTGACGAAGTCGGGGGCCATGTACGCGGGCCAGTTCGAGATGCGCAGCGAGCCGGACGTCGCCTCTTGACCTCCGCCACCGCCGCCCTTGCTACAGGCGGCAAGGAAGGACGGGCCGAGGACGGCCGCCGCCGCAGCGGCGGCACTGCCGCCGATGAAGCGTCTGCGGGAGGTGCGGTTTGATGCGAGTCGGGCAGCAAGATTGAGATCGATTCCTGGGGTCATTTCTCGTGGCATGGCGACTGTGCCTTTCGTGCATTCCGGGGGAAAGGGGACGGGTTGACGGCCGAACCGTCACGAGTCGTCGAGCATCTCCTCGAGGTCCTCGGTGGTGGGAATGTCGGCGGCGGGAAGCACCAGCGAGGCCTCGGGCAGCCAGCTGACATGAACCTGGTCGCCAGGACGAAGCAGCGGCAGATCCTGCTCGGGTCCGACATGAGCGATGATCGCCGAGTCGTCGGGCGCAGCGAGGGAAAGCCGAACGACAGGCCCCTGGAAGGTGAGATCGGTAACCGTGGCCGGCACCGTCGCGACATCGCCGGTGGGCGCCTCCATCGTGACCCGAACGCGTTCCGGACGAATCATCAGGGTCGCGTGACCGCCGGGTTCGATGGTGGTGTCACCCGGCCGGGCCTTCAGTGAGCTACCGAGAACCTCGACCTGGACGTAGTCGCGGTTGGCGCGACCGGTCTGTGTGCCCGCCCAGAGGTTGGCCTGGCCGATGAAGCTGGCGACGAACACGGTCGCCGGCCGGTCGTAGATCTCGGTCGGACTTCCGATCTGGTCGACGTTGCCCGCGTTCATGACCGCGATGCGGTCACTCATCGTCAGCGCTTCTTCCTGGTCGTGGGTCACGTAGACGAACGTGATGCCGACCTCGCGCTGGATGCGTTTGAGCTCGAATTGCATGACCTGCCGCAATTTGAGGTCAAGGGCGCCCAGCGGCTCGTCGAGGAGCAGCGCGCTCGGGTAGTTCACCAGTGCGCGCGCCAGCGCCACGCGCTGTTGCTGTCCGCCGGAGAGCTGCGCGGGCTTGCGCTTGGCGAAGTCGGTGAGTCGCACGATTTCAAGCAGCTCGTCGACGCGCCTCTTGACCTCGGCCTTGTCCTTCTTCAGGCTGCGCGGCCCGTAGGCGACGTTGTCCCAGACCGTCATATGTGGGAACAGCGCGTAATGCTGGAATACCGTGTTGACGTTGCGTTTGTGCGGCGGCACCCGCGAAACGTCCTTGCCCTCCAGCCGGATGGCGCCCGATGTCGGAGTCTCGAATCCGGCGATCATCCGCAGCGTGGTCGTCTTGCCGCAGCCCGACGGGCCCAGCAGCGAGAAGAACTCACCCGATGCGATGGAGAAGTCGGCTTCGTTGACTGCCACGTAGTCGGTGAAGCGCTTCGTGACATTGTCGATCTCTACGACCGGACTGCCCTTGGCGCGGGCGGCCCCGTCTTGTCCCGTCGTCTGATCTGCGGCGGTGGTGTGTGTGCCGGTCAGGGCGAATCCTCCCTAAAGCCCCCGTAGCTTTCGGGTAAACAATCGCGGATTCCGTCGTCCTTCGCAAGCGATTCCGCAACGAATTTACATTTTCACAATGGAATCACTCGCTCGATGGGCACCTCGAGCACAGATTTCGCGGATCGGGCCGCGCGCCGACCACGGCTGACTATCGGCAGCCGACGTGACGCGGCGGAAAGGCGCGAGACCTGTCACCTTAGTTTTGCGTTGGCCCGCGCGGGGGTAGGAGAACGTAATGGCAAGGATTGATGTGGCGGTGCCGACCGAGTTGGCTCCGCAACAGGCGTGGAAGCTGGCGTCGGACCTACATCGTTTCGACGAGTGGTTGACGATCTTCGGCGGCTGGCGAAGCGACGTGCCCTCGACGATCGACGAAGGCACCTGCGTGTCGTCGTGCATCAGGGTCAAGGGGTTTCGCAACATCATTCATTGGCGGGTCACCCGCTACGACGAGCCGACGCTGATCGACATGTCCGGTGCGGGCCGCGGCGGGGTTCGCATCTCGCTGACCATCGAGGTGCAGGATGCGCCGCCCGGGTCGAGGTTCCGCGTGCTCGCTGAATTGAAGGGCGGCCTGCTCGGCACCCGGATCGGTCAACTCGTCGCCCGGGTGCTGCAGAGCGAGGTCCGCAAGTCAGTGACGAACCTGGCCGTGCTGCGCTAACCCCATTCGTGATTCATGGCGCGGGATTCGTAGCGCGCCTCGACGGTTTCGATACCGCGGACCTGGACCCGGGACAGCGCGATGAGCACCATCGCCAGCCCTGCGGTGACCGCACCGCCGATGAAGATGGCGACGAAGCTGCTTTCCCGCGGCACCGAGGTGCCATCGGCTGAATGGGACAGCAGAACCGCGACGAGGGCGGCCGCGGTGGAGCTGCCGATCGTGCGGGCGATGGCGTTCATGCCTGTGGCCACCCCGGTTTCGCCCGCGTCGACCTCGCTGACGACCAGCGCCGGCAGCGCGCCGTAGCCGAGGCTGATGTAGGCGTTGGCCAGAATGCTGGCGGCGATGACCTGCCACGGGGCGGAATGTGCCAGGGCGATGAACAGGAACCCGGTGATGCCCGCGGCGGCCGCGACGACGAGCACCGGCCGGGCGCCGAAGCGGTCGATGAAACGGCCGCTGATCAACGCGACGAGAAATCCGGTGATCGCGCCGGGCAGCAGGTAGATGACGCTGGCCTCCAGCACGGTGGCCCCGAACCCGTATCCCGCTGCCTCGCGAGGGATTTGGACGAACTGCGTCAAGCCAAGGAAGGCGAAGTACAGCCCCATGCCCACGAAGATGGTGGCGAGGTTGGTGAGCAGGATCGGGCGTCGGCTCAGCATCTTCGTCGACACCAGCGGCTGCTCGAGCCGCCGCTCCCAGATCCACCAGCCGACCAGGACGACGATGCCGAACGCAGCGCACGCCACGGTGCGTGGTGATATCCAGCCCCAGCTGTTGCCCTGCGTGATCGCCAACAGGAGCGCAGAGAGCCCGGCGGCCAGGCCCGCGGCCCCCAGCCAGTCGATCGACCCCGTCGAGCTTCGCGGTCGGGCGGGCACGACGAGGATCACGATGGCGATGACGACGACGGTGAAGGCGGTGGTGAGCCAGAAGACGCGGTGGTAGTTGGCGCCGTGGTTCATCAGCAGGCCGACCACGACGAGCCCGGTTCCACCGCCGAAGCCCAGCGTTCCGGAGAGCACCGACATCGCCGACACCATCCGGTCTTCTGTCAGCTCCTCGCGAAGGATCGCGATGCCGACGGGATAGAGCGCGAACGAGGCGGCCTGCAGCACGCGACCGAGGATCAACAGCGCCAGCGACGTCGTGGTGGCCGCGAGCACAGAACCCACCAGCACGACGGCGAGCACGGTCAACAGCACGCGTTTCTTGCTGTGCAGGTCGGCGAGCCTGCCGATCAACGGCGTGGCCGCCGCGGCGGCGAGCAGATTGGCGGTGACGGCCCAGCTGACCGCGACGTTGGACGCGTTGAGCTGGTCGGCGATGATGCCGAGCACAGGAACGACCGCGGTCTGCAGGACGGCGACGGTCAGCACGACGACGCTCAGCCCGACGACGAGCGCCTGGGGCCGTCGGAGCTGGTGACCACGGGTCGTGGAGTGAGTCGGTTCGGCCCTGACCACTCCACGCTCCGATCGTTAGCTCATCTTCGGTTCCACCCGATTATGTCCCTTGCCCGAGAAGTACCGACAGCCGATCGTGCGGTAGACACGGCGAGCGGTGGCCGTCGCGGCCCACCATGTCGTCGTTGACGACGAGCGCGTTCAGCACCGCTTCCTCGACGGACTGCACGACGGCGGTGTAGAGGTCGTCCATCCGGCCCCACGGAATGAACGAGATGGTGCCGAGTTCGTCGGCGCCGGCAGGGCCGATCGGGAACACGCTGGCCAGCCCCGGCACGTCGGCCGTGGAGAAGGCCAGAAAGATGTCGCCGGAGAAGTGGCTGCCCGTGGTTCCGGTGCGGGCCAGTCCCAGCGGGACGCGCCTGGCTAGTGCCTTGCACTGGCCGGGCAACAGGGGCGCGTCCGTTGCGATGACGGCGATGACGGATCCCGCGCCGGCGGGCGGCTTGAGTCCGAGATCGACCTCGAACCAGTCTCCGTCCTGCGGGTTGTCGTCGAGCAACTCGGGGCCGACATGTCTTCCCGCGACGGTCAATTCGGCACGCGAGCCGAAGTTCGCCTGAACAAACGCGGCGACGGTGAACGTCTTGTCGCCGTAGCGCACCAGTCGCGATGCGGTTCCGTTGCCGCCCTTGAACTCATAGCAGTTCATCCCCGTGCCGCCGCCGACCGAACCCTCGGCGACCGGACCGGTTGTGGCGGCGTCGAGCGCCGCTTCGACGTGCGCATGGCGGACGTGGTTGCCGTTGATGTCGTTGAGATACCCGTCCCAGGTCTCCGCGCAGACCGGCAACAGCCACTGCCGCGCGAGCAGTGGGCTGACTCGGTTGACCCAGCGGATGACGCCGGTATGGCAGGCGCCTATCGCGTGGGTGTTCGACAGCACGACCGGCAGGTTGAACGATCCGGCTTCCTCGATCCACGTGGTGCCGGTCATCTCGCCGTTTCCGTTGAGCGAATACCACCCGGCCGCACACGGCTGCCCGACGCCTGCGCGGCCCCGCGGCAGGATCGCGGTGACGCCGGTGCGGACCGGACCCTCGCCGACGACGAGTGGGCCGTCGCCTGAGATCAACGTGGTCACGCCGACCTCGACGCCATCGACGTCGGTGATGGCGTTGAGCGGGCCGGGCTCGCCGGGCGGAGCGATGCCGAGCGCCCTGGCCCTGGGCCGCCCGTCGACGGTGTGTGTCGCGCCCATGTCATGGAATCTAGGCGGATACGCCGTTAGCCGCCTGTTCCCGCCGTGATCGAATGGACCCATGACGCAAGGGGGACCATCGTCCAGCGCGCTGACGTCGCCGACCTTCAACGGACGCACGCCGTCCGGCGTGGGGGATCTGTCGGTCGAGACGCACGGCATCGCGCCGATTCGAGAAGACCAGCGCTACGGCAGCCCGCGACGGCTGTTCACCGTGTGGTTCGCGCCGCAGGTCAATATGACCGGCGTCTTCACCGGTGCGCTGGCGATCGCCCTGGGGCTCGGGTTCTGGCTCGGCATGCTCGCCATGGTGATCGGAACGGTGCTCGGCTCGCTGGTGGTCGGTTACCTGTCGACGTGGGGTCCTCGCACCGGCACCGCGCAGCTGCCGAACTCACGGATGGCCTTCGGCGGCGGGGTGGTGCTTCCCGGTGCGCTGCAATGGCTTTCGTCGATCGCGTGGGATGCGCTGGTCGGGCTGTTCGGCGGGGAAGCGCTTGCCGCGCTGCTCGGCATTCCGTTCTGGAGTGCCGTTCTCATCGTGCTGGCCGTGCAGGGCGCGGTCGGGTTCTTCGGCTACGAGATGATCCATCGCATCCAGGCAGTGCTGACGGTGGTGCTGTTCGTCACCTTCGTCGTGTTCGCCGTCAAACTCGTGGCAGGCCACCAGATCGTCACGCCCGCGACCGTCGGGGGAGCTGACCTCGTCGGCGCCTTCGTCCTCGAGGTCACCATCGCGCTGAGCCTGTCGATTTCCTGGGCCAGCTATGCCGCGGACTTCAGTCGCTACCTGCCCGCGGACTCGTCGCGGGTGCGCGTCTTCGGATTCACCTTCGCCGGAATCGTGTTGGCGTACATCTTTGTTCAGGGAATCGGTATCGCGGCGGGCGACCTGGTGTCCGAACACACCGCGGACGGCGTGCGATCGGTGATGGGTGGCGGCATCCTCGGGGCACTCGCACTGCTCGTCATCGCGCTGGCGTCGATCGGGTCAGGTGTGATGAACGACTACAGCGGGTCGTTGGCGCTGCAGACCATCGGCGTGAAGGTGCGCAGGCCGATCTCGGCGATCGTCGTCACCGTCGCGGCATTCGCGCTGATCCTGTGGCTGCACGCCGGAAACACGGCATCGCGTTTCGAGCACGTGCTGCTGATGGTGAGCTACTGGATACCGGCGTTCGTCGCCGTTGTCGTCATCGACTGGGCGCTTCGTGTGCGCGGACGGGCGACGATCAATCCCGCCGAGGAACACACCGTGCGCGGCGACGCGATCGCCGCGCTGGTCGCGTTCGTGCTCGCCTATGGCGCCGCGGTGCCGTTCATGAACACGTCGCTGTTCACGGGTCCGGTCGCCGAGGCCTGGCACGGCGCCGACCTCGCCTACTTCGTCAATTTCATTGTTGCAGCGCTTCTTTACGGCGGCTATCGGCTGTTGGGCTCTCGTTCCGCGAACTTGGACAAATAAAGCCAGGTGGGTCGATAGCCGCGCCGCTCGTAGAGCCGGATCGCATCGGCGTTGCCTGCGAGCGCACCGAGGATGAGATCGTCGACGCCGCGCTCGTGCAGATGCGCCTCGAGCTGCTCGAGAAGCTCCGAGCCGAGCCCGCTGCCGCGGTAGGCCGGCAGCACACTGAGCGACTCGATTTCCCCGATCCGGTCGCCCGTCTTCCAGGTGTCCTCGATCCACGAGTCCGCAACACCCATCACGTGGGTCAAGCCGTACCCGATCGGCTCGTCGTCGACGAGGGCAAGCACAAGCAGGGTGTCCGGCTTGGTCAACAGTTCCTCGTAGAGTTTTCTGCGGGCGCGCCACGTTTCGGCGTCGTCCACGTACGGCGCAAGCTCGGGCATGCTCTCGCAGTGGCGGTGATGCACGGCGACCCAGAGCGGCTCGAGGAGATCCAGATCGTCGACGCCACCTGTTCGCAGCCGCCACGCAGTCGCCATTGGAGTCACGCTAGCTCACCCGCGCGTGACGCCAGACGCAGCCGGTAACCGGGTTTGTGACATCGGAGTTGGGGTTACGTTATGTCCATGCACCCGCGGATGTTGAACCGCTGATGATGGCTAAGTCCGAGTCCGAGCACGAAGAAGACGAAGAGGATCGGCAGCGCGTAGCCGACCGGGTGCTGGGCAAGCTCGAAGACGCGGTCTACTGGGGGATCGCGCTCGTGCTGATCATCGGATCGGTCGCGCTGTTGATCGCCCAGTTCAACACGATGTTGGGGCTACGCCATGCGCCCGTCAAAACCGTCATGCTCGAGATCCTGGACGGCCTGCTTCTGATCTTCATCTTCGTCGAGCTGCTTTACGCCGTGCGCGCCTGTCTGCGGTCACACGAGATCGTCGCCGAGCCCTTTCTGATCGTCGGCATCCTCGCGGGCATCAAGGAAATCGTCGTACTGTCCGTTGAGGCGGCGACCCTGCTGGAAAAGGGTCCCGCCTTCTCCCGCGCGGTCGTGGAGATCGGCGTCCTGGCCGGTGTGGTTCTGGCGCTGGCCTTGGCGGCTTTCGTGTTGCGTGAGCGCCGCAGGGATACCGAGGACGCAGGAGAACGGGCCGGCGAGGAAGCAGAGCAACCGACCAAATCCTGACCGCCGGTCGGTACTCGGGGGGTGGATATCGGCCGAGCGCTCGTTGTTGTACAGATTTCCAGGCCGAAACCGTACAAGTCTGAGCGTTCGCGGGAGGAACCTAGCCGGCCCGTAGTTATGTATGCCATCATATATAACGTGGTCAGCAACCCCAGGGAGCGGATGGTCGTATCCGCCGCGCTGTTGATTCGTGAACGCGGTGCTCAGGCGACCACCATCTCCGATGTTCTGAAGCACAGCCGCGCGCCGCGGGGATCGGCCTATCACTATTTCCCCGGCGGCCGGATGCAGCTGCTGGAAGAGGCGACCGACTACGCGGGCGCGTACATCGCTGACAAGATCTCGGCCGCGGAGAGCGCCGTCGAGTTGCTGGACGACCTGACCGACATGTACCGCGACCAATTGATCCGAAGTGACTACCGGGCGGGTTGTCCCATCGTCGCGGTAGCGGTTGAGGCCGGTGATCCCGACGATCCCGAACGCACGACGAAGGTCATCGAACGCGCCGCGGCCGCATTCGCAGTCTGGACCGATCTGATCAGCCAACGATTGCTGAGCGAAGGTGTCGAAGCACCGCGGGCAGAGGAGCTGGCGATGTTGGTGACGACCTCGATCGAGGGCGCGATCATCGTGGCCCGCGCATCCCGCGACGTGAAACCGCTCGACCTCGTCCAGCGTCAGCTGCGAGGCCTGTTGGAGGCCGAGACGGCCGAAAGGAAGTCCCGATGACCAGTGAGTGGCAGTCGACGGCCTGCATCCTGTGTGAGTGCAACTGCGGCATCGTCGTTCAGCTCGAGGGCCGCACGCTCGCCAAGATCCGCGGCGACAAGGAACACCCCGCGTCTGCGGGCTACACGTGCAACAAGGCACTGAGGCTCGATCACTACCAGAACAACCGCAGCAGGCTGACGTCCCCGATGCGCCGACGCCCAGACGGCAGCTACGAGGAAATCGACTGGGACACCGCGATCACCGAGATCGCCGAGGGCTTCAAACACATCCGCGACACCTACGGCGGCGACAAGGTCTTCTATTACGGCGGTGGCGGACAGGGCAACCATCTGGGTGGCGGGTACGCGGGCGCGTTCCTCAAGTCGATCGGCTCACGTTACCGCTCGAATGCGTTGGCGCAGGAGAAGACCGGGGAGGCGTGGGTCGATGCCCACCTGTACGGCGGGCATACCCGCGGTGAGTTCGAGCACGCCGAGGTGTCCGTCTTCGTCGGCAAGAACCCGTGGATGTCGCAGAGCTTCCCGCGCGCCCGTACGGTGCTCAACGAGATCGCCAAGGATCCCGCGCGGGCGATGATCGTGATCGACCCGGTGATCACCGATACGGCCAAGATGGCCGACTTCCATCTGCGGGTGCGGCCGGGCACCGATGCATGGTGTCTCGCGGCGATGGCCGCGATGCTGGTGCAGGAAGACCTGTGCAACGAAGAGTTTCTGGCCGAGCACGTGAATGGCGCGGACGCCGTGAAGGACGTGCTGCGGCAGGTGCCGGTCGCCGACTACGCGGAGCGGTGCGGCGTCGACGAGGAGTTGATCCGCGCCGCAGTGCGACGCGTCGCAGCCGCGGACAGTGTGGCCGTCTTCGAGGACCTCGGAATTCAGCAGGCGCCCAACAGCACGCTGTGCTCGTACCTGAACAAGCTGCTCTGGATACTCACCGGAAATTTCGCCAAACGCGGTGGACAGCATCTGCATTCGGCGTTCGCGCCACTGTTCACCTTCGGTGGCGTCGGTCGCTCACCGGTGACGGGATCACCGGTGATTTCCGGGCTGGTTCCGTCGAACGTTGTGCCGCAGGAGATCCTGACCGACCACCCCGACCGGTTCCGGGCGATGATCGTCGAAACAAGCAACCCTGCACACTCCGTGGCCGATTCGGCCGCCTGCCGGAAGGCGTTCGAGTCACTCGAGCTCATGGTGGTCATCGACATCGCGATGACGGAGACCGCCCGGCTCGCCCACTATGTCTTGCCCGCGGCCAGCCAGTTCGAGAAGCCCGAGGCAACGTTCTTCAATCTGGAGTTCCCGCACAACACTTTTCATCTTCGTCATCCGCTTCTCGAGCCGCTGCCGGGCACATTGCCCGAGCCCGAGATCTGGGCGCGTCTGGTGCGGGCGCTCGATGTCGTCGACGACGCCGACCTCGAGCCGCTGCGCGAAGCCGCTGACCAAGGGCTGGAGGCGTACGCACAGGCGTTCCTCGGAGCCGTCGCCGCGAACCCCGCGATGTCACGGGTGCTGCCGTTCGTCCTCTACGAGACGCTGGGCCCGACACTGCCCGTCGGCCTCAAGGGTGCCGCGGCGTTGTGGGGGCTGGCGCAGAGGACGGCAATGAAGTATCCCGAAGCGGTACGGCGGGCCGGCCACGCCGACGGCAACGCACTCTTCGAGGCGATCCTGCGGGGCCGCTCAGGCGTGACGTTCACCGTGCACGAGTACGAGGACGACTTCGAGCTGATCGCCCACGCCGATCACAAGATCGCGCTGGAAATGCCCGAAATGCTCGCTGACATAGGCCGACTGGCCGACGCACCTTCTGCGCTGACGACTCCGGAATTCCCGGTGGTGTTGTCGGCGGGCGAGCGTCGTGCCTACACGGCCAATGACATCTTCCGCGACCCGAGTTGGCGCAAGCGTGACGCCGACGGAGCGTTGCGCGTCAGCGTGGAGGATGCGCAGGCTCTTGGTCTGGTCGCAGGCGGACGCGCGCGCATCACGACCGCGGCGGGCAGCGCCGAGGCGAGCGTCGAGATCAGCGAAGCGATGCTTCCGGGCCATGCGTCGCTGCCCAACGGACTGGGGCTTGATTTCGTCGACGACGATGGACAGACGCATGTGCCGGGTGTCGCACCGAATGCGCTCACGTCGACCGAGTGGCGGGACGCCTACGCGGGCACACCGTGGCACAAACATGTTCCTGCCCGGATCGAGGCCGTAGAAGTCGCTGCCACAGTGTGATTCGGACACGCCTCAACCCTTTGGGACGTATCGTCGCCTGACGGGTAGGAGGTGTCTACTGTGGCGTGCCCAGACCAGAATTTCCAGGCAGACTTCTTCAACAATGTCGCGGCTATTGCGGTCGTATTGATTTTCGCCAAGGTGTACGCGCACCGGTCGCGACACCGTGGGCCACACGATGCTGAACCGAGTGCCCCCCGCGCGCGCTTTCATGGGCTGGCAGTGACGGCAGCTGCGGTGGCCGCAGCGGTTGCGCTGTTGGCCACCGAGGACGCGACGGATAGGTGTATCTACCATTTGCTCGCCGGAGGCGGGTTAGTGATTTCTGGCATCATCTTGGTCGGCGAGATCCTGCACGACGACCTACCCGCGGTGAAGCGTAGATGGCTAGATCTCCGGCAGAGGTTTAGAAAGAGTCCCTCACAACAGAAATCTGACTGATCCAAGCGCAGTCAGCCGATGCCGGGCCGCTTCTGCGGAGCGCCGTGCACACCCTCGGTGTATGCAGTCTCCGCGTGCTGGGCGAGGTCGATTCCGGAGATCTCGTCTTCGCGCTGGACGCGGAATCCGAACGTCGTGTCGATGACCTTCCCAATGATGTACGACACGACGAAGGCGTATATCGCAACTACCGGAATGGCGAGGGTCTGCTTGCCCAGCAGGGCCAGTCCGCCGCCGTAGAACAACCCTTCGACGCCGCCGGACACCACCTCGGCCGCGAGCAGTCCGATCAGAAACGTGCCGACGACGCCGCCGACGAAGTGGACACCGACGACGTCGAGAGAGTCGTCGTAGCCGGCCTTGAACTTCCAGCCGACCGCGTACGAACACAGAACTCCTGCAGCCAGGCCGACCACGAACGCGCCGAGGGGCGCGACGAATCCGCACGATGGTGTGATGGCCACGAGGCCTGCGATGACACCGGAGGCCGCACCGAACGTGGTGGGCCGACCGTCGCGGACGCGCTCGACGAAGATCCAGCCGAGCATCCCGAGGCAGCCGGCGATCAGCGTGTTGAGGAACACCACGGACGCCTTGCCGTCCGCGGTGAGCGCCGAACCCGCGTTGAAACCGAACCATCCGAACCACAGCAACCCCACGCCAAGTAGGACGAAGGGCAGATTGTGCGGTCGCATCGCCTCGGACTTGAACCCGATCCGTGGACCGAGCACAAGGGCAAGGGCCAGCGCGGACGCACCGGACACGATCTCGACGACGAGCCCGCCCGCATAGTCGACTGTTCCCAGAGATGCGAGCCAGCCGTTGGGCCCCCACACCCAATGGGCGACGGGTGCATAGATGGCGACGGTCCAGACGGCGACGTAGATCATCCATGCCGAGAACCTGGCGCGGTCGGCGATGGCGCCGCACACGAGCGCTGCCGTGACGATCGCGAAGCCGAGCTGGAACGTCAGGAACAGCAACTCAGGGATGTTGGACCGAACGGTGGTCGGATCGATGCCCAGCAGTCCGAAGTGGTCGAGGTTGCCGATGATGCCGCCGCCGGCATCCGGGCCGAACGCCAGGGAGTAGCCCGCGAGCAACCACGCGATCGTGACGACGGGGATGGAGATGAAGCACATCATGATCATGTTGAGCACGCCCGTCGACCGGACCATGCCGCCGTAGAAGATGGCAAGGCCGGGCGTCATCAACAAAACGAGTGCCGTGCAGGCAAGCAGCCAGGCGGTCGCGGCAGGGTCGATCTCCATCAGACTCCTTTGTCTTGGCAAACGCTGCCGAAGATTATTACCCGCTAGTGGTGGAAGCGGACCGTGACCCCCCGATGCGGCAGCAACACGATGCCGCGACGAACCTGTCGGTCCTGATCGTCGTGCATGGCCTCGAACCTGCCGGAGCGCAGCAGCGTTTGGAGCACGACGGTGAGCTCGAGAACGCTGAAGCTCGCGCCGAGGCAACGCTTGATACCGCCGCCAAACGGAATCCACGCATAGGTCGGCGGGCTAGCGTCGAGGAATCGCTGCGGCCGGAATTCGTGCGGATCGTCGTACGTCTCGGCATTGAGATTCACCTCGCCGATGTGCGGAACGATCCGCGTCCCCGCAGGCACCGTGTACCCGCCGAGCGGGTAGTCGCCTGCGGTGAAGCGCCCGGTGAAGGGGGAGGGGGGTCGGATGCGAAGCGTTTCGTAGATCACCGCCTGCGTGTACGACGTCGATTCGCCCTTATCGGCTTCGGCCTGAACTCTGGCCAGCACGTCGGGATGGTGCAGCAACAAGTCGACCATCCAGGCCAACGTCGTCGCGGTCGTCTCGTGGCCGGCAAGCACCAGGGTGACGAGATCGTCGCGGATCTCCTTGTCGGTCAGACACTCGCCGTCCTCGCCGCGGATGGTCAGCAGCAGCGACATGATGTCGGTGCGGTCGTGCAGGTTCGCGTCCCGCCGCCTGGCGGCGATCATCGGCGTCAGCAGGTCGTCGACGCCTTGGTTTGCGCGGTCGAGCTTGGGCCACCGCTTCAAGCCGCCCACCGAGTGCAGGGCGACGCGCAGGATCAGTTGTTCAGAGCACCCCAGATCCAGCAGCGTCTCGAATGGGCGGCCGAGTCGAGCCCGTTCGCCGGGGTCCTCGACGCCGAACATCACGCGAACGATCACATCCAGGGCGAGGTCGCGGGCTGCGCGCAACATCGTGAACGACTCGTCGGTGGGCCACGTGGCGAGGGCCCGCCGTGTGCTGTCCTCGATGATCGGTCGATAGTTCTCGAGTGCCTTGCCGTGTAGCGGCGGGGTCAGCAGTTTTCGCCGTCGAAGATGTTCGGGTTCTTCCTGAACGAACATCGAGCCCGTGCCGTAGATGAGTGCGGACGGACGCACACCCTTGCCGCCGAGCAGGATGTCGGGCTTCTCGGTGAACACCTGCTTGACCAATTCCGGGTCCTTGATGAGGACCACGGGGATGCCTGGCAGCGGAATCGACACGATGGGCCCGTAGATGTTGAACAGGCGGCGGATCAACCATTCGCCTGCGACCAGATAGCCGACGCCGCAGGACGCGGCCACCAGCGGGCGGAGCGGCTTGATCGCTCGCGGTCCCGGTGGTCGGCGGGCGATCGTGGTTGTTGCGACTGGTCCCTCGGCGGAGGTCATCTCAATGCCTGACCATACGACATACCCCGATTACTTCGACCGAAGCTAGGTCCCTTTGGGAGGGCGCTTTCGTGTTGACGACGTAGGGCTGGCGAGCCGACCAATTGTCGAGACACCGGGAAGCGAAGAAACGGTTTTGAACACCTCATCGCCTGTCGCGACCAGCGTCTCGAGCTGGGGTAGCAGGCGATCCATTGTTCGAACCATGGGATCGGCAAGCGCCATGAAGCGTTCGGCACGATCGAGCGCCTGGTTGAGGCGTTCGGTGGCGGTCGCCATGTTCTCGAGCAGATCCGGTAGCTGACTGGCAATTTGAATGGTTGCGGGCGGGATGCGCATCGCACCGCTTGCGATCGATTGCGCGGTCTCTACAGCCGCCTGTGCGGCAGCCTTGACCTCCTTGGGCCCCGGCGTCTTTCGGCTGGTCATAACGATCACTGTGCCGCACGGTGGCCTCGGCTGTCAGCGGGTTGTCGATAGGCGATCATTTCGCGAGAGAGCTTGCGGCGAATGGCCGGCTGCTGACTGCACGCGACGGCGAATACGGTCAGCAGCATCCAGCTGAGAATGGAGCTGGCGAGCACCAGCAGGAACGCCACCCAGGCGCCGCCGGCGATCTGGGCGTTTGCTGTCTGGCGTGCCCAAAGGCGCCAGTAAATCATCAGATTGACGGTGAGTCCGACGCCATAGGACAGCACGAACGAAAACAGGAAGGGCTTCCACGTTCCGTCTTTCAACCGGGCCGCCATGGGTTCGTGCCGCAACGGATAGATGACCGAGAGCACATTGCCGACGCCCAGCCAGATGAAGACCATCGTCACCAGCTGGTCGACGAGTGCGACCGGGTTGGCGTCCCGCGTCCACGTCAGGGCCGCGACGACGGGGAGACCGGCGACGGTGATGAGGATTGCCATCGCGAGGTTCTGCACCACGAGAATGCGCCATACCCGTTGGCCGCCAGCCAGCGCGGCGCGGACACGCTCGGCCTCGAAGCACAGCGAATTGGTGCACACGACGCTACCGACGACAACGGAAAACAGATACAGGGTCAGGCCGCTGAGGTCGTAGCGCTTCATACCGGTGAGGTGATACGCGGCGACGAGGGCCAAGCCAATGGCGACCGTGATGACTATCCGTAGCAGAATCGATCGGGGTCGGTCTGCGGTGATGTGCCGGACTTCCTCGAGGATGCCGCGGCCGAGCGATGCAAGCGATGTCGAAACGGCACGAAGCGGACGGGCGGCAGCCGACGCTGGTCCCTTGCTGCCACGTCGGGCTTGATCGACGGCCAACACCGCCTCGGCGACGGCGAGGCGGGCCCTGCCGACGGATGCGATCGCAGCTGCCTCAGCCTCGCTCTGTGTGGTGGTCGTGCCTATGTCGGCGACATCCCCCATAGCGAGCACGGCGTGTGCGGCGACAACGACAGTGCGCATGGCGCTGTCGTCGTTCCACTGGCTTTCGGACGCTGCAGTATCCAGGCCGCGTAGCACGCCGGCCAAGGAGCGCAATTCTTCGAGCGAATCGATCTGGTGCCGGTCGTCCATTGACACAAAGCGTAATGGCAACTCGCGGCGAGAGCGGTTGGCGTGACGAATTGGAATCACCCCGCAGCTTTTCTTGGTCCACCTGACGTCTAATAGACAGTGCAACAGCGAGTTTCGGACGTACAGCGACCCTGGCCGCAAATCGTCACTGTGACGTAACTTGGCTCTTGCGGCCCTGAAATTGCGTGGGGGGTGGGGACGCGGATGCGCCTTCGCGCTTTCACGTCGGTGTGAATGGTGTGCTCGGGCCGGGTGCGGAATCGGATCAGGAGGCTGGAGCCGGCTCACACCTGCGCCGTAGGTCAAATCGTCACAGTGACGTATTGCGTTGGGCGAGTGGGTCTTTGGAGGGGGCGTACCGAGATCGGTATGGCGGCTTGGCGCCGGTCGGCGAACCTCCGGGATTATCTACCGCTTTCGCCGACGGCATCCCCGGGATCGCAGGACCACCGCTTGCGGACAGGGGAATGGTGGGGTGCCCGCGGCGGAGTAGCCCTGGCACTCGCGAGTGGACTCGACCGCTATCGCCCTCTGCCCAGGTCACCTAAATGCCGATAAGCCACATTATGTCAAGTTGGCGCTGCTGCTTTCGCCAGATGAGAATCACCCCACCCCCGGGGGCCGAAGAAGACCGGCGGCGCAATCAGGACGAAGTCGCGGCAGCAAGTCGACCGAGCGTGTCGGTCAGCTGATCCTCGGTGACCAGCGGGAACTTCACCTTCTCAAGCAGTTTCTTGTCGCTGACGTTCGACCAATCGTAGGTGTGGCGCACCAACGTCTCATTAGGTCCCTGAGATTCCAACTCCCACAGCCACTCCCACCCGGCCGGCTCAGTGCCCGCGGGCGCGGTCTTCCAGGCCAGCAGCTTGTCCTTCGCGTAGCCGGATACGTGGTTGTCGGTCTTATACTCGCCGCCCATGTGACTGCCCTGCATGTTCATCGTGAACACCTCGCCGACTTTTTGTATCCGATCGGCGTGGTCCACACTGCGGACAAACCCCGAGCCATCGAGCTCCTGATGCCGCTCGGGATTGGAGAGGATGTTGAAAACCGCATCGACGGGCGCCGCGATGGTTCGTTCGACGGTGATCTTTGCGTTGTCGCTCATACCTCCACAGTGCCCAACAAGGCAGCACTGCTAAACCAAGGGTGGACTTTCAACCCACCACATCACCCGCCCGCACCTCGGCGGCTGCGTGCACTTCGCGCTGACTGACCAGACCGACTCCCCTATCTCCAGATCCTCACGGTCGACTTGGCGTCCCATCCCGCACCTTATGGTGACACCGGAGCTCGAATCACCCCGATGGCTGCGATGCCATCGATGCGTCCAGTCGCTGAGGCGACGGGGAAGAATATGACCAGTTCGGATACCGCGGGTTACCCCTAGGACTAGCGGCGGCGCCCCCACCGAATCCCAGGCTGGTTCGCGGGGGGCGCTACTGTCCCGGGGCGGGCCTTGATCGCCACGCTGCCGTTGGTTTCGCAGGTGGACGTGGTGAAGGAGTCGTGGCAGCTCCGTTGAGCATCGGCGGCAGGCGCGGAAACGCCCGCCACTACCGCCAAACCCACCATCAACATTGCTGACTTACGCCGGTTTGTCATATGTCTTTCACCTCTTGGGCTACTAGGCCCTGGCATCCGCTCACCCATCAGTGGCAATCCGATATGACAATGGCGGCGGTCGGACCGAGGGGCGTGCCGTTCGCCGCCGCCCGCTGGAACGCATCGTCACGGGCGGCTTCGACAGTCACACCGGCACCGCCGGCCACGATTGCGTTGGTGTCGTCACCAACGGACACAATGCAGAGATTGTCGTTGGTCACCTCGTCGCTGGTGCACTCTTGACCACCCGCGCTCTGGCATTGCGCGATCACCTGCGCCGAGGCTTCTTCATTGGTGGCGCCGATCGCTTTGAAACCCACCAGGCCATCGACGAACACACCGGTACCGACCGCAGCGGAGATGTCATTTGAGTCCTCGAGAGCGCCACCGGGCCCGCCCGCCCAGGCCGTACTTGGCGAGATCCCCGCGGCGATAACGCCGGCCACGAGCGGCGCAACCAGACGGGTAATACGCATACCGCCCCTCCTCGATCAAGTTCTGAGAATTGGTATACCAGAGCGCACGGCCGGAACCGTCTGATTGCACATCAACGACGAGCAACGACTCGGCTTTGACACGACTGGTTCACGAAATGACATGAATTTCATATGCGGGTGGTTTCACCATGCACGAAAATACCGAAGTGCCAATAAAATTCGAGATGCGCGAACGCATTGTCTCGACTATCTGGCATTTGGGCACGTCTTTCATGCCAAGTGTGCTGAGACCGGACACCGCCCGTCCGCGTTCTGCTGGCTGAGGTATCCGACACTTTCGCCTAGTCGACTTGGGTCGACGGCTGCGGTCTGCTCAGCTAGCACTCGGGAGACACGACCGGCGATCTCCACCTCCGGACAGCTGGTCGATGAGCTCGATCGCCGGATGAATCCCGCCGCCGGAGGGCGTTCCACGAGAAGACATGTCATTTCGACATTGTCTTCGGCTAAGGCGCTCAGAAGGAGCAGAACATGAGCTTGGATACCACCGCACACCTGGGTAAGACATGGTCTGACGAGTTGGTCCCATCGCGCTACGCGTTGCGGGTCGGCGACATTGACGTCCTTGTGATCAGCGACGGAGTGTTGCCGATACCCGCCGTTACGATGGCCACCAACGCCGACTCGGCCGACCTTGCGGCCTGGCTGAAGGACATGTTCCTGCCGCCTGAAATGCTCGACTGGCCGTTGAATGTGGCCGTGGTACGCAGCGGCGACCGGACCATTTTGATCGATTCCGGACTGGGGACGGAGTTCCCGGGCTTCCCGCGGGCCGGGCAGTTGGCTCGGCGACTGGACGCCGCGGGCATCGATCCCGCTTCCGTGACCGACGTGGCGCTCACCCACCTGCACATGGACCACATCGGCGGGCTGCTCGTCGACGGGTTGAGGGGTCGGCTACGTGCCGACCTCCGGGTCCACCTGGCGGCCGCCGAGGCCGAGTTCTGGGAAGCGCCCGATTTCTCCCGCACCACCATGCCTGCACCGGTACCAGAGGTGCTTCGAACGACCGCCTCGCGATTCCTGGACGTCTATCGCAACCAGCTGCAGCCGTTCGAGACGGACTACGAGGTGGCCCCGGGAGTAATGATCTGTCGTACCGGCGGTCACACCCCTGGACACAGCATCGTCCGCCTGGAATCCGGCGGCGACCGGCTGACGTTCGCCGGCGATGCCGTATTCCAACCCGGGTTCGATAATCCTCAGTGGCACAACGGCTTTGAACACGACCCCGAGGAATCAGCCCGGGTCCGGGTCCGTCTCTTGAAGGAGCTGGCGGCGAGCGGCGAGCAGCTGGTGGCCACTCACCTGCCGTTCCCCTCCGTCTGCCACGTGGCGGTCGCCGGCAACGCCTTTCGTTTCGTACCGGCCGTCTGGGATTACTGACCGCTTGTTGGGTTAGGGCCAAGGCGCCCAGGCATGTCCGAGATCTAGAAGAGCTCTGGCGTCGTCGGTGTCACGTCATCGAGGAATGCACTCACCATCGGCACGAGCACTTTCGACTCCCCCGAGATACCAACGTGTGACATTGCCGGCAGAACTACCAGGCGTGCGGCCGGAACGTCTTGCAACACTCCCGCAGCCGCTGCCTCCTCATCGCCTCCGCCGCGCAGCTTGAACATCGCCAGCGCGTGTTCGGGTTTCACGCCGTCCGCATCACCGATGATGACCATCGTCTTCGCAGAGATCGACCGCATCTGCTCATCGCTGATGTTTTGGTCATCGGCATTCAAGCGCTTCATCTTCTCGAGGTAGGCGTCGTACGCAGCGGGGTCCGGTGTGTGCTCCTTGAATGCCTTCTCGACGGGCGTGCCCGAGAACGCTTCGGCACTGAGGCTCTCGATGCCTTCGGGCACCGCCGGGTACCACCCGTCCTTGCGGAAGGTGGCCGACATCGAGACCAACTTGCCCACGAGCGACGGATGACGGATCGCGAGCTGCAGCGCGACTCCTCCGCCTTGCGAGTAGCCCATCACGTCGGCGCGCTCCACCTCCAGAGCGCGCAGTAAGGCCGCGGCATCCTCAGCAAACTGTTCGTACGACATCTTCCGCGAAGTGTCCGGTGTACGGCCATGGCCCTGTTGATCGAACATGATCACGGCGCGCTCGCGTGCGAACGCCTCCGCCCACACCTTCATGGACCCGGTGGCCATGAACGCACCCGGAATCAACAGCAGCGGGGGCTTCGCTCCGCCGAGCTCGCCGTACAGCTCGTAATAGAGACCGAGCCCGTTTATCGGCAGATGACCCTGCGACGGCTTTGTTCCCATCTCGGATAGACCTCAAGGGCGGGGCAAACTCATCGGTACCGCGGCTGTAGCGTGGCGACCGTGAATCTCTCTCGTACGTCTCCTATCGCGCTTGCGGCGGCTGCCGCGTCCCTCGTCATCGTGCTCGCTGGCTGTGGCTCCGATGCCGACACGTCATCTGCTACGTCGTCCTCCGCCGCAGAAATGAGCACGTCCTCGGTCACCGAACCGCTCGCCTCCTCCCCCGTCCCCGAAGCGCCAGTCGCAGCCAGCACCTGCCCGACGGCAGCGCCTGCGAACGGTGGCACACCGGAATGGACTCTGCCCGGGACCACCGGCAGCGTCGCGGTAACCGGATCCACCGATACGACCGCGCCGCGCGTCGACGTGCAAGCACCGTTCAGCGTGACCGAGACCCAGGTGCAGACACTGAAGGCCGGCGATGGACCGGTCGTCGCGGACACGGCCACCGTCTCGGTGTGCTACATGGGCGTCAACGGGCGTGACGGCACGGTGTTCGACAGCGCCTACGAACGGGGCACCCCGGCTGATTTCCCGCTCGACGGCGTCGTGCCGGGCTTCCAGAAAGCCATCGCAGGCCAGAAGGTGGGGTCCACGGTCGCTGTCGCAATGGCCTCTGCCGACGGCTACCCCGACGGTCAGCCCGCCGCTGGGATTCAAAAGGGCGACTCGCTCGTCTTCGCGATCAAGATCCTCGACGCCTCGACCTGAGCCGCCCGGCCTGGTATCCCTTCATCCAGTCGTACGGGCCGGTCGGCGTTCGTCCCACACCGGCTGGTCGGTCTCGCGGACACTGCCGTCGGCGGCGAACACGAGGTAGCGGTCGAACTTGCGAGCGAACCACCGGTCATGCGTCACAGCTATGACCGATCCCTCGAAGGCCGCCATGCCGGCCTCCAGCGCCTCCGCGCTCGCGAGGTCGAGGTTATCCGTCGGCTCATCGAGGAGAAGCATGGTGGCACCGGACAATTCGAGCAGCAGGATCTGCACCCGGGCCTGCTGTCCGCCCGAGAGGGTCTCGAAGGTCTGCTCAGCTGCGCCGGCGAGCTCATACCTGTCGAGGACGCGGCTGGCCGCCTCGCGTGGCAGGCCGTCGCGGTGTTCGTCGCCGCGGTGGAGGATGTCGAGCAGCGTGCGTCCCAGCAGCAGCGGCTGCTCGTGTGTTTGGGCGAACCAGCCCGGACGTACCCGGGCGCCGAGTTTCGCCGTGCCGGTGTGAGCGACCGAGCCCACAGCGACATCGCCTACCGGCCGGTGCTCGCGATCCGGGTCGGTTCCGCCGGCTGCCAACAACCTCAGAAAGTGTGACTTTCCACTGCCGTTCGCGCCCAGAACGGCGACCCGCTCACCAAACCAGATCTCCGCGTCGAACGGGCGCATCAGCCCGGTGAGCTCCAGATCTCGACACACGACCGCACGTTTTCCGGTACGGCCACCCGTCAGGCGCATCGTCACGCGCTGCTTTCGCGCGGTCGCTTGGGGTGGGCCGGCTTCCTCGAACTTCCGCAGACGCGTCTGCGCCGCCTGGTATCGACTTGCGAGCCCGTCGTTGTAGGCCGCCTTTGTCTTGTACATCAGGACCAGCGCCTTGAGCTTCGCGTGTTCTTCGTCCCAGCGGCGCCGAAGCTCGTCGAGCCGTTCGAACCGCGCGGCTCGGGCGTCGTGATAGGTGGCGAACCCACCGGGGTGCGTCCAGGCCGTATTCCCTGCGGCGCCAAGCTCGACCGTGACCACGGCGGTCGCGGCCCGCGCAAGCAACTCGCGGTCGTGGGAGATGAACAACACTGTCTTCGGCGACTCACGCAGAGCGTCTTCCAGCCACGTCTTCCCGGGTACGTCGAGGTAGTTGTCCGGCTCGTCAAGCAGCAGCACGCTGTCCGGACCCCGCAGAAGCGCTTCCAGCACAAGTCGTTTCTGCTCCCCGCCGGAGAGCGACGAGACGTCCCGCCACTTCACCAGCTCGTAAGATTCGTGCAGCGCCGCTACGGTCACGGTGTCCCACAGCACCTCGAGGTCGTACCCGCCGGCATCCGCCCAGTCAGACAGCGCCTGGGCGTATCTCATCTGGAGTGGCTCGTCGTCGGCCTCCATCAGCGCCAGTTCGGCGGCGTCGACGGCCGCAGCTGCGTCGCGGAGTCGTCGCGGCGCCGCCGCAAGCAATAGGTCCCGGACGACGGATTTGTCGCGCACGCTGCCGATGAACTGTGGCATGACACCGATCGTTCCGCTGGTCGTGACGGTGCCCGTCCGCAACGGAATTTCGCCCGCGATCAGACGAAGCAGTGTGGACTTGCCGACGCCGTTTGCTCCGACCAGCGCGACGACGCCGCCAGCGGGTACGCGGAAGGACACGTCGTCGAGCAACGGCGTCCCGTCGGGCAGCGTATATGACACCCGTGACACATCCAGGTGACCCATGGACGAGATTGTGCCCGTCGGCGAGGCGCGGCGCACTCGAGTTTCGTCAGGGCTTGAGCAGAGGCCGCAGATCGTCGAGGCGGTCGAACAGGTGCCAGATGTAAGACGACGAACCGTTCTCCCGATGGGCGTGCAGGTCGGTCAACTCGGGATCGTTGCAGTAGCCATCGAAGGCGTCCTTCGATTCCCACTCGACGAGAATCAACACCTTGCGTGGCTCGATCTCGCCCATGACCGATTCACGGAACTGTCCAAGCGCGACGACGCGGCCGCCATGCTTGGCCACTTTTGCGGTGAGCGCTTGGAGTACGCCAGGTACTTACACGCTGTCTGATTACCGACGCGATCGCCAGAACGACTAGTTGCGTACCGAGCCGGGCGGGAGGTCAACGCCGATCTCGTCGCAGATCGGCGGGATGATGATCAACGCCCCGCGCGGGCTGCAGAACGGCGTACCCGGAGGCAGCGGCTCCGGCGGAGGCGCAGGAGCGACTGGTGGTGGCGGTGCAACCTGATGGGGTGTGCCGGACCACGGGTAGATGGTGCTGGTGCTGACATCGACGATGCCTTCTGAGTTCCAGTACCAGTCGTGGCAGATGTTCCAATCCCAGCTCAGCACTTGGCTTCCCGGTATGGCAGGGTCGCCGGGACACCAGTGCGTACAAGTCATTCCCGAGGGACAGTTTCCACCTTGATAGCTGGGGCCCTCGGCGTTCGAGATGCCGGCCCCCAATGTCAGACCGGTTATCGCCACTGCGCCAGACACGACGACTGACGTCGCTAACCGCGAAAATCGGCTCATTCGATTCCCTTCGTTGTGCGCCGCCCCGCTGGCGTCGCCTGTGCGGTCAATTACAGACGATGTCGCTGGCTACCGATCCCAACAACTACGAAATCCGAGCCGAGCCCGTCAGCGCTGCGGCACCTCGATGTCGGAGAACAGCACCCGCACGCCACCCGACGACAGTCGCGCCATGGCCTCGAAGAATGCACCCGCCTCCGGCGTGGTGACTGCCTCGCTCGCAGAAGAGTAATCAGGGTAGTAGAGGTCGATCGAACGGTAAGCGGGCGTAGGGCTTCCGTCTTCCTTCGGCCACACTTTGGACGCTTCCAACCGTATGTGCCCCGGAATCCGGCGAGCAGCCTCCAGTTGTTCCGACTCGTAGGCGGCTTCGAAGGCGTCGGGATCAGCGGGGTTGTCGTAGATGACCGTGATCTTCGTTTCGGACAATGGATTTCCCTTCCCTATGAGGACGCCCGGTCGCGGGCCTTCTCGAGCTCGGCGACAAGCGCATCCACTTCGGCGCGTCGCTCGGCCGGCACGTTCAACGAGTAGAACGTGCCGACGTTGACGATCACCTGAAGCAGCTGCTCCTTCTCGCCGCCGAACAACTTTTTGCGTCGACTGAACTCCTTGATCTGGGTCCCTGAGTACCGGTCCGCCGGATTGCGGCCGCGCGAGGTGTTGGTCCGCAGTTTCTCGACCCAGTTGCCGTCGACCACAATGCTTTCGCCGTCTATCCCATCGATCCGGAACACCCGGCGATCGTATCGGGCGTAAGCGAGTGGGTCCTCGCTTACGTGTCAGCCGTTCGGGCAGCTCGTCGTCGGGATGAAGAGCGACCAGCACCATCCCGGAGGTAGCGGCGGAGTCAGGTTCGGCGGCGGCGGAGGCGGCGCCGGCGGTGCCTCCCCCTCGAAGATGTTGTGAGCCACGTTGCCCTGGCCGCTGTAGACGTACCAGTAGGTGTGGCAGACATTGTTGTCCCAGACCACCGGGTACACCCGGATGTTGCCGGTCTGCACCGGGGGATCTCCTGGGCACCAGTGGCACGGGCCCGACGGGTTGTCTTCCGGACACCCGGGCCATGCACCGAGCGGTACGGGATCGCGCGGCATGGCTTGGGCTGTGCCTTCGGCGAGCCCCAGACCGGCGAGCGCGACGCTGGCCGACAACAGCGCCCCAGCGAGGACGCGCTTACGCTTCTGATTGGTCTTCATGTCATGTCTTTCGTCTCAGGTGGTGTGGACGTAACCACGTGGACGAGTACACAGAGGCCGGCGGGCTACCGATCCCAAGAATCAGGCCGTGTCCGTGTCATCTGGCTCGGCCAGATGGGTCTGCCACTGCCCCCGCCATCGGCCATGTCCGGCCCGCTCATCCGGCGCTCGCGGCTGCGTCGATCGCCCGGTAGATCCGCTTCTCGCTGATGGGGCGTGGGGTGCCGAGCTGCTGGGCCCACAGGCTGACCCGCAGCTCCTCGATCTGCCAGGCGATGTCGCGGACGTCGTCTGCCGACTGCCGTGTGGACGGCAGCGCGCGAACCAGTTCGTCGTATGCGTCTTCGATCGCGTGCACCTGTCGCATGCGTTGTCGGTCGACCTCAATCCCGTGGGGCAGCCGGTCGAGGCGGCGGTGGATTGCCGTCAGGTAGCGGGCGAGGTCCGCCAGACGCGCGCGTCCGGTCGCGGTGACGAACCCGGGCGGCAAGAGCCGGTCCAGCTGCGCGCGGACGTCGTCGATCGCGTCGGCCTGGGCGGGCGGCGGCTCGGCCGGCAGCAGCAGCTGGACATCGTGGGCCGCGGCCAACACCTTCTCGACGCGACCGACGATGCCGACGGTCGTCGACGCGAGATCCGTGGCCACCCGGTCACGCAGCGCAGTGAACTCACCTCTCGTCCACACCGGGGCGGACACCAGCGCGTCCGCGGCGGCGTCGGCACAGTCGTCGAGCAATGCGGTCAGCGAGCCGTTCGGGTTCGCGCCGAGCGTCAGGCGCGTCCGCGGATCCAGTTGCCGCTCCACCGCTTTGACCGGTGAGGTAACGCTGAGCCGCACCAACCGTCGTGTGCCCGGTCCCATCGCGCGGCTCTGCTCGACCGGTGACGCGAACATACGCAAATCAACTGCGGTGCCTGCGTCGACGAAAGAAGGGAAGCCGCGAACCGCGCGTCCGCCAACGGTGCGCTCGACGACGCCGAGGAAGCTCGTCGATGTCGTCGGGCCAGGTGCGCAGTCCCGTGCGTTCCAACTCGCCGCCGACTGCGTGCGCGACGGCGTGTTGCGCGGGCGCCGCGAGCCGCTCCTGCAGCGCCGTCAAGGTCCTTGCCCCGGGCGACCTCGGTGCCATCCGAGGACTCGACCGAGAACGTCACCCTCAGGTGCGGCGGCAGCTTGTCCAGGTCGAACGCATCGATGGGCACCAAAATGCCGGTGCGGCGGCGCAATTCGCGCTGCAATGCGTCCAGCACCGGTTCACCGTCCGGATCGATCCCTGTCATCACCGCGCGTGCGGTGTCGGGGGCGGGAACGAAGTTGCGGCGCAGGTCCTTCGGCAGCGAGCGGATGAGCGCGGTGACGAGCTCCTCGCGCAGCGCGGGCACCTGCCACGCGAACTCGTCGCCACCCAGGCGCGCGAGAACGTCGATCGGCACATGCACCGTGACGCCGTCGTCGGTGGCACCGGGCTCGAACCGATAGGTCAGGGGCAGCGCGACATCACCCGTCTGCCAGGTGTCCGGCCGTTCCGCGTCACCGGTGTCGTCGGTCCGCAACAGGTCGTCGCGGGTGAATGTCAGCAGGTTCGGTGTCTTGTGGCGCTGCTTCTTCCACCATGCGTCGAAGTGCCGCGCGGACACGACATCCGCAGGGACGCGGGCGTCGTAGAACGCGTAGACGTCGTCGTCACCGACCAGCAGGTCGCGGCGGCGGGCGCGGTCCTCCAGCTCCTCGAGTTCCGCGCGCAGAAGCGCGTTGTCGCGGAAGAAGTGATGGCGGGTCTGCCACTCCCCCTCGACGAGAGCGTGCCGGATGAATAGTTCGCGGGCCAGCTGCGGCTCGATCGGCCAGTAGTTCACGCGACGACGCGGCCACGATCGGCAGGCCGTACAGCGTCACCCGTTCAAAGGCCATCACCGCACCACGTTGAGCGTCCCAGTGCGGCTCGCTGTACGTGCGCTGCACCAGATGGGCTGCGACGCGTTCGACCACTTCCGGCTGGATGCGCGCGGCCGTCCGTCCGTACAGCCGGTTGGTCTCGACGAGATCGGCGACGACGATCCAGCGCGGCGGGCGCTTCGTGAGCACCGAGCCCGGCGCGAGCACGAACCGCGAGTTGCGTGCGCCCTGGAAGTCTCGCGAATCACCCTCGCGCAGGCCGATATGCGACAGCAGCCCGGCGGTCACCGCCGCATGCACACGAGTCGCGTCGGCCGGCTCGTCCTCGACTCCCGGATGCCCATGTCACGGGCGATGCTGCGCAGCTGCCCGGCCAGGTCCTGCCATTCCCGGATGCGCAGGTAGTGCAGGAATTCCTCGCGGCACATGCGTCGAAAGGCAGTTGCCCGACCGCTCCTTTCGCTGTTCTCTCAGATACCGCCACAGGTTCAGATACGACAGGAAGTCGGAGTGTTCGTCGGCGAAGCGGGCATGCTTCTGCCGAGCGGCCTCCTCTTGGTCGGCGGGCCGTTCACGCGGATCCGGGATTGACAGCGCCGCCGCGAGCACCAGGACTTCGCGCACGCAGCCCTCGGCGTCGGCCTGCAGGATCATCCGGCCCAGGCGTGGATCGACGGGCAGCTGTGCGAGTCGGCGGCCGACAGCGGTGATGGCCCCGTCGTTGTCGAAAGCGCCGAGTTCCTGCAGCAGTTGCACACCGTCGCGGATGCTGCGCCGGTCGGGCGGGTCGAGGAACGGGAAGCTCTCGATGTCGCCGAGCTGCAGCGCCGCCATCTGCAGGATCACCGCGGCCAGGTTGGTGCGCAGGATCTCGGGGTCGGTGTAGCGCGGTCGCGACGCGAAGTCGTCCTCGGAGTACAGCCGGATGCACACCCCGGGCGCGATGCGTCCCGACCGGCCGGCCCGCTGGGCGGCCGAGGCCTGCGAGATCGGCTCGATCGGCAGCCGCTGCACCTTCGTGCGGCGGCTGTACCGCGAGATGCGCGCGGTGCCGGGGTCGACGACGTAGCGGATGCCCGGCACGGTCAGCGACGTCTCGGCGACGTTGGTGGCGAGCACGACCCGGCGGCCCGTGTGTGGCGCGAAGCACCCTCTGCTGTTCGGCGGTCGGCAGCCGCGCGTACAGCGGCAGCACCTCGGTGTTCTTCGAGATGTCGCAAGGCTTCTGCGGTGTCGCGGATCTCACGCTCGCCGGACAGGAAGACCAGGACGTCGCCGGGCGGTTCGGCTTCTCGAGCTCATCGACGGCGTCGACGATCGCCTCGGTCTGGTCGCGCATCTCGGTGCGCACCACTTCGTGGTCGGGGTCGTCGGGGTCGTCATCATCTGATGACGCGACCGGGACTTCCAGTGGGCGGTAACGGATCTCGATCGGGTAGGTACGCCCGGAAACCTCGACGATCGGAGCGTTGAAGTGCTCGGCGAAGCGCTCCGGCTCGATGGTCGCGGAGGTGACGATCACCTTGAGGTCGGGACGACGTGGCAGCAACTCGCGTAGATAGCCGAGCAGGAAGTCGATGTTGAGGCTGCGCTCGTGTGCCTCGTCGAGGATGAGGGTGTCGTAGCGCAGCAGGCGGCGGTCGCGCTGGATCTCGGCGAGCAGGATGCCGTCGGTCATCAGCTTGACCAGCGTGCGGTCGCTGACCTGGTCGGTGAACCGGACGGTGTAGCCGACGGTCTCGCCGAGCGGGGTGCCCAACTCGTCGGCGATGCGCTGGGCGACGGTGCGCGCGGCCAGTCGTCGGGGCTGGGTGTGCCCGATGGTGCCGCGGATACCGCGACCGATGTCCAGGCAGATCTTGGGCAACTGGGTGGTCTTGCCCGAGCCCGTCTCGCCGGCCACGACCACCACCTGGTGGTTCGGTGATGGCGTCGGCGATCTCCTGCCGTCGCTCGCTGACCGGCAGATCCGGGTAGGTGATCGTCGGCAACGGCGGCCTGGCGGGCGGCGACGACCGCATCTGCCGCGGCGATCTGTTCGGCGAGGCGCGACAGCTTCTCGGGCTCGGCGCCGCGCAGGTTCTTCAGGCGTCGGCCGAGCCGTGCGGCGTCGCGGATGGTCAGCGCGTCGAGGCGGCGGCGCAACTCCGCGGCGGACGGTTCGGACACTCCGGCCAGGATAGGCGCTAACCGCCTGCGGCCCACTCCTTGGCCTGCTCGAGTTCGTCGAGACCGAATACCGCAAGCTCGCCGGGAACCATCCACGCGAACGCATGCATCGCGTGCGCGACCCAGTCCTTGTCGGAAACCACCGCGATTCGCTTGAACGCAGAATGGTGCTGGATCAACAGGCCAAGGCCCAGCTTGAGGTCCTCGGCCAGTCCGCCCGGGCCGAAGCCCTCGTAGTCCGGTGCGATGACCTCGACGATTCTGATCTCGCCGGTATCCATGAACTCTTCCATCGCCGGCTTGATTTCACGCAAATCGTCACCGCCGATGCGACCGGACACGCGGATCCCGGTCACTCCCTGCGGCATGTCCTCCAATAGCTCGATCACGGTCCTAATTCTGCCGCGGAATCAGTTCGGTGACGAAGGCTTCCAGGAAGTCCGAGCCACTGACATCCCCGGCAGGCCGGATGACGAACTTTGTCAGGCCCGCGGCGATGTAGTCGTCCAGCCTGCGGTGCAACGTCGGCCAATCGGCCGCCACGAGCTCTGAGGGATCGAGATCGGGTCGGCGCTTGCGAATTGCGGCAAGGACCGGCGCGGGCAGGTCACCGTTGCCGACTGCGAGGTTGATTCCGTAATGATCGGGTTCGATGTCGCGGCCTGCCTCCTCCGCGGCAGCGATGATCGCCCGGCGCGCCTGGCCCGCCTCGGCTGGTGTCAGGAAGCTGCCCAGCCAGCCGTCGCCGAGTGCGCCGATACGCCGGAATGCCGCCGCCGTCGCCCCGCCGATCCAGATATCAAGCGGTGGAGTCGGTTTCGGCAGCACCCTCACTTCGCTCACGCTGAAGAAGTCACCCGAGAAGGTGACGTCATCGTCGCGCAGCGCGATTCGCAGCAGCTTCAGCGACTCGTCGAACACGGCCGCACGCTTTCCGTCGGGCACCACGAACAGGTCGCGTTCGGCGGGCGACGCTGAACGCAGACCGAATACGGGCAGGACCCGCTTGGGCGCGATCGCAGCCAGCGATGCGAGCTGCTTGGCGACCAACACGGGGTGACGGCCGGGTAGCACCGCCACCGAGGTGCCGACCTTCATTCGCGTCGTGCGGGCAAGCGCGACTGCCATGCCGACGAACGGGTCGACGAGGCGCGAGTACACCAGCTCGGAGAACCAGAGCGAGTCAACGCCGGCACCCTCGAGATGGTCGACGGTCTCGGTCAGATGCTCCGGGCCGATGTCGGCCCCAAGCCCGACTCCGAAACGGATTTTCACGCGCGCCTCCTCGCATTCACCGATACCCCCCATCGCAACACGTGGCGGGCGCGGTTTGTGCCGCGGGCGCGGTATGACCTACTGGTGCGGGACGCCGGTGTACTCGGGGTTGGGCGGCACTGCCAAGGCGATACCGATCCGGTTCGTCGCGCCGATGAATGCGGCGATCGAAATCGCCTCCAGGATGAGGTGGTCGTCGAGACCCAATTGCCTCAGCCGCTCGTAATCGGCGTCCCGAATGGATTGGGGGTCGTTGTTGACCGCCACCGCAAGATCGGCCAGCGTCTGCTCGCGATCCGTCAGTTCGGCGACCTGGTGGTGGTCGATGGCCACGCGCTGGCCGAACGACCAGTCCCCGGCGACCTTGCCCAGCTTGTTGGCGTGGTTGGTATGGCAGTACGCGCAGCGGTTCTCCCGGTCAAGCCCTCTTCGCGTTGCTGGCGGGTGAAGAAGCCACGCACCGCATCGTTTTGCAGGGATTCGACCTCGGGGACCTCGAGGCGCGAGATGCGCGCTGGGGTGAGAGCGGCACGGGGCTCGGCAGTTGTCGTCATGGGATCGACGATGCCCGCGACGCGGGACGCAGCCAAGGATTCCGCGAAGGCAGATTCGAATGTCGTCGGTGCCGATGAGCGCCTGTCCCAACCGACCAATACCCTGAGGCCGTGGCATATGTGTTGTCGGTCAACCTCGCACGCGTCCGCGATAATCCGGATGCACCGAAGCGGTCCACGGGCATCGACAAGGCAGCGGTACACGACTCGGTGATGGTCCGTTCTCCTGGACCGATGCGTGGTGGTCTCGGCAGCGGGCTGGTCGGTGACACCATCGGCAACCAGAAACTTCACGGCGGCAATGACCAGGCTGTCTACGCCTACGCACGGGAAGATCTCGACGACTGGGAAACCGTGCTCGACCGTCCCCTGCCCAACGGAATGTTCGGTGAGAACCTCACCACGTCGGGGGTCGACGTCACCGGGGCGCGGATCGGTGAACGTTGGCGCATCGGCAGCGACGGCCCGCTGCTCGAGGTTTCCGCTCCCCGCACTCCGTGCCGGACCTTCTCGGCCTTCCTGCAGCTGCCCAATTGGATCAAGACGTTCACGCAGGCCGCGAAACCCGGTGCGTACCTGCGGGTTATCGAACCGGGAGAACTGCGTGCAGGGGACGCGATATCCATCGACTACCGTCCCGACCACGACGTGACGATCGGTCTCGTGTTCCGCGCGCGGATGTCGGATCCGGACTTGCTGCCGCACTTGTTGGCGGCGGATGCATTGTCGTCGGAGCTGAAGGCCTATGCGCGTCGCCGAGTCGGGTCGAGTTGAGAATGCTGCGCGAAGCCCTCAGCACCTTCCAACGGTGGAATTACCGTGGCGGTCGTCCGAGTTGGACGGCGCGAGTCTCGAACCACATCTCACTGGTCGAAGACTTCTCCGGTGACCGGGCCGCGATCGTGCGTCGTTACCTCGAACTCGCGCCAGGCGCGCGCCCGTTCTTTCCCGTCGACCGCCACGCACCACTGGACGAGTTCGAGCGGATTGTGAACGACTATCCCGTGTTTCGGGTGGCCTGAGGCTCCCTGTGCAGATCGGCGAGCGAGTTCCTCAGCCCGCCGTCGATGCGGATCTGTATCGCCGCGACCGCGATCATCACCGCCGCGGTCACCAGGTGCACCACCGCGTCGGTGGTGTTGTTGGGAAACGTGAAGACGAACGCGACTTGATGCGAGAAGAACGCCCAGATGCCCGGCAGCGCTCCGGCTACCGCGGCGACGAGCAGGTATAGCACCGACCACGATTTGCGCATCGCGAACACCAGGCCGGGCGCGAACAAGGCCAGGCCTGCCACCGCGTGCCAACCGTTGTAGTCCATCCCGAGCACCTGGGCGGTCGGCGCGTCGGGACCGGTTGCAAAGCTGGGTTCGACGATGAATCCGATCACCGCCTGGATCACGTGAAACGCGGCGATCACCAACAGGGCGATCTGGGCGAAACTCCACTTCACGGGGGGCACCTCCGGGTGTCATACGGCAGGGCTCATGGCGAATACTACGCCCGGTAGTAGGCATTGCCAATCCCCTGCCGCGAGTTTGGATGCGGCGATGATTCCGGCACGGCGCGTGAACGCAGGCGATATACATACCGCATGCCCAGCGAGGCTTGCATCGGTCGGGTCGGCGGGTTGGCTGTCGCCCTGGGAGTCGGCGTCGCAATTGTCACCGGCTGGGGCGATGCACCCGCATGGGCCGACGACTCTCCCGGGTCGACCGAATCACCCACCGCGAGCAAGGATTCCGGCCCGAAAGCGACACCGGACTCGACGGATGACGCGATGCGTCCGCGGCCATCAGCTACGACAGACAAACCACGGCATCGGAGCTTGATCGACACGGTACGGCGAGCGGTAGACGACGCGGTCTCCCTCAGCACTCCCACGAGGAAGAGCAACACCGACCGACGCTCTTCCAAATCAACCACGACGCGTGGTTCCTCGCCCGAGCGTTCCGACGACGATGTAAAGGACGATGACGATGCGGCGCAGACCGCCATCGCGGTGTCCCGGCCGGTCCCGGAGACCGTCATTCACGTCGCCGACGTCGTCGCACCGACCGTCGCGACGCAGCCATCGATCGCCACGACGCGCCCAGCCCAGCCGAGTCCGCCGGTAGTCGCTGTCGCGACGCGCGTGGTGTCCGAGGTCGCCAACGCGGTGCTGACCCCGTTGACCGCCACGCCCACGCCCGGAACACCGGCCGACCCGCCGTCGATGTGGGCGCTGATGGCCTTCGCGCGGCGCGAGTTCGAATTCGCCGTGCGGTCGCCCTCCATGGCCGGAAGACCCGCCGATGCACAGACAACGAGTGAGACGATGGTCGCCGATGCCGCCGTGGAACCCGAAAAGCGCACCCTGGTCCTGACCGCCTTCCCCGCCGAGGCGGATGCGATCCTCGCCCGCACCACGCTCGACGAGAACCCCGTCGTCGTGGTCGACGGCCGGCACTACTACCTCGGCACCCTCGGCGGCAAGAAGGTCATCGTCGCGATGACGGGCATCGGGATGGAGAACGCCGCCGACACCACCGAGACGGCACTGACCCACTTCACGCCCGAGTCGGGTGTCTCCATAGACGCGGTCGTCTTCGCGGGCGTCGCCGGGGGTTCCGGACGTACTCAGATCGGTGATGTCGCCGTTCCCGCGCAGTGGACTTCCGACGACGGCGCCACCTGGCACCAGGTCGATCCCGAGATGCTCGCCGCCGCCGAAGAAGTCATGGTGGATTTGCAGAGCACCGACACCATCGCCGATCCCTCCTGTCGCATCTGCGGTCCCCTGTCCCGCCTCCGACTCGTGAACCTCGATCGCGAACCGCAACTGTACGTAGGTGGGGACGGTTCCAGCGACGACAACAACAACGGTGCGGCGTTCCCGTCGATCCCGCTCGGCGGGGCGATCTTCGGTCCGCAACCGCTTGCCGCACCGGACTTCTCACCGCTGTTCACGGGCAACTTCTTCCGGGCGGCAGGGCCGTTTCTGATCCGAGGAGTGGTCAGCAACATAACGGGCTTCCTGACGGCCACCGCCCCGCCCGTTGACGCGGTCGACCAGGAGACGGCCGCGGCACAACAGGTCGCCGACGCCCACGGCGTCCCGTTCCTCGGCATCCGTGGAATGTCCGACGGGCCAGGTGACCCGCTGAACCTGCCGGGCTACCCGTTCACCTTCTTCGTCTACAAGCAGCTTGCTGCGGACAACGCCGCGATCGTCACCGAGGCATTCCTGCAGAGCTGGGACGGCACCTGATATCGCACGCGACACAAGTTTGGGATCGGTAGCCGCTGCCGCGGCCTTCACTGTGTGCACCGCTGACGCCGACGGGGCGTCGAGAACAAGGAGCACACCATGAACATCACCACTACTCGGCTGGAGGTCGGTCACCGCCTCGTTCGGCGCAGCCGTTGCCGCGGCGTCCGTGTTGCTGTCACTCGGCGCGGGAATCTCGCACGCGAGCGATTTCGACCCCCAGCCAGACCCGCCCGGGCAGTCACGGGGTTTCAACCCGCAGCCTGAGCCGCCCACCAGGCACGTCGACACTTTCAATCCGCCACCGGATTGAAGCAGGTGAACGTCGGCCACTGATCGGGGCATTCCTGCAGAGCTGGGACGGGGCCGCCGCTCAGGTGCCCGCCCTGCTGTAGTTCGCGTTGTCCTCGATGTCCACCCGGGATCGGTCGGCCAGAGCAAGGCAACAGATGACGGTGATGACCGCGGCGATGACGATGTAGATCGAGATCGAATACGGCGTTCCCGTCTCGTGCAGCAGCCAAGTCGCCAACAGCGGGGCCGGTCCGCCTGCGAACACCGATGCCAGCTGATAGCCGAGACCGGCACCGCCGTAGCGCAGATGTGTGGGGAAGCTTTCGCCGATCAGCGCGGCCTGCGGACCGTACATCATCGCGTGGATGATCATCGAGAGCACGATCACGATGAATATCGACACGGCACTGCCGTGGGTCAGCACGTAGAAGTACGGGAACGCGAACACCCCGGCGGCCACCGCACCGGCCGTGTACACCTTTCGCCTGCCCAGAGAGTCCGACAGGTGCGAGAAGAACGGGATCGCCGCGAGTTCGACGGTGGCACCGACCAGTACCGCCGAGAGGATGAAGGTCTTGCTGTAGTGGTGGACTTGCACGACATACGTCAGCACGAACGTGGTGAACAGATAGAACGGCATCTGCTCGGCGAACCGCACGCCTGCTGAGAGCAGGATTTCCCGCCAGTGATGCTTGATCGCATCCTTGACCGGGGCGGTCGCGGTCTTCCCCTGTTCCAGCACCTTGGCGAACATCGGCGTCTCGAGGATTCGCAGCCGGATCACCAGGCCGACCGCGACCAAGATCAGGCTGGCCAGGAACGGAATCCGCCAGCCCCACGAGTCGAACGCGTCCTCGGACATCGTCGCGGACAGCAGCGTCATGCCACCGGTGCCGAGCACCAACCCGACCGGGACGCCGACCTGGGCGAAACTGCCGAGCAGACCGCGTCGCTTCTGGTCACCCCACTCCATGGTGAGCAGCACCGACCCGCTCCACTCGCCGCCCACCGCGATGCCCTGGAGCACGCGCAAGAAGACCAGCAGCAGCGGCGCGGCGACGCCGATGGTCGCCGTCCCGGGCATGATGCCGATGACGGCTGAGGCGAGACCCATCACCAGCAGCGTGATGATCAGTGTGGTCTTGCGGCCGATCCGGTCGCCCCAGTGCCCGAAGATCGCCGCCCCGATCGGCCGCGCGGCAAACCCGACGAAATACGTTGCGAACGACTGCATCGCGCCTGCATAAGCGGACGATTCGGGGAAGAACAAGTGCGGAAAGACGAGTGCGGCGGCCGTGTTGTAGAGGAAGAAGTCGTACCACTCGATCGTGGTACCGATCGCGCTCGCCATCGCAGCCCGCCGCACCTGCGTCTTCTGCGTTCCCGCATCGGCTTGTACCGCTTGGATGACTTCGTCGTCTCCAATAGTCATTCGGCTCGCCTCCCTTGACCGGTGTGCGTCGACGACAGTGTGTACCCGAATGTGACGTTTTCGAAGACGCGTTTCGTCGACGCCGGATTGGGGAACGATCGATTAGTGCTCGGCAACGCCGAGCGGTCAAGCGTGTCCAGATTCGGGATTCGGCCCCCAAATCTGTGGATTGCGCTAGGAACGGCAGTCGCCGGGACATATTGGGTCCCCTATCGAGACGCACGCTGGAGATGATTTGCGCACCTACTAGCAATGAGGGGGCGCACCCATGAGATCGGTGGCAGGCAACGTTGTTCGCGGATCGCTCGGCAACCTGATCGAGTGGTACGACTGGTATGCCTACGCGGCGTTCAGCATCTACTTCGCGAGCGTGTTCTTCCCGTCGGGCAATCCGACTGCGCAGCTGATGAATACGGCAGGCATCTTCGCGGTCGGCTTCCTGATCCGCCCCCTCGGCGGATGGCTGTTCGGCCGATACGCCGACCGGTACGGACGTCGTGCGGCGTTGACGCTCTCTGTGACGTTGATGGGCGTCGGCTCGCTTGGCATTGCCGTGCTGCCCGGGTATGCGCAGATCGGCGCGCTGGCACCGGTGCTGCTGGTCGCCGCGCGGCTGCTGCAAGGGCTGTCGTTGGGCGGCGAATACGGAACGTCGGCGACGTATCTGAGCGAAGTCGCCACGCCGCACCGGCGCGGCTTCTACTCCTCGTTCCAGTACGTGACGCTCACCAGCGGTCAGCTGCTCGCGCTCGGTGTCCAGATCGTCCTGCAGCAGCTGCTCACCGCGGACCAGATGCATGCATGGGGCTGGCGGATCGCGTTCGTGATCGGGGCGGCGGCCGCCGTGACCGTTATGTGGTTGCGGCGCACCATGGATGAATCGGAGAACTACACCCTTGCCGTCGAGGAGAACGCCGAACGCGGGAGCCTGCGGGTGCTGCTCGCCTATCCGCGGGAGTGCCTGACCGTGGTCGGCCTGACGCTCGGCGGCACCATCGCCTTCTATACATTCACCACCTACATGCAGAAGTTCATGATCAACACCACTGGTCTTCCGAAGGAGCAGGTGACGTGGATCAACTTCATCGCGTTGGCCGTCTTCGTCTGCATTCAGCCGGCGTTCGGCGCGCTGTCTGATCGAATTGGCCGCCGCCCGTTGCTCATCGCGTTCGGGATCGGCGCGACGTTGTTCACCGTTCCGTTGCTCACCGCGGTGGCACGGGCCGACTCGGCCCTGGCCGCTTTCGGATTGATGATGCTTGGGCTGCTCATCGTGTCCGGTTACACGTCCATCAACGCCGTGGTGAAGGCGGAGCTCTTCCCGGCGCGGATCCGGGCTCTCGGCGTCGGGCTGCCCTACGCGCTCACCGTCGCGATCTTCGGCGGCACCACGGAGTACATCGCGCTCGGGCTGAAGAACATCGGCCACGAGAGCTGGTTCTTCTTCTACGTCGCCGGGTGCGGACTGATCTCGCTGCTGGTCTACGCGTTCATGGGCGAACCATCCAAGCGCTCGTACCTCGAGCGGGAGACTCGCGAACTTCAAGCCGGTGAAAATGAATTCGTCAACACTGCGCCGGTTTCGCCCACGGGTTCCTAGCATCAGCGCCATGCAGGTGCTGCTTGTCGAGGATGACGAGGGGGTCGCGTCGGCGCTGGCCGAGCTCTTGGGCCACGCCGGCGCCTCCGTCGTCCAGACCAGCCGCGGAGCCGACGCGCTTCATCGGGTCAAGGGATGTGACCTGGTGCTGCTGGATCTGGGCTTGCCCGACATGGATGGCCTGGACGTGTTGCGCACCCTCCGGCGCGCATCGGCAGTGCCGGTGATCATCATGACCGCCCGAGACAGTGACGGCGCGGTGGTACTTGGTCTGCGCGCGGGCGCCGACGACTATCTGGTCAAGCCCGTCCGAAAGGCGGTTCTGCTGGCCAGGATCGACGCGGTGATGCGGCGCGTTCGCCGCGTCGATGGCGACACCGCGACCACAGCCGGCCAAGTGACTGCGGGGCCGGTCAGCATCGACCGAGAGCGCCGTGAAGTCACGCTGGACGGGAAACCGCAGGCGCTCACCAAGACTGAGTTCCAGATCGTGTCCACGCTGGCAGCGCGTCAAGGTGAAGCGGTCAGTCGCGAGGAACTGATGCTCGAGGTGTGGGGCACCGCGGTGATCGGACGGTCGAGGTCGTTGGACTTCTTTATCGGACAGCTGCGGGCCAAGCTTGCCGGACTACCGCTGCAGACCGTGCGCGGCTTCGGTTTTCGGCTGGACACCTGACATGGGGCTGCGCGTTCGCATTGTCCTCGTCGTGTTGTCACTGCTGGCCGTTGCGGCACTTGCCGTTCCGTTTGCGCTGACGTTGGCCAACAGCCGAACCGCGACGCTCGCCGCGGAGCGGGACAGGCAACTCGCCGCGCTCGCGGATGCCGCGGCGACCCCGGACACCCCACTGCAGCGCCTGGTGGACCGCTATCACGAGGTCTACGGCGAAGGCCTGCTGATCGTCGATTCCGATGGCAAGACTCTGGCTTCGCGTGGGCTCAGTGTCTCGGATCCCGGCATCGCAACGGCCGCGAGCCACGCCCTCGTCGACGCGCCTGCGACACAGTGGGCTCCGATCATGCCGTGGGGACGGCGTTCGGTGGTCGCCACGGCGGGCGTCCGACAGGACGGCGAGCTGGTGGGCGCCGTCGTGCTCGCGGTCGACACCACGGTCGCGGCGCGCGATATCGCGCGGTCCTGGCTGTGGGTGGCGATCGGCTGTCTCGTCGTGCTCGTCGTGGCTGCCGTTGTCGCCCGTGCGCTCACCAGATGGGTGCTGCGCCCGCTCACCGGTCTCGAGCGCGCGGTAGCCGAAATGACCGAAGGCATCGCAGGGCCGCCCGCCGATGTGGCAGGCCCGCCGGAGCTGCGTCATTTCACCTCGGCGTTCAACACGATGGCGCAGGTGGTGCGGGCCTCGCTCGACCGCCAGCGACGGCTCGTCGCAGACGCATCGCACCAGCTGCGCAATCCGCTGGCCGCCGTCCGATTGCGCGCCGACAGCCTCGCCGACTCGGTCACCGAGTCGGGACAGCCCACGTACCGGTCGATGTCGGCGGAGCTCGACCGGCTGGAGAACCTGCTCAGCCAGCTGCTGCGCCTGGCCCGCGCCGAGCAGGTCAGCGGAAGCCGCAAGGTCGGTCTGTCCGCAACCGCAGACGCCTCAACGGATCTCCACGATGTGATCGCAGAGCGGATCGCGTTCTGGCAGCCGGTTGCCGACCAACATGACCAGAAATTGCAGGACAACTCGAGCCATCCCGGCCTGGCGGTGCAGCTTGCCCGCCACGATGTGGAGCAACTACTGGACGTCGCACTGGACAACGCGTTGCGTTACGCGGGAACCGGTACCACCGTCACGGTCTCAACCGTGCATTCTGGCGACACGGTCGACCTGGTCGTCAGCGACGACGGCCCCGGCCTTCCTGATGAAGACCTGTCGAGGGCGGCCGCCCGGTTCTGGCGAGGGCGCGATGACGGCGGGGGGACGGGCCTCGGATTGGCGATCGCCGCCGAAGTCGCGGCCGGTCACGGCGGCACGGTCGGCGTCGAGAAAGCACCGGAGGGTGGACTCCTGGTCCGCTTCCGCCTACCTGTGGCCGGTGATCCGACGTGTTGATCAAACGACGACCGACCGAAATATGCCGTCGCACTTTCATTCTCGGGACGGCGGCGTTGGCCGCGGGGTGCATACGGAGCGGGGCGAGCGGTCGGTTGCGTCTGGCGGCCGGCGACCCCGGCGGCCTGTATCTGGCGTTCGCTGAGATTCTCGCCAAGCAGATGAAGGCCCGATACCCGAACATCACCGTCGAGGTCCTTCCCACCGAGGGCACCGTCGAGAACCTGAGTCGCCTCCGCTCCGGCGACGTGGATATGGGCCTGGCACTTGCCGACGTCGCCGAGCGTGATTCCGCCACCGGCCCCGCGGACACCACGCCGCAGGCCGTCGCGCGGGTCTACGAGAACTATCTGCAGGTCATTGTCCGTGAAGACGCTGCCGTGCAACAGATTTCGGACCTCCAGTCAAAGCGCGTCTCTATCGGTCCTCGTGGGTCGGGCGCCGCGGTGACCAGCCAAGTGCTCTTCGAAGCCGCCGAACTTCACCTTCGAGTGGACATGCTGAACTATCGCCTCAGGGATGGGCTGGCCCGGCTCAAGGACGGTGACGTCGACGCCCTGGTCTGGTCCGGCGGGGTGCCCACACCTGCGATTGCCGAGTTGGACACCGAAGTTCCGATCCGGATGCTCGACATCGGCCAGGTGGCCGTACCGATGAGCCACCTCGCCGACTACCCGTACGCCGTTCGGCTCGTACCGACATGCGAATACGTACCACCCGGCATCAGGTCGATCGGAGTTCCCGACCTGCTGCTGTGCCGCCACGGCGTCGCCGCCGAGATGGTCGCCGCCGTGGTCGATGTATTGGCAACCGACGCACCCCAACTGGTGCCTCCCTACGTCCGGGGACTGCAGTACCTCGATGCGCCGTCGATGATTCAGACCGGTCTCATACCACTGAATTCGGGCGCCGTCGGCGCCTACCGCAGGCTGCACGGCTGATTCATGATGGACGTTATGGAGTCGACCCGTCTGGATCGGTGGTTGTGGGCGGTCCGGCTGACGAAGACCCGGCCGGATGCCGCCGCCGCGTGCCGAGGCGGGCATGTCCGGGTCAACGATCGGCAGGCGAAGCCGGCGACGACAGTGTCGCCCGGTGACGAGGTGCGCGCCCTCGTCGGAAATACGACGCGGATAGTCGAGGTGGTCCGGGTGATCCAGAAGCGGGTCGGTGCTGCCGACGCCGTGACCTGCTACCTCGATCGAACGCCCCCGCCGCCTCCGACTCCTTCCATTCCCGTGGCGGCCCGTGACCGCGGTGCCGGGCGGCCGACCAAACGCGACCGGCGACTTCTGGACAAGTGGCGCGCGGGCCTGCGCTGATTGTCACGCTCGGATACCGCAGCTGGCCCTACAGTCGTGACGTGGCGCAGACCAGTCCGGCCGGGGACACCATCCAGCTGGCAGCCGGCTTCGTCGGGGACACGGTGGCGCAGCTCGAGCGCCGTATCCACGCGCGCTTCGGTGAGCGCGGACTCACCAAGGCCGCCCGCGACCTCGGCGGGCTCGTCGCTCGTGTCCAAGAGGAGGCCGGTCAGTCCCGAGATCGGCTGAGGCGCATGACGATGAGCGCCCGCATCGCGAGCATCACCATCGTCGCGGCGACGTTGATCGCGCTGGCCTTCAGCATGCGCTCTGCTGTTGTCGACGGGCTGGCCAAGACGACCGATTGGGTGCCGCTGGTCGAAAGCGTCGTCAACGACCTGGTCTTCGCGGCGATCGCGGTCGTGTTCCTCTGGTTCTTCCCCGAGCGCCTGGAGCGCCGCTCACTGCTGCGCCTCCTGCACCGGTTGCGTTCCTTTGCGCACGTCATCGACATGCATCAGCTCTCGAAGGATCCCGAACAGGTCAGCCCGACCTACACCGCGACCGCGGCGAGCCCGGCGCACGGTCTCGACGCCGACCAGCTGCACCATTACTACAACTACTGCTCGGAGATGTTGAGCCTGACGGCCAAGACCGCGGCGTTGTGCGCCGAACACAGCACCGACGCGGTTGTCCTCGAGACGATCTCCACGATCGAGACCCTGACCACCGAGCTCTCGAACAAGATCTGGCAGAAGATCTCGCTTCTTCCCCGCTGAGACCCGGGACAAGCGCGCGTCACCAGGGCAAAAGCGATGCACGGCCACAATCCGGCGGCCCGCGGGTTAGGCTGGTGCGGGTCGGGTGAGAGGTTCGGAGAGCTGAGATGGTGAGTTTGAAGCGCGGTGTGCTCGTTTTCGGATGTGCTGTGGCCTTCGTCGCGGCTCCCCTCGTGGTTGCATCGCCGGCCTCGGCCGACTGCCCGTGGGGCACGAAACCAACCCGTTTCGAGGGTGTGTGCATCAGCGGCGCAGGCGGCGGCTCCGCGCCGGTCATCCCCGTTCCTCCTCCTGCGGGAGGCGGCGCCACCATCGTCAACAATCCGAACGGATTCGACACGGTGAACGGCGTTCCGTGCACGCCCGAGCACTACGGCGTCTGCTACGGAATGGCTCAGAACGGCTGATCGGCCCTAGTCACACCCGGTTGATCGTCGCGCACCATGCCGGTGCGCCGCGGTCGTCGTGGTATCTCGTCTGAAGCCGGTCCTCTTCGACGGCGGCGACTCGCCACCCACTTCCCTGACCGAACGACTCTTTCAACTCGTCCTTGGTGACGGGGTGCGGGCCGGTCTCGGGTTCGTCGTCACTGAAGCACAGCACATACAGCGTCCCGCCCTCCCTCGTCACAGACGCCAGGCTCGCCACATAGCCCGGCCGCTCACCGGCATCGAAGCTGTGGAACAGCCCGCAGTCCAGGACCGTGTCGAAGGTGCGGCCCAGCCGATCCAGCCGCAAGGCATCCGCCGTCGTGAACTCGACGTCGACTCCGCGTTCGCGCGCCCTGTCCCGAGCGATCGCGAGGCCGGTTTCGGCGACATCGACGCCAAGCACCGACAGTCCCGTCGACGCTATGTGCAGCCCGTTGTCCCCGGTTCCGCAGCCCGCATCGAGAACCGCTCCGGCGAACGCCCCTTCTGACGTCAGCCGCACGACTGCGGGCTGGGGTCGGCCGATGTCCCACGGCGCAGGCCCGCCTCGGTATGAGGCGTCCCACGGTTCACCCGTCATCCGTTCGTGACTGGTTGGGGGGCGACCGCGCAGCGGGTCATCGTTCACACCGATCACCCAACCGGATCGACGAGGTTGCGAAAGCCCGTTGCCGGGTAGACCGATGCACCGGCGCGTCGGACCCGTTCGGCCAGAGCGCTGTCCGACGTCACCACGGTGAGATCCTGCGGCGCGTGGTCGGCCTCGACGAGGCGGACGATCTCGTCATCGGCCGAGTTGGCGGCCGCCCGTGGCGCGTGCGTTATCTCGATTACCGATGAGTGGATCGGCGGCGACATCGGTCGTTCCAGCACCACGGTCACCGAATGGTCCTGCGTGGGAGTCCAGCGCTCGAGTCGGTCGACCAGGCCGACGATCGCCTCTCGGCGGTTCTTCCACCAGCCGTCTGGTCGACTGCCGATCACGTTCATCGCATCGACGATCCAGCGCCTCGTCATCTATCGCCCAGCACGGCCGCGAGCTGTTCGACGGTGAGCGTCCACCCGCTGTCGAAGCTCTCGAATTCCTCTGGGGGAAGAAGGGAATGCTCGATCGACATCAGCGTCTCGTCGTCACCGACCGGCTCGAAGGCGACGTTGACAATGCTTTCTCTGGTCGGATCCGGCCAGTTCGAGTTCGTCCACGTGAAGCGCAGCAGGCGGGGCCGGTCGATGGTCAGGAACTGGCCGGTGATCAGGACACGGGTGCCCGAGTCGTCGACATCGAAGCGCACGGTCCCGCCCACGTGTGCTTCGACGGTGACATCGAGAACCTGAACGGGCCGGGGACACATCCACTCCTGCAACGACTCTCGGTCGAGCCACTCGTCGAACACCGCATCCGGCGCGGCGGGCATGACGCGTTGCACGCGGACTGTCGCCGTTTGGGTCATCGCTTGCCCTTTCTGCGCAACCGCGCCGAGAGCGCGTCCGCGCGCGTCGACCAGAAGTCGGTCTGCTCGGTGATCCACTGCTGGGCCATCGTCAATCCGTCCGGTTGCAGGGAGAGCCAGTGCTCGCGGCCGCGCACCTCGCGCCGGACGAGCCCGGCCGCCTCCAGCACGCCGATGTGGCGAGAGACGCCTGCGAATGTCATCGGCAGCGGCGCCGCCAAGTCGGAGATGCGGGCGTCACCGCGGCGCAACGTCTCCAACAGCAATCGTCGGGTCGGATCGGCGAGCGCGCCGTACGCACGATCAAGAACCTGATCTTCAACCATCTTGTTGACTATAACGATCTCCCATGATGTGCTGGAACAAAGTTGTTCAACTGAAATGTTGAATGTTCTGACGGGTCATCCGACGAAAGGAGAATGCATGAAGACGCCTCCGATTGTGTCGGCGCAGGAGTGGGAGGCTGCGCGACAGGAAATGCTCGTCAAGGAGAAGGAACACACCCGCGCGCGCGACGCGCTGGCCGCTCAGCGACGGCGAATGCCATGGACGCCGGTGGAGAAGAACTATGAGTTCGAGGGGCCCGACGGCACGGTCAGCCTGCTGGATCTCTTCGAAGGGCGGCGCCAGCTGATCGTCTACCGCGCCTTCCTCGACCCTGGCGTGCACGGCTGGCCCGACCATGGATGTGTCGGCTGCTCGTTGATGGCCGACCACATCGGCAACCTCGCCCACCTGAACGCCCGCGACACCACCCTCGTCTACGCATCCCGCGGTTCGCAGGCAGACATCGCACGGATCAAGGCCCGAATGGGTTGGGATCACCCGTGGTACACCATCATTCCCGGACCGCAGGGAGCGTTCGACACGGATTTCGGCGTGGACCAGTGGCACGGCACCAACGCCTTCATCCGTGACGGCGACCGCGTGTTCCGCACCTACTTCATCGACAGCCGCGGCGACGAGGTGTTCGACAACACCTTCCATTTCCTGGACATGACCGCGCTGGGGCGGCAAGAGGTCTGGGAGGACTCGCCCGAGGGCTATCCGCAGACCAAACCCTACGAATGGTGGCGCTGGCACGACGACTACGGCACTCACGAGCCCTCGCCGAAGGAGTGACCCGCGTGTCCGCCACCGACGCGCGCCGGGTTGCCCGGATCTATCAAGACACCCGAGAGCGCATCACGTCGTTGTTGAGTGATCTCGACGATGCCGCGTTGAACACCGCGGTCACGGCCTGCCCCGGTTGGTCGGTGCGCGACGTGGTGGCCCACCTGGCGGCGGTCGCCGACGACTTCGGCCATGGACGGCTGAAGGGGCCGCCGACCGACGAAGAGACGGCGGCGCAGATCGCCCGATTCGATGGTCAGGGCATGCCCGACATCGTCGCGGCCTGGACCGACGCGGCGGCACAACTGGACCATCTGGCCGAAAACGCGGGCGTGGAGCCGCCCGTCGGCGACATCGCCAGCCATGAACACGATGTGCGCGCGGCGATGGGCAGGCCGGGTGCGCGTGACTCCGATGCGGTTGTCTACAGCTCGGACCGTCTGCTCACCAATCTTCGGACGCCGATGCCGCTGCGAGTAGCGGTGGAAGACGCCGAGTATCGGAGCGGTCCGGAGAACGGCGCCGAAATACACGTGCGCACCACGCGATTCGAGGCCCTGCGGTGGCGAACCGGCCGCCGCAGCCGCGCACAGCTCGCGGCGATGGACTGGTCGGACGACCCGACGCCGGTCCTCGACCATCTGTGCATGTTCGGCCCTGCCAACACCGACATCGTCGAATAGCCCGCGGGAGCACCTATGAAAAACGAGTCACCACATCGCGGTTCGGTCAACGCCGCACCCACCCCGACCTCCGTCGATCGGGCGAGCTTCGAAGCCGAGATCGACAGCCTGCGCGCCCGCGAGAAGGAACACATCCGGCGGGGCGACGCGATCGCCGCGGCTCGGCGGGCCCTGCCGATGGTCGAGGTCGACGCCACCCTCGAGCTGATCGGGCCGGACGGAGCGGTCACGCTGCTGGACACCTTCGAGGGGCGACGCCAGCTGCTCGCCTATTACTTCATGTGGCATCCCGGCAAGGCCGCGCCCGAGCAGTGTGAAGGCTGCACGTGGGTCACCACGCAGGTGCAGGAACTGTCCTACCTGCACTCCCGCGACATCACCTACGCCGTCTCCAACACCCGGATCGACGGCCGCCCCATCCCCCAGTGGTCGCGGCTGGAAGCCGGACGGTCGGACGACCTCGGCGGGTAGTTCCGTCACTAGATGTATTCAGGGCACCGGAAGCACAGATAACTCGCAGTGTCGATCCAGCTTCGCGTCAGTCTGTGCGCTTACTTTGTGCCGACTTGGCGAGAAAGGTGGGATTGCAATGAAGACACTGATGACCGTGATCGGCGGTAGCGCTCTGGTGGCAATGGGTGCCGTGACCATCGCCGTCGCCCAGCAGCAGACGCAGCCGACCCAAATGGTCAGTTCGGGCACCATGAGCATGGGCGCGACGGCCACCCAGGCGACGCCGGCGACGACGCCCGAGACGGCGGTCGCGGTGCCCGCGGTCAAGGCGGGCTCGTAGCCGCGGCTATCGCTCGACGACGCGGATGACGGTCTTGCCGTGCGCTCGGTGAGCCGGGTCGAATGCCGATGGCGCATCAGCGAGCGAGAACACCGCGCCGACGGTAGGCCGCAGCCGTCCATCGCGCAGCCGGTGTTCCAGCCCGGCGAGCTGTTGTCGGTCGGGTTCGACGATGAAGAAGATCGCTTGTGCGCCTTCGGGTCGCACGCGGGGCGGTTCGGCGATCGTGACGAGCGCGCCGCCCGACCGCACGAGTTGTGCTGAGCGGTCGAGGATCTCACCGCCGAGAACGTCGAACACCACGTCCACGTCGCCGACGTCTTCCAGCCGATCCTGCTGCAGGTCCAGGAATGTGTCGACCCCTTGGCCGAGGATGGTCTCTCTGTGTGCCGTGCGACCGCTGCCGATCACCCGGGCTCCCGCCTCGAGCGCCAGTTGCACAGCCACCGAACCGACGCCGCCCGCGGCACCGTGAACCAGGATGGTCTGGCCGCGGCGGAGATGTCCGTGGTCGAACAACCCCTGCCACGCGGTCAACCCCGGCATCGGAAGTGCGGCCGCCTCCACATGGTCGATGCCTACCGACAGCGGCGTGAGGTTACGGGCTTCCACCGCAACGTATTCCGCCAGTGTGCCGTTGCGACACCAGTCGGTCAGCCCGATTACCGCGTCACCGACGGCCAGCCCGGTCGTTCCGAAACCCAGCTCCGCGACGACCCCGGACACCTCGTGTCCGGGGATGGTCGGTGTCCTGTCGCGCCCCGCCCGGTCGGTCCATGTACCTGGCCAATTGAGCTCATCGGGTGTGAAGGACGCCGCATGCACTTCGACGATGACATCGTTCTCCGCCATGTGCGGGTAGGGCATCTCGGCCAGCGAAAGTGCTGAGATACCGGCCGCGCGGTCACGCGTGACGATTGCTCGCATCACCCATTATGTGGGCTCAGCGTGCCCCGCGGACAAGACGGCCAGGACGCGCGCCGGTGTCGGCGCCGTTGCGTCGGGTGACGACTCCGTTGACGATCGTGGCGGTGTAGCCGGACGCTCCCTGCACCAGACGCTGACCGCCCGCGGGCAGGTCGTAGGCCATCCGCGCGGGGTGCAGCGTCAGCGCATTCATGTCGATGACGTTGACGTCGGCCTTCTTTCCCACCTCGATGACGCCGCGGTCGGACAGGCCGAACAGCTTCGCGGTGTCGTGAGACTGCTTGCGCACCACGTACTCCAGCGGGAGTGTCTCGCCGCGGTGGCGATCTCGCGCCCAGTGCGTGAGCAGGAATGTGGGGTACGAGGCGTCGCAGATCATGCCGCAGTGCGCGCCGCCGTCGGAGAGCCCCGACACCCCGGCCGGGTGGGTCAGCATCTCCCGGATCGCGTCGTGGTTGCCGTAGTAGTAGTTGTAGAACGGCAGCATCAGCATCGCGCCTGCATCGGCTTCCAGCATCAGGTCGTACAGCGTGGACAACGGATCCTGACCGCGCTCGGCGGCGATCTTCTCGACGGCCCGGTCAGGGGTCGGCTCGTAGTCGGGCGGGTCGCCCAGCGCAAAGATGCGGCCGAGCGAGTACTGAACGAGTGCGAACATGTTGTCGAACAACAGTTTCGGGTCGGGCGGTAGATCGTCCTCGGCGAGGATGGCGGCCTTGACGGCGGGTTCGGCGAGCCGCTGCGCCAACTCCTCTCGGCTGCACTCGGCCTTCAGGCGACGGAAGGTCGGACGATGCGTGAACGCGTGATGGCCGGGGAAGCCGAACAACATGCCGAACGGTCGCGCGGCGATCTGCGGATACAGCTCACTGCCGGCCTCGTGGGCCGCAGCAGAGATGTCCATCTGTTCGCGCCAGAGGTCGGGCGCCGCGTCGACCTGGATCATGCCGAACGAGATCGGGCGGTCGATCTCGGCACCAAGGCGCTGCATCCACTCGAGCTCTTTTTTGGGTGCGATGATGTCCTCGCCCGCGACCCCCTGGGGGGCCAGCTCGAAGACGGCCCGTCCGCCCGCGGCCATCGCCCTGCCGAGTCCGAACAATTCATCCTCTGCGGCGTAGGTGCCGGGAACGGGCTCGCCGTCGATGGCGCGGTGACCGATCGTGCGTGACGTCGAGAAGCCGAGCGCGCCTGCCTCGATTCCCTCCTGCACGATGCGCGCCATGGCCGCAATGTCCTCGGGCGTGGCGGGCTCGTTGCGGGCTCCGCGCTCACCCATCGCATAGGCGCGAACCGAACCGTGGGCTATCTGGCTGCCCATATCGATCGCAAGGTTCTGCTTCTCGATGACGTCGAGGTACTCCGGATAGCTCTCCCAACCCCACGAGATGCCCTCGGTGAGTGCGGTGCCGGGAATGTCCTCGACCCCTTCCATCAGGCCGATCAGCCAATCTTCCTTACCCGGTCGCACCGGGGCGAAGCCGACTCCGCAGTTGCCCGCGACCACAGTGGTGACGCCGTGTCCGCTCGACGGCTCCAGCAGGCTGTCCCAGCTGACCTGTCCGTCGTAGTGGGTGTGGATGTCGACGAAGCCCGGTGCGACGATCTTGCCCGTGGCATCGATCGTCTCGGCCGCATCGCCTTCCAGCGGCGGGCTTCCCGGCCCGCGACGGCGAACCTCCACGATCTTGCCGTCCTTGACCGCCACATCGGCCTCGAACCGGTCCGCGCCCGTTCCGTCGACAACGGTTCCGCCTGTGATCTTGAGGTCGAACACGATTACTCCTCGAACTCCGCGCCAGCCGCTACTTCGGTCCCATGTAGCCGGCCGAGCGGCTACGGTGGCCAATGTAACACCGTTACAGACGGGTGGCGCCGGATCAGGAAGGGCCGATAGTGACGCACACAGCGCAGGCCGGTCCCGCGGTCGGCAACCCCGTCCATGCGCAGCGCGAAGACGCGATCGGCCCGCCGCCGAAAAGCCCCACCATGGTGCCTGCCGAGCGCTACTACTCTGCTGACTTCGCGCAACTCGAGGTCGAGCGCATGTGGCCGAAGGTGTGGCAGGTGGCATGCACGGTCGACCACGTCGCCGAGCCCGGTGACTATTTCGAGTACCGGTGCGGCCCCTACTCGGTACTCGTGGTTCGCGACGACGACGGCACTCTCCGCGCGTTCCAGAACGTGTGCCGCCACCGCGGCAACTCGCTGTGCGTCGGCTCCGGATCCGAACTGCACGAACTGAAGTGCGGATACCACGGGTGGACGTGGGATCTCTCCGGATCGCTGAAGCGAGTGCCCCACCGCAAGGGCTTCGGCGCGCTGCGGATGTCCGACTTTCCCTTGCTCGCAGCCGAAGTCGACACCTGGGAACGGCTTGTCTTCGTCAACCTCGACCGCAAGGCGATGCCGTTGGGCGACTACCTGGAGGCGGTGCCGCAGGACATCGCGTGGTGCGGACTCGGCGACTTTCGCTGCTACGCCACCATGACCGTCGAGGTCGACGCCAACTGGAAGACGATCGCCGACGGATTCAGCGAGACCTATCACATCCAGACGCTGCACCCCGAGCTACACCGATGCATGGACGACGTCTATGCGCCGCAGACGATCTGGGGGCACACGGGCAAGTCCGAGCAGAGCTACGGAGTGCCGAGTCCGCAGATCAAAGAGACGCTCACCGATGCCGACGTGTGGCAGGCATATGTGACCACCCAGGGCGCGCTGATGGGTCTCGCCGATGACGCACCGTTTCCCGCCGATCAACAGCGGCCGGGCGAGTCGGTGTCCGACGTGATCGCCGAGCGCACACGGGCTTTCGCCACCGAGCGCGGTGTCGATCTGAACTGGGCGACGACCGACCAGATCCTGCGGTTGCACCAGTACAACGTCTTCCCGAACATGTCTCTTCTGACGAACGCAGATCACATGACGGTGCTGACCGCGCGGCCGGGGCCGGATCCGGACAGCGGCGAACTGGTGATGATCCTGTGGATGCGGATGCCTCCCGGTGCGCCGCGCATCAGGCCGACCGACATGCGCTTGACGGCCGATGAGGCTCACCCCGGTCTGGTGCTGACGCAGGACATCGCGGTGCTCGCGGGTCTTCAGCGCGGTCTGCACCAACCCGGCCTTACCCACCTGACGCTGTCCAACGAGGAACGCCGCGTGATCAACATGCACCGCAACCTCGAACGGTATCTGGGCCTGCCCGAGCCGGAGCGGATGAGCGGAGGTGAGACACCATGAGAGACGCGGTTGATGCAGAAGAGATTCTCGACGCGGCCGCTCGCCTGATCGAGCTCGACGGCGTGGACGCCTTCACCATGCGCCGTCTGGCCGAAGAGCTCGGGGTAGCGGCCACCTCGATCTACTGGCATATCGGGGGCAGGGACAAATTGTTCGACAGCCTGGTCGATCGGTTGTTGAGCCAGATGGCACGCCTGCCGGTCGACGGCGACAATCCCGTCGATCGCATTGCGGCACTTGCCCGCTCACAGCGCACGGTGCTGATCGAGCGACAACACCTTCTCGCCATCGCGCACGAACGTGATCGGACACCGCTGCTGTTCCTCCCGGTCCAGCAGACGCTGGCCGCACAGCTGGCGGACGTGGGTGTCACGGGAACCGATGCGGCTCTGGTCCTGCGCGCGATTCAGGTGCACGTGATCTCGTCTGCCGTCATGCAGTTCTCGGCCGTTCGCGGCGCCAAGCACGACGAAGAGGATCCCTCGCTGTGGACCGATGACTGGCCCGACCGGGCGCTGGTCGAGGCACTGCAGTCGCCGACCGACTACGACGCCGTTTTCGAGTACGGGCTCAGCGCGCTTCTTGCGCCGCTGCGGAGTCGCCTCGCCGCCGGGTAGCACCCCACAGTCCGACGCCGATGCCGACGACCGCACCGCCGAGCCCGATGATCTGTTGTGATTTCTTCATGTCGTGGTGGACGCTCATCCCGCCCAGTAGATCCGCGGCGTCGGCCCCGCCCGACGCGAGGAACCACCCGCGGGTGTTGCGTCCGCGCAGCGCCGCCGACGCCAGCAGGCCGCCGATCAGGGCGTCGCGGTAACCCATCGACCGCAAGAGGAGCTGCGCCGTCGGTGCAGGCTCATCCGGATCGCCCCACAGGCGATTAGCGCGGAGCGGATCGACGAGAAACGAGATCCCCGAGGCCAAACGAATACCACCGACGGCGAGTGCAGCGCGGTCTATCGACATGGCTGCAGCCTAGAGACCGGGATTAGTTCGCGGCACGTGCTATCGCCTCGGCTGCCCGGTCCACATCGTCGTCGGTCGTCGTCCAGTTCGAGATGGATACCCGGAGCACATACTCGTCGTGCCAGGTGGTGCCGCCGAGCCAGCAGGTCCCATCGCGCTGAACGGCGGCCACCGCTGCCCTGTTGGCGTCGTCTCCGCCCGGCAGAGCCACCAGCACCTGGTTGAGAACGACGTCGTTGACGATCCGTGCGCCGGGTATCGCCGCCAGTCGTTCGGCCATTCGTCTGGCCTGAGCGCAGTTGCGCTCGACCAGTTCGGCCACCCCGGTGCGGCCCAGCGATCTCAATGCCGCATACATCGGTACGACGCGCGCACGCCGCGAACTCTCGGGCACGTAGTTGGTGCCGTCGCGCTGGCCGGGATCGGCGACGAGGTAGGGGCCCGCGAGTCCCATCGCGCCGACGTGCGCGTCGGAGTCGGCGACGATGGCCATTGCGCCGTCATAGGGCACGTTCAACCACTTGTGCGCATCGACTGCCCACGAGTCGGCGCGTTCGACACCCTTCGTCATGTGTCGAAGTGCGGGTGCCGCGGCGGCCCACAGCCCGAATGCGCCGTCGACATGCAACCAGGCGTCGTGAGCCGAGCACGCGTCCGCGATCGGTTCGAAGGCGTCGAACGCGCCCGTTGCCACGTTGCCCGCCTGCGCGCACACAATCGTCGGGCCCGCCACTTCGGCCAGCGCGTCACGCAGCGCATCGGGCCGCATCCGGCCTTGGTCATCCGCTTCGATGCGGATCGGAGTCTTTGCGCCAAGCCCCAGTTGGCGCAGGGCGGTGTCGATGGTCGCGTGAGCCTGCTCGCCGCACAGAATGTGCATCGGCGGGGCGCCGATGAGGCCGTCGTCCTCGACGTTCCACCCCGCCTTCGCGAGCACCGCGTGGCGGGCCGCGGCCAAACACGTGGTGTTCGCAGCCTGCCCGCCGGTGACGAAACCGACGCTGGCGGTCTCGGGCAGTCCGAAGAGGTCCAGCGTCCATGCCGCGGTGATCTGCTCGATCGCGGCGGCCGCCGGGGACAGTGAATGGAACGCGGCGTTCTGGTCCCACGCCGACACCAGCCAGTCCGCGGCCAGCGCAGCGGGCAGCGCGCCGCCGATCACGAAGCCGAAGTGGCGCGGGCCCGCGGTGGCCACCAGGCCGGGTTCGGCCCCGGCCACCAGCGCGTCTATGACGACCTCCGTGGCCTCACCGTGCAGAGGCAACGGCCCGCCGAGCGCATCGCGTACACCTGCGGCGTCGACACGGGCGGCCACCGGGCGCTCGTCGAGGCCGAGGAGGAACTCCTGTGCGTGCTGCGCGGCGGCGGACAGGCCGGCTGTGCGATCCCGCATGGAGAAACCCTATCGGCGAGCCGATTACAGGCCGAACTGGTCGTCGATGACGCCGAGCCAGATCTGGGCCGCGTCGATCGCCACCTTCTCGCTGATGAAGGCGTGTTGGGTGCCCGTGTAGATGTCGCGGAACGCCCGCTCCAGACGACTGCCCTCGCGGATCGAGCTTGTGCCCGCCACGAGATGTGCCCATTCCGCGCATTCGCGTGCCACATCGGTGGCGAACACGGCGGCCGCCCTCATGTTTGCGCGGAGCATCGGGGTCAGGTCCTCGCCCGCGGCGACGGCGGATTCGGCGGTGGTGAACGCTTCGAGTACCAGGAGCCGGGCGGCCCGCCAGGCCGAGACGTGGTGCGCCAGACCCTTCTGAAAGGTCGGGCGGCTGGCCAGCGATGCCATGTCGCTCATCCGGAACTTGGTGGCGGCCAGCTCCTGGACGTCGTCGAGCATGCTTTTGGCCACGCCGAGCGCCCACGACGCGTGACCGGCCGCCGTGACGGGCATCAGCCCCATGCGGGTGGCCGGGGAACTCCCCCGCAGCGGCTCGCGGGAGAACAGGGCGAAGGTACGGTGCGCGGGAACGAACACGTCCGCGGCGCTGTAGTCATAGGAGCCAGTTCCCTTGAGGCCCTGCACGAACCAGCCGTCGTTGAACGAGATCTCCTCCCGCGGCACCACCGCCACCTGCATATCGGGCACGCCTTCGGCGATCCAGCGCATCTCCCCGTCGTCCATCGGGAAGAAGCCCGCGGCGACGTATTCCGCGTGGCCGGTCCCCGAGCCGAAGCTCCACGACCCGCTCAACCGGTAGCCGCCGTCGACGACGGTCCCCTGGCCGTTGGGAAAGAACTGGCCGCCCATCGTGACGTGGTTGTCGTGAGCGGTGAACACCTCCGCGAAGCCGTCGTCGGGCAGATACGCCGCGGCGGCGAACGACGACGGCATGTTCGCGATGCCGATCCAGCCGAACGAGCCGTCCTGCCAAGCCATTTCGATCCAGGTGTCGATCATTTCCGAAAAGGACGGCTCGACACCGCCCGCCGGAACCGGGTTGAACGCGGACATCAGCCCGGACGACCACATCGCCTCGACGATGGCAGGGCTGAGCGTGCGGATGCGTTCGCATTCGGCGGCTTCGGCAGCCACGAGCTCCCGCATTCCGCGGGCCAGTCCGACAACGCGCTCAGTGGGTTCGGCTATCGACGTCATTCGCTGACACTAGCCCGCGCGGATGAACCTGGCGGTCGACTTCCTACTCGGAGAACTCGCCGGCCAGGTAGGCGGCACGGCATGCCCGACGGGCCAGCTTGCCGCTCGTGGTGCGCGGGATCGCGCCCGCGGGCACGAGCCGGACGTCGGCGACGGAGAGCCGGTGTCGGCGTGACACTTCGGTGCGAACGGCGTCGATGGCAGGACCGGGATCGGCGCGGCGTGTGCCCGACGCACGTTCGGCGATGACCACCAACTGCTCGCCGACGCCGGCGGGCACGGTGAACGCGGCGACATATCCACGACGGACGATCGGCGACGCCTGCGCGGTGGTGGTCTCGACATCCTCTGGGTAGATCTGACGGTCGTCGATGACGATCAGATCCGCAATGCGACCGGTGACGTAGAGCTCACCGTCGAGATAGAACCCCAGATCCCCCGTCCGCAGCCACGTCGCATTGGCCGGAGCGCCGTGTGCATGACTTTCCGTTGTCGTGTCCGAGCGAAGAACGGCACCGAACGCCTGCCGTGTTTCCTCGGGCCGTCCCCAGTACCCGCGGCCGACATTGTTGCCGTGCAACCAGATTTCGCCGACCCGGCCGTCGGTGAGTTCACGGTCCGTATCCGGATCCACGATGACGCACCATTGACTGCGCGCTATCTGTCCGCAGGACACATGCGCCGCTGCATCGGGGGTGTCCGCGCTGACCCGCACGGCCTGACCGTTCTCCAACCTCTCGCGGTCGAGGTGGACGACCGTGGCGCTGGCGGTCGGGGCGATGGTCGAGACGAACAGGGTCGCCTCGGCGATGCCGTAGGAAGGTTTGATGGCCGTCGGCGGCAACCCGTACGGCGCAAAGGCGGCGTTGAAGGCGTCGATGGCGCTCGTGCTCACCGGTTCCGAGCCGAGGATCAGCACGACGTTGCTCAGGTCGACGTCGTCTCCCGGCGCGGGCAGGCCGCGCTGCGCCGCGTACTCGCAGGCGAAGTTGGGCGCGGCGGTCACGACGCGGCCCTGCGCGGACCCGGCCGACAGCGCGTGGATCCAGCGCTCGGGCCGCCGAATGAATGCGGCAGGTGACATCAGTGTCGAGTGGCCGCCGTAGACGGTGGGAAAGCCGATCATCGACAGCCCCATGTCGTGGTAGAGCGGTAACCAACTGCAGCCGTGCGTGTTTCGGTCGAGTAGATCGATCGACAGGATCATCTGTGTCAGGTTTGTGCCGACCGCCCTGTGGGTGATCTCCACGCCGATCGGGTCCCGCGTGGATCCCGACGTGTACTGCAGATGCGAGACGTCTTCGACGTCGAGGTGTACCGGCGTCAATGCGTCGCCTTCCGAGTCAGGGACGTCGTCGACGGTGATGACGTGCGGTCGCAGGCCAAGCCCGATCGTGTCCAGCGCCGCCTCGACGGCAGCCGATGCCGTCGAGGTGGTGAGGATGACAGCCGGGCGTGAATCATGAAGGGCGATCGCGAGGCGCTCGGCATGGCCATGCAATTCGGGGGCGAAAAGCGGCACCGCGATGGTCCCGGCCTTGATGGCCGCGAAGAACCCGGCGACGTAGTCGAGACCCTGCGGGGCGAGTATCGCCACGCGGTCTCCGCGGGACGCGAACCGTTGCACCCGTGCACCGATGGCGCTTATCCGGACGCCGAGTTGGGTCCAGGTCAGTTCGACGGCATGACCCTGCGCCGAGCGGTTGTGGTCGAGGTAGCGATACGCCACGGTGTCGCCGACGTTCGCGATGTTGCGCTCGATGAGTGAGATCAGCGTGGTGCCGGGCGGCAGCACGACGTTCCCGTCGGCGTCCAGGCAGTCCTCGATCTGCAACAGACCCCGGTGAGCTGCGGAATCGATGGGCAAGTCGGCACTCATGTTCATAATCGTAGGTTACTGTTACGGTCAGTTGCAGTAACCCGTGATGTGGTCATGGTCACCTTCATCGGAGAAGATCGGCGGGTGACCGAACCCCGGCCGACCCTGCCCGCACTCCTGCATCGAAGCGTGCGCGAGTTCGGCGCCCAGGTCTATGTCGTCACACCGACGGACCGGCTCACCTATGCCGAAGCCGAAGAACGGTCGGCGCTCGCCGCTCGGTGGCTGCTGACAGAGGGTGTCGGCAAGGGCACTCGGGTCGGTCTGTTCTTCGCCAACGGCGTCGACTGGATCGTCTGGTGGCTCGCCGCGTCACGGATCGGAGCGGTGGTGGTGCCGCTGAGCACGATGTACGCGCCCGCAGAACTCGCCAAGGTGGTGCGACTCGCCGACATCGGGCTGCTGGTCGCGCCGAACCGCGTGCTCGACATCGACGTCGCCCAGCGGTTCGAAGCCGCACTTGGAGAGCTGACAACACAGTCGGACAGCCTGCTCCGCCTGCGCGCGGCGCCCTACCTGCGCCGCGTCGTGCTGACCGCCGACACGGATCGGCGCTGGGCGACACGGTGGAACGGCGACACCGAAGCGCTTGTGCCGCAGGATATTCTGGCCGCCGTCGAGCAGGAGGTGTCCCCCGCGGATCCGGCTGTCATGGTGCACACCTCCGGATCGACCGCGGACCCCAAGGGCGTCGTGCACACACACGGCACCCTCGTGCGGCAGACGTCGACATGGCCCGCTGCCATTCGAGCGGTCACGGGCTCGCAGGACTCGGCCCGAATCCTGTGCGCCATGCCGTTTTTCTGGGTCGGCGGGTTGCTCGCCACGACGGGGGCGCTGCACGAACCCGTCACCCTGTTGGTCCTTCCCCGGCTCGATGCCTCGGCCGCGCTGGATCTGGTCGAGCGCGAGCGCGCGACGGGGATCGTCGGATGGCCGGCTTTCACCCAGCGACTGCGCGACCATCCGTCCTTCGCGAGTCGTGACCTCTCCAGCGCCCCGATGCTGCGCGACGGCCCGTTGGACATCGCGATGACCGATGTGCCCGATGGATTCCCGGTGCACCGCACCATGTCTGAGACTGCAGGTGGCTTCGCCTTCACGGATATGCGCATCGTGGGCGACGACGGTGAACCGGTGACCGACGGAACCGTGGGCGAGTTGCTCATCCGGGGCATCGGGGTGATGGCGGGATACAACAAGCGTGAACGCTGGGAGACCTTCGACGACGACGGCTGGTACCACACCGGAGACCGGGTCTACCGCAGCAAGGACGATCCGCGGTTGTTCTACGTCGGCCGCACCAGCGAGCTCATCAAGGCCGCCGGTGCGAACGTGTCGCCGCTCGAGGTCGAGGGCGTCATCGAGCAGTTCGACGACGTGGCACAGTGTGTGGTCGTCGGAATCGACGATCCGGTGCGCGGCGAGGAGGTGTGTGCCGTCGTCGTGCCCTCGGCCGCAGGGATCGACGTGGAAGCGGTTGCCGCCCGTACTCGGGATCAGCTGTCGGCCTACAAGGTGCCAACGCGCTGGGTGCTGGCGGCGAGCGATCAGATACCGACGTTGCCGAGCGGAAAGCTGAACCGAAAAGGCCTGCGCGCGCTCGTCATCGACGGGACGTTGGAAGCGGTACGAAGCTGAGTCAGTAGGCCCTTGCGACGAACGCCACCGCGCGCGCGTCGTCGTCGGTGTCAGGCAACGATCCGTCGGCGCGCTGAAGGCACCGCACCGTGACGCCGTCCGCGGCGAGCCGCTCTTCTCCTGAGACGCCGACCGACTCCCATGGCACACGCGCGACTCCGGTCCGCGCGACGTCGCGCACGTCATCGAGCGTCGTGCAGTCGGAGATGAACGCGTCGCGTCGTGCGGTAGCGGCATCGAGCATGTCGTCCTGTACGCGGCGGATCAGCCGCGCCACGTCGTCGACGACCGTGTCCAGCGCCACCTTGGTCTTGTCGCGGGTATCGCGCCGGTAGACGACGGCGGCGCCATCGGCGATGTCTCGGGGGCCGATCTCGATCCGGATCGGCACCCCCTGCAGGTCCCATTCGGTGGCGCGCCAACCGAAGCCTTGGTCGACGTCGTCGTCGAGACGCGCCCGGACGCCGTGCCGCGTCAGCTCGTCGACCAGTGCCGAGGCGGCGCGGGTGACCTCACCGTCGGTGTCCTTGACCACCACGGCGACCGCCTGGATCGGTGCGAGCGCCGGCGGCAGGACGAGCCCGAAGTCGTCGCCGTGGCACATGATCAGCCCGCCGAGCATGCGGGTGGACGAGCCCCACGACGTCGTCCAGCAGAGCTTCCTCACACCCTCGGCGCTGAGGTAGTCGATGTCGAATGCGCGGCTGAACCGCTGGCCGAGTTCGTGCGACGTGCCCATCTGCAGCGCCTTGCCGTCGCGCATGACGGCTTCGCAGGTCATGGTGTTCGCGGCGCCTGCAAAGCGCTCCCGTGCGGTCTTGCGACCGACGATGACGGGCATGGCAAGCACGCTGCGCATGAAGTCCGCGTAGACGTCGTGCAGGATTCCGCGGGCGTACTGCCGCGCGTCCGACTCCGTCGCGTGCGCGGTATGGCCCTCCTGCCAGAGAAATTCCGTGGTGCGCAGGAAGATTCGCGGTCGCATCTCCCATCGCACGACGTTCGCCCACTGGTTGAGCAGCAGCGGCAGGTCGCGGTAGCTGTCGATCCACTTGGCCATGTATTCGCCGATAACCGTCTCACTCGTAGGGCGGATGGCGAGCGGCTCGGGGAGCTCCTTTCCCCCGCCGTGGGTGACGACGGCCAGCTCTGGGCTGAATCCCTCGACATGTTCGGCCTCGCGCTCGAAGAAGGCCATCGGCACCAACAGGGGGAAGTACGCGTTGTGGGCTCCTGCGGACTTGATCCGCCGGTCTACCTCGTCGGTCATCCGCTCCCATATCGCGTATCCGTTCGGGCGAATGACCATGGTTCCGCGGGCGGGGCCGTTCTCGGCGAGCTTCGCCTTGGTGAGCACATCCTGGTACCACCGGGGGAAGTCGTCACGCTGAGCCGTCAGCACCGCCATCTGGCTGAGGTTACGGAGGCGGGCAGACGAAAGTCGCGCGGTTTATTTCGGTGGCGACGAGCGGGTCGCCTCGACGAAATATCCCCGCGGCACGCCGGCCACATCCATCGGTACCGCAGGCGCGAACCACCTGTTCCATTCATTGCCCGGTTGCGCGATGTCGGTGACCGTCGCCGACCAGCCGTGCCGCTCGGCCAGCTCCCCCGGTTCGTCGGTGCCGAACAGCCACGGCGAGCCTTGCTCGGCCATGGCCGCCACGAGCGGCGCCATCATCGGCGACTCCAGCAGTGTCTTGCCGACGACGTCGTACACCAGGGCCGATTTCGGCGCCGACAAGCCGTTCACGCGATCGAACAGCGTTCGCACCTCGCCCTCATCGAGGTACTGCAGCAAGCCCTCGATCAGCCAGGCCGTCGGCGCGGCAGGGTCGAAGCCCGCGGTCGTCAGCGCGGTGGGCCAGTCGTTGGACAGATCCACACCGATCGCCACCCGGCGACACCGGGGCTCGTCGTCGGCGAGGAGGTGTTCCTTGGCGGCGATCACCGCGGGCTGATCGAGTTCGTAAACGGTGACGCCGTCGGGCCAGGCCAGCCGGTAGGCTCGCGCATCCATTCCCGCCGCAAGAATCACGACCTGCTTGGCCGCACGTACGGCCCGCAATAGGGCATCGTCCAGGAATCGGGTGCGCACGACGATCTGAACCGTCGACCGCTCGCCGGTCTCGGCGATCGCCGCGGCCAGCAGCGCTCGCCCGGTGTCCCCGGCCAGCTTGTCTGCGAACGGGTCGCTGAACAACCGGTCTTCGCGGGTGGATTCCATGGCGCGGATGGCCGCCACCAGAAGTCCGGTGCCTGCCACAGCCTCTCGAGTCGAGTCCATGGATCAATGATCGGTGGTCGAGCGCTCACTGAGGTACAGATTTCGCGGTGCAAACCGTGCGTAGTTGAGCGCTCGCGGAATGTCGTCAAGGGGCGAGGTCAAGCGATGACCCGCACCAGGTACGGCGCCATGTTGCTGGTCCGAACCGGCGAGACCGTCACCACCGGATCGCCGGCCTCCACCATCTGATCGTTGCCGATGAACAGCGCGACACTCTGGTTTCCGTTGGGGCCGTAGAAGATCAGGTCACCGGGCAGTGCCTGCTGCGGCAGTACCTTCCTGCCGGCGTTGTACTGGGCCCCCGATGAACGGGGCAGCTTGATTCCGACGCCCGCGAACGAATACAGCACGAGGCCGGACGCGTCGAAACCGACGGTGCTCGCGGCCGGGTCCAGTCCGACGACATGGCCCTGCCTGTCCAGGCCGATGGCGTTGTCCGTCGGGCCGCTGCCGCGAGTCGGGCCGTTGGCGTCGCCGCCCCCGAACGAGAAGGGCACACCACGCTGGGAGAGGGCGCGCGCGATCACATACTGGACGGCCTGCTGGGTGCTGAGCGGCCGGGTGGTGTCAGCGTTCGCCAGACCCGGAGTCGCCACCAACACGGCAAGACCGACCACCAAGGCGTAAATGCGTTTCATGTCGAGCTTCACTTTCTTCGATTTCACCGCGACCACAATGGATGACCCGTTGGTGGACGGAAGTCACCCAGCTACTTCTACAAGCCGGCGTCTGCTGGGGCCATGCGCCGCACGGCACATCGCCAATGAGTGGCCATACCGTGACGCAACGGTGACCGCTGTGCTTGCATATCGCGGTGAGCGAGTTCTTCCCCTACCGGTTCGACCGGCGGTTCATGCCCATGTGGCTCGGCGCCGGTGCGCTGCCGTGGCGGGACGGCGTCACGATCACCGACGACGGCCGGTTCGTCGCGACGTTCGGCCTGCTCCGCGTCGACACACCGCTGGAGAACATTGCCGACACGCACGTCACAGGGCCGTATCGATGGTGGACCGCCGTCGGCCCCCGAATGTCCTTCGCGGACGACGGTCTGACGTTCGGCACGAACCCTCACGGCGGGCTCTGCATTCACTTCCGCGACAAGATCAAGCGCGTCATCGGCTTCCGCGGCCACTCCGCGCTCACCGTCACCGTCGCGGATCCGCACGCCCTCGAAGCCAGGTTGCGCACCGGACGGGAATAGCCTCGCCATCCTATTGTTGACCGTTTGGTACAGAACGCCACGAGGAAGGCTTGGATATGACCGCGAACACCCCGAACACCGGCCAGATCACCGCGCTCGTCACGGGCGCGAACCGAGGGCTTGGAAAGCGCTTCGCCGAGGAATTGGTGGCGCGCGGAGCCAAGGTGTACGCCGCCGCGCGACGGCCGGAAACGGTCGACCTGCCCGGGGTGATACCGGTCCAGCTGGACATCACCGATCCCGACTCGGTGCGCCGCGCCGCCGAGATCGCTTCGGATGTCAACGTTCTCGTCAACAACGCGGGCGTCTCGACACAATCGGACCTGTTGTCGGGCGCCATGGACGACATCCGACTGGAGATGGAAACCCACTACTTCGGCACCCTGCAGGTGATCCGTGCCTTCGTTCCGGTCATCGAGGCCAACGGTGGCGGAGCAATCCTCGATGTGCTCTCGGTGCTGTCCTGGGTGCACGCCGCCAAGTTCGGCGCCTACGCCGCAGCCAAAGCGGCGGGCTGGGCGATGACCGATGCGCTCCGTGAGGAACTGGCGCCGCGCGGCATACACGTCGCCGCGTTGCATGTCGGGTTCATGGACACCGACATGGCGGAGTCCGTCCCCGCCGACCAGAAGACCGACCCCGCGGTGGTCGCCGGGCAGGCACTCGACGGTCTCTTCGCGGGAGAGCCGGAGATCCTCGCCGACGAGCTCACGCGGACTGTGAGAGCACAGTTGTCGCAGCCGCCGCAGGTCGCCACACTTTGACTGATGAGTGACGGTATCGCTGAAGCCGCGCAACGGGAACCGGAGCTGCAGGGACAGACCGTCGTCCTCCTCGGTGGTAGCGCGGGTATCGGGCTGGAGACGGCTCGACGCGCGCGGTCAGAGGGCGCAGACGTCATCCTCACCGGCCGCAACCCCGACCGGCTCGCCGAAGCAGCCGCCCAGGTGGGCGCCGTCCGCACCGCTGCGTTCGACGCCAACGACAGCGCTGCGCTGCGCGAGTTCTTCGATGGTCTGCCCGAACCGGTAGACCACGTGATGGTCACCGCGGGTGGCCCGAGTTACCGCCCGCTGCTCGAAATGGACGCGGCGCAGCTGCGCGACGCGCTCGGCGATCACGCGGGGCTGGACCTGGAGGTCGCCCGCAGCGCCGTGGGCCGGATGCGCCAGGGCGGCAGCCTCGTCTTCATGGGCGGCACCGGCGGCCGACGCGTGAGTCGGGACATCGGGATCGTTTCTGCGGCGACAGCGTCGTTGCCGCCGTTCATCGCGACCTTGGCGCTCGAGCTCGCGCCGATTCGCGTCAACCTCATCGCCGCCGGATTCGTCGACACCCCGTTGTCGGCGTCGCTGCTCGGAGACCGGCTGGAAAGCCGGCGGAGCGAACTTCGGGCCAAGCTACCGATCGGCCGGGTGGTGACCGCGGCGGACGTCGGCGCGCTCGCCGTTCACCTGATGATCAACACCGCGCTGACCGGGGCCACCTTCGACATCGACGGCGGTCAGCAGTTCGTGTCGTGAGGGCCGGACCTGCGGAGACGGCCGTGGGTGATTCCGCACAATCCCCCAAATGTGCGCCGTAGTGTTGACCCATGGCCATCGTCGAAGCTGATGCACAGCCCCTCACCCCGTTCGAGCAGGACGTCGCCGCCATGCAGCGGTACTTCGACAGTCCGCGCTTCGACGGAATCATCCGCCTCTACTCGGCGCGCCAGGTCGTCGAGCAGCGGGGCACGATCCCCGCGGACTACCCCGTCGCGCGCCTGGCGGCGGCGGCCTTCTACGACCGACTGCGCGAGCTCTACGCCCAGCACAGGAGCATCACCACCTTCGGGCCCTACTCGCCCGGCCAGGCGGTGACCATGAAGCGGATGGGTATCGAGGGGATCTATCTCGGTGGCTGGGCGACCTCAGCCAAGGGCTCCACCAGCGAAGACCCGGGTCCCGACCTCGCGAGCTACCCGCTGAGCCAGGTACCCGACGAGGCCGCGGGCCTGGTGCGCGCACTGCTCACCGCCGACCGCAACCAGCAGTACCTGCGCCTGCGCATGACCGAGGACCAGCGCGCCGCGACGCCTGCCGTCGACTACCGTCCGTTCATCATCGCCGACGCCGACACCGGCCACGGTGGAGATCCACACGTGCGCAACCTGATTCGCCGTTTCGTCGAGGCAGGCGTGCCCGGCTACCACATCGAGGACCAGCGTCCAGGCACGAAGAAGTGCGGCCACCAGGGCGGCAAGGTCCTCGTCCCCTCTGACGAACAGATCAAGCGCCTCAACACCGCCCGCTTCCAACTCGACATCATGGGGGTACCGGGCATCATCGTCGCGCGCACGGATGCGGAGGCCGCCAACCTCATCGACAGCCGTGCCGACGAGCGCGACCAGCCGTTCCTGCTCGGCGTGACCAACCTCAAGATCCCGTCCTACAAGTCCTGCTTCCTGGCGATGGTGCGCAGCTTCTACGAGTCGGGAATGACACAACTGAACGGTCACCTGCTCTACGCCCTACCCGAGGGCGAGTACGCCACGGCGACCGCTTGGCTTGAGCGCCAAGGCATCTTGGCTCTCATCGCCGAGGCGGCTTCGGCCTCGCAGCAGGACGGGGATCAGGCGGTCGACGCCCTCTTCGACAGTGTCGAGTCGCGTTTCGTCGAAGCCTGGCAGAACGACGCCGGGCTGGAGACCTACGGCGAGGCGGTCGCCGACCTACTCGAGTTCCGCGAGCGGGAGGGCGAGTCGCTCGACATGAGCGCGGCGGACTGGCGGAAGTTCGCGGACACGGCGTCGCTCTACGAGGCCCGCGAGAAGGCGAAGGAGCTGGGCGCCGACGCCGGTTGGGACTGCGAGCGGGTCAAGACACCCGAGGGCTACTACCAGCTGCGTGGAGGCATCCCGTACGCAATCGCCAAATCACTTGCCGCGGCGCCGTTCGCCGACATCCTGTGGATGGAGACGAAAACCGCTGACCTCGCCGACGCCAAGCAGTTCGCCGACGCGATCCACGCCGTATACCCGGACAAGATGTTGGCCTACAACCTCTCCCCCTCGTTCAACTGGGACACCACCGGCATGAGTGACGACGAGATGCGCCGGTTCCCAGAGGAAATCGGCAAGATGGGCTTTGTCTTCAACTTCATGACCTACGGCGGACACCAGATCGACGGCGTCGCCGCCGAGGAGTTCGCGGGGGCCCTCAAGCAGGACGGGATGCTGTCGCTGGCCCGCCTGCAGCGCAAGATGCGGCTGGTGGAGTCGCCCTACCGCACGCCGCAGACACTCGTCGGCGGACCGCGCAGCGACGCCGCGCTTGCCGCCTCTTCCGGCCGGACGGCAACCACGAAGTCCATGGGCGCGGGCTCGACCCAGCATCAGCATCTCGTGCAAACCGAGGTGCCGAAGAAACTGCTCGAGGAATGGCTGTCGCTGTGGGGCGAGCACTACAAACTCGGCGAGAAGTTCCGCGTCCAGTTCCGGCCGCTGCGCGCCGGTGGCGAAGTGCTCGAGCTCGGCATCTACGGCGGACGCGACGGCGGCGAAGAGAAGCTGGCCAACGTGCTCGTCGATCCCATCAAGGACCGCAACGGCCGCAGCATCCTCACGGTCCGCGACCAGAACACGTTCGCCGAGCAGCTGCGGCAGAAGCGCCTGATGACGCTGATCCATCTGTGGCTGATCCACCGCTTCAAGGCCGAAGCGGTGTACTACGTCACGCCGACAGAGGACAACATCTATCAGACCGAGAAGATGAAGTCGCACGGCATCTTCCGCGATGTGCACCAGGACGTCGGCGAGATCGTCGTCGCCGACGTGAACCAGCCGCGCATCGAAGAACTGCTAGCGCCCGACCACGCCGCTCTGATGAGGCTGATCCGCAAGGAGGACTAGCGGCGTTTTGTCGCCCCGGCAGAAACACATTCGACGACACGGCGAGTTCGTTTCTCGCGGTTTAGCTGAAATGAGAAGAGACGCCGTCTTCGCTGCTGTCCAGCTCGCCGGATAAACGTCGGTTGTTGCCCGACATTTGTCGCCGCGGCAAACGACCGAACGGCGCCACGCCATTCGGCGTATCGGCGTACGCGCAGGCATTCCCGCCCCGTTAGGCTTGTCTGTATGGGGCGTGTCAATCGGCTGATGGAACGTCGCGCCCTTCGCCGCGCCGCCGACCAGGCCCTGTTGACCTCCTTGGGAAACGCGGCTCCGAGCCGGGCCGGCGGCGCCCCCGACCAAGACTTCGAGTACACCCGGTCCGAACCGACCGAGAGCGCCGCATTCCGCGACCACGAGCCGACGACCGAGCCGATTCCGATCGTCGCGCAGGCAGTGCCGGACCGACTCGATGACCATGCGTGGGACAACGGCGCGGTGGCCGCCGACCCCTTCGGCGTCCCCGCCCCCGAATTCGACGCGGGCGAGCTTCCGCCCGAGCCCGCCGACGTATACGACCTGGTGCCGGAGCGGCCCGGCGCCCCAGAGTGGGACGACGCCGGCGAGATGGCGGCGACCGAACAGGCGGTGATCGGCCCGCCCGACGACTACGGGTGGGACGCGCGCGATGACGTCCCGCCGAAAGCTTCCTCGCCCGCACCGCCCCTCCGCGCGCGCCCGCTCGTCGAGGCCGCCTACGTCCAGCCGGCACTCGACTTCGCCAGGGCCGACTACCGGGATGAAGCCTGGTATCGCACCAAGCCTGCGGCGGCAGTGCTCGTCGCGGCGGTCATCGCCGCTGTGCTGTGTGGCGGCTGGCTGGTCTTCCGGAGCCCGAACACCAACGCCGAACAGTCGAACGAGGCGCCGACGAGCGCCCCGCCCGCGCCGAGCAAGGCTGCACCAACGGCGGTGAGCGCGCCCAAACCGCCCCCGGCTCCCCCGCCGCCACCCCCACCGCCGCCGCCACCGTCGGCTGAGCCCACTTACTCAGCGCCACAACGGCAGTACTCGCCGCGCTACAGCGAGCCGACCACGGCGGAGAAGCCGCGGGTCGACGTGACTCGGGCGCCGATGAGTGTCGCTCCGGTGCCGAAACCCGTTCCAGGAAGCGACTCCAGCATCCCGGGCAACGCGCCAGGCAAAGAACCCCGCCGCCGCGGCTGTTTCGGATTCTGCTGACACGTTTCGACGAGATCCGAATGCCGACCGACGCCGATCACGCCCCGTTCCTGCTCCTGTCGATTCGCGCCGAGGACGCCGCGGCCGACAACGAGTACCAGGCGATGATGCGCTTCGGCGGCCTCGATGAGGCCGGGATGCACCGAATCCGCCTCACGCACAGACCCTTGGGGCCCATCGATCTCGACGACTGGTCCGGCATCATCCTGGGAGGCGGGCCCTACAACGTCAGCGATCCGCAGGACTCGAAGAGCTCGACCCAGCGCCGTGCCGAGTCCGAGCTGCTGTCTCTCGTCGGTCAGATCGTCGATCGGGACTTCCCGTTCCTCGGATGTTGTTACGGCGTCGGCATGCTCGGTTCGGTGATCGGCGCCACGGTGGACCGCAGCTACCCCGAACCGGTCGCCGCCGTCACGGTCACGCTGAACGAGGCGGGTCGCGAAGAGCCGCTGTTCGCCGAGCTGCCCGAGGTGTTCGATGCGTTCGGCGGCCACAAGGAGGCGGCCAGTTGGCTGCCCCCGGATGCGGTGTGCCTCGCATCGTCACCCGACTGTCCCGTGCAGGCGTTCCGGGTCGGCGCCAACACATACGCCACCCAGTTCCACCCCGAACTGGACCTCGACGGCATCATCACCAGGATCGACGTCTACAAGAACCACGGCTACTTCGCGCCCGAGTCCGCCGAATCATTGAAAAAGGCGGCACGGCAACGACATATCGAATACCCGCCGACGATCCTGCGGCGGTTCGTCGAGCGGTACGCCCGCCGACGGTAACCGCGTTTCCCTACGCCGGATACTCGGGTGTCCAGTGCACCTGGGCGATGCGTTCCGCCAGTTGTTCGTCGCTGCGCGCGGGCGCGACGCCCTCTGCGACAGCCTGTCGACCGACGGCACGGGCGATGCGCAGTGCAACATCGGGAACGTCGGACCATGCGGGCAGCAGCGGCGCATCCGGATCCGACAGGGCGGGTGACGCATCACCGAGCGTGGCGGCCGCAACCCGCATCATGTCGTCGGTGACACGGGTGGCCTGCGCCGCGGTCACGGCCAGCCCCATGGCCGGGAAGATGTAGACGTTGTTGCACTGGGCTATCGGCCGCGTCACCCCGTCGCGTTGCAGTGGCGCGAACGGTGAGCCTGTGGCGATCAGCGCGCGCCCACCGGTCCATTCGTCCAACTCGGCCGGATGCGCCTCCGCGTGGCTCGTCGGATTGGACAGCGGAAAAATGATGGGGCGCGCCGTCTTTCCCGCGAGCTCACGAACAATCTCCTCGGTGAAGGCGCCCGCCGCGGTGGACAACCCCATCAGGATCCCGACGTCCACGTTGTGCACGACGTCGGCGAGTTGCGGTGGCCCCTGCAGCCCCCACCCCGCCACCCGGTTCGCCTGCTGTGCGAACCTGCGCTGTCCAGGGGACAGGTCGGTCCTGTCGTCGGTCAGCAGACCGACCACGTCGACAACCCAGATCCGTTCTGCCGCTTCCGCCTCGGACAAGCCCTGCGCGACCATCTCGCGCTGCACCATTCCGAGCACGCCGATGCCTGCCGAACCTGCGCCCAGCATCACGACCTGTTGCTGCGACAGCGGACGCCCTGCCACCTTCGAGGCGCCGTGCAGCGCTCCGAGCGTCACGGCCGCAGTGCCCTGGATGTCGTCGTTGAAGGTGAGCAGCTTGTCGCGATAGCGCTCCAGGATCGGCAGCGCGTGCGCGGTGGCGAAGTCCTCCCACTGCAGCAGCACGTTCGGGAGCTGTTCGCGCACCGTAGCGACGAACTCGTCGATGAACGAGTAGTACTCGTCGTCGCTGATCCGCCGGTGCCGCCAGCCGAGATACTGCGGATCCTCGAGAAGCTCGACATTGTCGGTGCCCACATCGAGGACGATCGGCAGGGTGCGGGCCGGGTTGATGCCGCCGATGAGGGTGTACAGCGAGAGCTTTCCGATCGGGATGCCCATTCCACCGATGCCCTGATCCCCCAGCCCGAGAATGCGCTGACCATCGGTCACCACGATCACGTCGGGGTCGCGGCGGGGGCGGTTGTCGATCACCTCCGCGAGCCGGTCGCGGTCGGGATAGGACACGAAGAGCCCGCGCGGCCGCCGGTAAATCTCGCTGAAGCGCTGGCAGGCGACGCCGACGGTCGGGGTGTAGACGATCGGCATCGTCTCGGAGATGTGGTCACGCAGGACGCGGTAGAAGAGCGTCTCGTTGCGGTCCTGAAGCGCGCGGAGATAGATGTGCTTGTCGAGATCGTCCCGCCGCGTGGAAAACTCGTGCCAGCAGTGTTCGACCTGCTGGTCAAGGGTCTTCTCGGCGGTGGGCAGCAGACCGAGCAGGCCGTAGGAGCGGCGCTCCTCGTGCGTGAACGCGGTGCCCTTGGTCGTCAGCGCATCGAACAGTTTCGCTTGTCCCGTCAATTCGTCGGGCATGGCTCCCCTTCTGCCGGTTCTTTCCCGAGGATTCCACGCTAGCGGGATGAACACGCGGAAAACGTTTGGAGCGACGATTGCCCACGTCGCCGGGCGTGCGACACCATCGGTGGCATGCCCGACGTGGATTTCTCGCTGTTGGATGTGCCAAGAGAGGTGCCCGTCGACGACGCAGAGGCATTCCTGCGCGCCGCGATGGCATGGCACTTCGGCGAGCAGACCGGCTCCCCGTTCTGGCTACGGGCGGCGAAAGACCTTCCGTTCGATCCGGTGACCGACATCAACACCTTCGAGGATCTGCGGCGGTTTCCCAACCTCGTGAACACCTTGCGCAGCGTGCCCGTCGAAGACCTCATCCCACGCGGTTACGGATCACCCCCGCCGCTGCCCCAGATCTTTGAGTCCGGTGGTACGACCGGGGCGCCGAAAAGGACTGCCCAACTACCGGACTGGGTCGAACAGGTCACCCGGTGGCAGACCGAGGACTTCACCGTCGGCGGCTTCGTGCGGGGAGACGGGTTTCTGTGCCTCATGCCAAGCGGGCCACACGGAGTCAGTTTCTTCTCGCGACGGGTCTGCGAGCGACTCGGCTCGGTCTTTCATCCCATCGACCTCGACCCTCGATGGGTGAAGAAGTTGGCCGTCCGCAACGGGGGCCGCGAGGTCGCCGGTTACGTCGACCATGTCATCGAGCAGGCCAGATGGATTCTGCAGACCCAGAACGTGGCGAACATGCACACCACCCCGCCGCTGCTGGACGCGATCGCGCGCAACGACGCCGATGTGGACCTGGTCAACAAGAAGATCCGTTGGCTGCTCCTCAGCGGTGCGCACGTCGATGTGGACACACTCGCCGTGCTGCGCGACATCTTCCCGGAGACGACCATCACGATGGCCTTCGGCAGCACCATGATTCTGTCGCAGGCGGCGACCCGCATCATCGAAACCGACTGCCCCTCCTTCATATTCGATCCGAGGACGCCCTATGTGGTGTTCTGGGTGGTCGATCCCGACACCCACGAGGCGGTGCCGTACGGCGAGCGTGGACAGATCGTGATGAACCACATCAGCAAGGGCATGTTCATCCCCAACAACGTCGAGCGCGACAGTGCCGTGCGCCTCATGGGGCCCGAGGACCAGATCGGCGACTCGGTCGCCGAAGTCAAGCCGGTGGAGGTTTTCCAGGGTGAGCCCGTCGTAGAGGGTGTCTATTGATCGCGGTCGACGCGCTCGGCCCGACGGGCGGGTACCGCTCGCGCAACCGCGAGCTGATCACCGACACCGCGGGCGTGGCGATCGCCGAGTTGACCATCGCGCCGAATCTGTATGTCGCCCGCGCCCTCAACGCGCAACGCAGGATGCGGCCGCTGGCGATACCGCAGCGCCGGGCCGCTCTTGCGAAGGCCGCGGACACATTCCTGAACTCCGCGATCGGCGGGCTGGACTTCGAAGAGTATGTGCACCTCGCCAGCCGCGTTTCCGGCCTGCCGATCTCCGCGGCGCGCCAGGGCGCCCGCGAGGTAGCCGCAGGACTGAGCAATGCGTTCGATGCGGTACGCCCCGCGTGCCCGGCGGGCGTCAGCTTCGACTGGCATGGTCGTCGGCGTGGGAGCGGCGCCGTGTGGGCCCGCCGGGGCGAAGTGCTCGCCGTCCTCGCGTCCGGGAATGCGCCGGGTGTGCACGCGTCGTGGCCGCAGGCGCTGGCGTTGGGCTATCGCGTGGCCGTTCGCCCCTCCCGGCGGGAGCCGTTCACCGGACACCGACTCGTCCATGCCCTGCGCCGCAGCGGGTTTCGCGACGACGATGCGACGTTCCTGCCGACGGATCACAGTGGCGCCGACGAACTGATCGGCGGAGCCGACCTTGCGATGGTCTACGGCGGTCAGGACATCGTGGACAAGTACGCCGACGATTCGACGGTGTTCGTCAACGGGCCGGGGCGGACCAAGATCCTGATCACCGACGACCGGGACTGGCACGACTACCTCGACGTGATCGTCGATTCGATCGCTCACCTGGGCGGAATGGCATGCGTCAACGCGACTGCGGTGCTCTGCGAACAGGACGCCCCGGCGTTGGCGCAGGCGGTCGCCGATCGACTGTCATCGATTGTGCCGCTGGCGATTACCGACGACCGGGCCGTGCTACCGACTCAGCCGCTCGCCAAGGCGCAGGCGTTGGCCGAGTACGTCGCGGCGAAGGCCGCAGGCATGACACCCGTTCTCGGCGCCGACCAGATTGTCGCCGACCTTGGCGACGGCCACGCAGCGTTGCGCCCTGCCGTGCACCTCCTCGCGCGGCCCGACCCCGACGCGCTCAACATCGAGTTGGCGTTTCCGTGCGTGTGGGTGTCGCCGTGGTCGCGCGACGACGGACTCGCCCCGTTGCGCCGCTCGCTGGTCGTCAACGCCATCACCGGAGACGAAGCCCTGATCGACGACCTGGTCGCCGAGCCCAGTATCGCGAACGTCTACTGCGGCCGATACCCGACCTACTACACCGCACCCGAGGTCCCGCACGACGGGTTCCTTGCGGATTTCTTGATGCGCTGCAAGGGTTTCGCGCGCGACTAGCCAAGCGGGACGAAGCGTTTCAGCTTTCCCGTCGACTCATGGCGTTGCAGTCCGTCGACCACGCGAATCTCGATCTCGGCATCGGCCAGCCCGTGCCGGTGCAGTGCGGCGGCCAATGCTGACGCCAGCGCATCCACGGCGGGTGTTCCCACCACGAGAACGCCTGCGCCGCGGGCGGTCTGGTGCACCTGGTACTCGGAGATGCGGGCATCTGTGCCGAGAACGTGGCGGAACACGCTCGCCGGGATCGCGACGTTGCCGTAGCGGAAGTCGTCGTCGCGTCGGCCGCCGATGTCGGCGACCCGCGCGAACCTGCTTCCGCATGGGCACTGCCCGGGCAGCCAGGTGACTTGGTCGCCGAGGTCGTAGCGGATGAACGGGAAAGTACGGTTGGCGAGCCCGGTGGCCAGCGTTCTGGCGGCAGGCTCGTCGCGGCCGACGGGTGCGCCGTCCTCGTCGACGCGTTCCAGCACGACCTCGTCCTCGCACACGTGAAGCCCCTCGCCGCGGGCACATCCGACCGCCTGCACGCCGATCTCGGTCGATCCCCACAGGTTGTGCACCGGGGCATCCCATGCCTCACGGATCGCCTGGCGGTCCTCGTCGAGCAGCGGCTCGGAGTTCGTGCTCACCCGAACGGGCCGGATGTCGAGTCGGCCTGCCAGAGAAGCGCGGGCGAGTTGGCCGACCACAGTGGCGTAGCCGACGAGGTGGGTGGGTTCGGCCGCGGCGACCGCCGCGATGGTTTCGTCGATCGGCGCTCCCGCCGGTATGACGATGGTTTCCATCCCCGGCGAGGTCGGTATATCGAACAGCGGCGTGCTGGCGTGCGGCGGCATGCCCGCCGCCAGAACGGCTAGCTTCGCCGATGCGTGCGGGGCGCGACACTCTTCGCGCGCCTGCAAACGCCACGCAAGGCAGGCGATGGACACGAAGAAGTCCCAGTCCCACACATAGACGCCCCTCACCCCGCTGGACCCGCCGGAGCTGAAGATCTGCCGATCGGTCGGTGTGTACGAAAACCACGGCTGGCTGGCCAGTATCCGTTCGGCGTCGGCCCTGGTGAGGTCTGGAACGGTGACGATGTCATTCCACTCGTCCTGAGCTTCCGCCTTCGTCATCAGCGGCACGCCGGCTAGATCTGCGGCCGTGATGACCGATGGGTCGATTCCGCGCAGCCGGCGCGCATGAAAGGGCGATCGTTCTCTGGCATATGCCAACAAAGACCGCAGCCGCTGGGTCTGGTGATGGTCGATCTGTTCCCGCGACCAGTCGAGGCGCCCGATGTGATCCTCCATGGCGCCTTGCACGGCATCCACGTGCGCGGCACGCAGCCGCTCGTAGGATTCGCGCGCCGAGATCACAGCAGGCCGCCGCCGCCGAGCAGGCCGCCGCCTCCGTCGTTCCCTCCCGGCCCCTGGCTTGGTACAGGTGCGCGTATTTCGGGCGCGACGCTGATCGGAGCTCTGGTGGTGGGCGAATTCGTCGTCCGCGACTGGGGTGCGCGGGTCTCGGTCACCGGCGGCTGGGCGGGCAGCTGCTGCTCGGGCACTGACTCGATGGTCTGCGGGGCTTCGGTCGGCTCTGGTACCGCTGGCGGAACGAGCGCAGCCTGGCTCGGAACGTTGGGCACCACCGTCGACAACGGAGTGGGATCGCGTGGGAGGTCGACGGGATCGGTAGCCCCGGTCGGCCGTTGCAGGAGCAGCACGGCGATCACGGCCACCACCCCGAGCGTGCCGAGGACGAAGGCCGCGAAGGCCATCCGCACGGGTGCGGCGCTCGGCGCGGATCTGTCCTTGTCGGAAGGGTCGCGGACCGCGGTGTCGGCGTCGACGGCGGTGTCGGCCGACACCTCGCCATCGAGGGGCTCGAAGAGGTAGTCGAACCGACTGGAGAGGCTGTCCTCTCTCGGCATGGGGCGATGGTACAGGCGGTGGTACAAGCGGCTCCGTCAAGCAGCCCCTCATCCTCTAACGCGGGCAACGTGGGGAGCGCACAACGCAGGCGGGAAGCCCGCGGACTTCACCGGCGGCCACTTAACGCGGCGAAGGGCTCACCCTGCCGCGTTCGGCCGCAGCGGCGGACAGGTGCCGTTCTTGTCGGTCGCAAGTTCGAAGTGCCAAATCTCATTCGCATAGATCTGGCACAGGCCGAACCGAGAACCGTTGCGAATCAACCAGGTATCTGCCTCGACCGGACCCACGTCGACCGCCTTGCCCACCACATGACGCGATGCATCGGGCGAAGCGACGAACTGCTGCGCGGTGTCGACGCTTCCATACGTTCGCACTGCATCGTCGAACAGCCGTTGCTGGAAACCCTTTGTGCGCCACCCCGACGTGATCTGCACGTCGACACCATCGGCCTCGGCAGCGCGGGCGGCCTTCTGGATCGCGGCAAGCAGCGCAGGGTCCAGCCAAGCCATCACCGGGTTGGTCGCATCGAACGGCGAGATGGTCTGTCCGTCGGGCAGGTAGCCGCCGATCGTGTCGGTGGCGGCGCGGCCGATCGAGAACGGCTCGTCCTCAGGCGCCGGTCCATTGGCCGGTACGGCGGCGGGCACGGTCTGCGGCTCGCTGCCTGCTGCCTGGGTGGACGCCGCTGTCGGATTCGACGAGGCACAGGCACCGAGCAGCAGCACGAGCCCGACGCCTGCGACCGTATTCATCCGCAGCGGCATAGCGGAAGGATATGGCAGGCTCGCCGTGTGGACCTGCCACAGCCGGACCCGCACACTCCGTATCTGGCGGACGTGGTGCCATCGGTGCTGGCGGCGATGGGTGTGGCCGGTTTCGACCGCCGGATCGATCTGGCCGGCGACGTTCGCGGCGCGTGCCTGCTCCTGATCGACGGCCTCGGTGCAGAACTCCTCGACGCATACGCCGCCGATGCCCCGGTGATGGCGGCGCTGCGCGGGCGCACACTGCAGGCCGGCTTCCCGTCGACCACCGTCGCCGGCCTGGCCGCAGTCGGCACCGGCTGCCGCTCCGGCGAGCACGGAATGGTCGGCCTGTCCTTCCGACTGCCCGGCGTCGGGCTGATCAACCCGTTGCGGTGGCGCCCACATCCGTGGGGCGACGATCTTCGCCGAGCGGCGCCGCCTGAGCAGGTGCAACCGATGGGGACGACCTTCGAGCGGGCGGCCTCGGCGGGCGTCGCGGTGACCGTCGTCTCCGCGGCTGAGTTCGAGGGTTCAGGACTGACCCGTGCGGTCCTGCGCGGCGGCCGCTATGTCGGGGTGAAGGCTCTCGGGGACCTTGCGGCGGGCGTGCGGACCGCGGTCGCCGACGGCGGGTTCTGCTACGGCTACCACGGCGAGGTGGATCTGCTCGGACACCTCTACGGCCCCGGCTCCCCTGCGTGGCGGATGCAGCTGCGGGAGGTCGACCGGCTGGTCGAATCCCTTGTCGAGGGCCTCCCGCCCGGCGGACTCCTCGCGATCGTCGCAGATCACGGCATGGTGGCCGTCGACGACGCCGACGTCGTGGACATCGACGATTGCCCGGCGCTGCTCGACGGCGTGCAGGCCATCGGCGGAGAACCACGGGCGCGGCACGTCTATGTCGACGACGGCGCGGCCGATACGGCGCTCGCAGCGTGGCGCGAGACGCTCTCCGACCGTGCCTGGGTGGCATCGCGTGACGAAGCGATCGCGGCCGGATGGTTCGGCGAGCGTGTCCGCGACGATGTCCGGGGTCGTATCGGCGATGTCGTCGCGGCTGCTCGCCGCTCGGCCACCATGGTCCGACGCACCGTTGAACCGCTCGAGTCGTCTCTGGTCGGACACCACGGCTCGCTCACGACTGCCGAGCAACACATACCTCTATTACTGGCCTACGGCTGATCCAGGGCATCGCGCCAGTACGTCCAGTCGTAGGGCGGCTGCTCCGCCGAACTGTCGAACTGCTCGATCCAGTGTTCGGCGATCGCCTTGATCGGCTCGGCATGGAGGAAATGCAGCTTTTCCCTGCCTCGCCGCTGCGTGGTCACCAGGTTGGCGGCTTCGAGGACGGCGAGGTGCTTACTCACCGACTGACGCGCCATTGACAGCCCCGTACACAGCTCACGCAGGCTCTGTCCGTCGCGCTCATTCAGGCTGTCGAGCAGGAGGCGTCGGCTCGGGTCGGCCAGTGCCTTCAACACGTCGTCCATCGCGGCCATTCTCCCACATCATGCAGCTAGCTGGCTGCATATCTGATATAGGCAGCCAAATGGCTGCTCATCGGTGGTCAGAGCGCGTTCTTTGCTGAATTTGCAGCCTCGGGTAAGTATCGCACTCCGCAAGGATCACAGCTTATACGCTGATATCGCGAAAACATCTCATTCAGGCCATATGTTCGTGAAAATGATTCCTGGACAATGTATTTCGCCGAGCCATCCGGTCTCGTGATTATAACGTCTGTCCTATTTGGTTTTGAAAGATGTTGGGGCGCTTGTGAGTTCATATAGCGCACAAGGTGAAACTCGCCACTGCATAGCGGAATTGTGAAGGGAGTCACAGATTTTGAGGGTGTCATCAGGTTTCTGTTACTGTCCGACGCCATGTTTGCTGTCGCTACCGCATCGCTACTGACGCTCGTCCAGCAGCTGTCCGGCACGCCGTACATCTCCGGTGGAGATTCGGCTGCGGGCACGGACTGCTCTGGCCTGGTGTCCTTCGTGACCAACGCTGCAACCGGTCGTCCGGTCTACGGCGACCGGTTCAATACCGGCAATATCGAAAGCGCCCTCAAGGCGCGCGGCTTCCAGTACGGCACCAAGCCGGGCACTCTCAATGTCGGATGGAACCGGGGCCACACCGCCGCCACGCTGCCCGACGGGACGCCGGTCTCGTCCGGTGAAGGCGGTGGCGTGAAGGTCGGTGGCGGAGGCGCCTACCAAGGGCAGTTCTCCAAGCACATGTTCCTCGAGTTGGCCCCGGCGCCTGCGCCGGAAGAGCCACCGCCCCCCGGCGTGCTGCCGCCTCCCCCCGGCGAGCCGCTTCCGCCGGAGGGCGTCGTCGTCCCAGTCGGCTTTGAAGCACCGCCGCCGCCTCCCGGCGCCGAGCTGCCCCCTCCGCCTCCCGGCGCCGAGCTGCCGCCGCCTCCTGGCGCCGAGCTGCCGCCGCCTCCTCCTGGCGCCGAGCTGCCGCCGCCACCGCCGGGAGCCCCGTTGCCTCCGCCGGTCGTCGCGTAAGCGGGCTCCCCGTGCGGGGAGTTGCGGTCGCGTCCTGCGGCGAATGCGCATCAGTTGGCCGCGGCCGTACGTCACACCACGTCGTGCGGATACGACTGCTTGCCCGATGTGCGGCCAGTGCATTCGCATCGCGTAGCCCTGTCCGGGCCGACGCGAATAGCGGTCGGAACGCGGGCGAGGGTCCGTAATTCGCGCAACCGCTTCGTGCAGAATAGTCACCGCGCCGAAATGGCTAACAGCTTGTGACGATGCTGCATGACGGGAGCAACCTTGGTCACCAAACCCGTGACTACGTCAGGCCGGTTGCCCTCTGGGGGCAGACACCGAAAGCAGCCCCTGCACCGAAAAGAGCCTGCGGGTCAACGGGTTTCCGCAGCCAGGGTGGTAACGGTCGGCGCGGTCGCGGCAGTATTGGTCGTCGTGCTTGCATTGGGCGGGCTGATCGCCAAATGGGCGACGGAGGACTCGGTGCCCGTCGCGAGCGCCAGTCGGCCGACGCCGCCGCCACGCGGGGCACCCACACAGACATCGCCGAACGACACACGCAGGGACTCGCCGACGAAGGCGCCTTCCGCGCGCTTCCCTTCCGACGACAGAGGCTTCATCGATTCGTCGGCGCGTTGCCAGGACACGCAGCCGGCATTCGCGATCGGCCGCACGGTGGGGTCGCTCGTCGTGATCTGTGGTGAAGAACCCGGACAGTATGAATATCTGGGTGTGCGGCTCAGCGATGCTACGGGCGAATGCCCAAACCGATGCGGCGCGTGGATTTCTCGCGCAGAAGGCCGGAGTTCTCTACGCCGTGTCCCCCGCCGAACTGACGGTCACGGCGGGTAGCACGGTCATCAAGCGAGAGCCGATGATCGAATACCGGGCGCTGTCCCGCTGAACGGGATCAGCTGGGCTTGGATTGCACGTAGAACTCGACGTTGTCGCCCTCGACCTTCGTCACCTTCATGTGCGCGGTGTATTCCACGCCCTCGGGTCCGGTGAACTTGCAATCGAATTCGACCCCGACCTCCGCGTCCACGCCCGACGGGCAACTGACGTCTTTCGGCTTGAACTTCGTCTGGCGCGAGACGACATCGACGACCGATTTGGCGGCGCCGTCCGGATTGATCTTGGACCCGCATCCGCTGACGAACACGGCCAGCACGGCGGCAAGGACCAGCAATGCGCGTCGCATCGTCGCAGTATTGCAGATCACCAGGAACGCGACCAGCGCCGCCGAATCGGCAACCGTGACTCCGGCGCTCCGGGCGAGATACGTCATGCGTCGGCCAACGCGTCGCGCTCGGAGCATGATGATCGGTAGTCCGACGAAAGGAGCCCGTCATGGCAACCGACCTGACGCTCTATCTCGACGACCAACCCGGGGAGCTGGCTCGCATCGGTGACATCCTCGGCCAGGCGGGTGCGAACATCGCCGGTCTGTGTGCGGTGACAAGCGGTGGCGGCCAAGCCGAGGTTCATATCCTTGTGGACAACGCGACGGCGGCGTTCGAAGCACTGCAGGCCGCGGGCGTCAGGATCGCCGCGGAACAGGAAGTATTGGTTCTGAAGGTCGAGGACCGACCAGGTGCGCTTGGAGAGGTCGCACGCAAACTCGGCACACAGCGGGTGAACCTGACCCTGGCGTATCTCGCGACGAACACCCGGCTGGTGCTTGGCGCCGACAGCCTCTCCGACGCGAGAGCCGCCATCGCCTGAACTATCTCGTGCGCTTGGCTTGCCTCAGCCGCGCCTTCGCCTCCTTGACCGACTCGGTGGCGTCGCGGCTGGCCTGCTTGGCTCCGCCATACGCCTTGTCGGCCGCGCCGAGCTTGCGCTCTGCCTCCGCGAGGCGCTGGCGCATTTCATCGTGACGCAGCCGAGCGAGCGCCAGATCCGTTTGCCGGTCCGACAATTCGTTGTCGGCGTCGTCCTTGGCCTGCTCTGCTGCCGCCAATATCTCCTTCGCCTTCTTCAGCTCTCGGCCGGCCTCGAGGTCGTCGTCACTGCGGCGCCCGCGCGCGGGTTGCCTGGGTTCCTTCTGGGGCTGCGGTTTGGCCTTGCCGCTGCGCGCAGTGGTGAACACCGCTGTGGATGCGCCGAAATCACCGAAGCCCGACCACTGTTCGGCCTTGGTCAACTGGCCGAGCCGGGCCGCGACATCGGGGTCGGCGACCGCCGCCTGCAGTGTCGAAACGACATCTTCACGCATCGACGCCGACGGGGCCGTGACCTCCGCGCCTTCGAAGGCGGCGCGAGCCAGCTCGTCGACGAGCGAGCGTTGCTCCGCGGATAGCTCGCGGATGGCGGCACCGTCCATCGCGGCATGCGCCGCCCGCAGCCGCTCCCCCAGATCGGTCAGCGACTGCTTTGCGTCCGCATTGGTGTGCGCGAGCAGGTTGACCGCCCATGCCGCGGTTGTCGGCCTTCTGGCAGCCGAGATCCGTTTCGCCGCGACGGCATCACCGCGCTTCTTGGCGGCGGCGGCGAGCCGTGTCCGCAGCGCGGTGAAGTCCTCGGGCTTGGCGCCGTAGAGTTCGTCGAGCTCGTCACCGGCCATGACGCCATGATGGCCCATGAAGTCGGAGATGGCGCGCAGGCACTTACGGCCGGCATGCGACACTCTGGGCATGGTTGTCGCAGTCGATCGTCCGAAGCTCGAAGGAAACATCGCCGTCGGAGAGAACCGCCAGATCGGGTTCGCCGAGTTCGGCGCCCCGCAGGGCCGCGCCATCTTCTGGTTGCACGGCACCCCCGGCGCCCGCAGGCAGATTCCCATCGAGGCCAGGGTGTATGCGGAAGCAGCGGACATCCGGCTGATCGGCATCGACCGGCCGGGCATCGGGTCATCGACGCCCCATCAGTACGAAAACGTCCTCGAGTTCGCCGAGGACCTGCGCTCCATCGCCGACATCCTCGGTATCGACAAGATGGCCGTCGTCGGTCTCTCCGGCGGCGGGCCCTACACGTTGGCGTGCGCCGCGGCGATGCCCGAGCGCGTCGTGGCGGCAGGCGTCGTCGGCGGGGTCGCACCCACGATGGGCGCCGACAGCATCGGGGGCGGCTTGATGGGCAACCTCGGAACCCGCGTCGCACCAATCCTTGCGGTGGCGAAGGTGCCGATCGGAATGGTGGCCACCACGCTGATCCGATTCATCCGTCCGTTCGGAGGCCCCGCGGCAGACCTGTACGGACTCGTGTCGCCGCCCGCCGACCGCGCGCTGCTTGCGCGACCGGAGATCAAGGCCATGTTCCTCGACGATCTGCTCAACGGCAGCCGCAGGCAGATGGCGGCCCCGTTCTACGACGTGATCGCCTTCGCACGCGATTGGGGATTCCGGCTCGACGAGGTCAAGGTGCACGTGCGCTGGTGGCACGGCGACGCCGACCACATCGTGCCCTACGCGCACGGACAGCATGTGGTGTCGCGGCTGCCCGACGCCGAACTGTTCCCCATGCCGGGCGAGAGTCACCTCGGCGGGCTGGGCCGCGCCGAGGAGATCCTGCACTCGATGCTCGAGGTGTGGGACACCGCCGGCGCCCGCTGACACATGAGAGCCATCGTGCTGCTCGCCCAGAGCGCTGCGCTGGACCAGGCGGGCACCGTGCACGCGCTCGGCCTTGGCTGGACGGCCAGCTCGACACCGGTTCCGCAGCATGCGCTGGTCATCTTCGTCGAGGTCGAGTGGGCGGAACTCAACAGGTCGTTCCCGATCCGCGCCGAGCTGGTCGACAGCGACGGTGTGCGGGTGGCTCACACGGAGCACGGCGTCATCAAGGCCAAGCACAAGCCCGTACACCCCGAGGGCACCCCGGTCACCATCCCGTTCACCGCCACCATCCCCTCGCTCAAGCTGACGCCCGGCCAGCGCTACCAGTGGCGGGTGTCGATCGACGACGAGATGCATGAGGACTGGCTGGCCGGCTTCACCGTGACCGACGACGACTAAGACGTCAGGTCAGTCCTGAAGAACCGCAGGGTCTTTCGCACCGAGCAGGGCTCGTCGCAGCAGGTGCATCGCGACGGTCGTCGAGCGTTCCCTGATATCGGAGCGGTTGCCGGGCAGGAGAAGTGTTCTGGTCAGCGTCGGGCCGTCGGCGAGCATCACCGAAAAGCAGACCGTCCCCACCGGCTTGTCCTCCGTTCCGCCGCCAGGGCCCGCGATCCCGGTGATCGCGACCGCGGTGTCCGCATCGAAGCGGTGCAGCGCGCCCCGCGCCATCGCCTCCGCGACCGGCTCGGAGACCGCCCCGTAAGTCTCGATGAGTGCCGTATCGACGTCGAGCATCCCCGCCTTGGCCTCGTTGGCGTAGGCCACCACCCCGCCGGCGACGTACGCGGAGGAGCCCGGGATGTCGGTGAGCCGCGCCGCGACCAGGCCCGCCGTGCACGACTCCGCGGTCGCGATTCGGCGGTCCGCCAGAAGGGCGGCCACCTGATCGTCGACCCGGGCGCCGTCCTCTGAAAAGATCTGGCGCGCATGGTGTTCACGCAACACGTCCAACAACTCCGCGTACACCGCCGCCGCGTCGGGCTCGAACCGGGTGACGATCTCGAGCTCTCCGCGGCGAAGGCATGTGGTGATCTCGAGCCGCTCGAACCCGTCGATGCGCCCCTGCGCCTCGCGCAGCGTCTCGGCCAGCCCCGACTCCGGCAGCCCGAACATCCGCACCATCTCCTGCCGGTACTCCGTCCGGCCTGCGATCGCCTCCTGCAGCCCAGCGGTTTCCACAGCGGTGTGCCACATCGGCTGCAGCTCGCGCGGCGGTCCCGGCAGCACGACGACCGTCGGCTTGCCCGGGACCACGACGCCAGGCGCCGTGCCAACGGGATCGAGGATCTGCGCGCCCGCGGGCACCATGGCCTGCTTGCGGTTGGCTGCGCGCACCGCGTCGAAATCCATTTCCGTGAAACGGGCCCGCAGCCGCTTGAGGATCTCCGCGATCTTCTCTTCCAGCTCGTCGTCCAGCACCAGCTCGCGCCCGCAGAACTGCGCCACCACCTCGACCGTCATATCGTCGGCCGTCGGCCCCAGTCCTCCGCTTGTGACGATCAGATCCACACCCTCGTCGGCCAGGAAGCGCAGCTGCGCCGCGATGTCACCGGGCCGATCCCCGCAGATCGTGATGTGCGCCAGCTCGACGCCGAGCTCGAGCAACCGGTCGGCGATCCACGGTCCGTTGCGGTCCTGGACCCGCCCCGTCAGAACCTCTGTCCCGGTGACAACGATGCCTGCGCGTGCACTCACGAACTATGCATACACGACGGCGCGTCGGCGTCAGCGGGAGCCGCAGCCGCAACGCTCTTGCGCGCCCGCACGCGGATGCGTGCGCCGCGGTGCGGCACCAGGATGACGTGTTTGACCTTCTGTCGTTCATCCGGGGCCGTCGTGGTGGACAGCTCGACCCTGCGCAGCACCTCACGCAGCACGACCCGCAGCTCGACCATCGCGAACGTCGCCCCGATGCAGCGGCGGTTGCCTCCGCCGAACGGCAGCCACGTGGTGGGTCCCGTTGTGGCGCCGACCATTCGGTCGGGGTCGAACCGGTCCGGATGCGGATACTGATGGGAACTGCTGTGCACCAACCCGATTCCCGGTGCCACCATGACGCCCGGCATTAGACGGTAGCCCGCCAGCTCGACCGGCTCCTTCACGATGCGGCCGACGTCGAAGACGACCGGTCGGATCCGCAGCGTTTCCTTGGCGACCGCATCGAGGAACTCGTCGCCCGCGGGATCGCCTGCCGCACTTGCTTCTGCGGCGCGTACCGCCCTGTCCAAGATCGCCGGGTGTCTGGTCAGTCGCTCCAATGCCCAGGAGAGTCCGGTCGCCGTGGTGTCGTGTCCCGCGACGAGCAGGGTGATCAGCTGATCGCGCAGTTCCCGGTCGGTCATGGCGTTGCCGTCGTCATCTCCTGCGCGGACCAGCATCGCGAGGGCGTCGGTGCGCGTCGCCAGGGCGGGATCGGCTCGGCGGTCGGCGATTTCGGCGTACAGCAGGCGGTCGGCCTCAGCCATGTTGCTGCGTAGCGACCGCCACGGCCCGAGCCTCTGCAGGCTCGGCTTCGCGATCGCGAGTGATGCCCAGGGAGTCACGTTGAGCAGCTTCGGCATCACCTCGCGCAGTGCCGCGAGTCTGTCCGCGTCGGAGGCGCCGATGACGGTGCGCAGGATCACCTCGAGGGTGATCTCCGACATCTTCGGAGCGACCGGGAAGTCGGATCCCACCGGCCACGTCGCGATGTTCGCCGCGGCGATCTCGGCCATCACGGCGGTCTGGCGGGCGACCGCATCGCGGTGGAATGGCGGCAGCATCTGGCGGCGCCGCTCCCGATGGACATCGTCGTCGATCACCAGCAGCGAGCTGTCGCCGAGCAGCCCGCCCAGCATCGAGTTCGCCTCACCTGCGTGGTAGACGCTCGGACTTCCCGCGAACACCTTCTTGATCTCCTCCGGGTCGTCCAGATACACCAGCGTCCCCATGGTGGCGATGCGCATCGTGAACACGCTTCCGTACCGCCGCCTGCACGCGGAGATGAAGCGCGGCCAGTAGCGGGCCATGAGCGCGGCCTGCACCGGGGCGGGCAGTCGTGGTCCCGGCGGCAATTCTGTGCGCGCGGTTTCAGCCATAGCCTGAGCATACGAGCCGTCAGGCCGGATATCGGCTACCGGTAATGTCATTCTCGTGACGGCGCCGAAATCCCTGCGGGAGCTGTTCGACCAGATCGGACTGGAAGAGGTGCCGTCGACGGATGGCACCGTCGTCATGGAGATGCCCGTCGACGAGCGGGTCACGAACACCGCGGGTGGACTGCAGGGCGGACTCATCGCCACGATGGCCGATGTGACGGCGGGCCAACTCGCTGCCCGCAGCACCCCGTTCGGCAACGCCATCGCCACCACCGACCTCTTCGTCCGCTACCTGCGGCCGATCAAGATCCGCAACGGTCCGGCGCGGGCCGTCGCCAAGATTCTGCGCACCGGCAAGCGGTCCGTCGTCATCCAGGTCGACATCTACCGCGGCGACGACGGCGAACTCGGTGCGACGGCAACCGTCAACTTCGCGGCCGTCGGATAGGAAGCACGCATGGACCTCACTGGTGTCGGCATCTGGAACCATGGACTTCGTTACGGCGACAAGGCGGAATCCGCCGATGCCGCAGCGGAATTGGACGAACTTGGATATACGGCGCTGTGGATACCCGACGTCGGCGGGACACCGGTGCTCGACTCGGTGGACCACCTGTTGTCTGCGACGAACGACATCGTGATCGCGACGGGCATCCTCAATCTCTGGATGAACGACCCGACCGACGTGGCGGCGTCCTACGCGTCGCTGACGGCCGTTCACGGCGACCGGTTCCTGATGGGTATCGGCGTCAGTCACGCACCACTGATCGACTCGACCGAGCCGGGGCGATATCGCAAGCCGCTGGCTGCGACCGCGTCGTTCCTCGACGCCCTCGACGACGCGGAACAGCCCGTCCCGGTCGGCGCCAGGGTGCTCGCCGCGCTCGGGCCGAAGATGCTCGAGCTCGCGGCGAACCGGTCCCGCGGTGCTCATCCGTACCTCGTCACCCCCGAGCACACGCATCGCGCCCGAGAAGTGCTAGGTGACGGTCCCCTGCTACTTCCCGAACAGACGGTCATCCTCACCGACGACGCCACCGAGGCTCGTACCATCGGAACGGCTTGGATCAGAAGGTATCTGGCGATGCCGAATTACGCGAACAACATGCTGCGGCTCGGCTTCTCCCCCGATGACGTGGCGTCTGTGAGTGACAGGCTGCTTGACGCGATCATCGTGTGGGGCGACGAGGCTACGGTGATCGGCCGCGTGAACGAACACCTGTCCGCGGGCGCCGACCACGTCTGTATCCAGGTGCTGACCGCCAACCTGAAGGAATACCCCCGCAAGGAGTGGCGGCGCATCGCCGCCGCGCTGCGTTAGTCGAGATCCGCCTTCGTCATTCGGTTCTTGCCAGCACCTCGCGAACCAGCTCCAGGTGGGTGTGCGGGTGTAGGAACGCGAACCGGCCGACCGTTTCGCCTTCCCACTTCGTCGGCGGGATGAACGCAACCTGATCCGCGTGCAGCCGTTGCGCCCATGCGTCGTAGTCCTCCGGCTTCCAGCCGAGCCTGCGGAACAAGACCACCCCGAGGTCGGGCTCGCGGATCAGCTCCAGCTGCGGTGCGGCCTTGATCAGCTCCGCGGTCTCGCGCGCGAGCGTGACGGCGACCTCGATGGCGCTTCGGTATGCCTCGAGCCCGTTCACCGCAAGGGAGAACCACAGCGGCAGCCCTCGGGCGCGGCGGGTCAGGTGGTAGGCGTAATCGGTTGGGTTCCATTCGCCGTCGGAGGTGTGGATGACGTCGAGGTACGACGCGTCCTGGGTGTGCGTGGCGCGGGCCAGCTCCGGCTGGCGGTAAATCAGAGCGCAGCAGTCGAACGGGGTGAACAACCACTTGTGCGGGTCCAGGATGAACGAGTCAGCCTGTTCCAGGCCGTCGTATTTCGGACGCAGCGAGCGGGCAAAGATCCCGGAGCCGCCGTATGCGCCGTCGACGTGGAACCACCAGCCCCGCTCCCGCGCAAGGGCGCCGACGCCTGCCAGGTCGTCGATGATGCCCGCGTTCGTTGTGCCCGACGTGCACACCACGGCCGCGATACCCGACGTGTCGGAAGGCACGGCGTCGCGGACGGTTTCGGCGGTCAGCCGGTGGTCTGGCGTGTCGACCACCAAGGCATCCATCTCCAGCAGCTGCAGCGTATTCGTGATCGACGAATGCGCATCAGAGCCGACCACCACTCGCAGGCGTCCGATAGCGCCCCGCCGCTTGGCTGTCTCACGAGCCGCTGCGAGGGCGGACAGATTGCCCGCCGAACCACCCGACACGAAGCAGCCGCCGGAGGTGGCTGGAAGGCCTGCCTCGTTGGCGATCACCCGAAGCACGCTGTTCTCGGCGGCGATGGCTCCCGACGCTTCCAGCCACGAAATGCCCTGGATCGACGCGCAGGACACCAGCATGTCGAACAGCAAGGCGGCCTTCGTGGGCGCCGCGGGGATGAAGCCGAGGAATCGCGGGCTGTCCGCTGAGATGATGCTTGGCGCGATCACCGAGGTATAGATGCCGAGCACTTCGTCGGGTTGCCGCGGCGTATCGCGAATCAGGCCGTCGAGCCGGTCGTACAGCTCGTCGACCTGCAGCACGCCCTTGTCCAGGGGCACGGGGTTCATCCGCAGCCGGTTCTCGGCGTATGCCAATACGCTGCGCACCATCTGTTCGGTGTTCTGGTCAACCTCGTGCACGACACCTCTCCTCTACTTGATCGGCACCACCACTGGTGGCGTGTTGTACCCGCCGACGCGGACCCAGTTGGCGACCGTGTGGTCGGTGGGTACGACGCCGTGCAGCTCGACGGTCTCGCCGGGGAACACCGTCACGTAGTTGTCGCTGTACTCGATGGGCAGGATCTCGTCCCCGTCGGGACCGGTCAGGATCTCCGCCCGCTCGAAGAAGGCCACCCGTTGGGTGGGATTCTGCAGACGGATGGTGACGCCGTTCTCCCCCGCCGCATCGGTTCGTTTGGCGCTGACCTGCAACGGGACCCGCGGCATCCAGTTCAGCGCCGTCATGTTGGCCCAACTCACCTGCTTCAGTTCGAAAGCCCAGTCGTTCGTCGGATCACCAAGATCGTCCCGCTGCTGCGACTGCCAGTAGACGTTTTCGGCAAGAACGGTCCCGTCATCGTCGACCACCTCGCAGCGCACGAAGAAAACGCTCGAGTCGCGGGCCACCTTGGGCAGGGTCATGGCCTCGACGCTTCCGCCCGAGGCGACGCGCAGCTCGTCGGTCGTCCGGTCTTCGCGCATCTTGCCCTGCAGGTCGTAGACGCGCACCCGCACCCGCAGGTCCGACCGATCGTCGGGCGTCTGGTTGACCAGGGACACGTGCGCCGTTGTGTGATCCCCCGTTGCATAGGAGTCGAACACCGCCGACAGCGGCCGAAGGCCCTTCTTCGCGCCGTAGTAGGCCCCGCCGGGACGCAGGTAGTAGTCGAAGAGGTTGCCGAAGAACGACGGCCAGTGGTTGTTCAGCATCCAGTAGATGGTCATCTTGTGGCTCGCCCACCCGTTTGCGGCGAACGCCTCGAACTGGGCGCGCGTTGATTCATAGTGCGCCAGTTGGGCTTTGCGGGCGAACTCCTCGGCATCGTCGGACGGCCCGTAGCGCCGATCGACCGCGCGTTTGATGCTCTGCAGCGCAGCGTTCTTCGGGTTCGAGCCTGCGTGGAAGGACCAGGTCTCGTTGATCGGCCAGAGCTTGTCGGGCGGGATGAACTTCTTCAGGCTCGCGAACGGAGGGATGTGCTCGTTGTCGCCCTGTTCGGCGGTCGACCCGCGGGTGGCGCCGTATCGTCCGCTGAACCAGTAGCCCGGTGGCCGCCAGCTGTACGGGCCCGCCATGTGGATGCCGTCCCAGTCGCGATCGCCGGTGGCGTCTCTGGCCAACGAGGAGACGGTGTCGACGGTGGCGTTCTGCCAATGCGAGTCATCAAGGATCGCATGGTATTTCGCGAGCACATCGGCGGGCGGCTTGCCATCGCTGCCGTTGGCCCAGATGAACGCCGACGGGTGGGAGCGAAGCATCAGGATCTGGGACTGGAGGCTGTCGGCGGCCACTCGGCGGTCCTCGTCGTCCCACTGCGACCACTTCTCCCACTGGTTGCAGCACATCCACCCGAACATGAGCGGGATACCGAGCTCGTCGGCCTTCTCGACGATGTGCTCGCCAGGAAACTTGCCCTCCAGCCGCAGCATGTTCAGGCCGAGATCCTTGACGTACCCCAGGATCGCGTCCTCGCGACCGGGGTCGTAGTCGTACAGAAGGTCGGGCGTGTAGGCCGCGCCGCGGACCAGGAAGTCCCGCCCGTTGACCGTCAGATAGAAGTTGCCGCCCTTGCCGAGATCGGGGAAGTCGCCGTCGGAGTCCCGGTGCTGGGACACGGTCCTGATGCCGAACCGCAGGGTCGACGAATCCGACACCTGCCCGAACTGTTCGAACTCCAACCTGAGGTCGTAGAGGTCCGGCTTGCCGAGGGTGTAGGGCCACCACAGGTCGGGATTCGCCACGGTCAGGTCATCGAACCGGTCGGGGCTGAACGTGATCTCGCGTTGCTCGCCGGGCAACAGCGTCACCGGCTGCTCGACGTCGATGCTCGGCTTGCCCGCACGGGTGATCGTGGCCCTCAGCACGCCTCGGACCTGCTGGGTCGAGTAATTGTGCACGGAGGTGTGAACGGTCAGTCGGGCGGAATCGGTTCTCGGTAAGGGCAATTCGGTGTTCACGACGGCGGGGCCGAGCGCCACGTCGCCTGCGACCTTCAGCGATACCGGCTTCCAGATGCCCGCATTGCGGTCGGAGACAAACGAATTGCCGCGGTCGGGGTTGTTGCCCGGCCCCTGGTAGCCCAGATACTTCCAGTTGATCCAGTCCCACCAGCTGTCCGCGAGCTCCACGCCGTTGATGTCCTGAAGCGCCCGCTCCGGTGTCACCTTGATGGCGAGGGTGTTCGGCTCGCCGGGGCGGATCCAGCGCGCCACGTCGAGTTCGTGAGCGGTGTGCATGCCGACGATCTGAGTGTTGTCCGCGACCAGGTGGCCGTTGAGCCAGACCTCGGCCCGGTAGTTGATGCCAGGCAGTTCCAGCAGATAGGTGGTGTGGCCTGCGGGCACCTCGAACGAGGTGCGGTACCACCAGTCCTGCTTGTAGAGGTCCTGCGGCACCTCGTCGAGCAGGTTCTTGCCGTAGTAGAGGTCCGGGTAGGTGCCGTCGTCCTGCAGCGCCTCGAGGACGGTCGCGGGCATGTGGCGGATGGCGTGCCAGCCCGATGCCGTGTAGTCGGCACGGGACACGGTCGCGCCGTCGGCGCCCAGTTGGGTGGCGGACGCGAGCTGCCAGCCGTCAGACAGTTCGATCCGGTCGGGCGGCTGCTGGGGCCTTGCGAAGCTCGCAAATGACCCCGCGCAGGTCAGCAGCAACACAACGACGAGGATTCCGGAGAGAAGGGTGCGGAGCCGGGTCGATATGGCACTCTCCTCTCCGTCGCTTTCGTGCTCCCCGCGTGCGCGGCTCCGTTGACACTACGGTCGGTCCCGCGATCCGGCTCATTTTGATCAAGAACCGTAGTCTCGGGCCATGGTCGCGGAGCCGTTGGGGCGGGTCGCCGAGATCGCCGCGAGCCCGGCGGGACCCGAGGTGGGCGCATTCTTCGACCTGGACGGCACGCTCGTCTCCGGTTTCACCGCCACGGCCCACGCGGGCGACCGGATCCGGCGTAGGCAGGCGCGGATCGGAGAAATCCTTGGAGTCTTGGAGGCCTCGATCAGGTACCGGCTCGGCCGCATGCAATTCGAGCGGCTCATCGTGCGGGCCGCGGGGTATCTGAGGGGTGAGTCGCTGAGCGAACTCGACGAGCTCGGCGAGAAGCTGTTCGTCCGACACATCTCGTCCCGGGTCTACCCGCTGATGCGCGAGGTGGTGGCGGCGCACCAGGAACGCGGCCACACCGTCGCGCTGTGCTCATCGGCGCTGACCATCCACGCCGAACCGGTTGCGCGCGCCCTCGGGATCACCCGGCTGCTGTGCAACCACTTCGCCGTCGACGAGAACGGCCTGCTGACAGGCGACATCGAGAGGCCGATCATCTGGGGCGCCCGAAAAGCCGATGCGGCTCGGAGCTTCTGCCGGGACAACGGCGTCGACCTGCAACGCAGCTACTTCTACGCCGACGGGGACGAAGACGTGCCTCTGATGTCGGCGGTCGGCCACCCCCGGCCGGTGAACCCGCGTTCGGGACTCGCCGCCGCGGCGGCGGCCAACGGCTGGCCGGTGCTGCGGGTCGCCGTCGCGGGCCGGAAGGGTTGACCCGCGCGATGAGCGTTGCTGACGGTCTGCTCCTGGCGTGCAGCGGTTTCCTGCTCGCGGTGCTCTGGATGGACCTCATCTTCGACAGCCAGGTTCGCGGCGAACGGGGTGAGCAGCTGCCCGAGCCGGTGCTCACGTCCATCTCGGACTACTACCGTCGCGCAACCACCACATCACGACCGATGAGCCGGTTGATCGCCGTGGTGATGGCGATTCTGCTGGGCGCGTTGGTGTTTCGAGGACTGCGCGGACACGATCCGGTGTGGCTGATCGTACTGTCGGCCGCGCTCGCCGTGATACCCATCCTGCTCGCTGGGGTCAGAACGGTGCCGAATGCCGTTCGGCTCGGCGGCAGGTCGGACGGGCCGGTCGAACAGTCACGGCTCGCGCGGTCGGTCTACCGGGACCACCTGCTGTGTTTTGCCCTCATGTCGGCGTTCCTCGGCCTCTGGCTGGTTTGGTGAGCGCCGCCGCGGGCAATCCCTGAGCGGGTCGGGAGGCGATCCCGGCCATACCCAATCCGCCGCCCGTCCCCACAATCCCGGCCATTCCCGGCTGAGAAACGAGATCCGAACGTGAATGCTCGACGCTTGATCCTGTTAGTCGGCGCTGCCTTGTTGATCGCCGGCGTGATCGCGCTTCTGGTGCCGGTGTCGATTACCGGCGACGGAGAGTCGATCGGCTGTGGAAACGCCATCGCGGCCGATTCGTCTGAAGCCGAAGCCGCCAACAACAAGACCGTGGCGAACGTGCCGATCCTCAACCAGATCGTTCCGCACACGGACTATGTCGCCACGTGTCAGGACGCAGTGTCGAGCCGGCGGACCTGGTCCATTCCGTTGAGCGCGATCGGCGTGCTCGCGGTCGTCGGTTCGCTCGCGGTGCCGCGAACGCGCACTGTTTCGTAAGTCACACTTCCGGGCAGTCCTAGGAGCACGTCGGGAAAACCCATAGACCAGGAGGGGGCGCCACGATGGCGAGCGATCAGCAACAAACGCAGGAAAAGGACACCCAGGAGCAAGACAGTCAGCAGCAGGATGACCGGCCGTTGACCGAGAAGCCAGAGGTCACCGAGGAGCACAAAGAGAAGGCCAAGGAGATGCGGAAGGAGTACGACGAGGAACGTCCGACGGTGACCATGCCGGGCAGCGATAACACTGTGGCCGGTACCGCGGTCAACGAATGGCTCGACGACGACGGAAATCCGAAGTACGGAGACTCGTCCAAGGACAATTCGAAGGACGAAGCCAAGAACGACGACTAGGCCCGTCAAACGGTCCTCTGCTGGCCCGCCTGTTCAGCACGGCGCCGATCCGTACTAAACTAGAACACGTTTCAGTTCGCGATCAGCGCCCAAGGAGCAGGCATGCACACGGCCATCTGCGACGACCTCGATATCGAGTTCCCGATCTTCGCCTTCACCCACTGCCGTGACGTCGTGGTCGCGGTCAGCAAGGCAGGCGGGTTCGGGGTTCTCGGCGCCGTCGGTTACACCCCCGAACAGCTCGAGATCGAGCTCAAGTGGATCGACGACAACATCGGTGACCACACCTACGGCGTCGACATCGTCATCCCCAACAAATACGAGGGCATGGACTCGGATCTGTCCGCCGACGAGCTGACGAAGACGTTGCAGGACATGGTCCCGCAGGAGCACATCGACTTCGCCCGCAAGATCCTCTCCGATCACGGTGTTCCAGTCGAAGGCAGCGGCGCGGACGCATTTCAACTGCTTGGCTGGACCGAGGCGACGGCGACTCCGCAGGTCGAGGTGGCGCTCCAGCATCCGAAGGTGACGTTGATCGCCAACGCCCTCGGCACACCGCCGCCGGACATGATCAAGCACATCCACGACGAGGGTCGTAAGGTCGCTGCGCTGTGCGGGTCGCCGTCGCAGGCGCGCAAGCATGCCGACGCAGGCGTCGACATCGTCATCGCCCAGGGCGGGGAGGCGGGCGGACACTGCGGCGAGGTCGGGTCGATCGTGTTGTGGCCGCAGGTCGTCAAGGAGGTCGCCCCTGTTCCTGTGCTTGCCGCGGGCGGCATAGGCAGCGGTGAGCAGATCGCAGCGGCGCTGGCGCTCGGCGCACAGGGCGCATGGACGGGCTCGCAGTGGCTCATGGTGGAGGAAGCCGAACACACCGCGGTTCAGCAGCAGGCGTACGCCAACGCCTCCAGCCGCGACACCGTTCGCAGCAGGTCTTTCACCGGCAAGCCTGCGCGCATGCTGCGCAACGACTGGACCGAGGCCTGGGAGAACCCGGACAATCCGAAGCCGCTCGGAATGCCATTGCAGTACATGGTGTCCGGGATGGCGGTCGCCGCCACGCACAAGTACCCGAACGAGAGTGTGGATGTCGCCTTCAACCCGGTTGGTCAGGTCGTCGGCCAGCTGACCAAGGTGGAGAAGTCGTCTGCGGTCATCCAGCGCTGGGTTCAGGAGTATCTGGAAGCGACGAACCGGCTCGACGAACTCAACGAAGCCGCGACCGTCTGACCTACGGCGTCGGCGCGGGCGGTGCCAGGCCGGGTAGTGGCGGTCCCGGTGGCGGCCCTTCGGGTGCCAGCACGTCCGGTGCGGGCGCATCAGGTGGTGGAGCATCGGGCAGCGGCGCCTGGGGTCCGGCCGGAAGCCCGTTGGTCGGCATGGCATTGGCGTCGAGAGGTCGCTGAGTCAGCAGGAGAATCGCATCCTTGCCGCTGATGTCCTGCGTCTGCACGGCGTGCCACAGGTCGCGCAGGTACGACGTTCCTCTGCTCTGCGGCGGGTCGAGCGGAACGTCCGAGGTGCCGGGAGGCAGGTTCTCGGGACTCAAGAGGTGTGGAACCTCGGCAGGCGGCGGCGCGGGCAGCGCGGGATCGGCCGCCGCGAGCAGCGCGGGATCGGCCGCCGCGGGCAGCGCGGGATCGCCCGCTGCGGCCTGGGTGGTAACGGACTGCTCGGCGGGTAACGGCAGCGGCGGCGGTGCCGGTGCGTCGGGATCGGCCTGCGCGACGGGCGCCCCGAGCATCAACGCCGCGAACAAACCGAGCGCGCCACCACTCAGCGACAGCGGCCACACCTTGTCAGACTTCCTCACCGATGCCCCCTTCGCTTTTTCGACGGTGCTACTGGGTGCTTCAGTCTTGGTACTCCGATTGTTACACCTGTGCAAGGTGGGACCAAGGGGTTCACGGGAAATTGCCAGGCGGAACACGTTCCACTTGAGAGTTTCGGTGTAGTTTCAACAACCCGCTTCACCCGGTCCTATCTGTGGTGTAGCAATGCCTTACGGGCACTAGACAACGTCGTATGAGGAGTCCATCGATGCCATCTCCGAACCTTCCACCCGGGTTCGATTTCACCGACCCTGACATGTACGCCGAACGGCTGCCGATCGACGAGCTCGCGCACATGCGGAAGGTCGCTCCGATCTGGTGGCAGGAGCAGGACAGGGGCAACCTGGCGTTCGGCGACACCGGCTACTGGGTGGTGACCAAACACAAGGACGTCAAGGAGGTGTCCCGCCGCAGCGACGTGTTCTCGAGCAACAGGAAGACCGCGCTGCCGCGGTACCGCGACGAGGCCGAACCCGCGTCGCTGGAGGCGGGCAAGGTCGTGCTGCTCAACCAGGACGCCCCGCATCACACCCACCTGCGCAAGATCATCTCGCGCGCGTTCACCCCGCGTGCCATCGAGTCACTGCGCGACGAGCTCCGCGAGCGGGCGCACAACATCGCCAAGGAAGCCGCGGCGGAGGGATCGGGCGACTTCGTCGAGCAGGTGTCGTGCGAGCTTCCGCTGCAGGCGATCGCCGGGTTGATGGGTGTGCCACAGGAAGACCGCAAGAAGCTGTTCGACTGGTCGAATCAGATGGTCGGCGACCAGGACCCGGAGTACGCCAGGTACGACCCGACCGCCGCGTCGGTCGAACTGATCATGTACGGCATGCAGATGGCGGCGGAGCGGGGCAAGAACCCCGGCGACGACCTCGTCACGAAACTGGTGCAGGCCGACGTCGAAGGACACAAGCTCACCGATGACGAATTCGGCTTCTTCGTCATCCTTTTGGCGGTTGCGGGCAACGAGACCACCCGCAACTCGATCACGCAAGGCATGATGGCCTTCACCGAGTTCCCGGACCAGTGGGAACTCTTCAAGCGGGAGCGCCCCGCGACCGCCGCGGACGAAATCGTCCGCTGGGCAACGCCGGTCACCTCTTTCCAGCGCACCGCCCTCGAGGACACCGAGCTGGGCGGCGTGGAGATCAAGAAGGACCAGCGGGTGGTGATCTTCTACCGTTCGGCCAATTTCGACGAGGACGTCTTCGACGACCCCTACCAGTTCAACATCTTGCGAGATCCCAACCCGCACGTGGGGTTTGGCGGCACGGGTGCGCACTACTGCATCGGGGCCAACCTGGCCAGGATGACGATCGACCTGATCTTCAATGCGATCGCCGACGAAATCCCCAACCTCACATCGATTTCCAAACCCGAGCGGCTGCGGTCGGGATGGCTCAACGGCATCAAGCACTGGCAGGTCGACTACACGGGCAAGTCGGCTATCGCGACGTAGACGTCGGGTAGTCGATGATCGAGCGCCAGTAGTCCTCGGGGATCTCCTCTCCGGACCGCAGTACGACCGCGAGCCCGGTCGCCATCGCGATTCCGAGCAGCCCGAGCCACAGGCCTGCGACAGCGATCACCGCCCACAGGATCGCGGTGACCGTCGGCCATGGTGAGAGCATCGCGAGCGCCGGCGCGAAGAAGAAGCCGGTGCCGATGAACCACGCCGACCCTGCCCGGTCGGATTTGAGCACGAAGCGCAGCCAACGCGGAATCGAGGATTCTGCAGGCTGTTGATCCGACATCGTCGTCCTCCTCTGCGGCCACACCTTCACCGTGCCCGCCGCAGGTAGCGGATGCAATTACCTCCGAGGTAGCTAGCAATCGAGTCTGTCCCCGGCTTCGCGTGGGCCCAGACAGATCGTGATGTTGTGCAGTTTGACGATCTCCCTGGGCCCACGCGAAGCCGGGGACAGGTTCGATGCATGAGTCGACCAGCAACTGGTATGACCACTTGACCTCTGGCCAGTGATCGGCCATCCTGGGTCCATGCCCCTGCAACCGGTGAATCGCCGTTCGGTGCCCGAGGACGTCTTCGAGCAGATCCTCGCCGACGTGCTCAGCGGGGAGATGCAGCCCGGCCAGGCGTTGCCCAGCGAGCGCCGCCTCGCCGAACTCCTCGGTGTGTCGCGACCCGCAGTACGCGAGGCGCTCAAGCGCGTGTCGGCCGCGGGCCTGGTCGACGTGCGCCAGGGCGACGCGACCACGGTGCGGGACTTCCGTCGGCACGCGGGCCTCGACCTGCTCCCCCGGCTGTTGCTGCGCGCAGGCGAACTCGATCTTTCGGTCGTGCGCAGCATCCTCGAGGCGCGCTTGCACAACGGGCCGAAGGCGGCCGAGCTTGCCGCCGCGCGCCGCCCACCGGAGTTGGCCGCGCTGCTCGACGACACCATCCGCAAGCTGGAGTCCGAGACCGATGCGGTCGAGCAGCAGCGTCACGCGCTGACGTTCTGGGACCATGTCGTCGACGGAGCCGACTCGATCGTGTTCCGGCTGATGTACAACACGCTTCGGGCCACCTACGAGCCGGCGCTGCCGGCACTCGCCGTGGTGATGGCAGCCGAGGTCGGTCGGCCGCAGGCCTACCGCGAACTCGCCGAAACGATCTCGGCGGGCGACCCCGATGCCGCGAAAAAGGCTGCCATCGATCTTCTCGAACCCGCCACCGCCGCAATGCTCGCCGTGATCACCGATTTGGAGGGACTGTCTTGACTATCGCCACCGAACGCCCGACCCGCAAAGGCTTCACCCTGAGCGATGCGGTGGGTGAATTCTGGAAACACCCGTCCCCCTGGGTGATCGGTGCCGTGCTGGCGGTCGCGCTCACGGCGCGCGTCGTCATCGGTGACTGGCAGATCAGCGACGCGGTCGTGCCGGTAGTGATGCTCGCGCTGTTCCCGTTCCTCGAATGGGTCATCCATGTGTTCGTCCTGCACTGGCGGCCGAAGACCGTCGGCAGGGTGACCATCGACCCGCTCCTTGCGCGCGAACACCGACGCCATCACGTCGACCCCCGCGACATTCCCTCGATCTTCATCCCGTGGAAGGTTCTGCTGTGGGCGGCGCCGCTCGTGATCGGCATTGCGCTGCTTGTCTTTCCGCGGTTGGGCCTGGGACTGACATATCTGGCGTTCCTCATGATGCTCGGCCTCGGATACGAGTGGACCCACTACCTGATCCACAGCGACTACAAGCCGAAAACCCGTTTTTATCGCGCAATCTGGCGGAACCACCGTCAACACCACTTCAAGAACGAGCACTACTGGTTCACCGTCACCAGCTCCGGCACCGCGGACCGGGTGCTCGGTACCTATCCCGATCTCGCCACGGTCGAAACGTCGCCGACGGCCAAGAACCTGCACGCGATCGACGCTTAACCGACGGCGGTGGGCTCGGCTCGCCTGGGCCTGCCGACAGCCGAGATTCCGTACCCCAGAGCGAGAATGAACACCGCGAGCAGGCCGACGTTGGTGACGACGACGGCCATTCCGACGGAGTCGGGGTCCAGGAAGTAATAGGGCGCGCGCCGCCCGGCCCTGTTGAGCACAAGCAACGCCAGCATCACGTAGGCGGCCGGATAGATCAGCCACACCAGTGGCTGCCACCAGCGAACGCCGCCATCACCGCGTCGGATCGCGAGCCAGTCCACGGTGACAAGGACTGGAACGGCGATGTGCAACAGGATGTTGGCCGGGGTGTACCCCATGCTGTAGTCGGTCAACAGTAGATTCCAAAGGACTCCTGCGACAATGACATACAGGACGACCGCACCGCGAATACCGACTCGGTCGTCGGCGCGCGCAGAGAACATGCTCCACAGGTAGTAGGCTGCCGCGAGCACGTTGGCCTGGTAGGTGAAGGTCACCAGCCGCCAGAGCACACCGGATCGCGACGACGTCTCGACGGCAATCAGCGCGATCATCACCGCCGCGACGATCAGGACGCGTAGCAGGACCCGCACAAAGTCATTATCCAGGCGGTGGCGGCGGGGGTGCATCCGCAGGCGGCGGCACCAGCAGCGGATCCTGCGGTGGCACCACGTCGACCGGCGCCTGGGCCGGTTCGTCCGGTTTGCCGATATCCGAGAGCCTGTCTCGGATCCGTCCCAGGAATCCCCCGCTCTGCTCCGGCACCGGCGTCACCGGTGCGGGAACGAGGCCAGGAGCCGGGTCGGTGACACCGGGCGGAAGGGGTACGCCGTTGGGAGCGAGCGCACCCTCGGGAAGGGTCCCGTCGGTCGGCGCGAGCGGGTCGGGAGCCGGCGCGTCCGGCGCCAGCGGGTCGGCGACCGGAACCGGTTCGACGTCGTATACCGGCGGCGGAGGGAGCTCCGCGGGTGGCGGCGGCAGCGCCGCTTCAATGGTCGGCGTGGCGGCGGGAGCCGGATTCGTTGCCTTCAGTGCGGCCGGCGCATCGGATGTGCTTGCCGCGGGCGGCTTCTCGGCAGGTTTCGCGCTCTCGCCCGAGGTCAGTTGCATGCCGATCGCCAACGATCCCGACACCACGAAGGTCACCACGCCGACACCAAGCATGGCACCGGCGGCGCCGACGCGCGGGAACAGCGAAGGCCGGCGAGGCGTGGTCTGGACGCGGCCCGAGTCTCTGCCGGACTCGTCGAGGCTGGCATCGGGTCCGTGTGTCGACGCGATGGCCGCGCCGCGGGCCAGGGCCAGCTGGGCCTCGGCCGGCACGAACACCGGCACCGCGAGCACCTCCTCCAGATGCGGGGTGATCGCCTCCAGGTCGCTGCCCGAGCCGACCAGCACGAGGGCTTCGGGTTGCCACTCCGCGTGGGTGAAGATCGCGCTCAACCACCGCGCGAGGTCCTCGTCGGTGGTGACGGAGTGGTTGACCGCCGTCTGCACCGCGCCCTGGGTCGTGTCGACCACCAGCGCGACGACCGCGTCGGGCTCGATGACGCAGACGGCGGTGATCTCGTAGCCGATGACGCCGGCGATCCCGCGGGCCAACGCTTCGGTGGCCTCTGGTAGTCGCACCGCCACGACATTGTCGAAACCCGACTCCGACAACGACTCCAACAGCAGCGAGGCTTCCGTGTCGGCGTCCTCACTCCACGTGACGCCGATCGAGTGGAGACGGTGCCCGCGCGCCGCGGCGATCGCCTCGGTGCGCATCACAGCGGCCGCCGCCTTCTCGGAGGTGTTCACGGCGCTGACAAGGCCGCGGTCGTGAACCGCGAACTCTTCCTTGTCCATGGTGGCGCCGTCGGCGTCCTGGCCCCCGACAAGGACGAGCCCAACGGTGGTCGGCGTCATGGACAATCCGAGCACCGCGTCCATCCGCACCCCCTCGGGAATCTATCTACGGGCGTGGTCTTCGTCACCTATCGGGGAGTGAGACTACCTGGATCTGGTGGTAGGGACGCCCTCGGGCGGTCGGCGCCGCCGCTCATCCGATGCCGAGCAAATTGTGGATGTTGCACAGGGTGCCGTTACCGCCGAGGTCTGCTGAGGCAGCAAACTTCAAAAAGTTGCTGACCAGATTCTAATCCGCCAGGATGTCGGCGAGAGTCGACGGCTCGACGTTGCCGCCGGACAGGACCATCACGGTTTTGCCCGGCGGCGTCGCGCCCTGCCGATACGCGGCGAGTCCGACGGCGCCGCTGGGCTCGCTGACCAGGTGAGCCTTGACGGCCAGCTCCCTCACCGCGGCACGAATCTCGTTCTCGGACACCGTGATCATGCCGTCGATGACCTTCTGCAGATGCGCGAACGTCAGCGCAGACGGTTGTGAGCGGAGGCCGTCGGCGATGGTGCGGTTGCGGTCCTCGATGGACCAGTCCACCCGCTCACCACGGCGGAGGCCGTCGGCGGTGTCGGCGGCGAGCTCGGGTTCGACCCCGAATATCTTGGCGTTCGGGCACTTCGCCCTGATCGCGGTGCCGATTCCGGACGCCAGGCCACCGCCGCTGACCGGTATCAGCACGTTCTCCACATCCGGGAGATCGGCGGCGATCTCCAGGCCGATCGTGCCCTGCCCGGCGATGACATCCGGATGGTCGAACGGCGGTATCAGCACGCCGCCCGTCCGCTCGAGAACTTCGGCGGCGACCTTCTCGCGCTCCCCCGGGCCGCACAGGATGACGTTCGCGCCGTGATCACGGGTGGCCTGCACCTTGACGGCCGGGGTCTCGCGCGGCATGACGATGTGCGCCTCGATCCGGAACGCTGCGGCGGCGTAGGCGACCGCCTGGGCATGATTGCCGCTCGAGTACGCGACCACGCCCCGGGCGCGATCTGTTTCGGTCAATCTGCCGACCGCGTTGAAGGCGCCGCGAATCTTGAACGCGCCGATCGGTTGCAGGTTCTCCGGCTTGATCCACAGTGGCCGCTGCGCGTCGGCCCACCGCGCCGGAATCAGCGGGGTTCGAACGACGGCGTCCTTGACCCGACCGGCCGCTGCCTGAATGTCCTCGAGGGTGATCAGCCGCACGGTTTTCAGTGTGCCCGTCACGTCGACGTCATCGTCAACCGGCGCCGACACCCAGCAGTCCGCGGACCATCCGCTCGGCCATCGCCTCGTCGTGCGGGGCGCCTGCCAGGTGGATCGCCAGACCCTCGACGGCGGCGGTGATGGCCGCCCCGAGCGTCTTCGCAGGCGGTCCAGGAGGTATCGATCCGTCCCGCCTGCCCGCGGAGATCACGGCGCCGAACCTCGTCGCGAGATCCTTGCCGATGTCGGCGACCCGTGAGCCGACGGGGTGTTCACGGCCGTCGAACTCCACTCGCAGCGCCATCATCACCCGCGCAATGTCGCGACGACAGAACACGATGTGGCCCCGCGCCAGCGCCACCAAGGTGTCGATGGGCGTGGCCTCGAGTTGCGCAGGCTCCCAGACTTCTCGCTCCCAGGTGTCGGCGACCCAGTCAACGACGGCAAGTGCGAGTTCCTCCTTGCCCGTGAAGAGGTGGTACAGCGCGCCGCGGGTGTACCCGGCATCGGCTGCCACCTTCTCCAGCACGACATTGCCGTACCCGTAGCGGGAAAAGCCCCTTGCGCCCGCCTCGAGCAGCGCCGCCCTGGTGCGCGCACGACGCGCGGCCTGTGTCCGCGGGCGGTTGTCGGAATCAGACATAGATACGTGCATGTACGTATGTTACCGTAGGCGCAAGGAGGCGCCCGATGAAACTCCCAACAGACGCACACTTTTCGCAGCCATGGCGAATCCACGAGTTGACCCGCGATTTCCGCCTCGAGGACGTCTGGGCGCTGCCCACACCCGGCGGACCGCACGACTTTCCCCGGCTGATCCAGATGGTCGCCTCATTCGACGAGGCCCGGCAGCGGTTCTCCGTGGTCGGGTTGCTCTTCGCAATCCGGGAGGCGCTCGGGCAGGTCTTCAAGTGGGACGAGGACGCCGACGATCCCACACGCCCGAGCCTGCGGCAGAGGTTGCCCGCGGACCTGCGCGACTCCCCCTCAACCGTGATCCCTGCGATGGGGTTCACTCCCCTGTACCAAACGCACGACGAATGGGCGGCCGAGCTGATCAACCGGACCGTGCACGGCGTCATTCACCTCGGCTGGGTCGCGGATGACACGGGTGGCTACCGCGGGCAGATGGCGATCCTGGTGAAGCCCAACGGACTGCTCGGCCGGGCCTACATGGCGGCCATCACACCGTTCCGCTATCTGATCGTCTACCCGCGCATGCTGACGGGAGTCGGTCGAAAGTGGCTGTCGTACACCGGCGATCGATCGTAGCGACGCGGCAGTGCGACTACGCCGATGCGTTCGAGATCGCCGTGGCCGCAACCGACGGACGATCCACCAAAGGCGCTGGTTCGCTCGGGTCTGGAAAACGTGCCCCGGTGGTTGGGTGCCGCGGTTCTGTTGCACGCCACGGGCCCACTCCTCGACGGTGTGCTGGTAGCTAGACGCATCCCGCCGTCGACCGCCGCGCTCGAGACGTTCGTCAGCTACCGGCGGCCGGTGGCTCGGTTGATCTGGCCGGCAGCCGGACGCCGTGCGCGCGGGAGAACACCCGCTGCTGCGGAAGGGCCAACGTGGTTGGGCCCCCCGGCGGCTTGAACTCGATCGTCGTTCCGTCGGCGGTGACGTCCGAGAACTCGTACTCCAGCAGCGCGGGCCACGTGACACCAGCGCGAACCGCGACCGACTCGTCGGGCTCGACCCGAAACTCGTTGCCCCGCTTGAAGAATGGAGTGAGGTTGTACCAGAGCAGAAGAAGAACTGGGGGCAGGAGGATGACCAACGCGTATGCGTGGGTCTTTTCGAGCTCGGCATCGTAGAACCCGCCAAGGAAGAGCTCGGTGAACCAGCCTTCGATGAACACCCCGATATCGCGCGCGACGTCGCCGAAGCCTGCGCGACCCGTCGACATGTCGTAGACGATCGCCATGGTCGCCGCGACGCCGCCGACGGTGAGGATCGCGCCGATCAATACCAGGGCCCAGTTCGTCCGCGAGACGTAGTCGCCGAGCATGTGGGCAGGCTCGGACAGGTCCACCTTCGGCCCGCCGAGGGGCTTGGCCACGCAGAAAATGGTGATGCCGATCGCGGCGGCAAGAGCGAGGAACTCCAGTCCGGAGAAGGAGACGCTCTGCGACTTCCAGATCGCCAGCCCGAGGAACCCAAGCCAGGCCATCCACCGCAGGGCGCGCTGCCAACCGGCGACCCGCCGCTCCGAAGTCTCCGGTGGTTGCTGGCTGCGCGGCCTGCCGTCGTCGTGCAGGCCCGACCCTGGCGCGGTCACGGGAGAAGATCGTAGCTTCCTTGACCACGCATCCGACTCAGAGACGCAGGCATGACGACATCCGAGCCCGCGAGCGTCACCTTTGAAGGTGATCGCACGCGAGTCGCCGTGGTGCACAGGGACTTCTGGCGTCTGGGTGACGGTGGCCAAGGCATGGCCGACGCGGTCGGTGTGGCCGACGGCTGGGGCTCCGGGCTGACGCAGTTCGCCGAGTTCGCGGCGAAGTAGTCTCCGGTTCCGGTATCGCCAAATCGGGGCGTGTCGGGCGGTACTGTCACGCTCATGGGCGATCAGCACGACCACGGACCGCAGCGGGACTTGCCGCCGGGAATGGCTGAGCAGCTGGACTTGCCCCACTCGGGCCTCGCGTCGTTCGGTCACCGGCCGTTCCTGACCGAGGTCGAGCAACTCGAGTCCTGGCAACCCGACGTCGCGATCGTCGGCGCACCGTTCGACGTGGCGACGACGAACAGGCCGGGAGCCCGGTTCGGTCCCCGGGCGATCAGGGCAACCGCGTACGAACCGGGCACGTACCACCTGGACCTCGGGCTGGAGATCTTCGACTGGCTGGAGGTCGTCGACTTCGGTGATGCGTTCTGCCCGCACGGCCTGACCGAGGTCTCGCACAGGAACATCCGCGAACGCGTTCACGCGGTGGTGTCCCGCGGGATCGTGCCGGTCATCCTCGGTGGCGACCACTCGATCACCTGGCCGGCCGCGACGGCGGTGGCGGACGTGCACGGCTACGGCAACGTCGGCATCGTGCACTTCGACGCCCATGCCGACACCGCGGACATCATCGACGGGAACCTGGCCAGCCACGGCACCCCGATGCGTCGGCTGATCGAATCGGGCGCGGTGCCCGGCACTCACTTCGTCCAGGTCGGGCTGCGCGGATACTGGCCGCCGCAGGACACCTTCGAGTGGATGCTCGAGCAGGGCATGACGTGGCACACCATGCAGGAGATCTGGGAGCGCGGCTTCAAGGACGTCATGCGGGACGCCGTCGGCGAGGCGCTGGCGAAGGCCGAAAAGCTCTACGTGTCGGTCGACATCGACGTTCTCGACCCGGCCCATGCGCCGGGCACGGGCACACCGGAGCCCGGCGGCATCACCAGCGCGGACCTGCTGCGCATGGTTCGCCAGCTCTGTTACGAGCACGATATCGTCGGCGTCGACGTGGTGGAGGTCGCGCCCGCCTACGACCACGCCGAACTCACCGTGAACGCCGCACACCGCGTGGTCTTCGAGGCACTCGCGGGAATGGCGGCGCGCCGCCGCGACGCCTCCGACAGCCCCACCCCGCCCGGTCCGCCTGCCCGTGGGCCTGCTTGATGGGCTGAGCCTCGATGTTCCGGTCGGCCAGGCCGGAATGGGCGTCGACGTGGCCGTCGTCGCGTTCGGCGGTGATCGCGAATTGGTCGACGAACTCGGTGAGGCCTGCTACGCCGGAGAGACCGCGCTGCGGATGACGTCGGTCACATCGGCCCGGCAAGCGGTTGCCGACCTGGCGCCGGGGGGACACTGAAACCATGAGCGGAGTGTTGTTCTTCGACGGCGCATGCGGGATGTGCACCCGGTCCAGGGACTTCCTGCTGAAACTCAACCGCACCGGCGATCTCAAGACCGAGCCGCTGCAGAGCGCAGGCACTGCGGAGCGGCTCGGGATCTCACCGGACCGATTGATGGAGCGGGTGTGGTGGCTGGATTCGTCCGGCCAGGTGTACGGCGGGGCCGAGGCCGCGAACGCGGCCGTCTCGGCAGCCCTGGGGACCAGGCTTCCGCTGCTGGTGTATCGGATTCCCGGCATGAGGTCCGCTCAGGACGCCGCGTACCGGTGGGTCGCCGACCATCGCTACCGGTTTCCCGGCACGACCCCGTACTGCGAATCGCACCCGGTCGCCTGCTGACGGACTTGGACACGAGCGAACCGAGCATCCGGCCGACCGTGCCGGACGATCTCGACGCGATCGGCGAGATCTACGCGCACCACGTGCGAACCGGCGTCGCGGCCTGCCTACCGGCGCACCGCAATCGCGGCTTCGTCGATGCGGGCCGGTTGATCTCCGTCGGGTTCAAGCACGGTCGGTGGCTGGACACACTGCTGCTGCAGCGGAGCCTCAACCGAGCCGGTCGGTGATGTCGGTGAAGGCCGGATTGTCGTTGCGGTGATCTGAGGTGTTGCGGCATTCCCCGTAGATGCGCATCGTCGCGAACCTCGGGTCATCGGGGTTCTCGTGGAAGGTCGCGGTGACGCCGGCCTTCGTCAGCTTGGCGCCGAAGTGCTCTCCCATCGCGGGCGCCTGCTGCCAGCCATGTGCCAAAAGGGCGGCCGCGACCTCGCGGATGCGTTTGATCGAGTTCGTCTCGGGCAGACCGAAGTTGAGGTAGACCGCGGCCTGATAGGGCGGGTCGTGCAGGCTCGTGCACGACAAGAAGATGTAGCTGCCGCTGACGCCCCGCAGTTCGGCGGCATGGACGATCTGCCGCGCGGAGTCCACCACCTGGTTCGTGGCCTGCTCGTCGGTCATCGGCGCGGCGTCACCCAGGGTGCCTGGATCGGATCCGCGCCATGTCTCGATGACCAGAAAGCCGGTCCCCAACACCAGCGACATCGCGAGAGCGGCGAGCGTGAGTCTTCGTGCCGCCGGGGACCGGAGCCATCCGTCGTTCCCGCCGCTCATGGGGCCAACGTACGCCGTCATCTCGGCGCGATCTCGGGCTGCTGCCGCTACGGTTGTGGCGCAGGTTGCGACGGTCACGCTGAAAGGTCAGTCATGCCGCAGGTCGCTTTGGCGCAGGCCACAATCGACTTCCGGGTCGTCGGCCCGCAGGATTCGCCCCATCCTCCGGTGCTGTTCGTGCACGGGATCCTGGTCGACCACCGTCTGTGGGACCGCGTCGCCGAAGGTCTGGCGCAGCAAGGGTTTCGGTGCATCCTCCCGGACTGGCCGCTCGGCTCGCACACCGTTCCGGTCAACGACGGCACCGACCTGTCGCCGCCAGCCGTTGCGACGTTGATCGGTGACTTCATCACCGATCTCGGTCTGTCCGACGTGACGCTGGTCGGCAACGACACCGGCGGCGGCCTGTGTCAGTTCGTCATCGATGCGCACCCGGAGCTGGTCGGCCGTCTGGTGCTGACCAACTGCGATGCCTTCGACAAGTTTCCGCCATTTCCGTTCACGCTCGTCTTCGCGCTGCTGCGCGGCGATGCCTCGATCAGGATCCTGTTCGGGCAGATGAAGCTGAGGGTGCTTCGGCACTCTCCGCTCGGCTTCGGATTGCTGATGAACGACCCCGACCCGCAGCTGACGGACAGCTGGCTGGAACCCTGCCGGCGAGACGCGCGAATCCGCCGCGACCTGGCCACACTGCTCCGCCACGTCGCCAAGACCGACCTGACGGACGTGTCGACGCGGTTCCCGCGCTTCACCAAACCCGTCACCCTGGTGTGGGGTCAGCGTGACCGGTGCTTCAAGCCGTCGCTGGGCACGCGGATGGCCGAACTGTTTCCGAATTCCTCATTGATCGAGGTAGTCGATGCCAAAACCTTTGTCTCGCTTGACAACCCGACGGCGGTGATCGACGCGATCGCTGCTGTGGGCAGCGCGACCGCTAGCTCTTGACCAGCGTGAACTGGCAGACGTCGGTATAGCCCTCGCGGAACAGGTCCGCGCAACCGGTCAAGTACCTCATGTACCGGTCGTAGACCTCCTGGGACTGGATCGCGATCGCCTCGTCCTTGCGCGCCTCCAGCGCTGCCGACCAGATGTCCAGGGTGCGCGCGTAGTGCAGCCGTAGCGGCTGCACGAGCTTGACCTCGAAGCCCGCCTTGGTGGCGTGGTCCTCGACGACACTCACCTGGGGCAGATCGCCGCCGGGGAAGATCTCGTCCATGATGAATTTGATGAAGCGCAGCTGGGTCATGGTAACGGGCAACGCGCGTTCCTCGAACTCCTGGTTGCTGGGCGTGACGATCGTGTGCAGCATCATGACGCCGTCGGAGGGCAGCGCCGCATTGGCCATCTTGAAGAACTCGTCGTAGCGGTCGCGGCCGAAGTGCTCGAATGCGCCGATCGACACGATGCGGTCGACCTGCTCGTCGAACTGCTCCCAGCCCTGCAGCAGGGCGCGCTTGCTGCGCGGGCGCCCCTGCTTGTCGAGCAACTGCTGAACGTGGGCCTGCTGGTTGCGGCTCAGGGTGAGGCCGACGACGTTGACGTCGTAGCGTTCCAGCGCGCGGTTGAGCGTGGCGCCCCAGCCACACCCGACGTCGAGCAGCGTCATGCCGGGCTGAAGGCCGAGCTTGCCGAGGGACAGGTCGATCTTGGCGAGCTGTGCTTCCTCCAGCGTCATGTCGTCGCGCTCGAAGTAGGCGCAGCTGTATGTCTGCGTCGGATCGAGGAAGAGCCGGAAGAAGTCGTCGGACAGGTCGTAGTGCGCCTGGACGTCCTCGAAGTGCGGCTTCAGGTTCGGGGTGCCCGTCGGTGTCTTTGGCAAAGTAAAGCCTTTCGGCGCGTAACAGATTGTCCAGCCGTGGTCGGCGCGGTGGTCTCGGCCGACGCTGGTTCTGTAGAGGATAACGGGTCTGGCTGGCGGTCCCTGCCGCGGGCAATGGTTGACAACGTCAAGTGACTAGTTGATTCTGTCAACTATGTCCGTCTCCACGGTGACCGAAGTGCGCGGTTTCAACCGTTTCTACACGCGCGTTCTCGGGTTGCTGCGCCCGAAGCTGGCCGGTTCGGCGTTCGGCTTGACCGAGGCGCGTGTGCTGTTCGAACTCGCCCACGCCGACCAGACGGCGGTGACGGACCTGCGGCGCGTGCTCGACCTCGACGCCGGCTATCTGAGCCGCCTGCTGTCCCGGTTCATTGCCAACGGGTTGGTCGAACGGAGGTCGTCTGCCACCGATGCGCGTCGCCAGCTCGTCCGCCTCACCGATGCGGGCAAGGCGGCGTTCGCGGAGCTCGACACCTTGCAGGCGGATGCGATCGACCGCATGGTCGAGCCGCTCGACCAGACCCAGCGCGCCGAGCTGGTGTCGGCGATGAGCCGGATCCGGCGGGTGCTGGACGACGAACGCCCCACGTCCGGTCTCGTGCTGCGCGCCCCCGAGCCCGGCGACCTCGGGTGGGTCGTCGAGCGCCACGGCGCCCGCTACGCCGCCGAATACGGCTGGAACGCCGGCCTGGAGACCCTCGTCGCGCGTGTCGTCGCCGACTTCGGTGAGCGTCGCAGCACCGAACCGGAAGCCGCCTGGATCGCCGAGCTCGACGGCGAACGGGTCGGCTGCGTCTTCTGCACGGCGTCCGACGCGCCCGGCACCGCCCAGCTGCGCCTGCTGCTGGTCGAGCCGCAGGCGCGCGGAGCCGGTGTCGGCACCCGACTGGTGGACGAGTGCCTTCGCTTCGCGCGACGGTCGGGCTACGCGCGAATCGTGTTGTGGACCCACGATGTGCTGACCGCGGCCCGGCGTATCTATCAGCGGGCCGGCTTTCAGCTCGATCGAACTGAGCCGCACAGCAGTTTCGGCCGCGACGTGGTCGGCGAGTACTGGTCGCGCGACCTGTAGGTCAGACGGAAGGCGTGGCACCCAGCACGCGCTGGATGTCGGGCTTCATCGCCTGCAGCTGGCCACCCCAGTAGCCCCAGCTGTGTGTTCCGTTGGGCGGGAAGTTGAACACGCCGTTGCTGCCGCCCGCGCGTCCGTACCTCGCCTGGAACTCCCTGTTGGTGTTGATCGTCAGTCCCTCGAGGAACTGGGCTGGGATCTGGGCATTGCCGAGGCCGGCGTCGAGGTCGGTCGGATTGCCGTTGCCGCTGTAGACCCAGATGCGGGTCCCGTTCGAGACAAGCCGTCCAATCGCAAGCATGGGGTCGTTGCGCTGCCAGGCCGGACCGCCGTAGGGACCCCACATGTCGAGTGCGTTGAATCCGCCCGCATCGGCCATCGCGATGCCGATCAGCACCGGCCACAACCTGTTCGACGTATTCAGAAAGCCCGAGAGTGATCCTGCGTAGACGAACTGGCCGGGATGGTAGGCGGCCAGAACCAGCGCTGCTCCCCCGGACATCGACAGACCCACCACGGCGTTGCCGGTCGGGCTGACACCTTTGTTGGCGGCGAGATAGCCGGGGAGCTCCGATGTCAGGAAGGTCTCCCACTTGTAGGTCTGCGTGGTGCCATTGCCCACCGCGGGCCGGTACCAGTCGGTGTAGAAGCTGGACATGCCACCGACCGGCATCACCACCGACACACCGGAACCGTCGAACCAGCTGAACGCGCCGGTCTCGATGTCCCACCCGTTTCGGTCGTCCCGCGCTCTCAGCCCGTCGAGTAGATACACCGCACGGGGGCCGCCACCCTGGAACTGAACCTGGATGTCACGACCCATCGACGGCGACGGAACACTGAGGACCTCGGGCGCTGCGGCCGCCGTCGGCGTGCCACCGAGGACACCGATCAGGCCTGCGAGAAGAGCCGCGGCGAACGCGGCGGAAAAGAGTCGGCGGAGCGTTTTCATGGCGTTGATTCCCGTCGTGCGTAGAGCCCCGACAGTGGGGATATCGCCCGCAACAGACGAGCAGTTACACACCCTTGCGCGGCGGGGGACAATTTCTCTTAGTACCGCAGGTCGGTCGACGACAAGGAAGGAGTGGACACCGTGACCCACCCCGACGACACCCCGGTCGACGCCGACGCCGAAGACGCCGAGGTGGAGCCGATCGAGATCGGCACAGAAGCGAACGAGGCGGACCTCATCGAGCAGGCGACGGACGTCCCACTAGGAGATGACGACGACTTCGATCGCTGACGGCCCGGCTGGTCAGGCCGTTATGTCCAGCCTGGACCGTCTGGCGTCGATCTCCTTCAGGAGAAGGCCGTAGCCGTTCTCCAGGAGGCTGATCCGCAGCGGGCGCCCCAATTCGTGGACCATCATCCACGTGCCGAGGGCGGCCTTCTGCTTCTCGACGCACGCTTGCGACAAACCGAGTTCGCGCAGCAATGTGCTCGCGGTCGCGGGCTGAGTGGCCTCGGCAGCGTCGAATGTGCTCTGGGAAACTGAGACGGTCATGGCTGTCTCCACTTGTAGTGAACTGGGCGCGCCTCGGTGGCGTTTTTCTGGTGGCGCCGCTGTCAATAAAGTGTAGAACGCTGTTGCTGTCCCGGTGAGGAAAATTCGCGAACTGCTGATTGAGCGCATCCCCGATGTTGCTGGCGCTAGGTCAACCGGCGTTCGCCTGATACGTCGTACTCCGACACCGATGCCGAGACGATCATGTCGCCCTGGTCGCCGCTCGGGCCGTTCCCGCGAAACGCCTCGACGGCGTCCCGGGAGTCCCAGCGTTCGAAAACGTTGATACGGGCCGGATCCAGCAAATCGGCCGAGATCAGGAAGTCATGGCAGCCGGGCGCGCTTCGGGCCTGCGCGACGACGTCGATGCACCCGGCCAGGTAGTCGTCGCGCACCTCCCCGGCGACAATCAGGTGTCCCGCGACGATCACCACAGCGTGCTCCTTTCTCATCGGGCGACTACAACTGAGACCACGGATGACCCGCGAAGTCATCGATGCAAGCAACCGAAGGGATGCCAGTGAAGCTGCGAGACGCCCTTGACTCGATCGTGCCGGACCCGGCGGCCGCGCAGGTCTACGGGCAGCCGTACGAAACCGTGGACGGCGTGACCGTCCTGCCCGTTGCCAAAGTGCGCGGGCGGACCAAGCCCGGTGCGCCGGACGCGGAGCTGCGCCTGGCCGCGAAGCCGGTCGGCGTGTTCGTCATCAAGGACGGCGAGGCAACCTGGGTGCCCGCGGTCGATTCGACTCGGATAGCCCTGATGGGCGAGCTGATCGGATTGGTCGCTGCGACGTTCGCCACCCTGGCTATGGTTCGTCGCCCGCCGTGGCCCGATCTGCACGGGACCGTCGCCGTCTCGAAATAGCCCACAACAGCGTCGCCGCGAGCAGCACCGCGAGCAACAGCGCCCACGGCCACGCTCCGTTGCGGTGAACCCAGCCTGCGATGGCCCCCTGTAGGCGGCCCGCGGTCGCTATCACGGGGTCCGCGGGGCTTCCACCCGCGGTGAACAGCCGGACCTCGTAGTACCCGTAGTAGCCGACGTAGAGGCCGACGAGGACCAGCACCGCACCGCCGATGCGGTTGACGTAGGGCAGGATTCGCCGCATCCGTTCGACGAGCGCCGAGCCCGCCAATGCGACCGCGACCGCCAGCGCACCGACGACCAACGCGAAGCCGCCCGCGTATGCGAGATAGATCCACAGCCGGTCGAGCGTGGATGTGCCGCCGACGCCGGCACCCGTGACCGCAAGGAACGGGCCGACAGTGCAGGACAGCGAGGCGACGGCGTATCCGACGCCGTAGCCGAACATCGAGCCGAGCCTGCGAGTCGGCGCCCATGAAGCGTTGTGGGCCAACTGATTCGGCAGGAACAGCGAAAGCTCGCGCCCGGTCAGCAACAAGACACCGAGAGCCACCAGCGCGACGCCGATGAGCACGGTGGCATAGGGCATGTACCGCTGAACGGTCGACGCCACCCCGACGGTCAGAAGCCCGAACGTGCCGAACACCGCGAGAAAACCGAGCGTCATCGCGATGGTGGCGGCGACGGCGCGGCCGACCGCGGTCGCCACACCGCCGATGCCTGCTTCGCTTCTCGCGTGCGCGGAGTCGCCACCCACCACAAGGGCGAGGTACGCCGGGAGCATCGCGAAACCGCATGGGTTCAGCGCGGCCACCAGTCCGGCGGCGAACGCCAACCCGGCCAGATTTTCTTGCTGCACGCGTGGCTACGCGGTCAGCGCCGAGACCCGCTCCTGCAGTTCCTGCTGCGGCATGGCCGACGTCGGGTTGTTCACGAACGTCGAAGTGCCGTCGGCGCGATAGAACACGTATGCCGGCTGCCACGGCACGTTGTAGCGCGCCCAGATGGAGCCGTCGGCGTCATTGAGGTTCGTGAAATTCAGGTTGTACTTCGACACGAAGCCGGACATGGCCGCGTCATCGGAGCGCGCTGCGACACCGACGAACGTCACCTTGGGGTTTGCCGCCGCCACACTGCTCACCGACGGCGCCTCGGCATTGCAGAACGGGCACCACGGCGTCCAGAACCACAGCACGGCGGGCTTGCCCTGAAGCGACGCACCGTTGAACGGCGCTCCGCTCAGCGTCGTCCCGGTGAAGTCCAGCCGATCGTCGGCGAGTGCGGCCGGGGGGCTGCTCAGCGAAAGGGCGACGAAGGCGGCGGCCATAGCGATGGCCAACGACCTGCTCAAACGTAGTAAACGACGGATCATGGCGGCTCCTCCCAGCGCCCGGACACATGTGTCGGGTGACACACTGTAGTACGGATTGTTTCGGTTCCCGGTTCACCGGTGTCGCAAACTTCGATGGAGGTGCGCGTTGGCGGGCGAGAGCCGATTGGCCAAGGCAGTCGGCCTCACGGGTGCCGACGCATGGCGGCGTCACGCGAACCCGTGGGAGCGTCTGGGTTTGGGGACTGATCGTTCTCGATCTGTGGATCACCGGCTTCGGGCTGGCCGTGCAGACGCTCGGAAAGGTCTGGTTCCTCGATCGGATGGCGCTGTTGTACGACGACATGCGCGGTTCGTTGGCGCCGAGCTAACGTCGGAGTTCGGCCCGCATCTGGGTGAACCGGAACAGTCCGGGCCGACCCGCCACCGGCTCGTACGCATCGACAAGCTCGTCGACGAAGCGAGCTCGGTCCGCGGTCGGTAAGCGATCTGTCCACGCGGTCGTCCCGACCGCACACCATTGCTCGAACTGGTTGCGGGAGCCGTAATCCCATTCACGATCGGTCACCGTCAGATCGGTCAGCGTAAGTCCCGCCGACGCCGCCAGCTCGCCGTAACCGGCCGGCTCCACATGGATGAAGGGTGCGGCGAATCCGTCGAACAGCGAGGCCCACCGCGGGCTTCGGCATGTCGTCATCGCGACGGCCTCCAGGCTCGGCCGCTCCCCCGCGCAGACCACTTGAATCAACGCGCGGCCGCCCACCCGCAGCGCCGACGCGATCTGCCGAAGGGCCTGCTCCTGTTCGGGCACCCAGTGCAGCGCGTTGAACGACACGACGACGTCGAAGTCCTCGCCGAACGGCAGCCTTCGGGCGTCGGCAATGACAAACCACGGGCCCGATTTCGTCGGCGGGCCCGCGGCGTGTGCGGTCGCGATCATCCGCTTCGACGGGTCGACGCCGATCGCGAATCCGCCGGGCACCATGTCCGCCATCTCGTGGGTGAGGTAGCCGTCGCCGCAACCGACGTCGAGCACGCGGTCGTTGTCGGCGAGCACCAGGCTCGCCTTGGCCTCTCTGATCATCGCCCGCTGCAGGGAGCTGATCTTGGCGTAGTCCTCGCCACTCCAGTCGGTCACCTGGACAGTTAACGTGACACCATCGGTCTACAGGAGGCATTCGCAATGCAGGCATCGGTCACGATCCCAATGGCGGCACCGGCGGACGAGATCTGGAACGTCGTCGCCGACGTCCGCAACACCGGAAGGTTTTCGCCCGAGGTGATCGAGGCCGAATGGCTGGACGGCGCCAGCGGACCCGCGCTCGGTGCGCGGTTCCGCGGACACGTGCGGCGCAACGAGATCGGCCCGGTGTACTGGACGACGTGCCGGGTCACCGCCTGCGAGCCCGGCAGGGAGTTCGGCTTCGAGGTGCTCGTCGGTGACAGGCCGGTGAACAACTGGCACTACCGCTTCACGCCGGTGGCCGGCGGTACCGACGTCACCGAGTCGTTCCGGATGAACGACAGCGCCTTCACCAAGGTCTTCGCGGTGCTCGGCGGTCAACTCCGCACGCGTCGCAACAAGCGCGACATGCGAAAGACGCTGGAGCGCATCAAGGCCGTCGTCGAAGCGCCGTCTTAGTTGAAGCCGATCCCGATGATCGGGATCCACAGGCCGAAGAGCCAGATGCCCCACTGGTGGAAGCCGTCGTCCCACACCATCGCTCGCCGAACGCGGCATTGAGCGCAAGCCACGACCCCTGTCCGGTTTATCGGGCTGCGCGAAGTGACCGTTACCGGGCGCAGGCTAGAGGGCACGAAGCCGGCGGACGCGGTCGGTCATCGCGCGCTTCGACACATCGGCACCCTCGGCCAGCGCCTCGAACGCGTGCGGGCAGCCAGGATGCAGGTGAAACTCTGTCGACACCCCAGCGTCGGACAGCCTGCGCGCATAGGCGACGTCCTCGTTGCGAAAGATGTCCAGCTCCCCGACGTCGATGTAGGCGTCGGGAAGCCCGGCCAGGTCGGTCGCGCGGGCGGGCGCCGCATACGGCGAGACGTCCTCACCACCGGCGGCGTTGCCGAGCAGCGCGCCCCAACCGGTGAGGTTGTCGTCATAGCTCCACGTCAGAAACCGCAGCAGTGCCGGATCGCGCGTCGCAGGCCGATCATCGAGCATCGGGTATATCAGGAGCTGCTGTGCAATGGCGGGACCGCGGCGGTCGCGCGCCATCAGGCACACACCTGCAGCCAGCCCGCCACCCGCGCTGTCGCCCATCACCGCGAGGCGGTCCGGATCGAAACCCAACACGTTCGCTTCCCCGGCCAACCACTCCAATGCGGCGTAGCAATCCTCGACAGGGGTCGGATGCGGATGCTCGGGTGCGACGCGGTAGTCGACGACCAGCATCGGCACCCCGGATGCGGCTACGTAGCGGCGTGCCGCGAGCTCGTACATCTGGCCGATGTGGTCGAGGCCGAAGATCATCCCACCGCCGTGCAGATACAGCACTGCACTGCCGGGCAACTCACCCGTCGAGCGGCGGTACCAGGTGGCGACCAGCTCTGAGCCGTCCTTGGCGGTCACCGAGAACCCCTCGGTGTGCACGCCCTCGATCGGTGCCGAGGTGGCGCCGATGTAGTCGAACATGCGGTGGCCACTGATCCTTCGCGCCTCGACGTCGCCCACCGGAGCGTCGTCGGCCTGACCGAGAGCCTCCTCGAGCCGATCCATCTGTGCCCGCACCTGAGGGTCCATCCGGAGGGTCATCGCCCGACAGTATCGTGGCGGTACGTGACCTCTGCAGTCGAAAGCGCCACCGGTCGTCGCATTCAGCCCTTTGCGACGGCCGCAATTGTCTCCATCGCCGCGCTTGACACCATCCTGCATTGCGCCGCAACCACATTGGGCAGCGGAGGCGTCGCACTCGGCTGCTATGGGCTGTGGCGGTTGTTGCGCGCCGAGCAACTGCGGGAATACCGCTTCATCGCAGTCACTTTCGTCGTGCTCTACGTGCTGTTCGTGATCACCGCGGGCCGTCCGTACTACCTGTCGGGCCTCTATGCGCCGCTGGCGGCGGCGGGGGCGCTCGGCTTCCAGCGCCGCCGTGAGGCAGGTCATGACCGGCGACGACTCGCATCGGCCGCCGTCGCCTTCAGCGTGGCCCTCGCGAGCGGCGTGCTGGTCCTTTCCATCTCGCTCACCCGGTCGGACGTCGGCGAGCAGATCGCGCGGCGCACCGCCGATGCCTACCACGCCCTGCCGGTCGAGCGGCAGAGCCGCACTGCGATCGTCGGCGAGTCCTACATCATCGCCGCCTATGTCGACGGCTACTCCGATCGCTATCGACTGCCCGGGGCTTTCAGCCTCAGCCGCAGCTACGGGTATTTCGCCGCACCCTCCGCCGAACTCGACGCTGTGCTCTACATCGGGCGTGACCCTGGACCGCTGCGTCCCTATTTCGACACCTCGCGGGTCCTCGCCGATGTGTCGGCGACGACATGCACGCGTACCTGCTGACCGGGCAGCGGCAGTCGTGGGATCTCATCTGGCCGCGCGAGCGCACCTTGACCGTGTCCTGATTCCGACGCCAAGGCGCGACCCACTTTGGTAGAACAGGATTCAGTTTCCGTCCCGTGCGCTACGCGCGTGGGCCCAGCGAGCCGAAGGAGTCCGCGATGGGTCGATGGTCACGTGAGGAACTCGAGGACGCCTGGCGTCGGTACCAGGAGTCCGTTGTCGATGTCGGCAAGACGTGGGACTGGTCCAGCTACGCAGATCATTTCACCGAGGACGCGAAATACGTCGAGCACGCGCTGGGCAACATGCAGGGCCGCGAGAACATCCGTGAGTGGATCGTCTCGACGATGAACATGTTCCCGGGCAGTGAGATGCCGTCTTACCCGGTGGAGTGGTACTCGATCGACACCGATAAGGGCTGGGTCATCTTCAAGAACATCAACACCATGAGGGACCCCGGCGACGGCAGTGTCCATGGGGCGGCGGTCATCACCGTCCTCGAGTACGCGGGCGATGACAAGTGGAGCTACGAGGAAGACGCCTACAACCCGATGAACTTCATGCTGATGATTCAGCAGTACATTCAGCGCTGCCACGAACTCGGCACCATTTCTGACGATGCGCGCACGTTCGCGAAGAACATGGGCTGGGAACTGACCTCTAGCTGATCACGAAGTCGTCGGGATCGGCGGTGCGGGTCCACGCCCAATAGTCGACGAGGCGCCACGGGCTCAGCGTGTGCACCTCGCCGAGGCTGTTCTTGAAATACGAGTGCTTGATCGTGGGCTGTGACCACACCATCGTGCGCATCTCGGCCTGGCTGCGTTCGTGCCAGTCCCTCGTCTTCTCGGCAGTCGGTTCCATCGTCGAGTGTCCGCCCGCGATGAGTAGTTCCAAACATTGTGTGATGTAACGCATCTGACACTCGGAGTGGAAGATCAGGCTGCCGCCGCTGGCCAGCCAGGTGCCGGGGCCGTTCATGCAGAAGAAGTTCGGGTAGTCGGGAATCGTGATGCCCAGATAGGCCGACGGTCGTTCGCCCCAGCGCTCGCTGAGGACTTCGGAATTTCGGCCGCGAATGGTCATGGGCCACAACAGCTTGGTGTGCTCGAATCCGGTGGCGTACACGATGACGTCGGCCGGATAACGTGTGCCGTCCTCGGTGACGACTGCGTCCGGTTCGATGTGGTCGATCGCGGTCCGGACGAGTTCGACGTTGTCGCGCGTCAGCGTCCTCAGCCAGCTGCCGTTGTCCTGCAGCGTGCGTTTGCCGGTCGCCGGATAGTCCGGCACCACCTTCGCCTGTAGGGCGGGGTCATCGCCCACCTGACTGATGATCCAGTCGGTGAACATGATCCTGGTGACCTCGCTGACCTCGTTGATCGCCTTCTGCTGATCCGGATAGTCCGGGTCGACGCGTGCCACGTCGAGCCCTTTGTCGCACCACGGCCAGAACAGCAGAAAGCGGTACCAGCGGCCGTAAAAAGGCAGATGCTTCAGTGCCCACTTCACACCGGGACCGACTTCGTCGTGGTAACTCGGATTGGGGAACATCCACTGCGCGGTGCGTTGAAAGACGGTGAGGTGCGCGATATTTGGGGCGATCGTCGGTGCGATCTGAAAACCGCTGGCCCCTGCGCCGATCATGGCGACCCGCTTCCCGTTGAGGTCAACGGAGTGATCCCACGCGCTGGAGTGAAATGTCGGCCCGGCGAAGTCCTGCTGTCCTTCGATCGTCGGGGTGTGCGCCCTGTCGAGCTGCCCTACCGCAGTGATCACCGCACGCGCCGACAGTTCTGTCGTCGTTCCGCTGCGGTCGCGGGCGCGGACGGTCCACGTCGCGGTGTCGTCGTCCCAGGACGCCTCGGTGACCTCGGTTTCCCACAGCACGTGGCGGCGGATGTCGTGCTTGTCCATCACGCGCTCGAAATAGGCTTGCAGTTCAGGCTGTTCGGCGAAGAAGTGCGTCCACTGGTCGGTCGGCTCGAAGCTGTAGCAGTAGAAGTGGTTGGGCACGTCGACCCGTGCGCCGGGGTAGGTGTTCTGGTACCAGGTGCCGCCGACGCCCGCGTTCTTCTCGACGATGGTGAACGGGATCCCGGCCTCCTTGAGCCGGATCCCGGCCAGCAGACCGGACTCGCCGCAACCGATGACGACGACGGGAAAGTTGTCCGCCTTCCCCGCCGGCGGCACCAGTCGGGCGTCGTTGCCGTCGAGCTCCATCTCCTCGAGCACCATCGGCACGTACTCCTCTGGCACCCGTTCGCACACCAGCCACTGCATCATCTCGTGAAGCAGTTCGGCGCCGATCGGCTCGGGCTCCGGGCAGCCGCGGTCGCGGTAGTCGGCGATGACCTCCAGCGCGATCTTGCGAACGGCGGCCTTGTCCTCCTCGGACATATAGCCCTGAACCTCGTTGAGGAACAGCCCGGCTGGCTTGAGGTCGCCGCGGATCAAGTCGGCATCGCCGGACATGTGCACCAGCGACAGCATCAGCGTCGGAATGCTGACATCGAGGAGTGCCTCGGCGATCTGTTCATCCGGGGTTGTAAAAGGTTGTCCGGCATGTGGGTTGCGCACGTCTGAAGTGCTACCACGCCCGGCTGGGCCGGCGCAGGGGATTGTGGCCGGGCCAACCGGGGTATCTCGTCTCTGTGAGTGAGACAGCGGAATCGGGCGCCGACCTCGGTCGCAGGCCGGATGGCGTTAGTGACGAGACGGTCGAGGCGGCGGGTTCGGTGTCCGAGGCGCTGGAGTACGTCGAACGCGCGCGCGGCCATCTGTACTCGTTTCATCAGCTCATGGGCCACGCCGACCTGCTGCTGGGTGAGGCGTGCGACAAGCTGCGTGCCGCCGGGCACGGCTCCATCGCCGACCGGCTGGAAGAGGACATGGTCGGCCGCAACGTGCTCTATGGCCGATGGACGTTTCAGATCGTCGAGGAGTTCGACGACACCTACTGGTCGAGGTTCCGCGAGCACGAGCGTCGGGTCAGGGAGGAGCTGCAGCAGGGGGCGCGACACGTCTTCGAGGCCGAGATGAAGGAGAAGAGGCGCACCCATGGCAGGCCCGGTCATGAGGGTCGGCCGTAGACTCGCGGCGTGGGTATCGCGACCAGGGTGAACGGCACCGCCCCTCCCGAGGTGCCGCTGTCCGACATCGACCTCTCCTCGTGGGAGTTCTGGGGTCTCGACGACGACATACGCGACGGCGCGTTCGCCACCCTGCGCCGAGAGGCGCCGGTGTCGTTTCACGAGTCATTCGTCGGTGAGGAGTTCTCCGCCACCTCAGGCCACTGGGTGCTGACCCGCCACGACGACGTGTTCTACGCCAGCAGGCATCCAGAGATCTTCAGCTCCGCCGGTGGGATCACGATCGGCGACCAAACCCCTGAGCTCGCCGAATACTTCGGCTCGATGATCGCGATGGACGACCCGCGGCACACCAGGCTGCGCAACATCGTTCGCAGCGCGTTCACCCCGCGCGTGCTGGCGCTGCTCGAGGACTCGGTGCGCGACCGGGCCCGGCGCCTGGTGGCTGCGATGGTGAAGGACCATCCCGACGGCAAGGGTGAGATCGTCGCCGATCTCGCGGGACCCCTGCCCCTGCAGATCATCTGCGACCTGATGGGCATTCCCGAACAGGACCACGAGCGAATCTTCGGTTGGACCAACGTCATTCTCGGCTTCGGTGACCCCGACATCGCTACCGACTTCGATGAGTTCTTCCAGGTCGCGGTCGACATCGGTGCGTACGCCACCGCGTTGGCCGACGATCGGAGGGGCGCACCCGGCGACGACCTGACCACCAGCCTGGTGCAGGCCGAACTCGACGGCGAGCGGCTGACGTCCGCCGAAGTCGCCTCGTTCTTCATCCTGCTCGTCGTCGCGGGCAACGAGACCACCCGCAACGCGATCAGTCACGGCGTGTTGTCGTTGAGCCGATACCCGGAACAGCGCGACATCTGGTGGAACAACTACGACGAGGTGGCGCCGACGGCGGTCGAGGAGATCGTGCGCTGGGCGTCGCCAGTGGCCTACATGCGCCGCACCACCACTAGAGACGTCGAGCTGGGTGGCGTGAAAATAGCTGCGGGAGAAAAGGTTACGTTGTGGTACGGTTCGGCCAATCGCGATGAGTCGAAGTTCGCCGACCCGTGGGCATTCGACGTACGTCGCCATCCGAACCCGCATGTGGGGTTCGGCGGCGGAGGCGCGCACTTCTGCCTAGGCGCCAACCTCGCTCGCCGCGAGATCACCGTCGCGTTCGAAGAGCTGCACCGTCAGCTGCCGGACATCGCCGCGACTGAGGAGCCGGACCGGCTGCATTCGGCGTTCATTCACGGCATCAAGCGGCTGCCCGTCGCCTGGACGCCTCGCTAGCCGATCAACCGCTTGCTCAGAGTTGCGATCGTGGTGCTGCCGACGTTGTCACACAGGTCACCCGGATTGTCGAAAACGTGCTCGGCACCGGCCTTCTCGAGTTCCTCGCGGGATACTCCTCCGCTGAGGAGTCCGATGGCGGGCACCCCGGCACGACCGCATGCGATGACGTCCCACACCGCGTCGCCCACATAGACGGCGTGGTCGGCGTCGACTCCTGCCCGCTTCATCGCGACCTCGATGATGGTGGGTTCCGGCTTGGCGACGTCGACATCCTTCGACGACGTCGAGGCCGACACCAGGTGGTCGCAGTCGAGCACACTGCGTGACATCGACAACTCCTCCTCGCTGGCCGAGCTGGCCAGGTAATTCGAGTCCACCAGGGTGCCGTCGACATCGAAGAGCACCGCGGGGACATTGACCATCGCCCGGGGATGCCCGCGACGGGCCGCCCCTAAACGCCGCTACTTGACGATCAACGTGCCCTTCATGTTCGGGTGATACTTGCAGTGGAACGGATACTCGCCGGGTTGGGTCGGGGCGGTGAGCGTTTTCTTCTCATGGCCGTCGACCTCGACGTCGAACGCGCCCGCGGTATCCGAGGTGACGGAATGCTCGGCAGAATCGTTGTTGGCGACGGTGATCTGAGTGCCGGGGGCGACGGTGAGGGGCTGACCGAAGGCCATGTCCGCAATTGTTATCGTCGGGCCCGCGACTTCGGTCGGGCTGTTCTCGCTCGCCGCCGCGCTCGATGCGGCGGTGTCCTTGGTGTAGCTGTTGCCGCTCGATCCGCCGCACGCGGTAGCGAGCGCCGCGATGACGATGATGGCCGCCCAGGCATAGCAGAGCTTCTTCATTGAATTCCCCTAACTTTCTTGTCCAGAGGCGACACGATTTCGAGGTCGGCCTGGTTCAGTCGAGCCGGGAATTCACTCGCGCTCTTCGACGATGAACAAGACCAGCGTGACCGCAAGGCATGCCGCAGGAAGCCATATCGCGCGCACCCCCCAGGCGTCACTGGCAACGGCGCCGATCAGCGCCCCACCGGCGAACGCGAGGATCAAGGAGCCATAAACGACCACTGCGTGACGCGCCTCCGCGCGCCGCTCCACAAAGCCGTCATACGTCGACTCCATGAAACGCATCAGGTTGCCGGTGGTGGCGACGGGCAGATAGGCCAGGTCCCCGATGTTTCGGAACAGCCCGATCTGGATGGCAGCCAGAAACGAGATCGGCACCGTGACGAAGGTGTGGTCCACCGAAGTGGGAACGAACCCGATGATCGCGAGCACGACGGCCTGAACACCCATGGTCCAGCGCAGCGAATGCGGTACCAACCGCTCCATGCGGCCGGACTTGATGTGCGACGCGACGAGCATGCCCGCGATGAAGGCAAGCAACGGCCACACGTGAGCCAACGCGGCGGCGAGCCTGCGCTCGGACAGGTCGATCGCGGAGAAGATGACGTTCGCCGTCTGCACGTTGGCGAACACGTGCCCGCGCACGAGGTAGGTGTGCGCGTCGAGAAAACCGTTGGCCAGCGTGAGGAGTAGCGCAAACCAGAGCGTTCTGGACTGTTCGGTGCCGACAGGTCCGCTCGCAGCCCCAGCCATGCGGTCAACGTAACGTCTCGGCCGAGCCGGCGCCTAGACCGCGCCCATCGCGTCGAGCATGCCCGCCGCCGCACGCGGCCAGGTGAACTGCTCGGCCCTTCTACGCGCATCGGTGCGCCGTAATGCCTCCGGTCGGCCGATGATCGACGACACGGCATGGGCGATGGCACGCGGGTCGTTGTCCGCCGCGGCGCCGCTGTCCGAGGTGAGGATCTCGGCGAGCGCCGACGTTCGCGACACGACCGCTGGAGTGCCGCACGCCAGCGCCTCCAGCGCCGCGAGCCCGAACGTCTCATGCGGTCCAGGGGCCAGTGCCACATCGGCCGACGCCAGGATGGTGGCCACCGTGTCGCGGCAGGCGATGTAGCCGGTGAAGTCGACCGGCAGCCGAGCGGCCTTGCGCTCCAGCCGCGCTCGCATCGGTCCCTCCCCCACGACGACGAGTCGCGCGTCCACACCCGAATGACGCAGTGCACCAACGGTGTCGATGCTCCGATGGGCGTGTTTCTCCACCGAGAGGCGCCCGCAGTGCACAAGGAGGAGTTGCCCGCGCCGTGCCCATCGCTGCCGCATCGACTCCGAGTGCCGGCGTGGGTGGAACTGGTCGAGGTCGACACCCAGCGGTACGGTCACCACGTTCGGCGCGTGAATCCGGTCGAACTCGGCACGGGCGAACGCTGTCGTGCACACCACCGCGTCGTAGTCCGCGGCGGTCCGCCGGTTTGCGAAGTCAGCGACGCTTCTGGCGAGTCGACCTGGAAGTATCTGTCCCACAAGACGATCCAGGCGTTCGTGCGAGATCATCACGGTGGCGATGTCGTGTCGACGGCTCCACCTCCCGAGAGACCGCAGCGTCAGCCGGTCGGACACCTCGATGGCGTCCGGCGCGAGGCGTCCCAGCATTGTCGTCACCGGTTTGGGCAACACAGCGCGGTATCCACCGGTGAACGGGATCATCATTGCGGGCAACGAGATCCGCGTGACGCCGGACGGCAGGACGGCCTTCTCGGGATGACGGCCAGGAACAATGAGGAAGACGTCATGGCCTGCGGCGCTGTACTCGGCACCGAGGCGGTCCACGGCCGTTCTCAGGCCGCCCGAGCGGGGTCCGTAGAAGTTGGCGACCTGAACTACGCGCATGACTCGAATGAGAACCGGCACGTCTGTGCCTGCGACGACTCCTCATCGAATGGCGTCTTAACGCCTCGTGAACAACGTCAGCCCGATGTCAGACGAGGTAGCGGCCGAACCAGTCCTGTACTCGGCGCCACGCGTCCTCCGCGGCCGTCGCGTTGTAGCGGTCGGCGTTGGTGTCGTTGAAGAACGCGTGGTTGGCGTCGGGCTCCGTGACCAGCTCGTGTACCAGCCCGGCCTTTTCCAGCGCGGCCCTTGCAACCGGCTCGGTCTTGTTCACGCGGTCGTCGAGTGAGCCGTAGAAGCCAAGCACCGCAACATCCTTCGAGCCCGCGAAGTCCGGATTGTCGGGGGCCGGTCCGTAGAACGGAACAGCAGCGGCCAGCTCGGGCGAACCCGCGGCGAGCAGTTGCCAGACGAGCCCACCGCCCATGCAGAAGCCGACTGCGGCGAGCTTCCCGTCGGGCACGCGCCGCGCCAGCTCGCCGACGCCCGACTTGAGGTTCGCAACGAACTGCTCGTTTCCGATGTTGCCCAGCGCCGCCGTGGCCTCGGCGGGATCGGCGAACTTCGCCGTGCCACCCTGCGCCGAAAGCAGGTCGATGGCCAGCGCCGAGTAGCCGATCCCGGCGAACCGGCCCGCCACGGAGCGGACCCAGTCGTTGAGGCCCTTGTTCTCATGGATGACGAGCACACCGCCGCGGGCACTCGGCGCTTCGGCCCATGCGGCCTGAAGCTCTCCTTCTGGGCCCGTCCAGGTGATCGGCGCGGTGGGCAACGCCTTGTCGGATCCGGGTGGTGGCGCGCTCGCGGTGGCCGGTGCGCTGGACGGTACCGCGCCCGTCGACGTGGCAGGCTCGTCCGTCGTCGTCTTCTTGTTCTCGCCGCACGCGGCGATCAGCGCAGTCGCCGCCGCGGTGCCGACCCCGAGCAGCCCCAGCCTGCGGAGTGCCTCGCGTCTGGACAACAGTCCGTCGACGTGGTCGGTAGCGATTTCTTCCGCGATGTATCGCTGTAGTGGAGTCACCTTCGCGAGTATGCACTCGAATGCTGAAGTCGGGTAGACGCTTCCGATTTCGGGCAATACTGGTGGTAATGGACTGGATACCGGACGGCAACGCTCTACGTGGGCGGGTGGCCGTGGTGGCGGGGGCGACCCGGGGGGCGGGCCGCGGCATAGCAGCAGCGCTCGGCGAGGCGGGCGCGACGGTGGTCTGCACTGGTCGCAGCTCGATGTCGGGCGGCAAGAAGTCCGATTACGACCGACCCGAAACCATCGAGGAGACCGCGGCACTCGTCGACGAGCTCGGCGGGGATGGCGTCGCCGTCCAGGTCGACCATCTCGACGCGGACGAAGTGCGCTCGCTGGCGCACCGGATCCGCGGCGACTACGGCGGCATCGACATCCTGGTCAACGACATCTGGGGCGCAGAGGTGCTCAAGGGGCCGCCGCCGACGTGGAACAGGCCGATCTGGGAACACGATCTCGACGACGGGCTGCGGATTCTGCGGCTGGGCATCGACACCCATCTGATCACCTCGCATTGCCTGCACCCGCTGCTGATCGAGCGGCCGGGCGGGTTGCTTGTCGAGGTCACCGACGGCACCCGCCGGTACAACGACGAGAACTTCCGGTTGTCGGTGTTCTACGACCTGGCCAAGACCGCCGTGAACCGGCTGGCGTTCGCCCACGGACACGAGTTGCAGGCCTACGGAGCCACGGCGTTCGCCGTGACACCGGGATGGCTGCGCTCGGAGATGATGCTGGACAACTGGGGTGTCTCCGAGGACAACTGGCGCACGGCGCTCGACCTTGACCGCGGTGGCGATCTGCCCACCGCGCCGCCGGGATTTGCCGACTCGGAATCGCCGCGGTTCGTCGGGAGGGGCGTCGCCGCCATCGCCGCCGACGAGGACCGCGCACGGTGGAATCAGGGATCGGTGACGTCCGCCGACCTGGCGCGCGAGTACGGCTTCACCGACATCGACGGTCGACAACCCGACGGGTGGACGTAGGTTGAACCAGTGACTTCCGATGCGACCATTCGTGAAATCGTCCTCGGTATGTGGAAGGCGTTGTCCGACCGCGACTGGGAATCCGTCAAGTCCTTCCTGTCCGACGACTGTCTGTACGTCGACATGCCGATGCCCGCCGTGTCCGCGCGCGGTCCCGAGAACATCGTCACGCGTCTGAAAATCGGGCTGGAGTCGCTGTCGTCGTACGTGAACCACGAAGGCCTACTGCTGAGCAACGGTGTCGACGTGATGTACGAGCACTCCGAAACCTGGGGCTGGCACAGCGGCGAAACCGTTCGGCTGGCGTTCGTGTCGGTGCATCGCGTCGAGGGCGACAAGATCACCCTGTGGAAGGATTACTCGGACTTCAACACGTTGCTGTCCCAGGCGCCGCAATCGTTCACCGACGGCTTCGCGGCCGCGGACACGTCGTGGGTGTTCGACGCCACCGATCTGGTCTGAGGCCGCCTCTCACACGCTCCAGGCCATGCGGAATTTGTCGGCAAGCTCGTCCTCGCCGAGACGTCCGTAGGTCTCCTGCTCGTATCGGCGCACCGCCACTGTGGCATTGACCGCCTGGTCGCCGAGGATGCCGCGGATCAGGGCGGATCCCTCGAGTAGGTCAAGGGCCTCGGCCTGACTCGTCGGCAACAGGGTGACGCCTGCCTCGGAGCGCTGCTTGTCGGTCAGGGTGGACGGGTCGACCGCGGTTTCCTGCGGCAGGGTCAGCTTCCGCTCGATGCCGTCGAGCGCGAGCCCGAGAATGGTCGCCGTCGCGAAGTACGGGTTCGCCGACGGGTCGACGACCTTCACTTCGACGTTCGCCCCCAACGGGTTGCTGCTTCCGCCGACGAGGAATCGCACTGCGGCCTCTCGGTTTTCGGTGCCCCAGCAGACGTACGCGCCCGACCAGTGCCCTGGTTGCATCCGCAGCCCGGACAGGATGGAACCGCACAGCACACCCTCCGCTTCGGGAAGGCCGGCCAGGACTCCGGCGATCGCAGACTCCCCCTCCTCGGTCATTCCGCGTGCCCCCGAGCCGTCTGAGAACAGCGGCTTACCGCTCTTCTGCAGTGAAAAGTGTTGATGAGCACCCGAACCCACACTTCCGGCAAACGGCACCGGCGACATGCTGACCCGCAGGCCGTATCGCCTTGCGACCCTCCCGACGATCATCCTGATCAGCATCAGCTGATCCGCGGCAGCGGTCGGAGACTGCGGTGTCAGCGATATCTCGAACTGGTTCACCCCGTACTCGGGGTGGAGCTGCTCGATGGAAACGCCGGAACTGGTCGCCGCGTTCGTCACATCGCGAACGAAACCCTCGTACTCGAGGACGCCTGCCAGCCCGTACTGCGCCCACAGGTGCGCAGGCAGCCGGCTGCCGTCAGGGCCGACGAGCAGGAACTCCATCTCGTGGCCGACAAGCGCGTCGATCCCGCAGTCGGCGAGCCGACCTTCGATGCGGGACAGCGCTCCACGACCGCAGTAGGGATCCGGTTCGCCGTCCTGACCGTAGAAAGCGCCTGGCGCCCAAGCCAATCCGTCCCCGAGGATGCGTAGAGCACCGAGATCGATGCGGATCCGCTGGTCTCCGACGACGCCGAGGTCGTCTCCGAACGCGATGCCGGTCTGGTCGATGGTGAACACGTGCCACACCGGGCTGGCGCCGAGCCCCGGATCGGCGAACGCGCCCATCTTCCGCAGCGGAATCGTCTTGGCTTGCGTGAGCCCGGCGGGGTTGACGACCGTGCCGATGAGCGTGGCGACCCCGTCGGACTCGAGTTGAGCGATGGCCGCTGCGGCGAGGGGTTTGGCTGCCATCCAGCCATTCTGCCGCTGTGGTGGGTAGACCTACAAAGTGATCTTGCAGGTTTGGCCGATGTCCAGCGTCCGCAACATGCGACCCATGCCCAACCACATCGCGCACGACAGGGCCAGGTCGGCCATCAACTCGTCGCTGAAATGCTCGCGGGCGCGTGCCCAGAAGTCCTCGTCGTCACGCAGGCCGGTGTGGTCGCTCGCGAAGCGCTCGGCGAACTCGGCCGCGATGCGCTCCTGCTGGCTGTATCCGGGCCACGTCCGCCACTCGGCCGCGTGGTCGTAGAGGTCCTCGTCGACGCCCGCCGCGATGCCCTCCGAGTCGCGGGTGTTCTGGCACACCACGCATTCGTTGTCGAGCGCGATGACCATCCGGGCCAACTCGCGCACCCGCATCGGCAGTCGGTTCTTCTTGTAGACCGCGTTGGTGAAGGCGAGCATTCCTGTGCCGATGTCGGGTGATTTCACCGCCCAGGCAGCGGCGTCATCGTCGGCGAAATCTCCAATGCGGCTCATGGCGGGAATCGTACGCCGACCGCTGAAAAAGTGGAACACGTTCTAGAAAGGGCGCATCACCGCAGCTAGATCACTTGGCGGCACCGGCCGGAACCATCCGGTCGTCGTTCCAGTCCCGCTCAACAAGGACGCGATGGGCGATGCGTTCCAGCGCCGCTTCGACCTGCTCGCGATCGGGCCTGCCCTCGAAGGTGGGCGATGTCGCGAGCTTGTCGACGATGCGGCTGACAAGAGCGGCCGACGCGCAGTCGACCTGGCGGGCGCCCGATTGCGTCAGCCACAGTTGGTCACCGGTGCGCAGCGCGTAACCCCGGTCGACCAGTCGGCCGAACGTCGTCTCGATGACCTCGCTCGGTACCCGTAGGCGCTCCGCGATGGCGGTCAGCCGCGCCGATCCGAAAACCTGGCTCTGGCGGTAGATCTGGATCAGCGCCCAGAGCAGGGCGATGTCGGATTCGCAGCCGGCCTGCCCGGCGATGCTGCGCAGCCGGATCTCCGGCGTGTTGCGCATCAGGCGGCCGATGGCCACCTCGAGGATCTTCTCGGGCGACTCGGTGCTCGGCATGCCGAACCCCTCGCCGAGGTCGGTGGCCGACACCGCGTCCATCTCGCGCAGCGGCATCTCCTTGAGGAAGAGCGAGACGACGAACCCGACCACCGCGACGGGGACGGCGCACAGGAACACCGTGCCGAGTGAGTCCGCGTAGGCGTCCACTATCGGTGCCGCCATCTCCGGCGACAGCGCGTGCAGTGCCTGCGGCGACTCCGCCGCGCGCGGTGGCGCTCCGCTCTCGACCAGCGCGGGCCCTATCCGGCCGGCGAGGAAGTTGGCGAACAGCGATCCGAATATCGCTGCGCCGAAAGAGCTTCCGATCGTGCGGAAGAAGGTGACGCCGGATGTGGCCACGCCGAGGTCGGCGAAGTTCGCGGTGTTCTGCACGACAAGCACGAGCACCTGCATGCACAGTCCGATCCCGGAGCCGAGCACGAACAGGTACACGGACTGCTGCCAGGTCGGCGTGGCGGCGTCCATTCCGGAGAGGAGCACGAACCCCACGGCCATGACCGCCGTGCCCGCGACGGGAAAGACCTTGTATCTGCCGGTGCGCCCGACGATGTTGCCGCTGCCGATCGACGTGATGAGCATGCCCGCGACCATCGGCAGGGTGCGCAGGCCCGAGGTCGTCGCGGAGACGCCGTCGACGAACTGCATGAACGTCGGCAGGAATGTCAGCGCCCCGAGCATCGCGAAACCGACGATGAAGCCGAGGATGCAGCAGACGGTGAACACCGGACTGGCGAACAACCGGATGGGCAGAATCGGTTCGGCCGCACGGGTTTCCACCCAGACGAAGCCGGCCAGCGCCGCGGCGGATGCTGCGAACAGGCCGATGATCACCGGGGAACCCCACGCATACTCGCCACCGCCCCAGCTGGTGGCCAGCGTGAGACCCGATGCGCCGAGGCCGACCAGAAGAATGCCCGCATAGTCGATGACCACCCGGGTCGCCTTCGCCAGGGGCGGGATGGCAGCGGCCCCGACGAACAGCACCACGACCGCGACGGGAATGTTGACCCAGAACGCCCACCGCCAGGTGAGGTGGTCGGTGAAGAAGCCGCCGAGCAAGGGGCCGATCACCGTGGTGACACCGAACACCGCACCGAGCGCACCCTGGTAGCGGCCTCGCTCGCGCAGCGGGATGACCTCGCCGATGACGGCCATGGCCGTCACCATGATCGCGCCACCGCCGATGCCCTGCAGCGCGCGGGACGCGACCAGCATGGTCATCGAACCGCTCAAGCCGCACAGCACCGAGCCGACCAGGAAGAACACCACCGACGCCTGAAAGACCTTCTTGCGACCGAACAGGTCGCCGAGCTTGCCGACGATCGCGGTGACGATGGTCGACGCCAGCAGATAGCTTGTGACGACCCAGGATTGGTGACCGGCTCCGCCGAGATCGGCGACGACGGTCGGCAGTGCGGTGGCCACGATCGTCTGGTCGAGCGCGGCCAGCAGCATGCCGAGCAGCACCGCAACGAAGATGAGGTTGCGGCGGTGGAGGCTGATGCCTGCGCTACTGGACTCCGGGTCCGAGACAGCGGCCGTCGGTGTCTGACTCGTCATACCTGCCTTTCGTCGGAGACAACCGTCCCTGGAGCCATATCGTTAGACAGGCTACAAAAGTTACGGCGGCCCCCGCCGGACGCAGGGTTACACCCGATCGCGACCACGAAACGCGCGGTCGCTGACGCGACTAGCCGGAGGTGCCACCCGGCGGCCTCGATACGCACTGAGCCAGGTAGAGCTCTTCGCCGAGCTTGCCCATCAGCTCGAGCTGGGTCTCCAGGTAGTCGATGTGGTTCTCCTCGTCGGCGAGGATCTTCTCGAAGATGTTGGCCGACGTCGCGTCTTCCTTTTCGCGGCACATGATGATGCCGGGCCTCAGCCTGGCCACCACTTCGTACTCGACGGCGAGGTCGGCCTCGAATTGCTCGCGAACGGTCTGTCCCACCCGCAACGAGAAAAGGCGTTGATAATTCGGCAGCCCGTCCAGCAGCAATATGCGGTCGGTGATTTCCTCTGCGTGTCGCATTTCATCAAAAGACTCGGCACGCGTGTGGGAAGCCAATTCGGTGAAGCCCCAGTTCTCCTGCATCTTGGCGTGCAGGAAATACTGGTTGATGGCCGTGAGTTCGCTCGTCAGCTGCTCGTTGAGCAATTTAAGGACGTCGGGGTCCCCTTGCATGCTGGCTCCTTGGCGCCGTGCGCGTCGTGATTCCGATGGGCTGGTTCTGCGGGTTCAATCTAGTGCAGGCGACCAGCTATCGGGTCGACTTCCAGGGAGTGCGTGGCGTGTTTCACCCGTTGCGGCAACGAGCTTCGGCGCAAGGGTCGAAGATGAGGTGGGCCGGTGGACTGCCTGTCCTTACTAAGGTTAGACTGCGCTAACATGCATGCGAGCGCATCGGAACGAAGGACAACGATGAGTGAGAGCAGTTTGCACTCACTAATTCTCGCCTGCGATTTTCGTGTCGACGATATCGACAGAATGTGGAATTGGCTCAAGAAGCATCGCGACAATTTGGCGTCGATCGGGGCGCATCATGTCGTCCTATACACGTCGATTTGGGAACCCGGTCGAGTGCTGGTGACAATCGGAATTCGGCACGCCCGGTCGATTCGCGACGTCATCCGCTCACCTGCGGTATTCGAGTGGTTCGACATCGCCGGTCTCGATGACATCCCGCCGATCTTCGGCGGCCGGGTGGTCGAGAAGATCGATCTCGATGCGCCGTCGTCGGAAGAACACGTCGGGAGGATCGTCGTCGGTGTCATGTCGTCGGTCGACGACGTGTCAGCGCTGATGGAGAAGGTGCACGACGGCCTCGACCGGTTCAAGCAGGGGGGTGTCCGCAAGATCTGGGTTTACCGCGCGCTCGACGACGGCCAGGAGGTGATGATCCTGCAGGAGGTCGACAACGAGGCCAACGCGCGGCACTGGGTCGATCACCCCGATGCGGCCGCGGAGTGGATGTCGAACGCGGGGCTGGGCGCCTACCCGACCCAGTTCGTCGGCAAGTTCGCCCATCTCATGAGCATCGACAGTACGAACTGATGGGTCAGTAGATGTTCGTCTGCCTCTGCACGGGAGTCACCAGCCACGTGGTGAGCGAGGTCGTCGCCAACGGAGCCTCGACATCGAAGGAAGTGGCGGCAGTGTGCGGGGCCGGTTCCGACTGCGGCCGGTGCAAGCGCACCGTTCGGGCGATCATCGAAGCGTATTTCGCCAACAACGGAACGCCGTCGGCCGCGAGGCGCTAGGCGCCCGCCCTCCCCCGCTTGTCGGTGAACGCGGCGAGCGCGTCGGCGTTGGCGGCGGCACCCATCAACTCGGCGAAGTGAGCGTTCTCGCGTTCGGTGGCTGCCTTGATGCCGGGCCGGGACGGCTCTGCGATGGTCTGCTTGACCGCCATCAGGCTCGGAATAGGTCTGGCCGCAAGGATTTCGGCGTGCCTGCGGGCCTCGGGTAGGAGGTCGTCGGGTTCACAGACCTTCCACACCAGTCCCATTCGCAGCGCCTCTTCCGCAGACACCCACTCCGAGGACATCAGCAGCCACGCCGCGTTCTGCCTGCCGACCAACTGAGGCAACAGGTATGACGACGCCGCCTCCGGCGCGACACCGAGGCTGGTGAACGGACACTTCAACCGGGCCTCCGACGACATGAAGACAAGGTCGGCATAGCCGAGGATGGTCGTGCCGATGCCGACACCGAGCCCGTTGACGGCGCAGATCAACGGCTTCGGGAAGACGGTCAGCGCGTCGATCATCGACGTGAAGTGGCTGCCCTGGTCGGCGAGCGCAGGATCGGTGATGCGCGCAGCCATCTCCTTGAGGTCGTTACCGGCGCTGAACGCCCTGCCGTTGCCGGTCAGCAGCAGGACCGCCACGTCGGGGTCGGCCGCCGCGTCCCGGATCGCGACCGCCGTCGCCTCGTAGAGCGCCTCATTGAATGCGTTGAGCGCATCGGGCCGGTTCAGGCTGAGTGTCCGTACCCGGTTGGCATCGCTTTTCTGCAACACCGTCTCGTGCTCCTCGCGCGCGCCTGTCACCGCAGAAGCGTAAGCATCAACCGTTGCTGTACACCCGGGTGGGTGCGACGAGCACCACCGTGCGCCGCTGTTCGACCATGGTCCGGTCGTAGGCGTCCCAGTCGTCATGGGTGCCGCCCGCCGCGGCGAAGACGTCACGCAGCAGCAGTCGCAGCTGGTCTGCGTCCGTCAGCCAGGGTTGCGGATCGTCGGGTCCGGCGAGTTCGGCGTCGCCCTCGACGGTCGCCCACTGCCACCCGTCACGAAATGTGGCCGCCAGCTGGGGGCGGGCTCGTAGGTTGGCGAGCTTGACGCGGCCATATGTGACGAAAGCCAGTACGGGACTGCCGCTTTCGGGATGCGGCAGCACGCCGGCATTCACCAGGGATGCCTGGATGGTGTTGTCGGCCCGCACCGTCGACACGACCGTCAAGCCGCTTTCGTCGCGAGCCAGCGCCACCGCCTCGTCGAGTGTGGTCATCTGCTCACCTTCTGCCTTCCCTCGTCGAACGGGCTGCGGTAGACGTAGCGACTGGTCGGCACGGTGTCGACGTTCTCGTTGGCGCCGAAGGCGGCGGTGCTGGCGAGCATCCGCTCCATCCGGTCGCGCAGATCGTCGTCGTCGGCCGCTCCGAAGAACGCGTGCAGATCGGAGATCGCCTCGGCGGGAAACAGTTCCTCGACGATCGCCGAGATTGCCGGGGCGCCGGAGGTCAGCGTGCGCACCACCGCGTTCTGCGTGTAGCCGAACGTCGACTGGGTTTCGATCGCCACCGGCGTGTGGTCGATGTGCCAGCGCGACAGCCAGGTCGCTTCGTCGAGGTCGGCGGGTCGGCGAAGCAGCGCCACGTTGGCCAGCCCGGCCGTGCGCTGACCGGGCACGGTCGGTGGCGGCGGCAGGGGAACGGATTCCGTCACGAGGTACGCGGCGACGTCGTCGCACTCCTTCTGCAGTAACGCGGTTGCGGCCTGCACCTGTGCGCCATAGGACTGTTGGGTCCACACGCTGACGACGGCCACCACCGGCGGGTCCATCGTCGTCAGCGTCATCAGCGAGTCACGCACCTCGGCGTCGCGCACATTGATGGCCAGGCCCGGCAGACCGATGTCGAGAAGGTCTGCGGCGACCTGCGCGCGAAGCCGGGCGCACCAGCCATCGTCGGCGTCGGCTCCCCGCAGAGTGAGGACTACTTTCTCCACCACCCGAACCTAGCTCAAGTAGATCTCATCCTCCTCTCGTCCGGCGCCTGCCTATTCTGCGTTCTTGGCCCGCGATTGCCGGGACTTCCGATAAATTCGAATTGCGCATAGCGGCATCAGTCTCGGTCAGTCAGTTGGCTTTTCACAGCGTCAATTTCTGGAGGTATCGATGTCCCCACCACGCGGTTTCGATGAGCTTTCGGGACGGGTAGCTGACCTCGCGCCGGTATTCCGGGAGCCGTTGGACTCACCGTACGAGATTTCCAACGAGCTGTACGCCGCGCTACGTCATGTGCTGCACGACGTCGGCGGACAGATCGACCTTCCGCTTCCCTTCAAGGAGAAGGTGGAAGAGGAGTGGGAGATGAACACCTACGTGACCTGTGAGTGCCTCGGGTGGCGTGGCGCGTGGAACTCGGAGGAACGAAGGCGGGCCGAAAACGACCTCGGCGCGACGCTGTATTTCGGTTTGCCCTATTACGCCCGCTGGGCGACTGTGGCGGCAAAGGTTCTGATCAATAAGGGCCTCATCACCCCCGACGAATTGACGGCGAAGATCGACGAGGTGCGCGCGCGATCGGAGACGAAAGCGTGAGCGATTACAAATACGCAATTGGTGATCGCGTGACCGTCAAGGACGGCACCACGTTGTTCCACACCCGCACTCAGGCGTTCACCCGCGGCAAGACGGGCGTGGTCGTCGAATACCGACCGGAGTGGGTGATTCCTGAGGACGAGGCGTGGGGGCGTGACGACGCCGAGCGTGGTGGTCGAACCGAGCCCTTCTACGTCGTGCGCTTCCTTCAGAAAGAGCTGTGGCCGAACTACACCGGCTTCGATATCGACACGCTGGAGACCGAGGTCTCCGAACACTGGCTCGAGCCGGCCAAGGAGGAGAAGAAGTGAGCCACGACCACGACCACGGCGCACACGACCCGATTCAGGCGTCAGATCAGGTCAGCGAGTTCGAGATCCTGGAACGGGCGGTGCGTGAACTGGCCATCGAGAAGGGCCTGTTCTCCGAGGAGGACCACCGGCGGTTCTCCGAGTGGGCGGAGTCGATCGGCCCCAGTGGGGGCTCGAGGCTGGTGGCCAAGGCGTGGACCGACCCGGAGTTCAAGGCTCGACTGCTCGCCGACGGCACGGAGGCATGCAAGGAGGTCGGCCTCGACTGGCTCGACCCCACCGGCGTCGGCACCCCTAGCGACTACACCTACTTCTATGTACTCGAGAACACCCCCGAGGTGCACAACGTGATCGTCTGCACGTTGTGCTCCTGCTATCCGCGGCCGGTTCTCGGCATGTCACCGGACTGGTACCGCACCCCGAACTACCGCCGCCGCCTGGTGCGCTGGCCCCGCGAAGTGCTCGCCGAGTTCGGACTGCACTTCGGCCCCGATGTCGAGGTGCGGGTGCACGACTCGAACCAGAAGTCGCGATTCATGGTCATGCCGATGCGTCCCGACCGCACCGAAGGGTGGTCGGAGGATCAACTCGCCGAGATCATCACCCGGGACACGATGATCGGAGTTGCACTGCCGCAGGTGGATTGGACGGCCTCCGGGCCGCCGTCGGCCGCCAAGGCGGGCGTGTGACTACCAACCCCTACGACGTGCTGCTCGAAACCCTCGGGCCCGGCGCGCAGCGCGAGGAGAAACTGCCCGAGTTGGAGCGCAAGCAGGACCCGTGGGAATCGGCGATGCAGGCGACATGCGAATGCCTGTCCTGGCGCGGCACGCTGGACAACCTCGAGCGCAGGCACGCCGAGGACGCGCTGGGTGAGACCGCCTATCACGACTTCCCCGTGCACGCCCGGTCGGCGGTGGTGACCGCCCACGAGCTGATGGAGCGGGGCACTTTCACCGCCGACGAACTGCGGACCCGGATGAACACGGTGCGGGAACGGTTCAACCGGGCCTGACGCCCCGACATGTCGACCTGCCGGCTTGGCGCGGATGCGGCCCCGGTCGGGTGAGAATGATCAGGTGAACAAGGGTCTGGGCCTGCGACTGAACCTGCCGGACAACGGCGCGGTCGCCCGCAGCCTGCTCGGCGTGCTGGTACTGACCGCTGTCGCGCTTCTCTGGGGTCCGGCGGGGGCCGCGACGTCCACAGCCGCCGCTGGCGCGATCGCGGGCGCCATCGCGCTGCAGGACAACCCGCTCGGTCGGATCCCGATCGTGGTCGCGGTGTCGGTCGAACTGGGAATCGCGGTGTTGGTGGGCGGGCTGACCGCCGGCTACAGCATCGTGTTCGTGATCGTGATCGCGTTGTGGTGCTTCTCCGCGGGTATGCAGTGGGCGGTCGGCGCACCCGCAGGGCTCCTTGCAGGCGCGTCGGGTCTCCTGCTGGTCATCCAGCACCCGCAGCCTGCGCTGTGGGCCGTGGCCTCTGCCCTGTTCGCCGTCGTCGCCGGTCTCACCCAGGCCGCGCTTATCGCGGTGTGGCCGCCCCGCCGTTGGCGGCTCGAGCGGGAGGCGTTGACCAAGGTGTACCGGTCACTGAGTGCAGACGCACGGCAGTTGGCCGAAGAGCCCGCGGCGGAGGTCGACTCGTCCCAACTGCTGGAGTGCAAGGAGGCCTTCAGCACCAACGACACCCAGGTCGGTCGGCGTACGTCGGCCTACCGGGACTGGCACGCGCTGCCGGACCAGATCGCCAAGACGTTGACGGCGTTGCGCGGCAAGGCCGCCGGGCAGGATTCGATCGGCAACCTGTTGACGGCGGCGGCGGACATGCTTAGTGCCATCGCGGCGCAGAGCCGGACGGCGCGGCGGGACGCCGAGTACGCGCTCAAGGGAGTTGACGCCGCGGTGGCCGCGGTTGCGCTATCGGATGCCCCAGTGGCCCAGCGTCTTTCCCGGCAACTCCACCGCGCGGACGCGCTGCGTTTCGGCCGACGTCATCTCGCCGACTGGGCGGGTGCGATGAGGTCGGCGTTCGACGTCGCCCTCGGACATCTGAACCTGACGTCTCCGATAGCGCGCCACGCTGTGCGACTCGCAGGCGCCGCCGCGTCGGGAACCGCGATCGCCCGCTTCGCCGACGTGCCTGCCGGCTACTGGATTCCGCTGACGGTGCTTCTGGTGATGCGACCGGAGACCGCCCACACATACACCAGGTGTGTCGGTCGGGTTGCGGGCATCTGCGCGGGAGTCGTTGTCGCCTCCGCGCTGACGCTGCTCTGGGAGCCAAGCGGTTTGGCGGCCGCGATTCTCGCGGTGATGTTTCTCGGCATCACCTACGTGGTATCGACGTTCGGCCACATCGCGGTGACGGCGGCCTTCGGCGCGACGATCGTGTTTCTGCTCGACATCACCAATGCCTCGTCGTCGGTCAGCGATCTGCTGTTCGCGGTCGTCATCGGCGGCGCCCTCACCGTGCTGTTCCACGTGGTGGTGCCCGATGACGCGCTGATCCGGCTGCGCCAGCGCGCAGGCGAGCTGCTGAAGACCGAAATCGACTACGCCGCAACAGTCATCAAGGCCTTCGTGCACGACCTCGACCATCCCTCGGACGCGCTGGCAGCGGCGTGGCAGCGCGCGTTTCGGGCTCGTGCGGCGTTCGAGGCCGCGGCAGGGGCGACCCGCGTCGAGTCACGCGAGCTGAGGCGCTGGCAGCGGTCGTTTCGCGCGGCGTTGAACGCTGTCACCAGCTCGTGCACGGCCTTGGAACAAAGTCTGCCGCCGCACCCGTCCGCGGCGCTGAGCCGCGAGTTCGTGCTCGCCGTTGACGACTTCGTCGAAGCGCTGCGCGGCGACCCGCCGACTCCCGCGACCCCGTGGGGTATCGACACGGCGCAGTTGAGCGCCGCAGATCAGCAATTGCGGGACGCCGCAACGCATATCGACGACGGCGCCGCGCGGGTTCTGGTCGCCGAGATCGGCAACATCACCTGCAGCCTGACGGGCATCGCCGTCGACACTCGAGACGTCGCGACGTCGTGACAGACCGCCGGTGTCATCGGCCGAACGACCCCGGCGATATTGACGGCGACATAAGCTTGGGCGCTTCGACCCCGACGAACCTTGACGAAACGAGGACGGACCAGATGAGTCTGAAAGAGTACAAACCCGGCACGGGGTTCACCGGCCGAATGGGTCGCACTGTCAGCGAGTCGGACCCCGCGTGGCCTGCTCCGGTTCGTTCCACGCCGGGCGCGCCGAATGTGCTCTACATCGTCCTCGATGACACCGGCTACGGACAGTTCGGCTGCTATGGGTCGCCGATCGACACCCCCAACCTGGACCGGCTCGCGCAGAACGGGCTTCGATACACGAACATGCACACCACGGCGCTGTGCTCGCCGTCGCGGTCATGCATGCTCAACGGACGCAACCACCACTCCAACGCGATGGCCTGCATCACCGAGGGGTCGACAGGTTATCCGGGCTCCAACGGCGCGATCCCGTTCGAGAACGGTTTCCTGTCCGAGATGCTCCTTCCCCACGGCTATGCCACCTTCTGCGTCGGCAAATGGCATCTGACACCGGCGGAACAGATCAGTGCCGCGGGACCATATGACCGCTGGCCGCTGGGTCGCGGTTTCGACCGCTATTACGGCTTCCTCGGCGGCGACACACACCAGTACTATCCCGACCTGGTCTTCGACAACCATCAGGTCGAGCCGCCGAAGACCCCGCAGGAGGGTTACCACCTGAGCGTCGATTTGGCCGATAAGGCGATCGAGTTCATCGCCGACCTCAAGCAGGTCGCGCCGGAAAAGCCGTTCTTCCTCTACTTCGCAACGGGTGCTAATCACGCACCCCACCAGGTGCCCAAGGAATGGGCCGACAAGTACAAGGGCAAGTTCGACGACGGCTGGGATGCCTACCGTGAGAAAGTCTTCGCCCGGCAGAAGGAGCTGGGCATCGTCGCCAAGGACGCCGTGCTGTCCCGGCACGACCCCGATGTCCAGCCGTGGGACGAGCTCTCCGACGACGAGCGCCGACTCTATGCCCGGATGATGGAGGTTTTCGCCGGATTCTTCACCCACACCGACCACCAGATCGGGCGCCTGCTCGACTTCCTTGAGGCGACCGGTCAGCTGGACAACACGCTGATCATGGTGATCTCGGACAACGGCGCGAGTGCCGAGGGCGGGCCGCACGGCTCGGTGAACGAGAACAAATTCTTCAACAACGTGCCCGACGATCTGCAGCAGAACCTCGACGCGCTGGACGACCTCGGCGGCCCGAAGTACTTCAACCACTACCCGTGGGGCTGGACCTTCGCAGGCAACACCCCGTTCCGGCGGTGGAAGCGCGAGACGTATCGCGGTGGCGTGTCCGACCCATTCCTCGTGCACTGGCCCAAGGGCATCAAGGCCAAGGGCGAGAACAGGGACCAGTACGCGCACGCGATCGACATGGTGCCCACCGTGCTCGAGTCGCTGGGCATCGAGGCGCCGACCGAGATTCGGGGTGTCTCGCAGTCCCCGATCGAGGGGGTGAGTTTCGCGCACTCCTTCGACGACGCCGCCGCGAAGACCAAACACCACACCCAGTACTTCGAGATGTTCGCGCACCGCTCGCTCTATCACGACGGCTGGCGCGCGGTGTGCCCGTTCCCCGGCACCTCGTTCGCCGAAGCCGGCGTGAGTTTCGGTCAGCTCGAACTTTCGGAGGACAAGCTGCGCGAACTCGATGCCACCGGGTGGGAGCTGTACCACGTCGACGTCGACCCGGCCGAGACCAAGGACCTCGCCGAGCAGGAGCGCGCCAAGCTGATCGAGATGATCGCGCTCTGGTACGCGGAGGCAGGCAAGTACAACGTGCTTCCGCTCGACAGCCGGGGCACCATGAGGTTCGCCGACCCGCGTCCGCAGATCGCCGCGCCGCGCGAGAGCTACGTCTACTTCCCCGGCACGCAGTCGGTTCCCGAGAATGTCGCCGCCAAGGTGCTCAACCGTGCGCACAGCATCACCGTCGACGCCGAACTCTCTGACGGTGACGAAGGTGTGCTGGCGTGTCATGGCAGCAACGTCGGCGGCTACGTGCTGTTCATCCAGGACAGCAAACTGCACTACGTGCACAACTATGTCGGTGCCGAGGAGCTCGCCGTGTCCTCCGACAGCCCGGTTCCGGCCGGAAAGCACGCGTTGCGTTATGAGTTCGAGCCCACCGGCGCGCCAGATCTGATGGCCGGACGCGGCACTCCCGGTGTCGGCAAGCTTTTCGTCGACGAAGAGCAGGTGGGTCAGGCGGATCTGGCGGTGACGATTCCGCTGGCGCTTGGCCTCGGCAGCGGCTTCGCCGTCGGCCGCAATCCAGGATCGGCGACGTCGGAGCGATACGCGTCGCCGTTCCCCTTCACCGGGACGATCTCGAAAGTCACCGTGGATGTGTCGGGCAAGCCCGATCACGACGAAGAAGAGACCAAGAAGGCCGAGGCGCGAGTCGCCATGGCACGTCAGTGAATTCAGAAAGGTCCACGATGGCAAAGACATCCAAGAATGCCGCGCCGACGAAGAAGGAGGCACAGAAAAAGTCCGCACCGAAGAAGGTCGCACCGAAGAAGGTCGCGGAGCCGGCACCGGTGGTGGTGGCGAAGCACCTGGCGCGTGAGCAACTGCCGATTCCCGACGCCAAGCACGTCGGGCTCACGACCTACGACGCCAAGGATCCCAATACCAAATACCCGCCGATCACCGAACTGCGCCCCCCCGAGGGCGCACCCAACGTGTTGATCGTGCTCATCGACGACGTCGGCTTCGGCGCATCGTCGGCCTTCGGCGGTCCGTGCAACACTCCCGTGGCCGAACGGCTGGCGGCGAATGGAATCAAACTCAATCGCTTTCACACCACCGCGCTGTGCTCCCCCACCCGGCAGGCCATGCTGACCGGGCGCAACCATCACTCGGTTGGGATGGGCGCGATCACCGAGATGGCGACATCGGCGCCCGGCAACAACAGCATCCGGCCCAAAGAGAAGGCGCCCATCGCCGAAACCCTGAAGCTCAACGGATATTCGACGGCCCAGTTCGGCAAGTGCCACGAGGTACCGGTGTGGGAGGTCTCCCCTGCAGGCCCGTTCCAACAGTGGCCCACTGGATCGGGGTTCGAGTACTTCTACGGTTTCGTGGGTGGCGAGGCCAATCAGTACTACCCCGGACTGTACGAGGGTACGACCGCGGTCGAGCCGCCGAAGTCGCCAGAAGAGGGTTACACGCTGACCGAAGACCTGGCCGACCGCGCAATCACCTGGGTTCGCCAGCAGAAGGCTCTGATGCCCGACAAGCCGTTCTTCATGTACTTCGCGCCCGGCGCGACCCATGCACCCCACCAGGTCCCCAAGCAATGGTCGGACAAGTACAAGGGCAAGTTCGACAAGGGCTGGGATGCACTGCGCGAGAAAACTCTTGCCAATCAGAAGAAGCTCGGAGTGGTGCCCAAGGATGCAGAGCTGACTAAGCGGCACGAAGAGATTCCGTCCTGGAATGACATGCCCGATGACCTCAAGCCGGTGCTGGCACGCCAAATGGAAATCTACGCAGGGTTTTTCGAGCAAACCGACCACGAAGTGGGCAGGTTGGTCGACGCGATCGACGATCTCGGCGTTCTCGACAACACGTTGATCTATTACATCCTCGGCGATAACGGCGCGTCCGCCGAGGGCACGCTCAACGGCTGCTTCAACGAGATGACCACGCTCAACGGTATGCCGGGAATCGAGACCACCGAGTTCCTGCTGTCCAAGATCGACGATTTCGGCACACCGGACGCCTACAACCACTACGCGGTCGGCTGGGCACACGCGCTGTGTGCGCCGTACCAGTGGACCAAACAGGTGGCGTCGCACTGGGGTGGCACTCGCAATGGCACCATCGTGCACTGGCCGAAAGAGATCAAGGACAAGGGCAAGTCGCGCAACCAATTCCACCACGTCATCGACGTGGCACCGACCATCCTGGAAGCCGCAGGCCTGCCTGCGCCTACAGCGGTGAACGGGATCGCGCAGGCACCACTGGAAGGTGTCAGCATGATCGGCACCCTGCAGAACGCGAAGGCACCCGAGACGCACCTCGTCCAGTACTTCGAGATGATGGGCAATCGCGGTATCTACCATCAGGGTTGGACCGCGGTGACCAAGCACCGCACCCCATGGAAGGCCGATACCCCGCCACCGTTCGACGACGACGTATGGGAGCTCTACGGACCCGACGACTGGACCCAGGCACACGATCTCGCCACGGAGAATCCTGCGAAGCTTGCTGAACTGCAACGGCTCTGGCTGATCGAGGCGGTCAAGTACAACGTCGTTCCGCTGGACGATCGCGGATTCGAGCGCGTCAACCCCGACATCGCCGGGCGTCCGCAACTGATTCGCGGCAACACCCAACTTCTGTTCGACCACATGCGGGTGAGCGAAAACTGCGTGCTCACACTGAAGAACAAGTCCTATTCCGTGACGGCGAATATCGTGGTGCCGAAATCCGGCGCCAACGGCGTAATCGTCACCCAGGGCGGCAGCGCCGGAGGGTGGTCGCTGTACGCGCACGACGGAAAACTCAAGTACTGCTTCAATTTCTTCGGGATCGAGCACTACATCACCAGCGCGGACAAGCCGATCCCGGCGGGAAAGCACCAGGTGCGGATGGAGTTCACCTACGACGGCGGTGGGCTGGCCAAGGGCGGTGACGTCACGCTCTACTACGACGGCAAGTCCGTCGGTAAGGGCCGCGTCGACCAGACCCAGCCGATGGGGTATTCCGCCGACGAGGCCTGCGATGTGGGCTCCGACACCGGTTCTCCGGCGTCACCGGACTACGGCCCGACCGGCAACCGCTTCACAGGCGAGATCGAATGGGTGCAGCTCGATATCGGTGAGGACAGTCACGACCACCTGATAACCCCGGAGGAGCGCTTCAATCTGGCGATGGCGCGCCAGTAGGCGGCTCAGTTCTCGTCGCGGGCCCACTTGGGCGTGATGAACACGCCCTCGGCTTCGACGGTGACGCCCTCCTCGTCGGCAAGGTGGCCGACGACGTAGGTCTTCACGCCCTCCGTGCGGTCGATTCGAGCCTCGGCGTGCAAGCGGCCCAGCCGTGTAGTCCGTAAGTAGCGCATCGTGATGGTGCCGGTGAACCGCGGTGTCAGCCCGTCGCTTGCCGCCTCGCCGAGGACGTGATCGAGCACAAGGGCCGACATCCCGCCGTGGACGTGACCGGGCGGACCTTCGTAGGGCGCCCCCATCACGAAGTCGGTGAGCACACCGCCCGCTGCGTCACGCTTGATCACCAGCGGAGGGGCGATCGGATTTCGGATCCCGACGAGAGGGTTGCCCCACGCCATGCGGTCGCCCGCGGTGGTGTACCGCACCCCGTACGCGCCGTCGATCTGCCTTGCCCGCAGGCGCGCGGCCAGGGCGTTGATTTCGGCTGTGGCCGCGGCCACCTCGTCGGCGTCCACCTCGGTCCGAATCGTCGCGTCGATGAGGTCGCGAACCGAGTCGGCCAGCGGCTGATACACCGCGCGCATCCGGTCGACTTCCTCTGAGGTCAGGTCCCCGATGTGGGTGAACTCCAGCACGCAAAAACTAGAACATGTTTCTATTCTGAAGTCGAATTCGACCGACGGCCCTCGACGAACGGGACCTCGGCGCCGGGAGCCAGAACGACATACATCCGCCGCCACGGGTCTGAGCCCTCCAGTCGCCACTGGTGTCCCGAGCCCGCGGTGTCCTCGGCGAGGAGAACGTCGCCCGGCCGCAGTGTGAACTCCTGGCCGTCGCGGGTGGTGAAGACCAAGGTGCCCGACAGGGTCACCACCAGCTGGCGTACCGGCGCGTTGTGCCACGCAAGCGATCCCCCGCCCACGGTTTCCTCGACCGTCGCATGCGATGCCGTCATCGTTGCCGAGACGAGGTCGTCGTTGCGGCCGGGCGTGATCTCGAGCGTGCCGTCGCGGAAGTGCGAGTTTCCGTCCTGTGCCGTCCAGAGTCGGACGCAGCGGATCATTTTCGGCTCCTCGCGTGCGCGCCAGTCGTAGTCTCCCTTGGTGGACACCGCCACCGTAGTCGTGACGCTGTCGCTCGCAGCACTGTTCGTCTTCTCCTCGAGCATCAAACTGCTGGGTGTCCCCAAGTCGCTCGCGATCCGCGACCATCTCGGGGTGTCGCCGCTCCAGTGGCGCGGCATCGGGGCGCTCGAGCTGGCCGGAGTCGTCGGGGTGCTGGTCGGATTGTTGTGGGCGCCGATAGGTATCGCCGCCGCGATCGGACTTGCCCTGCTGTCGATCGGAGCCGTCGCCTTCCACCTTCGGGCGTCCGACCGCCTCGTCGACATGGTCCCCGCTGTGATCGGGGTCGCACTGGCCGCGGCAACCGCCGTGCTGCACACCCTCTGAGGTCACGGCCATCACACCTGTTCGGGAAGGTGGCTTAGATTACCTAAATAGTCGTGGTCAGTTGTCTACGACACGTACTATCGTGCAGGTATGGCAGCACGCACCAACAGCGTCGATCCCCGGGCCGAACGGGTCCGCGCCAAGCTACGCGACGCCGCGTTCGCGTTGGCGCACGAGCGTCCGGTCGACGATCTGACGGTCGGCGACATCGTCGACCGCGCCGCGGTCAGCCGTCAGGTCTTCTACCAACACTTCCGTGACCGCGACGACGCGGTCGCCTACGCCTTCACGGTCGCCTTCGGTTCCGCGACCGCCGACATCGACGACGACCCCCGTGCCCGCATCATGGCTCTGTTCGACTTCGCTGCCGAGCACCGCGCGATGTACCGCAACGTGGTCCCGAGCGCGGTCACCCTGCGTGTGGTCGCCGCGTTCCGCGCCGAACTCGCGCCCGCGTGCGAGCGGATCGCCGCCGAGGGCATGGCGGCCGTCACCGAGATCACCAGCCTCACCACGGAATCGGTGAGCCGATTCCTGGTCGGTGGGTTCATCGAGGTGCTGCGCTCCTGGATGGAAGACCAGGAGGCCACCGATCTGCGCGGCAGGGCCACCGCCGCCCTGGACACCGTCGGCGCGCTGCTCGGCCTGTCCGTCGCCGCCGCCACCCACTGAATCAATTCGACGTTCCACGAAGGGTTTTCCCATGGCACGACATGCTTCCCCCGAGATGACCAAGACCGGCATCCGCAACGCGGTGCTCGCGATGGCGGCGCTGACGATGTTCGTCGTCGCGATGATCGCCAGCTACTCCGGCGCCTTCGCACGGCCCACCCTGCACCACCTCACCGTCGCGGTAGCCGCCCCTGAACAGGTCATCGATGCCATCCGCGGCCAGGATGCGTTGGCGGTCAACACGGTTGGAGACGACGATGCCGCGCGCCAGCAGGTCATCGAACGTAAGGCCGACGCCGCGTTCGCGGTCACGCAGGCGGGCGAGATGAGGATCTACGTCGCAGGCGGCGGCGGCCGAAGTGTGGCCACCGCAGCCGAAACCGTTGGTCGCGAGATCGCGACGAAGGGCGGTCTCGCCGCCACCGTGGCCGACGTCGCACCGACGTCGGCGGCCGACCCGTCGGGCACCGTCGAGTTCTACGCCATCATCTTCATCTCCATCGGGGCGTCGCTCGGCGCCACCGCCGTCGGCTACATCATGGGCAGGGTGCACCGGCCCGTCACCCTTCTGCTGCGCACCCTGACGCTGACGGGCTATTCGGCACTGCTGGCAGGCGTCGTGACGGTCTACGTCGACGGCATGCTCGGCGCGCTGGCGGGACATACCTGGGCCGTGTTCGGCGCGCTGTGGCTCTACGCGATGGCCGTCGGCGGTGCGGTGACCGGCGTCGCGGCGGCGTTCGGATCGGCGGCCTCGCTGCTGCTCACCCTGTTCCTGGTGGTCGTCGGCAACGCAGCCGCCGCAGGACCTGTCGGCCGACCACTGCTGTCGCCCTTCTACTCCACCTTCACGGCGATCGTCCCGCAGGGCTCCGGCGTCGCGCTGCTGCGCAGCATCTCCTACTTCTCCGGCCACGGCATCGTGACTCCGCTACTGACGCTCGTGCTGTGGGCGGCGACCGGTTGCCTCCTCGCGATTGTCGCGACGGCATCTCGGGTGAATTATCGTGCCCTCTATGAGCGTTTCGTTGGAGCGGTACTACGACCTCGGCACGTATCACCGGCCGATCGACACGCCGTCGCCGCAGGCCCAGATCTGGGTTGACCGTGGCCTCGTTTGGGCCTACGCGTTCAACCACGACGAGGCGATCCGCTGCTTCGAACGGGCGCTCGAAGTGGATCCGGATCTCGCGATCGCCCGCTGGGGCATCGCCTACTCCGTCGGGCCCAATTACAACAAGGCGTGGGAGGCGTTCGACCCCGTCGACCTCGCGGCGTCGTTGGCCCGTGCGCGGATGGAGCTCGGGCTGGCACGCAACGGGCGGGCATCAACTGTCGAAGCCGGGCTGATCGAGGCACTGCAGGCCCGCTTCCCGACCGACGATCCAGAGGACCCCGACGCGCTACAGGCAGGCCACGCGCGCTACGCCGATGCGATGGCGAGGCTCGCAGAGGCGTATCCCGCCGACATCGACGTGCAGGCACTGGCCGCCGATGCGTTGGTCAACGTCACGGCGTGGGCGTTATGGGACGCCGGGACGGGAGAGCCCGCGCCCGGCTCGCGGGTCGTCGAGGCCAAGCGCATCCTCGATGACGCGCTCGCCACCCCGGAGGGGCGCGAACATCCCGGCGTGCTGCACCTCTACCTGCACACCATGGAGATGTCGGCCACGCCGCAGGACGCACTCCCGGCGGCCGACCTGCTTCGCGATCTGGTGCCGGATGCGGGCCACCTGCGGCACATGGCCAGCCACATCGACGTGCTGTGCGGCGACTACCGCAACTCGGTGGTGTCGAATCTGGCCGCCGTGCAGGCCGACCGGCTCTTCGTCGAACGTGAGGGTCCGCTGAACTTCTATTCGCTCTACCGCGCACACAACCTGCACTTCGTGGTCTACTCGACGATGTTCGAAGGCAACTCGGCAATTGCAATGCGGGCCGCCGACGAGCTCGCCGGACAGCTGAGCCCCGAACTGCTCGCGATCGAGTCACCGCCGATGGCGGACTGGCTGGAAGCGTTCGTACCGTTGCGGATTCATGTGCTGGTGCGGTTCGGACGCTGGGACGAGCTGATCAGCCAGCCGGTCCCCGACGACGTCGAGCTGTACTGCACCACCGCCGCCACCATTCACTACGGCCGAGGAGTCGCGCACGCAGCGAAGGGACAGCTCCCGCAGGCGCACGCCGAACGGGAAGCCTTCGCCACCGCCTACGACCGCATCCCCGAGTCCCGCTATCTGTTCAACAACACCGCCCGCGACATCCTGGCGATCGCCTCTGAAATGCTTGACGGCGAAATCGCCTATCGCGAAGGGCAATTCGAAGACGCATTCGCCCACCTGCGGCGCGCTATCGAACTCGACGACGCACTCCCCTACGACGAGCCGTGGGGATGGATGCAGCCGACCAGACACGCATACGGGGCGCTGCTACTCGAGCAGGGCCGCGTCGAGGAGGCCGCCGAGGTCTACGCCGCCGACCTCGGCCTCGATCCCACCCTCAGCAGGCCGTGCCAGCATCCCGGCAACGTGTGGAGCCTGCACGGCTACCACGAGTGCCTGCAACGGCTTGGCCGCTCCGCCGAGGCGGGCATCATCGGCCAACAACTGGCCTTGGCCGTGGCACGCGCGGATGTGCCCATCGCCGCGTCCTGTGCATGCCGGCTGGAGGCCGGCTAGCCCACCGGATATCTGCCGAGCGCTCACTGGTGTACACATTCTCGCGCCGGAACCGTACCTAGGTGAGCGCTCGCGGAACCGGCTGGGCCGTTAACACGCCCGCGCTGCGTAAACTCCCGGCTGTGGCCATCAGCGACGACGACCTCGACCGTCTCGGCCGCTGCGTCGAACTCGCGCGCACGGCACTCGACGACGGCGACGAGCCGTTTGGCTCCATCCTGATCGACGCCGACGCCAGAGCCCTTTTCGAAGATCGCAACCGGGTCTCCGGCGGCGACGCGACCCAACATCCCGAGTTCGCGATCGCGCGGTGGGCGGCAGCCAACCTGACGCCCGCGGAACGCGCGGACGCGACCGTCTACACCTCCGGCGAGCACTGCCCGATGTGCGCCGCCGCGCATGCCTGGGTCGGGCTCGGCCGGATCGCATACGCCACGTCGGGTGCTCAGCTGGCCCAGTCGGCTTGCCGAATGGGGTGCGACGCCGCCGCCCGTGGCACCGCTTCCGATCACCGTCGTCGCGCCGGGAGTCGTCGCCGACGGGCCCGCGCCCGAGTACGCCGACACCATGAAGTCGCTCTACGAGGCGAAGTTCCGGCGATGACAGGGTCTTCGCGCGAGCGCTCATCCACGACAGATCCGGGGTGGGTCCAGCACGCGATCTGGTGGCAGGTCTATCCGCTCGGCTTCGTCGGCGCGTTCCCCTCTGATCACCCGCCTGGCGCTGACGAGCACCGACTCCGCCGCATCATCGAGTGGCTCGACTACGCCGTCGAACTCGGGGCGTCGGGCATCGCGCTCGGCCCGATATTCGCCTCGAGAACGCATGGCTACGACACCACCGACCACCACCGGATCGACCAGAGGCTCGGTGATGACGCGGACTTCGACGAACTGGTCACCGAGGCCCACCGGCGTGGTCTACGGATCCTGCTCGACGGTGTCTTCAACCACGTCGGCACCGACTTCCCGCGTTACCGAGACGCCCTCGACGGAGGTGACACCTCCTGGTTCCGTTCGACCCGGGGCGGGTTCGACACGTTCGAGGGCCACGGCGAACTCATCGCGCTCGACCACGACAACCCCGCCGTCGTCGACTACACCGTCGACGTGATGACGCATTGGCTGCGTCGCGGCGCCGACGGCTGGCGCCTCGACGCCGCCTACGCAGTTCCCGACCGGTTCTGGGCGCAGGTGCTGCGTCGGGTCCGGGCGGACTTCGGTGACGCGTGGTTCGTCGGCGAGGTCATCCACGGAGACTATTCGGCGCACGTCCGAGACTCCGGGTTCGACTCGGTCACCCAGTACGAACTGTGGAAGGCGATCTGGAGCAGCCTGAACGACGGCAACTTCCACGAGCTCGACCATGCGCTGCAGCGGCACAACGACTTTCTCGACGTCTTCGTCCCAATGACCTTCATCGGCAACCATGACGTGACGAGGATCGCCAGCAAGCTGGAGAACACCCGACATCTCGAGCACGCACTCGTCCTCCTTCTCACCGTCGGCGGCACTCCGAGCGTGTACGCGGGCGACGAGTCGGCCTACCGCGGCGTCAAGGAGGAGCGCGTCGGCGGCGACGATGCCGTGCGGCCCGAGTTCACCTCGCCCCTGATGGGTGTCGACGATCAGGGCCACGACATCTACCGGCTTCACCAGTATCTGATCGGGTTGCGCCGACGCCATCCGTGGTTGCACAGCGCCAGAACGTCGGCGGTCCAGCTGACGAACACGCAGTACGTCTACCGGACGCGTCGAGATTCGGACGAGCTGTTGGTTGCACTCAACATCGACGATGTGCCGATGACGCTGTCGCTGAGCGAGTTCGGGCACGCAGAAGGGCGGGTTGTCGCGGGTTCTGGTGCGCCACCGCAGGAGACGATCGGTCGGGCCGAGATCGAGCGGCACGGCTGGCTGATCATCGCGCCGAGCGGCTGACCCTCAGGACAGCCGAGCCAGCGTCGCGGGGTCCTCCTCGCCCGAGTAGAACTTCTCCAGCACCGCGACGAAGTCGGCGTTGTCATCCGCTGCCCTGGCGAACAGGGTCATCGACGATCGCAGCTTCATGTCGTCGGGCCAGCCGAAGATCTCCTCGGCCGTTCGGCCGTCGATCCGGGCCACCACTCCGGCACACTCCCGCAGCCGCGGGCCGAGTAGCTCGTGCGACAGGTAGGCGCGGGCCTCGTCGATCGACGAGATCGCGTACCGGACCGCCGTCGGACTGCTGCCAAGGCCGCGCAGTTGCGGGAATATGAACCACATCCAGTGGCTTCTTTTTCGGCCGGCCGCCAATTCGTCGATGACGGTGTCGTAAACGCGCTCTTGCGCGTCGACGAAGCGCTGAAGGTCGAATGGGTCCGATTGGCCCATCGACGCCGATTTGCCCACATTCATTTCGTTGCCAAGTTTCGCAAGCTAGTGTTCGGGTTTCAAATGACTTCCACGACGACTGCCGCGCAGACTGATAGCCCACCTTCACCCGAGCCTGCGCCGAGGCCCAGGAGTCTGCGACGGCGGGTGCTGTCCCGGATCAGCATCCAGTCCAAGCTGTTGGTGATGTTGCTGTTGACGACCATTCTGTCGGCGGCTGTGGTTGGTGCCATCGGCTTCCACTCGGGGCGGACGTCCCTTGAGGCGTCGGCGTTCGACCGGCTGACGGAGATCCGCGAGTCGCAGTCACGGCAACTCGAGTCCAAGTTCACCGACCTCGAGGATGCCCTCGTCACCTTCACTCGCGGTGCGACGACGGCCGAGGCCGTCGAGGCGTATACCGCCGCATTCAACCAACTCAATACGTCAACGATAAGTCCCGACCAATGGCAGTCGGTCGTTGACTACTACAACAATCAGTTCAAGAAGACCGAAGAAAAGCAGACCGGGGACAAGATCGACGTCAACGTGGTGCTACCAGTAGCGAACGCTCAGCGATATTTGCAGGCGTATTACACCGCTCCGTTCAACGACTGGGACAAGGCCATCCGTTTCGACGATGCCCACGACGGGAGCGCGTGGTCGGCAGCCAACGCGCGGTTCAACGACTTCTTCCGCACGATCGCGCTTCGGTTCAGCTTCGAGGACATCTTGTTGCTCGACACGTCGGGAAATGTGGTCTACACCGCGTACAAGGGTGTCGATCTCGGCACCAACATCCTCACCGGGCCGTACCGCGGGGGCGCATTACGCGACGTCTACCAGAAAGCCCTGGAATCCAATGCGCTCGACTACGTGGGCGTCACCGACTTCGGTGATTACCAGCCTGCCGACGAGCCGACCGCCTGGATGGTCTCGCCGGTAGGTCCGCCGGGACGGGTCGAAGGTGTTCTCGCGCTCCAGTTTCCAATCTCCTCCATCAACCGGCTGATGACCGCGGGTCAGAAGTGGGACGCCGCCGGGATGGGCAAGACCGGCGAGACCTTCCTCGTCGGTCCGGATGGCCTGATGCGCTCGGACTCGCGGCTATTCCTGGAGAACCCCGAGCAGTTCAAGCGGGACGTCGTCGAGGCGGGAACGCCGCCGGACGTCGCCGACGAGTCGATCCGCCAGCACGGGACCACGCTGGTTCAACCGGTGGAAAGCGAGGCCACCCGCCGGGCCAAGCGCGGCCAGACCGGCACCATCGTTGAGGATGACTACCTCGGGCGCAGAACCTTGCAGGCGTACGCACCCGTCGACCTGCACGGCCTGAACTGGTCGATCATCGCCAAGATCGATACCCGCGAGGCCTTCGCGCCGGTGGCCGCGTTCACCCGCACACTGGTGGTTTCGACGGCCGTGATCATCTTCCTCGTCTCACTCGCTGCAATGCTGCTGGCCCGGTTGTTCGTGCGTCCGATCCGGCGACTCGAATCCGGTGCCCAACGAATCAGCTCCGGCGACTACAACGTCACGGTGCCTGTTGAGTCGCGCGACGAATTCGGCGATCTCACTGCGGCTTTCAACGACATGAGTCGCAATCTCGCGATCAAGGAGGAACTGCTCGCCGAGCAACGCCGTGAGAACGACCGCTTGCTGCTCTCGCTGATGCCCGAGCCCGTGGTGCAGCGCTACCGAGAGGGCGAAGAAACCATCGCTCAAGATCACCAGGATGTCACCGTGATCTTCGCCGACATCGTCGGGCTGGACGAGCTGACCGACGAACTCACCTCCGATGAACTGCTGGTCATCGTCAACAAGTTGACGCGCCAGTTCGACGCGGCCGCGGAGAATCTCGGTGTCGAGCAGGTACGCACCCTGCACAACGGATACCTGGCCAGCTGTGGGGTGTCCGTACCTCGACTGGACAACGTCCGTCGCACGGTCGACTTCGCGCTCGAAATGCAGCGAACGGTCGACCGATTCAACACCGAGACCGGTCACGACCTCAAGCTGCGAGCAGGCATCGACACCGGCACGGTGACCAGTGGGCTGGTCGGCCGGTCCACCCTGGCCTACGACATGTGGGGATCGGCGGTCAGCCTCGCCTATCAGGTACAGATCGGTGCACCCCAGCCCGGTATCTACGTCACCTCGGGGGTGTACGACGTGATGCGGGACAGCCGCACCTTCACGTCTGCGGGGGTGATCAGCGTCGACGGTGAAGAACAACCGATCTGGCGGTTGACGGAGCGGCAATCATGAGCAGCGTGCTCGAGGCGCCCTGGTTCTACTGGGCCGCGGGCGTGGCGATCGGCTTTCCGATCTGCCTGCTCCTGCTCACCGAGTTGCAGGGTGCGCTGCGCCGCCGCGGCAGTTTCCTTGCCGGACCAGTACATATGGTGCGTAACTACCTGCTGCCGCTCGGTGGGCTGCTGATCTTGCTCGTCGGTGCCATGCAGATTTCCGGCGAGGCGACTCCGGTGCGCATCGTGGCGACGGTGTTCGGCGTCGTCGTGCTGGTGCTGCTGCTGTCGGGCACCAACGCGACCCTGTTCCAAGGGGCCCCGGAAGGGACGTGGCGCAAGCGGATTCCGGCGATCTTCCTCGATGTCGCGCGCTTCGCGTTGATTGCGATGGGCGTTGGGCTGATTCTCGCCTACATCTGGGGTGCACATATCGGCGGATTGTTCACCGCACTGGGCGTGTCGTCGATCGTGCTCGGCCTGACCCTGCAGAACTCCGTCGGGCAGATCATCTCCGGCCTGTTCGTGCTGTTCGAACAACCCTTCCAACTGGGCGACTGGATCGAGACGCCGACAGCGAAAGGCCGGGTTGTCGAAGTCAACTGGCGCGCTACCCACATCGACACCGGTCGTGGGTTGCTGGTGATGCCGAACGCCGTGCTCGCCGCTGCGTCCTTCACGAATTTCTCCAGGCCGCCCGGCGCCCACTCCCTTGGCGTGAACACCATCTTCTCGGTCGACGACGCGCCCGACGACGTGCGCCGCATGCTGAATCGGGTCGCGTCGACGCTTCCGCAGCTGCGACCCGATGCGACGCCGTCGAGCTTCGCAATGGGCGGCCTGAACTACACCACGTCCATTCCACTGCGCACGCCGGCCGACGACCTCGCGGCGAAGTCGATGTTTCTGCGCTGGATCTGGTATGCATCCCGGCGGGACGGGCTGCACCTCGATGAGGCTGAAGACGAGTTCGCGACGACGGAACGGCTCGAGAAGTCGATTCAAATCATCGCCCCTACGCTCCGGCTGGACCAGGACGAGAAGCAGGAGCTGCTCACCCATGCCCGCCTCACCCGATACGGCACCGACGAATACCTCCAGTTCACCGGCCAGATTCCCGCGCAGATGACCTTCATCGTCAACGGCCGCGTTCGGCTGCTCGTGACCGACGACGCCGGCGCCGTCATCCCGCTACGGACGCTGGAGCAGGGCGACTTTCTGGGGCAGACGATGCTCACCCGCGAGCCGGTCGCGGCGGCGGCGTGCGCGCTCGAAGAAGTGACCGTTCTGCAGGTCGACCGGGGCTACGTCGAAGAACTCGTGGCGCGAAAGCCGTTGCTGCTCCAGGAGATCGGCCGGACGATCGAGCAGCGGCGAAAGAGTCTGCGGCGGGTGTTGGCCGCCGCGCGCGAGCGTTAGCTACCGTCGACGTCATGAAGCGTCGACTGCCGAGGCCCAGTGAGCTCGCTCCGCTGATCCAGTTCAAGAAGCCGAGACTGAACCCGACGGCCCGCAGGCTGTCCGGCGCCCTGACGATCGCCGACCTGCGGCGAATCGCCAAGCGGCGCACGCCAAGAGCGGCGTTCGACTACACCGACGGCGCCGCGGAAGAGGAACTGTCGCTCGAGAGGGCGCGGCAGGCCTTCCGGGAGATCCAGTTTCACCCGACGATTCTGCGCAACGTCGCCGACATCGACACCGGTTGGGATGTTCTCGGCGGCCGGGTCGCGCTGCCGTTCGGGATCGCGCCGACGGGGTTCACGCGCCTGATGCACACCGAGGGTGAGGTCGCGGGCGCGCACGCGGCGGCAAGGGCGGGTATCCCGTTTTCGTTGTCGACGTTGGGCACCAGGTCGATCGAAGACGTCAAGGCGGCGAACCCGAACGGCCGCAATTGGTTTCAGCTGTACATGTGGAAGGACCGGGACCGGTCGATGGCGTTGGTCGACCGCGCAGCTGCGGCCGGGTTCGACACCCTGCTCGTGACGGTCGATGTTCCTGTCGCAGGCGCGCGCCTTCGCGACACGCGCAACGGGATGTCCATTCCGCCCGCCCTCACCCTGCGAACCGTGCTGGATGCGGTGCCCCATCCCCGGTGGTGGTTCGACCTGCTGACGACCGAGCCGCTGTCGTTCGCGTCGTTGGATCGATGGCCAGGGACGGTCGCCGAGTATCTGGACAGCATGTTCGACCCCACCGTGACATTCGACGACCTGGCCTGGATCAAGTCACAGTGGCCGAACAAACTGGTAGTCAAGGGAATTCAGACACTCGAGGATGCGAAGTCGGTGGTCGATCTCGGCGTCGACGGCATCGTGCTGTCCAACCACGGCGGCCGACAACTCGACAGGGCGCCGGTGCCGTTCCATCTGCTGCCCACGGTCGCGCGTGAAGTTGGCGGCGACACCGAGATCGTGCTGGACACCGGAATCATGTCGGGTGCCGACATCGTCGCCGCCATCGCTCTTGGCGCGAGGTTCACCCTCGTGGGTCGTGCGTATCTCTACGGCCTGATGGCCGGCGGTGAGGCGGGTGTCGACCGCGCCATCGCGATCCTGTCCGAGCAGGTCGCGCGCACCATGCGGCTGCTCGGGGTGACCAGCCTTGCGGAGCTGACGCCGCGACACGTCACCCAGCTGTCCGGGCACAGCGGGTAGCCGTAAGCGCGAAGCGCGCAGTTCAGGACCACCGAGTCCGCAGCGAGTCGCAATCGTTAGCCATTCGCGATATCCGAACGCCGTGTTGGTACGCGTGTTGCGTATGTGGCGGGTGTTTCACTAAGCCACGCAAAGCGAACGGCAATTGCTTGGAGTCAAGTAATTGGAAAGGTGGGTTTGTTGCCGTTATGAAGTGGATTGAGAAGTTTCGAGGTAAGTGGACGCGCAGGCTGGCGGTGAGCGCGCTTGTGGCGGCGACGCTGCCGGCTCTGATCGGGTTCGCCGGGGGGTCGGCGACCGCGGGTGCATTCTCCCGGCCGGGCCTGCCCGTCGAGTATCTGCAGGTGCATTCGAATGCGATGAACCGCGACATCAAGGTTCAGTTCCAGGGCGGCGGACCGCACGCGGTGTACCTCCTGGACGGCCTGCGCGCAACGGACGACTACAACGGCTGGGACATCGAAACCCCGGCGTTCGAGTGGTACTACGGCTCGGGCCTGTCGACCGTCATGCCGGTCGGTGGTCAGTCGAGCTTCTACACCGACTGGTACCAGCCGTCGCAGGGCAACGGTCAGGACTACACCTACAAGTGGGAGACGTTCCTGACACAGGAGCTCCCGGCCTCTCTGGAGGCCAACCAGGGTGTGTCGCCCAACGGCAACGCCGTTGTCGGCATCTCGATGGGCGGCGCCACCGCGCTTACCTACTCGATCTATTACCCGCAGAAGTTCATCTACGCGGCGTCGCTGTCGGGCTTCCTCAACCCGTCCGAGGGTTGGTGGCCGATGCTGATCGGCCTCGCGATGAACGACGCGGGCGGCTACAACGCGGAAAGCATGTGGGGCCCGTCCTCCGATCCGGCCTGGAAGCGCAACGACCCGATGGTCAACATCAACCAGCTGGTCGCCAACAACACCCGGATCTGGATCTACTGCGGCACCGGTACGCCGTCGGATCTCGACAGCGGCGCGTCGGGCGGCAATCTGATGGCGGCGCAGTTCCTGGAGGGCTTCACACTGCGCACCAACGAGACCTTCCGGGACGCCTACGTCGCCGCGGGCGGACAGAACGGGGTGTTCAACTTCCCCGCCACCGGGACACACAGCTGGGGCTACTGGGGTCAGCAGCTCGAGCAGATGAAGCCCGACCTCCAACGGGTGCTGGGCGCGTCTCCCACCTCCGCGTAACAGCACCTCCCTTCAGTGAGCCTGTCGCTACCCCTGGCGGCAGGCTCACTGTCTTTGCCGAACTAGCCCTGAACCGTTGGGCGGATGGTGATCGTCAGCGGTCACAGCCGGGTACGCAGCGCGATGTCTTCTTCGAACTCGGACAGCATCGCGTCTGTCAACGTCGGGCGCGTATCGGCGATGGCGGACAGGTAGTCGTCGGTGCGGGCGGGTTCGCCACGCCGGAACTCGACCTCACGCTCGAAGGCGCACTGGGCACCCTTCCGTGCGGCGAATTCGATGTCGGCTGGTGTGAACATCGCGCTTGCCTCGACCAATTTGTCGACCTCTACCGCCTCCGTCATCGGACCCAGGTACCGACTCCAAATCGCAGCGCGGGCAACGGTATCCGGTGGACCGACCGGGATGATGTAGTCGAATCTGCCCGGCCGCAAGAACGCCGAATCGAGTGATCGCACCGAGTTCGTCGCACACACCAGCAGGCGCTCGTCGTGCTGTCGAAACGCCGGTATCAGCTTGAGCAGTTCGTTTGTCACACCGTGTGAAGGGTCCGAGGGGACTCCCGACCGGCTGCCTGCGATCTCCTCCACTTCGTCGATGAAGACCACGGCGGCTTCCAGTTCCATCAACGTTGCGAAGGCCTCACGCAGGGCGCTGGCCATCGCAACGTCAGGAGTCGCAAGCCGGGACGGGAACAGTTCGACGAACGGCCAACCCAGCCGACCCGCTACGGCCTTGGCGAAGCTTGTCTTCCCGGTGCCGGGCGGGCCGAACAGGATGACCGCCTTCGGCGGCGAAACACCGTACTGGGCAGCGGTACTGGGTTCGACAAGCGGCAACACGATGCGCTTCTCGATGAGTTGCTTCTCGCGTTCCATCCCCGCCATCGCCTGCCAGAGGCCACCGGCCATCACCTGACCGCCGAGGTTGGCCAGCAATCCCGCATCTGCCGTGCCGACATGGTCGAGCCTTTCGAAATAGCTCAATGCGGTGCGTTCGGTGTAACCCGAGTTCTGCAGGGCAGCGGTCCCGGTCGCGTCCGCGGGCAGAAGTGCACAGATCCGCCGCACCCCCATGGTGCGCAGCCGGATCTCCAGTTCGCCGAGCAGCGCGCTACCGATGCCCCGATTCCGCCAATGGCTACCCAGCGCTACCACGGAGATCCACGCCCGCTCCCCCTGTGGCTGCGCGGCTGCCATGCCGACAAGATCGTCACCGATGACGGCCACCACCGCAGGCTGGCCGGACCTGGCCGCCGAAATCACCTCTGACACTCCGAACACCGGTTGTGCCTCGTCGAGGCTTCGACTCTGGTCCCAGACGCTGATCGCCTGGTCGAGGTCGTCCTCGTGGAAGTCACGCAGTCGCCAAGGGGGCATGTGCATGAGTACCCGTCACGGCGGTAGGCCGGCATCGCCCAGATGGGTGGTCGTGCGGGGGGCAACGATCCCGGTCGGACGGAAGCTCATGGCGTCGGGAACAAAGGAGAGCTCGCCAGGGTTGAGCGGATCAGACTTAACTTTGGAGGACTGAATGTCTGAAGCAATCTCAGTGCCGGTGGTGTTTGTCAGCGAGCCGATCGTGCTGCCCACCATGGTGGTGCCCATCGAGCTCGACGACGCCGCCCGCACCGCGGTGGACGCCGCACAGGCAAGTGAAAGCGGAAAACTGCTGATCGCCCCGCGGCTCGATGACCGCTACCCCACCTACGGCGTGCTCGCCTCGATCGTCCAGGTCGGACGGGTGGCGGGCAGCGGAGGCTCGGCGGCGGTGATCCGCGGCGAGCGGCGTGCCCACATCGGCAGCGGCACGACCGGTCCCGGCGCGGCGCTGTGGGTCGAGGTCACCGAGGTCGAAGACGCCGAGCCGACGGATGAGACCCGCGCGCTGGCCGCCGAGTACAAGAAGCTTCTGCTGGCCATGCTGCAGCGTCGCGAGGCGTGGCAGATCATCGACTTCGTCAACAAGCTGACCGATCCGTCGCAGCTGGCGGATACGGCCGGTTATGCGTCGTATCTGACCGACCTGCAGAAGCGACAGCTGCTGGAGACGCCGGACGTCGCCGAGCGGTTGCGCGCGCTGATCGACTGGACCAGCGGCCACCTCGCCGAGGTGGAGGTCAACGACAAGATCGCCGAGGACGTCCGCGACGGCATGGAGAAGACGCAGAAGGAGTTCCTGCTGCGTCAGCAACTCGCCGCGATCCGCAAGGAACTCGGCGAGGGCGAACCCGACGGCTCCGACGATTACCGGGCCCGCATCGAGGCCGCCGACCTGCCCGAGAAGGTCCGCGAGGCCGCGCTTCGCGAGGTGGGCAAGCTGGAACGCTCGAGCGAGCAGAGCCCGGAGGGCGGATGGATCCGCACCTGGCTGGACACCGTGCTCGACCTGCCGTGGAACGTCGCCACCGAGGACTCCACGGACCTGAAGGCGGCACGGGAGATCCTGGACGCCGACCACCACGGGCTGGAGGACGTCAAGGACCGCATCGTCGAATATCTGGCGGTGCGTGCCCGACGTGCACAGCGTGGCATGGCCGTCGTCGGCGGCCGCGGTTCCGGTGCGGTGATGGTGCTGGCCGGTCCCCCCGGCGTCGGCAAGACATCGCTCGGCGAGAGCGTCGCACGTGCGCTTGGCCGCAAGTTCGTTCGCGTTGCCCTCGGCGGCGTGCGTGACGAGGCCGAGATCCGCGGACACCGGCGCACCTATGTCGGCGCGCTGCCCGGCCGCATCGTGCGCGCCATCGGCGAGGCAGGCTCGATGAATCCCGTCGTGCTGCTGGACGAGATCGACAAGGTCGGCTCGGACTATCGCGGCGACCCGAGCGCCGCACTGCTCGAGGTGCTCGACCCGGCGCAGAACCACACGTTCCGCGACCACTACCTCGACCTGGATCTGGACCTGTCCGATGTGGTGTTCCTGGCGACGGCGAACGTCATCGAGAACATTCCTTCGGCCCTGCTGGACCGGATGGAGCTGGTCGAGATCGACGGTTACACCGAGGACGACAAGGTCGCCATCGCGCGCGATTTCCTGCTGCCCCGGCAGCGTGAGCGGGCGGCGCTGACGGCCGACGAGGTCGCGGTGACCGACGAAGCACTGCGCAAGATCGCCGCCGACTACACCCGCGAACCGGGTGTGCGCCAGTTCGAGCGGCTGCTCGCCAAGGCGTTGCGCAAGGCCACCACGAAGTTGGCGGAAGGCACCGCGGAGTTGACCATCGACGAGCCGGATCTCGTTGGTTACCTTGGCCGTCCGCGGTTCACCCCGGACACGGCCGAGCGCACGGCGGTGCCTGGCGTTGCCACCGGTCTTGCCGTCACCGGCCTCGGCGGCGATGTGCTCTACATCGAAGCAGGGTCAACCGAGGGCGAAGCAGGTCTGCAGCTGACCGGCCAACTCGGCGACGTGATGAAGGAGTCGGCGCAGATCGCGCTGTCCTACGTCCGTTCGCATGCCGAGCAGCTCGGTGTCGACCTGGCGGCGCTGGACCGCAAGATCCACGTGCACGTGCCTGCGGGCGCCGTGCCGAAGGACGGTCCCTCCGCGGGTGTCACCATGGTCACCGCGCTGGTGTCGATGGCAACAGGACGTCAGGTCCGCTCCGAGGTCGGCATGACCGGAGAGGTGACTCTCAACGGTCGGGTGCTGCCCATCGGTGGCGTCAAGCAAAAGCTGCTGGCCGCCCAACGCGCAGGGCTGACAACGGTTTTCATCCCGCAGCGCAACGAGCCCGATCTGGACGACGTCCCTGCCGAGGTGCTCGAGGCGCTCGAGGTGCGGCCGATGACCGACGTCGCCGACATCGTCGCTCAGGCGCTGGAACCGGTCGAGGCGGTGGCTGCCAGCGCCGCCTGACCGCACGAGAAGACGCAAAAGCCCCCATTTCACACTGAAATTGGGGGCTTTCGCGTCTGCTCAACGAGTGTCGGCAAGCGGCGCTACCGTCGGGGCATGGCGTATGACGAGGACCTGGCCAACCGCATCCGCGAACTCCTCGGCGCTGAGAAAGGCGTCGAGGAGAAGCGGATGTTCGGCGGGCTGGCGTTTCTGATCAACGGAAACATGTCGGTGGCGGCCAGCGGCCGCGGCGGGCTGATGGTGCGGGTGCCACCCGATGAGACCGGCAAGTTGCTGGACCGCGAGCACGTCGAGCCGATGGTGATGGCGGGTCGGCAGACCCGCGGTTGGCTGCGGGTGGCAGACGATGGCGTGAAAACCAAACGCCAACTTCAGTCCTGGGTCGGCCGCGGCGTCGACTACGCGAAATCGCTTCCGCGAAAGTGACGTCTCGCCGATGATCCGGATCGGAACGTCGGGGTGGTCCTACGACCACTGGACCGGCGTGCTGTACCCGGCGGGGTTGCCGGTGTCCAAGCGGCTGGCGCACTACGTCGAGGCGTTCGACACGGTGGAGCTCAACGCCAGTTTCTACCGGTGGCCCCGCGACACCGCCTTCACGGGATGGCGGGAGCGCCTGCCTGACGGCTTCACGATGGCGATCAAGGCGCATCGCGGGCTGACCCACTTCCGCAGGCTGAAGTCACCGGAGCCGTGGGTCGAGCGGTTCGAGCGCTGCTGGCAGGCGCTCGGAGACCGGGCCGAGGCGCTGCTGGTCCAACTGCACCCCGCGATGGAACGCGACGACGCCCGCCTCGACCACTTCCTCGGCCTCATGCCGAGATCGATTCCGGTGGCGGCGGAGCTACGGCACCCATCGTGGAACGACCCCGGGGTGTTCTCGTTGCTGGAGCGGCACGGCGCCGCATACGTGGTGATGAGCGGCGCGGGCATGGCCTGCGTGCCGCGAGCCACCAGCGATCTGGTCTACATCCGGATGCACGGACCCGAGGCGGCCTCGCTCTACACCGGCTCCTACACAGACGATGAGTTGCGCGAGTGGGCCGACCGCGTGATCGGGTGGCGGGACGAGGGCAGGCGGGTCGACGTGTACTTCAACAACGACATCGGGGGGCACGCCGTGCGCAATGCCCGTCAGCTCCGGGCTTTGCTGACCCCCGCTTGAGGGACCAAGATCAGCATCCGGCACGCTATTGACCGAAATGAGAGCCATGACTCTGATCTTGGCGGCACTCCTGACCGTCACTGGATGCACGGCCGAGCGTGTCGTGAACACCGGCGAATGGGAGACCGTCACCTCGCCGACCACTCCCGCGGCGCCGCCACTGCCGCCCACCAACCCCGCGCTGCTGGCCAATGCCTTCGACTTCGCGGCGCATCCGAACGGCCAAGCGGCCTACTACTTCGCCACACCCAGCGGCCGCTGGCAGTGCGCGATACTGCCCCGCGACAAGGCGGGCTGCCAGGCCACCGGTGGCGCACTGAGCATTGCCGGCGCTCCGGCCACGGTGACGGATGCCGCGGGTGAGGAGACGCCGCCGAACGCGATCGTGATCGAGCCTCAGGGAGACGCGCACTTCGCCGCCGTGGATACAGCGGAGTTCTCGCCGCCCGAACCCGCCAACGTGCTGCCGTTCAACAGAACGCTCGTCGTTGCCCGCTTTCGATGCAACATCCAGGAAGCATCGGGGGTGTCCTGCCTCAGCGAGGAAAGTGGCGCAGGCTTCACGTTCAGCGCGGACGGCTTCGTCCCGCAGTACACGGAAGTACCGCTCGACGCGTCCTAGCGGCGTAGCGTCGAGTCATGTCGTCCACATCGGAAACCTTCGTCATCGTCGGCGGTGGGCTGGCCGGGGCAAAAGCGGCTGAAGCGTTGCGCGACAAAGACTTCGCCGGTGAAGTCGTGTTGTTCGGCGCGGAGGAACACCTGCCCTACGAACGTCCTCCCCTTTCGAAGGAATACCTGGCCGGGAAGAAGAAGTTCGAAGAGTTCATCGCCGAGCCATCCGCCTGGTATCGCGACCACCGCATCGACCTGCGGCTCGGCACGTCCGTGTCGTCCGTCGACGCGCACGCGCACCTCGTCGAACTGCCCGACGGGAGCACGTTGCACTACGACAAGCTGCTGCTGGCCACCGGGTCTGCCTCACGACGGCCGCCGATCAGCGGCGCCGACGCCGGCGGCGTGCACTACCTGCGCACCCTCGACGACTCCGACGCGCTCGACGCGGCGGTGACGAGCGGGTCATCGCTGGCGATCGTCGGCGGCGGGTGGATCGGCCTCGAGGTGGCCGCCGATGCGCGTCAGCGCGGGGCGACCGTGACCGTCGTGGAGGCCGCCGAGCTACCGCTGCTCGGCGCGCTCGGCCGCGAGGTCGCCGAGGTGTTCGCCACGCTGCACCGAGACCACGGCGTCGACCTCCGTCTCGGGACGACCGTCGAGGAAATCACCACCGCAGGCGGCGCGGCTACCGGCCTGCGCCTCGGTGACGGGTCCACCGTCGACGCCGACGCGGTGCTGGTCGCTGTCGGCGCGGCGCCGAATACCGACCTGGCCAAGGCGGCGGGACTGTCCCTGGCGCCCGACGGCGGCGTGCTCGTCGACTCGGCGCTTCGCACAAGCGATCCCGACATCTTCGCCGTCGGTGACATCGCATCGGCCCAACATCCACTCTTCGGGACGCGCATCCGCACCGAGCACTGGGCCAATGCGCTCAAGCAGCCCGCGGCGGCCGCTGCAGGCATGCTCGGCAAGCCGACCGAGTACGCCGAGCTGCCCTACTTCTTCACCGACCAGTACGACCTCGGCATGGAGTACGTCGGATACGCACCCGACTACGCGCGTGTCGTGTTCCGCGGCGACGTGGACAACCGCGAGTTCGTCGCCTTCTGGCTCGACGGGGACAACCGGGTATTGGCCGGGATGAACGTCAACGTCTGGGATGTGCTCGACGACGTCAAATCGCTGATCCGGTCGCGCTCGCCGGTCGACCCGGACAAGCTCGCCGACCCGCAGCATGCGCTGGGATCGCTTATTTGAGGTTCGCGGTGCCGTCGGGATGCACCAGCACCTGCGCCCCCGCGATGTCCTCCCGCACCGTCGTCTCCGCCTCGGCGGCGTCGGTGATCACCGCGAGAGTGCGCGAGTCCTCCGGTGTGCGGACCGCGACGAACGCCTTCTCCGCTGACCCGTTGCGATCGAACGGCGTGGTCCATGCCTCGACGGTGCCGACGCCGGACCACTCCACCTCCGCCTTCCTGGTCGGTTCGGCATCCACGGCCGATTGGACGTCCTCCCAACGGAATTCGCACTCGGGCGGTTCGGAGCCGTAGACCCCGAAGCTGTGCTTGGTGAGGTAGCCGCCGTTGGCGGTGATCAGGCCGCGCTGGCCGGGATTGCCCGCCAGCCGTTCGGCCATGGTGGCGATCGAATGCGTGACGTAGTTGTTCCACGGGCCGCCCGCGAACGTCAGGCCGCCGGTGACGGTCAGCGGTCGCTCCGCATCACCAAGCGGCAACCCCAGTTCGGCGGCGGCCACTTGGACCGCCGAAGGGAAGCAGGAGTACACGTCGACGAGGTCGATGTCGTCGACACCGGCGTCGGCCAGCTCGAGCACCCGCCGACCGCCGATCCGGATGGCGGGCGACCGGCTGAGCTCCTGGCGCTCGCCGACCGCGTACGTGTCGTGCGAGTCGGTTCCCGCATGAGGGAAAACCCAACGCTCGGTGGGGATCTGCAGATGCGTCGCCTTCTCGGCCGAGGCCAGGATGATGGCCGCGCCCTGATCGACCATGTTGTTGGAGTTCATCAGCTTGGTGTAGGGCCAGCAGATCATCCGGTTGCCTTCATTCGGTTGCCAGATCTGCTCGGCGGTCAGCGGCGTGCGGCTCCAGGCGTACGGATTACCTTGTGCCACATCGCTGAATTGCGACCACAGTTCGCCGATCCGCCTGCGGTGGTGTTCCAGCGACTCCCCCGCCTCGATCCGCAGCGCCTGCTCGAACAACGGGTAGACATAGGCGGGCCGGTCCAGGTTGATGCGAAGTTCCGCGGGCCCCACCATCGGCAGGTTTTCGTTGGCGCCCTCCGCGAACGGCACGGACTCGTCCTGACTCGTCCAGTCCGGCTTCAGTCCGCGGTTGCGCAATCGTGTTCGGGTGCGGAATGTTTCGGCTCCGGCGATCAGGACGACGTCCGCATGGCCCGCCTGGATGTCCAGGCACGCCTGGTTGACCAAAGTCTGCGGCACGTTGCCGCCCACGCCGGTGTACCGGGTGGACGCGTCATCGGCGCGGATCTGCTGTGCGAGCAATCGGCCGGGGTCGCGGTAGCGCCAGGACAGGATGTTGACGATGCGCACGGAGTCGACGGTCTGCAGCACCCGCGGGTCGGCGGCCGCGCGGGCCGCCGCCGCCATCAGATCGATCGGTTCGACGTCGGGGTTCTCGTCGAGTTGGTTGACCTGGCCATAGCCAACCAACACCGGGGTCCTCGGAGGCGCAGCGGCGCCGACATTGGGTCTGGGTGCAGTCATGATCGAGTCCTCGATGCGTCGTCGGGGTCGGCCGAGGTGAACAACACGCCCCCGGCGATCAGGCGGTCGATTTCCTCGGTGTCGAGGGAGAGCAGCTTCTGGCAGATCTCGCGGGTGTGTTCCCCTGGCATCGGGGCGGGGCGCAGTTCTGCCCGCGCGATGTGAGCGAACCGAGCCGGACCGGTCTCGGCCGGCATCGGATGCGCGAACAGCGGATGCACCATCTCGGTGAGAGAATTCCGGTGCAGCAGTACCGGATCGGCCAGCACGTCGACGGCACGATTCATCGGGGCGGCGGGCACACCGACCCGCTGAAGCATGTCGGCGACGACATCCTTGTCCATGTGAGACGTCCACGCCGACACCGCATCGACAAGGTCACCGCGGTGGTCGGGCAGCGCGGACGCGCTCATGACGTCGGCGAGCGCACGGCGGTCCGCGGCGGTGCGCAGCGAGATCACGCACCATTCGTCGTCCCCCGCGCACGGGTACACGCCGTGCACGGCGGAATCGTCGTCGACGGGCAGCTCCGCTGTCCTTGCGGCATCGGTCACATAACTCGCGGCGAGCTGGTTGACGGCGGCTTCGGCCTGCGAGATGTGAACGTGCGCGCCGGCTCCGGTCTGTTCGCGGCCAATCAGCGACGCCAGTGCGGCGATCGCGGTGATCCGCGCGACAACGTGGTCTGGGAAGATCGTCGTCGCGTCATAGAAGCCCTGGTCGTCATCGGAGGCCCACACCTTCGTGACGCCGGTGGTGGCCCTGACCAGCGGCCCGTAACCCATTCGGGCGCTCCACGGTCCGGTCGCGCCGAACGCACTGCTCTCGGCCAGCACGATCCGAGGGTTGAGCTCGCGCAACTCCTCGTATGAAAAGCCAAGGGAAGCAAGGGTTCCCGGTTTGAAGTTGGCGAACACTGCGTCGGCACCCGCGACGAGGCGGGAGAAGATCGCCGCGCCCTCCTTGCTGCGCAGGTCCAGCCCCAGCCCGTACTCATTGCGGTGGGTCAGCGCCCAGGATCGGCTCATCGCCTGCCCCGGCGGGGTTTGACGCAGACCGTCCGGATAGGTGGCGCTCTCGACCTTGACGACCTCGGCGCCGAGGTCGGCGAAGAGGCGACCGAGTTCGCCGCCCGCGACGATAACGCCGAGGTCGAGAATCCGCAGTCCGTCGAACGGCCGGTGGGCGCTCGATGACTCCGGCGACGCCGGCGGAGCGGATCGGGTTGACCCCCATGCCACTTCGTCGTCGCCCGGCGACGGGGCGGTGCGCGCGTAGCCCAGGTGGCGCCCGTCGACGACGAATGGGCCGACCGGCACCGTCACCTCCACGCCTTCGGCGACTGCGGCGGTGGTCAGCGCTCCAATCGAGCGAAAGTGCGCGGAGCTCAACGCTTCCGCCGGGCTGAGCACCGCCGCGATGGGCACGCCACGGGACTGCCCCGCCGTCACCAGCTCGTCCATCGTCTGCGCGGCGAACAGCTCGGCTATCAGCGCGTTGAGCTCCCGCGACGCCCCGTAGCGCGCCGCGATCGTGTCGTACTTCGGATCGGCGAACTGCTCGGGTTCGCCCAGCCACGACCGCATGCCCCGCCACTGCCGCGCCGAGAGCAGGCAGATCCTCACGTGGCCGTCCCGGCATCCGAAGATCGGGTAGATCTGCTGGTTGCGCGGCCTGCCGCGCCACAGCTCACCGGACCGCTTCTGCCCGACGGCGGCCTGCCCCTCGGACCCGAACGGCGGATCCAGCGACTGCACCACCGCCTCGAAGCGAGAGAAGTCGACGTAATCGCCGGTGCCGTACCGCAGCCGGTGGAAGTAGGCGGCCAGCGCTGCCCATGCCGCCTGCACCGCGGCGGTCGCCGAGGCGATGCCGTCGGGCGGCAACACCGGACGCCCGGTCGTCGGGCCCGATCGGGACAGAGCCGTTGACAGGGCGTAGAACACCGGATCCGTGGCGGACCAGGCCGCCCGTGGCCCGTCGACACCGAAGTCGGTGACCGACATCGCGACGAGATGCGGATATCGCCGACACAGCTCGGCGCACGACGCACCGAACGCCGCGGCGCGACCGGGATTGCCGCTGTCCACCACGATGTCGGCGCCCGCGATCAGTTCGACGAACCTGTCGCGGTCACATGCGTCAGCGGGGTCGAGCACGCAGCTGCGCTTGTTGGCGTTGTTCAGCGCGAACGGAACACTGGAGCCGGCCACGCTGGGCCGCTGTGCGCGGGCCGCGTTCCCGCCGGGCGGTTCGACCTTGAGGACGTCGGCGCCGAGGTCGGCGAAATGCCGGGTCACGGCGTCGGCATCGCCGTCGCACAGGTCCAGCACCCGCAGTTTCGCCAGCAGCACGCCCGTCAGATTAGTGCGTGGGCTTGTGTTGGCCCGCTGCCAGCGGCCCGTCGACGAACCGGAGTAGGTCGCCGTCGCAGGTAGAATCGTCTCCGATGTCCGAACTCGCAGCGGTGGCCCCGCCCCCCCACCCGCTGGTCGGGCAGCTCTCCGCGCTGCACCATTTCCACACGTACGTCGATATCGCGGTGGTCGTGGTGATGCTGGCGATCACCAACCTCATCGCGCACTTCACCACGCCGTGGGCCAGCGTCGCGACGGTGCCCGCCGCGGCCGTCGGGCTGTTGATTCTGGTGCGGTCGCGCGGCCTTGGCTGGTCCGAGCTGGGCCTGAGCCGCGAACACTGGAAGTCGGGCGCCGGCTATGCGCTCGCGGCGGTGGCCGTCGTGTTGACGGTCGTCGTGGTCGGGGCGCTGCTGCCGTGGACCAGGCCGATGTTCATGAACAACAACTACGCCACGGTGTCCGGCGCGCTGATCGCGTCGATGATCATCATCCCGCTGCAGACGGTGATACCCGAGGAGTTGGCGTTCCGCGGGGTGCTGCACGGCGCCCTGAACAGGGCGTGGGGTTTCCGGGGCGTCGCGGCGGCGGGCTCGCTGCTCTTCGGCCTCTGGCACATCGCCACCTCGCTGGGTCTGACCAGCAGCAATGTCGGATTCACCCGGATCTTCGGCGGCGGCCTGCTCGGCACCATTGCCGGTGTGGTGCTTGCGGTGGCGGCGACCGCGGTGGCCGGCTTCGTCTTCACGTGGCTACGCCGCCGCAGCGGCAGCCTGCTCGCGCCGATCGCGCTGCACTGGTCGCTGAACGGGCTCGGTGCGCTGGCGGCTGCGCTGGTGTGGCACCTGTCAACCTGACCGCGCGCCGCGCTTGCGTGCGCGAAACTCGCGGTTCTTGAGTTTGTTGCCGCACGACGACATTTCGCACCAGGTGCCGCCGTGGTTGCGGGAGCGGTCGTAGAACGCCCACTGACACTCGTCGTTACCGCAGGCCTTGAGCCGTGCCCAGGTGCCGTCGCGCTGGGCGTCGCGGATGATCAGCAGCAGCTCGATCAGCCGGGCGCGCACCGAATCACCGGTGGCGGACAGCACGACCTCGCCGCGTTCGTCGAAATCGGCGCGCGCCGTGCCGTCGGTGGCGACCTCGCGCAGCGGTGCGAAGTTACCGGGCGTCGGTGCAGGCCCACCCGCGTTGTGCACGAGCATCGCACGCAGGCCCTCGCGGACGCGCCGGACCAGGGCCAGGTCGTCGGCCCGTAGTTCCGAATCGGGCGCAAGCAGTCCGTTGGCCACCAGCCAGGGTCGCGCGTCGGTCGCGACGCCGAGCCGGTCCGGGCCGTCCGGCCGCTCGACGGTGTTGACCAGCGCCTGCACTCGACTGAGCGGGTCCGGCGCCGGCTTGGACTCATCGTCGGCGAGCCAATGTGGATGCGGCGGCGTCATGCATTTAGTGTAGGCCTGCGTGACCGGTAAATCAATTTGACTAGTCATGAGTGACCGGTGTAGCGTTTTTGACAGTCACAAAATTGCAACGATCTGAATCAGAAGAGGACTACCGACCATGAGCGAGAACAGGATTTCAATCAGCTTTCTTTCATCGGCTCAGGTTCAGGACGCGCTGCGCCGCGATGAGACACCTCGGATCCCGCTGCGCGCGCGGGTGACTGCCCGACTGTTCGCAGGCAGGTTCGACCGGATGCTCGCGGTCGGTGCGCCCGCTCCCGCAGGCAGTGCACTTGCCGTGCACGCCGCCCGGTTGTCGTCGGTCGGCGAACGCGAGGCCATCGCCCGGTCACTGCGCCGTTCGGTGGCCGACGCCCGCAACCGCGGCGCGATCCTGTCGTCGCGCATGGCGCTGAATGTTCCCAACATCGCCGCGGCGGAGGACCGGATCGACCAAGTCACCCTGCGGCTGCACTCGCCCCTACCGGTGACTCCGCGAGGGGTGGCGCGACTTCGGCTGCTGCTCGCCGACGGGTCCGGGCCGATGTACCGCTACGGCCGGGGCGACCTCGAGGGTCGGCTCGGTGCGGCGCTCGCCGCCCTCTGATCGCTTCGGGCTACACCCGCAGCACGGCGGCGCCCGAGATGCGCCCTGCGGCGAGATCGGTGAGGGCATCGTCGGCACGGCCGAGCGGGTACTCGGGCGTCGTGACGTCGATGCGATGGCGTCCGGCGAAGGCCAAGAACTCCCTGGCGTCGGCGCGGGTATTGGACGTGACGGAGCGCACCTGGCGTTCGAAGAACAGATGACGTTCGTAGTTCAGCACCGGGATGTCGCTGAGATAGATGCCCGCGATGGCGAGAGTTCCGCCACGATCGAGCGCCTCGAGTGCGGGCAACACCAGCTCACCCACCGGTGCGAACAGAATGGCGGCATCCAACTTCACCGGTGGGGGCTCGTCGGCACCCTGCGCCGAGGCCGCGCCGAGCGCGAGCGCCAACTCGCGCGCGGCCGCACCCCGTGTCATCACATGCACCTCCGCGCCCTGAGCGAGCGCCACCTGGGCGGTGATGTGCGCGCTGCCGCCGAAGCCGTAGATTCCGAGGCGTCCGCCGCTCGGCAGGTCGGCGCGCGACAAGGAGCGATAGCCGATGATTCCCGCGCACAACAGCGGGGCCAGTTCGTTGTCGGAATACCCCGCCGGCAGCGGATGGGCGAAAAGAGCTGGCACGGTGGCGAATTCGGCATATCCGCCGTCGGCGTCCCAGCCGGTGTAGCGCGACCGCGGGCACAGGTTCTCCCGGCTGGTTGTGCAGAACTTGCACTCGTCACAGGTGTGTCGCAGCCAGGCGATGCCGACCAGATCGCCGACGCCGAACTCGCCGCCGGTGTCCGGACCGAGCGCCACCACTTCGGCGACCACTTCGTGGCCCGGGATCACGTTCTGCCGGTGAACCGGCAGGTCTCCCTCGGCGACGTGCAGATCGGTGCGGCAGACACCGCACGCCCGCACGGCGACGAGAAGCTCACCCGGCGCGGGCGACGGCACGGGAACGGTGACGCGTTCCAGCGGTCGCGTGCTCATCGGACCCGGGCTGCGAACCCGCCATGCGGTCATCGACGTGCCGGTGGTCATGACCCAATGGTGACGCAAAAGGCATACGGCCGTCGAATGCGGCCGTATGCCAACGGGTTAGCGCCGTCTAGTTCTTGCGCTGCACCATCCCGACGATCCACAACAGGATTACCGATCCCAGGATCGCGGTGAACAGGGTGAACCACCAACCGGCTGCCGCCGTGTCGAGGAAGAAGCTCAACAGGAAGCCGCCGATCAGCGCACCGATGATGCCGATCACGATGTTCATCAGAATGCCTGAGCCGCCGCCCTTGATGATCTTGCCTGCGATCCACCCGGCGAGTGCTCCGATGATGATGTAGCCGATCCAGCCGACGCTGGTCAGTGTTGTTGACCGAGCGAGCAACTCGGTTGCTGCAAGGGCATCCATTCCGCGATCTCCTGCCTGTCGGCGCCCAGCGCGACCGCTGGGCCAACCTCCGGTATACGCCGGAAGCGTAACGATTCAACCGTCGAATTGGACACGAACAAGATCAAACGGGTAGGTGAACGAAAACGGCCGACCCGGTGCGGGTCGGCCGTTTTGCGTGTTGTCGTGTCAGCCCGCAGGCATCATTCCTGGCGCGTTGGCCGGATCGACCGGGACGCCGACTCCCACCGGCGCACGTCCCGGCGCGGGCGGCGCGGGCGGCGCGGGCGGCGCGGGCGGCGCATTCGGATCGGCGGGTGGCGCATTGGGATCCGCCGGTGGCGCATTCGGATCGGCCGGTGGCGCATTCGGGTCCGCCGGTGCGGGTAGTGCGTTGGGGTCCGGTGGCGGAGGCGCAGGCGGAGCCCACGGCCGGATGGAGTTGGCGAGCGTGGCCGCCGCGCCCTTGTCGATGGGGTTGTTCGCCGTGCCGAGCCAGACCACGAACCACCGCTCGTTGCGCTGCCCGCGGGGAGCCAACGGCTGGCCGGGTGCGACGGTCGGCGTCGCGTTGCCGACCACACCTGCCCAGATCTGACCGGTCGGCTTGTTCGCGTCGGTGAACTTGACGTCGTACGCAGAGAAGGCGCCTGGCATCTCGCCTGCGGCCAGCGCCCCGCTCTCCTGATTGACCCGGGTGCCGGGGAACGGCATGAAGAACTCACCCATATCGGACGCGAGTCGGGCGGCTGCCTTGGTGTTGTCCGCCTCGGCTCCTGCGAACAGCTTCATGTCCAGCCTGCCGAGCAGAACGCTGGTGTCGTTCGCCGGCTGTGGGCCCTGCTGTCCGGTACCCGGTTGGGTCGGGGTCGATCCCGCGGGCTGCTCCTTGGTCAGCAGGGCCTGGCCGTACGACAACTGGGTGGCGTCGGAGACTTTCCAGCCGGCGGGCACCACGTAGCTGAAGCCGCCTGCGGCGTTGTCGACGCGGCCGGGCTCCGGTGCTGGCGCCGCGGGCGCGTTGGGATCGGCGGCAGCCGGCTGTGGCGCATTGGGGTCGACGGGGGCGGGCGCGCCCGGCTCGGCAGGCGGCGGCGGCGGCGGTGCGTTCGGATCCGCAGGCGGCGGCGGTGGGGCATTCGGGTCCGCAGGTGGCGGCGGTGGGGCATTCGGGTCTGCGGGCGGGCCCTGGATGAAGGTATTGCCCGACGGTGGCGGCGGAGCAGGCGAGGGCGACGGCTCTGGGTCGGCCTGCGCCACGGACGGCAGCGTGAGAGCCACCACCGTGGCACCGGCCAGCGTGGCCATCGCCAGCGTCTTCACGCGGCGCTTGCGGTGTTCAGGGATCGCGTCCGGCTCATGCATGCAGACGAAACTACAGTGTTGCTGTCGTGACGCAAGTGTGGGGCGGTCTTAGAGTGTTTATCTGTGATATTGCTGGCAGACTCATAATGAAAGCTAGCGCTATCAACGGTGTTTGCTGGCACCACAAGCTCCTCGCGCGGTGCACGCGAGGTTCGTTGATTTGATCGACGCGCGTCCACCCACTGTTACGGAACGGGGTGAACCGTGACCTCCTGCGTCTTGACCGAGAAGTAAACACGCTCCCCCGGCGTCACCCGCAATTCCGCGGCGGACTCGGCGGTGATGTCGGCGGCAAGGCCGGGCGCGCCATCGGGTTGCTCGTCGGCACGCACGCGAAGGGCGGATCCGCTGCTGTCCAGTTCGGCCACCAACACCTCGACGGTGTTCCTCGGGCTGCCGTGTGGCTTGTCGCGGTAGACCGCGACGGCGGCAGGTGAGAACAGCGCCACAGCTGACTGCCCCACCACAACATCCCCTGCGGGGTTACCGTGCCATGTGATGCCCCACTCGGTGTTGAGCACGCCGCGCGGTCCCGCAGTGCCGGTGACGAGGTTCACCCCTGCGAACCGCGCGCCGAAACGACTCCTGGGTGCGGCCAATACCGATGCCGCCGAACCGGTTTCAACGACTCTGCCGGACTCCAGGATGACGACCCGGTCGGCAAGCGTCAGCACGTCGAGGACATCGTGGGTGATCACGACCGCCGACCGGCCATCGCGGCTCAGCTTCTGACGCAACAGCTTTCGCATCGCGCTAGCAGTGGACACGTCGAGCCCGGCGAGCGGCTCGTCGAGCAACAGTACGTCGGGGTCTGCCGCTAAAGCGCGTGCCAGCGCAACGCGCTGGGCCTGGCCGCCGGACAACTGCCGCGGCATACGGTCGGCGAGTTCGGCGGCGTCGACCTGGTCCAGCCAGTGCGCGGCGGTTGCGCGGGCCTCTCGCCGGGGTCTCCTGCGATGGCCGCTGCGCGGCGCGAAGGCCACGTTGGCCGCGACATTGAGGTGAGGGAACAACAGTGCGTCCTGCAGAAGCAGGCCGACACGGCGAGCGTGTGTCGGCACGAAGACGCCGGATGCCGCGTCGGTGAGCACGCGCTCGCCGAGCCGGACCATTCCGGCGTCGGGCCGTACCAGGCCGGCGATCACATGCAGAGCCGTCGACTTCCCGGCTCCGTTGGGACCTAGTACGGCCATCACTTCGCCTGCGGCGGTGGCGAATTCGATATCGACGTCGCGGTCTTCAACGATCGCGTGCAGGTGCAGATCGGTCACGGGGCACCTCCCGCCATCGCGGCACCCGATCGCAGTCGGCGGGCGCCGAGCCCGAGCACGACGATGGCTGCGACCGCGACAAGCAGCACCGAAAGGGCGACGGCCGCGTCGGCGTCGGATTCTCTTTGCAGGTAGATCTCCAATGGCAGCGTCCGGGTTACGCCCTCGCGCGAGCCCGCGAACGTCAGCGTGGCGCCGAACTCACCCAGTGCGCGAGCGAACGCCAACACCGCTCCGGACACCAGGCCGGGTGCCAACAGAGGCAGGGACACCCGCCACCACACCGTCGTCGGCTTGGCGCCGAGCGTCGCCGCCACCACGTCGAAGTCGCGACCCGAGGTGCGCGCCGCGCCTTCGAGTGCGATGACCAGAAACGGCAGGGACACAAACGTCTGCGCCAACACCACCGCTGTCGTGGTGAACGCGATCCGGATGCCCGCGGCGTCGAGGTACTGGCCGATCAGCCCGAGCCGGCCGAACGCGTACAGCAGCGCGATGCCGCCGACCACGGGCGGAAGCACGAGCGGCAGCAGAAGCAGCGGGCGGATCAGCTGTATCGCCCGGCCGTCGTTACGGGCCAGCACGAGCGCCATCGGAACGCCGAGTAGCACGCACAGCAGCGTGCTCGCGGTCGCGGTCTTCACGCTCAGCATCAGCGCGGCGCGGGAGGCATCGCTGGTGATCAGCGTCCAGAATTGCGGCCAGTTCACCTTCGCCACGACCGCGATGAGTGGGAGCGCGACGAACAGCGCCCCGACTGCGGCGGGGAGGTAGATCCAGCGCGGCAGCGCGGGCGCGATCGTCAAGGCGTGGAGCCGCAGGTGAGCGGGCAGAAATTACTCACGGCCCAAACCCTAGGTCACCGAAGCGTCGCAGGTCGGAATCACAGCGCAACGGATATGCGCGTCGGGTTTCGCCGAATAGCTACTGTCCAGTAACATCGTCGGCGGATCGCTGCCATGGCGGCGGAGGTCTCGCGCTAACAGGAGGTTATGGCGATGGAGGTGCTGGTCACCGGCGGTGATACGGATCTGGGCCGTACGGTCGCGGAAAGCTTCCGCGACGCAGGCCACAGAGTGGTGATCACCGGCGCCCGTCGCGACGACCTCGAGGTCGCCGCCAAGGAACTCGACGTCGACGCGATCGTGTGCGACAACACCGATCCGGCCAGCCTCGAAGAGGCGCGCTCCCTGTTCCCGCACCACCTGGACACCATCGTCAACGTGCCCGCCCCGATGTGGGAGACGGGCGATCCGCGCACATACACGCTGGCCGACCAAGCCGTGGCCTGGCGCAATGCGCTGGAAGCGACGGTGCTGTCGACGGTGCTGACCGTCCAGGTCGTCGGTGACCATCTGCGGTCGGGCGGCTCGATCATCAGCGTCATCCCGGAGAACCCGCGCGAGGGCAGCGCGGACGCCGCCATCAAGGCGGCCGTGTCGAACTGGACCGAGGGTCAGGCGACCCACTTCGGTACCCGCGGCATCACGGTCAACGCGGTCGCGTCCGGCCGCAGCGCGCAGGAGGGCTACGCCGGCCTCGGCAACTCGGCCCCGGTGGCGGCGGAGATCGCCCGGTTGGCCCTGTTCTTGAGCACGCCCGCGGCTCGCCACATCACCGGGCAAACGATGCACGTCAGCAACGGCGCCCTCGCTGCGCTGTAGCCGATATTCCCGCGTTCGCCCGAAGCTAAAGCGGGGTGACCGCCCCGCTTAGTTGTGGTTACGTAAAAGGCGTGACCATCAAACTCGGACTCCAGATCCCCAACTTTACGTACGGCACCGGCGTCGCCGAGCTGTTTCCCACTGTGATCGCGCAAGCGCAGGAGGCCGAGGCCGCTGGCTTCGACTCGGTCTTCGTGATGGACCACTTCTACCAACTGCCCGGACTGGGCACACCCGATCAACCCATGCTCGAGGCCTACACCGCGTTGGGTGCGCTGGCCACCGCCACCGAGCGCGTTCAGCTCGGCACCCTGGTCACCGGCAACACGTACCGCAATCCCACGCTGCTGGCCAAGGCCATCACGACTCTGGACGTGATCAGTCAGGGCCGCGCCATTCTCGGTATCGGCACCGGCTGGTTCGAACTCGAGCATGACTCGCTCGGCTACGACTTCGGCACCTTCACCGACCGCTTCAACCGGCTCTACGAGGCGCTCGAGATCATCCTGCCGATGCTCGCAGGCGAGCGCCCGACGTTCACCGGCAAGTATTACCGCACGCAGGAGGCGATGGCCGAACCCCGCTTCCGTGACCACATCCCGCTGATGATCGGCGGCAGCGGAGAGAAGAAGACAATTCCCCTCGCCGCCAAGCATTTCGACCATCTCAACATCATCGCCGGCTTTGACGAGCTGCCCAGGAAGGTACAGGTCGTCAAGGAGAGCTGCGAGAAGATCGACCGCGACCCGGCCACGCTGGAGACCAGCACGCTCGCCATCGCGCTCATTGACGAGAACGTGACCGCCGACCTGATCCCCGACGACTTCAAGCAGCAGGCGGTGTTCGGTAGCCCCGAACAGGTTGCCGAGCAGATCAAGACCAAGGTGCTCGACGCGGGCGTCAACGGGGTCATCCTGAGCCCCGTCACCAGCCTGTCGGGATACCACCCGGGAGGCATCACCGCCGTTGCAGAAATCCTGAAGCCGCTGCTGGAGGGTTAAACACGCTTTAACGTGGCAAATCTCACCGAGTTGCCCACTCCCGATGGGATGCGGGCGACTACGGTAGACGCTGTATTGAACGTGAAGTCCTTCGAGGAGCAGCAGCTGATGAGCCACCCCGGAGCTACCCCGTCTGACCGGCACAAGGTAGTCATCATTGGGTCGGGGTTCGGCGGGTTGACTGCCGCCAAGGCCCTCAAACGAGCCGATGTCGACATCAAGATAATCGCCAAGACCACCCATCACCTGTTCCAGCCGCTGCTGTACCAGGTGGCGACCGGCATCATCTCCTCGGGTGAGATCGCCCCGCCCACCCGGATGATCCTGCGCAAGCAGAAGAATGTGCAGGTGCTGCTGGGCGAGGCCACGCACATCGACCTGGCGAAGAAGTCCGTCCGGTCGAAACTGCTCGGTCACACCTATGTCACCCCGTACGACACATTGATCGTCGCCGCAGGTGCCGGCCAGTCGTACTTCGGCAACGACCACTTCGCCGAGTTCGCGCCGGGCATGAAGTCGATCGACGACGCGCTGGAACTGCGCGGCCGCATCCTCGGTGCGTTCGAGCAGGCCGAGCGATCGAGTGACCCGAGTCGGCGCGAGAAGCTGCTGACCTTCGTCGTCGTCGGCGCAGGCCCGACCGGTGTGGAAATGGCCGGGCAGATCGCCGAGCTCTCCGACCACACGCTCAAGGGCGCGTTCCGGCACATCGATTCCACCAAGGCACGGGTGATCCTGCTGGACGCCGCACCCGCGGTGCTGCCGCCGATGGGCGAGAAGCTCGGCAAGAAGGCACAGGCGCGGCTCGAGAAGATGGGTGTCGAGATCCAGCTCAACGCAATGGTCACCGATGTCGACCGCAACGGCATCACGGTCAAGGATCCCGACGGCACCAGCCGCCGTATCGAGTGTGCAACCAAGGTGTGGTCGGCAGGAGTGTCGGCCAGCCCGCTGGGCAAGCAGATGGCCGATCAGTCGACCGCCGAGGTGGACCGTGCAGGACGCCTCAAGGTGGGGCCCGACTTGTCGGTTCCCGGTTATCCCAACGTCTTCGTGATCGGCGACATGGCCGCGGTGGAGGGCGTTCCCGGCATGGCGCAGGGCGCCATCCAGGGCGGGAAGTACGTCGCCAACGCAATCAAGGCCGAACTGAAGGGCGCCGACCCACTCGAACGCGAACCGTTCGACTACTTCGACAAGGGGTCGATGGCGACGGTGTCGCGCTTCTCCGCGGTGGCTCAGATCGGCCCGCTCGAGTTCGGCGGTTTCATCGCCTGGCTGGCGTGGCTGGTATTGCACCTGGTCTATCTCGTCGGATTCCGGCGCAAGATCGCCACGCTGCTGTCGTGGACCGTGACATTCCTCGGCCGCGCTCGTGGAAACCTCTACATCACCGAGCAGCAGGCCTACGCCCGCACCCGAATCGAGGAACTCGAGGAGATCGCTTCGGCGGTCGAAGGCGAGAAAGCGGCGAGCTAAAGCCGCTCCCCCTGCCACGTGGCGAGGCTTCCGCCGTCGGCGAGTTCGAGCACGGTGCCCAGCACGTCGACCGCGATGTCGGGATAGCGCAGTTCGCTCACCGAAGCCAGCGGCGTGCCGAGAATGTCGTGGGTCGCCGATTCCCCACCCAGCTCGATCCGGTGCCGCAACAGCGCTTCACCGTCCACATCCGCGTGCAGCGAGCCCCACCAAAAGCCTTGTCGCTCATCGGTTCTGCCGACCTGAACGCGTTCGCGCAGCCTGACCCGCCCCGGCCCGTCGATCGACAGCCGAGTCGACGTCGCATGTTTGGAACCGCCTGCGACCACCGTGGGCTGGGTGTCGACGTCGAGGTCACCGGCCACCTCGAGGTGCCAGTGCGCAGTCGACTCGGCCGTGCTGCGACCGGGCAGCGTGACCGTCGCCGCGGCGCTGCGCAACCGCAGCCGTGCGCCGCGCTCGACGATCACCCGCACCGCAATGGTGTCGCCGCCGAGCGGCGTGGCCGCCGTCGAAACCAGATGCACGGTGTCCGGCTCGGTGGTGCGCGCGGCGAGTCCGCCCGCACACTCGATCCACGGCCCCCGGTCCGGCCGCGCGACGATCAGGACGTCGGAGTGCACTACACGGCCTGGGCGACGCGGAGCTGGTCGTGCACCCACGACCTGACCGGTCCGGCGGACGGGTCGTCGGTCAGCGAGATCAGCACCGTCGGGCGGTCACCGCGCGCTGCCGCGGCGTCGCGGCGCATCACACCGAGGTCGGCACCGACCATCGGCGACAGATCGGTCTTGTTGATGACCAAGAGGTCGGAGAAGGTGACACCGGGACCACCCTTGCGGGGCACCTTGTCGCCGCCTGCCACGTCGACGACGAAGATCTGAACGTCGACCAGGCCCGACGAGAACGTCGCGGTCAGGTTGTCGCCGCCGGACTCCACCAGGATGAGGTCGAGGTCGTCGTGAGCCGCGATGAGATCCTCGATGGCGTCGAGGTTGGCCGTGATGTCGTCGCGGATCGCGGTGTGCGGACAGCCTCCGGTCTGCACCGCGGCGATCCGGTCGTCGGGCAGCACCGCGTGCCTGCGCAGGAAGTCGGCGTCCTCGGTGGTGTAGATGTCATTGGTCAGCACCGCCAACGCCAGTTCGTCGCGCAGCTCGCGACACAGCGCCGCAACCAAGGCGGTCTTGCCCGACCCGACTGGGCCGCCGATCCCGATCCGTAACGGCTCGCCCGCCGCCCTCGGCCGCTTCGGCCGGTGAGGTTGATGGTGATGCGGCTCGCCGTCGATGAAATGCGGTGGCATGGTGGTTGTTTCGGCCTTTCAGGAGACGAACAGCGGGCGCTCGCGGCCGGCATGGCGCTGGGCCAGTACGTCGAGCAGCGGGTCGGACAGGTCGGCGAGCTCCTTGCATGCCAGGTCGGCGGTCTCATCGCACATCCCGGACAGCTCGAACGTCAGGGCCGCGACGTCGCCGGGGTCCAGCGCCAGCAGTCGTTGCGCGGCGGTCGCCGAGCCGGTCTCCGGTGGTCGGCCCGAACAGGGCGGCGTAACGGGCTCTCGAGAGTTCGGTCATGAGGCGTCCAATTGCCCTGGCGGATCGAGGCTCAGCCCGTACACCTCGCGGGCGCCGTTCAGCGGGCCAGCGAAACACCCTGGAGGACACCGGGTTCGAAGCGGACCGCGGTGCCTGCCGGGATGTCGAGCCGGTGGCCGTGCGCGGCGGCGCGATCGAACTCCAGCGCGGAGTTGGCCTGCGGGAGGTGGACGTGGCTGCCGACCTGCACCGGGCGGTCGCCGGTGTTGACGACATCCATCGCCAGGCGCGGCGCGCCGGGATTGATGGCGATATCGCCGTCGCCATAGATGATCTCGCCGGGGGTCATGGGATCGGGTGGTGGACGGTGACCAGCTTGGTGCCGTCCGGGAACGTCGCTTCCACCTGCACGTCGTGCAGCATCTCGGGCACACCTTCCATGACGTCGTCGCGGTCCAGCACCTCGCGGCCGCTGACCATCAGGTCGGCGACGGAACGCCCGTCGCGGGCACCCTCGAGCAGGTGGTCGGTGAGCACGGCGACGGCTTCGGGGTGGTTCAGCCGGAGCCCGCGTGCTTGACGGCGCCGGGCAAGCTCAGCTGCATAGGAGATCAGCAGCCGGTCCTATTCGTGCGAGGTCAGACGCATAGCGGGGATGCTGCCACGGGTGGCGCGAGTCCGCAGCGCTCGTGGTCTGCGCTACTCCGCCGAAATGTTCTGCAGGCGAACCTGGCCGCGCGCCACGAGGCGCTCGTTGTCGTCGGTAATGGTGATCAACCACAGCTGCTGTCGCCTGCCCCGATGTATCGGCGTCGACACCGCCGTCACCGTGCCCGAGGAGATCGCGCGCAGGAAGTCGGTGTTGTTGTTCACACCGACGACCGTGCCGCCACCACCCTTCTCGGCGAACCAGACAGCACCCGACACGCTGGCGAGGCTCTCGATGATCGAGCAGTAGACACCGCCGTGCACAATCCCCCACGGCTGCAACAGCTTGTCGTTGATCTCCAGCACGGCGCGTCCGCCGTCCGGGGTGACCTCGATGTACTTGAGGCCGAGCTCGTTGTCGAAACCCTTACCGAGATCCTGCATTGGCACAGATGACACGCAGTTGTGTCTACACGGTGAAGTCCGTACGCCCACAGCGGGCCTCGCGTTACCATCGGGGCATGGGAAAAAGTGTCAAGGATCTGGTGGCCGCCGCCAACCAAGTCGTGCCGCGTATTTCAGTCGACGAGGCGAAGCAGAAGATCGAGGCGGGCGCAGTCGTCGTCGACGTGCGTGACGCCGCAGAGGTCGAGAAGACCGGCAAGGTCGCCGGTGCCGTCCACATCCCGCGCGGGATGTTGGAGTTCCGCGCCGACCCCGATACGCCGTACTACGACGAGAACTTCGCGAAGGACAAGGCGGTTGTCCTGTACTGCGCGTCCGGTGGCCGGGCGGCGCTGTCCGGCCAGGCGCTCAAGGAGATGGGCTACGACGAGGTCTACAACCTCGGCGGGTTCAATGACTGGGCGGAGAGCGGCGGCGCCGTAGACAAGGCCTGAAAGTAGTGGGCGGGCCCCGCACCGATGGCACGGGACCCGCCCTGGAGTGGACCGGGGGTCTCTGCAGCCCTCAGGACTCCTGCTCGGTCCATCTGTAGTTAGGATAGGCAAGCCTGCCCTAATTAAGCAAGCCCTTCCCCTCTCGAGGCCGGCGTCCGCCGCGTACCGGCAGCCCGAACTCGACGAGCGCATCGAGGATCGCCTGTCCTCGGCGCATGCTGGTCAGCTCGCTTGACCTGGCCAGCAGCGGGACGTGCGTCGCCGCTCCGACCACCGCCGCGCCGACGATGTGCCACATCGACGCCTGCGAGATCGCCCCGCCGCTGACCTCGCAGATTGCGGCGAACAACGGTTCCAGCGTGCGGTGGCTGCGGTGGGCGACCCACGTCGTCAACGCCGCCTCGCTCGGCAGGCGGACCATTCCTTCGCGGGCGAAGTGCACGGCGCCCGTATCCGCGCGGTCGCCGAAGAACGGGTCGTCGGGAAGAGCCCGCAGCATCGGATCGACCACACCCACCCAGTCGATCGCGCCCTCGGAGTCGACATGCACCCACAGGTTCTCCAGGCCGGTGTCCCATGCCCGCCCCTCGAGGACGACGAGCGGAATCACCCGGCCGATGACGACGTGGGCCAGGGTCGCCGCAAGCTGCGCAGCGGCGGCCACCGGGTTGTCCATCTCCTGCGCGCCGATCTGAAACATCTCCCGAAGCCGATCCGTCGCGAGCGCTTCGTGCAGCGGCCACCACCGACGCCGGGTCAGGTCCGACATCACCGCGACGCCATACACGCGTGGGCACTCGGGATAGAGCTCGCGCAGCCGCCGGCTGGACTCGTGCAGCGGCATCGTCCGCGCGATGGCCATGCCCGCGATCAGCGGGTCGTCGACCGTAACCGTCATGACACCTCCAGGTAAGTAAGGCTAGCCTTACTATAGTCAACACGAAGTCAGGGACCATTCCCTGTGACGGGACTCACATGCACGGACCGAAAGGGGCGGTGAGCGGTGCCGATGCAGCGCGCGGGGCCCGGCGAACAGCAACTCCGGCTCGCATACGACGCACGGTAGTAACGCCGTAGTACCCTTGATGGATCGCCCTTTGGAGATGAAAAGAACATGGCCAAATTGACGCGCTTAGGGGACCTCGAGCGCGCGGTGATGGACCACTTGTGGGCATCGCGCGAGCCCCAAACCGTGCGCCAGGTACACGAGGCACTGGCGGCCCAACGCGACCTGGCGTACACCACGATCATGACCGTGCTTCAGCGGTTGGCGAAGAAGAACCTCGTCGTTCAGCACCGCGATGACCGTGCCCACCGGTACGCGCCGACGCACGGCCGCGACGAACTCGTCGCGGGACTGATGGTCGACGCCCTCGACCAGGCCGCAGATTCCGGCGGCAGGGAGGCCGCGCTCGTGCACTTCGTCGAGCGGGTCGGCGCCGACGAGGCGGCAGCGCTCCGACGTGCGCTCGCCGAGTTGGAGACGAACGCCCCGGACGCGCGGAGCGCAAACGGTGACGAAATGCCCCCATCCAGTGGCGGTCCGGGCTCTCCCTGAGGGAGACTGACAGGGTGTCAGCCCTGGCCTTCACGCTCGTCGCGCTGCTCTTGGTCGGACCCGTGCCGGCCTTGCTGGCCCGCGCGACATGGCCGATGCGCGCGCCACGAGCCTCGGTCGTGCTGTGGCAGTCCATTGCGCTGGCGGCGGTGCTGTCGGCATTCAGTGCGGGCATCGCGATTGCGAGCCGGCTGTTCGTTGTCGACGCGGACGGTCGGCCGACGGCGACCATCACCAGCGAGGTCGAGGTGCTCGGCTGGCCACTCTGGATCGCCTACGTAGCGGTCTTCGCACTCACGCTGCTGATCGGTGCGAGGCTCGTCGTGTCGGTGGTGCAGGTGGCGATCGCGACGCGACGACGGCGGGCGCACCATCGCATGGTGGTCGACCTGGTGGGCAAGTCGCAGAAATGGGCCCACGCGCGAGCTGGGGATGGCCTCCGCGTCCTCGATGTGGCCGAGCCGCTTGCATACTGCCTGCCCGGCGTGCGCAGTCGCGTCGTGGTCAGCGAGGGCACGCTGACAGCCTTGGCGGACAACGAGATTGCGGCCATCCTGTCTCACGAGCGCGCCCATCTGCGGGCCCGGCATGACCTGGTGCTCGAGATGTTCACTGCGGTGCACGCCGCCTTCCCGCGCTTTGTCCGCAGCGCGAGCGCATTGGACGCGGTCCGGCTGCTCATCGAGCTGCTGGCCGACGACGCCGCAGTGCGCGCCGCAGGCCCCACTCCCCTGGCTCGGGCCCTTGTTGCCTGCGCGACGGGCCCGACGCCCGCGGGTGCGCTGGCCGCGGGCGGGCCGACGACGCTGCTGCGCGTGCGCCGACTCGGCGGGCGTGGCAACAGCATCGTCATGGCGATGACCGCATATCTGGCGGCGGCCGCCGTGCTCGTCGTGCCCACAGTTGCGCTGGCGGTGCCGTGGCTGACCGAGCTACACCGACTCTTCATCGCGTAGGCGTCATTCCATCGAAGTTTCTGTGCGACAACAAAACAACGAAAGGCTGCATTTAGTTGTCTGAATCCGCTGAGTCCTCCGCAACCACTGGCACCGCTCAGATCGGCGTCACCGGCCTGGCCGTGATGGGATCCAACATCGCCCGCAACTTCGCGCATCACGGCTACACCGTCGCCCTTCACAACAGGTCGATCGCCAAGACCGACGCACTGCTCGCCGAGCACGGGTCGGAGGGCAAGTTCGTGCGCAGCGAGACGATTCCGGAATTCCTTGCTGCACTGGAGAAACCGCGACGGGTGCTGATCATGGTCAAGGCGGGCGACCCGACGGACGCCGTCATCAACGAACTCGCCGACGCGATGGAAGAGGGCGACATCATCATCGACGGCGGGAACGCGTTGTACACCGACACGATCCGCCGGGAGAAGGCGATGCGGGAACGCGGCCTGCACTTCGTCGGCGCGGGGATTTCCGGCGGTGAGGAAGGCGCGCTGAACGGCCCGTCCATCATGCCGGGCGGCCCTGCGGAGTCCTACAAGTCGCTCGGCCCGCTGCTGGAGGAGATCTCCGCGCACGTCGACGGTGTGCCCTGCTGTACCCACATCGGCCCGGATGGCGCGGGCCACTTCGTGAAAATGGTGCACAACGGCATCGAGTACTCCGACATGCAGCTGATCGGCGAGGCCTACCAGCTGCTGCGTGACGGCCTCGGCAAGTCCGCAGGCGAGATCGCCGACGTCTTCGCCGAGTGGAACAAGGGCGACCTCGACAGCTTCCTCATCGAGATCACCGCAGAGGTGCTGCGCCAGACCGACGCCAAGACCGGCAAGCCGCTGGTCGACGTCATCCTCGACGAGGCCGAGCAGAAGGGCACCGGACGCTGGACGGTCAAGTCGGCACTCGACCTCGGTGTGCCCGTCACCGGTATCGCCGAGGCGGTGTTCGCCCGTGCGCTGTCGGGTTCAGTTGCGCAGCGCAAGGCCACCACCGGTCTGGCGTCGGGTGATCTCGGCGAAAAGCCCAGCGATGCAGCACAATTCACCGAGGATGTGAGCAAGGCGCTGTACGCCTCCAAGATCATCGCCTATGCCCAGGGCTTCAACCAGATCCAGGCGGGCAGCGCCGAATACGACTGGGGCATCACCCCTGGCGACCTCGCCACGATCTGGCGCGGCGGCTGCATCATCCGGGCCAAGTTCCTCAACCGGATCAAGGAGGCCTTCGACGAGAACCCCGACCTGCCGACGCTGATCGTCGCTCCCTACTTCCGCAGCGCCATCGAGTCCGCGATCGACAGCTGGCGTCGTGTCGTCGTCACCGCGACCCAGCTCGGCATCCCGATCCCCGGCTTCAGCTCGGCCCTTTCGTACTACGACGCGCTGCGCACCGAGCGACTGCCCGCCGCGTTGACCCAGGGCCTTCGGGACTTCTTCGGCGCACACACCTACGGCCGCATCGACGAAGACCCGGGCAAGAAATTCCACACGCTGTGGAGCGGGGACCACACCGAAGTGCCTGCCTAGTGGCGACGCGAATCTCGCACGTCGGGCTGTGCGTATCGGACCTCGAGAAGTCGTTGCGGTTCTATGTCGACGGGCTCGGCTTCGAGGTTCAGGAGCGAATCCCTTCGAAGGACGAGGTCGCCGAGCTCGCCGAGGTGACGCCGCCGGTCGACATGCTTGCCCAGTTCATCGTCAAGGACGGCACTCGTCTGGAACTGCTCGCATGGGAACGGCCAGGGGTGCGAGGAGAGGCGTCGAGGTATCGCAACCAGGTCGGGCTCACCCACCTCGCATTTCAGGTGGACGATCTTGACGAGGCAACGGCTCGACTCGTCTCGCTCGGTGGCACCGTCATCGAGGAGACCCGTACCACGCTGGTGGACTCGATCACGCTGGTCGTCGTGAAGGATCCGGACGGTACCCGAGTCGAGCTCGTGCAGGGAATGCCGACCTGAGCGCACAAAACCGCCGAGACTGCGGACGGATCGCGAAATTGCGCTTCTACGCGATCCCACCGCAGTCTCGGGGAAAATCTAGACTGGTCAGTGATGAGATTTCTGGACGGCCAATCGCCACCGTATGACCTGACCTACAACGACGTGTTCATCGTTCCCGGCCGGTCGGATGTGGCGTCGCGGTTCGACGTCGACTTGTCGACCTCGGACGGCTCCGGCACCACCATCCCCGTCGTCGTTGCCAACATGACGGCGGTGGCCGGGCGGCGGATGGCCGAGACGGTCGCCCGGCGGGGCGGCATCGTGGTTCTGCCGCAGGATCTTCCGATCTCAGCGGTCAAGGAGACGGTCGACTTCGTCAAAAGCCGCGATCTTGTCGTCGACACGCCGGTGACACTGGTGCCCGACGATTCGGTGTCCGACGCGACCGCGCTCATCCACAAGCGCGCGCACGGCGCCGCGGTGGCGGTCTTCGAGGGCCGCCCGATCGGACTGGTCACCGAGGCCAACTGCGTCGGCGTGGACCGTTTCGCGCGCGTGCGGGACGTAGCCATCACCGATTTCGTCACCGCTCCTGCGGGCACCGACCCGCGCAAGGTCTTCGACTTGCTCGAACACGCCCCGGTCGACGTGGCGGTGATGACCGACGCGGACGGCACCCTTGCAGGCGTGCTGACCCGGACCGGGTCGATCCGGGCCGTGATCTACACCCCCGCCGTCGACGACCGGGGCCGGCTGCGGATCGCGGCGGCCATCGGTATCAACGGCGACGTCGGCGCCAAGGCCCGCGCGCTGGCCGAGGCAGGCGTGGACCTGCTGGTGGTCGACACGGCGCACGGGCATCAGGTCAAGATGCTGGACGCGATCAAGTCGGTGTCCTCGCTCGACCTCGGCCTGCCCCTTGTGGCGGGCAATGTGGTGTCGGCGGAGGGCACCCGTGACCTGATCAGCGCGGGCGCGTCCATCGTCAAGGTCGGCGTCGGGCCCGGCGCCATGTGCACAACCAGGATGATGACCGGTGTCGGCCGTCCGCAGTTCTCGGCCGTGGTCGAATGCGCCGACGCGGCAAGACAACTCGGCGCGCACGTGTGGGCCGACGGCGGCGTGCGCCATCCACGCGATGTCGCGCTGGCCCTGGCCGCGGGTGCGGCCAACGTGATGATCGGATCGTGGTTCGCGGGCACCTACGAGTCGCCGGGCGACCTCATGCGCGACCGCGAGGACCAGCCGTACAAGGAGAGCTACGGCATGGCGTCCAAGCGGGCGGTCGCCGCGCGGACCTCGGGAGACAGCCCGTTCGACCGTGCCCGCAAGGCGTTGTTCGAGGAAGGGATCTCCACGTCGCGGATGGGCCTTGACCCATCGCGCGGCGGTGTGGAGGATCTGCTCGACCACATCACCTCCGGGGTCCGCAGCACGTGCACGTACGTCGGGGCCCACAGCATCGCCGAACTCCACGAGAAGGTCGTGCTCGGTGTGCAGTCGGCGGCCGGCTTCGCCGAGGGCCACCCGCTGCCGACGGGCTGGTGAGTCAGCCGATCCCCTCCGACCGGCTAATATGAGGCTTCATCACCGCCCAGAAACAGAAAGGCAACTCGTGCCGCAGGCACCCGTCGAGGCCTCGGGCTTCCGGGCCGAGCGGCCGGAGCCGGGGATGCCGGGAAAAGTGACCGGAGCCGAACCCGACGCCGAGCCCTCCTCTAGTCGGCCGGGCGCACGGTCCGGCGACGATTCAGCAAGGACGCGATGAGCGTCGCTTACACGCTGCTGGCCCTGTTGGCTTTTGTCGTTCTCACGATGGGTACGGCGGTGTTCGTGGCGGCCGAGTTCTCGCTGACCGCCCTGGAACGCAGCACGGTCGACGCCAACGCCCGCACCGGCGGCAGGCGCGACCAACTTGTCCAGCGCGCCCACAAGACGCTGTCGTTCCAGCTGTCCGGCGCGCAGGTCGGCATATCGGTGACCACGCTGATCACCGGCTACCTCGCCGAGCCGCTGATCGCCCGGCTGCTCGAGCCCGTTTTCGCGGCGTTGGCACTGACCGAGAAGATCGCAAGCGGCCTGGCCCTTGCGATTTCCCTGCTGATCGCGACATCCGTCTCGATGGTTTTCGGCGAGCTGGTCGCGCAGTACCTCGCCGTTGCCAAGCCGCTGGAGACGGCGCGCGTCGTGGCCGGCCCGCAAGTGCTGTTCTCCCTGTTCTTCACGCCGGTGATCAAGTCGACGAACGGCACCGCCAACTGGATCCTGCGCAGGCTCGGCATCGAGCCTGCCGAAGAGCTGCGCTCGGCCCGGTCGCCGCAGGAGCTCGGCTCACTGGTGCGCAACTCCGCGCGCCGCGGCGCCCTCGATCCGATCACGGCCGCCCTCGTGGACCGCTCGCTGCAGTTCGGGTCGCGAACCGCCGAGGAGCTGATGACGCCGCGGTCCAAGATCGAGGCCCTGCAGGCCGACGAGAACGTCGCCGACCTGATCGTGATGGCGATGGAGACCGGCTTCTCTCGCTTCCCGATCGTGGAGGGCGACCTGGACGAGACGATCGGGCTCGTCCACGTCAAACAGGTCTTCGAAGTGGCGCCCGACGACCAGCCGCGGACCGCGCTCGCCGGTCTGGCCATAGCGGTGCCCGTGGTGCCATCGACCCTCGACGGAGACGACGTGATGGCGCAGGTGCGGGCCAGCGCGCTGCAGACCGTGCTCGTGGCCGACGAATACGGCGGCACCGCAGGCATGGTGACGATGGAAGACCTGATCGAGGAGATCGTCGGCGACGTCCGCGACGAGCACGACGACGTCACACCCGACGTGCTGCGGATGAGCCGCGACAGCTGGCGCGTGTCGGGGCTGCTGCGCATCGATGAAGTGGCCGAGAACGCCGGATTCCGCGCTCCCGAAGGCGAATACGAGACGATCGGCGGCCTGGTGATGCAGGAGCTCGGTCACATCCCCAAACCCGGGGAGACGGTGGAGCTGACGGCGTTCGACCCGGACGGCCCCATCGACGACCCGGTGCGCTGGCTGGGCACCGTCGTGCGGATGGACGGCAGGCGCATTGATCTGCTCGAGCTGACCAAGCTGGGTCGCAGCGACCCCGACGACCGCGATGGTGAGCGCTGATGGGCGACATCTTCGGGGTGCTACTCACCGTCTTACTGCTTGCCGCGAACGCGTTCTTCGTCGGAGCGGAGTTCGCGTTGATCTCGGCGCGCCGCGACCGCCTCGAAGCGCTCGCGGAACAGGGCAAGCGTCGCGCCGCGACGGTGATCCGGGCAGGCCAGAACCTTTCGGTGATGTTGGCAGGCGCGCAGCTTGGCATCACGGTCTGCTCGATCCTGCTCGGCCGGGTCGGCGAACCGGCGGTGGCTCACCTGCTGGAGACGCCGTTCAACCTTCTCGGCGTGCCGGACGCCATTCTGCACACGGTGTCGTTCGTCATCGCCATCACGATCGTGGTCGTGCTGCACGTGCTGCTCGGTGAGATGGTGCCGAAGAACATCGCGATCGCGGGTCCCGAGTCGGCGGCCATGCTGCTCGTTCCGCCGTACCTGGCCTGGGTTCGGATGGCGCGACCCGTCATCGCGGTCTACGACTGGTGTGCGCACATGACGCTGCGGGCGGTGGGCATCAAGGCCAAACCCGAACTGGAGAACACGGTCTCGACGGTCGAACTGTCCGAGATGATCGCCGAGTCGCTGTCCGAGGGACTGCTCGACCCGGAGGAGCACCACCGGTTGTCGCGGGCCCTGCAGATTCGCACCCGGCTCGTCGCCGACGTGGCCGTCCCGCTGCACGACGTGCACGCCGTGCCCGTGGCGGCCGATGGCACCGGACCGACCGTCCGCGCGATCCAACAAGCGCTCGAGGACAGCGGCTACTCGAGGTTTCCGATCACCGGCAGCGAAGGCCGGGTCATCGGCTACGTCCACATCAAGGATGTGCTGAGGCTGGTGAACGACACCGACGCGGTCGTCGATCTCTCGATGGTCCGGCCGCTGCCCCAGGTGCCCGCGTCCCTGCCGCTGCCCGACGCGCTGTCGCGGCTGCGCCGCAGCAACAGTCACCTCGCGCTGGTCACCGCCGACGACGGCAGCGTTACCGCGATGGTGGCACTCGAGGATCTGGTCGAAGACCTCGTCGGCACGATGCGCCATCGGACCCACGGTGGCTGACGTGCTGCTCGCCGAGGCCGACTGGTCGACCAGGGCGCAGGCGTACCGGCTCAGGGTCGAGCAGTTCCTGGCACCGCACCTTCGACGTATGCAGGCCGGCGAGCCACATCCGGTGTGGGACTTCCTGTTTCGCTACTACAGCCTGAGGCCGCGCCAGCTCCGCGTCTGGCATCCCGGCTTCGGAGTTGTGCTCGGCGGACCGGACAGCACGGCGGCGCAGAGCTACCTGAGCCGTACCGGTTACGGTCGGCATCCTGCAGGGGTGACGGCGACTTTCGAGCACCTGCGGGCTCGCGTCGACACCGTGGCCTTCATCGCGGATCTGCTGCGCGCGACGGCGCGCCGCTCCCCCAGGATGAACTGCTTCGGACTGCACGAATGGGCGATGGTCTACCAGGCGTCGAGGGTGCGCCACGAACGGGTGCCGCTGCGACTGGGACCGGATGCAACCGACGCGGTGCTGGAGTCGTTGCCGTTGCGGTGTACTCACTTCGACGCGTTCCGGTTCTTCACCGAGCCCGCCGCGGCGCGGAATGCGGGCACGCCGTCGCGGAGAGACCAGTCGGGTTGGGAGCAGCCGGGCTGCGTACACGCCAACATGGACCTCTACAAGTGGTGCTACAAGCTGGGCCCCCTTGTGGAGTCCGAGTTGCTGTTCGACTGCCTGGCGCTGGCCGCCGAGGCCCGCGAGCTCGACATGCGAGCCAGCCCGTACGATCTCGCCGACTACGGTTTCGAGCCGATCGCCATCGAGACGCCTGCCGGTCGAGCCGCCTACGTTCGCGCGCAGCAGGACATCGCGACGCGTGCGACGTCGCTGCGGGCAGCGATCGCGGGTCGTTGCGATGATTTGTTGGCGGCAGCCATGGTCGCCGCTGGCAATTAGCCCTGCTACCCGCGGGTAAACTGGTCCGACGGCAGTGCGCCAAGCGGTGCTATGCAGCCGAGGGAGGAACAATATGACCGATCGTGTGGCGGTAGGAAACCTGCACGTCGCCCAGACGTTGTACGACTTCGTCAACAACGAGGCGCTGCCGGGTACCGACATCGATCCCGACACCTTCTGGTCGGGAGTCGACAAGGTCGTCGCCGATCTGACCCCGAAGAACCAGGACCTGCTGGCTCACCGGGACGACCTGCAGGCCCAGATCGACAAGTGGCACCGCCACCGGGTCATCGAGCCGCTCGACCCCGAGGCCTACAAGCAGTTCCTCACCGAAATCGGATACCTGCAGCCGGAGCCGGAAGACTTCACCATCACCACCTCCGGAGTCGACGACGAGATCACCACAACGGCGGGCCCGCAGCTGGTGGTGCCTGTGCTCAACGCGCGGTTCGCCCTCAACGCGGCCAACGCCCGCTGGGGCTCGCTGTATGACGCGCTCTACGGCACCGACGTCATCCCCGAGAGCGACGGCGCCGAGAAGACGTCCGGCTACAACCGGGTGCGCGGTGACAAGGTCATCGCCTACGCCCGCCGATTCTTGGACGAGGCGGTGCCGCTGGAGTCCGGTTCGTGGGCCGACGCAACCGGGGTGAGCGTCGAAGACGGCCGCCTGCAGGTGGCCGTCGCCGACGGGTCGGTGGGCCTGGCCGATCCGGACAAGTTCATCGGCTACACCGGCGAGCTCGGCTCGCCCGAGTGGTCGGTGCTTCTGGTCAACAACGGCCTGCACATCGAGATCCTCATCGACCCGCAGTCCCCCGTCGGCTCGACCGACGACGCCGGAATCAAGGATGTCGTGCTGGAGTCGGCCATCACCACGATCCAGGACTTCGAGGATTCGGTGGCCGCCGTCGACGCCGAGGACAAGGTGCTCGGCTACCGCAACTGGCTCGGGCTGAACAGGGGCGACCTGTCCGAGGACGTCACCAAGGACGGCAAGACGTTCAGTCGCGTCCTCAACCAGGACCGCACCTACAAGACGGCTCGGCCCAAGGTCGCCGACGGATCGGCTCCGGAAGGCGGCGAGCACTTTACGCTGCCGGGCCGCAGCCTGCTCTTCGTCCGCAACGTCGGACACCTGATGACCAACGACGCGATCGTCGACGCCGACGGTAACGAGGTGTACGAGGGTATCCAGGACGCGATCTTCACCAGCCTGATCGCCATGCACGGCCTGAAGGCGGGCGAAGCCAACGGTCCGCTGGTCAACAGCCGCACCGGCTCGATCTACATCGTCAAGCCGAAGATGCACGGTCCCGACGAGGTGGCCTTCACCGCAGAGCTGTTCGCAGGCGTCGAGGACTTGCTCGGCCTGCCGCCGGCCACCATCAAGGTCGGCATCATGGACGAGGAGCGTCGCACCACCCTCAACCTGAAGGCCTGCATCAAGGCCGCCGCCGACCGCGTGGTGTTCATCAACACCGGGTTCCTCGACCGCACCGGCGACGAGATCCACACGTCGATGGAGGCGGGCCCGATGATCCGCAAGGGCGCCATGAAGGGCACCACGTGGATCAAGGCCTACGAAGACGCCAACGTCGACGCGGGGCTGGCCGCCGGGTTCTCGGGCAAGGCCCAGATCGGCAAGGGCATGTGGGCGATGACCGAGTTGATGGCCGACATGGTCGAACAGAAGGTCGGTCAGCCGAAGTCGGGCGCCACCACCGCGTGGGTGCCGTCGCCGACCGCGGCCACCCTGCACGCCATGCACTACCACCAGGTGGACGTCCATGAGGTCCAGAAGGAACTCGAGGGAAAGACCCGCACCACCGTCGACGAGTTGCTCGCCATTCCGCTTGCCAAGGAGCTTGCCTGGGCACCGGAGGAGATCCGCGAAGAGGTCGACAACAACTGCCAGTCGATCCTCGGCTACGTCGTGCGGTGGATCGACGCGGGCGTTGGCTGCTCCAAAGTCCCCGACATTCACAACGTCGCGCTGATGGAGGACCGCGCCACGCTGCGCATCTCGAGCCAACTGCTGGCCAACTGGCTGCGGCACGGCGTCATCACCGCCGACGACGTCAAGGCCAGCCTGCGCCGGATGGCCGCCGTGGTGGACAAGCAGAACGAGTCCGATCCGGAGTTCCGGCCGATGGCCCCCGACCCGGACGCCAGCATCGCCTTCCAGGCCGCCCAGGAGTTGATCCTGTCGGGGGCGCAACAACCCAACGGCTACACCGAGCCGATCCTGCACCGGCGCAGGCGTGAGTTCAAAGCGGCGAATCCCAGCAACGCCGGCTGACCGGCACGTTTCGCGATTTGGATAGACTTTGGCCAGGCTGGTGATCTGCCAGCAATGATCGACAGACGGAGAGGGCGCAGGCGCAGGAGTGGGTAGGCACAGAATTCCCGACCCCGAGGAGTCCTCAGGCGGTCCCCCCGAGGGCGCAGGCGATGAGACCGAGTCGTTCGACCAGCCACTGGTCCCGCGGGACGAGTATCCGGGCCCTCCGGAGCCCGAATACCCGCGCTACGGCGACCGCGACTACGAGGATTCCGCCGAGTCCGACTACGGGCGGTCCCGCTACCCAGAACCCCGATACCCCGAGCACAGCGCGTCGGAGTACAAAGCGCCGGGGTATCAGGAGCCCGAGTTCGGGACGGAATACGAATCGGACTTCGACTCCGATTACGACGACGACTACGAGGCCGAGTACCCCGAGTCGGATTACGCCGGTGTTCCCGAGTACCTGCAGGCCGGCCACGGCGAGCCCGAACCCGACGAGCCCGAGTTCAGCCGACCCGACGCCGACAAGCCGTCGTATGTAGCGCGCACCCCACCGCCGAAGACCCCACCCCGCGCGTCCCACTCCGGAGAGTGGGAAGGCGGCGAGTGGACCGGCAGCCACCGCGCCATCCAGCCCGGCCGCCGAGGCGTCAGTTGGGGCGTCATCGGCGCACTGGTCGCGGTCGTCGTGGTGGTGGCCGGCTTCATTTTGTGGCGCTTCTTCGGTGACGCGCTGTCCAACCGGTCCAGCATCGCCTCCGCGCGGTGCGTCGACGGCCAGAAGGCGGTCGCTGTCATCGCCGACCCGTCGATCGCCGCCGAGATCTCAACGTTGGCCGAGAAATTCAACGAAACGGCGAACCCGGTGGGCGACAGTTGCGTCGCGCTCGACGTCAAACCGGCCGAGTCCGACCAGGTGATCAACGGCTTCGTCGATACCTGGCCCGCGGAACTCGGTGAACGCCCCGCGCTGTGGATTCCCGGCAGCTCGATCTCGCAGGCCCGTCTCGAAGCGGTAGCGGGAGAGGAAACTGTCGACGACAGTCGCTCGCTGGTCAGCTCTCCGGTCGTGCTCGCCGTCCGCCCCCAGCTCAAAGGTGCTCTCGGACAGCAGAACTGGGGAACCCTACCTGCCCTGCAAAGCAACCCGACATCACTGAACGCCATGAACCTGCCCGGCTGGGGGTCGTTGCGGCTGGCGCTTCCGGTCAGCGGCGACAGCGACGCGTCCTATCTCGCGGCGGAGGCGGTCGCGGCGGCGTCGGCACCTGCCGGAGCATCACCGAGCGCAGGCACCGGTGCGGTGAACACGCTGATCTCGGCGCAGCCCAAGCTCGCCGACGAGAAAGCGTCGACCGCGATGGACGCACTGCTGAACGCGACCGACCCCGCTGCCGCACCGGTGCACGCGGTCGTCACCACCGAGCAGCAGCTGTATCAGCGCGGCACCTCGCTCCCCGACGCGAAGAACATTGTGGCGTCGTGGCTTCCGCCGGGACCGACCGCGACGGCCGACTTTCCGACGGTTCTGCTCAAGGGCACATGGCTGTCGCAGGAACAGGTCACGGCCGCCAGCGAGTTCTCTCGGTTCCTGCGTAAGCCCGAACAGCTCGGTGAGCTCGCCAAGCTGGGCTTCCGCACCGACGGCGGTCAGACGCCGAAGAGCGACGTCACGAACTTCGCGCCGGTCTCGGCTCCCCTTTCGGTCGGCGACTCGGCGATGCGGGCCACGCTGGCCAACGCGCTGACCGCGCCCGCGGGCAGCCCGGCCGTCACGATCATGCTTGACCAGTCGATGACCGCCCAGGAGGGCGGCAAGAGCCGGCTGGCCAATGTGGCTGCGGCGCTGGAGGCGAAGTTGCAGACGATGCCGCCGACATCGGCGGTCGGGCTGTGGACGTTCGACGGAGTCGAGGGGCGATCCGAGGTGACGACGGGTCCACTGTCCGACCCCGTAGACGGAAAGCCGCGCACGGCGGCCCTGACCGCGGCGCTGGACGATCAGACCGCATCGGGCGGCGGCGCGGTGTCGTTCACGACGCTGCGCTTGATCTACGACGACGCACTCTCGAAGTTCCGTCAGGGACAGACGAATTCGATCCTGGTCATCACTGCCGGTCCGCACACGGACCAGAGCCTGGACAGCAGCGGCCTGCAGGACTACGTGCGTCGCACCTTCGACCCAGCGAAGCCGATCGCGATCAACGTGATCGACTTCGGCGCCGACCCCGACAGGGCGGCATGGGAGGGCGTCGCTCAGGCCAGCGGCGGCAGCTACCAGAACCTTTCGACGTCGGCATCGCCGGACCTGACGTCGGCGGTCGCCACGTTCCTCGGCTAGCCGGACAGCACTAACCGCCGCTCGGCGCGGCGCCGGCACCTAGCAGACTGCCCAGCTGGCCCAGTACATCGATCGGATTGGGCTTCGGCGGCGGCGCGGCATCGGTCTTCTGCCAGTCCTGGCACTCGCTGCTCGTGAACGACGTGTCCCCCGCGTCGATTTGAACGGTCTGCGGCTTCTTGGTCATCGCGTTGTCGACGATGCCGTCACCGTTGCTTCGCTTCCAGTAGCACGCACCGTCTCCTACGGGACCGGCGGACTGATAGACACCCGGTGTGATGTCGGTTCCCACCGCATAGGTGCCGTCGCCGAAGCTGGTCTTGGGCCCCGGCGGCGGTGGCGGCGGAACAGGATCCGCGTGGGCCACTGCCGTCGACGCGGACCAGCCGACGACGAGCACAGCCGCTGCGGCAGCGATTCGAGACATCAGGCGAACGCCTCCACCGGTGGACACGAACACATCAGGTTCCGATCACCATACGCGCCGTCGATGCGCCGGACCGGCGGCCATACCTTGGGCCGAAACGCCTTGCCCAGCGGATACGCCGCCTGCTCGCGGCTATAGGGATGAGTCCACTCCGCGACGAGCAGGCTCTCCGCGGTGTGCGGCGCCCCCCGAAGCGGGCTGTCTTCGGCGGGCCACGCGCCCGAGCCGACCTGGTCGATTTCGGCGCGAATCGCGATCATGGCCTCGCAGAACGCATCCACTTCCGCCAGGCTCTCGCTTTCCGTCGGCTCGACCATCAGCGTGCCCGCGACCGGGAAGCTCATCGTCGGTGCATGAAATCCGTAGTCCGCCAGTCGTTTCGCGACATCGTCGACGGTGACACCGGTCGACTTCGTGATTCCGCGCAGGTCGAGGATGCACTCGTGGGCGACCATGCCGTTCTCCCCGGTGTAGAGAACGGGGTAGTACTCGTCGAGGCGACGCGCGATGTAGTTCGCCGATGCGATCGCGGTCAGCGATGCCGCGCGCAGCCCCTCGGCACCCATCATCCTGATGTACGCCCAGGTAATCGGCAGGATCGACGCCGATCCGTACGGCGCCGACGAGACCGTGTGCTCGTCAGGTAGTTCATCGGCCAGCGGATGTCCGGGCAGATACGCCTGCAGGTGCGCCCGGACAGCCACCGGACCGACTCCTGGGCCACCGCCACCGTGCGGGATGCAGAAGGTCTTGTGCAGGTTCAGGTGGCTGACGTCGCCGCCGAACTTCCCCGGCCGCGCCAGTCCGACCAGTGCGTTGAGGTTCGCGCCGTCGACGTACACCTGGCCGCCGACGTCGTGCACCGCCGCGCAGATCTCGGCGATGTCGTGCTCGAACACGCCGTGGGTGGACGGATAGGTGATCATCAACGCGGACAACCGATCCGCGTGCTCGGTGACCTTGGCCCGCAGGTCGTCGAGGTCGACGTCGCCGTTGGCGCGGCAGGCCACCACCACGACGCGCATGCCCACAAGGGCCGCGGACGCCGCATTGGTGCCGTGCGCACTCGACGGGATCAGACACACATTGCGGTCCGGCTCACCACGCTCTGAGTGGTACGCCTGGATCGCCAGCAGCCCCGCATATTCGCCCTGCGAGCCCGCGTTGGGTTGCAGCGACACCGCGTCATAGCCGGTCAGCTGCGTCAGCCAGGCCTCAAGGTCGGCGATCAGCTTGCGCAGACCCGGCGCGTCGGCGTGCGGTGCGAACGGATGCTGGCGGGCGAACTCGGGCCAGGTGATCGGCTCCATTTCGGCAGCGGCGTTGAGCTTCATGGTGCACGAGCCGAGCGGAATCATGCTGCGGTCCAACGCGATATCCTTGTCGGCGAGCGAGCGCAGGTAGCGCATCATCTCGGTCTCGGTGCGATAGCGGGTGAATGCGGGGTGGGTCAGGAACTCCGAAGTCCTTGTGGCGATGTCGGGCCCTTGGAAGTGGCCCGCCGCGGAAGCCCCGGTGTTGGATGTCGTCGCCGTTGCGGCTCCGAATGCCGCAAGCACGGCGTCGACGTGTCCTGGCGCCGTTGCCTCGTCACATGACACGGAGATGTGGTCGTCGTCGACGAGCCAGACGTTGACGCCGCGCGACTTGGCTTCGTCGCGAACCTGCGCAGCCCGACCGGGCACCCGCGCCAGCACGGTGTCGAAGAACCGGTCGTGCACGACGTCTATGCCCGCCGCCGAAAGTCCGGCAGCCAGGGTCCGCGCGCGGTCGTGCACGCGCCTGGCGATGCCGGTCAGCCCGTCGGCGCCGTGATAGCTCGCGTACATCGCGGAAATCACCGCCAACAGGACCTGCGCGGTGCAGATGTTACTGGTGGCCTTGTCGCGGCGGATGTGCTGTTCGCGGGTCTGCAGGGACAGCCGGTAGGCCGGTGAGCCGTCGGCGTCCACCGAAACCCCGACCAGTCGGCCCGGCAGTTGCCGCGCATGGTTGGTGTGCACGGCCAGATAGCCGGCGTGCGGTCCGCCGAAACCCATTGGCACACCGAAGCGTTGGGTGCTACCGAAGGCCACGTCTGCACCGATCTCGCCCGGCGGGGTGACCAGAGTCAGCGCAAGAAGGTCGGCGCCGATCGCCACCAGCGCACCGCGCTCGTGGGCCTGATTGACCAGCTCGGTCCAGTCGACCACCTCCCCACCCGCGCCCGGCAGCTGGGTGATCACACCGAAGAACTCGCCGTCGGGCAGGCCATGGCGCAGGTCGGCGGTGACGATCTCGATGCCAAGCGGCTCGGCCCTTGTGGCCAGCACCGCGGCGGTTTGCCGGTACATGTCGCTGTCGACGGCGAGCCGGTTCGATGTGCCGCGCACCGCGCGATGCATCAGCGTCATCGCCTCCGCAGCCGCGGTGCCCTCGTCGAGCATCGATGCGTTGGCCACCTCGAGGCCGGTGAGGTCGGCGACCATCGTCTGGAAGTTCAGCAGCGCCTCGAGCCTGCCCTGGCTGATCTCCGGTTGATACGGCGTGTACGCCGTGTACCAGGCCGGGTTCTCCAGGATGTTGCGCCTCAGCACCGGCGGAGTCAGCGTGTCGAAGTAGCCCTGGCCGATCATCGACACCGCGACGGTGTTGGCGTCGGCGAGTGCGCGCAACTCTGCCAGCGCCTGTTCTTCGGTCGCGGCCTGCGGCAGCTGGTCGAGACCGGGTGCGATGCCTTCGGCGGACAACGCGTCGAGAATGCCTGCGGGAAGCGCTTTGTCGGCGAGCTCGTCCAGAGAGTTGACGCCGATGGTCTTGAGCATCGCGGCCACGGCATCGGCGTCGGGCCCGATGTGGCGGTCTGCGAAGTTCGGTTGATCGTGGGAGAACATCTATCTCCTGAGGCTGAGAGCAGGAAACCCGCTAGGTTTCCTCTCCCTCAGTCGTCGACCCCACGCGGGCGCTCCAGAGGCATTCGGGGCCCTGCGCGGTCCGGGTGCCTGAGAGTTTGACGGAGAGGTGCTGCTCCTTCGGCGTCCGTGGCTGGCGGCCACGGAGCTCTCCCGCACAGGGGCGATGCAAGGGCGATTCTACCGACAGCCCGCGAGGTGCGTGTGGTCAGCCGATCTTGCGGTCGCGGTGCTTGCGCCGCGACGCCAGCTCGTCCTCCGGTGCGCTGATCGACTCGCCACCGTCGGCGCGCTCGCCGGGGAAATCGGCGATGGCGCCGGTCAGCTCCCGCATCGCGCCGGAGACGGCGATGCCGAACACACCCTGGCCACCCTGCAGCAGGTCGACCACTTCCTCGGCCGACGTGCATTCGTAGACAGTGGTGCCGTCGGAGAACAGCGTGATGTTGGCCAGATCGCGAACACCGCGCTGGCGCAGGTGATCAACGGCGACGCGGATGTTGTGCAGCGAGATGCCGGTGTCCAGCAGCCGCTTGACGATCTTGAGGACGAGGATGTCCTTGAACGAGTACAGCCTCTGGCTGCCGGACCCGGCGGCGCTCCGAATCGACGGCACGACCAGCGAGGTCCTGGCCCAGTAGTCCAACTGGCGGTAGGTGATCCCGGCGATCTGGCAGGCGCTGGGGCCGCGGTAGCCGACGAGCTCGTCGGGCACCGAGTCATCCGGGAAGAGGCCGGCCTGTACGGGTTCGCTGGGAGCCGGCGCTGACGGCTGCGGTGCATCATCGCTAGACGAAAGATCCAGTTGCTCTTGACGTGGCGTGTCTTCCACTCTCGAATCCTCTCGCCGATCGAACTCGCGTCTGTGACCTGCACCGCGGCACGTTTGCCAAAGCCCGAGTGTGTCGAGCATACGCTCCCCGACGAACCCTGACTGCCCGTCGTGACCATCAAAGTATGGCTGCCCCGATCACGGTTCCGGGAAACCCGCGCCGCGTGTCGAGCCCGAAAGCGTCAGTTGAGACGCATCCGTGATGTTCGCGCGTGTGCTCAGGTGGCCTTGAAGTCGTCGGGCGACACGCTGTCGAGGAATTCCTTGAACTTCTCCACCTCGTCCTCGCGCACGGCGCCGGTGGCCTCGTCGTCGTTCTCGTCGGGGATCAGCAACCCGGCCTCGGCGAGCACCGCCTCCTCGACGTAGATCGGCACCCCGACCCGAAGCGCGATGGCGACGGAGTCCGACGGCCTCGCCGACACTTTGATGTCGCGATCGAAGATCAGATCGGCGTAAAAGGTGCCCTCCTGGAGGTCGACGATGCGCACCTCTTTGAGCGAATGACCAAGAGCGGCAATGAGATCTCGGATCAGATCGTGAGTCAGCGGGCGGGCAGGCTCGACGCCCTGCTGCTCGAGGGCGATCGCGGCAGCCTCCGACTGGCCGATCCAGATCGGCAGATAGCGGTCGCCGTTGGACTCCCGCAGTAGCAGCACTGGCTGGTTCTGGGGCTGCTCAACGCGAATGCCGACCACACGAACCTCACCCATCTGTGTCTGCCCTCCGCACCGCTGAAGCCGATAGGACGAGTCTAATCCTCACCTGTCCAGAACGTCGCGCACGGCCGACTTGATCAACGACGTGTGCAGCGTGATCGCAAGTGCGGCCACCTCGCGGGCCAGATCGTCGGCACGATCCCGCGCACCCGCCTTTCCCGCCTTGACCACCGGCCCGGCGATCTGGGCGATCAGGTCGGACTGCCGGTCGGCGGCCGACCGGAACGCGCGCAGGTGACGGGGTTCCACCCCGTACTCGGCGAGTGCACGCGCGCACTGGGCGATGACAACGGAGTGCTCGTCGAACAACCCGCCGGGCCCCGTCGTGATCACCCCCTCCTTGATCAAGGCGGTGAGCAACATGTCGTCCACGCCCGAGCGCGCCAACAGGTCTTCGCGGCTCAACCGGACCTGGGTCGACGTCACGGCCGCGCCGATTTCGGCGGGCTCGCCCGCCGCCGGCACCAAACGCGGTACCCCGTAGAGGGATCCGGTGTGCGGCAGCTCGCCGTCGGGCTGAGCGTCCAGCTGGGCCTTGATGACCTTCAACGGCAGGTACTGATCGCGCTGCGCGGTCAGGACGAAACGCAGCCGAGCACAGTCGTAGGCGGTGAACCGCCGATAACCCGACGCGGACCGCTGCGGTGTGACCAGGCCCTCGGCCTCCAGGAATCGGATCTTGGAGATGGTCACGTCCGGGAAGTCCGGTCGCAGCGAGTCGAGTACCGCTCCGATCGACATCCCGGTTAGCGCGGGCGTGTCGGGGGCGGTCACTTAGCTGCCCGGGCCGCTGTCGTCGTCTGTCTTGGGACCGGTCAGGAACACCAGGCGGAATTTGCCGATCTGCACTTCGTCGCCGTTGGCCAGCACAGCCGAGTCGACAGGCTCCCTGTTGACGTAGGTGCCGTTGAGGCTACCCACGTCGACGACCTGGAACTCGGAGTTCTCCAGGCGGAACTCCGCATGGCGACGGCTCACGGTGACGTCGTCGAGGAAGATATCGCTGTCGGGATGTCGCCCGGCGGATGTGGTCGGCTGGTCGAGCAGGAAACGCGAGCCCGCGTTGGGACCGCGTTTGACGACAAGCAACGCCGACCCCACCGGCAGCCCCTCGACCCCGGAGACCGCCCCCTCGGCCCCCGCCGCCGCAGGGGCGTCCAGTTCGTTGAGGAAGTCGGCGCGGAACACCGATGTCGTCTCCACGGTGAGCTCGTCAGACGTCTGGTCAGCCCCAGAATTCTGATCCTTATCCGTCACCCGCTGCTCCTCACTGGCTGCTGTGGCGATATCTGGCCGGGCCCGCTGTGGGCCCCCTCTCCAGCCGTCATTCGTCTCACGTCGACCGTACCGCGCGGCGGTCGACGTTGGGTCCACCCCCGCCGGATCAACTTCGACGACCTCTCGCGGTCAGACGGTGGAACCGATCGGTGGCACACCCTAACAACATCTCACTCGGTCACCAGCGCCTGGTAGGCGTTGGCGTCAAGCAACCCGCGCAGGCCGTCCTCCAGGCTGTCCGTGTCGGCCTGCAGCTCGACGAGCCACCCATCGCCATAGGGATCGGAGTTGACCAGCTGTGGGTTGCCCTCCAGATCACCGTTGACCGCAACGACTTTCGCGGTCACGGGCGAATAGAGGTCGGACACCGACTTCGTCGACTCCACCTCGCCGAACGACTCCCCCGCTGTGACGTCGCTGCCGACGTCGGGCAGCTGGACGAACACCACGTCACCGAGGGACGACTGGGCGAAGTCGGTGATGCCGACCCTCACGGTGTCGTCACCGACGCGCTGCACCCACTCGTGTTCGGAGGTGTAGGTCAGGTCGGGCGGAATTTCGCTCACGGTGCTCCTCTTCGCAGGTTAAGGCTCACTTCACGGGCTGAGCGTATTGGCGGGCTTTCGGTTGCCGCAAGGCGGTCACATCCACCCGGTCGGATTGTTGTACCACCATCGTGCCGCCCACGCGCTCGACACTGTCCATCGCGCCGCCGGGAATGTTCATCGCGGCCGCCAGTGTCGGCGGATCGCCAATGGCTACAACGGTATACGGCGGGTTGAGGGTCTGACCGTCGATCTCGAGCGCACCGGGCCCGCCGACGACCCACGTGTCAACTCCGACCCGGACGACGCCAGGACCGCCGCGGATCTCCATCGCCTCGGCGCCGGCGTTCCGCAGTTCGTTGATCACATCGAGCATGGTTTCCGGCGCCACCCCAGGGGCGGTGTCCTCGATGGTCAGGGTCACTCCGGGGCCCGTCGCGGGCACGGTGCCGATCAGGATCGACAGCGCGGCCAGCCGTGCCTGAGCGTTCTCGATCGCGGCCTGGTCGCTGCTTCCCGACGCCTGCAGCGACGCCAGGGTCCGCTGCAGGTCGGCGACCTCGCTGTTCAACGCGGCCTCCCGCTGCTGCAGCGAATCCAGCAGCACCAGCAGGTCGGCCGGTCGGGCCGTCTCCAGCGAGTCGCCGGAATCGTTCTGCCGGACCTGGGTGACGATCGCGATGCCGAGCAGCACGCACAGCAGCGCGCCGAGCACACCGAACACCAGTTGCGAACGCCCGCGGCGCAGCAACCCCTGAACGCCTGCGCGCCGCAGGTCGCCGATCCGCCGTGCGGGCTCGTCGGGCGGCAGTTCGTGACGGCCCGCCGGCTCGGCCTCGTGTGCGCCTGCCGTGTCGGGGGTGTCGGGGGTGTCGGGGGTGTCGGTGCTCATTGTGTCAGGCGCCGAAGAGTCTGCGGCGCAGGGCCGCGGCGTTGCCGAAGATGCGGATACCGAGCACCACGATGATCGCGGTCGACAGCTGGGTGCCGACGCCGAGTTGGTCGCCGACGTAGACGATGAGCGCGGCGACAAGAACGTTGAACACGAACGACACCACGAAGACCTTCGAGTCGAAGATCCGTTCCAGGTATGCCCGCAGGCCGCCGAACACCGCGTCCAGCGCGGCGACCACTGCGATCGGCAGATAGGGCTCGACGAACTCGGGCACGCTGGGATGGAAAACCAGGCCGAGCACGATGCCGATGACGAGTGCGGCGATTCCGATCATTTGTCTCCGATTTCTCTGGCGAAGTTGACATCTCGCACCGAACCGGCGGGCACCGTGACGTTGTCGGTGGCGCTGACGGTGACCCCGACGCCGTATGACGCCTCCAACAGGCGCAGCCGCTGCAGGCCGGGGCTGCGGTCGAACACATCGGCCATGCCGTGTGGAGGGCCGACCGCCAGAATCACGTAGGGGCTGCTGATCGGTTGGTTGTCGACAAGGATCCCGCCGCCCGCCTGCCGGATGGTCACGTTGGGCCCCATCCGCACGCCGCCCACCGACACCGCCTCGGCGCCGCTGGCCCACAGGGAGTTGACCACCAGCTGCAGATCCCGATCCAGGATGACCTGGCGGCTGCCCTCGATGCGTTCCTTCGACACGTCGCTGAGGTCCTTCGACACGCCGGGATCGGTGACCGTCACCGTCAGCCCGGGTCCCTCCACCGCGGTGGCCGCCGCGGAGAAGTTGGCGCCGTCGAGGCTGCCGAGCAGGCGCCTGCCACGCTCGTCGCCCTCGAGGCGGCCGCGTCGTTCGGTGTCGAGTTGGGCGGACAGCGCGTCGCGGCGGACAGTCGCTGAGTTCGTCGCCTCCTCCGCCGACCGCACGCTGCCCGACAGCACCTGCTGGGATTCGCGCACGCCCGGCGCGGTGGCCTGCGCCTGTGCGACCGCGAACGCGAACACGGTCGCGACCGCGAGCGCGGCGAGCACCTGCCAGCTCGCCGTGGCCAGCCGGCTCCTGGGTCGCGCGCCTGCGCTCTGCTCAGCGGCCGCCGCCGCGTAGCCGGGGTCGAGGTGCTCGGACAACAGCGATCGCAGCAGCGACGGCACGGGGATCAGCGTCGGTGCGCCCGCCTGGTGCAGATTGCGTCCTGCATCGGGGTCGTAGCCACCGAGCGCCCTGCGCTCCTCCGATGTCGCCGGCCGAGCGGTTCCGGGGTTGTCTGTCGCCGGCCGAGCGGCTCCGGGGTTGTCTGTCGCCGGCCGAGCGGCTCCGGACTCAACCACGTCAGTGCACCTTTGGCATCCGGCGCATCACGGCCCCAACCTGCATGAGGTAGAGCACGGCCGACCATAGATAGAGCGCAAGCCCCCAGAGCAGAAACGCCCAGCCGCACGCCAGAATCACGCGGCTCCACAACGCATCCCACTGCCCAAGGAGAACCAACGGGAACGCCGACATGAGCGCGAATGTCGCGCCCTTGCCGATGTACGTCACCGGCAGCGCAGTCAGCCCTCGGGTGCGCAGCAGCGGAAGGGTGGCCGCCAAAACCGCGTCGCGACCGATCAGGGTGATGACGATCCACCACGGCACGATACCCGCGAAGCCGAACGCGAGCGGCACCGTCAGCATGTAGATCCGGTCGACCGCCGGGTCGAGTAGCTCGCCGAGCCGAGACGACTGGTTGTCCACCAGCCGCGCGATCTTGCCGTCGGCCCAGTCCGAGAAGCCGCTGAACATCAGCACCGCCACCGCCCAGCCGTTGGCGTGTGCCACCAGGAGCAGATAGAGGAAGACCGGAACCAGCAGCAGGCGCAGCACAGACAGCGCGTTGGGCACCGTCACCACGCGATTGCGCTCCCCCGCAAGCGGGAGGTGCCCCCATTCCCCCTGGGGCCCGCGGTTCATGCGATAAACCTAGCGCGTAATCCCCGGCATGCTCAGCGCCGACATGGAGTCTTCCGAGAGCGGATTGTCATGCACCATGTACGTCCACGTCGAGGTGGGCCGGGCCAGCTTGGACAGGTCGAGGCCCTGCTCCTCCTCGAGGACGTTCGCCGTCTCGAAGGTCTGCTGTGCGGCTTCGATCGCGTCGGCGGCCAGCGAGGCGAACGCGTCGACGGCCATCCGGTGGAACTCGTCGATCGGGCTCTGGTGCCCCAACTTGCGAAGGTGGATGCTCTCGCGGATATCGGCGAGGTAGGCGAGGTGATCCGCCCACCCGCGGTCGAGGTGATAGAGCATGATCTGCCTGCAGATCTTCTCCAGCTGTTCCTCGCTGAGGTCCTCGGCCAACTCCTCGTAGCGCTCCGGTGACTTCTTCTCCAGTTCCTCACGGGCGGTCGGCGTGCGCAGCAACGTGTTTCGACGCTCGACCAGGATCGCGCGCTGCTGCGCGATCAACTCGTTGAACTGCCACGTGTTGGCGTGCACCGACAGCAGCCTGCCCTCGGCGACCCGTTGTGCGTGGTCGAGCAGGCCCGCGGCCTTCTTGTTGATGACGAGGCCGTCCTCATCGGTTTCGGTCGGCAACTTGTTCAGCTTCTCCCGCTCGAGGTGCGACCTCACCACATCGTCTTCCCAGCTGGAGAAGAACACCGACGAGCCAGGGTCGCCCTGGCGGCCCGCGCGGCCGCGCAGCTGGTTGTCCAGCCGCTCGGTGCCGTGCCGTCCAGTGCCGATGACGTGCAGCCCGCCTAGTTCGGCGACCTCGTCGTGGTCGGCCTCATCGGAGCCGCCGAGGCGGATGTCGGTGCCGCGGCCCGCCATCTGGGTGGACACCGTGACCGAGCCGAGCTGGCCGGCCTCGGCGATGACCCGCGCTTCTTCTTCGTCGTTCTTGGCGTTCAGCACGACCGCGGGCACGCCCGCCTTGACCAGCCGCTCGTGCAGCTCCTCGGATTCGGCGACGTCGCGGGTGCCGACCAGGATGGGTTGCCTGGTCTTGTGCACCTCGATGATGTGGTCGACGACGCCATCGATCTTGGCTGCCGCCGTGATGTAGACGCGGTCCGACTCGTCCTCGCGGATATTGGGGGCGTTCGGCGGTATCGGCGAAACACCGAGCTTGTAGAACTTGCGCAACTGCTCGCCAGCGGCCAGCGCGGTGCCTGTCATGCCGCACACCGTGGGATAGCGGTTGATCAGCGCCTGCACCGTGATCGTGTCGAGCACCTCGCCGGTCTCGGTGGTCTCGATGCCCTCCTTGGCTTCGACGGCGGCCTGCAGCCCGTCCGGCCACCGTTGCAGCTGCGCGATCCGGCCGCGGCTGGCGTTGATCAGGTGCACGGCGTCGTCGCGGACGATGTAGTGCACGTCGCGGTGCAGAAGAACGTGAGCGTGCAGCGCGACGTTCACCTCGGTGAGGGTCGTGCCGACGTGTTCTTCCGAGTACAGGTCGATGCCGCCGAGCTTCGCCTCGATCTTCTGTGCGCCGGTCTCGGTGAGGTGGACGTTGCGATCGTCCGAGTCGGTGTCGTAGTCGTCGCCTGCGATCAGTTCGCCTACCAGCCGGATGATTTCGAGTTTCGGCGTCTCCCGGTGCGACGTGCCCGCGAGCACAAGCGGCACCAGCGCCTCGTCGACGAGCACCGAGTCGGCTTCGTCGATCAGCGCCACGTCGGGGTTCGGCGATACGAGATCGTCGACGTCGGTGACGAGCTGGTCGCGCAGCACGTCGAATCCGATCTCGTTGACCGACGCATAGGTGATGTCGGACTTGTACGCGGCGCGGCGCTCGTCGGGTGTCGACTCCGCGGTGACCCAGCCGACGGTCAGGCCCATGGCTTCCAGCAGCGGGCCCATCCATTCGGCGTCGCGCTTGGCCAGGTAGTCGTTGATGGTGACGACGTGGACGTGCCTGCCCGCGAGTGCGTAACCGGCGGCGGCGATCGCGCCGGCCAGCGTCTTGCCCTCGCCGGTGGCCATCTCGATGACGTCGCCTGCCAGCATCCGCAGTGCTCCCAGCAGCTGAACGTCGAACGGCCGCAGCCCGGTCTTGCGTTCGGAGGCTTCGCGGGCGATGGCGAGGAACTGCGGAATGTCGCTCGACTCCGCCAGGTCCCTCAGGTCCAGCAGCTGGGTCGCCTTCTTCAACTGCTCGTCGTCGAGGTCGGCGGCCTTCTCGTCGAACTCCTCGGCGGCGCTCACCTGCGCCATCGAGCGGGCCTGGTCCCTGTCGGTGCTGGCGCCGAGCAGTTTCCAGAATCGGTTGCTGACACCACCTGAGGTGCGGGTCTTCGTTCTCGCCACGAGAGCTACGGTACGCGGCCGCCGATTGCCGCTTCCCCAACACCGCGACGGTTTGTGATTGCACCAAGACGCGCCGGTACAGGCCCGCACTTTGCGCATGCTCACGCACCGCTCGCCGGGCGAGCTCGCGATCCCAGGGACCTTTAGTAAGGGTAGGCAATGCTAATGTCTGCGCCGTGACGGAACGCCCAACCCCGAAGTTCATTCGCTTCAAGCAGCTATTGGTGTGGTTCCACCGTTGGACGGCGCTCATCCTCGGGGTGCTTCTCGTAGTCGTCAGCACCAGCGGCGTCCGAGCGGCCGATCGACTTCACCGCCGCGATCGACGCCATCCAGGAGTCGGAGCCCGAGTTCGACCCCGCCGAAATATCGCTCAAGGACGGCGTTTTCATGCTCACGGGCGCCGAGAGCGAGCTGACGTACTTCGTCGACGCGGGAACCGGCGAGGTCAACGGAAGCGGTGACCTCTACGGCGGGGTGGTCGGCTTCCTCGAGAACCTCCACGACTGCGGGCTGACCTGTGAGGAGTTCGCCGGCTACACCCCGTGGCTGGCCTCCCCGTCACCGGTGGCGGGCCTGGCCCCCCTCGAGGAGATGACCTGGGGTGCGGTGCTGCTCGCGATGGCCGGGCTGGCGATGGTGTTCCTGGTGATCACCGCGCCGTTCATCTGGTGGCCGGGACTACGTAAGTGGCGCAACGCCTTTCGACTCAGATGGCGTAGAGGCCGGTTCGCGCGGGACCTCGACCTGCACAACGTGATCGGCATCGTCGCCCTGGTTCCGTTGCTGGTGTGGGGGCTCACCGGGCTCAACTTCGAGATCCCCGGGTTTCGCGGCGTCTGGGATTCGGTGACCGGCGGGCAGTCGCCGCCGGAGGACAACTACACGATGGAGTTATCCGAGAATGCCGGCCCGCCAATCACTTTGGACCAGGCCATCGACTCCGCGACGCAACGATTCCCCGGGGCGCGGGTGACATGGGTCGGCATGCCGGCCGAGGACGCCGAGTTCTACTCGATCGACCTGCTCGACGGCGGGCCCAACCTATGGGCTCACAACGCGGTGTACGAAGGCAACCGCTCGGTCGGCGTTGATGCCAACGACGCACAGAACGTCCGCGTGTTCCTCGGCCCGTCACAGACGGTGTCCAATGCCATCGCCGACGAGTGGGCGCAACCGGCGCTGCACTACGGCACCGCGGTCAACGGCTACTGGCGGGCGCTGTGGTTCGTGCTGGGCCTGGCTCCCCTGCTGCTGTTGATCACCGGCGTCAGCACCTGGCTGTACCGCAGGCGGGTCAAGCGGCGCAGGCGCGCAGCCCGGCAGACTCAACCGGTCGACGGCGAATCGAATTCGATCCTCACCGAGTCGGCGACCGCCTCGAATCCGATGCGCTGATAGATGCCGTTGGACGTCGGGTTCGCCAGATCGGCGAACAGCACCACGTCGTCGACGCCACCACGGCGCGCCATATCTGCCGCCGCAGCGGTCACCGCAGAGCCGTAGCCGCGGCCGCGCGAGTCCCGAGGCGTGAAGACGGGGCCGATGCGGGATACCCCCGCCGCGGGCGCGCGCAGCATCGCCATGCTCACCGGCGTGCCGCCGTCGTCCCAGAGCACGAAGCGGTCACCTACTGCGTTCGCGTTGTCGATGAATTGCTCCCCCGCCGCGTCATCTCGCTGGTGGCCGAACGTCTCGGAGAAGAAGTGCTCCACCCAATCGACGAGCACCGCACGGTCGGCGGCGGTCGCATCTCGGTGTACGCCGGACACGCCAACGGGTGGCCGCAAAGTCCCCAGCCGGTAGAGCATTTCGCTCGTGGCTTTGGTGCCGCTGACCCCGGTCTCCGCATGCCAGGCGTCGGCGAACGACGATGCGAGGTCGCCCCCGCCGCGGACACCGCTGAGGTCTGGCCGGATTCGCGCGAGCTCGTTCGCGACGGCGCGGTGAGTCGCAACAGGTATTCCATTACATGCCAACGGGTATGGCGGCGTCTGCAGTGCCGCGCCGATGGCGACCCCGTCGTCCCATACGGTGAGCAGAAGCGAATCGTCGTCGAATCTGTCTGAGCGCAGAACGGTCAGCTCGATGGTGTTGACCACCGGGTCGCGCCGATACATCGGCTCCGCGATCTCACGGAACTCGTCTGCTGTCGGATGGATGCGAACGGTCACGCACTCCAGGATGGCCACCGAGTGCTCCGCGCGTCGAGCGATTTACGGGCCGCGAGCGTGCGGATTGTGCCGAATATCAGCGGCGTGTCGTGCGCAGACGCGCACTGTCGCGGGGAACGGGGTTAGGCGAGGTTCGACCGGCGCGGGTACGCGACCTGCGGATCGGTGAGGGTATTCACCACCGACGGCATGCCCGATGCGAAGGCCCGCTCCAGCGCAGGCCGGAGCTCGGCGGGCGTCGACACCAGCTCACCGTGCCCGCCGAGCGCGGTGACCACCTCGTCGTAACGGGTGCCCGGCCGCAGCTCGGCCACCACCGAATAGCCGTACAGGAGCTCCATGGGGTGCTTCTCCAGCGCCCAGATCCCGTTGTTGCCGATCACCGAGACAACGTGAACACCGTGGCGCACCAACGTATCCCACTCCATCCCGCTGAAGCCGAACGCGCCGTCGCCCTGCAGAAGGACCACCTGCCGGTCGGGTCGGGCCAGCTTGGCGGCCAGCGCATAGCCCGGGCCCGAGCCAAGGCAGCCGAACGGCCCGCTGTCCAACCATGCGCCGGGCACGTAGCTGTCGATGACCCGTCCGGCATACGAGCCGAAGTCGCCGGCGTCGATGACCACGATCGCGTCGCGGTCAAGCAGCGGCTTCAGCTCGGCGTACACCCGCATGGGGTGCAGCGGGCAGCGGTCGTCGGTCAACTCGGCTTCCTCGGCGGCACGGCCAGCGGTCTCCACGGCCCGCAGGTCGCCGATCCAGGTCTCGTGGTCCACCGACCGCTCACCTTCGAGCGCCGACAGCGTCGTCGTCAGGTCGCCGTACAGCTCGGCGGCGACCTCGCGGGGATGCGGCCGCTCCGGCACGACGCGGTCGGCGACGATCAGCTTGGTCTGCTCGCCGAACACGCCGCCGAACCCGAGCCGGAAGTCCATCGGCACGCCGATCACCAGCGCAACGTCGGCTTCCTTCAACGCCTTTGACCGCGCACGGGAGAACGCCAACTCGTGGTCGGCGGGTACGGTACCGCGCGCCATGCCGTTCATCAGCACCGGAATGCGTAGCGCCTCGGCGAGGGACAGCAGAGCCGCTTCGGCGTGACCCCACCACACGTTGGTGCCCGCCATGATCACCGGCCGCTCCGCGGTTGCGAGCAGACCCGCCGCGACGCCGAGTGCGTCGCCGTCGGCCTTCACCGGGTTCGGAGGGGCCGCGAGCGCGCCAGGTTCGCCCGAGTCGGTGGCCTCACCGAACACGTGATCCATCGGGAAGTCGACGAACGCGACGCCCGTCGGCGTGCCGCCTGCACCCGTGGCCGCCCGCAGCGCATCGTCGACCAGCCCACCGACCGCGTCGGCCGACTGCGCGGTGGCGGCGAACCGGGTCAGCGGGGCCACGAACGGCACATGATCGATTTCCTGAAGCGAGCCCTGACCCCAGCGCAGAGCGGGCGCCCGGCCGCCGAGCACGAGCAGCGGCGACTGGTTCTGCTGGGCTGCGCCCATCGCGCTCATCCCGTTGGTCACGCCGGGACCCGCGGTCAGCGCCGCAACGCCGGGCACCCGGGTGACCTTCGACCAGCCCTCGGCGGCGAAGGCCGCGGTCTGCTCGTGTCTGGTGTCGATCAACCGGACGCCCTCCGCACGGCAACCGTCGTAGATCGAGAACAGATGCCCGCCGGACAGCGTGAAGATCGTGTCGATACCGCTGGCCCGTAACCGGCGGGCGATCAGGTGTCCTGCGCCTATCTTGGTCATGGCCGCAGCATAATCACAGGCGTGGTCGACACTGACGTGCTCATCGCAGGCGCTGGCCCCATCGGACTGACGGCCGCGATCGAACTCGCCCGTCGGGGAGTCGACTTCCGGATCGTCGATCCCATCACAGACCCGCCGCAATACGCGAAAGCCGTTGGGATACAGCCGCGTACATTAGAGGTGTTCGAAGGCATGGGAGTGCTCAACCCCATTCTCGACGCGGCAATCCAGATGTTCGGCCAGCTCGTCTACGTCAACGGGGAGCAGGTCGCCCGGATCGAGTTCGGCACGCCTGCTGACATCCCTTTCGGGTTCATCGCGATCCCCCAGTACGTCACCGAGCGGATCCTGCGCTCGGGTTGACGTTCGAGGGAGCCGCGTTCTCCGAGCAGTACATGCTCGGCGACATCGAGGTGGACTGGTCGGTGCCGCGGTGCTGGGCCGTTCGGTCCATGCATCAGACCGACGGCACGACCGACGACCTGTTGGTGTGCATCCCGCTACCCGGCCGAGCCCGCTATCGCATGTCGATGCTGGTGCCCGACGACCTCGCCACCGGTTCGGGTGCCGCAGACGGGGTCGCACACGGATTCGAGGGCTCGCGAGCACCGGAGCTGCACCACATCCAGGCGGTGCTCGACCGGCTATCACCCGAGCCCACCGTCGCGCGAAACCTGCGGTGGTCCTCGGTGTTTCGGATCAGCCACCGCATCGTCGACGCATACGGCCGCGGCCGGGTATTCGTGGCGGGCGATGCCGCACACATTCACCCCCCGACCGGCGCGCAGGGAATGAACACCGGCATCCAGGACGCCCACAACCTGGCCTGGAAGCTGGCGCTGGCGCTGTCGGGTGACGCCGCACCCGGGTTGCTGGACACCTATGACGCGGAGCGGCGCCCCGTCGGCGAGGAGGTCGTCGGGCGGACCGTACGCAGCGCGCGCGAAGGCATCGGCGCCGACTCGACCGACCCGGATTTCGTGATCCGCAGGGAGGCGCAGCTGTTGATCCGCTACGGCGACAGCCCGATCGTCGCCCGCGGGGCAGGGGGCCGCGCCCCTGACGCGACCGGCCTGACCCGCGCCGCCGTGACGGGGCCGGTGCGGCTGTTCTCGCTTCTCGGTCGGCGTGACCACAACCTGTTGCTGTACGCAGGCGCTGGCGCCGCCGCGGACGATGTCGCGACGTTCGAGCGGGTCGCGGACGCGGCCGTCGCAACGGCCCACGGCCACATCGACGTGTACCTGGTCGCGGCACCGGAAGCCGACGTGGCAGCCACCGTGTTACCGCTCATCCGCGACAGCGCCGGCGATTTCGCGCGGGCGTACTCGGCGGACGTGTCGACGTCCTACGTCGTGCGACCGGACGGCTATCTCTCGTTCGCGTCATCCCGAATCGGTGCCGACGACCTGATGGCTCACCTGGCCTCGACCTTCGGCGCAAGCGTGTCGGCCACGACCGCGCCCGACCTGGGGTAGCTTCGCCGCAGGCTGGCTCCGGCGGGGAGGGAGGTGTCGCAGGGTGAACACCGGCACTTTCAGGTCGTCGATCGACTGGAGCCATGAACTCCTCAACTCCACCATCTGGGTGCTGGTGGCATTCGCGATCACCGCCCCGTGCTTGATCGGTGCCCTTGTCCTGATCGGAAAGGTGACCGAGTGGGGCCGCCAGTTCTGGCGCGTCACCGGGCCGTACTTCACCGGCAGGCAGAGCGCGGTGGTGTGGGTCATGTTGGCGCTGCTGCTGGTTTCGACGATCATCGCCGTTCGCATCACCGTCTTGATCAGCTACTACACCAACGACGTCTTCACCTCGCTGCAGGTCGCTCTTCAGGGGATCGCAACGGGCCGAAGCGATGTCACCGATTCGGGCATCCACGGGTTCTGGGTGACCATCGGAATCTTCCTCATCCTCGCGGTCGTACACGTCATCCTCAACCTGGCGGACATGTACCTGATGCAGCGGTTCATCATGCGTTGGCGAATCTGGTTGAGCGGCAGGTTGATCGACGACTGGCTCGGTGACTTCGCTTACTACCGCAGGCAATTCTTCCGTAGTCCCAACGACAACCCCGACCAACGGATCCAGCAGGACATCGACATCTTCACCACGGGCGTCGGCGGCCAGCCGAACAACCCGGCATACGGTTCGGGTAACACGTTGCTGTTCGGCGCGGTCGGCGCCGTGCTGTCGGTGATCGCCTTCGGTGCGATTCTGTGGCAGCTGTCCGGAGCCCTGACGCTCGGCGGGGTCACCCTCCCGCGCGCGCTGTTCTGGATCGTCATCGCCTACGTGCTGGCCGCCACCGTCATCGCCTTCGTCATCGGCAGGCCCCTGATCCAGCTGAGCTATCTCAACGAACTCCGCAATGCAGGCTTCCGATACGCGCTGGTGCGGGTGAGGGATGCCAGCGCCGCCATCGGTCTGTACCGCGGCGAAACCGTCGAGCGCCGACTGCTGGGCGGACGCCTCTCCGAGGTGATGGCGAATTACGGCAACTGGCTGAACCGCATGGTGCGATTCACCGGATGGAACCTGACAGTGAGCCAGGCGATCAACCCGTTGCCCTACGTCGTGCAGGCGCCGCGACTCTTCGCCGGCGAGATCTCCTTCGGCGACGTCATCCAGTCGGCCACCGCGTTCGTCACGATCCACAACGCGTTGTCGTTCTTTCGCGAGGCCTACGACGAGTTCGCGAGCTACCGCGCCGCGGTGATCCGCCTCGACGGGCTGGTCGAGGAGAACGCGCGCGCCCGCAGGTTCACTCAGGTGACGACGGCGAGCACGGCGGACGGCAGCCTGGCCGTCGAAGGCGTCGAGGTGCGAACGCCTGACGGCGCGAATCTTGTTCGGGCGCTTGACTTCAGCCTTCGGCCAGGTGACACGCTGTTGGTCAGCGGGCCGTCCGGAATCGGCAAGACCGTGCTGCTGCAAAGCCTCGCAGGTCTTTGGCCGTTCGTTTCGGGAAATGTTCGGCTGCCCGCGGGGAGGCAGGCAGCGATGTTCGTGCCCCAGCTGCCCTACCTCCCCCTCGGTGACCTGCGCGCGGTCGCCTCCTATCCGAACGAGGAGGGCACGCTCGGTGACCGGGAGATCCAGCAGGCCCTGATCAAGGTCGCCCTCCCGCAACTGGCCATCCGGCTCAATGACCTCGGCGACTGGGGGAAGGTGCTCTCGGTAGGCGAGCAGCAGCGCATCGCGTTCGCCCGGATCCTGCTGAGCAAGCCGCGGGCCGTGTTTCTCGACGAGTCGACATCGGCATTGGACGAGGGCCTCGAGCTGACGCTGTACGAACTTGTCCGTGCCGAGCTGCCGGAGATGATTTTGGTCAGCGTGAGTCATCGGGCCACGGTGGAGCAGTTCCATGCACGCCAGCTCGAGCTGGTCGGCGGTGGCGCGTGGCGACTGGAGCCACTCGCCACGCGCAGTTGAGGCGTCCCCAGCGCTGGCCCAAGCTTCTCGGGTACGTTGCCCGAATGGAATCGGAATCGGCAGGGTTCACTCCGACCCGGGACTGGGGAAACGAGCTCTGGACGTCGCTGATGTGGCTCGCCCAGGCCTGGACGATCGCGGCGATAGCCACGCTGGTGATCTGCGTGCTGCTGGCCCGGTACACGGTCTGGGGTAAGCAGTTCTGGCGCATCACCGGCGACTACTTCTCCGGCTCCGAGAGCGTCAAGGTGTGGGCATGGCTCGCGGTGATCCTGTTCCTGGTGCTGGTCGGTGTGCGACTTTCGGTCCTGCTCAGCTACCAGAGCAACGACATGCTGACCAGCTTCCAGGTGGTCGAGGCCGGCCGGGAAGCGGCCGCGGCGGGCGACGACACGATCAAGCACTCCGGGTGGGACGGCTTCTACATGTCCATCACGGTCTTCTCGGTCCTTGCCGCCATCTTCATCGCGCGGCTCCTGCTGGACATGCTCCTGGTGCAGCGGTTCTGCCTGGCATGGCGCGCGTGGCTGACCGACCGGCTCACCGGCGACTGGCTCGACGGCAAGGCCTACTATCGCGCCCGCTTCATCGACGACAAGATCGACAACCCCGACCAGCGCATCCAGTCCGACATCGACATCTTCACCGCGGGTAACGGGCCGCTGCCCAACGTTCCGTACTACTACTCCCAGAACACGCTATTGTTCGGTGCCATCGACGCGGTCGCATCGATGATCTCCTTCACCGCGATCCTGTGGAACCTGTCCGGCCCGATGGCGATCCCGTTCATCGACTACCAGCTGCCGAGGGCGATGTTCTGGATCGGGATCGTCTTCGTGCTCTTCGCATCGGTCATCGCCTTCTGGATCGGCAGGCCGATCATCTGGCTGTCGTTCCGCAACGAGAAATTCAACGCCGCGTTCCGGTATGCCCTTGTGCGACTGCGCGATGCGTCCGAGTCGGTCGCCTTCTACCGCGGCGAGGCCGCCGAGCGCACCGGTTTGCGCAAACTGTTCGCGCCGGTCGTCAGCAACTACAAGCGATATGTGTTGCGGTCGCTCGGTTTCAACGGCTGGAACTGGTCGATGAGCCAGGTCATCGTGCCGCTGCCCTATCTGCTGCAGTTCCCTCGGTTCTACTACGGCGAGATCCCGCTCGGTGCGATGACCCAGTCGGCATCGGCGTTCGGCGCGATCATGAACGGCCTCTCGTTCTTCCGACAGGTGTACGACACCTTCGCCGGCTACCGGGCCGCAATCATCCGGCTGCACGGCCTGGTGGTGGCGAACGAAGAAGGCAGGGAACTTCCGACAATCACGACCGCGGCGTGTGTCGACGGCACGGTCGAGCTCGATGACATCGAGGTCCGAACGCCCGACGGCAAGCAGCTCATCGACCCCCTCGACCTGCGCCTGGAGGTCGGCGACACCTTGGTGGTCACCGGCAAGTCGGGCGTCGGAAAGACCACGCTGCTGCGCAGCCTCGCGGAGTTGTGGCCCTTCACGTCCGGCACGCTGACGCGGCCGTGTGGGCCGAACGAGACGATGTTCCTTTCGCAGATGCCCTATGTGCCGCTTGGCGACCTGCGCGCGGTCGTGAGCTACCCGAATGAGGAAGGCGGCATCGACGACCAGACGCTGATCCGCACGATGGAGAAGGTGGCGTTGCCGCATCTCGTCGGTCGGCTCGACGAGGTGCAGGACTGGGCCAAGGTGTTGTCCCCCGGCGAACAACAGCGGATCGCGTTCGCGCGCGTGCTGTTGACCAAACCGAAGGCCGTGTTCCTCGACGAGTCCACGTCGGCACTCGACGAAGGCCTCGAGTACCAGGTCTACAACCTGGTCCGCACCGAGATGCCGGACACCATTCTGGTCAGCGTCAGCCACCGCAAGACGGTCGAGCAGCACCACACGCACGAACTCGAACTGCTCGGCAGCGGCGAATGGCGCTTCGGCCGGGTCGAGGGCGAAGAGAAAGAACCCGCGCCGGTGTGACGATGCCGGGTAGCTTCCCGGCATGGAAACGTTCACGCCGTCCCTGAATTGGGGCGACGAGCTGGTGGCGTCGGCGCTGTGGGTGGCCAAGGCCTGGGTGTTCGCCGCGATCGGCATGGTGGTCGTGTCGACCCTGGTTGCCCGCTACACCACGTGGGGCAGGCAGTTCTGGCGTATCACCGGCGACTACTTCAAGGGCCGCGGCGAGCATCCCGGTCTGGGCACTCCTCGGTGTGCTGCTGGTGCTGGTGATGATCGACGTGCGCCTGGTCGTGCTGTTCACCTATCAGTCCAACGACCAGTTCTCTGCCATGCAAGCCGCTTTCGAGGGGGAAGGCGATGCGAAAGACGCTGCGATACACGGCTTCTGGGTTGCACTTCTGATTCTCGCCGCGTTGATCGTCGCCAAGGTAGGCCGCACATTGCTCGACACCTACCTGATGCAGCGCTTCATCATCAGATGGCGGGTGTGGCTCACGCACCGGCTGACGAACGACTGGCTCGACGGCGACGCCTACTACCGATCGCGGTTCATCGACCAGCCCATCGACAATCCGGACCAACGCATCCAGCAGGACATCGACGTATTCACCACCGGGACCGGACCGGAAACGAACACATTCAATGTCAGCACGGCCCAGACCCTGGTGTTCGGAACCGTCTTCGCCATCGTGTCGGTGATCGAGTTCACCCCGATCCTGTGGAGTCTGTCGGGCCCGCTGCCCATCTTCGGTCTGACGATCCCGCGGGCGTTGTTCTGGATGGCCCTGCTCTACGTCTTCTTCACGACTGTGGTGGCGTTCTGGATCGGTCGTCCGATAATCCGCCTTACCTTCCGCAACGAGCGGACCAACGCCGCGTTCCGCTACGCGCTGGTGCGTTTGCGCGATGCGAGCGAGGCCATCGGCCTCTATCGCGGAGAGGGCGCCGAACGAGGTGAGCTGATGACGAGGTTCGCGGCCATCATCGCCAACTACCGCGCGTTGGTCCGCCGCGGCATCGCGTTTCTCGGCTGGAACAGGTCGATGAACGAGATCGTCGACCCGCTGCCGCTGATCATCCAGGCGCCGCGGTTGTTCGCCGGTCAGATTCAGTTCGGTGACGTAACGCAGTCGGCGGGCGCGTTCAACCAACTGCAGGGATCGCTGTCCTTCTTCCGCTCCGTTTACGACGCATTCGCCGGCTACCGGGCTGCCATCATGCGCCTACACGGCCTGGTGATCGCCAACGAAACGGCAAGGGAGCTGCCGTCATTGACCGCGGTGCCGAGCACCGACGGCTCGATTCAGCTCGACGACGTCGAGGTTCGCACCCCTGCAGGTACGCGGCTCATCGACCCGCTCGACGTGCGGCTGGACCCCGGCGAGTCGTTGGTGATATCCGGTACGTCGGGCAGCGGAAAGACGACGCTGCTGCGCAGCCTGGCCCAGCTGTGGCCCTTCACGTCGGGAACGCTGCGCCGTCCGCAGGACGACACCATGTTCCTGTCCCAGCTGCCGTACATGCCCCTTGGGGATCTCCGTACGGCGGTCTGCTACCCCGCGGGCAAGGGCGTGCGGTCCGACGACGAGATCCGGTCGGCCCTCGACACCGTCTCGCTCGGGCATCTAAGCGGTCGGCTCGACGAGGAGGCCGACTGGGCGAAGGTGCTGTCGCCGGGCGAGCAGCAGCGCGTCGCGTTCGCCCGGGTGCTGTTGGCCAAGCCGAAGGCGGTCTTCCTCGACGAGGCGACGTCGGCGCTCGACGAGGGCCAGGAGTTCGCGCTGTACCGGGCGCTGCGCACCCGGCTGCCGGACTGCATCGTGGTCAGCGTCAGCCACCGCCCCTCGCTCGACCAGCACCACGACCGCCGGTTGGAGCTTCTCGGCGACGGCGCCTGGCGCCTGGCGCCCGTCTAACCCCGTGCCGCGCGGGTGCCTGCCCGGCGGCCGAAGAACGAGCCCTCGCCCAGCTGGGTGCCGCTGGAGTAGCCCTTGCCGTCCTGGGCGATGTTGGAGGCGCATGCGCCCGCGGCATATAGGCCGGGAATCACGCTGCCGTCGTCGGTGAGGACCTGGCCGTCGATGTTCACCGCGAGGCCGCCCATGGTGAAACCGGAGTACATCGCACGCCCGAGCGACATGTCGAACGCCGCCCACGGTCCTTTCGTCTGCGGCGCGACATATTCCGGCTGCTTGTGGAAATCGGGGTCCTGCCCTTGCGCGGCGTACTCGTTGTATCTGTTGAGGGTCTCCACCAGGTTGCCCTCGGGAATGCCCAGCGCGGCTTCCATCTCCTCGACGGTGTCCCAGCCGTCGATGAACTTGATCAGCGGCATCTCGGGCATCTGCATGTGTTCCTCGTCGACGATGAGATACGCGATCTGGTCGGGTTGCTCGAGCACGAAGGCCGATGTGCGGGAGTGGTAGGAGTCTTCGGTGACGAACCGCTTTCCGTCCTTGTTGACGATGATCCCGGTGAGCAGGATCTCCGGCGGGTAGGCGGCGGCGGTGATGAAGAGCTGGTCCAGGTTTTCTGCGACGCCGCCTGCGGAGACACCCATCCGGATGCCGAGGCCGTCGTCGTTGGGGTTGCCGAGGATGTACGGCTCCACGACGCCGTGATGCTTCGTGCGCCGCTTCTGCCCGAGCGCAGGCGTGTGCTCGGCGACCATCTCGGGGTTCATCGCGAACCCGCCTGCGGCGATGATGACCGACTTGGCCTTGACGGCACCGGTTTCGGTGAAGTGCTTCCAGCGCACTCCGACAACCGCGCCCTCTTTCACGACGAGGTTCGTCACCCCGGTCTCATAGCGAACCTCGACTCCGAGCTGGTCGGCGCGCTTGACAAGGAGGTCGATGACCATGGCGGCGCCGCCGAGCTCGCCGGGGACGGGAACCGAGTGGCCGCGCGGTGCGGGCTTCGCCTTCTCGGTGAACGGCCACACCTTCTCATTGCCGGTGTAGGACAGCCCTTCTGTGCCGGGCGGAACGACGATCTTGCCTGGGTAGAAGCTGCGCTCGAACTGAAAACCCAAGTCCTCCAACCAGTTGAAGTGCTCGACGCTGCCGTCGCAGTACGCCCGGATCTTCTCGTGGTCCGGCTTCGGGGAGACCGCGACCAAATATTTGTACATCTCTTCGGGACTGTCGTCGTGGCCCGTCGCCTGCTGCACCGCGGTACCGCCGCCGAGGTAGAAGTGGCCACCGGCCATCGCGCTGGTGCCGCCCGCTGCGGCGGCCTTCTCCAAAACCAGTACCCGCGCGCCCGCGGCCGCGGCACTCACCGCGGCGGACCCGCCGGAGATGCCGAACCCGATCACCACGACGTCGACCTCGTCGGACCAACTCGTCACACCGGCGGCGTCGACGGTTTCCGGGATCTGCGTCATCGATTTCTCCTCGCGCAAGCGCTCGTCGGGCGTCACTGCTGCTCCTGTTTGACGTAGTCGAAGAAGGCTTGGATCTCGGGCGGGATGTGCGCGATCTCTAGGTAGGGCACCCCGGCCGACGCGGCGGTGACGTAGGCGAACTCCATACCGCCGGGCATGACCCCACGCTGCACCACCTCCGCTGCGCCAATCGCGGCGTCGACGTCGTCGACCTCTACACAGATGTGGTGCAGTCCTGGACCCGCCCGGTCGAGGAACTCGGTGTAGACGCTCTCGCCCGCTACGGGGGCAATCAGCTCGAGCTGGGTGTCGCCGGCGTAACTGAACGATATGTGTGCGGTGAAGTCGGCGGGTCGCCCGCGGTAGGTGCACGAGTCGGGTCCGAAGTGCACGTCCGGCACCCGAATCCACTTCTTGGCGCCCAACAGCGTGGTCAGGGCGCTTTCGGTGGCATCGAGGTCCGTCGTCACCCACGCGATCTGGACAGGTGTCTGGGCATGCATCGACACGAGAATATCCTCGCTGTGCTCGGCTGGCTAGAACGTGTTCTAGTTCTCCCCCAAGTAGGCGCCGACGCATCGATCCGCGGCGGCCCTCGCCCAGCCCGGGTCGGCGCCCGCGGCCACATTCGCCTCGTGCCACGCCTCGCCGGAAGCCGTCATGAATCGGCGGCCGTCCTCGGAGCCCATCCACTGTTGACCGGCCGCAGGGTCGACGGCCTCGCCGGTGGCCATGTGGATCGTCAGGCCGACCAGTGCCCCGTCGTAGCCCATCCCGACCGCGCCGGGCCCGAACTGTTCCCAGTGGTCGTCGACGTGCGCGATGTGGTGCAGTTCGAAGCGTGACCGGTTGGCGTCCTCGCTGGAAATCCGCACTTCGATCCAGCTGACGTCGTCGCCGCATTCCCAGGTCGCGGTGAACTCGCGCGGCGGGTCGCAGGTCAGGATCGTCCCGTGCGCGTTGCCGTCCAGCTCGTAGTGGCCGCCGACGCGAAGGTCACCGGTGATCGGAAGGAACCATCGCGGGATTCTGTCGATGTCGGTGCAGGCGTCCCAGAGGTCGGCGGCGTCGGTGTCATATGACTGACTGATCGTGACGACCCGCGCCTCCCCCGCCTCCAGTGTCCGGTTGCCTACGGTGCGCCGTACGGCGTTGATCTGGTGGTTCACGTCAATCACGTTGCGTCCCTTCGTCGTTGTCGCTTTCCGCGGGCGATTTCGGTTGCCAGGGCGTCGAGAGGCGGCGTCCAGAACCGGCGGAATCCGGCGAGCCACTCGTCGACATCCCGCAAAGCGGCGCCGTTCACCGCGTACATTCGTCGCTGACCCTCGGGTCGTACCGACGTGAAGCCGTTGTCCCGCAACACCTTCAAGTGTTGCGATACCGCCGGTTGACTGATCTCGAACTCGGCTTGGATGGTCGCACCGACGGCGCCCGCCGTCAGCTCACCCTCGGCGAGTAGTTCGAGGATGCGCCTACGGACCGGGTCGCCGAGGACGTCGAATGCGTGCACCACACGAGACTAAAAGCGAGTACTTATATAAGTCAAGCCTTCAATAAGGCGGCTCAGGAAGGTCCGATGCTCCCCGACGCGGATTGCACGACGTCCTCGTGCGCCTGCTGGCTGGCGGTCTGCCAGGACACAGCGGCCGGGAAGTTACCCCAGGTGCTGTTGAACATGCCGATGATCGCGGCCCGCCCGTCCGGAGTGACAACGTACACCGGGCCGCCCGAATCGCCCTTCTGGCTGACTACACCGTTCGCCATGGTGAACCAGCCGTTGTTGACCGCCTCGACGCTGCCGCAACTCTCCCCGGTGACCACACCGAAGTGGCAGACCGGAAGACCCGGCGTCGGCACGATGCTCGGATCCGAGACCAGGATGCGCCCGCCGGGCAGGACGTCGTTCACGTCGACATCCGGGGTGAGGCTGATGGCCTCCCAGTCGGAGATCATGTGGTCGGTGGCGACGGTGGCCCCGTCGGGAGTGTTGTCACGGAACACCGTCAAGGTGCCGATGGGGTTGCCGTCCCTGTCCACCACGGGCCCGTCGCCGCGACAGTGGCCCGCGGTGAAGGCGGTGCGCGCCCCCGGGTCGACGAAACCGAGTGTGCACACATTCGAGCCTTGGTGAATCTCCATTCCCGGGTAGACCAGGACGCCGGGAGAAGCCTGTGCCTGCGCCGCGGGAATGGTCAGCGCAAAGATCGGCGCGGCCGCCGCTGCGGTCAGCGAGCGCAACCATTGTCGGCGCACTGTCATCTCCGAATCGTTGGGGTCAGTGGGCTTCTACCCTACCGGCGCGGGGGCACACAGCAAGGCAGCCCGGGCTGTTGCGCCCGGGCTGCCTGCATTCACTTCAGTTACGGAATGGTCAGCACCTGTCCCGGATGAATCAGGTCGGGGTTGCTGATCCCACTGGCGTCGGCGATCCGCTGGTACTTGCTGCCGTCGCCGTAGAAGCGCTCCGAGATGGCCCACAGCGTGTCACCGGAGACCACCGTGTAGGTGCGCGGCGCGGGTGGCGGAGGCGGCGGTGGTGGTGGCGGCGGGGCCGGAGCCTCGGCGGGCGGCAGTGGCTCCTCGGCGGCGGCCGGCGCAACCTCGGGGGCCGCTTCCTCGGCGCCTGCAGGCGGCGGCGGCGCCTCGTCGGTGTTCGTGCCCGACGCCCACGCGACCCCGTCGAACCCGTACACCACCAGGTTGCGGTCGTCCTGCAGGATCAGCCGGGCATCTTTGGCGCCCTTGGTATCGGTGTGCCAGATCGGCTTGTCCGATGTGTAGAGCACGACGTTGCCGTCCTTCTGAACCTCGAGGCGCTCGGCGTCCTGGCCGTTGGTGCCCGTCGCCCATACGGCCTGGCCCTGCGCGGCCAGCACCAGGTTGCCGTCGTCCTGCAGGGTCAGCGTGTAGGCCCCGTTCTTCGACGTCAGCGATTGCCCACGATCAAGCTTCTCGCCGTTGGCGAGCCTGTCTGTCACGTCTGTGCCCCTTTCTGAAGGCGACGTCCAGTCGTCCATCGACCCGACATCATTTCCCCGAACTCAACGCGGCTGAGCTTACTGATCTCGGTTGTGCATGTGGGCCTTTCGGATCGGCCCAATCCAAACGTCTTGCAAACGATCAGTGGACGATCAGGAATCGAAGCCGAGCCCGAGTGCGTCGAGCGTGCGGAGCAACAGGTTGCGCCGGCCCGCGGAATGGTCGGCGCGGTCCAGAGACCATCTGGTCGCCTGGATTCCGATGCTGGCCAAGGGCTCAGGCGGGAACGGCAGTGGCCGCTTGCGCACCATCTCCAGTTCGGTGCGCTCGGTCGGCTGACCCCCGAGCAGGTCCAGGCAAACGTCCGCGGCGAATCGGGCCGCACCGACTCCGAGCCCGGTGAATCCGTTGACGTAGGCCACCCGGTCTCCGTGGGCCAGCCCCCAGTGCGCACAGAATCGGGTGCTGGTGTCGATCGCTCCGGCCCAGCGATGGCTGAATCGGACGTCGTCGAGTTGCGGGAAGGTGATGAAGAAGTGCTGTGCGAGTCGGCGGTAGCTGGCGGCCCGGTCTTCGTATTCCGGTTTGACCTTGCGCCCGAAGCGGTAGATCGCGTCGTATCCACCCCACACGATGCGGTTGTCGGCGCTGAGCCGGTAGTAGTGAAACTGGTTGGCGGAGTCGCCGATTCCCTGTCGGTTCGCCCATCCGATGCGGTCGAGCTGAGCGTCGCTGAGCGGCTCGGTGGCCAGCACGTAGTCATAGACCGGCACCGTCTGCAGCCGGTTGCGCACGATGAGGCTCGGGAAGACGTTTGTGGCCAGCACCGCGCGGTCTGCGCTAACCGTCCCGCTGCCCGCCGCGAACTGGATGGCCGCGCCGGAGCCGTCGATCGAAGTGACGTTGGTCCGCTCGAAGATGGCTACCCCGGCCTCCTCGCAGGCGCGAGCGAGTTCGAACGCGAGCTTCGCGGGATGGACGATGGCCAAGGTGTCGGGGCTGAACAGGCCGGCCAGGTAGGTTGGCGACGCCACCTCGGCGCGCACCTTGTCCTGAGCGACGAACTGCCCTTCGCCGTCGTCGGCGGCCTCCTGCAGCCAGGCCACCTGGTGCGGTTCCGTCGCGACCGCCAGCATCCCGGTGCGCTGCCAGTCGACGTCGAGCCCCAGCCGCTGAATGTCGTCCTGCATGCCATCGAGGTTCTCGCGCCCCATCGCCTCGAGCGTTTCGATCTCGTTGGGCCAGCGCGCCTTTCCGTTCGCCAGGCCATGGGTCAGGCTGGCGTCGACAAAGCCGCCGTTACGTCCCGACGCCGCCCACCCGACACGTTCGGCGTCGACAAGAACGATCTTCTGGTCCGGATTGCGCTGTGCGGCATGCAATGCCGTCCACAGTCCCGTGTAGCCCGCGCCCACCACCAGCAGGTCGGCGGTGACCGAACCCGAAAGAGCGTCGTAGGAGGGTCGCGGCATGTCCAGCCACATCGAGTCGAACGCGCTTGCCGCGAGTGACCGCTCGACGAGGTCTTGGTCGACGTGGGAATCGAACACCGTCTTCACACCGCGACACTACGGGGTGGGCACCGCTCGCGGCGCTAAATCGGTTGCCGGCCCCGCAATGATGGATGCCGCAGGAAAGACGTCGGTTCGGGAGGCGATCGCCGCAGACCTCGAGCCGGTGGTGGCCGCCGTCGAGCTCCGCCACCTCGGTACGGTTCCCGATCCGCCGACGGTGCAGTGTCGGACATGCGCAGGGCCGAGGCGAATCAGGCTGCGCTGCAGTGGGTTACCGACGCTATCGCGGGCCGGGCACCGGCGTTTCGCCGCGGCGCTACTTCGACGCGGTGACAGGCGCGGGGATGTCGGGCTGCACAACCTGTCGCGGCTCCCAGCCGGGAGGGCCGAAAATGAAGCCGAGGCGGTCCCGCCACCGACGCGCCGCCATGACATCGCGCGCCATCGCGACGTATTCGTGGGTCTGCAGCTTCCAGATGTTGTAGGTGTCCACCTGCTTGGTCAGGCCGTAGTGCGGCCGGAACTCCTCGGGCTGGAAACTGCGGAACAACCGGTCCCAGATGATCAGGATGCCGCCGTAGTTCCTGTCGAGGTAGATCTCGTCCATACCGTGGTGCACCCGGTGGTGCGACGGCGTGTTGAAGACGAATTCAATTGGCCGCCAAAGCTTCCCGATGCGCTCAGTATGGATCCAGAACTGGTAGATCAAATTGATGGAGAAGCTGGCGAACACCATCCACGGCGGCACGCCGAACAGCGGGAGCAGAGCACGCAGGAAGACGTCGCCGCTGATGTTCCACTTCTGCCGCACTGCGGTCGCGAGGTTGAAGTACTGGCTGGAGTGGTGCGCCTGGTGCGTCGCCCAGAAGATGCGGACGCGATGGGCCATCCGGTGATACCAGTAGTACAAGAAGTCCACGCCGACGATGGCGATCACCCACGTGTACCAGGCGTTGGCGGGCAGCTGCCATGGCGCGACGTAGACGTAGAGCGCGGCATAGCCGAAGAGCGCGATCCCGTTCATCACCGCACTGGTGCCGACGGACACCACGCCCATCCAGATGCTGGCCCATGCGTCGGGCCTCAGATAGGCACCGGAGGCTGCGCGCTCGTTCTCGGTGTGGGCGAGCTTGCGTGCGGCCGCCCATTCGATGACGAGGAGGAGCAGGAAGAACGGGACGGCGAAGGTGACCGGGTCGTGCATCAGCGGCGGCAGCACGTACTCCCATGTTCTTGCCCAGTCCACAGCGATACCTCCGGGGAAAGTCTAGCGAGGGCGGCCTGGGCTACCTGAAGTTGAGTACCTGGCTACCCCAGGTGGCCCGGATGTCGGAATCGATGTCGTTGACGACGGTGTCCTGCCCGCCGATGAGCAGCGACGCGCGGTCGGGCTCCTGGTAGGGCGGCCACTCCGGCTCGCCGGGTAGCCCGGCGGGCGTACCCTGCGTCGCGAAGTTCACCCAGCGGGCCCTGACCCGCTCCGATACCACCCGTCCGGTCTTCAGGCCGCCCAGCTTGAAGGTTGGATCCTTGGGTCCGGTGACGAGATTGCCCCAGACGAACGGCAATTCGGTGGCGTGCGCTGCGGCGATCCGCAGCAGCCGCAGCATCGGCGTGGCGAAGTCGAAGCGGTACAGGTACACCGGCGCCGCCTGGGTGCTGTGCCCTTCGGCCAGCCACACCGAGGGCATCCGGAAGCCCACGTCACGGGCGACGCCCATACCGCGGGCCTTGCCGCGCAGGCCCGCATACGCGGTGCCGAGCTGGTCGTCGGTCGGCAGTTCCAGGTGTGGCTGCTCGGTGGCGATCTCGGTGAACATCGCGTTGATCGCTTCGGGCGTTATCGGCATCAGCGGCGACTTCATCCACTTGAAGAGCGCCGCCTCGTGCTTGTTGGTGCCGATGATCACCGGAACCGGATGTGACCGGCCCTCCCGCGCGAGCTTCACCGGGTAGTCGGGCACCAGGTCGCCGTCGACGACCGGGGCGAACGCCAGGGTGCCTGGGTTGCGGACAGGGGTTTCGTAGAACACGTCGGTGGAGGCGGCGACGATCGCGTCGCCGGGAACCGAACGCAGCCGGCCGGCCTCGGACGCCTTTATGCCGAGCCGGTCCAGCACCTGGCACGCGATCCGGTGCGCGCGGCTGATGTCGTACACCGACGTCGCCGGTGAGCTCTGGGCGATCGCGCCTGCGAACAACCCTTCGGCGGCCGGGCTGGTGAGCAGGGTGGTGATGATGCCCGCGCCTGCCGATTCGCCGAACAGGGTGACGCGGTGCGGATCACCGCCGAAAGCGGCGATGTTGTCGCGCACCCATTGCAACGCCGCAATCACGTCCCGAAGGCCGATATTGGAGTCGAACCGGCGACGCGAGCCGTCGAACTCGGACAGGTCGAGGAATCCGAACGCGCCGAGGCGATAGTTCACCGTGACGACGACGACCTCGCCGTCCCCGGCCAGCACTCGGCCGTCGTAGAGCGGCTGGCTCGCCGAGCCGATGATGTAGGCCCCGCCGTGCACCCAAACCATGACCGGCTTGCGGTCACCGGCAGCGGTGTCCGACGACGCCCAGACGTTGAGCGTCAGACAGTCCTCGCCCTGCGGCGCGCCCAGGTCGATCGGGATCCGGGGGTCGACCGGTTGCGGGCACACGGAGCCGTACCGGTTGGCTTCGGCGACGGTCGTCCACGGCGTGACGGGCTCGGGAGCACGCCACCGCAGGTCGCCGACGGGTGGCGCGGCGTACGGCACGGCCTTCCACGAGGTCACCCGACCGTCGTCACTGCCGCGGATCGGGCCGTGGACGGTCTCTACCAGGGTGTTGTCGCGTGCCATCGCCGTCCAGATTACCGGTGGGTGGCGGTTGACAGGGTGACACGCAACACAAAATGGTATATCTGAGAGTAAATTTGTAACATTCCTACCAAAACGGGAGGCCGATATGGATGCGCTGCGCCGCTGGATCGTCGACGACTTCGAAAAGGGCGCGGGCCGCCACGACGACCCCGACATCTACGGCGGGCCGCCGGGCGACCCGGGGTTGATCGGGCCGGGCAGCATGTCATGGGAGATCAACGCCGACGTCGCATCGGTGTCTCAGGCCGGGCTGCCCGCGATCGTGCTGGAGATCCTTCACCCCTCCGTCATCGCGGGTGTTCAGGACCTGTCGAACTATCGCGAAGACCCGTTCCAGCGGGCCCGCGCCACCCTCGGCTACGTCTTGGCCACCACCTTCGGCAACACCGAGGCCGCCACCGCGGTGATCGAACGCGTCAAGCACATCCACTCGTTCGTCAACGGCACCCGCCCTGACGGCGTGCCGTACCGCGCGCTGGATCCCGAGCTGATCGCATGGGTGCACACCTGCATCCCGTGGATGATTCTGCAGGTGTTCGAGGAAACCAAAAGGCCACTGTCCCAACGTGAGAAGGACCGATACCTCTCCGAACAGGCGGTGATCGGCCGGATGGGCGGCGCCGACTGGGTGCCCGAGACGGCGGCCGAGCTCGACGACTACGTGGAGTCGATGCGGCCGCGGCTCTCGGTCAACGCGCAGACACGGGAGTTCGTCGATTTTCTGATGACATCGCCCTTCTTCCCCGACCTGCCCGAGCGGCTCGATCGCCGGCTGCACAGGTTCACCATCTATGCGGGCATGAGCAGGGCACCTCGGTGGGCACAGGAGCTCATCGGCTTCGACCGCCCACCCATGCCGACGCGCGCGTTGACGGGTCCGATGCTGCGCCTCGACGCGCAACGGCTGCGGTGGGCGTTCGGCGCACCGCGCTATCTGCAGCTGGCACAACAACGGGCGGCGGGCGCGGTTGCTCCGAGGGTCGCCGCGTCGTGATCGATGCACAGCTCATCGAGGTGGTCGGCGGCGCGAGCGCGGGCGGCCGGGTCGACGAGGCGGCGGACCGCACGAGTCAACGCATCCTGAACGCCGCGCTGACCGAGGCCGCTGCCGTTGGGCTGCAACGCATCACGGTCGAGGACGTGGTCCGTCGGGCCGGCGTCTCGCGGATGACGGCGTACCGCCGCTACCCGCGGCGCGACGATCTGGTTGAGGCCCTGGTGCGCCGTGAGACGCAGCGCTTCCTCAGCGCGGTCGCCGACGCCATCGACAGCTCCGCGGTCGCAGGCGACGGGGTGGCGGAAGCCTTCATCGCCGCGGTGTCATTCGCCCGTGAGCATCCGATCCTGCGCAGGGCCGCCCGAAGCGAGCCCGCGCCGATCGCCGACTCCGTCGAGTTGGTGACGATGGGGTCGGCGTTCATCGCCAACTACATCCACGGCGACGAGCCAGGCGTCCCGTCGCAGCAGGTGCGCTGGGTCGCCGACGTTTTCGCTCGGCTGTTCTTCACCTATATCTCGATGCCGCCGCGCGACCCCGATTTCGGCGACGACGCCGAACTCCGCCGGTTCGCCCACGAGGTCCTCACCCCGATGGTGGAACGCGCGGTCGGTTAGCTTGTAAGCCGTGCGGAAATGGGCGCTACTCGGCGTGGCGATCGTCGTCGAGGTGGCGGCCACCCTGTCTTTACGTGCCTCACAAGACCATTCGGCGTGGCTGATCGTGGTCGTCGCGGGCTACGCCGGCGCTTTCGTGCTGCTGACGCTGGTGCTGCGTGCCGGCCTGTCCATCGGCGTGGCCTACGGAATCTGGGGAGCGCTGGGCACCGTGGGTACCGCGGTGCTGGCCGCCGCGATCTTCGGCGACCCGTTCACCTGGCCCATCGCGGTCGGCATCGGGCTGATCATCGCGGGGGTGCTGCTCGTCGAGCTGGGATCCCGGCACGCCGATGAGGGCGCGCCGTGATGTGGGCCGCGCTGGCGGGCGCCATCGGTTTCGAGGTGATCGCGACCATCGCACTGCGGGCGTCGGAGGGTTTCCGCAAGCGGATCTGGATCATCCCCGTCACGATCGGCTACCTTGCGTCGTTCTATCTCCTGTGGCTCACGCTTGCGCTTGGCATGCACGTCGGCATCGCCTACGGCGTCTGGACCGCGTGCGGTGTGGCACTGGTGGCGGTCGCCGCGCGGGTCCTCTTCCGCGAGCCGCTGACCTGGTTGATGGGACTGGGCATCGCGCTGATCGTGGCGGGCGTGCTGACTATCGAGATGGCGGGCGCCGCGGGCTGAGCGCCACGGCAAGCAGCATTGCGGCCACACCCGCGACCGGCACCACGAGCAGACCGATCCGCAGGCTCGTCGCATCGGCGACCAACCCGACGAGCGGGGGCGACGAGATCGACCCGACGCGCAGCAACCACGACACCACCATCAGCCCGGTACCCGGCCGAAGTCCCGGCAGCTGATCCGCGGCGTGCATCGCCGCGGGAATCAGTGTCGCGACGCCGAATCCGGCGGCGGCGAACCCCGCGATGGTCCCGCCAACACTTGGAAACGCGAGCGCCGATCCCATGCCTGCCGCGGTGATGAATCCGCCTATCCTGGCCACCCACCGCTCGCCGAACCGATCCACCAGACGGTCACCGATCGTCCGCCCGACGAACTGGAATCCGACCATGGCGATGTAACCGAACACCGCGATCGCGCCGACCGCTCCCAGGCTGTCGTGCAAATACACGGTGGCCCAGGAGCTTCCGGCGTCCTCGACAACCGCCCCCGCGATCGCGATGAGCACCAGTGCGATCAGTGTCACGTAGACGGCGAAACCGGGCCGTCCGACTGCAGCGGTTCGGGCCGCCGGGTGATCGTCTTCGTCGGGGCTGCGGAGCAGAAACGAGTACGCCGCGATGACAACGGCGCTGAACACCGTCGCCGAGATCGCCAAATGCGTTGTGCGCGGGATGTGCAGCGCGATCGCGGCCGCACCCATCGCGCCTCCGAGAACGGCGCCGATCGACCACACCGCGTGCAACGAGTTGATGATCGAGCGACCGTAGTTCCTCTGGACCCGCAGAGCCTGGGCATTCTGTGCGACATCGGTGACGGCGTCGGAGGCGCCCGCGGTGAACAGCGCCGCGGCAAGCACAACAGCCGACGGTGCCAGCGAGGCGGCGAACACGAATATGGCGATGCCGATGCTGCCCGCCACCGCGACCCTGGCAGAGCGGAAGCGGCGGATGAGCGGCGCCGCGGCGAGCCCGGCGACCAGCGCTCCCGCCGAGAACGCCGCGATCGCGACGCCGTAGGCGGCGTTGGACAGGCTCAGGTCGGCCTTGATCTCGGGATAACGAGGTAGCAGGTTGGCGAACAGTGCGCCGTTGGTCAGGAACAGGGCCGCGACCGCCACCCTGGCCCGCCGGTCGCGGGCCACGACGCCCGCGTCGTCGAGCCGTCCAAGCGCCATGGGCACCGACGTTACCGACGAGTCGCCCACCGGCCATCGGCCGGAGTGGGACGCTGAGGCCATGCGCACCGAGCCGACCGCCGAAGACCTGTTGAGTCTATTTCCGCCGCAGACCCGAATCGACTCCGACGGCACCCTTGTGGTGGGCGGGTGTCGGCTCGACGACGTGGTCGGCGAGTTCGGTACGCCGGCCATCGTCGTCGCCGAGGACGCGCTGCGGAACCGGGCGCGCGAGTACCTCGAGGCGTTCCGCAGCCGGTGGCCGCGCAGCGACCTGGCGTTCGCGTCGAAATCGTTCCCGTGTACGGCGGTTCAGCGGGTGATGGTCGAAGAGGGACTTCATCTCGACGTGGCTGGCGGCGGTGAGATCCTGACCGCTATCAAAGCGGGCGCCGACCCCGCCAGGCTGGTCATGCACGGAAATGCGAAGACCGACGAGGAGTTGGAGCTGGCCGTCGAGAGCGGCCTCGGGCTTGTTGTCATCGACAACTTCGACGACATCGACCGGCTCGAACACATCGTGCCGAAGGGCCGCATGCAGCGCTGCCTGGTCCGGGTCATCCCCGGTGTCGAGGCCGCCACCCACGCATCGCAGGCGACCGGGCACGCCGGCGCCAAATTCGGCCTGCTGCCCGATGCCGCCCGCGAGGCCATCTCGCGGGTCGAGCACAGCCCGGTGTTGCAGCTCGACGGCGTCCACACCCACGTGGGATCACAGCTGCTCAACGTGGAACAGCTGGCCGCCGCCGTGGAACCGATCGCGAAGCTCGGCACCTTCGACACCTACGACCTCGGCGGCGGACTGGGCGTCCGGTACACCTACGACGAGCACCCGCCCACCGTCGACGACTACGCCGAGGCGATGGTTTCGCAGGCCCGCGCGCTGCTGCCCGATGGCAGCCGCATCATCGTCGAGCCGGGCCGCAGCATGGTGGCAACCAGCGCGTGCACGGTCTACCGCGTCACGACGGTCAAGCGCGGGGTGGTCACCCACGTCGCCGTCGACGGCGGCATGGGCGACAACCTCGAGGTGTCGCTGACGGGACAGCGATTCGAGGCGACGATCGTCGACCGGGTCGGCGGCGGTGGCGAAACGGTCGCCGTGGTCGGGCGCCACTGTGAATCCGGCGACCAGCTCGTCGACGCAATCGAGCTGCGCGAGCCTGCGGTTGGCGACCTGCTCGCGGTGCCGGTCACCGGCGCCTACTGCTACACGATGTCCAACCAGTACAACGGGGCTCGGCGGGTGCCGGTGGTGTTCGCCCGCGACGGCAAGGCGCGCCTCGTGGTCCGCCGCGACACCTGGGACGACCTGATGAGTCGCGATGTGGGTTGAGATCGACGCGAAGCAGGCAAGATTGACCCCATGGCCCAGACCCCGCCGTCGCTAGGCGAACTCGCCCGCCGCTACGGCGTCGCCACCGAATACGTGGATTGGACGGGCCGCCACGTCGAGGTGCCTGAGACCACGTTGGTCGCCGTGTTGGCGGCGCTCGGGGTGCCCGCCACCACAGAAGATGACCGAGTGGCGGCCTTGGCGGCCCACGACCGCGACTACTGGACTCGGTCGCTGCCGCCTGCCATCGTCGCCCGCACCGACACCGACTCGTCGTTCTGGGTGCACGTCACCCACGGTGAACCGGTCGGCCTGTGGATCCGGCTGGAGGACGGCGGTGTTCGCGCGGGCCTGCGTCAACTGGAGAACCACACTCCCCCATACGATCTCGGCGACCGGCTGGTTGGAGAGGCGACCTTCGAGCTGCCCGGTGACCTGCCGCTCGGCTATCACCGGCTGTACATACAGGCCGGCTCGACGGAATCGAGCACGCTGCTGATCGTCGTCCCGGCGAAGCTCGAGATGCCGCCGCGACTCGGCGGTAAGCGGACATGGGGGCTGGCCACTCAGCTCTACAGCGTGCAGTCTGAAAGATCATGGGGCGTAGGCGATTTGACCGATCTCACCGATCTCGCGGTGTGGTCAGGAGCAATCCACGGTGCCGGGTACATCTTGGTCAACCCGCTGCACGCCGCCGCTCCCGTCGCGCCGATGGAGCCGTCGCCGTACCTGCCGACGTCACGGCGCTACGTCAACCCGCTGTATCTGCGCCCCGAGGCCATCCCCGAGTTCGCCGAGGTGCGCCAGCTGGGCCGCATCAGGCGGACACGGCTTGCGGTACAGGAGGATGCGCGGCGCTCGGAACTGATCGACAGGAACGCGGCGTGGAAGGCCAAGCGCGACGTGCTCGAAAGTGTGCACCGGGTCAAGCGGTCCGCGGGCCGTCAGCTGGCGTACGAGGCGTACCGCGAGCGCGAAGGCCGCAGCCTCGATGACTTCGCGATCTGGTGTGCGCTTGCCGAGCGGCACGGTCCGGATTGGCATCACTGGCCGAAGAAATTCGCAGGCCCCACACGCCCCGCTGTCGCCGAGTTCGCCGCCAAACACGCCGAAAGCGTCGATTTCCACCGGTGGTTGCAGTGGCAGCTTGACGACCAGCTGGCGACCGCGCAGTCGACGGCCATGCGGGCGGGCATGGAGCTCGGCATCATGCACGACCTCGCCGTCGGGGTTGACCCGAACGGTGCAGACGCCTGGGCGATGCAGGATGTGCTCGCGCTCGGCGTCACCGCGGGCGCACCGCCGGACGAGTTCAACCAACTGGGGCAGGACTGGTCGCAGCCGCCGTGGCGTCCCGACCAGCTCGTCGACAGGGGCTATGCGCCGTTTCGGGCCATGGTCAACGCGATCCTGAGGCACGCAAGCGGCATTCGCGTCGACCACATCATCGGGCTGTTCCGGCTGTGGTGGATCCCGAAGGGTGCACCACCCACGGAAGGCACCTATGTGCGCTACGACCACGAGGCGATGATCGGCATCCTCGCGCTCGAGGCGCACCGTGCCGAAGCGGTGGTGGTCGGCGAGGACCTCGGCACGGTCGAACCGTGGGTGCGGGACTACTTGGCGCGCCGGGGACTGCTCGGCACGTCGATCCTGTGGTTCGAGCTGGACCGCGACGGCGACGGCGGACCGCTGCAGGCGCAGCGTTGGCGCGAATACTGCCTGTCCTCGGTCACCACTCACGACCTGCCGCCGACGGCGGGCTATCTGGCCGGTGAGCACGTCCGGCTGCGCGATGAGCTGGGTCTGCTGACCCGGCCGGTCGAGGAGGAACTGGCCGACGACCGAGCCGAGCAGTCCGCGTGGGTCGACGAGCTGCGGCAGGTCGGACTGCTGGGTGAAAAACCCGGCGTCGACGAGACCGTGCTGGCGCTGTATCGCTACCTCGGCCGCACGCCGTCGCGGCTCCTCGGGCTTTCGCTGGCCGACGCGGTCGGCGAGATGCGGACCCAGAACCAGCCCGGCACCACCGACGAATACCCGAACTGGCGGGTCCCGCTCGGCGGCCCCGACGGGCGTCGTCTGCTGCTCGAGGAGCTGTTCACCGACCCTCGCGCGGCCGCCCTCTGCGAGGCCCTGCAAGCAGCGGTGAACCCTGCGCTGTAACGCTGCGCCGCTCTTCACCGGTTTCACATTTGTCACGGCTGCGATATGTTCGCACCGCACCGAGTTAGGGAGAGGTCACGTGAAAAAGCTCATCGTCCTGGGGGCCGGCGCGGTCGCCGCGAGCACGATCGGCCTGTTCAACGCGGGACTCGCCAGCGCGGACCCGGTGAACCCGAACCAGATGAACGTGATCGGCGAGCCGTACTACAAGGCCGTCAAGATCCTGCACGGAATGGGTCTGAGCACCACTTTCGGTGGTTCGGTCGGAAGCGATCTGCCGCAGGCACAGTGCATGGTGGCCAGCCAGAAGATGCTCGGCAGCGGCAGGATGCAGATGAACCTCGACTGCACAGAAGAAGCCGCACAGCAGATGGCTGAGCAGGGCAGTTTGAATTCCGGCGGCGCTCCTGGCGCGGTCGGCGGCAACACGTTGCGGCCGGAACAGGTCCCGATCGCCCCCGGCTCAAACGTCGGCGTTCCCACATCGCCTGTGCCCGCACCGCCGCCTGCCGGCTAGACCTCAGCCAGTTTCTGCAGGTTCTCCAGCGTCTTCGTCATCGTCCTGCCGACCTGACGCGCGGCCACCCAGTCGGCGATGACACCGAGCACGCCACCCGGCGCCTCGTAGGCCATCCGGAAGGTCACTCGCGTCCCCCCGTCGGATCCATCGCGTAGGCGAAACCGGCCACGCTGCGTGATCCCGGTGATGCCGATCCAGGCCAGGTCGCGCGCATCGTCGAACTCGACCACCTCGATCACGCCGCCCACCGGAACCGAGCCGATCTTCCAGTGGCCGGTGTAGCGCGAGCCGATGCCGACGGGACCCTCGGTCACCGGATCCCACCGTTCGAGGTTGGCCATGAACTCCGGATAGCACGCCGGGTCGCTGACGCGTTTCCACACGGTGTCGCGGTCGGCCGCGATCTCGACACTCCGTTGGAGTCTCATCGTGACCGCCTCTTCTTCGCGCTAGCGCTCATCAGCCGAACACCGGGAAGCGTCGTTCGGCGGCCAGTTTGTCCACCCCGGCCTGCAGGCTGCTGAGCACCTTGTCGTTGATGACGTCGTCGTCGCTGGCGGCGATGTCGGCGGCGTCGATCGGATCCTGCACCTCGATCGCGATCTTCGTCGGCAGCGGCAGTCGCGGCACCATGTCGCTGACGGCCAGGCCCCACGGCGGCGCCAACAGAATGGGCACGCTCTTCAGGCGGGCCATCTTGTCGACCATCAGCAGCTTGGCCAGCCACTGGCCCCGGTCGAGGAAGAGCGCAGCTTCCTGGCCGCCGACGCTGGCAATCGGCACGATCGGCACACCGGCCTCGCGAGCGAGCTTCACGTAACCCTTGCGGCCGCCGAAGTCGACCTCGTGACGCTTCCACGACGGCCGAAACACCTCGTAGTCTCCGCCCGGGTACACCAGCAAGGCCCCGCCGGACTGCAGCGCAAGCGTGGCGTTGTCGTGGTTGGCGGCGACGGTGCCGAACTTTCGCAGCGATCCAAGACCGGGCATCGAGACGACGAGGTTGTGCGCCAGTTGGTAGAACGGCCGCTCGACGCCGAAGTACGAGCAGAAGGCCAGGGTGAAGACGAAGGTGTCCGGCGGCAGGTTGCCTCCGCTGTGGTTGCCGACCAACAGCACGGGCCCGTCGCTCGGTATGCGGTCGAGGCCTCGCACATCGGCCCTGAAGTACAGCGAAGCCAGCAGCCACAGTCCGGGTAGCTGCTCGCGGATGTAGTCGGGGTCGCGCTGGTCGAGATCGGCCTTCGGCACCCGCGACGACACCTGTTGTTTCGCCCAGTCCAGAACATCGGTCAACCCCGCCATGTCGGTCATATTGACGGAGCCCAGCTATCTGAAACCTGCGTTCCCACCTAAGGGCCGTAGACTCACCCCAGCACAATGCAGGGGAGGAAGCCGCAATGTTGCGACCACGCCGTTTCGAGCAGGAAGTCGATCCCGGGCCGGTACAGATCCAGGCACGCAAGGTGCACTTCGACGCCACCGATATCCCGCTGGACTGGATACCTGGGCATCCTGTCGCTTCGAATGTCGTCAGCCTGCTCAACGTCGTTCTGCCCGCTGCAGAGCGCTGGTTCGTCGACACCTTCAACGAGGCCCTGCCGCTGGTGAAGGATCCCCAGCTGGCCGACGACATGCGGGGCTTCATCGGCCAGGAAGCCACCCACGCCGACGTGCACGAGCAAATGCTGCACGAGTACATGGTCGTCAACGGCATCGACCCGAAACCGATGCTCGAGCAGATCGAGTTCCTGTTCTCCAAGACGCTCGCGCCGACGACGTCGACCGACCCGAAGCGTCGGCTCAACCACCTGTGTGACCGGCTGTGGTTCATTGCCGCGGTCGAGCACTACACCGCCGTGATGGGTGACTTCGCGCTGAACTGTGCGTGGGACGACTTCGGCGCCAACCCCTCGATGGTGGACCTGTTCCGTTGGCACGGCAGCGAGGAGGTCGAGCATCGCAATGTCGCCCACGACGTCGCGATGTACTTTCACGACAGCTACATCGACCGCATCCATGCGATGTCGATGGCTGTGGTGGCGATCTTCGTGGGCTTCCAGCGCATATCGTGGTTCCTGGTCAAGTCCGACCCGAACACCGATATCGGCTGGTGGCGGTTCCACCGGTTGCGGATGCGGGACTCGAAGCTTGGACTGCTGCCCAAGTACCGCAAGCTGTTTGGCTCGAACACCGCGATGTACTTCCGGCCCAGCTACACGCCGGATGAGATGGGTTCCACAGCGCAGGCGGTGGCATACCTCGCCAGCTCCCCTGCGGCCCGCGCGGCACACATTTGATGGGACTGCTCGACCGCTACCGCAAGGCGCCGCCAAGCATTTCCGGCCGTCGGCGCCACGACATCGTGCTGGGCATCGCCGATGCCTCGGTCAACGCTCTCTGGTCGATCTCGGGTGCCATCAGGAAGATGAAACCGCCGCCAGATCCGGATCGCGTCATCGCGTTGACCGTGGTCGACCGTCAGGTGGTGGCGCACGATCAGGACGTGGTGGCGTTGACGATGGCCGCCGCCGAGGGCCAGCAACTGCCACGATGGCACCCCGGCGCCCACCTCGACATCGCGCTGCCCAGCGGCAGGCTGCGGCAGTACTCGCTGTGCGGAGACCCGGCCGACACCGGCAGCTACCGGATCGCGGTGCGCCGGATCGTCGACGGCGGCGGCGGATCGATCGAGGTGCACGACGGGTTGCCGATCGGCGCAACCGTGACCACACACGGGCCGCGTAACGCCTTCCCGCTCACCATCCCCGGCTACGGCTCACCCACGCAGAGGTTCCGGTTCATCGCAGGCGGCATCGGCATCACCCCGATTCTGCCGATGCTGGCGCGCGCCGAGCGCCTCGGCGTCGACTGGTCGATGGTCTACGCGGGCCGCACCCTGGACAGCCTGCCGTTCATCGACGAAGTGAGGCGCTTCGGCGATCGCATCGAGGTCCGCACCGACGATGTCAGCGGCGTGCCGACCGCCGAGGAACTGCTCGGCGACTGCATCGACGGCACAACGGTTTACGCCTGCGGGCCCGCGCCCATGTTGACCGCGGTCCGCGCCAGCCTGGCCAGACGCGACGACGTCGAGCTGCATTTCGAGCGGTTCGCCGCGCCGCCGATCGTCGACGGCAGGGAGTTCACGGTCGAGATCGCCTCAACCGGACAGGAGGTCGTCGTGGCAGCCGATGAAACCCTGCTGACGGCGTTGCGGCGGTCGAACGTTCCGGCGTCCTATTCATGCCAGCAGGGCTTCTGCGGCACCTGTCGGACGCACATCGTTGCCGGCGCCGTCGACCATCGAGACACATTGCTGACCGAGCCGGAGCGCGCGGGCGGCATGATGCTGGTCTGCATCTCGCGAGCCGCGAACGGGGAGCGTCTCATTCTGGATTTGTAGTCCGTCTGTACTATGCGGCCATGCCGTTAGCCGCTGGTCAGACCTTCGCGGGCTACACCATCGTGCGGCTTCTGGGCTCCGGAGGCATGGGCGAGGTATACCTCGCTGAGCATCCGCGCCTGCCCCGGCGCGATGCGCTCAAGGTGCTGCCCTCCGATGTCTGCGCCGACAACGAGTACCGGCAGCGGTTCAACCGCGAAGCCGACCTTGCCGCGACGCTGTGGCACCCGCACATCGTCGGCGTTCACGACCGTGGCGACGTGGAGGGACAGATCTGGATCTCGATGGACTACGTGGACGGGACGGATGCGGCCGAGCTGCTGCGCGACCGCTACCCGAACGGCATGCCCAAAGAGGAAGTCCTCAACATCATCACCTCTGTCGCCGAGGCGCTCGACTATGCGCACCAGCAGGGTCTGCTGCACCGCGACGTCAAGCCCGCCAACATCATGCTGACCAATCCGGCGGCGGGCGATCAACGAGTCTTGTTGACCGACTTCGGCATTGCCAGAAGGGTCGACGACTCGAGCAACCTGACGGCGACGAACATGACGGTGGGTACGGTCTTCTACGCCGCGCCAGAACAGCTGATGGGAGAGGACCTCGACGGACGGGCGGACCAGTACGCGTTGGCGGCGACTGCCTTCCACCTGCTGTCAGGATCGCCGCCGTTTCACCACTCGAACCCGACGGTGGTCATCAGCCAGCACCTCACCGCGTCACCACCGGCCATCAGCGACCGGCGTCCGGAGTTGTCGGCCCTCGATCCGGTACTTGGTAAGGCGCTGTCGAAAGACCCCAAGGACCGATTCAACAGCTGCGTGGACTTCGCTCGGGCGCTGGCCCACCGACTCGGGACGGAGCCGGCGGCCGACAACGACCGCACAGAAGCGTCGGTGCCCATCGCCACCAGGTCGCGCGGGGGCAGGCACGAGGCCCAGCAGGCCCCGCGGCGGAAATACCTGCGCCCCGCGATCATCGTCCCGGCGATCCTGGCGGCGCTGCTCCTGGTGGCGATCGCCCTCGTGCTCATCCAGTTCCGCGAGATCGAGAAGCTGCTCAACGACGACTACACCCCGTCGCCGTCGCCGCCGGGCACCACCTCGTCGCGGGCCGACTCGCCACCGCCGCCGCCTGCGTCGACCACGACGGTCACCACCTCGGTGTCGGCGGCTCCGGCCGGTGCCGTCGTCGGGGCGAACTGTTCGCCCGTCGGCGCCACCGCCACCACGGCCAACGGCAACACCGTCTACTGCTCGACCCTGCAGTCGACGGGCGCCACCATCTGGTCGACGAGCCAGGGCGAGGTTCCTGCGCCCACTGTCACGGTCACCACCGAGGTCACCGACGAGCCACTGCCGATCGAGGAGGAAACGCCGGTGCGGGTGTGCATGCAGGAGACGGGCAGGACGAGGCGGGAATGCCGCGAGGCGATCCGGGCCAGCAACGAAGGCGGTAACTGAGCGGCACATGACGATATGACACTGGCCGTCGCTGACCGGTTGGCGCTGGCCGACCTCGTTCACCTCTACGCCGCATGCGTCGACGACCGACGCTTCGGCGATGTCATCGAATTGTTCACCGAGACAGCAGAATTACGGCTGCCGGATCCGCCGCGGTCGCTTGACCCCGTCCTGCACCATCAGGGTCGCGACGGTGTCCGCACGGCAATGGCGGCGCTGTCCGGCCTTGTCCGCACCGAGCACGCGATCGTCGGTGAGGTCTATGCCCCAGGAACGGACGACGACTACGCGTTGGGCCGAATCACCTGCGTCGCACACCATTTCAGCATCGACGACGAGCAACTGGCCGACGTCGTCTGGCATCTGCGCTATGACGACGAATATCTGCGTACGCGGTCGGGCTGGCGCATTCACGGTCGGGCGTTGACGATCAATGCTATTGAGACTCCATCGATTCGGCGCCTGCGACCGCAGCCATCAGCCGATCGAGAAGCGGGCGCTGGCCCTTAAGGAGCTTCGACCGCGCCTCAGACGTGGAGAACCAGTCCACCCGGTCGATCTCCGGGTACTCCCTGACGTTTCCCGATCCCTTCGGCCACTCGAGGGTGAAGGTGTTGCTGACCGTGTCGTCGAGGTCGAGATCTCCCCGCACCGCGAATGCGGTGATGATCTTTCCGCTCGGCTGCTTCAACGGCGGAAAATCGATCCGCGGTCCGTCGGGTGGCGGCTTGCCCAGTTCCTCTTCGAATTCGCGGCGGGCGGTCTGCCAGGGGTCTTCGCCCTCGACGTATTCCCCCTTCGGAATCGACCACGCCCCGTCGTCCTTTTTCGCCCAGAACGGACCGCCCGGATGCCCGATCAGGACTTCGACGGAGGCGCCAGTAAAGCGGTAGAGCAGGAGACCCGCGCTCAGCTTCGGCATTGTCCGAGAGCCTAGTCAAGTCCTTCCAAACCCGGCGCTAAGGTGCTCCTGTGCACGAGATGAATCGCCGCAACATGATGGTTATGACCGGGGTCGCCGCGCTGGCGGCCGCGACCGCCCTCCCTCGGGCCGCCGCCGATCCCGAAGCGCCTGATCAGCCGGTTGCTCCGGGGCCGGACGCCGCCCCAGCGAACATCATTTTCGCCGACGACTTCGACGGTCCGGCAGGCGCGGCCCCCGACTTATCGAAGTGGACCGTGGTCAATTGGAACGAGCCCGTCACACCGCCGGTTCTGGGTCTCTACCGCGACGATCGCCGCAACGTGTCGCTGGACGGCAACGGGAATCTGGCCCTGAGGGCCACCAAGGAAGGCAACACGTACTTCACCGGCAGGGTCGAGAGCAAGATCAAGATCGGAATCAACCACACCTGGGAGGCCCGGATACAGCTGCCGCAGGCTCCCGGTCTCTGGCCGGCGTACTGGCTGGTGAACATCGAAGACACGCCCGACGGCCGCGGTCCACTGCCAGACGGGGAAGTCGACATCGTCGAGTGGTACGGCAACGGGTTATGGGCTCCAGGTACCTCCGTGCACGCCCGATCCGACGGCAAGACGTGGAATGCGCATCGCTGGCCCGTCGACGGCGACTGGCACACGTACCGGTGCCAGTGGGATGAACAGGGCTTCAAGTTCTGGATGGACAACTTCGGCGGACCGCCGTACTTTTCCGTTCCCGCAGGACCCATCGATGGCGCCTGGCCGTTCAACGATCCCGGCTACCTGCTGTTCACCATGCTCAACCTCGCGGTCGGCGGCCCAGGCGGCGGTGACCCCAACTTCGGCCCCGCCTCGCCGCCGATGCTCATCGATTACATCCGGGTGTGGTGAGACGGTGAACCACGGTGACGGGATGACATGAGCGAGAACCACTTCGAGCCCCGGTGGCGCCTTGACCTCGACGACGACGCGACGATCACATTCGACAGGGCCACGCAGACGATCACCAAGGTGGCGACGGGTGAAAGCTGTCACCTCGGCGACTATCCGACGTTCGCCATCGAGGAACCGCGGTGGCTGCGCGTGCGCAGCAGCCATGCGCCGCCGATCGGCAAGTGGTACGTCACCGGCGAGGACTGACTACTTCCGGTCGCCCTCCGTGTCGTCGAAGAAGGCCCAATCGCCGTCGTCGCCCTTGACCTCCATCCGCCAGCCGAGCTCGGAGTTGTCCGCCTTTTCGTCGACGAACCACGCATGCGCGTCGCCGGCGCTCTCGATGTCCTTGGTGTCGACGACGTCACCCTTCGGATTCAGTACGCGATATGTAGCCATTGAGGCGGGGTTCCCCGTCCGCCACCGCTCACACGTCAGTCGGCCTTCGGGAGCGGGATTCCCTCTGAGGTGGAGAACCGCGCGTCGTCCTGGCTGGACAGGCCGACCGAGACGACGGACCGGTCGAAGAAGACGTCGGTCAGATATGCCAGCGACACCGCCCAGCGGTTGACCCCGCGCGGCATGGCATACAGGTGGTACATGCGGGTCACCAGCTTCGCGGCATAACCGGACAGCTGGATGTTCAGCGGGTTCGCCACCGCGTAGTGCGGGCCGAGGTCGACGACCAGGCCCATGTTGCGGTGCTTGTATTTCTTCGGCTTGCCGTAGCCCAGGCTGGCGGCGACGTTGCGCCCCAGCACCTTTCCCTGCCGGATCGCATGCTGCGCGGTCGGCGGTGTGATCTTGCCGGATTGCGTCAGGTCCGGAACCGCGGCGGCGTCGCCGGCAGCGAACACGTCAGGATGGCCCGGCACCTGCAGGTCGGGCTGCACCTTGAGCCGGCCACGCTCGGTCGGCAGTCCGAGCTTTTCGATCAACGGCGCGCCGGTGACGCCGGTAACCCATGCCACGAACTCATCGTAGGGGCATACCCACTATGGGCTGGACAGCAGCGTGGCGAACTTCGTTGCCTTCCACGGCTTCCTGCCGCCGGCACGCAGCTTGCCCCGCAGGATCGGCGACCACGCAGAGATGCGTCCGTAGCCGATCAGCAAAAACGCAACGGGGTCTGCGGTGATCACGCAGTCCGCCTTCGCCCCCGCGCCCGTGACGACGGCGGTTCCGTAGTCGACCGCCATTCGGTAGTGGTTGGCGCCGCGAATGCGTAGCTCGAAGCTCACCCGCACGCCCGTCGCAGACGGCCGGAGATACGCCGGAGCGACGGTCAGGACGCCGGGGATGATTTTCACCGCGTCGGCCGGGTCGATTTCCCAACCGGTTCTCGCTGCCCGTGCGATATCCCGGCCGTGGACGACCTGTTCACCGAGCAGCAGGCTGGTCATCGTCGAGGGGCTGAGCACGAGTCCGTTGGCGGTCGGGATCGAAGCGGACTCATCTGCCGCGGTGGCGGCGGCCAGGTAGGCCTGCGCCGATGCCTCGAGCACGTCGGCAAGCCGGCTCATGTTCCTCTCCGGTACTTCGGTCAGTTGGCGTGCGTTCACAACGGCGCTCATTCGCGTCGGGGATTCCAGCGGTCGATTGGCATGCGTCATGTACCCGGCGGTGTGCCGGGTCAGCGCCAGTGTGTAGTCGCGCAGTTCGCCTGTCATGTGTGCGGCCGTCTCGGCGGCGGTCCAGGTCAGTCCGGGCACCGGCGCCGCCGCATCGTCGACCCGCCGCAGCAGGTCTGCGGTCCTGCCTGCCGCGGCCCGCAGGGCGTCTCTCAACTGGTCGTGCGTGCGACGGGTGTCTTCGGCCGGGCCGGCGAGGTGAACGGAAGCGGAAGTCATAGGGCAACTATTTCACATATCATCACTATGTCAATAGGCTAGGCTGGTCCCGTCACCCCGGAATCGAGAACCATGCCTGCATCGTCTGAGCCGTCCTCGCTGCGCGCCGAACAGGTCGCGCAGACCCGCGCTGCGCTGGTCGCAGCGGGTCGCAGGCTCTTCGGTGAGGACGGGTTCCGTGGCACGTCGGTGGAGGACCTGGCCCGTGAGGCACGGGTCACCACCGGCGCTCTCTACCACCACTTCCCCACCAAGACAGCGCTTTTCGAGGCGGTCTTCGTTCAGGCACACATGGAGATGATGGTGGCCTCGAAAGAGGCGGCGATGGGTGCCAAGGACGGGCTCGATGAGCTGGCGCTTGGGTTCGACGCATTTCTCGACGGAGTGCTTCAGCCCGACGTGCAACGGATCCTTGTGCTGGACGGTCCGGCGGTGCTCGGCCTCGCCCGCTACACCGAGTTGGACGAGCAGTACGCGTACGCGGTGATCGTCGGCTCGCTGAAGGCCGCCGCCAAGGCAGGCACGATCCAGATCGACGACCCGGAGACCGCGACCAGGCTGCTGCTCGGCGCCTTGACGCGCGGCGCGATGTTGATCGCGAACTCCCCCAACCCGGTGAAGACGCGACACGCGGTGGCCAAGTCGATGCGCGCCCTGTTGAACAGCTTCGTGTCATGACGCGACCGCTGCGCCGATGGGATCCGTTCCGGCCCCTCGACATGCTCGCCTCGTTGTGGTCGACGGCCGCGGTCGCGCCCGTGAGCACCGGTGCGGCCGCCGCCTATCGGACGCTCTTCATGACACTTCGCCGGCTGGTGGTGGGACGCGAGCTGTCGGTCCGGCTCGACGAAGGCGACATCACGCTGACGGTCACCGAGTTCGACTCCCGTCTGGACGTCCGCGGTCTGGCGGTCGGTCAACTCAGCGACGTTCGGCTCGCAGCACGCGATATCTGTTGGGACAAGAACAGATTGGATCGCGCCACCGCCGTACTGCACAACGTGCATCTCCGCCCGTCGGCACCGCCGGTACTGATCGCGGCGCCCGTGCACCTGACGGTCGAACTGCCCGCGGACGCACTCGACGACCTGTTCCGCCTTGCGGCGCCGCGGCTGACGGGCGAGATCGGCGAGGACGGCGTCGCGCGGCTCCGCCTCGCCCGCCGACCCGCATTCGGACATCTCGAGGTGGACGCACTCCTTGACGGATCCACGCTGTGGCTGAAGCCGCGCGGCCTCGTGGTGCGCAGCAAGCGCATGCGCCTGCCGAACCGCACGCCGGCCTACCCCGTGCACCTGCCGGAACTGCCGCACGGGCTTCAGTTGACGGACATCAGCATCGAGCCGGACATGCTGTGCCTGTCGGGCACCCTGCAGGAGTGGCGCGTCGACGTCCCGCGCACCCGCCTCGAGGACGTCATCAACCAGCTGAGCGTGGTGGGCAGACCTCTCAACTTGACCCGGTTCGGCCGCGGGTAGTTAGAGTCACGCTCATGGCGCACGGCGTGTACACCCGCTACGTCGCCCTGGGTGACAGCCAGACCGAGGGGCTATGGGACGGAGACGATTCCGACGGCATCGTCGGCTTCGCTGACCGGCTGGCCGCGATGCTCGACGCGCTTCGTCCCGGCCTGCGGTACGCCAATCTGGCCATCCGCGGCCGTCGGATCCGCGATGTGCTCGACGACCAACTGCCCAACGCCCTTGCGATGCGGCCCGACCTGATCAGCGTCTGCGTCGGAATGAACGACATCACCCGGCCAGGACTGCTCTTCGATCAGGCACTGGCCGATCTGGATGTGATGCACCGTCGGCTCGCGCAGTCCGGTGCCACGGTCGTGACCACCACGTTCCCCGACATCGCGCGCATCGTGCCGATCGGCAGGGTCCTGACCTCGCGGATGCTGCGTGCGAACGCGGCGATCAGGACCGCGGCGGATCAGTACGGGTTCACGCTCGTCGACCTCTACAGCGCACCGTCGATGACCCAGCCGGACACCTGGAGCAACGACCGGGTGCACGGGTCGACCAAGGGCCACATCCTGTTCGCTGCCGCAGCCGCAGAAGCGCTCAATCTGCCTGGCAGCAACCATGATTGGGCTCAAGCGAGCCCCGATTCCACCCAGTCGACACTGCGTTCGCGGGCTTACTCGCAACTGCTGTGGACGAAGAACATGCTGGCGCCGTGGATGTGGTACCACGCCCGCGGCATATCCAGCGGGGACGGCCGCGAGCCGAAGCGCCCGCGGCTGGACAGTGTGGTCGGCTAGAAGCCGAGCAGTCCGAGCGGGATCGATGACTGGCCGCCGGCGATCGATTCCATCACCCGCGGACAGAGGAACGAGATCGCAAGACCGGTGAACATGTTTGCTCCCCCGAGCGACATACCCGTCGTGTCCGCGACCTCCGCCGCCACGTCCGCGGCATTTTGTCCCGGGTCGGACAGCATCGGGCAGACGGACTGGCCCACCGCTACCAGATCGGACGGATCGGTGGTTCCCCCGAGGCCTGCGCTCGTCACCGCGTTCAGGAACGCATCGGCGTCCGGCTCGGCCTGAACGGGCGCCGCAAGCAACGAGACCGTCGCGGTCAGTCCGGCGAACACGGTGATCAGTCGAATCGGCCTGGTGAGTCTGCGCACAGCCAGCATCGTAGAGGAGCGACCGGTTAGGGGCTAACCAGCACGTCATCTACGCTGCGACGATGCCGCAATCACCCGAAGCAGACGGTGACCTGAAGCCGCATTTCGAGGACGTCCAGGCCCACTACGACCTGAGCGACGACTTCTTCGCGTTGTTCCTCGACCCGTCGCGGACCTACAGCTGTGCGTACTTCGAGCGCGACGACATGACACTCGAGGAAGCACAACTCGCCAAGGTCGATCTCGCGCTTGGCAAGCTGGGCCTGCAACCGGGTATGACGCTGCTCGACATCGGCTGCGGGTGGGGCGCCACCATGCGTCGGGCGATCGAACGCTACGACGTCAACGTCATCGGCCTCACGCTGTCGAAGAATCAGGCCGCCCACGTTCAGAAGACCTTCGACGAGATGGACAGCCCGCGCTCCAAGCGGGTGCTGCTGCAGGGTTGGGAGCAGTTCGACGAACCCGTCGACCGCATCGTGTCCATCGGTGCGTTCGAGCACTTCGGCCACGATCGCTACCCCGACTTCTTCAAGATGGCCTACGACGTGCTGCCCGAAGACGGTGTCATGCTACTCCACACGATCGTCGGCGAGAATCCGGCCCGCGCAAAGGAACTCGGCATTCCCTTGACGTTCGAGCTAGCCCGTTTCATCAAGTTCATCATGACGGAGATCTTCCCGGGTGGACGGCTGCCGTCGGTGCCGATGGTCGAGGAGCGCGCGGCAGAGGGTGGTTTCACGCTGACCCGCAAGCAGGAGCTGCAGCCGCACTACGCGCGCACGCTGGACCTGTGGGCGGCCGCCCTCGAAGCGCACAAGGACGAGGCCATCGCGATCCAGTCAGAAGAGGTCTACGAGCGCTACATGCGCTACCTCACCGGCTGCGCGAAGATGTTCCGCGACCGCCAGGTCGACGTCGTGCAGTTCACGCTGGCGAAGTAGCGGCTAGACGCCCGTCCATGCGGCGTCGAGGCGTTCGGCGACGTCGATGACCTTCGCCTTGACCGACTCGGGGCTGTCGATCTCCCCCGCCACGTGCGCGGAGATGAAGCGCCGAATCTCGGCGTCGACCCCGGCGACGACCCGTAACAGCTCGGCCCGTAGGGATTTCGACGTGACATGGATCTCGATGTCCGACGGTCGAGGCTTCTGAACGTCGAGGATGAGCAGAAGCGGCTCGGCGGCCCGCGCGGTCGCGGTCAAGGCGATCTCGCCGAACACCACGAATTTGGGCTTGTCGATGCGCAGGTCGATGACCATGTCGATCTCGAGCGGGATGCGGATCGCGAACGTGATCATCTCGCCGTTGGACCGGGTGACCTTCGGCTCCTGGATCCGCACCTTCGCGGTGACCTTGGCGATCTTGCCCGGGCCCTGACCCATGGGCCCCATCTCGAACTCGTCACCGGCGATCGCGCCGATCGCGTCGCCGACGCGTTTCTCCGTCACCGCGATCTCGTAGAACCGCCGGCCGAATTCCTCGTAGGTGACGTACTCGTAGCCATCCATAGGTGTCTACCGTCTCATGTCCCCGGCGATTACTCGCTCATATGCCGGGCTACCGGTCGCGGCCGGGTAGATCAGAGGCGCTTCGCTTCGCTGCGGGCCTCTGCGCCGGTCTCCCCTACGTCGATGGCGTCGTCGGACGACGACTCGCCGACATAGCTACCGTCTTGGCCGTGTTTGCCCGCCCGCGAGCTTGCGACGCTGTCGTCATCCTGGACGTCTTCTTCGCTCTTTGCATCGTCGCCTGGGGCCATGACGTGGAACTACCCCGGTAAGTAGGACCCAAACTCTTACTTGTCCTTGGTTCGCCCGTTAGGCTCTGGCGAGGAAGGTGGGGCCAATGATTCGTGGACTAGTCGTCGCCGCAGCAGCCGCGTGCGTCGCTATCGGTGGTGCACCGGTCGCCATGGGCGATCCAAACGAGAATCTGTATTTCGACAGGCCGGGTCGTTATGACTCCGACGTGCCGTTCATGAACTACGAGGCACGCCTCGCTGCCCCCTGCGACAACTTCGAGATCAACACGTTCGGCCGCGGCCCCGGCGGCGAGCCGTTGCAATGCCATTGGATCCCCAACCAGTGGCCGCCGGTCTACACCGGCTTCTGGGTGATCTCGCCGGAGATCCACGGCGTCCAGGAGATCGGCACCCCGTGCCCGGCCGATCAGGCGGCCGCGCAGGCCCCCGACGGACGTCCCCTGCTGTGCCTCGCCGACCAGGGCTGGCAGCCGGGGTTCTTCACCGGCACCGGGTTCTGGCCGACATAGCCGCGGCCTAGCTCGCAGCGCACTCGAACCGCCGCCGGATTCCGGCGAGCATTTCGGTGTGCGCCGCGACGGCCTTGCGGACGGTCAGTGAGGCAAGGGGCCACGGTGCTTCTATCCGGATCCGCTCGACGATGCGAGTGCCCGACCCCGTCGGTCCAAAGGCGACGATGCTCGAGAGCCGTACCCGAGGGAACTGTCTGGCCTCCGTCGACACGTCCCCGGTCACCGGAACATGCAGCCGGGCAACGTAACTCGTTCGCAGGTGCAGCGGCCCGAACGGGATCCGGTCGCCCACTCGGTAGGTCTGCACATAGCCGTCGGCCGTTTCGCTGCGGTCTAGGGTTCGCACGGACACCACGAGAGGATGCACCAGCTTGATGTTGTCCAGGTCGGTATAGAAGGCGCGAACGTCGCCGGGCGGGCCCGATATGTGTTCGGACACCGTGCGCTCGACCCTCGTGATCAACCGGCTCACGGTGGACAATCTAATCCGGCGGGTCACGAGAATCTCATATGCTCAATAGGGAGAATCGCGTATCCGGTAGGCTTGCTGAGCAACTGCTTAGCAGCCTGTCGTAGCAACCCCATCGACGACGGATTGGAGTGTTTGCCATGACCGAAGCCGTCGCAACGCGATATACGGGCACGCGCGTCCCTCGGGTGGAGGACGCCCGCCTGCTCACCGGCCACGGCACCTTCGTCGACGACGTCACCCGCCCGGGCATGTTGCATGCCTGCTTCGTGCGCAGCCCCTTCGCCCGCGCCGCGATCAACGGCATCGACGCGTCGGCGGCGCTCGAGCTGCCCGGCGTCCAAGCGGTATTCACGGCGGCCGATCTCAATCCGCATGTGAAGGAGGCCTGGCACCCGGCCGCCGGCAAGGACATGCCCGACACGCCCCGGCCGCCGTTGGCTGAGGGCGAGGTGAAGTTCGTCGGCGACCCGGTAGCGTTGGTCGTCGCCGCGTCGCGCTACGTCGCCGAGGACGCGGTCGAACTCGTCGACGTCGACTACGAACCGCTTCCGGCCGTCGCCGACTTCACCACGGCGGTGGACTCGAATGTTGTCGTCCACGAGGCCTTCCCCGACAACGTCGCTTTCGCGCTGAATGGTGCGCCGCCCGACGAGGAAACATTTTCCTCCGCCGCGCATGTGGTGTCCGAGACCATTTACCAGCATATGTACGTGCCGGTGCCGATGGAGACGCGCGGCATCGTCGTCGAGTGGCTTGCCGCCTCCGAAGAAGTGACCGTCTGGGCATCCAGTCAAATCCCTCACGAGCTGCGTGCGTTCTGCGCTCGCCTGCTGGGGTTGCCGGCACAACGTGTTCGGGTCATCGTGCGCGACACCGGCGGCGGATTCGGCCAGAAGGTCGTCCCGTCTCGCGAGGACATGTGCATGATGCTGGCCGCCCGCAAGCTCCCCGCGGCGGTGAAGTGGATCGAGGACCGGCGCGAGAACCTGATTTCCGCCGGACAGGCCCGCCACGTCATCGCCGACGTGAGGATGGCGTTCGACGAGGACGGCACCATCCTGGCCGCTGACATCGACTTCCTCCAGGACGTCGGCGCGTATCCGATTCCGCACCCCGTGAATCAGGCGGCGATCGGCTTTCTCTTCCCTGGGCCGTACCGCGTGCCGAAAGCCAGCTTCAAGTTGAAGTGCGTTTTCTCGAACACCAGCGGTCTGGTGGCGTATCGCGGTCCGTGGCAGTTCGAGACCCTGGCCAGAGAGATGCTGCTGGACATCGCTGCACAGAAGATGGGCATGGATCCGGTCGAACTGCGCCGCCACAACCTGCTGCGCGGCGACGAGATGCCGTACCCCAATGCCAACGGCATGCCGTACGACCACGTCGCCCCGGCCGATACTTTCGAGCAGGCCGTGAAAATCCTTGACCACGAAGGCTTTCGCAAGGAACAGCAGGACGCACTGTCTGAGGGCCGCTACATCGGGCTCGGCTTCTCTGCCTATGTCGAGCCGACCGCGGGGGCGACCGGAAACCTGGCGAGCGAGGGTGCGACGATCCGCATGGAGCCGACCGGGAAGATCAACGTCTACGTGAACGGCGGCTCGGCCGGCAACAGCATCGAGACCACTGTTGTCCAGCTCACCGCCGACGCGCTCGGCGCCGACATCGACGACGTCGCCACGATCCAGGGCGACACCGCGGTGACGCCGTACGGAGCGGGCTCACAGGGCAGCCGCAGCGGACCGATGACTGCGGGCGCCATCAACGAGGCGGGCTGCATACTGCGCAAGCAGATTTCGGCTATGGCAGCGGCTCGGTTGGGCATCGAGGAATCCGACATCGAGCTTGCGGACTCACGGGCCAGCAGCCGCACTGACGCGTCGAAGAGTGTGACGTTCGCCGACCTCGCCTACCGCGCGCATTACCAACCGTCGCAGCTTCCGCCGGGAATGTCCGCGTCGCTGGAGGCGACGGCGCGCTACACCTCGCCTGCGCCGGTTCACTGGGCCAACGCGACCCACGCATGCACATGCGAAGTCGACGTCGATACCGGTCACGTCACGCTGACCCGCTACATCGTCAGCGAGGACGTCGGCGCGATGATCAATCCCAACGTCGTTGAGGGCCAGGTCGCCGGCGGCACCGTGCAGGGTATCGGCGGCGCACTGCTGGAGAATCTGGCCTACGACGACGACGGGAACCCGCTCGCCTCAACGTTTGTCGACTACTTGCTGCCGACGGCCACCGAGGTGCCGACCATCGAGTTCGGACACGTCGAGATCCCGGGCCCCAGCGTCGGCGGACACAAGGGGGTAGGCGAGGGCGGCGCCATCGGAGCCACACCCGCGGTCATCAACGCCATCAACGACGCGCTGGCCCCGCTGGGTGTGACGCTCACCCGGCTGCCCGCGAGCCCCGCCGCCGTCGTCGACCTCATCGAAAAGGCCAAGGCAGGCGCACCTGGAAAGGACCACTGAAGGTGGAGCTGAACAATGAATTCCGAGTCGCCGTGCCCGCGGCCGAGACGTGGCAGGTGCTCACCGACGTCGAGAGGGTGGCCCCCTGCATTCCCGGCGCTGCGCTCCTTTCGGTCGACGGCGACGACTTCACCGGTGCGGTGAAGGTGAAGGTCGGCCCGATCACGGTGTCCTACAAGGGGGAAGCGTCGTTCCAGGAGAAAGACGAGGCCGCCCAACGCGTAGTCATCAAGGCAAGCGGCAAGGAGACAAGGGGCAGCGGTAACGCCGCCGCCCTTGTCACCGCTCAGCTGAAGGACGAGGGCGACGCAACCATTGTTGCCATCACCACCGACCTCATCATCTCGGGTAAGGCCGCACAGTTCGGCCGTGGCGTACTGGCCGACGTGTCGACGAACCTCATCGGCCAGTTCGCCAGGAACCTCGAGGCCGATCTGCTCGGCGGCTCATCGTCCGCGGGTGCGGCAACCGCATCGGCGGCCACCGCGACGCCTGCGGCAGTTGCATCCGATGGCGGCGACTCGGTCGATCTCCTGAAAGTCGTTGCCGTGCCGATGGCCAAGCGCTACGCGCCCGCGATCGCTGCCGTCGCCGCAGGCGTGGTGGTCGGCTTCCTGCTGGGCAGGCGCAAGCGTTCCCACCCCGCCGCCGACCTAGCCGACGAGCTGCAGGCTGCCCTGGCTCGGCTGCTGAGCTCATGAAGGCGGCCGCGTTCGCCTACCACCGTCCCGACACCGTTGTCGAGGCGGCGCAGATGCTCGGCGAGTTCGGTGACGACGCCAAGATCCTCGCGGGCGGCCAGAGCCTGGTGCCGATGCTCGCCATGCGGCTGACGTACTTCGAGAACCTGATCGACATATCCCGGATCGACGAGCTGAAGAACATCGAGCGGAACGGCGACGAGCTTGTGGTCGCTGCCGGGACGCCGCACGCGTTGGTCGGCATGGACGACGAGGTGGCCGAGTCGGTCCCGCTGTTGACGCTGTCGACGCCCTACATCGGGCACTTCCAGATCCGGACTAGAGGCACTCTGGGCGGGGCGATCGCGCACGCCGACCCGGCCGCGGAGTATGCCGCGGTCGCGCTCGCGCTCGACGCGACGATGGAGGCGACGTCATCGCGGGGCCGACGGCAGATCCCGGCCGCCGAATTCTTCACCGGCCTGTGGGAGACGTCGTTGGCGTCCGACGAGATCCTCACCGCTGTTCGGTTCCCGGTCTGGGGCGGACGCTCCGGCTTCGCGGTCGAGGAATTCGCCAGGCGGCACGGCGATTTCGCCATCGCGGGTGCGACGGTCGCCGTGCAGCTCGACGGCGACGGTCGGGTGGCGCGGTGCGGCATCGGACTGCTCGGTCTTGGTTCGACGCCGCTTCGCGGGGCGGCCGCCGAGGACGCCGTCGTCGGCCTGCCTGCCGATGACGTCACCGCAGACGAGGCCGGCAGGCTCGCGATGAGCGGCCTCTCCGAGATCCCCGCCGATCTCCAGGGCTCGGCCGACTACCGGTCGCGCGTCGGCGCCGCGATGGTGACACGCGCATGGGCCGCGGCGGTCAGGCAGGCGCAGACATCTGAAGCGGAGGCGATCCATGCATGAGCTGCCGGTCGAGTTGACCGTCAACGGCCGCGCGCACCGGCACGTGGTGGAACCGCGGTTGACCCTCGCCGACTTCCTGCGCGAGAAGTGCGGGCTGACCGGCACACACCTCGGCTGCGAGCACGGCGCGTGCGGCGCATGCACGGTGCTGCTCGACGGTCAGGCGGTGCGGGCATGCCTGGTCTTCGCGGTGCAGGTGGACGGCCAGGAGGTCACCACCGTCGAGGGCATCGCGGGCGAGGACGGCGAGCTGTCGCCGGTGCAGTCCGCACTGCGGGAATGCCACGGGCTGCAATGCGGTTTCTGCACACCGGGTTTCGTCACCTCGATCACCGCGCTGCTGCGCGACAACCCGCAGCCGACCGACGAAGAGATCCGCGAGGGCCTCTCCGGCAACTTCTGCCGGTGCACCGGCTACCAGGGCATCATCAACGCGGTGCACCGCGCAGCGCAGGCCGAAACGCCTACCGGCTAGGACGTCTGGGGCGCGTACCCCAGGGTGCCCTTGATCTCCAGGTACTCGTCGAAACCGAACTCGCTCCACTCGCGGCCGTTGCCGCTGCGCTTGTAGCCGCCGAATGGAGTGTTCAGGTCGAACGCGTGGTTGATGGCGACCTGCCCGGCTCGAATACGGCGCGCCAGCGTGCGGGCGGCGTCCAGGTCGGCAGCCGAAACATAGCCGGCCAGACCGTAATCCGTGTCGTTGGCGATGTCGACGGCCTGATCGAGATCGTCGTAGGGCAGGATGCACAGCACCGGACCGAAGATCTCTTCGCGGGCGATCGTCATGTCGTTGTTGACGTCGGAGAACACCGTCGGCTTGACGTAGTAACCGGTGTCGAGCCCGTCCGGCCGACCAGGTCCGCCGGCTGCAACCGTGGCGCCTTCGTCGATGCCCTTCTGGATGAGGCCCTGCACCTTGTCGAACTGAGCCTTGGAGGCGACGGGGCCGATCGCGCGTTTGTCGTCGGGGTTGCCGACGGACACCGCTTCGGCCACACCGCGCGCGATCTCGGCTGCTTCGGCGATGCGATCCCGGGGAACGAGCATGCGCGACGGCGCATTACAGCTCTGGCCGGTGTTGAGCATCATGGCGGAGACGCCCGCGGTGACGCTTTCGGCGAACTTCTCGTCGTCGATGACGATGTTCGGGCTCTTGCCGCCGAGTTCCTGCGTCACCCGTTTGACGGTGGCGGCCGCGTTCTTGGCGACGTCGACGCCCGCGCGGGTCGATCCGGTGAACGACACCAGGTCGATGTCGGGATGGCTTGAAATGGCCGCTCCCACACCGGGGCCGTCGCCGAAGACCATGTTGTAGACACCTGCAGGCACCCCCGCCGCGTCCATCACCTCAGTGAAGATCTGGCCCGAATAGGGCGCCACCTCCGACGGCTTCAACACCATCGTGCAGCCGGTGGCCAGCGCAGGGAATACCTTGCAGGCGATCTGGTTGATCGGCCAGTTCCACGGTGTGATCAGGCCGCAGACACCGATCGGCTCCTTGGCGATCAGCGACGTCCCGCGCTGCTCCTCGAACGAGAAGTTCTTCAAGGCGTCGATCGCACCCATCAGGTGACCGAGCCCCATCATCACCTGGGGTCCGGCAGCCAGCGATGGCGGGGCACCCATCTCTTCGTGCACCGCGTCGGCGAGGTCGCCGGACCGCTTCTGGTACTCGGCGGCGATCGCACCCAGCAGATCCAGGCGCTCCTCCCGCGTGGTCTGCGACCACGTCGCGAATGCCCTGCGCGCCGCCTTGACCGCCTTGTCGACGTCGGCCGCGTTGCCGATCGCGATCTTCCCCGACACCTGCTCGGTGGTGGGGTTGTCCACGTCGAGCGTCTTCGGCTCGCTCGGGTCGACCCACTGGCCGTCGATGTAGAACTTCAGATATTCACGCATAACGGTCATCCTTCTCTACTGGGTTCCTTCTGCATACCACGTCCGGAATCGGTCGTACTTCGGCATCTCCTCGGAGTTGGCCTTCGGGTCGATGCAGACGTGCACGACGCCGACCTTGCCGCTGGCGTATGCGCGGGCGATCGCCGGTCCGATCTCCTCTTCCTTCTCGACGTATTCACCGTGGCATCCGAAGCCCTCGCCGATCTTGTCCATCCGGACGTCTTTGCTCCAGTGCACGCCGGGCTGCGGGGACGGCTGTTCGAAGGTGCGCTTGTAGACACCGACTTCCAGTCCCCACTGGTGGTCGACTCCCACGACACAGACCAGCGGCAGGTGCTCCCGCGCCGCGGTCTCGAGTTCGGCGATGTGGAACAGGAACGCCGAATCGCTCGTCAGCAGCATCACCGGCCGCTTGCGACCCTCGGCGACCGAGGCGCCCACGGCGTACGGCAGACCAGTGCCCAGATGACCGAAATTCTGGTTCCAGATCACATCTCGTGGCTTGGTCTGCGAGTAGGTCCACTGGAAGATGACGGTCGCGCCACCGTCGCGCACCATGATGCCGTCCTTGGCGAACTCGTCGAACGCCTTGGTCGCCTCGACCACATAGCGCGCCGGGTGCACAGGGGTGCGTCCACTTGGAGCCTCTTCTGCCACCCGCGTCAGCTCGGCGGCGTCGGCCTTGACCAGGGTCTCGAGGTTGGTCGACGGGGGGCGCGGGGTCTCCCGCAGCGCCTCGACGAGTTGCGGCACGACGCCCCGCAGATCACCGACGAGCGGCACGTCGAACCGGCGGTTGACCCCGATGGCGGTCGGGTCCTGCTCGACGTACACCCATTTGCGGTTCGCATCGTTGCCGGCCCAATGCTGAGTCCGGCCGTAGTGCATTGGCTCACCGAGTTCGGTACCCAACGCGACGCAGAGGTCGGATTCCTCGACTGCCTGGTTTGCGGCCGGGGAGAACAAGTATGGGAACGTCCGGTCCTGCAGTCCCGGGATGTAGGACGTGCCACCGGATGTCTGGATCACCGGGCAGGCCATCAGCTCGGCGAGCTCCTTGACCTCCGCTTGGGTGCGCGACGTGTGAACGCCGTGGCCCACCAACAGGATCGGGCTCTTGGCTTCGCGGATCAGCTTCGCGGCCTCTGCGACCTCTCGAGCACCCGCACCCTGATTGACCAAGCGATAGGCGCTGGGCTCTGGAGCCTCGGGCACATCGAGTTCTTCCAGGATCACGTGGGACGGAAACTCGACGTAGGACGGACCGGGTGTGCCGGACATCGACCGGCGAATGGCCTCGTGCACGATCTCGTCGGTCTGGTCGGCATACTCGATCGAGCTGCTGTACTTCACGGACGGCGTGAAAAGGCCTTCCTGCTGGACGAATTGGATGCGGCCGCGGCGCACCCGGCGCTCGGTGATGCGGGCTCGCTGACCACCGAGGAAGATCACCGGCGAGTTCTCGACGAGCGCGCACATCATCGCACCGGAGATGTTCGCCACGCCGGGGCCGAGCGTGCCGATGCACAGGCCGGGCTTGCCCGTCATCCGCGACGCCGCCTCCGCCATGAATCCGGCGCTCAGCTCGTGATGCGGCGCGACGACCGACCAGCCCCGCGCATCCGCCTCGGCGAACATGTGCACGAAGTTCGGGTCAGGAATGCCGAACAGTGTGTTGACTCCCTCGGCCTCGAAGAGGTCGAGGATGCGTTTGTATACGGGGACACCCATGACGAAACTCCTTGTTATCGGTAGCGTTTGGCTAGTTCTCGGCGGTGAGCTGCCGGTGATCCGAACAGCGAACGATTGAGCGCGGCGCGCTTGAGGTAGACGTGGATGCCGCTCTCCCACGTGTAGCCGATGCCGCCGTGTAGCTGCATCGCCTTGCCGACGACATCGACGGCCGCGCCACAGGCGTAGGACTTGGCCATCGCCACGGAGACACGGGCATCCGATCGGTCTTCCGCAACGGCATCCACCGCCGCGCCGACGAGGCTGCGGGCCACCGCGATCTTGACGGCCATGTCGGCACACGCGTGCTTGACCGCCTGAAACGACCCGATCGGCCGATCGAACTGACGGCGGACCTTTGCGTAGGCCACCGTCGCGGAAAGCATTGCCTCGCAAAGGCCGAGGCTGTCGCAGGCGATGGCGACCGCGCCACGCTGACGCAGTCGCGCTATTGCGTCGGTGGGGTCTCCTTCGAACCGCATCGCACTGCCCGCATCGGCCTGCGCCGACACCGTCCCCAGACGACGCGTCCCGTCGAGCATCGGCTGCGGTGTCACGGTGACGGGCGTCTCGACGACGCCGCCGTCGGTGACCAGCAGTACCCGGTCGGCGCCCTCGGCGTCGGGAACGAAATCGGAGGAGTCGATCGCAACGGCCAGCCGGACACCGCCCGATGCCACATCGGCGAGAAGCCGGTCACGGGTGTCGCTCGGCTGCAACGCATTCAAGGCGCTGACTGCCAGCACTGCGCCGCCGAGGTAGCTGTTGGCACTGGCGGCGCGTCCCATCTCCTCGCAGATCACGGCGACCTCGGCGAACGTCGCGCCGGCCCCACCGAACTCCTCGGGCACCTCCAGGCCGACCCAGCCCGCCTCGACGAGCGCGGGCCAGTCGATTGCGCGGTCCTTGGCGAGCAGATCGCCCGCAACGGACCTGAGCTCGCCGTGAAACTCCTCGAATTCGTGTGCCATCAGAGTGCGCTCGGCTCCCGCGGCAGCCCGAGGCCCCGCTCGGCGATGATCGTCCGCTGGATCTCGCTCGATCCGCCAGGAATGGTCCACTCCCAGGAGCCGATGAAATCCAGCACCCACGAGCCGGATTCCCAGCCGCTGGATGCCGACTTCACGAGTTCGGTGTGCGCAGGCAAGCCGGCGATCTCGGCGCCGAAGTCCGTCATGCGCTGCAGCAGTTCGCTGTAGTACAGCTTGACGATGGACGCGTCGGCGGGTCCCGCGGTGTCCGCCTCGGCGTTCTCCACGAGCTGCCTGCACAGCCCGCGCAACCCGGTGATCTCGGTCTCGAACTGCGCAAGCCGGTCCGCGACGACCGGGTCGTCGGTGGGACAGATCTGCACCAGCCAGCGGAAGCCCGCAGTGCCGAGCCGCTCCGCGAGTTCCAGCATCGTCATGCCGCGCTCGGCGCCAAGGGTCGCCTGGGCCACCTGCCATCCGGAGTTCTCCGCCCCGACGAGGTTGGCGGCGGGAATTCTGACGTCGTTGAGGAAGATCTCGCAGAAGTGCGAGTCGCCGATCGCGTTGCGGATGGGCCGCACCTCGACACCGGGAGCGGTCATGTCCAACAGGAAGTACGAAATGCCCTTGCGCTTGGGCGCTTCCGGGTCGGTGCGGGCCAGCAGCAGGCACCAGTCCGCGTGCTTGCCGCCGCTGGCCCACAGCTTCTGGCCGTTGACGACGTACACGTCGCCGTCCTTGCGTGCGGTGGTGCGCAGGCTGGCCAGATCGGATCCGGCCTCCGGTTCGGAGAACCCCTGCACCCAGATCTCGCCGTTCAGGATTGCGGGCAGATGCCTGGCGCGCTGGTCGTCGGTGCCCGCGACGAGCAGCGTCGACGCGGCGTGGTGGATACCGACGAACGCGAGCACCAGCCGCGGCGCATCGTGGGCGGCGAGCTCGGAGTACAGCACGATCTGCTCGGCCACCGGCATTCCACCACCCCACTCCGCGGGCCAGTGCGGCACGGCGTAGCCCGCGGCGTGCAGCTCGGCGAACCACGCCTTCTGGAACCGGACGAATTCCTCGTCGCTGACACCCGTTTGGGCCGCGCGCCAGTCCGGCGGGATGTGCTCCTCACACCAGGAACGGACGTCGGCGCGGAACCGGTCGAGGTCGGCCGTCACGCGTACAACCCCGTGAGACCGTCTCTGCCCGCTCGGCGGGTCAACTCGTCGCGTGTCGCGGACAAGCCGAGCGGCAGCCTGCGCAGCGGCTGGCTGTAGCGGGACAGCCAGGACAGCGTGGTCTCGTCGCAGAACCCCACCGCGCCGTGCAGCTGATGACACACCCGGAAGACCACCTCTGCCGCCTCGATGGCCGACATCCGCAACGAGAGCGCATCCACCAGGGCTTCCGGCTTGTCCGTCCCGGCGCTCCACAGCGCGTACTTGGCGAGGATCTCCAACCCGCTGCGTTCCACTTCGGCGTCGGTGAGCTGGAACTGGACTCCCTGGAACGACGACAATGTCTGCCCGAACTGCTTACGCAGGCTGACGTGGGCGATGGTCAGCTCGAGCGCACGGTCGAGCATGCCGAGCAACGTCCAGCACGGCAGCACGAGTCCGAGTGCCACGTCGGCCGCCCCGTTTCGGTCGCTCTCCGACAGCTCGAGAGGGGCGACGAATGCAGCACCGGTGATGCCGTGGCCGACGACCGCACTCCGCACCCCGTCCAATGACACTGCCGTCCAACGTGTCTCGACTCCGCCGATGGCACCAGCGGGAAGGTTCGACGCCACCACGATCAGACCGTCGGTGTCGAGATCCATCGGCCGGGCGAGTCGCTCGGCGACCGGATAGGGCACCGCCCAGTAGCCCGCACTGCGGCACAGAGCCGCAGCGGCTTCCAGCCCGTCGGGGTCGGCTCGGGCATCCAGCTCCCATGCGCCGAGCTCGTTCAGCACCGGACCGACGAGCGCTTCCCTGGTGTCCGGCTTGGCTTCTGCCTGCTGGACGAGCTGGTCGCCGCCTGCCGCTTCGAACGCCCGAAGCGCCTGCCGCCCGTACTCTTTGGCGTCGTCGCCGAGATCCAGAATCATTTGGCCGCTGCCAGTAGAGCACGCGACAGCAGGATGCGTTGCATCTCGATGCTGCCTGACGACACCGTCGACGCCTGCGAATATCGCCAGTGGTCCTCGACCTCACCGAGGAACCATTCGCGGCGCGAGCCGTCCGGCGGGACCTCTGCGGCGATGTCCATCAGTACCTCCGCGCTGTCCTGGTCCAGCTTCGTCACCGCGATGCGGTACGCGGCCGCATCGCCGGGCTGGATCCGCCCGGTACTCTGCAGCGACACAACGCGGTACGCGAGCAGGCGGGCGCGGCGGCAGAGGGTCAGCATCCGCACCCAACGGCCCCGCAACTCGGCGGGCAGGTCATCCCAGCGGTCGGCGAGGACAGCCGGTGCCGCCGCCAGCAGCCGTTCACACCGCGCGTACCTGGCGATGCCGACGCGCTCGAAGGACGTCACTTCACCGACGATGGACCAGCCGAGGTCGACCTCGCCGAGCACGTCGTCCCTTGTCACCCGAAGGTCGTCGAAGAACACTTCGTTGAGGTGATGCGGACCGAGCATGGTGCGGATCGGTCTGACCTGGATCGCCGGATCGTCCATCGGGACAAGGAAGATCGTCAGACCTTCTTGTTTTTTCCGGGCTGCGCCCTCTCCAACCTTGTGGGTGCGTGCGAGCAGGAAGCACCACTGTGCCATCGTGGCGTAGGACGTCCAGATCTTCTGGCCGCTGACCAGCCAGCCGTCGCCATCGGGTCGCGCGGTGGTGCGCAGCGACGCGAGGTCGGAGCCCGCCTCCGGCTCGGAAAACCCCTGACACCAGATGACTTCACCCCGCGCGATCGGCGGCAGGTGCTTGCGCCGTTGTTCTTCGGTGCCGTGTCGCATGATGATCGGGCCGACCCAGTTGACGCCCATGTACTGGGCGCCGCGTGGCTCGTGGTGGGCCCACATCTCCTCGCGCACCACGGTCTGCTCCCAGACCGACGCTCCGCCACCTCCGAATTCCTCCGGCCACGACAGACACAGCAGGTTGTGTTCGGCCAACGTGCGGCAGAACTGCTGGGCGGTCTCGAGGTCGGCCGGGTTGTCGGTGAAGGCACCCAGAAAGCCCTCCGGCACATGGTTTTTCACCAGCTCGCGCAGCTGTCCTCGCAGCTCGGCGGCTTCCGGCCCCATGTCGAAGTCCACGCCTGGCCCCTTATCCCGAGCCCACCGCGGGCTCGATGTCGGCTGATCCGAGTCCCAGTTCGCGGAGCACGTCGGCGGTGTCGGCCCCCAGTTCGTGGGTCGGGCCTGCGATGCGCCCCGGCGTCCGCGAAAACCAGGTCGGTACACCGGGCATCCGCACCGGTCCTTGCGGGGTGTCCACCGTTTCGAACAGGCCGACGGCGTTGAGGTGGGGATGGTCGAACAGCGCGTCGGGCGTATTCAGCGGTGCCGCAGGGATTTCCAGCTCGCGGAACAGCGCCATCCACTCGTCGGTAGTGCGCTCCTGCATGGTCTGGGCCACCAGACCGTAGACGGTGTCGATGTCGTTCGCGCGCAGTTCGAGGGTCGCGTACAACTCCGTGGCCCATGCCGGGCGAACAGCGCCTATGAAGGCGTTCCAGTGCTTGTCGTTGTAGATCAGCGCCGCGATGTGGCCGTCCTTGGTGCGATACGGGCGCCGGTTCGGCGCCACCGTGCGCGGATAAATCGCAGGCCCGAGCGGCGGATCGAACATGGCGCCGTTGGCGTGCTCGACGAGCATGAACGACGCCATCGTCTCGAACATGGCGACCTCTACCTCTTGGCCCTCGCCGGTTCGCTCGCGGTGGAACAACGCCATCATCGTGGCATAGAGCGCGGTCAGGCCCGCGACCTTGTCGGCCATGATCGTGCCGACATAGTTGGCTTCACCTGTCAGCTGCTCCTGAACGGCGGGCAATCCGCATTCGGCCTGAATGGTGTCGTCGTAGGCGGGCAGATCGCGGTACGGTCCGCGCCTGCCGTACCCGTAGCAGTTGGTATAGACGATCGAGGGATTGATGGCCGCGACGTCGTCGTAGCCGAAGCCGAGCTTGACGATCGCCTTCGACCTCATCGAGTGGATGAACACGTCGGCCGTCCGGATCAGCGCCGTCAGTGCCGTTCTGCCCTCGTCGGTGCGCAAGTCCAACACGATGGCTCGCTTGCCGCGGTTCACGTTGACGAACACACCGCTCATGCCGGGCGCGGGTCCCACCGAGATGTAGCGGGTGTTGTCACCCTCGGGTGGCTCGACCTTGATCACGTCGGCGCCCATGTCGGCCATGATCTGGGTGCAGTACGGGCCCATCACCATCGCGGTCAGGTCGACGACCCGCACCCCGGTCAGCGGGCCCTGGCTAGCCACGGACCGCTCCTTGTGCCGCCATGCCGAAGCTGTACCGGATGTGGTCGCCGTGACCGTCGGGTACCACGGGAAAGACAACGGGCTCCGACGCATCGCGGATCGCCGAAATGTGTTCGCCTACGTCAGCGATGGACCACGACGGCCGGTACACGCCGGGCGTTTCCGCGACGACGGCCCTCGCCACCCGGCCGGCCAGGGCGATGAGGATCTCGCCTGTGATGGAACAGCCTTCGTGTGCCAGCCATCCCACGACGGGCGCGACCAGTTCGGGGCCCATCGGCGGGTACGCCGACGTGTCAATGCCTTCGGCCATTCTGGTGACGGCGGCCGGCACGATGACGTTGCTCTTGACGCCGTGTGCGGCGCCTTCGATCGCGGCGACATTGGACAGGCCGAGTATCCCTGCCTTGGCTACCGCGTAGTTCGCCACTTCGTGGTTTCCGTAGAGGCCGCCGATCGATGAGGTCAGCACGATTCGCCCATAGCCCGCGTCACACATCAGCGGGAACGCAGGCCGCAAGACATGGAAGGCACCCCGCAGATGGACATCCAGGACGGACTCGAAGTCGCCATAGGACATGGTTTTCAACGACGCGCGACGAACAATGCCCGCGTTGTGGACGAGGATGTCGAGCCGTCCATAGCGGTCGATAGCAGTCTCCACGATCGCCTTGCCGCCTGCGGCCGTTGCCACCGAGTCGGTGCTCACCACCGCTTCACCACCCGCGGCGGTGATCTCCTCGACCACGTCCCGTGCGGGTCCGCCGTCGGCACCGTTGCCCGACAGGCTGCCGCCGGGATCGTTGACGACGACCTTCGCCCCGCGCGACGCGAGCAACAGCGCGTAGGAGCGACCCAATCCGCGGCCGCCTCCGGTGACGACAGCGACCCGATCGTCGAATCTCGAGTCAGGCATTCACGTTCCGAGCTCGAGGCCGTCCAGGTCGCCCTTGTCGCGCCACTCGCGTAACAGGTCGCCGAAGACGTAGAAACCTGCCATGAAGTAATCACCGAGGAACGACCTGACGCCTTCGCCGAAACCGTTGCCCTCGTTGTTGTAATAGCCGGGAGTGCAGGAGAGATCAAACGCCGAGGTGTCGATCGCGAGCTCTCGGATGGTGTCCACCCAGGCGTCTTGGGCCTCCTGGCTCGGCTCGACGGTCGTAGCGTTCCGCTTCACTGCCTCGGCGATGACGTAGGCGATGTGCTCGGCCTGCTGCTCGAACATCGCCGTGGTGTTGGCGGAGACACCGCCCTGAATGAATCCCGTGTGGAATTGGTTCGGAAACCCTCGGCTGGTCATCCCGTGCAGTGTCTTGTAACCATTCCGCCAGTGGTCGAACAGCGAGAGCCCGCCACGGCCTTCGATGGCGTCGATCGCGTACCGGCGGCTGATCTCGGTCGAGATCTCGAAACCGCTCGCGAAGATCACGCAGTCCACTTCGTACTCAACGCCGTTGGCGATGATGCCCGTCTCGGTGAGCCTGTCCACTCCCTTGGACTCCGCCACGTCGACCAGCGTGACGTTCTGGCGGTTGAACGTCGGCAGATACTCGTCATTACTGCATGGCCGCTTACACAGGAATCGATAGTACGGCTTGAGCGCCTCAGCCGTTTCCGGGTTTTCGACGATGGCTTCGACGCGGCGCCGCAGTCGCTCCATGACCTTGAAGTCTTCTTCGTCGCGCATCGCCATGATCTGCTCGACGCCTAGCGACGTGGGATCCTCGGACGCGGCGACCCGTGCGGTCAGGTTGCGGCCAAGCTCGGTCCAGAAGTCGCAGACCAGGTCGGTTGCATCGAAGATCACTCCTTCGCCGAACGGTGACCAGCGGTGGAAGTTGAGCTTGCGCTCTTCCTGCCAGCCGGGCTGTAATGACGCCGCCCACTGCGGATCCGTCGGCTCGTTGCCACGCATGTCCACCGACGACGGAGTCCGTTGAAAGACGTAGAGGTGCTTGGCATCCCGGCCCAGATGCGGTACCAGCTGAACGCCCGTCGCGCCGGTCCCCACCAATGCGACGGTCTTGTCCGCCAGCTTGTGCAACCCACCGTTCGCGTCGCCGCCGGTGTAGTCATAGTCCCAACGCGCCGAGTGAAAGACGTGGCCCTTGAAATCCTTGATGCCCGGGATGCCGGGCAGCTTGGGTCGGTTGTACGAGCCCTGCGTCATGACGACGAAGCGAGCCCTGATGTCGTCGCCTCGGTTGGTGGTCAACCGCCATCGCTTGATCTCCTCGTCCCAGCGCACCGTGCACACCTGGGTGGAGAAGATCGCACCGTCGTAGAGCCCGAAATGCTTGCCGATCCGCTTGCAGTGCTCGAAGATCTCGGCACCGTCGGCGTATTTCTTCGACGGGATGAAGTCGAGTTCTTCGAGCATCGGGATGTAGCAGTAGGCGTCGTTGTCGCACTGGATCCCAGGGAAGCGATTCCAGTACCAGACACCGCCGAAGTCGCCTGCCATCTCGATGACGTGCACGTCGTCGACACCGGCCTTCTTGAGGTATGCACCGGCAAGTAGGCCGGCGATGCCCCCGCCGAGGACAGCCACCTCGATGTCCTCGTTGATCGGAGCGCGAGGTGTCACCGGCGTGTGGGGATCCACCTCTGCGAACTCCGCGAGATCGTCCTTGAGTTCCAGGTACTGCTCTGACCCCTCCGGACGCAGCCGCTTGTTCCGTTCCTGCGAGTACTTCTCCCGCAGTGCGTCGATATCGATGTCATCCGGCGTCTGCGTCGGACCGCAGGTGTCGAACATGGTCATCAGTCGGTATTCTCCTCAGAGCTCTCGTGGTTCGCCGGTGCCCATGTACTTCGCCAGCTGGGTGTGCAGGTTGACGGTGCTGCGTTCGCGATACGGGTTGGGCAGGGTGCCGCGGAAGCCAAGCGATTTCATCCCCTGCTGCACCGCAGCCATGTTCGAGAAGTCCTGGGGCAGCACCGACCGCCAGTTCGGCGATTCTTTCGGCGTGTATTCCCACTCTGTCTGCGGCTCTTCGCCTTTCGGGTAGAGCTCGTACACCGCCACCTCGAAGATGCACTTGTCCGGGTGATAGCTCGGATCAGGCCGCGCGGCGTAGCACAGCGCGCTGGTCAGGCCCTGCCCGATCTGGAAGTTCGGGAAGATCTGCCACGCGGTGCCGCTCTGTCCGAGGATGTCGGCGGGGATCGTCGGCCAGGTCACGCCGCGCGCTTCGTCGTCGCGGCGCGCGGATGCCAGCCAGTGCTCGAGCACCTTGTCTGCGGGGGTGCCCTCCGGCAACTCGTCGACGAGCCGCTTGGCGGCGTTCACCAGTGTCTGCGTCGTGGTCGCGTTGGTCTCCTCCATCGTGTACACCTGCATCTCTGCGGTCGAGATGCGGGGGTCGCCGGTGCCGAGACGGATCTTGGACTTGGTCTCGTCCATCCCCTTGGGTGCTTCGTAGCCGATGTTGCTGTGCTTGCCCTGCGCCTTGGCCCAGCCCTTGAACTCGCCGAACTTGTTGAACTCCGGGTGGGTGGTGAACACGTGGTACGTCTCGTTGAAGGCCTCCATGGCGACCTTCCAGTTGCAGTCGAAGTACAGCCACTTGCGCCACTTGTAGCGCATGTTCTCCAGTCCGAACGGATCGAGGATCTTCGCCGCGGGGAACAGATAGTCGGCCAGCGGTTCGCAGTCGGGGTCCATGTTGACGAACAGCCAGCCGCCCCACGTGTCGACCCGAACGGGTGCCAGGTGGGTGTTCCGCGGAGTCAGCTTGCCCGCCCAGTCGTCCTGCTCACGGATGTGGGTGCAGGTGCCGTCGAGACCGTACGTCCAGCCGTGGAATCCGCAGACGAAGGACTTCTTGGCGCGGCCGCGGGCGTTCTTCGCGCCGTCGGGGGTGTCCACGAGCCGCCGCCCGCGGTGCATGCATACGTTGTGATGGGCCGTGAATTCGTTGGGTCCGGTGCGCACGACGATGATGGAGTCGTCGAGGATGTCGTAGGTGAGGTAGCTGCCTACCTCGGGAACCTCCTCGACCCGGCCGACCTGCTGCCATACCTTGCGCCACAGCTTGTCCCGCTCGGCGCGGGCGTAGTCCTGTGAGACGTAGGCGTCGACGCCGATGGTCGTCGGTTCGGAAAGCTCCTCCGCTGCAGCAGAATCGAGCGCGTTCTCGGTGTCGGTCATACTTCCTCCTTCATGGCCGACTGATCGCCTCGCGGAATGAGTCGTCCTTCAAGAACAGCGACGTGTTGTCCGCTCCGAGGTGGGTCCATTTCAGGTTCAGGCCGCCGTCGACCAACAGTGTCTGGCCAGTGATGTAGCTCGACAGGTCGGACAGAAGGAACAGGATGGCGCCTGCCTGCTCCTCCGGCGTTCCGCGTCGACCCATCGCGATGGCCTGGCGGTCCCGGTCTGGGTCGTCGCCGGTGTAGGTGAGAGACGCTGCCGTCGCCGTCACGCCGGGAGCCACCGCGTTGACGCGGATGTTGTCCTGCGCAAGCTCGACCGCCATCGTCCTGGTCATCGCCACGACCGCGGCCTTGGCGGTGCCGTAGGCGATGTGGAACGGAGCGGTGTTCATCCCGCTGATCGATGAGATCGAGACGATCGAGCCCGGGTTCTGGTTGCGCCTGATCTCGGCAGCCACCGCCTGGCTCATGAAGAACGTGGTCTCGAGGTTCGCCGTGAACAAGGCGCGCCAGTCGTCTCGGGACACCCGCGTCGAGGGCATCCACGTGGCGGGCTCGGCGCCGCCCGCGACGTTGACGAGACCGTAGAGGTCGCCGTCGACGCCGCGCACGGCGTCAAGGACGGTCGAGATGCCGTCGTCGGTTGATGCGTCGGCGGACACGGGAACAACGGGAAGGCCCCCTGCGGCCATCGGCGCGATGTGCTCGTCGAGGTTTTCCTTGGACCTGCTCACGGCGACGACGGTCGCGCCTGCCTCGGCCGCCATTCGGCTGACTGTCGTGCCGATCCCGCCGCCGCCTGCGCCGGAGACCACCACGATGCGGCCGTCGAGGCTCAACAGGTCGCTCATGAGGTTATTTGTCCGGACAACATATGGTGCTCTGCATATTGCAGAACACTATTCCGCAGCCATAATCCGGTCGTCAAGACCCCACACCAGTCTGGTCGGACCTATTGTCTGGACTATTCGGGCTTGATAACGTCCGGGGCCATGAGCACGTCGCACAACGACGCCCGCTACTCTGCGCCGGCCCCGAATGTCGCCGACGGTTGGCGATTCGAACGGCTCACCGCACCAAGCCGATTGTTCGGCGCCAACGGGCTGCGCACCGGTCCGGACGGCAGGGTTTACATCGCGCAGGTGACCGGCAGCCAGATCAGCGCCCTCGATCCGGGCACCGGCCGACTCGAAACCGTCAGCGCCAAGGGCGGCGACATCATCGCTCCCGACGACGTGGCCTTCGATTCCGACGGCAGCCTCTACGCCACCGAGGTGATGGATGGCCGGGTGAGCGCGCTCGGCGCCGACGGCCGCGGGCGCGTGCTCCGTGACGACCTCCCCTGCGCGAACGGCATCACCGTGCACCAGGGGCGGTTGTTCGTCAACGAGTGCCGCGACGGCGGCCGGCTAATGGAACTCGACCGGGCCAGCGGTGCGCAACGGATACTTCTGGAAAACCTGCCATCGCCCAACGCCATGGAGGTGGGTCCCGACGGGCTCCTGTACTACCCGCTGATGACCGCGAACGAGATCTGGCGCATCGATCCAGAAGGCGGTGAGCCGCAACGGGTCACCGGTGATCTCGGTGTCCCCGACGCGGTGAAGTTCGACTCCGACGGCTACGTCGTGTCCACCCAGGTCGCCAGCGGGGAGGTGCTTCGCATCGACCCGCGCAGCGGCGAGCAGACCCTGCTGGCCCAGCTGAACCCCGGCCTCGACAACCTCGCCATCGCCGATGGCAGGCTGTTCGTCTCGAACTTCACCGGCGAGATCACCGAGATACTCGGCGGCGGCGAAACCAGGACCGCGCTACCCGGCGGGCTGAACTGGCCGATGGATCTGACGGTCGGCGACGACGGCCGGTTGTATGTCGCCGACGGCACCTACTTCTACGTGGTGGCGCCCGACGGCTCCCTGCAGACGGTGGGGATGTTGTTCTCGCCGGGTTATCCCGGCTTCCTGCGCGGGCTGGCACCCGCGGGCGACGGCGAGTTCGTCGTGACCACGTCGGGCGGCCAGGTCGCCCGGTACCGGCCCGCGGCGAACGAAACCGATTATCTGGCAACCGACTTCGACCAGCTCTACGGCGTGGCGATCGGGCCGGGTGGGGTGATCGTGTTCGCCGAACTCGGCACCGGGCGAGTCCATGCCCTTCGGTCGGGCAACGTCGAGACTCTGGCATCCGGACTACACGATCCGGTCGGTGTTGCGTTCGACCGGGAAGGCCAGGTGCTGGTCGCCGAGTCGGGGGCGGGTCGCGTCGTGAAACTGACGGGCTCGGGCTCCGACGTCGTGGTGGACGGCTTGCAGCGGCCGCAGGGCATCCTGGTGCGGGACGGGCAGCTCTACATCGTGGACGCCGGCTCGAAGGAGGTCGTCTCGTTCGACCTGAACAGCAAGGCCCGCAACACCATCGCATCGGGATTGCCGGTCGGCGCCCCACCGGGCGTCGAGCCGAAGCCGCTCAAGGGTATGCCGCCGTTCTCCGGTCCCCAGGGCCCGTTTGCCGGCATCGCAGCGGGACGCGATGGCTCCCTGTACGTTTCGGCCGATGCGGACGGCAGCGTGGTGGCGCTGCGTCCCGGCTGCTGACGGGTCGCGCGATGACCGAAACCACACCGGCTGACCACCGCTACGTTCAGGTGGCTCGTGCGCTGCGCAAGGACATCGTGGACGGGGTGTATCCGGTCGGGGCCCAGCTGCCGACGGAACACGAACTGTGCGAGCGGTTCTCGGTCAGCCGCTACACCGTGCGGGAGGCGTTGCGCAGGCTCCGCGAGGACAACCTCGTCTCGTCGCGCCCGCGAACCGGCACCCTCGTCGTACCTCGGTCCACCTCCGATGCCTACGACGTCATGTCGATCAACGACCTGGTGGCGTTCGCCACCGAGGCCCGGTTCGCCATCGATTCCATCAACATGGAGACACTCGGAGACGACGTCGCCACCCGCACCGGGCTCGGCGCCGGCGAGGAGTGGCTCGCCGTTGCCGGTTTCAGGCAGTCCGAGGGGGCGGAGTTCCCGCTGTGCCGCACCGAGTACTACATCAATCGGGCATTCGCGGCCATCGGCAGGCTTCTCCAACGCCACACCGGCCCCATCTTCCCGCTGATCGAGGACCTGTTCGGCGTCAGCATCGTCGAGGTTCACCAGGAGATCGCCGCGGTGCTGATCGTGCCCGCGCTCGCAGCAGGCCTCAAGGTGGAGCCCGGCGTGCCAGGACTCCAGGTGCAACGCACGTACAAGACATCGGACGGGGAGATCGCGCAGGTCACCGTCAACACCCACCCGGCATCGCGGTTCCGGCACTCGATGACCATGCGACGCGTCAAAGGCTGATGACATGCCGACACTGGCCGACTCGTTGATCGAAGCCGCGGAGCGGACGCCGCACCGGGTGGCGGTCGTCGACGGCGAAGTGCGCTTGACCTGTCAGTCGCTGCACGCGCAGGCCGAGAGATTGGCACAGGCGCTGTTGTCGCGGTTTCCGACCGGCAGCGTCGTGTCCTTCATGCTGCCCAACTGGCACGAGGCCGCCGTCGTCTATCTCGGCGCCACCATGGCCGGGATGGCGGTCAACCCCATCCTTCCCTCCCTTCGCGAGCGCGAGCTGCTCTTCATCCTCGACGACGTCGACAGCCGAATGATCTTCGTGCCGAGCGAATTCCGGCAACACGACTACCTCGCCATGTTGGACCGCGTCGTCGCCGCACTCGATTCCGCACCCGAGGTCGTCGTGGTTCGTGGCGCCGCGGCAGGCCACACCGCGTACTCCGCACTGCTCGATCAGCGCCAGGGCCGACACGAACTGCCGGTGCTCGATCCGGGCGAGGTGCAGATGATCCTCTACACCTCGGGCACCACAGGCCGCCCGAAAGGTGTGCTGCACAGCCACAACTCGATCCACGCGCTTATCTATCAGCTTCGCGACCACTGGTCCATCGAGCCCGGCGACAAGTTCCTGGTGCCTTCACCGATCGCGCACATCGGCGGATCCATCTACGCGTTCGAGTGCCCGCTGCTTCTCGGGACGACAGCGGTATTGATGGATCGGTGGGATCCCGACGAAGCCGTGAAGCTCATCGACGCAGAGGGCTGCACCCATATGGCGGGCGCGACCCCGTTCCTCGAAGGACTCCTCGCGGCGGCCGAGCGAGCCGACACCCGGCTGCCCAGCCTGAAGGTGTTCATCTGCGGCGGGGCATCGGTGCCACCCTCCCTGATTCGCAGGGCGACGGCTTATTTCGACCATGCGGTCGTGACACGGGTGTACGGCTCGACGGAGGTGCCGGTGACGACCGTCGGCTCCCCCGCCGACCGTGACCACGCAGCCGATACCGACGGTCGGCCCGGCATCGCGACCGTCAAGCTCGTTGCACACGACGCCGCCCCGCCGGGTTCGGGCGAGATCCATGCCCGCGGTCCTCAGATGTTGGTCGGCTACCGCAATCCCGACGACGAACGGGACTCGTTCGACGACGAAGGCTACTTCCGTACCGGCGATCTCGCCCAGTGGGTGGACGACGATTACCTCGTGGTCACCGGCCGGGCGAAGGACATCATCATCCGCAGCGGCGAGAACATCGCCCCGAAGGAGATCGAGGACATTCTCGCCGGGCATCCCGACATCGTCGAGATCGCCATCGTCGGTGTACCCGACACACGAACAGGAGAGCGGGCGTGCGCCGTCATCGTGCCCAAGGCCGCCGACGGCCCCGATGTCGACAGCCTGCGGGACTTCCTCGCTGACTACGGCGTCGCGAAGTTCAAAGTGCCCGAACAGGTGGTCATTTGGGAGAACCTGCCCAAGAACGACGCGGGCAAGGTAATGAAGCATCAGATCCGGGCAGCATTGACGAAAGCGGACGGGTGATATGCAGGTAGCGATCGTGACCGGGGCAAGCAGCGGCATCGGCTTCGGCTGTGCCACCAAGCTCGCGGAGATGGGCATGGCCGTCGTCGGCACCGGCCGCGACGAAGCCAGGCTGGCCGAACTGGAGAAGGCCATCGACGACACCGATCGGGTGGCGACGATCGCCGTCGACCTCACCGCCGATGACGCTCCGAAACGCATCGTGGACCTGGCCGTCGAGCGGTGGGGCCACATCGACTTCCTCGTCAACAACGCGGGAGTGGGCAGCCCCAAACCCCTGCACGAGACCGACGACGAGTCGTTGGACTACTTTCTCGGCCTGATGCTGCGGGCGCCCTTCCGGCTGGCCCGCGAGGTGATACCGCACATGCAGCCCGGCTCTGCGATCATCAACATCACCTCGACGTTCGCGGTCGTCGGCGGCCTGCGCGGCGGTGCATACTCGGCGGCCAAGGGTGGGCTGACATCGCTGACCACGCACATCGCGTGCCAGTACGGACCGCAGGGAATCCGTTGCAACGCAGTGGCGCCCGGCGTGACGCTCACGCCGATGGTCGCGCAGCGGCTCGAGGATGACCGGTTCAAGAAGATCAACACAGCGATGACGCCCTACCCCCGGCTCGGCGAGGTGAACGACATCGCCAGCACCGTCGCGTTCCTGTGCTCCGAAGGCGCCAGCTTCATCAACGGCCAGACGATCGTCGTCGACGGCGGCTGGAGCTCGACGAAGTACCTGTCCGACTTCGCGTTGAACTCGGACTGGGTGGCCCGGCGATGAGCGCTTGCGCGAAGTGGGGGCACCTCCCGCCCGAAGGGCAGGGAGACAGAACACGTTGAACCTGTTCGTCCTGCTGGACCAGGCAGCCGCCCGCTTCGGTGACCGCGGTGCGGTGTTTCACGGTGAGCGTCAACTGCTCACGTGGGCAGAGCTGCGGGAGCGGGCGCTGCGGCTGGCGGCATCACTGCGCGGGCTGGGACCGGGGGCGCGCATCGCGGTGGCCAGCGAGAACCGTCCGGAGATCGTCGAGCTCATGTTCGGCGTCTGGGCGGCAGGGTGTGTGTACCTGCCGATCAACTACAAGCTGCACCCGCGGGAGATGCAGCAGATCCTCGACGACGCAGATGCTGCACGGGTTTTCGCATCCCCGAGGATCGCCGCCGAACTCGGTCCCATCACTACTGTGCCGCTGGAGATCATCGCAGGCGGGCCCTACGAGTCGAGGTTCGCCGCCGAGCCGGTGGCTACGCCGGGCACGGACCCGGCCGAGCTGGCGTGGCTGTTCTACACCAGCGGAACCACCGGCCGGTCCAAGGGCGCGATGCTGTCGCATCGGAACCTGATGGCGATGACCGTGGCGCACCTCGCGGACTTCGACTCGCCCGACGAGGACTGCAGCCTGGTGCACGGCGCACCGATGTCGCACGGATCGGGTCTCTACATCCCGCCGTACGTATTGCGCGGAGCCAGGCAGGTGATACCGGCCTCGGCGGCATTCGAGCCCGAGGAGTTCCTCGATCTGTGCGAGCACCATCCGGGCTGCAGTGCCTTCCTCGCGCCGACGATGGTTGCGCGTCTCGTGCAGACCGGGCGGTCATGCCCCCGCAACCTGCGCACGGTGGTCTACGGCGGTGGCCCGATGTACGTGGACAGCCTGAAGAAGGCGATGGCCGCGTTCGGCCCGATCTTCACCCAGCTCTACGGTCAGGGCGAAGCGCCGATGACGATCACCGGCCTGCGCCGTGCCGACCATCTGGATGCAGACGACGCCGTTCTGGGGTCGGTCGGGTACGCCAGGTCAGGGGTTGATGTCGCGGTGCTGCGCGACGACGGTGGCCGGGCTGCCATCGGCGAGATCGGCGAGATCGTCTGCCGAGGCGACGTCGTGATGTCGGGCTACTGGAGAAACCCCGAGGCCACCGCCGCCACTCTGCAGAACGGCTGGCTGCACACCGGCGACATGGGCTCGTTCGACGAGCGCGGCTTCCTCACCCTGCGTGACCGATCGAAGGACGTGGTGATCAGCGGCGGCAGCAACATCTATCCGCGCGAAGTGGAAGAGGCTCTGCTCGAACATCCGCGCGTGGCGGAGGCCGGGGTGGTCGGCGCCAAAGACGAGGAATGGGGTGAGGTCGTTGTCGCCTACATCGTCGGCGAGGTGGAGCCCGCCGAGCTGGACGCGCACCTGCTCGACCGCATCGCGCGCTTCAAGCGACCCAAACGGTACGAGTTCATCGACGAACTGCCGAAGAACAGTTACGGCAAGGTGCTGAAACGCGAACTGCGAGACCGGTTGTCGTAATCAAGAGGATGGCGTGGCGCGCAGCACCCGCTGGATGTCCGGCTTCATCTGCCGCAGCTGCTGGCCCGAATAACCCCAGGCGTGGATACCGTCGGGGAAACTGAACACGGCGTTGTTTCCGCCCGCGGCGATGTAAGCGTCGACGAAGGCGTGGTTGGAGTCGATCGCCATTCCCTCCAGGAACCCGAGCCCGCCGATGGGCGCATCCGGGCTGGCCAAAGCCGGATCGGTCGGTCTGCCGCTGCCGCAGTAGATCCACAATCGGGTGCCGTTTGCCGCCAGCCTGCCGGCCTGGACGGTGGGATCATTGCGGGCCCAGGCCGGGTCACCCGGCGGACCCCACATCGCCTGGCGGCTGAAGCCGCCGTTCCACATCATCGCGATACCAACCTGGCCAGGGTCTGCCGAGAGATTCAGGAAGCCTGACATGGATCCGGCGTAGATGAATTGCTGCGGGTGGAAGGCGGCCAGGATCAGCGCCGAAGAACCGCCCATCGAGAACCCCACGACGGCGTTGCCCGTCGTCGGCGCGTTCTTGTTGGATGCCAGCCAGGCAGGCAGCTCCTGCGTCAGGAACGTCTCCCACTTGTAGGTGTACGTCCCGCCGTTGCCGGCCGCAGGCGCGTACCAGTCGCTGTAGAAGCTCGACTTGCCGCCCACCGGCATGACGACAGATATCCCCGAGTCCTTGTACCAGTCGAACGCGGCGGTGTTGATGTCCCAGCCGTTGAAGTCGTCGCCCGCTTCCATGCTGTCCAGCAGGTACAACGCGGGCGCCCCTTCGCCGCCGCCGAGGAACTCGACCCGAATATCGCGGCCCATCGACGCCGACGCGACGTCGAGCTGTTCGACCGGCACATTCGAGAAGGCCGCCGCTCTCGGCGCCACCCAGACCGCCGAACACAGCGTGGCGATGAGCACCGCGAAAGCTAACCGGCGGACCACGCCGCCGCACCTATTTCCGACGAAGGCCATCGCTGCCTCCAGTTGGCCACGCCCCCGGACCTAGCCGGAGACTACGACGGTTTGCCGGAGTTTTCGGCGGATTCGCCAGGTATGTAACGGGGGCCCGAAACATTTGCGCTAGCCTGTTGCGCCAACAGAAGTTATATGGGCTAAGTTAAGCAGGGGCCGACATCTTAGGGAGAAGTTGAATGGGTCGGGTGGAAATCATCACCCTGGCGTGCGGGCGGCGAGGCTTCCAGTGCTGAAGGTGGTCAGGCGCGCCTGGGTTCCGCTGCTCATCGTCGCGGTGGTGTTGCTCGGGTTCTTCATGGTCGACCGGTTGCGGGCCGTCTTCGGCAAGACCGAGCTCACCAGGCCTGGCGCAGGGCTGGTCAACGACCCGGCGCCGTTCAACCCCAAAGTCGTCAAGTACGAGATCTACGGAGAGCCCGGAGCCATCGCCACCATCAACTACCTCGACCTCGACGCCCAGCCGCAGAAGGCGGTGGACGTGCCGCTGCCGTGGTCGCTGACGCTGACCACGACCGCCCCCGCCTCCAGCCCGAACATCGTCGCGCAGGGCGACGGCGACACCATCAGCTGCCGAATCACCGTGGACGGCGTGGTGAAGAACGAGAATAGGACCGACGGACTCAATGCCCAGACGTTCTGCCTGGTGAAGTCCGCATGACCAACACACACGTTGGCGCGCATCCGATGATCCCGCGGTTCATCCGGCTGTTCTCCGTGCCGATCCTGCTGGGCTGGCTGGCGCTGGTGGTACTGGTGAATGTCATCGCGCCGCAGCTGGAGAAGGTCGGCGAGGCGCACTCGGTGTCGCTGGCGCCCACTGACGCACCGTCGATGCAGGCGATGCAACGCATCGGCTCGACGTTCCAGGAATTCGACTCCAACAGCTCGGTCATGATCGTCCTGGAGAGTGACCAGCCGCTGGGCGATGAAGCCCACAAGTACTACGACGGCTTGATCGACAAGCTCGAGGCGGACAAGGCGCACGTCGAGCACATTCAGGACTTCTGGGGTGATCCGCTGACCGCGGCGGGATCGCAGAGCGCCGACAACAAGGCCGCATACGTCCAGCTCTACCTGAGGGGAAACCAGGGCGAGACCATCGCGAACGAGTCGGTCGCCGCCGTTCGCGACATCGTTGCCAAATCCGCGCCACCACCAGGTCTTAAGGCGTACGTCACCGGGCCTGCCGCCCTCACCAACGATCAGCACCACGCGGGCGACAAGAGCATCAAGCTCATCACGATGATCACCATCTGTGTGATCTTCCTGATGCTGCTGTTCGTCTACCGCTCGATCATGACGGTGCTGATCGTGCTCGTCATGATGTTCATAGAGCTGGCAGCGGCCCGAGGAATCGTGGCGACCCTCGGCTATTACGACATCATCGGGCTGTCGACCTTCGCTACGAATCTGCTCACCACATTGGCGATCGCCGCGGCCACCGACTACGGCATCTTTCTCATCGGCCGATATCAAGAGGCGCGGGCGAACGGCGAGGACCGTGAAACCGCCTTCTACACCATGTATCACGGCACCGCGCACGTCATTCTCGGCTCCGGGTTGACGATCGCTGGCGCCACCTTCTGCCTGCACTTCACCCGGCTGCCTTATTTCCAGACGATGGGCGTCCCGCTGGCCGTCGGGATCCTGGTGGCTACCATCGCCGCACTGACGATGGGGCCCGCGCTGATGACCATCCTCAGCCGGTTCGGCCTGCTCGATCCCAAACGCGCACTGCGGACTCGCGGTTGGCGGAAGATCGGTGCTGCCGTCGTCAGGTGGCCCGGTCCGATCCTGGTGTCCACCATCGCGCTGTCACTCGTCGGTCTGGTCGCCCTGCCCGGCTATGCCCCGAGTTACAACGACCGCGAGTTCCTGCCATCCGACATCCCGGCGAATCAGGGGTATGCGGCCGCGGACCGCCATTTCCCGCAGGCGCGGATGAATCCGGAGATGCTTCTCGTGGAGACCAACCACGACGTGCGCAACTCGGCCGACATGCTTGTCGTCGACCGAATCGCCAAGGGTGTCTTCCACATTCCCGGCATCGGCCGCGTGCAGACGATCACCCGGCCGCTCGGCACGCCGATCGAACACACGTCTATCCCGTTCCAGATCAGCATGCAGGGCACCACCCAGCAGATGAACCAGGACTATATGGACAAAGTCATGGAGAACATGCTGACCCAGGCCAACGACATGCAGACGACCATCGACACGATGACCCGTATGCAGAGCCTGACTCAGCAGATGGCGGACACCACCCACGCCATGGTCGAGAAGACCAAGCAGATGTCCGTCGACATCGGCGAAGTCCGGGACAACATCGCCGACTTCGACGACTTCTTCCGGCCGATCCGGAACTACTTCTACTGGGAACCGCACTGCTACGACATCCCCGTCTGCCATTCGATACGGGCCATCTTCGACACCCTCGACGGCATCGACGTGCTGACCGATGACGTCCAGCAACTGGTGCCCCTGTTGGAGCGTCTGGACACCCTGATGCCGCAACTCGTCGCGATCATGCCGTCGATGATCGAGACAATGAAGAACATGAAGAACATCACGCTGACCATGTATCAGAGCCAGAAGGGCCAGCAGGATCAGATGAAGGCCCTGCAGGAGAATTCGACTGCGATGGGCCAGGCGTTCGACGCGTCGAAGAACGACGACTCGTTCTACCTACCACCCGAGGTGTTCGACAACGCCGACTTCAAACGTGGGATGAAGATGTTCGTCTCGCCGGATGGCAAGGCGATCCGCTTCATCATCTCCCATGAGGGCGATCCCGCTACGTCCGAAGGCATTTCGCATATCGACCAGATCAGGAATGCGGCGTTCGAGGCGATCAAGGGTACGCCGCTCGAGGGTTCCAAGATCTATCTGGCGGGCACCGCGTCCACGTACAAGGACATGCAGAACGGGTCCAACTTCGATCTGCTGATCGCCGGGATCGCTTCGCTGTGTTTGATTTTCATCATCATGCTCTTGCTAACCCGGGCGGTGGTCGCCGCGGCGGTGATCGTGGGGACCGTGCTGTTGTCGCTCGGCGCGTCGTTCGGACTCTCGGTACTCGTCTGGCAGTACATCCTCGGCCTGCACCTGCACTGGTTGATCCTTGCGATGTCGGTCATCATCTTGCTCGCGGTGGGATCCGACTACAACCTGCTGCTTGTGTCACGGTTCAAGGAAGAGATCCATGCGGGCATCAACACGGGCATCATAAGATCTATGGGTGGCAGCGGTTCTGTGGTCACGTCGGCGGGTTTGGTGTTCGCCTTCACCATGATGTCGATGGTGGTCAGCGACCTTCGCGTGGTCGGTCAGGTTGGCACCACCATCGGTCTCGGCTTGTTGTTTGACACGCTGATCGTCAGGTCGTTCATGACGCCGTCGATCGCCGCGTTGCTCGGGCCGTGGTTCTGGTGGCCGCAGCGGGTTCGTCAGCGGCCGATTCCGGAGCCCTGGCCGCAGCCGAAGCCGAAGAGTGAACCCGAAACAGCAGTCGTCGGCGCGCCAGGTCGCCACTCAAACGACGAAAGCCCTACGGGCCCAATAAGACCCACTAGTTAGGTGATGATGAGGATGAAACGGTTCGCTTCGACCGTCCTGACGGCGATCGCGTTGACGGTGCCCGCGCTCGCGGTCGCGGCGCCCGCGCACGCCGATCCCGACACCGACTTCTACAACGAGCTGCACATCTACGGCATCTACGGCGAGAAGGACTACAACGCCTGGATCGGCAAGATCGCGTGCAAGCGGCTGTGGAACAACCTCGATCACGATGCCACCCAGTCCGCACAATTCGTCAAACGGCAGCTGGCCAAGGACACCACCACCGAACAGACCTACCAGTTTCTTGGTGCGGCCTATCGGACGTACTGCCCAGAAAAAGTGCCGATGCTCACGCAGATGGCGCAACCGGCGCCGGAGGCGGATACGCCGCCAGCGCCTGCGGGGCCACCATTAGCAGCCGAGCAATAGCAAAGGGAGGCACAGATGTTGGGTAAAGCGAGCATCGCCGTGACAGCGCTGAGCATCGTCGCGCTGGCAGTGCCCGGTGTGGCGTCAGCCGACGCGAGCGACGACTATCCGATCCCGAACCGGATACTCAAGACCACCTGCACGGTCGACCAGTACATGGCCGCGACGCGCGACACGGACCCGATTTACTACCAGCGGTACATGATCGACTATCACAACAGGCCGGTCGATGTTCAGGATGCCGCTCGCGATCGCATCTACTGGTTCTTCTCGCTGGACTACGCGGGCCGGCGCCAGTACTCGGAGGACACCGCGACGAACGTGTACTACGAGCAGATGGCGACCCACTGGGGCAACTGGGCGAAGCTGTTCTTCAACAACAAGGGCGTCGCCGCCCACGGCACCGATGTCTGCATGAACTACCCGCCGAACGATCCGACGGTCTGGGATTGGACGTGATCTTCCGCGGAGTCCTACCCGCGCTTGCCGTCGCAGGCGGACTCGCTGCCGGCGCTCTCGGCCTCGGCGCTGCTCCGGCGTTCGCGGACCCTCCCCCGCCGCCCAATCCGCCGTGGGCCGCGGTGGGCGATCCCGTTCCGGACTGGGCGCCGCGCAAACCCGCCGAGGTCTGGCTGGGTGAGCCGGTGGTCTGGACCACCGGATGGGGCGGACGGTGGTGCGTGTGGAAAAACGGACAGATCATCACGCTGTCGTCGAACCCTGTCAGCAACGGTGGCTGACACCGGCTTTCACGCCGTCACCGCTGGCCGAGCGGCTGGTCAGCCGTAATAGAGCACGTCGTTGTACGCCGTCCAGGCCTGGCCCTCGCAATCCACCAGCTGGCCGAGCGGTGTCTGCGCGGTACCGGGCACCTCCTCGTCGCATGGCGCGCGCATCGTGCGAACTCCGATGAGCGGAGCCACCGGCACCCATTGGTTTGAGGCGTTGCAGACGAACGTCTTGCCCGTCGCGTCCAGACCGAAGGGGTACCGGGACTTGAACTGGCACGGGTCGGTGGGCGCGATGTTGCGGTCGACATAGGGCACGCAGTCGGCGCCGTCGCACGTTCCCGGCAGCGCGGAGGCAGTGCCCGCGACCACCATCGGCGCGGCGGTAACTCCGCAGGCCAGTACGAGTGCTGCCAACAGCTTCATGTTCGTCCCCTCCGCTACGGACCGGCTTCGACGGTTAGCGTACCGGGGTGCCGCCACGGCATAAGGTCTTCGTGTGCCATTGCGTCACGTCGACCCGTCCCGACCGCCCTCGGCCGCCACACGCGTGATGAACCGATGGGCGCGCTCGCGGTTCGGCCTTTTCGTTGGCAGACGTCTCGCGTCGAAGACCGATCCGTGGCTCAGCAGGATCAGCAAGGGCCGTGTGAGCTGGGGCATGTTCAACGTCCCCTCGGCGACGCTGAAGACCACAGGGGCGAGGAGCGGACGGGTTCGCGAGGCGCAGGTCGCGAGACCGCGGCGCGGACCGGCCGGGAAGTCCCTGTGTTCCGGCTCAGTCCGCGGTAGCCGGCCGGCGGTTCCTGAGCTGCCGCATCACGCGCATTTGCCTGCCGTCGCGGCCGGGGGCGAACATCGGAATGACGACGGCAGCCACGCCGACGACGGCGGCCATCACGAGGTACGACGAGTTGACGGCGTCGACGAACGCGGTCTTGCTGGCCTCGGCCAGCTGGTGTCCCTGCGGGCCGAGCCGGTCGGCCACCGCGAGTGCCTGTGCGAGCGAATCCGATGCGGGACCGCGGACGGGCTCGGGGAACAGCGTCAGCGCGGGGCCGATGGCATGGCTGTAGCTGCTGGCCAGAATCGACCCGGCCATGGCGATGCCCAGTGCGCCGCCCACCTCGCGGGTGGCGTCGTTGACCGCCGATGCAACCCCCTGCTTGGCGTCCGGTGCGGCAGTCATGATCGCCGATGTCGTTGGCGCCGTGCACAATCCGAAGCCAGAGCTGATGATCAACAGCGGCCACAGCAGGTCAAGATAGGTCGAGTCGGGCGTCAGCGTGCGCATGCAGATGAACCCGACGGACACCAGGATCATGCTCACGAATACCACCGCACGTAGACCGACCCTTGGCAGATACCACGACGACAGCGACGAGAACGTCAGCAGCGGAACCGCAAGCGGCGCCAGCGCGATCGCCGTCGCCAACGGCGTGTACCCCATCACCTGCTGGACGAACTGCGTGACGAGATAGAACAGGGCGAACGTGCCGAGGAAGACCATGGTGATGGTTGCCGAGCCGGTGCCGAATTCGGGATCGCGGAACAACCTGATGTCGAGCAGAGGATGGCGGCGCCGAAGTTCGATGAGTCCGAACACGACGGCCAGTGCGACGCCCGCAATGAGGCAGCCGTACACCCGCGGATCCGTCCATCCGTGCTCCGGCGCCTGCAGGATGCCGAACACGAAGACCGCGACCGCCGCTCCGATCGTCACCGCGCCGGGCACGTCGAGCGGTGGGGCATCGCCCTCGCGCGACTCGGCGATGGTGAGCGCCAGCACGAAGAGCGCCAGCCCGGCGCCCGCGAAGGTCCAGAAGATCGACTGCCACTCCCAGATCCGCAGCAACAGACCGGTGCCCAGGAGGCCGAAGATTCCTCCGGACCCGGCCACCCCCGCCCACACGCCGACCGCCTTCGTGCGGGCCTCGGGTGGATAGGCGACCGTCAGCAGCGACAGCGTCGCGGGCATCACGAACGCCGCACCGGCACCGGCGAGCGCCCTTGCGACGATGATCTGCACCGGATCGCCCAGGATCAAGGGTGCGAAGGACGCACCCGCGAAGATCGCCAGCCCGACCAACAGTGCTGTTCGGCGGCCATAGCGATCCCCGATCGCCCCCGCGGGCAGGAGCAGGCACGCCAGCAGAAGCGTGTAGCTGTCGACGATCCAGGTCAGCTGAGTCTGCGTCGCTCCGGTCGCCACCGCGATGTCGCCGAGGGCGGTGTTGAGTGCCACCATCGACGCGACCACCATTGCCACACCGGCGCAGGCAACGAACAGTGTCCACCCCCGCCGCATTCGGGACCCTGCGGCGAACGAGCCGGCGGGGTGGGGACCCGAGCGGACGACGGACTCGGTCATCGACCTTCCCCCTTTGGTCGGCGTGCGTGCACGTCATAACGAGACTAACAGTCTCGTTTCCACTCGGGGCCTGGGCGAAACATCCGCAACTGATTCAACTGGGTGCCCATTGTGCGAGCCGGCCCGCAACCGTCAACCGGGCTCATGTCACATCTCGACGGCCTCGCGCGACATACCAGCATGAAGATCACGTTCGCAGGCCGAGCCACCCGCATTGTCGGTGGGGTCGTGGCATCGGTCGGTTCACTGCCTCTTTTCCTGGTCGCCGCACCTTTTGCCGACGCCGCGCCATGTCCAGACGTCGAGATCGTCTTCGCCCGCGGGACCACCGAGCCGCCGGGAGTCGGTGGGATCGGGCAGGCCTTCGTCGACTCACTGCGGTCGCAGTTGGGCGGGCGATCGGTGGGCGTGTACGCGGTGAACTACCCGGCCAGCAATGACTTCTCGAGTAGCACCCCCGCCGGCGGTGACGACATGAGTGCACACGTTCAGGCGATGGCCGCGAACTGTCCCAACACCAGGATGGTGCTCGGCGGGTACTCCCAAGGTGCGGCGGTGGTGGATCTGGCGACCACGTACATGCCGTCCGAGGTGTCCGACAACGTCGCCGCTGCGGCGGAGTTCGGCGGCGCGAGAAGCACATTCGCCGACAGTCTGTCCGCCGGCCCGTTGCCCTCGGTCGGCCCGCTCTATGCGGCCAAGACAATCGAGATGTGCGTTCCCAACGATCCGATCTGTTTCCAGGGCGGTTGGGACATGCGCGCGCACGGCGCCTATGTTCAGACGGGGATGGTCAACGACGCCGCGGCATTTGCCGCGAGTCGGATATAGACGCTGCCGATGGGGTACCCCCACGACATCAACGCGGGAGGACAGATGAAAGCCAGCAAGTTGCTCGGCGTAACGGTCGCGACGGTATGGGCAGGTCTACTGGGTGTGCCCGCTCCATCGGCATCCGCCGAGCCGTGCCAGGACGTCGAGGTGATCTTCGCCCGCGGCACCGGCGAGCCACCAGGGGTAGGCGGTGTCGGACAGTCGTTCGTCGACTCGCTGCGGTCGCAGGCGGGTGGCAAGTCGGTCGGGGTCTACCCGGTCAACTACGCCGCCAGCGGGGACTTCAACGACACGACGGCGTTCGCCCAGACCGTCGTCGACGGAATCAGGGACGCGGGCGCTCGTGTCCAGTCCACCGCGGCGAATTGCCCCAATACCCGGATCGTGCTCGGCGGCTACTCGCAGGGCGCGGCGGTGGCGGGTTTCGTGACCTCGGCCGAGGTGCCGCCGGGGGTCCCTGCCGCCCTCGTCCCACAGCCGTTGCCGCCTGAGGCGGCCAACCATGTCGCTGCCGTTGCGCTCTTCGGCAAGCCATCCGAGGCGTGGACGAGCCAGTACGGTGCGCCGCCGATCACGATCGGCCCTCTGTATGCGGCCAAGACGACGCAGCTGTGCGCAGAAGGCGACTCGATCTGCGACGGCACGCCGGGTGGAGGCCCGAGCTTTGCCCACGCTCTGTATCCGGTGAACGGAATGGTCGGCGACGCAGCCACATTCGCTGTCGGTCGCCTCTAGCTCACGGCAAGCCGCCGAACAGCGGGCTGAGCACCCCTTCGAGGGGATCCGGTGGAGGCGGCGGCGCTGGAGCCGCCGGGCCAGGCGCCACATCGGTCTGCGCTTCCGGTATGTGCTGGAGCGGCTGCACGTCGGGAAGGTGTTGCACCGGCGGCGTGATCTCGACTGTCTCGGGTACCGCCGCGGGGATCGCCTCGGGTGCAGCGACTTCGGCCGCCGCCGATGCTGTCTCGGGTATCGATGAGGCCTGCGGCTCCCATGGCACCGGTTGAGCCGCAGCGGTCGGCGGCGCAGCGGGCATCATGGGTGCCACCGGCGCGGCGGTTGGCGGAATCGCCTCGGGTTGAGCGGCTTGCGGCGGTGCCGGGCGCTGAGCGCTGCGCTCAGCGAGAGTGACCGGGCTGCCCGCGGAGGACAGCGTGAACAGCGAGACGACCGCAACTGTTGCCACCACCGTGAGCGTCCTTGCGTACGAGGCGAACCCGGAACGCGCGTCCGTGGCGACGGGAGGAAAGGACATGACGTCTGACGCCGTCGCACCGCGGGCCAACGCCAACTGTGCGTCGCGGGTCGCCACTACCGGAATCGACAGGCCCACGTCGAGCGAACCGGCGTGGGTATCGAGCTGAGCGCGAGATCCGATCAGGTACAGCACTTCTGGCGGTGATTCGGTGTCGGCGAAGGCGGCGTTGAGCCAACTGATCAAGCTGATGCTGTCGCGAGAGCTGGTGGTCGTCGTGGCTTGTACTGCGCCGCTGGCGGAGTCGATCACCGACAGTGAAGCCGAGTCGCGTCCGAGTATGCATACCGCGGTATGCGCGTGGCCGTTCGCACGCCCCTGGCCTACCGCCCACGCCCTGGTGGCGTCGGTAAGTGAAACGGACACCACGTGGGCGAAACCCGCCTCTGTCAACGCATCCCGAAGTGACAACACGTTACCGCTCGTCGTCACGTGCACGGAGTCGACGGTGTAGCCGCTCGCCGTCGCGATATCGCGCACACGGCGTGCCGTTGCAACAGGCGCCGCGGTGCTCGCATCGGTGATGTCGAAAGCGTCGTGGTCGAGGGGGTCGCCCGCGACGTCTCGTCCGTCAACCAGAACCCACCCGATACTGGTCGATGTCTTCGACAGTCCCAATACTGTTCGCACTCGCCGGGTTCCGCTCTCGTCGAATCGTCGCCGCCGCCTCGCCTCTAGCGGCCACTGGACCGGAGCATAGTGCGGGCGCCCTTGGTGGGCATCTCGACCGAATCAAGGGTTACCAATCTGGAATGCTGACGTGACCGTCAACGTGCAGCGCTCACACGTGCGGCCACTGCCGCGGCGAGGAAGCACGCGAGCAGCGTGTAACCCTCGACACCGTCAAAGCCGTGCTTGGCCAGCAGTACGAGTGCGACGCCCGCTGCGCATATCCACACACCGGCAGCAGTCGAGCGGGCGCCGGTCGCGCGAACCGCCGAGTCCCACCACGGGAGCCGACGATGCTCCAGGGGCGACAACAGAAAGAACGTCGCCGCCATGACGACCGCGAATACCACTGCGCGCAGCGCGAGAAGACCCCAAAACCCTTGCGCATGAATGTCATATGCGTCGAGTCCCAATGCATGCAAGATAAAGGTCGCGACCGCGATCGCCGGGATGTGCCAGAGATAGAGCGTCATCGCTCCCCCATTGCCCACGGCGACGACCTGCCACACACGCGGCCGTTGAGCCCATCGCCGCACGGGTCCCGCAGCGGCAACGAATGCACATGACATCCAGGTGCAGTGCAGGGCAAGCAACAGCGTTGGCGGGGACGTGTTGGACAGGTGCTCCGTCCCGGTGACGACCAGCGAAACCTCGTACGGGCCGAAGATTGCCAGCAGTACCTGCACGGCGAACGCGGATGCAGCCACCGCGAGCGCGGCAGGGATGCTGATCAGCCTGCGCGCATACGCGACGCCGATCACCACGGGGATGAGCCAGACGATCAAGAAGTTGACCACGCCCGACATCGGCGCGCCGGTCGCGATCCGCACTCCGTCGACGACGGCGGCCGCCGCGAGAAGGGCCGCAACCACGACGGCGACCGCGCGCCCGGTCCGCATTCGCGTCAGCGCAGGCACGAAGGCCAGCGTCACGAGGTAGACACCGAGGAACCAGAGCAGAGCAACGGACTCCCCGCCGAGGCCTGCGGCCGAGTCCGCGCCGAGGACGATCGACGTCACCAGAAGTCCGACCGTCCAGAAGACCAGATACCAGAACACCGGACGACACAGACGCTGTGCACGGGTGAACAGCCAGGTCCCCCACGGCGTCCCTTCGCGCCAGCCGTATGCGCCCGCAGCGCCGCCCGCCAGGAAGAACAGCGGCATGACCTGCACAACCCACGTGATCGGAGCCAGCTCAGGCGCCTCGCCGAGGAGGTTTCCGATCCACAGACCGCTCGAATCGATCGTGGCGAGCAGGAGTGCGCAGTGGCCGAATATGACGACGAGCAGCGCGGCGAGCCTGGCGACGTCGACGGCGCGGTCCCGGTCGGGTTTGGTGCCATCGGCGACCGCGCGGGCGTCAGGGACTGGCGTGGTGAGCGGCATGCCTTCAAGGATGCCGGGGAACTCACCCGAGGCCGATGAGTAGTACTACGTCTCTTGAATTGATGACACAGGTCCCTCGCGAAGGCGGTCGAAGGTCGACGAGCATGGTGGCATGACTGGTGTGAAGCCGCGATCGGCGGCGGCTGCGATCGGTGGCGCTCTTGCCGGCGTCGCGGGTTGGGACCTCTGGCAGCGGCGTCACACGATCCTGCGCAACTATCCGGTCGTCGGTCACCTGCGGTTCATTCTGGAGGCGGTCGGACCCGAGCTGCGCCAGTACATCGTCACCGACAACAATGCGGAGAAGCCCTTCAGCCGAGACCAGCGCCGCTGGGTCTATACGTCGTCGAAGCTGTCCAACCGGTACTTCGGGTTCGGCACCGACAACAACCTGGAGCAGGTCCCGAACTACCCCATCATCAAGCACGCAACTTTCCCCGTGTCGGGCCACGCGCACGAGAGCGAACATCCAGAACCCGCAGAACCTCTGCCTGCGGCCAAGGTGCTCGGCGGCGCGCGCGCCCGCGCCAAGGCGTTCCGTCCGTCATCGCTGGTGAGCGTGTCGGGGATGAGTTTCGGCGCGTTGAGCGGCGCGGCGATCACCGCGCTCAACAAGGGTGCCGCCCTTGCAGGCGCCCTGCACTCCACCGGCGAGGGCGGTGTGTCGCCGTACCACCTCAACGGCGCCGATCTCGTCTGGCAGATCGGTACCGGGTACTTCGGCTGCCGCAACGACGACGGCTCCTTCAGCCTCCCCCGCCTGGTCGACCGAGTGGCGGAGACCCCATCGATCCGCGCCATCGAGATCAAGCTCAGTCAGGGCGCCAAGCCAGGCCTCGGCGGCATGCTTCCCGGCGCCAAGGTGACCAAGGAGATCGCCGCGATACGCGGCGTCCCCGTCGGGGTGGACTGCAAGAGCCCCGCCGCTCACTCGGCATTTCACGACGTCGACGGGCTGCTCGAACTGGTGGAGACCATCGCTTCGGCGACCGGCCTGCCCGTCGGAATCAAATCAGCGGTCGGCGAGGAGGCGTTCTGGCCGGAGTTGGCGGCACGCATGGCCGGCACCGGCCGAGGAGTCGACTTCGTCACCGTCGACGGCGGTGAGGGCGGCACCGGCGCGGCCCCTTTGGTTTTCAGCGACCACGTCGCACTGCCGTTCAAGTGGGCTTTTCCCCGCGTCTACCGGGCCTTCGCCGAACAAGACCTGCACCAAGAGCTGGTGTTCATCGGGTCGGCCAAGCTGGGAACCCCCGAGAACGCCCTGCTGGCGCTGGCCGTGGGCTGCGACATGATCAACGTCGGCAGGACCGCGATGTTCTCCATAGGCTGCGTCCAGGCGCAGCGCTGCCACACCGGCCGTTGCCCGACGGGAGTGGCCACCCAGTCTCGCTGGCTGCAGCACGGCCTCGACCCGGAACTGAAGTCGGTTCGCTGCGCCAACTATCTGGCCACTCTGCGCTTCGAACTGCTGTGCCTGGCGCGTGCGTGCGGCCGGGTCCACCCCGCCCTGGTTCCGCTCGAGGCCATCGAGCTCCTCGACGCCGACCTGCAGAGCGTGCGAGTCGACGAACTCTTCGGCTACAAACCCGACTGGGGCGTGCCGGGCCCGGAAGACGTCGAGGCCATCAGCGCCCTGATGGTTTGACCGCCGAGAGGTCGCTGTCGCTCAGCCCGAACCGATCATGCAGGCGGTGCTCACTCGTTCTCTTATCCGCCCACCGGCGATCGGCGACGTCATACCGATCCCAACAAATGTGATGCGGCGCGAACGTAAGCTGCCCCCGTGGGTAAGGGCGTGTTAGCCAACGGCCGGGGCCGCTTGTTGGTCGTCGTGGCGTCGGTCGCCATTTCCGCCGCCATGATCTACGACCAAAGCACGGACACCGATAGCTCGGAGGCACCCTCGGCGACCCAGGGGGCGGTGTCATCCAGTGCGCCTGCCCCTGGAAGCCCCGCGGCGCCGGACTTGATCGCCGCGAGCGCACCGGTCGCAAATCAGCAAGCGTCGTTCGCGCTACCCGTCGGCATTGCGCCGGAGCAGGGCCTGCAGATCCATACCATCTGGGTGGCCCGTGCGATCAGCGTGATGTTCCCCGAGATCACCACCATCGGCGGGGCCCGCCAAGACGCTCTGAGATGGCATCCCAACGGATTGGCGATCGACGTGATGATCCCGAACCACAACACCGACGAGGGCATCGAACTCGGCAACCAGATTGCGGGCCTCGCGCTGGCGAACGCGAAGCGCTGGGGCGTGATCCACGTGATCTGGCGGCAGGGCTTCTACCCCGGCATCGGCGCACCGAGTTGGACTGCCAACTACGGCAACGAAACCGCCAACCATTACGACCACGTGCACATCGCCACCGACGGCGGCGGATACCCGACCGGGCAGGAAACCTACTTCATCGGGTCGATGAGTCCTGCCCCACCGAACTGATCGGGGGCGGTGGTCAGCGTCGTGCCCAGAACAGGCGGTTTGCCCTCGACGACCGGTGGCCGCACCACGTTGCGCTTCGGCGGGGTGGCGTCGACGATCTTTTCGCCGCGACACGACACGACCTTGCGGTCGACGAAAACATCCTGGCCATCGTCGACCGGGACTTCGTAGCCATCCGTGTCGACGTAGGTGCATCCGCCGCCGCTGGGGTTCGGGCCGTTGTCGTCGGCGTGGGCGGTGGCCGGGGCAATGGCGAAAATGGCCATGGCGCCAAGGAGCGTCGCTGCGTACTTGAAGCGGGACAGGTCGCGGGTTGATTCGGTCATGCGAGTCCTCCCTCTCGGTGCGTTCGGGATGTTGAGCTCTTGAGAGGAATACTCCGGACTACGCGGTGCTTCGGTAATGGCCCGCCAGGCCAGTTTTCCCTTCTGAGAGGGAAGAGTTTCCTATCCGCGGGGCAAGCACGCCACACCGTCCGGACGGTGATGCGGGCGATCTGGGCGCCAGCTGACGCGCCCGGCATCGACGGATGGAACGACACCGATAACGACGACGATGGAATCAGTGATGCCAACGACGATTTTGATTCCGATCCTGGCAGCTACTGAGCCGGCGACCACCTAACCGTCGAGCGGGTTGGCCGCGATTCGCTGCGCACCGTTGTTGGCGATCGACGCGGCGGCGGCGCTGTGCGGCTTGCGTTGCGCTTGGTCCTCGAAGGACGCCACGAACTCGGCGCCGAAACCGAGCCGCGGATAGCGGGCCAGGATTTCTGTCCTTGTCTCCGGCGGGAACTCGTCCGGCCGGCGTCCGGCGACGTCCCAACTGGTCGCGACCTGCAGTAGGTGGGACTCGGGGTCGACGGCCGCAGATACGTCGTCCCGCATGTGCAGCACGATGATTTCCGTCGCCCTGGCCGCCCGATCGGCCGACCAACCGGCCGCCACGCCGAAGACCCACGCCAGTTCCCCGCCCGCTTCCTCGAAGGCGATCCGGTGACTGTCGAATGGGTCGGTGAGAGCGATGTCGTGAAGCAGCGCCGAAACGTAGTAGAGCTCGTCGTCAAAGGCGATGCCGTGCGCTGCGCCGTACGCCGCTCCCCACAGGTAGGAACGGATGGAGTGGTTCAGCAACGCGGGCGTGTGAAAGCGGGTCGCCACCGAGAGTGCAGCCTTGGCGGCAGGTGTCTGCGGGAACATATGACTCACAACGACCAGCCTGCCATCGTCATTTGAAAGCTGAGGCATAGAACTCCCAGGCCCAGTGGCGCGAACCGAACCCGCAGTGCGACCGGGGCCGCGCCACCTCCAGGTCAGTCGTCAGTAGCCGTAGCTACTGTGACCCGGATTCGTCGGTGCGGTTGCCGGTGTCGTCGAAGTCGTCGGCGTATTCGACATCGAGGGTCCTGATTCGCCGGGGTTCGGCGCGGCGTTTGCCATCGCTGCGGCCCCGATGATGACCATGCCAGCCAGACAGCTGGTGGCGAAAACCTTGCGCTTCATGATTCACACTCTGTTCTGGGTGCGCGCCCTCGGCGCACCTATACCTTGTGTACGAATGCCGGCCTCCTTCGGGTTCACGTAATTCGCCTGCCAATTCAGCAGGTGCGCGCCCGTGTACTGCGTGAAATGGATGATGGGTTTGCCGACAGCGCCTTTTGGCTTGTCTCGGACGTTACTGATCCGCTTGAGGGAATGTGTCCGCGATGCGTGTATGGAGTTCCAGGCCGCGGGCGTCGTCGGGAATCTTTGGTGGTTCCAGCGTCAACGTATCGCCGTTGGAAGCTGTGCCCGCTTCAGTACGGGCGGCCTTGTCTCGGCGCTCGGACGCTTGCGGTGTGGCGCGTTCCAGAAATCGGAGCAGTTCGACAGGGAAGGGAAGTACCAGGGTGGAGTTCTTCTCTGCGGCGACCTCGACGACGGTCTCCAAGAGTCGCAGTTGCAACGCGGCTGGGTGCTCGGCCATGACCTCGGCTGCTTGGGCCAGCTTTTCGGACGCCTGAAGTTCGCCCTCGGCGGTGATGACCCGAGCCCGTCGCTCACGCTCCGCCTCGGCTTGGCGTGCAATCGACCGCTTCATCGAATCGGGCAGCACTACGTCCTTGATTTCGACGCGGTCGATCTGAACACCCCAGCCCAGCGCGGGGCTGTCGATCATCAACTCCAGCCCTTGATTGAGATGCTCGCGGTTGGATAGCAGGTCGTCGAGATTGCTCTTGCCGATGATCGAACGCAGTGATGTCTGTGCAACCTGGCCAATAGCCGACACGTAGTCCTGCACGTCGACTGCCGCACGTACTGGATCCGAGACCTTGAAATAGATGACAGCATCGACACGGACGGTCACGTTGTCGCGGGTGATGCCATCTTGGGCGGGCACGGGCATCGTGATGATCTGCATGCTCACTTTTTGGAGGCGATCGGCGATCGGAATCAACATCGTGAGTCCCGGTTCGCGCAGGCCGGATTGCACACGGCCGAACCGGAAGACGACGCCGCGTTCGAACTGCTTGACGACCTTGATATTCGATCCGAGCCAAAGCACACCGATGCCGAACGCTGCGGCCAGTGCGTAGAGGGTGATCATCTTCCATCTCCAATCTGCCCGGGCTTCGGCTGTGTACGCATCAGCGAGCTCGGGCTGCTACTACCGATGAAACGCCCCTTCTTCCGACAATGCGAGTGAACGTGATTGCAGGGAATGTCCGGCCTTCGCCGGTCCGGTCATCAGCGGCTGACGGGATGGCGGCTCTCAACATTAGGCAGCGCGCCGGCGCGACCGACTATCGGGGTGTGCGCCCCGACTGCTTCTCTATGCGGGTCACACGGCGATGCTCCACGACGAGCCATAGCGCTCCAGCGACCGTACCGAGCACGGCGACGAGCAGTGTCGTGGCGAGCCACTCGTAATGTTGGTAGGCGGCGGCTGCCGCCGTGCTGATCATGCCGAACACTGCCACGGCAAGCAGAATCAACCCAGGCCAGAAGAAGTTGTCCTTCATCGCGATACCAGCGTGCGGTTGCGTGGTCCGAGAATGATCCGTCGGATCGTGATGCGTGTCTCCCATCACGTCTCCCTCCGTCGTCGGACGAGATAGCAAAATTCTACTCGCTCGGCGGACCCCGGCGGTGTCGCGTTTGCACGGCTCTGCCGTGGTCCGCCTCGATGTGGTCAGGTCGAGCCAACGTCGTCGCGGGCCAACAGCTCGGGTATCGAAATTGCCCCGACCGTCGTCACGAGCCACACCACGACCGTCGTGGCCACCCAGGATGCAATGCCGCGAATGGTGAGCCCATGAGTTAATACCGAGGCGAGACTCAACGCGACGATGGTCAATGCCAAGCCGCTGCCCCCGAGAAGCAGCGACGCATAATCATGGGGCAACTTCAAGATCAACACGGACAGGATCGCCTGCGCTACCGAGAACGCCGCGACGGCGACGATGAACCCCGACACCGATAACGAAACTCCGGGAACGACCCACGCCGCCACCAGCAGTCCGATGGTCCACGATCCCAGAAGCACAACTGCCCGCAGCAGGAATTGCCTCATGGCAATTAAGCGTAGGTCTCAGGACTGCGGCTGTGAAGAATTACGCCAACTCGTGCCCCGGGCTAGGTCGAGAAGCTGTGCGTGCCGACGCTTCCGGTGGGTTTTCTAGCCCGACGCACCTGATGAGAGTGCTCGGTAGATCCCCGAACCGACCACCTGGCCGGAGGGCCGAGTCTCCTAGTTTGCGAGGACTGGGACTATGAGATCCGCCAGCCGCTAACTTATCGTGACGTTCTTTGGAAAGTATTGCCGGCTGACGCGGTTGCAGGATTACCGAAGCCGCCCTCTGGGACGGACGGATCTCCATTGATTTGGCGACCAGCTGGCCAGCCGTTGCGCTATTTGTAGCGCTACTCGACCCGATTGATGGATAAAGGGCGGCTCGAGATTTCTCCGAAACCGCTTTGACCTGGGCGAATCTGCGTCGGGCTGACAGGATTTGAACCTGCGACCACTTGACCCCCAGCAAAGTGTCTAGGGTTTGCCCTCATTTCAGCAAACGCCGCATTTATGCTGGTAGCCAACGTATTGCCGGCCCATCGCCGCAGCTCGCAAAGCGTGTCGGATGTGACTCGGTGACGCTTCGTAAGCTTCGCGTAGCGATTCGCGTTGTTTGCGTGGAGATAATGTAGGGCCCTGGTGTGCTGGGGTGGTGCTGGGGTGAGATTTCGGCCTGTAGCTACCGTTGCTGCCCCACCAAAGCATGGCCAGCGCATTAAGGCCCTCCTCCCACACGCCGTGTGCCATTACCGTAAGGCCGAGGTCGATCGAGGAGAGCAGTGATGTGCACCGAACCTCATCATCAGTCCGGCTCAGTACCCGCACCAGCGATATGGCCCGAAACAGTTGGGCCTCCGGCAGATCCGATCACCCTGAACCCGGTCGATGCGGTCGCTCTGACCACGCTGGTAGACAACAGCACCGATTTGTTGCTTGTCGATCAAGGGCCTGTCCGCCGACACGGCCTGCTCGCCGCCGCCGGTGCCCCGCGGTTAGCGACCAATGTGCTCGACACCGGCGAGACGTACGACGTCCCGTTGGCGGAGCACGGCTTCTCGATGCTGGTCACGGTGACGCGGGGCGGTCATGATCACCACCTGCTGTTCGACGCCGGCATGACGCCCGACGGTCTACGCGAGAACATGCGCCGGCTCGGCTTGTCTCCGTTTGACATCGAACTCGTCATCCTCAGCCATGGGCACTTCGACCATGTGACCGGCCTAGATGGATTCATCCGCTCGGTAGGTCCTTCAAATCTGCCGCTGGTCGTCCACCCGGGGGCATTTACCAAGCGCCGCATCGCGATTCCGGGACTTTTGGAACTGGAGCTTCCATCCCCCAGTCGCACTGCGCTCCGGGAGGCCGGCCTAGAAGTCGTGGAACGCCGTCAACCGTCCTTGCTGTTCGACAACTCAGTGCTGATCACCGGTGAGGTCGATCGAACCACCGATTTTGAACGTGGCATGCCCTTCCATGAAGCCCTCACCGATGGAGCGTGGGCACCCGACCCGCTGATCCTCGACGACCAGGCGCTGATCGTCCATGTAGCCGGCCACGGACTCGTCGTGTTGACCGGCTGCGGGCACGCCGGGATAGTCAACATCGTCCGTCACGCGCGGCGGCTCACCGGCATCGACACCCTGGCCGCCGTGGTCGGCGGTTTCCACCTGGGCGGCCCAGCCTTCGAACCGATCATCAAACCCACGGTCGACGCACTGACCGAACTCGGCCCGGAGGCCATCATCCCGGCCCACTGCACCGGATGGCGCGCCGCCCACGCCCTCGCCGGTGCAATGCCACACGCTTTCATTCCAAACAGCGTCGGCTCGCGCCTCGAGCTCCGTAACGGCGACGCCGCCTGACCGTCATCGATCCGGCGATGGTCTGCCATCACAGGTGTCCCCCGCGCACCACTTCGAACCGCGCAAAGCCTCTTGTTGACTACCGGTCCGGCGTCCGGTGTGGTGATGACAGGGGCTACCTGCCTGCGGGGTCTCGTACAGCTGAGAGTGCCAGGTGCCGCCCGCGCCGGTCCCCATCTATGCCGACCCGCACTGGTGTCGGAGCGCTGGGTGGGCCTATCGCCTCTATCGCTGTGGGACGATCGTGCGAATGCATGAGTCCACAGCGCACATCCCCTCCACATGCGATGAGGAGCTGCTCTGTTGCCTGGGGCCGAACTTTCCCGCGCTGGCTGCCAGCGATCCCGAACGCGTGGCCCGGATCCGCGACGAGGTGGCGTACGGCTTTGCGGCGCTAAAGGACGTAGCGCACGCCGTATCGATCTTCGGCTCTGCACGCACGCCCCCGGATCATCCGCACTACAAGCTGGCCCGCAGGCTGGCCACACGGCTGGGCACAATGGGGTTCGACACCATAACCGGCGGCGGCCCCGGGATCATGGAGGCCGCCAACCGGGGCGCCCGCGACGCCGGCGTGCGCTCGATCGGCCTTAACATCGAACTTGCGCACGAGCAGGGCACAAATCCGTTCGTCGACCTCTCGCTTCAGTTCAGGTACTTCTTCGTCCGCAAGCTGATGTTCATCCGCTACGCTTCGGCGTTCGTCGTGTTTCCGGGCGGCTTTGGAACACTCGACGAGCTCTTCGAGGCGTTGACGCTCATACAGACCAAGAAGATTCGGCACTTCCCGATCGTTCTTGCGGTGTCCGAGCACTGGAGCGGACTGGAGGGGTGGATCCGTGACCGGCTGCTTGAGGCAGCGATGATTTCGCCAGACCACATCAAGCTCCTCATGCTCGCTGACGATCCCGACGAGATCGGCGACATCATCAAGCATTGGCGCAGTCGCCAGCTGGAGACCTACCGCCCAATCGAATCGTGAGCCGGCGTGATGACGTAGACACCATGACGCCCGACGCTAAGAGCTATCGCACCGACCGCAAACCGGTGGCCTTGTAGCTGCGGGGCTCGTTACCGCGCCGTCGCCGAGCGCCTGAGCCTGTCGAAGAGCCGGGCGGCACTCAAAGCTGCTGGGCGACAACGCAACCTCGGGCACACATACGTAAAATAGCCACCCACAACAGATTTGGGTCAGTGCGCAGAAGTTGCAGTCCACCCGGTCCGGGGACCGCGGATGGGTGTCGTCACCGATCGTAGTCCTGAGTTTAGACCCATACCGGGCGCCCTCCCAGCCCTGTTCGCACATGATCCGCTCCACCGGGCAGAAGCGACAGCGTCGTCATCGTCGTCATCGCTGGCGAACCCTGTCCCTGCGGCAACCCGCTACCCACAGTCACCCGGAAGGGCGAACCGACGAAATACTGAAAGTGCCTGGGGCGCAAGGCGGTGATGCAGTCCTTCTACCCATGGCCATAGCCACTGTGGTTGAGGAGACCTTCGGGGTGCTGCGATACCAGATCGTGCAGGCCGCACCGGCCACCCTCACGATCCGCCTCGACATTGACCAAAATGCCAACCGGGCGGACGTAGCGCAACTGGTCAAGCAGCGCGTCAACGAGTTCCTCCGCGCGCAGGGCGCGGCCGCGGTGACGGTCAGTCTGGCCGAGGAGCCCCACAACCAAACCCCCGTAACGGCAAGCTCAGACACGTCGTCAAGGCTCCGCCAACACCACAGCCCTAGACAGCCACAAGCCCCCTGGCGCGCTCGGCCAACCGCTAGCGATACTCGTTGACGCTCAACAGCAGCCGCGGTTCCATGCGGGAACACGGAATCGGTTTTCACACGACGCCGACAGTGGTTTGTCTCATCAAGTATCGCATCGCATTTCCTACAGCCCTTCACCGTGGGATTCGCTCTCGATAGGACCGCAGTGTGGGCCTCGTGACTGGTTTCAAACCCCAGAGCGATGTCATGGGGTAACGATGCCGTTTTCCAGTCAGTCGTTACCCGTCCGCGCCGCCTCTGGGAGACTGGGGGCATGGCCTCCGGTGACAGTCGAGCGCGGAAAACCGAACTTACCTTGTGCAGCCTGGGGGCGGCGAGCACGGTCACCGGCTCCAAACACCTCCTGGAAGCCGGCGGCAAGCGGATCCTCGTGGACTGCGGGCTGTTCCAGGGCGTGAAGAACCTGCGCGAGCTCAACTGGGCTCCGCTGGCGGTCGACCCCTCGAGCATCGACGCCGTCGTCGTCACTCATGCCCACCTCGACCACACCGGCTACCTGCCTCGGTTGGTGCGCGACGGCTTCCGCGGGCCGATCGTGTCCACCGAGGCGACCGCCGCGGTGGCCGAGATCATCCTGCGTGACAGCGCCTACCTGCAGGAGCGTGACGCGGCGTTCCTCAACAAGCACAAGGCCTCCAAGCACCATCCCGCCCTTCCACTGTACGACAGCGAGGACGCCCGTCGGGCAATCGAGTTGTTCGACACCCATCCGTTCGGGCAGGAGTTCAGCCTGCCGGGCGAAGGGCCGGTCGTGATGTTCCGCCGTGCCGGGCACATTCTCGGGGCGGCAACCGTCGACCTGGTGTGGCACGGCCGCCGCATCGTGTTCACCGGCGACCTGGGCCGCTACGACGATCCGGTCATGGTCGACCCCGACCCGGTGTCGGCCGCGGACTACCTGGTGATGGAGTCGACCTACGGCGATCGCCTGCACGATCGTGCCGATCCCGCCGACGCCCTCGCCGAGGTCATCGACGCAACCGTGGATCGCGGCGGCACCGTGGTGATACCGGCGTTCGCGGTGGGTCGGGCCCAGACGCTGCTCTACCACCTGTGGCAGCTGCGCTCCGCCGGGCGGCTGCCGGACATCCCGGTCTACCTGGACAGTCCGATGGCGATCAACGCCAGCGATCTCCTGGGTATCTATCACGGTGACCACCGTTTGCCGCCGGACGTCTACGAGAGCATGTGCGCCATGGCCACCTACACGCGGGAAGCCGAGCAGTCCATGAAGATCTCGGCCAGCCGCGAGCCCAAGATCGTGATCTCAGCCAGCGGGATGGCTACGGGCGGCCGGATCCTGCACCACCTCAAGGCATTCGCTCCGGATTCGCGCAACACGATCATGGTGACCGGTTATCAGGTGCCGGGTACCCGCGGCGCAGCCATCGCCGCCGGTGAGCGCTACGTCAGGATCTACGGCGAGTGGGTCCCGATCAACGCCCAAGTCGCCAACCTGGCGATGCTTTCCGCGCACGCCGACGCCGACGAACTCGTCCGCTGGGCCGCCGGGTTCGAGACACCACCGCGACAGGTGTTCGTGGTCCACGGCGAACCGCAGCCGGCGGACACCCTTCGCACCCGCCTGGACCGTGAGTTCGGCTGGCAGGCAACAGTTCCCAGACCGAACCAGCTGTTCAGCCTGTGAACCGTGTTGGTCCAGCGCGAGGGCAACCTCCGGCAATCGCGCGGCGTCACGTGGCGGACACCATTGGGCCGCTACTACGTCGACGATCATCAGTAGTAGAGAGCAGGCGCAGCGCATTGCTCCTCCTGCCGCCGCCGTCGCAAGAATCGAGGACTGCCACCACCGAGTCGTCGTCGAGGCGATCTCCCTGCTCTGCGAGAGTGTCGCGAATGCCCCGTCGGATCGTGGATCGCTGCGAGGCGGTCAGCCGGCTGACCTCGTCCTCGGCAGCGTGCGCACGCATGAAACGACGGTATCGCTGCGAGCAACCCAAGATCGGCCTTCGTTGGATGCACCCCTAGCCCGAGTTTGATGCTGCTTGCCGCACCCCAGGAAGGTCTGTACCAGCTAACTCCGATTTCGACTCGCTGTGCGCACGCTTGCTGGGGTGAGGCTGGGGTGAGACCCTTTGCTGGGCTCTTTCGTCGCATCATCGAACGGAGCTAGGCCTAGCTACCTGCGAGAACTCTGGTCGGGCTGACAGTGTCGGGCTGACAGGATTTGAACCTGCGACCACTTGACCCCCAGGAAGTAGCGGTAGCGCGTTTTCGCAGGTCGCCAGCGGTTTCTCCTACCAGGGCGTTGTGTAAGAGGTTCACTGACGCGCAGGTCGTTCGGCATCGCGCATGACGTGTGGTCCCTGGGTGATCCCCAGTGCTGGCCGCAACCCTTACTAGCTGTGTACGTACATTCACCGTACAATGAAGTGATCGACAGCTGCGAGCAGTGATGACTGAGGAAAGAAGGAGGTGTCGCTGTGGCAGTCAAAACGAAGCGCATCGAGCTTCGCGCGGAACAAGCGGCCTTGGACCGCATTCAGCGCGCCGCCAACCTTGTCCATGAGCGGACGTCAGAGTTCGTGCGGAAAGCTGCGATGCAACGGGCCGAAGACATCCTGCGTCAGGAGCTGGTAACGGCAATGGACCCCGAACAGTTCGACAAACTGATGTCCTCGCTCGATGCTGCTGACGACGCGCCGCGGCTGGCGGCAGCCGCACGCAAACCAGCGGTCTTCACAAGGCGTTGAACAATGTTCGAGTCCGCGCGACTCACTGACGCCCACACGCTGGAAGGATTCGACTGCAATAAGGAGTCGCTGAATACCTGGCTTATCGCCCATGCCCGTCGCGCGGACAGCAGCGGAGTCGCGCACGTCTACGTGTGGACCCGGCTCGGCGAACAGAAAGTCAGCGCCTATTTCGCCATCTGCCCCACCGAAGTAGTACGCAACGACGACGGCGTCTCGGGCTCCATGGCCGGCGGCTATTCCCGCATACCCGGATACTTGATTGCCCGACTGGCAATCGACACGTCGCTGCGGGGTCAGGGACATGGCGAGCAGCTGCTCCTCGACGCACTGGGCAAAGCCGTTGCCGCATCGGAAATCGGCGGCGGCCGGCTCATCGTCGTTGATGCCATAGACGACGAGGCGCAATCCTTCTACGAGCACTACCACTTCGTTCCCGTCAGGAACCGCGAGCGTCGTCTGGTCATGAAGGTATCTACAGCGGCGAAAGCGCTCGGGGAGCGCTGGCGGGAGTAAACCCTTCCGCCGAAGAATGTGCTGCACATAGGAGTTGACCGTTAGCGGTGTCGAGAGTTTCCCTGGCGAGTTGGACACGCTGCGTGCCGACAAGTGCGTTTGCGTCGTCTTCTTCAGTTGAGTGAGGAACAGGCACGCGCAGCCGCCAGTGACCAGGCGACTCTGACGGGGGCGCCGGCCTCACCGATGACAATGGGCTCCAGTTCTGCCGATAAGGTGCGGTTCTTCTTCGAGCTGTTCCGTTGTCGCACCGATGTTTACGCGCTGCGCTGGGAGAACCGGCGAGATGGCCGCTCGGGTTGGATGCCGGCGATCAAAGGCTATTGGCGCAAGGGGATGAGCCGGGCCGACGCACCTTACCTCCCGCTGACCCCGGAAGCCATTGATACCCACCTGCGGGGCGGGGCGCACATCGGCCTGTATCCACTCAGCGACGAGGACACCTGCTGGTGGGTCGCGGCCGATTTCGACAAGGAAGCCGCGATGCTCGACGCGCTCGCGTACATGAAAGCAGCACGTTCCTATGGGATTCCGGCTGCACTGGAGGTCTCACAATCCGGGCGAGGTGCTCACGTCTGGATCTTCTTCGCTCATGCGATCTCGGCATCGGTCGCCCGCAGCATCGCCACAAGTCTGCTGAGTGAGGCATTTCGCCTGCGTGGCAGCATGCATCTGAGTAGCTATGACCGCTTGTTCCCATCCCAGGACGTGCACACCGGGCGTGGGGTGGGCAATCTGATCGCCGCCCCGATGAACGGTAAACGCCGTCAACACGGCACCACCGTCTTCCTCGATCCCGCCACCCTCGAGTCATACGAGGATCAGTGGGCATATCTGTCAAGCATCGCCCGATTGTCCACCAACGACGTGACCGCGTTGGCGCGCCAACTGCCCGATCCACAGATCGGCCATAACGTGCGGCGTCTGCAGCTACCGACGTCGTCGCGCATCATCCCGCGGCCGGCGGCAATCGTGCGCGCAGAGTTCACATCACGACTCACCCTGACCGCCAACGATCTTGGCCCAGCGATGATCTCGGCCGTCAAGCATGCCGCATCGATACGTAACCCGGAATTCGATGCGCGCCAACGTGCCCGCCGCAGCACCTGGGACACACACCGCGGTTCCTCTACAGCTACGACGAAACCGCTGACGGTGATCTCGTGCTTCCCCGCGGTCTCCATCCTCTGCTGACCGAACTCGTCGAATCGGCCGACAGCACGCTACACGTCGATGACAAACGCTTCCTCGGTCAACCCCACACGTTCACCTGCAGCACGCCGTTGCGCACCGTTCAGACCACCGCTTTGCACCAACTCCTGGAGCAGGACACCGGTGTCCTCATCGCCCCTCCAGGCACGGGAAAGACTGTTATCGCCTGTGCGGCAATCGAATCACGGTCCACCTCCACCCTGGTCCTGGTCGATCGCAAAGCCCTGGCCGACCAATGGCGCGACCGGATCAGGAGTCACCTTGGTTTCGCATGCGGTCAAATCGGTGGTGGACGATCGAAGACCACAGGCATCCTCGACATCGCGCTACTGCCAACACTTGCCCGCCGCGACAACGTCGAAGACATCACCGCCAACTACGGATTTGTCATTGTGGACGAATGCCACCACGTCGCGGCCAGCGCATTCTTCGGCGTCCTGAGCCGCGTAGCCGCGCGATACTGGCTCGGCCTGACCGCGACCCCGGAGCGCCGCGACGGGCTCGAAGACCTGATCTATCACCAACTCGGATCACACCACGTGGCCATCGACCAGCCCAGTACCGGACAACTCCCGGTCGACGGTTCCGATCTACTGACGCCCCACCCGGTTCTGCACCTGCACCCGACTGAATTCCAATACCGCGGCGACGCCGACCCCGCCGCACCCGGTGGAATGGCCGAAATCTATCGAGCCCTCGTCGCCGACCGCACTCGACTCGAGCAGATCGTCGACGACGTGCTGACCGCCTCCGAAACCGGAGCCAACATCCTGGTGCTCACCACCTGGGTCGAACACCTCAACGCCATCACCGACCAGCTACGCAACGCCGGAAAGACCGTCACCGTCCTTAGCGGCGGCATGAAGGCTCGTGAACGCCGCCAGATCGCCGACCAACTTGCCAACCACACGCCCGATTCGGAACCACTCCTGATTGTCGGCACCAGCTCGTTCATCGGAGAAGGCTTCGACTGCCCCGCACTCGACACACTGTTCCTGGCAGCGCCAATCACCTTCAAGAACCGCCTCGTGCAATACATCGGCCGCGTCACCCGTCCCTACCCCTCGAAGACCACCGCAACCGTGCACGACTACCACGACGAGCTCACCCCCGTCATCGCCTCATCGCTGAAGAAACGAACACCCGGCTACCTCAAGATGGGCTTCCCCGACCCGCGCAAGATGAGCCGATAGAACTGTGTGCCATCCCACTTGACGTTCGGAAAGTGCGCCACCGACGACGAGAACCACCAAAAAGTGGTCCCAGAGGCGGACAAACTCAACAGCGATTGAGGTCTGGATCGCGCATTGCAGCAGGTCAAAGCCTGCTTCCCTAAGTCGGGCTGACAGGATTTGAACCTGCGACCACTTGACCCCCAGGGAACCGGACAGTGTGAACTATTGTTCTAATGCGTCCAATAGGTCCAGGTCAGCGGAGTTCCGGCGTCCATCCTGTGTCGTCCTGTCCAACCTGTTCGCGCCTGTCTTGGGACACTGGCGGGACACTGGCCGGACGGGTGTTCGGCGCTACAAGACGACATCCAGTGGCCCGGTACCGGATTGGTTGCCGTCGCCGAGGACGGGACGCCGATCCGGCCCGAGACCTACTCCAGGGCGTTCGCCCGTCACATTAAGGCCGCTGGGGTGCCGCCAATCGGCTGCCCAACGATGGTGGGCGCGGACGGTATCGAACCGCCGACCGCTGGTGTGTAAATGCGTTTACGGTCGTCCGGGCGGTGTTTCGCCGTACTCTCGCGTCCATGCTGCGCAGGCGATTCCGGTCGGAATGTCCGCGCCGTGATGCCGTTTAGTTGCCTGTCTTGGCACATTCCGTGCGCGAAACTCATTGAGGTGCAGGTCAAATGGGTGGTAGGAATAACCGTTTGGAGGCCGACACGCGCCGACTATTCGGGCACTATTTCTGCAGTGTGAACTGACCGACGTTGGTGATGCCGCGGCGGAAGAAGTCTGCGCATCCGGTCAAGTACCGCATGTAGCGGTCGTAGACCTCCTGCGATGTGACCTCGATCGCCCGCTGCCGATTCGCTTCCAGGTTTTGCGCCCAGGTCTCCAGTGTCCGTACGTAGTGGGGTCCAAGAAGTTGAATACGCTCGACGGTGAATCCCGCCGCCTGCGCATTCTCGACGACATTTTTTTCCGCTGGCACCTCACCACCCGGGAAGATTTCCTTGCCGATGAAAACCATGAACCGCAGGTCGCTCATCGTCACCGGAATACCGCTCTCATGAAGAACATCCCGGTGGTACGTAGTTATTGTATGCAACAACATGCGGCCGTCGCTCGGCAGAATTTCATAAGCACGGTCGAAGAACGCCCAATATCGCGGCTTTTTGAAGGCCTCGAATGCGCCGATACTCACAATGCGATCCACTTTGTCCGCGAACTCTTCCCAGCCCTGAAGACGAACTTCGGCCCGCCTCGGCGACGCCACCTTAGCCAGCTTGGCCTTGGCGTACTCGTACTGGTTGCGGCTCAGCGTTATGCCGATCACGTTGACGTCGTATTTCGTCAGCGCCAACTCGAGCCCACAGCCCCAACCGCACCCGATGTCGAGCAGCGTCATCCCCGGCTCCAGGCCAAGCTTTCCTAACGCGAGATCGAATTTGGCAATCTGAGCCTCCTGAAGGCTCATGTCCTCACGTTCGTAATACGAGCAGGTGTAACCCATGGTGGGGCCCAAAAACAGAGCAAAGAACTCATCTGACAGATCGTAGATTTCCTGAGATTCTTCATAGAACGGCTTCAGTGAAGGCATGTGATTCGAACCCATTTGTTGTTGCCGATCGCATGCGCGGGGTCATACGTCCGGAGGTGACAGATGTCGCCCCCCTACCTTAAACGGACAGACGGGCGCCAAACTCACCTGCCTCCCCCGACGGCGTGCCACCAGCTCGGTGACTCTGGTGGCCTGCAACGTCTAGTTCACTGCGTCCGGTGTGCCCTCGCGGTGCGTGCGGGCCCGGAGCGGTTGGCATCCGTGACGCCGCAGCGCCTGCTTGGCATCCGTGAGTGCATGCAGCACCCGCGGGAGGACGACACGCTGATTGTCTGGCGACTGACCGGCTGGGCCGCAACATGAGAAGCATCATTAACATCTCGCACGAGCTGACCGAGCGCGGGGTGACGGTGCCTCATTGCATGACGGCGTGGACACCTCGACCAGCACCTTTAAGGATGCTGGCCGGAATTATGATGTCCAATGCGCAATTCGGGCATGTGCGGAATCGGTGCAGCTTGTGACAGGCTTTAGGCTGAGGAGGCGAACGTGGCGACGGGACATCTTGCGACTTGGGACGCGGCGGATCAGTTCGCCCCTAAAGAAGTGGCTTTGCGCCCGAGGAACGTCCACTTCCAATGGGACACGGCCCCGCTGCATTGGATTCCAGGTGATCCTTACGGCTCGCATGTCGTGACCGCGTTGAACCTCTTCTTACCGACCACGGAGCGGTGGTTCTGCAAATTGCTCTCTGACTCCTTGGAGCACGTGCGAGACGAGCACCTTCGAGAGGAGATTATCGGCTTCATCGGCCAGGAGTCCGTGCACGCCAAAACCCATGACCAGGTCTTGGTCGAATATCTGCTGCGAAACGGAATCGACCCTGCGCCCTTTCTGGACCAGCTGGAGTGGGTGGCCGGCCAGTACGACCAGCGGGTCTCCAAGGCCACGCCGCAAAACCGGCGCAAAGCGCTGGCCTCGGGCACGCACGCGCTCTGCGCCGCCGAGCATTTCACAGGCGTGTTCGGCCACTGGGCGCTCAACAATTCCTGGGACGACATGGGCGTCGATCCGACGTTGTGCGACCTCTACCGCTGGCACGCGGCGGAGGAGGTGGAGCACCGCCATGTCTCCTACAACGTCGCCAAATATTTCGGGATGGATTATGTCGCCCAGGCCGCGGCAGGCGCGTTGGTCAGTTTCGCATTCTTCGCGATGGTTCTCCGCGGCATGAAGTTCCTCGTCCACGCGGACCCGGCGTTGCCGAACCTTGGGTACCTCCGGCTCGCGTGGAAGCTGCGTGAGTCGGGCAAGCGCGGCACCCTCCCCACGGCCGGATATGTCGTCCGCGCCGCGCTACGGCTGTTCAGGCGCGATTACAACCCGGTGAACGAGGGGAACACTGCGCAGGCGGTCGCCTATCTGGCCACCTCCCCGGCGGCGCGCGCCCTCCATGGATAAGGTCGAGAGCGATCCGGCCCCGCGGCGCCTGTTGACGCGGCTGTTCAAGCCGTACTCCGGCGAACCTCCCCCAGGGCTCTACCGGTCGACCCGTCCGGACTTGCTCATCCGCTTCGCGGGGATGGCCGTACCCCATTTCATGTCGGCGGTGATGCGCCTAGGGGGCGATCAGGAACTGCCCGAACTCCCAGTGGCCGTCAACCGCAAGGCCATGGTGGTCGTGGACCGGCGGCGCGTCGCGCAGGACGAGGACGCCGTCCAGCTCACCCTCGCCGCCCCGCAAGGCACGAAGCTGCAAGAGTGGCACGCGGGGGCGCACATCGACCTCCACCTCCCTTCTGGGCGCATGCGGCAGTACTCGTTGTGCGGGGATCCGCGCCAGGAGCGGGAGTATCGGATCGCGGTGCGGCGGATCCCTGGGGGCGGTGGCGGGTCCGTTGAGGTGCATGGTCTGGTCGTGGGTCAGATCGTCGAGATCAGCGAGCCGCGGAACGCCTTCATGATGCCGTTGCCCGGTTCCGGTTCGCGGGCGGAAAAGCTCCGTTTCATCGCGGGCGGCATCGGCATCACCCCAATCCTGCCGATGGCCCGGCTCGCTGAGCGGCTCGGCGTGCCGTGGTCTTTGTGCTATACCGGCCGTCACCGGGACAGCCTGCCGTTTTTAGACGAGCTGCTCACGTTCGGAGACAAGGTGTGGGTGCGCACCGACGACGAGCACGGCCTGCCGACCGCCGCCGAGCTCCTGGACGGGCTGGACGGGCGGACGGCGGTGTACGTGTGTGGCCCGCCGCCGATGATGGAGGCCGTCCGTCGGAGCATCCCGCTCGATTGGGGCACGGAGTTGCATGTCGAACGGTTCTCGCCGCTGCCGGTGGTCGACGGGGCGCCGTTCGAGTTGGAGCTGGCGTGCAGCGGCGAGGTGGTAAGGGTCGGCGGGGACCAGAGCGCCTTGGCCGCGTTGCGGGCGGCCCGGCCCGACGTGAGCTACTCCTGTCAGCAAGGTTTTTGCGGCACCTGCGTCCAGCGGGTGCTCACCGGCGAGGTGGATCATCGCGACAACACCCTCACCGACCGGCAACGGGAGTTCGGTCAGATGCTGGTCTGCGTCTCCAGGGCCAAATCCGAAGGCGGGCGGCTGGTCTTGGACCTCTAGGACCGTGCTGAATTAGTGGGCTTTAGGGCGGGGCGCCTCGAGCCGCTTTGCGGCGTTGGTTTAAGTCAGACCCTGGGGTCGACACAAGAGGTCGCCCCGCCGTGTCGAGCGTGACGATCGGTGGTGTCGGTTGGGCTGAGGCCCTTCGGATCGCTCCGAAACCGCCTCTGAACTGCTGCGATCCGTGTCGGGCTGACAGGATTTGAACCTGCGACCACTTGACCCCCAGTCAAGTGCGCTACCAAACTGCGCCACAGCCCGGTGCCGCCGAACAGCACCCGGCAGCAGCACGTGAGCCTACCGCAGCGCGCCGTCACAATCCCAACCGCTTCCAGCGGGTACACCCGCGGTGTGAGCACCCGTGATGACACCCCGCTGTGGCTCTTCGCCGACCAGCTGGGACCGGCGACCTATAGCGGCGAGCATGCCCACCGCGAGGTGCTCCTCGTCGAGGCCGCCTCGGCGCTCCGGCGTCGGCCCTATCACCGCCAGAAGCTGCATATCGTGCTTTCTGCACTGCGTCACGCCGACCGCGACCTTGGCGACCGCTCCACCCTCCTGCGGTTCGACACCTATACCGAGGCACTCGAGCGCTACGGCCGACCCGTCCTCGTCTTCGAACCGACCTCGCACGCCGCCGAGCGGTTCGTGCGCCGCCTGTGCTCCGACGGCCTCGTCGCCGACGTCCTGCCCACGCCGACGTTCGCACTCCCCCGCAAGGACTTCAGTGAGTGGGCAGGCAATCGCACCCGCTTCCGCATGGAGGACTTCTGCCGCGAGCAGCGACGACGCTTCGACGTGCTCATGGACGGCGACAAACCGGTCGGCAACCGATGGAACTACGACGAAGAGAACCGCGAGTCACCACCGAAAATGCAAGCGACACTTGATGTTCCGACGCCCTATCAGCCACACGAAGACGACGTCGACGAGCAGGTCCGCCATGACCTCGACCGGATGGACCTGCCCATGGCGGTGGGCATCGACGGTCCGCGACTGTTCGCCGTCACTCCTACTGAGGCCAAACGCGCGCTGGACCGCTTCATCGAGCATCGCCTGCCGACGTTCGGCCGCTACGAGGACGCGATCATGGGCCAGGACTGGGCGATGTCGCACTCGCTGCTGTCGGTGCCGCTTAACCTCGGTGTGCTGCACCCGCTCGATGCCGTCGAGGCCGCCGAGAACGCCTACCGGCAGCACGGTGCCCCGCTGGCCGCGGTCGAGGGTTTCATCCGCCAGATCCTCGGTTGGCGCGAGTACATGTGGCATCTCTACTGGCATTTCGGGCCCGCCTACACCCGCAACAACAAACTCCATGCCCGAACCGCGCTGCCGAAATGGTGGCGAGAACTCGACGCGGATTCCGTCACCGCCGAGTGTCTCCGCCACGCCCTCATGGGCGTGCGGGACCGTGGCTGGACCCATCACATCCAGCGGCTGATGGTGCTCGGCAACCATGCGCTGCAGCGCGGCTACCGACCCGCGGAGCTGACGGAATGGTTCGCGACCGCCTACGTCGACGGCTTCCGGTGGGTGATGCCGACCAACGTCGTCGGGATGAGCCAGCATGCCGACGGTGGACAGCTGGCCACCAAGCCGTACGCCTCGGGAGGCGCTTACATCAACAAGATGAGCGACCACTGCGGCGACTGCGCCTACGACCCGAAGAAACGACTCGGGGACGACGCCTGTCCCTTCACCGCGGGCTACTGGTCGTTCGTGCATCGCCACCGGGATCTGCTGGCCAAGAACAACCGCACGCAACGCGCTGTTGCATCGATGGAGCGGCTCAAGGATCTCGACGCCGTACTCGAACAGGAGGCGGCGCGCCGCAACTTCTGACCTAAATGGTGACCAGGCGATACAGCCCGATGAGACCGACAACGATGATGAACGCGCGCAACGCATTCGGAGACAACCTGCGGCCGTAGTGCGCGCCGAGGTACCCGCCAACCAGGGAGCCGAGCGCGATCAACCCCGCCGCAGGCCAGCTGATCCGGTCGAACGCAACCAGGATGTATGCCACTGCCGCAACGACATTCACGATCAGGGAGAGCAGGTTCTTCGCGGCGTTCATCCGCTGCATGTCCTCCGGCAGCAGCGCACCCATCACCCCCATCAGCAGGATGCCCTGCGCCGCGGTGAAGTAGCCGCCGTAGATCCCGACGGCGAAGGTGCCGATCACCAACGCCACCATGCGGCCTCGGGAGACATGCTCGGCGGACTGGCCCGCCGCCTCCGCCCGCCTGCGCGCCCAGTCCTGGATCCTCGGCCCGATCACCACCAGAATCAGCGCCCCGATCAACAGCACCGGCACGACTTCGGTGAAGACCTTCTCGGGAAGGTGCAGGAGCAGCCACGCCCCGATCAGGGCGCCGGCGAAGGATGCAGGCACCTGCCAGCGCAGCCGGTGCGCCTGGCCGCGGAGCTCCCGCCGGTATCCCCAGGTCCCCGAAATGCCGCCGGCAACCAACCCGATGGCATTCGACATCGTGGACACGACCGGCGGATAACCCAACGCCACCAGCGTCGGGAACGTGACGAGCGTGCCCGACCCGACCAGGCTGTTAATGGCTCCTGCCGCGACGCCCGCCAAGGCGATCAGAATCATGTCAACGACGGGCACCAAGCCAACCTATCGAGAGCGCGCGCCCCTCTTCTCGCGCACCCGCACGTTGATGCGGACCGGGCTGCCTTCGAAGCCGAACGTCTCACGCAGCCGCCGCTCCAGGAACCGGCGATAGCCGGCCTCCAGGAAGCCAGTGGTGAACAGCACGAATGTCGGTGGCCGCGTGGTGGCCTGGGTGGCGAACAGGATCCGGGGCTGCTTTCCGCCACGCACCGGCGGCGGCGTGGCCGCCACCACCTCTTTGAGGAATGTGTTCAGCTGCCCGGTTGTGATCCTGCTGTCCCACGACTCCAGCGCCGTCTCCAGCGCGGGCACCAGCTTCTGCACCGCCCGCCCGGTCTTCGCCGAGATGTTCACCCGCGGGGCCCACTGCACCTGCGCCAGCTCGCGTTCGATCTCGCGGCCAAGGTCGTAGCGTCGGTCCTCGTCGACGAGGTCCCACTTGTTGAACGCCAGCACCAGCGCCCGGCCCGCTTCGATCACCATCGACAGCACCCGCTGGTCCTGCTCGGTCAGCGGCTGCGACGCATCGATCAGCACGATGACCACCTCGGCGGCGTCGATCGCACCGTGGGTGCGCACCGATGCGTAGAACTCGTGGCCGCTGGCCTGGCCGACCTTGCGGCGCAGTCCGGCAGTATCCACGAAACGCCAAGTCTTGCCGCCCAATTCGATCAGCGAGTCCACCGGGTCGACGGTGGTACCCGCCTTGTCGTGCACCACGGCCCGCTCGTCACCGACAAGCTGGTTCAGCAGCGAGCTCTTGCCGACGTTCGGCTTGCCGACGAGGGCGACCCGCCGGGGCCCGCCACCGCCAGACCCTGCCTCCGACACCGCGGGCAGCGACTCGACCACCCGGTCGAGCAGGTCGGCGACCCCGCGCCCGTGCATGGCGCTGATCGGGTGCGGCTCCCCCATCCCCAGTGACCACAACGCGGTGGCGTCGGACTCCCCGCGCTCGGTGTCCACCTTGTTGGCCGCCAGGAACACCGGCTTGCCGGACCGCCGCAAGATCCGCGCGGCCGCCTCGTCGCCCGTCGTCGCACCCACCACGGCGTCGACGACGAGGATGATGGCATCGGCGGTGCGCATCGCCACGCTCGCCTGCTCGGCGACCAGCTGTTGCAGGCCCTTGGCGTCGGGCTCCCATCCGCCGGTGTCCTGGATGAAGAACCGCCGCCCCACCCAGTTCGCCTCATAGGAGACGCGGTCGCGGGTTACGCCGGGAACGTCCTGAACCACCGCCTCTCGGCGGCCGAGAATTCTGTTCACCAGGGTGGACTTGCCGACATTCGGGCGCCCGACGACGGCGACCACCGGCGGAGGACCGGAGACGTTCGCGGCGCCCTCGTCATCCGCGCCCGCCTCCGAATCGGTGAGCTCCCAATCGCTTTCGTCGACCCAGGTGCCGTCGGTATCCGTCATCGCGATGCACCCGCATGCTGTTCGACGAGCTCCACCAGGTGGGCGATCACTTCGGCCTCCGACATGTCGCTGGTATCGACCATCTGCGCGTCGTCGGCAGCGCGCAGCGGAGACACCGCGCGCGTCGAATCGAGGTGGTCACGCCGCTTGACGTCGGCGAGCACCGCTTCGTAATCATCGCCGAGACCGTTGGCGACGTTCTGCTCGTTACGCCGCCGTGCGCGCTCCTCCGCCGATGCCGTCAGGAAGATCTTGACGTCGGCATCGGGCAGCACGACGGTGCCGATGTCACGCCCCTCCACCACGACGCTGCCGGGACCGGCGGCCAGCTCGCGCTGCAACCCCACCAGACGGGCCCGCACCGCGGGTACCGCCGAAACCGCAGAGACGGCTTTGGTCACTGCGTCTCCACGGATTTCGGTCGAAACGTCTTCTGCGTCAAGATAAGCGCTGTCTTCATCCGGGTCGTAGCCGACCGACAGCGGGACGTCTGCGGCCGCTGACTCGATGGCCGGGGTGTCGGCGAGGTCGGCGCCTGCCCGCAGCACAGCCAGCGTCACGATCCGGTACATCGCCCCGGTGTCGAGATACCGCGCACCGAGACTACGCGCCAAACCCCTTGACACCGAGGACTTTCCAGTCCCTGCGGGGCCGTCGACCGCGATCACCACGGGCGCGCTCACAGGCCAACCGCCTTGTAGAGCGCGCCGATCTCGTTGCGGCCCAACACCCGGATGCTGCCTGGCCGCTGGTCTCCGAGCGACACGGCACCGATGTCGGTGCGCACGAGTTCTTGAACCGGAAAGCCGACCTCTGCGAGCATCCGGCGAACGATGCGCTTACGGCCTTCGTGCAGCGTCACGCGCACCATCGTCTTACCGGGAACGGCGTCCACCACCGCGAAGTCGTCGAGATGCGCGGGTCCGTCGTCGAGCTCGATACCCGCGCGCAGCTTCTTGCCGAGGCCACGCGGCACCGTGCCCACCACCGTCGCCAGATACGTCTTGGGCACCTCGAACGACGGATGCATGAGGCGGTGTGCCAGCTCGCCGTCGTTGGTGAGCAGCATCAGACCCTCGGTGTCGGCGTCGAGCCGACCGACGTGAAAGAGCTTCTTGTTGCCACGGACTCGGTGTTCGACCATGTCGCCGATGCACGGCCTGCCGCGATCGTCGGACATCGTCGAGTGCATACCGCGCGGCTTGTTCAACGCCAGATAGACCAGGGTGTCGTCGAGCAATACCCGCGCTCCGTCGACCCGGATCACCGAGGCGTCGGGGTCGACCCGGGTGCCCAGCTCCGTCACCACCCGCCCGTCGACCTCGACCCGGCCGTCGACGATCATCTTCTCCGCGACGCGCCGCGACGCGATTCCGGCCTGCGACAACACTTTCTGCAGCCGTACGCCTTCTGGATCGGCCATCTCAGTCTTTGTCCACATCGAAGGACATCGGCTGCTCACCGCTCGCCTGCGGCGCACCGAGCTTCATGAAACGCGGTTCGTCGCCGAGCGTCGCGCTCAGATCGTCGATGACGTCGACGTCGGGCAGCAGCGGTGCGATGTCGGGGAGGTCGGTCAACGAGGACAGCCCGAGCCGCTCCAGGAACAGCTCGGTCGTCGCGAAGGTGATGGCCCCGGTGTCCGAATCGGTACCCGCCTCGGTGATCAACCCGCGGGCCAGCAGGGTCCGCATCACCGCGTCGACATTGACGCCGCGCACCGCGCTCACCCGGGCGCGCGTCACCGGCTGGCGGTAGGCGACGACGGCCAGCGTCTCCAGCGCGGCGCGGGTCAGCTTCGAGCGCGAACCGTCGAGCAGCAGCCTTTCCACGTAGGGCGCGTACTGGGCCCTCGTGTACATGCGCCATCCGCCGCCCAAGTCGCGAAGATCGATGCCGCTCTCGCGGGCCGAGAGCTCCTCTGCCATCAGCGCCAGCTTGGCCGAAACCCGGTAGGCCGGCTGTTGGATCGCCGCGGCGAGCGCGTCGACGCTCACCGGGGTGTCCACCACCAGCAGCAGTGCCTCGAGCACGGCACCGAGCTCGGCGTCCTCCAGCTCGGGCGGCTCCGCGACGTCGATGCCCAGGTCGAGATCCCGGATGTCGCCGTTGATCCCCTCGGGGGTGCCGCCGTTGACCGGCTCGCGAACGTCGCCGCTGCGCGGCTCGGGACGGTCGTCGTCGACCGGATCGGAAAATTCGTCAGTCATCGTTTGGCTCTTCCACCGTGTCAGTGGCTTCGATTTCCTCGCTGGATGGCCGATCTCCGGTCCACGAAATCTGCAGCACACCAAGCGGTTCTGATTGGTCGAATGCTACCGCCCGCGCCCGATACAGTTCGAGCAGCGCCAGGAACCGGCCCACGATCAAGATCGGTTCCCTGCAGTCGGCGACCAGTTCGGAGAACGTGGCCCACTGCCCCGGCCCGCGGCTTTGCAGCTGGGCCAGCAGCTGTTCGGCCTGTTCGGGCACCGAGACCATCAGCTCGTGCAGATGCTCGGTGGCCACCGTCGGCACCGGGCGCGGGGTGAACGCGGTCGCCGCGATCTCGGCGAACAATTGCGCGTCGACGCCCAGCATCACCTCGGGCAGGAGGTCTTCGTAGCGGTCCTCCAGCGACACCGCGCGCGGATAGCTGCGCAGCGCGGCGGCCTCGAGCTCGGCGAACATCTCGGCGACATGCTTGAACGCCCGGTACTGCAGCAGCCGTGCGAACAGCAGGTCGCGCACCTCCAGCAGCGCGAGGTCTTCCTCGTCGTGGATCTCCCCGGCGGGCAGCAGGCGGGCAGCCTTGAGGTCGAGCAGAGTCGCCGCGATCACCAGGAAGGCGGTGGTCTCATCCAGCTCCAGCTGGGGACCGATCTCCTTCGTGTAGACGATGAAGTCGTCGGTCACCTGGTGCAGCGCCACCTCGGTGACGTCCAGACGGTGCGCGAAGATCAGCTGCAGCAGCAGGTCGAACGGACCCTCGAAATTGCTCAGCCGAACCTGGAAGCCTGTCTGCTGCGACTCCGCCGGCTCTGTCTGGGTGTTCACGAACCGAACCGGTCGATGACCTCGCGGGCCAACGAGCGATATGCCTGGGCGCCACCGGATTTCGGCGCCCAGGTGGTGATGGGCTCGCCCGCGACGCTGGTTTCCGGGAAGCGCACCGTGCGGGTGATCACGGTGTCGAACACCAGATCACCGAACCTTTCCAGGACGCGGGCCATGACCTCGCGGGCATTGACGGTGCGCGGGTCATAACGAGTGATCAGGATGCCACTGATGCTGAGCTTGGGGTTCAGCCGGTCGTGCACCTTGTCGACGGTGTCGGTCAGCAGCGCCAGCCCGCGCAACGAGAAGTACTCGCATTCGGTCGGGATGATCACGCCGTCCGAGCAGGCCAGCCCGTTCACGGTGAGCAAGCCCAGCGACGGCTGGCAGTCGATCAACACATAGTCGTACCGGTCCAGCACGGGGTGCAGTGCGCGGGCCAGCGACTGCTCCCTGCCGACCTCGTTGACCAGCTGGATCTCCGCCGCAGACAGGTCGATGTTGCTCGGCACCAGGTCCATGTTCTTGACCCGGGTGTGGATGAGAACGTCGTCGATGGACACCCGCGGTTCGACGAGCAGGTTGTGAATCGTGTGGTCGAGCTCGTAGTGCGGCACCCCGAGCCCCGCCGAAAGCGCGCCCTGCGGGTCCAGGTCCACCAGCAACACCCGGCGGCCATAGCCGGCGAGGCTGGCGCCCAGGTTGATCGTCGAGGTGGTCTTACCGACACCGCCCTTCTGGTTGCACATGGCGATGACCTTGGCCGGCCCGTGCACGCTCTTGGGCTTGGGCTCGGGGATCGGGCGGGGCATACGACCGGTCAGTCCGGCCTGTGCCGGCGGGTCGGCGCCGCTACCGTCCTCGCTCATTACCTTGCTTCCGCGAACATCCGGGCAAGTTTAACGGTGACGCAGGGCCTGCACGGGCAGACCCGCGGGCAACGAGCGTCCCATTCACCGCGGCGTCCCCCCTAGGCTGGCGGCCATGACCTCGAAGCGGCGGTTGCCGTTCCTCCGGTCGTCATTCTGGCGCCTCGCGGTCGGGCTGCCCCACTTCGTCAGAACCGGCCAGATCGGCGACGGCCGGGAGTTGGCCTGCGTCGCCTACGTCGAAGCCAACGCGCGCCGGGGCGACGTCGACGACCGGATCACCTTGTCGTCGGCACCATCGGGGACGGCGGCCTGACGCTCGGTGCGCTGTCCGATGAGCACGGCTTCGGCGCCGAATCGGTCGACCTGTTGTTCATCGACCACGAGAAAAGCGTGTACCTGGCCGATCTTCAGACCATCCTCGACCGCGGCTGGTTGCACAGGGGCTCCATCGCCGTCGCCGACAACGTGCGCGTCCCTGGCGCCCCCAAGTACCGCGCGTACATGCGCGAGCAGCAGGGCACGCTGTGGAACACCGTCGAGCACAAGACGCACGTGGAGTACCAGACGCTGATCCCCGACCTCGTATTGGAGTCGGAGTATTTGGTCGGTTGACGGTTCGGCGCGGATAGCATCCCAATGATGACCGGGGCGACACCGAGCGCGCCAAAAGCCAGCAGTCGTTCCGAGCTGGAATCGATGCTGTCGGCCGACCTACGCACCCTCACCGCCGAGTCCGACCGAATCTCGCGCCTGTTCGCGGCGCTCCACCACATCAGCAACAACGACTTCGACGCACTGCTACACGTCATGGTGGCCGAGCAGACTAATTCGCCGCTGACCTTGCGAGAGTTGCGGGATCGCCTCGGTATGACCGCCGCCGCCGTCACCTACCTGGTCGACCGAATGGTCGAGGCGGGCCATGTCAGAAGAGAGCCCCATCCGGCTGACCGCCGGAAGGTGTTCCTGCGCTACACGGACGGGGGCATGGAGGTGGCCCGGACCTTCTTCGCACCGCTCGGAATGCGCACTCACCAAGCGTTGGAGCCCTTCACCGACGACGATGTCGCCGTTGCGAGGCGGGTAATGCGTGCGCTCACCGAGGCGATGCGGGTGCATCGAGCCGAGCTGGCGAACGGGAAATCGCAGGCTGGCGACGACGGATTGTGACGGCTTTCTGACGCTGCCGTTAATCGCGGTCTCTTAACTTGCTTAACGGTTAACTGAAAATAACAATCGCGGCATGCGCTCGAACGGTCGCGTCGCGGATGTCATCGTCCACTACCTTGCGGCCGAACGCGTCGGACACATCTTCGGTGTGGGCGGAGCGAACATCGAAGATATCTATGACGCCGCATACTTCTGCGACGACATCACCGCCGTGTTGGCCAAGCACGAGTTCTCCGCCGCGGCAATGGCCGACGGCTATGGCCGAGCCGGTGCCGGCCTGGGGGTGGTTGCCGCGACGTCGGGTGGGGCAGGCCTGAATTTGGTTCCGGCCCTTGCCGAGTCGCTGACGAGCCGGGTGCCGGTACTTGCCTTGGTTGGCCAACCACCCACCACGATGGACGGCCGCGGCAGCTTTCAAGACACCAGCGGTGCCAACGGCTCAGTGGACGCCGAGGCGTTGTTCGGCACGGTTTCGCTCTACTGCGGGCGGGTGCGCGACGCGCGCGATGCCGCAACAATGTTGCCGGAGGCCGTTGCGGCGGCACGCACGGGCGGTCCGGCCGTACTGCTGCTCCCCAAGGACGTCCAGCAGAGTCAGTTGGCGCCTGCTGCGCCACCGGTCAATGGCCGCGTCCATCCGCCCGCCGGCGATCTGTCCCCTCTCGCGGCCACCCTCGCCCGCCAGATGGTACTCGGACCGGTGACGATCATCGCAGGTGAGCAGGTGGCCCGCGACGGCGCGCGGCATCAACTTGAACAGCTTCGGCGGGCCCTCGGTGCGCGAGTGGCAACGGTGCCCGACGCGAAAGACGTTGTCGCAGAGCCAGGAACCGATCCCGCATCAGTACTGGGCGTGACAGGCGTGATGGGTCACCCTGGCGTCGCCTCGGCCATAGCAGGCAGCGCCTCGTGTCTGCTGGTCGGCACGCGGCTGCCTGCGACGGCGAGTGCGGGCCTCGAGCAGCTGCTGACGCATGTGGTCACGCTTTCGGTCGGGTCGGCCGTGCCCTATCTGCCGTGCACCCATTTTCCAGCGGGTGACCTGAAGTTCGCGCTCGAAGCGCTGCTGCGCGACGTGCAGAGGATCAGCGGTGGCGTCGTCGGCGCCTCGGACGCGACCTCGCCCACCAGCCTCACGCCGCCGGAGTTCGACGGTCCAGGCGTGCGTTACGGCGAGGCGATGTCGCTGCTCGACGAACTACTGACCGATGGCACCGACATCGTCGTCGACGCGGGAAACACGGGTGCCGCCGCCATCCATCACCTGCCCGCGCGCAGAGCGGGGCGATACATCGTTGCACTCGGCATGGGCGGGATGGGCTACAGCTTCGGCGCGGGCATGGGCATTGCGTTCGCGCGCGCGATGACCGCAGGCACAGCGACCGGGAAACCGCGGCGCCGAACCGTTGTCATCGCCGGAGATGGTGCGTTCTTCATGAACGGCATGGAGCTGCACACCGCAGTCGAGCACGAATTGCCCCTTACCGCCGTGCTGTTCAACAACAACGCCCACGCAATGTGCGTGACTCGCGAGCAGGTGTTCTACGGGGACCGGTACAGCTACAACCGATTCCGCCGGAGTCGCCTAGGCGCCGGGCTGGCCGCGATGTTCCCAGGGCTGTCGTCGGTCGATGTGGAATCGCTCGACACGCTGCGACCTGCGCTTGAGGCGGCGCTCGCGACGGACGGCCCCTCGGTGGTCAGCATCGAATGCTCGCCCGACGAGATCCCGCCATTCCTGCCCTTCTTGGGCACGAATACCCAGACCATTTGTCCGACAAAGTGATTCGACAATAGGAGAATGCAGGAGATGCCGCTACCAGCGCTTCAGGACATTACCGCGAATCGGCTTGCCGAGGACGGTAGCGCCGATCCGATCGAGGGCGTCATTCGCATCGAAAACGCGCCGCGGGAGAAGGCCACCCCGATCATCATGGAGATGATGCGGTCGGTCTATCCGCACGACCAGGTATTCGGTCAGTACTGCACGGTCAACGACTACATCGACTGCCCGCCGGATGAACTCTTCGAATATCTGGCCGACACCCGAAGCCTGGAGGAATGGACCTACAGTCTTCGCGGTTTCACCCCGACCGACGAACCCGGGCTGTGGCTGGCCTACGACAGACTGGGGTCGGAGACCGAAATCTACACGCGCACAGTCGCCAACGCCGAGGCGCGCACGGTCGACTACCACTGCGCGTGGGACCAGGGCAGGCACCTCTGGATGATTTACCTGATGCGAGTCGTGGACGCACAACTCGTCTTCGACAAACCGGGTTCCGTGGTGTTGTGGACCAACTGTCATCACCCTTTCTATGACAGCAACCCGTATCCGAAAACCGCTCCGCCGGAGCGTCCTGTGTGGGTCGGAGATTTCTGGGACATGTTCGGCGCAGGCCATCTCTTGGAGTTGAAGAACCTCAAGGCAATTGCTGAATACCGTCACAGCCATGGCCTGCCTGTGACGCCGGTCTGGATGAGATGAGCACCATGACGAACGTCAGCTTGATCGATGTGTCGACGTACCTGCCCGGCGACCCGATCGGTGCGGATTACTATGCGCGGTTCGCAGAGTCGGACGACCTACGCGACAACATGATGTTTCGAGCGCCCAAGTTCCGCCACCACGTGGCCGAGGATGAAACGGCAATCGACATGGTCGAGCGCGCGGCCGAGGGCCTGATCGAACGCCATGGACACGACGCCATCGCGAACGTCGACGTGTTGATCACCCACACACAAATGCCTGACATGCCGTTCTACGGCGGAGGCGGGGGGATGGCGCATCGCCTTGGTATGAAACCCAAGTGGGTGCTGGATCTGCACAACGGCGGATGCGCGGCGTTTGTACTGGGCCTGAAGCTGGCCCGAAACCTACTGGCGTCGGGTGAAGGACGTACGGCGCTGATCGCCATCGCCCAGAACGCAGCCGGGCAGATTTTCGACCAGCCGACGGTGCGACGGAAGGCACAGGCCTCGGTGCCCGGTGACGGCGCCGCCGTCGGGTTGCTCAGCGTGTCGGACGAGTCTCCGATCCTCGACGTGGAGTGCCGCACCTACGGGCAGTACGCAGGCGAAATGACGATTGCCGTCGATCCTGAGCGCAAGTGGTGGCAGCCGGGACCTGGTGAGGGCTGCATCGGCTTCTCCGAGAGCAAGATCACCAAGGTGCTCGCGCGCGGCAATCGGCAGGTGCCCGAAGTGGCGTACGCGGTGTGCGACCGAATCGGTCTGAAGACCGGCGATATCGACCTGCTTGTCACCAACCAGCCCAACCGGGTGTTCCTGCGCAACTGGCGCGAGGCGTTGGAGCTGCCGAGAGAACGACACGTCGACACGTTTGACGAGTGCGGAAACCTCTTCGCCGCAGGCATCCCCGTCAACCTCGACCGCGCCATCTCCGAAGGGCGAATCAAGAAAGATGACGTGGTGATGATGGCCGCATTCGCACACGCGGGTGACTTCGCAGGCGCGGCGGCCATCCGCTGGGGCGGCCGCGCACTGTGAATCTGATGCCAAGCACCTTCGTGGACTCGCCGAGGATGTCGCTTTGCCCGGATGATCCATTAGCGCTGTCGCTCAACGAGAATCCGTTCGCTCCCCTGCCTGCGGTGCGCGCGGCGATCATCGACACCCTTGGGGTGGCCAACCGCTATCCCGAGTTCTTGCCCGAGCGGTTACGAGATCTGATCGCGAATCGAATCGGCGTCGCCACGCAACAAGTCGTCATCGGTGCGGGGGCTACCGGCGTTGTGATGCAGACGCTGCAGGCCGTCACTAGTCCTGGGGACCAGATCGTCATGGCCTCACCGACATTCGACGGGTATCCCATCGTCGCAGGGATGGCGCGCCTGCGGCCCGTTGCGGTGCCGCTCACCGCGCACGGTGGCCATGATCTGGAAGCGATGGCCGACGCCGCTGTTGACTCGCGGGTGGTGGTGCTGTGCCGTCCGCACAACCCCACAGGCACAGTGGAATCGGCAGAAGAGGTGGAGCGATTCGTGTCGCGGGTACCGGCTGACACCATCGTGCTCCTCGACGAGGCATACATCGAGTTCGTTTCCGCCGAGCACCGCATCGACGTGTGCGAACTGATAGCGAGATTCCCGAATGTCGTCGTGGTACGCACCTTCTCCAAGGCGTACGGATTGGCCGGCATGCGAACCGGTTACGGAGTCAGTGCACCTGATTTGGCGCGGACCTTGTGGACCATGCAGCTGCCGTTCGGAACCAGCGCCATCAGCCTTGCGGCGGTCACCGCGTCCTACCATGCAGAGAATCAGCTGCACCAGCGAATCCGGCTGATCAACGCGGAGCGCGCATACCTGCGGATGCGGCTGCGCGGCCTCGGCGTGAAAAGCACTGCATCTCATGCGAATTTCGTCTACCTGCCATCGATGGGGCATCCGTGGTGCCGGGCGTTCGACGGCACAGGTTTGGTGGTGCGGTCGTATGCCGACGGCGCAGTCCGCATCACCGTCGGAAACCGACAGTCCACCCGTGCGGTCGTCGCCGCGGTGAAGGCCAACCTATGAGATCAGGACGCGGGGTGTGATGGCGAAGTCCTCCATATCCCCACGGTTCAGGCTGGGCCACGCAATCGCCGCCTGGTACGACGCCGAGGCGTACTTCAGATGGCGCGCCAGACACGGCAGCGCTTTCGAAATGGCGATTCCTGGGCTCGGTGACGTGCTTTTCGCTGCGCATCCGAAGGACGTTCGTGAATTCCTCACCGTCCCGATGTCCTCGTTCACTCCCCCGATGCCGAACCCGATCGAACCCGTCGTCGGCGCCGGTTCGATCATCCTGCTGTCTGGTAACCCGCACAAACACGAGCGCGCACGGTTCTTGCCTGCGCTGCACGGCGAACGGATCCGTCGGTACGCCGGGGTGATGGCACAGGCGGCCGAGGAAGAGGTGGCCAAGTGGCAACCCACGTCTGTCATCGACGCCCGCGACGTTGCGCAGTCGATCACGCTCCAGATCATTGTGCGCGCAGTGTTTGGGATCGACGACCGCCAGCGCACAGACGATTTCGTCCGTGTCGTCAAGTCGATGATGCGCAACTACGTCGCGCCGTTCATGTTCTTCCCGGCGTTACGCCGCGCTCCGTTCGGCATGGGACCCTGGCACCGCTTCTCTCAGCGGCGCCGTGAGCTGGATGCCATGTTGTCTGAACAGATCGCGCACCGGCGCAGGACCGGAACGGACGGCTACGACGACGTGCTGAGCGTTCTCCTGGCCGACGACGTCGGCGGGCGTGCCGATGACGAGGTGCAGCAACAGCTGCGCACACTCCTGGTATCGGGACACGAGACTTCGGCCACCACCCTTGCGTGGGCGTTGTTTCACATCCACCGTGACCCGGAGGTGCGGCGCAAGGTGCTCGACGAGCTGTCGACCGACCCGGCGCCTGAAGAGATGCCCAAGCTGCCCTATCTAGCGGCCGTCATCGCCGAGACCTTGCGGATGCATCCGACGGTATCCATCGTCGTGCGTCAATTGACCTGTCCCGCAACAACTTGGCAGACACCTCGGGCGGCGGGCGATGTGATAGGGGTGGCCCTGCCCGCGTTGCACGCCGACCCGGATGTCTGGCCCGACGCCGGCCGGTTCGACCCGGACCGGTTTCTGTTGCACAAGCCCGGCCCGACCGAGTACTCCCCGTTCGGCTACGGGCACCGACGTTGTCCTGGCGCCGCCTTCGCCTCGCTCGAGCTGGCCATCGTGCTCGGCACGATTCTCACCAGGGTGGAATTGAGGATGCCGACACGTCGGCGACTGCGGAAGCCGCCGCGGTCGATCCCGCGGGGAGTTGCAGCGGTGCCCAATCGCGCCATCGCGCTGCAGGTCGTCGGCCGCAACGAGAAGCAGGAGTGCACTTCATGAGTTTCAAGCACCGGATACCGCTGTTGCGTTGGTCGTTTTGGCGGATGGCCGCGGCCAGCCACAAGATCACCAGCACAGGCCAGATCGGCGACGGTCGCGAAGCCGCCGTTGTCGACTACGTCGTCGCCAACGCCCGGCAAGGTGACATCGCCCACGTGCTCGCCACCATCGACGATTTCGCCTACAACGAATCCTTCCTGATCAACGTCGGCGACGAGAAAGGCAAGCTGCTCGACGCCGCGGTGCGACGCGCGAATCCGAAGCGGGCGCTGGAATTGGGGACCTACTGCGGCTACGGCGCATTGCGGATTGCGGCAGCAGCGCCGACGGCCGAGGTGTACTCCGTCGAGTTGGCGGACGCCAACGCGGTCAATTCGCGGCGGATCTGGGAGCACGCGGGCGTGGGCGACCGGATCACCTGTGTCGTCGGCACGATCGGAGACGGCGGGCAGACGCTGGACACCCTCGAGACGCTGCACGGCTTCGGAGCCCGTTCGGTCGATCTGCTCTTCCTCGACCACGACAAGAACGCATACCTGAATGATCTGCAAAGCATCGTGACGCGCGGTTGGCTGCGCTCGGGCGCGATCGTCGTCGCCGACAACATCAGGGTTCCAGGGGCGCCCAAGTACCGCGCGTACATGCGCGGTCAACAGGGCCAGGAATGGCAGACGGTCGAGCACAAGACCCACGGCGAGTACGGCTCGGTCATCCCCGACCTGGTGCTGGAATCGGAGTATCTGGCCGGCTGACCCCTAGCGCGCCCTGGGATGGGCCCCCGCCCACACCTCCCGCAGCGCGTGCACCGTGACCAGGGTGTAGATCTGCGTGGTGGTGACCGATGCATGGCCGAGCAGCTCCTGGACCACGCGGACATCAGCGCCCCCGTCGAGCAGATGGGTGGCGAAGGAGTGCCGAAGGGTGTGCGGAGACACCGCGGCGGTGATCCCGGCCCGTTCGGCGGTGTCCTGCAGCACCTGCCACGCGCTCTGCCTCGACAGCCGTCCCCCACGGGCGTTGAGGAAGATCGCAGGCGTTCCCCTGCCGCGTCGGGCCAAATCCGGCCGACCCCTCACCAGGTAGGCGTCCAAGGCGGTGACGGCGGGACGACCGATCGGCACCAGCCGCTGCTTTCCGCCCTTGCCCCGCAACAGCACCGAACGCGCGTGGGTGTCGATGTCGTCGATGTCGAGGCCCACCGCCTCAGAGATCCGGGCGCCGGTGGAGTACAGCAGTTCGAGCAGTGCCCGGTTCCGCAGCGTCAGCGGACCGTCCGCGTCGCTGTCTCCGCCCGCTCCCTCCAGCAGGGCCAGCACCTCGTCGAGGGTGAGGCTCTTGGGCAGCCGCCTGCTCGGTGTCGGCGGCTTGACGGCGCGGGCGACATCCAGTTCGGTGACGCCCTCCGCCGCCGCGAAGCGGTGTAGTCCGCGCACCGCGATCAGCGCACGCGCCGCCGACACCGCCGACAGCGGAGCCGTGCCGCTTTCCGTGTCGCCGCGGCGCAGTGCCGCCAGGAAGTCGCTGACGTCCGTCTCGGTGACCTTGGCCAGGTCGTCGATGCCGCGAAGGGCGAGGTGCTCGGCGTACCGCCGCAGATCCCTGCGGTAGGAGCTCAACGTGTTGGCGGCGACGCCACGCTCGATCGTCAGGTGATCGAGGTAGCCCTGAAGTTGGTCGTCGAGGGCGGGACGGAATGTCGTCATGACTCTTCCTTCCGACGGGTGAAAGCGGTCGACCTGTCCACCCACTCGGCGTCGACCGGCCGCAACGAGTCGAAATCGCCCCGTACGGCGTGTGCGGCGAGAATTCCGGTCACCGCGATGGTGTTGACGATCTCGCCGCTCAACACCATTCGCACTGCCTCGTCGAGCGAGAACCACCGCACCACCAGGTCGGCCTCCTCGTCGTGCGCATCCGGCCTGCCGACCTCGGACAGGCCGGTGGCCAGATAGACCCGAACACTCTCGTCGCTGAACCCCGGTGAGCTGACGAGGTCGACAAGGACACGCCAGTCCTGCGCGGACAGTCCCGCCTCTTCCTTCAGCTCGCGGGCCGCGGTGATGTGTGGCGGCTCACCGCCCATGTCCAAAAGGCCCGCAGGCAGCTCCCACAGCCGCCTGCCCAGCGGGTGGCGGTACTGGTAGACCATGACGACGTTGGCGTCGTCGTCTATCGCCAGGATGGCGACGGCGCCATAGTGCTCGACGACTTCACGGCGGGCAGTGCTACCACCGGGCATCCGAATCTGATCGGCGCGTAACGCGAAAATCTTTCCGACGTAGAGGGTTTCGGAGTCGACGGTCGCGAAGTCGTGTTCAGCCACGGACTTCGGATTTTTCCCGGGAGCCATCTTGGAGCGGCTGCCCCGTCTCGTCCGGGTGCTCGGCTCCGTTCGCTCGCTGCTCGGGGATCTCCACGGGCAATCGCTCGGCGGCCTTGTAGTCCAGCGCCGCACCGATGAACGCCACGAACAGTGGATGCGGTCGCGTGGGACGGCTCTTCAGCTCGGGATGAGCCTGCGTACCGACCATGAACGGGTGGACCTCGGGGGCGTACTCGACGAACTCCACCAGGTGCCCGTCGGGCGACGTACCGGAGAACCTCAGACCGCTCTCGGCGATCCGGTCGCGGTAGGCGTTGTTGACCTCGTAGCGGTGCCGGTGCCGCTCGGACACCTCGCGTGGTTCCATACGCCTGCGCCACAATGGAACCCGGCTCGAGCACGGCGGGATAGGCACCGAGGCGCATGGTGCCGCCCAGGTCGGCCTCACCCGCGACGGCATCACGCTGATCGGCCATCGTGGAGATGACGGGGTCCGGCGTGCTGGGATCGAACTCCGCGGAGTTCGCCCCGGTGACCCCGGCCGATCGGGCCGCCTCGATGACGATGCACTGCAGGCCAAGACACAAACCCAGCACGGGAAGGCCGCGCTTGCGCGCATAGCGGATCGCGCCGATCTTGCCCTCGATCCCCCGAATGCCGAAGCCGCCGGGGATCAGCACGGCATGCACGTCGTCGAGCACCGCCGCAGCGCCGCTGTCGGTTTCGCAGTCGTCGGAGGCAACCCACCGCAACTCCACCTTCGCGCGATGCTTGAAGCCGCCTGCGCGCAGGGCCTCAGCCACCGACAGGTACGCATCGGAAAGATCGATGTACTTGCCCACCAGTGCGATTCGCACAGTCTCATGAGGCTCGTGCACCCGCTGCAACAGGTCGTTCCACTGTGTCCAGTCGACATCGCGGAACGGCAGGTTCAGTCGGCGCACCACGTAGGCGTCGAGCTCCTCACGGTGCAGCACCTTGGGGATGTCGTAGATCGACGGCGCATCGGGGGTGGAGATCACACCGTCGATATCGACGTCGCACATCAGCGCGATCTTGTTCTTCAGCGGTTCGGGCACGTCGCGGTCGCAGCGCAGGATCAAGGCGTCGGGCGAGATACCGATGCTGCGAAGCGCGGCGACCGAGTGCTGAGTGGGTTTGGTCTTGAGCTCGCCCGACGGGGCCATGAACGGCACCAGCGAGCAGTGCAGGAAGAAGCAGTCCTCCCTGCCGACTTCATGGCGTACCTGGCGCGCAGCCTCGAGGAACGGAAGCGACTCGATGTCGCCGACGGTTCCGCCGATCTCGGTGATCACCACGTCGGGCCGGTTGCCGTCGGCGTCGGGCTGCGCCATCGCAAGCACGCGGCGCTTGATCTCGTCGGTGATGTGCGGAATGACCTGAACGGTGTCGCCGAGGTACTCGCCGCGGCGCTCCTTCGCGATCACCGTCGAATACACCTGTCCGGTAGTCACATTCGCCCACCCGGACAGGTTGCGGTCGAGGAACCGCTCGTAGTGGCCCACATCGAGGTCGGTTTCCGCGCCGTCCTCGGTGACGAACACCTCGCCGTGCTGGAACGGGTTCATGGTGCCCGGATCGACGTTGAGGTACGGGTCGAGCTTCTGCATGGTGACCTGCAGGCCGCGGGCGGTCAGCAGCTGCCCGAGGCTCGACGCGGTGAGACCCTTACCGAGCGAAGAAACCACACCGCCGGTGACGAAGAGGTGCTTGGTGGCGGTTTGCGGGTGCTTGCGTAACCCTGGCAAGAGCAACCTCCGTGACGACGGGCAGGGCTTACTTCTTTAGGCAAGTTCCTTGCTTGGGGCCTGCCGACCCACGGAACTCCACACTAACACCGACCCCGACAAGCCGTCGCTGACGCGCCGAACGGTTGCCTATTGCGGGACTGTTACCGATGTCGCGCCCTGCCCGACGCCGTACTGGCCTGGCCGTCCGCCGCTGATCAGGTCCTGCAGGGCCAGCACCGTGGTGATCCGCCCCGATGCGGCATCGATGTCGTCCACCGTGCTGACCGCCGACGTCAGCGCAGGATCGGAGCGAGTGACGGCCACCGCGGCGGTCCCGGAGGCCGTGCCGTCGCGACCAGCGATCAGGGTGCCGGACCCGTGTGGGGCCATGCCGGCAGCGAAGCGGGCGACCGTGGCGCCCTTGTTCCCCGCATCGTCGCCGAGGCCGCCCCCGGTGACGATCAGCGCGGTATTGGCCGCGCCGACGCGATCGGCGCCGTAGGTGATGAAGCCGGTGTCGCGCAGCGCGGTGAGCACGGTGTCGCGCTGCTGGTCATCGACGGCGGGCACCTTGGGGTCCTTGTTGATCAGCAAGGCGATGCCCAGCAGGTCACCGGCTTGTGAACCCTGGTCCACCGACTTCGTACTCAACTGCGCCCCTGCGGGCACGATCGGCGAGTTCACCACTGAGAGAAGCTTCTCCGCAGAGTTGGCGTCGACGAACTCCTCGGTCAGCCCGACCGTCCCTGTCACCGTGCCGCCTGCCTGCTCCACCATCCGCGACGCCGCGTCGACGTCGTCATCTGCTGCGTCGGGGGTGCGGAACACCACAACCGACTTCCCCGCCATCGCGTCGTGAAGGATTCGCGGCGACATCTGCGTATCGAATTCGCCTGCGGCACTTAACTTTTCGTTGAGAGCATTCCTCTGATCGGTGAGCCCGTTGATCTGGTTCTGCAACTCCTGCTTATCGTCACGCAGGCCGGACAGCACCGTGTTGGACAACAGCCCGGAGCCGAGGACAACGCCGATCGCGAGGGCAAGAAAGACCGCGGCCAACGAAATTGCATGTGAGCGAAGGGATATCACCGCGCCACACCCTCAGGTGACCCAGCCCTGAACCCACAGCGAGAATCGGTTCCAGTAGTCGACGACCCAGTCGATCACCGCACCGTCGGCGCGCGACACCCACAGTGCGACGATCACGGCGACCAGCATCGCCAGCACCAGCAGGGCGATGGCGCCGCCGGAGATCCGGCTTCGGTACAGCGTCGCGACGGCCTTGGCGTCCACCAGCTTCTCCCCGACCTTGAGTCGGGTCAGAAACGTCGACGGGTTGCTGTGCTGGCGGGACCGGTCGAAGAACTCCTCGATGCTCGCGGTGTGGCCTGCGGTGACGATCAGCGAGGCGCCGTGATGGTCGGCCAGCAGCAGTGCAAGGTCGGCGGCCGACCCCGCGGCCGGGAACGTCATCGCCCCGACCCCGAGGTCCTGGATGCGCTCGAGGCCCGCCGCGTGGCCGTCCGCGTCGGCAGGCAGCACCACCTGTGCGCCGCTGCGCAGCACCTCGGCGCTGATGCGTTCCGGGTCGCCGACGATCAGCTGGGGACGGTATCCACCCTTGCGCAGCACGTCCGCGCCGGTGCCGACGCCGATGAGCACCGGCTGGTACTCCTTGATGAACGGCTTGAGCGCCTTCAGGTCCTGCGCCGCGTCCGGTTCCTCCGCCACGATCACCACATGGCGGCGATGAAGGTCGACGTCGACGTCGGGAATGCCGATACCGTCGATGAGCAGCGGGCTCTCGCTGCGGATGAACTCGATGGTGTTGCCCGCGAATGCCTCGAGGTGAGCGACAAGACCGCTCTTTGCCTCGTGCATCAGCTCGTGGATCTCGTGGTCGGTCCGCTCGGTGCCGACGGCAAGCCTGCGGTCGCCGGCGTACACGCCGCCGTCGTACAGCCGGACCCGCGCCCCGTCCTTGACCCGTTTGAATATGTCGGGGCCGGTCTCATCGATCAGGGTGACGCCGTTGTTGACCAGCACCTCGGGCCCGAGGTTCGGGTACCGGCCGGAGATCGAGGGCGAGGCGTTGATCACGGCCGCGATGTCGGCTTCGACCAGTGCGTCCGCTGTGATGCGGTCCAGGTCCAGTGCGTCGATCACCACGATGTCGCCAGGTCCGATGCGCCGTAAGAGCCGATCGATGTCGCGGTCAACCCGGGCGGTGCCGGTAATCCCCGGCCGTGGGCTGGCAGTACGGGACAGCAGCGCAGACATCTTCATATCGGCGATTCTGTCGGAAACCCTCAAGTTGAGGTGGAGGCGCGCCGTAACACCAGCCTCACAAGTTAGCTTTCGTCACATCCGCCACACGGCCTAGGAGACCGTTTCCCGATCCTCCTGCGCCGCGTCGAGAAGCTCGCGGGCGTGGGCCCTGCCGCTGTCGGAGTCGCCCAGCCCGGCGAGCATGCGGGCGAGCTCGGCGACCCGGTCCTCGTCGTCGAGCCGCCGGACACCGCTGGCGCTGTTCCGGCCCGCGCTGTCGACGACGAGGTGGATGTCGGCGTACGCGGCGACCTGAGGGAGATGTGTGACGACGATGACCTGGTGGGTGCGCGCCAGCCGCGCAAGGCGCCTGCCGATCTGCACCGCGGCGCGACCGCCAACGCCCGCGTCGACCTCGTCGAAGACCATCGTCGTGCCTTCGACCGACGCGGCGAGGACCACCTCGAGCGCGAGCATGACGCGGGACAGCTCACCGCCGGATGCGCTCTTGTTCAGAGGCAGTACGTCGGTCCCCCGATGCGCCGAGAATCCGAACTCGACGGCGTCGGCGCCGTCGGACCCCGCGTGCACCGTCGCACCCGAAGGCAATGTGATGGGCGCAGTGTCATCACCCCGCGCGGTCAGCGGCGAAACGGTGACGGTGAATTCGGCGTCGGCCATCGCGAGCCCGGACAGCTCGGCCGTCACGGCTTTGGCCAATCCCTTCGCGGCCTTGGTGCGCAGCTTGCTGAGTTCGGTTGCTGCGGCGACGACTTCGGCTTCCAGCTCTGCGACGCGGCGCTCCAGGGCTGCCAAGGTCTCCTCGGAGACATCCAGCTGCGCAAGGCGCTCCCTCGACTCGCGCGCCCATGCCAGGACGCCGTCGATATCGGCGGCGTACTTGCGGGTCAGTGCCCGCAACTCGCTCTGCCTCGCCAGCTTTGTCTCCAAAGTGCTGGCATCGCTGGGCAATTCGCTCAGATACTGGCCGAGCTCGGTCGATACGTCACCGATGACGGCCAACGCCTCCGCGAGCCGCTCCCCCAATGCCCGCAATGCGCCGTCGTCGGTGGCCTCGAGTGCCGATTTCGCCTGCGCGACCTCGTGCGCCGCCGAGGCGGCATCGGCATCGGCGGCTGCGTCGTCGAGCGCCCCGGACAGCGCCGAGCGAGCGACTTGGGCGGCTTCACGCAAGGCGTCGAGTTCGGACAACCGCCTGATGTCGTCGACGAGTGTGTCGTCCTCGCCGGGCCGGGGATCGACCGCGTCGATCTCGCCCAGACCGAACTTCAGCCGGTCGGCCTCCTGCGCCATTTCTCTTGCCCGCTGGGTCCTTTCGACCAGGTCGCGGCGGGCCACCTGCCATGACTCGCGCACCGCGCGGTACCGGCGAAGCTGCGAGCCGACATCGGCGAATCGGTCCAACGCGGCGCGCTGTTCGTCGCCGCGCATCAACCGCAACTGGTCGTTCTGTCCGTGCAGGGTCAGCAATTCGGTGGTGAAGGTGCTCAGTGACTTCGCGGGCACGCTTCGGCCGCCAAGGAATGCGCGGGACGGGCCGCTGCGGCTGACTGATCGTGCCGCGATGACGCTGCCGTCTTCGTCACGGTCCGCGCCGGACGCGTCGAGGATCTCGTCGACCTGGGAGGCCACCCCGTCGCCGAGTTCGCCGGTGCTGAAACGGCCTTCGACGACGGCCCGGTCGGCGCCCGACCGGATCCGGGTGGCGTCGGCCCTCGCGCCGCCGAGCAGGTGCAGCCCGGTGACCACCATCGTCTTGCCGGTACCGGTCTCGCCGGTCAGCACGGTCAGTCCACGGTCGAATTCGGCGGTCGCCGTACTGATGGCGCCCAGCGACTCGATGCGGATCTCGGAGAGCACTACTGCCCGCGCCAGCCCGTGACCGGCAGCCGGAACTTGCGCACCAGGCGGTCGGTGAACGGGGCGCTGTCCAGGCGCACCCACTTCAGCGGTGTGCCGCATCGCGTCACTTCGAGCCGGCCGCCCGCGGGCACCACCATCTCGCGGCGTCCGTCGCAGAACACCAGCGCGTCATGTCCGCTCGCCTCGACCTCGATCGCGATCGCGGCGTTCGGGCTGGTCACCATCGGCCGGGCGAACAACGCATGAGCGTTGTTGGGCACCACCAGAATTGCTTCGAGGTCGGGCCATACGATCGGCCCGCCCGCGGAGAATGCCCACGCGGTGGAGCCGGTCGGGGTGGCCACGAGCACACCGTCGCAGCCGAACGCCGATACCGGACGCCCGTCGACTTCGATGACGGCGCCCAGAACGCCGAGGCGCGGACCCTTCTCGAGGCTGGCTTCGTTGAGCGCCCAGCCGCGACTGACGATTCGGCCCTCGACGCGGACCACGACGTCGAGTGTCATGCGCTCCTCCACGCGGTAGTCGCGTCCGACGACGTGCTCGAGCACGGTGTCGATGGAGTCGGCCTCGGCCTCGGCGAGGAAACCGATGCGGCCGAGATTGACTCCGAGCACCGGGATCTCGACATTGCGGGCAAGCTCGGCGGCGCGCAGAAAGGTTCCGTCGCCACCGAGGACGAGGACGAGCTCACATCCCTCTGCCGCGCGTTCGTCGGCGTCGACGACCTCGACATCGACGCCGAGCCGGTGCATGTCGTCGGATGCCATGTGGATGCGGCCGCGGTCAACCGCCTCCGCGGACAGCACCCGCAGGCCAATACCCTTGTCGCCGAGCACCTTTTCCACCCTGCGGGCGGTTTCGGCGACTTCGTCGCGGCCGGTGTGTACCACCAGCAGGATGGTGCGATCTGATGTCATTGAGGCCCCTCGACGACGGCGCGTTCCACGGCCTGCTCGAGCTCGTCACCCGTCAGCGGATGCTCGGGCCTGGCGCGCAGGTGCAGGAAGTACTCGACGTTCCCAGACGGACCGGGCAGCGGGCTGGCCGCCACACCGACGGTGTGCCAATCCAGTTCAGCGGCCCTGCGCGCGACCGCGAGCACGGCGGCTGCGCGCAGCTGCGGGTCCGAAACGACCCCGCCCGCGCCGACGCGGTCCTTGCCGACCTCGAACTGTGGTTTCACCATGGGAACGATATCGGCGTCGGCCGACGCGCACGAAACCAGCGCGGGCAGCACCGTCGACAGCGAGATGAAGGACAGGTCGGCCACCACGCGCTCGACCGGACCACCGATCACCTCCGGCGTCAGCTCACGGACGTTCGTGCGTTCCAATACCGTCACCCGCCGGTCCGACCGCAGTGACCAGGCGAGCTGTCCGTAGCCGACGTCGACGGCGACCACTTCACGGGCGCCGCGATCCAGCAGCACCTCGGTGAACCCGCCGGTCGATGCACCGGCGTCCAGACAGCGCGCGCCGTCCACCGAGATGCCGAAGTCATCCAGGGCGCCGATGAGTTTGTGCGCGCCGCGCGACACCCACGACCGTTCGTCGGCGTCGTTGACCGTGAGCGACGCGTTCACCGACACCGCCGTGGCGGGTTTGGCCGCAGGCATCCCGTTGATATTGACCCGGCCGGCGCCGATCAGCTCGGCAGCCTGCTGCCGAGAACGCGCCAACCCGCGCCGCACCAACTCGGCGTCAACACGAGCGCGCCGCGTCATGTGACCTCACCAGTCCGGTGTTTCCGCTGGAGCTGGGCCCTTCTCGACCGACTCCAGCGCCTGAACCAGGAGGTCGTGCGCCTCCTCCAACCGGGCGGCGACGCCGTCGATGTCGACCTCGGCAGAACCCGGTCCCTCGATGTCGGGCAGTTCCGCCAGCAACGCCGCGATACGGGCCCGGATTTCGTCAGGTTCGGTACTCATATCGGTGTTCACGCTAGTCGATCGGGCGACGTCAGCAGGGACCACCGCTCCAGCGCCCTTCGTGCGACGTAGTCGCCCGCGACTATCGCGAACGGTTGGCCGCTGAGGTTCGAGTTCCACACGGCGCTGGCGGTGGCCCGCACCACCGTCAGCGAATCCCGCGGCTCACTGCCGGTGTTGTGAACCGTCACCGCGGCCTCGCCGATCTCGATGCGCCAGGCCTGATGCGGCCCGACCCGAAGGAGATCGGCGCGGTCATACAACGCCCGGAGGTCGGCGGCGATGTAGTTCGGCCGCTCGCCGATGACCGCGCGCACGGCCTCGGAGGCGGTGCTGACCCCGCTGAGCACCAACAGGCTGGGCAGGCCCGCGGCGTTGGCACCCGCGATGTCGGTGTCGAGGCGGTCACCCACTACCAGCGGTGTGCGAAAGTTGCCGCGGGACAATGCATCCGTCAGCAGTGTCGGCTGAGGCTTTCCTGCGACAGTCGGCTCACGATCGGTTGCCGCCTGCAACGCAGCGACCATCGAGCCGTTTCCGGGCAGCAGGCCCCGTTCGGAGGGCAGAGTCCGGTCGACATTGGCCGCGACCCACAGCGCGTTGCCCCTGATTGCGAGGGCCGCCTCTGCCAGATCCGGCCATGCAGTCTCCGGCGAATGCCCCTGGACGACGGCAACGGGGTCGTACGACCACTGCCGCACGGGCTTGAGGCCGACGTTCTTGATCTCGGCGGCAAGCGATTCGGTGCCGACGACGAGTACAGCGGCTCCAGCCGGTAACCGGCCGGCAAGGAGACGGGCCGCACTCTGGGCGCTGGTGACGACGTCGTCGGGTGCGGCGGCGAACCCCATCGCGCGCAGATGGTGCGCGACCTCGTCGGAACTGCGTGAGGCGTTGTTGGTGACGTACAGCTTGCGGGCGGTGACCGCTGCCAGCGTGTCGACGGCGCCGGCCGTGGGTTCGTGGCCCCGGAACACCGTGCCATCGAGATCAAGAAGCAAGCAATCGTGTTCCTGCACAAGGGTTGTCACGTCAGCTGAGCTCCGTGATCCGTTCTTCGGCGTCGGTGATGCCCTCGACGTCGGCGGCCGCGGCGTTGATGAACCACTGCAGAGCTTCGTCCCCTCTCTCGAGCGCGAGCAGCGTCTCGGCGTAGGCGTAGAACAGGCGGGCCGCGGTCTGACCGGTGCGCGTCGGGTCGAGGTGCGGCGTGGACAGAATCGCCAGGGCCTGGTCCATCTGTCCCAGATCCGCCCTGGCACCGGCCACGACGATCCGCAGTTCGTCGGCGTCGTCGCCTTCCAGCGCAGCGGCCTCGGGACCGCGGGCCAATTCGATTGCCCGTTCGGGGCGCCCGAGCCCACGTTCGCAGTCGGCGATCAGCGGCAACAACGGGGACTTGCTGCCCAGCCGGCGGGCCGCTCGCAGTTCGGCGAGCCCCTGCGCCCAGTCACCACACCGGTAGGCCGCGATGCCGACGGCTTCACGGACCGCTGCAATGCGGCCCGAACGTTCTCTGGCGGCCCTGGCATGCTCCAACGCGGCCTCGGGATCCTCGTCGAGGAGTTCGCCCGCCGCTACCAGGCTGCGTGCGACGAAGTCAGCGGTGTTGCGGTCCAGCGTGGTGAGTTCGCGGCGGATTTCCGGCGCGAGCTGCCGCGCTTCGATGTCCGACGACAGCGTCGGCCCGTCTCGGTCGGGCGTCTTGTCGGGCTTGTGGTCGGGCTGGACGCGGCGAGCGCGATTGGGACCAGACGAGCGCGGCGCCGGCCGCTGACGGGGTCGCCGCGGGTCGCCGTTGCCACCTTGCCTGTCCTGCGCCACGTATGTCTTTCTACCCTGTTCCGATTCGGGACGAAAATTGGCTATTCCCAACAGCATTCCATAAACACTTGGCGGCACATAAGGAATCACCCCCCACGCAATTGTGGGGGGTGATCCTAATGTGTGTTCGGCGGTGTCCTACTTTTCCACCCGGGTTGGGTAGTATCATCGGCGCTGGCAGGCTTAGCTTCCGGGTTCGGGATGGGTCCGGGCGTTTCCCTGTCGCTATTTCCGCCGTAACTCTATTTTGTTGTTCTGTAATTGGAGTGTGTGGTGGTGGTGGGGTGCAGTTGTTTGACTGCTGTGGTTTTGTGGTTGCGAGTTTGGTTGTGTGTAAGTTTTCGGCCGGTTAGTGCCAGTTCCCTGCGCCCATTGCTGGGTTTGTAGGTCTGGTCTATTGATCCCGTGGTCTGCGGGGGGCCTTATCCCACTTGATGGGTGAGAAGCCTGGTCTTGGAGGGGGTTTCCCGCTTAGATGCTTTCAGCGGTTATCCTGTCCGAACGTGGCGATCCAGCGGTGCCCCTGGTGGGACAACTGGTAGACCAGAGGTTCGTCCGTCCCGGTCCTCTCGTACTAGGGACAGGTTTCCTCAAGCTTCTGACGCGCGCGGCGGATAGAGACCGAACTGTCTCACGACGTTCTAAACCCAGCTCGCGTGCCGCTTTAATGGGCGAACAGCCCAACCCTTGGGACCTGCTCCAGCCCCAGGATGCGACGAGCCGACATCGAGGTGCCAAACCATCCCGTCGATATGGACTCTTGGGGAAGATCAGCCTGTTATCCCCGGGGTACCTTTTATCCGTTGAGCGACACCCCTTCCACTCGGGGGTGCCGGATCACTAGTCCCGACTTTCGTCCCTGCTTGACGTGTCTGTCTCGCAGTCAAGCTCCCTTGTGCACTTACACTCAACACCTGATTGCCGTCCAGGTTGAGGGAACCTTTGGGCGCCTCCGTTACTTTTTAGGAGGCAACCGCCCCAGTTAAACTACCCACCAGGCACTGTTCCTGAACCGGATAGACGGTTCGAGGTTAGAGGCCCAATACGGTCAGAGTGGTATTTCAACAATGACTCCACGATCACTGGCGTGACCGCTTCGCAGTCTCCCACCTATCCTACACAAACCGTATCGAGCACCAATACCAAGTTGTAGTGAAGGTCCCGGGGTCTTTTCGTCCTGCCGCGCGTAACGAGCATCTTTACTCGTAGTGCAATTTCGCCGAGTCTATGGTTGAGACAGCTGAGAAGTCGTTACGCCATTCGTGCAGGTCGGAACTTACCCGACAAGGAATTTCGCTACCTTAGGATGGTTATAGTTACCACCGCCGTTTACTGGGGCTTAAATTCTCCGCTTCACCCCCGAAAGGGTTAACGGGTCCTCTTAACCTTCCAGCACCGGGCAGGCGTCAGTCCGTATACATCGTCTTGCGACTTCGCACGGACCTGTGTTTTTAGTAAACAGTCGCTTCTCACTGGTTTGTGCCACCCCCTTCCGCTTTCCACCGCGTGGGTGGTGACGGTGTGGGGGTCCCCCTTCTCCCGAAGTTACGGGGGCATTTTGCCGAGTTCCTTAACCATAGTTCACTCGTACGCCTCGGTATTCTCTACCTGACCACCTGTGTCGGTTTGGGGTACGGGCCGTGTGTGTACTCGCTAGAGGCTTTTCTTGGCAGCATAGGATCACCGAATTCACCTCACTCGGCTATGCATCACCTCTCAGGAATGTGAACGACGGATTTACCTATCGTTCTCCCTACAGGTTTACCCCAGTATTACCACTGACTGGTACGGCTACCTTCCTGCGTCACCCCATCGCTTGACTACTACCAAAGAAGGTCCCACGCAGCAGATGACCGTCGCACCCCGAAGGGATTGATCGGTCGTCGTTTGGGTGGTTAGTACCCTTGATTCATCAGGGACGCCCACACACGGGTACGGGAATATCAACCCGTTGTCCATCGACTACGCCTGTCGGCCTCGCCTTAGGTCCCGACTCACCCTGGGCGGACTGGCCTGGCCCAGGAACCCTTGGTCTTTCGGCGGGCAAGGTTCTCACTTGCCTTATCGCTACTCATGCCTGCATTCTCACTCCCACACCCTCCACCACTCGATCACTCGGTGGCTTCACCGGATGCAGGACGCTCCCCTACCCAGCCTTACGGCTGCCGCGGCTTCGGCGGTGTGCTTGAGCCCCGCTACATTATCGGCGCACAATCACTTGACCAGTGAGCTATTACGCACTCTTTCAAGGGTGGCTGCTTCTAAGCCAACCTCCTGGTTGTCTTCGCGACTGCACATCCTTTTCCACTTAGCACACGCTTAGGGGCCTTAGCCGGCGATCTGGGCTGTTTCCCTCTCGACGCACGGAGCTTATCCCCCGCCGTCTCACTGCCACGCTTTTGCCTTACCGGCATTCGGAGTTTGGCTGACGTCAGTAACCTAGTAGGGCCCATCGGCCATCCAGTAGCTCTACCTCCGGTAAGAAACACGCAACGCTGCACCTAAATGCATTTCGGGGAGAACCAGCTATCACGGAGTTTGATTGGCCTTTCACCCCTACCCACAGCTCATCCCCTCAGTCTTCAACCTAAGTGGGTTCGGGCCTCCACGACGTCTTACCGTCGCTTCACCCTGGCCATGGGTAGATCACTCCGCTTCGGGTCCAGAACACACCACTACACCCCCACCAAAGGGGGATACGCCCTATTCAGACTCGCTTTCGCTGCGGCTACCCCTCGACGGGTTAACCTCGCGACATGTCCCTGACTCGCAGGCTCATTCTTCAAAAGGCACGCCATCACCCCACGACAAGTCGAAGGCTCTGACGGCTTGTAGGCACACGGTTTCAGGTACTCTTTCACTCCCCTCCCGGGGTACTTTTCACCATTCCCTCACGGTACTAATCCGCTATCGGTCATCGAGAAGTATTCAGGCTTACCGGGTGGTCCCGGCAGATTCACAGCAGATTCCACGGGCCCGCTGCTACTCGGGGACAGTTCCACAGAAGCCGTCATGTTTTCGGTTACGGGGCTCTCACCCTCTACGGACAGGCCATCCCAGGCCACTTCACCTAACACCACGGTTTATCACTTCTGCCCTCCTCGGCGGAGGAGAGAAGAAACGCCCCACAACACCGAACACACAACCCCCGCCGGGTATCACATGCATCCGGTTTAGCCATCCTCCGCTTTCGCTCGCCACTACTCACGGAATCACAATTGTTTTCTCTTCCTACGGGTACTGAGATGTTTCACTTCCCCGCGTTACCTCCCACACCCTATATATTCAGATGCAGGTGACACGACATCACTCGCGCCGGGTTTCCCCATTCGGACATCCTCGGATCCACGCTCGGTTGACAGCTCCCCGAGGCATAACGCAGCCTCCCACGTCCTTCATCGGCTCTCAATGCCAAGGCATCCACCATGCGCCCTTAAACACTTACAACACAAAAAACCAAAAGAAAAAAGCCTCCCCCACAAACAGGGGAAACCTTTTTTTGAGTTAAAAAACTCTGAAATTGCACATCAACACACAAACAACAGTCTGCGTGTTAGATGCTCGCAACCACTATCCACAAATCAAACACCACACCCCACCACCAACAGTGGAGCGACAACCAGTCCCTATCCCCGGTTTCCCACACTCGGGACGAAGAGATAGCGGGCCTGTTGCCTCAAAGCCCAATAGTGTGTCCGATGATCATCGCGGCCGGTCGTTTCCCCACCAACCACACGTTTGTTGTTGCACCCGAACCACACCCACTACAGGTGCGGCCCATCTCACGAATCGCCCAGGTCACCGAACCCCCACACACTGTGGGCGGGCCATGGGTCTCGTGGTGCTCCTTAGAAAGGAGGTGATCCAGCCGCACCTTCCGGTACGGCTACCTTGTTACGACTTCGTCCCAATCGCCGATCCCACCTTCGACGGCTCCCTCCCACAAGGGGTTAGGCCACCGGCTTCGGGTGTTACCGACTTTCATGACGTGACGGGCGGTGTGTACAAGGCCCGGGAACGTATTCACCGCAGCGTTGCTGATCTGCGATTACTAGCGACTCCGACTTCACGGGGTCGAGTTGCAGACCCCGATCCGAACTGAGACCGGCTTTAACAAGGATTCGCTCCACCTCACGGCATCGCAGCCCTTTGTACCGGCCATTGTAGCATGTGTGAAGCCCTGGACATAAGGGGCATGATGACTTGACGTCATCCCCACCTTCCTCCGAGTTGACCCCGGCAGTCTCTCACGAGTCCCCACCATTACGTGCTGGCAACATGAGACAAGGGTTGCGCTCGTTGCGGGACTTAACCCAACATCTCACGACACGAGCTGACGACAGCCATGCACCACCTGCACACAGGCCACAAGGGAACCGACATCTCTGCCGGCGTCCTGTGCATGTCAAACCCAGGTAAGGTTCTTCGCGTTGCATCGAATTAATCCACATGCTCCGCCGCTTGTGCGGGCCCCCGTCAATTTCTTTGAGTTTTAGCCTTGCGGCCGTACTCCCCAGGCGGGGTACTTAATGCGTTAGCTACGGCACGGATCCCAAGGAAGGAAACCCACACCTAGTACCCACCGTTTACGGCGTGGACTACCAGGGTATCTAATCCTGTTCGCTCCCCACGCTTTCGCTCCTCAGCGTCAGTTACTGCCCAGAGACCCGCCTTCGCCACCGGTGTTCCTCCTGATATCTGCGCATTCCACCGCTACACCAGGAATTCCAGTCTCCCCTGCAGTACTCAAGTCTGCCCGTATCGCCCGCACGCCGAGGGTTAAGCCCCCGGTTTTCACGAACAACGCGACAAACCACCTACGAGCTCTTTACGCCCAGTAATTCCGGACAACGCTCGCACCCTACGTATTACCGCGGCTGCTGGCACGTAGTTGGCCGGTGCTTCTTCTGTACCTACCGTCACTCACGCTTCGTCGGTACTGAAAGAGGTTTACAACCCGAAGGCCGTCATCCCTCACGCGGCGTCGCTGCATCAGGCTTGCGCCCATTGTGCAATATTCCCCACTGCTGCCTCCCGTAGGAGTCTGGGCCGTATCTCAGTCCCAGTGTGGCCGGACACCCTCTCAGGCCGGCTACCCGTCGTCGCCTTGGTAGGCCATCACCCCACCAACAAGCTGATAGGCCGCGGGCCCATCCCACACCGCAAAAGCTTTCCCCCACCAGGCCATGCAGCCAGCAAGGTGTATTCGGTATTAGACCCAGTTTCCCAGGCTTATCCCAAAGTGCAGGGCAGATCACCCACGTGTTACTCACCCGTTCGCCACTCGTGTACCCCCGAAAGGGCCTTACCGTTCGACTTGCATGTGTTAAGCACGCCGCCAGCGTTCGTCCTGAGCCAGAATCAAACTCTCCAAACAAAAAACATTCAGAACAATCTGAAACAAGCAACCAGTCAAAACTGGCAAAAAAACACAACCACACCCCTAAACGGGAAAAAGGAGCGCAGCCAAAAACAAAAACAACAAACAAAAACCACCAAACACACTATTGAGTTCTCAAACAACACACCCGTTCCGCCCGCGCGACCAACCCGCGGCGTAGAGCCGCGTGCTAGTAGTGCGGACGTTCAGGAACCCACCGAAGTAGGACTTCCCTCTGGGACGCCGTCGCGCTCAGCGGCTGGACCGCGTCGCGACGACTTCAACAAGTTACGTGAGGGAAAAGTCGGAGTCAAATGGGCTGATAGGCGGTGTGTCTCAAGATTTCCGCCAGTCGTGCGCACGAGACGTGCGTCGGCTCCGACAGATCATCCAACGCGTTCGGCGCCTGCGATATTCCGCTTGCCTCGACGCAGCACCAACCACCGGCCGTGCAGGAAGTCCGACGGCTGCGGCGTCCAGTCGTCGCTCTCGACGCGGACGTTGTTGACGTAGGCACCGCCCTCGGCGACCGTCCGCCGAGCCGCGCCCTTGCTGTCAGCCAGTCCGCTGGCCACGAGCAGGTCGGTGATGGCGTTCGGCCCGTGCGGCGTCAGCTCCGCGACGTGGTTGTTGCTGGCCTCCTGAAGCGCGGCTGCAAGCGTCGGCTCGTCGAGCTGGGCGAGATCGGCGCGCCCGAACAATGCCTGGCTGGCGTGTTCGACAGCAGCGCACTGGTCCTCCCCGTGGACCAAGATAGTCAGCTCCTGCGCGAGCCTGCGCTGGGCGGCCCGCTCGTGTGGACGTTCCGTCGTGGCCTGCGCGAGTTCGTCCACGTCGTCGCGCGACAGGAAGGTGAACCACTTCAGGTACGGGATCGCGTCGGCGTCGGCTGTGTTGAAGAAGTACTGGTACCACGCGTACGGGCTCGTCATCTCCCGGTCCAGCCACAGGTTGCCGCCGCCGGTCGACTTTCCGAACTTGTTGCCCTCGGAATCGGTCACCAACGGCGTTGTCAACGCATGGACCGTCGCGCCCTCCTTCTGACGCACCAGCCGAACTCCGGCGATGATGTTGCCCCACTGATCGGAGCCACCGACCTGCAGCGCGCATCCGTACCGCCTGTGCAGTTCGACGTAGTCGTTAGCCTGCAGCAGCATGTAGCTGAACTCGGTGTAGGAGATGCCCTCGCCCTCGAGGCGGCGCCTCACGGTGTCGCGGTCCAGCATCACGTTGACCGAGAAGTGTTTTCCGATGTCGCGGAGGAATTCGATTGCGCCGATGTCGCCGGTCCAGGTCAGGTTGTTCTCGACGACCGCGCCGGACGGCGACTCGTCGAAGTCGACGAAGCGCTCGAGCTGACCGCGGATGCGGTCGGTCCAGTCGGCGACGGTGGACTCGGTGTTCAGGGTGCGTTCGCCGGTCTCCCTGGGATCGCCGATCATTCCGGTTGCGCCGCCGGCCAGCACGATCGGGCGGTGGCCTGCCTGCTGGAACCGGCGCAGCGTCAGCAACGGGACGAGATGGCCCGCGTGCAGACTCGGCGCGGTCGGGTCGAACCCCGAGTAGACGGTGACGGGCCCAGCGGCCAGCTGGTCTCCCAGCACATCCCGGTCGGTGGACTGTGAAATCAGCCCTCGCCACTCCAACTCGTCGAGGATGTTCGACGTTCCCATGGCTCGATCTTCCCGTACTAGTCGCTCAAGCCGGGCGCCGGTGCCCGCGGACTACGGCGGTACAGCGATACTTCCTGGCGTCCCGCCAGCCAGAACCGCCATGGCCGGTCGGCGGCCTGGCTGACGCCAACACGCGGCCCATCGGCCGCCTGGTGTGGCTCCGACAGGGCGAGTTGCACCGGGCTGTGTGGATCGAAGAGATCAATTCCATTGTCGTCCATCGTGATTCCCAGCGCCGAGCACAGGTTGCCCGGTCCACGGGCCACGGCCGCCGGACGAACCGCGTCGCCGCGGCGAATCCCCGCGATGTCGAGCCCGGACTCGACCGCTGCGGCGCGCAACAGCACTGCGCCTGCGACACCGTCGTCGCCGCAGACCACATTGGCGCACACGTGAATGCCGTGGCTGAGGTAGGTGTAGAGCCGACCCGCGGGCCCGAACATGACGGTGTTGCGCCCGCGCCTGCCCCGGAAGGAGTGTGACGCGGCGTCGGGCCACGAGCCGTCGGGCGGGCCGCCGTACGCCTCGACTTCGACGATCATCGCGCTCACCCCGCGGCCTGTCAGCACCGCGCCAAGCAGCCGGCGGCCCGCCTCGACCGGATCGATCGGCAACAGTTTCGCGGTCACGATGGCGATTCTGCCTAGGACCCTTGACACACCCGACACCCGGGAGCATTATTCATCGCATGATGACTTCATCAAACGATGAATTATTGAGACGGGGTGTCGAGCCGGTCGTCGTCGTCGAGCATCTGCGGGTCGTCCGCGGCAAGCGCCCGGCGATCCACGACCTGTCCGTGCAGATCGCGCGCGGCACCATCACCGGCCTGCTCGGCCCGTCGGGCTGCGGCAAGACCACGTTGATGCGCAGCATCGTGGGGACGCAGATCATCGCCGCGGGCAACGTCACGGTGCTCGGACATCCGGCCGGCTCCGCTCCCCTGTTCAGGCGCGTCGGCTATATGCCTCAAGCGCCGACCATCTATGACGATCTGCGCACCGTCGACAACGTCCGCTACTTCGGCTCGCTGTACGGCATGGACGCCAAATCCGCCGACGAAGCGGTGTCGGCGGTCGGACTTGATGATCATCGAACAGCGTTGTGCGGCAACCTGTCCGGCGGGCAACGCACGCGTGTATCACTGGCCTGTGCGCTGGTAGCCGCTCCGGATCTCCTGGTGCTGGACGAACCCACCATCGGCCTCGACCCCGTACTGCGCGTGGACCTGTGGCAGCAGTTCCGCCAACTCGCCCGGCGCGGAACGACATTGGTCGTCTCCAGCCATGTCATGGACGAGGCCGACAACTGCGGCGACTTGCTGCTCATGCGGGAAGGCCACCTCCTCGCCCACACCACACCGAGGAAGCTACGAGAGGACACGGGATGTCAATCACTGGAGGAAGCGTTTCTGTCCGTCATCCGGCACAGCACCGCAGCCGCAGCAAGCTGAGCCCGCAGAGCTATCTGGCCACCACCGGGCGGATCCTGCGCCAGCTCGCGGCGGACCACCGCAGCGTTGCGATGATCCTCGTCGTACCGAGCCTGGTCATCACGCTGATGTACTTCATGTTCCAGAACGCTCCGCATCGGCCAGGCGCCCCGTCACCGTTCAACGGCGCCTGCCTGATCATGCTCGGCGTGTTCCCGTTGATCATCATGTTTCTGATCACGTCGATAACCATGCAGCGGGAACGTGTTTCGGGAACGTTGGAGCGGATCCTGACCACGCCCTTGCGCCGACTCGACCTGTTGGCCGCCTACGGCACGGCGTTCTCGATAGCGGCCGCGGCGCAGGCCACGCTCGCGTGCGTCGTCTCGTTCTGGTTCCTCGGTCTCGACACCAAGGGCAGTCCGATTCTGGTGTTCATCATCGCGATCATCAACGCGGTCCTCGGCGTCGGGCTGGGCCTATTGTGCAGCGCGTTCGCCCGCACCGAGTTCCAGGCCGTTCAATTCATGCCCGTTGTCATCGCGCCCCAGTTGCTGCTGTGCGGCATCATCGTGCCCCGCGATGTGATGCCCGATTGGCTTCAATGGATCAGCAACGTGCTTCCCGCCAGTTACGCTCTGGAGGCGCTGCAGCAGGTCGGCGCATACCCGGACCTGACGGCAATCGCGTTGCGGGACATCGTCGTGGTGATCGGCTTTGCGATCGTCGCCATGTGCCTCGCCGCTGCGACGCTACGACGAAGGACACCGTAGAGCTGTGACGACCAACACCGAGCGCAAACGTCCAGGGCGGCCACCCGGGACGTCCGACACCCGCGAGCGCATTCTCACCAGTGCTCGAGAACTGTTCTCCCGCAACGGGATCGACAAGACATCGATCCGCGCGATTGCCGCCGATGCATGCGTTGACCCCGCGCTGGTGCACCACTATTTCGGCACCAAGACACAATTGTTCGCCGCGGCGATCCACATCCCGATCGATCCGATGGCGGTGATCGGCCCACTGCGCGAAGTCCCCGTCGAGCGAATCGGCTACGTGCTGCCGTCGATCCTGTTGCCGCTGTGGGATTCCGAGATGGGCAAGGGGTTCATCGCGACACTGCGGTCGATCCTTGCGGGCAACGACGCGAGCCTTGTCCGGTCGTTCCTGCAGGAAGTCATTGCCGTAGAGATCGGCTCACGGGTGGACGATCCACCCGGCAGCGGCCCGATCCGTATCCAGTTCGTGGCCTCACAACTGGTCGGTGTGGTGATGGCGCGCTACATCCTGGAATTGGATCCGTTCCGGTCGCTGCCGGTCGAGCAGATCGCCGAGACCATCGCGCCGAACCTGCAGCGCTACCTCACCGGTGAACTCCCGGGCCTTGCTTAGGCCCGGGAAGATTCAAGCGATCAGGTTTTGGCGCGACTCAACAGCCGCTCGTGCTCTGCGTCGTCGGTCACCGCGATCGCTTCGTCGACCAGCAGCACCGGGATGCCGTCCTCGATCCGATACGCGCGGCGCAGCCGCGGGTTGTAGAGCAGCTCGTCGTCGCCGATCGAGAGCAGCGGCCCTCGGTCCTCGGGGCAGACCAGGATGCTGCGCAGTTTGTCGTCGAGCACGAGGCGAGATCAGCCGGGGTAGGGCATGATCGTGCTGCCCTGATCGAACGGCGCCGGAGCTCCGCCGATGGAGAAGCCGCCGTTACCACCTTGACCCTGTTGCGCTTCCGCCTGCGCCTGGATCCGGCGCTGGTAGGCGACCGTCGCCTTGAGCGCCTCCACCAGCGGCGCCTGGTTCGGCCGCTTCTCCAGCGCCTCCACGATCGCGGTCTGGTTCGCCTTCGAGGGCCTGAACCCGAGGTTGCGCAGCACCAGCACCTCGTGGACGAAGTTGGAGAGCTGACCACCGCCTGCACCAAGGTCGTAATCCTGCTGGATGATGGCCAGCGCTTGCTCACCCGTCATCGTCGGCGCCGCCGGGGCGTCGGTTGCGGTCGTATCGTCATCCCCGGGTGCGGCCAGCGCGGTCGGCGCGCCGATACCCACGATGAGGGCGCCCGCGACTGCGCCGCCGGCCAGGGCACCTGCCAGCCGGCGCCAACCGTTCTGCGATGTCATCGATCCTCCAGTGCGATCGCTCAAGCTGATCGTGCTCCTCACGTGCGCTGCGAGCCTAACAGTGTGTCGGACGCCGAGCAGGACCTCAGATCTCGGCACCGACGATCTCGGTACGTACGGCGGAAGTAAGCCGCTTGTATTTATTGGTATCCGTATCGAGGTACCAGGCGTTACGCGAGGCCTTGGGGAGTCCCATCGCGCGCAGGGGGCTGACCAAGGGCCGGTAGGACGCGCTCAGCGCCATCTCGGAGACGACATGCACGATGTCTGGTGCCGCTCCGACCGGAAGATCGGACAGCGCTTCGGACAGGTCGCCCGCCGCGACGCTGCCGCCGGGGCGCAGCTCGACCGCCGTTACCGCGATCCGCTGTCCACCCGTTTCGAGCGCATAGGTCACCGACATGTCGACCGCCTCGATCCCGCCGAGCGCGTCATTGACCGGCGCGGCGTACACCGGCCCGCGCTCGGTGCGGATGACGAGGCCACGGTTGTCCACCAACCAGAAGTCACCGTCCTGGTCACGCCGGAACAGGTATTCGGTGGACACCCACGTGTCCGCCGGGGCGAACACGCCGCGCTTGACGGATGCCGTCGGGTCGATCGGTCCGCGCGGATGGGCCAGCATGACGCCGACTTCGCCCGGATCGGCCTTCCGCACGAAGCCGCGGTCGTCCTCGAGGATCAGGTCGTCTTCGGGGTCGTACGCCGCGAGTTCGATCTCGCCACCGCCCGGTAGCGGCCTGCCCTCACTGCCCACCTTGGCACCGGACACGTTGGCCAGAACCGCCTGGCCGTCGGTGGTGGCGAAGAACTCGACGACACGGGCAGGCGCAAAGATGTCGACCACGCGTTTCCACAGTCCGGTCGGCATGCCCGAGCCGATGAACAGCCGCACCGGGTGGTTGCCCGTCAGCACGAAGGACGGATCGTCGATCACCTCGCGCAGCATCGCCCAGGTGTAGGACACCACCGTTACCCCGTACTGGCGGATCTCCTGGACGAACCGGTCGGACACCAGCCCACGCGACAGCGCGATACGTGAGCCGCCGACGACCGCGCCGCCGAGGCTCACCAGGAGCCCCGACTGATGGTGCAGCGGAGTGAGGCAGTACACCGTGTCGCCACGGCCGAGGTTGGCCGCCGACGCCGTGCCGAACGCGGACAGTGCCCAGCGGGAGTTGGTGATCTGGCGGGCGAGCACTTGCCCACCCACGGTGCTGAACACGACCAACGCCAGGTCGCGGGCCAGACCGGGGTTGGGCCGGTACCAGCCGGGCAGGTCGACCTCGTCCGGGTCGATCTTCTCCATGTCAATGACGTCTGCGTCGTCGGGCAGATGCAGGTCACGTGACTCGCCGCCACCGAGCACCAGCACCCGCATCGGCAGCCCTCGGGCCGCCTCGAGGTTGCTCGGGTCGGCGATGATCTCCGACACCCCACCGAGTCGTACCACCGTGGCGAGGTCGGCGTCGGGCGGCATCAGCACCGCGACCGCACCGAGCCGGGACAGCGCCGCGATCGCGACCAGCGCGCTGGGCCGCGTCTCCATCAGCACGCCGACGTGCGCGCCCTGCCGCACACCGACCTCGATGAGGCCACGAACCACGTTGTTGATGCGCCGATCGACTGCCTCGAAGGTGTGCACGCGGCCGTCGAACAGGAGGCACTCGCCGTTCGGGGCTCCGCGGGCCTGCTCGGACATGATGCGGCCGAGCGAAATCCGGGTGTGGTCGTTGATCTGCCCGAGCCGGGCGAGCCTCGGCAGCGTGCGGACGGTCTCGACGGCCAACGCCCGCGCCGACTTGTTGGCCGCGACCACCGCGTCGGCGGCAGAACGGGCGAACGTGAACGCCATCTCCCCCGCCGCGGTCGCGCCGTGCGCCAGCCGGGACGCGAACGGGACGCCGCTCTCGCTGTTTTCCGCCGGCTGCAGTGCCATCGGCGCGACACCCTCAGGCAGGTCTGCGTCGCCGTCGATCGACTTGACCCACTGCGCCACTGTCGGCCACGTCTGGGTCGCCGCCTTCGACCCGACGACCAAGCCGAAATGGCCAGCGCGGATGAGGTATTCGTATACGTCGGCCTGTGGTGCGGCACGCTTGATCCCGCGCACCGACGCGGGCTGGCCGATGTCGTCGACCTCGCCGACCACGGCCAGCACCGGGCATTTGATGTCGCTGAGCGTCACCAGCTCGCCGTGTATCGCGAATCCGCCCGACATCATCCGGTTGTGCGCGATGAACTGTTTGAGTAGTTCGGCGATCGCCGGGCCGGACCACGCGATCCAACCCTCCGACGCGAGGAATCGCCGCTGTTGTTCGCGGGGCAGCAGCGCCTCGCGGTCGTGCAGCTGACGCAGGAAGGCAAGGCGCGACTGGGCGGTCTTGATCGGGTCGAGCATCTGGAACCCGGTGCGTGCGAGCCAGCTCGGGATGTCGATGTGGCTGAACACATGATCGGCCATGAAGTCCGCGGCACCGGCGGCCAACCCGGCGGGCAGGTTCATCGGCAGGGCGGCCAGCGTGTCGACCGGCGAGCCGAACGCGATGATGCTGGCAAGGTCCTTCGACCGGCGGAACGCCGCGGTCTGGTAAGCGAACATGCCACCCTGCGAGTAGCCGGCGAGGTGGACGTCGCGTCCGGTGGTCTCCTTGACCGTGTCGATGGCTTCGCTCAACGCGACGACGTGGTCGGCAAGGTTGCGCTGCATGCCGCCCTCGACCTTGTCGGGCTCGCCGAAATCGATGACCCAGGGGTCGATGCCGGAACTGTGCAGGATCCCGACGGCGCCCTCGTTGCGGGTGACGTCCCACATGTCTGCCGACATCATCATGGGATGGACCATGAGCACCGGCGGTCCCGGTGGTTTGGAGCCGGGCCGGGTGTCGGGTGGGAAGTACCGCCGTAGCCGGTACATCGGCACGCTTTCCACGACCTGGAACGGCGACGGGACCGCGCCGGTCTCCAGGCCGCCGTACCGCAGTACCTCCAGGCCATTCTGCGCGGTAGCCACCAGTCGACCCACTGGCCTTGTAATTGCCGAAAGGTCCACCACCGGCGGTTCCCCTTTTGTCACACCTGTCCCCCGATTGCCGAGGTCATCATGGCACAGCGGCCACCTATCATCGGCGGCTGATGGCCAACTTGATCAATGCCGAACGCGCGACGGTCTGCTACGGCACCCGTACGCTGCTGGCCGCCGTCAGCCTCGGGGTCGACGAAGGCGATGCGATCGGCGTGGTCGGGCGCAACGGAGACGGCAAGTCCACCCTGCTCCAGGTGCTGACCGAAACCCGGACGCCCGACTCGGGCCGGGTCACGCACACGTCGGGCTTGTCGGTGGGCTATCTGCGCCAAGCCGACGACTTCGACGCCGGGTCCACTGTCCGCGGGGTCATCGTCGACGGCAGGCCCGACCACATCTGGGCCGCCGAACCCAACACGCGGGCGGTCGTCGAACACCTGCTGGCCGGGGTGGACCTCGATACCGACACCGCAGACCTTTCCGGCGGCGAGCGACGCCGGGTTGCGCTGGCCGCCGTCCTGATCGCCGGACACGACGTGCTGGTGCTCGATGAGCCCACCAACCATCTGGATGTCGAGGTGATCGGCTGGCTCGCCGAGCACCTTTCCGGGCGGCGGTCGCAGGCGCTTGTGGTGGTCAGCCACGACCGCTGGTTCCTCGACGCGGTCACCACCAAGACGTGGGAGGTGCACGACGGTGCCGTCGACGCCTACGACGGCGGGTATGCCGCCTATGTGCTGGCCCGCGCGGAGCGGATGCGGTTGGCCGCCGGCACGGAGGCGCGGCGCAGGAACCTCATGCGCAAGGAACTGGCGTGGCTGCGCCGCGGTCCGCCCGCGCGGACGTCGAAACCGAAGTTCCGCATCCAGGCCGCCAATGAGCTCATCGCCAACGAGCCGCCGCCGCGCGATTCACTTGTCCTGCAGCGGTTCGCGACGACCCGGCTGGGCAAGGACGTCTTCGATCTGCACCGGCTGCGGCTCGATGTCGGTGACCGCGTCATCCTCGACGGGATCGACTGGTCGATCGGGCCGGGTGTGCGGATCGGCCTTGTCGGTGTCAACGGCACCGGCAAGACATCCGTGCTTCGGCTTCTCGCCGGTGAATTGCAGCCCGCAGCGGGCACCATCAAGCGCGGCACCACGTTGCGGATCGGCTATCTGAGCCAGGCGGTGACCGAGCTGACGGAGGCGGTCCGGGTGATAGACGCCGTCGAAAACCGCCGCCGCATCAGCCAATTGGCGGGCGGGCGGGAGATCAGCGCCGACACGTTGTTGAAGGACTTCGGCTTCACCGGGGACAAGCTCACCGCGAAAATCGCCGACCTTTCGGGAGGCGAGTGCCGCCGGCTGCAGTTCCTGCGCATCCTGCTCGACGAGCCGAATGTGTTGCTGCTCGACGAGCCGACCAACGACCTCGACATCGACACGCTGACGGTGATCGAGGACTACCTGGACGACTGGCCGGGCACGCTCATCGTCGTCACCCACGACCGCTACTTCCTCGAACGCGTCACGGATGTCACGTATGCGCTCACCGGCGGAGGGCGCTGCGACTTACTGCCCGGCGGCATCGAGCAGTATCTCGGCGACCGCGAAGCGAGCGCACCCGCGGCCTCGCCAACGCCGAGCCGACAGGAGCCGCAGCGCACCGAATCGGCGTCGGCCCGCGAGCGACGTACCGGCAAGGAAATGGCCCGCATCGAAGGGCAACTCGCCAAGCTCGATGAACGCATCGCCGCGATGCACGTGTCGATGGCAGAGGCCGCGGCCGACCACATTCGCGTTGGCGAGCTCAATGCCGAGCTCGACGAGCTGCTGGCGCGCAAGGAATCCCTCGAAGAGGCGTGGCTGGAAGCCGCCGACGAGTAGCTACCTGTTTACGATGTGGCGGTGCGCTACCTGCTGCGACCTTTCGCTCTGTGGTGGCGTTATTTCCCACAACTCGTCGCGCTGTACCTGCTCGGCTGGCTGGGCCGCAAGGGCGCCATCGAACTCGCCGCCTATGTCGGCTGGGACAACGACGTCTGGGCATCGCTGATCATGCCGTTCGCCGGGCTGGCCCGGCTCGGTTCATACGTGGCGATGTTCCTCGTGCTGCGGCATGCGATACCCGCTCTGGCCGCACTTCCGCGGCGTTCGGCGCGAAACGTCGACGTGTTCGCCAACATCATCGTGCCGTTCTTCGCCATCTATCTGGCGTGGAAGCTGTTCGCAGAGGACTGGCTGGCCTTCGAGTCCTCGGCGCTCGACTACCGGGTCGCCGCGGGAATGATGAAGGCGGTTGCGACCGGGCAGACCAGCGGCCTTCACCCTGACCAGTTGCCGTTGAGCACAGTCACCTGGGTGATCATCGGATCCGCACTGGTTTTGCGCTATGTGCTCAGCAAGTTCAAGGACGACCTGCCGCGCTGGATGATTGCGGTTCGCGTGTACGTCGACGCGCTGTGGGTCTTCCTCACGCTCAGCTTTGCGGCGAGCCGGGGTGCAACCTTCATCATCGATCCCATGGGGTGGATCGGCGAGCGACGGATCATCGTGTGGGCCAATAACACTCGCGCTGAACTGTTTTCGCACTTCCAGCCGCTGGAAACTCTCTGGGATGCCGCGATGGCGGTGGTGCGCACGGCATTCGGCGGCGCAACGATCCCTCTGCTGTGGCTTGCCGTGGCCGGGATCATCTATGGCGTTTCCATGCCGGACTGGCGCGGGGCGGCACGCCGAGTGGTCGGCGAGCGGGCTGACAGGGTCTTCGACCGCGCGGCAGCGGGACGGAAGAGATTCACCGAGCGGGGCTGGCGAGTGGACCAGACCGTCGGCGAGAGAGTTCGCGGATGGGTGCGCTCCAGGATGGGCAACTACGGCACCATCGTGGATTCGGCGCGGCTGATTCTGCACGGCGGCGTGCTCGCGTTGTCGCTGTATATCTTGGGTTATCTGGGACTTGCGTGGCTGGACATGGCAGGCGCCTTCTATCACCCCGAACTGGGCGACGGCTATCTCTTCCGATTCGGCACTTGGCTTTTCGGCCCGCATCCGATGTCGTTCTGGAACGGTTTCGCCGACACGATCGCGTTGATCTCACACATCATCGTCGAACCTCTGCGGGTGTGTTTGATCGCGTCGACCGTGGCCTACTGCCTGGAACAGGTGCAAACGCACGAACCGGAACCTACAACAGCAACCGCACCGTGATCTGGCCGTCGAACGTTGTCACGTCGACGGCGCTCGGCACGACATCTTGGGGCAGCAGGAAGCTGAACTGAACGGGGCCCGGCTTGTCTCCGCAAATGGTGCTCACCCCTTCGGGTGCAGACGGCCCGAGTCCGCCGATATTCTCCGCAGCCCACTGCCGTCCGCCGTCGGTGATGACGCCCTCGCAGATCCCTTCGCTCGGCGGGCCAGATCGATCGACAGTGATGACAGTCAAGACGGTGCCCGCAGGCAGCTCGGGCCCGTAACTGGCGGGATTGCGATTCAGATGTTTGACCGAGTCGACCTTCCATATGTACCCGCCTGCGGTACCGGTTCGACCCACGGGGACAACGGTTTCCGGAACGACGGTGTGGCGATACGTCGTCCACTGGTCCCACAGCACGGTCGCGACGATCACACCGATGGCCACCGTTGCGACCACCGCTCCGATGATGTTTCGCACCCACAGCGCGGAGAGCCGCTGCCTCATGAAGCGCTCGCCAACGGACCTTCGAGCGTGACAGTGTCGGGCCTGGCGACGTCGCCGGTCGGGACGCGGATGACAAGGCGGGAGTCCCATCGGGTCTCGTAGCCCGTCCACACGCGCAAGGTCAACGGTTCGGTCGCCCCGTTTTGGACAAGCGCCTCGGCCACGTCGAACACCCATGATCCGCGCAAGTTGATACCCGGACTGACGTTCGACTGAAGGGTGTCGAGGAAGAACACATCCGTCGGTGTGTATGTGTTCGGGCCGACGACGAGATCGCTTCGCGGCAACGCGGTGCTGCGCGGGGCTTCCAGCGTAGTGTCGACAACCACCCAAATCCCAGCGGCGCGAACGGAATTCACCTGACGGGCAATGCGGACGCCAGTGACGGTCGCCGCGACATTCCGGCCGGCTGTGCGGTTGCCCGCGTCGCCATGCACGTCGAACGGTCCTGCGGTATCGGTCGGTGTCGGCAAGTGTTGCCATACGACGGTAGCGGCCGCGATGGTAATCACGACCATGACAGCGGTGAGCAGAGTGCGCCAGTTGGGAAATCGGATTTTCACGACGCCACCTTGACCGGGACGACTGCCTGGCCGTAATCGTCGGTGTCGAGCCACGTCTTGCCGCCATAGGTGACCATCAGCTGCTTGAACTGCTTCTTCCACACTCGGATCGTCACCGACCGAACCGATTGCACGGCGGATTCCGGGAGTAGCCAGGCGAACACCAGTTGTTCGGTGAGTCCCGGTCCGAGGGTCTGGATCGGTGAACCGTCGCGAAACCGGAACACCCCGACGAATTCCTTCCATGGCAGATCACGCAGGTCTAGTTGATTCCGGAGACCGCCGGGCACTGTTCCGTCGTTTCGCAGGGTGGCGACTACGCCGAGATAAACCTTTCCCGGTTTCGCGGACGCGATAGTGCCTTTCAGCTCGTTGACCAGCCTTGCCCGCTCGACGGTGAGCGTGAATTCGCCGTCGCTGAACTCTTCACCGGCCTTGAACGTGGTGATGTGTTTGTCGACGGTGTCCAGACCACCGAACGCCGCGGTGGCGACCAGGACCACGAGAAGCGCGACCCGTCGTGTCTGTGCAGATGTCAACCGCGCGAACCAGTGGCTCCATCGATTGGCCCGATCGACAGCGGCGGGGGGTTGGCCCTCCATGACGCTGAATGCTAGTAGCTAGCGACGCAGTCGAGCCCGGAGCACCTCGGCGGTGTCGCGAACGACGCCCAGCTGTTTGGCCACCTGGATCGGCGCGGTGCCGCCGCGAGCGTCACGAGAGTTGACCGAGCCGTCGACCGTGAGAACCTCGCGCACGTCGGGCGTGAGCTGGGGATGGATGTCGGCCAACTCCGCGTCCTCGAGCTCCTCGAGCCCGACTCCCCTGGCCTCGGCAGCGCGCACGGCGGCGCCCGCTGCCTCGTGCGCGACCCGGAACGGCACGCCCCGACGGACCAGCCACTCGGCGAGGTCCGTGGCGAGGGTGTAGCCGAGCGGGGCCAGCTCGGCCATTCGGTCCACATCGAAACGCAGGGTCCCGACCAGCCCGGCCATCGCGGGCAGCAACAACTCCAGCTGCGCCACCGAGTCGAACAGCGGCTCCTTGTCCTCCTGCAGATCGCGGTTGTACGCCAGCGGCTGCGCCTTCAACGTCGCCAGCAGACCCGTCAGGTTGCCGATCAACCGGCCCGATTTCCCGCGGGCCAGCTCGGCGATGTCCGGGTTCTTCTTCTGCGGCATGATCGAGCTGCCCGTCGACCATGAGTCGTGCAGCGTCACATAACCGAATTCGGTTGTGCTCCAGAGAATGATGTCTTCGGCCAGGCGCGACAGGTCGACACCGATCATCGTGAACACGAACGCGGCCTCTGCGGCGAAGTCGCGGGCGGCGGTGGCATCGATCGAATTGTCCGCGGCGGCGGTGAAGCCCAGTTCCTCGGCGATCGCATCAGGGTCGAGGCTCAGCGACGAGCCCGCCAGCGCCCCGGCGCCATACGGCGAGACCGCAGTGCGTGCGTCGAAATCGATCAGGCGGTCGACATCACGCAGCAGTGGGTGGGCGTGGGCCAGCAGGTGGTGGGCGAGCAGGATCGGTTGGGCCGACTGCAGATGCGTCTTTCCGGGCATGGTCGCCGTCGGATGCGCCGCCGCCTGGGTGGCTAGCGCGGACACCACTTCTAGCGCACCATCGGCGACCCGACGCACCGCGTCCCGCAGCCACAGCCGAAACAAGGTGGCCACTTGGTCGTTTCGCGACCGGCCCGCCCGCAGCCGACCGCCGAGGTCGTCTCCGACACGGTCGATGAGCCCGCGCTCCAGCGCTCCGTGCACGTCCTCGTCGGTGACAATCGGCACGAAACTGCCGTCGGCCACGTCCTCGCCGAGGCTGTCCAGGCCTGCCAGCAGACCGTCGCGCTGCTCCTCGGTCAGCAGCCCCGCCCCGAACAGCACCCGCGCATGCGCCTTGGACGCCCTGATGTCATAGGGGGCGAGCACCCAGTCGAAATGGGTTGACTTGCTCAGCGCGGCAAGCGCATCCGACGGCCCGTCGGAGAACCGACCGCCCCACAGCGTCACTTCAAGTCCCTCTGCGCGGCGATCTTCGAGGACAGGCCGTGCACGTGCACGAAGCCTTTCGCCGCGGACTGGTCGAACGTGTCGCCCTCATCGTAGGTGGCGAGGTTGAAGTCGTAGAGCGACTCCGCACTGCGCCGCCCGTTGACTGCGATGTGGCCGCCGTGCAGCACCAACCGGATCTCGCCTGACACATGCTCCTGGGTGTCGGCGACGAACGCTTCCAGCGCCCTCTTCAGCGGGGAGAACCACAGGCCGTCGTAAACCAGTTCGCCCCAGCGCTGGTCGGTCTGCCGCTTGAAGCGGCCGACTTCGCGCTCCAGCGTGACGTGTTCGAGTTCGGTGTGCGCGGTGATCAACACCATCGCGCCTGGCGCTTCGTAGATCTCACGGCTCTTGATGCCGACCAGCCGGTCCTCCACCACATCCAGCCGACCGACGCCCTGCTCCCCCGCGCGGCGGTTGAGTTCCTCGATGGCCGCAAGCACGGTCACCTGCCTGCCGTCGATCGAAACCGGCACTCCCCGTTCGAATCCGACGATCACCTCGTCCGGGGAGCTCCAGTTGACGGTCGGGTCCTCGGTGTAGTCGTAGACATCCTTGGTCGGCGCATTCCACAGGTGCTCGAGAAAACCGGTCTCCACCGCCCTACCCCACACGTTCTGGTCGATGGAGAACGGCGAGCGCTTCGTGACGTTGATCGGGATCGCGTTCTCCTCGGCGAACGCGATGGCCTTCTCCCGCGTCCATGCGTAGTCGCGGACAGGTGCCAGCACTTCCAGATCCGGTGCAAGCGAACCGAACCCGACCTCGAACCGGACCTGGTCGTTGCCCTTGCCGGTGCAGCCGTGGGCGACGATGCCGCCACCGTACTGCCGTGCCGCGGACACCAGATGCTTGACGATCAGCGGCCGGCTCAGCGCCGACACCAGCGGGTAGCGGTCCATGTAGAGCGCGTTGGACTTGATGGCGGGCAGGCAGTACTCGTCGGCGAACTCATCGCGTGCGTCGATCACGACGGCCTCGACGGCACCGCAGTCGAGCGCGCGCTGCCGCACGACCTCCATGTCCTCGCCGCCCTGACCGAGATCGATCGCGACCGCGACAACCTCACTTCCGGTCTCCTTGCCGATCCAGCTGATCGCCACTGAGGTGTCCAGACCGCCGGAATACGCCAGGATGACGCGCTCGGACATGTAACCAATCTCCTTTGATAACAGCTCTATTGAAGGTTTTCGATGCTGATGGCCAGGTCGGCGCCTGTCATGGGCTCGCGAGCCACCACGAAGATGGTGTCGTCGCCTGCGATCGTGCCGACGACATACGGGAGGGCCGCGCGGTCGATCGCGCTGGCCAGGTACTGGGCCGCACCCGGCGGGGTGCGGAGCACGGCGAGGTTGCCGCTGGCATCGGTTGACGTCAACAGGTCACCCAGCATCCGCGACAGCCGGTCGGTGCCGCCGGAGACGCCTCGCACCGGGCTGCCGTCCTCGGGCACGACATAAACCCCGACCCCGCCGTCAGCGGCGCGCAGCTTGACCGCGCCCAATTCCTCGAGATCGCGCGACAACGTCGCCTGGGTGACATCGATACCTTCCGACCCCAGCATCGCGGCCAGTTCGGTTTGGCTGCGAATCGAATTCGACGACAGAATCGCGACGATGCGCGCCTGCCTGCCCGCCCTGGTGCCGCTGATTTCCGGAGCCTTGCCTGCGGTCATGATCGCTCCAACAGCCAGACCAGCAGCGCCTTCTGCGCGTGCAATCGGTTCTCCGCCTCGTCCCACACTGCGCTGTTCGGGCCGTCGATGACCTCGTCGGTGATCTCGTGCCCGCGGTGTGCGGGAAGGCAGTGCAGCACAACCGCATCCGGGTCGGCGAGGGTCAGCAGCTCGGCGTTGACCTGAAACGGCTTGAACGGTGCGATCCGGTCCAGTCCGTCGTCCTCCTGCCCCATCGAGGTCCAGGTGTCGGTGACCAGCACGTCCGCGCCTGTGGCTGCCTTGGCCGCATCGGCGGAGATCCTCACCGAGGCACCGGTCAACCGGCCCCGCTTCTCGGCGGCGGCCACGAACTCCTTGTTCGGTTCGAAGCCGGGCGGAGCGGCGATTGTCACGTCGATACCCGCCGTCACGCCACCCAACATCAGCGAATGCGCCATGTTGTTCGCGCCGTCGCCGAAGTACGTGAGCCGCAGACCCTTCAATTCGCCCTTCCGCTCGGCGAGCGTCTGAAGGTCCGCCAGCACCTGGCAGGGATGAAACTCGTCGGAGAGTGCGTTGACGATCGGCACGCTCGCTCCTGATGCCATCGACGTGAGCCGCTCCTGGCCGAAGGTGCGCCAGACGATCGCCTCGACATAGCGGGACAACACCTTTCCGGTGTCTTCGAGTGTCTCGTCGCGGCCGAGCTGCGTGTTACGGCCGTCGACGACGACAGCGTGGCCGCCGAGCTGCGCGATGCCGACCTCGAACGAGAACCGGGTGCGGGTGGAGTTCTTGTCGAAAATCACCGCGACGCCTCGGGGCCCCTCGAGCGGCCGGCGGGAGAACGGCTCCTTCTTGAGCTCCGCGGCGAGTGCCAGCACCTCGGCCTGCTCGTCGGGCGACAGGTCGTCGTCACGCAGAAAATGTCGGACCATCACGACACCGCCTTGTCCAGCACGCCGGGCAGCGCGGTGAGGAACTCGGCGATCTGAGACTCGGTGATCACCAGCGGCGGGGCCAGCCGGATCAGGTCGGGCGCAGCGGCATTGACCAGGAACCCGGCGTCGCGGGCCGCGGCCTCAACGGACTTACCTTCCGGGGCGCTCAGCGCGATACCGCGCAGCAGACCGCGGCCGCGTACGTGGTCGACGAGCGGGTGCCGCAACGACTCGATGCCGTGGTGCAGCATCTTGCCCAGCACATCGGCGCGTGAGACCAGGTCCTCGTCGGCCAGCACACGCAACACCGCCAGCGCCGCGGCGGCGCAGACCGGGTTGCCGCCGAAGGTGCTGCCGTGCAGCCCAGGGGTCAACAAGTCGCCGACCACTCCTACGGCGATGCAGGCACCGATCGGCAACCCGCCGCCGAGACCCTTTGCGAGGGTGACGATGTCGGGCGTGATGCCGTCGTGCTGGTGGGCGAAAAACGTTCCAGTGCGCCCCATCCCCGTCTGCACCTCGTCCAGCACCAGCAGAGCACCGCGCGCCGTCGACAGCTCGCGGGCAGCCACCAGATAGCCGTCAGGCGGGACCACGACGCCTGCCTCCCCCATGATTGGCTCGAGGAAGACGGCAGCCGTCGCGTCATCGATCGCCTCGGCCAATGCGGCGACATCGCCGTACGGGACGTGCACCACGTCGCCGGGCAGAGGGGCGAACGGCTCCTGTTTCGCGGGCTGCCCGGTCAGGGCAAGCGATCCCATCGTCCGCCCGTGGAAAGCACCTTGCGCGGCAACGATCTTCGTGCGGCCCGTCAGTCGAGTGATCTTGAACGCGACTTCGTTGGCCTCGGTGCCCGAGTTGCACAGGAAGACCCGCGCGTCGGCGCCGAGCAGTCCGACCAGTGCCTCGGCCAGTGCGATGCCGGGTTCGGTGGCATAGAAGTTCGACGTGTGGCCGAGCGTGTTCATCTGCTTGGTGACGGCGTCGATCACGGCGGGATGGCGGTGGCCGAGAACGTTGACCGCGATGCCGCCGAGCAGGTCGATGTAGGACTTGCCGTCGACATCGGTGACCACGGCGCCGTTCCCGCTCGCCAGCGCGATGGCCGGGGTCCCGTAGTTGTTCATCATCACGCTTTCCCAGCGCTCCTGCATGGCTTTCCCCCGGTCGCTTCGCTCTCCCCCTACCCTTCGGGGGGGAGGTGCCCCCAGCCCCCTGGAAGTCACGCGTTCACCACCTTGGTTCCGGTTCCCTCGTCAGTGAACAGCTCGACCAACACGCAGTGCTCGACGCGTCCGTCGATGACGTGCGCGCTGGGCACACCGCCCCCGACGGCCCGCATGCAGGCCTCGATCTTCGGCACCATGCCCGCCTCCAGTGTCGGCAGCAGTTGCGTCAGCGCGGCGACGTCTATCTCGCTGACAAGAGAGTCGCGGTCGGGCCAGCTGGTGTAGAGACCCTCGACGTCGGTCAGCATCAGCAGCTTCTCGGCGGCCAACGCCTCGGCCAGCGCCGCCGCGGCGGTGTCGGCGTTGATGTTGTGCACGACTCCGTCGGTGTCGGGAGCGATCGTCGACACCACCGGAATCCGCCCTGCGGCAATCAGATCGAGCACCGCTGCGGTATTCACCCGCTCGACGTCCCCGACCAGGCCGATATCGGTCGCGATGCCGTCGACGGTCACGCTGCGCCGCACCGCGGTGAACAGGTGTGCGTCCTCGCCGGTGATGCCGACCGCGTACGGCCCGTGCATGTTGATCAGGTTCACCAGCTCGCGGCCCACCTGGCCGAAAAGCACCATCCGCGCGACGTCGAGCACCTCGGGTGTCGTGACGCGGAAGCCGCCCTTGAAATCGCCTGCGATGCCGAGTCGTTTCAGCATCGCGCTGATCTGCGGACCACCGCCGTGTACGACGACGGGATGGATACCGCAGTTGCGCAGGAACACCATGTCCGCCGCGAAGGCGCTACGCAGCGAGTCGTCGGTCATCGCGTTCCCGCCGTACTTGACCACGACGATCTTGCCGTGCAGCGATTTGAGCCACGGCAGCGCCGCTGCGAGCACGTCGGCCTTGGTCTGGGTGGACGGTGGAGCCGCCTGGCCGGCGACATCAGCAGGAGTCATGAGCTGTATGCCGAGTTCTCTTCGACGTACGCGTGAGACAGGTCTGTGGTCCGGATCGAGGCACTGTCATTGCCGACACCGAGCTCGATCGTCACCTCGATGTCCATACCGGACAGGTCGACCTCCCGCGCACCCGCTGCGCCGACACCGTCAATGCAGACCGGGGACCCGTTGAACGACACGCTGATCCGCTCGGGATCCAGCCGGACCGGGGCCATGCCGACGGCGGCGAGCACCCGACCCCAGTTGGGGTCGGAGCCGAACAGCGCGGTCTTCACCAGGCTGTCGCGGGCGACGACGCGGGCGGCGGTGAGCGCATCGGCCTCATTGGCCGCGCCGGTGACCGTGATGACGACCCGCTTGGTGACACCTTCCGCGTCGGCCTGCAGCTGCGCACACAGGTCGTCACACACCCGCAGAAGGGCCTCGTCGAGATCGTCCTGGCTCGGCGTGATCGCGCTCGCCCCCGAGGCCAAGACCAGGATCGTGTCGTTGGTCGAGCAGCTGCCGTCGACGTCGAGCCGGTCGAACGTCATGGCGCTTGCCCTGCGCAACGCGTGGTCCAGCGCAGTCGCGTCGGCGACCGCGTCGGTGGTGATGACGCACAGCATGGTGGCCAGCGACGGGGCCAGCATGCCCGCACCCTTCGCCATCCCGCCGACGGTCCAATTGTTCGCGTGATGCAGCGCAACCTGTTTGGGCACCTTGTCGGTGGTCATGATGGCCCTGGCGGCCTCCTCACCACCGGTGAGCCCGCCGGCCATCTCATGCACGATCTCGGTCACACCGGAAAGCACTTTGTCCATGGGCAGCCGGTCGCCGATCAAACCCGTTGAGCACACAGCGATCTCGATGGCACCGGTGTCGGTGCCCCAGTCCGAGAGCGCCGCGGCGACGGCTTCTGCGGTGGCATGGCTGTCCTGGAACCCACCGGGGCCGGTGCAGGCGTTCGCGCCGCCGGAGTTGAGGATCACCGCCCGCAACCGCCCGGTGGTCAGCACCTGCCGGGTCCACAGCACCGGCGCGGCCTTGACCTGGTTGCGCGTGAACACCCCCGCGGCGCCGTAGTCCGGGCCCTCGTTGAACACCAGCGCCATGTCGAGCGCACCAGAAGCCTTGATGCCCGCCGCGATACCGGTGGCACGGAATCCCTCGGGCGCCGTAACGCCCTGAGAGTGCACCAGCCTCGTGGTGTTCGCAGTTTTTGTCACGGAGCCACCCCCACGATCGAGAGTCCTTCGGTTTCGGGCCAACCGAGGGCGAGGTTCATCGACTGCACGGCGGCGCCGCCGGTGCCCTTGACGAGGTTGTCGATCGCGGCGATCGCGACGAACATCCCGGCGTCGTCATCGACGGCGACCGCGAGCTGTGCCGCGTTGCTGCCGATGACCGCACCGGTCTTGGGCAGCTGGCCTTCCGGCAGCAGGTGCACGAATGGCTCGGAATCGTAGGCCTTCTCGTATGCTGCGCGCAGCTGCGACAGCGGCGCATCGGTGCGGGCGGTGCAGGTCGCGAGGATGCCGCGGGATGTCGGAATCAGCACAGGGGTGAACGAGACCGTCACGTCCTTTTCGGTGACGGCGCTCAACCCCTGGGCGATCTCCGGGGTGTGCCGGTGCTTGCCTGCGATGTTGTACGCGCGGGCGGACCCGATGACCTCGGAGCCGAGGAGGTCTGTCTTCGCCGCGCGGCCTGCGCCGGATGTCCCGCTGACGGCGACGACGGTGACCGCGGGCTCCACGAGGTCCTCGGCGACGGCGGGCAACAACGCGAGCAGCGCCGCCGTGGGATAGCAGCCGGGCACCGCGATCCGGGTGGCTCCGCGAAGCCGGTCCCGTGCCCCCGGCAGTTCGGGCAGCCCGTATGGCCAACTCCCCGCGTGTGCTGATCCGTAGAACCGCTCCCACGCCGCAGGGTCGCTGAGCCGGAAGTCGGCGCCGCAGTCGACGATCACCGTGTCGGTGCCGAGCTGTTCGGCCAGCGCAGCGGAGTGGCCGTGCGGCAGCGCCAGGAAAACCACGTCGTGCCCCTCGAGGACCTCGAGGTCGGTGGTTTCCAGCACGCGGCCGCTGAGCGGAAGCAGGTGCGGGTGGTGTTCGGCCAGCGTGGTGCCTGCGCTCGCGGCCGCTGTCAGCGCCCCGATCGTCAGCCGGCCGTCGACGTAGGCGGGGTGGCCGAGCAGCAACCGCAGGATCTCGCCGCCGGCATAACCGCTGGCACCGGCCACTGCCACTGAAGTCATGCAAAGATTCTGCATGTTTATACAGGCTGTTGCAAATCAATTAAGCACGGTTGGCGACGACCTGAACGGGGCACGCGACACAATGGGAACGACCCAGCCCGAATCCACCCCGGGGGAACCAACGTGCCTTACTCGCCTCGGCAACCGGTGACCGAGCGGGTCGCTGTCGTCGGTGGTGGCATCCTCGGCGTGGCGGTCGCCCGCGAGGTCCTCGAGCGTCGGCCCGATACGGACGTGACGCTGTTCGAGAAGGAGGACCGCCTCGCGGCGCACCAGACCGGACGCAACAGCGGTGTCGTGCATGCCGGGCTGTACTACGAGCCCGGCTCGAACAAGGCGGTTCTGTGCCGACGCGGTGTCGGCCTGCTCGAGCAGTTCTGCGAACAACGCGGCATCCGGCGGATCGCCTGCGGGAAGGTACTCGTCGCCCTCGACGAGGTGGAACGCGCTCGGCTGGACAGCATCCAGGAGCGGGCACAGGCCAACGGTGTGCCCGGCGTTCGCATCATCGGCCCCGCCGAACTGCGGGAGTTGGAGCCGCACGTTCGCGGTGTCGCCGCCCTGCACTCGCCGTCCACGTCGATCGTGAACTTCGCCGAGGTGACCCGGGCGCTGGCCGCCGACGCGGTCGCGAACGGCGCGAAGATACAGCTCGGAAACGAAGTCGTCGGCATCCGGGCGTCCAGCACAGAGGTGGTCGTAACTGCCCGCAGCGCAGGCGGTTCCACCGAGGCGGTGTTCGACCGGATCGTGGTCTGCGGCGGCCTGCAGAGCGACCGGCTGGCCGAGCTCGCAGGCGACGACCCCGAACCCGCAATCATGCCCTTTCGCGGCGAGTACTACGCGCTCAAACCCGAGCGCCGCGGGCTCGTCAACGGGCTGGTCTATCCGGTGCCCGACCCTCGCTACCCGTTCCTCGGCGTGCACGTCACCCCGCGCGTCGACGGTCAGGTCCTCATCGGCCCCAACGCCGTGCTCGCTCTGGCCCGCGAGGGCTATACCTGGAGCAAGATCTCGATCCCTGATGTGATGGAAGTCGCGCGTACACCGGCGTTTTGGCGCTTCGCCCGTCGCCACTGGCGCACCGGGATCAGTGAGATGCGCGGGTCGCTGAGCAAGAGGCGGTTCATTGCCGCCGCCAGGGCTTACGTGCCCGAGCTTGGCGACGACGACGTCGTTCCCGGGGTGGCGGGTATCCGTGCCCAGGCACTTGATTCCGACGGCGGCCTCGTCGACGACTTCCGAATCAGCATCCGCGAGCGTGTCATCCTGCTTCGCAACGCGCCGTCGCCTGCGGCCACGTCTTCCCTCGCCATCGCCGAGCACATCGTGACGACCATGGACAACGGAAGGAGATTCGAATGACTCAGCCGTTGTCTCAAGGTCTTTGGGGTGTCCTGGCGACACCATTCGACGACGGCCTCGATGTCGACCTCGACTCGCTGCGCAGCGAGGTTGCCTCGTTCGCCGACGACGGGGCCCAGGGCCTGGTGGCGCTCGGGGTCTTCGGCGAGTCGGCGTCGCTGAAGCCCGATGAGGCGAACAGCGTCGCGCACACCGTCGCATCGTCGACCGAGCTGCCGTTCGTGCTCGGCATTTCCGAACGTGACCCCGACGCGGTCGTCGCACAGGCGCGTCGACTGCTCGATGCGGTGCCGCGCCCGCCGGTCGCGCTGATGGCGCAGATCGGCGACGCCGACCCGGCCGCCGCCACCGCCTCGCTTCACCGCCTGTTCGACGCGACGGGAGTCGGCATCCGCGGCGTGATCGCCTCCGGCCGGGTGCGTCCGCCCGCGCTGACGCTGCCGGACTCGTTGATCCCACTGCTGGAGATGCATCTCGCGATCTCCCCGCCACCACCGCTACCCGCTGAAGGAGCCCACCATGGATCTCGGCATCACCGGACGTACCGCGCTCGTGCTCGGCGCCAGCGGTGGCCTCGGCAGCGCAATCGCCATGCGGCTCGCCGAAGAGGGTGTCAACGTGGCGGCCGCCGGGCGATCTGCCGACAGGCTCGCCGACACCGTGAAACGGATCGAAGCCACGGGCGTCAAGGCACTGTCACTCACTTGGGATCTGGGAGATCTCGATTCGGCGGACGGCCATGTGGCCGAGATCGAGGACACCCTGGGGCCGGTGGACATCCTCGTGAACAACACGGGAGGGCCTGCGCCGACGCCCGCGGCGGGTCAGGACGTCGCCACCTGGCGCACGGGCTTCGAACAGATGATCCTGCCCGTCATCGTCATCACCGACCGAGTGCTGCCGGGCATGCGCGAGCGGGGCTGGGGCCGCATCCTCACGTCTACGTCGGGCGGCGCACTCAGTCCTATTCCCAACCTCGCGATATCCAACACACTGCGCGCCAGCCTGCACACGTGGTCGAAGACGCTCGCCGACGAGGTGGGCCGTGACGGCGTGACGTCCAACATCATCGTGCCCGGCCGAATCGAGACCGCTCGGACCAAATTCTTGGACGAACGCAAGGCCGAACGCGAGGGCCGGACCCGCGACGACGCAATGGCCGACAGCGCGAAGACGATGGCGCTCGGCCGCTACGGCCGTCCCGATGAGTACGCCGACGTCGCGGCCTTCCTGTGCAGCGAGCGGGCGTCGTATGTGACCGGCTCCGTCATCCGCGTCGACGGCGGACAGCTCAAGAGCGTCATCTAGAGACCTCATGCGGCTCCTGACATTGCGCGATGGCGCGGCATGCGTCGCGCTGCCGGACGGCCGGCTGGCTCGCGTCGACCGGATCCTCGACGGCGCGCCGCCCGACCTGCTCTCGCTGTTGCGGGCGGGAGCACTGGAACCGCTCGCCGAAGCCGTCGCACGCGGCGTCGGGTCCGCCGCCTGCGTCGACCCTCATTCACCGGTCGGCGCACCGTGGACAAGGCCGCGCAAGATCCTCGGCATCGGGCTCAATTACGGCGCGCATGCCGGCGACCTCGGCGAGCAGGCGCCCCGCACGTCGCCCGCGTCGTTCATCAAGGGCGACCACACCATCGTGGGGCCCGGGGAGCCGATCGTCGTGCCACAGGGGATCGGCCGTGTCACCGCGGAAGCAGAGCTGGGTCTGGTCATCGGCCGCGCCTGTCACCGCGTCGGAGTCGACGACGCGATGTCCTATGTGGCGGGTGTGGTGGCGGTCCTCGACCAGACCGCAGAGGAGATCCTGATGGAGAACCCGCGATACCTCACGCGGGTGAAGAACTACCCGACGTTCTTCGCGTTCGGGCCCGACCTGATCACGCTCGACGAGGTGCTGTCGCATGGTTCGTTGTCTGATCTGCGGGTCGCGACCGTCCACAACGGCGCGGTGCACCGCGAGGACACCGTCGCAGGCATGACGTTCTCGCCCGCCGAACTTCTCAGCTTCCACAGCCAGGTGATGCCGTTCTATCCCGGCGACATCCTGTCAACGGGAACACCGGGAGCGGTACCGATCGCGCCTGGCGACACCGTCGCTTGCGAGCTCGGCGGTGGATTGGCTACGCTCACCAATCCTGTTCGGTAGCAGCGGATCTCAACGGCGCTGCTCGGCGCCGACGCGCCGGGCCGCTGCTGCGACCGCAGCGTCACGGGCGGCGCTGGCTTCGTCTTCCGTCAGGGTGCGGTCCGCGGCACGGAACCGCAACGCCAGCGCCAGCGACTTACGGCCTTCACCGATCTGCGGTCCGGCGTACACGTCGAACAAGCGGACATCTTCGAGCAGCTCGCCGGCGCCTTCGCGGACCGCATCGACGACGCTCTGTGCGGCGACCCCGTCGTCGACGACCAGTGCGACGTCCTGGAACACGGCGGGGAACGGCGACACCGCGGGCGCGGGCAGCCTCTCGGTGAGCGGGATGGCGTCGAGGTTCAGCTCGACAGCGCATGTTCCCTTCGGCAGCCCCGAACGCTCGACGACAGCGGGGTGCAGCTGGCCTGCGTGGCCGACGACGGTGTCGCCGACCAGCACCTCGGCGCACCTGCCGGGGTGCCAGGGCAGGTACTGCGCTGGGCGCAGCGTCAGCTCGACACCCGCCGCACGTCCGACAATGCGGACGGCCTCGAACGCGTCGCTGGCGTGAACTGGACGACCGGGCCCCCACGGCCCCGCGGGCTCACGCAGGCCGGCAAGCACCACACCGACATGCTCCGGCTGGTTCGGTAGCGACGCATCGAGCGTCGCCACCTCGTCGTTGCTCGGCCTGCGATCGGTCGGTATCAGGTCGACGGCGCGCGTTTCCGACGTCGGTTCGACCACCTGCTCGACCGCGAACAGCGCCGCGTCGACGGCTCCGCGAGACACGTTGCGGGCCAGCGATTCCAGCAGCCCGGGCAGCAACGTGGTGGCCAACTCGGGGCGGTCGGACTCCAGCGGATTGAGCACGTGCGTGGTGGTGCGACGCGGATCGTCGGGCGGCAGGCCCCACTGGTCGAACACCCCTGGCGGCAGGAACGGAGTCGGCAGGATCTCGACATATCCGTTGAGCGCCAAAGATTTTCCGACCGCACGGCGGCGCTTCTGCACTTCCGTGAGACCCCGCCCGGCAGGAGCCTGCGGCAGCACCGACGGAATGATCTCGAGACCCTCCAGCCGCAACACCTCTTCGACGAGATCGGCGGGCTCGCGCAGGTCGGGCCGCCAGCTCGGCGGCGTCACGGTCACCCGATCGCCGTCAACGGCGACATCGGCGCCGATCTGCGTGAGCCTGCGACGCGTGGTGCCCGCCGGATAGTCCACACCCGCCGTGCGGTCCGGCAGGTCGCCGGCCATGCTGACGGGCGGCGGCGACCAGTCCTCGCGTGGGGGATCGCCACGCCAGTCGGTCAACGTCGGTTCGACTGTGCCCCCGGCGATCTCGGCGAGCAGCGTCGCACAACGGTCCAGCGCGGCCACCGATACGGCCGGGTCGACGGCGCGCTCATAGCGGCGCGCCGCCTCGCTGGGGAGATGAAGCCGCCGCAGGGTCCGCGAAACCGAAGCGGGGTCCCACACCGCCGCCTCGAGCAGCACGTCGGTGGTGTCGTCGCGCACCTCGGTGGTGCCTGCACCCATCACACCGCCGATCGCCGCTGTTGCGACGTCGTCCACGATCAGCACGTCGGCCGGATCCAGATGGCGCTCGATGTCGTCGAGGGTGACAACCGTCTCCCCCGGCTCGGCGAACCGAACCCGGAAGCCGCCGGTGATCAGGCTGCGGTCGTGGGCGTGCATCGGGTGACCGAGCTCGAGCATCACGTAGTTCGTCACGTCGACGGCGGGCGAGATGGCTCGGATGCCGCTGAGCAGCAGCCGCCGCTGCAACCACCACGGCGACACCGCCGCCGCGTCGATGCCGGTCACCGGCCGCAGGCCAAACCTCAGGACGCCAGTGCCCGGCTCGATCGTCACCGGCAGCGCCTCGCCGACTGCGGGTAGCGGAGCGACGTCGGCGGGATCGACGTAGTCGAGGTCGTAGGCGTTGGCGATCTCGCGGGCCATGCCACGCACCGAGAGGCAGTAGCCGCGGTCCGGGGTGATGGCGAGGTCGAACACGGTGTCGTCGAGGCCGAGCACATCGGCGGCGGGTGCTCCCGGTTCGGCGGTGCCCGGCGGCAACACCAGGATTCCGGAGTGGTCCGTGCCGAGGTTCAGCTCGGCCGTCGAGCAGATCATGCCGTCGGAGGTGCGGCCGTACGTCTTTCGGGCGGTGATGGTGAAGTCGCCCGGCAGTGTGGCTCCCGGCAGCGCCACCACGACCAGGTCGCCGGTCGCGAAGTTGGTTGCACCGCAGACGATGTCACGCGGCTCGGCCTCGCCGACGTCGACCTTGACAGCACGGATCGGCTTCTTGAACTCAGTCAGCTCCTCGATCTCGAGAACGCGCCCGACGATCAGCGGACCGCTGACGGGACCGACCGGGATGACGTCCTCGACCTCGTGGCCGATGCGGATCAGGGTCTGCTCGAGGTCGTCGACGGAAACGTCCCAGCCCGGTGCGCCGGCTTGCACGACGTCCCGCAGCCAGCTGTACGGAAGTCGCATCAGGCGCCAACTCCGAACGGCAGCGAGAACCGGACGTCGCCCTCGACCATGTCGCGCATGTCGGGGATGCCGTTGCGGAACTGCAGCGTGCGCTCCAGTCCCATACCGAACGCGAAGCCCGAGTACACCTGCGGATCGATGCCGCAGGCGCGCAACACATTCGGGTTGACCATTCCGCAGCCGCCCCATTCCACGAAGCCGGGTCCACCCTTCTTGTTCTCGAACCACACGTCGACTTCGGCGGACGGCTCGGTGAACGGAAAGAAGTGCGGCCGGAACCGGGTGCGGCCCTGCGGTCCGAACTCCGAGCGGGCGAAGGCGTCCAGCGTGCCGCGAAGATGGGCCATCGTCAGCCCCTTGTCCACCGCAAGGCCCTCGACCTGGTGGAAGACCGGGGTGTGGGTGGCGTCCAGCTCATCGGTGCGGAAGGTCCGGCCGATCGAGATGATGTAGACCGGCAGATCGCGTTCGAGCAGCGCCCGGATCTGCACGGGTGAGGTGTGGGTGCGAAGCACCTGCCGCGATCCGTCCGGCGCCACGTAGAAGGTGTCCTGCTCGCTGCGTGCCGGATGGGCCGGCGGGAAGTTGAGCGCGTCGAAGTTGAACTGCTCGGTCTCGACCTCCGGTCCCTCCGCCAGCTCCCAGCCCATCGCGACGAAGGTGTCGGCGATGTGCTCGGCGAGGATCGTGATCGGGTGCCTGGCACCGACTGGCTGCCGAGTCGACGGCAGCGTCACGTCGATGCTTTCGGCGACGAGGACCGCGGCGTCGCGCTCGGCCCGCAGCACCTCGAGTCGCTCGTCGTAGCTGCGCTGCGCCTCGGCGCGAACGACGTTCACGCGCTTGCCCGCGTCGGCCCGATCGGCCTTCGGCAGCGATCCCAGCGCCTGCCGAGCCAGCGCAAGCGGCGAGCGATCGCCCAGGTGCTCCGTCTTGGCGCGCGCTAGGGCGTCCAGGTCCCCGGCCAGATCAAAGGCGTGCCGGGCCGCGCTGACCACCTTGGCCAGCGCTTCCTCCGACATGTCTACGGGCTGTTCAGCCACTCGGCGATCATAGGTGATCGGCAGATGAGAGCCGCGTCACGCAAATCGTCGCTCGAGCCGGGCCAGTCACATACCGCGGGCTCCATCATCTGCAGTGGCGAAGCCGCCGGTATCAAATGCACGAACGACGCCACGGGGCAGTACTTCCTGGCGTCGCGCGACTCCTATCAGCTGGGCTGACCGCACCGCGAGGTGCGCGGTCGCGGCACCGGCGATCCCCAGCCCCGCCGCCACGAACGACGACGGCCCGGTGTTGGCCAGCATCAGATATCCGAAGACCGACGCGACGACGAGAAGGAGCCACCGCGCAGGAGTCCAGGCAGCGGGTTGCCCGAATCGGGTCGACGCCAGCATGCCGAGCGCCAGCGCCGTCGCATGGCCGACGTCGGTGAAGTCTCTGCCGACCACCACGACCGCCACCGCGACGGCGAGCCACCATCCGATCCACTCCGGCCGCCACCGTCGCGGGATCGCGGCGCTGAGCGCCCCGAGCACGGCGGAGGCCCCGTAGCTCATCCCGACGTCGGTCGCCCGCGTGACGTCCGTCGACAGCCAACCGAGCTCGACCATGGCGGTGAGGCCCACCGCGACCAACAGCGTGGCGCCGATGTGGCCTGCGGCGAACGCCACCACAAGACGGCCGCTGCGCCACAACAGCTCGGCGACCGCCAGCAGGCACATCAGGCCCGGCAGCCAGACATAGATGGGCCCGGCGTCGATGACGAACGCACTGACGAACAGCGTGCCGAGATGGCCGTGGCTGAGGTTGTGCAGGTTGGTGCTGGCATGGCTGATGACCCGGTCCTGGACGCGCGGTCCGAGGGCAACAAGGGCGGTGGTCACGCCGGTCAGGATCACCGCGTATGCGACGGTGACCCGGATCCGGGCCAGCGCCCGCAGCAAGCCGAACAGCATCTCACCGACCACTATGCGTCGGTGAGATCCTCGTTCTCCTCGTCGTCGCCTGGCAACTCTCTGCGAGTTTTCACGCGGTACATGGCCAGATCTGCGGGCACCCCGTCCTGCTTGTGTGAAAACACTTGCTTGCGTATCCGTTTGGCGGACAAGCCGAGTGCGTCGAAGTCCTCCTGGGGAATCCGGTCCATCGTCGCCTGCGACACGACCAAACCGCCCCGGGTGGCACGCTCCATCACCCTGGCGGCGATGTTGACGTCCACGCCGAGCCAGTCCGAGCCGATCCGCTGCGGCCTGCCGGTGTGTACGCCGGCGCGCATGCGCGGTGTATACCCGTCCACCTCAACATCTTTCACTGCATCGATACTGTTACGAATCGCGCGAACCGCGGTGGCGGGATCGGCGAACACCGCCATCATGCCGTCGCCCATCCTCTTGACGATGTGACCGCCCGCTTCCAGCAGCGGCGGCTCGACGACCTGGGCGACCCGTCGCAGGAGCCTCAGCGTGGCGTCGTCGCCCGCCTTCAGCGCCCACGAGGAGAACCCCACCAGGTCCGTAAAGACCAGTGTCACCTCACGATTGGCAGGCTTACCCGAGACGCGTTCGGTGAGCGCCTGCCACACCTGCAGCCCGGCGAGGCTCACCTCGCGGGACGCCGCATCCCGTTGCAACAGCCGGTCGGCCGCGCGCGCCGCGGCGCTCGGTCCGCCAACGCCCGCTGCCGACAACGGATCTCCGAAGTCGGGATCTCCCGGTAGCGCTCGACGGGCCCGCCGGATGAATGCGACGACGCCGGGACTGTGGTTGGTGTTCTTCAGCCACCCCCGAGGTCGGGATGGGGTGCCGGACCGTTCATCGAACGATTCGACATTCATTGCGCAAGATTAGATGGCCGCTCTTTCGGCGGGCAAACACGCTCGCGACGCGCCCCCAAATAATGGACAACATGCGTTGTCAAGTTTATCGTGAGGGTCGTGACGGTCAGCTCGACGACGAGGCGAACCAAACCGGCCGACCCGCTCGGCCCGGACTCCCTGACCTGGAAATACTTCGGCGACCTTCGCACCGGAATGATGGGCGTCTGGATCGGCGCGCTGCAGAACATGTACCCCGAACTCGGTGCAGGAGTCGAGGAGCATTCGGTCCTGCTGCGGGAGCCGCTCCAGCGCGTGGCGCGTTCGGTGTACCCGATCATGGGGGTCGTCTATGACGGGGACCGGGCGGCTCGCACTGGCAGTCAGATCAAGGGCTTCCACACCACGATCAAGGGTGTCGACTCCGCCGGACGGCGCTATCACGCGCTGAACCCCGAGACCTTCTACTGGGCGCACGCCACCTTCTTCATGCTGGTGATCAAGGTCGCCGAATACTTCTGCGGCGGGCTGACCGACGCCGAGAAACGGCAGCTCTTCGACGAGCACGTGCGGTGGTACGCGCAGTACGGGATGAGCATGAGACCGGTGCCCAAGACGTGGGAGGAGTTCTGCGAGTACTGGGACCGGGTGTGCAGCGAGGAGCTGGAGATCAACCGCGCCACGCTCGACATCTTCTCGATCCGGATCCCCAAACCGTGGTTCGTGATGATGCCCACCCCGATCTGGGACCAGCTGTTCAAGCCGATGGTGGCCGGACAGCGGTGGATCGCCGCCGGACTGTTCGACCCGGTGGTGCGCGAGAAGGCGGGCATGCGCTGGACCGGAGGCGACGAAGTTCTGCTGCGGTTGTTCGGCAAACTGGTCGAAATGGCGTTCGTCGTCGTGCCCGATGAGATCCGGCTGCACCCGCGTGCGCTTGCCGCCTATCGCCGCGCGTCCGGTCGCCTACCCGACGATGCACCGCTGATCGAGGCGCCGGCGTTCATGGCGCCGCCACGCGATCGCAGGGATCTGCCAATGCACTACGTACCGCGGCGCAAGAGCCTGCTTGATCGCGCGGGCTCGCTGGTGCACACGACGTTCTCACTCGCAGGCCTACGCCCGGCGCGCGGCCGCAGCACCGCCGCATAGGCTCTTGCCATGCTCGAATGGTCTGATGTCGATATCGCCGTGCGCGACGCTGTACGGGAGTTCGTAGACAAAGAGGTCCGCCCCCACGTCGACGCGCTGGAAAGCGGCGAGATGGAGCCCTACCCCATTATCCGCAAGCTCTTCTCCACCTTCGGCATCGACGCGCTCGCAAAGGATTCGTTGGAGAAGCGGCTGGCCCGGATGCGCGACGGCGCCGAGAAGTCCGGCGGCGCGTCGGGCGGGATGTTCGGCGGCGACAGCGGATCTGCGGGCATGGGCTTCGTGGTCGTCAGTGAACTGTGCCGGGTCTGCATGGGCGTGGTGACCGGCATGGGCGTCAGCCTGGGCCTGACGGTGCCGACCATTGCGGGTCGCGGCACGCTCGCGCAGCAGGAGCGTTGGCTGCCCGGTCTGGTCACCTACGAGAAGGTGGGTGCGTGGGCGATCACCGAACCTGATTCCGGCTCAGACGCGTTCGGCGGCATGAAGTCCTACGTGGTGCGCGACGGCGACGACTACATCCTCAACGGGCAGAAAACCTTCATCACCAACGGGCCCGATGCCGACGTGGTGGTGGTGTACGCCAAGTTGGACGAGGGCGACGGCGCCGACAAGCGCGATCGCAAGGTGCTGACCTTCGTCTTGGACCGCGGCATGGAGGGCTTCGTCCAGTCAAAGCCGTTCCGCAAGATGGGCATTCACAGCTCACGTACCGGCGAGCTGTTCTTCAGCGACGTCCGGCTTGGCCGTGACCGGCTGCTGGGTGAGACCGAAGGAGACCCTGCCGACTCCGCAAGCGACGGCCGTGCCAGCGCGCGATCGAACTTCTCGGCCGAGCGGATCGGAGTGGCCGCGATGGCGCTCGGTGTCATCGAGGAGTGCCTGAAGCTGTGCGTGGACTACGCGAAGGGCCGCAAGCTGTGGGGTCAGGAGATCGCCCAGTTCCAGCTGATCCAGCTCAAGTTGGCCAACATGGAAGTGGCGCGAATGAACGTGCGCAACATGCTGTTCCGCGTCATCGAGGCGGCACAGACCGGAGCCCAGATCTCGCTGCCCGAGGCATCGGCGATCAAGTGGTACTGCTCGCAGGCCGCGACGGACGTTGCGATGGACGCCGTGCAACTGTTCGGCGGCAACGGGTACATGACCGAGTACCGCGTCGAGCAGCTGGCCCGCGACGCCAAGTCGCTGATGATCTACGCGGGTAGCAACGAGGTGCAGATCACCCACGTGGCACGGGGTCTGCTCAGCTGAGTTCTGTGTGCAGGACTGTGCGGATTAATACGCCAACGCGGTGTGTCGCGTACGAAACCACACGCTCGGCGCTCAGTTCGGGCCCGTGCGGTGTGCTTTGGCACTTTGGTACAGGCAGATCGCTGCGGCCGCCGCCACGTTGAGGCTCTCTGCCCCACCGGACATCGGAATGCGGATGCGGTCGGCTGCCATCGCCGCCAACTCCTCGGGCAGGCCATGGGATTCGGGACCGAACAGCCACGCCGTCGGCCCGGAGAGGTCGGCGTCGTCCAGGCTGACCTCACCGTCGACGGTGGTAGCGAGCACCCGCAGGCCCGCACCGGAGAGTGCGGAAACCGCTCCCCCGGTGTCGGTTTCGGACACCACCGGTATCGCGAAGATGCTGCCCGCGGAGGCGCGCAGGCACTTTCCGTTATACGGGTCGACACTGTGGCCTGCCAGAACGACGGCGTCCGCGCCCATCGCGTCGGCGATCCGGATCAGTGTGCCGGCATTGCCGGGCTCGGAGATCTCTGCGGCGACGGCGACCAGCCGCGGTCCATCGGCCAGCACGTCGACGAGACTGATCGACGGCGCTTCGCACACCGCGACGAGGCCGACCGGTGTCACGGTGTCCGACAGCGCCTTTGCGGCGCGGTCGGTGACGACATGGACGGTCGCGTCGACCAGCATCGGACCGAAGCGGCTCAGTGCGCCTTCGGTGACGAATACCTCGATGACAAGGCCGCGTCGCAACGCCGCCTCGACGAGGTTGGGCCCCTCGGCGAGGAAGCGTCCGGTGCGGCGCCTACCGGCGTGGCGGTGCAGCTTGATCGCTGCCGCCACCCGGTCAGAGCGCTCGGTGAGCGTCAGGCAGCCTCGCCGGACGGAGCGTTGACGTCCTCGGGTAGCGCGCCCTTGGCGACGTCCACCAGCGCGGCGAACGCGGCCGGGTCGCTTACCGCAATCTCGGCGAGGTTCTTGCGGTCCACCTCGACTCCTGCGGCCTTGAGGCCCTGGATGAGTCGGTTGTAGGTGATGTCGTTGGCGCGGGCTGCCGCGTTGATCCGGGAGATCCACAGCTTGCGGAACTCGCCCTTGCGGGCACGCCGGTCACGGTACGCATAGTTCAGAGAATGCAGCTGCTGCTCTTTGGCTTTGCGATACAGCCGGGACCGCTGGCCGCGGTATCCCTTCGAGGCCTTGAGTATTGTCCGCCGCTTCTTCTGGGCGTTGACTGCGCGCTTCACGCGTGCCATGGGGGTGTTCCTATTCTCGTTCGGTCTAAAAGGTCAAAAGGGCCGCAGAAACTAGCCGTTCAGCAGTTTCTTGACGCGCCGCTTGTCATTGGCCGACACCTCGGTGCGGCCCGCGAGCCGACGGGTCCTGGTGCTGGGCTTCCACTCGAGCATGTGGCGCCGGTTGGCCTTCTCGCGGACGATCTTTCCGGTGCCGGTCTTCCGGAACCGCTTGGAAGCGCCGCTGTGGGTCTTCGCCTTGGGCATGTGTCCTCAGTTCTGTGATGTATCGGTCGGTGCTTCGCTCGGCTGAGCGCTTGCGCGCTGCGCAGCCGGTGCGTCTGCGTCGTGCGCCGCCTTGGCGCGAGTCTTCGCGCCGCGATGCGGTGCCAGCACCATCGTCATGTTGCGCCCGTCCTGCTTGGCTGACGTCTCGACGAAGCCGTAGTCGGCGACGTCGGCGCCAAGGCGCTGCAACAGCCGGTAGCCCAGTTCGGGCCGCGACTGCTCGCGTCCGCGGAACATGATCGTCACCTTGACCTTCGATCCCGCTTGCAGGAAGCGGACCACGTGGCCCTTCTTGGTCTCGTAGTCGTGCGGGTCGATCTTGGGGCGAAGCTTTTGTTCCTTGACGACGGTCTGCTGCTGGTTCTTGCGAGACTCGCGTGCCTTCTGGGCCGTCTCGTATTTGAACTTGCCGTAGTCCATGATCTTGCAGACCGGCGGCTTGGCGTCCGGGGCTACTTCGACAAGGTCGAGATCGGCATCCGCGGCGACGCGGAGGGCGTCTTCGATGCGCACAATGCCTACCTGCTCGCCACCTGGTCCAATCAAGCGGACTTCAGGTACTCGAATGCGCTCGTTGACGCGGGTCTCAGTGCTGATGGGGCCTCCTATGTTGTCCTCTTTTAGGAGCCCACGCCATCAGCACAAAGGCCCTGCATGAAGCAGGGCCCGAAGCCGACCAGGACAGACATCCGCGAGAATGTCTGAGACCGGACCGCTGAGCCGGTGTGGCCAACGGTGGGAGCGGGACTCCACTTGCTGTCCCTGGCGTACGCCGGGACGGTCGCGCGTGCCAGTCTAGCAGCCTTGACGTCCTCCCCAGACTGCCCGGGGATTGCGACCGCATTCCACAACCTAGGCGGCAGGAGTGCGGAGTTGAGGTTCACGGTTCGCAGACTGCCCAGTGGCGAGGTCTCCCCGTGCTGTCACCGCCCGTCCGGCGGCGATGTTGCGTGCAGCGTTAACGTCGGCGTTGCACCGGCCGGCACTGCAGGCCTCGCACTGGAAAACCGCTTGGCTCTTGCGGTTCTCCAGGGCGACATGCCCGCACGCGGAGCATCGTTGCGACGTATATGCAGCCGGGATTTGCTCGATCCGACCGTGAGCCTTGTACTGCAAACGCGCGGCGAGAAGCCCCCAACCGCTGCCGCGGATCGCCCGGTTCAGCCCGCGCTTCTGAGCAACACCCCCACCAGGTCTCTCGACGGAGCCTCGCGCAGAGCGGGTCATCGCCCGCACGTCGAGGGCTTCGATCCTGATCGTGTCGAAGCGGCGAGCAATGTCCGTGGTGACTTTCTCCACCCAGTCCTTGCGCCGGTCGACCTCACGGGCTCTGAGCTTCGCGATCGCCAGTTTCGTGCGTGCGCGCCGATTGGAGCCCCGCTCAGCCCGGGCGAGCCGCTGCTGCAGCACCGTCAGCCGTTTGGCCTCACCGGGGGTCAGACTGGGTGCGTGCAGCAGTTCGCCGGTCGACAGCGCCGCCGAGACGACAACACCGCGGTCGACGCCCACCACGCTCCCATCCCGGGGCCCCGAGATCGGAGCGGGGATGTGGGCGAAGGCGATATGCCAGCGGCCGGCCCGATCACGGGTAACACGGTAGGACTTGATGCCCTCGGGCACTGGCCGCGACAGCCGAAATCGCACCCAGCCCAGTTTGGGCACCCACACCCGACCGAAGCGGCGGTTCAGTCGAACGACGTGATGCGGTTTCAGCGCGACCTGCCGAAAACCCACGTGCATACCGGCCTTGCGCCACGTCGGGCGGCCGTGGGTCCCATTGAAAAAGTCTTGCATGGCCTGCGCGAAATCCCGCAAAGCCTGCTGCTGCACCGTCTGACTCCCAGTACGAAGCCACCCGTACGCGGCGCGAGCGGCCGTCAACTGCGCGCATTGCGCGACATAGCCAGGAGCCTTGCGACCCGGCTGCCAATGCTGCTGCTGCTCCACCGCCAGATTCCACACAAACCGCGCGTCACGGCAATGCGCCAACAAAGCCACCTCCTGCTCAGGAGTGGGCAAGAGCCGAAAGCGCGACATAACCGCACCGTAAACACACTCACCGACAAGCTCGTCGCACACGAGGTTCGCACACCGCGTCGAGCCCTTGCCGGGCCAGAGGCCAGCGATTCCAGCCAAAGGAGATCCGATGACCGAGGTTCCTAACATCCGTGAGCTCGCCGAAATTCCAGCGGTGGAGGTCATCACCCGCGCCGCGGTGATGCTGATGAGCGCCGCGGCGGAGAAACTCGGTCTTTCGGTGGCGGATCCCGACAATAGTCCGCACCGTGACCTTGACGAGGCACGCAGGCTGATCACTGCCCTCGCCGGTCTGGTGACCGCGTCGGCCGAATACCTCGGGCCGCACGCGGGACCGCTGCGCGACGGGCTGAAGAGCCTGCAGTTGGCGTTCCGCGAATCCAGCGCCGCTCCCGACGAACCCGGGCAGGGTCCCGGCGAGAAACACACCGGCCCGGTCTGGTAGCGGTCACAACCATTTTTGGGAATGAGCGAATATCCTCGCGGCCTTTGACGTCCTCCTCGGACTGAAGTCCGAAGATTCCAACCCGCATCCCACCGAGTTACGCGGCGGGAGTGGCGAGTTGAGGTTCACGGTTCGCAGACCGCCTACCGGCGAGGTCTCCCCGTGCTGTCACCGCCCGTCCGGCGGCAATGTTGCGTGCAGCGTTGACATCGGCATTGCACCGGCCAGCAGTGCAGGCTTGGCACTCAAAGACCGCTTGGCTCTTGCGGTTTTCAGGCGCGACATGCCCGCAAGCGGAGCAACGTTGCGACGTATATGCAGCCGGAACCCGCTCAACCCGGCCAAAAGCCTTGTGCTGCACACGTGTCACAATGCGGCCCCAGCCACTTCGGTTGATCCCGCGGTTGAGCCCGCGCTTCTGGGCGACGCGTACCCCCGGTTGCTCGACGGTACCGCGTGCGGAGCGCGTCAAAGCCCGCACGTCAAGGGCCTCGACCCTGATCACGTCGAACCGCCGCGCCAGGTCAGTGGTCGTCTTCTCCACCCAATCAATGCGCCGATCTCGCTCCCGGGCCTTGAGATCCGCAACCGCTCGTCTGGTCCTTTCGCGGCGGTGCGAGCCACGCTTGCCACGCGCGAGCCGCTGCTGCAAAACTGTCAACCGCTTCGACTCTCCGGGGGTGAGATTGGGTGCATGCAGCAGTTCGCCGGTCGACAGCGCGGCCGACACCGTCACGCCGCGGTCAACACCGACCACACTCCCATCGCGCGGCCCAGCGATCGGGTTGGGGATGTGCGCGAACGCAACATGCCAGCGCCCAGCACGATCACGGGTGACCCGGTAAGACTTCGCACCCTGCGGCACCGCCCGCGACAGCCGAAACCGCACCCATCCGACCTTGGGGACCCAAACCCGACCGAAGTGGCGGTTCAGCCGCACAACGTGACGCGGTTTAACCGCGACCTGGCGGAACCCTTCATGCACGCCGGCTTTACGCCATGTCGGTCTGCGGTGCGTGCCGCTGAAAAAATTGCGCATGGCTTGATTGAAATCCAGCAGCGCCTGTTGCTGAACAGTCTGACTTCCGGCTCGAAGCCACGCGTACCCGGCGCGCGCTTCCGTCAACTGCGCAGCCTGCTCCACATATCCGGGAGTCTTGCGACCCGGTTGCCAGTGCCGCTGCTGTTCCACCGCCAAATTCCACACGTACCGCGCATCCCGGCAGTGCGCCAACAATCGCTCTTCCTGCTCAGGGGTGGGTAACAGTCGAAACCGCGACATGTCCGCACCATAACCACCCACACCGACATATCCGGCCCCAGTGCGCTCGTAACCTTCGGCATCAGGTTCTGACCCGAACTAATGTCCAGGGTCCCAGCTAAAGGAGACATTGATGACCCTCACTAGCCCGCCGCGGGTTCGGCAGACCTCGAAATTCTCCTGGGTGCCCGCGGCCGCAGGCTGGACCGTCGGGGTCATCGCGACTTTGTCGCTGATCGCGAGCGTCTCCCCTCTGGTGCGGGTGATCATCAAGATCCCTCGGGAGTTCGTCAACGACTACATCTTCAACTTCCCCGACACGAGCTTCGCCTGGGCGTTCGTGCTGGCACTACTGGGTGCCGCGCTGGCGGCCCGCAAACGACTCGCCTGGTTGATCCTCGTGCTCTACATGGTCGCCTCGATCGTGTGGAACCTCGGCGACATCGTCACCGGCGAGGAGACATGGATGGAGGAGAGCGGCGAGATGATCGGTCTCGCCTTCCACGTCGCCGCGGTCGCATTCCTGGTACTGGCCCGCAAGGAGTTCTGGGCCAAGGTGCGGCGCGGTGCGCTGCTCAAGGCGGCGGTGACGCTGGTCGCCGGGATGGCCATCGGAATCCTGGTCGGCTGGGGGCTGCTGGAGCTCTTCCCCGGCACGCTGGAACGCGACTACCGGCTGGCCTATGCGATCAACCGTGTGGTGGCCTTCGCGGGCGTCGGTGCCAACGCGTTCGACGGCCAGCACCCGCACGTTTTCGTCAACGCCCTCCTCGGTTTGTTCGGCGCGTTGGCGCTGATGGTCGCCGCGATCGTGTTGTTTCGCTCGCAGCGGTCCGAGAACGCACTCACGGGCGAGGACGAATCGGCGATCCGCGGTCTGCTGGAGCTGTATGGAAAGAACGACTCGCTCGGCTACTTCGCCACCCGGCGGGACAAGGCCGCGGTGTTCGCGCCGAACGGACGCGCGGCGATCACCTACCGCGTCGAGGTGGGCGTCTGCCTGGCCAGTGGGGACCCGGTCGGCGACCCCAAGTCCTGGCCGCAGGCGATCGAGGCGTGGTTGCGGCTGTGCCAGGAGTACGGCTGGGCGCCGGGCGTGATGGGGGCGAGTTCGACTGCGGCTCAAGCATTCCGCGAAGCGGGGCTCAACGCCCTGCAGCTGGGTGATGAAGCCATCCTCTACCCGGACAAGTTCCGGCTGTCGGGTCCGGACATGCGCGCGGTGCGTCAGGCGGTGACCCGCGCCCGACGGGCCGGGCTGGTGGTGAGGATGCGGCGGCATCGCGACATGACCGCCGACGAGATGGCCGCGGTCGTCAGACGCGCCGACGCCTGGCGTGACACCGAGTCCGAACGGGGTTTCTCGATGGCGCTCGGCCGCCTCGGCGACTCCGCCGACGCTGACTGCCTGCTGGTGGAAGCCGTCCACGCCGGCGACGACGAGGTCGTCGCGATGCTGTCGCTGGTCCCATGGGGGAACAATGGCCTGTCACTCGACCTGATGCGCCGTTCGCCAAAGTCGCCCAACGGCACCATCGAACTGATGGTCAGCGAGCTGGTTCAACAGGCCGAAGGCGTTGGGGTGAGCCGAATCTCGCTGAACTTCGCGATGTTCCGCTCGGCCTTCGAACAAGGTGCTCAGTTGGGAGCCGGTCCGGTGGCGCGGCTGTGGCGGGCTCTGCTGGTGTTCTTTTCGCGCTGGTGGCAGCTGGAGACGCTGTACCGGTCGAACATGAAATACCAGCCGCAATGGGTGCCCCGCTATGCCTGCTACGAGGATGCGCGGCTGATACCCCGCGTCGGCGTTGCGTCCGTGATCGCCGAGGGATTCCTCGTCCTGCCGTTTTCCCGGCGCAACAAGCAGCACACCGGACATCACTCCGCGGTTCCCCACGACCTCGTCGCGACCGGGGGCCTGCACGCCGACGGCAGCGCGCCGGACGTGACCGTGCTCACGAAAGAGATGGGCGATGACGAGGGCCTGCGCCTCCCCGAGCAGGTGCGCGTCAGGATGGCCAAGCTCAAGGATTTGCAGGAAAGCGGCGTTGACCCCTATCCCGTTGGGCAGGCACCCAGCCACACCGTCGCGCAGGCGGTCGAAGCCGCCGACGGCTCGGGCGTGACGGTGGCGGGCCGCGTGCTGCGGATCCGCGACTACGGCGGGGTGCTGTTCGCACAGCTGCGCGACTGGTCGGGTGAAATTCAACTGCTGCTTGACAATTCGGAATTGGACACCGGTAGCGCCGCGGACTTCACCGGCTCCATCGATCTCGGCGACCTCATAGAGGTGACCGGCACGATGGGCAAAAGCCGGATGGGCACGCAATCGCTGATCGTCGGAAGCTGGCGCCTGATCGGCAAGTGCCTGCGCCCGCTGCCCGACAAGTGGAAGGGGTTGACCGACCAGGAGGCGCGCGTGCGCGCCCGCTACGTCGACCTGGCGATCAACAGCGAGGCGCGTGACCTGATCCGGGCCCGCAGCGGCGTCCTCCATGCCATCCGCGAAACATTGTTCGGCAAGGGCTTTTTGGAGGTCGAGACCCCGATCCTGCAGCAGATCCACGGTGGAGCGAACGCCCGCCCGTTCCTCACCCACATCAACGCATACGACCTCGACCTCTATCTGCGGATCGCCCCCGAGTTGTACCTCAAGCGGCTGTGCGTCGGCGGCGTCGAGCGGGTGTTCGAGCTGGGACGGGCGTTCCGCAACGAGGGCGTGGACTTCAGCCACAACCCCGAGTTCACGCTGCTCGAGGCTTATCAGGCGCACGCCGACTACAACGTGTGGATCGACGGCTGCCGCGAGCTGATCCAGAACGCCGCACTGGCCGCCAACGGCGAGCAGGTGTTCCTGCGCCCCCGTGATGACGGCACCCTGGAGAAGGTCGACATCTCGGGGCAGTGGGCGGTCAAGACCGTGCACGGCGCGGTATCCGAAGCGCTCGGCGAACAGATCGGCCCCGAGACGGACCTTGGCACGCTGCGCAGGCTGTGCGACGCCGCCGACATCCCCTACCTCACCCACTGGGATGCCGGCGCGGTGGTGCTGGAGCTGTACGAGCGGCTCGTCGAGGACAGCACCGAGGAACCCACGTTCTACAAGGACTTCCCGACGTCGGTGTCGCCGCTGACCCGGCCGCACCGCAGTATCCCAGGGATCGCCGAACGCTGGGACCTCGTCGCGTGGGGCGTCGAACTGGGCACCGCCTACAGCGAACTCACCGACCCGGTCGAACAGCGCAGGCGGCTGCAGCAGCAGTCGTTACTGGCTTCCGGCGGCGATCCGGAGGCGATGGAGCTCGACGAGGACTTCCTGCAGGCCATGGAGTACGCGATGCCCCCGACGGGCGGGCTTGGTATGGGTGTGGACCGGGTGGTCATGCTGATCACCGGGCGCAGCATCCGCGAAACGCTGCCTTTCCCGCTGGCCAAACCTCGCTAGCAGCTGACTCACAGCGGGCCACAAGCTAGGCGCGCCACCATGTTGCCGTGACGTTACCCGACTCGTTGCGCCACCATCTTTCCCTCATGCACGGCTGGCTTCCGGTCACCGTGCAGATCATCGCCGCCGTGGCACTGATCGCGGCGGTCAGTCGACGCAACGGACGCTGGCAGGTGCGCTGGCTGCCGTGGGCGATGATCGTCGGCGCGGCCCTGGCCGCGTCCACCTACTGGTACGTCGCGGCCCAGGGGCTGTCCGACAACCCCGCGCCGCATTCGCTGTGGGTCTGGGTCGGGCTCACCGGTTTCGCAGCGGCCGTCCTGCTGGCCGGTTGGCGGCGGGCGCGCTGGTGGCGGCGTGGCGTCTCGCTGGCCGCACTGCCGCTGAGCCTGCTCAGCGCGGCGCTCGCACTGAACCTGTGGGTCGGCTACTTCCCCACCGTGCAGACCGCATGGAACCAGCTGACGGCAGGCCCGCTCCCGGACCAGATCGACCAGGTCACCGTGATGGCCATGCAGCAGGAGCGCAAGATCCCGTCGAAGGGCACCGTGGTGCCTGTCGACATCAGCGACACCGCATCGGGCTTCCGACATCGCGGCGAGCTGGTCTACCTCCCACCGGCCTGGTACGCCACCAATCCCCCACCGAAACTGCCGACGGTGATGATGATCGGCGGCGAGTTCAACACCCCCGCCGACTGGCTGCGCACCGGCGGCGCGGTGAAGATGCTCGACGACTTCGCCGCCGCACATCACGGCAATGCCCCGGTAGTCGTGTTCGTCGACCCGGGCGGCGCCTTCAACAACGACACCGAGTGCGTCAACGGCAACCGCGGAAACTCCGCCGATCACTTGACGAAAGACGTTGTCCCATATATGGTCTCGCGCTACGGCGTGAGTCCCAACCGCTCCAAATGGGGCATCGTCGGTTGGTCGATGGGCGGCACATGCGCCGTCGACCTCGCCGTGATGCACCCGGACATGTTCGGCGCGTTCGAGGACATCGCGGGCGACATCGGACCCAATTCGGGCAACAAGGAACAGACCGTCGCACGGCTGTTCGGCGGGAACGCCGACGCGTGGGCGGCGTTCGATCCGACGACCGTCATCACCAAGCACGGCCCGTACGCGGGACTGGCCGGCTGGTTCGACGTCAACGGCTCGACGGCGACGATCCAGCGCGCCAAGAACGACCAGGCCGCGGCCGCGAATTCGTTGTGCGCGTTGGGCGCTGCGAACGGGATCGACTGCGCGGTGGTGAGCCAGCCGGGCAAGCACGACTGGCCGTTCGCGTCGCACGCGTTCGCCGCTGCCCTCCCGTGGCTGGCCGGCCAGATCGGCACGCCCGACGTGCCACCGACCCCGTTTCCCGCTCAGGCGGGAAGCCCTACGTTTGAACAGACGGCCGCAAGGTGATCATCATCGGATATGGCAACGACGCTTCGACGGTGGATGTTCGCGCGGCACTCGAATCCGTGGAGTGCGTGGACCCGCTGGGCCAGCGCACCGTTGGTGCTTGTTCCGATATGGACTCGACGTCCACGTGATGCCACGCTCGTCGCAGGCTGGCTGGCGCTCAACCCCGTGATCTTCCCGGAGCCCGCAGACAATCGGGCCTGGGCCACCAGGGCGATCCTCGGTGAGGAACTCTGGTCCGCCAGCAAACCGAGAGACGCGGCAGCAATCGTCACGGCTGTGACGAGCGCGGCCGCACTCGTCGCGGTCATCTCTAGTGCGCGTCGTCGCGGCGTTCCTGCGGCAGCCGCGTGCGCCGCGCAGATGGCGTTGACGCTCGTCTACTGGGAGTTGATGGCCCGCTACTGGGACCGCTACCGCATGTCGGCGGCAGCGAGCGCCTGCTCGACCGGGTCGTGATAACCAGTCGGAGCGTGCACCTGCCACTCACCGGGCACGCCCTTGAGGACGTGAGAACCGCGACCTTCGAACGTGATCCCGGAACCGTAGACGAGATCCTTGACGGTGTTCGATACGAGTACTTCTTTCACACCCGCCTTCGCCGCGATCCGTGCCGCGATGTGCACCGCGATTCCACCAATGTCGTCACCGCGTCGCAGACACTCCCCCGTGTGCAGCCCGCCTCGGATGTCGAGACCGATCTGCGGCATGCGCTCGGCGAGCGCGGTGGCGCACAGCACCGCTCTTGTGGGGCCGTCGAACGTCGCGAGCAGACCATCGCCGGTGTGCTTCACGAATCTGCCCTGGAATGATGCTATTTCGGCGCGCGCAACCTCATCATGGCGTTGAAGAAGTTCCCGCCACCGTTCATCGCCGAGTTCTGCTGCTCGTCGCGTGGAGTCGACGATGTCGGTGAACAGCACGGTGGCCAACACCCGATCGGGTGGATGCTCGTGTCGCTGCCCGGTCAGGAACTCCTCCAACTCACCCAGGACAGACTTGTAATCACCGACATGCGGGAGGTGATCGACACCCACGAGCTCGACGAACCGAGCCCCCGGAATTGCCGCAGCGAGCTCGCGCCCCATTTCGACAGGCATCGCCTCGTCTCGACGATGTAACACCAGCGTCGGTACGCCGACGCTTTGTGCGATGCCGCACAAATCAGGGAGCTGCGTCAGCGCCTGCCACGTGAGTAGGGCCATCTTTGGACTCATGGCCGCGCGTTCCAGCGCACCGATTCGCTTTCTTTCCGATGGGTCGTCACGCAGCGATGGCGCCGCCCAGTCGACGGTCTTGCCTGCACCCCAATCGTCGACCGATCTCCGTATGCGCATCACGAGCTCGGCTATGCGGGCACGCACTGCCGAATCCGGCGGAACTGCCCCAGTCCCATAGAGGATCAAGGACCTGACCCGTTCGGGGTACATGCCAGCGAACAAGAGGCTGATCGGTCCGCCTTCGGAGTATCCGAACAGCGCCGGCCGTCTACTCCCCGCCGCGTCTATGACAGCGAGCAGGTCGTCGGCGCGGCTCTCGAGCGTGGGTACGCCGTCGACCGGATCCGACAATCCAGTCCCACGTTTGTCGTACATGACCACCCGAGCAAACGACGCGAGTTCCGTGACGAATGCTCGCCACGGTGGATTTTCCCATTGCAGATCCAGATGGGAGAACCATCCGGGAACGACAATGAGATCCCTCGGCCCGTCGCCGATTACTTGATAGGCGACATTTCCGCCTTGCGCCTTCGCGTAATGCGTCCGCGGCAGATCGACCATGACCGCAGTGTCCCATCGCACGAGGCGACGACGGCCTGTTCGGACAAAGCCGTACCGGTCGCGCGAGTACTGTAAAGCCATGTCCGGCGAACCCACCGCTGACGAGGAATCCACGCCCGAGGCGCAGGACACCACCTCCGAAGCGCTGGAGCCTCAGCCGCCGACCCCGCCGCCCGCCGAGGCCGCGGACACCGGGTACACGCCTGACGGCGTGCCGACCTTCGAGTCGGTGCGGGAGAAAATCGAGACGCGTTACGGCACCGCGATCGGGGCCACCGAACTGGCAGCCGAAACCCCAGAGGGGCGCTCTGTCGAGGAGCAGTACGAAGAGCGTCAACGCGCGGCCGCAGAGCGCCTCGAACAGATTCGCGAGTCGATGCGCGGCGAAGAGGGCGGGTCTCAGTAGTCGGATTCGGCGGCCAGGATCTCGGCGAGGAACGCGTCGCCCGCAGGTGCCGCCAACCGTGCCCGCGCGAAATCCCTGACCCGCTGGCGCGTCTGCGGAGACTCCTCGACCTCGGCTCCGACGGTGATCGCGGTGGCCTGCCAATCATGGTTCCACGCCGTTGATTCCGTCACCGGCTGCTGTTGGGCGTCGACCAGCGTAAAACTGGCCAGCCCGCGGCGGTCAAGGACGCCTACCCCGCCGACCGTCCCGGACCACAGCCGCACCGGGATACCGCTCGGCGAATCACCACCCGACAACTCCACTCCGACGGTCGCATTCACCTCCGGACCCGCCGCCTCGACGAGCCAGTCGATGGTGTTCTCCGCCGCGTCGAATACGGCTGGCGGAACGCCGGCCCATCCGATCGAGCTGGTGCCCGTTGCGATCGCACCCGCTACCCGCTGTCCGCGATCGGCTCCCGCTGCGAGCGCATAATCGTCGCGACGCGGTGCCACCGTGGCAGGCTCGGCGAGAGCGATCCCGACGTCGTCGGTCAGCTCACTCGCGGCCCGCACCAGCTCGACCGCGCGCGGATCTCCGCCCCGGACATAGGCATTCAATGCCGCGGAATGAGATGCGAGCAGCCCCGCGACATCCGAGTCGAGGGTGTCGTCGGCGAAGAAGTCCTGTGCGGCCGCCGTCAGGAGCGCGATCTCGGCGTCGACGAGTGCCGCGTCGAGCGCAGCGATTCCGTCGCGGTGACTCGCGGGCCACCAGCGTCGCAGCCAATGGCCGAGTGCAAGCCGTCGCAGCTGATCAACCGAACCGGGCAGCACGCCGACACCGTTCACGTCGATCGTCTGCGCATCGCCCGGCAGACGTCCATCCACGGCCGCGGCCAGTGCGCTGTGACCGGATTCGCCGAGCACCCGCCATAGCCAGTCCGCACGCGCCACATCCGTGAAGGTGATCGATGCCGGCCCGGACTCGTCGACAGCCCACGACAGCACGGCGCCGCTGACCTCCAGCACGGCGACCAACGGGGTCGGCGCCACCAGCGGGCCGGTGCTCCACAGGCCGGAATCGGCGACGAGTCTCATCTCGCCACCTGCAGCATCGACTTGATCCGCTGCCGGTGATCGAGGCTCACCGACCGCGCCACGCCTTCGAGCAGCGACCGGACATCGTCGACGTCCCCGCACGGCTCCTGCCAGACGTCGCGGCCGTGCAGGCGCGCCCACAGCCGGCTCAGGTAGGGGCGTGCGAACGCCGAGAGATCGTCGATCACCTGCTGCTGGCGCGGATGGATCGGCCCGCCTTCGGCCAGATACCGGCGTGCGTGCATCACATACGCCTCTTTGCGCAGCCGAGCCTGAATCTGACCGGCCAGTTGATAGCGGGAAACGACGTCGGTCAGCGGCGCGAGATCGACCGCGATCTCGATCCCCGCTATCAGCGCTGCCTGATTGCCCTCGGCCAGCAGCCCCCACGGCGCACACGACCTGTCCACCTCTTCCGCACACAGCAGCGGCACGTCGGGCAGTTCATCTCGATCGAGCGCGCGACGTAGCGTGGCGCGCACACGGTCGACGACCGAACGATTCAGCGGGCGATCGGTTGAGTTTCCGCCGACCATCGTCGGCGGTTGTTGCGGCTCAACCGAACTCAACCCGAGCTCGACGATCGACCACGGCAGCTCCGTCGTCGCGGCGTGGGCCTTCGCCCCGAAGTTGTACGGCGTCGCATCGGCGATCAGGGCCGACCACACCCGCTGACGAGCGACCGAATCGCGGTGGCTCTCTGCAGGCCCGAGAACCGTTGTCAGGCCCGAGAGGAACGGACCCGTGATCTCGGAGCCCGCACGCACGTCGCGCCAACTGTGTCTGAGCTGCTCGGAAAGTTTGGCGATGACCTGCTGATCGCTCACGAACTGGTTGAGCACCTCGATGGCGGTGCGGTCGCGGTCGTCATGAATGCCGCGCAGCACGGTCGTCGCCGCGTCGTGATCCCCTTCCGACGGCGCCCCCTTGGTCACGGCCAGCTCGAAACAGACCGGGAAATAGAGCTCCTGCGCGTTGCCGGTGGTGATGCGAAGCCTGCGGCGTTCGCGTTTCAGGACGTCGAACCATGCCGCGGCGGCGCGCAGCGCGGGTCCGTTGCCGACGATCAATTCGTGTATCGCCGAGGCGACCACGGCGTCGACGAACGGCGCCGAGTACTGCGTGTTCGACCGGAGCCGGAGGACCAGGGGGTCGATGATTCGCTTGACGGTTCTGCGCAACGGGCCGCCGTCGTCACCGCTGAGCACCTCAACCCCGGGCCCGATCGCCCGCCAGGCGCCGTCGATCACCGCTTGGCGCGGCCGCGTGACGGCGATCGCCGTTTCGGCTCTGGCCCCCGTGGTCATCCCTAGAGGATAGAAGTGGCCGAGAGCATCTCCTAGCGGAAAAGTTGGGTTCGGTAGCCGGAGCGGTGTCAGAACCTCATTGCATGCCTGCCGCATTGTTGCTCACTGTCCTGGCCGCTATCGGAGTGGGCATCGCCGCCGCCCTCCTCCTTTCCCGCCCCGCCGCAGCGGCGGAGCCGAGCGTCGCACCCGGCGTGGGAGTCGGCACCGTTCGCCAAATCACCGACGTGATCACGATGGAGGTGGAGAGCGTGACTGGGGTGAAGTTCACCGGTCGGCTGCGCGATGACTCCGTTGCCGCAGCGTTGCGACCAGGGGCGGTGCTGTTGGTTGCGTTCGACCCCGCTGCACGCGAACACCTTTCGCTGGCCGACGACATGCTGGCGGTTCGCGCCGCATTCGACCAGATGCTCGTCGACAAGGGACTGATCACCGGTCGCCAGCTTGACCTGATCCGGCACGGCACCCGGTCTCACGGCGTGGTCACCGGAATGCGGGCCACCGGTGAAACCCGCGAGGACTACCAGGAAGTCGAGCTCGACGTGATGGTCGGCAGACCCGGCGGTGGCCAGTTCGCGGTGCACGAGATCGCATTGATACCGGCGTCGTCGATGGCGAAGGTGTCGCCCGGCAGTGTCATCGACGCGTACTACCGGCCAGGCGACGAATCTGAGATCGCCGTCTCTGTGCCGCCCAGTTGATTTCAGCGTGCGCCGTCGACGGCGAACGTGACCAGCGCGGCCCAGTAGAGCGGGCTGGCGGTCACATCGCCGTCACGCCAACGCCGCATCTGCTCGCGCTGCCAGCGGTTCACCGCGGCACCCGCATCGGTGTCTTCGTGCGCCTGATCGACGGCGACGATCGCATCGACCATCGGATCGGCGTTCGACGGGGTGGAAGCCGGCGCGAACTGCCGGTAGCCGGCCGCGGTGGGCAACGACCACAGTGTCGCGGTCACCAGTTGCGCACCGCCAAGGATCATCGCGGCCACCAGCCCCGTCGCCTCGTCGAATTGATAGTCGCCACCGGATGCGCACGCCAGCAGCGCGATTCGGGGCGGAAACGGGAGCCTGGTCGACATCAAGTCCGACGCGGTCAGCGGACGGTCGTCGGCGAGGTGCAGCGCTGCGCGGTCCGCATGGCCGACATCGCCGTCGGCCGCTGTCGCATGGCCGACGTAGAGCAGCCTGCTCGGCGACTGCGCGAGAAGGCCGGCCAGCCATGCGCGGCCCGCGTCGGTGCGCCGGAACAGCTCGACGGCCGCTGCGACATCGGGAAGCACGGGCCGCCGTTGAATCACATCGCCGAAATGGCGCGCCAGCGGGGTCTCCGGGGACGGCTTCCCGAGTACCGAGCCGAGCGGCGAGTCGGGCCGCTGCCCGGGCACCCTCGGATCGAGCACCAGCAGCGGCGGCCCGTCCTTCCTGCTGTCCCAGTCGACGGGTGTGCGCGATGCGTTGACGATGTTCGGCGGCGCCGCCATCAACACGTCGACGAGCTCGATCAGCCGAAACCCGTCGTCGCCGGGCATCGCCAGCGCGGCCCACGGCACCCTGGCCAGCCGGGCGCTCGGCGAGATGAACAGAGCCGCACGCGGCGACGCCGCGCAGTCGGTCAGCAGTTGCCACGCGGGTGCGGCGAGCAGTTCGGCGCCCAGGTCACGTGCGATGCCGAGCTCGGCGGACGGCGACGCGAACGGCCCTGTGGCGATCGCACGTTGAACGGCATCACGCTGCGTCTCGGAACCGTGCGGGTCCGGCAGTGCCTGTGCGAGTTTCTCCAGCGCCGCAACCAGAGTCGGCTCCTCGACCACCCAGGTGACGGTCCGTGACGGCTGTCCGACGACCCGCAGGCTGGCGTAGGTGGCAACGCCGACGTCGGCGAACCGCAGGACCAGCGTCTGCCGCTGGGGGGCGTTCACGGCCACGTCGACCAGGCGACCTCGTCGGCGGTGATGTCCCGGCCGTAACGCTGATACGCCAACTCGCGGTACCGGCTCATGATGGGTGGCGTATCGGGATCCATGCGCAACGGCGGCAAGGGGCCCAGCCTGGTCAGTCCGCCGGCGACCGAGGCCGACGGCGACCCCGCGGCCACCAGCGCGTACTCGTCATCGGCCTCCACCGGAACGGCTGCGGTGGCGGCGCCCATCCATTGCTCTCCGGCGCTCTCCGTCGGCTCGGTACTGAAAGCACCTCGCGCACAGTGATATTCGACAAGCTCGCTCAACAGGTCGGTGTTCCCCCACTCATAGGCCACCGCGAAGGCACCTGCCAGGATCCGCGCCGACACCAGGGTGGCCCATCGCATCCTGGCGTCGGCGTCGACGATCGCGTGCCGCACCGAGTCCACCGCGAGGGCGGCGGGCACCTTGAGGTCTGCGGCCTGTTGGAGTTTGACCGCTGCGTTCGTGGGATCGGCCAGCGCCTCGGCGCGCAGGATGCTGCCCAGGTGATCGTCGAGCCTGGCGTATTGCAGCCAGCTGTGCCGCGGCCATGAATCGAGGAGTTCGCGTGCCTCTGTGGCCTTCTGCGCCGCCGCATCGAATCGGCCGCGCAGGATGTCGACCCAGCTGCGCTGCAGGAGGATGCGATGGATGTGCAGCGGCTTCTCCACCTCGCGCCAGTGCCGCTCAGCGTGGCCGAAGCGCTCGTCGGCGTCGTCGAGCTTCTCCAGGGACATGGCGATCAGCCCGAGGTAAAGCCAGCTCCGGGAAACGTCGTGCGCCCGGTAGCCTTCGGCGATCGCGGGATAGGCCTCGTGCACGAGCGTCTGGGTCTGCCACACGTCGCCCGATGCCCACGCCGCTGTGCCTCGCTCGAGTTGTGTTCTCGCCCTGGCCAAGTCCCATCCTCGGGCTTCGGCGCGGGCGCCGGCTCGCCGCAGCCAGGGCTCGGCTTCTGCCAGCCGGCCCGTCTCGATGCAGAAGCGGCCGTATCCGGTGGCCCCCTGGACCAACAGGTGGTCGTCGGACTCACCGCCGTCGCAGGACCGGTCGATGGCTTCGATCACCTTCTCCCACAGCGGGACCGACTGGACATGGAGGTCGTCGTCACACAGCGCCGTTGCACAGAACAGCTGCGCGTACGTGATCAGGAACCGATGCTCAGCCGCGAGATCGGGATGCCCCGCGCCCGAGTCGTCGCTGCACAGGACGAACAGGGCGAGCTCGGCTCCCTCGTGGTCGCCGTGGGCGGCGGCGGCGAGTCCCGTCCGCAGAAACTGTGCCCGACGTGAGTACCTGGACAGCATGTGGTCGATCTCGGTGTCCGACATCGACACCTGCGCAGCGGCTTCAGGGTTTGTGCCCGCCCGTATCGACCGGTAGATCGTCAGGCAGTCGTCGATGCGGCGGATGCACTCCTCGGTGCCGTTGTATGCGGTGCGCACCAGATAGATCTCGCCGAGCAGGGCGAAGATCTCCAGAAGAAGATCGTCGCGCTCGCCGTCCTCGATCTGCTCGCCGAGACCGACCAGCAGGTCCTTCGCCGCCACCTCATCGGCGGCGAAGATGAGTTGACGCGCTCGGTCGAGCTCGTCGCGGATGCGTCATGGCGCAATCTTAGGAAGCGGCGGGCGCGCAATGCACGCCCGCCGCCCGGCTCGAGCCGTCTATTTGCAGCTCACTGTCACGGTGAACGGCTTGGTGATCATGCCTGCCATCGGGTTCTTGATGTCGGCGCCGGTGGCTTCACCCGTGATGGTGTAGGTGCTGCCGTCGACCTTGACGTCGGCCGAACCGCTCTTCATTCCGCCCATGTTGCTGACCGCGAGGGCGCTTCCGTCGACCACCATGCCGAGCGATTCCACGGACGGTGTGGCGGCGTCGGTCATCACAATGCCCAAGCCCTGCTGACCACCGACGGCCCCGCTGGCGACGGTGATCTTGCCGCCCTGCTTGACGCAGGTCACGGAGTTGAGATCCAGGCCAGCCAGATCCTTACCGTCGACCTTGACCTCGGTGCTACCGCCCGTGCTGGCCTGCGTGTCACCGGCAGACGCGGTCGACGCGCTCTTGTCGTCCGAACATCCCACCAGCAGTGCAGCACCTGCGAGCAGTCCCAGTGCACCCGCGACAACTCGATTCATTGTCCTGATCCCTTCGTTCATGCGTCGCCTCGATGGCGGCGTCGAGATGAAGTCAAGACGGGCCGGACCGCTACCGATCCCAAACTTTGTCGGGCCGCGACGGTACGGTTCGCAGGCGATGCGGTCTTTCACAGACGCCGAACGGCGGGCACGTCTGGCTCGACGGCATTTCCTGGCTGAGCCTGCCGACTCCATGCATCGGGCCGTCGCGGACCTCGTCGGGCTGCACGCCACCGACCCCGCAACGCCCTATCTGTCGCTGTGGTCCCGACTGCCTGCCTTCACCGTTGCCGACCTCGACACGGCGCTCTACCGGCGACGCAGCTTGGTCAAGCATCTCGCAATGCGCCGCACACTCTGGGTGGTCGCCGCCGACGATCTCGCGCACATCCAGGCGGCGGCCAGTGACCGGGTGGCCGACAACGAGCGACGCAAGCTGGTCGCCGATGTGCAGAAGGCCGGCATCGCCACCAACGGCGAGAAATGGCTCGACCGCGCGTGCGACGCGGTTCTGAGCCACTTGAGCGAGCACGGCCCGACCAGCGCAAGGCAATTGCGCACCGCCCTCCCCGAACTGGCGGGAAGCTACGACCCTGCGCCCGGAAAGCGTTGGGGCGGTGACACTCCGCTTTCCCCTCGGGTGCTGACCGTGCTGTCCGTGCGTGGCGACATCGTCCGCGGGCCTAACGAGGGAACCTGGACGACATCACGGCCGCGGTGGGCCGCCGCGACAGACTGGTTCACCGACTCGGCAGGCGCCGCGTCGCTCGAAGACGCTCGCGCAGAGCTGGTTCGCACCTGGTTGCGCAGCTTCGGCCCGGCGACCGTCGCCGATATCAAGTGGTGGTTCGGTAACACGCTGACCTGGGCGCGGCACGCACTGCGCGATGTCGACGCGGTCGAGGTCGACCTGGCCGGGGTGCCCGGCTTCGTCCTACCCGACGACCTCGAGGAGGAAAGCGAGACCGAGCCGTGGGGCGCGCTGCTGCCGGGACTGGATGTGACCGCGATGGGTTGGTACGACCGCGACTGGTACCTCGGCGAGCATCGCGGTCAGGTCTTCGACACCAACGGCAATGCCGGGCCCACTGCCTGGTGGAACGGTCGGGTGGTCGGCGGCTGGACTCAGGACGCCGACGGACGCGTCGAGCTTCGCCTGCTGGAGGACGTCGGACGGGACGGCCGCGACGCGTTGACACGTCGGGCCGACGAGCTCACCGCTTGGCTCGACGGAGTGCGGATCAGCCCGCGCTTCCCGTCGCCGCTGTCACGCGCTGATCGCTGATCATCGGCTCTAGGGCGCACCGCGTGCGACCACGACGGGCATCGACGTCGCGGAGTTGGTGCGCAGAATCGTGTGCACCACGTCGACGAGATCCTCGACGGGCATCAGCCGGCCCGGCATGCAGCCGCGCGAAGTCCACTGCGGGTGGAACTCTCCCGCAAGCTCCCGGTCCCAGCCGGTGCTGAAACCCGTCGCCGAGTCGCCGTCGCCGCCCGCGCACTCCCCCACGATGAGGTTCGTGAATCCGATCTCGGGATGCTCGGCGCGCCATGCCTCGACGAGCCGTTCGAGCGCGGCCTTGCTGACGCCGTATGCGGCAAGCCCAGGCCACGGCGGACCAAAGGTGCCTGCGTCCGAGGACAGATAGACCACCTTGCCCGCCGACTCCGTCAGGTACGGAACGGCCGCTGCCGTCGCAACGGCGGCGCCGGTCACGTTGGTGGCGAACACGCGTGCCCAGGTTTCGGCATCGGTGTCGACGAGCCGCATGACAGAGCCGATCGCCGGTGCGTAGACCAGGTTGTCGATCCCGCCGAGACCGTCCGCGGCGGCGCTGATGGCCGACCGCACCGACGCCTCGTCGGTCACATCGCATTCGACTGCGAACGCATCGTGACCGGCTTCCTTGGCCGCGGTTTCGATCCGCTCACGACGGCGGGCCAGCAGAGCCACCCGGTCGCCGCGCTCGGCCAGCCCGAGTCCTATGCAGCGCCCGAGCCCGCTCGATGCGCCGATCACCACGGTTTTCGACATGGTCTCCTCGCCGGTCGATGCCGGTAATGGCATTCTCAGTTGAGGAGAAGATACCTTACGCGCTGACCTTGCGGCGACGACGTGTCGGCGGCTTGGCGGGCACCGCGTCGAGCACCTCGGACAGGAACTTGCCGGTGTAGCTTTCCGGCACCGCGGCAACGTCCTCCGGCGCTCCCTCGGCGACGACGGTGCCGCCCGCCGAGCCGCCCTCCGGCCCAAGGTCGACGATCCAGTCGGAGGTTTTGATCACGTCCAGGTTGTGCTCGATGACGATGACCGTGTTGCCCTTGTCGACAAGGCCGTTGAGAACGGTGAGCAGCTTGCGGATGTCCTCGAAATGCAGCCCCGTGGTCGGCTCATCAAGGATGTAGACCGTGCGGCCGGTCGAGCGCTTCTGCAGCTCGGAGGCGAGCTTGACGCGCTGCGCCTCGCCGCCGGACAGCGTCGGCGCGGGCTGGCCGAGGCGCACGTAGCCCAGGCCGACGTCGACCAGTGTCTGCAGGTACCGGTGGATCGAGGAGATCGGTTTGAAGAACTCGGCCGCATCCTCGATCGACATGTCGAGCACCTCGGAGACGGTCTTGCCCTTGTAGTGCACCTCGAGCGTTTCCCTGTTGTACCGGGCGCCGTTGCACACCTCGCACGGCACATACACGTCGGGCAGGAAGTTCATCTCGATCTTGATGGTGCCGTCGCCCGAGCACGCTTCGCAGCGACCGCCCTTGACGTTGAAGGAGAACCGGCCCGGCTGGTAGCCGCGGACCTTCGCCTCGGTGGTGGCCGCGAACAGTGAGCGGATCTTGTCGAACACCCCGGTATAGGTCGCAGGATTCGACCGTGGCGTGCGGCCGATCGGCGACTGGTCCACCCGCACCAACTTGTCGACATGGTCGAGGCCGTTGACACGGGTGTGCCTGCCGGGAACCTGCCGGGCGCCGTTGAGCTTGTTGGCAAGCACGGCGGCGAGGATGTCGTTGACCAGCGTCGACTTGCCGGATCCGGAGACACCCGTAACCGAGGTCAGCACACCGAGCGGGAACGACACATCGATTTCGTGCAGGTTGTGTTCCCGTGCGCCGACCACCGTCAGCTGTCGCTTGCGGTCGACGGGCCGCCGGATGGCTGGCACATCGATCTTCTCCCGGCCGGAAAGATAAGCGCCGGTGAGGGATTCGCGGTTACGCAGCAGCTCGTCGTACGGCCCGCTGTGCACGATGCGTCCACCGTGCTCGCCCGCCATCGGACCGATGTCCACCACCCAGTCGGCGTGCGCGATCGTGTCCAGGTCGTGCTCGACGACGATCAGCGTGTTGCCAAGGTCCTTCAGCCGCAACAGGGTTTCGATCAATCGGCGGTTGTCGCGCTGATGCAGACCGATCGACGGCTCGTCGAGAACGTAGAGCACCCCGACGAGACCGGACCCGATCTGGGTCGCAAGCCGAATGCGTTGCGCCTCACCGCCGGACAGCGTCGCCGCCGCGCGTGACAATGAGAGGTATTCCAACCCGACGTCGAGCAGGAAGCCGAGCCTCGACTGGATCTCCTTGAGTACCTGCCCGGCGATCGCCTGTTCGCGCGACCCCAGTGTCAGGGAGTTCAGGAAGTCCGACGCATCGGCGATCGACAGCTCCGCCACCTCCGCGATGGATTTCTTCCCGTGCTTGCCTGCCGACAGCGTGACGGCCAGGATCTCGGGCTTCAGCCGGGTGCCGTCACACTCAGGGCACGGCACGTCGCGCATGAAGCCCTCGTAGCGTTCCTTCATCTGCTCGGAGTCGGTCTGCTCCATGCGGCGTTGAAGGAACGCCATCACACCCTCGAAATCGGCGTAGTACGAACGGGTTCGGCCGTAGCGGTTCTTGTATCGCACGTGCACCTGCTCGTCGCAACCCTCGAGAAGCGCCCTGCGGGCCTTGGCGGGCAGCTTCTTCCAGGGGGTGTCGACGTCGAAGCCGAGCTGATCGCCGAGACCGGCCATCATGCGGGTGAAGTACTCGGCCGTCTGGCCCATCGACCACGGCGCGATCGCGCCTTCGGCCAGGGTGAGATCCGGGTCCGGGACGACGAGGTCGGGGTCGACCTCCTTGCGAATGCCAAGGCCTGAGCATTCCGGGCAGGCGCCGTAGGGCGAGTTGAACGAGAACGACCGCGGTTCGAGGTCGTCGACGGCCAGCGGGTGTCCGTTCGGGCACGCCAGCTTCTCGGAGAACCGCTGCTCCCGGTGCGGGTGGTCGTCCTCGCGGTCGACGAACTCCAGCACCACGATGCCGTCGGCGAGGTTCAGCGCGGTCTCCACCGAGTCGGTCAGCCGCTGCTTGGCCGACGCCTTGACCGTCAGCCGGTCGACGACCACCTCGATGTCGTGCTTCTCCTGCTTCTTCAGCGTCGGCGGTTCGGTCAGCGGATACACCACCCCGTCCACCCGGACGCGGCTGTAGCCCTGCGAGTTCAGCTTGTCGAACAGGTCGACGAACTCGCCCTTGCGGGTACGCACCACCGGCGCGAGCACCTGGAAGCGGAGTCCCTCGTCCATCGCGAGCACCTGGTCGACGATCTGCTGCGGGGTCTGCCGGGCGATGCGCTCACCGCACACCGGGCAGTGCGGCGTCCCGGCGCGCGCGTACAGCAGCCGCAGATAGTCATAGACCTCGGTGATGGTGCCGACGGTTGACCGCGGGTTGCGGTTGGTGGACTTCTGGTCGATGGAGACCGCCGGTGACAGGCCCTCGATGAAGTCGACGTCCGGCTTGTCCATCTGGCCGAGGAACTGCCGCGCGTACGCCGACAGCGACTCGACATAGCGCCGCTGGCCCTCGGCGAAGATCGTGTCGAACGCGAGGGACGACTTGCCCGAACCGGACAGACCGGTGAAAACGATCAGCGCATCGCGAGGTAGGTCGAGGTCGACGCTGCGCAGGTTGTGCTCCCGCGCACCCTTGACGATCAGGCGGTCAGCCACCCGGTTTTCCTCCCGAAGACATAGTTGGTGCCCATGCTATGTGCCCCCACCGACAAGGCCGATACCGTGAGCACCATGACTGTCGTCGACGATAACTACACCGGCCATGTCGAGCCTCAGACCGCGGCTCGGCGCACCCTTCCCGCCGCGTCGATCGTCAAGGTTTCGGTGGGCCCGATGGACAACAACGCTTACCTGATCACATGTTCCCAAACCGGCGAGACGCTACTCATCGACGCCGCCAACGACGCGGAGATCCTGCTCGAGCTGATCGAGCGGTACGCCCCGAAGCTCTCGCTCATCGTCACCAGCCATCAGCACTGGGACCACATCCAGGCACTGGAGCAGGTGGCCAAGGCGACCGGAGCCCCGACCGCGGCGCACCGGCTGGACGCCGACCCACTGCCGGTGAAACCGGACCGGCTGTTGGCCAACGGCGAGAAGATCGAGGTCGGCGAGCTGTCGTTCGACGTCATTCACCTACAGGGCCACACCCCGGGTTCGGTCGCTCTTGCGCTCGACGGGGCCGACGAGGCGGGGCCACCCACCTGTTCACCGGCGACTGCCTGTTTCCCGGCGGGGTGGGCAAGACGTGGCAGGAAGGCGACTTCGAGAAACTGCTCGACGACGTGACCAACCGGGTTTTCGACGTCTACGGCGACTCCACGGTCGTGTACCCGGGCCACGGCGACGACACCACGCTGGGCACCGAACGACCACACCTCGCCGAGTGGAAAGAGCGCGGTTGGTGATGGCCGCCGACACGGCGGTCGTCGTTGTCACCGGGGCCAGTCGCGGCGCCGGTCTCGGCATCGCACACGCGCTCGGCAGCCATGGCTGCACCGTCTACGTGACCGGGCGGACCGAGCAGCCAGGTCAGTCTCCGCTCGCAGGCACGATCCACGAAACCGCCGAGCTGGTGACCGCGGCGGGCGGCAAGGGCATCGCCGTCGCCGTCGACCACGCCGACGACGAGCAGACGAAGGCGCTCTTCGAGCGGGTCGAGCAAGAGCAGGGACGCCTCGACATCCTGGTCAACAACGCCGCGATCATCCGCGACGAGATGATGGGCCGGACGCGGTTCTGGGAAGAGCCCGTCAACGTCATCGACACCCTCGACGTCGGGCTTCGCAGCAGCTATGTCGCCACCGTCTACGCCGCACCCTTGATGCTCCCCCAGCGGCGCGGGCTGGTCGTCTTCACATCGGCCCCCGGCGCCGCCCATTACGTCTTCGGCCCCTCGTACGGCGTGCACAAGGCGGGCATGGACAAGATGGCCGCCGACATGGCGGTGGATTTCCGGGAGTTCGGCATCGCATCCGTCTCGATCTGGATGGGCATCCTGCTGACCGAACGACTCAAGAACATCGTCGCCGCCGCCCCCGAGAAGTTCGGCCCGATGCTCGACATCGCCGAAACTCCGGAGCTGACAGGACACCTGGTCTGGGCGCTGTTCAATGACCCCACGCTCATGGACAAGAGCGGCCAGACGTGGATCGGCGCGGAGCTCGCGCGTGAGTACGGCATCGAAGACGACGGCGGCCGCAGGCCCCCGTCATACCGAGACCTTTATGGAATTCACCCGATCAGGCAGTTCAGCCGCATCTTGAGGTGACACGGTGCGCTCAGCCGGGCAACGACCAGGCGACCGGTAATCGCTTGATGCCGTGCAGGAAAGCGGAGTGCAGAAGCGACGGCTCCTCCACGGCCACGATGTCGGGTACCTGACGATGAAGTTCTTCGAACAGCACCCGAATTTCCCGGCGCGCCAGGTTCGCACCCAGGCAGAAGTGCGCACCGCCGCCACCAAACCCCATCTGCGGGTTGGGATCCCGGGCCACATCGAAAAGCCACGGCCTGTCGAACTTGGCTTCATCGCGGTTGCCCGAGTTGTACCACATCGAAACCTTGGCCCCCGCCTTCATCTCGATGCCGCGCATCTCGACGTCCTGAGTCAAGGTGCGCCGCATGTAGATGACCGGGCACGCCCATCGGACGATCTCCTCGACCGCCGTGGCTGCCAAGCCGTCGAAATCCGACCACCACTTCTCCCGTTCCTCCGGGTACCGGGTGAGTGCCACCATCCCGTGACTGATGGCGTTGCGCGTCGTCTCGTTGCCCGCAGCCGACAGCAGGATGAAGAACGACGCGATTTCGACCGACGTGAGGCGCTCACCGTCGACCTCGGCCTGAACGAGGCTGGTGGTGAGGTCGTCACCTGGATGGGCGCGTCGTTCCTCGGCGAGAGCCATTGCGTATTCGACGATCTCGCCGACCACCGCGACGACGTCGGCGTATTCGCCGGACACTTCCTCGTCACCGACTCCCAACATCACGTTGGTCCAGTGGAAGACTTTCGCCTCGTCCTCTTCTGGAATGCCCATCATGTCGCAGATGACCTGTAGCGGAAGCAAGCCAGAAGCCTCGGCGACGAATTCGGCCTGGGCATCGTGATGGTTGGCGACCATGTTGGTCACGATCGTGGCAGCCCGGTCTCGCACGCTGTCCTCGATGCGGGCCACCACCTTCGGCGTGAAGGCTCGGTTGACGATCGTGCGCAGCCGCAGATGGCGCGGGTCGTCGAGGTTGATCATCGACCCGGAGAACTCCGCGATCTCGGGCGGGACTTCGTTGAGCGACGAGCACGTCGGCACAGAGCTGAAGACCTCGGGATGGCGGCTCGCATGGTGGATGTCGTCGTACCTGGTCAGTGCCCAGTGGCCGGGCCCGGCAGGCCACCCGGGGAAATCCGCGACGTCGAAGAACGTGATTGGCGACTCACGTCGCAGCGTCGCGAATGCTCCGTCGCGTAGGTTCTCGTCGAGGTCCCAGAACTCGATCGAGCCCAGGTCGATGTCGCCGAGCGGCACGTCGGGGGGAGGAACGCCGTTTTCACGGCGCGCGATACCTATCCGAGGTGTTGTGATCGTCATCATTACCCCCGTCGTCAATTTGAGTGTCGCACCCCCAGAGTTCCGATGATCGGATTTCGAGTCGGCCTTCGTTCGGGCTGCGATACGGGCAGCGCTAGATTGCCTGGTGACGAAGAAAGGGGCAGACATGAACAACGACCAGTTCAAGAAGGCTCAGACCGGCGCAGGCTTCATCGCCGCGCTTGACCAGAGCGGCGGCAGCACTCCCAAGGCGCTGAAGCTGTACGGCATCGGTGAGGACGCCTACTCGGGCGACGAGCAGATGTTCGACCTGGTGCACGAGATGCGCACTCGGATCATCACCAGCCCCGCGTTCGCCTCGGACCGCATCATGGGCGCGATCCTCTTCGAACAGACCATGGACCGCCAGATCGAGGGCAGGCCGACCGCCGACTACCTGTGGAACGTCAAGGGCATCGTGCCGTTCCTGAAGATCGACAAGGGGCTGGCCGACGAGCAGGACGGCGCTCAGACGATGAAGCCGATGCCCGGCCTTGACGACCTGTTGGACCGCGCGGTGGCGAACGGCGTCTTCGGCACCAAGGAGCGGTCGGTCATCAAGCTGCCCGGCGCTGGCCTGGACGCGGTCGTGGCGCAGCAGTTCGAGGTCGCTGCGCAGGTCAGTGCGAAGGGTCTGGTGCCGATCATCGAACCCGAGGTCGACATCAAGAGCCCCAAGAAGGCGGAGGCAGAAGACCAGCTGAAGGCTCGCCTTCTCGACGGCGTGAACCAGCTCGGTGACGACCAGAAGGTCATGCTGAAGCTGACGCTGCCGGATACCGACAACCTGTACCGGGATTTCGTCGAGCACCCCAATGTGGTTCGCGTCGTGGCACTTTCGGGCGGCTACAGCCGCCACGAGGCTTGCGAGAAGCTGTCCCGCAACAAGGGTGTCATCGCCAGCTTCTCCCGCGCCCTCACCGAGGGACTGACCGCGCAGCAGAGCGACGAAGAGTTCAACGCGACGCTGGACGCGGCAATCGCCGAGATCGCCAAGGCGTCAAGCACGTGAGGGGCTAGCCGAATATCGGTAGCCGACGGCGGCGGCCGAGCGTGTCGAGCACGGACTGCATCACCCAGCGAACGTAGCGGTCGACGTCGTGCACATCGGGGTTCGTACCGAACCTGTCGGCGATGTCGATCGGCGGCAGAATCTGGGTGATGATCTTGCTCGGCAGCGGCATGTTCAACGGCACGGTCAAGATGCTCAGCCCGAACGGGAAACCGAACGTGATCGGCAGGATGTCGCTGCGCCCGACCTTGCGGCTCAGCTTCGCCAACCCGAGCAGACGCGACAGCCATTCGCCACGGGCCAGATAGAGCTGCGTCTCCTGGGCGCCGACCGACACCGCGGGAACGATCGGCACACCCGCGTCCATCGCGGTGGTCACGTAGCCCGTCCTGCCGCCGAACGCGATCTTGTTGCGCTGCCGAGTCGACCGGTAGACCTCGTGGTCGCCGCCCGGGAACACCATCACGACCGCTCCGGCCGCCAATCCGGCCGCCGCGTTCTCGCGCGTCGCCCTGACCACTCCCGTATGCCGCAACAGGTCCGCGGCCGGCGTGTTGAACAGCATGTCGTGGGCCAGCGTGAACAGGGGGCGGTCATAGCCGTACTCGTCGTAGTAGGCCACCGCGAACACGGACATGTCCGGTGTGAGCAGGCCTCCCGAATGGTTGCCGACCACCAGGCACGGCCCTGCGGGGATGTTGTCGAGGCCGCGAACCTCGGACCGGAAGTAATTCTTGACGATCGGGCGGGTCAGCCCGACGATCAACTCGGTCAGGTGCGGGTCGTACCGACCGACATCGGTTTGCTCAATGGCAGATTCACTCATGACCGTTCCCACTCTTGTGAGGCCATCGTGCAACCCGCGTCGGAGCCACGCCAGGGCCGGAGAACCCCAACTGACGGTGACCTTGGGCCCCTACTCGGACGGCGACGACCGCCCGCGCCGAACGAGACTAGGGCGTGGTGTGAACGATCAGCACGTCGGTCTTGGACCGCCGCGCGACATTGGCGGGAACCGAGCCGAGAAGCCGACCCGCGATGGTGCTGAGGCCGACGTTGCCGACGACAAGAAGGTCCGCATGGACTTCCTCGGCAAGATCGACGAGGGCGTCGACCGGCGCACCGACGACGGCCTTCTCCTCGACCTCGGTCGCCCCTGCGGCCTTCGCGCGGTCTTTGGCTTCGCGCAGGATCGCATAGATCGGGGCGTTGCCAGACATCTTGTAGCCCTCGTCCTTGAGGACGTCGGCTGCCCGCTGGTCTTCGCTCTGGGGGAAGTACGCGGTCGCCACGATCACCTTCGCGCCCGACCCCGCAGCGATCTGACCGGCCTTGTCCACCGCACGCAACGACGAATCCGATCCGTCCGTGCCGACCAAAACGGTCTGATAGCCGCTCATTCATGCCCTCCCAGTGTCGTTTGCACCGCCAACGAACGACCCTAACCCGAGGTTGGCTGAAACTGGGAGCTATTCACCACCGTGAGCAGCATTTTCCTGGGGTTTCGCGGTCTTTGCGCTATCAAGATCACGTCGTCGCCGCATTAGTGACAGCGGCAACAGGATGGGTATCCATCCTGGATTGCTTCCCGCGCGCTGTGCATCCGCTTAGCATCCTCAGTAGCAAGGCTGTTAGAACTAATCCGACGGATGCGGGCAGGGCGAGGTAGGCCGACACGGTCGCCCCAACGAGCCGAGGGGTCAAAGAGTGCGCGAGGTATCGGTCATCACCGGCGGCGCTGGCGGCATGGGACTTGCCACAGCGAAGATAGTCGGACGAGATCGCCCGGTAGTCATCTGCGATGTCAGTCAGAACCGGCTAGATGCAGCGGCTCAGGAACTCAAGAGCCTAGAAATCGACTGCACCGCAATCACCTGTGACATCACCGACCGCACATCCGTCGCCCACCTGGCGGAGACTTCTACTGCGCTCGGCACAGTCGCGTCCGTCATTCACACCGCAGGCGTCAGTCCCAGCATGGGTGCCGCCGACCGCATCATGCGGATCAACGCGCTCGGCACGTTCAATATCAACGAAGCCTTCTACCTGCTCGCGGGAGAGGGTTTCGCCATGGTCAACGTGGCATCCATGGCCGCACACATGTTGCCCAAGCTGCTAATCCCCAAGAGGCGATTTAAGGACGCCATGCAAGACGAGGACGCCTTCATGAAGAAGATGATGTCCGCCTGCAACATCGCGCCAAACAAGCTGCGCCCAGGGCTGGCGTATTCCATCAGCAAGAATTTCGTGCTGTGGTACTGCACGTCCCAAGCAGCCAAGTTTGGGAGTCGCGGCGCACGTATCGTCTCCGTATCTCCGGGCACCATCGACACCGAGATGGGCAGGTTGGAGGAGCAGGCCGGTTCCGGCGCAATGCTGAACTACGCGGCACTCAAACGATTCGGTAAACCCGAGGAAGTCGCCGAGCTACTGGCCTTCTGTGCCAGCGATAAGGCAGGTTACATTACTGGTATCGACATCCCTTGCGACGGCGGAGTCCTAGCATCCATCACATTGCGGGACAAGCTGGCTGTAGCCCGCGACGCTTGAGATGTCTTCACCGCGAGGGGGGCCGGGGGGGTCCCTTGATCATCGAACACCGTCGCCTCGCACGGCCAGCGCCCGCTCTCTCTCCGGCGAAGTCATGGAGCGCGCGTAGCTTCTTGATGTGATTCAAGTAGCGAGTAGCGATACCGGACTCGTCACGTCAAAATAACGTTTGATCTGCGAGTATTTGGGTCCCGAAGTGGTTGTCGCAGTCCTGACCAGGATCTAACAAAAGCATGCATGCGAGCGAGTGACGGGATTCGAACCCGTGTAGACGGCTTTGCAGGCCGCTGCCTAGCCGCTCAGCCACACCCGCATGGAGCACGACCATGCCATCGCCACAATGCGGCGGCCAGCTTTCGAATCGACGTGATCACTAGGCGTGCGCCATTGCTCGGCGCTACCCGGCGCGCCGGAAGCCGCCTCGAGGACAGCGGCATTAGCTTGTTCCCATGGATCTCTGGCTGGCGGCCGATCCGCCCTTCTTCGGCGGTCCGGGGCAGGGTATCCGGCAGATCACCGAGTTGTTCGTCGCATTCGGGCTGACCGCGCTCATTGGGCTGGAACGCGAACTCCAGGGCAAGAGCGCCGGCATCCGCACCCAGACCATCGTCGGCACCGCGGCCGCCCTGATCCTCTTGGTCAGCAAGTACGGGTTCAGCGACGTTCTCACCGCAGGGACCGTTGTGGTGGACCCGTCGCGGGTCGCGGCCCAAATCGTCTCGGGGATCGGCTTTCTCGGAGCGGGCATCATCATCTTTCGGCGCGGCTCGGTGCACGGCCTGACCACTGCGGCCTCCATCTGGGAGTCCGCGGCGATCGGAATGGCGGCGGGCGCCGGGCTGCTCCTGCTGGCGTTCACGGTGACCGCCATGCATTTTCTCGTGGTGGTCGGCTTCATCCCCCTTGCCCGGCGTCTGAGCTCCCGGCTCAGCGGTGCGATCCGCCTGCACGTCACCTACGCCCAGGGACAGGGCGTGATGAGCCGGCTGCTGCAGGCCTGTGATCGACGGCAGTGGCAGCTCACCGAACTGACCGCCGATCCGCAGGGCGAGCCTCTCGGCACGGCACCGGGTCAGTCGGGCGTCATGCTGACGCTGGCGGGAAACGGCATCCTGAACGCGCCGACCGTGCTAGCAGGCATCGACGGCGTGACGGCGATCCGTCAGCTCGACGAGGACCCTGACTAACTTCAGCGGTGCTGGCCGTACCGCGGTCCGAACGCGTTGGTCGGGAAGACGCCTGCCGCGCGGACGCCGTCTCTGATGATTTCCCCCAGCGCAACCAGCTCTTGCACGTCGTCGTCGGACACGGTCTGCCATGGCGCATAGGCCAATTCGTCGGTCAGATCCTCGATGCTCGTACGAAGGTCGTTTCCGGCTGCGGTCAGCTGACCTGCATCGTCGAGCAAGTCCCGCGTTCGCAAGGAGTCGGCCGCATCGTCCCACTGCTGCTGACTCCACCCGCGCAGCCTCCGCCCGAATTCGGGATCGAAGCCGGTTCCCGTTGCGATATGGGTGATGAGGGCCTCGATGCCGCTGAGCCCGTGGGCGACCAGAGCGGCGATGTGGCCGTCGCCCCGGTACTCCCGCAACAGGGTGATCGCGTGCCAGAGCTGGGCGTGCGGCGTGTCCGGCCAATCCAGTTCGGCGTGACCCGCGAACAGCGGGCGGCCATCCGCATTCCGGATTGCCTCGGCGGTGCGGCGAACGATCGCCATCGAGTGGGCGAACTCCGGTGACCTGACGCGCTGCTCGCCGAGGATCTTCGGCATCACCGCATCGACGATCTCGTACCGCACCCGAGTAATTGCGGCTGGCGATGCAATCTCCCACGCGGCCGGAATCGACTTGGCGATCAGTTCAGGGTTGAAGTTATAGAACGTCGCTGCAACGACTTTTGCGCCGACGGCTCCCATCGGCGCCGACCGGCTCGCGAAGTACTGCATGCGCTGGTGCTCGAGGCCGAGCTCGCTGTATCTGTCGCTTGCCACGGGCGCGAAGTAGATCGTCGAGTGCAACCTGTCGAGGGCGCGGCTCAGCTGCCCGGCGGAGAAGGCATCCATTGGTCCGACACTAGCGCCGGGCCTCCACACCTGGACGCACCACATCATGGACGCGTTTCCCCCGCACTGTGCTGCCGCTTCGCACACGTGTAACAGCCCGGGCCCGGCTGGCGAAACATATATTTACGGGAGTGAAGATAGTGACTGGTGCGACGCATGAGCTGTAAATCGCTGGGTCGAAACTGAAAGTACGGGGTGTGCGATGGAGTCAGGCAAGTTTGTCGGCCGCGTTGGCGGATTGGCAGTCGCCTTGGGCATCGGTGCAGCGATGGCCGCCGGAAACGGGGTCGCCTGGGCCGGCCCCATCGGATCCGAAGGCGACACCTCGCAAGAGGGCGCGTCAGCCGGCGACGGCGAGTCGGATTCGGCCGGGCAGCAACAGGGAGGCGCCGAATCGCGTTCGACCGGCCTGAAAGGACCGCTGTCGAGGATCGGCGAACGGGTGCGAAAGACCCTGGAGGACGGCGCGAACAGCGTGATCAAACGCGCAAATCGAGCAAGCGACGGGGCCCTCGACAACCGCTCCGCTGCCGACAACACGATGGACGAAGGCGAGCGGACGATCCAAATCAGGATCAGGCGAACGCCACCGCCCACCGCAACGCCGGCCACCGAGGTGCCGGCGACCGACACTGAGGCCGGCCTGCTCGGGGCAGTCCGCTCCTCGATCGCGACTGCCGCTGATGCGAAACCGGCCCGCGGCAACGACACGAACGCCGATCTCAACAAGGGACGGTCCGAACCTGTTTCCGCCCTGCGCGGTTGGACCTCGACGAAGCGAGCCGACACGCTCGGCGCGAACGTGGAGGACGCCGCCATGACAGTGGTGACCCGCGGCGTCGATTCTTTGCCCACGGTGGTCGGCGCCAGGCTCACCACGGTCACGGAGTCCGCGGTGAACCTGGTTCCTGCCGCGGCGGTGCTTAAGACGGCCGCACCGGCGGCCGAACTGCGGGAACCCGCCCCTCCCAGTGCGATGTCGCGGCTACTGGCGGCGGTCGGGCTCGTGCCATTGGCGGGCACCGGCCCGGCAGACCCGGTCCAATCGCCAGCGATGTGGGCGCTGTTGGCATTCGCTCGCCGTGAGATCGGCACCCGCACTTCTACCGAACAGTCCGCGCTGTCTGTAGCCGAGGCTTCCCGGGCCGCGGCGTTGATCGTGGATCCGGACACGCTGGCACCCCAACCCGCCGCGCCAGAAGTCGGTGACACCACGCCCATCGGTTCAGTGACCGGGCCCGCTCTCACCGGCCAGTGGTACATGGGCGGCACCGACCTGGGCATCATGTGGGACGACGGCGCCGGGCACATCTTGACGATCTTCGGCGACACCTTCGACGATCAGGCGATGACCACCGGATGGCGGTTCAACACGCTGCTTCGCACCGTTGACAACGACCTGTCCGACGGCCTGCAGTTCGATGAAGCCGTCATCAGCCCGGGTGGCGTTTACGCCGACAACACCTGGTGGAGCCCTACGTCTCCGGGCCAACGTGTCGGCGCCACCCAGGTGATCCGGGATCCCGGCTTCCTCGGACTGTTCGGGTCGACGACGACGATCATCCCCACCGCGGCCGTCGAGGTTGACGGTGTCCAGTACGCCAACGTGATGTCCGTGCGAACCTGGGACACCCCTGGCCGCTGGACGACGAACTGGTCGGCGATCGCGTACTCGGAGGACGGCGGCAAGACCTGGACGGTCGACCCGAACACCGTGCGCTCGTCGGGGTGGCTGCGGTCCAGCACGCCGTACGTGCCTGGTAACCAGAACTTCCAGCAGGGCGCGTTCGTCAAGGCGCCGGAAGCCGATCCCGAAACCGGCATCAACTACGTCTACTCGTACGGAACCCCGTCGGGTCGCGGCGGTTCGGCCTACCTGGCTCGGGTCCCGGAAGACCAGATCCGCGACCTCGGCGCCTACGAGTACTGGGCCGGCGAGGACCGCGGCTGGGTTGCCAATGATCCGTCGGCCGCGGTGCCGGTGATCGGAGCGACGAACCAGTCGCCGCCGCCCAGCGGGTTCATCGGGGTGGTCACCAAGGCGATCAACGACTTCCTCGGCGGGATCGTCGTCGGCGGTCTCGTCGGCGGAAACGTCAGCGAGATGTCGGTCCAATACAACGAGTACCTGGACCAGTACGTCGTGCTGTACACCGACGGCGGCAACAACGTGGTGATGCGGGTGTCGGATGCGCCGCAGGGCGAGTGGTCGGACACGACGGTGTTGGTGGGAAACAACCCGCTTGCGGGCGACACCGGCATGTACGCGCCGATGATTCATCCCTGGTCCGGGACGGACAAGCTCGGCTCGGACAACACGCACATCCTGTACTACAACGTGTCCTACTGGGGTGAATACAACGTGCGTTTGATGCAGACCGACTTGTCGCCGATGAGACCCGATGCGGCGCCTGGCGAGACGATCACGGTGTAGGCGGCGGAAAAGGACTCAACGTCCGCGCGATGCGCGATACGAGGCTGCCAACCCACCAGCGGCCAGCACCGCGAAGACGGTGAACAACCACCGCGCTGCCACCGCGTCCCCGCCGTGGGTGAGGTTGACGACGACGCCGGCCAGGCCTGCGCCGAACGCGCCGCAGATCAACTGCACGGTGTTGATCGCCGCCGCCGCAGTGCCTGCTTCCACCGGGTCGTCGACTGCGCCCATGACCCAGGCCGACAGATGCGGCCAGGCGATGCCGACCCCGGAACCGGCGACGAACAGCCCAACCGCCCACGCAATCATCAACGGCCACCTCAGCTCGTCGCCGAGCACCAACGCGCCGAGCGCCAACCCGATCGCCATCACCACCGGGGCGGCGGCGACCAGGCGGGCGATGGTGCGAGTCCGGCTGACCGATGCGCTGACAATTTCCGACAGCGTCCAGCCGACCGCCAACACGGCGCCGAAGAACCCGGCCGCCGCGGGCGCCATCCCGGCCAGATGCTGGGCGAACAGCGGCACGTACATGTCGACCATCGTCGCCGCCATCAGCAACCCGATGGTGACGTACATCCACTTCAGCGGTCCGGGCTGAAACGCCGCCCGCGGCAGCACCGTCGCGCCGGCACGACGGTCGACGACCAGGAAAAGCACTACCATCGCCGCGCCGGCGGCGAGGAGGCCGAATGTCGCAGCGGCGGCGTGCTGTACTCCCGCAACGCTGATCGCCAGCGCGGCTGCGCCGAGCAACAGCAGGGACCAGAGGGGTATTCGCGGGATCGCCGGCCGTTCCTGATCACTCTGTTGTCGGGCAGGCAGTGCGCTGGGCACCAGCGCCGCCATGACTGCCGTCATGATCACCAACGACCCGAAAGCCCAACGCCAGATACCCAATTGGGCGAATATCCCGCCCATCGCGGGACCGATGATCACGCTCACGCCCCACATCGCAGACACCAGCGCCGACGCCCGTGTCCACAGCCAGTTCGGCAGCGCGGCGTTGATCACCGCATAGCCGAGGCCTGCGAGCATGCCACCGGCGGCACCCTGCACAGTTCGGCCGACCAATAGCAGCTCCATATTGGGTGCAAGTGCACAGCCAAGCGTGCCAACGCCGAAGACGGCCAGCGTCAGCAAGTACGACGCCCGAGGGCCGAACCTCACGAGAAGCGGATTGACCGCGGCCGCCGCAACGACGGAGCCGACGAGGTACACCGCAATCACCCACGCGTAAAACCGCTGGCCACCGATGTCGGCGACCGTGCTGGGCAACAGGCTGATGGTGAGGAACTCGTTGGTGGCGTACAACCCGACGCCGCCTGCGAGCAGCGTCGAGGTGCCGAGCCGCTCACGGCCCAACAGGTCGCGCCAGCTGCCCGGCTTTACCGCCGCGGTTTCAGTCACATCCGTCACCGTATGACCTCAACCGCGGTTGAGATCAACCTTATTTCAGGCCGGCGGCATCCATGCCGCGAAGCTCGCGCTTCAAATCCGCGATTTCATCCCGGATTCGGGCCGCCAGTTCGAACTGGAGATCGCGTGCAGCCGCCATCATCTGCGCGGTCAAATCCTTGATGAGATCGGCGAGCTCGGCCCTCGGCATGCTCGAGGTATCGCGGCCCTCGATGATCCCGGCGCTGACGGCCCTGCCCGGCTCACCCTGCGCCCGGCGGCCCCGCGACGCGTTTCGTCCCGAGCCGCCGACCTCGACGTCTGTGTCGTCGGCCTCGCGGTACACCTGGTCGAGGATGTCGGCGATCTTCTTGCGCAACGGCTGCGGGTCGATGCCGCGCTCCTCGTTATAGGCGATCTGCTTGGACCGCCTGCGGTCGGTCTCGTCGATCGCCTGCTTCATCGAGTCCGTCATGGTGTCGGCGTACATGTGCACCTCGCCTGACACGTTGCGCGCCGCGCGGCCGATCGTCTGGATCAGGCTTCGGGGCGACCGGAGGAAGCCCTCCTTGTCGGCGTCCAGGATCGCGACCAGCGACACTTCGGGCAGGTCGAGACCCTCTCGCAGAAGGTTGATACCGACGAGGACGTCGTATTCACCCAGCCGCAGCTGGCGCAGCAGCTCGACGCGACGCAGCGTGTCGACCTCGGAGTGCAGATAGCGGGTCCGGATTCCCGTCTCCAGCAGGTAGTCGGTGAGGTCTTCGGCCATCTTCTTGGTCAGGGTGGTCACCAGGACGCGCTCGTCCACCTCGGTGCGCTTGCGGATCTCGCCGATCAGGTCGTCGATCTGACCCTTCGTCGGCTTGACCACCACTTGCGGGTCGACCAGCCCGGTCGGGCGAATGACCTGCTCGACGAACTCTCCGCCGGTCTGGCTCAGCTCGTAGGGACCCGGTGTGGCGGACAGATACACCGTCTGGCCGATCCGGTCGGCGAACTCCTCCCAGGTCAGCGGCCGGTTGTCGATCGCCGACGGTAGGCGGAAGCCGAAATCGACCAGGTTCCGCTTGCGCGAGATGTCGCCTTCGTACATCCCGCCGATCTGCGGCACCGTCACGTGGGACTCGTCGATAACGAGCAGGAAGTCTTCGGGGAAGTAGTCCAACAGCGTCGCGGGCGCCGAACCGGCCGGTCGCGCGTCGATATGCCGCGAGTAGTTCTCGATACCCGAGCAGAAGCCGACCTGACGCATCATCTCGACGTCGTAGTTGGTCCGCATCCGAAGTCGCTGCGCCTCCAACAGCTTGCCCTGCTTCTCCAGCTCGGCCAGCCGCTCCTCGAGCTCCTGCTCGATGGTCGAGATCGCATGCGCCATCCGCTCCGGCCCGGCGACATAGTGAGTGGCCGGGAAGATCCGCAGCGAGTCGACCTTGCGGACAACGTCGCCCGTGAGCGGGTGCAGGTAGTAGAGCCCCTCGACCTCGTCACCGAAGAATTCGATGCGCACCGCGAGCTCTTCGTATGACGGGATGATCTCGACGGTGTCGCCACGCACCCGGAACGTGCCCCTGGTGAACGCCATGTCGTTGCGGGTGTACTGAACGTCGACCAGCAATCGCAGCAGCGCATCGCGCGGTATCTCTTCGCCGATTTTCACCTCGACCGACCGGTCCATATAGGACTGTGGCGTGCCAAGGCCGTAGATGCACGACACGGAGGCGACCACCACGACGTCCCGCCGGGACAGCAGGCTCGACGTGGCGGAGTGCCGGAGCCGCTCCACATCGTCGTTGATCGAGCTGTCCTTCTCGATGTAGGTGTCCGTCTGCGCGATGTACGCCTCGGGCTGGTAGTAGTCATAGTACGAGACGAAGTATTCAACCGCGTTGTGCGGCAACATCTCCCGCAGCTCGTTGGCGAGCTGTGCGGCCAGCGTCTTGTTCGGCGCCATCACCAGGGTTGGCCGCTGCAGACGCTCGATCAGCCAGGCCGTCGTCGCGGACTTGCCGGTGCCGGTGGCGCCCAGCAACACCACATCGCGCTCCCCCGAGTTGATGCGGCGCTCCAGGTCTTCGATGGCTGCAGGCTGGTCGCCGGCCGGATCGTAATCACTGACCACCTCGAACCTGCCGCCCGCGCGCACCATCGCCTCGACAGGGCGGTACTCGGAGTGCGCCAGTACGGGATGTTCGGTAGCGAAAGCCATGTTCACAGGGTAGAACCACACACCGACATCGGCTGTTCCCCAGCCTATGCTTGGGTATCCACGCTCCTAAGCACGAGAAATTCGACCTGGTCGCACGAACCAACACCGATCCGAAGGGGATCGTGCGGGCGGTGGACGAGTACACGGTCAAACCGTGGGGACTGTATATGGCCCGTCCGACGCCGGGCCGCGCCCAGTTCCACTATCTGGAGTCGTGGCTGTTGCCGTCACTGGGATTGCGGGCGTCGATCTTCCACTTCAATCCCGGCTACGAACTCGACCAGGACTACTACCTCGACGTCGGCCGCTACACGCCGGGCCCGAACATCTGGGAATCCGAGGACCACTATCTCGACCTGGTGGTGCGCACCGGCGAAAGCGTCGAGGTCGCAGACGTCGACGAACTTCTGACCGCCGTGCGGCACGGGCTGCTGACGCCCGAGGTCGGCGAGGAGGCGGTTCAGACGGCCGTGGCCGCGATAGCAGGTCTGGCCAGGCACGACTACGACCTCGCCCGCTGGCTGGCCGAGGCGGACATGACGCTGAGCTGGCGCGGCGCGTAGACGACCGAGATCCGTTCCTTAGCAGTACCCGAGTAACGGCCCCACACGTCGCAGCGATGATCCTCATGATGCCAAAACTGCAGGTCGACGCGGCCTGACTACATCCGGGTTGTAAGGTTTTATGTCATGAGTGTCACCAAGCGCGGCGCCCTCGCGCTCGTGGCTGCGGCCGTTCTCGGGATCGGCGCGCAGCTCATTGCGCCCACGGCGATCGCCGAGCCGGACGCCGATTCCCCCAGCGACGTGGCGCCTGCTCCCGATGACGGGTTGCAGCACAACGTCACGTATCGAGCTCGCGCTGACGGCACATCGCGCGGGGCGGTGGTGGCCTACAAAATCGACGATTCGAACGTCAACAGCGACCAACCGATGCTGCTACCGGGAGCGACGTTCGAGGTCAACACGGTCCTTTCCGACCCGAAACTGGCGGGAATGACGGTCTCGATCCAGTGGCCGTATGGATCGAATCTGCACTGCGAGATCCTGGTCGACGACCAGATAGTCGCGCAGGCCGATCAATTCATCGCGCCGAGGCTGTTCCGCGTCAAGGACGACCCGCTGTACGGCACGCTGCAATGCGGCGCGGCGCTTGATACACCTGTGCCAGGGGCACCGGCGCCGGAGGCACCGCCTGTCGACGCCGCTGCTGCCCCGGCGGTCTAGCGCATACTTGCCTTGCGGTAGCCGCTCATGATCGGCGCCGCACATACTGCGACGATTCCCGTCGACCACAGCAGCGTTCCGACTACAGGCGCGAGCACTGGCCCACCCAGTGACAGTCCTCGCATCGCGTCGACGGCGTAGCTCATCGGCTGATGCTCGACCAGGGGTTGGATCCAGCTCGGATACTGGTCTAGCGGGACGAAACCCGTGCAGAAGAACACCAGAAGCATGACGATCAGGCCGACCGACTCGACCACCACGGTATTGACCAGATGCAACGCCATCGTTGTGACGACGGCCGCGAACGCGACTCCGAACGCCACGGGAATGAGCAGCCACGCCAGCGCGGCGACAGTGCCACGGTGAAACTGCAACCCCAGCAGCAACCCGGCGACCATCACGACTATGGACGTGACCAGAATCCTGACCACCTCGGCAGCGAGTCGCGATAACGGACCGGAAGCCCGATGGATGGGAAGTACCCAGAACCGGGCCAGCAGTCCGTCCACGCGTTCTCGCATCAAGCTGACGGCGGCAGCTGACGATCCGAATGCGGCGCCGATCAGCGCCGCCAGCGGAACGGTGCCATAGAGCGCGCTGCGACCCGAAACCAGCGAAACCGGCCGTCCGAAAACGAGATCCAGAGCTATGAGGAACCCGACCGGCAGTAACAATGCTTGAATCACTGTTTGGGGATCGTGCGCCCAGCGAGTGAGCAATCGCTGCGTCTGCACCATGGTCTGACTCAGGATGGCAGGCATCATCACCGCCGCTTCGTCAGGTGTGCAGCGGACAATGCGGCCAATACTGCGATGCCGGCCAGCCACGCCAGCGCGGGCCAGATAGTCGCCCATGTCGGTGATCCGATGGCATGTGTCGGATCGCCCGCCAATGCGCGCAACGCATACACGAACTCGGAGAACGGCTGATTGCGCACGAACGGCTGAATCCACCGGGGGAACAGCTCCGGAGGCTGGATCCCGACCGACAACATGATCAAGATCAACGACGGCATCAGCAGCAGATAGCTGGTCGCCTCGGGATTCTTAGACATGACGCCGACGAGATCGGCAACGAAAGTCAGCACCGCGCCGATCAACAACGCGAGCATGCAGAAGGCAACGGTGTAGAACGGGCCGCCCTGGAATCGGAACCCGATGAAATGACCGAAGACCACCGCGGTCGCGAGCGCGGTGGCGCAGCGAAGAAGGTTCGCCGACATACGCGCAGCCAGTGGTGTGATCGGGCGGATGGGCATCGCGCCGAACCGTCGGTTGATGCCCTCGGTCGAGTCGATCGCGGACCGCAATCCGCCCGACATCCCCGAGAAGTACATGGCCTGCAGCGTGATCAGCGGCATCAAATATTGTGCGTAGCTGCCGATCTCCGGCACGGCATCGCCGATCATCTTCTTGAGGGGCACATAGTAGCTGGCGGTGAAGATGCCCGAGAGCACCACAGAAATCAGTAGTTCTCCGTTGCGCCATGTCGGTGTGATAGCCCGGCAGGTGAGCACCCACCACTGCTGCAACGTCGACGGGGTCGCTCGCATCGTCGTCATGACGTCAACGCGAAGAAGACGTCGTCGAGCGACGGGCGGCGCAGCGCAACATCTGCGACCTCGATGTTGGCCGCGTCAAGTCGCCTGAGCGCGGCGACAAGGGTTTGCGCTCCGTCGGGCGCAGGCAGCACTATGCGATCTGGGGCCGAATGCTCCGCCGCCCGGCCTTGCTCCGGCAGCAGTGGACCGAGCGCGACGATCGCAGCGGGCACCTGCCCAACACCCGCAACGGAGATTTCGCAAATAGCGCCTCCCGCAGTCTCTTTCAGTTCGGATGAGGTGCCTTGGGCGATGATGCTGCCGCGGTTGATGACGATGATCCGGTCACTCAGCGCGTCGGCCTCTTCGAGATATTGAGTGGTCAGTAGTGTCGCGATGCCGGCGGCCTTGAGCCGGTGAACCAGTGCCCAGACGCCGTGCCTGCTAAGCGGATCAAGGCCTGTCGTCGGCTCGTCCAGAAACGCAACGCGAGGGGTCACCACGAGGCCGCAGGCAATATCGATGCGTCGGCGCATCCCGCCCGAGTACGTGTTTACCCGTCGATCCGCCGCCTCTGCGAGGCCGGACTCTGCGATCAGCTCATCTGCGCGTGCCCTGGCCGCCGACTTTCCGAGGCCCTGCAATCGCCCGAACATCACCACGTTCTGTCGGCCCGTCAACAGGTTGTCGACGGCAACGTGCTGACCCGTCAACATGATCGAGCTGCGCACACCAGCCGGATCGATCTCCACGTCGTGGCCGGTGACGTAAGCATGCCCCCGATCAGGCCGGGTCAAGGTCGACAGGATGTCCACCATGGTGGTTTTGCCTGCGCCGTTCGGTCCCAGCAGACCGACGACCTCGCCCGGACTGATTTCGAAGCTGACGTCGCGCAATGCGGTCACCGACCCGAAGCTCTTGGAGATCCGGCTGACGACGACGCTCGCCTCGGCTGTTGACATTTCGAATGTCACGATCCTGGGAGGCCGACTGCTCGTTCCAAATCTTTCAGCGAGGTTTCGAGGTGGTCGATGAACCCGTCGAGGCTAGGCAGGACGCGCGCACAGGCGACGACAGCGAAGTTCAGGCTGACGGAGTTGCTTGATAAGCCGATGTTCAGCGCGTGTCCGCGCAACGTGGGCGGGAACCCGAAGGTCCCTTCCAGCCGCGCACCGTTGTGATAGCGAGGTTCCTTCGCATCTTTGACGTAGGAAATGCCGACGTTGAACTGCAGCGGGCGGGCACCGTCGGTGATCGGCGCGCCGATGAGCCCGGCAAGATACATCGACACCTGGCGCGGCAAGGCTCTCAAGAACTGCTTGTTGAAGCGCATCGACGCGTGGATGGTCCTCAGTCGCTCGGCGGGGTCCTCGAGATGGGTGGCCAGATTGCACACCGCGCTGCTCATCACGTTACGGCCCTCGGGGTCACGGGCGGTTCGGAGATCAACAGGACTGAGCCCGACAAGTGGTCGGCGAGGTAGCGCGTTCCAGTCGAGAAGCAGGGCGCGCAGTGCACCGGAACACATCGCGAGAGCTACATCGTTGACCGATACCCGAGCCGTACGCGATACGGTCTCGATCCGCTGGATCGGCCAGGGCTGGGTGGCACATACCCAAGGCACTTCGCTACGGACGTTGAGCATGGTTCTCGGTGCGCGGAACGCCGGGAACAACTCTCGTTCGCGCCACGCAGCTCGGAACAGTGCCACGGTCCCCGCCGACGACGTCGACGCCTCTGAGTCGTCGGACGTGGCTCGCGGCTGCGGCCGCTGGGACCAAAGCACCCGAACCGTGGTGTCATGCGAGTCAGTGCTCAACGCTCGCTGCAGCAGACTCAAAAATGAGACACCATCGAACAGTGCATGATGAGACTTGGTGAAGATCGCAAATCGACGGTCATCGAACCCGTCGATGACATGCACTTCCCACAACGGTCTCCGTCGATCTAGAGCACGACCGTGCAATTCCGACACCATTCGAAAGAGCTCGGATTTGCCGCCGGGCCTGGGTAGGCAGGCATACCGGAGGTGATAGTCGAGGTCCACCGCGGCGCTGTCGGTCCACCCCACGATGACTGGGCGCCCAAGGACGGTGACGGGGCGTCCGGCGAACATCGGCGCGATATCTGCGCAAGCACGCATCGCCGCGTATGTGCGCCGAACGAACTCGGGTCCCGAACCCTCTGGGGCCGTGAATACCTGCAACCCACTCATGTGCATCGGACGCCTGCGGGCCTCCAAGAGCATAAACGCAATCGCGTCAGGCGTCGTGACGCGCGTCACCGGAGGATTCCTTCGGTCCCATGAGCGCGCATACTACTGACGTTGTCGTAAAAGGAGCGGGCTTTGGCGCGCTTGGAGCAAATAATTCAAGCCATCGTCAGCGAATCGAAACCCATCTGGGTCAGGCCTTCCAGATCACTCCGTCCGCCCACGCCCTGGCGCGCCAATAGGCGTCGAGGAACCATGGCTCTTTCGCCGCGGCGTAATCCGGTGAGCCGAGCGCGCTGCGCTTGGCCGCCAGATAGTCGTCACGTACCCCGGGGTTGGCGCTCAACCAGTCAACGAACATGAGCGCGAATTGCTGGTTGGGCCAGCCGTCCACCCGGACGTGAATATTCGCGGGACGGCCTGGATCTGCCGCTCCGTGAACACGCTTGCGCCACAGTGACGGATCGCCGTCATGGGGCACGTCGCTGGCGATGTTCTCGAGCCGCGGGTAGCCGACGTTGCGCAACGAGTCGGCGAGTTCGTCGGCGCTGTCCAGTGATTCGACGGTCACCTGGACGTCGATGACGTCCTTGGCGTCCATCCCCGGGACCGCTGTCGAGCCGATGTGGTCCACTCGCAACGCTTTTGGACCGCAGGCCATCTTGAGACGGTTGATGATCCGACGGGCATCGTCTGCCCATGCCGGGTCGTACGGCACCAGTGCAGGCGGGTTGCGCACAGTTTCGCCGGTGCGGATGTTGTGCGCGAGCGGCAGCACCCGCTGATACCAGACGTCGCGCGCGCTTTCGACAAGGGCGCCCTGCGAGCCCGAGTTGTCAAGCAGCACATCGGCAATCGCGAGGCGCTGCTCCTCGGACGCCTGAGCGGCGATCCGAGCGCGGGCGTCGGCCTCGTCCATCCCCCGCTTGATCAGCCGCTCGACCCTGGTCTCCTCATCGGCGTGCACGACGACCACGAGCGGGAACATCGGCGCCATCCCCGTCTCGACGAGCAACGGGATGTCCTCGACAACCACCGCGTCGTCGGAGACGGCCGCGATGATCTCCTCGCGCCTCCGGCCCACAAGCGGGTGCACGATGCCGTTCAATGTGGCGCGCCGCTCGTCGTCGACGAACGCCTTGGCCGCCAGAGCCGGCCGGTTGAGCGCCCCGTCCGGCAACAGGATGTCCGAGCCAAATGCATCGACCAGCGCGGACAACCCCTCGGTGCCCGGTTCAACGACTTCCCTGGCGATCACGTCGCCGTCGACGATGATGCCGCCGCACTCGTTGAATGCGGCGGACACCGTCGACTTGCCGGCGCCGATTCCGCCGGTCAGACCGATGCGCAGCATCCGGTCAGGCGCCGATTAGGCGCTGCCCGCGAGCTTCTCCCGGAGCGCCGCCAGCTGGGCGTCGCTGGCCAGCGACCCACCTGCCGACTGCTCTTCGTCCCGCGGTGCGCCGTTGGCCGACGAAGGGGGCGCCGCGGCTGCGGCTGCTTCTGCCGCTGCGAACTTCTCCATCTGCGCGGTGTGCATCTTGTGCCTGCGCTCGGCCTCGGCGTAGCGGGCCTCCCACTCGTCGCGCTGCTTCTCGAAGCCCTCGAGCCATTCGTTGGTCTCGGAGTCGAAGCCTTCGGGGAAGATGTAGTTGCCTGCCTCGTCGTAGCTGTCGGCCATGCCGTACTTCGAGGGGTCGAACTCCTCGGTGTAGTCCTCGTTGGCCTGCTTGAGCGACAGCGAGATGCGGCGACGCTCCAGGTCGATGTCGATGACCTTGACCATGGCGTCGTCGCCGACGGCGACCACCTGGTCGGGCACCTCCACGTGGCGCTCGGCCAGCTCGGAGATGTGCACCAGACCCTCGATGCCCTCCTCGACACGGACGAAGGCGCCGAACGGCACCAGCTTGGTGACCTTGCCGGGCACGATCTGGCCGATGGCGTGGGTACGGGCGAAGTGCCGCCACGGGTCTTCCTGAGTCGCCTTGAGCGACAACGAAACCCGCTCGCGGTCCATGTCGACGTCGAGCACCTCGACGGTGACCTCGTCGCCGACCTGAACGACCTCGGACGGGTGGTCGATGTGCTTCCAGGACAGCTCGGAGACGTGCACCAGGCCGTCAACACCGCCGAGGTCGACGAACGCGCCGAAGTTGACGATGGAGCTGACGACACCCTTGCGGATGGCGCCCTTCTGAAGCTGGTTGAGGAACTCGCTGCGCACCTCGGACTGGGTCTGCTCCAGCCAGGCGCGGCGGGACAGCACCACGTTGTTGCGGTTCTTGTCGAGCTCGATGATCTTGGCCTCGATCTCCTTGCCGATGTACGGCTGCAGATCGCGGACGCGGCGCATCTCGACCAGCGACGCAGGCAGGAAGCCGCGCAGGCCGATGTCGAGGATCAGGCCGCCCTTGACGACCTCGATGACGGTGCCCTTGACGGCCTCGTCCTTCTCCTTGAGCTCTTCGATGGTGCCCCAGGCGCGCTCGTACTGTGCACGCTTCTTGGACAGGATCAGGCGGCCTTCTTTGTCCTCTTTGGTGAGGACAAGGGCTTCGACCTCATCGCCGACGGACACAACCTCGTTGGGGTCGACGTCGTGCTTGATGGAGAGCTCGCGGGAGGGGATGACGCCTTCGGTCTTGTAACCGATGTCGAGCAGGACCTCGTCACGGTCAACCTTGACGATGGTTCCCTCGACGATGTCGCCATCGTTGAAGTATTTGATGGTTTTGTCGATGGCGGCGAGAAAGTCCTCGGCCGAGCCGATGTCGTTGACGGCTACTTGCGGCGAGGTGACGGAGGGACTTGGCATGTGGTGGGTTGCTCCGGACAGGTTGGGTCGTAGGGACATTTGTTAAAGGTGTGACCCGCAGCAGAGATCGCAAAACCACAGACGGGTACCTGTAGAGGTTACTCGACTGTGTACACGCTGGACAAACCCGCTCCCATGGACGAGGCCCAGGCAGATACCCTGCTCTGGTGACTTATGCCGGTCCGCCGCAGCAGCCACTTCAATTCATTCCGCCGTATCCGCCGATTCAGAAGAAGGCCCGCAAGGTCGGGGCACCGCTTGCCGTGCTGATCCTGCTGGGCACGATCGCCGGCCTGATCATCATCGCGTTGACCGCGTTCAACCCCGTCGGAACGGGCATCGGATTCGTGTTGTCCAGCGTCGCGATGACGGTCGTCGTGCTGGCCTATCTGTGGCTGGACCGGTGGGAGCCGGAACCGCCGCGGCTGCTCGTGCTGGCATTTCTGTGGGGTGCATCGGTTGCCGTCGTCATCGCGTCGATACTTCAGCTCGTCACCGAGGCCGCGATCAACCCTGGCGCGTCGGAGTCGGTCAGCCCGGTCACGATCGTGCTCGGCGCGCCGCTGACGGAAGAGGCGGCCAAGGGGCTGTTCCTGCTGCTCATGATGACCGGAAGGCGCCGCAACGAGCTCAACTCGCTGACGGACTGCCTGGTGTACGCGGGGCTGGTGGGCGCGGGGTTCGCCTGGCTGGAGGACATCCTCTACATCGGGGGCGGTGAGACGGTCGGCGACTCGCTGCTGACCGCGGCGATGCGGCTGATCATGGCGCCGTTCGCTCACTCGCTCTTCACCACGATGTTCGGCATCGGCGTGTGGTTCGCCCTGCAACACCGAAACGCCATCGCCAAGGTCGGCTACCTGCTGCTCGGCTACCTCGGCGCGGTGATCATGCACGGACTGTGGAACGGGTCGTCGCTGCTCGGCATCGAGGCGTACTTCGGGGTGTACGTGCTGTGGATGGTGCCGATCTTCGGGCTGGCGATCTGGCTCGGCATGGCGAGCAGGCGCAAGGAGCAGCGGATCGTCGCCGAGAAACTGCCCGGCATGGTGGCGGCGGGCCTGGTGACACCCAACGAGGCGACCTGGCTCGGCGCGATCCGCCCACGTAAGGCTGCGATAGCGCAGGCCGCGCGGACCGGCGGGAAGCCCGCCGCCAAGGCCGTCAAGACCTTCGCCGCGCAAGTGGTCGAGCTGGCCTTCGTCCGGGACCGCATCGATCGCGGCTTCGGCGACCAGCGGGTGAACGCGCTGCTGACCGAGGAGACGTACGCGGTGTACGGAGCGCGGGCGGGCGCGCCCGCGTTGCAGGCGCTGGCTGGATTCCGCGCGACGGCTTAGTGCGCCGCGGAGTCCCAGCTGCGGCCGTATCCGACCGACACCTCCAGCGGCACGTCCAGCGGATAGGCGCCGCCCATCTTGTCGCGCACCAACTTCTCGACTTCGTCGCGTTCCCCCGGCGCGACCTCGAACAGCAATTCGTCGTGCACCTGCAGCAGCATCCGCGACTTCAGCCCGGCGTCCTTGAGCGCTGTGTCGACCTCGATCATCGCCACCTTGATGATGTCGGCGGCGCTGCCCTGGATCGGGGCGTTCAACGCGGCCCGCTCGGCGGCCTCACGGACGTTGCGGTTGCTGCTGTCGAGCTCCGGCAGGTACCGCCGTCTACCGAACACCGTCGACGTGTAGCCGTCCTTGCGGGCCTGGTCGACGACGTCGCGCAGGTAGTCGCGCACCCCGCCGAACCGGTCGAAGTACTGCTCCATCTGCACCTTGGCGTCTTCGGTGGAGATCTTCAGCTGCGCGGCAAGGCCGTATGCACTCAACCCGTAGGCCAACCCGTACGACATCGCCTTGACGCGGCGCCTCAGCTCGGCGGTGACCTCGTCGATCGGCACGGAGAACGCCCGCGACGCGACGAATGAGTGCAGATCCTCGCCGGTGCGGAACGCCTCGATGAGGCCCTCGTCCTTCGACAGGTGCGCCATGATCCGCATCTCGATCTGGCTGTAGTCGGCCGTCATCAGCTCTTCGAAGCCCCTGCCGACGACGAACGCGTCGCGGATCCGGCGCCCCGCCTCGGTGCGGATCGGGATGTTCTGGAGGTTCGGTTCGGTCGACGACAACCGACCCGTTGCCGCGATCGTCTGGTTGAACGTGGTGTGGATCCGTCCGTCGGACGCGACCGAGTTCAGCAACCCGTCGACGGTGACCTTGAGCCGGGTGACGTCGCGGTGCGCCAGCAGATGTTGAAGGAACGGGTGGCCGGTCTTGTCGAACAGCGACTGCAGCGCATCGGCATCGGTGGTGTAGCCGGTCTTGGTGCGCTTCGTCTTCGGCATCTCCAGCTCGTCGAACAGCACCACCTGCAGCTGCTTGGGCGAGCCGAGGTTGATCTGCTTGCCGATCACTCCGTATGCCGCCTCCGCGGCGTCCCTGATCTGGTCGGCGAATTCGCTCTGCAGCTCCGAGAGCTGGCCGAGGTCCACCGCGATCCCTGCGGTCTCCATCTCGGCGAGCACCCGCTGGACCGGCAGCTCCATCTCGCCGAGCAGCGATGCCGACTCGATGCGGGCCAACTCCTCGTCGAGCGCGTCGGCCAGGTCCATCACCGCACTAGCCCGCAGGATCGACGTCTGCACCGCCTGCTCGTCCACCCCTTCGGAGTCATCGAGTAACGAAAGTTGTTGTTGCTCAGGGTTATCCGCACGAAGTTCACGCTTCAGGTATCGCAACGACAGGTCGTCGAGCGCAAAGCTGCGCTGGCCGGGCCGCACGAGATACGCCGCCAGCGCGGTGTCCGAGTTGACACCGCGCAGCGTCCAGCCACGGCCCTCGAGATCGTGCATGGCGAGCTTCGCCTCGTGCAGCGCCTTCGGAACCCCCGCGTCGGCAAGCCACGCTGAGAGTGCCGCCTCGTCCTCGGATTGCAGGTCGGCGGTGTCGAGGTAGCGACCGTCCCCGTCGGCGGCCACGATCGCCAGCGCGGTCGCGTCGGCGTCGAAGGCCAGGTGTGTGCCGACGACTGCCATCCCGAACCGGCTGCCGACGCTGCGCTCGGTCAACCATGAGGCCAATTCGCCTGCTTCGAGTGCACCGCCGCGCACGTCGAAACCCTGGTCGACCTCGGGGTCCGTCGACGCCAGCGTGTCGAACAGCCGGTCTCGCAGCACCCGGAACTCGAGGTCGTCGAACAGTCGGTGGATCTGGTCGCGATTCCACGGCAGCATGCGAAGGGTGTCGGGGGTCTGGGCCAGGGGCACGTCCTTGACGAGATCGGTGAGCTCGCGGTTGAGCACGACGTGCGACAGGTTGGCGCGCAGCGCATCGCCGACCTTGCCCTTCACGGTGTCGACCTGGTCCACGAGGGCCTGCAGTGAGCCGTATTCGGCGATCCACTTCGTCGCGGTCTTCTCCCCCACGCCAGGAATGCCGGGGAGGTTGTCGCTCGGATCACCGCGCAACGCGGCGAAGTCCGGATACTGCAGCGGGGTCAGCCCGTACTTCTCGAGCACCGCCTCAGGAGTGAACCGGGTCAGCTCGCTGACGCCCTTGCGCGGGTACAGCACCGTGACGTCGTCGCTGACCAGCTGCAGCGAGTCGCGGTCGCCGGTGACCACCAGCACCCGGTAGCCCTCGTCCTCGGCCTGCGTCGCCAGCGTGGCGATGACGTCGTCGGCCTCGAACCCCGGCTCGGCAAGCACGGTGATGCCCAGCGCACCGAGCACCTCTTTGGTGATGTCGATCTGCCCGCGGAACTCGTCGGGTGTCGCCGACCGGCCCGCCTTGTACTCGGGGTACTTCTCCAACCGGAACGTCTGGCGCGACACGTCGAATGCGGCGGCGATGTGGCTGGGCTGCTCGTCGCGCAGCAGGTTGATGAGCATCGCGGTGAACCCGTACACCGCGTTGGTGGTCAGGCCGCCCTGGGTCTTGAAGTTCTCGGCAGGCAATGCGTAAAACGCCCGGAACGCCAGCGAATTGCCGTCCAGCAGCATCAATATCGGCTTCTCGGTCGCCTTCTCGGCCGTTGTGCTTGCGGTCACGGCCCTACTCTATGCACGGCCGCTGACACGCAGTAGCCGACGAGCCCGATCGATCAGAACACGGGCGGCGGGGCTGATCGGTCCCGCTGAGCGCCAGGCCAGCACGAGCCGCCCCCGGAGTTCCGGGGCGAACGAGACCGCGTGCAGATCGACTCGGCCGCGCGGCACCGAAGCGGGCACGATGGCGACCCCGAGTCCGCGCTCGGCCAGGTCGGCCAGCGCGAGTGGAGTGCTGGCCTCGAACGCGATCCGCGGTGTGACGCCGGCCTGCGCGCAGGCGCGGTCGAACTGATGGCGGATGCCTGCGCCGACAGGAAGTGCGATCAGTGTCCTTTCGCGCAGATCGGCAAGCCGGATCTTCTTCCGCGTCGCGAGTGGATCGGCCCGGCACACCGCAGCTTGGATCGCCTCGTCGGTGACGACCTCGATGTCGAGACCCTCGGGCACCTCCTCCGGGCCGACCGAGGCGATCGCGACGTCGAGCTCTCCGGTCCGCACGTTCTCGATCAGGTTGTCGGAAGTGTCTGTGCCGAGAGTGATCTCGACATTGGGATATTCGGCGTGAAAGTCGGCAAGCAGTTGCGGCATGTCGACGTTGTGTGACGTCACCGTTCCGATGGTGACGGTGCCACGCACCAGCTGGGTGAGCTCATCGGCGGCGACGTGCATGTTGCGGACGGCGGCAAGCGCGGCCCTGGCATAGGGCAGCACCGCTTCCCCTGCCGCGGTCAGCCTCACCGCGCGTCGCGACCGATCCACGAGGGTCTGACCCAGCTCGCGTTCCAGACGTTTGATCTGTGCGCTGACCGCGGGCTGAGCGACGTGGATGCGCTCGGCTGCCCTGGTGAAGTTGGCCTCCTCGGCGACGGCGACCAGGTACTCCAGCTGTCGAAGCTCCATAAGCATTGATTATAGTTTGAGGACAAGATCGGTATTGGACTTATGAAAGTCATGCGCCCAGGCTGGAGACATGACTGAAGACGTTCTCATCGCCGGGGCGGGCATCGGCGGCCTGACCGCCGCTCTTGCACTTCATTCCCGCGGCATCGACGTGACCGTCATCGAACGCACGGACCTTCGCCCGCTGGGCGTCGGCATCAACCTGTTGCCGCACGCCGTGCGCGAGCTCTACGAGCTGGGGCTCGGCGACCAGTTGTCCCGGATCGCCGTCGCACCCCCCGCCATTGCGTACTACGACACCGACGGCGCGCTTCTGTTCCGGGAGCCGCGCGGCATCGACGGGGGCTACGGGTATCCGCAGTATTCTGTGCACCGCGGCCGGCTGCAGACGCTGTTGCTCTCGGCACTGCGGGATCGACTGGGCGCCAAGGTTGTTCAGGAGCTCTCGCGCGACCCCGCGCGCGGCTTGCGCCGCTACGAGGACCGGCGCCGTCCCGAGACCGCCGAAGTCGTCGCGGCCAACCGCGAGATGCACAGGGCCGGAGCAACTCAGCGTCCCGACGATCTGGCCCGCGTCACCGCCAAATACCGAACCGACACGAAAGCCGATAGGAGTCACGCATGACCACCTACGTCCTCATCCCCGGCGCCTGCCACGGCGCGTGGTGCTTCAACGATCTCGCCGCCGGCTTGCGCAACGGAGGCCACCGGTTGCTGAGCTACACGCTCACCGGAATTGCCGAACGCGCGCACCTGGCACACGGCGGCGTCAACCTCGAAACACACATCACCGACGTGCTGGCCGCATTGGCGGCCGAGCCCGACGCCGACGATCTGGTGCTGGTCGGACACAGCTATGGCGGCATGGTGATCACAGGGGTCGCCGATCGCGTTCCCGAGAAGGTGGACGCGCTGGTGTATCTCGACGCAGTAGTCCCCCACGACGGCGAATCGTGCTGGCATCTCGTCAACGACGAGCAGCGGCAGTGGTATCTCGACGTCGACGACACCGGCTACGGCGTCCAACCGATGTCGTTCTTCGACCCGCGCGCGACGGCCCATCCCCTCGCGTCGTTCCTCCAGCGGATAAAGCTGACCGGAGACCTGAACAGGTTCCGGCGTCGCGACTTCGTCTATGCGCTGAAGTGGCCGGGAGATTCGCCGCTGCGGCCGTCGTACGAACGGGTCAAGGACGACCCGAACTGGAATGTGCACGAACTCGACGGCGCCCATAACCTGATGCGCGACAACCCGGACGACCTGTTGCGCATCCTGACCGACGTGGCGAAAGGTCAGAGCTGACCGGTGCGGATCCAGTCGATCGTCATGTCAACGGGATTCGCCGGATCGACAAGCACCGCAAGCGTCGTGCCCGGCACCATCCGAGCCGTGTGCATCTGCGCGACGACCTCGTCGAAGACGGCACCGTAGGGCGGCGTGCCGTCCTCGCGCTGGACGCGCCCTTGGACCCGCATGACGGGCGACATGTTCATGTAAGACCCGACCTGCCAGACGCCGTCGACGGTGACGGTGGCGCGCACGCCTGCGCCGTTGGCCAACGCCGAATGCCGCATCATCTTCATGCCGATCTCGCTGGCGTCGGCCGCCTCGTGGATCCGGTTGGGGATGTCGCCGATCTGACCGAAGAACGACGACGGCCGGCCCTGCGATTCCAGGTACTGCTTGTTGGCGCCGTACATCCGCGCCCAGTCCTTGAACGGGTTGGGCATGGGTTATCAGCCCTGCTCAGTAGCCGAGGAACTTGCGGAACTGCTGTCCGACGGCCATCGACTGACCCATCCGCTGCACCCAGCCGTCGAGCGCCGCCTTGGTGTCGGCAGGGTTCCAGCCGCGTTCCTGGGCGAGGGTGATCATGCCTGCCTCGTCGTTGATGCCGCGGGCCTGCGCATCTCGGGCGAGCGCCGCGTAGTCCTGCAGCGAGATGCCGTTGATGGGCTGCCAGATCGGGTCATCGGCGGCCACCGAGCGGGTCGACGGCCCGCCCAGGATGGCCGGATCGATCGGGCCCGCACCCTGGACGTTCACCATGCCCTGGGCGGCTTGCTTGGCCTTGTTGAAGAGTCCCATCGCTGTCTCCGTTCTTCGGGTTCCCAGACCTGGTGGCCGGGACGCTACTCCGGCACAAGTGAATACGGACGGGTTCTCTACCGATCCCAAGATCTCGTGGCCGGCAAACTGGAACACGTTTCAGTTTTGCCGCCGGAGTCGGTACGCTGACCGCGTGTCAGCTTCCACTCAACCCGCGGTCGACGGCTGGTTCGCCACCGACGGCTCCGGGCTGCCCTATCTGATCGGCGGTAAGTGCCATCAGTGCGGCACCTACGTGTTCCCGCCGCGTGCGAACAACTGTCCCAACCCGGCCTGCGACGGCGACGACCTGGCTCAGGTGCCGTTGTCGCGCCGGGGCACGCTGTGGAGTTACACCGAGAACAGGTACGCACCCCCGCCTCCGTATCCCGCTCCGGATCCCTTCGAGCCGTTCGCCGTTGCCGCGGTACAGCTCGCCGAGGAGGGGCTGATCGTGTTGGGCAAGGTGGTCGACGGCACGCTGGCCGAGGATCTCAAGGTCGGCATGGAGATGGAGTTGACGACCATGCCGCTGTTCACCGACGACGACGGGGTCGAGCGCGTCGTCTACGCCTGGAGGATCGCATGAGCCCCGAACCCGTCTACATCCTCGGCGCGGGCATGCATCCGTGGGGGAAGTGGGGACGTGACTTCACCGAATACGGTGTCGTCGCCGCGCGCGCTGCGCTCGCGGAGGCCGGGCTGGACTGGCGCCAGGTTCAGCTGGTCGCAGGCGCCGACACGATCCGCAACGGGTACCCCGGCTTCGTCGCGGGTGCGACGTTCGCCCAGAAGCTCGGCTGGAACGGCGTTCCCGTCACCTCGAGCTACGCGGCGTGCGCCAGCGGCTCACAGGCCTTGCAGAGCGCGCGGGCTCAGATCCTGGCGGGATTCTGCGACGTCGCCCTGGTAATCGGTGCGGACACCACGCCGAAGGGCTTCTTCGCGCCGGTCGGCGGGGAGCGCAAGAACGACCCGGACTGGCAACGCTTCCACCTGATCGGCGCGACGAACACGGTGTACTTCGCGCTGCTCGCACGGCGCCGGATGGACCTCTACGGGGCCACGCTCGAGGATTTCGCTGCGGTGAAGGTCAAGAACGCTCGGCACGGCCTGGACAACCCGAACGCCCGGTACCGCAAGGAGAGCTCGGTCGAGGATGTGCTTGCCAGCCCGGTGGTGTCGGATCCGCTTCGGCTGCTTGATATTTGCGCGACGTCCGACGGCGCGGCGGCTCTGATCGTCGCGAGCAAGGAGTTCGCCGAGAAACACCTTGGCTCTGTCGAGGGTGTGCCCTCGGTACGTGCCGTCAGTCTTCAGACGCCGCAGTACCCCCAGCATCTGCCCGAATTGCCCGACATCGCAACCGATTCCACCGCGGCAGTGGCCGCGCCCGAGCGGGTGTTCAAGGACCAGATCCTCGACGCCGCATACAGCGAGGCCGGTATCGGCCCCGAGGATCTCAGCCTTGCCGAGGTGTACGACTTGTCAACGGCGCTGGAGCTCGACTGGTACGAGCACCTCGGGCTGTGCGCCAAGGGTGAGGCCGAGGGGCTGCTGCGCAGCGGTGCGACCACGATCGGCGGGAAGATCCCGGTGAATGCGTCCGGCGGGCTCGCCTGCTTCGGCGAGGCGATTCCGGCGCAAGCCATCGCACAGGTCTGCGAGCTGACCTGGCAGCTGAAGGGCCAGGCCACCGGCCGCCAAGTCGAGGGTGCCAAGGTCGGCGTCACGGCCAACCAGGGACTGTTCGGACACGGCTCCTCGGTGATCGTCGCCCGCTAACATGCTGTGATGACCACAGCCGTCGAGGCGGTCCCCTTCATCGAAGGCATCGTCTACGGCGAGGGGCCGCGATGGCACGACGGCCGCCTGTGGTTCAGCGACGGACCTGCGGGCAAGGTCTATTCGGCAGGCGAGTCCGGTGACATCAAAGTCGAGGCCGAGGTCGAACGCGCGTCGGGCCTTGGCTGGCTGCCCGATGGAACACTTGTGGTGTCGGCCCTTTTCGACGCCAAGATCCACTACCTCGACTCATCGGGGGGCGCGACGGCCACCCACGACCTGAGCGACATCGCCCACTCGACCAATGATCTCGTCGTCACACCGGACGGCCGGGTCTATGTCGATCTATACGGGACAAACGGCGCGATCGGCCTGGTCGACTCCAACGGCGCCGTGCGGGTGGTCGCGTCCGGCCTCGCAATGCCAAACGGCCTCGGCTTTCTGCCCGGCGGGTCGACCCTCGTCGTGAGCGAGACAACGGGATCGAGAATTCTCGCGTTCGACGTCGAATCCGACGGCACCCTCGGAGCGCCAACTGTTTTCGCCGACCTCGGTCGTGAAAGGCAACCCGACGGCCTCTGCGTCGACGTCGAGGGAGGCGTGTGGGTCGGGTGCGTCACCGCCCGCGAGTTCCTGCGTGTCGTGGCGGGCGGCACCGTCACCCATCGCGTCGCGATCGATCGGGGCTGGGCTATCGCGCCCGCACTCGGCGGTGCAGACGGGTGCACGCTGTACATGGTGGTCGATGACACCACCATCGAGGGCGTTACGAAAGGTGAGTCGACGGGGTGGATCATGCAGGCACGCGTCGACGTGCCAGGAGCAGGATCACCCTAAATCCGGGATCTCGCCGCGGACGCGTCGCGAGCGCTCAACCTTGTCCGGTTTGAGCTCGATGATCTGTACAAGAATGAGCGGTCGGCAGCTTTTCACCGGGCCCATTGCCGAGAGCGTGCGCGCGAAACAACGCTCGCGGAGGTTAGGCGACGCCCAGGTACGCGGCGCGAATGCTGTCGTCCTCCAGCAGCTCTCGGGCATTTCCCTCACGGGTGATCTCGCCCGTCTCCAGGATGTAGGCGCGGTCGGACCGCGTGAGTGCCTGCTGCGCGTTCTGCTCGACGAGCAGTACCGTGGTGCCCTGCGAGTTGATGTCGGCGATGATCTTGAAAATCTGAGATATCACCATGGGCGCCAATCCCATTGACGGCTCGTCGAGCAGCAGCACCTCAGGGCGCGCCATCAGCGCCCTGCCGATCGCCAGCATCTGCTGCTCGCCACCGGACAGCGTGCCGCCGACCTGGTTCTTGCGTTCGGCGAGGCGAGGGAAGGTCTCCAGCACCCAGTCGAGGCGTTCCTTGTGCTCCGCCTTCGACGCGAACTTGCGTCCGTAGCAACCCATTTCCAGGTTCTCGACGACGGTCATGCCGGGGAAAACCCCGCGACCCTCCGGCGCCTGGATCAAGCCGTCGGTCACCCGACGGTGCGCTTTCACCTTGGAGATGTCGTTGCCCTCGAACCACACCGAACCCGACGTCAGCGGCCGCAACCCTGAAATCGCGCGCATGATCGTGGTCTTGCCTGCACCGTTGGAACCGAGCAGGGTGACCAACTCGCCCTGCCGCACCACCAGCGAAACCCCGTGCAGTGCCTTGATGCGGCCGTAGTGCACGACGATGTCACGGGCCTCGAGCAGGACGGGCCGGTCGTCTGCGTCAGGAGAGTTCGTCATCGGGCACCCCCAGATAGGCGGCAATGACCTTCGGGTCTTCACGGATCTCGGCAGGAAGCCCGTCGGCGATTTTTCGGCCGAACTCCAGCACCACGATCCGGTCGGTGACCCCCATGACCAGTCGCATGTCGTGCTCGATGAGCAGCACCGTGTAGCCGTCGTCGCGGATCTTGCGGATGAGGTCGATCAATGCGGCCTTCTCACTGGGATTGAAGCCCGCGGCCGGCTCGTCAAGGCACAGCAGCTTTGGCTCGGTCGCCAGCGCCCGTGCGATCTCGAGACGCCGCTGGTCGCCGTAGGGCAGGTTCCTCGCCTTCTCCTCACCGCGGTGGGCGATGCCGACGAAGTGCAGCAGGGCCGCCGAGCGCTCAACCGCCGAATGTTCCTCGCGGCGGTGCCGCGGCGTACGCGCCAGTGCGCCGGGCACCGATGTGTGGTGCCGCGCGTCGGTGCCGACCATGACGTTCTCCAGCGCGGTCATGTCGCCGAACAGCCGGATGTTCTGGAAGGTGCGGGCGATTCCCTTGCGGGTGATCTGGTGGCGCTTGATGCGCCCCAGCGGCGCCCCGTCGAAGATCACCGAGCCGGAGCTGGGCCGGTAGACGCCCGTGATGGCATTGAAGCAGGTGGTCTTGCCCGCCCCGTTGGGGCCGATCATGCCGAGGATCTCGCCGCGGCGGATGTCGAACGTGACCGAATCCAACGCCGTCAACCCGCCGAACTTGACCGTCAAATCCTTTGTCTGCAGCAGGACTTCGCCCTCGGCGGCGTGGATCTCGCGGTGGACCCCGGCGAGTTCCTCGACCGTCTCCTCTGGCAGCGGCGTCGTCATGCGGCAGGCTCCTTCTCAGCTGGCGCCGATCGCAACAGATCACGCGCCGCCCTCCCGTAGGCCAGCAGCTGCTGGCGCGCCGGGAATAGACCCTCGGGCCGGAAGATCATCAACACCACCAGCGCGAGCCCGAAGAACAGGTACTTCAGGTCACCGAGGTTGATGCCGAGGAATTCGACACCCAGTAGGCGGTTGGGCAGGTACACGATGATGAATGCGCCGAAGATCACGCCGAGCTTGTTGCCCTGCCCGCCGAGCACCACGGCGCACAGGAACAGCATCGAGTTGATGATGTTGAACGTCGGCGGCGCAACGTACTGCACCTGGCCCGCGTACAGGGCTCCGGACAATCCGCCGATCGCCGCGCCGATCACGAATGCCCACAGCTTGAACCGGAAGGTGTTGACCCCCATCACTTCTGCGGCATCCTCGTCGTCGCGGATGGCGATCCAGGCGCGGCCGACCCGGCTGCGCTCGAGGTTGCCGACCAGCATCAGGAGCGCGACGATGAGGATGAGGCCGAGCCAGAACCACCACGTGCCGTAGTTCGCGTCCCCGGTGGAGTTCGCACTGGAGAAGACACCCTCGGGCAGCCTTTCGCTCTCCCCCACCCGGGGGAACGCCACCTCGTTGAGCCCGCGCGGACCATTGGTGGTGTCGGCCAGGTTGTCGGCCATCAGCCGGATGATCTCGCCGAATCCCAGCGTGACGATCGCCAGGTAGTCGCCGCGCAACCGCAGCGTCGGGATGCCAAGGATGAGGCCTGCGAGTGCGGTGAAGGCCATCGCCAGCGGCACGCACGACAACCACGCCCACGGAGTGCTGAAGAAGCCATTCGGCCCGACCTTGTTCCACGGGCTGTCCGGGCTGGTGAGCAGGGCGACGGTGTAGGCGCCGACGGCGTAGAAGCCGACGTAGCCGAGGTCGAGCAGGCCGGCCTGGCCGACGACGACGTTGAGGCCGATCGCGATGATCGCGACCATGGCGAACTGCGCCATCGTGCCGCCGAAGCTGATGCCCGGCGTGTCGAGGAACGGTGGGGTGTACAGAGGCAGCAGCGCGATGGCGCCGAAAAGCAACACTCCGAAGAGCCATTTCTGAGTCCGAGTGAGGCCGTCCCACCACTGCCGCAGCCCGTCGCCCGGCGCCAGCAGACTTCTCGCCCGCTTCTCGCTTGAGCTCATGCGCGTGCCTTCCCGAGGCTCTCACCGAGTATCCCGGTCGGCCGGAACAGCAGCACCAGAACGAGCAGCGCGAAGGCGATGACGTCGCGCCATTGGGTGCCGAAAACGGCCTGCCCGTAGTTCTCCATGATGCCAAGCAGCAGGCCGCCGAGCAGGGCGCCGCGCAGGTTGCCGATGCCGCCGAGCACCGCGGCAGAGAACGCCTTGATGCCCAACAGAAATCCGCCCGAGTAGATGATTCCCTGCGGGACCTTCAACGTGTACAACAGCGCCGCTGCGCCTGCCAGCAAGCCGCCGATCAGGAACGTCATCATGATGATGCGTTCGCGCGAGACACCCATCAGCGTGGCGGTTGTCGAGTCCTGCGCCACGGCGCGAATGCCGCGGCCGAACTTCGTCCGGTTGATCGCGATGTCGGTCAGCACCGCAAAGATCAACGCCGCCACGAGGATGACCAATGTCACGTTGGTGACCGACGCACCGAAGATCGTGAACTGCGTCTTCGGCTGAACAAGGATGATCGGCTGCTGCGCGTTGCTGCCGCCATACCCCTTGATCAGCTTGGGGAGAACGAAGTGCACGAACTCCTGCAGCACGAACGACATGCCGATCGCGGTGATCAGGAAGGTCAGCGACCGTGCGTTGCGTCTTCGCAGCGGCCGGTAGGCGATGAACTCCAATCCGACCGCGGCCGAACCCGACACCAGCATCGCGAACAACATCGCGATCCCGAGGTACAACACAGTGAGCGCGAAGCCCTTGTTGTACGCGTTGCCGCTCGGCGTGAATCCCATGATGATGTCGAGCGCGAAGTAGGCGCCGAACATGCCGAGCATGAAGATTTCGGAGTGAGCGAAGTTGATCAGGCGCAGCACACCGAACACCAGGGTGTAGCCGACCGCAACGAGTGCGTAGATCGCCCCCCATGAGAGACCGTCGATCGTCAACTGCCAGAAGCCGCTTCGCAGGTTCTCCAGGTTGAAGTTGATGTTGGCGGCCAAGCAGGCGTACTGGTCGACGCACTCAAGGGGGATCGAGCTCATCCGGTGGCGGGCTCCTCGCGCAGGCTATCTGAAGCGAAAGCGCGTCCGAGCCTTGAGGTCTCGGACGCGCTTCGCCGCAGGATTACTGGACCTTGAAGATCCAGATCAAATTGGTGGTGAGCTCACCAGTGGGCGTCCACTGGTAGTTACGAGCCACGCCCTGGCCGTTGTAGTTCTTCACGAAGTCGAGCAACGCGGGCCGGGTGATGGCGCCCGAGTCGATGCCCTTGACCAGGATGGTGCCCAGGTCATAGCCCTCGGCACTGTAGGTGCCCGCTTCGGCGTTGAACTTCTTCTGGTACTCGTCGGCGAAGGGCCCGGTGGCCGGACCGCACGGGCAGGACAGGATCGCATCCTTGGCCGCTTCGCCGGCCTGGCTGACGAACTGCGGGTCCTTGGTGCCGTCCGCACTGACGAAGGTGCCCTCGAAGCCGCCGTCCTTGAGCTGCTGGACGAGCGGGGCCGCCTCCGAGTAGTAGCCGCCGTAGAACACGGCGTCCGGGCTGACGCCCTTGACCTGGGTCACCGCGGCGGAGAAGTCCTTGTCGCCCTTCTTCACCGAGATGTTGCATCCCGAATCGGCTACCGGGCCCAGTGTGTCTCGGACGGCAGTCGCAAGGCCGAGGCCGTAGTCGGTGCTGTCGTCGATCACACAGACCTTCTTGTAGCCCAGAGTGTTCTTCATGTAGTTCGCCACCGCAGGTCCCTGCACGGCATCGTTGGCCAAGCCGCGGAAGAACGTCTTCCAGCCGTTCTCACTGAGCGTCGGGTTCGTCGCCGACGCCGTCACGGCCACCAGGCCGGCCTGGTTGAAGACACCGCCGGTGGCCTTCGTCTCACCCGAGAACGCCGGGCCGACAAGGCCGATCGTGTACTGATCGTCGACGATCTGCGGCGCGATCGCGGTCGCCTTCTGCGGATCTCCCTCGGTGTCGAACGGCTTCAGCTGAACCTGGCAGCCGGGGTTGGCGGCGTTGTGCTTGTCGACCGCCAGTTGGATGCCGTTCTTGATGTTGATACCCAGCGCGGCGTCCGGGCCGTTGAGCGCGCCCGCCATGGCGATCGACACCGGCGGGCACTGCGCCTTGCCGTCGCCTGCGGGATCGGCGGGCGCAGCGCCCTCCGTCGCCTTGACCTCTCCACCGTTCTCGTCGATCTGCACCTGCTCGACGATCTTCAGATCGGTCTGCGATGACTCCTCTTCGGGCTTGGACTGCTGACAGGCAGCCATGCTGAGCACAACCAGTCCTGCGCTACCGAGCGCTACTGCGCTCCGTGTCACGCGACCGCGCACGTTTCACCTCCGACTCGATGTTTCATCGGCGTCGACGATCCGGCCTTCGTCAGCCAGGGCGCGACGCTTCGGGTAGAACATAGCCAACGCATGGCCGTGGTGCGCGTTTTCCGGGTATTGCTAGCTCGACGGCGCGGCGTCCTCGGGTGAGTCGAGGGTCTCCAGCACAACCTCGGCAACGCGCCTCATGGTCGTCCGGCGATCCATCGCCGCCCGCTGAATCCACTTGAACGCCTCGGGTTCGGACATCTGATGCTTGGTCTGGAGCAAACCCTTTGCCCGTTCAACCAGCTTGCGTGTCTCCAGCCGGTCGGACAGCGTCGCGACTTCCTGTTCCAGCGCACTGATCTCGCTGAACCGACTGACCGCAAGCTCGATCGCCGGGATCAGGTCGCTGATGGAGAACGGCTTGACGAGGTACGCCATCGCACCGGCGTCGCGCGCCCGCTCGACGAGATCACGCTGGCTGAAGGCGGTGAGCACGACGATCGGGGCGATGCGCTTGCCCGCGATCTCGGAGGCGGCGTCGATCCCGTCGCGTCGGGGCATCTTGACGTCCATGATCACCAGGTCGGGCCGCAGGCTTTCGGCCAGCTCAACGGCTTCCTGCCCGTCGCCGGCCTCGCCGACGACCTCATAGCCTTCCTCGCGCAGCATCTCGGCGAGATCCATCCGGATGAGGGCTTCGTCCTCCGCGACGAGAACGCGGTGCGGCTTGGCATCGTCAGTCGTTGCGCCGGTCATGGGTGCCATTGTGGCGGTCGTGGCCCGAGTCAGCGACCTCGGGGGATCCTCTATGGTTGAAAGCCGCGCCCTCGTATCCCAACTGGCAGAGGAAACGGATTCAAAACCCGTACAGTGTGAGTTCGAATCTCACCGAGGGCACCGTTGCGCCCAGCTACAGCAGAATGCTCGTCGGCACCGGCGCCACCAGCGCCCGCTGCAGAGCCTTGGCCTGGCGATAGCCCGCAAACGCACCGATGAGGGTGAACCCCGCGATACCGGCCACGCCCGGCACTGCCGCCGCGAACAGGTCGCTGGTGGTCGCGGCCCTCAGATATTCGGCATAGCCGAACCTGAAGGAGTCGGGGATCTTCACCGACGGCCGATGCGAGTCGGCGGGCGCGAGGGGCAGGCCGGGTCCCGGCGCACTCGTCGACGGGATGACAACGGCCTGCGGCGCCGGTGGGCGGACCGCCGGTGCGGCAGGCAGCACGGCCAATGGCGCGGCGGCGGGCAGTTGCGGTGCGGCAGGAACCGTATCGATCAGCGGAGCGCCCATCATGGTCGCGGGCGCATATGCAGCGGGAGCGATGGAAGCCGCGGGAATCGTCTGGGCAACAGCAGGCTGGGCGGCTGGACCGTTCGTCCGGATCACGACGCTGCGCGTGCTCGGCGCGGTCGAGACGGCACCGAGCCGGGCAGGGCCGCCGACGGCGCCACCACCCGACGTCTTGGTCTTTCCGCTGCCCAGCACGTCGACACCAAGAACATTGATGCCACCGCCACCGCCGAGCAGGTCGGCCCTGGCCATTGCGGTGCCGAAAAGCGACGGCCCGACAGTGAGTGCACCACAGGCGATCAGACATCCGACCGCGCTTCGCATCACCGGACCGTTCATTACCGAAGTGGAATACCCACAGACCGGCGGGTTCACACCCGCTTGCTAAAGCAAAAAGCTGGTCGGTACCGGGGCGAGCAGAGCCCGCTGCAGAGCCTTGGCCTGGCGGTAGCCCGCGTAGGCACCGACGAGGGTGAATCCCGCGATACCAGCGACGCCGGGCAGCGCCACTTCGAACAGGTCACTGGTGGTCGCGGACCTGAGGTACTCCGCGTACCCGACCCTGTAGGTGTCGGGAATCTGCGCGGCACCCGAATCACTCGGCGCCAGTGGGTCTTTGGCTCGAGGGGCCGATTGTGATGGTGCAGGCGGCGCGGCGGGCGCAGGCCGGCCATCGGGCTCCGGTGAAACCGGGGGCGGCACGGCCAGGGGGACGACGGCGGGTGTCCGCGGCAGCGTCGGCGACACGAAGGCAGGCATTGCGGCGGCGGGCGGCTTGCCTGCCGGGCGTGCCGTAGACGGTGCCCCCCGGATGACGATGTTGCGGGTAATCGGTGCGGAGGGCACAGACGGCAGGCTCGACGACCGCCCTACTGGCATGACGCGCGGCACAGCGCCGCCTCCCCCGCCAGGGCCGGCACTCTGCGGAACGGCACCACCTCCCGCGACCAGGCCGACGCTGTCGCGACCGGTGCCGAACGTCGACGCCGGTGGGCCGACATCCGCCGTCGTCACGCCGACGGTGCGGGCCGCCTGCCCACTGGAAGAATCCTCGGAGCCGGGCCGGGGGTGGTGCAGATCGGATTTGTCGTCGTCGCCGAATAGGTCGAGGAGGTCCGGGCCGATCCCGAGAATGGCATGCGACGAAGCGATCCCCACGAAGCCCGGTCCGACGACCATTGCGCACGAGGCAAACGCACAGCTGATTGCCGCGCTACGGATGCACCACCGGTCCATACCTCGCCCCCCAAGGTCAGCGAACGGCAGGGTGCAACCTTACAACGTCGCACTATATTGTCGCATCCGTCATCCGCTCGGGCGCTGTGCTCTCCCCTCGGCTCCTGCGGTCCCATTCCGCCATCACGTCGCTTGCCGTCGGCTTGCTGAGCAAACTGCCGACGATGAACACCACCAGGCCGGACGCCAGCCCGACATAGATCGGTTCGTTGGCGAAGATATCCCCCACGGCGATCATGGTGGCCAGCGTCGCACCGGTGCCGACCGCCATTGCCGCGATGGCCCCGACATTGGTTCCTCGGCGCCACAGCAGTCCGCCGAGAATGGGAATCAGCAATCCGCCGACCAGGATGTCGTAGGCCACGGTCAGCGCCGCGACGACGTCCTGCAGCAGACACGCGATGACGATCATCACGATCCCGAAGGCAGCCACGTAGATCCGGTTGCTGCGCACGTGGTCGTGTTCGCTTCCCGCTTCGATGTCGCGCTTGCGCAGCCGAGCGACGATGTCCTGGCTGAAGACGGTCGCCGTGGCGATCAGCGCCCCGCTCGAGGTGGACATCACGGCGGCCAAGGCGGCCGCCAGCACCAGGCCGGCCAGGATCGGCGGCAGCTGCATCTCGACGAACTCCGCAAACGCGTCGTCGCGCGCCTCCAGCGCGGGCAGCAGCACCTTGGCCGCCATCCCGATGACCGCACCCGCCACGGCGTACAGCAGGCAGTACACGCCGGCTGCGGTGCCCGCCCAGCGGGCCACGCCGGGGCTGCGTGCGGTGAACACCCGCTGCCAGATGTCCTGGCCGATAAGGAGTCCGAAGGTGTAGATAACGAAGTACGTGAGGATGGTGTCGCCACCGATCGCGGTGAACGACGTCGCGTCGGCGGGCAGCTTGTCGGCCAGTCCACTGATTCCACCGGTCTTGTACAGCGCGACCGGCAGCAGGATGAAGAAGATGCCGATGGTCTTGATCACGAACTGGACGAAGTCGGTCAGCGTGATCGACCACATTCCGCCGAGTACCGAGTAGATGACCACCACGCTCCCGCCGAGAATGATGGCGAGCACCCTGCCGATGTCGAAGAGCGCACCGAAGATCGTCGCGTACGCGATGGTCGAGGTCACCGACAGCATCAACGTGTAGCCGAACATGACCGCGCCGGACAGCACCGAAGAGCCTGGGCCGTAACGAAGTTCGAGCATCTGGCTGACGGTGTACACGCGCAGCCGCTGGATCCGGCCCGCGAACAGCAGGCTCAGCAGAAGGATTCCGGTGCCGATGGCGAAGACCAGCCACATGCCGGAGATGCCGTACTGGTAACCCAGACCGACGCCGCCGATGGTGGATGCGCCGCCGAGCACGATGGCGGCCATCGTGCCGGAGTAGAGCATCGGACCGAGTCGGCGACCGGCTACCAGGAAGTCGGATTGTGTTGTGGCTCTGCGTTTGCCCCAGAACCCGAACGCGATCATTCCCGCGAGATAGATGACGACGACGGCGATATCCATGAGGGGGATCCTTTCAGCGGATGTCGAAGTGAATGAGGGTCGGGCCGTCGGCACCCAGTGCGGCGCCGACGAGTTCGGACAGGTCTGCGGTCGAGGTGGTGCGGACGCCGTTGGCTCCCATCGCGACGGCGAGTGCCGACAGGTCTGGAGTACGCAGCTTGACCCCGATCGGCGGAATACCGCGGGCCGCCTCTTGATCCTGGATCTCGCGGTAACCGCCATTGTCCACGACGATCACCGGCACCGAAAGCTCTTGTTCCACAAGCGTTGTCAATTCCTGTACCGAGAACATCAGCGCCCCGTCGCCGAGGAGGACGGCGACCGGAGCGCCTGGTCTCCCGATCGCTGCGCCAAGCCCGGCAGGCAGTCCGTAGCCGAGTGTGGCGAAGCCCGGCGAGTAGCAGAACCGCCGCGGCGCGGGCACGTCGAAATAGTGCACGGAACCGAAGTAGGTGACCTGCGAGCTGTCGCCGGCCAGCGCGGCCTCGGCGGGCAGTGCGGCGCGAACCGCGGCGTTGATCTCGGCGTACAGGCCCGCATCGACCGCCGCCTCCTCCCGGCACGCGGTTCGCAGCCCCTCCGCACGCTGTTCTCCCCCAGCAGGTTTCGCAGGTAGCGCCTCGAGCAATGCGGTCAACGTCGTGGCGGCGTCACCGAGCAGCTCATGGTCGGCGGGACAGTTCTTGTCCAGTTGAGCCGGGTCGATATCGCAGCGGATGACGGCGCGGCCCCGAATCTGGCCTTCCCACAGGTCGGAGTCGCCGAGCTCGGTGCCGATCACCAGCAGCGCGTCGCTGTCGGCCGCCGCCTTCTGCAGGGCCCGAAGCCGTACCGACGCGCCGACCGACAGCGGGTGCGCCTCGTCGACCGTGCCCTTGCCGTTGACGGTGGTGGCGACCGGTGCGCCTAGCGCCTCGGCTAAGGCGGTCAACTCGGTCTGCGCGTCGACGGCGCCTCCACCCGCGATGATGAGCGGCTGGTCGGCCCCTGCGAGGAGTTCGGCGGCAATACGCAGGGCGTCGCGGTCGGGTTCAGGCGGAGCGACCGCCGCGTCGATCCGCGGCTCACCGGCCCAGGCCTGCTCGAGCACGTCGACCGGAATCTCGATGTGGACCGGTCGGGGCCGTCGCCCGGTGAACCCGCTGAACGCTTCGGTCACCGCCGACGCCGCTTCGTCGGCGCTGGCGACCCGGCGACTCCACGCCACCAGCTGATCCATTGCGCCGCTGACGTTCTTGGCCTCGTGCAGCTGGCCCAAATCGCGGCCCTCAGTCCCTGTCGGCATACCGGAAGACAGCAGCAGCACCGGCTGGGACTCGGCGTATGCCGTGGCGGCCGCCGTCATCGCATTGGTCAGCCCCGGCCCACTGGTCGTGACGACGACGCCCGGGCGTCCGCTGACGCGCGCATAGGCCTCGGCCGCATAGCCTGCGCCCTGCTCGTGGCGCGGCGTGATCGCGCGGATACCGTTCGCGGGGAAGTGCCGGTACAGCTCCAGGTTATGGGTGCCGGGAATCCCGAAGAGCGTGTCGACTCCGTGTGCGGCGAGGGTTTCGACGACGGCGGCACCGCCGTTGCGGTGGTCGGTCATGAGCCTGCCGCCAGAACGGACAGGAGTTCGTAGGCGACGTGCGCGGCGGCGATCCCGGTGATCTCGGCGTGGTCGTAGGCCGGTGCGACCTCGACGATGTCGGCCCCGACGACGTTGACGCCCACCAGGTTTCGCAGACAATGCAGCAACTCCCGGCTGGTCATACCGCCGGCCTCGGGGGTACCCGTACCCGGCGCGTGCGCCGGATCGAGTACGTCGATGTCAATCGAGACGTACACCGGCGCCTCACCGAGGCGGGCGCGCATGCGCTCGATGACGGTGGCCAGTCCGTCGATCTGGAAGTCGTCGGAGCCGATCACCTGGAAGCCCAGCACGCGGTCGTCGGACAGGTCCGTGGGTGCGTACAGCGGACCGCGGATGCCGACGTGCAGACAGTGTTCGGGGTCGAGCAGGCCCTCTTCGCTGGCCCTGCGGAACGGGGTGCCGTGGGTGAACGGCGCGCCGAAGTAGGTGTCCCAGGTGTCCAGGTGGGCGTCGAAGTGCAGCACCGAAATCGGGCCGTGGTCGCGATGCAGCGAACGCAGCAACGGCAGCGCGATCGTGTGGTCGCCGCCGAGCGTGATGAGTTTGGTCCCGCCGTCGCGTAGCTCATCGGACGCCCGCTCGATGGTGGTGATGGCTTCGGCGATATCGAAGGGGTTAACGGCGATGTCACCGGCGTCGGCGACCTGGTGCACCGCGAAGGGCTCGACGTCGAGGCGCGGGTGGTAGGTCCGGAGCAGCTTGGACGCCGCGCGGATGTGCTGCGGCCCGAAACGGGCACCGGGCCGGTAGGAGACGCCGGAGTCGAACGGGATGCCGACGACCGCGACGTCGGTGTGGGTCACCTGGTCGGTGCGGGGTAGGCGCGCGAAGGTGGGCGGACCGGCATAACGCGGCACCTTGGTGGCATCCACGGGTCCGATCGGCTGCTGTGACGTCGTCATGAGGACAAGGTTTCCCGAGATGCCGGTCACACCGATATCGACAAAAAGTAGAAATAGCCGAGCCTGTGTTCGACGATATGTCCATGCTCACCATCGCGGAGCTGCTCGATGACGCATCACTCGGCCTCGAACTGGTGGCGGGCCGGCCCGCAGCGGACCGTGAGATCGAGGCCGCGGCGGTCTCCGAGTTGTCTCATCCCGGCCCGTGGCTGCAGGGCGGCGAGCTGTTGCTGACGATCGGCCTGCTCCTGCCCGACAGCATCGACGGCTGCCGCACGTACATCAGCGAGCTTCACGATGCCGGTGTCCGGGCGGTCGGGCTGGGGCTGGGCGCCGACCTGCCCCACCAGCGGGCGCCGGACCGGCTCATCGCCGCCGCCGACGAGCACGCAATGCCTCTGCTGACCGTGCCCGACGGGGTGCCGTTCATCGCGGTCACCAAGGCGGTGTTCGCGTTCAGGGCCCGCGCCGAGCGGCAAGCCTTGGAGCGGACGTTGGAGACGCAGCGGGCGTTGACCGCCGCCGCGGTCAGCCCGGGTGGCCTGCTGGGCATTCTCGATGCGCACCGCGACGCGACCGGTCGGGCAGGCGTCATCGTCGACCAGCTGGGCCGGGTGCTGGCGCAAACCGATCCCGACGCCGAGCGGCTGGTCGCGCGGATGTCTGGGCAGCTCGCGTCGGTCCGCGACCACGGGCTGACCGCGGCGGCTGCCGACATCAGCGACGGCCGTCGCCGCGAGCTGCACGCACTCGGCGCGCAGCGGCTGCGCGCATGGCTGCTGATCGACGGACCGGCGGAAGTGCCTGCCGCAGAACAGATCACCGGCGACTTGGTCTCGTTGCTCTCCTTGGAGCTGGAGCGCAGACACGGGCTCAACAGCGCCCAGCGACGCGAACGGGCGCAGGTGCTCGACCGGCTGGCCAGGGGCACGGTCGACGACGCTGTTGCGGCTCGCTGGCTGGCCTCGCTCGGGCTGAAGGATGCCGACCAGCGGGCGGCCGCGATCGCTGCTCCCGACGACGCGGACGACCTGGCCGCGGACCTGCTGACCACCCTGCGGGACGCCTTGGTCCGGGCGATCGGCGACGTCGTCGAGCTGACGGTGCCGCTGGCCACCGATCTGCCCGCCGCACTCGCCACGCTGGCCCCCGATAGAGCGGCTGGAATCGGCATCGCGGTGCGGCCGGGCGCGGTTGCGGTGTCGCTGCGGCAAGCCCGCTCGGCGTTGCCGGCCAGCCGGGTACGGGGTCGGCATGTGCATGCCGAGGAGATCGCCAGCAGTCGGATGCTGCTGAGCGCCGTTGGTCCGGAATCACTTCAGGCCTACACCGATGCGGTGCTCGGCCCCCTCGACGCCACCGACCGGGCGACCGAGCTGCTTCGCGGACTCACCGTGTTTCTCGAGCACAACGGACACTGGGCGGCGGCCGCCTACGCGCTGCGGGTGCACAGGCACACCATGCGGAACCGAATCGAGACCGTGGAGCGGCTGACCGGCAGGCGAATGGATTCGGCGCAGGACCGTCACGAGCTGTGGCTGGCGCTGCGCGCTCGGGAAATCGCCCGGCTTTCAGCGGACCCAGCGAAGTAGGCTCGTGCCATGGGTCGCAAGGCGCGATCGGTCTGCATGCCCGAGCTGGCACTGAACAGCCCGGTGCCCGCACGGACGCAGTTCTACGCCGAGAGCTTCAGGAGCAGGCTGCGGGTCCTCAAGATCGCAACGTGGATCGGCGCCGCCATCTCCCTCGTCTTCGGGATCTTCCAACTGACCCTCGGCGGCCAGGTGTGGTGGATTGGCCTGCTCAACGTCGTCTTCGCGGCGATCTTCACCACCGTCCCGCTGCTCTATCGGTTCGGCGAGCTGATCGCCCCGCTGACGTTCTTCCTGTTCGCCTACCTCTTTGTGGGTTTCGTCTGCTACACGATCGGGACGGGCTCGGGCCTGCAGTTCTACTTCCTTGTCTCGGCCACCCTCGTGGTTCTGGTGTTCGGTGTCGAACGCATCGTCCTCGCATCGACGATCGTGGCTATCGGCGTCGCCGCGACCATTGCTCTGGAACTCCTGGTCCCCAATGACCGGGGCCTTGGGCCACACTGGTCACTCACCGTCGGCTTCGTCAGCTCCGCCTTGTTCTCGGCGGTGATGGTCGTGGCAACGGTCTGGTACGCGATGCGCGAGATCGATCGCGCCGAAAAGGCCATGGAGGCCGAGTACCAGCGATCAGAGTCGCTGTTGGCGAACATCCTGCCCGCGTCCATCGCGAGCCGACTGAAGGATCCGGCGCGAACCATCATCGCCGACAAGTACGACGACGCCTCGATCCTGTTCGCCGACATCGCCGGCTACACCAAGCGGGCCAGCGACACGACTCCCACAGAGCTGGTCCGTTTCCTGGACACCCTCTACACCGACTTGGACGCCCTCGTCGACAAGCACGGTCTGGAGAAGATCAAGACCAGCGGCGACTCGTACATGGTGGTCAGCGGAGTGCCGCAGCCACGACCCGATCATGTCCAGGCCATCGCGTGCCTGGCCCTCGACATGGCCGATGCGGTCGCCGACCTGAAGGATCCGCAGGGCCGGGCTGTGCCGTTGCGCATCGGGCTTGCGTCGGGGCCCGTGGTGGCCGGTGTCGTCGGGGCGCGCAAGTTCTTCTACGACGTCTGGGGTGACGCGGTCAACGTCGCGGCCCGCATGGAGTCCACCGACGTCGAAGGCCGAATTCAGGTGCCGCAGTCGGTATATGAGCGGCTCAAAGAGGAGTACGTACTCGAGGAACGCGGCGACGTCGACATCAAGGGCAAGGGCATGATGCACACCTGGTACCTGGTCGCCAGGCGCAACGGCGACGGACCGCAGGGCGCCGAACTGCAGTCGGTCAGCGGTCGGACAGCTCAGTCGGTTTGAGCCGCTGAGCGAGGGCGCCGAGTCGCCACAGCGTTTCCCGGTTGCGCGGCCAGGCGGCGAGGTCCGACAACCGGCTGGGCAGGACGGCGCCGGGCCCACTGACCGGGTACTCCTCCATCACGACTCGGCATCCGTCTGGAATGTCACTGAGCCGCAGGATAACTCGGGCACCGCCGAACGGCCCACCCTTGGCGTGCAATACCAGCTTCTCCAACGGCACGCTCTCCTCGACCACGGTCTCGTCATTGACCACCAGTGGCCAGATTCCGATGGAATGGCGGATTGTCGACCCCGGTGCAGGCCAGTTCGGATCCACCGCCCGCATCCGGCTGTTCCCGACGACCCACTGGGAGTAGGTCCATCCGTCGGCCATCACGTCCCACACCTGTCGGCGCGACGCTTGTATGTCTCGTGTCACGGTCACGCGCGCCGGATACCCACTTCGCGGGTGCCTAGACCTTGCGGTTCTCCGACTTGATCAGCCAGGCGAGCTTTTCCAGCCCGTCGATGAGCTGATGCAGGATGTCGGCCGTGCTGGGATCTTCCGCATCGACCTCGTCGTGCACCGTGCGCAGGGTGTCGACGGCCGCGTAGGTCCGCGCGGCGATCAGGTCGACGACCTCGGAGGTGCCGTGCTCGTAGGCCGGGAACTGCGGGAGCGTCGTGGCCGCCGCCACGGTGTCGGAGCGCCCGTCCGGGATCACGGCGAGCGCACGCATCCGCTCGGCGACCGTGTCGCTGGCCTCGCGTGCGAAGTCCACGAGTTCGTCCAACTGCAGATGCAGGTCGCGGAAGTTGGTGCCGACGACATTCCAGTGCGCCTGCTTGCCCTGCAGGTGGAGTTCGATCAGGTCCACTAGGACGCGCTGCAGGTTGCCGCTGAGCTGGGTGGACGCTTGGAAGTTCTGAATCTCTGCTTCGGTTCGACGTGTGCTCATGACCGGTTCAACATCTCCTAATCTGGAATGACTCCAGATCAGTTCGTGAGTGACGTCACACTTCCCTGATCCTGCCGGGCCAGCAGTCGGGCGTATCCCGCACCCATGCCCAGCAGCACCAGACCGACGACGATGAACACCGCGACCCGGAACATACCGTCCAGCGTGCCGAGGTCGAACAGGAACAGTTTGGCCATCGAGGCTGCGACCAGCGCCAGGCCACCGCCGATGGGCAACGACCGGTCGTCGCGGGGCCGGCGTGCCGCGTACACGAACAGGGCGGCGGCCATCACGATCCAGCAGATGGTCGCAGCCATGTGACCGGCGAAGAATCCGCCGCTCTCGCCGCCCGCCAACACCCCGGCGGTGACGGTGAAGGTGGTCACCGCGTAGACGACCACCACCGCAAGGCCTGCCATCAGGACTCGAACCGCGTCGGTGTCGAGCACTCCGCGGCCGATCCACGACCAGACGATGGCGACGACGGCCACGATCAGCAGGACGCTGGAGACCAAGATGGCGACCGCGTCCGGCGTCGACAGCAGCGTGGCCCGAACCAACGAGGTGGGCGGTGCGTAGCTGAGGTAGAGAAAACCGCCGATGACGCCGAACCCGACGGCAAGCAGGCGCGCGACGCTGTCCCGACGTCCTGCGACGGCGATCACCACTGCCATCGCCAACAGCACCGGCGCTGCGACCTCGCCGTCGAATGCGACCGTGACCGCGATCAGCGCAGAGACCGCCGACATCGCCGACCAGATCTGCCGGACGATCTTCGACACACCCGGCAGGCGGTCGCCGACGAGCACGATCGCGAGCAGTGCCGCGGCCAAGCCGGCGGCCATCAGGGCGGCGACCGTCGGCGCGAGGGCCACCGAGGTGCACAGCACAGGAAGCACGCCCGCGATGGTCAACAGAGCCATCGCGACCCGGTTGCCGGTCGACGGCAGCAAGACAAGAGCGCCTGCAACGGCGAGCACTGCCGCAATCGCGCAGCCACCGGCCAGCCAGGCGTCGTTGCCGTCCCCGACACGGGCCGCGACCAGCGCGACCAGGAGCGGAAACGTCGGAGCCGCGATCCGGGCGGCGTGCAGCCATATCCAGTCCTTGCCCATCTGGACGAGCAGCGAAGCGGCCGAAATAGCGAGCATGAACGCGATCAACAGCATCGTGATGCCGTCGGTGACGATCGGGGCGAGCACGATCAGCGGGACCAGCACGAGCAGGCCGAGGTGCTGCGAATTCCAGCGGCGGGCCAGGGTGAGGCCACCGCCACCGATCAACGCGGCGATCACCAGGCCCACGGGTGCGGCCACCCAGTCATAGATCGTCGTGATCGCGATGACATCCATGTACGCCGCGGCGATGCCCGTCGCAGCGAGGGCGATGGCGCCGACCCGTCCGCCAGGGCGCGGGCTGAGCCGGGCCGCGACGGCGACGAGCACCCCGGCGAGCACCGCGCCTGCGCCCACCCGGATTTCGGGACGAAGGATGCCGGCCTGGGCGGCGAGGACGAGCAGCAGGACGACGCCGATGAGCGTGACCGCGACACCCGCGACAGCGAGAACCTTGCCGATCCAGCTTGCGTCACGCGGCGGCCGGGGTGCCTGCGGTGGCGGAGGTAGGGGCGATCGTGGCGGCGGGGCCACTGGTGGCGGAGGTGGCGGCGCATACGCCACGGTTGGCGGTAAGTACGGCTGCGGGAAGGGCATCGGGGACGGCATGGGAGGCGGTGCGAGTTGTGGTGCGGGCTGCGGGATGTGGGGGCGCTGGGTCAGGAGACGATCAAGTTCGGTGAGGTCGGCCGAGACCTTGGCGAACTGCTCGGACATGGCGGCGAAATTCGCCGAGAGCCGGGAAACGACGGCGTTTTGCGGTGCGGTCATGCCGTCATGGTCGCAACATCCTCGTGCGCAGCGGATGAGTAGGACTACCCGAATCCGCGGCGAACCTGCCTATTCGTCGAGGCCGTGTTCGATGGCGTAGCGCGCCAACTCGACGCGGTTGGCGACCTGAAGCTTGCGGAATGTCGCCTGCACGTGGTTTTCGACCGTGCGGTGGCTCAGGGCCAGCCGGGCGGCGATCTGCTTGGCCGTCAGGCCCTTGGCGACATGACGGAGGATTTCGGTTTCACGCTCGGTCAGACTCGGCGCAGAACCTGGGTCCGGTCCTTGCGCGATTCGCCGGTACTCCCCCAATACCAACCCGGCGAGGCCCGGTGTGAACACCGCACGGCCCTCGGCCGTCGCCCGAACGGCGTCACCGAGTTCGGTCTTCGAAGCGCTCTTCACCAGATACCCGGTGGCGCCCGCCTTCACGGCCTCCAGCACGTCGTCGCGCTCGTCTGACGCGGAGAGCACCAGGATCTTCGACGACGGCGACACGGTCAGCACCTCGGCGGTCGCCTGTGCCCCGTCACCGTCGGGCAGTCGCATGTCCATCACCACGACGTTCGGCTGCACGACCGCTGCCCGCCTGCGCGCCGACGCAACGCCGTCGGCGGTAGCGACCACGTTGAAGCCGTCGTCGGCCAGGTCGCGGGCCACCGCGTCACGCCAGATCGGATGGTCGTCGACCACCATCACCGTCGGGGTATCGTCAGCTCCCATTCCGTCCCGCATCCCGGCCCGGTGTTCAGCTTGGCGCTGCCACCCAGCCATTTCATCCGCCCCACAATCGATTTGGCGATTCCAAACCGACCCTCGCCGACGGCTTCCTCGAGCCGTCCGTCCGCAATCCCGACGCCGTCATCGCGGATGCTCACCGTGACCGTATCGCCGAGATCCTCCAGGAGGACGTAGGCCCGCGCGTCGGGGCCAGCGTGGGCGGCCGCGTTGTCGAGCGCGTTGCCCGCCGCAGCAGACAGTTCCTCAGCCACGGCCGCGTCCAGCAGTACCGGGTCGGCGGGCACGCTCACCGACACCCGATCCGATGCCCGCTGGCGCAGGAGGGCGCCGACATCGGTCAACTCACCGAGGCGCGGTTCGGCGTCCGCGGTGCTGACGAGGCGGCGCAACGCGCGTTCCTGCTCTCCGGCCAGCTCCGCCAGTTCCGCTGTCTCACCGCCGATCTCGCGACCGCGACGCGAAACGAGCGCAAGAACTTGGATGGCGCCGTCATGGACCTGCCGGGACAGCCGTTCCCTTTCCTCGGTTCTCGCCGCCAGCCGCGCGGCGCGTTCCAGGTCGGTGTGGGCGCGGCGCGCGGTCTGTGCTGCCATGCCGACACCCAGACCCACCGCGAGCTCGATGACCACCGTCGCGTTGCGGCCGAGGTCGTAGTTCAGCACACCCTTGGCCAGGGTGCTGGCCGCGACGATCACCACGCCACCGAGCATTCCGTAGATCGGGCCGAGCAGGATGGCCGCAGAGATCGTCGCGTTCGTCGCCCACAGCGTCGTCGGCCAGGACTGGTTGTTGAGCGCCCACTGCTCGGAGGCGACGAATTCGGTGGACAGCATCAATGCGACCACGATCGCGAGTTCGGCCAGCACCCAGACGGGGCGGCGGCCGAAGCCGTTCAGATAGGCGACCGCACAGGCCGTACTCCACACGATCAGCACGGCGAACAGCAGCCATCCGACTGCCGGTCGCTCGAGGTCGTCGTTGACCGCGATCTGGAAGCCGAGCGCGTATATGCAACTGAGCAACCGGAATACCTGCGCGGCCCGCCACAGCGGGGTGGCCGGATCCGGTGCGCTCGCCGGCATGGGACTTAGAGCACCTTGGACAGAAAGGCCTTCGTCCGTTCGTGCTGCGGATTGGCGAGCACCTCGCGTGGAGGCCCGTTTTCCACGACCACGCCGTTGTCCATGAACACCAGCTGGTCGGCGACTTCTCGGGCGAAACCCATCTCGTGAGTGACGACGACCATCGTCATGCCTTCGGTGGCAAGCTTTTTCATCACTTCCAGCACCTCGCCGACCAGCTCCGGGTCAAGCGCCGAAGTGGGCTCGTCGAACAGCATGAGCTTGGGATTCATCGCCAGGGCCCGCGCGATCGCCACGCGCTGCTGCTGGCCGCCGGACAGCTGCGCCGGATAGGCCTCGGCCTTTTCCGTCATACCAACCTGATTAAGAAGGTCTCGGGCCCGCGCAACAGCGTCGGCCTTCTTGACGCCCTTGACGTGAATCGGTGCCTCGATGAGGTTGTCCAGCGCCGTGCGATGCGGGAACAGATTGAAGTGCTGGAACACCATGCCGATGTCGCGCCGCTGCTTTGCGGCGTCACGGGGCGACATCTCGAGCAGCTTGGTCCCCCGGTCGCGGTAGCCGATCAAGTCTCCATCGACATACAGCCGGCCCGCATTGACCTGCTCCAGATGGTTGATGCAGCGCAGGAACGTCGACTTGCCCGAGCCGGACGGGCCGACCATAACCAGCACCTCGCCCCTGCCGACCTCCAGCGTTATGCCCTTCAGGACGTCCAGGGCGCCGAAGCTCTTGCAGACCTGTTCGGCCTTCACCATCGGTTTGGTCGTTGCGTCTTGCGTCGTCATACGTGCCCTGCCTCACCAATCTGCTGTGCCTTGGCCAGCGCCTCAAGCTGTTTGGTGGTCAACTTTCGGCTTGCCCCGCGCGAGTAGTAGCGCTCCAGGTAGTACTGGCCGACCATGAGGATGCTCGTGACCACCAGGTACCACGTCGCGGCCACCAGCAGCAGCGGGACGGGTTCGAAGAGGCGCGCGGCGATCTCGCGGGAGGTAATGCCGTATAGATCCAGCGTGAATGGCACCGCGGTGACCAGCGACGTGGTCTTGAGCATGCTGATGACCTCGTTGCCGGTCGGTGGAATGATCACCCGCATCGCCTGCGGGAGCACCGTCCGCCGCATCGTCATCCCCCACGACATGCCCAGGGCCGTCGAGGCTTCCGCCTGGCCCTCGGGCACGGAACTGATTCCGGCACGGATGATCTCGGCCATGTAGGCCGCCTCGTTGAGCGCCAGCCCGAGGACCGCCAGCAGGAACGGGATGGACAGGCTCTGCAGGTTGAGCTGGAAGAACGTCGGCCCGAACGGCACCCCGAGTTGGATGTTCTGGTAGATCGTCGGGATCAGCCCCCAGAACACCAGCTGCACGTAGATCGGGGTGCCGCGGAAGATCCACAGGTACACCCAGGACACCCACCGGAATACCGGGTTGGGCGACAGGCGCATCACCGCCAGGACCACACCCAGCACGATCGCCAACACCATCGAGTAGACGGTGAGCTGCAAGGTGTTGAGTAGGCCGACCTTCAGTACCCGTTCGTTGAAGAGGTAGTCCGCGAAAACGCGCCATCTGTAGGCGTCATTGGTGGCGGCACCGTAGACGAATAGAACGAGCAGGATGACGATGACGATCGCCGCCACCCACCGCCATGGATGACGCAGCGGGACGGCATCGATCGCTGCTGGGCTGGTGGGCGGCGACGTGTCGACATCAGTCATTTCGCGCTCCGTGCCTAGTTGATGGCGCCGTTGATCACGGGCTTGTCGATCATGCCCTTCTCGACTCCCCAGTTGGTGGCGATCGTCTTGTACGTGCCGCTCTCGATGAGGTGCTCGAGTGCTTGCTTGAGCGACTGCGCGAGCGGTGAGCCCTTCTTCACCGGCCAGCCGTAGGGCGCCGAGTCGAAGATCTCGCCCGCCTGCTCGAGCTTGCCATTGCTCTGCTTGATCGCGTAGAGGGTGACTGGCGAGTCGGCCGACATCGCGTCGGCCTGGCCGAGCACGACGGCGTTGGTGGCGGCGTCCTGCCCGTCGAACGACACGATCTCGATCGCCGGCTTGCCGGCGTCGGTGCACTTCTTGCTTCTTTCCGGAAGCTCAACCGTCTCCTGGGTAGTGGTCGCCTGCACGGCGACCTTCTTGCCGCACGCGTTCTCGGGATCGATCCCTGCGCCCGTTTTCTGCGCCCAAAGCGAGCCCGCAGAGAAGTAGGTCACGAAGTCGACGGTCTGCTCGCGTTCCTTGGTGTCGGTGAACGACGACATGCCGACGTTGAAGGTGTCGCCCTGAATCGACGGGATGATCTTGGCGAAGTCCGACTCGCGGTATTCCGCCGTCAGGCCGAGCGTCGCGGCGACCGCGTTCATCAGATCGACGTCGAAGCCGACGATCTTGCCACTCGAATCCTTGAATTCGTTGGGGGTGTACGGAATGTTGACCCCGATCACGAGTTTCCCGGACGACTTGATTGCCTCTGGCACGGTATTCGCGATCGCGTCGACCTTCTCGGCAGACGGCGCCGCCGGGGTAGTCTCTGCGCTCTCTTCGCTCTTACTCGAACACCCCGATACAGCAAGGACGCCAGTCACAGCGAACACCGCCGCCATGCGCCACATCTTCCCCCGACGGATTTCCCATCCACCAAACACGGTTGCCTCTACTTTCTGCTTTGGGCAGTTAACGTACGGAACGTTAGTGGCGACGACGGCGTTGCGCCGCGCTTCCGCTTATTGTGCTGTCGGACTCAATTTCCCGCGCGTTGCTTGCAAACTCTTATCTGCGCGGTTAGCGCTGTGAAACACTTTGATCATGACTACCGAAGCTGCCCCGACCCTGTTGCCACACCTCTGGAAGTCGGCGTTGATATCCGGACTTCTGGCGGTGATCCTCGGCATCATCGTGCTTGCGTGGCCGGGGAAAACGATCCTGGTCGCCGCGATCGTGTTTGGTGCGTATCTGCTGGTGACCGGCATCTCCCAGGTCGTCATGGCGTTCAGCCTGCACGTCACAGCGGGCGGCAGGGTCCTGCTGTTCATCAGCGGTGCCGCGGCGCTGATCCTCGCCGTCCTGGCATTTCGCCATTTCGGCGAGGGCTACGCGGTTTTGCTGCTGGCCATCTGGATCGGCGTCGGGTTCGTCTTCCGCGGGGTGGCAACGACGGTTGCGGCCGTGAGCGATCCCACGCTGCCCGCCAGAGGCTGGAACATCTTCATCGGCTTGATCAGCCTGATCGCCGGAGTCGTGGTGATCGCCTCGCCGTTCGAGTCGATCCTCACCTTGGCCTGGGTGGTCGGCATCTGGCTGATCGTCATCGGCGTGTTCGAGGTCGTGTCGGCGTTCGGCATCCGCAAGGCCGCCAAATCGGTGTCCAAGTTGACACAACCGGCGCCACCGGCCGAGCCATCGGCATCATGACCGAACCGCAACCCCCGCAGTATCCGCAGTATCCGCAGTACCCCCCGCCGCAGCCCCCTGGCGGCGGGTATCCGGGCGGCTATCCGCCACCCCCGCCCCAGCCCTATTCGGGCTACGCCCCGCCGCCGGTCGGGCCGAAGAACGGGTTGGGCATCGCCGCACTGGTGGTCGCGATCGTCGCGCTCATCTCCGTTGTCGGCGGCGTGGTGCTCGGCATCGTCGCGGTCATTCTCGGCTTCCTGGGGTGGCAGCGAGCCAGGCGCGGTGAAGCCACCAACGGCGGTGTCGCGATCGCGGGCATCGTGCTGGGAATCCTCAGCATCATCGAGGCGATCGTCGTGATCGTGCTGTCGCTCTGGGTGTTCAACGAAGTGGGCGCCACCGACTACATGGATTGCCTGACCAAGGCAGGCTCGGACCAGGACGCCGTCCAGCGGTGTGCGGATCAGTTCCAGAAACGTGTCGAGGACCAGTTCAGCGTCACTCTCACGACGCCGGCACCACCGACCCGCTAGTCAGATGCCGTCGCCTCGGGACGAACTCGAGCGACAACAGCACGACGAGTAGCGGCACCACCTGCGTGAGCGTGGCCATCACGTACCGCTGGTCGCCCAGCGCGTGGAACTTCCGCAGATAGCGGTACAGAGACTCGAGCGCAATGAGCGGGTCGCCCAGATGGACCACCGTGAAGACGAGGCTGCGGGGCAGGTTGCGGTGCTTGTCGGTGAAAATCTCGGGGAAGGCCGCGAAGGCGAGCGACAACCGTTGCGCCCCTTGTTTTCTGGCCCTGGCAATCATGTCGACGGACAGCCGCTCGTCGATACCGTTCGGTGCGCCGCGGCGACGCCATGGCACGTCGAGGCTGACCTCGCTGCCGCCGCCTGCGGTGGCGTAGCGGTGAAACCCCTGGATCCGACCGGCACTGTCGCGCGCGATGATCAACGCGACACCGGGATACCTACCCTCCAACGTGCCGTCGAGGGACATCGAGAAGCCACGCTCCGTGCGCGCTCCGCTCGGCGACGCGAGAACCACCTCGGTCAGTTCGGTGAGCAGAGCGTCGTTGAGGCCTTGTTCATCAACGACTTCGGTGCTGATGCCGAAGTTCTTCGTGCGCTGAACGGCTTGGCGGAGATTGCGGTATTTCCGCCCGACCATGTCGAATGTCGCCACGTCGATGACCACATCGCGGCCGATGGGCACGGCTTTGAGCTTCTGGCCCAACATCGTTGCGTTGCACCACAGGTTCACCCGTCGCTGGCTGCAGCCCAGGACGACGATGCGCCAGCCCCGGGTGTGGCACTTCGCCGCGAAATCCGCCACCAGAGCGGTGAATCGGGCGTCGTCACCGATCGGGTCACCACTGACCACCGCGAAGCCAAGCCGGGTGCGGTATGCGATCGCGGCGGTGCCGTCACCGCTGAAGTGGTAGCACTTCGTCGCCTGCATCGCGAAGGGCGCAAGCGGGTCGCCCGTCGTAGCGTTCACCAACGCGAAGATTCGCGGCAGATCGGCCGGGTTCGGGCGTGCCGATGTCGGCCACATCAACATGACCGCCGCGGCAACCAGCAGCAGGTTGCCGAGCAAATCGAACGCAAGGAAAACCGCTGCCAGCCCGGCCACGCACATCGCCATCGCCGCTGCGGCATGCCCCGCGGTGACCGGCCTGCCGAGAAAGATGCCACGCGCGATCACCACGACAGCGGCCAGGATGGTCATTGACCAGGCCAAATCCTTGTGCAGGAGGAACAGCCAACCGGACAGGCTGAAGACGGCGAGCGCGCTGATCCAGCGGGCGGTCGGCGAGTCCACATGGACGACGACGCGCTCGCGGGCCTTGAGCCCCGTTGCTACCTTCATCGCTTTGCTTCCGGGAAGTACTTGATGATTCCTTCCTGCACCACGGTAGCCACAATCTGGCCGGATTGGTCGAAGAAATGCCCGGTTCCCAGGCCGCGAGAATTTGCCGCCACCGGCGAGGATGTCGAATACAACACCCATTCGTCGAACCTGATCGGGCGGTGGAACCACACCGAGTGGTTGACCGTGGCGGCGAAGATTCGGTCGTAGCCCCACGACAAGCCGTGGGTCGTGATGATGGAGTCGAGCACCGTGGTGTCCGAGGCGTACACCAGGGCGGCGGCATGCAGGATCGGGTCGTCCGGCATCGGCCCGTCGGCCTTGAGCCACACGCGGTTGTGGCCAAGCTCTTCACCCTTGTTTCGCATCACCCATGCCGGGTCGTTGGTGTACCGCCACTCGATCGGCCTCAGCGCCTCGACGAACTGCGGCACCGTCTCTTCATAGCCGACGAGCAGATCGTCGATCTTGGGCAGCGACAACGGTTCTGGCACATGGGGCGCTTCGATTCCGTGCTCGAGCCCACGCCCGCCGTCGACGAACGAGACCATCGCGGTGGTCAGGAGGTCGTCGCCCTGCATGACGTCGACGCGGCGGTTGGCGAAGCGGCGCTCGTCGCGCAGCCGGACGACATGAAACTCGAGATCCTTGGCGGGGTCGCCGCCTGCGATGAAATGCGCGGAGATCGCTCCCGGCGGGCAGACGCGAGTCAGGGTGCTGCTCGCGGCCACGAAGGCCTGCGCCAGCATCTGGCCGCCGAACGTGCGGGGCGGGTTCTTGCTCGGATGCGATCCGACGAACGTGTCGTCGTCGACGCGGGTGAGGTCGAGCACCGCAAGCAGCTCCTGAAAGTCGCCAAGCGGCACTGGTCCCCCTACCTAAACGTCGTCCTCCCCGATCCGGTGCACGTGGATCAGGTTGGTCGAGCCTACTGTGCCCGGTGGCGCGCCAGCGATGATGACCACCAGGTCACCGCGCTTGTAGCGGCCGAGCTCGAGGAGCGATTTGTCGACCTGGCGGATCATTCCGTCGGTGGTCTGGATGTGCGGCACGATGAACGTCTCGGTTCCCCAGCTCAGTGCCAGCTGGCTGCGCACCTCCGGCAACGACGTGAATGCCAGCAGTGGTAGCGGGGTGTGCAGCCGCGCCAGCCTGCGCACGGTGTCGCCGGACTGGGTGTAGGCGACCAGCGCCTTGGCATCCAACCGCTCGCCGATGTCGCGGGCGGCATAGGAGATGACACCGCGCTTGGTCCTCGGCACGTGCGTGAGCGGCGGCACCACCACCGAGTTCTGCTCGACCGCCGAGATGATGCGGGCCATGGTCCTGACCGCTTCGAGCGGATACTTGCCGACGGACGTCTCGCCGGACAACATCACCGCGTCCGCGCCGTCGAGCACGGCGTTGGCGACATCTGATGCCTCCGCGCGCGTCGGCCGGGAGTGCTCGATCATCGACTCCAACATCTGAGTGGCGACGATGACGGGTTTGGCGTTCTCCCTTGCCATTTGGATGGACCGCTTCTGCACGAGCGGCACCTCTTCCAACGGCAGCTCGACGCCGAGGTCGCCGCGGGCCACCATGATCGCGTCGAATGCCAGCACGATCGCTTCGAGGTTGTCGACGGCTTCCGGTTTCTCCAGCTTGGCGATCACCGGTACCCGGCGGCCGACGCGGTCCATCACCTCGTGCACCAGTTCGGCATCGGCGGGCGACCGCACGAACGACAGCGCGATGAGATCGACGCCGAGCCGTAGCGCGAATTCGAGATCCTCGATGTCCTTCTCCGACATCGCGGGCACCGACACATTCATGCCCGGCAGCGAAAGACCCTTGTTGTTGCTGACCGGTCCACCCTCGGTCACCGTGCACACGACGTCGTTGCCGTCGATGTGCTCGACGACCAGGCCGACGTTGCCGTCGTCCACCAACAGCCGGTCGCCCGGTGAGGCGTCAGTGGCGAGCTGCTTGTAGGTGGTCGACACCCGGTCGTGGGTGCCCTCGCAGTCGTCGACGGTGATGCGAACGGTTTCACCGTTCGCCCAGTAGGTGGGCCCGCTTGCGAACCGCCCGAGCCGGATCTTGGGGCCCTGCAGGTCGGCGAGGATGCCGACCGCGCGACCGGTCACATCCGATGCCGCGCGCACCCGTTTGTAGTGTGCTTCGTGGTCTGCGTACTCACCGTGGCTGCAGTTGAGTCGGGCGACATCCATTCCGGCCTCGACCAGCGCCCGCACAACGTGGTCTTCACTGGTTGCCGGGCCGAGAGTGCAGACGATCTTTCCGCGTCTAGTCACGACTTCTCAGCATAGTCCTGATCGGTGTCCGTCACGCGACGGCGAGGGGCAGTGCGCCGGGCGTCACCGGCGCGGGCAGGTCGGACTCGCCCATCAGGAAGGCGTCGACCGCATGCGCTGCGCTGCGCCCCTCGGCGATCGCCCAGACGATCAGCGACGCCCCGCGGTGGGCGTCACCGCAGACGAACACACCAGGTGCGGTCGTCTGCCAGTCCGAACCGCACGACAGCGTCCCGCGCCGGTTCAGACCCAGTCCGAGCCCTTCGAGGAGCGCCATGTGTTCGACGCCGTCGAACCCGATGGCCAGCAGGGCGAGGTCGCAGGGAATCTCCATGGCTTCGCCGACCGGGGTGATCTGCCTGCGGCCGTCGGCGTCCCGGCTGACTCGCACCTCGGCGATCTCCACCGCGCGGACACGGCCGGCGTCGTCGCCGACGAACCGCTGCACCGCCACCTCGTAATGTCGCGCGCCGCCCTCCGCGTGCGCGGGCGACGTGCGCAACACCATCGGCCACATCGGCCAGGGCGAGCGGGACTCGTCGCGGTACTCCGGCGGCTCCGGGTTGTAGTCGAGCTGCGTGACGGACGCGGCGCCCTGGCGGTGCGCGGTGCCAAGGCAGTCCGCGCCGGTGTCGCCGCCGCCGATGATGACGACGTGCTTACCTCTGGCCGACAGCGGTGACGGGCCGTCGCCCTCGCACTCCTTGTTGGACGGCACGAGATGTTCCATGGCGAGGTGCACACCGTCGAGGTGTCGGCCCGTCACGTCGTTGTCCCTGCCGCGCAGCGCCCCGACCGCCAGCACCACTGCGTCGTGCCTTTCGCGCAGCTGCTCGACCGAAAGGTCGACGCCGACTTCGCACTCGGTCACGAAACGCGTTCCCTCTGCGCGCATTTGGGCCAACCGCTGATTCAGCGTGGCCTTCTCGAGCTTGTACTCGGGGATGCCGTAACGCATCAAGCCGCCCAACCGGTCGTCGCGCTCGTACACCGTGACGTGATGCCCGGCTCGGGTGAGTTGTTGCGCGGCCGCCAGTCCCGCGGGCCCGGAGCCGACCACCGCGACGCTCTTGCCCGTCGAGATGGCCGCGGGCTGGGGCTCGACGATGCCGTCCATCCATGCGTGATCGGCGATGGCCTGTTCGATGCGTTTGATCGTGACACTGCCGCCGGTCTTCTCGTCGGCGATGGACAGCACGCAGGCGGCCTCGCACGGAGCGGGACACAGCCGTCCGGTGAACTCCGGAAAGTTGTTGGTGGCGTGCAGCCGATCGCTCGCCGCATCCCACCTGCCGCGGCGAACCAGGTCGTTCCACTCCGGGATGAGATTGCCGAGTGGGCAACCGGCAGTTCCCGAGTGGCAGAACGGGATACCGCAATCCATGCACCGGCGGGCCTGCTGAGACACCTCGCCGGCCCGCTGCTGCGGATCCTGTCGTTCATAGACCTCGCGCCAATCGCCGACTCGCTCGTCGACAGGTCGCTTCGCCGCCTCGATCTTTGCGACCTCGAGAAATCCGTGTGGATCAGCCACGGCTGGCCTCCATGATGGCGGTGTCGACGTCGCGGCCTTCCGCCTTGGCCATCCGCGTCGCGGTCAGGACGCGTTGATAGTCAATCGGCATGATCTTCGTGAATTGCGAACTGCGCCTTGGCCAGTCGGACAACACCGACGCGGCCAACGTGCTCCCGGTGAGCCGGGCATGCCGAGTGACCACGTCGTGCAGCCAGGTGAAGTCCTCTGGATCGAGACGTTGCAGCTCGACCATCTCGGTGTTGACCATCGAGGGGTCAAGGCCGAGCACGAAGGCGATACCGCCCGACATACCCGCGGCCATGTTGCGACCGGTCCTACCGAGCACGACGACACGACCGCCGGTCATGTACTCGCAGGCGTGGTCGCCGACTCCTTCGGTCACCGCAAGCGCGCCGGAGTTGCGGGCGCAGAAGCGCTCGCCCACCCGGCCGCGAAGGTAGACCTCGCCGGAGGTGGCCCCGTAGAGGAGCGTGTTACCCGCGATCACGTGGTCCTCGGGCAGGAAGAGCACGTCGTCGGGCGGTTTGACGATGACGCGGCCACCCGAAAGCCCCTTACCGACATAGTCGTTCGCGTCACCGATCAGCTCCATGGTGATTCCCGGCGGAAGGAACGCACCGATCGACTGGCCCGCGGAGCCGGTGAGCGTGATGTGGATGGTGTCGTCAGGCAGCCCCTGTGCGCCATAGCGACGCGTGACCTCCGCACCGAGCATGGTGCCCACGGTGCGGTTGACGTTGCGCACCGGCAACTCCAGTCGAACCGGGTGGGCGTCCTCCAGTGCGCCCTCGGCAAGTTGGATCAGTGTCTGGTCCAACGCCTGGTCCAGCGCGTGATACTGGTCGCGGACCCGTCGGCGCACTGTTTGATCGGGGTCGTGGGCGTTGCTCGAGGTGGCGAAGATCGGCGTCAGGTCAAGACCCTTTGCCTTCCAATGTTCGACGCCGTCTGCGGTGTCGAGCATCTCGACGTGACCGACCGCTTCGTCGATGCTGCGGAAGCCGAGCTCGGCGAGCTGGCGTCGGATGTCTTCGGCGATGAACCGGAAGTAGGTCTCGACGAACTCGGGCTTGCCGTTGAACCGCGACCGCAGTTCGGGGTTCTGGGTGGCGACTCCGACCGGGCAGGTGTCGAGATGGCAGACGCGCATCATGATGCACCCCGATACCACCAGCGGCGCGGTGGCGAAGCCGAACTCCTCCGCACCGAGCAGCATCGCCACGATGACGTCGCGGGCCGTGCGCATGCCGCCGTCGCATTGCACGGTGATCCGGTCACGCAGCCCGTTGAGCATCAGCGTCTGCTGGGTGTCGGCAAGGCCGATCTCCCACGGGGCTCCTGCGTGCTTGAGTGACGTCAGCGGCGCCGCGCCGGTGCCGCCGTCATACCCCGAGATCAGCACGACGTCGGCGTGGGCCTTCGAAACCCCCGCGGCGACGGTGCCGACGCCGACGGAGCTGACCAACTTGACGTGGATGCGCGCGTCGGAGTTGGCGTTCTTCAGGTCGTGGATGAGCTGCGCCAGGTCTTCGATCGAGTAGATGTCGTGGTGCGGCGGAGGCGAGATCAATCCGACGCCCGGCGTCGAATGGCGGGTTTTCGCGATGTTCGGGTACACCTTGTAGCCCGGCAGCTGACCGCCCTCACCCGGCTTTGCGCCCTGGGCCATTTTGATCTGAATGTCCGACGCGTTCACCAGATAGTCGCTGGTGACCCCGAAACGACCGGAGGCCACCTGCTTGACGGCGCTGCGCCTGCGCGGGTCGTAGAGCCGGTCGACGTCTTCGCCGCCCTCGCCGGAATTGGACCGTCCGCCGAGGTTGTTCATCGCGATCGCCATGGTCTCGTGGGCTTCGGCCGAGATGGAGCCGTAACTCATTGCGCCGGTGTTGAACCGGGTGACGATCGAGTCGACCGACTCGACCTCGTCGAGGGGAACGGCGGGTCGCACCCCCGTCTTCAGCTGGAACAGGCCACGCAGTGTGCCGCCCTCACGGGACAGCCGGTCGACCTCCTCGGAGTACTGCTGAAAGATGTCGTATCGCCCGGTCCGTGTCGAATGCTGTAGCAGGAAGACGACTTCCGGCGTGAATAGATGAAGCTCGCCCTCGCGCCGGAAGGCGTATTCGCCACCGACGTCGAGGCGGCGGTGCACTCGCTCCGTCGGGTTCTCCGGATAGGCGCGGCGGTGTCGTTGCTTGACCTCCTCGGCGATCACGTCCAACCCGACTCCCCCGAGTTGGCTTGGTGTGCCGGTGAAGTATTCGCCGACCACGTCGCGATCGAGGCCGATCGCCTCGAAGGCCTGGGCCGCGGTGTAGGACGCGACGGTGGAGATGCCCATCTTGCTCATCACCTTCATCACGCCCTTGCCGAGTGCCTTCAGGTAGTTGCGCACCGCGGCGCCGGCCTCGATGCCGGTGAGCTCACCCTCACGGACCAGGTCCTCGATCGACTCGAACGCCAGGTACGGGTTGACCGCTGCGGCGCCGAATCCGATCAGCATGGCGATGTGGTGCACCTCGCGCGCGTCACCGCTTTCGACGACCAACGCGACGGTGGTGCGTTCTTTGGTGCGGACCAGGTGGTGATGCACTGCGGACACCGCGAGCAGCGACGGTATCGGCGCACGGGTGTGATCGGAGTCCCGGTCGGAGATGACCAGTGTGCGAGCGCCTTTGGCGATGGCGTCGCAGGCCTGGGCGCGGAGTTCTTCAATGGCGTCGGCCAGGCCCTCACCGCCACGCTCGACCTCGTACAGGCCGCGCAGCACGGCCGTCCGCAGCCCGGGCTGTTCGCCGTCGTCGTTGATGTGGACGATCTTGTTCAGCTCGTCGTTGTCGAGCACGGGCCAGGAGAGCTTGATCTGACGGCAGGACGCCGGGGAGGGCTCGAGCAGGTTCTGTTCAGGCCCCATGACGCGCGCCATCGAGGTGACGACCGCTTCTCGGATCGCATCCAGCGGCGGATTGGTCACCTGTGCGAACAGTTCGACGAAGTAGTCGTAGAGCACCCTGGCCCGTTGCGAGAGCACGGCCGTCGGGGTGTCGGTGCCCATCGAGCCGAGCGGCTCGGCGCCGGATGCCGCCATGGGCGTCAACAGGATTCGCAGATCTTCTTCGGTGTATCCGAATGCGATCTGCCTACGGACGACCGACTCGTGATTGGGTTGCGCGCGAACGCGGTCGGGCAGCGTCGTCAGGTCGAGCAGGCCCGCGTGCAGCCACTCTCCGTACGGGTGGGCGCAGGCCAGGTCGGCCTTGATCTCGTCGTCGGGCACGATGCGTCCGGCGGCGGTGTCGATCAGGAACATCTTGCCGGGTTCGAGCCTGCCCTTCGCGACGATCTGCGCCGACGGCACGTCGAGCACACCGCTCTCGCTGGCGAGGATCACGCGGTCGTCGATGGTGCGCCACCACCGTCCTGGCCGTAATCCGTTGCGGTCCAACACCGCTCCGACGACGGTGCCGTCGGTGAAGGTGACACAGGCCGGGCCGTCCCACGGTTCCATGAGCGAGGCGTGGAATTGCCAGAAGTCCCTGCGCGGCTGGGCCAGAGACGCATTGTTCTCCCACGCCTCGGGGATCATCATCAGCACTGCGTGCGGCAGGCTGCGCCCACCGAGGTGCAGCAGCTCGAGAACCTGGTCGAATGAGGCCGAGTCCGAGGCGTCGGGCGTGCAGATCGGCGACAGCCTGGCAAGGTCGCCCGAGATGCTGGCACTCGCGAGCATCGCCTCCCGTGCGTGCATGCGGTTGCGGTTGCCGCGCACGGTGTTGATCTCGCCGTTGTGGGCGACGAATCGGAACGGGTGCGCCAGCGGCCAGGACGGAAAGGTGTTGGTGGAGAACCGACTGTGCACGATCGCGATCGCGCTCGTGCAGCGTTCGTCGCGCAGATCCGGAAAGTATTGCGGCAGCTGCATTGTCGTCAGCATGCCTTTGTATGCGATGGTCCGGCTGGACAGGGATGGGAAGTAGACACTTCCCGCCTCTGCCCTCTTGCGCATCGGGTACACCCGACGGTCCAGGTCGATGCCCCCGACGCGATCGGGCGTCGCAACGAAAAGCTGTGCCATGTACGGCATGCAGCCCAGCGCCGTTGCGCCGAGATCGGCTCCATCGGGATCGACCGGCACTTCACGCCAGCCGAGGACCTCCAGGCCCTCCTCCCCCGCGATTGCCTCGACCTGCTCGCGCGCGGCCGCCCGCTCGTCGGGGTCCTGCGGCATGAAGCAGATTCCGGCGGCGAACGCATTGCAGCCGTCCGCGGTCGGTGCGGGCAGCTCGAAGTCGACAACATCGCGCAGGAGCTCGACCGGCAGCTGAATGAGAATGCCCGCGCCGTCGCCACTGTTGGTTTCGGCGCCGGCTGCGCCTCGGTGCTCGAGGTGTTCAAGGGCGACGAGCCCGTCGGCGACGATGGCATGCGAGCGCCTGCCATGGATGTCGGTGATCATGGCGACACCGCAGGAGTCCGACTCGCGCTGCGGGTCGTACAGGCCTTGGGCGTGCGGCAATGCCGAGAACAGCACTGGGAATTTACCTCCGCAGTCTGGCGAATTCTTCGTCCGGGACTGCAGCGGCCCGAAATTCGAATTGTATCAGCGCAGCTCGGCGGCTACCCGTCGAGAACCGTGGGGACCAGCGGGAACCCGGGCAGGTTCCGCGCGACCGTCCATGTGACGGCGAGCACGGCAATGACGGCGATCGCTGACTTCGTGAAGATCGGCCGTTCGGTGCGCCACCGCACCAGGACCCATGCCAGCAGCGCGGGCAGGCCGACGAGCAGGAAGAGGTTGTCGACGACGGCGGCCGCCAGGTCCCCGTGCAACAGGTCGTGCGTCATTCGAAGCCCGCCGCACGCCGGGCAGTTCCAGCCCGTAAGCAGCTTGAACGGGCAGGCAGGGAAGACGGAGCCGGGGCTGTGTGGGTCGGCCAGGCCGACGTAGGCAAGGCCGCCGACGAGCAGCGCGCCCGTGCCGAGCGCGCCGTACAGCCGGGTCCGGCTGCTGATCGCGGTGCTAGGTGCCCTCACGAAGGGGACGTCCCTCCGGGTCGCGCACCTTGTCGGTGAAGATCAGGACGGCGTCGATGATGCCCCACACCACCGCACCGATCCCGCACGTGACAAGGCCGACGACCAGTTGGGCGATGCCGAGGCCGGTGTAGCCCAGGTAGATGCGCCCGATGCCGACGAGGCCGAACAGCCCGATCAACTGGAGCAGGCCGGCAACGATCTTGGATTTGTCCGACAGCGGCTCGCCGGTCAGCGGATGGCGGCCGTACGGCGCTGCGGGATCCATGTACGCCTGCGGATACTGCCCGTACTGACCTGGCGGCGGATATCCGGGCGGCTGCTGCGCATATCCCGGAGGTGGCGGCTGATATTGCGGTTGTTGAGGGGGCGGAGGTCCCTCGGTGCCACCGAACTGCGGCTCAGTCATGGCACCCAGCATGCCAGAACCCGACGGTTGCTAGAAGGGTTGCCCGGCCACCAACCGGAGAGTGTCGATGAGCCCGTTCACAGGAATGGCCGGGTCGATCGACCGCATCAGACCAAGGCCGACACCGAGCGCGAGCATGACGGTGGCCGTTTCGCGGCTGGGCATTTTCAGATCGAGGTCCTCGGCGGATTCGACACCGTTGGCGAGCATTTCGATGATGTTGTCCAAACGCCCGGCGAGTTCGGTACGCAACTCAACGTTTCGGCGTGCATGCAACGCGAACTCGGCCTCCAGCGGCGTCCATCCCGGGTCACCGATGACGCGTTCCGCCCAACCGCGAAGCGCCTCGAACCGGTCCGGTTGCGAAACCAGCTCGAGGACCTCGGCGAACCGTTCCGCGCGGATCTCGTCGAGCACCGCAGCGCACAGTTCGTCCTTGTTGCGGAAGTTCGAGTACACCGCGCCCTTCGAATAGCCTGCGGCGTCGGCGACCTTCTCCAGCGACGTCGGGTGGTAGCCGTCCGTGAAGAACAGCCGCTTGGCGGTCGCGACCAGTTGCGATCTGGTCTGCGCCTGGCTCTCGGCGCGGCTCATGCGGGCCATGGGTGCATGCTACCTCTTTGACATACCGATGGACTCTAGATACCGTCAGTTTTTGAGTGGAAGGAACCGCGATGGGCTACCCCCTGATCAGTCTCGACGGCGCGATCGTGGTTGTCACCGGAGGTGCGCGCGGAATCGGGAGGGCGACGGCTGACCTCTTCGCCGCCGAAGGGGCGACGGTCTGCGTTGGTGACCTCGACGGTGGCGACTACCCCGTCGACGTGACGTCGCGGGACTCGTTCGCCGAGTTCGTCGCCGCCGTTATCGAGCGTCACGGCCGCATCGACGTGTTGGTCAACAACGCGGGCCTGATGCCGCTCGGCGACTTCCTGTCCGAAGACGACGCGATCAGCAGGACGACATTCGAGGTGAATGTCTGGGGGCTGATCAACGGTATGCGACTTGTGTTGCCGCACATGATCGGACGCGGACGCGGCCACGTCGTGAATGTCGCTTCGATGGCGGGAAAGCTGGCCATTCCCGGCATGGCGGTGTACAACGCCAGTAAGTCCGCCGCTGTGGGGTTGTCCGCCGCGGTCCGCGAGGAGTACCGCGACTCCGGTGTCAGCGTGACGACCGTGCTGCCCAGTGCCGTGCGGACCCGGCTCGCATCGGGCGTACCGCTGGGGCGGGGTCTGCCGACTGTGGAGCCGGAGGCCGTCGCACGTGCGATAGTCGGCAGCGTCGCCAGCCGACGCGCCGAAATCACCGTGCCCCGCTACCTGGCCGGTTGGGACCTGCTGAGTGCCGCCGCGCCAAATGGCTTGATGAGCCTGGCTCGCAAGGTGATCCGTGATCGTCGGGCGTTGACATCGGTCGAGCACGACGTGCGCGACGCCTACGAGCAGACGATCGAGGCGCAGGCCAGGGAGCGACGATGACACGGGACCCGAGGATCGTCATCATCGGCGCCGGCGTCGCCGGGATCGCCACCGCGGTCACACTGCAGCGGGCGGGATTTCACGACTTCACGATTCTGGAGAAGGGCGCCGACGTCGGCGGTGTGTGGCATTGGAACCGCTACCCGGGCTTGACTTGTGACGTGCCGTCGCAGCTCTACCAGTTCTCGTTCGCGCCCAAACCGGACTGGACCGGCATCTTCGCGCCGGGCGACGAAATACAGCGCTACCTCCGCGGGGTCGTCGAACAGTTCGGCCTCGACGATCGGCTGCGCTTGAACGCCGAAGTCGTGTCGACGGTCTTCACCGGCGCCGCATGGCAGGTCGCCACCGCCGACGGCATGGAGCTGGAAGCCGACTTCGTGATCGCCGCAACCGGCGTGCTGCACCACCCCTTCACGCCGGACATCGCCGGGCTCGACTCGTTCGAGGGCCATGTCGTGCACACCGCCCGGTGGGACGACGACATCGAGACCGGCGGTCGCAAGATCGCCGTCATCGGAAACGGATCCACCGGCGTGCAGATCGTGTCTGCGCTTCAGCGCGACGCCGCGCACATCGCGCACTTCGTGCGAACCCCGCAGTGGGTGATATGGGCGCCGATGGGCCTATCTCAGCCGACGATGTTGGGAACGGTGCTGCGCAGATTGCCTGAGTTGCATCGTCGGTTCTACGGTGTCCTGCTTCGGGGCTCGCGCATCCTGACCGATATCGCCGTGCGGCCGACGTGGCAGCGCAGGCTGGCGCAGAATTACGCACGGTGGTGTCTGCGCCTCCAGGTTCGAGATCGCGAACTACGCGACCGCCTTACTCCGGACTACCAACCCTTCTGTAAGCGGCAAGTCATGTCGGCCTCGTACTACCGAGCGCTTCGATCCGACAACGCCGATGTGGTCACCGCTGAGATCGAGGAGATCACTCCACGGAGTATCCGCACCGCTGACGGCCGGGAACACGAGGTCGACCTGTTGATACTCGCCACCGGATTTCAGGCTCACCACTACATGCGTCCGATGAAGCTGCACGGCCGTGACGGCCTGGATATCGACGACGCCTGGGCGAAAGGCCCTCGGGCATACCGAATGACGGCCATTCCGGGTTTCCCGAACTTCTTTACCGTGCTCGGCCCCAATTCGCCGACCGGCTCGGTGTCGCTGCAGTACTCCTCTGAGCTGACGGCGCGCTACATCACGCAGTGGCTGCAGCGGTTTCGCGATGGCGAATTCGACACCGTCGAGGTCACCGAACAGGCGACCACGAAGTTCAACGACGACGTCGCAACGGCGCTCGGGCCGACGGTGTGGAACACCGGATGCAACTCCTGGTATCTCACCGACGAGGGCAACATCGATCTGTGGCCCTTTGACCGCAAGACGATGACGGCCATGCTGGCGCGACCCGACGATCGCGACTTCCACATCGCCTAGGCAAGCGCTGTATTTTCAGCTTGCGTTCCTAGCCGTGGTCTCAAGCGTTGCGGCGAGAGCGGAGCCAACGGCGAAGGCCACCGGCGGACTTCTCGTCCGGCTCGCTAGTTGGTGTGGTGGCTTCGCTCGGCGCAGGCTCAGCCGCTGCAAGTTTTTCAGCGGCGACCGTGGCCGCTTCCTCGGTGCCCTCGGCTGCATCTTGCGGCACCTTCGGTTCCTCGGAATCTTCGGCTACGTCGTCAGCGAGCGCAGCTGCCTCCCCAGCACCCTCGACGGCATCGTCGCCCTCGACAGCGCCCACACCCCCGACAGCCTCGGCTTCGGGTTCCGCGGACTCGTCGGCCGCATCGTCTCCTGACGCCTCGGCTTCTTCCTCGGCGCCGCTCACGTCGCCAGCGGCGGCTTCGTCGTCGGTGGCTTCGGGTTCGGATTCTTCGGCGACTACCTCGTCGGCGACTTCGGCGGCCTCTTCGGCGCTCTCAACCGCAGCTTCATGCACCTCCGCCGCCGCATCCTCTGCCTCGACGGCATCGTCGCCCTCGACAGCGCCCACACCCCCGACAGCCTCGGCTTCAGGCTCCGCGGACTCGTCGGCCGCATCGTCTCCTGACGCCTCGGCTTCTTCCTCGGCGCCGCTCACGTCGCCAGCGGCGGCTTCGTCGTCGGTGGCTTCGGGTTCGGACTCTTCGGCGACTACCTCATCGGCGACTTCGGCGGCCTCTTCGGCGCTCTCAACCGCAGCTTCATGCACCTCCGCCGCCGCATCCTCTGCCTCGACGGCATCGTCGCCCTCGACAGCGCCCACACCCCCGACAGCCTCGGCTTCAGGCTCCGCGGACTCGTCGGCCGCATCGTCTCCTGACGCCTCGGCTTCTTCCTCGGCGCCGCTCACGTCGCCAGCGGCGGCTTCGTCGTCGGTGGCTTCCTGTTCGGGTTCTTCGGCAGCCAGCTCGTCGGCGACTTCGGCGGCCTCTTCGGCGCTCTCAACCGCAGCTTCATGCACCTCCACCGCCGCATCCTCTGCCTCGACGGCATCGTCGCCCTCGACAGCGCCCACACCCCCGACAGCCTCGGCTTCAGGCTCCGCGGACTCGTCGGCCGCATCGTCTCCTGACGCCTCGGCTTCTTCCTCGCCGCCGCTCACGTCGCCAGCGGCGGCTTCGTCGTCGGTGGCTTCCTGTTCGGGTTCTTCGGCAGCCAGCTCGTCGGCGACTTCGGCGGCCTCTTCGGCGCCTTCGGCAGCAGCTTCGTGCACCTCTGGTGCGGCCTCCTCGGCTTCGACGACCTCGTCGCCCTCGGGCGTGCCCAAACCGCCGGCTTCCTCGCCCGCCTCGACTTCCTCGGCGGCTTCGGCTTCCTCGCCCGCATCGGCGAACGCCTCGGCCTCTGCGATGTCTTCTGCGGATGCGTCGGCGACGTCCTCGACGAGTTGCTCGCCCTCTGCGACCGCCTCGATGTCGGGTTCGGACTCCTCTGCGTCGAAGTCGATCGCTGCCGTTGCGTCTTCGTCTTCCTTGTCGCCTGCGGCCTTGGCTGCCGCCACCACCCCTGTCGTGGCAGCAACGGCGGCCAGCTCCCTGGTGACCTCGTCGACCGGCGACTCCTCCACCTCGTCGGGGGCCAACTCGACGTCGGCGTCTCCGCGAAGCGATGACGGATCCTCACGGCCCTTGGGTGCGACCATGATGTAGACGACGGCGCCGATGAATACGAAGACCGACACGAACGAATTGATTCGAATGCCTGCGATATGCGTCGCCGTGTCGCTGCGCATGAGTTCGACCCAGAATCGACCGAAGCAGTACGCCGCGACGTAGAGCGCGAATAGCCGGCCATGACCGATCCGGTAGCGGCGGTCCACCCAGATGAGAAGCGCGAAAACCAGCAGGTTCCAGAGCAACTCGTACAGGAAGGTGGGATGGACGATCTCGAGCAGCTGACCGGTCGAAACCCCGTTCAATGAGTCGAGTGCACCGTGCGCGTCGCGGCGCTCGAATATCTCCAAGCCCCACGGCATCGACGTGGACCTGCCGTAGAGCTCTTGGTTGAAGTAGTTCCCGATGCGGCCGATCGCCTGCGCCAGCACGATCCCCGGTGCAACCGCATCGCCGAAAGCCGGTAACGGGATGCCCCGCCGTCGACAACCGATCCATGCGCCGACGCCGCCGAGCGCGACCGCACCCCAAATGCCGAGGCCGCCCTCCTGGATCATGAAGGCCGCCCTCATACCCGCGCCGCCCGGCCCGAAGTAGGTGGACCAGTCGGTGAGCACGTGGTAGAGCCGGCCACCGATCAGCCCGAAGATGATGGCCCACAACGCGATGTCGAAGACGACCCCGGGTTCGCCACCGCGCGCGACCCAGCGCCTGTTACCGATGAACAACGCGGCGATCACCCCGATGAGAATGAACAGCGCATAGGCCCGGATCGGGATGAATCCCAGATGCCACACGCCCTGCGGCGGGCTCGGGAAGGACGCAAGTAAGGTCGTTGTCACGCCGAAATCCTTTGCCGCACACCGTCGGCCAGTTCTTCGGTCAGCGCGCGCAGGGCGGGCAGGCCCTCCGTCAGCGCCGACACCAGGGCCGAACCAACAATTACCCCGTCGGCGTAGGCCCCGATCTGGGCGGCCTGCTCACGCGACCTCACCCCGAGCCCGACGCCGACCGCAATATCCGAAACCGCCTTCACCCGTCGGACCAACTCCGGCGCGGCCACCGAAACCGCATCGCGCGCACCCGTCACACCCATCGTCGAAGCGGCGTAGACGAATCCGCGAGACGCTTTCGCCGTAGCGGCCAGCCGCTCGGGCGTCGACGACGGCGCCACCAGGAAGATGCGGTCCAAGCTGCGCGCGTCGGATACCGCCATCCATTCGGCCGCCTCGTCGGGAATCAGGTCCGGCGTGATCATTCCCAGCCCCCCTGCCGACGCCAGATCACGCGCGAAAGCGTCGACACCGTAGTGCAGCACGAGATTCCAGTAGGTCATCACGACGGCGTGGCCACCGGCCTTGCTGATCGCCTCTACGGCCGTCAACGAGTCGCGCACCCGGACGCCGCCACGCAACGCGGCCTCGGTCGCAGTCGCGATGGTGGGCCCGTCCATACCGGGGTCGGAATAGGGCATCCCGACTTCCACGACATCGCAGCCGGATTCGACCAGCGCCGTCATCGCCGAAATCGAAGTGGCCACATCGGGATAGCCGGTCGGAAGGTACCCGATGAGCGCCGACCGCCCCTCCTGTTTGCACGTGTCGAACAGCCCGGCAAGTCCATTCGTCATGAGCCGGTGGTCCCCTTACCGTCGAGGAGGCCGAACCATGTCGCGGCCGTCTCCACGTCCTTGTCGCCGCGGCCCGACAAGTTCACCACGATGATCGACCCCGCTCCGAGCTCTTTGCCCAACTTCAACGCGCCCGCCACCGCGTGCGCCGATTCGATTGCCGGGATGATGCCTTCGGTTCTGCAGAGCAGGCCGAACGCTTCCATCGCCTCGGTGTCGGTGATCGGCCGGTACTCGGCACGCCCGGTGTCCTTGAGGAATGCGTGCTCGGGTCCGACGCCGGGATAGTCCAGACCCGCAGAGATCGAATGCGATTCGATGGTCTGCCCGTCCTCGTCCTGCAACAGATACGAGAACGAACCCTGGAACGCACCGGGCGAACCGCCGGTGAAGGTCGCTGCGTGACGGCCGGTTTCGACACCGTCGCCTGCCGCCTCGAAACCGACCAACTTCACGTCCGGGTCGTCGATGAACGCGTGGAACACACCGATCGCATTGGACCCGCCGCCGACGCATGCGGTCACCGCGTCGGGCAGCCTGCCTGCCTGATCTTGGATCTGTACGCGTGCCTCGAGACCGATCACCCGCTGAAAGTCGCGGACCATCAACGGAAACGGATGTGGGCCTGCCGCCGTGCCGAAGCAGTAGTACGTGTCGTCCGCGTTGGTCACCCAGTCACGGAACGCCTCGTTGATCGCATCCTTGAGTGTTTTGGAGCCGGACTCCACCGACACCACCTCGGCTCCCAGCAGCCGCATGCGGGCGACGTTCAACGCCTGACGCGCGGTGTCGACGGCGCCCATGTAGATCACGCAGTCGAGCCCGAGTAGCGCACATGCGGTTGCGGTGGCCACGCCGTGCTGGCCCGCGCCGGTCTCGGCGATGACGCGCGTCTTGCCCATCTGTCGCGCCAGCAGAGACTGACCCAACACATTGTTGATCTTGTGAGACCCCGTGTGGTTCAGGTCTTCTCGCTTGAGGAAGATCCGAGCCCCGCCGGCGTGCTCGCTGAGCCGCGCGGCTTCGTACAGCGGCGACGGCCGACCGCTGTAATGCCGCTGCAGCCGGTCCAGCTCATCGAGGAATTCCTGGTCGCCGCGCGCCTTTTCGTAGGCAGCCGTGACTTCCTCGATGACGGCCATCAGTGCCTCTGGGACGAGTCGTCCTCCGTAGGCACCGAAATGACCCTTGGCGTCGGGATCATGGACGGTCGGTTCTGCGACCGCCGCGCTGGAACGCGGCAACTCTGGGCCGGCGAGATCCGCCACTGCTCAGCGCGAGGGTTTCGGGCAGGACGGGTGCGTGCCTGCGGTGACCAAATCGGCAACGGCGCTGCGGGGATCACCGCTGGTGACCAAACCCTCGCCGACGAGAACGGCGTCAGCACCGGCACCGGCGTACGCCAACAGATCGGCAGGGCCGCGCACTCCCGATTCGGCGATGCGGATGGTATCGGTCGGTAGCCCGGGTGCGATGCGCGCGAAGCAATCCCGGTCGACATCGAGAGTCTTGAGATCGCGTGCATTGACGCCGATGACCTTCGCCCCGGCCTGCAGCGCGCGGTCGGCTTCCTCTTCGGTGTGCACCTCGACCAGCGCCGTCATGCCGAGAGACTCGGTGCGGTCGAGCATCGACACCAGCGCGGACTGCTCGAGCGCCGCAACGATGAGAAGCAGCATGTCCGCGCCGTGCGCGCGGGCCTCGTGGATCTGGTACGGCCGGACGATGAAGTCCTTGCGCAACACCGGGATTGACACCGCGGCGCGTACGGCGTCCAGGTCGTCGAGCGACCCGTTGAACCGTCGTTGCTCGGTCAGCACGCTGACGATGCGCGCCCCGCCGTCTTCATACGCGCCTGCGAGTTTCGCCGGATCGGAGATCGTCGCAAGAGCACCTCGAGACGGGCTGGCGCGCTTCACCTCGGCGATGACACCGATGCCGGGTTCACGCAGCGCCGCCATCACGTTCAGCGGCGAAGGCGCGGCCTTGGCGGCTGCCTTGACCTCGTCGAGGCTGACGACGGCCTCGCGGGCGGCGACGTCGGCGCGGACTCCCTCGATGATCGAGTCGAGCACGGTCGCCGAACTCATAAGCCGTGAACTCCCTCCGCGTTCGCGCCGTCTTGCTGCCGCATGATCTTCATCGAAGGGTAGCCGCATCGAACACATCATCTGTCACCGCCCCTCGGTGTCTGGTTTGGTGGGATCACGCCCCTCGTCAAGTGCGTCCCACATCGTCCGCTCGGACATGTCGTCGCCTGCCGCAGCCCGTCGCCGCGCCGCCTCGCGTCGCCGTGCAGGGGCCTCGTACTTGTCGCGATCCGACTCGTCCTTCACGGGTACCCGCATGAGCAGCACCGCAGCGGCGAGCGCGAGTACGGCGGCGATCAAGGTGACGACCGCCCCCCAGTAATGCCGCTGCGTGCCGACAAGGTCCGCCACCGGCACGTCGGCGAGACCTGCGGCGCGCACGGCCACATCACGCACGACCCACAGGCTGATCGCCAGGTAGGCGATCACGGCGCTCAGCACGCCGACGACCAGCGCCAGCAGTCGCAGTTGCCACCACGGCCCCACCGTCGACTTGGCGGTCGCCGCCAGCAGGATCAGGGCCAGTGGCACCAGCGCCGTCGACCACGCGCCGCCGTTCAGCGTCGCGGTTTCGGGCTGGCCCAACCCATCGAACGAGCTGACCACGACCCACGTCATCCGAGACGCCAGCCACAGCGCACCTGCGGCGCCCAGCATCAGGAGCTGACCGATGTGCTTCATGGCTCGGTCAGCGTTTCGGCCGCGGCGATGGCGTTCAGCACCGCCTTGGCCTTGTTAGCGGCCTCGTTGTACTCGTACGGGCCGTTGGAGTCCGCCACGACTCCCCCGCCTGCCTGCACGTACGCCGTCCCCCCGCGCATCAACGCGGTCCGGATGGCGATCGCGAAATCGGCGTTGCCCGCGAAGTCCAGGTAACCGAGCACGCCGCCATACAGGCCGCGACGGGTCTTCTCGACCTCCTCGATGAGCTCCATCGCCCGCACCTTCGGCGCGCCCGTCAGCGTGCCTGCCGGGAAGCACGCGGTGACGGCGTCCAGCGCGGTCTTGCCGTCGGCCAACTGCCCCGTCACCGTCGACACCAGGTGCATGACGTGGCTGTAGCGCTCGATATGGCTGTAGTCCTCGACCCGCACCGTCCCCGGCACGCACACCCGGCCTAGGTCGTTGCGGCCGAGGTCGACCAGCATCAGGTGCTCGGCGCGTTCCTTCTCGTCCTCCTGCAGCTCCTTTTCGAGCAGCAAGTCTTCTTCTTCGGTGGCGCCGCGCCACCGCGTACCGGCGATGGGATGGGTCGTCGCACGTCCGTCCTTGACGGTCACCAGCGCTTCGGGGCTTGACCCGACGACCGAAAAGTCCAGTCCGCCATCGGCATCGGGCACGTTCAGCAGGTACATGTACGGGCTGGGGTTGGAGACTCGCAGCATCCGGTACACGTCGAGCGGGTTGGCGTCGGTGTCCATCTCGAACCGCTGCGACGGCACCACCTGGAAAGCCTCGCCTGCCTCGATGTCGCCGACCAGCCGCTCCACGATCGCCCCGTACTCCTCGACCGAGCGCTGTTTGCGGTTCAGCGGCTCGGGCCTGCTGAAGGTCGCCACCGTCGACGGCAGGTTCTTGCCGAGCGCTTCGGTCATCACGTCCAGCCGCGCCACGGCGTCGTCGTAGGCCCAGTCGACGCGTTCGTCGGTGCCGTTCCAGTTCACCGCGTTGGCGATCAGTGTGATGGTGCCCTCGTGGTGGTCGACGGCGGCAATGTCGGTGGCCAGCAGCAGCAGGATGTCGGGCAAACCGAGGTCGTCGACGGCCAACTCGGGCAGCCGTTCGAGCCTGCGCACCAGGTCGTACGCGAAGAATCCGACGAGTCCGCCGGATAGTGGCGGTAGCCCCGGCACCGGTTCGGTCTGCAGCAGCTCCAGCGCCTTGTGCAGCGCCTGTAGCGGATCGCCGCCGCCTGGGGCGTCCTGAGGCGTGACGCCCAGCCACGCCGCCTCACCCTTGCGGACCGTGAACGCCGACGGGGCGCCCGCACCGATGAACGACCACCGCGACCACGACCGGCCGTTCTCCGCCGATTCCAGCAGGAACGTGCCAGGGCGATTGGCGGCCAGCTTGCGGTACGCCGACAGCGGCGTCTCGCTGTCGGCAAGCACCTTTCGGGTCACCGGAACGACCCGGTGCCCCGCAGCCAGCGCCCGGAAGTCCTCACGCGAGGTCGTGACAGCCAGGTCGGCGGTGGTTTGCACGTGGTAATCCTCCCAGCCGGTATGGCAAGACCGGAAATCAGCCAGGCGTAGCCTCACTCCCATGAAACGTGGTGACCGGGTTGCCGAGTTCGAACTGCCAGACCAAAAAGGTGCTGTGCGAAGCCTCACATCGCTGCTCGCCGACGGCCCGATCGTGCTGTTCTTCTATCCCGCGGCGATGACGCCGGGCTGTACGAAGGAGGCGTGTCACTTCCGCGACCTCGCCGGTGAGTTCGCCGACGTCGGTGCATCCCGGGTCGGCATCAGCACCGATCCCGTCGCCAAGCAGGCCAAGTTCGCCGATACCCAGCGCTTCGACTATCCGCTGCTGTCGGACGCCGACGGCAAAGTGGCCGCCGCATTCGGCGTGAAGCGAGGGTTGTTGGGCAAGCTGATGCCGGTCAAGCGCACGACCTTCGTCATCGACATCGACGGGACCGTCCTCGACGTGATCGCAAGCGAGTTCAGCATGGAGACGCACGCCGACAAGGCGCTGGAGGTGCTGCGGCAGCGGCAGTCGGCGTGACGGAGGTCCTCGCACTCCGCGATGTGACCTTCCGCCGCAACGGCAAGCAGATCATCGACGGCATCTCGCTCACCGTGAACGCCGGTGAACACTGGGCCCTACTCGGCCCAAACGGCGCGGGCAAGAGCACGCTGCTCGGTTTCTGTGCGGCGGTGACGTTCCCGACCTCGGGATCGGTGCACATTCTCGGCGAGCAGATGGGCCGCGTTGAGCTCGCCGGGCTACGTCGGCACATCGGTCACGTGAATCCCCGTCACCGTCTTCAGTATTCGTTGACGGTCCGCGAGGTGGTGTTCACCGGCATCACCGCCACCATCGACACCCCGATGCGGTGGACGCCGAGCCCCGCCGAGCGTGACCGGGCGGACGCGATGATCGCGGCGGTCGGCTTGTCGCACAAGGCCGACGATGTCTGGCCGACACTGTCGCAGGGCGAACGCGGACGCACACTCATTGCCCGGGCGCTCATCTCCGAGCCGCGTCTGCTGTTGCTCGACGAGCCGACCACCGGGCTCGACGTCGCCGCACGCGAGCAGCTCCTGGAGACCATCGACTCGCTCGACGAAACGCACCCCGAAGTCGCATCGGTCCTCGTCACGCACCACCTCGAGGAGCTCCCGACGACCACCACGCACGCGCTGCTGATCGCCGAGGGGCGAACGGTGGCAATCGGTGCGGCCAGGGCCACCGTGACGACCGACAACGTCAGCGCCGCGTTCGCCCATCCCGTGGTGGTCGGCTACGACGAGGGGCGCTGGACTGCACGCGCGAAGGCCACCAGGATCATCGAGCCGTAGCCCGATACGTCGGTTTCTGCACCACGGTCGTTTGTGCATCGAAACCACAGCCCTCACGCAGAATTCGGCGTGCTACACGCCCACCGGCCCGATATCGCCCGTGAGCTGACGTCGTTCTACTCCGCCGCTTCCAGTTGAGCGCGCAGGAAGCCCACCATGCTGGCGTGAAAGTCGCGCATCGACGGCACGTCCTGGGGCAGACCGTCGGCGGTGTGGTACATCCCCGGCACGGTGACGAGTTCGCATCGCACACCGGCCGCGTGCAGCGTCGCGGCGTATGCGACATTCTCGTCGTAGAACAGACTTCCAGCTCGCCGACACCGATCCACGCCGGCGCCAACCCGGCCACGTCGGCGCGCCGCGCGGGCGCCGCGTATTCGGGAGCGAATCGACAGCCGCGGCTCGTGACCCAGGTAGGCGGTCCAGGCCCATCGGTTGGATTTCGGCGACCACGTCAGCTCGCCGCGACCGGCGAGATCGTCGCGCAGACGGTCCGATCGTCGAGCATCGGCGAAGTCGAGCGCCTGGGCCCGCAGCGAGAATCCCCGCGTCAAAGGCGCGCTGCGCGACGGCGGCGGCAAGGCCACCTCCCGCACTCGTTCCGCACACGGCGATGCGGCCCGGGTCGATACCCAGTTCGTGAGCGCTCTTCACCATCCACTGCAGCGTGTCCATGGCGTCGTCAAGCCCTGCGGGAAAAGGGTTTTCGGGGGCGAGCCGATAGTTGGGCAGCACTACGACGGCACCTAGTTCCCGAGCCAGGCGTCCGGCCGGCTGTGTTTCCAACTGCGCCGTGCCCGCGCACATGCCGCCACCGTGCAGCGACAGCACAGCTGGCCGAGGTTCGGCACCCTCGGTGGGCGTCAACACCACGACATCGATGCCCTCGTCTCCGACTCGATGTTCAGTGAGCGCCACCCCCTGCCCAGGACTGGATTTCAGGCTCATGATCGTCCGGATTACAGGCAGGGTGACTGCATTCATCGGGATGGACGTGACAAACATCCTCGGAGTTCGCAACTCCGGGGCCACCGCCGACATCGACTTCCGCCGTTCGGCATAGCGACGTGCCGCCAACGCGGCCATAGCCGCGGCGGTGAGCGCGGCGCCCTTCCTCATGCCCGCCGAATGTAGTCGGTCACGGGTTCGTGACAACGAGCACCTTCGACCGGTCGGTCGGATCGACGCGCACCGGCACCGTCGCGCCGACTGCGATATGCGGCGCCGTGGACAGCTCGAGCGCCACCCGGCGCGTCGCGCGGTACGTATCGCGGCCGGGCAGTAGCACGTCGAGCGCCAGCTCATGCCAACTGCCCAGCGTGGTGGTCGCGACATTCTGCTGGATGCCGACGATGGTCGCCGAGCCCTGGAGGCCGTCACGCATCAGCCGGTCGCGCTCGTCGCGCAAAACCGCAAGCTCATCGAAGGCAGCGAGCGCCTGACGCTGGTCCGCGCGGGTGACACGGCCCGCCGCGTCGGCCTTCCTGACCCGTTCGAACCAACCCACCTAACTCTCCGGCCCGAGTAACAGGTCGGCGTCGAAGCAGGTGTGGTCGCCGGTGTGGCACGCACCGCCGACTTGGTCCACCTCCAGCAGCACGGTGTCGCCGTCGCAGTCCAGGCGCACCGACTGCACGCGCTGCGTGTTGCCCGACGTCTGGCCCTTGATCCACTGCTCGCCGCGTGATCGCGAAAAGTACGTCGCTTCGCGGGTTTCGATCGTGCGGGCGAGCGCCGCGTCGTCCATCCACGCGACCATCAGGACCTGTCCGGTACCCCGCTCCTGCACCACCGCCGTGAACAGCCCGTTGGCGTCACGCTTGAGCCGCGACGCGATGCCTGCGTCCAATGCGCTCATCGCACAACGATCCCTTCTGCCGCCATCGCCGCCTTCACCTCGGCAATGGTCAGCTCCCGGAAATGGAACACGCTGGCGGCCAGTACAGCGTCGGCCCCTGCAACAACGGCGGGCGCGAAATGTTCCTTCGCGCCTGCGCCACCGCTCGCGATCACCGGGATGGTGACCGCGCCGCGAACGGCCCGCAACATCCTGAGGTCGAATCCGGCCTTTGTGCCGTCGAAGTCCATCGAGTTCAGCAGGATCTCGCCGACGCCCAGCTCGGCACCGCGGGTGGCCCATTCGATGGCGTCCATGCCGGTGCCGCGCCTGCCGCCGTGAGTGGTGACCTCCCACCCCGACGGCGTCGGCTCCGAGCCCTCGGGAACGGTTCGCGCGTCGACCGACAACACGATGCATTGCGACCCGAACTGGCGGGACAACTCGGCCAGCAGGTCCGGGCGCGCGATCGCCGCCGTGTTGACCGCGACCTTGTCGGCGCCTGCGCGCAGCAGCACGTCGACATCGGCCACCGACCGCACGCCGCCGCCGACGGTGAGCGGGATGAACACCTGCTCGGCAGTCCGTTTGACCACCTCGAGCATGGTCGCGCGACCCGACGAACTCGCCGTGACGTCAAGGAAGGTCAACTCGTCTGCGCCCTCGCGGTCGTAGGCGGCCGCGAGTTCGACGGGATCTCCTGCGTCGCGAAGGTTCTCGAAGTTGACGCCCTTGACCACCCGGCCGTCGTCGACGTCGAGGCACGGAATGATGCGGACCGCGAGGTCTCTTGGGTCCATCAGTAGTCCTCCGGCGCGCCGACCGACAACACGATATCGAGAACCTCACCGTGCAGGCCGGGCGATCCGGCAAGCGCACCCTTGGAGCCGACGGCCCAGTCCTCACCCGTCAGATCGGTGACGATGCCTCCGGCGGCCCGCACGAGGGCGACACCGGCCGCATGGTCCCAGACGTGGCCGCCAAAGTTCAGTGCGGCACCGAGAACTCCTGCTGCGCTGTAGGCCATGTCGAAGCCGATGGCGCCGTGCATCCGCATCCGCGAGCACTTCCGGCTGAGCCGTTCGAGGACCGCGATCCGATAGCGTCCGGGAAACCGTCCCCGGGAGTCGATATCGAAGGAACTCGTGCCGACGACGCTGTCGGCCAGCGCGACGGACTCGAGCTTGGGTTGCGCAACACCGTTGGCGTACAGCGTCTTTCCAACAACCGCGGTGAATCGCTGATCGGTGAACGGCAACCACGTCAGACCGGCGATGGGCTCGCCGTCACGCACAAGGGCCAGCAGAATCGCCGCCGTCGGAAGGCCCGCCGCATAGTTGATCGTGCCGTCGATCGGGTCGAGCACCCACACCAGTGCGGAGTCCACATCGGCGCCGCCGAACTCTTCGCCGTGCACCTCGATGCCGGTGCGCGACACCAGCGCGTCCACCACCTGGCGCTCGATCGCAAGGTCGACCTCGGTGGCGAAGTCGTTGCCCTTCTTCTGTACAGCCGAGTCGGCGCGGTGGCCCGACACGAAGAGCCCGACGGCCTCGTCGAGAATCACCGCGGCCTCAGAGACCAGCGCGTCGAGGTCGGTCTCGTCGAGCGCCATCGCCGACTACTGCCCTACCGCGGTCAGCGCCTGCGGCAGCGTGAATCGACCGGCGTACAAAGCCTTTCCGATGATCGCACCCTCGACTCCATCGCCGGTGAGCGTGGCGATGGCCCGCAGGTCGTCGAGGCTGGACACACCGCCCGATGCGATCACCGGCGCGTCGGTACGCGCGGCGACGCTGGACAACAACTCGAGATTCGGCCCACCCAGCGTGCCGTCCTTGGTGACATCGGTGACGACGAATCGCGAGCAGCCCTGTCCGACAAGCCGTTCCAAGACCGGCCACAGATCTCCACCGTCGGTCTCCCAGCCGCGGCCCCGGAGTCGGTGTTCGCCGTCGACGATTTTCACGTCGAGCCCGACGGCTACCTTGTCGCCGTGCTCGGCGATCGCCTGCGCACACCAGTCGGGGTTCTCCAGCGCCGCAGTGCCCAGGTTGACCCTGGCGCAGCCGGTAGCGAGCGCGGCCGTCAGCGACTCTTCATCGCGGATGCCGCCGGACAGTTCGACGGCGACGTCGAGCTTGCCGACGAGCTCGGCGAGCAACTCGCGGTTCGATCCACGGCCGAAGGCGGCGTCCAGGTCGACGAGATGGATCCACTCCGCCCCGTCGCGCTGCCAGGTCATGGCGGCGTCCAGTGCGGAGCCGTATTCGGTTTCGCTGCCCGCCTGTCCTTGAACAAGGCGTACAGCCTTGCCGTCCACGACGTCGACGGCGGGCAAGAGAATCAGAGGCACGGCGGACAACCTAACGTCCTCACAGGTCCGATACCCAATTGGCCAGCAGTGTCGCACCCGCGTCGCCGCTCTTCTCCGGGTGGAACTGCGTCGCCGCCAGCGCGCCGTCCTCGACGGCGGCGAGGAACGGCACGCTATGGGTTGCCCAGGTCAGCAGCGCGGCGGGGTCGCCTTCCCAGACCTGCGCGGCGTAGGAGTGCACGAAGTAGAACCGCGTGTCTGCGTCCAAGCCCTTGAACAACGAACTGCCCGCGGCGGCGTCGACGACGTTCCAGCCCATGTGCGGGATGACCGGAGCGTCGAGCCGGACGACGGAGCCGGGCCACTGGCCGCAGCCCTGGGACTCGACGCCGAACTCCACGCCGCGCGCGAACAGGATCTGCATGCCCACACAGACCCCGAGCACCGGGCGACCCGCGGCCACTCGCTCCGCGATGATCTTGTCGCCGCCGATGTCGCGCAGTCCGGTCATGCAGGCCTCGAACGCGCCAACACCTGGCACCACCAACCCGTCGGCCCGCGCGGCCGCACCGGCGTCGGCGGTCACTTCGACGTTGGCGCCCACCCGCTCCAGCGCCCGCTGTGCCGATCGCAGGTTGCCGGAACCGTAATCGAGGACAACGACGGATTTCCGTGTCACAGAGTGCCTTTGGTAGACGGCACGCCCGTCACCCGCGGGTCGAGCTCGACGGCCTGCCGCAATGCCCGCGCGACGGCCTTGTACTGCGCCTCGGTGATGTGGTGCGGGTCGCGTCCGTACAGCGTCCGCACGTGCAGCGCGATGCGGGCGTTGTTCGCGATGGTTTCGAAGACGTGCCGGTTGATCACGGTGTGATACGGCACCTCGGAGCCCGCGATCGTGGTGTGCAGCATGTGGTCCGGCTCGCCGCTGTGCACGCAGTACGGCCGCCCCGACACATCGACCGCGGCATGCGCGAGCGTCTCGTCCATCGGGATGAAGGCGTCGCCGAACCGACGGATGCCCTTCTTGTCGCCGAGCGCCTCGCGCAACGCCTGGCCCAGCACGATCGCGGTGTCCTCGATCGTGTGGTGTCCTTCGATCTCGACGTCACCCTTGGCGTGAACAGTGAGGTCGAAGCTGGCGTGGCTGCCCAGCGCCGTGAGCATGTGGTCGTAGAACGGGACCCCGGTGGAGACCTCGACGACTCCGGTGCCGTCGAGGTCGAGCTCGACGACGATGTCGGATTCCTTCGTCTTGCGTTCGACGCGGGCGCGACGGGTGGTGGTCACTGTGCTCCTATTCGTGCGCTGGCTTCCAGCAGCGCGTCGTTCTCGTCGGCCAGGCCGATGGTGGCGCGCAGATATCCGGGGATACCGACGTCGCGGATCAGGATGCCCGCGTCGAGATAGCGCTGCCAGATAGCCGGTGCGTCGGCGAACTCACCGAACAGCACGAAGTTCGCATCGCTGGGGATGACGTGAAAGCCCATGCCGGTCAGGGCATCTGTCACGCGGTTGCGCTCGGCGACGAGCGTCGCGACGCTACCGAGGGTGTCGTCGGCGTGCCGCAGCGCCGCGCGGGCAGCGGCCTGGGTGACCGACGACAGGTGGTAGGGCAGCCGCACCAGCAGCATGGCGTCGATCACCGCAGGCGCGGCGATCAAGTAACCGAGCCGACCGCCCGCGAACGCGAACGCCTTGCTCATGGTTCGGGTCACCACGAGCTTCGTCGGGAACTCGGCGACGAGGTTCACCGCGCTCGGCTGAGACGAGAATTCGCCGTAGGCTTCGTCGAGGATCAGGATGCCGGTGGTCATCGCCTCGAGGAGCCTGCGCAGTTCATCGAGCGAAACACTCTGGCCCGACGGGTTGTTCGGGCTCGCGACGAACACGATGTCGGGATTGCGCTCCTTGATGGCGTGCACCGCCACCTCCGCGTCGAGGCTGAAGTCGGTGGCACGTTCGGCCACCAGCCACTCGGTCTGTGTGCCGTCGGAGATGATCGGGTGCATCGAGTACGACGGCACGAATCCGATCGCACTGCGACCGGGTCCGCCGAACGCCTGCAGCAGCTGCTGCAGAATCTCGTTGGAACCGTTTGCGGCCCAGAGGTTCTCGATGCCGAGGTCCACACCGGTCTGCGCCGACAGGTAGGTCGCCAGGTCTGTGCGCAACGCGACCGCGTCGCGGTCGGGGTACCGGTGTAGGTCGCCTGCGACCGCACGGACCGAACTCGTGACGTCGTCGATCAGGGCCTGCGTCGGAGGGTGCGGGTTCTCGTTCGTGTTGAGCCGAACCGGCACCGCCAGCTGCGGCGCGCCGTACGGGGACTTGCCGCGCAGGTCCTCGCGTAGCGGTAGATCGTCCAACGTCACCTTGTCGCCGGGTGTCACGTCTCGAACCTTCGGCGCACCGCCTCGCCGTGGGAGGGCAGATTCTCGGCTTCGGCGAGCGTGATCACGTATCCGGACACGTCCTTCAAAGCCGCCTCGTCGTAGTCGACGACATGGATGCCGCGCAGGAACGTCTGCACCGAAAGGCCACTGGAGTGCCGTGCGCATCCTGCGGTTGGCAGCACGTGGTTGGAGCCCGCGCAGTAGTCGCCGAGGCTGACCGGCGAGTAGGCGCCGACGAAAATCGCTCCGGCCGAACGGATCCGGCTGGCCACCTCACGCGCGTCGGCGGTCTGGATCTCGAGGTGTTCTGCGGCGTAGGCGTTGACGGTCTTGACGCCTGCGTCGATGTCGTCGACAAGCACGATCGCCGATTGCCGTCCGCTCAGCGCGGCGGACACCCGTTCGCGGTGCACGGTGGTCTCCAGCTGTGTGGCGAGTTCGCGGTCGGTGGCGTCGGCGAGCACGGTGCTCGGGGTGACCAGCACGCTGGCGGCCATCTCGTCGTGCTCGGCCTGGCTGATGAGGTCGGCGGCGACATGCACCGGGTCGGCGGTGTGGTCGGCGAGGATCGCGATCTCGGTGGGGCCGGCCTCGGCGTCGATGCCGATCTGCGAGCGGCAGATCCGCTTGGCGGCGGTGACATAGATGTTGCCCGGCCCGGTGACCATGTCGACAGGAGCCAATTCCGCTCCGTCGGTGTCGGTTCCGCCATAGGCCATGAGCGCGACGGCCTGGGCCCCGCCGACGGCCCACACCTCGTCGACGCCGAGCAGGCGCGCGGCGGCAAGAATGGTCGGATGGGGCAGCCCGTCGAACTGTGCCTGCGGTGGGCTCGCGATGACAAGCGAGTCCACCTCCGCGATCTGGGCCGGCACCACATTCATCACCACGCTGGACGGGTAGACGGCGTTGCCGCCGGGCACGTAAAGGCCGACGCGCTCGAGCGGCACCCAACGCTCGGTCACCGTCGCGCCGGGCGCAAGCGTGGTGGTGGTATCGGTGCGCCGCTGATCGGCGTGCACGGCACGGGTGCGCTCGATCGCCACCTCGAGCGCGGTGCGGACGTCGGACGGCAGCCGATCGAGGGAGCCCTGCATTTCAGCCCCAGAAACACGTACCTGCGCCGGGCGCACACCGTCAAACGCCTCGCCGAACTCCAGGGCGGCCTCGGCGCCGCGCGCTGCGACGGCATCGACGATCGGCCGGACCTTCGGCACCACCGCGTCGACGTCCACGCCACCGCGCGGCAGCGCCGACCGCAGGCGCGCAGCCGACAGGTCGGCGCCACGCAGGTCGATCCGAGCCATGTTCATGTGCCTATTGTCCCAGAACAGGCCAAATCGATATCGCCGCGGCAGTGAGAGCCGGTCAGGTGTGCCGGGCGCTCACTTGCACAGATCAGTGATCTTGGCGTTGGCCTGGTCTGCTTCCTTCAACCGCGCGGCCTGGCCGGGGTCGGAGTTCGGAATGCCCGACGTCGACCTGGCGCCGATGTCCATCAGGTTGTTGGCGAACTTACGGACGGCGTCCGCCAACTCCGGCGGCGTCCCGGGCTGCAGCCGGGCGAGCAGGTACTGGCCGCCGTCGTACAAGGCCAGGCGCGCATTCGCGGCCACCGCCATCGAGCCGGTGATGTCCTCAGGGCCGCCGGGAGGCTGCAGGTTCGTGTTGATCTGGACGCCGTTGCGGATGACGTTGAACGCCTCGCAGATGCTGCCCTTGGGATCATCGGTCGTCGTGCCGGTGAACACCTGCGCTTCTTTGGAAGGCTCCTTCATCAATGCCCAGACGGCGAGGCCGGCGGCGACGAGCGCCACCACCAGCGCCAAGACAGAAACGATAAAACCCCTGGAAGACCCCGTTGACTCAGACATGCGGCTGATCGTAGCGGTACCACCAACACACACTTCGGTGAGCTCCTGTCAGCGCGTCGGATCCGGCGCGACACGGAAGATAGCTAACTGTTGCAGCCGCAACGACGCTCACGATCGGGTTTTCAGTCGCTTCATCGTGAAAGCGCAACAAATATCGCAACTAGCAAACTCAATATCCATAAGCCATAATTTCGACTCGACATCAAGATCGACTTTTTTCTTTGCTAACGAAATTGTGATGATTGCAGCTACCGCGCAATTCCTCGTTTACTGGATAGCGACCAATGGAGAGTCTTCTGCCAATCGTAGCCACGACATTCTCACGCAGACAAACCGTGGGCATAATGTGGATGAGCCCTGTGCCGGATGAGTTTGCCAGACTGCTTCCTGACAGCGCACTTCGCGGATCATCACCGCGTTGAGCTGGCGATACTGTGGGTATCTACTCATGTGGCTCGCTGATCTAGCTTGCTCAACATCTAGAGATACCAGCGGAGCAGACGCTCATCCACGTGAATGACTCGGCAATTGACGGTTTAGTCAGCGGAATAGAAAGTACCGCGGAATCGATTTACCGAAACTCCCAATAAAGTTGCTATAAATTACTGTGGAGCGTGTATATATATCGTTGATCGATATCTGTCGATTAGCTGGCTACGAGAGCGGACATCGAGGGGAGGGACTCGGGCCACAGGCTCCGCGAACGGTAGTCGGTGTGGGGTCGGGATAACTGGATCACCAGATCCAGGTCTACGAAGGGGAGAAGATACATGTCCAGTGCAATTGCCGTCGGTAAACACCGCGCGGCGACGCCAGCACGAGGTACCGCGGTCCGGCGCGCGGTTGGCGGGGCCATGGTCGGCGGCGCCATGACCGCTGCATTCGTCGGACTCGGCTCAATCGGGACGGCGAACGCTGACACGGCCTTATGCCCGATACCTGGTTGCGAATTACCGAACCTGTCGGGTGGCTCGTTGATCGGCGGTGGGTCTGACCCAGCCGCTCTTATCGGCGGTGCGCTCAACCCGGGTGTGGGACTCGCCTTGTTCGATCCCATCCTGGACAACCCGCTCACGATGGCGTTCACGTTCGGGATGATCGGCAACGGCGCGGATGGAACCGCTCTCCATCCGGACGGATTCAACGGCGGGATGTTATTCGGTAGCGGTGGCGACGGTTACAGCCCATCAACTACGGAGGCGGCACTGGGCATAAGGGCAGGCAATGGCGGAAATGCCGGCCTGTTCGGCGGCAATGGCGGCGGCGGCGGCAATGGCGCCAATGCAACCGCTGTCTCTGCCGCCCAGAATGGCGGCCGTGGCGGCAATGGCAGCTCGTTCTTCGGCAGCGGCGGACGCGGCGGCGATGGCGGCGACGACATCGGTTTCGCCGGTGTTGCCAACGGTGGCACCGGTGGCGACGGTGGCGCAGGGGGCTTCGCCGGTAGTGGCGGCGGCGGCGGCAACGGCGGTGACGCAGACAGCACGGACAGCGCAGCAATCGGCGGCAACGGCGGCAACGGCGCCTCCGGCGGAACTGGCGGCGGCGCCGGCGGTAACGGCGGTGCGGCTAACAGCCAGGGTGCCGGTGAAGACGACGCCGCGACCGGTGGCACCGGTGGCACCGGTGGTAATGCGACAGGTGTAGGCGCAGGCGGCAACGGCGGCAGCGGCGGCAACGCAAATGCCAACGGTGGCAACGCTAACGGCGGCAACGCTGGGAACGCGGGCAACGGGGGATTCGTCGGCGCTGGCGGTAACGGCAACACCGGCGGCAACGCGACGTCCGACGCCGGAGGCGCACAAGGCGGTAACGGCAGCACCGGCGGCAACGGCGGGATCGTTTCCGGTGGCGGCAACGGTGGCAACGGCGGCAACGCCGACGGCGACACCAGCACCGGCGGCAACGGCGGTAATGCCGGCAGCGGCGGACCTGGTGGCGCGAGCGGCCACGGCGGTAACGGCGGCAACCCGGGCGGCAGCGGCGGCAGCCCCGACGGCAACGACGGCAACTAGTCGTCGCAGCGGTTGCAGCCGCACATAGATAGTGACGATGCCCGTCCCTCTTGGGGGGCGGGCATCGTCCCGTAATGTCCACACCATGTCCGCGAAGGATCACCCCAACAACGCGCCGGGCGTGCCGATGGTCTATCCGCCCGCGTTCGAGCGACTGCAGATCAAGTACATGAACCCGCTGGTCAAACGGATCGCGCGGGTCATGCCCGGCGTGGCCAAGGTCAGGCATCGCGGCCGCAAATCCGGCAAGACCTACGAGACGGTCGTCACCCCATTCCGCAAGGGCAACGTCCTTGCGATCGCGCTGGGCCACGGAAAGACCGACTGGGTGAAGAACGTGCTCGCCGCCAACGAGGCCGACGTGCTCTTCGGTAACCGCACAGTGCACATCGTCAACCCGAGGATCGTGCCCGCCGGTGGCGACGCCCACGATCTGCCGTTCATGGCCCGTGTGCAGGCCCGGAAAATGGGAGTGCTCGTCGCCGACATCGCATGACACACTGTCGCCGTGGCATGGCAAGTCTGGCTGACGTTCTTCGGTGCGGCGATCGCGATCGCGGTCTCCCCCGGCGCGGGGGCCATCCAGTCGATGGCCACCGGCCTGACCCACGGTGTGCGGCGCGGATATTGGAGCATCCTCGGCCTTGAAATCGGCCTCATGTTGCAACTCGCGCTGGTGGCGGCGGGCCTCGGCGCGGTGGTCGCGAACTCGGTCCTCGCCTTCGCCATCATCAAGTGGATCGGTGTGGCCTACCTGATCTATCTGGCCGTGCGGCAATGGCGGACCGCCACAGTCGATCTGCGCGAGCAGGTCGGCAAGGCGATCGACGGCGGCAGGTTGTCGCTCGTTGTCCGCGGATTTCTTGTCAACGCGACGAACCCGAAGGGGCTGGTGTTCTTTCTCGCGGTGCTGCCGCAGTTCGTCGTTCCGACCGCTCCGCTGCTGCCGCAGTACTTGGCGATCGGCGCGACGATGGTCGCGGTCGACCTCGTGGTGATGGGTCTCTACACCGCTCTCTCCGTGCGACTGCTGAAGTGGATGCACACGCCGCGCAAACAAACGGTCGTCAACCGCGTGTTCTCGGGCTTGTTCGCCACGGCCGCGGTGGTGCTGTCGCTGGTGCGACGCGGTCCGCTTACCGCGTAAACACCGTCTTCCCGGTCATCGTGGGCCACGCCGACGGCGCGTCGTCCCACGGAACGACCCGATCTACGGCAGGTGAGAGATCACAAGCCGCGGTGAGCAATTCGAGGATCTCGGGGATAACCGCCCGTGCGTTGACCCGGCCGGTCACGAAGCGGACGCCGCGGGTGTACATCGGCAGCAGCGGCATCTCCACACCGCCCTGGTAATAGATGCCGGTGTCGGTGCACACGCCGTCCGGCCACGTCGCGCGCAGCGTGGAGGCGAGCACCGACGGGTCCGCCGACGTGTGCACAGTCACCGGATACGGGTCCCATGACCGGTCCGGCTTCGGCCGCTCGTGGACACGGGCGCCGAGCTTCTCCGCCATGGCAAGCCGGTGTTCGTCGGTATCGACGTAGTCGACCTGCGCGCCGTATGCCAATCCGAACGCCGCCGCGTACAACCCGATCGACCGCCTACCGACCACCAGCATGCGACGGTCGACCTCGTCGAGGGCAGCCAATTCAGCACGGTACGGACCGACCGCGCGCCAGCCGTCGGGGATGTTGTCCGACAGCGAGGCGATCGCCACCGGGTCAACTTCCGCGGGTGCGGGCAGCAGCATCGCGTCGGCGAACGGCACGAGCACGAGATCGGCCATGAAGCCGCCGCCGTCCAGACCGGCGAGCGGTGCCATGCCATACATCGCCATCAGCGGAAGCGACGCGCACGAACCCGTCACACCGCGACGGCAGGCGTTGCACTCCCCGCAGTTGATCTGGAACGGCACGACGACACGGTCACCCGCGCGCACGGTCGTGACCTGGTCGCCGACGGCGACAACCTCCGCGAGGCCCTCGTGGCCGACGGCGTGTCCCGGCGGCAGGGGCAACACACCCTCGGCGACGGCGACGTCGAGGTCGCAGCAGGCCACCATCAGGGGCCGCACCAGCGCCTGCCTGGCATCGCGTATTTCCGGGTCAGGAGCCTCATGCCAGGCGTACCGCCCGGCCTCCTCGAACACCAGCTGTTGCATCCCGCGGCCCTTCTTTAGTGGTCGTTCAAGTATTCTTGAGCGACCGTTCTAGTATTGTCAAGGGGTGCCCCGCCCAGACCGAAGCCGTGCCGCGTTGATCGACACCGCGGCCCAGCTGTTTCGCAGGCAGGGTTATGCGGCCACCGGTGTGAATCAGATCCTGGAGACCGCAGACGTCAAGGCCGGCTCGCTCTACCACCACTTCCCGGACGGAAAACAGCAGCTCGCGGCTGCCGTCGTCGAGTCGGCGGGTGGCGATATCGAACGGCTGCTGCGCCGATTTCTCGACAGCGACTCGTCGGTGGCCGACATCGTCGCAGGCTGGATCGACCTGCTCATCGTGCAACTGGCCTCCGACCAGCGCGACGGCTGCCCTATCGAACCGATCGCCACCGAGTCGGTGAATGCGAGCCCACAGGTGCGCGACGCATCCGCCCGCGCCTTCGCAGGCTGGAGTGCCGCGATTGCGGAGCGACTTCGCGCCGACGGCTGGCCGGATCGCGATGCCGAGCAGACCGCGCTCGCGGTCATCGCCCTGATCGAGGGTGCGCTGATTCTCTCCCGCATCGCGGGCGACGACACTGCGTTGAATTCGGCGAAGGCGGCGGCTCAGAAACTATTGGTGCACTAGAGGTCGAGCCCGATATCGAGCACCCGCACCGAGTGCGTGAGGGCGCCGACGGCCAAATAGTCGACGCCTGTGCCCGCATATTCGGCGGCGGTGTCCAGCGACAGCCCGCCCGATGATTCGAGCTTCGTCTCGGGGGCGCGGTTATCGCGGCGTTGCACGGCGATCTGCGTCTGCCAAATCGGGAAGTTATCCAGCAGAACGAGTTCCACGTTCTCGGCCAACACCTCGTCGAGCTGCTCGAGCGAGTCGACCTCGACCTCGCACGGTAAATCGGGCGCCACCTCGCGCACGGCACGCAGCGCAGCCACCACCGATCCCGCCGCCGCGACATGGTTGTCCTTGATCAGCGCCGCGTCGCCCAGCCCCATCCGGTGGTTGACGCCGCCGCCGACGCGCACCGCGTATTTCTGCAGTGCCCGCAGCCCGGGCAGCGTCTTGCGGGTATCGCGGATCTTCGCGTTGGTGCCCTCGACGGCCTCGACCCACGCCGCGGTGGTGGTGGCGATGCCCGACAGGTGGCAGACAAGGTTGAGCATCGTCCGCTCGGCGGTCAGCAGCCCCTGCGTCGGTGCCTCGACTGTCAGCACCACCCCGCCCGCATCGAGGCGAGCACCGTCATCGACGCGCTCCGTCAACCGGTATCCGTCCGATCCGATCACCTCATCGAGGACCAGCAGTGCGATGTCGACCCCGGCGATCACGCCCGGTTCGCGTGTCACCATCGAGGCCGTCGTGCCGGCTTCTGCGGGAACGGTGGCCAGCGTGGTCACGTCGGGGCCGTAGCGCAGGTCTTCCTCGAGGGCGCGTGCGATCGCCCTGCGAGCCTCTGTCAGCTCGTCAGCGCTGAGTTCCATCAGCAGCAGGCCACCTCGAGTACCTGGCTGTGTGCCTGCGCGGGGTCGGTGTCCGGGTAGTCGGATCGGTGATGGCAGCCGCGCGACTCGGTCCGGGCCATGGCGGCGGCAGTGACCGCGCGGGCCGTGGTGGTCAGCGCGACGTCTTCGAAGCTGGCGCGGCAGTCGAGGTCCCGCGGATCGGCGGCCTCGAGTTCGCGCGTCAGCTGCTGCAGGCCATCGGCGTCCCTGACGACCGAGGCGTAGGTCGACATTGCCCGCTGTAACTTGTTGCGCGGCATGCCAACCCGTGCCTCGCTCTCACCGAGCTCGGCGCGTGCCGCTCCGGCGGTCGCGGCGTGCCCGGCCGCGGACTGGCCGGCCCGGGAACCAACCACCAGCCCCTCCAGCAGGCTGTTGGACGCCAACCGGTTCGCGCCGTGCATGCCCGTGCGTGCCACCTCACCCGCGGCGAACAACCCAGGAAGATCGGTGCCGCCGTAGACATCGGCTACGACACCGCCGCAGCTGTAGTGCGCGCCCGGCACCACCGGGATCGGCTGGCGCGTCGGGTCGATGCCCGCCGCCCGGCATGCCGCCGTGACCGTCGGGAACCGGCGATCGAAGTCAACAATTGCCCGCGCGTCCAGGTATACGCAGGGATCTCCCGTCGCCCGCAACCGTGCGTCGATGGCACCCGCGACAACATCGCGCGGGGCCAGGTCGCCCATCGGGTGCACACCCGCGGTGATCGAATTGCCTTGTCGGTCAAGCAGAATTCCGCCCTCGCCGCGGACGGCTTCGGTGATCAGCGGGCGGCGTCCACTCGCATGGCCGTCGAACAGCATGGTCGGATGGAACTGGATGAACTCGATATCGCTGATCGGGACACCGGCCCACAGCGCCAGCGCGACTCCGTCACCGGTTGATCCCTCGGGGTTGGTGGTGGCCGAATAGAGGTGGCCGAGGCCGCCGGTCGCGAGCACCACCGACGGGGCGTGCACGATTCCGGTGCCGTCCTCGTTGAGCACGTGCACGCCCGACACCGCACCGTCGGTCTGCAGGATCTGCAGCGCAACGTGATGGCGCCGAATGTCGAGTGTCGCCGCGGCGTGGTCCAGCGCACGCTGCACCTCGGCTCCTGTGGCATCGCCGCCGGAGTGGATGATGCGGCGGCGTGAATGCCCGCCTTCCCGCGTCAGCGACCAGCGGCCGGGCTCGGCTTCGTCGAAACGCGCTCCGTCGTCGACCAATTCACGGACGGCGCGATAGCCGTCGGACACGATCGACCGCACGGCATCGGGGTCGCACAAGCCCGCACCGGCGGCAATCGTGTCGGCGACGTGGGCGTCGATCGAGTCGTCGGTGTCCGGCAGCACTACGGCGATGCCGCCCTGCGCGTAGAAGGTCGCGGTGTCGGCGGCCTTGCTCAGCACGACGACCTTTCGACCGCGCCGGTGTGCGGCCAGTGCGGCGACGAGGCCTGCCACCCCGGTGCCGACGACCACGACGTCGGCCCGCTGATGCCACATCATTCACCGCCGCCGGGTGCGCCGATCTCGATCATCCGCTGCAACGCTGGCCCTTGCGCGCGCGGCGGTTTCGGGATCGACGTTGACCTCGTCGGCGCCCTCGATCAGGCAGCGCAGCAGTGCAGCCGGGGTGATCATCTTCATGTACTTGCACGAGGCACGGTCGTTGACGGCGCGGAAGTCCACTTCGGGTGCGGCCCTGCGTAATTGGTGCAGCATGCCGACCTCGGTGGCGACCAGGACCTGACGGGCGTGAGTATCGCGGGCGGCGTCGAGCATGCCTCCGGTGGACAGGATCTTCACCCGGTCCGCGGGAAACGCGCCCTCGCCAGCGAGGTACAACGCCGATGTCGCGCAACCACATTCGGGATGGACGTACAACTCGGCATCCGGATGTGCGAGCGCCTTGTCGGCCAGCTCGTCGCCGTTGATGCCTGCGTGTACATGGCATTCGCCCGCCCAAATATGGAGGTTCTCGCGACCGGTGATCCGCCGGACGTGGGCGCCGAGGAACTGGTCGGGGCAGAACAGCACGTCGCGGTCCTCCGGGATGGAGGACACCACGTCGACGGCGTTCGACGAGGTGCAGCAGATGTCGGTCTCGGCCTTCACTGCCGCGGTCGTATTGACGTAGGACACCACGACCGCGTCGGGATACTCAGCCTTCCAGGCGCGCAGGTCGTCGGCGGTGATCGAGTCGGCCAGCGAGCAGCCTGCGCGCTGGTCGGGAATCAGCACCGTCTTGTCGGGGGAAAGGATCTTGGCGGTCTCGGCCATGAAGTGCACGCCGCAGAAGACGATGGTTTCCTCGGGGGCTGCCGCGGCGACCCGCGAAAGGGCCAACGAGTCGCCGACGTGGTCGGCAACGTCCTGGATGGCGGGCAGCTGGTAGTTGTGCGCCAGCAGCGTCGCGCCGCGCAGGTCTGCGAGGCGACGCACCTCGGCCGCCCACTCCTCGTCACCGTCGACGCCGGAATAGCCGGTCGGACTGTTGACGATCCGGTCGTCCAACACCGTCATGGCCGCCTCCTCGCGATCCATAGGTTTTCGACTTACAATCGAAAACATGCCTAATGGTAGCACTGCACACGAAGTGCTCGCCGTCGTCTTTCAAGTTCGGCAGCTGAGCACCCGAAACCCCCAGCTCAGCGTGCTGCTGTGGGAGCGCGCCCGAGACCCACAGCGGGGCGCGTGGTCGCTGCCCGGCGGGCAACTGCGTCACGACGAGGACATGATCAGTTCAGTTCGGCGACAACTCGCCGAGAAAGTCGATCTGCGTGAATTAGCTCACCTCGAGCAGCTGGCGGTTTTCTCCGACCCACACCGGGTCCCCGGAGTGCGCACCATCGCGTCGACGTTTCTGGGCCTTGTGCCCTCCCCCGCCACCCCAGAACTGCCGCCCGACACCCGCTGGCATCCGGTGAACGCGCTGCCGCCGATGGCGTTCGACCACGGGCCGATGGTCGAACACGCCCGCACCAGACTGGTGGCGAAGATGTCCTACACGAACATCGGATTCGCCCTGGCGCCAAGAGAGTTCGCTCTGTCGACGCTGCGCGACATCTACGGCGCCACGCTCGGCCATCAGGTCGATGCCACCAACCTGCAGCGGGTGCTGGCGCGACGCGGAGTCATCGTCCCGACCGGCACCACCGCGCGGTCGGGCCGCAGCGGCGGTCGGCCTGCGGCGCTGTACCGCTTCACCGAGTCGGCCTACCGCGTCACCGACGAATTCGCCGCGTTGCGGCCGCCCGGTTGAGGCAGCGACTTTTCGCTCCTCGGGCGGGGCGGCTGGCTTCTTAACGCTTTCTTAAGCAATACTGGCCGGATGGATTTGGGCAGCGCCGCACCGGCAGCCGGTGCCGAGTGGATCGGTTCCGTACCCCACGAGGACATCAAGCGGGGCGCCCGTCCAGCACGTCCCGGCGATGACCCGTTCTACGACCCGCCGCAAGGCTTCCAGCACGCCGAGCCTGGCACCGTGCTGCGCAGCCGCGATGTCGAGGTGGCGTTTCTGGGGCTGATCCCGCAGAAGTTCACCGCCACCCAGCTGCTGTACAGGACCACCGACATGAACGGCGAGCCGGAGGCCACCGTCACCACGGTGATCGCCCCCGCCGAACGCGCGCCCGGCCAGGTCTGCCCCGTGCTGTCGTATCAGTGCGCGATCGACGCCGTCACGTCGCGCTGCTTCCCCTCATATGCCCTGCGCCGACGTTCGGTGGCACCGGGAGCGCTCGCGCAGTTCGAGTTCTTCCTCATCGCCGCGGCACTCGCCGAGGGCTGGGCGGTGTCGGTACCCGACCACGAGGGCTCCAAAGGGGCGTGGGGAACACCGTACGAGCCCGGCTACCGCATCCTCGACGGTTTGCGCGCCGCGGTGGGCTCGGAGAAGCTCGGCCTGTCCGCCACGGCCCCGATCGGGCTGTGGGGTTACTCCGGCGGCGGCCTTGCGACTGCATGGGCCGCCGAGATGGCAGGCACGTACGCGCCGGAGTTGAACATCGTCGGCGCGGTACTCGGCTCACCCGTGGCAGATCTGGGCCATGCCTTCCGCCGCCTCAATGGCAGCTTCTACTCCGGGCTGCCTGCGATGGTGGTGGCCGCGCTGTCGCACGCCTATCCCGACCTCGACCGGGTCATCCAGGAGCACGCCACCGACACCGGCAAAGCGATGCTGCTGCAGGTCGAGAAGATGACCACTGCGCACGCGGTGCTGCGGCTGATCGGCATGGACATGGGCAGGCTCGTCGACCGGCCGCTCGATGAGATCCTCGACATGCCAGAAGTTCAAGAGGTATTCGACAGCATCAAGCTCGGGACGGCGGTGCCGACGCCGCCGGTGCTGCTCGTACAGGCGGTGCACGACCGGATCGTCGACGTCGACGACATCGACAAGTTGGCCGACACCTACGGGTCCGGCGGCGCAGCGGTCACCTACCACCGCGACATGTTCAGCGAGCACATGTTGCTGCACCCGATGTCGGCACCGATGGCGTTGCGCTGGCTGATCGACCGATTCGCAGGAAAGCCGTTGAGCGACAACCTCATCCGGACCAAGTGGCCGACCCTGCTGAATCCGATGACCTATGTGGGCATGGCGAGGCTGGCGCGCATCGTCGCGAAGGTGGTCACGGGGCGGACGGTAGAGCGTAGTCCACTCTGACCGGCTGCAGAGGCGACCGGCACAGAAGTCCCAGAAGTATCACCGGCACCAATCTCGGGACAGTCTTCGTCTGTGAGCCGTCATCAATTGATGACGGCCCAGATAGAGGGGATGCTCCAAGCTCGTTACCCATGTGACTGCTGAGGCTTCACGCAGCGCGGCCGCGACGATTGCCGGGTCACACTGCTGAGCGAAGACGGCAGTGCGCTGTTTAGCCTGTCGACGGGATAGCGCCCTCCACGGCGACCGGCGGCGGCAGCACAGGCTGATCAACCGGCGGCCAGCCACCAAGGTCGTCGCGTGACGTCGACACCGCGATGAGTGCGTAGACCAGCGCCGCCATCGCCGCCGGAAACAGGATCGACGCGGCGATCAACCACCCCGTGTGTGCGAAGAACACCGGCGGTGCCTCGACGACGTACTGCACGCGATGCTCCGGTGAGATGGCCGCACCCGCGATGTCGATGACGTCGTAGCGCGACCGCACGATCAGCGCACCCACGCCCGCCGCCGCACCGAACGCTGCCGCCGAGCCGATGGCCAACGCCGCACACATCACCGGGCCGCGGTGCGGCCGCCACTGCCACACCAAAACGGCGGTCACCACTGCCAGCACCACGACCAGGCCCACCAACAGGAAAGCTGCGATGAAGAAGTTGTCTGTTTCGTTGCCCAGTGCGGCATGCACTCGATCACCGCTCTTGGTCAGCGCTATGACTCCGTGGATCGGCGGTGCGATCCACGCCCACAGCGCACCGATCAAAGCGCCGGTTAAGGCCAACCCGACAACCACCGTCGCGGCGGCGCGACGACGTGAAACACGCGGTGGTGCAACCTCATTCATCGCTTGTCAAGATCCTTCGAGTCCTGTGTGCCGTGCCGTGAGCACTTCGCCGACCACCCATCCGGACGCACTTGGACGACCATCCGCCTGCCACATTCCGCGCAGAAGCGCGGTGGCTCGAGCCCGAGTTGGGCCGCAGTAGGCACGGCGCCACCTGCGGGCTCGCCAGTGTAGACGTTGAACTTGACGGTCCCCATCAGACAAACCACGGCTAGATGGTGGCGTTGAGCGCCTTGATCGGCATCTGGAGGTCGTCGAGCAGCTCCAGGTCGGCCTCGGCAGGACGGCCGAGCGTGGTCAGGTAGTTGCCAACGATGACGGCGTTGATGCCGCCGAGGATGCCCTGCTTGGCGCCGAGGTCGCCCAGCGTGATCTCACGACCGCCCGCGAACCGCAGCATGGTGCGCGGCAACGCCAGCCGGAACGCCGCGACGGCCTTCAGCGCCTCCGCCGCGGGCAGCACGTCCAGATCGCCGAACGGTGTGCCGGGTCGCGGGTTGAGGAAGTTCAGCGGAACCTCGTGCGGGTCGAGCTCGGCCAGGTTGGCCGCGAACTCGGCGCGTTGCTCGAGCGTCTCGCCCATGCCGAGGATGCCGCCGCAGCAGACCTCCATGCCGGCGTCGCGGACCATCGACAGCGTGTCCCAGCGCTCCTCCCAGGTGTGGGTGGTGACCACCTCGGGGAAGAACGACTTGGCCGTCTCCAGGTTGTGGTTGTAGCGGTGCACGCCCATCTCCGACAGCCGCTCGACCTGCTCCTGGGTCAGCATGCCCAACGAGCAGGCGATCTGGATGTCCACCTCATTGCGGATCGCCTCGATGCCCGCCGCGACCTGCGCCAGCAGCCGTTCGTCGGGCCCGCGCACCGCGGCCACGATGCAGAACTCCGTCGCTCCGGACTTGGCCGTCTGCTTGGCGGCTTCCACCAGGCTCGGGATGTCGAGCCAGGCGCTGCGCACCGGGGAGGCGAAAAGCCCTGACTGAGAGCAGAAATGGCAGTCCTCGGGGCAGCCGCCGGTCTTGAGGCTGATGATGCCCTCGACCTCGACCTCCGGGCCGCACCAGCGCATCCGCACCTCGTGGGCGAGCGCGAGCAGGTCGTCGAGCCGGTCATCGGGCAGTCGCAGCACGGTCAGCACCTGGTCCTGCGTCAGGCCCTCACCTCGCTCGAGCACCTGCTCGCGCGCCTCGGTCAGGATGTCGGTCAAACGCATGCTCCCCTACTCAAACTTGAACGGCGTTCAGGTTATGGTAGCCGGGTGCAGCTGCACAAACGCGACGTGGTCGAGGCGGCGACGGCGATCCTGGACAACTACGGGATCGCCGACCTGACAATGCGCAGGCTGGGACGCGAGCTCAATGTCTCCCCCGGCGCCCTGTACTGGCATTTCGCCAACAAGCAGCAGCTTCTCGGCGCGATTGCCGACCGCATCCTCGAGCCGGTCGATGACGTGCCAGGCGACTGGCGCGACCGCGTCGCCGGGATCTGCGGGCGCCTGCGGGACGCGCTGCTGTCGCACACCGACGGTGCGGAATTGGTGTCGGCGAGCTTCGCGGCAGGCCAATCGGAGGCGATGACGGCGATCCTGGCCCGCCTTCGCGACGCCGCCACCGAGGCTGGCGTCGAGGACGCGCACGCCGAGTTGGCCGCCCGCACGGTCGTCTACTACGTGCTGGGGTTCACCGCCGATGAGCAGTCGCGGCTGCAGTGGGATGCCGCGGGCGCCGAGCTGCCCGACGAGCAGTCGGTGCTCGCCGATGATGCAGGCAAGCGGTTCGGTTTCGGGCTCGCCCTGTTGATCGACGGCATCGCCGCGCGGCGGCCCGTTGTCGGAGCGCACGACTAACGTCGCGGGCATGATCAGCGTCGCCGATGTGCGTCGGATCACCTCGACCCTGCCGAGGTCGTACGAGGTGGTGGTCGCCGACCGGATCAAGTTCCGCATCGGACGGATCGTCTATCTCGCGTTCTCGCGCGACGAGACCGTGATGGGGTTCGCCTTTCCGAAGGAGGAGCGCGACGGTCTCGTCGCCTCCGAGCCCGGCAAGTTCATGCTGCCGAGGCCGTCCGACATGAGATACAACTGGGTCCACGTCCGCCTCGACGCCATCGATCACGCAGAGCTCCGCGAGATCGTCGTCGAGGCATGGCGGATGTGTGTGCCGAAAAGCGTTGCGGCGACGGTGCCTTAGTCGGTTTCCACGCGGCGGGCGGCTTCCTGCGCGAGTTGAACCCGACTGGAAAGCCCGAGCTTGGTGTAGACGTGCGTGAGGTGAGACTCAACCGTTCGCGGCGACACGAACAGCCGTGCGGCGATGTCCTTGTTGCCGAGGCCCTCCCCGACGAGGCCTACCACGTCACGCTCGGTCGGCGTGAGCGACGCCCAGCCCGTACGCGGGCGTTTCCGTTCGCCGCGACCACGCTGCGCGTAGGCGATGGCTTCCTCCGTCGACAATGACGCACCCTCTGCCCAAGCATTGTCGAATTCCTTGTCGCCTAGCGCACCACGCAACGCGGCAACGCATGCCGTGTGGTCGGCGTCGAGAACCTTGAAGCGGAGGGCGCCGAAGCGGCTCCTTGCGGCCTCTGCTGCGCCCAAGAGGCGGACCGCTTCGTGGCGGCCGCCTGCGTCGCCGACAAACGTCGCGAGAAGCTCCAAGGCGCCTGGGATCAGAAGACCAGCTTGCGCGTTGGCCGCCAACCCAAGCGCTTCCCAGGCATCGCCTTCGGCTTGTTCGACCGCTCCGAGCTCGGCATGCACAAGCGCACGCACCGCGAACGCCAAAGATGAGAACACGCCCCTCGTCATCGACACCGCTTCATTGGCCACACGTTCCGCAGTAGAAGATTCGCCGCATTTCAAGGCGCTCAACGCCGCATATGCAATGAAAAGTCCCGTTGTCATCGGCTGCCAAGCGCTATCCCGCTCAGCTGCTTTGCTCGCCTCCCATGCCCCTGGGGCATCGCCCGCCGCCAGGCAGGCGATCGCGAGCTGGCCGTAGCAGACCTGGTCGTAGTAGTGGCCAAGCTGGGTGGAACAGTTCAATGCCGCGTCGGCTGTCTTTCTGGCAGCGCTGACATCACCCTGCAAAGCGAGCGCATGGCCTTCGCCGAGAAGCCCGATGACTTGCAAGATCACATCGTGAGCCGCCGATGCCTCGTCGATCACTTCTCGAAACAGAGCCACCGCGCCAGCCAGATCACCGAAGTACGTTTGCGCGTTGGCGATCCACAGGCGGCACTGACGCGCGGCGAAGCGATCACCAATCGCGATGGCCAGGTCGCGGCCTTCGCTCGCCGCCTCGACCGCCGCGACCGGGTCACCCTCGATGATCGCTGCTGTAGCCTGCCAGCTCAGAATCTGGCTCAACCTCCAGGAATCGCCGAGTTCTCGGGCGAGGTCGACCGCCTCGGCCAGGTATGGCCGCATCACATCCGCGTCGTACGACACGATCGATCCGCGTGCCACGAGCGCCCTCAACAACAGACCAGCGTCGCCGAGCTCGCGGGCAGCGGCCAGGGCCTGTTCGGCGTCGACGAAGCTCTGGGTCCAGCCCACCGAGGCGAGCAGAAGAGTCTTGTCCGCAAGCGCTTTCACCCGAGGCACCGATAAAGCGTCACGGTCGTCGGTTTCGTCGGCGAGGGCTGCGTTCAGCCAGGCGAGCCCCTCCAGGACGCGGCCCCGGGTGAGCCACAGCCTCTGCAGTGACGACGCCAAACGCATGGCGTGTTCGCTCTCTCCGCTCTCGCGGCACCAAACGCCCGCAGCGCGCAGATTGTCGATGTCGACTTCCAGCTGATCGAGCAGATGCTCCTTGTCACTCCGTGCCGCATCATCCAATTGGGCTGCCGTCGCCAGGTAGTAATCGCGGTGTCTTGTCCGAATATCGACGGCTTCCTTTGATTCGCCGAGCTTCTCGAGTGCGTACTGACGCATCGTCTCCAGCATTCGATAGCGTGTCCGGCCCCGATTCTCCTCTGCCACCACGAGCGATTTGTCGACCAGCAGCGTCAGCATGTCGAGAACTTGATACCGCTCAACATTCTCATCACCGGAGACCGCGTGCGCGGCACCCAGATCGAACCCGCCCAGGAAGACAGCCAGCCTTCGGAACAGGACTTGCTCCGGCTCCGACAACAAAGCGTGTGACCAGTCGACTGACGCGCGCAACGTCTGCTGCCGCCGTACGGCGGTACGCGCTCCGCCCGTGAGCAGCCGGAAGCGATCATGAAGGCTGTCAACGATTTCCGCGAGCGACAGAGCGCGTATGCGGGCGGCAGCCAGTTCGATGGCGAGCGGCATGCCGTCAAGGCGCTGGCAGATTTCCGTTACCGTGGTCGCGTTCTCGTCCGTGACGACGAATTCGGGCCTGGAGTGACGCGCTCGGTCGGCAAACAACTCGACGGCCTCGTTGTCGAGCGATAGCGATGGCACTTGCCAGGTGAATTCTCCCGCCGCCCTGATGGGTTCGCGGCTCGTCGCCAACAGCGTCACGCCGGGACATGCGCCAAGCAATGCGGCACCAATTGATGCCGACGCATCGGCGAGATGCTCGCAGTTGTCCACCAGTACCAACATGCAGCGATCGCTGATGAACCGAACGAGGGTGTCCAAGGCGGAGCTTCCTGGCTGGTCGGGCAACCCGAGCGCTCGTGCCACGGTCAGCGGGACTAGGTCAGGATGGGTGATCGGTGCCAGGTCGACGTACCACACGCCGTCTGCGAAATCGTCGACGACTTGACCCGCTACCTCTATGGCCAGACGCGTCTTGCCCGCCCCTCCATCACCCGTCAACGTGACAAGGCGGTGTTCCGTCAGGAGCTGGCGCACCTCCGCCATCTCGGCTTCGCGGCCAACGAAACTGGTGAACTGCGCGGGCAATCTCTGCGGCACAGTGGCATTGGCGGCGCGCAGCGGTGGGAACTCGTTCCGAAGGTCAGGGTGGCATAGCTGCGTGACCCGTTCCGGGCGCGCGACGTCACGCAAGGCATGAGTCCCCAGGTCGGTCATCCATGCACCGACAGGCAGCTGCTCGAACACCAACTCCTCGGTGACACCGGACAACACGGTCTGGCCCCCATGCGCCAGGTCGCGCAGCCGCGCCGTGCGATTGATGGTGGGGCCGATGTAGTTTGCTTCGTCTCGCAGCCGCACCTCACCGGTGTGCAAACCGATCCGTAGCCGGATCGGAGCGAGCGGGGCTCGCTGCAACTCCATGGCACACGCCACTGCATCAGTGGCGCGCGCGAACGCCACCACAAAGCTGTCGCCTTCACCTTGCTTCGACAGGACGCACACCGTGATGGGACGATACGGAACTCCGTCAGACAGCCGTCGAGCCGCGCCACGGCATCGGCCATCGCGTCAGGCTCGGTCTCCCACAACCGAGTCGACCCTTCGACATCGGCGAGCAACAGCGTCACCGTGCCCTGTCGGCAGTTCACTCACGCCCAGGTCGCTCCAGTTCAACGTCTCCGCGCGTGGATCAGGTCCGCTCATGCTAGCCAGCGTGGGATAGCCAGGAACCGGAATCATCAGGGAAACTACGGAGAGATCGGATGCTCCACCCGGTTGTTGCCGTCCCAGTGCCGGAGCGCCACGGCGGTCGCACGCCGGTCGCGCGACATCCGACGCAGCGACAGCGCATCAGCCAATTTGCCCTGCGGCACCCTGCGCGAAAGGGTGACATGCGGCGTCCAGTGGCCCGGGTCCGCATGCGGAAGCGGGCCGGGCGACATGTGAGGGAGGCACGCTTCGTGTACTTCGGCGTGCAGCGCCAACAGTTCGGCCGATGGGATCAACAACCGCACCAGCGTGAACGGGCCCCGTCCGAACACCATCGGCGCACCGATCGTGCAGGCAAACGGCAGCAACCGCAGCAGCGGACGCAGCGCATCGTTCACGGCGTCGTCCATGTGCTCGGCGACCGACAGAGTGACATGCGGTCGGTTACTCGGCGACGTGGAACTGGCCAGGCTTCGCACGCCTGCATCGGTCAGGTCGTCCCAGACGCGCCGGACCGCGGCATCGGTCTCGGAGTCGAAGAGCAGCTCCACCGAGTGCACCATCTCAGCCCACCAGGTCCTTGACCCACTGCGCGTCGAACGCTGCCGAGCTCATCGACTCGAACCGCGCCGGCGGAAGGCGCCCGCGCCGTCCGGCAATACCGCACGCAGCGGCGCCATCGACGACAGTGCATCACGGTTGCCCGCCTCGATCACCCCTGGATCGGCCGGCCATGCACCGATGACCAGGCCCGCACACCAGACATTGTGTGAGGCAAGCGCTTCCAACGTCAGCGCGGCGTGGTTCAGCGTGCCAAGACCTGCCCGGGCGACGACGAGCACCGGCGCGGCGAGATCGAGCGCGAGGTCACGAAGTGTCACCCCGCCGTCACCGATCTCGACGAGCAGGCCGCCCGCTCCTTCGACCAGGGTCAGGCTGCCCCGGCCCGTCCGCCGTGTCGACCATCGAGCTCAGCTCGCTGCGCGTGGGCAATCGCACTCCGGCCCTCGCCGCGGCCGCCGCGGGCGCCAATGGTTCGGGAAGCCATGCCAGACCCTGCAGTTCCGTGACACCGGAGAGCCGTCCGATGTCGGCGAGGTCGTCGTCGCCGTCGGCGGAGCCGGTTTGGACCGGCTTGCACACCGCGACGTCGATTCCGGCGAGCCGCGCATGGCACGCCAGTGCCGCGGTGGCCACCGTCTTGCCGACGCCGGTGTCGGTGCCCGTGACGACGAGAACGCTCACGGCTGGGCCGTCGACAACACTTCCGTGAGCACCTTGCGCGCCAGCGTCATCTCGTCCTCCGACAGCGACGCCCGTGCCGTGAGCCGCAGCCGCGACGTGCCCGCGGGAACGGTCGGCGGGCGGAAGCAGCCGACCCGCACACCGCGGTCGAGACATGCCATCGCGGCGGCGAGCGCCACGTCCGGCTCGCCGAGGATGACGGAAACCACGGCCGATTCCGGCTGCTCGGGGACGTCGCACGCTGGCCAGCGCCGCGGCGGAGCCCAGCACCGCCTGCGGACGCCACGGCTCGTCGACCAACACCCGCAGCGCCGCCCATGCCGCGCCGACGGCCGCGGGCGCCAGGCCGGTGTCGAAGATGAATGGCCGTGCCGCGTCGATCAGGTGGTCGCGCACCGCGACCGGTCCGAGCACCACGCCGCCCTGGCTGCCGAGCGCCTTGGACATCGTCGTGGTCATCACGACGTCGGGCGCGCCGGCCAGGCCGACTTCGTCCAGCAGGCCGCGCCCACCGGTCCCCCGCACGCCGAGTCCGTGCGCCTCGTCGACGATGAGCAGCGCGCCGTGCCGACGGCACACGTCGTGCAGCGCCCGCAGCGGGGCGAGGTCGCCGTCGGCGCTGAACACCGAGTCGGTCACCACGACGGCGCGTTCCTCGTCGCGGGCCGCCAGCGCCGGCTCGACGGCCGCGACGTCGCGGTGCGGCGTCACCACCACCCGGGCCCGCGACAGCCGGCAGGCGTCGACCAGCGACGCATGGGTGAGGGCGTCGGAGACCAGCAGCGACCCGGGTCCGGACAGCGCGACGACCGCGCCGAGGTTGGCGGTGTAGCCCGACGAGAACACCAGCGCCGACTCGGCGCCGACGAAGTCGGCCAGCGCGTGCTCGAAGCCTTCGTGAAGTTCGGCGTTACCGGTGACCAGCCGCGATCCGGTCGACCCGGCGCCCCAGGTGCGCAGCGCGGCCACGCCGCCGTCGATCACGTCGGGATGTTGCGACAGGCCGAGGTAGTCGTTCGAGGCCAGGTCGAGTTCGGCGCCGACGGGCGGCCGCGCGCGCAGCGACCGGCGCAGCCCGGCCGCGCGACGCTGGCGCTCGACCTCGTCGAGCCAGGCCAGCGGGGAAAGATCTGCGCGCGTCACGATGCTCTCTGAGCCGACAATTGAACACGTCGGCTGAGCCGACAATTGAACAGTGTTCAGGTTAGCGCACGGGCCACGCCGACCATCGCGGAGGTGATCTGCGCGATCTCGTCAGGCGTGCAGATGTAGGGCGGCATCGCGTAGATGAGGTTGCGGAACGGCCGCAGCCAGATGCCGTGCTCGAGGGCCGCCGCGGTGGCGACCCGCAGGTCGACCGGCCGCCATCTCGATCACGCCGATCGCGCCGAGCACCCGGACGTCGGCCACGCCGGGAAGGGCGCGGGCCGGCTCGAGGCCGTCGCGCAGGCCCGTCTCGATCTCCAGCACCCTGGCCCGCCAGTCCTGGCCGAGCAGGAGCTCGACCGACGCCACCGCGACCGCGCACGCGAGCGCGTTGGCCATGAAGGTCGGGCCGTGCATCAACGCGCCGGGCTCGTTGGCGCTGATCGTGTGCGCGATGTCGCGTCGTGCACAGGGTGGCCGCCAGCGTGATGTAGCCACCGGTGAGCGCCTTGCCCACGCACATGATGTCGGGGCTGACGCCGGCATGCTCGGCGGCGAACAGCGCGCCGGTGCGGCCGAAGCCGGTGGCGATCTCGTCGAAGATCAGCAGCACCTCGTGCCGGGTGCAGATGTCGCGCAGGTCGGTCAGGTACCGCGGGTCGTGGAAGCGCATCCCGCCGGCGCCCTGCACGACGGGTTCCACGATGACGGCGGCGAGTTCGTCGGCGTGCTCGGCCAGTTGCGCCTCGAAGGCGGCGCTGTAGGCGGCGTCGTAGTCGGTGGGCACCTGCGGAGCGAACACCTGGCGCGCGAGGATGTCGGTCCACAGCGAGTGCATGCCGCCGTCGGGGTCGCACACGCTCATCGGCGTGAAGGTGTCGCCGTGATAGCCGCCGCGCCACGTCATCAGCCGGTGCTTCGTCCGGCGGCCGAGGCTGCGCCAGTACTGCAGCGCCATCTTGACGGCGACCTCGACCGAGACCGAGCCCGAGTCGCTGAAGAACACGGTGTCCAGCCCGTCTGGGGTGATGTCCACGAGCAGCTGGGCAAGGCGGGCCGCCGGTTCGTGGGTGAGGCCACCGAACATGACGTGGTTCATCGTGGCCAGCTGGGAGGCGATCGCGTCGTCGAGCGACGGGTGGCCGTGCCCGTGGATGGCGGTCCACCACGAAGTCATCGCGTCGAGCACCTCGACGGGCTTCCCGTCGCGGATCAGCGTCAGCCAGGCCCCGCTCGCACCCACCGCGACGACCGGCGCCATCGCCTCGGCGCCGATCGTGCTGTAGGGATGCCAGATGTGGGCGGCGTCGATCGCGCTTATTTCAGCGGGGGTCAACGCAGGCATCGAAAACGAGCCTAACTGGGCGCGCGCGACATGAGCCACACAGCGATCTTCGGTAGATTATGCCGCGACCATGATGACCCTCGCCCCTCCCCGGCCGGCGGTGGTTACCGCGGGTGTGCCCGGCAAGGGCGCGTCGGCGGCAGACCGCACGTCCGGCTTCTACCGCCACGATCTCGACGGCCTTCGCGGTATCGCGATCGCCCTCGTCGCGGTGTTCCACGTCTGGTTCGGTCGCGTTTCGGGCGGTGTCGACGTCTTTCTCGCCCTGTCGGGGTTCTTCTTCGGCGGACGGCTGCTGCGCACCGCGCTGACGCCCGGCGCATCGCTGTCGCCGGTGCCCGAGGTCACCCGACTGGTTCGCCGGCTGCTGCCCGCACTTGTCGTGGTGCTCGCCGCCGCGGCGGTGCTGACCATCGTGATCCAGCCGGAAACGCGTTGGGAGACGTTCGCCGACCAGAGTCTGGCCAGCCTCGGCTACTACCAGAACTGGGAACTGGCGAACACCGCTTCGGACTATCTGCGCGCCGGCGAATCCGTCAGTCCGTTGCAGCACATCTGGTCGATGTCGGTCCAAGGCCAGTTCTACATCGCGTTTCTCGCGCTGATCTTCCTGTTCGCTCTCCTGTTCCGCAGGGTCGTCGGCAAGCACATGCGAGCGTCGCTGGTTGTGCTGCTGAGCGGACTGACCATCGCGTCGTTCGTCTACGCGATATTTGCTCACAACGCCGACCAGGCGACGGCGTACTACAACAGCTTCGCGCGCGGATGGGAGCTGCTGCTCGGGGCGCTGGTCGGCGCGCTCGTCGGCTACATTCGCTGGCCGATGTGGCTGCGCTCGACGGTCGCGCTGGTCGCGCTGGCGGCGATCCTGTCCTGCGGCGCGCTGATCGACGGCGTCAAGGAGTTTCCTGGGCCGTGGGCGCTGGTGCCCGTCGGCGCCACCATGCTGTTCATCCTCACCGGCGCCAACCGGCTCGCCGACCCGCACACCGGCGGCAGGCTGCCCTTCCCCAACCGGCTGCTGGCCACCAGGCCGTTCGTGTGGCTCGGATCGATCGCCTATTCGCTGTACCTGTGGCACTGGCCGCTGCTGATCTTCTGGCTCGTCTACTCCGACAACCAGCGCGCCGGCTTCCTCGACGGGGCGGGCGTGCTGCTGGTGTCCGTGCTGCTGGCGTATCTGACCACCAAGTATGTCGAGAACCCGCTGCGCTACCGGTCCACGAACACCGACACCGGCCCGTCGGTGAAGATTCCGCTGCGGACCCGGCTGCGCAGGCCGACGATCGTGCTCGGCTCCATCGTGGCCGCGCTCGGAGTGGCACTGACCGCGACCTCGTTCACCTGGCGTGAGCACATTCTCGTGCAGCGCGCGAATGCCGAGGACCTGGGCACGCTGGAGTCCGTCGACTATCCCGGCGCCCACGCGCTGCTCGACAACGCGCCGGTACCGGACGCGCCGATGCGGCCGACGGTGCTGGAGGCCAAGCAGGATCTGCCCGAGACCACCGAGGACGGCTGCATCAGCGACTTCGACAACGTCGGCGTGATCAACTGCAGCTACGGCGACAAGTCGGCGACCCGCACCATCGCGCTGGCCGGCGGGTCGCACGCCGAGCACTGGATCACCGCGCTGGACCTGCTGGGCAAACGGCACCACTTCAAGGTGGTCACCTACTTGAAGATGGGTTGCCCGCTGACCACCGAAGACGTCCCTTTGGTGATGGGCGACAACCGGCCCTATCCCAAGTGCCACACCTGGAACGAGGCGGTGATGAAGAAACTCATCGCCGACCGTCCCGACTTCGTGTTCACCACAGCCACCCGACCGTGGAACATCAAGCCGGGCGATGTGATGCCGGGTACCTATGTCGGGATATGGCAGGAACTGTCGGACAACAACATCCCGATCCTGGCGATGCGCGATACGCCGTGGTTGGTGCGCAAGAGCCTGCCGTTCTTCCCTGCGGACTGCCTCGCAGACGGCGGCAACGGCATCTCGTGCGGGATCAGGCGCTCGGATGTGCTCGCGCCGACCAATCCCACGTTGATCTGGGTGAATCGGTTCCCGTTGCTCGAGCCACTGGACATGAGTGACGCGGTGTGCCGCAGGGACGTCTGCCGCGCCGTCGAGGGAAACGTGCTGATCTACCACGATTCTCACCACATTTCGAAGACGTACATGCGCACGATGGCCGATGAACTCGGCCGTCAGATCGGGGTCGCCACCCACTGGTGGTGACTACCGCGCGTCAGACCATGGGCGCCGATAAGGTCAACTGATGTCGTTGACGACGGTGTGGCCAGGTACTCCGTATCCGCTCGGCGCCACCTACGACGGCGCCGGCACCAATTTCTCGCTGTTCTCCGAGGTCGCCGAGAAGGTCGAGCTGTGCCTGATCGCCAAGGACGGCACCGAGGAACGGATCAACCTCGACGAGGTGGACGGCTACGTCTGGCATTCCTATCTGCCGACCGTGACACCGGGACAGCGCTACGGCTTCCGGGTGCACGGGCCCTGGGACCCCGCGGCGGGTCATCGATGCGATCCGAGCAAGCTGCTGCTGGACCCGTATGGAAAGTCGTTCCACGGCGATTTCGAGTTCACCCAGGCGTTGTTCTCCTACAACCTGGAGGCCGCGAAGGTCGATCCCCTCGACACCGCCAACCCGCCGGGGGTCGACTCGCTGGGCCACACCATGACCAGCGTCGTCATCAACCCGTACTTCGACTGGGGTTCAGACCGTGCGCCGCGCACGCCGTACCACGAGACGGTGATCTATGAGGCGCACGTCAAGGGGCTCACCCAGACCCATCCGGCCATCCCCGAGGAACAGCGCGGCACGTATGCGGGCCTGGCGCACCCGGCGATCATCGAGCATCTGAAGGCACTGAACGTCACCGCGATCGAGCTGATGCCGGTGCACCAGTTCTTGCACGACCACCGGCTGCTCGATCTCGGCTTGCGAAATTACTGGGGCTACAACACCTTCGGGTTCCTCGCACCTCACTACCAATATTCGTACAGCAGGCATGCCGGCGGCGCCGTCGCCGAGTTCAAGACCATGGTCCGGACCTTCCACGAGGCGGGCATCGAGGTGATCCTCGACGTGGTCTACAACCACACCGCCGAAGGAAACCACCTCGGGCCGACGATCAACTTCCGCGGCATCGACAACGCTGCCTATTACCGGCTGCTCGACGGGGATCTGAAGCTCTACAAGGACTTCACCGGCACCGGCAACAGCCTCGACGCCCGCCACCCGCACACCCTGCAGTTGATCATGGACTCGCTGCGCTACTGGGTGCTCGACATGCACGTCGACGGTTTCCGGTTCGACCTGGCCGCCACGTTGGCCCGCGAGTTGCACGACGTCGACCGGCTGAGCGCGTTCTTCGACCTGGTTCAGCAGGACCCGGTCGTCAGCCAGGTCAAGCTGATCGCCGAGCCGTGGGACATCGGCGAGGGCGGCTATCAGGTGGGAAATTTCCCAGGTTTGTGGACCGAGTGGAACGGGAAGTATCGCGACACTGTGCGTGACTACTGGCGGGGCGAACCCGCGACCCTCGGCGAATTCGCCTCAAGGCTGACCGGCTCGTCCGACCTCTATGAGGCCACCGGTCGGCGGCCGAGTGCGAGCATCAACTTCGTCACCTGTCATGACGGCTTCACGCTGAACGACCTGGTGTCCTACAACGAGAAACACAACGAGGCCAACGGAGAAGACAACCGGGACGGCGAGAGCCACAACCGGTCGTGGAACTGTGGCGTCGAGGGGCCGACCGATGATCCGGAGATCCTGGCGCTGCGCGCCAAGCAGATGCGCAACATCGTGGGCACGCTGATCCTTTCGCAGGGTACGCCGATGCTGTCGCACGGCGACGAGATCGGACGTACCCAGAAGGGCAACAACAACGTCTACTGCCAGGACTCCGAGATCTCCTGGATGGATTGGTCGCTGCGCGAGACCAACGCCGACCAAGTCGCCTTCACCCGCAAGGTGACTGGGTTGCGGAAGAAACACCCGGTGTTCCGCCGTCGCCGCTTCTTCGAAGGCAAGCCGATCCGCACCGGCGACCAGATTCGCGACATCGCGTGGCTCACCCCCGCAGGCAAGGAGATGACGCCAGAGGACTGGGGTACCGGCCTCGACAAATGCGTGGCGGTGTTCCTCAACGGCGAGGCGATCCCGGCGCCCAACGAACGCGGCGAGCGGGTGGTCGACGACTCGTTCCTGCTGTGCTTCAACGCTCATGACGAGGAGCAGGACTTCATCGCCCCGAAACTGGCCTACGCGCACCAGTGGACCGCCGAACTCGACACGGCCGACCCGCAGGGCGACACCGACGTCGTGGTTGCCGCGGGCGAGAAGCTCTCGCTGCAACCGCGGTCACTTCTGGTGTTGCGTAAGACCGCCTGACACATGGCTTTTCCTGTCCTGTCGACCTATCGACTGCAGCTTCGCGGTGACTGCTTCACCTTCGCCGACGCCGAGGATGTGCTGCCCTACCTCGACGACCTCGGGGTCTCGCATCTCTATCTGTCGCCGATCCTCACTGCGGCCCCCGGCTCGATACACGGCTATGACGTCATCGACCCGACCACGGTTTCGCAGGAACTCGGCGGCGCCGACGGACTGGCCCGGTTGTCAGCCGCCACTCGGTCACGCGGTATGGGCCTGATCGTCGACATCGTCCCCAACCACGTCGGCGTCGAAGACCCCCACCAGAACAAGTGGTGGTGGGACGTACTGCGGCACGGCAGGGACTCGGACTACGCGTCGTACTTCGACATCGACTGGTCGCTGGATGGCGGCCGAATCGTGTTGCCGGTGTTGGGTTCCGACGACGACGTCGCCGATCTCGTTGTCGACGGCGAGGTGCTGCGCCTCGGCGATCTCGCCTATCCCATGGCTCCGGGCACGGGTGGAGGCAGCGGCAGCGAGGTGCACGACCGCCAGCACTACCGGTTGATCGGCTGGCGCCGCGGCGTCTGCGGCTACCGGCGGTTCTTCTCGATCACATCGCTGGCCGGCCTGCGACAAGAAGACCGCGCCGTGTTCGACGCCACCCACGTCGAGGTGAAACGCTGGTTCGACGAAGGTTTGGTCGATGGCGTACGCGTCGACCACCCGGACGGATTATCCGACCCTGCCGGTTACCTGCGCTGGCTGCGGGAGATCACCGGGCCGAAGGCGTGGATCGTCATCGAGAAGATCCTGGCCGTCGACGAACCGCTGGACCCGAGCCTTACCGTGGCGGGCACCACCGGCTACGACGCACTGCGCGAAATCGGTGGCCTCTTCCTCGATCCCGGTGGCATCGGCCCACTCACCGACCTCGTCGACTCGACCGGCACCGACTACCACGCGATGCCGCAGCTGGCGCGTGAACTCAAGGTCGCCGCCGTCACCGACACCCTGCGCAGCGAGCTTGACCGGCTGTGTCGGGCCGTCGAGGCAGAAACCGGATTCGCCCGTTCGGACCTTGGCGACGCGATCGCCGCCCTACTCAGTCGGGTACATGTGTACCGGTCCGACTATCTGAACCTGTCCTCGGTACTGCCAGCCGCCTTGGCCGAAACCGTAACCGCGCGAACAGATCTGGCCGAGCCGCTGGCAATTGTCGCCGCGGCGGTGGGAACGGGCGGCGAGGCTGCCGTGCGCCTGCAACAGTTGTGCGGGGCGGCGACGGCGAAGTCGATGGAGGACTGCCTGTTCTACCGCGATCCGCGACTCGTCTCGCTCAACGAAGTGGGCGGTGAACCCGAATGGTTCGGGGTCAGCGTGGCCGAGTTTCACCAGCGGGCCGAGTCGCGCGCTCGGTTGTGGCCGCAGGCGATGACGGCCTTGAGCACGCACGACACCAAGCGCGGCGAAGACGTCCGCGCCAGGATCGGGGTGCTGTCACAGGTGCCGTCGCTCTGGGCGGAGTTCGTCAGCGCTTGGGAGCGACGGACCCCGTCGCCCGACCCGATGACGGGGCTTTTCCTGTGGCAGAACATCTTCGGCATGTGGCCCGTCGACGGCCTCGTGACCGACGACCTGCGCGCGCGCCTGCACGCATACTCAGAGAAAGCGATCAGGGAAGCCGCCGTCCACACGACGTGGAACGATCCCGACGCCGGGTTCGAGGACAAGGTGCACGCCTGGATCGACGAGATGATCGACGGGCCGTTGGCCACCGAGCTAACCGGCCTGGTGGCACGCCTCGACGATTGCGCCCGCACCGACAGTCTCGGCCAGAAGCTGATCCAGTTGACCGCGCCCGGCGTGCCGGACGTCTACCAGGGCACCGAACTGTGGGACGACAGCCTCGTCGACCCCGACAACCGCAGACCGGTCGACTACTCCGCGAGACGTGAAGCGCTGTCGGCGTTGACGCACCCCAAGATCCGGGTGGTGACTGCGGCGCTGCGCCTGCGCCGCGAGAAGCCGGACGTCTTCGCCGACGGGGGCTACACGCCGCTGCTCGCCGAGGGTCTGGCGGCCGGGAACCTGGCGGCGTTCGCCCGGGGGTCAGAGGTGGTGACCGCAGTGACGCGGCACTCTGCGCTACTCGCCGAAACAGGCTGGGGTGAAACGCTTCTGACACTTCCCGACGGCACCTGGGTGAACCGACTCGGCACAGCGAGATTCAGCGGAAGGGTGTCCCCCGCAGATCTCTTCGCAGATCTGCCCGTGGCACTGCTGGAGCGCGTCGATGGCTGAGTTCTCCGTCTGGGCACCGCGACCCGGGCGAGTTCGGCTCGACGTCGACGGCACGGTGTACTCGATGAACCGCGCCGACGACGAATGGTGGCGCGCGGACGTCGACGCGCCACCCGACGCCCGATACGGATTCCTGCTCGACGACGACCCGACCGTGCTGCCCGACCCAAGGTCACCGCGGCAACCCGACGGCGTGCACGACCGCTCGCAGCTCTGGCAGCCCGCGCCCGACGCGTGGACCGACGACGGCTGGGAAGGCCGCTCGATCGAGGGCACGGCGATATACGAACTGCACATCGGCACCTTCACGACCGATGGCACCTTCGACTCCGCTATCGAGAAGCTGGACTATCTGGTCGATCTCGGTATCGACTTCGTCGAGATCATGCCGATCAACGCATTCAGTGGCACGCACGGCTGGGGCTACGACGGCGTGCTGTGGTACGCCGTACACGAACCGTACGGCGGCCCCGACGGGCTTGTCCGGCTCATCGATGCCTGCCACGCCCGTGGCCTCGGGGTGCTGATCGATGCGGTCTTCAATCACCTCGGACCGTCGGGCAACTATCTGACGAGGTTCGGGCCGTACCTCTCCACCGGCAGCAACCCGTGGGGCGAATCCGTCAACATCGCCGACGCCGATGCCGACGAGGTGCGGCGCTACATCATCGACTGTGCGCTGCGGTGGATGCGCGACTTCCACGCCGACGGCCTGCGACTCGACGCCGTGCATGCGTTGGTCGACACGACGGCCGTGAACATCCTCGAGGAGTTGTCGACCGAAACCGATGCGTTGGCAGAGGAATTGGGCAGGCCGCTGTCGTTGGTCGCCGAGAGCGACCGGAACGACCCACGCCTGATCACCCCACGGGACCGTGGCGGTCTTGGCATGACCGCACAGTGGGACGACGATATCCATCACGCGATCCATGCCGCCGTATCAGGCGAACGGCAGGGCTACTACGCCGACTTCGGATCGCTCGAGACACTGGCGCAGACACTCAAACACGGCTATTTCCACGCTGGGACGTACTCGTCGTTTAGGCACCGACGGCATGGCCGTCCGCTGGACACTGCGACAATCCCGGCCACCCGGCTGCTGGCCTACACACTCACACACGACCAGGTCGGCAACCGGGCCACCGGCGATCGCCCGTCGCAGAATCTGACCCACGGCCAGTTGGCCGTGAAGGCGGCCCTCGCGCTGGGGTCGCCCTACACGGCAATGCTTTTCATGGGTGAGGAGTGGGGATCATCGAGCCCGTTCCAGTTCTTCAGCTCGCACCCCGAGCCCGAGTTGGCCAGGGCCACCGCCGAGGGGCGCAAGCGCGAGTTCGCCGAACACGGCTGGAATGCCGACGAAATCCCCGACCCGCAGGACCCTGAGACGTTTCTGAGGTCGAAGCTGAAATGGGACGAGATCGACGACGGCGATCACGCACTGCTGCGTCACGTCTATCACGAACTCCTCGCGCTGCGACGGACGGAACCCGACATGGCCGACCCCTGGTTGAACCACATGAAGGTCGACTACGACGAAGATCAGCGCTGGATCGTCATGCGGCGCGGCTCACTGGCGATTGTGTGCAACCTGAACGATGAACAGGTGACGATCCCGGTGACAGGCGAGCCCGTATTGGCCTGGGGTGAGCCGACGGTCGACGACGACGCCACGCGACTGGGCGGGCATTCTTTCGCGGTTCTGCGGCTTGTCAACTCTTAATCCACAGCCGCACAGCCTGTGGATAACCGGTTGCCGTTAAGAGACGACCGTGTTGACCATTCATGGATGAGTCACAGCGAACTGCTTCCGATTCCGCCCATCGAAACCGCAACGGATCCAGTGCATTCTCCAGCTGATCTGCGACAGCGCTGGCGGGCGCTGATGGGTCCGCTTGGGTTCGGCCAACGACTGCTCTGGGTGGGGTTCATCGGACGCGATCGGCGCATGTTCAAGACGATGTCGCAAATTCCGTTGCCGCCTTGGCCCAGGCGCGACTACGTCGAGGATGTCCTCGTGCGCCTGCACTGGATCCTTTACGAATTCGAATCGGGAACCACTCCGGCGCTTTTGTTGACCCGGCCCGGCGCAGGAGGAATCTCGGAGCTGGACCAGCACTGGACGACGCTGCTGACGCAAGTGGCAGCTGCGCATAACGTTCCACTAGAGCCCATCTTTCGCGCCAACGACGAATCATTAGTGCAGGTCAAGGCGGCAGCCTAAGTGCTACCATGTGCTACATGGAGCGGATCGGGCTGCGCGAGTTGCGCCAACATGCAAGCCGGTACATCGCACGCGTGGCAAGAGGAGAAACCGTCGAGGTCACACAACGCGGCCGTCTGGTGGCCCGTATCGTGCCAGCGGGCGATGCCACGTGGGAAGACCTGATACTTCGTGGCGATGTGATTCCGGCCGAGTCGGGCAACCTTCTCGATGTCGTGCCAATTGACTGCGGGTTCGATGCGTCAGCGGAGCTGCAGCGGCTCCGTGCAGACGAACGCTGATGCAGATTTACGTCGATACCTCAGCACTGGTGAAGCTGGTCGTCGTCGAGGGGGAATCGGCCGCACTGCGTCGCTATTTCGAGGACTTTCCAGGCGACACACAATTCACCGCTGCCGTGGCGCGAACCGAATTGGTGCGGGCGGTTGCTAGACGCGGGTTGATCGACGTCATTGAAAACGCCCGATTTGCCCTCAGCAGGCTGGATCTGGTGGCGCTCAATAGTTCAGTGCTCGACGCGGCGGCAACGATCGCTCCGCCCGAACTCCGCACGGTCGACGCCATACACCTCGCGGCGGCGCGCACCGCCCCTGAGCTTCGCGCCATGGTGACTTACGACAGTCGCCTCGCCGAAGCCGCGATCGGCGCGGGAATCGCCGTCGTCACCCCCACTTAGAGCAGGTAGCGGTACGCCGGCGAGCCGGGCTCCAACGTCTCGACGTGAATGTCGGACGCCTTCATCCGCTCGAGCAGGCCCTCGAGGTCTGCGGCCGAACCGAGTTCGACGCCGACAAGCGCCTCTCCCGTCTCCCGGTTGTTGCGCTTGACGTACTCGAACAGCGTGATGTCGTCGTTAGGGCCGAGCACGGTGTCCAGGAATCGCCGCAGCGCGCCGGGTTCCTGTGGAAAGTCGACGAGGAAGTAGTGCTTGAGTCCGAGGTGCACCAACGAGCGCTCGAGCACTTCGCCGTAGCGCGAGACGTCGTTGTTCCCGCCGGAGATCAGGCACACCACAGTCGATTCCGGCGCGATGTCGGCCTCCATCAACGCGGCCACCGAAAGCGCGCCGGCGGGCTCGGCGATGATCCCCTCGTTCTGGTACAGGTCCAGCATGGCCGTGCACACCGCGCCCTCGTCCACCGCCGTCAGCGACACCATGTCGCCCGCAGCCGCAAGGGCCGCGTAGGTCAGAGCGCCCGCACGGTTCACCGCGGCACCGTCGACGAACTGGTCGACGTGGTCGAGGGTGACAGGGTGCCCTTCGGCAAGCGCGGCGATCATCGCGGCCGCCCCCGCCGGCTCGACACCCAAAATCGAAGTGCGGGTGGCGCGTTCGGCGAGATATGTGGTGATACCGGCGATGCAGCCGCCACCGCCGATCGGAACGATCACAAGGTCCGGCTCGCCGTCGAGTTGGTCGAGAAGTTCCACGGCGATGGTGCCCTGCCCGGCGATGGTGCGCGGATCGTCGTACGGCGGCACCAGGGTGGCTCCCGTGCGCGCGACATCGTCCAGCGCGGCGGCGGCAGCCTCGTCGTAGGTCTTGCCCACGGCGATCAACTCGATGAATTCGCGGCCGTGGTACCGGATGCGGTCGCGCTTCTGCTTCGGCGTCTTGGCGGGCACGTACACCCGGCCTCGGATGCCCATCGACCGGCACGCCATCGCGAAGCCCTGCGCGTGATTGCCCGCCGACGAACACACCACCCCTGCGGCGATCTCATCCGCGGAGAGCTGTCTCAGCAGGTTGTTGGCGCCGCGCAACTTGTACGAACGCACGGCCTGCAGGTCTTCGCGCTTGAGGTACACCGTCGCGCCGACGGCCTCCGACAGCCGTTCGCTGAGCTGCAGCGGGGTCCGCGTGACCACGTCGGAAATTCGCTGAGCGGCCGCATCGATGTCGGCCGCGGACACCGGCGGCGACGTACGAGGACTCTGGCTCACTTCAGCGGACACCGATTAATGGTGCCATCTGGGGGTTTCCCCACCAAAATCAGTTTTGCCCACCCGCGGTGAGTGGGTTCAGCTCACGGGCGTGAGCACGAACACCGGGATCTGCCGGTCGGTCTTCTTCTGGTACTCGGCGTAGTCGGGCCAGGCCGCGACGGCGCGCTCCCACCAGGCTGCCCTCTCGTCGCCGAAGACCTCGCGTGCCTCGTAGTCCTCGGCGTTGGTGCCGTCCTGCAACTCGACCCGGGGGTTCTTCTTGACGTTGTAGTACCAGACCGGGTTCTTGGGAGCGCCACCCAGCGATGCCACCACCGCGTACTCCCCGTTGTGCTCGACGCGCATCAGCGGTGTCTTGCGGATCTTGCCGCTCTTCGCCCCGATGGTGGTCAGCAGGATGACGGGCTTGCCCTGCAGCTCGGTGCCTTCTGTGCCGCCGGACTCCATGTACGTCTCGGCGTTCTCGCGGGCCCAATCGGAAGTGCTCGGTTCGTATTCTCCGGAAAGTGGCATGCCACCAGCTTAGGTCGGCTAGGAAAACCGTCGCCCCTGATCCGGTGTTTCGGTTGTCCGAAACTATCCTTACGAGCTATCGTGAAACCATGACGGTGCGCGACGAAGTGCTGATCGCCGGGGTGCCCTGGCCGGTGTACAAGCTGGCCGCGCTCCTGGTCGGCGTCTTCGTGCTGATCGCCGTCGGCGTCGTCACCGCCAGCGCCGCCCCGGCGGTACTCACTGCGGCTGCCTCGGCCACAGCTGTGTGGCTCGGCCTGCGGGTCGCTGCCTCGCGCCGCTAGCCCTCCGCGAGCTGCCGCAGCCGGTCCAGGTCGGCGGCCACCGTCGCCACATCGCTTTCGAACTCCTCATCGGTCATGCCTGGCCGCCGCCGCACGGTGAACACCACCTCGCAGCGACGCCAGCCCTCCCCGGCGGGGATCACCCGCAGCGGGTTGTACACCGCCTCACCCGACGGCATTCGCACCACGTGGTCGAGCACCCCGAATTCGTTCGCTGGCGCGAACTCGATGATCACCTCGCCCATCGGCGAGTCGGCGACCCACCCGTCGGCGGTCTGTCGTAGCGCGCCCTCCGCCAGTCCCGACGCCCACCGCGGCAGCTGATGCGGGTCCGCGGCGATGGCGTAGACGACATCGGGTGCGACGTCGACCCAGACGCTGACGTGGCGCGAGGTCATTGCGCCGAGCTCGTCGCCGCCTTGGGCTCGTGGACCGCGTCGGCGATGTCGGCGGCGTAGAGCTCTTCGATCTCGGCGGCGTACTTCTCGTTGATCGGCTTGCGCTTGAGCTTCATCGTCAGGGTGATCTCGTCGCCGCCGGGCTCCCAGAACGTCGGCAGCACCCGGAACCGCTTGATCTGCTCGACTTTCGACAGCTTCGCGTTGCCCGATGCGACACCTTCCGCGATCTCGGAGATCACCTCCGGGTGGGCAGCGAGCGTCTCCGGCGAATCATCGTCGATGCCGCGCTGCGCCGCATACGGCGCCGCCGACTCGGCGTCGAGAACGATCAGCGCCGTGTTGTAGGGTCGGGCGTCGCCGACGACGAGCATCACGCCGATGAGCGGGCACGCCGCCTTGATGGTGTTCTCGATGTTGGCAGGCGACATGTTCTTGCCCGCCGCGTTGATGATCAGCTCCTTCTTGCGGTCCACGACCTTCAGGTAGCCGTCCTCGTCGGCCTCCAGGATGTCGCCGGTGTGCAGCCAGCCATCTGCGTCGACCGCCTCGGCGGTCTTCTCAGGCTCCTTGCGGTATCCCTTCATCACCAGCGGCCCGCGCACCAGGAACTCGCCGTCCTCGGCGATCCGGGCCTCCATGCCCGGGACCAGCTTGCCGACAGTGCCCAACCGGGTTTCCGAGGGATGAGCGACCGTCGCGATGCAGCTGAGCTCGGACATCCCCCAGACCTCGGCGATCGGAATCCCCAGGCCGAGGAAGAAGGCCAGCGTCTCCTTCGGAATCGGCGCCGCGCCCGACACCGCGTGCCTGACCTGTTCCAGCCCAAGCTTTTCCCGCAATTTCGACAGCACCAGCTCGTCGGCCTGCGCCCACTCGGCGGCCACGTCGTCGGGCACCGGCTTCGCGGCCAGCAAGGCGTCGGCCTTCTTGGCCGCCACCGACAGACCCCACTGCAACCCCATCCGCTTCGTCTCATCGGGTTCGTTCGCCGCCGCGAATTCGATTGCCGCCTTGAGCTTCTCCCACACCCGCGGCACCGCACCCCATATCGTCGGGCGCACATCCGGCAGCGCACCCGCGATGGCCCGTGGATCGGAGACGGTGGTGATCTGGGTCCCGAACACCTCTTGGAGATACAGCGCGCCCATCCGGTCGGCGATGTGGGCCGTCGGCAGGAACGACGTGCTCCGGTCCCCGAACCGCACTCCGAGCACTTCGTCGAGGGCGTACGCCTGGAACAACAGGTTGGCGTGTGTCATCTCCACGCCCTTCGGATTGCCCGTCGTTCCCGAGGTATAGATCAGCGTGGCGACGTCCTCGGATTGCACTGCCCGCCAGGACGCCTCGAAGTCGAAGTCGTCGGCGCCTGCGGCAATGAGATCGTCGACCGACAGCGTGCCGTCGGGAGAGCCGTCAAGGCACACGATGTGCTCGATGTCGGCACCGCTGGCGCGGATCCGGTCGACGTATTGCGCCTCGCACATGATGACCTTGGTGTCGGCGTTGTCGAACAGATACACCAACTGCTCTGCGGGCAGCGTGTTGTAGACGGAGAACGAGATGGCACCGACGTGCTGTGCACCCACCTCGAGCGGATAGAACTCGACGCGGTTGGCCATCATCAACGACACCGTGTCGCCGCGCCGGACTCCGAGCCCGGCCAACCCGGCAGCAACCTGGCGGACCTGGTCTGCGTACTGCCGCCAGGTCAGCGTCTGCGCGTCTCCCGGTGTTCGCAGGGCAACGGCGTCCGGGTCGACGGCGGCGGTGCGCTGAAAGGCTTCACAGAGTGTGGCAGGCCGATCGGATGTGCTCATGATTCACAACTTAGGCACTCACACTGTGTTGATGGACGGTTCACCGGAATCTGATCTACCTCGCGAACGCCTTATCCGCTTCGCCCAGGAACTCACGGCCGACGCCGAGAAGCGGGTACCCGCTTGGGTTCGTCACGGTGATCCCGAAAGTGCGATACCGGTACGCATCGCCGTGGTCGCCGTGATGGCACAGCAGGTCGCCATCCCGAGGGGGTACACGGTGGTGCCGCGGTGGCCACTGCTTGTCCTCGAGATTCTCCTCTTTGTAGCCCTGTTGGCCATCAATCCCCGCGTCATGACGCGGCGAACGCGTTTCGGCAGGAACGCCACGTGGGTGCTGCTGGCCGCGATCACCGTCGACAACACGTTGTCCGCCGTCCTCCTGGACGTGCGCATCATCTCTGGGGAGGTGAGCAACAATGCGGCCGTGCTGCTCGGCAGCGGCGCGGCCATCTTCGTCACGAACATCATCGTGTTCGGCATCTGGTACTGGGAACTCGACCGCGGCGGACCGTTTGCCAGGCACGTCGGAGAGCGGCCATATCCCGACTTCCTGTTCCCTCAGATGACCACTCCCAACGTGTCCAAACCGGATTGGCGCCCGACGTTCGTCGATTATCTGTACGTCAGTGTCACCAATGTGATGGCGTTCTCCCCCACCGACACCATGCCGCTGGCCCGTTGGGCGAAGGCGATGATGACCGTTCAGGCGATGGTCGCGCTGTCCACGGCCGCGCTCGTAATCTCAAGGGCGGTGAACGTTTTGGGCTGATTGTTCAGCCGGGAAAAGGGAGTACGTTCGCTGTCATGGGGATTACGACGACACAACTGTCACCGATCGAGCAGACCGCGTTTCTCACCGAATATGCCAGAGCGCTGGACAGCCGCTGGGCTAGACCGATCTTGGGTGACACGCTGGCGCACGAGGTGGTCGGCAAGATCGACTACGACTTCGCCGGACTGGGTGTGCAGACCAGCGTGGTGTGCCAGACGGCGCTTCGGGCGAAGATGCTCGACGACCGGGTGCGCGCATTCGTCAGCAAGCATCCTGACGCCGTCGTCGTCGACCTGGGCGCAGGGCTGGACAGCGGCTACTACCGCGTGGGGCCGCCGTCGACGGTCGACTGGTACAGCGTCGACCTGCCGGGCATCACCGCGGTGCGAGACGAGGCGCTGCCCGCTGCCCCGCAATCACATTCGGTATCGGTCTCGGTGGCCGACGAGCACTGGCCCGACGCGATTCCCGCCGACCACCCGACCATGCTGGTGGCCGACGGGCTGTTCGCGTTCCTGACCGAACCGGTGATCGTGGGAATCTTCCGGCGCATCACCGAGCACTTCGCCTCCGGCGAGTTCGTATTCAACGACTACGGCCGGATCGGCTGGGTGAGCCGCCAGGCGATCAAGCTCTATCCGCAGAAGATGTTCAAAGACGTCGGCAGCCAATTCGAGTATCCGGGCTTCAAGGACGCGCACCACCCCGAGACCTGGAATCCGCGCATGCGGCTGGTCGAAGAGGCCAGCCTGACCCACGCCCAGGAAGTCGACCTCTTCCCGGGCTGGATCCGGATGGCCACCAAACTCTCCGGCATGAGTAAGACGGGCCGCCGCAAGGCGCGAATCCTGCGCTACGCGTTCTAGCCCAGGCAGCCGGGCCCCAGGAGTGCTTTGAGATCACCCATCAGGGCCGACGACGGCGTAACCCGCAGCGACTGGTCAAGTTCCAGCGTCGTGATGCGCTCCCCGCTGATCAGCCGCAGATGCACCTGCGAGGTACCCGGGTGACGCGCAAGCACCTGCTTGAGGGCGTTCACCTTGTCGATGGTGCACTGCCGCGTCGGCAGGCTGACCGCCACCGGCCGGTCCACCGCGGCATTCGAGAAGTCGGGCACCACAAGGTCGTTGGCGATCAGGCAGAGCCGGTCGTCCTGGATCCTGACCTTGGCGCTGACGAGAACCACCGCGTCGTCCACGACCTCGGCGCCATAGCTGGAGTATGTGTGCGGGAAGAACATCACCTCGACGCCGCCGGTCAGGTCTTCCAGTTGGGCTGAGGCCCAAGGCATCCCGTTCTTGTTGACGCGGCGATTCACCCCCGTCAGTATCCCGCCGACGCGCACCTGGGCGTCGTTGGGGACGTCGCCGTCGAGGATCGAGGGGATCTGGGTGTCCACCTGGCTGGTCAGCAGGTGGGCCACGCCGTTGAGCGGATGGCCGGACACATACAGGCCGAGCATCTCGCGCTCCAGTGCCAGCTTGTGCTTGTCCTCCCACTCCTCGTCGGGCACCTTGATGGTGAACACCGCGTCGGTGGCGGTGTCGGCCCCGCCGAAGAGGTCGAACTGGCCCATCGCCTCGGCCTTCTTGGTGCCGAGCACCGATTCGACCGCGTCGGTGTGCACCAGGAACAGCCCCTTGCGCGGATGGCCGAGCGAGTCGAACCCACCCGCCTTGATCAACGACTCGGTGACCTTCTTGTTGCACGGTCCGATGTCGATCTTGTTGAGGTAGTCGGAGAAGTCGATGAACTTCCCCTTGTCGGTGCGCGAACCGATCAGCGACGCAACGACGTTCGCGCCGACATTGCGCACGGCGCCGAGCCCGTAGCGGATGTCCTCGCCGACGGAGGCGAAGTTCAGCCCGGACTCGTTGACGTCCGGCGGCAGCACGGTGATGCCCAGCTTGCGGCAGTCGGCGAGGTACACCGCCGCCTTGTCCTTGTCGTCGCCCACCGACGTGAGCAGGCCGGCCATGTACTCGGCGGGATAGTTCGCCTTGAGGTAGGCCGTCCAGTACGACACCAGCCCGTAGCCTGCGGCGTGCGACTTGTTGAACGCGTAGTCGGCGAACGGAAGCACGGTGTCCCACAACGCCTTGATGGCCGCGGCCGAGAACCCGTTGGCTTTCATGCCCTCGGAGAAGCCCTCGTACTCCTTGTCGAGCACTTCGCGCTTCTTCTTGCCCATCGCCTTGCGCAGAATGTCTGCTCGGGCCAGCGAGTAGCCGGCCACCTTCTGGGCGATGCGCATGATCTGCTCTTGGTAGACGATCAGGCCGTACGTCTCGGCCAGGATCTCCTCGAGCGGTTCGGCGAGCTCCGGGTGGATGGGCCGGATGGCCTGTCTGCCGTTCTTGCGGTCGGCGTAGTCGTTGTGGGCGTTCATGCCCATCGGGCCGGGCCGGTACAGCGCGATCACGGCGACAACATCCTGGAAGCCGGTGGGCTGCATGCGGCGCAGCAGGTCGCGCATCGGACCGCCGTCGAGCTGGAACACGCCCAGAGTGTCTCCGCGGCCGAGTAATTCGTAGGTCGGGCCGTCGTCCAGCGGCAGCGACTCAAGGTCGAGCTCGATGCCCCTGTTGGCCTGGATGTTCTCCAGCGCGTCACCGATGATCGTCAGGTTCCGCAGGCCCAGGAAGTCCATCTTCAGAAGGCCGATGGCCTCGCAGGACGGGTAGTCCCAGCCGGTGATGATGGCGCCGTCCTGCGGCCGCTTCCACAGCGGGATGGCCTCGGTCAACGGTTCGGAGCTCATGATCACCGCGCAGGCGTGCACACCGGCGTTGCGGATCAGGCCCTCGAGGCCGCGGGCGGTCTCGTAGATGGTGCGCACATCGGGATCGGTGTCGATCAGCCCACGGATTTCGGCGGCTTCCTTGTACCGGGCGTGGGTGGGGTCGGTGATGCCCGACAGCGGGATGTCCTTGGCCATGATGGGCGGCGGCAGCGCCTTGGTGATGCGGTCGGCGATCGCGAAGCCCGGCTGGCCGTAGTGGATTCGCGCCGAATCCTTCAGCGCGGCCTTGGTTTTGATGGTGCCGAAGGTGATCACCTGGGCCACCCGGTCGTGGCCCCACTTGTCGGCGGCGTAGCGCACCATCTCGCCGCGGCGGCGGTCGTCGAAGTCGATGTCGATATCGGGCATCGATGCGCGTTCCGGGTTGAGGAAGCGCTCGAACAGCAGCCCGTGTTCGATCGGGTCGATGTCGGTGATGCGCAACGAGTAGGCCACCAGCGAGCCCGCGGCCGACCCGCGGCCGGGACCGACCCGGATGTCGACCGACCGCGCATAGCCGACGAGGTCGGCGACGATCAGGAAGTACGACGGATAGCCCTTGGCGCAGATGACCCCGATCTCAAAGGAGGCGCGTTCGACGTATTCGGGAGGCACACCTGCCGGGAACCGCCGCGCCAGCCCGGCGTCCACTTCGTGCCGAAGCCACGACGCCTGATCGTGCCCGTCGGGCACCGGGAAGATGGGCATCCGGTCGTGCGGCGCCCAGACGTCCGCGTAGGACTGCACGCGTTCGGCGATGAGCAGCGTCGAGTCGCATGCGCCAGGAATGTCGTCGTCCCACAGCGACCGCATCTCGGCAGCGGATTTCAGGTAGTAGCCGTCGCCGTCGAACTTGAACCGGTTGGGATCCGACAGCGTCTTGCCGGTCTGCACACACAGCAGCGCCTCGTGGTTGTGCGCGGCGTCGCGGGTGACGTAGTGGCAGTCGTTGGTGGCCAGGGCCGGTATGTCGAGCGTGCGACCGATCTCCAGCAGCCCGTCGCGGACCCGTCGCTCGATCGACAGGCCGTGGTCCATCAGCTCGAGGAAGTAGTTGTCCGGCCCGAAGATCTCCCGCCATTTCGCGGCGGATTCCAGCGCCTCTCGGTCGTGACCCAGCCTCAGCCGGGTCTGCACCTCGCCCGACGGGCAGCCGGTGGTGGCGATGATGCCCGCGGCGTGTTCGGCGATGATCTCGGCGTCCATCCTGGACCACTTGCCGAGCTGGCCCTCGAACGACGCCAGAGACGACAGCTTGAACAGGTTGCGTACGCCCGTGGCGTTCTCCGCGACCATTGTCAGGTGGGTGTAGGAGCCGCTGCCCGAGACGTCGTCGCCCTTCTGGCCCGGGTCGCCCCACAGGATGCGGCGGGTCTCGAAGCGGGATCCGGGCGCGATGTAGGCCTCGACGCCGATGATCGGCTTGATCCCGGCCTCGGTGGCCAAGTTGTAGAACTCGCTGGCGCCGAACATGTTTCCGTGGTCGGTCATGCCAATGGCGGGCATCTCCAGCCGCTGGGCCTCGGCCAGCATCGGAGCGATCTTCGCGGCACCATCCAGCATCGAATACTCGGTGTGGTTATGGAGGTGCACGAAGGACGAGGAGTTCATAGGGTCGCCAGTGTATGACCGCTCACCGACGAGTACGGGCGTGTCGGAGTGCGTGTCTTACAGCTCCAGCGAAGTTAGCTGTTCACGCAGGTAGTCGGCGACGCCCCGGTCGGTCGTCAGCTCGATGGCGCGCCCGAATGCCTCTGCGGCGGCGTCGGTGTGCCCCGCCTCGGCGAGCAGGTGCGCGCGCGTCGACCAGGCCGGTTGGAACCGGTCGACCGCAGGATCCGCAATCGCATCCAGCGCGCGCAAGCCCGCGGCCGGTCCGTCGATCTGGCTCTCGACCGCGGCAAGCGCCACCGCCGCGCCGAGCGACGGCGCCACCCGCACCAGGGCGCGGTACAGCTTTCGCAGTGCCTCCAGGTCGGTCGGTCGCGAGCAGTGCGCCGACGCGATCGCGGCCTCGTACTGGAACCGGCCCGGTCTGCCGAAACCGTGGGCGCGTCGCAGCAGGCCCTCGCCGCGGGCGATCAGCGCGGCGTTCCACAGCGTGGCGTCCTGCTCGTCGAGCGGTACGAACCGGCCCTGGTGGTCGCGTCGCGCAGTCCTGCGGGCCTCAGACAGGCAGACCAGCGCTGCCAACGCGAGAACCTCCGGCTCGTCGGGTAGCAGCTCGGTCAACACGAGGGCCAGGTGCAGCGCCTCCGACGACAGCGTGTCGATCGGCGCGGCCTGCGCCGTCACCTGCCAGTCGATCGCGTACGCGCCGTAGACGGCCTCCAGGACTGCGGGCAGCCGTGCCGCGAGGTCGTCGCGCTCGGGCAGCACGAACGGTATGGCCGCATCGCGGATGCGTTTCTTCGCCCGAACCAGGCGCTGCGCCATCGTGGCGGATTCGACCGCGAAGGCCTCGGCGATGGCCACCGCCTCGACACCGAGCACCGTCTGCAGCATCAGCGGCGTGCGAATGTTCGCCGCGATGGCGGGATGAGCGCACACCAGCATCAGCTCGAGGCGCCGGTCGGGTATCGCGGCCATATCGTCGACTTCGATTGCGCTGTCGTGGGTTTCGCCGAGTGGGTCGGTCATCCGGTAGGCGTGCGACTTCCACATGTCGCGCATCCGGTTGCGTGCGACGGTGAGCACCCACGCCTCGGGATTGGCGGGAACTCCGTCGTCGGGCCACCGGGCGAGAGCGCGTTCCAGCGCATCGGCCAGCGCGTCCTCGGCGGCGGCGATGTCGCGGGTGGGCGCCGCCAGCAGCGCGAGCAGCCGACCGTAGGAGTCGCGAACCAGGTCGGCTACCCGCTGCTGGACAGTTACGGGTTGTACCACCCGCGGTCGGCGGCGTACGTCCGCGCCACCGGTCGGATTTCGACGGAACCCCAGCCGTTCGCCGGATTGCGCTGCGCCCATTTGATCGCCTCGTCGAGGTTGTCGACCTCGATGACGAAGATGCCGCCGAGCTTCTCCTTGGTGTCGGCGAACGGGCCGTCCTGGATCTCCGGCGTGCCGTTGCGGGCGGTCACCGTGGTGGTGGTGACGACGGAGTCGAGCACCTCGGTGCCGATCAGCACGCCTGCGGCCGTCAGGTCGTCGGCGTATGCGCCGAAGGCGGCCATCGCGGGCGCCATGTCCGCCTCGGTGAGCCCGACCTCGTCGCCCTCCTGGTAGTGCATCAACAGGCAGTACCGCATGTTGTCCTCCTCGTCGTCGATTGTGACCTTCACACCTTCATGACGACTCGGCCGCTGCCGAATCGACATGCGACCGACCGGTCCGCGCAAAACATCCAGGGCGCTCATCAGAATCCCACCCGTGGCAGCAACACGCGCAGCCAATCGGGGCCCGGCGGCAACGGCTGCGGGTTCAGCGCGACCCGCGAGAAGTCGGGACCCGGCGGCAACGGCTGCGGATTCAGCGCGACGGCGTCCGCGTTGAGCGACGGAAGGTTCGGAACGAACGGCGCGTCCGGGCTGGCGGCGGCCGATCCCGCCGCTGCTGCGAAAGTGACGAGTCCGGCGGCGGCGCCTGTGAAGACGAGGACGCCAATCCTGCGGCGAGCGGACGTTGTCTGGTTGGCGGTGCGGTACATCTTCTTCTCCTTTTCGGTGGTCACCACCCGTGTTGGGCGGTGTTCACCGACTAGGAGGAGCGGGGGCCCGGCATTCGCACACTTTCTTCGACAGTTCGCGGTGACTGCTGTGAGTTGCGTCGTGCGCGAAGCAACGCGTCGGCGGTGAACACCGTCAACGCCACCCAGATCAGCGCGAAACCGAGCCACCGGCCGATAGGCATCGGCTCGTGCCCGATGAACACTCCCCAGGCCATCTGCAGGCCTGGGTTGAGATAGAACAGCAGGCCCAACGTCACCATCGGCAATCGTTGGGCGGCCGCCGCGAACAGCAGCAGCGGGATCGCTGTCACCGGGCCTGCCAGCACCAGCAGCGCCGTGTGGCCCGCCCCGTAGTTGACGAAGTGCGCCTGGTGAGAGACCTGCAGCCAGAGCATGTACCCGACGGCGACGGGCAGCGCCCACAGCGTCTCCACCGCGACGCTGACCCGCGGGTCGGCGTCGACCACCTTCTTGATCAGCCCGTACAGACCGAAGGAGAAGGCCAGGATCAGGGCCACGTACGGCACTTCGCCGACTTCAGCGGTCAGTACCGCGACGGCCGCGACCGCGAGAACCAGCGCCAGAAGCTGCCACCGATTGAGTCGCTCGCGAAAGATGACCACTCCCAGCGCCACGGTGACGAGCGGGTTGACGAAGTAGCCGAGCGCGGCGTCGACGACGTGACCGTGGGTGACGGCCCAGATGTAGGTGCCCCAGTTGATGGCGATCAAGGTCGATGCCGCCAGCAGTTGAAACCAGGCGCGTGCGCTGAGCCTGCGCAGGTCACCGAGCCGGCGCGCCGCGGCGAGCAGCACCAGTAGGAAGACCGCACTCCACACGAAGCGGTGGGCCAGTATCTCGGGCGCGGTTGCGGGCAGCAGCAGCAGGAAGAAGCCCGGGCAGAGCCCCCACCAGATGTATGCGCCTGCACCGAACAGCAGCCCGGAGCGCCGCCGCTCGTCGCTCACAGTTCGTTGTGGCGCAGTACGTCGAGGGCGTGCTGCAGGTCGGAGGGGTACGGGCTGCTGATCTCGACGCGACGACCGTCGGCAGGATGCGCGAAGGCCAATGACCGCGCATGCAGCCATTGGCGTTCCAGGCCAAGCTTTTTCGCGAGCACCGGGTCGGCCCCGTAGGTGATGTCCCCCGCGCAGGGGTGGTGCAGTGCGGCGAAGTGCACCCGAATCTGGTGGGTGCGGCCGGTTTCCAGCTCGATGTCGAGCAGGCTCGCGGCCTGGTGGGCTTCCACCGTGTCGTAATGGGTGACGCTGTGCCTGCCGCCCTGCGGTGACGGCGAACTTCCAGTCGTTACCGCGGTGTCTGCCGATGGGCGCATCGATGGTGCCGCTGGATGGATCCGGATGTCCCTGCACCAGTGCGTGATAGCGCTTTTCGACGGTGCGCTGCTTGAACGCCCGCTTGAGCACTGTGTAGGCACGCTCGGAGAGCGCCACGACCATCACGCCCGATGTCCCGACGTCCAGGCGGTGCACGATGCCCTGCCGCTCGTGGATGCCCGAGGTGGTGATCCGGAAACCCGCGGCGGCAAGCCCGCCGAGCACCGTCGGCCCGTGCCAGCCGACCGTGGCGTGGGCGGCCACACCGGCGGGCTTGTCGACCGCGACGATGTCGTCGTCGGAATACAGAATCGTCATGCCCTCGATGTCGACCGGCGTGTTCTCCGGCGGCGCAGGCGCTTCGGGCAGTCGCACCTCGAGCCAGGCACCAGGCGTCAGGCGGTCGGACTTGCCGACCGGGGTCCCGTCCAGGTCGACGCCGCCCTCTTCGGCCAGCGCCGCGGCGGCGGTGCGGGACAGGCCGAGCAGCCTGGCCAGCCCGGCGTCCACGCGCATGCCCGCAAGTCCTTCCGGAACGGGCATCGAGCGGGTGTCCATCAGGAGGGTTCGGCCTCACGCCGGCCAACGGCGTCCGATTCCTGCGATTCGTCGTCGGGCTTACGCCTCCCGACGGTGTCCGATTCGTCGTCCGGCCTACGCCTCCCGACGGTGTCGAAGTCGAAACCGAACAGCGACAACACAACCAGCAGGATCGCCCCACCGACCACCGACGGGTCAGCGACGTTGAACACCGGCCACCAGCCGACGGAAAGGAAATCGACGACGTGCCCGCGCAAGGGTCCTGGCGAGCGGAAGAACCGGTCGACCAGGTTGCCCATCGCACCGCCGAGGATCATGCCGAGGCCGATGGCCCACCACGGCGACAGCAGCCGCCTGCCCATCCAGATGATGCCGACCACCACGCCGCTGGCGATCAGCGTCAGCACCCAGGTGTATCCGGTGGCCATCGAGAAGGCCGCGCCAGAGTTGCGCACCAGCGTCCAGGTCACGGCGTCGCCGATGATCGACACCGGCTGACCCGGCGTGAGCAGCTTGACCGCGAGCACTTTGGTGACGATGTCCAGCGCAAGGATGACGGCGGCCACCGACACCAACAGTCGGATTCGGCGCCGTGGCTTCGGCTCGGTCCCCTGGGCCGATTCATCAGTCACTCCCCCATCATTCCCCAAGCGTGATTTTGCAATGATGGGGGTGTGAGCCGCCTCGTCGTGATCACCACCGGCGGGACGATCGCCAGCAGCGCCGACGAAGACGGCGTCAAACGGCCTACCACCAGCGGCGCGGACCTGGTTTCGGGCCTCGACGCAGAGGTCGTCGACCTGATGTCGGTGGACAGTTCGCAACTGACGCCCGCCGACTGGGACGCGATGCGGACTGCGGTCGCTGCAGTCGCGGCACGACCGGATGTCGATGGCGTGGTGATCACGCACGGCACCGACACCATGGAGGAGTCGGCGCTATGGCTGGAGGTGACCTACGACGGCGCCACGCCCGTGGTGATCACCGGCGCCCAGCGCAGCGCCGACGCGGACGATGCGGACGGGCCGAGCAATCTGCGCGACGCGCTGACGGTGGCGGCGAGCCCGCAGGCTCGCGACCTCGGCGTGCTGGTCGGTTTCGCCGGGACTGTCTGGCAGCCGCTCGGGCTGCACAAGGTCGCGACGGCTGATCTCGGCGGCTTCGCAGGCATCGCGGTCGGCACGGTCGCCGCGGGGCGATTCGAACCGGGCGCCGCAAAAGAGCGCCCGTTTCTCGGTGAGCTGCCGAGCGCGGACGCGCCTCGGGTGGACATCCTCGCGGTCTACCCGGGTGCCGACGCGGCGGCGATGGACGCGTGTGTCGCGGCTGGTGCCCGGGGGATCGTGCTGGAGGCACTGGGCTCGGGCAACGCCGGCGCCGCCGTGATCGACGGGGTGCGGCGGCACTGCCGCGACGGTGTGACGGTGGCGGTCTCGACGAGGGTGCCCGGCGGCAAGGTCGGCGTCGCCTACGGGCCGGGACGCGAGCTGGTGGACGCCGGGGCGCTGATGGTGCCGCGACTGCGCCCCCCGCAGGCCAGGGTGCTATTGATGGCCGCCCTGGCGAGCGGCTCGCCCGTCGACGACGTCTTCTCCCGCTGGGGCTGACTCGGCGGCCAACGCATCGACGTAGTCGGGCCAGTCCAGGCTGTCGACCGGGTTGGCCCGTTGGATGTCGGGGGTGTCGTCGCCGAACGTCCGGACAGGTCCCGGGCCGGTGCCGCGGGTCTCGAAACGCACGGTCATCACCCCGTGCCCTGCGCCCTGGATCCAGCCGTGGCCGAAGGTGGTGTGGACGACGTCGTCGCCGATCCGCCATGCGGGTGCCCGCTCGGCGGCCTGGCTGACTGTCTGCGGCAGTCCGGTGTCGGACACTTCTTCTGCCATCAAGTCCAGGGCGGGGAACAGTGACTCCTGGCGTACTTCCGACAGGCCCGAGAAGCCAACGCCGACAAGGCGAATGGGCCCGACGTCGAGTGGGTCCAGCAGTAGCCTGCGCGCCATCACGATGAGCGTGGCGGCGTCTGCGGTCGCATACGGCAGCGTTGCCGAGCGGGTCAGGATGCTCATGTCGGACTTCTTCAGCTTGACGGTGACGGTGCGCGCTCCGCGGCCGTCCTTCTCGAGACGGGTGTGCGCATGCTCCCCGATCGAGCCCACCGCTTCGCGCAGCTGGTCGAGGGTGGTCAGGTCCTCTGGGAACGTCGATTCGGCGCTGATCTGTTTGGCGGGCCCGTTCTCTGCGACCGGCCGGTCGTCGATTCCGCGCGCGAGCTGGTGCAGCGCGGGCCCTATCGTGCCGCCGAGGATGTTGGCGGCCTCGGCGTCCGACAGCGCGGCCAATGCACCGATGGTGTCGATGCCAAGCCGGTGCAGCTTCTCCTCCGCGACCGGACCGATTCCCCATAGCCGCCGAACAGGCAGTCCGTCCAGCAGCACACGTTCCTCGTCACGACGCACCACCCGGATTCCGTCGGGCTTCGCCAGCCCCGAGGCGATCTTGGCGATCTGCTTGCCGGATCCGGCGCCGACGGACGCGACGAGCCCTGTCACGTCGCGGATCTTGGCCCGCAGCGCTTCGCTGAACGCCTCCACGTCTTCGGCGGTGGCACCTGCGAGTTCAGCGGGCTCGCCGAATGCCTCGTCGAAGGACAGCTGCTCGAGCACGGGCACCGCAGCACGGACGGTGTCGAGCACGCGACGGCTGGCCACGCCGTAGACCACCCCGCGCGGCGGCAACACCACGGCGGTGGCGCCGATCAGGCGGCGGGCCTGGTGCATCGGCATGGCAGATCTGGCGCCGTACACCCGCGACTCGTAGCTGGCGCCTGCGACCACACCGCGGCCGCCCAACCCGCCGACGAGCACCGGGCGCCCGCGCAGCGTCGGGCGGGTCAGCTGCTCGACCGACGCGAAGAACGCGTCCATGTCGAGGTGCAGGACCCAGCGAGCAGCCACGTCCCGATGCTAGGGCGCTAGCCTGGCGACCATGACGCAACAGGCCAGCGATATCGGCATTTTCGGCCTGTGGGTCGAGCATTTCGAGCAGAACGAGCAGGTGCACGCCAAGGCCGACGCGGCCATCGCGTTCGACAGCCGATGCGACATCAGCGACGCGGTCCGCCGCCCGCTGGTCGAATCGATCCGGCGGTTCCAGCTCGGCGAGAGCGGGGACGGAGAACAGCTGCTACGCAAGGCCGCCCGGGCAGGCGATCACGAATACCTGGAGGCTGCAGAGCTTTTCGTGGCCGAAGAGCAGCAGCACGCCGCCTTGCTGCTCCGCCTGCTCGGCTATCTCGGCGGCCAGCCGATGCGCACTCACTGGTCGGACGCGGTCTTCGTGCGATTGCGCAGGCTGATGGGGCTGAGAACCGAGTTGATGGTGCTGACCGTCGCCGAAGTGGTCGCGTTGTCCTACTACGGTGGCCTCGCCCACGCGGGTCCCGACGCCGTGGTGCGAGCGGTGGCCGCCCGCATCGTCGCCGACGAGCACCCGCATGTGCGATTCCAACGGGACCGACTGACGGCGGGCTTCGCCGAGTCGCGTATCGGGGCACGCGCGCTGGCGTTCGCGTTCTGGTGGCTGACGGCGGTCGGCGCGACCGCCGTGGTGGCCGTCGACCACGGCCCGCTGCTCGATGCGATCGGATACCGGCGGACACTCTTCGTCCGCGATGTCCTCGCCGACTTCGCGAAGGTCGTTGCCGCAGTGCTGCGTCGCTAGCCGGACACATCCTGCTCAACGTGACCGAACTCGACGTTCTTGCCCTTGAAGTCACCTCGGCACGACACCACCACGTGGTACGTGGACAGCGGGGGTGGCGCCGGGAAGTTCAACGTCGTCGTCTCCTTCGGACCGAGTCCGAAGTCGCGGCTGGCCGGCGGCAGGATCCCGTTGACGTCGTTGGCGTTGTAGGTGCATTGGCCGGCGATGTCGGCGGTGCTCGTGACCGTCACTCTCACCTGCAGGCCCGCCCTGGTGATGTTGACCCGGACAGCGTCTGTCGGTGCTTTCTCCTCCGGGGGTGGTGGCGGCGGAGGTGCCGCAGGGCACGGCTGACCTATGGGGATCGGGGGTTGATTCGGGCCGCATATCAGGCCCGCTTCTTCCGGGCTTGATCCCGGGGGTGTGGACGGGTCGCCGAATACAATGGTCACGACGTCGATTTCCCTGTCTTCGTGACGGATGAAGCCCACGCCGAACCGGGTGTAATCGCATTCGCTCAGAAACTGTCCGGCGCCGCGCTCGTACGCGCTGGTGGTGGCAGCGGCCTGGGGATCACCTGAGCCGAGGAATCCCTTCCTCACGCCGTTGAAGTTTCCGGAGAGCATTTCGTTGGGGTTCTCCGACACCGCAAACCTTCCGGCGATCTCTTCGAGGCCTGCGTCGTATATGTACGGCGGGCATTGAGGGGCGTATTTGAAGCGGTCCGCCAATACGGTGTTTTTGATCGCGTCACGGGGATCGGCATGCGCGGTCGGCGCCACCGTCAACGACAGTGCCATACCGACCACCGCGGTCGCCGCGGCTGCGACGGCAAGCGAAGTGGCGCTGCGGTTCATAGCGACAGCACAGCAGCGTCCGGGTGCGATGTCCTCCCCCAAATGGAGGAGATCAGCGGAAACGATCCGTTCGTGCCGTGTCGCTTCGACGGGTGGCGGCCAGCCCTCGCAGCAGCAGGCGAACCAATTCAGCCTGGCGGTGGGTGTCGGTCTTCTCGAACACGTGCTTGAGGTGCGTGCGCACGGTGGACACCGAAATCGACAGCTCCTCGGCGATCGGCACCAACCCCGTTCCATCCATCACCCGAAGCGCAACCTCGGCTTCGGACCGGGTCAAGCCGTAGAGGCGGCGCAGCGTCTCGGAATCCGGCAGGGCGTCCTGTTCGGGGTCGCCGATCACGATCAGCGCAGTCGGCGCCGCCTCACCGACCGACTCCGCAAGGCGGGTGGGGATTGCGCGGACCACGTACGGCCGCTGACCAAAGGATCGTGGAATCACCACACACCCGCCCGTCGCGTCCTCTGATTGTTGGCCCGCCAACGCCTGGTGCACGACCCGACCGAGTAACCGGTCGATGCGCGAACTCGTCGCCCTGAGTAATCCCGCACGCACACACAACCCATCACCGGAGGCGACGATGGCTTCTGCCGCGGGGTTGAGGTGGATCAACCGGCCATCACGACCGACCATGGCGATACCGTCCGACAAAAGATCAAGCGCGGCAACAAGATCGCGGTAGCGCCGATCGAGTTCAGACAGCCGCGAGTGGATCTTGATCGCATGCTGTATGTGCGGAACGAGTGCCCGCACCAGCGCAAGCTTTTCGCCCGTCCCGAACGGGTCTGGCTTGGCTTTCGCGGCCGCACACAGCCACGACGTGCCGTCCTCGTCGCGATCGAGCACCGAGTAGATGCCGTCGCCGTAGTCGTTGGGATTGGCCCAGTCATTGAAGAATTCGGCACTGCGGGCCATCAGGTCGCGACTCACGAGTTGCTGACGTGTGACAACAGTCCCGGCAGGAATGCGCTCCAATCGAGGCGGGCACGGGTCGAGCCGACCGTAGTACTCGTTGTAGGTGGACATGCTCGCGGGGTCCGCGCCTACCGATCTGACGGCGATCTCGCTGTGCACCCGGCCGCTCGTCAACAAGGCACAACCCGTGGCGCCAAGCGCTGACGAGATGCCTTCCAGCACGACATCCCAATTTTTGGATTCAACTGCCGCGCTGTAGATCTCGGACACCAATTGCGAGAAGTCTTCGATTGTGACCATTGCCGCACTCCCGTCGAACACCCGGGTAACCGCCGCTGATCAGGATAACCCCGGATGGCGGAAATCCGAAGGGTCGCGCCGGTAATCGCCGCTAGGCCTTGGCGATCGCCACCCGCACGCCGTCACCGATATCGCTGCCGTCGGCGGGCTCGCCGAACTCGAAAGTGGTGGCAAGGATCTCCCGCGCGATCATGTCGGCATGTGTGCGCGCCCAGTCCTCGCGTTCCGCGGGCACCGCAATCATCACCGAGATGCGATCGGACACGTCGAGACCCGTCGTCCTTCGCAGCTCCTGCAGTTCACGGATGCGGTCCTTGGCCCAGCCCTCGGCCTCCAGCTCGGGTGTGACGGTGCCGTCGAGCACCACCAGCCCCGATCCCTCCGACAGGGCGGCGGTGAACTCTGGGTCGGCGGCGACCAGCCGCGAGCTGAACTCCTCGGGCAGCAGTACCGCCGGGCCCGCGGTCAGAGTGCCGTCGGGATTGACGACACCATCGCCCGCCTTGACGGCCTTGATCGCGGCCTGCACGTCCTTGCCGATCCGCGGACCTGCTTCGCGCGCGTTGACCGTCAGCTCGAAACGCCCGTAGCGCGCGATGTCGTCGGTGAGCTCGACTTCCTTCACGTTCAGTTCGTCGGCGATCAAATCCCTGAACGGCTCCAAGCGCTGCGGGTTATCAACGGCGACAGTGAGTTTGGGCAGCGGCAGCCGGACCCGTAATTTCTTCGCCTTGCGCAGAGACGATGCCGCCGACGCCACCTCGCGCACCTGGTCCATCGTTGCGACCAGGTCCGCATCGTGTGGCAGGTCGGCGGCCTCCGGCCAGTCGGCGAGATGCACCGAACGCTCGCCGGTGACGCCACGCCAGATCACCTCGGTGGTCAGCGGAAGAAGGGGCGCCGCCAGTCGGCCTGCCACCTCGAGCACAGTGTGCAGGGTGTCGATGGCGTCGGGATCCTCGTCCCAGAACCGCGAACGGGACCGTCGCACATACCAATTCGTCAACGCCTCGGTGAACTGCCTCAGCTCATCGCAGGCACCGGAGATGTCACAGACGTCCATCGACGCGGTCAGGTCGTCGCGCAGCTGCGCAAGTTTGGCCAGGATGTAGCGGTCGAGGACATGGGTCGAGGTCGTCCGCCATGTGCCCTTCTTCGGCGCGTACAGCGCCAGGAACGTGTAGGCGTTCCAGATCGGCAGTTGGACCTGCCGGACACCCTCGCGGATGCCCTGCTCGGTGACGATCAGGTTTCCGCCCCGAAGGATCGGCGATGCCATCAGGAACCAGCGCATGGCGTCCGAGCCGTCCCGGTCGAAGACCTCGGTGACGTTGGGATAGTTGCGCAGGGACTTGCTCATCTTCTGGCCGTCGTTGCCCAGCACGATGCCGTGCGACACACAGGTTTTGAACGCAGGTCGATCGAACAAGGCGGTGGCCAGCACGTGCATCATGTAGAACCAGCCGCGGGTCTGGCCGATGTACTCCACGATGAAGTCCGCGGGGAAATGCGACTCGAACCAGTCCGCGTTCTCGAACGGGTAGTGCACCTGGGCGTAGGGCATCGACCCCGAGTCGAACCAGACATCGAATACGTCGGGGATCCGGCGCATCGTGGACTTGCCGGTCGGGTCGTCGGGGTTGGGCCGGGTCAGTTCGTCGATGTACGGCCGGTGCAGGTTGTCCGGCCGGACGCCGAAGTCACGCTCGAGTTCGTCGAGGCTGCCGTACACGTCGATGCGCGGATAGGCCGGGTCGTCGGATGTCCATACCGGGATCGGGCTGCCCCAGTAGCGGTTTCGGGATATCGACCAGTCGCGGGCGTTGGACAGCCACTTGCCGAACTGTCCGTCCTTGACGTGCTCGGGGTACCAGGTGATCTGCTGGTTGAGCTCGACCATGCGGTCCCGGAATTCGGTGACCTTGACGAACCACGACGAAACCGCGCGGTAGATCAACGGGTTTCGGCAGCGCCAGCAGTGCGGGTAGGAGTGCTCGTAGGTCTCGTGTCGCAATAGCACCGGGGCGTTGTGCGCGGCGGGCCCGCTCTGGTTCTTCAGATCGCGGATGATCTGCGGGTTGGCGTCGAACACGTGTTGACCGACGTAGTCAGGCACGGTCTCGTCGAACCGGCCCTTTGCGTCCACCGGCGTGACGGCGACGATGCCTGCAGGCGTCACCGTTGCCATGTCTTCCTCGCCGTACGCCGGGGACATGTGCACGATGCCCGTGCCGTCCTCGGTGGAGACATGCTCTCCGTGCAGTACCTGAAAACTGTTGGGCGCGTCCATGAAATACGCAAACGGCGGCAGATAGTGCGTGCCAAGGAGTTCGCCGCCCGTGTAGGTGGCCATGATCTCGGGTTCTTCGCCCAGCTCTCGCGCGTAGGCGGCCAGTCGCGCCTTCGCCAGCACGTAGCGGCGATCCCCCGCCTGCACCAGCACGTAGTCGACGTCGCGATTGACTGCGACTGCCTGGTTGGACGGCAGCGTCCACGGGGTCGTCGTCCAAATCAAGAGGTACGCATCCTGCAGCGGGCCTTCGGTGATCCGGAACCCGACCGTGATGGCCGGGTCCTGGCGGCTCTGGTAGACGTCGTCGTCCATCCGCAGTTCGTGGCTTGACAGCGGCGTCTCGTCGTTCCAGCAGTACGGCAGCACCCGGTAGCCCTCGTAGGCAAGGCCCTTGTCCCACAACTGCTTGAAGGCCCAGATCACCGACTCCATGAAGGTCAGATCGAGGGTCTTGTAGTCGTTGTCGAAGTCGACCCAGCGCGCCTGGCGCGTGACGTAGGCACGCCACTCCTGTGTGTACTTGAGCACCGACGCGCGGCAGGCGTCGTTGAACTTCTCGATGCCCATCTCTTCGATCTGCGACTTGTCGGTGATGTCGAGCTGACGCTGAACTTCCAGCTCCGCGGGCAATCCGTGGGTGTCCCAACCGAATCGGCGGTCCACCCGGTAGCCGCGCATCGTGCGATAGCGCGGCACGATGTCCTTCACGTAGCCGGTCAGCAGGTGGCCGTAGTGCGGAAGGCCGTTGGCGAAGGGCGGGCCGTCGTAGAACACGTACTCGGGCGCGCCGTCTCGGCGCGAGACGCTGGCGCGGAAGGTGTCGTCGTCCTCCCAGTACTTCAGGACGTCGGATTCGAGCGCCGGGAAGTTCGGCGCGCCGCCAGCCGGCTTCGGATAGGTGGTCACGGTCGTGCGTCGTCTCCATGCCAAACGTCGTTCATGGCACGGGGACGACGACGCGCCGGTGCGCGAGAGCCGCGGTACCACCCCGCTTGCGCACATGTGTGCGCCGCTCAACTGAAGGCTGTGACGGGCCCACCCGTTCGGGTCTACTGAGCCGGAGCTGTTCTTCCGAAGGCTCCCCGGTGATTGGCCGGATCAGCGCCGATACAGATTCTAGCGGCTCAGTGGCCGACGGCCATCGGGGTGTTCGGCTGCGGCATGGCCTCCGACGTCAGCTCGATCAAAGCGAGCGGCAGCTGCTCCGTGAGCTCCTCAACGGTGTAGGAGTCGAAGCTGCGGGTGTCGTACCACCAGTCCAGCTGCACCAGGCCGTCGGCGCGATACGCCCGAAGCTCGAGCGGATGGCGAAGTCCCGGCTCCGTGGCGAGGTAGGAGAAGTAGATCTCCGATGGCGGTTGGGCCGCGAGTTTCGGCGCGGTCGAGCCTGACGCAAGGCTGCGGTGCACGGCGCCAAGCGCCTCCGTGGCGGTCGCGAGGCCCGCGGAAGTGCACGAAAGGGAAACCGATCCGCTGTGGCCGGCAACGTCGACGGGGACGACGCCCTCGCCGATGGTCCTGGCGATCGCGAGGCCGAGGGCGGCGAGCAGGATTTCCTCGCCCGCAAGGCCCAGATACAACTGTGCGCCGTCGAGCTCGCCCGTCAGCGTGCTGTTCAGTGGCGCAGAGATCTTGGCGAGATCAGCGGCTTGGGGTGCGTCGGCGGTCTCGTGGTCGGCGATTCGAAGTGGGCTGCTGGCAAATTCTGCAATCAACATGGAGCTAACAGTACGTCTGATGTCCCAAGAATGGGAGACCTCTCCCAAAAGTGTGACACCTGCGTCAATAACAGCAACCCTTTCCGCCTTTCGATTGCTACTGCCCATCTGCGGGAGAAACCGTTAAGGTAAAGCGGTGCCACGTACAGATGAGAACGGCCGACAGCTAAAGGCCCTGCTCGACTACCTCCTCGATGGCGACGTTGACGCGAAGGACATCTACGACGCGCTCGGGGTGTCTAGCAGCACGTACTACCGCCGCATCAAGGAAGAGGGCTACCCCGACGCCGAGGAGCTGCGGCGGGTCGCCGATCGGTTCGCCCTCAGCTACCCCGACCTGCAGGTCCGGTTCGGGCTGATGAGTCACCAGGAGGTGGCAAGCTACTTCGAGTCTGCCAACGTGGCCTTGGCAACCGTGGAGACACCTCGAGTGCGCCCGCCGAAGCTGTCTGAATTGAAGCCTCGCCTGGACGCTCCCCCGTTATAGAATTTGCTGGAACTATCTCAGCGCAAAGGCAACAAGCATGGCCCTCGCAACACTCCTAGCGATCACGATCGCGTGCATCGGGTGGAGCTTGTGGATTCGACGCGTCACGTGGACGTGCCGATGGGAGGTCGCCGCCACCCTCAACATCGCCCTGCAGGGCGCGGCGGTGCTGCTGATGTCGCCATTGGCCTCAGAAACCGTCGGGCACTGGCTGCACGCCCTCACCGGGAAATGGAATCTCGAGGACTATCTCGGCCACGACTGCTACATCGTCGCGGCGTCGGCCATCGTCTACAACACGCTGGGCAGGCTGGCCGACGACGACGCCATGCAGAAGTCCTTCAAGCAATACGTGGAGCGGCCCGCCACGCTGTGTATCCCGCTTCTGCTCGTCACGTTCTCGGTCGGTAACGGCGCCCGGATCTACGCGGCGGACTTCTTCACGGTGCCGACCGACTTCTGGCTGAACCTCTACTGGCTACTGCTCTGCGGCACCCTGATCTATCTGTTGGGATACGGCATCCGGGCCACCCTGGTGCTGCGAAAAGACCCGCGGTCGCGACGGATCGCCAACTTCTATCTGGCATCGTCGGTGTTCGGCATCATGGCGTGCGTCGTCCGCATCACCACGGCTTACATCCCGAACCTGCAAACGGCTGCGGGCAGCACCCTGGTATGGCTGTTCGCCTGCCTGTGCGGCGCCGGGTTCGCCCTCGCATCCGCCCACTCGTGGCGGATCAAGACGAAGTGGTTCACCAAGGTCTGACCCTGCTGCAAGGGTTATCGTTGCCTCGCCATCGAAGCGGGGAGGAACGCGATGACAGAACCATTTGAGACCGAAAGGCGACACCACGTCGTCATCATCGGATCGGGGTTCGGCGGCCTCGAGGCGGCCAAGTCGCTCAAGCGCGCCGACGTCGACGTCACGCTGATCTCCAAGACGACCAGTCACCTCTTCCAGCCGCTGCTGTACCAGGTGGCGACGGGCATCCTCTCCGAAGGCGAGATCGCTCCGTCGACCCGGCTCGTGCTCCGTAAGCAGAAGAACGTCCAGGTGCTCCTCGGAGAGGTCCAGGCGATCGACATCGACGCCAAGACGGTCACCTCCAAGCTCATGTCGATGACCACGGTCCTGCACTTCGACAGCCTGATCGTCGCCGCGGGCGCGCAGCAGTCCTACTTCGGCAACGACCATTTCGCGACGTTTGCGCCCGGCATGAAGACCATCGACGACGCGCTGGAGCTCCGTGGGCGGATTCTCGGAGCGTTCGAGGCCGCGGAGGTGTGCACCGATCACGCCGAACGGGAGCGCAGGCTGACCTTCGTCGTGGTGGGAGGGGGGCCGACCGGCGTCGAGCTGGCGGGCCAGATCGCCGAGCTCGCCGAGCGCACGTTGGCAGGCGCGTTTCGCACCATCAAGCCCAGCGAGTGCCGGGTGATCCTGGTCGAGGGAGCGAGCGCCCTGATGCCGCCGATGGGCCCGAAGCTCGGCGCGCAGGCGCAGCGCAAGCTGCAGAAGATGGGCGTGGAGATCCAGCTCGACTCGATGGTGACCAACGTCGACTATTTGGGTGTCACCGTCAAACACAAGGAGGGCGGCGAGCAGCGAATCGACTGCGCGTGCAAGGTCTGGTCGGCGGGCGTGCAGGCCAGCCCGCTTGGCACGATGATCGCCGAGCAGTCCAAGGGAACCGAGACCGACCGGGCGGGCCGGGTCGTCGTGGAACCGGACCTGACCGTGAAGGGTCACCCGCACGTGTTCGTCGTCGGCGACCTGATGGCCGTGCCGGGCGTGCCCGGAATGGCGCAGGGCGCCATCCAGGGCGCCAGATATGCGACGAAGCAGATCAAGCACTCGCTGGCCGGTAACGACGACCCGGCCAATCGCGCGCCGTTCAAGTACTTCGACAAGGGCAGCATGGCGACGATCTCCCGGTTCAGCGCCGTCGCCAAGATCGGCAAGCTCGAATTCGGTGGCTTCGCCGCCTGGCTGGCGTGGCTGGCGCTGCACCTCGTCTACCTGGTCGGTTTCAAGAACCGCTTCACCACGCTCATCACCTGGTTCATCACGTTCATCAGCCACAGCCGCGGCCAGATGGCCATCACCAGCCAGATGATCTATGCCAGGTTGGCGATGGACATGCTGTCGAGCCAACAGAACCAGACCGTCCAACATTCGGCGCTGGCCGCGGTCGAGGCAGCCGAGAAGCTCGAACGGGAAAGAGGCGCCTAGCGAGCAGGCGCGTCGTCGGTCACAGGGCGACGGGCTGTGCCTCGGGGACGAACGGCGCACCGAAGGCGGCCACCGGCCGGTAGCCCCGCTTGCGCGCCGCCGCGACGCCGCGGCGGATCAACGCCGCCGTCGCGACGAAGCCCGCCTGATCGGTGATCACGAACGGGGTCAACAGCCTGTTGTGCACGAAGCCGAAGGACATTCCGGTGCTCGGGTCCGCCCAGCCGAGCGAGCCGCCGAGGCCCGCATGGCCGAACCCCGGCATCAGACCGCCAATCGGGATGGAGTGGTAGCCGAGATGGAATGCCATGGGGAACACGATGTTTCGGTCCGGCCGCAGGTTGGGCCTACCGACCAGGCCCGCGGTCAGCTCGGGCGAAAGGAACTGCCTCCCGTCGACCCTGCCTCCGCATGCAAGTGGCGCGTACATCTTCGCAAGGCCTCGCGCGGTGGCCGTGCCGTTGGCGGCCGGTATCTCACCGTCGAGCAACGGGATATCGCCCTGCACCACCGAGAACATCTCGGGGAAGTACAGCGCGCCAAGGCCGCTGGACCATTGATGCGCGGCGAGTTTCGGCACGACGCTGCCCAGCAGCGCGTTCTTGATCGTGCCCTGCGGGATGATGATCTGGGCGGCCTTGGTGGGCATATCGACCGGCGGGCGTCCCAGATGAAGGCCGTCGATGTTGAGCGGCTCGGCCAGCTCGTCACGGATCAGTCGCCGCATGCTCTTGCCGGTGACCGCACGGGCCAGACCCGACATCAGCCAGCCGTACGTCAACGCGTGGTAGGCGCCCTTGCCATAGAGAACCCGGTTCACCGGCGCGGCCGCGAGCCGCTCCTCCATCTTGACGTGGTCCATCAGGTCGGCCCTCGTGGCGCCGTTGAGCTGGGACAGCCCGGCCCGGTGCCGCATCACGTCACGGACGGTGATCGCGGACTTGCCATTGGCGCCGAACTCGGGCCAGTACTCGGCGACCGGCGCCTCGTAGTCGATCAGGCCGCGGTCCGCGAGCCGGTGGATGACCGTCGAGGCCATGCCTTTGGTGGCGGAGAAGACCATGGCGCCGGTGTCGGCCGACCAGTGCGTAGTGCCGCGGCGGTCGGCCCAGCCCGTCCACACATCGACGACGGGCTCGCCGTCCAGGTACACCGAAAGGGCGCCCCCGCCGTAGCGGGGACCGGGAAACATCGCACTGAAGGCCCGTACCGCACAGGCGAAGTGCGGATCGGCCGCGCCTTGAACACCGTGTGGGAGCGCCGCGCTGCGCTCCCCGCTGTCAGAGTGCTTCACAATGCATCTAATTTACCTGGAACCCCGGCAAATAAACGCACCGTTACCGATCCGTTAAGGCATCGCATGTCAGGGGTGCCAACCCTTCATCGGACAGCAATCTTCCGGTCACGAATCCTGTGCCGCATCGAGGATCTGCTGTGCCGCCAGCGCGGGCGTCAGCTCACCGTCGCGGACCTGACGCTCCACCTCCGCACGGATCTTGCGCACCGCGGGGTTGGTGAACACCCGGTCGAGCACGGTGTCGCGGACCATCGACCAGGTCCAGTCCACCTGTTGGGAGTTGCGCCTGGCGTCGAACTCCCCCGCCTCGGTGAGCACCCGACGGTGTTCGAGCACGGTGTCCCACAGCTCGGTGAGGCCCTCGCCTTGCAAGGCGCTCATCGTCAGAACAGGTGGGCGCCAAAGCGTTTCGCGCGGATAGATCAGTCGGATCGCGCCCGACAGTTCGCGGGCGGCCGCCTTGGCCTCGGTGGTGTGCTCACCGTCGGCCTTGTTCACCACGACGATATCGGCGAGTTCGAGCACACCCTTCTTGATGCCCTGCAGCTGGTCGCCGGTGCGGGCGAGGGTGAGGAACACGAACGTGTCGACCATGTTGGCGACCGCCACCTCCGACTGCCCGACACCGACGGTCTCCACCAGGATTACGTCGAAGCCGGCCGCCTCGAGCAGCACGATGGTTTCCCTGGTGGCCCTGGCGACGCCGCCGAGGGTGCCCGATGTCGGTGACGGCCGGATGTAGGCGTCGGGGTGCACGGCCAGCCTCGGCATCCGGGTCTTGTCACCGAGGATCGATCCGCCGGTGCGCGTCGACGACGGGTCGACGGCCAGCACCGCCACCCGGTGCCCTTGCTCGATGAGGTGCATGCCGAGAGCCTCGATCGTCGTCGACTTGCCGACGCCGGGAACACCGGTGATGCCCACGTGCATGGATTGATGTCGCCGGCCTTCCGGCTCCGGTGCACTCCCTGCGTCCGGCATCAGTGCCATCAACAGCTGTTGGGCCTGTTCGCGGTGATCGGCCCTTGTCGACTCGACGAGCGTGATCGCCCGTGGCAGTGCCGCGCGATCACGGTTCTTGATCGCGGCGGCGAGGTCGTCGATCTCGTCGGCCATCTAGCCGAGGTCGTAACCGAAGCGCTCGGCGAGCTTGTGCAGCAAGCCGATCGCCGCGTCGGCGATGACCGTGCCTGGCGGGAAGATGGCGGTCGCGCCTGCCGCGTACAACTCGTCGAAGTCACCCGGCGGGATCACCCCGCCGACCACGATCATGATGTCCGGCCGGCCGACCTCGGCCAGCGCATCGCGCAGCGCGGGTACCAGCGTCAGGTGACCGGCGGCCAGCGAGGACACGCCGACGACGTGCACGTCGTTGTCGGCGGCCTGCCGGGCCACCTCCTCGGGAGTGGAGAACAGCGAGCCGACGTCGACGTCGAAACCGATGTCGGCGAACGCGGTCGCGATGACCTTCTGGCCGCGGTCGTGGCCGTCCTGGCCCATCTTGGCGACCAGGATGCGCGGCCGGCGGCCGTCGGCCTCGGCGAACTTCTCGACTAGCTCGGTGGCGCTTGCGATGTTGCTGACCTTTCCGACTTCGTCGCGGTAGACCCCGGCGATGGTACGGATCTCGGCCCGGTGTCGGCCCCAGACCCGCTCCAGCGCATCGGAGATCTCGCCGACGGTGGCGTTCGCCCTCGCGGCGTTGATGGCGAGCTCGAGTAGGTTGCCCTCGCCCCCTGCGGCCTCGGTCAGTTCTGCGAGGGCGGCGTCGACGGCGGACTTGTCCCGCTCGGCGCGCAGCTTCTCGAGCTTGGCGATCTGCTCGGCGCGCACCCGGCTGTTCTCGACCTTGAGCACCTCGATCTCGTGGTCGGTGCCATCGCCTGCGGCAACCTGGTACTTGTTGACGCCGATCACGGGCTGCTGGCCGGAGTCGATGCGGGCCTGGGTGCGGGCCGCCGCCTCCTCGATGCGCAGCTTCGGGATGCCGTCGTCGATGGCCTGCGCCATGCCGCCGTGCTCGTCGACCTCGCGGATGTGGGCGCGGACCCGCTCGGCGAGCTGGTGGGTGAGCCACTCCACGTAGTACGAGCCGCCCCACGGGTCGATCGGCCTCGTGGTGCCGGACTCCTGCTGCAGCAGCAGCTGCGTGTTGCGCGCGATCCGTGCCGAGAAGTCGGTGGGCAGCGCCAGCGCCTCATCGAGTGCGTTGGTGTGCAGCGACTGGGTGTGCCCCTGGGTGGCGGCCATCGCCTCGATGCAGGTGCGGGCGACGTTGTTGAACGGGTCCTGTGCGGTCAGCGACCAGCCCGATGTCTGCGAATGGGTGCGCAGCGAAAGCGATTTCGCATCCTTCGGATCGAACCGGGCGACCAGCTCGCTCCACAGCAGCCGCCCGGCCCTCAGCTTGGCGACCTCCATGAAGAAGTTCATCCCGATGCCCCAGAAGAAGGACAGCCGCGGCGCGAACTTGTCGATGGAAAGGCCCGCATCGAGGCCCGCCTTGATGTACTCGACTCCGTCGGCCAGCGTGTAGGCCAGTTCCAAATCCGCTGTCGCACCGGCCTCTTGGATGTGATAGCCGGAGATCGATATCGAGTTGAACTTCGGCATCCGCACGCTGGTGTAGCCGAAGATGTCCGAGATGATCCGCATCGACGGCTTCGGCGGGTAGATGTAGGTGTTGCGGACCATGAACTCTTTGAGGATGTCGTTCTGGATGGTCCCTGCCAGCTTCTCCGGCGGCACGCCCTGTTCCTCTGCGGCCACCACATACAGCGCGAGGATCGGCAGCACCGCGCCATTCATCGTCATCGAAACCGAAACGGTGGACAGGTCGATACCGTCGAACAGTTGGCGCATGTCCAGAATGGAATCGATTGCCACGCCTGCCATTCCGACGTCACCTGCGACGCGGGGGTGGTCGGAGTCGTAGCCGCGGTGGGTGGCAAGGTCGAACGCCACCGACAGGCCCTTCTGGCCCGCGGCCAGGTTGCGCCGATAGAACGCGTTGGATTCCGCGGCCGTGGAGAAGCCGGCGTACTGCCGGATGGTCCACGGCTGGTTGACGTACATCGTCGGGTACGGGCCGCGCAGATACGGCGGTTCACCCGGGAACGTGTCCAGTGGATAGCCGGCATCAACGGCGGCGTCCCGGTCGGCGGCGATGTAGACGGGCTTGACGTCGATCGCCTCCGGTGTCGACCAGTCGAGCTGCTCGGGCGCGTACCCGTGTGCGTCCGCGGCGGCACCCACGTGCGCCGCGACGGTCGCCTCGGTGGCCGGTTCGGTGGCCCGCTCGCTGCGCAGGGGAACGTCGGCGAAGCTGCCGATTCCTGTGGTGGCGGTCATCGTCATGCCCCCAATCGATTGAGCAGATCCGACAACGCCTCGACCGCGTCGATCTTGGCGGTCAGATAGTCATCGGGCTTGGGATCGGCCTGGGCGACGGCCTTTTCGGGCCCGGCAAGCAGCACGCGCGACACACCGGCCTTGCGGGCGGCCTCGACCACGCCCGCCGCTTCGGTCCCGTAGCGGGCGTCGGTCCCACAGATCACCGCGACGCCGAGGCCGTCGGCGGCCGAAACGGCCTCAGCGATCCGCTCGGCATCGACGGTGCCGGGGTTCACCGCCTCGATCCCGCCCGACGCGAGCAGGTTGGTGGCGAACGTCGCCCGGATGTTGTGCTCCGCGAGCGGACCCAGCGGCAGCAACAGCACCTTCGGCCGGGAACCTGTCTTCGCCAGGTGCGCGTCGGAGCGGTCGCGCAACGCCTCGAAGCCCGCGGCGTAACGCGCAATGGTGCTCACCGAATCACGGTGCGGCAGTGGCGGTTCACCGAGGTTCGGGTATTCGTTGACGCCGGTGAGCGCGGTGCGGCGGTGGTTGACATCGTCGGTGCGCCGGTCGCGTACCTCGGCGATCTGCGCGGCAACGAAATCGCGCGCCTCGGCGAAGCCGCCGTGTGCCTCGATCAGCTGGAAGTGCTCCCAGGCCTTCTCGGCGAGCTGCTCGGTGAGATCCTCGACGAACCAAGAGCCGCCTGCCGGGTCGAGCACCCTGCCGAGGTGGGACTCCTCCAGCAGCAGCAGTTGAGTGTTGCGGGCGATCCGGCGGGCGAAAGCGGCTGCGGTACCGGGCAATCCGCCGGGAATCGCCGCGTCGAAGGGCGCCACGAGCACGGTGTCCGCGCCGCCGACACCCGCGCCGAATGCGGCGACCGTGGTGCGGAGCATGTTCACCCACGGGTCACGCTGCGCCATCATCGGCATCGAGGTGACCGCGTGGACGCGGGCGGCGGCGGCCTCGGGCTCGCCGACCACCTCGGCCACCCTCGCCCAGAGTCGACGCAGCACGCGGAATTTGGCGATCGTCATGAACTGGTCGTCGTCTGCGGCCAGCCGGAAGCTGATCTGCCGCAACGAGTCCGACACACCGAGCCCTGACTCGCCGAGCAGGCGCAGATAGGCGACGGCTGCGGCGACGGCTCCGGCCAGCTCCCAGGACGCGCTGGCGCCGAGGTTGTGCAGGGCGGGTCCGTCGACCGTGATCGCCCGCACGCCACCGGCATACCCGGTGACCTTCGCGGCGGTCGCGACGACATCGGCGACGTCGGCGGCGGATCGCATGCTCAGCGGCGCGGTAAGTGGGTCGGCGCCGAGGTCGATCGACAGCCGGGCGCGCTGATCGTCGTCCATGTCGGTGAGCTGTGGCAGCACCGCATCGGCGGCGGCCGCGAACTCCGCCCCGGCGTCGAGTACCAGCGGCACCAAATCGAGGAAGACGCCCTCGAGCAGGCGGTCCAGCTCCCCCGCCGCGACGCCGTCGGGTGCGCCTACCCGCAGTACCAGCGCGCTGACGCCCTCGGTCAAGGCCACCAGCACTGCGCCGTTGCCGTCGGTGACGGCCTTCTGGCCGGCAGCGGGAAATGCCTCGGCGACCTTCCATCCCGACTTGACGTCGCGCAGCGCGTCGCCGCCGCGGACGAACGGCCAGGCGCCGGGCAACGGCGGCTCCGGCAGGGCGTCCAGGCTGGTGTACAACGCCCGAACCGGGAAGCCCTCGTAGGTCGGCGAATCCAGCAGCCGCTCGGGCTCCGGCGGCAGGTCGGCCGGATCGCGCCGAGTCGATTTCGCCAACACGCCCGCAACGGCCGAGCGCCAGCGCTGCCGCGATTCCTGCAAGCCGGATTCCTGCACGTCTTCAGGCTAAATGATCAACATCGGGCCAGCGTGCGCCGGGCGGCGGACTCGCGACCGGCGTGAGGCGAGTTATCCCCGCCCGGCCCGTAGTCTTGGTAGGCGTGAAGTCCGTCGTCAGCACCTTCGCCGCCCTGGGCAGCGCGGTGATTTCGACGGCGAAACAGATCCCCCTACGCCAGATGGCCGCGATCACGGCGACGATTGTGATTCTCGTCGCAATCTTGTTGTTGGTGCCGCGCCCCGGCGCGGTGGCACTGCGTGACTGGGCGACGTCGCTGGGTCCGTGGGTCCCCGTGGCCTTCCTGGCGGCGCACATCGTCGTCACCGTGTTCCCGTTCCCACGCACCGCGTTCACGCTGGCCTCGGGCCTTCTGTTCGGTCCATGGCTCGGCATCGTCATCGCGGTCGTGGGGAGCGCGGTCAGCGCCCTTGCCGCACTGTTGCTGGTCCGCGCCGCAGGCTGGCGGCTCGATCGCCTTGTCCCCCATCCACGGGTCAAGGCCCTCGACGCCCGACTGCGCCAACGCGGCTGGCCGACCGTCATGTCGATGCGGCTGATCCCGGCCGTCCCGTTCTCGGTCCTCAACTACGCGGCGGGCGCCTCCGCTGTGCGGGTTCTGCCGTACACGTGGGCGACGCTGGCGGGGCTTCTGCCGGGCACCGCCGCGGTCGTCGTGCTCGGCGACGCGCTCACCAACCACATCAGCCCGCTGCTGATCCTCGCGTCGCTGTTCACCGCGAGTCTCGGTGTCGCAGGCCTGATCTACGAGATCCGCACCTACCCGCGCCACCACCCGGCGGACGCCGGCTCGGCTAGCCGCTGTGCCGACCCGGCTGCTGCGGCGGACCATCCTGCCGCTGCTGCGACAGCGGCGGATACTGCATAGGCGGCAGCGGATCCTCCGGGGCGGTAGATTCCGGGGCTGCGAGCAGACCCGGAACCGGCTTGCGCGCGTCCGCCTCGGCCTTGGCGACGGCCTGGGCGATCGCTGGATCCGTCTGCGTGGTGAACCACTCGGCGACCTCATCGGAGTCGTCCTCGGGCTTGGGCAGGTTCTCCTCCACCGGGGACGGTGTGTACCGGAAGACACCGTCCTCGCCCGGCGCACCCAGCATCCTGGTGAAGCCCTCCAGCGCGGACCCGAAGTCGCTCGGCACCAGCCAGACCTTGTTCGCCTCGCCCTTGGCCATCTGCGGCAGGGTCTGCAGATACTGGTAGGCCAGCATCTCCGGAGTCGGCCTGCCCGCCTTGATCGCGGCGAAGGTCTTCTCGATCGCCTTGGCCTGGCCCTGTGCCTGCAGGTATGACGCCGCGCGTTCGCCCTGAGCCCGCAGCATCCGGGACTGCCGGTCGGCCTCTGCGGCCAGGATCGCCGCCTGCTTGGCGCCCTCGGCCGACAGAATCTGGGCCTGCTTCTGGCCCTCGGCCTGCTTGATCGCCGCCTCCCGGCTGCCCTCGGCGGTCAGGATCATGGCGCGCTTCTCGCGGTCGGCCCGCATCTGTTTTTCCATCGAGTCCTGGATCGACGGGGGCGGATCGATGCTGCGCAGCTCGACGCGCGCCACCCGCAGCCCCCACCGGCCGGTGGCCTCGTCGAGCACTCCGCGGAGCTGCCCGTTGATCTGGTCGCGCGACGTCAGCGTCTGCTCCAGCGTCATGCCGCCGACGACGTTGCGCAGCGTGGTGGTGGTCAGCTGCTCGACGCCGACGATGTAGTTGCTGATCTGGTAGACCGCGGCTTGGGGGTTGGTGACCTGGAAGTAGACGACGGTGTCGATGTTGACCGTCAGGTTGTCCTCGGTGATCACCGGCTGCGGCGGGAAGGACACCACCCGCTCGCGCAGGTCCACCCTGGCCCGGATTCTGTCGATGAAGGGCAGCAGGAGCGTCAGCTGACCCGACACCGTCTTGCTGTAGCGGCCCAGCCTCTCGATCACCGCGGCCTCGGCCTGCGGGATTAGGGCTATCGACTTGGCGACGATGATGGCCGCGAACACGACCAGCACGCCGACGAGGATCAGGCCTGCGACGGCACCGTCCATGGTGGGTTCCTTCCCTAGTTGTCCAGGCTTGTCTAGACGACTTTTTGGACTACCGCGGTGGCGCCGTCGATGCGCACGACGGTGACGTGGTCGCCCGGTTCGTAGACATCGTCGTCGTTCAACGGCCGCGCCGTCCAGACCTCGTTGTCGAGCTTCACCTGACCTTCGTGGCGTCCCACGCGGTCGAGCACCATCGCGCTCTTTCCCTCCAGCTCTCTCGGGCGGTCCAGCAGCCCCGTGCCCTCGGTGAAGCGCCGTTTCAGCGCAGGCCGCACGACGGCCAGCAGCAGCACCGAAACCACCAGAAAAACGATGCCGTCGATCACGTAGTTGTCGAAGATCAGGTTCGACCCGACAGCGGCCAGCGCTCCACCGCTGAGCATCAGCAGAAACAGGTCGCCGGTCAGCGCCTCCGCGCCTGCCAGGCCCAGCGCGGCGATTAGCCAGATCAACCAAACAGGCATACCGAAAGCCTAGCGCGTGGTCCGCCCCCGCAGCGGCGAACAACTACACTGCGAGCATCATGTGGTGCCCTAGTGTCTCGCTGTCGGTGTGGGCCAACGCCTGGCTCGCAAGTGCCGCCGCGCCCGACGATGTCCTCGATGCGTTATCACAATGGGCGCCAAGACATTCGGTGACTGCCTACGACGCCGTGGCGGCGGGCACCACCGGGCTCCCCTGGCCGGACGTGAACCACTTCGGGACCATGTCGCTGCTGCAGACCCTGCGCACCGCGGCCGGTGTTGCGTCCGGTGCGCCGGCGATCTCGGTCGTGCTTCCGGTACCCGGCGATGTCCGCGGCCTACCCGCCGGAACCCAGTTCCAGCGCGACGCCGTCACCGCGGGTGAGGCCATCGTCATCAGCGGCGGTGCTTCGTCGCCGCCCGTCGGCCTGGTTCCCGACTTCGAGTTCGACGACTCCGACAGCTACGACGAGGACGAGGAAGCCGAGCTGTCCGGACTCAGCTGGACGGTGTATTCGCTGCCGGAGGCGGCGGCCGCCGAGCACATCGACCTCGGCGACGCGGAATTCGCGTTGCGTGCGGCGGTCAGGTCGGCCGCCGACGCGCTCGGCGCCATCCGCGCCGAGGCGGGCGGCCTTGACGTCGCCGACCCACGCAGGCTCGTCGAGCAGGTGCTGGAGTCCTCGGGTCAGCACCGCGCGCCGGATCATGCCCCGTCGCGCGCGTTGCGGGTGCTGGAGAACGCCGCACACATCGACGCAATCGTCACCGTCAGTTCGGGATTGATGCCGATCGGGCTGCAGAGTTCGTCTGAGGCGCAGACCGCCAACGATGCGCTGCGTCCGCTGGCTGCGGTCGTGCGCTCGGCCCGGCTGGCCGCGGTCAGCGCGATCCTGCACTCGGCCTGGCGCGGCTACAACTAGACCCCTAGGCCCCTCGCCGAAGTCCGGGGCGAAGCCCCGACCACCGCACCCGCCGAAGGGGTGCCGGCCTCGTTAATGCCGCTGCACAGAATTGGGCTGGGTCGGGACCATTGCTCACACGCAAGGAACAGCATCATGAAACGATCCCGTCTCGCGAGCGCTATCGCCGCTCTTGTCGTCGCAATCGGCGCGAAGTTGACCGTACCGTACCGCCTACTTGCGCAACGAATTTCGGAGAAGGCCATCAAGAGCGAGTGCTGGGCCGCAGGCGGCTCCTACTCCACGCAGACCTACGGGAGCGCTTCCTCGGGCACCTACACCGACATCGACGGCGACAGCTGGACTGACTACTACCTCGATGGCGAATACGAGGGAGCGGAACCTGGTCGGCGACGCTAGCCGCAATTCGGGGTGCACAGCACGCCATTGACCGAAAAGCCCTGCAGCGGTGGCGCATCCCGGCCTTAAAACACCCGTCGGCTCACGGTGGTCGAGTAGTTCATCGATCAGACCGGCTGCCAACCGCGTGAATCGGGGCTGCGTCGGGCTAGCCGCCCGCGCATATGCGATACCCGCATCTTCTGCCTGCAGCCATAGCTCGTGATCGAGGTCCCACGCCATCGCGTGAGTGCCAAAAGATGTCTTGCCAAGCAGATCGGAGATCTCGGGCAGCCGCGATCACTAAGCCCAGCTAAGTTGCGTACACGGCGCGGTGACAGCACTATTCCAGGCAATTGCGCGAATTGGTGTGCGGGGGTCACGAAGGTGGCAGCGTGTGGTGAATATCCAAAGGGTTGGTCGGTTGACCTCCCTCCGGTCATCCGACCAACCCAGAAGTAGGCACATCCACTTCCGGGGAAGGAGCCGGCAATGACCTTCGCGAAGCATGCCGGGCATGCCAAGAACGACAATCAAGCCAAACAGAAGACCAGGATTACCGCCGCCCTGGCCGCCGGCGTGCTCGCCGTAGCCGGCACCAGCGTCGTCGATGAGACTCAACCCGCGCCGGCGGCATATCCGGTACAGCACGTGGTGAGCGTGACGGCGGTGCCGGCCTTGGCCGCGGTCGCCACTCCGAACAGTTTGTACGCGGCGACAGGCGGACCGCCCGTCGTGGTGCTGGGCCCGAGTGGCAGCCTGGCTCTCCCCGGGGGCTATTTCGTTGCTCCAGTTGCAAAGGGTACGGGCGGTGCCAGCAGGGTGGTCCCGGCCGGCCGCCGCGGCGGCAGCGCTGTGGTGTCGAACCCGAGCTTGTCCTTTGCACCCACCACTGTTTCCCGATCGACGTCATCGTCTAGTGGCGGTGGCGGAGCGATGACCCTGGCTACTTCCGGGCCGACGGTCTTGGCCAGGAGCGCGTCGTTCACCGTCGCGACGCCCAATGCGGCCAGCGGCCCAACCAGTTTCGGGCTGTTCTCGCCTACCGGGGCGTTCCTCGGTCTGATCGGTCCTGGTGGTCTGCTGATCGGTGACGGTGTACTGCCGGGCCAGAACGGCGGGCTGCTGTTCGGCAACGGCGCGCCCGGCGGCCCCGGCCAAAGCGGCGGGAACGGCGGCATCCTGTTCGGTAACGGCGGCAACGGCGGTGAAGGTGGGCCCCGCCAGCCCGGCGGCAATGGCGGCATCGGCGGTTTGCTCTTTGGCAACGGTGGCGACGGCGGCGACGGCGTGGACGCTGTGTTCGACCCGATGACGGGTGCACTGGTTTCCCCGGCTACGGCCGGTGGTAACGGCGGCAACGCGGGGATCTTCGGCAATGGCGGTGACGGCGGCAAGGGCGGCACTGCATCCGCGGTGTTTGGGTTTTTGTGTTGTGTCGTCGATGCCGCCGGCGCCGACGGCGGTGACGGCGGCCGAGGCGGCTTGTTCGGGGGCAGCGGTGGGAACGGCGGTGACGGCGGCAGCGCGACGTCAACCCTTGGGAACGCCACCGGCGGTGACGGCGGCGACGGCGGCGACTCATCGACAGGCACCGCCGGTAACGGCGGTGATGGCGCCATAGCTCGGACTTTCGCCGACGGCGACGGCTTTACGGCCATCGGCGGCAACGGAGGTGACGGCGGCGACTCATCGACAGGCACCGGCGGTAACGGCGGCAACGGCGGCCTCGCGGACGGCGCGCATAATGCAGATGCCAACGGCGGGGCTGGCGGGGCCGGCGGCGACGGCGCCACCGGTGGCGACGGCGGCACCGGCGGTAGTGCGTCAGCCGGTGGAGACGCTGCCGGTGGCACCGGCGGCCAGGGCGGCGCAGGCAGCCCGGGCGGCGGCGGCCGCGGCGGCGATGGCGGGCCCGCGGGCGCTGCGGGAAATGCCACCGGCGGCGACGGCGGTACTGGTGGCGACGGCGGCGTCATCGGCAACGGCGGCCGCGGCGGGGATGGCGGGCCCGCGGCCATAGGTTTCGGCAACGGCAGCGACTTCGTTGGCGGAAACGGCGGTGACGGCGGTGACAGTGACGCCTTCAACGGCAAGGGTGGCGGCGGCGGGGACGGCGGCGACGCGATCGGCGGTACCACCAACACCGGCGGCACCGGCGGCACCGGCGGGTCCGGGAGCGCCGCTGGTGCCGACGGCGACCCAGGGGGCCCGTGACACAGCGGCTGGTCGGCCTCAATGAGCCGGCGACTGGCCGACCTGACCGCAGTTCGGCGTGCACACCACGCCGTTGACCGAAAAGCCCTGCAGCGGTGGGGCATCCGCTCCCGGCATCCGCACCGGCTCGCGGCCCTCGCGGAGCTCGTCGATCAGGTCGACGGCCAGCCGCGCGAACCGGCGATCGGCGTTTGGCGTGGCCGCCCGCGCGAATTCGATGCCCAGTTCCTGCGCCTGCTGCACGCACCTCGTTGTCGAGATCCCACACCACCTCGATGTGGTCGGCGACGAACCCGATCGGACACACGATGACGGCCTTGGTCCCCGCGGCCGCCAGGGCCGACAGCTGGTCGGCGACATCGGGTTCCAACCATGGCACCTGCGGCGGCCCGGATCGCGACTGCCAGACCTGGTCGTAGTCGGCGTACCCCGCGCCGGTCGCGACGAGCCGAGATGCGTATGCGACCTGGCGGGCGTAAAGGTCTGTGCCACAGCGGGACCGGGCCGCCAGTGGAATCGAGTGTGCGGTGAACACCAGCCGAGCGTCGTCGCGGAGCTCCGCGGGTAGGGTCCGCGCGGCATCAGCGATCCCCTCGACGAACATCTCGACGAACAGCGGATGGTCGTAGTACTGCCGAAGTTTGACCAGTTCCGGCGCGCGATCACCCGCCGCATTGCGTCCGCGGGAGATGTCCTCGTTGTATTGAGTACAGCTGGAGTATCCGCCCCACGCCGATGTGGTGAAGACAGCAGCACGGCGAATACCGTTGTCGCGCATGGTCGCAACCGTATCCTCGACGTAGGGCTCCCAGTTGCGGTTGCCGAAGTACACCGGCAGCTCGAGGTCGCGGTCGGCCAGCTCGGCCTCTAGCGCAGCGATCAGCTCGCGGTTGATGCCGTTGATCGGAGAGACGCCGCCGAAGTGCAGGTAGTGCTCGGCGACGGCAGCAAGCCGCTCCCGCGGGATGCCCCTGCCGCGAGTGACGTTCTCCAGGAACGGCATCACATGATCGGGCGCCTCCGGACCACCGAAGGACAACAGCAGGACGCCGTCGAACTCCATCTACAGCAGCTGAGTATGGGCGCCGCCGTCGGCGTAGACGATGGTGCCGGTGGTGGCGGGCAGCCAGTCGGACAGAAGGGCGCACACAGTCTTGGCGACCGGCGTCGGGTCCTTCATGTCCCAGCCGACGGGCGCGCGCTGGTCCCAGCCCTCCTCGAGCAGACGAATCTGCGTACCGGCGTCGGCGCCGAGCGCGCCACCGACGATGGCGCTCATGGCAAGCGTCCGAATCGGTCCTGCGGCAACGAGATTGGATCGCACCCCGGCCGGTCCGGCTTCCCGCGCCACGAACCGGTTCACCGACTCCAGCGCGCTCTTGGCGACGGTCATCCAGTTGTAGGCAGGCATGGCACGGGTCGGGTCGAAGTCCATGCCGACGATGGATCCGCCCCGGTTGAGGACCGGCAGCGTGGCCTTCGCCAGCGACGCGTACGAGAACGCCGAGATGTGGATGCCCTTGGCGACGTCCTCGTAGGGTGCGTCGAAGAACGGGTTGATGCCCATTCCGGTCTGCGGCATGAAGCCGATGGAGTGCACGACGCCGTCGAGCTTGTTGCCCACGCCGATGACCTCGGTGACGCGGTCGGCCAACGAGTCGAGATGCTCCTGGTTCTGGACGTCGAGCTCGAGCAGCGGCGCCTTCTCCGGCAACCGGTCGGCGATGCGCTGGATCAGCTTCATCCGGTCGAAACCGGTGAGCACCAGCTGGGCACCGGCCTCTTGAGCGACCTTCGCGATGTGGAACGCGATCGACGAGTCGGTGATGATCCCCGTAACGAGGATGCGTTTGCCTTCGAGCAGTCCTGCCATGTGAAAGTCCTTCTCTCTATCGAAGATCAGTGGCCCATGCCCATGCCGCCGTCGACCGGGATCACGGCACCGGATATGTAGCTGGCATCTTCGGAGGCCAGAAAGCTGACCACCCCGGCGACCTCCTCGGCGGTGCCAACCCGTTTGGCCGGGACGAACCCCAATGCCCCCTCCTGGATCCTCTCGTCCAGCGCACGGGTCATGTCGGTGTCGATGTAGCCGGGGGCTACCACGTTCGCGGTGACCCCGGCCTTTGTCAGCTCCCTGGCGATCGAGCGGGCCATGCCGATCAGGCCCGCCTTGGAAGCCGCGTAGTTGGCCTGGTTGCCGACGCCCCACATGCCGGAGACCGAGCCCACGAAGATCATCCGGCCGAACCGGTTTCGCTGCATGCTGCGCGATGCGCGCTGGGCCACCCGGAACGCGCCGGTGAGGTTCGCGTCGATGACCTTCTCGAACTTCTCCACCGTCATCCGCATGAGGAACGCGTCCGCGGCGACGCCGGCGTTGGCCACAAACACTTCCACAGGACCCTGGTGTTCCTCGATCTCGGTGAACGCGCGATCGACGGCTTCGGTGTCGGTGATATCGCACTCGACGCCGAACAGGCCGTCGGGCACTCCGGACCCACGATGCGTGGCGGCCACCTTGTGACCGTCCGCGGCGAGCCGCTGGGCGATGGCGAGGCCTATGCCACGGTTTCCCCCGGTGACCAGCACCGACCGGGAAACAAAGGGAGGACGGCCGCCAATCGTTTGGCCGGCGGTCTCGCCCTCAGTCGTGTCAGTCATGCGGCCAACTTAACGTGTGTCGACCATTCCTAAGAAATCGCCTTAGTTCGGCAGTCGCCGGTTGATCAACAACGCGGACACCGCTGCCAACGCCAGCACCAAAGCGCCGAGCCGCAGCCAGCCGGTGCCGGCATCGCCCTTCTGTGTCTCGTAGCCGATCTGCTCCTGCAGATTGGTGAAGACCTCCTTGAGCTCCTCGAGATTCGATGCGGTGTAACTCTGCCCCTTGGACAGCTCGGCGATCTTCTTGAGCATCGCGTCGTCGACGGGCACCGGCGTCTGCTGGCCGTTCATGTCGACAGTGCCGTACGGGGTGCCGAACGACACCGTCGATATCGGCACACCCTGATCCTTCGCGGTGCGGGCAGCGGTGTAGGCGCCCTTTGGATTGTCCGGATTCGACGGCACGGTCTCCTTGCCGTCGGACATCAGCACGATGTGGGCGGGCGGTGGTGTGTCACCCCCACCGATCACCGCACCGACGGTGGAGATGGCCTGCAATGCGGTGAAGATGGCCTCGCCGGTCGCGGTTCGGTCGGCCACCTGCAGCTTGTCGATCGCATTCTTCGATGCGTCACGATTGGTGGTCGGCGACACCAGCACGGTGGCGGCCCCCGCGTAGGAGATCAGCCCGAGGTTGATCCCCGGCGTCATCTGATCGACGAACTGCTTGGCGGCTTCCTGTGTGGCGGCCAGCCTGCTGGGTGCCACGTCGGTGGCGCGCATCGACTGCGATACGTCGATCACCAACATGACAACGGCACGGTTACGGGGAATACGGACATCGCGGGTGGGCCCGGCCATCGCGACCGTGAGCATCACGAGCGACAACATCAACAGAATCGTCGCCACATGCCGCCATCGTGACGGCCGTTTGGGCGCAACGCTTTCCAGCAACTCCGTGTTGGCGAACCGCAGCAACCGCTTGCGCCTCGCCGCCTGCATGGCGATGTAGAGCCCCACCAGTCCTGCCACGACAAAGAGGAACAGGAAGAACCAGGCGTGTTCGAAGCCCGTCAGCGTCATCGGTCCGAGCACTGGTAACGTCATGCGCTGCTTGCCATTTCCGTTGCTAGTTGGGTAGCCGGCGGTTGAGCAGCATGGCTGCCAGCGCCGAAAGGGCCAGGATCAAGGCGCCGAGTCGTAACCAGCCCGCACTGGCGTCACCCTTGATCGTCTCGTAGCCGATCTGCTGCTGAAGGTTCGAGTACACCTCGCGCAGCTGGTCCACGCTGGAGGCCGTGTAGGCCTCGCCGCCGGACAATTCGGCTATCTTGCGCAGCATTTCGTCGTCGACGGGCACCGGCTGGCGCTGGTCGTTGATCTCGACATAGCCGTACGGCGTGCCGAACGAGATGGTCGAGATCGGCACACCCTGATCCTTCGCGGTGCGGGCAGCGGTGTATGCGCCCTTCGGGTTGTCCGGATTCGACGGGACCGTCTCCTTGCCGTCGGAGAACAGTACGACCCGCGCAGGAGGCGGCTCGTCACCCCCACCGAGCACCGCGCCGACGGTGGCGATCGCCTGCAGGGCAGTGAAGATGCCCTCGCCGGTCGCGGTGCGGTCGGCCAACTGCAGCTTGTCGATCGCGTTCTTGGTCGCTTCGCGGTTGGTGGTGGGCGACACGAGCACGGTCGCGGTGCCCGCGTAGGCGATCAGACCGAGGTTGATGCCCGGCGTCAGCTCATCGGCGAACTGTTTGGACGCATCCTGCGCGGCCGCAAGACGATTCGGCGACACATCGGTTGCGCGCATGGACTGCGACACGTCGATCACCAACATGACGACGGCGCGGTTGCGTGGGATACGGACGTCGTTGGTCGGCCCGGCCATCGCGACGGTGAGCAGCAAAAGCGATGCCACCAACAGGATTGCGGGCAGGTGCCGCCACCGGGTAGGCCGTTTTGGCGCGACGCTTTCCAGCAGCTCCATGTTCGCAAAGCGCAGCATCCGCCGCTGACGGGCCAACTGAACGATGATGTACAGCGCCACAATTCCGAGAACGACCAAGAGGAACAGGAAGAACCAAACGTGTTCGAAGCCGGATAGCGACATCGGTCCGAGCAACGGTAATGTCATGTGGCAGTTATCTTTTCGTCGGACTATGCGCGGCCGGCGAGCGCGCCACGGCGTCGACTGGCGACGAACCGGACCACGTCGGCAATCCAGTCCCGGTCGGTGCGCAGGGTCAGCAGCGGCGCGTCGCAGCGACGCAGCGTCCGCGCCACCTCCTCGCGGTGTGCCGCCGCGGCACGCTCGAAGTCGGAACGCAGTTCTTCGTCGATGGTGAATTCACGCGTGACCCCGGATTCGGTGTCCTGCAGGATGACGTCGCCGACGGGCGGCAGTTCCACGTCGCGAGGATCAATCACCTCGATGCCGAGAACCTCATGGCGCCCGGCGATCGCCCGCAGCGGGCGCATCCAGTTGATCGGGCCGAGGAAGTCGCTGATGATCACCGCCATGCCGCGGCGCCGCTCGGGCCTGCGCAACGCGTCGATGGCGGCGGCGAGATCGCCCCGCACGCCGGTCGGCGCCTTGGGCATGGTCGCGATGGTGCGCAGCAGCTCCTGCTCGTGTATGCGGCCCGACAACGCGGGCACCCGCCGCACCGAGTCACCGTTGGCGATGATCGCGCCGATCCGGTTGCCGCCGCCGCTGTTGAGGAATGTGATCGCCGCGGCCGCAGCCACTGCCAGATCCCGCTTCTCGCAACCGGTGGTCCCGAAGTCGAGGCTGGCCGACATGTCCACCACCAGCCAGGTTTCCAGCTCACGGTCGGCGATCATCTGGCGCACATGCGGATGCGTGGTGCGGGCGGTCACCGACCAATCCATCCGGCGCACGTCGTCGCCCGGCTGATAGAGCCGCGACTCGCCCGGCTCGGAGCCCGGACCGGGCAACAGCCCGAGGTGGTCTCCGTGCAGGACGCCGTCGAGCTTGCGTCGCACCGTCAGCTCGAGCTTGCGCAGCGCAGCCGTCAGCGCCGGGTCACGGATCTCCCCGCGCTTCAATGACGGCAGGTCGACCTGGCGTCGTGAGCTGGTCACCGACCGCTAGCCGCTGCAGCTGCGGCGGGCATGACGGGAGGTACCGAATGTCCTTGCTGCGGAATGGCATTCACCTGTGGCAGGGCCACCGTCTGCATGATCCGGTTGATCACCGTTTCCGCGGAGATCTCGTCGGCCAGCGCGTCGTAGGTGAGCACAAGGCGGTGCCGCAGCACGTCGGGGATGACCTCGACGACGTCCTGTGGGACGACGTAGTCGCGCCCGCGCACCAGTGCCAGCGCGCGGGAGGCGGCGATGATGCCGAGTGAGGCACGCGGCGATGCGCCGTAGGCGATCCAGGCCTTGGCGTCGGGCATCCCGAACTTCTCCGGCGTGCGGGTCGCGGTGACGATGCGCACGACGTAGTCGACCAGCGCGTGGTGCACGAACGTGTTGGCCGCGACGTCCTGCAGGCGCAGCAGGTCACCAGGGGCGAGCACCTGCTTGGGCTCCGGGGGCTTGACGCCCATCCGGTAGACGATCTCGCGCTCTTCCTCCGGCGTCGGGTAGTCGATGTTGAGCTTGAACAGGAAGCGGTCGCGCTGCGCCTCAGGCAGCGCGTAGACGCCTTCCTGCTCGATGGGGTTCTGGGTGGCCATCACCAGGAACGGGGCCGGAAGCGGGAAGGTCTTGCCGCCGATCGAGATCTTGCGCTCGGCCATGACCTCGAGGAGCGCCGACTGCACCTTCGCGGGGGCACGGTTGATCTCGTCGGCGAGCAGGAAGTTGACCACCACCGGGCCGAGTTCGATGTCGAACTCCTCCTTGCCCTGGCGGTAGATCCTGGTGCCGACGATGTCGGTGGGCACAAGGTCGGGGGTGAACTGGATGCGGGCGAAGGTGCCGCCGACGACCTTGGCGAACGTCTCGACCGCCAGCGTCTTGGCGACGCCCGGCACACCTTCCAGGAGCAGGTGACCCTTGGCGAGCAGGCCGACGAGCATTCGCTCGACCAGTAGGTCCTGGCCGACGATGATGCGCTTGACCTCGAAGATGGCGCGTTCCAGGGTGTGCACCTCGGATTGCAGGCCCCCGGAGTTGCCGGGCGGCGGCGGGCCGCCCTGAGTATTAGGGGCATAACCCTGCGCAGGGCCTTGCGGCCCACCTGCTGACGTCATCGACGATCCTCTTACGTTGGTCTGGTAAAGACGCAGGTCGTGCGTCGCGGGCGGGGTGCCCGACGTCAACTATTCCAGGCACTACGGAATCCGTCGACGTTGCCCGGGACTGTTCAGGGTCTGCTCAGGCCACGCTCAGGATTCGATCATGCGGGCGAGATGCGGCTGTAGCCCGGACGTCCGCAGCGGGCTCACGGTCACCTTGCCCGCACTGCCGGATGCCTCCAGCATCTTGCCGCCACCGAGATAGATCGCGACGTGCTGGCTGCCGCCAGGGCCCCAGAACAAGAGATCACCGCGTTTGGCCTGCGACTGCGGCACCTTGCGGCCGGTGTTGTACTGATCCCCCGAGTACTTGGGAATCAGCACGCCGACGCCCGCGAACGCGAACCGGGTGAAGCCCGAGCAGTCGTAGCCGACGATGTTCGCGCCGGAGTCCACGCCCGTGCTGGGCCCGCTGGGCGTGCCGCCTCCCCATGAATACGGCACGCCCATCTGCGAGGCCCCTCGACGGATCACATACTCGATCGCCTGAGGTCCGCGAACCCGGCCGACACCGACGCTTCCGGTGCTGACGCCTCCACTGCTTCCGCCCAGACCGATGCTCTGCAGGAACTTCTGGCCAAGGCTCTGGGTGGCCTGCATCGCCATCTGGGTGGCCTCGAACGAGGCATTGGCGATCGCGACCGGATCACCGGGGGCGCCTGCGCTGAGCAACTTGGGCAGCGTCGGGTCCCACTGGCCGTCGTCGGGCGCGGCCGTCGCCGGGACGGCCAGCCCGATCAGCACAGCCAGCGCCGCCAGAAGTGGCACGGCTACTTTCGCGCAGCGGAAAGCGTTGTGGCACATAAACTTCAATAGAATCACTCGCATCAGTATTCGATGTACCGGATGACGTAGGGGGTCATGCCGCTGGTCCGCACCGGCGAAACCTTCACCTGGGATCCGGTGAACGGGGCCTCGAGCATCTGGCCGTTGCCGAGATACAGCGTGACGTGCTGGCTGCCGCCTGGGCCGTAGAAGATCACGTCACCGCGCCGCATCTGCGATGACGGGATCTTGCGGCCCATGTCGTACTGCGAACCCGAATAGTGCGGAAGCTTGATGCCGACGCCCGCGAACGCGTACAGGATCAACCCCGAGCAGTCGAAACCGACTGTGCCCGCTCCGGAATCGATGCCGCGGCTCGGCCCTGCGGCATTCCCGCCGCCCCATGAGTACGGCACGCCCATCTGGGATCCCGCACGTTGGATCACGTACTCGGAGGCCTGCCTGCCGTAGACGCGGGGAATCGCGCCGTTGGTGTAGCCGGTGGGCGTCGGCAGAAATCCCATCTTGCGCAGGAAGTTTCGGCCCATGTCGGCGGTGTACTGCGCCGAGGTGGACGATATGCCGAGCACCGAGTTGATGATCGCGATCGGATCGCCGCTGACGAATGCGCTCGGGATCGCGGGCAGCGTCGGATCCCACAGGCTCGTGTCCCAATTGCCCGCGGCGGGCGCGGCTGCCCCCGGCGCACGGTCCCAGTCGGTCGACGGGTTTGCCAGCGGTGCAGCGGCTTTCGGTTGGCCCGCCGCCGGAGCCGACCACTTACGGGCCTCGGCGAGCTTGGCCGTGGCCGCACTGCGCTCGGCGGTCAGCTGGGCCAGTTCGCCCTGCTGGTCCTGGAACGTCTGCTGTGCGGACTTGAGCGCGGATACCGCGGCGTCTTGGCTGGCCTGCGCGTCGACGGTGGCCTGGTCGGCATTCTGTTTCGCCAGCCGCGCCGCCGACTCCCTGTTGACCTGTTCGGTGCGGGCCCGCTGCAGGTCTGCCAAGACCTGCTGCGAACTGGCGGCCAGGGTCTGCCCCGTCGCAACGGTGTCGATGACGTCGGCGGGGTCGGCGGCGGTCAGATACGAACTCGACGGTCCGTTGACATAGGTCGACGCCGCGAAGGTGTCGAACCGCTGTTGCGCAGACTTGATCGCCGCGTCCGCGTCGTCGACGGCGTGCCTGCTGGTGTCGACGCCGAGTTGAGCCGTCGCGGCGTTGTCACGGGCGGTCTGCACATCGACGATTGCCTTGTTGACACCCTCCTGCTGCGCCTGCACGGCGGCGCCGAGGTCCTGCAGCTTCTGGTTGACGTTCGCGATCGCGGCGACCAGCGAGCCGATGGTGTCCGTACTACTGGGCTCCGCGGCCGCAATTCCCGTCGTGGAAAGCGCGGTTGCGAGCAGGACACCGAGTGTCACCAAGGCGCGAGGGATGCGTCTCATTCGACTCAAAGTCTCCTCGCAGAAGTCCCACAAACAACAACTACACCAGTAGGTACTTCTGCACCGTACGTCACATCTGACGCTAAAGAAACTCTAGTCACAAACTACATATCTGTAATTAAAGAGAGTGTGACCGAATGGTGATATTCGACCTCGACCGGCCGTTCTGCCAGGCGTTATGCAGTGGTTTCCGGCTCTATTTCCGCTGTCGCGCGTTTGCTGCGGACCTGCAGGAATCGAGTCGCGACAGCCGCCGCCAAAACCAGAACTGTGAGCACTATCGAGAATGCCGTCCACGGAAAGTGCGGCGTCGTCAACTCGCTGAGGAAATTCTTCGACGACTGAACGGGATCGCCGTTCTTCGCAATGTCCTGGCCGGCCTCCAGCGTCACCCGATCGAAATTCGGGCTGTAGGTGCCCGCCCACGTCGGGCTCATCGCCAGCACCGTCGAACCGGGGTTCGCGTGCCCGACCTCCGTCGCGATATCGCGAAGCGGGGTGTCGATCGGCGGGTTGGTGGCGATCACCACGATCTTGAGGTCGATGCCCTTCTCGCGGGCATCGGTGATCACCTGGCGCAATTCGGGCACGAGTTTCGCGTCGGCGGGCGGCACGCTCACACCGTCGTCACGCACGTCTGCCTGCACCTGGTTCATATCGACGTCGGGCGGGATATACGACGGAAGGAACGGGATCACGTGCGGGCCGGTCACACGGGAACCGTACGCGATATGGCCTCCAATGGGTGGCAGCACGCACCCGGGAGGACAAGACTGAAGGCCACCGGGCTTGCTTTACAGGACAAGCGTACTGTTAGATTACAAGCGCCGCCGACACAGCCCGTCGCGGCGACGATTTAGCCGGGAGTTGATGTGAGCAGCAAGGATTCGTTTGGAGCCCGCGACAACCTCAAGGTCGGGGACAAGAGCTATGAGATCTACCGCCTGGACGCAGTAGCCGGCACCGAGAAGCTCCCCTACAGCCTCAAGGTGCTCGCCGAGAACCTGCTCCGCACCGAGGACGGCGCCAACATCACCAAGGATCACATCGAGGCGATCGCGAACTGGGACCCGAGTGCCGATCCGAGCGTGGAGATCCAGTTCACCCCGGCCCGCGTGATCATGCAGGACTTCACCGGCGTGCCCTGCATCGTCGACCTGGCCACCATGCGGGAGGCCGTCGGCGAACTCGGCGGGGACGCCGAGAAGGTCAACCCGCTTGCGCCCGCCGATCTGGTGATCGACCATTCGGTGATCGCCGATCTGTTCGGAACCGCGAACGCATTCGAGCGAAACGTCGAGATCGAGTACGAGCGCAACGGCGAGCGCTACCAGTTCCTGCGCTGGGGTCAGGGCGCGTTCAACGACTTCAAGGTGGTGCCGCCGGGCACCGGCATCGTGCACCAGGTCAACATCGAATACCTGGCCAGGGTGGTGTGGGAGCGCGACGGCGTCGCGTATCCGGACACCTGCGTCGGCACCGACAGCCACACCACGATGGAGAACGGTCTCGGCGTGCTGGGCTGGGGCGTCGGCGGCATCGAGGCCGAGGCGGCGATGCTGGGCCAGCCCGTTTCGATGCTGATCCCCCGCGTCGTCGGTTTCAAGCTGACCGGTGAGCGGCCTGCCGGCGTCACCGCAACCGATGTCGTGCTGACGGCCACCGAGATGCTGCGCAAGCACGGTGTGGTCGGCAAGTTCGTCGAGTTCTACGGCGACGGCGTCGCCGAGGTGCCGCTGGCCAACCGCGCGACGCTGGGCAACATGAGCCCCGAGTTCGGCTCCACCGCGGCCATCTTCCCGATCGACGAGGTGACGATCGAGTACCTGAAGCTGACCGGCCGCAGCGAAGAGCAGCTGGCGTTGGTGGAGGCGTACGCCAAAGAGCAGGGCATGTGGCACGACCCGGAGCGCGAACCGAAGTACTCCGAGTACATCGAGCTGGACCTCGGCGATGTCGTCGCGTCGATCGCCGGGCCAAAGCGTCCGCAGGACCGCATCGCGCTGACGGACGCAAAGACGGCCTTCCGCAAGGACATTCACAACTACGTCGAGGAGAACCTGCCTGCCGAGCACACCAAGCTCGACGAAGCGGTTGAAGAGTCGTTCCCGGCCAGCGACCCTGCGGTGCTGTCGTTCGCCGACAACGGCACGGCGGACGTGGCTTCCGCGGCCGTAGGCGCCGAGGGCAGGCCAAGCAAGCCGGTCGCAGTCACGTCGACCGAGCGCGGTGACTGCGTCATCGACCACGGCGCCGTGGTGATCGCGGCGATCACGTCGTGCACGAATACGTCGAACCCCGAGGTGATGATCGGCGCCGCCCTGCTCGCCAAGAACGCGGTCGACAAGGGACTGACGTCCAAGCCGTGGGTGAAGACCACGATGGCGCCCGGATCCCAGGTCGTCACCGAGTACTACGAGAAGGCGGCCCTGTGGCCGTATCTGGAGAAGCTCGGCTTCTACCTGGTCGGTTACGGCTGCACCACGTGCATCGGCAACTCCGGGCCGCTGCCGGAAGAGGTCAGCAAGGCGGTCAACGACGCCGACCTTTCGGTGACCGCTGTGCTGTCGGGCAACCGCAATTTCGAGGGTCGGATCAATCCCGATGTGAAGATGAACTACCTGGCGTCGCCGCCGCTGGTGATCGCATACGCACTGGCAGGCACCATGGACTTCGACTTCGCGTCGGAGCCGCTCGGTACGGACACCGGCGGCAACGACGTGTTCCTGAAGGACATCTGGCCCACACAGAAGGACATCAACGACACCATCGCCTCGGCGATCAACACCGAGATGTTCACCAAGAACTACGCCGACGTGTTCAAGGGCGACGAGCGGTGGCGCAACCTGCCGACTCCGAGCGGCAACACGTTCGAGTGGGACGACAACTCGACGTATGTGCGCAAGCCCCCGTACTTCGACGGTATGCCCGCCGAGCCGGAGGCGGTGACAGACATCGAGGGCGCCAGAGTGCTCGCGCTGCTGGGTGATTCGGTGACCACCGACCACATCTCCCCCGCAGGAAGCATCAAGCCGGGCACGCCCGCTGCGCAGTACCTCGAGGAGCACGGCGTCGACAAGAAGGACTACAACTCCTACGGCTCGCGACGCGGAAACCACGAGGTGATGATCCGGGGCACGTTCGCCAACATCCGGCTGCGCAACCAGCTGCTCGACGACGTGTCCGGTGGTTACACCCGAGACTTCACCAACGGCGGCGAGCAGGCGTTCATCTACGACGCCGCGCAGAACTATGCGGCGGCCGACATTCCGTTGGTCGTGCTCGGCGGCAAGGAGTACGGTTCGGGCTCGTCGCGCGACTGGGCAGCCAAGGGCACCAGCCTCCTGGGTGTGCGCGCCGTCATCACCGAGTCGTTCGAGCGCATTCACCGCTCCAACCTGATCGGCATGGGTGTGATCCCGCTGCAGTTCCCCGAGGGTGAATCGGCGGCTTCGCTGAAGCTGGACGGCACGGAGACCTTCGACATCACCGGCATCGAGGCGCTGAATGACGGCAAGACGCCGAAGACCGTGCATGTCAAGGCCTCCAAGGAAGATGGGAAGGCCGTGGAGTTCGACGCCGTGGTCCGCATCGACACGCCAGGTGAGGCGGATTACTACCGCAACGGCGGCATCCTGCAGTACGTGCTGCGCAACATGCTGAAGTCATAGGCGACGACGTTGCCCCGAGTAACCGACGACCATCTGGCGGCCCGTCGCCGTCAGATCCTCGACGGCGCTCGGCGCTGCTTTGCCGAGTACGGCTATGACAAGGCGACCGTGCGCAGGCTCGAGCACACCATCGGGTTGTCGCGCGGGGCGATCTTCCACCACTTCCGGGACAAGGACACCTTGTTCTTCGAGCTTGCCCACGAGGACGCCGAGCGGATGGCCGACGTCGCATCGCGCGAGGGTCTGATCCAGGTCATGCGCGACATGCTGGCGGCACCCGAACAGTTCGACTGGTTGGCCACCCGCCTTGAGATCGCACGGAAGCTCCGCAACGATCCCGTGTTCAACAAGGGATGGTCGGAGCGGTCGGCCGAACTGTCGGCGGCGACGACCGAGCGACTCCATCGGCAGAAGCAGGCCGGACGGCTGCGCGACGACGTACCGAGTGACGTGCTGCACACCTACCTGGACCTGGTGCTGGACGGCCTGGTCGCGCGGCTGGCCTCGGGAGACGACCCCGAAAAGCTCAGCGCCGTACTCGACCTCGTCGAATCGTCGGTGCGTCAGCCCTAGCTAATGCCGGGTGCGGTGGTTGGGCCCGCCGCGACTGCGCATCGTGGTGCCGGACTCGCGCAACATGCTGTGTATGGAGCCGTACGAGCGGCCGGTCGTTGCGACCAGCGAGCGGATGCTCGCCCCACCCTCGTACGCATGCCGGAGCTCGTTCAGCATCTGCTCCCGTGACTTATTGAATTTCTTCATCGACACCTCCCCGCTGTGATGTCCCGACGAATACCCAGCGTAGGAGAGCCCTAACCACACGACGGCCAGAATTGGCAAACAGTGCGGGCGGATGTCGGCTCAGGCCAACTCGATGAGCTCGGCGTAGTCGGTCGACCAGAAGTCCTCGGTGCCGTCGGGCAGCAACACCACCCGTTGCGGGTCGAGCGCTTCCGCCGCACCCGGGTCGTGTGTCACCAGCACCACCGCTCCGCGGTAGCTGCGCAGCGCGTCCAACACCTGCTCGCGCGATGCGGGGTCGAGATTGTTGGTCGGCTCATCGAGCAGCAGGACGTTTGCCGTCGACGCGACGAGCCCCGCAAGGGCAAGCCGGGTCTTCTCGCCGCCGGATAGCGTGCCCGCAGGCTGATCGAGCTGCGGCCCGCTGAACATGAAGGCGCCGAGCAGCCCCCGCAGCTCCTGCTCGCCCGTGTCGGGAGCGGCATGCCGGATGTTCTCCCACACTGTGGCGAGGTCGTCGAGGGTGTCGTGCTCCTGCGCGAAGTAGCCGACCTTGAGGCCGTGGCCCGGCTCCAGCTGTCCCCTGTCGGGCGTTTCCACGCCCGCGAGCAGACGCAGCAGCGTGGTCTTGCCCGCGCCGTTGAGGCCGAGCACCACGACGCGCGAACCGCGGTCGATGGCCAAATCGACGCCGGTGAAGACCTCCAGCGAGCCGTAGTTCTTCGTCAGGTCCTTGGCGACCAGCGGGGTACGGCCGCACGACGCCGGGCTGGGGAACTTGATCCTGGCCACCTTGTCGGCGACCCGTTCGTCCTCGAGCGCGGCCATCATCCGGTCGGCCCGGCGCAGCATGTTCTGCGCGGCAACGGCTTTGGTCGCCTTGGCGCCCATCTTCGCGGCCTGGGTACGAAGCGCAGAGGCCTTGCGTTCGGCGTTGGCGCGCTCGCGGCGGCGCCGCTGTTCGTCGGTGGCACGCGCGTCGAGGTACTTCTGCCACGACATGTTGTAGACGTCGACCTCGCCGCGCACTGCGTCGAGGAACCACACCCGGTTGACGACATCGGCCAACAGCTCGACGTTGTGGCTGATCACCACCAACCCGCCGGTGTGTGAGCGAAGGAAGTCGCGCAGCCAGCCCAGCGAGTCGGCGTCGAGGTGGTTGGTCGGCTCGTCGAGCAGCAGCGTCGTCGACGAACCCGCCCCGGTGTCGGAGGCCGCGAACAGGATGCGGGACAGCTCGACGCGGCGGCGCTGGCCTCCTGACAGGGTGCGCAGCGGCTGGGTGAGAACCCGTTCGGGCAGTCCGAGACTCGCGCAGATGCGGCTCGCCTCGCTCTCGGCGCCGTAGCCGCCGAGGGCGGCGAACCGCTCCTCGAGCTGGCCGTACCGACGCACTGCGCGATCGCGGGTGGCGTCGTCGGCGACCTCGGCCATCAGCGCCTGCTGCTTCTCCAGGTCCGACAGCAGCGTGTCGAGACCCCGCGCCGAGAGCACCCGGTCGCGAGCAAGCATCTCGAGGTTTCCCTCTCTGGGATCCTGTGGCAGGTAACCGATTTCGCCAGTCCGCGCGATGCTGCCCGCATAGGGCTCGCCTTCGCCTGCCAGGATGCGCATCGTGGTGGTTTTGCCCGCGCCGTTCCTGCCGACGAGACCGATGCGGTCGCCGGGCTGCACCCGAAGGGCGGTTCCGTCCGTGGAAAGCAGCGTGCGCGCGCCTGCGCGGACCTCGAGGTCCGTTGCGGTGATCACGCTGCTTCTCCTTGAAACACTTATTTGTCGTCGGTAAAGGCCGCGGGCCGCTTTTCCGCGCGCGCGGCCACCGCTTCTTCGAAGTTGGCGGTGAGTAGGCGCACGAACAGTTGGCCGAGGCCCTCGGCCTGCATGTGCCCCTCCAGGCTAGCCGCGTCCAGTCCAGTCCACAGTGTGCGCTTGGTCAACTCGATTCCCGGCCGGGAGAACCCCGCGATGCGCTCCGCCATCTCGTAACACGCGTCGAGCAGCTGGTCGCTCGGCACGGTGCGGGACACCAGACCGATGCGTTCGGCCTCCTCGGCGTCGACGTCACGCCCGGTCAGCATCAGCTCGAACGCCCGTGACGTGCCGATCGCCCTCGGCAACAGGTAGCTCAAGCCCAGTTCGCTGGCGGTGAGGCCGTTGTTGATGCCCGCCGCCCGGAAATAGGCGCTGTCGGCGGCGACCCTGATGTCGGCGGCCAACGCCAGGCACAGTCCCCCGCCGATGGCCGCGCCGTTCACCGCCGCGATGACCGGTTGGTGCATCTTGCGCAGCGCGAGAATGACGTCGTCGAGCACCTCCATCGACCGCAGCGCGAACGTGGGTCTGGTCAGCCCGGCGATGTTCGGGACGGAACCCGCGGACTTGTGGTCGGCGCCCGACGAGAATCCCCGGCCCGCTCCGGTCAGCACGACCGCACGGACGGAGTTGTCGGAGGTGAGCTCCTCGAGCACGCCCTTCAGGGGCACCATGACGTCGAACGCCATCGAGTTCATCCGCTCGGGGCGATTGAGCGTTACCAGCGCCACATGCGGGCGGGGACGATCGACGAGGACGAAATTGGTCTGCTCGGTCACGGACTGCACGCTATCGCGTGCGGCCTCAGGCCTCTTCGCCGTTGCTCTGCGCGGCGGTCGCGGCGTCCACGTCGAACGCCTTGACCTGCTCAACAAGGTCCTCCAGGGCCGCGGGCGGCAGCGCTCCGGCCTGGTTGAACACCAGCTTGCCCTTCTTGAACGCCATCAATGTCGGGATGGAGCGGATGTCGGCGGCGGCCGCAAGCTGCTGCTCGGCCTCGGTATCGACCTTCGCGTGCACGACATCGGGGTGCTTGTCGGCTGACGCCGCGAACGTCGGCGCGAACGCGCGACACGGCCCGCACCAGGACGCCCAGAAATCCACCAGCACGATCTCGTTGTCGTTGATGGTGTCGTTGAACTCTGCAGCTGTGATATCTCGCGTGGTCACGCTTCTCCTAACGCCGCCGTAAAGCTGTGTGTTCCCAGTATCTGGTCAGCGGAACCCCGGGATCAAAGATCCAGCACGACTCCGTCGCACGGCTCGGCGGTACATATCAGCACCGACCCGTCGGAGGGCGGCTCCAGCGGAGGCCGGGTGTAGGCCGTCCTGCCCGCGATGAGCTGGGTGACGCAGGTGTGACAGACGCCACTCCGGCAGGAGAAGCGCGTCGGGACGTCGCAGGCCTCCGCGAGCTCGAGGATGCTGGCGTACTCGGACGACCAGTTCACCGTGAGCCCGCTGCGGGAGAACGACACGGGCGGCCCTGTGCCCGCGGGGCCCGCAGGCGGATGCGGCGGCGTCGTCGACGTGGCCACAATTCCGGGATTGATCGGAGGTAGCGCGCCGAACAGCTCGCTGTGGATGCGCCCCCGGTCGATCCCGGAATCGGCTAGCGCGGTGCGCATGTCGGCCATGAACCGGTCGGGACCGCACATGTACACGGAAGCGTTGCGGGGAAATCCCAAAGCCGCGACGGCCCGGCCGTCCAGCCTGCCGGAGGTGCTCGTGTAGATCACCCGTTGTCGCGCGTGCGGCAACTCCGAGATCAGGTCGCCGACCTCCTGCCCGAACGCAAGGGTGTCCGCGTCTCGGGTGGTGTGCAGCCACCAGACCTCGCGAGTGCTCCGGCTCTCGGCAAGCGCGTGCAGCATCGCCAACACGGGAGTGACGCCGACGCCTGCCGACAGCAGAACAACGGGCTCCGCCTCGTCCATCAGATAGAAGTCACCGCGCGGCGCCGCCACGTCGAGGACAGCGCCGGCGTGAATGTTGTTGTGCAGCCAGCGACTGACGGCCCCGTGCTCCTCGCGTTTGACGCTGATTCGGTATTCCGCGCCGTAGCCGGATAGTGAATAGCTGCGCAACGGCGCGGGTTCACCGGCTTCGGGGAATCGCAGGGTCAAGTACTGGCCGGGCCGCTGAACAGGCAGCGCAGCGCCGTCATCGGCCGCGAATCGGATCGACATGATCGACGCGCTCTCACGCTGGGTGGCCGTGACGCGCAGTCGCCGGAATCCACTCCAGCCCGGTGTCACGTCGTGGTGGTCGGTCAACAGGTCGGTGAAGGACTGCTGCCAACCGGGGCTGAGTGCAGGCACGTCGACGGCCTTGTGCAGCAGATCCGAATCGCGGTCGGGTAGGTACAGCAGCGCATCGATGTCGGCGACGGTGAGTTCGTGCCTGCCGCGTCGCGTCCGGACGATGGCGTCGCCGGCTTGGACCAGCCCCTCGGTGATGACGCGGAAGTAGAAGCCTGGGCGATGATGGGCAACAAGGAGATTCGGCATGTCGGGCTCGCCGAGGCGCATGCCGACGCGGAAGCAGGTCACCCGCGGCTGGGTCACCTCGAACTCGGCCTCGCCGATGGCGTACCGGTCTCCGATGCAGACCTCGTCGTCCGAAAGACCGGTGATCGTGAAGTTCTCGCCGAAGTTGCCCGGTTGCAGGTCGTCACGACCGAGAAACCGGCTCCAGTAGTCGTACGACTCGCTCTGGTAGACCATCACGGCCCGTTGCTCGCCGCCGTGGCCGGCGAGATCACCCTGTCCGTCGCCGTCGATGTTCAGCCTGCGCACCATTACCGGCCCGGTCACCGGATTCTTGTAGATGCCGGTGTGGACGGTCTTTCCTCGCCACGTCACGTCGGCCGGCATGCCGACGTTGACGGAAACCAACGTGGCGGCAACGACATCCGGTGCACGGTTCACCGCAATCCACCTTAATGGTCAGTCCGATCCCTCGCGGGCCATCTCCGCCGCGCGGTCGGCATTGGCCAACAGTTGCCGCTGCCGCTTCGGCCACCAGAACATTTCGACCGCCAACATCACCAGGTAGATCGCCGACGCGATGGTGTTGCCCCATGACCCGGAGGTGGCGTCCCACGCGGCGGTGCCGACCGCAACGACGAGGACGAACCACAGCAGCCAGCGCAACGGCCTGGCTTTCTCGGCGGCTTCGTGGAGACCGTTGCGGTAGTCGATGAGCGCCGGAGCGAGTGCCCGGTCGTCGATGCGACCGCCCTCGCGGGCGGCGCGGGCCACCTGCTCGCGCTCCGGCCCGCTCAGCCGCTCGGCGCTTGGCCAGTACTGGGTCATTCGCCGTGCCATCCAACCGCCGTAGAACAGGCAGAGCACCACGAAGGCGACCAGCCCGCCGAGCAGCGACCCCGAGTCCAGCCACGCCAACGCGGCAAGGGATCCGCCGACGACGAGGCCGAGAATCACACCGCGAAGAAACGGGCCGTACCGCCACACGAACGCCGGCACCGTCACCATGAACCAATTCTGTCGGCTTCCGCAGATTCAAACGGGCAACACGCCACAATGACGCACATGTCATCGGGCGCGGGCGTCACCACCATCACCAAGCAGGGTCGCAGCGGGAAGATCCTGCCGTTCGACATGTCGGATGTGGTCCGCACCGACGACGGAGTCCTGCGCTATACGACGCTCGCGCCGTCACTGCTCGACATGTTCCTGGCGTCGGTCGATCGTCACCCCGACCGCGAGTGCGTTGTCGTCCTCGATGGCGAGCGGGTGACGTACCGACAGCTGTGGGACCGTGCGGCGCGCGTCGCGGGCGGTCTGCGGGAGGCGGGGGTGCAACCGGGCGATCGGGTAGCCAACCGGCACGGCAACGGCCTGCAGTGGTGCCTCGGCTTCTGGGGGACGCTGATGGCCGGTGCCGTGGTCGTGCCCGTCAACACCCGCTTCTCGGAGAGCGAGGTCTCCTACGTCGTCGGCGACGCGGGCGCCGAGGTCGTCCTTCAGCCGGATTCGGCACTACCCGACGGCGAGCCGTACGTCACCGACGAGGCCGGACACAAGACCCTCGCCGCCCTGATGTACACCAGCGGCACGACGGGCTTCCCGAAGGGTGCGATGGTCACCCACGAGAACTTCCTGTCGAACGTCGAGACGTGCATTCGGGCCTTGCGGACTCCGCCGACAACCGCAGATTCGTAACCTGATCTCGGTGCCTCTGTTCCATGCCACGGGCTGCAACAGTCAGTTCCTTCCCACGATCCACCTCGGCGGCACCGCGGTGATCATGCCTGCGTTCGATGTGCAAGCCTTCCTGCGGGCGACCGCCGACGAGCAGATCAACGTGCTGACGTCGGTGCCCGCGATCTTCTGGCTGGCTATGAACCAGCCGAACTTCGCCGACTTCGACATGAGCGATGTCGGGTGGGTCACCTACGGCGGAGCACCGACTGCGCCCGATGTCGTCGCGCGCCTGCGCACCTCGTTCCCGAATGCCCGGCTGGCCAACGGTTTCGGCCTCACCGAGACGTCGTCGGTGTCGACCGTCCTGCCCGACGAGTACGCGGAATTGCGGCCGGAGACCGTCGGCTTCGCCGCGCCACCGGTCGAGGTCGATCTCATCGATCCAGACCCGGTGACAGGCGTCGGCGAACTGGTCATCCGAGGCCAGAATGTCGTCGCCGGCTACTGGAACCAGCCGGACAAGACGGCGGAGACGTTCATCGACGGCTGGTTGCACACGGGCGATCTCGCGCGGATCGACGACGACGGCTTCGTGCAGATCGTCGACCGGCTGAAGGACATGATCTGCCGCGGCGGCGAGAATGTCTACTGCGTCGAGGTGGAGAACGTCCTGGCTCAGCATCCCGCCGTGTTCGAAGCGGCGGTGCTTGGCGTGGCCGACGAGATGATGGGCGAAAAGGTCGGCGCTGTCGTGGTTCCGCTACCTGGAGCCAACCTTGACCCCCGGGAGATCCAAGCGTTCGTCAAGGAGCACATCGCGGACTTCAACGCACCGCAGTACGTGTGCTTCAGGGCCGAGCCACTGCCGCGCAATCCCGCGGGCAAGGTGTTGAAACCGGCGCTGCGCAACGAGACGCAGTGGGGTGAGGAGATCCGCTGATCAGGACTTGATTCGCGGCTCCGTGAAGGCTGGGAAATCGTCGAACGTTACTAGGGCTTGCTTGCCCAAACTGCGAGATGCGGGCCTGATATCAGTACTGGATCGGGACCGAGATCAAATCTGACACGCTCGGCGAAGGTGTCGGCATCGGTCTCTTCCTCGGTTGCGATGCCCTGGGCGATCAGTAGCGGCGAGAGGTTCTGGACCAAGGACCAAGGTGGTCTCGTGCTCCCACACGGTGTCGCCGGTAAACACCGCCCCCGTCACCTCGTGCGGCAGTTGCGGTTCAAGGCCGACCGACCGCAGTAGCGACGGCAGGCGCGTCCCCATATGTGCTTGATGTCCAAGCACATCGAAAGATGCGTCCACCCATCCCATCAGCTTGTCGACCGATGGGCTGCGGGGCCACATCAACGTCTTATTGGGTGGATTGTGTTCGTATTCCATAAAAGCCATGACACCGCCCGATTCGAGCCGATCGGCTAGCGCGCGCAGCACAGCCTCGACATCGAGCTGGTACATGAGTACCAACCGGCCGACGATCGCGTCGAACGGCCCATCGGGCGGGGAGGAAATGTCGGCTGTTTCGAATCGCACATGTGTCACGCCGGCGTCCTCGACGCGGTGGTTCGCGGCGTCGACGTGAGCGGCGTCCCGGTCGATGCCAAGAACTTGACCAGACGGGGTAACCAGGTCCGCGGCGATTAACGAAACATCGCCTCCTCCCGACCCGCAATCAAGCACACGCATGCCCGGACCGATACCTGCGGCTCGAAACAGTCGCTCCGTTGCCGGACGAAGCGCGTCACCTTGGCTCGCAAGCCGTTGGCGTTCTCGCTCGGTACTTCCCCAGGCGTACTCGTTGCCCACGAAACGGATATTTGCACACAACTGCGTCGCGAGTGGGCAGAAACCTGGGACGCAGTGGGTTAAGAAAATCCGCCGACCAGGGCTTCTGCTCTTGTCACACCTGTCATCTCCCAAGACATCGGTGACAGTTCCGTATCAGGACATCGGTGACAGTTCGGGTGGACTTGGTGGTGACACTTCTACCCCAAGGCTCTGGTGGTGGCCGTCAATGAACCCATCGATCCTCTCGTCCGCCTTGCGATCTCGCAGTGGCCCGATGACGCGCCCCGCGGGGCGGTCTCGACGTTCTGCGCCGAGCACGGCATCTCCCGCAAGTCGTTCTACGAGTTGCGCAAACGCGCCAAGACCGACGGACCGGCCGCGGTGCTCGAACCCAGGACCCGACGACCGAAGTCGAGCCCGTCGAAATTGAGCGATGAGGTCAAGCAACAGGCCGTGGCAGTGCGTGCCGCTCTGGAGGCCTCCGGCCTGGACCATGGGCCGATCAGTGTGCACGAGAAGATGCACGCGATGGGCCTGGAACAGGCCCCTTCCACGGCGTCGCTGGCACGTATCTTCCGTGAGGCCGGCGTGGCTCGTCTTGAACCGAAGAAGAAGCCCCGCTCGGCATGGCGGCGGTTCGTCTACCCGGCCCCGAATGCGTGCTGGCAACTGGACGCGACCGAGTACGTGTTGAGCGGCGGGCGCAAGTGCGTGATCTTCCAGCTCATCGACGACCACTCCCGCTACGCGGTCGCCTCCCACGTCGCATCCGGGGAGACCGCCAAGGACGCGATCACCGTGGTGGACAAGGCCATCGCCGCCCACGGGGTGCCTCAACGACTCCTGACCGACAACGGGCTCGCACTGAACCCCTCGCGGCGCGGGTACGTCGGCCAACTCGTCGGCCACGTAGCCGCCCTGGGCGTGGAGGCGATCACCGGCAAGCCCTACAAGCCGACCACTCAGGGCAAGACCGAACGCTTCCACCAGACCCTGTTCCGCTACCTCGACAAGCAACCGATCGCGGAGTCGCTGGCCGAACTCCAAACCCAGGTCGATGCTTTCGACCACATCTACAACACCCAGCGTCCACACCAAGGGCTGCCCGGTCGTGTCACGCCGCTGGCGGCGTGGGAAGCGACCCCCAAGGCCGATCCACCCCGCCCGAAACCTGACCGGCCGGTCTACGAGGTGCCCGTCTCGAGCCGATACCAGCCCCCGCGAGCGCAGCCGCCCACTGATCTGCCCGCCGACACCTGTGTAAGAACGGTGGGCACGGCCGGCACCATCAGACTGGACTCAGTCACCTACATGGTCGATGTGCAACGCGCCTTTCAACAGGTCCTCGTTGTCCGCGACCGCGACAAGATCATCATCACCGACCTCCACGGCGAGGTCCTCGCCGAGCGCACCCGACCCGCACCCGGCATCAACTACGTCGGCAACGGCCGCCCCCGAGGACCACGCCCCAAAACCGGGCAACCGTCACCGAAGTCCTGACACACCAACTGTCACCGATGTCCTGATGCAGAACCGTCACCGATGTCCTGAGACATCACATGCTCTTGTCACACCTTCCCGATAGCATTCGAACATAGGTTCGATAGCGGTAGGGGCTTGGCGGTGGCGGTCGAGGTGGCAGATGTCGAGGCGCGGTTATCTGCGCTGCAGTCCGCCGTGGCCGGACTCGCAGACCTGCCATGGGATGCGGTACCGATCGACGCCGCAGACGCGGTGGTCGCCAGCGTGGAATCCGCTCAGCGGACGCTGTCGACCGTCGGCTACGCCGCAATCAATCGCCTCAAAGACGACGGCTTGCTCAGCCGCGGCCGGCGGCTGCGCGACCACCTCGCCAATATGCTGCACGTCTCCGCGACCGAGGCGGGTAGCCGCATCGCAACCGCGGCGGATCTGGCCGGTGATCGACCCGATCTGCCCGAGACGGCCGCCGCATCCCGGTACGGGTTGATCGGTCCTGAACACGTGCGCATCATTCGCGATACCGTTGCCAAGCTGCCCGATAATGCCGACGAATCCGACCGCGCCCGTTTCGATCTGGAGCTGGCAGGCGTCGCTGTCGCAGAGCGGCCTGAAGTGCTTCGCCGGGAGGCGGCGCTGCTGCTGGCCGACTACGACGCGACGAAAGACGACCCCATCACCCGGGAACGCAGCCGCGCCGCCAGACGCGAGTTCCATATCGGCCCGCAGGACGCCGACGGAATGCGACGCGGGCGCTTTTGCCTCGATCCGGAGGCGGGGGCTTACCTCGAAATACTTTTCGCCAAGCTGGCCCGGCCAGGGATGTGCAACTCGGCTGACCCGCTACCAGCCGTCGACGGCGACCCCGATCCGTTCGCCGCTGCCAGCGACACCAGAACCACCTCCCAACGCAACCATGACGCTGTCAAAGCCGCGATGCGCGCGCTGCTGGCGTCAGGAGGTCTCGGCAAGCATCGCGGACTCCCGGTCACCGCAATCGTGACGATGACACTGCAGGAACTGGAGTCCGCCTCGGGTTTGGCACTCACCGGCGGTGGCTCGACAGTGCCAATGGAAGTCGCGATCCGGATGGCCGCGCATGCCCGTCACTACCTCTACATCTACGACGAGAAATGTGGGCGACCACTCTTTCTCGGCCGCAGCCAGCGACTCGCTTCGGCCGATCAACGGATTGTGTTACACGCGATCGACGGCGGATGCACGGTGCCCGGCTGCGATCAGTCGGCCTACAACTGCGAGGTGCACCACCTCATCGAGTGGGCCGCTGGTGGAACGACCGACATCGACAGGCTCACGCTGGCCTGTCAGGACGGAAACCAATCCGCCGGACCATCAGACCAGGAATGGCAGGCACGGCGCCGCTATGACGAGGAGTCGCTCGGCCGAACAGTATGGTATGCACCGAAATCCACGGATCCGAGTCGACAGCCCAGACCCAATTGGTTGCACCGAAGGCCGAAACGACCTAAACCAGAGCCGGACGCGGCTTAGCTGCGAGTTAGGACGCGGCTTAGCTGCGAGTTAGACGGTGAAGCCCAACGCGCGCAACTGTTCGCGACCGTCCTCGGTGATCTTGTCGGGACCCCACGGCGGGTTCCACACCCAATTGATCTTGATTTCGTTGACCAGCCCCGCCCCGACCAGCGCCTGGTGCGACTGATCCTCGATGACATCGGTCAGCGGGCAGGCCGCCGACGTCAACGTCATGTCGATCAGCGCCACCTTGCCTGCGTCGCCCTCTTCGACGTTGACTCCGTAGACGAGGCCGAGGTCGACGACGTTGATACCGAGCTCGGGATCGACGACGTCGCGCATCGCCTCCTCGAGATCGGCGAGAAATTCCTCGTTAGGCACTGCGGTGTCGCTCATCTAGCGTCTCCTCCGTATCGAATTCAGCGCTGGCTTGCGCCACTGCGTCTTTGAAGGCCATCCAGCCCAGGAGCGCACACTTGATGCGCGCCGGATACTTGGCCACCCCGGCGAAGGCGATGCCGTCGCCGAGCACATCTTCGTCGCCCTCCACGTTGCCGCGGGACGAAATCATCTCGTTGAACGCCGCGACGGTCTTCAACGCGTCGCCGACATCCATGCCGATCACCAGGTCGGTGAGCACCGACGTCGCGGCCTGGCTGATCGAGCAGCCCTGACCGTCGTAGGAGACATCGACCACCTGCTCGCCGTCGTCGGACAGCGCAACCCGCAGCGTGACCTCGTCGCCGCAGGTCGGGTTGACGTGTCGGACCTCGGCACCGAACGGCTCTCGCAGCCCGCGGTGATGCGGATGCTTGTAGTGGTCCAGGATCACTTCCTGGTACATCTGCTCCATCCTCACGGCGAAACCTCAGTCCCTGCCGAAGAACTCGATGGCACGCTGCACGCCCGCGACCAATCGGTCCACTTCGTCGAGCGTGTTGTACACGGCGAACGACGCCCGCGCGGTCGCCGCGATGCCGAACTTGCGGTGCAGCGGCCAGGCGCAGTGGTGTCCCACCCGCACGGCCACGCCTTCGTCGTCGAGGATCTGGCCGACGTCGTGGGCGTGGATGCCGTCGACGACGAAGCTGACCGGAGAACCGCGACCGACCAGGGAGGTCGGCCCGACGATGCGGACGGCGGGCACCGCGGCCAGCCCCTCCAGTGCGGCGGCGACGAGTTCGGCCTCGTGTGCCTCGACGGCGTCCATTCCGATCGCGCTCAGATAGCGCGCGGCCGCGGCCAGCCCGACCACCTGGGACGTCATCGGGGTGCCCGCCTCGAACCGTTGCGGCGCGGGCGCGAAGGTCGTCTCCTCCATCGTCACGGTCTCGATCATCGAGCCGCCGGTGATGAACGGCGGCATGGCGTCCAGCAGCTCGTGGCGCCCGTAGAGCACGCCGATACCGTTGGGGCCCAACATCTTGTGGCCGGAGAACGCGGCATAGTCGACGCCGAGAGCGTGCACGTCGACCGGCTGGTGCGGCACGGACTGGCAGGCGTCGAGGACGGTCAGCGCGCCGATAGCCTTGGCGCGGTCGACCAGTTGCGCGACGGGCGCAACGGCGCCGGTGACATTCGAATGGTGGCTGAAGGCAATGACTTTGACGTTGTGATCCAGCTCGAGCGAGTCGATATCGATGCGGCCTTCCGGACCGACCGAGTACCACTTCAACGTCGCGCCCGTGCGGCGGGCCAGTTCCTGCCACGGCACCAGGTTGGCGTGGTGCTCCAGTTCGGTGGTGACGATGACGTCGCCGGGACCGACCGCGTGCTCGAAGCGGCTGTCCCCCAGCGTGTAGGCGACCAGGTTGATGGCCTCGGTCGCGTTCTTGGTGAACACCAACTCGTTCGCATCGGCGCCGATGAACGCCGCGATGTCGGCGCGGCCGTGCTCGTAGGCGTCGGTGGACTCCTCCATCAGCTGGTGCGCACCTCGGTGCACGGCGCCGTTGGAGGTGGTGAGGAAGTCGCGTTCGGCGTCGAGGACCTGCAGCGGCTTCTGCGATGTGGCACCGGAGTCCAGATAGGCCAACTGGTTTCCGCCGCGCATGACCCGGCTCAGGATCGGGAAGTCCGACCTGATCTTGGTGAGGTCCAATGTCTGGGCCGACTTTGAGACCGACACCGTCATGTCAGGCTCCGACCGCCTGAGTGAAGCGCTCGTATCCATTGGCGTCCAGCTCATCGGCGAGCTCGGGGCCACCCGACTCGACGATGCGGCCGCCGATGAAGACGTGGACGAACTGCGGGTGGATGTAGCGCAGGATGCGGGTGTAGTGCGTGATCAGCAGCAGGCCACCATGCGCATCTTCGGCATAGCGGTTCACGCCGTCGCTGACCACTCGCAACGCGTCGACGTCCAGGCCCGAGTCGGTCTCGTCCAGGATCGCGATCTTCGGCTTGAGAAGTTCCAGTTGAAGTATCTCGTGCCGCTTCTTCTCGCCGCCCGAGAAGCCTTCGTTGACACTGCGTTCCGAGAAGGACGGATCGATGTCGAGACCCTCCATGGCGCCCTTGACCTCTTTGATCCAGTGCCGCAGCTTGGGCGCCTCACCCCGCACGGCGGTGGCCGCGGTGCGCAGGAAGTTCGACATCGACACCCCTGGCACCTCGATCGGGTACTGCATGGCAAGGAACAGGCCTGCGCGGGCGCGCTCGTCGATGCTCATCGCGAGCACGTCTTCGCCGTCCAGCGTGATCGAACCGGACGTCACCGTGTACTTCGGATGGCCCGCGATCGCGTATGACAGCGTCGACTTGCCGGATCCGTTGGGTCCCATCAGTGCGTGCGTCTCGCCCGACTTCACGGTGAGGTCGACGCCCTTCAGGATCGGGATGTCGGTGCCGTCCTCTTTGGAGACGACGCTGACATGTAGATCCTTGATTTCCAGTGTGGTCATGAGGTGGCTGTCCTCGATTCTGTTATCGCTAGTTCGTGTTCGATGGCTTCGGTGAGGCGGTCACGCACGGCTGGCACGGCGATCTTCTGAATCAGCTCGCCGAAGAAGCCGCGCACAACCAGGCGGCGGGCCTGGTCTTCCGGGATTCCGCGAGCCTGCAGGTAGAACAGCTGCTCGTCGTCGAAACGTCCGGTAGCGCTTGCGTGTCCGGCCCCTGCGATCTCGCCGGTCTCGATCTCCAGGTTCGGCACCGAGTCGGCGCGGGCCCCGTCGGTGAGGACCAGGTTGCGGTTGGTCTCGAAGGTGTCGGTTCCGGTGGCTTCGGCCCGGATCAACACGTCGCCCACCCACACGGTGTGCGCATCGGGCCGCGACGAGTGCGGATCCCCTTGCAGCGCACCCTTGTAGGTGACGTGCGAGCGGCAGTTCGGCTGTGCGTGGTCGACCAGCAGGCGTGACTCGAAGTGCTGACCGTCGTCGGCGAAGTAGAGCCCGAGCAGCTCGGCATCCCCGCCTGGGGCGTCGAACCGGGTACGCGCGGTGAGTCGCACCACGTCGCCGCCGAGGGTGACCGCGACGTGCCGCAGCACCGCGTCCTTGCCCAGCACGGCGTGGTGGCTGCTGACGTGCACGGCATCGTCGGCCCAGTCGGCGATCGACACCACGGTCAGCCGGGCGGCATCGCCCACGACGAACTCGATGTTGTCGGCGTAGGTTCCGCTGCCGTTCTGATCGATGACGACGACCGCCTCACCGAGCTCGCCCACCCGCACCTGCAGATGGCCGTAGGCCGTTGCGCCCTCGCCGGGCCCTTTGATTTCGATCTCGATCGGCTGCTCGCACACCACGTCTTTAGGGATCGTGACGACGGTCGCGCTGTTGAACGACGAGAATGCCTGCGCGGCAACGCGATCGGCCGGCACGCCGGCCTGACCGAGGCGCTCGTCTCCGCGGCGCACGGTTTCGACGGTGACGCCAGCGCACTCGGTTACCTCGATGACGGCACTGCCGGTCGCAGGCGCGGACCCGTCGTGCAGGCCGCGCAACCGCTTCAGCGGTGTGAAACGCCAGATCTCATCGCGGCCGCCCGGCACCTCGAAGGCGTCCACGTCGAACGAAGTGAACAGCTCGCCCTTGTTCTGACCTTCGACGGCTGTTGTCAGGTTCTGAGTCACTAGTTATAACCCCGTCGCTTCGCTCGCCCCACTAGCCGACAGCGCCTTCCATCTGCAGCTCGATCAGGCGGTTGAGCTCCAGCGCGTACTCCATCGGCAGTTCCTTGGCGATCGGCTCGACGAACCCGCGCACCACCATCGCCATCGCCTCGTCCTCGGTGAGGCCGCGGCTCATCAGGTAGAACAGCTGGTCCTCGCTGACCTTGGAGACGGTGGCCTCGTGGCCCATCGTGACGTCGTCCTCGCGGATGTCGACGTAGGGGTAGGTGTCACTGCGGCTGATCGTGTCGACAAGCAGCGCATCGCATTTCACGCTGGAGCGCGATCCGTGCGCGCCCTTGTTGACCTGGACCAGGCCGCGGTAGGACGTGCGGCCTCCACCTCGCGCCACCGACTTGGAGACGATGTTGCTCGACGTGTTGGGCGCCAGGTGCAGCATCTTGGCGCCGGTGTCCTGGTGCTGACCCTCGCCCGCGAAGGCGACCGAGAGCACCTCACCCTTGGCGTGCTCGCCGGTCATCCACACCGCGGGGTACTTCATGGTGACCTTCGACCCGATGTTGCCGTCGACCCACTCCATGGTGGCGCCTGCCTCGGCGCGGGCGCGCTTGGTCACCAGGTTGTAGACGTTGTTCGACCAGTTCTGGATGGTCGTGTAACGACAACGGCCACCGGGCTTCACGATGATCTCGACCACCGCGGAGTGCAGCGAGTCGCTCTTGTAGATCGGGGCCGTGCAGCCCTCGACGTAGTGCACGTAGGCACCCTCGTCGACGATGATCAGCGTCCGCTCGAACTGGCCCATGTTCTCGGTGTTGATCCGGAAGTAGGCCTGCAGCGGGATGTCGACGTGCACGCCCGGCGGCACGTAGATGAACGAACCACCCGACCACACAGCGGTATTCAGCGCCGAGAACTTGTTGTCGCCCGCCGGGATCACAGTGCCGAAGTACTGCTTGAACATCTCCGGGTGCTCGCGCAAAGCGGTATCAGTGTCGAGGAAGATGACACCGAGCTTCTCCAGATCCTCGCGGATCGAGTGGTAGACGACCTCGGACTCGTACTGCGCGGCGACGCCGGACACCAGCCGCTGCTTCTCCGCCTCGGGGATGCCGAGCTTGTCGTAGGTGTTCTTGATGTCGGCGGGCAGGTCGTCCCACGTCGCAGCCTGCTTCTCGCTGGAGCGGACGAAGTACTTGATGTTGTCGAAGTGGATGCCCTCGAGGTTGCTGCCCCAATTCGGCATCGGCTTCTTGTCGAAGACGCGCAGGGCCTTGAGCCGGACGTCGAGCATCCACTGGGGTTCGCTCTTCTTGCTCGAGATGTCGCGCACGACAGCCTCCGACAGCCCGCGCTGTGCGCTGGCGCCCGCAATGTCGGAGTCGGCCCAGCCATAGCCGTAGCGACCCAGCGACTCGATGGTCTGTTCCTGGGTCAAGGCCTCGGGCGTGGTCGTCATGTCGACGCTCCTTGCTTGGTTTTGGTGGCTTCGGCGCCGTGGGCTGTGCGCCGAAGGGCTGGTTGCTGTTCTTGGTTCAGTGGCACGTGTGTGGTGCAGGCGCAGTCGCCGTTGACGATCGTGGCCAACCGCTGCACATGAGTACCCAGTACCTCGGCGAACGCCTCGCGCTCCGTTTCGCACAACTCCGGGAACTCCTCGGCGACGTGCGACACCGGGCAGTGGTGCTGGCAGAGCTCGATCCCGTGCAGGGGTCCGCTCACCTGGGTGGCGGTAGCGGCGTACCCGGCCTTGGTCAGTGCAGCTGCCACACGTTCGACAGTGGATTCAACGTCATCGGATCCCTCGGTTACTCCCGAAAGGATGGTGTCGATGCGGCGCCGCGCGAAGGTGCGGACGGCGTCGTCGCCTCCGATTTCACGGAGTTGGCGCATGGCCGCAGCCGCCAGGTCGTCGTAGGTGTGACCGAGCTTGGCGCGGCCCGCGGCGGTCAGTCGGTAGCGGCGGGCGGGCCTGCCGCGGCCGTGGTGCTGCCAGGTGGCGGCCGCGCTGGACTGGGCTTCGCCGGCCTCCAGCAGCGCGTCGAGGTGTCTGCGAACGCCTGCTGCTGAGATGCCGAGACGATCGCCGATCTCGCCTGCTGTGATGGGTCCGGACTCCAGTAGGAGCTGGACGATCGCGCCACGCGTGTGGCGCTCGGTGGATGTCGCCGCCGTGGCGGCTTTCTCCGATGTCGCCACCACGGCGGCTCCGGCGACCTCCGGCCTTATTTTCACAACACCATTGTGACGGAATTCCGAATGCCGGTAAAGCAAGGTGACCCTTATGTGGGCAACGTCCTACGATCGCCAGGTGAGCGAGCAGAATCGGCGACTGGTACTGGCCCAACGACCCTCTGGCCTGGTGAACGAGGCCACCACGCGGCTGGAGACGGAGCCGCTGCCGGACCTGCAGGACGGTGAAGCGCTGGTCAAGGTCCGTTTCCTGTCGATCGACCCGACGATTCGGACATGGATGGACGACATCCCCAGCTATCTGCCGCCGATCCAGATCGGCGAGGTCATCCGCAGCGGGGGCGTCGGCGAGGTGATCGAAAGCCGCACCGACGCATACACACCCGGCCAGCTGCTGTTCGGCATGACCGGCTGGCAGGACTACGTGATCACCGACGCCGGCGAGCGGGCGATGCAGGTGCTGCCCGAGGGCGTCTCCCCCGGGATCGCCATCGGCATCCTCGGCGTCACCGGAATGACGGCCTATTTCGGCTTGATCGACGTCGGGCAGGTCAAGGACGGCGACGTGGTCGTCATCTCGGGCGCCGCAGGCGCTACCGGCTCCGCAGCGGGCCAGATCGCGAAGATCAAGGGCGCGAAGAAGGTCGTCGGCATCGCAGGTGGCGCCGAGAAATGCGCATACATCGTCGACGAACTCGGCTTCGACGCGGCGATCGACTACAAGAACGACAAAGTCGCGGCACGGCTTCGCGAAACCTGTCCCGACGGCATCGACCTGTACTTCGACAACGTCGGCGGATCCATCCTCAACGACTGTCTCGCCAATCTGGCGTTGCGCGGCCGCGTCGTGCTGTGCGGGGCGATCTCGACGTACAACAGCGACGGTCCCCCGCCGGGGCCGAGCAACTACCTCAACCTGCTGGTGCGCCGTGGCCGCATGGAGGGCTTCATCATCATCGACTACCTCGACCGCTTTCCCGCCGCACAGTTGGAGGTGGCGGGCTGGATCGCCGAGGGCAAGATCAAGTCATCGGAGCACATCGTCGAGGGCCTCGAGAAGGCCCCTGACGCGCTGAACCTGTTGTTCAGCGGCGGCAACACCGGCAAGGTGATCGTCGCGCTCTGACGGCTACGCTGCACTGATGGCTTCCCGCCACTGGTCTCTGTCCACCTCGATTGCCGGCTGGCACGGGGATGAGCGGACCGTCGGGTCGCCGCTCAACGACGCCGAGCTGATCGCGCTGCGCCGGACCCGCCTGTTCGGAGCGACCGGCACGGTGTTGATGGCCATCGGCGCGCTGGGCGTGGGCGCCAGGCCCGTCGTGCAGGATCCGACGTTCGGTGTGCGGCTGCTCAATCTTCCTTCGCGCATTCAGACCGTTTCGTTGACGATGACCACCACCGGCGCGGTGATGATGACGCTGGCGTGGCTGATGCTCGGCCGCTTCGCACTCGGCGAGCGGCGGATGACCCGCAGCCAGCTCGACCGCACGCTGATGCTGTGGGTGCTTCCGCTGCTCATCGCTCCGCCGATGTACAGCAGGGACGTCTACTCGTATCTGGCGCAGAGTGAGATCGCGATCAACGGCCTTGACCCGTACAAGGTCGGACCCGCGACCGGGTTGGGCCTCGACCACGTCTTCACGTTGTCCGTGCCGACCATGTGGCGCGAGACGCCCGCGCCCTACGGCCCGCTGTTCTTGTGGATCGGCAAAGGCATTTCGGCGCTGACGGGAGAGAACATCGTCTTCGCGGTGCTGTTCCACCGGCTGGTGGTGCTGCTGGGTGTCGGGCTGATCGTGTGGGCGGTGCCGCGGCTCGCGCGCCGCTGCGGTGTCGCCGAGGTCAGCGCGCTGTGGCTGGGGGCGGCCAACCCGCTGCTGATCATGCATCTGGTTGCGGGCATCCACAACGAGGCGCTGATGCTGGGCCTGATGCTCGCGGGCACCGAGTTCGCTCTGCGCGGCGTCTACGCCGACACCCCGTTGCTGCCGAAACCGTTGGCATGGCCGCAATCTCGCGACGACTGGATTCGGTGGCGGCCGATGGCGATGCTGATCCTCGGCGTCGTGCTGATCACGCTGTCCTCACAGGTCAAGCTGCCGGGGCTGCTCGCGGTGGGCTTCGTCGCGATGGCCCTGGCCTGCCGGTGGGGCGGCACCTTCAAGGCCTTCGTCATCGCGGGCGGCTCGCTGGCCGCGGTGTCGGTCACCGTGATGGCGGTGATCGGCTGGGCCAGCGGCCTGGGATTCGGTTGGCTCTTCACGCTGGGCACGGCCAACGTGGTGCGCAGTTGGTTGTCACTGCCGACGTTGTTGGCGCTGGGCACGGGACAGGTCGGCATCCTTCTCGGGCTGGGCGATCACACCACCGCGGTCCTCGGGCTGACCCGTGGCATCGGCGTGTTCATCATCGCGATCCTGGTGACCTGGCTGCTGCTGGCGGTGCTTCGTGGCCGCCTTCATCCGGTCGGTGGCCTTGGCGTCGCGCTCGGCATGACCGTCCTGCTCTTCCCCGTGGTCCAGCCCTGGTACGTGCTGTGGGCCGTTATCCCGCTGGCGGCATGGGCGACCCGACGGTCGTTCCGCACCACCGCCATCGTCGTCACCCTGGTGGTCGGGATCTTCGGCCCGACCGCCAACGGTGACCGCTTCACGGTCTTCCAGATCCTGCTCGCGACCGCGGCCAGCACCGTGATCGTGGCGCTGCTCATCGCAATCACCTACTACCGGCTGCCGTGGCGCAGGCTGCCCGACCCCGGCCCGGAGCGCGACATCGCGCCGGTTCCGGAGCCCGTCCCCGTCGAGCCTTCGATACCGCGGCCGCAGGCGGCGAAGGCTGACGCCTACGCTGAATCCCCGTGACCTCCGGCGTGACCACCCCCGTGCGCCTGCGCGGGGTGTGCAAACGGTACGGGTCGACGACGGCGGTCTCCGAGCTCGACCTCGACGTGCACTCCGCCGAGGTGCTCGCGCTGCTCGGACCCAACGGCGCAGGCAAGACGACGACGGTCGAGATGTGCGAGGGCTTCATCAAGCCGGACTCCGGGACCATCGAGATCCTCGGTCTGAACCCGATCACCGACAACGCGCGGGTGCGCGAGCGCATCGGGGTCATGCTGCAGGGCGGCGGGGCATATCCGGCGGCGCAGGCCGGCGAGATGCTCAATCTCGTTGCGGCGTACAGCGCCGACCCGCTCGACCCGCGATGGTTGATGGAGACGCTCGGCTTGACCGAGGCGGCGAAGACGACGTATCGCCGGCTGTCCGGCGGACAGCAGCAGCGCCTTGCGCTGGCGTGCGCGGTGGTCGGTCGACCGGAGCTGGTTTTCCTCGACGAGCCCACCGCGGGTATGGACGCCCATGCCCGAATCGTGGTGTGGGAGCTGATCGATGCGCTGCGCAGCGACGGCGTGACGGTCGTCTTGACCACACATCAGCTGACCGAAGCCGAGGAGCTGGCCGACCGGCTGGTGATCATCGACCGCGGGGTCGCGGTGGCCAGTGGCACACCGGCCGAGCTGATGCACAGCGGCGCGGAGAACCAGCTGCGGTTCAGGGCGCCGCGAATGCTTGACCTGTCGCTGCTGATCTCGGCGCTGCCCGAAAGCTACAAAGCCGGCGAAACCTCCCCGGGTGAATACCTCGTGGAAGGGCACATCGACCCACAGGTGCTCGCGACCGTGACGGCCTGGTGCGCTCGGCTCGATGTGCTGGCCACCGACATGCGGGTGGAGCAGCGCAGCCTGGAGGACGTGTTCCTCGACCTGACCGGGCGGGAGCTGCGTTCATGAATCGGTTCGCGGCGGGGACGTTCACACCCGATCCGCGTTCGGCGACCGTGCCGAAGATGCTGGCCGCGCAGTTCGCGCTGGAGCTGAAGCTGCTGTTACGCAACGGCGAGCAGCTACTGCTGACGCTGTTCATCCCGATCACGCTGCTTGTCGGGTTGACGCTGTTGCCGCTCGGCTCGTTCGGTCCCAACAGGGCGGCGACATTCGTCCCGGCGATCATGTCGCTGGCGGTGATCTCGACGGCGTTCACCGGGCAGGCCATCGCCGTCGCATTCGACCGGCGCTACGGGGCGCTGAAGCGGATCGGCGCGACCGCACTTCCGGTGTGGGGCATCATCGCCGGCAAGTCCCTGGCCGTCGTCACTGTGGTTTTTCTGCAGTCAATCGTGTTGGGCGGCATCGGCTTTGCGCTGGGATGGCGTCCCAACATCGTGGGGCTGATGCTCGGGGCCGTCATCATCGCGCTTGGCACCGCGGGGTTCGCGGCGATGGGGCTGCTGCTCGGTGGCACCCTGCGCGCCGAGATCGTGCTGGCCGTCGCCAACCTGCTGTGGTTCGTCTTCGCCGGGCTTGGCGCACTCACGCTCGAGGGTCAGGCTGTGCCGGAAGCATTCCGGTGGGCAGCGAGGATCACGCCGTCGGGCTCGCTGACCGAGGCGCTGACACAGGCGATGTCGTTGTCTGTCGACTGGTTCGGCATCGCGGTGCTGGCCGTCTGGGGCGGGGTGTCAGCGTTGTGCGCACTGCGCTGGTTCCGCTTCACCTGACGAAGCCAGCCCCGGGAGCAGGTACTCCAGCTGGCCGACTTCCTCGATGTTGTGTTTCACCCAAGCACGCACCTTGTCGTCGGGAAAACGTTGGCGCACAATGCGGTTGACTGGAGAAAGCATCGCCGCACGCACGCCGAGATCCATCACGGTTACGTAGTGCGCGCCGTCAGCGCCCGCCGACCAGGTGTGCTCGAGCTGGAAGACCGGGAGTCCCCCGACGCGCTTGACCAGCCTGATGCCCGTTTCGTCCAGCTTCTCGACGCGCGCCACCTCGTCGATCTTGTATTCCGGCCTGCCGCCGAATGCCTCGACCATGCGGAAGCGGGCCCCTTCCGCCGCCCCGCCCGCCGGCGCATGGCGGGCCAGTTCCCACTTGATGTGGTCGATGGGGTGCCATGCCAGGTAGCGGTCGATGATCTCGTCGCCGTAGCGGATCGTTTCGCCCAGGTGCGTGAACCAGTCGAGGAGCATCACGGGCGTGACTCCACTCAGCGGCCGGTGGTCGATCGTCACGCGGCGACGGTGATGCGGTGCCTCGACGAAGCCCACCACTGCGGAGTCGACCGGACGCAGCGGGTACAGAACCGGACGGTTCACCTCGACCTCCAAGATACGGTTGCGTGTCTTACGCCCACCACGCTAGCGTTGACAGATAAGATACGCAAGAGTTTCTTCGGAGGTATGTGTGAAGCGACGTCGCGGCGAAGAACTGGACTCGGCGATCAGGTCTGCCGTGCTGGACCTGCTCGTGGAGCACGGTCCCGCAGGCGTGACGATGGAGGCCGTCGCCGCGGCTGCGGGCACCAGCAAGCCGGTGCTGTACCGGCGCTGGCCCGACCGCGCGAGCCTGCTGCGGGACACCCTGCTCAAGATGGCGACGGCGGCGATCCCGAGCGAGGACACCGGCAGCTACCGCGACGACATGCTGGCGATCCTCCGTGGCTGGGCGGCGCTTTTCACCGGGCCCAACGCCGACCTGCTGCGCGCCGCGATCGCGGCGGGTGCCCACGATCCTGAACTGCGCGCCGCGTTCCAGAACGATGTCATCGGCTGGCGCAAGGAGGAGATGGCGGCCATGCTCGCGAGGGGAATCGAGCGCGGCGACGTACGTCCCGACGTCCCCGTCGAGATCGCCAGGGAGCTCGGCCAGAGCGTGCTGTGGCACCGGCTGTTGGTTACAGGGGACCCGATCACCGACGACCTGATCGTCGCCCTCGTCGACGAGGTGCTCGTTCCATTCGTCGCCCCGCGCGGCCACTGAACCGCCCTACTACGAGCTGTAGTTGCCGTCCTCTACGATCGGGCGGTGCCCGTCGGACGATTTCTGATGCGCTTGGTGGACGTGCTGCCGTTGCCGAGCCTGCGCGCGCAGCGCCTCATCGCCGCGGCTGTCGTCCTCACCCAGGGCGGTATCGCCGTCACCGGCGCCATCGTCCGGGTCACCGCCTCGGGCCTCGGCTGCCCGACGTGGCCGCAGTGTTTCCCGGGCAGCTTCATCCCGGTACCGCACGCCGAGGTGCCCGGAATCCACCAGGCCGTGGAGTTCGGGAACCGGATGATCACCTTCCTCGTAGTGCTCACCGCGGCCCTTGCGGTGCTGGCGGTGACCCGCGCCCGTCGTCGTCGTGAGGTTCTCGTTTACGCATGGCTGATGCCCGCCTCGACGGTGATGCAGGCGGTGATCGGCGGCATCACGGTGCTCACCGGCCTGCTGTGGTGGACGGTGGCGATTCACCTGCTGGTCTCGATGGCCATGGTGTGGCTCGCCGTGCTGCTGTACGTGAAGATCGGCGAGCCCGACGACGGCGTGTCGACGGCCCGCGTGCCGAAGCCGTTGCGGCAGTTGACGATTCTGACAGCGGTGATCCTGGCCGCGCAGTTGGTCTCCGGCACCCTGGTGACCGCCGCGGGCCCGCACGCGGGTGACAAGAGCATCGAGGCCCCGGTTCCGCGGCTGCAGATCGAAATCGTCACCCTGGTGCAGCTGCATGCGTCGCTGCTGATGGCCTATCTGGCACTTCTGTTGGGATTGGGCTTTGCACTCCGCAGGGTGGGCGCTGATCGGCAGATCATCAGGCGGCTCGTCGTGTTGGTGATTCTGGTTGCGGCGCAGGCTCTCGTGGGCCGCTTTCAGTACGCAATCGGTGTGCCCGCCGCGCTGGTGGCGATTCACGTGGCGGGGGCGGCCGCGTGCACGGCGGCCACCTCGGCGCTATGGGCGTCGATGCGAGAACGGACCGAGCCCGAGCCGTTCCAGCGCTGACTCCACGCCGACCGCGAACTTCCGTTGCTGAAGGTCCCGCGTCGTTCGGTCCAGCTGCCGCCAGCCCAGTGACGGCTCAACCAACTCCAGTTCGAGCAGCAGCGGATTCTCCGGGCCCCCGATCACGTCGACGCGGGCGTACAGCAGATCGGTCGCGCTGATCTTCAGGTGGGCGGCGGCCGCATCCAGCGCGGCATGGCCGATATCCCACAGCTCGAACTCGGGATCGGCGGGGGTCAGCGACTCTTCGGCATACGTGCCCGACGGGTCGAACACCGGCCGCTCACCGGCTGCGGGCAGCATCGGCCCCTTGGTGAACGCATGCGACTGCTCTCCGGCAAGGAAGACCAACGCGGTCTCGCCGTCCTCCACCCTGGGGTCGTAGGGCTGAACCAACACAGTGCTCCCCGCGTCATGCAACGCAGCGGCATGCTCGCGAGCGGCGCCGGCCTGGTTGAAGCGCTGTGCTCCGACCGATCCTGCTCCGATCGCAGGCTTCACCACCACCTCCCCCTTCGGCACCCGGACGCGCTCGCCGGGAGCGAAGAACTTGCTCGGCACCGTCGGCACGCCGGCGTCGGCGAGGTCGGCGAGGTAGTGCTTGTCGGTGTTCCACGCGACCACGGCGGGGGCGTTGAGCAGATTGGCGACCCGGTTGCTCCACTCGAGGAATTCGTCCAGCCGGTCGATGTAGTCCCAGGCCGCCCGGAGGATGACGAGGTCAGCGCGGAGTGCTTCCGGGTCATCCCAGGACAGCCAGCGGGCATGCAGACCCCGCTGTCGAAGGGCGGCGACGAGTTCGGCGTCGTCGCCGTCGCCCTCCGGCAGCGCGGGGCATCCGGCCAGCACAATCCGGGGATGACGGATGTCGGGGCGAGCGAGTTTCATTTCGTAGGGATGATAGACACCATGCACGCCATTGAAGTCGCCGAAACCGGCGGACCCGAAGTCCTGCAATACGTCGAAAAGCCCACACCCTCCCCCGGGCCAGGTGAGGTGCTGATCAAGGCCGAGGCCATCGGCATCAACTTCATCGATACATATTTCCGGTCGGGACTGTACAAACGAGAGCTCCCCTTCATCCTCGGCCTCGAATTATGCGGGACGGTCGAGGCGGTCGGGGACGATGTGGCTGCGCTTGGTGTCGGCGATCGCGTGGTGACGGCGCAGGGCAACGGTTCCTATGCCGAATATTGCACGGCGCCAGCCGATTTCTGCGCCTACGTACCGGATGGCGTGGGTGCCGACGTGGCCGCCGCGTCGCTGTTGAAGGGTATGACGGCGCACTACCTGCTCAAGTCGCTGTATCCGGTGCAGCAGGGCGACAGCGTGCTCGTGCACGCGGGTGCGGGCGGCGTCGGCCTGATCCTCACCCAGTGGGCCACCAGCCAGGCGGTGAGGGTGATCTCCACCGTGTCGACGCCGGAGAAGGCCGAGTTGAGCAGGCAGGCGGGTGCCGTGGAGGTCCTCGACTACCCCGACGACCCCCAGGAGTTCGGGGCCAAGATCAAAGACCTGACCGACGGAGGAGTCGCGGCGGTGTACGACGGCGTCGGCGAAGCCACGTTCGAGGCCAGCCTCGCCAGCCTGGCCGTGCGGGGCACCCTGGCCCTGTTCGGCGCGTCGAGTGGACCCGTCCCGGCGTTCGACCCCCAGCGGCTCAGCGCGGCCGGCTCGGTGTTCCTGACGCGACCGACCCTGGCGCACTACACCCGCTCTGCCGATGAATTCTCATGGCGGGCAGGGGAATTGCTCGACGCGATCGCCTCGGGCACGATCACCGTGACGGTGAGCGAGCGGTACCGCCTCGAGGACGCCGAGCGGGCACACCGCGACCTGCATGCGCGCAAGACCGTCGGCTCCGTCGTGCTGGTTCCCTAGCCCGACGTCGACTCCGGAAAGGTCCACGAGCCGTCGAGGATCTGCTGCTGCGGCCGGTACAGCCGGACCAGGTAATTCCACCCCGGTGTGATGGGGAGACAGTTGGGCACGCTGCCGTCGCAACCACCGAACTGGATCTCGACTTCCCCGTCGGCGGACTTCTGGGCGGTGACGTTGTTGAACGAGTACGCGTTCTGCGGGTTCGGCGAGAAATACCCGTCCTTGTTGTAGACGGTGACCGACCAGAATCCGTCGACCGGCACGTCACCCACCGTCAGCCGGTGCACGGTGGTGCCGTCGTTCTGCGGAGGGACGACGGTGAGGTACAGGGCTTCCTTCTGCGGGTTGCCGCCCCAGGCGTTGGCCGATCCGATCAGGTGACGGACCGGGTCGGTGTCGGCCTTGGTGCCGAACATGTGCAAGCTATCCGGAAGAGTGGTCGCCAGCGTGACGAGTGCGTCGCGAACCGTCTTCTGGCTCACCGGATCCCACTTCGGAACGTCGAAACTGCCAGGGTTGTCCTGCGTCACGGCGATGGCGTCCTGCAGTGCGTGCACAGCAGATGAGTCGGCCGGGTCGTTAGGGTCGATCAGCGTGCGGATCGCCGCAAGGACATACCGCGGACCGATCTGATCCCGGGTGAGGGTGTAGTCGCCCGCGCCGTAGACGACCTGATGGGTGTAGTGGTCCTCGTCGATCACCTGCATGGACATGAACCGGTTGCCCGCGTCGGGAAGCGAGATGGTGACCGGGCCGGCGTCGAGATCGAACACACCGGCCGAGTAGATAGTGTCCCGGTTCTGGCGGATGACGATTTGGTGGTCGATCGGGGTGAGTTCGCGAATGTGGAAGAACGTGCCGAAACCGCCGTCCTTGACGATGTTTCCGAAGTAGAGGTCGGACTCAGCGCGCGCGAAGTTGTCGGGGCTGACCAACTCGTTGGGCATGCTCAGACGGCCAGCAGCGTCGGCAGGTCGAGCGCCGAGTCGATGGCCAGCGCGCAGAACACGACGGCCAGATAGTTGTTCGACTGCAGGAAAAGTCGCAGCGGCTTGACCGGCTCGCCGCGGCGCACTCCGGCATGCAGCTGGTGGGCCATCGCCAGGAACCAGGTGCCCGCCACGACCGCCACCGACGCGTACAGCCAGCCCGTCGCGAGCGCCAGCGCCAGCGTGGTCAGCACGGTCAGCCACGTGTAGATCAGGATCTGCTTGGTGACCTGCCGCTCGGTGGCGACCGCGGGCAGCATCGGCACGCCCGCCGCCTGGTAGTCCTCCTTGTAGCGCATCGCCAGCGCCCACGTGTGCGGCGGCGTCCAGAAGAAGATGATCGCGAACATCACCAGCGCGGGCCATTGGATCGTGCCGGTCACCGCCGACCAGCCGATCATCACCGGCATGCAGCCGGCCGCCCCGCCCCACACCACGTTCTGCGAGGTGCGGCGCTTGAGCACCAGCGTGTACACCAGCACGTAGAACGCGATCGTCGCCCCCGCCAGGTGCGCCGACAGCATGTTCGTCGTCCACCACAGCCAGAAGAACGACGCAACCGACAGCGCGAGCCCGAAGATCAGCGCGTGGCTGCGGGGCACGCTGTCCAGTGCCAGCGGCCGCCGCTCGGTGCGCTTCATCATCTTGTCGATGTCGGCATCGGCCACGCAGTTCAGCGTGTTGGCCCCCGCGGCCGCCAGCAGGCCGCCGACCAGGGTGTTCAGGATCAGCAGCGGATTGACGATTCCTCGGTCGGCCAGCAGCATCGCGGGAATGGTGGTGACCAGCAGGAGCTCGATCACCCGCGGCTTGGTCAGCGCGAGGTAGCCAAGGAGCGTCGCGCGGACTCGGCTCGGCGCCTCATCGCTGAGGTGGCCTTCGCGAATGCTCACGCAAATAACTCCATCAAAAGGGCGCGCAGTGGGGCTTCTACTACAGACGATGGTAGACCGCGGGGGTCCCCAGAACCTAGCTGGGTCTATTCGGTAAATGAACAGCTAATGATGCGCGACGCAGCCTGCGGCGATTGCCACGGCCGCACTAGGGTATGTGGTTGATCAGTGTTCTCGATTTGAGGAGTCAACTGGTGACAACAGTCGAAGAAATCTCGGCCCTTACTCGCCCCAATCACCCGGACGACTGGACCGACGTCGACTCGGAGGCCGTCGACACCGTCCGTGTGCTGGCGGCCGATGCCGTACAGAAGGTCGGCAACGGTCACCCCGGCACGGCGATGAGCCTGGCGCCGCTCGCCTACGCGCTGTTTCAGCGCCAGATGCGCCACGACCCCAGCGACGTGCACTGGCTGGGACGTGACCGGTTCGTGCTGTCCTGCGGGCACTCCAGCCTGACCCTGTACATCCAGCTCTATCTCGGCGGCTTCGGTCTGGAGCTATCCGACATCGAGTCACTGCGCACGTGGAAGAGCAAGACACCGGGCCATCCCGAGTTCCGGCACACCGACGGTGTGGAGATCACCACCGGCCCGCTGGGCCAGGGACTGGCCTCGGCTGTCGGCATGGCAATGGCGTCGCGCTACGAGCGCGGCCTGTTCGACCCCGACGCCGCGCCCGGCGAGAGCCCGTTCGACCACTACATCTACGTCATCGCCTCCGACGGCGACATGGAGGAGGGGGTCACCAGCGAGGCCTCATCGCTGGCGGGCACCCAGCAACTCGGCAACCTGATCGTGTTCTACGACCACAACCAGATCTCCATCGAGCACGACACCAACATCGCGCTGTCCGAGGACGTGCCCGCCCGCTATCGGGCCTACGGGTGGCATGTGCAGGAGGTCGAGGGCGGCGAGAACGTCGTCGGCATCGAGCAGGCCATCACCGAGGCGAAGAAGGTCACCGACAAGCCGTCGTTCATCTCCGTTCGGACCATCATCGGCTATCCGGCCCCGACGAAGATGAACACCGGCGGCGTGCACGGATCGGCGCTGGGCGACGAGGAGGTGGCCGCCACCAAGCGCGTCCTCGGCTTCGACCCGGACAAGACGTTCGAGGTGCGCGACGAGGTCATCGAGCACACCCGCAAGCTGGTTGCCCGCGGCAAGGAAGCCCATGAGAAGTGGCAACCGGGATTCGACGCCTGGGCCGAGCGGGAACCCGAGCGCAAGAAGCTGCTGGACCGGCTGCTGGCCCAGGAGCTGCCCGAGGGCTGGGACGCCGACATCGCGCACTGGGAGCCGGGCTCGAAGCCGTTGGCCACCCGCGCCGCGTTCGGCCAGGTGCTCAACGACGTGGCCCCCAAACTGCCCGAATTATGGGGCGGCTCAGCCGATTTAGCGGGAAGCAACAACACCACCATCAAAGATGTGAAGTCGTTCGGGCCACCGTCCATCTCGACCGAGGACTTCACTGCGGACTGGTATGGCCGCGTGCTGCACTTCGGCATCCGCGAACACGCGATGGGGTCGATCCTGTCCGGCATCGTGCTGCACGGACCGACCCGCGCGTTCGGCGGCACGTTCCTGCAGTTCTCCGACTACATGCGGCCCGCGGTGCGGCTGGCGTCGTTGATGGACATCGACACCATCTACATCTGGACCCACGACTCCATCGGGCTCGGCGAGGACGGGCCGACGCACCAACCCATCGAACACCTCGCGGCGCTGCGCGCCATTCCGAACCTTTCGGTGGTCCGCCCGGGCGACCCGAATGAGACCGCCTATGCGTGGCGCAGCATCCTGGCGCGCGGCAACGGCAGCGGCCCGGTCGGGTTCATCCTCACCCGCCAAGGCATCCCGGTGCTCGAGGGCACGGACAGCGACGGTGTCGCCAAGGGCGGTTACGTGCTTGGCGGCATCCCGGACGAGCTGCCCGATGTCGTATTGATCGGCACCGGCTCCGAGCTTCAACTCGCCGTCGAGGCGCAGAAGATATTGGCGGAGAAGGACATCACGGCGACAGTGGTGTCCATGCCGTGCGTCGAATGGTTCGAGTCCCAGCCCGCCGAATACCGCGACAAGGTGCTACCGCCTGCGGTGTCGGCACGTGTGGCCGTGGAGGCCGCCGTAGCGCAGAGCTGGTACAAGCTCGTCGGCGACACAGGCGAGATCGTCTCGATCGAGCACTACGGCGAGTCCGCCGATGACAAGACGTTGTTCCGCGAGTTCGGGTTCACCCCGGAAGCGGTTGTGGCCGCCGCGGAACGATCACTGGACAACTAGGAAGGCGAAGACTCATGGCTCAAAACCCGAATTTGGCAGCGTTGTCCGACGCAGGCGTATCCATCTGGCTGGACGACCTGTCCCGTGACCGGCTGCAGACCGGCAACCTGCAGGAGCTGATCGACACCAAGAGCGTGGTCGGCGTGACCACCAACCCCAGCATCTTCCAGGCCGCCCTTTCTAAGGGCAACGCGTACGACGACCAGGTGAAGGAGCTCGCGGAGCGCGGCGCCGACGTGGATGCCACTATCCGTACGGTCACGACGGACGACGTGCGCAACGCCTGCGACGTGCTGGCCAAGCAGTATGAGCAGTCCGGCGGTGTGGACGGGCGGGTGTCCATCGAGGTCGACCCGCGACTCGCCCATGACACCGACAAGACGATCCTGCAGGCCATCGAGCTGTGGAAGATCGTCGACCGGCCCAACCTGCTGATCAAGATCCCGGCCACGATGGCCGGGCTGCCAGCGATCACTTCGGTTATCGCCGAGGGCATTTCGGTCAACGTCACGCTGATCTTCTCCGTCGAGCGCCATCGCCTCGTGATGGACGCGTACCTCGCGGGCCTCGAGGCTGCCAAGGAGGCTGGCCACGATGTGTCCAAGATCCACTCCGTCGCATCGTTCTTCGTGTCTCGGGTGGACACCGAGATCGACAAGCGGCTGGAGAAGATCGGCACCGACGAGGCGCTGGCGCTGCGCGGACAGGCAGGCGTGGCCAACGCCCGGCTGGCGTACGCGGCATACGAAGAGGTGTTCGTCGGCGGAGACCGCTTCGAGCCGCTCAAGGCCGACGGAGCGCGTGTCCAGCGTCCACTGTGGGCGTCCACCGGCGTGAAGAACCCGGACTACTCCGACACCTTGTACGTCACCGAGTTGGTCGCTCCCAACACGGTGAACACCATGCCGGAGAAGACCATTGATGCGGTTGCCGATCACGGCGTCATCACCGGTGACACCGTCAGCGGGACCGGCGCTGCCGCCCAGAAAGTCTTCGACGAGCTCGACGCGGTTGGCATCGACTTGCCCGACGTGTTCAAGGTTCTCGAGGACGAGGGCGTCGAGAAGTTCGAGAAGTCATGGCTCGAACTTCTCGAAGCCACACAAGGTCAGCTCGACGCCGCGAAGAAATGAGCGCGGAGAACAAGTCCGCCGAGACTTCCGTCGTCCCGTCGGGTTGGCGTAATCCGCTGCGGGACAAGCGTGACAAGCGCATGCCGCGGATTCCTGGTCCATGCGGCGTCGTGATCTTCGGCGTCACGGGCGATCTTGCGACCAAGAAGCTGATGCCTGCGATCTACGACCTGGCCAACCGCGGGCTGCTGCCTGCCAACTTCGCCCTGGTCGGGTTCGCGCGAAGAGACTGGGCCGACGAGGATTTCGGCAAGCTCGTCTGCGACTCCGTGAGAACGCACGCGCGCACGCCGTATCGCCAGGAGGTATGGGACCGGCTGGCCGAGGGAATCCGCTTCGTGCAAGGCACATTCGATGACGAGCAGGCGTTCCAGCGGCTGGCCGAGCAGCTGGAGAAGCTCGATGTCGAACGCGGCACAGGCGGCAATCACGCCTTCTACCTGTCGATCCCGCCCAAGGCGTTTCAGACGGTGTGCGAGCAGTTGCAGAAGACCGGGCTGGCGCGGCCACAGCAGGGTCGCTGGAGCAGGGTGGTGATCGAGAAGCCGTTCGGCCACGATCTGAAGAGCGCACAAGAGCTGAACGGCGTCGTCAACAGTGTGTTCCCCGAGGAATCGGTGTTCCGGATCGACCACTACCTGGGTAAAGAGACGGTCCAGAACATCCTGGCGTTGCGCTTCGCCAACGAGCTGTACGAACCGATATGGAATGCCAACTTCGTCGACAGCGTCCAGATCACCATGGCCGAGGACATCGGCCTCGGCGGGCGGGGCGGCTACTACGACGGAGTCGGCGCGGCCCGCGACGTGATTCAGAACCACCTGATCCAGTTGATGGCCCTCACCGCGATGGAGGAGCCGGTCAACTTCAGCCCACACGAACTGCAGGCCGAGAAGATCAAGGTGTTGTCGGCGACCCGGCCGATGGAGCCGCTTGACCAGACCACCGCGCGCGGGCAGTACACCGCAGGCTGGCAGGGCAGTGAAAAGGTGCCCGGACTTCTGGAGGAGGAGGGCTTCTCCAAGGATTCCACGACCGAGACGTTCGCCGCCATCACGCTGGAGATCGACACCCGACGCTGGGCCGGGGTGCCGTTCTTCCTGAGAACCGGAAAGCGGCTGGGGCGCAGGGTGACCGAGATCGCGCTGGTGTTCAAGCGGGCACCCCACCTTCCCTTCGACACCACGATGACGGAGGAACTGGGCAAGAACGCGTTGGTGATCCGGGTTCAGCCCGACGAGGGCATCACGACCCGCTTCGGTTCCAAGGTGCCCGGCAGTCAGATGGAGGTTCGTGACGTCAACATGGACTTCTCCTACGGCGCGGCCTTCGCCGAGGACTCCCCCGAGGCCTACGAGCGGTTGATCCTCGACATGCTGCTCGGCGAACCCTCCCTCTTTCCGGTCAACAGGGAAGTCGAATACTCCTGGGAGATACTCGATCCCGTGCTCAACCATTGGGCCAAGCTCGGCAAGCCCGATCCGTACGAATCCGGCACATGGGGGCCGGATTCGGCGTTCGAGATGATCCGCCGCATGGGCAGGGATTGGAGACGGCCGTGATCGTCACTCTGCCTGACGCCAACACCAATGACGTCAACAAGAAGATCATCAGCCTTCGGGAGGAAGGCGGCGCGGTCACGATGGGGCGGGTGCTGACGTTGGTCATCGCGCCCGACTCCGAGGAAATACTCGAGGACTCCGTCGAAGCGGCCAACTTCGCCAGCCGCGAGCATCCCTGCCGGGTGATCGCGGTGCTTCCTGGCGACCGCGATGCTGCGGAGCCGCGACTGGACGCCGAAATCCGGGTCGGTGCCGATGCCGGTGCGGGCGAGGTCGTGGTGTTGCGCCTCGCAGGCGAACTCGCCGACCACGCGAGCAGCGTGGTGCTTCCGTTCCTGCTGCCGGACACGCCGGTGGTGGCCTGGTGGCCTGCAGGCGCGCCCGCCGTTCCCGCGCAGGATCCCTTGGGTCAGTTGGCGATTCGGCGGATCACCGATGCCACCAACAGCAGCGATCCGTTGGAGGCGATCAAGAGCAGGCTGCAGGGATTCACCGCGGGCGACACGGATCTGGCCTGGAGCCGCATCACCTACTGGCGTGCCCTGTTGGCGTCGGCGCTCGATCAGGCGCCGTTCGAGCCGATCGAATCGGCGCTGGTGTCCGGGCTGAAAACCGAACCCGCGCTGGACATCCTCGCCGGCTGGCTGGCCAGCAGGATCGACGGCACGGTGCAACGTGCCGTCGGCGACCTGAAGGTCGAGTTGCACCGACCGAGCGAGACGGTGACGTTGAGCCGCCCCCAGACAGGGGTGACCGCGAAGCTGACCCGCACCGGTAGGCCGGAGGCGCTGATTCCGTTGGCGCGCAGGGACGCCAAGGAATGTCTGGCCGAGGACCTGCGCCGGCTGGACGCCGATGAAATCTACTTCGAGGCGCTCGCAGGCATCGACAAGGTGCGATACGTGTGAGCACCATCATCGAGAAGTATTCGGACAAGACGGCGCTCGTCACAGCCGTCGGCGACCGCCTCATCGGTGCGATCACCGATGCCATTGCGGCAAGGGGGCGGGCCCTGATCGTGCTGACCGGTGGCGGCACGGGTATCGGCCTGCTCGAGCATGTACGGGAGAACGGCGGCGCGATCGACTGGTCGAAAGTTCGCTTGTTCTGGGGCGACGAACGCTACGTACCCGAGGACGACGACGAGCGCAACGACAAGCAGGCGCGCGAGGCGCTGCTGGACCACATCGACATCCCCGCGGCCAACGTGCATGCGATGCCCGCCAGCGACGGTGAGTTCGGCGACGACATCGACGCCGCGGCACTGGCCTACCAACACGTGCTCGCCGCCATCGCCGACGACGGCGGCCCCGCACCGGAATTCGACGTTCATCTGCTCGGCATGGGCGGTGAGGGCCACATCAACTCGCTGTTCCCGCACACCTCGGCGGTCCGCGAAACCGCGCGGCAGGTCGTCGGCGTCACCGACTCACCCAAGCCGCCGCCGAAGCGAATCACCTTGACACTGCCCGCCGTTGACCGATCTCGGGAGGTTTGGCTGGTGGTGGCGGGCGCCGAGAAAGCCGACGCCGTCGCCGCGGCGGTGGGTGGTGCCGATCCGGACGATGTGCCCGCAGCGGGAGCGAAGGGCCGCGAGGCGACGGTGTGGCTGCTCGATGAAGCGGCGGGCAGCAAGCTCTAGTCGTCGTTGTCGGCGAGACCGTCGGCGTAGCCCGATGTGTAGTCGGCGGTCCCATGTGCCGCGTCGGCGGATGATGTGACGACGTCGCGAGGATCGCACTGGCATTGTCTGCGCTTCATGCAGGTCAGACGGCCACTAGGCCATGGCGGTTCCCGCGGTGTGGTCAAATGACCGTCATGGTGGACAAGGGAGGCAGGTCCGGTGCCCGCAGCGGCCGGGAGCGAATTCAGAAACTCGCCCAGGCGGCGCTGAATGCCGACGTCACGGTTGACCAGGTGGACGCCCTCCTCGCCGGGCTCGGTGAGACACTCGAGGATCTCAACAGCTCAACGGGCAATCTCGACGCGACCCTGGAACGGTTCAACGACACGATCAGCCGGATCAACGAACTGGCGCCGCGCCTGAACGCGGTGGTCGACCGCCTCGAAGGCATCGTCGACCGTGTCGAACGCATCGTCGGCATCGGAGAAGCCGCGATCGCGCCGCTCGCGGCGACCGAAACAGCCGTGCGCGGTGCAATCAACGCGGTGCGCCGAACAACTCGGCTCTAGTGCCGCACAGCTTCCCGACACCTTCGCCTCCGGTCGCCGAAAAAACCGGGCTGCCGTGGGATGTCCCGGTCGACGACGCCGTCGAGGCGATCGCCGCAGCCCGCGCCAGGCATGGTGACACCTTCGCCGTCGACAGCGGCGACGAGCACTACCTGTTCACCTTCTCCCCCACGGGCGTCGAGTCGTTCTACGCCCTACCCGAGGAGACGGCGAGCAAGGGGGTCGCCGATTACCTGATGCTGCGGCGCAAGCTGCCCGACGAGATCTTCGCAGGCAGGCGCATCCTGCCGACGTCCCTGTTTCGCCGCGACGACGTCGCGTCATACCTCGCCAACCTGCACTGGGCGCTGGACCAGACGACGACCGAACTCGGCGCCGACGGCTCCGTGGACTTGTTCTGCCTCACCCGCAGGCTCGGACACCGGATGGGGCTGGCGTCGTGGGCCGGGCCGGGTTCGGCCGAGGGAGAGGCCTTCGAACGGCTGGTGTCGGCGTTCGACGCCCTTGACGGCTCGGACGCGTTCGTGCACCCCGACGCGATGGCCGCCGTCGCCGCGTCGGACAAGCGGGCAGAACGGTCGGCTTTGGAAACGGTTGTCGCGGTGGTCGAGCAGGCCGTGCACCGAGTGGACTCGGGGGTGATCGCCGACACCGCGCTGTTCGGCCGGATCGTCGATGCCTGGTCGTCGGAGACAGCGGTTGACCGCATCCGCGGTATCGGGCTGGATGTCGCGCTGATCCACATCGCGTCGATGTCGAACCTGATGGCCGCACTGGGCTGGGCCATGGTCGACCTGCTCGAGCACCCGGCCGAACTGGACGCCGTGGTGGGCGGCGACAACGATCTGGCGCAGCGCTGCGCACTGGAGAGCACGCGGCTGGCGCAGCGTTCGATCATGTCGCGTGCGGTGCTGGCCCCGGTCGACCTCGACACCGGCGACGTGACGTATCGGGTACCCGCCGGCTGGACGATCGCGACCCTGCTGCCGCTGCTGAACACCTCGGTCGCGCCGGGCCTTGACCGCTGGGACCCCGCCCGCTGGCAGCGCCACCGGCTTGCCGACCAGGACGCGTTGCCGTCGCCGATGCTGGTTACGGCCTTCGGACACGGGCGGCACACCTGCCCGGCGCAGCCCTTCTCACTGGCGGCGATGACGTCGGCGATGTCTCGCCTGCTCGGCCACTACCGGATGACCCCGCGCTGGACCGCCCACCCTCGACCGGTTTCCCAGCAGATCGGCGGTGTGGCGAGGACGGCCGATCGGTGCCCGGTCGACTACGCGCAGCGGTGACGGCTCTCTAGCCGCTGTTTCTCAGCGCGGTGGCGAGACCGCTCATGGTCAGCAGGATGCCGCGCTGAACGAGTTCGTCGTCGTCGCCGGAACGGTACCGCCGCAACAGCTCGACCTGGAGGTGGTTCAACGGCTCCAGGTACGGGAACCGGTTGAACACCGAGCGCGCCAGCGCAGGGTTGTCGGCGAGCAGGTCGTCGTGCCCGGTGATCAACCCGTGCATCCGGATGGTGCGTTCGTGCTCGGTGACGATCTTGTCGAACACCCTCCGACGCAGTGCCTCGTCGTCGACCAATTCCGAGTAATGCGCCGCCAGTCCCAAATCCGACTTCGCCAGCACCTGAGCCATATTCGACAACACGGTGCGGAAGAACGGCCAGCGCCGGTAAAGGTCCTGAAGCACCTCCAACCGGCCGTCTTCCTCCGCGACGAATTCCTCGAACGCCGCGCCGGTGCCGTACCAGCCGGGCAGCATGACGCGCGACTGGCTCCAGGCCAGTACCCACGGAATTGCCCGCAGGTCGGCGATCGAGGTGGTGGGCTTGCGCGACGTCGGTCTGCTCCCGATGTTCAGCGCGCCGATCTCGCCGACGGGGGTGGACGCCTTGAAGTAGTCGACGAAACCGGGTGTCTCGTGGACCAATTCGACGTACGCGCGGTGCGCGCGAGCAGCCAGGTCGTCGAGCACTTCGTAGGCAGGCCCGGCCGCGTCGCCGAGCCCCTCGACGTCGAGCAGCGATGCCTCAAGGGTCGCGGCCAGAAGTGTCTCCAGGTTGCGGTGCGCGATCCGCGGCTCGGCGTACTTGGCGGCGATGACCTCGCCCTGCTCGGTGATCCGCAGCGAGCCGTTCACCGCTCCTGGCGGCTGCGCGAGGATGGCGTCGTAGCTCGGCCCGCCGCCGCGGCCGACGGTGCCGCCGCGACCGTGGAAGAGCCGCAACCGGATTCCGGTCTTACGGGCGGACTCGACCAGGTCGAGCTCGGCGCGGTACAGCGCCCAGTTGGCCGCCAGGTAGCCGCCGTCCTTGTTGGAGTCGGAATAGCCGAGCATGACCTCCTGGCTGTCGGCGCGCGAAGCCACCATCGACCGGTACAACGGAAGGTCAAGTGCCGCTTCGAGAATCGACGAGCCACGCTGCAGGTCGTCGATCGTCTCGAACAGCGGCACGATGCTGACGGGACTGTATGCCTCCGGCCCGGACACATCGATCAGGCCTGCCTCCTTCAGCAACACCGCAGCCTCGAGCATGTCCGACACCGACTGGCACATCGAGATGATGTAGTTGGGCACCGCGAGCGGGCCGAACACCCGGACGGCGCGGGCGGCGGCGGCGCAGATGTCGAGTTCCTTGCGCGCAAGGTCGGACAGGTCGGCACCGGTGCCGATGAGCGGCCGCCGCGTGCCGAGCTCGGCCACCAGAAGCTCGACGCGATCCGGCTCGGGCAGCGACCGATAGTCGGGATGGACACCGGCCCACGCCAGCAGCTCACCGACGACCTCCTCGTGTACATCGGAATTCTGCCGCATGTCCAGACCGGACAGGTGAAAACCAAAGGTGCGGACGGCTTCCCGCAGCCGGGCCAGCCGGTCGTCGGCCAGCACCGCGCTGCCGTTGGCCCTCAGCGACCCGTCGATGACATCGAGGTCGGCAAGCAGCTCCGTCGGTGTTTCATAGCGCTGCAGGCCAAGGTCCAACTCGTGCTCCGGTTGGTCATCCAGGATCTGCTGTGCGGTCGCGGTTAGCCTGCCGTGAACGACCCGAATCGCGCGCCGGTACGGCTCGTCGGCGCGCGCCGGCTCGTGGCATTCGTCGGCCAAGGCGCCAAGGTCGTCGCTGACCTTCACCAGCCGCGCCGACATCGACAACTCCTCCTGCAGCGCGGTGATTTCGCCGAAGTAGTGCTCAAGGGCGGTGTACGCCGCTCGAGAGGTGGCCAGCCGGACGACGTCGGCATTGACATTCGGATTGCCGTCGCGATCGCCGCCGATCCACGACCCGGGCCGCAGAATCGGCTCGCCGAGCAGGTTCGCATCCGGCCAGCGGGCCTGCAGCGCTGTGCGCACCTCTGCATTCACCTTGGGGATCACATCGAGGAACGCGGCAGGGTAATAGCGCAGACCTGTCTCGATCTCGTCTTGAATCTTCAACCGGGACAACCGGATCAGCGCGGACTGCCAGAGGGTCAGAATGTTGCGCCGCAGTTCGGTTTCGATGTCACGGCCGTCCGCGGTGTGGGTCTGGGCGTGCGAGCGCAGCCGCATCAACTCTGTGATGCGGTGCTGGGTGTCGAACACCGTGCGGCGACGAGTCTCGGTGGGATGCGCGGTGATCACCGGGGACACCAGGGCGCCGGTCAGGGCCTCGGCCACGGTCGCCGAGTCGAGGTCGGTGGAGTCGAGCTTGAGGTAGGTGGCGGCCAGGCTGCTGTCCTGTGGCGGCTCACCCGATGCGACGTGAACGGCGCGGCGCCGCTCCCGATGGATGTCTTCTGCGACGTTGGCGAGCAACGCGAAATGGGTGAAGGCACGGATGACGGGAATCGCCTTGTGGATGTCGATGCCGTCGAACATCCCGGCAAGCTCTATCCGTTCGATCTCCGAGCGGCGCACCCGGAACGACTCGACGCGCGCCCGCTCGATGAGATCGAAGACCTCTTCGCCGTTCTGCTCCCGCACCGTGTCGCCGAGGATCGCGCCGAGGAGCCGGATGTCCTCGCGCATCGGCTCGGTGGCTTCGCGGCCGACCTTGGTGCGGCGCACGGAGCCGATCGGCGCCAGCGAGATGTCGGGTCCGTCAGCCATCAGCCAAGTATCGGCGAAGGGCAAGCAACCCGCAGGGCGGAAACGGTGTCGGTCAGATCGCGGCCAGCACCACGAACAGCAGGATCATCAAGAACACCAAGATGAACGGAATCGCCACTACCGCAATGGTGATGCCAACGCCGTTGTACTTCTGCGGGCCGACGCCGAGCGAGCCTGCACTGAATGCCCACATCGGAGCCTTGTACTCGAGCTCGGCGATCTGCCCCGGTCGTACCTCCACCGTGGCATCCGCGGGACCCATCTTGGGCGGCAGGAAATACGGCACGTGAACATGCACATTGTGCTGGCCTGGGCGGGCGGGCAGGTGAGTGCGTCCCCAGCCGGACGCCGGCATCTCCTGGCCGTCGACGGCGATCTTTGGCTTGACGAAGAACAGCACCCAGGCGAGCGGGAAGAACTGGGTGTTGACCACGATGCCCTCACCGGGCTGTCCGTAGGGCTGCGGCTGCTGCCAGGGCTGTTGGGGCGCGGGCGGCTGGCCGTACTGGGGAGGTTGGTGATGCTGCTGCGGCGGCGGTGGCGGAGGGCGGTATTGCGGCGGCGGTGGCGGCCCAGGTCGGTACTGCGCAGGAGGCTGCGGAGGCGGCGGTGGATAACGATGCTGTGGCGGCGGCTGGTTGTGCCGATACGGTTGCGGCCCCTGAGGAGTGTTCATACGGCCTCTCGTGTGACGGGCCCGAGGCGGGCAATAAGTAACTGAATCACACAAGTTGCCTGGCCGCTTGATGTGCGGCGATTGCGAAAGAAGCTAGGCGTACTTGATCTGCAGGGCGACGGCGATGATGCAGACCAGCCAAATACCGGTGACGAACAGCGTCAACCGGTCGAGGTTCTTCTCAACCACCGTCGACCCCGACAAGCTGGACTGAACGCCGCCGCCGAACAGGGTGGACAGGCCGCCACCCTTGGCGCGGTGCAGCAGCACGAGCAGGATGACCAGGACGCTGGTGACTATCAGCGCGATCTGCAGGGCCAATTCCATGGCCGCCAGACTACAGGCCGAGCGGCCCCGTCACGGAAGCGGCCCACCAGCGGCGATGGCCGACAGGGTGGCGAACTGTTCGCCGTCGAGCGACGCGCCCCCGACCAGCGCGCCGTCGACGTCCTCCTGGGCGACGATCTCGCCCACGTTCTTCGCGTTCACCGATCCGCCGTACAGCACCCGAACGCCTGCCGCCGACTCCGGGCTCGCCAGCTTGCCGAGCTCGTCGCGGATCGCCTTGCAGACCTCTTGCGCGTCGGCAGCACTGGCAACTCGGCCGGTACCGATCGCCCACACCGGTTCGTAGGCGATGACCGCCGCACCGATCTGTTCGGCCGACAACCCGGCTAGCGAGCCGCGGAGCATCGCGACGTTGTGCTCGACGTGGTTACCCGCCTCGCGCACCTCGAGCTGCTCGCCGATGCAGATGATCGGGGTCAGCCCGTGCTTGAAGGCCGCGGCGGCCTTCGCGGCGACCAGAGCATCGTCTTCGGCGTGGTAGGTGCGGCGCTCGGAGTGCCCGACGACGACGTACGTGCAGCCCAGCTTCGCGAGGAACGCGCCGCTGATTTCGCCGGTGTAGGCGCCCGAATCGTGCTGGGACATGTCCTGTGCGCCGTAGGTCAGCCGCAGCTTGTCGCCGTCGACCAGGGTCTGCACGCTGCGCAGATCGGTGAACGGGGGGATCACCGCGACGTCGACCTTGTCGAAGTACTTGTCCGGAAGCGAGAAGGCGATCTTCTGCACCAGCGCGATCGCTTCGAAATGGTTGAGGTTCATCTTCCAGTTGCCGGCGATCAGCGGCTTGCGGCTCATATCAACCCTTTCAGGAGGTTCAAGACGTTCCCAACACCTCGATGCCCGGCAGTGTCTTGCCCTCAAGGTATTCCAGTGAAGCCCCGCCACCCGTGGAAATGTGAGAGAAGCCGTCCTCGGGCAGGCCGAGCTGGCGCACCGCGGCCGCCGAGTCGCCGCCGCCGACGACGCTGAACGCGCCCTTGCCGGTCGCGCCGATGATGGCCTCGGCGACGCCCCTGGTGCCTTCGGCGAACGCCGGGAACTCGAACACGCCCATCGGACCGTTCCAGAAGATCGTCTTGGCGTTGGAAAGCAGGCTGGTGAACCGCTTCACCGACCCCGGCCCGATGTCCAGGCCCATCTTGCCTTCCGGGATCTGGTCGGCCGGCACCCGTTCCGGCGGGGAGTCCGCCGCGAACTTCTCGGCCACCACGATGTCCACGGGCAGGTGGATCACGTCTCCGTAGGTGTCCAGCAGCTTGCGGCAGGTGTCGATCATGCCCTCCTCGAGCAGCGAGGTGCCGACCGAAACTCCTTGTGAGGCAAGAAAGGTGAAGCACATGCCGCCGCCGATGACCAGGCTGTCGGCCTTCTCTGCGAGCGACTCGATGACCGCCAGTTTGTCGGACACCTTGGAGCCGCCGAGTACCACCGCATACGGCCGCTCGGTCGAGCTGGTCAGCTGCTCGAGCACCTTGATCTCGGCGGCGACCAGCTTGCCCGCGTAATGCGGCAGCAGGGTCGCGACGTCATATACCGATGCCTGCTTTCGGTGCACCACACCGAAGCCGTCGGACACGAATGCGCCGGGCGATCCGTCCGGTGCTGCGACGAGCTCGGCCAGCTGCTTGGCCAGCGCCAGCCGCTCGGTGTCGTCCTTGCTGGTCTCGCGTGGGTCGAAGCGGATGTTCTCCAGCAGAAGGATGTCGCCGTCGGTGAGCCCCTCCGCGCGGGCGAGCGCGTCGGTCCCCACCACATCGCCGGCCAGCTGGACGTGACGACCGAGCTGCTCAGCCAGTTCCTTCGCCACCGGTGCGAGCGAGAATTTGGGGTCGGGGCCATCCTTCGGCCTACCCAGATGCGCGGTGACGACCACCTTCGCACCCGCGTCGGACAGCGCCTTCAGCGTGGGCACCGAAGCGATGATCCGGCCGGGGTCGGTGATGTTGCGGTCGTCGTCGAGCGGGACGTTGAGGTCGGAGCGGACCAGCACGCCCCGGCCCGAAACCCCTTCTGCGAGTAGGTCGTCGAGCGTCTGGACGGCCATCGGTCTAGAGCGACTTGCCGACCAGTGCGACCAGGTCCACCAGCCGGTTGGAGTAGCCCCACTCGTTGTCGTACCAGGAAACCACCTTCGCCTGGTTGTCGATCACCTTCGTCAGGCCCGAGTCGAAGATCGAGCTGTGCGGATCGGTGACGATGTCGCTGGAGACGATCGGTGCGTCGTAGTACCGCAGGATGCCCTTGAGCCTTCCCTCGGCGGCGGCCTTCATCGCGGCGTTGATCTCCTCGGCGCTGGCCGACTTCGCCAACTCGACGGTGAGGTCGGTCGCCGAGCCGGTGGGGATCGGCACGCGAAGGGCGTAGCCGTCCAGCTTGCCCTTCAGCTCGGGCATGACCAGGCCGATGGCCTTGGCCGCACCCGTCGAGGTGGGCACGATGTTGAGCGCGGCCGCGCGGGCGCGGCGCAGGTCCTTGTGCGGACCGTCCTGCAGGTTCTGGTCCTGCGTGTAGGCGTGGATGGTCGTCATCAGGCCTCGCACGATGCCGAACTCGTCGTGAAGGACCTTGGCCAGCGGGCCGAGGCAGTTCGTCGTGCACGACGCATTGGAGATGATGTTCTGGCTGCCGTCGTACTTGTCGTCGTTGACGCCGAGCACGATGGTGAGATCCTCACCCTTCGCGGGTGCCGAGATGATGACCTTCTTGGCCCCGGCGTCCAGGTGGCCCTTTGCCTTGGCGGCGTCGGTGAAGATACCGGTGGACTCGACGACGACATCGACTCCCAGATCGCCCCACGGAAGGGCCGCTGGCCCCTCTTTGACCTCGAGCGCCTTGATCTTGGTGCTGCCGACGACGATCGTGTCATCGCCTTCGAGGGTGATGTCCTCGGGATAGCGGCCCAGGATCGAGTCGAACTTCAGCAGGTGCGCCAGGCTGGCGTTGTCGGTGAGGTCATTGACGGCGACGATCTCGATGTCGGTGCTCTTGCCCTCAGCCTGTTGTGCCGCGAGGGCCCGGTACAGATTGCGTCCGATGCGGCCGAAGCCGTTGACGCCAACACGGATGGTCACTTTGTCTCCCTTTTTTTGCCTTTATGCCTACCGGCCAGCGTAGTGCTGTGAGTGCCATCACGTGCAGGCTGGTCAGAGCATTCCGAGACTTTGGTCGGTGTAGGGGTTACCCAGCCATTTCCGGCGAATTCGCTGCAGCGTGCCATCCTCCTCGCGCTCGGCCTGGGCGACGCTGATCCTGGCGAGGAGTTCCTGGTCGCCCAGCCCAACAGCGATGGCGATGTTCTCGGTGGAAAGACCACGCTGCACCACCTCGACGCCGGCGATCGGCTTGACGAGCTCGGTGAGCACGGGCGCGAGCTTCATGAACGCGTCGCAGCCGCCGGTGGTCAGGTCGTCGAGCGCGGCGCGGATGTTCCCGTAGTCGTAGACCTTCACCCCGGCGGCCTTGCCGTCGGCGACGAGCTTTTCGGCGATCGGCCCGCTGGTGTTGCCCTGCTGCACGCCGATGGTCAGCCCCTCCAGGTCGTCGACCGAGTGAACATTGGGCAGCCGACGGGTGTCGACGGCCAGCGACTGGCCAGAGATCAGGTACGGCGGGGCGAACGCAGCCTTCTTCTCCCGCTCGGGAGTGACCGTCGTCCCGGCGGCGACACAGTCGAACGTGCCGGAGTTCATCGCGTCGAAGATGCCGTTGAAGTCGGCTCCTTCATATGGGATGAACTCCACGCGCATGTTGAGTTTGTCGGCGACCGCGGTCATCAGGTCGATGTCGAGCCCGCCGTCGTCCGGCATGCCGTTGAACGGTGGATCCGGATACGCCGCGCCGACCCTCAGTGTCTGCATCAGCTCACGGTAGTTGTTCGAGCTCGCCCCGCACCCGGTCGATCTGCTCGTAGGCGTAGGACACCATCGCGGCCATGGTCATCGCCCCACCCTCGCGAGCGAGCGTTCGTAACGATTCTGGTCGCCAAGGACCGCGCGTAGGTGATCGATCGTGGTCGTGAATCTCGGAAACGACAACGCGATACCGGGAGTGAGGACGCAAAACCGACGATGACCGCCGCAGCTTCGTGGCGTCCGCGGCGATCAAACAGAGTCGCGAGACAGCCAAGGCTCCGCCGATCGGGCGATGTTGCCCGAGTCGAGGTAGTTGCGAATTGCGAGAATTGCGTGATCGAACGGGACGCAGTATCGCCAAGTTCGGCTTCAACGATCGCCAGGTTTATCGCTAGTTCGGTGGTCGGCATCCGCTTTCGTGGGCGATCGCCAAACCCCGGCGAAAGGCGTCGCGGGCGCGGGCGGGATCGGACAAGCGAAACGCCATGCCGTAGCTGAGCAGTGAAGCCACCAGAGCGTGCGGATTACGGGTGGCCTCGGCGCTCTCGATAAGACAGTCTGTGGCACTCATCGCCTCCTCGTGGCGACCTCCGAACCACAGCGCCATGATCAGATTCCCGCGGCTCGAAGGTCACGCGTAGCGTCACTGTGCCGTTGGATCTGTGCGCGGGATAGCGTCGGCCCACCGATCGGCTGGCCAGTGAAGAGGTGCACCCACCCAGAACGCAGTCGACGACGGAAAGGCAGGGCGTCGAGCTGTCTGCCGATCGACGGATTCGGCCTATCGCAGTAGCGGACGGCATCTTCAACTCGTCCCGCCGTGTGGCACTGCGATGCAAGCACATGAGCGAGACGAGCCGCGGGTGGTCACGGCAACCCCAGGGTTGATGAGCTCTTCGGCCCATCCAGCGGGCTCAAATTCTCGTTTTCGCTTGCCACGCCAAGCAATCCGGCCAGCGTCGCAATGGCAGCGGCGGTGTCGAGGTCCGACTGGTCGGCAGCCCACCGAAAGGCCGTGCGCAGATTGGCCAGTTCGGCTAGCAAACCAGTCGTATGCCTCTCGTTGCCGGGGACTGTCCCATAGCGCCAGGATGTCGGCTTCGCGCCAGCGAAATGCGGCGCGTGCACCGCGCGCATATCGGTGGCCGCACCCCGAGGCCGCGAGTTGCTCCTCGGCGAACTGGCGGATCGTCTCCAGCATCGAGAACCGCGTGCGCCCCGACGACCGGTCAGCGACGAGCAGCGACTTGCGCACCAAGGCGTCCAACAGGTCGAGTACGGCGAAGTCATCAGTCGGAACCGCAGATGGCACATGCACTTTCGAGGTCAAATCCGCCGGCGAACACCGAACACCGCTCTAGCAGCGCCCGTTCCTGCCTCGGCGAGAAGGTCGTAGGACCACTGCACGGCGTGTCGCAGCGTCTGGTGACGTTCCAGTCCACGCCGCGAACCGACGAGCAACCGGAAACGGCGATCGAGACGATCACGTACTTCACCTGCGGTCATCGACGCCATCCGCGACGCCGCCAGTTCGATGGCCAACGGGATGCCGTCGAGACGATCGGCAGATCTCCTCGATCGCTCCCGCCTCATCGGCCGTAGAAGCCTTGTGCGACAGTTGCGCGCACGCTCGACGAACAAGTCGACGGCGGTGATCACGATCCAGCGACCGGACGCGCCACATCTGCTCGTCGGCGATCCCGAGTCCTTCACGGCTGGTGGCGATGAGCTTTACCGTCGCCGATCTGCTCGAGGATCTCTTCGATCAGATCGGCGGCGGCATCGAGGACATGCTCGCAGTTGTCGAACACCAGCAACCGGACTCTGCCTTCGAGCGCAACCGCAATCGACTCGGCGACGGTCCTGCCGGGCTGCTGCGTGATGCCGAGCACGGCAGCCACCGCATCAGGAACCGCGGCCGGATCGGTCACCGCCGCCAGCCCGACAAACCACACCCCGTCTGGGAATTCGTCACTCATCTGAGCAGCGACCTCCAACGCCAGCCGGGTCTTGCCGACGCCGCCGACGCCGGTCAGGGTGACAAGCCGATGTTCTCGCAGCGCTTCCATGACCTCGGCGACCTCCGAGTCTCGCCCGATGAAGCTCGTCGTCGCGGTCCGCAGATTGCCCGGGCTCGTGTCGAGCGCCCGCAATGGCGGAAACTCTCAGCGTAGTTCCGCGCCCGCACCTGAAACAGCCCGACCGGCGTCGGCACATCCCGTAGCCGCCGCGGCCCCAAATCGTGAAGGTCGATTCCACTGATCAACGCAGCCGTCGAGTCGGCGACCAGGATCTGACCGCCATGGCCGGCCGCCATCACCCGCGCCGCCCGGTTCAGCACCGCGCCGAAATAATCACCGTCCTGGTGGGTGGCTTCGCCGGTGGCGATGCCCATCCGCACCGGCAAGTCGAGCTTTCGTTGCGCGCTCACCGCCGCTTCCACGGCCGACCTCGGCGATGCGAACGCCGCGATGACGCCATCGCCGGTGTGCTTGAACAAGAAACCGCCGTGCGATGCGATCGCAGAGCGCAACACCTCGTCGTGGGCGCCAAGGGCACCCCGCATCGCGTCCGCGTCGGACTCCCACCGACGGGTCGAACCCTCAATATCGGTGAACAGAAACGTCACAACCCCCGATGGAGCCGACATTCGCACAGGATGACATAGAAGATTGCGCCTATGGTCGTGCTGAGCGGAAAACCACGACCGTCAGCGCAATAACGAGCAGATATCAGGCGTCGTCGAGCAGATCCGGGGTGACGGCCGACTCGGTGTCGGGCAGCCCCTCTTGTTTGGCCTTGCGATCGGCCATCGACAGCAGCCGCCGAATACGGCCCGCCACAGCGTCTTTCGTCATCGGCGGGTCGGCAAGCCGGCCGAGCTCCTCGAGGGAAGCCTGCCGGTGCTCGACGCGCAGCTTGCCTGCGGAGGCCAAATGGTCCGGAACGGTGTCACCGAGGATTTCCAGCGCCCGCTCGACCCTGGCGGCCGCTGCCACCGCAGCCCTTGCCGACCGCCGCAGGTTCGCGTCGTCGAAGTTGGCGAGCCGGTTGGCGGTCGCCCGCACCTCGCGCCGCATCCGGCGTTCTTCCCACGTCAGCCTGGTGTCCTGGGCGCCCATCCTGGTCAGCAACGCGCCAATGGCCTCTCCGTCGCGCACGACGACGCGGTCGGCGCCGCGCACCTCGCGTGCCTTCGCGCCGACGCCGAGTCGTCGCGCGGCGCCCACCAGCGCCAGCGCTGCCTCTGGGCCGGGGCAGCTGACCTCCAGCGCGGAAGACCGACCGGGCTCTGTGAGTGACCCGTGGGCGAGGAACGCCCCGCGCCATGCCGCCTCCGCATCGGCCACGCTGCCGCCGACGACCTGTGCGGGCAGGCCGCGTACCGGACGCCCCCGCAGATCGAGCAGTCCGGTTTGACGGGCCAGCGCCTCACCGTCGTTGGCAACGCGCACGACATACCGGGTGCTCTTGCGAATCCCACTGGCGGACAACACATGGACGACGGCGTTGTACCCGTACAGATCGAAGATGTCCTTGCGAAGACGGCGCGCGATGATGCCGAGATCCACCTCTGCTTCGACCACGACGCGGCCCGAGACGATGTGCAGGCCCCCTGCGAACCGCAGCAACGACGCCACCTCAGCACGGCGCGCGCTGACCGAATTGACAATCAGGCGGCTCAGCTCGTCCTTGACCTCGGCTGTCATCGCCACGGGTCGTCACCTCTCGGTCCGTCAACTATCCGGGCGGGTGTGGGAGTCGTCGGCCGCTGCAGGGTGCCGCCAGGCTCCGTCCCCCGCAGGCGGACCCCCTCCAACGCCGCGGCCAACCTCGCCGGGTCATGTAAAGGTGTACCAGGTCTGGACACGTCAGCAAACTGAACTCCAGCACCCAATATTCCTGCGGTCCGGCTGAGCTGCTCCCGTTCCCGGTCGCCGGGCACCCGAACTGCGTCGACGACGATTTCGTCCACCGTGAAGCCGGGCGCATGCTGGGACAACACGTGGATATGCCGCTCAACGGAGAAGCCCGCCGTCTCCCCCGGCTCGGCGACCAGGTTGAGCACGAGCGCCCGGCGCGCCGAGGTGGCCTGCAGCGCGGCTGCCAGTTCCGGCACCAGGACATGCGGGATGACGCTGGTGAACCACGAACCCGGTCCGAGCACCACGAGGTCGGCGCTCATGATCGCGTCCACCGCCTGGCGCGTCGCCGGCGGGTCGCTCGGCAGCAGCCGCACCCGCCGGACCTTGCCCGGCGTGGTGGCGATGGCCACCTGGCCGCGAATCACCCGGCTCATCCGCGGATCCGACTCCAGGCCGGCCACATCCGCCTCGATCTGCAGCGCGATCGGGCACATCGGCAGCACTCGACCCTTGACGCCGAGGATGCGCCCCAGTTCGTCAAGTGCTGCAACGGGATCGGCGAGCACCTCATTGAGCCCGGCCATCAGCAGGTTGCCGATGGGATGGCCGGCCAACGCGCCGCTGCCACCGAACCTGTGTTGAAGGATCGTCGCCCACAGGCGCCCGTGAGGACTATCGGATGCCAAGGCCGCCAACGCCATTCGCAGATCACCGGGAGGCACCACATCGAGCTCGCTGCGCAGCCGACCCGACGAGCCGCCGTCATCGGCTACCGTGACGACCGCGGTGACGTGCGGAGTGAGCCTGCGGGCGGCCGACAAGGTGGCATACAGCCCGTGGCCGCCACCGAGCGCGACGATGCGCGAGCTCATTCGCGACCAAGATCCCGGTGCAGCACTCGCACGCTGAGTTGGTCACCGCCCTGCAGCCGTCCGGCCAGCGCCTCGGCCATCGCAACGCTGCGATGCTTGCCGCCGGTGCAGCCGATGGCAACGGTCATGTAGCGCTTCCCCTCCCGCCGGTACCCCTCGATGACGAGGTCCAGCAGACGATGGTAGGTGTCGAGGAACTCCCCCGCGCCCGGCTGCCCCAGTACGTACTCGCGCACGGCGGGATGCTGGCCCGTGTGCCGCCGGAGCTCGTCCACCCAGTGCGGGTTGGGCAAGAACCGGACGTCCATCACCGTATCGGCGTCCATCGGGAGCCCGTATTTGTAGCCGAACGACTCCACGGTCACGCTGGTGTAGGCGACAGTCTCCCCACCGAAAGCCCCTTCGATGGCTTCCCGCAGCGCCGGAACGGACAGCGTCGACGTGTCGATGATCAGGTCCGCCGTGGCGCGTACGGGCGCCAGCATGGCGCGCTCGGCGGCGATGCCCTCGGCCAGTGTCTGGTTGCCCTGTAGCGGATGGCTGCGACGGTTCTGCTCGTAACGCCGCACCAGGATGTCATCGGAGGCCTCGAGGAACAACACCCGCGGTGCGATGTCACGGGTCGCCAATTCCTTACGCACCCAGTCCAAGTCGCCGGTGAAGCCCTTTGACCGGACGTCCATCACCACCGCAAGCTGGGTGATCCGCGAGCCCGCAGCCAAGCCCAACTCGACCATGCGGGCGATGAGCTCGGGCGGCAAGTTGTCTGCCACATACCAGCCGAGGTCCTCGAGCACCTTGGCCGCGGTGCCGCGACCCGCACCAGAGAGCCCGGTGACCAGCACGACGTCGATGCCCGATTCCGCGCCCGTGCCGCGGGTCGCGTCCTGCCCCCGCAAATCCTCGCCTGTGCCCTGGTCCGTCATCCCGATGCCCTGGTCTGATCATCGCCGATAACCGGGCCAGGCGCTGACGATTCGGGCGGTACGCCGAGGGCCTCCAGCACGGCCTTCGCCGTCGTGACGCCGATGCCCGGCACGGAAGTGATCTCCTCGACGCTGGCCTGTCGCAGCCTGGCCACCGAGCCGAAGTGGCTGACCAGGGCTTTTCGCCTGTGTTCGCCGAGGCCGGGGACCGAGTCCAACGCCGACGCCGTCATCCGCTTGGACCGCTTGCTGCGGTGGTAGGTGATCGCGAACCGGTGCGCCTCGTCGCGCACTCGCTGCAGCAGGAAGAGCCCCTCGCTGTTGCGGGGCATGATCACCGGGTCGGGCTCCGACGGCACCCAGACCTCCTCCAGCCGCTTGGCCAGCCCGATGACGGCCACGTCGGAGACCCCGAGCTCGTCGAGAACCGCGGCGGCCGCATTGACCTGCGGGGCACCACCATCGACCACGTAGAGGTTCGGCGGATAGGCGAACTTGCGCGATTTCCCTTCCGCGGTAAGCACACTGGTGTTCTGCAGATCGGACACGTGCCGCGCGAACCGCCGTCGCGTCACCTCGGCGATGGACGCCACGTCGTCCGAACGCCCGCCGCCCGCCGCCTCCCGGATCGCGTAGTGGCGGTAGTCGGACTTGCGCGGGAGACCGTCCTCGAACACCACGAGCGACGCCACCACGTCGGTGCCCTGGACGTGGCTGATGTCGACGCACTCGATGCGCAACGGGGCATCCGCCAGCCCGAGCGCTTCCTGAATGCTTTGCAATGCGGCAGATCTCGCGGTGAAATCGCCTGCGCGCTTGAGTTTGTGCTGTGTCAGCGCATCCTGCGCGTTGCGCTTCACCGTCTCGGCCAGTGCCCGCTTGTCGCCGCGCATCGGCACCCGCAGCGCCACCCGTGACCCGCGCAGGCCGCACAGCCAGGTTTCCAGTTCGTCGGCGTTGGGGGGCAGAACCGGGACCAGGATCTGGCGCGGCACCGGGTTCGTCGACTCGTCTGCCGCACCGTTCAACTCGGCCTGGTCCCCGTAGAACTGGGTGAGGAACTGCTCGACCAGGTGTGCCTGGCCGGAATCCTCCGGATCACCGGACTTTTCGACGACCCAGCCCCGCTGACCGCGCACCCGTCCCCCGCGAACATGGAACACCTGCACGGCGGCCTCGAGCTCGTCGTCGGCGAAGGCCACCACGTCTGCGTCGGTGCCGTCACCGAAGACGACGGTCTGCTTCTCCAGTGCCCGCTTCAGCGCCGAGATATTGTCCCGCAGCCGCGCCGCCCGCTCGAAGTCAAGACGCTCGGCGGCCTGGTTCATCTCGCGTTCCATGTCCCGGGCCAGCCGGTCGGTCTTGCCGGACAGGAAGTCGCAGAAGTCGAGCACGATCTTGCGGTGCTCCTCTGCGGAGACACGGCCGATGCACGGCGCAGAGCACTTGTCGATGTAGCCCAACAGACACGGCCGGTCGATCTGCTTGTGCCGCTTGAAGACTCCCGCCGAACACGTGCGGGCCGGAAACACCCGCGTGAGCAGGTCGAGTGTCTCGCGGATGGCCCAGGCATGCGAGTACGGCCCGAAATAGCGGACGCCCTTACGGCGCGGCCCGCGATAGACCATCAGCCGCGGATATTCCTCGTTGAGCGTCACCGCCAGCACCGGGTAGGACTTGTCGTCGCGGTAACGGATGTTGAACCGCGGATCGAATTCCTTGATCCAGTTGTATTCCAGCTGCAGCGCCTCGACTTCGGTGTTCACCACCGTCCACTCGACGCTGCCTGCGGCCATCACCATCTGACGCGTTCGCGGTGCCAACCCGGAGATATCGGCGAAGTAGGAGTTCAGCCGGCTGCGCAGGCTCTTGGCCTTGCCGACGTAGATGACGCGGCTGTGCGGATCGCGAAACCGGTAGACGCCGGGTTCGACGGGGATCGACCCTGGCGCCGGTCGGTAGGTCGCGGGATCGGGCACGGATTCCAGGTTACTGCCGGTGGTCCGGCGGGCCCGATGATCTACCGTCGAGTGATGCGGACCCCGTCATTGCAGAAGCTGACGGCCCCGCTGGCGGGGGTCGTCTTGGTGCTGGCGGGATGCGGTGCCGAGGAGAAGGCGCCACCTGCTGCGACCGGTCCGTGCGCGATCGTCGAGAACGGCACCACGGCGCCGGAGACGCCGCAGGCGGCGGGTTCGCGACCCGAGGCGGCCACCGGCTACCGCAAGGACATGACCGCCGTCGGCACCGCGCACTATGCGGTCGCCACGGCCAACCCGCTGGCCACGCAGGAGGCCTGCGAGGTGCTGAAGAACGGGGGCACCGCGGCCGACGCCCTTGTCGCCGCCCAGGCGGTGCTCGGCCTCGTCGAGCCGCAGTCGTCCGGGATCGGCGGCGGCGGGTTCCTGCTCTACTACGACGCCAAGGCCAACTCGGTACAGGCGTACGACGGCAGGGAGACCGCTCCCGCCGCGGCAGGCGAGAACTACCTGCGCTGGCTCTCCGACACCGATCGCACCGAGCCCAAGCCGGACGCAAGGGCGTCCGGCCGCTCCATCGGAGTGCCGGGCATCCTTCGGCTGCTGATGGACGTCCACCAGCAGCACGGCAAGACCGCGTGGCGCGACCTCTTCGCTCCTGCCGTGACGCTCGCCGATGACGGCTTCGACATCAGCCCTCGACTGGCATCAGCGATCGCCGACGCCGCGCCGAAGCTGAAGGTCGACCCGGTTGCCGCCGGGTACTTCCTCAACCCCGACGGCAGCCCCAAGACCACCGACACCAAACTCACCAACCCGGCGTACGCAAAGACGTTGGGTGTCATTGCATCCGATCCACAATCGTTCTACACCGGCGACATCGCCAAAGCGATCGTCGCCGCTGCCGCCGACGCCTCGGGCGGCCGCACACCCAGCCTGATGACGACGGAGGACCTGGCGGGCTACACCGCCAAGCAACGCGAGCCGATCTGCACGCCGTACCGCGGCAAGGAGATCTGCGGCATGCCGCCACCGTCGTCGGGCGGCATCGCGGTCGCCGCCACCCTTGGCATCCTCGAGCACTTCGCGATGAACGAGCACAAACCCAGCGACATGGATCTCAACGGCGGAAAGCCGTCCGTGATGGGCGTGCACCTGGTCTCGGAAGCCGAACGCCTGGCGTACGCCGACCGCGACAAGTACGTCGCCGACACGGATTTCGTGCCGCTGCCGGGTGGCACCCCAAACACATTGCTCAACAGCGACTATCTCGCGCAGCGCGCGGCACTCATCTCCGAACAGCGCAGCATGGGCACCGCGAAACCCGGCGAGTTCGGCGCGCCGCCGTCCACACCGGTGCCCGTCGGAGAACACGGCACCAGCCAGATCAGCGTCGTCGACTCGCAGGGCAACGCCGCCGCCCTGACCACCACGGTCGAGTCGCAGTTCGGCTCGTTCCACATGGTGGACGGCTTCATCCTGAACAATCAGTTGACCGACTTCTCCGCCGAGCCCGTTGGCCCCGACGGGGTCCAGGTGCCCAATCGGGTCGAGCCGGGCAAGCGGCCGCGCAGCACGATGGCGCCCACGCTGATCTTCGAGAAGTCAGGCGCAGCTCGCGGTCCGCTGTTTGCCACGCTAGGCTCCCCCGGCGGGGCTAGCATCATTCAATTCGTCGTGAAAACTGTTGTGGGAATGATTGATTGGAATATGGATCCCCAGCAGGCAGTGGGCATGGTGGATTTCGGGGCAGCCAACTCGCCGAAGACCAACGTCGGAGGCGAACATCCCAACATCGACACGGCCGACAACGGCGACCACGACGCGCTGGTGCAGGGCCTGCGCAAACTCGGCCACCAGGTCGACCTCGCCGACCAGTCCAGCGGCCTTTCGGCCATCGTGCGCGGCTCGCCGGGGTGGACCGGCGGGGCGGATCCGCGCCGCGAGGGGCTGGTGATGGGCGACCCCCGTTGACCGCACGGGTCACCCGGCTGACGGAGTCCGACTGGCGGCTGTTCGCCGCGGTCAGGCTCCGCGCACTGACGGACTCCCTCGGCGCCGACGACCCGCAGTACCGGCACGAGTCCACCTTCACCGCCGCGCAGTGGCGCAGGCGACTCCGCGATCACGCGCAGTTCGCCGCGCTGCTGGACGAGCGGCCGGTTGGACTGATCGGCGCGCAGCGGGAGAACGCCGAAACCGTTTACCTGTACTCACTTTGGCTCGATCCGGCTGCCCGCGGACACGGACTTGCCCGACCGCTGGTCGCCGCAGCCGTGGACTGGGCGCGCGACCGGCATGCGCGCGTCGTCACGCTCAGGGTGGCGGCGGACAACACCGTCGCCAGAGGCGTGTACGAGAGCCTCGGCTTCACCCCCGCCGGCAACGGCGCCAATGCCCGTGACGAAGTCGCGATGTCGCTCAGCGTGAGCTGAGGTCGGGCCGGTAGCGGGCAAGCAGATTGCGCACGTTGTCCATCGCCTCGACGGCGCGGTCCTTGTCGACGGCCTGGATCGCCATCACCGGGATGTACTCGTCGTCCGGCAGGTCAACACGTGCCCAACGCGCACCGAGAGGGAACGTCACGCCGACGACATCCGCCCACGGAATCAGGCGGTCGCCGAGGAGGTTTCGCACCGAGACACCTGGTGTGCCGACACGCAGCCGCGGCCGGGTGAACAGCAGCACGGCACCGGCGATGACGGCACCCAGCAGGGCGATCGCCACCTGGTCGGCGGTCTGGAAGATCACCCCTGTCGACGAAATCTTCAGTAGCACACCGACAGTCACGTGAGCCGCCAAGATCAGAGCGGCGGCGCCGTACGCGAAATATGGTGTCAGGTGCGGCCGTACCTCGAGATCCCAGTCGCTCATGACCGCTTACGCAGGTCGCGCAGCGTCAGCGCAGTGGACAGCGCAGCCGCCGCGGCCTGTGCGCCTTTGTCCTCGGTCGAGTCGGGCAGGCCCGCCCTGGCCAGCGCCTGCTGCTCGGTGTTCGTGGTCAGCACGCCGTTGGCGACGGGAGTGGACAAGTCCAGCGACACCCGCGTCAGGCCCGTAGTGACAGCGTCGCAGACATAGTCGAAATGCGGTGTCTCGCCGCGGATTACCACACCGAGCGCGACGACGGCGTCGTGGTCGGCCGCCAGCGCCTGCGCGACCACCGGAATCTCGATCGCGCCGAGCACCCGCACCACCGTCGGGTTGTCGATGCCCGCGTCGGCGGCCACCTTGCGGGCCCCGTCGAGCAGCGCATCGCAGATCGTCTCGTGCCAGGTGCTGGCCACGATCGCCAACGTCAGATCGGACGCGTCGAGCTGTGGCAGTTCGGGAACCCCCGCGCCTCCGCTCAATTTCGGACTCCGCCCGAGCTACTCACAGGGCGCCGCCGAATTCTCCCGGCATCACTTCGTCGTAGTCGTCGAGCCCGCTCAGGTCGTGGCCCATCCGGTCGCGCTTGGTCATCAGATAGCGGATGTTCTCCGCGTTGGCCCGCACCGGCAGTGGAACACGCTCGATGATGTGAAGTCCGTAGCCGTCCAAACCGACCCGCTTGGCAGGGTTGTTGGTGAGCAGCCGCATCGACCGCACGCCGAGGTCGACGAGGATCTGCGCGCCGATGCCGTAGTCGCGCGCATCGGCGGGCAGGCCGAGCTTGAGGTTGGCGTCGACGGTGTCGTCGCCTGCGTCCTGCAATTGGTAGGCCTGCAGCTTGTGCATCAGCCCGATACCGCGGCCCTCGTGGCCGCGCATGTACAGCACGACGCCGCGACCTTCCCTCGCCACCATCGCCAGCGCGGCGTCGAGCTGGGGGCCGCAGTCGCAGCGGCGGGATCCGAACACGTCACCGGTCAGACATTCGGAGTGCACGCGCACGAGCACGTCATGGCCGTCGGCGTGGGGCCCGGCGATGTCGCCCCTGACCAGAGCGACGTGCTCGACGTCTTCGTAGATGCTGGTGTAGCCGACCGCGCGGAACTCGCCGTGCCGGGTCGGGATGCGCGCCTCGGCGACGCGCTCGATGTGCTTTTCGTGCTTGCGTCGCCACTCGATGAGGTCGGCGATCGAGATCAGCGCGAGGTTGTGCTCATCGGCGAAGACCCGAAGTTCGTCGGTCTGCGCCATCGCGCCCTCGTCCTTCTGGCTGACGATCTCGCAGATGGCGCCCGCAGGCTGCAGACCGGCCATCCTGGCGAGGTCGACGGCGGCCTCGGTGTGGCCGGGCCGCCGCAGCACCCCGCCATCCTTGGCCCGGAGCGGCACGACGTGGCCGGGCCGGGTGAAGTCACCGGCGACGCTGTTCGGGTCGGCGAGCAACCGCATGGTGGTGGCGCGGTCCGACGCCGAGATGCCCGTGCCTACACCGACCTTCGCGTCGACGGTCACGGTGTAGGCGGTGCCGTGCTTGTCCTGGTTCACCGCATACATCGGCAGGAGCCCGAGCGTGTCGCAGATCGTGCCGGACAGCGGCACGCACAGATAGCCCGACGTGTAGCGGACCATGAACGCGACCAGTTCGGGGGTGGCCTTCTCGGCGGCGAAGATGAGGTCGCCCTCGTTCTCGCGGTCCTCGTCGTCGATGACGACGACGGCCTTACCCGCCGCGATGTCGGCCACCGCCCTTTCGACGGGATCCAACCTCGTCATCTTCGCCACCCTTGCCGGTTCCGGCCGGAACCATCGTCGCCGTTTCCAGTATGAACCACGACGAAGTGGCGATTATTGCTCGCCTGGTTTAGCAGGGGTCGCCTGGTGGCGTGTAGTACGGCACACCTTCGACCGTGTAGCAGGGCACCTCGCCGGGAACGTACGGATCGGTGGCCGCCGCGATGGCCACACCCGTGGCCACATCGCCCGCGATATTCGTGCAGCCACCCACGCCGACATGGCGTCCGTGGGCGCCCGCGCAGATGTCTGCCTGCGCCACCGGCGCAACGGCAATCGGTGCGACCGCGGCCGCCCCGACTGTCAAAAGCGCTACAACCAGCATCTTCATTGAATACTTCCTTCTGCTCGCCCGGCCCGTCCGTATTATCGCGCCCGCTGATTCCCGGTGGGGAGAATTCACTCTTTGTCTCAGCGACCCAGCAGCAGGACACCGAAGAGATTGACGCACACGGACGACGCGCAGTTGCCTTCAGACGGGGGTGGACGTGTGCAGGCTCGCCGCGGCCTGCACGGCGCTGAACTTGGCTATGGCCGCGGCCGCCGCCTTTTCTATCGCCAAGATGGAGGCGGCCGAGTTGGGGTCCGCTGCATAGGCCGCCGTGAACGCGGCGATGGCGGCGTTGAGGTCCACCTCGGCGTCGGCGACGGAAGTCTCGGCTTCCGCGACGGTCGTGGGCACCGGGGTCGGCGTGACGTCGACGACGACGTTGTAGGCACCGATGTGTTCACCGTCGTTGGCGTAGACCAGGAATGTCACGGCTTCGGGGGGCGTTGTGCCGATGAAGCCGCCAGGGGCGTAGGTGAACGCGCCGGTCGAGTAATTCATGCTGGCACTTCCCGGCGACGGGATGCCCGTCGGAGCGTCGGCGACGAGCACGTTGCCGACGATCACGTAGCTCAGCGGGTCGCCGTTGGGGTCGACGAAGACCACGGTGCCGGTGGCGGACCCATCCTGATCGACGACGACGTCTTTGAGTCGGGAGTAGACGGGCGTTCCGTCGGCTGCCGCCGCCGCGGCGATCGCCGCGTTAGCATCCTGTGCGGCGGCGAGCGGCACTGTCAACGCGGCCTCGGCGGCGGCGATCTTCGTGGCCTTGCCCTCGATGGCGGCCAGGTCTTCGTCACTGATCTCCCCCAACTTGGTCTCGATCGCCTTCTTCCCGTCTGCTGCGACCTTCGGATCCGCCGCCCGAGTGGCCGCCAGGTCCACCATCAGCAGCGCCATCATGGCGTACAAGTCCGCCCCGGTCGCCGTCACTGCGGGCAAGGCGCTCACCAATGTGGCCATTTCCGCCTGGGCCCCCGCCCTCGCAGCCAGCGTCGATACGACGACCGCTTGAGCTGCGTCCAGGGCGGCCGTCGGGTTGGTCGTCGCGGCGAGTGGGGTGACGTCGACGGTGACGATGTGAGGGACGTTGCCGCCGTGACCGTCGGTGACGATGACGGTGAACGTGTCGGAGTCGTCGCCTGCGGTGGCGGTAGCGGTATAACGGGCCTTGTCGTCAGGGGTGTAGGTGAATGTGCCGGTCGCGTCGACCGTCACGTTCCCCTTGTCGGTCTTTCCGCCGCCCGAATAGGTCAGTTGATCGCCTGCGTCGGCGTCGGTGAAGACGATCGTGCCGGTGACCTTCCCGGTGGCGACGTCGGTGATGGGGGTGACCTTGCTGAATTCGGGTGCGTCGTTGTCAGGGTCAATGCCGACAACGACGTCGCGGGTGAGGCTGGCGCCATGGCCGTCGCTGACGCTGACCGTAACCCTGTCGAAGAGTTCGTCGGTGGCGTCGTCAGCCGACGCGGCATGTCGCGCCGAGTCGCTGGGTGTGTAGGTGAACTCGTAGGTGCCGGTGGCCTTGTCAACAAGCGTCGGCGCGCCGACGGTGCCGGTCGACCTGGCCGGCGGGGCGACCGTCACGGTGAGCGCGTCGCCGTCGGGGTCCTTGGCGACCACTGTGACAATGACCGTCCCGGTCGCGTCGTCGGGCTCGCCGGGCGTGGCGGTCACGTCTGGCGGCGTGTTGAGCCTCACGGTGACGGTATTGACGGACGTGTGGCCGCTATCGCCGAAACGCCCCAAGGACAGCGCATTGATGAGGCCCGAGGGCCCGTGGATATGGGCGTTCGTCGCATCCGTAACGGAAACAGTGATGGTGTCCGTACCCGTTTCACCGGTCTTGGGCGTGTAAGTGAAGCTGTGGCCGTCCGGGTTCAGCGTGACAGTCCCCTTGGCGCCGTCGGTGGCGGAGTACACCAGTCGGTCACCGTCGGCGTCCCGTTCATCAAGGCTGACGTTGATGTTGCCCAACGCATTCGGCGCCGACACGGCGGGGGAGATCCTCGGGGTCTCGTTGAAGAACTGGCGGCGCACGAAAGCCAGCACCGTCCACATCAGCGGGGACTGGGCTGGGGCTCCGGGCGTCGGCGTCAGCAAGGGCGCCAGGACCGCGGCCACCAGGCCCCTGGCCGTGGCGGTGATGGTGGCCGGTACGGCAAGCACTGCGGCGATCGGATCGGCTTTGGCCGGAGGCGGCGCATGGGCCGCTACCGAAAAGGCCGTCGTTTGTGCCGTATTAGTCTGTGCGCCAGGCTTTTCGGTCGCGACACTAGACCTCTTCAGCGCTGCGGTGTCCTTCACGGTGGAGTCGAGCGTCCCGACTGATGTCGGGCCGAGGTTCCTGGCGCGCATCTTGTTGGTCACCGGAGATAGCAAATTTTGCTGTGCCCCAGCGCTTTTCGTTGCTGCGCTCTGGGTTGTTGTCAGGCCGATCGACGTCGGGTCGGATTCGGGCTTCGGGATGTCCGTCGGCGGCGGAGTCGACACGTTGGATCTCGGCTTGAGCGGAGATTGCCATCGGGTCGCGAGCGGAAACGCGTACCTTTCGGAGGTCAACGCTCCCCCGGAGCTGCGAAACACAACATTGGGGGCGATGGGACTGGTCTGGGTGGTCGCTGTGGTCGACTGCGCAACCTTATTCGTCTCTGGTAGCGACTGCCCGACCGGCGTGCTTTCCGTCTCGGTCCTGTGGTCCGTCGTAATCGACACCGTCGACTGCGTCTTCACCGGCTCGGTCGTTGTGTCGCCGTCGATCTTGGTCGAGCCGGGCGCACCCGGCGCGTCGAGATTGTCGACCGACTCTGGCGCCGCCCACGCCACTCCCGGGGTATTGGCCACCGCCAAGCCCACGCCCAGCGCGACCGCCAGTGCCCCTGTTCGGCCGACGTACCGCGTGTATCCGCGCGACGTGCTCCGCTTTGCTGATCTCATTGCGCCTCCAGCCTGGAAAACCAGCTGCCGGTGCTCACAGCAAGCATCTGTCGAGCTGACGATGTCGCGGACGCTACGGCACCTGAGGTCGCAATATGCAACAATTGACAGAAACGTTAGTTATCTACGTGCCCGGTTGCCGCAAACAAGGCAACCGAGCGGCGAGCAGGAGCATTCGACTAGCTGGTGGAGTCGCCCCGCTGGCTCATCAACCGCTCGACGTACTTGGCAATGACGTCGACCTCGAGGTTGACCTGGGTGCCGACCGTGGCCCGGCCGAGGGTGGTCAGCTGCAGGGTGGTGGGGATCAGGGACACCTCGAACCAGTCGTGGCCGAGGCCCGAAACGGTCAAGGAGACGCCGTCGACGGTGATCGAGCCCTTCTCGACGACGTAGCGCGACAGCGCGGTCGGCAGCGCTATCCGCACCACCTCCCAGTGCTCGGAGGGTGTGCGCGCAATCACATGCCCGGTGCCGTCGACGTGGCCCTGCACGATGTGCCCACCCAGCCTGCTGTTCAGCGCCGCCGCCCGTTCGAGGTTCACGCGGCTGCCGACGCCCGCACTGCGCAGGCTGGAGCGGTCCAGCGTCTCCTTCATGACATCGGCGGTGAACCGACCACCTGCCTGCACCTCCACCACCGTCAGGCACACGCCGTTGACCGAGATCGAGTCGCCGTGTCCGGCGTCCGCGGTGACGACGGGTCCCGCAATGACGAACCGTGCGGCGTCGCCGAGGTCTTCCTTGCCGACGACCTCACCCAGCTCTTCGACTATTCCGGTGAACACGCAAAACAGGGTACGCAGCACTACCCTCTACGATGCACTCATGCAGACGCGCCCAAAAAACGCAGTCCGATCTCTTTGGCCAATTCTCACCGCACTTTTCGCAGCAGTAGTACTCATTGCAGGTTGTTCGTCGTCGTCGGAGAAGTCGTCGGAATCGCTTCCCGACGCCGCGACGCTGCTCAAGGATTCCAACACCGCAACGCGGGCGCTCAAGAGCGTGCACCTCGAGCTGTCAGTGGAAGGTGAGATCCCAGACTTCCCCATCAAGACCCTCAGCGGCGACTTGACCCAGGACCCCGCCGTCGCCGCGCAGGGCGACACCAAGCTGACGTTCCAGGGCAGCGATGTGGACGCCAAGTTCGTCGTGATCGACTCGAACCTCTATGCCGCGCTGTCCGGTGACAGCTTCATCGACCTTGGCCCGGCCGCCGACGTGTACGACATCTCCGCCATCTTGAATCCGGACAAGGGTCTGGCGAACGTGCTCGCCAACTTCAGCGATCCGAAATCCGAGAGCACGGAGACCATCAACGGTGTCGAAACCGTGAAGGTGACCGGTCAGGTCAGTGCCGATGCGGTGAACGCGATCGCACCGCCGATCGCCGCGACCGGGCCGATACCCGGCACCGCGTGGATCGAGAAGGACGGTGATCACAAGCTCGTGCAGGCCAAGCTGGAACCCAAGGACGGCACCAGTGTCCAGATGACGCTGTCGGATTGGGGCAAGCCCGTCACCGTCACCAAGCCCGCCGTTTGATGACCGCCGCAGCGCCGGCGCATTCGAACCGGACCCGCACGATCGCGATCAGCGCGGGTGCCCTCGCGGTGCTGCTCGGTGCCCTCGACACCTATGTCGTGGTCACGATCATCCGCGACATCATGTCCGACGTCGGGATCGCGATCAATCAGATCCAGCGCGTCACGCCGATCGTCACCGGCTATCTGCTCGGCTACATCGCGGCGATGCCGTTGCTCGGCCGTGCGTCGGACCGGTTCGGCCGCAAGATGCTGCTGCAGGTCAGCCTTGCAGGTTTCGCAATCGGTTCGGTCATCACGGCGCTGTCGACCGACCTCACGATGCTCGTCATCGGGCGCGTCATCCAGGGCGCCGCCAGCGGTGCGCTGCTGCCGGTGACGCTGGCGCTCGCGGCGGATCTGTGGGCGGCCCGCAACCGGGCAGGTGTGCTGGGCGGAATCGGCGCCGCACAGGAACTCGGCAGCGTGCTCGGCCCGATGTACGGCATCGCGCTGGTCTGGGTGTTTCACCACTGGCAGTCCGTGTTCTGGGTGAACGTGCCGCTCGCGGTGATCGCCATGGTGATGGTGCATTTCAGCCTGCCCAAGCGGATGAAGAGTGCCAACCCCGAGAAGGTTGACCTCGTCGGCGGCGTACTGCTGGCCGTCACGCTCGGGCTGATCGTGGTGGGCATGTACAACCCCGCACCGGACGGTAAACAGGTGCTGCCGCCGAACGGTCCTCCGCTGCTGATCGGGGCGCTGGTGGCCGCGATCGCGTTCTTCGTATGGGAGCGCTTCGCCAAGACCCGGCTGATCGAGCCCGCCGGCGTGCACTTCCGGCCGTTCCTGGCCGCGCTCGGGGCCTCGCTGACCGCGGGCGCCGCACTGATGGTGACGCTCGTCAACGTCGAATTGTTCGGACAGGGAGTACTCGGCCAGGACCAGAACGAGGCGGCGTTCCTCCTGCTGCGCTTCTTGATCGCCCTGCCCATCGGCGCGCTGCTCGGCGGCTGGATCGCCACCAGGATCGGCGACCGCGCGGTGGCGTGTGTCGGGTTGTTGATCGCAGCGGGTGGTTACTACTTGATTGCGCAGTGGCCCGTCGCGCTGCTCTCCGCCCGCCACGACCTCGGCTTCGTCACGCTGCCGGTGCTCGATACCGACCTGGCCATCGCCGGGTTCGGGCTGGGCCTGGTGATCGGCCCACTGACATCGGCGACCCTGCGGGTGGTGCCGTCCGCTCAGCACGGCATCGCCTCCGCTGCGGTGGTGGTGGCCCGGATGATCGGCATGCTGGTGGGCATTGCGGCACTGAGCGCGTGGGGCCTGTACCGGTTCAATCAGATCCTGCAGTCGCTGCCCACGCCGAAGGCCGACAATCTGGCGGCGAAGCTCGCGGCGGAGGCGGCCAAGTACAAGACCGCGTTCGCCTTGCAGTACGGCGAGATGTTCGGTATCACCGCGATCGTCTGCGTCATCGGCGCGATCCTGGCGTTGCTCATCAGTGGGCGCAACGAACACGCCGACGAGCCGGATTCAGCCGCACCGGATGTTGACGGCGACGACTCACCCACCCAGATGATCGAGCCGTCCGGCAGGCACCGGCCAACGGGTTAGGCGTCAGCAGCGCTCCACGCCCGGCCGGATCAACACCGGCTCGAACGTGATTTTTTCACCGGCGTCATCGGTGGTGTCGCCGCGCAGCGCACAGATGAGGGCCTTGACGTGATCCCTCGGGTCGAATGGGCGAATGTTGAGCCAGTCCTGCAAAGCAGTCACGCTCGTTCCTTTGTTCGTGCTCACCAGCGCGCAGCTCGTCGGTGAAAGCGCGATGTACCAGGCGTAATGCCCGGCTCGCGTTCGAGTCTACCCGGCTGACCTGACAATTCCGGGTCCACGACAGTCGGTAGTCCACAGTAGTTTTCGTCACATTCGTTAACGTCCGGCAAACACCCGCGCGAAACCGTCGCCACTCGGTAGCGTCACCACATGCTGCGTGTGACGTTGCGTGACCTGCAGTGGCGACGACGCCGCTTCGTCATCGCGATCATCGGCACCAGCCTGGTGTTCGCGATGACGCTCGTACTCACGGGGCTTTCCAACGGCTTTCGGGTGGAGGCCGACAACACCGTCGCCGCACTCGGCTTCGACACCTACCTCGTCAAGTCCGGACCGGCGGGCCCGTTCATCGGCTCGCCACCGTTTCCCGAGAGCGAGGTCGCGATGGCGGCCCGGATTCAGGGCGTCACCGCCGCCGCTCCACTTGTCTACACGGCGACCACGGTCCCCGACGGTCACTCGACGCGCAATGTCAACGTGTTCGGTGCGCCCGCACAGGGTTTGGGGATGCCGCCGGTCTCGGCGGGCCGGGCACCGTCGGGTCCCGACGAGGCGGCGGTCTCCAGCACGCTCGACATCGACGTCGGTGATGATCTTGAAATCGGTTCGCGCTCAGTGCGAGTCGTCGGCATCGTCGACGACTCCACCGCGCTCGCCGGACAGCCCAATGTGTTCCTGACGGTCGACGGCGCTCAGCAGATGGGATACAGCGCCCAGCCGATCGTGACATCCGTCGGCATCCGCGGCACACCCGCCGAGATACCCGACGGCTACCGCACCATCGACCGCGCGGGTGCCGTCGACGACCTGATGCGACCGATGAAGGCGGCGGTTTCGGCCATCACCATGATCGCCGTCCTGCTGTGGATCGTGGCCGCCCTGATCGTCGGCTCCGTCATCTACCTTTCCGCGTTGGAGCGCACCCGAGACTTCGCGGTGCTCAAAGCCGTTGGTGTTTCGACCCGTTCGGTGCTCGCCGGGCTGTGTCTTCAGGCCGTCATCGTCGCGGTGGTGGCCGCGGTGCTGGGCGGGCTGCTGTCGCTGGTGCTCGCACCCGTGTTCCCGATGCGGGTGGAGATCCCGACGTCGGCCTTCCTTCTCTTGCCTGTCATCGGCGTGCTGATCGGTCTGCTCGCGAGCGTGGCAGGCATGCGGCGAGCGGTGACGATCGATCCCGCGCTCGCGTTCGGGGGGCCGTGACCCATGGGCGATCTTCACATCAACGACCTTGTCGTCGAGTACTCGAGCGGTGGCTATGCGGTGCGCCCCATCGACGGTCTCGACCTCGAGGTGAAGGCAGGCTCGCTGGCACTGCTGCTCGGCCCGAGCGGCTGCGGCAAGACCACACTGCTGTCGTGCCTCGGCGGAATTCTGCGGCCGACCTCGGGCCGCATCGCTCTCGACGATGTGGACATCACCAAGCTGGACGCCAGCGCACTGACGATGTACCGCCGCCGCACGGTAGGCATCGTTTTCCAGGCGTTCAACCTGCTTGCCAGCCTGACCGCGATCGAGAACGTGATGGTGCCGATGGACGCGGCGGGGGTGAACAGCAGGGAGTCGCGAAGGCGCGCAGAGGAACTGCTGGAACGGGTTGGCCTCAAGGACCGAATGCGCCATCGCCCCGGGGACCTCAGCGGCGGACAGCAGCAGCGCGTCGCCGTCGCCCGCGCGATCGCGCTCGATCCGCCGCTGATCCTGGCCGACGAGCCCACCGCGCACCTGGACTTCATTCAGGTCGAAGAGGTGCTTCGGCTGATCCGCGAACTCGCGTCAGGGGAACGCCTTGTTGTCGTCGCAACCCACGACACCCGGATGCTTCCGCTGGCCGACCGGGTGGTGGAACTGGTGCCGCACGTGGCGTCGACGGACCGACCACCCGAAACGATCCGGCTCACGCCCGGTTCGGTGCTGTTCGAGCAGGGCTCGATGGGCGATCTCATCTACGTCGTCAGTGAAGGCGAACTCGACATCGTCCGTGAATTGGCCGGTGGCGGTGAGGAACTGCTGCGCGTCGCGACTGCGGGCGACTATTTCGGTGAAATCGGCACGCTGTTCGGGCTGCCCCGCTCGGCGACCGTTCGAGCCCGCACCGACGCGCAGGTGATCGGCTATACGGGAAAGGCCTTCCGCGAGCGCCTCGGCCCGGCGGGGGTGCGCGACGCGATCCAGGGGCGCGAGGTGTCCATCGACTAGCGACGGCCGAGCCGCAGGCGTAGCGCATCGTGGCGCGCAAGGCATTCGGTCCACCAGTCATACATGTCGTCGCGCGGCACAACGCCGACGGCATCGCCGCCGGACGGGATCGACATCCCGAGGCTGGTGGCGGCGAATTTCGCCGCGCCGACCGCAGAATGGTCCCAGACATTCAGGTCGACCCGCACCTCACGGCCGGTTGCATCGGCGATGTCCTGCCACATCAGCGGGTTCGCCGCGCTTCGCCCACCCAGCAGTACCGGGCCGCGTCGTCCGGTACTCGCCGCCAAGATCTCGACGCATCGCCTCAGTTCGACCACCACCCCGGTCAGCAGCGCCCGACCGATGTGCCCTGCCCCCATACCGAGATGCAGCCCGTGCACGCTGCCCGCCAGATTCGGGTCCCACAGCGCGCCCTGCTCGCCGGGCGCCAGATATGGCAGGAACAGCGGCGCATCGTCGCGCCCCACCGTCGCCGCCGATTCCAGCAGCGCCCCTGGGCCGGGCAGACCCAGCAGGCTGGCGATACCGTCGAACGCCGATCCCATTGCCAGCAGGTCCATTTCGAGGCCCCAACCGACTCCGGTCAACGGCGTGACCAGAAAGCGACGATCGCTGTCGCGGGTCGGCGTGTTCGAGATGCCGAGCACGATGGCGCTGGTGCCAGCGATCATCGCCACGTCACCGTGCTCGGTTGCGCCCACACCCAGCGCGCCGAGCACCGAGTCGGCCGCGCCGAGCACAACCGGAAACTCCGTCGGAAGCCCCAGCCGCGTTCGCCATCGCGAAAGGAGCGGACGGATCGTCGAGGCTGGCGCAACTGCGGGAAGCGCCGAAATCTGGTTCGCCTCAACGAGTTCAGCATTCCAGACGTCGCCCTCGATGTCGTAGACACCGGTGCCCGCGGCGGTGCTCGGATCGGTGAGCAGCTCACCGGTGAGGTGTGCGAACAGCACGTCCTTCGCCCCTGCGACGATGGCGCCCCCGTGTCCGAGCCGCTGCATCCGCACGTGCATCGGCCCCAGATACCGACCGTCGACCCGTTGCCCCGTGATGCGGTACAGCACGTCGTCGCCGATGGCCCGGCGCAGGGTAGCGGCCTCCGGCTCGGCCCTGGCGTCTTCCCACGTGATGGCCGGAGCGAGCGGACCGCCGTGCTCGGTGCACTCGACCAGTGTCGGCAGCATCGCGCTGAGTCCGATCCCTGTCCACGACTCGGCGGCCACCGTGCCTGCCAGGTCGGTGAGCGCCGCTTCCAGGGCGGCGAACCAAAGCTGTGGATCCTGTTCTGCTGCTCCCGGTTCGGGCCTTGCGGTCGGGTAATCGCGGCGGGCGACGCCGAGCACGGCACCGTCCTCGCCGACGGCGACCGTTTTCACCGCCGACGTGCCGAGGTCAACGCCGACGACGGCCGACCCCTTCACCGTCACGACCGGGTCGCGGGTGCACGGGTCCTGGCTACGACGGTTAGCGCGTCGGCGGCCGCGTTGAGGGTGTCGTCGATGTCTCTGTCGTCGTGCACGAGGGAGACGAACATGTTCTCGAACTGCAACGGGTGGAACAGCACACCGCGGATCACCATCTCCTCATACCACCGGGTGAACATCGCCTCGTCGGCGCGCAGCGCGGCGTCCCGCCAGTTGTGGATCGGCCCGTCGGCGAACCACAGCTGGAAAACCGTGCCGAGCCCCTCGACATAGGCGTCGAGTCCACGTTCGGTCGCGAGCGCGGCGAGGCCGTCGGCAAGCCGGTGACCCAGCGCCCGCTGCCGTTCGTAGAGGCCGGGTTCGGAGAGCACATCCATGGTGGCGGCGACGGCGGCGCACTGCACCACGTTGGCGTTGTAGGTGCCCGAATGCGAGTACACCCCTTCGGCGATCAGCCGCATGGCGTCCACGGTTCCGCCGATGGCCGCCACCGGAAAGCCGCCGCCCAGCCCCTTCGCGTAGGTCGTCAGGTCGGGTGTGACGCCGAACCATTCCTGCGCGCCGCCGCGCGCGAAGCGAAAACCCGTGATCACTTCGTCGAAGATCAGCAGCGCACCGTGCTTGCGTGTCTCGGCGCGCAGGAGTTCCAGATAGCCGGGTTCGGGCAGGATGCAGCCGGTGTTGAAGACCGCAGGCTCGGTGAGGACGGCCGCGATCTCGTCACCGCGGGCGTCCATCAGCCGCACGAAGCTGTCAGGGTCGTTCCAGGTGAGCACCTCCAGGGTGCCCTCCAACTCGCTGGGCACGCCGGGGCCCATCGCGACCGGACGCGGGTGCTCGGCGGGTCCGGCCAGCGCCGGATCGACATGATTCGACCAGTAGACCGTGTCCTGCCAACCGTGGTAATGCCCTTCGAAGCGGACGATGACCCGCCGGCCCGTCGTGGCCCTCGCCAGCCGCACCGCGGTCCCGACCGCCTCGGATCCCGAGTTGGTGAACCGCACCTGCTCGACGCCGGGCACCGCGGCCACCACTTTCTCGGCGGCCTCGATCTCCAACTCGTAGGGCAACCCGAAGCAGGTGCCGAGATCGTTGATCGCCTGTGCGACAGCCGCTGTCACGACCGGATGACGGTGGCCAAGGATCATCGGGCCGAGCCCGAGGAGGTAGTCGACATAGGTGTTGCCGTCGACGTCGGTGAGCCGGGATCCCGTGCCCTCCGCGATGAAGAGTGGGTAGGGCTTCCACCCGTTGCGCGGCAGCCGTGCGGTGGATCCCGCGCCGCCGGGGATCGTCCGTTTGGCGCGCTCGAACAGTTCGCGGGTGGCGACCGTGCGGTCGGCGAACGCGTCTGCGAAGGACATCGGATTCTCTTTCGCTCCAGTCGCGGTCATGTCACTGCGCTGACGTCACGGGGACGCCCAACAGCGCGACCACGGTTTGGCGCAGGATCTCGGCGGTCGCAACGACGTCCGGGATCGACACCCACTCGTCTGCGGCGTGGTAGTTGCCACCCTCGGGCCCGAACAGCACCGTGGGAATGCCCGCTTCCTGCATCAGCGCGGCGTCGGTCCACGCGTTGAGACCGGTGACCGGTGAGCGCACACCGTTCACCGCCTCGGTGGCGTCGCCGAGGGCGGTCAGCAGTGCCTCGTTCCCCTCTCCGGTGAACGGGTCGCGATTGAGCCGCACCCGGACCTCGCCGTCGAAACGCGGCTCGGTCTGCTTGACCTCGGCGAAGATCGCCTCGATCTCGGCGACGCGATCGGCCAGCCGCTCCCCCGGCTGGGTGCCGATCTCGATGCCGAGCACGACCTCGTTCGGATAGGTCGCGTAGTCGGTGCCCCCGTGAATCGTGCCGGTGTGGAAAACCGTTCGGCCGTTCTTCGGATCCGGGTGGGGCTTCCAGGTGGTTTCGTCGAGCCGGTGCAATCGGGTGATCACCTCGGCCATGTGCACGATCGCGTCGACACCCTTGTCGGGCGCCGACCCGTGCGCTGGCACGCCACGGACCACGATGTCGATCCAGCCGAAGCCCTGGTGCTCGCCGAAGATCGTGTGCGAGCCGTCGGGTTCCAGATTGATCGCCATGTCGATCTCGTCGGCGTGGTTGGCGACAAGGTGCTCCATCCCGATGCTGACGCCCTCCTCGTCGATCGCCAGGGCGACCAGCACATTGCCTGCCAGCTGCGCACCGGAGCGAACCAGCTCACGGGCGGCCAGCATGGCCGCCGCGCAGCCACCCTTGTCGTCGGCGACGCCGAGGCCGATCATGCGGTCTCCCTCGATGACGGGGTTCAGCGCACGATCGGGCCAACCCGCGTAGCCGACGGTGTCGCTGTGCGCCGTCAGGCACAGCGTCGGGCCGGGCGCCGAACCTCGAAGCCACGCCAACACATTCGGGCGTCCTGGCTCCACATCCTCCAGCGTGACCTCCAAGCCGAGATCGGTGAACCAGTCGCGCATGTAGCGCGCGACTTCGCCCTCTCCGGCACCGCCGGGGATGAGCCACGGTGTCACCGAGTCGATGCGGACCATCGCGTCGAGCAGCTCGGTCGCTTCGTCACGACTAACGGTCATGGCTGATCCTCCTGTTGTGTCGGTGCTGTGGCGTCCGAGAAGTGGCACGCCACAGCGTGATCGGTGCTGGCATCCGTGGTTGTCGGGCGCAGCACGGGGTCTTCGGTGAGGCAGCGCTCGGGCTTGCCGAGTTCACGGTGCAGCGGGCAGCGCGGCGCGAACCTGCACCCGGGCGTGGTCAACGTGGCGTTCGGCGGTTCACCGGTGAGCAGTGTGCGGGGGCCTCGCCGCGTCGCGCCTGCGGTCGGCATCACGTCGACGAGGGCACGGGTGTAGGGGTGCCGGGGCGTTCCGATGACGTCCGCGGCCGCACCCAGCTCGACCACCCTACCCAGATAGAGGACGGCGACCCGGTCGGCGAAGACGCCTGCGAGCGCGAGGTCGTGGGTGATGAAGAGCATCGAGATGTCCCGGTCTTCGCGAAGGTCGAGCAGGACGCGAATGATGCCCGCGCGCAACGAGACATCGAGCATCGAGACGGGTTCGTCGGCCACCAGAAGCCTGGGTTGTACGGCCAGTGCAGCGGCGATGGCCACTCGCTGGCGCTGGCCACCCGAGAGCTGGAACATCCGACGGTCCGCGATCGACGACGCGGGCCGCAGACCGCATGTCTCCAGCGCGGTCAGTGCGGCGGTGCGCCTGCCTGCCGCGTCGAGTTCCGTGCGGTGAATGGCGAGGCCCTCGGAAACGACTTCCAGGGCGGTCGCGTTCGCGGACAGGCTCTCGAAGGGGTCCTGGAAGATCATCTGGAAGTCACGGCGCAGCCGTCGCAACGCGCGGCCGCGGACATGGGTGACGTCGACGCCGCCGATCGACACGACTCCGGCCGTCGCGTCCTCCAATCGCATGATCGTGCGGGCGATGGTGGTCTTGCCGCAGCCGGATTCGCCGACCAGAGCGACGATCTCGCGCTCGCCGATCTCCAGGTCGACACCGTCGACGGCACGGGTGATCACCCGCTTACGACCGTGGCGGACCGGGAAATGCACATGCAGATCGCGGATCTCGGCTACCGGCGCGCTCATCGGGTCTCCGCCTTGAGTGCGCCGACGAGGTGGCAGGCCGCGTCGTGAGCCGCCGAGCCGGGCACCGGCCGCAGCCGCGGCTCCACGGTGACACACTCCGGCACCATCACCGCGCAGCGCTCGTGGAACCGGCAGCCCGGTGGTGGCGCGGCCAGATCGGGCGGACTGCCGGGAATTCCGCTGATCGACGCGTGCCCCGCGCCGAGCCGCGGGTAACAGTCCAACAGCCTGCGGGTGTACGGATGCGCGGCCCCGTCCCCCTCGACCTGCCGGACATCGTCGGCGAATATCGCCGCCGCGGAACCGTATTCGACGATGCGGCCCGCATACATCACCGCCGCCCGGTCGCACAGCTCGGCGAGCACGGTCAGGTCGTGCGAGATGATCAGCATCGCCAGCCCGAGCTCGTCGGCAAGCCTGCGGATGAGATCGAGGATCTGCGCCTGGGTCATCACGTCCAGCGCGGTCGTCGGCTCGTCGGCGATCACCAGTTCCGGCCTGCAGGCCAGCGCCATCGCGATCATGGCGCGTTGTTTCATCCCGCCAGAGAACTGATGCGGGTAGTCCGCGGACCTGCCCGGCGCGATGCCGACCTGATTGAGCAGCTCGGCAATCCGGTCGCGCACCGAACGGCGACCGGCGTCGGGCTCGTGAGCGCGGATCGCCTCCGCGATCTGGGCGCCGATCGTCATCACCGGGTTGAATCCGTTCATGGCACCCTGCGACACCATCGAGAGCCGTCGCCACCGCAACGACCTCAGCTCGGCTTCACCGACGGTACGCAGGTCGATTCCGCCGAACGCGAGCCGGTCGGCGTCGAGCGTCGCTCCGACAGGGAGCAGCTTGGTGACGGCATGGGCCAATGTGCTTTTCCCGCAACCGGATTCACCAGCAAGGCCGACCACCTCGCCTGCTGCCACGTCGAGGTCAACCCCGTCGACGGCCCGCACGGGAATCTCGCCGACGGTATAGGTGACCGTCAGGTTGCGGATCTCCAGGAGGCTCATGCGGTGACCGCCAGCTTCGGATTCAGTATGCGCTCGAGGCTCTGCCCGACCAGCGAGAAGGCGAGCACCACGACCACGATGCCGACGCCCGGCGGCACGAAGTACCACCAGCACCCGTTTCCGACTGCACCGGTGACGAATGCGTTGTGCAGGATCTGGCCCCACGACGTCCTTGTCGGGTCCCCCAGACCGAGGAACGACAACGTCGCCTCGGCGAGGATCGACCCGGCGATCACCAGCACGGCGTTGGCGATCACCAGCGCGAGCACCCCGGGCAGGATGAGCCGCCACAGGATTGCCGGTGACGACAACCCGACGGTGCGGGCACGGGCCACCACCTCCCGCTCGCGCAACGCCAGTGCTTGCGAGCGCACGATCCGTGCCGTGCTCGGCCAGCTGGTGATGGCGATGACCAACACGATCATGGGCATGCTCTGCCCGATGATGGCGCCGAGGGCGATCATCAGCGGCAGGCTCGGGAGAACCAGGAAGAAATCGGTGATGCGCATCAGGACCGCGTCGATGAAACCCGTGAACCAGCCCGCGAGGACACCGACCAGCGTGCCGATCAGCACGGTGATGAGCGTGGCGATCAACCCGATCTGAAGCGACACCGAGGTGCCCGCGAGCAGCTGCCGGAACACGTCCCGGCCGAGCTCGTCGGTGCCGAGCCAGTGAACTGCGCTGGGCGCCTGGAGGATTCCCGCGCGTGATTCCGCCACCGCGCCCCTGTCGTAGGGGGCAAGCAGCGGTCCGATGATCGCGATCAGCACGACGGCGACGACGGTGATGATGCCGGCGCGCCCCATCCGATCGCGCCACACCTGGCCTGCGACGCCACGCCAGCCGTGCGCGGGCGGTTCGATCACGGCGTCCGATTCCAGGTTCGGTTCCATCATGGGCCCGGTCATGTCAGCCTCACCCGTGGGTCGAGAAGACGGTAGGTGACGTCGCTCGCGAAGTTCGCCAGCACCACGACGACGGCGAAGATCAGGAAGCAGGCCTCCATCACCGGATAGTCGCGGCGGACCACCGACAGGTAGATGAGCTGGCCCATCCCCGGCCATGAGAACACCGTCTCGACCTGGATGGTGCCCCCGACGGTCGCGCTGGCGTACAGCGTCGTTGCGGTCACCACGGGCAGCAGCGCGTTGCGCACACCGTGGCGCCACAGCACGCGGCGCGGGTGCAGGCCCTTGGCCCGCGCGGTGGTCATGAAGTCCTCCGACAGCGTCGCCAGCAGCGAACTGCGGGTGATCAGCACGAACTGAGCGACGTCGACGAGCACCATCGCGATGGTCGGCAGCACGAGATGCCTTGCCAGATCGGCGAATCGGGTGAACACCGTGGGGTAAAGGGCGTCGGCGGTGTACATGCCCGCGATCGGCAGCCAACCCAATGTCACGGCGAACAGGAAGATCAGCAGCATGCCGACCCAGAACGTCGGCAGGCTCCAGAACACCAGCGACCCGATCACCAGGCCGCCGTCGGTGCGAGATCCGCGCCGCGATGCCGCGAACACCCCGACCAGGACCCCGACGCCGATGACCAGCAGGGTGGACACCGTGACCAGGATCAGCGTGTTGCCGAGCGCCTTGACGATGATCGGGCCGACCGACGTCTGATACGTGTACGAGTAGCCGAAATCACCACGGAAGAGATGCCCGACGTACGTGCGGAACTGGTCGAGCATCGGCCTGTCGAGACCGTAGAACGCGCGTAGCCGGGCGACGGCGGCCGCGTCGAGATGCTGACCCCGCGCGATATGGGTGACCGGATCCCCCGGCATGAGGTGGAACAACACGAAGTTCGTGATGAGTACCGCTGCGAGCGTGAGCACCAGGTACGTGAGTTTCTGCCCGAGGTATCGAGCCATCGACGTCCTGGAGCCCTCAGGCCGGCTTCACGTCGAGGTAATTGGCCCGGGAGAAGTTGAGCGTCATACCGCCGTTCATCGGATGCCACCCCGTCCACGTGTTGGTCCGGGTCCCGGCCAGCTTCTTCTGGTACCACATCACGATGTACGGGCACGAGGCGTAGTGAATGGCCTGCATCTCGAGCACCAGCTTGACCCGCGCGGCGTGGTCGACGGTGGCGTTCTGCTGGTTGTACAGCTCGTCGAAGCGGGGATTGGACCAGAACGTGTCGTTGTTGCCGCCGATCTGATCGGTGATCCCGACGCTCAGCAGATACGACGGGTCGTAGAGGCCGGAGTCCCAGCCCCACACCATCACGTCCCAGTCCGGCCCGTCGGTGTTGAACACCGTCGCCCCCATCGTGTCGGCGTCGGTGGTGGACAGCTTCAGGTTGACGCCGACGGCTTTGGCCGCCGTGATGAACAGCTCTGCCGCCTTCACGTCGACCGCGGTGTCGGCGATGGCGAGGATCCGGAAGTCCAGTGGCTTGCCGTCTTTCGACTCGCGGATTCCGTCGCCGTTCCTGTCGGTGTAGCCCGCGCCGTCGAGCAGCTGCTTGGCCTTGTCCACATTGTTGTCGAGGACCGCGTCGGGCGCGGGGGTCCAGTGGAAGTCGCCGAACGCGGGCGGGATCACGTCGACGCCGGGTTGGCCGTACCCGGCCAGTGCAAGTTCGACGAGCTGCGCACGACTCACCGCGCAACTCAGCGCCTGCCGGATCACCTGGTCGCGCAGCAGGGGGTTGCCCTTCGAATTGGGCTCCATCGAACAGTTGAACCCGATCATGTGGAACGAGAACGACTCCATCTCCGTCGTCGCCACATCCTGGGCGCCCTTCAGCGCGTTGAAGATGGTGGGCGGCACTTCGGGCACGAGGTCCAGCTCGCCGGACCGCAACGCCTGGGTGACGATGTCGTCGCTGCCGTACTTGGTCCAGGTGACCTTCTCAGCGGCCGGCTTCTCGCCCCACCACGAGTCGTTGCGGGTGACGGTGACGACCTTGCCCTTCTCCCAGGAGTCGAAGTTGAACGGACCTGTGCCGACCGGCTTTTCGTTGGCATAATCGGTCAGGGCGTCCTTGGCGATGCCTTCCCACAGGTGCTTGGGCGCGATCGGCATGATGACGCCGGGATCCAGTGTCTGCGGCTGCGAATAGGTCAACCGAACCTGGTTGTCGCCGACCTTCTTGATGTCGGTGAGATCCTTCAGGTAGGCGCCATAGGTGCCGTAGTCGTTGTCGCGCACCATCGTGAAGGTGAATACGACGTCGTCGGCGGTGAAGTCCTTGCCGTCCTGCCACTTGACGCCGGAGCGCAGCGTGTAGGTGAACGTCTTTCCGCCGTCTCCGGTCTCGACGCCGGTCGCCAGTGCGGGCTTGATCTTGAAGTCGGCGTCGTACTCCATCAGCCTGTCGTAGACGAGCTGCATGACGTCGTAGGCCTGGGTGGAGAACAGGGTGAACGGGTTCAGTGCGTCGATGTCGGTTGTCGATCCGACCCTCAGGACGGTACTGCTCGCGGTCTCGGGGGCACACGACGCGAGGGCGGCCGTGCCGCCCAGCGCCAGTGCCACCACCGCCGACGTCCGCATGAAATTGCGCCGATCCATCTCGATCATCGTCAACCCTTCCCGACAGAGGTGTGCATACACAGTAGGATGGGTGTTGAACATTGCTGTGCGGTTTCGACGATGTTTCCGTGCATTCTGGCCGTGAAGAGGGGGACGGATGGCCGCCAACACCGACCGCAAGCTCCGCTATCAGCATGTCTACGACCTCGTTCTCGACATCATGGCCGAGCGCGGCCTTCAGCCCGGCGACCGCCTCCCGTCGACGACCGAGCTGGCCGAGATCGCCGAAGTCAGCATGATGTCCGTACGACGTGCGCTCGACGAGCTGGAACGGGCCGGGCGGATTCAACGCAAACAGGGACTGGGCACCTTCGTCGCGGAACCTCGGATCGCCAGCGACCCGACGCGGCCGGGTGAACTACTGCACACGTTGATCGACGAGGGTGGCGGGTTGCCCGACGTGACCACATCGCTCATCACCGTCGGCGTCGGCTTGCCCAGCAGCACCATCGCGACCGCGCTCGGCGTCGACGCGGGGCAGCCGGTGTGGGAGATCTGGCGCAGGCGCAGCATCGGCGGCGCAGGCAGGATTCTCGAACGCGCCGTGCTGCCGCTCAGCCGCGTGCCCGCGATCGACCAGGAGCGCCTCGAACGCGGCGAATCGCTCTACCGGTTCATCGAGGAGCGGTATGGGATCACCGACGACTACACCGAGCAGGCATTCGAGGTCGACGCCCCCAGCAGCTGGGAGTCCGAACAGCTCGAGTTGACGGCGGGAGATCCGATAGTCAGAGTGCGCGGCGTCAGCTTCGATGGCGACGGCGAGGCATTCGACTGCTTCGAACAGTGCTATCGCGCCAGCAAGTTCACCTTCTATTCGGCAGGCCAAACGCGGCATCGCATACTGCGGCCGTCGGCCTTGTCGAACTGGTCGGTGGCGCCGTTCACCAGCCCCACCAATCAGCCGACCTGATCCGGGTAGACCCTCCTACGCGCCGGGTATGCGGCGGTTGAGCTTCAATGCAAAGGAGGCAAGTCATGTCAACGACATTGGCGGGCAAGCGCATCGCTTTTCTGGTGGCCCCAGAGGGCGCCGAACAGGTCGAGCTGACCGAACCGTGGAAGGCCGTGCAAGAGGCAGGCGGCACACCCGAGCTGGTGTCCACCGAAGTCGGCAAGATCCAGGCGTTCAACCACCTGACCCCGGCCGACACGTTCGAGGCGGACAGGGCGGCCGACAGCGTCACCGCATCCGACTACGACGGGCTGGTGCTTCCCGGCGGCGTCGCGAACCCCGATTTTCTCCGCGGCAACGCCTCTGCGGTGCAGTTCACCAAGAGTTTCTTCGACTCCGGGCGGCCGGTCGCCGCCATCTGCCACGCGGCGTGGACGATGATCGACGCCGACGTCGTCCGGGGACGAATGATCACCTCGTGGCCGACCCTGCGCCTCGATCTCATCAACGCGGGCGCCAACTGGGTCGACGAAGAAGTGGTGGTGTGCTCGCGCGGGCCCAACACGCTGGTGTCGAGCCGCAAGCCCGACGATCTTCCTGCGTTCTGCAACACCTTGGTCGGCACCTTCGCCGCGGGACGCTGAGACCGCTCTCAGTCGACGTACCCAAACCCGTCCCGCGAACGCCGGACCGTCGGTAACGTCGCATCCATGCTGCTCGCCGCGCTGCGCGACATGCAGTGGCGAAAACGGCGCTTCGTCATCGCGATCCTGTCCACCGCCATCATCTTCGCCATGACGCTGGTGCTCACCGGGCTGGCGAACGGCTTCAGGGCGGAGGCGCAACGAACAGTCGATGCCCTCGGCGTCGACGTGTTTCTCGTCAAGGACGGGGCGTCGGGCCCGTTCGTCGGCGCGACGCCGTTCGCGCCCGCCGACCTCCGCAGGATCGCCGCGGCCCCTGGCGTGCAGGCGGCTGCCCCTCTCGTTTACGCAGGCGGCACGGTCACGCTGGGTGAGGCGACACGCAACGCCGACCTCTTCGGCGCACCGGAACGCGGGCCGGGCATGCCCGTTGTGTCGGAGGGCCGTCCTCCCGCGAACCCGAACGAGGTCGCGGTATCCAGCACGCTGGGGCGGAACGTTGGCGAGGACATCGCGATCGCGTCGCGCAAGCTGCGCATCGTCGGCATCGTGGAGAACTCGACCGCTCTGGCCAACCTGCCCAACATCTTTCTCACCACCGAGGGTGCTCAACAGCTGGTGTACGGCGGGCAACCGCTGGTCGCGTCGATCGGGATTCGCGGCACCCTCGAACAGGTGCCCCCCGGATACAAAGCCATCGACCGCGACGGCGCGGTCGCCGATCTGCTCCGCCCATTGAAGGTGGCCGTCAACTCCATCACGATCGTGGCGATCCTGCTCTGGGTCGTCGCGGCCCTGATCGTGGGATCGGTGATCTATCTGTCCGCGCTCGAGCGGATCCGAGACTTCGCGGTGTACAAGGCGATTGGCGTACCGACGTTCTCGATCGCGGCCGGACTGGCGCTGCAGGCGGTGGTGGTGGCACTGTCCGCCGTCGTCGTCGGCGTCGTGCTTTCGGCGCTGCTCGGGCCGATCTTTCCGATGCAGGTCATCGTCCCGGGCTACGCCTACGTCATCCTGCCCGTCATCGCGGTCGTCTTCGGCTTGATCGCCAGCGGCACCGGACTGCATCGCGCGGTGTCCGTCGATCCCGCCATGGCCTTCGGAGGTCCATGAGCCATGGGCGATCTCAGCATTCAGGATCTGGTCGTCGAGTACTCCAGCGGCGGATACGCCGTGCGCCCACTGGACGGGTTCAACCTCGACGTTGCCGCGGGATCACTGGTAATCCTGCTGGGCCCCAGCGGATGTGGGAAGACCACGCTGCTGTCGTGCCTTGGTGGGATCCTCAAACCGACGGCGGGGGCCATCAAGTTCGGCGATGTCGACGTGACGTCGCTGGACGCCAAGGGGTTGTCGAAGTATCGGCGTGAAACGGTGGGCATCGTGTTCCAGGCATTCAACCTGGTGCCCAGCCTCACCGCACTCGAGAACGTGATGGTGCCGCTGCGCTCGGCGGGCATGTCGCGGCACGCGGCGAAGGAAAAGGCTGAACAGCTGCTGGCCCGAGTCGGGCTGGAGGACAGGACAACTCACCGGCCGAGTGATCTCAGCGGCGGTCAGCAGCAGCGGGTGGCGGTGGCGCGGGCGATCGCACTGGATCCGCCGTTGATCGTCGCCGACGAGCCGACGGCGCATCTCGACTTCATCCAGGTCGAGGAGGTCCTGCGGCTGATCCGCGAGCTCGCGTCGGGCGATCGGATGGTTGTCGTCGCGACCCACGACAGCAGGATTCTCCCGTTGGCCGATCGCGTCGTGGAACTCGTGCCGGACTTCGCGGAGTCGAACCGGCCGCCCACGACAGTGCCGCTGACCGGGGGCGAGGTGCTGTTCGAGGAGGGCACCATGGGCGAGTGGATCTACGTGGTGTCCAAGGGTGAAGTCGAAATCGTGCGCGAATTGGCCGGGGGCGGTGAGGAATTGCTCTGGGTCGCCGAACCTGGCGACTACTTCGGCGAGCTCGGTCCGCTGTTCCACATGCCGCGTTCGGCGACGGCGCGGGCGCGCACCGACGCGACAGTCATCGGCTACACAGTGGCGGCGTTCCGGGAACGCCTCGGCGTCGACGGGCTTCGCGACCTGATCGAGCACCGGCCGCTGGACATGGGCGACGAGCCGGCTACTCAGGAACCAGACTGAGCAGGACGTCCGGGCCGATCGGCTCGATGCCGTCGAACTGCCAGCGTTGCGCGTGGGCGATGGACAGCACGCCGACGTCGTCGATCGCGGTGATCGGACCGCCCAGCAGGATTGGTGCGACGTAGGCGAGGATCCGGTTGATCACGCCTGCCCGCAGAAACGCACCTGCCAGCGTCGGTCCGCCCTCGATGAGGATGTCCGTGCGATCCGACAGTGCCTTGAGCACCTCGTGCGGGTCCCTGGTGCGGATCACCATCGTGCGGGTGTCGTCGTTCAGCACGTTGGCGTCGGAGGAGATTTCGCGCTCCCCCACCACGACACGCAGCGGCTGACGGTCGGCGAGGCTGCCGTCGGGAAGTCGCGCCGTCAGCTTGGGGTCGTCGATGAAGACTGTTCCGGTACCGACGACGATCGCGTCGCAGGCCGCGCGGCGGCGATGCACATCGGCGCGGGCGGCCTCGCTGGTGATCCACTGACTGCTGCCGTCGGCCGCGGCGCTGCGCCCGTCGATACTGGTGGCGAATTTCCAGGTGACATGAGGAAGCCCGGTGCGCTGCTTGTGCAACCACTCGCGCAGGGGTCCGCCCGCGACATCGTCGGCCAGCACCGCGGCGACCACGTTCACGCCCGACTCCGCGAGCCGGGTGGCACCCCCCGCCGCGACCGCGTTGGGGTCGCTGACGGCGAAGACAACGGTCGAAATGCCCGCAGCGACAAGGGCGTCCACGCATGGCGGCGTTCGGCCGTGATGGTTGCACGGCTCGAGGGTGACCACGGCCGTGCCGCCCGCGGCGCGAGCGCCCGCCCGTTCCAGCGCCACCACTTCCGCGTGTGGACCGCCGGTCGGTTCGGTCGCGCCGACGCCTGCGATCTCACCGCCCTGATCCAGGATGACCGCGCCGACAGGCGGATTGGGGTACGTGCCGCCCTTGACCAGCTCGGCCTGTTCGAGGGCCAGCCGCATCGCGGCCTCGAAGCTCATAGCCGAAGGTGTTTTGACGCGGCGGCAGCTCGCCTGCGCAGCGCCTCGACGGCGACCGCGGGGTCTTCGGCGCTGTAGACGGCCGATCCCGCGACGAAGCAGTCCACGCCCGCCTCGGCGGCGTCCTCGATCGTCTCGGCGTTGATGCCGCCGTCGATCTCGACGAGGATCGTCAGCTCGCCCGCGTCCACCAGCCTGCGCGCGATGCCGACCTTCGGCAGCACCTCCGGGATGAACTTCTGACCGCCGAAGCCCGGCTCGACGGACATGATCAGCAGCGTGTCGAACTCGGGCAGGATCTCCAGGTACGGCTCCAGCGGCGTGCCCGGTTTGACCGAGATGCCCGCCTTTGCGCCCGCGGCGCGGATGTCGCGGGCCACGCCGACGGGATTGTCGGTCGCCTCCGCGTGGATGGTGACGTTGTAGGCGCCCGCCTCGGCGTAGGGCGGCGCCCACCTGTCGGGGTCCTCGATCATCAGATGGCAGTCCATCGGGATGTCGGTCGTCGGCAACAGCGCCTCAACCACAGGAAGGCCGATGGTCAGGTTCGGCACGAAGTGGTTGTCCATCACGTCGACGTGCACCCAGTCGGCGCCTTTCACGGCCGCCACCTCGTCGGCCAGCCGGGCGAAGTCGGCGGCCAGGATCGACGGCGCTATCAGGGGTCGTGACATGCGCTCACCCTACTTTGAGGGCAGCGGAAAACATCGCGTCGGTGCCGTGCCGGTGCGGCCACAGCTGCACGTACGGCCCGTCGCCGAGGTCGTCGACGCCATCGAACATCGGTCGGGTGTCGAGCGCCGTCACCGGATGGCGGCGCAACGCGTCGGCCACCACCCCGACCGTCTCGGACAGATGAGGCGAGCAGGTCGCGTACAGGACGACGCCGCCTGGCCGGGTCAGTTCGATCGCCGCCGCGAGCAGCTCGCGTTGCAGGCGCGCCAACGCGGGCACGTCCGCGGGCTGCCTGCGCCAGCGCGCCTCGGGTCGTCTGCGTAGCGCGCCGAGCCCGGTGCACGGCGCATCCACCAGCACGCGGTCGAACGCCGGCTGCAGACCGGAGTCGCGGCCGTCGACTCGTAACACGTCGACGGGCAGTCCGCGGGTGTTCTCCTCGACGAACTCGGCGCGCCGGTCGTTGGGCTCGATCGCGGTGACGCGGGCGCCGGATTCCGCACCGATCGCCGCCAGCAGCGCGGTCTTGCCGCCGGGACCCGCACACAGGTCCAGCCAGCGGCCGCGGTCGTCGTCGACGGGGGCGAGCGTCAGCGCCCTGGCCACCAGCTGGCTGCCCTCATCCTGAACCAGCGCCACGCCGTCGCGCACGGCGTCCAGCCTGCCCGGATCTCCGCCGGCGAGATACACCGCGTAAGGCGAGTATCGGCCGACGGTGCCGTCCACCGCGAGCGCGAGCGCGTCCGCCGTCAGCGCGCCGGGCCGAGCAGCGAGGTGAACCAGCGGGCGGTCGTCATCCGCGGTCAGCAGCGCATCGAGCTCGCCCGCTCTGGCGCCGAGAGCGTCCGCGAACGCCTGGCCGATCCACCGCGGGTGGGCGTGCACGAACGCCATGTGCCCGACGGGATCGGACTCGGCGGACGGGGCGAGCTGGTCGACCCACGACTGCGGCTCGCGTCCGGCGATGGTGCGCAGCACGCCGTTGACGAAACCCGCTCGCGACGAATCGAATTCGATGCCGGCCTGCTCGACGGTGGTGGACACCGCGGCGTGTGCGTCGACCCGGGTGCGGAGCAGCTGATAGGCCCCGAGCCGGAGCAGGTCGAGCAGCACAGGGCTGATGTGGTCCGGCGAACGTCCCGCGGCCGCGGCGATGACGGCGTCGAGCAGGCCCCGCGTGCGGCATGCCCCGTAAGCCAACTCGGTGGCGAAGGCGGCATCACGGCCGGTGATACCGCGTTCACGGAGCAGCCCGGGTAGGACGAGGTTGGCATAGGCGTCGCGCTCCGAAACCGCCCGAAGGACGTCGAACGCCGCGCGACGCGCCGGGTCGAGCGGCTTGCGGCGCGGCCTGCGGGGTTTGGTCATGATGCCGTTGCGGTGTCATCGAGCCGGGCGCCGCGCGCCCATGCCGCCGCATCCATCTGCTTCTTGCCGGGCGGCTGGACGCTGCCCAGCAGCACGGGTTGCGACGCCGTCCCGACCCGGACGCCGCTGCGGTCGGCCCGAATTACGCCCGGCGGCAGCGGGTTCGGTGCCGCATCGTCGACGGTCACCGGCCCGATCTTGACCCTCAGCTCGCCGACCAGGGTCCATGCACCGGGGTTGGGTGTGACGGCACGGATCCGCCGCTCGACGACGTGGGCGGGCAGGTCCCAGCGCACCCGGGCATCGTCGACGGTGACCTTCGGCGCGAGGGTGACGCCGTCCGACGGTTGCGGCACCGGCGACAACGATCCGTCGGCGATGCCGTCCAGCGTCGCCTCCAGCAGCGCGGCACCCGAAATCGACAGCCGGTCAAGGAGATCCGCTGAGGTGTCGGTCGGTCGGATCGTCTCGGTGATGACACCGTAGACGGGCCCGGAGTCCAGCGCGGGTTCGATCTGAAACGTGGTCGCGCCGGTCACGGCGTCACCTGCCGCGATTGCAGCCTGCACCGGCGCCGCGCCCCGCCATGCGGGCAGCAGCGAGAAGTGCAGGTTGATCCAGCCGTGCGCGGGCACGGCCAGCAGGCCGTCGCGCAACAACGCCCCATACGCCACCACCGCGCACGCTTCTGGTGCCAGTTCCGCCAACTCCGAGACGAATTCGTCGGAGTTGGGTCTCTCGGGACGCAGCACGGGAATGCCGCGCTCGAGTGCAAGACGCGCGACGGGCGATGGCGCCGGCTTACCTCGGCGGCCTGCGGCAGCGTCAGGGCGGGTGAGCACCGCCACCACCTCATGGTGCGCAGAGTCGACGAGCCTGCGCAGTGACGGCAGGGCGGGCTCCGGGGTTCCGGCGAAGACGATTCGCATGCCTACCGCGGTGTCTGGTAGAACTCGCGCTCGGACACGCCACTCAGCGGCGCGACGAACGTCCACGGAATGGTGCTGATGAGCCGGTTCAGCGTGGCGACCGCGTCGTTGTAGTACTGACGGGCGAAGGCCAGCTTGTTCTCGGTGTCGGCGAGGTTGTCCTGCAGGCTGAGGAAGTTCTTCGAACTGTTCAGCTGCGGGTAGCTCTGGCCGAGCGCGAGCACCGGCACCAGCGCGGAGTCGAATTCCTTCTCGGCCGCGCTGCGCTCAGAGACGGACTTTCCCGATGTCGCCGACGTCAGCGCGGCCCTGGCATCGGTGACGTGGTCGAGGATGCTCTTCTCGTGGGCGGCGAACGTCTGCACGGTGTGCACCAGGCTCGGGATCAGCGCAGCGCGCCGCGTCAACTCCACATCGATTCCGGAGAGCGCTTCGGCCACGCGAATATCGGCGCTGCGAATCCTGTTGTAGCCCAGCACAAAACCGACCAGCACCAGCACCGCCAGCACAAGGACGATGATCAGCAGCAGTCTCACCATGAACCGCCTCCTCCTCCACCGCCGCCTCCGCCGCCTCCTCCGCCACCACCGCTGCTGAAGCCGCCACCGCCGCCACCGCTCGACGACGACGACTGTGATGCGGTGTAGGCGCCGATCGACGATGACAGTGCCGAGTCGAAGCTGTCGAAGCTCGCGCCGCCGGATCCACCGGTGAAGCCCCAGCCCGTCGACGTCGAAGACGACGATGAATTGTACCAATCCGGTTGCGGTGCAACCGTACCCGTGGTCGTCTCATACTTCTTGGCCCACAGGGCCGCCGCTCCCGCCGCGACGGCGAACGGAACGTAGGCGGTGTAGAGGTCCTTGCGGGCCGAGAAGTCGAATCGCGTCTCCGCCGAGTCAGTGGCCAGCAGGCGGTGGAATCCCCCCGCCTGCGCCCACAGTTCGCGTCCTGCCTCGGTGCGGCGAGTGCCGACACCGTCGACCCACGACCGCGCGGTGATCAGGAAGAACGCGACGAACGGCAGGGCCACCGCGGTGAACGGAATGCCGAACCACAGGAAGAAGCAACACACCGCGGCCAGCATCGCGATCACGTTGGCGGCGCGCACCCAGAGTTCCTTCTTGCGCTTGACGATGAGGCCGCTGTCGAACGCCCACTTCTGCACGGCCTTGGCGATGTCGGTCTTCGCCTTGTTCAGCTTCTCGCCGGACTTGACGGCCTTCTTCGCCTCGAACTCTTCGCCCGGCCTGTTCACCCTGAGCGCGAGGCCGACCTTCCGGCTGACGGGATCCAGCCGCTCCCAGTCGATCTTGTCGGCCAGGCCGCGGATTCGCCAGTGCTCGTCGTTGACCTGCGTGAGCCGGATCATCTTGCGCTCGGCCAGATAGAACAGCGTCGCGGTGAGGGCGTTCTTGGGGACGGCTTCGGTGCGGATGTACTCAGTCTGCACCGGCCCGAGCCCCGGCGGCGGCGCGTACTGCAGCGGGAACCCGGGCGACGGCTCAACCGTCGTGCGGTACCAGAGGAAGCCGCCGAGGGCGAACGCCACGGTGAGCGAAAGGATCCACGCCATTTCGCTCAGTGAGGTGCCCAGGATCCGATCCCAGGTGTAAGGCCACAGCAGCTCTTCGCGCGGTGGGGTCGCCACGTCGACACCCGCCCGCACCGTCACCGGCGTGCGGGACCCCAGGTAGCTGGTCGACAGCGTCACCTTGTTTCCGGTGATCGTGAGGTCGCGACAAGCAGAACCGACCCCGAAACCCACCGAACACTGTGCTCCTGTGACATCGCTCGGCAGCGTGACCGAGATGTCGACCTGCTCCATCCGGTTGTTCCACGAGCCCGCGACGACATTCCAGAAGAACACCGACTGCGCGGCCCTGTCCTCACCGGTGGAGTTGGCGAACGTCTTGTCGCTGCCGGTACCGCCGGGGTCGAGCACGCCGGGCACGTGATAGCGAATCTCGAAGACGTGCGGGCCGTAACTGAGGTACTCGTCCGGGTTTCCGATCTTGGCGATCCGGAACCGCTTGCCGTCTTCCCACAGCATCTGGTAAGGCGCGGCCACCCCGTCGATCTCGACCGAGTGGATATCGGGTACCTGGCGCACGAAGGGGTGGTTCTGGTTGGCGGTGTCCCAGTACTGGAAGAGGCCGTGGCGCCCGCCGGGGAAGTCGGCGGTGATCGTCTCGACGGCGTCCATGCTGCCGTCGGCGTTGACGCTGAAGTCGGCCTTGAAATTGCTGAACACGACCGGGTCATCTGCGGGCAGTTCCTCGTGGCCGCCCTTCAACACCAGCGGCCAGAGGAGCCCAATCATGATGAGCACCAACGGAATCGACCACCCGATTATCCGCCGCATGCCACCTCCTGTCAGGGCCTGGTGGGGAATTCTCGCACTACCCTATGTGCAACGGGTCGATTTGCACCCGAACCGGCTGCTGGTCGTGCCGTGCGCTGAGCACCCCGGTGGCCCGTCGCAGCGCCGCGGCGAGCTCGAGACCGTCGGCGCGGGGCACCCGTACCAGCATCCGGTTGACCGGACTGGCTGCGTCGATCCCCGGGGGTCTACGAGCCCCTGACGGCAGGTCGACGGGGCCGAGAAGATCTGCGGAGTCGGGCAGATCGGCGGTCTCCAGCAGCGCCATCACGGCCTCCGGTGCGCCGTCCACCGCCGCCATGTGCACACCGGGCGGCAGACCGACCTCGTCGCGGCCTGCGAGCTCCGCCTCCGCATGCCCGACCGGGTCCCAACGGATCAACGCCTGCACGGTCGGCACCGCAGATTCGGCGACCGCGGCGACCACACCCCCGTCGCTGCGGCTGCGAACCAGGGTGGATGCCGCCATCCAGCGGCGCAGCGTGTCCTCGGCGGCGCGCAGATCCTGGCGGCCGAGCAGCGCCCAGGCGTCGAGGAGCAACGCGGCGCCGTATCCGCCCAGGGCCGCAGGTTCCGCCCCAGGGGTGGCGACGACGAGGGCGGGGTCGCTCGGCACCGTCGATATGACCGAGTCGCCGCCTGAGGTGATGACGGTGGTGCCGGGAAATGCCCGGCCGAGTTCTTCAGCGGTGCGGCGCGCGCCAACGACGACGGCGCGGACGGCGTCGGACCCGCACCGGGCGCAGCGCAGCGCCGCTTGCTCTCGACCGCACCACCGGCACAGCGCACCGGACGCATCCCGGTCGGGCAGCGACAGCGGCCCTGTGCAGTGCCTGCAGCGGGCAATGGTGCGACAGCGGCCGCAGGCCAGCGCGGGAACGTAGCCTCTCCGTGGCACCTGGACGAGCACGGGGTGTCCGGCCTCCAGCGCCGACCGCGCGGCTTGCAACGCCATCGACGGCAGCCGGGCACTGTGTGCCGCAGGGTCGCGCTCGTGCGTGAATTCACTGTCCTCCAGCGCGATCACCCGCGGAGCGCTGGCCCGCACCACGGGTCTTGCCGCCACCAGATCGTGCGCCCACCGGCTGCGCACCATGGCCTGCGCCTCTGCGGTGCGGGAGTATCCGCCGATCATTGCGGCGCAACGCAATTGGTGTGCGCGCAGCATCCCCACCTCACGGGCGTGCGGATACGGTGCGCGGGGCTCGGCAAGGCTGTCGTCGCCGTCGTCCCACACCAGCACCAGCCCGAGATCGGCGACCGGAGCGAAAACGGCGCTGCGCGTTCCGATGACCAGCCGAGCCGAACCGCGCAGTACGGACAGCCACCGCCGGTAGCGCTGCGCGGGGCCGAGACCCGCCGAGAGCGCGACCACGACGCTTTCGTCGACGAGCCGAACGCAGGCGTCGCGCAGGGCGTCCACGTCGCGCTGGTCGGGCACGATCGCCAGCACCCCGCGTCCCGCCCCGACCGTGGCCGCTGCGACCTCGGCCAGCCGATCTGCCCACCGCTCGCCGGGCAGGGCCTGCCAGACCGCCCGTGCGGCGCGGCCGTCGCGAAGTGCGGCGAAAAACTGTTCTCCCCTGCCGTATTGGGCCCACCTGCCGGTGTCGACGGGTGCGACGGTGACCGGTGCCGGCTCGGCGGGCGTTTCCTTTTCGACGTTGGCGTGTCGCGGCGGGATCGCCAGCCGTAGCACGTCGGCGTGGGTGCCCGCGTAGCGCGCGGCCACCGCGTCGACCAGCCTGCGCACATCGGGAGTCAGCACCCGTTCCGCGGAGACGACCCGATCCAGCCAGCCCAGCTTGCCGACATGGTCTGTCTCCGAGCGCCTTTCGAGGATGAACGCATCGACGAGGCGACCGTGGAATCGTACCCGCACTCGCACGCCGGGCTGTGCGTCGTCGGACTGCTCGGCGGCCACGAGGTAGTCGAACTCGCGATCCAGGTGCGGCACCGACAGCATCGGCAGCACCCGGGCGATGGGCTCGTGCTCCGCCGCGGTCTTGCTCACACCTACCGTTTAGCAGACGGATCGGACGTCCGGCCGAAAAAGAAGCCTGCGGTGATGAGCATCAGCGAGGTCGCATATGCCCACCAGATGGGCACTGCCAGCGCCTCCGATCCCAAGACGAACTTGTCGATGCCGATCATGCCGTCCGACACCGCGAAACACACCGCGCCAAGCGCCGTCCACGGCGTCGGCAGCCGGGCGAGCAGCGCCGCGCACACCATGGCGCCGAGTACTCCGATGTAGACGACCACCGGGGCGGCCATCCCTTCGGCGATCAGTTCGGGCCAGAACCAGATCAGCAGCGCGACGCACGCCGCCACCACCACCGCCGCCGCGACCAGCCGGGGCGGCGACGGAGAACACAGCGGGAGCAGGGCGGCCAGGAAGCACAGGTGCGCGACGAGGAAAGCGGCCAGCCCCAGCACGAACGACGGCTCCCACCACGGCACCGCCAGCAGGAAGTCACCCGCTGCCGACCCCACGAGAGCACCGATCAACCAGCGCCGCTCCCTGGCGACTGGGTGAGTGACTGCGGCGGCGGCCAGCAGGACGGCCGGGATGGCCTTGGCCGCGGGCTGCAACCAGAACTGGCCGGTGAGCTCGGCGCCGGACGGCAACCGGAGCGCGGTGACGATCAGGAAGACGCCGTAGCAGGCGGCGACGACCACGGCCGCCAACCACAGAGCTCGAGTCAGCCGCTGCGGGTTCGTGACCGACGAGAAGCCGGCATGCCCGGCATCGGTGGTGGCCATTCTGCTGAAGGTACTGGGTCGGGCGGGCATCGTGGGCGCAGTTTCGGCGGCTTAAACTCGAAGCACCCATGCAGACGGAGGCCCGATGACAGCGCCCGACCACGACACCGTCATCGTCGGCGCGGGATTCTCTGGAATCGGTACCGCGATCATGCTCGACAAGGCAGGCATGGGTGACTACCTGATGATCGAGGCCGCCGACGGCTCCGGCGGCACGTGGCATTGGAACACGTATCCCGGTATCGCGGTTGACATCCCGTCGTTTTCCTACCAGTTCTCCTTCGAGCAGAGCCCGGACTGGTCTCGTACCTATGCCCCGGGCAAGGAACTGAAGGCCTACGCCGAGCACTGCGTCGACAAGTACGGTCTGCGGTCCAGGATTCGGTACAACACCAAGGTCCTCGGCGCCGCATTCGACGAGGACGCCGACCTGTGGCACATCGAGCTTGACTCCGGTGACACCGTCACAGCACGATTCCTCGTCAATGCGGGCGGCGTGCTGACCACTCCCCAGCTGCCCGATATCGACGGGGTCGACTCATTTGCAGGCGTGACCATGCACACCGCTCGCTGGGATCACGACCAGGATCTCACCGGAAAGCGGGTCGCGATCATCGGCACCGGCGCATCCGCCGTCCAGGTGATCCCCGAGATCGCGCCAATCGTCGAGCACCTCACCGTATTTCAGCGCACGCCGATATGGTGCTTCCCGAAGGCGGACGTGCCGCTGTCCGCCGCCACGCGTCGCGCGATGCGCATCCCCGGCGGCAAGGTGGTGCAGCGGCTGCTCAGTCAGGCCTACGTCGAGTTGACGTTTCCGCTTGCCGCGCAGTACTTCACGGTCAACCCGATGGCCAAGCGCGCGCCAGGGTTCGGCAAGGCCTTTCTCCGCAAGGAGGTCGAGGACCCTGCCGTGCGGGACAAGCTGACGCCGCGCTACGCGGTGGGGTGCAAGCGGCCCGGCTTCCACAACACGTACCTGTCGACGTTCAACCGCGACAACGTCAGCCTGGTCACCGAGCCGATCGACAAGATCACCGGCTCGGGAGTCGCCACCACCGACGGCGAGTCCCACGATGTCGACGTGCTGATCCTGGCAACGGGATTCAAGGTGATGGACCCCAACAGCGTGCTGACGTACTCCGTCACGGGGCCGCACGGGCGGACGCTGGCCCAGTTCTGGGACGACCACCGGTTGCAGGCCTACGAAGGCGTCAGCGTGCCCGGCTTCCCGAACTTCTTCACGGTGTTCGGGCCGTACGGCTACGTCGGTTCGTCGTACTTCGCACTCATCGAGTCGCAGAGCCACCACATCATCCGTTGCCTCAAACACGCCAAGCGCCGCAGCGCCACTCGCGTCGAGGTGACGCAGGAAGCGAACGACCGCTACTTCGCCGAGATGATGCGCAAACGGCATCGCCAGATCTTCTGGCAGGACAGCTGCTCGCTGGCCAACAGCTACTACTTCGACAAGAACGGCGACGTGCCGCTGCGCCCGGCGACGACGATGCACGCCTACTGGCGCAGCCGCCGCTACCCGCTCAGCGATTACGAGTTCAGCGCTTAGGTGCGCGTCTAGAGTCCGCGATGTGACTCTCGCTCGGCCTGAGACCCGGTACGCAGAGGCGGACGGGGTTCGCATCGGCTACCAATGCTGGGGCTCGGGCAAGCGGACGGTGATCGGAGTTCCCGGGGCCTCTCAGAACATCGACGTCATCTGGGAGAACGCGGAAGCGGCCGCCTTTCTCGAACGTCTCGGATCCATGTGCCGCGTGATCCATTTCGACAAGCGCGGTACGGGCGTGTCGGACAGAGGCATTCCGCCGCCATCACTCGATGCACGGGTGCAGGATCTCGTTGCGGTAATGCGCGCGGAAGCCGTTGATCGCGCCATCGTCGCCGGCTGGTCGGAGGGCGGCACGCTGGCCGCATTCTTCGCCGCCACATATCCGGAGCGCGCCGAGGGCCTGATCCTCAGCGGCGCGTCGGCAAGCTTCATTCGCCGTGACGACCATCCTTGGGCGCCGAGTCCGCGGACTCTGCACCGGTCTATTCGGCTCAGTGGTTTGGTCTGGGGCACTGGCGAACTCGCGGTGCGACTTTTCGCGCCATCGATGCGGCGACAGCCGGGGTTCCGGCGTTGGGCGGTCCGTTACGAACACGCCTCGATATCTCGCCGGAATTTCGTCCCGTTCAGCATGCTTTTGACGGACATCGACATCCGCGACGTGCTGCCATCCATCTATGCACCCACGCTCGTCATGCACGCGCGTGGGGATCGTGCCATCCCGATCCAGAGCGGCCGCTATCTGGCAGAGCACATCGTGGGCGCCCGATTCGTAGAACTCCCCACCGCCGACCACGCGGTCTGGTTCGGAGCGCGGGATGTCTACCTCGACGCGATGCAGGAGTTCCTCACCGGCACACGCCCGAATGCGGACCACTCGCGAAGGCTGGCGACGATTCTCTTCACCGACATCGTCGACTCGACCGTGAACGCCGAGCGGGCGGCGACGCCGCCTGGCGCGACGTTCTCGACCGACACGACGACTTGTGCCGCATCGAGGTCGGCGTCTGCGGAGGCCGCTGGATCAAGAGCACCGGTGACGGACTATTGGCGACATTCGACAGCCCGAGCCGCGCGGTCCGTTGCGCGTGGGCGCTTCGCAGCCGCATTCGATCAGAGCTCGGGATCGAGATACGTGCCGGGCTGCACACGGGCGAGATCGAGACACGTGGCGATGACGTGGCCGGGTTGACCGTTCATCAGGCCGCGCGGGTTCAGGGTGTGGCGGGTAGCTCCGAGGTATTCGTCTCGTCCGCCGTAAAGGGCCTTGTCGCCGGTTCCGGGATCACACTGGACAGCCGCGGGACACACACTTTGAAGGGCATCTCCGAGCCTTGTGAGCTCTACCGCGTCACCGACGTGACTGCGTAGCGCATAAGCGCGAGCAGACACAAAAGCACAGTCGCTCCTGGGCAAACGCGGACTTTTGCGTCTGCTCGCCCAGAGAACCTAGACAGAAGCCTTCAGCTCGTCGACCTTGTTCAGCTGCTCCCACGGCAGGTCGACGTCGGTGCGGCCGAAGTGTCCGTAGGCGGCGGTCTGCGCGTAGATCGGGCGCAGCAGGTCCAGATCGCGGACGATCGCGCCGGGCCGCAGGTCGAACACGGAGGTGATGGCCTTCTCGATCCTGGCGGGGTCAACGGTCTCGGTGCCGAATGTCTCGACGAACAGCCCGACCGGGGCGGCTTTGCCGATCGCGTAGGCCACCTGGACCTCGATCCGCTCCGCCAGGCCGGCAGCAACCACGTTCTTTGCCACCCAGCGCATCGCGTACGCCGCGGAACGGTCCACCTTGGACGGATCCTTGCCGGAGAACGCGCCGCCGCCGTGACGGGCCCAGCCGCCGTAGGTGTCCACGATGATTTTGCGGCCGGTCAGGCCGGCATCGCCCATCGGGCCGCCGAGGACGAACTTTCCGGTCGGGTTGACCAGCAGCCGGTAGTCGGAGGTGTCCATCGTGTCGTGCGCAAGGTCGTTGAGGACGGTGTTGACGACCTTCTCGCGGATATCCGGGGTGAGCGTCGACTCCAGATCGATGCCGTCGGCGTGTTGGGTGGACAGCACGACGGTGTCCAGGCGGGCCGGCGTGTAGCCGTCGTACTGCACGGTGACCTGGGTCTTGCCGTCGGGACGCAGGTAATCGAGCACTCCGCTCTTGCGGACTTCGGTGAGCCTGCGAGAGAGCCGGTGCGCGAGTGCGATCGGCAGCGGCATCAGTTCGGGGGTGTCCTTGATGGCGTAGCCGAACATCAGGCCCTGGTCACCCGCGCCCTGCAGGTCGAGCGGGTCCTGCTCGCCCTCGACGCGTGTCTCGTAGGCCGTGTCGACGCCCTGGGCGATGTCCGGCGACTGCGCGCCGATGCCGATGTTGACGCCGCAGGTGCTGCCGTCGAAGCCCTTTTCCGACGAGTCGTAGCCGATCTCGAGGATGCGCGCGCGAACGGTGTTGGTGATGTCGGCGAACGCCTCCTTCGCCGACGTCGTCACCTCGCCGACGACGTGCACCTGGCCGGTGGTGACCAGCGTCTCGACCGCGACGCGCGACTTCGGGTCGTCGGCCAGCAGCGCATCGAGCACCGAGTCGCTGATCGCGTCGCAGATCTTGTCGGGGTGCCCTTCGGTCACCGACTCACTGGTGAACAGCCGACCTTCACTCACGGTTGAATCCTCTCGAAACTTAGTTAGTCAAATTATAACTTCGCTTGATGTCGCCGCCGTAGCGGCTCAATCTCCATCTGTCGCCGCCGTAGCGGCTCAGTCACTCGTTGCACCCAAACGTGTGCCCCTGCCGGGCGCAACCCTTAAGCGCAAGCGGATATGTGCGTCCGGTCACCCACCGCTGTTGTGCAGGAAGGCGCCGATCGCGTCCACGATACGGCTGGCCATCAGAGTTTTCGAACCGTGCTCCAGCGCCGACTCGGTGCCGTCGGATGCCAGCAACCACCCGTCGTTGCTGTCCACCTCGAATGCGCGGTTCTCGCCGACGGCGTTGACGACGAGCAGGTCGCAGCCCTTGCGGGACAGCTTGGCGCGGGCGTGGAACAGCACATCGCCGTTCGCGTCCCCGGTCTCGGCGGCGAACCCGACGATCGCGCGCATATTGGGCAGCTGGCCGTCGGCGCGCGCTCGCACCGCACCGGCCAGCACGTCGTCGGTACGGGTCAGTTCGATCGCGGTGGGCTCCGAGGCCCCCTTCTTGATCTTGTTGGTCTCGAAGTGCGCGGGCCGGAAGTCGGCGACCGCCGCGGCCATCACGAGCACGTTTGCATCGGGTGCGTGCTTGGACACCGCGTCGCGCAACTGCGCCGCCGAACCGATGTGCACGACGTCGACGCCTGCGGGGTCGATGAGCCCCGCGGTGTTACCCGCGATCAGCGTGACGTCGGCGCCGCGCTGCGCGGCGACTCGGGCCACCGCGTAACCCTGTTTGCCCGAGGAGCGGTTGCCGATGAAGCGGACCGGGTCGAGCGGTTCGCGGGTGCCGCCTGCCGAGACGAGCACCTTGACGCCTGCGAGGTCGTAGGGCAGCGCGTCGGCGCGCTCGAGAAGCAGGTGGGCCAGCGTGGTGATCTCTTCGGCCTCGGGCAGCCGTCCAGCGCCGGTGTCGGCTCCTGTGAGGCGGCCGGAGGCGGGCTCGAGGACGACGACGCCGCGACGGCGCAGCGTGGCCACGTTGTCGACGGTGGCGGGGTGAAACCACATCTCGGTGTGCATCGCGGGCGCGAACAGCACCGGACATCGTGCGGTCAGCAGCGTGGCGGCCAACAGGTCGTCGGCCCGGCCTGCCACGGCCCGGGCGAGCAGGTCCGCGGTCGCTGGCGCGACGACGACGAGGTCGGCTTCCTGCCCGATCCGGACATGCGGAACCTCGTGGACGTCATCCCAGACGCCGGTGTGGACGGGATTACCTGAGAGCGCCTCGAAGGTCGCGGCGCCGACGAAGCGCAGTGCGGACTCGGTGGGAACGACGCGGACGAAATGGCCTGCCTCGGTGAGCTGGCGGACCACCGTGCACGCCTTGTACGCGGCGATGCCCCCGGATACGCCGACGATGATCCGCTTGCGCTCCATTAGCGCGGAGGCCTAGCCCTCGCCCTCGGTGTGCTCGAGCAGGTCCTCGTGGATCTCGCGCAGCGCGATCGAAAGCGGCTTCTCCTGCAGGCCGGGCTCGACAAGCGGACCGACGTACTCGAGGATCCCGTCGCCGAGCTGGTTGTAGTAGTCGTTGATCTGGCGCGCGCGCTTGGCGGCGTAGATCACCAGCGCGTACTTGCTCGACGCGCGGTCGAGCAGCTCGTCGATGGGCGGGTTGGTGATGCCGACCGGGGTGTCGTAGCCGCTGTGGCGTGACTCGCGGTCGATGTCGCCGACGGCGGTCAACGGCGCGTTGGCGTGCGGGGTGCTCACTAAAAATTCTCCTGGCGTTTTGGTGAAATGCTCAAGTCGCTTGCGGCCGCGTCGCGCCGTGCTCGGCGCTTGGCTTATCTGGGGACCACCAGCAAGGATACCAATTCAGCGCAGGCAGACTCCAATTGACTGTTCACGACGACGCGGTCGAAGTCGTCCTTGGCGGCCAGTTCGGCTCGAGCCGTGGCCAGCCTGCGGTCCATCGCCTCGGGTGTTTCGGTGCCCCTGCCGGTCAGGCGGCTTTTCAGTGCTTCCCAGCTCGGCGGCGCCAGAAACACCGTGAGGGCCGACGGCATTGCCCGCTTGACGGCCCGCGCGCCGGCCAGATCGACCTCGATGAGCACCGGATGGCCCGCCGAGGTGGCGTCTCGGATCGGTTGAGCGGGCGTCCCAGATCGGTGCAACCCGCCGTGAATGTCGGCCCACTCGAGCAGCGCGCCGTCGTCTATCAACTGCTGGAACCGCTCGGGCGAAACGAACGTGTAGTCGACACCTTCGACCTCACCGGGGCGTGGCGCCCTGGTGGTCACGGAAACGCTGAAATGGAGCTCGGGAATTCGCTCGCGCAGGCAGCGCACGATCGTCGATTTCCCGACGGCAGACGGACCGGACAGCACAACGACCGGGGCCTTGGGCGTGTCCGGTCCTCCGCCTTCGCTCACTGACTCGCTACTGGTCGAACTTCTCCAGCAGGGCCTTGCGCTGACGATCGCCGAGGCCGCGCAGACGGCGGGTCGGGGCGATCTCGAGCTCCGTCATGATTTCCTGCGCCTTGACCTTGCCGACCTTGGGCAGGGCCTCAAGGAGCGCAGAAACCTTCATCTTGCCGAAGACCTCATTGGTCTCGGCGTCCTTCAGCACCTGCCTGAGGTTGGTGCCGCCGCGCTTGAGCCGATCTTTGAGTTCGGCACGTGCTCGACGTGCGGCAGCAGCCTTCTCCAACGCTGCCGCGCGCTGTTCGTCGGTCAACTGGGGAAGGGCCACGGGTTTCCTCCGTCTCGTCACCATCATTGTTTTGTCTTGACTGGTCACAACACCAGCCAGCAGCGACGACCGTACCCACGCAACCTGACGAAAGCTAACCCCACCCCCGGTTTTGGGGGCCAAAAGCCCAGCATGCTCGCTGCCGTCCGCGCGGGCCGAGGAAACGGGTGGGAACACTGTGATTGACGTGATTTTCGAAGAATTGCCTGCATATAAGTGGTTTTTGGGCAGTTTTCGGGCCCGCAGGGGTCATCTGGACTGCCAGCCGGGCGGCACGGCGTGTCTGTGAACGTTCAAAAAAAGAAAATTTTGCCTGGTCACCGTGTTTCGGGCGTGTCGGGACGCGTTTGCGTCGATGTTCCGTTGCCGAGCACGGCCGAAAACTACGTTGCGTAGTAGGGCTGTTTTCGCCGTAGCTTGGTCGTGTGTTCCGCGTGTGCCGGCCGGTCGGCGTGGTCGTCGCGCTGCTATTCGGCGGCCTGACGACGAACGTCGCGGCCCCGGCGTGGGCGTGCGGTTGCGGCGCCTACATCCCCGACCGGCAGGGGGCGTCGGTCGTCGACGAGCGCGCACTGGTCGCCTGGGACGGCTCCCGGGAGGACATCTTGATGTCGCTGCGCGTCACCGGCAGCTCCGAAAGCGCCGCGTGGGTGATGCCGGTGCCGTCGGCCGCCAGGATCTCGCTGGGCGAAGCGGAGGCGTTCACCGAACTCGGCCGGATCACGGCTCCCCGCATCGAGTACCGCGACTCGTGGTGGCCGACGTTTCGCTGGCTGACCGCGGGCGAACAGTCGGAGGGCGCCATGGCGGGCCTACCGCCGGGAGCAGGCGTCAACGTTCTCGGTCATCAGCAGATCGGGCCGTTCGATGTCACCCGGCTGGCCGCACAGGACCCCGCTGCACTAGCCAAGTGGTTGTCGGACAACGGCTTTCCACATCCCGACGGGCTCGACGCGAACCTTGCGCCGTATGTCGCCGACCAGTGGGAGGTCGTCGCCGTTAAACTCGCACCGGCCGAACGCGGCGGGTCACTGACCGGTGACCTGCAACCGTTGAGGTTGTCGTTCGCGTCGGACACCGTCATCTACCCGATGCGGCTGTCCCGATCGGCGAGCACACCACAGAACGTCGACCTCTACATCGTGGCGGAGCACCGGATGGATCCGACGTCGGTTCCGGTGGCGGGCAACGCGCCGACGCTCGAGTTCGCCGGACGAATCGAGGGCGCAGACGTCTCCCCCGCGCTCGCGGACTTCGTCGGCGACGGCGCATTCCTGACCCGATGGAGCGACACCATCGTCGAGCCCGCTGCTATCGACGCCGACTACGTGTTCGAACCGGCGGCAGACGACACGACCTACCAGCAGGTGATCTACCGGACCCGAAACCGCGGTGACCTGACCGGCCTGACCCTCCTCGCGCTCGTCGGCGTCGCCGGGATTGCGTTGACCATCGTGCTGGTAAGACGTCGCGACGCCCAGAGCCCGCGGTAATCTCGTTGAGCACGAGCGGTTTTCGAAGCGTTGGACGATGGCCGGCAGGTCACGCCGATGCCCGCAGGAAACGGCGCGGGATGGGGGTTCTGGTTCCTGGGTACGTGGATTCCGCTGTAGTCGAGGCGAGGGTGGCGGGACACGACGTTGTGTCCCGCCACCGCGCAACTAACGCTTGATCTCGACCAGCAGCACCCAGGCGTTTCCCGTTGCAGATGCGAAACCCATTGCGACTGCGGCGGTAACCCAATACAGGCCACCGCCCGCCTGACACCACAGCGAGATCGCACCGATGATCAGCAGCAGGCCGGGAATGAAGAGCAGCAGCATCGAGAAGAGCGCCCGATTCCGGTGCGGGCCGGCCTGTTGGTGTCGGGTCCCCGCCGCCACACCCACGGCGGTCAACGCGCCGACCAGTCCTATTTCGACTCCAGTACGCGATTGCCCTGACCCGGCGTTGCGAGGAACACTGCCAGCAAGAGAATCGCGACCGTCACACCGAGCGTCGCCGCGGCGCGCGTGGTCACACCCGGAAACGACAGCACCTCAGTGAGATTGAGCGACAACCCGACGAACATCAGGCCGGCCAAGGCGGCGGCGCCTCCGGCGACCGTGTTGGCGAATTCGGCCCACTCCGCGACGTCATAGGGTGTCATGCCAGATAGGCCACCGCGTCTCGCATCTTCTCGGCCGCCGCCCGCAGCGCCCCGACGTCAGGTCCCGCCCGCAGGATCTCCCGCGACACCGCGGGCAGCAGCTGACCTGGCCGCGCGCCGCCGAAGCCGCCCAGTTCGTCGGGCCGTCCACCCTGCGCGCCAACGCCGGGCACCAGGACGGGCCCGCCGAGCGAGCTCACGTCGGGAGGCGACGAGAGCGTCGCGCCGACGACCACACCCACCGACCCCGGACCTGACGATGCGGCGTTGACGGCCGCAGCGGCGTCGACGATCGACTGCGCGACCGTGCGTCCGTTCGTGCGAGCGCTCTGCACGCCTTCACCCTCCGGGTTCGAAGTGGCGGCGAGCACGAAAACCCCCCGCCCGTGCGTCGCGGCACTGTCCAGAAGTGGTTGCAAGGAGCCGAACCCGAGGTAGGGCGACGCAGTGACGGCGTCGGCGGCAAGCGGGGATTCGCCGCACCACGCGGCGGCGTAGGCGGCCATGGTCGAGCCGATGTCGCCGCGCTTGGCGTCGGCCAGCACCAGCACTCCCGCACCGCGCAGCGCGGCGATGGTGTCCTCGAGCGCCGAATAGCCTGCGGCGCCGTAGGCCTCGAAAAAGGCCACCTGCGGTTTGACCACCGCGAAGTCGGCGAACACCTCGACGCAGATGTCACAGAATCTGCGCAGCCCGTCCACGTCCGACGACAGGCCCCAGCCGGCCAGCAGCTCGGGATGGGGATCGATGCCAGGACACAGCGGACCGCACCTCGACACCGCGTCGGCGAGCCGCCGACCGAATGAAGGCGCGGATGTCGTCAAGCCGGCCCCAGCGCGCTGTGCAGCTCCTGCAGTGACATCACACCGATGGAGCCGCGGATAGCGGCCTCGATGCCCTGCACCGCCGCGGAAGCGCCCTGCACGGTTGTCACGCACGGGATGTTCATCGCCACCGCGGCCGACCGGATCTCATAGCCGTCGATGCGCGGACCCGAGTTGCCGTAGGGCGTGTTGATCACCATGTCGATATCGCCGGCCTTGATGGCGTCGACCGCAGAAACGGCAGGCCTTCCGTCGCCGGGTGGTTCGAAGTGTTTGCGCACCTCGTCACACGGAATTCCGTTGCGCCGCAGCATTTCCGCGGTGCCGCCGGTGGCGAGCACGCGGAATCCCAGGTCGGCGAGCCGTTTGACCGGGAACACCAGCGAGCGCTTGTCCCGGTTTGCCACCGATACGAATACGGTGCCCTGGGTTGGCAGCGACCCGTAGGCGGCGGTCTGGCTCTTGGCGAATGCGCTGCCGAAGTCGCGGTCGATGCCCATCACCTCGCCCGTCGACTTCATCTCGGGTCCGAGCAGCGAGTCGATGTTGGAGCCGTCGGCCTTGCGGAACCGGTGGAACGGGAGCACGGCCTCTTTGACGGCCACCGGAGCGTTGCGCGGTGTGTTGGCGCCGTCTCCGGTTGCTGCGAGCACGCCTTCTTCCCGCAACTGGGCGATGCTGGCGCCCAGCATGATTCGGGCGCAGGCCTTGGCAAGCGGCACGGCGGTGGCCTTGGATACGAACGGCACGGTGCGACTGGCCCGCGGGTTCGCTTCGAGGACGTAGAGCACGTCGTCTTTAAGCGCGTACTGCACGTTGAGCAGGCCTATGACGCCGATGCCGTGGGCGATGGCCTCGGTGGCCTTCCGCACCGACTCGATGTCGCTGCGGCCCAGCGTCACCGGCGGCAGCGCGCACGCCGAGTCACCGGAATGGATGCCGGCCTCCTCGATGTGTTCCATGACCCCGCCGATGTACACCTCTTTGCCGTCGCACAGCGCGTCGACGTCGATCTCGATGGCGTCCTCGAGAAAGCGGTCGACGAGCACAGGGTGCTCGGGTGAGAGTTCGGTGGCGCGGGTGATGTAGCCCTGCAGGGTGTCCTCGTCGTACACGATCTCCATGCCGCGCCCGCCCAGCACATAGGACGGCCGGACCAGCACGGGGTAGCCGATGTCGGCGGCGATGCGGCGGGCCTGCTCGAAGCTGGTGGCGGTGCCGAACCGCGGGGCGGGCAGCCCGGCGATGTTGAGCACTTCACCGAACGCGCCGCGGTCTTCGGCAAGGTCGATGGCTTTCGGGCTGGTGCCGACGATCGGCACGCCCGCCTTCTCCAGTCGTTCGGCGAGGCCGAGCGGCGTCTGCCCACCGAGCTGAACGATGACGCCGACAACACCCGGACCGCCTGCGCCGGAGGATGATTCGGCGCGATACACCTCGAGAACATCCTCGAAGGTCAGCGGCTCGAAGTACAACCGGTCGGCGGTGTCGTAGTCCGTCGACACCGTCTCGGGGTTGCAGTTCACCATCACGGTCTCGAACCCGGCGTCCGACAGTGTGGTCGCGGCGTGCACACAGCTGTAGTCGAATTCGATGCCCTGGCCGATGCGGTTTGGCCCGGATCCCAGGATCAGCACCTTGGGTTTCTCGGCCTGCGGCGCGACCTCGGTCTCGGCGGCGGGGTCCAGCTCGTAGCTGCTGTAGTGGTACGGCGTCTTCGCCTCGAACTCGGCCGCGCAGGTGTCGACCGTCTTGTACACCGGGTGGATTCCCAGCCGCTGGCGCAGCGCCCTGACACCGACTTCGCCCGCCAGCTCCGGCCGCAGCGCTGCTATCTGGCGGTCCGACAGGCCGCTGTGCTTGCCGCGCCTCAGCAGCTGCTCGTCCAGCACCGGGGCGTCCAGCAGTTGGGCGCGCAGCGCCACAAGCTCGTTGATCTGCTCGACGAACCACGGGTCGACGCCCGATGCCGCGGCGACCTCCTCGACGGTCGCGCCGAGCCGCAACGCCAGCTCGATGTCGTAGAGCCGACCGTCGGTCGGGGTCTTGAGCCGGTCCAGCAGCTCTTGCGCGCTGACGTCGGGATCGGGACCGGTCCAGAATCCCGCGAGGCCAGTCTCCAGCGACCTCATCACCTTGCCGAGCGCTTCGATGAAGTTGCGGCCCAACGACATCGCCTCCCCGACGGACTTCATCGTGGTGGTCAGCGTGGAATCGGCGCCGGGAAACTTCTCGAACGCGAACCGCGGCGCCTTGACCACGACGTAGTCGAGCGTGGGTTCGAAGCAGGCCGGCGTTTCCTTGGTGATGTCGTTGAGGATCTCGTCGAGGGTGTAGCCGATCGCGAGCTTGGCGGCGATCTTGGCAATCGGGAAGCCGGTCGCCTTGGACGCCAGCGCGGACGACCGCGACACCCGCGGGTTCATCTCGATGACGACCAGCCTGCCGTCGGCCGGGTTGATCGCGAACTGGATGTTGCAGCCGCCGGTGTCGACGCCCACCTCGCGCAGCACGGCGATGCCGAGGTCGCGCATCCGCTGGTATTCGCGGTCTGTGAGCGTCATGGCCGGGGCAACGGTCACCGAATCGCCGGTGTGCACGCCCATCGGGTCGAAGTTCTCGATCGAGCAGACCACCACCACGTTGTCGTGGTGGTCGCGCATCAGCTCGAGCTCGAATTCCTTCCAGCCGTAGATGGATTCCTCGATCAGCACGTTGGCCGACGGTGACGCGGCGAGCCCGTCGCCGGCCATCCGGTTGACGTCCTCGGCGGAGTACGCCATGCCAGAGCCGAGACCGCCCATGGTGAACGACGGCCGGACAACAACGGGAAGGCCGAGCTCTTTGACGGTCTCGCGGACCTCGTCCATGGTGAAACACACCCGCGACTTCGCGGATTCGCCGCCGACCTTGGCCACGATGTCCTTGAAGCGCTGTCGGTCCTCGCCGCGCTGGATCGCCTCGAAGTCGGCGCCGATCATCTCCACGCCGTAGCGGTCGAGGACGCCGTTCTCATACAGCGCGACCGCCGTATTGAGCGCCGTCTGCCCGCCGAGAGTCGCCAGCAGCGCGTCGATCTTGTTGCCGCGCTCGGCCTGTTGAGCGATGACCCTCTCGACGAACTCAGGGGTGATCGGTTCGACGTAGGTGTGGTCGGCGAACTCCGGGTCGGTCATGATCGTCGCCGGGTTGGAGTTGACCAGGCTGACCTGCAGCCCCTCGGCACGAAGCACCCGGCAGGCCTGGGTGCCGGAGTAGTCGAACTCGCAGGCCTGCCCGATGATGATCGGCCCCGAGCCGATAACCAGGACGTGGTTGAGGTCAGTCCGTCTCGGCATTAGCGCTCCACCCCTCGCACGAGCGCGCATGCTTGTACGCAATAGGGCCCGAAATCTGTACAAGGGTGTGCGCTCGCGGTCATTTCTCCCCCGACATCAGGTCGACGAACTGGTCGAAGAGATACTCCGCATCGTGCGGGCCTGCCGCCGCCTCTGGGTGGTACTGCACCGAGAATGCGCGTCCGTCAACGAGCTTGATGCCTTCCACCACTCCGTCGTTCGCGCAGGTGTGGCTCACCTCAGCGGCGCCGAACGGGGTGTCGAATCGCTCACCCGCTTCACCCTCCAGCGCGAAGCCGTGATTCTGCGCGGTGACGGCGACCCGCCCGGTGGCGTGGTCGATGACCGGCACGTTGATGCCGCGATGCCCGAACACCATCTTGTATGTCGAACGGCCAAGTGCGCGGCCCAGAATCTGGTTACCGAAACAGATTCCGAACAACGGGATTCCGGCGCCGAGCACGTCGCGGGTGACGCCGACGATGTGGTCGGCGGTCGCGGGGTCGCCCGGCCCGTTGGACAGGAACACGCCGTCGGGCTTCAACTCGGCGATCTGGTCGAAGGTCACCGACGACGGAAGAACGTGGCTGCGGATGCCGCGACGGGCGAAGTTGCGCGGGGTGTTGGTCTTGATGCCCAGATCGATCGCCGCAACCGTGAATCGTTGCGGCCCATCGGTTTCGACGACGTATGTGTCATCCGTGCTGACCTGGCCCGCCAGATCGGCTCCGAGCATCGACGGCTGCCTGCGCACCCGGTCCAGCAGTTCGTCGGGCTCGGCCAGCGAATTTCCGGAGAACACCCCCGCCTTCATCGAACCCAAGCTGCGCAGGTGCCGTACCACCGCCCGGGTGTCGATGCCCGCGATCCCGACGATGCCCTGCCTGACGAGCTCGTCCTCCAGGGTTCCGGTGGCCCGCCAGTTGGACGCCCGCGGCGACGGGTCCCGCACGGCGTAGCCGGCGACCCAGATCTTGTCGCCGCGACTCTCCGCATCCTCGTCATTCCAGCCGGTGTTGCCGATCTGCGGCGCCGTGGCGATCACGATCTGGCGGTGATAGCTGGGGTCGGTCAACGTCTCCTGGTAGCCCGACATGCCGGTCGAGAACACCGCTTCACCGAGGGTCTCGCCGACTGCCCCGAACGATGTTCCGGTGAAGATCCTGCCGTCGTCGAGGACGAGCAGTGCCTTTTTACTCACGCCGCCTCCTCCGCCAGCCATTGCGCGTAATCCGGGCGGTTCTCGCCTCGGAATCCGGTGTCGATCTCCGTGCCCGACGGCAGCCGCCACCTGATGGCCAGGATGCCCTGATGGGTGAGGGCCTTCCCCGCAATGCCGCGTTCGGTGCGGATCGCGGTGATCGACTCGTCGGGAATCCAGATCGGGTGCCCGCCGCTGCGCTGCAGCATGATGCCCTCGGGATAGCGGGTCAAGACGGCCTTGGTGCGGTAGCCGAGGTCACCGACTGCGATGCGGTCCTGCCAGCTGGGCGCCAGCGTGCTGCCGACATAGAGGCCCTTCATCGCAGGCACGAGGACGGGTCCGACGGTGTCCGGTATCGGCGGCAGTGTCCCGATCAGCGCCACCTGCCGCTCTGCCCGGCGTCGCCATCCCCGCACGATCGCCTGGACGGCCAGCCCGATCACCACCGCCAGCACCGCGGCGACGACAAGCGACCCGACCAACGTCCCGGTGTTCATGCCGGGGATTTTCCATCGCGGGCGGTGACTTTGCCACGCAATAGCGTCAACGTGACAGCGCCGGGCAGCGTCATCGACTCGTAGGGCGTGTTGTCCGATCGGCTGGCCAGGTCGGAACCCGCGACCGTCCATGTCGCTTCGGGATCGACGACGGTCAGGTTGGCGGGCTCCCCGACCTCCAACGGCCTGCCCTGGTCGGGTAGGCCGACGATGCGGGCCGGGTTCTCGCTCATCACCCGTGCCACGTCGCGCCAACCGAGCAGCCCCGGTCGCACCATCGTCTCGACAACCACCGACAGCGCCGTCTGCAGGCCCAGCATGCCGGGGCGCGCGTTGGCGAACTCGCACATCTTCTCGTGCTCGGCGTGCGGCGCGTGATCGGTGGCTACGCAGTCGATGACGCCGTCGACGAGTGCCTGTCGCAGCGCCTCGGCATCGCTGGACTCGCGCAACGGTGGGTTGACCCGGTTGCGTCCGTCGTAGGTGGCCAGCCGGTTGTCATCGAGCAGCAGATGATGAGGTGTCACCTCTGCGGTGATCGAAATGCCCTGTTCTTTCGCCCATCTGATGATCTCGACGGTGCCTGCGGTCGAGGCGTGGCAGATGTGTACCCGCGCGCCTGCGTCGCGGGCCAGCAACGCGTCGCGAGCCACGATCGACTCCTCGGCCGCGCGCGGCCAGCCCGACAAGCCCAGGCGGGCGGCGTTCGGGCCCTCGTGCGCGACGGCGCCGACGGTCAGCCGCGGCTCCTCCGCGTGCTGGGCGATCAGCGCACCCAACCCGGTGGCGTATTCGAGTGCCCGGCGCATCACGAGCGGGTCGTGGACGCAGATGCCGTCGTCGGAGAACATGCGGACCTGGGCCGCGCCTGCGGCCATCATTCCCATCTCGGTCAGCTGCGTTCCGGCCAGGCCCATGGTGACCGCACCAACGGGGTGCACGTCGACCAGCCCGACCTGCTGGCCGCGATGCCACACATGGTCGGTGACCACCGGGCTGTCGGCGACGGGGTTGGTGTTGGCCATCGCGAACACCGCCGTGTAGCCACCCAAAGCCGCTGCAGCCGAGCCGGTTTCGATGTCCTCGGCGTATTCGCGTCCCGGCTCGCGCAGGTGCGTGTGCAGGTCGACGAACCCGGGTAGCAATATTTGGCCGGAGGCGTCGACGACATCGGCGTCTTCGGGGATCGGCAGATCCGCACCGATGTCGGTGATCTGGCCGTCGTCGACCAACACGTCGACCGGGTCGCCCTCGCCGTAGAGTCGAACGCCCCTGATGAGAACTGTGCTCATGCGCTCACTTCCTGCCCGGCACCCACCAGCAGGTGGAACAACACCGCCATCCTGATATGAACACCATTGGAGACCTGTTGCAGCACAGCCGATTGCGTCGAATCGGCGACCGATGACGAGATCTCCATGCCGCGCAGCATCGGTCCGGGGTGGAGCACCACCGCGTTGCCGGGCATCAGCGCCTGCCGCTTCTCCGACAGTCCATAACGGACCGAGTATTCGCGGGCCGACGGGAAGAACCCGCCGGTCATCCGTTCAGCTTGCACCCGAAGCATCAGCACCGCGTCGGCGACGGGCAACTCGGCGTCCAGGTCGTGGGAGACGGTCACCGGCCAACCCGAGACACCGACGGGCAGCAGCGTCGGCGGCGCCACCAGCACCACCTCCGCGCCCAGCGTGTCCAGGAGAAGGACGTTCGACCGAGCGACCCGGCTGTGCAGGACGTCGCCGACGATGACCACCCGTTTGCCCTCGATACCGCCGAGCCGCTGGCGGATTGTCAGCGCGTCGAGCAGAGCCTGGGTCGGATGTTCATGGGTGCCGTCGCCGGCATTGATCACCGACGGCCCACCGTCTTCGGTGGCGGTCCACTCCGCGAGCTGTTGTGCGGCCCCGGATGCGGAATGGCGGATGATCAGCGCGTCGGCGCCGGCGGCGCGCAGCGTGAGCGCGGTGTCCCGCAGCGACTCCCCCTTGGCGACCGACGACCCGGATGAACTGACGTTGATGACGTCGCCGCTCATCCACTTGCCCGCCACCTCGAACGACACCCGGGTGCGGGTGGAGTTCTCGTAGAACATCGTGATGATCGTGCGGCCGCGCAGTGTGGGCAGCTTCTTGACCTCGCGGCCCAGCAGCGACTCGGCGAATCGGTCGGCGTCGTCGAGGATCGCGGTAGCCTCGTCGCGCGTCAGGTCCGACGCCGAGAGCAGGTGCCGTGGACTCATCGGACTGGACCTCCGTGCGATGCGATGGTGACGCCGTCGTGCCCGTCGTGCTCGGTCAGCCGCACCTTGATGTTGTCGCTGCGCGAGGTCGGCACATTCTTGCCGACGTAGTCGGCCCGCAGCGGGAATTCACGGTGCCCCCGGTCGACGAAGACCGCAAGCTGCACTGCGCGCGGCCGCCCGATATCGCGTAGCGCATCGAGCGCGGCGCGCACGGTGCGGCCCGAATACAGCACGTCGTCGACGAGCACGACCACCGTGCCGTCGATTCCGCTGTCGGGGATCGACGTCTCCTCCAGGGGTCGCGGCGGCTTGATGTTGAGGTCGTCGCGGTAGAGCGTGATGTCGAGGCCGCCGTGAGGAACCTCGACGCCGGCGAACTCCCGGATCTTCTCGGCGAGCCGGGCGGCCAGTGCGACGCCGCGGGTGGGAATGCCGAGCAGAACGACGCGCGGTGCGTCGGGACCGTCGAGCGCGGTCTTCTCGATGATCTCGTGAGCGATGCGGGAAACGGTCCGACCGACGTCCGCCGCGGTCATCAATTCCCGGTCGGTGTCTGAAGAGTCGGTGGCGCCCAAGGGGCCCTGACCTCCTTCTCCGCCTCTCTGGACGGATCGTTAAAGGACGTCGAACTGCGGGGAGCTTAGCACCCGTTCCAGAAGCGGCCGTCAGCGACACCGGAGGCGATCGGTAGCCTGGCGCCGATGAATCTCGAGAGCAACCGCGCATCCATTTCCGAAGCGATCGATGCCGGCCTGCTGTCCGGTGCGGTCACGCTGCTGTGGCAGGCCGGCGAGGTGCTTCAGGTAAACGAACTCGGCTTCCGCGACGTCGAGGCCCGCCTGCCGATGCAGCGCGACACGATGTTCCGCATTGCCTCGATGACCAAGCCGGTTACCGTTGCCGCCGCCATGACGTTGGTCGACGAGGGCAGGCTCGCACTCACCGACCCGGTCGCAAAGTGGCTGCCGGAGCTGTCCCACCTACGGGTGATACGCGACGTGCACGGCTCGCCGGACGACACGGTCCGCGCTGAGCGGCCGGTGACCATCGACGACCTGATGACCCACCGCAGCGGGTTCGCGTACGCGTTCTCGGTGGCCGGCCCGCTCGCCCGTGCGTACGGGAAGCTGGCGCACCGGCAGGACCAGGACGGGTGGCTGGCCGACCTCGCCAAGCTTCCCCTTGCGCATCAGCCCGGCGCGCGGCTGACCTATGGCGTCTCGACCGATGTGCTCGGCATCGTGTTGTCGCGGCTCGAGGACAAGCCGCTGGCCACCGTGTTGGCCGAGCGCATCTTCGAGCCACTCGGCATGCCCGACACCGGCTTCAGCGTCGGCCCGACCGGACGGCAGCGCGCGGCGACGATGTACCAACTCGGCGAAGGCGGCACGCTGCACCACAATTCGATGGGTCCCGCTCCCATCAAGGATCCGCCGCTGTGCAGTGGCGGGACAGGCCTGTGGTCGACGGCCGACGACTATCTGCGCTTCGTTCGGATGCTGCTCGCAGGCGGAGCGCTCGACGGAGTGCGGGTTCTGTCCGAGGAGTCCTGCCAAATGATGCGAACCGACCAGTTGACCGATCAGCAACGGCAATATCCCTTCCTGGGAATGCCTTACTGGATCGGTCGCGGGTTCGGCTTGAACCTGTCTGTGGTCACCGATCCGGCGAAGTCGCGGCAGTTGTTCGGCCCTGGCGGCAAGGGGTCGTTCACGTGGCCGGGTGCGTACGGGACGTGGTGGCTGGCCGATCCGTCGGCGGATCTCGTTCTGCTGTACCTCATTCAGAACCATCCGGATATGTCAGCTGACGCCGGGGAGGCGGTCGCGGGCAACACCTCGCTGGCCAAACTGCAAGGCGTGCAACCGAAATTCGTCCGGCGGACGTACCAAGCGCTGCAGAT
>CAWEKA010000007.1:0-24983 GCA_963809515.1 uncultured Actinomycetota bacterium
GGACTTGTCGTCTTTTTCTGAACTGCTGCAGCGCCAGGCGCCCGAACTTCTGCCCATGAACAGATCCGGCACACAGCACGGCGCGGTCGGCCCGGCGATGCGCTGCCGCACGGCACCACGATCGTCGCGCTGACGTATCCCGGCGGCGTGGTGATGGCGGGCGATCGTCGTGCGACCCAGGGCAACATGATCGCCAGTCGCGACATCAAGAAGGTCTACATCACCGACGACTACACGGCGACGGGCATTGCGGGCACCGCGGCGATCGCGGTCGAGTTCGCTCGCCTGTACGCCGTCGAGCTCGAGCACTACGAGAAGGTCGAGGGTGTACCGCTGACGTTTCCCGGCAAGGTGAACCGATTGGCGACCATGGTGCGCGGCAATCTCGGTGCGGCGCTGCAGGGCTTCGTCGCGCTGCCGCTGCTGGCCGGCTATGACCTCGACGACCCAGACCCGCAGGCGGCGGGCCGCATCGTGTCGTTCGACGCCGCAGGTGGCTGGAACTTCGAGGAAGAGGGCTATCAGGCGGTGGGATCGGGCTCGATCTTCGCCAAGTCGTCCATCAAGAAGCTGTACTCGCAGGTCGTCGATGCCGATTCGGCACTGCGGGTGGCGATCGAGGGCCTTTACGACGCCGCCGACGACGACTCCGCGACCGGCGGGCCGGACCTGGTGCGCGGCATTTACCCGACCGCGGTCGTCCTCGGCGCCGACGGCGCGGAGGAGGTTCCCGAGGAGCGCATCGCGGCGCTGGCCCGTGAGGTCATCGAAAACCGTTCTCGCGCCGACACATTCCGTACCACGTCCGGGCCGCCGACCGATGCGCGGGCGACTCGTGAGCTTTCCCTATTTCATCTCGCCCGAACAGGCGATGCGCGAGCGGAGCGGAGCTCGCGCGCAAGGGCATTGCCAGGGGCCGCAGCGTCGTCGCGCTCGCCTACGCGGACGGAGTGGTGTTCGTCGCCGAGAACCCGTCGCGGTCGCTGCAGAAGGTCAGCGAGATCTATGACCGGATCGGCTTCGCCGCCGTCGGTCGGTTCAACGAGTTCGACAACCTGCGCCGCGGCGGCATCCAGTACGCCGACACCCGCGGCTACGCCTATGACCGCCGCGACGTCAGCGGTCGCCAGTTGGCCAACCAGTACGCGCAGGCACTCGGCACGATCTTCACCGAGCAGGCCAAGCCCTACGAGGTCGAGCTGTGCGTGGCCGAGGTCGCGCACTTCGGTGAGACCAAACCGCCCGAGCTGTACCGAATCACCTATGACGGGTCGATCGCGGACGAACCCCATTTCGTGGTGATGGGTGGCACGACCGATCCGATCACCGCCGCGCTCAACGAGTCCTATACCGAGAACGCGAAGCTGCCCGAGGCGGTCAAGATCGCCGTCGACGCCCTGAAGGCCGACGGCAACGGTTCGGAATCTCGCAGCCTGGGGCCGTGCCACCCTCGAGGTGGCCATCCTCGACACGAACCGTCCCCGGCGGGCGTTCCGGCGCATCACGGGCTCCGCCTTGGAGGCGATGCTGCCCGACGAGGATTCGGACGCTGAAAAGCCGGACGGCGAATAGATCACGCCGCGCGCAGTCACGCCGCCATCGCGTTGATGACCGCTTCTGCCTCGGTTCGTTCGCTGTAGAGGCGCCACAGTGTGTCGGCGAGCCGGTCGGGGTTCAGTGTGTGGGTACTGGAGTCGGTCGTGAACCGGGCCAGGGACGCCGGTGTGCTTCGGCCGGACTTCGACGCAGCCGATCTGGCCACCATGATCGGCGCGATGTCGAAAGTCATCGCGCTGTCGATCGGCGACGACGCGGTGTGGCGTCGCCATCTCGGTTTCATGCTCGACGGCCTTCGGGCTCGCTAGTCGGCTGGCCGACCTAAAGGACTGCGCGCACTGCCTGTTCAAACCCGACGACGTGTTCGGAAGCCAGCTTGGCCGCAAGGTCGGCGTCACCGTCGACGATCGCGCGCAGCAAGCCGACGTGTTCGGTGACGTGCTCGGCCAGGTGCGCCAGCCGGTCAAGGAACAGGCACCAGATGCGGGTGGCGTGAGCGTCCTGGCACACCAGCACGTCCTCCAGATACGGGTTCCCGGACGCCTTGTAAATCGCGGCGTGGACCCTTGCGTCGAGCCGTAGCAGGGTTCGCGGATCGTCACCCGGGTCGAGCCGGGAAATCTCTTCGGCGAGCGCGGACAGTTTCATCCGGGTTTCCAGCGGCGCGCTCTGGGCAGCGCGGGCCGCGACCACCGGTTCGAGCTGCCGTCGGATCTCCTGGATGTGCGCCAGGTCTGTGATGTCCACCGTCGTGGCGAACGTTCCGCGGCGGGGATAGGCAATGACCAGCCGGTCGCGCTCGAGCCGCTTGAGCGCCTCGCGCACCGGTGTTCGCCCCAACCCGAGCTGACGCGCCAGACCCTCATCGTTGATCGGCTCGCTGGGCCGGATGTCGAGCATGATGAGCCGCTCGCGAATGATCTGATACGCAAGATCGGCGTTGGACGGGGCGGCGCCCTCGCCGGTCTCGGCCAGCTCCACGCTCATCTATTCGTCTCCCGTCCAAGTTCCTCTTGACCGCGCGTATCAAAGTACCATACTCTGCACCACAACTGATATATCAGTTATTCGACGACTGTTCGATGGAGAACCGCGTGAGTCCACAGGCCCCGGGCGCGCACCTGCCCGATCATCCCGACTTCCTCTGGCGAAACCCGGAGCCCAAGCGGTCCTACGACGTGGTCATCATCGGCGGCGGAGGCCACGGCCTGGCGACCGCCCATTACCTCGCGAAGAACCACGGCATCACCAACGTCGCGGTGCTCGAGAAGGGCTGGCTTGCCGGCGGCAACATGGCCCGCAACACAACACTGATCCGGTCGAACTACCTATGGGAAGAGAGTGCACAGATCTACGAGCACTCGCTGAAGCTTTGGGAAGGCCTGGAGGACGACCTCGGCTACCCGATCCTGTTCAGCCAGCGCGGCGTGCTCAATCTCGCCCACAGCCTGCAGGACGTCCGCGACAGCGTGCGCCGCGTCGAAGCCAATGTGCTCAACGGCATCGACGCCGAGTGGCTGGAACCCGACGAGGTGAAGAAGCTCTGCCCGATCGTCAACATCTCGGCCGACCTGCGCTACCCGGTGCTCGGCGCGACCTATCAGCCGCGCGCCGGGATCGCCAAACACGATTACGTCGCTTGGGGTTTCGCGCGTCGAGCCGATGCGGCGGGCGTGGATCTCCTGCAGGGTTGTGAGGTCACCGGGTTCACCACCGACGGCGACCGCGTGACGGGTGTGCGCACCACCCTCGGAGACATCGCGGCAGGACAGGTCGCGATGTGCGCGGCGGGCCACACGTCGGTGCTCACCGACATGCTGGGATTCCCGGTGCCGCTGCAGAGCCACCCGCTGCAGGCGTTGGTCTCCGAACTGCTCGAGCCCGTGCACCCAACGATCGTGATGTCCAACGCTATCCACGTCTACGTATCACAGGCGCACAAGGGTGAGCTGGTGATGGGCGCGGGTATGGACTCGTACAACGGCTACGGTCAGCGCGGCGCATTTCACATCATCGAGCGACAGATGGCCGCGGCCGTCGAGCTTTTCCCGATTTTCGCCCGCGCGCATCTGCTGCGGACCTGGGGCGGGATCGTCGACGTCACCCCGGATGCATCGCCGATCATCGGCCACACCCCGTATCGCAATCTGTACCTCAACTGTGGTTGGGGCACAGGTGGATTCAAGGCCACACCAGGCATCGGCTGGTGTATGGCCGACACCATCGCGCGCGACGAGCCGCACCCGTACGTGGCTCCGTTCAGCCTTGACCGCTTCGTCACCGGGGCGCTGGTCGACGAGCACGGCGCCGCCGCGGTCGCGCACTGAATCGCCCAAACCGAGAGCTGGAGCAACGATGCAACTCATCCAATGCCCGTGGTGCGGCCACCGGGAGGAAACCGAGTTCCACTACGGCGGGCAGGCGCACGTCGCCTACCCTGACGACCCCGCGGCGATGACCGACGACGAGTGGGCGCACTACGTGTTCTTCCGTGCCAATCCCAAGGGCATGTTCGCCGAACGGTGGTGTCACAGCGCCGGGTGCCGTCGTTGGTTCAACGCCGTGCGCGATACCGCCACCTATCAGTTCCACGGTGTGTACCGCATCGGCGAGCCGAAGCCGGCGATCTCATGACCGCGCCGTACCGCACCCCGATCGGCGGCCGCATCGACCGCGGCAGCAGTCTTGAATTCTCCTTCGACGGACGTACTTTCACCGGCCACCCCGGTGACACCCTCGCGTCGGCGCTGCTCGCTCACGGCGTGCACAAGATCGCGACGAGCGTCAAACTCGGCCGCCCACGGGGAATCTCGGCGGCGTGGGCCGAGGATACCGGCGGGCTGGTTCAGATCGAGGCGCCGTTCCCGGAGCCGATGCTGCTGGCCTCGACGATCGAACTGCACGACGGCCTCGCCGCCCGCGGCCTCCCCGGCCGGGGCCGCCTCGCCGACATCGCGGACTCCGCCCGCTACGACGCCATGCACGCGCACGCCGACGTGCTCGTCGTCGGCGCCGGACCCGCGGGGCTGTCGGCGGCGCTGACCGCAGCGCGTGCCGGCGCCCGGGTGGTCGTGGTCGACGAGCAGTCCGAGGCAGGTGGCTCGCTGCTCGGCAGCACCGACCAGATCGACGGTGCCGCCGCGACCGAATGGGTGCGGACTGTCGTCGCCGAACTGGCCACCCACCCCGAGGTGCGACACCTGCAACGCACCACCGCATTCGGCCACTATGACGATGGCTTCGTACTTGCCCTCGAGCGGCGTACCGACCATCTCGGCAACGCCGCCCCGGCCCGGCTGTCCCGCCAACGGGTGTGGCGGATCCGAGCCCGCCACGTGATGGTGGCGACCGGTGCGCACGAGCGCCCGATCGTGTTCGCCGATAACGACCGGCCGGGAATCATGTTGGCACATAGCGCGAAAACCTTCCTGCACCGCTACGGAGTGTTGGTCGGACACGCGGGGGTGGTGTTCACCACCAACGACAGCGCCTACGCGGCCGCGTTCGACCTCGCTGATGCGGGTGTGCAGATCGAGGCCGTCGTCGATGCCCGCGAGCAGGTGTCCGACGCGCTGCGTAGCGAGTGCGACCGACGGGGCATCCCGGTGCGCGCGGGCGCGGTGGTGACCGGCACCAGCGGCACCGATCGCATCACACACGCGATGGTCGCCGACTTCGACGGGGTGAAGGTCGGTGCCGCCGAGGCAGTTTCGTGTGACACTCTGATGCTGAGCGGCGGCTGGAATCCGGCAGTGCACCTGTTCAGCCAGGCCCGAGGCAAGCTGCGCTATGACCCGGCGCTGGGCGGCTTCGTCCCCGGCGAGCAACTGGACCGGATCGGCGTCGCCGGTGCGGCCAACGGCGTCATGGACCTCGAGGGTTGCCTGCGCGAAGGCCGGGATTCCGCCGCGACAGCGCTAACCGAACTGGGTCTGTCACAGGCTGAGTCGGCGCCGCTCCCCGAGGTCTCACCGGCCGAGGCCGCGCCTGGCCTGGTGCTGTGGCGGGTCCCCGGACGCGAGCAGGATCAGTACGTCGACGTGCAGCGCGACGCCACCGTCGCGGATGTCGCACGGGCGGTCGGCGCCGGCATACGTTCGGTCGAGCACATCAAGCGCTACACCACCATCGGCACCGCCCACGACCAGGGCAAGACCTCCGGGGTGATCGCCTCGGGTATCACCGCCGAACTGCTTGGCGTACCCATCGAAGCCTTGGGCACCACCACATTTCGGCCGCCCTACACCCCGGTCGCGTTCGCCGCGCTGGCCGGGCGCGACCGTGGCTCCTTGTTTGACCCCGAGCGCACCACGGCGCTGCACGACTGGCATGTCGCACAAGGTGCGGTGTTCGAGGACGTCGGGCAGTGGAAGCGCCCGCGGTACTACCCGCATCCGGGCGAAGACATGGACGACGCGGTGCTGCGCGAATGCGCCGCGGTGCGCGGCGGTGTCGGCATCCTCGACGGCTCCACGCTCGGCAAGATCGACGTGTCCGGCCGTGACGCGGCCGAGCTGCTGGACCGGATCTACACCAACCTCATGAGCAGCTTGAAGGTCGGCTCGATCCGGTACGGCGTGATGTGCGGCGTCGACGGAATGGTGATCGACGACGGCACCGTGATGCGGCTTGCCGAAAACCGGTTCGTGGTGTTCACCACCACCGGCGGAGCGGCGAAAATCCTTGACTGGATGGAGGAATGGCTGCAGACCGAGTGGCCGGAACTTCAGGTGTCACTGGCCTCGGTGACCGATCATTGGGCGACGTTCCCCGTCGTCGGGCCGCGGTCGCGGGACGTGATCGGCGCGGTGTTCGCCGATCTGGACGTCGCCAACGAGGCCTTCCCGTTCATGACTTGGCGTGACACCAGCCTTGACGGTGTGCCCGTCCGGGTCGCGCGCGTGAGCTTCTCCGGTGAACTCGCGTACGAGGTCAACGTCAACTTCTGGCACGCGCCCGCGGTGTGGGAGCGGCTGATCGCCGCCGGCCGCCCTCGCGGCATCACGCCGTACGGCACCGAGACCATGCACGTGCTGCGCGCCGAGAAGGGCTATCCGATCATCGGCCAGGACACCGATGGCACCGTCAGCCCGCACGATCTCGGCATGGCGTGGGCCGTCTCGAAGAAGAAGCTCGACTTCATCGGGAAGCGCTCGTTCAGCCGGTCAGAGAACCAGAACCCGTTGCGCAAGCAGCTCGTCGGGCTCTTGCCGGTCGATCGCGTAACCCGGCTGCCGGAGGGCTCGCAGATCGTCGAGTTCTGCCAGGACGACGCGCTTCCGCCGCCACCGGTTCCGATGCTGGGCCACGTCACCTCGAGCTATCGCAGCGCCGAGCTCGGCCGCACGTTCGCACTGGCTCTGGTCAACGCCGGCCAGGCCCGCATCGGCGAGACCCTGCACGTGCCCGTCGACGGGACGCTCGTCGCTGTCGAAGTCACCGGTTCGGTGCTGGTTGACCCGGAAGGAGCGCGCCGAGATGGCTGACACATTGCAACGCACCAGCCCGCTGCAGCAGTGGGCCGAAAGGTTCGCGCAGTTGCCGGATTCGGTGGCGATCGTTGAGGAACCGTTCGTCACGATGGTCGAGCTGCGTGTCGACCCGTCCGGGCGCGGCGCGGCGGCGGCGGCACAATGGCTCGGTGTCGAGCTGCCAACCACCGCGTCCACCTACGCCAATAACCTTGATACCAGTGTGATTTGGCTGGGTCCCGACGAGTGGCTGGTCACCGGCACCTCGCTGACCGGGCCGGAGCTGGAAGCACGGTTGCGCGAGGCCGTTTCGCCGCACGGCGGCGCCGCTGTCGACGTGTCGGGGCAGCGGACCACGCTGAGGTTGCGCGGCTCGCACGCCCGCGACGTGCTGGCCAAAGGCTGCGCGCTCGATCTGCACCCCGCGGTGTTCACCGCGCGATCGGCCGCGCAGACGAGGCTCGGCCAGGCGGGCGTCATCCTGTTGACCGTCGACGGCGGCGGAGCCGATTACCGCATCCTCGTGCGTTCCTCGTTCGCCCGCTATCTGGCCGGCTGGCTACTTGACGCGGCCGAGGAGTACACACCGGAGCGAACACTCTGATGCGCTCGCAAATTTGTCCGGTTTCCACCAAGATGATGTGACAGAGGCATGCCCATGAATCGCCAGCTCATCGACCCGTTGCTGCAGCCCTTCGAGCTGAAGAACCTCACGCTGCGAAACCGGGTCGTCAGTACATCGCACGAGCCGTCGTACACCGAAGACGGGATGCCCAAGGAGCGATACCGCCTCTACCACGAGGAGAAGGCGAAGGGTGGCATCGGCCTGACGATGATGGGCGGGTCCGCGGTCGTCGCGCCGGACAGCCCGGCCGCGTTCGGAAACCTTCACGTCTACAAGGACGAGATCGTGCCGTGGCTGCGGGAACTGGCCTACGGCGTTCACGAGCACGGTGCGGCGGTGATGTGCCAGATCACCCACCTGGGCCGCCGGACCAGCAACTACGACGGCGACTGGCTGCCGGTGGTCTATCCCTCCCCGTTACGCGAACCCGCGCACCGGGCCTTTCCGAAGGTGGCCGAGGAATGGGATATGGACCGCATCGTGCGAGCGTATGCCGACGCCGCTTCGCGATGCCGCGAGGCCGGCCTGGACGGCATCGAAATCGAGGCTTACACCCACCTGCTTGACGCGTTCTGGTCACCGCTGACCAATCACCGCGACGACGAGTTCGGCGGCAGCCTGGAGGACCGCCTGCGCTTCCCGCTTCGAGTGATTCGTGCGGTGCGTGAGGCCGCAGGCCCGGATTTCATCGTCGGCATCCGGATGTCTTTCGACGAAGAGATGCCGGGAGGACTCGGCCGCGAGGAGGCGCTGGCGATCGCGCAGCGGGTCGTCCCCGAGGGCATCGACTTCATCAGCGTCATTCGGGGATACATGGCCAGCGACGAGGCACTGTCGCGGGTCATCCCGCCGATGGGCACACCCGTCGCGCCGCATCTGGAGTTCGCAGGTGAAATCAAACGCGAGGTAGGGGTGCCGGTGATGCACGCCTCCCGGATCAACGATGTGGCCACCGCCCGGCACGCGATTCGCGACGGACTGCTCGACCTGGTCGGGATGACCCGTGCGCATATCGCCGATCCGCATATCGTTGCGAAAATCCAAGCAGGAGAAGAGGACCGGATCCGGCCCTGCGTTGGCGCCAGCTACTGCCTGGACGAGATCTACCAGGCCCGCGACGCCAAGTGCATCCACAACCCGGCGACAGGTCGTGAGGACCGGTTGCCGCACCACGTGCCAGCGGCAACGGGACCTCCCCGCAAGGCCGTCGTCATCGGAGCCGGGCCGGCCGGGTTGGAGGCGGCACGGGTGCTCGGCATGCGGGGGCATCGAGTGGTCGTGCTGGAGGCCAGCGACGCTGCAGGCGGCCAGATCCGGCTCGCCTCCTCGTCACCGCGGCGGCGGGACCTGATCGGGATCATCGACTGGCGGCTGGCTGAGTGCAAACACGTCGACGTCGATGTCCGGTATCACATTTACGCCGAGGCCGACGACGTGCTGGCCGAGGATCCCGACATCGTGGTCGTCGCCACCGGCGGCATCCCGAACACCGAATTCCTGCGCGAGGGAGCGCATCTGGTCTCGGATAGCTGGGATGTGCTCAGCGGTTCGTTCAAGGCGAAGGGTAGCGTCTTGCTCTTCGACGACAACGGCGGGCACCCCGGCCTGGATGCCGCCGAGGTGCTGGCCCGAGCCGGTGTTGACGTCGAATTCGTCACTCCGGAAAGGACTTTGGCGCCCGACGTCGGTGGCGTCAACTATCCCGGATACTTCAAGGTTTTCGCCGAGCACAACGTGTCGGTTACCCTCAACGAACGGGTGACGGCCGTGCGGCGCAAGGACGGTCGCATCGAGGTCGACCTGTACAACGAATATGCGCACGCGACGCGGCAACGCATGGTCGATCAGGTGGTCGTCGAACACGGCACGCTTGCCCAGGATGAGCTGTACTTCTCGTTGGTGCCCGGCTCATCGAATCTCGGGGAGGTGGACCAGCAGGCCCTACTCGATCTGAGGCCACAGCAGGTGCAGCGCAATCCCGACGGCCGCTATCAGTTGTTCCGCGTCGGAGATGCGGTGGCCAGCAGAAACATTCACGCGGCGGTTTTCGACGCGTACCGGTTGTGCCTGGTGCTGTGAATCGCTAACGGACACAACACTCGTCCCACCTTCACTACCAACCAGACAGGTCTTCGTATGCCACAGCACGTCCAGGGCGTCATTGCCCGCAGCAAGGGCGCACCCGTCGAGCTCGTCGACATCACCATCCCCGATCCCGGCCCGAACGACGTGGTCGTGCGGCTCCAGGCATGCGGGGTGTGCCACACCGATCTGACCTACCGCGACGGCGGCATCAACGACGAATTTCCGTTCCTGCTCGGCCATGAGGCGGCGGGCATCGTTGAACAAGCGGGGAGCGGGGTTACCCACGTCGAGGTCGGCGACTTCGTCGTGCTGAACTGGCGCGCGGTCTGCGGCAGTTGCCGGGCGTGCCGCCGCGGCCGGCCCTGGTACTGCTTCGACACCTACAACGCCAGCCAGCCGATGACGCTGGCCGACGGAACGGAGCTGACCCCCGCGCTGGGCATCGGCGCATTCGCCGACAAAACCCTCGTGCACGAGGGCCAGTGCACCCGCGTCGACCCGAACGCAGATCCTGCGGTTGTCGGCTTGCTCGGCTGCGGTGTGATGGCCGGACTCGGCGCTGCGATGAATACAGGCAACGTCTCGCGCGGCGACTCGGTCGCGGTGATCGGTTGCGGTGGCGTGGGCGACGCCGCGATCGCCGGGGCCAGGCTGGCCGGCGCATCGCCGATCATCGCCATCGACCGCGACCCGAAAAAACTGCAGTGGGCAACCGAATTGGGCGCGACCCACACGATCGACGCCACGCGGGCCGATACGGTCGAGGCGGTGGCCGAGCTCACGGGTGGCTTCGGTGCGGACGTGGTCGTCGACGCGGTGGGCCGTCCGGAAACCTGGAAGCAAGCGTTCTATGCGCGCGACCTTGCAGGCACGGTCGTACTGGTCGGTGTCCCGACGCCCGACATGAAGCTTGAGATGCCGCTGATCGACTTCTTCTCCCGCGGAGGGTCGTTGAAGTCGTCGTGGTACGGCGACTGCCTGCCGGAGCGGGATTTCCCGGCCCTCGTTGACCTCTACCAGCAGGGCCGGCTGCCGCTGGAGAAGTTCGTCAGCGAGCGCATCAAGCTGGACCAGGTCGAGGACGCCTTCGCGACCATGCATCGCGGCGAGGTGCTGCGTTCGGTGGTCGTGCTCTGACCCACCGCATCGACCGGGTTGTCACGTCCAAATCAGCAGGGACGCCCGCCGCGGGCCTCAGCCGCGGCCTGCGGGTTCGTGATCGCTGGGCTGCTTGGGCTGGTGCCGGTAGAACGACACCGTCGCAGGCGGCAACGGCTGGTTGCCGAGGATCAGGTCCGCCGCCTTCTCGGCGACCATCATCACCGGGGCGTAGATGTTGCCGTTGGTCACATACGGCATCACCGACGCGTCGACGACCGACAGTCCCTCGATGCCGTGCACGCCCATCGTCTGCGGGTCCGTCACTGACATCGCATCGGTACCCATTCTGGCCGTGCAGGACGGGTGCAGCGCGGTTTCGGCGTCGCGTGCCACCCAGTCGAGGATCTGCTCGTCGGTTTCCACGCTGGGGCCGGGTGAGATCTCGCCGCCGTTGAACGGTGCCATGGCGGGCTGGTTGAGGATGTTGCGCGCCACCCGGATGGACTCGACCCATTCGCGGCGGTCCTGGTCGGTGGACAGGTAGTTGAACCGCAGCGCCGGATGCACCTTCGGGTCGCGGCTGACGATCTTCAGGGTGCCGCGGGCATCGGAGTACATCGGGCCGACGTGCACCTGATAGCCGTCGCCGCCTTCGGGCGAGGAGCCGTCATAGCGGACCGCGATCGGCAGGAAGTGGAACATCAGATTCGGGTAGGCGACGTCGTCGTTGCTGCGGGCGAACCCGCCGCCCTCGAAATGGTTTGTGGCGCCGGGGCCACGGCGCAGGAACAACCAATTGGCGCCGATCCACGGCCGGTAGCGCCATTTCAGGTACTTCTGCATGGAAACCGGCTGCTTGCAGGAGTATTGGATGTACACCTCGAGGTGGTCTTGGAGATGCTCGCCGACGCCGGGCAGGTCATGCACGACGTCGATGCCGAGCGCCTGCAGATCGGCGGCGTTGCCGACGCCGGAGAGCTGCAGCAGCTGCGGGCTGTTGATCGCCCCTCCGCACAGGATGACCTGGCCTGCGTTGACGCGCTTGGCGCCGCCGAAGCCATGCCGGTAGTCGACGCCAACCGCGCGCTTGCCTTCGAAGATCACCCGCTCGACGAACGCCCTTGTGACCACGTCCAGATTTGGCCGGTGCATCACCGGATGCAGGTAGGCGCGGGCGGCCGAGAGCCGTCGGCCGTTGCGGATGTTGCGGTCGAATTTCGCGAAACCCTCTTGCCGGTAGCCGTTTACGTCATCGGTGCGGGGGTAGCCGGCCTGCTCGGCCGCAGTGAAGAACGCTTCGAACAACGGATTCGTCGCAGGGCCGCGTTCCAGCGCGAGGGGACCGTCGTGCCCGCGATACGGGTCGCCGGGGGAGGCGGCCAGGCAGTTCTCCATGCGGTTGAAGTACGGCAGGCAGTGCGCGAAGTCCCAGTCGCCCATGCCGGGGTCGGCGCCCCAGCGCTCGAAGTCCATGGGGTTGCCGCGCTGGAAGATCATTCCGTTGATGGAGCTGGAGCCGCCGAGTACCTTGCCGCGGGCGTGGTAGACGCGTCTCCCCTGCATGTGCGGCTCTGGTTCGGACTCGTATTTCCAGTCGTAGAAACGACTTCCGATGGGAAATGGCAGGGCTGCGGGCATGTGCACGAACACGTCCCACAACGAATCGTTGCGGCCCGCCTCCAGAACCAAAACCTTGTTCGCCGGCTCGGCCGAAAGCCGGTTGGCGAGCGCACATCCTGCCGATCCGCCGCCGACGATCACGAAGTCGTACCGCGCTAAGTCATTGCCGGCCATCGTTGTTTCCTCCTGCGAATAGTGGGAAAAGGCTATCGCTGCGCAGCGTGATACGCATCAGGTTTCTCTATATGCAACAACGTCTCGTATAGTTGCGTTATGAGCAACGCGCGCGGTGAGAGCGCTGGCGGTGTGCAGTCGGTCGATCGCGCCGTCAGCGTGCTGGAAATCCTGGCCCAGCGCGGTGAAGCAGGCGTCAGCGAAGTCGCCGCGGACATCGGCGTGCACAAGTCGACGGCGTTCCGGTTGCTCGCGGCGCTCGAGGAACGCGAACTCGTCGAGCAGACCCAAGAACGCGGAAAGTACCGCCTCGGCTTCGGCATCCTGCGGCTGGCCAGTGCGGTGTCCGGCCAGCTGGACGTCACCCAGCAGGCCCGTGCGATCTGCCAACAGCTCGCCGCGCAGCTCGGTGAGACCGTCAACATCGCGGTGCGGCGGTCGAATTTCGTCGTCAATATCGACCAGGCGCGCGGACCGAGCACCGTCGCTACACACAACTGGGTCGGTGAGCTGACGCCGTTGCACGCCACCTCCAGCGGCAAGGTCCTGCTCGCCTACATGACGCCCGAGGAGCGCCGCAGCATGTTGGCTTCGTCGGGGCTTGTCCGACTCACCCGCCACACGATCACATCGCAACGGGAACTCGAGGCGCAGGTCGAGACCGCCGCGCGCGACGGATATGCGTTTTCCATCGAGGAACTCGAAGAAGGGCTCACCGCCGTCGCTGCGCCGGTACGTGACCACACCGGCAGTGTCATTGCGGCGCTCAGTGTTTCGGGTCCGGTCTATCGATTCACCGAAGAGCGGATGCGCGCGGTAGCCCCCGATGTGGTCGCCGCCGCAGCGGCGATCGGTCACAGGATGGGCCACCTCGACTGAGGAAACTGGCGCGGTCACGTTGTCAGCTTCGCCTGCAGCCAGTCGTGGAAGTCACCGATGTGGTGCTCGCTGGGCACCAGCACCCCGCCGTCTCGGTAGGTGCGTGAGCTCATCGCCGGCTGGCAGCGCTCGCATGCCCCGAAGTCCTGCTGATTGACCCGGTGAAACAACTCGACCGAGCGGCTCAGGTCCTTGCCGGAGTCCACCACCTCGGGGAGGTACAGCCAGTCACATTCGACGACGGTGCGGTCCGCGGCCTGCGGAAACATCCGGTGCAGGATCACGTGGTCGGGCACCAGGTTGACGAACACCTGCGGCTTGATCGTGACGGCGTAATAGCGCCGGTCCTGGTCCTCGGCGACGCTCGGGATCTGGTCGAGACCCGCCGAGCCGTCGATCGTGAATCCTTCGACCTCCTCGCCGAATTCGGCGCCGTGCCCGACGTGGTACTGCACCGCCAACCCGTCGGCGAACTCGGGCAGCAGCTCGGTCAGTTCCGGATGGATGGTGGCGCAGTGGTAGCACTCCATGAAGTTCTCGATGATGAGCTTCCAATTCGCCTTGACGTCATAGCGGATCCGGCGACCGACGCGCAGGTGAGCGGTGTCGTAATGGTCGATGGACTCGACGTTGCCGAGCCGATCGCTGACGTCCTTGCGGACCGTTTCGTCGAACGAAGGTGGGGTATCGGCCAGGCACACCCACACGTAGCCCAGCCACTCCTGCACCGCGATGCGTCGCAGGCCGTACTCGACCCTGTCGATGTCGGGCATCTTGGTCAGGTTCGGCGCGGCCACCAGCTTGCCGTCGAGGTCGTAAGTCCAAGCGTGGTAGGGGCATTGGAAAGCGCGCTTGACCTCGCCGGTCTCATCGGTGCACAGCTGCGCGCCGCGATGGCGACAGACGTTGAAGAACGCGCGGATCTCACCGCTGCGTGACCGCGTGATCAGCACGCTCTCGCGGCCGACCTGTACGGTCTTGAAGGCTCCAGGCTTGTCGAGATCGTCGGCCCGCACGGCGCAGAACCACATCGACTCGAAGATCGACGCCTGTTCCATCGCGAAGATGGTGGCGTCGGTGTAATAACTGCCGGGCAGCGTCGAGATAAGGCTCTCCGGCAGGCCGACCATGGTCATTGCGATCTCTCCTCTGCTGTGCCGCGCGGATATGGATAGGGGAGTCAGGCGGGAACCGGGACGACGGCGAGTTGACGTCGCAAGCGAGTGAACAACCGCGGCTGGTCTACGCCGAGCACGGCGACCGGTTCACCTCCGCGGCGGTAGACGGCCAGGAAACTTTCGTCGCGCAGGGTGCCCACCTCGAACGTGATCTCGTCACCGGGCGCTGCGATGCCGGCGAACTGGATCCGGCGACCGTACTGATCCGACCAGAAGTACGGGGGTTTGGCCGGCGCGCCATCGTGCCGTCCACCGGCGAGCAACGTGGCGACTGCGATGGCGGGGCGCTCTAACGCGCCTGTCCAATGTTCGACGCGGTGCGGCCAGCCGACACACGGTTCATGCCAGGCCGCACAGTCGCCCACCGCGACCACGTTCGGGATCGACGTTGCCCCGCCTTCGTCGCATACAACGCCGTTGGACAGTTGGAGCGGGCTGTTGCGCAGCCATTCGACGTTGGGGATCGCGCCGATTCCGACCACGACGACATCGGCGGCCAGCCGACGGCCGTCGGCCAACTGCACGCCGGTGACTCGGTCCCTGCCCGTGAGGTCCGCGACCGGGGCTCCGCACACCAGCCGCGTGCCGTGCTCGGTGTGCAGCCGTGCCACCGCGGCCCCGAGTCGCACGCCGAGCGGGCCGGCCAGAGGTGCCAGCGCGGCCTCGACCACCGTGACGTGCAGTCCCAATTTCGCTGCGGTCGAGGCGACTTCGCCCCCGATGAATCCGGCGCCGATCACCACGAGCCGTGCGCCCGGTCGCAGTTCGCGGCGAAGGGCGATGGCGTCGTCAACCGTGCGCAGCACGTGCACTCCGGCGAGGCGCGCTGAGGCGGGCCATGACCGGGCCCGGGCACCGGTGGCCACGACGATGCCGTCGGCGCGCACCGTGGTTCCGTCGTCGAGGTGAACGGCGCCCGCCGCCGCGTCCAGGCGGGTCGCGTGCACGCCGAGCAACCACTGCGCGTTCAGGTCATCGTCGTCGGCTTCCAGGGCCAAGGCATCCTCGCCGACATCGCCGGCAAGGAACTCCTTCGACAGCGGGGGACGGTCGTAAGGCCGGCGCGCCTCTGCGCCGATGACCGTCAGCGTGCCGTCGAAACCCTGCGCACGCAACGCGCGGGCTGCCGAAAGACCCGCCAGCGACGCACCCACCACCGCAACGCTTTTCACTGTGCCGCCTCGCCGGCCGCGCGCGTGGTGAGGCCGGGGGGAAGGTTGGGCGGGGCATCGTCGAGGACGACGTTGACCACCCCGTTGACGACGACCACTTCGTGTGTGCGCACCGGCCGCTTCGCAGGCGGCGCGTCGACCGCACCCGTGCGCAGATTGAACCGCGACGCGTGCAGAGGGCATTCGATCTCGCAGCCCTCCAACCAGCCGTCGGCGAGTGACGCGTCCTGATGCGTGCAGGTGTCGTCTATCGCGAACACCTCGCCGTCGTCGGTGTGGAAGACCGCGATTGGTGGATCCGCGTCGACCCTCCGGGCCTCGCCGCGGGGCAGGGCCGCGAGTGGGCAGATCTCGAGCACGACCTCAACCTCCCCTAATGGTTTTTGTATCGAATTGCGAAACAGGATTCGTAATATGCAACAGCGTGAGGGACGTCACCTGGCTTGTCAAGTGCTGCCTCGCGCGAGTTTTGACGTCGCGTGCACGCCTTTTCAGCAGGCGACTACGCCGCGTTCTCCGCTCCCGTGCCTGCCAGCCATTTGGCGACAAGCTGCGGGTGTGCATCGATGAACTTCTTGGCCGCCTCGTCGTCGCTCATCCCGTCCACCGCGATCGAACGGGCGACGGAGTTCTGGTCCTCCTCGGTCCACTGGAAGTTCTTCACCAGCGTGTAGGCCGGGCTGCCGGATTCGGCGAACTTGGTCGCGACGATCTTGTCCAGGTCGTAATCCGGATAGTCGCAGGCAATCTTGGCCGGATCGGCGTCGCATCCCGACGTATACGGCGGCAGATCGATCTTGACCATGGGTACCTCACTCAACAACCACTGCGGCGAGTAGAAGTACGCGAGTAGCGGGGTCCGCTGTCGCTGTGCCTGACGAATGCTGGAGATCAGCGCCGTTTCGCTGCCGCCCTGCACCACCTTGTAGTTCAGGCCCAGGTTGGCCACCAGTGCGGCGTCGTTGGTCACGTAAGCGGGATCCCCGTCGAGCAGCTGCCCCTTGTCGCCGGATTCGGACGTCTTGAACAGGTGCGCGTACTTGTTCAGATTGTGCCAATCGGTGATGTCCGGGTACTGCTCGACCATCCACGGCGGCACGTACCAGCCGATCTGCCCGTTGATTCCGGTGGAGCCTGCGCTCTGCGCGACGCCCATCACGTCGATGTACTGCTTCCGCAGGTCGTCGTGACCCCAGTTCTCCAGGATCGCGTCCACCTGTCCGGTAGACATGCCTTGCCAGGAAACCTGCTCGGCGATGTGTTTCTGCTTCACCACGCAGCCCAACACGTTCTCCGCCAGATACGTGATCACTGCGGCATTGGCCTCGTACCCGACCCACGAGTTGATGGCCAGGTTGAAGGTGCCGCACGGCCTGCTGCCTGGCTTCAGCTGACCGCGGCTTTGCAGGTCCGACACCTTGGTGGCGTTGCAGCCCGATATCAGCAGCACGAGCGCCGCGGCGACCGCCGCTATGACAATCCGTCTCATTCGCTTGTCCGTCCTATCCGTTTCGATGCGGCCGCGGTCGTGCGGTCGAGGATCGTGCCGAGCAGCACGATCGCCAGACCTGCCGCCAGCCCCTTGCCGAACAGGCTGGTCTGCGCGAAGCCGGCCACCACGAGGTAGCCGAGCGCGCCGCCGCCGACCAGACCCGCGACGACGACCATGGAGAGCACATATATGAGGCCCTGGTTGGTCGCGAGCGTCAGCGAACGCACCGCCATCGGCAGCTGTACCTTGCTGATCACCTGCCAGGTGTTCGACCCCACCGAACGGGCCGCCTCGACGGTTTCGGGCGACACCCCGCGGATCCCGTCGGCCATGATCTTGATCGACACCGGGGCGGCGTACACGATCGCCGCCACGATGCCGGTGAACCGCGACGCCGAGAACAACGCCAGGAACGGCACCAGGTACACGAATGACGGCATGGTCTGCGCGGCGTCCAGGAACGGTCGCACAATCTTGTCCGCGGTAGGGCTGCGGCCCATCCAGACGCCGACCACGACCCCGAGAGCGACGACGATCACCGTGGCCACCAGCACCGCGGCCAGGGTGTCCATGGTGTCCTGCCACAGCCAGAGTGGCCAGGCGATCAAGCCGAGGCACACGGCGGTGATCAGCGCGGACACCCGGCCCCCGATGATCGCCGCGATCGCGGTGATCGCCGCGAAGGTGAGCCACCACGGCGAGCTGTCAAGCAGCGTCTGCAACGGGTCAAGTGCCCACGCGGTGACCACGTCCTTGATGCCATTGGTTACCCCGGAGAAGCTGGTTTGCGCCCAATTGGTCACGGAGTTCGCGACGTTGATGATGTGTGTGCCGACATCGAGCCCGATGTGAGCTGACCCGATCTGTAACGACGATGGGAAGATCGCCACCAGCTGGTAGGTGTAGGACAGCCAGATCGCGATCGCCGTCACAACGGCACCGATCGCGATCGCGGGACGCCGATACTTGTTGGGCTCGGCCGACTTTCGCCGTTGGGTCTCCACGCGTTCGCTCGCGGCCGTGGTGGTCCGGTCCAGGATGATGGCCAACAGCACGATGGCCAGACCGGCGTTGAATGCGGTGCCGACGTCCTGGGTCGACAACGCCTGGACCACCACCTGGCCGAGGCCCGGTGCGGCGATCAGCGCGGCGATGGTCACCATCGCCAGCGCGGCCATGATGGTCTGGTTGATGCCGAGCACGATGGTGCGCTTCGCCATTGGCAGCAGTGCACCGGTCAGCTCCTGGAATCGGGTCGCGCCCAGCGACTCGACCGCCTCACGCGACTCCTGCGGCACCGACCGAATGCCGTGCGCGGTGAGCCGGATGACCGGGGGAGCCGCATAGATCACCGTCGCGATCACGGCAGCGGCCGGGCCGATCAGGAATGCCAGCGTCAGCGGTGCGAGGTAGACGAACGACGGCAGGATCTGCATGAAATCCAGCACCGGGGTGATCAGGCGATTGAAGCCATCCGACATTCCCGCCCAGATGCCGAGCGGAATTCCGATGAGCAGTGATATCGCGACCGCCGCAATTGTCAGCGCCAGCGTCTCCATGCTCTCCTGCCACAGGCCCTGCAGGCCCATGAACAACAAGCCGCACAGCGTCAGCAGCGCGACCTTCCAGTTGCCGAGCGCCCAGGCTAGGACCGTGAACAGCACGACGACACCGAGCCAGCCGATGTAGGGGACGGGTCGCCCGTCGACCGGATGCGCGATCAGGTCCTGGATCGCGGTGGCGAACGCGTCGATCACCGACCGGATCGGATTGAAGAAATACGTGAAGAGCGGGTTGGTATTTCGGCCCTCGCCGATCGAGGTCTGCAGGTCTGAGAGCCAGACATGCAGCGGTTTGGTGTCGGCCGGGGCGAGGGCGAGGGTGTTGCGTCCGTGCAGCAGAGAGAACAGCACGATCCAGACACCCAGTACCGCGCCGATGGCCGCGATGAACTGCGCAGGCCCGCGTTCGGAGAACCACGACGTCTTCGGCTGTGCCTCCGGCGCCCGCGGTGCCGGGGGTGCGTCTGCCGCGATGGTGGCCATCACGCACCGCCCTCGTCGACCTTGCCGATCACCGCGAGGATCTCACTCCGTCCGACCATGCCCAGTAGCTTGCCGTCCGAGACCACCTTGATCGGCTTGTCGGCGGCCAGCACGGGGTCGACGGCATCGCGGATCACGGTGTCTGGCGTCATCTCCGGTCCGTCGAGCGGATCGCCGGGCCGCTTCTCGCGCATGATCCACTTGAGGGTGAGCACCCGCGAACGTGGTACGTCACTGACGAATTCGCGCACGTAGTCGTCGGCCGGTGCACCGACGAGCTCGTCGCCGGTGCCGACCTGGACCATCGCTCCGTCGCGCATGATCAGGATCCGGTCGCCGAGCTTGAGCGCCTCGGACAGGTCGTGGGTGATGAACACCATCGTCTTGCCCATTTCGTGGTGCAGCCGGATCACCTCGTTCTGCATGTCGCGCCGGATCAGCGGATCCAGCGCCGAGAACGGCTCGTCGAACAACAGCATGTCCGGATCGCTGGCCAGCGCACGCGCCAGCCCGACGCGCTGCTTCATGCCACCGGACAGCTGATCCGGGTAGGAGTTCTCGTATCCGGCCAGCCCGACCAGCTCGGTGACCTCGCCGGCGCGTTTCATCCTGTCCTTCTTGTCGGTGCCACGGACCTCGAGGCCGTACGAGACGTTGTCCAGCACCCGGCGGTGCGGCAGAAGACCGAAATGCTGGAAGACCATGGAGACCTTGCGACGGCGCAGATCCCGCAGCTCTTTCTCATCCGCGGCCGTGATGTCGGTGCCCTGGAACACCACCTTGCCCTTTGTCGGCTCGATCAGCCGTGTCAGACATCGCACAAGCGTGGACTTGCCGGAGCCGGAAAGGCCCATCACGACGAACACCTCTCCACAGCCGACGTCGAAGTTGACGTCGCGTACGGCGACCGCGCATCCCGTCTTCTTCTTGATGTCCTGGACGCTGAGCCTCTCCATGCTGTCGTCGCATGCGACGTCGGAAGCCTTGGCGCCGAAGACCTTCCACAGTCCTTCGACGCTCAACTCCGCGTCGTCGCGGTCGGGGGTGGGCGGGGCGACCACCGCCGTGGGAGCGCTATCTGTGTGGATGGCCACCGGAATCTCCTAACTAATGGGCTGTCGGTCGTTCGTGGCGCGGCGGGCCTCGGGTTATCCCCGAAACCACCGCTCAGGCCGTGGGTTGGTGTTCTGCCAGATGTGCTTGATCTCGCGGTATTCGTCGAGACCGGCTCGGCCGAGCTCGCGGCCGTTGCCGGAGCGCTTCATGCCGCCCCATTCGGCCTGCGGCACGTAGGGGTGGTAGTCGTTGATCCAGATGGTCCCGTGTCGCAGTCGGTGGGCGACGCGCTGAGCCTTGCCGGCGTCCTGGGTCCAGACCGCGCCTGCCAGTCCGTAGTCGGTGTCGTTGGCGATACGTACCGCGTCGTCTTCGTCGGTGAATGTCTCGACGGTCAGTACTGGGCCGAACGACTCTTCCCTCGTCACTGACATGCCCGAGTGGCAGCCATCCAAAACGGTTGGTGGATAGAAGAAGCCGTCGCGCAGGCGTGCGTCGTCCGGTCGGCGTCCGCCGCAGCGCAGCACCGCACCCTCGGATAGGCCGGCGGCCACGTAGGCCTCGACCTTGTCGCGGTGCGCGGCGGAGACTAACGGGCCCGTCTCGGCGTCCGGGTCGAATGGCCCGCCCAGCGTGATCCGCTCCGCGCGTCGGACGACCTCGTCGACGAACCGATCGTGCAGTGACTGCTCGACAATCAGACGGGCGCCTGCCGAACACACTTGGCCCGAATGCAGGAACACCGCGGTGAGCGCAAAATCCACCGCAGTCTCGAAGTCGGCGTCGGCGAAGACGACGTTGGGATTCTTGCCGCCGAGTTCCAGCGCGACCCGTTTGACCGTCGACGCGGCGGCCGCCATCACCCGGGTGCCCGAGGAGACACCGCCGGTGAACGACACCATGTCCACGTCGGGGTGCTCCGACAACGGTGCGCCGGCGGCGGGTCCAGCGCCGAGAACCAGATTGGCGACGCCGGCGGGCAGGCCCGCTTCCTCCAACGCCCGCATCAGGAGAACCGCGGTCGAGGGCGTCAGCTCACTCGGCTTGAGCACCAAGGCGTTGCCCGCCAACAGGGCTGGTCCCACCTTCCAAATCGCTTGCAACAGAGGGTAATTCCACGGGGTGATCAGTCCGCAGACGCCGATCGGCTCGTAGACGAGGCGACTGATCGCATCCGCCTTTCCGGTGTCCACCACGCGCCCGGCTTCGGTGCCGCCGACGCCAGCGTAATAGCGCAGGCACGCCACGACATCGTCCATGTCGTACTCGGCTTCGACGATCCGCTTGCCGGTGTCGAGCGCCTCGGCGCGGACGAAATCCTTGCGGTCGCGGTCGATCAGATCGGCGGTGCGCCGCAACACGTCCGCCCGTTCGCGTTCCGGCGTATTCGGCCAAGGGCCCGCGTCGAAGGCTTCGCGCGCAGCGGCGATCGCGGCATGGGTGTCCTCGGTGGATGCCTCGGCGGCTGTTGCGACCAGCTGACCGTCGGCGGGACATCGGATTTCGCGGCGAGCCCCATCGAGCGCAGGGCGCCATTCACCCGCGATGTACAGATTCAGGTGTTCTGCCAAAGGCTTGGCCTCTCGCCCAGCAATGTCAATGTTGCGTATCGCGCAATAGAACCCTCTACATGCAACAGATTGAATTGTGCCGCATGTCACTGTCAAGGGGAAGAGCGAAACCAAATTCGCAGGTCGTACAGCGCCGAGCCGCACCCTTGACCGCCAAAGCCAGATCACGTTATGATGCCGGTCACACTCTGATATATCAGTTCTCGACAATCTGGTATTCAGAGGAACGTGACCCGCCGCGGGCCTTTCGCGGCGCCGCCGATGGCTGAACGAACGGAGCTTTCGTATGAGTGTCCTCGACCAACACCTCGCCGATTTCGATCCCGAGGTTGCCGAGTTGATCGGCAAGGAACTCGAGCGCCAACGCAACGGCCTGGAGATGATCGCGTCGGAGAACCATGCGCCGCTGGCCGTCATGCAGGCACAGGGTTCGGTGCTCACGAACAAGTACGCCGAAGGCTATCCTGGCCGGCGCTACTACGGGGGCTGCGAGCACGTCGACGTCATCGAGCAGATGGCGATCGATCGAATCAAGGCGTTGTTCGGCGCCGAATTCGCCAACGTACAACCGCATTCCGGTGCGCAGGCCAACGCCGCGGTCATGCATGCACTGCTCAAGCCGGGGGAAACAATCCTCGGGCTCTCGCTTGACTGCGGCGGTCACCTCACGCACGGGATGCGGCTGAACTTCTCAGGCAAGCTGTACCAGGTTGCCGCGTACGGCGTTTCGCGCGACGACTACTTGATCGACATGGATCAGGTGGCCGAGGCGGCCCGCGAGCATCGGCCTCAGATGATCATCGCGGGCTGGTCGGCCTACCCGCGCCGCCAGGACTTCGCCCGATTCCGGGAGATCGCCGACGAGGTGGGCGCTTACCTGATGGTCGACATGGCCCATTTCGCGGGCCTCGTCGCCGCCGGGTTGCACCCGTCGCCGGTGCCGCATGCCCATGTGGTCACGTCCACCACTCACAAGACCCTCGGCGGCCCGCGCGGCGGAATCATCCTCACGAACGATGCTGACATTGCCAAGAAGCTCAACTCGGCGGTCTTCCCAGGTCAGCAGGGCGGGCCGCTGGAGCACGTCATCGCGGGCAAGGCGGTGGCCTTCAAGATGGCGGCAATGCCCGATTTCATCGAGCGTCAACGGCGATGCATCGACGGCGCGAAGATCCTCGCCGAGCGGCTGTCTCAGCCCGACGTCCGGGACGCAGGGATCGCCGTGCTCACCGGCGGCACCGACGTCCATCTGGTACTCGTCGACCTGCGCGATGCGGATATCGACGGACGGCAGGCCGAGGATCGGTTGGCGACGATCGGGATCACGGTGAACCGCAACGCTGTTCCGTTCGATCCGCGTCCGCCGATGGTGACGTCCGGTCTGCGCATCGGCACGCCCGCCCTTGCGGCTCGTGGATTCGAGATGGACGACTTCGCCACCGTGGCCGATCTGATCGCGCAATGCCTGATTGCCGCGCCCGACGCGGACACCGCGAAGCTGGCGCGCGCGGTCGGCGAGCTCGCCGAGCGTTATCCGCTCTACCCACAGCTGTAGCAAGGGGACTTTCAGTGACCATCAGTGTTTTCGAGCTCTTCAAGGTGGGCATCGGTCCGTCGAGTTCACATACCGTCGGTCCGATGCGGGCGGCCGCGGACTTCGTCGCCGATCTCGACGCGGCAGAGGTGCTGGTTCGGGTTGCAGATGTCCGGGTGGAGTTGTACGGGTCGCTCGCGGCGACCGGCCGGGGCCACGGCACGCTGCCTGCGGTGCTGCTCGGCCTCGAGGGGCACCGCCCGGAAACGATCGAATCCGAGGAGATGGAATCCGGGCGGGAGCGGCTACGCAATACCGGCAAGATTATGCTCGGCGGGCGAGTGCCTATCGCCCTTTCTGAGGACGACATCGCCCTGTACACCCGGTCTGTGCTGGACTACCACCCCAACGGAATGACGCTCACCGCATACGCCGCCGACGACGGCACGCTGCATCGGCAGACCTACTTCTCCGTCGGGGGCGGATTCGTCGTCACCGAGGGCGAGGCGGCCACCGATCCCGTCATCGCCGACGACGACGACTCCTCGTTCTCCTCGGCCGCAGAACTGCTCGCGCTCGCCTCGGTCTCGGGTAGGTCGATCAGCGACGTGATGCTCGCCTACGAGTTGCGCACTCGCAGCGCCGAGGAGGTGCGCGCCAAGCTGCTTCATCTTCGTGACGTCATGGTGGAATGCGAGCAGCGTGGCATCGGCCGCACCGGGCTGCTTCCAGGCGTGCTGGAGGTACGCCGGCGCGCGGGGCAGTGGCACAAACGCCTCAATCAGGAAGACCCACAGCGTGATCCCCGGTACGCCGAGGATTGGGTAAACCTAGTGGCACTCGCCGTCAACGAGGAGAACGCGTCGGGAGGGCGCATAGTGACCGCACCGACCAACGGGGCCGCTGGAATCATCCCCGCGGTATTGCACTACGCAGTGCATTACACCGAGACGGGTGTATCGGATCCAAACGACGTAGCCGTGCGCTTTCTGCTCACCGCCGGCGCCATCGGGTCGCTGTACAAGGAGCGGGCGTCTATCTCCGGGGCCGAGGTCGGCTGCCAGGGCGAGGTCGGTTCCGCGTCGTCCATGGCGGCCGCTGGACTCGCCGAAATTCTCGGCGGCACACCGGAACAGGTCGAGAATGCGGCCGAAATCGCGATGGAACACAGCCTGGGGCTGACCTGCGACCCCATCGCCGGGCTTGTTCAGATCCCGTGCATCGAACGCAACGCGATATCCGCCGGAAAGGCCATCAACGCGGCGCGCATGGCCTTACGCGGCGACGGCACCCACCGCGTCAGCCTCGATGAGGTGATCGCCACGATGCGGGCCACCGGACGGGACATGAGTTCGAAATATAAGGAGACGTCGGCCGGCGGGCTCGCGGTGAACGTCTCGGTGAACTACGTCGGCTGTTGAAC
>CAWEKA010000008.1:0-17989 GCA_963809515.1 uncultured Actinomycetota bacterium
CGACGCCAGGGCCGCCGCCGTGGTGCGCGGCGTCGTCGACCTCGCACACGTCCTCGGCGTGACGACGGTCGCCGAGGGCGTGGAGAACGTCGAGACCGCAGATCGGCTGCGTGAGTTCGGCTGTGAGGTGGCGCAGGGTTACTACTACAGCCCACCGGTGAGCGCCGCGGCGATGATGAACATGCTCGCATCGGGCCCCCCGAAACGCGCGGCGCAGGTCGAGTTCGAGAAGCTCGGAGCTAAGAGCCTGCAGGCACCAGTCGTAGCGAAATCGAATTGATGCAGTAGCGCTGGTCGGTGGGAGTGGGGTAGCCCTCGCCCTCGAACACGTGGCCGAGGTGGCTGTGGCAGTTGGCGCACAGCACCTCGACGCGCGTCATCCCCATCGAATCGTCCGACCGCAGGATGACCGCGTCCGACTTCGCCGGGTCGAAGAACGACGGCCAGCCGCAATGGGATTCGAACTTCTCGGTGCTGCGGAACAGCTCGGCGCCGCACGCCCGGCACTCGTAGACGCCTTCGGTCTCGGTGTCGGTGTATTCGCCGACGAAGGGCCGCTCGGTGCCGGCTTCACGCAGCACCGTGTATTCGGCGGGGGTCAGCTTCTGGCGCCACTCGTCATCGGTGAGTTCCACCCTGGGCCGCGGAGAGGTCATCACTCCACGCTAGCGCGCGGCTTCGTGTCCGACATCCAGGGCGGGTCGATGCCCTCGTCGAGCCTGCCGTCGGCCTTGGCGTCGCGATAGCGGAAGTAGAGAACGCAGAACACCACAACCAGCATCAAAGACCAGCCGTACGTCACGCGCAGGTACTCCAGCGCGCGGCCCGTCGTCGGCCAGTGACCGAGAAGCCACTTATCGGCGCTCATGAAGCCATACACGGCAAGCCACGCCACCCAGTTGCGGATCACCGAATTCGGCAGCACGACCGTCATCAGGAACGGGAACAACATCATCGAGTAGTAGCCCTGGCCGAGCGACAGCACCAGCCAGGACGCGATCAACAGCACGCCCGACGTCGTCGCCATCCAGAACAGTGGATCGCGCTTTCGGTAGTACTTGTACAACAGCCACACGCTCGCCGCGGCAAGCAACGCAAAGGTGATGCGCAGCAACCAGATCAGCCACATCGGCAGGCCGTAGTAGACGCCGTTGCCCTGGATCGAGCTGTTGAAGTAGTCGCGGATCGAGAAGATGTAGGGCAGCGTGCGGGTGAAGAAGTTCATCGGGTCCTTCACCTGGAACCGCGCGATGGGGCTGAAGACCGCCGCGAGGTTGAACACGATGGGCACGGCGGCCGCCGTGACCAGCGCGCGCCACTGCCGATTGAGCAACGGCAGCAGCAACAGCGGCGCCAACAACGGTTTCACCACGAGCGTCAGACCGATGGCGATGCCCGCCCACCACTGATGGGCCACCTTGCCGTCGAGCAGCCACCGGAAGAACAGCAGTTCCAACAGCAGGATGCAGCCGTTGATGTTGCCGAAAACCAGTGTGTTGATGACGCTTTCGGTGCAGAACATCGCAACCAGCAGCGCGGGGAACGCAACCGACGTGGCGGTGTAGTTGAACAACCGCACCAGCAGATACGCGGCGACCACGATCGCGATGGTGTTGATCGTGATGAACCAGTACCGCGACGCGTCGACCGGCAGGTAGCCGAACGGCGCCATGATGAGCGTGCCGCCGGGCGGATACAGATAGTGCGGGTCGACGTAGTTGAGGTGCTCGTTGTAGATGTCCCAGCCCATCTTCAAGTTGACGACGGCGCGATACACCGGGCCGTAGTCGTCGGTGATGTAGCCGTTGGTCGCCAGGACGTAGCTGCGGTGGATGATCATCACGATCGCCAGCGGCCACAGGATCGACCGCAGCACGGTTGCCACACCGGGCGGGGACGTGCGGGGTCGGAAGAGGTTCAGCAGGCCGGTACGAATGGAGTCTGGTGCCGCCACCAGCGAACCGTACACCGACGGCGACTGCGGCAGAACTAGGCGGGGCAGTATGTGTCGGTGGCCGGCAGGTTGCCGCTGTCCAGGTAGCCGATGACGGGTGCCAGCGCGCAGTCGGAGTAGATGCTGGCGCCGTGCCCGATGCCCTGCCAGATCACCCGCTTGCTGGACGTGCCTGCGTTGATGACGGTGGCCGCGACCTGGGCGACGCCTTCGCTGCCGACGATCGGGTCGTTCTGCACGCCCATCAAGAGCACCGGGACCTTGAGGTTCTTCGGCTCCTGCGGCGCGGTTCCGCTGGGCCAGTTCAGGCACTTGACCATGCTCAGCGCGCCGACGGCGCCGAACTGCGGATAGAGCTTGGGCCACGCGACGATGAGTTCACGGACACGGTCGGGAGTGGGCCGGTTCAGCGCGTCGCTGCACGAGTTGACGAATTGGCCGTCGGTCTGGCGCAGGCTGTCGGCCTGGTTGATCAAGTTGTTCATCTGGTTCGCGTCGCCGGAGCGCGCCGAGGCCACTGCGGAGGCCAGGCCGTTGGTCGCTGCCGTGCGGTCGCCGCGCGGGTAGGCCAGCGCGGTGCTGATCGCGTCGGCGACCATGGAGACCGACGCCCCATTGGGCCCGTTTCCGGCCCGCGCATCGGCGAGAAGCGCGTCGACGGCGCCCTTCGGATCGGGGCCGAGCGGACAGTTGGTGGCCGCGCACTGCGCGGCGAACGCGTCCAGCGCGGTCTGCTCGCCCTTGACGCGCTGTTCGGTGGCGGCCTCTGCGGCGATGCCGAGCGGCAGAGGCGAGTCGAGCACCAGCCGCGCCACCTTGCCCGGATGCGAACCTGCGTAGGCCAGCGCCACCTGTGCACCGTTGCCGATCCCGAGAAGCGCGATCGACGGCACGTCCCAGGTGCTGCGGAGCCGCTCGATGTCCTCGGCGGCGTGCGAGTTGTCGTAGGCCGAGTCGCCGGGGGCGATGGTGTCGGTGCAGCTGGTCGTCGCCGTCATGGTGATCGCGCCGAGGTTGGCGACCGGGTCGTCACCGGACTGGAACTGCGCCTGGTCGAGCATCTCCTGCCGGTCGAACAGGTCGCGGCAGTCGATGGCGCTCGACATTCCCATGCCGCGCCGGTCGACCGCGACGATCGGATGGCTCTTGAGCACATCGGCGCCCGCGCGCGACAGCCAGACCGGCAGCTGCACCGAGGTCGGCAGGTCCGAGCCCGTCGTCATCACCAGCGGTCCGGCGTCTTCGGGGGTCTGCACCGAGCGGGCGCGCACCACGCCGATGCTGACCGATCCGGTGGCGCCGTTGATCGAGTCGAGGTCGGCGTCATAGGTGGCGCAGTCCAGCGTGACGCCGGGGAGTGACTGAACGCCGGAGTCGCTGAACACCTGCGAGGTGCAGTTGTGCCAGGACAGGTCGTTCTTGGGGGCCTCGATCGCGGGCGGGCCGCCCGGCCTCTTCTCGTCGGTGGGCTTGCCCTGAGGGTGCGCGCCGGAGTCGGTGGCGTAGCGCGGGTCGGCCGCCAGCAGGGGCGCGCATCCGGCCAGCAAAGCCGACACGACGACCGTCGATGTGCTCAGGGCACGGACCAGGCGACGCCGATGCATGGAAACCACAGTACTGATGCGCTTGTCAGGTCCCCCGGACGTAGCGCGTGTACAGATAGCCCGCATCATCGGTCAGCAGATGGCTGCGCCGCATCCGCGTGTGGACCAGGCCGTCGCCGGTGGCGATGCGCGAGGCGGCGCCGCCGACCAGGAGCGGCGCGACCGTCAGGCACAGCTCGTCGAGCAGATCGTGCTCGATCAGCAAGCCCAGGAACTGCGGGCCGCCCTCGGCAAGCACCCGGAACAGGCCGCGGTCGGCCAGGATTGTCAGGACGGTCGCGGCGTCGACCGCGTCGGACGTCGGACCCGACGCGTCGATCACCTCGGCGACCGAACCGAGCCTGCGCCGCGCGTCGGCGACCGCCCCGGCAGAGGTGAGGATCAGCGGCGGCACCTCGGTGCGGGTGAAGATCTTGGCGTCGTGATCGATCACACCGCGATTGGTGACGACGGCGACGGGTGGCACCTCGGCCTGGCCACGGCGCTGGCGGGCCTGTCGCTGGGTGGGGCTGAACTGTGCGCCGGAGTAGTTCTCGGCCCGCACGGTGCCCGCACCGACAAGGACGACGTCGGCGAGCACGCGCAGATGCGTGAATACCGCGCGGTCTCCGGCCCCGGCCAGCCCACCCGACTTACCGTCGTCGGTCGCGCCGCCGTCGAGGCTCGTGATCATGTTGCCGCGCACCCAGCACGACCGCAGCTCGTCTGGATAGGCGTATAGGTCCGTGAGCCGGCTCTCGTCAAGTGAGTCGACGGGATCCAGCGCCGTGAAGCGCACCGCGGCTGCGTCGTCGGGCATGAGGACGATTGGAGCACGTCGTTAGAGTTCGTGCATGCACTCCCGTGGTGTCGGCCGCCTCGTCGATCGGCACCCGAGCGTCACCCCTGAGCGGTTGATCGCCCAGCTTCACCCGCCGCCGACGTTCGCCGACGTCAGCTTCGAGAGCTACCAGCCGGATCCGGCCGAGCCGTCGCAGTCCGCGGCAGTGCAGTCCTGCCACCGGTTCTGCGACGACGCGGTGGCGCGGCGGGCGGGCCGGAAGAAGCTGTTCGGCAAGCGCGAGACGCTGCCGGGCGTCGGGCTCTACCTCGACGGCGGCTTCGGTGTCGGCAAGACCCACCTGCTGGCGTCGAGCTACTACAGGATTTCGGGGGCGGCCTCGGCGCCGACGGCGTTCGCCACGTTCGGTGAGCTGACGCAGCTCGCCGGCGTCTTCGGTTTCGTCGAGTGCATCGAGCTGCTGGCCGACTACGTGGTGGTGTGCATCGACGAGTTCGAACTCGACGACCCGGGCAACACGACGTTGATCTCGCGGCTGCTCTCGCAGCTGGTCGAACGCGGGGTCTCGATTGCCGCCACGTCGAACACACTGCCAGAACAGTTGGGGGAGGGCCGATTCGCCGCGCAGGATTTTCTGCGCGAAATCAACACGCTCGCAGCCATTTTCGAGACAGTGCGCATCGACGGGCCGGACTACCGTCACCGCGACCTGCCGCCCGCACCGGAACCGCTGTCCGACAACGAGGTCAGCGCTCGCGCCGCCGCGGTGCCCGGTGCCACCCTCGACGACTTCGATGCCCTGTGCGCGCATTTGGCGACGATGCACCCCTCGCGCTACCTGACGCTGATCGAAGGCGTCCCGGCGGTGTTCATCACCGGCGTGCACCCGATCGACGACCAGAATGTCGCGCTTCGGCTGGTGTCGCTCACCGACCGTCTCTACGACGCGGGTATCCTTGTGGTGGCGTCGGGAGCCAAGCTGGACACCATCTTCAGCGACGAGATGCTGGCGGGCGGGTTCCGCAAGAAATACCTGAGGGCCACCTCGCGGCTGCTGGCGCTCTCTCGCGAGCAGACGTGAAGTCGCCCAAATTCTCGGCGTGTCGCGCAATTTTGCGTCTGCTCGCGCCATCAGGGGAGGGCACGCACCATCACGTAGTCGTTTTCGATGCGGGTGCCGAGCCGAAACGTCTTGGTGCCGTTGACGGTGAAGCCATGCTTGGCGTAAAAGCGTTGTGCCCGTTCATTGTGCTGGTTCACCCCGAGCCACACACACGTCGCGCCGAGATCCGGGGCGCGCTTCAGCGCCTCGATCATCAGCGCCGCAGATCCGCCCGCGCCGTGGTTGTCGGGCAGCACGTACATCTTCGAAATCTCCACCGCCGGACGCACGGCGACCGCTCGCTGGACGTCGTCGTCGTCGGGAACACCGCGAATCAGCATGGCGTAACCGATCATTCGGCCGTCCCGACGGGCGACGAGGACCAGCCGGTCGGGATCGGTCAGGTAGCCGGCGAAATGCGCCTGCGTCAGGTTCTCGTCGATGAACGCCGCGACATTCTCTGGAGAGACCGACGGCGGGCAGGCCAGAGGGAAGGTTTCGGCGGCGACGGCGGCGAGTTCGGGCAGATCCGCGGTGGTGGCGGTGGTGACCGCTGGGGTCACACGTTCCACTGCGCGAGGTGCACGCCGGTCTTCTTGTCGACCAGCACCACGTTGGACACCAGGTCGCGGTAGCAGTCCCACCACACGCCGCCGTTGACCGTCGCGCCCGCGGGCACGTTCAGCATGGCGTACTGCAGCGCGTCGGGGGCGTCGGAGTTCCGCGGCTCGTACGCGTCGCCGGTCGGCGTGACGCCCTTGAAGGAGAACGCCAGGCCGATCGCGTACGGCGCGGGCATCTCGATGGCGTGGATCGTGACGTTGGCGCGGTACACCTGATACCGGGGCGCGCGGGGCGGATAGCCGAACCCGGGTGGGACGTCGGAGGGCAGGATGTCGTGCACGGTCACGTCGGCGACGACGCCCATGAGCTCGACCCGAAGCGTCTCACCGAGCCGGCCGATCGGGGCGTCCACCGCTGAGGCAGGCGCGGCCAGCACGGCGCCGGAAATCGTCAAAGCGGCGAACAGCAGCGCAAAAAAGCGTGCTGTTCGGCTCTTCGCGCAAGCGCTCATCGCGGCATCGCCCCCTCCTAGTTCGCCTCGCATGATGGCATACCGGGGCGGCCGCGGACAGCGGGTTGCCGTCAGGCGGCCCAGGGGCCGAATCCGCCGACCTTGTCGATCCGGATGCGGGTGAGCAGGCCCGGCGGCGAGTTGGGCGGCGGGAAGTGCTCGTCGGAGCCGAGCATCGTCTTCGCGAGCTTCTTGAGCAGTTCGGGGGCGCCGCCCTCGACGATGCGGGCGGTTCCGGTGACCGCCACGTAGGGCGCCTGCTGGCCCGGCGTGGGCTTCGCAATGGTCACCGAAACCCGCGGGTCGCGGCGGATGTTGCGTGTCTTCTGGTATTCGGCGAGGTGGGCGGAGACCAGTTCGTCGCCGTCGGGCGTCGACTCCAGCGCCACCCAGACGACCGTCGCCTGTGGGCTGCCGTCGGGGTTGATTGTGACGAGCGTGGCGTCGATGCCGTCGCCGATGAATTCACGTGCCGCGTCGTTGAGCTTCATGCGTTGTTCTACCGCCGCGCGCGCCGTTTCATTCCCCGCCCGTCTCCAGTTCGAGCAGCGCCGACTTGGCGGCGGGACCCCCGACGTACTGGCCCGTCGACCCGTCGGAGCGAACCACGCGGTGACACGGGATCACGACGGGCAACGGGTTGTGGGCGCAGGCGGTGCCGACGGCACGGACTGCGCGGGGGCTGCCGACGGCGGCGGCCACCTCGGCGTAACTTTCGCGCCTGCCATAGCCGATGTCGCGCAGATGCTCGATGACGCTGCGTCGGAAACCGTCGGCCAGCCGGAGGTCGACGGGCACCTCGAAGTCGGTGCGGCGCTTGGTGAAGTACTCGTCGAGCTGACGCGCGGCATTGTCGAGTCGGGCGGGCGCCCGCAGTAGGCGTGGGCTGACGGCGGCGGCGAGCTTCGCCAGCACCGCGTCGTGGTCTTCGATGTCGTAGGCGACACGGACAAGCCCGACGGTGGTGGCGGCCAGCAGCAGAGTGCCGACCGGGCTGTCGACGGTGCGGAAGGCGACGTCGAGCAGTTCGTCGGTTGCGGCGTCTCGCTCGAGCCGTTGATGCAGTCGGGCCAAGGTCTGGTCGTCGGCCTGCAGTTCGTCGAAAATGTTGGTGCTCATGCTGTTTCATCCTCGGGATAGAGCTTGCGGAGAGTCTTGATGCCGTCGGCTGCGGCGCGCCGCGCAGCGTCGGGAGAGTTGCCGAGCAGCTCGGCGATCTCGGCATACGGCAGCCCGGCGATGTGGTGGTAGGCCACCGCCAGACGTTGCTTGTCGGGTAGGCGTTGCAGTGCTGCCCACAGATCTGGATAGCGGGCTGCCGGATCGGCGCGCGCCGACGGGCGGTCGGGTGGTGAGTGAACCGGGACGGCGCGCCGGCTTCGGGCGCGGCCGACGTCGAGGGCGCGTCGGTGCGCGATCGTCACCAGCCACGCCTCGACGTTGGCGTCGGCGGGCAGTTCGGGGTAGGCCCGCAGCGCCGACAGAAAGGTCTCCGACCATGCGTCTTCGGCGTCTACGGGTCCGACGACCGCGCGGCACACCCGCAGCACGGTCGCGCCGTGCTCGGCCACCACGTCTTCGAACGGTCGCACCCTCACATCATGAAGACGCCGCGGCGAGTTCGTCTGTGAGATCAGTTCTTCGTGAACTGCTCGAGGGCGGTGACGAGTTCGCTTTCGAAGCGGTCGCGGTCGACGCCCATCCGGTGCAGCGGGCCGTCGTCGTCTTCACTCTCGAAGAGGGCGAGCGCGATGTGCTCGGTCCCGACGTAGTTGTGTCCCAGGCGAAGCGCCTGCCGGAAGGTCAGCTCGAGCGCCTTTTTCGCGGGACCGTTGAAGGGGATCAGGGTCGGCATCTCGCCGTCGGCGGGCGGCGGCAGGGTGACGACTTTCTCGACGGCGTCGCCGTCGATGCCCTGACCGGCGAGCAGCTTGGCAGCGAGCCCGTCGGGGTCGTCGAACAGCGCAAGCAGCAGATGATCGGGGGTGATCTCGTGGTTGCCGGCTTTCTGCGCCTTGTTCTGCGCGACGACCACGACATTGCGTGCGCGTGGGGTGAACCGGCCGAACCCTGCGTTGGGGTCCAGGGTGGTGGCGGATTCGAAGTCGGGCACCTTGGGCACGAACCGCTTCTGCGCGGCCTGCTTGGTGACGCCCATGCACTTGCCGATATCGGTCCACGAGGCGCCGGAGCGCCGGGCCTGGTCGACGAAGTGGCCGATCAGATGATCGGCGATCTCGCCGAGGGACTCGGCCGCCAACATGGCGTCGGTGAGTTGGTCCAGCGGTTCGGTGTGCACGTTCTTGATGACGTCGATGAGGTCATCGAGGCGGACGGGGTAGGCGATCTTGGCCGGCTCGGTCATTTCGTCAACTCTAGGTTGACGCTGCATAATCGTCAACCAGGGGTTGACGCTATCCGCGCGGATACCCGCGGCGCACCGTTCTGTCGAGGATGCCCAGCGTTGCGCGAAGTGCACTCTCGGGGATGACCGGGAAGATGTTGGCCTTGCGCCATTCGGGGTCGATCGCAGACCAGTCGTAGAACGAGGTGACGACGGTGCCCTCCCCATCGGGTGACGGGTCAAGGCGGTAGCCGTAGACATGGCCGATCTGCGGGCGGATCTGGCCGAGGATCGTCCACGCGATCAGCCGGTCCTTCTCGAACTCGCGGATCTCGACGGTGACGTCGTATTTGCCCATCGGATAGTCGTTGAGCGCCTCGCGATCCATGTGAATCACAAAGCTGTCGCCGACGCTCGTGGCGGGCTCGCCGTCGGCGTCCTGCAGCATGCCGGACGCGTCGATCGCGACGTGGCCGTGCGGGTCGGTGAGGACGGCGAAGATGTCGGCGGCAGGTGCGGCGATGGTGCGCTGGACCTCCATGCGTTCGGTCATGGATTGATCCTGTCAGGCGGGCGGTCGTTGCTGCGCTTGGTTTTGGCTGCTTTTTGCCGGGTATACGAATTTATCGGGCAGTTTGACCAACCGAACCAGGGGAGTGCGAAAGCAGTGGCTGGTCACGATTACGGGCGGAACCTGCCGCCCATATTGCGAAATGCGGTCGCTTTCATCCAGGAAAACGCCGATGCCGACATCGGCCTGGAGGACATTGCTGCCGCGGTGAACGTGTCACCGCGCTCGGTGCAGTACGCGTTTCGCCGCAATCTCGGCACCACGCCGTTGGAGTACTTGCGCCGCGTACGTCTCGACCGAGCGCACCGCGACCTCAAGGCCGCCGACCCGGCGCACGACACCGTCACCGCAATAGCGGGTCGCTGGGGCTTCAGCCATGCAGGCCGGTTCAGCCTGGCCTACAAGGCCGCCTTCGGCACGGCTCCGAGCCACACGCTGCGGCGGTATCCGGCGTAGCGGCGGATCTTCTACTCCGCGAACGAGATTGACGTTTCGGAACAGTTGGTGACGGCCTTGTCGGGCGGGAAGGCGCGCGGGTCGGCGCCGTCGATGGCAGTCTGCTGGTAGTACGCGCGCCGATCGTCTGCCGAGCATTCGAAGTCCGCGTTCAACACGCGAAAGGTGCTCGGGTTAGCGCCGTCGATCGCCTTGCCCATCCAGTAGACGCGTTTGGAGTCGCTCGCGTAGGGACCGTCGAGCGGCCGGAACGACGACAGGTCGGCGTCGGCGATCGGTTGGTCGAAATAGAAGACCCGCTTATTGTCGCGTGCGTAAGCACCTTGCAGCACTTGGAATGTCGCAGGATCGGCGTCGGGGATCGGGTTGCCGTTGACGTGAACGGCCCGCCCGTCTCTGGTGTACAGGTAGTGATCGGCGTCGGAGATGATCGCGAAGTGCGCGGGGTCTTCGGAGAGCACGGACCCGTCACTCCAGAAGACGACCCGGCTGTCTTTGGCGAGTTCGCCGTCGAGTAGTTCGAAGTGCACCGGATCGTCGCTGAGCACGCGATCGCGTTGGTAGACATGGTCGCGGTCCTTGGCGAAACCGGGGCGAGCTAGCAGTTCGAAGGACGCGGCGTCCGCATCGGGAAGCAGTGCGCCGTTGATGTAGACGTGGGAGTGGTCGCGCGCATAGGTGGAGTCGAGCGCCTCGAAGGTCGCGGCATCGGCGCTGCCGATCTCGAACGCCTTGCCGGGGAAGGCATTCAGGTAGTAGACCTTGCCGTCCCTGACGTGATAACCGGCGCTTTCGAAGAGAGAATTGGGCGGCCCGTTCCGGCTGCACGCCAACAGCATCACCACGGCGAGGAGGCACAGCGCGGCGGTCGATTTTCGCTGCATACTCCGATGGGCCTTTTCGGTACGCGGCCTCATTGAACCGCCGAGCAGACGTATACGTGATCACCCTAGCGCGGTGATCTCGTCGGCACGCCGGACTCAATACCGGCCTCGCGACATGACGGCGCCTACGATCGAATGCCGCGTCCGGTATATCCGGTGATTGGGGAGTAGTGAGACACCGCGACATCAGCGCCATCGACCGACAGCTGTCTCTGCTGGCTGCCGTGAGCGCGTCGATCCGCCGCCTTGGCGGAAAGCCGTCGACGGCGCTCATCGACGAGCTACTCGATGAGCGGATCGCCAGTCGGCGGACGCCGTTAGAGCTTGCGCCTGCGGGCCGCGCTCATGGCGATGGCGACTCCGATCAGCGCGATGATCGGGCCAAGGATGGACCAGGTGGTGGTGTTGCTCATTGGGCTGCCCCCCACCACCCCGAATCCCTGTAGCGCGAACAGTAAGCCGAAGAGGGCGACGACGACGCCCAGCACGATGACGATGACGCGTCCCATCCCTCGACAGTAGCGGTGAATCCCAGTGGGATTCGCGTGACCGGCGCGTCCACGGCCGATGAGGTCCGATCAGTCGTTGAACGCCGCAATGCCGAAGTCTTCGTCGGTTCTTACCGTGACTCGATGAGGTGATCCGTTGTTGATCGCAGCGGCCACGCTTCGGCCGCCGAACACACGAGCCACCTGACGGGAGCCGTGGCACGGCTTGCTCGACGAATCCTCATCGATCACCCAATCAGCCCGGCCGAGGCCATGAACCAAGGAGGCGACCGCCCAGCGGCTCCTGAACGAGATGCTCACCAGAGAAGGTTCGTGGCGATAGGCGCTAGCAGCACGCAACTGCGTCAAAGTCGGGAGCCGTAGCGTCCGGGATCCGTATGGTCAATGCCGTGCCGGAAACGTCATACGCACCATGCGGCGATCTCAGCCTGGCGTATCAGGTGTTCGGCGACGGGCCCGTCGACCTCGTCTTCGCCGGGTCATTCGTCAGCCACATCGAGCTCTTTTGGACCCTGCCCGAGTTCAAGGCCTTCTTCGATCAGCTCGCCACGTTCTGTCGCGTCGTCCTGTTCGACAAGGTCGGCGTCGGGCTGTCGGACCCGGTCCCGCAAGTTCGCACGCTGGATGATCGAGCCGCCGAGATCGAGGCCGTCATGGACGCCGTCGGCTTCGGAAAAGCCGCCCTCTTCGGTCTGAGCGAGGGCGGCCCGGCCGCCATGGTGTTCGCGGCAACACGACCGGAGCGAACGCGGGCGTTGATCCTCGCCGGCACGACCTCGTTCTTCGGCTTCACCGGGTGGGACGACATGGATCGCGACCCAGCCGAGTTGCGGGCGCGCGTCCTGCCCGAGGTGGGTGAGGACTACACGCCCTCGACGGAGCAGCTCGCCCGGTGGCAGGAACTCGGCCGCGCCGCCCGCTCGGCGTGGGGCAGCGGTGCGGCACTCAAAAATCTGCTGCCGTCGGTCCCGTCGATACGCCAGCTCGCGATGTTCGAGCGCATGAGCGCCAGCCCGGGGATGGCGCGGGCGACACTGGAAGCGGTGTTCCGGATCGACGTCCGGCCGATCCTGCCAACGATCACCGCGCCCACCCTGGTCATCCATGCCCGCGACGACATCGTGCCGGTGCAGTTCGGCCGCTACCTCGCCGACCACATTCCCGGCGCACAACTGCTGGAGGTCGACGGTGCGGACCACGCCCCCTGGTTCACCGAGCCCGACCAGATCTTGACCGGGATCGAGGAGTTCCTCACCGGCAGCCATGCCGCACCGGCGCAGTCACATCGCGCCCTGCGCACCGTGTTGTTCACCGACATGGTCGCGTCGACGCAACACGCCGCGGCGACCGGCGACGAGCGCTGGCGCGCGGTGTTGCAGCGTTTTGGTGAGATCACCGCCGAACTTGCGCAGCGATTCGGCGGCACGGTGGTCAAGAGCACCGGCGACGGCCACCTCGCCACGTTCGACGGCCCCACGCAGGCCATCCGCTGCGCCGAGGCGTTGCGCGCGGACGCCGAAACACTGGGCATCGAGATCCGCGCCGGCATCCACACCGGCGAGTGCGAACTGCTGGACACCGACATCGGGGGGATCGCAGTGCACATCGCGGCGCGCATCCTCGGCCAAGCCGGCGCCGGCGAAATCCTTGTCTCCCGCACCGTGCGTGACCTGGTCGTCGGCTCGGGCACCGGCTTCGAGGACCGCGGCAGCGTCGAGCTGCGCGGTGTGCCCGGCACCTGGCAGCTGCTGGCGGTCGATCGCCACGGCCCGCGGGCCGGATCGGCCGAGGCCGAACTGGCGTCAACGCCCACCCCCGGCCCTCGCACCGCGATGCGCCGAACGGACCGCGCCGTGGAGGTGATGGCCAGACGGACACCGTGGATCCTCCGCGGGATGGCCCGCCTCACCCCGGCCACCAGTCGCAACTGACAGCTACCGGAGTCAGCGCGCTCGGAGGTGCGCTCGGGCGGGATTCCGAAACCCAACCTTGGCCCGCCGCTGTGCGCGGCCCCTCGCCCAGTTCCGCCAGTTTGTAGTGCTTGTTGTGGCCTGGACGGTCGCCGAACTGCCGATCACCAGCGATGCCGGTGGCGCGGGGTGGGTGTGGATGGCGCCGATACCTGCTCGGGTAGCCGGGCCGATAACGATTAGCTCGTCCTCGATCACGACATCGCAGGGGTGGACCGCGTCGGCCTCCTGTTCGGTGGCCGGGCATACCACGACCTCCCGCTCGACGTCTTCGTCCATGATGAAGAGGCGCTCGCCGTCGCGGCGGCAGGGAATGCCGAAGCGCTCGCAGGCGGCCAGGAAGCGTGGCTGATCGTTGCGAGTCGACATTCCTGCTACCTCTGTTCTTCTATACCGAATACACCTCACCTATACCGATACACGCTGACTCTGACACCGACGATCCGACCGAGTTCATCGTGGGCCGCGTCGGTCCAGCGCTTATCGTCAAGGTTGTGACTCCTGACCGCGCCGAGGGACTGCAATATCATGTCCTGCCCGACGATCCTCTGCGTGCGCTGAACATTCTGCGTGAAGCCGCTGGGCTGCAACCACTTTCTGAAGAGCACGATAACGAGGGTGGCTAAATCCGTGAGGACCGACTTCGAGCGCAAGGAACCAGGCTGTCCGATCTGTCGTGATGAGGCGGTGCGCGTAAGCATTGGTGGGGTTCGTCGATGAGCGACCTGACGTCGGAGTTGAGGGACGAGATCGCCCAGCACCTCCGTGAAAGCAGCGGCATTCGGCTCGGCATGGTCTTTCAGGATATGGAGCGGGGCTTGGACGTCGAGCAGATCGCGTCCAGTCAGGGCATCCCTCACAACGGTGCAAGAGGCTATGTGAAAGGCGTCGAAGAGCTGCTTAGCGGAACGCTGCCGACGAGCCCGTCGCAGGCGCTGAAGTGGGCCCGCATCTACCGCTACCTGCAGGGCTGCAACTTATCGCCTGCGCTTCGCAGCTACGTAAAGTTGTGTCTGCGTCAGCTCCAGGCGATCAGCCCGGAGATCCGCGTCGATGAGCCCTTTCGCCCCGGCACGTTGGGCGGGTCTGACACTCGTGCGCGCCCGGACGACACGGCGCAGAAGACCGCATGCCCGACGTGCCACATGTTCCACGCAGGCGACTGCTTCTAAAGAAAAGTCGAGTCTGGCTCCGTGTCAGAGGTGGCGCTGCGATATGCCGGAAAATGCTGACCAGCGATGACACGATACTGACGTGGACCCCAGCGGGGACGAGGGTCGCGGTGCACTGACGGCGGCGGGACTGTCGTGCGGGTCGTGCGGCACCGAACTGCCGCCCAACTCCAAGTTTCTGCAACGAGTGCGGTGCACCGCTCACCCACGCCACTCGATCGGCGGAGTACAAGCAGGTAACGGTGCTGTTCGCCGACGTTGTGCACTCGATGGACATTGCGGCAGCTGTCGGTGCCGAGAGGCTGCGCGAGATCATGGCCGAATTGGTCAGTCGCACGAGTTCGGTGGTGCAGCGGTTCGGCGGGACGGTCGACAAGTTCACCGGCGACGGCATCATGGCCGTCTTCGGCGCGCCGGTAGCGCTGGAGGACCACGCTGTTCGTGCCTGTCTGGCCGCGTTGGGCGTTCAGGAGGAGGCGAAGCGGCTTGCCGTCGAAGTTGCCGAGCGGGACGGTGTGGACCTCCAGTTACGTGTCGGACTGAACTCGGGTCAGGTGATCGCCGGGGAAATCGGTTCCGGGCCTTTCGGTTACACCGCGATCGGTGAGCAGGTCGGGATGGCGCAGCGGATGGAGTCGATCGCGCCGCCCGGCGGGGTCATGCTTAGCGCGTCCACCGCGCGACTGGTTGAAGGCGCAGCCAGCCTCGCTGAGCCTGAGCTTGTTCAGATCAAGGGTGCCGATAAGCCCGTCGCGGCCCAGCGGCTGTTGGGTATGGAGGAACGGCATCGCCTCATCGAGCGTGTCGAGTCGAATCTGGTCGGTCGGCGATGGGAGATGTCCGCCGTCGAGGGCCTCTTGGACCGGGCAGTCGAGGGCCACGGTGCGGCGGTCGGCGTGGTGGGGCCTCCGGGCATCGGCAAGAGCCGTCTGGTGCGTGAGGTGTCGGCGACGGCGCGTGACCGTGGTGTCGAGGTGTTTACCGCCTTCTGCGAGTCGCACACCAGTCAGGTCTCCTTCCATGCCGTCGCGCGACTGCTGCGCGCGGCATTTGGTGTCGACGAGCTCACATGACTAGCCCATTTCGCCACTTTCGGCAGTGTCACCGGCAAGCTGCCGAGACCAGAAACGCCTCACCGCCAGCCATTTCGCCACTTTCGCCACCCTTCCTCGACAGGAGAATTCGAGATGACTACGACGGCTCACGCGTGTGCGACAGCCATCTCTGCCGCCGAGCTGGTGGCACGCCAGGACGAACAAGGTGCGCTGCTCCTTCTCGCCGGAGGTGATGCCCCGCATGAACATCTCGCCGAGGCCGCACTCAAGGTGTTTGCGTACGTGATGTCGGGTGACGGTGCCGCTGCCCGGTTCGATGAGTAGGCGGACGTGAATCGGCCCCCTCCTGTCGGGAGGGGGCCGATCCGTTGAGCGTCGGTGACTTCGGGTCGCTAGCTCAAGCGAGTCCGGACGTCGTCACTCCTCACCGTTTGGGGCGAGCTTGTTGGTGACGTTCTTGACGGCCTCGCGGAACTTCTTCACCGAGGTGTTGATCTGGTCGCTGACCGCCTTGAGTGACGAGCCCGACCCTCCCAGCGAGGTGGTCTTGACGCCCTCGTTGCTACCCGGCCGGAAGCTGAGGAGCTTCTTGACCACGCCTCCCTGCGTGCCGCTTTTCTCCTGCCGCCGGAGACCTGGGAGTTGGTGAAGGTCGCACTGGTGCCGCCGCCGAGGCTGAAATTGTTGATGTTGACACCGAAGCCGAGCTGTTCGACCTCCTGATCGACCACGCCGATGGCGGCAGCGAACGACGACAGGCCGCGTCAGCGTTCACGATGTTTCCGCAGGTCGGCGTATCGCAATCTTCGGTAAAGATGCCCTGGTAATTGAATGCGACGCTCACGGGGCCTCTCGAATCGAGCACGTTGTCGCTGCCGTTCGCCGGGAAACCAAATACACTGCCCACGTTAGTGGTGTTGGCGAGGATGCCGGCTGAAATAAGTGTGGTTCCTGTTGCCAATAACATTGATTGCGGGGCTCCCAATGCCTGTCGCCGCGATGAACATGGGTGTACCCGGCTCGCCGGTACCGGAAGTGCCGCCGGCGCCGCCAAGATTGGCCCCGAGGTTGAAGGAACCCGCCGTCTCCCCAGGCGGGACTGGGGCCCCAGGGATAGTACCTGCCGCAACAACGTTCTGTCTCGGGGTCGTCTTGGGCGCTGCCCAAGTTGAGGGCGAGGTTGCCCAAACTGAAGCCGTCCGGATCGCCTGCCATTGCAATGACGTTGCCGACCGCGATGGCGCCATTGAGGAACGTGCCATTGGCGATCGCTTGGCCATCGCCTAGCACCAGCGCGAAGTTACCGAAGGTGCTCGTGCAGCCGTCGGCCAATGTCGATCCCGCTGAGGCCGATGCACGTCCCGCTCGCCGTGCCGATCCACACCAAGTGACGTCGCCGCCAGCTCCCGACCGCTATCCCCGACGCCACTGCAGTCCGCACCAGGCCGTTGGACATCTTGTCCTTTGGGCTAACCCGTCGCATAAGCATTGCTGCTCCTCCCCGCTGAAAAGGATTTTGCCTCAAAAACTACCTATGAACTGCGGTAATGCTGGTGCGCGATACTGGGATTGAACCAGTGACCTCTTCCGTGTCAGGGAAGCGCTCTCCCGCTGAGCTAATCGCGCCTAGAAAACTTGGAGGTGGAGACGGGAATCGAACCCGTGTGCACGGCTTTGCAGGCCGTTGCCTCACCACTCGGCCACTCCACCGCTGGGGTTGATGCGACTGCACCATCGAGCGGATGACGGGATTCGAACCCGCGACCCTCACCTTGGCAAGGTGATGCGCTACCAACTGCGCTACATCCGCACGCCACGGGCGAGATCGTCGCCCGTCGCGAAGCACGACGATAGTCCACTTCAGCGCGGCCGCACAAATCCCTTCCGCGACACGCTGAGCAGGTCAAGCCAAGTGATATGCCTGGCGTGCAATCGAGAACTCACCGCCGTATACGAAGTCCCAGCACGTGATGCCGTCCGGTGTGCTGGAGCACTCGATCGAGCCGGCCACGATCTTGTCGCCGTAGGCCAACGGGTTGCCCGACGACAACGCCGTGTCACCGGCACAGACGAAATCTGCAGGTGTGCCGGCCTCGAGGTAGATCCCCTGACCCCAATCCACCGGGCAGCTCGCCGGCCTTAGCGGGGGACTCCAGTCGCGTTCCCTGATGTCACATCGCACGTAGTCGGGGTCGATATAGCAGCCGATGTTGCCCGACGGCGACGTGAAGCCCGTCAGCTCGGACACTTCGCGGGTGGTGAGCGGGAGCGGCCCAACCGCCCCGGGCAGAGCAGCCACGGCAACGCCGGCCGATGCGCTCGCGGCCACGGGGATCGCCGCGACCACCGCCGCGAGCGAACATCGACGCGTTTTCATGCCGCCACGCTACGTGATTACTGTGCGTTTGCTGGGTGAATCCTGGAGGGCCACTGAGTTCTCTCGGCCACACGGCTGCGTGCTAATCTTCGACGTCGTCCCCGGTCTCGTAGCTCAGGGGGAGAGCGTCCGCCT
>CAWEKA010000009.1:0-543023 GCA_963809515.1 uncultured Actinomycetota bacterium
CCTAGCCCGCAGTCGGCGCGCCCGGCCGCGACCGCCGCGGCGACCGCCAGGTGGGTGGGCTCCTCGCGCTCGTAGCCGTGGACCGTGACCGGGTCGATCCCGAGCCGCCGCAGCTCCTGGTCGAGCAGCATCCGGGTGCCGGCGCCACGCTGCCGGTTCACGTACGAGAGCTCGCCACTCGCCAGGTCCGCGATCCCGGTCACGCCGCGCGGGTTCCCTGAAGGGATTATCAGGCCCTGGTCGCGATGCACCAGCCGGACGACGGCCAGGTCCCGGTCGCCCATCATCTCGTCGAGGTAGGGAAGGGTGTACTCCCCGGTTGCCGGGTGTAGCAGGTGCGAGCCGGCGAGGTGGCACAGCCCGTCGCGCAACGCCACCAGCCCGCCGAGCGAACCGACGTTGGTCGAGACCAGGCTCAGTGTCGGATCGGACGACCGCAGCGCCGTGGCCGCCAGGTCGAGCACCAGGTCGTGCGACCCGATCGCGACGATCGTGCGCTCGATCTCCGGCAACCGCCGCAGCAGCTGCACCGAGACCTCCTCACCCGCATGGTGCCCCTCCACGCCAGCCGGGACCAGCAGCAGCCCGTCCGCGCGCACCAGCGAGGTCAGCACCCCGGCACCGCGGGGCAGCGGCGACGCCACCACCCGGCCGCCCACCGACCCGAGTCGTACCCGCACCCAGTCATCCATCCCCACCACGGAGGGAAGCTTGCGCGCGAGCCGGGCAGGTGCCTCCGGCCGGTGCGGCGGTGGCGCGCCCTCGAGCCCCGCCAGCAGCGGCGCGACGAAAATGTCGAACGTCAGGGCGGCCGAGACCGGGTAACCGGGTGCCCCCACCACCGGAGTCGCCTCGACGGCACCCAACACCACCGGGTGGCCAGGTCGGACCGCGACCCCGTGTACCGCGAGCACGCCGAGTTCCGCCACGATGCGGGCCGTGTAGTCGTCGCGTCCGGCGCTGGAACCGGCGACCACGATCACCAGATCCGCTCCCGCGGCCGCCTGCCGCACCGCAGCACTGATCTGGCCCACCACGTCGGGCTGGATCGGCGTCGCCCACGCCTCGCACCCTGCCTCTTGGGCCTGTGCGACGAGCATCAGCGAGTTGGTGTCGAGGATCTCGCCCAGCTGCGGCGGCGACCCGACCGGCACGATCTCGTCCCCTGTGGGAATCACGACCACCCGCGGTTTCCGGCGTACCTGCAGCTCGGTCGCGCCCGCAGCGGCTGCGGCGGCGACGTCGACGGGGCGCAGCCGATGCCCCTCCGGCAGCAGCAGCTCGCCGGCGCTGACATCCTCGCCGATCGAACGCACGTGCTGATATGGCGGGACCGCGGCCAGGATCTCCGCGACGACTTCGCCTGATGTCGCCGGCCCTGCGGCTTCGGTCACGTAGTGCACGTGCTCGCGCATCACCACCGCGTCGAACCCATCCGGCATAGGGTCGCCGGTGTCGACCACCTTGTAGTTGCCGGGTTCGAGCTGCAGCGGTGTGGTGGGAGAGGCGCCAGCGGTGTCCCGGGCGACTACGGCGATGCCGTCCATCGCGGCAACGTCACCGACCGGCGAGGAACGAGTCGCCCAGACCGGCTCGGCGGTGACCCGGCCGACCGCCTCGGCCAGCGGCACGGTGACGGCCCCGACCCGCTCGGGACAGCCGGCGGCGGCGCAGGCGTCCAGCCACGACCGGATTGCGGCGTCGGCGGGTACGTCGCTGATGAAGGGGCTGTTGTCCGGCGCGGCCGGACTGGACGGGTCGTGCACGGGTGGCCAACCTACCTGTACATCGTCACGGTTACGGTCGACCCCGCGTCGAGGCCGGTGGCGGCCTCGGGGATCACGACGTAGCCGTCGGCGCTGGTAAGCAGGGACAGCAGCGCGGAGAACCCGAACAGTGGTGTCGCGATGCGCTCGGGCCCGTCGCTCAGCCGCACCTGCACGACGTCGAGGCGGCCCGCGGCCGAGGCGACCTCGCGGGACAGCGCCGCCGTGGTGGTCGGTTCCGGGGGAGTGACGGTGATCCCGGCGACGCGGCGGAGCACCGGCAGCCCGACCATGCGGAACACCACCAGGGCCGACAGCGGGTTGCCGGGCAGCCCGATCACCGGCACTCCGTCGCACTCCGCCAGCAGCGTCGGCTTGCCCGGTTTGATCGCCAGCCCGTGGCAGTAGACGCCGGGTGCACCCAACGACTCCACCGCGTCGGCGGTCTGGTCACGGGCGCCGACCGACGACCCGGCTGAGACCACCACCAGGTCGCAGTCGTGCAGCGCGGCCTGCAGGGTCTTGGCGAGCGCCTCGGCGTCGTCAGTCACGATCCCGCGCGGCGATGGCTCGGCGCCTGCCTCGGTGACCATCGCGGCCAGCGCCGAGGCGGTGGCGTCGCGCACCTGACCGGGGCTCAGGCGCACGGTATCGGGTGGCACCACCTCGTCGCCGGTGGACACGATCGCCACCCGCGGGCGGGCGTGGACCGCCACCTCGGTGACGCCGGCAGCGGCGAGCATGCCGATGTCCTGGGCGCGCAGCGGCCTACCGGCGGGCGCGATCTCAGCGCCGACCGCGACGTCCTCGTCGGCTCGCACGACACCCTCGCCCACCGGCGACCGGCCGGCTCACCTCGATCACGCCGGGCATGGTGACCTGGGTGTACTCCACCATGACCACCGCGTCGGCATCGGTGGGGATCGCCGCTCCAGTCGGGATCTGCACCGCCGTACCGGAGCGCACGGCGATGTCAGCGGCGGCACCCATCCGCACCGCTCCGGCGAGGTCGAGGTACGCCGGAAGGGAGTCGCTGGCGCCGTAGGTGTCGGCGGCGCGCACCGCGTAGCCGTCCACGGTCGACCGAGCGAAGCCGGGTAGCGCCGAACCCGACACCACCGGCGAGGCCGGCACCCGGCCGAGGGCCGCTTCGCGGGGAACCGTCTCTATGCGGGTACGTCGCGACGGCCGGAACCCGGCCAGCGCCTGCGACACCGATTGGGCCGTGAAGAACTCCCGACCCGTCACCCGAACCTCACTGATCCGGTGACTGCCGCGGCTGCGGGCGCGCCACGGCGCCACCTCGCTGCCGTCCCAACACGCTGACCACCGGGCCCAGCGCCACCTGGCCCAGACCGCAGATCGAGGTCTTGCGCATGGTCAGCTCCAGCTCCAGCAGCCGGGCCCGTCGACCCTCGTCGAGCTCGCCGCCGGCCCGCAGGGTATCGGTGAGCAGGTCGTGAGCCTTGGTGGAGCCGACCCGGCACGGCACGCACTTGCCGCACGACTCGTTGCGGAAGAAGCGCAGTACATTCGTGGCCGCCGCGAGCGAGTCGGTGCCCTCGGCGATCACCACCACCGCGCCCGAGCCCAGCATCGAGCCGGCCTCGGCGAGCGTGCCGAAGTCGAGCGGCACGTCGAGGTGATCCGGGCCGAGGAAGTTCGACGAGGCGCCGCCGGGCTGCACCGATTCGAGGGCCGCCCCGCCGGCCACTCCGCCGGCGAGGTCGAGCAGGTCGCGGATGGTGGTGCCCATCGGCACGCAGTAAACGCCGGGACGCTCCACGTGACCGGACACGGCGAAGAACTTCAACCCGTCGCTGTCGCCCAAGCCCTGGTCCTGCCACCACTGCGCACCGCGGGAGACGATGATGGGTACGTCGGCGAAGGTTTCGACGGAGTTCATCAGCGTGGGTCGGCCCCACAGACCCCAGACGCCGGGGAACGGCGGCTTGTTGCGCGGCTCGCCCCGATGCCCCTCCATGCACTCGATCAGCGCGGTCTCCTCGCCGAGGATGTACCCACCCGGCGAGGTGAAGATGTCGAGGCTCAGCCGGCGGCCGCTGCCCAACACGTCGTCTCCGATCAGGCCCTGCTCGCGCAGATTCTCGATCTCGGCGTGCAGCACCGCCTCCTCCGGGCCGTACTCGTGCCGGATGAAGACCCAGCCCTCCTCGGCGCCGGTGACGACCATGCCCATCAGCAGGCCCTCGAGTACCAGGTGCGGCTGCTCGGCGAGCAGCTGGCGGTCCTTGAAGGTTCCCGGCTCGGACTCGTCGGCGTTGCAGATGGCGTACTTGATGCCGCTGCCGTCGACGGCCTCTTCGCCGCGAACCAGCTCCCACTTCTTGCCGGTCGGGAAGCCCGCCCCGCCCATCCCGCGCAGGCCGGAGGCCTGCAGGTTGTCGATCACCTGCTGCGGGGTGATCTCCCCAGACAGCAGGGCACGCAGGGCCTGGTAGCGCGGCTCGCCAGAGCCATAGGGGTCGTTGGGCCAGCCGCCCTCCGGGCCATAGTCCACCACGGCGCCGAGGTCGTTGTCGCCGCTGCGCTTGGCGTCGACCAGCGTGTCGACGTCGTCGAGCCGGACAGGCTGTTCGTCGACGGTGGCCGCCGGCGCGATGTCGCACCGGCCGGGGCAGGAGATCTCCACCACCTCCACGTCACCGGCATCGCCGTACTGCTCGTGCAACTGCGCGATCCGGTCCTCCGCGCCGTGCAGCCAGCAGGTGAGGTCGTGGCAGACCCGGACGGTGACGCCTGTGGGCGGCTCGGTGCGAAAGTGCGGATAGAAGGACACCAGACCCTGGATCTCGTAGAGCGGCCGCCTCTGCTCCCGCGCCAGCGCCTCCAGTTCCTCGCGCGGCAGCCAGCCGAGGCGCCCCTGGATCTCGATCAGCATCGGGATCAGGCTCGGACCCCGGAACTTACCCGCACGCGCTTCGACGCCCGGTACGGCCGGCTGCTGGTTAGCCGTGACTGTCAACGTGCGGAACCTCCGACCAACGCGCTCTCGCGGTCGCCCGCCGGGGCGATGCGGACCGCACAGAACTTGAACTCTGGAATCTTGCCGAACGGGTCGATCTCGTCGATCGTGAGCAGGTTGGCCGCGGCCTCCCGGAAGTGGAACGGGATGAACACGTTCCCACGCGCTTCGCGGTGGGAGACCTTCACATGCAGCACGATCGTGCCCCGACGGGAGGAGACTCGGGCCAGCTCGCCGTCGACGAGACCTCGCTCGGCCGCGTCCTCGGGGTTGACGTAGACCTCCGCGCGCGGCGAGATCGAGTCCAGCGCGAAGGAGCGGCGGGTCATCGACCCGGTATGCCAGTGCTCCAGCAGTCGTCCGGTATTGAGCACGAACGGGAACTCCTCGTCGGGCAGCTCCTTGCCCGGCAACCACTCCGCCGGCACCAGGTGGGCGAGCCCGTCGTCGGTGTTGAACCGCTCGTCGAACAGCACCACGGTGCCGTCGCTGTGGTCTGTGTCCTCGATCGGGTACAGCTTGCCGTACGAGCCGAGGTTGTCGTGGCTGAGGTTGGCGTAGTCCGGCATCAACGGCACCATCTCGTTGAAGATCTCGCTCGGCGAGGAGTAGTTCCAGTCCAGCCCCAGCCGGCGGGCGATGTCCTGGACGATCTCCCAGTCGACCCGGGCATCACCGGGCGGGTCGAACACCTTGCGGCCGAGCTGCACCCGCCGGTCGGTGTTGGTGTAGGTACCGTCCTTCTCCAGATACGACGAGGCCGGCAGGACCACGTCGGCGAACTCCGCGGTCTCGGTGAGGAAGATGTCCTGCACCACCAGGAAGTCCAGCTTGGACAGCGCCTTGCGGACCTTGTTGATGTTGGGGTCGGACAGGAACGGGTTCTCGCCGAGCATGTACATCCCGCGGACGCCGTCGTCGAGGATCGACTTGATCACCTCGGTGACGGTCAACCCCCTGTCGGGATTGAGCTCGGCGCCCCACGCCCGCTCGAACCGCGCCCGGACCTTGCTGTCCGAGGCCGACTGGTAGTCCGGGTAGAACATCGGGATCAGCCCCGCGTCGGATGCGCCCTGCACGTTGTTCTGACCGCGCAGCGGATGCAGGCCGGTGCCTGGCCGGCCGACGTTGCCGGTGATCGCGCACATCGCGATCAGGCAGCGGCAGTTGTCGGTGCCGGTGGTGTGCTGGGAGATTCCCATGCCCCAGTAGATGACGCCGGCCCCGGCCTCTCCCCACAGCTTGGCGACCTCGCGGATCAGCTCGACGTCGAGGCCGGTGATCTGCGCGGCCAGCTCCGGCGGGTAGGCCTGCACGGTCTTGGCCAGCTGGTCGTAGTTGGAGGTGCGGTTCGCGATGAAGTCGCGATCGATCAGGCCGAGGCGGATCACCTCGTGCATGATCGCGTTGTAGAGCGCCACATCGGTGCCGGGTTTGAGTTGGCAGAAGATGTCGGCGTGGTCGGCGACCGTGCCTTCCCGCGGGTCGATGTAGATGATCTTGGTGCCGCGGCGCCTTGCCTGCTTGAAGAACGACGACGCCACCGGGTGATTGGCGGTCGCGTTGCTGCCGGTGATGATCGCGACGTCGGCGTTCGCGATGTCGCCGTAGGTGGTCGAGACCGCGCCAGAGCCGACGCCCTCGAACAGCGCCGCGACACTGGACGCGTGGCACAGCCGGGTGCAATGGTCGACGTTGTTGGTGCGGAAGCCGGTGCGGATCAGCTTCTGGAAGAGGTAGGCCTCCTCGTTGGAGCACTTGGCCGACCCGAAGCCGGCGATGCCGTCGGAGCCGCTTTCGGCGTAGATCTCACCGAGCCGGCGCGCGACGAGGTCGAGCGCCTCCTCCCAGCTCGCCTCCCGGAAGTGCGGCATCACCTCTTCGTAAGGCACCAGGCCGCCGGGCTTGCGGCCACGCTTGTCGCTGCGTCCCTGTCCGCCGTCCGCCTTCACGTCCGACGACAGCGGCCCCTTGGGGTAGGACTCGGCGATGCGGATCAGCGGCTTGGTGAGCCGCTGGGGTGAGGCCGCGTAGTCCCAGCCGTAGCGGCCCTTCACACACAGCCGGCCCTGATTGCCGGGTTGGTCGCGACCCTCGGCGAACGAGATGCCGCCGCGCTCGCGGTCGACGTAGTAGGTCAGCGCGCAGCCCACGCCGCAGTACGGGCACACCGTGTCGACCGCGTCGAGCGTTGCGCGGGGCTGGATCGGGATGTTGTTGATCGCCTTGTTGGTCAGCGCGCCGGTGGGGCAGGCGGCCACGCACTCGCCGCACGTGACGCAGGACGACCGCCCCATCGGGTCGTTGAGGTCGAACGCGATGCGAGTGGAGTAGCCCTTGCCGCTGCGGCCGATGACATTGTTGGCTTGGATGTCGTCGCAGGCGCGCACGCAGCGGTCGCACAGGATGCAGGAGTCGTGGTCGACCGCGATCACGGGATTGGACATGTCGGTGCCGCGGGCGGGTCCCGGAAGCAGGTCTGCCACGCCGGTGATGTCGAGGCCGTCCGCGACCGCGATCAGCTCGTTGTCGGCGGTCGTGGTCTGCTTCGGGTCTTCCCCGCGCGGCGGCTGGTCGGCGACCAGCAGTTCGGTGAGCACCCTGCGCCGATTCTGGATCTCCGGCGTCGCGGTGGCGACATTCATGCCCTCCTCGCACGGCCGGATGCACGCCGCCGCGTCGACCCGTCCGCCGACGTCCACCACGCACATTCGGCACACGCCAACCGGGTCGTAGCGCTCGTCGTGGCACAGCGTCGGGATGTCGATTCCCACGTCTCGGGCCGCCTGCCAGATCGTCGTGCCCTCAGCGACGGTGATGCTTCGGCCGTCGATGGTGAGCGACACGGTGCGCTGCTGCACGTCGGTCGTGGCGGGAGGGGTCATGGTCATATCGTCTGCTCCGTTCCTGAAGCGGTCTGCGCGAGGCCCCGGGCGAGCGGCCGGCCCTGCGGGTCCAGGCCGCGTTCGGCGTAGTAGGTGTCGATCATGGTGCGCAGCCGGACGGCGGGCAATATCGCCGTACGACCGGACCCGAGCTCAAGCGGGCTGTCGAGGAACCGCTCGGGAAGCCAGTCGTCGGCGGGCGTCCAGCCCTCCCGGAGGTTGAAGGCGCGCTTCGCCAGCACGATGCGTCGTGCGGTCTCGTGCAGTTCGTCACCGTCGACGTCCCAGCCGGTGACCTTCGACAGCAGCTGTGCCCACTCCGCGAACGGCTCGGTGAAGACCCCGCGCAGGAACTTGCACAGGATCAGCGAGTCCATGACGGCGGCGCGGTCCTCGGTCTCGATCGCCGCGCGCACGTGCTCGGTGCTGCCACGGATGCGGTCGAGACCGCCCTTGAGGTCGGCTTCGTAGGCGCCGGAGCGATTGTGATCGGCACCCCTGGCGTTGACCGCAAGACCCAGGGCCATGGACTGCATGGTGCGTGGCTCGTAGCCGGGCATCTCCATGCCCTTGACGTGCGGGGCGAACGCGGCCGAGCCCTGGCCGACCACCTCAGCGGCCCGGCGGGAGCCCTCGGCGAGCAGCTCGCCGAGGCCGGTGCGGGAACCGATCTCGTCCAGCACACGCAGCAGGGCCGCGCCGTCACCGAATCGCAGCCATGGCGCGTCGAGTAGCCCACGGTCGACGCACTCCATCGCCCAGGCGATGGTGCCGCCGGCGGAGATGGTGTCGAGACCGAGCGCGTCGCAGCGCGCACTGGCCTCGAGCACCTGGTCAGGGTCGGATACCCCGCACATCGGCCCGAGCGCGAAGACGTTCTCGTACTCCACCCTCGCCGTCTTGCCGCCCTTGGTGGCATAGATGTGCTCGCAACCGATGGTGCAGGAGGCGCAACTGTTCCTGGCGACCGACCGGCTCCGCGCCAGATCCTCGGCGGACAGCATGGTTGCCTCGGCAAAGGTGGCGGACTGGAAGTTGCGGGTGGGCAGGGTGTTGATCGCGTTGAATGCCAGCAGGTTTGCCAGTGTGCCGAGTTCGCGGTACTTCGCGGTGGCCGGGCCAAAGGACCGCTCGCGCAGGTCCTTGGCCGCCGCCAGCACGGCCTCGCGGTCGGCCACCGTGGGCCGGGCGCGGCCCTGCACGGCGACCGCCTTGATGTTCTTCGCGCCCATCACCGCGCCCAGACCGCCTCGCCCGGCGTGCCGGCCGTCGTGAGAGATCGTGGCGTAGCGCACGCCGCGCTCGCCCGCCGGGCCGATGCAGGCCGCACGCCAGCGCCGGCCGTGCTGCGCGCGCAGCGACTCCTCGGCGTCCGACGCCGACATGCCCCACTGCGGCGCCGCGTCGACGAGTCGGACGCCGTCGGCGTCGATCAGCAGGTGGGCGGGCGCCCGCGCCCGGCCGGTGAGCACGATCGCGTCGTGGCCGGTGAACTTGCCCGAGATCGCGAAGTGGCTGGAGGCCAGCGCGTCGGTGAGCAGACCAGTCAGCGGCGACTTGGCCACCACCGCGAACTTCGCGCTGGTCGTCAGCGGGGTGCCGACCAGCGGCGAGAACACAAAGGCGAGCGGCGCGGCGGAATCTAGCGGGTGGACGCCGGGCGGCGCCAGCTCGGTCATCAACCAGACTCCCAGGCCTGCTCCGCCGAGGTAATCGCGGAGCACCCGCTCGGGCAACGCCAGGCTCGTGGTGGACCCGTCGGTGACGTCGACCACCAGGGCGTTGCCGAAGTAGCCCCCGGGCGCGCCGCGGTGGTTATTGCGAAGGCCGTTGTGTTCGTCCGTCATAGCTCATCCGCCCGCGTCCGCGGAGATGAAGGACACGGTGTCGCCTGTTTGCAGCGGCGACTGCGCGTCGCCATGGATCTGATCGCCGTTGATCGCGGCCAGGACATGCCGGTCCAAGGCCAGCCCGAGCTGCTCGGCGGCCGCACCGAGGGTGGCGGCCCGGACCCGCCGCGGCCCACGGACGCCGCGCTCGGTGGCCAGCACGCCGTAGCACTCGACGACGACTTCGGGCGCTGGCCGGTCACGTGCCGCGCGGTAGTCGTCGGGGGTGTTGACGTTGAGCACGGAGTCCAGTTCGGGGTCCGCACGGGCCAGCCGGGCGTCAGCGAGGAGCGTGGCCTCGTCAAGCTGGCGCACGTTGACTTCCTCGAAAAGGTGCGCGGGGCGCATCCGCTGCGCCTCGATCAGCTTCTCGACCCGGGGCGCGAGGTCGGTACGGTAGCCGGCGGCCATCGGCTGCCGGTATCCGCCGACAACGGGCAGCACCACGTCCGGGGATGCCTCCGGCCCACTCGACGCGGGTGCGGGGTCGAAGCCGCAGAGCACTGCGGTCACGAAGGCAGAGTGCAGGAAGGGCAGGTCGGTGGAGCAGACGAAGGTTACGGGGGCGTATTCGGCCGCAGCGGCCAATCCGACAGCCAGGCCCTGCATCGGCCCCCGACCTTCCTCCGGGTCGGTGTTGACCAGCACCTGTGGGTCGAGGGCGGGAAGGTGCTGTCCCGGGGCACGTACGACGATCACCGGACCGTCGACAGCACGACCGACGATGCCCGTTACGTGGCGCAGCAGGGTCGAACCGTGCCACTCGAGCGCCGCCTTGGCGGTGCCCATCCGCGTCGATCGGCCCCCGGCAAGCACGATAACGGCCGCTGGTGCCGCGCAGCCGAGGGTGTGCGACCCGTCAACGGGTGTCATGGCGGGCTCACCTCCTTGCGTACTCGATGGCGATGTCGATGCCTGGCCGAGAGGGATGCCGCCCCTGGGGGCGCGACACCCGGGGCGCTCGATCAGATGAAGAGTTGCAGCGCTGACCTGACCGCGTTGAACACCCCGTAAGCCAAGGGTATGCCGACAATCGCCGGGTGACGACGATCACTACCCCATAATTGGCGAGTCTGCTCTTCCATGCGGACCCGGCCGCCCTCCTCTCGCCCTACTCCTGGTGCGAGCGCAGGTTTGGGATCCCCCTAAGAGCTGTTCTACAACTTTGGCCCTATTTTGACCATATAGATTCGCCAACACAGGCGCTCGCGCTGCTTCCCTCGTCCAGGTCGACACCTGGCAGGCGTGCATGGTTAGCGTCGAGTCGACGTCCGTGACTGGCCGTCGGTCTCGGCGGAACAGGTCCGAACGGATCTAGGAGACCCGACAGCCCTCGTCACTGCCCCGGCCGTGAACGAATCGGTGAGCATCGAGGACATGCCCGTCGAGTCGTGGCGCCGGATGATCGACGTCAACCTGTCGGGCACGTTCTACTGCCTCAAGGCCGCGATTCCTGCGATGAAACGAAACCGGTACGGACGCACCGTCCTTTTCGGCTCCAACATCGCCGCTGAAAGGTGGCGCGGGGATCGCCCATTACGACGCGGCCAAGGGCGGTGCTCATGCGCTGTCCTGGTGCACCGCACTGGAACTGGCCGGTTACAGCGTCACGGGGGGTCGCCGATTCGGGTTCGGGCGATCCGAAACTCACCAATTTCGCGTCAGGTACGTCGATGCTCGTCCTGCAGTACCTGCATCGGCTACCGAATTGTCGTTTCGTCATTAGGGTTCACGCATGGTTACGGGCGACGATGGTCTGCACGGTGACCGCGACGACGTCGCAGACTCGCATGCCGAATTGCCGGTCGATCCGGATGCGGATGCGCTGCGTCCGAGACCTTTGCATTGGCGGCCGACCGCGTTGCTCTTGGTGTTCTGCGGCGGTGTGTTGGGGACCGCACTGCGTTTCGCAGGGGAAACTCTTCGACCCCATGAAGGTGCGGGATGGCCGTGGGCGACGTTCATGATCAATTTGGCTGGCGCGTTCATACTGGGCGCACTGTTGGAAGGGCTGGCACGTTCCGGTGGTGACACCGGATGGCGGCAGCGTGTCCGACTGTTCGCGGGGACCGGGTTTTGCGGAGCCTTCACGACCTACAGCACCTTGGCTTTGGAGGTTTCCCTCCTGGGCAAGGGCCGGCAGATTTCGGTCGCCGTCGGATACGGCCTAGGAAGCGTTGTAATAGGTGTGGTCGTGGCGTGGCTGGGGATCGTGTCGGCCGCCGAAGTTCACCGCAGGCGTGTGCACTCATGATCACCGTGCTCACGCTGCTCGTCGGGGCTGCTGGCGCGGTGACCCGATTTCTGGTGGACGCCGAAGTGAAGCGACGCTGGCCGACCACGTTCCCATGGGCAACGTTCGGCATTAACGTCACCGGGTCTCTTTTGCTGGGAATCCTGGCCGGTGCCGTGCTATTCCACGACCAACCCTCTGCATGGCAGACCGTCTTAGGAACTGGGTTCTGTGGCGGCTACACCACATTCAGTACCGCAAGCTTTGAAACCGTCCGACTCGTCCAGCAGAACGCCCGCGGACGAGCGTTACTCAATGCCCTGGGATCGCTGATCGCTTCCGTTGCCGCTTGCGCGGGCGGACTTGCACTCGTCTGGATCTTATGAACAACAACCGATTTGGAGGTAACGGCCATGCATGATGATACGTCCGCAGAGTCCCTGCCGCATGCCGCGTCCGCCGGTTCGACGCAGATGGTTCTTGGTTGGGACCTGCAACCCAGCAGTTCCGCGGCGCTTCGGTTCGCCGTCGTCATGGCGCAGCGTCTGGGCGCTCATCTGCATGTCGTACACGTCGCAGACGTCGACGACCTTCCCATCGATCCCGACGCTTGGAACTGGGAGGAGCAACTCGATCAACGATTGGCCGAAACCGCGACCACGGCTCGGACGCTGCTTGACCAACTCCACGCGCATTGGACTTACCACGCTGCGCGCGGACGACCAAGCGATGTCATTGCCGACCTGGCCGAGGAGACCAACGCGCTGATGATCATTCTCGGTGGCCCACGCGGCGGAGTCCTCACGTTCATCGAGACCCTCGCAGGCCAATCGGTGTCTCATCAGCTGACTCGCCGGCATGGCCGGCCGGTGCTGATCGTGCCGGAATCGCAAGCACAAGAAGATGATCAGCAATGACCGACCAGAGCATCTACCTCGTCCGCCATGCAGAAACAGCCTTCAACCCGGATGGCAGGCTCCGCGGGCTTGCCGATCCCGACCTCAACGCCGCCGGACTAGGCCAGGCAAAATCGTTGGACCGGTCAACCCAAGACTGACATCATCGCGCAAGGGGGCACCGTCGACGCGGCACCGGACGTAGAGCCGACGTCCTCGATCCCCTCGCGAGCCCGTCCAGCCCTCCACGCATGGGCCGAGCAGGCGCAAGCCTGCGATCACACCCTGATTGTCGTCACCCACGACGCCGTGATCAGCCCTGTGTCAATGCCTTCGGGGAGTGACCGCAACACGATTCCACCCTCACCAAGATCGCCGATGGTCGTCATGACTCGGCAGCTCGCGGCCTAAACGGTCGACACCAACCACAACGATGGCATCGCCCTGCCTGTCGCGCGTAGTGTCAGGCTGACAGGATTTGAACCTGCGACCACTTGACCCCCAGTCGGACAGGCGCTGAAGTTGATTATCCCGCAATAACTCTCGACGCGGCCCGACCAGTGGAAACCGTCCCAAGCCGTCCCCGTCAACAGCATGCCCATGTAGTCCGGCACCGTGCGCGACGTTGATGTTGTGGGTACATGAACGACGACGACCCGGAACGCGCCTCGGCCGAGGCTGGTGATGTCGGCCGGACGGATACCGCAGGCGGAACGTCTATCGCATCTAGCAGTGGCATCGCCCAACTGCATCGGGTCGTCGACATGGTGCAGTCAGGCCATACGCCCGAGGGAATCGCGGCCTGGTCGGAGAAGGAAATAGGTCGCCTCGCGAAAAAGGCGCCGCAAAGGGCGAAGTCGGGCAAAGCTCGGCGCGTTTCAAAAGACAAGCTCCCACCCCCGCGACAAGTTCTTCGCAGTCACGCACGGTCACCGCAGCGGGCGTGACCTACGCCTACCGCGAACTAGGCCCGAAGGGCGGGATTCCCGTCATCTTCTTCGTCCACCTCGCCGCCACGCTGGACAACTGGGATCCCCGCATCATCGACCCGATGGCACAGCAGCATCACGTCATCGCCTTCGACAACCGCGGCGTAGGAGCCACCACCGGAACTGTTCCCGACAACGTCGAGTCGATGGCCGACGACGCATACACGTTCATCACCGCACTCGGTTTCGACACCGCCGACATCCTCTCCTTCTCCCTCGGCGGGATGATCGCCCAGGCGCTAGTGCTGAAGCATCCCGAACTCGTCCGCAAGCTGATCCTCACCGGAACTGGACCCGCAGGCGGACAAGGAATCGACAAGGTCGCCGGGACCACCTACTACGACACGTTGCGTGCCACCCTCACCCGTCAGGACCCCAAAGAGTTCCTGTTCTTCAACCGCAACGACATCGGCAGACGGGCCGCACGCGCGTTCGTCGAGCGCCTCGAAGAACGCACCGAGGATCGAGACGCGCCGATCACGGTGAAGTCCTTTCGAACCCAACTCAAAGCGATCAAACGTTGGGGGCGCTCGACACCCGCCGGCCTGTCCGTGATCGCCCAGCCGACATTGATCGCGAACGGCGACAACGACCGCATGGTCCCGACCGTCCTCTCCGAAGACATGCACCGTCGTATCGCTGGTTCGAAACTCATCATCTACCCCGACGCCGGCCACGGGGCGATCTTCCAGTACCACCGAGAGTTCGCCTCTACCGCAATCGAATTCATCGACGACTGACCAGGCACACACGCCGCACGCCACCAAGCTTCCAGGGCGCACGCGCCGGTGACGGCACTCGGTCCGACGATGGAAGCAGGCCGGGGCTTGCGGCCCTGAGCCTGCCGATCGCCAATCCGGATCCGGACGCTGTCAATCCACCCGCCTGGTGAGGGCTTAGCGGCGGGCAGGGGCCCCATGGAGGTCGGTCAGCGGTTTACGCGGTCACTGGCGTCGCAAACCAGAAGCCCAAGATGATCGCCGGAAAGACAACGGGCCACGCTTCGAATGCGACACGCGCCGGGATCGGCGCGTGTCGGAGCTCCATGAAGTCCAGCATCACGTACCTGACCTTCACCGCGGCGATCAGGAAGATCCCGACCACCGCGACGGCGGGGCTGAATAAATCCTTGGACAGCCCCCACGTCGTCACGCACGTCAACACCACCAGGGCCAGCCACACCCAGGTGACCCGCTCGCGCAACACCGACATCAGACTGCCTTCATCAGATAGAGCAGGGGGAACAGCACGATCCACAACAAGTCCACCAGGTGCCAGTACGACGCCACGCTTTCCGGCACGGCCCGGTGCAGGCTGTCGTACGTACCGCGCCGCGACCTGATCCACAGGTAGGTCAGCAGGCTAGTGCCCGCCACAACGTGTACGAGGTGAATTCCGGTCAGCGTGAAGTACCACATGTAGAAGGGCTTGGTTCCCGGAGTGATGCCGTCGGCGAACTTGTGGAAATGCAGGGAGCACTCGATGGGCAACTTGTTCAGTGTGGGGCTCACCGTCAACACATCGACCTAAGCGACTGCCGTCAAAATTGCCGCCCAGCACGGCCCATTCAACGGCGCAGCGGCGTTCTGACCTGCAAGTTTGTGGTGGAGCTAAGGGGACTCGAACCCCTGACCCCCACACTGCCAGTGTGGTGCGCTACCAGCTGCGCCATAGCCCCGTGAAGTTGTGCTCATCGAAGCTACACCACCTGCGGGAAGCCTTCAAAACCACTGGTCACGGGACTTCGCCGCCGGCCTCCGGACCGATAGCACGGATCGGTGTCGGATGAACAGGCGGCAGGCCTCGCGTCTCGGGCGCGAACACCCACCCGATCGCGGCGGCAAGCAGGATGCCGCCGCTGACCAGGAACGCGGACGCGAACGACGCATGCTCGGCGACCTGGCCAACGGCGAGCGATCCGACGATCGAACCAAGGTCGGCCATCATCTGGAACGTCGCCACCGCCGTTCCGCCGCGGGATTTATTGCCGACGATGTCGGCCACCGCCGCCTGCTGCGGTGAGACGAAGACTCCTGTTGCCGCGCCCGTCACAAGGGCTGCCGCCAGGAACACCGGCAGCGACGACGTGTAGCCGACGAGCACCGTCGAGACCGCCGACACCGTCAGGCCGGCGATGAGCAGCTTGCGGCGCCCGACCCGGTCGGACAGATACCCACTGGGGATGACGGCCAAGATGTTGCCGATCGCGAACGTCGCCAGCGCCAGTCCCGCGAAACCCGGTCCGTAACCCAGCGCCTCCACGACGAACAGCGGCACCAGCGCGATCCGCAGGCCGAACGCCGCCCAGCCCGTGGCGAAGTTGGAGAACAAAGCGGCTCGATATGCGCTGTGCCGTAGCACCGTTCGCACCGAAACAGCGGGTTCCGTCGTCGCTTCCGGCAGCGCCACAGCCGAATTGCGCAGGCTGACGAAGACCACCGCGGCGGCCACCAGCAGTGCGCCGCCGTAGATCACGAACGGTGCCGCCAATCCCAGACCCGCGGTCAGGCTGCCCAGCACGGGTCCGCCGACCGACCCGATGAGGAAGCCCGACGAGAACATGCCCGCGACGCGCCCACGCGCGTCCGGCGGCGAGATCCGGATCATCAGACCGAGCGAGGACACCGTGAACATCGCCGATCCCAGGCCACCCAGCGACCGGAAAAGCAGCAGCTGCCAATATGTTTGCGCGAAGGCGCACGCGCCGGTGGACAACGCCACGATCACCAGACCGCTGACGTAGACCCGCCTCTCCCCCACCCGTTGCACCAGCAGTCCGGCGGGCGGTGCGGCAACCAGTCGCATGAGCGCGAACGCCGTGATGACGAATGTCGCAGCACTGATGCTGACACCGAAGTGCCGCGCGTACTGGGGAAGAACCGGGGCGACAACGCCGTAGCCCAACGCCACAACCACATTGGCCGCGATCAGCAGCCAGACTTCACGCGGCAGCGGCTGTTTGGACTCGCTTGTCTCGGTTAGACAGTCGCCCTCCGAACTCACGCGATGACCTTGTTCACCACTTCACGCGCCGCTTCCTGTACCTCGGCCAGATGCTCGGGTCCCTTGAACGACTCGGCGTAAATCTTGTAGACGTCCTCGGTGCCCGACGGCCGCGCCGCGAACCACGCGTTCTCCGTCGTCACCTTCAATCCACCGAGCGGCGCGCCATTGCCCGGCGCCGTCGTCAGCTTGGCGGTGATCTCCTCACCGGCGAGTTCGGTCGCTGTCACCTGATCAGGTGACAGCTTGGCCAGCCGCGCCTTCTGCTCGCGGTCGGCGGGCGCGTCGACACGCGCATAGGTTGGCGCGCCGTACTTTTCGGCCAAGGCTTCGTAGCGTTGCGACGGTGAAGAGCCCGTGACGGCGAGGATCTCCGATGCGAGCAGCGCCAGGATGATGCCGTCCTTGTCGGTGGTCCATGTCGATCCGTCACGCCGCAGGAATGACGCCCCCGCACTCTCCTCCCCGCCGAAACCGATGGTGCCGCTGATCAATCCGTCGACGAACCACTTGAAGCCGACGGGCACCTCGAGCAGCTTGCGACCGAGCCCGGCCACGACGCGGTCGATGATCGACGAGCTGACCGCGGTCTTGCCGACCGCCGTCGATGCGGGCCACTCCGGCCGATTGGTGAAGAGGTACTCGATCGCCACCGCCAGATAGTGGTTCGGGTTGAGCAGCCCGCCATCGGGCGTGACGACGCCGTGCCGGTCGGAGTCGGCGTCGTTGCCGGTCCCGATCTGGTACGACTCGCGGTTGGCGATCAGCGAGGCCATCGCATTGGGTGAGCTGCAGTCCATCCGGATCTTGCCGTCGGTGTCCAGCGTCATGAACCGCCACGTGGCGTCGACCAGCGGGTTGACCACCGTCAGCTCGAGGTCGTGCCGTTCGGCGATCGCGCCCCAGTAGTCGACGCTCGCCCCGCCCAACGGGTCGGCGCCAATGCGGATCTTCTCGGCGCTGATGGCGTGCACGTCGACGACGTTCGGCAGGTCGTCGATGTAGGCGTTCATGTAGTCGTGCCGCTGCGCTGTCTGCAGGGCACGGGCCAGCGGCACCCGCTTCACGGCCTTGAGCCCGTCGCGCAGGATCTCGTTGGCCCGCTTGGCGATCACGCCCGTCGCGTCGGTGTCGGCCGGGCCGCCGTTGGGCGGGTTGTACTTGAACCCGCCGTCGCGCGGCGGATTGTGCGACGGCGTGACCACGATGCCGTCGGCGAGGTCACCGTCGCGGTCGCGGTTGAACGACAGGATCGCGTGGCTGACGGCAGGCGTCGGCGTGTAGCGGTCGGCCGAGTCGATCATCGCCACGACGTCGTTGGCGGCCAACACCTCCAGCGCCGACACCCAGGCCGGTTCAGACAGCGCATGGGTGTCGCGGCCGATGAACAGCGGGCCGGTCGTGCCCTGCGCCTTCCGGTACTCCGCGATGGCCTGCGTGGTGGCCAGGATGTGCGGCTCGTTGAACGCCGCGTCCAGGCTCGACCCGCGGTGCCCTGAGGTCCCGAAGGCCACCTGCTGGTCGATGTTGTCCGGGTCCGGTTCGACGGTGTAGTAGGCGGTGACCACCTGGGCCACATCGATGAGATCTTCGGGTTGCGCCGGCTTGCCGGCGCGGGGGTTGGCGGCCATGCACCCGATTCTGCTCCTCCGCATTTCGTGCCGTACGCGGGTCCGGAAGCTTGACGGCGTTACTTTGGCTTGTGTTCAGTTTTGACCGGCGTGAGTTGGCCGCGGTTTTCGTCGGCGGCGCGGTCGGCACGCTGGCGCGGGCGGGGTTGGAGACGTTAGCCGCACCCGACCCCGGCCGATGGCCGTGGCCCACGTTCATCGTCAACATCGTGGGCGCATTCCTATTGGGCTATTTCGTCACCCGGCTGCTCGAGCGTTTGCCGGTGTCGAGCTATCGGCGCCCGCTGTTGGGCACCGGCCTATGCGGAGGGTTGACGACGTTTTCCACCATGCAGGTGGAGACCATCAAGATGCTCGAGCACCACCATTACGGCCTCGCCGTCGGCTACACCCTCGCAAGCATCGCCGCGGGCCTGGTCGCGGTCTATGTCGCGACCGCCGTGACGCGGCGGGTCCGGGTGCGCCGATGACAGTCGCAATCTGGGCAGGCGTCATGCTTATCGGCGGTGTCGGCGCGGTGCTGCGCTTCCTGGTCGACCGCGCCGTGTCCAAGCGGGTCGGCCGGCCGTTTCCGTTCGGCACCCTCGCGGTCAATCTCAGCGGGGCGATGCTGCTCGGTTTCTTCGCCGGGCTGGCGCTCAGCCCGCACGTCGCGCTGCTGGCAGGCACCGCGTTCGTCGGTTCCTACACGACCTTCTCGACCTGGATGCTGGAGACGCAGCGTCTCGGCGAGGAGCGTCAGGTCGTCGCGGCGTTCGCCAACATCGCGGTCAGCGTGGTGCTCGGCCTGGCCGCGGCATGGCTGGGCCAGTCGATCGGGGCCGCGCTGTGACCGACTACCTGAAGCTCACCTCTTACTTCGCCGAACGGTTGCGGCACGGCGATCGGTTCCTGTCCGACGCTCTGCTCGATCTGTACGGCGACACTGCGGTCGCGACCAGCGTCGTGCTGCGCGGCATCGCCAGCTTCGGCCCGCACCACGAACTGCGGAGCGACCAGTCCCTAAGCCTTTCGGAGGACTCACCGATCGCGATCGCGGCGGTGGACACGGCCGACAAGATGGCGGGGCTCGCCGACCAGGTCGCCGCGATGATGTCCCGCGGCCTCGTCACACTCGAGCGCGCACATCTCGGTGGGTCGGCGCTGCTACCGGATACGGCCAAGCTCACCATCTACGTCGGCCGTCAGGACCGCGCCGACGGACGGCCCGCGTACCGCGCGGTGTGCGAGGTGTTGCACCGACTCGGATTCGCCGGCGCGTCAGTGTTTCTCGGCGTCGACGGCACCGCACGCGGCGCGCGCGAGAGAGCAGGCTTCTTCAGCCGCAATATCGGTGTCCCGATGATGATCATCGCGGTCGGCACCGGGCAACAGGTCGCCGCCGCTCTGCTTGAACTCGAAACGCTGTTGCGGGAACCACTTTTCACGATCGAACGCGCGCAACTGTGCAAACGCGACGGCGTCCTTGTCTCGCAACCGACGACGCTGCCCGACACCGACGACCAGGGACGGGCGTTGTGGCAGAAGCTGATGGTGTACACATCCGAGGCGGCCCTGCACGATGGCGTGCCGATTCACCGGGCAATCGTCCGACACCTGTTCGACTCGCGTTCGGCCAATGGAGCTACGGTGCTGCGAGGCATCTGGGGATTCAACGGCGACCATGAGCCGCACGGCGACAAGTTGCTTCAGCTGGCCCGGCGAGTGCCGGTGACCACGATCGTCGTCGATGCCCCTGATCGCATCGCGGCCAGCTTCGAGATCATCGACGGGCTCACCAGCGAGCATGGGTTGGTGACCAGCGAGCTCGTACCGGCGCTGGTGTCGGTCGACGGCGACGAACGCCGGGGCGGCACCGGGTTGGCACGCTTCGAATACTGAACCGCTACACCAATTTCGCCATCCACCGATCGGCGAGTGCGCTCACCCAGTCGGCCGCGTCGCGCGCGTCGTCCGGCGGGCCCTCGACGATCACCAACTCGTCGATGCCCAATGCGGCGAGCGACGGCACATCACCGGGATGGATTTCGCGCAGCGCGACGGCGAGCCTCAGGTCGGCAGGATCGCGGCCCTGCTCGCTACAACTTTCACGGAGGAATTCGACACGTTCGGCGACGGCGTCGACGCTCTCCAGGTTGAACCCGTACCAACCGTCACCCCACGACGCCACCCGGCGCAGCGCCGCGTCGCTGTTGCCGCCGAGCACCACAGGGACACGGCGGCCGTGCACCGGCTTCGGGTTGACCCGAACGGCGTCGAAGCTGACGAACTCGCCGTGGAACGAGGCCACGTCTTGGCGCCAGAGTGTGCGCATCGCGTCGACGTATTCCTTGGTGCGCGCGCCCCGACGTTCGAACGGAACCCCGAGCGCGTCGAACTCCTCACGCGACCAGCCGATGCCGATGCCGAGTGTCAAGCGGCCCCCGCTCAGCGTGTCGAGCGTGGCCGCCTGCTTGGCCACCAGCACCGGGTTGTGCTCAGGCAGAAGCAGCACACCGGTGGCGATTCGGATGGTCGAGGTGGCGGCGGCCGCGAAACTCAACCCGATCAACGGGTCGATCCAGTCGGCCTCCGCGGGCACGGCGATCCGGCCGTCGTCGGAGTACGGATACTGCGACGCCGACTCGTCGACCATCACGACGTGCTCGCCCGACCACAGCGTCGCGAACCCGGCTCTTTCGGCGGCGGCCGCGACCGCGTCGATGACAGCGCGCTCGGCGCCACTGCCGATGCCCAGCGCATGCAAACCCAACCGCATCGGGTGATCGTCTCACGCGGTGAGCAGCAGGACACCCGCGATGAGCAGCGCGGCGACCTTGACCACCTCGAGCCCGACATACACCCAGTGGGCGCGGGAGCGAGGACCTTCACCACCGGCGAGCACCGCGTCCGACCGCTTGGTCAGCCGCGGCCGGACGAGCAGCACCTGTGCGAGCAGCGTGATCACCGCGACCGCCGCAGCGACCCTTGCGCAGGCGGTCGGCGGGTCGATGACGAGTGCAGTCGCCAGGACGGCGGCAAGGAGAAGCTCAGTGCCGTTGAGCGCGCGAAAAACCAACCGGCCGATGCCGAGACCGATTTGCAGGGTGACGCCGGGCGCGCGGAACTTCAGCGGTGCTTCGATGAACGAGATCGCCAGCACCATGCCCAGCCACACGAAGATCGCCGCGACCGCGACGGCCGATGCCGGACCCACGGCCGCAGCCTACGTGAGCAGCTTGACCAGCACGGCGACATGACTGCCGTCGAGGTCACGGGTCGCAGTGACGAGTGTGACCGGGCCGGTCCGCATCACATCGCGAAGCTCCTTCATCGCCGCGACACCCGGCGGAGCCTCCAATTCGGCGACGTAGCGGGCGGCGAACTCGTCGAATCGCTCTGCCTGGTGTGAGTACCACTTCCGCAGCTCGGTTGACGGCGCTATCTCGCGAATCCATAGGCCGATGCGCGGGTCGTCCTTGCGGAAACCCCGTGGCCACAGCCGGTCGACGAGCACGCGTTCCCCGTCGCTCGGGTCGGTGTCATAGACCCGTGAAACCGTGACGCGTTGGGCAGCACTCATGGAAGTGGAATCGTAGAACGATGGACACCGATCGGGTCGCAGAACTTCAGCGATGGGAAGACTCCGGCGCCGTCTGGTCGATCGTCAGCCGGAAACAGGACCGGGTGACGGTCGCGCTGTTGCGGTGCGACGGCGGCGAAGAGGTGGACCGGTTCACCTCCGACGACCCGCGGCTGCTCGACTACATCGGCCAGCGGTTCAACAGCACGGAAGGATAGAGCGCAGGCGTGGACAGAATGGATGTGGGAAAGCTGACGTTCGTTCCCGTCGGCGAGGCGATGGGCCTGGTCGGCGATCCTGTTCGCCGGCACATCGAACAGGTGGGCGGTGATGGGCTGTGGGTCACCGAGATCGACCCGGACCTCGCCGATACCGCGGCCTTCTGCGAGCACTACGACATCGGGCTGGATGTCTCGGCCAACTGTGTCGTCGTCGAGGCCAAGCGGGCCGACCGGGTGTGGCACGCGGCGTGCATGGTGCTGGCGACCACCCGAGCCGACGTCAATGGCATCGTGCGCAAACACATTGATGCGCGCAAGATCTCGTTCGCATCCATGGATAACGCCGTGGCGCTTACTGGCATGGAGTACGGCGGCATCACCCCGGTCGGGCTCCCGACGGACTGGCCGGTCCTGATCGATCAGAATGTGGCCGATCAGCAACGGGTCATCATCGGCAGCGGGATTCGCGGCTCCAAACTGCTGGCCACATCCGAAGCACTCGCCACGTTGCCCGCCGCCGAGGTGCTCGCCATCACCAAGACCGGCTAGATGGCGGGAAAATCCGCCGCCAACCACTGCAAACGAATGCACGAATCACGACAGCAGTGCCGAAATTGCGCTCAGGGCTGTTGTACGGCTCGATCAACGACCCTGTGTGCAATCTTGCCGTTAGGAAGCGTAAGCCGGGGTTGGCAACAGCCCGACCCCAACGTCCATTTGCGGCTCTCGCCAACGGCTGCACATAAATTTGCGACCCACGACACTAGATGGCGGTCAGGACCAAGGCTGCCTCGTTGTAGGGATGCAGGTGGAACATCGTCCGCCCGCGCGTCACGAGCGATTCGGCATCCGCCTTGCTGACGATGCGCGCATTGGCGACGGGAACCGTTCGTCCGGCCTTGTGGACCGTCAGCGGCCCACCGGCCAAAGCATTTTGTACCCAATGAGATTCGAGGCCGTAGCCGATGGGGACGACAAACCCGTCGGCGGTTTCGAAGATGTTCAGCGGTGTTTGATACGTCTTGCCGGACTTGCGCCCGACGTGCTCCAGGGTTCCATTCAGCGGCGCCCACCCGCCGAACCGAACCGCGAGCGGATTGGTGATTCGGCGGTTGAATCTCGCCACTGCACGTGGGACTCGCATGTCTAACCTCCCCGGTATTCCGCGCCGAGGATCGACGCGGTCGTCTCCCCGATAGAGCGTACGAAGGTGCGGTTGTCCATTTCTTCCAGGCCCGTCGATGCCCGCAGGAAGTCGCCGAAGAGACACCATCCGAGCTGCAGCGCGATCGTGTGGGCCGCGGCAAGCCGCGCGCTGAGTTCGGTCGGGTGCTGTGGACGCACTGCGTCGAGCAGCACCCCCATTGTCGGAAAGCGGCTCTGCAGTTCACCGATCGGATAGCCGTCGAGCGACGCATAGGCAAGCACCCGAAGCTGGCGGTCGACGGCATCGGCGACTGCGCTCCCTTCGGCCTCATTGGCGAGAAGTTCGGCGAGATGCTGGCCGAGATGGTCGAGCACCGCGGCCACCAGGCCGTCCTTGCTCCCGAAATGCCGATGGATCAGGCCGTGGTTGACGCGCGAGCGCGCCGCGATGTCCCGGATCGACGTCGCCGCCAGCCCGTGTGCGGCGAACAGGTCGGCCGCAGACTGCAGCACGGCCGCGACGACCTCTTCCTTGCCGACCGGTGCGTCGATGCGCCGTGAACTGGTGCTTGCGCGATCCGTAGTCACCTGACTACGGTACCGGCAGCGGGGGGCCGCAGAAAGGGCTCGTCCATGGCAAAGACGCCGTGCAGCCAGTCGACTGATACCAACTACGCCCGATTCGTCGGCCGAGTCGGCGGCTTGGCCGTCGCACTCGGCATCGGCGTGGCGATCGCCAACAACCCGGGCGTCGCTTCGGCTGAAGACGGCCAGAGCGCGGAGAAGGCGTCGACGACGTCGGAGTCGCCTTCTACGCAATCGTCGACCAAAGACAACGACCCGGTGAAATCGGTTGTCAAGCAAATACACTCGCGGCTCAACGAGGTGCGGGAGAAGGTGGAATCGGCGCGCGAGGATGTCAGCGATCGGCTGCAGACGCGCACGTCGCAACGCGACACGTCCGACCCATCGACAGTGCAGGTCAAGCAGATCGTGGCGGCCACGCAGATCGTGAGGACCACGCCCAGGCCGCCGAAACCGGCGCCCAACCCCGCCCTCGTCGCGGTCGCGGGCTTTGTCCGCCGCGAGCTCCAACACTCCGTCACCCCTGCCAGAACGCCGGAATCCGTCGCACCCGCAGCGGCGGCGGTGACCCAATCCGTCACCACGCAGGCGGTTAGCCATCTTGGCACTCCCGAGCAACGCGACGCCGAAGAAGCGGCCACCGAAACCGTGAACACGCTGCCGGTTCAGCTGACGAAGCTCGTCCTGACGGCGGGTTGGTACGTCACCGCGCTGAGCGAGTTCCACGAGGTCGGTGGTCCCGACAAGGCGAACCTGGCGCAGCTGAGCAGGTCCGTCGACGAGTACGCGATGGGCGCAGCGTTCCAGCAGCAGTTGCTCGATCCGATGACGCCGCGGGCGGTCATGCAGGTCGCGCCGCCGCACACCTGGTACGGCCAGATGGTCGGCGGCTCGCGCATCCTCTATGACAACCCGGACACGATCTATCGCTTCATGCCGGTCAACAAGACGTCGACGTACGTCATCAGGGGCAAGTTCGAGAACTATGACCCCGCCCATCCCGAGACGCTTCCCGCCGATACGACGTTCAGCCTGCTGACCGGGTTGTCGGGGAACACCGCTCAAGTCATCACGAAGGACCAGCTCGAGGTCAACGACAACGGCACGTTCGAGATCCTCGTCTCCGGTGACCCGCGGCCAGCGGGCTACGAAGGCAACTACATGCAGCTCACGTCGGACTCTACGTTGATCGCGGCGCGAGACACGTTGTCGGACTGGAATGCTCAGCAGCCGATGACGTTGTCGATCGAGCGCACCAGCGGGCCGCCCGACAGCCTGCTGGCACAGTTGGGCGTCTTCGCCATCCCACTCATCGGGCCCGCGGTGTCCGACAACCCCACCCTGACGCAGTTGGTGTCCATCATCCCGCCGCTGCCCAACCCACCGCCGATACTGCGTGGGGCGTTGACATCGGTGATCATGCTCATCGGCCTGCAGATGGAACGCGATTACATCAGGGTCGCCACGATCGACGCTGTGACGGGCGACCGCAGGCAGCCGAACGTGGTGCCGCAGCCGTCAAGCAATGCGGCATTCCTGTCCACGCAGTTGCAGAGCGCGGGCTACTTCGACCTGGCCGACGATGAGGCGCTCGTCGTGACCATAAAGCCCGGCGACGCAGGCTATTTCGTCGTCCCGGTGACAAACGACTGGACGATCACCGACAACTACTGGGACCAGCAGACCAGCCTCAACAACACGCAAGCCAAACCGAACACCGTCGGCGGCAACCCGGACGGCACGTACACCGTCGTCATCTCGAAGTCCGATCCACAGGTCTACAACTGGGTGTCCACCGGCGGTTTGAATCAGGGCACGTTCTCCATGCGGTTCCAGGACCTCGGCAACACGGCCCCGACAATCGTGAGCTCAAAGGTCGTCAAGATCAGCGAGTTGGACGACCCCGGCGTCCTACCGCCGGAAACCGTCTACGTCACGCCTGCGCAGCGGCAGGAACAAATCGAATCGCGGCAAGCCGGATTCAACAAGCGGTTCGCGCCTTTCCCGCAGACATAGGGCGGTCGCCGACACCGGCTGCGCTACCCGGCCGCGAGATTGCACACAGGGTCGTTGATCGAGCTGCACAACAGCCCTGAGGGCAATTTCGGCGCTCCTAGCAGGTCACATTCCGGAAGGCGGTCACGAGTTGCGACAACTTCTCGGTGGCCTGTGCGAGATCGCTCGGGAGTGATCCGCCGAAGCGGATGTCGGTGGCTCCGGCGGCAACCTGCTTCGCGACCGAGCCAACGGACGCGTCGACGTCGATGGCGCCGTCTGGGCCCTTCTTCAACACCGCGGTGCCCTGCACCTGCAGATCGTCGGGATCACCTCCGACGTCCGCGATCGCCTGCTTCATTGCCGGAACGGATTCCTCGAGGTTGACGATGTCCGAACCCCACGGTATCCACCGGGTGCCGAATCTACTCAAGCGGCGCGCCACCCTCTTGTTGACCGTGCCACTGACCCAGACGGGTATTCCGCTGGCCTGCAGAGGCTTTGGCATCTGGTGGATGCCGTCGAAAGACAGCTCGGGCGAGTCGTAAGCCGCGCGCTGCTGCGTCCACAGGAGTTGGCAGACCTCCAGCGTGTGGTCGAGAAGCCGCCCACGATCCTCGAACGACAGCCCGACGGCTTCGTACTCCTCGCGCTGCCAGCCGACACCCACACCGAGGTCGACACGCCCGCCGGACAACACGTCCATCGTCGCCAACTGTTTGGCCAATACAGCCGGACGCCGCAACGCCGCGAGCAGGATTGCGTTGCCCAGCCGGATGCGGGTCGTCGTGGCGGCTACCGCGGTCAGGAAGACAAGGGGCTCAAGCCAATTGCCATCCGGCCCTGTCGGCTGCCTGCCACCCTTCATTCCGCCGATCGCGGGATCCCCATAGGCGTCCAGGTTCTCGCCGAAGACCAGATGATCCGCCACGACAACGCGATCCACGCCGGCTTCGTCCATGGCACGCGCCAAGTCGAGCGTCGCATTCCAGTCATGGTTCGGATCATCGGTGTAGGTGGTCAGGTACAGCGAAATCGTCGGTTTACGTGCCATTGCCACTCCCGGTTGCCGGTGCCAGGCGGGCCATCCCCCGGAGTAACCACGGGGTTCGTTTCGCCACCATCGCCACAGCGCGGTCTGATCGTCGCATCGCGGCGCGCGGACCAGGTGTCGGAGCCGAGGCAAGTTTGGCTTCGGCCGAATCCCTCTGCGCACCTTGTCGATTCACCGTCAACAGTTCCCAGGTTCCGGGCACACCCCGTAACTCGACAGCCCCGCGATCTTGGAAATCGGTTCCGGAACCAACGACCAGGTCGCGCACAGTTCGGGAGACGACGATATCGCCGGCGTCGGCGAGGCCAAGAATTCGCGCGGCAATGTGCACGGCGATGCCTCCGATATCGGAGTCCATCAGCTCGCACTCGCCGGTGTGGATGCCAACCCGTATCTCGATGCCGAGTTTCTCGGCGTCATCCCGCAGAACCTCGGCGCATCGGATGGCCTGGGTCGGACCATCGAACGTGATGAGGTGACCGTCGCCGGTGCTCTTCACCACTGTGCCGCCAAACCGTTGCGCCGCTTCGGCGGTGATCTCGCCGAAACGCTGCAGAATCGCGCGCCACCGCTCGTCGCCCGTAGCCGCCGCGCGTTCCGTCGACGCGACGATGTCGGTGAACAAGACGGTGCGTAGGGCGCGGTGCGATTGCAGAGGCGCTGCGTGGCTCCCGGTGAGAAATTCCTCGATCTCCGAAACAATCCGATCGGGATCGGTGAACCACGGTGCGTGGTCGGCGCCGTCGAGCTCGACCATGCGCGCACCGGGTATGTGGTCGGCGAGGTAGTGACCGAGCTGCACCGGGACGCCGGGGTCGTCACGGGCGTGAAGGACGAGGGTCGGCACTGTGATCGTCGGCAGAATCGGCCTGACGTCGATCCGGAAGGAGGCCTCGAGCGTTGCACGCGCCATCCCCGGACTCGCGCTCATGCGTTCGAGCGTCCCGAGCAGGCGGGTTGACTGAACGGACGGTATGAGGCCTTTGATTGCCTCTCCGGTGCCCCATTTGGATCGGACGGCGCGACCGAATCCTTGGATGCGGGCGATCTGCTCGACCGTCGGCACGTACTTCTCGTCGACTTCGCCGAGGCTGCGCTCACGCAGCTCGGCCGGATCGCGGTCGAAATCCTCCCAGCTGCCCGAACCGGAGTACGCCGTCGCACCGGTCAGGATCAGCGCGCGCGTCCGCTCTGGTCGGGTCGCCGCGAACAGGATTGAGGCGGGACCGCCCTCACTGACACCAAACAGCGCGGCCCTTTCGAAGCCTGCGGCATCCATGACCGCCTCGATCTCAGTCGCTCGATCATCGAGGGTGCGAACCTTCGGCACCGGGTCCGACAATCCCACTCCCGCCTTGTCGAACAGGAGAATGCGGCAGAAGGTGCCGAGCTTGTCCATGAATGCGCTGAATTCCGGCAAAGACCAGTACAGCTCGACGTGGCTCGCAAAGGAGCCGGCCCAGACCAACTCGATCGGCCCGTCGCCGAACACCTGATACGCCAGGCTGAGATCGCCGCACGGCGCATACGACGTTTCCGGCACGTCGTTGAGCGTAATTGACGCATATGCGACAGTTCGGGAGATGACAGGAAGCGTTGCCGTGATCGGCGCAGGCCCAGGCGGCCTCGTCGCGGCGCGTTGGCTGCTGTCGCAGGGGTTCGAGCCGACGATCTTCGAGCAGGGCCAGACGCTCGGCGGGCAGTGGACGGGCATCGACGGCATCAGCGGCATCTGGCCGACCATGCACACCAACACCAATCGAGTCCTCACATCCTTCAGCGACCTGGCGCACGAGAGCGACCTGACGTTCCCGTCGAACCGCGACATCCTCGCCTACCTCCATCGCTATGCCGAGACGTTCGACCTGACATCGCGCATCCGGTTCGGCGCCCGAGTCGACCTTGTCAGCCGCGGCGACGGCGGCTGGCTGGTCGAGCATTCCGGCACGACGGAGACCTTCGACCGGGTCGTGGTGGCCAGCGGACGATTCCAATCACCCTATGTGCCAGACGTTCCCGGACTCGATACGTTCGGTGGCTCGGCCGGGGCGATGCCTACATATCGATATCGGGAATCCCTCCCCTATCTCGGCAAGCGCGTGCTCGTCGCGGGTGGCGCCATCAGCGCGCTCGAGATCGCCTCTGAACTAGCCCAACTCGGGGCGGCGCGTGTCGTGGTCGCCCAACGGCGCCAGCGATACGTCCTACCGAAGTTCGCGGCGGGAGTCCCCTCCGATTCTCGGATCTTCACGCGGTACGGGACTCTGGCGAACGAGGCATTGCCTCCCACCGAGGTCGATCGGCAGTTGAAAGAGATCGTGGTCGAAGCCGGTGGCAGCCCCGAGCAATACGGTGCCCCGGCGCCCGATCCGTCGCTGTTCGCCGCGGGCATGACCTTGGCCCAGCAGTACCTGCCGCTGATTGCGGAGGGCCGAATCACGGTGCGGCCGTGGCTGACATCGGTCGACGACAAGTCGGTGACCTTCGCCGACGGATCGACCGACGACTTCGACGGCATCCTGTTCGGCACCGGCTTCGAGCTGAATCTGCCGTTCCTGAGTGACGAGATCCGGACGCTCCTCGACCTGGACACGGTTCATCTCGATGCCGACCGTTACACCTTCCACCCGGATCTCCCCGGTCTGGCATTCGTGGGCTTGTGGGACCAGTCGGGTGGATATTTCGTGCCGCTTGAACTCCAAGCCCGCTGGGTCGCCTATACGTGGGGCGATGTGATCCCGGAGTCCAGCGATGCCGACAAGCGGTTGGCGATCGATGCCTGCCGTGCACGGCGCGGTTTGCCGCAGAAGAGCCGAATGAACCTGGTGGCGTTGTCCTTCGCCAGGGCGGCGGGGGTCGAACCGAACCTGGAGGACTGGCCGCACCTGCGCCGCGCGTTGTTGTTCGGCCCGCTCGCACCGAGCTGCTTCCGGCTACAGGGTCCGGATGCGCTGCCCGACGCGCCAAGCCGGTTCGCTCGGGACGCGGCCGCCTTCGGGGCGATCACGTCCAACGAGTTGACCGACAGAGAGCAGCGATACTGGGCAGCCGTGGAGACTGCGCGAGCTATGCGTTGAGTGCCCTCTCGCCGATCACCTTTCGCGCGCGCAGGTCGTCGATCTCCTCGCCGGTCAAACCAAGGCCGCGGAGCACCTCGTCGTTGTGCTGCCCGAGCGTGGGCGCCGCACGCCTATGGTGGTCGACCGGCCCAGGGGTAATCCGAAAGGGCCAACCCGGGTAGCGGTGCGGCCCGGTGATCGGGTGCTCAACCTCTTGGTAGTAGCTCCTCGCGTCAAGCTGGGGCACGTCATACATCCGGTCGGACGTCAGCACCAACTCGGCCGAGACATGTTGTGCCCTCAGCACATCGACGATCTCCGACCCGGCCCTTGTCCGCGTCCAATCGGTGACAACCGCGTCGAAGTCGTCGTGCGATACCGATTCGTCGATCAGGTCGGACCGTCCGATCGCGCGAAGAACGTGTTCCCCGAAGCCGTCCCGCACGCTGATCGCCACCCACTCGCCATCGGTCACCGTCGGGTACACACCCTGCGTGTAGCCGCGACTCCGATTGCCTTCCCGCGGCCGCACGACTCCGTTCATGGAGTACTCGATGACCGGTTCGGCCGCTAGACATGCCGTGACCTCGATCTGCGCGATCTCGACGAGCTGACCTTCGCCGGTCCGGCGCCGGTGCTCGAGCGCCGCCAGCAGTGCAATCCCCGCGTGCACTCCCACGATCGGGTCGGCGGGCCCCTGCAGCACGCACGGCGGGCCATCGGGATAGCCGGTGACGGCCGCCATTCCCGCTGTCTGCTCGAAGTTGAACGCCCAGCCGACGTAGTCGCGCCATGGCCCTTGCAATCCGAACCCCGGCATGCGCACCTGAATCACGTCGGGGTTCAGTGCCACGAGGGACTCGTAGTCGAGTCCGAACTGCTCGACCACCCGTGGCGAGAAGTTCTCGATGACGACGTCAGCGTCGCGGACGAGCCTGCGAGCGAGGTCCCGCCCGTCGTCGGAGGTGAGATCGAGGGTGATGTCACGCTTGTTGAGGTTGGTCGCCTGCCACATTCCGCTGCGCTCGTACCACTGCTCGCCCTCATAGGCGTATGCCCCGGAGTAGCGAAACCCGTCTGGACGTTGGATCGATTCCACCTTGGTGATGTCGGCGCCGAACGCACCGAGATAGCAGGTGAGGTACGCGCCTGCCCAGAATGTCGACAGGTCGAGGACTTTCACGCCGTCGAACGGCATGCCTCGGTCAGCGCCGGCCCCGAGCCGTTCTGTCGCAGAGGTTTCGGCGAGTTGGCCGAGACGGGGTGCGGCCCGAACCGGCAGCACGGGCGTCTTCGACAGTCGGAATGGGGCGCCCGGTCGACGGAACGACCAACCATCGCCCCCCGCCTCGGCGAAGAACCCGCGATCGCGGTACTGAGGACATTGCAAGACGGTCGCACCGTCGTTGACGGGAGTAGCCGGAATGCGCAGTGCCTGGCTGAGTTCGACGATCTCGTCGACCGTTCGCTCCAAAAGCCACGGCTGGGCCTTCTCGTAGAATTCGGCGCGCTCGGAGCCGCCAAGCATGACCGCGATCTGCTGCTCGCCGTACTCCGGCAGCCCGAGCATCGCGCAGACATCGAGCCAGTGCTGCCCGGTCAGACAGTTGATGCCGAGCCAGCCGTCCTCAGCACGCACGATGCCCATCACCGGGCCCGCCTTCGTGTTGGGAGGCAAGCCGAGACTGCGCATCTTCTCGGCCATCAACATCGGGTAAGGAAGTGTCGACAACAACGACTCCATCACCGACACGTCGACTTCGACGACGTGACTTGTGTTGGCGGACAGCGTTCTCAGTGCCGTGAGTGCAGCCAACGCGGCGTAACCTCCCGCGACGTACTCGGAGATCCGCGCGCCGGCCTGCACCGGAGGCCGATCCGGCTCCCGCATGTTGATCCATCCCGACGCCGCCTGCACCGTCAACGGTGTGGCGACGCGGTCCCGAAGCGGACCGTTCTGTCCGAACTCGGAGATGCGGACGACGACGAGGCCGGGGCTCAGCCTCGCCAGCCCGTGCGCGTCCAACCCGTAGCCGTCGAGTGTTCCCGGCGGCAGCGCTTCGACCAACACATGCGCGCCCGAGATCAGCCGCCGCGCAGCGTAGACATCGTCGGCGGTTGTGAGATCCAGTGTCGCCCCCTGCTTCCCGGCGTTGAGGTACTCGAACATTCCGGACTTGTCGGGATCCTTGACGCCGCCGGGAAACGGCCCCCAGTCACGCAGCGGGTCCCCGGTGGGGGGCTCGATCTTGGTGACCTCCGCACCGAGGTCGGCGAGCAGCTTGGTGCAGTACGGCCCCGCGATGTCGCCTGCGATCTCAACGACACGCAGCCCCGCGAGCGCTCCCGTCATACCGGTATCCCGATGGCCTTCGGCTCCATGTAGCGATGCAGGCCGGGAAGGCCGCCGCCTTCGCGGCCCAACCCGCTCTGCTTGAACCCGCCGAACGGCGCATCGCCTGGGATGCAACCGTTTACGGCGATCTGTCCGGTACGGACCCGGCGTGCAACGGCCACGGCGCGGTCGACGTCGGTGCCCCATACCGCGCCGGACAGCCCGTAGGAGGAATTGTTCGCGATCTCGACCGCCTCGTCGTCGTCGCTGTAGCGAAGAACCGTCAGCACGGGCCCGAAGACCTCCTCCTGGGCGATTCGGGAGTCGGCGTCGACGTCGGTCAGGATCGTGGGTTCCAAGTAGAAGCCCGTGTCGAGTCCGCCGGGGCGTCGGCCGCCGACCGCCAGCCGGGCACCGTCGTCAAGCGCCCCCGCGATGTGGGCTTCGACGCGGTCGCGTTGCTGTCCGCTGATGAGGGGACCCATCTGGACCTCCGGATCTGTCGGGTCGCCCACCTTCACGCGCTGCGCCGCATCGACGAGCCGCTCGACGACGCTGTCGTGAATCCGGTGCGGGAGAAGCAGTCGGCTCTGCAGGATGCATGCCTGCCCCGCGTGCAGCGAGCAACCGTCGAACAGGATCCGTTGCAGCAGTTCGTCGGTCACGTCGACGTCGTCGAGCAGGATGACCGCCGACTTGCCGCCGCATTCGAGCAGGATCCGCTTCATCGTTGCGCCCGCCGCGGCCATGACTTCCCGGCCCACGGCAGAGCTGCCGGTGAAGCTGACCATGTCGACACGCGGATCCGCGGTGAGCATCTTGCTGGCATCGATGCCGCTCGGGGTGACGACATTGACCACGCCGGGCGGAATGTCGGTGTGCTGGTCGATGATCCGGGCGAGCGCAAGGCCTGCGAGCGGCGTCAGAGGTGACGGCTTGAGAACGACGGTGTTGCCCGCCGCCAACGCATTGGACACCTTCATCACGTTGAGGCTGTGCGGGAAGTTCCACGGCGTGAGCACCGACACGACGCCGAGCGGCTCGTGACGCAGCAGCGTGGTACCTGCCGCCCCGTACGCGCTGATTTGTTCGTCGGCCAACTGCGCGGCGAGTTCTCCGGCGCGCAGGGCCATGAAGGCGGGCCCGTCGACCTGGATCAGCCGCTCGTTGGTGAGGGTCCCCCATTCGACCTGGGACAGCGCGAAGAAGTCGTCGGCGTGTTCCAACAGCGCGTTGCCCAGCTGACCGAGGCACCTGCCGCGCTCCTCGGGTGTGGCAGCGGCCCACGGTCCGCCGTCGAAGGCTTGTCGCGCGGCACCGATCGCGTCGTCGACGTCGTCGAGGTCGGCGTCGGGCGCCTGCGCGATCGTCTGTTCGGTGGACGGCGAGATGTCGTCGTAGCGGCCGCTCCGTGGCTCGATCCACTGGCCCCCGATGTACAGCGGGTAGCTGTCGACAAGTGAACTCCGGTCGGCCATTTAAGCTTCCTCACCGAGGTCGATGGATCAAACACATGGTCTACACCTGTCGGAGTGGACTCGTCAATGATGCTCATTGACAGGCACACCCGCGGCGAGTAGACACGACAGAGTCAGACACTTTCTGCCAAAGTGTCCGATGCCTAAATCAGGGAGGCCGCATTGCCCACTACGTTTCCCCTGCACTCCCCCGACTTCTTCATCGGCGATCCCTACCCTGCGTACAAGGAACTGCGGGCCACCTCGCCGGTGTGCTGGAACGACGTCACCAACTTCTGGGCCCTGCTCAAGTACGAGGACATCCGGTACGTGTCAACCAACCCGAACACGTTCTCCTCGACGAAGGGCATCACCATCCCCGACCCGGTGATGCCGAACCCGGTGCAGGAGGGCAACCTGATCTTCACGGATCCGCCGCGGCACCGTCAGATGCGCAAGCTGATCAACACCGGATTCACCCGGCGCCAGGTGGCGATCCTCGAGCCGAAGGTGCGCGAGATCGTCTACGGGATCCTCGACGACGTCACGTCCGGCTCCACCCACGAGTTCGCCGAGGAGCTCGCGGCACCACTGCCGACGCGGATGATCGCCGAGTTGCTCGGTGCGCCGCCCGACGACTGGGAACAGTTCCGCCGTTGGTCGGACGCGTGCACCGGTAACGCTGATCCCGAGATCGAGATGGATGCGCTCGTCGCCGTCGGCGAGCTCTTCGGATACTTCCAGCAGCTCATCGCCGCCCGTCGGGACGAGCCGAGGAACGACATGCTGTCGGTGCTGACCACCGCCGAGGTCGACGGAGCCATGCTTTCCGACGAAGACCTCCTGAACTTCGCCTTCCTGCTTCTCGTGGCGGGCAACGAGACCACTCGCAACCTGATCGCGCTCGGCACGCTGGCGCTCATCGACCATCCGGACCAGTGCAGGCAGCTCGTCGATGACCCGTCCTTGATCCCCGGAGCGGTCGAGGAAATGCTGCGCTGGACCACCCCGGTAACGCACATGGCGCGGTCGGCAACGGTCGACGTCGAGATTCGCGGGCAGCGCATCCGCGAAGGCGACGTGGTCGTGATGCTCTACGGCTCGGCCAACCGCGACGAGGAGATCTTCGGCTCCGACGCCGAGGACTTCAACATCGCCCGACATCCCAACCCCCACATAGCGTTCGGCTGCGGCGAGCACTCGTGCATCGGGGCTCAGCTGGCCCGCCTCGAGGCGCGTGTCTTCTTCGAGGTGCTGCTGGGGCGGTACCCGGAGCTCGAGCTCGTCGGCGACGTCGACCGCATGCGGGCCACGATGGTTCCCGGCGTCAAACGGATGCCCATCAGACTCGGATCGGGGAGCTAGCGGTGCATCTGGACTTCACACCTGAGCAGAAGCAGCTGCGCACCGAGATCCGGTCCTCGCTCGAGTCGGTGATGACACCCGAACGTATCGCCGCTGTCGCCGATCGGATGGAGGGCGGCGACGACGTCAAAGAGTGCGTTCGAGCCCTCGGTGCTGCCAATCTCCTCGGCGTCGGCTGGCCCAAAGAATATGGCGGGCGCGGTTTTTCCGCACTCGAGCAGTTCATCTTCTTCGAGGAGGCGCAGCGGCTCAACGCGCCCATACCGCTGGTCACCCTCAACACCGTCGGGCCGACACTCGCCCACTGCGGCACCGAGGAGCAGAAGCAGAAGTTCCTTCCTTCGATCCTGGACGGCACCGTCGAGTTCGCGATCGGCTACTCCGAGCCGTCGGCGGGAAGTGATCTGGCGTCGCTGCGCACCGCAGCGGTGCGTGACGGCGACGACTTCGTCATCAACGGGCAGAAGATGTTCACCAGCGGTGCCGCGTACGCGGACTACGTCTGGCTCGCCGCCCGCACCGATCCCACCGTCAAGAAACACAAGGGCATCTCGATCTTCATCGTGCCGACGTCGTCGCCGGGGTTCTCCTGGAAGCCGCTGCACACCATGCCGGGGGTGTCCACGTTCTACACCTTCTACGATGACGTCCGCGTGCCCGTGACCTCGATGGTCGGCGGCGAGAACGAGGGCTGGCGGCTGATCACGACGCAGCTGAACTTCGAGCGCGCAGCGCTGGGGAACATGGGTGCGCTTGAGCCGCTGTTCGAGAAGACGTTGAAGTGGGCGCAGACCACCGAACTCGACGGCGGCCGCGTCATCGACCAGCCGTGGGTGCAGCAGGCGCTGGCCAGGGTCGAGGCCCAGGTCGCCGCATACAAGATCATGAACCTGCGTGTCAACGCGGCAATGACCAAGGGCGCGCTGGGGATGGGCGAAGCGTCGGCGGTCAAGGTTTTCGGTACCGAGTTGACGCAACAAGTGGCCAGGGAACTGCTCGAGGTGTTGGACCGCAACGGCATCCGAAAAGGCGAGGACGCACCACTGCGCGGCGCGCTGGAATCGGCGTACCGGATCGCGGTGATCAACACGTTCGGCGGCGGCGCCAACGAGCTTCAGCGCGACATCATCGCAATGGCGGGGCTTTTCATGCCGCGCGCGCCACGTGACCTTCGGGCTTCACAGAATGGAGACGCCAAATGACTGACGAGCGCTTGCGCGTGGGGGCACCTCCCGCCCGAAGGGTAGGGGGAGAAACGACAAGCACTGAACCCGATTTTCGGAAGAAGCTCGATGCGCTCATCGGCCAGCCGACCGGCGGATCTGGCAAGCCGACCATTGCCCCGGACCCGGTGAACCAGCCGATGATCCGGCACTGGGCTTACGCACTGGCCGACATGAACCCGGTCTACCTCGATCCCGAGTTCGCGGAGAAGTCGCGGTTCGGCGGCATCGTTTCTCCCCCGGTGATGTTGCAGGCGTGGACGATGCCCGCCCCCAAAATCGAGGGGATCGCCGAACGCGGCGGCGTTCCGATCGAAATGGACAAGAGCAAGAACCCGGCCGCGTTCATCGAAGAGGCCGGTTTCACCGGCATCGTCGCGACCAACTCCGAGTTCGAGATCGAGCGCTATCCGCGCCTCGGCGACGTGATCTCGGTGACACAGGAGTACGAGGACATCTCCGACGAGAAGAAGACCTCGCTTGGCACCGGCCATTTCGTCACCTGGTTGTCCACCTACACCGACCAGCACGGTGAGGTCCTCGGGCGGCAGCGGTTTCGGGTCTTCCGATTCAAGGCCAACAGGGCCCCCGCCGGAACGGCTGGGGACTGATGGCGACGAGACTGGCTCCGACCACAAGCCCGGACAGCGAGTTCTTCTGGAACGGGTTGCGCGAGAACAAGCTGCTGATCCAGCGATGCACAGGCTGTCAGGCTCTGCGCCAGCCTGCACGGCCGATGTGCCCGTCATGCAACTCACTCGACTGGGACACGGTGGAGTCCACGGGCCGCGGCACCGTGTACAGCTACGTGATGCCGCAGCACCCTCCGATGCCGTTGATGGAATATCCGTACATCGTCGCGCTTGTCGAGCTCGACGAAGGAGTGCGGCTGGTGTCGAATCTGCGCGAAATCGCCCCTTCCGACGTCGAAGTCGGCATGCCCGTCGAGGTCTTCTACGAGACGTTCGACACCATCGACGGGAATGACCTCGTACTGCACCAGTTCCGCCCGGCCAGGTAGACGCGCGCATGGACTTCACCTTCACCGAAGATCAGGAGACGGTCGCCAAGGTTGCGCGGCAGCTTTTCGAGCATCGCGCCGCCCCAGAACACCTCACCGAGCTGGAAGCCGACGACGTACGCTACGACGCCGGGCTGTGGCGTGAGCTTGCATCGGCCGACCTGCTCGGCATCTCGCTGCCCGAGAGCGTCGGTGGCAGCGGCCGCGGCTTCGTTGAGCTGGCACTGCTTCTCGCAGAGGTGGGGTGGAGCGTCGCGCCTGTGCCCGCGTATGCCACCCTCCTGCTCGGGGCCGACACCCTGGCTCGCTACGGCGATGCGGCACAGAAAAAGCACTACCTTCCCGCCGTCATCGACGGCACGCTGCTTCTCTCTGCGGGATTGACGGAGCCGGGCCGTGCCGATGCGACCCGACCCGCCACCACAGCCCGCCGCGACGGCGGCGGCTGGCGGCTCGACGGCACCAAGGAGCTGGTGCCCGCGGCTCAGCTCGCCCGCACCATCCTCATCCCCGCCGCGCTCGACGACGGCGACGTCGGCGTCTTCCTCCTCGACGCGGACTCCGGTGGTGTCGAGATCCGACCCGCTGCGACGACGAACGGTGAGCCGCACGCCGACGTCATCCTCGACGGTGCAGTGGTTTCCGATCGTCTTCCCGGCGACGGCCGCGGGATCCTCGAATCGCTCTACGCGCGTGCACTCGTCGGTCTGTGCGCGATCCAGCTCGGCGTCACCGAGCGTGCTCTGCTGATGGCCGCGTCATACACCACCGAGCGCGAACAGTTCGGCAGGCCGATCGGCAGCTTCCAGGCAGTGCAACAGCGAATGGCCGACGCCTTCATCGACGTCGAGGCCATTCGGTGGACCATGTGGCAGGCCGCGTGGGTCCTCGAGCAGGGTGGGCCGCCGGGACGCCATGCCGGCATCGCGAAATTCTGGGCGGCCGAGGCAGGCTCGCGTGTCGCGGCCACCGCCCAGCAGGTGCACGGCGGCATCGGCATCGACATCACCTACCCCTTGTTCCGTTACTTCCTGTGGGCCAAGCACAACGAGCTGACGCTCGGCTCGGCGTCGGCTCAGCTGGCGCGCATCGGCGCATCGTATGTAGGAGGAGACCTATGACAACCATCGACTACCGCACCACGACACTCGACTGGCGCGACATCAACGTCGGCGAAGAGGTCACTCCCCTCGAGATTCCCGTCACCGCAACGGTTATCGTCGCCGGGGCCATCGCGTCACGCGACTTCATGCCCGTGCACCACGATCCCGAGTTCGCGAAGAAGCAGGGCTCACCGAACATGTTCATGAACATCCTCACCACCAACGGGCTGTGCGTGCGGTTCCTGACCGACTGGGCAGGCCCGGAGGCGATGGTGAAGCGGTTGGCGATCCGGCTGGGTGTGCCCGCGTTCCCCAACGACCAACTGCGATTCACCGGCACCGTCACCGCGACGTCCGAAGGGGCCGACGGCGAAGGGCTCATCGAGGTCGAGTTCAAGGGCAGCAACAGTCTCGGTGACCACGTGTCGGGGACCGCGACCGTCAGCCTGTTGGAGGACAGGGTCGAATGAGCTCACTCTCGGGCCAGACCGCGATCGCGGGCATCGGCCAGACCGAATTCTCCAAGGAATCCGGCCGAAGCGAACTCCAACTCGCCTGCGAGGCAGTCAAAGCCGCTATCGACGATGCTGGGCTGAAGCCGAGCGACGTCGACGGCATGGTCACCTTCACGATGGACTCCAGTGACGAGATCGATATCGCGCGAAACGTCGGCATCGGCGACCTGACGTTCTTCAGCCGCGTGCACCATGGCGGCGGGGCCGCGGCGGGCACTGTGGTGCAGGCAGCGATGGCCGTCGCGACGGGCACGGCCGACGCCGTGGTCTGCTATCGCGCGTTCAACGAGCGGTCCGGGTTCCGGTTCGGCGGCTCTACCGCGCGGCCCACCGGAGAGACTCCCTTGTTCATGGCGAATTACGCGCCGTTCGGCCTGATGACGCCCGCGGCTTGGGTTGCATTGCACGCGCAGCGGTACATGTCGACCTACGGGGTCACCAACGAGGACTTCGGCCGCATCTCGGTCGTCGACCGCGCCCATGCGGCACGCAATCCGGATGCGTGGTTCTACGAACGGCCGATCACACTCGAGGACCACCAGAACTCACGATGGGTCATCGAGCCCGTGCTGCGGCTGCTCGACTGCTGTCAGGAAAGCGACGGAGGCGTCGCGATCGTCGTCACCAGCGCCGAGCGTGCGCGTGATCTTCGGCAGCGTCCGGCGGTGATCACCGCCGCCGTTCAGGGCGCGGCCGCCGAGGGCGAGATGATGACGAGTTACTACCGAGAGGACATCACCGGCCTGCCGGAGATGGGCGTCGTCGCCGAAAAGCTCTGGCGCGACTCGGGACTCAAGCCCACCGATATCCAGACCGCATTCCTCTACGACCATTTCACGCCATTCGTGTTCGCCCAGCTGGAGGAGCTCGGCTTCTGCGGTCGCGGCGAGGCCAAGGACTTCGCGACGATCGAAAGACTTTCCCTGGGTGGGGAACTACCGATCAACACGAACGGTGGGCTGCTCGGCGAGGCCTACATCCACGGCATGAACGGCATCACCGAAGGTGTCCGACAGGTGCGTGGCACCTCGCACAACCAGGTCGACAACGTCGAGCATGTCCTCGTCACGTCAGGAACGGGCGTGCCGACAAGCGCGCTCATACTCGCGCCGGGCGACTGAGCCGCCATGACTTCACCGTCGACCGCAACCGACACCCGCGAACTCATCCTCGAGTCCGCGTTCGACTGCTTCCGTAGACACGGCCTGGACAAGACGACCGTCGTCGACATTGCCAGGGCCGCCGATGTCTCACGCAGCACGGTGTACGAGTACTTCCGCGACAAGGCCGAGATCGTCGAGGCCTGCGCGGAGGGTGCTTCGCAGAAGTTCTACCGCGAAATGGCCGAGTCGATGCGAAAGGGCGGGTCGCTCGAGGAGCAGCTGACCCTTGCAGGTGTGTTCGTGACGAGGGCCCGACGGGTCATCGAGCCGGAGGATTACTTCGACGAAGACGAAGTGAGCCTGCTGCTCACCAAGAACGCTGCGGTGCTGCTGCGCGAGTGCACGGAGTTCCTCGCGCCCTACCTGGCCGCGGCGAAGCTCACCGGCGAAGTGCGCAAGGACCTCGACGTGGTGGCGGCAGGCGAGTGGTACGCGCGCATGCTGTTCTCGTTGTTCTCTACGCCTTCGGCGACGCTGGACATGGACGATGCGCGCGTCGTCGGCGATTTCGTCGGGGCGCACGCGGTGCGCGGATTCGCACCGGACCGGCAGGGCCGCGCGCGCTGAGTCTCTCCCGCGAGCAGACGCGAAAACCCCCAATTTGGGCTAATTTCGGGGGTCTATGCGTCTGCTCGCGGGAGAAAAGTGAGTCCGGACTAGGCCGGGCTGTGTAGCTCGGCGAGCGCATGGATCTGCTCGAGGTAGTGCTCGAACGAATGATGAACGAACCGCGCGGAGACGATCGTCGTACCGGCCGCTTCCATCGCGGCCAGCGTCTCGAGTGTCGCCTCGGGCTCTTTCACGGGGTCCAGCGGTCGATCGCCTGGCAGAACGACATCGAAGCCGGGCGGAAGCTCCCGCGCCCTCAGCCACTCCGCGGCCGTCTCGAGCGGTACACCGAACGGACACCACCCCTCCGCGAGCGTGACAGCACGCCGCAGAGAACGCCTGGTTCGGCCGCCGATCCAGATCGGCATGCGCTCCTGTAACGCGCACGGGTCGACGATCAGGCCACCGAACGAGTAGTACTTCCCGGCATACACCGGCTCGCTGCTCGACAACGCCGCTCGCAGTGCCCGCAGCGCGTCGTCGGCTCGATCACCTCGATCGTCGAACGGTGCGCCGAGAAGATCGAACTCCTCCTTGAGGGTGCCCACCCCGACGCCGAGGATCACCCGGCCGCCGCTGACATGATCCAGTGTGCCGTAGCGTTTTACGATCGCGAGCGGATGGTGGTATCCGAGCACCAGGGTCATGGTCGCCAGCCGGATCTGCGTGGTGCGGGCCGACACGTAGCCCAGCGTGGCGAGCGGATCCCAGTACCGCGAACCGCGCCGTCCCGCCTCGGTCGCGGGAACACCGATGTGCTCGCTGCACGTCAGGTGGTGGTAGCCAAGGCGATCGGCCATCTCGGCGACCCTGCCGATCTCTTCGATCGAGGCGTCCTTCTCCCACGTCAGCGGTGCGCCGGCCACATTGGTGACGACGGGCGTGGCGATGGCGAGCTTCAATTCAGGGGCTCTTCGCCCGCAAGGATCGTGCGGTGCATGAGGCGGCCACTGTCGACGGGGTACTCGAGCACCCGGTGCATGGTGCCGGTGTTGTCCCACATGAGAAGGTCGCCAGGCTGCCACTCGTGCCGGTAGACGTACTGCGGCTGAGTGGCCCAGTCGCGCAGGCGCGCGAGCAGTGCTCGGCTTTCCTCGACCGGAAGCCCGACAACGTAATCCGCTGTGGCGCCGAGCAGCAGCGATCTCCGCCCCGACTGATGCGTCCAGACGATCGGACAGGCCTTCGTCGGTGATTTCTGCCAGAAGGTGATCTCGTCGTAGCTCATCTCGGGCCGGACGTAATACTGCGATCGCTCGGCGCTGTGCACCACCCGCAAATCGGCGATGTAGTCCTTGTCCGTTTGCGGCAGGTCGTCGTAGGCCGCATAGGTGTTGCAGAACTCGGTTTCGCCGCCGGTGTCCGAGAGCTTGACGGCCCGCAGCAATGTGGCCAGGTTCGGGTAGGGCTGGAGCGATCCGTCGAAGTGCCAGAACATCGAGCCCTTCAGGTATTCGGCCCGTTGGTTCACGTTCTTGTCGAGCGAGATCTTGTAAATCCCGCCCTGCCCCTCGTTTTCGGGGATGGCGCCGAGCGTCCTGGCGATCGCGACCTGTTGCTCGTCACTGATGTCGAGGCCTCGGAAGAAGACGACACCGCGCTGCTCGAGGGTCGCCCGGATGTTCTGCGCCTCGTTGCCGCGCAGCAGCGTGTCGAGGTCGGTCCTGATCTCGCTGCCGATCCTCGGGGTCAGATCGACGACGTCCAGCTGAGCGGAGGTGAGTCCCATGATGTCAGCTCACTCTCGTGAGAATGGTTTTGGCCGAATGCTTTACGCGCGGCTGCTTCCACAGCTCCACGGCCAGCGAGACGGTGATCAACGAGTACAACAGGTTGCGTAAATTCGCCACGTCCTCGGGAAGCGGTTCGGAGTAGTCGAACTTGTCGATGTAGGCGACCGCTTCCTCGGCGTGAGGGAACACCTCGTCGTAGAACGCCTTGATCTCGTCCATAGAACTGTTCACGCGTTTCACATACCGCTCATGGCCGTCCTCGATGGCCCATTCACCGACGAGGTGTTCGAGTTGCGAAAATTCCGGCGGCAGAACCGCGTTCATCGTGTCGCCTCCCCCGCCTCGACGTAGTCGCCGACCACCTTGTGCAGATGCCGCAACAGGATCTCCTCGTCGTTCATCGTGAAATGCGTGAGAGCGCCGCTGTTCAGCATCGCCTGCAACCCCTCCGAGGGGCTGGCATCCTCCAGGATGATGTCGTTGAGGAAGGTCACCGTCAGCTCCTGGCCGAGGCGCTCCTTGTGCGTCGTCGGCGGCTGGTAGTACATCTCGGTCTCGAAGATGTGCGAGTGCGGTCCAGTGGGCCAGTGTGTGTGCACCGTGAAGCCGGACGCACCGAAGATCAGCACGAAGTTCGGGAAGAACTGGTAGGAGTCGAAGCCGTACTTCTCCGACCGAGTGGGATTGAGCCCTTCCGGCATCGGGCCGCGGTCGGTGCGCTTGTTCCACGGTCCGGCCGCGCTGGCCTCGAATACGCACTCGATCGGCTTGGAGTAAGGCGTCTTCTGTGACGGCTCTCCGGAGAACGAGAACATCCGATGCGGGCCCTTGAGTTGGTAGCCCAACGCGTCGGTGAACGGGTTCGGCTTGTCGAGCGCCTCCTTCGCCTCGGCGGTCAGGGTGCCGAACGAGGACGCGTGCAGATACGGCCCGTGGTAGCTCTCCGCGAAGCCGTCCAGGAAGATCTTCCAGTTGCACTGCAGTTCGGCCTTGAACTTGTAGACCTGGTGTGGCCCCTCGAACGGATAGCCCTCGATGCCGTGCGCCAACTCGCCGAGGAACGACCGCAGCGGCTCGGTGTTGTCCGGGTTGAGGTTGACGAAGATGAACCCTTCCCACACCTCGCACTGGATCGCAGGCACACGGCAGCTGTCCGCGTCGAAATCGAGCAGCAGATCCTTGCGCGTTGCGGAGTGCAGCGAGCCGTCCAGCTTGTAGCGCCAGCCGTGGAAGCGGCAGTACAGCAGCGGCGCGCGGCCCTGTACCTCCTCGAACGGGTCGTCCTCCCACAGCATCTTGTTGCCGCGATGCGGGCAGATGTTGTGGAAGGCGCGGATCACGTCGTCGCGGCCCCGCACGATGATGATCGAGGTGTTGAGGAACCTCAGCTCACGGGTGAAATAGCTTCCCGACTTCGGAACCCGCTCGACCCGCCCCATGTAGAGCCAGGTCTTCCTGAAGACGTGTTCGCGTTCCTTTTCGTAGAAATCCTCTGAAACACAGTCTTCCAGCGACACCGGCCCTCGGCCGAGCTCGGGATAGGCGTCGGTCCAATGTCCGCTTGCGGGCTTGGTCACCAGGCTGTTGTGACTCATGAGGCCACCTCCTGGCCGAACGTAACAGCTGGTGATTTGGTCAAAACAGATGCATGAGCGCAACACCCTGTTGCATATTTGGAACAACATGAAACAGAACCCGCCCTTCGACCTCGACGCCCTGCTGGTGTTCGGCAAGGTGGTGGAGAACCGCAGCCTGTCGAAGGCTGCCGCGCTGCTGGGTATGCCCAAGTCGACCGTCAGCCGAAAGCTGACGAAGCTGGAAGCCGACCTCGGCATCAAGCTGCTGCGCAAGAACACCCATCAGCTGACCGTTACCGACCTCGGTGAGCAGATCTACGCCCACGCCGTCAACATCCTGACCGAGGCGAACGGCGTGCGCGCCTTGGTCGAAGGCAGCAGACAGGAACCGCAGGGTGAGCTGAAGGTGGCGATACCGGTCTTCGTCGGAATCGACTACGCGTCGAGGGTCGGCGCCACCTTCCTGCAGCGCTATCCCCATTCACGTCTGGACATCCGGCTCGTCGACACCATGGTGGACCCGATCAAGGACGGGTTCGACGTGGTTTTCGGAACCGGGCCGCTGCAGGACTCAACCCTGATCGCCCGCAAGGTCTTCGACCTGGAGCTGTTTCTCTGCGCATCGCCGGGCTTCGTCGACGACCTGGCTGAGCCGATCACCGTTCCCACACAGCTGAATTCGCTTCCCTTCATCGACTTCGGCTTCGCCGGGCCGCGCAAGCTGACCGTCTCCAAGAACAAGCGGCGGCATGAGCTGTCGCCGATGGTTCGTGCGCGCGCGAACAACTTTCAGGTGTGCAAGCAGTACATCCTGCAGGGCCTCGGCGTCGGTGCGATGCCCACGCAGATCATCTGCACCACCGAGCTGCGCGAGGGAAGCATCGTTCCGGTACTGCCTGAGTGGAAACTCGAACCCCTCGAGGTGCACATGATCTATCCGTTCGAGCTGTCCTTCTCCACACTGATCAGTGCGTTCTACGAGGCGGCGCGCGAGATCATCGTCGAGAACACGGCGCGCGCCTAGTCCACCCATGCTCCGCGCCGCATCACACCGGTCACGGCGAGAGCTGCGTCGAGCACCACCAGGTCGGCACCGGCGCCCGGTGCGAGTCCCGCGGGCGGGAAGCCCAGCGCCCGCGCCGGATTGACCGATGCCTGACGCACGGCCGCCATCAGCGCCTCGTCGTGAGTTAATCCGCTGTGCTTCAGGGCGAATCGGAACTGGTGGTCCATCGTCGCGGTGCTGCCCGCGATGGTCTCGGTACCCGCGACGCGGGCGACCCCGCCGACGACATCCACGGCCAGCGGCCCCAGCCAGTAGCGACCGTCGGACATACCCGCCGCCGCCATCGAGTCCGTCACCAACGACACCCGATCGGGTCCCGCGCTGGAAGAGACGTGTCGGTACAGGGCCGGATCGACGTGCACGCCGTCCGTGATCAGTTCCACTGTCACCCTTGGGTCTTCGAGTAACGCGATGACCGGACCCGGTTCGCGGGTGTTGATCGGGCGCATCGCGTTGAACAGATGCGTACCGACCGTCGCCCCCGCGTCGATCGCCGCGCGGGTCTGGTCATACGTCGCCTCGGTGTGGCCGACGGCGGCCACAACGCCCGCGTCGACGATCTGCCGGATGGCCGCAAGGGCACCGTCGCGCTCCGGCGCAATGGTGACCATGCGGATGGTGCCGTGGCCCGCTTCGAGGACGCGGTCGATCTCGGCGGGGTCGGGATCGCGCATCAGAGACGGCTGATGAGCGCCGCACCGCTGCGTGGAGAGCCATGGACCTTCCAGATGGATACCGTGGAGCACGCCGGAGCGAACGTCGTCGGCCAGCGACCCGACCTGGCGCAGCAGATCCTCCGGGCCGGCGGTGACAAGGGAAGCGACCAGCGTCGTGGTGCCGTGCCTGCGGTGGAACGCCACTGCGGTCGCCGTTTCGGCAGGTTCCGCGGCGGAGAAGTTCGCCCCTCCCCCGCCGTGCAGGTGGGTGTCGACGAAGCCCGGCACCACCGTCGCCGCGCCAAGATCGACATCCGCAGGCCGCGCGAGAGGACCCGACCCCACCGCGGTCACCTGGCCGTCCGAAACTTCAATCCACCCGGGGCGCAACAGTTCTCGGCCTGTCAGCACGGTACCCGCGGTCAACAACATGGCGAGGCCTCAGATACCCTGCCATTTCGGCTTCGAGCGGTAAGTCTCGCGGTAGTAGTCCACGAGCTGAAGCCTGCGGGCGGCGGCGTCGTCGAGCAGCACCGTGACGTGCGGGTGATGCTGCAGGATCGTCGCGGGCCACAGTGCGCTCACCGCGCCCTCGACGAGGTGGTGCACGGCCTCGGCCTTGCTGCGACCGGTGGCCACCAGGATCACGTGCCTTGCGGCCATGATCGTCGCAAGGCCCTGCGTCAGGCAGTGGGTGGGCACGGCGTCGATGTCACCGTCGAAGAAGCGGGCGTTGTCCAGCCGGGTCTGCCTGGTCAGCGTCTTGATCCGGGTGCGCGACGCCAGCGAGGAACCGGGCTCGTTGAACGCGATGTGGCCGTCGGTGCCGATCCCGAGGATCTGCAGATCGACACCCCCTGCCGCCTGGATCGCGTTCTCGTAGGCCGCGCACGCCGCAGGGAGGTCGGCGGCCAGGCCGTCCGGACCCTCGACGGCGCCGGGGGCGAAGTCCACGCGGGACACGAACACGTCCTCGATGACCGTCCGATACCGCTGCGGATGGTCGGCCGGCAGGCCGACGTACTCGTCGAGGGTGAACCCGCGGGCCTGCCGGAACGAGATTGCCCCGGCGTCGCACCGCGCCGCCAGCTCGTCGTAGATCGCCAGCGGCGACGATCCGGTGGCAAGGCCAAGCACCGCAGTCGGTTTGCGATCGAGAAGCGCCGCGATGGCGTCGGCGGCAACGCCACCGATCTCTTCGGCGTTGGCCAGGATGACGACTTCCATCTACTTGTTCGCGGTGAAAAGTTCTGCGCCGGAGGCGATATCCGCGCCGACGGTCACCGCTTCCGCCGCCACCACATTGCCGGATTCCCGTTCGTCCATGACCACAACGGGGACAATCGGATTGAGTCCCTTGGCTTCCACCGCGGGGACGTCGTAGGTGACGATCAGCTGTCCCGCGGAGACCTCGTCGCCCTGGGTGGCGTGGGTCGTGAAGCCTTCACCCTTCAGCGCGACGGTATCCAGACCGAGGTGGACGAGGACTCCGACGTTGTCCGGGGTCATGACGATGTAGGCGTGCGGCATGAGCTTCAGGAGCCTCCCGCTGACCGGCGCGACGGCGTCGACCACCCCGCGCGGCGGGTCGACCGCGGCCCCGTAGCCCACCATGCCCTGGGAGAACACCGGGTCGGGAACGTCCTCGAGCCGAACTGCGCGCCCCGCAACCGGGGCCTGGACCAGTGTCTTGCTCACGCACCAAACAATACGAGTGTGCTCGCAACACGGTCTCAACTTCGACTGTTCTCGTCTAAGCTTCGGCGGCAGTGACGTTTGCGGCAGGGAAAGGGTGACCGGCAGATGAGTGACGCGGCGAAACCTCAAGCGGTCCAGCAAAAGTCGGGTATGCGTTTTCCCGGGTTCGCGCAGTTGCAGCGGCTCGGCAAGAGCCTCATGCTGCCGATTGCGGTCCTGCCCGCCGCCGGAATCCTGCTCCGCCTCGGCCAGCACGACCTGCTGGGCAGGATCGAGGCGCCGGTCATCGGGCCGTTCTTCCAGGCAATGAGTGCGGCAGGCGACGCCATCTTCGACAATCTTCCGCTGCTGTTCGCCGTCGGCGTCGCGATCGGGTTCGCTAAGAAGGCCGACGGATCGACGGCGCTGGCCGCCGTCGTGGGCTACCTCGTGGTACAGGCCGTCTTCAAGACCATGTCGCCGATCGTCCTCGCAGGCGAGGTCGACAAGGCCGGCGAGCAGGCCCTGATCAACTACAGCGTGCTGGCCGGAATCATCGTCGGCCTGCTCACCGCCTGGCTGTTCGACCGGTATCACACGATTCAATTGCCCTCGTACCTCGGATTCTTCGGCGGCAGGCGGTTTGTCCCGATCGTGGTGTCGGTGACCTGCCTGTTCCTCGGCTTCGCGATGAGTTACTTCTACCCGATCTTCGATGCCGGGCTGACCGGCCTCGGCAAGTTCATCGGCGGCTCGGGCGCCCTGGGTGCCTTCGTGTACGGGTTCGCCAACCGGATGCTGATTCCACTCGGCCTTCATCACATCCCGAATTCGTATATCTGGTTCCTCTACGGCGACTACCAGCCCCCGGACGGCGGCAAAGCGGTGACCGGAGAGCTCACCCGGTTCGCTGCGGGCGACCCGTCCGCCGGGCTACTCACGTCTGGGTTCTACCCAGTCCTGATGTTCGGGCTGCCCGCTGCTGCGCTGGCGATGATCCACGTAGCGAACAAGAAGCAGCGCAAGGTCGCGTTCGGCATCCTGTCGGCTGCGGCGCTAACGGCCTTTCTGACCGGCGTGACCGAACCGCTCGAGTTCGCGTTCATGTTCGTCGCGTTCCCGCTCTACCTCATCCACGCCGTGCTCACCGGACTGTCCCTGGCCATCGCCTACCTGCTTGACATTCACCTCGGCTTCTCGTTCTCCGCGGGTCTGATCGACCTCATACTCTGGGGCGGCGCCCCGGCCGCCAAGAACATCCCGCTGCTCATCGGCATGGGCGTCGTCTTCTTCGTCGTCTACTACGTGCTGTTCCGGTTCGCGATCACGAAGTGGAACCTGCGGACTCCCGGACGCGAGCCGGAAAGCGAGTTCGAGGCCGAGGAGGCAGCCAACCTCGGCGAGGGCACCGAAGCCGCGACGGCGGTGACCGCCACCGGATCGGGCACGGCGACCGCGATCGCCACCGCGCCGGTCGCGACGGACAGCAAGCCCGAGCAGGTGATCGCGGCGTTCGGCGGCCGGGACAACCTCGTGAACGTCGACGCCTGCATCACCCGGCTTCGCGTCGAGGTCAACGACAAGAACAGGGTCGACCAGGCGCGCTTGAAGAGCCTCGGCGCCGCGGGTGTCATCGAGGTCGGCAACAGTGTTCAGGCGGTTTTCGGCACCGACGCCGAGGCGCTGAAGAACGACATCAACGACATTCTCTAGAACGCAATCCGAATCTGGCCTGACCGCGGCTCACAGCACCGCGAAAAGCTCCAGCTGGATGTTGTCCGGGTCGCGGAAAACCACTGTCGCATAAGGGAATGGCTCGTTCCCGGTTCTGATGCCGGAATGCTCGACACCCAGTTCGTCGAGCCACGCCGTCCAGGCCTCCAGCCCGTCGCGGCCCGCGACGTTGAAGCCCACGTGGTCCAGCCCGGTCCGGGCTTCGTCGAACTGCTCGCCGTTGTTGCCGGTGTTCGTGTGCAGCCCGATCGCCAGGCCGGAGCGCGGATCGAGCAGCAACACGCCGTAGCCAGTGTCCTCCCGCTCATAGTGGGGAAACGTCATCGGCACCCGCTCCGCGCGAAACACCCGCTGGTACCAGGCCACGCTCGGTTCGATGTCGCGGACCGTCACGGAGAAATGATGGATCCCAGTAATCGCTGGGGCGGTTCCGTCTGTCACGTGCAAGATGGTGCCATGAGCAACGACTCATCCGCCGCAATCCGGCAAGAGCGCCGCGACTGGATGGCCAAGCACCGCGAGATATACCTGCAATCGGGTGGAACGCAGGGCCACGTCATGGACATCAGGGAGGTCGGCGGACATGCGTTCACCACGCACTGCTTGATCCGACTGCAGGGCCGCAGGTCCGGCAAGACGCGCATCACGCCGCTCATCTACGGCGACATCGGCGGCGAGGTGGTGATCGTCGCCTCCAAGGGGGGCGCCGATGAGCACCCGGACTGGTATCTCAACCTTCAAGACAGCGAGCATGTCGACGTCCAGATCGCCACCCAGGCGTACCGGGCGTCGTGGCGCGAGCCGGTAGATGCAGAGCGACACAAGATCTGGGACTTCATGGTCTCCGTGTACCCGCCCTATCTCTCCTATCAGAGGTCGACGACCCGGCACATCCCCGTCGTCATGCTCGAGCCCGTCTCGACCATCGCGGTGTTCCAGGAGTCCGACCTTCAGTCCTCGTAGACCAGCTCAACGCGGGGAGTCTCGCCGCTCGGGCCCATCGGCGAGTCGTATTCGACCACCGAGCACATCGGGTTGCTGTGCGTTTCGAACAGCTGTGCCTCGTCTTCCAGGATGGACGGCAGGCGCTCCGGGTCGGCAATGACCCGCTGCGAGTTCTCGAAATCGGCTCGGCTGTTCCACCAGATCTCCATGATGCAGTGGAAGCCGGGATCGATCACCTCGCCGGTCACCGGATTGCGCTCCGGGGTCAGATAGCGCCGCACGTATCGCACTGCGTTGGGAATGGAAGGCGACCGGTTCAGCCGCTCGGACAGCCGGGAGTGCTGGTTCTCGTAATAGTCGATGAACTCTTCCATGGTCATATCCGGGCGCTTCCGGAAAAAACACACTTGCTTGAACACCTCGGCCACTATGCCGGGCCGGTGGGCACGCCGCGGCGGGTTCCGGATACCAGGAACCCGGTGTACGACGTGAAGAACCGACCCGCGGCGTCGGCGGATCGTAGCTCGCTTTTCCAGCGATCGGCGTCGTCGCGGCTGATGCTCCCGGCGTCGACGAGACCGTCGGCCGTCGCAAAGAAGCTGAAGACACCGTCGGCGACGTCGAGGTCGCGCGAAACCATGGTCTTCGGACGTATCCCGATGTCGTCGAGACCCGCCTCCAGAAACAGCCCGACCATTCGGCGGCCGATCCAGCCCGACGGAAACCGGTCACACCAGGCATTGAGGATGGTGCGCGTCAACACCCGGTCCGCCGAGTCGACCGTCAGCGTCTCCCAGTCGTTGTCGAACGCGACAAGAACCCCGCCGGGGCACAGGACCCTGACCATCTCACCGATCGCCGCCGCGGGATCGGCAATGTGCTGAAGGACCCGGTCGATGCGGCAGCCGTCGAAACTCCCCTCGCTGTACGGCAACTGGGTCGCGTCGGCGACCTCGAACGACAGGCCCGCGATGTCGCGATGGCGCTCGCGGGCCGCGTCGACCATCGCCTGACTGCCGTCGACGGCGATCACCGATCCGCCGGGCGCGACACGCCTCGCCAGCGCCGCGGCGTCGTCCCCGAGCCCGCATCCGACCTCGAGAATCCTGCTGCCCGGCGTGGCGGCGAGCAGGTCGTAGCTTTCGCGCTTGCACTCGGCGAAGAACGGCAGTGAGTCGATGAGCTTCAGGCATTTGGCGAACACGTCGAAATCCGATGCGCGGTCGACACTCTGGAATCCCGAAGCAAGATCATCGGCCATCGATATGCCCTAACTCGTGCACCACGTCGGCCGTGGCCGGATACAGCTCGCGCCATGTCGCATAGAGCTCTTCATAACGCGCGCGGTCGGCGACACTCGGCGTGATCTCCGATGCGATCTTGGCCCAATCGGTTTCGGGTGGCACGAGACCGACACCGATCGCCGCCAGCAGTGCGTCGCCGTAGCTGGCGCCGATCGTCTGCTCCGGAATGAGCTGCGAACTGCCCGTGACGTCGGTGAGGATCTGAGGCCACAGCAGGTCGGTGAGCCCACCACCGACGGCCACGGTGCGTGTCGGCGGCTGTGCCGCCTCGAAATGCTCCAGAATCTGCCGTATCCCGAACGAAATGCCTTCGTAGGCAGCGCGAAACAGATGTCCGCGGCCGTGCCTGAGAGTGAGCCCGGCGAAGACCCCCCGCGCGTCCGGATCGAAGATGGGCGTGCGCTCGCCTGCGAAGTACGGCAACACGACCAGCCCCTCGCTGCCGGGTGGGACGGCGCGGGCCTCGGCCATCAGCGTCTCGAAGGACGCATCCCCGGTCACCGACTGCAACCAGCCGATCAGGCTGCCCGCGGTCGACGTGCCCGCTGCCAGCGCCAGGGTTTCGCGCTCCACCCCTGCCGTCGTCCACAGCACGGGGTCGGTGAAGTAGGCATCGATGACCTGGACGAGGAACATCGTCGAGCCGTACATCAGCATCCGATCGCCGGGCTTGCGAACACCGACAGAGAACGCCTCGGCGTAGGCATCCACGGTGCCCGCGACCACCGGTGTCCCCGCGGGTATCCCGGTCGCCGCGGCGGCTGCGTCGCCCACCGTGCCGACGACCTCGCTGGGCCAGACCAGCCGCGGCAGCGGCAGATGCCCGCAGATCCGCTGTGCCCATTCGGTATTCCAGTCGAAGTCTCTGATGGCATACAGCGGGTCGCATTGGCTGGCCGTGTGGTGATCCATCACGTACTCGCCGGTGAGCTTGGCCGAGATGAAGGAGTTCGACCCGTACCAGTGCGTCGCCTTGGCGAAGACTTCCGGCTCGTTGCGCCGCACCCATTCCAGCTTCGGACCCACGGCCTGGCTCGAGAGCACCGCGCCCGCCTGCTCGAGTATGGCGTCGGCTCCCAATTCCCCTGTCAGCAGGTCGATCTCGGCCGACGCACGAGTGTCGATGCCGTACAGGATGGCGGGGCGCAGCGGCTGCATTGCGGCGTCGCACAGCACCAGGCATGGACCGACACCGCTGACACACATCCCGGCCAAACTCGAACCGGGCGGCACTTGCGCGATCAGCTTTCTGCTGATGTCGCAGACCTCGCGCCACCACATCTTCTCGGCGTCGACTTCGGCCCAGCCGGGGCGGGGCATCTGCATTGAATGGGACACCGCATCGGAAGCCAAGACTGCGCCGGACGCGTCGACGAGAAGCCCCTTCGTGCTCCCGGTCCCCATGTCGATCCCGAGCAGCAACTCCACGGGGCCAACGATAAGGCTTACGGCGCCGGATCGGTGAGATAGTGCGTCAGAACGGGTTTCAGCCAGCCCGCGAGCGCCTTGTCGTCCATGCCGACGAGCGGTGGGATCCCGATGATGTAGCGCGCCACAGCGATGCCGAGGAGCTGGGCGCCGATCAGAGCCGCGCGCTCGGCGGGCCGGTCGATCGCCACGTCGGCCAACGCGGGCGCGACCTGCCGCGCGAAGACGTCGAGCAGCGCGTCGGCCGCCTGCTTGCTCGACGACGCGGCCCGCAGTAACGGGAGGAACGGACCGTCGGGTCCCCACACCTCGACGAAGAGCGGCAGCATGACGTCGGCAACGTCTTCCGGCGCGACACCGGACAGGTCCGGCGGCGAGATGTCGAGCCGCGACACCGCACCGAAGAGGCCCTCCTTGTTGCCGAAATAGTGCATCACCAGCGCCGGATCGACACCCGCCTCCGAAGCGACGGACCGGATCGTCGTCTTCTCGAACCCGCTCTGCCCGAACTGCATGCGCGCGGCGGCCACGATGGCGGCCTTGGTGGCGGCCGGATCCCGCGTCCTCGAAGCCATGGCGACAGTGTATTCAACAGTTGTTGACAAGTGTGGGAGGTCGACCTAAAGTCAGTTCAACAAGCGTTGAACTGAAGGAAGTCGATGTGACCGTCACCGCCATCCAGATCGGACTCCACCCCGATGCCGTCGACTTCGAGTCGGCCGACTTTTCCCAGTTCAAGGGGCTGACCAAGGAGGGATTGACCAAGGCGAACGGCGACAACGTCGCCGGACTGCGCGCCGCGGGCTACGAAGTCGACAACTGCCTGATCGACACCGGCGAGGAGGGTGCGCAGAAGGCGCGCGCGTGGCTGGTGACCAAGTCCTATGACGCAGTCCTCATCGGCGCGGGCGTCCGCCTCGTCGCCGCCAACACCCTGCTCTTCGAAGCGATCGTGAACGCGGCGCACGCCGCGAATCCCGACTGCCGGTTCGTGTTCAACTACTCGGCGACCTCGACACCCGACGATATCCGCCGGTGGTTTCCCAACCCGGCCAACGCGACCCCGGCGGTGTGATCATGACCAACCCCAACAGCGTGGACGTTCTCGTCGTCGGTGCCGGGCCTGCCGGGTTGACCGCGGCAGGCGACCTGGCCAGGTGCGGCCGCTCGGTGGCGGTCCTCGAACGCTGGCCGGAGATGAACCCGTCCAGCCGCGCGTTCGCCACGATGGCGCGGACCCTTGAAGTGCTCGATGCCCGCGGCTTGGCCGACGACGTTCTTGCACACGCATACCGAGCGCCTGGTGTGTCCATCTTCGCGGGCGCGCGAATCGATCTCACGCATCTGCGTTCGGTGTATCAGTTCGTCGCGGTCACCCCGCAGACCAACGTCGACAGGGCACTCGCGGAATACGCTGCCAACAAGGGCGCGGACATCAGCCGGGGTTTCGAAGTCGTTGCACTCGAACAGGATTCCGACGGCGTGACGGTCACGGCGCGGGCGAAGGACTGCGACGATCCGCGACATCGCCAGACATGGCACGCGAAGTACGTGATCGGCGCCGACGGCGCACACAGCACCGTGCGGGATCTCGTCGGCGCGGCGTTCCCGGGTAAGACGATCCTGTCGTCGGTGGTGCTCGCCGACGTGAAGCTGGCCGATGGGCCGACGAGCGGTGAGCTCACCCTGAGCAGCACGCGCGACCTGATCGGATTTCTCGCACCGTACGACCGGACCGACGACGAGGGCGCGTGGTACCGGGCGATGGTGTGGGATCGCCACCATCAGGTACCCGACACCGAGCCAGCCTCCCCTGCCGAGGTGATCGATGTTCTCACCCGCGCAAGCGGACGCGATCTCGGCGTACGCGAGGTCGGCTGGTTGTCGCGGTTTCACTGCGACGAGCGCCAGGTGGCCCAATACCGGCACGGCCGTGTGTTCCTCGCGGGCGACGCCGCACACGTGCATTCGCCGATGGGCGGGCAGGGCATGAACACCGGGATACAGGACGCCGTGAACCTGGCGTGGAAGCTGGACGCGGTACTGGGTGGCGCTCCGGAGGATGTGCTCGACACCTACCAAAGCGAACGTCATCCCTTCGGCGGGCGTGTTCTTCGTCAATCCGGCCTGATGGCCCGTGGTGCGACGCTGCATCCCCGCATCGGTCGTGGCATACGAAACCTGCTCGCGCCGAGGCTGCTGCGCATGCCGCGGGTTCGCGACGCGGTAGCGGGCAGCTTCGCGGGCACCGAGTTGAGGTACGCACACCGGCGAGGCGAGAACCCGCTCGTCGGCACCAGGGCGACGGAGATCCCCCTTCTCGAAGGACCACTGACACACCTGCAGCGGTCCGCGGGTTTCGTCCTCATCCGCGAAGGCGGAGCGGCACCGGCCGACATTCCCGGGCTCGTCGAGGCCGAGCGCACCGATGCGGGACCGGCCGTTCTGGTTCGACCGGATGGCTACATCGCCTGGGCCGGCGCCTCTTCGGACCGCGGAGCACTGAGCGCCGCGTTGCGCCGGTGGACCGGGCCACTCTGCGCGCAGAGCGCCCTCTGACCTGGGCCGACGCATCCGGGAAAAAGTTTCTTCGAAAGTTTTCGGAAAAGTGTGCGACTGATCTATGCCCATCGCTCCTACCTGTGAAAGCGGCCGCAAGGGCCACTTCAGACCACAGGAGAGATCATGTACACCACCTACCCCCAGCACCAGAACTACGGCCCACAGCACAACGGCTACGGCTACGCCCCCCAGCAGCCGATGCCGATGGCCGCCCCGGTCGCGGCGTCCTCATCGACCAACACCGGCCTGCTGATGATCGCCGGCCTCGCGGTCGTCGGTGCGGCCGCCTTCGGCGGTGTTTACCTGATGAACACCTCGCACTCCGAGCCCACCGCGGCCACCACACCGTCGACGGTCGTCAACATCCCCTCGGAGATCAACATCCCGGCGCTGAACACCTCGCAGGACGACCCGGCCTCCCCGGTCATCGTCAACAACCCGGCCCCGTCGGTGCGGGTGTTCACCCCCTCGGCCCCCCGCCAGGTCGGCACCCCCGCCCCGGCGCAAAGCCAGACCCCGGCGCAAAGCCAGACCCCGGCCCAAGGCCAGACGCCGGCCAACCAGACCAAGCCCGCCGACGAGAAGAAGGACGAGCCCAAGAAGGAAGACCCGAAAAAGGAAGACCCCAAGCCGGCACCGGCACCGGTACCTGCTCCTGCGCCTGCACCGGCACCTGCGCCCGCTCCGGCACCTGCGCCCGCTCCTGCGCCTGCACCGGCACCTGCGCCAGCTCCGGCTCCGGCTCCGGCTCCGGATCCTGACGCCGCCGCCAAGGACGCTCTCAATAAGCAGGTTCAAGACCAGCTTGGTCAGCTCGGCAAGATTGATCTGCCGTTCGGGTGAAACATTCGCCAACGCTCACAACACAACTCAGCCCAGGCCCTAATCGGCCTGGGCAGAGTGGCGTCAGTTCTCGGGCAACAACACCGTTGCTGCGACGGCGGCGATGACCGCAAGCGCCACAATGGTTCCCGCGACCGCAATCCAGCCGTGCCCGTCGAAGGCCACACCGCCGAACCAACCGAAGACACTCGAACCGCCGTAGTAGAACAGGTTGTACAGCGATGAGGCCTGCGCCTTACCCGCTGGAGCCGACTGGCCGGTCCAACCCGCGGCGATGGAGTGGGCGCCGAAGAAGCCGGCAGTAGCGATCAGCAATCCGGCAAGGACGACGAAGACGTTGTCACTCAACGTGATCGCGACTCCGGCGGCCATGATCGCGACGGACACCAGCAGCACTCTCTTGCGCCCGAACCGGGTTGCTTCCGCACCGGCCCGTGTGGACGCCCACGTCCCGGCGAGGTACGCCAGGAAGACCAGGCTGACGACGAACGCCGGCAGGTGGAATGGCGCACCGGTCAATCGGAATCCGAGGAAGTTGTAGAGCGCGACGAATCCGCCCATGAGCAGAAATCCCTGGGCGAAGAGCGCGAGCTGCCGCGGCGAGCGCAGGTTGGCGAACAGCCGGTGCGCAAGGGCGCCTTCGGAATTCGCCCCGGCTTGTTTGGACGGGATGAAACCCTGCGGGTGCGGTGCGAGTTTGACGAAGCTCATTGCGGCCACACCGCACAGCACCGCGACGGTGAAAACGCCGATGCGCCATCCGGCGAGCTGCGCGACGGGACTGGACACCAGCCGGCCCAAAAGGCCGCCGATGGTGGTACCAGCGACGAAAGTGCCTGCCGCCCTTGCGGCGTGTACGGGGTCGATCTCCTCCGTGAGATAGGCGATCGCGATGGCCGGCACGCCACCGATGACCAAACCTTCGAGAAAGCGCCCTGCGAGCAGAAGCTGGAAAGTGGGCGCGAACGGGACAAGCAGGCCCACCGCGGTCGCGACCGTGACCGAGATCGATATCGCCCTGACCCGGCCGATGCGGTCGGCGAGGCTGGACCACGGGATGACGCCGATGGCCAGGCCGATGGTCGATGCCGAGACCATCAATGCCGCGTCGGCCGCACCGACGTGCAGGTCCGCCGAGATCAGCGGGAGGACGGCCTGCGGCGAGTAGAGCTGAGCGAACGTCGCCACACCCGCGCAGAACAGCGCGGCGAGCAGCCTGCCGTACGCGGCCGATCCCCGGGTATGCCCAGCCCACACTGGTGGAACGGACTGTTCGATGGTCACCGAAAAGACGGTAGGAGGCCCGAGTTAATGTGTCCAATGCATGATCAATAGAGCATTCATACGCATTGCGTATCATCGCTGAGAAAGTCCGCAAAGCGTCGCGCGGGCGGCGGTAGCGCACGGTCGCGGGCCCACACCACGCCCACCTCGCGCCTGGCGCCCGCGTTCGACAACGGCACGTGGACGGTTTTCGACGTACCGCCGTCGCGCGGCACGGGAACGACGGCAACGCCGAACCCCGCCGCCACCAGGCCCTCCACCGTCGGGATCTCGGTGGCCTCGAACACGATGTCGGGGTCGACCTCGTCGTCCGCCAGCAGTTGGTCGGTGAGCTGGCGCAGTCCCGCCTGTTCGCCGAGCGCGATGAACGGCTCGCTCGCCACTGCCGACAGCCGCACCTTTGCACGGTCCGCGAGCCGGTGTCCGTGCGGAACGGCAAGGCACAGCTGGTCGACATACAGCCGGCGCCAGACGATGCCGGGCACGTCGGGGCGCGGCGCGGTAATCGCGATATCGGCCTGACCGTCAAGCACCCGCCGCGTGATCTCATGTGCGGGGCCCTGAAGAAGATCGAACCCGATCGCGGGAGCCGACTCACGAAAACGCCGAAGTTGCTCGGGTACATACCAGTTCGCCAGCGAATGAAGAAAGGCGAGCCGGACCCGGCCGGAGTCCGGGTCGCGAAGGGCGGCAATGCGTTCGGTGGCGGTCGTCATCTCGGCGATGCCGCGCCTGGCGTGCTCCAGCATGATCTCGCCGTATGCGTTCAACCTGAGTCTGCGGTTGACGCGGTCGAAAAGTCGCGTGCCCGCCTCGCGTTCGAATCGCGCCAATGCCCGCGACAACGTCGGCTGGCTCACCCCCAACTCAGTGGCGGCCTCGGTGACGTGCTCGGTCTCGGCGAGCACGACGAACCACTGCAGTTCCTCGAGGTTCACCGTTCCGCCGCCATGTGCAGTGCGGCGCGGTGGCTGAACAACAGCGACGCACCGATCGGGTTGCCGCCGCCTGGGTAGGTCGTGCCCGACACCGCGGCCATCGTGTTTCCCGCCGCGTAGAGACCGGGGATCGGCCGGCCGTCGACGTCCAGGACACGCGCGTCGACGTCGGTGCGCAGTCCACCCTTGGTCCCCAGGTCCGATAGCCCGAACGCCGCGGCGCGGTAGGGCGGGGTGTCGATCGGCACCAGCGGCGACGCACCGCCGGTGAACGCACGGTCGAAGGACTCCCGGCCGCGGCCGAATTCCTCGTCGTCGTCTCGCGCCGCGAGGTCGTTGAAGCGACGCACCGTGTCAACGAGATTGTCTGGCGGAACCTCGATCTGGCGCGCGAGCTCGGCCAACGAGTCGGCCTCCCGCCACAACCCCGCGGACACATAGTCACTCGTCGGCGAGAACGACACGTTGGGCGCCATCACCGGTGGCTGTTCACCGTTGCGGCTGTCGTAGATCATCCAGTAGCGGGGACCGACGGTGCCCTCGCTCATCGCGCGAATGATCTCGCGGCCCGACCTGTCATAGGCGGCGGACTCGTTGACGAACCGGCGCCCCGCCCGGTCGACGAAGATCCCGCCGGTGAAGCACAACGCGAACGCGGCCCTGCCGTCCGGATGAACCAGTCCCGGCGACCACCAGGCCTGGTCCATCAGGTCCGTGCCCGCGCCTGCGGCGATCGCCGCGCGGTGTGCGAGCCCGACGTTTCCCGGCGAGCCCATGGTGTCCAATGCCGCCCCTGGAACGCCGTATTCGGCTCTCATGGCGTCGTTCTGCTCGAACCCGCCCGCGGCCAGCAGCACCCCGCGGCGCGCCCGGATGTCCCGCCGCGCACCCTCGGTCTCCACCACGGCTCCCACGACGCGGCCTTCTTCGACGATCAACTCAACGAGGCTCGTGTTCAGATGAGCTGCGACCGCGGGATTGTCGGCCATCGCCCAGAGGAAGCGGCCGATCACGGCCCGGCCCCCGGTCAGCAGCTCGGGCTGCGGCGCCCCGAGGCGTTCGTGGTCGAGCGGTCCACGAACCAGGCCCTGGAACCGGCCAAGGCGGTTGTCGGGCAAGGCCTTCGAGACGATGTGGCGCATCCCGTCGTTGCGGGCGCCGACCGTTGAGCTGTAGTAGTCCGGCCACGGCAGGACCTTGAAACCGAAGTGCTCGTCGCGTTCCAGGTATTCGATCAGCGCCGCACCGCCGCGCACATAGGTCTCCTGCAGCTCTGCGGGCGTGCGGTCGCCGACGACGGCGCGGTAGTAGCGCAGGGCGTCGGTGATGGTGTCGTCACTGCCCGCGCGAACGAGCACGGGATTGCAGGGGAACCACATCCCGCCCCCGCCGGAATAAGCGAACGTGCCGCCGAACTGATCGGTCCCTTCGACAAGAGCCACCGAAAGCCCTTCACGCGCGGCGGTATAGGCACCCGCGATGCCGCCGCCGGAGCCGGCGACAAGTACGTCTACCGTCTCGTCGGGTGCGTTCACAGGTTCCTCGATCGGTTGACGAAACGGCCCTCTCGCGGCGAGAAGAGCCAGCCGCCACCGGCTTTCGTGCCCCCGTCGGCCGGGATGTTGTGCCCGGTGACGAATGCAGACTGGTCGGAGGCAAGGAACAGCGCGACCCGCGCCTGGTCTTCGGGCCATCCGACTCGCCCAACCGGCGCCCACGACGCCCACAGGTCGTCGACGTCCTCGTAGCCGGTCAGGTAGTCGACCTGCGGCGTCTGCGCCAGGTCTGTGCCGATGCCGTTGACGCGGATGCCGTGTCTGCCGAGGTCCACGGCAAGACAGGTGGTGAAGTGCGCGGCGGCCGCCTTCATGGCCCCGTAGACCGGGTCCTTGGGGTAGCCGCGCATGCCCTCGACGGAATGCACGGTCAGGATGCTCCCCCGACGCGCCTCGATCATCGACGGCACGAATGCCCTCGTGACGGCGAAGACGTGGCGCAGGTTGATGTCGTACATCTGCTGCCACGACTGTGGAGTGGATTCATGGAACGGCACCAGCGGGCGATAGTCGCCGACGTTGTTCACCACCACGTCGACCCGCCCGTGCTCGGCCAGCACGGTCTCGGTCAGGCGGGCCACGTCGTCGTCGAGGGTGACGTCGACGACGTGGCTCCGGATGCGTCCGCCCGCGTCGGTCACCTCGTCGCGGATCCGGTTTGCGCTCTCGGCATCGATCTCCGCGACTTCGACAAGAGCGCCATGTTGGGCGAACAGGCGGGCGATACCCGCCCCGATGCCGTCGCCTCCGCCGGTGACAACGGCTACCCTTCCATCGAGTAGGCGGTTCCAGTCGTCGATGTGCGGGACCCCGTCGTCACCGGTCATAGCGACGGACCATACGCGGCATACGAGAGAATCGTCCCCAGCATGACCGACGACGACGGCCTCCCCGCCACTTCCCGACGACGCCACATCGTGCGGCTCGCCGTGCTCGCGGCGTTTCTGCTCGGGCTGTTCTATCTGGTTGCGGTCACCCGCGTCGTCGACGTGGAGGATGTCCGGCGCACAGTTGCGGCAACCGGTCCCGCCGCGCCGCTGACCTACGTCGTGGTCTCGGCGGTGCTCGGCGCGATCTTCGTGCCGGGCCCGATTCTGGCGGCGGGTAGCGGTGTGTTGTTCGGGCCCGTGCTCGGCTTGTTCGTCACCCTTGGTGCGACTGTCGGGACGGCGATCATCACCGGCCTGATCGGACGGCGCGCAGGCAGGCAGAGCGCACGAGCGCTCCTGGGCCCGGCGCGTGCCGACGCCCTTGACGGACTGATTCGGCGGCGCGGGCTGTGGGCCGTGGTCGGCCAGCGGTTCATCCCCGGCGTTTCGGATGCACTCGCCTCGTATGCCTTCGGCTCGTTCGGCGTTCCGCTGTGGCAGCTGGCGGTCGGAGCGTTCATCGGGTCGGTGCCTCGGGCATTCGTCTACACCGCGCTGGGCGCGTCGATCGGAGATCTGTCGTCGCCGCTGGCCTATGCGGCCGTCGCGATCTGGTGCATAACGGCGATCGTCGGCGCGTTCGCCACTCACCGCGGATACCGGCATTGGCGTGGGCGTCGTCGGACGGCGACCGACGTACCAGGTACTGTCCCACCATCGAAGGGTGACCTAACACCCGAGAGCGAAGGACAGTAGACACATGACTGGTCGACCGACGGATGCCACCGGCCTGCGCCTCCTCGTGGTCGGCGCCTCGTCGGGCATCGGCCACGCGGTCGCCGAGAGTGCCGCCGCGCTCGGCGCCAAGGTGGCGGTCGCGGCCAGGCGGCTGGATCTGCTGACCAAGCTCGCCGACGCCGTCGGCGGCACCGCCTTCGAACTCGACGTCGAAAATGCCGCGGAGATCAACAAGGTCGTCGGCGACGCGGCCCAAGCGCTCGGCGGCCTCGACGCCGTCGTGTTCACCAGCACGGTCGTGCCCTTCGCGCACATCGAGGACACGGACGTGTCCACGTGGGTGCATGCGTTCGCCGTCAACGCGGTCGGCGCCAACAACGTACTGCGGGCCGCGCTCCCCCATCTGTCCGAGAACGGCGTCGTTCTCGTCGCGTCGAGTCACGACGTCGGCCGTCCCCGGGCGGGCGTCTCCGCCTACAGCGCCAGCAAGGCGGCGTTGGACGAGATCCTGCACTCGTGGCGCAGTGAACACCCGGAACTCTCGATCGTGCGCGTCGGGATCGGCCCGACCGCGGACACGGAAATTCTTCGCGGCGCCGACCGGGATCTGCTGTCGCTGCTCTTCCGGTCGTGGGTCGAGCACGGTCAACTGCCCGCGCAGATGTCGACGCTGAACGACGTCGCCAACACGCTGGTGTCCTTGGTCATCACGGCCCACGCCAATCCGAGCGTGGTGCCCGAGATCGTCCAGCTGTCCCCGCGCATCAGAACCACCACCTGAGTTCAGCTAGCTGGACTCAGGAATATCCTCGACGCACCGCCGCTTGTTAGGTGCATGAGCGTCAACCACTACCCGCGCGAGATCCCGTTCAGGGGCTTGCGTCTGCGATTCGACAGCGCCAAGAGTTTCGACGATGTCGCCGCTGCGCTGCTCGCCGACGTCGGCGACAAGCCGGTACCGATCGACGACTTCGCCACGCGGTTCGAAAGCTGGGAAGCCTACGAGCGAGAAGTGCAATCACATGTCGGGCCAGGCGGATTCATGTTGTTCGCCACACTCGATCACGGGGCGTGGATCAAGAAAACCGGAATCGATCGGAAGGTGCTGCGTGTCGTGATCGGCAATCCGCTCATCGCGATCACGATGCTGCGCCACGACGTGACCGCGGGACTGTTTGCACCCGTTGAACTCCTGATCGCCGAAGAGCAGCACGGTCGAAGCTCGCTGACCTACGTGGTGCCGTCGTCGCTCATGGTCGTCGACGAGAACGATCCGCTCCGCGAGGCCGCCCTTGCGCTGGACGCCAAACTGGCGGCGCTCGCCGCAAAGGTGACCGCGGCCTAGGCTCCCGCCGGCCCCGCAGACTCCACCGATGCCACGTCGGTGAGGCCGCTGATCTTCAGGACGGGCATCAGGATCGGACTGGCGATCACGTGAATGTGGTCGGCGTGGGCGAACAACACGTTGATGCCGCCGCTGTCCAAGTACTCGACGCCGCTGAGGTCGACGATGACCGTCGTGTCGTTGCGCACCGAGGCGGCGTCATCGAGCGCTGCGACGAACGCGTCGATGTTGGTCAGGTCGATCTCCCCCGCTGCGGTCAGCACCAACGCACCATCGTCGCGTCGGTCGGTGCTGATGCTCAGTGGCGTGGCCATCACGCGATCCTCGCGTGCATCTGCACCGTCGTGCCGGTGGCAAGGGGCTGGATCGTGACGTCGTGCATCAACGCGCGCATGAGCGAGATGCCACGCCCACGATGCGCTGCGGCCACCGGCGGCTTCCACGAGCCTGCGTCCACCACGGTGACCTGAAGCCGGTCGGCCAGCGCCGTCGCACGCAGGCTGATCGTGCCTTCGGTGTGGTGGCGGTGCCCGTGCTCGATCGCGTTGGCGAGGGCTTCGCCCGCCGCGATCAGCACCTTCAGCGTCTGGTCGGCGTCCACACCGGCCCGGCCCAGCCAATCCTTCAGGGCGGCACGGGTTTCGGTGAGGTAGCTGGCCTCGGCGGGAAACTCGACCTCGAGCGGCGCGGGTTGGCGGTACAGCACCAGAGCGACGTCGTCCTGATAGCCGTCACCGGGCGCTAACCGCGACATCACGTGTCTGGCCAGATCATCCAGGCCGGTGTCGCGGTTCTCCTGCACGAGGTCGGCGGCGCGGGCGATACCGGCGTCGAGCGCTTCGCGGCGGCGTTCCACCAGACCGTCGGTGTAGAGCAGCAGGGTCGACCGAGGCGGCAGGGTCTCGCGGTGTTCCGGGCGAGGCCGGTCGAAGGGCAGCCCCAGAGGCGTCGCGCGAGCGCCATCGAGCAAGCGAGTGGTGCCGTCGGCGTGCACCATGATCGGCGGCGGATGCCCCGCACTGGAGTACACCAGTTCTCCGGTATCGGGACTGAGCACCGCGCAGAAGGCGGTGGTGCACCGCGCGCCGGGCAGCCGGGCGGCGAAATGGTCCAGTGCGGTCAGCGCTTCGGACGGACTTGGGCGCTCCAGAAGCAGTGCGCGACAAGCACTCCGCAGCTGTCCCATGATCGTCGCGGCGGTCAGGCCGTGGCCGACGCAGTCGCCGACGATCAGCGCGATGCGACCGTCATCGAGGTCGACGATGTCGTACCAGTCGCCGCCGACCTGAAGCGGGCGGGTGGCAGGCTGATAGCGCACCGCGAAGCCAATGGGCAGCTGGGCGGGACCGAGGATGGCGTTCTGCAGCGCCAATGCGGTTTCCCGCTGCTGATCGAGCTGCTGCACTCGCTGCAAACCCTGACCGAGCCGACCGGCAAGCACGGTGAGCAGCGTGCTGTCCTCGGCGGTGAACGGTCGTCGTTCGGCCAGCTCGATGGACACCACAAGCACACCCTGCGGGTGCTGAAGTGCGATGGCCGCCCTGCCAGGTCGAGTGGTGTCAGGGATCAGCAGGTCGCCTTCGCCCATCGACCTGATCATCTGCTTGATGTCCGACGGCAGGTCCGCCCAGTGGGCTGGCTCTCCGACCCAGATGAGTTGCGGCGCAATGAGTTCGGAGATCTCGCCCGGCCAGGTGGCGGCAAGGACGCGGCGCGCCTGCCACACCCCGCGTAGCTCCGCGGCGGCCGCGCGGACCGCGTCGTCGAGCGTGTCGGCCTGCGACAGCTGTTGGTTGAGAGCGGCGAGCGCGCTCTCGCGCTGCACGGTGTAGTGCTCGGCGGTGACGTCGCGGAAGGTACCGACCATGACGCGGTGCCCGGTTTCGGGGTCTTCGGCGTGGTTGAACGTGACGGCCACCCACAACCGGTGCCCATCAAGATGATTCAGGGGAATCGTGAAGCTGCCGTGCGTTTCGTCGAGTAGTTCGGCGAAGGCTGCATTGACCTGTCTGCGAGCGTCGGGGTCGGTGTCGGACGATGGCCACCACGGGGATGGGGGTTCGTAGGGCAGGCCTTCCTGGCCGTATCCCAGGATGTCGGTGAACGCGGAATTGATCTCGATGACCACGCCCTGCTCGTTGCAGATGAAGAATGCCTCCTGCAGCGAGTCGACGAGGGCCGTGCGCCAGCGAACGTGGTGACTGCGCAGCCGTGCCAACTCAATGTTGGCCCGCACTCGGGCGAGCAGTTCTGCGGCCGCGAACGGCTTGACGAGATAGTCGTCGGCGCCGGCCTGCAGCCCTTCGATCGATGCTTCCTGCCCGGCGCGGGCCGACAACAGCAACACGGGCACGGCGGCGGTGCGAGGATCGGACCGCAGCGCCGCCACAAGGCCGAGTCCGTCCAACCGAGGCATCATCACGTCGCTGACGACCAGATCGGGGATGTCGGCGCGGATCGCCTCCAAGGCCGCTTGGCCATCGGTGACCGCGTCGACGTGGTAGCCCGCACCGCTCAGCAGGCGGGCCAGGTACTCGCGCATGTCGGTGTTATCGTCGGCGATCAGGACGCGCGCAGGGGCGCCGCCGCCCGATACCTGGAAATTGACATTGTCAGGTGTCAGCGCCGCCTCGCCGACCTCAGCAGGGCGCAAGTCGGTGTCGCTGGGAATCCAGCGCAGAGCCTCCTGCACGTAGGGTTCCGCCACCCCGGATGGCGCACGGGTGTCCGCCGTCGAGGCGACGGCGTCGGCGGGAAGGTGTGCCGAGCCGAAGGGCAGGCGGACGGTGAACGTGGTGCCCGCCCCTTCGGCGCTGTCGGCGCTGATACTTCCGCCGTGCAGGTGGACCAACTCCTGAACAAGGGCCAGCCCGATGCCGCTGCCCTCGTTGGAACGCGCGTAGGCGGACTCGATGCGGTGAAACCGTTCGAAGAGTCGGGGCATCTCCTTGGCGGCCACACCGATTCCGGTATCGGCGACGGTGACCACCGCACTGCTGCCCTCGCGGCGAACTCGCACCGAGATGGATCCCTCGAAGGTGAACTTCAGCGCGTTCGACAGCAGGTTGAGGATCACCTTTTCCCACATGTCGCGGTCGACGTAGACGAATTCGTCCAGCGCGGAGCAGTCGACGACGAACTCGAGCCCGGCGCGGTCGATGGCAGATCGGAAAACGCTGGCCAACTCGGCGGTGACCACCGATAGGTCAACCGGCTCGTAGCGGGCCTGGGCGCGACCGGCCTCGATGCGGGAGAAGTCAAGCAGTGTGTTGACCAGCTTGCTCAGACGTAATCCGTTGCGCCAGACGATATCCAGGTCCTGGCGCATCTGATCGTCCAACCCTGCCGACTGGGCGCGCAGCTCGGCGACGGGGTCGAGAATCAACGTCAGCGGAGTGCGGAACTCGTGGCTGATGTTGGAGAAGAACGTGGTCTTGGCGCGGTCGACCTCCGCGAGGTCCTCTGCGCGCCGCTGTTGGGCTCGGTAGCTCCTTGCGCTGCCGAGCCCCGCGGCGATGTGTGCGGCGACCAGCGTCACGAAGCCCGTGTTCTTCTCGTTCACCGGGCGATACCGGTTCAGCGCGGCAACCAGGAACCCACTCGATGTGCCGCCCTGTTCCATCAGCGGGACCACGAATGCCTTCACCGGTGGTTCGGACCAGTCTCCTGTCGGCAGGTCCGAGTACTGAGCACCTTCGAGTTCGATCAGCACCGATTCACCCCGCGCGGCCCGCTGCACCGGCCAGATCGCACCGCCGTCGGCAGGCAGCACCGCGGGGGCCGCGGGATGTCCGGCGGCGATGCCGCTCATGCCCGCCAGCCGCGCATCTCCGCTCTCGTCGAAGAGGTACGTCAGCGTGAACGGGAGGTCGCGCAGGTTCTGGCCGAGCTGGCGGTGGGCGAACGCCAAACTCTCTTCCTCGGTGCGGATCATGCTCGGGTCTGAACCCAGGTCCCGCAGCGTCGCCATCCGCCGCTCACCGAGCACCTGCTGGGTGTCCTCGCTGACCACGCACAGCATGCCGACGACCTGCCCTGCGTCGTCGCGCAGAGGACTGTAGGAGAACGTGTGATAGGTCTCCTCGGGATAGCCGGACCGCTCGAGAAACAGCAGCAGTCCCTCATCCCAGGTCGCCTCTTCGGTCGAGAGCACGCGGTCGATGCGCGGACCGATGTCATCCCAGATCTCCGACCACACCTCGTTGGCAGGCCGACCCAGCGCCCACGGGTATTTGCGGCCGAGGGTGTCGCGGCGGTAGGCCGCATTGCAGAAGAACGTCAGCTCGCGACCCCATGCCATCCACATCGGAAAGCGGGACGAGAGCAGGATGCTTACCGCGGTCTTCAGGCTCTGCGGCCAGCTGGACGGCGAGCCGAGCGGCGTTGCCGCCCAATCCACCTGGGCAAGGTCGCGACCGACATCCGGGTCAGCGCCGAAAACCGCGGCGGGTAAGCCGCGTTCAGCGTCACCGGTCATCGCTGCCCGTCGGTTCCGTCGGTTCCGTCCAGTGCGTCGGTGACGGTCTGGTAGGGCCGAAGAACAGTGTCGAGCTTGGTCACCTCGATGGGCATGATCACCTCGGCGTTGCTGGCCACCAAGCGCACGGAGACTCCGTCGGAGAGGCCGCGCTCGTAGCATCCAAGAACGGCGTTGAGCCCGGCGCTACCGAAGTACGTCACGTCCCCGAGTTCGAGAACGAGCAGCCGGGTCGGATGACCGGAGGCCGCCTCCAGGGCGGCGTCGAGGTGGGTGACGAGGGTGTCGACTGTGCCCGAGTCGATCTCGCCCCCGGCGGACACGATGACCGCCGCGTCGCGAACGTCCTGCTTCACTTCCAACAGCGGCACGCGCCGATCACCTCCCGAACTCACATTAAGCCAAACGACGCGGTCGAGTGGGGCCGAAACCTGCAGGTTTATGCGGCTCCGGCGAAGAAATTCGGCGACGTTATCGGTCGCGAGGAGTGCCGACGCGGTCGTGCACGGTCAGCAGCAAATGATCGAACTCCCGCCGCAGGCTGTCCGGCTGATACCGCAGCGTGTCGAGTTCGGCGACGACCTGTGCGGCCAGTGCCCGCAGCTTGGTGTTCGTCTGCTGCGAACGCCACAGCAGGATCTCGAACGCCGCGTCGGAGCTGATGCGGTAGACGAGCATCAGCGCGCCTTTCGCCTGCTCGATCGCCGCTCGCGCCTCGAACAGTTCTGGCAGCGAGTCGTCGAGGGCCTGCCGACGAGCCTGACGGAAGGTGTCGGTCAGATCGATGTAGTAGCCCTCGCTTCCGACCACCGCGCCGCTGTCGTCCAGCATCCGGTCGGCAAGCACGATGACGGTGTGTTCGCGGCCCGCGGTGTCGATGAATCGGTGCCGGCTCGAGAACGACCCGCCGAAATGGAGCAGGTGGTCGAGCTGGTCCTGAACGTGCTGGCGGTCGTCGGGATGCTTATGGGAGAGCAGCAACTCGGTGGTGGGCACGACGGAGCCCGGTTCGTAACCGTGCATGCGGGCCACCTCGTCGGACCATTCCCATCGTTGTCCGACGAACCAGAAGCGGAAGCCGCCCACGTTCAGGTTGGGTACCGAGGGCGCCTCGGCATCCGCGCGGCCGGCCGGATCCGGCGTCGTCATGGGTGCAATTGTTCCATCAGTGCGGTTGTTGTGAGCGCCCTTTGACGCGCTGCACCAGATGCATGATCGCGACGACGACAGCGCCGACGACCAAGCCGATCACCGCCGACGCCGCCGTGTTGATCAGCCAGGCCAGCACTCCCCCGAAGCCGTCGATGTGGTGGACGGCCTCCTCCCAGTGGTGGACCACACCGTACGGCGCATGCCAGCCGAGGTCATCGGTGCCCACGAGCAGGATGTGGCCGCCGACCCAGAGCATCGCGACGGTGCCGATCGTCGAGAGCGCCGCGAGCAGCTTGGGCATTCCCGCGACCAGCCCGCGGCCGACACGCTGCGCGAACGCCGACGAGCGCTGGGTCAGGCTCAGCCCGATATCGTCCATCTTCACGATCCCTGCGACGACGCCGTACACCACCGCCGTGATCACCAACGCGACGATGACGAGGATGATGAGCCGCGGCAGAAACGCCTGGTCGGCCACCTCGTTGAGGGCGATCACCATGATCTCGGCCGACAGGATGAAGTCCGTCCGGATGGCACCGGTCACCATGTACTTCTCGGCGTCCTCGCCCTGCTCGGCGACGGGCGCGGCGTGCGCGTCGTGCCCGCTGATACGGCCCCATACCTTCTCGGCGCCCTCGTAGCAGAGGTACGTCGCACCGAGCATCAGGATCGGGGTCAACAGCCACGGCACGAACTGGCTCAACAGCAGCGCCGCAGGCAGGATGAACAACAGCTTGTTGCGCAGTGACCCGATCGCGATCCGTTTGATGATGGGCAGCTCACGCTCGGCGGCGATGCCGTGGACGTACTGCGGGGTGACGGCGGTGTCGTCGATCACGACGCCCGCGGCTTTCGCCGTCGCACGCCCGGCTGCGGCGCCGATGTCGTCGACCGACGCGGCCGCCATCCGCGCAATCGCGGCAACGTCGTCAAGGAGCCCGAACAGCCCTGCGCTCATCGCGTCTCCGTCATCGCATGGAGATTACCGCGACGGGTTCACCTGCCGTGGGTTGCGAAGAATTGGGCGCTGACGTCGGATGCGCCGCCGAACCACTCGTGGCCGCCGCCTTCGACGCCGACGAAGACGACTTCGGTGCCGCCTGCGCAGCCGGTGGCCGTGAAGCGCTGCACCCCGGCGGCAGGGACATCCTCGACCGGGGTCGCCGGGCAGCGATCCAAATCGCGCCAGCGCGCGACCATCGCCTGCGGCGCGACGATGTCGCTCGGGCCGCCGCGACCGACCATTCCGCCGCCGTTGAAGGGCACTATCGGATCCGCCATGCCATGTGTCGCGAAGACGGACACCGGGCGCGACGGCGCGCACGGGACTGCAGAGCCCAGTGACCCGGCGACCGGAGCGATGGCGGCGATGACGTCGGCGCGCTGGCACGCCAGCCGCGTCGCCATGAACGCGCCCGCCGACAGTCCCGTCGCGAAGACATGCCCGGGTGCGATGTTGTAGTCGCTTGCGAGCCGGTCGGCGAGCGCCACCAGGAAGCCCACGTCGTCGACGCCCTGGCGGTCGGGTATCGACGCACCACGGCCGTCAGCCCAGCTGTAGTCGATTCCGTCCGGGTACACCACGACGAATCCGTGCTGGTCGGCGGCGGCGTTGTAGTTCGTCACCGACGCCTGCGTTCCTCCGGTCGCGCCTGCGCCGTGCAGGTTGATCACCAGCCCCGCCGGACGATCGACCCCGGCAGGGACGTGCAGCTGATAGGTGCGGCTCAGGCCGCCGAACTCCAGCGCGCCCGCGGTGTCCACGCCGAGCCCCGCGGATGCACGGGCTCCGCCGTAGACGCCGCAACACAGCACCACGGCAACGAATGCCACCAACCGGCGCATAGGACTCCCCCCTCGACGCGTACCGCTGTTCCCTGTCTACGCCGCGGAAAACCGAATGTCGAAGGGCTACGCCGATCGCGGTGCGAATACCGGGACGAAGACACTGTCGTCGTCGACGTCGTGGCGTTCGAAGCGAACCTCGACCGGCAGGCCGATGCGGACCGAATCCGGTTCGCAGTCAACGATGTTCGTCGCGATGCGCAGGTCGTCCTGTTCGTCCAGCGCAACGATCGCGATCACGTAGGGAACGGGCACGGCGGGCATGAACGGTTGGTAGTTGACCGTGAACGTGAAAACGGTGCCCCGGCCCGAGACCGGACGAGCGACCAGCGCACCCCCGCAGTCGGGGCAGTCCGCGGCCGGTGGCTGAACCCACAGCTCACAGTGAGTACAACGCGCGATGAGCAGGTGCCCGTCGGCGCCCCCGGTCCAGAACGCCCGGTTGTGTTCGTTGATCGCGGGCAGCATCCGGGCCGGAATCTCGGGTGCGACATCGTCTGCCATAACGAGGAAAGTACAGTCCAGACGGCTGTCCTTACAAAAATAGACATTCGGGGAGCGCGATGACCTACTTCGAGAAGGACGCGATCATCAGCGGCCTCGGGATTTCGCGGATCGGACGTCGCACCGGCATCCCCGGGTTGGAGCTGACGCTCGAGGCCGTGCGCGCCGCGATCGACGACGCCGGTCTGACCGTCGAGGACATCGACGGAGTCGGCACCCTGGGCGACACGCCGCCTGCCGACGTACTCGAGGCACTGGGCATCCAGGCGCCGGACCGGACCACGGGGTTCGACACCGGCGGAGTGCTCATCCCCGTCATGTCGGCGTTCCGCGCCGTGTCCGAGCGCCGGTCGCAGCATGTCCTCGTCTATCGGACGGTGGCGATGCTGGGCGGGTCGATGAACCAGGAGGCCTCGCCGATGCTCAACCCGCTGGCCTCCCCGCCCGTCGAGCCGCACGTTCCAGGAACGCGAAGGAAGCTCAAGCCGTTCGAGGACATCGACGAGTTGGTGGCCGCGCACTCGTACTCGGCCGCGAACTGGCTGGCCATGCACTGCCGTCGGCACATGGAGCTGTATGGGACGACCAAGGAGCAGCTGGGCTGGCTGGCGATCAACAGCAGGCGCAATGCCGGGCTCAACCCGCGGGCGGCATTCCGGGAGCCGATGACGATGGACGACTACCTCTCGTCACGGCCTGTGTCCACTCCGTTCGGGCTGTTCGACTGCGACGTCCCGATCGACGGATCGATCGCGATGGTGGTCTCGCACGCCGACTACGCCGCTGACTGCCCGAACCCCGCCATTGCGGTGGAGGCGATCGGCGGGACATACGGCTCGGGAGGCTGGTTTCACCGCGACGACTTCCCGAAGATGGCGTCGACGGAAGCGGCCGCGGAGATGTGGTCTCGCACGGATCTCACCGCCTCGGATGTGGACGTCGCCGAAATCTACGACGGCTTCACGTATTTGACGTTCGCGTGGTTGGAGGCGTTGGGTTTCTGCGGCGACGGCGAGGCGGGCCCGTTCGTGGACGGGGCGACGCGAATCGCGCTCGACGGCGCGCTGCCGCTGAACACCTACGGGGGCCAATTGTCGGCGGGCCGCATGCACGGCTACTGGCTGTTGCACGAGGCATGCCTGCAACTGCGCGGCCAGGCGGGTGAACGGCAGCTCGCGAGACGACCCGAGATCGCCGTCGCGGCGGCGGGCGGCGGGCCGATCGCCGGGTGCATGGTCCTCACCTGCTGACACTGTCACCGACCGAGCATTGACAACTTCCACCGCAGGCTGTGATAGTGAAGACTCGTTAAACGAAAACCTTGTTTTCAGATAACGGCTCTATCGCACTCGCACATCGGAGGCAACGTGAGCGTTGGACAAGGTTCGCTGGCGTGGCTCCCGCACTCCATTGCAGAAGCGACGTTGACCGGCAGGCCGGACGGCGGTGACGTGGAGCTGGCCTCCGCCTGGTCGCACTTGCTCGGCAACCTCGAGCGCGCGGCCCAGGCCGTCGACTCGGATCCGGTGAGTCGAAACGCGTTGGATCGAGCAGCGGGGATGCGGCACCTTCTCGTGCTCCTTGCGGCCGGCGTCGACGAAGCGTTGCGATTCGATCCGGACCCGATTCTGCGTGTCCAGCGCACCAGCACCGACGACATCATCACCTGGGGTATGGAGTGCCCGGACTGCCTGTACACCCGCGCCGTCATGCGGGGCGGTGAGAGCTACCGGCTATTCGGCAATCGCGGCACCGCGCGATACGTCGGACTGCAGACGATGAACGGAATCGCCTCGACCGCAAACGCATTGGTCGACGAACTCGCGGTGGGCGCCGACGGCGACTTCGAGGTCGTGCTGTCCGCACAGGAGCGCAGAGGCAATTGGATGCGCATCGAGGGCGCTCAGCCGACGTTGACGGTGCGGCACTTCTTCTACGACTGGGAGACCGAGGTGCCGTCGTCGCTGCACATCGAAAGGCTCGGTGAACCGGTTCATGCCGACAGTTCGACCGTCGCCCCGGACGTCGCGGTCTCCCGGCAGTTGGTCGCGCTCGGCGACTTCGTCCACGACAACCTGAAGTTCTTCCTCCAGTTCGGGGCGGCCGCGCCTGCCAACGGCTTCCTGCCTCCGATAGATCGGACCGCGATGGGCGCCGCCGCGGAGAACAAGCCAGTCATCGGACGCTGGGAACTGAATTCCGACGAGGCGCTCATTCTCGAAGTCGAGCCTCCCGAGGGCGTCTACTGGAGCTATTCGCTCGGCAACCCGTGGTGGGAAACGATCCACTACGGTCGCCACCAATCCAGCCTGAACGCGCACCAGGCCGCCGTCGACTCCGATGGCCTGGTGCGGGTAGTCCTGTGCGGGCGCGACCCCGGTGTGGCCAATTGGCTTGACACCGCGGGGCACAGCAACGGCGCGATGATCCTGCGCTGTGTGCGCACCGCGACCGCGCCGATCCCGACCGCCAGGGTGGTCTCGTTCGACGACGTCGCCTCTGCATTGCCCGCCGACACCACGAGGGTCACGGCGGATAAGCGCGCCTCCGTCCTCGACCGACGCCGACGCGCCGTGATCGAGAGGTTCGCCCTGTGACGTTCTCCGCCGACGAACTGGAAGACGGTGCCCGCGCCGCGACCGGACTTCACGACTTCGGATCGGCTTACTACCGCGAGGGCCTCGAGCGCACCGTGGAGGCGTTGACCACCGAAGCCGACCTCTCGGATATGGGTCGGGTCATCCAGCACGCAACTATCAGCAATGCCCTCATTCAGCGGCTGAAGGTCGAGGACACCTACGCGCGTCACCCCGAGATCGACGACGAGATCGTCGACGGTCCGGTCTTCGTGATCGGCCTACCTCGCACGGGGACCACCGCGCTGAGCCAGCTGGTGGCCGCCGACCCGCAGTTCCGTTCGTTGCGGATGTGGGAATCGCAGGCGCCCACTCCCCCGCCCGAGGCGTCCACCCAACACACCGACCCGCGCATCGCGCAGGCCGAGGCGGGCCTGCAGATGCTCAACGACATGTTCCCCCTGATGAAGACGCTCTACAACTCGGAACCGACGGCCCCGACCGAATGCCAGGACCTGATGGGAATGAGCTTTCGTACCTTTCACTTCGATGGTGTCGTGCGCGTTCCGGGTTACCTCGCGTGGTTGATGGACTGCGACATGCGCGAGACGTATGCGTTCCATCGACGCGTGCTCAAACTCCTTCAGTGGCACTGCCCTCCGACGCTCTGGCACCTCAAGACGCCGGTGCACGTGTTCGCACTCGATGCGCTCGTCGCGGCCTACCCGAACGCCAAATTCATGTGGAGCCATCGCGATCCCGCCAAGGTCATGGGCTCGGTGTGCAGCCTGATCCGCTACGTGCGCAGCTGGAGCAGCGACCGCGACGACCCCGAGGAACTCGGCGCAGAACAGCTCGACAGCTGGTCCGAAGGCATCCGCCGGGCGATGGACTTCCGTAAACGTGTTGGCGACGAACGCTTTTCCGACATCGCGTTCGCCGATCTGCAAGCCGACCCGGTGAACACGCTGGCAGCCAGCTATGAGTTTCTCGGCCTCGATTTCACCGCCGACACGGCCCGTTCGGTCGAGCAGTGGGCCTGCGAACACAAGCCGGGCTCCCGCGGGTCACATGACTACGACCTCGCCGACTACGGTCTGACGCCGGAGTCCGTCCGCGAGCGATTCGCCGAGTACCTAAGCACGTACGACGCCACGGCATGACTCGACCGACGACGCGGCGACGCGAGAAGCTTGCGCCCGACCCGGGCGTGCGCCGCGCGATATTGGCCGCGGCCACGAAATCCGTTCGTGAACAGGGAGTCCGGGGACTCAGCGTCGCTGCGGTACTCGATCGCGCGCACCTGAGCACCCGCGCCTTCTATCGCCACTTCGATTCCAAGGATCAACTGGTTGCGGCGGTCTTTCTGGAAATGGCAGGCGCTGAGATGCAAAGGCTGCGAAGGAAGATGGCCGACGCCGCCGACGCCGCCGAAGCAGTTGCCGCCTGGATCGACGCACGCCTTGACCTGGCGTTCGACGACGACATCAAGTCCGATCTGCGCCGCCTTTCGCTGGAGGCCCAGTCCCAGATGTTCGCTTCCCCAGAGCTCATACAACCCGCGTACGCCTCGATGCTCGAGCCGCTTATCGAAGCGCTCCAGCGCGGTCTCGGCGAGGGCGTATTCCACGACATCGATCCGCTGACCGAAGCGCAGTCCATCCAGGGCGTGGTGTGGGCAAGCACCGAACGGCAATGGGCGCAAGGTGATTGCCTGCGTGCCGACGTGCGCAAACACGCTCTGCGGTTCTGCTTGCGCGGACTCGGCGTCGCGAGGGAGGCGATCACTCGAATCGCCGGGCAGACCGCTTCCGGCAACTGACACCAAGGAGAGACGATGGACCTGGGGTTCACGGGATCGAAAGCTGTCGTCACCGGCGGTAGCAAGGGCATGGGGCTGGCCATCGCGGAAACCCTTGCCGCAGAGGGGGCCAGCGTGGCCGTGATGGCGCGGAACAGGGCTGCGCTCGACGCCGCGGTGGAAAAGCTGCGCGGCGCAGGCGGCCCTGACGCCGTCGGCATCAGCGTGGACATGGCCGATGCGGACTCCATCGCTGCCGGCTTCGCCGAGGTCTCGGAGCGCTGGGGCGAGCTCAACAGCCTCGTCCACACCATCGGTCCTGGCGACGGCTATTTCGAGCAGATGGACGACGCGGAATGGGACGCCGCGTTCGCGCTGGGCACCATGTCGGGCGTCCGGTCCATACGCGCGTCGCTTCCTCTGCTGCGAGCGGCCGACTGGGCACGCATCGTGACACTGTCCGCGCATTCCATTCAGCGGCAGAACCCGCGCATCGTCGCCTACACCGCATCGAAGGCCGCGCTGTCCAGCGTCACCAAGAACCTGTCGAAGAGCCTCGCCAAGGACGGCATCCTCGTCAACTGCGTCTGCCCCGGCACCATCGTGACGGCGAGCTTCACCGAGAACCTCAAGGACATCCTGGCCGCCGACGGCCTCGACGCCACCGACCCGCGCGACGTCATGACGTGGATCGACAACAACTTCCACCAGCCGTGCGACCTCGGCCGCGCCGGGCTACCCGAGGAGATCGCCTCGATAACGGCCTACCTGGCGTCCAAGCGCAACGGCTATGTCACCGGGGCGACCGTGAACGTCGACGGCGGCTCCGACTTCGTCTGACCGAACCGGAGAATTTCGGGGCGGATACGCCCTTGACCGTGACGACGCTCACAGTAATATGACCAGTGGTCATCGACCCCTGGGAGGTCCCGATGCCAACGGTGACATGGGCTCGCGTGGATCCGAGCCGCCGCGCCGCCGTGGTGGAAGCCGCGGAGGCCGAGTTCGGCGCGCACGGCTTCTCGCAAGGCAGCCTGAACGTCATCGCGAAGCGGGCCGGAGTGGCCAAGGGCAGCCTGTTCCAGTACTTCGCCGACAAACGTGACCTGTACGCCTACATCGCCGATATCGGCAGTCAGCGTGTGCGCTCCTACATGGAGGACCGCATCCGCGAGCTCGACCCGAGCAGGCCGTTCTTCGAGTTTCTGACCGATCTTCTTGACACCTGGGTGGCGTACTTCGCCGACCATCCGCGAGACCGCGCACTACACGGCGCGGCGACGTTGGAGGTCGACACCGATGCCCGCGTCAGCGTGCGGACCGTCATCCATCGCCACTACCTGGAAGTCCTGCGACCGCTCGTGCGCGATGCACACGTTCGCGGCGACCTCCGCACCGACTGCGATACCGACGCGTTGTTGTCACTGCTGCTGATGATCTTTCCGCACATGGCGCTGGCGCCGTACGTGCGCGGGATCGATCCCATCCTCGGACTCGACGACCCCACCCCCGAGCAGCCCGCACTCGCTGTGCGCAGGCTCGTCGCCGTCCTGGCCGACGCATTCGCTTCCCACAGCCCAGCCCGAATGATGACCAAGGAGGTCAACAGATGACAACCACACGGACACGCTCTCACTCGCTCGCCGAGGGCGGCCTGAACTGGGACAGCCTGCCGCTCAAGCTGTTCGCCGGCGGCAACGCCAAGTTCTGGAATCCCGCCGACATCGACTTCTCCCGCGACCGGGCCGACTGGGAGGCGCTGACCGACCTGGAGCGCGAATGGGCCACTCGGCTGTGCGCGCAGTTCATCGCGGGCGAGGAAGCCGTCACCCAGGACATCCAACCGTTCATGGCGGCGATGCGGGCCGAAGGGCGCCTCGGCGACGAGATGTACCTGACGCAGTTCGCGTTCGAGGAGGCCAAGCACACCCAGGTGTTCCGCCTGTGGCTCGATGCCGTCGGCGTCACCGACGACCTGCAGGTGTTCCTCGACGACCTGCCCACTTACCGGAAGATCTTCTACGAGGAGCTGCCGGAATCCCTCGACTCACTTGTCAACGACCCGTCCCCGGCCGCCCAGGTGCGCGCATCGGCGACCTACAACCACGTCATCGAAGGCATGATGGCCCTTACGGGATACTATGCGTGGCACCGGATTTGCGTGGACAACAACATTCTGCCCGGCATGCAGGAACTGGTGCGGCGCATCGGTGACGACGAGCGGCGCCACATGGCATGGGGCACCTTCACCTGCAGGCGCCACGTCGCCGCCGACGACGCCAACTGGGGGGTCTTCGAGACGCGGATGAACGAGCTGATCCCGATGGCCTTGCAGAACACCGACGACGCCTACGACCTCTACGAGGTGGTCCCGTTCAACCTCGAGAAGGACGAGTTCCAGCAGTACGCCGCCGACAAGGGAATGCGGCGCTTCGGCACGATCAGCAGTGCGCGGGGACGGCCCCTCGAAGAGATCGACCTCGACTACTCACCGCTGCAACTCGAGGACACGTTCGCCGAGGAGGACGCCAAGGTCCTGGCCGCCTCCGCCTAGCGGCTCTACTTCTCTTGGACCTGCTCGAGCGCCAGACCGGTGCTGCGAGGACCGAGCAGGCCGACGTCGAGGCACAACAGCACGATCAGGACCGCCGAGCCGGAGAACACCGCAACAGGTCCGAGTGCCGCAAGCGCGGGCACGGCCACGAACGGCATGACTGTCGAGGTCGCGCGGGGCAACGAGTAACAGACACCGCTGGCCGTGCTGCGGATCGCGGTCGGGAAGATCTCGGCCTGATAGATGTGAAAACCGTTCGAGAAGATGTTGGATACGGCGGTCAGCAGGAAGCCGGCGGCGACAATCACCGCGACGTTCGTCGACGCCGCAAACACGATGCCGCACACGGCGATTCCTAGCAGTCGCCGAAGGTGCTATCACCACAGCGCAGGATTCTCGGCGACCGGCCAAAGCTGCCGGCGGGCCTTTTTGGGATCGGTAGCCGCGGCCACTGGATCTACTTGCGCCATGACGACGCCAACCCGGCGACGCATGACGACAAGGAAACGACCAATGAGCACCATCCTCACCCGCGTACAGGAATCGGTCAGCCGCGTCGACCGCACGCGCGCCCTGGTAATGGGAATACTCACCGGCCTCGCCGCCTTCTTTGCGTTGTGGAAGATCTTCTGGCTGATCTTCGCCGCGGCGACGCTCTCCAGCCTCGGATACTCCGGCTTCTGGCTGGTCTTGTCACTCCTGTGGTGGGGCGCAATCGCGGCCCTCGGGGTGTTCTGGTCCGGCGCTTTTCTGCTCCGCTACTCCAAGCAACCCTGATACCGCAGCACTCGGCCGAATTCTGGCGCGACCTAAGCTGATGCGGTGGATGCGTACGCCAGGAACAACATCAAGATCGTCGGCGCCGAACTCGGCCCGACGCTCTTGCTGGTCCACGGCTTCGGCTGCGACCAGAACCTCTGGCGACCGGTCGTCGACCGATTGAAGTCGGACTTCAGGATGATACTCATCGACCTGGTCGGGTCCGGGCTGTCGGACCCGGGTGCGTGGGACCCGGCTAAGTACTCCTCGCTGTCCGGTTACGCAGCCGACATCCTCGACATCGTCGACGAACTCGACCTGCGAGACGTCGTATTGGTCGGGCATTCGGTCTCGGCGATGATCGGCACCCTGGCGACAATCACCGATCCGACCCGATTCTCCAAGCTCGTCCTGTTGACACCCTCTCCGCGTTACATCGACGACGGCGACTACCGCGGAGGCTTCTCCAGGGCCGATATCGACGATCTGCTGGAGTCGCTGGAACAGAACTTCTTGGGCTGGTCGCGTGCGATGGCGCCGGTCATCATGGGGACACCGGACCGGCCCGAGCTGCAGGACGAGTTGGCCGACACGTTCTGCCGCACCGACCCCGAATGCGCCCGGGTGTTCGCGCGCGCGACCTTCCTCTCGGATAATCGCGCGGACCTGCCCCGGATACCGCTGCCCACCCTCGTGCTCGAGTGCAGCCAGGATGCGATCGCCCCGCGGGAGGTCGGCGCATACGTGCACGCGCAGGTCCCAGGTAGTCAACTGGTGACGTTGGATGCGACAGGACACTGCCCACACGTCAGCGCCCCCGACGCCACCGCGTCGGCCATCTCGGAATTCGCCCGAGCACCGTGACCGATCGCGGCGTCGAAGACTTCTGGGACAGCGCTCCGAGTGGTCACGTCATCGCCGATCTGGACGGGCGCATCATCCGAGCGAACGCGACCCTGGCGCGATGGCTCGGCCATGAGCCAGATACCCTGTGCGGCAGGGTGTTCAGCGACTTCTTGACCGTCGGCGGACGAATTCTCTACGACACGCACTTCGGCCCATTGCTGCACTTGGGCGGCGACCTCAACGGGGTGACCGTGGATGTCGAAACCGCCGACGGAACTCGGCTGCCGATGTTTCTCACCGCCAACGTCACCAGCGGCTCCGGCGACACACCCGAATTGGTGCAGATCACTGTCGTGGACGCGGCCAACCGCCGCGCCTACGAAGTGGAGCTTCTGGAGGCACGCCAGCAGGCGGAGACCGAGCAGGGTCGCGTTCGAGTGTTCGCCGAGACACTGCGCCGTGCACTGCTCCCCCCTCTGCTCTCCCCTCCGGACGGCTTGGATGCCGCCGATTACTTCTTCCCGGCGTCGGTCGACGATGTCGGCGGCGATTTCTATGACCTCTTTCCGCTGTCGCGCACGACATGGGGCTTCTTCCTCGGTGACGTTGCGGGCAAGGGCGTCGAGGCTGCCGTGGTGACCGGGTTGATCCGGCACACGCTGCGAGCCGCGGCCGTTTTCGACGACGACCCGGTGCAGGTGCTGCGCAGCCTAAACTCCGCCCTCAATCGGGAGGTGCGAGATGTCCGCAATCGGTTCAGCACCGTGATCTACGGCAAGATGTCGCAGGGCGACAACGGTTTCGACGTCGAGCTCGCCAGCGGAGGCCATCCGCCACCCCTGCTGTTCTACGCGGACGGCAGCGCCTACTACGTCGACACCAGCGGCGGGCAGGCGGTGGGAATGACGACCGAGCCACACTTCCTTGTCAGTCGATTCCATCTCGGGCCCGGTGACACACTCGTGCTGTACACCGACGGACTGACCGAGGCCAGCACCGGCATCGGTCACGAGCGGTACGACGACGAGGGTGCCTTGCTGCATTTTGCCAAGGCGAACTCTCCGACGACGGCGTCGGCGATCGTCGAAGCGGTCCGTCGGCTACTGGACGGCCTTGGCACGGGTGTCGAGGACGACGCGGCGGTGCTGGCCATGGGCGTGCCCCGCCGCAGGTGACCGGTCAGCGGCCGCGACGTATGGAATCTGGCCAAAACGGGTAGCCTCGAACCAGAAGCCGCGAGGTTGCCGTTGCCTCGCCGTACGTTTCCGGGTTCAGCTCCGAGCCGCCCAAACGGGACCGGCCATAAGAGAGTTGCCCACGATGTCAGAACCAAGATCCGAATACGCCGACGTCACGGACATGTTTCGCCGTATGGCGACGCTGAATCCGGAGTCGGTTCAGTGTCAGCGACAGCGAGAGGCGATCATCGAACGCTGCCTGCCCCTTGCCGACCACATCGCTCGACGGTTCCGAAACCGGGGTGAGCCGCTCGAGGATCTGACCCAGGTGGCGAGGGTCGGGCTGCTCAACGCAGTCAACCGCTACAACGTCGACAATGGCGCGGAATTCATCGCGTTCGCCGTGCCGACCATGATGGGCGAGGTCCGCCGACACTTCCGTGACCACGGATGGTCGGTGAAGGTGCCCCGCCGGCTCAAAGAACTCAACTCGCAGCTGAAGAACGCTCGCGAGGACCTGTCCCACCAGTTGGGGCGTGCGCCCACCGCCAGCGAAATCGCCGAGCGGTTGGGAATCGACCGGGAAGAGGTCGTGCAGGCACAGATTGCCTCCAGCGCCTACTCCACCCTGTCTGCTGACGCGCCGGCAGGCGGAGGCGATGACGACGACGGACGATCGGTCACCAACACCATCGGCGACCTCGATGCCAACCTCGACAAGGTGCTCGACGTCGCGACGGTTCGCCCTCTGCTGGCGGCGCTTCCTGACCGCGAGCAGACCGTTCTGCGGCTGCGCTTCTTCGAGAACATGACGCAAACACAGATCGCCGGACGGCTGGGAATCTCGCAGATGCACGTGTCACGTCTGCTGGCCCGGTCTCTTGGCGCATTGCGGCAACAAGTGCGAACACCGGAACTGGTGTAACCGTTACGAACCCCCATGAGCTACCGGCGAATCAGATACCCGGCTGTGAGCATTTGCCACGCAATGATCGAGTAGACGGCCGCCCGCTCCGATACTCCGCTCGGCAGCACACCCGAACCGGCGATGGTCGAGTCGACGGCGAATATCGTGAAGCCCAGCAGGCCCACTCCGGCAATGCCGAGCGATACGGCGCGATACCGCTGCGATGCGCCGGCATCGCGAAGAAGGGCGGAACCGGCCGGGATCGCGATGTTGCCTCCGGTGATTGCCATTACCGCGCCAACGGCGTGCAGCCACGCGATGCCGTCGGCGCCGTGTCCGCTGTGAATGGTGCCGACCAGAACGTTTCCGACGGCATTCGTCGCCGCAAGCGCGAGAAACAGCCCGGACTTTCGGCGTCCAAGCGCGCACACCATCAGCACGGCTCCGGCGAGGAAAGAGATTCCCTGCAGATAGAACGCTGCGTTCATCAGATGCGCCAGCGGAGACTCGACCATGCGGCCGTACAACATACCGGCGGAGGTCACGCCGAGGTCACTGACGTAGTTGCGGGCATAGCTGTAGTGCGTCCGAAAGCCAACGGCAGCAGTGGCTTCCAGGGCGAGATATCCGACTCCAGCGCCGATCCAGAGCGCGGCTGCGCCGAAGGCGAACAGACGTCGCCGGTTGGGATTCGGAGGCGCATCTGCGTCGATCTGATCGCTCCTTCCCTCGTCCCACAATTTGTCGGTCCGGGTGTTCCAACGAACGTACGCGGGTACCCCGAGGCACACTTCCCACCCGACCCCGGAGCCGCACATGGCGAAGTCTGATGATTCCGCGAAGATGCCGTCACACGTCGGTCGAGGTCTCTCGCTGTTCGACCGCTTCGCGACCTACACCAGCGAGCGTGTATCCAGGGTGTGGTTCTTCGGACTCTGCGCCGTGCGAGTGCTGATCTGGGTGCCGACCTGATGGACGGGCTGGGGTCAGACAACCCCGAATTGCGTCGTTCGCGTGACGCGCTGACCGCAGCCGTCGGGGTCGAACACCGGGAGAGCACGAAATGACATCGGGTCATCCCGCCGGATCGGCCGCCCTGAGCGGCGGCAGCCGCGCATCGCAGATAGGGTCCATCATGATGAAACGGCAAGTCAGTGCGGATCTCGACGTGGACATCCACGCGGACACGACCTTGGATTTCCAGATTGCGGTGGCTCCACACCCAGAGGCGGAAGTCTCCGAGACATTGTCGTTCCTGTTGAACGGGAAACCGGTCGAGGCGTTGGAGATAACCGGTCTGCACGGCAACCGCATACACAAGTTCGACGCGCCCGTTGGCCACCTCGAAGTCCGTTACGAGGCAACGATCATCGGCCAAACCACGCCGGCTCCGGTATCCGATTATGACCTGTCGATGTATCTCTGGCCGAGCCGCTACGCCGAAGCCGACAAGTTCTACGGTTTCGCCTCAACCGAATTCGGCGCTTATGCCGACTCTGCGACTCTGTTGGAGAAGGTGTCGTCCTGGGTCGGCACCCGACTCAACTACGTACCCGGCTCGAGCGATCCGATAGACGGCGCGGTGGATACCCTCCTTGCGGGCAATGGAGTATGCCGCGACTACGCGCACCTGGTCGTCGCACTGCTGCGCGCGGTCAACGTACCCGCCCGCCTCGTCTCCGTTTATGCGCCCGGCCTGTCACCGATGGACTTTCATGCGGTCGCGGAGGGGTTCGTCGACGGGCATTGGCGGGTGGTCGACGCGACCTGCCTTGCACCGCGACAGACCCTTGTCCGCATCGCCACCGGACGTGATGCCGCCGATACCGCCTTCCTGGACAACCACAAAGGGTCCATCGAGCTCACCAACATGATGGTCACCGCGACATCCGACGGCGATCTGCCCAAAGACGCTCTCGACCAACTGGTCTCGATTCAATAGGCCGTCCGATTACGGCCCGCCTCGCCAGTGCTCTATGCGGTGATGGTCAGGCTTGAAACCGTGCTCCACACCCCACAGGACCGCTTGTGTCCTGCTACCGACGTCGATCTTGCGGTAGATCGAGCGAATGTAGGACTTCACGGTGTTCGGGCTGAGGTATGTCAGGGTCGCGATCTCGGCGTTGCTCTTCCCCTGCGTGATCAAGGCCAGAATTTCCGACTCCCGATCGCTGAGGCCCTCGCCTCGGCCGGGCCAATCCAGTCCCACGGCGCTGCGCGCCCGCGGTGGAACATCACTGATGACCTTCTCTCCGGCGTGCACCGCCTCCAGTGCGGCTACCAACTCTCGGGCGGGCAGCGTCTTGGAGAGATAGCCGTGTGCTCCCTGCTCCTCGGCGCTGCGAATGAGGTCGGGGTGAAAGTTCCACGTGTACACCACTACTCGGCGGGCGCGTGGATTGGCGACCAGAACAGCGATCTCGTCGTGATCCGATTCCGGTTGGGCGAAAGAGTCGTACAGGACGATGTCCACGGCGTCGTCGACAGGCTTATTCGAGTCGAGCTCGGCGACGACGACGCGGTCGCGGTACTGGTCGAACATGTTGGCCACACCCATGAGCACAACGTCGTAGTCGTCCACCAGCGCCACGGTGATCGGGGCCTTCGCGGGGGGAACCATGCACGTCAAAGTACCTCCCTAAGGGTGTAACCGAACCCCCCTTAGGGGTGTTGACTGAGGTGACCTCGAGCGACCGCTCGACGGCTGAACATCCTCGAATGATTAAAGAGGGTTCAACGATGGTCGATCATTTCTCGCAACCCGCCGATTCCGCTGTCGCGACACACCGAAGCGGCTTCGAGATCGAAGAATGCTGGCACAACCACCTGGTGGTCCTGTCGGTCACCGGCACGGTTGACATGCTCACCGCACCACAGCTCAGCCGCGCGATATGTGACGTGCTCGAGAATTCGGCTACCGCGCTCATCGTCGACCTCACCGAGGTGACTTTCCTGGCCTCCGTTGGGATGAGCGTTCTGGTAGCGACACAGGGGGCGGCCGACGCCATGGCAGTGCGGTTCGCGGTGGTCGCCGAAGGGGCAGCCACCAGTCGGCCGATCCAGCTGCTCGGAATCGACACCATCCTGGCGCTTTACCCCACCCTCGACGACGCGGTGCGCACGGTTCGTCGAGGGTGATATATTACCTCCCTAGGGGTGTAGTACTACACCCCTACTGGGTGGTCGACTGTTACCAGAGTCGCACAACCGCGCGACCAATCGGATGGCGCACAGCATGCGCGAAACAGAAAGGCTCGCAACCATGATCGTGCTCGGAATCATCTTGCTCATCGCCGGATTCTTGTTGAAGATCTCGATTTTGTGGACCATCGGAATAGTCCTGCTGGTCATCGGCGTCGTTCTCGCGCTCCTCGGTTCGACAGGACGCGCTGTCGGCGGCAGGCGCCACTACTTCTAGGGCTCTGGCCGCGCCTGGTACTCAGTCGAAAGCTGGTCCAGGCGCGGCTTTCGAGCGCGAAGACCTGCACAGCGGCGGACTTGCCCTTCAGGGCGTGGGATCCTCGGTCGGTGAGTCCGGGCGGCCGAGAAGCCAGGGCATCGACAGACTGTTCGGTGAGAAGGATTGCGTCACCGGTGGTCTTGGTGAGTTGCTCGACGCGCGCGGCGACGTTGACGGTGTCACCGATCAGGGTGAATTCGAGCTTGCCTCCGCCGCCGATGGTGCCGGCGATCACCACACCGGTGTTGATCCCGATACCAATCCGAAGCGCGCCGCCGAATCGCTCGGCGACCAGGTGGTGAATCAGCACCGCGGCGCGCACCGCCGCGTCGGCATGTTCCGCGAGATCGTTCGGCGCACCGAAGACCGCCAGCGCGCCGTCGCCGAGGAACTTGTTGACGTGCCCACCGGCCTCGACGACGGCGGGCACCACAATGTCGAATAGGGCGTTGAGACGCGAGACCGTGTCCTCGGCGGTGTTCGCCTCGGCAAATGGGGTGAAGTCGCGGATGTCGACAAACAACACCGTCACCTCACGTCGCTCACCGGTGAAGACATCGTCGCCCTGCTCGAGCAGCCGCGCCGCCAGGATCGGGTCGACGTAGGTGCCGAACGCCGCTTGAAGGCGTTGCCGCTCAGCCAAACCCGCCTGCATCCGATTGAACGACGCAGTTAGCGCACCGAGATCATCGTCCTGAACCACCGGCAGCCGTTGGCTGTAGTCGCCTACAGCAACGCGTTCAGTGCCATGCGCGAGGTCGCGAATGGGTTGCAAAGAGGGTGAGAACCCAAGCCCGACGCTGATCGGCACCGCAAGCACAAGCGTCAACGCACACCCGATCGCGACAGAAACGATGGGAACGGTGCCGGCTCGGTCGACCACAGCCCCCAACGACGCGGCGAGAACGGCGAATGTGAACGCCGCCGCGACTACGGACACATTCGACCGTGTGGCAAAAGTCGGGCGAGAGCGTGGGAACGAATCACCGATCTCTGTATCACCCGCGAGGGCGACCCTGGTCGGCCGCAGCACTGACTCCAGGACGGAGTGGTAAGCGATCAACTGGACGCCGGTTCCGAGCGCGGCGCCCAAAATTCCATATTGGACGAGTCGCCACCCCGACCCTCCGGCTATCTCGCCGACGACGACCGATAACGCAGCCAGCCACAAGCCGGTTGTCCACACGACTATGGGAACCGCCCTTCTTGCGAAAGAGTAAGTGCTCGCGAGTGCTGTCATTCGTTCGACTTGGTGGCCTGCCGCCCATCGCTGCAAGAGAAGAATCGATGGACGACCGGAGACGGCCATGACGCATACGAGCACTGATAGGGCCGCGAGGGTCACGGCCGTCGCTTCGAGATAACGATCTGACTTCTCGTAGGCGACGATCAGAAGCGCCACGGGGAGATAGCAGATCAGCGACACGAGATATGCGATCGCACAAATCGGCCACATGAACCTCGTTGCGTACCGATTCCAAGCCCACTGCCAGATGCGGTCCATGTCGGGAGACTAGGCGACGGATAAAATGCGCGTATTCAGAACCGACGCAAGCCCAACGCCGAAGAACGCCGCCGCGATCTGTGCGATGCGGCGATTCAGCTGTTGGCCGCTGAGGGCGCCAAGGGTTTGAGCCATCCGAAGGTCGACCGCTACGCCGAGGTGCCCAATGGCAGCACGTCGTTCTACTTCCGCACCCGCTCGGCACTGCTGCGGGCCGCGGCCGAGCGTCTCGCCGAGCTGGATCTCGCCGACCTGATGTCTGTCGCCGACCCTATCGACAGCGACGACAGCTCCGACTCAGTGGACGCGTCCAGGCTCGCCACCATGGTCATGCTGTCGGCGGAGGAACCACGTCTGACCCGGACGAAGGCACGCTTCGAACTCATCCTGCAGGCCAATCGCGACCCGGATCTCGCCGAGGCTTTCAGGCACAACAGCGAAGTGTTCACCGAGTTGCACCGCCGGGAGATCATGTCTCGCTCGACGTCCAAGGATGATCCCGACCAAAAGGTGCTTGACGAACAGACCGCAGCGACGATGAGTTTCGTCAGCGGTGTTCACATGAGCTTCATCGCAGGCGATCGCCATATCACCAGCGCTGCGCAGTTGGACCTTCTGCTCATCGGGATCGCGGATGGCATCGCAGCCGCCTACCAGAGCCGCGGCGCAAAGGCACCGCGCTAGAACAGGTTTGACCTCCTACCAAATGCGTCGAAGCTGGGCTCCGGTCCGCCGGTGGCGCAACTGCACCTGTCGCTCCGTAGGGGTGAGCACCGGCGTGCCCTCGGGCAGGTGCTCGAGCACATCGGCGACCGGTACCTTCGTCACCTTGGCTTCTGGGTACTCGGCGGCCCGGTAGAAGCGGGCCTGCAGGATGCCCCACGGCCAATCCGCCTTGTCGAGCCAATTGTGTACTCCCGGGTCCTGTTTGGACACCACACCACGGAACCAGCCGTCTGGGTCAATGCGTGCCTGCGCGTCGTTGAGGCTCGACTGCCGGTTCACCCAATCGACTGTCGAGAACCGATCGTCGGCGACCAGGATCTGCCAGTAGTAGCAGTCCGCAGGCACGGGAAACTCCACGACGAGCGCCTCGTCGTCGCCGATCTCGTGGACCCCGTCGTAGTACGCCTGCTTGGTGGCCAGCCCGCCGCCCTGCTGGATCCACTGGGAACGAAGCAGCACATTGATGCCGTGATGCTCGCGGTAGTACCGCACGAGCTCCATGTCGAAGTCGATCATGCCCTTGATCCAGTCGCCCATTTCCGAGAACCGCCTTGCGATTTCGGCGGGCTGCATGTCCTCCCCCGCGTCGTCGAGCCTGTTGATGGCGACCTGCGCGTCGACCTCGGTGTTCCAGTCGCACGCGCACTTTCGCATCAGCAGCTTGCCGACCTCGGGGTTGAGTTGCCACCAGTCACCGTCGTGGCCCTCGGGTCGTTCGACACTGAGCACCACGCGAAACGAGCCGTCCTCGGCGATGGTGAGGTCGTCGAGATCGTGCGTGATGGCATTGAACTTCATCTTCCGCTCGACGCCCTTCAGGCTCGTCATCATCCCTGGCGCCTGCTGCGTGATCTCGACGAAGCGCACCGTGCCCCGCCTGCCGACCAGTTCGTAGACGCCGTCCCCGTCGATCTCGGCGCTGAGGTACACGTAGTCGGGATTCGGGCCGCCCTGGTTGCAGGCGTAGTTCCACAGCGGCATGAAGACCGGGCGACGGGCGTCGGTGTAGACGTTGCACAGGTAGCCACACGCCAGGATCGAAAGCGCCAGCCTGTTCATGTCCTGCACTTCGGCCTCGGATGGCGAGTCGGGGCGCCACGTCGCCAGCAGGTGATCCGCGACGCCCTTGAGCGCCTCCATCTGTTCATCCCAGGTGGGCAGGGCAGTCATGCTGTCATCCCTCCACCGCCACGTCGAAGCGGCGGATATAGAAGTCGTAGTCGGATCGGATCTGGTCGATATCGAGGCCGAACTGCTCGGCGGTATAGCGATGAGTACCCCTGGCGCCCATGGCGTTCGCCTCCTGCCAGTCGAAGATGGTCTGCGCGACAGCCGGGGAAAGCTCGAGGCCCAGCCAGTCGTAGACACGCTCTATCGTGCCCCTCGGATCGGTGACGAGTTCGCGGTGGTGGACGTCGAGGAACCGTTCCTCGCCGATGCGCCAGCGTTCTTCGATGGCGCGTTGCATGCCCTCGCGCAGGTGCTCGCTGACCTCGCGGCCGAGTGAGTGCAGGTCCCGCTGGCCCGCGGCGGGCGGAAAGATCGTCGAAACCAGGCTCGTGTACGACGGGACGACCTTGGCCGGGTCACGGTGTGTCATCACGAACCGGATCTCGGGGTATGCGCGGGCAAGCGCCTCCAGATGGAACTTGTGGTGCGGGGCCTTGAAGAGCCACAGCTGGGGTGGCCGTTTCGACCCCAGCAGCTTCACCACTCGTCGGTGGTAGTGGTAGGTATCGGTCAAATCCGCACTGCGCCACCACTTTCGGTAGCCGGCCACCGGAAGCGTCATCTGTTGGCCGTGGAAGGCCATCCCGAGGATCTCGGTGTCCTCCATCGTGGCGTCGACCTCGAAGATATGCTTTGAGGCATCCGCCGCGGAGCGCTCCTCGTGCCTGCGCACAAACGCCAGGCGTCGCGGATCCTCGGCCTCGCGCTCGACGACAGGAGGCGGCACCGGCTTCGTCTGCTCCCACCCGCGCAGGCATCGGAACTGGGGGTCAAGCGACAGCATGTCGGCCAGCGCGGTGGTGCCCGTGCGCGGCAGTCCGTTGATGTCGATGGGGCCGCTGATGGTGACGTCCTCGACGTCGGGGTGCCGTGCGTACCACGCCTCGACCTCGAGGCGGTTGACCAGCCGTCGCCGCAGGTCGCCGATCACCGCCTCGTCGGTGTCGGGGTCCAGGTCGCCGTCGCGCTCGAGGCTGTCGAGGAGCACCTCCAAGCCCTCGCGGAAGTCGCCTGGGCCGAAGTCGTCGTGGCCGCTTTCGGCAATCGCCTCGTGCAAGAGTTGCGCGGCCGCAGGGTAGCGCGCAGCCATCAGCGCTCCTTCACACGATCGGGGTAATGGTGGGCGGCCATGGCGCGGAATCCCTCCCGCCAGTCGACGGTGCACGGTCCTGTGATCGACACCCGTTTGGTGTGATCGCCGACGGACCCGACCGACGCACCGGGGACGACGTCAACGCGGACTTCAGCCTGCACTCCTAGGAGCTCGGCGAAGTACTTCGACCATTGTTGGACAGTGACGGGCACATCACCGGCGAAGTTCACGATCGTGGCGGGAACGCTTGCGGCGTCAAGCAACGGAGCGATGTGGGAGTTGATGTCATCGTAATGAATCGGGCTGTACGGCAACGGATCCCATCGGGCTATCACGGGCTCGCCCTCGGCGATGGCACGGAGGTGCCATAGCGGCAGACCGCCGCGGTCGCCGTAGGCGCTGCCCATCCTGGCGATGGTGATCGGCAAGTCGAACTCGCGGGCGCAATAGCGGGCGACGGCCTCCTCGGCGATCTTCACGATGGAATACGGCCGCGGACTGGGCAGTCCGGCATCACCGATCGGATCGTCTTCGGTGAACGCGTGCCATGGGTCTGGGTGCGGCTTGTAGACCGTGACCGTCGACATGACCAGCGCGGCCTTCGCGCTCCTGCAGTGCGACAGCAGCAGACCGGTGCCTTCGGCGTTGACGCGCAAGCCGCGTTCGTAGTCTTCGCTGAAGTCGGCGGCGATGTGAAGCAGGTAGGTGAAATCGTCTGGCAGAGCACTGAAGTCGGGATCACCCAGGTCGACGGCTTGCGTCGTGACACCGACCGCCTCGACCTCGGCATGCACCACGGGATCGGAGAAGCGCGCGATGCCCCACACCTCGTTGTCGGCGGCCAGCATCTTGGCGATGCCGAAGGCAATGCGTCCGCCGGGCCCGGTGACGAGAACCTTTTCGCCACTCAGCATGGGCGCGTTCCCGCCGTGACATGATCGCCCGCATGAACACCGACGCAGTGACTACCCCTGCTCATCCGCTCTTCGAACAGCCATGGCCCGAAGGCGAGTTCCGGTTCTTCCAGCTCGGTCACGTCGTCGACGATGTATTCGCCGCCGCCTCCTCCTGGGTGCGGGCATTCGGAGTGGGGCCGTTCCACGTCCTGCCGGTGGTCGAACAGCGAGCCAACTACGGTGACGAGCCGCGCACGGTAAATATCCAGGTCGCCGTCGCACAAGCGGGCCCCGTGCAGATCGAGTTGATCCAACAGCACTGCGAGACACCGAGCATCTTCGGCGACTGGAGCCGCGGCGGCACCTCCGCCTTTCACCAGATAGCCACGGTGACAGAAGATTACGACGGGAAGAAGGCACACTTCGAGGCGCTCGGCTACCAGATCGCCGCCGAGAGTCTCGGCGGCAAGTTCCGTGTCGCATACGTCGACACCGCAACGGACTTCGGGTTCTACACCGAGGTCGTCGAGAGCACCCCGCGCTTTCTCGAACAGTTGCGGGCGATTTCCGACACCTGCGCCTGCTGGGACGGCAGCGACCCCGTCAGGATCATGACGCGGGACGGTTACCGGCTGCCCGAAGAATCCAGCGGTCAGTAATGCGGACGTCATCCAAGCGCCAACCCCATGTCGATAGACTCTAAAGTCTTAGAGCAGACTGACGCAACCATCAGAACCCAGGACAGCAGGAGGACGCAGTGGGCGGTGCCGACCTGACAGGTCCGCTGCGCGGTACGGGCACGCCGATGGAGAAGGCCATTCTGGGTGCGCTCGATAATCTGGAGCACGCCTTGCAGTTGGAACCACGGGGTGAAGATCGGTTTCGGGCACACAACGAGCCGAGTCGCTTCGGCCGCACTTTCGGCGGCCAACTCCTTGCGCAGGCCATGCACGCCGCCACGGCAACGGTCAGCGACCACGCGCCGCATTCCCTGCACGCCTACTTCGTTGCGTCAGGCGCGTCGGACTTACCGCTCGACATCGTCGTCGACCGAGTGCGCGACGGGCGATCCATGGCGACCCGACACGTACAAGTGGTGCAGGACGGCCGCAGGATTCTCACTGCGATCGCGTCCTTTCACACCAATCCCCCGGAACCCGAGCTCGTCCCTGCCCCGCTGAAGGTGCAGCCGCCCGACAACATGCCCCTGCTGCAGCACTGGGTGCAACACGCCCCGGCCGAGATGGGAGACAGAGCGCAGACCTGGATCGACGTCCCGCCCCCTCTGGAGATGCGGATCGCCGAGCCACCCACCTTCATGGGTGGCGCCCAGCAGGGCGGACCGCGCTCACACTGGATGCGCCTGCCACGCGACATCGGTGATCGGCCGGCTGTTCACAGCGCGATGCTGGCCTACGCGAGTGACTACCTGCTGCTCGACATGGCGTCTCGCAGCCATCCGGAGAAGGTCGACTACGCATCCTCTGCCGCCGTGAGCCTGGATCACTCCATCTGGCTTCACCGGCCGGTCCGGTTCGACCAGTGGCATCTGCATACCCAGGAAACGGTGTCGGTCACCGGGCACCGCGCCTTCATCCGCGGGCTGATTCACGACGCGGGCGGGCACCTCGTGGCCAGCACCGCACAAGAGGTCCTCGTGCGACCCATCACCAACCCTGGGGGCATCGGTGATTCCTGATCCCGATCAACTCTCCCCGGACGACGTCCGAATACTCGACGTCGAGTCGGCGGTCATCACCGGTCAGACTCTCAAGCTCGTGATCCTCGAGCCGGCAACCGACGCACTGGATATCGAGTCGCTTCGGGCGAGTGTCCTGAATCGACTTTCGAGCCAACCACGCGCGACACAGCGGGTGGATACCTCGGCTGCGCCGCCGCGATGGGTCGAGTCCGCCGACTTCGACATCCGCGACCACGTCCGCGAGTACGCCGACACCGACTGCACCACGCAATCGGACCTGTGGCGCATCGTCAGCCGGTTGATGTCGGAGCACCTCGACCGGTCTCGTCCGCTGTGGACGTTCGACGTGATCGGTCCGCTGGACGACGGTCGCCTGGCCATCGCCGCGCGATTGCATCATGCGATGGCCGACGGCATCGCTGCGGTGCGGTTCCTGGACGCACTGCTCTTCGACGAGCATGCGCCCGCTCCGCCGAAGGCTTCGTTTCCTGTCGCCGAGCCGCCCGCGTCGGGCGCAGGTGCATGGCGAATGCCCGCCGCGGTGCTACGGGAACTCGGCCGCCCCGGCTCGCATTCACCGTTCGACCGGCCGATCACGATCGCCCGCGAGCTCGCCTTCACCGGGGCGACGATCGCCGACATGAAGGCCATCGGTGCGTCACGCCCACAACCCGCGACAGTCAACGATGTCCTTCTCGGCATCGTCGCTGGCGGGCTGCGGACGTGGCTCGAAGCCCACGACACGATCAGGCGGCAGCTTCGCGCCCAGATACCGGTCAGCCTGCACCATCGTGCGGAGGACGCATCCGCCCTCGGCAACCGCGACTCGTTCATCAACGTCGACCTCCCGATCGGGGAGGCCGATCCGCTGGTGCGGTTGGACCGCATCAGCGCCGAGACCCGGGAGCGGAAACGTCTCGACGACGCCGACGAACTGTATGAGTTCTTTCACGCGTTGGGCAGGATCAAGCGCGTCGAGAAGGTTGCCCGCCGGCTCGCAGGCAGCGCACGCGAATTCAGCCTGTCGATTTCGAATGTGCCAGGACCGCGCTCGCCCGTCGGCGTCGCGGGGCGTCGCGTCCAGCACCTGTTCTCGTCGTCAGAACCGGGCGCTCATCACGCACTGCGCATCTCGGCGATCTCGTGTGCCGGGGATTTCGGAATCGGGGTGTGCGGCGACCCGCAGGCACTGCCGCACATCGCGCGCCTGGCCGAGGCGATTGAGAACTCCTATGCCGAGTTGCACTCGGCAGCAAACGATCGAGCACGAGCACCGTGACCACCACCAGGTCAGAGGGCCGACAAAATCGGGACTTCCGCCCCTTCCGTCGCCGGCGCGCGGAGCGCACGGTGTCTACATGGACAGTTTGTCAATGCTTGACGCCGGCTTTCTGGAAGCCGAGGATTCCGACCGCCACGTAAGCCTTGCGGTCGGTTCCGTGTCAATTCTGGAAGGGCCGATTCCTGCCTACGACGCGTTTGTGTCGGGCCTTTCCAAGCGAGTACTCGGTGTGCCGCGGTTTCGGCAGGTGCTGCGCACGCATCCGCTGGATCTCGAAGCGCCGGAGTGGGTCGATGCCGAGAACTTCGACATCTCTCATCACGTGCATCGAGTCGCGCTTCCGCAGCCGGGCGACGACATGGCACTGTTCCGGCTGACCGCCGACTTGATGGAACACCGACTCGATCGGGAACGTCCGCTGTGGGACTGCTGGATCGTGGAGGGCCTGCCGAACAAACAGTGGGCCATGATCATGAAATTGCATCACTGCATCGCCGATGGAATCGCGACGATGCACATGCTCGCCGGCCTGAGCGACAGCGGTGAGGGCGACACTTACGCGACGGAGATCCGGGCGGCGAAGGAACCGACACGACGCGGATTCTGGTTGCCTGCGCTAAGCGCGGACCCGCGGCAGTGGGTCGGGAGCATGTGGCGCACATCAACTGCTTTAGCGGGCGGCGCACGGCGCGCCTTGGGAGGAACAGTCGAAATCCTCGATGGCTTACTGCGGCCGGCACCGACGTCGCTGGTGGGCCCTGTCTCGGCGTTGCGCCGCTTTGCGGCTGCCGAGGTGTCGCTGGACGAGGTGGCGCGAGTGCGCCGCGCGTTCGATGTGACGATCAACGACGTCGCGTTGGCGGCGATCACCGATGCATTTCGCCAGGTGCTGATCGCCCGTGGCGAGAAGCCAAAACGCAATTCGCTGCGCACGCTGGTACCAGTGTCGGTGCGCTCCAACGATGACATCGGCAAGGCCGACAACCGGGTGTCACTGATGCTTCCGTACCTTCCGGTTGACAAGTCAGACCCCGCGGACCAATTGCGGACAGTGCACAGCCGATTGACACGGGCAAAAGGCAGTGGACAACGACAGGCGGGCAATATTTTCATCTCGGCGGCGAACATCATTCCGTTCCCGCTTACGGCGTGGGCCGTTCGCGCGGCCACCCGGCTGCCTCAACGAGGCGTCGTCACCGTGGCGACGAACGTACCGGGTCCACGACGAAAGATGCACATCATGGGGCGAAAGGTGGTGCGCATGTTCCCGATTCCGCCGATCGCCCTCGGGCTCCGGACGGGAATCGCGATCGTGAGCTACGACGACAAGCTCGTCTTCGGCATCACCGGCGACTACGACACCGCCCCAGACATCGACGACATCGCTCGCGGTATCGAACGAGCAGTTTCAACTCTCGCCGCGCTGCCCACGCCGGCCTAACGACCTCTGGGCAGAAAGCGGCCTCATGACTTCGGCGACAGCGGGCACCGAGATCATCGCCAAGGCAATCCACTTGGCGTGTAGAGCGCCGTCTCTGCACAACAGCCAGCCGTGGCGGTGGATCGTGGGTGAGGTAGCGGTCGACCTGTTCGTCGACCACGAGAGAGTCGTACGCTCGGCCGACAGGTCGGGCCGTGAGGCGATCATCAGCTGCGGCGCCGCCCTCGATCATTTCCAGATCGCGATGGCTGCCGCTGGATGGAAAACCGACGTCGACCCTTTTCCCAACCCAGGCGATCGCGACCATCTCGCTTCGCTCGACGTAGCCTCCGCTCATGAAGTCAGCACTGTCGACCGAGACCGCGCCGATGCGATACTGAAACGCCGGACCGATCGGCTCCCCTTCCATAAACCCAGCCACTGGGACTCCTTCGAACCCTTGCTACGCAACACTATTGACCGCAGCAAGGCCACACTCGACGTACTGGTTGACGAGGCGCGGCCGGCGTTGGCACAGGCATCCCGAGTTACCGAGTCCTTTCGGCGCCGCGACGAGTATTACTGCGACGAATTGCACTGGTGGACAGACCCTCTCCGGCTCTATCAAGGAGTGCGGCCGAGTGCGCTGGTGTCTGTAGATGAGAGCGAAAGAGTCGGTTTCAACCGCGAATTTCCCCCTGTCACGCGACACGGGGATAGGCGCTGTGATGTCCAGCTGGACGAAGCGAAGGTACTCGTCTTGTCGACGCCCGATAACACCCGAGCCGACGCGCTCAATTGCGGTGCGGCGCTGTCCACCGTGCTGTTGGAGTGCACCATGGTTGGACTGGCCACGTGCACGGTGTCCCATATCACCGAGTTGGCGGACGGCCGCGCCGTGGTCCAGGAGCTGACCGGTGGCCGAGCCTTCCCGCAGCTCTTGATTCGGGTCGGCACCGCGTCGGCGCTCGAGGAGACCCCGGCACCGACGCCGCGCCGCCCTTCCAGCGAAACCATGCAGATTCGCCGCTGAGCTAGCTAGCGGAAACCTGTTGTGAGACAGGCAGTTCGCGATACAGCGCAGCACCGGCTGTGATGCCCGCGCCTGCGGCGACAATCATTGCGCGAGCGCCTGCCGGCAGGTGGTCACGCGCTTGCTGTAGAGCGACGGCGAGCGAGGCGGTATGCATCTTCTCGTCGTCGGCGACGATGATGCGCTCGGGAGCCATATCGAGGTGCGTCGCGAGTGCGGCACGATAACCGTGGCGGGCAGGCGCCGCGATGACGAAATCGATGTCGGACAGTGTCAGCACTGAGTCACGCAGGCATGCGCGTGCCGCTTGCGCCGCGGTGGCAGCCAGCCGTTCGTCGAACTCCGGCGACTCCCGGAATCGCAATACGTTCCGGCCATCGGATCCGACTGTCGCCTGGAAGTTTTCACCGTCATCGGCATCGTTGACCCAACTGACCGGCCCCAAGCCGTAGTCGTCATCGGTCCACCTGCACAACAGCGCTGCCCCGACGGGCGAGAACGGGAAGTGTTCGCTCATCCCGCGGCCGGGATCGGCATCACTGGCGGTGATGAGCGCACAGCCGATCGTGTGCGATCTCAGAAATCCGTCGACGATCTGTAGTCCGGTCAGGATTCCGCAGGCTCCGTTGGAGATGTCAAACGAGAACGTGCCGTGCTCATCGCCGTGCGGATCTTCTGGATTGGCCCCGACGTCTTCCTGGATGAGCGCCGCCAACGCGGGCTCCGCCAGGTTCTTGTCACGGTAGATTCCGGCATTGACAAGGAGATCGACGGCACCGGCGTCTCGCCCCGCGTCGTGAAGACAGGATTTGGCAGCCGAGACCGCAAGATGCAGGGCGCTGTGACGAGACCGCCAGCCGCCCTGGGTGACCCCCAGTCGGTCAATGATTGTGCCCATAGCGGTTCACCAGTTCCTGGTCCAGGGTCACGAGAACCACGCCGATCTCGAGACCTGATGCAAGTGCGATGAGCGCGATCGTTTCACCGGGCAAAATCCGGCCGGCTTCCAGTTCTTCGACAAGTGCCACGGTATGCGTCGTCGACGCCGTGTTCCCGTAACGGTCAACCGTGATCACGGCGTCGTGGCGCGGACTATCGCCGAAGACCGACGCCATCTCGGCCATCCCCTTGCGGATGGCACGGGCCGACGTCTGATGCGTGATCACATGGTCGATGTCGTGGATCGCGATGCCTGCCGCCTCCAGGACTTCATGCAGTAGCAGCGGCGTATCCGAGATCGCGACCCGCTGAATCGCCCTTGAGTCGGTGAACATTCGGGCACCCGGATCCCTGCCCTTCGGATACGCCAGGCACAGCCGGCTGTGGTCGGCGATGGTGGTGAAGCCGGCGAGGCTGATCGAGCCCGACCCGGTATCGGCGCGTTCCAGCATCAGGGCCGCTCCGGCATCCCCGAGCGTCAGGCATGCGAGTTCTTTGCTCATGATGGTGCGGATGTGGCGGGCGGCGTTTTGTCCCAACGGGGAGATGTACTCGCCGCTGACGACCAGCCCGCGCTCGACGATGCCCTGCCGTATCCAGTTGTTCAGCACCGTGACGCCGGTCAGCATTCCAGCGCAGGCGTTCGAGAGGTCGAATGTGATCGCGTTTGGGGCGCCGATCTCCCGGGCGATGGCGACGCTCATGGTGGGCTCGAGCCACTGGGTGAGTCCGCCGCGAAGTTTCGTGATGCTGCAGTTGATCACCACGTCGAGCGAGGAGCCGTCGCGTTGCGCCTTGTCCAGACAGTTCCGCGCCGCCTTCGTGGCGAGGCTGTAGGAGTCTTCGTCGCCGATCGAGACGCGCCGTTCATATATCCCCGTCAGCCGTTCCAGGTCGATGTGGGTGTTGTGACGCGTGGTCGACATCAGCTCGTCCGTGGTGAGACGCGTGGCAGGTAGGTACCGGCCTGCCCCGGCCAGGCGAGCACGGTACGGCTCACGAGCCGTGTTTCTGGAGTCGTCCATCACCATCCAGCGAGTGCCCATTGGCCATGCCTCCCTTCGAGCTCAGAATCGATCAACGATCAACGCGCGGCCAGGGCATTTAGGCCCCATCCCGCACGCAAACGACCTACTGCCCGTCACAGGGTCGACGCGACCAGGCCGGCAAGGTCGACGAGGCGGTGGGAGTAACCCCATTCGTTGTCGTACCAGCCGACGCTGGAGGCCGAGAGGCCGAGGACAAGGTCCTCGCCTTCGGTCGCGGGTGCCTATCGAGTCGCGGTGAGCAACACCTTCAATGCCCCGGTGTCGGCGGCGTTGCCGAAGACGTCGTAGGCGGTCTCGAACTCGTCGAGGCCGAATCTGTGGGTGATCATCGGCGAGGTGTCGAGCTGATGACTGGCGACCAGTCCGATCAGCGTCGGCGTCGAATACGTGTCGACAAGCCCGGTCGTGATGGTCAGGTTCTTGATCCAGATGTCTTCCAAGTGCAGAGTCGCCGGCGCTCCGTGCACGCCGATGTTGGCGACGTGACCGCCGGGACGGACCAGCCGTACCGCCTGCTCGAAGGTCTGCGGGATGCCGACGGCCTCCATCACCACATCAGCACCCAGACCGCCGGTGAGTTCGGCTATGACCGACCCAGGGTCGTCGTGGCCGCTGTTGACGACGATGTCGGCGCCGAACTTGCGTGCCGCCTCGAGCCGGGAGTCGGCGAGGTCGATGGCGACGACATGGCTGGGGCTGAAGAGTCGCGCGGTCATGATCGCGGCGAGACCGATCGGCCCTGCGCCAATGATGGCGACCACATCAGCAGGACGTACCGTGCCATTGAGCACGCCCACTTCGTAGGCCGTGGGCAGGATGTCGGCGAGCACGATCATCTGTTCGTCGGTGACCCCGTCGGGTACGGCGTGGGTCGAGTTCTCGGCGAACGGCACCCGCACGTATTCGGCCTGGGTGCCGTCGATCAGGTGGCCGAGGATCCAGCCGCCCCCGTTGAGACACTGCCCGTAGCTGCCCTCGCGGCAGTACCGGCAGCTACCACACGAGGTGATGCAGGAAACCAAGACACGATCACCCACGGCAAGCTTCTGAACCGCGGAGCCGACCGCGGTGACCGTACCGACGGCCTCGTGGCCGAGGATGCGGCCCTCGGCCACTTCCGGTACGTCACCGCCGAGGATGTGCAGATCGGTGCCACAGATCGTGACAGCGTCGACGTGCACGATCGCGTCGGTGGACTCTTGGATGACGGCATCGGGCACCTCTTCCCAAGCTCGCTTGCCCGGGCCGTGATAAACGAGTGCCTTCATGAAGTTGGTCCTTTACTTGTTAAACGCGGCAATACCGCGCTTGCCGACGAGAAATCAGTTGTCTCTCTATGGCTTTTCGTCAAGTTTCCGGCAGCAGCAGCCGCGCCCGTAACGGTCGAACCGCCTCAGCAATCGGGCGCAGGTCACGTGTCCGAAGGTATTAAGGCCCTGGTCCCTTTGGCAGTACGGCCGGATAGGCCGATTTGCCACCCCAACAGCACTCATTCGAGTGACCTTCGACCCTGGTTCCCTGCCCACCCCCGTGCGACGTTGGCAGTAACAGCGCTGTGGTGGCAATAACCGCGTACCGGAGTGCTCGGCGCGCAACGAGAGGACAGATCATGGGTACGTCCCGCTACATCCGCTTCTTCGAGGAGATGGGCATCGACGACGTGCCGCTCGTCGGTGGTAAGAATGCCTCGCTGGGCGAGATGTTCCAGAAGCTGTCGGACCAGGGCGTTCGAATCCCGCACGGGTTCGCCATCACCGCCGAGGCCTACCGCTACATGTTGGACGAGACCGGCGCGTGGGAGCGTCTGCATGCTGAACTCGACGACCTCGACCCCGCCGATGTCGCCGCGCTGGCGCGAAAAGCCAAGCGCGCCAGAGAGATTGTCTACGGTGCAGGGCTCCCCGACGATCTGGCCTCCCAGATTCTGGATGCTTACCGCACGCTTCAGCAGGAGTACGGCGATGAAGTGAGTCTCGCCGTGCGCAGCTCGGCAACTGCGGAGGACCTACCCACGGCGAGCTTCGCGGGCCAACAGGATTCATATCTCAATATCAAGGGCGAGCAGAGCCTGCTCGACACGTGCCGACGTTGCTTCGCCAGCCTCTTCACCGACCGCGCCATTCACTACCGAATCGACCAGGGTTTCGACCACTTCAAGGTCTCGCTGTCCATCGGCGTGATGAAAATGGTGCGCTCCGACATCGCATCGTCGGGTGTGATGTTCTCCATCGACACCGAGTCGGGCTTTCGCGACGCCGTGTTCGTGACGGGCGCCTACGGCCTTGGCGAAAACGTGGTTCAGGGCGCCGTCGACCCCGACGAATTCTACGTTCACAAGCCGACCTATCTCGCAGGCCATCGCACGGTGTTGCGCCGCCTACTCGGCGACAAGGCGGTGAAGATGATCCTCGTCGAGGGCGAGACGAAGAACACGACGCGAAACATCCCCACCCCGAAGGCCGACCGCGCCCGGTTCTGCCTCACCGACTCCGACGTTCTGGAACTGGCCGGCTATGCGTGCACCATCGAGCAGCACTACGGGCGGCCGATGGACATGGAATGGGCCAAGGACGGTGTAGACGGAAAGCTCTACATCGTCCAGGCCCGCCCGGAGACCGTTGCCTCCCAGCACAGCGTGACCGCGCTGGAGGCTTACGTGCTCGAGGGCAAGGGCGAAGTACTCGCCGAGGGCCGGTCCGTCGGTGAAAGAATCGCCTCGGGTCCGGTGAGACGGATCGAGAACCTCACGCACCTGGCGGAATTCAAGCCCGGCGAGGTACTCGTCGCCGACACCACCACGCCAGACTGGGAGCCGGTCATGAAGACCGCTGCGGCGATCGTCACCAACCGTGGTGGCCGTACCTGCCACGCGTCGATCATCGCCCGCGAGCTCGGCATCCCCGCTGTTGTTGGCACCGGCGACGCGACCACCAGCGTGCCCGATGGCGCGGTCGTAACCGTGTCGTGCGCCGAGGGCGACTCGGGCCGCGTGTACCGGGGCGAACTTGGATTCCATGTAGACCGCACCGAGGTGGCGGACCTGGCCCGGCCACACACCCATATCATGATCAACCTCGGCAATCCCGACCTCGCCTTCAAGACGTCGTTCCTGCCCAACGACGGTGTCGGACTCGCGCGGATGGAATTCATCATCAGCGAGTACATCCGGGTCCACCCGCTGGCCCTCCTGCACCCGGAGAAGGTCGACGACCCCGAGGCTCGCAGGACGATCGATCGCCTCACCCAGGGCTACGCCGATGGCAGCGCCTTCTTCACCGAACGCCTCTCCGAAGGGATCGGCACGATCGCCGCCGCCTTCTGGCCGAAGCCCGTGGTGGTGCGGATGTCGGACTTCAAGAGCAACGAGTACGCCAGCCTGCTGGGCGGACAGGGCTTCGAGCCCTCCGAGAGCAACCCGATGATCGGCTTCCGGGGCGCCTCGCGTTACGCACATCCCGCCTATGCCGAGGGCTTCGCGCTGGAGTGCCGCGCGATGCGACGCGTCCGCGAAGAGATGGGGCTGACGAACGTCATACTGATGCTCCCGTTCGTGCGCCGAGTGGCCGAGGCGGACCTTGTTCTCCAGACGATGGCCGACCTCGGCCTTCGCCGGGGTGAGAACGGGCTCAAGGTGTACGCGATGTGCGAGATCCCGAACAATGTGATCCTGATCGACGAATTCGCCAAGCGTTTCGACGGCTTCTCCATCGGATCCAACGACCTCACGCAGCTCACCCTCGGCGTCGATCGTGACAGCGAGATCGTCGCCTTCGATTACGACGAACGCGACGAAGGTGTCAAGGAGATGATTCGCCTTGCAGTCGAGGGCTGCCGCCGCAACGGTATTCACTCGGGCCTCTGTGGACAGGCGCCTTCGGATTATCCCGACATGGCCGAGTTCTTGGTCCGGGTGGGCATCGACTCGATGAGCCTCAACCCGGACACGGTGGTGAAGACCACCCGTCAGGTACTGGAACTGGAGCACCAGTTGGTAACCACTTCCGTGTCATGATGCTGCCGACTCCGCCGGTTTGGCGATGCGGTCGTGTCGTTCAGCTGATGCCCGGAACCACCGTCCGATTCCCCGGCTGATGGCTGATGCCGAAGACCTCACGCCGCTCGCGGACCTGAGCCACGGGCATCATCTCGGCGGCCCGGTGCGTCAACGGCGACCCGTCTACGTCGACTTGCTACCGCCGTGCAATGCCGGTTGTCCAGCGGGCGAGAACATCCAGGCCTGGCTGGCGCACGCCACCGCAGGTCGCCACGAAGCCGCGTGGCGGCGGCTCGTCGCGGACAACCCATTCGCCGCGATCCACGGCCGCGTGTGCTATCACCCGTGTGAAAACGTCTGCAACCGAGCCCATCTCGACAGCGCAGTATCGATTCACTCGGTAGAGCGGTTCCTCGGCGACCTGGCCCGGGAGCGCGGCTGGGGGTTTGATCCACCGTCCGTGCCGACCGGCAAGCGGGTCTTGATCGTCGGCGCTGGGCCGAGTGGTCTGTCCGCCGCCTACCACTTGGCGCGCCTCGGCCACGAGGTCGAGATCCGCGACGCGGGCGCGGCGCCCGGCGGGATGATGCGGTACGGCATTCCGAACTATCGGCTCCCCCGCGACGTCCTCGTTTCCGAGCTGAACAGGATCGTGGCGATGGGCGTGCGGGTGACGTGTGACCATCGGGTCGACGACCTTGCCGCAGAGCGGGACGACGGCGGCTTCGACGCGGTCTTCGTCGCGATCGGCGCACACCTGGCCAAACGTGTCGACATCCCGGCCCGCGACGCAGGATCAATGGTCGATGCGGTCTCGTTCCTGCGCAGTGTCGCCTCCGGCGACAAACCGGTGATCGGGCGCCACGTTGCCGTCTACGGCGGCGGCAACACCGCGATGGACGCCGCCCGGGTTGCCCGCCGCCTCGGCGCCGAGGACGCGGTCATCGTCTACCGCCGCACCCGTGAGCAGATGCCCGCCCACGACGAGGAAGCCGAGGACGCCGAACGGGAAGGCGTCCGGATCAACTGGCTGCGCACCATCACCGCCTTCGACGGCCCCGAATTGCAGGTCGAGGTCATGGAACTCGACGATTCGGGTTACCCACGACCGACCGGACGCTTCGAGACGCTGGCCACCGACACCCTGATCATGGCGCTCGGTCAGGAGACCGAGTCGGCCTTTATGCGGACGCTGCCGGGCGTGGAGTTCGACGCCGACGGCAGCGTTCGCGTCTCGGCATCGATGATGACCGGCTGTCCCGGGGTGTTCGCAGGTGGCGACATGGTGCCCAGCGAGCGCACGGTCACGGTCGGAGTCGGACACGGAAAGAAGGCGGCCCGCCACATCGACGCCTGGCTGCGGGCAGCGACCGCCCAAAGCCCTGCGAAACACCCCATCGCAACCTTCGATTCGCTGCACCCGTGGTTCTTCGGCGACACCGCGCGGCGTCGACAACCCGAACTCGAGCCCCAGGTGCGCACCGAGAGCTTCGCGGAGGTCGTCGGCGGATTGTCCGGCGACGAGGCGACCTTCGAAGCCGGCCGTTGCCTGTCGTGCGGCAACTGCTTCGAATGCGACGGCTGTCTGGGGGCGTGCCCCGAGGACGCGGTGATCAAACTCGGGGTCGGGCACAGGTATGAGTTCGACTACGACAAATGCACGGGCTGCGGCGTCTGCGCCGATCAATGCCCGGTGCACGCAATCGACATGTTTCCGGAGCCGACATGACCCGCGCGACGGTGGACGGCAACGAGGCCGCCGTTTCGGTCGCCTACCGGCTCAACGAAGTGTGCTGCATCTATCCGATCACGCCGTCGTCGCCGATGGCCGAGCTGGCCGACGAATGGTCCAGCGCACAGCGGCCCAACGTGTGGGGCAACATCCCGACGGTGGTCGAAATGCAGAGCGAGGGTGGAGCGGCAGGCGCACTGCACGGAGCGTTGCAGAGCGGGGCGCTGACCACGACCTTCACCTCGTCGCAGGGCCTGCTTCTGATGATCCCGAACATGTACAAGATCGCCGGCGAACTGACCTCGGCCGTCATCAATGTGGCAGCCAGATCGATTGCAGCACAGGGATTGTCGATCTTCGGCGACCATTCCGACGTGATGGCGGTTCGGCAAACGGGCTTCGCTCTGCTCGGGTCGGCCTCGGTGCAGGAGGCCCACGACCTGACTCTCATCGCGCAGGCGGCCACGCTGACGACCCGGATACCGTTCGTGCACTTCTTCGACGGATTCCGAACCTCGCACGAAATCAACACAATCGAAACACTTTCCGACGACGACCTGCGGGCGCTGGTGCCCGAGGAACTGGTCCTGGCACATCGCGGACGGGCGCTGACCCCCGAGCGACCATTCATCCGCGGCACCGCACAGAACCCCGACGTCTATTTCCAAGCCCGGGAAACCGTCAACCCGTTCTACGCACGGGTTCCGGATGTGGTCGAGAACCTGATGGCCCGGTTGAGCGAGCGCACCGGTCGGACGATGAGCATCGTCGACTACTCAGGACATCCGGAGGCCGAGCGCGTACTGGTGCTGATGGGTTCGGGCGCCGAGACCGTGACGCAGACCGTCGCCGCGTTGGTCGAAAACGGCGAGCGGGTCGGCGTGGTGCAGGTGCGGCTGTACCGGCCGTTTCCCACCGCGGCGCTGTTGGCGGCGTTACCCGCGACGGTGCGCACCGTCGGCGTGCTTGACCGCACCAAGGAGCCCGGCTCGATCGGCGAGCCGCTCTATCTGGACGTGGTGGCGGCGCTCGCCGAGGCGCACGCGGACGGAGCGCGACCGATCATGCCGCGCGTCAGCGGTGGACGCTACGGCCTGTCCTCGAAAGAGTTCACGCCCGCCATGGTCGCAGGCGTGTTCGCCGAACTCGCACGCGAGCAACCGCGGCGACGCTTCACCGTCGGCATCGACGACGACGTCTCCCGAACCAGCGTCGACTACGACCCGTCGTTCGACATCGAGTCACCTGACACGGTCCGCGCGGTCTTCTTCGGGCTGGGTTCGGACGGAACCGTCGGCGCGAACAAGAACACGATCAAGATCCTCGGGTCGGAGGAAGGTCTGCACGCTCAGGCGTACTTCGTGTACGACTCGAAGAAGTCGGGGTCGCAAACCGAGTCGCATCTCCGCTTCGGGCCGGATCCCATCCGAGCTCCATATCTGGTGACGGGAGCCAATTTCGTTGGCTGCCACCAGTTCCGGTTCCTCGACAAGGTCGACATACTCGGTCGGGCCGCCCAGGGCGCGACCCTGCTGCTGAACTGCCGTCTCGCGGCGGACAAGATCTGGGATGCGCTACCGCGACGGGTGCAGGAACAGATCGTGGAGAAGCGGATCGTGCTCTACGCCGTCAACGCCGACCGGATCGCGCGCGAGGCCGGCCTCGCGGGGCGGATCAACATCGTCCTGCAGACCTGTTTCTTCGCGATCTCGGATGTGCTGCCCCGCGAGCGGGCCATCGCACGGATCAAGGAGTCGGTGGAGAAGACGTACGGAAACCGCGGCGCCGACCTGCTGAGCAAGGAACTGGCCGCAGTGGACGGCGCCGTGGACGGGTTGCACCGGATCGAGGTGCCCACGCTGGTGACCTCTATGGCCACGCCGGTGCCGACCGTGCCCGCGTCCGCGCCGGAGTTCGTCCGAACCGTTACCGCGGAAATGATGGCCGGGCGCGGAAACGCCCTGCCCGTCAGCGCGCTTCCGGTGGACGGCACCTATCCGAGTGGTACGACCGCGTTCGAGAAGCGCAACATCTCCGAGTTGGTCGCGGTCTGGGATTCCGAGAGCTGCATTCAATGCGGCAACTGCAGCTTCGTCTGCCCGCACAGCGTGATCCGCTCCAAGTTCTACGACCAGTCTCAGCTGGCCGGAGCACCGGAGACGTTCGACTCCGCGCCGTTGGACGCCGTCGGCCTCCCGAACGCCAGATACTCGCTGCAGGTGTACGTCGAGGACTGCACTGGGTGCGGCCTGTGTGTGGAAGCCTGCCCGGTCGTCATTCCCGGCCCGAACGTCACCAAGGCGATCAATCTCGGTCCCGCCGAGCCACGGATCGTCCCCGAGCGGGAGAACATCAGTTTCTTCGAGTCCCTGGCGACCAACGACCGGTCCAGAGTGGACTTCGGCACTGTGCGTGGAACCCAGTTCCTTGAACCGCTTTTCGAGTTCTCCGGCGCCTGTGCGGGATGCGGCGAAACACCGTATCTCAAACTGCTCTCACAGCTGTTCGGGGACCGGCTGATGGTCGCGAACGCGACCGGCTGCTCATCTATCTACGGCGGCAGCCTGCCCACCACTCCGTGGACCACCGACGCCGACGGGCGGGGGCCGGCGTGGTCGAACTCCCTGTTCGAGGACAACGCGGAGTTCGGCCTCGGCATGCGGTTGGCGAGTGACATGCACGTGCAGCTGGCGCGACGACGCCTGACCGAATTGCGCGACGTGCTCGGTGCCGATCTCGTCGACGAGATCCTGGCGGCGCCGCAACTGCGGGAGTCGGAGTTGGCCGCCCAGCGTGAGCGGGTGGCCGAGCTCAAGGACCGACTCGGTGGTCTCGATCCCACCGTCACCGCCGACCTGCTCAGCGTGGTGGACCACCTGGTCCGGCGCAGCGTGTGGATCGTGGGCGGTGACGGCTGGGCGTACGACATCGGGTCCGGCGGGCTCGACCACGTCCTGGCCAGCGGGCGCAACGTCAACGTGTTGGTGCTCGACACCGAGGTCTACTCCAACACCGGAGGGCAGATGTCCAAGGCGACGCCGCTGGGCGCGGTTGCCAAGTTCGCGGCCGCAGGCAAGACGGTGCCGTTGAAGGACCTCGCTTTGCAGATGATCGCCTACGGAAACGTCTACGTCGCCAAGGTCGCGATGGGTGCGGACCCGCAACAGACCCTCCAGGCCTTCCGTGAGGCGGAGGCGTACGACGGCCCGTCGCTGGTGATCGCCTACAGCCAGTGCATCGCGCACGGCATCGACATGCGTCTCGGGATGGATCAGCAGTATCGTGCCGTGGCCAGCGGGCACTGGCCGCTGATCCGCTTCGACCCGGTGTTGCGGGCCGCCGGGGACAACCCGTTCTTGCTGGACTCACACCGGCCGCGGATCTCACTCGATGACTACCGCAACCGGGAACTGCGGTACCGCACGCTGGCCAACGCCGATCCGGTCGAAGCCGAACGGCTGCTCGGGATGGCCGAGCAGGCGATCGAGCAGCGCTGGAATGTCTACGAGGAGATGGCTTCCCGCGGCCCCGAACACTTCCACCCCGACGCACGCAGGGAACGCTGATGGAACTGTCGACTCGCTATCTGGGCCTTACATTGCGCAACCCGCTGGTCGCATCGGCGTCCCCGCTGTCGAAGACCGTCGACGGTGTCCGGCGCCTCGCCGACGCCGGAGTCGGTGCGGTGGTGCTCTATTCGCTGTTCGAAGAGCAACTGCGCCACGAAGTCGAGCAGAATGCGCGGATGGCCGAGGCGGGCACCAACAGCTTCGCGGAGTCGTTGTCATACTTCCCGCAGGCGGCCGACGACGACCATGGCCCGCGCCGGTACCTGAGCCTGCTCGAACGATCGGCCGCCGCGGTCTCGGTCCCCGTGATCGGCAGCATCAACGGCAGCACACCCGGAAGTTGGGCCGGATATGCCCGGTCGATGCAGGACTGCGGCGCCGCCGCAATCGAACTGAACATCTACGACCTACCCGGCGACTCGCACGTTTCCGGCCGCGACGTCGAACAGCGTCACCTCGACATCCTGGCGCGGGTGAAGGACGCGGTGACCGTGCCAGTGGCGGTGAAGCTCAGCCCATACTTCAGTGCGACCGCTGAGATGGCACGCCGCCTGGACTTGGCCGGCGCGAACGGCCTGGTGCTGTTCAACCGACTCCTGCAGCCGGACATCGACCCCGAGACGCTCGCCGTGGTGCCGGGGATTTCGCTGTCGCGTGCGTCCGAGGCTCGGCTGCCGCTGACATGGATTACGTTGCTGCACGGGCGGATCGGGGCGTCACTCGCCGCGACGACCGGCGTCGAGGGCTCGACGGAACTGATCAAGTACCTGCTGGCCGGCGCGGACGTGGTGATGACCGCGTCCGCCCTGCTGCGTCACGGCCCGGAATATGCCGCCATGATGCTCGACGGGCTGTGTGAATGGATGGGACGCAAGGGATACACCGCGGTCGACGAGTTTCGTGGACTGCTCGCCGTCCCGGTCGGCGTCGACGAGACCGCGCGCGAACGCGGGGACTACGTCGACGCGCTACGGAAGGCCAACAGCACCGACTACGTCCCCTGACGACGAGTTTCGCAGCTCCGCGACGAACGCATCGACGTCCTCCGGTTGCGTGTCGAAGCTGCACACCCATCGCACCTCACCCGTGGACGCATCCCAGTCATAGAACCGGAACCGCTCGCGCAGCCGGTCGCCGACACCCGCGGGCAAGCGGGCGAACACAGCATTCGCCTGAGTCTCCTGGGTGAACTCGACGCCGCGGATGCTGCCGTCGGCGATACCCGCCTCCGTCCGCGAACGCAGCCGCGCTGCCATCGCGTTCGCGTGTCGAGCGTTGCGCAAATACAGGTCGCCTTCGAGCAGCGCGAGCAGCTGCGCAGAGACGAATCGCATCTTGGATGCGAGCTGCATCTGGTGCTTGCGCAGATAGATCAGCCCGGCGGAGGAAGCGCCGTCCAGCACCAGAATCGCCTCCGCAGCGAGCGCACCGTTCTTCGTGCCGCCGAGGGTGACGACGTCGACGCCTGCGTCGGTGGTGAATGCGCGCAGCGGCAGGTCGAGCGTCGCGGCGGCGTTCGACAAGCGAGCGCCGTCCATGAAGACGCGCATCCCCCGCTCGTGCGCGTAGTCGGTGATCGCCCGCACCTCGTCGGGCGTGTAGACGGTGCCGAGCTCGCTCGACTGCGTGATGTAGACGACGAGCGGCTGCGCCCGGTGCTCGTCTGCCCACCCCCAGGCCTCCTCGCCGACGAGGTCCGGCGTGAGCTTGCCGTCGGACGCGGCGATCGGAAGCAGCTTGATGCCGCCTGCCTTCTCCGGTGCGCCGCCCTCGTCGGCGTGGATGTGCGCCGTCTTCGCGCAGATGACAGCACCCCAGCGCGGCAGCATCGACAGCAGGCCGACGACGTTCGCGCCGGTGCCGTTGAACACGGGGAAGGCCTGTACCCCCGCACCGAAATGCCGCGCACACACCAACTGCAGGTGGGCCGTGTACGCGTCCTCGCCGTAGGAGACCTGATGTCCGTCGTTGGCATCGGCGATCGCAGCGAGCACCTCGGGGTGCACACCCGAGTAGTTGTCGGAGGCGAAGCCGCGGACGGCGGTGTCGTGCAATGTGGTCACTGAGATCAATCTAGGACCCTGGCGAAAAATATAGGGAAACACCCGATTCCTCGCCGCCCCGCCTCTCCCTATCCTGCTCAGCGGAGTCCAAACGGTCCGTGACTCTTGCAGTTCAGCAGAGAGCTGCAGCCGGCCCGCCACCTACACCGTGGCGGGCCGGCCTGTATCGGCGGCGGCGCGCACGCTGTTGAGTTCGAACGGTTCGAGTCGCGACCATTGCCATTCAATGGGTCGGCCGCGATCGCCGTCCCTAATTCGGTCATTGGATCCCCTTGTTTGTGATGCCGTGGCGAGGTGACCGAATTCTGAGCGAGCTTTGCACGTGCGAAACCGACCAAAAGCAAGCGAAAAGGCGCACCATTTTTGCATGACGAAGGTATTCCGCGGCAATCCCCGACTGCTTCTGCAGGTGCTGCCCGTGGCCGCCGTTATGGTCCTGCTCAAGTGGCTGTACGACTTGAGCCCGCTGCGGCACCTCGACTTCAGCCCGCTGCTCACCGGCGTCATCGCCGCCGAGGTCTTCATCGTCGGCTTCATCCTGAGCGGTACCTCAGCCGACTTCAAGGAGGCCGAACGGCTCCCCGGTGAGGTGGCGGGCAGCCTGGATTCGATCGCCGACGAATGTTTGATAATGGACGACGAACTCAACCTTCCCGAGGCCCGTCAGTGCGTTACGCTATTGGCAGACATCAATGGCTCGATCCGCCAATGGCTGTTCAGCGGCAATGGTTTCGACGACATCCTCGATCTCCTCCGTCGGCTCAATCCCCTCTTCATTGTTTTCGCCCCCAAGATTCAGGCCGGCTTCACGACTCGCCTGAAGTCCGAGCAAGCCAACATTCGCAAGTTGGTCATCAGGATGGACACCATGCGGCGCACGTCGTATGTGTCGGCCGGTTATCTCATCGCCGAGGTGACCGGGCTGATGATTCTGGTGCTCCTGCTGATCACTCAGATCGGTCAGCTCGGTTCCACCCTTCTGGTGGTCGGCGTGATCACCTACCTGCTGGTGTATGCGATCGCGATGATCCGCGACATCGACAATCCGTTCGAGTACCACAACGGCAGGCCGGGAGCCGCGGACGTCGATCTCGGTGTCCTCGAGTCATGCGAACGGCGGCTACGCGGTCTTGCCGCCGCAATGGGCGGCGATCGAGTCATCGACCAACCGGCTGCGGCTAACCTGGCCCCGTGAGCAGCCAGCGAGTGCCCGGCGGCGTGGTGCACAAGTTGCCCGCAGACCTGCGACAAGCACTGATCGGCAATTCCCCTGCACTCGCTGCGTGGAAGGACATCACGCCGTTGGCGCGCAACGAGTTCATCTGCTGGGTCGAGAATGCCAAGCAGGAGAAGACGCGAGAGCGCCGTATCCGCCGGGCCCAGGAGGAATTGGAGGAAGGCATGCGGCGGCCATGCTGTTGGCCGGGCTGCAAGCACCGCGAGCGCAACGGCAGGTAGCGGTTCGCGCCGGATGAGCCAACCGCTGCCGCCCATGGTCACCGTCAGTTGCGGTGATGCCCGGCGCACGTTCCCGCCCGGCCGCGATGTCGTCGTCGGACGCGACGTGCGCGCCGATCTCCGAATCCTGCACCCGGCAATCTCTCGGGCACACGTGATCCTGAGGTGCCTCGACGGGCAGTGGACCGCGATCGACAACGAGAGCCTCAACGGCATGTTCGTCGGTACGGAACGGGTGATGTCGGTGCCCGTTCTCGACGGCATGGCCATCAACCTCGGAAACCGCGAGGGCCCGCGGCTGACGTTCGAACTCGGTCCGCCGCCCGACGAACGGCGGACGGTGGAGACGAAGCGGCCGGTGATCACCATCGGGCGGGCCGCCGACAACGACATCGGCATCTCCGACATGCTGGCGTCGCCGCACCACGCCCGGCTGGTGGCGACGCCGTCGGGGATGCAGATCCAGGATGCGAACAGCGTCAACGGCACCTTCGTCAACGGTGAGCGGATCAAGGAGAAGGCGCTCGACGAGAACGACGTCGTCACGATCGGCAACCTCGACTTCGTCTTCGTCGACGGCAATCTCGTCCGCCGCGCCGAGCCGGGCACGACGAGCGGCGGGCTCGAGGTGCACGACGTCGGCCTGACACTCGAGGACGGCGACGTGACGCTGTTGGACCGGGTGTCACTCACCTCGCGGCCTGGCGCGCTGACCGCGGTGATCGGACCGTCCGGCTCGGGCAAGTCCACGCTGTTGAAGGTGATCGTCGGGGTCTGGCGACCGACGAGCGGCGCGGTGCGGTTCGACGGGCGCGACCTGCATGCCGAGTACGCGTCCATGCGGAGCCGCATCGGGATGGTGCCGCAGGACGACGTCGTGCATCGAGGGCTCACCGTCACGCAGGCGCTGAGCATCGCGGCCAAACTCCGAATGCCAGCCGATAACACCGAACACGAACGGCAGCAAGTGATCTCGCGGGTGCTCGAGGAACTCGAGATGACGGAGCACGCGGACACACGCGTGGACAGGCTGTCGGGCGGACAGCGTAAGCGCGTTTCGGTCGCAATGGAGCTGCTGACCGAACCGTCGTTGCTGGTGCTGGACGAACCCACAACGGGTCTGGATCCCGCCCTGGACCGTCAGGTGATGACCATGCTGCGCCGCCTCGCCGATGCAGGGCGCGTGATCGTCGTCGTCACGCACTCACTGCTGTTTGTCGACATGTGCGACCAGATCTTGCTCCTTGCCCCCGGCGGCAAGGCTGCATACCGCGGGCCGCCCGGCGGGGTCGGCGAGGCGATGGATTCACAGGAGTGGGCCGATATCTACACCGGCATCGTCGCGGATCCCATTGGGGCGCAACGGCGTTACCTCGAACGCCACGGATCGGCTGCCGACCCCGCGGCCCGGCTCGCACCGGTGCAGCCACGGCCGATCGGCAGGACCTCGCGCACCAGTTTCTGGCGCCAGGTCTCCGCGATCGCGCAACGCCAGATTCAGCTGCTCTTCGCCGACCGCCGATATCTCGTCTTCCTCGTCCTGGCGCCGCTCGTCGTCGGCCTGCTGCCTCTGGCGGTCGGCGGTGACGCGGGCTTCACCAAACCCCCTGCGGGCGCGTCTGCCCCGTTCGAGCCGCGGCAGCTCATCGTGCTGCTCAGCTTCGCGGCGATCCTAATGGGGTTAACGGTGTCGGTTCGCGATCTGATCGGCGAGCGGGCCATTTACCGACACGAGCAGGCGGCGGGGCTCTCGCCGACGGCCTACCTCGTGGCCAAGGTCTTCGTGTTCGGCGCGGTCGCGGTCATTCAGTCGGCGCTACTCGTGCTGGTGGTCACGGCGCCCGGAATCGGAAAGCGCGCGCCGTCGACTGCGGCGGCGCTCGGCAGCCCTCTGCTGGAGTTGTTCGTCGATGTGGCGACGACTGCTGCGGTGGCGACGGTGCTCGGGTTGGCGATCTCGGCGATCTCCCGCAGCGGCAATCAGTACTTCCCGCTGCTGGCGGTCGCGTGCGTGGCCCAGCTCGTTTTCGCGGGCAGCTTCGTCCCGGTGACGGGTCGTCCGGTGCTCGAGGCGATTGCCGCGTTCACCCCGGCGCGATGGGGAGTCTCGGCCATGGCCTCGACGGTGGACCTGACGAATCTCGTTCCGGTGGCGCAGGATCCCCATTGGACGCACAGCGCGTCGGCATGGCTGTTCGACATGGCGATGCTCGTGGCCTTGGCGCTGCTGTTCGCCGGCTTCGTGCGGTGGAGACTGCGAAGGAAGGCCGGGGCTTAGCCGGGCGGTTACTCCTCCGAGCCCACCACCCGCAGCGCGGGCCGGGCATTCTCCTGAGGAAGCTCGTGCTGTTGTGCCTGCGTTCCTGCGTCGCCGGGTCGGCGGAGGTCGGCCGCCACATCCTGGTAGTTCCACGCCAAGTCGCGAGTCTCCTTGGTCACGCGGGTGAGCGCTACGGAAACCGCCCCGACAATTCTGCGCAGGTAGACGACCGTGGCATGAGCGGCCTCATGGGCGGCGTCGGTCCCTCGCGTCATGGCGGCATCTGCCCTGCGGCCCAGTTCGGCAAGCATCGATCCTCCTCGTCGATCGTCGGCGATACCCGACATTCTCCGCGAAACGTATGGAAACGTGCAGGCACGGGTAGTTGGAATTCGGAGCGGGGAGGATCGATGAGCGATTACAAGGTCGTGGTGGTCGGAACCGACGGGTCGGATTCGTCGTTCCGCGCCGTCGATCGAGCCGCAGAAATCGCCGCGGAGGCGGGCGCGAAGCTGATCGTCGCCACGGCATACCTGCCACGAGAGGAGCTCCATTCCGGCGAGCCCGACCAGCTCAAGGGTGTGAACTACAGGACCGAGGGCAACGCGCCGGTTTACGGGATGCTTCGCGATGCCGCCGACCGGGCGAGGACGGCCGGTGCCAGGGACGTCGAAGAAAGGGCGATCGCAGGCGCCCCGATCGATGTGCTTCTGAAGCTGGCCGACGAAGTGCACGCCGACCTGTTGGTCGTCGGCAACGTAGGCGTGAAGTCGATCGCGGGCCGCTTGCTCGGATCTGTGCCCATAGCGATACGTCGTCGCGCACAAACCGACGTGCTTGTCGTCGAGACCACGGGCTGACTCCAGAATTCACCAATAACTGACGGCACCCTGGAACATCTGTGCCAGCAGCGCTTTGTCGCTCTCGACCGGCGCATTCTGCAGGAGCCGCTGCTGGGGCCACGTGCCGTCGGCCAACGCGGCGCTGTCGGCTTCGCGGAAACCCACGGCGGACAACCCGTTGGGCATGCCGACTGCGCGCATGATTCCGACGATGTGCTCGGCAAGGGCGGTGCCCGCCTCGTCCGGGGCGACGTCGCCGACGTCGGCACCGAGGTGGTTGGCGGCCTCGATGTGGCGCTGCGGATCTGTGGGTGCGGTGAGCCGGAAAACGGAGGGAGCGTTGAGGATCACCGACATGCCGTGCGGAACCAAGGGTTGCGATCCCGGGTAACCGTCGGGATGGAAACCACGCACCTGCCCGGCCACCGCGTAGGACATGGCGTGCGGGAGGTGCACGCCCGCATTGCCGAACGCTATGCCCGCAAGCGTGGCCGCCCACATGGTCTGCTCACGTGCTTCGCGGTCTGTCGCGTCGTTGACGGCTCGTTCGAGGTAGTCGCCGAGCAACCGCATGGCTTCCCGACTTCCGAGATCGCTCCACGGGTTCGCGCCCTGACTCATGGGTCGAAGGCTCGCGCGGCTGGGAGCAGACCGGCGGACGAACGGCCGTGCGGTGAAAGATTCCAACGCGTGCGAGAGCACGTCGAGCCCCGAGCAGGCGACGACCTCAGCGGGCAGGGTGTCGGTGCAGTCGGGGTCGACAAGGGCTTCGGTCGGACGCAGCGCGGGCGAGGCGATGCCGGTCTTGGCCGACATGGACAGCAGATCGAAGACGGCGATGCCGGTCACCTCGCTGCCGGTGCCCGACGTCGTCGGGCAGGCGATGTGCGGTCTCAACGGTCCAGGCACCGACGTTCCGTCACCGACCGGAGCGTTGACGTAGGCCAGGAAGTCGGCAGGGTGGGTGGCGTACAGGTTGGCGGCCTTGGCGGTATCGATCACCGAGCCGCCGCCGACCGATACATAGCCATCGGGGTCGGTCTCCGACGCGAATGCCGCTGCCCGCGCGAACGATTCATCCGTCGGTTCGACGTGTACCTCGGTATAGCTGACGACGTCGATGCCCGCCGCCCGCAGGGAATGTCGCGCCGTGTCGAAGACCTCCAGCGTGGCCACATCGGCATCGGAGAACAGCGCCACTCGGGTCATGCCGAGAGCCCTTGCGCGGTCGCCGAGTTCCTGCAGGCAGCCCCTGCCGAAGGTGATCCGGGATGCGTCAACCGTGAACGCCGTGTCCAGGCCATCCCCGGCGGGCTGATAATGACAGCAGCTCATCGAGCCTCCCCTTGCCTACGGATGAGCCTATAACGATGCAGCGGAAGCGCTGATGACACCGGAAGGCGCGATGGCGACGGACCCCGTACTGCAGGAAATGATCGACGAGTTCCAACTGCGAAAGCTCGTCCATGCCTACTGCCGCGCCGTCGATCGGGGTGATCTCGAGCAGCTACGCGCCCTCTACCACCATGACGCTGTGGACGCCCACGGCGGATTCTCGGCGGGTTCTGCCGACGCTTTCCTTGATCAGCTCGCTGCCGCCCGGCCCTACGTTCGGTCGATGCAGCACAACATCACCACGGTGAACTTCGCGATCAGCGGACACACGGCCGAAGGCGAGATCTACGCGATCGCGACTCACACGTTCGCAAGCGGCGATCGCGAAATCGACGTCGTGATCGGCGGGCGATACCTCGACAAATACGAGAAACGCGATGGCGCCTGGAAAATCAGCGAGCGGACGATCGTCACCGACTGGGCTCGCGTGAACGACCCGTCCTCGGTGGACCTGAGCCACCCGATCACCAGAGACACACTGCGAGGAGCCCCTGACGAGACCGATCCGTCATACGGCTTCTTCTCACTGCTGAACGACGACAAGCGGGGGCGATGATTGGCCCGAGGGGTCACTTGCGCCTCAGCTATCTACGTTGTGCAGGCGTCTACTCGCACTTTCGCCGCAAAACGTTGATCGGTGTTAGGGCCGCGCCGTCCCGCTTAGGCTGGCAGGTGGTATCCAATCGATGTTCGAAGGCAACCGAATGACAAACGATCAAATCAGCACGCACGCACAGCTTTTCGATCTCACCGGGAAAGCCGCGCTTGTCACCGGTGGCACGCGAGGGATCGGCCTGATGATGGCGCGGGGGCTGCTGCAAGCCGGGGCCCGGGTGGTGATCAGCTCACGCAAGGCCGACGCCTGCGCGAGCGCGCAGGAGCTGCTTTCGGAGTTCGGCGACGTCAGAGCCATCCCCGCAGACCTCTCTCAACACGAGGAATGCCTTCGCCTCGCCGACCTGGTCACCGCCGACATCGACGGCCTGCACATTCTCGTGAACAACGCAGGCGCGACGTGGGGAGAGCCGCTGGAAACGTTTCCCGACTCGGCGTGGGACAAGGTGCTCGACCTCAACCTGAAGTCCCCTTTTTGGCTCGTCCAAGCGCTCTTGCCGGCTCTGCGACAGGCAGGCACGGCCGATGATCCCGCCCGCGTCATCAACGTCGGGAGCATCGACGGAATCCATGTCAGCCAGCTGCCCGTGTACTCCTATGCCGCCAGCAAGGCGGCGGTGCACCAGCTGACGCGGGTGCTCGCCCGCGAGCTGGGACCGCAACACATCACGGTCAACGCAGTGGCACCGGGACCGTTCAGATCGAAGATGATGGCCGCGACGCTCGACGCCTTCGGCGACTCGATCGCGGCGTCGGCGCCGCTTCGCCGCATCGGCCGCGACGACGACATGGCAGGCATCGCGGTGTTCCTGGCGAGTCGGGCGGGTTCCTATCTCACCGGTGCGGTCATCCCCGTCGATGGCGGCATCGCGACCACTGCATCAGGGACTTCGGGCTAGCGACCGGGTCTCAGTCCCACGATGAAGCGCTGCACGCTTGCTGCCAGTGACCGGTCCGGCTTCGACCGCGATGTCAGCCAGCAGGGTCGAATGTGCTGCCATCAAAGCCTCGACCAGCGGCGTCTGCGGGTCGATATCGGCGAGGGCCTTGACCACGGAGCCGAGCATGTCCTCGGCGACCTTCAGCACGATGGCGTCTTTCGTTCCGAGGGTGCGCACGACGCCCTCGGCCGGGATGCCAGTCGCGTGTGCGATCTGCGCCATCGACGTGGCGTCAAACCCGTGCTCTGCCAACAGAGTCAGCGCAATATCGGCGGAATCCTGACGAGCTTGGTCGTCAACGGTCCGGAACGTATCACCTCTCCTAGTCCGCGACGTGGCGTTCGTCTTCGGCGGCTAACACTTAGTGCTCGCTTTGGTCACGAAACGTCGCCGACGACGCTTCTCGGGTGGCACCGGTGGTTTGATCGGGCGAGCGGCCGACCCGGACGACGGCCCGGAGGTTGGTATGGGGCCGCTCGGACCGGCACATCTGCTCGCTCTGCTACTGCTCGTCGCCGTCGTTTCTGCGACATGTGGATTCATCGGGTCAGCTGTTTCACGACGGAACAAGCGCCGCGCACGCAGGGCCTTCCTGCTGGGTTTCGTCTGTGGCTATATCGCCGGCCCGGCCCTGCGCAGGCGACGACAAGGTCTGAACGCGCTCAAGACCGCCGTATCGCAGGCTGTTGCCCGGCAGCCGGTTCGTCGGCGCGGCTGGGTGCACAGCCGATGAAATCGACGGCGGCCGCAATCGCGGGGCGATGCCGCAAGATGCGGTAGTGCGCCAGGCGTCCGAGCCCGCGCGTGGTCACCAAGCTCGCGCCGGGCCAAGCATCGACGATCTCCTCGCTCATTGCGTAGGGACTGTCGGGATCGTCGGGGTCGTGCACCACCAGAAGCGGCGGCGGATTGTTGATACGAAGCGCCACCGCGGAAATGTCAGTGTCGAACAGCGGCATGTTCAGTCGCCTGTCGAGGCGACGGCGCAGGCCCGTGCGGATGCGGGGACCGAAGCCGTGCTTTTCGGCGAACAGGTCCAGATACCACGAGAAGTCGCCCATCGGGGCCAAGAACGCAAGGCGTTCTACCGGCATCCCTCTGGACACCGCGAGCGCGGCGGCCTTGGCACCAAGTGAATGCGCGACGATTCCGCGCGCGGGCCCGTGTGCACGCACGAACGCCCGCACCGCTTCGGCACACTCGACGATCGTCGTACGTCCGGGTGCGAGTTCCCCCGGATCGGATTCGTTATGGCTCGGAAGGTCGAATGCGATGACCCGATGTCCCGCCTCAACAAGCGGTTTGACGAAGACTCCCAGGTGTGCGCGGCAGCCGCCCCAGCCGTGCACCAAGTACACCGCGGGGCCGTCACCCCAGGACTCCCCAACGATCCGGTGTCCAGACCAGGTGGCCTCGACTGGCTCACCCGTCCCAACGCCCGGCGGCATGCGCAGGCTCATCTCAACGGCGGGCGGCGTGCACCACAGCTCGATGGCCCATCTCGACCCCACCGCGGGCGCGAAACGCTCGAGCAGCCCGAGCGCCCGGCGCACCCTCGGGGCAATCGGCGGTTCGATGCCGGAGCCCGCGTCGTCCCGGGAAGGCCCTGTGTCGCCAACCATCGGTCCCCCTCTTCTTACTCGCGAGTAAGGTTACTCGATCGGGTGGCCTGCCGACCACGTGGCACGACCGTGCGGATTTGTACGCCGCTGACGGCGTTTCGCAACGAAATCGCACACTCGAGATGTGATCTGCTTGCCGCTTGACCCCTCCCGCTGACACCTGTCATTGACAGTCGTCAGTCAGGTGTCGTACGGTCCTGGCATGCCTTCGCAGACGTCTACGGCAGACAATGCGACGCCGACAATCAGTGCACGAGAGGCTCAGCGCCTCGAGACGCGCGCTCGCCTGTTCGACGCCGCGGCCGCAGAAATCAGCCGGTCGGGGTTGGCTGGTGCGGACGTCAGCACCATCGCCGCGACGGTCGGGGTGTCGCGAGGAACCTTCTACTTCCACTTCCCAACCAAGGAACACGTGGTCGTGGAGGCGGAGCGGGCCGAGGAAGTGAAGATCGTGTCCCGTCTCGGCACCAGGCAGGGGGAGCCAACAGATCCTTTGGCAATGCTCTCGCTGTTGGTCGCCGAGGTGCTGGCCGCCGAGCGGCGGTTGGGTCCCGTGTTCTTTCGGGACATGTTGGGGTTGCATTTTTCCTCGACCCGCCCAGTGGAGGACGAGTTGAGTGCGCATCCGCTCGCCGAATTCGTGATCGCCGCAATAGTCGAAGCCCAAGGCGCGGGACGGGTATCTCGGGACAAAGACCCGGGTGAACTCGGGGTGTTCTTCCTGACGGGGCTGTTCGCGCTGCTGGCTACCGATAAGAGCCCGTCCAGGACACGGGCTGCTCTCATGGATCGCTATGTGACGACGATGATCGAGGGAATGGAAACACGATGAGCAACACAGGAATTGACGGTTACCGCGTTTACCTAGAGCGTCGCGACGGTGAAGCCGACTTGCTGAATCGACGATTGGCCAGCCGGGAGGAGTTCTTCGCGGCTTTGGAAGCGGATCCCGTCCGCTCGAAACATCGCATCGATCGGCAGGTGTTTGCGCGGAACCTGCGCCGCAGGCGCCCCGAATCAGATATCGACCGGCGAATGCTCTTCCTGTTGGCCACCGCAAAGCTGAACCAAGCAGAACGTTTCGGCGTCGGTCTCGGCGAGACCTACGGACACAACAGCGGCGACGATGTACCTCCCGAACGGGTGTACATGGAACTCGAAGAGCACTACCACACCCGCCTGCTAGCCTACGTGCTCGACATCTTCGATCTGCCCTTCCAAGTCGTCGCACCGCCGCTCGTCATGCGTCAGTTCGTCAAAACCGCCGTATTCCTCCCTGAGAGAATCGGTTTCATGTTCGTGGGCGCCGCGGAAATGGCGGGCTGCATCATGTTCCACGAGCTTCGCCGCATCGGCGTCGAGTTGTTCGCCGACGAGCCCGGGGTGGCAGCACGGATACAAGGGCTCTACAGCGAGATCCTCACAGACGAAGTCGGTCACGTCGGGTACTGCGCCGCACGCTGCACCCCAGCCGAGCGGGCGATCATGCGTCGCCTCTACCCGAAAATCGGACGATTGTTTGCAAGGCAGACTTTCGAGATCAGCCTTCTCACCGATCGCCAGGAACTTCACGACCTGCTGGACCGGCCCTTCGACGTCGACGAGTTATCGGCCGGCCTATCGAACGAGACGTTCCTCGCCGCCCACCCCTGATCGCCGAGTTCATCTATCAGCTTTTGCTCGAACGATGCTCGGAGAGAAGACCTTCCTGGCTGGCGGCCCAGGACGCGAGGAGCTTGAGACCGTCCGCGGTCGGGGTGTTCGCGGCTGCCGTGTAGATGTTGAGCTGCAGCCCAGGCTCGGCGGGCAACTCCATCGCCTCGAAGTCGAGGTCGAGCTGACCCACGACGGGGTGGCGCAGCCGCTTGCGACCGGAGCGGTGAAATCGCACGTCTTGGGAGGCCCACCGTTGGCGGAATAGTTCACTGCGAGTGGATAATTCACCGACGAGCGCAATCAGTTCTTCGTCGTGGGGGTTGCGGCCCGCCTCGAGGCGCAGCATCGCAGCTGCATCGCGGGCGATCTGGTCGTAGTCGACGAAGAACTGTTCGGCCGTCTCGGGATTCAAGTAGACGAACCGGGTTGTATTCGCCGGTCGCCGCGGATCGGCGAGTACCGGTGCATAAAGGGCGCGGGCGAGCTGATTCATCGCGAGGACATCGTGGCGGCCGTTGCGGATCCAGGCGGGCGCATCGGTGATGGCATCGAGCACCTGCTGCAGGGCCGGTCGAATAGTGCCCTGCGCTTTTCGCGTGCGTCGGCGAGCTCCGGTGCCGGACTCGCGGGCGAGCGCATAGAGGTGCTCTCGTTCGGCCTCATCGAGTTGCAGCGCCGATGCGAGGGCATCAAGAACGCTCTCCGAGGCGCCGGCCAAGTTGCCCCGTTCCATCCGGACGTAGTAGTCGACCGATACCCCGGCCAGCAGCGCGACCTCTTCTCGTCGCAACCCCTCGACACGGCGGTTGCCGCCGTAGGCCGGCAGCCCTGCCTGCGCCGGACTGATGCGCGCACGCCGGGAGCTCAAGAACTCCCGGATCTCGCTCCGCAGATCCATCGAGGCCATCCCCCCCACGGTAGGCGCGCCCCGCGCGACGTGAGGGGTACTGCCGTTGCCTGGAACGACAGTGACTGCCAAGCAGGAGGAAACCGACGTTGACTGGGTTCCGTGAGAGCAACTGTCATTTACCAGGCCGGAGACGTGCGCGTCGAGAGTGTGCCCGATCCCGTCCTGCGTGAGCCCACCGACGCTATCGTTCGTGTCACCTCCGCCTGCATCTGCGGCAGCGACCTGTGGCCCTACCAGTCGATGCCCTTCAAGGAGCAGGGCCGTCGCATGGGCCACGAGTTCATCGGCATCGTCGAAGAGGTCGGCAGCGAGGTCCAAGGCTTCGCCCGCGGCGACCTGGTCGTCGCTCCGTTCGTCTGGTCGGACAACACCTGCGACTTCTGCACGGCAGGGCTGCAGATCGCCTGCCGCCACGGCGGCGGGTGGGGCGCACCCGGCCTGGACGCCGGTCAGGGCGAGGCGGTACGCGTCCCGCTGGCCCAGGGCACGCTGGTCAAGCTTCCGGTGGCGCCGGACTCTGCGCTGATGCCGTCGCTGCTGACGCTTTCCGACGTGTACTGCACCGGCCACCACGGCGCGGTCACCGCGGGGGTGCAGGCCGGTCACACCGTCACCGTCATCGGCGACGGCGCGGTCGGTCTCTGCGCTGTGCTCGCCGCCGAGCGTCTCGGCGCGGAGCAGATCATTTTGATGGGCAGGCACACCGACCGCACCGATCTCGGCCGAGAGTTCGGCGCGACCGATGTCGTCGCCGCCCGCGGCGAGGAGGGCGTCGCGCGCGTGCTGGAACTGACCCAGGGTGACGGTGCGCACGCCGTACTCGAATGTGTCGGGACCTTGCCCTCGATCGAGACGGCCGTGAATATCGTCCGCGCGGGCGGTGCGATCAGCCGTATCGGCGTGCCGCAGTACACCGAGGGCCCGTTGGGCTTCGACACCGTCTTCCGCAACGTCAGATTCACCGGCGGCGCCGCACCGGCTCGGGCCTACATCGAGGAACTGATGCCTGGCATTCTCGACGGCACGGTGGAGCCGGGCCGGGTGTTCGACCGCACCGTCGGACTGGACGAGGCGCCCGAGGGGTACAAGGCCATGGCGGAACGTGAATCGCTGAAAGTTCTGATCCGTCCGTAGAAGGGAAACAACAATGAAGCAAGCGAAACTCGGCGACCTGTCGGTGGGACGAATCGGCCTGGGCGCCATGGGCATGTCCTTTGCGTTCACCGGGGCTGGAAGCGATGACGCCGAGTCCATCCGGACCATCCACCGGGCGCTCGACCTCGGAGTGAACTTCATCGACACCGCGGAGGTCTACGGCCCGTACGTCAACGAGGAACTCGTCGGCAAGGCCATCAAGGGCCGCCGCGACGGCGTCGTGCTCGCCACCAAGTTCGGCATGATCTCGCACTCCGGTCGCGACCAAGGCGCACTCGACAGCAGCCCCGCCAGCATTCGCACGGCCGTAGAAGGCTCGTTGCGACGGCTGGACACCGACCACGTCGACCTGTACTACCAACACCGGGTGGACCCCAAAACCCCGATCGAGGACACCATCGGAGCCGTCGCCGAACTGATCGCCGAGGGCAAGGTCCGCCACATCGGGCTTTCGGAGGCGTGGGTTGACACGATCCGCCGTGCACACGGCGTGCACCCGATCACCGCACTGCAGTCGGAGTATTCGCTGTGGACACGCGACCAGGAGCCCGAGGTGCTGCCACTGCTGCGCGAGCTCGGTATCGGATTCGTGCCGTACTCCCCGCTCGGCAAGGGCTTCTTGACCGGCACCGTCCGTTCGACCGACCAGTTCGACTCGACCGACTTCCGAAGCACCAATCCACGCTTCACCGGAGAGAACTTCCAACGCAACCTCGCGATCGCGGACGAGGTGGGTGCAGTGGCCGCCGATGCCGGCGTCACTCCGGCGCAGGTCGCCCTGGCCTGGCTGCTGGCGAAGGGCGACGACATCGCCCCGATCCCGGGAACGCGTCGCGTCGTGCGGCTGGAGGAGAACGTCGCCGCCGACGATGTCGTGCTGACCGCCGATCAGATGAAGCGGCTCGACGGCCTCACACCGGCATCGGGTGGCCACCATACAGAGGCGCAGATGGAGATGATCGAGCGCTGACCGCTGGTCGCGGCACGGTCAGACCGCCACGCTCGAGCCGTCGGCGGCGTCTCGCCCTGACCGCTCCCACGGCCAGGTCATCAGGCCCCACACGGCGAGCACGATCAAGATCTCGATCAGCAGGTACAGCGGCCACGGGCCAAGTGCGTCCAGCAGTGACGCGGTGGGCGGCTTCCTGTTGAGGTAGCCGTAATTGGTACCGGTGATCGCGTTGAAGCCGAGGGTGAATGCCGCCCACGCGAGAGTGACGACGATAGCGAACCGGTAGTCGCGCCACCGGGGCCGCATGCGCCGTCCCCAGGTGAGGTAGATCGCCGCCCATACGACGAGCACGTGAAGCGTGAAAAACGTGATGAACAGATGGTGGGGAAAGTCCGGTGCGCCCTCCTGAGGCGTGCCGACGTCGGGTGTGATCAACGCCTGTGAGCTCAGCACGAGGCCCCAGTAATAGGCGAGCACAAAGGCCCAATGCCGCTGTGACCACAACGCGTACGCGGCCGTGAGTTCGGCGATATCGCACAGCTGCAGCGGCACCGATGTTTGGATGTCCGGCCGGATCAGCTTGTAGACCAGCGCCACGACGAATGCGGCGAGGATCAGCACCGCCAGGACGCGGCCGAGAACGCGGGCCTGGGATTCGGTTTGCCGTCGTCCGATCCAAACCAGGAGCACAGCGCCTATCGCGAAGATCGCGAGCACCACCAAGTGCGACGGGCCGTACGCCGTGAATTCCCGTTGTGCGGAGGTCAGCTCGATCAACTCCCTCTTTCGTTGACGATGATCTCAGGTGACGCCCGGAGTTACCCGGATTACGAAAGGGAATGTCGGCACGACGGCCCATTCAGGGGCAGGTGACGTCGACTTCGAACTGCTTGTACTCGGGTCGCCGGTCCGGCTTGTCGCCAACCGCAGCCTGCCCGGTGATCCTGTAGCTCTTGCCTTCTCGGATCACCGTGGGCTGAGCGACCTGCCTGTATTGCCCTATCGAAAGCATGATGTCTGCAAGGTTGATCGCGAGCAGTGAGACGTATGGCGCATCCGTCCAACCAGGCGATGAGGCAACACGAGGTGGCCGACTCAGGTCGCGATTCCCACGGCCTGTTCCAGGTCGGCCAACGAATCCTCGAGGTGAATGAGGAGCCGTTGCAGGTGCGGAATGCTGCGGCGGCAGCCGACGAGGCCGAAGTCGAGGTTGTCGGCGCTATTGGTCAGCGTGATGTTCAGGGCCTGCCCGTCCAATGCGATCGACAGCGGGTAGTTGCCGTCGAGGTGCGCGCCGTTCCAGTACATCGGCTCGCGGGCACCGGGAACGTTGGAGATGACGATGTTGAAAGGCGGCGGCACCGTCGACACGAACCCTGGCACCAGAGCCAGTGCGATGCCGGACATCAGGAACGCCGACAATGCCAGCGCCTGGTTGCGGGGAAGCTCGGCGAACACCTTCTTGTTGTCGGTCATCGAGGTGTTGATCGCGTCGAGCCGCTTCGCGGGGTCGGCGGTGTCCGTGGCCAGGTTGCACAGAATGGTGCCGACCATGTTGCCGCCCGCGTCCTGCTCGTCCTCCGCGCGGAGGCTGACCGGAACCATTGCCACCAAAGGTGTTTCCGGCAGCGCGTCGCGTTCGATGAGGTATGCGCGAAGCGCTCCCGAGCACATGGCCAGCACGACGTCGTTGACGGTGACTCCGGCTGCAGACTTGATGGCGCGGATCCGCGCCAGCGGCCACGACTGTGCGGCCACCCGCCGTGCTCCGCCGATCGGCACGTTGAACATCGTCTTCGGAGCGCGGAACGGCAGGGTCAGTTGTTGTTCGAAAAGCGCAGCCCTGGCCACCGATAGGCCCGAAGGAGCCAGCGAGGCAATCGATCCGACCGCTCCGGTGATCGACTGCAGTGCCGACCGCGATTCGCCGGAGCCCTTGCTTCTGCGCTTCGGGCCGAGTGTCCACGGCACCCGGATCTCGCGGTCGTCGGGATCCGGCGACATCGACCGGATCATCAGGCGCTGAGCGGAGACGCCGTCGAGCAGCGAATGGTGGATCTTGGTGTAGATCGCGAACCGCCCGTCGTCGAGGCCCTCCACGAGGCTGGCCTCCCACAGGGGCCGGTGCCGGTCGAGCAGCGTGCCGTGCAACCGCGACGTCAGCTCGAGCAATTCACGAATGCGGCCGGGGCGCGGCAATCCCGACATGCGCAGGTGATAGTCGATGTCGACGTCGTTGTCGAACGCCCACGTGAGGTTCGAGATGCCGCCGAGCATTCTTCCGGGATGTTTTCTGAACGTCGGTTGAAAGTCGTCGTTCTTGACGATCGTCTCGTGCAGATCGCGGATGAACTCGGGGCCGCTGTCCTCGGGCGGCTTGAAGAGCTGCAGGCCGGCCACGTGCATGGGGTGTTCACGGGATTCGCCGATGAGGAACATCGAGTCGGTCGGCGAGATGAGCTCCATCGACGTGACGGTACCCTTCCCGCTGGAGGTGACGATGACGAACACAATTGGCAGGGTGGCAGGCAAGGTCGCGTTCATCACCGGAGCGGCGCGCGGTCAGGGCCGCGAACACGCCGTCCGGCTCGCCGAGGAAGGCGCCGACATCATCGCCGTCGACGTGTGTGAGGACATCGACGGCGTCGGCTATCCCGGGGCGACGCAATCCGATCTCGACGAGACGGCGGCACTGGTCGAGAAGTTGGATCGGCGCATCGTCGCCGAGAAGGCAGACGTCAGGGACCTCGAAGGCCTTCGCGCCGCGCTGCAGCGGGGTGTCGACGAACTAGGCCGTCCCGATATCGTCATCGCCAACGCCGGTATCAGCGGCACGCCCTCCCCCGTCGCCATGATCGACGAGTCTGACTGGCAGACGATGCTCGATATCAATCTGACCGGCGTCATGCACACGACCAAGGCGGCGCTGCCGCACATGTCCGACGGCCGCGGCGGATCGATCATCCTGGTGAGCTCGATGCTGGGATTGCGTGGCGGGGGCTACATGGCCGGCTACGCCTCGGCCAAGCACGCCGTCGTCGGACTGATGAACTCGCTCGCCAACGAGCTTGCACCGCAATGGATCAGGGTGAATTCGATTCACCCCGGCAACATTCTGACGCCGATGCTCGACAACGAATGGTTCCACCGCACCCTGCGGCCCGATCTCGCCGAGCCGACGATGGCCGACGCAGCCCAGGTGATCGGGCACTTTCACATGCTGCCTGCGCCGCTGATCGAGGCGCGAGCGGTCAGCAACGCGGTGCTCTTCCTCGCCTCCGACGAGTCGAAGTACATCACGGGAGCGGCGCTGCCGATCGACGCAGGAGCCGTCGCGAAGTTCTGACGCGTCAGGGCTTTTCGTGCAATCGCGCCGATACGACAGCGGCGAAGGTATGCGTGTCCCCTGGCCAGCGTGCCGAAATATAGTTGCCGTCGTCGACGACGAACGCCGGTCGCGGATCGGTCGCGGTGTCTCGCACCATTCCCGAAGTCTGCATGCGCCGGTGCGGGGAGTCCTTGGGCACGTTTCGGAAATCGCCCGGGTTCGCAAGCGCGCGAGTGACTTCCGCCTCCACTGACATGTAGCCCACGGGGTCGCCCGGCTTCTCCGAATAGGTTCGGTAGTAGTCAGGGTCCCAGAACCTCGTGATGCGGGTGATCCGCCACGCGCGTCGTTCCAAATCCCATGTGAGCGCGGTGGTCTTGCGGCCGTGGAGCACCGAATGGCCTGTCGATCCGTCGACGGATCGGGCCGCGAGGAGCACTCCGTGGCAGATCGCGGCGACGAGCATGCCGCGCCTGAACGCTTCCACCACCAACTCCTGCAAGACCTTGCTGTCGATGTAGCTGCGCATCCCGCGCGCGCGGTGGCCCCCGGGGAGCAGTAAAGCGTCGACGTCGTCGAGCCTCGCATCGGTCCAGGCGATGGGGTGCCGATACTCTGCGGATTCCAGCATCTGCGCATATGCCGTGCGCGCATCACCGTTGGCGCGCAGGAATCGACCGACGACGGCCAGTGTGTTCAGGCCCGGCACCTTCGACCAGATGTCGAGACCGCGTCCGGAGACCATGATGTCGTCGGCGGCAGCCGGTCGGCCGCTTTTGGTGGCGAACACGACCGCGTGCCCCTGACCGGTGAGGACCTGCCAGCTGACCGCGACCTCGGTCGGGTCGAAGTCCATATCCGGAATCGGTATCAGGACGGTGGCCATTCCGGTAAGCATGCCGGTCCACCGGCTTCAACCCATGGAATATCGCCACCCGAGATAGCTGGCAGGTATCTACTGAATGTCTACCGCTCGTCTGTGCGGCCCGTATGACTGAACGGATAGCACCATGGGTTACGGCAGGTACGTCGGCTACATCGGAGCGCTGGCAGTGGCGCTGGGCGTGGGGTCGGCGGTGGCCACCCCAGGAATCGCGTACGGCCTGCCGGCGGACACGGGCTCGGAATCCCCGACACCGGGAGAAACCTCACCGACAGATCCCTCGCCTCCCTCTTCTCCGGCGACAACGCCGTCGTCAACTGATCATGGCGCACATCTAGCGCCGAACCACCTGGCCGACAACGGCTTACGTCTGTTAGGACCCGACTTGGCCTCGCGCGTGGCCGGTGCGGTGTCGAAGATCATCGGTGGCGGCCGGGGCGCGCCGGTGGTGGTGCTGCGAAGCTCCGGCGGTGCCCGCTCCGCAACCAACGATGGAAGCAGCGCCAAGAGATCGGCCGTCACCACGGGCTTGCCGGTGAGCGGCGATGACGATCCGGGCCTTTCGCTGCCGAAGACGCCGAAACGGCCTCTGCATGTTCTCGGCGACGGCGCGCCGACCCAGCCGGTCCCCCGCAACGCCTATCGGTCCGGCGCGCCCACGGCCGTCCGGTTCTCCCGGATTGTCGGGCTGTCGGCGCCGACGCCCCTCGCGCGCGACGCCACCGGCCCGGCGATGAAGTCCCTGGTTGCGCCGCCCACGCCCGTCGTGCCTTCCCCTCCTCCGGATTTGGGCGACATATTGGAGGAACCGCACACCCACCTGGTGGGTGTGGTCGCTCACGTGGCGGGCGCCGTCCTGAACGTGGTCCTGACGCCGTTCGGCCCGGGAAGCCCCGCGCAGTCTCCGGTGCTGTGGACCGTATTTGCGTTCGTTCGCAACGAGTTCGAGCGGCCATTCCTCCCGACTGCGGCATCCGGGCAAACCACGTCGAGCCTCAATCAGAGTCCGAATCTGCTGGTCAACCCCGGTGCCGAGACCGGCGATCCGTCGCTGTCGGGCTACGCCGCAGTGACCGTGCCGGGCTGGACGCAAACCGGCACACCGACGGTGATCAAGTACGGCACCCAGCGCCGCTTCCCCGTGCCGACCGCATCGCCGGGCCCCGTGCTGCCCGGCCTGCTGGCCTTCCCCAGCAATGACAGCGCCATCCCGACTCCTCCGGAGGGCCAGCAGTTCTTCGGCGGTGGCCCCGTCGCGGATTCGACCCTGACTCAGACGGTCGACCTCAGCGGGGCACAAGGATTGATCGACGCCGGCGGCGGCACCTACACGCTCAGTGGCGACCTGGGGGGCTTCCTGATCGACCCGTCCAGGTCGGCTGTCACCGTCAACTTCCTCGACGAGAATGGGAACAAGCTGGGCACCGGGAACCTGAAGCCGGTCTCTGCGTGGGATCGCGTTTTCTCCACCGGGTTCATCCACCGCACCACATCCAGCGCGATTCCGGTCGGCACCCGCAGAGCGCAGGTCGTGGTTTCGTTCGACGACCAAAACCCGGTGCTCGGCAACTACAACAACGCCTACGCGGACAACCTCTCGTTCACGGTCAACGATCCCAGCCTCACCCCCGGGACCCTGGCGCCACCCGCGTCGAACGTCGGCCAGCTCGACCACGTGTTCATGGTTTACCTGGAGAACAAGGGCGTCGGCCAGATCATCGGCAGCCCCAACGCGCCGTACATCAACGAGCTGATCGACAACTACGGGTACGCGTCGAACTACTACGGGGTGACCCACCCCAGCGACCCGAACTACTACCCGATCATCGGCGGGTCGGATTTCGGCTTCAACTACAACTGCCCGTCGAACTGCTTCCCCGCAGGCACGCCCAACCTGGCCGACAGCATCGAGGCGACGCCCAACGGGTTCGGCGGATACAAGAATTGGGCCGGCTACATGGAAGGCGGTGGCGGCTACAGCACGCCCACCGACCGCCTCCCGTTCCTCGCCTTCACCGACATCTACAACGACCCAGACCGCGTCGCGACGCACCTGTTCGACATCTCGCGGATGGAACAGGATCTCGCAAACCCCGCCACGGCCCCGAACTTCGTGTGGTTCGCCGCGGACGACGAAACAAACATGGAGGGCCCGACCGAATTCCCGGTCGGCATATTCCATTGGGCGCTGGGCTTCATCAACCCGGCACACCAGTACAACGTCGCGGCGGGTGACGCGTGGCTCGAGGACCAGGTGACCACCATCATGGCGTCGGAGACCTGGAACGACCCAAATGTGAAGAGCGCCATCTTCGTCACGTTCGACGAGGACTACAACAACATCACCACCGGCGTCGGCAACGAAGGCAATCACATCGTCATGGTCGTCATCCCGTCACCGGGGGCTACCTACGATCCCGTCACCAACCCGAACGGAATGCGCGCGGGCGCATTCGTCGCCGACGACTACTACAACCACTACAGCCTGCAGCGCACCATCGAGGATTCGCTCGGCATCGCCCCGCTGACCAACAACGACAAGTACGCCCAACCCATGAACGAATTCTGGGTGGTCTAAGCCGCCACCTCGAGCTCCCGCGCGGGATCAGGACAGGCTAAGCGGTTGCAATCAACGGCTGGACATCCCTGCCGATGACACCGACGAACTCTTCGACGTCGACATCGGCGGAAGGTTGAAACACGATGGTGTCCGCACCGGCGTCGATCCACCGTGTCGCAGCGTCGGCGATTTCCTCGGCTGTCCCGTAGGCGGCAAGATCCTGCGAGTCATCCAGCTTCCAGTAGGCCAACTCGTCGCGCACCTGGCGCGACGCATCGGGCCCCGTCGCACACACCACATACACGACGGTCGAATGTCGTTTGATTCCATCGCTATTGGTGTGGCCGGTGGCGATGTGCCGCAACGCGTCTCGAAGACCCTCAGGAGACGTGCCACCAGTGATCACCGTTCCGAAGCCGAGTTCCCCACTGAGCGCCAGCGTTCGCGGCTTTTCGGCTCCCAGCAGAACGTCAATCTTTGAGTCGGGTGGCCAGTCGAGACCCACGTCGGTGAGCTTGACGTATCGGCCGTCGAAGGTGACGCGTTCACCGCGCAGCAGGGCGCAAAGGACCGTCACGTACTCACGGAGCAAGGTCATCGGCGAGGCGACCTTCTCACCGATCTGTGCCATCCAGTCTTGGACTCCGTGGCCGACGCCGACCCGGATACGCCCGGGGTATGCGCGGTCGAGGGTGGCGATCTCCATCGCGGTCAGGGCGACGTTGCGCATCGGTACCGGCAGCACGCCGATGCCGACCTTGAGGCGCTGACTGTTCGCCAGCGCAATTGCAGCAGCGGAGATTCCACCAGCCAGAAAGCAGTCCTCCCACAGCCATAACTCATCCAGACCCGCGGCGTCGGCCACCCGTGCAGTGCGTGCGATGCGTTCGGGAGCGATTTGTGGGCGAAACACCACACCGACATTGACGCGCCTGGCGACGGGCGAGGATTCGAGGCTCATCGCTCACATCCTCCCGGGTGGCAGTGGCTCGGCGCTAGGACATCCAGCGGTCGACGAGGTCGGCCCATCGGCGTGAAATGGTCTTCTCCAATTCGTCGCGTCGACGACGGACGTTGACGTCGTCGGGTTCGATCGCGCCGATCGTGAGCCGGGCGACCTCGTCAACTTGGTCGCGGTCCAATCCGAACGTCAGCAGGGCGTCCAGGTCGCGGTCGGTGTCAAGCTCCTCGGGCAACTGCGAGCGAGCGAGCAGCACCGCCGCGTTCTCCTCACCGACCTCCAACAGCATGGCGACCAGGTTGGACTTCTCGACCTTCATCGCGCAGCGTTCACACGGGTTGACGAACCGACAGCTCAAGACCGTTGTCGCGCATGACAGTCCGGCACTCATCGGGCGTGTAGTCGAAGTTCTCCAGATCCTTGATGTAGGACGCGGGCTCGGCCAGACCCTCGACGTGGGGGAAGTCCGAACCCATGATGATGCGCTTCACTCCGAGCAGCTTGAGCAGGCTCGCCAATTCGTCCTCGTAGAACGGCGAAACCCAGACATGGCGCTTGAAGGTCTCCCGCGGATCCTCCTTGTAGATCTGCGGGATCTGTCCGTAGGACTTGGACAGCTTCTCGAACAGATGAAACACCCACGCCGAACCGCTTTCGATGGACGCCATTCGGAGGTTGGGGAACCGGAGGAACAGACCGTTGTGCAGGTGGTTGGCGAACGTGTCCTGCAGTGCGTCGCCGGAGAACAGTGACCGGAAGCCGAGGAGTGCCTGGAAGGACATCATGTAATCCGGTTCGCCCCATGCGGGCATGAACTTCGAGTAGTACGTCTCGCCCGAGTGGTAGCAGACGGTGATGCCCGAATCGTTTGCCAGCCGCCAGAAGTCGTCGAACATCGGATCGCCGGGCGCACGCATGCCGACGTCAGTTGCGATCGGCCCCGGCACCATCACGATGAAGCGCGCATCGCGCTCCAGCGCCCATTCCAGTTCGCGAACCGCGTTGTCCGGCTTGCACAACGTGATGTAGGGGGCGCCGAAAATCCGCTCCTTGTAGGCGAATCCCCAGTCTTCGTCCATCCACCGGTTGAAGGCGCGGAAGGTGGCGGCCGCGGCGTCCAGATCAGGCAGAAGCGCCTGCTCCATGCCAACGCCGAGGGTGGGCAACAAGATGGCACCCTGCATGCCTTGTTCGTCCATCAGAGCAAGCCGCGCGTCGCGGTCGCGGTACGCGGGACTGATCGGCTCCAGTTCACCGAAGAGCGCGTTCAAGTCCGCGCCTCTCGGGTTGCGGCCGCGGAAGTACTCGTCGAGCGCGCCGGGCTTACCGACCGGATCGAACGTCGGGTTGGGAATGAACCGGTTGACCTTGCCGCCGACCAGCAGACGTTGCCTGCCGTCGAGCTGAGCCCACTGGATGGCTCGCTTCTTGTACTGCGGCTCGATGTGGCGGGTGAACGCGTCGACGGCCTCGTAGTAGTGGTTGTCGCAGTCGAAGTACTTGAAGGGGAGCTGTGTCATAGTGGCGACATCCTTTCTCAGGCTGGTTGTCTGTTGTCTACTTGCGCGGCAGGCCGAGGATCATCGATGCGATGACCGTGAGCTGGATCTCGGGGGTGCCCCCGCCGATGAGTTCGGCCGGCGCGTCGAAATAGGGCTGGAACACGGCCGGGTCGGACTCCTCGAGCATCGCTCTGCGGCCAGTCAGGGCCAGGGTTGCCGTGTGTGCGCGGCGCAGCAGCGTGACCATCGCGTACTTGGCGATGCTGGAGGTCGGACCTGCGCCCTGCCCCTCGACGAGGCGCAGGGTTTCACGCAGCACCATGGCTTTGATCGCGGTGGTGTACGCCTCGACGTCACCGAGCGCCCTCAGCGTCGCATCCTGTTCCGGGCCTTCGATTTCCGCCATTCGCCGTAGCGCATCGGCGCGATCGATCGTGACGTAGTTGCCGATCGCCGTCCGTTCGACGGCCATCGTCGAGACGGCCAGGCCCCAGCCGTCGTCGGGCCCACCGACCAGCATCTCGTCGGGCACGAACACGTCGGTGAAGAAGACCTCGTTGAACTCGGCGCGGCCGCTGGCCTGTTTGATCGGCGAGACCTCGATGCCGGGCGACGTCATATCGATGAGGAAGTAGCCGATGCCGCCGTGCTTCGGCGCGTCCGGATCCGTGCGCGCCAGCATCGCCCCGAAGTCGGCCCGGTTCGCCAGCGAGGTCCAGATCTTGTGCCCGTTGACGATCCATCCGCCGTCGACCTTGCTGGCGCGGGTGGCCAGCGACGCCAGATCCGAACCGGCTCCCGGTTCGCTGAACAGTTGGCACCATCGTTGAACGCCACGCAGGATGGGTATCGCGAACCGCTCACGTTGCGCGTCGGTTCCACTGTCGAGAATCGTCGGCAGAATCCACTCGGCGATGCCGAGCGACGGCCTGATCAAGCCGGGTCGCTTGTCGAACTCCTCGGCGATGATCACCTGTTGCACCGCAGATGCGTCAAGACCCCACGGCGAAGACAGGCTCGGCGCGACCAAACCTTCGCGGGCCAGCAGATCCCTCTGCTGCCCCGTGGCAAGACCGGGGTTTCTCACGTCCTCGGAGGGGTGGTCGTTGTCCATCGTCATCGCCCGATCGAGCGTTACCGAGACCCGGGCACGGAACTCCGATTCGACGTCACCGAGATTTATTGCGGTGGAGCGCTTCTGCGTGCGGGCCAGCTCCCCCACCTCGCGGCTCCACCGCGTCATCGGCCCGAGCGAGGCGGCCAGGCTGGTGGCGCGGCGCCAGTAGAGGTGCGTGTCGTGTTCCCACGTGTAGCCGATCGCGCCGAACATCAGCAGCGCGTCGAGCACCAGGTCGGGTGCGGCACCGATCGCCATCAGGGCGGCGGTAGCCGCGGCAAGCCGGTGCTGTTCGACGGATTCGTCGGCTGCCCGCACCGCATCCCAGGCGGCCGCAGCGGCCAGTTCGGAGTTCACCAGCAGTACCGCCGCCTTGTGCTGCAGTGCCTGGAACGCACCGACGGGTCTGCCGAACTGCTCGCGGGTGCGGATGTAGTCGGTGGCCGCGTCGGCGCAGCGACGCACGGTTCCAGCGGCCGCGCAGGCGGCGAAGGCCACCACGATGCAGCGGGCACGGTCGGTGGAGATGCCGGATAACTCCGCCCTTGCCGGCACGGTGTGGTCGGCGAGGTTCAGCACACCGACATCGGTGCAGAGATCGGTGCCCTGTTGCTGTTCGACGACAAAGCCCGGCCCCGGAGAGCGCGCGTCGAGCATGAACCAGAGTTCGGTGCCGTCATCGGCGCGCGCAGTCAACAGAATGTAGTGCGCCGCAGAAATTCCCAGCTGCGATCCCGATGAGCCACTGAGCCGCCAACCCGTCTCGTTGCGGACGGCCCGCACGTCTGCATGCTCGGGCAGCACGACGGCCGCGGTCGCGCCTGCCGCCAGCTCGGCAATCAACGGTGTGGCCGACGCATCGGCCAAGCCGGCAACGGCGCTCGCCATCGCCGTGCTCAGCAGCGGGCCTGGCAGCAGCGCCGCAGCCGCCGCCTCGACCACGCAGGCCATATCGGCGAGGTGACCGCCCTGTCCGCCGAGCTTCTCCGGCAGGTGCACCGCGTGAAAGCCGCGCGCGACGAATTCGTCCCACCAGGAGGGCAATTCGCCTGCCGCGATCGAGTCGAACGCGGCACGTGTCTTGTCTATCGGCGCATGACGGCTGGCGAATCGACTGACGGCGTCGACAAGTTGCTCCTGCTCGCTTGTGATCGCAAGTGCCATCGAGGTCTTCAGCCCTCCAGGCCCAGGATGCGAGCGGCGTTGCCGTACAGGAACTTCGGCCACACCTCGTCCTTGAACGGAACATTGGGCAGCTCGCTGAAGATCCGTTCCAATGACAATCCCATCGGAAAGTAGCCTGCATAGAGGACTTTGTCCGCACCGCGGGAGTTCGCGTAGTCGACGATGGCCTTCGGGTAGTACTTCGGCGCGAATGCCGATGTCGAGTAGTACAGATTGGGCCATTTCAACATCAGCTTGACCGCGAGATCCTCCCAGGGTTCGCAGCCATGGCGGGTGACAAACACCAGATCGGGGAAGTCGAACATCACGATGTCGATGCGGGAGACTTCCTGCGGCGTGAAAGGAACTCGCGGTCCTGGGACGCCGGCGCACACGAAGATCGGAATGCCGAGTTCGACGCAGGTGGCATAGATCGGATACATCTTGGGATCGTCGATGGGAACCTGCGGGAAGGTTCCTGCGGGGAACACCGACGTGGCGCGGATACCGAAATTCTCGTACTCGCGGCGGATCGCGGTCACCGAGCCCATCACGTCGTTGGGGTCGACGAGCGCACCGGAGGGGACGAAGCGATCGGGAAACGTCTTGAGCGCGAGCTGGGCGGAATCCTCGCCGACGCCGATCATCGCCTTCTCGATACCGAATCGGTCCATCTGCTGGAGCACCAGCGACACCGGGTCGTCGGTCGGCAGCCCCTTGGGCACATCCTTGAACATGTACTCGACAGGGAACTCGAAGTCCTCCTTGGACTGGCGGTCCTTCGTCTGCCTGCGGATGAAGTCGTACTGGGCGGACCCCTGGTGAGGGAATCCGATCATGGTGTCGATCACCGGCAGACCGACAGGTCCGGCCATGGAGTCCCTCCGATCGCGTGGACACGCACGCGCCGTCGTGCCCTGACGAACATTATTGAAACACCGTTCTACTTGTGTCAAGGTGGGGCGTGGCCACTAGCAGCAATAACTGCATTGAACAGCGCTAGATGCAGTACGCTGTGCGCAACAGTTCAGAAGCTCGTTCTCGAAGCTGAGCCGGAGGTCGCACCGTCAATACCCCAGTAGAGCGGTCCGACTCCACCGTTGTTCCGCTGGCGGACATGACCAGCCGCCAGCTGATCCGGCGAGCCAAGGTCATCGAAGCCGTGATCGACCTGATCGCCGAGGTGGGCGCCGAGGCGGTCCAGATGCGAGATGTGGCCCAACGTTCGGGAGTGGCGTTGGCGACCGTCTATCGCTACTTCAGCTCCAAGGACCACCTACTCGCGGCCGCCCTGGAGGACTGGCAGAAGCGGCTTACCCGCCGCATCCTCGCTTCGCGCGACCGGACTGATCGAGATCCGGATCCGCTGCGCGGTGTCCTGGACTACCTGCAACGTGCCCAGCGCGCATTCCACCGCAACCCGGCGATGACCACGTTGATGTTTCAGACGGCGACATCAGCCGATCCCGAAGCGAAGGCCACCATCGATCAGATGAATCGCACGAACACCGAGATGTTCAACCGGCTCCTCGAAGGTGTTGCGCCGGCCGATATTCCGAACATCACGTTCTGCCTCAACGCTGCGCTGAACACCGCACTCAGTGGCGTGCTCACCGGCATGATGCCGTTGGAGGAATCCCTGAGCAGAGTGGAGTGGGTCGCACGAGTCCTTCTCGAGCATCAGGCCCGCCACGTAGACGAGCTTGACCCCGACGTTCGGTCGCTCGTCTGATTTGAGGCGGATGCCTCACGCGCCCCGACGCCTACTCGGCCCACCATTTCGGCATGCAGATTTTTCGGCATGCAGACTTAAGGAGGCCATCATGTTCACTCTCGACGAGCTGGCGACGATTCCGCTCTTCTCGGAACTCGAGGACAAAGCGCTCGAGTACCTTGCCGGCGAAGTGGAGGACATCACCTTGGCACCCGGCGAGTACGCCGCGCACGAGGGCGAAGGTCGGGCCCTTGCGGTCGTGGTCGAGGGAAAGACCGAGCTGACGAAGGTGGTGAACGGCGTCGAGCAGGTGATCGGCGTCCGCCTTCCTGGGGAGCTGGGAGGCGAGATCCCGATGACGCTCGGTACGCCATTGCCCGCCAGCATGCGGGCCGTCAAGCCATCGCGCGTGCTGAAGGTGACCGTCGAGGTGTTCCACACGCTTGCCGCCATGGCCCCGCAGGTCTCCGCCACGGTGGGTGCCGCCGCGCTGGAGCGGATGGACATGCTCAGAAGCGCGACCGCGCTACCGCTCGAGCCCGCGATGTTCGTGATCGGTCCGCGCCTCGACCCGGGAGTCCACAGCTGCGACAGTTTCCTTCACCGCAACCAGATCCCCTACGAACGCTTGGACCCGGCCGACCCCCGCGCGATTGCACGCATCGGCGGTGAAGCCGCCGTGCCCGGCCCCTATCCGGTGGTGTCTCTTCGCGACGGCACGCGGTTGATCGCCCCGACGATGCGGACCATTGCGACGGTCTCAGGGCTGACGGTCGCGCCGGGCCGGACGCACTACGACATGGTGATCGTGGGTGGCGGGCCTGCGGGTCTGACCGCGGCGGTCAACGGCGCTTCCGAAGGCCTGGCGACGGGGCTGATCGAGTCCTTCGCGCCGGGCGGTCAGGCCGGCACCTCCACCCGGATCGAGAACTACACGGGGTTCCCGTACGGCGTCTCCGGGGATGACCTCGCGAGCCGGGCGCTGCAACAGGCGAAACGGCTGGGCGCCGAGATCGTCGTGACCCGCCGGGTCGAACGCATCGACCCTGTCGACATGACCGTCACGCTGGATGGCGGCGACATCATCCGGACGAGGTCCATCGTCCTCGCGATGGGCGTTGCGTGGCGGCGCCTCGAGCTCGAGTCGATCGATCGATTCGTTGGTTCCGGCGTCTATTACGGAGCGGCACGCAGCGACGCAAGCCTGGCGCAGGGTAACGATGTCTACCTGATCGGAGCGGGCAACTCGGCAGGGCAGGCCGCGATCTTCTTTTCCAACTACGCCCGGTCGGTGACGCTCCTTGTGCGAGGCGAGTCGCTCGCGGAGAGCATGTCTACCTATCTCATCGAGCAGATCGCGAAGAAGGCGAACATCCGGGTCGAAACTCGATCCGAGGTTGTCGCGGTCGACGGAGACGAGCAACTGGAAAGCATCGAGATCATCGATCAACGGACCGGCACGACATCTCGACGGGATGCCAGAGTTCTCTTCGTCCTGATCGGCGCCGAGGCGGCGACCGACTGGCTTCCGCCGGAGATCTCCCGCGACAAGCGTGGATTCGTCTTGACGGGAGCCGACGCGATGAACGCGGGACAGTGGACGCCCGACCGCGAGCCGTTCGCTCTCGAAACGAGCGCCCCTGGAGTCTTCGCCGTCGGTGACATCCGCTCCGGATCGGTCAAGCGGGTTGCAGCATCCGTCGGCGAGGGCGGTGTCGCGGTTGCCCTCGCGCACCGCTATCTCCAACTCGCCGCCCAGCCATAAACGCTGATGCTGACATCAACTACCGGACGGCTCCGCGCGCGTGCGAAACGCCTCGACCGCTGTCGGCAACGTCGGGTAAATCCGATCTTCACCGATCTTGGTCAGCAGTCCGGCGGCGGCGAGCGAGTTACGTAGATCCTGTTTGACCCTGGCCATCGCGAACACGATTCCCCTTCGCGACAGCTCTTCCCGAACCTGATCGAGTGCGTCCAACGCGGTCAGATCGACTTCCACATTCGCCTCGGCGTTGAGGACGAACCACTCCACCGGCTCACCGTTCTGATCGACGGCCGCCACTGCGCGCCGGTGAAAATCCTGCGCATTCGCGAAGCACAACGGCGCGTCGTAGCGGTAGACGACCAGCCCCGGCACCGACGTTGCCTCGGGATAGTCCTCGATGTCGTGCATGCCTGCCAGCCCGGGAACGAAGCCAAGAACGCTGTCATGTGCGTGTGAGAGGCGCCGCAACAGATCCAGGATCGACAATCCGACCGCAGCCAAAACGCCCAAGAGCACACCGAGCGCCAGTACCGCGACGGCGGTGGCCACTGCCAAAAGCAGCTCACTACGGCGAAACCGCGCCAACCGTCGGAATTCTCCGACGTCTACCAACCGGATCGCCGCATACACGACGAGCGCCCCCAATGCCGCAGTCGGAAAGTGTGCCAGCACATCACGTCCCCACAGCACTACCGCCAGCACAAGCACGATCACCACGATCGAGTAGAGCTGGGTCCGGCTGCCAACGGAGGTCCCAAGGGCGGTTCGGGATCCGCTCGAGCTCACCGGGAACCCCTGCGTCAGGCCGGCGCCGATATTCAGAGCGCCGAGGGCTCGTAGTTCGGCGTTCGCATCGATTTCCTTGTCGTGGCGTGCCAAGAAGGCTCGCGCAGTCAGCACGTTGTCCGAGAAGGCGACGATCGCGATGCCGAGGGCAGGCAGGATCAGCGCCGCGACATCACTGAGCGCCACGCGCGGCAGACCCGTCGCCGGCCAGCCCGCGGGAATGCTGCCGACGACGGAGATCCCGCTGTCTTTCAACGACAGCGCGAATACCACGGAGGTGGCTATCAGCACCGCTATCAGGGGCCCGGGAACCTTTGGCGCCCAGCGGTCGAATGCCAGAAGCAGCACCAGAACCGACGCCGCCAGGATGATCGTCGGCCAGTGATACTGATGGCCGTTTTTTGCAAATGACCGTATCAGCGCGACGAACTCGTCACCTGATACCGGCGCGCCGGTGACCTTGCCGAGCTGGCTGGCCATCATCAAGATCGCGATGCCGGTCATGTACCCAACCAGCACCGGCCGCGACAACAGGTTGGCCAGGAAGCCCAACCGCGCCAACGCTCCGAGGAAGCACACCACACCGACCATGACGGCAAGGGCAGCCGCCAGCGCGGCATAACGCGAGCCGTCTCCCAGCGCGATCGGCCCGAGCACGGCAGCGGTCATCAATGCGGTGGTCGATTCGGGTCCGACCGACAGTTTCCTTGACGTGCCAAGCACGACATAAGCGGCGATGGGAACTACGGCCGCCCAGAGGCCGACGACCGCGGGCAGCCCCGCCAACGTCGCGTAGGCCATGACCTGCGGCACAAGGTATGCGGTGACGGTCAACCCCGCGACGATGTCCCCGCGCAGCCAACTGCGTTGGTAGCCGCGGAACTGCGCTACTCCCGGCAGCCATTCGCTTGCAGCCCACGCAGACATGTCCTTATAGAAGCATTGATCACGCCCCAGGCATGGGGCCTTCGGCCGCTGTGCCTATGGCAATGGGGCACACCATCGCAGCTTTGTTCCGCGCGTCGGCAACGCCTCGATCGTGAAGGAGCCACCCGCATCGTGGGCACGCTGGTTCAGGTTGGTCAGCCCGCTTGCGGTGACATCGTCGGCGATCCCCTTTCCGTCGTCGATCACCTCGATGCACAGGTCATCGCCTACGGTGACGTTAACGGTCAGCGTTGTGGCGTCGGCGTGCCGCACCGCGTTGCTGACCGCCTCTCGCACAACGGCTTCCGCGTGGTCGGCCAAGGCAGTGTCGACGACCGAGAGGGGACCGCTGTATTGCGCGGAGGTGCGCAGCTCCCCAGTCGAGAACTGCGCAATGGCCTCGTCGAGACGCTGCCGCAGGCGGGTGACGCCAGCCGACGCGCCGTGCAGGTCGAAGATCGCCGTGCGGATCTCCTGAATGACCTGTTGGAGATCGTCCACGCTCTCCATCAATCGCTGCTGCACCTCGGGAGAGCGCGCCCGCGGGATGGTGCCCTGAAGGGCGAGACCGACGGCGAAGAGTCGCTGGATCACATGGTCGTGCAGATCGCGGGCGATGCGATCGCGATCGGTGAGGACATCGAGCTCACGCATGCGGCGCTGTGTGGTTGCCAGCTGCCACGCCAGCGCCGCCTGGTCGGCGAAGGCGGCCATCATGTCGAGTTGCTCGTCGGAGAACGGGTACGCCTCGGCCGGCCGCAGTGCGACGAGGACACCGGCGACGGCATCGGTGGCACGCAACGGCAGCACGAGCGCCGGGCCCGCGCACTCGGGGTGACCCGCAATGAGGTCGAGTGAATCGAACCTTCCAGGAGCCCGACGCATGAATGCATCGCCCAACGGGGAGTCCGCGACGGCGATGGTGTCCAGTCCGGCCGCCGGGACGTCGCCCGCGGTCGCGGCGACGACGAGTTCCGTCGTCTCGCTATCCGGCAGATCGGGGTCCGCAGGCACCGCGACCAATGTCATCTCGGCGCCGGTGAGATGCCGGGCCTGGTCTGCGATGTGGCGGAACACCCGGCCCGGATCGCTGCCGGACAGCAACTCGGTGGCGATGTCACGGGTCGCCTCGATCCAGGACTGCCGCGTTCTCGACTGCTGGTAGAGCCGGGCGTTGTCGATCGCGATGCCCGCGGCAGCGGCAAGCGCCTGGACCAGAACCTCGTCGTCCTCGCTGAATGGTTGGCCACCCGCCTTCTCTGTCAGGTACAGGTTGCCGAACACCTCGTCCCGGATCCGTACGGGCACTCCCAGAAAAGTTTGCATCGGCGGGTGTTGGGCCGGGAAGCCGACAGAAGCGGCGTGGTGGGAGATGTTGTCGAGCCGGATCGGTTTGGGGTCGTCGATCAGCACGCCGAGCACGCCCCGGCCCTCGGGCAGATGGCCGATCCGCGCGTGCATCTCCTCGTCGATGCCCTCGTAGATGAACGCAACGAGTTCGTGGTCCTGACCCCGCACGCCCAGCGCCCCGTACTGCGCATCCACCAGCTCGATAGCGGTGTGCACGATGGTTCGCAGGGTTTCGTCGAGTTCCAGTCCGGCGGTGACCACCAGCATGGCCTCGAGGAGGCCATCCAGTCGGTCGCGGCCCTCGACTATCTGCTCGACGCGGTCCTGGACCTCCATCAGCAATTCGCGGAGGCGCAACTGGGATAACGTATCGCGGAGCGGGCGCATGCTGGTTTCAACGCCCGGCTCGACCTGGTCGGCCACGACGCCATTGTCCACCACCCGGAGGGGTGGCGACGACTTTCATTCAGTTATCTGACGAGCGAGAAGTTTTATCCCTTCTGCCCCGCAGGCTGCTCGTGGTGAATGGTCAGGTACTCCTCGCGGACGAAAGCCGCGGTGTCGTCTCGCCTTGTTTGCTCGGCGCGATGACGTATCCCCCTCATCATTTTCTGCTCCATGACGAAGTGCGGTATGTCGAAGACGGCACGGCCGACCGCCCCACCGCTGCCACGGACCACCAGGCGAGTCCATCCACTCTGCGGTCGAACGTGAAAGCTCCACGTGCCAGAAGCCTTCTCGCCGCGCTGCACCCGCTCGTAGTCATCTGGCGACATCAGGACCAGATGCGATAGCGGCTTGACCGCCGCGACGACCTGGCGGGCCGCTTCGCCGTAGCGACGGGCCAGCCATACGGTGTCGCCGACGCGGATGTCCTGCCATTCCGGGTGAATCACGTTGACGTTGCGAATCTCGGTGCCCGCGGCCCGTTCGAGCCAGTCGTAGCTGTAGAAGCCGCCGCGACCCTCGCCGATCTGCGCCAACCACGGCCACACCATCGCCGCAGGCGCGTCAATGCTGAGCGCACGGGTTGTCCGAGGCGTGTCGGCCGCCACGAGTTCGTCACCGGGAAGGACGGCGGTGATCTCGCCGTCGTCGGCTCCCCAGGTGTAGATCCATCGCCGCAACCTGCCCCGGTACAACGCGACGGTGCCGAGCACTGCCATCAGTCCGGCCAGCCATGACCGTTTCTTGCCCATATGCCGACGGTAGGAAACGCGCCCGGCACAACTAAGAGTCGAAGGTCCCCAGCGCCGGACCCAAAGCGCCCTTCTCGCTAGACCGCGGCTACAGCCCGGTCGGATAGGTTTCGGGCGTTTCGCCTGCGACCCACAGGCTGGTTGTTTCCAGCGGTTCCAGCGCCCGAGTGTCGTCAATGTGAATGACAGCGTCGAACTGCTCACCTGTGCGGACGTGATAGTAATGGCTCTGCCGTTCGGTGGCAGGCAGATAGATCACGCCGATGGCTCGCCCGAGCCGGACGGTATCCATCGGTTCAGCCGCGGCGCGGCTGATCATCGGTGACACCAGGAACGCCGCCCGTCCCGACTCGTGGAACAACTCCTCGACACTGCCGTTCAGCGCGGGTCTGACGGTCTTTCGCTCGGCGACGCCACCCCACTCGCTGGCTGCCGTCACCGTGCCCGTGTACGTCGTGAATCCGATCAGTCGCGAAGCTTCGCCGTAATGCTCGCGAGCCAGTTGCCCCAAGGTCAGCTGCCCATCAGCGCCGACTTCGGTGGCTCTGGCATCACCGACATGAGAGTTGTGAGCCCACACGACTATTCGAGCAGGCTCCTGTCGACCTCCTCTGCCCAGGTGTGCGTCAAGGGCCTGCAAGGTCTGAGCCATGTGCTGGTCGCGAAGATTCCACGACGTGACGCGTCCACCGAACATCGCGCGGTAGTACACCTCCGCGTTCCGGACCGTCTGCGCATTCTGCTGCGCGTAGAACAACTCATCATCGGCGAGCAGCCCGTCGCGTCGCGCGTATTCCAGTGCATTCCGCTGGATCTCGACCAACTGATCAATGGCCTGCCGCTCACACGACAGGCCCGCGCCGAACGCGGCGGCGAAGCCGTATGCCTGGCCGTCGTCCGCTGAGGTGTGGTCGAAGCAGGCGTAACGCTCGCGCGCCCGCGTCGCTGCGCGTGGGTCGACGTCGTCGAGATACGCGATCACCTCCTGCATCGACCGATGCAGGCTGTAGAGGTCCAATCCGTAGAATCCCGCTTGCCGTTCGTCGTGCTCCCGCCGCCCTCGGTTGTGCGCGTGCAGCCAGTCGACGAAGTCGCGCACAACGACGTTGCGCCACATCCACGCGGGGAAGCGCTCGAATCCGCTCAGCGCCTCGTCCGCGGATCCGTCATCGCCGAGCCCGCGAACATAGCGGTTCACGCGATAGGCATCGGGCCAATCAGCCTCTGCTGCAACGGCGTCGAAGCCCTTCTTCTCGATCAGCCACTTCGTGATCTCGGCACGCGCTTCGTAGAATTCGTGTGTGCCATGGGAGCTTTCACCGATCAATACGATCCGGGCATCGCCGATGATCTCTTCCAGCGCTTCGAGCGGCGGCACACCGTTGGGAGCATCGACGGCGACGCGAGCGACGACGTCCGCGGGTGTCTCCGCGATGCGGGCACCGGCCGTCGCGTAGCCCACGGTCGGGGTGGCGAGGAAATCCCGAACCTCCTCGTCGGTCACCTGGCGGAAGTCCCAGAAGGACTCTCCCACCGCGCGGAAGGGCGTCGGCATCGTCGCGCACACCACGTCGTCGACGAGGCCCGCAAACTCCCGCCAGGTCGATTCCGGAGCCGCGGGCACCGCGATCACAATCTCGGCGGGTTCTGCGTCCCGCAGGGCCTGCACCGCGGCGAGCATGCTGGATCCGGTCGCAAGACCATCGTCGACGAGAATCACGATCTTGCCTGCCACGTCGACGGGTGGACGACCGCCGCGATAGGCGGCCTCGCGTCGAATCAGTTCCCGCCCTTCACGTTCCGCGACATCCCGCAACTGTTGCGGCGTGACCCGCAACGCTCGTACCACATCGTCGTTAACGACGACACGGCCACCGCTGGCCAATGCGCCCATGGCGAATTCTTCGTGATTGGGCGCCCCGAGCTTGCGCACGATGAAGGCATCGAGCGGAGCGCCGAGAGCCGCAGCCACTTCCCACGCGACCGGAATTCCGCCTCGCGCCAGGCCGAGGACGACGACGTTCTCGCGTCCTCGGTACGCGCCGAGCATTGTTGCCAAGACGCGGCCGGCCTCGCGGCGATTTCGAAAGACACGCCTTGGCGCATGTCTCGATAGCTGTCTCGAGCGAGTCATCGCGTACTCCGTCCCTTTGCCGAAATTAATGGAGCGAGGTCACCGGTTCGTTCGTGACCGCTTCGATGTCGTGGACCGTGGCGGTCATCATCCGCCTGGCAAGGTCGGCCAGCGCGCGCGCAACGGCAAGTTCATCGCCGATGTCGGCGACGTTGCGGTCGCGCGGATCGAGCCGTGACACACCGATGCCCACCGCTGCCTGGTCACCCCAATGCAGCCGAGCCTTGGCCCGGGTGCGGCCGTCGTGTTCGTCGATGTCGACTGCCACGGTCCAGTCCTTGCGGGCTTGGTCCTGGTCATCGGTGGTCATGTATGAATCCGACCACGGCGCGCCTACTGCGAATAGGGGCCGAAGTCCCGCGCACCGGGGCCGTTTGTCGGCGGTACACACACCTGGGGACCACCGGCCCTAGCGGGCTCGCAGCTGGCGGCGCAGGGTCAGCGAATGACGAACACGACGTTGCGCGTCGCGACTGCCGCCGCGCTCCTCTACGCCGCGAGGCGCTACTTCCGCAACTGGGGCACGACGAAGGCAGAGTGCGCCATGTACCTGTCTGGTGACGAGTTGCTCGACGGCCGGGTGGCCCAAACGACGGAGGCCGTGTGGATCGACGCGTCGGCGGACGCGGTATGGCCGTGGCTGGTGCAGATGGGGCAGGACCGCGGCGGCCTCTACAGCTACGAGACGCTGGAGAACGTCGTAGGTTTGGAGTATCACAACGCTGACCGGATTCATCCGGAATGGCAGCGTCTCGCTCCCGGCGACCGGGTCCGCCTGGTGCCGAGAGGTTGGATGGGCCTGCGCGACGGCGTTACGTTCTCGGTTGCCGAGGTCATCGACGGACAGGCCATCGTGCTGCGCGTGGCTTCCCCCGAGCATGTCCTCGACACCGTGTGGTCGTTTCACCTCATCCCGCATTGGGAAGACCGCTGCCGACTCCTGGTGCGATCCCGGACACGGCTGCGCCACCCGGGCGACGCCGTGGCCATCGAGTGCGCAGGCCCGGCAACTGCCCTGATCACCCGGGGGATGCTTCGTGGCATCAAGCGCAGGGCGGAAGCCAAGCTAGACGACGTTGAATTCCCGGTCGGGTTCGGAGCCGAAGGAAAACCGCCGTCCGGTGACGCTCACCGGACGAATGCGGACGAAGTGCTGCTTGACGGTAGCAATCCACGTAAGTAACTCCCCCCGCTCCGCCTCCGCGATCTCCTCATCGGTGCGAAGAGTGCGTGCCATCCCCTTGATGATGACGCTCCAACCTCCCACCGCATTATGGTCGTCGACTTCGAACAACACGTTGTTGTTGATCACCGCGCTGACCAGCTTGGTGCCCTCCGCCGTGCGGAAGAGAATGGTGCGGTGCTGAACCACGAAGTTGACCGGGAAAATCTCGGGCTGGCCATCAACGCTGGTCACGAGGCGTCCCAACGATCTACTCGACACGAGATCCCAGCACTCGGTTGCTGACAGAATCGAGATCGGTTGAGGCTCATTCGTCATGATCGGGACCTTACCGACAACGCGAGGCGGTTGGAGTGGTCCAAAGTCCCACATACAGACAGTCAAACGGCCCAAGCGTGCCCTCTCAGGAGGCTGGCGTCGCGCCGGGAAAGACCGTCACGCGCGCCACGAATGCAGCTGGGGCAGAAGGGCGTTCTTCTTGTAGTGATGTTCGGTCATCCGGGAAAGGATGTCGTCGAGCACCACGACCGCATCATCGATGTGCGGTCCCTTGTTCAGCATCACACATTCGGCACGCGCGCCCATCGCCGCGTCGCTGATCTCGGCCCGCGACGGCTGCCCGCTCTTGGCGAGTTGTTCCAGTACCTGGGTCGCCCAGATGACCGGTAGATGTGCGGCCTCGCACAGCCAGAGGATTTCCTCTTGCAGTTCGGCGAGCCGCTCGTAGCCGACCTCAACGGCGAGGTCGCCACGCGCGATCATGACGCCGACTCGTGGCCGGCGCATCGCTGCGAGGACCAGTTGTGGCAGTCGCTCGAACCCGCGTCGGGTCTCGATCTTGAGCACGACGCCGAGATGGTCAGCACCCAGTCTGGCCAGCTCATCGTGCAGTCGGACGACATCGGCCGGGTCGTGCACGAAGGACATCTCGACGATATCGGCGACGTCGACGATCGCGGCGAGGTCGTCGATGTCCTTGTCGGTCAGTGCCGGTATCGGGAGCTTCGTCTCCGGCAGGTTGATCCCTTTAGCCGCTCGCAATTTCGAGCCGGTCGCCGCCGCTCGCTCGATCCGCACCTGCAGGATGTCAGCGTCAACCGCGGTGATGACGCCGCCGATCCGGCCGTCGTCGAAGAAGATCTTCTCGCCGACGCGTGCATTGTCGAAGACCTCGGAAAGCGTGCACCCAATCGACGGCACACCGTCGGGATCGGCTGGCGCGGGCGAGCAATCGCGGGTGACGTTCAATCGGTCACCTTTTCGAAGGAGCAGGCTCTGCTGGAGTTCGGGCACGCTACCCAATTCGGCCGGGTCCTCGACACCGTCGACGCGCAGTTCGGTGCCGGTGGCCAGGTAGACGGTCTTTTCCGTAGTGGCGGTCGTTCCACCGGCAACGCCACCGGGTCCGCACAGTGTCAGCTGTCGCGCTGCGCCGCGGGTGTCGAGCAAGCTCACGATGTCTCCGGCACGCCTGCGAGACAGCCACTCCCCCGACACGGGCAGCGTCGGCATCCCGCGTTCCGGTGCCGGCATCGGATCCTCTGTGGACGTCAACCATGCGCGCGCCGGTGCGACGGTGCGGCCGAGTGCGTCTCGGACACGCCGGATCTTGACTACGCGGGGCCCTGGCTGGATCGGGCCCGTGCGCAGCTTGGGACCCGCAAGGTCCATCGCCACCAGGCATTCGCGACCCGTCACTGCGCTCGCGTGCCGGGTGTGTTCGGCCATCGACCGCCACGCGTCCGGGTCGTCGTGCGCACAGTTGATCCTGGCGATGTTCATCCCGCGCTCCACCAAGCCACGGACCAGATCAGGGTTCGTGGCCGCCTCAGAGGGAAGGCTGACCATGATGCGGGTCTCTCGGTTGGCCGGTGTCGGTCCCAGCAGCTTCACGGTGCGAAGCCGCAACAACTCGCGGCCCTCGTCCTCGGCCACGGCGGCAGGTGCGGGTGGATGCCAGCTGCCCTCGAGCATCGCCTGCACGGCCGACCGGACAAGTCGCAGCGTGGCCTCGACATGTGGTTCGCTTCGGCCCAAAGACGAGAGGCCGAATGCCGCCAGCCGGAGTTGCAGATCGCGCAAGTCCACTTGCCGAATCGCCCAATAATGCACGATGTTTCGGGCGCTGGCTCGGTAGTCCGACGGCACTGGGCCAAGCCAGTCGGACCAGGCCGATTCCGCCGACTCGAGGCGCTCGAGCAGGTCGTCGAGCCTGCTGAGAAGCCGGACAAGTTCGCGGACTGTCGGATCGTCGTGTGCCAACAGATGAGTCTGATGCAACGACACGACGCGGCTCCTGATCCTGAGCAACTCAAAAGGGCACGCTATCTGCCGACGGTTACCGGCTGGTGAACAGCCGCGAGGACCTTTGGCACCTATCGATGGGACTCAGGGACCGTGCATTCTGCCTTTGGTAGGAGCACGATGAGCCCATGACCAGTGCGCTGATCGACGCTGGGGGCCTGCAACAACTGGTGTCCGTGCTGATCGATCGCGGGTACCGGGTCGTCGGCCCCACGGTGTCGGACAATGCCATAGTGCTGGCCGAGCTGACCTCGGCCGACGACCTACCGAGTGGCTGGGGGGTCGACGTCGGCCCAGGGCACTATCGGCTGCGCCGTCGCGACGACGACGCACTGTTCGGCCACTCGGCGGGCCCACAGTCGTGGAAGCAGTTCCTGCACCCGCCGCGCCAGAAGGTGTGGTCGTCCGACGGCATGGAACCGGAGGAGCCGCCGCGATACGCGTTCCTCGGTGTACGGGGCTGCGATCTGGCGGCCATCGCGGTACTCAACGGTGTGCTCGGCGAGAGCGCCCATCCCGACCAAGGATTCGTGGGTCGACTGGGACGGATCTTCGTGGTCGCCGTCAACTGCACAGAACCCGGTGGCCTGTGCTTCTGCGCATCGATGGGAACCGGTCCTGCCGTCGGCCCCGGTTACGACCTGGCGCTGACCGAACGCATCGACGACGACGGCCGTCGGTACGTCGTGGACGTCGGCAGCGACGACGGCGCCGACGTGTTGGCCACGCTGCCCCGCCGCGATGCCGAACAACCCGAAATCGATTCGGCGCGAGACGATGTCGCGGCGGCCGCAGACAAGATGGGCCGCCAGATGCCTGCAGGGGATTTGCGTGACCTGCTGGTCCAATCGCGGGAGTCACCGCATTGGGACGAAGTCGCCAGCCGATGCTTGACGTGTGGCAACTGCACCATGGTGTGCCCGACCTGCTTCTGCACGAGCGTCGAGGATGTCACCGACCTCACCGGCCAACATGCCGAGCGGTGGATGGAGTGGGCGTCGTGCTTCGAGTTCGACTTCACATTCGTGCACGAGGGTAGCGTCCGGCAAAGCGTGCCTTCTCGTTACCGGCATTGGATCACGCACAAACTCGGGACCTGGCATGACCAGTTCGGGACTTCCGGATGCGTGGGCTGCGGACGCTGTATCGCGTGGTGTCCCACCGGTATTGACATCACCGAGGAGATGAACGTTCTGGCCACCCTGGCGGAGGACGGCGATGACTGACACTGCTGCGTGGCCGCAGACGCCGTCGGCCATGAGCCCGGTGCCCTACCGCGTTCACAGCCGAGTTGCCGAGAACCGCGATTCGGCGACTCTGCTCCTCCAGCCGGTGGGCGAGGGCCTGCCTGCGCCGCAACCCGGCGAGTTCATGATGATGTACGCCTTCGGGATCGGCGAGATCGCGATTTCGGTCAGCGGCGTGCCGACGACCGCCGACGAAACCATCACCCACACCATCCGCTCGGTCGGCGCGGTCAGCAAGGCTCTGCACGACGCGAAGCCGGGCACGGTGATCGGCATGCGTGGCCCGTTCGGCACCAGCTGGGGCCTGGCCGAGGCGGCCGGCCGTGATCTCGTCATCGTCGCAGGCGGCGTGGGCCTGGCTCCGCTGCGGCCGGTGGTGCTCGGCGCGCTGGCCGACCGCGACAGTTACGGCGCGGTGACCCTGATCGCAGGCGCCAGGTCGCGCGACGACTTCCTCTTCGCCGAGGAACTCCAAAGCTGGGTAGCCGACGGATCCATCGAGGTGCACATGACCGTCGACGTCCCCGTGCAGGGTTGGCCGGGCGAAGTCGGCTTCGTCACCGAGCCTCTGCGACGCATGGCGCTGCAGGCCGATCGCACGACCGCCTTCCTGTGCGGGCCGGAGCCGATGATGTTCAACGGAGCCAAAGAGCTGCTACGAAAAGGCGTGGCCGATAGCGATATTCGGGTCTCTCTGGAACGGAACATGCAGTGCGGGTTCGGTTGGTGCGGGCACTGTCAGCTGGGCCCGCTGCTGCTGTGCCGCGACGGGCCCGTCGTTGGTTACGACGTCGCCGAGCCGCTCTTGCGGGTGAAGGAGCTGTAGATGAGTGCACCCACCCTGGCGGTTTGGAAGTTCGCGTCGTGTGACGGATGCCAACTGACACTGCTGGACTGCGAGGACGAGCTTCTGACGATCGCAACAGAAGTGCGGATCGCCACCTTTCTCGAGGCCTCCAGCGCCGTCGTCGGCGGACCCTACGACGTATCCCTTGTCGAGGGCTCGATCACCACCGCCGGCGACGAGCGACGAATCAAGGAAATCCGCGCGCAGTCCAAGATCCTGGTCACCATCGGCGCCTGCGCAACAGGCGGAGGGGTCCAGGCGCTGCGCAACTTCGCCGACATCGACGAGTTCACCTCCGTCGTCTACGCCAAGCCCGAATACATCGACACGCTGGCGACGTCGACTCCCGCCTCGGCGCACGTCGACGTCGACTACCAGTTGCAGGGTTGTCCGATCGACCGCGGCCAGCTGCTGGACACGCTTGCCGCGCTGCTGGTCGGACGCAAGCCGAGGCTGCCCGCCAAGACCGTGTGCACCGAATGCAAGAACCGCGGAGTGACCTGTGTCGTCGTCGCCGACGGAATCCCCTGCCTCGGCCCGGTGACGCACGCCGGTTGCGGAGCGCTCTGCCCGTCGTTCCACCGCGGCTGCTACGGCTGCTTCGGCCCGACTGCAACGCCGAATACCGCGGCACTGATTCCGCTCCTGAGCCGAGACGGCATGTCCGGCAACGATGTCGACCGGGTCTTCTCGACGTTCAACGTGACCAGGTTCAATGCCGAACGGAATGACAAGTGAAGCCCGAGATCCGCACGCTCTCCGTCAACGCGTTGACCCGTGTCGAAGGCGAAGGCGCGCTCCACGTCACCCTGCGCGACGGCGCGGTGGACAACGTGGAGCTGAACATCTACGAGCCGCCGCGCTTCTTCGAGGCGTTCCTTCGCGGCCGGGCGTATACCGAACCGCCGGACCTCACGGCCAGGGTGTGCGGCATCTGCCCTGTCGCCTACCAGGTGAGTGCCTGCAACGCGATCGAAGATGCCTGCGGCGTGACGATCGACTCCCAACTGGTGGCGCTTCGCAGGCTGTTGTACTGCGGCGAGTGGATCCACAGCCACGCCCTGCACATCTATCTGCTGCACCTGCCCGATTTCCTCGGCTATCCGGACGCGATCAGCCTCGCCAAGGACCGCCCCGAACTGATCGAGCGCGGACTTGCCTTGAAGAAGGCCGGGAACCGGCTGATGGAACAGATCGGCGGACGGGCGATTCACCCTGTCAACCTTCGTTTGGGCGGCTTCTACTCGGTGCCGACTCCGAGCGAACTCGTGCCGCTGGCCGAGATGCTGCGCGGCGCGCTCGACCACGCGCTGTATACGGTTCGGGCGGTCGCCGAATTCGACTTCCCTGATGCCGAATTCGACCACGAGTTCCTTGCGCTGTCCGACCCCACCCGGTATCCGATCGAGAACGGTGCCATCGGGCGCAGCTCAGGAGCGGTGTTCCCGGTGTCGGAGTTCACCGACCACGTCGTCGAAGCACAGGTGCGACACTCCACCGCCCTGCAAGCGACCCTGGACGGAGGCCGCTACCTGACGGGCCCGCTGGCGCGGTACTCGCTCAACTCGTCCCTGCTGTCACCCGTTGCCCGACAAGCGGCCGCCGATGCCGGCCTGAAAGCGGAGTGCCGAAACCCGTTTCGCAGCATCCTGGTTCGCGCGGTCGAGGTGGTCTACGCAATCGAGGAGTCGTTGCGCATCATCGCCGAATACGAGCGGCCCGCGCGGCCGTTCGTCGACGTGCCTGCCCGCGCCGGCGTAGGTCACGGTGTCAGCGAGGCGCCGCGTGGCCTGCTCTATCACCGCTACGAGATCGGTGACGACGGCCTGGTACTGGCCGCGACGATGGTGCCGCCGACCGCCCAGAACCAGGCGGCCATCGAATACGAAATGGCCGGGCTGGTCGGCGCGAACCTGACCCTGGACGACGCGACGTTGACTTCGCTGTGCGAGAAGGCGATTCGCAATCACGACCCCTGCATCTCGTGCTCGGCGCACTTCCTGACGCTGACCATAGACCGCCGATGAGCTTCGCCGTCGTCATCGGGATCGGCAACAGCTTTCGCCGCGACGACGGAGTGGGACTTGCGGTTGCCGAAGACGTCGCCAGGCGCAATGTCCCTGGCGTACGGGTGGTGACCGACATCGGGGATCCGGCCACCATCCTCGAAGCCTGGACAGGCGCCGGGCTGGCGGTCGTGGTCGACGCAGCGATGGGTGATGGCGCCGAGCCTGGCCTGATCCGACGGTGGACACCCGGCGACGGTCTGGACATGGGGGTGGTGTCGTCGCACGCGATGGGGCTGCCACAGGCGTACGCGCTCGGCGAAGCGCTCGGTCGGATACCCGACCGACTTGTGGTGTTCAGCATCGACATCGCCGACGCCGGTTATGGCGTCGGCCACACGACGGCGGTCGCCGCGGCCGTCCCCGCGGCCGCTCAAGCCGTGCTCACCGAGCTCGGCAGGTAGGAACGGCCGAAACGGCCATTGCGGCTCGCCTATCGGCGGACCATGGTATTGATCGAGATTCCTGATGAATCAACACTCGAACGACGGCACGGCGAGCCGCACTAGAGCACAGTCTTTGTCGGTGAGGCAGCTCATCTGGATCTGCCTCATTGTGATCGCCACGGTTTTTCTGGCTGCGTCCACCGCGTCCATCGTCGGCAGGATCACGGTGGCGCGCGCCGTTGGCGAGTTGAGCGATCACGTCGCGCCCCTTCAGGAGAAAGTCGAGCGGTTGCGCCGCGCATACGTCGACCAGGAGACCGGTCAGCGGGGTTTCCTGCTCAGCGGCAACCCGATAACCCTTGAGCCCTACACTTCCGGAACCGCCACCTCGGACCGCCTCGTGCCCGAGCTACGAACCGGCCTGGCCGGCGACGCCCAGGCCGGCGACCTACTCGAAAAGGCGGTCGCAGCAGCTGCCGCTTGGAGATCACAAGCGGCCGAACCTCAAATCGCCGCGCGCCGTGGTGGACCGATCTCACCGCAGCAGATTGAGCGATGGGCTCTCGATGGGCTGTGGCTGTTCGACCAATTGCGGACTCAACTCAGATCCCTTGCTTCCAGTGTCGACGAGCTTGCCGCGCATCAACTCCAGCGCATCCATTCCGCGCAACGCGTCGCCGATATCATTCAGATCATCGCGGCCGGCGTCCTCCTCGTCGTTCTCATCACCACAGTCGTCGTCGTACAGCGCCTCCTCGGGCGACCGCTCAATACCCTTGTTGGACAGGTGAAAAGAGTTGCAGACGGCGACTACGACCAGGCGATCAGCCGGGCGGGTCCCCGAGAAGTCACCGAATTATCCGAAGCAGTCGAGGAGATGCGCGAGAATCTGCGCGCGAGCACGATCCAGCTACTCGAGGGTGAACGTCGCAACGAGCAGGGGCGTATCGCCGCCGACGTCCACGACAGAATCATTCAACGCGTCTTCGGTTTGGGGCTTGGCCTGACGTCCGCCTCCGCCCGCCGCAATCCCGAGCTGCAGCCGTTCATCGACGAGACAGACGACATCATTCAAGATCTGCGTGAGGTGATCTTCAACCTGAGCGCAGCCGCACCACCCGGTCGGAGAGTTCGGCTGCGCAGCGAAGTCTTCGCGATTCTCGAGCGCAGCGCCACTGCACTTGGGTTCACCCCCACCCTTCAATTCGACGGACCCATCGACGACATACGAATCGACCCGGCACTTCATGCCGCCATCCTCGCCGTCATCTGGGAATCGCTCAGCAACACCGCGAGGCACGCACAAGCAACCGCGGCCACGCTGCGCATCGCCGCGACCTCAACCGAACTGCGAGTCACCGTCGAAGACAACGGCATCGGCGTGACGGACGAGGAGCCCATCGGAGGCGGACGACGAAGCATCCGGACCAGGGCGAGTCAGTTCGGCGGAAAGGCGGACATCAAAACCGCGCCGTCAGGACACGGCACGTTGGTCGAGTGGGCAGTTCCGCTATCCGGCCGAAACCAGCCGGTTGACCCACAACGGTGATAACACCGGGCTGAACAGCCAAGATGCCAACAGTCCCGATGCGAAAGTGACCAGCGACCCTATTAGGTGCCGTGGTACTGCAAGACGATTGTGACCATGGCTACTTCTCTCACCTCACCTCCGGACACCCCGTCCGCCGGAAAAAGGGCAGGGCTGGGCGTTGTCGCCCTGACCGCCCTCGTCGTCGGATCAATGATCGGCAGCGGCATTTTCGCGTTGCCTTCGCAGATGGCGGGCAGCGCCGCGCCGGGCCCACTCATCATCGGCTGGGCGATAACCGGTGTCGGCATGCTGATGCTGGCCTTCGTATTCCAGACACTGGCCACCCGTAAACAGGATGTCGACGGCGGCGTGTACGGCTATGCGCGGGCCGGGTTCGGCAACTACATCGGCTTCACATCGGCCTTCGGCTACTGGATGTCGGCCTGGGTGGGCAACGTCGCGTATCTGGTCCTGCTGTTCTCGACGCTGGGCTACTTCTTCCCCCAGTTCGAGGGCGGCACAACGGTACCCGCGATCATCGGCGCCTCGGTCGTGTTGTGGGTCGTGCATGCCATGACGCTGCGCGGTGTTCGGACGGCTGCGGTTGTCAACATCGTGGTCACCATAGCCAAGGTGGTACCGATCCTTGTGTTCATCGCCATCGCCGCGGTCGGATTCAAGGCGGGGCTGTTCACTGCCGACTTCTGGGGAAAGACAACACAAATCGACGGGGCGCCACTCGGCGACACCATGTCTCAGGTGAAGAACATGATGCTGGTCACCGTCTGGGTGTTCATCGGCATCGAGGGTGCGTCGGTCTACTCCCAGCGAGCCGGGCGACGCAAGGACGTCGGCCGCGCCACGGTCATGGGCTTCGCCGGGGTACTTGCTTTGCTGCTTCTGGTCAACCTGCTGTCCTACGGCTTGATGGCCCAGGCCGAGCTGGCCGGCGTCGCCGACCCGTCCATGGCAGGCGTGCTGGAGAACCAGGTCGGCAGCTGGGGCGCGGCCTTCATCTCGATCGGCCTTGTCGTCTCACTGCTCGGCGCATTGATCGCGTGGGTGCTGCTGTGCGTCGAGATCCTGCGGCTGCCCGCCCGTGACGGTGTGATGCCGAAAGCGCTGGCCAAGGAGAACGCGCACGGGGCTCCCGCGACCGCGCTGTGGGTGACCAACTTGTGTGTGCAGGCGTTGCTGCTGTGGACACTGGCCAATGAGAGCACATACACAAACCTGGTGTACCTCGCCACATCCCTGATCCTGCTGCCCTACCTGTGGTCGGCGGCATACCAGGTGCTGCTGGCCGTGCGCGGTGAGACCTACGAGTCCGGTCACGGCCGGGTCCGCGACATCGCCATCGGCGTGGTCGGGCTGGCGTACGCCGTCTGGCTCGTCTACGCGGGCGGTCTGGCAGTACCTGCTGATCGCGGCGGTGTTCTACCTCGTCGGCAGTGCGCTGTACGTGTGGGCCCGCAGGGAGAACCGCCTCCCCACCTTCACGACGCCCGAGTGGGTTGTCTTCGGGGTGGTGGCGCTGTCCTCAGTCGCGGCCGTCGTCATGATGGTCACCGGCAACCTCGCAGTCCTGTGACCGGCGCCGAATCCCGGCTGGGCGTGTGGTCGGAGGCTGGCCGGCTCCGGCGAGTCATGGTCTGCGCGCCGGGCCTTGCCCATCAACGGCTCACCCCCGACAACTGCCACGAGCTGCTGTTCGACGACGTCATCTGGCTACAGCAGGCCCGCCGCGACCACTTCGACTTCGTCGCCAAGATGGTCGACCGCGGCGTCGAGGTGCTCGAATTGCAAGACCTGCTCGCCGACATCGTGGCGAATCCCGACGCCCGCGACTGGCTGCTGGACCGCAAGGTGACCGACGATCTGGTCGGCCCGGGACTCACCCGCGAGATCCGGGCCTGGCTGACCGAGTTGGCGCCAGACCGGTTGGCGGAGTTCCTCATCGGCGGCGTCGCCTATCAGGACGTCATCGGAGAGGTGGACAGTGCCTTCCTGACGTTGTTCAACGACTTGGACCCTGCCGGGTTCGTCCTCCGACCGCTACCCAACACGCAGTTCATGCGCGACAACTCCGCGTGGATCTTCGGGGGCGTGACGCTGAACCCGATGTACTGGCCGGCGCGACGTCAGGAGACGCTGCTCACCACCGCGGTGTACAAGTTCCACCCCGCCTTCGCCGACGAGAAGTACGACGTGTGGCTGGGCAACCCCGACGGTGCGCCCACCGACCACGGGCTGGGCACGCTCGAGGGCGGCGACGTGATGCCGATCGGCAAGGGGCTGGTCGTCATCGGCATGGGCGAGCGGTCGTCGCATCAGGCCATCACGCAGGTCGCCCGCAATCTCTTCGCCGCGGGGGCGGCCGAGCGGGTGATCATCGCCAGCCTGCCGAAGACCCGCTCCGCCATGCACCTCGACACCGTGTTCACGTTCTGTGACCGCGACCTGGTGACGGCTTTTGCTCCGGTCGTCGACGGCATCGTGCCGATCAGCCTGCGCCCCGACGAGACCGCGCCGTCCGGCCTGGACGTCCGACGCGAACCGAAGGGCCTGATCGAGACGATCGGCGACGCGGTCGGCGTGGACTTCCGGGTGGTAGTCACCGCAGGCGACGTCTACGGCATCCAGCGTGAGCAGTGGGATGACGGCAACAACGTGGTCGCGCTCGAGCCGGGTGTCGTCATCGGCTACGACCGCAACACCCTGACCAACACGGCCCTGCGCAAGGCGGGTGTCGAGGTCGTCACCATCGACGCCAGCGAGCTGGGCCGGGGCCGCGGAGGCGGCCGGTGCATGACGTGCCCCATTCAGCGCGATCCGCTCTACACCTGATCGCATCCACCGAAGGAACAACCCATGGCGTTCAACAATCGCAACCGCAGCCTGCTCAGCTTGGTCCACCACACGGACAGGGACCTGCTCTATCTACTGGACCTGTCCCGTGATCTCAAGCGGGCCAAGTACTCTGGCCTCGCACATCCCACCCTTGCGGGTAAGAACATCGCCCTCATCTTCGAGAAGTCCTCGACGCGCACCCGCTGTGCATTCGAGGTGGCGGCGTATGACGAGGGCGCGCATGTCACGTATATCGACCCCAACTCGTCGCAGATCGGGCACAAGGAGTCGATGAAAGACACTGCGCGGGTGCTCGGCCGGATGTACGACGCGATCGAGTACCGCGGCGCCGGCCAGGAGATCGTCGAGGAGTTGGCCGAGTATGCCGGGGTGCCGGTGTTCAACGGTCTCACCGACGAGTTCCACCCCACCCAGATGCTCGCCGATGTTCTCACGATGACCGAGCACTGCGCTAAACCGTTGACCGACATCTCTTTCGCGTTCGTCGGCGACGGACGCAACAACGTGGCCAACTCGCTGCTTCTGGTGGGCGCCAAGCTCGGCATGGACGTGCGAATCGGCGCGCCGCACGATCTGTTTCCCAGCGACGAGCATGTGACGATGTGCCAGGACTTCGCGACCGCATCCGGGGCCCGGGTCACCGTCACCGACGATCCGGTGAAGGCGGTGGGCGGCGTCGACTTCATCTACACCGACGTGTGGGTGTCGATGGGCGAACCGGTCGAGACGTGGGGCGACCGCATCGACATGCTTCTGCCGTTCCAGGTCAACTCCGAACTGATGCGTGCGGCAGGCAATCCCAGGGTGAAGTTCATGCACTGTCTGCCCGCGTTCCACAACTGCGAGACGAAGGTCGGTGCACAGATCTCCGCGCAGTACCCGTTCCTCGCGAACGGTATCGAGGTCACCGAGGATGTCTTCGAGAGTCCGGCCAACATTGCTTTCGAGCAGGCCGAGAATCGAATGCACACGATCAAGGCGGTCCTGGTGGCCGCCCTCAGCTGAGGGACGACATGCGCATAGTGATCGCGCTCGGCGGCAACGCGCTTCTGCAGCGCGGGCAACCCATGACCGCGGAGAACCAGCGGGCCAACATCCGGACCGCGGCCGAATCCATTGCCGCGGTGACACCCGGTAACGAGATCGTGGTCGCGCACGGCAACGGCCCCCAGGTGGGCTTGCTGGCGTTGCAGGCGGCGGCCTACCAGGACGTCGCGCCGTACCCCCTCGACGTTCTTGGCGCCCAGACCGAGGCGATGATCGGCTACGTGATCGAACAGGAACTCGGCAATCTGCTGCCCGCCGATCAGTCGCTCGCCACCATCCTGACGATGATCGAGGTGGATCGCGACGACCCCGCGTTCGAGCACCCGACCAAGCCGATCGGTCCGGTGTACGACCGGGAGACGGCCGAACGCCTCAAGGCTGCGAGCGGTTGGGCGATCGCGCCGGACGGAGACAAGTTCCGCCGTGTGGTCGCCAGCCCGAAACCGCAGCGCATCTTCGAGATCGGGCCGATCCGTAGCCTCGTCGAGCGGGGCACGATCGTGGTCTGCGCCGGCGGGGGTGGCATACCGACGATGTACGACGAGCACGGAAAGTTGCACGGCGTCGAAGCCGTCATCGACAAGGATCTCGCGTCCGCGCTGCTGGCCGAGCAACTCGATGCCGACCTGCTCGTCATCGCCACCGACGTCGACGGCGTCTACACCGACTGGGGGACACCGGAGCAGACCCGGCTGGCGGAGGTGACCCCCGAGGAGCTCGCGGATCTGGAATTGCCTGCCGGCTCGATGGGTCCCAAAGTTCAGGCCGCATGCGGGTTTGCGCGCACCACCGGCAATGCAGCCGTCATCGGGTCGCTCGTCGACATCGCCAAGATCGTCGAAGGGACAGCGGGCACACGGGTCCGCAATTAATGGACTGGGTGGTCGCAGGGGCCGGGGCTCTGCTCATAGCAGTGGTGATGCGCGACGTGTTCCACACGCTCTTCCACCCGATCGGCCACGGCAGCATCGCGCCCCTGGTGATGAGGTTCGTCTGGTGGCTTCTGCGGTTATTCCCGTCGGATCGCCGCATCGCATCGTTGACCGGTCCGCTGGGGATCGCACTGGTCGTATTGACCTGGGGCGCAATGGCTGTGCTCGGCTGGTCAATGGTGTACTTCGCACAGATGCCGGATGGCTTCGCCCACAGCTCCGAGCTGAACCCGGCTGAACGCAATGCCGTGTTCGATTCGCTGTACGTGTCGCTGGTGACCATCGGAACGCTCGGGTTCGGCGATATCGTGCCCACCTCACCGCTTCTTCGCGTGATCGTCCCACTCGAGGCACTGTTCGGGTTCATGCTGCTCTCGGCGGCCGTGTCCTGGGTTCTCCAGATCTACCCGGCCCTGCACCGCAGACGTGTTCTGGCACTGCAGCTTTCGACTCTGCGGGAAGCGCGCCGGGCGAATCCGACCCTGGGGATCGACAGCGTCCCCACCGACGTCCTCACCGGACTTGCCGCCGCTGTCGTCGAAGCCCGCAACGACTTCACTCAGTACGGTGCGACGTACTATTTCCGCGACCTCGAAGCCGACGCTTCGCTGGCGGCCTCGCTTGACTACGCCACCGCGCTCGCCGCTGAAGCCGCGACCAGCGCGCGACCGCAGACGCGTCTCGCAGGTGCACTCATCGCCGTCGCCGTCGACAGCCTCGCCGAACTGCTCAACGAGGAGTTCCTCCAATTCGACGGGGACACCGCGGCCGTCATCAAGGCCTACGCCGCAGACCACCGACATACCAGCTGAGAGACGACGGGCGAGGAGAGCGCCGTCTGTTTCATACAGTCGCTATCCTCGCGCCGCCGCCTTCCTCGCGGCGATCTTCCCGCGGACTTGAGCCATGTCCAGCGCTTTCACCCTTGTGATGAGATCTTCGAGAGCAGCAGGCGGCAGCGCACCGGCCTGGCTGTAGACGAGCACGCCGTCCCGGAATGCCATCACGGTCGGAATGGAGCGGATCTCCAGGGTCGCGGCCAGGTCGCGTTCGGACTGCGTGTCGACCTTGGCGTGCACGACATCGGGATGGGCTTCCGCGGACCGCTCGAAGACCGGCGCGAAGGCCCGGCACGGACCGCACCACGATGCCCAGAAGTCGACGATAACGATCGGACTGTCGACGACGGTGGACTCGAAGTCGTCATAGGTGAGATTCCTGGTGGCCATTGCGGTGTCCTTTCCTTGTGTGCCAGTCGATTTGTTTAAGCGAGGCCCTTGAGCATCAGGTTCCAGTACATGAACGGCAAACCGTATTTCTTGAGGTACCAGTAGGCACGGTGCGGCTTGGTCGGATCAATCAGCGGGACCGACGGCGTGAGGTTCAGGTCGTAGTCGAACTCCGCCAACAGCATTGCGTGCGACGACGTGACGATCGGGCACGACCCGTATCCGTTGTACGAGGCGACAAGCGGTCGGCCTTCGAGGAACGATTCGATGTTGTCGACCACGACCGGGGCCTGCTTGCGGATTGCGGCACCGGTCTTGGAATTCGGTGACGATCCGGCGTCGCCCAGGCTGAACACATTGGGATAGCGCACATGCTGCATGGTGTGCTTGTCGATGTCGACGTATCCGTTTGCGTCGCCGGTCGACAGCGGGCTCGACTTGATCCAGTCCGGCGCGGATTGGCGCGGTACCGCATGAAGCATGTCGTAAGACAGCATCGCCTCGGATCCGCCCTGACCGACGCTGGTTACGGCGACCTTGTGTGCGGCCGCGTCGACGGAGGTCACCTCGGCGCCGGCGTGAACGGTGATGCCATAGTCGGCGGCGACCGCATCGAGGCTATCGGCGATCGCCGGAATCCCGAACAGCCGCGGCGTCGGCACCACCAGGTGAACATCGATGTCCTTGAGCACGCCTTGCCTTCGCCAGTAGTCGCTGGCCAGGTACGCGATCTTCTGTGGGGCGCCTGCGCACTTGATCGGGCCCGACGGCATCGTGAACACCGCACTGCCTGAACGCATGTCGCGGATCAACTCCCACGTGCGCGGTGCGAGGTCGAACCTGTAGTTCGACGACACCCCGTCACGGCCGAGCGCATCCTGCAGCCCCTCGGTGCGATCCCAGTCGAGCTGGATGCCGGGGCAGACCACGAGCGCGCCGTACTCGTAGGACGCCCCATCCGCGCAGGCGACCGTGTTGTTGTCGGGGTCGAAGGCCGTCGCCGCGGTCTTGATCCACGTCGCCCCCTTGGGCATCACCGAGCCCTCGGACCGTGCGGTCGTCGACGCCTTCGCCTGGCCGCCGCCGACGAGGGTCCACAGCGGTTGGTAGAAGTGCATGTCGGACGGCTCGATTACGGCGACGTCTGAGAAGCCCTTGCGCAGAAGCCGGGCGGCGACCGAGATGCCTGCCGTACCGCCGCCGACGATGAGAACCTGGTGTTTCGCGGTGGTCATGATGTACCTCTTTCCCTGTCGCTCAGGCGCTCTGGCGGGCGTCGTCCCAGGCGCCGTAGCCGCCCAGGATGTCGCTGACGTCGGTGAAGCCGTTCTGCCGCAGCAGGCTCGCGGCCACCGAGGACCGGTAACCGCCGGCGCAGTACACGACGGTCGGCTTGGTGGGATCCAGCTCGCCCAACCGGCTGGGTAACTGACCGACCGGGATGGCGATCGCGTTCGGGATGGTGCCCGCAGCGACCTCGCCCGGGTTGCGCACGTCGACGATCTGCAGATCCGCCAGCTCTGAAGCGCGCTGGTCGAAAGCCTTCGCGGTCAGCCGGGAGGCGACCTGAACGTCGTCACGATGGGACAACATCACCTCGAACGGCCGGTCGAGGTAACCGATCACCCGGTCGAAACCGATTCGGGCGAGCCGGTTCTTGCCTTCCAACTCCTGGCCGGGCTCGGTGAAGAGCACGATGTCGACGTCCGACGGCAGGACCGACCCGGCGAACTCGGCGTAGCGGCCCTCCAGCCCGATGTTGATGGCGTGACGCAGGTGGCCTTGGGCGAACTCCTCCGGATTGCGCCCGTCGACCAGGACGGCGCCTCGCTCGATCGCTTCGTGGACCTGTTCATAGGTCATCGCCGTCGGCATCTTGGTCTCGTCGAGCAGCTCACGGTCCTTGCGGTTGAGGATCGCGTCGTAGACGAAGTAGCTCGGTGCGGGTGGCTGCCCTTCGGTGACGAGGTTCATGAAGGTCGCCTTGTCGGGGGCACGCAGGGCGTAGTTTGTCTCCTTCTGGTCCCCCATGGTCGACCACAGGTCGGTGGACAGGTTCTTGCCGCAGGCCGAGCCCGCGCCGTGCGCCGGGTACACCCGGGTGGCGTCGGGCAGCGTCATCAGCTTGTCGTGCAGCGAGTCATACAGTTTGTCGGCCAACTCTTCGCGGGTGAAGCCGATCGAGGCCAGCAGGTCGGGCCTGCCGACGTCGCCGATGAACAGTGCGTCGCCGGTCAGCACGCCGTAGGGGACTTCGTCACCTGGATGCTCGTAGACGACGATGCTCAGCGACTCGGGGGTGTGCCCCGGGGTGTGGCGGAACTCCAGCGTCACGTCGCCGAGCGAATAGCGTTCGCCGTCGGCCACGCCCATCGACTCGAACTCGGTCTCGGCGACCGAGGAGTAGACGATCTTCGCGCCGGTCGCCTTCGCCAACTCAAGGTGGCCGGACAGGAAGTCCGCGTGGAAGTGGGTTTCGATGACGAGTTCGATCGTGTAGCCGTACTCCTTGGCGTCGGCCAAGTACTCGGCGATGTCGCGCTGCGGATCGACAACGACTGCGCGCCCTGTGGTTTCGTCCGCCACGAGGTATGAAGCATGGGACAGACAGTCCAAGTAGTACTGGATGAATTTCATCTCGCCAGTCCTTTCGTTCGGCGGTGGGTAAAGCCATCCTGGCATATACCCCTATGGGTATGTCAAGTACCCTAGGGGGTATATTTATTTCCTGCTTGCATTTACCCCCTGGGGTATGTATACCATGGGTCTAGAGATACCCCCGGTGGTATTAGACACCCGGCCCGTACCGCCCGCTGAAAGGACACCTCAAATGACCTCAACCGCCACCATCGATTCGCAGAACCTCAGCGACCGGCTCGATTCGGCGTCCCCACCCCGAGTGCTCGACGTCCGAACCCCTGGCGAGTTCGAGACCGCGCACATCGCTGGCGCCTACAACGTCCCGCTGGATCTGCTGCGGGAGCACCGTGACGAGATCATCAAGCATCTCGATGAAGACGTGGTGCTGGTCTGCCGCTCCGGGCAGCGCGCCGCCAAGGCCGAGGAGACCCTGCGCGACGCAGGACTGGGCAACGTCCACATCCTCGACGGCGGCATCACCGCCTGGGAGGCCAAGGGCTTTGCGGTCAACCGCGGCGCGCAACGCTGGGACCTCGAGCGCCAGGTCCGTCTGGTCGCCGGCTCCATCGTGCTATCCAGCGTTCTGGCCAGCGTTGCCGTCCCCAAGCTCAAATGGGTGGCCGCCGCGATCGGCGGCGGACTGACTTTCGCGTCACTGACCAACACCTGCGCGATGGGCAACGCGCTGTCCAAGCTGCCCTACAACCGCGGCGCCACCTGCGATGCCCAGACCATCGTGTCCCAGCTCGTAGGCTCCGCGTCCGCTGACCGGAAAGCGAGCTGACCGACATGATCGCTCTGACAGTCGGCCTGGCCGTCTTCGTCGGCGTTGCACTGGGTTTGCTTGGCGGCGGAGGTTCGATCCTGACCGTTCCCCTCTTGGCCTACGTGGCCGGGATGGACGCCAAACAGGCCATCGCAACCTCGTTGCTCGTTGTTGGTGCCACCAGCGCGGTCGGCGCAATCTCACACGCACGGGCCGGCCGGGTGCAATGGCGCACCGGCCTGATCTTCGGTGCAGCCGGGATGGCCGGCGCCTACACAGGCGGATTGCTTGCTCGCTTCATTCCGGGCACGTTCCTCCTCGTCGGATTCGCCGTCATGATGATCGCCACCGCAATCGCCATGCTGCGCGGACGCAAGAAGGTCGATGGTTCCGAGGGCGGCCGACCCTTGCCGATCCCGAAGATCATCGCGGAGGGTCTCGTAGTCGGCCTGGTGACCGGCCTGGTAGGCGCTGGTGGCGGGTTTTTGGTCGTGCCTGCCCTCGCGCTGCTCGGCGGGTTGCCGATGCCCGTCGCGGTCGGAACTTCACTGATCGTGATCGCGATGAAGTCGTTCGCCGGCCTGGGCGGGTACCTGTCCAGTGTCCAGATCAACTGGACGGTGGCGCTGGCAGTGACCGCCGCGGCCGTGGGGGGTGCCCTGATCGGCGCCCGCCTGACCGCCATGGTCGACCCCGATGCATTGCGGAAGGCCTTCGGCTGGTTCGTGCTCGCGATGTCGTCGGTCATCCTGGCCCAGGAGATACACCCGAGCGTCGGAATCGCCGCAGCGGCACTCACCGCGATCGCCGCGGCCATGACGTTCGCATGCTCCCGGTACGCGCACTGCCCCCTACGTCGTCTCACCGGGGCTCGGGCTTCTGATTCGGTCGCCGCATGATGGCCCCGGGAATACCCCCATGGGTACTATGGCTATAGCGTCAGTAGAGAGGAGCGACACCCATGGTTGGTGACGAAGACGCAATCGCTGCAGTGCTCAACAGGCTGCGCAGGGCCCAGGGACAGCTTGCCGGGGTGATCTCGATGATCGAGCAGGGCCGCGACTGCAAGGATGTCGTGACACAGCTGGCTGCGGTCTCGCGGGCCCTGGACAAGGCCGGGTTCAAGATCGTCGCGACCGGACTGCGGGAATGTCTGACCGGGGAGGCCGCCGATGGCCAACAGCCGATGACCGAAGCCGAGCTGGAGAAGCTGTTCCTGGCCCTGGCCTGACCGGCGGAGCACTGCCAAGAGTGTGGAGGAATTGTGAGTTACGCACTGTCAATAACACTGCACACGACGTTCGAGGATGCGGTTGATCGCACCCGTAAGGCACTGGCCGATCAGGGTTTCGGTGTGCTGACCGAGATCGACATGAAGGCGACCCTGAAGGCCAAGCTTGGCGAGGACATGGAGGATTATCTGATCCTTGGTGCCTGTAACCCGCCGCTGGCGCACCGGGCGGTGAACGCCGACCGCCAGATCGGATTGTTGTTACCCTGCAACGTCGCCGTACGTGCAGACACCACCGCCGGTGGCGAGGCGGTGATCGTCGACGCGATGGATCCGCAGGTGATGGTCCAGCTTTCCGATCAGCCGGGCGTGCGGGAGGTCGCCGACGAAGCAGCGACCAAGCTCCGGGCCGTAATCGACTCCCTCGAGGCCGCCGACAACCGTTAGGCCAGCGCCCAGCTATCGGTCATGCTGAAAACAAGAGCACCACGACGATGGCCATCGAGAAGACGACCGTCGCGCCACCGATCAGGAGAACCTCCGTGTAAGGGGCCGGCAAGACGACTCGACCCGCGATGACGGGGCTGTGCTCGATCTGTCGAGATCGTCGGTAACCGAGCCCGAGGACGAGCAGTGCTAGCAGCGCCGCGGTCAGCGCCAGCAGTACCCGTCCGGGTCCGAGGGGTCCGTGTTGTCGCAGCAACACCAGCGCGCCGCCGACGAGGAATCCGAATGCGCTTCTCTCCCAGGACAATAGGGTACGCTCCGCGGGCAAACCGGGTTTACGGCGGGGCTGACCGGCCATCTCACTGCCCGGCCGGCGGCCAGACGACCAGCACCACGAGGACCACGACGGTCACGGTGAAGATCGCCCCGCCAAGCAGCAACGGAACGTAGGTCGGCGGCAGATCCTGATTGCGGCGCATCGCGGCTTGTACGCGTTGCCAGCGCCGCACGGCCAGCGCCGCCAACAGGCCACCGCCGGCGGTCAGCACCACACTGAGGCCATGCCGCACCCCGGGAATTCCGAAGGCCGGCACAAACTGCACGACTGCGATGCCACCGGCGATCAACGCCAGCGCCGTGCGGATCCATGCCAGGAAGGTTCGCTCGTTCGCCAGCGTGAACCGATAGTCCGGTTCCTCCTCGCCGGTAGGTTCGGGCGGTCGATCGTGATCGGAAGCACTCATGAGATCGCATCCCCTCGAGCACACATCGTTCGTCAGAGTACGTCGCCGCTGAGTGAGGGCCGCGAAGTGCGCATCGCCCGAGCTCAATCCGCCAGGGCCAGTACTTCGTCAAAGCCGCCGACCAAGCAGTCGAAGAAGACCTCGAAGTCGGGGACGGCTCCTGCGTCCACATTGATTCCGATGGCGCAGGTGTCGACATAGGACAGCAGGGTGACATTGACGCCCGCACCGATGGTGGGACCGAACGCGTATTGCATGCGCACCGCTGCGCCGGCAAGAAACACCGGGATCGGAAGGCCGGGAACGTCGCTGGCGACGAAGTCGATGTGGCGCAGGACCGAACCCACGTACCAGCGCGGCATCAGATTGAGAGCACCGGCGATGGGTTGGGTGTGAGCCAGCGATTTCTCGTTGCGCATCTTGCCGGTCAGCTCGTGGATGGCGCGGATTCGCTGCGCGGGATCTGCGATCGCGGCGGGCAAAGCGAATCGCATCAGGGTCAGCCGGTTTCCGGCCACCGGGTCGGTCGGGGTTCTAAGGCTGATCGGCATCGACGTGATCAGCTGATCGACGGGGACGTCGTGCTTCTCGTGATACCGGCGCAGCCCGCCCACGACAGCGGCGATGAAGGCGTCGTTCAGCGAGCCGCCGCCGACGGCGCCGGCCTTGCGTAGCGCCTTCTTGGGAACTTGGTGCACAGCGAGACGACGATCAAGCGTGCGGTCGCGCACGATCGGCGACCCGGGCTTGCTGATCGGACGGACCGTCCGATAGATGGATGCCGCCGTGGACAGCGTGTCTGTCAGCGTCCTGAGCGGATGGCGGATGCTGCCGGCGATGATCCCAGGCAGGGCCTTCACCGAACCGGTGAGAACACTCTCGGCCTGGCCGGCTTCGTAGCCGATCACGTCCCGGATTCCGGCCAGCGACCTTCCAGCTGCCGCCAAGGGTTCCTCGGGTAGCGGGCGTGTCTCGTATTGCTCGGAGCGGTCGAACAGGGTCATCGCAATCTGGATGGCGCCGATGCCGTCGGTAAGAGAGTGATGCATCTTGCACAACAGCGCGGCACCGCCGTCTTCCAGGCCGTCGATCAGGGTGATTTCCCACAGGGGGCGCGCGCGATCGAAGTCTGCCATCGCGGCGACGCGAGCCATTTCGAGCAGCGTGTCGAGGCTACCGGGCGCGGGGGCCGTCACCCTGCGCAGATGGAATGAGAGGTCGAAGTGTTTGTCGAGTTCCCAGCGCGGCGGGGCCGGGGGTGGCGACGGCACCACCAGCTTTCGGAAATTCGACACGGTGCGGCCGAGGAGCTCGATTCGGTTGACCAGCTCGGCCCAATCCGGGACTCGATCGAGGAGGATCAGCGAGACGATGGTCGACCGCAGTCTTGGGTCACTTTCCATCGACCAGGTAAACGCATCGGTGTTGCGGAGGAACTCGGCCATGGTCAAGCCGCCACGGTCACGTCGACCGACAGCGCCTCGGCGATGGCGTGGGCATGCACCCAGTCACCGTTGCGCACTGCGCGCGCGAGGTCCTCGACGAACGGGCTACCTGCACCCAACTCTGCGAGCCACCCGGAGACCGTGCTCGCGATGGCCTCCGCCGGTACCCGTGCCGTGCGTCCCTGATGCAGCCGATCGGTGAGCTGATAGGTGCTCGCGCCCAGGCCCTGCTGCCGTGCCAGGAAGGTTAGTGACCTCATCGGTGGCCTCCTCGTCGAGAACTACCTGTCGATCACATCAATTCGTAGACCGCAGACGTAGGGCCGAAGCGACCCACTCGGGGGTCCTTTGGTCCCCCCCTTGTGGGAGTCCAGCTGCCACCGCCCGTGAGGGCCGAATGGCAGTGTGATCAGGGACCAACGGCACATGCCCCTCGGAAGCCCCCGGTCCTAGCGTCGAGCCATGTCCACTGCGATCGAGCGTCCCGGGATCGTCGTCGGCGTCGACGGGTCATGTGCCGCACAGGTCGCCGTCGACTGGGCCGCGCGTGACGCGGCGCTGCGCGACCTTTCCCTCACCGTGGTTCATATCGCCACCGGCCTCGAGACGTGGCCGAAGATGTCGCTGCCGGCCGGCTTCGGCGAATGGCAACGGAACCGTGGACACCAGATCATCGACGAGGCGGTGCACATCGCATCGGAGGCCGCTCGAGGAACCGGGCAGCGCCTCGATATCAAGACCGAAATGTATTACTCGGCAACAATTCCCACGCTCATCGACATGTCCAGAGATGCCGAGATGGTGGTGGTGGGGCGCGGCGGACGAGGGAAAGCGCTCGGGGCTCTGCTCGGTTCGGTGAGTTCCGGCGTCACACGGCACGCGCACTGCCCGGTCGCTGTCATCCACGACGAAGACCCGTTGATGCCGTATCCGGCGAAGGCGCCGGTTCTGGTGGGCGTCGACGGCTCGCCTGCCGCGGAGTGGGCCACCGAAATCGCATTCGACGAGGCGTCGCGCCGCCATGTGGACCTCGTCGCCCTCCGCGCATGGAGCGACGCGGGAGCCGCCGACTATCCCGGCCTCAATTGGTCGTCGATGAAGTCGTCGGAGGACGAATTCCTGACCAACCACCTTGCCGGCTGGCAGGACCGCTATCCCAGCGTCCGCACCCACCGCATCGTCGTATGTGACCGGCCGGCCCGGCAACTCATCGAGCATTCGGAAGAGGCGCAACTCGTCGTCGTAGGCAGCCATGGCCGTGGCGGGTTCGCAGGCATGCTGCTCGGCTCCGTCAGCGCAGCTGTGGTTCAGTCAGCGCGGATGCCGGTGATCGTGGCACGCCGTCCGTAACGAGATCGTCGAGTCCGTGTCCGTCAGAAGGCACACTCGGAAAGCGGATGGTACGTCCTGGCGCAACCTCTTCGACGCGACCGTGACATTCGATGGTGACGGGCGGAAGATCGTTAGGACCCACGCTGACTTCCGCACCCCGTCCGCTGACCCGCACGTGCATGTGGTGGCCCCGATAGTGGATCGGGAACCCCAGCGCACCAAGTGATTCCGGCCAGTTCGGCGACAGGACGATGCGGTTACCACGGGTTTCCAGCCCGGTGAAGCACCGCTGCACCAGGTCGGCACTGCCGACCATAGCGGCCAGGTGAATGCCTTCCGAAGTGGTGCCGCCCTGGATATCGGCGACGTCCGACTTGAGCACCTGCCGGAAGAACTCCATCGCGCGGTCACGGTTCGCCCGGGCGAGCACCCAGGAGTTCACGACGGCGCTGAGCGTCGACCCGTGTGATGTGCGAGCCAGGTAGTAGTCGACCATCTTCGGGATCTGTTCGGACGGCAGGTCGTAGTCAAGCCGGTTGAGCACCTCCCGCAGTTCATCGGAGGACAGCAGGTAGAGCAGCATCAACGCATCGGCCTGCTTGGACACCTTGTACCGGTTCACATCGTCGTTCTCTGCCTCGAGGATGCGGTCGAGGCGCTGGATGTCTCCATACCGTGCCCGATAGGCGTCCCAATCCAGCTCGGCAAGCTCGCCGTAACCCTCGAACTGGCTGAGGATGCCGTCGTGGTACGGCACGAACATCCGGCGGCTGACGTGGTCCCACTTCGCGAGCTCGGCATCGGTCAGCGCGAGCTTCTCGATGAGGTCGATCCGATTCGGTAACGGCAGCGCCTGCAGGGCATCCACGGCCCGCATGATCACCCATACCGCCATCACGTTCGTGTAGGCATTGTTGTCGACACCGCCATACGGACGGTCTGGGTAGCCCGCGTGGAATTCATCGGGTCCGATGACGCCGCGGATGGAGTAGCGGTCGCTCACCTCGTCGTATGTCGTTCTGCTGACCCAGAATCGGGCAATCTCGACCAGCATCTCCGCGCCGTAGTCGATGAGGTAGGCCAGGTCCCCGCTGACCTGATAGAACTGCCAAACGTTGTAGGCGACGGCGCTGCCGATGTGGTGCGCAAGTTGACTGGGATCGGGATTCCACCGGTCCGAACGCGGATTCAGGTGTAGTGCCGGGCTTTCCTCTCGGCCGTCGCTGCCGGATTGCCAGGGGAACATCGCACCGGCGTACCCGGCAAGCTTCGCCGCTCGACGTGCCTCGATCATCCGCCGGTACCGGTAGCGCAGCAGCGCGCGCGTGATCGTCGGGAACCTCAGGTTCAAGACGGGGAAGATGAACAGCTCGTCCCAGAAGATGTGCCCGCGATACGCCTCGCCGTGAAGCCCGCGGGCAGGCACCCCGATGTCGAGGTCCTCGCTGTGGTGGGACACGGTCTGCAACAGATGGAGTAGATGCAGTCGCAGGATGCGCAATTCGTCTGTGTGGTTTTCGAATTCGATCGACAGCCGTTCCCAGATGTGCGCCCAGGCAATCGTGTGCGAATCCCGTATCTCGGCGAAACGCCCCTGACGGTCAAGCCGGCGCTCGGCCCCCGCAGCGGGTTCAGACGTCGCGACGTCGCGCCCGGTGACCAGGGTGACGACCTTGTCCACGGTCAGAGGCCGACCTTGCGTGAGATCTGTGGAGATCTCATGGCCGATCTCGAACTCCTCGTCGATGAGCCTATATTTGGCGACCGCAGGCGTGTCCTCGTGCCATACGGTGGTCCGTGCGGCCATCGCGATCGGAATCTGGGACTGCCTCGTCCGCACCGTCAACAGCACCGAGTTCTCCGACAGCTCAGATCCTTTCGATGACTCGAGGTGGTCGCTCGCCAGCTCGCGATAGCGCTCCACCCCGCTGTTGCACACATTTGAATCCAGTGTCGAGCGGATCTGGATGGCGCCCGACCAGTCCTCGGCGACGATGGTGGTCTGCAGCGCGGCAACGTGAGCCTGGTTCATCGATACGAACCGGTGCTGCGTGACCGAGGTGGTTCGCCCCGCGTCGTCTTGGAACCGCAACTCACGCGTCAGGACGGCGCCGCGGAGATCAAGAGTCTGGCGGTAGGCCAGCAACGTGACCGCATCAACGTCGAACCACTCGCCGCCGTCGACGCGGAACGTCAGCGGAAGCCAGTTCGGCAGGTTCACCAGGCTTTCGTTCTCGATCTCGGTGCCTGCCATGACGTCACCGAGGCGGTTGTAGACACCGGCGGCATATGTTCCCGGGTAGTGGACCTGACCGGCCGCGGATTCCGGTGCGGCGCCGCGGGTGGCGAAGTACCCGTTGCCGACCGTGCACAGCGCCTCCCGAAGCTTCTCGCTGTGCGGGTCGTAGCCGTCGTATGTGAGGGTCCAGGCGTCGTCCGAACTCCCCTGCTCGTACGCCAGCCAGTTCCCGCCCCGGCGCAGGAACTCGCGCACTTCGGTCGGATTGTTCAGGGTGTACTGGGCGGCCGTCGGGCGGCCCCCGTCCTCATCGCTTCGCACGACCAACCCGATGCCGGTGGAGCGAATGGCATCGAAGGCGTCCTCGTCGGTGAGGTCGTCACCGATGTAGATGGGCAGGAGGTTTCCAGTCTTGGGCACTCGCTCCCGGAGCCATGCCAAGGCGGTGCCCTTGTCCCAATCGATATCGGGACGGAGCTCGACCACCTTGCGGCCGCCCGTCACCCGGAGACCGTGCCGGTTTCCGTGCCGATGGGTCATCGCGACGATTTCGGCGACCCGCTCCGGTGCGACGTTGCGGTAGTGGACGGCGACGGCGTAGTGCTTGTGCTCGACTCGTGCTCCTGGAATCTCCTTCAGCGCCTCACGCAGCTCGGCAGCCGCGCTTTCCAGTACGGGCACTGCGGCGTGCGCGGCATCGTTGTGATGGTGACTGCCGTCGGGCCCGATCAACTCGAAGCCGTGGCTGCCCGCGTACCAGAGGCCAGGCAGACCGACCCGTTCCCTGATATCGGCCAGGTCGCGGCCGCTCAGTATCGCAACAGGACACTGCGCCGCCAGGCTCTCCAGCACCTCCGCCGTGCCCTCGACAAGCTTCGCCTCATCGGGATCCGAGACGATTTCCGACAGCGTGCCGTCGAAGTCGAGGCAGATGAACGGCCGGCGGCCGTTCACAACGCCGATCAGCTGGCCGTAAGAGTCGAGCGCGTTGGGCAGCTGCGGCATGCGTTTTTCCCCGCCGCGAACGGCGACGTCGCGGAGATCGGGAACGACGCGGTCGGCGCCGAGGCGCAGCAGTTCGTCCGCGTGGCCGGTGCGATCGACACCGATGACGAGCCCGAACCCGCCGTTGCGACCGGCTTGCACGCCGGCCTCGGCGTCCTCGACGACGACCGTCCGCTCGACAGCAGCGCCCAACCGGCTGGTCAATTCCAGCAGCACAGCAGGATCCGGCTTGCCCGGCAGCCCCAGGGCCTCGGCGGCGACGCCGTCGACGCGCACGCCGAACAGGTCGCCGAGCCCGGCCGCCTCGAGGATCCGTTCGCAGTTGCGGCTCGACGAGTAGACACCCGTCGCGACCCCGGCGCCTGCCAGCCTGCGCACCAACACGACAGTCGACTCGAAGACCGGCACTCCACCATCCAGCGACTCCAGGAAGAGTCGCTGCTTGCGGTTGCCCAGCCCGAACAGGGTGTCCTCGGTGCTGTCGGACGGCGTCCCCCGTGGCAGCGAAACCCTGCGCGACGCAAGGAAATCCGCCACGCCGTCGTAGCGGGGCTTACCGTCCACATAGTGCCGGTAGTCGTCTTCGGTGAACGGCCGGTGGTCTTCGTGATCGCTTGGTGGCCGTCGCTCGAGGAAGTCGTCGAACATCGTCGCCCACGCCTTCGCGTGCATCGAGGCGGTGTCGGTGACCACGCCATCGAGATCGAAGATGACCGCATCGTGCAAGCGGGGGTCGATCATCACCGAGTTCATGATGCGCTGCTTTTCGCGCGCAATGGCATTCGCAGAACGTGAACTACGCGCATACCACACCGACTTCGGCCGGCTCCGCGGCGACTTCGAAGAGCCGCTCGGTTTCTGCTCTGGTGCACGGCAACGTGCCGGGGGTCAACATCATGGCGGCGCCTGCGGCGATCCCGTACCGAACCGACGTGCTCACCGACCAGCCACGGGTGAGGCCCACCGTGATCGCAGCGACCATCGCATCGCCCGCACCGACGCCGCTCACCGCGCGCAAGGGAATGGCGTCAAACCGCTGGCACAGGGTCGACGTGGCGAGCAGGGCGCCCTTCGATCCCAGCGACACCACGACGACTTCCGCACGGCCGGCCTGGACGAGTTCGCGAGCGGCGGCCATCTGCTCGGATTCGGTGGCAAGCTCGCGTCCGACACATTCGCGTAGTTCCCGCACGCTGGCCTTGATTAGGAAGACACCCGAGCTGACCTGCTGCAGGCCTTTGCCCGACGTGTCCAATACCAACGGCACACCAAGCCCACGGCACATGTCGGCGATCCGTTGGTAGAAGTCGCTGGGCACCCCCGGGGGAAGGCTTCCGCTCGCCACGACGAACTTGGCCGACGCCGCTACCGAACGAAGCTCGTCCACCACCTGCGCCTGCTCGCCTGCGGACAGTCGAGGCCCGGGGAGCACGAAACGATATTGCAGGCCGGTGCTGATCTCGTTGACCGTGAAGCTTTCCCGCGTCGGGTCGGCGATCTTCGCGGTGCGGAAGGGAACACCGCGCTCGGTGAGCAGGTTGGTGAGCGTGTCTCCGGTCGCGCCGCCCGCAGGAAACACCGCGACCACCGAGGACCCCAGATTATGGGCCACCTGTGCGACGTTGATGCCGCCACCACCCGGGTCGTAACGGGCACCGACGCAACGGATCTTGTCGGTGGGACGCACCAGCGGGGCGTCGCCGGTGACGTCGAGCGCCGGATTCATGGTCAGCGTAACGATGGTCTCGTTCGCCGAACGTTGAGTGGAACAAGTCATCCTGGAGACCTCGGTTCAATTGGTTCACCTTATATACGAACGGTTGCAGGGGGCCGCCGGATAGGGAAGGAAGTCCCACGTCGGCGACGAGGGACTTTGTGCCCTAGCCGCTGATTACCTTCAGCGCCGTGATGGTGGCCCTCGGACGCTACGCCGGCGTAGGGCGGCAGAGCCAGAGTTGACTCCATGACTGCTGGACAAGACGGCACCCTGGAAGCGGCGCGGTGAACGACCCGTGACGGCGGTTCTCGACCAGAATTCTCCGAGCAGGCAGCGCGTCGCCTCCGCACCGATCGCCGACGTCCTCGAATGGCTCGACACCTCGGCCGATGGGCTGTCGACGGCCGACGCGACAGCCAGGCTGGTGAGCGTGGGTCCAAACGCCGTTCGCACGCACAGGGTCAGCGCGGTAGCCGTCCTTAAGCGCCAACTCAACAACGCCGTGCTCGGTCTGCTAGCGGTTACGGCGGTGCTGTCCTTCTTTCTGGGTGACAGCACTCAGGCGATCATCATGTGCGTCATCTTGGTGGCCAGCATCGGTCTGGGCTTCGTCAACGAGTATCGAGCCGAGCGCGCCACCGCGGCGCTGCACTCGCGTCTGCGTCACACCACAGCGGTGCTCCGCGACGGCCGTCTGACCAAGCTAGACGTCAACACTCTTGTGCCGGGCGACGTCATCCGCCTCGAACTGGGTGAACTGGTGCCCGCCGACATCCGGCTCATGGAGGTCAACGGGTTCGAGTGCAACGAAAGCATCCTGACCGGTGAGTCCACCGCGACGGAGAAGTCCGCCGAACCGGTCCCGGACGACGTCGCGTTGGCCGACGCCTCCAACCTCGCCTTCATGGGGACGGTCGTCAGCGCAGGAGACGCGACGGGGGTCGTCTACGCGACCGGAGCCAAGGCACAGTTCGGGCGCATCGCCGCCGGCCTGGGCGAGCGTGAGCCGGAAACAGCCTTCCAGGTGGGGTTGCGGCGATTCTCGTATCTGCTTCTCCGGGTGGCACTGACCCTGACCGTAGTGATCATTGTCATCAATCTGTTGTTGCACAGGCCGGTCATCGAGTCCGCGCTGTTCGGCCTGGCCATCGCCGTGGGAATCACGCCGCAGTTGCTCCCCGCGGTCGTCAGCACCAGCCTGGCGTCGGGATCTCGCCGGCTGGCACGGGTCAAGGTCCTGGTGAAACGTCTGGTGTGCATCGAGGACCTGGGCGATATGGACATCTTGATCACCGACAAAACCGGCACGTTGACCGAAGGTCACATCACCCTCTTAGACGCGGTGGACCCGGCAGGCAATCATGCGGAATCCGTACTGCGACTGGGCATGTTGGCCACGGAGGTGGACCCGACAACAGGAGGTGTATGCGCCAACGAACTCGACGCGGCGCTATGGGGCGACAGGCCAGGCGTTGCCGGTGTCAGACGAATTGCGTTTCTGCCCTTCGATCACACCCGCAGATCGACCTCGGCAATCGTGGATGACACCGGTGGACGAATACTGGTGGTCAAGGGTGCGCCCGAACAGGTGATGACGAAGTGCGTTGACGGACCGGCCGCTGCGCAAGACACGCTGTCGGCTCTGTTCGCCGAGGGCAGGCGCGTTGTCGCCGTGGCCAGCAGGCCCGCCCCCGGCCTGACCGACCTCACGGCCGCAGACGAGTCCGGGCTCGCGCTCGACGGCTTCCTGGTGTTCGCCGACAACCCGAAGTCGGCCGCACGCCAGTCGCTGGCGCAACTGGCGGCGTTGGGCATCGAGGTCAAGGTCGCCACCGGTGACAATCCGAGAGTCGCCGAAACAGTATGCGCCGAACTCGGTTTGGCATCCAGCGGCACAGTCACCGGTGCCGAGCTGGAGAAAATGGACGAGGTCGAGTTCACCTCCGCGGCCCGCGAGCTGACGATCTTCGCCAGGATCTCACCCGAACAGAAGGCCAGGCTCATTTCGTCGATCCGGCACACTGGACGCTCGGTCGGCTTCCTCGGCGACGGTGTGAACGACGCGCTCGCGCTTCATTCCGCCGACGTCGGGATATCCGTCGACACTGCGGCCGATGTGGCCAAGGACGCCGCCGATGTCGTACTGCTGGAAAAGGATCTCGGGGTACTCGCGACTGGTGTCGCGGAAGGCCGCCGCATCTTCGCCAACACGATCAAGTACGTGTTGATGGGCACCTCCAGCAACTTCGGCAACATGTTCAGCGCGGCGGCCGCCTCGGCGGTGCTGACATTTCTTCCGATGCTTCCGAGCCAGATCCTTCTGAACAATCTGCTCTACGACAGCTCGCAGCTCGCGATTCCCACCGACCGCGTTGACGACGAGCAGCTGCATGCGCCGTCACACTGGAACATCGCCTTCATCCGACGGTTCATGCTCACCTTCGGCCCGATCAGCTCGCTGTTCGACTTCCTCACCTTCGGCCTGATGCTCGGTGTGCTCCACGCCGCGCCGGTGGAGTTCCGCACCGGCTGGTTCGTGGAATCGCTTGCGACGCAGACGTTGATCATCTTCGCGATCCGAACGCGCCGAGTCCCGTTTCTGCGCAGCAGGCCGGGCCGGCTCCTGACGCTGGCCACGTTCGCGGTGATCGCGATGGGTGTCGCCCTGACGGTTTCGCCGTTGGCACCCAGCCTCGGCTTCACCCCGCTGCCATGGCAGTTCTTCAGCGCGCTGGTCGCACTGACCGTCGCGTATCTCGTTCTCGTCGAGGTGACCAAGACCGCGTTCTACGCCGAGCCGATGCCCGTCGCGGGTCAGCCGCACCGCACCCGCGGGCATGAACACCGCGTCCACCGCCGCGCCGCGCGCTTCAGCCATCCCGGCCGGCTGCCCACGGTCGCGCTGAAATGACAGCGATGGCCCAATGGCGGTCGCGCGTGGAGCCGACCCTCGTCGTCCTCACGGTCGGCGCGCTGGCTGCGGGCGGAATCGCATGGTTGGCGGGTTGGCATACCGTCGCCGACGGATTCTGGATCGCAGGCACATTCGTCGCGGTGATACCCGCGCTGGCCTGGATGCTGGTCGCCCTGCGGCGCGGTCGCGCAGGCGTCGACCTGATTGCGGTGCTGTCGCTGGTCGGCACGCTGTTGGTTGGCGAGTATCTGGCCGGTGCGCTGATCGCCGTGATGCTCGCGGGCGGACGGGCGCTCGAAGCGGCGGCGGAGCGTAGAGCCTCGCATGACCTGCGCGCGCTGCTCGAGCGTGCGCCGCGATCTGCTCGTCGCCGCGTCGGCACCGAGGTGAGCGTCATACCGGTCGCCGAGGTGTCGGTCGATGACCTCATCGTTGTCGGCCCTGGCGAAGTGGTTCCCGTCGACGGTCGCATCGCCGACTCGGTGGCCGTGCTGGACGAATCGGCATTGACCGGTGAGCCGCTGCAGGTGGAGCGCCAGGCTGGAGAACCGGTCCGCAGCGGCGTCCTGAACGCGGGCGCCGCTTTCGAGCTCTGCGCGACTGCGACCGCACAGGACAGCACGTATGCGGGCATAGTGCGGCTGGCACAACAAGCCGGTGCGGAAAGTGCGCCGATCATTCGGCTCGCCGACCGCTACGCCGCGTGGTTCGTGCCGCTGGCGCTGGTGATCGCTGCCGGTGCATGGCTGGCCAGCGGATCGGCTGTCCGGGCCGTGGCGGTCCTTGTCGTCGCGACGCCCTGTCCCCTGCTGCTCGCAGCGCCGGTGGCGATCGTCTCCGGGCTGTCGCGTGCTTCTCGTCAGGGCGTCGTGATTCGAAGCGGCGGTGCACTCGAAAACCTCGGGCATGCAACCACTCTGGTGATGGACAAGACCGGCACCCTCACAAAGGGGCGCCCTGTTGTCATCGAGATCTTGACCGCGCCAGGGCGCAACGGCACAGACGTGCTGCGGTTGGCGGCTTCCGTGGATCAGATGTCACCGCATGTACTGGCCGAAGCGATCGTCACCGAGGCCCTCACCCAGGGCCTGCGGCTATCGCTCCCCGCCGATGTGAGCGAGGAAGCGGGCCGCGGAGTGATCGCCACGATCGATGACCACATCGTGGAGGTCGGCAAGCTGCCACCGGACGCCGTTGACGCCGAATGGACGCGGGCCGCCCTGAACCGGGCAACGCTGGACTCGGCCGCCATCGCGTGGGTGTGTGTGGACGGCGACGCCGTCGGTGCGGTGTTGCTGCGGGACCCGCTGCGACGCCACGCACCTCGCACCATACGACGCTTACGCGCGGCCGGCCTGAACCGGCTCGTCATGCTGACCGGTGACCGCGCCGAACCGGCGCGCGAAGTGGCCACGGTGCTCGGACTCGACGATGTCTATGCCCAGCAGAGCCCCGCCGACAAGGTCGCCGCCGTTCGCGCCGAACGCGACCGCGCAGGGACGGTCATGGTCGGCGACGGGATCAACGACGCTCCGGCACTCGCGGCGGCCACAGTGGGTGTCGCGATGGGCGCGCGCGGCGCAACCGCGTCATCGGAAGCCGCTGACATCGTGCTCACCACCGACCGGCTGGACCGCCTCGCCGATGCGATGGAGATCGCCCGCTGGTCGCGGCACATCGCCGTGCAGAGTGCCGTGGTCGGCATGGCGTTGTCCTTGCTGGCCATGGTGATCGCCGCGCTGGGCTGGTTGCCGCCCGCTGCGGGCGCGCTGCTGCAGGAGGGCATCGATGTAGCGGTGATCCTCAACTCGCTGCGGGCGCTGCGGGGCAATCCGGCCGTTGAAGTCGAGTTGGCCGCAGGAACCGAAGAGCTGTTGCGCCGGTTCGCGGCCGAACACGACGAGCTGCGCGACACGATCGGACTGCTGCGCGACGCAGCCGACCGCCTTGCCGCTGGAGCCGACGCGGCCGCCTTGACATCTTTGACCCAGGCGCACGCTTTCCTCACCGAACGGCTTCTGCCCCACGAGCGAGCCGAGGAGACCCAGCTGTACCCCGCGCTGGCCGGTCCGCTCGGCAGCGGTGAAGCCACCGCGACGATGAGCAGAACACACGCCGAAATCCAAAGGCTGGCCGATCGTATCGGCACGCATGTCGCACTCGCGAAGGCCGCCAACGAGATTCAGCCCGATCAGGTCGACGACCTGCTGGCTTGTCTGTACGGGCTATATGCGCTGCTGCGATTGCACTTCCTTCAGGAAGAGGAGAACTACTTCACCTTGACCGATGGCGAACCGGAGAAGGCGCAGACACAGGGCACACCGATGCCACCCGCTCCGCAGGCGAAGTCCTGACTCAGGTGAGGATCAGAGACGTCCTCGAGCTTGTCCGGGCGGGTTGGGACACCTACCAAGCCGGCAGGCAGGGGGACGCGGGCATCGCCCGGCGCCAACAGGAACGCTTGCGCGTCATCGTTGCCTACGTGCGGGCGCACTCCACGTATTTCGCCGACCGCTACCGCGACACACCAGACGACGTATCAGATGTGACGCTGCTCCCGGTCGTGACTAAGGCCGAGATGATGCGCGACTTCGACCGATGGGTGACCGATCCCTCGGTTCATCGTGACGAGGTAGAGGCATTCATCGCTGATCCGACCCGAATCGGACGCGACTATCTTGACCGCTACGTCGTTTGTACGACGTCTGGCTCGACAGGGACACCGGCGATAGTCCTACACGACCAGCAGGCACTGACGGTCTACAACATGCTTGGCTACGTCCGGTCCTTGCCCACAGCGCTCATGTCGGTGCCCAAGATCTGGACTCTGATCCGTGGTCGAGGCCGGCTGGCAGCGGTCTTCGTCACCGGCGGACATTCTCTGGGCAACACGATGATGGCTCGGCGCTTGCGGACCGCTCCGTGGCGTGCCGGCATGCAACGGCTGTACTCCGCCCTTGCTCCCACGGCCGAGCTTGTCAGGAACCTCAACGACTTCCAGCCAGTTATGCTGGGCGGGTACCCCAGCGTTCTGGAATCGCTGGCGAACGAACAGCAGGCCGGCAGGTTGTGCATTCATCCGGAGTTCGTCAGTGCGGCAGGTGAAACGCTCACCACCGCAGCCCGCCAACATATCGCCGAAGCCTTCGGCTGTCGCGTAGCCAACTACTACGGTTCTTCCGAGGCCATCGGATTGACCTTCGAATGCTCGGCCGGGCGGTTACATGTCAACAGCGATTGGTACATCCTCGAACCCGTCGACGAACACCATCGGCCGGTGCCGCCCGGGCGGTTCTCTCATGATGTTTTGGTAACGAACTTGGCCAACCGCATTCAGCCGATCATCCGCTACCCGCTTGGTGATCGGGTCGCGATGCACTCCGGAAACTGTTCGTGTGGAACGCCGTTCCCGACCATCGAGGTTGTCGGCCGCACCGGCGACGTGTTGCTTTACCCCGGTCCGCAAGGCCAATCCATCCGAATTCTTCCCCTTGCCATTGCGGAGGTGGCAGAACAGACACACGGCGTCAGGACTTACCAGCTCATTCAGCGCGGCACGGCAAATCTCACCGTACGCTTTACCGCGGCGGAACCCGGCCAGGAGCCCGAGGTGTGGGACAGACTGCGAACGCGTCTTGGCGCCTACCTGGCCGAACAGGGAACAACGGATGTCACCATCGAACAAGCTCTTGAACCACCGCAATTGCACCCGGCGAGCGGAAAGTTCCGCCAGGTCTATGTGGGTCATCCCGCATGAGTGCCGTCGAGTGCCCTGCCCAGCGTGCGCGGCGCCGGGGTCCCAAGCAGGGTTTGACGCGTCCCGTGTAATTCGTCGGCGAGGTCGTGCTCGAGTGCCGGTATGGCAAATCCGCGTCGCTTCAGTTGGCGGCCGAGCGCCCTGATGAACAAGCCCTCGCCGGGGCGGCGGCAGCCCAAGACGGCCTGCTCATTCATGACATCGCGAGTCAAAGCCGCCGCGGGACAAGAGGCCACAACCTCCAGCGAGGCGCGAAGGTCCAGCGTTGTAGTCACCCCGCAGGACGGCGAGGCGCCGATCCCGATGACGCTCGCGACTGCGACGCCCGAGCGCTCATAGTCGGCCACATCGCGGACGACCTGCCGCGCCAGGCGCCAGTACACGATTCGAGTCCACCCCACGAATGCACGTAGCAGCACACTCCGCAGCGGATACAGGGGTCCCCCTTTGGAGTGATAGAGCCGCAGGCTGTGGCGTTTGGAGACGCCGCCCCAGGCCAGTCGCTCCGGGCAGGGCAGCTGATGGATCCCATAACCGGCGCCGATGAGCTCGTCGACGACCTCGGCGACCGCACCCGATCGGGTAGCGCCCCCGGCGTAACGCGTGTTTTGGTTCAGCAGGCAATGCGACACCAACACAACCCGCCGTCCCCGCTGGTCACGCAGCCGGTCAAGGAGCAGCCGTTCTCGCGGTTGATCCACGATGGCTCAGCCGGTGATCGAGCTCTGGACCGCTGCGGTCCTGCCCGACCGATCGTCGGGTGGGCGATGCAACAGGTCGCGCATCAACGGGAATTCCGTGCGGACATGCCGGTCCATCGCGCCCGCGAACGACCTCGAAAAGTACAGCCGCCACAGCGGATCGAGGACACGCCCCGGCCCGGACCACCCCGCGGTGATGGTGTGCCGCAAACGAACACCACGCCCTACATCGCTCAGTGCCAGGGTCAGCCGGACCGGCAGGCGCAGTCCGGCTGGGCGGAATTTCCATACGATCCGTTTCCCCGCCACCGCCTCGATCACCTCGCCGACCATCCGAACCCGACGGGACCCCACGTACTCATCCATCAGCACAACATCGCCGACGTGACCGTCGCCCGATCCATGCTTGAGCACATGCAGTTCGAGATGCGTGCCAGGCCACCAGGCCTGGTAACGGTCGTCACCACAGTCCAGCAGGAAGTCGGTAATCTCCAGGCCGGTCAGGCCGTTCACGCTCACTTCCGATTCCAGGGTCAGCACCATGCCTCTTTCTCCTTTTGCCGTACCACCCACATCACACCCGCGGGCCCTGCGCGACTAGGGCATCAAGTCACCTCGGAAGTCACAGAAGTTGCGACCGCGATCTAGACCACTCTCCTTGAGCGACCTGAATGAGGACTCCAGCACTTAGGCGGGTAGCCTTTGCCCTCAACGGCTTCCACTTCGGGGCCCCTCCGAGTCCGAACGCAGCAGGGTTGGGGACCTTCGGCTCCTGACTATGCGGGGCGCGCGATGGCAGAGTCGAAACATATGGGCTCTGTAGTGGTTGCACCCGACTCGCTACCGCGCCAGGCGCACGCATTGACTGTCGCGAGCGTTGCATGTGAGTTGCGAGTTGACCCGACGGTCGGTTTGACCGCGGCCGACGTCGAGCAGCGGCGGCGGCTATATGGACGAAATCTCCTGGCGACCCGCGAACGGGTGTCTGACCCGGCGCTGCTGGCGCGGCAGTTCGCGAGCCCGGTGGTGGCCCTGCTCGCAGCGGCGATGACGGTGTCGTTCAGCTTCGGTGAGTGGCAGCAGGCGATAAGGGCTCCTTAGTGCTCGCGGCGCGGGATTGAGATCATTCGGATATTCCGATAACCGTTGACAGAACGCATATGCGCCGTGCGCTGATTCGAAGCTGCACGAGAGTCGTCAGGTGTGGAAGGCCGTCAATGACCGATTTGTTCCGCCGCGCGAACTACTGACCGCGTCACCTTCAAATGAATTAGTGAGCTAACCCCACTCGACCGACGGTCGGCGAACGGAAGCTCCGGCTATGGGAGTCCGAAGCGTTGTCAGTTACGGGTTCTTCGGCTTGCGCCCGCTTCCCCGGCAGGGTTGTCCTTTGTTGTCGTGGTGATCAGGGATCTTCTGGTTGTGCTCTTTCTCCACCGGGATGGAGCGGTGACACACCGGGCAAATAAGGCTTGGCATCTGTTTTCCGCCTCGCTCGAGAATTACCTAAGCCCTACCGAGGGCTCACTGGCTGGTGATGGCCATGGGTGAGCAGATCGCTTTGACGAACTGGACGATGGCGTGTTCGGGTAGGTGGCGGGCGATGTCGGCTTCGCTGACCATGCCGATGAGGCGGTGTTCGTCGATGACGGGCAGGCGGCGGATTTGGTGTTCTTCCATGACAGTGAGCATCTCTTCGATGCTCGCCCCGGCATCGACGTGATAGGTGCTGCCCTGGGCCAGCTCACCGGCGGTTGTGGCGGCGGGGTCTAAGCCGGCGGCGATGCATTTGATGACGATGTCGCGGTCGGTGATCATTCCGTGCAGACGGTCATCGTCTCCGCAGATCGGCAGAGCACCCACACCCAACTCGCGCATGTGTTGGGCTGCGGTGGTGAGGGTTTCGTGCTCACCGACACAGGTCGCTCCGCTGTGCATGATCTCGCGGGCAGTGGTCATGATTCCTCCTGAAATTCGGAACGCGCGGCGGATGCGATTCCCGCGCACCCAGAACGTAAGCCCGACGATCGGGCCGACTCTAGGGTCGTTGGACCCAGACCCCGGCCGCTTGACCTCTGCCCGCTGAGCGGTCTCCGGGAGGCCTTGTCGACATTGTCATGACGGCAAAACGACACAACGTCCCCCATGAGTCTTGCCGCGGCGCTGGTGGCAATCGCCGAGAAGGATGGTCACCGAAGATTTGGATCGCGATGTGGTGACGGTCGCGCGAAAGTCCTGGGGCGCCCTATTGAACTCCTCCACCTTTAACCGTGCGTCACACTGTGGAGGAAGTCGGTCGCTGTCCTAACTCGTGCGGGCCTCCTGACGGCAGCAGGCGACACGGTGGGAAGGTCGGAAATTGCCGCGGTTGGTCCTAGTTGGCGTCGGTGCGATGAACTCGCCGCGGTACCGGCCGGCGGGATTACTGGTCACCTGGCCCGGACATCGGGTCATGCTCGACGGCGGTGACGGCGCCGACCCGGGCGAACCGCTGGACGAGTGGCTGGTCAGCGACGAACACGCCGAACTCATGCCACAGATCCGCCGACGCGCCAACGAGTTGTCTCTGCGCCCCCACATCGGAGCCTTCGCCGCGAAAGGTGTGCAAGTGCGTCCACTGCCCGTACAACACACCTCTCATCGGACCGTCGGGTACCTCATCGAGACCGCCACGCGGCATGCCGTGTGGGCGCCGGAGTTCTGGATGTTTCCACAGTGGGCGGCCGGCGCCGATCTGATGTTCGCAGACGCGGCCGGCTGGAAACGGCCGATCCGGTTCGCCGGTGGTGTTGGTGGGCATGCGTGCGTTGAGGACGTCGCGGCGGCCGCCCGTCGCGCCGGTGTCCGTCGGCTGGTATTCGCCCACATCGGCAGGCCCAGCATCGCGGCCATCGACCAAAATCAACGCCCACCGTTTGGGGAATGGGGCGTAGAGGGCTCGGTATTCCTGCTGCGCTGAGACCGTTCACACCGAAAGGCGCACGTACTGGGCGCCATCAGCGGCGCCAGAAGGCCTCCACGGCGGTGGGCAGCGTCATATAGATGCGCGGGTTTTTCGACACCGAGCTGGCGGTGGTGGGTGGTCAGGCGCACGCCTTAGCCGCAGCCGACGAGATGCGCGAGCTGGCCAACGAGCTGCGAACTATCCTGCGGCGCACCGGCGTTCGGTCACCGGCGAATGACCGAGCGTACGCGGCCATCGCCGCCCGGGCCGACCACCAGGCCGCCGGTGACCGCTGGCGAGCCCTCCCGGCGGGAATCGGAGCGGAAGACCCGAACAATCCTGGCTGTGCCGGGGCGGGCCCAATATTCGTGGGCCCGCTCATGATCGCGATGTTCTCGCGCGGCCAATAGGGCCATGCGGCTGCCGATACGCCTACTCGCGACCTTCACCGATGAGACCTTGGCGCCCAACGAATTCTCGGCCATGGCAGCAGTCAAGCCATGGCAGCAGTCAAGGAGTGCCTTGTTGGGTCCGGCTCACCGGCGCATCGATGACATATCTATGCGCGGTCCTGGCGACAGCGCTTCGTGCGCCGCCAGGACCCGCCGGGTCTCCAGGCGACCGGCCCGCATGAAACCTGGCCAGTCCCGGGTGCTCAGGAATTGGCGGTAGAAACCGATGCCGCGCACCACCTCGTACGGTACGGGCTCGATCATCGTCACATTCGACGCGGACTGCAGCCGGGCCAGGTTTTCGCGCGCGAGTTCGACCTGCTGGCAGGTACGTACCTGGCTCGCGACGTAAAGGATGCTGGCACGGCGGTATTCCCAGCCGGTGGCGTCCTCGCCCTCGAACCTGGGGGGATAGAAACCGTTGATTGCCAGGGTGAGGTCGCAGGGTTCCTCGAGGTCGAGAAGTGGATGCACTGGGAAGATGTCGACGATCCCGCCGTCGCACCAGTGGAAGCCGCCATACTCGACTGGCTGGATGAAGAGTGGCAACGCGATTGCCATGTGCACGGCGCGCGCCACTGTGAGGTCGGGATGGGTCTTCGGTCCGATGAACTCGAGACGATTCTGCTCGACATTCCAGATCGGCGCGTAGGCGGGAATGGGCATCTCACCCAGCGTCATGTCTCCGAGCAGATCCGAGAACGCGCCCTCAACTGCATCACCGCGCAAGATGCCGGCGAATCCCCGGCCGACGGTCGGCACCAGGCTGAGCAGCCGACGCCAGTCGATGTCGATATAGTCCTCGGGTTGCAGCCCCAGAGTGAACGCCGCGACCGCCTCCGCGGGGATACCCGCGGCGAGCGGAAACCCGAACATGGCCGAACCGGAGCACAGCGAGATGACCGCGGGACGCAGACCCGCCTCTTCGAGGGCACGTGCGACGCCCACGACCGATGCCATCGCGCCACTTCCTCCGGTTGCCGCCAGAGCTAGCCGTTGACCGTCCCTCACTCTCGTGTCGTAGGGCTCCGTAGGCGGAAAAGGGTGGAGGTCCTGCTCGCCCGCCGCGCCGGGTGGCAGGCGCACCACGGCGCGGGCGGCGTCCGTCAGGAATCCCGCGTCGTCACGCATTCCCGCCACCCACTCACGGGTGCGGGTGATGACGTTGAAGTACTGGCGCAGCCGAAAGACGTCCAGCACAGGACCGAGCATCCACTGACTATGCGCGCCCGGCCCCTTCACCTGCCAGGGTCTTCGGTCCCCCATCCCTCTGCTCGCCGGCCGGCACTGGTGATCGGGGCGGCATCGAACGCGCCGACATTTTCAAGCCGGTCACACGGTCAGCGTTTCGTCGAGTGCAAGAGCGTGTGAAAGTGTTTGTGCTGCAGGCCGGCGCCCGGCGGTGTGCTGCTGCTGGGCCCGTGTCACGACAAGGCGCGGCCCACGCAAAAACAGCCTAAACCCGTTGGTAGCGGCTCATACTGGTTCGAAGCCGTCGCAAACGGGGTCCACAATGGGGTGGGAGGAAGGCAGCAGCAACGTGAATGAAGGTTCTAGCGAATACTACGTGCGGTATCAGTTCCAGCTGAGCGACGGCCAGTGGGAGAGCGTCGCGTTTGGCCCGACCGACGAAGCTGACGCCCGGCGGTTTTACAAGCGCCTCGCGAAGGAAGACAGTGTGAACATGAGGCAGCCGCGACTGCTCCGGCGCACGTACGTAGTAGTTGAACCCGAATGACCGCCCGCACTGAACTCGTTACCAAACGCTTAGTGGTGTGATCCGCGATTACGAACGCCGAAGAGATCCAACGGGCGCTCTGAGTTTGTCTACGGCTCGTTGCTGCGCACGGTGCCCGCTATCGCCTGAAGCAGATGGTGACGAAATCACTTCGAAGGCCACCGGGACCCCGCCGCGCGGCAGGCCGAGCACGACAATGTCCTGGCCGCGCAGTGATTCCAACCGATCGGCCAGCTGGCGCTCGGCATCGAGACGATCGTCGAATGGCCTACTCTCATCGCGCAACGAAGCCAGCCGGTGGGCCGGTTGTGGCCACTCTCGTCGGGACCAAGGCCCTGCCGGCAGCCGTGGTCGGGGTCGACGGGCTGGGCGGCTTCGCCGCGAGGCTGCTCGGCGCAGCCAGCACCGACGTGGTACGCACGGCGTGCGTCCCGGTGATCGTCGCCCGCCAACACTAATGCGTTGTCCGGCAGCGTCTTCCGATATTCCGCCCGGGCAACGCCGTCCTGACCGGAAAGGTGGCCGGCTCGCGCTACGAACGCCGTACCTGATCTTGTGTGGAAGAACCCGATCAATAACTGAGTCGGCGGCCGATGTGACCTTTGAGCGCAGTCGTGAGGACTTTCGACCCCTCGCCGCGCGGTTGGCTGGGTGCGATCGTTTCGGTACCGGGGAAACTCGGTGGTCTGTCCCGACGCGCGGTGTTGGTGTAAGGCCAAACCGCCTTGATCTTGACCCAGCGTCGCAAGACGGGGATGCCGCCTTCGGGCAGATCTAGACGACTCGCTGGTGCGATTGATTATGGGGCGGCGGTGGTCGGGCGTGGCCAGTAACTTCGATGTAGTGACGGTGGTGCTGGGCGGTGACGTCATGCTCGGCCGGGGCGTCGATCAGATCCTGCCCCATCCCGGCGCACCGGTATTGCACGAACCGTATATGCGTGATGCGCGCGGGTATGTCCGCCTGGCCGAGCACGCGAACGGGCCGATTCCCCGCCCCGCGGATTGGCCGTGGCCCTGGGGCGAGGTGCTGGCGCTCCTGGATGACGCCGCCCCCGACGTTCGTCTGATCAACCTGGAGACAACGATCACCGCCGACGGTGAATTCGCAGACCGCAAGCCGGTGTGTTACCGGATGCACCCCGATAACCTGCCCGCACTGACAGCGTTCCGGCCGGACGTGTGCGCACTGGCCAACAACCACATCCTCGATTTCGGCTACCAGGGACTGACCGACACCGTCGCAGCTCTCACCCAGGCGGGGATCCAGTGCGCCGGGGCCGGAGCCGACCTGACCGCCGCCCACCACCCGGCGGTGATAACGGTTCACGATGAGCACCGGGTGCTGATCGGCTCGGTGGCAATGGCATCGGCCGGCGTTCCCGAGGCTTGGGCCGCACACCGCGACCGAGCCGGAGTGTGGCTGATCCACGATCCGTCGCAGCGGGACGCCGCCGACGACGTGGCCGCACAGGTGCTGGCGCACAAGCGCGACGGCGATGTTGCGATCGTCTCGGTGCATTGGGGATCCAATTGGGGGTATGCGATAGCGCCGAGCGAAATCGCGTTCGCGCACCGGCTGATCGACGCCGGCATCGACATCGTGCACGGACACTCCTCACACCATCCCCGCCCGATCGAGGTATACCGCGGCAAACCGATCATGTATGGCTGCGGCGATGTCATCGATGACTACGAGGGCATCGGTGGACACGAATCGTTCCGCAGCGACCTCCGACTCCTGTATTCGGCCTGCACCGATCCCGCCAGCGGTGAACTGATCTCGCTGCAGATGATTCCGCTGCGGGTGCGGCGGATGCGTCTGGAGCGTGCCTGCCAGACCGACGCCGAATGGCTACGCAAGACCATTGAGCACACCAGCCGCCGGTTCAAGATTCGCGTCACGGCTCGACCCAACGATCTACTGGAGGTCGTTTCCCAGCGCAACGACACCCATCACCAGACGACACCAGCAGGTGTGGGCGGCTGAGGATCACCGACGCCGCACCGGCGACATTTGGGCCTGATGCTGATCGCGTGCGGCGGGCGGCCACCAACCAGCAGGTGTACAGTCGCCGGCTGAGCTGACCGGCAGCTCATCAAGCGCGACACAGGAATTCGACCGGGGCACGGTTGAGCTGGATACCGCAATCAACGACGCGATGCGCTGAGCGTCTACCCCCGGCGCGATCATCGGCGCGTATCGACCGCGGGGCGGTACGTGCGCGGCGGGGTCGCAGACAAGGCCATCGGCGCTTCGGCGCCTCCGACTTTCGGAAAGTGGAGCAAATTCCTTCCCACGGCATTCAGCCATCTGTCCGGTCTGCGCTGAGCGCGTATCGACGAGTCGGATACATCTGAACTCAACCCAACAGGCTTAAACCGTTGATACGAATACGGTTCCGGGTGTCGTTGGATAGTCAAGCGAAGGTGTCGTCGCGGTCGGGTTCGGAGCCGAATTTGAATCGTCGGCCGCTAATCGTTGAGGCGCGTATGCGAACGTAGCGCAGCTTCAGCGTTGCTATCCAGGGCCGCAGCCCGGCGCGATCCGCCTCATTGATCTCCGCGCTGGTCGACAACACTTCGGCGGTGCCTTGGACAATGACGCTCCACCCTTCGTCGAGCGAGTAGCCGTCGGCCTCGAATGCAACGTGTTCGTTGAGGACCACGCTCATTAGCTTGGTGCCCTCAGCGGTCCTGAACAGCACGGTGGGGCGCTGGACGACGACGTTGACGGGAAAGATCTCGGGACGCGAGCCGATGCAGACCACCAATCGGCCCAGCGCAACGCTTGCTAACAACTCCCAGCTCTCATCCTCACTGAGAACTGTCACCTGCTCATCGCTGGCAGTCATGACTACTCCTAACTCGGCACCCGCTCACCACCGAATTGGCGCGGCCGCGAACTATGTTGGCCCGGGACGCATTTGAACACCCCACACCACACCACGCCAAGCGCCAGGCAAATGTATCCATCACGACCCCTTGACAATCGTGAGTCGATCCGTTGATCATCGCCGCGACCTCTTAGGGCCCCTAGGGTCGTTTGGCCTTGACGCCCAGGGGCGGCGGTCATCAACGGCGCTCCCAGCGTGGGCGAGGTCGTGTTCGATCCCGATGGTTGGCGCCGAAGGCCTTGAGACTCTTCGCAAGGCGGGCAGCGCTGAATATCGTCATATCGTCGGCGTCATCGAACCGGGTGGACAAGCCCTATCGAGCTGCCATGCGAGTGGGCATCCCGACCGAGACGAAAACAATGAGTTCCGAGTGGTCACCACCCCGGCAGGCATCAAGGAACTGACCCGCCGGGGCGACGTCAAACTTTCGCGCTGACGAACTCGACGATGCCCTATGAACTCAAACTCGCTGAGAACGGCTGGCGCACAGCCTGCCCGTCGGATGCGGCGTTGGCCAATGGCCTGTCGACCCGCGAAGGCGCGCCACTCAGCGATGAGGTGGCCGCCGACCTCGGGCTGCCGTTCACCGATCCGGTGACGCTGCTGACGTGACCTGTTAGGCGGACCTGGCTGGGTTGAGCCGAAGACGCATGCCGACCAGGCCGCTGGAGAAGCCAAGCAATGACCCCCCGGTGGTCCATGCCCTCCACGGTTGACCGACCGATCGCGGATGTCCTTCGGCCCGGCGTCGATAGGACTTACGGCCCTGCCCGTGCCGCGACAGAACTCGGCAGCATCGAAACCGTCGTAAAGCAAGGGAGCCTACGGTGAAACCACGAAAAGAGACCGAGGACCCGAGAGGTCCTCGCCGCAGCGGCCAGCGAAGTCTCGGCGCCGCTGAGGGGGTGCTTGTTGCCCTGCGCCATTGCAGCCTCGATGAGGCGTTCATCGACATTGTGCAAACGGCCAAACGGCACAATGTGGCCCCCCTCGAGTTGGCCGATGCGCTCGTGGCGATCGCCGAGAACGACCTGACCCGCGACCTCGATGACACGGTCGTCACGGCCGTCGGCCGAGCCTGGGGCGCCCTGTTGAGCCAGCCCGGCTACGACGCTGACCCCGAACACGCACAACAGCCGCAGCCGACGATGACGGTGTGCGCATCCAGCGGGCCACCCGAGCTCATTGCACACCAACGGTGATCGATCCACTCCCGCCTGCCGATGAAGCCGACATCGCCGAGCAGGCCCGACCGGTCGACGCTGGCATCGATGAATGCGACGTGGTACCCGACGAGCTCGTCGAGAACCGGGATGCCGATGCCGGCGATGTGCTCGACCGCAGCGATCGGTCTCCGGTGACGACGACGATCACCCGCCGGCTGCTGGCCGTGCCGCGGCGGCGTTAGTCTGGCCGGCCTGGGAACCGCAGTCACTCACAACACAACGGTCGTTCATCGACGACATGGCATCGCACAACGAGCCATTTGACTCTGGACACGGAGGCGCTTTGGAGGTGTACGAGCCACTTCGCAGGAGCGGGGACGCCCACTCGGAACGGGACGGAAGGCCTCATGCGTACGAATGATGCTGCGGCCGAGGCGCTACAGGAGCTGGCCGATTTGGTTGCCATCTCCGGAGGCGATCCATACCGGGTGCGCGCTTATGAAAAGGCGGCCCGTTCGGTCGCCGGTTACCCGCTCGACCTTGACACGCTCGACCGGAAAGGTTTGATGGCGATCCCGGCGGTGGGTGAGCATATCGCCGACAAGCTGCTCGAGTTGCGGAAAGCCGGCCGCATTGCCGCTCTTGAGGAACTGCACGCCCAGCTGCCGCAGGTTTGCGCGCGTTGCTGGGAATCCCTGGGCTAGGACCGAAGCGAGCTCATCAGGTTCATGTGGAGCTGGGCATTTCCTCGATGCCGGAGCTCCTCGCCGCCTTGCACGACGGACGGCTGCGCGACCTGAAAGGCTGGGGCGAGACCAGCGAACGCAACCTGGCCCGCGCGATCCGGCGGATGCAGGAAGTCGGGGGGCGCATGCCGCTGGCGGTCGCTCTGGATATCGCCGAGGATCTGGTCGCCCAGCTCGCCGCGTTGCCACAGGTGAGTCGAGTCGACTACGCGGGATCACTGCGGAGGATGCGCGACACCGTAGGCGACATCGACCTGTTAGTGGCGGCGGATGAAGACCCGGATTCGGTCATGGACCGCTTCTGCACCATGCCGTTGGTGGAACGCGTGCTGGCCCACGGCTCGACCAAGTCATCCGTGGTGACAACGAAAGGTATTCAGGTGGATCTTCGGGTTGTGCCTGCGGCGGTCTAGGGTGCGGCACTGCAGTACTTCACCGGATCGAAATCCCACAACATCCGTATCCGCGAACTGGCGGTGCGGGCCGGGCTGAAGTTGTCTGAGTATGGGCTGTTCCGAGTCGACGACAACGAATTGTTGGCATCGTCAGACGAAGCGGAGATCTACGCCAAGCTCGCTGCCGTGGATTCCGCCGACGTTGCGGGAAGACCGCGGCGAAGTCGAAGCCGCGCTGGATGGCCATCTGCCCGACCTGGTGGACGTGACCGACATCATGGGCGATCTCCATATGCATACCGATCTCACCGACGGACTTGCCGACCTGGACGACATGGTCGCCGACGCTTCCCGCCATGGATATCGCTATTGCGCGATCACCGATCACGCGCCGCTGCTGGCGATGCAACGGATGACCCGCGACAAGGCCCTCCAACAGCGCAGCGAGCTGGCCGAGGCGGCTCGCCGCCACGGTATCGCGGTGCTGCACGGGTCCGAGCTCAACATCGCCGCCGACGGTTCGCTTGATTGGGATGACGACTTCCTCGCCGGGTTCGACGTCCTGGTTGCTTCCGTGCATTCCGATTTCGACCAGACTCGCGAGGCGATGACCCTGCGCCTCCTCACCGCCATCGAGCACCCTTACGTCAACATCATCGGCCATCCGACTACCCGTCTCCTGGGTCGGCGTCCGCCCATTGACTTCGACGATGACGCCGTGTTCGCAGCTGCCGCGGGCGCCCACACCGCCCTGGAAATCAACGCCTTCCCCGACCGGCTCGACCTCAACGACGAACTTCTGCGCCGTGCCCGAGAACATGGAGTTGTCTTCGCGATCGACACCGATGCCCACGCGGTCCCACATCTGGATCACATCCGCTACGGCGTCGCCGTCGCCCAGCGTGGCTGGGTGTCGGCCGACGAGGTGATCAACACCTGGCCGCTGGACCGGCTCTGCACCTTCCTTGCCAAGGGACGCCGTTGATTCGTCCCCGACTGCCGCCGGCAGCCAATGTGACCTTGGCGCGCACTGAAGGACGTTCGACCCTCGCCTCGCCGTCGGTGGGGTGAGACGGTGATGGTGCCAAGGAGAACTTGGTGGTCGCCGAGCGAACGGCCTTCCGGCCATCCGCACGCATGAAGACCCGAGCACGCTGCTGCGCAGCGCCGCCGTAGCGATCGGCGATTTATGGAGAGGACAACACCAATGGCCGAGCACGCAATGAAGCGGCAGAAGCCGCTAGAAAGCGCTGCGGTGAAGAAGCATGCGAAGAACGCCGTGGCGAACACAGAAGGGGAACGCGGTGCGCGGATTGTGGTCCTTACCGATGATCCTCGCCGCAGCGTCGTAATAGTGCCTGGTTGCCACATTGATTCCATGCGGGACAAAGAGAACGCGTACTTCTTCGAGGACGGCAACGAGTTGGTTGGGATGATTGTCGAGGGCGGAACGGTTGAGTATCAACCGGGTGACCGCACATATGTCGTGCGGCTCACCAACGGAGGGCACACCGCTGTGTGAAACGATCGAACATTCATCAACGCATCGACCTCCTCCTTTCGAGGATCACAGATGAAACTCCGGACGAGGACATCCTGCGGGCACGGCATCGCGCTGGTTACAACACATTTGGGATACACCGAGATGGGATTTGAGTAGAAGCACCGCGCGAGGAAGGAGTTGCACTGATGGGCGTGTATGCAGTCACCGGGTCGGCATCAGGCATGGGGCTCAAGGTCGCGCAGAAACTGTGCAATGCCGACCACACCGTGATCGGAGTAGACCTCAAGCAGGCAGACATCGTCGCGGATTTGTCGACCGGCGAGGGTCGTCGGGCTGCCATCGACCGTGTTCTGGCGGCGTCTCGGGGCAGACTGGACGGCGCCGTGCTAGCGGCCGGTCTCGGGCCCGGCCCAGCCGCTGACCGACCGCGCCTGATCGCCCAGGTTAACTACCTCGGCGTCGTTGACCTGCTTGACGCGTGGCGACCGGCGCTAGCCGCCGCTTCAGACGCGAGAGTCGTTGTCTTCTCAAGCAACTCGACAACAACAACGCCCGCGGTTCCAGCACGCACCGTAGGGGCATTCCTTGCGCACGACGCCGAGAAGGCTGTTCGCTCGGTGAAACTATTCGGCAAGAATGCTTCGACGATCGTTTACGCCGCATCCAAGATCGCGGTTAGCCGGTGGGTGCGGCGTGAGGCGGTTAAGAACGAGTGGGCGGGCGCGGGCATACGCCTAAATGCTCTGGCTCCTGGGGCGATCATGACACCTCTTCTGGAGGAGCAGCTCTCGATGCCGAAGCAAGCGAGGGCCATTCGCTCCTTTCCTGTTCCGATCGGCGGATTCGGCGACGCTGGGCAGCTTGCCGACTGGGTGCTCTTCATGCTCTCGGATGCGGCGGCTTTCTTGTGCGGCAGCGTCGTATTCGTCGATGGCGGCACGGACGCGTACTTTCGTGCTGACGACTGGCCGAGGTCGGTGCCTCTGTATGGGCTGTTGCCTTACCTCAAGCGGTTCAGAAACTTCTCTGAGCCGACGCCACTTGCCGCCTCGAACTGAGGGTTCATTGTCACAAGCCCCGTCAGGGCGACGGTTCGGGTTGTAGTAACACGCGGATCTCAGGTGGAAGCTGATGCAGGGTCTTATCCATCTGCGCAGGCGAAAGGTGGTGTCGTAGGGCCGCAGTCGTCGCCGCGGCGGCCTTGCCGACGTCGTGGAGGGAGATGTTCGCCGCACCGGCGAAGCGCACAGCGTAGGCCTCAGCGTCGTATTTCTGGGGAACGGCCCCGGGGTCCCAGCCTGCGTAGAAGATGCCCCGGATCAGGTCAGGCAGCTGGGCTGCGAAGTGGGCAGCTGCCTCGACGGTAAGGCGATCGCGAAGGGTTTGCAGCCACGCCTTAAGCACCCCATAGGCGAACTCCCGATCATCAGTGTCGAACTCCTTAGCCACGTCGTTGACCCAGGCATGCGCGCTGTGCATCGCATGATCAAGCGCCGAGACCTTCATCCTGGCGGCCATGACTACCTCCTAGTGTTCGCTTCCAGCACATAGCAGTAACCATTGGCATACCAGGGGCGAAAGTCACCACCAGCGTCGCAACGAGGAAGGAGCTGCGAAGAATGCGGCACGCTCGATTCCTTGCGTTATCAGCATGTTTCATGGCCAATACGACTCGCCACGCGGACGGGCCACACGCCCGGAGGAGGCGGGGACCGATGAATCGGTGGGTCTCGCACACCGGCTCTTGGCCGTCACGTTGCGCGTGATTTTCGGCGGCGAAGAAGAGGGACTTGCCGCACAAGCACGATCGGTGGCGCCTCAGGGTCCAAATTCGGCGCGGTTGGGACCTTCGACTCCTGACGGTACTGCGCTCGTGATGCCAGGGTCGAAACAAATGGGTTCCGCCGTGTTGTCACTAGAGCTGTTACCGCAGCATCCGCACGCGTTGCCGGTTGCGGATATTGCGTGTGGATTGCGGGTGGACCCGTCGGTCGGCTTGAGCGAGGCCGAGGTCGAGCAGCGTCGGCAGCTGTTTGGACGAAATCTCCTTGCGACGCGCAAGCCGGTGGCCGACCTGGCGCTGCTGGCGCGGCAGTTCGCGAGCCCCGTGGTGGCCCTACTCGCAGCGGCGATGGCGGTGTCCTTCTTCTTCGGTGAATGGCAGCAGGCGATAGCGATCGCTGTCGTGCTCTTGATCAACACTGCGATCGGCTACGGCACGGAGCGCAGGGCGGTGCGCTCGATGGAAGCGTTGCGAGCGCTAGGCGGCCGCAGCGCGAGGGTACGCAGGGACGGCCGCTCCGCGGTCGTTGACGCCGACGCGTTGGTGCCCGGCGACGTCGTGCTCCTGGAGCCGGGCGACGTCGTGCCCGCTGACCTGCGGTGCGCAGGAAGCGCCGCCCTGGGTTTGGACGAGTCGACCCTCACCGGTGAGTCGGTGCCGGTCGGCAAGAACGTGGAGCCCGACCCGGAGGCGGCCGCGCTGCATGAGCGCGCCGCGATGCTGTTCAAGGGCACACACGTGGTCCGAGGCAGTGGCGAAGGAATTGCGGTGGGCACCGGGCTGTCGACTGAGCTCGGCCGCATCACTCAGCTGATCGACGAGACCGATGAGGGCAACTCCCCACTGGAGGACCAGCTGGAACGCCTATCCCGCCAACTCATTTGGCTGACCTTGGTTCTGGCGTCCGCCGTTGCGGCGGCTGGGCTACTGACTGGCAGACCGGTGCTGCTCATGGTCGAAACCTCCATCGCGCTCGCCGTCGCGGCGATCCCGGAAGGCCTGCCGATCGTGGCGACCCTCGCGCTCACCCGTGGCATGCTGCGCATGGCGCGGCGCAACGCTCTCGTGGAAAGGCTCTCGGCTGTAGAGACGCTCGGTTCGACCACGGTGGTGCTGACCGACAAAACCGGCACGCTGACTGAGAACCGCATGGCCGTCGAACGCGTGGTGACCTCTACCGGCGCGTTCTTTTTCGACTATCAGATCCACGCCGTGCTCACCGGTGGTGTGCCGGTCGACCCGTCCGCCGATGCGGAGCTGAAGCGTGCCCTGCTAACGGGTGTGTTGTGTGGCAACGCCGACTACGACGCCGAAACCGACACCGGCAGCGGCGATCCGATGGAGGTCGCGCTGGTCCGCGTGGGTGCACTCGCGGGATTGATACGCGGCGAGCAGCTAGATCTTCACCCCGAGGTGGCCGAACACCCGTTTGACCCCGCCACCAAATGGATGGCGACGGTGCATCGGGATCACGACCGGTTTTTCGTCGCGGTCAAGGGAGCACCGGAAGCGGTTCTGGCGCTGACGGATCGGACCGGCATTGCCGCCGAGCCGTTCGATGACGACGACAAGACGGAGTGGCTCGACGTAGCCCAGGAACTGGCAGCCGACGGGCTACGCGTCCTCGCGCTCGCCACTCACCCGTGCGAGGACCCACAGGATCCCTTCGGCCGCGGGCTCGCATTCGTCGGGCTCGTGGCACTGCGAGACCCGGCGCGCGCGGACATTGCGGACGCGGTCGCCTCCCTTCGCCGCGCGGGAATAAGTGTTGCCATGGCCACCGGTGACCATCCAAGCACGGCCCTGTCCATTGCCCGCGATGTCGGCATCGCGGGGCCCGATGCGGCCGTCACGACCGGAAGCGAGCTGTCGGGCCTGAAGCACGCGTCCGATTCCGCACGCAAAGGTCTTGCACGACAGCGCGTCTTTGCGCGGGTCAACCCGGAGCAGAAGCTTGATCTGATCGACCTTTTCCAGAGCCAAAGCGAGGTCGTCGCGATGATCGGCGACGGCGTCAATGACGCGCCGGCCCTGTCGAAGGCCGATATCGGCGTCGCGATGGGCAAGCGCGGCACCGAGGTTGCGCGTGAAGCGGCTGACATCGTGCTGCTCGACGACCGCTTCTCGACGATCGTGACCGCGGCGCGAGAGGGACGGGTCATCTTCGACAACATCCGCCGCTTCTCGATGTACCTGCTCTCGTGCAACATCGCCGAGGTGCTGGTGGTAGCGCTCGCTGTGTTCACGGGTCTGCCGCTACCACTGCTGCCCCTGCAGATCTTGTTCCTAAACCTGGTGACCGACGTTTTTCCCGCCTTCGCGCTGGCTACAGGCGAGGGGGAGGGGGACGTCCTCGACAGGCCACCGCGACGCCCAGGGGAGCCGATCATTCCGTCCCAGCTGTGGCGCACCATGGCGGGCTACGGCCTGGCGATCTCGGCGAGCACGCTGCTCGCGATCGTCGCCGCCACGTACTGGCTTGGTTTCGACACTGCGGCGGCAACCACCGTCTCGTTCCTCACCATCGCGCTGGCGCAGCTGTGGCATGTCTTCAACATGCGTGGCCGGGGCAGCGGAGTGCTGCGCAATGCTGTCACCGCCAACCGGCTGCTCTGGTATGCGCTGGCGCTCTGCCTCGGCCTGATCCTGCTGGCGGTCAACGTGCCGGCGTTGGCGACGGCGCTACAGATTAAGGCGATCGGCTTCGAAGGTTGGGCATTGGCCGTCGGATGTAGCCTGCTGCCGCTAGCTGCCGGGCAGCTGTGGCTGACCGTCGGCCGAGACGCGTCAAGCCGTACTTGCGAAAGAACGGCTACCGGAATGCCATGACGGTCACGTCGCTGACGAACTCGGCTTTCCCCGCCCGCGGCCGAGGAGACGCGTTGGCTGCTCGCCGATCGCCTTGGGGGGACCCGTGATTGGTTGAACGGGCTTGTCGTCGTGCATGCAGGCGATGGCCATCGCGAGCATCGGTGCAATCGAGCACACCTCGATCACGGTGTCCGCCTGCTTCGGCGTCACCGTGTCGGTGACGAGCACGCGCCCCAGCTTGAGGTCACGCAAGCGGTTGACGGCGGCGTGGACCAACAGGCCGTGCGTCGCAGCCACGACAATGTCCGGCGCCGCGTCGCGTAAGCGCAGCAGCCCGGCCGCGGCTTCAATGGTCGCACCCGTGGTGATCATGTCATCGATGATCACGGCCGGTCGGCCGCACACGTCGCCGGCGATGTCCAATGCGCTTACCGTTGCGCCACTTTCGCGTTGCTTGCGCACAACCGCAACCGGGCCGTGCAAGATTTCCGCGTACCGCTCAGCCAGTTTGACCGCACCCAAATCCGGTGCGACCACTACAGAGCCTTCCGGCAGCCCGGGAGCGAGCTCACCACACAGGGTGGGAACGGCGGTGAGAATTTCGACAGGGATTCGGCACTGAGCCTCCAGGGCTGGGGTGTGCGGATCGACGACGACGAGTCGATCAGCCCCCGCGTCGGCGATCGCATTGGTGACAACCGCAGAGCCGAGAGCCTGGCCGGCGGCGGTGCGGCGATCCTGGCGCGCATAGCCGAAGTACGGGACGACCGCGGTCACGCGCGCGGCGCGCGAGCGACGGCAGGCGTCAAGCAACAAGAGCAGTTCGACGATGTGCTCATTCACTGGGGGTGCGGTCGGTTGCACGACGTAAGCATCGGCACCACAGACGTTTTCGATCGTCGGACGCAGCTCCCCGTCGGGATATCGCGCGAGGTTGCAGCCGTCGGATTCGACGCCAAGATGGTTCGCCACTGCGGAAGCAAGCCCGCGATTCGCGCTACCGGAGACGATACGCAGAACGGCGGTCATCAGACCCTCCTCATCAGATGCATCCAGACTCATCGCCGCCGGCCATCGGCGTTAGGTCATGAGGTCGCCGGTCTGAGAGTCTTTGGTCCCGAGTCGCAGGGGCGAGCAGGATTAATTACGCCTCATCGTCGATGATGTGAACCGCGGTCTCCTCGGCCGAGGCTGCGCCTCCGCTGATACCGACGTCGTCAGCCACCAGCTCTGCCTCTTCGTCTTCGCCAAAGCCCCAGTCCGGCGCGACGAGTCGGCCTGCTCCTACGCTTCCGACCTCATCTCGCTGAGGAAATTCGGTTTCACGCTCGGCTTCGTCGGAGCGTTGCTGCTCGTCTTCGTCGAGCGAAACATTGATTCGCGATGCCGGGTCCGGCTCCTCCTCAGAAAGCATCTGGTCCATGCATTCAGACGGGCCGAAGGCGCCACGTCCCCACAGACGCTCGGGCGGCGAAATTCCCTCGCCCAGCGCGTCGTCGATATGGCGCTCAATGAGGGTGTCCTCTTGCGCAAGCTGGTTTTCGTAATCCGCGCCGTATTCGCCTGGGGACGGACCCGTACCGTAACTCCGAATACTCATGACTCAAGCAATTCCTTTCATTCGTATACCGCCCGTCATTCGACGTCCGGTTCCCCCGAGAGGCGCAAGACGGCGTCCCGCACCGCGCGCTGCAACTTCACTGCCGCCGCCCAATCGGTGCCCGTGGGCTGGACTGGCGCTCCAATGGTGATATCCACCGATCCTCGTCGGGGGAAGTCGTGCTCAGGCCTGAGGATGGCCCGCGTGCCGCAGATGGCGACCGGAACTACCGGGACGCCAGCCTTGGCGGCGACGACGAACGCGCCCATGTGGAACGGCCGCAGCCCAGGGGCGCGGGCCAGACGGCCCTCGGGGAAGATCACCAGCGACTGCCCGGCTCGGGCGAGTGCGGCGACCCGGTCGGTGTCGGCCACGCCGTGCTCGCGTTCATGGCGTTCCACGAATTCGGTGCCGAGCCTCTTGAGCACGAACCCGGTTAGTCCTTCACTCTGTAACACCTCCCCGGCAACGAAGCGAAACGAGCGCGGCAACACGGTGGAGAGCGCTAGCCCGTCCAGCCAGCTCGGATGGTTGGCCACGGCGATCGCGGGCCCGGCGGGGAGGCGGTCGCGACCATGAACTCTGATCGATGTCCCGGTCAGGTGGGCCAGGAGCCGAAGCGCTCGAGTGGCCGTCTGCCAGCGCCACTCCACCCGAGGTAGCAGCGGTAACACGGCGATCACCGCCAGCGCGAGGACCGCGAACAGCATCCACGCATAAGCGGCGAACGCGACAGTGGCCGCAGTATTGCGGGCACGGCGCAAGGACGGTCCGACTCCACGGAGCCGGATGCGAGCCAATTCCCACCACAGCGCTTGTGGTCGGGCGTCGATCCTGCCCTTCTCGTAGATCTCCCGACTGGCGGACCGACGGATCTTGCCACTTGATGTCTTCAGGACCGTCCGCGGTGGCGCGAGGACCACGTCGTCGGGTGCAACCCCAAGCAGGTCCACCGTCGCCGAGACGATCTCGGAACGCAACGCGGCGGTCGTCTCGTCCTCCTTTGTTCGAGTCTCGGCCATCACGATGAGCCGCTCGGCGCCCCCGGCGGGGTCAGGAGACGCGAACACGGCGACGCATCCCTTGCGGACGCCGGCGATGTTGCCGACGGCCTCTTCGAGCTCGGCGGGGTGCAGATTGCGTCCGGCCCGGATGACGATGTCCTTGACCCGACCGGTGACGTACAGGTCGGCGTCGGCTATGTAGCCGAGATCGCCGGTGTCGAGCCAGTCCTCGTGGAACAGCGACCGTGTGGCGGCGGGATTGTGGAAATAGCCGGTGGTCGCCGACGGGCCGCGGAACTCGATGCGCCCCTCGCGGCGATCACCCAGTTCGGTTCCGGTGGCGTCGACGACGCGGATCTCGTGGCGTGGCAAGGGTTGTCCGCAGGCAACGAAACGAAGGGCGTCCCGTTCGTCGGACTCGGCGGTTTCGGCCCGCCCCGAGCGCACGAATGTGTCGCGGTCGATGCGGTCGATCAGCGGGCCCCTGCCCAGCGGCGGGAAGGCCAGCCCGACGGCTGACTCCGCCAGCCCGTAGACCGGCGTCATCGCGTTCCGCTCAAACCCATAGGGTGCGAAGCGCTCGGCGAAGCGCTCGATCGTCGCGGGGCTAACCGGCTCTGCGCCGTTGAAGGCCAATCGCCAGGAGCTCAGGTCGATTCCATCGAGGTCGGCCTCGTTGATCTTGGTGAGGCAGAGCTCGTAGGCGAAGTTCGGACCGGCCGAAATCGTGCCACGGTTGGCGTCGATCGCCCTCAGCCACCGCGACGGGCGGGTCAGGAACAGCTGCGGCGCCATCACCACCAGCGGGACGCCGTAATACAGGCTTGAGAGCCACGCGCCGATCAGACCCATGTCGTGATAGAGCGGCAGCCAACTGACGAACGTGTCCGCCCCCGACACAGCCACGGCCTCGCCCATCGCCCGGATGTTGGCCAGCAGGTTGTCGTGCGTGAGCGCCACCCCTTTGGGCTGGCCGGTGCTGCCCGACGTGTACTGCACCAGTGCCAGGTCGGCGGCGCGTGGTCGGGGCAGAGCCCCCCCGGCTGCGCCTGCGAGGGATTCGGCCACGACGACGTGGCGCAGGCTGTCGACATTCGCGCGCAGGAGATGTCCGAGGCCGACCGCCTCGGGGACCGTCACCATCATCGCGGCTCGCGCGTTGGTGAGGATGCCGGTGTGACGACGTAGGTGATCGGCCAGCTGCGAAGGTCGGGCCGGCGGGTAGATGGGTACCGGCACGGCACCGGCGAGGACCACGCCAGCGAAGGTGACAAAGTACTCCCGGCCGGTGGGCAACATGATGGCGACCGTGTCGCCGGGCATGACGTCGCGCGCGAGCAACCCCGCGGCGACGGCGGCAGCTTCCGTGTGCAGGGCCTGATAGGTCACGTCTTCGGGGCTGCCCGACTCGTCGAGGATGCGGATGTGCGTCCGTTCGGGGCTCGCGCCGACGTGCCAGTCGAGGGCGTCGATCAAAGTCGATGCCGCCACCGGTGCCGAACCACCGGCCGTCGAGACAGGCGGCTCGACGACGGCAACGTTCTCGACGACGGGTGCACCCTTGCGGACGACGGCCCTCACCAGATCACGGGGGGTCTCCGCACTGGAGAGCACATGGGCGGGAAGCGCGACCCCGAAGGTGGACTGGACCCGCATCAGCAACTCAGCCAACTCGAGGCTTCCGATGCCCAGGTCGTCGAACGGGCTGTCGAGGGTCACGGTAAGCCTCGACGCGTGGGGATGGACCTCGGTGGTCAGCCCGCGCACCAATGCGAGGACCCGGGCGGCGCGCTCATCGCTTGTCATGGACCTACTTCCCCTGGGGACGTGCCGATCTCGGGGGCGCCTCGATGCCGCTACGGCATTCGGGCGACGATCACCGGAATCTGGGCGGAGTTCACGACCGCCCTACTCACCGAGCCCAACAGCATGCCGGAAAACCCACCCCGGCCGTGGCTACCCACCACCACGATTCCCGCCAAGCGACCGATGCGTATCTTCAAGCAGTGCAGCGCCGTTGCTGACCGGCTTCGCGACACCAGCCGCTTGAGGCATCGCGAGCCGGCGCACGTCGATCACTCTGGTGATATCGCTCGTGGTGACGATGCCGACGACTCGACCCGAGTCGACCACCATGGCGCGCTTGTCCCCGGTGCGCGCCAGCCGTTCCAGCAGCGCGACGAACGGCTCGTGCGGATCCGCCACGGGTACCTTGTCTCGCGGTACGGCCGCGTCGCGAACCAAGGTGGTGGCGCGCTGATCGGGTGCCACGTCGCGCAGTTCGGTCAGCGTGATCAGTCCCGTGATCGACCCGTCCGCGTCGACGACCGGATATGCCGAGTGACGATCGCCCAGCAAGTAGCGCTCGATGAATTCCGTGACCGAAATCCAGCCGGGCGCGGTATGCGGATCGGCGGTCATCACGTCGACGACAGACACGCCCGCGAGCGATCGCCGGGTCAGTATCCACGCCTCTTCGTCGCGAGCGGCGGTGAACAGGAACCAGCCGATGAATGCCATCCACACGCCACCGACGACGGAGCCTGCGAGAAACTCGATCAGACCCAAACCCATTAGTACGTAGGCAACCACGCGTCCGGTACGCGCCGCGCCGACGGCGGCGCGTACCCCGTCACCGTGACGGCGCCAGAGGTAGGCGCGCAGAATCCGGCCCCCGTCCAACGGCGCACCGGGTAGCAGGTTGAACAGCCCGAGTACCAAGTTGATGAGCGCCAGCCACCAAGCGACGGCGACCACGATGTCTGCCGATCCGACCGCACCCAGGCCCGCGGCGGCGCCGGCGAACACCGCCGCCAGCGTAAGGCTCAGCGCCGGACCCGACACCGCGATCCGAAACTCTGTTTCAGGGGTCTTCGCCTCGCCGCCGAGGCGCGCGATGCCCCCGAACAACCACAGCTTCACTCCCAGCACCTCGACACCACGGTGGCGGGCGACGACGGCGTGCGTCAGCTCGTGCGCCAGTAGCGACGCAAGGAGCACCGCGGCACCACAGGCTCCGGCCAGCCAGTAAGCACTCGACGAGTGGCCTGGCGCGGCGTCGGGCAGAGTCGCGGCCAGGCTCCAGGTGAACAACCACATGATCACCAGCACGCTCCAGTCGATGCTCAGCGGAATGCCAGCCACCTTGCCAACCGGAATACCTTCGTTCATCTAGTCGCACCCAATTTCCCTGTCCGACACAATGTTCAGGTTAGTGCTGGCGCGCAACGATGACCGGTACGCGAGCCTCCTGCGCTACAGCGGTGCTGACGGAACCGAGCAACATCCCGGCGAACCCGCCGCGGCCGTGGCTCCCAACGACGACGAGCTGAGCCTTCTCAGCCTGATCGAGAAGATGATGGACGGGCCGCTCGAACTCGACCACACGCTGCACCGTGACCTCGGGATAGCGTTCCTGCCAGCCTGCAAGGCTTTCGGCAAGCGTCTTGTCCGCCGCGGATTGCACAGCCACGGAGTCGATGCCGAAGACGGTGGACATGTCGGCTTCGCCCCAGACGTGTAACGCCACCAAGTCCACACCCCGCCATGAGGCTTCGTCGAACGCGATCGCCGTCGCCAACTCCGACGCCGGGGAGCCGTCAATTCCCACCAACACCGGCAGCTTCGACGATTGAAGCACCGACGGTACCTCGTCGTGTATCACCGCGACGGGACAGTGTGCGTGATGGATCAACCCTGTGCTGACCGACCCGAGCAAGCGGCGATGCTGTCCAGTTCGGCCACGGCATCCGACCACCATCAGTTGGGCGTCTTTCGACAAATCGGCAAGGGATGGTACGGGTCCACCGAACAACAGTTCACTGTTGATCTCCGGTCCATCACCGTCGGCGGCGCTGTCTTCGACGACCTTGATGGCGTCGGCGATGACCCCACGGGCATCGTTCTCTTGCATCTCGAGCACCTCCTCGGGAACTCGGCCGGCAGGCCACGCCAGCGCCGAGGCCGCACCCGCCAGGGAGGGGGCGACGTGAACGACGGTGAGCGGGACGTGCCGCATCGTTGCCTCCCGTGCCGCCCACTTCATCGCTACCCGCGACGACGGGGATCCGTCCGCGCCTACCACGACGCCGTGATGTGAGATGTGTTCGGACATTTCGCGTCCTCCTAAGCGATCGAAGATCGTCGATGACACTAGTCATCGGCGCGGGATCAGGCTGGAGGCATTGGTCCCGAACGACGGTGGCCAAACGGCCCTTAACCCCGCGAGCGAAGTCCCTACTGAGTCCTCGCGACAATCCGTAACGTCGCCGGTCATGGCAGCACCTGACCGTGACGAAGCGCTCGAACAAAAGACGAGTCGATCTCGTCGTCGACCTCCCGGCGCGGGCGCGTTGGGTGCGGTGGTGGGGCCCATCACGAGAACCGGTGACTACTACGCCCAATCCTGGCGGGACTATCTCGACCGCGAACCGCACGAGCTGCCGATCGCACGGCCGACTATCGCGCTCGCCTTGCACGCCCTACGTGACGAAATCGTCCTTCTCGGGTTGCGGGCGCGCCGACCGGTCAGCGATGAGCATGCCTTTGACCGAATCAACCGCGAAGTGGTTGCGGCGCTGGACTTCTACGGCCGAAGAGGGTGGCTGGACAAACCCGAAGGGTTCTTCGCGCCACCCCCGGCGCTGACCGACGTGACCATCCGGCAAGTCAAGAGCCGTAGACATCCCCACGAGCGCATCGTCTTCGACAGCGGCTACGCGCCCTACCCCGGCGAGCCTGGCACGCAGCGGTGGTCGGGCTACATCGCAAACACCCGCGAGTACGCATTGATGCTGCGCCACAGGGAGCCTCGTCCGTGGCTGGTGTGCATTCACGGCGCGGAAATGGGACGTGCCGCGCTCGACCTCACACTGTTCCGGGCGTGGCACCTGCACGAGAATCTGGGCCTCAATGTCGTGTTGCCCGTCCTTCCGTTGCACGGGCCGCGGGCACGCGGCCTGCCCAAGGGCACCGTCTTCACCGGCGAGGACGTGATGGACAACGTGCACGCGACCGCCCAGGCGGTGTGGGACGTTCGGCGGCTGCTGTGCTGGATACGGTCGCAGGAACCCGAGTCGTCGATCGGCTTGAACGGCATCTCGCTCGGCGGTTATATCGCTTCGCTCGTCGCGAGCCTCGAGCACGGCCTCACGTGCGCCATCCTCGGTGTCCCGGTGGCCGACCTGATTGAACTTCTGGGACGCCATGCGGGACTCAGCCCCGACGACCCGCGCCGGCACGCGGTCGCACTCGCCGAACCGATCGGGCGGATGATCTCGCCGCTATCGCTGAATCCCCGTGTGCCGATGGCCGGCCGCTTCATCTACGCCGGCATCGCCGACCGGCTGGTTCACCCGCGCGAGCAGGTCGTCCGCCTGTGGGAGCACTGGGGCAGGCCCGAGATCGTCTGGTACCAAGGCGGCCACACCGGGTTCTTCCAGTCACGCCCGGTCCAGCGTTTCGTCGACGACGCACTCGTGCAATCGGGACTCGTCGGCGGGTCACCAATAGCGCGCGAGACCGATCGACCCGCCTGAGTGTGGAGCGCGGCATGGACTGGCTAGACCCGCTCGACGCAGCGATGATGACCGCCGAAGTGTTATCCGGCCCATTGAACGTCGGTGCTGTGTTGATCATGTCGCCGCCCCCCGAGGCAGGTCCAGGCTATGTCGATGAACTTCATCAGGCAGCCGTCTCCGGACGACACCCTGTGGATCCGCGCCTCCGCCGATATCCTCATCGCGGCGCGCAGACCGTCGGCGGCTGGGTCTGGCGAGAGGCCGACAGAGTTGACTTGAGCCAGCACTGCCGACGCATAACACTGGCGTCGGACGGCGGTCGCAACGAACTGTGGCGGGTCGTCAGCCGGCTACACGCGGAGCCACTCGATCGATCCCGTCCCATGTGGATGTCGTACTTGATTGATGGGCTCGCGGAAGGCCGCTCAGCCTTCTACGTGAAGATCCATCACACCCTCATGGACGGCGTGGCCGGTTTCCAGATGATCACCGATGCGCTGAGCCCCGATCCAAAGCGCCGGTCGATGCCCCACTTCTACGCGGCACAGTATCGCGAGCAGGATGTGCGAACCGCCCGTAGGACGCCGCGACTGCCCAATCCTTTTCCGATGCTCCGGTCTGGGGCGCGCATGGCGGCGTCGGCCGTCACGCTCGCCGAGCGAATCGTCACCGGCGAGGTATCAGACGTGTTGGCCAGCCTGACCGGGGATACGACCGTGCCGCCGTTGGCCGCTCCCTACACCCGGTTCAACGGCAGGCTCGGACACGAGCGCGCCGTCGCCGCCGGCACCTGGCCCAGGACACGTATCCGCGCCCTGCAAGACAAGGCCGGGGTGACCGGCAACGATGCGGTGACCGCGGTTGTGGCGGGTGTGCTGCGTTGCTGGCTTCTCGATCGCGGAGAACTACCCAAACAGTCGCTGGTGGCCATTTGCCCGATCACGGTGCGAAGCCGCGGACACGCGGCGGAGGAACGGCACAACAACATGTTTGGCGCCTGGCTGTGCCCGCTGGGCACCCACCTGCCCGACCCACTCGAACGGCTGGACCTGATCCACCGCTCCATGTCGGAGGGTAAGCACCGGGTGGCGAGTCGTGGTTCTGGCGCATCCCTGGTGCTACTAGCAGCAGCGATCGGGCCGACGGTGCTCTCGCCGATGCTCCCGTTCGGGCCGAGGCTACGCACGGGGTACAACCTGCCGATATCGCACGTGCCTGGCCCGCAGGCCGAGAGGTATTGGAACGGCGCGCACATTGAGGAGATCTATCCGGTGTCGGCCGTCTACGACGGCCAGGCGCTCAATGTCACGACCTCCTCATACGCCGACCGCATCGGCTTCGGCTACGTCGCAGGCCGCGACGTCGTACCTGACATCGAGACGCTGATACCGCTGACCGAGCAGTCACTGACCGAACTGGAAGCGGCGCTTGGCCTGCTGCCCTAACGGTCCCGCAGTGTTGGGGACCCAAGTCGGTCGACTGAGGGACCTAATCCCGTATCGGCTTGCCGATACACCGCTTGACACTCGGGAGATGAAGTTGTTTGACGATCGCGTCGACGCTGGACGCCAATTGGCGCGGGGTTTAGAGCCTTTACGGGGGCGGGACATCGTCGTCCTCGGCCTGCCACGAGGCGGTGTGCCGGTGGCCTTTGAGGTCGCGAAGGCACTGGCAGCCCCCCTCGATGTGCTGGTGGTACGCAAGCTCGGTGTGCCGTTTCAGCCAGAACTCGCCTTCGGCGCCATCGGCGAGGACGGCGTGCGAGTCCTCAACGAGGGCGTCGTGCGCGAGGCACACCTGGACGGCGACGACATGGATGCCGTCGAACACATGCAGCGGATCGAACTGCGTCGCCGCGCCGACCGCTTCCGCCGCGGGCGTGACCGGATCTCGTTGACCGGGCGGGTCGCCGTGATCGTCGATGACGGCATCGCCACCGGAGCCACCGCTCGGGCGGCATGCCAGGTTGCCCGCGCCCACGGCGCGAGCAACGTGGTGTTGGCGGTTCCGATCGGCCCGGACGATGTCGTCGAAAGGTTTGCCGGGTACGCCGACGAGGTGGTCTGCCTGACGACGCCCACGTACTTCTTCGCGGTCGGGCAGGGATACCGTCACTTCACCCAGACCTCCGACGAGGAGGTCATTTCGCTACTCGACCGAGCTCGCGACGGTTTCGCCGATAACGCCGGCGTCGGCCCGATTGACCCGCCGCTGCGCGACGAAGAAGTCACGGTGGCGGCCGGACCGGTCACGGTGGTCGGGCACTTGACCATCCCTGAACGCCCGACGGGCATCGTCGTCTTCGCGCATGGCAGCGGGAGCAGCCGGCATAGCCCGCGCAACCGGTACGTTGCCCAAGTCTTGAACAGGGCCGGTCTTGCCACGCTGCTGCTCGACTTACTCACCCCGGCCGAAGAGCGCAACCGCGCCAATGTCTTCGATATCGAGCTGTTGGCGGGACGGCTGGTCGACGTAAGCCGTTGGCTGGCCTGCCAGCCCGACACAGCGCCGCTTCGCGTCGGTTACTTCGGTGCAAGCACAGGAGCGGGCGCGGCACTGGCAGCGGCCGCCGATCCGCGCGCGAAGGTGGGCGCCGTTGTCTCCCGCGGTGGCCGGCCCGATCTCGCCGGTCAGGCGCTCGCGAACGTCGTTGCACCGACTCTGCTGATCGTCGGCGGACGCGACGAGGTGGTCCTCGAACTGAACCGACGAGCACAGGCAGCGATACCCGGAATATGCGAACTCACCGTGGTTCCCGGAGCCACGCACCTGTTCGAGGAACCGGGCACGCTCGAACAGGTAGCGAAACTGGCCTGCGACTGGTTTGTCGTGCACTTGACCCGGCTCGTCGTGCAACGGTAGGCAGCCGAACATCACTGGGACGGGCGGCGGCCCCAGATTTACCCGCGCCGACCAGAGGAGGCGAAGCGAATGCGAACCGTTTACCGAGAACACCTATCCGAGCTAGCCGAGCAGTTGAGTCGGTTGTGCGGCCTCTCCGGAGCCGCAATGGAGCGCGCAACCGGGGCGCTTCTACAAGCCGACCTCGCGTCAGCGGAGCAAGTGATCAGCGACTACGCCACGATCGCGGCGCTGGGCACCCGTGCCCAGGAAGGTGCCATTACGTTGCTGGCGTTGCAGCAGCCGGTGGCGGGTGAACTCCGCAGCATCATCAGCTGGATTCAGGTAATTGCCGATTTCGATCGGATGGGTGCACTGGCCGTACATGTGGCCAAGATCGTCCGACAGCGACATCCAGATCATGTTCTGCCCACAATGGTCGAGGGCCACTTCGCCGAAATAGGTCGGGTCGCAGTTGAATTGGCGCACAATGCACAGGAAGTGCTGTTGACCCGCGATCCAGGTAAGGCCGCTCGAATCCGCGAACAAGACGACGCGATGGATGAGCTGCACCGGCAGTTGTTCACCGAGCTGCTGGATCGCGAGTGGACGTACGGGGTCCCAGCAGCTGTCGATGTCGCGTTGCTGGGCCGCTTTTACGAGCGCTTCGCCGACCATGCCGTCGAGGTCGGCAGGCGGGTCGTCTTTCAGGCGACCGGAACACTTCCCCCCGAGCAAGGCATAGGGACGTACTAGGCGATCGCCCAGCCAGGCCTGACGACTGCCAACGGATGGTCCAACGGCCCTAGCCGGGCCTGGCGAATGGACTTACGTTCTCGAACAGCGGTATCCCACCGTTTTAAAGGAGAACATCATGACCACTGCCCGCGACATCATGCATACCGGTGCGACCTGTGTGGGCGAGCACGAAACCCTCGCCGCAGCGGCTCAGCACATGCGCGACTTGGGTGTCGGTGCGTTGCCGATCTGCGGCGACGACGACCGCCTGCACGGAATGATCACCGACCGCGACGTCGTCATCAAATGCCTTGCCGCCGGCAAGGATCCCGCCACGACCACCGCCGGCGAGCTGGCGCAAGGCAACACGTACCACGTCAACGGCGACGCTGACATCCAGGAGATGCTCACCGTCATGGAAGAACACCAGGTGCGTCGGCTGCCTGTGATCGAGGACCGCCGGCTGGTCGGTATCGTCAGCGAGGCCGACATCGCGCGAAGTCTGCCTGAGCACGAGATCGCTCAGTTCGTGAAGGCGATCTACTCCCCCAAGGCCCTCACAAGCTGAGCCCGACATCATCGTTGATCCGTTCGAGGTTGTGCGGGGACACGCTTTAATGCGGGACCGACTGGTTCTGCACCTGATCGGGGTCGACCACCATGTCTGTCGGCACATAGCGGAGCAGAGCGGCGATTCCATCGGCGGGAGCGATCAGATCGTCGACACAGACCAGACCGGCGCCGACGGCCAGTGCCGCGAACGGTAAGGCTTCATCGGCGCGCACCACTCGGTGCACCGCCTCTCCCAGCTCTGAAAGCGTGTCGGGATCGGGCGCCACCGTGGCGCGGTTCTCTCCCGTGACCACTGTGGCGTCGTGAAGGTCCGCCACGATCAGGGTGTGCACGTCGCCTTCCCGAAGCGCCGCGCACACTGCGCCGAGGCCTTCTGCAGCCAGCCCCGACGCGCGGCCGTGCTCGCTACGGAATCGCTCGGCGATGTCTGCGGTCGCACACAGCCGGCGCCGGTCGAACTCTGCGTCGACAAGATCTTTGACCTCGCGCTCGCTGACCCGGTGCCCCTGGGACCCGGCGTGGAACTGCACCACTCGGGTGGCCACGCGCTGCGGTAGCGCCGAAACGACGTCGGTGCGCGAACGCACCTCGCCGCATACGAACACGACCTCTGCGCCCGTCTCGTCCACCAACTCGGTGACGCGATCGGCGACGGCGCGGACATTCATGCGGACGGCCTCTTCTGTGGAATGCGCCATGTCGCCGTAGCCGTTCAACCCGGCGGAGGCGGGTTTATGCACCGGGTAGCCGCCTCCCTCGACAATCTGCGTGGTGACGGTGGCTCCCTGGTGAAGCGTGACGTCTGCGCCCGCATGGTCGACGGCGGCGAACACGTACACGGGTCGGCGCACGCCGGCCTTCACCAACGGCAGGATGTACGGATACTCCGATATACGAAGCTCCGTCGCCGTGAGTGGGCTGGACAGGTGCTCGTCGATCAGCACTCCCTCGTGCGTTGCGATGATGGCGCGGCCTTGGCTCCCCACGGCGGTTTGACCATGTAGAACCGCACGTTCGAGCCTGTCGATGACGTCGCCGTCGGCGCCTTGGTTCTCCAGGTGCTTGTGGAGATCGCTCCAAATCGCCTCGCGCCGGCCCACTGCGTCCGCGGTGTTTGCTGAATCGTCGATATATACCGACACGAAAGGCCCTTGCGCGGAAAGCAACGGCCGAAAACGCTCTGGTTCCATGATCTTTCCAATCTCATTGTTCGGCAACGGAGTGCTGTTTGGCGAGTTTCACTTTCAAGTAGTTGTCGATGTGGAACCGCTGGAAGGCGCGTCGGCGCCGTGCGGACAGCTGGGGGCTCGCCGTTGCGGCATCGATGACTTCCGGCTCGACAACGTCGTATGTATCGCCGTCCACCGTGATGGTCGCTCGCCTGGCGGCAAGCACGTTGCGCAGCCAGTCGACACCGGTGCCGTACGGGAGCGGAAGAATGAATCCGTCCGTCACCCGGTCTGCGACCACCGGTGTGGCGTAGTTCTTGCCCGACCGGCGGCCGCTGTGCCGAATCACCGCCGCGTACCAGTGCTTGCGTCCGGCCAAATGAAGCATCGCCGGATTGAGCACGTACTTGTTGAAGGTCCGCACCGCATCCCTGACGGGGGTCATCGTGTCGATGGACATGGGTTGATGCTGCTCGGGGCCGCTGGTGTCCAGGCAGGGCCGACCGGACCAAGCCCGAAGGACTTTAGCCACCGGCATGGCTCGTCAGCGAAGACGAGGCCGACTGACCGGCTTCGTAGTGACCTTCGTCTCTATTGTCAGCCGGCCGGATCGCAAACGATGAGGAGCGATCGAACCAGCCGAAAGGGATGGAATGACGTTGACCGACCACACCGAAGTGACGCGGGAGCACCTCGAGACGATCGCGTGGCAGTTCCTCCGATCCGAGTTCACCGGGCACATCTACGCCGACTGGCCGATCGACCGGCGAATCGATGCGTTTCTCCTCCATCACGGACACGCCGAGCTGCTCAACGACGGTTCCGCCTACGACGCCTTGATGCAGCGCGTGATGGCCAATATCGGCGCTGCGTTGCGTGCCGGGGTTCTTCCGATGCTCAGCAACTAAGAGGCATCATGACCGTGATTCACAAGACGCAGGCGGACCTCCGTATCTCGCCGAACCTCTCGGACTACGAGGGCGCCCGCGCGGGATTTCACTGGACTGACATCCCGGACCTATGTGCAGGGATGCCTGCCGGCGGCTGCAATATCGCCTACGCGGCGATCGACCGCCACGCCGACGGCCCCGCCGCACAGCGAACGGCGCTGCGGTTCATCTCGCCATCGGACGCGGTCGGTGACTTCGACACCCGCGATATGACCTACTCGGAGCTTGGAGGTCTGGCGCGACGGTTCACCAACGTGCTGCGTTCACTAGGGATCGGTAAGGGCGACCGCGTCTTCACCTTCATGGGTCGGTGTCCGGAGTTGTACATCGCCGTCCTGGGAGCCCTGCGCAACGGCAGTGTCGTCTGTCCGCTGTTTTCGGCCTTCGGGCCCGAACCCCTGGCCACCCGCGTCAACATCGGCCAAGCCGACGTGCTCGTGACCACTCGAACCATCTATCAGCGCAAAATCGCACGGATCCGTGACCAGCTGGCCTCGGTTCGGCACATCTTCGTCATCGACGACCCCGACGACACCGAACAGGGCGGAACGCTGAACTTCTGGCGCCGGATGGACGCCGCCGACGAGTCCGCGCCCATCGAGGAGACGACCGCGGAGGATCCGGCGCTGCTGCACTTCACCAGCGGAACAACCGGCACCCCGAAGGGCGCCTTGCATGTGCACGGGGCGGTGGCGATGCATTACCTGACCGGTCTCTACGCCCTCGACTTGCATCAAGACGACATCTTCTGGTGCACAGCGGATCCCGGCTGGGTCACCGGAATGTCCTACGGGGTGATCACACCGCTGCTTCACGGCGTCACCTCCATCGCCGACGAGGCGGAGTTCGATGCAGAGCGCTGGTATCGCATCCTGCAGGACGAGGCCGTGACGGTCTGGTACACCGCGCCCACCGCGATCCGCATGCTGATCAAAGCCGGTCCGGAACTCACCGCACAGTACCGCTTTTCCCATCTGCGCTTCATCGCCAGCGTCGGCGAACCGCTCAACCCGGAAGCCGTCTGGTGGGGAAAGCGCGTATTGGGGTTGCCCATCCACGACAACTGGTGGCAGACGGAAACGGGCGGCATCATGATCGCGAACACACCGGCATTCGACATCAAACCCGGCTCCATGGGACGTCCGCTGCCCGGTATCGACGCACACATCGTGCGCCGCAACGACGACGGCACAGTCTCCCTGATCGACGAACCCGGTGTCGAGGGTGAGCTGGCGCTCGAGAGCGGCTGGCCGTCGATGTTCCGAGGCTATCTGCACGAGGACGCCCGCTACCGAAAATGCTTCTCCGACAACCTGTATCTCACCGGCGACCTCGCCAAGCGCGATTCCGACGGGTACTACTGGTTCGTCGGCCGCGCGGACGACGTGATCAAGTCCGCTGGGCACCTCATCGGCCCCTTCGAAGTCGAGAGCGCGTTGACCAGTCATCCCGCTGTCGCCGAAGCGGCCGTCATCGGCAAGCCCGATCCGACCGTCGGGGAAATGGTCAAGGCCTTTGTGCTGCTCAAGGACGGGTTCACCGCCGGCGAGGACCTCCGCCTCGAATTACTCGGCCACGCGCGTAAACGTCTGGGCGCCACCGTGGCGCCGAAAGAAATCGAGTTCGTCGACACGTTGCCGCACACCAGGAGCGGAAAGATCATGCGGCGTCTGCTCAAGGCCCGTGAGCTCGGCCTGCCGGAAGGTGATACGTCGACCGTCGAGGCGAAGGCACAATCCGAAGCACAGCAGGTGTTGTCATGACCGACCACGATCTTGCGCTGGCACTCTTGTCCGACATGGTGCGTGTGCGCCATATGGAGGAGAAATGCGCAGAGCTTTACGGCGAGACCAAGATTCGCGGGTTTCTGCATCTGTATGTCGGTGAGGAAGCAGTGGCTGCGGGATCACTGCGGGCGCTGACCGCCGATGACGCAGTCGTGGCCACCTACCGCGAGCATGCGCACGCTCTGCTTCGTGGCATTCCGATGACCTCGATCATGGCCGAGATGTTCGGTAAGCAGGAGGGCTGCTCGCGCGGTCGAGGAGGCTCGATGCATCTCTTCGATGCTCGCACAGGCTTCTACGGCGGCAACGCCATCGTTGCCGGCGGATTGCCACTGGCCGTAGGGCTGGCGCTGGCCAACACCATGCAGGGCCGAAAAGGCGTAGTTGCATGCTACTTCGGGGATGGCGCGGTGGCCGAGGGCGCTTTTCACGAGTCGCTGAACCTGGCGGCACTCTGGCGGTTACCCGTCTTGTTCTGCTGCGAAAACAATCTGTACGCGATGGGCACCGCACTCGATCGCGCCCAGTCGCAGACCGACCTGGCCGCGAAAGCCGCTTCCTACAAGGTGCCTACCGAAGCAGTTGACGGAATGGATGTGATGGCATGTCACGCTGCGGCGCAACAGGGTGTCGACCACATCCACACTGCCGGGGGACCTTTTTTCATCGAGTTTCGAACGTACCGCTTCCGTGCGCATTCGATGTTCGACCCGGAACTGTATCGCGAGAAGGCTGAAGTCGAAGAGTGGCGCAAACGCGACCCGATCCAGCTATTCAGCGAGAAATGCTTGGGCGAAGGCGTCCTCACCCCGGCAGACATCGCCGCGATCGAGTCCGCCGCCGACGAGGAACTCAACGACGCGGTCGCGTTCGCCGACGCCGGAACTTGGGAGAGTATCGACGATCTCGAACGCGATGTGCTGACCCCGACTCCAGGGAGTGTCCGATGAAGACGACATTTCGCGCCGCTGTTCACGACGCGATGCGTGATGCCCTGCAGAGCGACGAGCGGGTTCTGCTCCTCGGTGAGGATGTCGGCCGTTACGGCGGAACCTACGCGGCGTCCAAGGGACTGCTGGAGGAGTTCGGCCCCGAGCGGGTGCGCGACACTCCGCTCTCGGAGTTGGGCTTCGTCGGCGTCGGCATCGGTGCGGCGCTGGGTGGCATGCGTCCGATCGTCGAGATCATGACGGTGAATTTCAGCCTGTTGGCTCTCGACCAGATCGTCAATACCGCTGCGGCGCTGCGGCACATGTCCGGCGGGCAGTTCTCCGTTCCGCTCGTCGTCCGAATGGCCACTGGTGCGGGCCGACAGCTGGCCGCGCAGCACTCGCACAGTCTGGAGTGCTGGTTTGCCCACGTGCCTGGCATCAAGGTGGTCGCGCCTGCGACCGTTGAGGACGCATACGGCATGATCGGCACCGCCCTGGCCGACCCCGACCCGGTGGTCATCTTCGAGCACGTCCAGCTCTACAACACCTCAACAGACGTCGATTCCCTGACCACAACCGATATTTCGCACGCCGCAGTCCGGCGGACGGGCTCCGATGTCACGGTCATCACGTACGGGGGATCCCTGCCCAAGGCACTGGACGCGGCCAACGAGCTGTCGTTGGCGGGCATCGACTGCGAAGTCATCGACTTGCGGGTGCTACGCCCGCTGGATTCCGACACCTTCATCGAATCGGTCCGCAAGACACATCGCGCGGTCGTTGTCGACGAGGCCTGGCGCACAGGAAGTCTCGCCGGCGAGGTGACCGCGCAAATCGTCGAGAAGGCCTTCTTCGACCTCGACGCGCCGATCGCACGGGTCTGCAGCGCCGAAGTGCCGATTCCCTATGCCAAGCATCTCGAACAGGCCGCGCTACCGCAGCCGGACAAGATCGTCGCCGCGGTGAAGAGCCTCCTCGGTGAATCGTCATGATCGAGTTCAAGATGCCTGCCCTCGGCTCGGACATGGACGAGGGCAAGCTGAACGAGTGGCTGGTCAAACCCGGCGACACCATCAGCCATGGCCAGGTGGTCGCCGTGGTGGAGACCACCAAGGCCGCAGTCGAAGTCGAGTGCTGGCAGGAGGGCATCGTTCACGAGTTGGTCGTCCCAGTCGGCGAAACCGTCCAAGTCGGGACGGTTCTTGCGACGCTTCTCGTCCCCGGTGAATCTGAAGTCTCTGCCCCGAGACAGCCCGAAAGAGGCACGCACGCACCCGCGGCCGTCGAGGCCACGCCGGCGGTGACAATGACACCGACTGCGGCCGCGACTCCTCCCCCAGGCATACACCGGCGGCGCTTCGTCTCACCGGCCGCGCGCAGGGTGGCCACCAGGCTGGGCGTGGATACCGACACGGTGACCGGCACCGGGCCGCAAGGATCCGTCACCATCAAGGACGTCGAAGACGCGGCAGCTGCGGTGAAGACGCCGGCGGCGGCCGTGCAGACGCCGGTGGCCTCGGCGAAGAAGCAGGCCGCAGCGGACCGTGCCGCCGAGATGCGCAAGTCGATTGCGGCGGCGATGAGCCGGTCCAAGAGAGAGATACCGCACTACTACCTCGTCGAGGAAATTCTGCTGGACAAGTCGCTGGCCTGGCTGTCGGAGCGCAACGCCCAGCGGCCCATCACCGAGCGCGTGTTGCCTGCGGTGCTGCAGCTGAAGGCCGTTGCGCTTGCGGCACAACGGTTCACCGAGTTCAACGGGTTCTGGCGGAACAACGGGTTCGAGACAGCCCCAGGTGTGCACGTCGGCGTGGCGATCTCGCTTCGCGGCGGCGGTCTTGTCGCCCCGGCCATTCACGACGTCGCCGAGAAGAACCTCGATGAGTTGATGGGCGACCTGACCGACTTGGTTGCACGCGCCAGGGCCGGTTCGTTGCGGAGTTCGGAGATGTCGGACCCCTCGATCACGGTCACCAACCTTGGTGACGAGGGCGTCGACGCGGTGTTCGGAGTCATCTATCCACCGCAGGTCGCCCTGGTGGGCTTCGGCAAGCCGATGCAGCGGGTATGCGCCATCGACGGCGGAATCCGCATCGTCACCGCGGTGCAAGCCAGCCTCGCCGCGGACCATCGCGCGAGCGACGGCCACCGCGGCGCCTTGTTCCTCAGCGCGATCGGCGAGTATCTCCAGCAGCCCGAAGTCCTGGAAAAGTGAACGGAAAGATGATGCCTTCAAACGACATTCGCGGCGAGGTCCTATCCGTATTGACGACCATAGCTCCCGAGGTGGAACCGGACGACATCCGCGACGATGGACTGCTGCGCGATCAGGTCGATCTCGACTCGATGGACTGGCTGAACTTCCTGATCGGAATTCACAAGCGTCTGAACGTCGACATTCCCGAATCGGACTATGCCGGACTACGAACACTGACCGACGTTGTTCGCTACGTCGATCAGCACTCGGCTGAACGCGGCTGAGCGCGAGGACTACCGCCATCACACCTTGGGACCAACGACCCTGCTCAACAAGGTCCGGACCGGCATAACGTCGGATCAGCTACGACGGCGACGACGCGCCGATCCCTCTGAGGAGTATGAGATGTCGAAGTACGGAATCGCGGTCTCTGTCGACGGATCAGCGGAGTCGGATGCAGCCGTGCGGTGGGCGGCCCGCGAAGCCCTCTTGCGCGAGGCGGATGTCACGCTCGTGCATGTTGTCGCCCCGGTGGTCGTCACCTGGCCGGTCGGATACCTGCGGGCGAGTTTCGCCGAGTGGCAGGAGGAGAACGCTCAGCACGCCATCGAACAGGCACAGAAGATCTTTGCGGCCGAAATCGGCAACGGGAAGATGCCTGTGGTCAAGGCCCAAGTGCTCCACGACAACGTTGCTCCGGGCCTTGTCGCAGCGTCCCGGGACGCGGAGATGATCGTTGCAGGCAGCCGTGGCCTCGGTGCGATCAGTGGGACATTGCTGGGCTCGATCAGCCGCACCCTGTTGCACCATGCCCGTTGCCCCGTCGCGATCATTCACACAAACGACGCCGATAACGTGCACCACACCGCACCGGTGCTGGTCGGCATCGACGGCTCGCCTGCATCCGAGGCGGCCACGGCCCTGGCCTTCGACGAGGCGTCCCGTCGACAGGTGGATCTGGTCGCGCTGCACGCATGGAGCGACGTCGGATTTTCGCCCGTACTGGGCATGCATTGGCAGGAGTACGAGAATCAGGGCCACGAGTTGCTCGCCGAGCGCTTGGCCGGTTGGCAAGAACAGTATCCCGATGTCCGCATCCAGCGACGGATCGTGTGCGACCGGCCGGCCCGTTGGCTGGTCGAAGAGTCGGAGCAGGCACAGCTGGTGGTCCTCGGAAGCCGCGGCCGCGGAGGCTTCGCAGGCATGCTTCTCGGCTCGGTGAGTGCGGCCGTCGCGGAAGCGGCGAAGTGCCCGGTCCTCGTGGCCCGCAGTTAGTACGCGCCATGCTCATCTGTCCGAACGGGCACCATAATCCGGCAGACCAACAGCTCTGCCAGGTATGTGACGCCCTCATTGTTCCGACGTCGGCGGAAAACGCCCGGTCGGCCCGAAGACGGTCGGTCCTCGTGTTCACCGTTGTTGGAGCGATACTTCTTGCCGTCGTCGTCGCGGGCGCGGTCTTCTTGGGCCTCAACAACGGCTCCGCACGCGACACGCCACGCCCGCCGGACGATGTCGACAGTGCCGCGGTCCGGCAATGGTGGTCGACGACGCGTGAACACTTCGACGAGCTCAGGGACGCGGTGGACGTCGCCAACGGCGCGGTCGAGAAACAACTGGACCCGAAATTGATCGAGGATTCCTGCCAGCAGATGCACGATGCTGCGGACGTGAAGCTGCAGGCCCATCTGCCCTCCCCGGACCAGGACCTGACGGCCGAACTCGGCGCGGCGATCCAGGATCTCCACGCCGCCGCCCACATGTGCCTTTCGGTCATCGCCGGATCGATGAACAGCTACGGCGGCGAGTTCGAGGCCGACCTCCAGCAGGGCGAGAAACATCTCGACGCGGCGCTGGCGATCATCAACAAGTCGCAACCCCAGACTTGACGGGTACCTAGGTCGCACGCGGCCGACCGGCATAAACACGCCGCAATGACGGCTGTGTCGATAGGGTCACGAGGGTGTCTTGGCGCCGCATGACGACGAGCGAGCCGCGCACCGGCGCGACCCTCAATCGCCGTGAGAGTTGGCGGTCGGCGGGTGGGTTGTTCGCCGTTGTGGCGCTGGCCTACCTGACAGGCGCGGTGCTTTCTTGGCAATCCTTCGGGGCCGGGGTGGGTCCGGCGTTCTTTCCGCCTGCCGGTGTGACGGTTGCCGCAATGCTGTTGACACCGCGGTCACGGTGGGCAGTCATCATTTCCGCGATAGTCGTGGTGGAGATGGCGGTCGATCTCCACTACGGCGTCGGCGTCAGCGCCGCGTCGGGATTTGCGCTGGCCAACTCGTTGGAGCCGGTGATCGGGGCATCGCTTGTCTTGGCCTGGTGCAATGGAGTGCCCGACCTTCGGGCTCGGGGGGATCTGGCCAAGTTCGTCGGTGCGGCGTGCCTGGCGGGGCCGCTGGTGGGCGGGTTGATCGGCGGTGCCGTCAGTGCCGCGTCAAATGACACCTCATGGCCCATAGCCGCCGTGCACTGGTGGGCAGGCGACGGGATCGGCGTTCTCGTGGTGGGAGCACCAATTCTCCTGTGGCCCATACAATCTCATATATTGCGGACTCGACTCGCCGAGACGGTGCTGGTGGTCGCCGTCACCGCCGCGTTGTCCTTGACGGCACTCTGGTGGCAGGCGCCACCGACGTTGCTGCTGCTACCGGTGATGGCATGGGCGGCGTTTCGGCTCGATGTGATCGGTGCCGCGGTCGCCGGTGCGGTGCTGGCCTTCACCGTCAACTACATGACGGGTTCGGGACGCGGCCTGTTCGGGGAATCGATCCTCGGTATGCCGGCCCGGTTGGCGCTGACGCAGGGATTCATCGCCGTCATCGTGCTGGTCGCCATGCTCATCGCGCAGGAAGCCGCCGGACGCGTCGCGGCGGTTAGACGGGGGGATGCCGAACGCCGTGAGCGGGACCGGTTGCAGATCCTGGCGCAACTGGCGCAGCTGCTGTCGGCGGCGCTGACGCCGACCCAGATCGGCGATGCGGTCGTCAAAGAATTGTTCAACGACGCGGGGGCACAGGCAGTGGCGCTTGGCCTGGTGACCCCCGACGGACGTCGGCTGGAGTGGGTGAGAATGGCGGGCTACCCGCAGCTCGTGCACGACAAGTTCGCAGGCGGCATCCCGCTCGATGACCCTTCGGCTGCTACCGAGGCGGTCCGTACCGGGCGACCCGTGGTGATCGGCAGCTCCGCGGAATACCCGCGGCGGTACCCCGACAAAGGGGACATGATGGCGCTGACGGCGGCAGAGGCCTTGGTGAACTGGCCGCTGACTTCCGGCGCCAATCCGATCGGCGCGCTCGGCATGATGTGGACACGACCCCAACCGCTCGATGCCGCGCAGTTGGCGTACATCTCTGCGGTCGCCACCATGGTTGGGCAGGCCTTGGTGCGCGCGCGGGTGTACGCCGACGAGCATGCAAGGGCCGCGGTGCTGCAGGCGGCGGTCCTGCCCACCGAACCGGCTGACATCGCCGAACTGGACTTGGCGGTCAGCTACGAACCGGCCGACGCCGAGCATGGGCTCGGCGGCGACTGGTATGACGTCATGGCGCTGCCGAAGCAACGGACCTATATCGCGGTGGGCGACGTTGTCGGACACGGATTGCCTGCCGTCGAAGACATGGCGCAACTGCGTAGCGCCGGGCGCGCCATGGCCGTGCAAGGGCTGCCGCCCGCGCAACTGCTCGCCGAGCTCAATACATTCACCGCTCACGCTAGCCACGGACGGTTTGCCACCATGGCGGTGGCCGTCTTCGACCCGGTGGCCGGGGCCTTGTCGTACGGGTTGGCCGGGCATCCGCCGATACTGCTGCGTCGTGCGCGCGACGGGGAAGTCGTGCGACTCGTCGATGCCGCCGGCCCAGTGCTTGGGCCCCTCCGCGACGCCACCTACACCGAGGGCCAGGTGAAACTCGAGCCCGGCGACATCCTCGTCATGTATACCGACGGCCTGGTCGAGCGCAGCGGCCGGGACATTGAGACAGGCATCTTGCAGGCGCAGCGCCTGCTAGCGGGCTGGCGGTCGGACACCGCGCCGGCGCAGGGATGCCGGCAACTCACCGAAACGCTTGCCTTGCCGCCCCGCCAAGACGACGTCTGTGTGATTGTCCTACGACTCCGACCCGTTGATTCCTCGTCGCCGCCGGCGACGCCTCCCGCGTGATGCGGTGGACATCGCCAACGGTGCGGTCGAGAAACGGCTACGCGGTGACAAGTCAGTGCACGACGAGGACCGAGGACTCGGCGTGCCGAAACAGAGGATGACCGTGCGGCCCGACAATACGGGCCAGCTCGTCGATGTCCGGGCTGCCGACAACGGTGAGCTGAACTCGTTCGTCGTTGTCCTCGAGGAAGTGGGCGATGTCGTCGTGAGTGGCGACCGGGTACACGTGAACATCGGGATAACGATGTCTCAATTCACCGACCCGACGGTCGAGCTCGTGATCGGTGTCGCTTGACTGCACCTCCACGGCGAGAACTGGTGATTTCCGAAGGCTCGCCTCGCGCATCGCATGCTCGACGACTTTCTGATTGTCCGGTGAATCATTCAACGTGACGACAACCCAGTCAATGCCTGGCGTCGGCCGATCGTCCGTTGCCCGAACGATCGCCACCGGGCAAAGTGCTTGTTCGGCGACTTCAGTTGCAGTGGAACCAAGTAGCACACGAGCGTAGCCTCCTAGGCCGGAGGAGCCGACACACACCAGATCAGCGTCCCTGGACTCGGTGACCAGGGTGACGCCGGGCAGCCCTGGCTCGATCACGGATTCGACCTTGACCGATTTTGCCGTCTGCTGGACTGCGGCTTGTGCCGCCCTCACGGATGCCTCGGCGTGCTTGAGCTCGCGCTCGTAGTTCTCGAACGATGGATGGGTCGCCTTGGTGACGCACACCAGACGCAGTGGAACGTTTCGGCTCACGGCTTCGTCGACGGCCCACTCCGCCGCCCTGACCGCGGCCTCGGAGCCATCTATGCCGACCACTACTGACCTGTGCAGTTGGTTGCTCGTCATGAATCTGCTCCTGTTTCAGCAGGCTTGGGGGTAACCGTTTCCTCACCCGCGGGGGTGATCAACCCGTAGTGGCCGTCGAAGCGGTGGTACAGCACGCAGGCGCGGCCCTCGGCGGCATCGACGAAGAACAGGAACGGCAGGCCTAGAAGGCCGAGGCGCTCGACGGCCTGGTCGACGATGAGGCACGGGACCGGTTGTTGGCTGATGGTGACGGGGAGCGCGAAGGGCGCCAACTCATCTAGAGGCGCGGGCGCCACCTGAGCGAGGCGATATCCCGTCGGTCCGCCGCGATACAGGACGCTGGCGGCGCCGGTGCGTTTCTCGGTGAACAGGTGGAAGTCGTAGTCGAGCAACTCCATCTCCAGAGCGGCCGCGTCGACAGTGCACGACTGCAGCGTGAACGACTTGCGGCGGACTATTCGGCGTTCGGCCGCAGGCCGCGGGAAGTAAGCCGGCCGGAGAGTCGGCTCGGACTGATGGCGCCACTCATTCGGGCGAGGTAGCTTGCCGCGCCGCGCTTCCCAGTGCTCGGCGGCGCGTCCCAAGCTTCGCTGCAGCCGCGCCTCGAGTCGATCAATGGCTTCTCGCACCGTCGTGCCGTCTGCCTGGGCACGGACCAGCCGGCCGTCGACGTCCACATTGGCCTGGGCCACGATTGGCCGCTCGACCGCCGGATCGTCATGCCGGGTGAGGCGCACTCGGGCCCAGAGAACGGGTCGGTCGGTGCGCCTGCCGAGGTCGGCGACCTTGCGTCGCGCATAGTCGACGGCATCTGTCGACAGCCGACCGTGCGTGGACACCTCGACGTCGACGGTGTCTGGTGTGTCATCAGTGTGCATCACGATCTCCTTGGTACGCGGCCGGTCCCGCGGTTGCCAGGGCCAAAGGTCATCGCGCGCTGCGCTTTCCAGCGTTGATTCACTAGATGATGCTGGAGAAAGGCCAATTGATCGGCCGCCACCTCGTCTCGCACAGCACCGTGGTACATCTCGAAATGCCCGACCGGGTACTCACGAATCTCGTGATTCGGAGCCTTGGCCGCCTTCTCCGTGACGAACGCGGTTGAAATGACCTCGTCGTCGCGGGCGACGGTCACCATCAAGGGCATTGCGATCTGCTCGAAACCACCATCGTGATATCGCGGTGCGGTGAAGAAGAACCGCGGGGTCACCCGATTGCGCCAGGTCGGCGCGTTCTCTTCCACGTTTCGGAAGAGGGGGGCTAGGTCGGGGTCGCTGAAGACGGCGTGTCCGAGGCGGCCATAAACGGGAATGTAGAACGGCGCCAACCCCATCGTGCCACATGCCGCGTCGAGGACCGCGGCTCCGAGTAGGCGCGCCGTTGCACCGACTATCTTCCGCAACGGCAGGCGCATGTGCGGGGGCACGTAACGGCCGCGAGTGCCCTTGAACAGATCCACGCCCGGCACGTTGGCGACGACCGCGGCGATTTCACGGTCCTCCCGGGCCAGCGTGAGCACATGGGCGCCACCGAGCGAAGTACCCCAGAGCGCGATCCGACTCGCGTCGATTTCCGGGCGTGATCGGACAAACGCGACAGCGTGCCGCAAGTCCTCACACTGCTTGCGGCTGCTGATCAGTTGCCGAGGCTCCCCTTCGCTCGCGCCGAGGTATCGATAGTCGAATATCAAGGCGGCCAACCCACCGGCGGCGAACGTCGCGGCAAAGTCTCCGACGATCCAGTCCATTGTTCCGGAGAACCCATGAGCCAAAACGACGCACGGGCATGCCGAGTCTGCATCACTGGGCAGGTAGAGCACGGCGGCGATCGTTGATCCCTCGGATTGGAAGGAAAGCCGTTGTGCAACATAGGACGTCATCAGACCGCTATCGCGTGACTATCACTGGAATCTGCGCGGCCTGAACCACCGCGGTGCTCACAGACCCCAGCAAGCTGCTTGCCATACCTCCGTGACCACGGCTGCCGACAACCAGGAGTTGGGCTGACTGAGACTGATCAACCAGCCTTCGCGCGGGCTGGTCACGGACAACGAGGCGTCGCACCGATACCTGCGGATAGCGCTGCAGCCAAGGAGTCATCTGCTCGGCGAATGACTCCTCGACTTCGGGGCGCAGTTCCTCCCAATCGAGGGAGGGCAGCTCAAAAGCTCCCGGGCTCCACCATGCGTGAAGTGCGACGAGATCCACGCCACGCCGGGAGGCTTCGTCGAACGCCAGCGCTACGGCGTCCTCCGAGGCGGATGAACCGTCGAGCCCAACCAGAACGGGTGCATCGTCGGCCACCGTGACACCGTCACTGTGGATGACCGCGACGGGGCAATGGGCGTGATGGACCAGACCAATGCTCACCGAGCCGAGAAGTGTGCGTGCTAGACCGCCTCTACCGCGGCTTCCCACGACAATCATCTGCGCGCTTTTCGATAGTTCCGTGAGTGTTGGAACCGGTGCGGCCGATAGTATTTCGGCCGACACTTTCAGTGCCCCACTGGTGGCTTCCTTGGCAACGGTGACAGCGTCGTCGATGATCTGACCCGCCGACTCGTCCTGCCACTCGACCACGTCGGCAGGCACCGGCGTTGCCAGCCACGTCCCCATGACTGGAGTGGCGACTGTCACGATGCGCAGGGTCGTGTCGCGCATCTCTGCATCACGCGCCGCCCAGCGGATTGCTTGAGTTGCGAATGGGGAGCCGTCGACGCCGACGACGATTCCCCAGTCTCCGGTCACCCCTTGCTCTTCGGTCGATGGATCTTCGCCTGAATCGCATCGAGCTTGTGCTCAGCACGCTCATCCGCCGCCCGCTGCTCCGCCGCGGTCACCACGATTGCGTCTGGTCCCGGAAAGACAGTCGCAATGTGACCGCTGTCGAGCCAATGCACCACATAGGGCGGTGACCCGTCGTCCGAATGCACCTCGGTGATGAGCCCGCGGTGTTCGTGTTGATCGATGGTGAGGCCCTTCATCACCAACCAGTCGCCGACTGTAGCTTTCATTGTGATCCTCCTTCACCGTTGATATCTGCGGGTGTGCCGTTACTCCCGATCTCATTCCGCGTGACGCCTGCTCTCGGTCGTCTGATCACTCACCGGTTCACCGTTGACTTCCGCGGGTTGGCAGACGACGACAGGAACGGCCGAATGGTGGAGAAGATTCAGCCCGGTCGAGCCGAGCACCGTGCCTGCGAACAGTCCCCTGCCCCGGCTGCCGACCACCACCAGCTGAGCACCCTTGGTGTGGCGCAACAGTGCCCGACTCGGCTTCTCCATCTCGACGACGCAGGTCACCTTGACGTCGGGATAGCGACCCATCCAGGGTGTCAACTTCTCCCAGAGGCGCTGTCGTTCGGTGTCTTCCACCTCCTTCCAATCGATCACGGCCGGGAGTGTCACAACGCTCAGGCCCCGCCGCGTCGGCCAGGCATGAACTGCGATGAGGCCCACACCGAGTCGATCGGCAAGGTCGAAGGTCGCCGAGATGGCGACCTGGCTGTCGTGGTCGCCGTCGACGCCGACGACGATGGGTTGGGTCGTCGGTTTGACCGCATCACCCCGCCAGGCGACGACCGGACAAAGGGAATTCGTGGCGACGGTCGTCGTCGTCGACCCGAGAAGTATTGCCGTTCCAAGGGAGACCTCATCGCAACCCAGCACGATCATCCGCGCGGATCGGCTCAGCTCGATCAATACCTCGTCGGCCGGCTCGTCCAGGTATGCTCTCATGACATGCACTGCCGCTGATGCAGAGCGCGCCGCGTGTTCTGCGGAATCCAGTGTTGCTTGCGCGGTTTCGCGGTTGGCGACGATTGCGCCCGCCCTCAGCTGCGCGATGACGTCAGACGGGTTGTGACCAAGAGACGGTCCGGCATGCACGATGAGCAGCGGTGCCTGCAGGCGCTCTGCGATCGCCGCAGCCCATCGTGCGGCGCGAAGAGCGGCCGAGCTGCCGTCGACTCCGACAATGACCGGATTGGTTTCCTTACAGAGCCGGATCGTCTGGTCGACTAGATCGCGAGGCAACATATCCGTTGCGCCTCCTCGACCGAGTCAGCCAGCGGCGCACCGGTATTGATTCGATGTCCGCCGGGCGACGAGATGTCGGCTGCTCCCAGCGCAGCGGCGATCTGCGGCGTCGCATCGGAGGATGACTCGGCCCTGCCCTCTATCCGCGCAGCCGCCTCCTCCAGCGGCAACGAGCACGTCAGCTCGACAAGAGGAACCGCGGTGGCGGTCGCCAGCAAGCCGGCCCGCCGGCGATGAGAGGGATCGCGCCACGTTCCGTCCAGGATCACCGACGAGCCACGGCGCAGCAGCAGGTCGGCCTGCCGAAGCACTTCGTCATACACCTTCGAGACGTTCTCGGGTGAATACAGGCCGCTGTCGAGCTCGCCGACGTGACCCGTGAGAGAACCCTCCTCCTGCAGCCGCTTCCGGACGTCATCGGTCGAAATCACCTGTGCACCAATGCGGTCAGACAGACTTCGCGACAGGGTCGACTTTCCCGTTCCGGGACCGCCACCGATGAGGATGAGCAGCACGGTGGCAGCGCGCAGCCGCTTCAGCGCGATGTCGATATGTCGACGTGCGTGCGCCCTGGCGTCCTGATGACCCTGAACCACTCGGATGCAGTCGACTTTCGCGCGCACCACCGCCCGGTAGGCGATGTAGAAACTTGTCAGTGAGTTCGGTGCGGGGTCTCCGGCACGGCGCCGGTACTCATCGACGAAGACTTCGCCGAGGTCCGGTCGGCCGAGATATTCCAGATCCATGCCGAGAAACGCCGCATCGTCGACGCCGTCGACGTAGCGCAGATGGTCGTCGAACTCCAGGCAGTCCAGCAGCGCGGGACCCTCAGGCACACAGAAGATGTCGTCGGCCAGCAAATCGCCGTGTCCGTCGATCATGCGGCCGTCCCCGATTCGTTCCTCGAAGAGGGCAGCCCGACCGGCGATGAACTGATCAACCAGCCGCGTCAGCTGGGCGATTGCCTCTCGGTCGACGATGTCGCTCGCATACCGTTCCAGCTCCCCGAGGTTCTGGTGCCAGCGTGCCGAAATCGCATCAACCGTGCCCTGGGCATCGATCGCCGGTCCCCGCGCGGCGTCCCGGTGGAAGTGCGCCAACATCTCGGCGATCACGCAGAGGTGTTGTTGCACGGCCTCTCCGGCCTTGACCAGCGATGCCAGCCGGGTGGAGTCGGAGTAGCGGCGCATCTCGATCACCGGTTCGGCCGGTTCACCCGCAGGACCGTGGAACTGAGCCACCCCCAGGTAGCTCTGCGGAGCGAGCCGTCGATTGAGCATCACTTCACGCTCGCAGGCGCGTTGCCGACTGAGTGGGGTGGAAAAGTCGAGGAAGTCGGTGATCACCGGCTTTTTGAGCTTGTATGCCCTATCACCGAGCAGGACGACCACGCCCGTGTGTGTCTCGTGCACCTGTGCGTCCAGATCGCCGGCCGGCGCCGGAGCTTCTCTGGCTGCCCAAACGTTTCCGGCCGTCACGGTCATGCCCCAACGATCAGCCGTATGCCCTGGTCACACCAGGGTCCTAAGGCCCTGACCTGGGGACCATTGACCCTGTCATGGGCAGCGCGCGGCGCAGGAAGCTTGCTTTATGCGAGACACCATGGTCGACAACCAGGTAATCGAAAAGGCGGTGAAACTGGCCTGCCGGGCGCCGTCGCTGCATAACAGCCAGCCTTGGCGCTGGGTGGTCGAGGGCAGCACCGTCCACCTATTCGAGGACAAGGATCGCGTGCTGTACGCAACCGACCACACGGGACGGGAGGCCCTGCTTGGCTGCGGCGCCGTGCTGGACCACTTCCGAGTGGCGATGGCAGCCGCGGGCTGGACGGCGAATGTGGACCGGTTCCCCAACCCCAACAATCCGATGTTGCTCGCATCGGTCGACTTCACGCCGATCGAGTTCGTCACCGATGGTCACCGCAGCCGCGCGGACGCGATACTGCGTCGCCGCACCGACCGGCTGCCTTTCGGGGAGCCACCGAACTGGACCGAGGTCGAGACGCAGATGCAGGGAGCCGTCTCTGCGCCCGCCGTACGACTCGACGTCATTCCCGATGAATTCCGCCACGAGCTGGCGGACGCCTCTCAGCTCGCCGAAACATCGCGGATGTACGACTCGTCGTATCACTCTGAACTCGCCAGGTGGACAAGGCCATACGAGACCGGTCAGGGCATCCCGCCGAGCGCACTCGTGTCGGCCGAGGAGAGCGACCGCGTTGACGTCGGGCGAAACTTCCCCGTCACCCCGCAATCCGACAGGCGCGTCGGCTTCGGTGAGGACCACTCAAAGATCGTCGTGCTGTCGACCTATGACAGCGAACGGGGCAGCGTGCTGCAGTGCGGCGAAATGCTTTCCGCTGTCTTGCTTGAAGCGACGATGGCCGACTTGGCGACATGCACGCTCACGCATATCACCGAGCTGCACTCGGGCAGAAACGTCGTCGCCGCGCTGATTGACCAGACCACCACACCCCAAGTGCTGATCCGCGTCGGCGTGGCGCCCGAAGTCGACGAACTCCCACCCCCTACCCCCAGGCGGCCTCTCAACGAGGTGTTCCAGGTCTGGCCGAACGACCGCTGACAACGGCTACTCGAGGAGCCAACCATGCAGGACCACGACGCAGCATCATCGCCCGCAGTCGTCGTCGGCATCGACGGCTCGCGGTCCGCGGTCAGCGCCGCCTTGTGGGCGGCCGACGAGGCCGTCGGTCGGGACATCCCGCTGCGCCTCGTGTACGCCATCGACCCGGACGATCACCCAGACGCGGACACCGATGAAAATGCGCGTGAACTCGCCGCCGCGGAGATCGCCGTCAGGCACGCGTATACCGCGGTCGAGTCCACGGACAAGGCCGTCAAGATCGAAATCGAGATTCTGCAGAAGAACCCGACCCATGCGTTGATCGAATCGTCACGCTGGGCCGCACTGCTCTGCGTCGGCTCGATCGGCCTCAAACACAGTAGCCAGGGCCGGATCGGTTCCACCGCAGCGACATTGGCCACCGCCGCGCATTGCCCGGTTGCCGTGGTCCACGGTTTCGACTCACACCGGGCACGTCAGGGCTGGGTGGTAGCGGAATTGGATGAGTTCTCGACACTGGACGGGATCCTGCAGTGCGCGCTGGACGAAGCGCGCCTCCGCGGGTTGCCACTTCGCGTGCTGACCACCTGGCAATCACGGTTCACCGACATTCATGCGGAGAACGCAGTCGCCGACGGCAACCGGCTGGCACGGGCCCGGCTTGACCGGCGCCTCGATCAGTGGCGCAAGAGCTACCCCGACCTCGACGTGGAGGCGGTCGCGGTCCACGGAAGCACCGTGAACTACCTCGCCAAGAACGCCAGCTCCATCAAATTGCTGGTGGTCGGGCATGAACGCGCTAGTGGAATCAGGGAAATCGTCGGCCCGCCGGGCTACGCGGCGCTGCATCACGCCGATTGTTCGGTGTTGATCTGCGAACCGCGGAACGTATTGTGAGCAGTGCATACGCCGTCTCTGCAACAGCTACGGAGGGCCCAACGTGGTCAAAGTCTTTCTCGTCGATGACCACGAGGTCGTTCGGCGCGGGCTCATCGACCTTCTCAGCGCCGACCCCGAACTCGACGTTGTGGGCGAGGCCGGGTCGGTGGCCCAAGCGTTGGCACGAATCCCGGCTCTTCGACCCGACGTCGCGGTACTTGACGTGCGGCTGCCGGACGGCAACGGCATAGAACTGTGCCGTGACTTGCTGTCGCGGTTCCCGGATCTGCGGTGCCTGATGCTGACCTCGTTCACGTCGGACGAGGCCATGCTGGACGCGATTCTGGCCGGCGCGAGCGGCTACGTCGTCAAGGACATCAAGGGCATGGAGCTGGCCGAGGCCATCAAAGAGGTGGGCGCGGGCCGCTCCCTGCTGGATAACCGGGCGGCCGCGGCGCTGATGGCCAAGCTTCGAGGATCCGTCGAGAAGTCCGACCCGCTGGCCGCACTCAGTGATCAGGAACGCGTGCTGCTCGACCTCCTCGGCGAGGGCCTCACCAACAAGCAGATCGCCGCCAGAATGTTTCTCGCCGAGAAGACCGTCAAGAACTATGTATCCCGTCTGCTGGCGAAGCTGGGCATGGAGCGCCGAACCCAGGCGGCGGTCTTCGTGTCGAAACTCGACAAGTCCCACCACCACCCGGAGGAGTGACGCCCGCCCGGCAAGCCCTCAGGACTGTCGGGCGACGATCACCGGCATGCGGGCCGACTGCACGACGGCTGCGCTGACCGAGCCGAGCAGCATGCCCGCGAACCCACCACGACCGTGGCTGCCGACGACCGTCAGTTGCGCAGACTCCGACTGCTCCAGCAGCTGGTGGGCCGGCTTGTCGAGTGCCACGACACGTCGCACGGTGACGTCGGGATAGCGCTCCTGCCATCCGGCCAGCCGCTCGGCAAGCGTCTCCTCGGCTTCGTTCTGCAGTTCGTCTGAACCCGGTCCTGGCCACTGGAAGGCCGAGAGGTCGCTCCAGGCGTGCACCGCGACGAGATCCACACCCCGCCGCGACGCTTCTTCGAACGCGATTGCGGTGGCCCGCTCGGACGCCGGTGAGCCGTCGATTCCGACCGCCACAGGCGCCTTGGCGGGCTGCGGCATCATCGGATCCTCGTCGTGGATGACCGCCACCGGACAGTGGGCGTAGTGAACGAGGCCGCTACTCACCGAACCCAGCAGCCGCCGTCCGATCACGCCCAGCCCTCGGCAGCCGACCACGACCATGTCGGCGTCCTTCGACCAGTTGATGAGTGTCGGCAGTATCGCGGCTTCGACCATTTCGGTGTCGATTCGGATCGGGTCAGATCCTTTGGTTGCCTCTTCGGCGGTGGTCCGCGCATCACGTAGCACCTCGCGCCCGTGCTCCTTGACCCGCTCATCGAGGTCGGCAGGCTCGGGGACGTCGGGCGATATGAGGGGTGAGGGTGCAACGTAGACGATGGTCAGCGGAAGGTCCCGCATCGACGCTTCTCGGGCCGCCCAGTCGACAGCGACCTTCGACGGCGCGGACCCGTCGACACCGACGACAATGCCGTTATGTGTTGTGGGGGTGGACATCTGCTTTCTCCCTTTCGCTGTGGCTGACAATCTGTGTCACTGAGAATTCCTCCGGTCACCGCCCTGGAAGATCTTGCTGAGCTCGAGATCCCATTGCGCGAACCGCCGGGTGTCGAGTGACCTCCGGATGGCGTAGAAAGACCCGGCAACCGCGCTGACCACTCCAAACCAGAGGGCTACCGCGATCACCCACGCGTCAGTCGTCGCACGCCCGGGACGCCGGGGTGGCTGCGAATACTGGCCGCCATCATCAACCCAGATGCGCTCCTGATCACCGACCTTCGCGCGGTCAGGCCACTGCACAATTGCGATGTGCGTTCCACCGGCGGTTTCCCACCGAGCCTGGGCGGTGTAGGAAATACTGTTCGGCTCGACGATCAGCTCCCCTGGCTCGACCGCGATGGCCGTCACCATGTGCCGGTGCAGCGCCTCGTCCGCGTAGGTCCGAGACCGGCTGTCCTGCAAGGACGTCGCAAAGGCGAACACAAAGGGTGTTGCGACGGCGAGGACGAGGGCAGCGGCCATGACCGACCAGGCCTCGATCCGATCGCTGCGGCGGACCAGTGGGTTGCGACCCAAGACCCGGATCAGCCAATTACGCCGTGGCCCGATCGAGAAGGTGTCCATGCCGTCTCCTCTGGATAACTCGCGCAGTGGTGCCCCATTGATCGTCGACGCTCAAACACCTGCCCATTAGGGGCCAAAGACCCGTCGCCGGTTGCCACAGGTCATCGACCGCGACATGACGACCTTGACCAGCCGCCAAGGTGCCGCAGGGACTTTCGTCTCCGATGGATTCACCAAACGACCCTAGGGCCGCGCCCGCTCTCGCCAGTAGATTCGGGTATTCATTGGTTTGTTCACCCGACCAAACGGAGCACGAAATGACGATTCCGGTCACCCCGCCGAACACGATCAGCCGCGAGCACCTCATCGCGATCGTCGAAACGGCCTGTCGGGCACCGTCGCTGCACAACAGCCAGCCGTGGAAGTGGATATTCGACGACGGAGTGCTACACCTGATCGCAGATCATGCCCGGGTCGGGCACCACACCGACGCCACCGGCCGGGAAGTAATCCTGTCCTGCGGCGCGGCGCTGGACCACCTCCTTGTCGCTTCAGCCGTCGCTGGCTGGCGAGCCGACGTCGACAGATATCCCGATCCGCACGATCACGACCATCTGGCGTCGGTGACGTTTCACCCAGCACTCGCGACCGAGCACCACCGTGTCTTGGGTGAGGCGCTCATGCGTCGGCACACGGACCGATTGGCCTTCGCGACACCCGAGCCGTGGGCGGAACTGGAACAGCAACTTCGGACAGGCCTCAAGGACACCGCTGTCGACCTCGACGTGATCGACGACAGCGGCCGGCCTGCGCTGGCCGACGCATCACGGCGCACCGAGCAGCACCGCAGGGATGACGCGTCCTACCGCTATGAATTGCTCTGGTGGTCGGGTCGTTCCCACGTCAGCGACGGTATTCCACCGGGCGCACTGGCCTCGTCCGCCGAGGCTCATCGCGTCGACGTCGCCCGTGAATTTCCCGTCTACAGCGGCGGTGATCGCACCGCCGCGCTCGACCGTGATCATTCGAAGATCCTTGTCCTATCGACCTTCGACGACAGTCGAGAGAACACCCTGAAATGCGGTGAGGCCCTTTCGCGGGTGCTTCTGGAATGCACCGCTGCAGGATTCGCCACGTGCACACTCACCCACATGATCGAGATACACGACAGCCGCGAAATGGTGCGCCGCATAACCGGTCGTCATGCCGAGCCGCAGGTGCTGATCCGCGTCGGCCTTGCAGTCGACACCAGCTCGCAAACGGTACACACACCCCGGCGGCCGCTCGGCGAAGTGTTGCAAATCCGCTGATCCGCCGTGCGTTATCCCGAACTCGATGGAGCGCCTGCATCGCCTCCGGCACGACACACCATCACCGGAACCGTGGAGTGGTGCAGGAGGTTCAGGGCGGTGGACCCGAGGACCGAACTGGCAAGCGAGCTTCGTCCGCGGCTGCCCACCACGACCAGCTGTGCGCTATCGGCCTCGACCTGATGCAGCAACGAGGCGGTCGGTTTCGTCGGTTCGACGAAGCTCGATGCGTCGACATGCGGATGACGTTGATTGGCGCGCTCGACCGCGCCCGCCAGCTGTACCCATTGGGCGGCTTCCAGCGCGTCCCAGTCGACCAGGAACGGGTTGGCCACGGCAGTGGCCGGCCACGGCACCGCCCATGAGTACACCGCCGCGAGCTTCACCTTGAACCGGTCGGCGAATTCGAACCCGGCCTCGAGAGCGACATCCGACGAATGCGTTCCATCTGCACCGACGACAACCGGTTGGTCTGTCGGAACCGGGTTCGGCCCGCGCCAGGCCACTACCGGACACGCGGCGTGCGTGGCCACGGCCAATGCCGTGGAACCCATGAACAACGCCCCCACGGGCGAGACCTGTGAGCTGCCGACCACGATCATGTGCGCCGTCCGGCCGTGCTGAATCAGCGCCTCGTCGGCGGGAACTTTCATGGCTTCAGTCGTCACCGCGAGCTCTGGATATTGGGAGCGCACCGCGTCGGCGGCGTCGCGCAGATACGCGTCCGCGAAATCGCGCTGGTAGCTCATCACCGCCGCACGGATCGCTTCAGCGGTTTCGGTGAGATTGCGCCCGACAGTCGGCATCGCATACACGATGTGAAGCGAGGTCTCATACCTGGCGGCGACGGCCGCAGCCCAACGCGCCGCGTCGATGGCAATCTCGCTTCCGTCAACGCCGACAACGATCGCACCGGTGTTCTCAGACATGACTTCTCATCTCGGCTAGGAGTTGCGACTCGTTCTGCCGCCGTCATCGGCGAGGTCGTTCAACGCGCGGTCCCATCCGGCATCTCGCGACCGGTCGAGCCATGTCCGAAGAATGATCCACAGTGTTGTGCCAATGCCCACGACCGCGAGCCAAAGGCCGAATGCGACGACAGCTGCCTCGATGGCGGCGTCCAGACCGGAAAGAGGTTCGGCCGTGCGGTTGCCGACCGCGTCGATCCAGATGCTTTGCTTGTCACCGGCTTTCCGCCAGTTCATGGACCGCCACTCGTCAGAGTGCACGGTGCCCTTGAACTGCCACTGGATTGTTGTGCTGAAACGCTGCTCATACGGCCAGCCGGCCATCGAACTGTCGCGCGTCACCGTCGCCTGCACTGTCTCCCTGCTGTGCCGGCCCGCGGTGAACTCCTGGGCGCGACTGTCGTGCACGGCAGTTCCTACGGCACCCGCGACGGGGGCGGCCAGGATTATCGTCGCCAGGACGACGAGCAGAGCCACTGCCTCGATGCGGTCGCTGCGACGCACGAGTGCATTTCGCGTCGTCAGCCGTCGCAGCCAAGCGCCGATGCTCAGTGTGAATGGCTGCATGCTTGACTCCTGTACTACGGCCCGGCGGGCCTGCCGTTGTCTCGATAATGGTTGGAGTCGGGCTGAGGTCGGAGGGGCTAAAGTCCCGCGTTCTGAGGCCCAACGCCACCGGCGGTCCGCCCTGTGCAGGACATAGCGTCTCCATCAGTCAAAAAACAGCGCAGACCGTTGCGGGCGGAAAGTAGGAGTCACGATGGCGGACGCGACGAACACCCAGAGGGTGGTAGTCGGAATCGACGGGTCGAGAGCGGCGATGGAGGCCGCAGTGTGGGCGATCGACGAAGCCATCGACCGTGATGTGGCACTACGCCTGGTGCACGCAACCGGAATTCCCAGGCAGTCACCTGGGCCTGCCGGTGCGCTTGCTCCCGAGATCGAGTACGGCGAGACGTCTCTGCGCGCGGCATCCTCTCTCGTCGAAGGCACAGGCAAGACGGTCAAGGTCGAAGCCGAGATCCTCTGGGGCTCAGTCGAAGACGCATTGATTGCGGAATCGATATCCGCCTCGATGGTGTGTGTCGGATCGGTAGGGATCGGCTGGGTCGCCCAACGGGTGTTGGGGTCGACCGCGGTGGCGGTAGCCAGAAAGGCGGACTGCCCGGTCGTCGTCGTCCGGTATCCATCGGAGATCGGGGCCGGCGGTTCGAGCGCGTGGATCGTCGTGGGTATCGACGAGCGACCCGACAACGAAGAGGTCGCCACCCGCGCCCTGGCCGAAGCCCGCCTGAGGCACGCACCCGTGCTCGCCGTCGGCACATGGCACAGCGAGCTCGGCGCCTTGACCTATGACTCCCTCGAGGGTCGCGTCTCAACGTGGCAGGAACGCTATCCCGATTTACACATCCGCGCCGTATCGACCGGAGGAAGCCTTCCCGAGTTCCTCGTCGGGTACCAAAACGACGTTGCGCTCGCAGTTGTGAGCGGCAAAGACGCCGACCAGCTCCCGCTGATCATCGGCCCGCACGAGCGACCGCTCCTACCGCACGCCGAGTGCTCGGTGATGGTTGTGCACTGATGCCCTCGCACGGTGAGTTCCTCACCACCGTAACGCTTATCGACGGTGCAGAGGCTACCCTCCGTCGCCTGCGCCCCGCCGACTACGACGCGGTCATCTCTCTGGCCGTCGACCTCAGCGCCGAGGAGCGCTATCAGCGGTTCTTCACAGTTCACCCGACCTACATCGTCGAGTGGGCGCTGTCTTTGACGAAGCCCGCGGAGGGCATTGTTGCGCTGGGCGCCTTCGAAACAGGTGAGTTGATCGGCCTCGCCAATTATGCCGAGCTGCCCCCACCCGGTGATTGTGAGATCGCGGTCGTCGTCGCACACGAACAACACGACCGGGGGGTCGGCACTGCCCTGCTACGGCAACTCGCACATATCGCAAGAGCCACCGGCCAGCACCGGTTCGTCGCCGACGTGCTCTTCGAGAACTCTGCCGTGCGGCGCGTACTCCACGACGCCGGCTGGCCCATCACACAACATCGTGACGGGCCGGTGCTCAGCATCGAAGTCGACCTCGATGAGGTCGTAACCTCTGCGGCCCAAAAGAAGTGACTTCCAAGCCGTCGCCCATTAGTCGAAACTCGACCCGTCCAGCCTCGTCACGACGTCGCCGAGCGGCCTGCGCGGCGTGGCGGGCAGCGGGTCGGAGTTGACGGGTGCCCAGCCGATGCGCAGCAACATCTGAGGATATCCATCTGCACCGAACACGTCCTCTGCAACCTTGGTCCGGGTGTCTGCAACCTCGAGCGGCTCGGTGATGGGGCAGCTGGCCAGCCCTGCTGCTGTCGCGGTGAGCAGCACCATGCTGGTTGCCTCACCGGCGCGCAGCCACGCGAGCTCGTCGTCTTCAGCGGTGCCGAGGGCGATGACGACGGCGTTGTCGACGACCCCGTCCGGCGTCTGGGCCAGGGCCGCGCCTGCGAACGACCGAGCGGGGAACACCGCGTCGGCATCGGGCTCGGGTGTGCTTCGGGCCGGGACACCCGCAGTGGAGGCATGGCGGCCACTCCAGGTGGACAGCTCGGTCAAATAGTCATAGTCGGCGGCGTGTTGCCGGGCAGCGTCCGCAATGAGCCGCTTCAGGCTGGTCAACGCATCGACGCGGCGCAGCATCACGCCCGCGCGTGCCGCTCGGGCGCCCATCATCGAGATGTCGCCCAGCGGGACAGTCCACGAGGTGTAATGCCTGCGGTCGGTGCGGCGCCGCGGGATCGCGGCCGCCAAGGCGATGTCCACCTCCGAAGCCGGAGACCGGTGAAGCTCGATGACCGCCAGGTGATTCCGATCAGCCGGGTTGGGAAAGCGGCGGATCTTGGATTGCCATCCCAGTGCGGCGAAGGCGACCTGGCAGTGATTCAGGCTCGCCCCGCAGCTGAGCATCAAGTCGCGGGCGTCCGGGTCGATCTGGGACAGGTGTAGGTCGCGGTTGGCGTAGAGGTGAAGACTGTGGTCGCCTACGCGCCACAGCCACGGCTGCGAGTTATGGACCGACGGCGCTCGGACCGCCAACATCATGGCGGACCGGATCGTCTCGGCGTCCGGAAAATGTGCACTCATGCGTCTCTTTACCTCGCTAAAGATCCTGATCGTTCCTATTCAGGGTGCCGTTTCCCGATCAAACGGGAGAGGGCCAAAAGACCCGGATCCGAGTGACTTCGGCAGTCCTACGCGTGCACCCGCGCTATGTCAGGACGCACGCTGTTCTTCCGACGTCGAGCCGTTCGCAGTTAACGCCGTCCGGTAGGTGGTGGGTCGCCACGACCACCGTGCGCGAGCCGTCGAAGAGTCCGCCGTCGTCGGCCAGGAGCATCCTCAGGAAGGTGTCGGAGTCCTCCGCGTTCAGGTTCTCGGTCGGTTCGTCCAGCAGGACGATCGGCGCGGACACGATCAGTGCGCGGGCGAGCAGGAGCCGACGACGCTGCCCGGCGGACAACGCGTCGGCGCCGCCGGTGAGAATCGTCGCCAGACCTTCCGGCAGGCCCTGAGTCCACTCCGCCAATCCCACGCGGCACAGCGCGTCCAGAAGTTCACCATCGGTGGCATCGCCGCGCGCGACCCGAAGGTTGTCGCCCAGCGTGGTGTCGAAGATGTGGGCATCCTCGGCGAAATATGTCATTCGCGACCGCAATTGAAGCTCAGCCATGGCGTCGATCGATGTTCCGCCTGTCTCGACGACGCCGCTCCGTGGTTCCAGCAGGCCGGCCAGCGTCATGAGAAGCGCGGTCTTTCCCGCGCCACTGGGTCCGACCACGGCGAGCCGTGCCCCGGTCGGCAGGTCGAGGTCCAGAGGACCGTTCTGCACCGTCGGTGAGAATCCGCTGACCAGTTGTCGCGCTGTCAACCGACTCGGTGCCGGAACAACCAGCTTTTCGGTCTCGTCACTGGGCGCATCGCTCGGCGCGTCAACCAGCTGGGTCAGTCGCGCAGCCGCCAACCGCGCACGGACCAACGTGACGGCGGCCGCTGGCAGCGCGCCGGTCGCCTCGAAGGCAGACAGCGGCAACAGCATCAGCACGGCGACGGTGGTGGGTGCGACGGCCGCGGACAGGGAGATGCCTGCCATCGCGGCTCCGATGACAGCGGAGCCGATCGCCAGTGTCTGCGTGGCAACGGCAAGCGCGGCGGGCCGTGCCGCTGCATCTTCGACGCGGCCCCATTCCGTTTGTCGCGCCGCAACATCGGCGATGACGTCCTGCAGCCGACCGCCGACGCGAAGCTGATCGGCATGGTCGAGCGCGGTCAACGTCGCGTGGTCGCGGGCCTCGCGGTGCTGCGCTGCGCGGCGCTCGCTGGACACCACCGCCCGGCCCGCAAGCCACGGCGCCGCGACGCCTGCCACCGCAAGACAGGCTGCCAACAAGGCGGCGGCCGGAATCGACATCGCCGCCACCACCGCAACGGCGGCGACTCCGAGCACTCCGGCCACGGCGATCGGCAGCAGTGCGCGCACCAACAACTCCGAGACCTGATCGACGTCGCTGCCGAGCCGCGTGACCAGCTGGCCGCTGCGCATCCGCATCGCCTTCTCGACGGGGCCGCGAGACAGCCTGTCGTACAGCCGCTCACGCATCGATCCCGCCGAACGCAACGCGGCGTCATGACTGGCCAATCGCTGGCCGTATCCGAAGATGGCCCGCGATATCCCGAGAGCGCGCACGGCGACGACCGCGATCGTCAGGTCGAGGACCGGGGGCATCTGCCAGGCGCGGGTGATCAGCCAGGCCGAAAGGCCCGCAAGCGTGAGGGCGCTACCCAGTGACGCGACACCCAACAGCACCGCGAGCAGTAGCCGGGTCATGCGCGGTCGCAGTAAAGCCCATGCGGTGGCTAGGGTTTCAACCGCGGACATCGGCGTCCTCCCCCACTCGCACCACCGTGTCGGCCATGTCCAGCACCGCGCGATGATGACCCGTAACGATCACCGTCGCCCCTGCGCGGGCGCGACGCACCAGCGCCGTCAGCACCTTGTGCTCGTTGTCGGCGTCCAGATGTGCCGTTGGTTCATCCAGGAGCAGCACCGGCGCCGACGAGCCGAGGACGCGGGCCAGGCCGAGCCGCTGGCGCTGCCCGGCGGACAGTCCCACACCGCCCGGCCCCAACACGGTAAGCAGGCCGTCGGGTAGGGCCGCGATCACCTCGTCGAAACCGGCTTGCGTGCAGGCGTTCAGCGGATCGACGAGGTCGCCGAAGAGGTTGAGGTTCTCGGCGACGGTGCCCGCGACCAACAACGGGCGCTGTGCCAACCAGGCGACTTGCGACCACCAGATCTGCGGCTCGAGAGACCCGACGTCGACGCCTGCAACTCGCACCGATCCCGAGGTCGGCTCGACGATTCCCAGGATCGCCTCCAGCGCAGTGCTTTTCCCAGAGCCATTTGGTCCGGTCAGAACGGTGACACTGCCCGGCTCGATGGCGGCGCTCAGCCGCTGCGGGTGCATACCGTCGCGGCCGGCCACGCTCAACTCGTCCATCACGACACGAGCCCCGTGGGCATCGATCGTGACCGTGCCGATGTCCCGCGGCGGAGCGTGCTCGAGCAGCGCGAAAGTCCGCTCCGCGGCGACCTTTCCGGCGGCCGCGGCGTGGAATTCGACGCCGACGCGCCGCAGCGGCCAGAAGACCTCCGGTGCGAGAAGCAGCGCGGTCAAGCCCGCAGCGAGGGTCACGTCGCCGAACACGAGCCGCAGTCCAACGCTCACCGCCACCAGAGCGACGCCGAGGGTCGCGATCAATTCGAGCACGAGCGCCGACAGGAACGCGATTCGAAGCGTCGACATCGTCGTTGTTCGGTGTGCGGCGCTGATTTCGCCGATCTTGCGAGCCGGTCCGGTAGCCCGGCCAAGCGCCCGCAGCGTCGGTATCCCGGCCACCAGATCCAGCAGACGCGCCTGAAGGGTGCCCATCGCGGCCAACGCCGCGGCGGATCGGTCGCGCGTCGCCATTCCGATCAAGATCATGAACAGCGGGACAAGGGGCAGCGCAACGAGCACGATGAGCGCCGACCGAAGGTCGTAAACGCCGATCACCACCACCGCCGCGGGGGTGAGCAGTGCCGCAAGCACCAGCGCGGGCAGATAGGCGGTGAAGTACGGCCGCACATCGTCCAGGCCTCTGGTGATGACGGCGGCGGCGGCGTCGCGCACGAGTGCGGTTTCGCGAGGTGATCGACTCGTGACGTCATGCAGGAGCTTGCCGCCGAGGTCGGTGATGACCGCCGTCGCGCCCCGCTGGCTCAGTCGAGTCCCGACCCAGCTGACCGCGGCCCTTACCAGCCACAGGCAGCCGAGCACCGTCAGCGTGCCTGCCCATGCGGGTGCGTTGCGGGTCGCCGGATCGGTCACCACGCCCGCGACGATGTGGGCGAGCACGATCGCCGAAGCGATCGTCAAACCCGTCGTGGCTGCGCCACACGCCACCGTGCCGATGAGGAAGCGACGCATCGGCGCGCACCGACGCACCAGCCGCGGGTCGACTGGGCCGCCCGCGCAGCTCATGAGGCGCGCGTGGTCAAGCCGACCGCAGGAGGGATGCGGTGTGCCGAAATCCGTTGCCGGAACACCCAATACGACCACGCCTGATATCCGATGACCACCGGTGCCACGAGGACCGCGGCCCATGTCATGACCGTCAGCGTGTAGTGACTCGACGAAGCGTTGTAGATGGTCAGGTTGTAGGCCGGGTCGATCGTCGACGGCACCAGGTTCGGATAGAGGCAGCCGAAGAGCATGGTCACCACCGCGGCCACGACGGCCGTCGTCGCGAGGAACGCCCATCCCTCACCGTCGCCTGACCACATGAGCCCGACAGCGGCAAGCAGCGCGACCACGGCCACCGCGAGCGGAATCCAGGTCCAGCTGTTGCCGTGCGCGAGTTGCGTCCACAGGCCGAACCCACCGAGTATCACCGTGACCGGCACTGACAACCAGACCGCGAAACGGAATGCGTCATCGCGCACGGGGCCTTCGGTTTTCAGGGCAACGTACACCGCTCCGTGTAACAGGAACAGGCCACATGTCGCCAGGCCGCCGAGAAGTGTGTAGGCGTTCAGCACGTCGGTGACCGCCAGATTCACGTGGTTGTCGGCGTCGATGGGCAATCCCTGCACGAGGATGGCGAAAGCCACTCCCCACAGCACGGCAGGCAGCCACGAACCGACGGCGATGCCGAGGTCCGCCCAGCGGCGCCACCGTGGGTCGTCGATCTTTCCGCGCCACTCGATGGCGACCACCCGCACGATCATTCCGAACAGGATGGCCAGCAGCGGAAGGTACAGCGTGGAGAAGACGGTCGCATACCAACCCGGATAGGCCGCAAACATCGCGCCTCCCGCGGTCAACAGCCAGACCTCGTTGCCGTCCCACACCGGCCCGATCGTGTTCAGCGCGGCCCGACGGTGCTGCTCGGGATCGCCGGAGGCGACGCGCCCGAACGGTTCCATCAGCATGCCGACCCCGAAATCGAATCCCTCCAGGATGAAGAAACCCAGAAACAGCACCGCAACCAAAATGAACCAGAACTCCTGTAAGCCCATGATCGTCAGTTCCTTTCGCGGTCAGTAGGCGAACGACAGCGGAGCCACGTCGGTGTCGCTCGGCGTAGTGGCGGGGGCCAGTTCGGCGTCGTGGTCCTGTGGACCCTCGACGATGTAGCGCTTCAGCAGGTAGAACCAGATCACCCCTAGCAGCCCATAGATCGCGGTGAAGGTCACCAGAGACACCACGATCACCGCGGCGCTGTGATCGGACACCCCTTGCTGCACGGTCATTCGGACCATCTGGTCACCTGTGGGGTTCGGTGCGACGATCCACGGTTGACGGCCCATCTCGGTGAAGATCCAGCCCGCACTGTTGGCCAGGAACGGCATGGGAATCGTCAACAGCGCGAACCGGCCGAACCACGTCGACTCGGGTGTGCGCCCGCGCCGGGTGAGCCACAACGCCGCCATGGCGAACAGCACCGGAATCAAAAGGAATCCGATCATCGCCCGGAACGCCCAGTAGCTGACGAACAGGTTGGGACGGTAGTCGCCGGGCCCGAAGCGGCTCTCGTACTGCTTCTGCAGATCGGTGACACCCTCGAGGGTCACCCCGGAGGTCTTCCCCTGGGCCAGGAACGGAAGCACCAACGGCACATCCAGGACCCGCGTCACGCTCTCGCAGTTGTTGTGCGTGCCGATCGTCAGGACAGAGAAATCGGGGTCGGTTTCGGTGTTGCACAACGATTCTGCCGAAGCCATCTTCATGGGCTGCTGGACGAACATCAACTTGCCCTGTACATCTCCGGTGAACAGCAGCGCAGCCGTCGCCAGAAGGGCCACCACACAGCCCAGTATCGTCGCGGGCCGGTAGAGCGCCGCGGCGTCCTGCTCGCCGCGAGCGCGGACCATCCGCCAGGCGCTGACGCCCGCCACGAAAGTTCCTGCGGTCAGCAGCGCGCCGGTGATCACGTGTGCGAAGGCGGCGAGCCCGGTGTTGTTGGTGAACAGGTCCACGATGCTGGTCAGCTCGGCACGGCCGGTTTCGGGGTTGTAGTGGGCGCCGACGGGATGCTGCATGAACGAGTTCGCCGAAATGATGAAGAAGGCCGAGGCATTCACGCCGAGGGCGACGATCCAGATGCAGGCGAGATGCACCTTCTTCGGCAGCCGGTCCCATCCGAAGATCCACAGACCGATGAACGTCGACTCGAAGAAGAACGCGACCAGACCTTCCATGGCCAGCGGAGCGCCGAAGATGTCACCGACGAAGCGGGAGTACTCGCTCCAGTTCATGCCGAACTGGAACTCCTGCACGATGCCCGTCGCCACGCCGAGGGCGAAGTTGATGAGGAACAGCTTGCCGAAGAACCGGGTCAGCCGGTACCACGCCGGATTGTCGGTCACCACCCAGACCGTCTGCATGATCGCCAGCAGTGGCGCAAGGCCGATCGTCAGCGGAACGAGGATGAAGTGATAGACGGTGGTGATGCCGAACTGCCAACGCGACAAGTCCAGGGCGTTCATATGTGTTCTCCCGCGTTCACTGCGCCGCAATGCGATTGGTTAGTCCAGCAAACGTAATGGGGATTAAGCGCCAGCCGCAGGGGACCAAAGTCCCTCACCGCGGGGGCTTTGGCCTGCAACCGAGGGCACTCGGAGTGGATAGCGTCAAAGCCAACGACAATCGAGGTGATGTGTGTGACCGAGCTGACACCGGATTTCGCCGTGATGATGGATGCGGTTGGGCTGGCCAGCCGCGCGCCGTCGATTCACAACAGCCAGCCGTGGCGTTGGGTTGCAGAGGGCTCGCGCCTTCACCTCTATGCCGATCTCACCCGAGTGATGACCGTGGCGGATCCCGAGGGCCGCCAGATGTACCTGAGTTGCGGTGCCGCGCTGGACCACTTCACGGTCGCCATGGCCGCCGCGGGCTGGCACACGTCCGTGCAACGGTTCCCCGACGCCCTCGACCCATACCACGTCGCAACGATGGAGTTCCGGCGCGCGACAGAGGTGAGCGAGGACTCCCGCGCACGCGCAGCGGCCATCAGCCGACGCCGAACGGACCGGCGCCCCTTTGCCGCTCCTACCGGCTGGCCAGAGACCGAAAGCCTGCTACGGCAGGCCGTCATCCCCTACCAGGTGATGTTCGACATCCTGCTCGATGCCGCGCGGCCAACCCTGGCCAAGGCGTCCAGGCTCACCGAGGCGATTCGAGAGAACGATCCCTCCTACACCGCCGAGTTGAATTGGTGGACCGCATCCGTCACGGCTGACGAGGGTGTACCGCAGACGGCGTTGACGTCCGCTGCAGTAGCCGACCGCGTTGACATCAAGCGTCGCTTTCCCACCACACCCAGCCATCCCGCGAGCGACGACGTCCGAGTAGACCGGTCCAGGATCGTGGCGCTATCCACCCATCACGAAGACGCGCGGCTCGACGTGCTGCGTTGCGGCGAGGCCCTGTCCGCTGTGCTTCTCGATTGCACCGTGGCGGGCTTGTCGACGTGCACGCTCACCCACATGACCGAACTCGCACCAAGCCGAGAGATCATCCGCGGCTTGACCGGCCAACGCGGCACTCCACAACTCTTGATCAGGGTCGGACGGACAGCTGTCACCGATGAGGAGTTCGTCCCTACGCCACGCAAGCCGCTCGTCGACGTCTTCGAGGTTCGGCAGTCACCAGAAGGGGTGGATGGGCCATGAGCCGATACCGCGACCTCTACCAGTCGAGTCTCGACGACCCCGCCGCCTTCTGGCGCGAGGCGTCCCGCGAGGTGAGCTGGACGCGGGCGCCTGCGCAGATCCTCGACGACAGCACGCCGCCGTTGTACCGGTGGTTTCCCGACGCCGAGCTGAACACTTGCGCCAACGCCCTGGACCGGCACGTTGAAGCGGGGCGGGGCGGTCAGCAGGCGCTGATCTACGACTCACCGGTCACTGGAACCAAGCGCACCTACAGTTACGCCGAAATGCTGGACGTCACATCGCGTTTCGCCGGTGCACTGCGCGAGCTGGGGGTGTCCAAGGGCGACCGCGTGGTGATCTACATGCCGATGATCCCGGAAGCGGTCGTCGCGATGCTGGCGTGCGCGCGCATCGGGGCGGTGCACTCTGTGGTGTTCGGCGGTTTCGCGGCGCACGAATTGGCGGCCCGGATAGACGACGCGGAACCCGCGGTGATCGTCTCGGCCTCCTGCGGTATCGAGCCGAGCCGGGTCGTCGAGTACAAGCCGATGCTCGACGCCGCGATCGAAGCCAGCGCGCATCCCCCGCGCCATTGCGTCATCGTTCAGCGAGATCATCGGCGCTGCGACCTCATCGAGGGCCGCGACCAGGATTGGGATCACCTGATGTCGACAGCGTCGCCCACGCCCGCCGTGGCCGTCGCGGCCACCGATCCTCTCTACATCCTCTACACGTCGGGAACGACGGGAAAGCCCAAGGGAATCGTGCGTGACAACGGCGGTCATGCCGTCGCGCTGTTGTGGAGCATGCGCAATATCTACGGCATCGACGTCGGTGACACATTCTGGGCCGCTTCGGATGTCGGTTGGGTGGTCGGGCACTCCTACATCGTGTACGGCCCGCTGCTCGCGGGCGCCACAACGGTTCTGTACGAGGGAAAGCCCGTCGGCACACCGGATCCGGGCGCGTTCTGGCGAGTGATCGCCGAACACCGGGTGAAGGTGCTCTTCACCGCGCCGACCGCGATCAGGGCGATCCGCAAGGAGGATCCCAACGGGGACTGGCTGGGTGGCTACGACCTCAGCTGCCTGACGTCGCTCTTCTTCGCCGGCGAGCGGCTCGATCCGGACACATATCACTGGGCGACAGACAAATTGGGCGTCCCCGTCATCGATCACTGGTGGCAGACGGAGACCGGATGGGCCATCGCGGCCAACCCGATGGGCGTCGAACCGCTGCCCATCAAACCCGGCTCCCCCGCCGTGCCGATGCCCGGCTATCGGCTGGCCGTCCTGCACGCAGACGGCAATGGTTGCACGGCAGGCGAAGAGGGCGCGATCTGCCTTGCTCTGCCGCTGCCGCCGGGCACCTTCCCGACACTGTGGAATGACGACGACCGCTTCGAATCGTCCTACCTGTGTGAACATCCGGGCTACTACCTGACCGGGGATGGCGGATACGTCGACGAGGACGGCTACCTGTTCGTCATGGGCCGGATCGACGACGTCATCAACGTGGCAGGCCACCGGCTCTCCACCGGCCAGCTGGAGGCAGTGCTCGCCTCGCATCCAGACGTGGCCGAATGCGCGGTGATCGGCGTCGCAGACGAGATCAAGGGGCAGATCCCTCGAGGGTTCGTCGTCCTGCAGGACGGCTCCTCGCCGGAAGGCCTCGCCGACGACCTGGTGAAGCTCGTCCGTGACGAGATCGGTGCCGTCGCGTGTCTCAAGCAGGTGGACGTCGTCACGGCACTACCGAAGACCCGGTCGGGCAAGATATTACGGAAGTCGATGCGCGCCATCGCGCACGGTCATGATGAGAAGCCGCCGTCGACCATCGAAGATCCCGACGTGCTGCACGCGCTGCGCCCGGTGTTGCGTCCGTAACGACATCGGATCGCTGCGGGGGACGAAAGTCACTTCTGATGGTGTCGTTTGGCTCCCGCGCGACGCCGTGCGCACTTTCTACGGTGGTGTCATGACCTATGTGATCGGATCGGCATGCGTTGACGTGATGGACAAGGCGTGTGTGCAGGAATGCCCGGCGGACTGCATCTACGAGGGCGCGCGCTCGCTGTACATCAACCCCGACGAGTGTGTGGACTGTGGCGCGTGCAGATTGGTGTGCCACGTCGAGGCGATCGAGTGGGAAACCGATCTGCCCGACGACGAGCGTTGGCACATCGCCGACAACGCCGCGTTCTTCCAGACCGTGCTGCCGGGCCGCGTCGAGCCGCTGGGTAATCCGGGTGGCGCGCAGTCCGTTGGCCGGGTGGGCGTCGACACCCCGTTGGTTGCGGCGATGCCTGCGAAGCCGCCGTCAGATCACTGACCCGGATGCGTTAGTCCGCGCCGACGGCCATCAGCGTTGATTCCTGAGGAGCTGCCACGACTACCTCCATCGGCGTGCTGCTCAGGACGCGCCGGCTTCGGTTGAGAGTCAAGGGAATCAGGTGTGCGGTCACGCTCGCGTTCGCGACCAGCTGCGCATAGACGTCCGCGACGACGCGCTCGACATCGCTGGGGTTGCGGTCGGGGAACTTGGCACTGAGCGCCGAAACCACAGCACCGAGCTCGTCGCGGATCATGGGTGCCTTGTCAGTGGTCATGGCTAGATTCTGCGTCGGGCGCTGACCCTGTCACTACGGACCAAAGGCCCTTGATCAGCGGCAAGTGTCCTCAGCGATTGATCCATAAGCGGTCAAGCGGCGTGCGGGAAATCGATGCTGATGTGTACATCCGCGTCATGCGACTCTTTCCGCTCCGGCCGCCATCCGATGTAGGTCAGGTAGAGCCCGACCAAGGCGAAGGCGCCATAGGCGGCCAGCCATACCCCGCCCGCGCCGATCATTCGATCAGCCACAGACGCGAAGGTATCGGGGAAGGCCATCAGGAAAATGCCGCGGGCCAACAGCACCCACCCGAATGCCGAGATGATGATCGCGGCAGGGCCCCGCCAGATTTGATGGAACGCGATGATGGAGATGCCACCCAGTAGGATGAAAGACCCTGCGACCCAGGGCCATACCGCGCTGTCGGTGAACTCGGACAACAAGGTCCTCATGTGCGTGGCCCGCACCGCAACGAGAATTGCGACAATCGTCAAGAAGGGTCCCAGGACTCGGGCGAACATCCGGGTGCGATGTTGGGACCGGTGTGTGACGTTCATGACTTCCTCCAATCGCTCAGGCTTTGGACGGACTCAGGGCGTCTTCGGCGAACTCGTTGAAGGCGGAGAACGCGCGGGCGCCGTAGATCGTTGCCGGGCCGCCGTGCATCATGATGCTCACGCCGATCGCTTCCGCGGCTTCCTGCGGCGTCGCGCCGGCGAGAGCCGCGCCTTTTGTGTGCGACGCAATACACCCGTCGCAGCCGTGCACGATGCCGATGGCCATCGCCATGAGTTCCTTGACTTTGGTGCTCAGCGCCCCGTCGGCCAGCGCGGCGCCGCTTATGTCGGCGAACCCGCGGTACACATCGGGGATCAGCTTCCGCAGCGCGCGATGCTCCGGGCTGAGCTGGGCGAGCACATCGTGGTGATGACAATTCGACATGTCATCACTCTCGATGACGGCCATGGTGCACATCGAGGGCCGAAAGTAACTTGTCGTAGATTCTTGCGACCCCTGAAGGGCGTTGAGCCGACGACGGTTTCAGCTACGCCTGGGCGCCCGAACCGAGGCCGCTCATGGCCTTCATGACGGCCTCTTCCAGACTGGCGATCGTCGATTCCGGGTACGGCACGGTCATGTATGCAGATGCGCCGCTGAGTGCGCGGCGCGCCAAGGGCTCGTCGTAGGCGGTGGCAAGGGTGATCACGACCCCTGTTGCTTCGGCCAGCTTTTCTGCGATGTCGTGGCGCAACCCCGATTTCAGCGTGTGGTCGGCGAACGTGGCAACTGCCGCGCCCGCGGCCGCGCCGACCGCCACCGTCGCAGGCAGAATCGGCATCGTCAGCACGCCTATCAAGAAGCCCATGCCTGCTCCCACAATCGCTCCGGTTCGGCCGTGGTGACCGCTGCTCGTGTCGAGCACCGTGGGCGTACCGTCGGCGTTCTTGCCGAGCAGGACCGATTCGCGCACTTGGAAGTGTTCCTTCTTGATCTGCCTGGACAATTCGTCGAAGTCTTTGCGGGCGCGCTCCAGATCGCCGTAGCAGGACACCGCGATCACGTCACGCGTGTCGCCGATCGGTGGCTGGCCTGTGCTTGCAGTGTCCATGACTCCCTTTGTGGCCCCCGGCCGTGTTGCCCATCGGGGACCTCCAGTCAATCGAACGAACTGCGACCGCAACAAGAGCAGAAAGTCATCACAGCAAAGGCATTGGTGCCGGATACCGGCGGCAGGGCCTGACCGGGCAATGCACCAGGTTTCCGCGCGATTGGTACGACTCTTGGGGCATGCTGCTGACGTGCTGTTGCTCAGCAGGATCATCGGCCGCGACGTCCGTGGCCCAGACGGACGCGTGTGCGGCCGGATAGCGGATATGACCGTCAGCCTGGCCGCGCGCGCAAGTGTCGCACTCGTCGATCGAATCCTGGTGCACCGCAGGGAAGACCGCGACCTGCTGGTGCCGTGGACAGCCATTGTGTCGGTCCAGGCCAGTGGCATCCAGCTGACGACGGACGGCGCCGAGTTCACCATCGGCTCGATGACCGAAGCACTGGACGCCGAGGAAATCCTGCTGGTGCGTGATGTTCTCGACACGCAGATCGTCGATATTGCCGGCCAGCGAATGGCCCGCGTCGCTGATGTGGTGCTCGCCCGACGCCCCGATGGCCGGGTGGAGCTCGTCGGCGTCGAAGTCGGTTTCGGGGCGGTGCTGCGGCGCCTTGGCCTTGGCCGGCTCGCCGCCAGGGCGCACGGCGATGCCGTTGCATGGGGCGATCTGCATTTGACCTCCGAACGCGGACACGAAGTGCAGCTTGCGGTGCCTCGCTCGGCGGTGCACCTGCTGGACGCACGCGGCTTGGCGATGCTCGTGGCTCGTCTCGACACGGAGTCGGCCACCGAGGTACTCGCCGCCAAGGGGCCAGCGGCGGCCGCCGAGGTGATTCGCGCCATCCACCCGGTCGTCGGCGAGCGGGTACTGCGCGCGATGGCAGAAGCCGATGCGGCCGAAGTCGTCGCCGTCATGCCCGCCGACCATGCGGCGCACTGGCGAAGGCTCCTCGCCAGCCAGTCGGTTCTGCGGGGCCGACACTTCCTGCGCTCCCGTGTCTGGCCTCACCGCCGCCACGCGCCGCGGGAACCACGCCGGTGAGGCGCCGCGGCCTTACGGTCGGTGCGCTGCTGGCCGTGGTCGGCCCCGGGCTGCTCGCCGGCCTGTCCGACGACGACCCGGCAGGCATCACCACGTACTCGGTGCTCGGAGCCGACCACGGTTACCAGCTGCTGTGGGTGCTGCTGCTGTCCACTGTCGCGCTGATAATGTTCCACGCGCTCGCGGCCCGGATGGGTGTCGTCACCGGCCAAGGCCTCATCGGGCTGGTGCGCCAGCGCTATGGCGTGCGGCTCGGCGGGGCGGTGCTCGCCGCACTCGTGATCGCGAACATCGGTACGACCTGTGCTGAATTCGCCGGGATAGCAGCGGGTTTCGAACTCTTCGGAATCATCCGATACATAAGCGTTCCCGTTGCCGCGCTGGTCGTCTCGCTGCTCGTGCTCCGCGGCAGTTTCCACCGTGTCGAGCATCTGCTGCTGTTGATATCGACGGTCTTTCTCGCCTATATCGCCTCCGGCGTCCTGGCGCATCCCGATTGGGGCGCCGCGGCACACGGTCTGCTGGTACCGACGATGCCCCTCAACGGCGACACCATCGCCATCGTCACCGCCACCGTCGGTACCACACTCGCGCCGTGGGGACTGTCGTTCATCCAGTCCTACGCCGTCGACAAGAAGCTTCGTACCGAGGATCTGAACCTAGAGCGCGTCGACGTCGTGACCGGCGCCGTGCTCACCGGCGTCATCGGATTCTTTGTCGTGATCGCCTGTGCCGCAACGCTGCACCGCGACGGCCGGACGATTACAGACGCGGCGGACGCGGCGGTGGCACTGCAACCGCTTGCCGGCGACGCGGCGTCCACCTTGTTCGCCATCGGGCTGATCGGCGCTGCGGTTCTCGCCGCATCCGTCCTGCCGTTGTCCACCGCGTACTCGGTGTGCGAGTACGCCGGTCTGGAAGCCGCGCTGGACGACCCCTACCGCGAGGCGAAGACGTTCTACGTCACCTTCGGGCTCGTCACCTTGCTCGGATGCTTGATCGTCATGATCCCGAACGCTCCGCTGGTGACGATCCTCGTCGCCACCCAGGTCCTCAATGCAGTGCTGTTGATTCCCCTGTTGTTCGTCATGATCGGCATCGCCCGCGACGAGGATCTGATGGGCAAGTTCACGATCAGAACCGCGGGCACGGTCGCCTATTCATTGACCACAGCCGTCGTACTGGTGTGCGTGGCCGCGTTGGGAATCATCTCGACCATGGGCTGAAGCCGGCGCATAGATCTGCACAGGTGCGGTCTTCCCCTTGAGCCTGAGCCCCGGCCGCGCGACGAACTCGCCGTGATCGTCGCCAAGCAAGGCCAGCGTCTGACCCGTCAGCAGAACCAGATCACCCGTCTGACGGGTCGCCGACTCGACCCGCGCGGCGATGTTGACCGCATCGCCGATCACCGAGAACTCCAATCGACCGGCGCCGCCGACATTGCCTGCCACCACCGGCCCCGAGTTCAACCCGACCCCCACCGACAACGCCGCCCCGAATTCGTCGCGAACAGCGTCGGAGATCTCCAACGCGGCCCTCAACGCCCGATCGGCGTGGTCGGCGTGCCGCCGTGGCGCTCCGAAAACCGCGAAAAGTCCGTCGCCCGCGTACTTGTCGACGTGGCCGCCGTGTCGGTGAACCAGCGGCACGATCCGTTCGAAGAGCCGGTTGAGGGCCGCCACCACCTCGATCGGACGGAGCCGTTCTGCGAGTGTGGTGAAGCTGCGGATGTCGACGAACATCAGCGTCACCTCCAACTCGTCGGCCTGCAGGGCGGCGCCTCCAAGGATGTGCTCGGCAACGTCGCGGTCCACGTATGTGCCGAACACCTCTCGAATGCGTTCGCGCTCGGCCAATCCCGCCGTCATGGCGTTGAAACCGACCTGCAGGCGCCCGATCTCGCTGGCGTCGTCGACCACAACGCGCGCCGTGAAGTCGCCCGCCTGCACCCGGGCAAGCGCACGGCGCAGTTCCCGTACCCGCTCGGCGACAGACCGCGCAGCGACAACGAGAGTGAACAAGCCGACCACGAGGGCGACCACGACGAGACCCAGGATCGCGGCCAGGGTTCGATGCGGCTCGAACCCGACATCCACGAGATATCCCACCGACAGCGTCGCGACGCCGAGGAGTGGCACCCCCGTCGCCAGCGTCCACGCCATCGCCAGCCTGAGCTGAATGCTCGGCCCGAACCGGTGACCGGCAGGCCCACCGTTGAGGGCGCGCGCCGACACCGGCCGCATGATCCGCTCGGCGATCAAGTACCACACCGCGGTCGTCGTGGTGCCGCCAAGGATCACTGCAGAAAAGATGTATGCCGCCGCCGAAACCGATTCTGTCGCTCCCAACACCGCGAAGAAAACGGCACCGATGCCCCAAGTCAGGGCAGAAACGCGAACCGCTTCACCGGGCGCGCCAAGGGTCATCCTTCGTTCTCGGTCCGTCGGCTTTCGCTGCTGCCGAAGCCACGTTGTGCTGATGGCATAGCGGTTCCTGCGGACACGTATCAGCACCGGCACGACGACGATCGCGAACACGGCCAGCGCCGACCCACCCCGCAAGAGGAGCCGATCGGAGGCGACCGGACTCAGCAGAATCGGCGCGGCGAAGGACAGGAAGACGAAAACCATCGCGCCACCGGACACGTTGACCAGCACGGCGCCCCAGATCCAGCGCCGAAACGTCGCATGCCGCAGAGGGTCAACCGGTACCTCGACGGAAGCGCGCGCTTTCGTCGAGTCCAGTCGGGGCGTCGTCGTAGCGGCGGACGCTATGGGCACGTACTCGAGCCTGGTCGGCGATCGAGCGTCGGCCTAGCGTAGTCGGCTACTCGACTGTTCAGTATTACACCAGTCAATTGCGGAACCAGCCCGCCCGTTCTCGATCACGACGTCCTGCCGCACCACCTCGGCCACGCGCAAGTCACGAACGGTGTTGGCCGCGGTCTTGACGGCAGTTTGAGCCGCCGCCTCCCACGACTCCTTGCTGACACCGATCACCTCGGTCACCCGGTACACACTGTCCGGCATGGCTACCTCCTCTGTTCCGCCGTCTCGTCACTGCCCGGCGGACGCCCGAGCCTTCCACGCCTGGAGCCGCTCGCCGCTCCACCGAAGTTGCCGCGCCTGGGGGCGTGACACCGGCATAAACAGTGGACCTTCTCGGTCCAGTGGGTGTGTCCCTCGGCCTGTGTTCGGCCGCAGCCGTCCCGGATACAGCGCGGTCCACGGCCGACTGCGCTTCCGGGGCGTGGGTCTCTGGTCGGTATCCATCGGCTCTCCTGGTGTGGTGTGGGGTGTCCACCCGAAACGAGTAGTCGCCTGCTCTTGTTTCAACTCTGAATAGAGCGCACGATTGCGACGACTGCGACGGTCGGGGGCTGACTACCAAGTTCGCCAATACCGTGTTGGCGGAGCCGTGACGACGCCTATTGGTGGCGCAGCAAAAACGTCTACGGCGAATCCCCCGGCTGTTGTAGTCGACGAGTTCCCTAGGGAACAGAGGACGCATGACCCTTGACCCGACTGCCGCCCTGGGCCTCTACGACGAGGCGTGGGCGATTTCGGATTATGAGAGTCGGCTTGTGTCGCTGCGGACGTTCTGGGCGGACGACGGCCTGTACGTGGATCCGGATGTGCCGGAGGGTGTGCGCGGCCCGGAAGCGCTCGCAACCGAAATCGAGCGACAGTTGAAGCTGTACCCGGGGATGTCGATCGTCAGCAGCGCTGCTGGTGTCCTCGGCGACCGCGCTTGGTTCCGCTGGAGCGCGACACTCGGGACGGGAGAGTCCTTCAACGGGGTTGACTTCGTCGAGTTCGCTCCCGACGGGCGAATCGCCAGGCTGACCGGCTTCTACGAACCGTAGGCCCCTACCCCCGGCACCCCACACCCCTGTGCCCCTACCCCCGGGCACCCCTGCCCCCTAGCCGGGGTCCCTCCCCATCCGCTTCCCGGTTCGTTAAGGGCCTCGTCAACCGCCAGCTTCGGCCCTGCCTTATGCAACACTCCGAGGTATGTACTTCACGGTGAAATGGACGGCACGGGTCGACGGCCCAGGCCCGCAACCTGGTGTCCCGCAGTGGGACGAGGACTCCCTGGTTATCGGCGGCACTCACTACGTACAGGCTGAGTGGAGCACCATCACGATCTACTCGGACGCGACACCGACCGAGCCGCCACCGCGAGAGAAGGCGGGCGACGATTCGGGGGAGTAGTGAGTTCGGAACACGCAATAGAGCAAGTGCCGCTGGCGGAGATCCAGGAAGGTGACCGCCGTGGTCTGGATCGCGTACGCGATTGACTAGTTTTACACCTCCTTCTCGATGCCCTTCGTGTGCATCCCGCCGCGCCAGTCGAGGCGAGGTGCCGACCGGCAGCACAGATGTCACTGCTCGTTCCCGGTGGTCATATCCATCGTGTAGCAGACCGCTGTTCCGTTCAGGACGACGGTTCCGTCGTCGCGGGTGACGGTGGTTTTGAGTTCGGTGATCGGCTTATCCGTGCGTGACGAGATGACTTCGACTCGGCCGGTGATTGTGTCGCCGGGGCGGACGGGGGCCTTGAAGGCCCAGTTGACGTTGAGGAACACAGTCCCTGGTCCCGGCAATTCTTCCGCCACAACAGCATTCAGGATGGCACTGGTGATCCCGCCCTGGACGACGATTTCCCCGAAACGGGACGCCTCGGCCGCGGCTTCGTCGTAGTGCAGAGGGTTACGGTCACCGCTGATCTCGGTGAACAGCGCGATGTCGTTAGCACGAACAGTGCGTGAGAGCTGCGCTGTCTGACCGACGAACGGCGTCCGGCGCGTAGAGCTGGTGGTCATGGTCTTCCTCCTTGGCGTGTTGGCTGTGTTGACGAGCAGGTAGGGCTGACATCGCCACGGCACCGATCAGTGGGCCGGGCGCAAGAAGCAGGAACGCGTATTGCCAACCGATCAGGTCGGCGGCGATGGGAACGAGTTCGATGGTGACTACGGTTAACAGGAAACCGGCGGCGGTCTGCGCGGTCAGGGCGGTGCCGACGAACCGAGTGTCCGTCGTCTCGCTCAACGCGGTGGAGAAGACGCCCGAGTCGGCGATGACGGCGGCGCCCCACACCACCAAAAAGACGCCGAGAATCCCTGTCGGGGCGGCGAAGAAGATCGGGGACGCCACGCAGCATGCTCCGCTGATCACAAGCGCCGCCACCGCCACGGATGGCCGACCGAAACGGTCTGATGCCCACCCGCCCACAAGGCATCCCGCGGTCCCGGCGACACCGACCGCGACGAACACGATGATCCCGGTCGACGGTGCGCCGCCGCCTTCTCTTCTGCCCGCAACGACGAACATCGGCAGCCAGGCCCACATGGCGTAGAGCTCCCACATGTGTCCGAGGTAGCCGAGGCTTACCAGCCTCGGACCGCGTTCGGCGAATACCGCGACCACGTGGCGCGCACTCGGAGTTACCGCGCGGATGTCCATGAGTGGGCCCGGCCGGACAAGTGCGAGGGCGATGCCGGCGCCGGCCATCGTCAAACCAGCCGCGGCCAGCATCACGGTTCTCCACGGCAGCGGTCCCAAGCCGGCGATGAGATGGGGTAATGCGGAGCCAAGGGTCAGCGCGCCAAGCAAGATCCCGAAAGTTCTTCCCCGAACGGAGGATTCGGCCCAGGAAGCCATCAGCTTCATCCCCACCGGATAGACCCCAGCCAAGAACATGCCGGTGAGGAATCTCAGCGGGACTGCCGCAGCGAGGCCGGTGACGAAGACGGCCAGTGCCGCAGTGCACGCGGCGGCGCCCAGGGCGCTTGCGGCTAGCAGGTTCTGCGGCGCGACGCGGTCGGCGAGGTTGAAAACCGTCGAGGTGATCGCCCCCGCGACGAATCCGATTTGCACCGAGGCGGTAAGCCAGACCGCGGCCATCGCTCCGATATCCCACTCCGAACGCAGGCTGGGCACGACTGCGGTGGCCGAGAACCAGACACTCAGGCCCAACACCTCGACAACTGCGACGAGTGCGCGTTGCTGGCTGGTCCGCGAAATCATCATCGTCGAATTTCGTTCAGGCGGCAGACATTTGGTCGAGCACGAGCAGGGCGTCGACTTCGGGCCGCATTGCCTGGCTCAGCTCGCGAAGGAGCCCGCGCAGCTCTTCCAGGTCCCAGTTGTAACTCGCGATGCCCTCGGTGATGTCGAACAGCGGCTCAGAGAGTCGGTCACGGGTGCGCTGGTAGTCGTGGAGGGCGTTGAGCTGGGCCTGCCCGCTGCGGGGTGCCTCGAGCACCGCGCGGGCGAGCAGTTCCGCGTCGCGCAGGGCGTCGGTGATGCCGTGCGCGGTGATCGGGTCCTTGAAATAGGCAGCGTCGCCGACCAAGGCCCAGCCTGGGCCGGCGGAGGCGCGGATCCAGCCGGGCTGCCCAGGAAAGGCGCGCAGCGTGCCGACGGGTGGCGCGGCGCCGATCGACCGGGCCAGCTCGGGGGCGGCCTCGGCAAGCAGCGACCGGTGGGTGGCGTCGAGGCCAGCGGACCGCTGTTGAGCGAACCTGGCGCTCGCGGTGCCCGCCCAAACGCACGCCAACCCGTCGCCCGTCGGCACGACCCCGGCGGTAACCCCGGGTCGATATGACCAGTGGTAGCGATCGCTCGGGAGTCCGGGAAAGTAGCCGTAGATGATCGCGCCGGACGCCGTGCCGCGGCGGCGGAAAGGGGCGTCGACAGCCTGCGCGACGGTCGAGTTCCGCCCGTCGGCGCCGATGGTCAGCGGCGCGGTGGCGCGGAAACGCGTGCCGGTCCCGCGTTCGATCCCCTCCACACCGTGCACGGTGCCGCCGTCGGTCAACAGCCGCGTCACCCGGGCAGGCACGCGAACCTCGGCGCCTGCAGCGCGGGCGGCCTCGAGCAGCAGAGGGTCGAGGACGGTTCTGCGTGGGGCGCGTAGGGCAGATAGGCCATTGCTCGGCCGGATATCGACCGTCTCGATCTCGTCGCCGTAAGCGAACTCGGTCGAAAGAATGGCCGGGGTGCCCGCATCGACGATCGCCTCCAGGAGTCCCCAGCGGTGCAGCTGCAGCACACCGCCACGCATGAGCGCATGGGTGGACAGCGTGTCCGTGCCAGGACGGGCCGCCTCGATGACAAGCACGCGCCTGCCGCCGCGGGCCAGCAACATCGCGGTAGCCGCGCCCCCAACGCGTCCGCCGACGACGATCGCGTCGTAGTGGTGGTCCATTAGATGCTCCTGGAGTTGAGGTCGAGGTAGTGGGCGAGGTGGCCGCTCAGATCTGCGGCATCGGCCGCCGCGCCGTCGATGAAGCTCGATTTGCGGCGACGCAGGAATGGCATCCCCATGAGGTACAGGCCGGCGCTCGCGGTCACCCCGCCGTCGTGGCGCACGTGGCCCTTTCGGTCGAACACCGGGACATCGAGCCAGGACAAATCCGGGCGGAACCCGGTGGCCCACAAGATCGTTCGGATCTCGCCGGAGCATAGGTCGATCGTCAACGGCGCGGCGGCGGGAACGACCGTCGGGGCGAACCGCCGCGGCGGATGACCGGTGTCCCAACCGGTTTCGGCCGCCCATGCGTCGATGGTGTCGAGTAGCCGTCCAAGCTTCAGGTCGGCCAGCGCGAAGGTGTTGGCCAACGACCCGGAGAATTGCGCGATTCCGTCTCGGACGCCGGCCAGCCGCCCGACCAGCCGCACGCCGAGTCCACTGAGTGAACTCAGGTCGACAGTGATCCGTTCGGGTGAACCGACCAGCTGCATCGACGGGAGGTTGCGAGCCCGGACGAGGTCCGGAATCTGGTCGTAGCGCTCGTCGAGTAGCCCTGATGCGTCCATCCACCACAGGATGTCCTTGCCTCGATAGGTGCGCGGCATTCGGACGTGCTCCCCGACGGCCAGCGTGACGTGCCGGCCGGAGCGGTGCAGCTCCGCGGCGATCTGAATCCCGCTCGCCGATGCGCCCACGACGAGCACCCCGCCGTCGGGAAGCTGGCTTGGGTTGCGGTACTCCGAAGGGGTGAGCGTGGTGATCCCCGCGGGCACACCGGCTTGCAGCGCAGGGACATTCGCAAGGGTGCTGGCGCCGGGGGCGAGCACGACCGAGCGGGCATGCCACACGTCCTGATCGGTCCGCACGACATACCCGCGGTCGGTCCGCCGGACCGACGTCACGATGGTGTTCGCCCGCACCGGCGCTGCCGTCTCCTTCGCGTATTCCGCGATGAAGTCCACGACGTCCGACGCGGCGAGGTAGCCGTCGGGATCATCGCCGCGGTATGCGTGTCCCGGCAACCGGGTCATCCAGTTGGGGGTGAGCAGCCGCAGCGAATCCCACCGCTGTGTCCGCCACGAGTGCGCGACCTCGCCGCGTTCCAGGATGACGTGGTCGATGGAACGCTCAGTGAGGTAACGGCTCATGGCCAGTCCGCTGTGGCCGGCGCCCACCACGACGGTGGTTGTCTTCAGCATCGGACGATCTCCTACTGCCGCATCCCCGTTTAGGACACGTCGACGGTGACGTGGGTGGGGTTGGTCAGGATGTCAAAGACCGCTGAGCGCTTCTGCGACTGCGCGACAAGGGCTTTGATCTGGTCGGCGCTCGCATCCGCGTCGATCGTGTAGCTCACCCTGACGCCAGAGAAGCCGTTGCGGATTGCGGGATCGGCACCCAGGATCCCGTGCAGGTCATGCTCGGCCTCCAGGGTCGCCTGCACCGAACGCAGTTGAATCTTTCGCTGCTGGGCAATCGATGCGATGCCGGCGGTGAGGCAGCCGCCCAGGGCGACCAGCACGTACTCGACCGGACTGATGCCATTGTCCTGCGCGGCGAACGCGAGAGGATGGTCGGCATCGTAGGTGAACGTCGTCTTGTGCCGCTGTTCCTCGCCGAACCCGTAGAAGCTGTCGACGCTCGAGCGGCTGTGGGTCCCGGCTACCCAGGAAACCCTTGTCCGCCATTGGAACTGCGCGATCTCCGGGGTGTCGGCCAAGGCCTCACGGACGCCGAGCAAGGCGTCAACGTTGACGCCATTGTCGACCGGCGTGTGCACTGTGGTCATGAACTTCTCCATTCTTTGGTGATCGGTTCCATCCGGGAACCGGTCGGGATTTCCATGCAGGGCACTTAAGTTGCCCATGCCGCAATGCTCGGCCCTGGCGCTCGGGCCGCGCATGGGGCACCTGCCTCAACTTTCGGGCTTTCGCGTCGGTCACGGCCGATTGCGGTGGCACGGCCTGATTGATGACTTGCAGATACTGATCGGTGACGTTGTTGCCGGGCCGGATGAAGTTGCGGCGAGTGCCCCACGTGCGCGTCAGGGGGTCGTCGTTCGAGACAACGACGGCATTCTGCGCGGAGATCATCGGGCGCACCATCTGCATGCGCCAAACGATAGGAATTTGACGCGTCGGACTGCATCGGTGGGACTACCCAAATTGCGGCGACGAGCGTGTCGGCGTGCACGTAGCATGTACACGTGCGCCAGGAACTGCGGTTCTGCACCGCGCCAGATGGCGTGCGGCTCGCGTGCGCCACGAGCGGACACGGCCCGGCGGTGGTCAAGGCCGGACATTGGATGACCCACCTCGAGCGTGACTGGACGTCGCCGGTCTGGCGCCACTGGGTGGAATTCCTGAGCGAGGAGCACACCCTCGTCCGATACGACGAGCGGGGCTGCGGTCTGTCCGACCGGGAGTATCCGAACCTTACGCTGGAGAACTGGGTCGACGACCTCGAGGCTGTGGTCGATGCCGCCGGCGTGGATCGGTTCAGTTTGTTCGGCGCCAGTGGGGGCGGTCCGGTGGCGATCGCCTATGCGGTTCGTCATCCGGATCGAGTGACTGGACTGGTGCTCTACGGGACCTACACGCGGGGCCGGGTCGCACGCGACCCGACACCGGAAGCGCGGGAGGAAGCCGAGATGCTCGTCTCGCTGACCCGGCTGGGCTGGGGCAAGTCGAACCCGGCGTTTCGGCGAGTGTTCACCACGCTGTTCATTCCGGGTGGCTCGGATGCGCAAACGGCGTGGTTCGACGAACTGCAGCGAGCATCGTGTTCGGGTGAGCACGCGGCCCGCTCCCGTGCGGTCCGATACACCGTGGATGTCAGCGATCTGGCGCGAGCGATTACGGTTCCGACGCTGGTGCTGCACTCCAGGGACGACGCGGTAGTCCCGTTCGACGAGGGGCGCAACCTTGCGTCGTTGATTCCCCGTGCCAAGTTCGTCCCTCTCGACAGCGCCAACCATATCCTGCTCGAGAACGAACCGGCCTGGACCGAGTTCCGCACGCAGCTGCGCAGCTTCCTGCCGGCTGGTCGCTCCGCGCCGCCGCTTGACGGCGGCCTGCTCACCGACCGCGAGATCGAAGTCCTCCGCTTCATCGCCCAGGGCAGCGACAACGACTCAATTGCGGCCGCCATGCATCTGAGCGTGCGGACAGTGGAACGGCACCTTTCGAACTGCTACGCCAAGCTCGGTGTCGGCGGGAAGTCGGCGCGGGCAGCGGCAGCGGCCCGGTTCGCGACCCTAGAACGGTAATGCCGCGGTTGGGAAATCACGGCGCACATCACCGTCGGCGGCAGCGCGGGCGCAGCGGCTAAATGATCGGCAATCACCAGCCGCTTACGATCGGAGATCGGCCGTTCAGTCAATGAGCGTTGGGATCTCGTTCATGTTGTGAACCCGGGCCTACCGCCATTCGCCGTGGTTGCCGTCTGCGTTCACCGCGCGGACCCACCACAAAGGCACCACCCTGCTTGTGACCGGGATCAGCAGCAGCGGTGGGGACATGGTGATGTTTCAGTACTCGACTGGAACGGCGCTGAGCATCTCCTCGAACGCGCTCTGCATACAGTCGGCATAGTGACCCGGATCGGGTAGCGCACTGCGATCCGCTGTCACCCCGATCGACACGGTTCCGTTGTAGCTCGCCACGATGTGGAAGAGGTTCATGCCGCCGATCAGCGGGCCCAGGCCGGTGACCTTGAGAAGGCGGGCGCCCGCGAAGAAGATCGGATCAGTCGGGCCCGGCACGTTGCTCACCGTGGTGTTCGCGATCGCTGGGCCCGAAAAGGGCACAGCGCTAGCGGCTTTCACCGTAAGACCCAACAGCGTGGTGGGCACGGTACCCACCAGCTCCATCAGCCGGGAGCTGCTTGAGGCATCGGCGCTGTCGCGGAACGCGGAGGTCTCGTCGACGATCGCCGACAACCGTTCGAGCGGGTCGGCGATCGTGGTTCCCAGCGCCTGCAGCCTGCCGAACAGCCGATTGCCGCCACTGCCACTTTCGCTGCTGGACCGTATCGACATCGGGCACGCGGCGACGAGAGTCTCCTCGGGCAGCTCGCCGTGGCCCTCCAGATAACGGCGAAGCGCACCCCCGACATAGGCAAGTGCCACGTCGTTGATGGTCGCGTCCGGCACGCACGCCTTGATCCGCTTGAAATCGGCGAGGTCGTGAAAGCGGGCGTCGAACGCCCGCTGCGGTGTGACCGCGCCGTTGAAACGCGTGCTCGGCGCAAACATCGAGCCCGACCCGGGGGCCAATGCGGCGGCTACTCCCCCGGCCAGTTTGCCCGGCAACTCCGCGATGTGACGCAGCGCGCCAAGCGCGCCGGGAATCAAGACCTTGCCCGCGCGCATCGGGTGGAGCACGCCGTTGATCGCTGTCCGCGACACCAGCTCTGCTGTCGACGGCAGCGCGCGCGGATTCCACGGCCTCTCTGGTGGGGCTGGGCGCGGGCTGTCGTGCGCGAGGTCATGCATGGCCGCCATCAGCTCGACGCTTTCCATCCCGTCGACGACACAGTGATGCAGCTTGATGGATATCGCGAACGATCCCTTCGGCACGCCGGGGATGGAGTTCAATCCCTCGATCACCGTCATCTCCCACGGCGGCCTGCGAAGGTCGAGCTGGCGTCCATGGATGCGCGCGATCTGGATGCACAGCTGACGCCAGTCCCCCGGCTGAGGCAACGCGATGTGACGCACGTGGTACTCGAGATCGAAGTTCGGATCGTCGACCCAGTACGGCATGTGCAGGCCACCGGGCAGCTCGGTCAGCCGCCGACGGAACGTCGGTGCAAGATGCAGCCGGGCATCGATCTCTCCGAGAATGCGCTTGAAGGTGACCTTGCCGTCGGGCGCCGTCGACTGGTCATAGATCAGCAGCATCTGGATCTGCATCGGGGTTTCCGGCTTTTCCGCCCGCAGCATCATGTCGTCGGTCCAGCTCAACTGCTCCATGTTCTAATCCTTTACCCGCGGCTGCCCACGCCACACGCAAGGCGCCATGTGCCTCTGATCGGATTACATGTCACATTTGTCGAAAGACCCTGACCGGCACCGGAGCAGCAAATCTCATTACGGCGAGGCCAATACCGTAGGTAGCAGCGGCCCTCGCGCGTACGCTGCAGCGATGTCGCGACTGGAAGCTGGACAGGCAGTTCGCACCGTCCGGTCCTACCTCCGATGGATGACGCGAGCAAAGCCGGGCGACTACTTGATTGCGCTCAGCGCCGTATCCGCGTCGGCCCCGGTGATCGGGCGACACATCCAGCCGATCAGCGGCATGGCAGCCCTGGGTGTCTGCGGCAGCTCGTATCTTCCCGGCATCGTCTCGGCGATGGCCAGTGCGCGGTTCGACCCGGGCGGCCACCAACTCCGACGGCAACAGCTCGCGTTGACGCCGACGGTACTGACGGAGGCATTGCAGGGCATTGTGAGCGCCGGCGACCTCGCACATCCGTGGCCGTCACATCCGCAGCGGGCGCCGCTGTGGAAGGCGGCCGGGCAGCGCCGATATGTGCATCGGTCATCGGTGCACTACGGCGATCACCCCAGCCAGGTACTCGACGTATGGCGAAGCCAGGAACACCCCGGCGCGCCCGCTCCAGTACTTGTCTACATTCCGGGCGGGGCGTGGGTGTTCGGAAGCCGGACGCTGCAGGGACACGCGCTGATGGCCCATTTGGTCAGAAGAGGCTGGGTGTGTCTGTCCCTCGAATACCGGACCAGTCCGCAGCATCGCTGGCCGCGCCAGATGACCGATGTGAAAGCGGCGATCGCATGGGCGCGCGCCAACGTCGCCGACTTTGGTGGAGACCCCGAATTCATTGTCGCCGCAGGGTGTTCGGCAGGCGGACACTTGGCAACGCTGGCCGGACTCACCGCCAATGATCCACAGTGGCAAACCGAACTGCCCGCCGACGCCGACACATCCGTCGATGCCGTCGTCAGTCTGTACGGTCTCTACGACTGGCAGGACCGCTCCACTGCCCAGCGTGCACGATTCATGAAATTCCTCGAGCGCGTTGTCGTCAAACGCTCGCAGGCTCGCCACCCCGAGGTGTTCGACGCGGCATCGCCGGTGGACCGGATCCACGAAGCCGCGCCGCCGATTCTCGTGGTGCACGGAAGCCGCGACAGCCTCATTCCCGTTCGCGAGGCGCGCGCGTTCGTCGAGAAGCTGCGATCCGTGTCCGCGGCGACCGCAGGTTATGTCGAGTTGCCGGGCGTCGGCCACGGTTTCGATCTGATCGACGGTGCACGTACCGGAGCGGTCGTCGCCGCCATCGGACGATTCCTCCATCAGGTCCACCAGGATCGACCGGCTGCGAAAACGGGCGCGGCGATCTGAAGCTCTGCGGGAGCTAACTTTTCGTGCCCAATTCGGTCACGAACACAGATCAGCGATGCCTATCCGACGCCGAAGGTGATTGGATCCGGGCAAGTCGCCTAAACATGGGCGGCGCGAGAGGGTTCGATATATGGAGTCGCTCGGACCGACACATCTGATCTATCTGCTCCTCGCTACCGCCGTCATCGGCACGATGTGTGGGTTCGTCGCGTTCGCTGTTACGTGGCGGAACAGGAGGCGCGCACGCAGGTTCTTCCTCCTCGGCTTCTCCTGCGGACTTGTTACGGGCGCATTCCTGGCCCGGTTGCACCGCGCACGGCGCTCTAGTTGGCCGTGGAACCCGCGTCCGGTTGCGGCTTGGCCGGTGGGCCCGCTGCTTTCCGGCGCGAATTCTTGGTGCGCAGCGCTTCGTTGTCGCCTTCCAATGTGACGTTGCGTTCGCAAACAGGTCGACCGCGCCCTGCTATCCATCTCATGACCGACGCCCGGACCGTGTGTGACGGTCCGGGCGGTTGGGGTTATGGCCAGCGGGGGCTCAGAAGTAGGTCGTGGCCGTGGTGGTGGTGCCGTTGTCACAGGTGATGGTGACCGTCCAGTTCCGGAACCGCGGAACCGCCGGAACGATCCGCAGGTCGTAGGTGGAGTTGGCCGACAGCGCGAAGCTGCGGGTGTAGTCATCGGTGCGATAGGTGCACTGCGACGACACCCCACTGCGGTCGGTGATGTGAGCCTCCAGACCACCCACCACCGTGTTGAACGACACCGTGGGCCCCAGCTTCGGCGCCGGCGGCGGCGGCGGATCGTTGGGCGGCGGCGGGGCGGTGTTGCCGTTGGTGCAGCCCGACACGATCACCTTGGCACCCGTCTGATTCTGCAGCTTGGCCTTGGCCGCGGCCTCGGCGGCCGCGATCGTCGGAGCCGACGCCCCGACCTCTTCGCCGTAGTTGTTCGACGCCGCTGCTGCGCACTCGTTGGTGGCGATGGCCACCGTCACACACTGGCTGGCGCCGTTGTTGGCACAGTTGGTCAGCGCTTGCTGACCGGCCTGCTCCTGGCTGGCGGCGATCGCCGCGCCGCCGGCCATCGTGACCGGCGGGTTCTCGTTCACATAGCCCAGCGCCACCGCGTAGTACTGATCGGCGGCATTGGCCGTGGCGGGGACGACCAAGCCGACGACGGCCGCGCCCGCCGCCAACACCGTCGCCGCAACAACCCGGCCTCGGAAAGTGCTTGTCATTGATTTCTCCTCGTGAAGTAGTCGCCGCCCCGGGGACGGAGCGCGATCTGATGCTTTGGCCTACCTGGCGGGTGATGTCTGTGCATTGGCCGACTGCCCGGCCCGTCGCTATCCGTTTCCCGCTACACCCAATAGTCGAGCGCCACACGCCGCCACGTAATCGCCGCCAAGCCACAATCCGCCAGGCCGAAAGAAAGAACTTCCTACCCACCAAGCAAGGGCCGCAGCGCCCGGGGTACCGACCACCGAGCCGCCGCCACCCCCGCGGCCAGGACACGACAAAGACCCGTAGCCGTCGATGGCAACGTCACCTCACCAAGCGATGCGCCTCAAGACGCAGCAGGTGAGTCGATCGTGGCTGGGATCGACAGGGCAACGATGAGCTCGAGGACCGCCTGAGGGTCGTTGAGGCGTTCGCCGAACAATTCGCGAAGTTGGGTCATGCGGTACCGCACGGTTTGGGCGTGCACGAACAAGTCCGCTGCTACGGCGTCGCGTTGGCCTCGATGAAGCAACCAGGATCGCAGCGTTTCGGCAAGTCGTTCGGCGGTGTTGGGGCGCAACTGACCCAGTGGTGCGAGCACCCGGCGGCGAAGATCCTCAGCTGCTTCGCGATCGGCGCCGAGGACGAGATCGACGAGATGGGTGTCGGTGTCGATCGTTTCGGTGTTGCCGGCAAGGCCGAGTTCGCGGGCCTGCAGGACGCGGCGATAGGACGAGTGCGCCTGTGTCCAGATGCGGGCTGGGCCGACGATCGCCCGACGATCTTGGAGTTCTCGCAACAGTCGGGACCTGTTGGGACCGTGCATGTCTGGGACGAGCAGCACGACGACGGATTCGGATGACTCGATGCCGGGCAGATCATCGCCGAGTTGAAGTGTGGATTGCCCGAATCTAGACACCAGCCCGCGGGTCTGCGCCGACGGAAGCAAAACCGCGGTGAGGGTCTCCGGTGGAGACCAGTCAGCTCGGTCGGCACTTGCCTGCAGCGTCTCGGTAGGCGCCCCGGTAAGGAGGTGTTGCGCGAGCCGGTCGAGATGACGGCGCCTCTGTCGATCCGACGAAGCGACTTCGTCGGCGTGCCCGGAAACGCTTGCCGCGGAAAGCTCATCGATGAACGCGAACACCAATTCGGCGAACCGGGCGATCATCAGCGGTGGCACGCCGCCGCCGACCGCGGATTCGGAGAGCTCTCGCCACGCCACCCGCGCACCGACGCGATACGCCGACAGCAGCGCGTCCACAGATCGACCTGAGCGCGCCTCACCTCGACCGAGCTCGTAGGCGCCGTCAAGCGCAGGCGACAACGACGGCCCAGGATCGGAACCTTGTGAGCGGGCGGCCAGATGAAGAAATGCGCCGAGCGCCATCTGCACCGCGCCCTCGATGCGTTGACCCATCCGTCCGCTGAACGCATCTGCGTAACTGGGCACTTCCACCGTGACGGCCGCCACAGTGTGTTCGGCTACCGCGGGTAGAACGCCCTGCAACGCGGCCACTACCTGGTCATTCAGTACCAGGTCGGTGACACCTCGGCCGGCCGCTCCCGTTGCCTCGTCCACGGAATCTATCACCTCCGAACAAATTCATATCTGCGATTCACACTCACTGGCCAAGAGTTTATACGCGAGATGACGGATTGTGGTCTTATGACGACAACAGCACCCAGGGCCACCCCGATGGGCACGCTGCGCAACCGGTTCCTCCAGCTCGCCGAGCGGATCACCACGCCGCTGGTCCCCGCCGACTACCTCGACATCATCGACCCGCTGCGCTCCGGCACGGAGCTGCGTGGCCGGATCGTCGCAATCCACCCCGAAACACGCGACGCCGTCAGCCTGGTCATCAGGCCCGGCCGCGGCTGGCGCCCCCACACACCAGGGCAGTACATCCGCATCGGTGTCGACGTCGACGGTGTGCGCCAGTGGCGGGCATACTCCCTGACCTCCGATACCGATCGGGCCGACGGTTGCATCGCGATCACCGTCAAGGCAATCCCCGGAGGCAAGGTCTCCAACCACCTGGTGCGACGGGCCACGGTCGACACCGTCATCCAACTCGACCATGCCGCAGGCGAATTCACCCTCCCTGCTACGGCGCCAGCCAAGATCTTGTTCCTCACCGCGGGCAGCGGTATCACCCCGGTGATGGGCATGCTTCGCAACATGGCGGAGAACATCGACGTCGTGGTCGTGCACAGCGCCCCCACACCCGATGATGTGATCTTCGCAGGCGAACTGCGGATGCTGGCCGCCCGGGGCCGGATTCGCTTGATCGAGAAGCACACTGACACCGACGGCATGCTCAGTCCCGCCGGACTCATCGACCTGGTCGGTGACCTCCGCGAGCGCGAGACGTGGGCATGCGGACCGACAGGGATGCTCGACGCCCTCGAGCAGCACTGGAACGACACGGGCATGCCCGAGCGCCTGCACACCGAGCGGTTCCGGCCCACCGTGGTCACCACCGGTGAAGGAGGGACTGTCACCTTCACCAAGTCCGCGACGGCCGTCGACACCCCGGGCGACCAAACGCTGCTCGACGCCGGAGAAGCAGCGGGAGTGCTGATGCCGTCGGGTTGCCGGATGGGCATCTGCTTCGGCTGCGTTGCTCCGCTGCGCCAGGGAGCCGTACGCGACCTTCGCAACGGCGACATCACCACCGCCGCACCCGGTGACGGCGTCAAAATCCAAACGTGCGTTTCCGCGGCAGCGGGCACCTGCGACATCGACCTCTAAAGGAACTCCAATGACCACTCTGCAACGCCAAGAACAGAATCCGATCGCCCACCTCAGTTCCGACGACATCGAGAATCTCGGCCGCGAACTCGACGCCATCCGCCAGCAGGTGCTCGACAGCCGTGGCGAACGGGACGCCGACTACATCCGCAGCGTCATCGACTTTCAGCGCAAGCTCGAACTGGGCAGCCGCGCCGTGCTGTTGTTCTCGCTGTTCCCGCCTGCATGGCTGGCAGGTACGGCCGGGCTCTCGGTCGCAAAGATCGTCGAGAACATGGAGATCGGCCACAACGTCATGCATGGTCAGTGGGACTGGATGCGCGACAACAAGATTCACTCGACGACATGGGAGTGGGACAACGCGTCCCCCTCCGACATGTGGAAGCACTCGCACAACGAGATCCACCACAACTACACCAACGTTGTCGGCAAGGACGAGGACCTCGGGTACGGCATCATGCGGGTCGACGAGGATCAGCGGTGGATGCCGTTCTACCTCGCGCAGCCGCTGTGGAACTTCATCAACGCCTGCTTCTTCCAGTACGGAATCGCGGCCTACGACCTCAAGATCGGCAAGTACCTCAAGGGCAAGACGGACAAGGAGGAGTTCCGCCGCCAGAGCAAGGACGTGCTCGCCAAGATCCGCCGACAGATGACGAAGGACTATGTGCTGCACCCGCTTCTCTCCGGACCGTCAGCCGTCACCACGCTGACCGCGAACATGACCGCGAACCTGGTCCGCAATCTGTGGACGCACTCGGTCATCATGTGCGGACACTTTCCCGAAGGCGTCCAGACCTACGAGAAGAAGTCGATCGACGGTGAAACCCGCGGCGAGTGGTACCTGCGGCAGATGCTCGGGTCGGCCAACATCAGCGGAAGTCGGTTGTTGCACTTCATGACCGGCAATCTGTCCTTCCAGATCGAACACCACCTGTTCCCGGATCTCCCGAGCAACCGCTACCAGGAGATCGCGCCGAAGGTCCAAGAACTCTTCGAGCGCTACGGACTGACATACGTCAGCGGTCCGATGGTCAAGCAGGTCGGCTCGGCGTGGAAGAAGGTGTTCCGGCTGTCGCTGCCAAACGATGCCCTGCGTAAAGCGAAGGCGGCCGTCAACCCGATGAACATCGTGCAGCTCGTGTTCCCCTCAGAGTCGGCCGTCCTCGACGCAGACGCGGCGTAGACCCGGCAACTACCAGTTGCTCGGCGAGTAGTCCTTCAGGAAGCAGCCGTGCAGGTCTTCGCCCAACTCACCGCGGACGATCGGGTCATACACTCGGGCTGCACCGTCGACGAGGTCGAGTGGAGCATGGAATCCCTCATCGGCGAGCCGAAGCTTGGTCGGGTGTGGACGCTCGTCGGTGATCCAGCCCGTGTCGACGGCGGTCATGAGAATGCCATCCTGTTCGAGCATCTCGGCTGCGCTGGTGCGGGTGAGCATGTTCAGCGCGGCCTTCGCCATGTTGGTGTGCGGATGCCCAGGGCCCTTGTATGCCCGGCTGAACTGCCCCTCCATCGCAGACACGTTGACGACGTACGTACGGCGGGACGGTGAAGCGGCCATCGCCGGGCGCAGCCGGCTCACCAGAATGAACGGCGCGGTCTGGTTGCAGAGTTGAACCTCGAGCAATTCCATCGCGTCGACCTCGTGCACGCGTTGAGTCCAACTGTTGATCGACGCGGTATCGGGCAGCAGGCCACCTGCGTCGATAGCGGTGCCCGCGGTGATTCTGTCCGGCGACGCGCTGCGGGCGGTGAGAGCCAGTTCGGTCACCGCATGCGGAGCATGGTGCTCGGCGAGGCTGCCCACAAGTGCCGCGGGGTGGGCGTCGCTGACGCGGTCGAACGTCACCACGTCGACGAGTTCCTGCGGCGGAGTGCGCTCGGCCTCGACGAGCGCCGCGTAGGAGCCGCGGGCTCGGCGCACCGTCTGAGCGGCGTTGTTGATCAGGATGTCCAGCGGGCCCTGCGCGGCGACGGTGTCTGCGAGCGCGACGACCTGAGCGGGGTCGCGCAGGTCGATCCCGACGATGCGCAGGCGGTGTAGCCAGTCGGCGCTGTCGGGCATCGCGGCGAAGCGGCGCACGGCGTCGTTCGGGAAGCGGGTGGTGATCGTCGTGTTGGCGCCGTCGCGGAGCAGTCGCAGCGCGATGTACATGCCGATCTTGGCGCGGCCACCTGTGAGCAGGGCGTTCCTATCGGTGAGGTCGGTGCGGGCGTCGCGCTTGGCGCGGTTGAGCGCGGCGCACTCGGGACAGAGTTGGTGATAGAACGCGTCGACCACCGTGTAGCGGTTCTTGCACATGTAGCAGGCGCGCGACCGAAGCAACGTTCCTGCGGTGGCTCCGACCGCAGTGGACACGAGGGGCAGGCCCGCAGTTTCGTCGTCGATGCGGCCGGGCGCACCGGTGGCGGTGGCCGCGGTGACGGCGTGATCTGCGGCCGCCACCGCGTCGCGCTTGGCATGGCGGCGGGCTTTTTTGACCGCCTTGAATATGCCCGCGGTGGCCCGACGCACGGCGACGGCATCGGGATGCTCGGGCGGCAAAGACTCGACGTCGGCCAGCACCGTCAGGCATATGTTGAGCTTGTCCGGGTCAATCGCGTTCACCGTGGAAGAGTACGGGGCTTCTCACGTCGAGCGTCGCAGCCGGGGTCTTAGGCCCTCCGGCGTGATCACGACGTTCGCAGCGAGGGAGTCGATCAGCACGTCGGCGTAGTCGGCCAAACCTGCGACGTCGATGTCGTACGGCGCCGTGCCGTAGACGGCTAGGACGGTCGACGCGCGACGCAGTACGGAAGCCGCCCCCTTGCCGTTGCCGCGCTGGACATGGGTGATGCCGACCGCGAGCTGGGCAAGCGCTTGCCACAGCTTCTTCTCGTCGTCCGGGCCGTTCTTCCATGCGGCCTCGAGCACCTCGTGCGCGTTGAACGCCAGGCCCCGGTCCAGCAGATCCTGGGCAAAGGCCAGGGTTTCGACCGGCGGCAGATCGAGGTCATCCGGAATGCGCGGAATGCCTTCGCTGCCCTGCGGAAGTGGTCGACCGAGGGCGTCGCGGGGACGATCGCTCCGGGGCCGACCGGATTCGTCTCGATCACGCTCACGCCGATTCATGTGCAGTCACCAGAGAATAGATGCGTGCGTCCCAGCCGGCCAGGTCGAGAGAAGATGACATCGACGTGGTCGGGGTCTCGGACAGGTTGCCGAGCAGCAGATCGGCCGCGATCCACTCCCGGCCGATTTCGACGGTTCGAGGATCACGTCCGCAGTTGGCGATGACGAGGAGTCGTCCGCGCGGAGTGGCTCTGGTGTACGCCCAGATCTGCGGGTCGTCGGCCATCAGCGGCGTGAAGTCGCCGTCCACCAGGATGGGTAGTTCGTGGCGGAGACGAATGAGGGCTTGGTAGTGCGCGAACACCGAATCAATCGCGTCGATCTGGGCTGCGGCGTTCAACCAGGTGTAGTTGGGATTGACTGGCAGCCACGGATCACCGGCGGTGAAGCCGGCATTCGGTCCGGCGTCCCATTGCATTGGTGTGCGGGCGTTGTCGCGGCTGATCTTGGCTAGACCGGCCAGCGCTGCAGTCTCGTCTCCCCTGGTTTCGAGCACGTTCCGGTAGTAGTTCACGGCCTCAAGGTCCTTGTGGTCCTGCGGAAGTTGGAACGGGTAGTTCGTCATTCCGAGTTCTTCACCCTGGTACACGAACGGTGTGCCGCGCATCCCGTGCAGAACGGTAGCGAGCGCCTTCGCCGAGGCGGCCCAGTAATCCGGGTGATCGTCACCGAACCGCGACACGACGCGGGGCTGGTCGTGGTTGTTCCAATACAGGCTGTTCCACCCTTTTTCCGCCAACGCCGCTTGCCACCGGTGGAGCGCATTCTTCAGGACGACCAAGTCGAGACCGCGGTAGTCGAACTTGCCCCCTGAGCCGTGGTCGACGGACACGTGCTCGAACTGAAAAACCATGTTCAACTCATCTCGAGCCGGATCGGTGTACAGCCGCGCTTGTTCGGGTGTGACGCCTGGCATTTCGCCGATAGTGATGAACTCGCCGTCGCGGCCGGCGAAGACCTCACGTGTCATCTCGGCGAGATAGTCATGCACGTGCGGCCCGTCGACGAACCCGTCGAAGGCGACGACGAACTGCTGGCCCGGGATCGCCGCTGCGTCGGGAAGTCCCTCGGCCTTGGAGATGAAGTTGATGACATCCATGCGGAAGCCGTCGACGCCGCGATCGAGCCACCACCGCATGGTGTCGTGGACGGCTTTACGCACCTCCTGGTTCTCCCAGTTGAGATCCGGTTGCTTGCTGTCGAACAGGTGCAGGTAGTACTGCTTCGTCGCCTGCTCCCAGGCCCACGCCGATCCCCCGAACAGGGAGCCCCAGTTGTTCGGCTCGGCACCGTCGCGGGCGTCGCGCCAGACGTACCAATCCCGCCTCGGACTGCCGCGCGATGAACGCGACTCGGCGAACCACGGGTGCTCGTCCGAGGTGTGGTTGACGACAAGGTCCATCACCAGCTTCATCCCGAGGTCGTGCACCTTGGCGAGCAGCGTGTCGAACTCCGCGAGGGTTCCGAACAGCGGGTCGATGTCGCGGTAGTCACTGATGTCGTATCCGTTGTCGGCCTGCGGCGAACGATAAACCGGTGACAACCAGATAACGTCGACCCCGAGCGCCCGTAGATAGTCGAGTCGCCCCACGATGCCGGCCAGATCGCCGACGCCGTCGCCGTTCGAATCGGCGAAACTGCGCGGATAGATCTGGTAGACGACAGCGGATCTCCACCAAGCGGTGTTCAGTTTCGTCCCCGATCGCCGATCACGTCGCGGTACACCGTGACGTATTTGTCGATCATGGCGGAAACCGTAAAGCGCTCGGCCGCCAGTTCGGCAATCGAGGGACGGTCGAGCCGGCCTGCAGAGGCGACCGCGGCTACCGCAGAATCGATGTCGTCGACGAGAAAGCCGGTGATGCCGTGCGAAATCAACTCGCCCATCGAGCCTCTCGAGTTGGCGATGACCGGCGTGCCACAGGCCATCGCCTCGACCACGCTGTATCCGAACGGTTCGTCGAAGTCGATGAGGTGGAGTAGTGCGTGCGCTGCTCCCAGTACCTCGGCGCGTGCAGAGGCGTCGACGGGCCCGATGTAGCGCACCCGGTCCCCGTCGACGTGCGGTGCGACCTCGTCGTCAAAGTACTTCTCGTCCTGGATGATCCCGGCGATGTCGAGCCGACGGCCGCATCGTCGGGCGACTTCGATCGCGTGTGCGGTGCCCTTGTCGGGGTGGATTCGTCCGAAGAACAGCAGATGGTCACCGGGACTCGAATGGATGGCAAACCGGTCGATTTCGATGCCGTGGTGGATGGTGGCGGCGTAGTGCAGATCCGGGTGTCGATCGGCGTCGCTAATCGACACGTACACGCCTGAGTTGTCATAGCGCTTGTAAACAGGAACGATCCGATCGGAAGAGAACCCGTGGACCGTGGTGACCACCGGTGTGGAAACCAGCTCGCTGTACGTAAGCGGCAGGAAGTCGAACCCGTTGTGGATGATGTCAAACTCGTCAGCCCTCTCGAACACGGAGGCGATGTGCAAGCACTCTGCGACCTTGGCGTCGATCGTCGCATCTTCAGACCAGCCACACGGCGCGGTTGCGCGCAGGCTGGCCGCGGTGATCGAGTCCGCAGTAGCGAACAGCGTGACGTCATGGCCAGCGGCCACCAGGCCCTCGGTGAGCAACGACGCGAACTGCTCCCACGGCCCGTAGTGCCGAGGCGGTGTCCGCCACGCGATTGGCGAGAGCACAGCTACTCGGATCGGAGGCTGTGCCGCCACGAACTAGACCTTCGGGGCGAAGCGGCCGTCGATGGCGGTCCATCCGCCGTCGACCAACTGCAGAGTGCCGGTCACGAATGTGGAAGCGTCCGAAGCAAGGAACAGGATCGCGCCGACGATCTCGTCCGGCTTGGCCCAGCGCTTCAACGCGGTCTTGTCCGCGTAGGCGCCGTACCAGGCGGGATCGGACTTGATCTGCTCCGTCAGAGGTGTCTCGAACGGGCCGGGCGCCACGGCGTTCACCCGCACACCCGACGGCCCGAGTTCGGCTGCCAGGACCTTGGTCAGTTGCAGCACACCACCTTTCGCTGCGGCGTACAGTCCCTGACCCGGCTCGACGACCAGCGCACGGAAGCTGGAGAAATTGATGATGCTGCCCTTGCCGCGGGCGACAAGCCCCGGGCCGAACGCCTTGGCGAGGCGGTACGTGCCTTTCAGGCTGACGTCGATGACTCGGTCGAACTCGTCGTCGGTGGTGTTGAGTAACTGCTTGCGCACGTTGATCCCGGGTGTGGCCACCAAGACCTCGGTATCGGGATGTGCGGCCGCAAGCGCGACGAGGGATTCGCTGTCGGTAACGTCAACTTCGGCGAATTCAACGCCGTAGCCCTGTGTTTCGATCTCGGCGACGGTGTCCTTCAAGCCGGCCATGTTGACATCGGCGACCACAACCTTGGCGCCGTACTGCGCCAGCGCGATGCTGGCGGCCCGGCCAAGCCCGCTGCCGCCACCGACTACGACAGCCTTGCGGCCGTCGAGTCGGAACAAGGACGAGTAGTCGCTCGAATCGGACACTTTCTTCTTCCTCTTCTACGTCGCGTTGTCAGATCGATGCGGTGGCGGTGCCGCGCAGAATTTGGATCAACGAGGAGTCGTCGGCGCGTCCGAGGCCGGCGCGGCGCCCGGCGAGGTAGAGCTGTTCAGCCGCGGACGCCAGCGGGGTGGGGTAGGCCTTCGCACGGGCCGCTTGGGTGACCAGACCCATGTCCTTGACGAAAATGTCTACCGCTGAACGGATGTCGTTGTCCGGGTTGTCGATCATCCGGGCACCGCGGTCGTCGAGCATGAACGACGCGGCCGCGCCGTGTCGGAGCACCTCCCACGTCGCACCGGCGTCAAGTCCGAGCGCCTCGGCGTAGGCCAGGGCTTCCGCGGCGACAGCGACATGCACCCCGCACAGCAACTGGTTCACGAGTTTGACCTTCTGCCCTTCGCCGGGCTCCGTACCGACGACGGGGGCGTTGCGGGCCATCACGTTCAGCAAGGGTTGCACCGCGGCGAGCGCGGACTCCGAGCCGCTGACCATGATCAGCAGATCCCCCTGCCCGGCCCGTGCGGCACCACCGGACACCGGCGCGTCGACGATCTGCACGCCGGTCACCGCCAGGCGGCGGGTCCAGTCTTCTACGGCTGCGGGTCCTACGGTGGCCATCAGCAACACAGCGCTGCCCGGCTTGAGTGCCGCGGCGGCCTTGCCGTCTCCGAAGAGCACCGATTCGGCCTGCTCGGCGGTGGCGACCATCAGCACCAGCACGTCGGCGTCGACCGCCGCGTCACTGACGGTGGCGGCGGGTTTGACGCCGTCGCCTGCTAGAGCCACGGCTTTCTGCGGGTCGATATCGAAGGCCGTCACCGTGTGGCCAGCCTTGGCGACAAACGACGCCATGGGAGAACCCATGGCTCCCAGTCCGATCCATCCGACGTTGGTCATGTCTGCTGTTTCCTTCTCCGAGTGGTGGATTGAGCGATTCTGCCGATGAGGATCATCGGCGTCCGGCGAAGAGGTCGACGACGTCGGCGAGGGTCTCGTCGTCACCGACGTTGCCTGCGAACACCACGTAGGGGGTGCCGACGGCTTCGGGTGCGGCCTCGATGGGGCGGAACACCGACACCATGCCGGGGAACAGCTGGCCGATGACCTCTGCGCGGCGGATGCCGAGGCCGCGGACGGCGACGTCGTGGGAGGTGATTCCGCCCTTGGCCACGACCCATGCCGGGTGCGCGGCGAGTGCTGCCCGCACAACCTCGATGACCGCGGTGGAGACGGTGCGGGAGATGGCCAGGCTGTCGTCGGCGTCGCCGCCGCGCATCAGGGTGCGACTGGTGAACAGCAGCACATCGGAGGTAGCGAGCGCCTCGATGACCTGCTGCCCGATCTCGGCGACGTGGGCGTCGCGCCGGTCGGGATCGATCAGCGTGGGCACGTGCAATTCGGTTTCTGCCATGCCGCCGCGTTCCTGCGCCTTGACGACCTGCCTGCTGGTCAACCCAACATGCGAACCGACGACGACAAGGCCGTGGCCACCGGGTCTGCCTCCGGGCCAGATCTGTTCTGCGGCAAGCGGTTCTTGTGGTTCCAGGCCCGCCAACGCCCGGACGAAGGACGGCCCGGAGCGGTAGCCGAAGCTGCGTCCGTGTTCCTCCACCTCGAGCAGCCCGAGAACGACGATTTCCAGGTCTGCGTAGTCGGTCGCATTGACCACGACGAACGCGCCGCCCGTGACGCCGTCCAGGATCTCGGCGACCCTGCCGGGGCCGCCGAGACGGATGTCGTGCAGGGTGATGCTGTATACATCGTCGGCGGTGATTGTGCCATCGCTCTTCTCGGCGATGAAGTCCCGCAAGTTGGATGAGGTGTAACCAAATGTCGCGTCCTGGGCGAATTCGGTGTCTCCGGCTGGCGTGAGCTTTCCGGACACGTTGGCCCAGTGGATGTCACCCGCGGTGAACCGGCCTGCTTCGAAGTAGGAGGGAACGAGAAGCACCCCGTCGAACCCGGCGCCGGTCACACGGCGGCGGGACGCGTCGATGGCCTGGATCTCGGCAATGATGTGGCCGCGCAAGGTGGAGTCACCGCGGCTGATGACTTCCATTGGGCCGCCCAAACTCTTGCCGAGGGTGAACAGGCTGGTGGCCACGCTTGAGTTCAGTTCGACAGCGGTGTCCCGCGACAGGCTGCGGGTATTGGTCAGGATGAAGCAGGTGGACCCCGGTGCCGCCAGGCCGGCGGCGTACTCGTCGGTTTCGAAAACGGTGACGATGCTGACGTCGTGAACGGTCTGAGAGCCCGTGGGATCGTCGTCGAGCACGGCGATCCGGCGACCGGCGGCCGCGTTGGCAGCCCGAATACGTTCTCGCGCACCGGGTTCGTGCCGCACCGGCGGAGCATCGGCGAGGACCTCTTCGGCCGACGGGCTATGGGTGTCGGCGCTCTTCGCAATCATCCGGACTCCTCTAATTGGGTGAAGAAGGTCACGAGATCTGGAGGCCGCCGTTGACGTCGTACGTCGCCGCGGTGATGTAGCCGGCGTCCTCGCTCATCAGGAAGGTCAGTAGGGCGGCAACGTCCTCGACGGTGCCGACCCTGCCCAGTGGGATGTCGGCGCTCATCTGCGCCTTGCGCTCGTCGGTCAGCGTGCCACCCATGATCTCGGTGTCGATCGGACCGGGCGCAACGGAGTTCACCGTGATGTTGTGTGGGCCCATCTCCCGGGCCAGCGCCCGGGAAAACCCGATGACGGCCGCCTTGGACGCGCTGTAGGGCACCTTCGAGTACGTCCCGCCGCCACGCTGCGCTGAGATCGAGGAGACGCTGACGATGCGGCCGATGTCGGCGGCGATCATCGCAGGCAGTACGCGTTGGGTGACCAGAAACGTGCCGCGCATGTTGACGTTGAACACCCGGTCCCACTCCGCCGGTGTGACGTCCATGAACTCGGTGGGAGAGCTCACCCCGGCGATGTTGGCCAGCCCGATGATCGGCGGCAGCGATGACTCGGCCTGCGCGATGGCTGTTTCCACCGAGTGCTCGTCCGAAATGTCTGCGCCGACACCGAGGGTTGACACCGAGTACTTGTCGGCCAGCTCGTCGGCTGCGAGTTTGGCGGCGCCCTCGTCGATGTCCAGGATCGCCACGGACCACCCGTCGCGGGCAAGTCGGTCGGCGGTGGCGCGGCCGATACCCCGGGGTGATGCGCCGCCGGTGACGACGGCGGTGCGTTCGGTCGGGAGTGAAGAAGTCATGAGATGGCTTCCTTCCGTTGGAGGTTGGACGTTGTCATGTCAGTTCCTGGATTGCGGTGCGCATGGTTTCCAGCTGCGCGGGAGTTGGCTGGTCGATCGCCACCCGGGTCGGACCTGCCGGCAGGCCTTGAAGTGACAGGCCCACCTTGAGCAGCGCGATATCGGCCCCGTTGGCGGCGAGGACGGCCTGTTTGACGCGCTCCTGAGCCGTGGCGGCCGACTGGTCGTCGCCACGGTTCAACGCATCTGCGAGGTCGAGGAACGGGCGCGGGAAGACGCTCGAGACCCCGGACACGGCACCGGTACCGCCGGCACGGACGAAGTCGCCGAACTCGATGTCGTTGCCCGAGTAGACCTCGAAGTCGTCCGGGACAGCCCGGACATACTGCAGGACTACCGATGTCGGCTCGCCACTGATCTTCGCCCCGGCGACCGACGGAATCTTGGCCAGTTCGGCGAGTTGATCCGGGGTGACGGTAGTACCGGTGCGGGCAGCGTACAGGTAGACATAGATTTGGGCGTCGCCTGCGACCGCGTCCAACCGACGGTAGTAGTCGATCAAAGCCGTTGGGCCTGCGGGCAGGTAGAACGGGGTGATCGCTGCCAAGCGCTTGGCGCCGAGCGCAATCGCCTGGGCGGTAAGGCTTTCCGCCTGTCGCGCCGCAGCAGCACCCACGTGCATGTACACGGCTTCCTGGCCATACACCTCGAGTGCCGCGCTGAGCACGATGGACCTTTCGTCGTCGTTCAGCGCAGTGAATTCTCCGGTGGTGCCGGCAACGAACACACCGCCGATGCCGGCGTTCTTCAGGTGGCGGAGCAGCGTTTTCTGGCCGTCGACGTCAAGGTCACCATTGGCGTGAAAGGGCACCGGGACGGCGGCCAGAAGTGTTGTGGGCGCAGACATGGTCAGTGCGAATCTCGGGTTACGGTGTCGCCGCTGGAGCCGACAAGGAAGTCCAGATCCACTCCCCGGTCGGCCTGCATGACGTGGTCGACGTATAACTGTTGCCAGCCGCGCAGTGGCGCGCTGTAGGACGCCGCCGCTGCTTTCGAGGGCTCGCGGCGCCGCAACTCTTCGGTGGGGACATCGAGATCGAGCCGTCTGTTCGGGACGTCCAGGCTGATCATGTCGCCGTCCTGGACGAGCGAAAGCGGCCCGCCCGCAGCCGATTCCGGTGTGACGTGCAGGACGACCGTGCCGTAGGCGGTACCGCTCATCCGGCCGTCACAGATCCGGATCATGTCCCGCACCCCGTTCGCGAGGAGTTTGGCAGGCAACGGGGTGTTCGCGGCCTCCGGCATACCCGGGTACCCCTTTGGTCCGCAACCGCGCAGCACCATCACGCAGGTCTCGTCGATGTCGAGGTCGGGATCGTCGATCCGGGCATGGAAGTCCTCGATGCTGTCGAATACCACCGCCCGGCCCCGGTGAACCAGTAAGTCCTTCGACGCGGCGGCGGGTTTGATCACTGCGCCGTCGGGCGCCAGCGTGCCCCGGAGCACGGCGATACCGGCGTCGTCCATCAGCGGCGCGCTCCTACGGTGGATCACGTCCTCGTCCCAGATTTGGGCGTCCCCGAGGGAGTCCGTCAGGAGGTGGCCGGTTACGGTCAACGCGGTCGGGTCGAGTAGGTCCTTCACCTCCCGCAGGACGGCGAGAAGCCCACCGGCCCGGTACATGTCATCCATCAGGTAGGTGCCTGCCGGTTGCACGTTCACCAACAGCGGCACAGAGGAACCGATCCGGTCGAAGTCCTCCAGCCGCAAGTCGATCCCCAACCGGCCCGCGATCGCCAGCAGGTGCACAACAGCGTTGGTGGATCCGCCGGTGGCCGCCAATGCGACGATCGCGTTGTGGAACGACGCCGATGTGATGACGTCGCTGAGCCGACGCTCCGCCTGAACCATCTCCACCGCCAATCGGCCTGCGGCGTGGGCGTGTTCGAGAAGCCGGCTGTCGGGGGCGGGGGTGCCCGCGACCCCGGGGATCGTGGTACCCAGCGCCTCGGCCATGACGGCCATCGTCGACGCGGTGCCCATCGTGTTGCAGTGCCCCTTGCTGCGGATCATCCCCGATTCGGATCTACGGAAGTCCGCCTGCGACATCAGACCGGCGCGGACCTCCTCACCGAAGCGCCATACGTCCGTGCCGCAGCCCAGTGCCGCGCCGCGAAAGTGGCCAGTCAGCATCGGCCCGCCCGGCAGCACCATGGCCGGCAGGTCAACCGAGGCCGCGGCCATCAGCAGCGCGGGAATGGTCTTGTCGCACCCGCCCAGCAGGACCACCCCGTCGACCGGATTGCCGCGCAACATCTCCTCGATCGACATCGCGGCCAAATTCCGCCACAACATCGCTGTGGGCCGCATCTGCGTCTCCCCCGGCGACATCACAGGAAGGTTCAGCGGAATGCCACCGGCCTCATACACACCCTGCTTGACGCTGATCGCGACCTCGTCGAAATGGGCGTTGCACGGCGTCAAGTCGGAGGCGGTGTTGGCGATGGCGATCTGCGGCCTGCCGTCGAACGCATGGTCCGGAACCCCGCGGCGCATCCACGCCCGGTGCAGATAGTTGTTCCGCGGGTCCGGCCCGGCGTACCACTGTTGCGATCGGGGCACTACGGCGTCTTTTCAGGAGTAACGCGAGCGCCGCTCGGGTCGCCCCGGTGGTGCAGTTGTTCGGCGGGCAGGTCGAAGGCCGCCGTCTCCTTGGCGAGCAGCTCCTCGTCCGTAAGGGGAGGCACCGTCCCGGCGTTGATCTTCCTGCCGTACAGGTAGGTGGCGATCGCGGTGATCAACAACACCGCCGCCAACATCAGCAACCCGTACTTCGAATCACCGGTCTTGTCGACCAGCACTCCGACCGCGTACGGCGAGGCGAACCCGCCCAGGTTGCCCAGCGAGTTGATCAGCGCGATGCCGGACGCTGCCGCCGCGCCGGCCAGAGCCGCGGCAGGCAGCTCCCAGAACGGCGAGATCGCCGCGAAGATGCCCATCGCGGCTACGCAGATCGCGATCAACGCAAGGACCGGGCTGGACTGGATCAGGAACCCGGAGGCCACCATGCCGATGGCGCCCAACAACATCGCCAACGAGGAGTGACCGACGCGTTCATTTGTCCGGTCCGAGTGCCGGCTCCAGAACCAGACGAACACCGCGGCACAAATGTAGGGAATCGGCACGATGAAGCCGACCTGCGTGTTCGACAGATCGCCCATCGCCTTGACGATCGACGGTAGCCACAGGCTCAGCCCGTAGATGCCCATCACCAGACCGAAGTACAGCGCAGCAAAGATCAGGGCGCGGGGATCCTTCAGGCCTGCCATGAAGCTGTGCTTGTGCCCGGTCCCCTTGGCCGCGTCCTCGGCGTCCATCGTGTCCTGCAGCCAGGTGCGCTCCTCGAGGCTCAGCCACATCGCGTCCCTGGGGTAGTCCGTCATCGCCTTCAGCGCAACGAAGGCCATCAGCATCGCGGGGACACCCTCGATGATGTACATCCACTGCCACCCGGCCAGGCCGAGGATGCCGTCCATCTTCAGCAGCAGGCCCGAGATCGGCGCGCCGATCGCGTTGGCGATCGGTTGGGCGAGGATGAAAACCCCCAAGACTGCGACGCGTTGACGGGCGGGGAACCACAACGTCAGATACAGGATGATGGCCGGGAAGAATCCAGCCTCTGCGGCGCCCAGCAGGAATCGGATGATGTAGAACGTCATCTCGTTGTTCACTGCCGCCATGGCCGTGGCGAAGAAGCCCCACGTCAGCAGGATCCGGGCGATCCATTTGCGGGCACCGAACCGCAACATGCCTGCGTTGCTTGGGATCTCGAAGATGGCGTATCCGATGAAGAACATCCCCGCGCCCAAGCCGAAAGCGGTTGCGCTGAGGCCGAGATCCTCGCTCATTGTCAGCTTCGCGAAGCCGACGTTGTTACGATCGAGGAACGCGATGAAGTACAGAAAGACGATCAAGGGCAATACCCGCCGCTTGACCTTGCTGATCGTGCGATCACCCAATTCACCCAGTGATTCGGCGGATGTTCTGGATCCGGGCATGGCAGTTTCCAATCATGAGAGGACTACAACGGGACAAGAAGTCAGCCGCAGAGAGGCGGCTTTAGACGATGCGGCCTCAGGGCTGCGGAGTTGTCCCTCAGGGGCTACGAATAGTTCCTGGGCGGCATACGTTTTCGCGGTGCCGCCGCCGACTCAGGGGACGGCACCGGCCCAAGGCCGGCTGATATTTCAACTACCCATGAGGCAACTCCTCGGCGGGAGCCGTGTCAAGGGTCCGTATATACCCTCAAAAGCTGCCCGAACTAGAGAAACGGCCCGACGAGTTCGGTTCTCGAGGACATGGAGTGCAGGTGACTTCATGGCATCGGGGCGGGCGCGTTGTCATCGCCGGTGAAGTCGATGCTGGCGAATTCGCGGAGTTTGTCGAGGCGGTGGTAGGCCTCGATGACGCGGACGGTGCCCGACTTGGACCGCATCACTATTGACTGGGTGTGGGCGCCACCGCCGCTGTAACGCACACCGCGCAGCAGGTCTCCGTCGGTGACGCCCGTGGCGGTGAAGAACACGTTGTCCCCCGAGACCAGGTCCTCGGTGGACAGGATGCGGTCAAGGTCGTGGCCTGCGTCGATTGCCTTCTGACGTTCGGCGTCATCGGTGGGCGCAAGCCGCGCCTGCAGCGCTCCGCCCATGCAGCGCATCGCGGCCGCGGCGATGATGCCTTCAGGTGTTCCACCGGTTCCCATCAGCAGGTCGGTGCCCGATTCGGGGCGCGCAGCGGCAATCGCGCCTGCGACGTCGCCGTCGGATAGCAGCCTGATCCGCGCACCCGTCTCGCGGACCTGCGCGATCAGCTCTGCGTGTCGGGGCCGGTCCAGGATGCACACCGTCAGATCCGACACGGAGGATTTCTTCGACTTGGCCACCGCACGCACGTTCTCTGAGATGGGTGCGGTGATGTCGATGGCGTCGGCGGCGTCCGGACCCACGGCAATCTTGTTCATGTAGAACACCGCCGACGGGTCGAACATCGCACCACGTTCGGCAACCGCAAGTACCGAGATCGCATTCGGCATCCCTTTGGCCATCAGCGTGGTCCCGTCGACGGGGTCCACGGCAAAGTCGCAATCAGGACCGAGCCCGTTGCCGACTTCTTCGCCGTTGTAAAGCATTGGCGCCTCGTCTTTTTCGCCTTCGCCGATGACCACCACACCGCGCATCGACACCGAGGAGACGAGTTGTCGCATCGCGTCGACGGCGGCACCGTCGCCGCCTTCCTTGTCGCCGCGGCCGACCCAGCGGCCGGCCGCCATCGCGCCGGCCTCGGTGACTCGCACCAGCTCCAGCGCCAGGTTGCGATCCGGGCGCATGTACAGGGTGGTTTTCAGCGCAGCCGTCACGGTCGTGCCTCGGCGTCGATGACGTAACGGCGCAAGTCGTTTTCGGTTTGGTCCATATGAGCCTCCATGGCGTCGCGACTCCGCCGCGGATCACCGGCGGTGAGTGCCTCGAGAATCGCTTCGTGCATGGCGATGGCGTTCACCTGGATCTCTGGAATTGACGATGTCTCGGTGCGGGCGTCGACAAGCAGGTTGCCGAACGGTTCAAACATGAACGGAATGAACATGTTTGCGGTCGCACGCATGATCACGTCATGAAAGGCGATGTCCGCCTCGACAAAAAGTTCGACCCGGTTCAGCCTGTTGGCCACTCGCATTTCTTCGATGCTGGCGGCCAGGGATTCGAGATCCTCCTTCGACCGGTTGACGGCAGCCAACTGTGCTGCGCCGATCTCGACCATTCGCCTCGCTTCGATGAGGCGTGCCGATACTCCCCCCGAGGGTGACCGGTGTTCCTCGATGCGCACGACGGCAGCCAGCGACGTCCAGGCCTGGGGCGGGTTGATGAAGGTGCCGCGACCGCGACGGATGGTCACGATGTTCTGCGACCGCAGGATGCGCACTGCTTCGCGGACGGTCAGTCGGCTCATTCCGTACTTCAGAGCCAGCTCCCCCTCCGAGGGAAGGACGGACTCGACTGGGAACTGTCCATCCACGATCGACTCGAGAAGCCTGTCCGCGAGTTCTTCGGGAAGTGCCACGGCCCCGCCTTCCATTCATCTGACGTCTGATGTCTGATGTCTGACGTCCCAGTGTGACCTCGAACACATACTCTGTCAAGAGTGATCTGAGATACCTCGATTGAGAGGTACCCAAACGCCAGCTAGCGGTGTTGGGAACAAGCCCGAACTACGATGCCCGGGTGAGGGCAGAGCTCGCAGCCGCGCACGCCGCGGTGGATGAGGCGGTCGCGATCCTGCGGGACGGGCGCGCCAAGCCGCACCAGCGGATCGACAAGGCGGCCAAGGACTTCCTCACCGACGTCGACCTGGCCAGCGAGTCCGCGATGAATCGCTCGCTCGCGGCATCCACTCCGGATATCGGCTTCTACGGCGAAGAGGGCGGTGGAGCGCCTCTCGACTCGGGCAAGGTCTGGGTCGCGGATCCGCTCGACGGAACCATCAACTACGCGACCGGGTCACCGCTGTGCGGGGTAATGCTCGGCCTGCTCGAGGACGGCGTGCCGACACTGGGCGTGATCGACCTGCCGTTCCTCGGCGTACGGGTCGACTCGGGTGCGGTTGCCGACGTCGGCTCGTTCGAGGACGGGATCATCGGGATGGGCGACGCCTTCCACCGCGGTGGCGCGCGGATGGACGCATACCTCGAATTGACCATGAGCGTGCACCGACGAGCGCTGCGCTTTCGTTGCGTCGGCGCAGCGTCGGTGCTCTGGACCTGGCTTGTCAGCGGCCAGATCCAGGGCATGGTGCTTGCCCACAACAACCCGTACGACGTCGTCGCAGGGCATGCGATCGCTCGCGCGGCGGGAGCGATATGCACCGACTACGCCGGCGCTCCGCTCACTCTGGATTCGCCGGGAGCCATGGCGGCGGTGCCCGGCATCCAGACCGAGCTCGTCAGCCTCGCAGGCGATCTCGCGGCGTCGGCAGCGCGGGACGACTAAGACACACCACGCTTACTCCGCATGTTTCAACACGGTGGCAACGTGGTCCACGACATAGGTGGACAGCTCACGCGACGGTCGCTGATAGTTGCCAGACCGCACCGGGTGCGCAGGCAGGTCCACTACCGGAGCCTCGACGTCTTCGTAGTAGATCGTGGACAGCAGGTGGGACATCATGTTCAGGCGAGCGTGCTTCTTGACATCGGATTCCACTACGTACCACGGGCTTATCGGGATGTCGGTGTGCACCATCATCTCGTCCTTTGCGCGCGAGTAGTCCTCCCACCGGAAAATCGAGTCAAGGTCCATCGGCGAGAGCTTCCACTGCCGAACCGGATCGCTGCGCCGTGACTTGAAGCGTCGCAGTTGCTCCTCGTCGGATACCGAGAACCAGTACTTGCGCAGGATGATGCCGTCGTCGATGAGCATCTGTTCGAAGATCGGTGTCTGCCTGAGGAACAACGCATGCTGTTGGGGCGTACAGAATCCCATCACCTTCTCGACACCCGCCCTGTTGTACCAGGACCTGTCGAACAGCACGATTTCACCCGGCGCAGGCAGCTCCGCGATGTAGCGCTGGTAGTACCACTGACCCCGCTCTCGCTCGGTGGGTGCAGGCAGCGCGGCTATCCGCACGACGCGGGGGCTCAGATATTCGGTGATGCGCTTGATGGTCCCGCCCTTGCCCGCGCCGTCGCGACCTTCGAAGACGATCACGATCCGGGCCCCGGTTCCCCGAGCCCATTCCTGGAGCTTCACGAATTCCGTTTGAAGGCGGAAAAGTTCGGCTTTGTAGAGCTTGTTGGGGATTTTCGGCTCGGATTTCTCGCCCGACTTCTTCGCACCCTTACCCATCGCCGCATCGTACTGCGGGCGCGATTCACTGGCGGCCGAAGCGGTTACACAGGTGCACGGTCGGCGAACCGCCCGGACCGTGTGTGACGGTCCGGGCGGTTGGGGTTGGGGCCAGCGGTGGGGCTCAGAAGTAGGTCGTGGCCGTGGTGGTGGTGCCGTTGTCACAGGTGATGGTGACCGTCCAGTTCCGGAACCGCGGAACCGCCGGAACGATCCGCAGGTCGTAGGTGGAGTTGGCCGACAGCGCGAAGCTGCGGGTGTAGTCATCGGTGCGATAGGTGCACTGCGACGACACCCCACTGCGGTCGGTGATGTGAGCCTCCAGACCACCCACCACCGTGTTGAACGACACCGTGGGCCCCAGCTTCGGCGCCGGCGGCGGCGGCGGATCGTTGGGCGGCGGCGGGGCGGTGTTGCCGTTGGTGCAGCCCGACACGATCACCTTGGCACCGGTCTGATTCTGCAGCTTGGCCTTGGCCGCGGCCTCGGCGGCCGCGATCGTCGGAGCCGACGCCCCGACCTCTTCGCCGTAGTTGTTCGACGCCGCTGCTGCGCACTCGTTGGTGGCGATGGCCACCGTCACACACTGGCTGGCGCCATTGTTGGCACAGTTGGTCAGCGCTTGCTGACCGGCCTGCTCCTGGCTGGCGCTGATCGCCGCGCCGCCGGCCATCGTGACCGGCGGGTTCTCGTTCACATAGCCCAGCGCCACCGCGTAGTACTGATCGGCGGCATTGGCCGTGGCGGGGACGACCAAGCCGACGACGGCCGCGCCCGCCGCCAACACCGTCGCCGCAACAACCCGGCCTCGGAAAGTGCTTGTCATTGATTTCTCCTCGTGAAGTAGTCGCCGCCCCGGGGACGGAGCGCGATCTGATGCTTTGGCCCTACCTGGCGGGTGATGTCTGTGCATTGGCCGACTGCCCGGCCCGTCGCTATCCGTTTCCCGCTACACCCAATAGTCGAGCGCCACACGCCGCCACGTAATCGCCGCCAAGCCACAATCCGCCAGGCCGAAAGAAAGAACTTCCTACCCACCAAGCAAGGCCGCAATCACGGTTGAGTGGGCCGCAGCCCGGCGTACGGTGGACGGTGGTCAAGCGAAAGGAATCACCATGGCCGATTCCAAGCAAGGCAGTTACGACCCGAAGAAGGGCGGCAAGTTCGCCCCGACCACCAAGGCCAAGCCGCCGCCACCCCCGCGACCCGGACGCAACAAAGACAAGTAGCGATCGCTCAAGACACATTCACGTCTTGTCGGGTGTGGGCTGCTCGTCCGGCCCTCGCCATGTTGGTTCGTTGACAAGCAGTCTTGGTCGGGCGTGTACTGAAACAGAATCAGAGCGCCGGTCCGAGTACTAAAGGGCCTCGAGCCTGGAGTTGAACGTGCCAGCAACCGCTGGTGGCTGATTACGGTGGAATGTTCGCTACCGCGGTCGCTATCTACGCACTTCTAAGGCATCGCGGTGATTAAGCAGAGTTTCTCGACATTCTTCGGCGTACTGGCATTACTGCTGGCTGGGCTCGGCCCGCCAATCGGCCTCCTCACCGCCCCGGCGCCCGCGCAGGCGAGTACCTGCAGCCAGTGGGGCTTTAACGGAGACACCGACTTCCAACAGTCCGACGGATGGGTGCTAACTTTCAACTCGACCGGGCCAACTGCCCAGGGGCCGGCGGAGGCTCTTGATGGGAATTTTCCCAACACCGGCGACCCTAAGCACGGCAACGTCACCGGTGGTGTCGTCAACGGACAAGGCATCGACATCCAGGTGCACTGGGACAACGGGACTTACTCCAAGTACTCGGGCGAGGTGGATCCCAATGGCGGCGTGTCCGGCAACGTCTATGTACCAGCTCAAGACCCCTCGGTGACCGGCAAGGCCGTGGCGAGCTACACCGCCGCCGGTCTGAAGTGCATCACGCTCGCGGCGTCGCCGCCGCCCGCGGCTCCCGCACCGCCACTGGTGCCACCACTGGTGATCGGCGCGCCGACAGCGGCCACGTCTGTCCAAATCAAAAGTGGCCCTGCAACGTTGCAAGCAGGTCTGAGTGGAACCTACGTCGTCACAGTGGCCAATACCTTTACAGACGCCAAGCCAATCCAGGTCGTCATTATCTTCGCGGGCAAACTCGAGCAGACCGGCCAGATCAACGCCCAGGGCGGCTTGAACTGCGTGGTCGGCAACGATGCCGGCATTAACGGATCGGTGACCTGTACAGGCCCGATTCCGCAGGGGACCTACGACATCGTGGTACAAGGCCGGGGCTCGGCACCTGGCGCAGGCCAGCTTGTGGCGAAATTGGACAACGACACTAAACAAAAGGATGTGACGATCACTTGATGTGTCGAGACCACTCCTCGAAACTCAATCGTCTTGGACTCGAATCCGGTACAGAAATCACGCTGACCTGCAGAAATGCCGGACCTGAGTACGCAACACCACGCGAACCGACCTGAAACGACCTGCGCATACGCGAGAGGTGTTGACGGCGTTAACACGACCTTCGGCCTCCTGGACTCCGCCATACCCATGCCGGTTTGTAGGCTCTCGGGCATGCCGTTGAACAACGGTGAGGTCTTCGCCGGCTACGTGATTCAGAGAATGCTCGGCACTGGTGGCATGGGCGAGGTTTACCTCGCCCAGCATCCTCGCCTACCCCGTCAAGACGCGCTCAAGATCTTGTCCACGGCCGCAACGGCCGACGGAGAGTTCCGGGCGAGGTTCATTCGGCGAAGCCGAATTGGCCGCCACACTCCGACACCCGCATATCGTCGGCGTTCTCGATCGTGGTGAGTCACGGGAACCGAGGTGCAGATCCGGTCGTCGCCCACCGAAACTCCGGCCAAGCTGGAGAACACGACGGAGCTGACCCCAACCACGCCGCTGCAGCCGGGACACAACCGCATAGCAGTCAGTGACCGGACCAAGACGTCGAACGTGCTGGTGTGGATCACCAAATTGGGCACGACCGATGGCCAGAGCCGGACGGAGATTCGCGATCATATTCGGCGGCGCATTGTTTGGGATGTTCCTTGGGAAGATCCTTCCTGATCAGCATGTGAGCACCGAATCCCGCGACGCCATCAGGATCGTAATGGCCATGTTGGCAACGCTATCGGCAGTGGTGCTCGGCCTCCTCACCGGTTCCTCCATTAGCTCGCTCAGCGAGAAGGAAGGTGAACTGCGCAGTGCGGGAGTGCAATTCATCATGCTCGATCGGACTTTGGCCGAGTACGGGCTGGAGACCGACATCGATCTGTTGGCGAGCACGTTCTCCGCTCTGGCCTTCGAACGCGTAGCCGCGTACGGTCTGGCGGTCGACGACGCGTTCGTCGTCCGGGTCGTCGATGGGCTGCTCATGCCCGCCTGCGCATTGACGTAGAAAGACCCAGACATTGTGTTCCTCCGATACCGTGGACGGTGGTCAAGCGAGAGGAATCACCATGGCCGATTCCAAGCAAGGCAGTTACGACCCGAAGAAGGGCGGCAAGTTCGCCCCGACCACCAAGGCCAAGCCGCCGCCACCCCCGCGGCCTGGACGCAACAAAGACAAGTAGCCGTAGCTCAAGACACCTTCGGGCGTCCTGGTCCGGCAGGCCGGGCGCTGTTCCGGCTCGGCGCACCAGCCTAGGTTGCGGGCTTGATCACGCGCGTGATCCTGGCGGAAACACTTCGACGTCGACGCTCGCGATCCTTCCGGTGAAGCGGAACGGGCGGCGGTCGAAGTAGTCGGGTGAAACGGGAGAACCGAGGTCCACGCCAACGCCGAAGGTCTCACTGGCGCTGAAGGCGGCTGGCACCGTCCTAGCCACCACTACCTCGGCGACCTTGCTCCCGTCGACCTCCAGCGTCACCGTTGCCGGTGCCATCGGCTGGGGCGAGGCGAATCTCGTATCGACAGTGATGACGTGCTCACCTGCGTCGACGGGCTCCGCGCTGCGTGCTTGAAAGCGGTCGATGATGAGCATGTTGTACTCGTAAACCAGGACGCCGGCATCCATGAACAGGGTCAAGCCACCGGAGAATCCGCCAAGCGAGTAGAGCACGCCGCTCGCCGATTCCGGCACCGTGAGCGCGACGGCGACATGACTGTCCTGTCTACCCAAGCCCGGTGCGGTGAACTCAGGCATCCGGGTGCACGCGCCGTTGAATCGCCATTTCGTGTACGGGGACGCGACCCGATCCTCCGGATGGATGCGCAGCCACAGCCCCGCTCCGATCGGCCACACCAGGTTGTCCCTCGATACCTCCTTGAACAACGCCTTCAATTCCTCGAGCTTGTCGGGATGGACACCTGCGAGATCCCTGGCTTGTGAGAAATCCTCGTCGAGGTGATAAAGCTCCCACGGTTCGGTGTTGGCATCCCAGGTCGCCAGCCGCTGCGCCGTGCCAGGCGTATCCCATGGCACGAACGGCCCGAAGGCGCAGGCGTACCAGCCCTCGGAGTAGATGCCGCGGCTTGCGCTGTTCTCGAAGTACTGCACGTTCTTGCGGGTGGCCTCGTTCGGACCGTCGAACGTGTAGACGAGGCTGATCCCGTCGATCGGCTTTTGCTGCTGCCCGTCCACGACGTCCGGATGCGGGATGCCGAGTAGTTCGTAGATGGTGGGGACGATGTCGTTCACGTGGTGAAATTGGTTGCGCATCAACCCGTCCGCCGTGATCCGTCGCGGCCACGCCACGGCCATCGGATTGCGGGTACCACCGAAGTGGCTAGCCACCAGCTTGGTGTGGTGAAACGGCGTGCTGCCTGCCCAGGCCCAGCCCGCGTGGTACATGTTGTCGGTCTTCGGCGTGCCCAGGGCGTCGAGCCCGCCGAGCCGCTCGAGCGCGGCCAACTGTTCGCCGACCGTGACGGGAATGTTGTTCTGCGCCAACAGTTCGCTGATACTGCCCTTCTGCCCTTCGGCACTCGATCCGTTGTCGCCGAAGATGTAGAAGACGATCGTATTCTCGGTCTTGGCCAGTCTGTCCAACTCGTCGAGGATCCGGCCGACCTGGACGTCGACGTGCTCGACGAAGCCTGCGAAGATCTCCATCAGCCGTCGCTGGAAGGGCCGTTGCGCTTCGGGGATGTCGTCCCACGCCTGCATGGTCTCGGCACGCGGGGTCAACTCGGCGTCGGCGGGGATCCAGCCGCATTCCTTCTGGCGGGCGAAGACCCGTTCGCGATACGCATCCCAACCGTCGTCGAACTTCCCCGCGTACTTGTCCGCCCACTCGCGGAAGACATGGTGCGGCCCGTGCGCGGCGCCGGGCGCCCAGTACATCAGGAAGGGGCGATCGGGGGCGAACGCCTCGTGGCGACCCAGCCAGGCGATCGCCTGATCCGCGAGGTCTCCTGACAGGTGATAGGCCTCGTCGTGCGGCGGCTCGATGGGGTTGAGGTTCTCGTAGAGCCGCGGTTCCCACTGCGAGGTCTCGCCGGCGATGAAGCCGTAGAAGTAGTCAAACCCGTGCCCGGTCGGCCAGCGATCGAACGGGCCCATCGCCGTCGTCTCGGTGGCCGGCGAGTTGTGCCACTTGCCGAATGCCGCGGTGGCGTACCCGTAGTGCTGGAGCACCTCGGCGACCGTCGCGGTGTCCTTGCCGATCACGCCGGTGTAACCGTCCCAGTCGACGGCGCGCTCGGCAATGGTGCCGGAATGCACCCGGTGATGGTTGCGACCGGTCAGCAGCGCGGCGCGGGTCGGCGAACAGATCGACGTCGTGTGAAAGGTGTTGTACGACAACCCGGCTTGCGCTACCCGCCGAAACGCCGGCGTGTTGATCTCCCCGCCCACCACGTCCGACAGACCGAAGCCGACGTCGTCAAGCAACACGACGAGGATGTTCGGTGCATCCGCAGGCAGATGCTGGGCACGTTCACGACGACGATGGGTCGATTCGGCGAGCGTGAAGCCGGCCGTGCTGGCCGACGTGGTCGGCGGAAAGGGCAGCACCGATCCGTCAGCTGCCGTGGCGTCCGTCATCGCGTCCCACTCCCACTCTGGCGTCGCCGAGACGCCGCAGTCGATTCCGATGCCAATAGGCATACAGAAGTCCCACAACAAGATTGACGGCAATGTAGATCAACACCGCCGCCCTCAAGTTCTGATCTGGATAGTTGGCTGCCGCCACCGCCAGCGCGGTGCCGGGATGACGACAGGCGGCAGAAAATGCCAGCACCGCTGAATGCTCGGGCTCCGGACCACCCAACAGATGGCCGACCGCGAATCCCGTCACGACGAACACCGTGATGGCGAGGAAGGTACCGTTGCCGACGAGGCGCCACACGTCCGGAAACGCTGCGGCGATCAGCACTGCGCACGCGACGGGCATGAAGATCTTGCCTGCCCGTTCCACGTGTGTGGCGATCACACTGGCGAACGGTGTCGCGACCGCCCGCGTCACCATCCCGGCCGCCAGTGGCAGCAGGATCGACGTCGACGAAACGATGAATATCGTTCCGGGAGTGGTAACGAACGCACGCCCGAAGACCGCGCCTATCAGCTGCACAGCCAGCGGGACCAGCGCAATCGACAACACCGCCAGCAACACCATCAATCCCAGTCCATAACGCTGACCTCCGCCGGCCTTCGCCTCGCGAGTCGGCAGCAGAGGCGGCAGCGGCGAGATGGCCAGCGCCACCAACGCGATCTCGACCGTCGGCGCGAAGTCGAACGAACGGGCGAGCACGACGGCTACCGCAGGCATCACCACAAGGACGGCGACTAGAGAACGCACCAGCAGGGCCGGGCGGCGGAACAGGTAGAGCAGATCGCCGAACTCCGCCCTCAGCCCGTATCCGAAGACGATGACGAACAGACTGACCTGGAACGCGACGACGACGAGATGTTTCACATCCATGGCAAGCCGCTACTGTTTCGCGAGCGCGATCTTCATCTCAGCCTCATAGTCTTCGACGTGCTCGCCGCTGACGTCGACGATCACCCGATGAATCTGATGACTGAACCGGAACGGCGCCGTGTACTCGGGGGCCACGGCTGATCCCGTATCGGCCCCGACCAGCATCGCCCCACCCTGGGCCAGGCGGATCGGCGTCGTCACCGGAAGGTCCCCGCGTCCGACCTCGTCGCCGTCGACGAAGAGCCGTACCTGCCCCGGTGTTCCCTTGCCGTTCTTCACATCCGGCTTCTCGGTCGGCTCGAACTCCATGCTGAGGAAGTGTCGTCCGGCGGGCACGGTCGTACCCGACTTGACGTAGAAGACCTCCTTGGCGACGTAATTGTGCGCGAAGCACAGCAGCCCGCCCTGAACGTAGAACGTGATGCCCCCGTCATTGCCGCCCATGCTGAGCAACACGCCCTCGGCACCGGCGGGCGCGTCGACTTCGGCGTTGATCGAATACGGCCGATTCAGGATCTTGGGAGCCGCGGCAGCCGGAATCGACTGCGTCCCCGGGTACAGCACGTACCGGTCGCGACTCTGGGCGATCTGTGGACGCTCCTCGGCGATTCGAGCGGTGGCACGGCTGTCGATCGGAAGGACGTTGTACCTGCCGGCCTCGGTGTACCACATGCCGATCATGGCGATCAGGCGTGTGCGCTCCCGGTCGGCGAGGTTCGTCGTCTCGGCATAGTCCTCGTCGACGTGGTACAGCTCCCAGCCCGTCGCATCGAGTTCGGTGAGCATTTCGGCGGTGATGACGTCGCCGAACTTGCGCCCGGATTCAGCGAAAGACGTTCCCGGCCAGGGGCATACGGCCCGCCAGCCGTCGTGATAGAGCGAGCGGTGTCCGAGCATCTCGAAGTACTGGGTGGTGCGCCGAGTCGGGACGGCGGCATCGACGAACGTGTGACTGAAGCTCACTCCCTCGATCGGGGACTGTGTCACCCCGGCGATGGCGCCGGGGGGTTCGATGCCGAGAGCGTCGAGCACGGTGGGCACCATGTCGATGATGTGCGTGTACTGCGTTCTGGTCTCACCGTGAGCGGTTATACCTCGCGGCCAGCAGACGATGAAGGGATCGGTGACGCCGCCGCGATACGTCTCACGTTTCCATCGCCGGAACGGCGTGTTGCCGGCGTTCGTCCAGCCCCAGGGGAAGTGATTGAAGAGGCTGGGCCCGCCGATGTCGTCGATATGTGCCAACCCGTCCTCGACGGTGTCGGCGACGTTGTTGAAGAACCGGCACTCGTTGACCGAACCCGTCGGCCCCCCCTCCGCGCTCGAGCCGTTGTCGGAGACCAGCATGATCAGGGTGTTGTCGTACTCGCCGAGCTCCTTGAGGAATTCGATCAGCTCGCCGAGATGGTGATCGGTGTGCTCGAGGAAGCCCGCGAAGACCTCCATCATGCGGGCGTAGAGTCGCCGCTCCTCTTCCGGCAGTGAATCCCATTGCTGCACATCGGGATCATGGGGCGACAGCACCGTGTCGGGCGGTACCAGACCGAGCTTCTTCTGCCGCTCGAACACCCGCTCGCGGTAGACGTCCCAACCTTCGTCGAACGCGCCCGCGTACTTGTCGGCCCATTCCTTCGGCACGTGGTGCGGCGAATGCATCGCCCCTGGAGCAAAATAGAGGAAGAACGGCTTGTCCGGAGCGACCTGCTTGGCGTCGGCGATCATCGTCTTCGCCTTCTCCACCAGATCCGGAGTCAGGTGATAACCCTCCTCTGGCGTCGTCTCCGGCTCGGTCTGCGAGTTATCGCGCACCAGTTCCGGGTAGTACTGGTGGGTGTCACCGCCCAGGAATCCGTAGTAGCGCTCGAAACCCCTTCCGAGCGGCCAGCGGTCGTACGGCCCAGCGGCGGTCATCGTCTCCTCCGGCGCGAGATGCCACTTCCCGACGCAGTAGGTGTTGTAGCCGGTCGCTTTGAGAATCTCCGACAGGAAGCCGTTCTCGAACGGGATGTATCCGTCTGAACCGGGATATCCGGTGGACCCGTTGGTCAAACAGGCCAGGTGATTCGAATGATGGTTGCGGCCATTGATGATGCACGACCGCGAGGGCGAGCACAGTGCGGTGGTGTGCATGTTCGCGTAGCGCAGCCCGTCGGCCGCGAGCTGATCGATATTCGGCGTGGCGATCGGACTTCCGTAGCACCCCAGGTGACCGAATCCCATGTCGTCGATCACGATGAACACAACATTCGGCGCGTCCGACTTGGCGCGTGTTGGGGCGGGCCACGCCGGCACCGACTCTGCCGGTGTACGTCCGATGACGCCCGTGAAGGCGGCACCCGGTCGATACTCGTTCAGCACCATTGGTTTTCCGTCGATTCTGTTCCGACCCAGTTGCTCAGCTGCCGCCCTCGCCAGCCTGCAGCTTGGCCATCACCTGTTCCATGCTGAAGCTCGCTGATTCTTGTCGTTGCGGGAACTCGGCAAGAGTCTGCAGTTGTTGTGCAACATAGGCCTGCGCAGGGACGAGCGTGAACGCGTGGTCGAGCAGCCAGTCGTAGTACGTGTTCGACGTTCGGTCGGCCCGTTCATACGGGTCGGTGCGCAGGTTGAAGATCTTGGGCACGCGCAGCTCGGTATACGGCTCGGCCCAGATCCGCATCGTGCCTTCGCACCGTTGTTCCAGGAAGACGAACTTCCAGTTGTCGTACCGCAGTGCCGTCAAGTCCCCGTCGTCGGAGACGTAGAAGAAGTGCTGTCGCGGACTCTCTTCCACGCCACCGGTTAGGTAGGGCAACTGATCGTGCCCGTCGAGGTGCACCTTGTAAGTGGTGCCACCCAGGTCGGCGCCCTTGCTGAGCTGCTCGGCTATGTCGGGTGCTCCCGCCGCCGAGAGCAGCGTGACGAACCAGTCGTTGTGGCTGACGATCCCGTCGAGCACGGAGCCCGCGGGGATGCGTCCCGGCCAACGCACCATCGCCGGAACACGGTAGGCGCCCTCCCAGTTCGAATTCTTCTCGTTGCGGAACGGCGTCATGCCGGCATCCGGCCAGGAGTTCATGTGCGGACCGTTGTCCGTGGAATACATCACGATGGTGTTGTCGGCGATGCCGAGGTCGTCGAGGGTGTCGAGCAGGCTACCGACGAGATCGTCGTGGTCCATCATCGTGTCGTGGTACGGCGACTGCCAGCGTCCCGACCGGCCGATACTCTCCGGTTTGGGATGCGTGCGGAAGTGCATATGCGTGGAGTTGAACCATACGAAGAACGGCGTAGCTGCCTGGTGCTGACGTGTGATGAAATCAACTGCCGCATCGCGGAACTCGTCGTCGCAGGTTTCCATCCGCTTCTTCGTCAGCGGGCCGGTGTCCTCGATGCGTTGGGTGCCATCGCCGCTGGCCCACGTATGCAGAACTCCGCGAGGCCCGAATTTCTTGCGGAACTCCGGATCCTTCGGATAGTCCGGCAACTCCGGTTCCTCTTCGGCGTTGAGGTGATACAGGTTGCCGAAGAACTCGTCGAAACCGTGCATCGTCGGTAGATGCTCGTCGCGGTCACCCAAGTGGTTCTTGCCGAACTGCCCGGTCGCATAGCCCTGCGCCTTGAGTGCAGTCGCGATGGTGGGGTCAGCCGCCTGCAGGCCGAGGGTGGCGCCCGGCATGCCCACCTTGGTCAGGCCGGTGCGGTACGGGTTCTGCCCAGTGATGAATGCCGCACGGCCGGCGGTGCAGCTCTGCTCCCCGTAGTAGTCGGTGAAGAGCGCGCCCTCGGCCGCGATCCGGTCGATGTTCGGGGTCCGGTACCCCATCACGCCGTTGCTGTAGCAGCTCAGATTGCTCTGACCGATGTCATCGCCCCAGATGATCAGAATGTTCGGTTTGTCAGCCATCGGGTGCCCTCCGTTCACGGCCGGACACTTGCCGCGGCGTCACTCACTCTGCGCAGACGCGGCTGCCACGGGTAGGGCCCTTTGGCATCGCATCAGTGACAATCAGGTCCTTGCCGCTGCGCGGCCAGCCCCTTCGGTCCGGCCTGCGATCCGGTGGAGCTGCCGGGAATCACTCTGTACAGAAATCGCGCTGAAATGCAGAAATACCGGACCTGAGTACGCAAAACAAGGCGGTAGGCTCTCGGGCATGCCGTTGAACACCGGTGAGGTCTTCGCCGGCTATGTGATCCAGAGGATGCTCGGCACTGGTGGAATGGGCGAGGTTTACCTCGCCCAGCATCCTCGCCTGCCCCGTCAAGACGCGCTCAAGATCTTGTCCCCGGCCTCAACGGCCGACGGGGAGTTTCGGGCGAGATTCATTCGCGAAGCCGAACTGGCCTCTGCGCTCCGGCACCCACATATCGTCGGCGTTCTCGATCGTGGTGAGTTCAACGGCCAACTCTGGATCTCGATGGACTACGTGGACGGCGCTGACGCAGGTCGATTGATCCGAGAGTCCTACCCAGGCGGCATGCCAGAACGAGACGTCTCGGAAATCGTGACAGCGGTGGCCGATGCGCTCGACTTCGGTCATGAGCGCCGTCTGCTCCATCGTGACGTCAAGCCTGAGAACATCCTCGTGACCGCATCTGATGGACGTCGGCGCAGGGTGCTCTTGACCGACTTCGGTATCGCTCGCCGGATCGATGACGTCAGCAATCTCACCGACGACAACGTCGCGGTGGGAACTGTCAGCTATATCGCCCCCGAGCAACTCTTGGGCAAGCCGCTCGATGGCCGGGCGGACCAATATGCGTTGGCTGCCACCACATTTCACCTATTGACCGGCGCGCCACCCTTTCAAGACGCGAATCGCGCCGTCGTCATCAGCCACCATCTGGGTACGCCGCCCCCGCGGATATCGGACCGCCGACCCGATCTCGCGCACCTCGACGCCGTGCTGGCAAGGGCGCTGGCCAAAGACCCCAACGAGCGCTACCCGAGTTGCCTCGACTTTGCCCGAGCACTTACACAGCAGGGTGCACGCCGGGACACCGCTACACCGCATCCGCAACCCGGTTCGCAGACGAAGGGATCGGAAGGCCGTCCAGCCACGCAGCGCCTCGAGCGTTTGGTCGTTCGCGGGACTGCGCACGGCGTCACGCGCAGCGCGGTGGATGCCCAAGGTCAGCTGGGGACCCTGTCATTCCGATTGGTGCCGTATGACCCGATCGACAACCTGCCTGCTCGCCTTCCCGTCGAAATACAAACTCAACTCGGAGCGATCCAGCTTGCCGACGGCGACGAAGTCGAAGTCAGCGGCGTCTGGGACGGCCACACCCTCGACGCCGACGAGGTCGGCATCTTCGCCGCTGAGACTCCTCCGCAACGACCGTCGTCCCCGACCCGTGTCGAACCGCTGAGAGACGAGACGCCAAAACGCCGAAGAGGCCGTGCGACGGTCCTGCTCGCACTCGCCGGGGTCATCACGGTGGCGGCGGCTGCGGTCGTGTGGTTCACCGACGGATTCGGCCTCTGGACTCGCCCCGGGCCAGTCATCAAGCCAGTGAGCGCAACCGTCTTCTCACCCAGTGGCGCCCCGGACAATCCGCAGAAAGCCGACTTGGCGATCGACGGCAACCCAGACACGTCGTGGCCCACCGTCACCTATAAGGACCCGGTCCCGTTTCCGAATTTCATCGAGGGAGAGGGACTGCTGCTGCATCTTTCCGAGCCGAGCGCGCTGAGCGCCGTCACTATCGACTTGTCCAGCACGGGAACCGAGGTGCAGATCCGGTCGTCGCCCACCGAAACTCCGGCCAAGCTGGAGGACACGACGGAGCTGACCCCAACCACGCCGCTGCAGCCGGGACACAACCGCATAGCAGTCAGTGACCGGACCAAGACGTCGAACGTGCTGGTGTGGATCACCAAATTGGGCACGACCGATGGCCAGAGCCGGACGGAGATCTCCGAGATCACGCTGCAGGCGGCCTAGTAGTACGGAGCACTGGGGATTGGCGTTATCCGATCGTCGCGCCGACGAGATGGCCGATGGCGAAGGTGACCGCCATGGCCAGCGCGCCGCCTGCGGTCACGCGCAGGATCGGGCGAAGGGGCTTTGCGCCGCCGAGCCGGGCGGCCACCCAGCCGGTAATCGCCAGTGCGAGAAGCACCGCCGCGACGGTGACCGCGATGCGCGCAGACGCGGGCGGAAGAAGGATCGCGATGAGTGGCAGTAGTGCGCCGGCGGTGAACGACACCGCGGACGAAATCGCGGCCAGCCAAGGATTTGTCAGCTCTTCCGGATCAATACGCAGCTCGAGTTCCGCGTGGGCGGCGAGCGGATCGTGAGCGGTCAGTTCCACCGCGGCCTGGCGCGCGGTCTGCGTGGAGAGGCCCCTCGCCTCGTAGAGCGCGGCCAGCTCATCCAGTTCGGCATCGGGCTGCAGCTTCAGTTCTTGGCCTTCCGTGTAGAGCAGTGCCCGTTCGGTGTCACGTTGCGTACTGACCGACACATATTCGCCAACCGCCATCGACAGCGCTCCGGCTGCCAGCCCCGCGATGCCGGCAGTGAGCACCGGCCCCCGTTCGGCGGTAGCCGCGGCAACACCGATAACGATGCCGGCCGTCGAGACGATTCCGTCGTTGGCGCCCAAGACGGCTGCGCGTAGCCAGTTGAGTTTGTTGGCGACCGAGCCGTGGTGTGGCTCGGCCTTAATCGGCGCGCGGGCGTCTCCGGGTCCGGACTCTGATGTCACGAATTGAGGTTAAACCGGTCGCTGACGCCGGCGATGAATTACCGCAAAGCCACTTTCTCGCTCTAAAAGGAGGTTTAACCTCCGAGCTAACCCACAAGAGAATGATATGTCGGGACGGTCGCCCAGTAGCGGAGCAGCGGATGAAGGATATATGGATCGGCGTCGCTGTCTTCGCGATCATATTCGGCGGCGCATTGTTTGGGATGTTCCTTGGGAAGATCCTTCCTGATCAGCATGTGAGCACCGAATCCCGCGACGCCATCAGGATCGTAATGGCCATGTTGGCAACGCTATCGGCAGTGGTGCTCGGCCTCCTCACCGGTTCCTCCATTAGCTCGCTCAGCGAGAAGGAAGGTGAACTGCGCAGTGCGGGAGTGCAATTCATCATGCTCGATCGGACTTTGGCCGAGTACGGGCCGGAGACCGCTGAAATTCGAACTCTGCTGAAGCAATTGCTTGCAGAACGAATAAGTCAGATCTGGCCCGAGGAAGACGGTGCAGTCTCGCTCACGGCACTCAGCAGTGGGGAGGGTGTCGTCTTGGTTCAGCGGGATCTCTTCGCCCTGTCGCCGCGGACGGAACAGCAGCGGTGGCTCCGGTCAAATGCGCTGCAGATCACCAATTCAATAGCGGAGTCGCGGTGGACGACCATCGAACAGATCGGCAGCAGATTTCCTTGGGCATTCTTCATTGTTGTCGTGGCCTGGCTAACGGTTATCTTCGCCAGTTTCGGGCTCTACGCACCTCGTAATACCAGCGTCATCGCAGCGTTGCTCGTTGCTGCGCTTACACTTGCCGGCCCCATCTTCATGATGCTGGAAATGGATCAGCCTTACGGTGGGCTGGTCAAAATCCCCAGCACGTCGCTGCACGTCGCCCTGGATCAACTAGGGCGATCTTAAGGCGAACCTCGACCAAGTGCGGCCCAGCGGGAGTATATTTCGATACACATGTGTCCGTAATTATTGACTGCTCCGAATGCCGTCTACGAGTGGTACGCGCTTGGCATGTTGAAGACCCCCACCTTCGCGAACCCCGAGAACGACGTGTACGCCGACGTGTACGCCGACGCCCGTAGACGAATACCTCACCTCGGCCTACGGAAAGGCGGTGGTGTGATGGGACGATCGGGTCGGGAATCGATGCGACAGTGATCGGTCTCGACGATCACCGGCAGGAAAGGACGACCATGGCCGACCGTCGACCTGGCCGTCCTCGAGACGCGACCGTCGAAGCCCGAGTCCTCGGCGCGACTCAAGAACTACTCGCCGAAATCGGCTTCGATCAGCTCACCATCGACGCAGTGGCGGAACGCTGCGGCATGAGCCGGGCCACCATCTACCGACGCTGGAACGACAAGACCGAGCTGGTCGTCGCTGCCGCCTCCCAGCTGTTCAAATCGCCTGCTGTGCCCGATACCGGAGACCTTCGCACCGACCTGCTCGAGTGTGGTCGCGCATTCGTTCACAGCGGTGAACGCGCTCAGCGCGTACTCATCGCACTCCTCGCCGCAATCCCCAACCACCCACAGCTCCGAGCCTCGGCAATCGATCCCCTTGCCGCCCCGTATGTCACCTTGTTTCGCGAGGTTCTCCATCGCGCCGAAATCCAGGGCCAACTGCGCAGCGGTGCCGACATCGATCTGCTGGCAAGCACATTCAGCGCACTCGCCTTCGAGCGGGTCGCCGGCTACGGCATGGCAATCGACGAGGCATTCGTCGTCCGGGTCGTCGACGGACTACTCATGCCCGCATGCAGCGGCGTGGATTGCGCCGGCCACGCGTAGTCCCGACTCCAGCCCCCCTGAATCCAGGCGCGAACATGGCGTAGGCGCCCTAGGCGAAGCGGTCGTCATACCAAGCGTGCGAGCAGCCCACTTCGTACTCATCGCGGATCCAGGGGTGAATACGGCTGACGTCGTCCGGCGCCGGCTCGAGGCGCGTCTCCTCGTCCATGGCGTCCCACCGAAACGCATCCTGTGACCAGGTGTAGCTGGCCAGCAGCACCCCGCGCGCCGTGCAGGATCCGGGGTCGGTTAGTTCATCCGCCGGATCGACAGGTCTGTCACCGTCGCGCCACCGAAGATGCCGTCCTCTTCCTCCCAGCGACGCCGCCGCACCTGGAAGGGCAGGCGGGGTAGAGCGAGCCGGCGATGTTGGGATCGGTAGCAACGCCGGCGGTGTCCACTTCCACACACGAAGTTAGGGACAATTCCGGACGCTTCGATCCGCCCGCCAGCGCACACTGTGCGGTGAGCGGTCCAGGAGGCCGCGACGAACAAAGGAAACAGCATGAACACCACCCACCTCGTGAAGCGAGCAATCGTTGGATTAACGTTGGCCGCGTTAACATCTGGCGGTTTGGGCCTGGCCGGCGTGGCGCTGGCCGGTACCGCCCAGGCCCGGCCCACCTGGTGCCCAGGGGAAGAGAAGCCGAGAGAGGCGCCGTGGCCAGACTTTCAGTGGAACTCCTGCTACGAGTACAGCGGAGAAGGAGGACAGTACGGTTATGTCGACCTGGGCACCGGAATCTTTCACCCCATGCCCCTCGACATCCCGGCGACGCCACCGCCTCCCAATCCGCCGGAATGCATAGGCTTCATTCCGCTTCCCGGGGTGGACCCGTCGCACTGCGTGATCTAACGGAGTGACAGAAAGGCCCGGCCGCGGGGCGACCCGCGGATGCTTCGGGGATGTTGATGGCATTGCGACGGTGACTACCCGTCGAATGGGTCCCGTGCTTTCGCTGCGCGGGTCCAGGTCATCCCGAACCGGGTTGCCACCGGCGGTCATTCCAGGACTGATGGCGTAGTGCTCAGACTGCTCCAGAGTCGGGACATCGGACGGACGCCGAGCTGATTGACCACCATCTGGGCAGCCTGACTGACTCCCTCGGTGAAGGTGGGAAAGGCGAACTGAAGCTCGGCAACATCCTCGACGCGCATCCCCGCGGCCATGCAGGCCGCGACCATCTGGATCACCTCGGCCGAGTACTCACCGAACACGTGAGCGCCGACGATCTTCCGCTCCGCAGTTTCGATTATCAGCTTGCAAAACCCTTCCGGCTGCCCGTCGGCAACGGGCCGCAGCATGTCTTCATAGCGGGCAACCGCGACGACGCAGTCGTAACGGGCGCGGGCCTGCTCCTCGGTGAGCCCGACGCTGCCGTACTCGGGATCGGTGAAACTGCCGGCGGGAACGATCTCATGGCCGACTCGACGGCGCGCGCCCAACACCGCGTTCTCTGCGGCGACACGGCCTTCGATCGTCGCGCTGCTGACGAGCATGCTGTTCCCATCGACATCTCCTGCGGCGAAGATGTGAGGGACGTTCGTGGCCATGAACGCGTCGACCGTCACGTAGCCACGCTCGGTGACAACGCCTGCAGCTGCGGCGTCGACGAGGTCGGCGTTACCCGGCCAGCCGACGGCGAAGAACGCGGCGTCCACGTCGACCACTTTGGAGTCGTCGCCGACTCGGTACCGCACGCGCACACCGGGTTTGAGTGCCTCGAGCTGCTGGACTGCGGCGCCGGTGATGACCTCGATGCCGCGCCCCCGGAAAGCGTGTTCGAGCGCGACCGAGACATCGATATCCGCGCGCGGCACGATCCGTGGCGCATACTCGACGAGCGTTACGTCACAACCGAAATCGGCCAGAATCGACGTGAGCTGGCAGCCCGTGTCGGCCGCCCCGATGACGCAGACTCGCTGGGGCAGAGCGGTCACGTTGCGGACGTCCTCGTAGGTCAGGCCGAGCTCGGCCCCCGGGATGGGTAGTCGCCCCGCCCTGCCGCCAACGGCGATGATCACCCGATCCGCAGTCCACGTGCGGCCGTCAGCCGCGGCGACCGTGTGGGCGTCGACGAACTGGACATCGCCGGCATCTTCGACAAGTTCGACCCCGACGGAGCGGATGTGGTCGGCGATGCGCTTACGTTCATGGAGGTAGGCGGCCACCCGCTGGGCGTTGGCCAGGGTAGCGGCGAGGTCGACCTCGGGCCGTGGCCCGCGCAGACCGAACGTCTCCCACGAGCTCCAGTCCCTGACCAGGCGCGCGGCCCGAGCCAGGGTCCGCACCGGCGCGGGACCGCTGTTGAAGGCGGTGCCGCCGACACGCCCCCGCTCAATGAGCGTGACCTCTGCACCGAGCTCGGCGGCGTGCAGGGCGGCGGACACACCCGCGGGGCCGCCCCCGATAACGACAACCCGCATCTCGCCTGCTCCTCCCACACCCACGCGGGGTCGTGTCAACCGCCGGATGAGCCAAAGCCTCTGCCGTTGCCCAACCTAAGGCACATGTGGTCGTGTCGAGGGCGATCAGTCGATGAGTTCAGGCCGTCTGCTCAGTCTCCATATGCAGGAGCGAGACGAGGAGGTATTGCGATGGGCAGGCTGATCGTGTCAGCGAACATGACGACGGACATGGTGATTGATCCCCTAGAGGGGTGGTTTAAACCAGACCGGGCGATGGCCGACGGCCTCGCACAACTGAGGGCGGCCGACGCCATCATCCTCGGTCGAGAAACCTACGAAAAGCTCGCCGACTTCTGGCCGAAATCGGACGACGAATGGGCGGAACTGATCAATCCGATGCCCAAACACGTCGCCTCGCGCACCCTGAAGGAGCCGTTGGCATGGAACGCACAACTGCTCGGCGCTGATCTCGCCGGCGACATCGCGGCCCTGAAGAAGCGCTATTCCGGCGATCTGATTCTGTACGGAATCGGCGAACTGGCGAACTACCTTGCGCATCAGAACCTCGTCGACGAGGTGAGGTTCTGGATACATCCCTACATCTGGGGCGACGGCGTGAGGCCGTTCCATGCAGGCGAACTCCCGCTTCGACTGCGCCTGATCTCGGCGACGACATACGCATCCGGCATCGTGAGGCTGGCATACCAGCCGACGGCTGGATAGACCGTCAGGGCTCAGCTGCGGATGCCGAAAACGGAAAGCAGGCAAGGCATCTCAGCCTGACCTGCTTCTCTAGTGGCTGCCGGAAATCGAACCCGCCACTGAAACCGTGCTGACCTGCGGAAATGCCGATTTTTACGACGCGAAACGCCGCGAAAGTACGCGAAACGACCTGCGGATACGCGAAATGTGTTGATGGCATCAACACGAGCCGGCGTCACACTCTTCGTGAAGGCAACCTCAAACCTCTACACGATGCAGGACGGTGCCGAACGGATCGCCGGCGCACTTAGAGTGCGGCCCCCATCGACTGAAGGGCATCCGGATGGAGGCCTTCTGCCCTGTTACCGCGGCGTATGACCCTTGCTCCGACGGGTCAGCCACTATCGTCGGATTGCGGCCAACTGGCGCGACTACGTCAAGCCGATTGGAATCCGGAGAGGATGGTTTTCCAGTGACCCGCTTTGACGTCGTTGAGGCAGATATCGCGCAGCTGCGCAGCGTTCTGGAGCAGGGGCGCGTGACGAGCGAGGAGCTCGTCGACGGCTACCTCGCGCGCATTGATGCCTACGACAAAAACGGCCCGCGATTGAATGCGCTCGTGGTGATGAACCCTAATGCACGAGACGAAGCCCGGGCCGCCGACGAACGACGATCCCGAGGAGAGACGCTCGGCCGGCTGGACGGGATCCCGTACACGGCAAAGGACAGTTATCTGGCCAGAGGTTTAACCGCCGCGGCGGGCTCGCACGCGTTCGAACATCTCGTCGCGCAGCGCGACGCGTTCACCATCGCACAGCTGCGCGCCGGTGGCGCGATCCTGATTGGACTGACCAACATGCCCCCGATGGCGAATGGCGGCATGCAGCGCGGCGTCTACGGCCGGGCGGAGAGCCCCTACAACGGCGACTACCTGACCTCGGCGTTCGGCTCGGGCTCCTCGAACGGCTCGGGGACGGCGACCGCCGCAAGTTTCGCCGCATTCGGGCTCGGCGAGGAGACCTGGTCGAGCGGGCGGGCGCCGGCGACGAACAACGCTCTGTGCGCATACACCCCATCGCGCGGAGTGATCTCGGTGCGCGGCAACTGGCCGCTCGTCCCCACCATGGACGTGGTGGTCCCGCACACCCGGACGATGGCCGACATGCTCGAGGTGCTCGATGTCATTGTCGCCGACGATCCGGATACCCGTGGCGACTTCTGGCGTGTACAACCCTGGGTCGAGATTCCCAAGGCGTCGACGGTGCGGCCCGAGTCCTACCCGTCGCTGGCGCCAGCCAACGCCGCCGCGGCACGGGAGGCGTTGGCGGGGAAGCGGTTTGGCGTACCGCGGATGTATGTGAACGCCGACCCCGTAGCCGGGACCAGCGAGCACCCGGGTATCGGTGGCTCGACCGGGCAGCGTATCGAGACCCGCGAGTCCGTCATCGATCTCTTTCGCGCCGCCACGGCCGACCTCGAAGCCGCCGGCGCCGAGGTCGTGCTGGTCGACTTCCCGGTGGTATCCAACTATGAGGGCGACCGCCCGGGTGCCCCGACGATCCGCACCCGCGGTCTGGTCGGCAAGGAGTTTCTCGATCGCGAGATCCTGGATCTGTCGGCGTGGTCGTGGGATGACTTTCTGCGCGCTAACGACGATCCGAAGCTGAACCGGCTGGCCGACGTGGACGGCAGTTTGATCTGGGTTCACCCGGAGGGAGCGCTGCCGGATCGCGCCGAAGGATTCGGCGACGACATCACCGCATACCCCGACTTCATTCGCAAGCGCCCCATCGAATCCTTCATCGAGATCCCCCACATCGAGGAGGGTCTGCGCGGGCTCGAAGCGACCCGGCGCATCGACCTCGAAGAGTGGATGGACGGGCTCGGTCTTGACGCGGTGATCTTCCCCACCGTCGCCGACGTCGGCCCGGCCGACATGGACGTGAACGAAGCCTCTGCCGATCTCGGCTGGCGCAACGGGGTATGGGTGGCCAACGGCAACCTTGTTCCGAGGCACCTCGGAATTCCGACAGTGACAGTGCCGATGGGCACCATGGCCGACATCGGCATGCCGGTCGGACTCACCCTTGCTGGCCGCGCATACGACGACAATTTGCTGCTGCGCCTCGCCGCCGCGTTCGAGGCGACCGGCACGCGGCGCACCACACCGCCACGGACGCCGCCCCTGCCGTGATCCGACGGGCTGGGGTGGGATGAGTGCGTCCCCGATTGACTGAATTCAGTTTGGATTACGGTTCAATACACCGATGTGAGTCGAGTCACATCCCAACGTTGGAGGTAGTCGTGGTGGTGGACGAGGGCGAGGGAACTCGGCACGGTGGCCTACCGGCAGCGGATCGGTTCGGTTGGGTGGAGGCGGTCGTCACGTGAACGGCTATCGGATGCCGGCCGAGTCGGCGCGGCAGGACCGGGTCTGGATGGCGTTCCCGTCCGAGGGCTATTCGCTGGGGGACACCGACCAGACCAAGCACGAGGCCCGCTCCACGTGGGCGGCCGTCGCGCACGCGATCGCGGCGTTCGAACCGGTGACCATGGTCATCGACCCGGGCGAACACGCCGCCGCCCAGCGCTACCTGTCCGCGGACCTCGACACCGTCGAGGCCCCGCTCAACGACGCCTGGATGCGCGACATGGGGCCGACGTTCGTGCACGCCGAGGACGGCTCTGTAGCCGCCGTCGACTGGGTATTCAACGGCTGGGGCGCCCAGCGCTGGGCGCGGTGGGACCGCGACGAGAAGATCGGCGCGTTCGTCGCCGGGCTGGCCGGCACGCCGGTCGTCGCGTCTCCGCTGGTGAACGAGGGCGGCGGCATCCAGGTCGACGGCGAGGGCACCGTGCTGGTCACCGAGACCGTGCAGCTGGACCCCGGCCGCAACCCGGGCATCACTCGCGCCGACGTCGAGGCCGAGCTGGCCCGCACGATCGGGACCACCCACGCGGTCTGGCTCCCCCGGGGCCTGACCCGCGACTCCGAGCAGTACGGCACCCGCGGGCATGTCGACATCGTCGCCGCGATCACCTCACCGGGCCGACTGCTAGTGCACACCCAGCGCGACGAAGCCCATCCGGATTACCTGGTGTGCCAGGAGATACGGAATGCGCTGGAGGCCAGCCGGGACGCCGTCGGCCGGGCGTGGGAGATCGTCGAGATGCCCGCCCCGGCGACATTGACCGACGCCGAGGGATTCGTCGACTACAGCTACATCAATCACCTGGTGGTTAACGGCGGGGTCATCGCGTGCGGCTTTAGCGACCCGCACGACGCCGACGCGGCCGCCATCCTCGCCGAGCAGTACCCCGGTCGGGAGGTGGTGACCGTCGACGCGCGGCCGCTGTTCGAACGCGGCGGCGGTATTCACTGCATCACCCAGAACCAACCGTCGGCTCGATCGGCCGCCTGAGCCGCGCCCGTGCCCTCACTGGTCTAATAGGTTTAGCGCCAACGGATTTCGATGGGATCCAGGTGGTTCGTGGGGTGTGGGGTTAATCCCGCCACATGGGTTCTGCAGGGCGGGGTTGCTCGGAACCAGACTGCGACAGTCCGCATTATGCCAGCCGCTGTAGGCGCTGATGTCGTTGTCGGAGAAGGTGGTGACGACATTTCAGACCGCGAACGCCCCGTCCACACCCGACCACGCACCGCAAATCGCCTAGGCATCGCGGTAGCACATCGCGGCACGGCTTGACCAGAACATCTCAAGCAGCGACGTCCTCGTGATCGCACTCGGCCAAGAGGTGTTCGGGACGGCGAGGCGGTACCCGTCGATGCAGGTAGTCGACCTGGCGATGGGAGAGTCACCAGCGAGTGACCACATTCAGCGGTAGGTCGCCGAGTACCGGTGATCTCAGGGGCGGTCCAGAACGGGCTCATCTGGATTCTGCCGGACCCCCTCGCACAAATTCGTCCGCTACGTCGGCGACGGTGCGCAACCGTTCGATCCCGCCGAATCTCTCCTCCAGCCCTTCGCTGCGCAACCGGTCGCGCACCTGCGAGTGCGCCTCCACGGCCTGGATCTTGACGCCCTTCGCGGCGAGTTCGTCGGCGAGGCTGGCCAGCATCTCCGTGGCGTGCATGTCCACTATCGACACTTCGGACATATCCAACACGACTAGCTTGGTTTCCTCTTCCGCCCGCACCCGTTCCTCTATCGTGTCGCGCACGTAATTCATGTTGAAATAAAGCAAGCTCGCGCCCGGGCGCAAGATGAGCATGCCGGGAATCGTTTCGTTCTCCGGATGGCGCTCGCGATCCGAAAACCGGTGCGTGCCGGGGATGCGACCGAGCAAGGCGACGTGCGGTAGCGCTGCGCGCCGAATCAACAGCACGAGCGAGATGAGTGCGCCGATCGCCACGCCACGCAGCAAGCCCTGCCCCAGCACGCCGAACATGGAGACCATCGCGATGACGAATTCACGGCCATCACTGCGCCAAAGATGCCTGAGGGCGGACAGACTGACCAGGCTCGCCACCGCCACCAACACGACCGCCGCCAACACGGGTTGGGGCAACGCGCTGAGCAGCTGCGAGAAGAAAAGCACCACCACCAGAATGAATACCGCCGCGATGGCGCCGGACAACGGCGTTCGCGCGCCCCCGCCCTCGTTGACGACGGATTGCGACATGCCGCCGCTGACCGGGAAACCTTGGCCGAACCCCGCAGCGAGGTTGGACGCGCCGAGCGCCAGAAATTCCTGGTTAGCGTCCAGCCGCCGGTCGTACTTGGCCGCGAACGTGCGGCCAATGGCGGCCGTCTCCACCGCGGCGAGCAGGAAGCACGCGAAGGCCAAGGGCAACATTGCATTCACGTCGTCCCAATGAAGCGCGGGGAGGCCGAGGCCCGGCAACCCTTGCGGCACTTCGCCGAGCAACTTCACCCCGCGCTCGTCCAGTCCGAGACGGCGCGAAGCCACGATGCCCGCCACCACGACCAATAACGACACAGGTAGCTTCTTGAGGAAGATCTTCCCGAACACCAGCACCACCAGCGCCGTGCCGCCGACCGTCAGCGCTGCGAGGTTAGTTTCGTTCAGGTGCTTCAGGAAGGTGCCGCTGTTCTCCCAGAAATCGCCGTGACCGGCGGGGATGCCAAACAACTTCGGCAACTGCGTACTGGCAAGGACAAGCGCCACACCGCACTTGAACCCGATCATCACGCTCTCGGAGATGAAGTTGATGATCGAGCCCGCCTTGACCAGCCAGGCGATGATGGCTATGACCCCCACGAGGATGGCCGTGCCAGCCGCCAGCGCGGCGAATCGGGTCGGGTCTCCGCCCGAAATGGTGCCCAGTGTCGAGCCGATCAACAGCGAGATGGCGGAGGTGACAGAGATGGTTGTGTGCCGCGAACTGCAGAACAGCCAGAAGACCAGTCCGCCAAACATGCACGCGTAGAGTCCCGCTTGGGGCGGCAGGTTGGCGAGCGAGGCGTAGCCCAACCCGGCCGGCAGTAGGTAGGCCGCGACTGTGATACCGGCGGCGAGGTCAACCCGCAGCCAACTCAGCCGATACGACGCGAGCCACCCGACAGCCGGAATCCAACGCGCCAGTCGGGCGGTCAAAGGGTGACTGTCTGCCGGCGGGGCATGCCCGCAGAATCTACGCCTTTGACGCCGGTAAATGACGGGAACTAGGACCACAGTCGTAGATCGGTGTGCCGCGTGTTTGCGCTGTTAGGAGCCGTCAGTACCTTCGCTGGTCGCGAAGGCATTTGACGGCGCCAGTACCTGGAGCCGCAGCGGCGAGGAATGGCGGACTCGCGGACACCCGCGAAGCAGGAGAACAGCGTGACCGCGGACTCAGATATGCAGCGGCGCACGAAGGAAGCCAGCCGACTGCCGTCCGAGAACAGCAAGGCATCTCAAACTGTCGCCGAGAACCACAAGAATTTCGGTCAGAACGGTCAACGGCCGTCGAGTTGGGTTAGGGCGCGCTGGACCTTGGGATCGCGGGCGAGCTTCACGTCGAGCGCAGGCCCGAGCACACCCCGAAGGGCAGCAAATGGGCGCCAACGCCCGGGCACGGCGATGACGCGTTTCCGGCGTTCCAGCCCGTCGACGATCGCCGCGGCCGCCGTCTGTGGCTGAATCCGTTTGAGGAAGAACTTGGGCGTCGCGGCGAGCAGGGCGAGTAAGTGGGGATCCGCGTCCACGCCCTGGCGGATCATGTCGGTTTCGATGAGTGAGAAGTACGCCGTCATAGCCGACGCTCCGTGGCTCGCCAACTCGACGCCAAGACCCCGGCCGAGCTGCTCGACGGCGGCCTTGCTCATCGCATACGGGATGGCACCCGCCCCGTTGAGATAGGCGAACACCGAACTCACCACGACGATCTGTCCGCGGCTACCGATCACCGACTCCATCGTGGCCGACACCGTATTGACGACTCCGTCCACGTTGACGGACAGAACCCCAACCACCTGGTCGGGGTGGAGCGCATGAATGGTGCCGCCGCGACCAAGCACGCCAGCGTTGGCGATCACAACATCGATGCGTCCGAACCGCTCAATTGTCAAGCGCACGGATTCCTGGACCGATGCGAGGTCGGTGACGTCGCATTGCAGCGCCAGAGAATGGCCCGCCGGGAGGGTCGCGGCAACAGACTGCGCCCTGGAGAGGTCTATGTGGCTGCACCCAGGCCGCGACCGGCCCCGGTGATCAGGACGACTTTGTCGGACAGTGAATAGCGCGTCACGTCATAGTCCACGCTTGCGTCCGAATGACGTCGTGCCATTGCGACGGATCATCGCGACTGTGGTGACGATGCGACCCCGATTGAGGTCAGGTTCGAGGCCGGCGCCCACGCGGTGCAATTGGTCCGTGTGCCACGAGAGTTCGAGGATCCCGTCAAGCGACTTGATATCGACGAACCTGCCCAGAAGAGAGCGCATTCCGGTGCGCACATGGTGTGAGGGAAGGGTCGCCGCGCGCCCGGCAAGGATTACATCAGCGGCGTCCGGCGTTGTTGCGGTGGGCCGGCCCAGACCGATGATGTCGCATTCACCGGCGTCCACTGCCTGCCGCATGGCGCTGCGGGAACGGAAGCCGCCCGTGACCGCCAGCGGGATGTCGCCGGCGAGGCTGCGCACCGTTCGGGCGTATTCCAAGAAGTAGGCCTCGCGCGCTCGGGTGCTGTCGGCGGCCTTGCCCATCATGGCGGGCTGCTCGTAGCTGCCGCCGCTGACCTCGATCAGATCGATGCCCTCGTGCGCTAACGCCGCCACTACGGACCGGGACTCACTTTCGGTGAATCCGCCACGCTGGAAGTCGGCCGAGTTCAGCTTGATGCCCACCGCGAAGCCCGGCGAGACCCGTGCGCGGACGCGGCGCACGACTTCGATGACAAAGCGCATCCGCCGTTCGGGGTCACCGCCCCATTCGTCATCGCGCTGGTTCGACAACGGCGACAAGAACTGCGCGATCAGGTATCCGTGCGCACCGTGTATCTGCACACCGTCGAAACCTGCCGTCTCGCACACCGCCGCCGCGGCCGCGAACCGCTCAATGATGTCTTCGATCTCAGAAGGTGTCAGCTCACGCGGAGTGGCCGCACCGGGGAAGTTGAGGGCCACCGCGCTGGGGGCGACGGGGGTGTGTCCGAGTGCGAGCGGATTCGACTGGCGCCCCGGATGATTGAGCTGCACCCAAATCGGCACACCTGCGTCCTTGGTGGACTTGGCCCAGCGCGACAGCGCGTCAAGGTTTCGCTCGTCCTCGATCACGACGTTGCCCGGTTCGCCGAGCTGCGTCCGATCGACCATCACATTGCCGGTGACGATCAGACCGTAACCGCCTTGGCTCCAACTCGTGTAAAGCCGTTCGAGACGCTCGTCAGGAGCGTTGTGCTTGTCACCGAGCCCTTCGCTCAGCGCTGCCTTCATGATCCGATTGGGCAGCACCTGGCCGCAGGGCAGCGGCAGCGGATCGTGCAGGGAGGTCATGCCGATGTTCCTTTCGTGTGGGCCCCTGGCAGCAGACCCTGGTGGCCGGCCGGCTTCAGCTGGCGGGAGAGAAACTCGACCTGGTCGTGCACCAGTGCCTCGAAAGGCTCGCCGAGGTAGAAAGCGAAATGGCCGGCGTCGTAGCGCTTGATCTCGCCCCGCGGTGCGGTGTGTGCATATCGCAGGGTTTGAGCGGGTGGCGTGACACTGTCGGTGTTGCTGACGCAGAACAGGATTGGGAACTTGATCTTCTTGGCCGCACGCCCCGGCCGGTAGGTGGCGATGGCCGGAGCAACCCGCGCCGCGACTTCGTTGCGGAAGGTCGTTTCGAGCGGCAGCAGGGCCTCGTAGCCGGGCAGCGCATCCGGGGCGTTCATCAGGGCGAGCGAACCCGGAGGCCCGGCGAGCGGAATCATCGCGGGTGGCCTGCGAAAGACCATGGACACGAAATCTCGTGCGACGGTCGGCAATACCTTGAGGGATTCCGTCGGGCCCAGTGCAAGCGCTGAGGCGAGACCGTCGGTGAACGGGCACTGTGCCACAGCCGCTTTCAGTTCGGGATGGCGTGAGGCGACAGTGATGGCGTGACCGCCGCCGAAGGAGCTCCCCCAGAGTGCGATTCGTGTGCCGTCGACATCGCGACGGTTTTTCACCCATGCGATCGCCGCATCCCAGTCGGCGAGCTGTCGCTTGATCGACAACAGCTGCCGAGGCTGACCACCGCTGTCCCCGAAATGGCGATAGGTGAAGGCCAACGCGGCGATACCGGCCTGCGCGAAGCGTTCGGCGAAGGCGTCCAAGCGCATCTCCCGTGTCGCGCCGAGCCCATGTCCGAGGATGACCACGGGCGGCGAAGCGACTCCTGCCGGCAGGTAAAGCCAAGCAGCGCAGGTGTCCTTGCCGGAAGTGAACGAGACGTCATGACGGGTATACGGCTGCGCAGCACTCATCACCGGCTCACCGCACCATTGGTCGAGGCGACGCGCGGCACCCGGCCGGATTCGAGAGCTTGGGCATAGATGTCCTGGCGGTAGAGAGGCAGCTCCCCCGTGGACTCCGTATCCGAGAGGTACTGGAGCATCAGTTCCTGTCCGACCTCGGACTGATCGGTCTGCAGAAATTCCGTGCGTTCGACGTGTAGGCCCTCCGATAGCGACATCGAGCCGCCGAAGTACACCGACCTTTTGATGGCCTCGACTGACCCCTTGGTCCGCCTTCCGAAGTAGTCGGCAAGTTCGGTCGCCCGCGTGACGACCTCGTCGGGTGCGACGACATCGTCGACGGCTCCATTGGCCAGGGCCTGCGCGGGCGTGAACGGCTTGCCATCGAGGATCGCGACCAGTGATTTGTGGGTGCCGATCAGCCGGGTCAGCCGCTGGCTGCCACCGCCGCCCGGCATGATCCCGAGGAGGACCTCTGGCTGGCCGATGAAGAACTCCCCATCGGCCATCACGCGCAGATCGCACGCCCAGGCGAATTCCGCGCCGAGTCCCAGAGCCGAACCATTCAGGGCGGCAACGAAGATGACGCCGCTGGCATTCATCCGAAAGAAAGTTGCGTGCAGGCGATCGAGCTGTGCGGCTCCCCGCAGCGGGGTTCTGCGCAGAACGGGCTCGGGGACTCGGGCGCGGTCTATCCCTCGGGCCAGCCGCAGAACTGCCGAGGCGGCGCGTCGGTTCATGTCCGGGACCGCTGCACCCTCTGCTTGCAGCCACCTGACGTCGGCGTGGCTGATGAACCGGCCGGGCCGCGCGCCGGTGAAGACGACGGCATGGACGCTGGGGTCGCGGTCGACGCGGTCGACCAGCTCATCGAGCTCGTTGGCCGCCTCGAGGCCGAACAAGCTGTGCGCTCCGCCGTCGATGCGCGCGATCAGGGTTGATCCGCGGTCCTCGATCTCGAAGTGGCTGTTTTCTGGAACTGTCATGGCTTTCGCTTTCATTGGGTTCATGTCGTGCCGTGGCGGTTGGCGAGCACGTCAGTCGAAGGTGAGGACGACCTTCCCGGCCTTGACTCTGCCGGTTTCGACATAGGCGAGCGCCTCGAGCGTCTGGTCGAACGCGAAGGTTGAGTCGAGGACCGGGCGGAGGTGGCCGGCGTCGTAGAGGGCACCGAGTTCGCGAAGCTGCGTACCGCTGGCCCGCATGAAGAAGAAGGAGTAGCGCACCCCAAGCTTCCTTGCGGCCCTGCGGACCTTGCGACTCAGGAACGACAGCACCAGCTCGAAGGGCTTCGGCGCTCCCAGCTGTTTGGCGAATCCGGCGTCGGGTGGGCCGGCAACGCCTATCGCCAAGCCTCCTGGCTTGAGCACGGTGAGCGATTTCATGAGGTTCTCACCGCCGAGTGAGTCCACCACGACGTCGTAGCCGGACAGGATCTGGGAGAAGTCCTGCTTTGCGTAATCGATGACAACGTCGGCTCCCAGGCCGCGGACGAGTTCCTCGTTGGCGCCATTGGCGGTAGTCGCCACGTGGGCTCCGAGGTGTTTGGCGAGCTGGATCACGGTGGACCCCAACCCACCGGCGCCGGCGTGGACGAGAACCTTCTGCCCGGGCTTGACGTGAGCCTTCTCGACCAGGATCTGCCAGGCCGCCAGCGCGACCAAAGGGACGGCGGCGGCCTCGTGCAGTGTGAGTGACGCCGGCTTGGGCGCGACGTCGTGCTCGTCGATCGCGATGTACTCGGCGAAGGTCCCGATGCGCAGGTCGCGAGGGCGGGCGTAGACCTCGTCGCCGACTTTGAAGTTGCGCACGCCCGCGCCGACCTGGGTCACCACTCCGGCGACGTCATGGCCGATCACAAAGGGCGGCTTGTACTTCAGGAGTTGCTTGAACTCGCCGTTGCGGACCATCTTGTCCAACGGGTTGATGCTGGCCGCGCTCACCTGGACCAAGACGTCATCTTTGCCGACCTTCGGCTCGGGTACCTCGGCGGCCCGGATGCCGTCCTTGCCGTAATGCGCGACGACGAATGCCCTCATGTCTTTCCACTCTCAATCGGTACTGCGTTTGTCGAAGATCCCGACGCCGAAGGGTTTTCGGAGCCCGGCACGAGTTGATCATGCCTTCCCAATGCCGCGACCTCGCGCTCGAGCGCCGGCGTCACCTCGGTCGCGAATCGCCTCATCCAGGGCCACGCAGCCGGCGAATTCAAAGCGGCCTTAGCCCAGTTGGCGACGACTACAGCGCGCGGTACGTAGACGCGGCTGCGCCGACGCACGAGTCCGCGGACGATCGCTTCGGCAGCTCGGTCGACACTCGTCGTGACATTGCCCGGGTACGGCAGCCGTCCGCGCAGTTCCTGGAATGAGGGCAGGTCGGCCTCGGCGCCTCGGACGAGATCGGTGTCGATCCACGACGGATGGACCAGTCCGACGGTGATGCCGAGGTGCGCCACCTCCTGGCGGTAGGCCAGCGCGAGCATCTCCACGCCCGCCTTGCTTGCGGCGTAGGACGCCAGCCCGGCAATCGGCGTGAAAGATATCGCCGACGCCACCACCATCGCGTGGCCTCGACTGCGTTCCAAGTGAGGTGTCGCGTGCTTGAGCGTACGGAAAACGCCATTCAGATTGATGTCCAGAACGCGCTCAAACGACGCCTCGTCGGCCTGCCGCACCGTCCCGTACGCGGCAACCCCGGCGTTGGCGACGATGATGTCGATGCCACCCATGGTCGTCGCGCAATTGTCAATCGCCGACCGCAAGGCGACGCCGTCGCGCACATCGGCTTCCCACCACGACGCACCTGTGCCCATGTCGTCGGCGAGAGCACGTAACCGATCGGGCTCCAGCCCGATCAGCGCAACACGGGCCCCTCGGCCGGCGGCAAGACGCGCCACCTTCTCCCCGATTCCCCTTGCGGCGCCGGTGATCACCAGCTTCCGGCCGGACAGGTTGCCCCGCATCAGGCGACACTCGTCACCGGTGAGCGATGCTGCGGCGGGAGTCGGTAGCCGCCGAGAGCCTCGGTGAGCAACGCGGCGAATTCCACCGTCGTGCGGTCTCCCCCTGACGGTCCCATCGCCTGGATGCCGACCGGCAGCCCTGCGGCGTTGGTGGTGATGGGCATCGTCGTCGCAGGCGCTTCGGCGATGTTGGCCAACGCGCTCCATTTCGTTTGATCCCAGTAGGAACGGGCCACGCCGTCGACGTCGATGGTGCGGCCGAAGCGGTCATGGTCTTTGTTGTGATGACCGGGCGCAGCGGTGGGTGTGACCGGAAGCAGCAGCACGTCGAACTCTTTGAAGAACCCCACCCAGCGATGCGCAATCTCCCGACGGGCCGCGTCGCGGAACAACCATGCGCGGTGGCTCTGGATCGTTCCCCGCAATGCGGCGGCGGCGTCGCCGCGCGGGCTCATCAGTGAGCGCAGGGCAAGGGCACCGCCGAAGAGCGGGCTCATCGTGGAACGGTCAACCGAGAACGCGGCCATCACCAAGCTCAGGAAGAGGTCATGCGAGGTAGCCAAGTTCACCGGAATGCTGGCCGGATGCTCGACGACCCGTGCGCCCGCATCGCGCAACGCGGCGACGGCGTCGTCGATCGCTCCGCGCACATCGTTGTCGATGGGGCAGTCTGGATCGTCCGCCCATACCGCGACGCGAAAGTCTTTCAGTGCGGTTGCCCGCGGCGGGGCCAGGGTGTAGGAGAAGCCGCCGTCAGGGTTCAGCGGGCCGACGGTGGCTTCCAACGCGGGGATGATGTCGCGGGCGCCACGCACCTGCACGCCGGCGCAGGCCATGTCGGCTTCCCCCCACCGTCCGGGATTGCCCGGCGCGCTTGGGATGTGGCCGACCAGTGGAACTGACTGCCATGTCGACTTATGGCCGTAGAGCCCGCAGAAGTGGGCCGGAATCCGGGTGGAGCCACCGATTTCGGACCCGTAGTCGAAGCTTGTCAGTCCGGCCGCGGTCGCGGCGGCGCCGCCACCGGCTGAGCCGCCGGATGTGCGCGAGCGGTCCCACGGGTTGTTGGTCCGGCCGAACACCGGATTGCTGGCCTGCACATCGGCATTGCCGGTCGGCAGGTTAGTCTTGCCGACGATGATGGCACCGGAGCGCCGCAGCCGTGCTACCGCCTCGGCGTCCTGCGTCGGCAGATAGTCGGCTAGATCAGCTCGACCGCACACTGTGCGCATACCCGCCGTCTCGTAGCTGTCCTTCACGGTGATCGGCAGGCCGTGCAGAGGTCCGAGGACGTCTCCGCGCGAGCGCGCGGCATCCGCGTCCGCCGCGGCGCGGCGCGCCGCATCCGCGTCGACGGTGACGATCGCGTTGAGCGGGCCGTTGTGCGTGCTGATTCGCGAGAGATACAGCTCGACCAATTCGACGCTGGACAGCTCGCCCGTGGCGAGCGCGGCGAGTTGTTCAGTCGCCGGGAGCCAAGCGAAATGGTCTGAGGCCAAGGAGGACATGAGCATCTCTTTCTGCTGATGGAGCCGCCAGAGACGCGCTTTGTATACCGTTCGGTCTACTGACTGAGTGAGACCATAGTAGACCGAATGGTATATTACAAGCCATGCGAGTACGCGAACGGCTGACGTCAGCCACAGCCACGCTGATGCAGCGACACGGGGTCGCCGGCACCGGGATTGCCGAGATTCTGTCGACCAGCGGCGTGACGCGACGGTCGATCTATCTGAATTTTCCCGGCGGGAAGTCCGAACTGGTAGCCGCAGCGACGCGGTCGGCGGGCGATGAACTGACTGCCCTGTTGCGTGACTGTGTCGCGCAGCGGGATCCCATCGGGGCGTTCACCCGCGTGTGGACCGAAATGCTGATTACCACCGATTTCAAAGGTGGCTGCCCGATCGTGGCGGCGGCGTTCAGTCGTGATGAGGCCCCCGAGGCGGCCAGCACCGCAGCTGATGTGTTCACCGAGTGGGGTCAGCTGCTGGCGGACAGACTTGTTGAAGACGGCATCAAGCGCTCTGCGGCCCAGTCGTTGTCGACGACGATCGTGGCCGCGCTCGAAGGGGCGGTCATACTTTCTCGCGCCGCGCAGTCGACCAAGCCGCTCGAGCAGGTCGCCCGTCACGTCAAAGAGCTGATTTCCCAGCACCGTCCAACTGTCTAGCCCGTCGCGTGATCGAGCAGCGTCGCGGCCGCCTTTCGTGCATGCGTCCAGGGTGCGGGGTCGTCGAGGGAGGTCGACAACGCGGCAGCACCCTCGAAGAGAAGGCCGAGTTGATTGGCCAGCAGGGTTGGGTTCACGGCTCCGGCCTGCCGGGCCAGCTTGACCAGACCCTTGATGTAGGCGCGTTTGTGTTCGTGGACGATGTCTTGAATTTCCGGCATGGCCTCCGACGCCTCGACGGCGGCATTGTGAAAGGGGCAGCCGCGCATCTGACCGTCAGGTGACGGGGTCTCGAACAGCGCGAGGATGCGCTCGCGGGGGGTGCGGGTAACGGCGTCCGGGCCAGGCCGGATGGGGTCGCCGACACGTTGCTGAATACAGCGCAGGTACTCCTCCACGACCGCGGCTTTGCTCGGGAAGTGTTGATAGAGCGTTCGTTTCGACACCGAAGCTTCGCTGGCGAGTCGCTCGACACCGGTGGCGTTGATGCCCTCACGGTAGAACAGTTCGGTGGCCGTATTGAGGATGCGCTGTCGTGCGCCGCGGCCGCCGCGCCCATCGGTGGATTGTGCCTCACGCTGGGTGGTCATGCCGTAAGGATACCGATTGGTTTACATCGTCTGCAAACGCGGGTAGCGTCGACTGCAGCATGTAAACCGATCGGTATACCAGGAGTGCGCATGAGTCAGCAGATTGACGGCAGCCGGCGAAGACTGCAGTGGACGCTCGGGGTGCTCGCGGCGATACCCGTTGCGAGCGCAACGGGTGAGATTCTTCGCGGCGCGCAGGGTGTGCCGGGCGGCTCACCCGAGGTCAGTCCGACCGTGGACAGTTCTCTGCGCTATGCCAACGTGTTCAAATTCGCGGTCGGACCCGTCATCTGGTCGCAACTAGGACACATCGAGCGGTCACCGGCCGTGTCGTTCGCGGCTGCGACCATCGCGTTTGGTGGCCTCGCCCGGTTGAGGTCATGGCAACAACGCGGGCGTCCCCACCCCATCACCGTGGGGGCGATCGCGCTGGAAACCATCGGAGTGCCGATCCTGCTCGCGTGGCAGCGGCGTCTCGCTGCGAAGGCGGTCTGACATGCCTTCCGTACTGGTTACCGGCGCAGGCAGAGGAATCGGTCTCGCGATCACCGAGCACATGAGCGGGCGGGGCTGGGACGTCTACGCCACTGCTCGCTCCGACGCCGCCCTCAACAGCCTCGACAGACTGCCCCATGTGCACCCGATCGCGCTCGACATCACCGACCGGTCCGCGATTGCAGCACTTCCCGATCAGCTTCCCGCGGAGCTGAACGGCGTCGTCAACAACGCCGGCATCATCGTCAACGGGCCGGTCGAGGGGTTATCCCTCGATGATCTGACACAGCAACTCGACATCAACGTCATCTCGCAGATCGCAGTGACGCAGGCGGTGCTGCCGAAGATCCGTAGTGCCCGTGGACGGGTGGTATTCATGTCGTCGGTCAGTGGATTGTTCACCACACCGGGTACCGGCGCCTACAACGCATCGAAGTATGCAATCGAGTCCCTGGCCGATGCGCTCCGTATCGAGTTGCGTCCGTGGCGCATTCCCGTGTCACTCATCGAGCCAGGGCCGATCCGTACCGATATGTGGGCCGACGCGCTCGACGACTACGACCATATGGCCAAACAACTCAGCGACGAGCACCGCCAACTGTATGCGTCGCACCTCGCTGGGAGTCGGAAGTTGTTGGGGCGTCTGCAAAAACTTGCTGCCGACCCCAAGAGGGTCACGAAGGCCGTCGATCACGCACTGACGTCGAGGCGTCCTAAGCGTCGCTACCTGTTGGACGCCGTCAGTCGCGCCCAGAAAACCGTCGTCGCAATTACGCCGACCGCGCTCAATGACGCAGTGCTGGCAGCGGCAACCACATCGAAATGAGGCCTAGGCCGACGCTCGGGCGCGCGCCCAGTGTGCCAAATCGTCGATCGCGGTCGATAGGGCATTCCCAACGCCCAGTTGAAGATCTACCCCGACTCCGGACATGGCGGGGTGTTCCACCATCACCAGACCTTCGTGCCCGACGCGCTGCAATTCCTCGCCAACTAACCGCATCCCAGCACACCAGGAGATCACGATGACCACCAACAACAGTCAGCACGACGACGTCGTCACCTCCTACAGCACGGCCCCGGCGCGCACCGTGACTGCCGGGGGTGTCACCTACGCCTACCGCGAACTCGGCCCCAAGGGCGGCATCCCCGTCGTCTTCTTCGTCCACCTCGCCGCCACGCTAGACAACTGGGACCCCCGGATCATCGACCCGATCGCGCAACGGCACCACGTCATCGCCTTCGACAACCGCGGCGTCGGAGCCTCTACCGGCACCGTTCCCGACACGATCGAGTCCATGGCCGACGACGCCTACGCCTTCATCACCGCACTCGGTTTCCATACCGTCGACGTCTTCTCCTTCTCCCTCGGCGGGATGATCGCCCAGTCTCTGGTGATCAAACATCCCAGCCTGGTCCGCAAGCTGATCCTCACCGGAACCGGACCCGCAGGCGGCGACGGCATCGATAAAGTGGCCGGGACGACCTATTACGACACGTTGCGTGCGACCCTCACCCGAAGAGATCCCAAGGAGTTCCTCTTCTTCAACCGCGACGACATCGGTAAGCGGGCCGCGCGCGCATTCATCGAACGGCTGAATGAACGGACCGCGACCAGGGACGCGAAGATCAGCATCAAGGCCTTCCAGACTCAACTCAAGGCAATCAAACGGTGGGGTCGCGCTACACCCGCGGATCTGTCCGCAGTCACCCAACCGACGTTGATCGCCAACGGCGACAACGATCGCATGGTTCCTTCAGTGCTCTCTGAAGATTTGCATCGGCAGATCACCGGTTCGCAACTCATCATCTACCCAAACTCCGGGCACGGCGGAATCTTCCAATATCATCGCGAATTCGCCGCTGCAGCAATCGAATTCCTTGACCGCTAGCGAGTGCCCACCTGCGGGATGAACGCCGACGCTGTCTTCACAATTGCGTTGGCCCTTCGCAATTCAGCGTTCTCCCGCGCCTCAAGCGTTTCACCTCGGCGGACTCTTCGGTCGTGGTTCCGACACGCGCGCCGCCGCTGGCCAGCCAACATGTGCCATATCGCCGTTGCGATCCGGCCAACGGGAAGCGCGCCGCGCCGCGCCGCGCCTCGCGGGGGGTCCGGGTCGGATTCCGCCGATGTGGCAGGTAGGAGCGGGTCCCTTGTGAGATTCTGCGGGGGTGTCCGCTGCTGCGGCGGCTGCTCCTTCGGGGGTGGTGACGTTTCTGTTCACCGATGTCGAGGGTTCGACCCGTCGGTGGGAGAACGACGCGAAGGCGATGCGGGCAGCACTGGCCGCTCATGACGAGGTCCTCTGCCGGGCGATCGAGGCGCACGGGGGCTGGTTGTTCAAGCACACCGGCGACGGGGTGTGGCGCGTTCGCGTCGCCGAGCTGTGCGGTGGATGCGGCGGTGGCTGCGCAGCGGGCGCTGGAGTTGCCGGTGCGGATGGGCATCGCCACTGGAGAAGCCGAGATGCGGGGGGCCGACTACTTCGGTGCGGTGCTCAACCGCGCCGCGCGGGTGGGATGGCCGCGGCTTGCCCTTGGCGCGCGCTGGTGAGGACTACGGTGGCTGGTAATGGAGGTGCGATTTCTCGGATTCGGGTCGATCGAGGTCGAGGGACGAGAGTATGGGCATGACATCGTCATCGACCGAGGTGCGGTGCGCAAGCGGAGCAAGAAGCCCTCGAAGCCATACCGCGACAAGTTCGGACACACTCCGCTCTCGGCCGCCGAGGAGATCCCCTGGGGCGGACCCCGCTTGATCATCGGCACCGGGGCCCACGGCTCGTTGCCGATCATGCCTGAGGTGGTGGAGGAGGCTGCGCGCCGAAACATTGACCTTGTCGCTGTCCCGACGGAACAGGCCTGCCGACTGATCTCGGGCCTCAAGCCACGGAAGGTCCGCGCGGTCCTTCACGTCACCTGCTGATCCGACGCTGATCGGCCATTCGTCAGCTACTGTGACGCCCCCGGTCGGCTGTCATACCGCAACCGGGATGGGCTGCATGGTCATGGGCCGTTGAGAATCCTCGGAGGCGGCCGCTGACGGTGCGCTGGGGGACCGGTCGAACATTTGGACATCGCCGCCCATATTGGCGAAGGGTGTCTCGTTCTGTTCTCTTTCGGGACGCCGTGAAAGCCGACACTGACCCGCAGATGATGCGCGAGGCAGGGTGTGTCCAACAACCCGGTCAGCCCTAATAGGACCTACCCGGCGTCAGGGAATGGACTGCCCCCAGCGGTCAGCCGAGGATCGGGAAACGGCGCTTGGCGGCCAGCTCGCCGAGCCCCTTCTGCATCACGCAGCGCACGTGTGCGTCGACCTCATCGACGTCGGGAACCTCACCGAACTGCGCGACGATGTCGATCGGCTTGAGCACCTGGGTGACGATCTTGGTTGGCAGCGGCATGTTGACCGGCACCAAGATGCTCAGCCCGAACGGGAATCCGAACGCGATCGGCAAAATGTTCGTCCGGAAAAACCTGTGCTCGAAGTTGTCTAGCCGAAGTGCCTGCGCCAGCCAGATACCGCGAGACAGGTAGAACTGGTTCTCCTGCCCGCCGATGGACACCGCAGGCACGATCGGAACCCCTGCGTCGATGGCCGTCCGGACGTATCCGGTGCGGCCCTCGAAGTCGATGACGTTCTCAGACAAGGTCGGTCGGTAGACCTCATAGTCACCGCCCGGGAAGACCATGACCACGGCGCCGGCCCGCAGCGCCGTCGCGGCGTTGCCACGGTTGGCGTGGATGGCACCGATGCGCGGCAACAACTCAGCGATCGGGCCATGGAACATAACGTCATGGGTAAGGAAGTGGATCGGCCGGTCGTAACCCAACTTGTCGTAGAAGTCGACAGCGAACACCGGCCCGTCTACCTGAAGAAGGCCGCCGGAGTGATTCGACACCACCAGCGCCCCGCCAAGCGGCAACAGATCCAGGCCGCGCACTTCCGACCGGAAATACCACTTAACAATCGGCCGGAGCAGTCCGACCACGCGCTTGGTCAGGCCGGGATCCCACTTCGCGATTTCCGTGCCGTCGATGTCGGTCTCGCTCTCGCTCACGGCTATCCCCTGTCCGCAGGGCTTCAGCCCTGTCCGATGCCACCGAGCCGACGATCGGCCTTGGCCCCATTGAACTGAACGGCATCGACCACATCACCCCGCGTCGGGTGAGCCGTTACCCTGCGCTGCAAGTGGGTGATCGCTGATGCTTTCATGACTTGAGGACGTCGCCACAGCACTTATCCATGCACTGCAGACTGTTCGGGCGACGCGGCAGTGGTTCACTACTTTGCGTCGTCCGGCTTGCGCAGCGTCCGGTCCGCACTGCGAACAACGCTGCGCAAGAACTCGTACTGCGTCGTGACGAGCCGGTCGGCCATATCCAGGGCGGCGTCGATAACGGTTTCGCGCCCCGATGGGCTGTCGCTGCGCGCGGGAATTGCCTCATCGACGGTGTCAACGAACTTGCGCACGGCATCGATCGCGGCCCGTTGTCCGGATTCGACCGACTTGAGCACTTCGTCGGACAAGTCCGCTGCGCGGTGCACCACGTCCACAGTCTTATCGGTGCTCTCGCTCTTCTTGGTGCTCTTGGTGCTCTCGGTCTTCGTGGAGTTCTCTGTCATGATCGCGCTCCTAAGGGGTGAATGCAGACCATGAGCCGATCGGTCATCGGTCTGGTACGACTAAACCCGGACCAGACGTCTCCGAGGCTTCCAATCCGTGGGGTTCACGTTCCGCCCTTATGTTGGTGACCAACAGAGTCTTTCGACCCGGATGCGCAGCGCCTCAAAGGGTTACTTCGCGGATTTGATCGTCGGCGCTCAGAAGACGGGCAGTATGCCGTGAATCGCGCCTCCTAGTCGGTCTCCGCGACGCCCAACGGAGTCGTCACGGCGCGTGTGGAATGGCTCGTCATCTTCTGCGCCGCCGCCAACCGGCCACGCCGGACCTGGCGCTCGGGCAACACGTTCTGAATTCGTGTGCGAGGCCAGCTACTGCTCAGCGTCGATGATGTGAACTGCGGCCTCTTCGGCGGAGGCTGCGCCTCCATCGATACCGACGTCACCCGGGACGCGATTGGTTGGCTGCACATCGGCCGGGACCATCCGATGCGGTTCATCTTGCAAAGCCCGGCCCAGGGGCACGGGCCAGCATCCAGGCGTTACAGCCCTGCCCAGCGGTACCTATCTCGCACCCCGCTTGAACCAGTGAGGCAAGCCGAAGGTGACCAAACTACGCTGCGCGGGTCGCCGCGCCCGCAGACAGGACACCCTACATCCGCGCGGCGGGACCCCCGCCGACAATCCACTCGCGTGCTTTGTCGGCGTCAGCGGTCGCGAACGCACGCCACTCCCCAGACACCAGGAAACCAAAGAAACCACCAAAGAACTTCGCTGCGTGTCTCATCCATTCCACGTCAGTGACCATCGCAGCGCGTTCCCAGTCGCGGAGGTGGCTGAAGCCCACCTTCGTATCTTCCCAGACCGCGCCGGGATCGAGTCCGACGTAATCAGGCGCGATCTCGCAGTAGATCCGCACCCTTTTGTGCCGACTCAGTTTGTCTTCGATGTCCGGTATCAGCACCGTTTCGTAATCAGCCTTCGTCACATGCCCGTGACACGCAATCGCTATGACGTTGTCGGGAAAGTCCTTCAGCCCCTCGATCACGATGTCCTCCTCACCCGTCGTGTCATCATCGTTTCTTCGCAGAGCGTCGTGGTGTAAGAGGCCAAAGTCACTGGGGTACTGCGTCTGAAATCGTGCCGTAGGCAATGAGGGTTCCGCCTCTGCAGCCGTTCCGCAAAGGGCCTTGCGGCCCCTGATGGGGTGCGCCTCAGCGCCCCATTCGAGGTACCGAAATTGGCAGGCGGGCCGCCCAGCCGACAGGACAAGTAAGGGGTGAGGACCCGTCAGCCGGAATCGAGGAAGTGGGCCAGCAGTCCAAGTGTGTGGGCGGTGTGCCGACCATCGGGCACCTCGGCGAAGGTCTCGGCTACCTTGTGCGGCTCATTCGCCACGTCCCACCGTTTATGTGGGTCTAGGGCGGCCATCTTGTCGAGGAGCGTCGCCGGGCTCTTCTCGATGTTGGCCATGGAGTCCTCCCTTGCCAAGCATGACCCGCGCAAAACGCTGACAGCGGCGGCGGCCATGCCGGGCGTGGAACTTCGGCACCGGCGCGACGAAACGGTCGTCTTCGACCACTGAGCCCGGGAAACCGGAAGGACGTCATCCCTTGTAGTGCTTCCTTACCCACGCCCGGGCCGCGTACAGCGCGGCTTCCTTGGTGGCATAGATGACGGGGCTGTCGAAGGTGGCTCCTCCTGGGCTGGTCCAGAACCAGGCCCATCGCCCATTCTCAGCGCGCTCGGCGTCGTACACGCCAGGGTCTGTCTGTGCCATCGAGCTTCCTCTCCGATCGCAACCCAGTTCCTGATGATGTGCGCGTCAGCTGCTGACGCGCCCGGAATTGGCTAAAGAGGACCGAGCGCATGCGCGTCCACCGGGGAAGCGGTGGCACACATCGTGGTGTCGAGAGTTCAGGAGAGGAAGTCGTGAACGACATCGACGGCGATGAAGCCGGGCGCACAACCTGCTTGCTAACGCCGTTGGTCACGGTGTCGCCAAAGAACGCGCCGTCAAGCCAGGTCCGCAGCTACCCTTCGTTGCGCTCTTGCATAACGTGGTGGCTGGGTGTGAGAAATGTGCTCCATCATGATCAACCGATCCCGCCCCGTCCCGCACGGGCGGCCAGCGAGCCACAGCGTCTGATATCGGACTTGGCCCCCGATACGTGGTGGCGGTCGCGGTAGCGGGCGGCCGCCACCGGGTTGATCGCATACACCTGGTAGCTGGCGTGCTCGACCTCGATGCACGTGACTAGCGCGGGTGCGGAACCACGCTGTCCGACGCCACCCGCAGGTCGACGGTGAAATAGCTGATCGTCGGGTGCTCGCTGACGACGATCTCCCGCAGCTTGGCGAAGACCTTGTCCAACGCCTCCAACGGGTCTACGTCGCGCGGCACGACCGAGATCCCGACGTCGAACCAGTGGGCGCCGTAACGCGTCAAGCCATGGGCGAAGCCAGGCACGTCGACGTGATCTTTGGGATCCCACGAGATAACTTCCACAGCTTTGTCGCTCATGAATGTGACGCTATCGAGAGGAGCGAAATGCCTCAGGGGTCGAAAGACCCTATTCGTTGCGCGGAGGTCCCTCTCGCCAGACGACAAAGGACTCGGGTCGGATTGTTCGGGTCGACGCGGTCTGTCGGGGAATCCACGAGGTGGTAAACGGGGAGGGCCGGGGCGACGAAGTACTAGACGACGGACCGACGCCTGGCCGCGTCCATCTAGGCGGCACACCGCTATTGGGGGTTCAACCCCGACGTCGCACCGCTAAACAGTCGTCGGAGCACTGAGGTAGCGGTACGCGGTGCCACGGGAGACGCCTAGCATCTTCGCGATGTCGGTTGCGTTAATGCCCTTGTCGCGCAAGCTGCGCGCCTTCATCGCGGCGGCATCGTCGACCTTGCGCGGACGCCCCCCTTGCGCCCGTTAGCTGCGGCGGCAGCCAATCCGGCACGGGTGCGCTCGATCGTGGTGTCGCGTTCCAGTTGAGCGAAAGCAGCCATTATGGTCAGCATCGCCCTTGAGGCTCTTGTCTCGGAGTTACTCACGAGTAACACTGACGGGTAACCGCGCCGTCGGGCGCCGTCGCGCGATCCGCGCAACCAACTCAGGAGGAGAACCGTCATGGCGCACGACACCGCCCGCCAGGCCGAGCTCGAGGCCCGCAAGATCGCAGAGTCCGGTCGCCAGACCGAGTGGAGCCTCCCGTCGTTCGGCAAGGAGTTGTACCTCGGTCGGCTCCGCCTGGACCTGATCTCGCCCTTCCCTGAGGAGCCCGCCGAGGTCCGGGCCGAGGGCGACGCCTTCGTTGAGAAGGTCCGCACCTTGTGCGAGACCGAGTGGCGTGAAGTCGGCTTCGAGATCGAGGAGACCTCCGTCATCCCTGACCACGTGCTCAAGGGGCTCGCTGACCTCGGGGCCTTCGGGATGAAGGTCCCCAAGGAGTACGGCGGCCTCGGTCTGTCCCAGTACACCTACAACCGCGCCCTGATGCTGTTCACGCAGGTGCACGGCTCTCTCGGTGCGCTGCTGTCGGCCCACCAGTCGATCGGGGTCCCGCAGCCGGTGAAGCACTACGGCACCGAGGAGCAGAAGAAGAGGTACCTCCCGCGCTGCGCCAGGGGCGCCATCACGGCCTTCCTGCTCACTGAGCCCGGGTTCGGCTCCGACGCCGCCCGGATGAAGAGCACCGCGGTGCCGACCGCGGACGGGACCGGCTACGTCCTGAACGGCCTGAAGCTGTGGACGACCAACGGAGTCATCGCCGAGCTCGTGGTCGTCATGGCGCGGGTGCCGGCGAGCGAGGGGCACAAGGGCGGCATCTCCGCCTTCGTCGTCGAGATGGACTCCCCCGGCATCACCGTGGAGAACCGCAACGCGTTCATGGGGCTGCGCGGCATCGAGAACGGCGTGACCCGGTTCTTCGATGTCGTGGTCCCGAAGGAGAACCTCCTCGGGAAGGAGGGAGACGGCCTTCGGATCTCGCTCAGCACCCTCAACACCGGGCGCCTCGCGATCCCCGCGATGTCCGCGGCCGGTGCGAAGTGGTCCACCAAGATCGCGCGAGAGTGGGCGGCCGAGCGCACGTCTTTCGGGCGCCAGATCGGCAAGCACGGCGCCGTGGCCCAGAAGCTGGCCTTCATGGCGGCCACAGCGTTCGCGCTCGACGCCCTGCAGGAGATCACCGCGATCATGGCCGACCAGGGTCGCAACGACATCCGCATCGAATCGGCGATCGCCAAGCTGTACGCCACCGAGATGGCCTACCAGGTCGCCGACGAGCTCGTCCAGGTGCGCGGGGGTCGCGGCTACGAGACCGCCGCGTCGCTGCGGGCGCGCGGCGAGCGCGCCGTCCCCGCCGAGCAGCAGCTGCGCGACACCCGCATCAACCGGATCTTCGAGGGGTCCACGGAGATCATGCGTCTGCTGCTGGCCCGCGAGGCCACCGATGCTCACCTGCAGGCCGCCGGCGACATCATCGACCCCGAGGTCGAGCTCAAGGACAAGGCCAAGGCGGGGCTGCAGGCCGCGGGGTTCTACGCGAAGTGGCTGCCCCAGCTCGCCGTGGGCAAGGGCCTCGTCCCCACCAGCTACTCCGAGTTCGGCGACCTCGCCACCCACCTGCGCTACGTGGACCGGAGCGCCCGCAAACTGGCCCGCTCCACGTTCTATGGGATGTCACGGTGGCAGGCGAAGCTGGAGTACGAGCAGGCGTTCCTCGGACGAATCGTGGACATCGGTGCAGAGCTCTTCGCCATGTCGGCCGCGATCGTGAAGGCCGAGCAGATCCGCATGCAGCAGGGAGGCACGCGCGGCACCGAGGCCCACGAGCTCGCCGACTACTTCTGCCAGCAGGCACGTGTCCGGGTCGACGCGCTGTTCCACGCTCTGTGGCAAAACACCGACGCCGCCGATAGGAAGCTCTCGGCAGCACTGGTCGACGGCAAGTACGCCTGGCTGGACGACGGGATCATCGACCTCACGGAGGGCACAGGCCCGTGGACAGCCGACGAGTCGTTCCGTCCCTCCGACGTCGAGACCGTGCACCGGCGTGTGCTGGAGGGGTGATCGATCGAGTCCACGGTCGTGGTGGATGAAGACGGCACCACGTGACCAACCGACGACGAATGTCGGCGGCCTTCTATGTGCAGTTCTGCTCAGCCAAGAACTATCGGGAGGGGCGGGGGACGACAAGGAGCAGACGGCGCGCGAGTTGTCGCCGTGGAGACCACGGTGTGCCGACCCATCGTGCGAGAGCCGCAGACCACGGCATCGAAGATGAGCGACACGCGCGTCTGCGGGCACTGAGCCGGTCAGTCGGTACCGCTGACGGCGTGCCCGGTCACGGGTCGGTGTCGGTTGCTTGTCAATTGTGCTGTGAGTCGCGGCGCGAGCTGGCCAGGTCAGCGCAATAGGCGCACACTGCGGGGTGTCGGCAAACTTACAGCCAGACCACGGGGAGCGACCACCATGCGGACAGGCGCGCACAAGATGGGCCGCGAAGAGCGCCGTGCGCTGCTTGAGCAGCGGCGCGCAGCAGTGGCACGCCAATTGCGGCGTCTGGCAATCGAATTAACGGACCTCGACAGACAGCTTGAGGAGATCGTGCAGTCGGAGCGTTTGTAAACTGCGACAGCCAACACTACTCGGCGGCCAACTGGTCGCTGTCGACGAAAACCAGACCGCCCGCGTCGAGCGCCACCGCCCATCTCCGCGCGGGGCTAACGATATGGTTCTCACCGATATCCACTGCGTGCCCCGCCAGATCGCCGAAATCCTCGACCACAGTGCCGTAGACCTCGCCGTCCGTCCCCGGATACACACGCACCCGCGCATTCACCGCCACGGGGCTGTCGCCGGTATCGCCAGCCGCCCCGCTAACGCCTTTCGTCCGCCTTCTCATCCGTCGTCACCCTAGGTCGTGCGGGTGAAGATCGTGGCGCAACGAGAACACGATCAGCTAACGCCGTCCGGGCTCATGGTCCATGACCACGAATAGAAAGTAGATTACCGGTGAGAGGTGATGGGCATGAGTAGGACCCATGCCGACGATCGGGGCCGGGTTGACCGCCTCCTGGCCTGCGTTCGTGTTTCGAGCGACTGATGGCCAAGCGACGCACCTACAAGCGCGATCGACGAGGCCGGTTCGCCCCAAGCGGTAACTCGCGGGCCAAGCGTGCCGGACGGCGGTTCAACAGCCGTCGCCCTCGGTACGTGCGCGGAAGCCTCGGCAAGACCCTACGAGTTGGTCGTGTCGGGCCGGGTGGTGAGTATGCGGGTGTTCATGTCGGGGCGAAGCTCCGCACTAGGCGTCGCGGCGAGTACTACGTCGGGGTATCCGCTGGACGCAAGATCGCGACCCCCTTCTCGTCGTACTAGCGCCGTCAGCTCGTCGTACTAGCGCCGTCAGTTTCGCACTCAAGGCCTCGAAGGGATGCGCTTCCGGACGGCGGTGGGATTTGAACCTGTTTGGACCAAGAGCCCAAGGCGCAATATGCGCACTGAACTGCGAGAACCGTCTCTGGAGATCACGCGAGATCATCGATTTCTACCGCGAAGTAACGCGCGTACGCGACTGGATCGCGCCAACGACGCGCTAGAGGCAACGGAGGCCGTGGTGAAGCGCACATAGCAGCGGCTCAGACTCCCACGATTCTGCTGGCACCGAAGGCCGTCAGCGCGGTGACTCGGCCGACGACAGCCGTGATCATGGATTGAGCGGACACACCTGACGTTCGGGATCGCTACACACGCGAGACAGCGAAGTGAAACCGTCAGCCCCCACCTGTTGTGCTTGCTGCACGATCTCGTCGATAGTTGACGCACCGCCGGTCAATCCGATCCGCATCGGCGGACGCTCGCGTTAGCGCATGACGTGGGGGTACTGCTGGTGCGGATGCACGTCGAACAGTTCGCGGTAGGACGGCGGTTGGCGGTCGCCCTCGTCCTTGATCCCATACTTCACCGCCAGTTCCGCTCCGATCAACGTCTGACCAGTGAGCTCCATGAGTTCCGGATCGTTGTACAGCGCCCAGATCACATGCCCGGTCAGCTCAGGGGTTTCGGCGGTGTCCAGGATGCGGCCGAACTTGTCAGGATTGCGCGCGATGATGGTGCGGACCCGGTCGGTGAGCAGCGATCCCATCCAGATAGAGACGGATGCGATGCCGAACTCGTTGAAGTCAACGGCCATGTCGGCAGCCATCTTGTCGGTGCCCGCCTTGGGAACGCCATAAGCCGGGCCGAACGCGTAGTGGACGGCTCCCGACGACGACGTGAAGACAACGAGACCCTTACGCTGCGGGAGCATCAGCGGCGCCGCGTACACGGTGGCGACGTAGCTGCTGCGCAGTCCGACGTTGAGAGTGTCGACGACGTTGAGCGGCTCCTCCCAGAATTTGGTCCGTCCCATCATCTCGTCGCGGATGATGGCGGCGTTGTTGACCAGTATGTCCAGTCGACCCTGTTCGCGCCCGATCCGCTCGAACGACTCCTTTACCTGCTCGTCGTCGCCATGATCGACACGCACCGCGATTCCGGTGCCGCCGGCTTCGGTCACGCGCTGAGCGGTCTCGTGAATCGTGCCCGCCTGGCCGGCCTCCCCGGAGTTCTCGGTGCGGCCCGTGACGTACACCGTGCAGCCGTGACTGCCGAGCGCATGGGCAATCCCGGCTCCGGCACCACGACTGCCTCCCGTGACCAAAGCAACCGGTCCGCTGTCCGACATCCGCGCCCTCCCTGTCCGCTCGTGACGCCCAACCCGCGCCCGCCCTGAATGCTATACGAACGTACAGTGCTCGCCGCATCCGGGATGTGCTATACAGATGTACAACTCGTGGGGATCGACGTTTCGCTGGAAGGACAACTGCAATGACGGACTCTATCGATCTGGAGCAGCTGCGAAAGCGCGTGCAATACCTCGAAGACCGCACGGCGGTCCTCGACTGCGTCATGAACCAATCGCGCGGCCACGACCGGCACGACACCGAGCTGATGGGCAGCGTCTACTGGGAGGACGGTGTCGACGAGCACGGCCCGGTCGTCAAGCTCGGTCCCGAATACGGCGAGTGGGCCAACGCCGCCCATACCCAGGTGTTCGAGGACCACCTGCACAACATCACTACTCACACCTGTGAGATCAACGGGGACGAGGCACACGCCGAGAGCTACGTCATCGGTGCCATGCGCGCCAAGGGCGGCAAGATCGTGTCCCTGATGGGCGGGCGCTACATAGACCGCCTCGAGCGGCGTGACGGTGTCTGGAAGATCGCGCTGCGGCGATGCACTCTGGAGTGGATGATGAGCGGCGACTCCTCAGTGATGAAGTCCCGTGCGGTGCAAGGTTTCATCAAGGGCAAGTGGGACCGCACCGACCCGTCGTACAGCCGGCCGTTGAAACTGGACGGCGAGCCGGTCGACCGGTGGTGACCGCTCGACCCGGAGGACTCGCGGGGAGCCGATGAACCTCCAGGGCCGCGTCGCACTCGTGACCGGTGGGGCTTCGGGCATCGGCCTCGCGACCGCGCAACTGCTCGCGGCCGAGGGCATGCGCTTGTGCGTGCTCGACATCGACAAGGACGCCGCCTCCTCCCTTGTCGACGCCATCGGCGGGATTGCGGTGCAGTGTGACGTGTCCGATCCCGAGCAGGTCGACACTGCGTTCGCCGTGTGCGCCCGGGAACTCGGCAGCGTCGATCTCGCTTTCCTCAACGCGGGCATCACGATTCACTGGTCCGGTGACATCGGGTCACTCAATCTGGCCGATTACCGGCGTTCGGTGGGCGTCAACCTCGACGGTGTCGTATTCGGGGCCGTGGCGGCGGTCCGCGCCATGCGCGCCCGCAGCGAACAAGCCGGCGGTGTGATTCTTGCCACCGCCTCGCTGGCGGGCATCCTGGCCTGGCACCCAGATGCTGTCTACTCGCTGGGCAAGCATGCCGTGGTCGGGTTCATGCGGGCCATCGCGCCCAACCTTGCCCCCGAGGGGATCTCGGTCCACACCATCTGTCCCGGAATCACTGAGACCGGCGTGCTCGGCGACCGGCGGCCGCTGGTCGAACGCATCGGCGTGCCGGTGATGGAACCCGAGGCGATTGCCGACGCGGCCCTGATGGCAGCCAGATTACCCATCGAGCGCACCGGATCGTGCTGGGTGGTCCAGCACGGAAAGCCCGCTTGGCCCATGGAATTTCCCGACGTGCCCGGGCCCGACAGCCGGCTCAACGTGCCGGTGACGCGGCGGTCCTGAAAGGCCGGATAACTAGCCGAGGATCGCCGGCATGGAGTCCCAGCCGCGCACGGTCGCAGTCGGCGCCCGCACGGCGTTGTCCAGGTCAATCGTCCAATCAGGCCAACGCTTCAAGATCTCTTCGAGTGCGACGCGACCTTCCAGACGGGCAAGCGATGCGCCCAGGCAGAAGTGCGTTCCTCGCCCGAAGGACAGGTGATTGGCGTTGCGGTGAATGTCGAACACGTCCGGATTCTCGAACCGTCGTTCGTCGCGATTCGCCGATGCCGCCATGAGCAGCAGCGCGCTGCCGGCGCGCACGGTCTGCCCCTGGTACTCGACGTCATTGGCGACGTAGCGGGCGATGTTCTGCACGGGAGGTTCGAAGCGCATGACCTCCTCGACGGCTCCCGGGATCAGGGAGAGGTCGGCGACGAGCTCGCGTCGCTGATCCGGCTGGTCACCGAGCAGCTTGCCGAGCCAACCGAAAAGCCGGCCGACCGTCTCGGTTCCGGCGTTGGCGATGACGCCAAGGAAGACCAGCAGTTCGTCCGGGCTCAGGCGCCGCACGGTTCCGGAAACATCTTCGAACTCGACCTGCAACAGCTCGGTGACGAGGTCATCGGACGGGTTCTGTTTGCGCCACTCGACGTAGTCACGAAACATGTTGCCGTTGAAGTAATTGGTCTTGCTCACCGGCAAGGGTTCGCCTGGCTTGTTGCGAAGTCGGCGTCCCGCGACGGCACGCACACTGCGCTGCAACGAATCCGGGATGCCGACCAAGATCCCGACGACGCGCATCGGCATCTCCGCACCCAGGTCCAGCGTGAAATCGAATCGGTCGCCGCCGACTAGCGGGTCCAGGCAGGCCGCGCAGAACGAGCGGATCTGGTCCTCGATGGCCTTCATCTTGCGCGGGGTGAACGCACGGGAGACCAGCAACCGGTGCACGGTGTGCAGTGGCGGGTCTTCGTTGATGAACACCCCGAGCGGCATGACCGGTTCCGCCTTGACCACTTCCAGAATGTCGCCCTTGGCCGAACTCAGGTTCTCCACGTCCCGCAGGGCGGCCTCGACGTCGGCGAATCGGCTCAACGCCCAGAAGTCGAACTTCTCGTTGTAGTAAAGAGGTGCCTCGTCGCGTAGCCGCTTGTAGGTCGGATACGGATCGATGTCGATCTCTACGTTGTAGGGGTCGTACGAGAGCTGGCTGTCGCCGCGAACTTGCATCGTGCTCCTATGTCCCTGCGCCAACGCCCGACCGGAAGTGCAGTACGATCGTACAGCACTGCGCTTGCCCGAAGGGAGTGTTGATGGACCTCGGATACGTTTCGCTGAACACACCGCGCGACCTCGCCCCGGCAGCACTCGGCCGAGAGCTGGAATCGCGGGGATTCGAATCCCTATGGGTCGGCGAGCACCCCCAGCTGCCAGTCGCCTCAGCGAGTCAGATGCCCGGTGGCCTGATCAGCGCACAGAAGCGCATGTGGGATCCATTCTTGTCACTGATGGCGGCGGCCCAGTCGACCACCACGCTGCGCATCGGGACCGCTGTCGCGCTTCCCCTAGAACGCGAGTTGTTCACTTTCGCCAAGGAAGTCGCCACCCTCGACCAGCTCAGTGACGGGCGGCTGCTGCTCGGCGTCGGCGTCGGATTCCGCCCCGAGTTCGAGGTGTCAACGTCGGTCCGGTGGGCCGATCGCTACCGGGCGTTGGGCGACATGGTCGCCGCGCTCGACACATTGTGGACCGAGGACGAATCGGAATACCACGGTGAGTTCTACGATTTCGAACGGGTGTGGTCACATCCGAAGCCGCAGCAGCGTCCCCGCCCCCCGCTGCTAGCCGCCACCACCGGACCCAAGGCCACTCGGGACTGCCTGGGATGGGCCGACGGCTGGCTTCCCGGCGATGCCGCATTTCGGGACCTGCCCAAGGCGATCAATGAGCTCCGGAACACCGCGCAGGATGCCGGCCGCGACCCCGCGACGCTGGACCTGACCATCATGGTGTGGCGGGAGCCGACGCTCGACGTGCTCGGCGCCTATCGTGATCTTGGTTTCAATCGTGCCGTGGTCGGCGGCGCGCGGCGCGACCCGCACGACCATGCGGCGACGCTCACGTTCCTTGACCAGTGCGCGGCGTTGGTCGACGAACTTCGTTCCTAGGCAGGCGGCACCGGGCGCACGGCGGGCGAGAGCAGTTCGAGCAACTGACCTTCGGGGTCGCGCACCATGCAGGCGAACCCGCCGCCCGGGTCAGCCACGATGGTGCCACCTGCCGCCTTGACTGCGGCTTGGGCCTGCGCCATGTCGTCCACCGCGATCGAGAGATGCGTCAGTCCGGAACCGGTCATGCCACGCTCGGGCTGGTCCGGTGCGGGATACCCGGAGAACGTGATCAGCTGCAGAACGAATCCGTTGTTCTGCAGGTAGGCGGCTTCGAATCCGATTGGGGGTGTCAGACCGAGCAGCCCGGCTGCCATCTTGTCCGGCACGGTGAGGCGGTTGACCTCGCTGAATCCGAGTGCTTCGTAGAATCGCTTTGCGCGGTCGAGATCTCGCACCCGGAGCCCGACGTGACTGACGTCTGCAGAAGTGCTCATGGCTCAGACTCCTGCCGGGCCGGGGCCACCGTGCATGTAGAGCGTCTGGCCCGAGCAATAGCTCGACGCGTCGGAGGCGAAAAACAGTACACCGTAACCGATCTCGTCCGGTTCTGCGATCCGGCCCGATCCATTCGTTTGACCGATCATGTCGATGTCGAAACCCTGCCGCTTGGCGTCGGCCTCCAGACCCGGGGTGCGGACGGCGCCGCAGGCGATGCAGTTCACGCGCACGCCTTTGCGGGTCCACGCCGCGGCCATCGATCCGGTCAGGTTCTGCAGGCCCGCTTTGGCGGCACCATAGATGGGTGCCTGCGGCATGGCCAACAGCCCTGCACCCGAGGAGATGTTGACGATCGCGCCCTTCTTCTGCTCGATCATCGGTTTGACGGCGGCCCGCGACAGGTACCACGCGCTGGAGAGATTCAGGTCCAGGACCTGGTGCCACTCCTCGTCGGTCCACTTCATCAACGACTTGGTCTCGCCGCCGCCGGCGTTGTTCATCAGCACGTCTAGGCGACCGAACTCGGCCACCGCGGTGTCGACCAATACACGACACTGGTCGGCATCCGTCACGTCGGTCGGCACCGCGAGAGCCCGGCGACCGAGTGCCTCGATCTCACCGGCCGTGGATTCCAGCGGCTCGAGCCGACGGCCCGCCAAAACGATGTCGGCGCCGCGCTCGGCCAGGACGAGCGCCGATGCCCGCCCGATGCCGGTTCCGCCGCCGGTGATGACGGCAACCCGTCCCTCCATCGAGAACCTATCGTTCACAGCACCACTTTCTGTTCCTGCCGTCGCGTGCCGACTGCAATACGACTGTACAACACGTGCGGCGCGCCCGGGAGTGCCTATGGCACTCGACATCTGCGCGAGGGTCGAGTAGACCATTGGCATGCCGCATCCGACCAACGACGTCTGGGAAGTGCTCTCAACGGCCCGCTCTATTCGTCGTTTTACCGACGAGATGGTCGACGACACGACACTCGAGCGCTGCCTCGAGGCGGCCACCTGGGCGCCTAACGGGGCCAACGCCCAGCTGTGGCGCTTCATCGTTCTCGACGCGCCCGAGCAGCGAGCAGCCGTCGCAAAGGCCGCCGAATTAGCGCTTGACACAATCGAATCCATCTACGGGATGAGCCGGCCCGCAGTTGAAGACAACAGCCGCGCGGCGCGGAACAATCGCGCCACCTACGAGTTGCACAATCGCGCAGGCGAACTCACCTCGGTGTTGTTCACCGCCTACAAGAACGAGTTCGCCTCCGAATACCTGCAAGCCGGATCAATCTATCCTGCGATGGAGAACTTCTACCTGGCCGCACGCGCCCAAGGCCTGGGCGCATGCTTCACGAGTTGGGCTTCCTACAACGGCGAGCCGGTACTGCGCGAATCGGTTGGCATTCCCGACGAGTGGTTCCTGGCCGGACACATCGTCATCGGATGGCCGCGCGGACACCATGGCCCCGTGCGCCGCCGTCCGATCGACGACGTGGTGTTCCGCAACCGCTGGGATCCCGAACACGCCGACATCGTCTACGGCAAGGGCACCCGGCCTAAGCAGAACTGATCGGCCCGCTCAATCGCTGATCTGTGCCACCGCTTTGCGTTCGGTAATGGGCCGCGCCAGTTCCTGCTCGTCACAGACTCGTTGGAGCTTGTCTAGCGTCGCATCCAGACCCGGGCCGATCGGGGTGCCCGCAGTGAACGTCGCCGGCAGGTGGCGCATTCCCTGGATGACGCCGATGGTGTTGTAGTGCACGGCGCCGTCGGGCTTCTTGAGCGGGATGCCCAACATCGCCAGCGTCAGCACCGCCGGCACCTCGTTGGCCAGGTCGTCGACGAAGTCGATGTGCCCTTCCTCGACGTGTTCGTCGATATAGGCGCGCACCACTTCATCGACGAAAGGCTCCCACCGCTTGATCGCAGCGGGCGACAGATACGGGGTTCAACGCGTTACGGTAATGCCGATGCTCGGGATCGTCCATCTCCAGCACGCCGCCACGGAAGTTCTCCGCCTCCACCATGGTCGGGATGGAGATTCCCTTGTAGCCACGGCGGGTGCCGTTGACATCGTGGTCGTTCGAAATGTGCGGGCAGCGAGCCAGTTCGAACACCTCATGTCCACCCGCGGCCACCCAGTGGCCGCCGTAGGTGTCGGTCCAGGCGATCGGGCAGCGCTGCTGCATCTCATGGGTGATGTCGAGGAAGTTCTGCCGGTAGTCGGCGGCATGCCCGTCGAAGTGATAACGCGTATCGCGTTGAGCGGTCATCGCGACTCCCCATCGATCACGATCGCTTGCTCGGGGCAGGACTGGGCGACCTCGCGAACTTGCGCCTCGTACTCGTCCGGCACGACCTCGTCGACGGCGGATGCGTGCCCGTCGACGTCGCCGAGGAAGAACCAGTCCGGGGCGATCATGGAGCACAACGTGTGTCCCTGGCACCGGCTGGGGTCAACTCGAACCTTCTTCTATTCCTCCATGGGTCAGATCACTGCGCCACCGTTGACACCGATCACCTGCCCGGTGATGTAGCTCGCGGCATCCGAGCACAGGAAGCCGCACAACGCGGCGATGTCCTCGCCGGTGCCGAGCCGGCCCGCCGGAATGGCCTTCTCGAGGAACTCGGCCGGCGGCAGTTTGTTGTCGCGCTGCTGTTCGCGCAGCATCGGCGTGTCAACGACGAAAGGCGGCACGGTGTTCACTGTGATTCCCTTGGCCGCGTAATCTAGGGCCACCGACTTCGTGAGCGCGATGACGCCGCCCTTGGTGGCCGAATAATGTCCCTGCCGCGAGGCGCCCTTCTGACCGGCGGCCGAGGAGATCGTGACGATACGGCCCCACTCCGCGCCGACCATGTCCGCGACTGCGGCCTGCATGCACAGGAACGTCCCGGTGAGGTTGACCGCCAGATAGCGATTCCACTCCTCCAGCGTGATCCGGTCGAAACGGGTGAAGCCGCCCAGCGCCGCACTGGTGACCAAGATTCCGACTGGACCGAAGGCAGTGCGCACGGCGTCGAACGCGGCTGTGACAGAATCAGGTTCGGCGACGTCGACCTGCACCGCCAGGGCCTGCCCACCGTTCGCGCGGATCTTGGCAGCCACCTTCTCGGCGCCCTCGCCGTTGATGTCGAACACCGCGACCCGGTGTCCATCCCGGCCTAGTTGCACGGCAATCGACTCACCCAGGCCCGACCCGCCTCCGGTCACCACGGCTACCCGACTCACCTGGTTCATCCCCTCACACCCGGGCCAGCGCAGACGCGCGTCAGCTGCTATGCAACTGTATAGCACAGCGTCTTGGAGTCGATCACCCCCGGAGTTTCTGTGGACCTTCTGCGACCTCGAGAAGTTTCTGACCCGCAGCCATCGCATCCGAATGGCCGAGGTCGGCCCCGACCAGCTCCTCCATCGCAATCAGGCGCGGAATGCAGGTCAGCATGAACGCCGCAGCCGAGCCCGAAGCCATGGCGAACATCCGGCCGTCCGACAGGTTGGCTCCAAGCACCTGGGTCAGCGCGCGGCGTGCGCGCTCGGCACATTCGCCGATGGCGGCGCGCACCTCGCTGCGATGGTTGGCCAGGGCCAGGAATTCGACCATCAACGCCGTACCGGTTTGGTCACCGGCATAAGCCCATGCCGTTCGCAGTGCAGCGGCGGGCGCCGTCGCAGCGGTCATCCGCGCCAGGAAGTGATCCATGGAGTCCTGGAGGACTGCGATGAACAGCTCGTCGAGCGTCGAAAAGTAATAGTAGACAAGGCCCTTGGTCACACCGGCCACCGAAGTCACCCGCTCGAACGTCACCGAAGCATAGCCCTCGCCCAGCACGACTGGCTGCGTTGCCCGCAGGATCGCACGACGCTTCGCCGATCGGCGGGTGCCGGCACGGCCAACAATCATCGCCACACTCTTACCGGCGACCCCGGGACGACGTCTTGGCGGGCTTGCGCTTACGTCGCACGCCCGGTTCGACCGCATCGAGGTAACGTTCCACGGCCCGGACCACTTCGGAGTGCGCCGTCTCGACGCCGACACCTTCCTCCAGGCTGAGGAACTTCGGGATGCCGGTGATCAACATAACCACCGCACTGGGCGACAGATCTCCCTCGAAGCGGGCGTTCGCCCCGAAGGCCTCGTTCAGCACCTCGATCTGAAGTTTCCTCATCCGCTCAGTCACGTCGGCGATCTCTGACCGGATCGATTTGCGGTGATTGCCCAGCGCCATGAACTCGGTGATCAAGGCGCCAGTGGCCTCATCCCAGCTGTACTCCCACATGGCGTGCAGCGGATCGTCACCCCGCGTCTGCAGCGTGGTGCGCAGGTGCTCGAGATTGCGCTCGGAATAGCGGTGGATGGCGGCCAGGAAGATGTCGTCGAGTGAGGGAAAGTAGTACTGGACCAGGCTTGCCGTGACGCCGGCCTTGGCCGCCAGGGCACGGTAGCTGACGCTGGCGTACCCCTCCTCCAGCATCATCTTCTCGACGCAATCCAGAAGGGCGTCGCGGGTCTTCGACGTCTCTGCGCCGACGCGGCGCGGTGATGCGGCCATGATTCCCTCACTGTTGCAGACCCCGAGCATATTCCCACCAACCCTCGGCAGGAGTCTCGTACACGACTCGCCACACCACTATACGTTCGTATAGCACATGCTATATGCTCGTACAGACTTTTGACGAGGAGGGTATGTGAGCGAGTTGTACTACGACCCGTGGGTCGTCGAGATCGACCTCGACCCCTACCCGACGTACCGACGACTGCGGGACGAGGCACCGGTCTATTACAACGAGCGCCACGACTTCTGGGGCCTGAGCCGCTATGCCGATGTCGATGCGGCGTTGCGCGAGCCCAACAAGCTGAGCTCGGCCAAAGGCGACATCCTCGAAGTGGTGAAGGCCGATCCGGTGATGCCGCCGGGCGTGTTCATCAATGAGGATCCGCCGCTGCATACCATCCACCGGGCTCTAGTGTCGCGGGCGTTCACCCCCAAGCGAATCCGGGAAATCGAAGACAAGGTGCGGACATTCTGTGTCGCGTGCCTGGATCCGATCGTCGGCAGCGACCGGTTCGATTTCGTGCAGGACCTGGGCGCGGAACTGCCGATGCGGACTATCGGCATGCTGGTCGGCATACCGGATTCCGACCAGCCATCTGTTCGCGCGCACGCACATGCCGTCTTGCGCAACAAGCCGGGCGAACCCTTGCCGGTCAAAAAGGACCACTACTTCGACGGTGACATGTTCGCCGACTACCTCGCCTGGCGAACCAAGAACCCGTCCGACGACCTGATCACCGAACTGCTCAACGTCGAGTTCGAGGACGAGACCGGCACAACACGCAGACTCAGCACCCAGGAACTGCTGATCTTCCTCGCGGTCGTGGCGGGCGCCGGCGTGGAGACCACCGGACGGCTGTTCGGCTGGATGGGCAAGGTACTCGGCGAAAACCCGGACCAACTGCAGTATCTCGCCGAAAGTCCGTCTCTGGTTCCCAACGCCATCGAGGAGCTCCTGCGATACGAGCCGCCGGGACCGCATGTGGCCCGCTGGGTTGCGGAGGACGTGGAGTTCCACGGCCAGACCGTGCCCGCGGGCAGCGCGCTGCTGCTGATGCTCACCTCCGCGAATCGCGATGAACGCCATTTCGACGAACCCGACCGCTTCGACATCCACCGTCGACCCGGCGGTCTCCTGACGTTCGGCCGCGGCGCCCACTTCTGCCTCGGCGCCCCGCTGGCACGACTGGAAGGCCGCGTCGCCCTGGAGGAAGTGCTGAAACGATTCCCCAAGTGGGAGGTCGACATCGACAACGCCCGCCGCTCACGGACCTCCACAGTGCGCGGCTGGGACTCGATGCCCACCATCATCGGCTGACGTGGAGTTAGTCGATTGACAACCGCCAACAACAGCGTCGCGGTGATAACCGGTGCCGCGCGGGGACAGGGAAGAAGCCACGCCGAAGCCCTGGCCCGCGAAGGCTACGACATCATCGCCATCGACCGGTGTGCCGACATCGCCTCGATCCCCTACCCGCTGGCCACCCGCGAAGACCTCGACGAGACCGCTGGACTCGTCAAGTCCTTCGGTCGCCGGGTCGTGACGGCGGTGGCCGACGTGCGGTCGCTGTCCGACTTGCAAGCCGCCATCACGACCGCCGTTGACCAGCTGGGTGATATCGACGTGGTGGTCGCCAACGCCGGCGTCGTGGCCATGGGCAAGGCTGCCCCGAACGACGAACAGCTCTACCGCGACATCGTCGACACCAACCTGAACGGGGTCTGGCACACCATCGCCGCGACGGTCCCTTCGATGATCCGCAAGGGATCGGGCGGCTCGATCATTCTTGTGAGTTCGGTGCAGGGGCTGGTGGGACGCGGGGGCGACGGCAGTGCCGCAGCCTTCGCCTATGCGGCCTCCAAGCACGGCGTCGTCGGCTTGATGCGCTCGGCCGCCAACGCCTATGCCGCACACACTATCCGGGTGAACTCGGTACACCCTACCGGCGTGGGTACACCGATGATCTTCAACGAGCACATGGCCACGGTGTTCGCCAACAACCCACAAGATCTGGGTGCCATGTCAGGCAACCTGCTGCCGGTTCCGTTCGTCGACCCGATCGACGTCACCAACGTCGTGACGTTTCTGGTCAGCGAGAAAGCCCGCTACATCACCGGGGTGACCCTGCCGGTCGACGCCGGCTACGCGGTGATGTGACCCAGCATGCTGCGCAGGGCCACCCGGGTCCGATGACCATGTGAAGCTATGCGTTACCGCTCGGTCTTGGCAACGCTGTTCTCGGCGCCGAGGAACTGCTCAACACCCCAATCCTTTTCGTAGCTTGTGACCGCAGCGGCCTCAAAGGACATCGACGAATACTTCCACCCGTCTGCTCTCCGTTGGTATTCGTTGCGGTATCGGCCCAGAGTCCAAAATGCCTGGCCGCCCGGCATCGTCGTCGCAACAATCGCGTGCCATTCGCCACGAGCGTGATCACCGTCGATCTCGATCAATGGGTTCATGATGTTGTGGATGATGAAGGGGATGGCCTGAAACTGCGTGAAAGGTCGGCGATGGCCGCCTTTCCAGCAGCGCCCACAGCGCCCAGTGGTCCGTTCCAGATTCCATCGTAGGTGAACAGCGGTCTTCGATTACCGCCAGACGCTCTTCCAGTGACTTGCTCATGAATTGAACCTTCCGTCTGGTCACTCCTGGACGAGACCGACGTCTCGGATCTGCTCCCGCACAACGCGCTTCTGTACCTTTCCGCTCGCTGTGCGGGGGTAGTCGTCGACAATGATCAGGTGCTCGGGCCATTTCTGCCGTGACACGCCGCGGCCCTCGAAATGTGCGCGTACATCGTCTAGCGAAGGAGGCGACGAGCCCGGCTTGAGCCGCACGACGGCCGCGGCGCGTTCACCCAGGCGGTCGTCTGCCGCAGCTACCACGACCGCTTCGGCGATACTGGTCATTCCTAGTAGCACCTCCTCGATCTCGACGGCACTGATGTTCTCGCCGCCTCGGATGATGATGTCGGACTTGCGGTCGGTGATGACGAGGTAGCCATCTTCGTCGAGTTCGCCGACGTCGCCGGTTCGATACCAGCCTTCCTCGTCGAATGCGTTCGCTGTCAGCGCGGCGTCGGTGTACCCCAGACACAGATCCGGTCCCCGGCTGAAGATCTCACCGTCGGGTCCAAGCCGAATCTCAACGCCGTCCAACGGATTTCCGTCGGTAAGAATTCGCTTCTCCGTCGGCGCCGAAGGGTGCGACCCGGTGATCGAGGGGTGCTCGGTACTACCGTAAGAGCGATAGACGATGATCCCGAGATCGGTCAGCCGATGACTGATCGCCGCCGGTACCGATGCGCCTCCGAGTCCTATGTACTTGAGCTGTGCGAGGTGGTGGGGCGTGAAGTCGGGGTGGTCGAGCAGGCTGGTCGCAAAGTACGGCGGGCCTCCACCAACGGTAAGCCCGTCGCTGCTCATCAGTCGTAGCGCCAAGGCGGGATCCCAAATGTCTGCCAGGTTGACGGGTGTGCCATCGAGTACAGGGATGAGGAATGTGCTGAGCATGCCGATGAAGTGGCCGACCGGCGTCGGCGTGAGTAGTTCGCCGCGGTCTTCAGGAAACATCGCGGTCAACTGGCGAGTCTCGAATCCGAGTGTTTGATGACTATGGATGACGCCCTTCGGATCACTGGTCGTGCCCGACGTGAAGGCGATCACGGCAGGCGCTCCCGGGTCGGTGCTCAGCGTGCCAGACATCGGTTCTTCAGCCAGGAGGCGTTCGAAGTCACGGCCCACCACTCCGACAATCGGTACGTCGGCGCACACATCGGGCTCGAACTGCATGCGGCCGAAGCGTTCGGCGGTGATGAACACCTTCGCCTTGCTCTCGCCCAGGATGTGGCTGAGCTCCTTGCGTCCATAGAAGTGCACGACAGGAACGACGACAGCTCCCAGGAACGCCGCGGCCCAGAACGCTGCGGCGGCCTCCATCCAGTTGGGTAGCTGGAACACCACGACATCACCGGGGCCGACTCCGCGAGCACGCAGGCCCGCGGCCAGCCGACGGGCAATGCGCTCCACATCAGCGAACGTTCCCCGCCAGGGCCGAACGTCGGAGTGCACCCGGAATTGACTGTTGGCGTTCGCCACCAGGCCGCGGGACAGAAGTTCGCCAAGGGTGTCGTCCGTCCACCACCCCGACTCGCGGTATCGCCGGCTCAGCTCGGCAGGAATCTCGCGCATGGCCCTAGCAGTCCGTCCCGCGAGTACCCACGCTGGCGACGTCCTTGTTCAGTTCTGCGGACCCGATGAGGGTCATGCCTCGATACATCACTGGCTTCCTTACTCGCGCGGTGTGAGTCCGGATCAACGTTGACCTTTTCGTGACCACGGTCATAGTATAGATATAATCAATCCGATTGATTAATTCGTCTGACATCGCTGCCGCGGATCCGCGGCTAGGAGGCACCGCCGTCTATGACAACGAGCGAATTGAGCATCGACCTGGCCACGCGGGTAGCGCTCTACCGCACCGCCGCGCGCATCCTGGCGTTCGACGAGACCTACCGGGCCTCGATGATGAGCGGGAAGTTCGCCGGCATGTACTACTCGCCCAGGGGCCAGGAGTTCGCTGCCGCATCGGTGGCCGCACACCTGCAGCCCACCGATTACGTCGTGACGACCTACCGTGGCCTGCACGATCAGATCGCCAAGGGTGTTCCGCTCCGGGACTTATGGGCGGAGTATCTCGGTCGCGCCGCGGGAACGTGTCACGGCAAGGGTGGACCCATGCACGTCACCTCGCCCAAGCACGGGCTGATGGTCACCACAGGTGTCGTCGGCTCTGGACTCCCGATCGCGAACGGTCTCGCGCTGGCAGCCCAGATGCGCCGCACCGGCCAGGTCGCCGTTGTGAACTTCGGTGACGGGGCCAGCAATATCGGCGCCTTTCACGAGAGCCTGAACCTCGCGTCGCTGTGGAAGTTGCCGGTGATCTTCGTGTGCCAGAACAACAAGTGGGCTGAGTACACGTCCCTTGCCGGCGGCACCACGGTGGAGCACATCGCCGATCGTGCGGCGAGCTACTCAATGCCCGGCGTGACCGTCGACGGCAACGATCCGTTGGCGCTCTACGAGGCAGCCGGCCAGGCGATCGACCGGGCACGCCGTGGCGACGGCCCCACCCTTCTCGAGGCCGTCACCTTCCGGTTCTGCGGCCACTACTTCGGCGATCCGGGTGAGTACATCCCGGCCGACGAGTTCGCCGCGGCTACTGCCGCCGACCCGATACCGCGCTACCGCCAGCGGCTAATAGAGGAATTCGGTGTTGCCGCCGCCGATCTCGATGAGATCGACCGCGCCGCTCAGGCAGAGGTCGACGACGCCGCGGAATGGGCATTCGAACAGCCGCTACCCGACGTGTCGGAACTGACCACCGATGTCTACTCGCAGGAGATTGCCCGATGAGCACCGCGACCGCAACCCACGCGAAGTCCATGCTGGAGGCCCTCCATGATGCCCTCGACGTCGCGCTCGAATCCGACCCGACGGTCTTCGAACTCGGTGAAGACATCCAGGACCCTAAAGGCGGCGGCTTCGGCATCCACAAGGGCCTGTCGACCAAATACGGTTCTGAACGGGTCCGGTGCACCCCCATCAGCGAGCAGGCCATCATGGGTGCCGCTGTCGGCGCCGCGATCGCCGGCATGCGCCCGGTTGCAGAGATCATGCTGATGAACTTCATCTCGGTGGCCGCCGACCAGTTGTTCAACCATGCCGCCAAGCTGCGGTACATGTCCGGTGGCGTCACGCCCGTGCCACTGACGGTCCGCACCAGCACAGGCGCCGGAGCCGGATTCGGCGCCCAGCACTCCGACATGCTGGAGAACCAGCTCATCCACGTACCGGGACTCAAGGTTGTGGTGCCGTCGACCGCGGCCGACGCCAAAGGGCTGCTGCTCTCCAGCATCTTCGATGACGACCCGTGCGTATTCATCGAGATGAGCAGCCTGTATTTCACCGTTCGCGACGAAGTTCCCGACGGCGACTATCGCGTGCCTCTTGGCTCGGCGCGGGTGGCGCGCGAAGGAAGTGATCTGACCCTCATCACCTACGGAAAGCAAGTACTGGACTGCCTCGCACTGGCTGAACGGCTTGCCGGCGAGGGGATTTCACTCGAGGTCATCGACCTGCGTACGCTGCAGCCGCTCGATACCGGCACCATCTTCACCTCGGTTGCCAAGACCCGCCGCGCTGTCGTCGTTCATGAGGCCGTCACGCGAGCCGGCTTCGGTGCCGAACTGTCCGCCCAAATCCACAGTGAACTGTTCGGTGATCTTGCGGGTCCCGTCGCTCGAGTCGGCAGCGCCAATACCCCTGTCCCCTATGCGTCCTCGCTCGAGCAGGCCTACTTGCCGGCCAGCCGCATCGAGCCCGCCGTCCGCGCCCTGCTCGGCTGAACCGGAGACCACTCAATACATGGCAACCGAGGTCCGCATCCCCAAGCTCGGCGTGGCAGTCGAGGAGGGCCAGATCACCGACTGGCTCTGTGAAGACGGCGACCTTGTCGAGGCCGGTCAGCCGATCTACGAGCTGGCCACCGACAAGACTGAAACCGAGATCGAAAGCCCCGCGTCGGGCCGGATCAACATCATCGGCGAGATCGACACGGACTACCCGGTCGGCACGCTCGTTGCCACCATCGAATGATTTCAGCCCCCGCAGCTTGGTTACGAAAGGCCCTTCATGACAACCCAACTCACACCCGATGAGGAAACGGACACCATCGCCGCGCCGCCCGTCGAGCAGGCCAGTCCCTACGTACCTCGACACGATGTCGACACCTCGCAGGTCCCTTTCCGGCTGGCTGACGGTGTGCACGTCCCTGTCGAGCGCTACTTCGACCAGGAGTTCGCTGAACTCGAGAACACCAAGATGTGGCTACACACCTGGCAGTGGATCGCCCGCGAGGAGGAGATCCCTGAACCCGGGGACTACATCGAGTACAGCATTGTCGACCGGACCGTGGTCGCGGTCCGCCAGTCCAACAACAGCATCAAGGTGTTCAACAACGTCTGCCCGCACCGGGCCACCCAACTCGTCGAGAACACAAGCTGCGGAACGTTCGGCGGCAACCAGATCGTCTGCCCGTTCCATGGTTGGCGGTGGAACACCGACGGCTCGGAGTCTTACGTCTACGCCCGGCGGGGCTTCGTTCCGGGTTCGATTGACGCCGACAAGATCGACTTGAATGAGGTCCGGTCAGCGATCAAGTACGGGTTCATCTGGATCAACTTCGACACTGACGCACCCTCGCTTGAGGACTTCTTCGGTACTTATGACAACCACCTGGCCCCCATGGCCATGGACCGTATGCGGTTGCGGTGGTGGAAGTACACAATCGTGCCCGCCAATTGGAAGATCGCCCTCGAGGCATTCCTCGAGGCCTACCACGTCATGCAGGCCCACCCTGAGCTGACGCTCGGTGCCACCGGAGACGACTACGACGTCGACGGCATCAAGTACTACCACCACGGGATGGGTCACGTTGACAGCACAGCCCCGTTCGATCCCGCCGATCCGAGCAGCTTCTCGCTGCCTGCATCGCCGGTTCGGGGTATGAGCGCATCCCGATACATCATCGACCAGAACCGTGTGCTGTTCGAGGGCACCGATGGATTCGCCACGGCGCGCGACGAGTACATCGCCGACCGGGTTCGCGACCTGCCCGACGAAGAGGTGCTGGGGCGGTTCTACCAGGAACTCTACGAATACGCCGCGGAGTCCGACATCCCCTTGCCCACAATTGATCCCAACGCCTCCGGGTACGGCTTCGTCTTCCCGAACATGGCGTTCCTCGGCATGCCCGGCAACCTGCTGTTCTACCGGGTGCGCCCCAACGGCCACGACCCGAACTCGTCAATCTTCGAGGCACTGGCCATGCAGATTCCACGCCAAGCCGATATGGACCATGCCGCACCCCGTCCGGAGGGGCCACTGGCAGTGAAGGACTGGCCGTTCGTACTGCGTCAGGACCACGAGAACGTCGGCCGCCAGCAAGCCGGCTACCGCTCTGGTGCTATCAAGCACGCCACCATGTCGCCGAAGTACGAGCCGATGATCTTCTCCCTACACAGCGAGATCGACCGCTACATTGCCACCTACTGAACCGCGCGCGGAGCGGACAGCGACGTTGCGGGTGGAGCCGGCCGGCGTGGATATCGACGTCCGCGCGGGCGAGACCCTGATCCAGGCCGCCTGGCGCGCCGGGTACCACTGGCCGACCCTGTGCTACGCGATGGGCACCTGCACCGCGTGCCAGTGTGAAGTACTCGACGGCCTGCATCTGCTCTCCGAACGGACCGCGGCCGAGGTCGCACTGCTCGGCGATCTCAATCGCCGGGTCCCCCGGGCCAATCCACGCCGGGTCAGACTGGCCTGCCAGGTCACCGTCGCCGGAGACGTCACGGTACGCAAACCCGGCGTCAGAAGGCGCTCTCCCACCACCTACGAGGAGGCCGGAAATGCCGACGGGACAGCCTGATTCCGACTTCGATGTCATCATCGTCGGCTTCGGCGCCGCCGGAGCGTGCGCCGCCATAGCCGCCGCCGAGCACGGCGCCCGGGTGCTCGTCGTCGACCGGGCGCTGGGTGGCGGCGCATCAACGGTGTCCGGCGGCGTCGTCTACGCCGGTGGTGGAACGCCCTACCAGGTGGCTGCCGGCTACGACGACGACGCCGACAACATGTTCGACTACCTGCGGCAAGAGGTACAGGGTGTCGTCGATGATGCCACCCTGAGGCGATTCTGCGACCAGAGCGCCAACCAGCTTGCCTGGCTCGAGACGCACGGCGCCAAGTTCGAAGCGTCGCTCTGCCCCTACAAGACGTCCTACCCGACCAAGCACTACCTGTACTTCTCGGGAAACGAGAAGGCTTACCCGTATCGCCTGCACGCCAGGCCCGCCCCGCGTGGTCATCGCCAGATCGCCACTGGAACGAAATCGGGACGGGATCTCTGGCGCTGTCTACGCGATTCCGCGCTGAGCCTCGGTGTTACGTTCCTGCCGCGAACCCTAGTGGACGAGCTGGTGATCGTTGACGGACGAGTACGCGGAATCCATTGTTGGACATGGGCCGATGGCGACCGCATTGCGCAGGCGCTGTACGGGCGCACGACGGCAGTGGGAGCGAAACTCACCAATTGGATGCCGCCGATCGGCCATCCCATCACCGGTCTGGCCGACAAGATGTGGCAACGGCGCGCACAACCGCGCACGTTCACCGCGAAGAGTGTCATTCTGGCGGCCGGCGGATTCGCGTTCAACCAAGACATGCTTCGGCGTTATGCGCCTGCGTTCCAACAGATCCGCCCGCTCGGCACCAGGGCCGACGACGGCGCGGGCATCGAACTGGGAGTCTCCGCCGGCGGCGCGACGGGCCAACTCGACCGTGTCACCGGCTGGCGCCTCCTGACTCCACCGTCCGCCCTCATCGAGGGGATCACTGTCGGGGTCAACGGCGACCGGATAGCCAACGAGGATCTTTATGGGGCCACACATTTCGATGTCATGGTTCACAAGTTCGGCGGCAAAGGCTTTCTGATCGTGGATTCGGATACCTGGAACCGGGCACGGGCTCAGGGGATGGACCAGGCCGAGTCGATTCTGAGACTGCAGATCGCCGCGCTGTTCACCACGGGTCATCGCAAGGCGGCCACCCTCGCCGAGCTCGCTGGCAAACTCGGTATCTCCGCGTCGGGACTGGCGGCCACTGTCAATGCCTACAACGACGCCATCGCATCGGGTGCCGAGGATCCCGCCCACAAGGCCTCGGAGTTGTGCGCACCCGTCGTGCGAGCACCGTTCTACGGCATCGATATATCTGTCCGCCCGTCCCTCACCTACCCGGTGCCGGGGCTCACTCTCGGCGGACTGAAGGTCGATGGAGTAAGCGGTCTGGTCTTGAGCGCAAGCGGTGACACGATCCCGGGGTTATACGCTGCAGGGCGTACCGCGGTGGGGATCTGTTCCAACAGCTATGTCAGCGGTCTAGCTCTGGCGGACTGCGTGTTCTCCGGCAAACGTGCGGGTGAGCATGCATCGATGTGCGCCCGGGAACGGCCCGTCGCCAGCCCAGCCAGCTAGCTCACTGGCGCCCGCGACCGCATGTCAAACTCTACGGAGAAAGCTCACCGACCTAGGGGGAACCGTGTCCACCACCCCATCGCTTCTGGGCAGGCCGGTCGGCTCCAGTGGCGAGGAAACACGGCAGCGCATCATCGAGGCCACCATGCGCTGTGTGGCAGAGGTCGGCTACTCGCAAGCCACCATCCGCGAGATCGCACGTGTCGCGCAGATGACGAGCGGCAGCCTCTACCACTACTTTCCGAACAAGTCCGAACTCATGAAGGTGACAGTCGCCGAATTCGCCGAACTGACTGTTCCTCGGTTAGTGCGAGCCTCTGGCCGCGACGGCACTGCACTGCAGAAGTTGATGGCAGTGCTCGACGAATGCGACGCGGTGATGAGCGATTATCCGTACGTCGCTGCCTTCGACCGAGCTTTGCGCACAGAACGCAAGCCACATATCGAGCTGCTCAACAGCGACGCGATGTCAATGACAGTCACCCTGCACACCCTGATCGTCAAGATCATCGAAGAAGCACAAGTGGAGGGCACACTGGCACCAGAACTCGATGTGCAGAGTGCCTCGAATGCCATTTACACGATTATCCGGGGCCTCAACGACCATGCAGCCCTGGCGCCAACCGCCGAATATCACGCCACCGTTCAAGCATTGAAGCTGCTCATCGAAGGACGTTTCTTCCGGAGCGCCGCGCCACGGCTCGTCAAGAATTCATCGACAGCCTCGGCATCAAAGAAGCGCCGCGCCCAATCGCGCTGACGCGCGGTCTGCTCGCGCCCAATCTCGACCAGCAGATCCAACGTGCTGGTCCATTCATCCCTACTGCGTAAAGGATCCTCATGGATATTCAGCATGTCCAAGATCAGCTTGACATCGCCGCACTGTTTGCACGCTATGCCCGGGCGGTCGACACCGAAGACTGGGAATTGTGGCGCTCGTTGTTCACCGAAGACGCCACGGTCGACTACGTCGCGTCCGGCGGGATCGCGGGTACCCGAGACGACGTGGCCCAATGGCTGAGTGTTTCGCTTGCCCTACTACCCATGAAACAGCACTACATAACCAACATCGAAAGCGAAATCCGTTGTGACACTGCATATGTGCGGGCCATGTTCCTCAACCCGATGCAGCTGCCCGGCAATCCCGGACTGAGTTGTTGCGGCGGCTACTACCACCATGTCCTTGTCCGAACCTCTGAAGGATGGCGCAGCAAGGAACTCCGCGAGGAAAACACATTCTTCGTCAATCCCCTGCCCGATGCCGCCTCCTCGGGCGACAAGTGAGCGGAGCAAAGTTGACGTCGAAGAAATTGGTCATCGGCGCCAGCGGGTTTCTGGGTTCCCACGTCACCCGGCAGCTCGTCGAGCGCGGCGACAGTGTCCGCGTGATGCTCCGAGAAACGAGTTCCACCCGCGGCATCGACGACCTCGACGTCGAACGCGTCTACGGGGATGTCTTCAACGACCCAGCACTACGTGCAGCGATGGTCGACTGCGATGTTGTCTACTACTGCGTGGTCGACGCCAGGGCCTGGCTTCGTGACCCATCACCGTTGTTCCGCACCAACGTCGAGGGTCTGCGCCACGTCCTCGACGCGGCATGCGAGGCCAACCTCAAGCGGTTCGTGTTCACCAGCACCATCGCCACACTTGCGATCGGCGATGGGTCCCCGGTCACCGAAGCAGATCCCTTTGACTGGCACGACGGGGGTCCCTACGTCGAGTCGCGCGTGGCGGCGGAAAACCTCGTCCTGCAATATGCCCGCGACAAAGGCTTACCGGCGGTGGCGTTGTGCATTTCCACCACCTACGGTCCCGGGGACTGGCAACCGACGCCGCACGGCGGACTCTTGGCACTCGTCGCGGCCGGCAGATGGCCCTTCTACTTCAAGAACTCGATGGAGACCGTCGGTATCGAAGATGCCGCACACGCCATGGTGCTGGCTGGTGACAGAGGCCGAATTGGAGAGCGGTACATCATTTCCGACCGAATGGTCAGCCAACGCGAGCTCCATCAAGTCGCCGCCGAGGCCGTTGGCGCACGACCCCCGCGATTCGGGCTGCCGATGAAGGCCGTGTACGCCGCAGCCCGCGTCAACGACTTCGCGGCACGACTCTTGCGGCGAGACCTGAAGTTCGCCACCATCGGAATCCGCATGGCCGATGTCATGTCACCGCTGGATCACAGTAAGGCAGAACGCGAACTGGGCTGGAGCCCAGAGCCTGTCGAGGAGTCCGTGCGTAAGGCAGCCCGCTATTACCGGGAAGAACGCATCACGGGCGGTTAGGCCGAGCAACGCGGGCGGTGAGCTGTCAATCAGCGATATGAAGGTTTGCCACCCAAGTGATCTCAGGGGAAATTCCGGTCTTGACCACGCTTGGACTGCTTTGCTATACATTCGTACAGTCGAGATCGCCTAACACGAGACAGAAGGTCACCGGATGACGAACCGTATGATCTTCACCTTGTTGGTGATGGACTCCGTCGGCCACAACTTCCACGGGATCTGGCGGCATCCGCAAGCCCGCAATCGGGAATACAAGAAATTCGATCTCTGGGTGGAGCTGGCCAAGAAGGCCGAGCAGGCCAAGATCGACGCTTTCTTTTTCACCGATGTCCTGGGAATTCAGGGCGAGTTCAACCAATCTCGCGACATCGTCTTCGAGCAGGCGGTTAACGTCCCGATCGGTGATTGCACCATGCTGGTTCCGGCACTAGCCCACGAAACCTCCGATATCGGCTTTCTATACACCAGTTCGGTCATCTCCCAGCACCCGTTCATGTTCGCCCGCCAGGTTTCGACCTTGGATCACCTCAGCGGCGGACGGGTCGGCTGGAACATCGTCACATCGGCCAACGAGCGCGCGTTCCGCAACTTCGGACTACCGAGCAACCTTTCCCACGAGGAACGCTACAAATGGGCCGACGAGTATGTCGACGTCGTCTACAAACTCTGGGAGGGCTCCTGGGATGAGGGCGCCGTGGTCGACGACCCATCTCGCGGCGTCTACACCGATCCATCGAAGATCCACGACACCCACCACAATGGAGAGCGCTACAGCGTCGAGGGATTCAACCTCATGGAGCCCTCGCCGCAACGCACGCCGGTGTTGGCGCAGGCCGGCGGATCGCCTGTCGGACTGGACTTCGCCAGCAAACATGCGGAGTTGATGTTCCTGTCCGCGTATACCCCCGAGACGATCGCCCAGCAGATCAACACGGTGCGCACCATGGCGCGCAAGCACGGCCGACGCGACGGCGACATTCTGTTTCTGCAAGGCCTGATGTTCGTGGTCGGCTCGACCGACGAGGAGGCCTTCCGCAAGTGGCAGGACCTCGAGCAGTACCGCAGCCAGGAAGGCCAGGTCGCCTACTTCGCCGGCCTGTCGGGAACCGACCTCGGCCGTTATGACCCTCAGACTGCGCTAGAGGACCTGCTCGACGAAATCCCTGGCATCCAAGGAGCTTTCCGGGCGGTGATCAACGCCTGGCCGCCCGGATCCAAGCCGACGGTGCACGACTTCCTGACCACGCTTTCCGTTCCCCAGATGGTCGTCGGCTCACCTGAGACAATCGCGACCCGCCTTGCCGAATACCAGGCCGCGGGCGTAGACGGTGTGCAGATCATGAACATCCTTATGCCACAGAGCTACGACGAATTCTTCGAACACGTCGTCCCGGTGCTTCAGGACAAGGGTCTGATGCAGAAGGAGTACCGGCCGGGAACGTTGCGGCAGAAGCTGTTCGACGCCGAGACTCCTGACATCTCGCAGCGCCATCCCGCCTTCGGCTATCGGGGCATGTTCAGCAGCCGATGACGCGCATCTTGGTGCTGCTCGGAAGTCCGCGGGCGGCGTCGGTCAACCGGCAGCTGGTCGAGCTTGCCGTCGAGGTGGCGCCTGCCGAAGTCAAGCTGACGCTGTTTGACCGGCTCGGCGAGTTGCCGTTCTACAACGACGACATCGACACCGACGACGTCACCGAGGCGGTGAGAGCACTGCGGGAGGAATCGGGACGCGCCGACGCTGTCCTGGTCATCACGCCCGAATACAACGCCAGCATCCCGGGCGTACTCAAGAACGCCATCGACTGGCTGTCTCGGCCCTACGGCAGCGGCGCACTGAAAGGTAAACCGCTCGCTGTGATCGGGGCCTCGCTAGGGTCCTATGGCGGCACTTGGGCACACGAAGAGACTCGAAAGTCGTTCACGATCGCCGGGCCTCAGGTGGTCGACTCGATCAAGCTCTCGGTTCCGCTGAAAACACTGCAAGGCGAACATCCGCCCGAACACCCAGAACTGCCCGCAAAGGTTCGCGTGGCGGTCGTCGAGTTGGCTGCCCACGTCCAGTAGCGTTCGTACGTCAGGCGACGGCGACGGGCTCCTCGCCGACCAGGGTTGTGCGGTGCATCAGCCGGACCGATGTTGGCTCGAACGGCAAGGCGCGGTGCAACATTCCAGTGTTGCCCCACGCGTCAAACGCCTCCGCGAAGAGCGAAACCTCGGGTTGCGTGCCCTTGCGGGACGCTTGGCCGACACCGGTCGTCCGCTCACGCACACGGCACTCGACGAGATCGAGCGGGGTACTCGCCGCCGGGACGTCGATGATCTTATGGCTCTGGCGGTGGCGCTAGGGGTATCGCCACTCAGATTGTTGATGCCCCACACGGCTACCCCTGACGAATACGTACAGGCGACGTGCCGGCCCTCAGAGCCCGCGCACTTGCTGTGGGATGTTCTGCGCGCGGCGCCTTTTCGTGAGACTGACGGCCCGATGAATTACCGTCACTGTCTCGATTCCACACCGTCGTGGGCTATCGCGGACCTTGGGATCACTGTCGCGACTGTCGATTTCAATCGGGAGACCGACGATGGCAACGATTGAGAAGTATCAAACAGCCACCGGAACAACGCGCTACATGGTCCCCTATCGAACGCCGCAACACACGCAGACCAAGAAACGTGGATTCACCACGAAGCAAGCCGCACAAGCGTTCGCCAACACGGTCGAAGTCGAGAAGCTCACCGGCAATTATGTCGCGCCGTCACACGGCCAGATCACCGTCGACGAGTTGGGTAGTGAATGGCTGGCGCGCCAGGCGCACCATAAAGCCAGTTGGTCTGCGCGCCTGGAATCAGTATGGCGCGTCCACGTCGAGCCGAAATGGGGCCGCCGTCGCATCGCAGATATTCGTCCGACCGAGGTCCAGAAGTGGGTTGCCGAATTGAAGCTCTCGGCATCGTCCGTGGCTCACGCGCATAGCGTGCTCGCAGGCATCCTGGACGATGCCGTGGCCGACCGCCGTCTTGCCGCCAATCCAGCCAGAGGTGTCCCCGCAAGACCCCGAAGGCCCGCAACTACCTGACCGCCATGCAGGCGTCCGCATTAGCCGACGAGTCCAAGCATCCTGACATCGTTTTGCTGCTCGCGACGATAGGACTGCGGTGGGGAGAAATGGCCGCATTGCGGGTGCGTGACATCGACCTTGGGCGTGGCCGCATCCGCGTCGAGCGGTCTGCGTCGAAGGTGAACTCCAAAACCGTCATCGGCACCACCAAGACACACGCGGCCCGCTCGGTGGCGGTGTCGGCGTCGGTGCTCAAGCTGTTGGCGCCGGCGATGGACGGCAAAGCCCCCGATGAGCTGTTGTGGCCTCGCGCCGATGGTCAGCCGTTGCGACCACCAACCACAACTCATTGGTTCGGCGCAGCGGTCAAGCGCTGCCAGGCGGCCGATGAGAAGTTCCCTCGGGTGACCGTCCACGAGCTACGGCACACGGCGGCGTCGTTGATGATCGCCAGCGGCGCCAAAGTCAAGACCGTGCAGGCCCAGTTGGGCCACAAGTCGGCGACGATGACACTCGATCAGTACGGCCACCTGCTCCCCGACGACCTGGACGACGTGGCCGACAAGATGGACGACCTTGTTTCAGGATGTGCCCAAAATGTGCCCACAAAGGAAACAGGCCAGGGCGAAAATACTCCCTGACCTGATCCTTCTCTGGTGGAGCTGCCGGGAATCGAACCCGGTCGGAATCCGCAGTAAATGGCTTGTGACCTGCGAAAAGGTGGTTCCGCGACAACGCGAGACGACGTGAAACGACCTGGGAAAACATCGAAAGGTGTTGACGCCGTCAACAAGTCAGGCCATCGCCGAGGTGCTGTCCAAGCTGACCCATGGCGGCTAAGCCACACCTCGCAGGGGGTGGCGCTTTGCCCGCTGGGTTCGTCGGTGCAGATCGATACGGTGGGGCTGTGACTTCTGATCGCTCCGAAGGACTGCAGTATCACGTCCTGCCCATTGACGATCCTCTGCGCGCGGTAAACATTTTGCGTGAAGCCGCTGGGCTGCAACCACTGTCTGATGAGCACGACAACGAGGGAGGCTGAGTCGTAGTTACCCCGGACGGCTGGCGGGTCGTGTCGCCCTCGATGTGGACACCTGTGACAGGGCGTCGGCGTTGTTCGGGCGCAATGCGCCGGGTACGCAAGTCCATGGAAGTACCGCAGAAAACCCGGAACTGCAGGTGCTTTCCTGATGTGGCGTAGGCGTTCCTCCTGGGAGACTACGACCGAAGCGACGAGCACCGTACGACTTCGTCGGATCGAGGAGAACATGCCATGTCTGTTACCGAGACCGTCCGCGACCTTGTCGGCGACACCGTGGAATCGATGGAGTTGGCCCCCCACAACGGGTTTCATCTGGAGCCCAGATGCCGAATCTGCCGCAACGACAGCATGCGCCGAAAGGTCAACCAGATGCTGGCTACAGCAGCCCCGTACGCGGGCATAGTGCGGGCCCTCGCGGCAGACAATGCCGAACTCGACAGACGTGACCGGGTCACGATCGACTCGATCAGAACCCATGCGACGAAGCATTTTCCGGTGCAGAGCGTCGCCAAAGCCGCGTACCGCGACATCGTCGAGCGCCGTGCTCAGGACAATCGCATCGACTTCATCGAGGGCCTAGCCACGGCGCTCACGCCGCTGGCGTTCTTCGAGGTCGTGATGAACAAGGCATTCCGCACCCTGGTGGACGATCGCATCGAGGTCAGTGTGGAGACCGGCCTGCGCGCCGCCGAGAAGCTGCAGTCCGTCCTCGACGGGCGTGAGCGGGGCACCGAAGTCCTCGAACTGAGGGTTCAGTTGGACAGGATCGATGAGGCGGTCCGTGCTGTTGTCCCGCAAGCGATGTGGGCGGAGATCCTCGCGAAGCTGAAGGAGCTGGAGCAGCATCAGGAGGCGCTCGACGAGGGGGCGGACTCCTTCTATGACGCTGGCGACGAGCCCTTCGACCCGACCGAGTTCATCGACGAGGACGACGAGTCTTGACCTCTGCAGCACGGTCACCGAGGGTGATCGGGACCGCTGCCGGTGTAGACGGGGCGTTCGCGGTCGCTTGGACAATATTTGGTTGGCGTACTGCTGAGACGCAGCGCCGACGCCTGTCAGGGCGAGCGTGACGTGTTGAAGTCGGTATAGCGCTGCTCGTACACGCCGTCGCGTTCGGCGAACCGGAGCGGTTTCGTGGCGTCCACGACAATCTCGGTCGCCTCGGGCTGCTCGGTCAGCAGCGCCATGGTCTCGGCGATGTATTCATCGAGGGGCACAGCGTCGGGTTCGTTGACTCGCTCGTCGCGCAGGCCAGTCTGGACCCCCGGCGGAATGATCTCGATCACATGAACCGCCGTGTTCCGCAGTTGAAACCGCAGCGATTGGGTGTAGGAGTGCAGCGCGGCCTTGGTGGCGCAATAGGTTGGCACCTGCGCCTTGGGCAGGAAGGCCAACGCCGAGGTGACGTTCAGAACGGCCGAACGGGGCTGAGCGAGCAGGCGCGGCAGCAACGCAGCAGTGAGGCGTATGGGACCAAGTAGGTTCGTGATGATCATGGCCTCCGCTTCGGCGACACGGCCAGCGGTGAGGTCCTCGCTGTGTTGGATACCCGCGTTGTTGATCACAACGTTGAGTTCGGGGTGGCGTTGTGTCGCCTCCGTGGCGAAACGCTCGATGTCTGCCGCATCGCTTTGATCCAAGGTCAGCAATTGCATTCCGGGATTGGCCGCTGCCACGCTCTCCAACTGCTCGCGGCGGCGGCCAGCGATGATCACCTGGTTGCCCAGACGATGAAACGACTCAGCCAGGCCACGACCGATCCCCGACCCGCCACCCGTCACCAGAATCGTGTTCTGGGCTGTCTGCATGGATTCTGCCCCCGCTAAGTCGGTGATGATTGAAAATTATCACCGACCACTGGAGCGCACCGAAGACTCCGATGCTCCATGCCACACACCGCCGTGCTGCGGACCGCGAGGCCAGCGCGGCGCTGGCCGACTGACCCCTACGCAATTAAGTGACGAAAGGCGGCAACGATGGCGCTGACCGACCTGCTGATCCGGGGCTCGAGCGTGGCCGTCGTCGTCTTCGTGGTGTCGAGCACGCTGGGTGTTGGCCTCAGTCTGACCGTCGGCCAGATCCTGGCCCCGCTCAAGAACGCCCGGCTGGTCGTGCTGTCCCTTGCGGCGAACTTCGTCCTCGCGCCCCTGGTAGCGCTCGGGCTCTGGCGGGTGCTCGGTCTCGACGAGCCGCTGGGGATCGGCCTGCTGCTGTGCGGGCTGGCGGCGGGCGCGCCGTTTCTGATCAAGCTCGCGGAGTTCGCCAAGGCCGATCTGGCCTTCGCTGTGGGCCTGATGGTGCTGCTGATGGTCGTGACCGTGGGCTACCTGCCCCTGGCTCTGCCGTTCTTCCTCGAGGGAATCACGGTCAACCCGGTGAAGATCGCGCGGTCGCTCATCGTGTTGATGCTCATCCCGCTGGCCGTGGGTCTCCTGGTCCGGGCCCGCCGCCCAGGCGCGGCAGGCCGCATCCGACCCACGGTTGGGTGGATCTCCAACATCAGCATGATCCTCGTGGTGGTGTTGACCATGGCTGGCCACCTCAAGAGTGTCCTGTCGGTATTCGGTACCTTCGGCGTCCTGGCCGCCGTCGTGTACACGGTGGTCTGCGTCGGCATCGGATGGCTGCTTGGAGGACCCGCAACGAGCACTCGGGGGGTGCTGGCATTGGGGACCGCACAGAGAAACGCCGCCGCTGCATTCGTGGTCGCCGGGCAGAACTTCGATGACGCGAAGGTCATCGTGATGATCACCGTCGTCTTGATTGTCGACTTCCTGATGCTGCTGCCGTTCGCTCGCATCCTCGCGAGGGGGCACTCGAAAACGATGGGTTGATGCCAGGGCTGCTACCCGTGAGCGGGCCAATCGCCGTGCGGGTCCTGCGAAAACGGGCAGTGGCATGAAGGCCCCTATGGCTACCTCCAGAAGCCTGCCGCGCAGCCACACGGCGGCTGGTGCGACGGCAACGGCTCCGTCGAAGCGATAGCACCGAATGGACGGTCGATGTTCTGCGTGACCGGTCCTGACGGCGCGGGCTCGTGGGAGTACGGGCCGTAGCCCACAAGACGCCGAAAGCCCCCACCTTGTCGCTAAACAAACGACATATGAGGGTCCCAAGACTTCGCGCTGAGGTGGCACGGCGATACGACGGACATCACCGAGCGGCGGTGAAACGATACTGACGTGGACCCCAGCGGGGATGGTGGCGGTGGACTGACCGCGACGGGGCTGCCGTGTGGGTCGTGCGGCACCGAACTGCCGCCGAACTCCAAGTTCTGTAACGAGTGCGGTGCACCGGTCACACAGGCCACTCGATCGGCGGAGTACAAGCAGGTGACCGTCCTGTTCGCCGATGTCGTTCATTCGATGGACATCGCGGCGGCGGTGGGTGCGGAGCGGCTGCGCGAGATCATGGCCGAGTTGGTTGAGCGTGCGGCGGTGGTGGTGCAGCGGTATGGCGGCACGGTGGACAAGTTCACCGGCGACGGCATCATGGCGGTGTTCGGCGCGCCAGCAGCGTTGGAGGACCACGCCGTGCGGGCCTGCCTGGCGACATTGGGCGTTCAGGAGGAGGCCAAACGGCTTGCCGTCGAAGTCGCAGAGCGGGACGGTGTGGACCTCCAGTTACGTGTGGGCTTGAACTCCGGCCAGGTGATCGCCGGTGACATCGGTTCAGGCACTTTGGGTTATACCGCCATTGGTGAGCAAGTGGGTATGGCCCAGCGGATGGAGTCTGTGGCTCCGCCCGGTGGGGTGATGCTCAGTGCATCCACCGCACGACTGGTTGAAGGCGCAGCGGCTCTTGGCGAGCCGGAGATGGTGCGCATCAAGGGGTCCGATAAGCCCGTCGCGGCTCAGCGGCTGTTGGGCATGGAGGAACGGCTTCGCCTCATCGAGCGCGTCGAGTCGAATCTGATCGGGCGGCGGTGGGAGATGTTCGCCGTTGAAGGCTTGTTGGACCGGGCAGTCGAGGGGCACGGCGGTGTCGTCGGTGTGGTCGGGCCACCGGGCATCGGCAAGAGCCGTCTCGTGCGCGAGGTGTCTGCGATGGCAGCCACCCGTGGCGTCGAGGTGTTCACTGCCTTCTGCGAGTCGCACGAAAGCCAGGTCCCCTTCCATGCCGTGGCGCGCCTGCTGCGCGCGGCCACCGGTGTCGATGGTCTTGACCCGCAGACCGCCCGTGATCGAGTGCGCGACGGGATTCCTGAGGCAGACCCGGAGGATGTGTTGCTCTTCAATGACCTGCTGGGGATCGCCGATCCGGATGTGGCTATTCCTCGGATTGATCCGGATGCGCGTCGGCGGCGGTTGACCGCATTGGTGAATGCCGCGTCGTTGGCGCGTGAAACCCCGGCGGTCTATGTCATCGAGGACGCCCACTGGATCGACGAGGTCAGCGAGTCGATGCTGGCCGACTTCCTCGCGGTGATCGCGCAGACGCCCTCGCTGGTGCTGGTCACCCATCGACCGGAGTACGAGGGAGCGTTGAAGCGGGCGCAGGGTGCTCAAAACATTGCCCTTGCGCCGCTGAGTGATTCGGAGACGGCAGCATTGATCACGGAGCTGCTCGGGGCCGACCCATCTGTTGGCGGATTGGGCCAGACAATCGCTGACCGGGCTGGCGGTAATCCGTTTTTCGCCGAGGAGATCGTGCGCGAACTCGCCGAGTCTGGTGTGCTGCATGGGGAGCAGGGCGCTTACGTGTCCTCGGCAGAGGTCGCTGAGGTGAGCGTGCCTGCCACCCTGCAGGCGACCATCGCCGCACGCATCGATCGGCTTCCACCAGAAGCAAAACGCACGTTGAGCGCAGCGGCGGTCATCGGGTCGCGCTTCAACCTCGACCTGTTGATGCAGCTAGGCGTCGAACCCGTCGTTACCGACCTGGTGGCGGCCCAGCTCATCGATCAGGTCAAATTCACCCGCCAACCCGAGTATGTCTTCCACCACCCGCTGATTCGTGCGGTGGCCTATGAAGCTCAGCTCAAGTCGGATCGCGCCGATTTGCACCGGCGCGTCGCGGCTGCGATCGAAGCGCGTGACCCGGCAGCGGCTGATGAAAATGCCGCCTTGATCGCCGAGCATCTGGAGGCCGCCGGTGATCTGCACGCCGCCTACGGCTGGCACATGCGTGCCGCAACGTGGGCGACCAATCGCGACATCGCCGCGGCGCGACTGAGTTGGGAGCGTGCGGAAAAGATCGCCGACGCACTACCCGCCGAAAACCCGGACCGGGCTGCCATGCGCATCGCCCCCCGCACCATGCTGTGCGGGATCGCCTGGCGAGTCCATGTGAACGTGGCCGGTGACCGTTTCGAGGAACTGCGGGAGTTGTGCGCCGCCGCCGGGGACAAGGCGTCGCTGGCCATCGCCATGGCGGGGCTGGTCATGGATCACGCGTTCCAGGGCCGGGTGCACGAGGCGTCGCGGCTGGCATCGGAAGCCATGGCCCTCATCGAGTCGGTCGGCGATCCGACCTTGACGGTGGGACTGTCCTTCGCGGCCATATACACCAAGGGCGAGAGCGCCGAGTTTCTTGACGTGCTGCGGTGGTCACAGAGGGTTATCGACCTGGCCGACGGGGACCCGTCTAAGGGCAACTTGATTTACGGGTCTCCGTTGGCGCTCGCCTATACGTCGCGGGGTGTGGCCCGTTACTTCCTGGGTCGTCCCGGATGGCGCGACGACCTGCGGCACGGCCTGGCCATGGCCTGCACCACCGACCCCCTGTCCTATGCCACGGTCGTCAGCTACGTCTACTTCGTGGGGATACCGTATGGCGTGCTGAGGCCCGACGATTCCGCGGTGCGGGAGATCGAGGATGCCCTACAGATTGTCGAACGATCCGCTGATGACTTCGCGTTGGACTTCGCCCGGATGACGCTGGGCGTTGCGCTGGTGCATCGCCACAAGGCTGCGGAGCGTGACCGCGGACAGCAGCTCCTGACGGAGGTCAGCGAGGCGTTCGTGCGCGGGGGACACGACCTGGGCGATTTACCGATCGTCGAGGTCTCCGCGGCACGTGAGCGGGCTAGCCGTGGAGGTCGCGATGAGGCGATACCGCTCATACGCGCCACCGTCGACCATCTCTTCCGCGAGGGACAACTGCTGTTGTGGGGCTTTCCCGCGACGGGTGTTCTGGTGGAGACACTGCTCGATCGCGGGGTCGACGGTGACGTGGTCGAAGCCGAGGCCGCGATCACCAGGTTGGCGGACGCGCGAGCCGACGACGGACTGGTTATCCGCGAAATCTGGCTGCTGCGGCTGCGGGCACTGCTGGCGCGGGCGCGAGGCGACGAGGCCGCGTACCGGGACTATCGGGACCGCTACCGCGACATGGCGACATCCCTGGGATTCGAAGGGCATATTGCGTGGGCCGAGGCGATGCCGTGACCTCGGCTGCTCCTTCGGGGGTGGTGACGTTTCTGTTCACCGATGTCGAGGGTTCGACCCGTCGGTGGGAGGCCGACGCGGATGGCATGCGGGCGGCGTTGGCCGCCCACGACGATGTGTTGCGCTCCTCGATCGAAGCGCATGAGGGTTTTTTGTTCAGCCACACCGGTGACGGCGTGGCTGCCGCGTTCGCGTCGCCGAGGTCGGCGGTTGATGCCGCAATCGCTGCGCAGCGGGCGCTGGAGTTGCCGGTGCGGATGGGCATGGCGACCGGTGAGGCCGAACTGCGGGACGGGGACTACTTCGGTGCGGTGCTGAACCGTGCGGCGCGGGTGATGGCGTCGGGTCATGGCGGGCAGGTTCTGCTCGACGGCACCACTGCCGGGCTCTGCAGCAGCATCGACCTGATTGCTTTGGGGCCACGGCGATTACGGGACATCGCCAAACCCGTGGAGATGTTCCAAGTCCTGGCCGTCGGCCTGGGTAGCGAGTTTCCGCCCCTTGCGACGCTCGATGCGGCACCGGGAAACCTGCGCCCTCAAACGACGAGCTTCATCGGACGCGAAGCAGAACTGGCCGAGGTCAAAGAGGCGCTGAAGGCTCATCGGTTGGTGACGTTGACCGGGGTGGGCGGGGTCGGCAAGACCCGCCTGGCGACCGAACTTGCGGCGCGCGTGGCCGATGAGTTCCCGGACGGCGTCTGGTATTTCGAACTGGCCGCGGTCGCCGATCCGGCGGCGGTGCCCGACGCGGTCGCGGCGGTGCTGGGCATCACCCAGCAGCCGGGCAAGACCGTGAGCGAGAGTGTGGCCGCCGCATTGGAAGGCAGGGTGCGGTTGTTGGTGTTCGACAACTGCGAGCACGTGCGCGACGCTGCGGCGGATCTGGTCGAGGCGATCCTGGCGCACTCGGCGACGGTGCGGGTGTTGGCGACCAGCCGCGAAGGATTGGGGGTCGCCGACGAGCAGGTGTGGCTGGTGTCCTCGCTGGATGTTGGGGCGGGAACCGAGTGTTCATCGGTGACCCTGTTTGTCGAGCGCGCTCGTAGTGTGGCGCAGCGGTTTTCGTTGGCCGGGGCCAACGATGCGGAGGCGGTGGTAGAGATCTGCCAGCGACTCGACGGGATTCCCCTGGCCATCGAGCTGGCGGCCTCGCGGATGGCGTCGATGACCCCGGTCGAGGTGCGGGATCGTCTCGATCAGCGGTTCCGGCTGTTGGTTGGCTCAAGGCGGGGATTGGCGCGACATCAGACCCTTCGCCATGCGGTGTCATGGTCCTACGACCATCTCGACGACGCCGAGAAGGCGCTGCTGGAACAGTGTTCGGTCTTCACGGGCGGATTCGACCTCCAAAGCGCCTGTACGGTAGCCGGATCGAATGACCTCGACGAGTACGCCATCCTCGAGGTACTCGACGCTCTGGTTCGTAAGTCTCTGCTCGTCGCCGACCGATCTTCGGGGCGAACCCGGTTTTCCATGTTGGAGACGATCCGCCAGTTCGCCGAGGAACAACTCGCCGCCAGCGGTGCGGCAACTGAGGCGCGGGCCGCCCATGCGCGCTACTTCGCTGGTCGTGAAACCGACATCCTGGCCCGGTGGGACAGCCCCCGCCAGCGGGAAGCCTATGACTGGTTCACTATCGAACTGGCCAATATGCGCACCGCATTCCGCTGGGCCGCCGACCAAGGGAATCTCGACCTTGCCGCCCCCGTCGCGACCTACGCGGCGTTCCTCGGCTTTCGGGTGGAGAACTACGAGCCGATAGCTTGGGCCGAAGAGCTAATCCAGCCCGCTCGCGCCGCCGACCATCCCCGCCTCGCGTTGCTGTACGGGATGGCATCGCTGTGCTGGATGCCCGGACGGATCGAGGCGGCTCTCGAGTACAGCGAGGCGGGCCAGATCGTATTTTCCGAAGGCTGCCAGGGGCTGCCGTACGACGTCGAATCCGCCCTTGTCTCTGCGTATCAGGCCATCGGCCAGCCGAAACGGGCGCTCGAGTGGTTGCGCACCCAACTGGCACACGGTCGTCACCCGACCATATTCACGAGGGGAGCTTTGGTCATCGCACTGACGGTCGCCGCGTCGCCTCAGGAGGCGATGACCGTCGCGACCGGTCTGATAGACGCCGCTGAAGCCACCCACAATCCGTGTGCGCTTTCGTTCGCGCTATTCGCCTACGGGTTCGCCTTTCGCGACGCCAATCCGCCTGCCGCGATGGACGCCGTGCGTCGGGGCTTGATGATCGCCCGAGACAGCGGTAACCGCGGAATCGAGTCATTCCAGGCGGAAAGTCTGGCCGAGCTTGAGACCAAGTACGGTGACCCGCTGGCTGCTCTCGAATACCTTACGCTGGCGATCCGCAACTACCACGAGTCAGGAAACGTCACCATTATGCGTTCCCCCCTCGCGGTGCTGGCCGCGCTTTTTCACCGGCTCGGACACCATGAAGCTGCGGCCACTATCGCCGGTTTCGCAGTCAACCCCATGACCGCCGGGGTGTTTCCCGAAATCACCGCAGCGATCACCCACCTGCGCAGGGTCCTTGGCGACCAAACCTACGAATCGCTCGCCCGCAAGGGTGAGACGATGACCACCGCCGCCATGGTGACTTACGCATACGACCAGATCGACCAGGCTCGAGCAGACCTGAATGCTGTCTCGAAATAGAAGATGTGCAAGCGTCTCGATAGTCGGCTTGCCTTCTTAGGTGCCACCGCGCGCACAAGCGTTTACGGCAGGCGAAATCAGTTTCGCCGCAACCCACCGCTACGTAGAGGTGACGGCGGAGAGGTGCCATTCGCCGGGCACGCCCTTGAGCTGGTGAGCGCCGCGCTCGTCAAACTCCAGTCCTGACCCGATCACGAGGTCGCGCAGCGTGCTGGACACGAGCACGTCGTTCGGCCCTGCCAGTGCGCTCACGCGCGCACCGATGTGCACGGCGATTCCGCCGATGTCATCGCCGCGCACCTCGCACTCGCCGGTGTGCAACCCGGCCCGCACCTCGATGCCGAGCGCGTGCACCGCGTCGCGGATCGCCATCGCGCAGCGGATCGCCCGCTGCGGGCCGTCGAACATCGCCAGGAAACCATCGCCCGATGTGTTTACCTCGCGGCCTCGGAAGCGAGCGAGTTGTGACCGCACCACGGCGTCGTGTGCATCGAGCAACGCATGCCAGTCACGGTCGCCGATCTCCGCAGCGCGCCGTGTCGAGTCCACGATGTCGGTGAACAGCACCGTGGCCAGAACCCGATCATCGGCCACCTCAGCCCGCTCGCCGGTGAGGAACTCGGCGATCTCCTGGAAGGACGCACGCCACGGTTCCACGAAGTGATACATGTTGCGCCCCGGCAGCTCAACGTATTTCGCGCGCTCTATGTGATCAGCGACGTACTTGCCCCACTCCGGCTGAAACAACGAACCGGTGTGTTGCAGGACGAGCGTTGGCACACGAATTGTGGGCAGCACGGCCCGCACGTCAACTTCTGCTTGCCGTTGAGACGGTAGAGGACGGCGTGGTAGATGCTTCCGTCACGACGATTGCGGGTGCGCAGAGAGGCCATGACGGGCATCGTAAGCCCGATTTTGTTGACGTAGGTGTTGACGTAGAAAGGCCCAGGCTCGGGATTATATCCCTGACCTGGGCCTTTACTTGTGGAGCTGCCGGGAATCGAACCCGGGTCCTACGGCATTCCCTCGAGGCTTCTCCGTGCGCAGTTCGCTATGTCTCTACTCGGATCTCCTGATCACGCAAACAAGTCAGGATGACGATCCCAGTCGCTGTTGGTGTTCCGATGAGTCCCGCGACCGAACTCATCGGTTGAGCCCTCTAGCTGATGCCAGGGTCCGGGCCGAGGGCACTCCCGGTCTGACAGACACGCAGTCGCTTAGGCAGCGAGTGCGTAGTCGCGCTGATTGGAATCGGCGCTTAATTGGTTGCAACGACGCTTACGGTGGTCTCTTGCCTGCACCGGCACGCTTCCCTTGATTCGATGCGCGAAGTCGAAACCGTTCAGCCCCTCGCATCCCAGCCGACTTTCGGCCGGACATTTCAGTCTACCGGGGACTACAACAAAGACCAGAGATTAAATAGTCCCAGCTCGACACGCTTTAGATCACGTAGTTCAGGTGCTCGACGATCCGCCTGCCGACGGCCTCGTCGCCGCCGTAGGTGATCGCGCTCTGATCGACGTTGGTCCTGCCGCCGGCCAGCCGGGTGAACAGCAGGGCATCCAGCCGGATCGTCGTCGTGGGGTCGTCGTCGCCGAAATCGTCCACCACCCGCGCACGACCGTCCACCGCGACGTTGATGGTGCGTCCCACCGGTCCCATCAGCTCGAATGACACCCGCGACCCCTCCGGTGCCCCGCCCAGCTTGCCGACCACGAATCCCATGCTGGTGGCCATCTCGTCCAGCGACAGGTCGGCGGCCGGACCGATGAGTTCGCTGACACCCGCCTGCTGCCCGACGGCATCGCGGACGTCGAGTTCGTGCATCCAGCAGTCGAACACCCGCACCCGCATGAAGCGTCCGTAAGTGTCGGGTCCAGCCGGCGTCGCGGTGACTTGGTTCCAGTCGTGATTGGACATGTCGGACAACGCCATACGCCGCTGGGCCGTCGTCGTCCGGAACTTCTCGAGCAACTCGGCGTCGCTGAGGTCTCGCATCCGGCGCACCCACCGCTCATTCAGCACGCCGATGTCGTTGCGCACATGCTTGAGGGTTGAGACATCGATGTCGGCATCCGGTGTGCCGGCGCCCTGCAGCATCGACTCCGTGCCGACCAGATGCGCGATCACGTCGTGCACCTTCCATCCGGGAAGCGCCGTGGGTGCCTGCCACTGCGCTTCGTCGAACCCGCTGACCAACGTGTCGATGTCCTCCCACACCGCGAACAACCCGGCCAGTACCGCGGGCTTGTCGAGCACGGTGACCGGGCGCGAGGGGCTGCTCACCGGCCGACGGTACCGCTCACGAGACCGCGAGCGTGCGCTAAATGCTGCTTCCGTGCGGCGTGTTGACGGGCAGACACCTTCGTAAGTGGGACATCGGGACAGAGAGGTCGGCGATCGGCACCGCCCGGCCGAACAGGTGGCCCTGCGCCAGGCGGCAGCCTGCCGTGTACACCGTGTCGGCCTGCGCCGTCGACTCGATGCCCTCGGCGATCACCTCGATGCCCAGCGAGTCGCACAGTCGGATGAAAGAGCGGTACAGCGTTTCGATGCGGTTCGGCTCGGGGCCGACCGCCAGACCGCGGTCGAGTTTGATGATCTGGACGGGCAACGCGTGCAGATGGGTCAGCGAGCTGTAGCCCGCCCCGAAGTCGTCCAGCGCGACCTTGATACCCATCTCGTTGAGCCGTGCGATCTGCGCGGCCGCGTCGGCGAGGTCGACGACGGGCACGGTCTCGGTGATCTCGAGGACGAGTTGGCTCGCCGTCAAGCTGCACCGCTCCAGCGTCCGACGGACCTGCCGCTCGAATTCCAGGCTGCCGAGCCGCGCCGCGCCGATGTTGACGTGCAGGGTGAGGTCGACGCCTGCGGACTCGAGCTCGCTACAGGCCAGATCCAGCACCATGGCGTCGAGCGCGGCGCCGAGGCCGGCAGCTTCGGCCGCGGCGACGAACGCGTCGGGTTGGATGTCTGTTCCGTTGGGCGCGGTCCACCGGGCCAGTGCCTCGACAGCGACGGGCGTGGCGTCGTCGAGCCGCACCACCGGCTGGTACACGAGGCTGAAGCGGGCCGGAATGCCGCCCTTGGCCTTTCGCAGCGCGGTCGGAAAGTCCGTCGAGACGCCGAGGGACGGCCGATAGATCACCGCGGTGTCCTTGCCGACCCGCTTACCCGCGTACATCGAGACGTCGGCCTGCCTGAGCAGATCGTCGGATGTGGGCAGCAGTTCGCCGACCTCGGGACGGACCAGGCCCATGCTGGCGCGGACGCGGATCGAGGAACCGTGTATCGCGAACGGGTCGCGAAGGGCCACCCGGATCCGGTCCGCGACGACCTCGGGCGCTTCGAGTCCACCGTCGATCAAAATCGCGAACTCGTCGCCGCCGATGCGGGCCAACGTGTCCGCTTCGCCGATACACCGCTGCAGCCGCTCGCCTACCGAACACAGCAGTTCGTCACCACCTGCATGACCGAACCGGTCGTTGACTTCCTTGAAGTCGTCGAGGTCGACGAAGATCAGCACGAATGGGCCCTCGCCGATCGCCTCGTCGAGCCGACGGGCGAACAGCAACCGATTGGGCAGCCCGGTCAACGAATCGTGATGCACCTGGTGCGCGAGGCTGACCTGCGTGTCGTAGAGCCGCTCCGTCAACTGGCGTTGTGAGCGCATGGCGATCATCTGTCGAACGGCGACCAACAAGACCAAGACAACCGCCGCGCTCAGCTCGAACGGGCTCAGTCGCTGCCCGATATAAAGATGGAAGGAGTACATCGCCGCCAATCCGAGGAATCCGATGTAGGGCAATCCGAGCCGCACCCAGTCGACGGCGTGTCGTACACGCTTGGAAGGCGAGTACGGCGGCAGGTCCAGCACCGCGTAGGCGATCACCAGCTGGCCGAGAACGAAACCGATGCTTCCCCAGAGTTGGCCGCCCTCCATGCCGACGGTTCGCAGGTAGGTCACGATCCGGTCCGACGAGGCGATGGTGACCACACCGCAGGCAAACAGCAGGTAGTTCGTCCGATAGGCGCGGCCCGGGCGGTAGGTGATCGCGGTCAGCATCGCGGTCACCACTACGACGAGTTCGAGCAGCGCGTAGACGACCAGCACGGCGGAATCAGCCGACCGGGGCAGGACCGCGCCGGTCCTGTCGCCGAACCCGGAAATCAGCACCAACAACGAGAACGTGATGGCCGAGACGAGTCCGTCCAGGACCGTGATGACGCGCGACCCGCGTACCGGAGCGTCGCGTCCTTCGGGGACGGGCGCGCCGGCGCGCACCAGCAGGGCAACGATGACAAGGGTGAGCAGCGGCGGCATGAAATAGGCGGCCACGGCAAGGGGTGGTGCCGTGCCGGCGGGGGTCGCGCGGCCCGCATACCAGAGGAGGTCACCGACCAGCGAACTCACGAAGGCCGCGACGACCACAAGCCGCCATGCCGCCGCCCTACCGGGTTTGCGGCGTGCGACCACCACGGCAGCCACGATGGCCCCGAGGCCGGTGAGCGCCTGCAGCGCCGTGAACACCCGCTGGGCCGTCTGCTCGCCCCACAGCGCGAGCGCATTGACACAGAGCAGCACGAAGACCACGGCAAACAAGCCGAGCCGGAGCCGGCCGCCCGTGACTCTCACCCGACCTCTTTCCCGTAGACCGCCTGGCAACTGCTAACTGCCATGATGCCCTATCCGGAGGTGGGCTCTGTCCACCTATCTGCGTATCCGGCGCTCTTCAGAGCAAACTCGAAGGTTGCCAGTTCGACGCCGCGCGGCGCCACCCGACGCAGCGGGGTAGCGTCCCCGTCGTGTGGGGCGCGGTGCTGGTGATGGCCTTGGCGGCGATGGCCGACCCGCTGCGAATCGGGATCACCGTTCTCGTCATCTCGCGCCCGCGGCCCGTGCTCCAACTGCTGGCGTTCTGGCTCGGCGGCGTGATCATGGGCCTCGCAGTCGGCCTTAGTGTGCTGTTCTTCCTGCGCGACGTCGCGCTGGATTTCATCCAAGACCTCGAGTCGACGACTGCGACCTCGACCGTCGCGCTCGTTCAGATCGCCGTCGGCGTGCTGGCACTGCTGCTGGCGGCGCTGATCGCGGCGCGATTCCCGGCGCGGCTACGCGCCAAGGCACCGGTGCCAGAAGACGCGCCGGTCGCGTCGTTGCAGACGGCGGCGCCGACCGCGTTCTCGCGGCTGTCGACGCGCGCAGGGGATGCGGTGCAGGGTGGGTCGCTGTGGGTGGCGTTCGCTGCGGGTGTCTGGCTCGCGACGCCCCTGCAGTACGTCGCGGCTCTCGCCGCAATTCTGGCCTCTGGAGCCTCCGCAGGCACGCAGGTCGTCGCGGTCGTCGGCTACCACATCGTGGCGCTCGTGTTCGCCGAGATCCCACTTCTCACTTACCTGGTCGTACCGGACAGGACCCAAGCGGCCGTGATGCGTGTGCACGACTGGGTACAACCTCGCCGTCGGCAGCTCATCGCCGCCATCATCGCCGTTGTGGGAATCCTCCTCGCGGTCAACGGAATCGGCAGCCTGTGAGCCCGGTACCTACCGGTCCAAGCGGGTGAACTGACCGCGGCGGTACCGTTCGACGCAGGCGGCGCGCCTGACCTTGCCGCTTCTCGTGGTCGGTATCGAGCCGGGCGCTACCGCAACGAGATCGGCGACGGCAAGGCCATGTGATGTCGATATCGCCGACGTGACCGCGTTCTTAAGCGCTTCGATCCTCTCGGCAGGCGACTCACCCCCGCTTTCGAGTTCGACGACGGCGACGAGCTTCTCGCTGCGATCATCGGGCACCGAGATCGCCGCCGCCCTGGTTTCGGTGATCTCCTGGATCGTCGCCTCGATGTCCTCGGGATAGTGGTTGCGTCCGTAGACGATCAAGACGTCCTTCATGCGACCCATGATGAACAGCTCGCCGTCGCAGATCGCCCCGAGATCTCCGGTTCGCAGCCACCGCAGTTCTGGCGCGCCGGCCGATGGAGCAACCAGGCGGGCGCCGAAAGTGCGCTCCGTGTCCTCGGGTCTCTGCCAGTAGCCTGACGCGACATTGTCGCCGTGCACCCAGATTTCACCTACCGCCCCCACCGGACATTCACGGTGGGTCTCTGGATCGACGATGCGCACCGTCGGCGAGTCGGGCGCACCGTAGCTGACCAGTGCCGTGCCGCCTGCGCGGCACATTTCGGCGACGCTGTCGCGGAGTTTCTCGGGCTCGAAACCGACGATCCTCGGCGGCTCACCCGGCAGGCGAGTCGCCACGTACACCGTCGCTTCTGCAAGGCCGTAGGACGGCCGTATCACGTTGTCGGACAGGTTGAACCGAGCGAACCGATCGGTGAAGCGGCGGATCGTCGCGGCATTCACCCGCTCGCCACCGCAGATGATGCTGAACACATTCCCGAGATCGAACCCCGCCATGTCCTCGTCAGTCGTCGCCTGGGCGGCCATTTCCAGCGCGAAGTTGGGAGCGGGCGAAAATGTTCGCGAATGCCTGGCCAGCAGGTGCATCCACCTGGCCGGGCTCTGGATGAACGCCATCGGGCTCATCAGCACGCTGTGAAGGCCCGCGAGGATCGGTGCGCACACGCCGATGAACAGGCCCATGTTGTGCGACAGAGGTACCCACGACACCACCGTCGTGTCCGGCGGTGCGACCTGCCCGTAGTCGACGAAATAGTCGGACATCACCTGCTCGAAATTGGCCACGAGATTTCTGTGGGAGACGACAACCCCGGCAGGCTCACGTGTCGATCCCGACGTGTACTGCAGATAGGCAACCGGGCAGTACCGATCATTCTCCGCGTCAGACTGTTTCGGCGAGTCCGGGTCCAGTGAGTCGACTTCGACGACCGAGGGAACGGGTCCGCCGCCCTGTGGTTGCACATAAGTGGCGACGTTGGCGGCCGCAGACGACGTCGTCAGGACAACTCCCGGCGATGCGTCGCGCAGCACCGCTTTGAGATGTTCGTCTTCGGCGCCGAACGGAGCCGACAGCGGAACCGCGACGAGTCCCGCCTCCAACGCCCCCAACAGCGCAACGACGTAGTCGAGCCCCTGCGGCGCAAGTATCGCCGCCCGATCGCCCGGGCGTGTGTGCGAACTCAACTCGTCAGCGAGCCTGCGTGATCGGCGGTAAAGCTCTGCCCACGTCAGTGATTCGGCACGTCCCGCCGGATCCGAGTCGTAGTCCATGAACGTGAATGCGGTGTCGGTGGGTTGCAGGTGCGAGCGCTCGCGAAGCACTGCTGGAATGGACGCGTCAATCACCTGCATCGCGTTGCCTTCCTGTTCGGCGGGGTTGCGCCATGGGCCGCAGGCATGCGGTCAGGGCGGCTCGGGTCTCATCGCAACCGAGGACCCCGTGGTGGCCGGTGCCGGGGACCGTTTCATGGAGGTCCGCGCCGACGGCGGCAGCGATCTCGCGGGAGTCGCTGACCGGGACCGACTCGTCTGCCGGGTCGTGCAGGATTCGAACGTCGATCGATGCCGGCAGAGCCAGCGTCCTGATGTCCCAGTGCGACACCGGAACACCATCGCGACGTTCCAACTCACGGGAGATCAACGACGCCACTCCCGCGGGCAGCTGCCTGTCTCCGGCCCACCGGTCGAGAACCCCCGCCAGTGAGCACGCCGGGGCAAGCAGAATCACGGTGCGGACGGCCGACGCGTCGGACTCGGCGACCGCCGCAACCGCCGCAATCGAGGCGAGCGAATGGGCGACGATCGTGTGGATGCTCGCGAAGTGTTGCAGCACAGCCGATATCGCGCCTGCATACTCCGTGATCGTCGCTTGCGAGCCCGGGGAGACGCCGTGTCCCGGTGCGTCGAAGCACATCACCGACTCGCCGTTGCGCATCACCACGTCGACAACGGCCGACATCGCCGTGCTGTCGGTCCCCCACCCGTGCAGCGCGAGAACGGTCGGTTCGGCAGTCCCCCACACGTAGACCGCGGCGACCCGCGGTACGTCCGCGACCTCAACCCGACGGGCGCCGAGCGGACATACGTCGTCAGGGACGTCGCCAAGGCCGCGCGTATCGATGAACATCGCGGTGTGCACGCAACCCGTTGCGCGCGGCAGGAGCCGGTGCACACGAGCCAGGCCCGCGGCCAGCAGGGCGTTCCCGCTCACGCCGGGCCCGACCCGGCATGATCGACGCGCTGCATCGGCCGCGTCGAATACAGACCCGACACCGGATCGTAGAACCGGCACTTGCGAACGATGTTGAAGAGTTTCCGCGCGCTCGCCTTCTCCACCCGCACCAGTTCGGGATACTCCTGCCGTAATGCGGCCTGCGCCTTGCCGAGGTTGTAGAACGGCACGGCTGGTGCGACGTGGTGCGCGGTGTGCAACGAGATGTTGTGGGTGAGGTACAGCAGCCACCGCGGATACACGAAGTCGGTGGTCACCAGCAACTTGCTCGCATTGCGCGTCCACAGCGATTCGGGCAGGTACGGAATGTCCTCAGCGCTGTGGTGCATCAGCGTCGTAATGGAAAAGCATGCGTGGATGACGAACCAGGGCGCAACGAAATACAACAGCAGGCCCTGCCATCCCGCGAAAACGGTGACCAGCGTCAGATATCCACCACCGGCAGCGATCACGAACCACATCGATCGGCGTACGTCGCGACGCATCTCCTTCTTCGGGAATGACGAGAGCCGGAAGCCGGATTGCGCCCAATAGTTGATCGACCCGGCCCATACCGCCCAGGTGCGCATGCTCGCGTAGAGGATCCGGTGTCGCACCGGCATCCGGCGGTAGACCGCTTCTGATACCGGCCGCCAGTCCGTGTCCAACTCCAGGCTGTTCGCATGCGAGTGGTGCCAGTTGTGCATGTGTCGCCACGAGTGGAACGGATAGAGCAGCGGTAGCAGCGCGATGTGACCGACCGCGACGTTGAGCCTGCGGTTCCGCGAGAACGAGCCATGGCCGCAGTCATGGCCCACACAGTGCAGCCCCCAACCACCCAGCCCGGCAACGGCGACCAGCGGCGGCACCACGTACCACCGGTCGATCACCGCCATGCCGATGATCGCCCCGATGTACAGCGCGCCGCTCACCACGAACCCGACGAACCCCCGGATCACCGACGGCTGCAGATACTTCCGCGGAATCGCTTCGAGGAGCCTGTCGCCCTCGATGGAGTTGCTCCTCGCCATGAAGTCGACGAACCTGGGATCAGGGTCGGTGGGGATCGTTGTCAGTGCCATGACGCGGCCACATCAGCTCGAAAGACGTAATTCCCGCGTGAGATAGCCCGCGAGCTCATCCACCGTCCCATGATCGAACAGGATTGCCGGCGACAGCCGATGCTCGACGACCTTCTCCAGCGCCCCCGAAACCTGAACGGCTGCGCGCGAATCGAGACCGTAGGCATCAAACGGCTTGGCTGTGTCAACCTCCGACTCAGCGCATTTGACCCTGCGCGCCAATTCGCTGACCAACCACGCCCGCAACGACTCGTGAGTCAGCGGCCCGTCGATGGCCTGCGCTCTCCTACGTCCGAACATTCTGCCCAGCCTTCCCGCGGAGTCGGTTGTTGATGGTGTCGCGATCCGGCATGCGCAGATCCCAGACGACTCCCGCCTTGGCAAGCGCGGCAATGACCCAGCCGCTGACATCCGGCTCCCACCAACGCATTCCGTGTCGGTATGCGCTCGGGAATGCGTGATGGTTGTTCTGCAAGCCCTCGCCGAACGTGAGGATGGCGACCGGCCAGTTGTTGGCGCTGTTGTCTCGCGTCACGAAGGGCCGGGAACCGATCATGTGGCTGATGGAGCCGACGCACCAGGCCGCCTGATTCGCCACGAATATTCTCGCCAGGCCGCCGAAGACGAAACCGGACCACGCCGCTGCCGGGGTGCCACCGACCGCGAAGCCGACAATCGCCGGAAGGACCAGGCTTGCAGAAGCCCAAATCGGGTAGGTCCGGTTGTAGCTGTACAGGCGGCGGTCGCGCAGAACGTCGGGAGCGAACACGGGTGCGCGCGACTCCTGGTCGCTGAACATCCACGGAATATGGGCGTACCAAAGGCCTTTCAGTATTCCGCGCAGTCCGGTGCCGCTGAGGTTCGGCGAGTGTGGATCGCCGAACTCGTCGGCGTAGCGGTGGTGGCGGCGGTGGGTGCTCACCCAGAACAGCAGGGGACCTTCGAGGGCCATCGACCCGGTGATCATCAACACCCCCTCGAAGAACCGGGACGTCTTAAACGACTTGTGCGCGAGATAGCGATGGAACCCGATGGTGATGCCGAACATCTGAATCGCGTAGAACACCACGAAGAGCGTGTAGTCGAGCGCGGTGGCCCCTCCGGTGGCCACGAGGTAGCAGGCGACGACGAAGCCGATCGCAGGCACCCCGATGGTGACCAGTGCGACGACGCGCTTGGCGCGTGCGCTCTTCGGGTTGAGCTGAACTATCGCCCGGGCCAGCGACTCCTCTCTCATGCTGCGCTCCCCTGTCCCGGTGAATCCACGTACCGGACATTGCGAACCACGCCGACACCGTCGAGGAGCCGGATGAACTCACCGGCCAAGTCGAGCTGCCACCAGTGTCTGCGGGTCTGGGCGAGCGCGGGTCGGGCATGGTGGTTGTTGTGCCATGACCCGCCCAACGTCGGCGGCGCCAGCACCCCGATGTTGCGGCTCTCGTCACGCAGCCGAAACTCGCGGTTACCGATCGTGTGCCCCAGCGAATTCACTGCCCACGTCGCATGATCGAGGACGAAGATGCGGGCGAACCCGCCCCAGAGGATGCCGCCGACGACCCCGTGCAGGGATTGCGTTGCGAGACCGCCGATTATCCCCGGGAGGGCGATGCCGAGTAGAACCAGCCAGAAATATGAGGCGTTGATCTTCATCACGCGGCGATCCACCAGCCAGTCACGGGTGTGCCTGCTCCAGTCGATCTTCTTGACGTCGAAGAGCCAGCCGGCATGACCGTGCCACAGGCCCTTGGCGCGCCCACGCACGCCCGGGCCCTGCGGCTGTGGTGAGTGCGGATCGCGTTCGGTGTCGGCGAACGCATGGTGGAGTCGGTGATTGGCGACCCAGAAGACGATCGGTCCCTGCGCCGCCATCGAGCCTGCGATACCGAGAAACACCTTGACGGGCTCGGACGCATCGAACGAGCGGTGGGTGAAGTATCGATGCAGACCCGCTTCGACACCCAGCGCGGTGACCAGGTACATGACGGCGAACGCCCCCACGTCGAACGCCGTGAGACCGTCGTGGAGCGCATACGCGACCGCGCCTGCCGTCCCTATCGTGGGCAGCCCGACCGTGAGATAGGCCAGACGCGAGGCGAGAACATCGCGTTCGCGTTCGCGGACCGCTCGCGGGTGGATGTCGACGACACGAAGCGCGTCCGCCAAGAATTTCCGCTTGGTCTCCTGGCGGCAGACCTTTCCACTCGTGGTGGTGGGAATCGACCGCCGCGGACAGATGTGGACGTCGGGGCCGATGCCGAATTCCGCTGTCACACTGGACCGAATCGTCTCGACCATCGTCGAGTGCAGCTGCGCGGATACCTCCTCGTGCGCGGCTTCGGCGACGACGACCATGCGTTCGGAGCCACTGCCGTGCACCGAAAACGCCGCAGCGCTGCGGAACACCGGGTCCGCACGCACCACACTGGCCTCGACATCCTGCGGATGAATGTTTCGGCCGCAGACGACAATAACATCCTTGATTCGTCCGGTGACGAAGAGTTCACCCGCCAGGAGGAAGCCGAGATCGCCTGTCCGCAGGTAGTTGTCCGCTTCGCCGGGGAGCCGGGCATCGAACACCCTGCGAGTCAACTCATGTCGGTTGTAGTAGCCGGCGGCGACACTGCGTCCCGACACCCAGATCTCGCCGACGGCTCCGTCCGAAACCGGCCGAAGGGTGACAGGGTCGACGATGCGGACGGTGTGCTCGGTATCCACCTCACCGCAGCTGACCACCACCCGACCGTTCGCATCCGGCTCCGGTGCGCGCTCCGTGCGGTGCCGAGATCCGGCCCGCTTGCCCGATACGAAGAGCGTCGCCTCCGCCATCCCGTAGCACGGGATCAGCGCCCGCATATCGAACCCCAACGGCGAAACGCCCTGTTCGAACCGCGCCAATGTGTCGGCGCAGATCGGCTCGGCGCCGCAGTACAACTCCCTCACCGTGGACAGGTCGAGGTCGTCGCACTCTTCTTCCCTCGCGGCTTCTGCACACAGATCGAGCGAGAAGTTCGGCCCAACCGTGACCGTCACCTTGTAGTGGGTGATCGCCTCCAGCCACCTACGCGGTTGCTGAACGAAATGCATCGGCGACATCAGGACAAGGGGCCAACCGTGGTACATCGACAGGATGATCGTGCCCATTAGCCCCATGTCGTGATACGGCGGCAACCAGGAGAACCCGACCCTGTCGGGTTGGTGACCCATGCTGCGGCCCAGAGCCTCGCAGTTGCTCACCAGGTTGTCATGGGTGAGGCAGACGCCTTTCGGACTTCCCGTCGAGCCAGAGGTGTACTGGATCAGTGCAAGGTCGTTCGGCGCACTTGGCGTGAAGTCGACATCGCCGACGCCGTGCGCCAGATGCTCGACGTAGAAAACCGCTGGATCGAGGTCGGCGGAGTCAAAACGGCCCGCCAGCGCCGCCATCTGATCGCGGTACATCTCATCGATGACTATTCCGCGAGGTGAGCAGTCGACCGCGATCGCGTGAAATCGCCGTAATTCCTTGGCTCGCAGGGGCGGGAAGCACGGGACAGGGACGGCGCCCAGCTGCATGATTCCGTAGAGCGCGGCGACGTAGTCGAGGCCCGGATTCACCGCCAACATGACGCGGTCGCCGGCACTGACACCGTGCGCACTCAGATTCGCGGCGAACACACGCGAATGTTTCGCGGTAGCGGCGAAAGTCCAACGCAATTCACTCTTCGAGGTGCCGTCAGCGAGAAACACATACGCCAGTGCCTCAGAAGAGGATCTGGCGGATAGAACATCGATGATGCTCTTGGTGTGGCTCACCACTTCTGGTTCCATCCTGAATGTCAGTGTGTTCCGGTCACCGAACGATTCTCAGCTGGGTGCAACTCGCCAGGTACTGGCCTCCTTCCGTCCACATATCAATGGTTTCCCGGATGAAGCCGTGTGCGTCGGCAGACGTCGTCCGAGCCAGGATGAGCACCCAGTCGAATGTCGAGTCGGCCGCTCCCGCCGCCAGCTGGACCGACATCTCCACCGTCGGAACGGCTTTGAGCTCGGTCAGTAGAGCCGTGTATGAGGGCGCGAGCGAGTCGGCCAGGATCGCAATCCGCTCGTCCCCGGCCGGAACGTCGTCCCTGAGCCGGACCCACCCGCACAGAACGGCGTCTGCCGTGCCGCTGTAGGGCAACTCGTTGGTCGCCGCCCGGATCTCCAGGCGTTGAGATATCGGCACGAACTCGGGTGGAATGACGAACACCGTTGCTTCTGCGCGACTCACAATGCCGGTCGGCATCTCAGGCGCGAGTGTTGGGGTGTCGCGGGACTTTCCGGTGCCGAACGTCGCCGTGGCCTCGACGCTGATTCCAGACGCCGACGACGCCGACGCGCGAGCGATCGTCACCGTCGCCCCATTCCTCACCACGAATGCGTCGACATCGATCGGCCATGCCAGGGGCCGGATGAAACGCGACGTGACGGCCACAAGGTCCACATGCGCGGGGACGAGAGTCCGCATCTTGTGAATCAGCATCGCCACGGCCAGCCCGCCGTGAAGCCCGTTGAAACCGTTCAGGCCGTTCTGTTCCGAGGTTTCTACTGTGTCGCTGGCCGTCAAGAACTCGGCAATCGATACACCTATGGTGACCACCTCCGCTCTAGGGGAACAAGCCGCGGGCCTGCTTGAGGAAGCCGTCGAGATTGGCCTGGCTGGTCGGGTCGAGGACAGGGTTGATGTTGACGGGATTGGTCGGGTGCACGATTCCGTCGAGGTTGGCGCGGGCGGTCGGGTCCAGCCCCGCTTCGAGACTCACAGGAGCTTCGAGGTTGACAGGAGCCGCGGGCGGCTGGCTGGACGCCTGCGCGACCCGACCGTCGTAACGCGCATAACCTGCGCGGACTTCGGGCCACAGCGCCCGGTCGATCTCATCGGTGAATTCGCTGGATACGCCTGCATCGCGCAACGGCTGTGTCAGCGGAAGTTGCTTGGTGGGAACGAGATACGTCGTCGTTGTCCCGCCCCTGGAATTCGTTGTGGTGGTGATGTTCTCCGGTGGCACATCGGCCGGACTGCCGAACGCAACCGACGTGTGAACGGTCGCCCCGGCGATCACCGCGTTGGCCAGAGAGATCAGGTTCCACGGGCGATCGGGGAAGTCGGCGATAGCGTCGTACTCGGCGATCACGACGTTGGTGTGGTACTGGCTTTCCACCTGCGGCTGCACCGTGTAGTCGACGATCGGCAGGTATGTCCCGGGCGGGAACTCAGTGAGGACGCCCCGCGCCGGGTCGCTGATCACGGTAAACGACAGTTGATCCGGCGGTGGTGCGGTCGGATCGTTCGCCAACCTCGCCTGCTCGGCGTCGAGCACCATCGTGCCCTCGGAGAGGCCAACGGCGACGGCCGGGCCCTTGCGACCGCGGATCGCCGCATCCAGGTTGTCGGTGCCTGCGGCGACCGACTCGCCGACGCTTGCGGTGGCCATGTCGCTGCCTGGAAACACCTCCTCGGGCAGGCGACCGTAGATCATGCCTGCGGGGTAGTCGACGACGACTCGTTGTGCGTTTGGGTGGTAGCCCCTGCCTGCCCGGCTCACGTAGTCATCCCACGGGATGCCGGGCCCCCTCGCTCCCCCAAGCACGAACAGCGTCTGGCCTGCATCGCCGTTGTCGTCGCTTTCGGCCGCTGCGACGCCGCCGCCCAACGCTCCCGTCGAGCACAAGAGTGCCCCGGCCATCACGCCGGCGAGAAGCGCCTTCGGCGACGCCCGGCCCACTGAGTTCATCGCGTTCCAATGGTAGTGAAGTCCGCCGAAAATTCCGAGAAACTGGAATATTAGTCCGGTTTGCTGGATCCCGCCAGCTAGTATGCGAGAGGTGTCAGCGCGACCGGAGACAACTGGCACAGCCGGAGGTGGGGGCATCTTCGGCCGGCTAGGCAGATTTGTGGTGCGGTGGCCGTGGATCGTGGTCGGATGCTGGGCCGCGCTCGCAGTCGCCCTGCCGCTGACGTTCCCCTCGCTGACGGAGATGGCTCAACAACGCCCCGTCGCCATCCTTCCGGCCGACGCGCCGGTGACGGTGACCAACCGGCAGATGACCGACGCATTCCAGGAGTCTGGGTCGGAAAACGTCCTGTTGGTGGTGCTGACCAACGAGGCCGGGCTGGGGCCCGCCGACCAAGCCGGCTACCGCACGCTCGTCGACGCGCTGCGCCGGGACACCCGAGACGTCGTGATGCTGCAGGACTTCGTGAGCACACCTGCGCTGCGCGAGGTGATGACCAGCGCGGACGGCAAGGCGTGGATCCTGCCGGTCGGCATTGCGGGCGAGGTGGGCTCGCCCCAGTCCTACTTCGCGTTCACCCGTGTCGCCGACTCCATCGATCATGCTGTCGATGGCACCACGCTGACCGCACAGTTGACGGGGCCGGCGGCCACCGTCGCCGACCTCACCGACGTCGGTGAACGGGACCGCTTCCCGATCGAGCTTGCGACGGCGATCATGTTGCTGACCATCCTGCTGATCATCTATCGCAACCCGGTCACCATGATGCTGCCGTTGTTGACCATCGGGGTGTCCCTTGTCATCGCGCAGGCCGCGATCGCCGGGCTCGCCGAACTCGGCCTCGGCGTCTCCAATCAGACCATCATCTTCCTCACCGCGATGATGGCAGGCGCCGGAACGGATTACGCCGTCTTCCTCATCGGGCGCTACCACGACTATCTCCGGCTCGGCGCGGACTCGGATCAGGCGGCGATGCGGGCGCTGGTGTCCATCGGCAAGGTGATCGCCGCCTCCGCCGCCACCGTTGCGGTGACATTCCTCGGGATGATGTTCGCCCGATTGGGGGTGTTCTCAACGGTCGGCACCGCGTTGGCGCTCGCGATTTGCATAGCGTTTCTCGCCGCGATCACCCTGCTGCCCGCCATCCTGGTGCTCGCCGGCCGCCGCGGCTGGATCGCGCCGCGAAGCAACCTCAGCACCCGGTTCTGGCGACGGTCGGGAGTGCGCATCGTGCGCAGGCCCAAGGCACACCTCGTCGGCAGCCTGATCGTGCTGCTCGTGCTGGCCGGCTGTGCGGGGCTGGCCCGCTTCAACTACGACGATCGCAAGACGCTGCCGGATTCCGTCGAGAGCTCCATCGGATACGCCGCGATGGATCGCCACTTCTCGTTGAGCACATCGATACCGCAATACCTCTTCATCCAGTCACCGCACGACCTCCGAACACCGCAAGCCCTTGCCGACCTCGAGCAGATGGCGCAGCGCGTGAGCCAACTCCCCGGTGTCGCGATGGTTCGGGGCATCACCCGGCCCACAGGGGAATCGCTGGAACAGGCAAGGACGACCTACCAGGCCGGCGAGGTCGGGGGCAAGCTGCGCGACGCGTCGACCCAGATCACAGGTCGTGCCGAGGACCTCGATCTGCTGTCAGACGGTGCAGGCGACCTCGCGGACAGCCTCGGCGACGTCCGCGGAACCGTCCGCCAGGCCATCGCGAGCGTCCGCGGCCTCGTCGACGCCCTTGGCTACATCCAGAAGCAATTCGGCGGGGCCAAGATGCTCAAGGACTTCGACAACGCGGCACAGCTCGTCACGTCCGTGCGCGCGCTCGGCGACACCATCGGCGTCAATCTCGGCAACATCACGACGGCTTTCGACTGGGCAGGCCCGGTGCTGACGGGCCTTGACGGCAGCCCGATCTGCGACAGCGACCCCGCATGCAGCAACACCCGCGTTCAGTTGCGTCGGCTGGTCACCGCGCGCAACGACGGAACCCTCGACAAGATCGCCGACCTGGCCCGGCAGCTGCGGACGACCCAGCCGACGCAGACACTCGATTCGACCGTCACCGGTCTGCGTCGGGCGCTCGACACCGCGTTGAACGCGATGCGGTCCATGGGGTTGGGCGACCCCCGCAGCATGCAGACCCGCTTGACGAACCTGCAGCGCGGTGCCGACACCCTGGCCGACGCGAGCCGACAGCTGGCCGAGGGCGTCGCACTGCTCGTCGAGCAGACCAAGTCGATGGGTGATGGACTCAACGACGCATCGATTTTCCTGTTGGCGATGAAGCACGATGCGGCCAAGCCGCCAATGGCAGGGTTCTACATTCCCCCGCAGTTAATGAAAAGTGACGAGTTCAAAAGCGCCGCAGAGCTTTTCATCTCACCGGATGGTCACGCGGTGCGCTATCTGGTCCAGATGGAGTTGAATCCGTTCACCACGGAGGCGATGGACCAGGTCGAATCGGTGACGGCGACCGCTGCGGGGGCTCAACCGAACACGGAACTTTCGGATGCCTCGATATCGATGGCGGGATATCCGGCCATGCTCCGCGACACTCGCGACTACTATAACCACGACATCCGGCTGATCATCGCGGTGACCATCGCCGTGGTGCTTCTCATCCTTGTTGCTCTGCTCCGCGCGATCGTCGCGCCGCTGTACCTGGTGGGTTCGGTGGTGATCTCATATCTCTCCGCACTGGGACTCGGCGTCATCATGTTCCAGTTCATCCTCGGCCAGGAATTGCATTGGAGCACGCCTGGTTTGGCGTTCATCGTGTTGGTCGCGGTGGGCGCGGACTACAACATGCTTCTCATCTCCCGACTTCGCGACGAGTCGCCGCACGGGGTGCGCTACGGCGTCATCCGCACCGTCGGATCGACCGGAGGTGTGATCACCGCGGCGGGGTTCATCTTCGCCGCTTCGATGTTCGGTCTGGTGTTCTCCAGCATCACCACCGTGGTCCAGGCCGGTTTCGTGGTGGGCGTCGGACTCCTGCTGGATACCCTGCTGGTGCGCACCATCACGGTGCCCGCCATCGCCGCCATGGTCGGGCGGGCGAACTGGTGGCCGTCACGACCATGAACCGATGATCCCGACCGCGATCATGACGCAGCCCGCCACCGCGAGGAGCACGGCGACGTCACGGCGGCGACGCGATCGGATCCAGTCGTTCAGCGCCGCCATCATCGCGCGGGTCTTATCCGGCGCCGCCAGGTAACTCAGCAGCGGTATCTCGACGAGCGCGAATGCCACCACGGTGAAGGCGAAAAGTGCACCCGCCTGCGTCGCGGGAGCCGTTCCCGAGGACGAGATGACGGCCAGAGCGGCCAGGTAGTCGATGGAGGGCAGCGCGATTCCCATGCCTGCCAACCCCGCAACCCACAGTGAACTGCCGTGCGTGAGGTCTTGGGCCCGCGCGGAAAGCCTCGCCGAGATGCTCGACGGCATCGGCTCTTCGACCACCGCGCCGCCATCTCCCCCGACAGCGGCGGGAACCCGAACCGGCTCGGAGCGACGCACCGAGATATTGGTGGCGAGTACGGCGGCGACGAGCAGGGCGAGCACGCCGATCACGATCTGGACCCTCGGAAGCGTGAGATGGGTCGCCTCCGTGAGGGTTTCCCGGATGATGAACAGCACGACGAGGCCGACGCCCAGACCCATCGTGAAGCCGCCGCACAGGAAGGCGAGCAGTTGCAACGTCGGTCGTGGCCTGTTCAGCATCATCAGGGTCATGCCGATCCGGAACGGTTCGACGCTGACCGCGATGGCCATTACGAGCAGGGTGGCCCACACGATTGGCGCCTAAGCGTCGATGCGGGCGAACTGGCTGTGCCGGTACTGCTCGACGCAGGCAGCCCGCCTGACCTTGCCGCTCGTCGTGATCGGAATAGCACCCGGTTGTACCAGAACGAGATCCGCGATGCTGAGGCCGTGTGATGTCGACACCGCCGAGGTGACTTGACGCTTGACGACATCGAACTCCCGGATCCAGTCATCGTGGGCGGCGCCGCGATTCTTGAGTTCGACGATGGCGACCAGCTTCTCGGTGCGATCGTCCGGAACCGATATCGCCGCGACCCGGCCTCGAGATATCGCCTGAATCGTGGCCTCGATGTCGTCGGGATAGTGGTTGCGGCCGCGCACGATCAGGAGATCCTTGATCCGGCCGATGATGAACAGCTCGTCCTCGGAGAAAAAGCCCAGATCTCCCGTTTTCAGCCAGGGACACTCGGGTGTGCCGACCGAAGGTGAAACGATCGTCGCACCGAAGGTGTGCTCGGTCTCGCGAGGCTTCCGCCAATAACCCGCGCTGACATTCTCACCGTGTAGCCAGATCTCGCCGACCGTTCCCGCGGGACGCTCGGTCGCGGTCTCGGGATCGACGATGCGCACCGCGGGCGACACAGGCGTGCCGTAGCTGACGAGCGGAGTTCCGGATCCGCTTTCGCACCGCTTGGCATGCCCGGCGGACAGCTTGTCGGGTTCGAACTGGACCACCGCGGGCCGGCGACCCGGCGCAGCGGTCGCCGCGTACACGGTTGCCTCGGCGAGGCCATAGCTGGGTCGAATCACATGAGCGGACAGATTGAATCGCGCGAACCGATCGGTGAAGCGGCGCAGCGTCGTGGCGTGTACCCGTTCGCTGCCGCAGACGATGCCCGCCACGCCGCCGAGATCCAGCCCGGCCATGTCGTCATCCGACGTCCGCCCCGCGGCCAGTTCGAAGGCGAAGTTCGGCCCTGCGGTCAACGGGCGAGAACTGGTGGCCAGCAACTGCATCCACCGGGCAGGCCGGGTCAGGAAGGCGATCGGGCTCATCACGACTGTCCGCCATCCACCGAGGATGGGTGCGCAGACGCCGAGCATCAGTCCCATGTCGTGATAGAACGGCAGCCACGACACGGCGGTGGTGTTCGGCGGGGCGACCTCTCCGCTGTCGCGAAAGAGGTCGGACATCACCTGTTCGAAGTTGGCCGACAGGTTCCTGTGCGAGACGACGACCCCCGCCGGTGTGCGGGTCGATCCCGACGTGTACTGCAGGTAGGCGGCGCTGGGTCCGCTTTCGCGTGCTGCTGTGGGTTTACCGGCGCCGAGGTCAACCGAATCGACCTCGATGACCGATGGGGCCGATTCGCCGCCCTGCGCCTTCGCATACTCGGCGACGTGGCCAGCGAATGGGGACGTCGTGAGAACGGTGGAGGGCGACGCGTCGCGCAGCACCGAAGCGACGCGTTCGTCGTGAACGCCTGCGGCAGGGACCGAGAGCGGAACCGCGATGTGGCCTGCCTGCAAGGCCCCGAGAAAGGCAGTGATGTAGTCGAGCCCCTGCGGCGCGAGTATCACCGTCCGGTCGCCGGTCGTCCCGCTGCGTCCGAGCGCGGACGCAACGGCGAGCGATCGCCGATACAGCTGTGACCACGTCAGGCTTTCGGCGACACCGGCCCAGTCCTGCTCGTAGTCGATGAAGGTGAACGCCGTTTCATTGGGTTGCAGGCTGGCCCGCTCGCGGAGTACGGCGGGTATCGAGGAACCGAACATGGTTGTTGCCTTCCCGGTCGGCCGCGGTGTCGCGGCTCAGGCGCGCGCGGCGGTGTGCAGCGGAAGTGTGCTGCGACCGTCGGCGACACGGACACACGCGGATTTCATCGCATCCAGATAGGCGGCAATCGACTCGCGAGCGAGCGGATTCTTCGGGAACACCACCGTCGCAGCGGTCTCCGTGTCGAGCCGGATGACGAATATCGACAGTTGATAGGAAAACCGGTCATCGCCGTAGATACCGATGTTCAACTCGTCCAATCCCGCGGTGAGCAGGGCGGACAGCGGAGGAGCGCCCGCATCCATGAAGTTCACAACGGGAAAGTTGGGTCGCGGACCGCTCAGCCAGGGCGCCAGCTCCAATACCCGGTAGTACGGCACGTCGAGGGTGTCGGTTCCCGAGTCGAAGGATGCCTGCGCGGCGCGTGCCGTATCGCGAAACGATGCCGCCGTCACGGGGATGGTGATCGGGATCAAGCCGGTGAACCAACCCATGGTGGTGAAATCCGAAGGCGCGCTTCGCGTGTCACTGGGGGTGAGGCCGTAGTAGGTGTCGGCGCCCGTCAGCTCGTGCTGGGTCAACGCGGCGCAGGCCAACAGGCCACCGATGAAACGCGCACCGGCACCAATGCACGCGGATTCGAACCGGGCCGTCTGTTCCTTGTCCATCAGCGTCACGGTGAGGACGTCGGAGGTACAGCGCACCGACGGGTCACCCAGCGGCAGAGGAAATTCCGGGAAGCTTCCGTTGTTGCTGTCGGCGAACTCGGTCCACTTGCGAACCTGCGGGGAGTCGACGGTGAGCGTTGACGTGTACTTGTGCTGCCGGACGCAGAAGTCGTCGTAGCTGCCCGCTGCGGGCAAGGCGACCGGCGGACTTCCGCTCACCAGTGCGTTGTACATCATCAGGAACTCCATGATCGTCACGCCGACGAACATCGCGTCCATGTGGAGATGGTCGATACACAGGTACAGCGTGAAGTGGCCTGTGTCCTGGAGAATCCCGAAGGTGAAGCAGTCCCACTGCAGTGGGTCCGGAGTTGCGACGATGAACTCCCGGATCTGGCTGGCGGTCATCTCGCCGTGCTTCGTCGGGACGAACTCGATGTCGGTGGCGTCGGGGGTTGTCCGCCGGACGATATCCCCGCCGTTTCCGAACTCGAACCAACTGCGGTACGTGTCATGCCGCCGAAGATGGGCGTTGATGACGTAGTTCATGGCGCGGATGTCGCACCGTCCGGGGAGGTCGCACGTGACGATGAGCAACCGCGAGTAATCCAGTCCCTTTGCGGTTTGGTCGGCGTAGCCGCGAAGGTGCTGGGCTTGCATGTAACTCACCGGCACGGAGCTCACCGGAGCTTCACTGACTTTCGCACGCGAAGCTGGCGAAGCGTGCCACGACACGACCGACCGCGTGCCCGGCTCCCACTCATCGATGTTTCCGATTGCCACTGGCCCTACGCGCAATTCAACTCTCCTCGGCTGGAACGCTTGGATTCGACTACGTTGTCGCTGATGCGGTGTCTGGGGCAGTCAGCTTCTCGCACAGGTGTCCCGCCAACACGCGAACGGTCGTGATGTCCGTTGGACCGATGCGGATTCCGGTCTCGGTCTCGATGCGGGTGCGGACTTCGAGGTTGCCCAGGGAGTCCAGACCGTACTCCGACAGCGGACGGTCCGGGTCGACGGACCGACGCAGGATCATGCTGATCTGGTCGGATACCAGCCGCCGGAGCCGGGTCGGCCAGTCGTCGGTCGGCAGCGTGTTCAGCTCGGCGAGGAACTTGCTTGCGTCCGTTCGGCTTTGACCCATGGATTGGAACGCTTCGGCGAACCGGCTGTGTTGCGCGAAGGCCGTCAACCACGGTGTCCCCACGACCGGCGCATATCCGGTGTACGTGCGGTTGTAGCGGAGAAGCGCCTCGAACGCGTAGGCACCCTCGTCGGGTGTGATCGCGGTTTCGACCTCGTCGGCCAACGCTGTGCCGCGACCGATCTCGCCCCACGCGCCCCAGGCGATCGCGGTGGCCGGAAGACCCTGAGCCCGCCGCCAGTGCGTGAAGGCGTCCAGCCAGCTGTTCGCCGCGGCGTAGGCACCCTGCCCGGGCGAGCCCACCAGTGCGGCTGCCGAGGAGAACACACAGAACCAGTCCAACGGCCGCGTCGCCGTGGCCCGGTGCAGGTGCCAAGCGCCGTGCACCTTCGGCGCCCAGTCGCGTTCGACGAGTTCGTCGGTGATGTTGGTCAGCGTGGCGTCTTCGACGACGGCTGCTGCGTGCAGCACGCCTCGCAACGGAAGCCCGGTGGCCGTCGTGGCTTCCACCAGACGCTCCGCCGTCTCGGGGTCGGCGATGTCGCCGCACTCCACATGGACGTCGGCACCCGTCGCACGGATGCGTTCGATGGCCTGCTGTGTTCCCGCATCGGGCTGCGACCGGGAGCTGAGCACGATGCGACCGCAGCCCGCCGCGGCCATCTTCGCGGCGAGGAAGAGGCCGAGACCACCAAGGCCGCCTGAGACGAGATATGCGCCGTCGCCGCGGAATACGCAAGCCTGCTCCGGAGGAACCACCACCTGCTCCCGCCCGGTGTGCGGGATGTCGAGCACGATTTTGCCGGTGTGTTCGGCTGCGCTCACCACACGGACAGCGGTGGCCGCGTCGCGAAGGGGGTAGTGGGTGATCTGCGGCTGCGGCAGGGTGCCATCGGCCATCTTCTCGTACACCGTGTTCAGCAGGCGCCGGATGGTGTCCGGATGGGTGACGGTCAGCAACGCCAGATCCACGGCGTGGAACGCGAGATTGCGGCGGAACGGGAAGAGTCCCATTCGGGTGTCGCCGTAGATGTCGCGCTTACCGATCTCGATGAATCGTCCGCCGAAGGACAGCAGTTCCAGCCCCTCGCGCTGCGCCGCCCCCGGCAGGGAGTTGAGCACGATGTCGACGCCGTATCCGTCGGTGTCCTTGCGGATCAGGTCGGCGAACTCGGTGCTGCGCGAGCCGTAGACTCGCTCGATGCCCATGTCGTGCAACAGTTCTCGACGCCAGGAACTGCCGGCCGTTGCGAAGATCTCGGCGCCTGCGGCGCGAGCCATCGCGATCGCCGCCAGCCCGACACCGCCGGTCGCGGAGTGGATCAACACCTTGTCACCGGCGGTGATCCTGGCCAGGTCGTGCAGGGCGTACCAGGCTGTGGCGTGCGCTGTCGGCACCGCCGCCGCCCGGTCGAGCGGAAGCTGTTGTGGCAGCGTGACGGCGAGGTTGGCATCGCAGGTGACGAATGTGCTCCAGCAGCCGTTCGCGGATAGTCCGCCGACGTGGTCGCCGACACGGTGGTCTGTGACCGTAGGTCCGACCGCGGTCACCACACCCGCGAAATCCGTACCCTGCTTGGGCATCCGCCCTTCGAAGCTGGGGTAGCGGCCGAATGCGACGAGGACATCGGCGAAGTTGATGTTGGATGCCGCGACGGCAACCTCGATCTGGCCCGGCCCGGGGGGAACGCGGTCGAAGGCCGCGAGTTCCATCGACTGGAGATCACCGGCGGCGCGGATCTGTTGGCGCATACCGTCGTGCTCGCAGTCGACAACGGTGGTCCGTCGCTCGTCGGGGCGCAGTGGGCTGAGACTCAGACGCGCCGTGTACCACTCGCCGTTCCGCCACGCCGTTTCGTCCTCGTCCGACCCCGAGATCAACTGCTGTGCGACCAGCCCGACGTCCATCGTGGCATCCGTGTCGATCTGGGTGGCCCGCAACTGCGGGTTCTCGATGCCGATCACCCGCATCAGACCACGCAGCCCGGCCTGCTCCAGGTTGGCCACGTCGTCGCGCAGGACGGTCTGGGCGTTCCTGGTCACGACGAACAGTCGCGGCGGCTCCCCCGGTAGCTCCGACAGCTCGCTCGCGATGTGCACCAGATGGCGCACGAGGTCGCTGCCCTTGGTGGCCCTTACACCGCCGGGGTCACCGTCCGGTGACGCCATCACGACGATCACGCTGTCGAACCCGCCTGCTCGGAGTCGGTCGCGAAACCCCTGGCCGTTGACCCCGTGATCGGTCGGCGGCGGCCAGATCATCGAAACGACCTCGGCGTCCCGGTTTTTCAAGGCGCCGGACAGCCCCGTCGCCAGCAGATCCGTGTCGTCGGACGTGTTGATCAACAGCGGCGTGTGCGCCTCGGCGTACGCCTGGTCGGGCAGTTCCTGTTTCTCCCATTCGATGGTGAGCAGGCGCTCGTTCAGCAGATGGTCGCGTTGGCTCTCCAGGATTTCGGTGCCGAACCGCAGCCCCTGCACGGTCAGGAGGATGACTCCTTGCTCGTCCAGCACATCGATGTCGGCCTCGACACCGGAGGCGTCGGCCCTTGTCACGCGCGTATAGCAGTAGCGCGCGTGGCGGGTCGGGCCGAAGGCGCGCAGCCTTCGGATCCCCCACGGCACCGGCAGGATGCCCGCGCCGAGGGCCTGGACGTCGGGATGCGCCTCGACGGACTGGAAGCAGGCATCCAGCAGCGCGGGATGCACGCCGTACGAAGCCTGTTGCGAGCGGATCGCGCTTGGCAGTCCGACTTCGGCCAATACGCTGCGAACGTCTCGATCGGCGGTGTGCGTCGCGGCAAGGCCGCCGAAGGCCGGACCGAACTGGACGCCCCTCTTGTCCATCCGCGCGCGGACCGCGCCGCCGTCCTCGGCGTGCGGGTGCGCCGCCAGCAGTGCGGGTAGGTCGTGGGCAAGGGGCCGGTGGTCGTCATCGGCCGCGTGCAGGACCGCGGACGCCCGTCGCACGTGCTGCCCGTCCTGTGCGGTATCGACAAGAAAGTCGACGGCTCCCGGTGACGTGACCGTCGCGGTGGCACCGAGCGTGGTCTGCTCGTCCAACATCAAGGCCTGCTCGAAGCGGATGTCGCGAACCTCGGCTTCCTCGCCGAGGATCGTGTGCGCCGCGGCCAATGCCATCTCGGCGTATGCGGCCCCGGGAAGAACGGCCACATTGCTTATCTGGTGGTCACCGAGCCAGGGCAACGCGTCAGTGCCGACGTCCGCTTGCCATACGTGTCGCTCCGGTTCCTCCTGGAGACACACATGCGAGCCCAACAGCGGATGCACCGAAACCGTGCACACGCCTGGCGCCTGGGCTCGTTCGCCGTCGCGGCTCAAGAGGAGGTGGCGGTGGGTCCATGTCGGCAGGGGGGCGTCCAGTAGTCGGCCGTCCGGGTACAGCGACGCGAAGTCCACCTCTGCGCCTGCGCTGTACAGATCGGCCAGGAAGTCGCGCAGTCCGTTCGGCACGGCCTGCTCGCGCCGCATGGCCGCCAGGACGGCCAGCGGCACATCGAGCCCGCGGGCGGTCTGGTCGACGGCGTGTGTGAGCAGCGGGTGGGGCGCCAGTTCCCCGAACACGCGGTACCCGTCTTCCAGCGCCGCCTGGACAGCAGCGGCGAATCGCACTGTGTGGCGCAGATTGTCGGCCCAGTAGTCGGCGTCCCAGGCGGGCCGGTCGCGAGGGTCGTACGAGGTGGCCGAGTAGTACGGCACCGTGGGTTCGGCCGGGGCGAGGCCTGCCAGCACGTCGCTCAGTTCGTCGAGTATCGGGTCGACCTGAGGAGAATGGGACGCGACGTCGACGGCGACCTCGCGTGCCATCACCCCACGCTGCTCCCACGCCGCGACCATGTCGCGAACCGATTGCGTGGCACCCCCGACAACCGTGGACTGCGGCGAGGCCACCACGGAGAGGACGACATCGGTGACGCCGCGCGCCGCCAGCTCCGAAAGCACCTGCTGGGCCGGAAGTTCGACCGATGCCATGGCACCGGATCCGGCGATCCTCGACATCAGCCGCGAGCGACGGCAGATGACCCGCACCCCGTCTGCCAGCGAGAGAGCCCCCGCGACGACGGCCGCCGCGGCCTCACCGAGCGAGTGCCCGATGACCGCGCCGGGGCGCACGCCATAGGACTTCATCGCGGCGGCCAACGCGACCTGCATGGTGAAGAGGGTCGGCTGTATCCGGTCGATGCCGGTGACCGTCTCCGGCTTCGACATCGCCTCTGTCACAGAGAAACCGGACTCCTTGGCGATGAGTGGTTCCGCCTCCGCGACCGTCGCGGCGAACACCGGCTCCGCGGCGAGCAGGCCTGCGCCCATCCCCGCCCACTGCGAGCCCTGCCCGGAGAACACCCATACCGGCCCGCGGTCATCCTGCCCGACCGCGGGTTCGAAAGGGGTGTCTCCTTCTGCTACCTTGCGCAGGGCCTCCGCAAGGCCCGCGAGGCTACTCGCCGACGCCGCAGTGCGAACCGGCCGATGCGCGCGGCGGCGCGCCAGCGTATACGCCAGATCCGCTAGTGCCGTTGAGCTTTGGAGAGTATCCGAATGCTCTGCCACCCAGTCGGCCAGCCGGCCAGAGGTACGCCGCAATTCATCGGCAGAAGTGGATGACAGCGGGAACAGCAACGGGGCTGCCATCGCTGATTCTGCAGGCTCGTCCTGCGCCGCGGTCGACGCGGGCGCCTGTTCCACGATGGCGTGGGCGTTCGTTCCCGACAGCCCGTACGACGACACCGCCGCCCGCCGCGGTTGCCCGCCATTGGTCGGCCATGGTGTGACCGACTGCGGCACAAAGAGTTCCGTCTCGATCCGAGCCAGGTCGTCGGGCAGACGGGTGAAGTGCAGGTTCTGCGGAACGACCCCGTGTTCCAGAGCGAGGACCGTCTTCATCAACCCGAGCACCCCGGAGGCCGACTGGCCGTGGCCGAAGTTGGACTTGACCGACGCGAGCGCGCATGGGGTGTCGATCCCGTATACCTCGGCCAGGCCTGCGTACTCGATGGGGTCGCCCACAGGAGTCCCCGTCCCGTGCGCCTCCACCATGCCGACGGTGCCTGCGTCCACGCCGGCGGCGTCCAATGCCGCGCGGTACACCGCGACCTGGGAGTCCAGCGACGGTGTCGCGATGTTCACGGTGTGACCGTCCTGGTTGGCCGCGGTTCCTCGCACGACGGCCAGGATCCGGTCACCGTCCCGCACCGCATCCGGCAACCGCTTGAGCAGCACCATTGCGCAACCCTCCGCGGCGACGAACCCGTCGGCGGCGACGTCGAACGCGTGACAGCGCCCGGTCGGAGACAGCATGCCCTGCGCCGATCCCGAGGCGGTCTTGCGCGGTTCCAGCATTATCGAGGCGCCGCCGGCGAGGGCCAGATCGCTTTCGCCGTCGTGGAGGCTGCGGCAGGCCATGTGGAGGGCGACCAGACTGGACGAACATGCCGTGTCCACCGTGACCGCGGGTCCGTGGGCCCCCAGCGTGTAGGCGATTCGCCCGGAGGCGAGGCTGAAATTGGTGCCGGTGAAGCCGTACGGCCCCTCCAGCGCGTCTGCATCGGCGGCCAGCAGTGCGTAGTCGCTATGGGTCAACCCGACGAACACGCCGGTCAGTGAGCCGCCCACCGAGGCAGGATCGACGCCGGCGTGTTCGACTGCCTCCCAGGAGGTTTCCAGTAGCAGGCGGTGTTGCGGGTCGATCGCGATCGCCTCCCGCTCACTGATGCCGAAGAACTCGGCATCGAAGCCGGCGACGTCGTCCAGGAACGCACCCCACCTTGACACCGACCGACCCGGCACACCGGGCTCGGGGTCGTAGTACTCGTCGGCGTCCCACCGGTCGGCGGGAATCTCGGTGACGAGGTCATCGCCGCGAACCAGGCTCTCCCACAGTCCTTCCGGAGAGTCGATGCCGCCGGGAAGTCGGCAGCCCATTCCGATGACAGCAACGGGAATCGCCTGAGTATCGCGCACGGCTCACCTCTTCGGGGTCGCTAGGGGAATCCGATTGAAATGGATGCGGGAGACCAAATTCCAGCGCCGCGTCCACGGTTCGCTCGCGAGCGACTGCGGACTTGGCGGCACCACATCAGGCGGTCCAACCGCCCCACAAAGTCAATGGCCTGGACATCAGCCGAAGCTAGCACAGATGTCCAACTTGTTGGACTTGGAAGCCGAAATTCGGAGTCATGCTGGATAGTCGGCCACTCTGACATCGAAGGTTGTCCGTTACCTGGGATTTTGCTCTCAGGAATCATCACATTTGCTGCAATGCGGTCAGCTATCCAGAAACCGGATATATTGATGACGTGTATCCCGATGACACCGGCAAGGACCTCGCCGCGGTCCTTTCCTACCTGGCCGGTCGCACACTGAGCAAAGAAGAGATCTGGACGGCGTTGGAGATCCCCCGGTCGACGTACTACGACCAATTGGAGAAGGGGACGCTGGTCACGGCGGACAACCTGAGCAAGGCGGCCGCCAATCTCGGTATCAACCGCGCCGAACTGCTGACCCGCTATCGATTCATCCACCCCGAAGAGGTCACCTCTCTGGCTCTGGAGATTGGTTGGCGTCCCGCCGTGCCCACTCCGGAGCACACAGCGACGGCGACGAAGACTCCGAAAAACCGGAAGAAGATTTCAGACATTCGCGCGGTTCCTGCCGCGCCGGCACTGTAGACCCATACGTCACTCGCGTCCTTTGCGTGGCACTGCCGGTCAAAGTAGCGACACCGTCAATATCTCCTTGCGGGAACTGCGCGATAAGGGGCCCGCTAGCCCGCGGCGATCATCGCAACCGATATCAGCGCCAGCGCCATGCCTACCGCCTGCCAGCGGGTCAGCCTCTCCCGCAGCACCACGATCGCAAGCAACACCGTCGCCGCCGGGTACAGCGACATCAGCACGCCGGCCAGCGATAGCAGTGACGCGTGCAGTGCCAACAGCATCGCGATGTTGGCTCCGACGTCGAATACCGCTGCCGACAAGGCCAGCCCCAGGGGCGTTCCGTGCGGTATTTGCAGGTTGGCCGTCATCGCTGCGATGACAAGCACCAGCAGGCTGGCCGCCAGCCGCGCGAACACCAGCGGCCAGAGTTCGGCCTCGGGCGGCGCCTGCGCGATCAACACGAAGTTCATCCCGAACGCAATTCCCGCACCCGCCGTCAGCCAGGCGACCTTCTTCGTGAACCGGTGCGGGGTGACATCCTCATCTGTCGCCTCGCGGCTGACCAGGACTACGGCCACCAGTGCGAGCACGACGCCGACGCCCGCGATCGCTCCCGGCCGCTCCCCCAGCGCCAGGCCGACCCCGACCGGGATCCCCGCGACCAGGATCGCCGTCAGCGGCGAGACCACCGAGATCGGACCGGCACCAAGCGCGGCGTAAAACCACCAGATTCCGAAGGCCTGAGACACGCCGCAGAGCCCACCCCAGAACATCGCCCCGTGCGAGATCTCCCCGCCGACGATGAGCGCCAGCACCAGCAGCATCACCAGCGCGACCGGGTAGGACACCAGCACCACGCGCAGCGCCGCCACCCGCCGGGACGCGATCCCGCCGACGAAATCGCTGATCCCGTAGCCAAGCGCCGAGGCCAGCGCGAAGACGATTCCGATCAGGTCATGCCCTTGGCGCGCCTGCCCATTTCCCGGGCCACTTCGCGTTGCGCGTCGCGGCGCGCCATGTCCTGGCGCTTGTCGCGGGCCTGCTTACCGCGGGCCAGCGCGAGTTCGACCTTGACCTTGCCGTCGGAGAAATACAGCGACAGCGGGACCAGCGTCAGGTTGCCGTCGCGAATCTTTCCCACCAGCGTGTCGATCTGGCTGCGGTGCAACAACAATTTGCGGTTGCGCCGCGGTGCGTGGTTCGTCCAGCTGCCGTGGTGATACTCGGGGATGTGTAGGTTGCGCAGCCAGATCTCGCCCTCGTCGACAGTGGCGAACGCGTCGGCCATGGACGCCTGGCCGTCGCGAAGGCTCTTCACCTCTGTTCCCATCAGCGCCACCCCCGCCTCGAAGGTCTCGAGGATCGAATAGTTGTGCCGCGCCTTGCGGTTGGTCGCGACCACCCGGTTGTTGCTCGACCTCGTCGGGTCGGCTTTCTTGGCCACAGTTAGCGCCGGACGTAGAGGCGAAGGGTGACGTAGGAGGTGACGCCCGCCATCGCCACACCCAGGAATATCAGTATCGGCGCGATGTAGAGAATGTCGGCATAGTCCACTCTCGCAATGAGATTCGCCTCATAGAACTGGCTCAGCGCATTCTCGAGGAACAGTGCGCGCACGATGATCAGGCCGATGATCGAGATGACCACACCGATCAGCGCGGCCAGACAGGCTTCCAACAGGAACGGCAGCTGCGTGTACCACCGGCTGGCGCCCACCGACCGCATGATGCCAATCTCGGTTCGACGGGTATAGGCCGCCACTTGAACCATGTTGGCTATCAACAGGACCGCACCGATCGCCTGCACGATCGCCACCGCGAAGGCCGCATTGGAGAGCCCGTCGAGCACCGCGAACAGCCGGTCGATCAGATCCTTCTGGTTCAGCACGTTCAGTACGCCCGGCTGGCCGGCCATCGAGTCGTCGAAGTCCTTGTGCTGCTCGGGATTGTCCAGCTTGACGACGAACGACGCCGGAAACGCATCCTTGCCCGCGACATCCTTGTACTGCGGGAACTTCTTGATCGCGTCGTTGTAGGCCTCGTCGCGGTTGAGGAACCGCACGGAGCGCACGTCGTCACGGTCCTCGATCTTCTGCCGCAGCCCCTTGCACGGATCCGCGTCGCAGGTCGGGTCGTTGGCCGAGACATCGTTGGTCAAGAACACCTGGCTCTCGACGCGGTCCAGGTAGATGGCGCGGGAGTTGTCGGCGAGCCGCACCACCAGCAGACCGCCACCGAACAGGCCGATGGAGATCGCGGTGGTCAGGATCATCGCGATCGTCATGGTGACGTTACGACGAAGGCCGGTCCAAACCTCGTTGAGCAGGAAGCCGAAGCGCACTAGCGATCCATTCCGTAGATGCCGCGCTGCTCGTCGCGGACGAGCCTGCCCAGGCTGAGCTCGACGACGCGCTGCCGCATCGAGTCGACGATGTGATGGTCGTGGGTCGCCATCAACACCGTCGTACCGGTGCGATTGATGCGCTCGAGCAGATCCATGATGTCCTTACTGGTTTCGGGATCGAGGTTTCCCGTCGGCTCGTCGGCCAGAAGCACCAGCGGGCGGTTCACGAAGGCGCGCGCGATCGCAACGCGCTGCTGCTCGCCGCCGGACAGCTCGCCCGGCAACCGGTTCGCCTTCCCCGACAACCCGACCATCTCGAGCACGTCGGGCACCACACGGTTGATCACGTCGGGCCGCTTGCCGATCACCTCGAGGGCGAACGCCACGTTCTCGAAGACCGTCTTCTGCTGGAGAAGCCGGAAGTCCTGGAAGACACAGCCGATGACCTGCCGCAGGCTGGGGACGTGACGGCCGGGCAACTTGTTCACGTGAAACTTCGACACCCGCACGTCGCCCGTCGTCGGCGAATCCTCGGCGAGCAGCAGCCGCATGAACGTCGACTTGCCCGAACCCGACGGACCGATGAGAAAGACGAACTCACCCTTGTCGATCGTTAACGAGACATTATCCAGCGCGGGACGCGCCGAGGACTTGTACAGCTTGCTGACGTGGTCGAGCGTGATCATCACGGAGCGCCAGTGTAGCGGTGAGAGGCGGGGGCCTATCTCGGCGCATCCGGCGAGGCGGGCGCGGTCCCCGGTGCGGGCGAGGTCGGCGCCGTCACCGTCGGTGTCTGGGTCAGCGTCTGCGGGCCGAGGGGGCCACCAGGGCCGTCCGGATCGATCATCGTCGTCGTAGGGCTCGGCGACGTAGGGCTGGTCGTGGTCTCCTCCGGCGCCGAGGTCGTCGTCTCCGTCGTCGTCTCCGTCGTCGTCGGCGTCGTGGTCGTGGTCGTGGACTCCGGCTCCTTTGGCCGCCGAACCTGCGTACGCGGCACCCAGGTGTAGTTCGGGTCGGGCACGAAGCCGGGCGGGACGACGGCGGGCACGGGCGCTTCTGGGGCCGGTTCCGGCTGGAACGTCTGCTGCACCCAGAACAGCGCGACGAACGCGACGATGAGCACGAGGGTCGACACCCGGAAGCGCCCGCCGAGCTTCGCCTTGAACCAGGAGGTCACGGCTTCTGCTCCGACGCTTGCTGAGTCTCTTCCTCGCCGCTGGAAACCCTCGCCGGATGCGGGATCGCGGCCACGCTCGGTGTCTGGGCGTCAGCAGCCGACACGATGCCTGCGCGGCGCAGCGCCCGGACCACCAGCACCCGGATCCGGCGGCCCACCTCGTACTGCTTGCCCGGCAGCGTGCGCGCCACCATCCGCAGGTTGACGGTGTCCAGCTCGATGCTCTCCACGCCCATCAGCTGCGGCGCGTCGAGCAGCAGATCCTTCAGGGCGGGGTCGTCCAGAGCCGTCTCCGCCAATCCGTGCAGTACGTCGTTGACGACACTGAGGTCGGCGGACGTCGGCACGGGGATGTCGACGACGGCGCGCGCCCAGTCCTTGGACAGGTTGGTCGACTTGATGATCATCCCGTTGGGGATCGTGAAGACCTCGCCCTCGTTCGACCGCAGCTTCGTCACGCGCAGTGTGACGTCCTCCACGGTGCCTGTCGCGTCGTCGACAGCCGACATCGACAGGGTCACCAAATCACCGAAGCCGTACTGCTTTTCGGTGATGATGAAAAAGCCGGCAAGCAGGTCCTGCACGATCCGTTGGGCACCGAAGCCGAGCGCCGCGCCCAGCACCGCGGCCGGCGCCACCAGCGACCCGACCGGGATGGCCAAGATGTCGCTGACCTCCACCGCCACGATGACGAACAACAATGCCACCGAGACCCACGAGATCACCGATGCGACGGCCTGGCGGTGCTTGGCGCTCTCGGAGCGCACCAGCTGGTCGCTTTCCTCGTATTCGACGTCGATGCGCCGGACGACGCGGCGCGCCGCCCAGCTGATGAACCGGGCCGCCAGCAGGCCGCCGATCAGCAGCAGGGCGATCCGCACGCCACGGTCGAGAATCCAGACGCCGAGATTGCCTCGCCAGAAACCGGTCCAGCTATCGGCCAGATCTATTGCAAGTACGGTGCTATTCGTCATCAGGTCTATTGCGCCAACGGATTCCGGCCTCGAGGAATCCGTCGATGTCTCCGTCCAGTACCGCAGCGGGATTTCCGACTTCGTATTCGGTGCGCAGGTCCTTGACCATCTGGTACGGCTGCAACACGTAGGAGCGCATCTGGTTGCCCCACGAGCTGCCGCCGTCACCCTTCAACGCATCCAGCTCAGCACGTTCTTCTAAACGTTTGCGTTCCAACAGCTTTGCCTGAAGAACTCGCATCGCCGAGACTTTGTTCTGCAATTGCGACTTCTCGTTCTGGCAGGTGACCACGATACCGGTCGGGATGTGGGTGAGTCGAACCGCTGAGTCGGTGGTGTTCACCGACTGCCCGCCGGGTCCGCTGGATCGGTACACGTCTACCCGCACGTCGCTGTCGGGGATGTCGATGTGGTCGGTGGTCTCGACGACGGGAAGCACTTCGACTTCGGCGAAGGACGTCTGACGTCGGCTCTGGTTGTCGAACGGGCTGATGCGCACCAACCGGTGGGTACCCTGCTCCACCGACAACGTGCCGTAGGCGAACGGGGCGTGCACCGCGAACGTCGCGCTCTTGATGCCCGCCTCCTCGGCGTAGGAGGTGTCGAACACCTCGACCGGGTAGGAATGCTTCTCCGCCCAGCGGATGTACATCCGCATCAGCATCTCGGCCCAGTCGGCCGCGTCCACCCCGCCCGCGCCGGAGCGGATGTTGAGCAGCGCCTCGCGCTCGTCGTATTCGCCCGAGAGCAGCGTGCGGACCTCCATCGCCTCGAGGTCCTTGCCCAACTGCTTGAGCTCGGCGTCGGCCTCGGCCAGCGCGTCGTCGCCGGTCGAGCCACCCTCCTCCGCGGCCATTTCGTAGAGCACGGGAAGGTCGTCGAGGCGTTGTCGCAGCTCCTCGACGCGGCGCAGCTCGCCCTGAGTGTGAGAGAGCTCACTGGTGACCTTCTGAGCTCGGGCCTGGTCGTCCCAGAGGTTGGGATCGGAGGCCTCGTGTTCCAGCTTTTCGATGCGGCTCCGCAGGCCATCGACATCGAGCACGCGCTCCACCGTGGTCAGGGTGGAGTCGAGTGCGGCGATATCTGCTTGACGGTCGGGATCCACGGGAGTTCAGGGTACCGGCCAGGCAGTTCTCCCTGACCAGCGGCAGCAGTGCCGGTGCGCGTTCTAGCATCAGCATGGGGGAAACCAGCCTTGGCGATGATGCGACAGCCCCTTGCACATCGCCGAGCAGCGACAGTGAGGGTCAGGTATGCGCCCGTACCACGTAGCGATCGTCGGCTCCGGCCCGTCCGGATACTTCGCCGCCGCGTCATTGCTGAAGTTCGCGGACAAGGACGACGACGCCGATGTGCGCGTCGACATGCTCGAGATGCTGCCGACGCCGTGGGGCCTTGTGCGCTCCGGCGTGGCGCCCGACCATCCGAAGATCAAGTCGATCAGTGCCCAGTTCGAGAAGACGGCACTCGATCCCCGGTTCCGGTTCTTCGGCAACATCGTCGTCGGCGAGCACGTGCAGACCAGCGAACTGGCCGACCGCTACGACGCGGTGATCTACGCCGTCGGCGCGCAGTCCGATCGTCCGCTGAACATCCCCGGTGAGGATCTGGCCGGCAGCGTCGCCGCCGTCGACTTCGTCGGCTGGTACAACGCGCATCCGCACTTCGAGGAGATGGCGCCCGACCTGTCCACCGGGCGGGCCGTGGTGGTCGGCAACGGCAACGTCGCGCTCGACGTGGCCCGCATCCTTGTCACCGACCCCGACGTGCTGGCCACCACCGACATCGCGGACCACGCGTTGAAGGTCCTGCACGACCGCGGTGTCGAGGAGGTGCTCGTCATCGGCAGGCGCGGACCGCTGCAGGCGCCGTTCACCACGCTGGAGCTTCGCGAGCTCGGCCATCTCGAAGGCCTCGGCGACGTCGACGTGGTCGTCGACCCCGCCGACTTCGAGGACATCAGCGACGAGGACCTCGAGGCCGCGAGCAAGACCGTCCGCAACAACATCAAGGTGTTGCGCGGGTACGCCGACGAGGCACCGAAAGGGGCGAAACGGCGGATCGTGTTCCGGTTCCGCACGTCGCCGATCGAGATCAAGGGCGATGGCAAGGTCGAGTCGATCGTGTTGGGCCGCAATGAACTCGTCGCCGACGACACCGGCCGCGTCTCGGCCAAGGACACCGGCGAGCGCGAGGAGATCCCTGCCCAGATGGTCGTCCGCGCGGTCGGCTACCGCGGGGTGCAGACGCCGGGCCTGCCGTTCGACGAGAAGAACGGCATCATTCCGCACGCCAACGGCCGCGTGGACGGCAGCCGCAACGAATACGTGGTGGGCTGGATCAAGCGCGGTCCGACGGGCGTGATCGGCAGCAACAAGAGCGACTCGCAAGAGACCGTCGACACGCTGGTCGGAGATCTGCGCGACGCGGCGTTGGCCGACTTCGCCGAGAACCATTCCGAGACGCTCGCGGAGTGGTTCGTGGAGCGGCAGCCGAAGGTCGTCACCGACGACCACTGGAAGCTGATCGACGAGCACGAGCGCTCGTCGGGCGGAACGGGCGGCAGGCCACGGGTGAAGCTGACCAGTGTGGCGGACCTACTGCGGATCGCCCACGGCTGAGGCGAGTCAGTCGCGTGCAGGCGGCGTGACGGAGTCAGCGGCGATGGTGATCAGCACGCGGGTTTCCGGTTGACCGGTGAAGTTCGGATACGGGATCCCGAGGTACTTGTGCGAGATCTCGTCGATGCTCTCGCGGCCGCCCTCTGTCGTCGTCGAGACAACGCGACCACGCACCGCGTAATAGCGGTCGGTCTGATTAGGGTCGACGACGTTCACGGCCACCCTGGGGTCGCGGGCAATATTCCTCGCCTTCTGCATGCCGTCGACGATGTTCAGCACGATGTTCTCGCCGTCGGTGGTGACCCAGGTCTGTGTCAGCTGCGGCGAGCCGTCGGGCATCAGCGTGGCGACGAAGCACGGGCTTGGTTCGCGAAGCAGGTCGAGTAGTCCCTCGGGCAGAGGTTCGGGCACGCGGTTCCTCCGTATCAATTCTTGGGTTCAGCCTATGTCGGACCTTGCTTGTATTGTCGAACACATGTTCGAGGATGGGCGTGCGGCGGTGTTGATCGATGAGATCGGTGAGGCTGCGCGTGCGGAGTCGGTGGCGATCGCGCGGCGGTTGGCGGCGGTGGGTGAGTTGGATGGGTTGCGCGCGGTGGAGTTGGCCGAGTGCCGGTTTTGGCGCACCGATCCGTTCGAGGAGGTGGCGGCCGAGATTTCGGCGGCCCAGAACATCAGCCGAGGTCGCGCGCGGGGGCAGATCTCTATTGCGCGGGTGTTGCGTGATGAGTTGCCGGCGGTGGCCAAGGTTTTCGCCACCGGGGAGATCGATTACCGGATGGTCGACGTCATCATCAGCCGCACCGAGAACGTCGACCCTGAGCGCAAGCACGACCTGGATGCCGCGGTCGCGCGCCATTGTGTGAAGTGGATGCGGCTGTCGAAGCCCAAACTGCGCGACCGCATCGACCTGTGGGTGACGAAGTTTGATTCTTCGGCGGTACGGGTGCCGCCGAAAATCAGGGACGCCCGGTATATGGAGGTCGGCGAGACCACCGCGGGGATGGCGGGGATTTGGGGCAACATCGATGCCGTCGACGCGGCGCTGTTCGACGCCAAGCTCGACGCATTGGCCGCCACCGTCTGCGACAACGATCCGCGCACCAAAGAACAGCGCCGCGCTGACGCGATTCGGCCGCTGTCGTTGTATGAGGCCACTCTGGCGTGCCGGTGCGGCTCCGGGGACTGCGCGGCGCTAGCCGAGCGCAAAGCAGTGAGGGAGGTTGTCATCCATCTCCTCGCCGAGCAGGCCACCCTGGAGGGCACCAGTGATCAACCGGGTTATCTGCCCGGGTTCGGGATCCTGCCCGCCGAGTCGGTGCGCGACCTGGCCGCCGCTGGTGCCACGTGCAAGCCCCTTGCGACGCCCGGTGAGGAGCCAGCGCCGGGGTATCGGCCCACCGCAGCGCAGAGAGCGTTGATCCGGTGGCGAGATCTGACGTGCCGGTTTCCCGGCTGCGATAAGCCCGCCCAGGTGTGCGATGTCGATCACACCACGCCCTACCCCTACGGGCCCACGCATCCGTCGAACACCAAGCTGTACTGCCGCACCCATCATCTGATCAAAACGTTCTACGCGAGCTTCGGCTGGACCGATCGTCAACTTCCCGACGGCAGCATCGTCGTGACGGCGCCGACCGGGCACATCTACGAAACCCAACCCCACGGCGGCGCACTGTTTCCCGCACTCGCCCAAGCCACCGGGGATCTCGGTGAGATCACCGTTCCTGAACAGTCACCGCACCGCGACGTGATGATGCCCACCCGCCGCCAAACCCGCGAACAAGACCGCCAAGACCGCATCACCAAAGAACGCCAACAACGACAAGAACTCAACAAGCAAGAAGAGCGCAAACGCTGGGCCACCCTGGCCACGAACGAGAAACCTCCACCGTTCTGAGCCTGCCCCTATGGTGTGACGCGCCTAGCCGGGCGGAGTCACGGGCGGCGCCTCCGATGGCGCGAAGCGCCAGTTGTCCGGATTCTTCGGGGCGTAGACGACCGGGAAGAGCTGACCCATCGTCGGCCATTCGTCGACGTCGACCTCGAGGCGTTGGTAAACCACGTGTTCGTTGACGGTCGGCCCGTTGATAACGCCGGTGATCGTCACGAACTGCCGACCGGTCTCGTCGGGCCGAGGGCTGACGCCGGTGACCACCAATGTGCCCTGCGCCAGCCCGCCGGGCATGCGACGGCGGCGCATGATCCACGGGCCTGCGATCAGTACTACCGCACCGATGAGCAGTACCAGCATGCCGAATTCCCACACACGGTCATGGTAGGACTGCTGCCATGACCTCGGTCGCAAATGACCTCGCGCTCGCCTTGGAAATCGCCGACGCCGCCGACGCACTGACGCTGGACCGGTTCGGTGCGCTTGATCTGCGCGTCGACACCAAACCGGACCTGACGCCCGTCACCGACGCCGACCGCTCGGCCGAGGAGCTGCTGCGCTCGTCGCTGACGGCGAACCGCCCCGACGATTCCATTTTCGGCGAAGAGTTCGGCGGCACACCGGCTTTCACGGGTAGGCAGTGGGTACTCGACCCGATCGACGGCACCAAGAACTTCGTCCGCGGCGTACCGGTGTGGTCCACGCTGATCGCCTTGTTGGTCGACGGCATCCCAGTCGTCGGCGTCGTGAGCGCGCCCGCGTTGGGCCGTCGATGGTGGGCGGGCGATGGTGAGGGTGCGTTCACATCGTTTGGCGGGGCGACGCGGCAGATCTCGGTGTCCGGTGTCGACGACCTCGGCTCTGCCAGCCTGTCGTTCTCGGATCTGACCACCGGATGGGATGACCGGCGGCCGCGCTTCATCGACCTCACCGACGAGGTGTGGCGGGTCCGCGCGTACGGCGACTTCTGGTCCTATTGCCTGGTCGCCGAGGGTGCCGTCGATATCGCCGTCGAGCCGGAGGTGAACCCGTGGGACGTCGCGCCGCTCGACATCCTGGTGCGCGAGGCGGGCGGCTCGTTCACGAATTTCCACCGGGAACGCGGACCCCATGGCGGCAGCGCGTTGGCGACCAACGGACTACTCCACGATGCGGTGCTGGCCAGGCTGAACGGGATGTGAAGCACATAACATTCGTTTTCTATCTTACTCCGGAGTAAGATAAGGTCATCGGCACTGGCCCTACTGAGCGAGGCTGCACTCAAATGACCAACACAATCGACCGCAAGTCCGCGCGAGCACCCAAGAGCAACGGGCGCGAAAGCGCAGTCGGACGACACAAGCACAAGCGAACCCCGACCGACATCGGCCTGGCGTTGATCACGCCGATCGTCGGACAGGAGTTCCTCGACCGGTACCACCTGCGCGATCCGCTCAACCGCGGACTGAAGTACGGCGTCAAGCAGGTCTTCTCGGTCGCGGGCGCCACCACCCGTCAGTTCAAGAAGGTGTCCGGCGCCAAGAGTGGCCCGACGCGACTGAAGGCCAGTGGCGCCGACTACTTCGACCTGACGCCGGACGACGACCAGAAGATGATCGTCGAGACCGTCAGCGAGTTCGCCGAGGAGGTGCTTCGGCCTGCGGCCCGCGGGGCTGACGAAAACGCAAGCTATCCGGCCGATCTCGTCGCGAAGGCCAACGAACTGGGCATCAACGCGATCAACATTCCTGAGGATTTCGACGGGATCGCCGAACACCGTGCCGCCGTGACGAACTCGTTGGTCGCCGAGGCACTTGCCTACGGGGACATGGGATTGGCGCTGCCCATCCTGGCACCCGCAGGTGTCGCATCGGCCCTCACCCATTGGGGCAGCGCCGACCAGCAGACCACATACCTCACGGAGTTCGCGGGCGAGAACGTGCCTCAGGCGTGCCTGGCGATCGCCGAACCGCGCCCGCTGTTCGACCCGACCGCACTGAAGACGACGGCCGTCCGCACGCCGAGCGGGTACCGCCTCGACGGCGTGAAGTCACTGGTGGTGGCCGCCAAGGAAGCCGAATTGCTGATCGTGGCAGCGCAACTGAACGGCAAGCCCGCGCTGTTCATCGTCGAGTCGTCGACCAAGGGTGTGACGGTCAAGGCCGACCCGAGCATGGGAATCCGCGCCGCGGCGCTCGGCCGGGTCGAGCTCGACAACGTGACTGTGCCGTTGTCCGCGCGTCTCGGCGAGGACGCCGCGACCGACAAGGACTACTCCGAAGCCGTTGCGCTGTCACGGCTCGGCTGGGCCTCGCTGGCGGTCGGTACCGCCCACGCAGTGCTCGACCACGTCATCCCCTACGTCAAGGAGCGGCAGGCCTTCGGTGAGCCGATCGCCCACCGCCAGTCGGTCGCGTTCATGTGCGCCAACATCGCGATCGAACTCGACGGTCTTCGACTGATCACCTGGCGCGGTGCGGCACGCGCCGACCAGGGCTTGTCGTTCGCCCGCGAGGCCGCGCTGGCCAAGCGGCTCGGCACCGACAAGGGCATGCAGATCGGCCTCGACGGCGTGCAGCTGCTCGGCGGCCACGGCTACACCAAGGAACACCCCGTCGAACGCTGGTACCGCGACCTGCGCGCGATCGGTGTCGCCGAGGGTGTCGTCGTCATCTAGGGAACGGAAAAGACTTTCATGGCAATCAATCTGGAACTCCCCCGCAAGCTCGACGCGGTGATCGAGAAGGCACACCAAGGCGCCGCCGAGATGCTGCGGCCGATATCCCGCAAGTGGGACCTCCGCGAACACGAGTACCCCGTCGAGCTGGACACGTTGGCTACGCTGTTCGAGGGCATCTCGGACGCGAAGACGATCGCCTTCGCGGGTGCCGAGGCATTCCGCGACGCCGAAGAGGCCAAGCAGACCAACCACAACGGCGGCAACATGTCGGCCGTCGTCAACGTGATCGAGATCAGTTGGGGCGACGTCGCATTGATGCTCTCCGTGCCCCGGCAGGGTCTCGGCAACGCGGCGATCAGCGGCGTGGCGACCAACGAACAACTGGACCGGCTCGGCAAGGATGTGTGGGCCGCGATGGCCATCACCGAACCCGGCTTCGGCTCCGACTCGGCCGCGGTGTCCACCACCGCCAAGGAAGACGGCGACGAATACGTGATCAACGGCGAGAAGATCTTCGTCACCGCCGGATCGCGTGCCACCCACATCGTGGTGTGGGCCACGCTGGACAAGAAGTTGGGTCGCGCGGCGATCAAGTCGTTCATCGTGCCGCGCGAGCATCCCGGGGTAACCGTCGAGCGGCTCGAGGACAAGCTCGGCATCAAGGCCTCCGACACCGCCGTCATCCGCTTCGACAACGTGCGAATCCCGAAGGACAACCTGCTCGGCAGCCCCGAGATCCAGGTCGAGAAGGGCTTCGCAGGCGTCATGGAGACCTTCGACAACACCCGGCCCATCGTCGCCGGGATGGCGGTCGGCATCGCGCGCGCCGCCCTGGAAGAACTGCGCAAGATCCTCGAGGACGCGGGCGTGGAGATCTCCTACGACAAGCCCGCGCACGCCCAGAGTGCCGCCGCCGCGGAGTTCCTGCGCATGGAGGCCGACTGGGAGGCCGGCTACCTGCTGACGGTGCGTTCGGCGTGGCAGGCCGACAACGACATTCCGAACTCGAAGGAAGCGTCGATGGGCAAGGCGAAGGCGGCACGGGTGGCCACCGACGTCACCCTGAAGGCCGTCGAAATGGCCGGCACCACAGGCTATTCCGAGGAGACACTGCTGGAGAAGTGGGCGCGCGACTCGAAGATCCTTGACATCTTCGAAGGCACCCAGCAGATCCAGCAGCTGGTGGTCGCGCGCAGGCTGCTCGGCCTGTCGTCGGCCGAACTGAAGTAGCCCAGGTGGCCGCGACGTAATGTCGGGGCATGGACAACTTCGCCGCCCTTGTCGCCCGCAAGAACGACGATCGCATCGACTGCGCGGTCGAGACCCTGCAGGAGTCCGACCTCCCGCCGGGTGAGGTGACGATCCGGGTGGCCTATTCCAGCGTCAACTTCAAGGACGCGCTGGCCGTGACGCCCAACGGCGGCGTCGTGCGCGACTATCCGATCGTGCCGGGCATCGACTTGACCGGCGAGGTCGTCGAGTCCGAGTCGCCCGATGTCGCCGTCGGCGACGCGGTGCTGGCCCACGGCTACGAGATCGGCACCGGCCGTCACGGCGGCTACGCCGAATACGCACGGGTGCCCGCGGACTGGGTGGTTTCACTCGGCTCGCTGAGCCCCCGCGACGGGGCCGCCATCGGCACCGCGGGCTTCACCGCGGCAATGAGCGTGCAGGCGCTCATCGACTGGGGCATCAAGCCGGACGACGGGCCGATCGTCGTGACGGGCGCGACGGGCGGCGTCGGGTCGGTCAGCGTCGACCTGCTTGCCGCGGCGGGCTACGAAGTGGTGGCGTCGACCGGCAAGGCGGACGCGGCCGAGCGGCTCAAGGCGCTCGGCGCCGCCGACGTCATCGGCCGGCTGCCCGAGGACCCGGACGCCAAGCCCCGCCCGCTGGCCAAGACCCGATGGGCCGGGGCCGTCGACTGCGTCGGCGGCAAGACCCTCGCCGACGTACTCAGCACCCTGAAATACGGCGGAGCGGTCGCGGCCAGCGGTCTGACGGGTGGACCCGGCCTGAGCACCACGGTGATGCCGTTCATCCTGCGCGGAGTCTCGCTGTTGGGTATGGACTCGGTGTTGATGCCGATCGGGCCGCGCCGCGAACTGTGGGAGAAGCTGGGCAGTTCGCTTCGTCCGCAACATCTTTCGGACATCACGAACGAGGTCGACATCAAGGACGTGGTCGCTGTGCTCGACGAGATTCGCGAGGGCCGCTACTCGGGTCGGGCCGTGGTGCGGGTGGCCGGAGGCTTCTAGATGCGCCGGCTGCTTCTGGTCGGCATATGTGCCGCAGCGATCGCCACTGCACCGGCTGCGGTGGCGGACCCCGCCGGTGGTAATTCAGGTTACGAGCCCTACGGCGATGGTGTGCCGACCGTCATCTCCGGCGGCCCGGTCCCGACGACGAACGGTGTTCCCTGTGTCGCAGGCCATCTCGGCACTTGCATCTCCATGGCCCAAAACCAACCCCCGCCGAGGAGACCCTCGACGGGGGTTGGTCACAGTCCAACGATCAGGCGCTGACTACCCGAGGTACTGCTCCATATCGGGCTTCATCTGCTGCAGCTGCGCACCCCAGTACTCCCAGCTGTGCGTGCCGTACTCGGGGAAGTTGAACACCGCATTCTTACCGCCCGCGGCGATGTAGTTGTCGCGGAAGGTCTCGTTGGTGCGCTTGGTCAGGCCCTCGAGGAAGGTGGCGGGCAGGTTGGCGCCACCCAGTTCGTTGGGCGTGCCGTTGCCGCAATACACCCAGAGGCGAGTGTTGTTGGCCACCAACGCCGGAATCTGGACCATCGGGTCGTTGCGCTTCCACGCCGGATCGGTCTCAGCGGCACCCCACATCGGGCCACTGTCATAACCGCCGGCATCACCCATGGCCAGATTGATCAGGAACGGCCACTGGCCCTCGGACGGGTTCAGGAACGCCGACAGCGAGCCCGCGTAGATGAACATGTCCGGGTGGTACACCGTCAGGATCATCGCGGAGTTACCGGACATCGAAAGACCGACGGCCGCGTTGCCCGTCGTGGAGACACCCCTCTCGGCGGCGAGCCACTGCGGCAGCTCGGCGGTCAGGAAGGTCTCCCACTTATAGGTCTGGCAGCCGTTGTTGCCGCACGCGGGCTGGTACCAGTCGGTGTAGAAGCTGGACTGGCCGCCCACCGGCATGATGACCGACAGCGAGCTCTCGTAGAACCACTCGAATGCCGTGGTTTCCAGATCCCAGCCGTTGTAGTCCTCGCGGGCGCGAAGACCGTCGAGAAGCAGCACCGAATGGGAACCCGTGCCCTTCTGGAACTGGATCTTGATGTCGCGGCCCATCGATGCGGACGGAACCATCAGGTATTCGACGGGCAGCCCCGGCCGGGAGAACGCACCCGCCGTTGCCGATCCTCCCGCGAAGCCGATGATCCCGGGTAGCAGGACCGCCGCCAGAGCGGCGACTGTGAACCTGCGCGCCCAACGGCCTCGGAACTTGTCAACGAAGGTCATAACTGCAGTCCATCCATCTTTCGGTCGGTTATCCCGTAACGCCTACACCCCACGAGCGAACGTCGCTCCGACATCGCAGCGTCGTCTTGACTGCGCCGTCATGCCCGCTCCATATAGCCGAGCGGACCGAAGTGATTTCGGTTGTGCGTGATCGAGTAAAACATGTGGCCAGGACAGGAGAAAGCCCAGCGGTCGTGCTGTGGCTTATTCGTAAGCGAAATTTATCGTGACGGCATCGTCAATTCGGACCGGTCCTGCGCGCTGCCGCGTTAGCCCGGCGCGTCGTAGGCTGGTCGCTGATGGCCATGGAGCGTGCGGGGGCTACCACCAGCCGGTTAACTGTCGACGACTGGGTGCAGGCCGGCTTCGCCATCCTCGCCGAAGAAGGCATTACGGCGCTCAAAATCGACCGGCTGTGCAGCCGTCTCGCCGTCACAAAAGGCAGCTTTTACTGGCATTTCTCCGATATCGCCGGATATCGCACGGCGCTCATCGACGCATGGGGTGAATTGGCCGACCAGGACCGCCGCCATTTCGCCGATATGGCCGCGATCCCGCCCCGGGAACGGCTCTCGCAAATGATGTCGTCGTTGTTGAGCGCGAGGCACTGGACGCTGGAGCGGGCCATGCGCGAGTGGGCAAGGACCGACGATGCCGTTGCCGCCGGTGTCCGGGTTGCCGACCAACGCGTGCTCGACGCCGTCCGGCAGGCGTTTGTGGATCACGGGTTCGACTTCGACGACGCCGACCTGCGCGCCAACGCCACCTTCGCCGCGGGAATCGGGTTCCTGCACCTCTCCGGGCAAACGCCCAATGCCCGCGGGGTGGACCGTCGGGAGCGCTTCCTCGACCTCATGCTCACGCGGTGAGCCAGATTTCCATACTAAAAAGTATGGTAAGTTCGCGGCCATGACCGCGGCGAAGGCCACAACGCCGGACATCAGCCCCGAGTTCGTCGCCGGCCTCGCCGAGCGCGCACAGGAAGCAGAGCGGCTGCGCAGGCTGCCCAGCGCCACCGTGGACGACTTCATCGCCTCGGGGCTACCCGAACTGCTCGTCCCGGCCCGCTACGGCGGCGTGCAGGCTCCGTGGTCGGCGATTCTCGACCCGGTCCGCAGGATGGCCCACGGATGCGCATCGAGCGCATGGACCCTGGGCTTCTACACCCTGCACAACTGGATGATGGCCCTGTTCGGCGAGGAGGCGCAGCAGGAGGCCTTCGCGACGCGCCCCTTCCTCGCGCCCGCTCCCCTCGCGCCGACCGGCCGCGGCGTCTCCGTCGACGGCGGCATCCGGCTGTCGGGACGGTGGTCGTGGGCCACCGGCGTGATGCACGGCAACTGGATCATCGTCGGAGCGCTCTGCGGGCCAGACGACGGCATCTACCCGGCGCTGGCGCTGCTGCCGATCGCCGACGCCGCCATCGAGGACGTGTGGCACACCGACGGCATGTGCGCCACCGGCTCCAACGACGTCGTCATCACCGACGCGTTCGTGCCCGCCCACCGACTGGTCCGGGTCACCGACATCTACAAGGGCACCGCGCCGGGCGCCGCCCTTCACAACGCCGACACCTACCGCTGGCCGATGGTGCCCGCGCTGGCGCTGCTTGCCGCGATGCCCGCGTTCGGCAGCGCCGAGCGCGCGGCCGACATCTACGCGGAGCGCCTTTCGCAACGCGTGCTGGCCTACGAGGGCGTCACCCAGAAGGACAAACCCATCGCGCAGGCCCACCTCAGCGAGGCGCGGGTGCGGCTGCGGGCGCTGCGCGGGCTGCTCGCCGACACCGTCGGCGAGCTCGAAACCCTTGTCGCCGCAGGCGATCCCGTGCCACGGCAGGTGCGCGGCGAGGCGCGATTGGCGGCCGCCCACATCGTGGCTGAGTCTCGAGCCGTCCTCTCGCTTCTGCTCGGCGCGTCAGGCGCCAGCGCCCACTTCATGGACAACCCGCTTCAGCGGATCAAGCGTGACGTCGATGTGCTTGCCGGTCACGTGGTGTTCGACTACGACACCAGCCGCGAGCTGTCCGGCGCGTTGATACTGGGAATGGACATCCCGCGAACCGCAATGGTGTGAGAAAGGGGCCCCATGGCCGACGACCTTCGTGACCGCATCACCAACCTGTTCCAGAAGCGACTGGCCAACCCGCTGATGCGGCGACTGCCCATCCAGACGCTGCTCGAGACGACCGGACGGAAGTCGGGTGAGCCGCGCCGCACCCCGCTCGGCGGCAGCAAGGTCGGCAGCGAGTTCTGGTTCGTATCCGAGTTCGGTGAGAGCTCGCAGTACGTGAAGAACATCAAGGCCAACCCCAACGTCCGGGTCAGGCTGCGCGGCCGCTGGCACAACGGCACCGCCCACTTGGTGCCCGACGACGACCCGCACGAACGGCTGCGCTCGTTACCGCAGTTCAACAGCTTCGGCGTGCGCACCTTCGGCACGAACCTGCTCAGCATCCGGGTCGATTTGACCGACTGAGACGTTGACGCGGGCGCTCCCGAAAAACTAAAGTCAGATTTACTTTTTCGCCGCACCCTTCGGTAGGAGCACCATGGAATCGTTCGTTCACCTGCGAAAAGGCACCACCCCACGGCGGCTGCACGCCGACCTCAACGGCCTGAAGGACGACGAACTCGGCCGCGGTGGGTTCACCGGCCGCACAGCCAACATGTACCGCCGCAACGATCCGACCGACTACCGCAGCTCTGGCCCGCTGCGACCCGTCGACGTGCTGGCCAGCGAGCTGAAGCCCGGCGACGCCACCGACGCCGCGGGCGGGCCCATGCTGCTGTTCTCCAACCCCGACTGCCAGGTCCTGTTGTCGCGACGCACCGAGCCGATGCCGTTCTTCGTCCGCTACGTCGACGGGGACCTGCTGTCCTTCGTGCACAAGGGCGCCGGGCTGCTCGAGACCGAGTTCGGCCCGCTGCGCTACCGCGAGGGCGACTGGGTGTACATCCCGAAGGCGTGCACCTTCCGCCAGGTACCCGATGACGAGTCGACGCTCCTGATGATCCAGGCCACCGATGAATTGCGGGTGCCGCCGCCGGGCACGCTCGGAAGACACTTCCCGTTCGACCCGTCCCAGGTCGTCATCCCCGATCCCGTGCCGATGGATGCCCCTCCCCCATCCGGGGGCGAAGCATACGAGGTGCGGCTGATCCATTCCCCAATAGGCGGGGTCGGGACGACTTCTCTTTTCTACGAGCATCATCCGCTCGACGTGGAGGGCTGGCGCGGCGACAACTTCGCCTTCACCTTCAACATCGCCGACTACAACGTGGTGACCTCAGACAGCGTGCACCTGCCCCCGACCGTGCACCTGTTCATGCAGGCCACCGGTGTCTATGTGATGAACTTCCTGCCCAAGCCCGCCGAAGGTGTGCCGGGCACCGAGCGCACACCCTGGTATCACCGCAACGTCGACTACGACGAGATCGCGTTCTTCCACGGCGGTTCGCTCTACGGCATCCCGATGCCGCCCGGCCTGATTTCGCATGCGCCGCAAGGTGTTCACCACGGCGCACCCGAGAAGGCGCGCGAGCGGGCGCGCCGCAAGTTCGACGACTACGACAGGGTGGACTGGTCGGTGATCGCCATCGACACCCGACGAAGGCTCATCCCGTCCGACGACGTTCTGGCCAACGATTTGGGGCAGCACTGATGAGCGCCTGCGCGAAGAAGCGAGGGTACTGATGACGACCACAGAGGCGCCCGTAAAGTACGAATACGAGCGTATCCCGTATCTCGTTGCCTACCAGAACACTTCGGCGGTGCGCGACGTCTACGGTGGTGTCGCAGAGCTGGTCGTGCTCGAGAGCTATCTGCTGAAGCCCAAGACCAAACCGTCGGACACCGTGCTGGTCTTCATGCACCCCATCGGCGGCGGCGCCTACCTGCCGATGATCAACGCGTTGGCGCGCGCAGGCCACCACGTCATCTACTGCAACAGCCGGTTCCGCGGCACCGACTCGGCGCTGCTGATGGAGAAGGTCGTCGAGGATCTCGGCGAGGCGATCAAGGACGCCAAGAACCGGCTGGGTTATTCGAAGGTCGTGTTGGCGGGCTGGAGCGGAGGCGGTTCGCTGTCGGTGTTCTACCAGCAGCAGGCGCAGAATCCGACGGTGACCGCGAGCCCGTCGGGTGACGGCCCTGACCTCACGAAGCTCGGACTCATCCCCGCCGATGGCGTCATGCTGCTCGCCGCGCACGTCAGCCGCCACGGCACCATGACCGAGTGGATGGACGCGTCGATCCTCGACGAGTCGGACCCGTCCAGGCGCGACCCTGAGTTGGACCTCTACAACCCCGACAACCCGAACCAGCCGCCGTACACCGCGGAGTTCCTCGACCGCTATCGCGAGGCGCAGATCGCCCGCAACCGGCGAATCACCCAGTGGGTCAAGGACAAACTCGCCGAGCTCGAGGCTGCGGGGCGACCCGACGACGAGTTCGGTTTCGTGGTGCACGGCACTATGGCCGACCCGCGCTGGCTGGACCCCACCGTCGATCCGAACGAACGCGCCCCCGGCACCTGCTACCTGGGCGATCCTGCGGTGGTGAACAACAGCCCCGTCGGGCTGGCCCGGTTCTGCACGCTGCGCAGCTGGCTGTCCCAGTGGAGCTACGACGACGCCAACGGCGACGCCGTGGAGTGCGGCCCCGACATCGCCGTGCCGACCCTGGTGATCGGGAACCTGGCCGACGACGCCTGCACGCCAAGCCACACCCGCAGGCTGTTCGACGCGATCGGGCATCCTGATAAGGAGATGCACGAGATCCCCGGCGCCAACCACTACTACTCCGGACCCGAACAACGCGGGACGCTGCGCCAGGCTGTCGGCATCTGCACGGACTGGCTGCACCGGCACGGGTTCTCGCAATGACGACCGGCCCGCTGGACGGCATCCGGGTCATCGAGGTCGGCACGCTGATCTCGGGACCGTTCGCGGGCCGGCTGCTCGGCGACATGGGCGCCGAGGTCATCAAGATCGAACCGCCGGGGGCGCCGGACCCGCTGCGCACCTGGGGGCAGGCCGAGCTCGACGGGCATCACTTCTTCTGGACGGTGCACGCGCGCAACAAGAAGGCCGTCACGCTCAACCTGCGCGAAGCCGCGGGCCGCGATCTGTTCCTCGACCTCGTCGAGCGCTCCGACATCATCGTCGAGAACTTCCGGCCGGGCACGCTGGAGAAATGGGGCCTTGGCTACGACACGCTGCGGGCCCGCAACAAGGGCATCATCCTGGTCCGGGTGTCCGGCTACGGGCAGACCGGGCCAGAGGCGCACAAGGCCGGATACGCCTCGGTGGCCGAGGCCGCAAGCGGGCTGCGGCACATGAACGGTTTCCCCGGCGGACCGCCGCCCCGGCTCGCCCTGTCGCTCGGCGACAGCCTGGCGGGCATGTTCGCCGCGCAGGGCGCGATGGCCGCTTTGTACCGGCGCACTATCACCGGTGAGGGCCAGGTCGTCGACGCCGCGTTGACCGAATCCTGTCTGGCCGTTCAGGAGTCGACGATTCCCGACTACGACGTCGGTGGTGTGGTCCGCGGCCCGTCCGGCACCCGCCTCGAGGGCATCGCGCCGTCGAACATCTACCGGAGCGCCGACGGCAGCTGGGTGGTGATCGCCGCCAACCAGGACACCGTGTTCCGGCGGTTGTGCGCGGCGATGGGCCAGCCCGAGCTGGCCACCGACGACAGGTTCGCCAATCACGTTGCGCGCGGCCGTAATCAGGACGAGCTGGACAAGATCATCGGCGACTGGGCGGCCGAGCGCGGCCCCGACGACATCATCTCCACTCTGTCAGAGGCCGGGGTGATCAGCGGGCCGATCAACACGGTTGCCGAAGTCGTTGAGGATCCGCAGCTGCGTGCCCGCGGGATGATCGCCGAGCACTTCGACGAGCGGATCGGCCGCAACGTTCTGGGACCAGGTGTGGTGCCGGTGCTCACGGAGAGCCCGGGAACCATCCGCTTCGCGGGTTCGGCCCGGCCCGGCCAGCACAACGACGAGGTGTACCACGGACTGCTCGGCAGGACCGAGGCCGAGCTGGATTCATTGAGGGAAGGGGGCGTCATATGAGCGAGCTACCGACACATGTCGACATTCGCGACGTCTCGCTGCGCGACGGCCTGCAGATCGAAGATCCGATCCCGTTGGCCGCCAAGCTCGAACTGCTCGCCGCCGTCGCGGCGACCGGGGTGCGGGAGATGGAGGCGACGGCATTCGTCTCGCCGTCGAAAGTGCCCGCGCTCGCCGATGCCGCCGAACTCGCCGCGGAGCTCGTGAACTTCGACGGCATCGAGTTCTCCGCCCTCGTCGCAAGTCCCAACGGCGCCAAACGGGCGATCGCGGCAGGCCTGCATTCCATCGAGTACGTGGTGTCGGCCGCTGACGGCCACAGTCGGTCGAACGTCGGACGCTCCGCTGCGGAGTCAACCGCGCTGATACCCGAGATCATCGCCATCGCGCACGACAGCGGCGCTTCGGTGGAGGTCATCATCGCCACCGCATGGGACTGCCCGTTCGACGGCCCGACCCCGCCGCAGCGGGTGCGCGACATCGTCACAGTGGCCCGCGACAGCGATGTCGACCGGCTGGCGATCGCCGACACGATCGGCACCACAACGCCGCGACGCGTCACCGACCTGGTCGCCGAGGTGCGGCCGCTCATCGGCGACATCCCGCTCGGCGCACACTTCCACAACACCCGCGGCGCGGGCCTTGCCAGCGCTTACGCCGCGGTGATGGCCGGTGTCACGCGGCTCGACGCCTCCGCGGGCGGGCTCGGCGGCTGCCCGTTCGCGCCCGGCGCGAGCGGCAACATCGCCACCGAAGACCTGGTGTACCTGTTGCGGGACAGCGGAATTCATGTCGACGTCGACCTGGACGCCGCGATCGCCGCCGCGGCCGTGGCTCAACGTGTCGTCGGCCACGAGCTGCCCAGCTCGCTGCTCCGCGCCGGCGATCGCCTCCTCGGCGAGTAGCCCGTGCCCGTCCAGACGCTGACCCCGAAGGGCCGCCAGACTCGGCACGCCATCGAGCAGGCAGCAAGAAAGCTGTTCGCCGAGCGCGGCTTTCACGGCACCACGCTGGCCGACATCACGTCCGCGGCCGGCAAGTCACCCGCGTCGTTCTACCGCTACTACACCGACAAGGAAGACCTGCTGGCCGCCCTTGCCGAGTCCTTCCTGCGCGACATCGTCACACCGTCCGGGCTGAGCCTGCGACTTCCGGAATCTCCCAACGACAGCGAGTTCTTCACGTCGGTGGTCACCGGCTACTGGAACATGTTCAAGCAGAACATCGGCATCATGATCGCGGTCGCCCAGCTGGCCGCGACACAACAGCGATTCGCGGCTGTCCAGAACGAGTTCCGGCGCTTCGGCATGGACATCGTCGCCGCATCCGTGCGGCGAGCACAGGAGCAGGGTCACGGCACCGAACTCAATCCCGAGCACACGGCGGCGGCCATCGCGCTGTTGTTCGAGAACTTCACCACGGTGTTCGTCGGCCACTCGGGCCTCGGGCTCGAGATCAGCGACGAGGACGCCATCGCAACGCTCTCGACAATCTGGAAAAAGACGCTGTACGGGTTCTGACGACGACCGCGCACGCGAGGAGCAATACAGAAAAGGAGATCACCGTGGATTTCGCTCTCCCCGAGCACCTTCCCGGCCTGCTGGCCGACATGGACGAGTTCATCGAGGCGGAGATCAAACCGCTGGAACGCGAAAACATGCAGTACTTCGACCAGCGTCGCGAGTACGCCCGCACGGACTGGGACAATGGAGGCATCCCGCGGCGGGAGTGGGAAGACCTGCTCGGCGAGATGCGAAGGCGCGCCGACGCCGCGGGCTGGCTGCGTTACGGCCTGCCGTCGCAGTTCGGCGGACGCGACGGCACCAACATCGACATGGCGGTGATCCGGGAACACCTGGCGCACAAGGGCCTCGGGCTGCACAACGACCTGCAGGACGAGTCGTCGATCGTAGGCAACTTCCCCCAGGTCATCATGATGGACCGGTTCGGCACCGAGACGCAGAAGCAGGAGTGGACGCAGGCCCTGATCACCGGCGAACGCTCGATGGCGTTCGGGCTCACCGAGCCGAACCACGGCTCCGACGCCACCTGGCTGGAGACGCGGGCCGTTCTGGACGGCGACGAGTGGGTGATCAACGGCGCAAAGCGCTGGAACACCGGCGTGCACAGGGCCACTCACGACCTGGTGTTCGCGCGCACGTCGGGTGAGCCGGGCCAGGCCCGCGGCATCAGCGCCTTCCTGGTGCCGACGGACTCGCCGGGGTTCACCGTTCCGTTCTACTGGTGGACGTTCAACATGCCGACCGACCATGGCGAGGTCGAGCTGAAGGACGTCCGCGTGCCCGTCGACGCCGTGCTCGGCGAGGTGGACCGCGGCCTCGAGGTCGGCCAGACGTTCCTGCACGAGAACAGGATTCGGCAGGCGGCGAGCAGCCTCGGCGCCGCCCAGCACTGCATCGACCGCGCCGTCGGGTACGCCAACGACCGCAATGTCTTCGGCAAGCCGCTCTCGGTCAACCAAGCGGTACAGTGGCCGCTGGTGGAGCTGCAGACCGAGGCGCAGATGGTGCGGCTGCTCGTCTATTACGCCGCGACTCAGCTCGACGGCAACCACCACATGGAAGTGTCCGACAAGGTGTCGATGGCGAACTACCGCGCGAACCGGCTGGTCTGCGAGGCCGCCGACAGGGCGATGCAGGTGTTCGGCGGCGTCGGCTACAGCAGGCACGAGCCGTTCGAGCACATCTACCGGCATCACCGCCGCTACCGGATCACCGAGGGCGCAGAGGAGATCCAGATCCGACGGGTGGCCCAGCGGCTCTTCGGTTTCGGCCGCAAGTGAAACAGCAACTGGCAGAAATCCTTCGGCCGGTCATCGGCGAGGTGAGCATCGAGAACCTCACCACGTTGACGGGTGGCGCGAGCCGCACCACGTGGGCGTTCGACGCCCGCCTCCAGGCGGAGTCGGCATCAGTCGGAGATCCTTTGATTCACTTGATCCTGCGTACCGGGCCGCCCGACGACGTCCATGCGGGCATGGAGCTGGAGGCCAGCGTTCAGCGGCGCGCGGCGGACGCGGGGGCGCCCGTGCCCCACATCCTCGCAGCCGACAATTCGCCTGCGGCGCTGGGCAACCCGTACCTCATCTGCAACGCGATCGCGGGTGAGACGATCGTCAGGCGCATTCACCGCAGCCTCGATGACGCCGGACGCGACCGACTGCTGCGGCAGTGTGCGCAAGCGCTGGCCGCCATCCACCGCGCCGACCCGGACGGGATTCCTCTGAGCAACACGGAGCAACTGGCCGAGTGGCGCGACCGGCTCGACGAGATGGGCGACACCACCGCGACGTTCGAGTGGGCGTTTCGTTGGCTTGCCGCCAACCGGCCTGCGCCGACGCCGCCGCGGCTGGTGCACGGCGATTTCCGGATGGGCAACCTGATCGTCGACGAGTCCGGCCTTGCCGCCGTGCTGGACTGGGAGCTCGTGCACATCGGTGAGGTCTACGAGGACCTGGCGTGGTTCTGCATCAGGGCCTGGCGGTTCGCCGCGCCGGAGGCGCTCGGCGCGGGCGGCCTCGGCAGCGTCGAGAGCTTCCTGTCCGCCTACGAGGAGGCCGCGGGTGTGGACCTTGACCGTGACGCGTTCCGCTGGTGGTTGACGGTGGCCACGCTGCGCTGGGGCGTCATCTGCCGGTTCCAGGCCGAGCGGCACCTGTCGGGCCAGACCCCGTCGGTCGAGTTGGCCGCGATCGGCAGGCGCGTCAGTGAAACGGAATGGGATGTGCTGGATCTGCTGGAGGGAGGCGGCCCGAAATGAGCTCGCTCTACGGCAGGCCGACAGCCGCCGAACTCGTCGCGGCCGTCGCCGACTTCCTGGACGTCGACGTGCGCAACGCCCTCCGGTCCGATAGTCGGCTCGCCGACGCAGGCCAGGTCGCCTTCCATGCCCGCGTCGCCGCGAACGTGCTGCGGACCGTCGAGCGCGAGCTGCTCGACCAGACCGCGGGCGAGGTCACCGCCGCGCTGGGCGACCTCGGCTTCGCCGACGAGACGCAGCTGGCCGCCGCCATCCGGGCCGGCGACCTCGACGGCAGGGCGGGCGACGTGCTGCCGGTTTTACGGACTCTGGTGCGCCACCGGTTGGCTGTTGCACACCCCGGCTACGACGAGGCGCGGTAGCGCAGCGCCGATGGCGGCTCCGAAATCTGCACACGGGTCGCGGAATGTGCCCCGACCACAGCCCTGTTGCAGAATTCGCGATTCATCAACGCCTGCAGCAGTCGCGCTACACCCTGCGAGCCCTAGCCAGCCATGCGGGCTCGTCGACACGGCTGCCGATCGGCAGCCCGATGACGTCCGCGTGCACCTCCGTGACGACGCCGCGATAGGTGGTCGGCGCCAACTCCTCCAGCTCCCATCCGTCGGCGAAGGCTTCCCGAATGGTGTCGCCGCTGACCTCGGGCCCGAAGCCGCGGCCCGCGTCGGAGAGCGCCAGCACGTGCACCACGCCACCGGGTTGGCACGCATTGTGCAGGCTGGCGACGTATTTCGGGCGATCGCTTTCGTCGAAGATGTGGAAGAGCGCGCTGTCGAGGATGGTGTCGTAGCGCGGCTGGTCGGGAAGGCTCATCGCGTCGGCGACCTCGAATCGCGCCTCGATCGCCTTGGCCTCGGCATTCCTGCGGGCCTGTTCGACCGCCTCCGGCGCGAAGTCGATGCCGAGCACGTCGTAGCCGAGCCTGGTGAGCAACATCGTGTGTTCACCGGTTCCGCAGCCGACGTCGAGCACCTTGCCCCCGATCAGCCCGGCCCGCTCCAGCTCGACGATCGCGGGTTGCGGTTCGCCGATCACCCACGGCGGTGTAGTGGTTTTGTAGAACTCATCGAAACGAGAGATCGCGGGTGTCGTATCCATGACTGACAGTGTTCTACCTCAACCGAACTTGAGGTCAACCGTCGCCGACGTCGCCGAGCGACTTTTCGCCGCCATCGAGAACGGCGACGCCGCCGCGGTCGAAGCGCTCTGGGACGACGAGATCCTGGTGTGGAAGTCCGCCGAACCTTTCGACCAGGTCAAGGAACGCGCCCTGCGGGTCATCTTCTGGTTCATGGACACCACCGCCGAGCGCCGCTACGAAATCCTCGACCGCCAGTTCGTCGACGGCGGATTCGTCCAGCAGCACGTGCTGCATGCCACCGGTCGCAACGGCGGATCGATCTCGATGCGCGTCTGCATCGTCATTAGAGTGGGGGCCAACGGGCTGATCACTCGCATCGACGAGTATTTCGACCCCGCGGACATCGCCCCACTGCTCGATTCGACGAACTGACCAAGGAGGGTGACATGGCTAGCCTCAGCGAGTTCTTCAGCGACCCAGCATCGACGGGGACGTGGACCGTCGTCGCCGATCAATCCACCATCGCGGTGAAGGCCAAGTCGATGTGGGGTGTCGTGCCCGTCAAGGGCCGCTTCACCGATTTCAGCGGCGAGGGCCAGATCACCGCCCCGCAAACGGTTTCCGGCCGGATCGACATCAAGACCGCGTCGCTGCGCACCGGGATTCGCAAGCGCGACAAGCATCTGCACTCCGGCGATTTCTTCGAAGCGGAGAAGTTCCCTGACATCAGCGTCGTCGTCACCGCGGCGGATGCCATCGATGCCGACACCGTCGGGCTGCGTGCAGAACTGACGATCAGGGGCACGACGAAACCCCTTGAGCTGAAGACCAAGGTGACGCCGGTCGGCGACGGCGGGATGCGGCTCACCACGCAGGCAACCGTCAACCGCCAGGACTTCGGCGTCGACGGCAACATGATGGGGATGATCGGCGACAACGCGACGATCTCGGGCGACGTGGTGTTCCGCCGCACCTCGACGTAGCACGCCGGCGGTCGCCGGCAGAGCGGCTCCGTGGTTTAGCATCTGGCACATGCCCGAATCATCTCGGCCACTGCGAATCCTCGTCTACAGCGACAATCCGAGGACTCGCGAGCAGGTCCGGTTGGCACTGGGCAAGCGCGTGCATCCGGACCTACCCGAGCTGACCTACCTCGACGTGGCCACCGGCCCGATGGTGATCGAGCAGATGGACGAGGGCGGATTCGACCTCGCGATCCTCGACGGTGAGGCCACTCCCTTCGGCGGCATGGGAATAGCCAAGCAGCTCAAGGACGAGATCGACGACTGCCCCCCGATCCTGGTGCTCACCGGGCGCCCGGACGACGCCTGGCTGGCCAACTGGTCGCGTGCCGAGGCGGCCGTTCCCCACCCGATCGACCCCATCCGATTGGGCGAGGCCGTCGCGTCTCTGCTGCGCGCGCCCGTGCAGTAGCCGCTGCGTGAAATCTTGTGCCGCCGTTGGCTCTTCGCGGCACAGCAAAGCGAGCGGTTGGCAACCTGAAGCGATATTAACCCCGAGTTGCGGCCTGCATTCAAATCACCGCTAGGCTGTGGGTCAGCTCACATCGGAAAGCCCACGAGGGAGCGGCCACACCCGCATGAACCTGTACCTACCCATCCTGGTACTCGGCGCGATCGCCGCCGGGTTTGCCGTGTTCTCCGTCGTCGCCGCGCTCCTTGGCGGGCCACGGCGCTACAACCGCGCCAAGCTCGAGGCATACGAGTGCGGCATCGAGCCCTTGCCCGAGCTGGCCAATCCGGCGGCCGCGGGCCAGCGCTTCCCGATGAAGTACTACGTGACCGCGATGCTGTTCATCGTCTTCGACATCGAGATTGTGTTCCTGTATCCCTGGGCCGTCGCCTTCGACAGCCTCGGGATGTTCGCGCTGGTCGAGATGCTGTTGTTCATGGCCGCCGTGTTCGTCGCGTACGCCTACGTCTGGCGCAGGGGAGGCCTGAATTGGGACTAGAGGAAAAGCTACCGAGCGGCATCCTGCTGTCGACGGTCGAGAAGCTGGCGGGCTATGTCCGCAAGGGGTCGCTGTGGCCCGCGACGTTCGGCCTGGCCTGCTGCGCCATCGAGATGATGGCCACCGCGGGCCCGCGCTTCGACATCTCGCGGTTCGGCATGGAGCGGTTCTCGGCGACGCCGAGGCAGGCCGACCTGATGATCGTGGCGGGCCGGGTCAGCCAGAAGATGGCCCCCGTGCTGCGGCAGGTCTACGACCAGATGGCCGAGCCCAAGTGGGTGCTGGCGATGGGCGTGTGCGCGTCGTCGGGCGGGATGTTCAACAACTACGCCATCGTGCAGGGCGTTGACCACATCGTCCCGGTGGACATCTACCTGCCCGGATGCCCGCCCCGGCCGGAGATGCTGCTGCACGCGATCCTGAAACTGCACGACAAGATCCAGGAGATGCCGCTGGGCGTCAACCGCGAGGAGGCGGTCCGCGAAGCCGAGAAGGCGGCGCTGGCGGTCACGCCCACCATCGAGTTAAAGGGCCTGTTGCGGTGACGGATCCCAACAACGGCGGCGCGAACGGCAAGGGCGAGGACGAGAAGGAAGTCGTCGGCGTGCGCCACGGCATGTTCGGCCCCGAGGGCTCGGGCGACACCTCCGGCTACGGGCGGCTGGTCCGCGAGGTGGCGATGCCCGGCAGCTCGCCGCGGCCGTACGGCGGCTATTTCGACGAGGTCGTCGACACCCTGACCTCGGTACTCCGCGAGCCGGAGTTCGAGGCCGCGGTCGAGCGCGTGGTGGTGTACCGCGACCAGCTGACCCTCGAGGTACGCCGCGAGCAGCTGCCCGCCGTCATGCAGGCGCTGCGCGACGACCCCGGCCTTCGTTTCGAGCTGTCCCTCGGCGTCAGCGGCGTGCACTACCCGCAGGACAGCGGCCGCGAGCTGCACGCGGTGTACCCGCTGATGTCGATCACCCACAACAGGCGAATCCAGGTGGAGACAAGTGCACCGGACGCCGACCCGCACATCCCGTCGCTGTTCCGCGTCTACCCCACCACCGACTGGCACGAGCGGGAGACCTACGACTTCTTCGGGATCATCTTCGACGGCCATCCCTCGCTGACCCGCATCGAGATGCCCGACGACTGGGTCGGGCATCCGCAGCGCAAGGACTACCCGTTGGGCGGCATCCCTGTTGAGTACCACGGCGCCGAGATACCGCCGCCCGACGAGCGGAGGGCCTACAGCTGATGAGCACCGGGAACACCCCGCCGGAGAGCGGGGGAACAGACACCGTCGTCGTGGTCGGCGGCGAGGACTGGGACCAGGTGGTCGCGGCGGCGGCCGAGGTGGACGCCGGTGAGCGGATCGTGGTCAACATGGGCCCGCAGCACCCGTCGACGCACGGCGTGCTGAGGCTAATCCTCGAGATCGAGGGCGAGACGATCGTCTCGGCCCGCTGCGGCATCGGCTACCTGCACACCGGGATCGAGAAGAACCTGGAGTACCGCACCTGGACCCAGGGGGTCACGTTCGTCACCCGAATGGACTATCTCTCACCGCTTTTCAACGAGACCGTGTACTGCCTCGGCGTCGAGAAACTGCTCGGGGTCACCGACGACATCCCCGAACGCGCCAGCGTCATCCGCGTGATGATGATGGAGCTCAACCGCATCTCCAGCCATTTGGTTGCGCTCGCCACCGGCGGGATGGAGCTGGGCTCCATGGGCGCGATGTTCTACGGGTTCCGCGAGCGCGAGCAGATCCTGTCGATCTTCGAGACGATCACCGGGCTCCGGATGAACAACGCCTACGTCCGGCCGGGCGGGCTTGCCGCCGACCTGCCTGAGGAAGCCCTGCCGCAGATCCGCGACATGCTCAAGCTGATGCCGAAGCGGTTGAAGGACCTCTCGGACCTACTGTCCGAGAACTACATCTGGAAGGCCCGCACCCAGGGCATCGGCTACCTCGATCTGACCGGGTGCATGGCACTTGGCATCACCGGACCGGTACTGCGCGCCACCGGTCTGCCCCACGACCTGCGCAAGTCACAGCCGTACTGCGGGTACGAGACCTACGACTTCGACGTCATCACCGACGACGGCTGCGATGCCTACGGCCGGTACCTGATCAGGGTCAAGGAGCTGCACGAGTCACTGAAGATCATCGAGCAGTGCGTGGAGCGGCTCGAGAAGTCGTCCGGCCCGGTGATGCTGCAGGACAAGAAGCTGGCCTGGCCCGCCGACCTCAAGCTGGGTCCCGACGGGCTCGGCAACTCGCCGGAGCACATCGCCAAGATCATGGGCCACTCCATGGAGGGGCTGATCCACCACTTCAAGCTCGTGACAGAGGGCATCCGGGTCCCGCCGGGACAGGTCTATGTCGCGGTGGAGTCGCCGCGGGGCGAGCTCGGCGTCCATATGGTCTCCGACGGCGGCACCAGGCCCTACCGCGTGCACTACCGCGATCCCTCGTTCACCAACCTGCAAGCGGTGGGCGCCACCTGCGAGGGCGGCATGGTCGCCGACGCGATCTCGGCCGTCGCGTCGATCGATCCGGTGATGGGCGGGGTGGACCGCTAGTGAGCTCTCCCAACGGATCCTCGGTGTTCATCGAGCTGGGTCAGCGGCCCGACGAAGCGGGCCCGCCGATCGCGGGCGAGGCGGCGTACCCGGCCGACGTGACCGCCCGGCTGGAGGCCAGCGCCCGCGACATCATCGCCAAGTACCCGCGGTCTCGGTCGGCGCTGCTGCCGCTGCTGCATCTGGTGCAGTCCGAGGACGGCTGTCTCACCAAGGCCGGCCTCGCGTTCTGCGCCGGGCAGCTCGACCTGACCGAGGCCGAGGTGACCGCGGTCGCCACGTTCTACTCGATGTACCGGCGCACCCCGACCGGCGAGTACCTGGTCGGCGTCTGCACGAACACGCTGTGCGCGATCATGGGCGGCGACGCGATCCTCGACGCACTGCAGGACCACCTTGGCGTCCACGCGGGCGAGACGACCGACGACGGCCGCGTCACCCTCGAACACATCGAGTGCAACGCCGCATGCGACTACGCGCCCGTCATGATGGTGAACTGGGAATTCTTCGACAACCAAACCCCCTCCTCTGCAAGGGATCTCGTCGATGCGCTGCGCGAGGGCCAGCCGCCGCTGCCCAGTCGCGGTGCGCCCCTGTGCACCTTCAAGGAGACCGCCCGCATCCTCGCGGGGCTGCCCGACAGTCCCCCGCAAGCGGCTGGGCCCCCGCAAGCGGGAGGTGCCCCCAGCCGAGCGACCGCCGGAGGACAGATCGGACCGGCGACATTGGCCGGGCTGCGGGTCGCCCGCGAGTTGGGCATGGAGGCGCCCCCGCCAGACGCCGAGCCGGACACGCCGCCGCCTGCGTCCGACGGCACCAAACCCGAGGCCGTCGAGACCACCAAGGACGAACCCGCACCCGCACCGTCGGCCACAGTGCCTGCCGAATCCGGCACCACCGAAACCGACCCGAGCACAACGGATTCACGCGACTGACATGGCACCTGCTACTCCCCTGACACCCGTATTCAGCCGCTACTGGGACGATCCCGAACCCTGGTCGCTGGACACCTATCGCCGTCACGACGGCTACCGCGCGCTGGAAAAGGCGCTGGCGATGGACCCCGACCAGGTCATCACGCTGGTCAAGGACTCCGGTCTGCGCGGCCGCGGCGGTGCGGGCTTCCCCACCGGAACCAAATGGTCGTTCATCCCGCAGGACGACACCGGCGCGGGCGCCAAACCGCACTATCTCGTCATCAACGCCGACGAGTCGGAACCCGGTACCTGCAAAGACATTCCGCTGATGCTGACGACGCCGCACTTCCTGGTGGAGGGTGCCATCATCGCCGCGTACGCGATCCGGGCGCACCACGCCTTCATCTACGTACGCGGTGAGGTGGTTCCGGTGCTGCGACGGCTGCAGGCCGCGGTCGCCGAGGCATACGAGGCCGGCTATCTCGGCACCGACATCAAGGGTTCGGGCTTCGACCTCGAGTTGATCGTGCACGCGGGTGCGGGCGCCTACATCTGCGGCGAGGAGACCGCCCTGCTCGACTCGCTCGAGGGCAGGCGCGGACAGCCCCGGCTGCGCCCGCCGTTCCCCGCGGTGGCCGGCCTGTACGCCTGCCCGACGGTGGTGAACAACGTCGAATCCATCGCCAGCGTGCCACCGATCATGCTCAACGGGATCGACTGGTTCCGCTCGATGGGCACCGAGAAGTCGCCCGGCTTCACGCTGTACTCGCTGTCGGGACACGTGACCAACCCCGGCCAGTACGAGGCTCCACTCGGCATCACCCTGCGCGAGCTCCTCGAGTACGCGGGCGGAGTCCGCGAGGGCCATTCGCTGAAGTTCTGGACGCCGGGCGGCTCGTCGACCCCGCTGCTGACCGGCGAACACCTCGATGTGCCACTGGATTACGAGGGAATGGCAGGCGTCGGGTCGATGCTCGGCACGAAGGCCCTCCAGATCTTCGACGAGACCACGTGCGTGGTGCGCGCGGTGCGGCGGTGGACGGAGTTCTACGCGCACGAGTCGTGCGGCAAGTGCACACCCTGTCGCGAGGGGACGTACTGGCTGAGCCAGATCTACGAGCGGCTCGAGACGGGGCACGGCACCGAAGAGGACATTCAGAAGCTGCTCGACATCTCCGACACCATCTTCGGAAAGTCCTTCTGCGCATTGGGTGACGGTGCGGCGAGCCCGATCCTGTCGTCCATCAAGTTCTTCCGCGACGAGTACGTCGAGCATCTGGACGGCGGCTGCCCGTTCGATCCGCACGCCTCGACACTGATGGCCACCGAGGGGGTGGGTGCCTGATGACGGTGACCGAACCGAGCCAGGATGCGCCTGCAGTGGAGATGGTGAACCTGACCATCGACGACGTGCCGATCAGTGTGCCCAAGGGCACGTTGGTGATTCGCGCGGCCGAGCTGATGGGCGTCCAGATCCCCCGGTTCTGCGACCATCCGCTGCTGGATCCGGTCGGCGCGTGCAGGCAGTGCCTCGTCGAGGTCGAGGGCCAGCGCAAGCCGATGGCCTCGTGCACCATCACGTGCACCCCCGACATGGTGGTCCGGACACAGTTCACCTCGGAGTCGGCCGACAAGGCCCAGCACGGCGTGATGGAGCTGCTGCTCATCAACCATCCGCTCGACTGCCCGGTCTGCGACAAGGGCGGCGAGTGTCCGCTGCAGAACCAGGCGATGTCCAACGGCCGGGTGGAGACCCGCTTCGAAGACGTCAAACGCACCTTCCCCAAACCGATCCCGATCTCCTCGGAGGTGCTGCTCGACCGGGAACGGTGTGTGCTGTGCGCGCGGTGCACCCGGTTCTCCCAGCAGATCGCAGGCGACCCGTTCATCGAGTTGTTGGAGCGCGGCGCGCTGCAGCAGGTCGGCATCGCGCCGGGTGAGCCGTTCTCGTCGTACTTCTCCGGCAACACCGTGCAGATCTGCCCGGTCGGCGCACTCACCAACACGGCGTACCGGTTCCGGGCGCGACCGTTCGACCTCGTGTCGAGCCCGAGCGCGTGCGAGCACTGCGCCTCGGGATGCGCTCAGCGCACCGACCATCGGCGCGGAAAGGTGTTGCGCCGGTTGGCGGGCGACGACCCGGAGGTCAACGAGGAGTGGAACTGCGACAAGGGCCGGTGGGCGTTCACCTACGCCACGATCGGCGACCGAATCACCACACCGCTGATCCGTGAGGAAGACGGCAAGCTGCGACCCGCGTCCTGGTCGGAGGCCCTCGCGACGGCCGCGTCGGGGCTGGCGGCCGCGGCGGGCCGGGCCGGCGTGCTCGTCGGCGGCAGGAGCACCGTCGAGGATGCCTACGCGTATTCGAAGTTCGCCAGGATCGTGTTGGGCACCAACGACATCGACTTCCGGATCCGGGCCCGCAGCCAGGAGGAGGCCGACTTCCTGGCGTCCGATGTCGCCGGGCAGCCGATGAACGTCACCTACGCCGACCTGGAGAAGGCGCCCGCGGTACTGCTCGCCGGCTTCGAGCCGGAAGAGGAGTCGCCAATCGTCTTCCTTCGGCTGCGCAAGGCCGCCCGCCGCAACGGCGTGCAGGTGCTCGCCGTCGCCCCGTTCGCCACCCGCGGCCTGACCAAGATGTCCGGCACGCTGATCCGCACCGCACCAGGTGGCGAAGCGGCGGCGCTCGATGAGCTGACCGAGGAAACGCTGCTCAACCAGCCGGGCGCGGTCATTCTCGTCGGCGAGCGACTCGCAACATCGCCCGGCGCGCTGTCCGCGGCAAGCAGATTGGCGGCGGCAACCGGTGCCCGGCTCGGCTGGGTGCCTCGGCGCGCAGGCGACCGCGGTGCGCTGGAGGCAGGCGCCCTGCCGAACCTGCTGCCCGGCGGCCGACCCGTCGCCGACGCATCGGCGCGCGCGCAGACCGCCGCCGCGTGGCACGTCTCCGAGTTGCCGGACGCCCCCGGCCGTGACACCGCGGGCATTCTCGCCGCGGCGGCGGCAGGCGAGCTGGCCGCTCTCCTGGTCGGTGGCGTCGAGCTCGCCGACCTGCCCGATCCCGACGCCGCCGTGGCGGCCATCGAGGCGGTGCCGTTCGTTGTCAGCCTGGAACTGAGGGAAAGCGCGGTCACCGAACTGGCCGACGTGGTGTTCCCGGCCGCGCCCGTCGTCGAGAAGGGCGGTTCGTTCGTCAACTGGGAGGGCCGGATTCGGACGTTCGGGCCGTCGCTGCCCAGCAATGCGACGCCGGATCTGCGGGTGCTGTACACGCTCGCCGACGAGATCGGCGTCGACCTCGGGCTTCCGGATGCCGCGGCCGCAGGCGAGGAACTCGCCAAGCTGGGCTGGTGGGGCGGCACCCGCCCGACCGCGCCGGACGTTTCGGCGGGTACTGCGGCCGAGCCCGCGAAGGGCGAGGCGGTGCTGACCGGTTGGCGGATGCTGCTGGACTCCGGCAGGCTGCAGGACGGCGAGCCCTATCTGGCGGGCACCGCTCGCACACCGGTTGTCCGGCTTTCGGCCGCTACGGCCGCCGAAATCGGTGCAGCCGAGGGAGATTCGATCGCCGTCGCCACCAAGCGGGGCGAGGTGGCGTTGCCGCTCGAGATCGCCGACATGCATGACCGAGTGGTGTGGCTGCCACTGAACTCGCCGGGATCGACGGTGTATCAACAACTCGGAGTCACCACGGGCGCCGTGGTCTCGATTGGGCGGGTGTGAACGATGACGGATCTATCGGCCTTCGGCCATGACCCGATCTGGCTGATCGCGGTCAAGGCGCTCGGCGTCTTCGTGTTCCTGCTGCTGACAGTGCTGGCCGCCATCCTGATCGAACGCAAGCTGCTCGGCCGCATGCAGATGCGCTTCGGCCCGAACCGGGTCGGCCCAAAGGGGTTACTCCAATCGCTCGTCGACGGCCTGAAGCTCGGGCTGAAGGAAGGCCTGATTCCGACGGGCGTCGACAAGCCCATCTACCTGTTGGCGCCGATCATCTCGGCGGTGCCGGCGTTCATGGCCTTCGCCGTCATTCCGATGGGCCCAGTGGTTTCGGTGTTCGGCCACCGCACCCCGCTGCAGCTGACCGACCTCGCCGTCGCGGTGCTCTACATCCTCGCCGTCACCTCGATCGGGGTGTACGGCATCGTGCTGGCCGGCTGGGCGTCGGGCTCCACTTATCCGCTACTTGGTGGCCTGCGGTCGTCCGCGCAGGTGATCTCCTACGAGATCGCCATGGCACTGTCATTCGCCGCGGTGTTCCTGTACGCGGGCACCATGTCCACATCGGGCATCGTGGCCGCCCAGAGCGGCACCTGGTTCGTGTTCCTGCTGCTGCCGTCGTTCCTGGTGTACGTGACGTCGATGGTCGGCGAAACCAACCGCGCGCCTTTCGATCTGCCGGAGGCCGAGGGTGAACTGGTCGGCGGCTTCCACACCGAGTACTCGTCGCTGAAGTTCGCGATGTTCATGCTCGCGGAGTACGTCAACATGACCACCGTCTCGGCGCTGGCCACCACGATGTTCCTCGGCGGCTGGCACGCCCCGTGGCCGATCAGCCTGTGGGACGGCGCCAACACGGGCTGGTGGCCGCTGCTGTGGTTCACCGCCAAGGTGTGGGCGTTCCTGTTCGGCTACTTCTGGCTCCGCGCCACGCTGCCGCGGCTGCGGTACGACCAGTTCATGGCGCTCGGCTGGAAGATTCTCATCCCCATCTCGCTGGTGTGGATCGCGATCGTGGCGACAACCCGCAGCCTGCGGAACGACGGCCACGCCGCGTTGGCCACCGGCCTCATCGTCGCGGGCACCGTGACCGTGCTCGTCGTCGTCGTGCTGCTGTGGAAAACAGTGCGGGCCAGAAATGTTCGCAGAATTCCGGTGCAGGCGGTCGACACGGGTGTCTTCCCCGCACCGCCGCTGCCCCCAGCCAAGGAGAAAGCCGATGCCTAAGTTCCTCGACGCCATTGCGGGCTTCGCGGTCACGTTCGGCACGATGTTCAAGAAGCCGATCACCGAGGAGTATCCGGAGAAGCCTGGGCCGGTCGCCAAGCGCTATCACGGCCGCCATCAACTGAACCGGTACCCCGACGGGCTGGAGAAGTGCATCGGGTGCGAGCTGTGCGCGTGGGCGTGCCCGGCCGACGCGATCTACGTCGAAGGTGACAACAACACATCGGAAGAACGCTTCTCGCCCGGTGAGCGCTACGGCCGCGTCTACCAGATCAACTACCTGCGCTGCATCGGCTGCGGGCTGTGCATCGAGGCCTGCCCCACCCGTGCGCTGACCATGACCAACGAATACGAGATGGCCGACGACAACCGCGCCGACCTGATCTGGGGCAAGGACAAGCTGCTCGCACCGATGCAACCGGGAATGGAGCAGCCGCCGCACCCGATGCAGCCGGGCAGCACGGACGAGGACTACTACCTGGGCAACATCAAGCCCCTCACCGAGGAAGCACGGTGAACGTCGAATTCCTGGCGCTGGCCACCGATTCCACGGGTCACACCTCTACGGCGGAAGCCGTGGTGTTCTGGGTGCTCGGCGCCGTCGCAGTGCTGAGCGCGCTCGCGATGGTGGCCGCGCCGAAGGCGGTCTACTCGGCGATAAACCTGGCGACGGTGATGATTTCGCTCGCGGTGCTCTACATCGCGCAGGACGCCCTGTTCCTCGGCATCGTGCAGGTGGTCGTCTACACCGGAGCGGTGATGATGCTATTCCTCTTCGTGCTCATGCTCATCGGCGTCGACTCATCCGAGTCGCTGGTGGAGACCATTCGCGGGCAACGTGTTTCGGCGATCATCATCGGTGTCGGCTTCGGCATTCTGCTGATCGCCGGAATCGGCAACGTGTCGGTGGCGGGCTTCACCGGGCTGGCGGAGGCCAACACCGGCGGGAACGTGGAGGGATTGGCAGCGCTGATCTTCACCCGCTACCTGTGGGCGTTCGAGCTGACAAGCGCATTGCTCATCACCGCGGCGCTCGGCGCGATGGTGCTGGCGCACAGGGAACGGTTCGAGCGCGCCAAGACCCAACGCGAGATGGCCGAGGAGCGGTTCCGGCCCGGCGGGCATCCCACGCCGATGCCAGGCCCAGGCGTATTCGCACGACACAACGCCGTGGACATTCAGGCGCGGCTACCCGACGGCTCGGGTTCCGAGCTTTCGGTCGCCGCGATCCTGCAACAACGGAGCGTTGATGAACCCCGGTAACTATCTGTATCTCTCCGCGCTGCTCTTCACGATCGGCGCGGCGGGAGTTCTGCTGCGCCGCAACGCCATCGTGATGTTCATGTGCGTCGAGCTGATGCTGAACGCGGCCAATCTCGCGTTCGTGACGTTCTCCCGGATGCACGGCCACCTCGACGGTCAGGTGGTGGCGTTCTTCACGATGGTGGTCGCGGCCTGCGAGGTCGTGGTCGGCCTCGCCATCATCATGACCATCTTCCGTACCCGCCGCTCGGCCTCGGTCGACGACGCCAGCCTGCTGAAAAACTAAGGCCGCGATGACGATTCCGGTTTGGCTTCTGATCGCCCTGCCCCTGGCAGGAGCGGCAATCCTGCTGCTGTCAGGGAAGCGGTCCGACCCGTGGGGACACCTGCTGGGCTGCGCGGCTTCCCTCGGGTCGTTCGCCGTCGGCGCGGTGATGTTCGCCGACATGCTCGGCCGGTCAGGTGAAGACCGGCTCGTGCATGAAAAGCTGTTCTCCTGGGTGCCGGTCGGCGAGCTGCACGTGGACTTCGGCCTTCAGCTGGACCAGCTCTCGATGTGCTTCGTGCTGCTGATCACCGGCGTCGGGTCGCTGATCCACATCTACTCGGTCGGCTACATGGCCGAGGACCCCGGCCGCCGAAGGTTTTTCGCGTATCTGAACCTCTTCCTCTCGGCGATGCTTCTTCTGGTGCTCGCCGACAACTACCTGGGCCTCTACGTCGGGTGGGAAGGCGTCGGCCTGGCGTCGTACCTGCTGATCGGCTTCTGGCAGCACAAGCCGTCGGCAGCCACCGCCGCCAAGAAGGCGTTCGTCGTCAACCGGGTCGGCGACATCGGACTTGCCGTCGCGCTGATGGTGATGTTCGCCTACATCGGTTCGATCTCGTTCGAAGGTGTCTTCGCCGCCGCGCCGGAACTGGGCGAAGGCACGCTGAACGCCATCGGCCTGCTGCTGCTGCTCGCCGCATGCGGCAAGTCGGCACAGGTGCCGCTGCAGTCCTGGCTCGGTGACGCCATGGAGGGCCCGACGCCGGTCTCCGCGCTCATCCACGCCGCGACGATGGTCACCGCGGGTGTCTACCTCATCGTGCGGTCGGGACCGGTGTTCGACCTCGCGCCGGGCGCGCAGCTGGGCGTCGTCATCGTCGGCGCGGTCACACTGCTGTTCGGCGCCATCATCGGTTGCGCCAAGGACGACATCAAGAAGGCGCTCGCCGCGTCCACGATGAGCCAGATCGGCTACATGGTGCTCGCCGCGGGGCTCGGCCCCGCCGGCTACGCGGTAGCGATCATGCACCTGCTCACCCACGGCTTCTTCAAGGCAGGCCTGTTCCTCGGCGCAGGCTCGGTCATGCACGCGATGGACGACGAAGTGAACATGCGGCACTACGGCGGCCTGCGCAAGCTGCTGCCGATCACCTTCGCCACCTTCGGGCTCGGCTACCTCGCGATCATCGGTGTGCCGCCGCTGGCGGGCTTCTTCTCCAAGGACGGGATCATCGAGGCGGCGCTCGGCGCGGGCGGAGCCAAGGGGATCGTCCTCGGCGGGGCGACCATCCTCGGTGCAGGCATCACCGCGTTCTACATGACCCGCGTCATGCTGATGACGTTCTTCGGCGAGGCGCGGTGGAAAGCCGACACGCATCCGCACGAGTCGCCGAAGGTGATGACGTGGCCGATGATCGTGCTCGCGGTCGGGTCGGTGGTTTCCGGTGCCGCGCTGGCGATCGGCGGCACGCTGGAGCACTGGCTGGAACCCGTCGTCGGCGCCCATGAGGCACACCACGTCGTGCCCGCCTGGGTCGTCACCGTCGTCGTGCTGTCGGTCGTCGCGATCGGAATCCTCATCGCCTACCGGATGTACGCCCAGAAGACGGTGCCCGACACGGCACCCGAGGAGGTGTCCGCGCTGACCGTGGCCGCCCGCAGAGACCTTTACGGGGATGCGATCAACGAGGCTCTGTTGATGAAGTCGGGCCAGGTCCTGACCAAGGATCTGGTCTGGGTCGACAACAAGGGGGTGGACGGCGCCACAAACGGACTGGCCGCGCTGGTCGGGCGCACATCGGACGGCCTGCGACTGGTGCAGACCGGTTTCGCCCGCTCATACGCCCTTTCGATGCTCGCGGGCGCGGCCCTCGTCATCGCCTTGATCCTGGCGGTGCAACTGTGGTGACCTCGATGCCCTGGCTGACGATCATGTGGGCGGTGCCGATGCTGGGCGCCGTGATCGTGATGCTGATTCCCGCGTCGAGCCGTGCGCTGGCCAAGTGGATCGCGCTAGCGGTCTCGGTGGTCGTGCTGGTGCTCACCGTCATCGTCGCTGTCGGGTTCGACCCGTCGGGCCCGCAGTACCAGTTCGTCGAAAACATGCCCTGGATACCGTCTTTCGGCACCGGCTACATCCTCGGGATCGACGGCATCGCGCTGGCGCTCATCGTGCTGACCGCGGTGTTGGTGCCGCTGCTGATCGTCGCGGGCTGGAACGACGCCGATGACCAGGAGGGCTTGCGCGGCCGCTCCACGCACACCTACCTGGCGCTGACCCTTGCCGTCGAGGGCATGGTCGTGATCTCGCTCGTCTCGCTGGACGTCCTGCTGTTCTACGTCTTCTTCGAGGCCATGCTCATCCCGATGTACTTCCTGATCGGCGGATTCGGCGGCGAGCATCGGTCCAAGGCGGCGGTGAAGTTCCTGCTCTACAACCTGTTCGGAGGGTTGATCATGCTGGCCGCGGTCGTCGGCCTGTATGTGGTGACCGCCCAGAGCGATGCCTTCGAGGCAGGCACCTTCGATTTCCGCGCGATCGTCGCCGCCGTGTCCAGCGGTGAACTGGCCGTCAACCCGGCCATCCTCAACGCCCTGTTCCTCGGCTTCATGTTCGCGTTCGCCGTCAAGGCACCGCTGTGGCCCTTCCACCGCTGGCTGCCCGGCGCCGCCGTGGAGGCCACACCGGCCAGCGCGGTGTTGATGATGGCGGTCATGGACAAGGTCGGCACCTTCGGCATGCTGCGGTACTGCCTGCAGTTGTTCCCCGACGCCTCAGCGTATTTCCGACCGCTGATCATCACCCTGGCCGTCATCGGCATCATCTACGGCGCGATCCTTGCTATCGGCCAGACCGACGTCATGCGGCTGATCGCCTACACGTCCATCTCGCACTTCGGCTTCATCATTCTCGGTATCTTCGTGATGACATCGCAGGGCCAATCAGGTTCGACGCTGTACATGGTCAACCACGGCATCTCCACCGCCGCACTGTTCCTGATCGCCGGGTTCTTGGTGTCGCGCAGGGGAACTCGCCTGATCAGCGCCTACGGCGGCGTGCAGAAGGTGGCTCCGGTGTTGGCGGGCACGTTCCTTGTCGCCGGGCTGGCCACGCTGTCGCTGCCTGGCCTTGCGCCGTTCATCAGCGAATTCCTGGTTCTGATCGGCACATTCACGCGCTACCCGATCTTCGCGGTGGTGGCGTCGGGCGCTCTTGTGCTGTCGGCGATCTACATCCTGTGGATGTATCAGCGGATGATGGGTGGCCCTGTCGCCGAAGGCAACGACCGACTACGGGACCTGGTCCCCCGCGAACTGGCGGTGGTGACGCCGCTGATCGCGCTCCTGCTGGTGCTCGGCGTGTATCCGAAAGTGGCTCTGGACGTGATCAATCCGGCCGTCGACCACACGCTGACCACGATCGACCAACCCGATCCCGCACCCAAACTGGCGGAAGGCCCAGCGCGATGAACCTGCCAACGCCCAGCGTCGAGTACGGCCTGCTGTCACCAATGCTGATCGTGATCGGAGCCGCCGTCGCCGGTGTGCTCGTGGAGGCGTTCGTGCCGCGCGCGCGCCGCTACATCGTTCAGGTCCTGCTCAGCCTGGTGGGCCTGGTTGGCGCGCTCGTTGCGGTGGTGCAGTTGGCCCGTGAGATGCACGGCACCGTCGGCCGCACCGCAGTCATCGGCGCGGTCGCCGTCGACGCGCCTACGCTGTTCCTGCAGGGCACGATCCTGATTGTCGGAATTCTCGGAATTCTGCTGATCGCCGAGCGGCGCATCCCGGCCGAAGACGAGTCCGACTCCGAAGGCGCTGTGGGCGGGCTGGATTCGTTCACCCCGCAGGCATCCGCGGTCGTCGGCAGTGTCGCGGAGAAGGTGGCCACCAAGGCCGGTGTGATGCAGACCGAGGTGTTCCCGCTGACGCTGTTCGCGATCAGTGGGATGCTGCTGTTCCCCGCGGCCGACGACCTGCTGGCCATGTTCGTCGCGCTCGAGGTGCTCTCCCTCCCGCTGTACCTGATGTGCGGGCTGGCCCGCAGGCGCAGGCTGATGTCGCAGGAAGCGGCGTTGAAATACTTTCTGCTCGGCGCGTTTTCGTCGGCCTTCTTCCTCTACGGGGCCGCGATGCTGTACGGCTATTCGGGCACGCTGAGCCTGGTCGGGATCGCCGACGCGATCCACGCCAACTCAGGCAAGGCGTCGCTGGCGCTGATCGGTGTCGGTCTGGTGCTTGTCGGCTTGCTCTTCAAGGTCGGTGCGGCGCCGTTCCACTCCTGGATCCCAGACGTCTACCAGGGCGCGCCGACTCCGATCACCGCGTTCATGGCCGCCGCCACCAAGATCGCCGCCTTCGGCGCCCTGCTGCGCATATTCTACGTCGCGGTGCCCGAGATCCGCGCAGACTGGCGGCCGGTGTTGTGGGCGATCGCGATTCTGACGATGGTGGTCGGCACCGTCACCGCGATCTCCCAGTCCGACGTCAAGCGGATGCTCGCCTACTCTGCGATTGCCCACACCGGCTTCATCCTGACCGGCGTGATCGCGCTGAACGAGTCCGGCCTTTCGGCGACGCTGTTCTACCTGTTCGCCTACGGGTTCAGCACGCTCGGCGCTTTCGCCGTCGTCGGCCTGATCCGCGACAAGGCGGGCGAGGAAGAGACCGCCCTGGTGCGCTGGGCCGGCCTTGGCCGCCGTTATCCCATTGTCGGCATTGTGTTTTCACTGTTCCTGCTCGCCTTCGCGGGCATTCCGCTGACGAGCGGATTCGTCAGCAAGTTCGCGGTGTTCAAGGCCGCCGGTGAGGGCGGCGCAATTCCGCTGGTGATCGTCGGTGTGATCGCCAGCGGCGTCGCCGCGTACTTCTACGTGCGGGTCATCGTGCTGATGTTCTTCACCGACCCGCCCGACGATGCGCCAACCGTGGTGGTGCCCAGTGTCTTCACCACAGCCGTCATCACGATCACCGCAGCCATCACCTTCGCGCTCGGCGCGCTGCCGCAACCCGTGCTTGACCTGACGAACATCTCGAATCAATTCCTGCGCTAGCGTGCCCATGATCACCGAGCCGCTCGTCCTGATCGCCGACCACGACGCGGTCCGCGTGCTGACACTGAACCGGCCTGCCGCCAGGAACGCGTTGAGCCGCGACCTCATCAGGGCCGCGTACACGGCGCTGACCGAGGCCGACGCCGACGAATCCGTACGGGCCGTCGTGCTCACCGGTACGGATCCGGCGTTCTGCGCGGGTGTGGATCTCAAGGAGGCGCAGCGCGACGGGCTCGGCTACTTCCAGGAGTTCCGATCGCAGAGCTGCATCGCCGCGGTCGCCAAGATGGGTACCCCGATCATCGGGGCGATCAACGGCGCGGTGTTCACCGGCGGCCTTGAGATGGCGCTCGGCTGCGACTTTCTCATCGCCTCGGAGCGGGCGGTCTTCGCCGACACCCACGCCCGCGTCGGGATCCTGCCCGGCGGGGGGATGACCGCGCGGCTGCCCCAGCTCGTCGGCCTCGGCATGGCCCGGCGGCTGTCGATGACCGGCGAGGTCGTCGACGCCGCCCGCGCCGAGAAGATCGGGCTGGTGACCGAGGTCGTTGCGCACGACAAGCTGCTCGACCGCGCGCTGGAATTGGCCGGGCAGATCGCCGAGGTGCCCGGCCCAACCATGTTGGGGCTCAAGGAGATCTACACCACCGGCGCCGCTCCGGTGATCGATCCGGCGCTGGCCGCCGAGGAGAAGATCGCGTTCGCGCAACACCGGGATTTCGACGGGCTCGGCGACCAGTTCCGTGCCGTGTCCGAACGAAACAAGCGACAGATCGAGTCGACGGAATAGCCCGCCACCGGTCGCAGTTGTTGCACCCATGACATCCTTGACGGGTAAGACGGCGCTGGTAACCGGCGCTTCACGGGGAATCGGGCGGGCGATCGCACTGCGATTGGCCGGCGACGGCGCGGTCGTCGGCGTTCACTACGGAAGCAACGAGTCGGCCGCGGCAGCCACCGTCGCCGACATCGAAGCCGCGGGCGGGGAGGCATTTCCCGTTCGCGCCCAGCTCGGCGTCGACGGTGACGTCGACGAGCTGTTCGACGGGCTGGAAAAGGGCCTCGCGGGCCGGCCGCTGGACATTCTGGTCAACAACGCGGCCATCTCTACCTCCGAGGCCACCATCGAGGCGGCGACGCGCGAACAGTTCGACCGAGAGTTCGCGATCAACGTCCGGGCGCCGTTCTTCATCACTCAACGCGCGCTGCCGCTGATCCGCGACGGCGGGCACATCATCAACATCTCTTCCGGTGTCACATGGTTCGCCACGCCGCAGATCGTCTACTCGATGACCAAGGGGGCCCTCAACGTGATGGGCCGCGCGCTGGCGCTCGCCGTCGGCGAACGGGGAATCACCGTCAACAACGTATCCCCCGGCGTCACCGACACCGACATGAACTCGTGGCTGCATGCCAGCGAGGGGGCATCGGAGGAGGTCAAGCAGGTCGTCGCGCTGAAGCGCATCGGCGAGGCGGCCGAGATCGCCGACGCCGTCGCATTTTTCGCAGGCGACGACAGCCGATGGGTGACCGGACAGACACTCGACGTCAACGGCGGCCTCTGGCTGGGCCGTCCGGTGGTGCCGTGAGGCTCAGCTCTCCCTCTTGAGGATGAACTCGACCGAGCGGTGACCCTCGAACCCCGGCAGCGGCGGCAGCGTGGTCATGTCGACTTGCTTGCGTGCCTGCTCGAGAACGGGCACGTCGGGGTTGTACACCGACAGGTACACGTCGTGGGCCGCAAGAGACGCCACCGCGGCGTCGATGAAGTCGTCTACGGTTTCGCCGTGCGTGCCGTGCGGACCGTGTTCGAAGAACCACCGCGGCTTGTTCGGCAGCGAATCATAGGCCGCCGCAACGGCTAACGAGAACTCGATGTGGTCGCGCTGGTTCGGCGCACCCGGCGCCCACTCGGGCCCGCTGTAGAGGGTGATGACGACGTCGGGGGCCAGTTCGGTGATGGTCTCGGCGATCTTGGCCTGCAGCTCGGGTGTGTTGAAGATCTGGCTGTCCGGAAAGTCCCAGAACTCCACATCGTCCACACCGACGATCGTCGACGACGTGCGCTGTTCCCGTTCCCGCAGTGGCCCGCACTCCTCCGGCGGAATGCCGGGAATTCCGACCTCACCGCGGCACGCCAGCGCGTAGTGCACGTGTCTGCCTTGCGACGTCCACTTGGCAACCGCGGCCGCACAGCCGTACTCGGTGTCGTCGGGATGGGGAACCAGGACCAGCGCCCTGCGCCAGTCGGTGGGGAAAGGCTGATGTACCACGGTGTCAGGCAATCACACCGTGAGCGACGATGGCAGTCGTCTGGTCGACCCAGTCGTCGTCGAGTTCCTTGTCGGGCCACAGAAGCAGCCGCAGCATGGTCGCACCGCCGATCACCTCGATCAGCCGCTGCGGGTCGATGTCGGGATGCACGTCGCCGCGGCGCAGTGCGTCGGTCAAGCGGGCCCGTACGGCGGCGAAGACGTCGGAGAAGCGCTCCATCACCCGGGTGTTCAGCTCGGCGTCAGCGGTCATGTCGGCGATCAGACCGGGCAGCGCTGCGCGCACGACCGGGCTGGTGAACACGTTCCTTGCCGCGGCGATCATCGCGCGGACATCGGCACCGAAATCCCCCGGTGGCGTCTCGATCGCCGTCGGCGCGGCGGGGAACGCGGCCTCGTGGACGAGCTCGGCCTTGCTGGACCACCGCCGGTACAGCGCGGTCTTGGTGGTGCCCGCCCGCTCGGCGACGGCTGCCATGGTCAGGTTCGAATAGCCGATTTCCACAAGCAGATCCGTTGTCGCGCGCAATATGGCAGCGTCGATACGCGGGTCCCGGGGCCGCCCGGCCGCCGGGGCGGCCTTGTCAATCGAAGTCGGGTCTGCTTTCATAACGCTACCCACCGTATCGTAATTAGGCCGGAGGAAGAACCTTGGCTACAGAACCGGCTGTCGAAGACGTCGGCCGACTCCAGCGCTCCGCTCGTGACATCAGCACTCTGCCCGATGTGATGTCACAGTGGCTCTCCACGGTGATGCCCGGCGGCACCAAGCCGCAGGTCACCGTGGAGAGCGGCGTCGACTCCAACGGGATGTCCTCGGAGACCATCATCCTGACCGGACGGTGGGAAGCCGATGGTCAACAGCACGAGGAGAAGTGGGTGGCGCGCGTCGCGCCCGCCGACGAGGACGTGCCGGTGTTCTCGTCGTACCGAATGGACCACCAGTTCGACGTGATCCGGCTGGTGGGGGAAAAGACCGACGTCCCGGTGCCGCGGGTGCGGTGGCTGGAGCCGACGGGCGCGGTGCTGGGCACGCAGTTCTTCCTGATGGACTACGTGTCCGGTGTGGTGCCGCCCGACGTGATGCCCTACACGTTCGGCGGCAACTGGTTCGCCGACTCGCCTGCCGAGTCGCGGCGCGAACTGCAGGACAACACCGTCGACGTGCTGGCGAAGCTGCACGCGATCCCCCAGGCCGAGAACACTTTTGGGTTTCTGGCCGACGGCGACGAGCCAAACGCGTTGCGGCGCAACCTGAACTGGCTGAAGGCGTGGTACCAGTTCGCGGTCCCCGATATCGGCCGGTCCTCGCTTGTCGAGCAGGCGCTCGACTGGCTCGAGGCGAACTGGCCCGAGGACGTCGCGGCGAACCAGCCGGTGCTCGTCTGGGGGGACTCCCGGGTGGGCAACGTGCTCTACGAGGATTTCAAACCAGTCGCCGTGCTCGACTGGGAGATGGCGACGCTGGGGCCTCGCGAGATGGATGCCGCATGGATGGTCTTCGCGCACATGGTCTTCCAGGAGCTCGCCGGGCTGGCGGGCATGCCTGGCCTCCCCGACTTCATGCGCGAGGACGACGTCAAGGCCACCTATGCCGACAAGACCGGTGTCGAGCTGGGCGACCTGAACTGGTTCTACATCTACTCCGGGGTCATCTGGTGTTGCGTGTTCATGCGGACCAGCGCCCGTCGTGTCCGGTTCGGCGAGATCGAGAAACCCGACGATATCGAGACGCTGTTCTATCACGGCGCCGTGCTGCGGCGCCTCATCGGAGGTGAAGCCTGATGCTCGGCCCCATGGATGAATTCCCGATCCACCAGCTCCCGCAGCCGATCGCATGGCCGGGCAGCTCGGACCGCAACTTCTACGACCGGTCCTACTACAACGCGCACGACCGCACCGGCGACATCTTCCTGATCACCGGCATCGGGTACTACCCCAACCTCGGAGTCAAGGATGCGTTCGTGCTCGTCCGGCGCGGGAATGACGCAGACGGCGGTGCATCTTTCGGATGCCATCGACCAAGACCGGCTCAACCAGAACGTGCTTGGGCTATCGCGTCGAGGTCACCGAGCCACTGCACCGGCTGCGCATCGTCTTGGACGAGACCGAGGGCATCGCGGCCGATCTGACGTGGAACGGGTTGTTCGACGTCGTGCAGGAGCAGCGGCACATTCTGCGAGCCGGCACCCGAATCACGTTGGACGCGCAGCGGTTCGCCCAGGTGGGCTCGTGGAGCGGGCAGCTCGTCATCGACGGTGAGGAGATCACCGTCGACCCGTCGGTGTGGATCGGCACGCGGGACCGGTCATGGGGCATCCGACCCATCGGCGAGGCGGAACCGGCAGGGCGGCCTGCGGATCCGCCGTTCGAGGGCATGTGGTGGCTGTATGTGCCGATGGCGTTCGACGACTTCTCGATCGTGCTCATCATTCAGGAGGAGCCGAGCGGGTTCCGGTCACTGAACGACTGCACCCGGGTCTGGAAGGACGGCCGCGTCGAGCAGCTGGGCTGGCCGCGGGTGAAGATCCACTACACATCGGGCACCCGCATCCCGACGGGCGCGACGATCGAGGCCACCGCGGCCGACGGCACCCCGGTGCGCTTCGATGTGGAATCCAAACTGCCCGTACCGATTCACGTCGGTGGTGGCTACGGTGGCGACTCGGACTGGATCCACGGCGTGTGGAAGGGCGACAAGTTCACCGAGCGGCTGACGTACAACATGACCGACCCCGCGATCATCGGGCGGGCCGGCTTCGGCGTCATCGACCACGTCGGGCGAGCGGTGTGCACCGAAGGCAACAGGCCCTCCGCCGAGGGTTGGGGCCTGTTCGAGCACGGCGCGCTGGGCCGCCACGACCCGTCGGGGTTCGCCGACTGGCTGACCGTCGCGCCCTAGACGCGGGTTAGCTCGCGCCCGCCGCGATCACCTCGTCCACCTCGAGAGCCCGGCTGGCCATCTCGGCGTGTGCCTTATCCAGGGCCTCGGCCTGATCTTCGTCGGCCTTCATCAGCGCCTCGATGTCGAACCCGGCCATGTCGTGGACACCCATGTCCGTGAAGGCCCTCTGTACCTTGTCGCCCCACAACCCGATGTCCTTGACGATCGGCACGATTCGGCTGAACAGGTGCGAGCGGAACTGGATCATCAGCGGCGACGTGTCGACCCACTCGGCACACGCTTGGACGTCGAGGCCGAGGGTCTCGAAAACCTCCTCGCCGCGGAAGCGGTCGCGCATCAGGTAGCAGGCGTCCACGACGAACTCTTCGCGCTCGTCGCGCTCGACCTTGGTCAGCGCGGAGTAGTAGTCCTTCAACGAGATTCGGCCGAAGGCGACGTGCCGGGCCTCGTCCTGCATGACGTAGGCGAGCAACTGCTTGGCCAGGGAGTCCTGCGGCGCCATGTCACGCAGCACTCCGAAGGCGGCGAGCGCGAGCCCTTCGATGAGCACCTGCATGCCGAGGTAGGGCATGTCCCAGCGCGAGTCGCGCAGGGTGTCTTCCAGCAGGGCGGTGAGGTGCTTGTTGATCGGGTAGACCAGGTCGACCTTCTCCTGCAGGAACCGCGAGAACGCCTCGACGTGCCGGGCCTCGTCCATGGTCTGGGTGGCGGCGTAGAACTTCGCGTCCATGTCCGGGACGACCTCGACGATCTTGGCCGCGCACACCATCGCCCCCTGCTCGCCATGCAGGAACTGCGAGAACTGCCAGGCCTGGAAGTGCTGGCGCATCTCGGCGCGACGTGATTCGTCTGCGGCCTCCCACATCGGGCTGCCGAACAACGGATGGAACTCGTCGGGCAGCCCGACCGGGTTCATCGGGTCGACGTCTTGGGTCCAGTCGATGCGCGACTGGGCGTCCCACTGCTTGTCCTTTCCCTTTTGATACAGCGAAAGGAGCCGGGCGCGTCCCTCGTCGTACTCCCACGTGAAGCGTGCGTCGCCAGCGCTGGGGACCTCCCATGAGTACGGCTCGGGCACGTCCGTGTACTTGTCCCTCGTGGTCATGCGTTGCCGCCCTTCAGGTGGTCGTATGACGATGCACAATAGCTTCAGCGTTCACCAGCGCGGGTCAATACTGACGGATAAGTCAATTAACTGAGGTAGAGGCCGGCGGCTACGGCGGACTGGCTCACCGTCGCGGACTAGCCAGCCGCGAGCGCTCACCCTTGTACGGTTTCGGCGGCGTTTTCCGTACAAGGCTGAGCGGTCGGCAGCTAGGCGACCGCGAACAGCGCGGCCCCGGCCACTGCCTCGACGATGCAGTAGAACCAGTTGGGGTAGAACGGCGTGCGCGCATCGACTATCGCGGACACGATGCGGCCCAACGCCATTCCGACCAGCGCGGCGCCGACGGTGATCAGGATCCCCTTCTGCACGTCGCCATGGCGGAAGGCGGCATATGCCAGCACCGCCGCGATCGCCAGCCCGAACCCGCCGTAGACCGCCCGCACCTCCGATCGGGACACCGGGGACTCCAGCGCGACGCCGAACGGCCGGATCAACGCCGAGGGTGCGGCCAGCGCATAGGCGCCCATGCCGAGGAAGAACACCGCGATCACGAGGATGACCGCAACGCTCACGGCGTCCCCCTAGGCCGATTGCGCCGACTTGGCGTTGGCGCGGCCGAACACCATCGACTCCTCGATGCGGTCGAAGCGGTGGTCGATCGTGTCCAGCACGTAGTTGTGCCGCACGTTCCACGGCCGGTGGGTTCCGGACTTCGGGAGTGCGTGCAGCGCCCGTTGCACGTATCCGGCGTTGATGTTCCATGCAGGCTTCTCCTGCATGGGCACGTCGCCGAGATGCGGGTAGGCATGCGTATAGCGGTGGGAATCCATGTACGCCAACAGTTTCGCCACCGAGCGCGCGGTCAGGTCGGCCCGCAGCGTCCATGACGCGTTGATGTAGCCGACGCACCACGCCGCGTTCGGGATGTCCTCGAGCATGTGCTCCTTGTAGACGAACCGGTCCTGCGGCTTGACCTCCGCGCCGTCGATGTTCAACGCGACACCACCGAGGGCCTGCAGCTGCAGCCCGGTGGCCGTGACGATCACGTCGGCGTCGATCCGCTCTCCGGAGCGCAGCACGATGCCCGTCTTGTCGACGTGGTCGACGTGGTCGGTCACCACCTCGGCGCGACCCTCGCCGACGGCCTCGTAGAGGTCGTTGTCGAGGATCAGGCACATCCGCTGATCCCACGGGTTGTACTTGGGCTTGAAGTGGACGTCGACCGGATAGCCCTCGGGCAGATTGCGTTTCGCCGCGGCGCGGATGAACCTCCGGACCAGCCGCGGCGCCGTGCGGGACAGCGCATAGGTCAGCACGATGAAGGCGGAGTTGTACCACCGCACGCCCCAGTACGCGGCGCGGGACGGCAACACCTTGCGGATCGTCTGCACCACCGGGTTGATCCGTGGCGACGACAGCATGTACGTCGGCGAGCGCTGCAGCATCGTCACGTGGCCTGCCGTCTTGGCCAGCGCAGGAATCAGGCTGACCGCGGTCGCGCCGCTGCCGATGACGACCAGACGCTTACCCGCATAGTCCAACGACTCCGGCCAATGCTGGGGGTGCACCACCTCGCCGGTGAAGTTCTCGATGCCGGGAAAGTCCGGCGTGTAGGGCTCGTCGTAGTCGTAGTAGCCGGTGCCGAAGAACAGGAACCGGCCGCAGAAGGTCTTCGGCACACCGTCGACCTCGGTCTGCACCGTCCAGGTGTCGGTCGTCGAATCCCAGTCGGCCGACAGCACGCGGGTGTTGAAGCGGATGTGCTCGTCGATGCCGTGCTTGCGCGCGGTCTCGGTGAGGTAGTCGCGAATGTCGGGTCCGTCGACGACGTTCTCCTCGCCGGTCCACGGCTCCCACGGGAAACTCAACGTGAAGATGTCGCTGTCCGACCGGATGCCCGGGTAGCGGAACAGGTCCCAGGTGCCGCCGATCTGCGCCCGCCGCTCCAGCACCGTGTACGACAGCTTCGGGTTCTTCTCGTGGATGCGGTATGCCGCACCGATCCCGGAGATGCCCGCACCGATGATCAGGACGTCGGAGTATTCGGGTTCAGCGTCAGTCTGCACTTCGCGCAAGCGCTCGTCGCCCATCCGACTCTCCTTCTGGTTCCCCTGGGTACCACGATATGTGGTCGCCCTCACAGGGCGTCAACGACCTCGGCCAACGTCTCCGGCGCGATGGGACCGGGCTGGTACAGGCAGATCCGATCGGATATGCCGGTCACCCTGTCCCGAATATGCGCAGCGACCTCGGCGGCCGTGCCGCAGGCGGCGATGGTGTGCAGGACGTCGTCGTCGATGAGCTTGCCCATCTCCTCCCACCGGCCCTGCTTGGACAGCGCATTGAGCTCGGGCTGCAGATCGCCCCAGCCGTGGATCTCGAGCACGGGGCGGTAGGCCGGCGTCGAGCCGTAGAAACCGAGCAGGCGGCGGGTGGCGGTGTGGTCGTCGCCCACCGACACGATGATCTCCGGGATGACGGCGAACTCCTCTACCGACTTGCCTGCCGCCGCGAGGCCCTCCCGCACCGCGGGCATCGTCACCTCGTGCAGGAACCGCTTGTTGCCGAAGGGCATCACCAACAGGCCGTCGGCGTGCTCGGCGGTCGCGCGCGTGAGCCTCGGGCCCAACGCTCCGACATAGATCGGCGGCGGGCCGTACGGATTCTCACCCGGGCTGAACGTGGGCGTCATCAGCGTGTGTCGGTAGTACTCGCCGCGGAAGTCGAGCCGTTCGCCGGTCTCCCAGGCATGGAAGATGGCGCGCAGCGCCGCGACCAGCTCGGTCATCCTCGCCACCGGCTTGTCGAAGTCCGCACCGAAGCGCTTCTCGATCTGCGTGCGGATCTGCGTGCCGAGCCCCAGCGCAAATCGCCCCTGACTGAGCAGCTGGTGGTCGATCGCCTGGTGCGCGAGGTGAATCGGGTTGCGGGGAAACGCAATTGCGACGTTGGTCATCAGGTCAAGGCCGCCGACGGTCGACGCCAGGGTTAGCGGTGCGAAAACGTCGTTGGTGCCCTCGAAGGTGAACACCCCGCTCGCGCCCGCGTCGCGGAAGGCCCGCGCCTGCTCGATCGCATTGATGGGTCCGAACAGCGCAGTCATCACCCTCACGGCGTGAGAGCCTAGTCGCGTGACACAAAACGCCGACGAGCGCTCGCGCGAGGAGCCGACGGCCGCCGACGTCGTCGTCGTGGGGGCCGGGTTCGCGGGCCTGACCGCCGCGCGCGACCTGGTCCGGCTCGGATACGACGTCGTCGTGTTGGAGGGCCGTGACCGGGTCGGCGGCCGGTCGTCGACCACAACGATCGCCGGTACGCCCGTCGACCTCGGCGGCACCTTCGTCGGCCCGACGCAGGATGCCGTGAAGGAACTGGCACGCGAGCTGGGTTGCGAGACGGTGCCCACCCACGGCCGCGGCAAGAACCTGATCAAGTGGCGCGGCAGGGTGCGCGCCTACCGGAGCACCATCCCACGGCTGTCCATGCTCGAGCTGTTCGACGTCTCCCGGATCCAATGGCGGTTCGAGAGGATCAGCAGGCGGGTGTCGGTCGCCGAGCCGTGGACCGCCGCGCATGCGGAGAACCTCGACGACCAGACCCTGGACGGGTGGTTGCGCTCGCTGCACGCGGGCGCGTCCACGCGGGACCTGATGGCGATCATGTCGAGGGTCACCTGGGGTTGCGAACCCGACCAGGTGTCGATGCTGCACGCCGTGCGCTACGTCAAGGCCGCGGGCGGAATCGGGCGGATGCTCGACGTGGAGGGCGGCGCGCAGCAGGACCGCTTCCCCGGCGGGACCCAGCAGATCGCGCTGCGGCTTGCCGACGAGCTGGGTGAGCGCGTCCGGCGCAGCGCGGTCGTTCGGCGCATCGAGCGCAACGCCGACGGCTCCATCACCGTCGGCGCCGACGGTGGCGACGTCACCGCCAAGGCGGTCATCGTGGCCGTCCCGCCCGCTCACCGAACCGCCATCGACTTCTCCCCCGCCCTGCCCCCCGAATACGACAAACTCGCGCAGCACTGGCCGCAGGGGAACCTGAGCAAGGCCTACGCCGCCTACGAGACGCCGTTCTGGCGCGGCAACGGGTGCAGCGGCGAGGCGTTGTCCGACGAGGGACCGGTGTTCATCACGTTCGACGTCAGCCCCACCGACGACGGACCCGGCATTCTGCTGGGCTTCACCGACCCGCGCACGTTTGATTCGCTGGCGCCAGAAGAGCGCCGCGAGCGCGCGCTGGCCGGGTTCGCCGACCTGTTCGGAGACGAGGCGTTGCAGCCGATCGACTACATCGACCACTGTTGGGGGACTGAGGATTTCGCACCAGGCGGACCGACGGCAGCGGTACCGCCGGGTTCGTGGACCACATACGGGCCGTGGCTACGCAAGCCCGTCGAGGGGATCTTCTGGGCAGGCACCGAGACGGCCGACGAGTGGACCGGTTTCCTGGACGGCGCCGTTCGGTCCGGCCGTCGAGCGGCGGCCGAAGTGCACCGCGAACTGTCGGGCTAGGTTGTCTGGCCCGGCGGCTACGACGTCGCGCGCTGCGGTTCGCCCACCGACTCGACCAGCCTGCGCAGCTGCGCGTTCACCTCGTCGGGGCGCTCGAGGATCGCGCAGTGCCCGCCGGACAACTCGACGAACTCGGCGAGGTTGGGCGCCATCCGCGCGATGTGACGCGACGAGACCATCGGCAACAGCCGGTCCTTCTCGCTGCCGATCACCAGCGTCGGCACCGTCAAGTTGTGCAGCTTGATGTGCCGGTTGGTGCCCAGCGAGTCGACCAGCTTGCGGGCCCAGCCGCCGCGACCCGCGGGCGGCGTCTGGGTGAACAGCTCGTAGATGAACTCGGCGATCGCCGGGTCGGCGTCGCGGCCGACGGCCATCATCTGCACGAAGCGCTTGCTGGGCCGGTCCGCCGCACGCATCAGGGGTGTCGCGCCGAAGTTCTTCAGCAGCACCTCCGCGGTGCGCACCCTGACATCGGTGAGCGTCGGCGGCACGGGCACCAGCTTGACGTGCCGCAAAAGATCCCCGGTGGTGGTGTTGATCAGGGCGACGGCGTCGGCGCGCTCGGCCACCCGGCGGGGATAGCGCTCGGACCACGACGTGATCGCGATGCCGCCCATGGAATGGCCTGCGATGACCGCCTTCTCCCCCGGCTTCAGCGTCGCCTCGAGGACGGCGTCGAGGTCGGCGGCCAGGAAATTGAGGCCGTAGTTCGAGCGCCTTGACGGCACGCCGCTGCGGCCGTGACCTCGGTGGTCATAGGCGATCACCCGGTAGTCGCGGGCCAGCTCGTGGATCTGGCAGGCCCACACCCGAATAGCGCAGGTAATGCCGTGGGCCAGCACGATCGGATAGCCGTCCTCGGGTCCGAAGATCTCGGCGTGCAGGCGGGTGCCGTCGCCGGCACTGACGGCAATAGAACGTGACGGCGGCAGTGCGTCGGCGGGGGCGAACCGCCGCGCCTTGCGCTTCAGCTGCTGACCTCTGGGCATAGCTGGCAAATCCTACCGTCAGGCGCCAGGGACCCCGCCAAAGCAAGGTTGTTAAATGGGGCGATGCGCGCAATTCAGATACCCAGCCTCGACGGTCCCCATGCCGCGGAACTCGTCGAGCTGGACGAGCCCACCGACGAGAACGCGGTCATCGTCGAGGTCCACGCGGCCGGGGTGGCGTTTCCCGACGCCCTGCAGTCCCGCGGGCTCTATCAGTACAAGTCGGAGTTGCCTTTCGTGCCGGGCGCCGAGATCGCGGGCGTGGTCCGCAGCGCGCCGTCCGACAGCGGCTTTACCAAGGGTGACCGGGTCGCCGGGCTGACGATGCTGAACGGGGGGATGGCCGAAGTCGTTGCGCTGCAACCGGAGAGAGTGTTCAAGCTGCCCGACAACGTGTCGTTCGAGTCAGGCGCGGGCCTGCTGTTCAACGACCTCACCATGCATCACGCGCTGCGTACCCGCGGCAGGCTGGCCGACGGCGAGACCGTGCTGGTGCACGGCGCAGCGGGCGGCATCGGAACGTCGACACTGCGCCTCGCGCCGGTATGGGGTGCGGCGCGGACCATCGCGGTCGTCGGCACCGAGGACAAGATCGAGATCGCCAAGGCCGCAGGCGCATCCGACGTGGTGCTGGCCGATGGCTTCAAGGACGCCGTCATGGGGCTGACGGACGGCAAGGGCGTCGACATCGTCGTCGACCCGGTCGGCGGCGACCGGTTCACCGACTCACTGCGGTGCCTGGCACCTGGCGGCCGGCTGCTGGTGATCGGGTTCACCGGCGGCGAGATCCCCACCGTCAAGGTCAACCGGCTTCTGCTCAACAACGTCGACGCGGTGGGTGTCGGCTGGGGCGCGTGGACCTTTACCCATCCCAACTACCTGCGCGAGCAGTGGGACGAGCTGGAACCGCTGCTCGCGTCGGGTGCCGTGTCGGCGCCGCAGCCGGATGTCTATCCGCTGGAACGCGCGGCCGACGCGATCGCGTCGCTGGAGAACCGAACCGCCAAGGGCAAGGTCGTCGTCACGCTCCGGTGAGACTGCTTCCGCGCCGCCGCAGCGTCACCGTCGAATCGTTCGACGCGGCAACGGGTCGGTGGTCGGAGGGTGACATCGCACGCGCCGTCGACCGCACCGAGTTGACGCTGACGACGTACAACATCTGGAACGACAGCAAGCACGCCGAACAGCGTTATCTGGTTATCGCGCAATTGCTTTCGCGCCGCGCCCCCGACGTCATGGTGTTTCAGGAAGTCACGCCGGAAGCGCTGGAGATCTTCGCGGCCCAGCGGTGGATCCGCGAGGGGTATTCGCGCGCGGCGGTGGTCGGTGGCGACGCGGGCAACTACGGAATGCTGATGCTGTCGCGATTGCCGCTCTCTCGCATCACCTACACACGACTGCCCTCGCGCCAAGCACGCGGATTCCTGCAGGCCGAATTCGTTGTCAATGGCGCCCGCACGGTGGCCTGCTGCATACACCTCGACAGCGGGAAGTCGTCGTCCCGGCTGCGCGGCTGGCAGCTGCGCCGGATATTCCGCGCGTTGAAGGCCGCGGAAGACGCTGTGGTGCTTGGGGATTTCAATATGCGCGATGTCGAGAACCCACGCATCGTCGGCCCGTACCGCGACGTGTGGCCGGCCCTGCGGCCCGACGAGGACGGCTTCACCGAGGACACGTCGATCAACCTGATGCGCTACGACATGAAGGACAAGCATCGGCACGTCCGCTTCGACCGGGTGTTGGTCAAAGGTCGTCAGTGGACGGCATCCGACATTCAGTTATTGGGTACCGAGCCGATCGCACCTGACCTGCCCCGGGTGTTTCCGTCCGATCACTTCGGCGTGGAATGCCGCCTCACAGGCCGTAATCCATAGGCCGACCCTGCGGACCGACCGCCGACTTGTCGGCGACGGCGGTGGCGACGGCGGTGCCACCCTTCTGGGTGCCGACGACCATCACCTCGTCGTTGACGGTGAACGATGCTGCGGGGCTGGCGCTTTCGCCGGTTCCGGTGATGGCGGTTGTACTCGGCGTGACGGCGTAGGTGTTGATCAAGCCGTCGGCGCTCTGCGTAGTCAGCGAATCAGCGGTCACCGCGATCAACCGGCCCTGCTGAGACAACGGCTGCTGCGGTTGGGCGGTCGCGGGCGCGGTGGTAGCGGCAGCGGGCGACGACTCTGGCGCCACGAGTTCGACGATCGCAGCGGCGAGCACGCTGGAAACGCCAACCGAAGCGGCGATCGAACCGATTACGAGGTTGGACCTCGATGCCTTCGCGCGATGTCTTCCACTCATGGGCCTTTCCCCGCAACTCGACAATGGCTGTCGTTGTAAGCGGAGTTACCAGAGCAAGCCGCGGCGAAACAATTGCATTCAATTACGTCACAAATACGGGTCGCACCAGGCGCTGATGATCCTGGCCGCGCGTGCGGCCTGGTTCTTTCCGGTCAGCAGGTGGTCGGCACCTTCGAGCGAAACGAAGCTGCGGGGATGGCGGGCGGCCCGGAAGATCTCGCTGGCGTTGGCGATGCCGACCGTGTTGTCGGTTGGCGAGTGCATGACCAGCAGCGCACGGCGGAGGGTCCGGATCTGCTCGCGCAGGTCGGCGTTGCGGACGTCCTCGATGAAATGGCGCTTGAGGGTGAGCGCCTTGCCGCCGACCGGGAACGGCGCCTCGCCGTCGGCCTCGATCCGCGCGATCAGCGCGTCGTAGTTGTGCTCGACGTGGCCGGGGTCGTACGGCGCTCCGATGCTGGCCACCGCGACGACGGTCGGGCAGTCGTGCGCGGCGGCGATGACGGCCGACCCGCCGAACGAGTGCCCGACGAGAAGGTGGATCTCCCGGCCCGAGTCGTTCATGTACTCCACCGCGCGGACGGTGTCGGCGACCTTGTGCGAGAACGACCCGTCGCCCCAGTCCCCTTCGGAGTCACCGAGACCGAGGTTGTCGAAGCGCAGCATGCCGACGCCCTCGCCTGCCAGTTGCTTGCAGATCCGGTTGGCGGCCGGGCTGTCCTTGCCGAGCGTGAAGCCGTGCGCGAAGACACCCCATCCGCGCACCTCGCCGTCGGGAAGGTCGACGAGACCCGCCAGCGTGGGCCCCGTGGTGCTTGGGAACGTGACGCGCTCGGCCAAAGCCCTAGCCGACCAGCTCTGGGTGGAATGTCGCCACCATCCGACGGAAGCCGTCGCGCCAGTCGACCGTGGTGCCGCCGATCAGCTCGCGCATCAGCGTCGTGTCGGTGGGATTGCCGCGCAGCGCCTGCGCGCTCTTCTCGAAGACCGGCTCCTTCCCGACCAGCGAGCCGATGTAGGTGCACCACTCCTGAAGGCTGACGGCTTGTTCACCGCACCAGTTGACGGTGGGCGCAGGAACCGCAGCCTTTTCGAGCAGCTTCGGGATCATCGCGATGACGTCGTCTTCGTGGATCGGGTTGTAGACGGCCGGGCCGCCCTCCGGGACCGGGATCGGGATGTCGCCCAGCATCATCTCCATGTGGAAGAACGGCCATCCCCCGTTGTCGCCGTACGGCACGTTGAGGCGCGCGATGATGGCGGGCACGCCGAGGGCACGCGACATCGTCCGGACGACGACCTCTCCCGCGATCTTCGAGATGGAATACGTTGGAAACAAAGGCTTGTGGTTGTCGCCGAGTGCGGCGCGTTCGGTTCGAGGCTCGTCGTCCGGCGGGTCGTAGACGGCAGCCGACGAGCAGTGCAGAAACGCCTTCGCGGTGCGGCAGTGCGCCATCAGCAGGCCGGCCGACTCGGCATTGGCACCGAGATCCTTGTCCCATCTGCCGCTCTTGGCGACCGCGAGGTTGAGCACGTAGTCGAAGTCGGTCGGAAGCCCGCTGAAATCACCCGACGCGAGGTTGACGGTCTCACACCGAACGCCCGCCTTCTCCAGGCTTTCGCGCGCCGCCGGGTCGCTGAAGCGGGCGATGCCCCACACCTCGTTGTCGGTCGCGAGGGCCTTCGCGATGGGTGCGGCGACCTGGCCGCTCGGTCCGGTGATCAGGATTTTGGATCCGCGCATGCGCTGATCGTAAAGCGTGTCGAACAACTCGGGTTATGTGTTCGGCACCGCCCTTCTCGGGCGTCGTGGTTCAGCCCGCGGGTGCGGTTTGAACGTCGATTCCCGCGTCATCCGGGCTGGTTTCACCAACACTTGGGTGTTGGTCAGCGCCGTCCCGTCGGCGGGCATTGGTGGCCCGGCCTCCTGCTTGGGGGTCCGGGGATCGGTGGAGGTCATGGTGGGTCTCGCCCCAGTGAGCCAGATTCATCGCCGCGTTACGGTCCCGGTCGGCGGCGTGCCCACAACCACAGGTGAACACCCGATCAGTCAGCGTCATCGCACGGTTGACCGCCCCGCATCGGGGGCACATGCGGGTCGAGGGGTACCAGCGGTCGGCTTCGACGAGCTGGCCGCCGCGCCACGCCTGCTTGTAGGTCAGCATCCGGGCGAACTCTGCCCAGGCGGCATCAGAGATCGCCCGTGCCAGTCGGTGGTTGGCCAACATTCCTGCCACGTTGAGGTTTTCGATGACAATCCGGTCGTGGGTCTTGACCAACTGGCCCGATACCTGGTGCAGGAAATGCCGCCGAACATTGGCGACATAATGGTGATGCCGCCCCAGCCGGGCGGCGGCATCCTTGCGGTTGTTGGATCCTTTCTTCTTGCGTGACAACGACTTCGACAACCGTCGTTGGTGTCTCATCCCAGCGGCGAGCGCTTTAGGTGCATCGCTGATGCGGGCTACTTCGGTGCCGTCGGCAGCGGCGGCGACTAGGAACGCCGACAGGCCGCGGTCCACCCCCACCCAGCCGCAACCCTCGTCGCGGTGGGTTGGGTGCTGCAGATTCGGGTGCAGGTCGGCAGCCTCGACATTCAGCGCGATCCACCACCGTCCCCCGCGATAACTGATGGCCGCGAACAGAATCTTCGCGCGGCCTTTGGTGAGCATCCGCCGCAACCGGCGGGTGTCATCGTGCACCCCGATCACCCCGATACCGGGCAGCGTCACCGACCGCGGGCGATTAGTGTCTCCGACGCGGATGGCCGGCGGCTTGCCTTTTCGGTGTTTGTTGCGCAGCCGAAACGATGGGATGTCCCCGGCCTTCTTCTTGAAGCGGGGGAAGCCGACACGCTTGCCTCTACGCTTGCCAGAACGTGAATCCGACCACGATTTCAGGCCCCTGCCCAGGTCGACAGCGGCTTCCTCGAACACCTGCTGACACACTTCACCCCGCCAAGCCAGGCCGGTCACGGCAACCTCAACGCTGCCATGCCTGTCGACGGCGAAGACACGGCCCGCGTCGGCGGTCTTCTTCCACGCGTTGAAAGCGTTGATCAGATCAAACCCGGTCCACGGCACCTCGACAGGGGCATCGGTTTCGCGCTGGGTGAGCTTGCATTTCACCAGGCGTAGGCTTTGATTGAAGGCAAATCGGGACGCTCCGGCATGGCGGGTCAGCACTTCGTGTTGCTTGACCGTGGGGTCGAGACAGTAGCGGAACGTGGTGTACCGAGTCATCACCGGCCAGCGTCGCACCACCCACCGACATTCCTTCACGACCGACGTGCAGGACCCGCGCCATTCCCACGCCGCTGCACAACGCCAAACCGATCGCAAACCAGCCACCAAGCACACGAAGGCTTCGTCTACCTCAGTCCAACCGCCCCGCTACTACGCAGACTCGACCACGCCAGCTGTTTGACACTTCTCAGGCGTGCCGGTTGAGGAAGTCGACGACGGCCTCGGCGAACAGATCGTTGCGATCCCCCGCCACCATGTGTCCGGCACCCTGCACGTCGACGAACTCGACCTGAGGGAAGCGGGCGAGGAACTCCTCGGCGCGGTCCTCGCTGACGAGGTCGCTGACCTGGCCGCGCACCAGAAGCATCGGCACGTCGTCGGCGAGGATCGCCTCGATCGCCTTGTGCATGCGCTCCGGGTCGGTCACCTCGATCGGCGGATTGGCGGCGGTGCCGTCGATGAACTGCGGATCCCAGTGCCAATACCATCGGTCGCCGCGGCGACGAAGGTTGGCGCGCAAGCCATTCAGATCGCTGGGCCGCGGCCGGTGCGGGTTGTACTCGGCGATCATGTCGGCCACCTCGTCGAGTGAGGCGAAGCCCTCCACCATCCGATCGGCCATGAAGTTGTGGATTCGCGCCGCCCCGGAAGGGTTCATGCTCGGCACGATGTCCACCAGCACGACGGCGCTCGCGATGCCCGGCGACAGTTCGCCCGCGAGCAGCATCGACGTGAAGCCGCCAAGGGAGGCGCCCACCAGAACGGGGTCGGGCGGCAGTTGTGCAAGCACCCCGCGCACGTCTTCGGCGAACGTGAGAACGCGGTAGTCGCCCTCGCTCGACCAGTCGGATTCACCGTGGCCGCGGAAGTCGACGGTCACTGCCTGCCAGCCCCGGTCGGCGACCGCGGCAGCAGCGCGAGACCAGGAGCGCCGGGTCTGGCCGCCGCCGTGCAGGAAGACCACGGCGCGAGACGCTGGATCACCCAGCCTGTCCGCGACGATGCGAATACCGCCGGGCGCCTCGGTCACGAAGGGCTCAGGCGCTGTGGTCATCCTGAAGATCGTAGGGCGCTGCGACTCACCACAGGACCGCGATCCCCGCGGCGGCCAGCGACAGGATCCCGATCAGGGCAAACACCACACGCGGCACGGCCTCACCCGTGCGCCGCTGCTTTGCGTTGCCCATGCCGAGCAGCCCGCCGATCACGACGAGGATGACGAGCTTGGCGAAGATCTTCGGGTAGTTCAGTTCGATTCCGGCGGGCCACGGCGCCGCGAGGGCGAGCCCGGTCACCAAGGAAACCAGCAACCCGTAGTCCATCAGCCGGGTGGTGCGGAAGCGGCGCGCGGCGGCTTCGGCCGCCCAGGCTCCGAACGTCACCGCGAAGCCGACGATGTGCAGCAAAACAACTACGTGGCGTAGTAGCTCCATCCCGGCAGCTTACCGCGCTGCGGATTCCGTCGTGGCAACATATACATCGGCTACTAAAAGTCGCAGGAACGAACGACAATAAATCCGAAAAGCGAAGCACCACAACGGGTTCTTGAGAAATTCCTGAGTCTTCCTTCACTGCGCGGAATTCGTAGTAGTCTCAACCTCGGTTGAGCTTACAGCCGGTTGCGGCGCGCGATTCAGCGCTCGCCGATCCGGCCTTCAGACGGCAGGGCCGTTCGAGTCCGTACTCGAGCGTCATTGTGCGCTGGGGAAGGAGTTCACCTTGACCACTGCAAGCCCTGTTCAGCTGCGCCATGTGTATTTGCCGTCCGCCGACGAGGTGTACCAGACCGACAGAGCGGTCTTCAGCGCGGAGGAACTGGCCGACGGGCGCGTGCTCATCGTCGTTCAAGGCGACGTCGACGCCACCAACCGCCAAGCGCTCGGCCGTTTCGTTGCACGACACACCCGCGTCTCCAAGCAACTCATCCTCGATCTCACGAGTGTCGACTTCTTCGGAAGCCAGGGCTTCACCGCCCTGTACTACGTCAGCGTGCAGTGCGCCCGGCGAGACGTGGACTGGATGATCGCAGGCAGCCGGACTGTGCGAAGGATCCTGCACATCTGCGACCCCGACGGTGAGCTACCTCTGATCGCAGACCTCGAGGCGGCGCTGACCAGGCTGGACCACTTCACAAAGTGCCGTCACGCCGTGGCCTGGGGCGAGTGAGCGCTGACGTCACTTCGCGATGGTGCGGCTCTGCTCGCGCATGAAACCCTGGATATACCAGTGGCCAAGACCGCCCTTACCCACTGAACCGCTGCGCTTCCAACCGCAGAACGACTGCACGCCGGGCCAGGCCCCTGTGGTGGCCCCCGCGGCGCGGTTGATGTAGATGACTCCGGCCTCGATCTGTTCGACGAATTGGTCGATCTCGTCCTGGTCGCCGCTGAACACGCCTGCGGTCAGGCCGTAGGACACGTCGTTCGCTTCGGCCAGAGCGTCGTCGAAGTTGTCGACCCTTGTGATGGTGAGGAATGGGCCGAACAATTCGTCGCGGGTGAGTGCGTGTCCGCCGGGGAGGTCGGACACGACGATGGGGGCGAACCAGTTCCCGTCCCGATCGAGCCGTCGCCCCGTCAGGACGTGGCCGTCTTCGGTCGCCGTCCGCAGTGCCGCGTCGATGCGGCCCGCGATGTTCTCATCGATCACCGGCCCCATGAAGGTGTCCTTGCTGATCGGGTCACCAATCACCAGGTCCTGCGCCTTCGCCACGATCTTGGTGGCGAGTTCGTCGGCGACATCGCGGACCACCACGACTCGACGGCAGGCGCTGCACTTCTGTCCGGACAGGCCGAAAGCGGAGCGGACGATGCCTGCGGCAGCGGCGTCCAAATCGGCGCTGGCGCCGACTACCGCCGGGTTCTGACCGCCCATCTCCGCGAGCACCGGTCGCGGCAATCCGGCCGGTGTCGTGGTGGCGATCAGCTGCCAGCCGACATCGGCGGAGCCGGTGAACGCAATGCCGTCGACGTCGGTCTCGGCCAGGGCGCGGCCGACGTCGGCACCGCCATGGACCACGTTGACGACGCCCGCGGGGAGCTCGTCGGCCAGGATCGCGGCGATCGCAGCCGTGGATCGCGGTGTCTTGTCCGACGGCTTGCAGACGACGGTGTTGCCGGACACGAGGGCGCCGACCATCATTCCGGTCGGCAACGCGAAGGGGAAGTTGAACGGGCCGATGACCCCGAAAACCCCATAGGGCACAAGGACATCGAAGGTGTCCTCGGCCGGCGAGGACTTCATCGCGTAGTTGTAGCCATCGTTTTCCGTCATCAGTCGGGTGTAGTGCCTGATGATGTCGGCGGCTTCCTGGACTTCCCCGATCGCCTCGAGCCGCGTCTTGCCCGTCTCGGCGGACAGGATGGCGCTCAGTTCGGCGATGTCGCCGTCGATTCTCTCTGCCACACGGACCAGGCGGGTGCAGCGGCCTTCAATGGTGGTCCGACGCCACGCCTTGAAGGCGTCGCGAGCCGTGCCGACGGCCTCGGTGACGAGTTCGGTCGGCGCCGAGAAGGCAGCGGAGACGCGCACACCGGGTTGGCACGGATCGAACCGCTCGAACATCACGCCGTCGGTGCGCCGGGACCCGCCGATGATGTGCTCCTCGATGGGAGATTCTTCGCTGCGGAGGCGGTGCAGGGCGGTCTCGAACGCAGACTCCAGGTTGTCGGGCAGTTCGGTGGATGAGTAGTCGACCTTTGTGGTCATCGGGAAAATCCTCCCTTGCTGATCTCGGAGACGGCCTCGCTGAACAGCCGCAGACCTGTCTGCGCCTCGTCAGCCTTCAGAACGAGCGGCGGTGTCATGCGGACGACGTTCTCGCCTGCCTCGAGAACGAGCAGACCCTTCTCGAAGCAGCGGTTCTGGACCGCGTTGGCGATCTGACCGTCGGGAAACTCGACACCGATGAACAGGCCGACTCCGCGGACGTCCCGTACGGTGTCGGGCTCGTCGGCCTGCAGTTTGCGCAGACCTTCCATGAGGTAGGTGCCGAGATCGGTGGAATTGTCGAGCAGGTTCTCGGATCTGATGACCTCCAAGGTCGCCAGCCCGGCCGCACACGGCACGGGACTGCCGCCGTATGTGGAGCCGTGCGCGCCTGAACCCCAGGCAGTCATGATCTCGTCGCGGGCGATGACGGCGCCAAGCGGGAGGCCGGAGGCCAAACCCTTGGCGCTGGTGACGATGTCCGGCTCGACCGAGGTGTGCTCGATCGCCCACATTTTGCCCGTCCTGCCGATGCCGGACTGAACCTCATCGGCGACCAACAGGATGCCGAATTCATCGCACAGTTCGCGAAGGTCCTCCATCCATCCGTGGGCCGGGACGATGATGCCGCCTTCGCCCTGAACGGGCTCGACGAATATCGCGGCAACCTCTGTGGGGTCGACCTGGTAGCGGAACAGGGTGTCGCGGAGGAAATCGACGGTTGCGGTGTCGCGCTCACCGGATGCGGTGCGCCGCGGGTCCGCGTAGGGCGCATGCAGCACACCGGGAAGAAGCGGTCCAAATCCCTTGTGATACTTGGCCTTCGAGTCTGTCAGGGTGAGTGCGCCCATTGTTCGGCCGTGGAAGGCGCCGTAGAAGCTGACGACGTAGGCACGTTTGGTGGCATAGCGAGCCAGCTTGAGCGCGGCTTCTACCGCCTCAGCGCCCGAGTTGCAGAGATACACGCGCGTCGAACCCGATATGGGGGCCACGTCGCGCAGTGCCGCACACATCTCGGAGTAGATGGGGAGATAGAAATCCGACGCCGAGTAGTGCAGGATCTCGCCGGCCTGCCGCCGGACGGCCTCGACGACCTTCGGGTGGCTGTGACCGGTCGAGCTCACCGCGATGCCGGCGTTGAAGTCGAGAAACACGTTGCCGTCCACATCCTCGACGCTGGCGCCGCGGCCGCGTTGGGGCACGAGTGGGTACGCGCGGGGCAGCGATGGACTGGTGACGGCTCTGTCGCGGGCGAGTACCTCCGTGGCCAGCGGCCCGGGAAGCGCGGTCTTGATCAACGGCGAGGTGCTGTAGGCGGCCGGCGGCGTCGCGATATCGGCTTCTGTCTTCACGGACGAAAGTCTGCTCGATGATGGGCACAAGAACCCCGGCTTTCGCATGGGAGCTCCGCCGTGACTGCGATGAAAACGGCCCCCGGAGGAATCTCCGAGGGCCGTGTGGACCGGTTACCGTCAGCCGGTCAGCGCTCGCTGAACTCGTTCCGCTGGGCGATGGCCAGCAGCTCTTCGCGCATGCTTGAACTCGGCAGTGCGTTGATCCGTGCGTAGAGGCGCCGCCGACTACGGGCGCGCTTCACGTCTGCGCGGAACTGCGCGAAAGACATTTCCTCAACTCCTTATTGCTACCCCGGATCGACGGGGTGTGTTTGCTAGTTGGTGTCCACGTATGAGGATCACCCACTAGTGGAACGCTCTGATCGTGCTTGTTAATTCTGAGTAAATCAACTTTTGCGAAGTGATCTTGGATACATGCAGCGGGTTAGTACTGTTTGCTGTGACGGGCGTCACCCGGGGCGCGACGAACCACCTCGAAAAGGCGGCATCGTGGACATCTATGCGGAGTGGTGCAGCGGCGCGACGATCCTGACCTGGCGGTCGACAACCGAAGCCAATGACGGAGCCGAAGTCACGGTCTTTGTCCGACGCGCAGGCACACCGGGGGCGCCCGCGCTCGTGTGTGTACACGGCTTCCCCACCTCGAGCGTCGACTTCTACCCGCTTGCGCAGGAACTGAGCGCCGAGTTCGACATCTTCGTGCTGGACTTCCCCGGCTACGGGCTGTCCGACAAACCACCGGCGCCCTACGTCTACTCGCTGTATGACGACGCGCGTCTGCTCGTGCATGCGATCACCGAAGTCTGGGACCTCACCGACTACCGGATGGTGACCCACGATCGCGGCAGCAGCGTCGGGATGATCGCCCTGGACATGCTCGCTGAGCTGCATCCTGGGGCCGTGCCCGCCGACGTCGTCATGACCAACGCGAACATTTTTCTTCCGTTGGCCAACCTCACTGCGTTCCAGACCGCGCTGCTCGACGACGCAACCGGTCGCGCCACGGCGGCGGCGACGACGCCGGAGCTGTTGGCGGCAGGTCTGGGAGCGAGCACCTTCATGCCGCGTCGGGATTTGTCGGACCCGGAGATCGCAGCGCTGGCGAAGTGCTTTGCGCACAACGACGGAATCCGCGTGCTGCCGGACACGATTCAGTACCTACACGAGCGGGCCGCAGACGAAACCAGTTGGCTTGAAAAGCTTTCCGGGAGTGAGGTCAACCTGACGCTGGTGTGGGGCCTGCACGACGGTGTCGCGCCGCTGCGCGTGCCCAACCACGTATGGCAGACGTATCTGAAGAACAAGCCGGGTCGAAACCGGTACTGGGTGGTGCCGACCGCCGACCACTACCTGCAATGTGACGCCCCGGCGCAGCTCGCGCAGATCATCCGGCTGACGGCGGAAGGCACCGACATCGCGCTCCAGACGCTGGGCGACCAACCCGACGGCGCAGTCCTGGTGGACCAGGCGAGCGATCAGCGCGATGCGTGAAGATAGTCGACCGGTCGGCTAATATTGACGGGTGCCACGACCTCCCAACCCGGACGTACGTCGCCGCCTACTTGGCGCGGGACTGGACCTCGTGCACGCGCGGGGGTTCGCCGCCAGTGGAGTCAAGGACATCACCGACGCCGCCGGCGTGCCGAAAGGGTCGTTCTACGCGTACTTCCCCAGCAAGGAGGCACTCGGCGCCGCGATCCTCGAGCACTACTGGTCCGACATCGAGATGCGGCTGCTGCCGATACTTGACACGGATGGGTCGGCGCAGGCGCGAATCAAACGCTTCTTCCATGCGCTCGCAGACGAACACGAGGCGGGCGACTTCCTGCTCGGCTGCCTGGTCGGCAAGCTGACGCTGGAGCTCGGCGGCTCGAGTGAACCGGTACGCGCCGAGCTGCTCCGCATCCTCGACCGCTGGGACGAGGCCTTGACGGACTGCGTGCGCTCCGGCCAGGGCGGCTCAGGGGACGTCCGTGGGGATCTCGATGCCGCGGAGCTCGCCTCTCTGCTTCTCGAGGCATGGGAGGGTGCAGCACTTCGCGGGAAGCTGACCCGCACTCGTACCCCGTACGAGCGCTTCGAAGCGATCACCATCCCGGCGCTTCTGCGCTGATCGTCAAGGTCTGCAAGATCACATCCCTTTTACTCGATTTATAGACGACCGGTCATTTATAGTGGTTACATGGCCAGCCTGGCGTCTCCGCCGAACGGCGCAGCCCAGCGCTACCCGAGAGCGAGGAGAGTGAAAGACATGGCACCACAAGAAGATCCGAGGCGCCGCAGGTTTGCCCTGAACAATGGCAGCGGTGAGATTCCGGCGCTTGGGTTCGGCACGTTGGTTTCGGATCGGAACGAGACGCGCAATGCCACCAGGACCGCGGTCGAGGAAGGTTTTCGCCACCTCGACTGTGCCGAACGGTACCGAAACGAGACAGAAGTCGGCGCGGCGCTCAAGGAGTTGTTCGCTGACGGAACCGTCCGCCGCGACGACCTGTTCGTGACCACGAAGCTCTGGAACAACAACCACCGCCCCGAGCGAGTCAAACCCGCACTGCAGGCCAGCCTGGGCAGATTGGGGCTCGACGCGGTGGACCTGTATCTGGTGCACACGCCGTTCGCGTTCAAGTCCGGCGACGACCAAGATCCCCGCGACCGGTTCGGAGCCGTCGTCTACGACGGTGGGGTCACGTTAGAGGAAACCTGGACAGCGATGGAAACCCTTGTCGACGAAGGGCTTTGTCGAGCGATAGGCCTCTCCGACATCGACGTCCACGGCACCCGAAGGATCGTCGATACCGCCCGGATCAAGCCGGCGGTCGTCGAGGTCGAGTCGCATCCCTATCACCCGCAGTGGGAACTGCACGAGTATTGCGACACGGAGGGCATCATCCTGTTGGCATTCGCTCCGCTCGGACACGCGATGGAACCGCGGCTGCTCGACGATCCCGTGATCGTCGACATCGCCCAACGCACTGGAAAGAGTCCGGCGCAAGTGCTCCTTGCGTGGGGCATTCAGCGCGGCAGCGCAGTCTTGACGTCCTCTGTGAGACCCCGGCGCATAAGCGAGAACTTCGACATCGCTGCGCTTCCCGAGAGCGCGATAGAGGAGATCAACATGCGCCTCGAAACCCGAATCCGCTTCAATTCCGTTGTGGACGCGGGAGAGCCGGGATTTGCCGAAGTGCCCACGGGTAGTTGAGTTTTTCGACGGCGCTGAAGCATCCTCAGGACGCCCGGTAGATCTCGTCTGCCCCTACTGGGGCAACGCCCAATTCGGCGGCAACCGACGCGATTGCGTGGCCCGCGATGTCGAGATCCACCTGGCCGTCGGGGGTGAAGTACGGCGCGACGTAACGCTCGTAGTGTTGTTGCGACTTCATCGTGCGTCAGTCGCTTCAGAAACGAAGCAAGGTAGTGCACGCCCAGGTCGGGTTGTTCGGCGATCGTCTGCAGGGCCCGCTCGTTGGCCCGTACCAGAGCCTGCAGCGCTGGGCTGTCCAACGGGATATGAGCAGGGTCGACAGCGACGCCGACGGTGGGAATCTGGAAGTGATCGCCGACCCACGCCAGCACGTGGAACCCTTCTTCTTCGGCGACCTGTTCAGGAGAGAGCGTGCTGCCCACATAGGCGGCGTCGATGGAGCCGTCCCGAAGACGTCGCACGTCCATCTGGTAGTCGCCCGGATTGCGCGCCACGCATTCCAGGTCGCCGTCAGGGTCCAGGCCGTGCTTTCGCAGGACGATCCGGGCGAAACAACCGGGGGCGGTGTGGGCGGCGTGAACGGCCAGCCGGCGTCCGCGAAGATCCGCCATCGACGTCACGTCGGCGTTGCCGAGAAACCAGAACAGCGGACGATGAGTGTTGACGCTGAGCATCTTCCAGCCGATGCCGTCAGTCAGGCGCGACAAGAGGGCCCGACCAAGGCCGATCGTCGCACCGCGGCGCACCCGCTCTGTTTCCCAGCCGACGCCGTCGCGGATGGCTACGTGGACGCCTTCGTCCTCGTAATAGCCCTCCTGATCGGCGACATAGGCGACCAGCTCTTCGTGGTATCCGTGTCCGACATAGGTCAGGTCGATGGTGTTCATGGCGGCGCCTAGAAGAGCCCGCGGCGAGCGCCGCCGTCCAAGGCGAGGGTCGCGCCATGCAGCGCGTCGGCCTCGGGATCCAGTAATTGCGTTACGGCCCAGCTGACTTGGTCGACGGTGGTCATCTGACCCAGCGGCGAGTGGGATCGGTATTCATCGAGGACGGTCTCGACGCCGACGCCGCGCTCGTCGGCTGCCGCGGCGGCGAACCGACGGAGACGATGGGTGTCCAGCGCACCCGGAGCGATCATGTGCACAGTCACCCCTCGTGGACCGTAGGCGTCGGCAAGCTGCCGAATGAGGTTGGCCAGAGCAGCGTTGGTGACACCGGCGCCGCAGGTTTGAGGTGTCGGCTCGGACCCGAAATGACCGCCGATGGCGACGATCCGGGAGCCCGGAACAAGACGATCGTCAACAGCGCGGATGAGACGCAGCAGCCCACCCAGCTTCAACGACACCGACCTGCCGAGGGTCTCAGGTTCGATCGTGGCCAGCGGTCCGGCCGGCGGTACCGCTGCTGACTGAACCACCATCCGGACGGGCCCGGACACTGCGGCGGCGATCGCCCCGCCCGACGAGTCATCGCCGATGTCGGCGGCACACACGGTGATCCCGTCATCGCCTGCGCTCAGCTGGGCGAGGCGGTCACGGTCGCGTGCCACCGCGACCACGGGCACCGCGGCTTTGCGCAACCGCGCGACAATGGCGGCGCCGACCTCGCCGGTCGCTCCGACGACAACGGCTTGCCCGCTCGGGTCGATGGTGTACATGCTTTCCTCAATCCATCGCCAGGCCGCCGTTGACGGCAAGGTAGTGGCCGGTGGTGAATCCGGAGTCCTCACTTGCCAAGAAGGCGATCGTGCGGGCCACCTCCTCGGGCCGCACCAGGCGTCCCATCGGGTTCGTTGAACCGAGGCGACCTACCTGGTCGGGCGTCAACTGCCCGGTCACCTTTGTTTCATCGACCGTGGCCGGCGCGACGAGGTTCGCGGTGATCCCATGCGGCGCCAGCTCGAGCGCGATATACCGGACGAACTGGTCAAGCGCCGCTTTGGCGGTGCCCAGCGTGATCATCCCTTCGCGCGGGCGGCGTGACAACCCCGTGCTGAGATATATCAGGCGGCCGTAATTTCGGGAAATCATCCCTGGCACAACGGCTTTGGTGACCAAGAAGGCGGCACGCAGCTCTCGGTCCACCTTCCCGCCGAGCTGCTCCCAACTCAGCTCGGCGAACGAGGTGACATCGAAAGGGATCAGCGCGTTGTGCACGAGCACGTCGATACCGCCCAAGCGCTGTTCGGTTTCGGACACCATGGCCGCCACATCGTCCGCCTCGGTGACGTCGGCCCGAATCGCCACGGCCTCACTGCCCGCCGCGGCCACCGCCCGGACGACCTCGTCTGCCTGCTCGGCACTGGACCGGTAATTGACGACCACCCGAAATCCTTGCGTGGCGAGGACTTGAGCGGTCGCCGCACCAATCCCCCGACTGGCTCCGGTGATCAGAGCAACACGACTCATCACTCACACCTTCGTCCCTGGCCGCACGACATCGGAATCCCATTCAGGGAACTGACAGTCATCTCCAACATTCCCTTCCTCGATCAGCACCTTCGATTTCCACTGTTCTCGCGACGCATACCTGAGTCAAATACATGATTTCGCGGATCTTCCTCAATTAATCTTGGGTTCATGAGAATGACCTTGCGACAAATGGAGTACTTCGTCGCCGTCGCCGAGCACGGCTCCATTTCCTCGGCCGCCGCCGAGCTGCCCATCTCTGAGTCAGCGGTATCGGTGGCGATCTCCGAGCTGGAGAACATCGTCGGAGTGCGGTTGCTGCATCGTGTGAGGGCGCGGGGTGTGACGCTCACCGCCGCAGGAACCGCACTGCTCCCGGAGCTGCGGTCGCTGGTGACACGAGCACGAGAGCTCGAGCGCAACGCTGCTGACCTCGGCAGCGCGGTGGCGGGTGAACTCAAGGTCGCGCTGGACCCCGTGCTCACTCCGGTGCTTCTTCCCCATCTCATGTCGGGATTCCTCGGCCGCTACCCGGCAGTGAACTTCACCTTCATGGAGGGCACGACCAGCGAGGTGCAGGACTGGCTCATCCAAGGTCGGTGCGACGTAGTCCTGATGTACGACCTCGGTGTGCGCGACGGCCTCAGTGCGCACCCTCTCTTCACCGTCCGGCCCAAAGTTCTTGTAGCGGAGGGTTTCGTCGATCCCGAAGTCCACACCATCGCGCTGCACAGCCTCGCGAATGAGCCCATGATTCTCATCGATATCTCACCCGGCGAGACCTTCTATCGCGCGATCTTGTCTTCCGCCGGGGTGACACCTCGGGTCGTTCACGAAACCTCGAGCGTGGAAGGCGTGCGAGCGCTCGTCGCGCGTGGATTCGGATGGTCCATGCTCTTGCAGGAATCCCGCACCAACCTCAGCTACGAGGGCCGCCCGTATCGCGAACTCGACATAGTCGACGACGTCCCGGACGTCGCGCTGCTGGCCGTGACGCCGAGCGGGCGTCTGCCGCGCCGGACCGCCGCCTTTCGGGACTACTGCATGAAGCATTTCGCCGTGGGCAACTAAGCTCGCATTGTGGCCGAATCGATTCGCTCGACTGCCGAGCTGATCGTCGAGTGCCTTGAGAACGAGGGCGTCACACACGTCTTCGGCATTCCGGGCGAGGAGAACATCCGGTTGATCGAGGCGCTGTCGCGGTCGTCGATCGACTATGTGCTGACGCGTCACGAGCAGGGTGCCTCGTTCATGGCCGAGGTCTACGGACGATTGACCGGCCGCGCCGGCGTGTGCTCGGCAACTCTTGGTCCGGGCGCGATCAACCTCCTGCTTGGCGTCGCCGACGCGACCACGAATTCCACTCCGCTCCTGGCCCTCTCGGCACAGGTCGGGATGGACCGCAGCTACAAGGAGTCGCACCAAAGCGTCGACCTCGTCTCGATGTTCGCACCGGCGACGAAGTGGTCCGCACTCGTCGCGACGCCTTCCTCGGTGCCGGAGATGGTCCGCAAGGCGTTCAAGCTCGCGCAGACGGAGCGCCCCGGAGCGGTCTATCTCGCCGTACCCGAGGACGTCGAGGCCGCCGCCGCCCCGGCGGTGTCGCACCCCTTACCCGTCAACGTCCCGCAGCCTGATGATCCCTCGTCCGCCAAGGTGGAGCGCGCCGCAGAGATTCTGCGCTCAGCGCGCAACCCGATCCTGCTGGCCGGTCATGGGGCGGCCCGCAGCGAAGCATCCGAAGCGGTGCGTCGATTCGCCGAGTCCCTCGACATCCCCGTGGCGACAACGTTTCACGGAAAGGGCGTCCTACCCGACGACCATCCGCTCGCACTCGGTGCCGTCGGCTTCATGCGCCATGACTATGTGAACTTCGGCTTCGACCAGGCCGACGCCATCGTCGCCGTCGGTTACGAGCTGCAGGAGTTCGACCCGGTCCGTATCAACCCGCGAGGAGACGCGAGGATCATCCACATCCACCGCTTTCCCGCCGAAGTCGACGCCCACTACGACGTCGCAGTCGGGTTGCACGCCGACATCGGGCGCAGCCTGGATGCGCTGGCGGCAGCGGTGACTCGCGATCACCCGTCATCGCCTGGCCGCGAAGGGATTCGTGAGCTGCTCTCGGGCGAGCTCGACCGAGGGCGCGCCGACGACAGGTTCCCGCTCGCACCGGCCCGCATCGTCGCCGACACGCGAACAGCCCTGCAGCGCAACGACATCGTCCTCGTCGATACCGGCGCCCTGAAGATGTGGATGGCCAGGCTCTACCCGACGTATGAACCGAACACCTGTCTGATCTCCAACGGCCTCTCGACGATGGCCTGGACGCTGCCCGGGGCGATCGCGGCCAAGATCGCCCGACCCGGCGCGAAGGTACTCGTGGCGACCGGCGACGGTGCGTTCCTGATGAACTCGCAGGAGATCGAGACCGCCCTGCGACTCCAAACACCGATGGTCATCCTCATCTGGGTGGACAACGCCTACGGGCTGATCAGCTGGAAGATGGATCTCGAGATCGGACACAACGTCGACACCCACTTCGGCAACCCGGACTTCGTTGCTTATGCCGAGAGCTTCGGCGCGACGGGCTACCGCATCTCGGCGGCCGAGGAACTGCTGCCGACCCTGCGCGAGGCGCTACAGGACGACACCGTCAGCGTCATCGCGTGCCCCGTCGATTACACGGCGAACAGTGACCTGATCGCCTCGCTGGGCGAACTGGACGAGTCCTTGTCCTGAGCGTTCTGACACATTTCGGCCGGTATGGGTATACGAACCGACGACAACCCGTGGCACGGGCGCGTCGATGTCAGCGACGACACAAGCGAAAGGTGCAGCGAATGGTTCGTGACGAGGGGGGCCGGTGGGACGTCGGCAGGAAGAACGATGTCGTGTACCTCGAGCGGGTTGATGAGAGTAATGAGCAGCTGTTCGACGACGAATTGACTCCTGGAGAGGCCCGCCAGCTGGCCGAGCTTCTGAACAAGTTCGCAGATAAAGCCGACGACGAGGTGGACGAGTCGTCGGACTAGAACTTCTCTGACGGGTCCGTGCTCGAAACGCCGCCACACCGCATAGCTGGCTCGACAAACTCCGGCGGGTGGCATTGTTGGCGGCGTGGACATCGATGGCTTCCTGCAGACGATCCCGCCGATGGCGGTGTATCTCATCGTCGGGACGGTCATCGGCATCGAAAGCCTCGGCATACCGTTGCCGGGCGAGATAGCACTTGTCAGCGCCGCCCTGCTGTCGTCACGCCATACCCTCGACATCAACCCCGTGGGAGTCGCGACCGCAGCCACCATCGGAGCCATCATCGGCGACACGATCGGATACTCGATTGGGCGTCGCTTCGGGATGTCACTGTTCGAACGTCTCGGGAATCGTTTCCCCAAACACTTCGGGCCAGGTCACGTGGCGCTCGCCAAGCAACTCTTCGCCAGGTGGGGGGTCTGGGCCGTCTTCTTCGGTCGCTTCATCGCGCTACTGCGGATCTTCGCCGGTCCACTGGCGGGCGCCTTGAGGATGCGCTACCCCTACTTCCTGGCCGCCAACGCCAGCGGCGCTGTGGTGTGGGCCGGTGGTACCACGGCTGTCATCTACTTCGCGGGCATTGCCGCCGAGCGGTGGCTTTCACGGTTCTCCTGGGTCGCGCTCGTTGCGGCCATCGTGATCGGCATCGGCATGACATTGGTTATGCGCGAACGGACTTCGCGTCTCATCGCCCAATTGGACGCAGAGCACGACTGGGAGACTCTGCGGCGTCACTAGAAGTGCTCGCGTTCGGTCAAGGCCGGCTGACCATCGGCTCTGCACCAGGTGACCTTCGGCCGTAACCGCCTAACCGGTAGGCGGCCTAGCGTTGACGTCACCAGGTACGAATAAGACACGAACAAGGAGTAAGTCGAAGATGACCGAGGTAAAGACCGTTTCACACCCGTCGGCCGACCTGCTCGACGATGTGCGAGAGTCAGCCCGAACCGGGCAGCACGCCGCCAGCGAGGCCCTGGCCAAATTCCGTCAGACCGTCGATGAGTCGATTCCCGAGTCGGTCGGCCCACTGCGCAAAAAAATCGTTGACGCCGCGATCGAGTTGGCTGACAGGCTCGTCGCCGCCCAGTATCAGTTCAATCGCAACCTCGTGCGCAGCGTGGACAACGCACTGAACAAGTCGGACGACGAGCAGAAATAGCGCTTGAGACACGACCACCGCTAGTCGAAACGGCCCCCGGAGAAACCTCTCCGAGGGCCGTTTCTCTAGTTGTTAGTCGGGCTGTAGGTCGTGTGTTTGGACATCCGGAAACTCTTCTCGATCCGCCAGGGCATGACGTCCGGATCGCTCAGGCGCGGGCTAAGTCGATGGCGACGGGGACGGGATTGCTGACGATGTCGCGGACGGGCGAGTAGCGGGTGAGGCTGGCGAGCTCGGCGAGCTGATCGTCATCGAAGTCGCCGGTGGCCTTGATCGTGACCCGGATCTGCTCGTAGCCAGGGCGGACATTGCTGTCGAGAGCAAGGAAGCCGTGCAGGTCCAGGTCGCCCTCGATCGTGGCCTCCAGGCCGTCGACTGCGATACCGCGAGCGGCGGCGTGGTAGGCGATCGTGCCGGTCAGGCAAGCCGCGAGGGCGTGGAGGACGTATTCCACCGTGGTGGGTGCCCGGTTTTCGCCGAGCAGGACCGGCGGCTCGTCGGTGTCGACGGTGAACGGCTCGTTGCGGGTGTCGTCTTCTTGGCCGACGCCGTAGAAGTCCTTGATCGTCGTGCGGCTGTAGCCGCCCTCGATCCAGTGGTTGCGGGCGCGGAACTGAAATCGCGCCAGCGTGGGGGTGGCGGTGACGGCGTCGATAGTTCCGGCGAGGCGGTCGACGTCAACTCCGTTGATGATGCTGGTCGTGTGCATGGTGAGCTCCTTGCGGTGGACGTGGGACATGTGGCAGTGGCCTAGCTTGGACCGCTGTATTAGCACGATCGGTCGTGCCAAGTAGGCAGAGTACGACCGATCGTGCTATCTTGTCAACATGACGACCGGCACGGGGAACCAGCGCAGCCGCGCGCAACGACACCCGCGCGCCGACGGCGAACGAACCCGCGCCGCGATCTTGCGCACTGCGGCCTCGCTGGCCACCGTCGACGGGCTGGAAGGCCTATCGATCGGAAACCTGGCCGCCGCCACCGGCATCAGCAAGAGCGGTCTCTACGCGCACTTCGGGTCCAAGCAGGAACTCCAGCTGGCCACCGTGGACGAGGCGGAGCGGATCCTCGCCGCAGAAGTCGTACAGCCCGCGCTCGCGGTCCGCCCCGGCCTGGCCCAGCTGAGCGCTGTGTGCGAGGCGTTCTTCAGCTACGTGGAGCGCCGCGTCTTCCCCGGCGGCTGCTTCTTCGCTGCCACCGCGCTGGAGATGGGCACCCGCCCCGGGCCGGTCAAGGATCGAGTCGCCGCCATCCAGTCCGATTTCACGGCACTGCTCCGAGCCTTCGCGGTCACCGCGCTTGAGCAGCACGAACTACCTGCCCGCGAGGACCCCGACCGGCTCGCCTTCGAGCTGCATGCGATGCTGCTGGCCGCCGACACCAAATTCGTCCTGCACGACGACCCAGCAATCCTGGACTTGGCGCGCCAGGTCGTCCGCCAGCGGCTAGGACTGGACGACGGCCGAAACGCCAGCGAAAGCTAACGTAGCCCTAGCTACGCGCCGTGCTCCTGGCTCATCCCGTTTCGCAGGGCGCGCTCGTCACGACTTTATTGCTCTGGGCCATGAGAAATACCTTGCCTCCGCAGCGCGCCGCGACGGTGTTCGCGCTGCCCTCCGCTACTTCAGCGGTGCTGCCGTCGTCTGCGGTGACGTTGTTGAAGCTCCCGAACGACCTGGCGGAACTGTTATTGGTTGCTTTGACGGTGCTGAAGCTCGAGCCGGCACTGTTAGCGGTGCTCCCGTTTCGCGCGACGGCGGTGTTTCCAGTTTCCAAGCCCAGGGCTGCAAATGCGGTGCTGTTGTCGTCGGCGATTGCCGTGTTCAGTAGTAATCCGCCGGACGCGGCGTAGCTGTTGTTGGTGGCGATAGCAACGTTTCCGATTCCGATCCCGCTCGCAGAGGCCTGGCTGTTGTTGGACGCAATGGCGAGGTTGAGGCCCTCTGACCCCAGGCCGAGCGCCAGAAGCGGAGCACCAGCGCATCACGCGACGGCTCCAATCAATGTTTTCTCCATTGGAATTCCCTTTCACGGTCACGTCACGAGCATGGGCTCCCTCTTGGGGCGAGACTGCGCTCGCATCACCGATCCTTCTGGCCTACGGATGAGTCGTAGTAAGTAGTCATCCACTGCACTTTGGCCGGGCCAACCCAACCGCCACTGCAAGCGGCGGCGGGCGAGGTCATCTCAGATCTTCCAGCAGTCAAATGTCCAAGTGCAGTAGCTCACTACTGAAGCGGTCCTGGCGCTGGTGAATGACGATCAGCGCACGCCGGCGGCGTTTCGCCGGCCACAAAGGAGGTCGGGACACATCGACAGAGGGAATCGATAGACTGCGCGCTCGCCATTGCGCTGTGCGGCAATGGTTTTCGCCATATTTTCCTGCTCGCCGAACGAAGGGCAGCGAAGCCGGACGACGAAGGCTCGTCGTTCATTTCAACAGTAAAGGAAGTGCGATCATGATGGTTCGCAAAGTAGAAACCGCGGTGGCCCTGGCTGCTGCCGGGGCTGCGGCGTTTGCTGCATTGGCAGCGCCGGGTACGGCAAATGCGGCGTGTGCCTCGTTCTGGGGCCTGGGTAACTCCGCCCAGTGCACCAGCACCTTCGGCAGCGTCGCTATCGCGACCGGCGCCGGAGCTACTGCCGCCTCGACGGGCATCGGTGCCGCAATTGCGCTCGGTGATGGCTCGATCGCCAAAAGCGACGGCTTCTTCACCCTCGCGCTGGCGTCGGGGAAGAACACCTCAGGGACCGCGAGGGGCGTGGGTTCCATCGCCGCTGACATCGGCGACAACACCAAACCGGGCAGCGGTCAAGCTGTGGCCGTCGGCTGGTTCAACAAGGCCCTTAACGTGGGCGGCGACAACACCGCCATCGTCACGAGCGGCCTAACGCCCAGGCTGGACCTGGGGAAACAGGACATCAGCATCGGCAACAACAGCGTGGTGAACGTCGGCAAGGGGAACCGGGGCACCGTTGAGGACGGGTTCTCCACCGGCGTCTACCAGATCGGTAACGGCAATATCGGAGCAGGCGGTGGGGTGCAGTCCAACCTGGTTCAGATCGGCAACGACAACTACAGCAGGGCGAAGATGCCGACCGGCGCTCCGGCGAAAGTTGCTTACGACCGGTACCCCAACACCGCTGTCGGGCTGGGTGCCACGAACGTGGTGATCGGCAATCGCAACTCGGCCAACGCCCGAGGGAACGTGGTGCTGGCCAACACCTTCGGCAACGACAACAAAAATAATGTCACCGGGGTGCCGGGGTCGGGCCTGCTCGGCCGGCTTGCGCCGAACCTGAGCCTGTCCAATGTCCTCGGCAACGGCAACAGGGTCGGCGTCCGGGGTAACGGCAACATCACCTCGGTGTTCGGCAACCAGAACCGTGTCAGCGCCCTGGGCAACGTCAACCTGACCTCGGTGTTGGGCCATCGCTCGACCGTGCGGTCGTTCGGCAACGGCAACGTCAACGCCTCACTCGGCGACGACAAGACCAGCATCAAGAGCAGCGAGTAGCACCACCGATCGTGTTGCCGGGGGCGGCATGAACCTTTCGCTCCCGGCGGCATGAAAACGGCCCCCGGAGATTTTCTCTCCGAGGGCCGTTTCTTTTAGTAGCGGGGACAGGATTCGAACCTGCGACCTCTGGGTTATGAGCTACCCAGTCGCCGGCTCCAGTGACCTCTCGGGTCTCATAGCTGCAGGTCATCGACGTTCAGCCGTCCCAGCTGTCTCCCCCCGTCCCGCTAGTTCGCATCGGTTCCACCGTGTTCTGTGTCCAAATCCGTGGCCACCTAAACGCATCCTTGAACCCGCGGGTCAGGTCGGAGGCAGAGCCCGCCGCCATTCGTCGTGGACGTCCCAGCCGTCCACAACCTCCACCAATGCCATGATTCCAGTGGGATAAACGAGGGAAACCAGCCAACGGCGCGAGCCGCCTTCACTAACGGAAAACCCCGCTTTCAGAAATTGCTTGAGCCACTTGATCTTCAGCTGATCACGCCGGAAATCAAACGCCACAACCGCCTCGCCTGCTTGAAGCCGAGACCTGAGATCTGAAATCCCCAAGGCCTTCTCGACCCACTTCGAGTACTCCTTGACTGTGCAGCGCAAATTGTCATCGGTGAGTTCGAGCGCGGCTCGCGCTGCGATCGGGTTGAGGCGGTTCTCCACCAAGTAGACCTCGGCGCGTGGTGGTGGAGACAGGGTCATATCAGGGCTTTGGTTGGTCGTCGACCTTGATGTCGAATTTGACATTGCGGGCGTACACACTGGTGACAGCAACGGTGACGCCGTAGGTCTGACCGGCATCCGCCAGTTCGTTTTGAAGCCGAACGCACGAGAAGAGCCGGTGCGGTCTCGGACACAATGTGTGCCGAACACGAAGCGACCACCAAGACGCAACCAAGAAACGGCATCCGAATCAGATGCCATGACGACGATCTGCGTTTCCAAACGATCATCGCCAGCAAGTCTACGACGCCCGCCATCCAGTCCCGTCCGACGAGCATGCCAAGCCAGGCCCGCCATGCGGTGACGTAAGCCTGCACCTAAACGGCCGCCAGCACTCGCCGACGGACGCGCGTTCACTTCGCCCACCATACTTTCACCAGCAAACGCCCGCCGATCATCAGGCCTGTTGTCTGACGTGTGTCAACGTGGGTGCCCGACGCCGCAACCGGTTTCCGGTCAGTGCTAGTAGCGCTGCCCCCTGCCGTGTTCGACTCGAGCCCGGTTGGCGGTCCGAATACGCCGGCCGGATCCGTGACAGCCCGTCTGCGTCAGTCATACAACGCCGCCGTCGTGTGGCTTCTCAAACTTGTTGTCCACTTCCGAACTCCTGAGCTGCGCCAACGGCAGCGTTCTCACCTCTTGTCCACGCCGAAAAGTCTCGCGTTCATGTCCACAAGACCAGACCGCTCGACGTGCAGTAGTTCAGGCCCCAACTCCGACGGCGAGACCTCCACAAGCCATAACTTGACGTGACGCGAAACCCCGCCAGGTTCCCAGAACACCAAGTTTTCGACCTCAGGCCCACTGGTCCTGAACCTGCGCGCTTCAACACATTTGCTACCAAACTCGGCAGCGCCGAGCGACGTACTAGCCACTAAACAAGTATTAGCTGCTACTTGATCAGGCCAGCGAATCGGCTTGCCACGGTTGATGTCCCGGCCAGCACGGCGTCTTGCCGCTGCTCGAACTCGCTTGTGCTGTGTTCTAAGGCGCGGATGTCGTGCCCTTCGCTCTTGTCCATGCAGGACACCCACATGCGCATCGTTTCGACGCTAACTTCCGGATGGAACGGCTCCTTCGAGCATCGCTGGCCACGGCGCACCCGTTGCCCGCCACGGTGATCACCGCACTGGACTCCTGGCTTGACCGCTACGCAGGCGCTTGCGAGCAACCGACGATCCGCCAGCTGCTGCGCGACACCCAACACGCCGCCACCGCACCCACACCAGGCACCCCGCTGCGCTTGGCAAACGATCACCGAAGCGCCACCGAAGAAGGTAACGCCATCACGCCTGGCAAAAGGCTGGAATCCAGCAACGAAGGTAAACGACAGTTAACTCAGAAACCTAGCTAACGTGTCCAAATGCGTGTCCGACGGGCATGAAAATGGCCCCAGAGGTCGCACCTCTGGGGCAACGCGGTTATCGCGGTCTGGACAAGGTTGTCGTCGACCTGTTTCTCCGACGAAGTGGTGACGAGCACGATTGGTCGGTCGACTGAGGCCAGCCAATCGGTGTCTGTATTCGAACCGGGGTCAAACGCGCAGGGTCCGATCATCTGCACCGCATCGCCCCAATCGGTTTGTGGGTACTGAAATGGCTTGCCGCTGGCGACGAATAACAAGGGCGACCGGCGCAAGAACTCGTCCATTGACGCAACCGGGCCTACATTGACCCTCGCGCGAATCGCGTTGATCGGCGGCAGCATTACCTTTTCGACATGGCCCACCACAGCTGTCCGCACCGCGGCATCACGCATCCGGCCCAGCGCACCTGACATCGGTCTGAGACCCAGCCCAAACGGTGGCACCCCGGGCGATCGCAACGGTGGCGTGTACGGCGAAAAACAGGCCCATGGGATAGCACCGGCGTCGGCCGCGCACTGAGCACCCCAGCAATTCACATCGACAAGCAATGCATCAGGGTTGGTACATGCGCACCGCTTCGGCCAGATCGGTGACTTCGTGCACGGCGCGCCGGCCGAATACCGCGACCGACAGCTTGAGCGAAGCAATGGGGTTGGTTGCCTTCCAGTCGTCGAGCTCGATCTGCTCGATCCGCGGGTCGATCGCGTCCGTGGTGAATCCGAGCCGTTGGCCGATTTCGACACCGGTGGAAAGCGTGCGCACATGAACAGTGTGGCCGCGACGGGACAGCTCTGATAGCAGTGCGCTGATTGGCAATAGGTGTCCAAGTGCGGGCGAAGTGTAGGCCAGTATCGTCGCCATTCTCTGCACCCGCCGCTCAGACGATTCGGTTGATCATTTGGCGCGCCTCTTCGAGTCGCCCACGGGCGTCTAGCTTCTCGCACAGCGAAAGGTACTGCGTGGCGAGCTCGGCGTACCCCTCCCAGTCGCCCTCCACCTTCGCCAACAGCGCCCGTGATTTCAGCCACCACAGGTCCAATGCCGGAATGCCCGGGCGACGGTCCTGCCACTCATCAACAATTCGGTGCGCCTCAGTGAGGTCGTCGGTGGATCCGCGCTCGATGAGAAGGCCGACCAGTGCCTCACCGGCGAAACCGACGAAGACACGGGAGCCACCGACCATGTGTAACGCCAACGTGGCACGGAGTTCATCGATCGCTTCATCAATTCGCCCGTTGCGGGCAGCATCGATCGCCAGATCGGCGACGACGGCCGGCAGCGCGATGGTCAGGCCCTTGTGCTTCCGCATGTTCGCCTGGGCCTGGTGAAGCATGTCGATCGCCTCGTGGAGCGGCGGATCCTTCACTCGCATCAACACCGTGCCGCACGCCAATTGCGCGATGATGATCCCGGCCATGTCACCGAACGATTCAGCACGCCGCAACGCTTCGCGCACCTGGTCGACCATCTCATCAGGGTGGTCGAGGCCCAGCGCCGTCGTCACGACCAAGTAGTCCAGAATATGCGCGTAGCGGATGGATGAAAGCGCGCGCGCGTGCTCGAGTTCCTGTCGAAAACGTCGTCTGCCCTGCTCGTAGCGGCCGGCGCACGTCTCGATGGCACCAAGAAGGGCGTTTGCCGAGATTAGTTCGACTGCCGGTACGTCCGTAGGTAGTGCGTGTATCGCATCGATAACCTCGAGCGCGGCGTCGAATTCGCAATTTGCGAATCGTACGAAGGCCACCGCATTAAGGATGATGCTCCCGGGTTCGGCGTCGCAGTCGACGTGGCTGACCATATCCTCGAGCTCCGACGCCAGCGCCGCGGCCTCGGGAACGCGGTTGTCGTTGACGGCGAACGAAAAGATGAGTCCGGCTGTCGCAATCGCTAGGGACGTCAGATCGCCAGTTTGCGTTGTCAGGTCACGAAACTCGCGGTAACGCTCGTCGATGCCTGCATCGCTGCCTACGTAGAGCGTCGTCGAAATCAGCATGGTGCGCGGCGCGATTCGCATGGCGATGACGTCGTCGTGGTCATCGGGCAACTCGTCGGCGATGCGTCGTGCGTTCTCCCATTGTGCGCGTGCCGCGGAAAGATCGCGAGGGCGAAGCCAATCCGCCGCGCGCATGTGCCAGCGGTAAGCCGCCGAAAGCTCGCCCGCCGCTTCCAGATGTGTGGCGATCAGCGCTGCGTTCTCGTCGGCAGCATCGGGATCACGGGCCTCAATCGCGGCGGCCAGCGTGCTATGGGCCTGCGCGCGTGTGGCGCTTAATTGTGATTCGTAGGCCACGGTGCGGACCAGCGGGTGGTGGAAGCAATAGCGCGAGCGCGGAACAAATTCGATCTGATCGATCAGTTCTGCCGACACCAGTTCGGTCAACCTGGTGGACACCTCTTCCGGCTGCAGATCGTGCAGGGTGTCCAGGTCGAAATCGATACCGATCACCGCGGCAGCGTTCAATACCGACTTCGCTTCGGCGGGCAGCCGGTCAATGCGGGCTGCGAGCACCGCTTGCACCGTGGCCGGCACGCTCAGCTCGGCGACATCCGCGCGACAGACGTAGCCACCGCGCTCGCCATGCAGGACGCCGCGCTGGGCCAACTCGCGCACCATCTCCGCGGCGAAAAACGGGTTCCCGGCGGCCCGCTCGGCGATGACCGCCGCCAACTCGCCGACCGAGGGATCCGACCCCAGCAGCTCACCGATCAGCGCCGCGGTGTCCGCATCAGCCAGGGGGGCCAGCGCTATCGCCTGCGCGCCATGCATCCGCGTCAGCGCCCCCTCGTACTCGGGGCGGGACGTGATCAGCACCATCGACGAGCTGTGCGGGATCACGGTGAGGAAGTCGGCCAGCATCGACTCGCTGACCGCGTCGATCCAATGCGCATCCTCAATGACGTAGAGGAGCGGCTCGGTGCTCGCCAGCGCCGCGGTGTTGATCAGGGCGGTCAACCGGCGCCGCCGCGCATCCGGATCGATGGCCGGCAGCGCCACCTCCGGGTCGGCGATGCCCAACAGATCATCAAACAGCAGCAGATCCTGCGGATCGGCATCCGAAAGCTGTTCCCGGACCCGCGCGCGGGCGGCTTGGCCGTCGAGGTCGGCCACCCCGCTGCCCGCCCGCAGCAGCCGCGTCACGGCATGGAACGGGACGTCACGAGCATGCGACTCGCAGAAGGCCCACACCACCTCGACCCCGCGACCGGCCGCCAGCGCCGCCGTCTCTCGCGCCATGCGGCTCTTACCGATGCCGGGCGGCCCCACCACAGTCACCACACCACCGCGGCCACCGATCGCGCACTCCACCATGGCCTCCAGCGCGGCCACCTCCCAGCGCCGACCAACCAGGCCCGCCTCGGCGCACCCAACCAGCCCCACCCGCGGACCGATCGACACCAGTCGACGCGCTGGGACCGGGTCGTCCTTGCCCTTGATCTTCACCAGCTCTATGTCTGCGAGCCGCGCGGCGTGCTCGACCAGCCGCGCGGTCGGTTCCGACAGCATCACCCCACCCGGCGGGGCGACCGATTCCATCCGCTGCGCCAAACCCACCTGCTCTCCGATCGCGGCGATTCTGCATGCACTACCAGGAAGATTCGAGAGCACTCAGGATGATCAGCAAAGGCTGATGTTCACAAATCCGTTCACAAGCGGCATGAAAATGACCCCAGAGGTCGCACCTCTGGGGCCATTTCCGCTGGTAGCGGGGACAGGATTCGAACCTGCGACCTCTGGGTTATGAGCCCAGCGAGCTACCGAGCTGCTCCACCCCGCGTCGGGTGAACGCCACGTTACCGAAGGTCGGTGTGCAGAGCCAAATCGCTAAGGGAGAGCCGGGGCGTGCAGCGGTCGATCCAGGTCAGCAGCTCATCGGCGGGCAGCGGCGGCGTGTGTACGAAGCCCTGGGTGATATTGCAGCCGTAGCGGCGCAATGCATGCAGCGTGGCCTCGTCCTCGACCCCTTCGGCGACCAGGTCCGCCCCGAGGCTGTGCGCCAGCGCCACCGTCGATCGCACGATGGCGATCGAGCGTGGGTCTTCAGCCAGCCGCGAAACGAATACCCGGTCGAGCTTGAGTTCGTCGACCGACAGATCCTGCAGGCGCGCCAGCGATGACCAGCCGGTGCCGTAGTCGTCGAGGGAGATCCGCACCCCCAGCCGCCGCAGTGCGTAGACGGTATTGCGAGACCGAGACGAGTCATTGGCGAAGGTGCCCTCGGTGATCTCCAGGATCAGCGCTTCCGGGGTCACACGGTGAGTCGTCAGCAGCCGATCGATGGTGTCGACCAGATCGAGGTCGAGCAGGTTCGCCACCGACAGGTTGACCGCGACGGTCATCCGGACGCCGTCGTCGTGCCATGCCCGCACCTGACCAAGCGCCAGGTTGACCACGCAGTTGGCGATCTGCCGCATCAGGCCTGCCCGTTCGGCGGCGGGCAGGAACTTCTCTGGAAGGAGCAAACCGCGACTCGGGTGATGCCACCGCAGCAGTGCCTCGACGCTGTGCACACGGCCGTCGTCGGCGCGAATCTTGGGTTGGTAGTGACACGTCAGCTCGCCGTTGGAGAGCGCAGCGCGCAACTCCTCGACGAGATAATCGTCGTTGTCCTTCTCCATGCGTACCTTGCCCGGATCGTGCACCAGGATTTTGCTCGATGCGGCCCTGGCTTCCGGCATCGTCGTCTCGACGCAATTCAGCAGGTCGTTGGGATGCTCACAATGGTCGGGGCACAACGCAATCGAGATGCTCGCTTCGACCTGCAAGGTGATCGGATCGAGCTCGAACGGAGCACGCAACGCCTCGAGCATCGCTCCCGCCCGCGCCCGCGCGGTGGTGATGTCGACACTGTCGGCGAACAGGATGGCGAACTCGTCACCACCCGTTCGCGCGATCACGTCGCCGGGCCGGACAGACTGCGACAGTCGCTCCGCGATGCGATTGAGCAACTGGTCGCCGACATGTCGTCCCGCGAAGTAGTTGATCTCCCTGAACTGGTCGATGTCGAGCAGAAGGAGCGCGCGGCTCGAGCGCGTCCTGAACAACGCCGACGACTCGTCGACGGAGACGGCCGTCAACGTCGTGGCCAACGACATCCGGTTGGGCAGCCCGGTCAGCTCATCGGTCATCGCCTGACGGTGTGCCTCTGCCGTGGCGCTGACATCGCGGAAGGTGACGGCGAACCGCCAGGCGACCGCGATCAGGGTCAGCGCCGCCAGCGCTACCGCGACTCGGGTGTGGTTCGCCAGCACGGCCACCGCCAGTGCGATCCCACCGCAGATGACGGCCGGAACATAGGCCGCGAGACCGGGTTTCGGACGTGGCCTTGCACCCGACGTCGGCAGCCAGCCGGCGACGGCGATAAGGAGCGAGGCGATCGGCCAGCAGGCGTCGATCCAGGTGCCCTCCAGATACGTGCCTGCCGATGTCTGGAACAGGTAGACGGTGTCGGCGATCGCGAATGCCATGAAGCCGGCGACGAGAAAGCCCCATCGAAGTTCGGCGCGCCAGCCCAGAATCGGAAGCATTCCCGCGGTCAGGGCCAACAACAACAGGTCACCTACCGGATATGCCAAGCCGACGAACACCGTCGCGGGTTCGCCCTGCAGTGCTGCATTGACCGGCCCGGTCGCGATCGCCGCGGCGACCGCTCCCAGCGTCAGGCCGCAGATCAGCGCATCGAGCCGGAACGCGGTCGGAACGCGCCTCAGCCGCTCGCGCATCAGCAGGACGATGCCCGCGTAAACCAGCGGATAGAAGGCGAGGTACAGCGGGTCGGCGACCGATGGCGCCTGGCCTTCCGGGACCCAGAGGGCGTACACCACATCACCTGCGGCGGTGCTCGCCATCCCGGCACCGATGAGCAGGCAGGGCCAGCGCTCGGCGCGGACCAGGAACGCACGGTAGAACACGAACGCCGCCGCCGCGATGTTGAGCGCCGGGTACAGGATGCTGTCGAACGCCACGATACGACCCGCATGGTCGCGCAGCAGCGTCGATGCCGTGAAGACCACGACCCCGAGCGTCAGCACACCGAGCGCGACGCAGATCGCGGGTGACGGCCATCCGCCGCCTCGAGCCGGTTCCTTGACAGCCTCGCGTCCGTCAGCCGTTCGGGATTGAGCCCTCACGCCGACGGTCAGCGAGACCGGATCCCGTTGTTCCACAGGTTCTTCCGTGAGCTGCTGCAGTTCCCACGGAACCGGAAGATCGGGCACAAAGCTTCGCACGCACCCGCCGCCGTCCCGTTTCGCCGCATACATCGCGAGGTCGGCGTTCAGCAGGAGGTCGTTGGACGCCTGCACCGACTTGGTGGCGGCGACCGTCAACCCGATGCTCGGCCGAACGGTCTGCGGAACACCGTCGACGATGATCGGCGTGCGAAAAGCATCGAGCACGCTGTTCGACGCGGCCAGCGCGTTGATGTGGCCCTCGTAAAGTGCTGCGAACTCATCACCCCCGAGGCGCGCGACTGTCCATGTTTCGCCGAGCGTGCTCGTCAAGCGTCCCGCGACCCGGATCAACAGCTCATCGCCTGCGGGATGGCCTAGCGCATCGTTGACGGCTTTGAAGTTGTCGAGATCGAGGCACAACACCGCGACGGGGTCGGCGGTTATGCGCCGCCGCGCCATCGCGCGGTCCAACCGGTCGAGGAAGTTCGCGCGGTTCGCGAGGCCGGTCAGGTTGTCGTGATACGCCTCGCGGGCGACTTCGGCGAGAAGACGCTGGTTCTCAATGAGCACGAACAGCTGGCGCATGAGCACCGCCGCCACGAGAATCGCCTCGGCGATGAAAAGCTGCCGGTGGTCGCGGTGAGTGAGTTCGAAACTGACGCCGGCAATCCCGGCCGCCAGCAGTGGCAGATACGGCAACCAGACCCGAGCGCCGGGCTGCAGATTTATCGCCGATGTCTCGACGGGTCGCTCGTCGACGCTGAACAGCGCCGCGAAGGCCAACATGCCGAAGCCGGCCGCACGGACGAGATCGACAAGGCCGCCGTTGTGGTAGCCCCCACCCCCGGCGATGTAGATACTCGCGATGTCCGCCATCGAGATCGTGGTGATCCCCGCCGCAAGGACGGTGATGCTCACCCGGCCGAGGGGCCGTGACCAGACCAGGATCGCGGTTGTCATCAGGACAACGTCGGCCGCGACGTGCAAGACGGTTGCGCCGGATGCAGCACCGGTTGCGGACAGGTTCCTCAGGACGCACAGCCACGAAACCACGAACAGAGAAGTCGCCACGATGATGCCGTCGAGCACCATCCGCCTGCGTGGCGCCTCTTCGAGATCTCCCAGCAACAGCAGGCACGCATAGGCCGCCACCGGAAACACCATCATCACGCCCTGCGCAAGCGACGGGTGCCACGGGTGGGCGTCGACCCGGACCTCCTCGAACATCCGGACGACCACGCCGATGGCCCACGACGAGAGGGCGGCGATGAGGGCGAGCCAGCCGTACCGGCGGCGACCCCTGGCCGAGCGGGCGGCCCTGGCGGCACAGCCGACGGCAAAAACGAGGCAAACCAGGTACGCGATTTCGTCGAGCGGCTTGGTATGGAAGATGTCCTCCCGCGACAACAGGGCCAAGGCGGCCATCAGCGCCGTTGCGCTGCAGCAAAACGCCGCGACGATCCAGCCGATGCGCCCCAAGCGCGCGAATCGACGCCACGCCGCTCGCGTCCAGTGCCTCATGACCCCCCAAGAATCAGATCGCTCAAACTGCAAGTTTGCCCTGATTCGGCGCTGGTAGCAAACCTCTAGCGCGTTACTTGGTGGTGTCGTATTTCTTCATTGCGTCGTCCAGACGCTGCAGTGCGGTGCCAAACTCCTCGAAATTGCCACTTTGCTGTGCCTGTCGCAGCTCACCCAGCGCCGTTTGCACGTCGGAAAGCGCCGCAGACTTGGCGGCCGACAGCTGGGTCGGCCCACCTGGGCCCGGCACCGCCGCCACCGGCGAAGGCACCTCCGGCGCCCTGCCGTCTTGGTTGGGTGGTTGCGCCCCGGGCTGACCGTCCGTTTGAGCGGCTGCGGGCGGCCGCCCGCTCGGCGGATTTGCAGGCGCCGGTCCGGTCGCGGTGGCGTCGGCGCCGGGCCCGAACAGCTCGGTGAGCGCGTCACGCACCGTCGGGCCATAGCCGACCCGGTCCTCGTACATCATCGCGACACGGATCAACCGCGGATACGACGACGCCGCGTCGCTGGCGCCGGGTGAGGCGTAGACGGGTTCGACGTAGAGCAGGCCGCCCTCGGCCACCGGCAGTGTCAACAGGTTGCCCCAACGGATCCGGTTCTGGTTGTCGCGGCCGATGACACCGAGATCCTGGCTGACCGCGGTGTCGGTGGTGATGGCGTTGTTGGCCAGCTTCGGGCCGTTGACCTGACCCGGGATCGTCAGCACCGTGATCTTTCCGTACGTGTCCGGATCCGAGCTCGCGCTGATGTAGGCGGCGAGGAAGTCGCGCTGGAACCGGTTCATCGCGCTGGTCAACTGGAATGACGCCGATTTGTCGTTCTTCGCAAGGTCTTTCGCCACGATGTAGTACGGCGGCTGATAGCTGCTGGCCGTCGGGTTCGGATCCTGCGGCACGTTCCAGAAGTCCGATGTCGAGAAGAACGTCACCGGGTCGTTGACGTGATACTTGGCCAGCAGTGCGCGCTGGACCTTGAACAGGTCTTCGGGATACCGCAGGTGCGACTGCAATTCGGGTGTGATGTCACTCTTCGGATGGACGACGCCGGGGAAGATCTTCATCCACGCCTGCAGCACCGGATCCTGTTCGTCCTGTGCGTACAGCGTCACCGTGCCGTCGTAGGCGTCCACGGTCGCCTTCACCGAGTTGCGGATGTAGGACACCTTCTTGTCGGGTGCCAGCCGGTTGAACGCCACCTCCGTGGAGTCGGCGGTGACGGTCGACAGCGACGTCAGCTCCGAGTACGGGTAGTTGTCCAAAGTGGTGTAGCCGTCGACGATCCAAACCATCCGCTTGTTGACGATGGCCGGGTACACGCTGGTGTCGGTGGTCAGCCACGGTGCCACCGCCTTCACCCGCTCGGACGGATCGCGGTTGAACAGGATCTTGCTGTCCGACGCGATCGGGCTGGGGAACACCAGCTTTCGCTCGGAGAACTTCGCCGCGAACACGGCGCGGTTCAGCCAGTTGCCGATCGGAACGCCACCCTTGCCGCTGTAGGTGTAGTTCTTCGTCTCGGTGTTGGTCTCGTAGTCGTACTCGCGGTCGGCGCCACTCTTCCCGACGATCGCGTAGTCGTCGGGCGTGCCGGCGATCACCGGCCCGAAGTAGACGCGCGGCTGCTCGAGTGGCGCGGGCCCCGGCGAGACCACACTGCCGTTGGCGCCGACGACGCTGGCAAGGAACTCGGGGTAACCGCCGTTCTGGTTGGGATCGTTGGCGACGCCGCGCACCGTGTTGGCCGGCGACGCGATGAAGCCGTTGCCGTGGGTGTAGACGAAATGCCGGTTGATCCAGTCGCGCTGGTTGTCGATCAGCCGATCGGGGTTGAGTTCACGCGCGGCCACCACGTAGTCGCGGAGGTTTCCGTCGGGCCCGTTGTAGCGGTCGATCGACAGCTGGTCGGGGAAGTAAAAGAAGTTCTTGCCCTGCTGGAACTGGGTGAACGCCGGGCTGACGATCGTCGGGTCCAACAGCCGAATGTTCGACGTCGTCGCGCGGTCGGCCGCCACCTGCTGTGCGGTGGCGGGTGCGTTGCCCGGGTAGTCGCGATAGGTGACCGTCTTGTCGGTCAAGCCGTAGGCGTCCCTTGTCGAGGTGATGCTGCGGCTGATGTACTCGCTTTCCTTCTGCGCCGCATTGGGTTTGACGCTGATCTGCTCGACAACCAGCGGCCAGCCCGCACCGACGATCAACGACGACAACAGCAGCAGCACGACGCCGATCGCGGGAATCCGCAAGTCGCGCAGCACGACCGCGGAGAACACCGCCACCGCGCAGATCAGCGCGATCGCCATCAGGATGAGCTTCGCAGGCAGCACCGCGTTGATGTCGGTGTAGCCGGCGCCGGTGAACGGCTTTCCGCTACGGGTGTTCGACAACAGCGCGAAGCGGTCGAACCAGTAGGCGATCGCCTTGAGCAGCACCAGGGTTCCGACCAGGCTGATCAACTGGATGCGCGCCGAACGGCTCAGCGCCCCGGTCCGCCCCGATAGCCGAATGCCGCCGAACAGATAGTGGCCCAACAGGTTGGCGATCAGCGCAAGGAACGTCGCGACGAACAGGTAGCCCAGCACCATCTGATAGAAGGGCAGCTGGAAGGCATAGAAGCCGAGATCCATGCCGAACTGCGGATCCTTGATGCCGAAGTCACCGCCGTGCAGGAACAGCTGGATCCGCTCCCAATAGGTCTGGGCGACGATGCCCGCGAAGAAGCCGATGACCGCCGGGACCCCGATGCCCACCAGCTTCAGTCGCGACATCACCGCGGTGCGATACCGGGCGACCGGGTCGTTGGGCCCGGTGGTCGGGACGAACACCGGACGCGTGCGATACGCCAGCGCCAGCGCCCCGAAGACGATGGACCCGACCAGCGCCCACACCACGAGGAACACGACGAGCTTGGTGAGGAGCTGCGTGGTGAACACCGAGCGGTAGCCCATCTCGCCGAACCACAACCAGTCAACATAGCCGTCGACCAGGCGCGGCCCGATCAGTAACAGCAACACGACCGCCAGGGCGACCGTGATCAGAATTCGGCTACGTCGCGTCAGCTTCGGCATCTTCGCCGCGGGCCGCATACCCACTCGTCAACTCCCGGTCTTTGCCCATGCACGTCTTGATTGACGTGCCACAACTCTACGCATTGGTTTCACGCCGCCGCGGTCAACAACGGGGCGCTTCGCCACCGGCAGAAAGCGCCTTGAGGGCGTCGACCGCGCCGCCGAGGTTCTCCACCCTGACCAGGTCGATGCCGTCTTCGCGCGCCGACTTGGCCTCTTCGCAGTTGTCGGCGGGCACGAGGAACACGCTCGCACCGGCGTCATGCGCGGCGAGGATCTTGTGCGTGATGCCGCCGATCGAGCCGACCTTGCCGTCGGCGGTGATGGTGCCGGTGCCCGCGACGAACGTCGACCCGCTCAACTCGCCCGTGGTCAGCTTGTCGATGACGGCCAGGCTGAAGACGAGGCCTGCCGAGGGGCCGCCGATGTTGGCCAGGTTGAAATCGATGGTGAACGGCGCCCACGGGGCCTCGACGACGCCGATGCCGAGGACGCCCTGCTTCTTGTCCGGCGCGGAACCCAACGTGATCGTCGCCACCCCGGGCGGCGCATTCTTCCTGCGGAAGTCGAGCGTCACCTCGTCGCCCGGCTTCGTCTTCTCCATCAGCGACTGAAATTGCTTCAAATCGCTGACCGGGGTTCCGTTGACCGCGTCGATCGCATCGCCCTCGTTGAGCTTGGCTTTCGACGCCCCGTCCTTGCTGACGGTCTCGACAGTGACCGCTTCCGCGTACTTCAGGTAGCCGAGCGCGGCGTATTCGGCGCTGTCCTCGGACCTTTTGAACTCCTGGTTGTTGGCCTCGTCGATCTCGTCCTTGGACTTGTCGGGCGGGTAGACCAGGTCGCGCGGAACCAGCTGCTCGCGGCCCGACACCCACAGCGTCAGCGCCTGCCCGAGCGTGAGGTTGTCGCGCTGCGACACCGTGGTCATGTTCAGGTGTCCGGTCGTCGGGTGCACGTCGGTGCCCTCGATGTCGACGACCTGTTTGCCGTCGATCTCGCCGAGGGTGTCGAACGTCGGGCCGGGACCCAGCGAGACGTAGGGCACGGTGACCAAAGCCAGCAGCACGCCGAAGGCGACGATCGGCGCCATGGCTACCAGCAGCGTGGAAATCCGCCTGTTCACGCCAGCAACAGTAGACGGCGTTCTCCAGTGGGTTCACTCAGAGCGTGATGGCGGGCGGCGCGCGAGGCGCCCATGATGAGTACCGTTGGGGGCATGTCTGACCTGCCCTTCGGCTTTTCGCCCGGAGACGACCCCGAGCGCGACAAGCGCAAGAAGGATCCCGATTCGGGGTCCGGCTCGGGGTCCGGGGACGATCCGTTCGGCCTCGGCGGCGGCGAGTTCGACATGTCCCAACTCGGTCAGATCTTCAGCCGCCTCGGCGAGATGTTCAGTGGTGCCGGCGGCGTGATGACCGGCGGCACGCAGTCCGGCCCGGTCAACTACGACCTCGCGCGCCAGCTCGCGTCCAGCTCGATCGGGTTCGTCGCCCCCGTACCCGAGACCACCACGTCGGCGATCGGCGATGCCGTGCGGCTCGCCGAGACCTGGCTGGACGGGGTGACCGCGCTGCCCGCAGGCACCACCAAGGCCGTCGCATGGACGCCCAACGACTGGATCGACAACACCCTGGACACCTGGAAGCGGCTGTGTGACCCAGTGGCCGAACAGATTTCGACGGTGTGGGCGTCGGCGCTGCCGGAGGAGGCCAGGACCATGGCGGGCCCGCTGCTGTCGATGATGACGCAGATGGGCGGCATGGCGTTCGGCTCACAGCTCGGCCAGGCGCTCGGCAAGCTGAGTAGCGAGGTGCTCACCTCCACCGACATCGGGCTTCCGTTGGGGCCCAAGGGGGTCGCCGCGCTGATGCCCGGCGCCATCGAGTCGCTGTCCGAAGGGCTCGAGCAGCCGCGCAGCGAGATCATGACGTTCCTCGCCGCGCGGGAGGCCGCACACCATCGACTGTTCAGCCATGTGCCGTGGCTGGCCAGCCAGCTGCTCAATGCGGTCGAAGCCTTCGCCAAGGGCATGAAGATCGACATGAGCGGCATCGAGGAGTTCGCAGCCGGGTTCAACCCGGCGTCGTTGACCGACCCGTCTCAGATGGAGCAGCTGCTCAACCAGGGCATCTTCGAGCCGAAGGCCACTCCGGAGCAGACCGCGGCGCTGGAACGGCTGGAGACGCTGCTGGCGCTGATCGAGGGCTGGGTGCAGACCGTCGTGAACGACGCGCTGGGCGAGCGGATCCCCGGCGCCTCCGCGCTGAGCGAGATGCTGCGCCGCAGGCGGGCCACCGGCGGCCCCGCCGAGCAGACCTTCGCGACGTTGGTCGGTCTCGAATTGCGACCCCGCAAGCTGCGGGAGGCCGCGGCGCTGTGGGAGAAGCTGACACAGGCCGCGGGCGTCGACGGTCGCGACGCCGTGTGGCAGCACCCGGACCTGTTGCCGTCCTCGGCCGACCTCGACGAGCCCGCCGGCTTCATCGACCGCATCATCGGCGGTGACACCAGCGGCTTCGACCAGGCCATCGCCGACCTCGACAAGGGTCACGGGGACGGCGGCGAGGACGACACCGACAAGGGGTGAGCCCGAATCCACGCGCCTGTGGATAACTCCGGGCAGCGGTGCGCCGCGTGGCAGAGTCGGTCCATGACGCGCTATGCGCTCAATCCCGCGATGCCGGTGCTGTCCCGACCCGACGGCGTGGTCCAGGTCGGCTGGGATCCCAGGCGCGCCGTGCTCGTCCGCCCGCCGTCGGGGATGTCCACCGCCGCGCTCGGTGACCTGTTACGCGTTCTGCAATCCGGCGCGACCCTCGCGGAGGTGCAGGGCGTCGCCGACGGCGTCGACGCGACGGCGATCTCGGACCTGGTGGCCGCGTTGGTCGACGCGGGAGTGGTCGCCGCGATGCCGCGTCGGTGTACCCGCTCGGCGTCGATCCGAGTTCACGGCCGGGGACCGCTGTCGGACCTGCTCACCAGCGCGCTGCGCTGCTCGGGCGCCCGCGTCAAACACAGCAGCCAGCCGCATGCCGCCGCCACCGCCGAAACCACCGACCTTGTCGTGCTGTCGGATTCACTGATGGCCGATCCGCGGATGCTGCGCGAACTGCACGCCGCCCGGATACCGCACCTGCCGGTTCGGGTTCGCGACGGCGCCGGTCTGGTCGGCCCTCTTGTGGTGCCCGGTGTCACCAGTTGCCTGCGATGCGCGGATCTGCATCGCAGCGACCGCGATGCGAGCTGGCCCGCCGTCGCCGCCCAGCTTCGCGACACGGTCGGCAGTGCCGACCGGGCGACCGTGCTGGCTACCGCGGCCCTTGCCCTCAACCAGGTCGATCGCGTCATCGCGGCGGTGCGCGGCAGCGTCGATGTCGAACGCGCCCCGCAACCACCGTCGACGCTGGACACCACGCTGGAGTTCGACGTCAGGACCGGTTCGACCGTGGCCCGCCGGTGGACCCGGCATCCGGGGTGCACTCAGTGCTTCAGCCGTCATGGATGATGGACGCGTGAGCGACATCAAACGCGGCGGCGCAGCGCGCAACGCCAAGCTTGCGGGCCTCGGGGCCGGTATGGCGGGACGCGCGGCGCTCGGATTCGGCAAGCGGCTGACCGGAAAATCCAGGGACGAGGTCAACGCCGAGCTGATGGACAAGGCGGCCCAGCAGCTGTTCACCGTTCTCGGCGAGCTCAAGGGTGGCGCAATGAAAGTCGGCCAGGCGCTGTCGGTGATGGAGGCCGCAATCCCCGAGCAGTACGGCAAGCCGTACCGCGAGGCGCTCACCAAGCTGCAACGAGAAGCCCCACCATTACCTGCCGCCAAGGTGCACCGCGTGCTCGACGGTCAGCTGGGCACGAAATGGCGCGAAAGGTTCTCGTCGTTCGAGGACACTCCGGTGGCGTCGGCCAGCATCGGCCAGGTGCACAGGGCGGTCTGGTCCGACGGTCGCGAGGTCGCGGTCAAGATCCAGTACCCGGGCGCCGACGAGGCATTGCGCGCCGACCTGAAGACCATGCAGCGGATGGTCAGGGTGCTCAAGCAGCTCACGCCCGGCGCCGATGTGCAGGGTGTCGTCGACGAGCTGATCGAGCGCACCGAGATGGAGCTCGACTACCGGCTGGAGGCCGATAACCAGCGCGCGTTCGCGAAGGCCTATGAGGGACATCCACATTTCGTCATCCCGCACATCGTGGCCAGCGCGCCCAAGGTCGTGATTCAGGAATGGATCGAGGGCATCCCGATGTCGGTGATCATCCGGGAGGGCACGCAGGAGCAGCGCGACCTGATGGGCACCCGGCTCTTCGAGCTGACCCACGACGCGCCGCGGCGGCTGGAGATGATGCACGGCGACGCGCATCCGGGGAACTTCATGCTGCTGCCCGACAACAAGATGGGCGTCATCGACTTCGGCGCCGTGGCCCCGCTTCCGGGCGGGTTGCCCATCGAGCTCGGCCTGATGCTGCGCTACGCGCTGAACAAGGACTACGACAACCTGATGCCGACGATGCAGAAGGGGGGCTTCATCCAGAGGGGCGAGCAGGTGTCGGCCCGCGAGATCGACGACATGCTGCGCCAGTATGTCGAGCCGGTCGAGGTGGAGGTCTTCCACTACAGCCGCAGGTGGCTGCAGAAGATGACTGCGGTCGACCTGGACAAGGCGGCCGGCCAAATCAGGGCGGCCAGGCAGATGGACATCCCGGTCAAGCTGGCGATACCGATGCGGGTGATCGCGTCGATCGTCGCGATCTCCTGCCAGCTCGACGCGCACGTGCCCGTCAGACGCATTGCGGCCGAACTGGTTCCGGGCTTCGCCGACGAAGCAGCCTAGACACGCCGGGAACCGGCAGCGCGTCAAGCGGCTGCCGGCTCCTGGGTGTTCTTGCGCGGACGCCCCCGCGGACGCTTGCGCGCGACGATCGTGCCGCGTTCGAGGATTTCCCCACCCCAAACGCCCCACGGCTCACCGCGGTCGAGCGCCGCGGCCAGGCATTCCCGTCGAATCGGGCAATCTGCGCACAGCGCCTTGGCGCGCTCGAGATCGACGGGGCTTTCGGCGAACCACAAGTCGGGATCTCCGACATGACATGGCACGTCCGGCAGCGTCCTTATTCGGCATGTCTGTCGCCCGATGCTCTTCGCGCAAGCGCTCATCGATCCCGACATGGCTCTGCTTACCTGCTTCCTGGTCGTTGATCTTTGTTTCCTGTGGACCTGCGACCAGGTGATTGGGGATCTCCCAAAAACTATGGCCACGGATCCGGTGATTTCGGGTCCGTGGCCATTTGGCGTTCGTGGGCTCCAGCTAAGTGGTGCCCCGATTCACGGACGCGACAATCGCGGTGGCGGTACGCGGCTTGCGCGGCGTAATCGCAGCGGCGACGGCGGGATGCGCCGCGGCAGCATCGCCCGCAATGACGTGGAGGGTTCGCGACATGCCGGCTACGCCTGCGCTGGAAAACGCATTGATGATCGTCATGATTGCAGCAACCCTCCTCTCGTCCGCTCGGATGATCTTGAGGCTAACCGTAGCAGGCTTTTCGCACAACCAATTTTCTGACCTGCAGGTTTGGCACGATCTTTACGAGGATTGGCGGCCCTTGACCAACGCAAGCACGTCCGACCCGAACTGCTCGAGCTTGCGGGCGCCGATGCCGGGTATCGCGACGAGCGCGGCGTCGTCGGCGGGCAGCGTCTCGGCAATGGCGATCAGCGTGTTGTCGGTGAACACGACGTACGCGGGCACGTTCATGTCCTTGGAGGTCCGCAGCCGCCAATCCTTGAGGTCGGTGAGCAACTGCTCGTCGATGTCGGACGGGCAGCCCTCGCAGCGACGCAGCATGACCGCCGCCGGGGTGGTCAGGGCGTTGTTGCAGACACGGCACCGCGGTGTCGGGCCGCGCGGCTTCCGCGGCTTGTTCGGGCTGTCGGCGTGCGAGTTGGGGGCGATGCCGTTGAGGAAGCGCGACGGTCGTCGGCCCTGCCTGCCACCGGGATTGCGCGCCAGCGCCCAGCTGAGCGCCAAATGCACTCGCGCCCTTGTTATCCCGACGTAGAGCAACCGTCGCTCCTCTTCGACGGCCTCGCTCTCCGGGCCATGCGCAAGCGCATGCGAGATGGGCAGCGTGCCGTCGGCAAGGCCGACCAGGAAGACCGCGTCCCATTCCAGACCCTTGGCCGCATGGAGCGAGGCGAGCGTGACGCCCTGCACGACGGGTGGGTGGCGCGCGTCTGCGCGTTGCCGAAGTTCGGTGACAAGCGCGCGCAGATCGATCGAAGGCCGTTGCGCCACTTCGTCATCGACGAGTTCGGCGAGCGCGGTCAGCGCCTCCCAACGCTCTCGGGCTCGCGTTCCCGACGGCGGTTCGGCGGTCAGCCCGAGCGGATCGAGTAGTTGGCGCACCACCAGTGGGAGTTCGTCGCCCGACGCATCGGCGCCGCGCTCGGCCGCGCGTTGCATCGCTAGCAGCGCCTGCCGGATCTCCTGACGGCTGAAGAAACCTTCCCCGCCTCGGACCTGGAACGCGATGCCAGCCTCGGTCAGCGCCTCCTCGTACACCTCCGACTGGGCGTTGATCCGGTACAGCACGGCGATCTCCGACGGCGGAGTGCCGTTCTCGATGAGGCGCGCGATCTTCTTCGCGACCGCCGCCGCCTCGGCGACCTCGTCGGAATGCTCGGCGAAGGACGGCTTCGGCCCGGGGTCGCGCTGGCCGACCAGATGCAGCTTGCTGCCCGCCACCCGGCCGCGGGCGGCGGCGATCACCTGGTTGGCAAGCGACACCACCTGCGGTGTCGACCGGTAGTCGCGTTCGAGTCGCACCACCGCGGCGTCGGGGAAGCGCCGCGAGAAGTTCAGCAGATACTGCGGGGTGGCCCCGGTGAACGAGTAGATGGTCTGGTTGGCGTCACCGACCACCGTCAGGTCGTCGCGCTCACCGAGCCAGGCGTTGAGCACCCGCTGCTGCAGTGGGGTGACGTCCTGATACTCGTCGACGACGAAGCAGCGGTAGCGATCGCGGAACTCCTCCGCCACCGCGGCGTCGTTCTCGATCGCGCCCGCCGTGTGCAGCAGAAGGTCGTCGAAGTCGAGCAGCGCCGTGCCGTCGCCGCGAGCCTTGAGCGTTTCGTAGCCCGCGTACACGCCCGCCACCTTCGCCGCTTCCAGCGGGATGTCGCGGCCCACCTTGGCGACGGTGGCCGCATAGTCCTCGGGACTGATCAGCGACGCCTTCGCCCACTCGATTTCGCCCGCGAGGTCGCGCACGTCGTCGGTGCTCGTCTGCAGCCCTGCCCGGCTGGCGGCCTGGGCGACGACGGAGAACTTGCTGTCCAACAGCTGCCAGCCGGTGTCACCGACGACGCGGGGCCAGAAGTACTGCAACTGGCGACGGGCCGCGGCGTGAAACGTCATCGCCTGCACTGAGCCGGTACCGGACCCGTCGTCCAGCGCGCGCAGCCGGCTACGCATTTCGCCGGCTGCGCGCTGGGTGAACGTCACTGCCAACACCTGGCTCGCTGCGACGTGTCCCGCCGTCACGAGCTGGGCGATGCGCCGGGTGATCGTCCGGGTCTTGCCGGTGCCCGCGCCTGCCAGTACACATACCGGACCGCGCGCGGCCAGTACCGCCTCGCGCTGCTCGTCGTCGAGCTCATCGAGGTGTGAGGCGGGGCCGAATTCGCTTTTCGCGTGCGCAGCGGCATCGACCGACATGGGCTACATCATGGCAGGGCGTACCGACATTGGTGGGGACCGTGAGCCGCGTGGCCGAGTTTGGGCATTTTTGCGGGCCTCGGATACGTTGAAAGCGCTATGACAGTCAGCGACGCGCCGCTCACCATGTACACCACGTCGTGGTGTGGCTTCTGCTTCAGGCTCAAGACCGCCTTGACGGCCGAAGGCATCCCCTACACCGAGGTCGACATCGAAAGCGACCCGGCTGCTGCGGAATTCGTGATGTCGGTCAACCGCGGGAACCAGACCGTGCCCACGCTGAAGTTCGCCGACGGGTCCACCCTGACCAACCCGAGCGCGCGCGAGGTCAAGGCCAAGCTGAAGTAATCAGCCCTGCGCTGACCAGGACTCGATGATTTCCCTTGCGATCGAGATCGACCCAGGCAGCAGCAGGCGCGAGTCCGAGTCGCTGCTCCAGTCGCCGTGCTCGAGCGCCTCGCGGATCTCCGCGCGGGTGAACCACGCGGCTTCGGCGATCTCCCCGTCGTGGAAGGCGAACTCCTGCTCGGGGTCGCCGATGGCGTGGAAGCCGACCATCAGCGACCGCGGGAACGGCCACGGCTGGCTGCCGAGGTAGGTGACGTCGCGCACCGTCAGCCCGATCTCCTCGGCGATCTCGCGGGCGACGCAGGCCTCGAAGGACTCGCCCGCCTCGACGAAGCCGGCCAGCAGCGAGAACAACCGCTCGGGCCACATCGTCTGGCGCGCCAGCACCGCGCGGTCGTACCCGTCGTGGACCAAGCAGATCACCGCGGGGTCGATCCGTGGGAACTCCTCGTGGCCGTTGGCCGAATTGACCCGCGACCAGCCGCCCTTGATCGGCTTGGTCGGCGAACCGTCGATGGCGCTGAAGCGCGCGCTGTCGTGCCAATTCAGCAGCGCCGTCGCGGTGGCCACCAACTGCGCGCTGACATCGTCGAAGATGTGTCCCGCGCGGCGCAGGTCGAGGACCTCCGTTTCGCTGTCGGAGTCCTCGGGAGCCACCAGCGCACCGCGCACCGCCCAGACATGCCTGCCGTCGCTCACCCGGCCGAGGAACACCGCGTGGTCGGTGGGCTTGTCTCCCAACGCGGCCGCCCTGCCGAGCACGACCCGCCCGTCGGCGATCAGCACCTGATTGCGCGAATCCACCCGCAGCAGAAGCGCATCCGACCAGCCGGCCACCGCGGCGTCGATGTCGGTGCGCAGCGTGTCGGCGCGGTCGGCGCCGACGCGGGACAGCAGCGGCACATTGCGCAGCGAGAAAGACGTCAACCGATCGCTCATCGGTCGGGTTCGGCGCTGCGGACGTACAACAGCCGGTCTCCGAGTTCGAGAGAATCGACCTGAGGATCGTCGACGCGCACCAGCTTCCCGCCGCGCACCACACCGAGCACGATGTCGGGGTTGTGCCGTGGGGAGCCGCCGACCTCCTTGGTCTCGACCTCGCGTTCGGCGATGGCGAATCCGGCGTCCGGCGTCAGCAGGTCTTCCATCATCTCTACAACGCTCGGCGTCTGCACTGCTATGCCCAGCAGCCGGCCGGCCGTCTCGGAGGTCACCACGGTCGAATCCGCCCCGGACTGCTCGAGGAGGTGCTGGTTCTCTGCTTCGCGGACCGCGGCGATGATCTTGGCGTTGGGCGCCAGCTCACGTGCGGTGAGGGTGACGAGCACGGCGGCGTCGTCGCGGTTGGTGGCGACGATGATGGCCTTCGCGTGCTGGGCGCTGGCCAGGCGCAGCACCTCGGAGTCGGTCGCACTGCCGCGGACGGTGACCAGTCCTGCGCTCTTGGCGCGCTCGAGGGCGGCGGGGTCCTCGTCGACGACGACGATGTCCGCGGGCGCGACGTCGTCGCCGACCATCGCGGCGACCGCTGTCCTGCCCTTGGTGCCGTAGCCGACGACGATGGTGTGGTTGCGCACTCTGCTCCTCCAACGCTGGATCTTCAGTGCCTGGCGCGACTGCGTGGTGAGGGTCTCGACGGTGGTGCCGATCAGCACGATCAGGAACGCCACCCGCAGCGGCGTGATCACCAGAACGTTGACCAGCCGGGCCGACGGGGTGACCGGGGTGATGTCGCCGTAGCCGGTGGTCGACAGTGACACCGTGGCGTAGTAGATGCAATCCAACAGCGACAGCGGATTGTCGGGATTCGGGGCGCTCTCGACGTCGCGGTAGCCGTGCCGGTCCAGGTAGACGATGAACACCGCCAACACCAGCGCCGAGACCGCGTAGATGATCCGGCGGACGATGCGCTGCGTCGGGCTGACGAACGGCTCGGGGATGCGCAGGATATCGACCAGATCGGCATCCGGTCGCGTGGTCAGACCCGCATCGATGGCGGCCAGCCGCCGACGCAACCTACCTTTGGCCACGAGACCCCATCATCGATACCGATAGGGTGCGCACGCCATTATGTAATCATGACCTCTCCCCCGGCCGAACTGCAGCAGATCGCCAACCCCACACGCGCGTCCCGGATGGGCGCGATGCTCGTCGGCATGGGGGTGCTGCATTTCGCGGCGCCCAAGCCCTTCGACTCGATCGTTCCCGCCGAACTGCCTGGTGACGCGCGGTTCTACACCCACGCCTCCGGTGTGGCAGAGGTGATCACCGGCGGGCTGCTGCTGGCACCGCGCACCCGCAAGCTCGGCGCGCTCGCCGCCGTGGCGCTGTTCGTTTCGGTGTTCCCGGCCAACGTGAACATGGTCCGGTTGTGGAAGGACAAGCCGCTGCCGATGCGGATCGGCGCGATCGCCCGGCTGCCGCTGCAGATCCCGATGATCACCCAGGCGCTGAAGATCTACCGCGACGCCTAGGCCGCGGGGATCTCGAGCAGGGCCGCCAGGTCGTCGAACTCCGGCAGCGACTCGGGGACGACGATCTGCCCCGACCGCACGTAGTGGAACGCCGCGCGCACGGAGTCGGCAGGCACGCCGCGCAGTGCCGCCCACGCCAGCCGGTAGACCGCCAGCTGCACTGCGGCGTGACGTCTGGCTTCCTCGGTTTCCGGTGGATCGCCCGTCTTCCAGTCGACGACGGTGGCTCCGTCGGCATCGGTGAACACCGCGTCGATGCGGCCCCGCACCACGGTGCCGCCGATGACCATGTCGAAGGGCACCTCGACATCGACGGGGGTGCGAGCGGCCCACGGCGACGCCATGAACGCGGCCTGGAGTTCGGCGAGGCTCTCGGAGTCCTCGCGCGCCAGCTGCCCGTCGACCGCCCCCGGCAGGTCATCGAGGTCGAACAGCCGCTCGGCGCCGTAGAACCGTTGCACCCAGTCGTGAAAAGCGGTGCCAAGCAGGGCATGTGGGTCCGGGCGCGCAGGCAGCCTGCGGCGCAACCGCCGCATCGCGGCATCGGGGTCCCTGCCGAGCTCCACCAGGCTGCTCACCGACAGCGCCACTGGCAGCGTGGCAGGCCGTAGCTCGGGTACCCGGTCCCGTTCGGCCAGCAGGGCATCGACGTCGGCGGCCCAGTCGTCGACATCGTCGGACTGCGTGTCGAGCTTCCCCGTCATCGCGCGGCGCACCAGGTCAGCCCCGCGGTCCACATCACCGCGGCGCGTCCCCGCCGGATCGGCGGGCCACACCGCCTCGATCACTCTGTCCCGCAGTGGGTTCGGGTCACCGTCGGCGGGTGCGGGCGCCCAGTGTTCGACCACGCCGCACGGCTCGCCTTCGACGGCCGAATCGTCGATGATCTCCGTGAGCTCGCAGAGGAACTCCGACGGCCCCCGCGGCTTGGCCTCCGACGCACCCCAGTGGTGGCCGGAGAGCAGCAGAGTGTCCTCCGCCCGGGTGAGCGCCACGTACAGCAGCCTGCGCTCTTCGTCGACGCGACGCTGGTCGAGCCGCCGCTTGTGCTCGTTTATCTTGTCCGACAACAGTTTCCGATCGTTGACATCGGATGTGTCGAGCACCGGCACGCCGTGTGCGCCCAGAGTGGCGCGGTCGCCGCGCAGCAGCGGCGGCAGGTCGGCCGCGTCGGTGAGCCACGTCCGCATCGACGCCGTCGACGGAAACACCCGTCCGCTCAGATGGGGCACGGCCACCACCTGCCACTCGAGACCCTTGGCCGCGTGCACGGTCAGGATCTGCACGCGGTCGTTGGCGACGGTGATGGACTCCGCGGGAGCCAGCCCGTTCTCCACCACCATCGCGGCGTCCAGGTAGCCGAGCAGTTCGGCGACCGTCGCACCCGGCCGCGCGGCCGAATAGTCGGCCACCACATCGGCGAAGGCGTCGAGTTGTTCGGTACCGCTCCAGCCCGCCGACGGCAGCCGGGCCGCACGGGCCTCGGCATCGACGCCGAGCACCCGGCGCACCTCGGCGACAAGGTCGGGAAGCGGATGGGCGAGATGGGCGCGCAGCCCGGTCAACTCGTGACCCAGAGCGGCGATCCGGCGATGGCCCTCCGCCGAGTAGGCGTCGGCAGGCCCCGGATCGCTGATCGCGTCGGCCAGGCAGGCGGTGTCGGCGTCCGGCGCGGCCTCGGCGACGATCTCGTCGGCCGACGCGGGCTCCCGCGGCCCGCCGACGCCGTCGAGCTCGACGGCGCGGCGCCACAGCGCGGAGACGTCGCGGCCGCCGAGCTGCCACCGCGGCCCGGTCAGCACCCTCATGGCGGCCGCACCGGCGCCGGGGTCGGCGACAAGGCGCAGCATGGCCACCACGTCGGCGACCTCGGTGACCGCGAGCAGCCCCGCCAGCCCGACGACCTCCACCGGCACCCCACGGGCGGTCAACGCATCGGCCATCGGCGCCGCATCGGCGTTGCGCCGCACCAACACCGCGGCCGTCGGCGCGGGCGTCCCCGCCTCGCCTGCCTCGTCGTATCGGCGGGCGATGTGGTCGGCGACCCAGTCGCGTTCGGCCTCGACGTCGCCGAGAAGCGCGCACCGGATGGTCCCCGGTTCCGCACCGGGCCGGGGCCGCAGCGACTGCACCGCCACCGACCTGCGTCTGGCCTCGGCAGACACCGCGTTGGCCAGATACAGCGCCCGCGGCGGATTGCGCCAGCTGGTGCGCAGCTCGAGCGTCGGCGCGGGAGTGCCGTCCGAGCGGGGAAAGTCGGTGGTGAACCGCGGCAGGTTGGTCGCCGACGCGCCGCGCCACCCGTAGATCGACTGGATCGGGTCGCCGACGGCGGTCAGTGCGAGCTCGTCGTCGACGCCCCCGCCGAACAGCGACGACAGCGCCACGCGCTGGGCATGGCCGGTGTCCTGGTACTCGTCGAGCAGCACCACCCGGAAGCGTCTCCGCAACTGCTCACCGACTTGCGGGAACGTGGACGCCAGCCGGGCCGCCGCGGCCATCTGCATGCCGAAGTCCACCACCTTCTCGGCCCGCATGCGCCGGTGCAGTGCGTCGATCAGGGGCACCAGCACCGTGCGCTCGGTCTGGGTGGCCAGCATCCGCAACAGCCACTGGCTGGGACCGCGGTCGCGCTGGTACGGACCCGCGGGCAGGGTGTGCACGAGCCGTTCCAACTCGACGTGGGTGTCCGTCAGCTGCTCGGTGTCGACGAGGTGCTCGGCCAGTTGACCCGCCAACCGCAGCACCATCGTGGTGACGGCCGCCGGTGTCTTGTCCGTGTCGAGCGCGCCTGGATGTTCGGATACGACGCGAAATGCCAACTGCCACAACTCTGTTTCGCTGAGCAGCCGGGTGTCGGGCTCGACCGGAAGCAGCAGACCGTATTCGCGCAGCAGCGTGCCTGCGAACGCGTGGTACGTGGCGACCGTTGCCGGGTCGTCGGCCGCGTCCACGACGCCGCCGACGATGCCCGCGCCGGACAGCCGCGCCAGCCGGGAGCGGACGCGGCGCAGCAACTGCCCGGCGGCCTTGCGGGTGAACGTGAGGCCGAGCACTTCACCGGGCGACGCGTAGCCGTTGGCCACCAGCCACACCACCCGGGCCGCCATCGTCTCGGTCTTGCCTGCGCCAGCGCCCGCGATGACCACCAGCGGACCCGGTGGTGCGGCGATGACCGCGGCCTGCTCATCGGTCGGCGCGAAAAGCCCTAGGGCGCCTGCCAACTCGGCGGGGCTGTACTTCGGTGTCACGATGTCGCCGATCCGTCGGCCGCGGCTTGGGCTGGGCAGCTCTGCCGCACCGGGCAGTGCGCGCAGCCGTCGTTGACGCGGGTCAGGAACTGCGGCCCCCGTGTCGCCGCCGCCGCCTTGCCGACCAGCTCGCGCCACTCACCCACGGCATCCGATGTGAGCGGGTCCTGCTGCCGCTCCGTCGGCCCTGCCGCGCTCGCCCTGCCGAGGTAAACCAGCCGCCCACCCCCGGGCGAATCCCCTTCCGGCAGAAGCCCTTCGGCGATGGCCAGCTGGTACATCGCCAGCTGTGCGTGGCGCTTCGCGTCGTCCTTGCTGACCGGGGTCTTTCCCGTCTTGACGTCGACGACCACGAGGCGGCCCGCTTCGTCGCGCTCGAGCCGGTCGAGCCTGCCGCGCACCCTCACTTCGGCTCCGTCGCAGTCGAGCACGCCGTCCACGTCGACCTCCGTACCCACCTCGGTGAGCTCCCCGCGTGTCTGCTCGCGCCACTGCGCGAAGGTGGACAGCATCGACCGGTGCCGCGCCAGCTCGTTGTCCGCATACCACTCCGACTCGAACGGCAGCTTCCCCCAGACCCTTTCGAGTTCGGCCGCCATCTGCGCCTCGGTCATGCCCGGATCGGCGACCAGTGCGTGCACCAGCGAGCCGATCGCCGAGCGCACGTCGCGTCCGTCGTTGCCGCCGTGCCGTTCCAGCAGCCAGCGCAGCGGGCAGTCGGCCAGCGTCTGTAACGTCGACGGCGACAGCCGCACCACGTGGTCGTCGCCCGACCACAGCGGCTCGTCGGTGCTCGGCGCGGTCATGCCGTACCACTGCCCGGGATCGGCGCCGGAAACCCCCGCCGCAGCGAGGCGCGCCAATTGTGCAGCGGCACAGGCCCGTACCGCGTCGGCGACGGCGCCCTCGGGTGCGCAGATCACCGCCCGGAGCCTGCCCACCAGCGGTGAGGGAGCCAGTACTCGCGGAGCGAGCACGGGCTCAGCGGTGAGGGTCTCGGTGTCGGTCGCGAACTGCGCGAGCTCGACGAAGAACGGCGACGGCAGCGTCGAGTCGTCGCCGGACTCGCTGTCGACGGCCGTCACCAGCAGACGGCTGCGGGCGCGGCCCATGGCGGCGATCAGCAGCCTGCGTTCCTCGGCGAGCAGCGGGGCCCGGCTGGACACCCCGGTCGCGCCGTCGTCGCCGACCACCCCGTCGAGGACGTCGACGAGGTACTGGGTGCCGAGCACGCCCCCTCGCGGAGTCGTGTTGGGCCACAGTCCCTCCTGCAGTCCGGCAATGACGACGACGTCCCATTCCCTTCCGAGGGCGGCGTGCGCGCTGACCAGCGTGACGCCGTCGACATCGGACGGCGGGTCGCCCGCCGCAGGCAGCGAACCCAGCGCGCGCACGTGCTCGACGAGGCCGCGGACGGATGCTCCTGCGGTCCGCGACACGTACTGCTCCGTCACGTCGAACAGCGCCGTGACGGCGTCCAGGTCGGCATCGGCCTTCGCGCCCGCCGCGCCGCCCCGCTCGCTTGCCGCCAGCCAACGCTTCTGCAGACCGGAGCGATGCCATGCCTGCCACAGGGTGTAGCGAGGGTCTTCGCCGTCGGCCTCGCTGCGCCGCGCGGCGGCGAGCACTGCGCGCACCCGTTGCAGGGGGCGGGCGAGATGTCCCGACACACCAACGGTTTTCGACTCCACCGCATCGACGATCAGGGCACCGAAGTCGCGTGGCGGGCGGCTTCGATCCGCGCGGCGCAGCGCCCTGCGCAGTTGCCGCAGCGACACCGGATCGACCCGGCCGATGGGCCCGGTCAGCAGTTGCATGGCGCGGTCGCCGTCCAACCCTTCGGCCACCGCCTCGAGCACCGTCACCATGGCCCGCGACGCGGCCTGTTCGGCGACCGGCACAGCCGACGGCGGGGTGAGGACAGGCACGCCCGCCGCGGTGAGCGCCCGGGACAGCACCGCGGCGCTCTGCCGCACGGAGCGGACGATCACGGACATCTGCGACCACGGCACCCCGTCGATGAGGTGGGCTCTGCGCAGCGCGTCGACGACCAGTGCGGCTTCGGCGTGCGGGGACGCGGCCACTCGGACGGCCACCGAGCCCTCGTCCGCGTCGGTGCCCACCAGATCACGGGCCACTGCTGCGCCTGGCAACCGGCGCGCGACGCCGGTGATGGCGCGCGCCACCGCGGGTGCGCAGCGGTGCGACTTCGTCAGCGCGATGACCGCATCGTCGTCGCCGCCGCGCAACAGCGCCGGGTCGGCGCCCCGGTAGGAGAACACCGACTGGTTCGGATCTCCTGCGACGACCGTCAGCTCGGCGCTGGCCGCAAGCACCCGGACAAGGAGGGCCGCCTGGGGGTCGAGGTGCTGGGCGTCGTCGACAAGCAACAGCTTGACCCGGCCGCGTTCGGCGGCGAGCAGCTCGGGGTCGACGGCGAAGGCCTCGAGTGCAGCCCCGACGAGTTCGGCCGCACCCAGTGCGGGCACGGTGGCCTGTGGGGCGGCCATGCCGACAGCGGACCGCAGCAGCATCGTCTGCTCGTACTGTTGGGCGAACTGGCCTGCGGCCAGCCACTCCGGACGGCCGGACAGCCGGCCGATGCGTTGCAGCGCAAGGGGATCCACGCCGCGCTCGGTGCAGCGGGACAACAGGTCGCGCAGCTCGGTGGCGAACCCGACGGTGCTCAACGCGGGCCGCAGCTGGCGGGGCCATGCGACCGCGGCCCTGTCCCCGTCCTCGAGATCGCCTGCCAGCAGCTCGCGGATGATGCCGTTCTGCTCGGCGGTGGTGATCAATCGCGGAGGCGGATCACCGTTGCGCTGCGCGGCGAGCCTCAACACCGCGAAGGCGTATGAGTGCACCGTGCGGACCAGGGGCTCACGGACCACGGCGCGACTGCCCGCTCGCAGCAGGGCCGATGTGATGGCGGCGCGGGCCCGCGTGCCGAGCCGCGCCGAACCCGTCAGCAGCAGAACGGATTCCGGGTCCGTGCCTGCTGCGATATGAGCGGCGGCGGTGTCGATCAGCGCGCGCGTCTTGCCGGTACCGGGGCCACCGAGGACGCGCACCACGCCGCGAATGCCGGGTTCGGTCAACGCTGTCGAGGTTGGCGCGATGTGCGGTGCGGACATGTGGGCATGACATCACGAGGGTCCGACAAGCCCTGCCCATCGCGGTGCCCTTAGCATCGACGCCGTGGCCAGCAAGACGCATTTCCTCAACGTGCATCGTTTCGGCCCCGAGCAGCCGGCGCAGATTCTGGCCGTGCACGGGCTGACCGGACACGGCCTTCGGTGGCGGACGCTGGCGACGGAGCACCTGCCCGGCTTCTCGGTGCTCGCGCCCGATCTCATCGGTCACGGCAGGTCGTCGTGGGAAGCGCCGTGGACCTTGGACTCCAACGTCGCCGCGCTCGCCGAGTTGCTCGCCGGGGAGACCACCCGCCCGGTCGTGGTCGTCGGGCATTCCTTCGGCTGTGCGGTGGCGCTGAAACTCGCCGTCGCGCGCCCTGACCTCGTCGCGTCGCTGGTCCTGCTCGATCCGGCGGTCGGCCTCGACGGCGCGTGGATGGCCAACATCGCCGACGACATGATGGCCTCGCCGTACTACCTCGACCGCGACGAGGCGCGGCACGAGAAGGCGTCGGGCTCCTGGGCCGACGTGGACGCGGGCGAACTGGACGCCGAGCTCGACGAGCACCTGATCGAGCGGCCGGACGGCCGCTGCGGCTGGCGGATCAGCATCCCCGCGATGATGTCCTACTGGAGCGAACTCGCCCGCGATTTCGTGGTGCCGCACAAGGGAATACGAACCACACTGGTCCGTGCCGGCCGCACCGACCCGCCATATGTGACCGCCGCGCTCATCACCGCACTCGAGGAGAAGCTCGGCCCGCGGTTCTCGCTCGTCGTCTTCGACTGCGATCACATGGTGGCGCAGGCCAAGCCCGCCGAAACGGCCGCGGTCATCCGGGACCGGCTCGAACAGGCCTAGCGATGGCCGCGATCACCGACGAACAGGTCGAGACGGTGCGCGCGCTCGTCGCGTCGATCCCGTCCGGCCGGGTGTCGACCTACGGCGACATCGCCTCGGCGGCAGGGCTGTCCAGCCCCCGCATCGTCGGCTGGATCATGCGCACGGATTCCTCCGACCTGCCGTGGCACCGGGTGATCACCGCGTCGGGCAGGCCGGCGCGGCACCTGACCACCCGGCAGCTGGAACTGCTGCGCACGGAGGGAGTGCTCGCCGTCGACGGACGCGTTCGGTTGGCCGAAGTGCGGCACGCGTTTTGACCGCGAGCAGACGCTTACGTCCGAATCTTCCTGGGCTTTCGCGGACACTAGCGTCTGCTCGCGCAGGAACGGGACGTGCTCAGAGCACCAGCCGCACCAGCGCGGCGGTGCGGGCCAGGCCCGGGAACGCCGCGGCGGTGGAGCGCGGATGCAGCGCGTGCACGGCCAATCTGAACATCAACGCGCGCAACAGCATCTGCGGCCACTCCGGCAGCAGCGCCCACCGTTCGACCAGACCGTCGTCGGCCTCACCCCACGACAGCGCGTCGACGACGACCACGCTCGCCGCCCATGACGCGGGCCGCCAATACGGTGTGATGTCGGTGATGCCAGGCGCAGCCGTCCCCGCGAAAAGCACTGTGCCGTAAAGGTCGCCGTGCACCAGCTGGTTGGGGCTCTTCGTCGGCTTGCGCAGTCCGGCCAGTTGGTTGATGAGCTCGATCGAACGCTGCCCGTCAGCCGATCCCGGCGACACGCGTGCGCCAGGCGGCAGCGACTGCAGCGGCCGTTCCTCCCACGCCGCGCGATCGGCGGCGACGAAGACGTCGACGTCGGCCCACGGGGCGACCGGTGGCTGTGTCAAGAACCGCGGGCGCTCGAGTTTGGCCGTTGCCTCGTGCAGGCGGACCGCGGCCGAGACGACCTCGTCATGGCGAGGCTCGGGGGTGCCTGCGACGAAGGTGTCAGCCCGCCACCCGGCGACGACATACCGCCCGTCGGTCGACCGGACCGGTCTGGCCAGTCGCACCCCATCGACGAACAGCGTCTCGCGCACCTTCGCCGACCACGCGGCGCGGGCGTGGTCGGCAACCATCGACAGCACCACTTCACCGCACCGCCAGCCACCCTCCCATCCGACCCCGAGTTGGACTGGACGCAGGCCACTGACACCGAACGCAGCCAGCACGTGGTCTGGCGGGCGTTCGTCGGTCACAGCGTCAGGCTACCGTCGGCGCAAGCCAGAAACGCTTCGCTGACCAGCTGTGTCGTCCCCTACCTGCGGTGTGGGCCCATCGATATTGACGGTCAGTACATAACCATGTCGGGCTCGAGCTGCGTGCCCCACGCCACGATTCCGCCCTGCACGTGAAGCGCATCGGAGAATCCGGCCTTCTTCGCGATGGCCAGCACCTCGGCCGAGCGCACACCCGTCTTGCAGTAGAACACCGGCGTGCGGTCCACCTGAAGCTTGGCCAGCGCCTCGCCCGACTCGAACGCCGACTTCGGGATCAGCTCGGCGCCCTCGATGCGGTTGATGTCCCACTCCACCTGCTCGCGGACGTCGATCAGGGCCAGCGGCTTGCCGGAATCCATCATCTCGCGCAGCTCGCGCGGGGTAACGGTGGAGTCGGCCGCGGCCTCTGCGGCGGCGTTGGAGACCACGCCACAGAACGCCTCGTAGTCGATGAGCTCGGTGATCTTCGGCGTCGACGGGTCCTTACGGATCTTGATGGTGCGGTAGGTCATGTCGAGCGCGTCGTAGACCATCAGCCGGCCGAGCAACGGCTCGCCGATGCCGGTGATCAACTTGATCGCCTCGGTGCCCATGACCGACGCGATCGACGCGCACAGGATGCCGAGCACGCCACCCTCCGCGCAGGACGGCACCATCCCGGGAGGCGGCGGCTCCGGATAGAGGTCGCGGTAGTTGAGGCCTTGCTTTTCACCGTCGGGCGTGTCGGGGGCGTCCTCCCAGAACACCGACACCTGACCCTCGAAGCGGTAGATCGATCCCCACACATACGGCTTGCCCGCCAGCACCGCGGCGTCGTTGACCAGGTAGCGGGTGGCGAAGTTGTCGGTGCCGTCCAGGATCAGGTCGTACTGCTCGAACAGTTCCACGGCGTTTTCGGGCTCCAGCCGGACCTCGTGCAGCCGCACGTCCACCAGCGGGTTGATCTCCCGGATGGAGTCACGCGCACTCTCGGCCTTGGACCGGCCGATGTCGGATTGCCCGTGGATGATCTGGCGCTGCAGGTTGGACTCGTCGACCACGTCGAACTCGACGATGCCGATCGTGCCGACGCCCGCCGCCGCCAGATACAGCAGCGTCGGCGATCCCAGCCCGCCCGCGCCGATGACAAGTACCCGCGCGTTCTTCAGGCGCTTCTGACCGTCGAGGCCCAGGTCGGGAATGATCAGGTGGCGGCTGTAGCGCGCGACCTCTTCGCGCGTCAGCTCAGCCGCGGGTGCTACCAGTGGTGGCAACGGTGTGGACACCGATACCCTCCTCGATTCGACGTCGGGGTTGCTTTCCATCACAACAGTTACCCACATCAACGGCAATCGCCGCCGGGAGCTTCCCGGCTACGGAATGGGGTACGGCCACGGATTGGGCTTGCAGGTCTTGCCGTCGGCCTTGACCCATTCGGGGTCGAAGCGGGAGTTGTCGTTGTCGCTGGTGGAGAACGTCTGCTGCATCATCACCGGCGCCAGCTGCCCGTTCTCTCCGCACGGTTCGTGGCGCTGGTAGCCGATGGCGTGGCCGACCTCGTGGTTGACCAGGTACTGGCGGTAGGCGCCCACATCGCCCTGGAACGGCACTGCGCCGCGCACCCAGCGGGCTTCGTTGATGAACACCCTCGGCTGGCCGTCGGGCGCGAAGGACGGGTTGTAGCAGGACGTCTCGATGGGAATCTCGTAGCCGCAGCCCTCACGCAGGGTCATCGGGGTGGTCAACGACACCCGGAAGTCGGGCTCGCCGCTGTCGATTCGGGTGAACGCGAACTGCGGGTTGTGCGTCCAGCTCTTCGGGTTGCCGAGGGTCTGGCTGACCATCCGGGCGAAGTTGTCGTCGCCGCCGAACGAGGTGGTGTCGATGCCGTCCTCGACCTCGACGGTGTAGGTGAACGTCTTGGTTGCGCCCTGGCCCACCTTCGCGTCCGAGCCGGGAACGATGTGCCAGGTCCTGGCGCCCGCCTCGGTGTAGGGCCCGCCGTCGGGGAGGATGCCGGTCGGAAGGTTGACGTCGAACTGCGTCAGCCCCTTGGGCGGTGCCCCGACGATCGCCGTGCTTGCCGCGCCGATCGTCGGCGGGCCCTGCGCGGGCCCCTGCTGCTCGTCAGGGCTGGAAACGCTGGTATCCGTCACGGTCGAATACACCACCCACACCGTGAGCGCGACGAGGGCAGGCAGCGCATAGGCACGCCAGCCGTAGGTCGAGATGAATCGGCCGAGCCGGCTCTGCTTGCGCCACCGGCGCCGCTCCTCGCGGTTGGACCTGGGCCGCCCGGAATCCTCCGCCAATGGATCGCGCTGAGCGCGCAGCGGCTCGCGCCACTCGTCGCGCAGCACAGGGACCCGGGCCCTGCTGGATTCCGGGTCGCGACGCGGTTGGCCTCCGGCGCTCCGCGTGCGACGCCCCGGGTCGTAGGTCACCGGAACAGGATTGCATAGACCGTGCTTCGTGCACTTCCGGCGCGCCACCACCCCGCAGCGACCACGAGCGCGGTGCCGTCCTCACGCCTACCTCCATGAACGGGTAGTAGTGTCGATGCGAACAGAAGGTCGGATTGCGGCCAGATAGCAGGGAGTGATGAGCGAGCTCGCCAACGCCACCGAATCCAGGGGTGGCACAACGGCTGCCGGTCGGCGCGGCAGTCGGTTGCCCCGCGACGAGCGCCGCGGTCAGTTACTCCTTGCTGCCAGCGAGATTTTCGTCGACCGCGGCTACCACGCCGCGGGGATGGACGAGATCGCCGATCGCGCAGGTGTGAGTAAACCCGTTCTCTACCAACACTTCTCGTCGAAGCTGGAGCTATACCTCGCGGTGCTGGCCCGGCACGTCGACAACCTGGTGTCCGGTGTGCGCCAGGCACTTCGCACCACCACCGACAACCGGCAGCGTTTGCGCGCCGCCGTGCAGGCGTTCTTCGACTTCATCGAGCACGACAGCCAGGGCTACCGGCTCATCTTCGAGAACGACTACGTCACCGAGCCGCAGGTGGCGGCGCAGGTCAAGGTCGCGACGGAGTCCTGCACCGATGCGGTGTTCGACCTGATCAGCCGCGACTCCGGCCTCGAGGCGCACCGCGCAAGGATGATCGCGGTCGGCCTGGTAGCGGTCAGCGTCGACTCCGCGCGCTACTGGCTGAACAACGAGCGGCCGATCTCCAAGGACGCGGCCGTCGAGGGCACAGTGCTGTTCGCATGGGGCGGCCTGTCACACGTGCCGCTCACCCGCTCTTGACGGCCTCCGCGCCGACCACTCCGACCCCGAAGCCCACCCGACGCACGTCGGCGGCGCCGATCTCGACGTAGGCGATCTTGGCGGCCTGCACCAGGAATCGACGACCCTTCTCGTCGGTCAGCGCCAGCACGCCCGATTCCTCGCCCAACGCATCGGTGATCAGCTTCTCCACCTCGGTGGGCGTCTGCGCGCTGTTGAAGCTGATCTCGCGCGGGCTGTCCGTGACACCGATCTTGACCTCCACGCTGGGTCCTTTCCATGCTTGCACCGTCGAATGCGTTCTCCCTCAAAGGCTAGTGGACCCGTCACAGTGAACTGAGTCCGGACCGTTACCAACACGCTGGACTCATGACCTCATCTGTCACTTCTACCTCGATAGCATCAGGCCTGCATCACTCGAACTGACGAGGATTACGCGCATGAACAGGCCTTCTTCGCCCTGGATGACCGAATCGGTCACCGACCGCAGTCACGACGACGCGGATGACGACTTCGCCGACGTCGAGGACTACGACGCCTACGCCGACTACACCGACGACGACCTCGACGACTACGACGGCTACGACGGCTACGCCGACCGCGACGACCGACGCTGGCTATGGGTGGCCAGCGTCGCGGGCATCGTGCTGTTCATCGCCGTGGCAGGCACGTTGATGATCCTCAGCGGAGGCGACAGCGGTATGACCTCGGCCACGGTGTCCGCCACCGAGAGCAGGCCCGCGCCCTATCCCAGTGACGCGCCCTCGGCGAGCAGGGCACCGTCGGGCACCGCGCTGCCACCCGAGACGATCACGAGCGTGACGCCGACGCCGACCGCCGCGCCGCCGAGCGCCATCGCCGAGCCGACCGAAGCCGCGCCGCCACCGGCGGCCGACCCTCGCACCGTCACCTACACCGTGACCGGCAACCGCCAGCTGATCGATCTGGTCACCGTCATCTACACCGACCAGCAGGGCGCACTGCAGACCGATGTCAACGTCGCGCTGCCGTGGACCAAGCAGGTGACGCTCGATCCGGGCGTCGAGCTCAGCTCGGTCACCGCGACCAGCGTGGGCGGCCAGCTGAACTGCTCGATCACCGATGGGGCGGGCCAGACGCTGGTGGCGCAGACCAACAACACGATGATCGCGAACTGCACCCGCTGACCGGTTCAGGCCAGGCCGAGCTCCTGCATGCGCGTGCTGTGCGTGTGCTGCAGCCGCTCGAAGAAGTCGGTCAGCTGGCCGAGCCCGTCGGTGCCCGACACGACCAGGTCGACGAGCTCGTCGTGGTCGGCCAGCACGTACTGGGCCTGGGTGATGGCTTCGCCGAGCAGCCGGCGCGACCACAGCGCCAGCCGGTGCCGCTGCCTCTGGCTTCCGATGACCGCGGCGCGCACCTCGGCGACGACGAACTGTGAGTGACCCGTTTCGGCCAGCACCGCGCGCACCACGTCGGCGACCTCTTCTGGAAGCACGTCAGCGATCACCAGGTAGAAGTCGGCGGCGAGCGCGTCGCCGACGTAGGTCTTCACCAGCGCCTCCAGCCACGTGCTCGGGGTGGTCAGCCGGTGATAGTTCTCCAGCGCCGGCGCATATCTCGTCATCGCGGGAACGACGTCGATTCCCCGGCGCTCGAGCTCGTCGTGCAGCAACTCGTAGTGGTTCATCTCCGCCGCGGCCATGCTGGCCATGTTGATTCGGCCGAGCAGGTTGGGCGCCATCCGCGCCTCCTCGGTGAGCCGGTAGAACGCCGCCACCTCGCCGTAGGCCAGCAGCGTGAACAACTCGGTCACACCGGGATGGTCGGGCGACACGCCCGAGGTCGCCGAGGTGGCGACGTGCTCGGGGGACGCCGCTGGCTGCGTCGAACTCATGCGCCCAACTGTAGACGGCGACCGGCTGACCGACGGACCGGCAAACCCGCCCGGTATGATGACCGTAGGCGGTGGCTGGATCACCGAGCCGCTTCCTAAGAAATGTGCGTGCACGCAGTCGGCCCGCCAACCTCAGCGCAGGGCCCCGCGACGCTATTTGTCATAACTCGTGCGCGCGTGGACGCAACGAGGAATGACATCGAAAGGCTTCGTCTACCCAGCATGACCGTACTCAATCCCACATTTGCCAAACTCGGAGTTCGCGACGAAATAGTGCGCGCATTGGCCGAGGATGGCAAAGAACACACATTTGCCATCCAGGAACTCACGCTGCCGCTCGCGATGGCAGGTGACGATCTCATCGGACAGGCCCGCACCGGCATGGGCAAGACCCTCGCGTTCGGCGTGCCGCTGCTACACAAGATCACCCGCGATTCCGACCGCCCGCTGACAGGTGCCCCACGCGCGCTCATCGTGGTGCCGACCCGCGAACTGTGCCTGCAGGTCTCCGGAGACCTCGCAGGCGCCGCGAAATACCTCACCGCAGGCGATCGCAAGCTGTCCGTGGTGTCCATCTACGGCGGGCGCGCCTACGAGCCGCAGACCGACGCGCTCCGTGCGGGCGCCGACGTCGTCGTCGGAACCCCGGGACGCCTGCTCGATCTCGCACAGCAGGGTCATCTTCAGCTGGGCGGCATCGACGTGCTGGTGCTCGACGAGGCCGACGAGATGCTCGACCTCGGCTTCCTGCCCGACATCGAGCGCATCCTGCGCCTCACCCCGGACACGCGGCAGGCGATGCTGTTCTCGGCGACGATGCCGGACCCGATCATCACGCTGGCCCGCACCTTCATGAATCAGCCGACCCACATCCGCGCCGAGGCGCCGCACTCCTCGGCCGTGCACACCACCACCGACCAGTTCGCATACCGTGCGCACGCGATGGACAAGGTCGAGCTGGTCAGCCGGTTGCTTCAGGCCCGCGGCCGCGGTGCCACGATGATCTTCACCAGGACCAAGCGCACCGCCCAAAAGGTGTCCGACGAGCTCGGCGAGCGCGGCTTCAAGGTGGGCGCCGTTCACGGCGACCTGAATCAGGTCGCCCGAGAGAAGGCCCTCAAGGCATTCCGGACCGGCGACTTCGACGTGCTGGTCGCCACCGACGTGGCCGCCCGCGGAATCGACATCGACGACGTCACCCACGTCATCAACTATCAGATTCCCGAGGACGAGCAGGCCTACGTGCACCGCATCGGCCGCACCGGCCGCGCGGGCAAGACCGGCGTCGCGATCACCCTGGTCGACTGGGACGATATGGCGCGCTGGGAGATGATCGACAAGGCGCTTGGTCTCGGCCATCCGGATCCCGCCGAAACCTATTCCAGCTCATCGCATTTCTACGAGGAACTGGACATCCCGACCGACGCGACCGGAAGGGTTGGAGCGGCCCGACCGACCAAGTCCGCCAAACGTCCCGAACGCGAGGCCAAAGAAACTCCGGCCCGCCCGCGCACCAAGTCGCGTCGCCGCACCCGCGGTGGCGAGCCGGTGAGCGCTCACCCGCAGGGTGAGAAGGCGGCCGAGCCGTCCGAGAACGGCGACAAACCCGCCGCCGCGGAGGGTGACGGGACCACCCGCAAGCGTCGCCGCCGTCGCCCACGCAAGGCCGCCACGGCGACCGCCAACTGACAAGATCCCGCCCGCCGATGGTCAAACCCGAGCGGCGCACCAGGGCCGACCTGCTCGCCGCCGCGGCGATCGCCGTCGTGGTCGCCGTCGTCGCCGCCGTGATCTGGTGGACCAGCGACGCAAGGGCCACCATCAGCAGGCCCGCCGCGTCGCCCGTGAAGACGCTGGCACCCGCCAAGGTCGTTCCGGCGACCCTGCGCGAGCTGTGGACGGCGCCGAGCCCGAAGACGACGATGCCCGTGCTGGCGGGCGGCAGCGTGGTGACCGGCGACGGCCACCAGGTAGGTGGCCGCGACCCGGCGACGGGATCGGTGCTGTGGAGCTACGCCCGGGACCTCGACCTGTGCGGCGTCACGTCGGTGTACAACTACGCGGTCGCCGTCTATCCCGACAGCAGGGGCTGCGGTCAGGTGACCACCATCGACGGGCAGACCGGCATGCGCGGGCCGAGCCGCACCGCCTACGCCGACCCCGAGGTCGCACTGTCCTCCGACGGCACCACGGTGCTCGCGGCGGGCGACAGCAGGCTCGAGCTGTGGCGGTCCGACATGGTCCGGATGATCAGCCACGGCGCGCTGGACGCCCGGATCAAACCCGGCGTCCCCGGCCCGGTGCTGTGCCGACTGGGCTCCGCGGCGGCCAGCACGGCCGCGGTGGCGGTGCTCGAAGCGTGCCCGGACCAGCCCGACGTGCGGCTGACGGTGTTGCGTCCGGCCAAGGAGGAGGACACCCCCGACCTCAAGTACGTGCCGCTGCCCGGCGTCAAGGAGAACTCGGGCGCGCGGGTGGTCGCGGTCTCCGAGACGACAACCGCCGTCTACGTGCCCGCGCCGAGACCGTCGCTGATGATCGTCGACGAGACCGGGTCGACGACCGCCAACCTGCCGCTGCCCAAGCCGCCCTCGCCGGAGGCCGCAGCGACCCGACCCGGTGACCTGATCACGTGGTGGACGGGTGACGCGGTGATGGTGTTCTCCGCCAGCGGCATGCAGTACCGCTTCACCGTCGGCCCGCTCGACTCCCACGTTCCGGTCGGCCCGGCGGCGATGATGGCCGGGCGGCTGATCATCCCGGTCAGCGACGGCGTCGGCGTCTACGACCCGACGACGGGCGTCAACGAACGCTTCATCCCGCTGAAGCGCAAGCCAGCGCAGTCGGCGGTGGTCCCCGCCGTGGCCGGCTCGGTGCTGCTGGAGCAGCGCGGCAGCTCAGTGGTGGCGTTGGGTGGCTAGATCTCCGGGGCGTACGTTGCCAGCTCCTTGCCCGACTTCCAGTGCTTGAGCAGCGCGTTGGCCAGTTCCCGGTAGGCGTTGGCACCCTTGTTCTTCCGGCCTGCCAGCACGGACGAACCCGACGCGGTGGCCTCGGCGAAGCGCACGGTGCGGGGAATCGGCGGCGCCAGCACAGGTAGACCGTAGCGGTCGGCGACGTCGAGTAACACGTCGCGGCTGTGCGTGGTGCGGGAGTCGTACAGCGTGGGAAGCGCGCCGAGAAGCGTGAGGTCCGGGTTGGTGATCTGCTGAACGTCGTTGATCGTGCGCAGGAACTGGCCGACCCCGCGATGTGCCAGCGTCTCGCACTGCAGCGGCACGATCACGTCGTCGGCGGCGGTCAGCCCGTTGAGGGTGAGCACGCCGAGCGACGGCGGGCAGTCGATGATCACCACATCGAAGTCGTCGGCGACCTTCGCAAGCGCACGCTTGAGCGCGTACTCGCGGCCCGCCCGCATCAGCAGCATCGCCTCGGCGCCGGCCAGGTCAATGTTGGCCGGCAGCAGCGTCATTCCCTCCGACGTCGACACCAGGGCGGCGGACGGCTCGACATCGCCGAGCAGCACCTCGTGGATCGAGACCGCCAGCTTGTCGGGGTCCTGGCCGAGCGAGAACGTCAGACAGCCCTGTGGATCAAGGTCGACGAGCAGCACCCGTCGACCCTTCTCCGCCATCGCCGCACCCAACGACGCCACCGTCGTCGTCTTGGCTACCCCACCCTTTTGATTGGCGACCGCAAGTACTCGCGTCACGGTGTCCATCCAAGCACGGGCACTCACATCGGCGCCCCGCGTGGGGCAGAATCGGCTGGGTGACGGTGGCCCGGAGCCGCGATGGCGGCGACATCAGGCTGCAGCATCGGCTGCTTCTGCTGCGACATGGCGAGACCGAGTGGTCCCGCAGCGGCAAGCACACCAGCCGCACCGACCTCGAACTCACCGAGACCGGCCACGGCCAGGCGAAAGCGGCAGGCGAGACCATCGCCCAGCTGAGCCTCGACAACCCCTTCATCATCAGCAGCCCGCGCAAACGCGCCATCGTGACCGCTGAACTGGCCGGGCTCGCGGTCGACGAGGTGAACCCGCTGATCAGCGAATGGGACTACGGCGACTACGAGGGCACGACCACCGACGAGATCCGCAAGACCGTGCCGAACTGGCTGGTCTGGACGCACGGCTGTCCAGGCGGCGAAACCACCGCGGCGGTGTGCGAACGCGCCGACCGGGCGATCGAACTGGCGTTGGAACACATGGAAACCCGCGATGTCGTCTTCGTCGGACACGGACATTTCTCCCGCGCGGTCATCACCCGCTGGGTCGAGCTGCCCGTCTACGAGGGGATCCGCTTCGCGATGGCCGCGGCGTCGATCGCCGTGTGCGGCTTCGAGCACGGCGTGCGCCAGCTCAACGCGCTCGGTCTCACCGGATATCCACACCCGACCGTGTTCACGTGACCCGCGAGCCGACCTTCGTCCTCGCCACCGCCGGCAGCGCCGTCGTCGCCGACGGCGTGCACACCACCTACAAGAGCATCGCGGACGCGCGAACGTCGCTGACGTCTCGCAGCGCCCCGATCATCCTGGGCGCCTTGCCATTTGACATCTCGAGGCCCGCTGCGCTGATCCGGCCGCAGGATGTGGCTTTCCTCGACGCGCTGCCGAAGTGGCCGCTGCGTCCCCTTCCCACGGTGCGGGTCGCGGAGACGCTGCCGGACCCCGACGAGCACCGCGCCCGGATCTCGCTGGCGCTGACGCGGCTGCGCGATCCGGCAAGCGGGCTGCACAAGGTGGTGCTGGCCCGTGCGTTGCGGTTGGTGGCCGACGGCAGGCTCGACGCACGCACGATCATCGACCGGCTCGTCAGCGCCGACCCGGCGACAAACGCCTACCTCGTCGACCTGACGGCGGCGGGCGTCGACTACTCGGGCACCGTGCTGGTCGGCGCCAGTCCCGAGCTGCTGGTGGCCAGGACGGGTGACCGCGTGGTCTGCGCACCGTTCGCGGGTTCGGCGCCGCGACTGCCTGACCCCGACGCCGACCGGGCCAGCGGAGAGGCGCTTGCCGCGTCGGCCAAGAACCGCCACGAGCACGAACTGGTCGTCGACGCGATGCGCAAGGCGCTCGACCCGTTGTGCGTCGACCTGCAGATTCCGCAGACTCCCCAGCTGAGCCGGACCGCCGCGGTCTGGCACCTGTCCACACCGATCAGCGGGCGCATACGCGAAAAGTCCACCACTGCTTTGGATCTCGCCGTTGCCCTGCATCCGACGCCCGCCGTCGGCGGAGCGCCCGCGGGTGCCGCGGCGGGTGTGATCGGCGAGCTCGAGGGTGATCGCGGCTTCTACGCGGGCGCGGTGGGCTGGTGCGACCAACGCGGCGACGGGCGCTGGGTGGTGGCCATCCGTGGTGCGCAGCTGTCGGCCGACCGCCGCAGCGCCGTCGCGCATGCGGGCGGCGGCATCGTCGCCGAATCCGATCCCGACGACGAAGTCGACGAGACGACAACGAAATTCACCACGATTCTGTCTGCCCTGGAGGCGCAACCGTGATCATCCGGCGCGCCGAGCCCGGCGACGAGGCCGAGCTGACGGCGATGATCCACGAGCTCGCCGAGTTCGAGCGGGCCGGCCACGAATGCATCGTGACCGAAACACAGTTGCGCACAGCACTTTTCGGTGATGCGCCGACGGTGAACGGCCACATCGCCGAGGTGGACGGGAAAGCGGCCGCGGGCGCGTTGTGGTTTCGAAACTTCTCGACGTGGGACGGCGTCGCGGGCATCTATCTCGAGGACCTGTTCGTGCGCCCGCAGTTCCGCCGCCGCGGGTTGGCCCGCGCCATGCTGGCCGCACTTGCCCGCGAATGTGTCGACAACGGCTACACGCGGCTCTCCTGGGCGGTGCTCGATTGGAACGTCAACGCGATCGCCCTCTATGACGCCGTCGGCGGGCGCCAGCAGAGTGAGTGGATCACCTATCGGGTGTCGGGCCCTGAGCTGTCGGCGCTCGCATCCGAACCGGAGTCCTGAGCGCTGCTGAGCCACTGCACGGCCGACGGAGTGAAGAGCAGCACCAGCGTGATGATCGCGCTGATGCCGACAACGATGCCGTAGATCCACTGCTGGGAGCCGACGCCGAGATACCAGGCCACCGGCAACAGCAGCAGCTGGGCGAACACGGCGACGCCGCGGCCCCAGCGGCGGCCCGTCCACAGCGCCAAGCCCGCCGCGAGCACAGCCCCGCCGAAGATCGCGAACCAGGCGGCGGTGCCGAACTTGTTCATGCCGGGCTGATTGCCGCCGCCGACTCCGCTCACGACGTAGACGAGCGCCGCCAGCAGGCCCGCGGCGCCCTGGGCGGCCACGATCACGCCCGCGCTGCGCACCGCCTTCGGCGTGCGGAGACGTCGATCGGTCATCGTCGTACGGTACCGACGCCGCTCCGATGCGACGCCACCGAACTGCGGAAGTCTGGTAGCGTGACTTACTACCATCTGACTGGATGGTCTATGGAAGGCCGGGAGCTGGTATGGCGGACTTCGACAAGAGCGAGAAGATCACCATCAACGTGGGTCTGATCGACCTGGGCCAGATCGATCTGCTCGTCGACGAGGGCTTCTACGCCAACCGCACGGACTTCATCCGAACAGCGATTCGGCGTCAACTCGACATCCGAGCAGATGCGGTGAACGACACAGTTTCGCGCAGAGCGCTGAAATTGGGTACCAGACATCTCAGCCGTCGTGACCTCGAGAGTCTCCGTGAGGCGGGGCAGACGGTCGATCTACACGTTCTCGGGCTGGCCACCATTGCCCACGATGTCAGCCCTGACCTCGCGCTCGCGACAATCTCTTCGGTCGAGGTGCTCGGCGCCTTCCGGGCGCCGAGAGAGGTCAAGGCGGCACTCGCGACCCGTACCACCTGAGCTGTTCACACGGCGCCGACCGACCGGTTGACGTCTCTGTCTACTCCCCGAAGGGGCTCGCATGGACGACTACCGCAGTGGCGGCATGTCAGAGGCACTGAGACTGACCCGCGCCGGAAAGCTGCCCGAGGCGTTCGCCGCCCTGCAGCGCACGCTCGTCGCCCCGACTCGCAGCCGATCCGCACCGAGGTCCTTCGCAGGCCTGCCGGGCAGGGGGACGAGCCTGCTCGGCGACCTGCCGACCGCACGCCGTGGCGTCACCCATCCCGGCGTCGCCGCAGCGGCCGCCGCCCCGGGTGGTGAGATCCGGCAGTTGGTCCACACCGAGCCCGCAGGCACCAGAGGCTACGACCTCTACATCCCCAGCGGCTACACCGGCGCGCCGGTGCCCCTTGTGGTCATGCTCCACGGCGGCAACCAGGACGCCACGGACTTCGCCGCGGGCACGCGGATGAACGACCTCGCCGAGCAGCACACGTTCCTGGTGGCTTACCCACGGCAATCCACCGCCGCCAACAGTGGTGGTTACTGGAACTGGTTCTCTCCTGCCGACCAACGGGCCGGTGCGGGCGAGCCCGCGATCATTGCTGGCATCACCCGGCGGATCATGGCCGACCACGAGGTCGAACCCGGCCGGGTGTATGTCGCCGGGCTCTCCGCGGGCGGAGCCATGGCGGCGGTGATGGCCGCGACCTACCCCGAGGTGTACGCCGGGGTCGGGGTGCATTCCGGCATCGCATACGGCGCGGCGCGTGACGTCGGGGCGGCGTTCATGGCGATGCGGACCGGCGGCTCGCCGGGACCGGGTGCCAATGTGCCGTTGATCGTGTTCCACGGCGACCGCGACGGGATCGTGGCTCCGGTGAACGCCCAGAAGCTCATCGCAGCCCGGCTTGCCACTGCCGACACCTCGGTGGCGGACACGACCCATTTCGACAAGCAGGCAACGGGCGGTCACGCCCATACCCGCACTGTGCACACCGACGTTGACGGGGTCGTTCTCGCCGAGTCCTGGACGGTGCACGGCGGTGGCCATGCCTGGTACGGCGGAAGCCCGGTCGGGTCCTACACCGATGCGTCGGGTCCCGACGCGTCCGCCGAAATGGTCCGATTCTTCTTCGCGCAGAGCGGGAATCAAGGCTGAGAGCTCAGTCGCCGTCCGCCTCGGGACCGCCGCGCTGCCACGTCACCACCAGTTCGCGTTTGGCCCCGAACCGCTCCAGGTGTCGGCCGAGCACGTCTTCGACATGGGCGAGCGACTCGGGGTCCTCCGCGACGGCTTCGAGCACAAGCCGGTTGTCCTCCGGTCGGATGGTCCCGGTGCCGTAGCCGAACACCAATCGTCCGCCTTGGCGCTCGCCTGCGACCGTCTCGACGGTGTTCTTGCGGCCGAGATGGGCGAGCAGTTGCTTCGCGTAACGTTCGGGGGCGTCCGTCGCCACTATCGCAATCGACCTCATCTTCGAAGAGTCGCCGCCCGGTGATGGCTTCGGCAAGGGCTCGACGTTCAGCTTCCGTTCAGCGGGATCGGAATTCGCGCGTTGGGTATCGGTCGCGCCCTGTCGCAGACTGACATGGTGACGATTCACGACACACCCAAGATCGATTGTCACAACCACCTTCTCGACCCCGCTCATTTCGCGTACTCCCCCGACGCCTGGTATCACCCGGTCGCCAACGAGCAGGGCACGGCGCACCAACTGATCGACCTGTTCGATGCCTACGGCGCCCGACATGCGTTGGTCGTCGGCCCCAATTCCGGCTACGACACCGATAACCGGTGCCTGTTGGATTTCCTCGCACGCGGAGAAGGTCGGTTCAAGGGTGTCGCTGTGGTTGACAACGACACGAGCCGCTCCGAACTGGAGCGACTGCGCGATCGCGGCGTCATCGGCACCACGATGCAGGCCGCACTGCTCGGAGTCGACCACTTCCGTGACACCCAGGCACTACTGCGCGCGCTGGCAGAACTGGACATGTTCGCCGACGTGCAGGTGGACGGCGACCAATTGATGGAAATGGCACCGATTTTGGAGCCATCCGGCGTGCGCGTGCTGATCGACCACTGCGGACGCCCGGTGCCGTCCGCAGGACTCGAACAGCCGGGGTTTCGCCAATTACTCGAGCTGGCGTCGAACGGCCGGTACTTCGTCAAGATCTCTGGTTTGGTGAAATGCTCGGCGCAGACCTACCCGTGGCGGGATTCCTGGCCGTTCGTGCACGCGCTGCTGGAGGCATTCACGCCCGACCGGTGCATGTGGGGGTCGGACTGGCCGTTCCTGCGGGCTCCCGAGCGGATCGACTACGGGCTGGTGCTCGCCCTTGTCGAGCACCTGATACCCGATCCCGGTGACCGCCGGAAAGTGCTGTGGGACACGCCCATGCGGCTCTTCGGCTTCGACGACGACTGCTCAGTTCGCGATGTTGACGGGCCGTCCTGAACGGGCTGATTCGATGACGGCATCGATCACCAGCATGGTCTTCAGGCCGTCCCTGCCGCTACAGATCGGTTCGGCATCGCCGAGGATGACGTCGGCGAAATGCTTCACCTGACCGGCAAGAGGATCGCTGCGCTCGACGCTCTCCGCTGAGAGGATGTATGGCTCCCACCACGACCGCTCGCCCGCGAAGATCTTCATGCGCATTGTGGGCACCGAAAGCGAGCCCCGCGTTCCCGCGATGTGATACGCGTCCTCGTCGTCGTAGCTGGAGTAGCTGGTGTTCTCACGGGAGGTCTGCTCCCAACTCCGTGCCGACGCCGCGGTGTCGGAAAGCAGGAACGTGCCGAGCGCACCGTTGGCGAAGCGGAAGACCATCGCCGCGGTGTCCTCGACGGGGAAACCTCGAGTTGAGTTGGACGTCAACGCGATCACGGTGTCGATGTCGCCGATCAGCGACAGCAGGTTGTTCACCTCATGGGTCAGGTTGAGCAGGATGGGCCCACCTCCCGGCTCGCGTCGCCAGCCACCGCCGACGTCGAAGTAGTCGTCGGGCTTGTAGAACAACGCGGTGCCGGACACGCCGACAAGGGTTCCCAGTACGCCGCTTTCGATGATCTCGCGGGCCTTGGCCATGATTGGGCTGTAGTTGCGATGGTGGCCGGTCAGGATCGGTATGCCGGCCTTCTCCGCAGCCTCGACAAGACGGGTGGCCGACGCGACGTCGTCGCCGATGGGTTTCTCGACGAGCACAGGTATCCCCGGCCTCGACGCATTCCAGACCGCCGGCCACGTGCATCTGATTCGGCGTGGCCAGGACGACGCCGTCCGGCCTGTCCTCGGCGAACAGCTCGGCAAGGGACGGGTAGAGCGCAACACCGTACTTCTCGGCGAGTTCCGGCCCGGCAGGCCCCGGATCCACGATCGATGCGAGCACGGCCGAGTCGCAGGCGTCGATCTCCTCGATGTGTCGCTTTCCGATCAGCCCCGCGCCTGCGACCGCTATCCGAACCCGGCTCATCGTGGCAGTCCCGCACCCGATGGCCCCGTGGATTCGCGGACCACGAGGTGGGTGGGGATCACGACGGGGGTTTCCGGTCGGCTCACTATCCGGCCCAGCACCAAGTCGACAAGCGTTCGGCCCGCGTGCTCGACGTCGCTTCCGACGGTGGTCAACGATGGCTGGCAGAAGTCCGCCCCAAAGATGTCGTCGTGGCCGACGACGCTGATCGCGCCTGGCACATCCACCTTTCTCCTCCGCAACCGCTGCAAAATGCCGATTGCAAGCAAATCGTTGAAAGCCACCAAAGCGGTTGCACCGCTGCCGATTCCAACATCGGCAGCCGCCGAACCTTGATCGAGCGTCGGCATGAACGGGCCGAGGCGGACAATCTCGACACCCAATCGCGCGGCGTTGTCTGACAGCGTGCGCCAACGCTCACCGTCGGTCCACAGCGCGGGTGGCCCTGACAGATAAGCGATGGAACGGTGGCCGAGCGCTGCCAGATGCTCGACGACCTGCCTGCTGCCGTCGCGTGAATCGGTGGTGACGCAGGCAAGTCCAGGAACCTCCCGATTGAACAGCACAACATCGGCCCGATCGGCTACCGCACGTAGTTCGGCCTCCGGCAGAAGGCTGGAGGCGAGGACGAATCCGTCGACTCCCCTGGCGGTCAGACGCTCGATATGAGCACGCTCCACCTCCGGCCCGTCGGCGATGTCCCCGACGACCAATGACGAGCCTGCCGCGCGGGCCTGAGACTCCACGCCGCGGATCAGCGCGGCGTTGTACGGATTGCCGATGCCGCTGACCATGAGGGCGAGCAAGGAGTCACGCAAAGGCACCCGGGAAGGGATGTAACCGAGGCGCCGGGCGACGTCCTGGATCCGCTCCCGCATGGGCCGACTGACGCGATCGGGGTTCGACAGCGCCCGCGAGACCGTCGAAACGGCGACGTCGGCTTCCCGCGCGACGTCCTGGAGCGTCACCGTCCGCCCCCGGTTCTCACCAGTGGGACCGCTCATTGCCTCCCCCTTGTCGCAGGTCTGCTTTGCCAAATTTTGCCAGATCTTGGCAACTATGGCAAGCTATTGCCGTAGTTGTCAGAATCCCGAAGGAAGCGAGTATCACCGTGAACCCGACCGCCGCCGCAGCGCCTGTGCGGGCCCGCGTCGCGTGGCTGATCTGGACGGTGGGCGTGGCCGCCTACATCCTGACGGTCATGCAGCGGACCACCCTCGCCGCTGCGGGCCTGGACGCCGCCGACCGGTTCGGGCTAAGTCCGGGCACCCTGGCGGCCTTCGTCTTCATTCAGGTGGCGGTGTTCTCCCTTGCGCAGATCCCCGCTGGATTGCTGGTGGACCGGTTCGGACCACGGGCGATGCTCGTCGCCAACGCGGTTCTTCTCGCCGGTGGGCAGATCCTTCTGGCGCACGCGACGACCATGCCCGTCGCCGCTGCGGCACGAGTTCTGGTCGGGACCGGCGATGCGGTCGTCTTCGCGGCGACGTTGGCGCTCATCCCACGATGGTTTTCTCCTCGACGGGTGCCGTTGATGACCCAGCTGACGACGATCGTCGGTCAGCTCGGGCAGATTCTGTCTGCCGTCCCGTTCGTCGCACTGCTCCGCCACAGCGGATGGTCGACCGCATTCACCAGCGCCGCCGCAGCCAGTGCGCTGATGGGCGTGTTGGCATTCGCGGTCGTCCGCAACGGTCCGCCAGGAGCCTGGGTGCCGACTCCGATCGCGTCGGCCCGCGACGTCGGCATTGCACTCAAAGAGGTGTGGGCACGCCCGGGGACACGTCTTGGCTTCTTCGGCCACATGGCAACGCAGTTCCCGATGATGGTGTTCGCGTTGCTGTGGGGATTGCCCTATCTGGTTTCCGCCCAGCATCTTTCGGAATCAACCGCCAGCCTGCTCATCATGGCGTTCGTGGGAAGCTCGGTTGTCATCGGACCGGTGATCGGCGTGCTCACCGCTCGGCACACCTTGCACAGATCGTGGTTGATTCTCGGTGTCGTCGCGGCCGACATCGCAATATGGACGCTGATACTGGCCCTGCCAGGGCCCGCTCCGCTCTGGCTGTTGATCGTGCTCGTCGTCATTCTGGCCGCGGGCGGGCCCGGCTCCGTCGTGGGGCTGGACATCGCGCGGACCGCGAATCCACGCCTGAACATCGGTGTCGCACAGTCCATCGCGAACCTGGGAGGGTTCCTGGCGACGCTGTTCGTGCTGGCTGCCATGGGCGCCGTCATGACGGTCGCGGGCGGCTTCACTCCCGAAGCGTTCAGAATGGCCTGGCTCGTCATGTATCCGGTGTGGGCGCTGGCGATCGTGGGCATCGTCGTCACCCGGCGCAAGGCCCGCCGACTCGACGCCGAAGTCGGCATCGTGCCGCGACCCCTGCGGCAGGTGCTGGCCCAGGCGGCAGGCCGGTAACCCCGCTCAGGTGAAGACGTACGTGCCCGGCCCAGGGCCGAGCACCGGATAGGACGCGGATCCCATCGGCGGCGGGTCTGTCATTTCGCCCGCGTGTTCCGACGACCACTTCGCCCAGTCGACCCACCACGATTCCGGCGTGCGCTGCGCGGAGGCCATCCACTCGCCGGACTCGGCGGGGTTATCGTCGGCGGCGAGATACCACGACTTCGGGCCGGGCGGGTTGACGATACCGGCGATATGCCCGCCGTTGCTGAGAATGAATCGCGTTGTCCCGGAGAAGAGTTGGGTGGTCTTGTAGGCCGACTCCCACGGCACGATGTGATCGTTCTTCGCACTGACCACGTACGCGTTCGACTTGATCGACGACAAGTCGATCGTCTGCCCCGCAATTTCGAGTTGCCCCTGGGCAAGCAGGTTTTTGACGTAGAAGTTCCGAAGGTAGAACGCGTGCATCGTCCCCGGCATTTTCGTGCTGTCGTTGTTCCACGCGAGGATGTCGAACACCGGTGGGTCCTCGCCGAGCAACCAGTTCGACACGACATAGTTGAAGATCAGGTCGTTCGCCCGCATGACGTCGAACGTTCCGGCCATCGACTTACCCTCGAGCGTTCCGCCGGCCTTGGCCATCTCCTCCTCGAGCCGAACGACCGCCGCCTCGTCGGTGAAGATGCCCAGCATCCCGGGCTCGGAGTAGTCGAGCATGGTGTTGAGCAAGGTCACGTTGCCGACGCGATCGTCTCCGGACTGGGTGAGGTAGGCCGCGGTGATCGCGGTGAGCGCACCGCCGAGGCACAGCCCGATGATGTCGATCTTGGCCGAACCGGTGATGTCGGAGATGATGTCCAGCGCCTGCCGCGGGCCGGAGACGAGATAGTCCTCCATGGACGTGCCGGCCATCTCCTTGGTGGGATTGCGGTAGCTGATCGCGAAGACGGTCCTGTTGTGCCGGATGGCCCACTCGATGAAGCTGCGGTCCGGAGCCAGGTCCATGATGTAGTACTTGTTGATCCATGGCGGACTGCACAGCAGCGGTGTGGAGTGCACCGTCTCGGTTTGCGGCTCGTACTGCAGAAGCTCCATCAGCTCGTTGCGGAAGACCACCTTGGAAGGCGTCAGCGCGAGGTTCTCGCCCACGGTGAATGCGCCGCTGTCGACCTGACGGGGCCGCCCCTTGTTCTGCACGACATCCATCACGAGATTGCGGGCACCCCGCAGCAGGCTGGCCCCTCCCGTGTCGAACGCCCGCTTCATCGCAACCGGGTTGGAGACCAGGAAATTGGTTGGCGCCATCGCATCGAGCAAGAGGTCGATCCCGAGGGACGCCTTCGCCGCCTGCCGGGCATCGACGCCGGAGGAGTCGACGATTGCGCGCGCGAACTCGCACTGCGCCGCGTACGCGAGCCGCACCGCGTGAAAGTACGGATTGACCGTCCACGCGGGATCGGCGAATCGGCGATCGCTCGGCCTCTTGTCGTCGCCCTTCGGTTTCCGGATCCATGAGGTCAGCACCGTAGGCGGTATCCGGGCGAGGTCGGACGACAACTTGATCGAGGCCTTGATGACGTCGGCGGGATTCTTGGCGGCACCGCCGACCGCGGCCTTGAGTGCATCCCCGATGCCTGCGGTGTCCGGACCGATCACATTCCACTCGGGTTCGATGATCTCTGCCGCGTTCTGACCGACTTCAAACGAGGATGGTGGAGCCACGGCCTCCATGATGGTCAGATTGTTCGTCGCACGTCGCCCGCCTCCCACTGGCCGGAACACGGTGATTCCCACTCCCCGGGAACGGCATTTGAAGATGAGCGGCACCGGAGCATCGTCAACCCTGTGAAAACAGCGGTGGTTCACCGAAGGCTGGCAGATCAGCTATGGCAGGCCGATCAGACGGCGGTCCCGATACCGCCGCTCACCGATCAACATCCGGATTTGTCGATCGAGGACGCGTACGCGATCCAATCGGTGAACATCGACCGGCGGATCGAGAACGGCGAGCGTATCTGCGGCCGCAAGATCGGACTGACGTCCAAGCCGATGCAGGAGATGCTCGGAGTCGACGAGCCCGACTACGGCGTGCTGCTGGACGGCATGTTCGTCGAGGACGGCGACGTGATCGACCTGCAGCGGCTCGTGCAACCGCGGGTCGAAGCCGAGATGGCCTTCATCATGGAACGTGATCTCGAAGGGCCAGGCGCGAACACGGCGTCCGCGTTGCGGGCGATCGCCGGAGCGTTGCCTGCTGTGGAGATCGTCGACTCGCGGGTTGCGGACTGGAAAATCAAACTGGTCGACACGGTGGCCGACAACGCGTCGTCGGGACTCATCGTGATGGGTGGACGGCTGCGCCGGGTGGACGAACTCGACCTGCGGCTCGTCGGTGTCGCCGTCAGCCGGGGCGGAGAGCTGATCGACACCGGCGCCGGAGCCGCCGCGCTTGGCAATCCTGCTCGCTGTGTGGCGTGGCTTGCGAACAAACTCGCGTCGTTCGGGGCGAAGCTGCAAGCCGGCGACGTGGTTCTGCCGGGAGCGGTTCACAAGATGGTGCCGGTCAAGCCAGGAGACGTCTTCCGTGCGGAGTTCGCGCACCTCGGTGCGGTCACCGTTCGGTTCTCCGAAGAAACAAGGAATGTCGCATGATCGACGCCGCAGAGATCGCCAAGCAATTGATTCTTGCCGAGCAGGAACGTCGGGCCATCGCTCCGTTCACCCACTTGAACCCGGAGTTGGACACCGACACCGCCTACGCGGCTCAGCGCATCGTCGTCCAGGCTCGATTGGACAACGGCGAGAGCATCATTGGCGCCAAACTCGGCCTGACGAGCCGCATCAAACAAAAGACCATGGGCGTCGACTCACCACTTTTCGGGGCGGTAACCGACCGCATGATCGCCCCCTTCGGCGAGCCGATAGCGCTGGACGAGTTGATTCATCCGCGGGTCGAGCCGGAGATCGCGTTCGTGCTGGCCCGCGACGTCGCCGCTCCTGCGACGGTGTCCAGTGTGCTGGCGGCGACCGAGGTGGTCTGCGGCGCGGTCGACGTCCTCGACTCCCGTTACGAGGACTACCAATTCACCCTGCCGGACGTGATCGCCGACAACACGAGTGCCGGCCGATTCCTGCTCGGGCCCAACCAGGTGGCGCCGAGCGCGATCGAAGACCTCCGGCTGCTGGGATGCGTTCTGCGGCTGAACGGCGGCGTCGCCGCGACGGCGGCCGGCGCTGCGACCATGGGCCATCCGGCCGCATCGGTGGCGTGGCTGGCGAATCAGCTGGGCGAGCGCGGCGAAGTGCTCAAGGCGGGATGGATCATCTTCTCCGGAGGCCTCACCGCGCCGATACCGCTCACCGCGGACAACGTGATCAGTGCCGAGTTCGACGGTCTCGGCTCCATCGAGGTGTTCGGCGCGTAACGAGTACCGCTACCCCGCCGGCTGCGACAACTCGTACAGGCCGTTGATCGCCATCGAATAACCCTGCACACCGAACCCGACGATGATCCCGCGCGCGAGCGGTGAGATCACCGAATGATGCCGAAACTCCTCCCTGGCATGAACATTCGAAATATGCAGTTCGATCACCGGCAGCGTGGCAGCCTCGATGGCGTCGCGAATCGCATAGGAGTAGTGGGTGTGCGCGCCAGGGTTGTACACCGCGCCGATCGAGCGGCCCTGCTTTACCGCCGCGCCGGTTTCGTGGATCCAATCCACCAGCTGGCCTTCATAATTCGACTGCAGGAAGACCAGCTCCAGCCCGAGTTTTTCGGCGTCCTGCCGGCACATCTGCTCGACGTCGTCGAGTGTCGTCGACCCGTACACCTCCGGCTTGCGGGTGCCGAGCAGGTTCAGGTTGGGGCCGTTCATCACGGTCACGGACGTCATCGCAACTCCTAATCGGCGTCGGCGCGAACTGAACCTGCTACGGCAGCGGCACTAATTCGACACGAGCGCCTTTGCCTCGGTCCGCATCCGCTCGTACTCGTCTTTGGGGACGGGGACCGCGTCTTTCTTGCCCAGGTCGTTCATGTGAATCCTGGACGTCTCGCGCGCACTGAACGCCGCGAGTGAGGCGATTACCGCCAGGCCGAGCGTGACGGTGCCGACCACCAAGATCACCCGGGTTTCGGCAGCGTCTGCCGCCGCCCGGCACGTCTCGCCTGAGGGCAAGAGTTTGTCGGGCATGAACTTCTTCTCCTCGACGCACGCGCCTGGTGCGGTAGGGGCGATCACCGCGTAGACCAGGGGCAGGAACGCGGTGATCATGGTGCCGATGTTCTGCGAGATGGCGAACCCGGTGACCCGCGTCTTGGTCGGGAAGAGTTCCGGATAGAACGACGGGAAGACGGCGTTGTACCCCTGGTACACGACACCCCACATGAGGATGGCGAAGATGAACGCCATCGGGAGATTCTCCTGGCTGACGAAATACAGGTACGGGTATGCGAGGAGTCCTGCGCCGAGACACCCGACGATCATGACCGGGCGTCGGCCGATCCGATCGGAAAGATTTCCCACGAACGGGATGAGGATCACCGCGACGATGTTGCCTGCCACCGAGATCCAGAGGTAGTTGGCCGCCGTCATGCCCACCCCGTAACCCGCGCTCGTCGCAAACGTCGCGCCGAACACTGTCGCGGTAAGCGGGACGACGTTCATCAGTGCCATGCAGATGACCCGGAGCATGTCGCGGCCATTCTCCTTGACGGCCATGACAATCGGCGCCTTGGGCACCGCACCGTGGACTTCCTCCTCCTTGAATGCCGGCGTCTCGTCAACCCTTCGTCGAATGATGATGCCCGCAAGAACCACGAACGCGCTGAGCAGGAACGGGATTCGCCAACCCCAGCTCTGGAAGGCCTCGTCCGGCAGTATCGCGGCCAACGGCAGGAAGACCGCGGCGGCGAGAATCTGTCCGGCCTGCACGCCTTGGAGCGTGAAGCTGCTGAAGTATCCGCGCCTGCCGAATGGAGAGTGCTCCATGATCATCGAACCGGCCCCGGCGATTTCGCCGCCGACCGCAAAGCCTTGAATCAGTCGAAGAGCGACCAGCAGAATCGGTGCCCAGATGCCGATCGCCGCGTACGACGGAAGCAGCCCGACACAGAACGTGGACAGCCCGATCAGCATCATGCAAAGAATCAGGACGGTCTTCCTGCCGTGCTTGTCGCCGAAATGCCCGAGCACAAATGCGCCGAGGGGCCGCGCCGCGTAGCCGACGCCGAACGTGGCGAATGACGCGACGATGCCGACCTGCGGGTTGTCCGATGGGAAGAAGAGGGTCGGAAATACCAGCGCCGCGGCTTGGGCGTAGATGAAGAAGTCGTAGTACTCGAGAGCACTGCCTATCCAGCCACTGGCGGCGGCCTTCTTCGGCGTCTTGGCGAACTCCGTTGGTTCGTGCGAACCGGCCGGCTCGACGATCTGATCTGCCATTACTGATCTCCTCGTGAAGAAACCCAGCGCTCCAACGGCGGCTGTATCGATAGTTGACCCGCGCTAGCCGTCGTGGTCAACGACTGAGCCGACCCTTTCCGCTGAGCGGATACCGGGTCACGCCCCGATCCGTGCGGTCACCTCGATCATGAAGCGCGGGTTTTCCTCCGGCCTGCCGAATGCGGCGACCTCGACTGCCGATCGAGCGGGCCGATGATCGCCGAAGACCCGCTTCCATACCGCGTTGAGCGCTGGGCGGTCCCGCTGCAGGTGCGTGGTGAAGATGCCGACGCGGACCACGTCGCCGAGCTTGCCGCCCGCCGCGCGCAAGATGGCGTTCAGGTTGGCGAAGAGCTGCTCGGCTTCGGCCTCGGCGGTGTCGGGAAACTGCCCGGTCTTCGGGTCGGCCCCGAAAAGTGCGGAGACGAAAACCCATCCGTCCACCTCGACCGCCTGTGGCACCGGGCCCGTGTGCGCGGGAGAGTCGGGGGTTTCGATCGTTCGCATATCTCACGCTCGCATGGGTGCCCCTGTTATGGGGCGTCGTCCCGGCGAGTGGAAAATCCCGCCCGCGGCTTCTGCTCCGGCTGCCAATGAGCGACTCTGATCATGTGGATTGTGTGTCCAATCCCCGCGGAGGTCTGGAGTGAGCCTGTACCAGGTACAGCAGTGCGTCTACGACTATTTACGCAAGCTGGAGGCCGTCGAAGCGGGAAGCCCGGTGCCCGAGCTTTCGACAAGCGGCTATGACCTTGACGAAGAAGAAGATCGCGCACTCAAGTCGGGCGACGTCGGCGCGATGTATTCAATGGGCATCCACCCGGTGATCATCAACGGTTACTGCCGTGCCATGGGCTACCGCAGGGCCGACTACCGCGAACTGCTCAAGCCCCTGAACAACGAGCCGAAAAGGAAGACGAGATGGCAGACATCGTGATGGCGTATGGCGCGTCGCACGCCCCCATGATGACGGCGGACCCGGAGTCGGCCCCGACGGCCCAGGCCGAGAATTTCTTCGGCGCACTGGACACGATCCGCGAGCAGGCGACCGCAAGCGGTGCGCAGGCGGTCGTGATCATGAGCGGCGAACACTTCTCGAACTTCTTCTACGACAACCTTCCCCAGATCGTGATCGGCCTCGGCGATGGGCACGTGGGCCCACGCGAGAAGTGGCTGCGAGTGCCGGAAGTGCTCGTGCCGGGTGAGCCCGGCCTGGCATCTCACGTGCTCGCGGAGACGGTGGCGGCCGGATTCCAGCCTGCGCTGTCCCACAAGATGGTCGTCGACCACGGCTTCATGACGGTGTACTACAAGCTTGATCCTGCAATGCGTCTGCCGATGGTTCCGATCGTGATGAACTGCACCCAGCCACCTTTGATGACGCTGCGGCACGCCTACAACTTCGGCATCGCGGTCGGCGATGCGATTCGCAGTTATCCAGGGCTGGAGCGGGTTGCGCTGTGCGCGGCCGGCGGCCTGTCCCATTTCGTCGGCGAGCCACGGGTGGGTGACATCGACGAGGAGTTCGACCGGTGGTTCCTCGACCAGCTGGAGAGCAACGCTCCAGCTGCGTTGCTCGACATGCCGAACGACGAACTGATGGAGGCGGGCAACGGCACGGGCGAGGTCCGCGCCTGGGTGGCGCTGGCCGGAGCGATGCGCGGGCACGCGGCGAAAGCTCTGGTCTACGAACCGATTTACGAGTGGATCAACGGCATGGGGGTCGTCTCCTACGACCCCGACCCGGTCGGAGCGTCCACGTGATCTCGGGCAAGACGACGCTGATCGCCCATATCGGTTATCCGACTGAGGCTTTCAAAGCACCGATGATCTACAACCCGTACTTCGAGAAGGCGGGCATCGACGCGGTAGTGGTACCGATGGGAGTCAAAGCGCCCGACTACCCGAGCTTCCTGCGCGAGTTGTTCAAGGTCACCAACATTCGCGGCGCGCTTGTGACGATGCCGCACAAGAAGACCACCATCGAGCTTGCCGACGAAGTGAGCCCGACCGCGCGAATTGCGGGCGCGGCCAACGCCCTGCTGAAACGAGAGGACGGAAGCCTGCTCGCCGACATGTTCGACGGCGAGGGTTTCGTCCGGGGGGTGAGCCGCAAGGGATGCAAGCTCGACCACGGCAGCGCACTGGTCATCGGTTCCGGTGGGGTCGGGTCGGCGATCGCGGCCTCGCTGGCGGCCGCCGGGGTGACGCGGATGGGTCTGGTCGATGCCGCGGCCGATGCGGCAGAGTCGCTCGGCAGTCGGTTGTCCGCGCAGTACTCCGATCTGGTTGTGAAGACCGGGTCGGCCGATCCAACCGGCTATGACCTCGTCGTGAACGCGACGCCTCTCGGCATGAACGAGGGCGATCCACTGCCGATCGACATGAACCTGGTCGCCGCGACCACGTTCGTCGGCGAGGTAGTGATGAAAACGGCGATCACACCGTTCCTGCGGGCCGCCCAGCAGCGCGGCTGCAACACTCAAGTCGGTACCGATATGTTGTTCGAGCAGATCCCGGCGTACCTGGAGTTCTTCGGATTCGGCACGACGACACCCGACGAGCTGCGCGAGGTAGCGCAGATCCAATACTGACAGCCAGGCCCGTCCGGATCCGCTGAGGCGGCTCCATGAGCGCCGCCTCCAGGGCAATCCGCGTCAGGCAGGAGAGAAATGATCAACCTCGTTGGGATAGTCGGTGGCGGCATCATGGGTGCAGGCATCGCGGAAGTGACCGCCCGCAGCGGCTGCGAAGTCGTCCTGCGTGAGGTGAACGAGGCCGCCGTGGAGGGCGCGCAGGCACGCTTCACCGCTTCCCTGGACAAGGCCGTGCGCAACGGAAAACTGCCGGAAGACGAGCGCAACGCCATCCTCGACCGGGTCCGGTTCACCGACGCGTTGGACGACCTCGCCGAGTGCGACCTGGTCGCCGAGGCCGCGATCGAGGACGAGGAGGCCAAGACGGCGATATTCGCCGCCCTTGGCAAGGTCGTCAGGCCGGACGCGCTGCTCACCAGCAACACGTCCTCGATACCGATCATGAAGCTGGCCGCGGTGACGCCCAGCCCGGAGCGGGTCATCGGAATGCACTTCTTCAACCCGGCGACCGTGCTGCCGCTGGTCGAGATCATTCCGTGTGAGCTGACGTCGGATGAGACCGTGCACCGCGTGCAGGAGTTCGCACACGACAAGCTCGGGAAGACCATCGTGCTGGCCAAGGACCGCGCCGGGTTCGTCGTCAACGCGCTGCTGATCCCCTACCTGCTGGCCGCCATTCGAATGGTCGACGCCGGACTGGCGTCGGCCGAAGATGTCGACATCGCCATGGTCGCTGGTTGCGCACACCCGATGGGCCCGCTGGCGCTGACGGATCTGATCGGACTCGATACCGCCGCCGCGGTAGCGGTGTCGATGTATGAGGAGACGAAGGAACAGCTGTACGCACCGCCCGCCCTGTTGCTGCGCAAGGTGGAGGCCGGAGACCTCGGCCGCAAGACCGGTCGAGGATTCTTCACGTACAACTAGCTTCGGCGGTCGGGGCGATTCGCGGGCTTCCCACTCAGTAGCCAACGGCTTTACCTCTCCTGACGCAGGGGAAATAGTGGATCTAGGCAACCTGCGCAGCGAAGGATCCGTTGATGTCGACAGCACCTGGTGAAGATCGCGTCATCAGACGGGCAATTGCCACGGTCTGCCTCTCGGGAACGCTGGAAGACAAACTCGATGCGGTTGGGGCTGCGGGCTTCGACGGCGTCGAGATATTCGAGAACGATCTCATCGCGTCGTCGTCGACGCCTGCGGAAGTGCAGAAGCGCTGTGCCGACTTGGGACTCTCGATCGATCTCTACCAACCGTTCCGAGATTTCGACACCGCGTCGCCCGACCGGCTGACCGCAAACCTGCGCCGTGCCGACCACAAGTTCTCGGTGATGGAAGAGCTCGGCACCGACATGATGCTCGTCTGCTCTTCGGTAGCCGCCGACGCCGTCGACGATCCGGTGCGAATTGCCGATCAGTTCCACACACTCGCCGAGCGAGCAAGCCGGCGTGGGATGAAAATCGCCTACGAGGCCCTCGCATGGGGACGGCACGTCAACACGTGGGGTCAGTCCTGGGAGGTCGTGCGCCGCGGCGATCACCCGTCACTTGGGCTTTGTCTCGACAGCTTTCACGTGCTGTCGCGTACTCCCGAACCCGAAGCGATCTCCCCCATCGCGGACCTTCCCGGCGAGAAGATCTTCTTCCTGCAGTTGGCCGATGCGCCGCTGATGAGCATGGACGTGCTGCAGTGGAGCCGCCACCATCGGCTGTTCCCCGGCCAGGGAGAGTTCGACCTGCCGCTCTTCGTCGATCACATTCTGACAGCGGGCTACGCGGGGCCGTTGTCACTCGAGGTCTTCAATGACGTGTTCCGCCAATCGGATCCCGTTCACACCGCCGTCGACGCGTTGCGCTCACTCCTCGTGCTCGAGGAGTCCGTCGCCCGACGATCGCCGCCGAAGGCAGCGGCATTCGGGCTCACCTGCCCGCCGCCGGTACCGACACTCTCCGGCCACGCCTTCGTCGAACTCACCGCGGACGCCGGGTCGGCCGCCGAACTGGCCAGTGCACTGCAAAGCTTCGGATTCACAACGACGGGTTCGGAACGGTCGAGTGACACCCAGGTGTGGCAGCAGGGCGAAGCACGGATCGTGCTCACCGCATCCAGCAGCGCGACGGGAGCCGAGATCACTTCGCTCGGAGTCGATTCGGAGTCGCCGGACCAACTCGCAGCGCGCGCGACCGCGTTCCTTGCCGCGGCTCTGCCACCCGACGACTCCGGACCTGCGGTCACCGCCCCGGACGGCACCACACTGCGATTCTGCGACTCAGCCGGACACGAGGCACCGACGGTCCAGCGCGACCCGGCCGACGACGACGCCGGGACCGGGCTGACCCGAATCGATCACGTCGCTCTCACCCAGCCGTTCGACTACTTCGACGAGGCGGCGTTGTTCTACCGGGCCGTGCTCGGACTCTCGCCGGCAACCGACACGGAATTCGCGGCACCGTTCGGGCTCGTTCGTGGCCGGGCGGTCAGCGACCCGTCGGGACGCTTCCGGATTGCCCTTCAGCGCACACTTCTGCGGCGCGGGGAATGGGCCCCCGCGGTGCCGGACCCCCAGCACGTCGCATTCGCGACCGCCGACATATTCGCGACCACCCGCGCGTTGAGGGAACGCGGAGCGCCAATGCTCAAGGTGTCGAACAACTATTACGACGATCTCGATGCCCGTTTCGCGCTGGACCCCGGTCTGATCGATGCCATGCGCGAGTTCGGAATTCTCTACGACCGCGAGGAGGGCGGCGAGTTCTATCATCTCTATACACCCGTGCAGGGTTCCCGGGTGTTCTTCGAGGTGGTCCAGCGGGTGGGCTCGTACTCGTCCTACGGATCGGCCAACGCGGCCGTCCGGATGACAGCTCAACGGGACGAACGAACGCATCGACTCAATTGAGCGGCAACTGATTCAGATGCCACGTCTGGTGCCTACAAACTACGGGCCGCGATTGAAACTCGCGTTGCAGGGCGGTGCGTCGATGGCCTACCGGGACAGCGCGCCATCGAGTACGGCCCAACCGTTGATGCTCCTGCACGGCCTCGGCATCACGGCGGACCTCAACTGGGGCCCAGCCTATGCCGATCTGGGTGAACGCTTCCGCGTCGTCGCGCCGGACCTTCCTGGTCACGGTCGTGGTGTGCGCCCGTGGCCCGGGTTCAGCCTCGAACGATGCGCGGATCACATGGTGTCACTGGCCGATTCGCTGAAGATCGACCAGTTCATCGCGTGCGGCTACTCGATGGGAAGCCTGGTTGCGCAGCTCCTCTGGCGGCGGCATCCAGACCGGATCGCCGGGCTCGTTCTCGGCGCCACCTCCCGCAACTTCCTCGGCTCTCCCGTCGAGCGCCTGGTCTCTTCGCTTGCACCGGCTTTCACCGTCGCCGCACTCGCCAACCCCCTGTTGCGCACGCTGCGGGCGGACGCACTGGGTATCGGCTATCTGAAGGACATCGACGACGAAAGCCGGAGCAACGTGCAGGCCGAGATGCACCATACGAGTATGTCGACCGTGACGGCGGCGATGGCGGCCGTCGCCGACTTCACCTCACACCAATGGATCAGCGAGGTCGACGTACCGGTGTCGATCCTGGTAACGCAACGGGACACCGTTGTGCCGCCCGGTCGGCAGATGAAACTCGCCGATGCGATCCCGCATGCCACCGTGATCACCGTCGACGGCGATCACGGTGTCTTCGTCGAATCACCCACGCTGTTCGCGCGGAAGGTCTTCGAAGCGTGTCAGGCCGTGAAAGAAGCCCCACCGAAAAGTCAGCGGTGACTTTCCTTGGCGCCGTACGTAACTCACGCTCGCGCGGTGTTGAGCCCCCGCAGAAAGCGAGGTACACCCGATCTTCGCCTCGGTACTTGGCCGGGGCGGCGTTCTACGTGAACACGGTGGTGAACCGTTCGTTGAGCTCGCGTGCGTGGTAGAAGATCCCCTTGGCAAGCTGGTCCACCGTCCAGTTGATCGTCGGGAAATCCTTGTGAACCCGGTAGCCCAGGCCGGCGAACACCTCGTTGCGGTTGCCCGAGGGGTCGAAGAAGTAGATCGTCGTTCCCCGCGTGATCCCGTGCCGAGTCGGCCCGATGTCGATCGGCACGTCGTCCATCGAGAAGATGTCGCCGGCCCGCAGGATCGCGCCCCAGTCCTCCAGATGGAAGGCGAAGTGATGCAGTTTGGCGTTCGGGCCCTTAATCACGGCGAGGTCGTGCGGGGAGTCCCCGCACGTCATCCATGTGCCGATCACTTCCGGGTGCTCCATGCTCTCGACTACCCGCTCGGCGGGGCGGAAGTCCATGCACTCCATGAAGAACCGCTCGACCAGGCCCGGATCCTCCGCGGCGATCAGTGCGTGGTCGATCCAATGGCCGCCGACCCCCCGCATGTCCCTCGGCCATGCCTCGGGGTTGATCGACCCGGTGTCGGTGCCCGTGAACTCCATTTCGGAGTACAGCTCGACTGTGTGCTCCGAGGGCAGGGTGATGCGCACGCCGTCGCCGACGGTCATGTTCTCGCCGCGGCTGAATCGTCCCGTCGTCGCGCCGAACTGTGAACTGCGCTTCTCGAATTCGGCGAGGTCGTCCTCGGACGAGCACTTGTAGCCGAGCTTGACCAGCCCGACCCCGCCCTCCTCGAGTACCAGGGAGTGGTGGTCCCACTCGTCCCAGCATTTCAGGTGCAGCCTGCCGGGCTCCTCGTGCACAACCGCCATGCCAAGCGTGTTCGAGTAGTGATCGCGAGCCTCCTCCAGGTCCGTTACCCGGATGTGCACATACCCCAGTCGCATGACGCTCATGTGATTCTTTCCTCTCTGTCGTTTCTCGTCGTCGGGTCGTGCGCCGACGGGCCGCGTGGTGGCGGAGCCGCCTTCGAGAAGGCGAACCCGAGGACCTTGCGGAGCCGGTCCCCCTCCTGCAGCTCGATGGCGATGTTGGTGATCGGTACCGCACGACAGCTCAGGCAGAGGCCCTCGACCCGCTGGTCGTCGCTGAGCACACTCTCCGCGATCGGGCGCTCGTAGCGAACCTCGCCGAGCACGAGTTGGACCTTGCAGATGCCGCACCCGCCGCGCTTGCAGCCGACCCGGTACTTCAGTCCTGCCCGGCTCAGGGCGGCGAGCACGGTTTCCGCTTCCGCGGCGGTGACCTGCAGCCCGTCGGGCAGGATCGTTACCTCCGGCATGTGGTCCCGGCCTTCCCCTGGTCGTCGGGTGGTTGCCTCCGCGGCGCGCCGGATCATCACCGTCCGGTCCTCTTGGACGCCGCGCGTCTGACTCGTCTCCCGTCTCAACAGCAATGGACTTGCACCGTTCCCAGGCCATCGAACTCGGCGGACACGACCGCACCGGGCCGCAGCTCCGTCGAGGAGGTCAACCCCCCCGACAGCACGATCGATCCGGCCTCGAGGCGCTCGCCGTGGGCGGCGAGCGCGTTCGCCAGCCACGCCACCGCGGCGGCCGGATGGCCCATCACCGCGCCGCCGGCCGCGGTCTCGAACCCGCCGCGGTATCTGAACAGGCAGCCCAGCACGTGGAGGTCGACGAGTTCATCCGGCCGCCGGCCCTGTGCGCCGAACACGACCCGCGCCGCACCCGCGTTGTCCGCGACCGAGTCGGGTAACCGGAACGGCTGGTTGTACCGCGAGTCCATCACCTCGATGGCGGGGATCACTGCGTCGACCGCCGCAAGCACACCCGCGGGCGGCGTCGACGGCTCGAGTCGTTTGCCGATGAGGAAGGCGATCTCGGGCTCCGCGCGGGGATGGATGAGCTGGTCGAGCCGCACGGGTTCGCCGTACGGCACCACCATGCTCGACGTCAGCCTGCCGTATACCGGCTCGTTAATGCCGAGGGCGAGCCGCTTGACCCTGCTCGTGAATCCCAGCTTCGCACCGATGAGATGCTCACCGGCCTGCAGACGGTGCTCTACGACGAAGGCTTGGGCTTTGTAAGCGGTGTCCACGTCGATAAAGGGGTTCACGATGGTGAACGGAGCGATGGGTCTGCGGTCACGTTGCGCGGTGATCAGGGCGTCGGCGATCGCCCTCGGATCGGTCACGCGGCCGCACCTCCCCCGCCGAACCCCACAGTCACGGACCCGAGGTGCGCGAACTCCACCTCGAAGACATCGTTCGGGCGAACGGGCACGAGGCGATGCAGCGGTCCCGATAGCACGATGTCGCCTCCACGCAACCCGCGCTGGGGCGGGAGGAGCCTGTTGGCCAGCCAGGTGAGGCATCGGACCGGATTGCCCAGTGCGGCCGCACCCGCTCCGCTCTCCACCGGAGAACCGTTGCGGTGCAGAAGCAGCCCGGCCAGGCGCAGGTCGACGGCGGCGACCGGCGTGATCCGGCTACCGAGGACGACCCTGCCCGCCGAGGCGTTGTCGGCGACGGTGTCGGCAAGCTGCACCCGCCAGTCCGCGATGCGGCTGTCGACGATCTCGATCGCCGGCAGGACCCCGCCTATTGCGGTGAGCGCATCGGCGGTCGTCACGCCTGGGCCGGCGAGGTCGCGCGCCATCACGAAGGCGATCTCGACCACGACGCGTGGCTGGAGGAGCGACTCGAAGGGGACCTCGTCGCGGTCGACGAACATGTCGTCGATCAGCATGCCGAAGTCAGGCTCGGTGACGCCGAGTATCTCTTGTCGCGGCTGCGAGGTCCGCCCAAGTCTGAAGCCCCTGATCGCACGTCCGGCCTCGACCCGCCGCCGAACGTTGCATGCCTGGATCGCGTAGGCGTCGGCGAGGGTGAGGTCCGCCTGGGTCTCTGTGATCGGGTCGATCGGCGTGCGATCGACCTCAGCCCGCCACAGTCGGTCTGCAAGCTCGACGACGGTGGTGCGGCCCTCGTCGCTCATCGGCGGCCAGTCGGTCGACGGGTGATCACGCCCACATGCTGTGGCGCAACCGGTTTCGCCGTTCCTACGGTCTTCACGGCTGCACCTCCGCAACCCGGCGGAGCGAAGCGTGGTACCTGAGCGACCGGTGCAGCATGCCCCGCTGACGGCAGCGACGTCCCGATCGGGTCATACCCGTTAGCATCCGCCGAATCGGCCGATCATGGCCGTATTTCCTGCTGAACGGAACGAGCTCCACCAGGGACTATTTTCTTGAGCTGCCGACGGAGTCGGCGACTGTTTCCGCCCAGTGGTGAGATCTGACCGCTCGGAAGCATTACCGGTAGCGCCACGCACATGTCACCTAGTTTGTGAGGCATGTCCGACTCACCGTGCCGCGCTGGCGGCTGGAAGGTGGCATGACTATGGCCGACATCCAAGATCAACGGTGTATCACACTGGACGGTGCAACCCGCGCACTGACTGCGTCGCTGCAGCATGCGGCCTCGATCCAGGTCCCGGTCTGCGTCGCGGTCGTGGATCCCGGAAGCAATCTGGTCAGCTTCGCACGAATGGACGGTGCGCCATTGCTGTCGGCGCAACTCGCGCAGGACAAGGGCTACACGGTTGTCGCCTTCAGCGGCTTGGCGACCCGCGAGTGGTGGGATGCCATCCGCGACGAGCCGGCGCTCGTGCACGGCCTGGTGAAGACTGCCCGGCTGACCGTGTTCGGCGGAGGTGTCGCGATCACCGAGGGCGAGACTTTGGTGGGAGCGATCGGGGTATCCGGAGGCAGCGCCGAGCAAGACCACGAAATCGCCGAGGCGGGCGCCGCCGCCGTTGGCGGATGATGAAAACGGTTGGCCGACAGCTATCGCTGTAGCCACCACGGCCACGAAGTAGAAGTGGAGTGTCGAAGACACCGTGGGTTCTTGCCGCTTAGGCGAGGTGCACGTCGCCCTTGAGGTTTGCTTTGAACTCCTCGGCCGTCAACGCCGCCATGACCACACGCGTGGCGCCCGGCCGTTCTCCCCGCTGATCGGAAGAACGGCCGCGGGAGGGAGATCTTTCTGGTTTGCCTGTCCCTCCTCGGACTGGCGGGCTATACGTACCTCTGGGAACCCGGCCGCCGGCAACGCCAGACTGCGGCGATGTCGTTAGGAGAGGCGCGTTCGGTCGGTGTGGCCGTGAGCAGTTCGGTGATCTAAACATCCTGGTTCTTGACCAGCGGAATGTCGGCGTTCATCCATTGTTGGGGCGGACATGCTCTGCGATGGTGATGACACGACCTACAGCAGTAAGCGGAGGAATGCTATGACCGAGACCGTCGATCACGCCGCGTCCGTGCTTGCCGATGCCGTCATCGAAAACCAAGCCGCGGGCGTGTATCGCGCCAACCGCCGCATCTTCACCGACGAGGAAATTTTCGAGTTGGAGATGAAGCACATCTTCGAGGGCAACTGGGTCTACCTCGCCCACGAGACACAGATTCCCAACCCCGGCGATTACTTCACCACCTACATCGGTCGCCAACCGGTGGTGATCACCCGCGACCGCGGCGGCAAGCTGAACTGCCTGATCAACGCCTGCTCCCACCGCGGCGCGATGCTCTGCCGACGCAAGACGGACAACCGTCCGACGCTGACCTGCCCTTTCCACGGCTGGACATTCCGCAACGACGGCTCCCTGCTCAAGGTCAAGGATCCCGACGACGCCGGCTATCCGGACTCCTTCAACACCGACGGCTCGCACGACTTGACCAAGGTCCGGTTCGACAACTACCGGGGCTTTCTGTTCGGCAGCATCAATGACGATGTTCTCCCACTCGAAGAGCACCTCGGCGATGCCACGAAGGTGATCGACCTGCTGGTAGACCAATCACCGGACGGTGTGGAGGTGCTGCGCGGGTCGTCGACCTACACCTACGACGGGAACTGGAAGGTGCAGGCGGAGAACGGTGCCGACGGTTATCACGTGTCCGCGGTGCACTGGAACTATGCCGCCACGACCTCCCGGCGCGGAAGCGGCGAATCCACCAACGTCACCAAGGTGCTGGACGCCGGGGGTTGGGGTAAGGCCGGCGGCGGGTACTGGTCCTTCCCGCACGGGCATCTGTGCCTGTGGACGTATGCGGCGAACCCGCAGGACCGGCCGTTGTGGGATCGCCGCGATGAGCTCAAGGCCATGTTCGGTGAGGCCAAGGGTGACTTCATGGTGACCGGATCGCGCAACCTGTGCCTGTATCCGAACGTGTATCTGATGGATCAGTTCAGCACCCAGATCCGGCATTTCCGGCCGATCGCGCCGGACAAGACCGAGGTCACCATCTATTGCATCGCGCCCAAGGGCGAGGGCGCCGAGGCTCGGGCCAACCGGATCCGCCAGTACGAGGACTTCTTCAACGCTTCGGGCATGGCCACCCCCGACGACCTCGAGGAATTCCGGTCCTGCCAGCTGACCTTCCGGGGCACCAAGGCGAAATGGAACGACATGAGCCGCGGTGCCAAACACTGGCTCAACGGGTCGAACGACCTTGCCAAGGCACTCGGCATGGACGGGGTGATCTCGTCAGGAGTGAAGAACGAGGACGAGGGCCTGTTCCCGGTGCAGCACCACTACTGGCTAGAGACCATGCGCGCCGCTTTGGCCGCCGGAAACCGTTCCGTCTGAGGAGGATTCGATGACCGCAACGCTACCCACGACCAGCACCACCATCACCCAGCAGGCGATCGAACAGTTCCTGTACCGCGAGGCGCGCTACCTCGATGACCGCGAGTTCGAGAAATGGCTGGACTGTTACGCCGACGACGTCGAGTTCTGGATGCCGGCGTGGCGCGACGACGAGCTGCTCTCCGAGGATCCGCAAACGGAGATCTCGCTGATCTACTACCCGAACAAGGGTGGCCTCACGGACCGGGTGTTCCGGATCAGAACCGAACGCTCGAGTGCCACCTCGCTCCCGGAACCGCGCACCAGCCACAACATCACCAATGTGGAGGTCATCGAGCGTCGCGGTGATCTCGTGGATGTCCGATTCAACTGGCACACCATGTATTTCCGGTACAACACCGTCGATCCGTACTACGGAACCTCGTTCTACACGATCGACTTCTCCGGGGAAACGCCGCTGATCCGCCGCAAGACCGTGGTGTTGAAGAACGACTACATCCACCACGTCGTGGACATCTATCACATCTGAGATCTCAACGAGGAACCCGCATGACGGAATATCAAGTGGCGCTCGGCTTCGAGGACGGCGTCACCCGGTTCATCACCTGTACCGATGACCAGACCGTCGCGGACGCGTCATACCGGGCGCGGATCAACATCCCACTGGACTGCCGCGACGGGGCCTGCGGAACATGCAAGGCGTTCTGCGAGTCCGGCGAGTTCAACCCCGGCAGCTATATCGAGGACGCGCTCTCCGAAGACGAGTTCGAACAGGGCTACGTGCTGCCGTGCGTGATGAAACCGAAGTCGGATCTGGTGCTGAAGATCGCCAGCACGTCGGAGGTGGCCAAGACCACGGCTGCGACGTACGTCAGTGAGATAACGGAGTTCACCCGGCTGTCGCCCACCACCGTTTCGTTCAGCGTCGAAATCCCGAACCGTGACGAGTTGACCTTCTTGCCCGGGCAGTACGTCAACATCGCGGTCCCGGGTACCGACGAGACTCGGTCCTATTCGTTCAGCAGCGCGCCGGACGATAAGACGCTGAGCTTTCTGGTGAAGTTGACGCCGGGCGGGGTGATGTCGACATACCTCGATGAGCGGGCCAAGGTCGGTGACACGCTGACCTTCACCGGGCCCAACGGCAGTTTCTTCCTGCGCGAGGGCGACGGGCCGGCATTGCTGCTCGCCGGCGGCACCGGACTGGCTCCGATCCTGTCCATACTGCGGAAGATGCGTTCCAGCACCAGCCGGCAGCTGCACCTCATCTACGGCGTCAACACCGACGAGGACGCGGTCGAGTTGGACACCCTGGAGCAGCTGGCCGGCGAGCTGGGGAACCTGACCTGGGATTATTGTGTCGCGGACCAGGCCAGCTCGGCGGTGAACAAGGGCTACGTCACTGCCCTTATGACAGCCGAGCACCTCCACGGCGGTGCGGCGTCCATTTATCTGTGTGGCCCGCCGCCGATGGTCGAGGCGGTCCGCAAGCACGTCGAAGCCGGAGGTATACAACCGGTCGGTTTCTACTACGAGCGGTTCGCGCTGTCAGGCACCGGCGCCGCGGCGCGCGTCGAGGTACCCGACGAGCCCGAGGTGGTCGCGGAAGCCGAAGCACCGACCGTGGCCGCCCCGCCGGTCCCCGAGCGCGCACCGGCAGCCGTCGAAATCGCCGCCGTCCTCACCGGCCCGGAGGGCCGTTCGGTGGCCGGGCAAGTCATCTGGCCCAGCAAGGAGCTTGCGCCACTGCGTGGTGCTGCCATCGCGACGTCACCCGTCGATGACGCCGCACTGGCCCGTGCGATCGCCGGTCAGACGATCGCCCGGGCAGGAAGCGACGTTCCGGTGGGCCCGCTGGATGCCGGTGCCGGACTCATCGAGGCAGGTGATGCGAGATCGGTTGCCGGGCAACAGGTAATGGCCCACGCCGATATCGCCCCGTTGGTCGAACCCCAATATGTCATCGGCGAGGATCATCCGTCGGTGCTCACCTCCGACGCCATCTTCGACGCTCGGGAAGCTCTCGAACTGGGCGCGCTCGAGCTGACCATCGGCAGGCTGACCTCGCAACAGTTGACCGGGTACCGACTGGTGGCCGAGGCGACGGTGCCGTATGTGGAGGGTGAGCACTTCACCGACGCGGCGGCCTACACCGACACCAACGCGGTCTTCCACGACTACCTGTTCGAGATGACCGGCAACGAGCATCTGTTGCAGGCCTACAACAACCTCGGGGTGAAGGGCAAGATGCACGACGTGTTGCGCCACGCGACGTGGTGCGATCCGCGTGTCGCGCAGGACCACCTCGACATCGTCGCGGCCTTCGAAGCCGGCGACCGAGACGCCGCACGACAGCTGATCTCCGATCACGCGGATCGGTCGAAGCAGACGATGCGCCGGGCCTTGGATGAGAGCCGCGCACGCGTGCTGCCGGCGTGGTTCAGCCCCGGCCGGTTCGAAGGCAAGACCGTGCTCGTGACCGGTGCCGCGCAGGGCATCGGGCTGACGGTGGTCAGGCGGATCGCCGCGGAGGGCGGAGAGGTGGCGCTCGTCGACCGGTCGGAATTGGTGTATCAGGAAGCCGGGGGGATCGCGGCCTCCGGGTGCCAGGCCGTCGGGATCACCGCGGACCTGGAAACGTGGGAAGGCGCCTCAGCAGCCGCCGAACAGGCAATAAAGGAACTGGGCCGGATCGACGTGCTGATCAACAATGTCGGCGGAGCGATCAACTTCAAGCCGTTCACCGAGTTCACCGACGCCGAGATCCGCGCCGAGGTCGACCGCTCCTTGATGACCACCCTGTATGCCTGCCGCGCCGCGCTGCCCTCGATGGTGAAGCAGGGCCACGGCGTGATCGTCAACGTCTCGTCGGCGGCGACCCGCGGCATCCACCGCATTCCGTACTCGGCGGCAAAGGGGGGCGTCAATGCCCTCACCGCATCGCTGGCGATGGAGTACGCCGATGCCGGCATCCGCGTGGTCGCCACCGCGCCGGGGGGCACCGAGGCGCCGCCACGCCGGATATCCCGGGGCACACCGGAGGCCCGCAGCGCCATCGAACAGGCCTGGTTCCAGGCGCACATCGACCAGACCATCGACTCGTCGCTGCTCAAGCGATACGGCACGCTCGACGAGCAGGCCGCGGCGATCTGCTTCCTGGCCTCTGACGAGGCCTCCTACATCACCGGGACTGTGCTTCCGGTGGCAGGTGGAGACCTCGGGTAAAGGCTTCTCGGGTAAAGAC
>CAWEKA010000010.1:0-518124 GCA_963809515.1 uncultured Actinomycetota bacterium
GCCGGTCCTGGTCAATGGCGCGACCACCGCGCCCAACGCGGCCGCGGGAGAAGCTGGCGGTTGACGACGAGAAGGGCTCGTGCGACTTGTACGCTGTCGTCGTCACCGGGTGCCATGCACGGCGACGCTACGAGCGCGCGAGGGAACCCGGTAGGGACTTCAGTTAGCACGGTGAAGGGCCGTTTGGCCACTCGCGTCGGGGACCAGGGCGAGGCCCGTTCTTCGCGACCGCGGCGATCTAACGTCATCGACGGTCGTCCATCACTGTCAGGAAGGGACGCGCAATGTCCGGTCGGATCACACATCGCGGAGTTGTCGTAGCAGTCGACGGGTCCCCGTCGTCGCAGGTGGCGGTGCGGTGGGCCGCACGCGAGGCCACGATGCGCCATGTCCCGCTCACCGTCGTACACGTCACCCCCTCGTTGGCAGTCGCGGCGTCGACGCTGACGTGGCCTGCCGGCCGAGTCCCGAGGAAGTCCTCGAGATGCAGGAGAACGAGGCCCGCAGGAGCATCGCCGACGCGATCAAGGTCGCCGCAGGACGGCAATCGACCGGAGATCAACAGCGAACTGTTCTTTGGCGGGCCCGTCCCGACACTCGTCGACCTGTCCAAAGACGCCCAAATGATGGTGGTCGGCTGCCGCGGGCGGACGGGAAGCATCGGCCGCTTGCTCGGGTCGGTCAGCACCGGGTTGATCCATCACGCCCACTGCCCCGTCGCGGTGATCCACGACGAGGCTCCCATCGTGCTGCAATCGTCACAGTTACCGGTGTTGGTGGGGGTTGACGGCTCACCGGCATCGGAGTTGGCGACGGCGATCGCGTTCGACGAGGCCTCATGGCGAGGAGTGGACTTGGTGGCGTTGCACGTCTGGAGCGACGCGGACATGTCCATCGTCTCGGCATGGAAGAGGGGGCCCTGCGAGTCGCGGCGGACAAGACCTTGCCGAAGCCCTCGCCGGTTGGCAGGAACGTTACCCCGACGTCACCGTCCACCGTCTGGTCGAATTTGAGCAGCCGGCCCGCTATCTGCTCGACAAGTCTGAGACGGCCCAGCTGGTCGTCGTCGGCAGCCACGGCCGGGGCGGATTCGCCGGAATGCTGCTCGGCTCGGTCAGCACCGCCGTGGCGCAGGAGGCCCGCATTCCGGTGATCGTCGCTCGCCAGAACTAACGCGAAGATCCTGTCCGGCAGGGTAATCGGAGGTTGCACATGGACGGCGGTTTTCCGCTCGGGAGGGTCGCCGGGTTCCCGTTGACCGTGCACTGGAGCGTGCTGGTCATCTTGTGGTTGTTCACGTGGAGCCTGGCCGCCACCCTGCCCAGCACCGCGCCGGGACATCCGTCGAACGTGTATTGGCTGGCCGGCATCACTGGTGCGGTCGTACTGCTGGCGTCGTTGCTTGCCCACGAACTGACGCATGCGATCGTCGCGCGACGCGAGGGCGTCAAGGTATTGGGCGTGAAGCTGTGGCTGTTCGGGGGCATCGCGCGCCTGGGCGGCGAGGCGAAGACTCCTGGAACGGACTTCCGGATCGCGGTGTCGGGGCCGGCGATGAGCCTGGCGCTGGCGGCAGTCTTCGCCGGCGTGGCCGCGGCCCTGCGTGCCGTCGGGACCGCGGACGTGGTGGTCGCCGTCGCCTGGTGGTTGGCGGGAATCAACTTGATGATAGGGCTATTCAACCTCCTACCCGGTGCGCCGCTGGATGGTGGCCGAATACTGCGCGCCTTCCTGTGGCGCCGCCACGGTGACACCGTACGCGCCGCTGTCGGCGCGGCACGGGCCGGGACGCGTCGTCGCCTACGCATTGATCGGGCTGGGGCTGTTGGAGTTCCTGGCGGGCTCGCTGGTCGGCGGTGTGTGGATGGCGTTCATCGGCTGGTTCCTGTTCACCGCCGCCGGTGAGGAGGAAACGTCGGTATTGACACGGCAATCCCTCGCGGCCGTGTCCGTCGCGGACGTCATGACCGCCCACCCGCATACGGCTCCTGGCTGGATCTCCGTGGAGGAGTTCATCCAGCGCTACCTGCTGGGCGACCGTCACTCGTCGTATCCGGTCGAGAACCAGGACGGCACGATCACGGGACTGATCACGCTCACCCAACTGCGCGGTGTCGCGCCGGACAAGCGCGCCAGCACCCTGGTTCGTGATGCCGCCATCCCACGCGACGAAGTGCCGACGGCGGAGCCGCACGAGGCACTGACCGCCCTGCTGCAGCGGCTGGGGCCGGTCGCCGGAGGCCGTGCGCTCGTCGTCGACGCGGGCCGGGTCGTCGGCATCGTCACTCCGAGCGACGTCACAAGGTGGATCGACGTGCGAAGGCTCGCGATGCCGCAACCAACTGGTGTCGGCAAGACCATTGGCAATGGCGTGGCGCGAGGCTGACGATACGCATTTATCGGTTGGCGGGAATCGGCATCGTTGAACCCTGCAGTCGCCCTTCAGAAGTGACCAACGCCCCGCGATCATGGTGCCATTGCGCCCTTGCTGCCCGGCGAGGGTTCGGCGCAGCATCGACATGCCGAAATGGTTCGAGGGGCCACCGGGAGGTAAGCCATGGAGTCGCTGTCCAGCGACGAGCGCGCCGCCGGAGTCCTCGAACTGGTGCGCAGGCTCACCACCGAGGTCCATCCCCACGCCTCACGGCTCACCGTGACGCTCGACAGCCCTTTCGACGACCTGGGCATCGGAAGCCTTGAGTTGGCCGAGTTGCTAATGCGGGTTCAGGGCACCTTCGGGGTTGCGCTTCCCGCCCATGTGCTCTCCAGTGCGGAGACGCCCCGCGACCTCGTGCGGGCCGTCATCCAGAACGGTGCACCCGTCGTTGAGGACATCGCCGTCGTCGAACCGCCTGTCGTGACGGCCGGTGGCTCGGCGCCAGTGGCGGCATCGACGTTGATCGACGCCCTCGACTGGCACGTCGGCGCGACCCCCGAACGGACGCACATCAGGATCCTCGACGAGTCCGGCAGCCCCGAAGACGTGACTTATCAGGCCCTGCACACGGAGGCTGCCGCCGTCGCGGCGGGCTTGCTCGCGCGCGACGTCATGCCCGGGGACACGGTCGCGATCATGTTGCCCACCAGCCGGGAGTACTTCGTCACCTTCGCTGGCGCAGTCCTCGCCGGTGCTGTGCCCGTCCCCATCTACCCGCCGGCCCGGCCCTCTCAGCTGGCCGACCACTTGCGTCGCCACACCGGCATCCTTGCCAACGCCCGGGCCGCGATGCTCGTTACGGTCCCCGAGGCGGTCGGCCTGGGACAGCTCCTGCGCTCGAACGTCGACAGCCTACGCCACGTCGTCGTCCCCGAATCCCTCACGGGTGCAACGGGTGGCGCGCTTCCTCGACCCCGCTCCGACGACCTCGCGCTGGTGCAGTACACCTCTGGCAGCACCGGCCAGCCCAAGGGTGTTGCGCTCACGCACGACAACCTGCTGGCCAACATCCGGGCGATGGGCGAGGCCGTGGCCGTGTCGGGGGCGGACACGTTCGTCAGTTGGCTGCCGCTGTATCACGACATGGGTCTGATCGGCGCCTGGCTCTCGAGTCTCTATTACGGAGTGCCGCTGGTGGTGATGCCTCCCCAGATGTTCCTGACGCGCCCGTCGCAGTGGCTGTGGGCGATTCACGCCAACCGGGGCACGATCTCGGCCGGCCCGAACTTCGCTTACGAACTCTGCCTCACCAAGATCAACGACGCCGACCTCGATGGAATCGACCTGAGCTCTTGGCGGTTGGCCTTCAACGGCGCCGAGCCGGTTAGCCCCACGACGATCGAACGCTTCGCGGAGCGCTTCGCGCCCCACGGTTTTCGGCGTGAGGCGATCACACCGGTGTACGGGCTGGCCGAGTGCGCCGTCGGGCTGGCCTTCCCGCCGCTCGGTCGGGGCCCGCTGATCGACTGCATCGACCGCGACACATTCGTGCGGTCGGGGCGGGCCGAAGCTGCCGAGTCGGGCGATCGGGACGCCCTTCGTTTCGTCGCCTGCGGACAACCCCTGCCCCGCCACGAGTTCCGCGTCGTCGACGCCACCGGAACCGAGCTGGGCGACCGCCGCGAGGGCCGCATCGAGTTCCGCGGCCCGTCGGCTACCTCAGGTTATTTCCACAATTCCACCGCCAATCGAGCGCTGTTCCGCGGGGACTGGCTCGACACCGGTGACCTCGGCTACATCGCCGATGCCGACCTGTACGTCACGGGTCGGGTCAAGGACGTGATCATCCGGGCGGGCCGCAATCTGCACCCCGCCGAGCTCGAAGAGGCCGTCGGCAATATCGCCGGTGTCCGCAAGGGATGTGTCGCCGTGTTCGCCTGCCCCGACTCCGGCGGGGGGGCCGAGCGGCTCGTCGTGATGGCCGAGACCCGAGCGACCGACGACGACACGACCGTCGCGTTGCGTTCCGAGATCGTTTCGACGACGGTGGACCTTCTCGGGGTCGCCCCAGACGACGTGGTCCTGGCGCCACCGCGGACCGTGCCGAAGACGTCGAGCGGGAAGATCCGTCGAGCCGCCAGCCGGGAAGTCTACGAGAAGGGCAGGATCGGCGACCGCCCACGAGCGCTGTGGTGGGAATTGGCTCGCATCAGGCTCCGCGGAGCCGGCCCTTCGTTGCGCCGAGCCCGCAATGCCGCGGCAACCGTCGCGTTCGCTGCCTATGCGTGGACGGTGTTCGCGGCCCTCGCGCTGGCCGTGATCGCGGTGTTGCCGCTGCTACCTCGGATCGAGTGGCGCTGGCAGATGGCCACCGGGGCGCTTCGGCTCCTGGCGCGCCTGACCGGGACAGCGATCAGAATTCGTGGTCGCGACCGCCTCCCCGACGGCGCCGCGATCGTCGCGGCCAACCATGCGAGCTGGGTGGACGGACTCGCGCTCACCACGGTGCTGCCGCGCTCGTTTCGGTTCGTTGCCGGCGAGGTGTTACAGCGCGAAGGCCTAACCGGGTTCGTGCTCAAGCGGCTCGGCACTGAGTTCGTGGAACGCTCTGAGCGTGAGCACGGGGTGGCCGACACCGATCGAATCGTCGCCCTGGTCCGAGCCGGACAGTCGTTGGTGATCTTCCCCGAGGGCCGTCTCGCCCGTGCCCCTGGGCTGCGGCCCTTCCACATGGGCGCGTTCGTCATCGCCGCCGAAACCGGCGTCCCAGTCGTCCCAGTCGCCATCCGCGGGACGCGTGCCATCCTCCGCCCCGAGCACCACTTCCCTCGACGAGGATCGGTCGACATCACCATCGGAGCACCGATCCAGCCCACGGGCACGGACTGGACTGCGGCGGTGAAGTTGCAGCGCGCGGCGCGGGACGCCGTCCTGCGCCTCTCGGGCGAACCGGACGTCGAATGACGGGACCGGTCATGGATGAAGGGAATTGTTTGAGTCATGAATACTCGGAGTTACGGTACGGGTCCGTCCCCAGGCGAATACGGCGTGGATTACGAAAACCAGCTTGCGCAAGAGGACACCCTCATTGAGCGCCATCTCGACGACGCGCTGGACGAGGGAATCTCGCCGCCCGAGCGTCTGTGGGGACGTGGCGCCTTCGGCCCGTCTGAAAGCATGGACCAGATGCTTTCCGAGGAAGAGCCGGACCCGGCATCGCGAATCAATGTTCCGCTCGACGAAGACGAGCAGCAACGCTCCGACGAAGCCGAGCGTGAAACCGAATTTCCGCAGCGAGGTGAGGTTGGACGTGCGCGAGCAGGTCGACTTGTCGCGCCGGACTGGGGCTTTGGCGAAGACACAGAGGCAGAGCTGGTGGCTGACGACGTCGGTATCAGCGGAGGCGCAGCCTCGGCCGAGGAGGCCGCGGTTCACATCATCGACGATGAGGAGTAAACCCGCTCGCCCCGCGACTCGGGAACAAAGACTCTCAGCCCGGCGACCCCATGACCTAACGCCGATGGCCGGCGGCGATGAGTCCGGGATTTATCTGGTGAGGAGGTTCTGATGACCGCCGTTCTGCGTATCGTCTCCGGTAGTGCGAATCCCGGGCTGGCTTGCGCGGTGGCGAACCATCTTGGCGTCGAATCCGACGGCTGCAACCTCGCGCGATATCCCGACGGGGAGTTGCGCCCGAAGATCGAAAACGTCTGTGGTGCCGACGTTTACGTCGTGCAACCGACAGCACCCCCGGTGAACGAGCACATCGTCGAGCTGCTTTTGTTGCTTGATGCCTGCCGCCGCTCGCGCGCCGCGCGGGTGACGGCGGTCGTGCCGTACTTCGGCTATGCGCGCCAGGACCGCCGCACCGCCGCCGGCCAGGCTCTCGGCTCTGCGGTTGTCGCCAATGCGATCGCCGACGCGGGGGCTGATCGACTCGTCGTCGTCGATCCGCACACCCCCGCCCTGGAGGCTCAGTGCCGAATCCCGGTTGAAATTCTCACCGCCGTTCCCGCCCTGTCTGGTGAGCTCGCTTCCGGGCTGCCGGAAGGATCTGTAGTGGTCGCACCGGATTTGGGTGCGGTCAAGCTGGCTGAGCGGTACGCGGAAATCTTGCACGGCCCGGTTGCGGTTGTGCGCAAGCAACGCGAAAGTGGATCAACGGTAAGCGCATTGGACATCGCCGGCGACGTGTGCGGCCGACCGGCCGTGATCATCGATGACATGATCACCACGGGTGCGACGATTGAAGCCGCTGTCGGGCTGCTGCGTTTGCGCGACGCGGCGCCGGGCATTGTCGTGGCTGCGACGCACGGGTTGTTGGTCCACGCCGCCGTCAACCGCTTACGAGGCCTCGATCTGGGGCGCGTGCTCGTCACCGACACGGTGGCACCCAAGGAGAGCGCCATGATTGAGGTGTGCTCGATTGCGCCGATGCTGGCGATGGCGATCGCCTGCATGCACGACGATAAGCCCGTTGAACCAATCACGGGTCCCCCAGGATGATCGGCCGGAGGCCAGCGGCGCTCATTGGCCGCGGGCGGGGGCGGCCGAGTTCGTCAGCGACGTGACCGTGATGGCATTCCGGTAGCCGTTCTTTCGCAAGCTACGGCTAGACGCATCTCCGCCGACGGTCAGCCACAGCTGCCCGCCAGCTAGCGGCAGCAGGCTACATCCGACGGCCAATGCCCAACCTTCGAAGCCGATCGCCTGAATCTGTAGCGCCGTCGCCAACGCGGGCACGTTGACCGCCAGCAGGATCAGGCCGAGGCAGAGCGCCAGCGCGAACCAGAGCAGCCGGTTGGCGGTGACAGCATTGCGCAGTATTCGGCTGCCCCGGCCGCGCATGTTGAAGACATGCCACAGCTGCGCCAGCGCGATGGTGAGGAACGCCACGGTGGTTGCCGCCGCAGTGTCGAAACCAAGCCAGTACGTGGCGGCGACGATCGCGAGCAGCGTGCTCGCCGAGATCGCCAGGCCGTAGCCCGCCATGGTGCGCCACAGCCGGGACGGGATGATCGGCTCCCCTGGGCGTCGCGGTGGCCTGTCGAGGACGTCCCCCTCGCCCTCGCCGGTAGCCAGCGCGAAGGCGGGAAACACGTCGGTCACCAGGTTTAGGAACAAGATCTGCAGGGGCAGTAGCGGTAGCGGCAGACCTGTGAACACAGCGAGCGCTACCACCAGCACCTCGGCGATGTTGCACGACAGCAGGTATATCGAGAAGCGGCGGATGTTGTCGAAGATGACCCGGCCCTCTCGCGCCGCGGTCACGATCGTCGAGAATCGGTCGTCGAGCAGCACGATGTCAGCCGCTTCACGCGCAACCTCGGTGCCGCGCTTGCCCATCGCGACGCCGATATCGGCCTTGGACAAGGCCGGCGCGTCATTGACGCCGTCGCCGATCATCGCGACGACTTCGCCTTGGCTTTGGAAAAGGTCGATCAGATCAAGCTTCTGCTCCGGGTTGACCCGCGCAAAGACGCGCTGTCGTGCAACACTTTTGCGTGCGGAATCGGACGCGTCCTTCAGGCCCGAGAGTTCGCTTCCGGTCGTGACGGCGGCATCGGGCCCCGCGATGCCGACATCGCGGGCGATGGCCAGGGCCGTGCTTGGATGGTCGCCGGTGGCCATCGCAACACTTATTCCCGCGCGGCGAAGGGAGGCGACCGCGCCGGCAATGTCCGCGCGTGCCGGGTCTCGCAGTGCCACGAGCCCGACGAACGCGAGCCCGCGGCCGAAGGGATCCTGTGGGTCCTCGCACGGGTGAGTGGCGAGCGCGAGGACGCGTAGCCCGTCGGCCGCCAGTTCCTGGGCTACGTCGAGCCACTCCGTCTTGTCGTCGTCATCGAACGGCTCGGCGGCAATGTCGGTCTGATCCGCCAGCGCCAGAACCGCTTCCGGTGCTCCCTTGACCGCGACGAAATACCGGTCGTGGTCGCGATGCACCGTCGCCATCCATTTGGTGGCGGGGTCAAACGGGTGTTCGGCCATCTCGGGGTGAAGATCTAGTTGCTCGCCGCGTATCAATCCCGCGAGTGCACCCGCGCGGAGCAGCGCGACCTCCATCGGATCGCCGCTGCCGGTGTCGGTTTCGGCGTCGTAGTCGGCGTTTCCACACAACACACCCGTTAGCAGGGCACGCTTCAGCTCCGCATCGGCGGACGGGTCGACCGGCATACCACCGGTGAGCACGGCCTGGATCTGATAGTCGAAAAAGAACGCGCCGGTAGAGGTCACCAAGCGTTCGACGGCCATGCGGTTTTCAGTCAGCGTGCCGGTCTTGTCGGTGAGTACCACCGTGGTGGAGCCGAGCGTCTCTACAGCCGAGAGCTTTTCCACGAGGGCGTTGCGCCGCGCCATGCGCAGCATGCCACGGGTGAGCGCGAGGGTCGCCACGATCGGCAGGCCTTCCGGGATCGCCGCGACGGCGAGGGCGATGGAGGTTTCGACCATGAGCAGCACCGGTCTGCCAGTCAGTAGCCCAGCTGCCGCAACGGCGGACGCCAGAACCAAGGTCAGCCAAATGAGTTGGCGGGATAGGCGTTCCAGCCGGTCCTCCAGTGGGGAGTTGCCCTCGTCGGTCTCGTCGACCAGCCGGGTGATGCGGCCGAGCTCGGTGGACAGCCCGGTGCCCACCACAATTCCTTCGCCACTGCCGCGGACCACATGCGTGCCCTTGAACAGCATCGCGGCGCGCTCATGCAGTGCGGCTGCCTCCGGGTCGGGCGCCACGTTCTTGCCGACCGGCACCGACTCACCGGTGAGTGCTGACTCGTCCACACCCAGGGCGGCGCTTCCCACGCAGCGCAGGTCTGCGGGCACGACGTCGCCCGGCTCCAGGAGCACGACGTCGCCGGGTACCAACTCGTCGGCGTTAACGACCGCGGACCGGCCGTCCCTGCGCACCCTCGCGCTGCGGCCGCCGAGCGCTCGCAACGCTTCCATCGAGCGCACCGCCCTGCGCTCCGTGCCGTAGCCGATCGCAGTGTTGATCAAGAGCACGACGGCGATCGCTATCGCCTGCTGCCATTCACCGAATAAGAACGACACCGCCATAGCCGCTGCGAGCAGGGCGACAACGGGGCTCGCGAACTGCCGCGCCAGCAGCGCCAGGTCGGACACCGGCTTGCGCGTCGCAAGGAGATTGCGTCCAAACAGCTGCCGACGCCGCTCGACCTCGGCCTCGCTCAAGCCGACCGACGGGTCCACCCGCAATTCACACGTAACATCCGTAACCGGCAACGCGTGCGGATGCTGCGGTAACAGCTCTGGTGAAACCTGCGGAGCCATATGTTTCGATCCTGGCATCGCGAGCACCTCGCGCAGGAGTCGAAGGTCCCAACCGCGCCGAATTTGGACACTGAGGCGCCACCGATCGTGCGGGTGCGGCGTCCAGGCCTGACAGTTGCGACAAAGCCAGTGCGTGGCTGCATGCGAATGTGGACCTGCTCGACGGGGGTCGCCGTCTTCCCGCGATGGGGCGAAGTCCCTTCTTCTTCGCCGCCGAAAATCACGCCCGACGGGACGGCCCGGAGCCGGGGTGCCAGACCCACTGATTCATCAGTCCCCCTCGTCCGGGCGTGTAGCCCGACCGCGTGGCGAGTCGTAACGGCCATGAATCACACTGGTAACGCAAGGAATTGAGCGTGGCGCATTCTTCGCGGCTCAGCCCTTTGCGACCCTGGTGACTTTCGCCTCTGGTGTGCTGAATGGCGGCTGCTGTGTGCTGGACGTGGATCTGAGGAGGTAGTCATGCCCGCCAAGACAAAGGTTTCGGCGCTTGATCACGCGACGCACATCGCGCATACATGGGTGAACGATGTAGCCAAGGAATTCGACACTGACGATCGCGGAGTTCGCCTACGGGGTGCTTCGGGCATGGCTGCATACCCTTCGCGATCGCCTTACCGTCGAGGCAGCCGCGCACTTTGCAGCCCAGCTGCCTGATCTAATCCGGGGCATCTTCTACGCAGGCTGGGACCCCGGGGCCGTTCCCGAGAAATACGACGCGGAGGCCTACGCTGTGCGCTTTGCCGGTGAGGCGAACATCTCCCTCCACGACGTCGGCAAGGCGGCCGCGGCGACGACCGCCGCCCTACTGCACCACCTTCCGCCTGCGCAGATGGCCAAGGCCCTGGATCAGCTTCCACGTGAGATCCGCGTCCTACTACAACCCGAACCGTCGCCCAGGCGAGACTTGTGACAATGAACCTCAGTTCGAGGCGGCGACTGTCGTCGGCGCGGAGAAATTTCTGAACCGCTTGAGGTAAGACAACAGCCCGTACAAAGGCACCGGCCTCGGCCAGTCGTCAGCACGAAAGTACGCGTCCGTCCCGCCATCGACGAATACGATGCTCCCGCACAGGAACTCCGCGGCATCCGAGAGCATGAAGAGCACCCAGTCGGCAAGCTGGCCAGCCTCGCCGAATCCGCCGATCGGGACAGGAAACGAGCGAATGAGCCTCGCCTGCTTCGGCATCGAGAGCTGCTCCTCCAGAAGAGGTGTCATGATCGCCCCCGGAGCCAGAGCATTCAGGCGTATGCCCGCGCCTGCCCACTCGCTCGTTACCGCCTCACGCCGCACCCAACGACTCACCGCGATCTTGGATGCGGCGTATACGATCGTCGAAGCGTTCTTGCCGAACAATCTCGCAGAGCGAACCGCTTTCTCGGCGTCGTGCGCAAGGAATGCCCGAATGGTGCGTGCGGGAACTGCGGGCGTTGTTGTTGTCGAGTTGCTTGAGAAGACAACGACCTTCGCGTGCGAAGCGGCGGCCAGCGCTGGTCGCCACGCGTCAAGCAGGTCAACCACGCCGAGGTAGTTAACCTGGGCGATCAGGCGCGGACGATCAACGGCTGGGCCGGGCCCGAGACCGGCCGCGAGCACGGCACCGTCCAGTCTGCCCCGAGACGCCGCCAGAACACGGTCGATGGCAGCCCGACGACCCTCGGCCGTCGACAAATCCGCGACGATGTCTGCCTGCTTGAGGTCCACTCCGATCACGGTGTGGCCGGCATCGCACAGTCTCTGCGCGACCTTGAGCCCCATGCCTGATGCCGAACCGGTGACTGCATACACGCCCATCACCGCAACTCCTTCCTCACGCGGTGCTTCTCGTCAAATCGCATCTCGGTGTATTCCAGATGTGGTGTAACCAGCGCGATGTCGTGCCCGCAGGACGCCCTCGTCCGGAGTGTCATCTATGTTGCTCGATAGGAGGCGGTCGATGTGTTGATGAATGTTCGATAGTTCACTCAGCGGTGTGCCGTCCGTTGGTGAGCCGCACAACATATGTGCGGTCACCGGGGTGATACTCAACCGTGCCGCCCTCGACAATCATCCCAACCAACTCGTTGCCGTCCTCGAAGAAGTATGCGTTCTCCTTGTGCCGCATGGAATCAATATGGGAACCGGGCACTATTACGACGCTGCGGCGAGGATCATCGGTAAGGACCACAATCCTCGCACCGCGTTCCTCTTCTGTGTTCGCCACGGCGTTCTTCGGAATCTTCTTGGCTACGGTCCTCTTTGCTTCCTTCTTCACCGCAGCCCTCTTTTGCGGCTTCTGCCGCTGTATGGCGTGCTCGGCCATAGGTGTTGTCCTCTCCATGAATCACCGAATGCTGCGGTGACGCTGCGTCGTCGCAGCAGCGTGTTTGGGTCTCCACGCGTGCGGATGACCGGACGGTCGCTTCCTCGGCGAAACCAAGTTCCCTTGGCACCGTCACCGTCTCACCCCACCAACGGCGAGGCGAGGGTCGAACGTCCTTAAGTGCCCGCCAAGGTCACATTGGCCGCCGGTAGCGGTCGGCGAGGTCAGCGGCGTCCCTTGGCGAGGAAAGTGCAGAGCCGGTCCAGCGGCCAGGTGTTGATCACCTCGTCGGCGGACACCCAGCCACGCTGGGCGACGGCGACGCCGTAGCGGATGTGGTCCAGATGCGGGACGGCGTGGGCATCGGTGTCGATCGCGAAGACGACGCCATGTTCGCGGGCGCGGCGCACAAGTTCGTCGTTGAGGTCCAGCCGGTCGGGGAAGGCGTTGATTTCCAGGGCGGTGTGGGTGCGCGCGGCAGCCGCGAACACGGCGTCGACGTCGAAGTCGATGGGCGGACGACGGCCGAGGAGGCGGGTGGTCGGATGGCCGATGATGTTGACGTAGGGGTGCTCGATCGCGGTCAGCAGGCGCCGGGTCATCTCCTCGCGGGTCTGGTCGAAATCGGAGTGCACGGAAGCAACCAGGACGTCGAACCCGGCGAGGAAGTCGTCGTCCCAGTCAAGGGAACCGTCCGCGGCGATGTTGAGTTCGGACCCGTGCAGGACCGCAATATGGTGGCGGCGAGCCGCCTCGGCCAGCTCGCTGCGCTGTCGGAGGGCCTTGTCACGGGTCATCCGTTGCATCGCCAGCATCGGCGCGTGATCGGTGATCGCGCAGTAGCGATATCCATGGCGAGAAGCGGCGGCGACCATGTCGTCGAGGTCGGCCAGGCCGTCGGTGAGATTCGGTATGCATGTGGAGGTCGCCCGACGATGTCGGCCACCTCGACCAGGTCGGGGAGATGGCCATGCCAGCGCGGCTTCGACTTCCCCGCGGTCTTCACGCAGCGTCGGCGGGATCCACGGCAGCCCGAGTCTTGGCGTAGATCTCCGCTTCGTCTGACGATACCAACAATTCGTCGTCGTCGACTCGGAACAGCCCGTACTCGGACAACTTCAGCCCGGCTCGCACAGCCAGTTCGCGGATGCGGATGTTGTGGGCTTTCGATCCGGTGAAGTATTGCAGTGCCGCACCCCAGACTGCCGCCGGCACTACCCGCAGGTCCACCTGGATGCCCTTCGTTGTCACCACAGAAGACTTGGTGGGGCCGTGGGCCAGCACGCGATCCACTAACGGCATGGTGCAGAAGCGGTCCATGACTGATCCCGGGTCCTCGTCGGCCGCTACCAGCAGGTCGATGTCGCCGACGGTGTCGCGCATCCTCCGCAGCGATCCCGCGTAGTCGACTCGACTCACCTGCGGCAACGCGGCGAGCTGGCGCGACCAGATCCTCGGCGATATCGAGTGCGACCGCCAGCGGCATGCGCCCCCCGACTTCCTGCATCCGGCTGGATCGCGCGGGCCAGGTTGCGTTCGCTGGTCTCGCCCCAGCCTTTGAGGTCGCGCAGCCGTCCGTCGTGCAACGCGGCCAGTAGCTCCGGCATCGACGAGATGCCCAGCTCCACATGGACCTGATGAGCTCGCTTCGGTCCGAGACCGGGGATTCCCAGCAGAGCGCGCAGACCTGCGGGCAGTTGGGCGTGCAGTTCCTCGAGAGCCGCGATGCGGCCGACCTTGCCGCAACTCGAGCAGCTTGTCGGCGATGTGCTCACCCACCGCCGGGATCGCCATCAAACCTTTCCGGTCGAGCGTGTCAAGGTCGAGCGGGTAACCGGCGACCGAACGGGCCGCCTTCTCGTAAGCGCGCACCCGGTATGGATCGCCATCGGAGATGGCAACCAAATCGGCGAGCTCCTGCAGCGTCTCGGCCGCAGCATCATTCGCACGCACGGCATTCGCAACCTTGAGCCGCCGCGCATCTGCCATGGACGTCGACTCGCGATTGGGCTCGGCCGGATCTAGCAGGAGCAGGACCTGGTCGGGTCGCTCGCCGAGGCGGTACCCAGCGATGCCTTGGTCGCACAATTCCGAAGCACCTCCCTTTTCAGATGGTCAATCCAGATACAGAATCGGCTTGCGGTTCGCGGCTCGCCAGTAGGCGAAAGACCTTGTTCTCGGGACGTCCGACCACTGAAAAACGGGACTTTGGACTCCGGAGATCTCGTCCGTCGCGTCGGTAATGTCGAGAATCCCGATCAGAAGATGCGGAGGAGTTCATGAGCCGCCAAAGCGATCCCAGCCCGAGCGAACGCCATGTTGTCGCCCGACATGCGCTGGACGACCTCGGTAACGAACGAGACGACCACGCCTTAGTGCGGGTGCGCTGTGGTCGGAGCCATCACGTCGCAGCGGTCTTCGATACGGCCGTAGGCCCGGTGTTCGAATCGCTTGTTGGCCCACATGCACACGGAGACCGCGATTTTGTCGATACGGCGCACCACGGGAACCTGCACGGCACGCCTTATGTCGACCTCCTCGACGCGGGCCGCTTCGCCGACGATCTGGTGCCGGCTCGCTGTGAATGCGGCACCATGAGCTGTCTCGGGCCGAGATGCAGCGTGCGATCAGGGCGCACCAACACACCATATTGCTGAACTGACCAGAGTCGGACGCCACATCGGTCCGCCCGGTCGCTCTAACCAAGGGTGTGCTGTCGCCGGCTGACGGTCGCTCGAATTGGACTATGCGTTCTTGGCATTTAGCGACCCCGTCGTATGAATTAGGGTCCCGTTATGCAAATGTGGATACAGATTCAAGATCACGATGAGGATGACCAGTTTTCGGACGACGCGACGTACGAAGTACTCACGAGCGGTGTGCTAAAAGTCGCCAGCGGCAATGATATTCGCCTGTACAGCCCGGGGTACTGGCAAGAGGTCACGATTGATACCCGCCCTTCGGATCAGCGTGAGAAACAAGACCAAAAAGTGGACGAAGACCTCAAGTGGCAATGACGCCCGCGGCGCATATTAAGCGCGGATGAGGTGAATTGAGCGGCTCACCGAGCGAAGTAATTTCATCGTGGCGGGTGGGGTCGGTGACGGATGCATCTCGTCGTCGTTGGTTGGTGACCTTCGGCGGCTGACACGCGACGTTTGGCTTCATCGCCGAAGCGGGATTTGGCGCGATGGTTGAAGGGCGCGGAAATCAAATCCCCGGGGTCCTATTTCGGGAGCGCAATATGACCACTCACGGCATGCACATCGGAACGACATGCGTCGACGAGCACGAAATCTTCGGTGCCGCATCCGTATTGACGCCGGGCGAAATAGAAGTGAACGCATATCGTCCGTCGCAGGATCCTCGCCGCGCCAGCGCCCGGATCCGGGATACCGCCGAGGGCGTGCTCGTCGCGCTACGCCGCTGCAGCCTCAATCAGGCTTTCATCGACGTCGTGCACACAGCCGAGAGTCACAACACCAGCCCACTCAGCCTGGCTGACGCGCCAGTCGGCATCGCCCAGGGCCAGCCTTCCTTCGAGTCTGACGACACCGGCTTCACGACTACGCGAGAGGCATTGGGGCACCGCTTGATCCTCACAGGGAACCGACCTGCCGAGGGGCCCGGCCATAACGACCAAGCACAGTGCCTAGTTGAGACAAGTGACATAGCGATCGCGAATGCATTTATGGACATGCCCCGATGACGGTCGTCGACCGGATGGAGCGCTTTTCTGGCCAGTTCGGGAAACACCTAGTCGTGGAGGGCGTCGGGTGGCGTTACTACCGCCGCGGGGTCGGCACGCCGGTGCTGTGGCTCACCGGGGGACTGCGCCGAGCGGCGCTGGGCTTCGCTTTCCTGGAACGGCTCGCGGAACGTCATACCGTCATTGCCCCGGACTACCCGCCTGTCCGAACAATGGAGCAGTTCACGATCGCCTTCGACAGCATTCTCCGAGCCGAGCGTGTCGGTACCTTCGATCTGGTTGGGCAGTCTTATGGGGGGATGCTGGCGCAGGCGTATCTCGCGCACCGACCGGTCGATGTCCATCGGTTGATCCTGTCAAGTGCCGGACCTGCGGACTACGGCCGAGCCTGGCTCCCGGCGGAGGAGCTCTTAATTGCGCTTGCTCGCGTCCTGCCGGAAAGGGCGCTGAAGCGCCTGCTGGCGGCCGGGCTGCTCAAATTGGTCCGTCGACTACCGCAGCATGAGCGAACCGAAGTGGCACAGGTGATCACGGCAATCGTGCACGAGGAGCTGTCGCGGGCGGATGTCGTTTCCCACTTCGCTGTCGTCGCGGACCTGATCCGCACCCAGGTCGTCAACCCTGCCGCCTTTCAGCGATGGAATGGTCGCGCCGTCGTGCTGAGCGCTGAAAACGATTCGACCCAGAGCAAAAAGGACCTTCCTCGGTACGAGAGGCTGTTTGGCCGCCGCGTCGACGTGATCAGTCTCGGCCGGCTGGGGCACGCCGCTGTACTCGTCGACCCGAACACGTACGCCGATCTACTGGAGCGGGCCCTTGCCTGATACGGATTACTGCCCTCTGATTCGACGCTCCTTCGGTCGTCGTTGCATCGGTTTATCATGCCGATCCGGGCGATCGGCCATCCGTGAGTGGGCGGTGGCCGACGTGAGTGTGCCGCTGCCGCCGGTCCACTGATTGCGGCGCAAGACCGATCCGGTTATCCGCGGGACCGCGGCGTCGCCAGGACGCCAGCGCCACCACGCGGGGCATGTTGGCCACGCAGTAGAACACGGTGTCGTGGACTACGTGGGCTCGTCATGGGTCGTGAGCCGGGATCCTCGAAGCAGCCGCCCGGGTCGATAGAGATATCGAGCAGCGCCCGGTTTCATCTGCGCGACTAGTGAATTCGTCACCAATTTGGGTGCCTTGTGCCCGGGCACCAGCACGGCGCCGATCACCACGTCGGCGCGCTTGACAACGCCCTTGAGCTCGAGGCCAGTCGAGTAGCGGTGCGGATGCGACCGCCGAACGCGGCGTCGAAGGCGTCAGCCGCCCACACCTGCTGGAGTCGTCCGGTGATGGTGTCGCTGCGCAGGGAAACGACCTCCAGTAGATCGTTTGGTCGAGCCGCGACACGAATCTTGAACCGGCGGCTGGTGTGCTCAATGGTCTTGCGTAGCCATTCGGCGTCGGTCTGGCAGGCACGCTCGAGTCGCATCCGCCGCACCCGCAGCGGAATCATCGAAACGCACAACGCCCACGCCGGTGTATTGATTACATCCGCACCGCCGCGTGGACACCTCGGCGCACAGCTGCGGTTGATCGGGCGGCATCCGTGGCGTTCCGTTAGGTCCCTGATCGCGGGCAAGACGTCGATTCTCTTCTGCACCCCTGAGCTGGTACGGGAGAGCTTTTTCTGTGCACATACGCCTGAGTCAATCGTCGCGCATACCACTGCTCGGATTCAGGATGAGAGCCCGCGTGCAATCGTTCTGGACATGACGTTTTTGAACCTCGTCAGGTTCAAGGACGTGACAACTCCGTTGCTGGTCCTTGGCGCAGAAGACGACGGCACGTACAGCCATGCATATGTGCGTGCAACCGCAGCTGCGTATCACACCGAAGCAGAATTCTTCGCCAGCATGGGGCACGATATGATGCTGGAGGACGGTTGGCGCGCTGTCGCGGATCGAGTCCACACCTGGCTTGGCACACACGGACTATAAAGCCACAAGCAGGATCTGACCGCCTCGCCCACGTATTGCTCCCTCTCCCAGCAGTTCTCGACGTGGCGCTTGTGCCCAACGTGAGTTGATGCTGCGCCCCTATTGCGGTGTGGCTGTGCGGCGGTCGATATTAAATCGGGACAGCCGCTCATAGGTCGAATCGGTGAGCCGGCAACTGACTCCTATGTCGGCGGCGATGTGCGGTACAGCGCGTCGCCAGCTTCGTGGTCTGGCGGCGGCCGTTGTTATCCACCCGGGTTGGAGGTGCAGGGACGCTAATCCGACCTAGCGCGATGCAATCTCGCGAAGTGATCGAGCGATGCGGCCGGTGGCCCATAGTCCGTAGAGGGCGGCGTGTTTGGAGACCAGACCTGAGACGGGCGCGAGGACTACGTGGCGCAGGCCGGCGTCGCCGAATGCGCGCAGTTTGGTCACCACCTGTTTGGGAGTTCCCCACAGTAGGGGTCCCTCGGCCATGAGGGCGGCCGGTACGGCGGCGATGGCTTCGTCCATCATCTGACGGTTGTAGTGGCCGGGCACGAAATCGACGAGTGCGTTGAAGTGTTCGCCGAATGGGTGTACGGCGCCGGCTTGGCGCCACAGATGGGCGGGTGCCATGAGGCCCAGCGCACGGATGACCTTTGTCTCGAGCATGGCTCGTGCCTCCTGTTCGGTGGCGCCGATCACCGTGAAGCGGTGCAGCGCGGGGGTGATCGAGGCGGGGTCTCGCCCGGCTTCGTTGGCCGCGGCGTGTACCGTCGTCAGCTTGGTGGCGTACTCGCGCGGCGAGACCACTGCAGTGGGGTACCACCCGTCGCCGTAGCGTCCGGTCAATCGCAGCATGCGGGGACCGTGGCCGGCGATCCAGATTTCTGGCACCTTACCGCGTGCGGGTTTGAGATCCATCAACGCATTGTCGAGCCGGTAGTGCTTGCCGGAGAAGGTGATCGGCCCTCGCGTCGACAGGCACAGCCGGATGATCTGCAGGGCCTCCTCTAGGCGGGTGACCGGCTCGGAGGGGTCCAGCCCGTAGGGGTCGATGTTCATCCGCTCGCCGGCGCCGATGCCCAGGATTGGCGCGCGTTTGGTGAGGTGAGACAGCGTCATCATGGCTTGTGCGATTAGGACTGGGTGGCGCCGGATGGGCTCGGTCACCCCGACGCCCAGGCGCAGCCGCCCCACCCGCGATGCGAGGTAGCCGAGTAGCACCTGGTAGTCGAAGAACTCATGGGGTGTGGGGCGTTGCGTGGCGAGCCAGGTCAGCTCCTTATCCCAAATGACGCTGGGGAAGACGTTCTGGAAGTGGTCGATGAGCATCACCGAGTCCAGCCGCATCGCTCGGGCGCCGAGGAGAAAGGCGCGGGTGGCGCTGAGCGGGGGTTGGGTGCCCAGCTGAAGCCCCACCGCGATTCCCGAGCTGTTCACGACGGCCTGACCCGGTTGCCCCGCGGCTGCCTGGGGGTCGCACCAGGGTGGGTGGAGGAGTGCGGTTGGCGGCGCGCAGTGATGGTTTTGTAGATCTCGAACCAGGCGACGCCGGTGATCCCGGCGACGATGGCCACACACCATTGGGCGAGTGTGATGGGGCCGAAGTTGAACGCATGGCGCAATCCCGGAACGGACAGGACGGCGACGAGAAGCAGTGCCGCCCCGCCCAGAATCCATTTCAGCATCGGGTTGTGACGCTGCTGAAAGGTTCGCCATATCGGCAGCCGCCATGAGCGATTCACCAGGATCAGTGCCAGATTGCCCACGACGAGCGCGGCGAAGGTGACTGAGCGCACGACGTCGTCGGGTCGGTCGCTGAGCACAGCCCACAGGTACACCGCCACGGTGGCGGCCAGCACCGACAACCCTTGCAGCGCCGCGATGGCCAGCACCCGCGCGCCGAACATGGGCTCGTGCAGCCCGCGCGGGGGCGATTCCATGATGTTGGGATCGATCTGTTCGGCCTCGAAGACCACCGAGCAGGCGGGGTCGATGATGAGCTCCAGGAATGCGATTTGGACCGGTAACAGGACAAGGGGCCAGTCGGCGACGAAGACGGGGATGAGTGACATGCCCACGATCGGTACGTGCACCGCGATGACGTAGGACATGGCTTTGCGTAGGTTGTCGAAGATGCCACGGCCCTGGCGCACGCCACCCACTATTGAGGTGAAGTCGTCGTCGGTGATCACCAGCGCAGCCGATTCGCGGGCGACGTCGGTGCCGTGGGCGCCCATCGCGATGCCGATGTCGGCTGCTCGCAGTGCGGGAGCGTCGTTGACGCCGTCGCCGGTCATTCCGACCACCTCGCCGTTGGCCTGCAGCGCCCGCACAAGAGCAAGCTTCTGCTCGGGCACCATCCGCGCGAATACGCTCGTCGACCGAATACGCTCGGCCAGTTCGTCTTCGGGCATCGTTTGCAGTTCGGCGCCGGTGATGGCCCCGGCGGTGTGATCGAGACCGATTTCGCGGGCGATGGCCAGGGCGGTTCCGGGATAGTCGCCGGTGATCATGACCGTTCGTATCGCTGCGCGCCGGCATTCGGCGACGGCGTCGGCCACCCCGGGACGAACTGGGTCGTGCAGGCCGACCAAACCTAGATATTCGAAGTCGAAATCGTGCTGTTGTGCGGGTAGTGCGCTGTCGGCGTCGAATCGCGCGCATGCCACGCCCAGCACCCGCTGCCCGCCGGCCGTGGCGCTTTCCACGTGCGCGGTCATCGACGCGAGTTGTTCGGCGTCGAAGTGACATAGGTCGGCGATCGCTTCGGGCGCGCCTTTGGCGGCAATTACATAGTGGCCCCGGTCGGGCGAGCGCCACACATGCGAAAGAGCCAATAGTCTTTCGGACAGCGGATACTCACGGACCAATTCCCAATCGGCGTGTATATGCGGGGTACCGGACAGATACTTCTCGCCGAGTTCCTTGAACGCCTTATCCATGGGATCGAACGGATCGATCGGGGAGGCGAGCACGGAGAATTCCGCGATCGTGTGAAATGCCTCCGGTAGCGGGTGCTCATCACAGGTGAATGTCTGTCCGTCGACGACGAGTTGTCGCACCGTCATCTGGTTCAGCGTCAAGGTGCCGGTCTTGTCCACGCACAGAACGGTCGCTGACCCCAGCGTTTCGACTACGGGGGGCCGGCGCGTGAGCACATGCTTGCGCGACATCCGCCACGCTCCCAGCGCCAAGAACACGGTCAGCACGACGGGAAACTCTTCCGGCAGCAGCGCCATCGCGGTCGCAATGCCGGCCAGCAGCCCGGCCAGCCAGTTGCCGCGGGTCAACCCGTAAACGATGACCACGACAACCGCGGCGGCCACCCCGAAGACAGCCAGAACCCGCACCAAGCGGTCGATTTCGCGCTGCAACGGGGTGCGCTGCGGCTCGATGGTTCGCAGTGCCGCGCCGATCTTTCCCAGCTCGGTGCCGGCGCCGGTTTCCTTGGCGACGGCCATGCCGTGCCCTTTGACCACCAGAGTGCCCGAGAACACCCACGGCGTCGCATCCCCGCCCGCGCGCCCCATCGTCGCCGAGGGCGACGCAGGCTCGATCGCCACCTTGCGCACGGGCACGGACTCACCGGTGAGCGCCGATTCGTCCACCGAGAAATTCGCGCAGTCGACCAACACTGCGTCGGCGGGCACCCGATCGCCTTCGGCCAGCAGCAGCAGATCGCCGCGCACCACATCCCGACCCGCGACGCGCCGCTGCACGCCGTCGCGCACCACCAGCGCCCGCGGTGACGACAGATCCCGCAGCGCGGCCAACGCTCGCTCGGTCTTATGCTCCTGATAAATCGAGATCGCGATGACCACAACCACGAAAGCCATCAACATCGCGCCGTCGAGCGGCTCGGCCAGCAGGAAGTTGACCATGCCAGCACCGAGCAGAAGGAGCAGCATGGGCTGACGGATCACATCCCACGCCTCACGGAAAATGTTGCGCCGCTTCGCCATCGGCAACTCGTTGGGCCCATCGGCCGCCAGCCGTTGCATGGCCTGCTCCGACGTCAACCCAACGGCTGCGCTATCAACCTCTATCGACAAGTTGACACCCAGCGCTCGTTATCGCCTGGGTAGAAGCACGGCGCGCAGCTCTGGGGGCAGTTGCTCTAAGGCCTTCTCCATCTGGGCGGCCGGAAGGTGGTGCAATGCGGCGGCGGTGGTCGCGGCGGACGCCTTGCCGACGTCATCGTGCGCGATGTTGGCCTCGTGGGCGAAGTGCAGCACGTATTCCTCGACGTCGTACTTCTTGGGAACGCCGCTGGGATTCCAGCCCGCGTAGAAGATCCCTCTGATCAGATCGGGCAGCTGGGCCGCGAAGTTGGCACTCGCCTGCACGGTAAGCCGATCGCGCAGTGTATGCAGCCAGGCGCGCAGCACTCGATAGGCGAACTCGCGATCCTCGGTGTCGAACTCGCGCGCCACGTCACAAACCCACGTGTGCGCGCTTTGCGTCGCATGATCAAGCGCCGAGACCTTCGTTGCCATGACTCACCTCCTGGAGACCCGTGTTGTCGCAAGTTAAGCCACCGCTGGAACCGTCGAGCTAGTGCCAAAAGTCCCTGGCAGAGGAGCCAATACGAAGCCGGGCTCGACGCTGCCGGCACGACCCCAAGCAGGGGCATGGACCGGCGGGGGCAGCATTCCGGTCTAGGCGGTGTGTGGCCAGCCACCCGCTGCGCTGACGCACTTACGGCCACACTCCCCAACACCAACCCGGCCGTGCTAGGCCGGCCCGCTAATGACCGGAATCCCTAGCTGCTAGGGACTTCGGTCCCTAGCAAGCGCTGGGCGGGGACGCCGAGACTGAGTTCGCAAGTTCAGACCGCCGGCGGCATGCAGCAGAACCGGGAGACTGCCACCATGCGTGCCCTCGACAAATTCATTCTCAGAATGCGCAACAGACGTGGCAAGGGCACCGGGAAGCAACGCGAAAAAGACAACCGCAGGCAGCCCTCCGCAGCGCGGGAACACCCAAGCGACATCAATTCGAACGGTCGTCAATGACCTGAGGTAGTGAAGGGAAATCACCATGAAACGCGAAGTGTGCAAATTCTTCTCCGGATCGTTTGCGGCGCTCGCCTACGTGCACGCCGCGTACGCCGTGGCTACGTCTCGCGGCATTATCAACGAGCCTGTCTTCCTCGGCAGACGGTGGGGTGTCGGGTACATGTGGACCGAAGCCGCTGTCTACTCTGCGGTCAGTCTGGTACTCGGGTACGTCGGCTGGAGCTCCAAACCTCAAGCGCGGCTACAGGAACCGACAACGTCTGCGACCGACGAGCAGAGCAAGCAACCTGTGGGCGCAGGTGACCAGTCTCAGCTCGCGACCCACTGATTCGTGTCGAAGACCCCAGAATCAGCCCGGCTCTTGTCGGCCCACGGAGCAACTGCGGTCACGATCGAGAAGGCCGACGAAGCGACCGCGCTCATCCACGCAGCGGAAAGTTCCGGCAGGTCTACTCCGAGCTCACACCTGAGCGGGGCGGGCGGCCACCGCGGTCGACATGACACCCACACCCGACTGCGACTCGACAACGACCGCAGACCAGGGCTTCACGCTGACCGCGCGGGGCCGCTGGGGGCTCAGATCCGAGGACCATCTGCCCTACGAACCGGCGGGGCGTGAGCCCATGCTCGAAGCCGCGCGACCGTCGCGACCAGGCAACGATGAAGGGATACGCGGATGATGTACGGCGGAGACGGCTGGATGTGGAACGGCGGCTGGGGTTGGGGCGGATGGATCCTGATGACACTGGTGATGGTGGCGTTTTGGGGCCTGGTGATCACCGCGGTGGTCCTAGCGATCCGCTACCTGGCCGGGGGAGGCAGTCACCACAACCGCGTCGGCGGCGGGTCGGCACCCGTCGGCAGCCGGGCCGAAGACGTGCTGGCCGAACGCTACGCCCGCGGTGAGATCGACGACGACGAATACCGGCGGCGTCTCACGCTAATCCGCGAACACCGGTGAACACCATGGGTTCTCACCGGCTGCGGTTGATTCTGATCATCGCATTCACAGCGGTGGTGCTCGGTGTGGGAACCACCGCGGTGTTGGCTGCCGCCGGGCCGCGCACCGTACGCGGGCCGATCCAGTCGGCCTGGCCACCCGCGTGCGCGACCCCGACGCTGACTGGCGCGGTGGTTGACATCACCCTGACCGACATGGGCGCCATGATGGGACCCGGCATGATGGGCTCCGGCGGAAACGGGCCGTATGGCCCCGCCATGATGGGGCCGGGTATGGGCATGATGCGGATCTTCGTCAATCCGGCCACAGTGCCCGCGGGCCCGGTATCGCTGCGAGCCCGCAACACCGGGATGATGATCCACGAAGTCATGGTGCTGCCGCTTGGCACCGGCCGCTCGCCGGGACAACTGGCCATCGGCGCCAACGGTCAAGTCGACGAGTCTGCCAGCCTCGCCGAGGCCGCCCGCAGTTGCGGCCCCGATGACGGTGACGGCATCCTGCCCGCAACCACGGGCTGGACCACCCTCACCTTGACCCCCGGCCGCTACGAATTGCTCTGCAACATCGCCGGGCACTACGGGGCGGGCATGTACACCGAACTCGATGTTGTCAGCAACCGCTGACCATCATCGCCGACTTCCCATGGTGTGAACGGGGGCGTGGGTCGACCGACCACAATCCAGGCAACACCAGAAAGATACCGGGGCATGAACATCGCAATATCGACCACCGTACGCACATCGTTTGACCAGGCGGTCCAACGAACTCGTGAGGCGCTCGCGCAGAACGGGTTTCGCGTACTCACCGAAATCGACATGAAGGCGGCGTTGAATGCCAAGCTCGGCGCCGACATGGAGAACTACCTGATCCTCGGGGCGTGCAACCCACCGCTGGCGCACCGCGCGGTCACCGTGGACCGACAGATCGGCTTGCTACTGCCGTGCAACGTGGTCGTGCGCGCCGACCCAACCGACCAGAACACCGTGATCGTCGAGGCGATGAACCCGCGGCTACTGGTCGAGGTCACCGGCGAGGCTGGCCTGGAACCGGTGGCCGACGAGGTCGCCGCCAAACTCCAGGCCGCCATCGATTCCCTCGCCTCACACGACGTCGCCAACTCGGCGTCGCCACGCGGAGGCGAGGGGATGTCTCCCGCCGACAGTTGTAATCAGTTGAGTTCCAGAGAATTTGAGGCACGGCAACAGCTCACTCGGGGCGATCGGCGTGGCTTCGTGACAAAGCCAATGCCACACGTGTCGTCAGATTGCGCCGCTGGTGCATGGTGGGCAAGGGATGGGGGTGGGCTGTGGGGTTTTTCCAGGTGGTAGCGGTCGATTTGGACGGCACACTCACATCACGGAGACGTGTTTCCACGGAGGCCCTGGAGGCGATCGACCAGGCACGGCAAAACGGTCTGGTGGTGGTGTTGGTGACGGGCCGGATCGGGGTGGAATTGGCGGCAGAATTCCCTGACATTGCCGATCATTTCGACGCATTGGTGCTCGAAAACGGTGCGGTTGCAGTGACCGATGGGAGGCCACACGAGCTGGCGGCGCCAGTGGACCGTGTCCTTGACGACGCACTGGCCGAGCGGGGCGTGCCGTTCCGGCGGGGAGAGGTGCTGTTGGCCATCGACGTTGAGCACGCTGCGACCGTCGTCGACGTGATCGGCATATTGGGATTGGACTGTCAGATCGTGCGAAACCGCGCCGCCGTGATGGTGCTGCCCGCGGGCGTCACGAAGGGCACTGGGCTGGGCACGGTACTCACAGAAATGAATCTCTCGCCACACAACACGGTCGCGGTCGGGGACGCCGAGAACGACCTGTCGCTGTTCGGCACGGCTGAGATCGGAGCTGCGGTGGCCAACGCCGTCCCTTCCGTACGGGAACACGCCGACCTCGTCCTCGACAAAGAGGACGGGACTGGAGTCGCGGAGTTACTCACCGGCCCTCACGTCAGTGGGGTACGACGCTGGTGTCCGCCGCGATGCTGGGTCGAGATCGGCACCTTCGACGACGGAACACCGGTGAAAGTTCCGGGCAGCCAGGCACGGATCTTGGTAACCGGACCCGTCGGGTCAGGCAAGAGTTACCTGGTCGGACTCATGGCGGAGCGATGGATCCACGCTGGCTACTGTGTTCTGCTCCTTGACCCCGAAGGCGACCATGTGGAATTAGGGGAGTTCAACCAGGTGCAGGTGATTGATGCCCGGCACCATCTGCCCGAGCCAGCCGAATTGGTCGACACGCTGCATCCACACACCAGCGTCGTCGTGGATCTGTCCGGGCTCGCCAGCCCACACAAGACCGACTACCTGCATCGATTGTGGTCGGCGGCGGGCGCGCACCGAGAAGCACGCGGCTTCCCGCACTGGGTGATCTACGACGAGGCTCACCTGCTCGGCAGTCACGAACAAGCGCATTGGACACGACGCGGCGGCTATGTGCTGTCATCGTTCACGCCGGCGCCATTGCCGCCCAACGAGATCGACGACACCGACGTGGTGCTCACCCTGTACGAAGCCGACACGGCAGCAGACGTCGCCTCACGAACGCTGAGGCGGGCCAGTGTGCGTTTCGGGGCCGAGCCGCCGCGTGTGTTCACCATCGCAGAACGCCGGACGATGCACGTGCGCCACCGCCACAAGTACGCCGACGTCTCCTTGCCCAGAGAGCGGCGATTCTACTTCCGGCCAGTCGACGAACAAGTCGTCGGCGCAGCGGCCAGTATGGGTGATTTCTGCACTGCGGTAGGACATCTCGAACCCCGTGCACTCCAGTACCACCTCGAACGCGGAGACTTCTCCCGCTGGCTGGACGACACCATTGCCGACAAGGAATTCGCCGCGCAGGTGGCGATATGGGAGGACGAGCTGCTGGCGCACCGAGCCGCGGACCTTGAACGAATACGTCGCAAGCTGGTCCACGCGGTCGAGCAGAGGTATCTCGATTCGCCCAACAGGACTGACTAATCGACACGCTCATCCGTCCCGGGATCTGGCACAACCCCTCCTGTCGACTTCTGATGTCCGTCGTTTCGATGCGAATATCCGACGCGGCGATTGCGGCGTGTCATCCTGATGGACGATTACCAAGGAGTTCGACGATGACCGCTGCGGACCGCCCGGTCACGCTCCCGCAAGCCTTTCAGCGCATTGCGCGGATCGGACCAGACGCGGTGGCACTGCGAACCTTCGGTGAGACGCAGATTTTGACATGGCGCGACTACGCGTCCCAGGTGCGCCGGGTGGCTGCCGGGCTCGCCGCGCTCGGTGTCGGTCGCGGCGACACGGTGTTGCTGATGATGGGAAATCGGATTGAGTTTTATCCGCTGGAGGTTGGCGCGCAGCATGTCGGCGCGACGTCGTTTTCGGTGTACAACGGGTTGGCGGCCAAACAACTGACCAATGTCTTGGCGAACGCCGGCACCAAAGTGGTGTTCTGCGAGGAACAGTACGTCGACCGGATCATAGCCACCGACGCGGGGATCGACACTATCGTGTGCATCGACGGTTACCCCGAAGGCACAATGTCGGTCGACGACCTCATCGCCTGTGGCTCAGCAGATTTCGACTTCGAGTCGACATGGCGGGCGGTGCACCCCGACGATATCGCGACACTGATCTGCACCTCTGGCACCACCGGCGATGCCAAACAGGTAGAAGTCACGCACGCCAACCTGCTTTGTGAAGTCTTCGGCCTCGACGAGGTGCTCGGCCTAAGGTACGGAGACCGGGTCACTTCGTTCCTGCCAACCGCGCACATCGCGGACCGACTGAACGCTCTCTATGCGCAGGAGGTGATCGGCACCCAGGTGACCGTCGTCGCGGATATGAAGACGATCGCCACCGCGTTGCCAGAGGTGAGGCCGACCTTCTGGGGCGCAATGCCTTTGGTGTGGGAAACGCTGAAGACAGGAATCGAAGCCCACGCCGCGGCCGAGACCGGCGTCAAGAAGGCGTTGAACAATTGGGCGCTCGGCGCGGCGAGCACACGTGCTCGCGCACTGCTCCGCGGTAGCGAGCCGGGTATTGCCGACCGTGTTCAGTACACGGTCGCCGATATCCTGGTACTCGGCAAGATCCGTGCTGCAATCGGCCTTGATCAGGCCAGATGGTTGATATGCGGGGATGCCCCGATCGCCAAGGAGGCATTGGCGTACTTCGCCGGCCTGGGCCTGCCGATAACCGAGGCGTGGGGCATGACCGAACTCTGCGGTATCGCGACCGTCAGCCATCCGCGCGACGCTGTGCTGGGTCGCGTTGGAAAACCGCTGCCCGGCCTGGAGGCCAGGGTGGCCGCCGATGGCGAGTTGCTCGTCCGCGGACCGCTGGTCATGAAGGGCTATCGCAACGAGCCAGAGAAGACGGCCGAAGCTATCGACAGCGATGGGTGGTTGCACACCGGGGACATCGCCACAGTCGACGACGACGGCAATGTCTCGATTATCGACCGGAAGAACGAACTGATCGTCAACGCGGCCGGTAAGACCATGTCGCCGAGCCATATCGAGAACACGATGAAGGCCGGATGCGGTCTGATCGGGGCGATGATGACAGTCGGCGACGCTCGCCCATACAACACCGCACTCATCGTGTTCAACGCGGAAGCCGCCCGCGTGTACGCGGGCCGGGAAGACCTCGCCGACGAGTCTCCGGAGACGCTTGCGACCGACCCCGACCTGATCGCCCAGATCGCTATCGGCGTCGCGCGGGGCAATGCGCAGCTTTCCCCCGCGGAGCAGATCAAGCGGTTCACGGTGTTACCGGTGTCCTGGGAGCCCGGCGGGGACGAAATCACGCTCACTATGAAGCTCAAACGCAAACCAGTCACGCAGAAGTACGCCGCCGACATCGCGGGACTATACGCCGCGGAACCCGGTTCAACGGTGCACGAGCCCAAACCCCGGAGCCTCGAGGCTGCCGTGCCGATTTCCCCGGGCGCTGCGGAAGCTGTTGGGCCGCAGTGTCGTTGGTTGGCGTTCTCGGGTAAATGCCGGTGGACGAAACCGGCTTACCTCGATCGCTAATGGTAGGGAAGCGTTGCGGTCAGCACCGCGTCTCGCGCCGACCAATCCAGAATGGAAGCACGTGCTACATGCCGACTAGGGCACAACGGGACCCTTGGCGGGGAGCTGCGACCCGCAACAATTCGCCCGGAATCCCACCGCGGTGGGGGCCGAGCGGCAGATCCCGGGTGTGCGCTGGTGATAGCGTCGGTCGTGTCTGTCCGGAGGATGTGATGGCGGTGGGTGGCACGGTCGACCAGGGCTTTGACACCGTCAACGTGCAGGGCCTATTCACGGTGTCGCTCGATGAACTGGGCGCGACGTATGAAGGCGTGTTGCCGGGAATACTCGGATAGCCGCGATGGCTTCCGATGTCGACAGCGTCGCCGGCGAGGAGCCGCGAGCTGTCGAATCCGGTGAGCAGCGCCGCTACCATCCCCTGCTGCTGTGGGCGTGGAGCCTGCTCCGGCTGGACTTCGTCGGCGTCGCAGTCGGCGCGCTGTTCTTCTGCCTGTCGCTCACCCCGTCGCTGCTGCCCCGCGACTGGCTGTTTCAAGGGCTGATCGGCGGCGTCAACGCCGGCATCGGCTACGGCATCGGTGTCGTGATCGGCATGATGTTCCACCGCATGGTGCTGCGCGGGCGCAGCTGGTGGCCGCCGAGCCCGCGGGTGCTGTGCCGTGCCAAGGCTCTGAGCGTTGGGGTGTCGGCGGCGGCCGGTGTGCTGATGGTGATCCCTGCCGCCGGCTGGCAGCGGCAGGTGTCGGTGCTGATGGGCACCGAGGGCCCGTCGACGCTGGGCTATATGCGGACACTGATCATCGCCGCCGTCGTCGGCGGTGCTCTGGTGGGTGTGTCGCGGGTCCTGATCGACGCCGTCAGGGTGGTTGCGCGGTACTTCATCAGGCGCTGGCAGGTCAGACGACGAGGTCGCGCAGTTCATCGGGACCGCCATCGTTGTGGTGCTGGTCATCACTCTGGTCCACGGGGTGCTGATCCACGGCTTGATCGCTGGCGCCAGCGCGGTGTACGAGCCACACAACGCCAGCACGCGTCCCGGCATCACCCAGCCGATGCAACCCGAAAGATCCGGCAGCCCAGAGTCTTTCGCCCAGTGGGACACCCTCGGGTATCAGGGCCGCAACTTCGTCGCGACCGGCCCGCACGCCCAGGAGCTGACCGAGCTCAGCGGCCGGCCGGCCAAGGAACCGATCCGGATCTACGCCGGACTGCAGACCGCCGACTCGACGGACGGCCGGGTGGCTGTCGTGCTCAGCGAACTGCAGCGCACCCACGCGTTCGATCGCAAGGTGCTGGTGATCATCCCGACCACCGGCACCGGCTGGGTCGATCCGGTGGCTGCACGGTCCATCGAATCGATGTACAACGGCGACACCGCACTGGTCGCGATGCAGTACTCGTATCTGCCCAGCATGATTTCGTTCCTCGACAAGCAGAGCGCCCTCGACGCCGCCAAGGCGTTGATCGACGCGGTGCAGGGGCGCTGGGCCCAACAACCGCCCGATCGCCGGCCCAAGTTGGCGCTTTACGGCGAGAGCCTGGGCTCGATGGCAGGGCAGGGAGCGTTCGGCTATCTACCCGACATCGCGGAGATGGGCTTCTCCTCGGTGCTGTGGGTGGGGCCGCCCAACGCCAGCACACTGTGGCACGCGTTGACGGCGCGCCGCGACCGCGGCACCCCCGAAGTCGAGCCACGGTATGACAACGGCCGAACGGTCCGGTTCTCCCAGGGCGACGACATCGCCGCCGTTGCCGCGCCACCGTGGGAGGGCACCCGTGTGCTGTTCTTGCAGTATGCGTCCGACGCCGTTGTCTGGTGGTCGCCGGACCTGCTGTTCAAACGGCCGGACTGGCTGGTGCAACCGCCCGGGCGGGGGCGCACCGCGTCGATGCGCTGGTACCCGATCGTCACGTTCTGGCAGGTCGGTTTCGACGTGACCGACGCATCCGCGATGCCTGCCGGCCATGGCCACAACTACGGGGACGCTCAGCTCGACGGTTGGGTGGCGGTCGCACCGCCCGACGGCTGGACACCAGCGGATACCGAACGTATCCGCCGGGCGTTGGAGAAGGTCGAGGCCGTTGGGGGGCCTGAATTCTGACTCGGCGCAGGCGTTTCCGAGTTGCGATGCTCGGATACTCCGACGGTGTGATCGCCACCGAGTGGGCCGCCGAGCTCGCCTCGACGTACGCGCCCGACGTCAACGCGCGCATGATCGGACGCGGCGATGGGCGGCGTGCTCGTCGGCCCGGCACACAACCTGCACTACATCGAAAACACCTAATTCTGGGCCAGGCGTCATGCCGCTGGCGACCAGTATCAGCGGCGAGCGGCACAGAAACTCGTCCATCGACGCGACCGGCGCTGTGATGTGACAGGGGATTTGAGAAGCTACAGGTCCCACGCAGCTCTCGCGTTGCAGATCCCAACGCCAGTCGATCTTGACGCGCGCGACGAAAAGCCATGCGGTAGAGCTATTTTGATAGCAAAGCGCCGTTCGGCACCTACTAGCGTTAAGGCCGCTATACGCTCTGGACATTCGCGACCGGTAAACGGCGATCGCGGCGGCTGCCTTGTTCTCGCCGAGCAGCTTCTGGGCGATCAGGCCGCCGAACGAATGGCCGATCACCACCGGTGGTTCGTCGAACTCCTCGAGGATCTTGGCGAAATGCTCGATGATCTCGTTGATCCCATAGCCGGCCTGTGCCGCCGGGTGCTCCCGGGTGGCGTCGGCCGCCTGATTAATCCCGGACCAAACCGTCAAAACTTCGACGGCCGATGTCGAGAACGGCGCGACGACTCCGTCCCAGGTATGAGCGACCAACTAGGGTCGCGAACCTGAAGGGAGAAGAAGACATGGCCAAGTACCTGTTCCTCAAGCACTACCGAGGCGCACCGGCGTCCGTCAACGACGTGCCGATGGACCAGTGGGCGCCCGCCGAGATCGAGGCGCACATGCAGTACATGGAGGACTTCGCCGACCGGCTGCGAGAAAGCGGCGAGTACGTCAACAGCCAGGCCCTGGCTTCCGAGGGCGCCTGGGTTCGATACGACGGCGAGGGCAAGCCTCCCGTCACCGACGGCCCGTTCGCGGAGACCAAGGACCTGATCGCGGGCTTCATGATCATCGACGTTGACTCCTACGAGCGCGCCGTCGAGCTGGCAGGCGAGTTGTCGGCGGCGCCGGGTGCGGGAGGCAAGCCGATCCACGAGTGGCTCGAGGTGAGGCCGTTCATGGGCTCTCCCACCAGCATCACCGAGTGATGGCCGCCGACGCGGTGGACGAGGCGCAGGTGCGGGATCTGATCCCGGGAGTCCTTGCCGCCCTCGTCCGCCGCGGCGCGGACTTCGCCACCGCCGAGGACGCCGTGCAGGAGGCGCTGGTGCGAGCCGTCGAGACATGGCCGGATCAGCGCCCCGACGACCCGATGGGCTGGCTGATCACCACGGCATGGCGTCGCTTCCTCGACCTCACCCGGTCCGACACCGCGCGGCGCCAGCGCGAGGACCGCGTGTTCGACGAACCGCCGCCCGGGCCTGCCGCATCGACGGATGACACGCTTGCGCTCTACTTTCTGTGCTCGCACCCGAGCCTGCGCCCCACGTCGGCCGTCGCCCTGACGCTGCGGGCAGTCGGCGGCCTCACCACTCGCCAGATCGCACAGGCCTACCTCGTCCCAGAGGCCACGATGGCCCAGCGGATCAGCCGGGCCAAGCGCACCGTGAGCGACGTCAGGCTGGATCAGCCCGGCGACCTGCGCACCGTGCTGAAGGTGCTGTATCTGGTGTTCAACGAGGGGTACAGCGGCGACATCGACCTCGCCGCGGAGGCGATCCGGCTGGCGCGGCAGCTGGCAGCATCCGCCGACGACCCGGAGGTGGCGGGGCTGCTCGCCCTCTTCCTGTTGCACCATGCGAGACGGTCCGCGCGCACCAGGGCCGACGGCAGCCTCGTGCCGCTGGCCGATCAGGACCGCGGTCTATGGCGGACCGACATGATCGCCGAGGGGGTGGCCGTGCTGCAGGCCGCGCTGGCCCGTGACCGGCTGGGCGAGTACCAGGCGCAGGCCGCGATCGCGGCCCTGCACGCCGACGCACGGACGGCCGACGAGACCGACTGGCCGCAGATCGTCGAGTGGTACGACGAGCTTGTCGGCCTCACCGACAGCCCCGTAGTGCGGCTCAACCGCGCCGTCGCAGTGGGTGAGGCCGACGGACCGCGGGCCGGGCTGGCCGCGCTCGCCGAACTCGACTCGACGCTGCCGCGATACACGGCCTCGGCCGCCTACCTCCACGAGCGGGCCGGCGACATCGGCACGGCGGCAGAACTCTACGTCGAGGCCGCCGCGCAGGCGCACAACCTCGCCGAGCGAAACCATCTGACGCTGCAGGCAGCCACCCTCCGCCAGCGCATCTCGGGCGAGGGCGGCTGATAACGTTCCCGGTGCGATACAGGAGGTACGTCCCATGACGGCAATCATCGAACGCGAAGAGGTGTCCCACCTCGCGGCAGAAGCCGGCTGGCAGCACAGGGACGCCGACCGAAGCGACTACTACTTGCGCCGACCGGAGCGCGTCCACATCGTCTGGCAGGGCAGCCACGCCATCAGCGGTGGAGTGTTGTATCGAGACGGCATCTTGATGTCGCTGACCCGGGATCTCGATACCGTGCGGAGCTGGTTGAAGCGCTGACCGGTCCGACATGAAGCTGTCTGCAAGGTTGTGGACGGACAGCGCGGATATCGCCGCCGACGTGCTCGCGCATCCGTTCGTGCAGGGTATCGGCGAGGGCTCGCTGCCGAGGGAGCTCTTCGCCGGCTATCTCGCCCAAGACGCCTTCTTCCTCGAATCCTTTGCTCGCGCATACGCTTTGGCGCTTGTGCGCAGCCCTGATACGCCAACGCTACTCACCTTGGCCGATCTCCTTGCCGGTGTTCGGCAGGAGCTGGGCCTGCACGCCTCATATGCGGGCTCATGGGGAATCGACATGGCAGGCGTGCAGCCGTTGTCGGCCACATCGGCCTACACCGAATTCCTGTTGGCCACCGCGTGCACCCAGGATCTAGGCGTCATCTACGCGGCCATGACACCATGCATGCGGTTGTACGCGTGGCTCGGAGCGTCGCTGGACGCCGACAGGGCGGGGCCGTACGCGGAGTGGGTGCAGACCTACGCCGATCCGGGCTTCGAGAGTACGGCGTGTTCGTTGGAGCGGCTGCTCGACGAACAGGCCGGTGACACCGCGGCCGTGCGATCCGCCTACGCGAGGGCGATGCGCCTAGAGTTCGAGTTCTTCGACGCCGCGTTCGCACTCGACGCCTGATCCCGCGAGGGCTGGCGGGAAGCCTGCCACGATCGGGTATGGCTCGAAGAACTGTCGCAGCTCAACCAGGTGCCGGGCGTGCCGGTCGAGCCGACGGTCGTCGTCGCAGTCGGGTGTCCATTGCGGAACGGGTCGGGCACCGCCGCGGTCGTCGAGCGATACGACGACGACGAGACCTTCCGCCGCGACGTGAGTCATGCCGGTGACCATGTCGGTGGCGGTGACGCGGACACCGACGTGGGTGCTGCGCGGGCCAGTGTGCACGATCCGTGTGGCCACTTCGAGATGGTCGCCCGCAGACACAGGCCTGCAGAAGCGGATCGCGGCGACGTAGGACGTGAGACCCCGAAACCCGGACCAGTCGGCGGCGCAGACGTTTGCCGCGTCGTCGATCCAGCGCATGACTCGGCCGCCGTGGACGACGCCGTAGCTGTTCACGTCGGCGCGCGAGACGATGATGTGGCGTGTGGTGCTGGGTGCGGTGCCCGAGGAAGCGTAGGCCTGGGCCGCGATGGCCTCCTCGATGCGTTTGCGCGTCCGTATCCGCACCCGCGCCTGACGCTGTCGTTGGAGCTCGAGCATGGTGACCGGCGTCCATTGGTGGACCGCCACCGGGTCACCGACCTCATCGACCGCGACGAAAACCATTGGGCACTGGGCGGTTTGACACCCCTGCGCACCCGCGGGGTCACCGGCATAGACCGTGACGAGAACATGGACACTGCTGCGGCCCGTGTAGACGAGGCAAGCGTGTACTTCGACGAGTTCGCCTGCACCGACGGGCCGGTTCAGGTGGAAGTTGGCCACAGATGCCGCGACGCAGCAGCGTCCACTCCACCGAGTTGCGGTTGCGTGCGCCGCCCGGTGGATCCAGTCGAGTAGAGCGGCACCGTCGAGGCAGCCGCCGATGCTGACGTGGTGCAGACGAACACGGTATCGGTGGATGGTCGTGTGGCTGAGAGGATCTCGCGCCGAGACTGCCGCATGGTTCTCGGTGAACGTGTCCGTGAGTGTCGACCGCATGTGAAGGGCCTCCTCTTGCCGTGGTGCACCCCATGATGTGAGGGATGCCGTTGACAGGGAAGCGGTCCGGCTTAGACGGCCGTGATTTCTTGCACGATTTACAGATTCCCGATACGCCAACCCGAATGAATCTGTGGATTGCGCTAGGAAACGTCGCGATGAGACGGCACTGCCTTTTCGAGCCGCATCGCTGTCCACACGATGGGTGCAGCAACGGCGCTAAGAGGGAGGGTCACCATGCACTACACATTCATTGCACTGGGCGTGGCGCTTGTCGTGCTCGGCACATCTTTGAGGTGGGCACGGACCCGCCGCGCGAGTCGCGAGAGCCGAGAAGCGCAGTGCAGACGCGACATTCAGGCGCTGCGACGCGAGAGCCAGGCGCGGGCCGCAGGCCAAGGCAACGTCGACATTGTCTGGTCGGCCGGGGCGGACCCTGATCCCGCGCAATCGCGAGCCAAGAAGTCCGTCGCTTGGGTGGCCATCGGGACAGTGAGCTGCGGTGGCGGCTGCGGTGGTGGCTGCGGCGGCTGCGGTGGCTGTGGCGGGTGATCATGCGGACAAGCCTGCTGACGACACATCGCCGACGGCGCACCGCCCTTGATCGGGCGGCCACGGCGGTCGCGCAACTCGAGCTTCCGCCTCCGGTCTTCAAGACGTGCCCGTGGCAGCCACGCGAACTCATCGAAACGGGCCTGCGGCAGTGGTTGCGCTGTTGTGCCGCCGCGCTACACGACGATCAGGTGATCGGGATGCCGTCGCACGCGGTGGACGAGGCCTGGCACGGGCTGATCCTGTGCACGATGCGCTACCAGGCCTTCTGCACCGAGGCCTACGGGAAGTTCATGCACCACAATCCCGCTGGCGGCGCGCCCGACCACGTCATGGCCGTCGCAGACCCGATGGAGGAGCAGCTGCGCCGAACCGTGATCGCGTGGGCGCTGGTCGCGATGCCGGGCGAAGAGTGCGTGCTGTGGGATCTCGATCGCCGCGTCGGTGTCGAGCGGCCTTGGGGACTCGACGTGGCCCGGGTGGCCGAGATTCACGTCGCTGCAACCGAACTTCTGCCGGTGGTGCGGCCGTGAATGCATGTCAGCTGAACTACACAGATGTGGACGGCCGTCTCGTTCGCATCTTCCTGCCGGCATTCGTCGGGGCGTTCGCGGCGGGGGGACTGTGGTTCCTCTACCTCTTGGTGGTGTACCCGCCTTCGATACCGCTGGCCGCCGCGATGACCGGACTCGTCCTGATTGCTGTGACCTGGTTGTTCGGCTGGCTGGCTGTACGCCTTGCTGTCGTCTCCTGGCGAAGCGGTAGGGGTGACTGGTGGCTGCGCCTCTCGAGCAGTGGATTCGAGGTGAACGACCGCATCCTCCGACCCCGGCGGTATGCATGGAGCGATATCGAGAAGTTCATGCTCGTTGCGCCGTCGGCGCAGATCGAGCACGCGGTCCTCGCCCCCTCGATCTCCGTCGCCGAGGCGGTCAAGGGCGGCGGTGTCCAACCTTCATTTCGGGTTGGTTTCGCCGTGTCAACCGGTCATCGCCGGTCGTTGGGCCGCAGGCTCTTCGCCGATTTCAGGGGACGCGACGGGACACGGGCCGACGGCACCGTCATGGGCTACTGGGACCGCCCATTCGACGAAGCAGTCGATCTGATGAACGAATGGCGTTCGCGTTATCCGGCCGGCAGGTAGGTCACCACCGGGTGCACCATGGTTGGTATGAGCACGCCGGACGTCGCGGCAACAATTGCCGAGCTGAGCCTCGCCGAGAAGGTGTCGCTGCTGAGCGGCAGCCGCTTCTGGCACACGAAACCGATTGAGCGGAAAGCCATTCCGTCCATCATGCTGACCGACGGGCCATACGGACTGCGCAAGCAGAACGGTCAGGGAAGCCACCTCGGCCTCGGCGAGAGCGTGCCCGCAACGTGCTTTCCGCCCGCCGCGGCGTTGGGCTCCTCCTGGGATGCAGAACTCGTCGAGCGCATCGGCGAGGCCCTTGGCGCGGAGGCGGCGATCGAGAACGTCGCGGTCCTGCTCGGACCTAGCATCAACATCAAGCGCTCACCTCTGTGTGGCCGCAACTTCGAGTATCTGTCCGAAGACCCCGTCGTGTCGGGCGTACTGGGTGCGGCGATGGTGAAAGGGATTCAGAGCCGGCGGGTCGGCGCCTCGCTCAAGCACTTCGCGGCCAACAACCAGGAACGGGACCGCATGCGCGTGAGCTCCGACGTCGACGCGAGGCCACTGCGCGAGATCTACCTGCGCGGCTTCCAACGGGTCGTCGAGGACGCGCAGCCATGGACGGTCATGTGCTCCTACAACCGAATCAACGGTGTGCACGCATCGAAGGATCGGTGGCTGCTGACGACGGTGCTGCGCGACGAGTGGGACTTCAAAGGCCTGGTGGTGTCGGACTGGGGCGCAGTCGACGATCGCGTCGCGGCGATCGCGGCGGGCATGGACCTCGACATGCCGGGATCCAACGGGAAGACCGACGCCGACGTCGTCGCGGCCGTCGAGAACGGATCATTGCGGAAAGAGGTCGTCGACGTGGCGGCGCGCCGTGTACTCGATCTCATCGGCAAGACACAAGCGGGCCCGGTCATCGCCGGTCCCCTCGACGTCGAGGCGCATCATTCACTCGCGCGTGAGGCCGCAGGCCGCTCGATCGTGCTGCTGAAGAACGACGGCGGCCTCCTGCCGTTGCGCAAGGACACCGACATCGCGGTCATCGGCGCATTCGCGGCCGAACCTCGATGCCAGGGGGCGGGATCGGCCATGGTCACAGCGACCCGACTCGACAACTCGCTCGACGAAATCCGCTCTGCGACAACAGGAAAGGTGACGTACTCGGCAGGTTTCAGCACCATTGCCGAAGCACCGGCAAAGGACATCGCGCGCCTGCGGGCAGAAGCCGTCGCGGCGGCCACTGACGCAGACGTCGCAGTCGTCTTCCTGGGTCTTCCCGCGCACGCCGAATCGGAGGGCTACGACCGCGACGACATCGATCTGCCCGTGCCGCAGCTGGCCCTCATCGACGCCGTGCTCGACGTCAACCCGAACACCGTCGTCGTATTGTCGAACGGAGGCGTCGTGGCGCTGCCGTTCGCCGCGGCGGTGCCCGCGATCGTCGAAGGGTGGCTGCTCGGCCAGGCCGGCGGCGGCGCCACCGCCGATGTGCTGTTCGGCGACGTCAACCCGTCGGGGAAACTCGCCGAGACGATTCCACTGCGCCTGTCGGACACGCCTTCCTATCTCGACTTCCCCGGCGAGTTCTCCCATGTGCGATACGGCGAGGGGCTGTTCGTCGGATACCGGTGGTACGACGCCCGCGGAATCGAGGTCGCCTTCCCGTTCGGTCACGGCATCTCCTACACGACGTTCACCTACGGGACCGCTACGGCCGCAGTCAACGACGACGGCGACATCGACGTCCGTGTCGCCGTGACGAACGCCGGCGCCGTCGCGGGCCGCGAGGTCGTGCAGGCGTACACCTCGCTGCCCGGTGGAAAGGTGCAACGACCGCCGCGGGAGCTCAAGGCCTTCGCGTCGGTTGATCTTGCGGCAGGCGAGACTCGTGATGTCCTGCTGACGATCAGGCGAAAAGACCTGGCCTACTGGGATATTCGCGTCGAATCGTGGATCGTCGAGGGCGGTAGCTATCTGATCGACATAGCGGCTTCCAGCCGTGACCTCCGCTCGTCGGTTCACGTCGGGGTCGACGGTGACGACGTGGTCATCCCGCTGTCGCGTTCGTCGACGATCGGTGAGGTGATGGCTCATCCGGTTGCCGGGCCGATGGTGCAGGCGGCATTCGCGGCGAAAGAGGGCGAAATGCGCGATGCCGCCGCCATCATGCCGGAGGGGGTGGGGATTTCGCGGATGCTCGAGTCCTTTCCGATCGGCAAGGTCGGCATGTTCGGCGTGGACGTCGATCTCGCCATGATCGACGCGTTGCTCGCGGCGGCCAACGCAGGCGTCGCAGCTACCTCCATTCCCGAGGGCTAGCGGCGGCGCCAGGCGTATCCGTCCGACTGGTTATGGTCGAGCGGTGACGATCACCTACGACGAGGCGCTCCGACACCGGATCCGGGCGAATCTGTCGGGTCACGACCGGCGGGCGGTGGCCGACTCGACCAAGCGGCACGCCGCCGTCGCGGTGGTGCTCGTCGACTCCGAGGTCGGCGACGACAGGGTCGACCCGGTGGATGTGGACGGCTGGAACGACGGGCGCGAAGTGGCGCTGGTCGGCCTGGACGGGCGCATGGTCGACGTCGCGGGCGGTGCCGCTTTTCTGCTGTGCCGCAGGGCAACGCGACTGTCCTCACATGCGGCTCAATGGGCATTGCCCGGCGGCCGCCTCGATTCGGGTGAATCGGTCGTCGACGCCGCGCTGCGGGAGCTCCACGAAGAAGTCGGCGTCGCGCTGTCCGACTCCGACGTGCTGGGGCTGCTCGACGACTACCCGACGAGGTCCGGGTACGTCATCACCCCGGTGGTGATCTGGGGCGGCGGCCGGCTCGATCCGCGCCCCGCGCCCGACGAGGTGGTGGCGGTCTACCGGGTGGGGCTGCACCAGCTGCAACGCGACGATTCGCCGCGCTTCATCACGATTCCGGAGAGCCCGCGACCCGTGGTGCAGATCCCGCTGGGAAACGACCTGATCCATGCGCCGACAGGTGCCGTGCTGTTGCAGCTGCGATGGCTGGGGCTGGAGGGGCGCCATGACGCGGTGGCCGAACTCGAGCAGCCGACCTTCGCCTGGAAGTAGTCGGAATAGTCGCCGAGCACGGCGGGTTTACGAGTTCGTACGGCGGGGCACTTCTTAGCAAGTTCACGGGTGGCGCTGACGATGGAACTCAGGTTCGACGGGCACCATGAAGTGTCAAGCAGGGTGAGCGCGTTTCCAGCGAGGTGGATAGATGATGACGACCAAGGCCGCAGCCTCGAACGTCGTGTCCCTCGAAGCGCATCCCAGCCGGCGTTCAGTCCAACGACGGTCAGAGGCGATCATGGCTGCGATGCGTAGGCACCCGTCCTACCAGGGCGCGCTGCTCGATTCCCGCGATGATCGGCGGGACGCCGTCGTGCTCAGTCTTCGCGCTGACTGACCCCATCGCGCCGCTTGACCTCAACGAAAGTTGAGGTCCTACCGTGGAATCGGGACCTTCAAACCGCACGAAATCGAGTACATGAGCGGCGCCGACCTCGGCAGGTTGGCCACTGTCCAACGGAACGGCACGCCGCAACCCCGCCCGGTCGGGTTCGTCTACAACGACGAACTGGGCACCATCGACATCTCCGGTTACCACATGGCCGAGAGCCAGAAGTACCAGAACATCGCCGTCAATCCGAAGGTCGCGTTCGGCATCGACGACACCGATACGCCACCCCACGAGCTCACGCCGGACATCCGCGACCTCTAGGCCTCCACCTCGAGGAGTCCGCTCAGCGCGTGCGGCAACGGCCCACGATGCAGGACGCCGAGGCGTTGCGTCGCACGGGTGAGGGCGACATACAGCTCAGCCGCGCCGCGCGGTCCCGCCGCGAGGATCCGCTCCGGCTCCGCGACCAACACCGCGTCGAACTCCAGGCCTTTCGTTTCCGACGGCGGCACCGCGCCAGGAACGCCCGGTGGGCCGATGACGACGCTTGTGCCTTCACGCGCAGCTTCCTCGCGGACGAATTCTTCGACAGCAGCTGCCAATTCGTCCTCGGTAACCTGTCGCGACCACGGCTGAATACCAGTCGCGCGGACCGAATCCGGAGGTGGGACGCCCGGCGCGAACTCGGCGAGCAGCGCGCCGGCGACGGACATGATCTCCGCGGGGGTGCGGTAGTTCACCGACAGCGACCGGTAGATCCACCGACCTGGGACGTACGGATCCAGCATCGTGTCCCACGATGTCGCTCCAGCCACCGACCGGCGCTGGGCGAGGTCGCCGACCACGGTGAAGGATCGGCTCGGGCAGCGTCGCATCAGCACGCGCCAATCCATTTCGGACAGTTCCTGCGCCTCGTCGACGACGACGTGCCGGTAGGTCCAGTCCCTGTCCGCGGCCGCGCGCTCGGCGAGTTCCCGGGTATCGCGTACGACGAAGCGGTCCGCCAGGTCCTCGGCGTAGAGCAGGTCGGTGGCGAGTAGGTGGTCCTCGTCGGACATCAGGTCTTCGCGGCTGAGCATCATGTCGAGCACCCCCTCGGCGTACTCGGCTTCGGCCTTGCGCTCCCGCTCCGCGGAATCGTCGACGGGCTTGTCGGGGCCCAGCAGATCGACCAGTTCGTCGAGCAACGGCACGTCCGACACCGTCCAGGAGTCGCCTTCGGCACGAAAGAGCGCTGCGTCCGCGCCCGCCGCCTGCAAGCGCTCGGGCGAGCAGTACAGCGACGCCAACAGCGAGTCCGGGGTGAGTATCGGCCAGAGTTCATCGACCGCCGCCAAGAAAGAGGCATTCTCCGCAAGATCCCGGGTGAGGTCGCTGCGCAGCTGCTCCCACGCCTTCTTGTCGTCCCGCGTCAGCCAGCCGCGCCCGATACGCGCTGTCGCGCGTTCTGTCAGCACATACGTGACGATGTCGATGAACACGGCGCGGGCCTCGTTGTGCGGGTGCTCGCTCCCGCGCGCCTCTTCCCTCGCCCACTGCGCTGTCTCTTCGTCGATTTGCACCGTGACGTCCGCCAGGTCGATCGGTATCGGATTCTCCGGCAGCCGTTGCCGATCGGCGATCGCCGCCGCGAGCACGCCCAGCATTTTGCGCGAGCCCTTGAGCCGTGCGGTCTCCGGGGCGTCTTCGCTGCTCACGTGTAGACCGGGCACCAGGTCCCCGGTGGTCACGAACACCACGTCGGTTTCGCCGAGCGATGGCAGCACGCGGCCGATGTGGTTGAGGAACGCCGAATTAGGCCCGACCACGAGCACGCCGTGGTTCTCGATCCGCTTGCGTTGGGTGTAGAGGAGGTACGCGACCCGGTGCAGCGCCACCACGGTCTTCCCGGTGCCGGGACCGCCTTCGATCACCAGCACGCCCGGATGATCGAGCCGGATGATCTCGTCCTGTTCGGCCTGGATGGTCGCGACGATGTCGCGCATCCCGTCGCCGCGCGGGGCGTTGACGGCCGCTAGCAGGGCGGCATCGCTGCGGCCGCCCCGCTCGGCACCGTCGGGTCGGCCGAGGACCTCGTCGGTGAATTCGAGGATCTGGCGGCCGCGCGTGTGGAACTGGCGGCGGCGCCGCATGTTCTCCGGGTTTGCGCCGGTGGCCGTGTAGAACGGACGCGCTGCGGGCGCTCGCCAATCGATCAACAACGGTTCGTAGTCATCGTGCTTGTCGAAGATGCCAATCCGGCCGACGTATGAGCGGTCGCCGGAAAGGGAGTCCAACCGCCCGAAGCACAGCCCGTTGTCTGCGACGCCGAGCCGCCGCATCTCCTTGGCCAGCGCGCGCACCTCGGAATCCCGCTGCACGAGCGTCCCGCCGTCTTTCTTGTCGATCGGGCCCCGCATCGCCGCGGCGTAGCCGCCTTTTACCCGCGCCCGTTCGGCGTCGAGCCGGCTGTAAAGCTCGGTGATGTACTGCTGTTCGGACCGCAGCTCGTTCTCATACTCTCGAGTTGTCACATGCCCCCATATGTCGCGCGTTTTCGCCTAGGCCTGGGTCCACGGCCGCAGGTCAGGGTGGGTCCCCTACCGCAGGTAAGGGACGATTGTGAGGCATGACCGGGGCCTTGCCGCAAGCCCCCCAGTGCGGTATAGATTGATAGTGGAAGGGAAATCGACCCCTTCCTTTTTTGTTGGGCCAGTCTTACGCGGCTCTGATCGAGTTCAGCATGAAAACCCTGACGCTGCCTGCGACTTGTGCGTCACACTGCGACAGTAGCGGCTCGGTCATCTCCTCGGTCAGATCAACCTCGATCGGGCCGGAGTCGCCGCCAAGCACCACGTGAATAATGCCCTCGCCCCGCTCGACCGTCATGGGCGACAGGCTCGCGATGCGGTCGTCGCCATATGCGTCACGGGCGAAGTACTGGGCGGCCTGCACGGCATGCGGCAACGAGGTGCGTCCGCGGAGAAACCTGTTGTCGAGCCGCCCCTCCTGGTACAGGCGAACCAGGTCCGCGGAGTCGGTCGAGTCGACTCGCCCGTAGCACAATCCCTCCGGCAGCACGAGCATGGTTGCGGCGAACCGATCACCACCCAAATGTGAACACTCCCAGGTGTATTCGGGGTATCGCGTCGCGATCGCCTTGCAGGCGCTGCGGCCTCGAACGGCACAGCACTGATCGTGTTTTCCATGTGCACAGACCGCTACGACGGGATCGGTCGACAGCGTCCCGTCGCTTCCGTCGAGAGCCAGGTCAAGATATTCGCGGGGATCGCCGACCTCGCCGCCGTACAGCGCTTCGCTGCCCGGTTCGGAATGCGCCACGAACCAGCGCCATCGCGGTGTGGTCGGCCGACGACCGTGACGACGAATCGCCGCAATGCGGATCTTAGCCGTCTCGACACGGCGGACGATGGCGCGGCCGAGTTGGGGATCGATGATGTTCGGAGAATGGAGGAATGCCGAATGTCCCCACGCACCAGGCAATTCGAGCAGCATCCAGGAGAAGCCGGCCGACGCGGTGCCGTACATGGGATCCTCACGGGCCAGCGACTGATTGCTGCACGGCTCCCTGTCTGCAGCGGTCATTCGTTGACCGGTACGACGACAGCCTCTCGCAGCAGCCTGCGGATCAGCACCGTCCCGTCAGCATGATCGAGACCCGGCAGGGTGGCCGCGTCGGCCACCTGTCCACGGTGTAGTTCCGCGATGGCATCAGCGCACGACATCGGAAGGGTCATCACCTTGTCGGGCAGCCGCAGCACGACCCGTCCTTCCGAACGGTCGATCGTGCAGACAAGCCCGTGCCGCCACCGAACCCGCGTCGAGCCTGCCCGCTCGGCGGCCTGGAGTGAGGCCAGCGGACGAACCGCAATGGGCCGCGTCCGGTCGGCGTGCCGCTTCACCAACGCCGCGGCCGCGCCGTCGCTCAGCGCCGAGGCGTCATCCCGCAACGTGCCGACCATCTCGGCCATCACTTTCGTCACCGTCGCGATGATCTCATCCCGATCGGTCGGGTCACCGCCCATCGGCAGCGACTTCCTGTAACCGTCCAGGGTCGCCAGCTCATCGATCACCGATCGCGCGACGTCGAGAGCGGTGAGCGGAGAAACGCCGATCGTGAGATGAACGGACGTGGTCTCCAGCGCCTGTGCCGAGTGGATCCACCCGCGCGGCAGATACAGCGCGTCGCCCTCCGATAGGACGGTGTCGATGACCGGGTCTTCCGTCACACGCTCGGCGATCGCCGCCCGGTGTTGCGTCCACGGCTGCGAGGGCAGGGGATGGACGTGGACCGGCGCGTGCACGATCCACCGCTTCTGTCCTGCGACCTGCAGAACGAAGACGTCGTGAACGTCGTAGTGCGGGTCGAAGCCGCGATTGGTCGGCGGCGTGATGTAGGCGTTCGCCTGCACCGGATGGCCGAGTTCGTCGACCGCCTGCCGGACGAAGTCGATCAGCGGAGGCCAGAGCCGGTGCAGGCCCTGCATCACAATCGTTGCCCCCGAGGCGAATTCGGCCAGCACCTTGGCGGAATCCACCTGGTCGGGCATCTCCGCGCCGAATCCGGCAGGCCCGAGGTAGCAGTCCTTGGCCAGCACGTCGCCGTCCTTGGCCAGCCGGATGAACGGCGCGCGCACCCCGCGCTCGGCGATCAACTCGTCGACCATAACGGGCGAGAGCAGATCGCCGAAGTCGCGGGGGAGTGCGTCTGACGGACTGAGCAGCGGCCTGCGCCCCCAGTGCTCGGTGGCGAATGTCTGGGGGTCGGTCGAGATGCAGCGGGTCAGCACCGGTGGCCGGTCAGGCCGTTCCGTCGGCTCCGCCGTCGTGTCCTTCGGGGTTGGAGCCACCGTCGGCCGGGCCTTCGCCGCCCGCGGTTCCGTCGGCTCCGCCGTCGTGTCCTTCGGGGTTGGAGCCACCGTCGGCCGGGCCTTCGCCGCCCGCGGTTCCGTCGGCTCCGCCGTCGTGTCCGCCGGGGTTGGAACCGCCGTCGGCAGGTCCCTCGCCGCCGTCGCCGGAGGTGGTGATGTCGTCATCGTTGAGCGCCATGCTGATCCTTTCCTTCGCCGTGGCCGCGTGATTCTAAGATCGGCTGTCGCGGCTACGTGCGCTGGAGAATTGCCCCAGAACAACCAACTAAAACACAGGTTGCGTGGACTTGATCGCCTGCGCTCGACAAACGCAGCGCTGACCGGAGATGCTTCCGGTGTGGGAAAAATCCCGGTACGTGCAGGAGTCGGGGCCGTTGCGATTGCCGTCGTGACGGTCGTCGCGGCCGCGTGTACCAGCGGGTCCGGCGCCGAACAGGGCGCCTCGAGCACGGCGACGACGGTCGCCGCGCCGAAGCCGACAACCCGTCCGTCCTGCGAGACGGCGGTACCGGCGGCCTGGCAGAAGGCGATCGACGCCAGCGCTGTCGTCACCGGCGGCGTCTCCAACGTGCCGATGGCGGTCGGTCGGCGCGGCGAGGTCGCCGTGTCGCGCGACAACGGCGACACCCGCGACCTGCTGCTGATCGGCGCGGACAAGTCCGTCAGCGAGATCTATGCGGTGCCCGAGCCCGACCAGAACTGGATCGGGACCGTGGCGATGGACGATCGCTGGGTCGTCGTCGGTGTGGAGTACGCCCCGCGTGGCGCCAACGGCATCATTCCCACGATCATGCGTATCGACGTGGTCGACCGTCAGGGTGGGCCGGTCCGTACCGCCGTGGAAAGCCCCATGGAGGACCGCACGTCTGGCGGCGAGACGATCGACTCGGTCGCCCTCTTCGGCGGCAAGGTGTACTGGATCACGCGGGACACTTTCGCAGGCGATGCCGGCAAGATTCAGTCCTACGACCTGAACACCGGTGCGATGTCCGATGTGGCGACCGGCGACATGCGCAACGTGCGGACCACTGCAGCAGGACTGGCCTGGGACGTCGCGTGGGATCAAAACACCGGCGCCAGAGCCGAGCTCAAGATCCCCGACGCATTACCGCCCGCGGTCGCCGGGGCGGTCGGCGCAGGCCGGGATCAGATGACGCTCGCGACCGACGGCAACGCCTACGCGTGGTCCACCGGAAACGACCAGGGTCCCCCGGGTCTCGCGTACTGGTCACCGAACTCCGGCCTGGTGCAGATCACGGGCAACCTTCCCCAGGCCGGGAAGTTTCAGTCGTTGCCGCTTTTTGTGGTCGGGCCGTATGTGGTCATCGACAGGGGGCGCCCCGGCGACAGTGACGACACCTTTGCGACGCTCATCGACACCCGGTCCGGCGCGCTCGCCTACCTAGGCCCATCGGTCGGCGGCGCGGACGGCGGGACCATCGCGGTGGGCATCGGGGCGACCATGAAGGAGCCGCCGACGCGCGCAGGCGTTCTCCGCGTCGATGACCTACCGCCGCTTACCTGCTGACGCCTTTCCAGATCGGGATGAATCCACGATGAGCCATCCGTTCTGGCCGTCAGCAATCACGATCAGAAGGGATCAATCATGCGAATCGTCGTCATTGGTGGCACTGGCCTCATCGGGTCACAGGTGGTGCACGGCTTGACCGAACACGGTCACGATGCCATCGCCGCCGCACCGTCGACCGGTGTCAACATACTGACCGGTGAGGGACTGGCCGAGGCGGTCAAGGGCGCACAGGTAGTCGTCGACGTCTCGAACTCCCCGACTCTCGATGATGCTGCGAAGGAGTTCTTCCACGCCGCGACCACCAACCTGCTTGAGGCCGAAGCCGACGCAGGCGTCGGCCACCATGTCGCGCTGTCGGTGGTCGGCACCGATCGACTCGCCCCCAAGAGCGGATACTTCGACGCCAAGCTGGCCCAGGAAGCGCTCATCAGCGCCGGTCGGATTCCCTACTCGATCGTGCACGCGACGCAGTTCTTCGAGTTCGTCAAGGCGATCGCGGATTCCGCGACACTCGGCAACGAGGTGCATCTGCCGCCGGCCCTCATCCAGCCGATGGCCAGCGCAGATGTCGCCGAGGCCGTCGCGATCGCGGCTGTCAGCGCGCCCGTCAACGGAATCACCGAAGTCGGCGGGCCCGAGCAGTTCCGCCTGCCCGACCTCATCCGCGCCGCGCTGACCGCCCGTGGCGACACCCGCGAGGTCGTCGCCGACCCCGCCGCCGGCTACTGGGGCGTCCACATCGACGAGCGCGACCTGGTCCCCGACGCAGGCGCGACACTCTTCGACACCCGGTTCGAGGACTGGATCCTTGAAGCGGCGGCCAAGGCATAGCGGACCCCGTGCCTGCGGACAGTCCGGCCCGACACAGGGGTTAGTTCGGGCCGGTAAGGTCCACTGCAAAGACACGCGGTGGAGCCTATGTCGAGCCAGGGTCGGGGGATCAGTCTTCGCGGTCGCGACAGCGAATACGAGACGCTTCGGGGTCTGATATCGACCATCCGAGCGGGAAGCTGCCAGGTTCTGGTGCTCCGCGGCGAGGCCGGTGTCGGAAAATCCGCGTTGCTCTCCTACCTCGCAGAGCAGGCCGAGGGATTCCGCTGTGTCGACGTGGCAGGCGTGCAATCCGATATGGAGCTGGCCTTCGCCGGGCTCCAACAACTGTGTGCACCGCTGATCGATCACCTCGATCGACTGCCCGAACCCCAGCGCGAGGCGCTGAACGTTGCGTTCGGCCGTACAGGCGGACCCACGCCCGACCGATTCCTGGTCGGGCTGGCCGTGCTGAGTCTGATGGCCGCCGCCAGTGCCGACCAGCCGTTGCTCTGCATCGTCGACGACGCCCAATGGCTCGATCAGGTGTCGCTGCAGACCCTCGCCTTCGTGGCTCGGCGACTGCTGGCCGAACCGGTCGCCCTGGTCTTCGCCGCCCGCGACAACGGAGCAGAGGCGTTGGCCGGGCTCCCGGAAATCCTGATCAAGGGCCTGTCCGATGAAGCCGCGCGCGACCTGCTGGAGTCGGTGATGCTGGGCGGCATTGATCCGCGAGTCCGCGACCGCATCATCACGGAGACGCGAGGTGTGCCGCTGGCCATCCTCGAGGTGCCGCGCAGCATCACGGCGACCGAGTTAGCAGGCGGCTTCTGGATCTCGGGGAAGCGCTCCTCGACCGCGGCGATCGAGGAAGGGTTCATCCGTCGCATCAAGTCGCTTCCAGCGCAGACCCAGAGCCTGCTGCTGGCTGCGGCGGCGGAACCCGTCGGCGACGCGAACTTGTTCCTGCGCGCTGCGGCGGCGTTGGGCATTCCGGTCGACGCCTTGGCGCCCGCCGAAGCCGCGGGCCTGATCGAGTTCGGCTCGCGCATGCGCTTCGCCCATCCGTTGATGCGCTCTGCGGCCTACCGCGCCGCCGAACTCACCCAACGCCGTGAGATCCATCGAACCTTGGCGGATGTGACCGATCCGGACTCGGATCCTGACCGTCGGGCATGGCACGCCGCCAACGCCGCAACAGGGTCCGACGACGCGGTCGCCTCGGAACTGGAGGCCTCAGCCGGCCGGGCTCAGAGTAGGGGCGGGGTCGCGGCGGCGGCCGCATTCCTCGAGCGCGCAACGATACTCACGTCCGAACCGGCCCTCCGCGGATCCAGGGCGATCGCCGCCGCGCGGGCCAAACGCGAAGCCGCCGCGCCCGAGGCCGCGTACGAACTTCTTTCGATCGCCGAATTGACGCCGCTATCCGAGCTACAGCAGGCCGAGATAGTCCGGATGCGTGCTCAGATGGAGTTCATTCGGAGCCGCAGCGGAATGCCGGGTGCGCTTCGGACGAGTGAAGCTGCCGCGCTGTTACACCGTGCCGCAACGGGACTCGAAGGCCTTGACGACGACCTGGCCAGGGAGACGCATTTCGAGGCGCTCACCGCTGCCATGTACGCGGGCAGGCTCGGCGAGTCCGGCGCATTGTTGAAGGTCGCGAAGGCCGGCCGCGCCGCCATCAATCGACTGGAGGAACTACGGCGCCCGATCGACTTTCTGTTGAGCGGCATCACAAGCCGGATCATCGACGGTCCAGGGGAGGGATTCGAGCACATGCGCGCCGCGCTGGAACTGTGGAACGCCCACGACGAGCGCAGCGACAGCCACGACCGGAACTGGCCTTTTCCCATCGCACAGGAATCGGCCGCCCACGAACTATGGGATGACGCGGTGTTGCAGCAGATCGCCACCCAGACCGTTAAGCGCGCTCGCGACGCCGGCGCACTCGCTGCATTGCCGCCGGCGCTCGCCTACCGGGCCGGGGTGCACGTCTATATGGGTGAGTTCGCATCCGCCGCAAGACTTCTCGAAGAAGCCGACGCGATAACCGAATCGATCGGCTACGCGCCGAGGAAGTACCACGCACTGAACCTTGCTGCCTGGCGGGGTGTTCACAGCGAGGCCGTCGACCTGATCGCGACGGCAGCCGCAGAGGGCGCCGTCAAGGGGGAAGGCCGTCTGGTCGGGCTTACCAAGCTTCTCTCCGCGATCTTGTTCAACGGCCTCGGTCGCTACGACGAGGCGCTCGCAGCCGCGCATGAGTGTTTGGAATACGAGGATCTCGGCTTCTTCAGCTGGGGCCTGTTCGAACTCATCGAGGCCGCAGTGCACGTGGGCGACACCCGATCCGCCGCCTCCGCTCTACCTCTGATCGAACAAAGAGCGGGAGCCAGCGGGACGGACTGGGGGCTGGGTGTGGTGGCGGCAGCCAGGGCCATGCTCGCCGACGAGAAGATCGCCGACGATTTCTTCGTCGAGGCGCTCGAACGTCTTGAGCGGGCAAACGTCGGACTCCACTGCGCGCGTGTGCGATTGAGCTATGGCGAGTGGTTGCGACGAATGAATCGCAGACTCGATGCCCGCCAGCAGCTCAACACCGCATACGAGGTGTTCACCCGGATCGGCGCGCAAGGCTTCGCCGAGAGGGCGCGGCGGGAGCTTGCCGCGACCGGCGAGAAGGTGCGCAAGCAGCCGGTCGGCATCGGCACCGAACTGACGGCCCAGGAGGGGCAGATCGCGCGACTTGCCGGCGAAGGACTGACGAATCAGGAGATTGGCGCGCAGCTTTTCATCAGCACCCACACTGTCGAATGGCACCTTCGTAAGGTCTTCGTCAAGCTCGGCATCACATCGCGCAGGCAACTCCGAGCCGTCTCCTGGGCGAGCTAGGGCGAAAACTGCCGCCAAGCCGAGCCTCTCCGTGCAGCGGACTACGGGTTTCCAAGGGTTCGGTTTCCTGACGCGGGCGACAGGCTGGATATCGACGCTCGAACAACGAGGTCCAGCAGGGGAAGGCAGGCGAACATGGACGTTTACGAGGCGGTCGAGAGCCGGCGGGCGGTGCGCGGATTCACCGACGAACCCGTGCCCTGTGAGGTACTCGAGCGCGTGCTCAAGGCAGCAGGCCGGGCGCCGTCCGGGTCGAACCTCCAACCGTGGCACATCTACGTGGTGACCGGCGAGCCGCTGAAGAGGCTCAGGAAGCTCGCTGTTGAGCGCGTCGCCGCCGGGGAATCGTGGGACGAACGCGAATTCGTGATGTACCCGCCCGAACTGAAATCGCCGTACGTCGAGCGCCGAAATCAATTCGGCAAGGAGCGCTACAGCGCGCTCGGAATCGTGCGGGATGACTGGGAGGCGAGGCAGCGAGCCGCGATCGCCAACTGGGACTGCTTCGGGGCGTCAGCGGCCCTGTTCTGCTACATCGACCGCGACCTCGGCATGCCCCAGTGGTCAGATCTCGGAATGTATCTGCAGACGGTCATGCTGCTGCTGCGCGCCGAGGGGCTGCACAGCTGCCCGCAGATGGCCTGGTCGCAGGTCCGGGAGACCGTCGCGGAGATCGTGTCGCCTCCGGATGAGTTGATGCTCTTCTGCGGCATGTCCATCGGCTACGAGGACCCGTCTGTCTTCTATATCCCCACCGGGCGGGCACCGCTCGAAGAGACCGTCACCTTCATCGACGCCTAGTGACTACGGACCACGGACCACGGACTACGGGTTTCCAAGGGTTCGCTTCACCTCCGCACCCGCGAGTCTGAATTACGGCAGCCGCTCACCGGCTCTCACCAGCGCAATGGCCACCGCTCCGACGCACGCACTTTGAGGAGATCTGATCATGTCCGTCTCATCCGTGCCAGACACGCTCCACACAGACCGACACCTCGCGGCGCAGTTCGCCCGAGAAGCAGAACCACACTTCGCCGTCCTGTCACGCGGATCGCGTCGACTGACCCGCAACGCCGCTGACGCCGAGGACCTGCTCCAGGACACCCTGCTGCATGCGTACGCCGGGTTCCAGAGCTTCCAGGAAGGCAGCAACCTGCGGGCGTGGCTGTTCCGCATCCTCTACAACCGCTGGGTCAGCACGCATCGCGCCAAGCAGTCCCGGCCCTCGGAGGTCTTGGCAGACGAGTTCACCGAGCACGACGTGCCCGCGCGCTCGGCGGAAGCCGAGGTGCTTGATGTGTTGCCCGACAACGACATCAAGGTGGCGTTCGCCTCGCTGCCCCGAGGCTTCCGCGAAGCGGTGTACTTCGCGGACATCGAGGGATACACCTACGCCGAAACCGCCGCCATACTCGGCGTCCCGTTGGGCACCGTCATGTCGCGGGCGTCGCGGGGCAGGCAGCGGTTGCGCATCGCACTCGCGCACCTCGCGCCCTCCACCGCCGGCGAACCACTCATCGCGTAAGACGGGAACCAGCAATGGAATTGGCTCTTTCTCGCCGGTCCGCGCTCGAGCTTCATCACTGGATCGACCCTGCACGCCGACGGTGGCGGCAGCGCCATCTGAGAACACCAAGGAGGAACACCGATGTCGAAGAACTATGACCCCGCGTGGGAGGACGCGTTGACGGTGGTGGCCGAAGTGCAGCCGCCGCATATCCCCGAGGGTGCACATGCGATGACCGTCGTCGTCGCCTATCCGCCAGGTAGTGCGGGTGCACCGCCGCACCGGCACCCGAGCGGGCCTTGCTTCGGCTACATGCTGGAGGGCGAGATGCTGTTCGAGCTGGAAGGTGAACCGCCCCGGGTCATCCGTGCCGGGGAGGCGTTCTGGGAGCCGGGCGGTGACGCCATCCATTACTCAGACGCCAACAACAGGGACGACGTGGAGTGCCGGTTCACGGTCACGATGCTCTGCGTCCCCGGCAAGCCGATGCTCGAACTCGTCGGTGACGAGGAGTTGCAGCAGCGTAAGCATCTTCGTGTGCCCGCCGAACCCGGCACCGTCGGTTAGGCGCCGACCGATGTCGAAGATATTGCTGCAGACCACGATCGAGGAGCATCCCGACGATTGGGACATCTCCCGCTTCTCGCTGCTCGCCGACGAACTGCGGCACGCGGGCCACGATGTCGTCGCCCGCAATCGCGCAAAACGTGGCGTTGACGACCCGGTGCTGAGTCGACTGGACGAGCTGGACTATGACCAGCTGTGGCTGATGGCTGTGGACGTCGGTGACGGGCTGACGGACGCCGAAGCCGAAGCGATTGTGCGCTTTCGGGAGAACGGCGGAGGTGTGCTCACCGCGCGCGACCACGAGGATCTGGGCCGGTGTCTGCTGTGCCTCGGATCGATTGGAATGGTCAACCAGTTCCATGACAAATCGGTCGACCCGACCACACGGTGCGACGACCAGGACACCCCGACGATCTCGTGGCCCAACTACCACTCGGGTGCCAACGGCGACTATCAGCCGGTGATCACCGACGGACCGGTGCACGAATTGCTCCGTACCGAGCTCACGGCGAGCGGGCGGATCGAGTGGTTCCCCGCACACCCACATGAGGGCGGGGTGTCCGCGGAGGTGCCCAGCGCCACTGTTCTGGCGAAGGGCAGAAGCACAGCAACCGGCCGTCATTTCAATCTTGCCGTCGTCATCGACGGTGAGGAAGGGCCCGACGGTAGGCCGATGGGCAGGGCTCTCGCCGAGTCGACGTTCCATCACTTCGCCGACTACAACTGGGATCTCGACAGTGGTGCGCCGTCGTTCGTCACCGAGCAACCCGGCACGCAGATCGAAGCGGACCCGACCCGCATGGAGGTCTTCAAGGACTACGTCCGCAACCTCGCGACCTGGTTGCAGCCCGCGGCGCCTGGACCGGTCAATCGCCGTCGGATCGACGACGGGCACGGGCGCGCCGCTTGCCTTCATGCATAGCGGCCACCCGCGCAACGGGGATGGTGTGGCCCTGCTCGATCAAATCGGTTGGCAGGCGCTGTGGTTCGGGCATCGACTCCGCCCACGGGTCGCGCCCGTCGAGCACATCGATTGCTGTGTGCACCGTGAAGTCTGCCGGGTCGGCGCTGTCCAGATCTGACCAGTCCAGTGGGAACGACACCGGCGTGCCAGGGCGAAGTCGCGGGCTGTAGGCGGCCGCGACGGTGGCGCCGCCTGCACGGGTGGAGTCGACGAACACCTTGCCGCCGCGGTCCTCGACGATGAACGCGGTGGTGGCCAACGCCGGATCGAGCGCCTCCGCCCTCGCCGCGATCGCACGCGTTGCCGCCGCAACATCGTTGACCGGTGCGGAGTCGTCGATGGGCACGAAGACGTGAATCCCCTTGGCTCCACTCGTCTTTACCGCACCGGACAAGCCGGCATCCGCCAGCGCCCGCCGCACCAGCTGTGCCACGGCCACCACCGCGGTGAAGTCGCTTTCACCGGGCGGATCGAGATCGAGCACCATATGTGTGGGCCGGTAGATGTTGTCGGCCAGACCCAGGGTCGGGTGGTACTCGACCGCACGTTGGTTGGCGAACCACAGCAGGGTGCGGCGGTCGTCGCACAACGCGTAGTGCACCTCCCGCTTGGACGCCTCGGCCCATATCGGGACGGTCTGCACCCAGTCCGGGGTGTACTTCGGAACGTTCTTCTGCATGAACGGTGCCTGCCCGCGGAGGACTCGAAGCACCGTGAGCGGCCGCCCGGCCAACCCGGGCAGCATCCGGTCGGCGATTGCGTCGAGGTAGTCCACCAGGTCGCGCTTTGTTGCGCCCGCGTCCGGGCTCAGCGGTTGATCGAGATTGGTGAGTTTCACCCCCGCGCGCTGCTCTTGGGCGCCCATAAATCCACCCTAGGCCGACGAAGTAGGGTTTCGACTCATCCGTTCTCAATCGCTGCTGCCGGGATGGTCGATCCCGCTCGTCTTCGTGGTCGGGGCCATCTCTCAATACGTCGGCGCCGCTATCGGCGTCTTCCTGTTCGAGACGACGGAGCCCACGACGGTCGCCTGGCTGCGGGCCGCTGCCGCATCAGTCGCATTGGTGGCATGGCGGCGACCGTGGCGCAGGCAATGGACCCCTCGGCAAGCCGGTGTCGCGTTGATGTTCGGACTCGTGACCATCGCCATGAACATCGCCATCTACGAGGCGATTTCGCGCATCCCGCTCGGCACCGCCGTCGCCATCGAGTTTCTCGGTCCGACTGCGGTGGCGGCGCTCGGTTCACGCAGACGACGCGACTTCGCGGCCGTCGGCCTCGCCTGCGTCGGTGTGTTACTGCTGGCCGGGGTGGAGTTCGACGCCAACCTGACCGGCGTGCTGTTCGCGTTGGTCTCGGCGGCGATGTGGGCCGGCTACATCCTGCTCGGTAAGCGGGTGGCCGACACCGGCGACGGACTCGACTCGCTTGCCGTCGGGATGTCGTTGGCTGCCGTGGTCCTCGCGCCCGCCATCCTCATCCCGCAGGCCGATATCGACGCCGCGGTGTTCGCGGATCCACGGACGTGGCTGCTCGGACTCTCCATCGGTCTACTGTCGACCGCGATCCCCTACGCGCTGGATCAACTGGTCTTCGTCCAGCTCGGAAGCGCGAAGTTCGCACTCCTGCTGGCGCTTCTGCCGGTGACGGCGACGCTGATCGGTGTGGTCGTCCTTGGCCAGATACCGACGCTCCCGGAACTCACGGGTATCGGCCTCGTCGTCATCGCGCTACTTCTGTCCACTCGAGAGTCTGCGGACTCGCAGCCGGAGACTCCGCCGTAGCCGCTCATGTGAACGGCGGTGGCATCCTTGCGGTGTGGGTCTGCTCATCGTGCGACTGGTCGAACTGCTGATCGTGATCCTCCCGCTGATCGGCGTGCTCTACGGCGGCTACAAGGCGGTGTCGAAGATCCGCGAACGCTCCGACGACGCCCCGACCGGCGAGATCGAGCAGCCGAAGCGGACCAACAGGTCGGCCCAGTGGCAGGCGATCGTGCGAACGGTGAGGGAGCACGACCGCACGGACACCCGCTGGTTGGACTACGAGATCGACATCAGCAAGCTGCTCGACTATCCGTTGATGACCGACATGCGCGATCCGCTCACACAGCGGTTTCACCGCGCCAAGCTGCGGGCGGACCTGCTGCGTCCCGCTGAGGCGGGCGACCTGGTCGACGACGGCGACGCTGCACGCGATTACCGCGACGCCGTCGAGGAGTACGTGACGGCGTTCGATGTCGCGGAGGCCGAAGCGATCCGCAGGCGACGCAACGACTTCTCGAAGCAAGAGCAGCAGCGGCTCTCCCGTGCGCACAGCGCCATGCGGATCGCCACGGACACCGCGGCGACGCCGCAGGAACGCGAGCGAGCCTTCGACGTCGCACGCCGGGAACTGGATGGCCTGATCGTGCTGCCGGAGCGCACCCGCGCCGCGATCGAGCGTGGAATCGCGGGCGAACTCGGCAGCTGACCCGCTACTGCATGCCCTGAGTGATCAAGGCGTCGAGCGCTTGCCGTGCTGTCGGTTCCGCCGAGATGTCGACGGTGCCGCCGCGGGTCCACGCCCACAGCGCAAGGTCCTGCACCGGCGCGGTGACGATAGCGGTCGGCTTGCCCGCGTTCGCGCGCACAGCCCTCGGCGCGGCCTCCCCGGGGGGCACGGTCCACGACCCGACCTCGACGAGCCATCGTGCGTCCGCATCGGTAGCGACGAGTTCGACGACACTGTCGACGCGGTAGGTGGCGCCGTCCGGCATCCACCCCCACATCACATCGACGGCATGGTCGACGGCGCCGGCTGCGACGTCGTCGGCGACGGGACTGATCGGCCCGCCCGCCGTGAGCTCGGCGTCGACGCGGTGCATCGTCGCCTCGTAGGTCTGCATCCGCCGGGTGAAGCCGACGGTCTGGTCTGGTGGCCACCACGACCAGCACGGTTCGGCGTCGTCACGCTCGGCGAGCTCGCGCAGCAGCGCCGCCGTTGCCTGGTCACGCAGCGCGGGCAAGTCGGCCGCCGCCGAGGGGCGCCTCGGCTTCGACCCTTCGACGGCGGGCAGTTCGGCTTCCGTCATCACCCGCTGTCCAAGGACCCCGGCCCAGAAGTAATGAACCTCGGTCAGGTGCCACAACAGATCGGCGGCAGTCCAGTCCGGGCAGGTCGGGCAGCGCGCGTCCGGGTCTGCAGAGGCGAGCACGTCGGAAAATCGCTGCGATTCGGTGTCGATGATCGCGATGCGGTCCATCAGCTCAGCATGCCCGGCGCTTCCCGTGACATGGGTAGTGCGGTTATTCGATCAGCTCAGCGGGGGGATAGGCAAGGGTGTTGAACATCGGCTGCTCCTCTCCTTCGGCGACCGTTGATGGTCGCTCTCATAGGTAGGAGCCGCCGGTACCCGCTAGCCGGACACTTTTTCGGCGAGAATTTCGACGCAGACCCTAGCCGGCGTTCTCTTCCGCGAAGTGTTCCTCGTGTCCGTTGACGTGTGACTCGTCGTGATCGTGGTGTTCGGCTTCGTGATGTTCGGGCTCCGGGTCGTGGTACTGCAGGTGCTCGGTGCCGGGCACGCCGCCGAGGGCGTCGATGGTGTCCCTGATCTTCGCTGCCTCGTCATCGTTGGGCGTGCCGCCCGCCTCGAGTTCGTCGGGGAGATGGGTGGGCAGCCCTGCACCGTTGGCGACCTCCTCGGCGGACAACTTGGCGTGCACACGGGTGACGTACAGCTGCTGGCCCAGGCTGGAACCCGGCGCGGCGGCGGCATGCTCCATCAGCGAGTCGTAGCGCCGCCGGACATTGCTGAGCTCAACGACCACCGCGGGAGAGGGCCTGTTGCTGCTTGCTGCATCGGACAGTGCCGTGCGCAGTTTCCGCATGCCCTCGAGCACGACGTCGGCCCGCTTGTGGAACTTCTTGTCTTCGGCGAACGGCAAAGCGTCGATCGCGGCGCTGTACATGTGCATCGCCGCCTCGGAGAGACTGACGATGATCGATGAATCATCTTGTGGCGCGGCTTGTCCCATGGGCCCTCGATCTCTTGAAGGTCAATTCCAATAGCTGTGGGCAGCCGACGAGGCGTGCTTCGTCGTCGCCCCGCTCGACTTGAGCACGGGTTGACACTAGCGGCAGGCGCCCTGCTGCGTCACTGCGAGTCCCGCGCTCGGGCGTGACCTGCGCAGTAAGCGCACGCCCAAACCTCGGGGGAGCCGAGCCGGATGGACGGTGTGAAAATGGTGCGCGGGGTTCCCTAGTCTGTATCCGCAACGCGGGAAGGCTCGGGCGGAACGGGAGATCGAGATGGCCGGACTTGTCGAAGCCGCCACGGCCGAGGACCAATCGGAACGCGGCGAACTGCGGGACGCGACGGAGCCGATACCCGGGACCGGGCTCGCCCGCAGGGACGACAGCTGGTTCGCTGCGATCGACGGTTGGCGTGGAATCGGATGGCTGTCCTGCGGTGCCGCGGGAGGGCTGGCCATCGCCTGGTTCATCCTGCTCGGACCCGGTGAGATGGGCTCCAAGGCGGACTGGTTCTTCGGCGCCGCCGTCTTCTGCGCTCTGCTGGTGGTCATGTGGCAGACCGTCAGCATCCAGCGTCAGGCGAATCTGCGAGCGGCCCAGGCGGGCGAGCGGCTGCGCATCGAGTTGGCCGCCGCCGAGCAGCGAATGGCCGGACAGCGGGCTGCCGCCGAGGAGCGGTCGGCGCGCGAGCGGGAGCTGACCCAGAAGCTGCACAAGGCCGAGTTGGAGAGCCAGCAGAGATCACACCGAGCCGAAATGGACGCCCACCGGCAGCAGGCCGACCTCGAACGCAGACACCTCGTGAACCAGCTTCAGAAGCAGGCGGTGATCGAGGTTTCGCGCGCTGTGAGCCTGCACACCCAGATGTTGGCGACGTTGTGGAACCGGGGCGCGAGCATCCTGGGAAGCAAGGACCGCGACGAGCGGGAGCAGGCGATGCTGCCGATCTTCGAGCAGATCGGCCAGGTCGTGAACGACTTCTCGGTCGAGCTCGCCAACGCCAACCAGATCGTCGACGACACCCGCCTCAATCAGGCGCTCGAGGGGATCAACGAGGCCGTCCTGATGGGGATTCGTGTTGCGCAGGACGTGTGCGACGACATCGTCGACGGGCGTGCGACGGAGCCGAATCCGGTCCCGTCCGTCCAGCGCCTCATGCACGAGAAGGCCGCAGAAGCCCGCCGCCTTGCGTGGGATCTGCTTCGGACCGGGCTCGACGGGGCAGCCGAGAAGTAGGTCTACGCCGATTCGCCGAAGCTGGTCGCCGCCGCGGCCATCGATTGAAGTGCCATCTCTCGATCGTCGCCCATTCCCGCCAGGACGTCGACGATGACAGGTGCCAGGATCTGGGTCATCCCGTGGTCTTCCCGGCCGAAGTAGCCGGCGAGCTCGAGCATGACCACGCCATGGGTGATGCTCCACAACCGTCCGGCGATGCTCGAGGCCCCGTCGTCGCGGATGCGGCCCGCCGCGATCATCCGGCGGACCACGTCAAGCAGCGCTTCGAACGACACCGCGAAATCGGCGTCTTCGGTGGCTCTGCCTGTGACGGTCAGATCGGCGTGAAAGCGGTTCAGTGACTCCGCCGACGTGCCGAACATCATTTGGTAGCGCTGTGGATTAGCCAGCGCGAATTCGCGGTAGCGAAGACCCATAACGAAGAAGTCGGCAACAGGGTCGTCGCTCTGCTCGATCTCGGTCAGCGCCCGGCTGAACCCAACGAACGTCTCGCGAGCGATGGCCTCGAGCACGCCGGTCATGCCGCCGAAGTGTGTGTAGACCGCCATCGTCGAGGTGCCGGTCTCCGCGGCGAGCTTGCGCGCGCTGAGCGCGGGCAGGCCGTCGCGCTCGAGCACCCGCATGCCCGCCTCGACAAGCTGCTCTCGAACATCGCTCACTGTTGCCATGGTGCCATAACGGTGTTATACAGGGCCCATTAATAACACTGTTATTGGGGGTGTCGCGATGACGAACCGCTATCTCGAGGGCGAATTCGCACCGGTGGACCGTGAGTACACGCTGACCGACTTAGAGGTGACGGGGACGATCCCGGATTATCTGGATGGGCGGTATCTGCGCAACGGGCCCAACCCGATCGGCGAGATAGACCCCGAGCTCCATCACTGGTTCGTCGGCGACGGCATGGTGCACGGCATCTGCATCCGAGACGGCAAGGCGGAGTGGTACCGCAACCGCTGGGTGCGTGGCCCGCAGACCGCGAGGGCGCTCGGCGAGACCCCGCCGCCGGGCGAATTCCGCATCTCCGGAATCGGAGCCAACACCAACGTGATCGGGCACGCGGGCAAGACCCTCGCGCTGATCGAATCCGGCGTCACCAACATGGAGTTGACCGACGAACTCGACACCGTCGGCGCCTGCGACTTCGACGGCACGTTGACCGGTGGATACACCGCACACCCCAAGCGCGATCCGGAAACCGGTGACCTGCATGCGGTGTCGTACAGCATGTACCGCGGCAACACCGTGCAGTACTCGGTGATCGGGGCCGACGGGCGTGCGCGCCGCACCGTCGACGTCGAGGTGGCGGGCAGCCCGATGATGCACGACATGTCGCTGACCGAGAAACACGTCGTCTTCTACGACCTGCCCGTCACGTTCGACGCGGACATGGCCGCCTCGATGACGGTGCCGCGCAGTCTCCGGCTTCCTGCGCGACTCATGTTGTCCGCCTTGATCGGTCGCGTCCGTATCCCCGATCCGGTCTCTGCCAGGCAGCCTCGAGGTTCGAGCGCGGACCGACGGTTCCCGTACTCGTGGAATCCGAAGTATCCAGCCAGAGTGGGGGTGATGCCGCGCGACGGCGGCAACTCCGATGTGCGTTGGTTCGACGTCGAGCCGTGTTACGTCTTCCACCCGATGAACGCCTACGACGACGGCGACACGGTCGTCTTGGACGTCGTACGCCACCCGAAGATGTTTGACACCGAGCATCTCGGTCCGAATGAAGGCCCGCCGACGCTGGACCGCTGGACCGTCGACCTCGCCGACGGCAAGGTGCGCGAGTCCCGCGTCGACGACCGCAGCCAGGAGTTCCCGCGCGTCGACGAGCGCCTGGTCGGCAGGCGGCACCGGTACGGCTATGCGCCGATGGTCGGCGAGGGCTTCGACGGAAACGGCGTGCTCCTCAAGCATGATTTCGTCGGCGGTAGTGCCGTGTCGCGCTCCTTCGGCGCGCGGAAACGCCGTCGGCGAGTTCGTCTTTCATCCGTCGTCGCCGGATGCCGCGGAGGACGACGGTGTGCTGATGGGCTACGTCTACAACCGCGCGGCGGATCGCAGTGAGCTGGCGATCCTCGACGCGGAAACGCTGGGTGACGTCGCGAGCATCAAGCTGCCGCACCGAGTGCCTGCCGGATTCCACGGGAACTGGGTGCCGACGCCCGCGGCGTGACGCACGATGAAGCGGTGAGTGAAGTCGCCGCGCCCGTTGATCGTGTCGTCGTCGTCGGTGCCGGTATCGCGGGCCTGGCCGCAGCGTCGTGGCTGTGCGGTGCGGGGCTCACCTGCGTGGTGCTGGAAGCCCGTGACCGCATCGGAGGGCGGCTGCACACCGTCGATCTTGCGGGCACACCGGTCGACCTGGGCGGCTCGTGGATCCACCACCCCGTCGGCAACCCGTTGTCGGCGGCCTGCGACCAACTGGGCGTCGCGCGCGACCCGGGCGATCCGATCCCGTCCCTTTCGGCATACGACCGAGCCGAGCGCCGACTCCTCGAGCGGGCCGAGGTCGACATCTATGCGCGGGTCGAATCCGAGGCGTTCTGGGATTCGGTGCACTCGCTGAGTGACCGCCTCGGACCGGACGCGACCGCCGATGACGCGATAGAGGCGCACCTCGCCGAACGCGGTCTGAGCGGCAGCGTTGCCCGGCGGGTGCGCCAGGCGCTGCGCGCGGAGGTCGAGGCCGACGCCGCGGACCTCGCTGGCAACCAGGCACTGCGCTGGCTTGCCATCGACGAGCAGTTCGAGGGTGACCTGTTCGGTGATCTGCCGCGGGATGGCTATCGATCGGTGGTCCATGCGCTGGCGGCAGGTGTCGACGTCCGGTTGAACACCGAGGTGGTGTCGGTCGAGGTCGACGATGACGGTATCCGCGCCACGTGTGCCGACGGCTCGGTCGAGACGGGCTCGCACGTCGTCGTCACCGTGCCACTCGGCGTGCTCAAGCGCGGACGTCCGCGATTCGACCCGCCGCTCCCCGCGCCGATGATCGAGGCGGTCGACAGGCTCGGGTTCGGTCGATACGAAAAGATCGCGCTTCGGTTCGAGTCGCCGTTCTGGCGCGCCGACGGGCTGTCGCATCTGATCGTGTTCCCGCCCGACGAGGACGAGCCTGCGATCTGGGTGTTCGACCTCGACGCTTTCGATGCGGGTCCGGTGTTGTGCGCGCACCTGTTTCACACCCTGACGCCGATCGCCCTCGATCGTTCACCTGCGCGGGCGGTCGGCTGGTTGACAGACATGCTGACAGAGATATTCGGTCATCCGGTTCCGGAACCCGTTGCGACCGTGGTGACTTCGTGGGCCAACGACCCGTTCACCAGCGGCGCATACACCCATTGCCCGCCGGGCTCGGATCCGGCGATGCTCGACCTGCTCGCCGAGCCGGTGCACGGCAGGCTCCTGCTCGCGGGCGAGCACGCGCAGAGTGCGCGCCCCGGATACGCGGACGGTGCGTACGTCAGCGGGCTGCGCGCGGCACAGCGGATCGGAACGTAACGGGTCTATTCGCCGACGGCCATGGCGTCGCACCGCGGCGGCTTCTGCTGCAGGGCTGTGATTTTGCGGGATCGCGACCCTGGCGCAGAACTCGGCGAGGCGGCCGAGCAGTCCTAGTAGTCGTTGATGGGCGCGTTGACGCCGTTGGGTGCCGGGTCCGGCACCGGCACACACAGACCGGTCTGCACGTCGAGCGCCTTGTCGGGCAGACAGAACGGCGCGCAAGCGCTGGCGCCGGCTGTCTCGCCGGGCAGGCACGCCGAACTGATCGCGGGCGAGAAGACAATGACACCGGCCATCGGCAAGCTCGCGAGCGCGGCCGCCGACAACGCCGCGCGCGTCAGTCGTCGCGAGGGGTGAGTCATGGTCGCTCCTTGGGTAACGCCGGGCTATGGCAGCCTCAACGGTGTGATCAACCGCCAGCGCGTCGTCATCGCAGGCCTCGGCGACAGCGGTGTCCTCAGCGCCATCAGGTTGGCCAGGCATTTCGACGTCGTCGGCATCTCGACGAAGCCGGCCCTGGTCAGCGGGCAGGAACTCGGGTGGCGGCTCTCCCGGCCCGAGGAATGGGCGAGGGCCAACTGGATTCCGTTCGACCGGTTTCGCGCCCTGGATCGGGTTCGCACCGTGCACGGCACGCTGAGCGGCGTCGACCTCGACGCCCGCACCGTCGCCGTGCAACGGGACGACGGATCGTCGTCCCAGGAGCGCTACGACGCGCTTGTCATCTCCACCGGTGTCAGCAACGGGTTCTGGCGCACGCCGAACCTGCAGTCGCACAAGCAGATCGGCGACGATTTACGGCACGCGCACACGCGCCTGACCGACGCAGGCTCGGTGATCGTCATCGGCGGCGGTGCCGCGGCGATCAGCAGCGCCGCCCAGGTCGCCACCACCTGGCCGGACAAGCGCGTCGACCTGTACTTCCCCGGCGAACGCGCGCTGCCTTCGCACCATCCGCGGATCTGGGAGAAGGTGCAGCGGCGGCTCACTGATGCCGGGGTGGGCCTGCATCCCGGCCACCGGGCGGTGATCCCGGACGGCTTCATGTGCGACGAGATCACCGGCGGGTCCGTCGAGTGGAGCACCGGACAACCGCCCGCCACCGCCGACGCGCTGTTGTGGGCGATCGGGCGGGTGCGACCCAACACCGACTGGCTGCCGGAGGAACTGCTGGACGAGCAGGGCTTCGTCCGGGTGACACCGCAGCTGCAGGTGCCGGGCCACCCGAACGTGTTCGCGGTGGGCGACGTCGCGGCAACCGATCCGCTTCGCAGCTCGGCCCGCAACCGCGGGGACGGGATTCTGGCTCACAACGTTCGCGCGGAGTTCGCGGGCAAGGCGCTGCGCTCCTTCCGCGCGCCGAAACGCCGCTGGGGTTCGGTGCTCGGTGTGCAGCCGAACGGTCTCGAGGTGTTCACCCCCAAGGGTCAGGCGTTCCGATTCCCGGCCTGGTCGTTCGACCGGGTGCTGATGCCGGTGATCGTGCGGTGGGGCATCTACCGCGGCGTGCGCGACAACCAACCCACTAGCCTTGCCCCGTGACACAGAAGTGGACTCCGGCCCGGCTGGGCGATCTGACAGGCAAACGCATCATCGTGACCGGCGCGACCAACGGCGTCGGCCTCGGTACGGCGCGCGCGCTGACCCGGGCGGGCGCGCACGTGATCATGGCGGTGCGCAACACCGAGCTGGGTGCCCAGCGCGCCAAGGAGATCGGCGGTTCGACGTCGATCGCCAAGATCGACCTCTCCGACCTGTCATCGGTACGCGCGTTCGCCGATGCGCTGGACGGCGACGTCGACATCCTGATCAACAATGCGGGCGGCCTGACTCAGGAACGCGAAGAGACCGTCGACGGGTTCGAGAAGCAGATCGGCCAAAACATGTTGGGGCCGTTCGCGCTGACGAATCTCATCTTCCCGCGGGTGCGCACGCAGATCATCAACGTCGGCTCGCACGCGCATCGCGGTGCCGAACTTCGGCTTGACGATATGCACCTACGATCCAGCAAGTGGACGTCGATCGGCGCGTACAGGCGGTCCAAGCTCGCGGTGATGCTGTGGGGTCTCGAGCTGGACCGCAGGCTGCGGGCGGCGAATTCGCCTGTCGTCAGCCAACTCACCCATCCTGGCTGGGTGGCCTCGAACATTTCCAGCATCTCCGACAAACCGGTTCTGGCCGCCGCCGACAAAGTGGTGCGCAGGGTCGCCAACGTCGTCGCCAACGACATCGACGCGGGTGCCGCGGCGACCTTGTACTGCATCAGCGAGCCGATCCCGCCGGGCAGCTATATCGGCTACGACGGACCGTTTGGACTGTCGGGTCCGTTGGTCATGCTCGGCAGGACCGCCCTCGCGGGCGACTACGACGTGGCGGCGCGCCTTTTCGAGTTCGCCGAAAAGGAAACCGGCACAACGCTTCCCGTCTAGGCAGGGACCCGCGTGGTCGTCGGCCTCGTCACGGGCGCGGCGCTTCGGTGATGTGCTTGTGAATTCATCTTGCCGAACCCGAACGGCCGCCCGAGCCCTTTGTCCGTTTTCGTTTCGATTCCCATGCTGCGGGGTATGTTTCATACGTTTTCCATCGTCGACACCGGAGGGATAACGATGAAAATCAAGACGCTAGCGGCACCGGTGGGCGCCGCCGCCATCATGATCAGCGTTGCTGCCGGCACTGTGGTTCCGGCGTCGGCGGCCAGCAACATCAAGCCGTTCGGTCAGGGGGAGACCCTGCTCGGTCCCTACAATGCGCCGCAGATCACGTACACGGTTGACGGGCTGAATCCAAGTTCCGACGCCGTGCCCCACGTCGGCCAGCTGTATGAAGCAGGCGTGACTGCCGAGGGGGGCATCCCCGTGATGTCGATGTTCAATGCCCGCGCTGAGAGCGGCGCGAACTACCGCGTCATCGGCGGCTCGATACCCGGCAAGCTCTACTTCGACGTCGTGGGCGACGTGCCGAACAGCGTCGTCTACAACGACGGTGTGCAGGATCTCCTGACGTGGATTCCCGGTCCTCCTGTAGGGGGTACACGCCCTTAGCGGTACGGCACCTGCATCTCGGGCGCGTACCGCCTTACGCAGGCGTGCCGTCGGCCACCCGTGGTGCCCGGTCGGCTGCTGAGCTGTCGAGGACGTCCAGCACCAGTTCCGCGACGCGCGACCGGTGCTGTTCGGCGGAGCCCAACAGCGCGGCGTCGGTGGTCGCACGCTTGAAGTACAAGTGCACCTGGTGCTCCCAGGTGAACCCGATTCCGCCGTGCACCTGGATCGTGTCCGCCGCGATCCGACTGAGCGCCGCCGAGGCCGTCGCCTGCGTGATGCTCGCGGCCAAGGCCGGGTCATCTGAGCCGTCGGTCAACGCCCACACCGCGTGGTAGGCCGACGACCGTGCGTGTTCGAGGTCGACGAGCAGGTCCGCCAGCTTGTGCTTGATGGCCTGGAACGATCCGATCTGCCTGCCGAACTGCAGCCTCGACTTCGCGTAGTCGACAGATAGATCCAGCAGATGTTGGGCCGCGCCGACCTGCTCGACGGCCAGCAGCGCCGAACCGACGTGCAGCGCATGCTCGATGACACGGTCGGTCTCGCCCGGACCGGCCACCAGCCGACCCGATGCACCGGCCAGCGCGACTCCTGCCTGCGGCCGGGTCAGGTCGAGGGTGCTCAGCGGGCTCCGCTTCACTCCCGAGGTCGCCGCGTCGACGGCGTAGAGGGCCACCCCGTCCGCGCCGCGCGCGGCCACCAGCAGATCGTCTGCGGCGCCCGCGTCGACGACCCGGTCGACGGTGCCGGTGAGCGCATCGCCGTCCGCGGTGACCGTGACCGCTGCCGGGTCGAAGGCTCCTGCGCGGTCGGCGACGACGAATGCCGCGGTTCTCCTGCCCTCAACCAGGTCGGCCAACAGCGCGTCGCGCGCTTCCCCCGCCGGGGCCGCGACCAGCGCTGGGATCGCCAGGAACACGGTGCCGAACACCGGCCCGCACGCCAGCGACGCGCCGAGCTCTTCGACCGCGACGGCCTGGTCGACGAGCGTGCCGCCGACACCGCCGTCGGCCTCCGGCACCGAGAGACCGAGCACGCCGAGTTCGGCGCCCAGCCGCGTCCACGTCTTGGTGTCGAACGGCGGGTCGGACTCCATCAGCGTCCGCACCGTCTGCTCGTCGTAGTGCTCCGAGCAGAACTTGCGCACGGCGGCGCGCAGCTGGTTCTGCTCGTCGGTGAAGGCGAACTCAGCCACGGGGGATCTCCTTCCAGGGCATGCCCGCATCGGCACGCAGATCACCGGGCAGGCCGAGGACCCGCTCGCCGAGAATGTTGCGCATCACCTCGGAGGTGCCGCCCTCGATGGTGTTGGCCCTGCTGCGCAGGAACCGCTGCTGGACCGGGCCGCGCCAGTCGGCGCCGTCGCCGTCCTCGCCGCCCTTGCTGTAGCCGTGGTACAGAATCCCTTCCGCCCCAAGCAAATCCATGCACCACTGGTAGATGTGCTGGTTCAACTCCGCACCGACCAGCTTGCCGATGGAGCCCTCGGGGCCCGGTCCGCCGACGGTTGCCGCGGCGCGGGAGCGCTCGGAGGTGAGGCGCTGGGCCTCGGAGCGCAGCCACAGCTGGGTCAGCCGGTCCCTCAGCACGGGCGTCTGCAGATCCGGACGCGATGCCCACAGCGAGACGGCGTCCGCGATCGTGCCCGCGCCGCGCCTGCTTCCGCTGGCACCGAGCGCGCTGCGCTCGTTCATCAGCGTGGTCATCGCCACCCGCCACCCGTCGCCCACCGCGCCGAGGCGGTGCGCATCGGGGATGCGGGCGTCGGTCATGTACACCTCGTTGAACTCGGCCTGCCCGGTCATCTGGCGCAGCGGCCGGGTCTCCACACCCGGCCCGTGCATGTCGATGACGAAATAGGTCAGGCCCTTGTGCTTCGGCAGGTCGGGGTTGGTGCGGGCGAGAAGCAGGCCCCAGCGTGCGCGGTGCGCCAGGCTGGTCCAGACCTTCTGGCCGTTGACCACCCAGTCCTCGCCGTCGGCCACCGCGGAGGTCGCCAGCCCGGCCAGATCGGAGCCCGCGCCGGGTTCGGAGAACAGCTGGCACCAGATGTCCTCGGTGGTGGCCAGCGGGCGGAGCAGCTCCCGCTTCACCTCGTCGGTCTGTGCGTGCTCACGCACCGTCGGCGCCGCCATCCCGTATCCCATCGGGTTCAGCGCCAGCGGCACAGGACCGCCCGCTCCCTGCAGGACGCCGTCGGCCACCGCCTGCAGGCCCCGAGAAACGCCGAGACCGCCGAGGCCTTCCGGGAAGTGCACCCACGACAGCCCGGTGTCGTAACAGGCGCCGAGGAATTCGGGGATTGGGACGGACTTCGGGTCGTGGTCGGCCACGACCTTTCTGGCGAGATCGGCGACGCGATCCGAGTGGGTGGTGCTCATGCAGTCACGATAGGAAACGTCCCACGACGAGCCTTGGCCGGGGGACGCTGTGCGGCAGATCGAGGGGGCCCTGAGTATTGTCTGAAACGTTGTCACTGAAGAAGAGGGTCGCGCGACCGGGTGACGTTACGTAAAGGACGTGATCACCCATGCGCGCGCCGCTTGAGCCTCTGACCAAGCCTGCACCGGACCCGGCATCGGTCCGCACAGCGGGCGGGCGTCGGCTGTCCGTGCTGCTCGTAGAGGACGACCGCGCCGACGCAGTGCTGGTGGAAGAGCTGATCGCGGACGCGGCTGCCGACATCTCCTGCGCGTGGGCACAGTCGGCGGCCGAGGCCGAACGCGAGCTGTCGCTCGCTCACCCGGATTGCGTGCTGTTGGATCTGAACCTGCCCGACGCCAACGGAATCGTCGCCCTCGAGCGCATCAAGCGCGCCGATCCCAACATTCCGATCGTCGTCCTCACCGGCCTGTCCGATGAGCACTTCGGGATCTCCGCGGTCGCCTCCGGCGCGCAGGACTACCTGGTCAAAGGTCGGGTCGAACCGGAGATGCTCAGGCGCGCAGTGCTCTACGCGATCGAACGCAAGCGCGCCGAGATCACTGCGGTCGAGTTGCACGCCAGCCAGCTCCGCGCCATGGAGAACGCACGCCTCGAGCGCGGCTTGTCGCCGTCGCCGCTGCTGCTCGATAACCCCGGCGTCGACATCATCGCGAGGTATGTGCCCAGCCGGGAGAACACGCTGCTCGGCGGTGATTTCTACGACTTCGTCCAGACGCCGGACCGGACGGTGCACGTGATGATCGGCGATGTCGCGGGCCACGGCCCCGACGAAGCCGCGCTCGGCGTGGCACTGCGCATCGCCTGGCGGGCCCTCACCTTCGCCGGTCTACGCGGTCCCGATCGCATGCGCGAGCTCGACCGAATACTGCGCACCGAACGCGCGGGCAAGGGCATATTCGCAACAGTGTTGAGCCTCGCGATTCCACCCGAGGGGTCCCAGTTCGGCGCCGTGCGGGCAGGGCATCCCGGAATGCTGCTGCACGGGCATGGCACGGTGGAGTGGCTGGAGCCGCCCGGCGGCCCGGCGCTCGGTCTGAACTCCGGCGACTGGGACTATCACCAAGTGGACTGGCCCGCGGGCACCGGACTGGTGCTTCTGACCGACGGACTCTTCGAGGGGCATTCGGGGCGCGGCAACGAACGCCTCGGCGAGGAAGGCCTGCTCGGGTTGGCGCGCGCGCATGCGGCGCTGCCCGGTGCGGAGTTCGTCGATGCACTCATCGAGGAAGCCGCGAGACGTGCCGGGGCGCACGGCGGCCTCACCGACGACATCGCGGTGGTTCGCGTGGAGCGCACCGCTCGATGACCCAACCCGCGTCGAAGCCGAAGGCCGGCAGGCGGCTCACCGTGCAGGGCTGGCAGAACCTGGTGCTGTCGGCGATGGGTCTGGTGGTGCTTGTCGGTCTGGTGGCAGGCGGGTTGTTGATGCACCGCACCGATGAACTGTCGCGCGAGTTGATCGACCACATCCAGCCCGCACGGGTCCAGGCCTATGCGCTGCAGGCGGCGATTCGCGACCAGGAAACCGCCGTGCGCGGCTACCTCATCACCGCGGACAAGCAGTTCCTCGAACCGTTCTACGCCGGTGAGGACGCGGAAAGGCAAGCGGCGCAAAACATTCGCGAACGAGTCGGCAACAGGCCGGAGCAGATGACCGACCTGGTTGAGATCGAGCAGGCCGCGGCGAACTGGCGGACGTCATATGCTGAACCCGTCATCGCAGACGTCTCCCGTGGCGCCCCCGCCGCGGCCAGTCGTGACCTGACGGATCGCGGCAAGGCCGAATTCGACCGTCTGCGTACCCTTTTCGATCGCCAGAACGAGAACCTGCGCACGGCGCGCACCGACGGAATCAGCGAACTCGACGGAATGCGCCATTGGCGTGACGGCTTGGCGATCGCCATGCTGGTGGCCTTCGTCGCGCTGGCGGTCGTGCTGGCGCTGCTGGTCCGAAGCGCCGTCACCCGCCCGCTGGCCGCCCTCGCCGCGGCGTGCCGTCGCATCACCGAGGGGAACTTCTCCGAGTGCATCACGCCGCGGGGGCCACGTGACATCCGTGCCATCGCCGCCGACGTCGAGGACATGCGGCAGCGCATCGTGGACGAGCTCGAAGCCTCCCGTTCGGCCCGTTCGGCGCTGGACGAGCAGGCAGAGGAGTTGCGCCGGTCCAACGCAGAACTCGAGCAGTTCGCCTACGTCGCCTCACATGATCTGCAGGAGCCGTTGCGGAAAGTCGCATCGTTCTGCCAATTGCTCGAGAAGCGCTACGGCGATCAACTCGACGAACGCGGTACCGAGTACATCGGGTTCGCGGTCGACGGCTCAAAACGAATGCAGGCCTTGATCAACGACCTCCTCACGTTCTCCAGGGTCGGCCGGCTCAACGCGGCACACACGGAGGTAGAGCTCGAGGAAACGCTCAGAATCGCGCTGGGCGACCTGTCCACGTCGATCGAGGAAGCGAACGCCGAGATCGTACGGCCCGCCCAGCCGCTGCCCATCGTCGACGGCGACCCGACGCTGCTAACGATGGTGTGGCAGAACCTCATCGGCAATGCGGTGAAGTTCCGCCGGGACGGGGTCGCGCCGCGGATCGTCATCGAGTGCGAGAAGGGCAGCGGCCCTCACGAAGGCGAATGGCTCTTCGGCGTCTCCGACAACGGCATCGGCATCGCCCCCGAGTTCGCCGACAAGGTCTTCGTCATCTTCCAGCGCCTGCACGTTCGTGAGGTATACAGCGGGACGGGCATCGGTCTAGCGTTGTGCAAGAAGATCGTCGAGCACCACGGTGGATCCATCTGGGTCGACACTTCCCACACCCAGGGAACCCGTATCCAGTTCACGCTGTCCGCCACCCCCACGACCGAACCCAATGAGATCCCAACTGCCCTTCTGGAAGGAACACACGAGTGACATCAGCCGTACGCGCCATTGACGTCCTCCTGGTCGAGGACGACCCGGGCGACGAACTCATCACCCGTGAAGCGTTCGAGCACAACAAGATCAACAACAATCTCCACGTCGCGCACGACGGCGAGGAGGGGTTGGACTTCCTCTACCGGCGGGGCTCATACGAGGGCGCTCCGCGGCCGGACCTGATCCTGCTCGATCTGAACCTGCCGAAGTACGACGGCAGGCAGCTTCTGGAGCAGATTAAGTCCGACAAAGACCTGTGCCACATCCCTGTCGTCGTGCTGACCACGTCGTCAGCCGAAGAAGACATTCTCAAGAGCTACAAGCTCCATGCGAACGCCTATGTGACCAAACCGGTCGATCTGGACCAGTTCATGAGCGCGGTCCGGCAGATCGATGAGTTCTTCGTGCAGGTCGTGAAGCTGCCGAAGCCCTGAGTCGAAACGTCAGGTCACGGCGCTCTTCGCCGCCGCGACGTGATTCCATTCGAGACGCACACTGGTTCCCGTCGCTGTCGAGTCGAAGGTGGCCCGATCGGCCAATGCGCGCATCAGCGGAATCCCCCGGCCCCGGGTATTGCTCTTCTTCTCGGTGTCCGCGATGCGCCAGGCTCCGTCGTCGGCGACCGTCACCGTCAGCACAGCGGTTCCGTAGTCGTAGTCGGCGAGCAAATGCATCGCGCCCGGCTGGGCGGCCGTCGAGTACGCGAACTCGGCTGCGTTCGCCAACGCCTCGTTGACGGCCAGTATGACGTCGCTGACCTTCGTCGAGTCGAGTGCGAAATAACGCTTGAGCCAGACGGAGAACTCCTGCCGCATCTGCGCGGCGCGTGCAGCGTCGGCGAGGACGTTCCTGTGCGCGAACCGGGTTCTCGAGCCGCGCTCTCCGGAGTGTGTCATGTCAGGCTGCTGGCTACCCGATTCCGGCCTGTTTAATGCGTGAGCGCAGACAGTGCTTCGTCAAGCGTCGCGTAGAGATCGACGACGTCGGTGACGCCGACGAGCTTGAGCGGCCTGCTGGTGGCCGGCCCGTCCGCCACCACGGCGAATCGAGTGTCCGGTGCGAGGTCGTCCTGGGCGGCGATCAGCACGCCCATCCCCGCCGACGCGAGGAACTCCACGGCGGTCATGTCGACGACGACAGCGGCAGGCGAGGTCTTGGCGGCCTCGGCTATCGCCTTCTCGAGTTCGGGAGCCGTGAGCATGTCGACTACCCCGGCCACCGACACCACGCTTACGGAATCGATGCGGCGTTCCTCGATCGCGCAGCTACTTGACGCTGCACCTTCCATGCTCACCTCCGATAAGCCGTCCACCCCTCCGGCGACAGCACAGCGAGTTTACCGGGGGTGCCGGAATACCAGGGAGACGGTAGCGGGTTGCCCCCGGCATGACCACTTCAGGATTCGACCCGCATGCGCTGCTGGCCGAGAGCCGACTCGGTGTGCTCGCGACCATCAAGTCGAACGGCCTGCCCCAGCTGTCGCCCGTGACCCCCTTCTACGACCGTGGGGCAGACGTCATCTATGTGTCGATGACCGACGGCAGGGCCAAGACGGCGAACCTCCGGCGGGACCCCCGGGCGGCGCTGGAGGTCACCAGCCAGGACGGTTGGGCGTGGGCCACCGCAGAGGGCCCGGTGATGCTGACCGGTCCCGGCACCGACCCGCACGGTCCCGAGGTCGAGGCGCTCGTGGACTACTACCGCAGCGCTGCCGGCGAGCATCCGGACTGGGACGAGTACCGGTCTGTGATGGTGGCCGACCGCAGGGTGTTGATGGCGCTGACCGTCGAGAAGGTCTACGGCGAGAAGATCCGCTGACGCGGGATTTCGGCCGTGATGCGATCGAGAAGGGCGGGATATCTCTTGGCTTCGCGGTGACTGCCCGGCTTGCCGCTGCTGATGAGTCCGGCGGCGAGACCGCGCTCCGGGTCGGCCCAGACCGCGATGTTCGTCAAGCCGGTGTTGCCGAATGCCGCGGGCGCATTACGGCCGTAGGGCCCGAACCGCTTGTTCCCGAGCATGTATCCGGTGCCCCAGCGGCGCGGCGCGAACCCGTCTGCGATGTCGGGACGTAGGCGACGGCATTCCTTCGTCGCCGCGCGCAGCGTCTCCGGCCGCATCACGCGGACGCCGTCGAGCTCACCACCCCGCTGCAGGATCTCGGCGAACCGGGACATCTCGTCTGCCGTCGAGACCAGGTTGGACGACGGCACGATGCCGGTGAGGAACAGCGGCGTGTTCCCGAAGGCGATGATCTCGGCCATGGTGCCGCCGACCGCCATCTTGAACGCCTTGGCGATCGGTGCGGGTAGCGGCTTGCCGGTGGTGTGGCTCGGTGCCACCTGCGGGACGTCCTGCTCGGAGACGCCAAAGTTCGTCCACCGGAAGCCGAGCGGGTCGAGAATCTCGGTGCCGAGAACCTCACGGATACTCTTTCCGGTTGCGGCCGAGACGATTTCGCGCACTAGCGGGCCCCACGTCGCACCGTGGTAGATGTGCACGAGGCCAGGACGGTGAATGGGCTTCAACTCACCGAGTTTCCTGCGGGCGTACTCGGTGTCGTCCATGCGGTTGAGGTCGGGCCTCGGACCGGTGGCGAACGGAATCCCGGCGCTGTGGGTCATGACGTGCCTGATAGTCGTGCGGTCCTTGCCGTGGCTGGTGTAGGTCGGCAGGTATTCGCAGACCCGGTCGTCCAACGAGAAGGCGCCCCGCTCGACCAGCATGTGCACCACCGTCGTGGCGACCGCCTTAGCGGCTGACCACGCGCAGAACGGTGTGTTCGTGGTGACCGGAACCTTTTCCGCGTCGGGTGGGTCGTCGGGCGCGTTGCCCCAGCCGTGCCCGATCGCCCGGTTCAGCACCACCTTGCCGTTGTGGCGAAGGCACAGCTGGATCGCCGGGTGCATGCCGGCGGCGTACCAGTGCCGCGCCGCCTGCCAGATCCGCTCGACGGCGGCCCGGTCGATGTCGGAGTGGTCCTCGGCACCGATGTCCGTCACCTCGTCGAGGTCGGCCGGCACCCGGATCCTGCCGTTGGGTGTCATGTTCTCCTGTGCAAAGTGGCGGTCAGATGCTGCTGGAGGGGTTGGCCGACCGCACCCATGTACACCGTGTAGGTCAGCTCGTCACCGTCGACGCGGATGGAGCGGCCCAGCGCCGTCACCTCCTTCGCCGACGCGGTACGCCCGATCGTCGTCGCGACGAGGTCCATCTCGATGGTCGTCCCCCGCACCGTCAGCGTCCCCTCCTCGATCTCGGTGACGCCGGTCGGGTGGGCGAGCACCAACTCCACCCTGTTCGCCGAAGGTACCCGCAGATAGCCCACCTCCCCGTGTAGGGGACGGCCGTCATCGCTGGCCCTCGTTCGTTGCACATAGCTGAGGAACGGCTTGCCGACGTGGCCGAACGTGACTTCTTCCGAATACCCGAACGATTCGATGGTCGGGTACTCGCCCGACCCCTGACCTGCCCAAACACCCAGAAGGGGAGCAAGCGCGGCAACGCTGGGATGGAGATCGACCACGGCGCCCAGTCTATGGTTCGGCGTTCGTGGGTATTACCCGGCATATGGGCGGCACGCTGGGTTTACCCGAACAGGTTCGCGCCTGTCTCTTCGATCTCGATGGCGTACTCACCGACACGGCGAGCGTGCACCGCAAAGCCTGGAAGGAAATGTTCGACGCGTATCTGCGCGCGAGGGCAGAGCGCACCGGTGACCGGTTCGTCCCTTTCGACACCCAAGCGGACTACCAGACGTACGTGGACGGCAAGAAGAGAGAAGACGGCATCAGGTCCTTCCTGGACAGCCGCGGCATCTCGTTGCCCGACGGCGACGCCGATGACGACACGTCCGCCGAGACCGTGCATGGCCTCGGCAACCGGCACGCGGGCGAGGATCTCGACCTCAGCACGACGTCGCCCTCGACGGTGGCCGTGAGTTCCCGCACCGCGTTACTGTCGCCGCCGCAGCAGCCTCCAGGTCGCCAGCCGATCCGCCGATCGGCGACTCGTTGACCGTCAGTGGCGATACCGTTGCATCGGCGTGACCGCAGGAGGAGAGGATCCGGCATGACGGTTCGAATCGGTGCGTTCCGCGGCCTTGCGGGCGCTGTGCTCGCGGCGGGCGCACTTCTGCCGACGTCGACTCTGGTCGCGGGCACCGCATCCGCGGACTGGTGCGACTCGGCCGACTGTGTGCCTTACGTGGCAAGGAACGTCACCGCGGGCGCGGCGTGCGTGCCCCAACCGCGCCGCGCCTTCGCCTACGGGCTGGAACCCAATGGTGGGACGGTGGTGTGCAACTCCGCCGGTGTATGGGCGGCGGCGGGTCCGCTCGTCGGCGTCTACAACGTGACGATGCCGTGCCCGGCGCTCAACCTGTCAGCGCAGGGCTCCGACGGGATCGCCCTGCAGTGCGCCGAACAAGGCTTCGGCGACCTGCAGTGGGCACACCGAACGGACATCCCCGGCTAAAGAAGAGCCCGCCGCCACAGCGTCGGCTGCAGCGGCGGGTCTCTTCGTGATTGCGGTGAGCTCTAGCCGGCCATGAACTCGTCGTAGGCCGACTGCAGGCCCGCGGGCAGCACAGTCGCGTTGCATTGGCGCTGCTTGTCGCCGATCGGGGACAGGATGCCCTTCAGGTCGTAGTACTCGCCGGGGTTGGCGGTGAAGTAGTTCCTGAGGTCAGTCGCAGCCTGTCCACGCGGCTGGTTGAAAGCGGCCGTCACGACCTGGTTGGCGGCCGGGTGGTCGTTCAAATAGCCACGAGCAGCACCCAGCGTCGAACTGGCGGTGCCAGCCACATCGGCTGCGCTGCACCCCTGAGGCGCGGCCACAGCGGATGGCGCAGCGATGATCGCTGCGGCAACTCCGCCGAGCAGCGAGCCGATGACGGCGCCGGTCACTTTCCGGCGCGCAGTGATAGCACTCAAATTCATGTTTGTTGTTCCTCTAATTGCGAATCGTTCGTGTTTCCCCGCCCGAAATCCACGATAGCCGCACCGGAGAGTGGTCAAACATGTTGCGCGTGCCGCCTGAAAGCGGCAGGTCAAGCGTTACGGATCAGGTGCGTGATCTTCGCCTCACTATTGCCGAATCGGCTGGGTAATTACGTAGAGACGATGCTCAATTCTGAGCATTTCTCAATATTCGGCGGCAACCCTTAATTGATCGTGATCTCGATGGTGACCGAAATGTTATTCACGCCGCCCTAGGAGGACGGCATTTCGTACCTGCTGAGGACACGCTCGATGAACTCACCCGCCTCGGCGTGGCCCCTTGTGATGCCGAGGCTGCGCTCCAGGACGAGGATCCTGGCGAGGCTGGTCACGATCATCGACATCACCACGGGCGGAAACTCGGCCATGTCGACGCCGTGCGCGCGCATCGCCAGGGTGACCGCGCTCTCCTCGAGATCGCCGAAGCGCGCCGCGTATCCGACGATCTCGCTGCGGATCTCCTTGCGGTGATTGGCCAGCGCCATGAACTCCATCAGCAGCCGTGCGCCGTGTGCGTTGTTGAGCTGCCACAACGCATGCAGCGGCGCATCGTCGGCCAACGCCTCGCGCTGGCGAGCAAGGTTGGTTTCGGCACCTTCCCGCAGCACGGCCAGAAAGAGGTCGTCCATGCTCGGGAAGTAGTAGTGCACGAGCGCGGGCTTGACCCCCGCCTTCGCGGCCACCCGCCGGGATGTCGCGGCCGCATAGCCCTCTTCGAGCATGATTTGGGCAGTCGCTTGGAGCAGTGCCTGCCGGGTCGCCGAGTCCCGACCCGATGATTTTGGTGCTGTCATCTGGTCCTTGACCAGGCGCCGCGCCGACTGCTAGACATGGCGTCAGCATAAATGTTGGGCAGTCGCCCAACAAGAGTCCAGGGACACGAGGTGCCATGGCCGGACGAGTACACGGCAAGGTCGCGTTCATCACCGGCGCTGCGCGGGGCCAGGGCCGAAGCCACGCGGTGCGGCTTGCCGAAGAGGGCGCCGACATAATCGCGGTCGACATCTGCCGCGGGTTCGAGGACTCGACCGCGCCGGCAGCCACACCCGAGGATCTCGCCGAAACCGCGGACATGGTCAAGAACCTCGATCGCCGCATTGTCACGGCAGAAGTCGACGTCCGCGACTTCGCCGCGCTGGCGTCCGCCGTCGACAGCGGCGTCGAGCAGCTCGGGCGGCTCGACATCGTCGTCGCCAACGCGGGCATCGGCACCACCGGCGTGAAGCTGCACAAGATGCGCGAGGACATCTTCGACGAGACCATCGACGTCAACCTCGGCGGCGTGTGGAAGACGGTGAAGGCCGCGGTGCCGCACCTGCTGGCCGGCGGTCGCGGCGGATCGATCGTCATCACCAGTTCGGTCGGCGGTACGAAGGCCTACCCGCAGGTCGGTCATTACATCGCGGCTAAGCACGGTGTCGTCGGCCTGATGCGCACCTTCGCCGTCGAGTTGGGCCACCATTCGATCCGGGTCAACACCGTGCATCCCACCCACGTCTGCACTCCGCTGCTGATGAACGAGGCGACCTATCGGCTGTTCCGTCCGGACCTGGAGAACCCGGGGCCCGACGACCTCGCGCCGATCTGCCAGTCGTTCCATTTCCTTCCGATCCCATGGGTGGAGCCCGTCGACATCAGCAACGCGGTGTTGTTCCTGGCCTCCGACGAAGCGCGCTACGTCACCGGCGTCACGCTGCCCGTGGACGCGGGCAGCCTCCTGAAATAGAGGGACCATGACGATCACCGACGACGCCGTCGTTTACTACGACCCGTACGACCTCGACATTGCGGCCAACCCATGGCCGACGTATGCCAGGTTGCGCGAGGAAGCGCCGCTCTATCACAACGAGCGCTACCGCTTCTGGGCGATCTCGCGGCACGCCGACGTCGAGAAGGCGATCGCGAACTGGGAGACGTTCTCCAACTCCCGCAGCGACATCCTCGAACTCGTCAATTCCGACTTCGACATGCCCAAGGGCGTGATGATGTTCGAGGATCCGCCCGTGCACACCATGTTACGGGGGTTGATGAGCCGGGTGTTCACCCCCCGCCGGATGGCCGAGATCGAGGATCAGATCCGGCGATTCTGCGTCAATTGCCTTGACCCGCATGTCGGTTCGGATGGCTTCGACATCGTCGCCGAGCTCGCGTCGATGATGCCGATGCGGGTGATCGGCATGCTGCTCGGCATTCCGGAGTCCGACCAGATCGCGGTCCGCGACGCCAACGACGCCAACCTGCGCACCAAGCCCGGCGCCCCGATGAAGGTGGCCAAGGCCGACAAGATCGCCGACGGCAGCATCTATGCCGACTACGTGGACTGGCGCGCGAAGAACCCGTCGGACGACCTGATGACGGCGCTGCTGAACATGGAGTTCGAAGACGAGAACGGTGTCACCCGCAAGTTGCACCGCAAGGAGATCCTGCACTACACACAGGTCGTCGCGGGCGCGGGCAACGAGACGACGGGCAGGCTCATCGGCTGGCTTGCCAAGGTGCTCGCCGAGAACCCGGACCAACGCCGCGAGGTCTTCGAGGATCGGTCGCTGCTGACCCGCACGGTCGACGAGACCCTGCGCTTCGAGCCGACCGGACCGCACGTCGCCCGCTACGCCGTCAAGGAATTCCAGATGTACGGCACGACCGTGCCCGCGGGCAGTGCGATCCTGCTGCTCTTCGGCGCCGCCAACCGGGACCCGCGGCGCTACACCGATCCGGACACCTTCGACATCCACCGTGACAACATCAGCCACCTCACGTTCGGCAAGGGCGTGCACTACTGCCTCGGGGCCAACCTCGCCCGTCTGGAGGGTCGGGTCGCGCTCGACGAGATGCTGAACCGGTGGCCGGAGTGGGATATCGACTACGAAAGCGCCGTGCCCGCGCCGACGTCGACCGTGCGGGGCTGGGAGCGGCTGCGCATCGTGCTGCCCTGACCAGCGGCCAAGGGTAGGGAAACACCCTATATCTGCAGCAAACTCGACCGCGATAGCGTCTGCGCACAGCCATCTGCCAGGAAAGGGTGTCGAGCGCATGAGGTTGACCTTCGCCGTCGTCTGTATCACCGCTGCGACGTGTATCGCGTGCGGCTCACACACGGTGTCGAGCCCGGGCCCGAGCACGAGTGCGGCCGGCTCGAAAGCAGGCAGTGCGAGCGGTGCCCCGGCGACCGGCGGCAACCTGTCCGGTTCCGGGCAGCCCTGGACTGCTGACGTGTCGGGGGCGGCGAAGTCCGACCGCAGCGACGCGATTCTTCAGACCCTCACCGACCTCGGCGGGTGGGGCAACGACAACGTCCTGCAGACCGACTTCTCGATCTCGATCTTCAACGCGGATGCCAGCACGCCACGGATGAACGTGGTGGGAATCGAGGATTACTGCGGTGGCGGCCCGGACTGCGACAGCGTGCCGACCCAGATGCCGGTGCCCGCGGATGCCAATATCGAAGGGTCCCAAGACCTTTCCTGTGACATTTCGGGCAACACCGAGGGACAGGGCGACTGCCATCTGCTGGTCGCCGATCGCGACGAGCAGAAGCTCTACGAGCTCTACCAGGCCAATCAGGTCGGCGACAGCATGACGACCCAGGCGATGTTCATCTGGGACCTCAACAAGACGTACCCGGAGAATCTGCGCGGCGACCAGTGCACAAGCGCCGACGCAGCAGGATTCCCGATCGCAGCCATGACACCGACCGCCGACGAAGTCGCTTCCGGCACAGTCAATCACGCGTTGCGGTTCATTCTTCCCAATGACCGGATGAAGGCCGACGTCTACGTACACCCCGCGACGCACGCCGGCGGCCCGGAGAGCACCGAGGCCGATGCCCCGCCCTACGGTGTTCGGCTCCGGTTGAAGCCCGACTTCGACGAATCGAGCTACTCCGACTCGGAGAAGGTGATCCTCGAAGCGCTCAAGACGCACGGCATGCTGCTGGCCGACGGCGGGGACATCGCGCTCACGTTCGCCGACGACCGCAACAACACGGCGAAGTGGGCCGACCTCGGCGTCGACGCGCAGTCGTTCAGCGACATCGGCGTCGACCAGTTCGAGGTCGTCGAGCTCGGCGACGAGATTCCGCTCACCTACGACTGCGTGCGCAACCCCTGACCGGGGCTACTGGTCGGAATGACCCATGTGGCTTCCGAGTTCGGCGCGTGAGTGGATGTCCAGCTTGCGATAGATGCGAGCCAGGTTGGACTCCACCGTCTTCGGGCTGATGAACAGCGCGGCTGCGACGTCACGGTTGGTCATGCCCGACGCCGCCAGCTCGGCCACCCGCTGCTCGGATGGGCTGAGGCTGGACATCCGGCGAGTGCCGACGTCGGCGCGTGCGAGCTCGGCCCTTGCGCGGTCGGCCCACAGCCGGGTGTTGAGGTCTTCGAATGTCTTCAGCGCGTCGCGGAGAGTCGTTGCGGCTTGGTCCTTCTGACGCTGCCTGCGCTGAAGCTGGCCGGCCAGCAGTTGGGTGCGCGCTCGCTCGAACGGCATGGGCAGTCTGTCGTGCTCGGTCAACGCGAGTTCGACTGCGCGGGTCGCGGCCGCAACGTCACCCTGTGCTGCCAGCAGCATTCCCCGGCACCGAGCGCCGACGGCCTTCATCCACGGCCGGTCAAGCCGTTGCCCGTTGCGCTCGAGTGCCGAGATCAACGGTTCGGCTTCCGTCAGACGTCCCAACTGGATCAGCGCCTCGGCGGCATCGGGAACGTAGGACGCGTTGATGACCTCCGTTGAATCAGGCACGGCCTCAAGCATTCCCATCAAGGAGGTGAGCGTCTCGAGCGCGGCGTCGTAATTGCCGAGCGAGACGTCGAGGAAGCCGAGCATCGCCACCGGCCACTCCCCGAGCCTGCGTGAGCCGCATCGCTCGCTCGCCGCAATCGCCGCGGCCACGTCGCGACGAACCGTCTGCTCGTCTCCCGCATATGCGGCGACCGCGGCCCGAGCCGTCAGTGCCACGGAAAGCGGCAGTTCGCCGTTGAGTTGCAGCGCCCGCTCCACCGTGTCCTCGGCGATCAGCGTGGCTTCGGCCATGCGACCGCGCCAGAGTTGGATCAACACCGAGTGGAAATCGATGAACGAGAGTTCTCCTTCCTCGCCGTGCTCGATGCAGCGGCGCCGGATGGCCAGCATCTCCTCGTTGGCTCGGTCGAGCTCGCCGGTCCAGGCCAGCACCAAGGCGTACTGCACGCGCGGACTGAAGGCCGACGAGACGTCTGCGACGGCGTCCTCCAGGTCGACCGCTCGTTGAATGCTGTCTTCATCGAGCCCGTCGCCGCGCATGAAGTGCAGCATGACGCGCATCCCCAAGGCCTGGCTGAGGGCGTGCGGATCGCCGAGCTCGGTGGCCCGCGTGACAGCGTCCTCGATGCGCCGCACCGCGGCATCCATCCGCCCGGCGTTGACCAGAGCGAACGACAGGGAGACCAAGATGGCGACCCGCTGGGCAAGCTCATCTCCGACGTCATCGAGCGCGCGTTCGAGCAGATCGGCGGCTTCGTCGAAGCTGTCGTTGAGCGAGGCGACAAGGGCGAGAAGGGTCAATGCCTCCGCCCGTCGCGCCCCTGGCTCGAGGCGTTCGATGGTGTCCTGCAGCATGGTCCGTGCCCGGGCGGGCTCCCCGGCGTCGAAATGGTGTGCTGCCGAGAGGATCCGACGCTCGGGAGTCCCGCCTCCGAGGCCGATCGCCAGATCGAGCAGCTCGGCCGCCGCGGCGGGTGCGCCCCGGCTGCGCGCCATATCCGCGGCCTCGTCGAGGGAGATCAGCGTGAGCTCGTCGCCGCGGGTGGCCGCCATCGCGAGGTGCCTGGCCTTCAGCTCCGGCTCGTCGACGATCTCCGCAAGCCGACGATGCATGGACCTGCGCCGCGGGGGCGTGACGTCGGTATAGAAACCCTTGGCCAACAGGGGGTGTGCGAATTGGAGCCGGTGACCGTCGATTCCGACGATGCCTTTCCCTTCGACGTTTTCGAGTTGCGCGACGACATCCTCGGCATCCATTCCGGTCGCACGAGACACCAGCTCGACGGTGGGGGCGGCGAGGCTGGCCATCGCCAGCAGCACGTCGCGAACGGATTCGTCGAGGCTGCCGATGCGGGCCCGCACGAGCTCGGTGAGCGTCATCGGCAACGGCACTTCCGCGCTTCTGTCGTCGTCGTTCATCGCCCGCGCCAGTTCGAGGGCGTAGAACGGGTTTCCCCCCGAAACCTCTTGTATGCGAACGATCGCCGGCCGCGAAAGTGAACGCCCGAGCCGCTGGCTGATGACGGCGTTCAGACCGCCGAGGCTCAGCGGCCGGATCTGTACCCGCTGTATTCCGTCCGGCTGCGGCAGTTGTAGCCAGGACGCCGCAGTGTCCCCTCCGTCGGGATCGCTCCGCACGGTTCCGAACACGCCGACGCTGGCGGAGAGCCGTCGAGCGGCGAACGCGATGACATTTCGGCTGGACGGGTCGAGCCATTGCAGGTCGTCGATAACCAGGAGCACGGGAGCTTGCTCGGCAAGCAGCTCGACCACCGAAAGGAAGCCCGCCCCGACCGCACGTTGATCTGTGGTCAAGTCCTCGGCCTCCGCCCGCAAGAGGACTCGATCGATGGCGAGCCGCTGCGGTGTGGGCAGCTCGGTCAACACCGAAGGGTCGACGCTCGAAAGAAGGTCCGCGAGCGTGGCATACGCGAGAACGGACTCCGCCTGGGCAGGCCGCGCCGACAGCAATCGGAAACCGCGCTCTTCTGCGAGTTCGATGGTGGACAGGCAGAGCGTGGTCTTGCCGATGCCCGGCTCGCCCTCGGCGACCAAGCCGGCGGGCCCCGCCGCCGCCGCGCCGAGGAACGCCGCGACCGCTCGGCCCTCCTCTGGTCGGCTGACGACACGGCTGGGCACCGGCTCAGTATCGCAAGACATTTTGCTGGACGCGCCTCAGATCGCGATATTGACATCGTTATCCGGATAACGAACAGACGGGCAATGTTGCCGAACAGGATCTTTCATCGCACATGGTGTCGTCCGCCGCCAGGAGTTGGTCAACTGCTCATATCCCGGATACCTGGCCATGACAGCGTGGCAACGTGCGGGTCGAGCCGACGGCGGATCGAGGAGCGGCCCACCGCTTTCACCGGATCTCTGCGGCAGTGGTTGCGGTCTTGCCTTTCGGGCTCGATTCCGTTGTCGCACCGACGTTTCTGGGCTTCGTTCTCATCAATGGGTTCACCTTCGGAGTGGACCTGCTTCTGCTGTCGGGTCTGCATGCCGGCATGGGCGTGCCGGTGCCCGTCGCGGTCACCGTCGCCTATGTGTGTGCGTTCACCCTGAGCTACTACCTCAACCGCACCATGAACTTTCAGTCGCACGCACCGGTGGGACCGCAGTTCGCGGTCTACATGGTGGTGGTCGTGGTGAACTATCTGGCCTTCATTCTCGGGGTGTCCAGCGCACTGACCGCCCTTGGTCTGGACTTCCGCATGGCCCGGATTCTGGCCGGATGCTGTGAGGCGGCTTTCATGTACAGCGCCATGCGCTGGGTCGTTTTCCGCCGTTAACAAGGCCGTTCAGGAAGTGCCAAGCAGACTGCCAGCCTTCGCATCGCCGCAGCCCAGGGTCCTGCCAGACCAGAATTTTACGGTTTGTCCAACTCACGAGGAGGTTGGAAGCGATGAGATTGGCCATGGCGGCGGCGCAGAAAGAACAGCAACAGGAGCAGGCGCAGGCGTCCGCCGACCAGGCCAAGGTCAAGCACTAGCCGACCGACGGGCTGACGTGCTTGCCCCGCTGCAGCGCCACGGTGGACACCAGCAGCCCGGCGAACACGACGCCGACTCCGACGTACAACCAGCCCAGCGGCGCCTGTGAGTTTTCGGGCAGGTAGGCCATCAAGGCCATCGCCAGGCTGACGATCAGATAGCAGCACGTGTTGACCAGCCCCCCGACCAGGCCGATGTTCCGGCTGAACACGCCCATCGCCAGGCCCTTGCTCTGCGGGTCGAGGACGCCGATTCCGAGCAGTGCCAGCGCGGCGCCGACGGTGATGGCCCATGCGTTGACGCCGAGGATGTCGGCCGAGACCACGATCGTGACGGCGCCGACGAAGAACACCGTCCACGCGGCCACCGACAGGCGATGCGCGGTGGTGCGCTGTGCCAGTGCGCTGCAGGCGAGTTCGCCGGTCAGGTTGGCAACTCCGACAGCAAGGGCGACCAAACCGTACGTCTCGGGCGAGAACCCGAGCTTGACCTGGTAGAGGAACGGTCCGACGACGCCGAACACCATCTGCGCCGCGCCGATCAGGCCGAACATCACGACATAGGTGAGAAAGAGGCGGTGCCGCAGCGCAACTGCCAGCACCCGTGCCGCTGCTCGCAGGTCGATCGGCGCGCGGAGGTCCTGCTCCAGCGTCTCGGGCAGTGCCTTGGTCACCACGAGCGCGACCGCAGCGGCCAACACCGCCATCAATGCGAACACCAGGCGCCAGGAGCCAAGCTCCACGACGAGTCCGCCCAATGCGGGCGCGAATACCGGAGCAGAGCCCCAGGCAGCCCCGCACAGGCCCAGCACCGAGACGAGTTTCGCGCCGCGGAAGCAGTCGGCGGCGATGGCCGCCGCGAGCAGCAGGCATGCACTCGCGCCGATGCCCTGGAAGAAGCGCAGGAACAGCAGCTCGGTGAGGCTGGTCGCGAGGGCGCAGCCGATGCTCGTCACAACGAGCAGGCCGAGGCCGGCGAGCAGTATCCGCTTGCGGCCCAGGGCATCCGAGATCAGACCGAGCGGAATGAACGCAACGCTCAAGCCGAGCATGTATACGGTGACGGTGTTCTGCACCAGCGCATTCGACGCACCGAAGTCGACGGCCATCTGCGGAAGCGCGGGCGTGTATGCGTCAAGTGCTATCTGGCTGAGCGGGATTATCAGCAGCAGCACCACGATGATGCGATTGGCGCCGCGCCGCGAGCCCGTGAGGTAAGCGCGCTCGGTCGTGCTCAACGTACCGCCTCCTTCGCGATCGGCGCGGCGCCCTTGCGTGCAGGCTGGCGGTAGCTGGTCAGGAAGTTGCCGAGTCGTTCGATGGCGTTGGTGAGGTCGCGGGCCCAGGGCAGCGTGACGATGCGGAGGTGGTCGGGGGTGGGCCAGTTGAAGCCGGTGCCCTGGGTGACCAGGATCTTCTCCTGCAACAGCAGGTCCAGGACGAGTTGTTCGTCGTCGGCGATGTCATACACCTCGGGGTCCAGCCGGGGGAAGACATACAGCGCGCCTTGGGGTTTCACACACGACACCCCGGGGATCTCGTTGAGCTTGGACCAGGCGACGTCGCGCTGCTCGAGTAGGCGCCCGCCGGGCAGCACCAGGTCCTCGATGCTCTGATACCCGCCGAGGGCGACCTGAATGGCGTACTGGGCGGGCACATTCGGGCACAGCCGCATGTTGGCCAACAGGCTGATGCCCTCGATGAAGCTCGCTGCGTGGTCCTTGGGGCCGGTGATGACCAGCCAGCCCGACCGGTAGCCGGCCACCCGGTAGGCCTTGGACAGCCCGTTGAACGTCAAGCACAGCAGATCCGGGGCCACCGAGGCCAGGCTGATGTGGGTGGCGTCGTCGTAGAGGATCTTGTCGTAGATCTCATCGGCCAGCAGCAGCAGTTGGTGCTTGCGGGCCAATGCGACCATCTGCTCCAACACCGTCGCGGCTGTACACCGCGCCGGTCGGGTTGTTCGGGTTGATCACCACCAGCGCCTTGGTGCGGTCGGTGATCTTGGACTCGATGTCGGCGATGTCGGGCTGCCAGCCCGACGTTTCGTCGCAGAGGTAGTGCACCGGGGTGCCGCCGGCCAGCGAGGTCGACGCCGTCCACAGCGGGTAGTCGGGTGCCGGGATCAGCACCTGGTCGCCGTTGTCCAACAACGCCTGCAGCGTCATCGTGATCAACTCCGACACCCCGTTGCCCAAATGGACGTCGTCGACGTCGAAACGCGGAAACCCCTCCACCAACTCATATCGGGTGCACACCGCCCGCCGGGCGGCCTGGATGCCCTTGGAATCCGAGTAGCCCTGCGCATTGGGGAGCGCCTGGATCATGTCGCGCATGATCACATCCGGCGCCTCGAACCCGAACGGCGCCGGATTACCGATGTTGAGCTTCAGGATCCGATGCCCCTCGGCCTCCAACCGCGCCGCATGCTCATGCACCGGACCGCGAATCTCATAGGACACCTCAGCGAGTTTCGATGAGGCGTGGAAGGTGCGCGCAGGTCGCGGCGAGAACGCCGAAGCGAAAGAAAACGGAACAACGGATGTTGTTGTGTCAGAAGCGGTTATGTCCATTCAGGGGACTATTCCGCTGAAACATGGGTTGGTCTGTCCGCTGACCGGCCGATGAGGCGGGGGAATCCGGGTTGGGCCGATCGGGGGACAACGGCTAGGGACTGCGGGAGGGGAACGGGTCGTCGGCGAAGTCAATCTGCGCGGCGGGATTGGCCACGGCGGTCACCAGCGCCGAGCCGAACGCACCGATGCGGTCGAACATCGTCGCGGTCCCGACCGAGATACCGTCCGCCGCCCAGTGCGAGTCCGCCTGCACGCCCATCCATTCGTCGACCGGCAACCTGGCCAGCGCGACCGTGAGATCGCCGTTGATATAGCCGACCCCCGCCGAGCCGAGGTTGGTGACCAGGCTTGCGCCCTCCGCCACCATTGCGCCGCGGACGAAGGGTGTGTTGTCGTGCCCCTCGACGACATCGACCATCCGGTTGATGAACCGTTTACGGGCGGTGTGCTGGTGTTCGGCGATGCCCTTCGTCCACCCGACACCGTCGCTACCCATGTAGGACATGCCGACCCCGCCCAACTCCGGCGGCCAGACGAAGTCGTTGGCCGACGCCCACTCCTCGCCCCGCGGCGCCGCAGACCGGCGGTACTGCACCATCGTGGCGCGCACCACCGTGACACCGTCCTGCACGACCTCGCACTCCGAGTTGCGCACGCGGCGGCCGTCCCTGATCAGGCTGACCTTTGTGGTCGTCGGCACTCCGCGAGCGGCCTTGAACAGGTCAACGGTCAGCCGGGCGGGCATGAAGTCGGGCAGCCCGAACTTCGCCTCCAAGGAGCGGGCGGCAAGGCCGACAAGCGCAGGGCCGTTGAGGTGGTCGGGACCCCAGTGGCTCTGCGCATACTTGGTCGGCAGGTAGCTGTCCTCGCCCGCCGGGGTGAAATGTGCTGGACGCGCCGTCATCGGGGCATCGTCGCATAGTGTTTCCAGGCGGTCCGGCTGGGCATTTCCCAGAGCCTTCTGACAGACTGCAAGCAGAGGGGAGTATTCCTTCGCCGCGGTGTCGTCATCACGTCGACTGTCATCAGACGACCGGCCCGCGGGCCGAACGGACGGTGGAAGAGACCTCGGGCGTTTTGACGACCGGAGGCACCGTAGATGCAAGTTTCCCAACTCGAATGGATCATCACCCTCGGTGTGACGATCGCTGTCCTGCTGTTCGACGTGGTCGTCATCGGCCGACGGCCGCATGAACCCTCGAAGCGTGAATTAGTGACGGCGTTGTCGATCTACATCGGTCTCGCGGTGGCCTTCGGCATCTGGGTGTACTTCTTCCACGGCAGTCAGTTCGGTGTCGAGTTCTTCGCCGGCTGGCTCACCGAGTACAGCCTGTCCGTCGACAACCTGTTCATCTTCTTGATCATCATGGCCAGCTTCAACGTGCCCAAGAAGTATCAGCAGCAGGCGCTCCTGGTCGGCATCATCCTGGCGCTGATCTTCCGCGGCATCTTCATCGCGCTCGGCGCCGTGGCGATCAACCAGTTCTCCTGGGTGTTCTACATTTTCGGCGCGTTCCTGCTCTACACCGCCGCAAGCCTGGCGCGCGACACCGACCACGACGACGACGCGGACAACTTCGTCGTCCGGTTCGCCCGCAGCCATCTGCAGCTGACCGATCAGTGGGACGGGCTCAAGCTCTGGATCAAGGAGAACGGCAAGCGGCTGATGACGCCGATGTTCCTCGTCATCGTCGCACTCGGCACCACCGACCTCATCTTCGCGCTCGACTCGATCCCGGCGATCTACGGCCTGACCCAGGAGCCGTACCTGGTTTTCACCGCCAACGTGTTCGCGTTGATGGGTCTGCGGCAGCTCTACTTCCTGCTCGGCGACCTGCTGAAGAGACTGGTCTACCTGTCGCAGGGGCTTGCGATCATCCTCGCCTTCATCGGCGTGAAGCTGATCCTGCACGCGTTGCACGAGAACGAGCTGCCGTTCATCAACGGCGGCGAGCACGTCGCGGTCCCGGAGATCCCGACCCTGCTGTCCCTCGGCGTCATCATCGTGGTCCTCGTCATCACCACCGCCGCGAGCCTGTACAAGACCCGCGTCAAGGACAAGAAGGACGCGGAGGACGCGGAGGACGTGTCGCGGTAATGAGCCTCCAGGTGGTCGACGGGGTGTCGACGGTCCGGTTCGATCATCCGCCGGTGAACGCCCTCGATCTCGACCTGCTCGACGACGTCATCGTCACCATGCGTGGGCTGGACGGTCCCGTGGTGATCACCGGCGCGGGCGGGTGCTTCTCGGCGGGTGTCGACCTGCCCGCGATCGTCGACGGCGGCGCCGAGTACACCGATCGCTTCATGACGTCGTTGTCCGCCGCGTTCCTCGCCGTCTTCGACCACCCGGCGCCGGTGGTCGCCGCGATCAACGGCCACGCGATCGCGGGCGGCTGCGTCTTCGCGATGGCGGCCGACATCCGGCTGATGTCGGCGGGGACGATCGGGCTGACCGAACTCGCCGTCGGCGCGATGTTCCCGATGTCGGCACTGGAGATATGCAGGCACGCGATGGGCACGTCGGTGACGCAGGCGACGCTCGGGGCGGGCACCGTCGACGTGTCCACCGCCGCCGCGCTCGGCTGGGTCGACGAGGTCGTCACCGCCGACGAGCTGATCCCGCGGGCGGTCGCGCTGGCCCGGGAGCTCGCGGAGTATGCCCCGGCCGCCTACGCGATGACGAAGGAACAGCTGCACCGACAGGCCCGCAGCGCGATCGATGCGGGCGCGGAGACCGACGAGGTGGTTCGGGCGAGCTGGATGTCGGAGGAGACCCATGCCCGGATCGCCGCGTACATGAAGTCACTTCATTAAGTCAGTCGATTGATTTAGCGTGGTGCGGGTGAGCGGCGCGTCCCCCCTACGCCAGGTCATCAGCGGTGCGTCGATCGGCAACGCCGTCGAGTGGTACGACTTCGCGATCTACGGCTTCCTGGCCACTTTCATCGCCGCCAACTTCTTCCCGGCCGGGAACGAGACGGCGGCGCTGCTGAACACGTTCGCGATCTTCGCGGCAGCGTTCGTGATGCGACCTCTCGGCGGGCTCGTCTTCGGTCCTCTCGGTGACCGGATCGGCAGGCAACGGGTGCTCGCGATCGTCATCCTGCTGATGGCGGGCTCGACGTTGGCGATGGGGCTGTTGCCGACGTACGACGCGGTCGGTTTCGCCGCCCCGCTACTGCTGCTGTTTCTGCGTTGCCTGCAGGGCTTTTCGGCGGGCGGCGAGTACGGAGGAGGGGCATGCTATCTCGCCGAGTTCGCCTCCGACCGGCGGCGTGGTCTGACCGTCACCTTCATCGCGTGGTCCGGTGTCGTCGGGTTCCTGCTGGGATCCGTGACGGTCACCCTGCTGCAGACGCTGCTCGGCGATGCGGCCATGGATTCCTACGGCTGGCGCATACCGTTCCTGATCGCCGGGCCGCTGGGGCTCGTCGGCCTGTACATCCGGCTGCGGTTGACCGACACCCCTGCGTTCGAGGCGCTGGCCGCCTCGGACGATGTCGCCACCTCGCCGCTTCGCGAGGCCGTACGAACAGCATGGCGGCCGATCCTCCAGGTGATCGGCATCATGATCATGTTCAACGTGGGCTACTACGTCGTCTTCACCTATCTGCCAACGTATTTCATCAAGACGCTGCACTTCTCCAAGACCAGCGCGTTCGTTTCCATCACGGTGGCGTGTGCGGTGGCGATAGTGCTGATCCTTCCGCTCGCGGCGCTGTCCGACCGGATCGGCCGCAGGCCGCTGCTCATCGCGGGCACGTTGGCGTTCGCGGTGCTGGCGTATCCACTGTTCCTGCTGTTGAATTCGGGTTCCCTCGGTGCGGCAATCGCTGCGCACGCCGCGCTGGCGGCGATCGAATCGACATACATCTCCGTCGCGGTGGCGACGGGCGTTGAACTGTTCGCCACCCGGGTTCGCTACAGCGGCTTCTCGATCGGCTACAACATCTGCGTCGCCGCCTTCGGCGGCACCACCCCGTACATGGTCGCCTGGCTCACCGGCAGTACCGGCAACAACCTGGCGCCCGCGTTCTATGTCATTGTCGCGGCGGTGGTTTCGCTCGTCACCGTGCTGACGCTGCGGGAGTCGGCCGGGCGTCCGTTGCCGGCGACCACGACGGCCGAGGTCGCGGCCCTCTGACGCACCAAGAGTTCACGGCGTACGGCCCGTCACACTGGGCCGTCCTCGCGGTGTTCGCGATCGGCGCGGTGCTGCTCATCTGGCTCGGGCGCAGGCAGACCGAAGCACAGGCTCGCATTCTCGGCAGGATCCTCGGGGCGCTGACCGCGTTGGTATACGCGGCGGTGTTTATCTATTCGCTCATCCCGCCGTCGTTGAGCTGGTCGGTGCCGCTGCAGTTGACGGACCTAGCAACCGTGGCGGGTGCGTATGCGCTGTGGTCGCAACGGCATTGGGCCGCCGCGCTGATCTACTACTGGGGTTTGACGCTCAGCGTTCAGGCGTTGATCTCACCCGTGCTGCGTGGCCCGGACTTCCCGGACTACCGGTTCCTCGCCTTCTGGACGATCCACCTGCTCGTCGTCTGGGCCGCGATCTACCTGACGTGGGGCCGCGGCTTTCGGCCGACGTGGCGCGACTACCGGTTCGTCGTCGCCGCCACGTTCGCATGGGCGGCGATCACATTGACGTTCAACAGCATTGCCGGGACCAACTACGGGTTTCTCAACAGGAAGCCCGGCACCGCGTCGCTGCTCGACCTGTTCGGCCCGTGGCCGGTCTACGTGCTGGTCGCGACCGTGCTCATCCTCGTCGTGTGGGCGCTGATGACGTGGCCGTGGGAACGAATGGCGCGGCGGATACCCTCGTGATGTGACCGTCGTACATCCCCTCGTCACCGATATCGTTGACGACGAGCTACGCGCGCAGCTGCTGCTGTTGACGCGTCGTCTCCTCGTCCTACCGGAGTGAATCAATGCCCATCGCCCTCAGTTTCCAGGACACGATCGCCCTACTGCACCTCGGCGACGACGAAAACCGTTTCTCGCCAGAGTTTCTCGACCAGTTCGACGCGCACCTCGACGACGCTATCTCGCTTGGCGCGCGCGGTCTGGTGACAGTGGCGAGCGGAAAGTTCTACTCCAACGGCCTCGACCTCGACTGGCTTGCGGCCCACGGCGACCAGACCCAGTGGTATGTCGGACGCGTGCAGGCGCTGCTTGCCCGAATGCTGACGCTGCCGATGCCTACGGCGGCCGCAATCGGCGGGCATAGTTTCGGCGCGGCCGCGATGCTGGCGATGGCACACGACTTTCGCGTGATGCGCGCCGACCGTGGCTATTTCTGCTTCCCGGAGGTCGATATCCGAATTCCGTTCACACCGGGCATGGCCGCGGTGATTCAGGCCAAGCTGACGCCGCAGGCGGCGGTGGCCGCCATGACCACCGGCCGCCGGTTCGGCGGGGCCGAGGCCGCTGCGATCGGGATCGTCGATGCGGTCGCGGAAGAGGACGCGGTGACGGGCGCGGCCCTCAACATGCTTGCGCCACTGGGCGCCAAGGATCCCGGCACACTCGGCGCGATCAAGAACACGATGTTCGCGACCGCGGTGGCCGCGCTGAAGGCAGTCTCCTAAGCGTCCGCCTTCACTTTGGCGGCGGCCGACTCGGGCATCGGCTCGTACCGGATGAAGCTGCGGGTGAACGACCCGGCGCCGTGCGAGAGAGAGCGCAGGTCGATCGCGTAGCGGGTCAACTCCACTTGCGGCACTTCGGCTTTCACCTGCGTGCGATCCTCACCGACCTTGTCGGTGCCGAGAACCCTTGCCCGGCGACTGGACAGGTCACCCATCACCGCGCCGACGAGATCGTCTGGCACCACCACCGACACCTCGTCGACCGGCTCGAGCAGGCTGATCCGCGTCGCGCTCGCCGCCTCGCGCAGCGCAAGCCCGCCGGCCATCTGGAACGCGAAGTCCGACGAGTCGACGCTGTGTGCCTTGCCCTCGAAGAGGGTGACGCGGATGTCGACCACCGGATAGCCGGGACCGACGCCCTTCTCCATCTGCGCGCGGACACCCTTCTCCACACTCGGGATGAACTGCCTCGGCACCGAGCCGCCCACCACCTTGTCGACGAACTCGAAGCCGGAGCCCTCGGGCAGCGGCTCCACCTCGATGTCGCAGACGGCGAACTGGCCGTGCCCGCCGGACTGTTTGACGTGCCTGCCGTGTCCCTTGGCCGACCCGCTGAAGGTTTCGCGAAGCGGCACGCGCAGGTCGATCTTGTCGACGCTGACCCCGAACCGGTTGGCCAGGCCGTCCAGAACGACGCCGGCGTGCGCCTCGCCCATGCACCACAGCACGATCTGGTGGGTCTCGGGGTTCTGGTCGACGCGCAGCGTCGGGTCTTCGGCCGAAATCCGCTGCAGGCCGACGGACAGTTTGTCGTCGTCGGTCTTGGCGTGCGGTTGCACCGCGATGGGCAACAGCGGCTCGGGCATGGCCCACGGCTTGAGCACCAGCGGTTCGGCCTTGTCGGACAACGTGTCTCCGGTTTCGGCTCGAGACAGCCTGCCGATCGCGCAGATATCGCCCGCCACCACGGTGCCCGCGGGCCGCTGCTGCTTGCCGAGCGGGAACGACAGCGTGCCGATTCGCTCGTCCTCGTCGTGATCCTGGTGACCGCCGGTGGATCCGTTGGGCGAGGAAGAACCGAAGAAAGACGAAAAATGGCCCGACACGTGAACCGTCGCGTCGGGCCTTATGGTGCCGGAGAAAACCCGGACCAGGCTGACCCTGCCGACGTAGGGGTCCGACGTCGTCTTGACCACCTCGGCGAGCAGCGGCCCCTCCGGGTCGCAGCTGAGTTTGGCGCGGTCCTTGCCCTGCGGGGTGAAGACGTCGGGAAGCGGATGTTCGAGCGGGGACGGGAAACCGCTCGTCGCGACCTCGAGCAGTTCCAGCGTTCCGACGCCGGTGCTGCTGCACACCGGAATCACCGGGAAGAAGGAGCCGCGGGCCACCGCCTTCTCCAGATCTTCGATCAGCACCTTCTCGTCGATCTCTTCGCCGCCGAGGTACCGCTCCATCAGCGTCTCGTCTTCGGACTCCTCGATGATCCCCTCGATCAGGGTGCCGCGCTGTTCGGAGAGCCGGTCGGCGTAGGAGGTGTCGGGTTCCTTCGTGGAGCGCTTGCCGGCGGCGTACTCGTAGTGCGTTTGCGACAGCAGCCCGATCAGACCCGTGCACGGTGAGTTGGCGGGCAGGTACAGCGGAAGTACCTTGTCGCCGAACGCGGTCTGGGCACCGACGAGCGCATCGTCGTAGTTCGCGCGCGCGTGGTCGAGCTTGGTGATGACCACGGCGCGGGGCATGCCGACCTGCTGGCATTCGGTCCACAGTGACTTGGTGAGTTCGTCGACGCCCTCGTTGGCCGCGATCACGAAGAGCGCGCAGTCTGCGGCTCTCAGCCCGGCCCGCAGTTCGCCGACGAAGTCGGCGTAGCCGGGGGTGTCGATCAGGTTCACCTTGACGCCGTTGTGCGAGAGCGGCGCCAGCGCGAGCCCAACCGAACGCTGCTGGGAGATCTCGGCGTCGTCGAAATCGCACACCGTCGTGCCATCGACAACGGATCCGGGTCGGGAGAGAACCCCTGTGGCGGTCAACAGGGCATCGACGAGGGTGGTCTTGCCGCCACCCGATGGGCCTATCAGCACCACGTTTCGGATGGCGGCCGGACTGTCCGCGGTCGGGGCGGCTCCGGCGCCCTGGGAAGTATTCGCCTTGTCAGCCATGACGCGCCCTCCAGCCCGGGTCACTTCATCGGGCCCGTGGTGTGAACCACAATTCCCCCATTCATCACAGTGTGCAAGACCCCTTCCGACATGGCGTTACGGCTTGTCGGCGACGATCCACGGATTGGGTCACTAGAATGGGATTTGCTGGTCGGGAAGTCGGTGAAGGGATGGAAGTGTTGCGCAGAGCTGTTCGATACACACTCGTCGTGGTTGGCGTTGCGGCTGTCGCCATGGTGGGTTCGGCTCCCGCAGGCCTGGCCGCGGTGCCCGGCCCCATGTCGGACCTGACCGTCACTGCGATTACGCCGGGCAACGGAGACGTGGTCGGCGTCGCCGCACCGATCGAGGTGACCTTCGCCGAGCCGGTCACCAACACGGCCCGCGCCGAGCGATCGATCGACATCGCCTCGAGTAAGACGCCGACTGGCAAGTTCACTTGGCTCAGTAACCAGATCGTGCAATGGGCTCCCGACCAGTTCTGGCCGGCGCACTCTCCGATCTCGGTGTCGGCGGGAGGCTTCAGCACGAGTTTCGAAACCGGTTCGGCAGTGGTCGGTATCGCCGACATCGATGCGCACACGTTCACCGTCAAGATCGACGACGTGGTGGTCCGTGAGATGCCCGCATCGATGGGTAAATCCAAGTTCCCGACCCCCAAGGGCACGTTCACCGCGTTGGCGAAAGAGAAGTCCGTGGTGATGGACTCGCGCACCATCGGCATCCCGCTGAGTGACCCGGAGGGCTACAAGCTCACCGTCGCCGACGCGGTCCGGATCACGTCGGGCGGCGTCTATGTCCACAGCGCGCCCTGGTCCGTCGGGTCGCAGGGCTATGCGAACGTGAGCCACGGCTGCATCAACCTGGGCCCGGACAATGCCGCCTGGTACTTCGACACGGTGCGGGTCGGCGACCCCGTCATCGTGCAGGCGTAGGCAGCGCTAGCTCGAGAGTTCCTGCAGCCGTTGACGGGTGGCGTCGTCGGCGGGAAAGAACGACTCGACGGTCAACTCGGAGAGGGTGACGTCGTGCGGGCTGCCGAAGCTGGTGAGGGTGCTGTGCAGCCGGAGGTCACCTTCGGGGTGAGCCAGCTGCAGGGTCAGCAGCAGTTCGGACGTCGTCGGTTCGTGGTAGTCGTCGAGCGCTTCGGCGACGCTCGGATAGCCGCGTATCTCTGCAAGAAGCTGTGCCAGCCGAGGGTCGCCCGTGAGCCGCGCCAACCGGGCCAACCGGTGGCCAAGGTGAGCCGTCCACTCGGCCCGATTGCGGATACGCGAGACCATGCCCAACGGGTGCAGGGCTAGCCGGTAGGTGTTGATCGGCGGCTGCAGCAGCTCGGCGTCGACACCCTCGAGCAGCGGGCCGACGGCGCGGTTGGTCAGCACCACGTCGCCCCACCGGTCGAGCACCACCGCCGGGTAGGGCTCGTGGCCTGCCAACAGCCGCTCGAGCGCATCGCGGGCTTGCCGGCTCTCCTCGCTGTCGAGGTCGGACTCGGCGTAGGTCGGCGCGTAACCCGCGGCGAGCATCAGCGCATTGCGTTCGCGCAGCGGCACATCGAGCTGTTCGGCAAGCGCGAGCAGTAGTCCTCGGCTCGGGCGGGACCGGCCGGTTTCGACGAAGCTGAGATGGCGGGCTGAGATACCGGTGTCCAACGCCAGGTCGAGCTGGCTGCGCCGCCGCCGCTGTCGCCATTGTCGGAGCAGCTCACCGCCGTGCTGGTGCTTCACGTCGTGCATTACGCCGACGCTAGACCCGACCTATCGGCCGCACTACTACCTGTCAGGTAATTGCAGCCACTATCTGGACCAGCCGCCCTGGTGTTCAGCCTGCCCCAACACCTCTCCCAACTTCTCTCCACCTACCCGTGACTGTGGCCACGAGCGTGCATATGGGTCTGAGACATGTCTGTTGTCGCTTTACGCTTACATATCGCCGCGCTACTTCTGGCACGAAGTTTGAGACTCTTGTAGGTCGTCTATTTCGAGACGGTCTTGAGTTCTGCTCGGGCCTGGTCGATTTGGTCATAGGCATACGTCGCCATTTCGGCGGTGGTCATGGTCTCGCCCTTGTGGGCGAGCAATTCGTAGGTCCGGGCGCCGAGGATCTCGCGCAGATGGGTGATCGCGGTGTTGATTTCATAGGACCACACATCTGCGAGGAGACTAACGACCGCGAACCCCGCGATGGTGGCCGCTGGCTCGTAGTGTCCGAGCCGGTCGAGAATGGCGGCGAGGAATCCCAGGATCGGACGCAAATTAGCGCTGTTGCCCGCGTCGTGGTAGTTGCGGACCGCCACGGCCAAGTACTCGAACGCGGCCAGCGGATCGCCATGTGTGGCCTCGACATGGCACAGGACGCCCGCTAGGCGCGACTCATCGCCGCGATTGCCGCTGTCTTGTGCGATCACCAGGCCCCGGCGCAGGGCGTCACCCGCGCGGTCGTGATCGTGCGTCTTGGAAGGCGGTGCCGTAGGCGAGCAGCGCGAACGATAACGCATGGGGGTTGCGGGTGGCCTCGGCTGCCTCGATGAGGCCGGACGTGGCGGCCATCGCCTCTTCAGGGCGACCAGCGAGCGTCAGTGCGACGACCAGCGCTGCCCTGGTGAGTGTGTGAGTGTCACGACCGAGTGCGAGCTGGGTGCGGCACCACTCGACCGACCGTTCCGGTTGGCCGATGAAAAAATACGAACCGCAAAGCAAGCCCTCGAAGCCGTAGTACGCCTCGCCGCTGCCACTGCACATCGCCAACTGGCCGGCGTCGCTGTAGCCGACAGCCTCGTTGAGCCGTCCGGTGTTGTAGCACTGCGACGCCATCAGATACAGAGCTGCAAGCCGGGGATGGTCTACGGCGCGGGCGGGTTCGATGAGTTCTTCGGCCCAGGTGATCGGCTCGTAATTCTCGACCAGATAAGCTGAGCCAGCCCCGCGTATGTGGCGATCGTTCGCGGCGACATCCAAGTCGTCGTGGTCGGCGGCGCACCGAAACACGGTGCGCAGGTTGGCCAGTTCGACGGCGACCCAGTCGTAGGCCTCACGTTGTCGGGGGCTGTCCCATAGGGCCAGGATGTCGGTTTCACGCCCGGCGAAGTACGCGAGCATGGGCGGTCCGGACCTCAGTGGCCTCGCCACTTGCGACGAGTTGCTCCTCGGCGAACTGGCGGATGGTCTCCAGCAGCGAAAATCGGGTGCGCCCCGATGATCGGTCGGCGACCAGCAGTGACTTGCGCACCAGCGCGTCCAGCAGATCCAGGACGACGATACTCGTCGAGGTCATCGGATCCGGCTATCGCGCAGGCACTTTGGAGGTCGAACCCGCCCGGCGAACACCGAACACCGCGCCAGTAGCTCCTTCTCGGCGTCGTCTAGCATGGTCGTAGAGACCACGCCACCGCGTGGCGCAACGTGTGATGGCGCTGCCAGCCCGCGCCGCGATCCGACCAGCAGCCGGAACCGCTGATCCAGACGATCCCGGACCTCGCTCGCGGTCATCGACGCCATCCGCGAGGCCGCCAACTCGATGGCCAGGGGAATCCCGTCGAGGCGCTGGCAGATCTCCACCACCGCGGCGGCCTCATCAGCCGTGGCGACCGAGAAGCGCGAGGCAACGCTGCGGGCGCGTTCGACAAACAGGCTCACCGCCGCGGAGTCGATGCCCGTATTCACTTCCAGCGAGGGCACTAGCCACAACTGCTCGTCGGCGACCCCCAATCCTTCGCGGCTGGTCGCCAACACCCGCACCGTCGCCGAGTGCGCCAGGATCGCCTCGACCAGATCCGCCGCAGCGTCACGCACGTGCTCGCAGTTGTCGAACACCAACAACCGGACCCTGCCTTCCAATGCGGCGGCCACACTCTCGCTCACGCTCTTGCCCGGCTGCTGGGTGATGCCCAGCACCGCCGCCACCGCGTCAGGCACCGCCGCCGGATCGGCGACCGCGGCCAGTTCGAAATACCAGACGCCTTCAGTGAACTCATCGGCCAAGCGCGCCGCAAGTTCGGTCGCCAGGCGGGTCTTGCCGACCCCGCCCACCCCGGTCAACGTCACCAACCGATGAGCCGTTAGCGCCTCTTCGACCTCGGCCAGTTCTGCTTCGCGTCCGATGAAGCTCGTCGTTTGCGGGCGGAGGTTCCCCGGTGTCGCATCGAGCGTCGTAAGGGGCGGAAACTCGCTACGCAGGCCGACGGCCAGGACTTGGAACATCTCGACGGGTCTGGCGATGTCGCGTAATCGCCGTGGCCCCAGGGCAATCAGGTCGATGCTGCTGCAAAGCCCGGCAGTGGTGCCGTCGATCACAACCTGCCCGCCGTGCCCGGCGGCCATCACCCGCGCCGTACGGTTGAGCACCGCACCGAAGTAATCACCCTCGCGCAACTCGGCTTCCCCGGTCGCAATCCCCATTCGCACCGGCAATTCCAGCTCGTGTTGCGCTGCTACAGCCGCGTCCACCGCAGACTTTGGCGAGGAGAATGCCGCGCACACCCCGTCTCCGGTGTGCTTGAACATAAAGCCGCCGTGCGCCACGATTGCGTTGCGCAGCACCTCGTCATGCGCGGTCAATGCTGCCCGCATCGCATCGGCGTCGGCCTCCCACCGACGGGTCGAACCTTCGACGTCGGTGAACAGAAACGTCACCACCCCCGAAGGAGCAGCCGCCTGATCAGCGGACACTCACGCAGAATCTCACACCGGACACGTCCTACCTCCCTACATCGCCGGAATACCGCTCCAGATGAGAACTCTGCGGCGCTGACATCCAATCGCCATTCAGGAACTTGTCGAATGCACACATGAACTTCCTCACGCTGTCCGTCGTGTTCTTAGACACGAGGAGGTGCGGACAGGATGCGTAAGTCAGATCAGGCCTGGCTGGCATTGGCCGGTGGCGTGGCAGCCTACGACTTGATCGCCACCGACGATGAGCTGCTGTCCGACGCCGCCCGCCGGTACTTCAATTCTCAGCCGATCGCCACCGCGTCGATGATTCTTATGACCGGCCTGCATCTGATCGGCGGCCTACCGCAATGGTGCGACCCATTCGCAGTTTTGTTCGCCACAACTCGACGGTTACGGCTGCTGCTGCTTTGATCGCACGGGGAAGCCGCCGAGCCGGCCACTGCGATGTGCATCAGGCGCGTCAGGGGTTTCAATCTCGCTTCTACAGATTGCTGTCACCAAAGAGAATTTCGATCGGGTGGTCAGGTAATCGGGACGCCTACGACAACACCTTGCGCAGCGTGTCGGGGATCGGTCGCTTGGTCCAGTCCTCGGTGGAGACGATGACGTAGACGTTGCGGCCGCGCACGGCGAGCGCCTCCGCGGATCCGTCCCGCCGCCGAAGGACCGAGAAGCCGATGGTGAAGCTCGTCGTCCCGACGTGTTCGCACACCACGGCGACCCGCACGGTGTCGCGCCACCGGACCGGTCCGACGAAATCGATCTCGGTGTGCACCACCTGCATATCGAGGTCGGCCGACATCAGATCCGGGTAGCTCGCGCCGAGATAGTCGAAGAACCCGGTGACCGCCTCGTCGAACCAGGTCAGATAGTGGGCGTTGAAGACCACGTTCTGCTGGTCGATTTCTGCGAACCTGGGCACGATCGGCAGCGAGTACTCGGTCACGGGCTACATGATCACCCGACGAAAAAGGGGCACCCCGACGGGGTGCCCCTTGATCGACTGAGTGCGGCTACTTGACGTCTACGAAGACCGTCTTGCTGGTGACCGTGGTGGCCAGGCTGTCGCCCGGGTTGCCCGAGTCGGTCCGTGAGAAGGTCTGGCCGGGTCGCACTGCGACGACCGTCGCCTGCTCGAGCGTGGTTCCGCCGACACGGTTCACGATGACGTTGTAGCCATCGGCCTTGAGGTCGTTGATGGTCTCCTGGGCGTTGCCCGGGCCTGTCGGTGCGGCGACGGCGGGCGTGGCCAGTCCCAGTGCCGCCGCGGTCAGTCCGCCTGCGACGATGGTGGCTAATGTGATCTTCTTCATCTTTGGTGCCTTCTTCTCTTCTGTTGTGTGCGGTTCAAGTCGTGGACCTGGCCGCGAGTGGTGCCGGACGGCAACGCTTCCGATCCGGCTGAACGAATAAACCGACAGGTCAGCGCTTTAATTCCGCTGGCAGTAATTGATCGCCGATTGGCAGGATCCGATTGGTTCGCTGGTACCAAAACACGACGAGAAGAAGGACCACCCCAAAACCAACTGCCCGCGAGAACAACCAACAGCAAAGATTTATTCCCGGCTCGGACCGTCCGCTATTTAGGCTGATCGCCCTGCGGGGGCGGGATTTCCTGTGAAGGCGGCTCGGGGCTCGACGGCTCCGAGGATGGCGGCTCCGACGACGGCGGGCTACTCGGGGGGCTGCTCGGCGGTTCCGATGAGGGTGGGCTACTCGGGGGGCTGCTTGGCGGGCTGCTCGGCGGCGCCGACGTCGGTGTCGGCGGGGTGGCCGTGGGTGTCGAGGGTGGCGGCGCGCTCGGCGGCGGTGGGATGTCCGCGGGCGGTGGAGCCACCGCGGGCGCAGGTGCCCGCATGACCACCGGTGGCGGCGTGGTCACCACGACGCGAGTGAGCGGCGCAGGCGCCTGGATGTACGAGGGGGCGGCAGGCGCCTCTTCCGGGACGACAGCGAGCTCGGATGGTGGGGCGGCGGCGGGCGCTATCGGGCCGGGCTGGACGGTCGTCGTTGTCGTTCCGGTCATAGCCGAGGCGTCGTTGCGAAGGGCCATCACAGCGCCTGTGCCGACGAGCACCATGGCGGCGAATACCCCTGCGGTGACGAGGATCTGGCGATACCACGCTGCGGCTGCGGGCCGGTGGCCGGTGGCGCCCTGCTCGGGCACGAAGTCGACGCGGGGTCGCGCGGCGCTCAGCCCCGCGGGCGCATCGGCATCGGCTGCGGCCAGGACGATATCGGGACTGTCGTCAACCTCTGACCAGGCGAGCGCGCGCATCGTGGCCGACTGCACCGGCGACGCGACGGCGGTCAGGCTGTCATCCTCGGGCCGACGCACGGCCAGCAGGGCGGCGCCGTGCGCGGCGGTCAGCTCCGGGTGAGGGACGGTGATCACGGGCACCCGAAGCTGCTCGGACAGCGCCATGGTGACCGAAGCGATGTTGGCGCCGCCACCGATGGAGGCGACCGCCGTCAACGCAGCTGGATGAATTCGGTTGCGGAACAGATGTTCCCGCAATACCTCGATGAACGCCGACAACGGCGCGCGGATCTCGTCGTCGAGTTCTGCGCGCGTCAGCCGGACCTCACCGGTATACCCGGGGACATCGGCGAAAAGTGTCGTGACAGCGCCGCGCGACAGGCGCTCCTTGGCGCCTCGGCATTCATCCCTGAGCCGGTGCAGGGATCCGATCGCGGCCGTCCCCGCCACATCGGCGGTACCGGTGACGGACAGGTCGGCGATCACGTGCGCGAGCAGCGCCCTGTCGATGAGCGCACCGGAGAAGTCGGCGTGGCGGACTGTCGCGCCGACCGGCCGGTAGCCGTCGGCGGCGTCGGCCAGCGTGATGCTGGTGCCGGTTCCGCCGAAGTCGCAGAGCGCAATCACACCTCGGGTGGGCAGTCCGGGCTCGGCCTGCAACGAGGTGAGCGCAGCGGCGGCATCGGAGGTCAGCGTCAACCGTTCGGGGCGTGCCGACCATTCGGGAAACCGGACCAGTTCGCGCCGCAGTGCGTCGACCGCCGCCGCACGCCAGTGTGCCGGGAACGTGACCCCTGGGACCGGCATCGGTGACCGACTGCCGGTGGCGGCGTAGGACAGGGCGTGTAGCGCGGCCGCGATCAGCGTCTCGCCGCGATGGAAGGAACCGTCGGCGGCCATGACGCCGACCGGGTCGGCGGCCCGGTCAACGAAATCGGTGACGACGAGCCCGCGCCCGGCCTGCCGGTGGGTCTCGGTAGGCACGCCGACTTCGGGTGGGCGGTGCCGGTACAGCGTGAGGACCGACTGGCGCGTGACGGCCGCGCAGCCGGGTATCACGGCGGCGACCTTCGTGGCGCCGACCGATAGCCCTACACCTTGAGTCATGTCACGACGTTTATCGCCGCTACGAGCTCAGGTATTACTGCCGGCTCAGGCCTGCCATCCTGACCACCGTCCTACGGTGACGGCGATGACGGGCCCGTCAAGCGCTATGCGTTGGTACTGCGTGTACTTCCGCCGCAGCTCGAAGTAGGCGGTAGCCATTTCCTCACCGCTGTAATGGATTTCGGCGATGCCGTCGGCCCGGACCCACCACAGCTGCGACCAGTCGTCGTCGTAATGGTCGACGATCAGGCTGACGGCGGGGTTGGCTTCGATGTTGGCCATCCTGCGTAGCTTCTGGGTGGACTTCCGTTTGGCGTCGATTGCGGTGTAGATGACGTCGTTGTTGACCGCGAACACGACCGGCACCAGATGGGGGACGCCGTCGGCCCCCGCCGTCGCAAGCTGCGCGACGGGTGAAGAGGCGAACCTCTCTCTCGCGTCGAACTCCGCCATGCTGCCCTTCTCGAGTTGCGATACCGCCGGAATAGTCAATAGTAAAGATTGTGAACGCCACGTTCATTATCGGCGGGAGGCGAATTGATGGCGGCTAGCCGGGTAGCCGAGGCGCAACCACGTCCCCGGCCGGGCCGACCCCGCAGCGAGGAGTCGCGCACCGCGGTGTTGCGCGCCACCTCGGAGCTGCTGCACGAGGTCGGCCTGCGGGCGATGACCACCGAGGAGATCGCCAGCCGCAGCGGCGCGAGCAAGGCGACCATCTACAAGTGGTGGCCCAACAAGTACGCGGTGGCCATCGACGCGTTCCTGTCCGAGATGATGGCCGAGTCCCGCGACCCGGATACCGGTTCGGCCCGCGATGATCTGACCGCGGTCGTGCGCGGGCTCCTGCACTTCTACACCGGGCCGAGCGGTCGCGTCTTCGCGCAACTCGTCGGCGAGGCGCAGGCCGACCCGGTGATCCAGCAGGAGCTCCGCGCCAACCTGGTCGACTCACGCCGCGAACTGTTCCGCGCGATCTGGGACCGTGGTGTCGACCGCGGCGAGCTGCGCGCCGACGTGGACCCGGATGCGGCGCTCGACCTGGTGATCGGTCCGGCGCTGTATCGCCTGATGATCGGCCACGCGCCGCTGAGCGACGAGGCGGCCGACACGCTCGTCGACGCCGCGATCCGCGGCCTCGCCCGCAGTGACTGACATCACCGCTGCACGCGGTATTGCCGACGCCTGTCCGCTGTTGAAACTGAACGTACAGTTTCGATATTCTACGACAGGGGTTCATCATGAAACTGCGTCACATCTCGGCACTGGTCGCCGCGGGCGCCGCATCGGTTGCCATCGCGGCCGCGCCGGCGGCAGTTGCCGCTCAGACCTGCACCTATGTCGGTTCACAGACCACCCAGTGCCAGTCACCCGGCAATGTCCAGATCAACAGCGATCAGCCGGTCACGTATCCGTACCAGTTCCCGTTCTACGGCAACGTCCTGCTGTTCCACCACGGCGGACACCACCGCTGATCCAGGCGGGGCCGTCTACCTGGGTCCGCGTTGCTGCGGCGCGACGCTTATCGGCAACCTGGTTGCCGGCGTGCGCGTCACGCCGATCTCGGGTTGCTTCGTCGGTCTCGGCCGCACCGTCGGCCTGACCACCGCGGGTGCCTCGTTCATCGTGGACGGCTCCGGCGGCGGTGGAGGTGGCGGTGGCGGTGGCGGTGGAGGCGGCGGCGGCAGCTCACTCGTCGCCGTCGCGAGGGGCGTGGTGGAGGGCGGCGTGCTCTCCGCGGGCGCGGGCTCGTCCGCTGCCGGAGAGCCCCGGAACACCAACAGAACCACCGAAACAACGATCGCCGACAGTGCCGCCGCGCTCGCGATCAGCAGGGTCCGCGTCTGTGAGGACCGGTGCCACGGCTCGGTGGACACCAGAGTGAAGTCCTCGTCCCACGTGTTCTCGTCGAACGCGTCGAACCCGTCGTGCTCCTTCGGCTCGCTCTCGGCCAACAAGTAGTCGATGTCGGCTTCCGACGCTTGAGCATTTCCCTCGTCAACGACGTCGACCCCGTCGCTCCCGTCGGTTTCTTCCCGCAGGTAGTCGAAGTCCCCCGAGGCCCCTTTCTCCGCCACCATCTGATGCTAACGCCACTACCTGGGCAAACGCGCGCTCACGGCCGATAAAATTCGACTCGCCGCAACCGCCTGCCAAGGACGCGCAGCCACGATAGGGTTCCAACGCCGCGGTGATCCATTCATCGCGACGACTCGGCGTCGTCATCGCCGCGCCACCACTGGTCTGCCTGCCCATCGGAAGGTTCGCCCATGAAGAAATCACGCCTCCTCGGCGTCACCGTGGTCACCGCTTCTGTCCTCCTCGTCGCCGGGCTTTCGGCGTGTGCGCCGCCGGAAAAGAAGAGCGAAGGCGACCAGACGCAGTCGGGTGTGAACGTCGCCGAGGCGAAGTCCGCCGAGGACTTCGGCGGCATGGACGCCCTCGTCGACGCGGCCAAGAAAGAGGGCCAGCTGAACGTGATCGCCCTGCCGCCGGACTGGGCAAACTACGGCGCGATCATCAAGGCGTTCGGAGACAAGTACGGAATCAAGGTGAACTCTGCGCAGCCGGATGCGGCCAGCCAGGACGAGATCAACGCCGCCAACCAGCAGAAGGGCAAGAGCACCGCGCCCGATGTCTTCGACCTCGGCCAGTCCGTCGCCCTGGCCAACACGGCCATGTTCGCGCCGTACAAGGTGGCGACGTTCGACGACATCCCACAGGCATACAAGGACGCCGACGGCACCTGGGTCAACGACTACGGCGGCTACATGTCGATCGGCTTCGACTCCGCCAAGGTGCCGCCGGTGGCCGACGTCAACGATCTGCTCAAGCCCGAATACACCGGCAAGGTCGCGCTCAACGGCGACCCCACCCAGGCGGGTGCCGCGTTCTCGGGTGTGCTGATGATCGCGCTGTCCCAAGGCGGCTCGGTGGACGACGTCGCGCCCGGCGTCGAGTTCTTCCGCAAGCTCAAGGCCGCGGGCAACTTCCTGCCCGTCGACCCGACGCCCGCCACCATCGAGTCCGGCCAGACGCCCGTCGTCATCGACTGGAACTACCTGAACGCCGCCGAAACCGCGAAGCTGCCGAGCTGGCAGGTCTTCGTGCCGTCGAACGCGGCCGTTGCCGGCTACTACTACCAGGCGATCAACAAGAACGCACCGCATCCGGCCGCCGCCAGGTTGTGGCAGGAGTTCCTCTACAGTGACGAGGGCCAGAACCTCTTCGCCGCAGGCGGAGTGCGCCCGGTGCGTGCCGACCAGATGTTGCAGGCAGGCACCATCGACAAGGCGGCGGTCGACAAGATCCCGGTCATCGACGGCCCGGTCACCGTGCCGACGCCTGACCAGACCGAGAAGGCCACCAAGTATCTGGCGGACAACTGGGCCAAGGCCATCGGCTGACGTGTCGGCGACCCGACGGATCCGGGAGTCGCTGCCGCTGCTGCCGTTCTTCGCGCTGGTCACGATCTTCCTGCTCATCCCGACCGTCACGGTGATCGTCAGCGCGTTCTTCGTCGACGGCGTCTTCTCTCTTGCGCGGATCACGGGGCTGTTCTCCGAAACGGCACTGTCCGCGCTGTGGAAGAGCGTGCTGCTCTCGGCGAGCACGGCGATCATCGGCGCGGTGCTGGGCGCCGTCCTGGCCTGGCTGATCGTGAGCAGCCCGCCGACGTCGGTGCTGCGAAGGGCGGTGATCTCGCTGTGCAGCGTGCTGGCCCAGTTCGGCGGGGTCGCACTGGCTTTCGCGTTCCTCGCGACGATTGGGCTGAACGGTGTGCTTACCGTCTGGGTGCAGCAGCACTTCGGCTGGAATCTCGCCGGATCGGGCTGGCTGTACAGCCTGACGGGACTGATCGTCGTCTACACGTACTTCCAGATCCCACTCATGGTGATCGTGTTCGTGCCCGCGCTCGAGGGCCTTCGCGAGCAGTGGCGCGAGGCGGCGGTCAGCCTCGGCGCCTCCACGTTCCAGTACTGGCGTCAGGTGGCGGTGCCGCTGTTGACACCAGCGTTCCTCGGGTCGTTTCTTCTGTTGTTCGCCAACGCCTTTGCGGCCTATGCCACCGCCGCTGCGCTGGTAAGTCAGGGCAGCCCGATCGTGCCGCTGCTGATCCGGGCGGCGTTGACGAGTGAGGTGGTGCTGGGCCAGTCCGGGTTCGCGTATGCGCTGGCACTGGAGATGATCGTCATCGTCGCGGTCGTGATGGTCGCCTACAACGTGCTCGTGCGCCGCACCGCGAGGTGGCTGCAATGAGGAGAACCACGGTGGGCGGCAAGGTCTTTCGTGTGGCGCTGTTCGTCGCGTTCGGCCTGTTCTTCCTGTTCCCGTTGTACGCGATGGCCGACTTCTCCACACGCAATCTCATCGCGGGTGGTCGCACCCTGCAGGCGTGGAAGAACCTGGTGGCCGACGAAGCGCTGTATCAGGCCATCGTGATCTCGCTGCTGCTGGCCGTTTTCACCGTGGTGCTGATGCTCTTGATCCTGGTGCCGACGATGATCTGGGTCCGGCTGCGGGCGCCGTGGGCCAAGGGCATCGTCGAATTCCTGTGCCTGCTCCCACTGACGATCCCTGCGCTGGTGATCGTGGTCGGGCTGCGCAACGTCTACCTGTGGGTGACGTACTTCTTCGGCGAATCGGCGCTGACGCTGACGTTCGTGTACGTGGTGCTTGTGCTGCCGTTCGCGTATCGCGCGATCGACGCCGCACTGTCGGCGATCGATCTGAAAACACTGTCGGAGGCGGCGCGCTCGCTCGGCGCGGGCTGGCCCACCACGATCGGCCGCGTCGTGGTGCCGAACATCTGGTCCGGCATCCTGTCGGCGGCGTTCATCTCCATCGCGGTCGTGTTGGGGGAGTACACGATCGCGTCGCTGTCGGGCTACGAGACGTTGCAGGTTCAGATCGTGCTGATCGGCAAGACCGACGGGCCGACGTCGGTGGCCGCATCGCTGGCGGTGTTGGTGTTCGGCTTCGTCCTGCTACTCATCCTCGCGCTGCTCACCCGCGGCAGGCGCCGCAACACCGCGGCAGACCCGGCCGTGGCCGCCCCGACTCTCGCAACCCAACCTGGAGTTCCGACATGACGAACGGTGTTTCCGTCGAGCTCAACGACCTGACCCGGGTCTACGGGTCGGTCAAGGCGCTCGACGGATTTACCCTGCACATCGAGCCAGGCGAGTTGGTCGCGCTGCTCGGCCCGTCCGGATGCGGCAAGACCACGGCGCTGCGCATCCTGGCCGGACTCGACGAGGCGACGTCGGGCACCGTCTCGGTGGACGGCAGAGACCTGACCAAGGTGCCCGCGAACAAGCGCGACATGGGCATGGTGTTCCAGGCCTACAGCCTGTTCCCGCATCTGACCGTGGTCGACAACGTCGCCTTCGGCCTCAAGATGCGCGGAAAAGACAAGGGGCAGAGGTTATCCCGCGCCGACGAGATGCTCGAGCTGGTCGGGCTGACGGCGCACCGGAACAAGTACGCCGGCGAGCTGTCCGGCGGCCAGCAGCAGCGGGTCGCGCTAGCGCGGGCGCTGGCGATCCAGCCGCGCGTGCTGCTGCTCGACGAGCCGTTGTCGGCCCTCGACGCCAAGGTGCGGGTGCAGTTGCGCGACGAGATCCGCCGGGTCCAGCTCGAGGTCGGAACGACGACGCTGTTCGTCACGCACGACCAGGAGGAGGCGCTCGCCGTCGCGGACCGGGTCGGGGTGATGTGCCAGGGCAGGCTCGAACAGCTCGCAGCGCCTGCCGAGCTCTACGCCAACCCGGCGACGCCGTTCGTCGCGGAGTTCGTCGGCCTGAACAACAAAGTGCCCGCGGAGGTCTCGGCCGGGGGACAGGTCAAGCTGCTCGGCGCATCCGTTCCCGCGTTGCCCGGCTCGGTGGGCACCGGGGCGGGATTGGCGATGGTGCGGCCCGAATCGGTGACGGTCAGCGCGGACCCCGGAGGCACCGCGGCGGTGACGTCGGTGGCGTTTCTGGGACCGATCTCCCTGGTGTACTGCACGCTGGCCGACGGAACGGTCGTCGGTGCACAGATGGCGAGCTCGGCGGCACGGACGTTCGGACCGGGCGACCGGGTGAGCGTCGGAGTCGAACCGACGGGCGTGCTTGTGGTCGAGGCTGCCGGCTAGGCGGACGGCGAGATCGACGAAATGGCGTGATCTACTCGAACTTTCGCGCCCGTTTGTCGGTTTGGGCGTAACGGGGGTCACACCGGCTTGATCGGCTCGATCCCGAGGTCGCGGTAGGTGACCAGCGCGACGAACGGCACGTTCCGCTCGGCGAACAGCTTGGCGGCGACGTCGCCGCGGTCGACCATCGGGATCACGCCGGTGACGACGACGCCGAGGGGGGCGATGCGGTCGAGCGCCAACGCCGTCGACCCGCCGGTGCTGATGACGTCGTCGACCAGCAGCACGCGGGTGCCCTCCGCCAGGCGGGTGCCCTCGACCCACTGCTCGCGGCCGCGTTGCTTCTGTTCCTTGCGCACCGAGAACCAGGCCTTGCCGGTGACCATGGCCACGCCGTGCGCCAGCGGGTCGGCGCCCATCGTGAGACCGCCGACCGCGTCGAACTCGATGCCGTTGGCGGCCGCGAGCTCGGCCACCGCGCGGCTGACGACGGACAACCGCTCGCCGGTGTCGACGGCGTACTTTCCGTCGATGTAGTCGTGGCTGAGCTGGCCACTCGCCAGCTTGAATGGCTCGTCGCGGCGTTCGTGGCCGCGGGTGCGGATCAGCTCGAATGCGGCCTGCCACAGGTCGGAACGTTCGGTCACCGGCCGATCCTAGCGCGTCGGGCCAATTCGACTGTGGCCGAGCGCAAATCGTCGTATGAATCGATCGGGGTCGGGTACCCGACCCGGGTGTACGCGACCCCGCGCGGTGTACTGACCTTCAGGTCCAGCCCGTATCGGTCCGCGCCCGTGCACGTCGCCGCGGTGGCGTCGGGATAGCCGCCGAGCGTCTTGGCCATCTCGCACAGCGACTCGGCGTGGTCGTTGTTGAGATATGTGATGGCCCCTACCGCGCGCGGCACAACCGGATCGGGCTCCGCGGCGGCATATGCCTCGCCCGTCGCCGAGTCCATCCGGCCATAGCCGCCGACCCAGCGCACCCGGTGCACCCGAAGCACCCACAGCGCGAAGTCGCTGTAGTCGACGTAGTACTTGGCCGCGGGGACGGCGGCCAGGTGGGCGTCCCTCGCAGCGGTGAGCTCGTCGCCCGACGGGCGGTCGACAACGCCTGCCAGAGTCACCCGTCCGTTCGCCAGCGGGTCAGAGTCGGTGGCAGGCGCGACGATCGCCATGCTCGCACGCCGGTCGCCGGCGAGATTGCGGCCGTGCTCGGCCATGTTCGACACACACAGCACGGGCGCACCGCCGAGCAGGCCGTAGGTGACCAGCGATGCCCACGGGTCGCCGGTCGGCGTCAGCGTCGCCAGCGTCGCGGTATTGGTCGAGGCCGCGATGGTGCGCGCTTCCTCGGCCGCCGAAGGACGGACGGCGTTCGCTGCCTCTGTCAACGGGGGCGGAATGGACGGGGCATCGCCGGGGTCGCCATGGTCGCGGGATGCCACGTCGGCACGATACTCCAACGCCGCAGGTCATCTGTACGGGCGGCCGATTTCAGCAAGCAAGGATTCCACCGACGAATGGCGGGAAGTATGCGAGAATCCCCTCACGACCATCGCCTTGTCAGCAACTGTTTCTTCGGGAATGAGGAGAACATGGGGGTGTCGGCTCTGCGCGTTGCGGCGTGTGCCGGTCTGCTGCTAGGCGGCCTCATGCTCGGCGCTAGCACGGCCGGACTCGCTGTCGCCGACCCGGGCGGTGCTCGTCACGGCCCCAGCGACGAGCAATCTAGCAAAGGCGCCAATAGCGAACACGCTGGCCTCCCCCACGTCATCCGTCGAATCCTCAGCGAACATCGGAAACGGGCGCGTACGCATACTCGGGATGCGCCACAGGCCAAGATCGGCTCCAAACCGGACAGCGATTTCACAGCCAGCGAATCGAATGTGGCGTCGTTCGCCGAGGTCGACGAAGCGCCCGCACCCGAGGTTGCGCCGGAGGTCGCGCCCGACGACGAGCGGGGTGCCGACCCCGCGGGAACCGAGGAGGGCGCGGGCGCCGATGGCGTCGCCCCTGTGGACGGTACGGACCCAGGCGGCGGGAGCGACTACATCGACAGCACCGTCGTCGGCGTCGCGCCGGAGGCGGAGAAGCAGCCTGACGGTCTCCTCGGCTTTCCGTTCCCGTACTACCTGCTGGAACTTCGTCGCGGCGGGGGTGACTGGTGGAACGCGGAGCGGATCGTCTCGCGGTTCGAGGACGTGATGAGACCGTATCTGGCGATGCCGCGCAAGCCGGAGCCTGAACCCGTGCCCGCACCCGCGTTCCGTGGTGGCGCGCCCGAACCGGAACCGGTGCTCGACGCCTCCGGCGGAGTCACGGGCGGCGGCAGCGACTATCAGGCCACCGGATTCAGTGGCGCACCAGTGCTTTCGGCCCCGATCATCGCGATGCCGGTGCCTCCCCCCGCCGCGGCACGCTTTCCGTCCTTGCCGCCTGCTGCGACGTCCGCACCCGGCGTCGGCTCGGCGGCCGCACGCGCCGCAGGCGCCGAACCCGCAGCGAACGGCACGGGCAGCCGGACGGTGGGCGGGCAGGAACAGTTACCCGCAGGCACCGTAAAGGCGATGTCCGGGCAGGCGCCACGACAGGGCTACACCGACTATTTGCGCAGCCCCGGCCTTCCCCAGTTGGCGGGCGCGGCGTTACCGGGCGTCGCGGGCATCCTGCTGATGACCCTCGGCGGCGGAATCATCGGCTATCGACAGGCGGACGCGGGCCGGATGATCCGGACCAGCGGCGCGGCCCGCTACCTGCCCTAGCCGTCGTCAGCCGCCGAGCGCGGCGATCAGATCCTTGATCCTCGACGCCTCGTCCTCGAGCACCGGCTCTTCACCTTCGACGGCCTCGATCAGGTCCTTGCGCAGCCCGACACCGTTGGCCGCCTCCTTGGTGGACAGCTTGGCCCGGCCGCGCGCGATGTAGAGGCGCTGGCCCAACGTGGCTCCGGGCCCGTTGGCAGCGGTCGCCATCAGATCGTCGTAGCGGCTGCGCACGCCGCTCAGCGCGACGATGACCGATGGGGTCACCCGGCTGCGGCTCGCGGCGTCGGCCAGTGAGTCCTGAAGTTTGCGCAGACCTGAGAGGATCACGCCGGCCCGGTCGGGGAACTCGGGATCGCTCGGATCGGGGAGGGCGTCGATAGCCGCGGCATACATGTGCATGGCCGCATCAGACAAACCAACGATTACTGGGGCTTCACCATCATTAGGCTCAGACACGGCCACTCGATTCGTCGAAGAATTGATTGAGACCCATGCCACCCGTCAATGGGAACAAAGGCCGCGCAAACGGTATCCCGGTTCGGCGACGGTTTCAACCGTTCCTCTACACCATCGCCAGCCACTTCTTTGCTCATTGTCATCGCGACACGCACAGCAGATTCAATTCCGCCGCGGGTGGGTAGGTTTGAAGTTCGATGGATGCTCCACAGGATGCGCGAGACCGCGTCGACCACTTGGTCGACCATGACCCCACGGAGGGCAGCCACGTCGAAGGCGGCGTGGTCGAACATCCGACTGCCGACGACTTCGGACACGCGGCTGTTCTCCCCGAAGATCGAACCTGGTTCAAGCGCGCGGTGTTCTACGAGGTGCTGGTGCGCGCGTTCTACGACGGCAGTGCCGACGGATCGGGCGACCTGCGCGGTCTGATCGAAAAGCTGGACTATCTGAAATGGCTTGGCGTCGACTGCCTCTGGCTGCCGCCGTTCTACGACTCGCCACTTCGTGACGGTGGCTACGACATCCGGGACTTCTACAAGGTGTTGCCGGAGTTCGGCACCGTCGACGACTTCGTCGCGCTGCTCGACGCGGCTCACCGCCGCGGCATCCGGGTGATCACCGACCTCGTGATGAACCACACCTCCGACTCCCACGAGTGGTTCCAGGAGTCGCGCCGCAACCCCGACGGTCCCTACGGCGACTACTTCGTGTGGAGTGACACCAGTCAGCGCTACACCGACGCCAGGATCATTTTCGTCGACACCGAGGAGTCGAACTGGACGTTCGATCCGGTCCGTAAGCAGTTCTACTGGCACCGGTTCTTTTCGCACCAACCCGACCTCAATTACGACAATCCCGCCGTTCAGGAAGCGATGATCGACGTGCTCCGGTTCTGGCTGGATCTCGGCATCGACGGATTTCGGCTCGACGCCGTGCCGTATTTGTTCGAACGCGAGGGCACCAACTGCGAGAACCTGCCGGAGACGCACGCGTTTCTCAAACACTGCCGCAAGGTGATCGACGACGAGTTCCCCGGCCGGGTGCTGCTGGCCGAGGCCAACCAGTGGCCCGCCGACGTGGTCGAATACTTCGGCGACCCCGACACCGGCGGCGACGAATGCCACATGGCCTTCCACTTCCCGCTGATGCCCCGCATCTTCATGGCCGTCCGTCGGGAGTCGCGCTTCCCCATCTCCGAGATCCTGGCGCAGACGCCGCCGATCCCGGACATGGCGCACTGGGGCATCTTCCTGCGCAACCACGACGAGTTGACGCTCGAGATGGTGACCGACGAAGAGCGTGACTACATGTACTCGGAGTACGCCAAGGACCCGAGGATGAAGGCGAACGTCGGCATCCGCCGCCGGCTGGCGCCGCTGCTGGAGAACGACCGCAACCAGATCGAGTTGTTCACCGCGATGCTGTTGTCGCTGCCCGGCTCGCCGGTGCTCTACTACGGCGACGAGATCGGCATGGGCGACATCATCTGGCTCGGTGACCGCGACGGCGTGCGCACCCCGATGCAGTGGACGCCCGACCGCAACGCGGGCTTCTCGAAGGCCAATCCCGGCCAGCTGTACCTGCCGCCGAACCAGGACCCGATCTACGGGTATCAGTCGGTGAACGTCGAGGCGCAGGTGGACAGCTCGTCGTCGCTGCTGAACTGGACCCGCACCATGTTGGCCGTGCGCCGCCGGCATGAGGCGTTCGCCACGGGGACATTCCGTGAGTTGGGCGGATCGAATCCGTCGGTGCTCACCTATGTGCGCGAACTCGAAGAGGACGGCGAGAAGGACACCGTCCTGTGTGTGAACAACCTGTCCCGCTTCCCGCAGCCGATCGAGCTGAACCTGCAGCACTGGAGCGGGTACACGCCGGTCGAGATGACCGGGTACGTTGAGTTCCCGCCGATCGGTCAGTTGCCGTACCTGCTGACTCTCCCGGGCCACGGGTTTTACTGGTTCGAGCTGCGGGCATCCGAGGAGCAGGCATCATGAGCGAGCCGGCGAACCTGCCATGGTCGCAGTGGCTCCAGGAGCAGCGCTGGTATGCCGGGCGCACCCGTGAGCTTACGGCGGTGACACCGGTGCGGGCGGTGGCGCTGCGCCAGGATCTCGAGCTGGTGCTGCTCGACACGTCGTACACGGACGGCTCGACCGATCGCTATCAGGTTGTCGTGCAGTGGGGTTCGGGCCCGATCGACGAATATGCCGATGTCGCGACCATCGGGGACGACGACAACCGCACCGCATACGACGCGCTATACGACCCTGCGGCAGCGAAATACCTTCTGTCGCTGATCGATTCGTCGGCCACGGTCGGCCCCCATCACGGCGCTGTGCGGTTCGGCAAGGAGCCGGACGTCACGTTGCCTGTGGACTCCGCGCCACGGGTGTCGGGCGCCGAGCAGAGCAATACCAGCGTCGTGTTCGAGGATGAGGCCATCCTCAAGGTCTTTCGCCGCATCACCGCGGGCATCAATCCAGACATCGAATTGAATCGGGTTTTGGCGCGCGCGGGCAACCCGCATGTGGCGCGCCTGCTCGGCTCGTTCGAAACGTCCTGGAACGGCGCGAACGGAGAGCCGTGCGCGCTCGGCATGGTCACGGCGTTCGCGTCGAACTCCGCCGAGGGCTGGGACATGGCCACCGCAAGCACGCGCGACCTGTTCGCCGAGGGCGACCTGTACGCAGACGAGGTGGGCGGCGACTTCGCCGGTGAGTCCTACCGGCTCGGCGAGGCGGTCGCCTCGGTGCACGCCACCCTGGCCGAGGAACTCGGCACGTCGACGGTCTCGTTCCCGACCGACGCGGTGATCGAGCGGTTGACGGCCGCCGCCGCGTCGGTCCCCGAGCTGGAGTCCTTCGTCCCGCTCATCGAGGAGCGCTACCGCAAGCTGGCCGAGGAGAAGATCACCGTCCAACGCGTGCACGGCGATCTGCACCTCGGGCAGGTGCTGCGCACCCCTGAGCGATGGCTGCTGATCGACTTCGAGGGCGAGCCCGGACAACCGCTCGACGAACGCAGGCGGCCCGACTCGCCTGCGAGGGACGTGGCGGGTGTGCTCCGCTCGTTCGAGTACGCCGCCTACCAACGACTGATGGAACAGACCGAGCACGACGACCGCTACCGGCAGTTGGCCGCCCGCGCTCGCGAATGGGTCGAGCGCAACAGCGCCTCGTTCTGTGACGGCTACGCCGCCGTTGCGGGCGCCGATCCGCGTGAAGCAAGCGCCCTTCTGGCGGCCTACGAACTCGACAAGGCGGTGTACGAGGCCGCATACGAGGCGCGGCACCGACCGACATGGCTGCCGATCCCGCTGCGGTCCGTCGCGCGGATCGTCGGATGATCCCCTGATGGCCTGACGGGCACGCAAAAATTTGCCAAAAGCCTCCGCAGCGCTTGCGGTGGGCGCACCATCCCAGCATGGCTGACGTGGACTTTTGTGTGGTTGGGGCCGGTTTCGCCGGCCTGGCCGCTGCGTTGCGGTTGAAGCAGGCAGGACTTTCGGTGGCGCTGCTCGAAGCCCGGGACCGGGTCGGTGGTCGCACGTTCACCGAACTGCGCGCCGACGGGACGTGGATCGACTGCGGCGGCGCGTGGGTCGGGCCGGGACAGGACCGCATCCATGCGCTGATGACCGAATTCGACGTGCCGAGCTACAAGCAGTACGCGGGTGGCGAGTCGATGATGGTCATCGACGGCAAGCAGTTCCGCTACAGGGGCACCGTGCCAAGGACGCTGAACCCGTTCGCGACAGTCAATCTCGGGACCGCGATGCTCGAACTCGCCCAGATGTGCAAGACGATTCCGCTCGAGGAGCCGTGGAACGCCAAGAAGGCCGACAGGTGGGACAACATCACCGTCGCGCATTGGCTGGACCACCACGTGCGGTCACTGGCCGCCCGGGACCTGCTCGAGACGGCCATCGGCGGCACGTACACCAGCGACACGTCGGAGGTCTCGCTGTTGTTCGCGCTCCATCAGATGGCCTCCGGCGGCGGACCGCAGTTCGTGTTCGGCGTCGAGGGCGGATCACAGGACTCGCGCATCGTGGGTGGCATGGGCGCCGTGTACGGGCCGATGGCAGCAGAGATCGGCGATGCGTTGCACTTGTCGCAACCGGTGCGGCGCATCGAGCAGGACGACGACGGCGTGACCGTGCGCTCCGACGACATGGCGGTGACGGCGCGGCGCGCGATCGTCGCGGTGCCGATCGCCATCGGGAGCCAGATCCTCTACGAGCCGATGCTTCCCGTCGACCGATCGCTCCTGCACCAGCGCATGCCGAGCGGTGCGATCTACAAGATCAACATCGTCTACGACGAGCCGTTCTGGCGGGCCGACGGGCTGTCCGGCCAGTCGGCGGCGCCGGGGACGCCCGCTCCGGTGACCATCGACGCCTGCACCGATACCGGCACACCCGGAGTGCTCTGCGTGATCGTCGAGGGGCCCATTGCGCGGGAGATGTGTGCCCTCGACGCCGCGAAGCGCCGCGGGCTCATCCTGGGTGAACTCGCTGCGCGGTTCGGGGCCAGGGCGCGGTCGCCGGTCGACTTCGTCGAGCAGAACTGGACGACCGAACGCTATTCGGGCGGCGGGATGATCAGCCACGCACCGCCGGGTGTGCTCACCGAGTTCGGGCCCGCGCTGCGTGAGCCGTGCGGCCGCATCCACTGGGCGGGGACCGAGAGTTCGGCCGTCATGTGCGGATGGGTGGACGGAGCCGTGCGCTCAGGAGAACGCGCGGCGGCCGAGGCCATGGCGGGCGAGCGGGTAGCGGCGGCATAACGGGTACCCGCAGGTATGGCCAAGTACGCAGTGAACAAGGCGGCGGTGTCCAAGGCCCGGAAGCTGATCGATGCACGCCAGTACGTGCTCGACAGCGACTGGGGTGACGTGCAACCGCGCACCGACGCGCAGAACGCGTTCCTGGAGAACCACTCGTGGGACGACTACGCGGAGTGGCATCTCGGCCTCACCGAAGGGGCCACGGACCACACCAAGGCGCGATACGCGTTCGTCTACGGCGATCTGCGCCGGATCCACCGCACCGGCCTGATCGCCTGCGTGTACCGGGCGTCGGAGTGGCGGCACAAGGACATCGAACTCGCCGCTCACGATCTACTGCAGTACCTCGACGCCAAGACCGGTCTCGAGCGGTCCTAGGGCCGGAGCACGAAGTCGAGAAAGCGCTCCATCATCTCGACCGGTGCATCATTGGGATCCGCGCCATGGAGCACGCCCATCCCCGCCCCGAAGAAGACGGCGGATCGGACGCTGGCATCCTCGGCGTCGAACCCGGCGTCGATGAAGGCCTGGTACACCGACCGCAGCACCCTACCGTCGCTTTTGCGCACGTTCGCCGCCACGATCTCGTCGGTCAGCGACCACACCCGCATGGCGCGCTCCAGCGCCCACTGCTGTGGGCTCGTCACGGCCTGCATCATGAACCTCAGGCGTTCGCGGGGCACGACGCCCGATGAGTTCTCGAATCGCCTGCGGTCCTGGTCCTGCAGGCTGCCCCAGGCCTCGATGAGCGCAGTCCGGTAGGCCGCGAAATCGGTGAAGTGCCAATAGAAGCTGCCCTTTGTGACGCCGAGGCTTTCGCAGAGCCGGTCGATGCGAAGCGCGCCAGGGTCACCCTCGGCGAGGATGGCGAAACCGGCCTGGATCCAGTCATCGACCGAAAGCCGGCGTCCGGCATCGCGCGGCGGGGGCATGGACGGCAGCATACGGCTACCAGCAACTTGACAGGTGCGAGAATTAGCGGCGGTAATCAATTGCGCCGAGAGGGTGCTGTTGCAACCGTGGCCGCCGGTAGTCACCGCCGCTCTTCGGCTTCTACTTCCAGCCCGCCCGGCCGGCGGCACCCCTCGGTGCCGAATATGCGGCCACGGCTGCTTCAGCTGCTAAACCGTACCATACTGCCTGGTACGGGTGACCATTTCCGCTGAGTGGATCGGCGGCTGACCGCCCGGCTTAACCACCGTCTGCGCCGCCCGCCAGCGTCCGCGATCCGGCCTGACGGCGACTCGCTATCCGACAGCCACTCCCGCTGCTATTCGACGAAGTCGGCGTCGTCAGCAACCATCCTCACGGCGGTCAATGTGGACGCCGCGGTTTAGCGGCATCGGCCGTCGGGCAACATGGGGTGCATGGCCCGCGACGTCTCCGACGACTCCCCACTGACGCCCGAAGAAGCGCTCGACTCCGACGAGGTGCGCAACGACGACGGCGACGAGGTGGTCGATCCGCCGGAGGAGTGGATCGATGCCCGCGAGGACGAGACCCTCGACGAACGCCTCGCTGATGAAGAACCCGACGTCAGGCCCTCCGATATCGACGTGCGCGATGCCGACGACCCGCAGAGCAGGGAAACGGTCACAGAACCCGACGACGAACTCGACCGTCTGGATCCGCAGCAGCATGGCCGCGAGCGCGGGCAGATCGACGGGACGCCGGAGGACGGCGACTCGTTCTACGACGTCGTTGAGTGAGCCTGCAGCACCATCACTGAGCGTCCGTCCACGGTGACCGTCGCGCCCGCGTCGTACGGCTTGGACTCCTCGACGACGTCGTCGGCGGTGTAGATCACCGGAACCCACAACGCGCCGAAGTCCTCCTGCGGAAGCGTGAAGTCAATCGGTTCGTGGTGGGCGTTGAAGTACAGCACGAACGAATCGTCGCTGACCTTCTGGCCGCGCACGTCCAGGTCGGGGATCCCGTAGCCGTTGAGATACACCCCGAGCGACTTGGCGAAGCCGGATTCCCAATCCTCATCGGTCATCTCCGAACCGTCGGGCGCGAGCCAGCCGATGTCGGGAAGTCCAGGGCCTCCTCGCTGCCGCACCGGCCGTCCGCTGAAGAAGCGCCGCCTGCGGAACACCGGATGCGCCGCGCGGAGTGCGGACACCGCGCGGGTGAACTCGATCAGGCCCTTGTCGGCTTCGGCCCAGTGGATCCAGGACAACTCGTTGTCCTGGCAGTAGACGTTGTTGTTGCCCTGCTGCGTGCGGCCGAGTTCGTCGCCGTGCGCGATCATCGGCACGCCCTGGGAGAGCAGAAGCGTGGTCAGGAAGTTGCGCTGCTGCCTGGCCCGCAACGCGGTGACCTCCGTGTCATCGGTAGGGCCTTCGACGCCGCAGTTCCATGACCGGTTGTGGCTCTCGCCGTCCTGGTTGTTTTCCCCGTTGGCATCGTTGTGTTTCTCGTTGTAGGACACCAGGTCTCGCAGCGTGAACCCGTCGTGCGCGATGACGAAGTTGATGGATGCCACCGGCCTGCGAGCGGTGTGCTCGTAGAGATCGGCGGAGCCGGTCAGCCGGGAGGCGAACTCGTCGATGGTGGCCGACTCACCGCGCCAGTAGTCACGGACCGTGTCGCGGTACTTGCCGTTCCACTCCGTCCACTGCGGCGGGAAATTGCCGACCTGGTACCCACCGGGGCCGACGTCCCACGGCTCGGCGATGAGCTTGACCTGGCTGACCGTCGGATCCTGTTGGACGAGCTCGAAGAACGTCGACAGCTTGTCGACGTCGTAGAACTCCCTGGCCAGCGTCGACGCCAGGTCGAAGCGGAAGCCGTCCACGTGCATCTCGGTGACCCAGTACCGCAGCGAGTCCATGATCAGCTGCAGCGAGTGCGGATGGCCGACGTTGAGGCTGTTACCCGTGCCGGTGTAGTCCATGTAGTAGCGCTTGTCGTCGTCGACGAGGCGGTAGTAGGCGGCGTTGTCGATGCCGCGCATGGACAGCGTCGGGCCGAGGTGGTTGCCCTCCGCGGTGTGGTTGTAGACCACGTCGAGGATGACCTCGATGTCCTCCTCGTGCAGGGCGCGCACCATGGCCTTGAACTCCTGCACCTGGCCGCCGGGGTTGGGGTTGGAGCTGTACTTGGAGTCCGGCGCGAAGAACCCGATGGTGTTGTAGCCCCAGTAGTTGGACAACCCTTTGTCGATCAACGTGGAGTCGTTGGCGAAGTGATGCACCGGCATCAGCTCGATCGCGTTGATGCTCAACGACTTCAGGTGTTCGATGATGACGGGGTGCGCGACCGCGGCATAGGTGCCGCGGACGTCCTCCGGAATGTCGGGGTGTGTCTGGGTGAGGCCCTTGACGTGTGCCTCGTAGATGACCGTATCGGCGTACTGGTGGCCGGGCGGACGATCCACGCCCCAGTCGAAGTACGGGTTGATCACCACCGACTTGGGCATGCTCGCCGCTGAGTCGTCGTCGTTGCGGCTGTCCGGATCACCGAAGTTGTAGCCGAACACCGCCTGGTCCCACTCGATGGTGCCGTCGATGGCCTTCGCGTACGGATCGAGCACCAGCTTGTTCGGGTTGCACCGATGCCCGGCCGCCGGGTCGAACGGTCCGTGCACCCGGTAGCCGTACCGCTGTCCCGGCTGGATGTTGGGAATGAACCCGTGCCAGATGTATCCGTCGACCTCGGGCAGCGTCACCCGGGTCTCGCCTCCATCGGCGTCGAACAGGCACAATTCGACCTGCTCCGCGGCCTCGCTGAACACCGCGAAGTTCGTGCCCGACCCGTCGAACGTCGAGCCGAGCGGATATGCCTTGCCGGGCCAGATCTCCAGCGAACGGGTGGCAGCTTGGGTCAAGGAACACCTTCCAGACGGGTAAACGATGGGACCAACGAGACGATACGGGGATGCCCAATGGGGCAGCATCACAACCAGAACTGTCAGACTCGCTTCGACCGGAGGTAGACCGGAGGTAGTCAGCGTGCCCAGCGGTTCCGACCTGCCCTCTTACCGAACTCTGCTCGTGGACGTCGACCGTGGTGTGGCAACCATCACGCTGAACCGGCCGGGGCAGCGCAACGCCGTCGGCGACGGCATGCGCGAGGAGCTGGCCGACGCATATCTCCGGTGCGACCGGGCCGACGCGGTCAGGGTCGTGGTGCTGACCGGCACGCCGCCTGCGTTCTGCGCAGGCGCCGACCTCGCCGCGGGCGAGCGGACCTTCACCGAGCCGGGGCCGACGTTCTCGGCCGCGGGCATCGACGTGCCCGCATGGACACTGTCCAAGCCGGTGATCGCCGCGGTGAATGGACATGCGATCGGTTTGGGCCTGACGCTGGCACTGCAGGCCGACATCCGGTACTTCGCCGCCGACGCGCGCTACGGCGTCGTGCAGGTGCGGCGCGGCATGGTCGGAGACGCCTACTCGCACTGGGTCCTGCCGCGGCTGGTCGGGTTGTCCAACGCGGCCGAGATCCTGTTGAGCGGCGCGACATTCGACGGGCACCGTGCCGTCGCGCTCGGGCTGGGCAGCCGCGTGCTCGACGCCGATGACGTGCTGCCCGCGGCGCTCGAGCTGGGCCGCGACATCGCCGAGAACGCCGCGCCCGCCTCTGTGGCGGCAAGCAAGCAACTGCTGTGGGATTCGTTCGACCTCGACCGGGCCGCCGTCGGCGCCCGCGAAACCCAGATCCACCTCGACTTGATGCGGCTCGACGATGCCAAGGAGGGGGTGCGGGCATTTCAGGAACGCAGGCCGCCGAGGTGGACCGGCGGATAGCGTCAGGCCGCCGAGCCGATCACCTCGATGCCTGCCGTGCGCATGTCGGCGACGGCCTTGGCGCTGGACTCCGGCGCGACACCCGCCGTCAGATCGAGCAGCACCCGGGTCGTGAAACCGGCAGCTGCCGCGTCGGTCGCGGTCGCCACCACGCAGTAGTCGGTCGCGATGCCGACGATGTCGACTTCGTCCACCCCTCGTTGCCGGAGCCAGTCCGCCAGCGGAGTTCCTGATTCGTCGGTGCCTTCGAAGCCGCTGTACGCGGCCGAATACCGGCCCTTGGTGAACACGGCTTCGACCGGGGAAGGATCGAACTCCGGATGGAAGTCGGCGCCCGCCGTGCCGACAACGCAGTGCGGCGGCCAGGACGCCGCGAAGTCCGGGTTGTCGGAGAAGTGGTCACCGGGATCGACGTGAAAGTCCTTGGTCGCCACGATGTGGTCGTAGTCGCGAGCGGTGGCAAGGTATTCACTGATCGCGTGGGCCACCGTCTGGCCGCCGACCACTTCGAGGGAGCCGCCCTCGCAGAAGTCGTTCTGCACGTCGACGATCACCAGCGCCCGCATGCGCCAACCTTACGACGCGGTCCTGGCCGCCGCCTCCGTCGTGCCCACCCGCAGGTGCGCCGTCAGCAGCAGGTGGTCGAAGGTGGCCCGCGGCGGCAGGATCTCCTCGTAGATCAGCTGGCCGAAGTCGAACAACACCTGATCGGCCAGTACGCGAAGCTTGACGTTGGTCTCCTGGGACCGCCACTTCAGCAGCTCGAAGGCGGACTCGTCGCTGATCCGGTAGATCAGCATCAGCATGCCCTTGGCCTGTTCGATGGCTGCGCGGTTCTCGGCGATCTCGGCGACCGCCGCATTCACCAAGTCCTCCTGCGGGGGCCCGGTGTCCGTCACGTCGACGTAGAAGCCGTGTGTGCCGACCACGTCGCCGTCGTCGTCGTAGAGCCGGTCGCCGATCACGATGACGTCGTGCACAGCCTCATGGATATCGATGATGCGGTGGCGGGTGCTGAATGTCCGGTGTGTGCGCCGGATTTCGTCCAGTGTGGCGGCTACCTGAACGTAGTCGTCGGGGTGCTTGTGCGACAGCACCAACTGTGTGGTGGGCACGATAGTGCCCGGCTCATAGCCGTGCAGGCGCTGCACTTGGTCCGACCACTCCCACCGTTCATCGGCGAAATAGAAACGGAACCACCCGACCCGTTGCGGGGAACCCCCGGCTAGAGCTTGTGCAATCGTGTCGTCGCGCGGCACCACGACAATCTAAATGACCGCGCGAAAAATTATGCGGCGATTAAGACTTTCGTCATCCGCCGAAAAGCAGATAGAGCCCGGTGAAGGTGTAGCCGACCATCACCAGCATCATCGCCAGCTGACCCGTCAGCTGACAGCCGGTCGGTAGCACCTTGAGCGCGCGGTCGTGCGCGGCGATCACCCCGGCAACGTGCCCGCCGACCACGCAGCAGACCTTGATGGTGGCCAACACCGAAGGGTGAAGTGACAGAACGTAGTTCACCTCGGCGTTGCCGACGCCCAGCAGATTCCAGCCGCGACCGAGCGGGTCGGCCAGGTCGATGATCGTCTGTTGTCCGCGTTCGATCAGATACGACAGGTAGTGCGCGAAGACATACCCGAGCACGATCGGGATCAGCGAGTGCGCCATCACGCCCGGTAGCTCGCGCCGGGTGCGCCTGTCGACGCCGCCGGTGGCGCGGGCCGCGAACCAGAACGTCACCACCACGACCGCGATGAAGACCAGCAGGCCCGCCGTGCGCAGCAGCGTTGCGGCGGCAGCGGATTCGGTTTGCCGGTCGACGAAGTTGCGCCACACCGGCATCGCCGAGAAGCTATCGAACGCGGTGGAGCCCAGCAACACCGCGAGCACCGTCACGGTGCCCGGCCGGATCGGCAACGACGGCAAGTGGTCGAACGGGTTGCCGATCTCGATGCGTCCGCTGGCCGGGTTGCGGCGCAGCGGCGAGAACCGGGATGCGACGACGCTGTACACCTCGAACGGGTCGGCGCGGCCGAACCACTTGTCGCCGCAGACGATCGCGCCCGCCAGGGTGACGACGACGTAAGCCCACAGCCACAGCTTGATCGCGCCCAACGAGCCGGGGTCGGGACTGGCGAGCTCCAACCAGACGAACGCGAACAGACCGAGCGCCGCGGGCCAATAGCCAAGACGGCGGGGGTAGCCGCGACCGGACGGCACGCGAACCATCCGGAGAAGCCGGTACAGCGTGCGCACCGGCGAGACCGCCCGCCAGATCGGCCCGACCGCCAACGACGCCGCCACCAGGCCGACCCACATCAGCACGTAGAACACGCCGGGCAGCGGGTTGCCGTCGGGCTTGCCGAACAACGCGGCCATCGCCACCCAGGCGGCCAACACCAGACCCGCCGCCGCCAGCGCCCACCTGGTGGTGGGCGCGTCGACAGCCGTCGTCACCCACTGCGGCAGTGCGCGCCCTGGCTTGTCCGGGTCGAACCGCGGTCGCCGCCACGCAACGGCCACAACGGCGAAGGTGAAGGTCAGTGCCCACGCCGCCCCGATGAGGGCATACGTGTAGGGAATCGGGAGATCCGACGACCCGCCGAGGCCATGCGCCAGCACCACGACGGGGCTATCGGTCACGGCTGCACTTGCACCGTGGCGATGGTCTTCCCCAACTGATGCAGCTCGATGTCCACCTTGCCGGGCACGGCGACGGTGAACTGGAACTGCTGGACGGGCTTCGCCTCGATCTTGAAGGTGTGTTCGGGCGTCGAATGCACGTGTAGCTCGTCGGCCACGTCGCTGTTCACCGTCACGACGATCGGCTGGTTCACCTTCGCCTCGAGCTGCTGGTTGGTCGGCGTCACCTCGCCGCCCGTGATCTGAACGTCGATCAGTAGACGCTCGGGCGACGCCTGTTCGTTCTGCATGTCCGACGGGCTGACGGTCGACGCCGACGGCGCGCCCGACGAGCTCTGCGCGCTCTCGGAGCCGCCTCCGCCGCCACAGCCGGCGATCAGCACGGCACCCGCGGTCAGCAAAACGAGGAGTCGTTTATCGCGATGAGTTGGAGTCACGGTCAATCATCTTGGTCGGTGGAACCTGTCTGATCACTGTGAGTCCCGTCTCTGTTTCGCCGGTCCCTCATCGCGATGTACGCCACGACGCCCGCCACCACGAACGCAGGCACGAAGGCTGGGATCGCGAGCAGCAGCGAGTGGTCGGCCAGGATGACCAGGTCGGCATCGGCCGTCATGCCTGCGCCGACGGCTGCAGCTCCGCCTTGGTGTCGGTGGGCTCTCTCCGGTTGATACGGCCGGCGCCCCAGGTGAGGCCGCCGATCATTATCAGCGTGCAGGTGAGCACCACCAGGCCGCCGACGGTCCAGAGCACTATGGGCGTATCGGGCTTGCGCTCGCGCTGCAGGATGGTGATCTCGGCGACGAACGGCCGCGTCATCGACGGCTGAGCGGGCACCTCCGGCGCCCCGATACCCGGGTCGCCCGCCAAGAAGATCGGCACAGCGGTCAGAATCCTGCCGTCCTGCACACGCAGTAGCGTCTTCCACTTGCCCCACACCGGCATCGGTTGCGTGGAGCGGTAGTGGCCGGGGCCGAGCCGCTCCAGGTGGTCGATGAAGATGCCGCGGTCGTTGGCCAGTCCGCCCTGCCACCCGAGGACCGAAACCCAGTTCGGGTTCTCGCTGATCAGGTCTGGGGGACTGATCCGAACGTCGGCGGTGACCATGCGCCTGTCGGCGGAGCCGGGCACCTCGGTCAGGGTCATCGTGGCGGTGGCGTTCTGCGGCACCTCGTAACGCAGACCGTTGGCGGTCGCCCCGCCGATGACCAGAACGGTCAGCACGACCAGCCCGACGCTGACGGCACGGGTCGGCAGCCGCTGTCCGGTGAGGACCATGCCGAGCATTGCGCCGCACCCGCCAGTGAGTATCGCGACCGGCACGGCCATCATCAGCGCTTCCGGCCAGATGCTCGACGGCCACGGGTAGTGATAGACCGCGTCGATCCAGAACGACTCCAGCCACAACCCGACGGTGCCGACCAGCAGGCCGCTGACGAGGCCGAAAACGATGGGCCGCTTGAACACCGGCGTGAGTGCGACCAGCTCGATCACGATCGCCCCGCCGAGATACAGCGCGAACCAGTTGATCGGCGCACCGAGTACCGGGCCGACTATCAGCGCGACGAGACCGCGCAGCGCGATCGCGAACAGCGCGGCCAGTATCGCGGCGAAGCGGCCGAGCATCATGCGTGCCGCGACGAGACCGAACGCTCCCGCCGCCGCGATCAGCATCGGCTCGAACACCTGGCGGAACTGAGGCACGCCGAAGTCGAACTCGATCTGGAACACCGAAAGGCCGATGATGATGCCGCCGAAGCCGAGATACTTGACGCCCTTGAGGAAGACGCCGTCCTTGGGCTTGTCGTCGCCCATCGCCCGGTCGCCCTCGTACTCGAGGAGCAGCGCAGAGATCGTCGCGAAACCGGCGCCGCCGATCATCATCAGGTGGGTCGGCCCCCACAGCGTGACGTCCTGGCCGAAGATGCGATGCCAGACGTCGTCGAGCGGGAAGCCGGTCAGCGCGTACAGGCCGCAGCCGGCCATCAGGAAACCGCTGACCGGCGCATACCAGTCCTTGGTGATCCGGACCGCGAACGGGCCCGGCTTCTCGTAGGGCAGCACGATCGCCGCGCAGCCCGCGACGAAGAGCAGGAACAGGCCGACCAGGATGAAGTAGTGCGCCGGGTTGGCCAGCGGTCCCGGGTCGCGGCCCTTGCCGATGTGCAGGCTGACGTCCCAGATGAAACCGAACAGCGCACAAATCAGTGTCGCGATGAACAGCGCGAGCGGCACCGCAACCCACGGCGGCCGCTTGAACTTGCGGCCTGCGTATTCGGCGACGCTGTTGACCCAGGTGATCTTGCGGGCCCTGTGCAGGTAGCCGAGCCAGCACAGCAGCGCGCCGATGACCAGCGCCACCGCGGTCATACCGATCACCTGACCGATTGCGGCGCCGCCACCCTCGTCCGCCGCAGCAATGAACGAAATCTCCGTCGAACCCGTCATGTGCCCCACCCTGGTGCGTATCGGAGGAAACTTCTTACCCGTCGGTAATGTTGCCAGATTCCGCGTATGCGAAACCATGGGTATCGGGATCTTCTGGTTCAGGTCACCGGTTCGCCACCACGCCCATGCCGTCCGCTACTTCTTCGGCGGCTTGAGCACCTTCATCGCCAGCTGCATGATCGGTTGCGGGATACGGTCGCGCATAGCGAGGGCGGAGTCCGCCACCTGGGTGCGCGCAGGGGTGCCTCGGCCCAGAACCCGGTTGAGCGGCCCGCCGGTCGGCTCGAGGTCGAAGTGCAGAGGCGGTTTGCCGTCGGCGGCGCCCAGTGCGTTGGAGATCACCACTCGCTGGATTTCACTGGTGCCCTCGAAGATGCTGTACAGCTTGGCATCTCGATACCACTTCTCGACGGGATGGTCCTTGATGTAGCCCCAGCCGCCCATCGTCTGAATTGCCCGCTCGGTGGTGCGAACCGCCACCTCGCTGGCGGCCAGCTTGCACATCGATCCCTCACCCCGTTCGAACGGCACTCCCGTCGCAGCCATCCAGGACGCCCGCCAGGTCAGCAGCCGTGCCGCGTCGATCGCGGTGGCCAGGTCGGCGAGCGGGAAGGCGATGCCCTGGTTGTCGATGATCGGCGCACCGAAGGCCTCGCGGCGGTTGGCGTATTCGGTGGCGTATTCCATTGCGGCCCTGGCGATGCCGAGCGCCTGCGCGGCCACCATCGGTCGCGTCTGCTCGAAGGTCTCCATCGTCGCCGAGCCCGAATGCCTGCCGCCCTCGATGGCCTCGCGCGCGCGGGCCAGCTTTTGCTCGAGCTTCTCCTGCCCGCCGAGCAGATTGTCCCCGGGCACCCGCACGGCGTTGAACTTCAACTCCGCGGTGTGCGAGGCGCGGCAGCCGAGCTTGTCCAGCTTGCGTACCATCTCCAGCCCGGGCGTGCCGCCGGGCACGATGAACAGGGCCTGGCCGCGATGCCCCAGTTCTTCGTCGACGACGGCGTTCACCACGTGCACGTTGGCGATGCCGCCGTTGCCGATCCACATCTTGTGGCCTTCGATGATCCAGTCGTCTCCGTCGCGCTTGGCCCGTGTGCGCAGGTTGCGAACGTCGCTGCCGCCCTCGGGTTCGGAGATCGCCAGCGCGGCGAGCTTCAGGTCGCCGGGGGCGCCGAAGCATTCCGGTGCCCACTGCAGCATCTGCTCGGGGGAGGCCGCCTGGCCGATGGCCGACAGGGCCAACGCCGGCATCACGATCGCCAGCCCGATGCCTGCGCAACCCCAGAACAGCTCCTCCATGAACATCGGCAGCGACAGCCCGGTGGGGTCGCCGATCAGGTCGCGGTAGAACAGCGGGCTGTAGAAACCGTGTTCGGCGGCTTCCTCGAGCACCGGCCATGGGAACTCCTGGCGGGCGTCGTAGTCCGCTGCGACCGGTCGGATCACCGATTCGGCGAACTCGTGGGTGCGCTGCGCCAGATCGTGCTGCGCCCCCGTCGGAGTCAGATCGAACATTTCCCCACCCTCGCCTTCGTCGTCCGAATTACGGTGTCGGGGTACCCCGCGATGGCCGAAAATCCACGATGGAGGAGCCGGTCGCATGTTGTCCTACGACGCCGGAGCCACCAGCCCGCCGCTGCTCGACGAAACGATCGGCGACAACCTCGCCAGAACGACCGCGGCATTCGCGGACCGGGAGGCGGTGGTCGAATGCGCGACGGGCAGGCGCTGGACCTATGCCGCGTTCTTCGAGGCGACCCGCCGGATCGCCACCGCGCTGATCGAACGCGGCACCCGGCCGGGGGACCGCATCGGGATCTGGTCGCCGAACTGCGCGGAGTGGACGATGATCCAGTACGCCACCGCCCAGGTCGGCGCGATCCTGGTCAACATCAATCCCGCGTACCGGACCGACGAGTTGGAGTACGCGCTGAACCAGTCGTCGATGTGCACGGTTTTCGCGGCGCCGTCATTCAAGGGCTCCGACTACGCATCGATGCTCGACAACGTGCGCGGGCGGTGCCCGGGCCTGAGCGACATGATCATCATCGGGTGGGAGCCGTGGCAGCAGATCGCCGACACCGCCGTCGACGCAGACGCGCTGGCACGGGTGCAGTCCGGGCTGAAGCCGAGCGATCCGATCAACATCCAGTACACGTCCGGCACGACCGGATTCCCCAAGGGCGCCACGCTGACCCACGCCAACATCCTCAACAACGGCTATCTCGTCGGCGAGGGTCTCGGATACACCGAGCAGGACAGGGTCTGCATTCCGGTGCCGTTCTACCACTGCTTCGGCATGGTGATGGGAAACCTGGCGTGCACGACACACGGTGCCGCGATGGTGATCCCCGCTCCCGGTTTCGATCCGGAGTCGAGCTTGAAAGCCGTTGCGGCGGAACGCTGTACATCGCTGTACGGAGTTCCGACGATGTTCATCGCCGAGCTCGGACTGCCGGACTTCGACAGCTTCGACCTGAGCACGCTGCGGACCGGGATCATGGCCGGGTCACCGTGCCCGGAGCAGGTGATGCGCAGCGTCATCGACCGCATGCACATGAGTGAGGTGGCGATCTGTTACGGCATGACCGAGACGTCGCCGGTGTCGACCCAGACGCTGCCGACCGACAGTCTGACCCGCCGGGTGACGACGGTGGGGCGGGTCGGGCCGCACTTGGAGGTTCAGGTCGTCGACGAGAACGGGGTCCAGGTCGAGCGCGGGACGCCGGGCGAACTGTGCACCCGTGGATACAGCGTGATGCTCGGCTATTGGGACGACCCCGAGAAGACCGATGAGGCGATCGATGCGGACGGCTGGATGCACACGGGCGACATCGGTGTGATGGACGACGACGGCTACCTCGCGATCACCGGCCGGATCAAGGACATGGTGATCCGTGGCGGCGAGAACATCTATCCCCGCGAGATCGAGGAGTTCCTGTACGGCCACCCCGACATCGTCGACGCGCAGGTGGTCGGGGTGTCCGACGAGAAGTACGGCGAAGAGCTGATGGTCTGGCTGCGGGTCAGAGAGGGCGCCGAACCGCCGACCGTCGAAAGCCTGCGGGCGTTCTGCGCGGGCCGGATCGCCCACCACAAGATTCCGCGCTACGTCCAGGTGATCGACGACTTCCCGATGACGGTGACGGGCAAGGTCAGAAAGGTGGAGCTGCGCGAGCGCGGCGAAGCCCTTCTCGAGGACTAGTTCGTTTAGCTGGCCCCAGAACGACATTCGCTAGGGAACAATGTCTTCGTGCCAACGACACCGCCACCGCCGCCACCGATACCTGCCGCGACGACGATCGCGCAGGTCGTCGATGCACTCGAGATCGTCATCGACTGGTCCATCAAGGCGCCGAGCCGACTGGGGTACTTCGCGGCGCTGTACAAGAGGGTCACCATCGCCGTCGGCATCGCCGTCGCCGAAGGTAAGTTCGAAGACGGTGCGCGGCTGGAACGGCTCGACGCCGCTTTCGCCAACCGCTACTTCGACGCGTTGAACGGACACTTTCATCCGGACCGGTTCCCCAGACCGACGCACTCATGGCAGGTTACGTTCGACGCGGCGAGCCGACCGGAGCCGATACTGGCGCAACACATGTTCGCCGGAGTGAACGCTCACATCGGTCTCGACCTCGGGATCGCCGCCGAGGCCATCTGTCCCGGCCCCAAGCTCACCACTCTGTACGAGGACTTCAATCGGATCAACGCCGTGCTGGCCAGCCAGGTGACTGGCGTGGCCGAAGACATCAACGAGCTCTCGCCGGTGTTGGCCGCACTCTACGCCACCCTGAAAAACGAACAGATCCACCTGATCAATGAGACGGTGCAGGGATATCGCGACAGTGCCTGGAGATTCGCCACGATCCTGGCGGCAACGCCGGGCTTCGCCGATCCGGCCGCGATCGTGGTGCGCGATCTTCAGATAGCTCAGCAAGGGGCGCTGTTTTATAAACCGCCCCTTCCCCTCTCGGCGTTCGTCAGCGCTATCGCCGCACAGGAGAGCCGCGACATTGCGTCCAATCTCCGAGTGCTGAACGAGATCGCCGCGACTCCGGCGCCGATCAGGACAATCCTGTGACCGCCCAACAGGGAAGGTCGAGTACCCGATTACTCGTGTGTCACGAGATCGCGCCTCATACAGTGCGGATAGCTGAACGTCTGCGGCTCACGAGATAGGGGGACCTATGCCGATATGGATACAGAAGGCACACGATGTCGCTACGGCCGCGGGGGCTACGGCCGCGGTCAGAGCAGTTAGCCGCTTGTGCGCATTGGACAGCTACGAGAAGAAATCCATTCCCGGTGTAACGGTGCGCGGAGACATCATCGCGTACGCCTCGCCCGACTCGACATACGCGGTCACCAAGAAGCTTTTCGATGCAGCGAAGAAATCCATATTGATTGGCATATACGATTTTTCAGCTCCACATGTCCGGCAGTTGGTGCTCGATGCGATGGCCCGCGGCGTCACAGTGTCGTTGATGCTGGACATCGACAGTAAGGAAGAAAGCCAGCTGTTCGACGAACTGGTCGATATGGGGATGGTGGGCGTTCCGGCACCTTCCTGCGCGAACGAACGCATCAGCGTGTTCGCGTCGTCACATGAAAAGGTGATCGTCATCGACGACGAGTGGACCCTCGTGCAGAGCGGCAACTACAGCAGTAATTCGATTCCGCTCAATGAAGTCGACGGCGGCGCTGGCCAGGCATTCCGGAGCGGCAATCGCGATACCGGGCTGGCGATTCGCTCACCGGAGCTGGCCAAGCTTTTCTCGGAGATCCTTCACAGCGACATGGCCCGCGTCTTGGACGCGCGGGAAGCGCTTCGTGCGATCGTGCCCGACGAGGGGGCCTTTCTTGTCGAACGGGCACCAACCCGTCGCCCGTCGCAGCTGTTTCCGAGCAAGCATGTCAAGCTGGATGCGGCACTACACATTCAGCCTGTCCTCACCCCGGACAACTACATGGACGTGGTGCCGGAATTCATCCGGTCCGCCACGAAATCGATCTTCATCGAGCAGCAATACATCAAGGCCAAGCAGACGAACGTCGGTGTCCTTCTGGAGTGTATCTCCCACGCACGCAGAGAGAATCCCGCGCTGAAGGTGCGCATCATTCTCGGGAAGATCTTCAGCCGAGGCGATCTCGAGGATGAGCGCAAGAATCTCGCTCTGCTGGCCGAAAGCTTCGACCTTCACCTTGGCTCGAACATTCGCTATATCAATACCGATCGCCTTGTGCACTGCCACAACAAGATGATCATCGTCGACGGTGACGCGGTGTTGGTCAGTTCCCAGAACTGGTCCGATTTCGCGGTCACCAAGAACCGTGAGGCCGGCTTGTGGATGCCGCATCGCGACATCGCACAGTACTTCCAGGGCATATTCGACGTCGACTGGCGCACGGCATTCCGGAGTCCCGAAGAGCTGTTCGGCGATGAGGACGTCACCCGCGACACCCTCGGCGAAGGCGGCTTCATCAAAGTGGAGCGAGCCGACTACGAGGAAGTGTGACGGCTCGGCACTGAGTCGAGCTGCTCGAAAGGTATGGGCAGCAGCGACATAGCGAGCTGGTGTCTGATCGGCGAAATTGGCGATGTCGAATTGAGGTAGCCAACTACGCGTGTGGGAGAACGTAATTCCCGTGATCATCGATATGCGGAGACACGAATTCCGCAGTCCTACTCACAGGAGGTTCTCCTATGTCGAAGGCAGATGCCAAGTCCATTCCTGAAGGCTTGCACGCTCCGGTCGCCAATCAGCCCGACGTCGAGTCCGACGAGGAAGCGGTGGGCAAACCCGTCTCCCAGCCGCCGTCCGAGGGCGCCGATCCAGGGACGAGCCAGAGCGATGGCGATACCGAAGAGGTGCCTGGATTCGGGCAGACCACGATGACGAGGGAACAGATGGCGGATCTGTTCGTGGCGCCGAGCACCAGCCAACTGCGTGATGTCGGAGAGGCGTCATTCGGACCGCCGCCTCCGGTAGCCGAAACCGTGCACGGTCCCGACGACCGGGCGCAGATCACCAATACCGCCGCCTATCCGTGGCGCGCAAATGCTTCGCTACTCATCACGGCGGCGGACAATTCGTTGTGGATCGGCACCGGTTGGTTCATCGGACCGCACACGCTGATTACCGCAGGCCACTGTGTGTTCCTCAAGAACAGCGGCGTGCCCGGTCGCGACGGATGGGTCAAGAGCATCCAGGTGATGCCGGGAAGGAACGGAGCGACGCTTCCATACGGATCCGTAACCAGTACGAACTTTCGATCGGTCAAAGGTTGGATCGAGAACGGTGACGAGACCTTCGACTACGGTGCCATCATCATTCCCACGGAACTGGGAAATACCGTGGGCTGGTTCGGTTTCGGTGTGTACTCGGACTCTGATCTGGTTTCGGCTACCGGGAACATCAGCGGATACCCCGGCGACAAACCGACCGGTACGCAGTGGTACGACGCGCGGAAAATCGCATCAGTGAACAGCCGGAAGGTCTATTACGACATCGACACTGCGGGCGGCCAGAGCGGAGCCGCTGTCTACCGGCTGATCAACGGCGCGCGCATAGGGATCGCGATCCACGCCTATGGGGGCGCCACCACGAACTCCGGCACGCGGATCATCACCGCGGTGTACAACAACATGGTCGCGTGGAAGGCCTAGTTGTCTTTTACTGGTGCTGGGAGGCGGAACCATGACACCTGAGCCAGCGCTGATCACGGGTCTTGTATTAAGCAGCGGCGGGCAGCCCATTGCCGGCGCGCGGGTGCTCTTTGCGAGTGGGCCGGGTGCATTGCCGGACATCGCAGCACTCACCGACGGCACTGGGCGCTTTACGCTGGCTGCGCCTTGGCCCGGAGATTACACACTCGAGGTTGTCGCAGACGGGTTCCACAGCCAGAGGGTGAATACCTCGTTAGGCACGCGCGAGACGAGAGAGCTCAATGTCGAACTGCAGCCCGTGCCGTAGTGGAGCCGAGGCGACCGACTCACCGGTGATTGCCACAGGCGACTACTTCGCCACTTCGAGGCAGAACGCGATCAGGCCCGCAGAAACCTCACGGATAACGTCCTCGGCCTCATCCCACGTCGGTTGAAAGCTGCGACCGCATTCGATTGTGAAGCCGTACACCTTCGTCTTGGTGCCGTCCGCGAAGTTGCGGCTGAACGCATAATCGTCGCTGGCGCCTGAGGTCGGATACAGACCATAAGCTTGCTCGATCCCGTAGCCGGTTCCGGAGACCTCCGATATCGCCTTGTCCATCTGCCGGCTCAGCGAGGTGACGAGGTCCAGATCATCTCGAGCGATGTACTCGCCATATGCAGCGTCGTCCTTGCGGCCACGCACCTGATCGAAAGCAGTGTTCAAGAAGTTCTGAGCGGTCTGCACCGTCTGATTCTGATCGCTGCCCCAGCTGTGCAGGATGACGGGGACGGCACTGTGCACGTCGACATGCCAACGGATCCGCGGATAGTTGTCCAACAGCCACACCACGTTTCGGGTCTCCGCTTCCGACGCGGGGGAAGGGCCCCGGTAGACGTTTCTGTCGCAGGGATCAGCCGACGCGCTGACGCCTGAATCGCCCGCGAACTTGACCGCGTGGTCCCATAGGAAATCAAAGTTGCGGTTGATGTCCACGCCGATACATCCGCCAGGACTGGGGTGTCGGTTCTTGCGCCACTGCGGATCCGCCGTTTGGCTGAAATGGCGGCCGTCCGGATTGACACAGGGGTAGACCAATACGTTCACCGCTTGCATCAGCTGGTGGATCTCGTCCGCGGAGAAACTCTTGCCGCCGTAGCCCAGCCCGGTGCCCCGGTCATGAGCTTCGAGCAAGTCCGCCGCCAAAGATATCAGCGCATCGGGCGGAACCCATTCCCGCGCGTGCATGCCGCCAAGGATTAGCACGGTGTCCCGGTCATCGTCGAGACCCAGACGCAGGGCATGGGTCTGGCGGCCCTCATGGGTGAGGTTGGGGACAGCGATCAACTCTGTTGTCTCCGGGTAGGCGGCCGCCAGATTCTCTATCGCTGTTTCGATTTCATCGACGTTGAGGTAAGCCACGACACTCACTCCTTGCGTCCCAGCCCGCGCGGAATGTTCTCCCCGCGGGTCGCGTAGCGGTTACCTTCTCCGACTTCTCGCTGCCGCTGTAATCCGGATTCGGTCACGTTCTCGACGACCTCGAGCGATACACCGCCGGCCGCGCGCGACCCGCGCGCAGCGTTGAGTTGTTGTTCCGGTAGGTAGGCATCGACGACGAACTCTGCACCCCGTCGGCGCACGACGGGACGGCAGCCGAGATCCTCGGGTTGCATCTCGTCGGTGAATGCCTTGAGATCGGCCAGAGAACCGGCCTTGATCTCAACGTGAAACACGGGCCCCTCGGTCATGTGAATCCCTTCCGACGTCGGTAGGTGCGCCTGCTGGCTACACCTCTATGGCGGCGATCGCCATCTGGACGGCCTCGTTCGCATTGACCCGGCCGAACCCGTAGTCGTCGTTGTGCCCATTGGCGTCGTACGCAACTCGGCCGATCTTGCCCGCGGAATTACGCATGATCGCTCGCAGCTCATCGCGCGTCATCCGGGGGTTCATCGACAAGGCGAGCGCCGCGCATCCAGCCGCGCATGGCGCGGCAAAGCTTGTGCCCGTGCTCGTCCCGTATGCGCCGTCGCCCGTGGTGCTGAAGACGTCGACACCTGGCGCGATCAGTTCAACTTCCGGGCCGCGGGCAGCGTTGTCCTCCAAGTCTTTCCTGGTCGACCGGACGACAGCGATGACGTCGGGGTGGGAGACGACTTTGTCCTTGAGGACATCAACGTTCCTGCCGTTGCTGGCGGCCCAGAATATCGCCAGTCCAAGACCAGACCTGCCGTTGGCCGCCCCGAACTGCAGCGCCAGATCCAACGTTTGGGTCAGGTCCCAGTCCGCTCCGTTGGGTCCCAGGCTCGATACCAAAATGTCGGCGCCGCCGGCCCGATCGCCCCCTTCAGTGGAGGGGTCAGCCGCATAGGCCACCGCGCGAGCCAATGTCGTCTGAGTGCCCACCTGGTCGCCCAGACACGCAACGAGCATCAATTCGGATTCCGGCGCCGCGCCGCACCCCCCGACATTGTTGTCGTGTCGGGCACCGACCATGCCCGCACAAAAGGTGCCGTGATCGCCGTCAGGCATCCCGACCGTACTCTGCGTGAACTGCGGGGGATCGGCGTCGTCAGAGAAGAAACCGGATACCGCGGCCACTCCGGCTTTCAGGTCTTCATGCTCGGCATTGAAGCCGTTGTCGATGACCGCAACGCGAATGCCTTCGCCACGCGTATGTTCCCATGCCTTCTCCGCGCCAACATCTGCGCCGGCCACTCCGCCGTTCTGCCCGGTGTTCGACCACTGCCATTGTTCGTCGAACCGCGGATCTGTTGGCGTCATGCGCGCCGGGATGTGTTCGGTGAACGCCGGCTCCGCGAATTCGAATCGCGGGTCCTCGTGCAGCCTCAGCGATGCCGCGAGCGAATCTTCTTCGGGCCCGGCATCCACCTCGAACAGATTCGGCGCAAAACGCAGCCGGCCACGCACACGCAGCCCGGCCTCGGTCACGATTGCCTCCGCCTCGGCCTCGGAGAACTCTTCCGCAAGCTGAACGTTCAGTCGCTGGGTGGCGATTCCAACGCTGCCGTTGTCGCGCCTGACCACCAACCCGACGTCCTCGGTACCCGCCGGGGCCCGCCCTGCATCTAGCGAGCGCGACACGTCGGGCGCGGGCTCGACAAACCGCCAATTCGCATTCTGAAATGCCTCGAAAGCCTCCCGTGGTATGCCTGCATCCGCAGCCCGAACTTCGGTACCGAAGCTTTCGGCGTCGGGCGCGAGACCGCGGTCATCTGGTGCCACCTTGATGGCGACTACGTCATCGAGAACCTCAACCGACTTGCGCTCCCCGCGCGAGTAGTACTCCCGGTCCATGGTCAACTCCTCGGGCTTGGCTCGGATTCACCGAACGGATTACGTATTGCGGGCGACTCAATCGACCGCCTCCTCTCGAGTTTCACCTTCCTCTGTTGCAGTCGCGTGAGTAGTCCGCTACCCGAATTCTCCCCAAGTTGTCAGAAGCGTAGACGCACTTCGCGCCGAAGCGTAAAACGAAAGTTTGAGTGCGGAAGTCGGCACCGCTGATACCGATCGAGGGGATAAGGAAATGGCATTGAAGGCGCCAGCAGCAAAGGCAGCAAGAAAAGCTCGTGTTCCCGCGAAGAAGGCGGGCGGCCGGCGGGCCGCCGCGAAGGAGGCGACAGCGCCCCTTAACTATTGCTCCGCCCCGCCGCCATCGGCGGTCGAGTTCACGCCGGAGGTCGCAGCCAACCCGTCGCGACAGCGGGCCATTATCGCGTCAGCGAAAAAGTGGATGAACAAAACCGTCCTGCACTACGCATTCTTCAAGACCGGCCCGTCGAAGGTGCCGCCCGAGCAGGCGGCGGTTATTCGCAAGGCGTTTCAGCAATGGCAGGATCTGCCGATCGGTATCCAGCTCACCGAGGTGGATAGTTTGCACGAGGCCGAGATTCGCGTCGGCTTCCAGCTGGGCGATGGATCCTGGTCCTATATCGGCCGGGATGTTCTCGGCATCCCGGTCAACGAGCGAACGATGAGCTTCGGCTGGAAGCTCAACCAAAATGCGTACGGACTCACAACAGCCATCCATGAGATTGGGCACACGCTGGGGATGCCTCACGAACACCAGAACCCGTTCGCCGGGATCGTCTGGAACGAGGAGGCGGTGTACTCCTACCTCGGTGGCCCGCCCAACAACTGGCCGCGGGAAACCACTTTCCACAACGTACTTCGCAAGCTCAATCCCGCAGAGGTCTCCGGCTCGAACTGGGATCCCGACTCCATCATGGAATACCAGTTTCCCGCCGGACTGATCGTTCAACCGGCTGCGTACAGCAATGGCATCTTCCCGCCCGGCACACTTTCGCCATTGGACAAGACATGGGCGACCACCTGGTACCCCGCGACGCGCGGGACACGAGGCGCCGAACGAGGCGAGTCTGAGCTGCGGGTGAACCGCGCGGTCACCGCCGATCTCGATGCCGGTCAGCAGGTCGATTACGTCTTACGCGTCGACGAAACCCGCAACTACTCGGTCGGTACGTTCGGTGCCGCCGATACCGTACTTGCACTCTTCGAAGAAGTTGACGGGGAGCCGCGGTTCCTCGCCGGCGACGACGACAGCGGCACCGACCGCTCCGCTGCAATTACCTACCGCCTGCGGCCCGGGCGTACCTATTTTGTACGGATGCGGTTGGTCTACAAGGGGACTCGCGGCACAGTCACGCTCATGTGTTGGTGACCCGCGATCGCTCGCTTTTAGACGTCGTCTATCCGGCCAACGAATACGCTTTGGCAGCAGGGGGCCTATATATCTCAAGTGTGAAAGCTATTGACCTCTTGACTACCAGTGATCATGTTGCCAGACTGGAATGGCAGCGTGGTCGACGCAAACGGTTCAATTCCCAAGAGCCTGACCAGAATTCAGAAGTGCAGCGTCGGGGGATCGGAGGTATTTTGAGAGCCACGGGGGTGGCCTGAGGAACAACCCAATACAGCGCGGGCGCCCTTAGCGCCTTCCAGCGTTGTCTGTTCGCAGCGTACGACATTGCAATTCAAATTTGATTGATGACAGAGCAGGGGTTTATTCAATGACCGAATATGACGCTGAGACAGTTGATTTCGGAGCTCAACCGGCCGACGCTGAAGCTGAGCAAGAGGGCCACGGACTGAAGCGTCCGGGGTACGTGGAATCGCCGGCGCAGGCGGCCGACGCAGAAGAAGTAGAGGGTGCGGTCCGGCCCCAGATCCCCGGAATCACGAAGGGCTGATCGACGATGTCACTCACATTCAGTAACCAGTACTCTTTCACTCCAGGCTACGACCTATATGTGTCGTATATGCGCTTCGATCGCGCGAGCTGCTCGACTGGCGACGGCTTCATTACCGTTGGCTGGTTCATCGTCCCGCCCGGCCAATCGAAGACGGTCTACAACGGCGACGTCAACTACAACCGTTACTGGACCTACTACGCAGAATGCCCGAAGGACGGCGCGACGTGGAGCGGGGATGTTCGGGGTTGGGTGAGCAATTCCGCCTTCAAACTTTGTCACGGAAAGTCTTGCACACCATGCCGAGTGGTCGGTTTCCAGTGGTTGGACGTCAACAATTTCAAGAACTACACCATGACTCTCAGCCGAGGCTGAGTAGGCAAACTGTCGCGGCGGGGCTGCCGGCCCCAGGGGTGGCGCGGACACAAACGAGGTCTGCGGTAACGCCTGGGGCGGTGGTGTTGGCACGAGGATAACGAGTAGTCGAATACGCGTGACGCGATCTCGATGCCGGGCGATGCTGAAACTCATGCGAGCGCACGCCTCTTCTGAATTTCCCCCTGCCCCAATTAATCCGATCCGGAGGTAGCCCCAATGACTGACAGCAAAGCCAGTGACGCCCTGCAGATCCTGCTGGAGAACGCGCGCGAGTACGACACCTTTGAAGTCACCGTTTTCATGCGTGGTGAACCAGCCAGGGAGGCTCTCAACCGCGGAGCGGGTCCGGACTCGGCGAAGTCGGCTGTGGAGGATATCAAGTCGCGGGCCGCCGCCGAGCAACAGGGCGTACTCGAATTCCTCAGCGAGGCTTCACGATCCGCACGAACCGTAGATGATTCTGTCAGCGTGCCCAGGGCGACCGCAATCGAGACGTCGTGGGTGACCAACTCGATCTCGGCTCAGGTCACCCCCGAGGTTTTGCGCGAGTTGCTCGAACGCGATGACGTGCTCAGTGTGGACCTGGCGCGCACCGTCGACGTCAACGAACTACTCGATCAGCCCGCCTCTACTCCCACGAAAGCCAAGAAGAAGACACGCGGTGACGGCAGGGCAGCGCCGGCAAAGAAGGCGCGACCTGCGGCGGCCGCCGTCTCCCAGGGAACACCCACATGGAGCGTGCAACGCATCAACGCGCCGCTGCTGTGGCAGTTGGGGATCACTGGCGAGGGGGTACTGGCCGCAGTGATCGACACCGGAGTGAACTACCGCCACCCCGACCTGAACTCACAGATGTGGGATGGCGGCGACACGTATCCAAACCACGGCTATGACTTCGAGTCCAACGACACGAATCCAGTCGACGAGGCCGGCCATGGCACCTCATGCGCGGGCATCGTTGCCGGGAACGGCGCCAAGGGTCAGGGGACTGGCGTTGCACCGAAGGCTACGGTGATGGCGCTACGGGTTGGCGGGCGAGAGACGAACTATTGGAAGGCCTTTGAGTTCGCGATTGACCACGGTGTGCAGGTCATCAGCATGTCGATGTCATGGAAGTACCCGTCCAACCCGAACTACACCGGCTGGCGACGGGCTTCCGAAGGCCTGGCGGCGGCGGGGATTCTGCATGCCAACAGCATCGGTAATCAGGGCGAGGAGCTGTCGACTCATCCGATCCCCTACAACATCGCTACGCCGGGCAACTGCCCGCCGCCACGGCTGCACCCGTTACAGAATCCGGTCGGCGGCACGGCGTCGGCCATCGGCTGCGGTGCAACCGATAACGCCGACCGGCTCGCCGGGTACTCGGGTCGGGGCGCCGCAGAATGGAACGCTGCACCGTACGCCGACTACCCCTATCAGGGTGGCGCCCGGCCAGGGCTGATCAAACCGGATGTGTGTGCGCCCGGACCGGGAACCACCTCGTGCAACTGGCAATACACACCGGGGTCCAACAATGCCACGCCATACAGCAGCTTCGGGGGGACCTCGTCGGCCACTCCCCATGTCGGCGGGTGCCTGGTGTTGCTGGCCCATGCATGCATGAAAGCCGGCAAGCCCATCGTTCCGGCCAATGTCCAGGAAGCGCTGGAGAACACTGCCGTTCGGATGCCCGGCCAGACACGTGACAAAGAGAACAATTTCGGCGCCGGCCGCGTCGACGTGTACGCGGCCTACAGGTATGGCCACGACAAGGGTTGGTGGTGACGGGTTTTCGCCGCGGCTTCGTCTCAACCTATCTGGATCCGCTTGCCGTCGACGCCGAGATCACCACGATCGTGGCGGCGCATCCCGAGCTCTGTCGACTGGAGACCCTGCCGCATCTCAGCCACGGATACTTCGGCAGCCGCGTTGACGCGCGGGGCAAGCACCCCATACATCTGCTGCGGATCACCGCGCCCGGCGGGGCGCACCCGAAACCAGCGGTACTGCTCATGCGGTCCCACCATGCGCGAGAATGGATCAACGCGCTCGCCGTTGTCGAGACCAGCAGGCAGCTGGTCGAGAACTACCGGCCCGACGACACTGACCCGATGGTGCGCGCGGTCGTGCGGATCCTGGACGCCGTCGAGATCTTGGTCGTTCCGGAGTCCAATCCAGATGGCGCGCGGCTGACCTTCTTCGACCAGGGTCGGCGGATGTGGCGCAAGAACCTGCGCCCGTCCGAACCGCCGGCCTGCCCGGGAGTGGACTGCAACCGCAACTTCCCGCGCTACTTCGGCGGCGAGGGCTCCTCAGCCAGCCAATGTACGGAGGTGTACCACGGGCCATCGGCGTTGTCGGAGCCCGAGGCCGCCAACATTGCCCACCTTGCGACCGTCGAACGTTCGCTGCTGTTCGCGATCGACAGCCATTCACACGGTCGAGCCGTCTTCCGGCCAAATCCGCACGGTGGCACCTACATTCCGTCGCTGCCGGTTTCGCCGACCGACGAGGCTATCTACACCCACCTCGAAAGCCGCATGGTCGATGCCATCGCGAGTGTCGACGGCGTGCGATACAGCACCGGCACCACCAGCAACCACGCAGGCACCACCGACGAGTACCTGTTCTTCGACCACCATATTTTCGCCTTCGACCTCGAATGCGGCGAGGATTTCCAGCCGCCGATCGGGGCCGCGATCATCGCGGCCCAGGAGGTCGCCGCGGCAGTCCGCAGCCTCGGCTGGTGCGCCGCCGGAGAAACCGGGCTCGACCTCGGAGCACTACTGCAACAGCGCACGACCGTCCCCGACCGTGCGCAGGTTCCGAGCGTAACCACCCCGGCAGCCGAAAAGCCTTGGTACGTCGAAGCATTGCCTGAGCATCAATGGCCGCGACTGCTGGTGACTATCGAGCTGGCGGCGGAGACTCCTGTCCAGGAGCAGGCGCAGGCACTTCTCGACGAGGGGTTCGATCTTGAGCTCAGTCTGGATCGCAGCTATGCCGAAATCATTGCCAGCGCAGAAGATCTGGAAAACTTGCGACGGCTGGGCTATCCGGCCGTCGTGGTGCGCGACCTGCTGAAGGACTGACGCCGTTATCCTCCGGGTGTGCCGAACGCAGTTTGAAACGGGATTTTGCTTGCCCACTGCGGATTGTCGATGAGCGGGTTTCGGTTGCCCTGGATCTCGAAGATTGCAGCGTTGCGATGACGCTCCCATTCCTCAACCGGTTGTGCCTGATGCCAAGCCAGCAGGATCGGCAGCCGTTCTGCTTGTAACTCGCGGGACTCATCGCCGATGAAGCCGGGATACCGCAAGAGGAAGTACATGGTGGCGCGGGCGACCGCGCCTTTGCCGGACCGGGGCTCGAACCGGCCGGCTTCACCAGGCTCAGACCTGCCGCAATCCTGCATCACCACGCGCTCGTCGTCGCCGAAGTCGTAATACGGTGTGTTGCTTCGAAAGCTGTTGCAGCGGGATTCGCAGGTGAACAGGTGGTGCAGATCGCCACGCATCGGCTCCTTCTTCGCGAAGGACGACTGCGGCACCACATGTTCGCAGTTGTAAGGCAGCAGCGCGTCCAACTCGTCAAGCTCCTCGGTGAACGCGTCGGGACCGATCGCTGCCTCTCTGGACACAAAATCTCGAAGTCGCAGTGTTCGCTCGGCTTCGATGCGCGCGTCGTCGCGGATCACGTCCTCGGGGTCAAACGTCTTGCCGGAGTAGATCGACCGGAGTTGGCGGTCTGGATGTAGGTCCACCCATGGATACACCATTTCGGCTGGCTTGTAGTGCGGAGTATGCGAGTGCGTCTGCGTTATCAGCGTCCGCAGAGCACCCATTAGTTCTGCGCCGCTGGCTGTCTCGTCGACGCCGTTGTAATACTGTTTGGCCGCTTCGGTGTCGGCCACACCATCGTAATAAGGACGATCCCGGTTGGCGGCCAGGTTCTCCAGGCCTCTGTTCAAGACGGCCCGGTCCACCTCGTCCGCGACACCTGCGGTCGTCACGCCTGCTTCTCCGTCACGCTCATTGCTCATGTCCGCCCCTTTCATGCCAACCGGTGGTGAGATTGATTTGAAAAACTGTTGGCTACTCGGCAAATTCGGCTTCCGGCAACCCGCGGCAGCCCTCGACGTACTCGATGTCATCAGAGACTAAATCATTCCATTTTTCGCTGGCCATATTGTGGGTCAGCTTTGAGCAGAGGGCGTCGCGTTCAGCTCTTGGGTCTAGGTTTGGCACTGGCCAGACTCGTATCGTGTTGTCATTGCTCGCCGACACCAACTTCGTTCCCTCGTTGTTGAAATACAGGCTGTACACTGCTCGCGTGTGGTCTTTATAGGCGGCACCGAGTTGGGATTGGTTACTGACATCCCACAGCCCGATGGTGCCGTCGTCGCCGCCCGAGGCGATAACCTGTCCATTCGGGCTGTACGCCACGGCATACGCCACGGAACGCGTATCCATGGGGTCGCCGATGGACTTGCCGGTAACGGTATCCCACAACCGCACTCTGGAGTCCACGTAACTGGCGGCGAGCCGGCTGCCGTCCGGGCTGGCCGCAACCGCGACGATCATGTTATCGCCCTTCATCGGAACGCCCACTGGCTTGCCGGTGTGACCGTCCCAAACACGGGCGGTGTTGTCGTTGAACTCACCAGTTGCCACGAACCGGCCGTCGAACGACACGTCGAAAGCACTGATTGTGTTCCCAGGCCTGATCGGTGCGCCGATAGGGCGTGCGGTCTGGGCATCGAAAATCTGCAGGACCTCCGGCGCTGTTTTGGCCACAATCCGATTGCTGATGTCAGCCCACGCCACATTGTCAGCCATGACGTCCCAGGGTGGGGAAAGTGGACGACCGCCATTGGCGTTCCACAGCTGAACAGTCCATTTATCTTGACCCATTTCAACTGACAACAGCTTGTCGTCTCCAAACGGGTACAGGCCGCCACCACCGCCGTCGATCCGCAGCGGACCGCCGATCGGACGCTTGGTGATGCTGTCCCATCGCTGTACCGTTCCGTTTCTGCCGCCCGAGTAGATGCGACGACCGTCGTTTGAGAACCATGCGACTACTCCATCGCCCTCGAAATGTGTCGGCTGCCAACTGGTGGCATCCCATATTCGGACGGTGCGGTCGAGGCCGCTGGACACAATCCGTCGGTCGTCGCTGAATACGACTGCCGCGACTCCAGATTGGTGGCCGACAAGGACGCCTGCCTCCTGCTGGGTATCGGCGTCCCACAGCTGAATTGTGTTGCCGGTGCCGGCGGTAGCGATGCGGGCGCCATCAGGGCTGAACGCCACGCTTGTCACCGAACTGTCGTGGGTCAGCGGTCGCCCAATGGGCCGCAGAGTGGCGGCGTCCCAAAGGTGGACGGTCTTATCATCTCCGCCGGTGGCGATGCGGCGGCCATCTGGGCTGAACGCCACAATCTGCACCCGGTCGGTGTGGCCACGCAACGGCTGCCCGACCGGCTGCAGCGTGACGGCGTCCCACAGTCGAACGGTCTTATCATCTCCGCCGGTGGCGATGCGGCGGCCATCTGGGCTGAACGCCACAGTCCGCACCCAGTCGGTGTGGCCACGCAACGGCTGCCCGATCGGCCTTCCATTCGCTACGTCCCACAGTCGCACCGTGTTGTCCGAGCAAGCGGCGGCGATGCGGCGGCCATCGGGGCTGAACGCCACACCGTTGATCAAGCCCGCGTCGCTACGCAACGGATGCCCGATCAATTGCCCGCGACCCACGTCCCACATCCGCACCGTTCCGTCGGAATCACCGGAGACAACGCGGCTGTCGTCCGGGCTGAACGCTACGGCACCCACCGAGTTGGTGTTACCGCGTAACGGCTCTCCTATCGGCTTCCCGCTGACCGCATCCCACAGCTGCATCGTGTTGTCGGGTTCATTGCTCGAGACCATGCGGCTGCCATCCGGGCTCAACGCTCCAGTTTGAGATTGCGTTGGTATTTCAATGATTTTGAGCAGATCGGGTTCGTGATTCAGCGCCGTCAGCAGCTCGTAATTTCTGTCGTCGTCGGTGGACCGGGCGTACGCGGCCAACGCGAGTTGCATTGCTGTCTCGTCGTCGCTGGCCAGCGGGGACTGCCCAGCCAGGATCAACTGCGACTGCCCGTACAGCCATTCCGCTTTTCTATTGAGGGAAGCTTCTTCAGCGTCATTACGAGCGTCCTTGGCAGAAAGCGCGCTGACAACCGCCACCCCCGCTAGGATCACCGCCGCTACGCACACCACTGCCAGCGCCGCTGAGAGCTTCCGCAATCTCCGTCCCGCCTGGCGTTCGCGGTCGAGTTCGGCTGCGTGCCGCTCAGCGGCTTGCTCGAGGGCCTGCTTCTCCTGTTTTGCCCGGGTCGCCAGCGCCGCCTTCTCCGCTTCTGCCCGCCGCCGGTCGCGATGCTCACGGACGACGCCTGTGAGCACATCGTGCGTCAGCTCGATCCGTTGCGCGCCGTGGTATTCCTCCAGCCGCAGCAGCCGCGAGCCGATCAGGCGAGACAGTTCGTCCTCTGTCAGACGCGACGGCACGGCGTCCTCGCGGGTGTAGCTGTCGCGGAAGCCCTTCTCGGTGATCAGTTCCGATTCGATGAACTCCGCGACACCGGGCGGCAGATCTCGTACACACGACAAGTAGTAGTTCGCCAGTATGTCGCGCTTGGCGTCTTCAACCAGGTGCTCATCGAACTCGGACTGCCCCCGCCTCTTACGCTCCTCGTTGAGCTCGCGGCAGAACAAGCTAAGCAGCGCGGGTTCGACGCCCAAAGCCCCGCGGCGGTCGCTACGATCGCCGTCAATCGATGCGCTACCTCGGTTGCGGCCGAGGTCTTCGCCGGCAACTATGCGCACCACCCGTTCCGCCAAGCCGGCCGACATCAGATTCGTAGCCGGCTTGTACACAGCATCGAACGCCTTGTCTGCGCGCAAGGGAAGCAACCGCACCCGCGAACGTTTCAGTGCGGGAATCAGCTGGCTCCACTCCTCGAGGTGAGGAAGAAAATCCTCGCGCAAGGTGATCAGCAGCTTGTAGTTGTGCGAACGCAATTGGAATCGGTCCGCCTCGGCCTCATCATTGTCGATACGATCAGCGACATCGGCGGGGATGCGGTTCTCGGCTAGATCGCCGAGATCATTCATGAAATCCCGGACGAGATCGGGCACTCGCTCACCGAGTGTGAACAGCTCCTCGAATTGATCGATGACGATGACCGGTGTGAGCGGATAGTTCTGCGCGCTCCAGAGTTCAAAGTCTTTCCGGTGCAGGTATTCCCAGAGCGACTCATCTTCGGTGGGCAGCAGCGCGTCGGGCACACTCGCCCGAATCGAGTCGTAGACGGATTGATGTAGCTGAAGCGATAATGCCTTCGACCCCTCTTGGAGTTCCAAGCGCACATACACCGGGAGGAAGTTTTCCTCGCGCAGGGCAGGGAACAGCCCCGCCCGTAGCAGCGACGTCTTCCCGAGACCGGACCGCCCGTACAAGACGGTGACAGACGCATCGCGCACGTGGTTCAGCAACGACTCTGTTTCGCGGTCGCGCCCGAAGAAGTAGTCGTGAGCACTCTCTCCAAACGACTCCAAGCCCGGCCATGGATTCTCGCTGTCCAGTTGCCTGACAGCCGTCGTCGCAGTCATGCTGCTACCCGTCTCATCGCACGGATTTCATCCGTCAGCGTCGCCTTCAGATCAAGGTCGGGATCGCCACCGGGGGCACGCCCGAACTGCAAGCGCCGGAATGCATCTGGTATCTGGCGGTAGATGCTGGGATTTCCGTCGTAGTCGTCGTCGATGACGACAGGCACGATGAAGCGTCGACTCGGAATCTCGCGCGCACGATCCGCAGCCTCATCCCATTCTTTGAAGACGTAGCCTTCCTCCGCGCGCTCGGTGTTCGCGGAGATGATCGGTACAAACAGGCGGACATTTCGGTTGATGCCGCTCAGGATCTCGCGTTCCCACGCATCGCCTGGACTGAGCCGTCGCTCGTCAAGCCAGACGTCACCGCCGAGACTCGTGATCGCGTTGCACACCCGCCGGGCGGCGTCCACGTCCTCCCGCATGTAGCTGATGAAGATCGTCGGTGTATCCGCAGTCGGCGCAACATCGGGCGCTCCCACCTCGGCTGGTCTCGCGTTGGCCTGTTTCTGCCAACGCGCTCGCAATTGCGCGACGAACTCTGTGGGTTCCATATCGAGCTGTTGCACGAGAGTCTTGCGGCAATAAGTGGTGAAGAAGCTTGAAAGAGACGGTTCGCGGGAGGCTGAGCAGCCGGCCAAGAAGAACGGTATGCGTTCCATCGACAACCGGCTGTTGCTCGACATCCGCAGCAGGAACCGACCCAACCAATCGGGAATCTCGCAGCCGATGTAGAGCAGCGGATGCTCCTTCAACTGATAACTGACCCAGTCGGGAAGGCTCGCCCTGTCGCTGAGCAAGGCATGCATCCACTCGAGCCTGTCCTCCTCGTGAATCGCATACTGCGGTGTGGAGGCAGCTTGACCGTAAAGGTTCAGCACCACGGTGTCAGTGGTCGACGCTGGTTGTGCGTTACGCGACTGCTCGCTCGTCGACTGATTCGGGGAGAACGAGAGCTCACGGGTCATCGGTCGGCCGCGGAAGCGAACCTCGTTAATCGCCTTCGCAAGCACTCGGTCGGGCGTCGTGCTCACGAACATGCGCAAATCGTCAATCGCCGCGAGGTCTCGTAGCGCATCAGCGGGCTCCGGATCGACCTCCACGATGATGTCGTTGATCACGCGGTAAAGCCGCTCTAACTCATCTTGGCCGCGCTCGCGCACGAACGCTGCGACTGCTTCGTCCATCGTCGTCGGCCCGGGGGACACGGAGAGGTCCCAGCGTTCGACCAGACGCTGACCGATCAGCGTGCTGAATGTCTGATCCGCTTTATCGCTTTTGACGACAGTTACATCAGGCCCCACCACCGGAACCAGCACACGCTGCCGAATATGGGCCAGAAGATCGTCCCAGAAATCGTCGTTCATACCCACCCGCTCGATTCGGTACGCGCCAGACGACACTTAGCAGCGCTGGTATGGCGCAATACCAGCGTGCCGTGACCTGATAGCGCATCGGGCACGGAATAATAGTGCGCCCGCGGTCCAGGGCGAAGTAGCGTAATTGACTACTTAACTTGGGCGGGCATTGGCTCACCTAGGTCGCGTCCAGCGCCGCCAACCCTGGCACCGAAATCGCCTCAATGCGCAGCTCAAGCGCTCTACACCACGATGGTGATATTCGTTGTTAGGCCGAGTCGCTTAGATCGAAATGCGTTGCGATTACCCCAACGGCGACGGTTGTTCATGTCGGGGGCTCGCCTGAACCTCACTCCGCCCGACGTCGCGACAAGCACACAAGCTGTCAATTGTGGACACAGGTAGTGCAATACGCATGTGAGACATATGCGGCGCTCGTAACCTCTGTTCCATAGGCGATGTGAAGGAGTGGAGTCATGGCGAAAAAGGCGGTCCTCATCGGCATTAATCGGTACCGCGTTCCCGGTGCCGACTTGCGCGGCTGCGTGCCCGATGTGAAAAACATGTCCCGTCTACTTCAGAAGCAGTACGGATTCGACGCGGGTGATATCACCACGATCACCGACTTCGACGCCACGAAGAAGGCGATGGAGGAGGCGATCGAAGGGCTGATCAAAGGCGGGAAAAGCGGCGACGTACTGCTCCTGCACTACTCGGGGCACGGCTCCAGCGTGCCGGATGACAACAACGACGAGGAAAACGACAACCGCGACGAAATCCTCTGTCCCACGGATCTCGATTGGTATGACCCATTCCGCGACGACTGGCTGCGCAAGGTCTTCGACGGACTGAAGGGCGGGGTGAGCCTCACGTTTGTCTCCGACAGTTGTCATTCCGGGACCGTCACGCGCGCGATCGAGCCGCCCGATGCGGAAGTGATAGAGCGGTATCTGCCGAGCCCTTGGGACCTGGCCGCCGTCGAGTCCGGGCGCGATCTGACCGTGACAACCCGCGGAACGCTGCATAAAGCAACGGAAGAGGAGCGCAAGGCTCGCGACATTGTTCCTGTCGACATTCCTGAGGTGTTGATCTCGGGCTGTCGCGACGACCAGACCTCGGCCGACGCGCACATCAGCGGCGGATACGCGGGAGCGCTGACGTATAACCTGGTCGAGGCGCTCACCGAAGCCGGCACGCCACTGTCCTACCGCGACCTGCACGACCAGACGTGCGCCAAGCTGAAACGCGGCCGCTACGAACAGGTTCCACAACTCGAAGGTAGCAAGGCGCGTCTCGAGCAACCCTTCCTATCGCCTCTCGAATAGCGCCGGCACGTCATGGGGGTCAGGCTCAAGATCCACGGCAAACGCGAAGATGCCGACTTGCGTGCCGTGCGGGGCAGCGGTGCTGGCGAGACGTCGGACAGCACGGTCACCGATCTGCTCGATTCGATTGACACAATCGCTTCGTACGACCTCACGCCTACGGCGCGCGAGTTGGCCGGGCCGCCCGACTCTGTCGAATGCCTTGACGATGACCTGCTGGAATTCGAGGTGGACGGCGGCTTCACCACATGGATTTCGGCGAAGCGCTACTTCGAAGACGTGCCGTTACTGCGGACGGAGGCCCGTGACGGCGACGGTGTAATCGTCGACACACTTCCACAGGTCTCCGAGCGCGGTGTAACGGAGTGGGTGGCCAACAAGCTGCGCATCCGGCGAGTCAAGGACGACATCAAGGACATCGCCACCGACCCCAGCCAGTGGCCGGCAAGTCTGGACGACCTCAATACCCTTGCCCGAGATCTTGGAATCAATCTTGCAGTGCAGCTGCCGGCCTGGCTTGTCACCAAAGCCCTCATCCGCCTTATCGAGGACAGACTCAAACCTGGTCCCGGTCTGTACACGTGGGAGGCCGCCACCAAGCAGCCGTGGACGGATGAGCGAAGTCCAGCGAACCTCGATCACTTGGACGTCGACAAGCCAATCCTCGTTTTCATTCATGGCACCGCGTCTTCCACCCGCGGCAGTTTCAGCGGATTCCTGTCTGTGGACGCACGACAACAGTGGGAGACGCTGACGAAACTTTTCGACGGAGGAATTTACGCCTTCGAGCACCGCACGCTGAGCGACAGCCCGGTCGACAACGCCATCGACCTACTCGATGCGCTGCCGCCCAAGGCGCGCGTCAACATCGTCTCGCATTCGCGCGGCGGTCTCGTCGGCGACCTCATCTCGTTGACGTCGATAGACCCCGCTCGAATGGAGCGTTTCGGTCGCAAGGACAAACGACTGGAGAAAGCCGATCTCCACGATCAGCGTCAACTGAAGGAACTCGTCAGGCTGATCGACGAAAAGCAGCTTCGCGTCGAGCGATTCGTGCGTTGTGCATCCCCCTCACGCGGCACATTGCTCGCTGGAGACAACATCGACACTTTCCTGTCGGTGCTCACCAACCTCGTCGGCCTGATTCCGGGTATTGGCGGCACTCCGCTCTACGAAGTGACGAAGCGCGTTGCGCTGGAGATAATCCGGAGCCGGACCGAACCATCGCTGGTGCCCGGCATCGAAGCGATGATGCCGCAGTCACCACTGGTCGCGCTGCTCAACAACGTGAAGGCGCCGGCAGCCGGCGACATCGGCGTCGTCGCGGGTGACATCTCAGGCGGCAACTGGCTCAAGCGATTCGGCGTATTCGCCAGCGATCACATAATTTACGAGGCCCGCGACAACGACTTGGTCGTCAACACCGACGCCATGTTTCACGGCGCACGACGCAGTGTAGCCGGGTACGTCTTCGACCAAGGGTCAGATGTCAGCCATTTCAACTACTTTCGGAATCCGCGCACCCGCGCGGCGTTGGTTGACTGGCTATCGGAGAAGCCGGGGAATCGCCCGGGAAGTTTCAAACCGCTCCCCGTAGAGGCGTTCGAGCCGGTGCCCATGCCGCGGGCAATACAGATGCGCGACGGCGCGGATCGACCGGTCGTGTTCGTCTTGCCCGACTTCATGGGCTCGCAACTGAATATCGGCGAGAGCAACGTCTGGCTGTGCCACAGCGAGCTGCTGACGGGGGGGATCAGTAGGCTCGCCGTTGAGGCGGATGGGGTCGAACCGGTCGACTTGGTCGGGGCTGGCTATGGGGAGTTGTGTGACCATCTGAGGCAATCGCATGTCGTCGTTCAGTTCGCCTTTGATTGGCGGAAGTCGATCGTCGATGCCGCGGATCGTTTGGCAAGCGAGGTCGAGAAGAAACTAGAGCAGACCAAGCAACCGGTCCGTTTCATCGCCCACGGCATGGGCGGACTGGTGGTGCGCGCGATGATCGCGTCTCGGGGTGACCTGTGGGATACCACTTGTCAGCGTGATGGCGCCCGGCTGGTGATGCTCGGCACACCGAATCGCGGCTCATTCGACATCGTCGAGCATCTGCTCGGCACCAGCCCGACCATCCGGCAGCTGGCTTTACTCGATCTCGAAAACGACATCGAAAGCATCGCCGAAATCGTCGCGCAGTTCCCCGGGATGCTCGAACTCCTGCCCGACCAGGCTGAGTACTTCGCCAGACCACTGTGGGATGAGTACCGACGACAATACGAGGGGTCGGCAGTTCCCAAGAAGGCGCGGCTCACCGCGGCGCGCAAGACACGCGAGAACATCGCCTCCCACGTCTCTTCGGTGATTCCACACGCCGATCGGGTGCATTACGTCGCCGGTGCCTCACCACGCACGGTGACCGGTGTGGAGATAGTCGACGGCCGCGTGGTGCTGTCGGTCACTCCCGACGGAGACGGCCGAGTCACCTACGAGTCGGGCCGCATGCCTGGAGTACCGATGTGGTACGTCGAGGCATCGCATGGCGACCTGGCTTCGCACCCGCCGAGTTTCCGCGCGTTGACGGAGTTGCTCGAGAACGGCAGCACCGGGCGCCTGTCGACCGTCCCACCCAGCACCGCCACTCGGGGCGCCCCGGTGGTGCTGCGGGCACTACCCGAGCCAGTCCTCTATCCGACGGAGTCCTCACTGGCAGGGGGAATTCTCGGCAAACAGCCCCGCCGGTCTTATCTGCCGGAGGGGCGACCCGCGTTCCGTGTGAAGGTGGTGCACGGAGATCTCCAGTACGCGCGCTACCCGATTGTGGTCGGCCATTACGAAGGCGACACCATCGTCGGTGCGGAAGCCCAGGTGGACAAGCTCCTGGACGGAGCGCTGTCACAGCGGTACTCGCTGGGTCTCTATCCCGGCGCATTGGGTTCGACTGTGGTGATCCTTCGCAAGCCTTCGGTGGTACAGGAGGCGCTACACATATCGTCTGGCGCGGTGGTCATGGGCCTCGGGAAATGGGGCGAACTTAGCGCCGGGCAACTCGCCGATCTTCTCCGCCGCGCCGCACTCCAGTATGTGCTGCAACGGTGCGACAGTATCGGTCCGTCCACAGCCAACGGCGAGAACGCGCCAAAGGTGGGCCTGTCGGTGCTGCTGGTCGGCGGAGCGTCCACCACCAACATCACCGTGGGCGACTCGGTCGGTGCGATCCTGCGGGCGATCGCGCAGGCCAATCGGGAACTGGCCGGGGGCAACTGCGGCGCCATGACCATCCAGGAGCTGGAGATCATCGAGTTGTACGCGGACCGCGCAACGGAGGCGGCCCACGCTGTCAACCAGTTGGCCCCGCTCATCGGCAATGATCTCGAAACGGACATCGAGGCCGTCCCGCTGCTCCTCGACCCGGGCCGGGCGGGCCGCAAGCGGCTGCGGCTGAGCAGCGAACGTGCGGCGTGGCGCCGTTGGGAGGTGAGCGTGGTGCCCCAGCCCCGCAGACCCACCCGGTCATCTCTGCCCGAACCGCTTCTCGAATTCCTCAAGCGAGCTGTCGTCGACCACGGAAACGCCGACGCGGAGCTGTTGAAGGCAATCACCGAACTTGCATTCGGCCGAACGGCCGAACCCGATGCGCATCGCGAGATCCGTTTCCTGACGCTGTCCGAACGCGCCCGAGCCGAAGCCACCTCCCAGCATCGGCAGCCGGAGCTGGTGGAGCGGTTGATCAAGACGGCGATCTCCCAGACGCGCTTCTACCGGGAAGAGTCGCGCGTGCTGTTCGAGCTCATGGTTCCCAACGAGCTCAAGTCGAGCCTCGTGCAGGTCGATAATCTGGTGCTGGTCGTCGACGAGGAAACCGCCGCGTATCCGTGGGAGCTGATGAGTGCCGGCGACAAACCTCTCTGCGTCGCAAAGGGCTTGGTGCGCCAACTGCAGACCTCGAACTACCGCCCGCAGATCGGGACTCGTGCGGGAACGGCCGCTTTTGTCGCCGGCGATCCCAAAGTCGGGGCACCGTTCCGGCAACTGCCGGGCGCTGAAGCCGAGGCCAAGGCCGTGTACGAAATTCTCCGCAAAGGGTTCGAGGTCGAACAACCCCTTTCGAAACCATCGGCGCTGGAGCTACTCGCAGGTCTGTACGAAAAGCCGTACCGCATAGTGCATCTGGCCGGCCACGGCGACTACAAGCGGGCGACCACCGCCGATGACAAGGCGCGAAGCGGCCTGGTGCTCGACAACGGCGTCTTCCTCACCGCCGTCGAGGTGGGGCAGATGCAGCAGGTACCCGAGCTGGTGTTCCTCAACGCCTGCCATATCGGCCAGACCGGACCCGAGGACACGACCGGAACGTCTGTAGCTCCGAGCGCCCAGACCGTCGAGTTCAATCGACTAGCGGCAAGCGTTTCCCGCGAGCTGATCGAGATGGGGGTGCGCGCCGTCGTAGCCGCGGGTTGGGCCGTGAGGGACGATGCTGCAAGGGATTTCGCCGAGACGTTCTACAGCAGCATGCTCGCCAACGAGACGTTCGGTCGCGCGCTCAAGGCGGCTCGCGAGCACACTTACGGCAAGTTCCCCCAGACCAATACCTGGGGCGCGTACCAGGCCTACGGCGATCCGGATTATCGGCTCGATCCCAATGCCACCCGCGACTCGGGTACGGGCGACGGTCTCGTGGCCGTAGACGAGTTCGTCGAGGCGGTTCGCGACCTTGGGGCCACGGCCGAGCACGACGGCGCATCCACCGCCGAGGCGGTGAAAAAGCTTGGCGAACTCGTGAAGATCTGTCCTCCCGGATGGGGGGATCAGACCAGGGTGCAGACCGAGATAGGTCTCGCCTACGGCAATCTCGGTCAGCTCCGGGATGCCCGCGAACACCTCGAGCGTGCGCTGGCCGGTGAGGGTGGCGAAAGCTCGACCACTTTCTTTGCGGTCGAGCAACTCGCCAACTTCGAGGCGCGGGCCGCCAACCTCGACACCGATGGTGCGCAGGAGTTGCACCAGTCCGCGATTACCCGGCTAGAGAGCCTGCTCGCCGTGGCTCAGACTGCTGAGCGTTACAACCTGCTCGGGGGTACTTACAGGCGTCGCGCAGCCGCTGAGGCCGAACGTGACGCCAAGAAGGCGAGGGAGGCTTTAGCAAGTGCGGTCGAGAATTATCACAAGGCCCACGAACTGAACCGGCAGCGCGACGTTCTCGACCCCTATCCGACGTTGAACTGGCTCACCTGGGCAGCAGTTCTCAGCCGAAGAGTCCCGGAGGTTGACGAACTGCTCGCGCGCTGTGAGGCGACCGCAGGCGAGCGCTTCGCCACCGACCGCAAATTCTTCACGGCGGTCGGAATGGCCGATGCCCACTTGGTACGCGCCTTGATGGCAGATCGACTCAGCCCGAACGACGATGCGGCCGACAAAGAGCTCGACCGGCTTCACGAAAAGTACCAACAGGTCATCAAACAGGCTGCACCTACCGCATCCGAGTTGGATTCAGTCGTCGGGCAGCTAGATAGCATCGCCAACCTGCTCGAAAAGCTGGCGCCCGAAGACCGAGCGACCGAAACCAAGGCGACGGTGGCCCGCCTGAAAGAGCTACGTCGCAGGATCTCCGGCGAAGCGCCGAGCCGCGAGGACAGCGCTTAGCCGCGGTGACAGCGTGAGAGTATCAGCGGGATTAGAGGCATTCGACCCCAACATAATTCGCGATACCCATTGCTTTTCGACGCGACAAATTCAAGTATGAGCCTTTCCGAAGAGCCGTCCCACGATGGCTTCGTCTACGACGCGTTCATCAGCTACTCGAGGAAGAACTCAGACGCCGCCGCCAAGATCGAGCGCGACCTGCAGAAGTTTCCGCTGACGCGCGAGCTCCGAAAGCGGCTGGGACGACGGCACCTCAACGTTTTCCGAGATGTCAACGACCTGACCGGCAATCGGCTCACCCCGGCGCTTGAACAAAACCTCGAGCGATCGCGAACCCTGGTCGTGCTGTGCTCACCGGCAGCTCGCGCTTCCTCCTACGTCGGCCTGGAGATCCTCCGGTTCGCCCAACTCCGAGAGGCCAACAAGATCGTTCCGGTGTTGGTCGCCGGTGTGCCCAACAACGAACGTGATTCGGACCCTGCGGAGTGGGCTTTCCCCGATGCGCTCGCTGATGCACTCGGGGATGCTCCGCTCGCGCCGGACCTGCGACACGCGTGGGGGGCTAAGGGCCGAAGAGAGAGACTTCGCGAGGGCTCGCCGTGGACTCAGTTGGTCGCCGGCATTGTCGACGTCAGCCCCGATGACCTGACGAAGCGTATTGCACGAGCCGAACGACGACGTCTCCAAGGGATATTCGGGGGTCTTGTGGCCCTGCTGGTCGTTGTCAGCACCCTGGCCGTGTTCGCCTGGATTCAGCGCAACCACGCTGTAGAACAGTCACTCATCGCGAGAGAACAGTCACTCATCGCGACCACACGGCAACTCGCGGCCACGGCCAAGACAACCGCCGAAACAGACCTGCAGTCCGCACTTCTGTTGGCCGACACGGCCTATCGGACGCGTGCGGAGCCGCAGACGATAGAGGCGCTACACGCTGTCCTCACGACCACTCCGCAGTTGGAAGGGTTCTACGATTTCGGTCAACCAGTCGCACTGGTTGACGGCACACCGGACGCGGGGATCCTCGTCGGCGGTACCGAGTCCGGCACCGTGTATCGGCTGGACCGCGCGACCGGGACCATGACCGAAGTAATGGCTCTCGACGCGCCGATCGAGTTCTTGTCCGTCAGCGACGACGGTCGGACCATCGCCGCGACCGGCGTCCGGTACGACGAGAACTCCATGCCCGTGGCGTCGCAGTCTGCGACGTGGCGCGACGGCGAGCTGATTCCGCGGCCCGACAAGCGAATCGGCGCGATGTCGCCCTCGGGTCGCACCATCGCGGTATGGCTTGACGACGACACACTGGAGATCGTCGCCGACGGCAAACGGACTTCCCTGGTTCCCGCCGGCCGCGCCGCCTGGATTGAATTGCCCAGCGACGCTGTTGTGGTCACGATGAGCAGCGACGGCCAGTTCAGCCGCGCCGCGGTGGACGGTTCGACCAACGAGACCACGCAGATCGCTATGGGCATGTCGAGGGTTGGTGGCGCCCTCTCTCCGAACGGTGCCAGATTCACCTATATCAGCCAGGGTCTCGAGAATGAAGTTTGGGACCTGTCGGGTCCGTTCGCCGGGCAGACCCCCGACGCAGGATTCGCCGGGCATACCGGCAATGCCAGGAATTCTGCTATTGCTCTCAGCTACAACGGAACCCGCATGGCTACCGCCGCCGAGGGCACGATCTTCATCAGCGATGTCCAGCCCACAGATCAGCTCTCGTCGCGATACACCGAATTGCATGGCGCCGGCACGAACCCCCACTCCCTGCATTTCCTGTCTGACGACGTCGTCCTGAGCGCATCAGGAAGCAGCGCCGCGTTGTGGGACCTTCGAACCCAAACCCCTTTGGCCACACGGTTTCCTGCAGACATCGGCAGCGACTGCGGTGCATGTGGCCCGCCCCGGGTCATCGTCTCACCGGATGCCGGCAAGGCATTGATCGCGAACAACGTGCTCCCCGGTGCCACTCTGGTTGATTTGACCACGGGTAGTAGTCGAAGCGTGACCTTCGGCCCGAAGGATGGCAATGCAAACTTCGACGCGCCGCCGGCGATGGTCTGGCTGGACACGAAGCGGGTCTTCGCCTACGCGGCGAACGGAAGTGGGTGGATACTCGCCGGCGACCAGCTCGACGTGATCGAAAAAGAGTTCTCACTTCCAGTTTTCAGCACCGCGACTCGTACGGTTCTGCGGGATGACGGCAGGGTTGTCCTGGTCAGCGAGCATGGTCTGGTTGTGGTTGATCCCGACACGGGTGAGGCCGTGGAAACAGGGTTCGATGCCGTTGCAGTCACCACCGACGGAACCTATGCCGTCAACTTGACGCCGGAGAACGGGAATGAGAACTCGATGGCGGTGGAGATCATCGACGTGGGGTCCGGGCAGAGAACCGAAAAGCTCATCGACGGACCACTGATGAGCTTCGTCGAACACACCGGCGACAAGCTCGCATTGCTCAGGCACGTCGGTGGCAGGTCCGCGGACACCGAGTTGCTGTTACTCGACGCGCACGACGGCACGCTGCGCTCCGTCGAACCGCTCGGCGATCTGTCGGCTGCGACAAGTCCAGAGCTGGTCTCCTCGGCCGATGCGGTCCTTGTGGACGAGGCCGTTGAGATAGGTCTGTATTCACTGCGCAATGACCTGCGGTTGAGTCTCATTCCTGTCGAGTCAGGGCACAGGACGTTCAATGCCCTCGGGCTGAACCGCGACGGAACGACATTGGTCGTTGCCAGTCAGTCCACCCAGGACGTGTTGCGGGTACCCGTCACGGCTGACGCGTGGTCCGGGCTGGCCTGCAAGGCCGCCGGGCGCCAGCTCCATCCCGGCGAACTGGGCAGCATTGTGAAGTCGACCGATGGCCTGACTCCAGGGTGTTGACGAGGCGCACTAGCCGAGATAGAACGTGACTTCCGCGTTGTTCCCACCCCGGCAGGTAACCCGGTTCTCGGTCCTGACGCAGGCCATGGTGTAGGTCTGGTTTGTGACCGGACTGTAGACCCTGATCTCCACCGAGTCACCCGGCACGGCAAAGTACTCCTGGCGCACATTACGGGCGAACTCGCACGAGGTGCTGCTGCTGACATATATCCCGTCACCGCATTCCTTCTCGCCAGGGCCGCACCCGCCGCCGCCCCCGGACTGGACTGTCAGCTCGTCGAGTTTTTGCAGTGTCCAGGAGTCGGCGACACCGGTGACCGGCAGTCCGGCGCGGTGCTGGAACTCGCGGATTACGGCTTCTGTCTTCGGGCCGAACTCGCCGTCTTCGGTCAGCTTGGAATAGGCGGGGTAGTCGCGGTTGAGGAGCGCTTGCAATTGCCTGACGTGATCTCCCCGATCGCCGACTCTCATCGTGACGGTTGGGTATGGGGGCATGGTTCTACGCTCCTCTCGTGGTCCCGGCCTCATTGTCGGGCCTTGGTGCAACCAACTGTAAGAGGACAGTGCCCCGATGACATGCGTAGTCGGCTACTCGACTTATCGGTCAGACACATTGGCTTACTTCACTACAGCAAGCACCCGATCGATCAGATCTCTCGGATCGCCGCACTCACGTAGGAAGTCGAGTTGAAACTCCGCGCTCTCGATTTCGCCGGGCCTGCCGATTCTAGCTGCGGCGGCGTACTGGCGAATGGCTTCGTCGACTGAAGCGGACCCCCGCTCGAACGCCTCATGCAATGTCAACTCCGCCAAAGTCACTGCCGCCCAGAAGTTCTGCTGATCTGCTTCAAAGGCCAGCCGTGCAAGGAACCTGCTGACGGTGAGTACCTCATTGAAGTCGCTGCGGAACGCGTCATCTCTGGGCCTACCGCTCCAGCGAAGCGCCATCACGACATTCACCCCGGTGTAGTAATCCGGATCCAGCTCGAACCCCAACCGATACTTCTGTTCCATCTCGGCGAATAGGCTCTGCGCAACTGCATCATCCATATCAGCGCGTCGCTCCGCAATCTGTCGCTTGAGCAGTCCGCCCCAAATGCCATATGTCTCGGAATCGCGGTAGCCTGCATCCTCGGCTTCGGCAAGGTAGCGCTTCGCGATTTCTTGTAGCCGTAGCTGCTCGGCGGCGTCGTCGGTGCTCTCCGCAGCTTTTCGATAGGCCATCACAGTTTTGAGTAGCCACGTCCGGTGCAGCGGATCCGCGGGTTCGGGTTTGGCGAGTTCCAGCAGTTCCATCGCATCGACATATGCACGCTCGTTCAACAGAGCCGCGGCCAACTCGATCCGGCACGCTCGGCGTGCGTCATCTGTAATTCCTTGTGCTGCAGCCACGTTTGCAGCCTCTTCGCGCATTCTGTCAGGGTCCGCGGAGCGTGTCGCCGCTGCCACGCCGTCCCTGACGGTCTTTCCGGCCCGTCGGAACTGCGGCACGGCCGACCTCGGCCGGAACGGCCGTACGATACGTGCGAGGTCGAACCATTCGTGGCAGGGGCTGTCGTTCTCGCCGGCCGCGAGCGCAGTGGCCACCACGCTTCGCAGGTAGCGGATCGCGGTCTCTGCATCCTCGTCGCTGACGCCGTCAGGGCTGCGAGAGAACGTATGCGTACGGATCATGTTGATATCGAACGGCGGTGCCATCCTTTTGAAGGAAGTGACGCTCGGGTCGATGAGTACTGTTGAGCGCGAGGCGAACACATGGCGGATGCCAAGTTCGTAGGCGACGTTGAAATTGATCGCCGAAAGATCAGCCAGGACGAGATCGGAGTTGGCCAGGTCAGACAGCATGGCGGAATGGATGATTCCGCTGTCCGTTTGCAGGTCCGCCCGGATCCAATCGACATCGAAGTCCTCGAGTAGGGGCCGATACACGCGATGGAATGCGGGATCACAGTCGAGAAAGCGGTTCGCCCGCGGATCCTTCTTCTTCCCGTACGGCATCACGACGAAGGCACGCGGCGGCGACTGCGGCGCTGGCTGCAGGTCTATTGCAAGCATCTGGCGATCTTCGGCGCGATTCACCAGGTCGTCAGTCACGCTGGGCGACAGCGGGTCCGGCTGCGGCCGAACTACGAGTGCCCAGACTCTTTGATCCTCTCGACGTCCGAGAGCTTCTGCCTTATCGAGTAGGGCTTCGGTGTGTTTGCGGTAGACGTCGGCGTCAGATGGGCCGAGGTCCATATCATCGATCTTGACGTTGGCCGTGGTGGTGATCCGGTCGTAATGGCTGGTCCAGGGTTCTCCAGCAGGCTCGACGCTTGTCTTGCGGAACGTCGCAACGTCGAAGGGAAGCGTTATCTCCAGCGGAATGTTTTCCGCAAGAGCGGCCCGCGCGAAAAGGATGTCAGCGCCCGATGCGAGCGCACCGACGAGGCTCTGCGGAGCCAATGAGTTGAGCAGGCCACGTATCCGGACGAACAGATCTTCGGCAGCGGCCGAAGGAAGCCGTGGGGTAGGTCGTCCGGGCTCATCGGCTCGGCAGCCTCCGTACACGATGATCATGACCAGGTACTCCTATGGCCGATTGGCGTTGTGTGGATGAGCGAGCTCACGGACCACAGCGTGACGCACCTGCGGAGGCGAGACCACCACACATACTGCTTCTCCGGACGGTCGGCGGCACGCGTAGCGCGGTACTCGACTCGACCGGTGTCACAACCACGGCGTGACTCCTCGCTTTAGAGGAATCCGTCGAAATGGGCTGTGTCGACATCACGTTCGGCGACACGTTGACCGATCGACTGCAGTTCCTTGATGTGATCCACAGAGTCCATTTTCTGAACGTCCTCTGGCCGGATTTCAGGTAGGCCGAGTGCGGCAAGGCCCGCGGTGCTGAGCTCCGCGTTGTACCGGACGTAGGTGAACATCCGTTCGCCGGGTAATCCCGGCTGACTGTCCTTGGAATCAATGAGGTCACCGACTTCCCGGTCGATCGGGGCACCGTGACGGCAGCGTCCGAATACCCTGCACAGCAGAGTCCTGCTCGTTGAGCGCCGCCGACATCAGCGCCGCCGGAATAGATTTCGCATTGAAGAGAAGGTTCATGTCGCCCGGCCGCAGCGAGTCGTCGGCCTTCGCCGCCGTGCCCGTGCCCACGGAGACCAACAGCATTTTCTCCTCGCCCGTCGGCCAACCCAAACGGTACGTACCCAATGTGGCCATCAAGAACAGTTGGAAGGCGGGGTTGTTGTACATGGTGACGCCGCCGTCGACGAAGACGAACGGATGCTTGCCGACCTTGATCAGTTCAGGCGGGAAGTACGTCGGGGCGGCCGTGCTGGCACGCACCAGCTGCCACAGCGGGAAGTTGAGATTGCAGTCGGATCGTGCCGGGTCGTTGTACTCGGCATCGGGGTTGTTGCTCAGCGGCCACGGCGAATCCGTAGTCGCGTTACGCAGCACCACCATCAGCAGCGTCTTGAGCTCGTCGTCGCCGAAGGTCGTCAGCTCGCCGTAGGTCCTTTGCATCAGCCCTTGAAGCCGGTCGCTATTGAACTTGAAGCGATAGCGATCAAGGATGAACGCTTTGTCGAACATCTCCTCGCCGTGCTTGTGATAGATGGTGCGGATTTCCGACACGGACATGCCTCGCGATATCCCCGCGGCGATGATGGCGCCGGTGCTGGTGCCCGCGATGTAGTCGAAGTAATCGGCAAGGACCGCATCCTTGCCCAGCTTGCTGCGGACGATGTCTTCGATGGCGGCAAGTATCTCCAGGCTGAGCACGCCGCGGATGCCGCCGCCGTCGAGCGCGAGCAGTTTTCGTGGGCCGTCACTATCCAGTCGATCGCGGTACCCCATGCGTATGCCCCCCGTCTGACCTGACGCGACGATGCTAGCTCCGCGTCAACGAGGAGAGGCCGTTTCAGTTCTTACGCTTGCGAATTCTGGCCCAGCACGTCGCCGAGCCACGTGGCGAGCGCCGCCGGCTCATCGAGCGGCACCGTGTCGATGAGTCCGGTCCCCGCTAGCCGCTCGGCCCTTTCATCGGAGATCTCGCCGACGAGCGCTGCCGCGATAGTGTCCGCGGTGCGCCCTGAACCGGCGACAACGACAACCCGGCGACGGGCTTGCACGCTGCGCTCAACGTCGGCGTACGCGATCTCTCCACCGTTGATCAGCACGGTGACAGACGGTCGTCCGCCGGCGAGAACGCTTGTCGTGTCTGCAATCCACGGCGACTCTGCACCCCACTCGTCACCCGGAACGATGATGAAGTGAGTGTGGTGCGGTTCGAGCACAGTGTCCACGTCCGGCCGAGCCGGCTGGCCCGGAAGCTGCACGGTGCCGGCGGCCGTCACACCCACGAGCGGAAACGACGCGCCGAGTTGCGCGCGGGCCTCACCGATGAGCCGCATCACGCCCGAGAGGGTTCCGCCGTCGACTGCGGCCGCGTTGTATTGCTGCAAGACCGGCACGATGCCCGACAGGAATAGGGATCGCAGATTCTCAAGGCCGGCTTCGTCGATGCCGGCCGCCCCTCCGACAACGGTGACCGTGGGCCGTGGCGGATCCAAACCCAACGCGGATACCGCAGCTTGCAGGGCGGCGGGGTCGTCGACTTCCATCGCACGTGCGACCAAGCCGTCGGGGAACTCGTACCGCAACGGTGCCGTCATTCCGTGGACCTTACGGCAGCCGTACCGACGGATGGGTGACGTAAAGCGAGGGGTTCGACCCTCGGTGATGGTCCCACTCAGCTGATTTCGGGTTGATAGCCGCACACTGCGGCATAACCTTGGAACGAACATGAAGCTCGAGGGTTTGCGACTGCGCCAGCGCGACTCCACCACATGCGGCCCGAGTGTCGCGGTGGTGGCGGGCGCGCTGGTGGATCCGGATTATCGGTCAGCGCTGACCGGATCGTCGCGAAGCTGGTTCGACGACGAGCAACTGCGGGTTCACACCGAGGTGAACCGCGTGTGGCCGCGGATGCTCGGCACCACCCCGATGGGCATCGCCCGTGCGCTCACCACACGCACGGAGGTGCGCGGTGTCCGATACCGGTGGCGGCCGTTCCGTGGTCGACGCGATCGGCTGACCGATGTACTGCACTACGCGCAGGCAGGCTGGCCCGTCGCGATGCTGGTCGGCCGGTTCATACCGAGGCACTGGGTGTTGATCGTCGGTGTCAGCGGGCAGACGTTGCAGTGCTACGAGCCGTCGTCGGGCGAGGTCCGGCCCGCAGACTTGGACGCGGTTCGGTGCTCACGGTTGACGGGGCTGGGCTATCCGCGGCCGTTCGCTTTCGTGCTGCCTTCCTCGAGGGCGGCGACACGGTCGGCGACGAGCTGATCACGCGGCGCGTCGGACTCCCTCAGCCCGGCGATGACGCCGGCACGGTTCCGGTCGGGTTGGTTCTGCGACATCTTTGACTTGCCTTCGACTTTGGCGATGACGACCTCGACGCCGACGATGCCGCGTAGCTGCGACTGCGTGTACGACTCCGGCGCGTCGGTCACCTGCCACGGCTCGGCTCGGCCCGCCTCGTGGCGGTTGGTCAGCTTGGTGACCAAGTCGAGGACCCAGTCAGGATCGTCGTGGACGACCAGGCGGCCGTAGACGTTGAGGATCTCGTAGTTCCAGGTGGGTACGACCTTGCCGGTCTCGGCCTTGGTCGCATAGAAGTTGGGCGAGATATAGGTGTCGGGGCCGGTGAAGATCGCGACCGACTCGGCGCCGTGAGCGTGCCAATGCGGGTTCGCCCGGGAGACGTGCCCGATGAGCGAGTGGCTTGACTCGTCGTAGATGAAGGGCAGTGGTGTTACCAATAGACCTGAGGTGTCGTTGCTGACCAGTTGCGCGAACTCCGCCGCCGCGAGTGCCGCTGAGGTCTGCTCGTCGGTCAGCGCGAATTTGCGCGGTATGTACATCGGGCTTTAGTTTAGTCCGTTCGAACGTATGATCGACCGGTGGGCGAGCTGCAGTCCATCGGCTACAACGGTCAACCCGTGCAACAAGCCTTCCGGCCCGTCGAGCCGCCGATGGCTGTCCTCGTCGACCTCGCTGCGCTGTTTCCCCGCGAGCCGCACAGCCGCGGCGGCTACAACCCCGCAGGCCTGCAGATGCATTCGGTCGTCGAAGGCAGGCTGACCTGTTGGGGCATCTGCGAGCAGGGGCTGTGGTGGGGTTTGGTCACCTATTCCATCGCCTACGGGCCACGGCGGCGATCGGTCACGCACTGGATTCCCGCGTGGGTGTTGAAGCGAAAGCCGGAGCGCCGGTGACTAACAGTCGGGTCCGGCGTCGGTCAGATCAGCCGCCGAACGAGAACCGTTCACGTAACCGTGCCACCACCCTGCTGCGTTCCGCCTCGGCCAGCGGCTCATCATTTTCGTCGTTCTGCGGAGTGTTGGCTTGGTCGTCGGTGTCCGGAATGTGGGGGTGGTTCATGGTGATCCTGACATGAGGATGTCACCGGGGTGGGTCAGTCCGAAGCTAGCGCTTCCGGAGACAGCGGCGAACCAGCGGCTGCCTGCATTCCGACCTAGGCTGCATTGTCAACGTCAACGATCCTAGGCGAGTGACTTCGCCGCCCGCTACGCAATGCCGACGAAGACATTCCTGGCAGCCGGGATGCAGGGGCATCCTGCGTGGCGACAGCTCATATCGCTAAGCCGACGGCCGATCCACGTCGCGGGCAAACGTCGCCGCGGCCAACCGTCGCTCTGCTTCTGCCCGGGAGATCCGCAGCCGTCGCGACAGGACCTCGGCCCATGAGGCGCCGCCGAACTGCGGGGGTGGGGCCTGGCTGATGAGACGCCCGATCAGCCGACGGTCGAAGGCCGCCAACTCCTGACCCAGCTCGTCGACCTGCTGGAGCAGCGACACCCGCTCCGACCACGTCAAGGTATGGAGCGGCAGCCTCAGCAGCCGGTCCTGGCCCGCCTTGATGGCGTGGAGTGCGGCACTGATTTCATCTTTCGAACTCATGCCTCGAACATTAGTTCGAGGCACCGACAAGTCTCACGGGCAGCCGATCCGCCATGTCTGTTCGCTATCGCCCGCTTGGCGGGTCACGACGATGAAATCACCGTCCACGGTGGCTTCGAGGAAGCGCCCGCTGGCCGCGGTCGCCTTCGCCGTGTTCCCCACCTGGGCCGGGCTGATGGCCACGGTCGCGCTGCTGCCCCGTGGTGAGGAAATGATGTTCCCCCTGAGCCCCGCCACGGTGACCATCACGCTGGTCGGACACCTGATCTTCGGATTCATGCTGGGCCTGGCCTTCCTGAAGGCACCGCGCGGCCGGGGCCGCAGCGATTGGCCGTGGACACCGGTACTGGAAAGCAGGACGATCCGGCGGTTCACTCCCGCCGCGTGGCGACCCACACATCGCACGCCGCGTGCGTGATCGACGGGCGTGTTCGACACCAATGACCTCCTGTCTGGGTGAGAATTGCCCGGACAGGAGGTCTACATGTCTTCCCATCTGGAAGTCTCGAAGCCGTCAGGACGGGAGCTGGTCCCGCTGACCGGCCAACGGCTGACCATCGGCAAGGCCTCGACCAATGACGTGTCGCTCGAACACGACCCAACCGTCTCTCGCTTGCACGCCATTCTGGAAAACCACGGCTCCGCCTGGTCGATCCGCGATGTGGGAAGCCGCAACGGCACTTTTGTCAACGGGGAGAAGATCGACGCCGAACGCGTTCTTCGTTCCGGAGACGAGCTGCGACTGGGCAAGTGTCGGTTGGTCTTTCAACAGATGAGGCAGACCGGCGAACCGGCCGATGAGGCAACGATCGTTCCTGACGCCTCCCAGCTCCCGCCGCGTCTGACGCGGCGGGAGTTCGACGTGCTTGTGGTGTTGTGCCGTCCTCTGGTCTCCGACGACCCTTTTCCCGAGCCCGCGTCGGTGCGCAGGATGGCAGGCGAGCTGTACGTGACCGAGGCGGCCGTCAAACAGCATCTGCAGAACATGTACGACAAATTCGCCATCCCCGCGGAGGGAGACCGCCGGGTCCGGCTGGCCAACGAGGCGCTTCGTCGTGGAGCCGTCACGATCGCCCAGCTGCGCGAGAGTCCGGCTAAGTGAAGTCGAGTGCCTCGACGGTCGCGACCGCACTCTCATGGGTGGGCCGGTCGGCGCCTCCGATGCAGTAGAGGGTCGAGCCGACTGCCGCCACCACCTGGCCGTGCACCGGGGTGTTGATCGGCGCAAGAGTGGACCATTTCCGATTGGCGATGTCATACATCTCGACCGTGGCCAGCACGCGAGTCGGTTCCTCGCCGCCGACCGCGACGATCCGACCGTCGATGAAACCAGCGCCGTAACTCCCGCGCGGCGTCGGCATGTCGGGAAGGTTCTCCCAGTTTCCGGACTCCGGGTCGAACCGTTCGAAGGCCGACATGTTCTCGTCGGCGGACAGATTTCGCCCGCCAACGGTGTACACGTAGACGCCGTCCGACACCGCGGCCAGGTGCTCACGCGGCGTCGGCAGGTCGGCGGCCTGCGTCCAGGATTGCCCGTCGAACACCTCGGTCGGCGCGACGAGCTTCTTGTCGTCCTGCCCCCCGACGACCACGAGCTTGTCGCCGACGACGGCCGCCGCCGCCGCAGCCCGGGCGTGCAGGAGCGGAGGAAGCTCTTCCCACTTGCCTCCGCGGAAGACGAAAACCTTGTTCGATGCGTCGGCGAGGTTGTCGCTGGTGCCCCCGATGACCACCATTTCACCCCGATATGTGGTCGCCGTTGCGTGATGAAGAGGGATCGGCAGCGGAGGCTGTTCCCGCCACTCTCCGGTTCGGGTGTTGTAGCTCTGCACCGTTTGCAGGTACTCGCCGTGGCGCATCCCGCCTGCGACCCAGATGTCGTCGCCGAGCACCGCCCACGCCATCATCAACCGCTCGGTCGGCGCATTCGGTAGGTCCCGCCATTCGGGTGCCGGCTGCGGTTTGCGCGCACCCAGCTTCAGCGCTTCGGCCGACGATGTGATCTCCTCGTCGCCTGCACCGGTCGACCCGCCGATCGCATAGACGGACCGGCCGACTCCGGCCATCGCCATGCCATGGCGCGCAGTACCCATGTCCGGCAAGCCATTCCACGATTGCGTCATGAGATCGAGTGCGACGACGCTCTTGAGAACCTGGCCCGCCGACGTGCCTCCCGCCACCACCAGCCGTCCATCGGCGTACGCCACGCCCAAGTCGCTACGTCGCCCAGGCAGTTCGGGCAGGCCGGTCCAGGTGTCCGTCGCCGGGTCATACGTCTCGACGGTCGCGAGATCGGAGGTGCCGTTGCTCCCGCCGAGGACGTACACCAGCTTGCCGTCCGACGCCGCGCCCGACATCTGTCGCGGGGTTGGGATGGGGGCGCCGAGCTTCCATGAGGTGCCGTCGAAGATCTCGGTGGTATTGAGCAGCTTGCCGTCGGCGTCCACCCCGCCGGTGACGATAAGGCGGTCGCCGACCACGGCGGCGGCCGCTGCCGCCCGCGGCTGCAACAGCGGCGGCAGCTCAGTCCAGCGGCTGTTGACGACCCGCCACACCTGGTCCGTCGCCACCTTCGCGTTGCTGCCCTCGGTCCGCCAGCCGCCGAGCACGACGGGGGTGTCCTGCCACGTCACCGACATCGCGTGCTGCACCGGCACGGGCAGGACTTCACCGCTCTTCCAGCTGTCGATGGCGGGGTCGTAGCCTTCGTGGCTTCCACTGACACGGCCGTCCGTGGCCAAGCCTCCGAAAACCCAGATGGTGCCGTCGGCCTGGGTGGCTGCCACCGCGTCGCGGGCGACGCGCGCATCGGCGATCGCCTCCCATTTGGGCTGTGCCTCTCCGGTCGGTTGACTAGAGGTCGGGCTGCCGCCGCCACCGCGCGTGTCGCGAGACGACGTGACCACGTAAATGCCACTGGCCACCAACAGCAGCGTCGCAACCGCGGCCGCCGAGGCGATCAGGATCTTCTTGCGATTCTTCTTCGTCTCAGGCTTGACGGTCGTCGTCCGGGGATCCGGCGAATCGGCAGGCTGCACCGGCTGCCATTTGAGGCTGGACTGGCTGACCGACGCGGTGTGCGCGAACATGTCCGGGGTCGGCGGCGGCAGGGAGCCTGTCGATCCGCCCGCCGAGATCGACGCATCGTCGAGCAGGCCGGTCCGGCTCGAAGGCTCGGACAGCGGTAGCGCCTGTGTACCTCCCGTCTGCTCCGGGCGGGCGCCGGGCTCACTGAGGGCCATCTGATCCGGTGTCAGGCCGTTGTGCCGCTGGGCGAACTGCAGTTCGCGGCCGAAATCAGCCGCCGATGCATATCGATCGGCCGGCTCACGTGACAACGCCCTCTCGATCGCAACGCATACGTCGGCGGGGATGCCCTGGGGCCGGAGGTCGGGCACGGGCGTCGAGGTGATCCGCATGTAGTGCGCGATCAGGTCCTCGTCGGCGTTGCGCTCGTGTGGAGGGCCCCCGGCGATCAGCGCGTAAAGCGTGGCGCCGAGGGAGTAGACGTCGGCCGCGACCGTCGGCGCGTTCCCGGCGAGCACTTCGGGCGCGGTGTAGGACAGGGTGCCCGTGAAGAAACCGGTCACCGTCTTGTATCCACCGGCGATGCGCGCTGTGCCGAAGTCACTCAGTTGCGGTTCGCCGTAATCGTTGACGAGGACATTCGCCGGCTTGATGTCTCGGTGCAGGGTGCCCGTTCGATGCGCGGTCTCCAGCGCCCCGCACAGCTTCACTCCGAAGCGCAATGCATCGGGCCACGAGATCCGCCCTTCCCGGTGCACCCGGTCTGCGAGGGAACCCATTGTGCTCATAGGCATTACGATGAACGGCCGGTTGCTCTCAGTCAGGCCGACCTGCAGGATGTTCGCGATGTTGGGGTGCCCGGAGAGCGCGCCCATCGCATAGCCCTCACGCAGAAACCGTTCCCGGTCGTCGTCGTCGAGATCGGAGGCAAGCACCTTGATGGCGACGCTTCGCCCCAGCGACTTCTGGTAGCAGCGAAAGACGACGCCCCCGCCGCCGCGGCCCACTTCGACCGCGTCGGTGAACCCGGCGGCCGCCAGCTCGGCGGCTACCCCGGCCGATCGCGGGGATGGAGTACCCCCAACGGGTCCTTCCGCCATGGTGTCGATCGTCCTCCGGTGGGTGGGAGATGATTCGTAATCTGTAACGGTACCGAGCAAACACAGCAAGAGCGTTGAATTCGCGCTCGTCGCCGAGGGCAATTCCCCGGCCTGGCTAGGCTGGTCGGGTGGCCAGAAAATACGCCACCGCCGATGCGGTTGGCCTACCCGAACTGCTCGAGTTCGTTCGCCCACGACATCGCATGGTGCTCACCACGTTTCGAGGCGACGGATCGCTGCAGACCTCGCCGGTGACCGGCGGCGTCGACGACGACGGCCGCATCGTCATCGCCAGCTACCCGCAGCGGGCCAAGTCCGCCAACATCCGCCGCACACCCCACGCCAGCGTGACGGTGCTGTCGGACGACTTCAACGGGCCCTACGTCCAGGTCGACGGTGACGCCGAGGTGATCGATCTGCCCGATGCCGTCGAGCCGCTGGTCGACTACTTCCGGTCGATATCGGGCGAGCACTCCGACTGGGACGAGTACCGGCAGGCGATGGTCGACCAGGGCAAATGCCTGATCCGGATCACCCCGCACCGCTGGGGTCCGGTTGCAACGGGCGGTTTCCCGCCGCCCGAGTAGAGGCGTCAGACGCCGTCGAGATCCAGGGTGACGGCGCCGGCCGGGTCGGCGCGGAACTTCCCGCCGCCTGTCACGTCGGTCATCTCGTTGGTACCGGACACGACGCGAAGCGTGGCGGTGGCTGCACCGCCTTCGAATGTGCCCTCGTGCAGCAGCACCAGGCTGCCGCGCTTCCCGCCGACGGTGCCCTTGATCCGTTCGATGCCGACGAACGTCGCGGTCTTGTCTGGCGCGTAGGCCATCAGCCACTTCGTCTTCGAGACGCCGTCGATGTCGCCCGAGTACTTCTTGTCGACAAGGGCCTCCGTCAGTTTGGAGACACCGACGCCGTCGTCGAACGGCGTCTCGTCCCAGTTGGCGATCTCAAAGCGGGCTTCGATGTGTGCGGTCATTGCGGCCTCGATTCGTCATCTGATGTTGCTTCGGATACCCGATGGCGGCCGTCTCGAATCGACGGCTGGACGCGACGGGTGGCCGTGACTGTGGTAGTCAGACAGGGTGGCCGCGTTGCGTCAGATAGACTGTCAAACTATAGTCTGGACACATGTCCAGTGGCCTGTTGTTGTCTCGGACCGCAGGTCAAGAGGGTAAGCAGGCTGTGTTTGTCGACCCAACGCGCGAGCGCTCGTCGGCCCTGAAGTCCGGAGTGAACTGAGTATGCGCGTCGCCCTGCTGTCCTATCGGAGCAAGACGCACTGCGGTGGGCAAGGCGTCTACGTCCGCCACCTGAGCCGCGGGCTCGTCGAACTGGGCCACGACGTCGAGGTGTTCTCCGGCCAGCCCTATCCCGAAGGGCTGGACCCCCGGGTGACCCTGACCAAGGTGCCCAGCCTGGATCTCTACCGTGAGCCCGACCCCTTTCGTATCCCGTGGCCGAACGAGATCAAGACCCGCATCGACCTGCTCGAGCTCCTGACGACGTGGACTGCAGGCTTTCCCGAGCCCAAGACGTTCAGCCTGCGCGCTGCGCGGGCGCTAGCCGAGCGCCTCGCCGATTTCGACGTCGTGCACGACAACCAGTGCCTCGGCACCGGCCTGCTGAAGATCGCCGAGCTGGGGCTGCCCGTTGTGGCGACCGTTCACCATCCGATCACCCGCGACCGCGTCCTCGACGTGGCCGCGGCACGGTGGTGGCGCAAGCCGTTGGTGCGCCGCTGGTACGGCTTCGCGGAGATGCAGAAGGACGTCGCGCGCCAGATCCCCGAGCTGCTGACCGTGTCGTCGACGTCGGCCCTCGACATCGCCGAGGACTTCGCGGTGTCATCCGACCAACTTCATGTCGTTCCGCTCGGTGTCGACACAGCGCTGTTCAAGCCCGCCGAACAGCGGGTGCGCAACCGCATCATCGCGATCGCGAGCGCCGACGTCCCGCTCAAGGGCGTGAGCCATCTGCTGCACGCGGTGGCGCGGCTGCGCGTGGAGCGCGATCTCGAACTGCAGCTCGTCGCCAAGTTGGAGCCGAATGGCCCGACCGAGAAGCTGATCGCCGAGCTCGGCATCTCCGACATCGTGCACAGCTCCAGCGGGCTGTCCGACTCCGAGCTCGCCGACCTCCTTGCATCTGCCGAAGTGGCCTGCATCCCGTCGCTTTACGAAGGTTTCTCGCTACCCGCGGTCGAGGCGATGGCCAGCGGAACCCCGATCGTTGCGAGCAGAGCCGGCGCGCTGCCCGAGGTGGTCGGCCCCGACGGTGAGTGCGCGCGGCTGGTCAAGCCCGCCGACGTCGACGAGCTGACCAAGGTGCTCGGCGAACTGCTCGACTCGCCGCTGGAACTGCAGCGCCTCGGCGCGAACGGCCGCAGGCGCGCGCTCGACGTGTTCAGCTGGGAATCCGTTGCCGCACAGACGGTTGCCGTGTACGAGATGGCCCGTGCCAGGGTTGGCCAATGCTGACCGTCGACTTCGACCGGCTGGAGATCGGCGCGGGAACCAAGGTGATCGATGTCGGCTGCGGCGCGGGCCGCCATTCGTTCGAGGCGTTCCGGCGGGGCGCGGATGTGATCGCCTTCGACCAGAGCGCGTCCGATCTGAACGACGTCGACGAGATCCTGCAGGCGATGAAGGAGCAGGGTGAGGTGCCCGCGTCGGCGCGGGCCGAGGCCGTCAAGGGCGATGCGCTGGACCTGCCCTTCGCCGACGGCGCATTCGACTGCGTCATCGCCTCGGAGATCCTCGAACACGTCCCGGAGGACCATCGCGCGATCGCCGAACTCGTCCGTGTCCTCAAACCGGGTGGCGCGCTGGCCATCACGGTGCCGCGTTGGCTACCCGAACGGGTGTGCTGGGCACTGTCCGACGAATACCACGCCAACGAGGGCGGGCACATCAGGATCTACCGGGCCGACGAGCTGCGCGGCAAGGTCCTCGCTCACGGGCTGCGGATGACCCACACCCACCACGCGCACGCGCTGCACTCGCCCTACTGGTGGCTGAAATGTGCTGTCGGCACGTCGAATTCGGAGCATCCCCTGGTGGCCGCCTACCACAGGCTGCTGGTGTGGGACATGGTCAGCAGGCCGTGGCTGACCAGGACCGCCGAGTCGCTGCTGAATCCTCTGATCGGAAAGAGCGTGGCGCTGTACTTCCGTAAGCCGGAGGTGCCGGGGTGTTGATGCGCGACGCGCCCGGCGTGCCCGGCGTCCTCACCCCTGCGCAGTGCAGGCAGACCGCGCAGTCGATCGCGGACACCCAGGAGTCATCGGGCGCCATTCCGTGGTCCGATGACGGGCACACCGACCCGTGGGATCACGTCGAGAACGCGATGGCGCTGACGGCGGCCGGCCTCCTGGAACCCGCACGGGCAGCATTCGATTGGTGCCGGACCGCCCAGCGGGCTGACGGATCGTGGCCGATCCAGCTACGCAACGGCGTCATCGAAGACGCCAACAGCGACAGCAACTTCTGCGCCTATGTCGCCACCGGAGTCTGGCACCATGTGCTGAGCACCGACGACCGCCGGTTCGCCGAGGACATGTGGCCCGTCGTCAGCAGGGCCGTCGACTTCGTCATCGACCTGCAGCAGCCGACCGGCGAGATCGTCTGGGCGCGAAGCGAATCCGGGCCAGAGCCGGACGCGTTGCTGACAGGGTGCGCGAGCATCTACCACAGCCTGCGCTGCGCGCTGGCCCTTGCCGACTACTTCGACGACCCGCAGCCCGAGTGGGAGGTCGCCGTCGGCCAGCTCGGCCATGCGATCGCCCACCATCCCGACCTGTTCGTCTCCAAGGACCGGTGGTCCATGGAGTGGTACTACCCGGTGCTCGGTGGCGCGCTGCGCGGTACGGCGGCCAGGTCCCGCATCGACGAACGGTGGGACGACTTCGTTGTGCCCGGCCTCGGGATCCGGTGCGTGGACGACCGGCCCTGGGTGACTGGAGCCGAAACATGCGAACTGGTAATGGCTTTGGACGCCATCGGCCAGACATCCCGCGCCCGCGAGCAGTTCGCAGCCATGCACCATCTGCGCGAAGTGGACGGCTCCTACTGGACCGGGCTCGTCTTCGCCGACGGCAAGCGCTGGCCAGAGGAGCGCACCACATGGACGGGCGGCGCGATGATCCTCGCCGCCGACGCGCTCTCACGCACCACCGCGGCCAATGGCATCTTCCGCGGACTGGATCTGCCGCGTGGCCTCGAGGGTGAGTTCGACTGCGAGTGCGCGACGACCGGTCGCTGATGTCTAGAGCGGTTCGCCCGGCGTCCCCGAGGTGCGCTCCAGAACTCGCATCGACCCGATCGCCGACACCTCACGGAAGGCGCCGGTGGCCAGCGCACGCTGGTAGACGTGAAACGGCGCCTGGCCACCGTCATCGGGATTGGGGAAGACGTCGTGAATGATCAGCGCACCGCCGACGTCGACCCATTTGGCCCAGCCGTCGAAGTCGCGTTGCGCCGCCTCCTCGGTGTGTCCGCCGTCGATGAACAAGAGCCGCAACGGTGTTCGCCATCCCCGGGCCACCACGACCGACTTACCGACCACCGCGACGACGTGCTCGTCGAGGTCCGCGGAGTCCAGCGCACGGCGGAGTGACGGCAGTGTGTCGAACCGTCCGCTGACGGGGTCGACCAGGGACGTGTCGTGGTACTCCCAACCTGGCTGGTGCTCCTCGGATCCGTGATGGTGGTCCACGGTATAGAGCACGCCGCCGCTCTGCTCCGCCGCGGCGCCGAGCAGCAGTGTCGACTTACCGCAGTAGGTGCCGATCTCGACCCCGATGCCGTCGCCGAGGTAGCCGATCGCGGTGTCGTACAGCGCGCGACCCTCGTCGGCGGGCATGAAGCCGGTGACCTTCTCGGCGAGTTCGAAGAGCCGGGCGGCCGATGCGGGCAGGGACATGCTCCCGCCTGCGGGAGATGCGGCGTGACTGTTGCTCATCGCGTCCAACTTACCGTTGCTGGTGATGGGTGGTTGTAGTAGCGTCCGGACACGTGTCCGATCCGGCTCTGGAGTCGACCAGGCGCCGGCTGACCGCCAAGCAGGCCGACACCGTCGACCGCCTCGGCAGGGCCGCGGTCGAGATCCTCACCAGAGACGGGTTCGCAGGACTGACCGTTCGACGAGTAGCGGCGGAGGCCGGCGTCGGCGCAGCAACCGCGTACACCTACTTCTCGTCGAAGGAGCATCTCGTCGCGGAGGTGTTCTGGCGCAAGCTGGCTGCGGCCCCGCCAGCACTGCACGACTCCGACGACGCGGCGGGCCGGGTGATCGACGTGCTGCGGCACATCGCACTGCTCGTCGCCGACGAACAGGAGTTCGCCGGTGCGGTCACCAGCGCGCTGCTCGGCAGGGATCCGGACGTCGAGGTGCTGCGGCTGCGGATCGGGCGCGACATCCACGAGCGTCTGCTGGCGGCACTGGGATCCGACCGCGATCCCGACGTCATCGAGTCACTCGAGCTGCTGTATGCCGGCGCGCTGGTCAGGGCCGGGATGGGGTACGCGTCCTATGCCGACATCGCCGACCGGCTGGAGAAGTCCGCGCGCTTGATATTGGGTTAGTCCGCGCGCCCCGCGCCGAGTATCGCGATCGAAGCGGCGACCGCGGTTTCGACGATGTCGCGCACATCGGCGCCGTCTTCCACCGTCAGCGCGGTCAGTTCGCGAAAGCCGCCGAAGAGCAGGACGGCCATCTGACGGGTTATCGGCGCGATCCCTGCCCGGCGGAAACCGGGATTGTTGCTCATTTCGATGAACATGTCGGTGACGGCCGCCATGCCGCGGCGCTGAAGTTCGCGCACGTCGTGACCAAGCGCCGGGAGCTCGCGTATCCAGCTCAGCTGGATGGCCGGCCGTTCCTCGATATCGGACACCCAGGCATTGACAGCCTGGCGGACCTGCGCGCGCCAATCCGCGCCGGGATCGACGGCCGCGCGGATCTTGATGATCATCTCCCGGTTACCCGCCGCCAGCAGCTCGACAAAACACTCTTCCTTGCTGGAGAACTCGTCGTAGAAGGTGCGCTTGGATGTGCGGGCGTGCCGGACGATGTCGGCGACGGTGGTGGCGCGATAACCCCGTTCGCCGATCGACACAGTCAGGCCGTCGAGCAACCGGCGCCGGAACGGGCTGGCCGCGTCGTCGGTGACGACGGGCTGCCAATCCTCGGCGACGGTCACGATCATCAATCCTTCCGGAGTTCGGCTTCAAAGCTTGTCACAACACGGTACCGCAGAGTACCGTTTGGAAAAACGAGGCGGTACGAAGCGGTACCACAGACTGGTTAGGAGCGATGCGGCATGACCGAGGCGGCCACCGTCGACACGCAGGCCCCGACAACCGAGCCGGGCAAACGTCCGCCCGCGTCGCGGCTGCCGAAGATCGTGCAGGGCGTCGCCTTCGCCGCATTCCGCCGCAGGACGGTGCGCAACGGGGCCAAGCGCTATGGGCCGGTGTTCGCCATCAACATCCCGTTTTTCGGCCGGACCGTCATCGTCTCGGACCCGGCGCTCGTGCGGTCGGTGTTCACAGCGAGCACCGACGACCTGATCAACGTGCAGCCCAACCTCAGCCGCATCTTCGGGCCCGGCTCGGTGTTCGCGCTCGACGGCAAGGAGCACCGGAATCGGCGCAAGCTGCTCGCGCCGCCCTTCCACGGCCAGAGCATCAAGAACTACGAGAAGGTCATCGAGGAAGAGACGCTGCGCGAGAGCGCAACCTGGCCGCAGGGCAAGGAGTTTCGGACGCTAGAGCCGATGAACCGGATCACGCTGAACGTGATCCTGCGGACCGTGTTCGGCGCCGACGGTGAGGAGCTCGACGAGCTGCGCGAGATCATCCCGCCGTGGGTCAAGCTGGGTTCGCGAATGGCCACGCTGCCCGAGCCTCCGTTCAAGACCGGGCGCCGCAGCCCGTGGGGCAGGCTCGAGGAGTTCCGACGCAAGTTCGACCGCGTCGTCTTCACGTTGATCGACAAGGCCGAGGCGGATCCGAATCTCGATGAGCGGTCCGACATTCTGGCGCTGCTGCTTCGCAGCCGGTACGAGGACGGCACCGCGATGTCGCGGCAGGATGTCTCAGACGAACTGTTGACCCTGCTCGGTGCCGGCCACGAGACGACGGCGTCCTCGCTTGGTTGGGCGTTCGAGAGGCTGCGCCGTCACCCCGACATCCTGGCGAAACTGGTCGAGGAAGTCGACGCGGACGGTAGCGACTTCCGCCAGGCCACGATTCTGGAGTTGCAGCGCGCGCGAACAGTTATCGACTTCGCGGGCCGCCACGTCAAGGCACCGAAGTTCGACCTCGGTGAGTGGGAAATCCCGCACGGCTACACGATTCTCGTCAGCATCGCCGATCTGCATGAGAACGCCGACTCTTTTCCGAACCCGAAGCAATTCGACCCGAACCGGTTCGTCGACTCCAAGCCACCGACGTTCGCGTGGCTGCCGTTCGGCGGCGGAACGCGCCGCTGCATCGGTGCGGCTTTCGCAAACACCGAAATGGACGTCGTGCTGCGAACTGTGTTGCAGCACTTCCGAATCGAGACCGATGATGCACCGGACGAGAAGGTGCATCACCGGGGCATCGCCTACACGCCGAAGGATGGCGGCCGCGTGGTGGTGAACCGCCGCAAGTAGTGTCTGCGGATGTGAGCAACCTCGTCGACATGATGAACGGCGCGATGGAGCAGACCATCCCGCCCGTCCACAAGATGGGCGTCAAGGTGGTCGAGGCGCGTCGTGGTCACGCCGTCGCCTCGGTGCCGATGGAGGGCAATGGAAACCACTTCGGCGTCGTGTACGCCGGGGTGCAGTTCACCGTCGCCGAAATGCTCGGCGGCGTCATCGCCCTTGCCACCTTCGACGCTGGCAAGTACTACCCGTTGGTGAAGAACGTCGACATCAAGTTCACCGGGATGGCCCGCAGCGACCTACGCGCGGAAACCAGCCTCGACGAGGACGAGATCGAGCGCATCGAGGCCGAGGCGGCCGAGAAGGGAAAGGCCGACTTCGTTCTCGACGCGGTGGTCTCTGACGATGCCGGCCAGACCGTTTCGGTCACGCACGGGCTGTTTCAGCTACGAGCTCACGGGCGCTAGTCCCTTACTAACGCGTGGGCCCACCCGTCTTCGCCCGCTTCGGCAGCTTCCAGTCCGGCCGCGGGAAGTGGCACGTATAGCCCCACGGCATGCGCTCCAGGTAGTCCTGGTGCTCGGGCTCGGCCTCCCAGAAGTCGCTCGCGGGAGTGACTTCGGTGACGACCTTGCCGGGCCACAGCCCTGACGCCTCGACGTCGGCGATGGTGTCAAGCGCGACGCGCTTCTGCTCCTCGTCGGTGTAGAAGATCGCCGAACGGTAGCTGCTGCCGACGTCGTTGCCCTGCCGGTTCTTCGTCGTCGGGTCGTGGATCTGGAAGAAGAACTCGAGCAGCGCCCGGTAGTCGGTCTGCGCGGGGTCGTAGGTGATCTCGATCGCCTCGGCGTGCCCCGGATGGTTCCGGTAGGTGGCGTTCGCGTTCTCGCCGCCGGTGTAGCCGACCCGGGTCGAGATCACGCCGGGCTGCTTGCGGATCAGGTCCTGCATGCCCCAGAAGCAGCCGCCTGCCAGGATCGCCTTCTGATAGTCGCTCATGCCTGCGCTTCCTCCGTCGTGAACAGCTTCTTGTATGCGCCGTACCCTTCTGCCTCGAGGTCGTCGAGGTGGACGAACCGAAGGGCGGCCGAGTTGATGCAGTACCTCAGCCCGCCGTCGGCCTTCGGGCCGTCGGTGAATACGTGGCCGAGGTGGCTGTCGCCGTGTGCCGAGCGGACCTCGGTGCGAATCATCAGGTGGGAGAAGTCGCGCTTCTCCACAACGTGGGGCCGATTTCGCTGTCGATGGGTCTGGTGAAGCTCGGCCAACCCGAGCCGCTGTCGAACTTGTCGACCGACGCGAACAGGGGCTCGCCCGACACGACGTCGACGTAGATGCCGGGCTCGTGGTTGTCCCAGTACTCACCGGTGAACGGCCGCTCGGTGCCGTTCTTCTGCGTGACGTGATACTGCTCCGGTGACAGCGCACCGACCGCTTCGGGATTCTTGTGATAATTGGGTTTCATGGCGTTCCTATAACGGTATACGTCACTCGATTAATCCAGGTCAGCGCAGTTACCGTGGACACATGCGGACAGCGATTGCGGTGGCCTCGGCGGCCCTGTTCCTGACAGCGGTCAACGGTCCCGCGGCATCGGCCGAGCCGACAGCGCCACCCGAGGCGCCGCCCGGCGGTGTCGTCTTCGCCGACAACCCGGCCATCGTCGATCCCCACCCGATGCACGTCGAGTCGTGGAGCCGCGCGGCCGACGACAACGCGGTGAACGTGAACTTCACCTCGGGCACAGACACCTGCTACGGCGTGCACGCCGCCGTGCACGAGACTGAGGCGACGGTCACCGTCGACCTGCAGGGCGGAACCCTGCCCGAGGCGGTCGGTCGGGCCTGCATCATGATCGCGCTGTTCGGCACGCTCGAGGTGCCGCTGCAGGCTCCGCTCGGCGACCGCCGGGTGCTCAGCGCCACGTGACGGGGCTAACCGTCGAGATCGTTGCCGGCGTGGTCGCCCTTCTCCCATGCTGTGCGTATCGCGAACTTCTGGATCTTGCCGGATCCGGTGAGCGGGTAGCCATCAACGGCGTACCACTTGGTTGGCGTCTTCTGCGGTGATAGATGAGCCCGCATGTGGGCGCGTAGTTCCGCAGCGGTCGGCCGCACGGCCGGATCGTGAAGCCTGACGAACGCTCCGACCACCTCACCCCAGTGCTCATCAGGCAGACCGACAACCGCCACCTCGGCTACGGCCGGATGGCGATAGAGGACCTCCTCGATCTCGGCGGGGAAGAGATTCTCGCCGCCGCGGATGATCATGTCCTTGAGCCTGCCGACGATTCGGCAGTAGCCGCGCTCGTCCATCGTGGCCAGTTCCCCTGTGCGCAGCCATGCGTCGGCGCGAAGCGTCTCGGTTGTCGCCTCCGGGTTGTTGAAGTAACCGAGCATCGTGAAGTACCCGCGGGCCCAAAACTCCCCCGGCATACCGATGGGCACGGTCTCGAATGTGGCGGGATCGACAATGCGAACCTCGGTATGCGGGAGCGGCGTTCCGACCGTCAGCCCCTTGTCTGCCGCGTTGTCGGACGGGTGGGTGTTGGTGAGTACGGGCGAGCACTCGGTCTGGCCGTAGACGATCGTGAAGTCGATGCCGAATGCCTCCTCGATCCGCCGCACCAGCGCCTCGGGTACCTGGGCACCGCCGCACACAGTCGACCGCCAGGAGGACAGGTCGCGGCGGGAGACGTCGGGGTGATCCATCGCCGCGATGAGCATCGTCGGGACTCCACCTGCGAAATTCAGGCGCTCGAGCTCGATCAGTTCGAGATATAGCCCCGGTTCGAACATCGGCATCAGCACCAACTTCGCACGTCGGTCGAGGGCACCGAGCACACACATCACGCACCCGCCCGAGTGGAAGAGTGGATTCGGCGCGAGCATGCCTGCGCCGTCGGGGAGCTCCATCCGATCGACCCAGAGCCTGGCGTTGTTGACGACGCTGCCGTGGCGCAGCACCACTCCCTTGGGGAACCCTGTTGTGCCGCTGGTGTATTGGATCTGGGCAGGGTCGTCCGTGCCAACCTCGGGCAGCGTGACGTCACTGTCGGTGCTCGCCATCAGCTCATCGAGCAGGTCGAGGCGCAGCACTGTGCGGAGTTCAGGCAGCTCCGCGCGGATGGCCTCGGCGTGCGCGGCCAGCGGGTTGCCCCTTACCTCGGGCACAAGGAACAAGCCGGCGGCCCGCGACTGCCCGAGGATGTAAGCCGCCTCGGAGGGCTGCAGGCTCGGGTTAACGGTCACCAGCGTCAACCCGGCGAGCGCGGCGCCGTACTCGAGGAGCACCCACTCGGGCAGGTTGTGCGCCCACACCGCGACGTGTTCACCCGGTTCGAAATGCTGCAGCAGGCAGCGGGCACAGCGCTCGGCGTCGGCGAGCAACTCGGCATACGTCCAGGTCCGTCGTTCGGGCGTCGGCAGCCCCTCGACGAGCGCAACCCGATTGGGCACCTCGGCGGCGATCTCGCGCAGGCGGCTCCCGACTGTCACGCCCGCGAGCAGCGGCGGCCCAGAGACGTCGGGGACCCAATGTGAGGTCGTCAGCGACGTCTGGCCGGTGTTCGCTTGCGGCATCGGCCGACCCCGTTCCAGTGAAATGACTAGGAGTCCGCTGAGTATCACAGCTGGCGCCACCGTTAGTGCGAAGCTCGACAAACACGCCTAGAACGTGTTCTAGTTTGTCCCGTGACGAGCAAGGTGTTCACGCGCGACGAGCTGGCAGAGGCATTCGCGAACTTCGAGCAGACGGTGGACCGGGCCGCCCAGACCCGTGACTGGGATCCGTGGGTCGCGCAGTACAGCGAGGACATCGTCTACGTCGAGCACGCGGCGGGCACCATGCGCGGCCGCGAAGAGGTCCGGACGTGGATCTGGCAGACGATGGAGACCTTCCCGGGCAGCCATATGACGCACTTCCCGTCGCTGTGGTCCGTCATCGACGAACCGACCGGTCGAATCATCTGCGAGCTGGACAACCCGATGCGCGATCCCGGTGACGGCACGATCATCAGCGCGACGAACATCTCGATCATCACCTACGCGGGCGACGGGCAGTGGTGTCGTCAGGAGGACATCTACAACCCGCTGCGGTTCGTCGCCGCGACGGCGAAGTGGTGCCGCAAGGCCGAAGAGCTCGGCACGCTGCCCGATGAGGCCGCCGCCTGGATGAAGCAGTTCGCGCGATGACCGTTCTCGTCATCGGCGCCAATGGCTATCTCGGCAGCCACGTCACGCGCCAACTCGTCAACGATGGCAGCGATGTCCGGGTGATGGTGCGCGATGGCGCCAACACGATCGGCATCGACGATCTGAAGGTGACCCGATTCGTCGGCGACATCTGGGACAACGACGTGCTGCGCGAGGCGATGGCCGGCTGCGACGTCGTCTACTACTGCGTGGTCGACACCCGCGGCTGGCTCAAGGATCCGGCGCCGCTGTTCCACACCAACGTCGACGGCACCCGAAACGTGCTGGAGGTCGCCAAGGATGCCGGCCTCCGGCGCTTCATCTTCACCAGCAGCTATGTGACGGTCGGCCGCAAGCGCGGCCGCGTCGCGACCGAAGACGACGCGATCGTCGACAGAGGCCTGACACCGTACGTGCGGTCACGCGTGCAGGCCGAGGAGATGGTGCTGCAGTACGCCCGCGAGCACGGTCTGCCCGCGATCGCGATGTGCGTGTCCACCACCTACGGCGGCCGTGACTGGGGCAGGACACCGCATGGCGCGATCATCGCGGGCGCGGCGTTCGGCAAGCTGCCGTTCGTCATGAAGGGCATCGAACTCGAGGCGGTCGGTGTCGACGATGCGGCCCGAGCGCTCATCCTGGCCGCCGAGAAGGGTCGCGTCGGCGAGAGGTATCTCGTCTCGGAGAAGATGATCACCAACGCCGACGTCGCCCGCATCGCCGCGGAGGCGGCAGGGGTGCCGCCGCCGGGAAGGTCGCTACCGCTGGCGGTGTCGTACGCGCTGGCGACGATGGGGACGGTCAAGGCGCGGCTGCGCGGAACCGACGAGCAGCTCTCGCTGGCGTCACTGAGGCTGATGCGCGCCGAGGCCCCTGTCGACTGCGCGAAGGCCCGGCGTGAATTGGGTTGGCGGCCAAGGCCGGTGGAGGAGTCGATACGCGAAGCGGCCCGGTTCTGGGTCGGGCTGCGGGAAGCCAAGCGCAAGAGCAGGCAGGCCGGCTGAACGACGCGCGGCGAGCCGTTCAGGCTTTCGGCGTGTGGTGGCGGCAGGACTAGCGTCGAAGGACGTGACCGAGAAACTCCGCGTGGATCTGTCCGGGGCGCCGCAGACGATGTTGGCGACGTTCTACGCCAAGGCGCTCGATGCCGACCTCGACAAGCCGATCCTCGGCGACCGGTGGGCCCGCGACATCGTCGACCGCATCGACTACGACTGGTCGACGACGACGATCACGGCGCGCAACTCTCCGGCGGTGACCACCCGCTCCGCCCACTTCGACGACTGGGCGCGGCAGTTTCTCGCGGTCCATCCTGAGGCGATCGTGCTGCACCTTGGCTGCGGTCTGGACAGCCGCTACTACCGGCTCGACCCCGGGCCTGGTGTCGAGTGGTACGACGTGGACTATCCCGACGTCGCCGACCTGCGCAGGCAACTGTTCCCGCCGCGCCAGCACTGCCACGTCGTCGCCGCCTCCGTCACCGACCCCGCCTGGCTCGCCGACGTGCCCGCCGACCGGCCGACGCTGATGATCGGCGAGGGGCTGACGATGTACCTCACCGAGGCGGACGGAGTCGCGCTGCTGCGCAGGATCGTCGACCACGCCCCGTCGGGTGAGTTGCAGTTCGACGCGTTCAGCCGGTTCGGGATCAGGACCCAGTGGACCAACGCCGTGGTGAGGCGGTCGGGCGCGACGCTGTACTGGGGCATCGACGGTCCTCAAGACATCCTCGGGGCGGTGCCCGGCCTACGGCTGCTGCAGTGGGTGTCGCCGTTCGACTCACCCACCTTCGCCGACGTGTCGCTGCCCTTCCGCGTGATGGCCAGGGTGATGTCGCTGTCGTCGAAGCTGCGCTACATGGCGCAGTACCACCGCTACGCGTTCTGAGGGCCTCGCTTACCGAGCACCGGTTGACTGCCGCGGCCATCGCTGAACGCGGCCGACCACGGCCAGCGGCCCCGGCCGTCTGCCCACACCAGTTGAAGCGCCCTGACCTCCGGACCGCCGAAGGCCACCGCCCATTCCATGTGCGCATCGGGGTTGGCCACCTCGACGATCTCCACCAGAGGCTCCTGAGCGCACTGCGATCTTCTGCCCCGGTATCAGGCTCTTGCCGCCCATCATGTCCCCGGCCACGATGTTCAGCAGGCGCATCGCCCGCTGTGCAGAGACACCGGTCATCAGCAGCTCAGGTAGTCCGCAATCGTGCAGCCCGACGGTGTACGCGAGTGGCGATCGGTCGCTTTCGACGTACTGCACCGCCCAACCGTGCTCCACCATGGTCTTGCGTAACTCTTCGAGATAGTGGTCGGCGGTCGCGTTGGGATGGTCGCACTTCCAGCACATGTCGGGTCCTTCCTCCGTCGTTCTCGCCCACCATGCACCTGGGGTCTGACACCCGGTGACGAGTGGCACAATCACTCGGTGCACTCCCCGATCAACGGCCAGGTGTCCAACTGGTATGACGAGCTGCCCGCCTACCGCCCGTCGCTGCCCGGCGACCGCGACGCCGACGTCTGCATCGTCGGCGCGGGCTACACCGGGCTGTGGACGGCCTACTACCTCAAGCGCGCGGACCCGTCGCTGCGGATCGTCGTCCTCGAGGCCCGGTTCGCCGGGTTCGGCGCGTCCGGCCGCAACGGCGGCTGGTTGTCGGGGCTGGTACCCGGCGACCGCAACCGGATGGCGCAGCAGCACGGCCGTGACGGGGTGGTGGCCTGGCAGCGGGCGCTGAACGACTCGGTCGACGAGGTAATAGACGTCGCGGCCCGTGAAGGCATCGACGCGGGCATCGTCAAGGGCGGCACGCTGCAGATCGCCCGCAACCCCGCGCAGGCCGCACGGCTGGCCGCGGAGGCCGAAGAAGAGCTCAGCTGGAAGGTCGACGGGATCGCCGTGCTCTCGAAAGCCGAAGCGGCCGAACGGGTCCGCTTCGACGGCGTGGTGGCGGCCTACCACAATCCGCACTGCGCCCGCATCCAACCGGCACAGCTCGCCCGCGGGCTGGCCGACACCGTTTCCCGGATGGGCGTCGACATCTACGAGCAGTCGCCGGTCACCGCCGTCGACCCCGGCAAGGCGACGACGGCGCATGGCACCGTTACCGCGCCGATCGTGCTTCGGGCCACCGAGGGGTTCACCGCACGGCTGCCGGGGCTGCGCCGCCGGTGGCTGCCGATGAACAGCTCGATGATCGCCACCGAGCCGATCTCAGACGACCTGTGGGACAGCATCGGCTGGCGCGGCAGGGAGACCGTCGGCAATGCCGCGCACGGTTTCTTCTACGCGCAGCGCACCGTCGACAACCGCATCGCGATCGGTGGCCGCAGCGTGCCGTACCGCTACGCCTCGCGCACCGACGTCGACGGGCGGGTTCCCGAACGGACGATCACGTACCTGACCGAAGTGCTTCGCGGGGTGCTGCCCCAGGTCCGCGATGTCCCGATTGCGCACGGCTGGTGTGGTGTGCTGGCGGTTCCGCGGGATTGGTCGGCCGGGGTGGCGCTCGACAAGGCCACCGGATTGGGTTGGGCCGGTGGATATGTCGGCCACGGCGTCACCGCGACGAACCTGGCGGGACGCACCCTCGCCGATCTGGTTCTCGACCAGCAGACGCCCCTGGCCGAGCTGCCGTGGGTGGGCCACCAGTCGCCGAACTGGGAGCCAGAGCCGCTGCGCTGGCTGGGTGTGCGCAGCATGTACCTGGCCTACAAGCTGGCCGACTGGCACGAGGCCCGTGGCAGGTCGACGACGTCGCCAATCGCCGTCGTCGCCGACAAGATCGCAGGTCGGCCCTGAAATGGTATCAGCTTGATACCATCGGCTCATGGCGATGACTCTGCGCTTGACCGAGGAACAAGACCACTGGCTAACGCGCCTGGCGGAAGCCGACGGCATCAGCAAGCAGGAAGCGGTTGTGCGCTGCATTCTTGAGACCGCAGCTCGGCGGGTACACGATGACCGGATCCGCGAGTTGTCGAAAGCAGGGCGTTCTCGCTACGCAGCACTTCTCGACCGCTTGGCGCAGTGAGCGTCAGGTACCTCAGTCTCGAAGACCTTCTAGCGCTGGCAAACGATCTCGGCCAATTGGTGGTCAGGGATGTCGGACTGCTGGATTCCGCAGCGCACCGTCCGCAGTCGACTGTGTTCGGTGAAGATGCATACGAGTCCATTCACCAAAAGGCCGCGGTCCTGCTGGAATCAATCCTCACCAATCATCCTTTGGTCGACGGAAACAAGCGTCTTGGCTGGCTGTCGGTATATGCCTTCTACGGGCTGAACGGCTACACACTGGATGCACCCGATGACGCTGCCTATGACCTCGTTATTGCCGTAGCTTCCGGCAACGTGGGATATCGAGTCGCCGCAGATGCGCTAGCGGAGTGGGTGATTGGGGACTGCTAGCCGGTCTCGGCCCTCTCCTTCAGGCGCTGCAGCGTCAGCTTGATGTGCTCCGGCGTTGGCGCGGTCGCGGTCGGGAACACCGGTGGCCAGACCACGCCGGCTTGACGAACCAACCGGGTCGGCGATCCCAGGTGCCCTCGGTGACGCGGCAACCGCCGTTCTCGGCTGCGATGTCATAGCGCCAGTGCGCGACGGGCACCCCGAGATAGCTGACGTCGAACGCGAAGACGCGGCCGGGATCGGCGTCGGTGACGGTGCACGTGGTCGTCCAGCGGTGCGAAGCCGTTGCGGTTGGTGCCCTTGAACACCGCGCCCGGGCTGACTTTGTCGCCCTTGCGCCACTCCATCGCCTCGTTCTCCTCGGCGAGCGACGCGAGCGTTGGCAGGTCGGTGATGAGGCCGTACACCTTTGCGGGGTCGGCGCCGATGGTGACCTCCGCCTTGGCGGTGGCCGGTCCGCGATCAGTCATTCGGCGATGCTAGCCATGGCCGAGGAACAGGTGCGGAGATTGCGTCGTTGCCTCACTCATGACCGACAAACCAGTCCGTGAGCCCACCGCCGACCACCCGATCACCGTCGAACCCACCGGCAAGCACGTCACGGTGACGGTGAACGGTGTGGTCGTCGCCGACACCGACGAAGCGTTGACGCTGCAGGAGTCGACGTATCCGGCCGTGCAGTACATCCCGATGCGGCGACGTCGCACGCGAACGTGCTGAAGCCGAGCGACACCACTACCCACTGCCCGTACAAAGGCGACGCCAGCTACTTACAGCGTGACGACTAACCCATCCGGGGACACCGTCGAGGACGTGATCTGGACCTACGAGAAGCCTTACCCCGCAGTCGGCGACATCGCAGGCCATGTCGCGTTCTATCCGGACAAGGCCGAGATCGTCGTCGCGTCCTAGTGTCGGCTGCGCTCACTAGCGGCGGGATTGCACACAGGGTCGTCGATCGAGCTGCGCAGCAGCCCTGAGCGCAATCTCGCGACGACTCAGGACACTAGCCGCGGCTGCGCACCCGGTAGCGCCGCTCGGCGTAGGCCAGGTCGTCGCGCCACAGCTTGGCCGCCGCCTGCCGCATGAACGGCGCGATGAGTGGCTGTCCGTGCAGGGCGTGCACGAAGCCGGGGCGGTCGGAGTGCGCGATGACGGCCTCGATCACCGCGCTGCGCGGTAGCCCGTCGGGTCCGGATCCGACGGGTGTGGCGTGTGTTTCGACGACGCTGCCCGTCCCCTCGCCGTCCACGATGCGCATGACGATGGTGCGTGGCTCCGGGGCGGTGAACTCCGCGACGACCGGCACCCCGAACCGGCCGATGTGGAATGTCACCGGTACCAGGAAACGATCCTGCTCCTCGGGAATGTCGACGTCGGCAGGCGGGGCGGACAGCACGTCGAGTTGAGCGAACGAATACGGGTGATACCAGCCGCCGTGCCAGGGATCCAGCCTGTTGGCGATGATGTCGCTGGGCTCGCACGTGCCGACAAGCCGCGTGACGGCGTGCAGGCGCGGCCCCCCGGGCCTGGTCGGGATCACCGGCGCGTCGGTCGGCTGCTCGCCGCCGATGCGGTCGAGCCGGACCCACGCCAGCACCCCGTCGTCGTGTGCCGGGTAGGGCTTCCAGCCGAACTCGCGGCCGCCCTCGAGTCGCAATCCGTGCCACGGACAGATGAGCGCACCGCGGTCCACCGTGCCCGTCGCGAGGTCGGCACCGAGGTGCGGACAGGTCGCCGGACCGACGTGCAAAGTGCCGTCGGTGTCGCGCCACGCCACGATCTCCACCCCGCCGACCGAGGTGCCGTGTGGCCGCTTGCGGATCGTGTCGCTGGCGGCGAACGCGTACCAGTTGCCACTCGGACGGCGCTGCGACCGCACCAGTGCGGCATCGATGATCGCGGGCTCGGCATCCTTGTACGTCGGCCTCTGACTCGCCCACTGTTCGCGCGGAAGCACCTTGAACGGAGAGGTTTTCGCCCACTTCGCCTTGAGCCCACCGAGCATGCTCATCGCACCAACTGCCTTTCCCGCTGTGCAAGCCGTCGCAGGGCGCTGGACCGGCCCTGCACGGGCACGGTGTGCAGGACGTGTCCCGCCAACCCGTAGTGGGCCAACAGCTGGTTCGCCGCCGACCAGCCCGTCGTCGCCGCCCGCTCCATCAGTGCCACCGGCAGGTCGATCCGGATGCCGTCGCCCGCCAGTGTGATACCGGGATGCGGAGTGGTCACGGTCGGCCGCGCGGCGTGGTCGCCGGGTGCGAAGCGGGGGCAGTCGCTGCGGCACAGCACCCGTTCGTGAACGACGTTGGCGGCCTTGGCTTCCGGGTAGAGCTCATATAACCGGGCGAGCATGCGCTCGCGGAGGTCGTCGTGCGGACCGGTGACGGCGTAGGAATGCAGCTCGACGACCGAGCCGCCGGTGCGGCGGGACCACGCCGTGGCTTCCCGTTCGTAACGCTCGAGCACGCTGACATTGTCCAGCGGCGGACGACCGCCCGTCCCGAGAAACGGCGCCCGATCCGGCTCGACCGGGCGGTCCAGCCACAGCCGCTGCACCACGAACGGCGGGGCGGTGCCCATCGCCGCGACCCGCGCGCGCCAGTCGTCGTCCCCGAGTCCGGGGGAGCCGTCGACGATCCGCTGCAGGCCCGCCACTTCGGTGGCCAGTACCACTCCGTCGCACTCGAAGTCGGCGCCGGAATCGCAGTGCACGCCAAGGCGCGGCTCGGTCGTCAACCCTGTGACGGAAACGCCGGTGTGGAAGCGCGCGCCGCGCGACTCCAGATACCGCCGCAGGGGATTCCACAGGGCGACATCGAAGTTGGCGTTCGCCACGTCGAAGATCAAGCCCTCACTGGAGCCGAGGAAGTAGATGTGGAACATGGTGGCCAGCTCGGCAGCGGACAGCCCCCCTGGCTCGGCGAAAAAGCTGCGGGAGAACACCTCGAACGCCAGATGCCGCGCGGCCGCGGGGAAGTTGATGTCGCGCAGGAAGGTGTCCGCATCGAGGTGGTCGAGCCGCTCGTAGATGCCGGGCACCGACACCGCGGCCAGTGGCGCGGCCGCGCGGGCGCTGAGCCGGACCAGGTCGCGCAGCCGGAACGTCGGGCTGCGCAGGGCGAACGCAAGCGCGTTCAGCGGCGGCCTCTTCGGCAGGCCGCGGAATGTGTCGCGCCTGCCCTGCCCATCGACAAGCGGATAGTCCTCCACGGCGGTGAGCATGCTCAGCCCGGGGTCGATGCGGCGCAACATGTCTCGCAGGTTGTAGTACTGCCGGAAGAACGCGTGAAAGCCGCGGTTCATCGGTAGTTCGGTGCCGTCGTCGGACTTCTCGGTCCAGCCGCCGACGCGCCCGCCCAGGTAGGTCTCTCGCTCGACGACGTCGACGGTCACGCCGCGCTCGACCAACCCGGTCGCCGCTGCCAGCCCGGCGATGCCGCCGCCCACCACGACGACGTGCGGCGTGCTGCCCAGCCCGCCCGCGTCGGGCAGGCCGGGGGTTGCGGGGTGGCTGGCGCGGCGAGGGTCGGTCATTGCGGGGCTTCGCCGAGGAAGGTGTGCACGATGTTGCGCTGCCAGCCAGGCATGGTCTCACTGCGCACGTTTAGGAAGCCGTTGGCCCGCAGCCGGTTCCGGAACTCCTCGGCCCCGTCGAACTCGTTCACGCTGTGCCGCAGGTATCGGTACAGGTCAGTGTCACCGCTGCGCAGCTTGCCCATCGGGATGATGATCGTCGCGCAGACCGCGTTCCACATGGCCGTCGCGATTCGGGAGTCCCGGACCGAGTACTCGTGCACCGCAAGCGTCGCCTCTGGCCTCAACAGCGTTCGGAACTCGGCCAACTGGGTGTCGGGATCCTCGAGGTTGCGCAAGAGGTATGCGGCGAAGATGCCATCGAATGGGCCGTCGACGCCTGCTTCGGCGAGGTCCTCGATCCGGCTGTGCACGAAGCGCACCGTCGGCGGCCAGCGCTTGGCGGCGGCCTCGGCAAGCATGCCCGACGACGCATCGACGGCCACGATCTCGGCCTGCGGGGCGACGGACAGCAGCGCCGCGGTGGATGCGCCCGTGCCGCAGCCCGCGTCGAGCAGCCGTAGTCCCTTGCCACCGTTGACAAGCCGCATGCGGGCAGCCGACATTCTGAGGTGCCGGTGATAGCCGGGGTTGGCGTCCACAAGACCGTCGTAGGCCGCCGCGCCCGCGTCGAACGCGGCGGGCACCTGCGACTTCTGCTTGCCGTCGGTCATTGTGTGCTCCCTGCCTTCCGGCCGCGTAGCCGCTGACGTTCCCACAGCAGCAGCACCGCGGTCACCAGCGCGAAGCCGAACAGGAAGTCCTCGACGGGAATGTCGAACGGAAACCTGATGCCGCTGGTGTGGCTGTCGTCGTAGATGACGATCGGCGCGGACAGCTTGGTGAGCCAGCCGTCGACGGGGATCTGGAACCCGATGACGATCACCATCGAGATCCAGTAGGCGGGCCTGCGGAAGAGGCCGGTGTGCAGGAGGCCGAATTCCAATGCGCACACCGCGATCACCGCGACCACGGCGGGCAGGGTGTAGCCGAGCCCCGTCACGTCGAATGCTCCGATCGGGCGCCGAACTTCTTCTTCAGATACGTCAGCATGGTGTCGACGGCGTTGTACGTGAACAGCCCGCACAGCGGGATCACGATGAAGAACAGCAGTTCTTCGATGGGGATGTCGGCGGGCAGCTGGATGCCGGTCACGTAGCGCGGGTTGTACGTCCAGATGTTCGCCGCTATCGCCACCGCATCCCACACCACGAACACGGCCGCGACGGGCAGCACCGCGAACGCCGCGCGCCGGGCCTGCCGGTAGACGCCGTCACCGAAGAACTCCAGCGGCGCGGTGATGAGCAGGCAGGCGCCGAGCACAATCAGATACTGCCAGTGATCCATGTCTAGTTCTTACCTACCGTGCGTCGACCGCGAGCGCCAGGCCCGGATCAACCCGAGACCCGCGACCTGCAACCGCCGCCCCGTGCCGACCGTCGCGCGTTCGTTGAAGATCGCGAAGTCGATGTTCTCTATCCGGTCGAGGATCTCCGAGTACAGCGTGAAGGCCGCCGCTACACACGGCCGGGAGCGCGAATCGAGCATTTCGATGCCCTTGCGAGCGAATTCGTACACCCGCCGGGTGGTCGCGTGCTGCTCGGCGAGTGCGCGGCGCACCCGCGCGTCGGTGCGCTTGTTGGCGTGACACCACGCCAGCGTGTCCCTGTCGACGCGGTGGGCGGCCAACTCGTCGGCGGGCAGGTACACCCGGCCGCGCTGAAGATCCTCGTCGACGTCTCGCAGAAAGTTGGTGAGCTGGAACGCCTTTCCCAGTGCGGCGGCGTACGGTGCGGCCTCCTCGCGCGGGCCGACGGTGCCGAGCACCGGCAGCATCTGCAGTCCGATCACCTCGGCGGACCCGTGCATGTACCCCTCGAGAGCCTTGCGGTCCGGGTAGTCCGTCACCGTCAGGTCCATCCGCATCGACGCGAGGAAGTCGTCGAACATCTCCCACGGGATGCCGTACCTGCGCGCGGTGTGGACGACGGCCCGCAGCGTCGGGTCGTCACCGGAGTCCTGGTGCTGGACAAGCTGATTGAACAACTGCGTGGCCAGCCGCTGCAGCCGCTCGGTGCGCTTCTCGGCGTCCAGCGTGGCGTCGAAGTCGTCGAGGATGTCGTCGGCGCGACGCGCGAAGCCGTACAGCGCATGCACCGCGGGGCGCTGTTCGGGGGCCAGCAGCCTGGTGGCGAGGAAGAACGTCCGGCCGTGTTCGGCGTTGAGCACCCGGCACTGCCGATAGGCGTCGCGAAGGGCGGGGTCGTGCACCCCTGCGGCGTCGAGTTCGGACCGGATCATGCCTGCCCGCTTCCGATGTGCGTGGCCGCGGGCCGGGTGACGGCTCCTGTGACCCGGTCGGCGGCCAGTCGTCCCGACAGCAGCGCGGTCGGCACCCCGACACCGGGGACCGTCGACGAGCCTGCCAGCACGACGTTGTCGATGCCGCGAACGGTGTTGGCCGGGCGGAACGGCCCGGTCTGGCCGAACGTGTGCGCCATCGCGAACGGCGTGCCCGCCACCATGCCCTGGTTCGCCCAGTCCGCAGGGTTGACGACGTGAAGAAGCTCCGCGTCGACACCGAGCTGTGGAAGCCGGTCGGTGACGGCGGCCATCATGCTGTCGGTGTACGCGCTGCCGATGGTGTCCCAGTCGACGGTGCCTCGCGCCAGGTTCGGTGCCGGCGCGAGCACATACAACAGGTCCCGCCCGTCCGGGGCCAGGGTCGGGTCGCCCGCGGTCGGCCTGGTCACCAGGAGCGAGGGATCGCTCATCACGACGCCGTCGTCGATGATCTCGGTGAACGTCTGCTCCCAGGTATCGCCGAAAAGGATGTGGTGGTGCGGCATCCGGCGCTCCGGCGACCGGCAGCCGACGTGGGCGACGACCGCCGACGGCGACGGCCTCAACGGCAGCAGACGGCGCGGTGTGCGACCGAGCAGCCGATAGGTGTCGGGCAGCTCGGTGGTGAGGATGACGGCGTCGGCGTCGATACGCTCATCGGTGTCGGTTTCCACGGCCCGAACCTGATCGCCGCGCCGGTCGAGGCCGGTGACCGTTGCGCCGTAACGGAATTCGACCCCGGCGTCGGCCGCGGCGGCCGCCAGCCCGTCGGGGAGGGCCCGCATACCGCCGCGGGGGAAGTACACGCCTGCGATGGTGTCCATGTAGGCGATGACGGCGTAGACCGCGAGCGCCCGCTGGGGCGGAACGCCCGCGTAGAGCGCCTGGAACGTGAAGATGCGGTGCAACCGCGGATCGCTGACGAACCGCTTCACGACCCGGTCCCACCGGCGGAACCCGCCGAGCGCGGTGAGCCGGGCAAGCTGCGGCGTCAACATCGACAGCGGGGAGTCGAAGTTCGAGGCGATGAAGCCGTCGAATTCGACCTGGTACAACCGCGCGAGCCAGTCGCGCAGCCGCAGGTAGCCCTGCGCCTGTGCGGGTCCGGCTAGGCGTTCGACCTCGGCGGCCATGGCGTCGCGGTCGCTGTGCACGTCCAGCGCGCTGCCGTCGGCGAACAGGGCGCGGTAGGCGGGGTCCACCGTCTCCAGGTCGAGCCGGTCTGTGGTGGATTCGCCCACCGCCGCGAAGGTGTCGTCGATCAGGTCGGCCATGGTGAGAACCGTCGGGCCGGTGTCTAGTCGGTAGCCGTCGATGTCGAGCCTGCCGACCCGCCCGCCGGGAACGTCACCGCGTTCCACCACGGTCACAGCACGGCCACGCCCGGCAAGATGGAGCGCGGCGGACAGGCCGGCGAGGCCCGCGCCGACGACCACCACGTGGTCGGTCCTGCCCCCGATGGTCCGCATCACGCCGCCCGCTGGGTGCAGACCGAAGCCATGTTGAGCAGCGCGGAACGCACCGCGTCATCGAGCCTGCCCTCGTCGATCCATTCCGAGGCGCGGCGAAGCCGGTCGGCGATCATCTCTTCGATCCGTTGCTCCGCGCCGGTCGCGGAGATCAGGTTGCGCCACCGCTCGACGTCCGCCTCGTCGAGTTCGGCCGTGCTCATCAGCTCGGTCAACTGACGCCGCAGCGTCGGGTCGGCCATGTGATGGGCGGCGACGACAACGCTGGTCGCCTTGCGCTCGGTCAGGTCGGCGCCGACGGGCTTTCCGGTGACCGCGGGTGAGCCGAAGATGCCGAGCAGGTCGTCGCGCAGCTGGAAGGCCTCGCCGACCGCATCGCCGTAGCGACCGAGCCGGGTCAGCAGCCGATCGCCGCAGCCCGACATCGCCGCACCGATCTCCAACGGCCGGCGCACCGTGTAATTGCCCGACTTGCGTCGCGCTACGTCCAGCACCTCATCCAGCGTAGGCAGGCCGCCGACATCGTTCACCAAGTCGGCAAATTGACCGACCGCCAATTCGCTGCGCATCGCGTCGTATCGGGGCCAGGCCCTGCTCAGCTCGCTGTGGGCCATGCCGCTGTCGCGCATCATCTGTTCGGCCCAGACCAGGCACAGGTCGCCGAGGAGGACCGCGGCGGACTCACCGAACCGTTCCGCGGAGCCGGACAGCCCGCGACGGCGATGCCAGTCGGCGAACTGCACGTGAGCCGAAGGCCTGCCGCGGCGCAACGGTGAGCCGTCCATCACGTCGTCCTGCAGCAGCGCGAACGCGTGGAGCAACTCCAGGCTCGCGGAGGCGCGCAGCGCGGCGTGGGAGGGCTCAGCGCCGCACAACCAGCCGAGAAACATGAACGTCGAGCGCAGACACTTGCCGGAACCGACGAACCCGACCAGCACGTCGGCCGCGACGTCGACGCCTGCACCGCGCAGGTCGACCGCGCACCGATCGGCGACGAATCCGTCGACGGAGTCGAGCACCGCGCCGCGCAGATTGCTTCGCCAGATCTCGAACTGACCCTCGTCAGGGCAGGACATAGTCGGCGCGTGATGGAGCGCAGGCGCAAACAGCCGTCCGTCGACGCCCAACCTGCACCCCTTTCCAGACCCACCGGCGGAGTCGCCAGCCTATTGGCGTTCTTCCCAAACCCCCAGCCGAGGGCCCCGAACCTGACCGGATGTCACTATTACGTCATCAAGTCGCAGACAGCGGTCGAATGCAGCGTCGAGTTCCCTGGGCCGGCGAGTCCCTGGTTCACGCTGTCACCGTTGCGTCGCGGTGGCGGCGACCCGTGCTACGTGACGGCATCCGACGGCACTATCTGGCGGACCAGTCTGATGCGCACCGGCCCTGTCACTGCGCGGATCAGCAGGTCGGGTCCGCGCACCATCGGGTGTGAGGCATGGGGAAGCGGGGCAGCGGAATTCGCCGATGCATTTCCCGCGCTGCTTGGCGCCGACGACGACGCGGACGGGTTCGCACCCGTTGAGCCGACGATCGCCGAAGCTCATCGGCGGGTGCCGCATCTGCGTCTTGGCCGCACAGGGCGGGTGCTGGAGGCCCTGATTCCGGCCGTGATCGAACAGCGGGTGGCGGGCAAGGACGCCTTCCGGGCGTGGCGGCTGCTGGTCACAAAGTTCGGCTCGCCTGCGCCCGGCCCGGCACCCGCACGCATGCGCGTCCCGCCGACCGCCGAGGTCTGGCGCCGCATCCCGTCATGGGAGTTCCACCTGGCCAACGTCGATCCCGGCAGGGCCCGCACGGTCGTCGGCTGTGCGCGGCGCGCGGACTCGCTGGAGCGGCTTGTCACCCGCGGGACCCAGCGGGCCCGCGAGGCGCTAACCTCGCTGCCCGGCGTCGGTGTGTGGACGGCGGCCGAGACGGCGCAACGCGCGTTCGGTGATGCCGACGCGCTGTCGGTCGGCGACTATCACCTGGCCAAGGTGGTCGGCTGGAGCCTGCTCGGACATCCGATCGACGACGACGCCATGGTCGAGCTGCTGGCTCCGATGCGTCCGCACCGGCACCGGGCGGTGCGACTCCTCGAGGTCAGCGGCCTGGCCCGCAACCCGCGGTTCGGGGCTCGTCGGGCCATCCCGGACCTGCGCGCGATCTGACGGCCGGGTGATTAACCCGGCTGTGTCCCGGGTAGGACTCCTCACGACGCGAGAAGACGCGAATCACGCGAATCAAAGGAGCTTTCGATGACTCAATTCACAGTCCCCGGTTTGTCGAACAAGGAGGGCGGCGAAGTAGCCGAACTTCTGCAGAAGGCATTGAGCCGGTACAACGACCTTCACCTCACGCTGAAGCACGTGCACTGGAACGTGGTCGGCCCGAACTTCATCGGAGTCCACGAGATGATCGACCCGCAGGTCGAGCTGGTCCGTGGCTACGCCGACGAGGTCGCAGAGCGGATCGCCACGCTGGGTAAGTCCCCGCTTGGCACCCCCGGCGCGATTCTCAACGACCGCACTTGGGACGACTACTCGGTGGAGCGGGACACCGTGCAGGCGCACCTGGCCGCGCTTGATCTGGTCTACACCGGTGTCATCGAGGACACCCGGAAGAGCATCGAGCGGGTTGGCGACCTCGACCCGATCACCGAGGACATGCTCATCGCGCATTCGACGGAGCTCGAGAAGTTCCAGTGGTTCGTCCGTGCACACCTGGAGAACTCCGGCGGCCAACTGGCCAACGACGGCGCCAAGACCGAGAAGGCCGCAGCGAACCGGGCCAAGAAGAAGGCACCGGTCAAGTAGTACCGGTCTCGTCGAGAGCGTCGTCTCGCACCGGCTGGTCGGCCAATTCCTCGCTGCCGCCGAAGAGGTAGGGATACGCGATCCCTGCGATTGCCGCGCCGATCAGCGGTGCGAGCCAGAACACCCACAGCTGTGCGGGTGCGCCGTCGCCGTTGAAGAACGCGACGCCGGTGGAGCGCGCCGGGTTCACCGACGTGTTCGAGATCGGGATCGAGATCAGGTGGATCAGCGTCAGGGTCAGGCCGATCGACAAGCCTGCGAAGCCCTTCGAGGCAGGCGCGCGGTCGTCGGTCGAGCCGAGGATGACGAGCAGGAACACCCCCGTCAGGATGATCTCGGTGAGCGCGACGGCGAGCAGCGAGTAGCCGCCGGGGGAATGCTCGCCGTAGCCGTTGGCGGCCATGTTGCCGACCGGGTCGAAGCCCTCTTTTCCGTTGGCCACCACCAGGATCACCAGGCCCGCCACCAACCCGCCGAGGACCTGCACGACCCAGTAGCCGGGTACCGCCTTCCACTCCACTCGGCGCGCAAGGGCGGCGCCCAGCGTCACAGCCGGGTTGAAGTGACCGCCGGAAATGGTGCCGAACGCGTACACGCCGGTGAGCACCGTCAGGCCGAATGCCAGTGCGACACCGAGGAATCCGATGCCGAGAGATACGCCGTCCGACGATGCGAACTTCGCGGCGAACACCGCGCTGCCGCAACCGCCGAGGACCAACCAGAACGTGCCGATGAACTCTGCCGTCAGGCGATGCAGCATCGTGGGTGCAGTCATGCCTGTGAGGGTTGCATGCAAATCGGTTGGTAGAGCCGAGCGTTGCCGAATCGTGCCTGGAACGAAATTATCGCGCGCGAAACGGCGACGCCTTGGTTCCCCTAACCGTTGCCGCGTCGCTCGATGGACGCCTCGTCCGGCATCCGCTCGCGAAGGCTCTCATAGATCGGCGGCGATCCCACGAGGTACGCGACGAGCACGGCGGCTGCGGTTGCGGCCATCATCGGCACCAGCGTCTCGGTCGTTGCCGTCATCTCCGTGACGACGACCATCCCCGTCACCGGCGCGCGCACAGTGGCCCCGAAGAACGCCGCCATTCCGACGAGTGCCATCGGAATGGCCAACTGCGTTGTGTCGTCGGGCCATACCGCGTTGAAGCATCCGACGAAGAGAAGTCCCCACAGCGCGCCGACGGCGAGCAGTGGCGCGAAGAGTCCGCCGGGGACCGCCGCTGAGTACGACAGCGGGCCTGCGACGAACCGCACCGCAAGGATTCCGGCGACGACGGATACGACGAGGTTCTGCCCGCCGAGGATCCGTTGCGTCAGGTCCTCGCCGCCGCCAACCGCGAGGGGGTAGACGAACATCGCGAGGCCGACGATCGCACCAATGGTGGCGGCCTTCGCCAGGGTCGGGATGCGGCGGATCGCACCGACGTGGTCGAGGAACCACAACGTCAAACCGTTGTAAACGGCCCCCAGGCACCCGGTCAGCAATCCGAAGGCGACGAAGAGGGGCAACCAGGCCAGCGCGGGAGCGGCGATCGGTTCGACCTGGAAATCGGCGTGGTTTCCCAGCACCAGCCGCGAACAGGCCACTCCCGCAACGCACGAAAAGAGTGTCGCAAGAACCGTTTTCACCCGAAACGACTTCGTGACCTCTTCGAGGGTGAACAGGGTGCCGCCGATCGGTGCGTTGAACGCCACTGCCAGGCCGGCGCCGCCCAGTGCGGTCTGCATCATCCTGACCTCGGAGTCGGGCAGCCGGGCACGCCGGGCAGCTTCGGCGCCGATCGCCGCACCCATGTGCACCGTGGGCCCTTCGCGGCCCAACACGAGCCCGGATCCGATGCTCAAAACGCCTCCGATGAACTTCGCAGGAAGGAGCCGGATGAGCGGTGGCTTGGCCTCGCCGAGAAAAACGGCTTCGACGTGCTGGATACCGCTCCCGGCGGCCAGCGGCTCCCACCGCACGATCAGCGCGGCCAGTGTTGCGCCGATCGCGGCGGCGGCGATGGGGACCAGCCAGCCCGGCCCCGGCAGCCCGTGCGCCCAGTCGACCAGGTCGATGCGGAGGCGATCGGCCGCCTGAAGACACCAGCGGAACGCGCCGCCGACGAAGCCGATGAGCACACCGGCGACGATCGCCGTGACGCAGACATGCACCGAGCCCCGCATGGAATCGTCAGGCTGATCGGGGCTTGCCACCGTTCTCCTTCACCGCGCGGGATAGCCGGGGTCCCAGTTTTGCAGATTCTTTCTCGCGAACCAGCACCAGTGTGATCATGAAGTCGAACCCTGGGCGGAGGGATTGGGTGATGGGCAACACGGTCAACACCGGTCTTGGCGGGATTGGCGATTGGCCGACGCGCAGGGCATTCCTTTCGGGTGAGCGAACGGCGTTCATCGAAGGCGACCGCCGGGTTTCATTCGCCGATTTCGATCGTCGCACAAACCAATTGGCCCAGGCATTGCGTGAAATGGGTGTGCGTTCGGGAGACCGGGTCGGCGCGTTGATGGTGAACAGTGTCGCCTTCCTCGAAACGATGTTCGCATCTGCCAAACTCGGTGCCATCTTCGCGAGACACCCATCGCCGTTGTGGCGCTCGTCCGGGACGCTGTTACGGCTGCCGATGAGTTGATCGCATACACGCGCGAGCGACTGGCTCATTTCAAATGCCCGACGCGTGTCGAGTTCGTCTCCGAATTGCCGCGTACTGCGACCGGCAAGGTGCTGAAGACGACGCTGCGAAAGAACTATGGCGGCCGGGAGGCGGCGCTCGGCCGATGAGGAGGACATACCCCCTAGGGGTATGATCTCCTCATGACCCTGAGCCACACCACCGCGACCGGCCATGCCGGCCAGCAAGGCCATGCCGGCCAGCAAGGTCACGGCGGCCATCACGACCACGTCGCCCAGTTCCGCAGGCTGTTCTGGATCATGCTGGTGCTCGCCGTCCCGACGGTGGCGCTGTCGGGCATGTTCGCGATGATCCTCGGCTACAGCGTGCCGGAGTTCCCCGGTGCGCGGTGGGTGTCGCCGGTACTCGGCACCGTCATGTACTTCTGGGGCGGCAGGCCCTTCCTCACCGGTGCCGTCAGCGAGATCCGTTCCCGCGCACCGGGAATGATGCTGCTGATCGGGCTTGCCATCACCGTGGCGTTCGTTTCGTCGTGGGGCGCCAGTCTTGGCGTGCTCGACCACCAGCTCGACTTCTGGTGGGAGCTGGCGCTGCTGATCGTCATCATGCTGCTCGGCCACTGGATCGAAATGCGCTCACTGGCGCAGACCAGTTCGGCGCTGGACTCACTCGCCGCGCTGCTGCCCGATGAGGCCGAACGGGTCGAAGGGGATCAGGTCGTCACGGTCGCCCCTTCGGATCTGCGGCTGGGCGACGTGGTGATCGTGCGTCCCGGCGGCAGCGTGCCCGCCGACGGCGAGATCGTCGACGGCGCAGCGGATATCAACGAGTCGATGGTGACCGGCGAGTCCGTGCCGGTGCGCCGCGGAGTCGGCGACCATGTCGTCGCGGGCACCGTCGCGACGGACTCCGGCCTGCGCGTCAAGGTCACCGCCGTCGGCGACGACACCGCGCTGGCCGGTATCCAGCGGCTGGTCACCGAGGCCCAGAACTCGTCGTCGCGGGCGCAGCGGCTGGCCGATATCGCCGCGGGCTGGTTGTTCTGGTTCGCGTTGGGTGCGGCCGTGATCACCGCCGTGGTGTGGGGCTTCGTCGGCAAGCCGGAGGAAGCTGTCATCCGGACCATCACCGTGCTGGTGATCGCGTGCCCGCACGCCCTGGGTCTGGCGATACCGCTGGTGGTGTCGATCGCCACGGAACGCGCCGCCCGTGCTGGCGTGCTGATCAAGGACCGGCTGGCGCTGGAGAGCATGCGGACGGTCGGCGCGGTGCTGTTCGACAAGACCGGCACCCTGACCAAGGGCGAGCCGACCGTGACGGCCGTGGCGGCAACGGACGGGCACGGCGACGACGACGTGCTGGTGCTGGCGGCGGCCGCCGAGGCGGACTCCGAGCATCCACTGGCCCGCGCCATCGTCGCCGCGGCGAAGGCCAGGAACCTCGAGGTGCCCGCGTCGTCGGACTTCTCGTCCTCGCCCGCGGTCGGGGTGACGGCGACGGTCGACGGTCGTGGGGTCCGTGTCGGCGGTCCGCGGTTGTTGGACGAAGCCGGACAGACCGAGCTGCCCGAGTCCGCCGCCTGGCACGGCGAAGGTGCGATCGTGTTGCACGTCGTGGTCGACGGGACGGTTGCGGGCGCGCTCAAGCTGGCCGACGAGGTGCGGCCGGAGTCGCGTGACGCGGTCGACGCGCTGCACCGGCTGGGCATCGAGGTCGTGATGATCACCGGGGACGCCGAGCCGGTGGCCCGTGCGGTTGCCGACGACCTCGGCATCGACCGGGTGTTCGCGGGGGTTCGGCCGCAGGACAAGGCGGCCAAGGTCGCCGAGCTGCAGGGCGAAGGCCTCAAGGTCGCCATGGTCGGCGACGGCGTCAACGACGCACCCGCACTGGCCCAGGCCGACGTCGGCATCGCCATCGGCGCGGGCACCGACGTCGCGATCGCGTCGGCGGGGGTGATCCTTGCCAGCTCGGACCCGCGCTCGGTGCTGTCGGTGATCACGCTATCGAAGGCGACGTACCGCAAGATGCAGCAAAACCTTTGGTGGGCAGCGGGTTACAACCTGATCTCGGTTCCGCTGGCCGCCGGTGTGCTCGCCCCGATCGGATTCGTGATGCCGATGTCGGTCGGTGCGCTGTTGATGTCGGCGTCGACGGTGGTGGTCGCGCTCAACGCGCAACTGCTTCGGCGGCTTGACCTACGGCCGGGGGCCGCTCAGTAGCCGAGCCCGCGCAGCTGTGCGCCCAGCTGTTCGGCGACCGCTTGGTGGGTGCGGATCAGCTCGAGCTCGTGACCGACCTGTGCCCGCAGCGCCCTGATGACGGCCAGTTCGGCGGCGGCCGAATCCGGCAGGTGCTCGAGCGCATCCGACGCCGACGACACCACGTCGAGCGCCGACTGCGAAGCGGCGTGCGCCGCGGTCACCGCGTCCGCGGCCTCCTGCAGGCGGTGGCCAAGGTCGGACTCGACGCCGGAAAGGTGGTCGAGCGCGTCGCGGGTGCCCTGTGCGAACTCGGCGTAGTTGGTGATGGCGTCGCCCGTCATCGACGCGGCGTGCTCCTGCCCCGACCGGATCGCGTCGGTGGCGTCGGTCAGCCGGTCGGCAGCCGTCGCGGCCGCGTCTGGGTCGGCGGTGCCGAACAGCGAGTCGGCCCGCGACAACACATCGTCGACGTTTCGGACCAGATCGGGTAGCGGCACGGGACCCAGTATCAGCCATCGAGTGACGCGATGAGGTCGTTAAGCGCGGCGGTGTCCGCCTCGGTGGCCGGTTCGCCCGCCTCGACCGCGTGCACCAACTCCGGGGGAAGGCCCGCCGCGTTCGCGGTCTCTGAAGCGGACAGGTTGGCCCGTCTGCGCGCGGCGTAGAGCCGCTGGCCCAGCGTCGCGGCCGGCGTCGCGGCGGCGCGAAACGCCAGCTCGTCATAGCTACCGCGGACCGTCCGCAGTGCCAACACCACATCGGGCGTGCCGCGGCTGTGCTGCGCGGCGCGGGCGACCACCGACTCGAGCTTGCGCAGTTCGGCCAGGATGACGGTGGCACGGGCGGAGAACTCAGGATCGTCGTCGGCGGGCAGCGACTCGATGGCGGCACCGAGCGTCGTCATCGCCACCTCGATCGTGCCCGCGATCAGCGACGCGGCGCCGTCGTCCGTTGGTGGCTCGGGCGCGGCGCCGGGCACCGCACCGCCGTACCGTATCGTCGCTATGGTTCCGGCGGGCCACTGCAAGACCTCTTCCAGCCGGGCTCTCGTGCGCTCCCTCGGCCAGCTGCGCCCCTTCTCGAAGGCGATGAGCGCACCGGCGTTGATGATCTTGAATTTCGCGAGATTGCGCTGCTTGATGTCCAATTCGCGGCGTCGGGCGGCGACCGCTGCGCCAGCGCGGGCTATGCCCGGATCGCCGGCGTCGGGTTCCACCCGCCCAGTGTAGCCAGCAGATCCGACGGCAGAAGGCCAACCTCGCCGTAGCGACTAGACCCTGACAACTGTTGCACTGCTACGGAAAAAGCGCTACGGTTTCAGCAACGCCAGCGAGCGAGAGGAAGTCGTCATGACCGTCACGATCGAGATGCCCGTACTGACCGACAGCCAGATCGGCGCCTGCACGCAGGATCCCGAACGGTGGATGACGGCAACAGACGATCAGACCAAGGCGGTGTGCCGGGCCTGCCCGCGGCGCTGGCTGTGCGCGAGGGAGGCCTGCGAGATGCCGGGCGCCCAGGGTCTGTGGGCGGGCATCCACATTCCGGAAGGCGGCCGCGGTCGCACGTTCGCCCTCAAGCAGCTCCGGTCGTTGGCCGAGCGCGGCGGCTACCCGGTGCACCGCTGATCAGCCCGCAGCCTGCCCACTTCGTCGAGGGGTGAGTGGGCCGGCGGCGGGACTGGAGTCTAAGAATCTGACTAGGCTTTACAGCAAATCCGCCGCAGTCGACTTTTGCCAGCTGAAAAGCATCTTAGGCCGTCGACAGCAATTGCGCGTGGTGATCTTGGTCGCACCTCGGCGTTTGGGTTGGCAGCGGCCGCGGCGGCGCAGGTCGCCGAAAACTGAAGGCGCGCAACCGCTTCGCTCGTATCATTGGAAGCGAATGGGGCAGCGTTGCCGCGGGGGCCGAGCGCGTTAGTTAGGTATGACTAAGTTGGCATGTCAGGCGGGGTTTGTCATATCGTTTTCCCCACTTGTGTCGAGTGGGGTAGGGGTCGTCGTTCAGTGCTGCACGGAGGCACCGCCACCACCACAACCGGCTGATCGCCGTCCTCGACGGCTGCCAGGGAATTCTTGAAGGTTCTGAAGGGCTAGGTGGGAATGGCGCCCGAGAAACAAGGGCTGTACAACCCCGCGTTCGAACATGACGCGTGTGGCGTTGCCATGGTCGCGGACATGCACGGCCGCCGCAGCCGCGACATCGTCGACAAGGCCATCCTGGCCCTGGTCAACCTCGAGCACCGCGGTGCGCAGGGCGCCGAACCGCAAACGGGCGACGGTGCGGGCATCCTGCTCCAGGTTCCCGACGAGTTCCTGCGCGCCGTCGTCGAGTTCGAGCTGCCGGAGCCGGGCAGCTACGCCACCGGGATCGCGTTTCTGCCGCAGTCGTCGAAGGACGCCGCGGCGGCGTGCGAATCCGTCGAGAAGATCGCGGAGGCCGAGGGCCTGCACGTGCTGGGCTGGCGCGATGTGCCGACCGACGACTCGTCGCTCGGTGCCCTGGCCCGTGACGCCATGCCGACGTTCCGGCAGGTGTTCATCGCCGGTGCGTCCGGGATGGACCTCGAGCGCAAGGCCTACGTGGTGCGCAAGCGCGCCGAGCACGAACTCGGCACGAAGGGTCCGGGTCAGGACGGGCCTGGTCGCGAAACCGTCTATTTCCCAAGCCTTTCCGGTCAGACATTCGTCTACAAGGGCATGCTGACCACGCCGCAGCTGAAGGCGTTCTATCTCGACCTGCAGGACGACCGGCTGACCAGCGCGCTAGGCATCGTGCACTCGAGGTTCTCCACGAACACGTTCCCGTCGTGGCCGCTGGCCCACCCGTTCCGGCGGATCGCGCACAACGGCGAGATCAACACCGTCACCGGCAACGAGAACTGGATGCGGGCGCGCGAGGCGCTGATCAAGACAGACATCTTCGGGTCCGGCGCCGACCTCGACAAGGTCGTGCCGATCTGTACGCCGGGCGCATCGGATACGGCGCGCTTCGACGAGGTGCTCGAGTTGCTGCATCTCGGCGGGCGCAGCCTGCCGCATGCCGTGCTGATGATGATCCCCGAGGCGTGGGAACGCAACGAGTCGATGGACCCGGCGCGCCGGGCCTTCTACCAGTACCACGCGTCGTTGATGGAGCCGTGGGACGGCCCCGCGTCGATGACGTTCACCGACGGCACCGTGATCGGCGCGGTGCTTGACCGCAACGGCCTTCGCCCGTCGCGCATCTGGGTCACCGAGGACGGCCTGGTGGTGATGGCGTCGGAGGCCGGCGTGCTCAACCTCGACCCGTCGACCGTCGTGAAGAAGATGCGTCTGCAGCCGGGCAGGATGTTCCTGGTCGACACCGCGCAGGGCCGCATCGTCGACGACGAGGAGATCAAGGCCGAACTCGCCGCCGAGCTGCCGTACCAGGAGTGGCTGGACGCCGGCCTGTTCCACCTCGACGAGCTGCCGCCCGGCGACTACGTCCGCATGCCGCACCACCGGGTTGTGTTGCGCCAGCAGATCTTCGGCTACACCTACGAGGAGCTCAACCTCCTGGTGGCGCCGATGGCCCGCTCTGGCGCCGAGCCGCTCGGCTCGATGGGCACCGACACCCCGGTTGCCGTGCTCTCGCAGCGGCCGCGGATGCTCTACGACTACTTCCAACAGCTGTTCGCCCAGGTCACCAACCCGCCGCTGGACGCCATCCGCGAAGAGGTGGTGACCAGCCTGGCGGGCACCGTCGGCCCCGAGGGCGACCTGCTCAACCCCGACGCCGAGTCGTGTCGGCAGATCGTGCTTCCGAACCCCATCCTGCGCAACGCCGAGCTGTCGAAGCTGATGTGCGTCGACCCCGATCACGAGATCCGCGGCCACAAGCACGGGATGCGCGCAGCGGTGATCCGCTGCCTGTATCCGGTCAACCGCGGCGGGCAGGGTCTGCGGGAGGCTCTCGACAGCGTCAGGGCCAAGGTCTCGGAGGCGATCCGGGACGGAGCGCGCATCATCGTGCTGTCCGACCGTGAGTCCGACGAGTCGATGGCGCCGATCCCGTCGCTGCTGAGCGTCTCGGCCGTGCACCACCACCTGGTCCGCGACCGCACCCGCACCAAGGTCGGGCTCGTCGTGGAGGCGGGTGACGCCCGCGAGGTTCACCACATGGCCTGCCTCGTCGGCTTCGGCGCCGCCGCGATCAACCCGTACATGGCGTTCGAGTCGATCGAGGACATGTGCGACCGCGGCGTGATCACCGGCATCAGCAGCGACAAGGCCAAGGCGAACTACGTCAAGGCCGCGGGCAAGGGCGTGCTGAAGGTGATGTCCAAGATGGGCATCTCGACGCTGGCGTCCTACACCGGTGCGCAGCTGTTCCAGGCCATCGGCATCAGCCAGCCGCTGCTCAGCGAGTACTTCACCGGGTTGACGTGTGCCGTCGGCGGCATCGACCTCGACGACATCGCCGACGACGTCACCCGGCGGCACGCGCTGGCATACCTGGACCGGCCCGATGAGTGGGCGCACCGTGAACTCGAGGTCGGCGGCGAGTACCAGTGGCGTCGCGAGGGCGAGTACCACCTGTTCAACCCGGACACGGTGTTCAAGCTGCAGCACTCCACCCGCACCGGCCAGTACTCGATCTTCAAGGAGTACACCGCCCTTGTCGACGACCAGAGCGAGCGGATGGCGTCGCTGCGTGGGCTGCTGAAGTTCCGCGACGGCGCGCGCCCGCCGGTTCCGCTCGACGAGGTGGAGCCTGCCACCGAGATCGTCAAGCGGTTCTCCACCGGCGCGATGAGCTACGGCTCCATTTCCGCCGAGGCGCACGAGACGCTGGCGATTGCGATGAATCGCATTGGCGGCCGGTCGAACTCGGGCGAGGGCGGCGAAGCCGTCAGCCGCTTCGACCGCGACGAGAACGGCGACTGGCGCCGCAGCGCGATCAAGCAGGTGGCTTCCGGCCGGTTCGGCGTGACCAGCCACTACCTGAGCAACTGCACCGACATCCAGATCAAGATGGCCCAGGGCGCGAAACCCGGTGAGGGCGGCCAGCTTCCGGGGAACAAGGTCTACCCGTGGGTGGCCGAGGTGCGGCACTCGACGCCCGGCGTCGGCCTGATCTCGCCGCCGCCGCACCACGACATCTACTCGATCGAGGATCTCGCGCAGCTGATCCACGATCTGAAGAACTCCAACCCGCAGGCGCGGGTGCACGTGAAGCTGGTCAGCGAGAACGGTGTCGGCACGGTCGCCGCGGGTGTGTCGAAGGCGCACGCCGACGTCGTGCTGATCTCGGGCCACGACGGAGGCACCGGCGCGACCCCGCTGACGTCGATGAAGCACGCGGGCGCACCGTGGGAGCTCGGGCTGGCAGAAACCCAGCAGACGTTGCTGCTCAACGGTCTTCGCGACCGCATCGTCGTGCAGGTGGACGGGCAGCTGAAGACCGGCCGCGACGTGGTGATCGCCGCGCTGCTCGGCGCGGAGGAGTTCGGATTCGCCACCGCACCGCTGGTGGTGTCGGGTTGCATCATGATGCGGGTCTGCCACCTGGACACCTGCCCCGTCGGCGTGGCGACCCAGAACCCGACACTGCGGCAGCGCTTCGCGGGCAAGCCGGAGTTCGTGGAGAACTTCTTCATGTTCATCGCCGAGGAGGTGCGGGAGATGATGGCCCAGTTGGGCTTCCGCACCGTCAACGAGATGGTCGGCCAGGTCGGATCGCTGGACACGACGAAGGCTGCCGAGCACTGGAAGGCCTACAAGCTCGACCTGACCCCGGTGCTGCACGAGCCCGAGTCGGCATTCATGAACCAAGACCTGTACTGCAGCTCGCGTCAGGATCACGGCCTCGACAAGGCACTCGACCAGCAGCTGATCGTGATGTGCCGGGAGGCGCTGGACTCGGGCACTCCGGTGCGGTTCTCGACGACGATCGCCAACACCAACCGCACCGTCGGCACCATGCTGGGCCACGAGCTCACCAAAGCCTATGGCGGACAGGGTCTTCCCGACGGAACCATCGACATCACGTTCGACGGATCGGCAGGAAACAGCTTCGGCGCGTTCGTGCCTAAGGGCATCACGCTGCGGGTGTACGGCGACGCCAACGACTACGTGGGCAAGGGGCTTTCCGGTGGTCGGTTGGTGGTGCGGCCGTCCGACGATGCTCCCGACGACTACGTCGCCGAGGACAACATCATCGCGGGCAACGTGATCCTGTTCGGCGCAACCAGCGGCCAGGCCTTCCTGCGCGGTGTCGTCGGCGAGCGGTTCGCGGTGCGCAACTCGGGCGCGCACGCCCTGGTGGAGGGCGTCGGCGATCACGGCTGCGAGTACATGACCGGCGGCAAGGTCGTCATTCTCGGCGCCACCGGCCGCAACTTCGCGGCGGGAATGTCGGGCGGTGTTGCCTACGTGTACGACGTCGACGGCACGTTCACCGAGAACCTCAACGCCGAAATGGTCGACCTCGACGAGATGGACGACGAGGACATCGACTACCTGCGGGAGATGATCACCGCGCACGTCGACGCCACGGATTCGGCTGTCGGGCAGCGCATCCTGGCGGATTGGGATCACCAATTGAAGAACTTCGTCAAGGTCATGCCGCGTGACTTCAAACGTGTGCTCGAGGCGATCGCCGAAGCCGAGAAATCCGGCGAGGACGTCGACACGGCGATCATGGCGGCAGCGAATGCCTGACCCAAGAGGCTTTCTCAAGTACACAAAGCGCGAGACCCCGCACCGACGGCCGGTCCCGCTGCGGCTTCGCGACTGGAAAGAGGTCTACGAGGACTTCTCGCACGACGTGCTGCGCGAGCAGGCGGCACGCTGCATGGACTGCGGCATTCCGTTCTGCCACAACGGCTGCCCGCTGGGGAACCTGATCCCCGAGTGGAACGACCTGGTGCGCAGTGACCGCTGGCGCGACGCGATCGAGCGGCTGCACGCCACCAACAACTTCCCCGAGTTCACCGGCAGGCTGTGCCCTGCCCCGTGCGAGGGATCGTGCGTGCTCGGCATCAACCAGGATCCGGTGACCATCAAGCAGGTCGAGGTCGAGATCATCGACAACGCCTTCAGCGAGGGCTGGGTCGTTCCGCTGCCACCGGACAAGCCGACCGGCAAGACCGTCGCCGTTGTCGGGTCGGGCCCTGCCGGGCTGGCCGCCGCCCAGCAGCTCACCCGCGCCGGTCACGCGGTGACCGTGTTCGAGCGCGAGGACAGAATCGGCGGGCTACTGCGCTACGGCATCCCCGAGTTCAAGATGGAGAAGCGCCACATCGACCGCCGTCTGGAGCAGATGGAGGCCGAAGGCACCCAGTTCCGTGCGGGCGTCAACGTCGGTGTCGACGTCACCGCCGAGGAGTTGCGGTCGCAGTTCGACGCGGTGGTGCTGGCAGGCGGGGCGACGGCGTGGCGCGACCTGCCGATCCCTGGCCGTGACCTGGACGGCATCCATCAGGCGATGGAGTTCCTTCCGTGGGCGAACCGGGTGCAGCAGGGCGACCCGGTGACCGACGACGACGGCCTGCCGCCGCTGCACGCCAAGGGCAAGAAGGTCATCATCATCGGCGGTGGCGACACCGGCGCCGACTGCCTAGGCACCGTGCACCGGCAGGGCTGCGAAAGCGTGCACCAGTTCGAGATCATGCCTCGCCCGCCCGAGTCGCGCGCCGACTCCACCCCGTGGCCGGTCTACCCGCTGATGATGCGGGTGTCGTCCGCCCACGAGGAGGGTGGCGAGCGGGTCTATTCGGTGAACACCGAGGAGTTCGTCGGCCGCGACGGCAAGGTGACCGGCCTGCGCGGGCACGAGGTCAAGATGGCCGGAGGCAAGTTCGAGAAACTCGAGGGCACCGACTTCGAGTTGGAGGCCGACCTGGTGCTGCTCGCAATGGGCTTCGTCGGCCCGGAGCGGGAAGGCCTGCTGAACGGCTTGAACGTCGAGATCACCGATCGGGGCAACGTCGCACGTAACGCGGACTTCGCCACCTCGGTGCCGGGCACGTTCGTCGCGGGTGACATGGGGCGGGGCCAGTCGCTGATCGTCTGGGCGATCGCCGAGGGCCGCGCCGCAGCGGCCGGGGTGGACCGGTACCTGATGGGCCAAACGGCGCTACCTGCGCCGATCAAGCCCACCGCGGTCCCTCAGCGCTAGCCGCGACACGCCTGTAAAAAGCGGAGAAGCCGCGACTGTGCGGTGTTGAACGGTCAAGCGGCGCGTCGCGTACGACACCGCACGGTCGAGTCGGATATGAACAACATCTGTCACTTCTGTCTCAATAAAATCATCTGATGATTGATCGGCGTGTCGAATTCTGTTTGCCAGTTCTGCGGTATCTAATGACTTGGTGAGGACGCTGCGGTAACGTGGCACCTCGGTCCAGCAATTGCTATGCCGCAGGAGTGATCGACGTGTACCTCAACCCTCTCTACCGCTCACGGATGAGTCGAATCGCCTGGTCACTTCTCCGTCATCCGGTGAAGTGCCGCGAGTACCCGGCCAAGGCCGAACGCCTGGTCACCGCTGACGACCTCATTCGCTTCGGCTTCTAGCAACCGCCACACCACCCGAATCGCGACATTACGTCGCGTCGTGACCATTTCTTTGCCAGACCGTTATATTTTCGTTATCGTCACTTAACTTTGCTGTTGAGACCCGAATCCCTGATCGCTTCGGCCAACGGCTCGAGCACGGCGGGGTCGTGCGGGGGCGGCAGGTAGATGATCGCGAGGTCCAGACCCTCCTTGCCCAGCGCCCCTGCCTCGTCGACCGCCTTGGCGTAGTCGAGGTCGGGCTCCAACCGGACGTGGGCCGACAGCGTGATCTCCTTCGGGTCGCGACCGATGTCCGCGCAGCGGGCGGCCAGCACGTCGCGCTTGCGGGCGAACTCTTCCGGCGGTCCGCCGACGAAGTTCCAGTGGTCGGCGTATTTCGCGGTGAGCGGCAGGGTCCGCTTCTCGCCGCTGCCGCCGATGCAGATCGGTGGATGTGGCTTCTGCGGCCCCTTCGGCTCGTTGCGCGCGTCCTTGAGTTGGTAGTACCTGCCGTCGAAGGTCGTGGTGTCCTTGCTCAACAAACTGGTGAGCACTTCGCACGCCTCCTCGAAGCGGTCGAAGCGCTCCTTGATCGAGCCGAGTTCGATTCCGTACGCACCTGATTCCTCTTCGTTCCAACCCGCGCCGATGCCGAGATCGAGCCTGCCGTTGGAGACGATGTCCAGCGCTGCAGCCATATTCGCCAGCACGGCCGGATGGCGGTAGTGGATACCGGTGACCAGCACGCCGACGCGCAGGCGCTTGGTGGCCTGCGCCAGCGCCGTCAGCGTGGTCCAGCCCTCCAGGCATGGGCCGCTGGAGTCGGAGAAGATCGGATAGAAGTGGTCGAACGTCCAGCCCGACTCGAAAACGTCGATGTCGTCGGCGGCCTGCCAGACAGCGAGCATGTCGTGCCAATTGGTGTTCTGCGGGGATGTTTTGAAAGCGAATCGCACTACATCGAGGTTAGTCCCGTTTTCCTGGGTGTGCGCTGTCAGTCGGCTTCGCCCTCTCCAGCCCTTTTATTCAGCTTCGCCGTCTCCGGCCCTTTATTCGGCTTCGCCGAATTCGTCGAACCAGTACGCGAGCTTGCCGCGGCGACTCACCGCGCGCAGCCTGCGTTCGGCGGCCGTCCGCGTCTTCGGGGTGGTGACGATCAGCAGTTCGTCGCCCGCCGCGATCCTGGTGTCGGGCTGCGGAACGAAGGTGTGCCCGTCCCTGATGATCAGGGTGATGACGCTGGGGTCGGGCAGCCGGAGTTCGAGCACCATGACACCGTGCAGCCGCGACGGTGACTGCACCGTCATGGTCAGCAATTCGGCCTCCAACACGTCCAGGGGCGCCGCCTCCACCTGGATCTCGCGGGTGGCCTCCTTCGGGATCAGCCCGAGCCGGTGCGCAAGTGCGGACAGGCTCGGCCCCTGCACCAGGGTGAACACCACCACCAGGATGAACACGATGTTGAGCAGCCGGATGGCGTCGGGCACGCCCTCGACGATCGGGAACGTCGCAAGCACGATCGGGACGGCGCCGCGCAGCCCGGCCCACGACAGGAAGGCCTGCTCCTTCCACGGGACGCGAAATCCTGCGAGGGAGATGACGACGGACGCGGGCCGGGCGACCAGCAACAGGACGAGGCCGATCACGATCGCAGGCACTATCTCGGACCCGAGGTCGCTGGGGTCGACCAGAAGACCGAGGAGCACGAAAAGGCCGATCTGCGCGAGCCAACCCAGCCCTTCGGCGAACGAGCGGGTCGCCGACCGGTGCGGTAGCCCCGAATTGGCGAGCACGACCGCGGCCAGATAGGCGGCGAGGAACCCGCTGGCGTGGGCGCTGCCCGCCGCGGCGAATGCGACCATCCCGAGCCCGAAGTTCGCCAGCGGATACAGCCCCGACGCGGGAAGGGCGATGCGGCGCAAAGCGATTGCGCCGAGCAGCCCGCACCCCAGCCCGATCGCGGCGCCGACACCGAGCTCGTAGGCCAGCTGGCCGAGTGCGTGCACCGGGGATACTTCGAGCGGCGTGACGGAGAACATCAGCACGAGGATGACCGCGGGCGCGTCGTTGAACCCGGACTCGGCCTCCAGCAGCCCGGCGAGACGCCTCGGCAGCGGCACGACCCGCAGCACGGAGAACACGGCGGCCGCGTCGGTGACCGACACGATGGCGCCGAGGAGGAGCGCCAGCTGCCAGTTCATCCCCAGTAGCAGGTGTGCGCCTGCGGCGGTGATCGCCATGCTGACCCCCACGCCGAGAGTGGCCAGCATCCCCGCAGGCGCCAACACTCGCTTCACGTCGGAGAACTTCGTGGTGAGGCCGCCCTCGATGAGGATGATGGCCAGCGCGACCGTGCCGAGATGGTCGGCGAGTAGGTAGTTCTCGAATTGCAGCCCCAGCCCGTCTTCGCCGACGATGACGCCGACGCCGAGGAACAGCAGCAGGGCGGGTAGGCCGACCGTGGTGGCCGCCCGCGTGGCGACGATGCTCGCCAGCAACACGAGCCCGCCGGCCAGCAGAACCAGATACAGCTGCTGCAAAGTCATTTCATCCCGCAGTTAACCAGTACGGCCACGCATGGGTCAGTATGACGTTGTGTTCCGAATCAGACGCCGGTCCGCCGAGTCATCGGGCCGCGCTGACGAGCGTCAGGCGATGCGCATCGGCATCGCGGGCGCGGGCGCGGTCGGCCGGTCGGTCGCCATGGAACTGCTCGCCTACGGCCACAAGATCCTGCTGATCGAGAACAACGTCCGTCATTACGAACCACTCACGGTGCCCGGCGCGGACTGGCTGCTCGCCGACTCGTGCGAGCTCGCCTCGCTGGAGGACGCCGGTATCGAGACATGCGATGTCGTGATCGCGGCGACCGGCGACGACAAGGCGAACCTGACGACCTCGCTGCTAGCCAAGACCGAGTTCGGGGTCGATCGGGTGGTGGCACGCGTCAACGACGCACGCAACGAGTGGCTGTTCACCGAGGCGTGGGGCGTCGACCTTGCGGTGTCGGCGCCGCGGGCGTTGGTCGCCGCGATCGAGGGGGCCATCGACATCGGCCACCTGGTGCGACTCATGGATCTGAGGCAGGGCCAGGTGAGCTTGGCCAAACTGAAGCTGCCCGAGAACGATTCGATGGTCGGCAAGCGGGTGCGCGACGTCCCGATGCCGGAGAACACCGTGCTGGGCGTGGTGATCCGCGACAGCGGGGTCATCCTGCCGCAGCCCGACGATGTGCTGCAGGCCGGCGACGAGATGTTGTTCTTCGCGGGTGGTGCCGTCGAGGACCAAGTTCGCGGGATCGTCCGCGCAGCGACGAAACCGCTGCAGCGCGGCTAACGCCGGGCGAGCGTCATTTTGCTGAATTTGCATGGCGCCGTAAAGTACCTCGACGTAATTCCACTTACGATAGCTGAGCAAATGATCAGCGAATAACGCTAACCGCTTGACCTGTACCAACACCATCAATGACGCAACCGATAATTTTTGCTCGATAACCAATTCGGTCAGCCGGAAAAGCCGTACCTTGCCCACATAGCGCATTCTCGTGGAGGTCGGCATGGTTACTCAAAAGAAGGCATCGCGTATCGGCGGAATAACAGTTGCTATGGGCCTGGGCGTTGCAGTGACGACCGGCCACGGGGTGGCCTCCGCGGACTCGACCACCGATGGTGAGGGTCCGAACGCGCCGACGACGTCGGCGCCACCGGAGACATCGCCCACTGAACAGAAGGCGTTCTCAGGGTCGGCCGCATCGCCGACGACGGCTGCGCAGCGCACCGCCCAGCAGCGCCGCGAGACGGTCCGGGCGGCGTTAAGGGAGCATCTATCCGTTTCGCCGCGGCGCACCCGCGATGAAACGACGGACACGGCTGTCAAACCCGATGTCACGCCCAAAGGCGACGACGCGCCCGGAAGCAACGGTGTCGAATCGAGCGCGCAGCGAGTGGCTGAGCGCAAGAGCGGGAGCGCGACGGTACCGCGGGTGGTGCAGCAGGTCGAGAAACGGGTGGAGCAGCAGGTCGCGCCGCGCAGGCAGGTGACCACACCGGTGCGTACCGCACTCACGCGGGCGACGGTGCAAGCCCCGACCGTGCAGCCGGCCCAGACTTCGGCGCGGATCTCGCCTCGCGCATCGTCGTCCACGGTGCCGCTTCCGTCACCGACCGCTTCCGGAATCGCGGCGGCGCCTACCCCTTTGGCGGCACCGGCCCGGGTCTCACGTCCGGTGAGTCTCCTGACCAACCTGCTGACCGGTGCCGCGCTAGCCCCGAACGCGACAGCGCCTGGCGTGCCGCAGGTTCCGACGCTGCCGCGACTCCTCGAACTGGCCTACGCGGCATGGCGCCGGGTGGTGGTGCCACGCGTCTTCAACTCCACCCCGACGGCCACGGCAACGGTGGACTACGACGACCGCGACGACGCGACCGGTGAAGTGTCCGGTGCGGTAATAGGTCACGACGCCGACAACGACAAGCTGACGTATGAGGTCGTACAGGGACCGGCCACCGGGACGCTGGATTTCCACGACGACGGCACGTTCACCTACAAGCCCGACCAAGAGCTGGCGCATCAGCCGAACCCGGATGACGCGACATTCACGGTGCGGGTCAGCGACGAGGCCAGCAGGCCGCACCTGCACCTGTTCTCGCGCACATGGCACACGACGACGGAAACGGTGACCATCCACATCAAGCAGCTGAACCAGGCGCCGACCATCGGCGTGAGCGGCCCGGATCCGCAGGCGGACGGCACGATTCGTTTCACCGTGACGCCAACCGATCCCGACGTGGCCGACCGGAACAGCCTGAAGGTCACGTGGACGGACCCCGCGAACGGCACCGTTGCGCCGGTGGCAGGGCTGACGAACGTCTACGCCTACACGCCGGACGCAGGATATCCGCACACCTTGCCGTCGGCGACGCCGGATCCGTTCACGTTCGTCGTGACCGACCAATACGGAAAGAAGGCCAGCGTAGAAGCGAAACCCCTTGTGCAGCCGGTGAATACCGCACCAGTGCTGTCCGTGCAAGAGGATCGTTTACTCACCGGTCAGGTGGCCTACAAGCTGAAGGCCACTGACGCCAATGGTGACACCGTCTACGTGACGGTTCCTGACCCGTCGTCGTCGGCGACCAAGGGGTCGTTCGACAGGACCGGCGTTGTGGCGATCACGCCCGGCCAGGAAGTCACCCTGATCTACACGCCGGATGCCTCCACCGTGCACACCATGCCGGCGTCGAGGGATGTCACCTTCGAATTCGTCGGTGACGACCGGCACTACCAGGGCGTCAGCCAGCCGGCCGGTGTCACCACCACCATCAATCCGGTCAACCGTCCTGCGGACGTCACCGTCACGACCACCCAGCTCTCCGATTCGAAGATCGCTTTCACGGTCACGGCAGCGGATCTGGACGGGGACTCCCTCACCGTCACGGCCCCCGCCATCGCCGCTGCGGACGGCAGTTTCGACATCACGGGTCCGGTGACCCTGCAGAACGGCGAGTCGAAGACCTTCGTATTCACACCGACCCAGGGCTATGCGCATGGGCTGAGCGCTCCGACTGCCCGTGATTTCAGCTTTGCCCTCAACGACGGGCTCTACCAGGGCGCAGCGACCGAACACGTGAATGCGACCGTCCAGCCGGACAACGACGCCCCCGTCCTGACCGTCGGAACCCCGCAGAAACAGTCGGACGGCTCGTTCACCATCGCGCTGTCAGCGACCGACACAGACGGTGATTCAGTCCGTGTCACGCCGCAACCACTGATTCCAGCCGTTGGCTCCTGGCAGGGTCTGGATGCGGACGGCACCGTCACGCTGCTGCCGAACACAGCACGCACGATCACGTTCGTCCCCAGTCCCGGCATAACCCAGACGACAACGGTGACATTGCCGTTCAACGGCAACGACGGCCATTACCTCGGCACCGCCGCCACCAAGTCTGCAACCCTGACGATCGTGCCTACCCCGCCGAACCAGGCGCCGAGTTTCGTCGTCACCAATGTGTCGCAACCGGATTCAACGACAGGCAAGGTGACGATCAGCTACACCAAGTCCGACCCGGACGGCGACCCGGTGACACTCTCCGTCGCCCCGGGTCAGTTGGACCCGAACGCGACCTTCGTCGACAACGGCAATGGCACGGCGACGTACACGCCCGACCGCAGCATCGTCCGCGGGATCGGCGCCGAACGGCACAGCCACGACCGACTCGTTCACGATCGTCGCGTCGGACGGCCACGGCCACAGTGTGCCCCAAGACGTAACTGCGACCGTGAAGTTCACCAACCAGAAGCCCTTCCCGGTCTTCGAGGACGCCACTGTGGTGGACGAGTCCACCGGCAAGATTCAAGGTCGCGTCACCATCACCGATCTGGACGGCGACCCGGCGAGGTTCACCTTCGCGTCGACGAACCCGTCGTTCCCGGAGTCGGCAACCCCCGGCACGCTGAACTTCGACAAGGCTACCGGGGTGTACACGTTCATCCCGAAGTCGGATGTCAGGGACACGCAAGCAGGGCAGTACCTGACGTTGATCGTCACCGTCGAAGATGACTACTCGCTGACGAACACCGGCGCCGCGGTCCTGTACATCGTGCCCAAACCGGTGGTTGTCATGCCGCCGCCGACACCGCCGACCGTCCCTCCGACCGTGCCGCCGACCGTGCCGCCGCCGAACCTGCCTGGAAACCACGGCGAGATCCTTATGTGATGGCAGGCCGGCCGATCACTTATCGCGGTCATGGGTGTCAGTACAGGCATGACAGATTTCAGCCCGGAGAACACCGCGCTCCCGATCGTGAGCTGACAAGTTTCGACGACTACCTATTGATCTGAGCGCGGATCGCGCTCAGCGGGAGGCCCGCACCAGCTGAACTATATGATAACTTCATCAACTAATCGATCGTAGGAAGCACGAAGTCTTCAGGAGCGCCGTGGAGTCGCAGCCGCTGTACAAGCTCAAGGGCGAGTTCTTCAAGACGCTCGGGCATCCGGCGCGGATCCGGATTCTCGAGATCCTGGCCGTGCAGGACCGGTCGGTCGGTGAACTGCTGCCCGAAATCGGGATCGAGTCGTCGAACCTGTCCCAGCAGCTGGGCGTGCTGCGGCGAGCCGGTGTGGTCGACGCGCGTAAGGACGGCAACACGGTGATCTACTCGATCGCCTCACCCGACATCGCCGAGTTGCTTACCGTGGCCCGCAAGGTTCTGACCACGGTGCTGAGCGACCGCGTCGCCATGCTCGAGGATCTGCGCGCCGGCCGTCCGGCGGATTAGCCCCCATGGATTGGTTCCGAAAGATCCTCCGGGTGGGCCGCGTCGTCGAGCCCGCGCCCGATGCGCCGGAGCCGGCCGTGAAACCACCTGCAGGAGTGCGTGGTTCGCTGCAGATCCGCCATGTCGATGCGGGTTCCTGCAACGGCTGTGAGATCGAAATCGCTGGCGCATTCGGACCGGTCTACGACGCCGAACAGTATGGGGCGCGGTTGGTTGCGTCCCCTCGGCACGCCGACGCGTTGCTGGTGACCGGCGTGGTCACCCGCAACATGGCCGAACCGCTGCGAAATACGGTTGCGGCAACACCGCAACCTCGGGTAGTGATCGCCTGCGGCGACTGCGCACTGAACCGCGGCGTGTTCACCGACGCCTACGGCGTGGTCGGCGCGGTCGCCGACGTGGTGCCCGTCGACGTCGAGATACCGGGCTGCCCACCGACGCCCACCGAGATCGTCGCGGGCCTGAGATCGGTGACAGGTAAGTGACCACGACAACTGCCGGTGCGCCCGAAGCTGCGGAGATCACCGCGCCACACAATGGTTTCGGCGCTACCGCGGGAGTCATCACAACGTGCCTTGGCGCCGTCGGCGTGTGGGCGGGGCTCGTCGGAATCTTCGGCGCGCCCCGGCCCGTGCACATCGGATGGCTGTTGCCACTGTCGGGCGTCTACTTGGAGGTGGGTCCGCTCGGAGGCTTCTTCATGGCAGTGACCGGGGCGGTGGCGATACCGGTCGGGGTCTACACGATCGGCTACGCCCACCACCTGAGCAGGATCCCCTCCGCGATGCTGCCGCTGTTCGTGGCCGCGATGCTACTGGTGCCCGCGGCCGGGTCGGTGACGACGTTCCTGCTGGCGTGGGAGCTGATGGCAATCGCATCGCTGGTGCTGGTGCTGGCCGACCACACCCGCCCCGAGGTCCGTTCTGCGGCAATCGTCTACGCGGTGATGACTCAGCTCGGCTTCGTGGCCATCCTGGTCGGGCTCATGGCGCTGTCGGCCGCAGGCGGGGCGGACCGGTTCGACGCGCTGACCGATGTGCCTGACGGCGTGCGCACGGCCGTCTTTCTGCTGACCGTTGTGGGGTTCGGCTCGAAAGCCGGTCTGGTTCCGCTGCACGCGTGGCTGCCGCGCGCACACCCGGAGGCACCCAGCCCGGTGTCGGCGCTGATGAGCGCGGCCATGGTCAACCTCGGCGTGTACGGCATCATGCGCATCGACCTGCAGCTTCTAGGCCCCGGTCCGCGGTGGTGGGGGCTGGTGCTGCTGGTGGTCGGCGGGATGTCCGCGCTGTACGGCGTCCTGCAGGCTTCGGTAGCGACGGATCTCAAACGCCTGCTTGCCTATTCGACGACGGAGAACATGGGGTTGATCACCATGGCCCTCGGCGCCGCGACGCTGTTCGCGAGCTCCGAGGCGTCGGGTCCCGCAACGATCGCGATGGCCGCGGCGGTGCTGCACCTCGTTGCGCATGCTGCGTTCAAGTGCCTTGGCTTTCTGGCCGCGGGGTCGGTGTTGTCCGCCACCGGGCTGCGCGACCTCGACAAACTCGGTGGGCTGGCCCGCCGAATGCCCGCCACCACTGCACTTTTCGGGGTGGCCGCCCTCGGCGCGACCGGGTTGCCGTTGGGTGCCGGCTTCGTCAGCGAGTGGCTGCTCGTCCAGTCGCTGATCCATGCCGCACCTAGCCATGACACCACGGTCGCCCTGACGGCGCCGCTGGCGGTGGGTGCGGTCGCGCTGACCACCGGCCTTGGCGTGGCGGCGATGGTCAAGGCGTTCGGAATCGGCTTTCTGGCACGTCCCCGTTCGGAATCCGCCGCGGGCGCTCGTGAAGCCCCGGGCAGCATGGTCGCCGGCATGACGATTGCCGCCGCTGCATGCGCGTTGATCGCGGTTGTGCCGGTGCTCGTGGCGCCCACGCTGCGCGAGGTGCTCGACGCGCTGCCCGCAGCGCGGGCCGTCCGCTTCACCGATTTCGGTGGGGTGATCCGGCTGCCGGGCGTTTCGGGATCGATCGCGCCCGGCCTGATCGCAACCGCCCTGCTGATCGCCGTGCTGGCCGCGGTGGCGCTGGGCCAGTGGCGTGCGCGTCACCGTCCCGCTGCCGAGGTGCTGCCGCCCTGGGCATGTGGCGCCGACGAGCTGACGGCCCGGATGCAATACACCGCAACATCATTCGCGGAGCCACTGCAGCGAGTGTTCGACGACGTGCTGCGCCCGGACACCGATGTCGAAGTCACCCATTACGACGAGTCGCGGTACATGGCCACCAGCGTGACCTATCGGAGCCGCATCGGTGACGCCATCGAGGATCGCTTCTACGCACCGGTACTCCGAGCGGTGACGATGGCCGCACAGATGATGCGGCGTGCGCACACCGGCAGCGTCCACCTCTACCTCCTCTACGGCGCGCTTGGTGTGTTGATCGTGCTGGTTGTCGCCAGATGAATGTGATGTCCTACGCCGCAGGCGCGGCCCAGATCGGCACCGTGACCATCGGCGCGCCGCTGGTGATCGGGCTGATGCGGCAGGTGCGGGCCCGTTGGGAGGGCCGTGCGGGCGGCGGAATACTGCAACCCTGGCGAGACCTTCGCAAACAACTTGGCAAGCAACAGATCACACCGCAGGGCACCACGCTGCTATTCGTCTCGGCACCGGCGGTGCTGGCAGGCACTACGCTGCTGATCGCCGCGATCGCGCCGCTGGTGGCCACCGGGTCGCCGCTGGATTCGAGTGCCGACCTTTTCGCCGTCGTCGGGTTGCTCTTCCTGGGCACGGTGGCACTGACCCTGGCCGGGATCGACACCGGCACCTCGTTCGGCGGCATGGGCGCAAGCCGGGAGATCACCATCGCCGCACTGGTGGAGCCGACGATCCTGCTGGCCGTATTCGCGCTCTCAATCCAGGCCGGATCGGCGAATCTCGGTGCGCTGGTAACCAATACTCTCGCCCACCCCGGGCATGTTGCATCGCTGACCGGAGTGCTTGCCTTCGTCGCTCTGGTGATCGTCATCATCGCCGAGACCGGGCGCCTTCCAGTCGATAACCCGGCGACCCACCTGGAGCTCACGATGGTGCACGAGGCGATGGTGCTCGAGTACGCGGGTCCCCGCCTCGCCCTGGTGGAATGGGCCTCGGCGATGCGGCTGACCGTTCTGCTGGCGCTGTTGGCGAATCTGTTCCTGCCGTGGGGAATTGCGGGTGGCCAACCGAGCGCTGCCGACGTCATCGTCGGCGTCGCCGCGGTGGCCGTCAAGGTCGGCGTGCTGGCTGTGCTGCTGGCCAGCGCCGAGGTGTTCATCGCGAAACTACGGTTGTTCCGTGTGCCCGAGCTGCTGGCCGGGTCGTTCCTTCTGGCCCTGCTCGCGGTCACCGCCGCCAACTTCTTCACCGTGGGACCGCAATGACCGACGTCAACTTCGCCATCCTGATCGACTTCGCCGCGGGCGGCCTCACGTTGGCCGCGGTGCTCGTCGTGTGGCGGCGCGATCTGCGCGCCATTGTGCGACTGCTGGCGTGGCAGGGCGTTGCGCTGGCGGCGATTCCGATCGTGCGTGGACTTCACGACAACGACTACGCTCTGGTCGCGGTCGGTGTGGCGGTGCTCGTCCTCCGCGCCGCGGTTCTGCCGTGGCTGTTGACCAGGGCGCTGGCCACCGAGCAACAGACGCAGCGTGAGGCCACGCCACTGGTGAACACCACCACCTCCCTGCTGATCACCGCGGTCCTGACCGTCGTGTCATTCGCGGTCACCCGCCCGCTGGTCAGCCTGGAACCGAATGCGGTCGTCAACGCGGTGCCCGCCGCGTTCGCGGTGATCCTGATCGCCCTGTTCGTGATGACGACCCGGCGTCACGCGGTATCACAGGCGGCGGGATTCCTCATGCTGGACAACGGGATCGCCGCATCCGCGTTCCTACTGACCGCCGGTGTGCCGCTGATCGTCGAGCTCGGGGCTTCGCTGGACGTGCTGTTCGCGGTGCTGGTGATCGGCATCCTCACCGGACGGCTGCGCCGCGCCTTCGGCGGTGCCGACCTGGACCGCCTGCAGGAGCTGCGCGACTGATGACCGCACTGCTGCTTGCTCCCATCCTCGCGCCGATCGCCGCGTCAGCGGTGAATCTCGTTGGCGGATGGCGCCGTTGGACCGCGGCGCTCACGGTGCTGTCGGCCGTCACGGTGCTGGCCTGCGGGGTCACGCTCGGCGTGGGTGTCGGGTCCGCTCAGTATGTCGTGCTGGGTGGGCTGCTGCGCGCCGACGCGCTCTCGGCGACGATGCTGATCGTCATCGGCGTCGTCGCCACGCTGGCCACGTGGGCCAGCATCGGATACGTCGACGCCGAACTTCAGCACGGCCACACTGACTCGAACGGGGCACGGCTCTATGGCGTGCTGACCCCGGCGTTCGTTGCGGCGATGGTTCTGGCGGTGTGCGCGAACAACATCGGTGTCGTCTGGGTCGCAATCGAGGCCACCACCGTCATCACCGCCTTCCTGGTCGGGCACCGCCGCACCAAGACCGCACTGGAGGCCACGTGGAAGTACGTGGTCATCTGCTCGGTCGGCATTGCGGTGGCGTTCCTGGGCACAGTGCTGCTGTACTTCGCCGCGCAACACGCCGGGGCGCCCGATGCGCAGGCGCTCAACCTCGATGTGCTCGCGGCCTACGCCGCCCGCCTCGACCCGGGGGTGACCCGGCTGGCCGGGGGTCTGCTGCTCATCGGGTATGGCGCCAAGGCTGGCCTGGTCCCGTTCCACACCTGGCTGGCCGACGCGCACAGCCAGGCCCCGGCACCGGTGTCCGCGCTGATGAGCGGGGTGTTGCTGTCGGTGGCGTTCTCCGTGCTTCTGCGCATCAAGCCGATCGTCGACGCCGCCACCGGGCCGACGTTCTTGCGCACCGGCTTGATGGTGCTCGGACTGGCCACGCTGCTGGTCGCGGCGCTGATGCTGACCGTGACCGGCGACGTCAAGCGGATGCTTGCGTACTCGTCGATGGAGAACATGGGGCTGATCGCGATCGCCGCCGCGGTGGGGACCACGTTGGCGATCGCGGCCCTGTTGCTGCACGTGCTCGCCCACGGCGTCGGCAAGACCGTGTTGTTCCTGGCCGGCGGGCAGCTGCAGTTCACGCACGGCAGCACCGCAATCGCCGACATCACTGGCGTCGCACGGCGCTCGCGGCTGATCGGCGGCTCGTTCGCGCTCGGGTTGATCGTGCTGCTGGGAATGCCCCCTTTCGCGATCTTCGCCAGTGAGCTGGCCATCGCGCGATCGCTGGCTGATGCCGGGCTGGCGTGGGTGCTGGCCGCGGCGATGCTGTTGATCGCCGTCGCCTTCGCCGCACTCGTGCGCAGCGCGGGCCGGATGCTGCTCGGCGCCACGCCTGCGGCTGAGCCGACGATCGTCGTGCCCTCCACCGTCGCGGCTGCACTGCTTGCCGGCGTCACGGTCTCGGTCGCGCTCGGGATCACGGCGGGCCCGCTGACTGAACTCTTGACCACGGCCGCCGGACAGGTCGGGGCGTTATGAGCGGGGACCGTGAATCGCACAGGATCTCTCCAGACGCCGTCGCGGATAGGGCGGAAGAACTCCTGGCGTCCGGCTTCCGGTTGGCGTTGATGGCGGCTCACGACGACGGCGACCGGCTGCGGGTGGTGTACCTGTTCCTTGCGGGCAGGCCGGACCGTCGCATCGAACTCGAGTGCATCGTGCCGACAAGTGACCCCGCGGTGCCGTCGCTCGCGTATATGTCGTTCCCTGCTGGTCGCTTCGAGCGGGAGATGGCCGACCTCTACGGCATCCGCCCCGTCGGGCATCCGCGACCGCGCCGGCTGGTGCGGCATGCGCACTGGCCGGAGGGCTGGCATCCCATGCGTGAAGACGCCGGGCCTGCACCGGAATTCGAGCCTAGCGGGCGGTTCCCCTTCGTCACGGTGGAGGGAGCCGGGGTGTATGAGATCCCGGTCGGACCCGTACACGCCGGCCTGATCGAACCGGGGCACTTCCGGTTCTCCGTCGTCGGCGAGACCGTGCTGCGGTTGAAGGCGCGGCTGTGGTTCGTGCACCGCGGCCTGGAGAAGGCATTCCATGGCAGGGCCGCCACCGACGCGACTGAACTGGCCGAGCGCGTCAGCGGCGACACGTCCGCAGGTCATGCGGTGGCGCACAGCCTCGCGGTCGAGGATGCACTGGGCATCGAGGTTCCCGACTCGGTGCACCGGATGCGGATGTTGCTCGTCGAGCTCGAACGGCTCTACAACCTGGCCGCCGACCTCGGCGCCCTCGCCAACGACGTCGGCTTCTCGCTGGCGAACTCCCACTGCCAACGGATCCGTGAACGGCTGTTGCGGCTCAACGCGGCGGTGACCGGACACCGGCTGCTGCGCGGAGCCATCGGTCCCGGCCGGGTGGCGCTACGGAGTCTGCCGGACACGGCGTCTCTGCGGTCGATAGCCGTCGACCTTGCTGAGGTCGCCGAACTCACGCTGGCCAACAGTGGCGTCCACGACCGGTTCGCCGGAACGTCCGTCCTGGCCGTCGACGATGCCCGCGCCATGGGCTGCCTGGGATATGTCGCCCGTGCGAGCGGCGTCCGAACCGATGCACGGCTGGAGCACCCGACCATCGAACTGCCTGTCGCCGAGTGCGGATCCGGTGACGGCGACGTGCTGGCCCGCTACACGGTGCGGCGAGACGAGTTCGCGGCGGGCATCGACCTGGCCTGCCATCTGGTCGAATCGCATACCGGCCCGATCGAATACGCGATCACGGCGACACCGCCCCGCGGACACCGCAGTGGCGTCGGAATCATCGAGGGCTGGCGCGGCACGATCGTGCACCGCGCCGAGATCGACGCCAACGGCCGCATCACTCGCGCGAAGATCGTCGACCCATCCTGGTTCAACTGGCCCGCCCTGCCCGTCGCCATGGCCGACACGATCGTCCCCGACTTCCCATTGACCAACAAGAGCTTCAATCTGTCCTACGCCGGCAACGATCTCTGACCGCGATGAGATTTCGCTCGGAATGCGGTCAGCATGGACATGATCGAACTCACCTCAGCCTGCCAGCGCACCGCCGATCTGCTGGCAGGGGTAACCGATGAACAGCTGGACCTGCCGACACCCTGCGAGAAGTTGCGCCTCGACGAATTGATCGCGCATATCGGCGGGTTGGCGCAGGCCTTCACTGCCGCTGCGCGCAAGGACTTCGGTCCGTTGACCGACACCCCGCCCGTCGACGGTGCGCAGGTCGAATCCGACTGGCGCACCGGCTACCCACACCGACTTGCCGAACTTGCCGAAGCCTGGCGGGACTCCGATGCTTGGCAGGGCATGACCCGGGCAGGCGGGATCGACCTCCCCGGTGAGGTCGCCGGGACTGTCGCGCTGGCCGAGGTCGTCATCCACGGCTGGGACGTCGCGGCTGCTACCGGTCAGCCATACGATTGCGACCCCGCGACCGCGCAGGCCTGCCTCGCGCACCTGGCGCAGTTCGACACGTCCGGCACCGAAGGAATGTTCGGACCTGCGGTTCCGACCTCCGACGAGGCGCCGGACCTGGATCGGATCGTTGCGTCCAGCGGCCGTGACCCCGACTGGCGGGTGCGCTGAGCGGGCACACTGGAGTCATGGATCCGGTCGTCGCACTGCGTCAGATTGCGTATTACAAGGATCGGGCGCGGGAGGATTCGCGGCGGGTGATGGCCTACCGCAACGCGGCCGACATCGTCGAAGCGCTCAGCGACGCAGACCGCGAGCGTCATGGCGCCGCGAACAGCTGGCAGTCGTTGCCGGGTATCGGTCCGAAGACGGCGAAGGTGATCGCCCAGGCATGGTCGGGCCGGGAGCCTGACGCGCTCGTCGAATTACGCTCGGCAGCACAGGATCTCGGCGGTGGTGATGTCAGGGCGGCGCTACGCGGTGACCTGCATGTGCACTCCAACTGGTCTGACGGATCGGCACCGATCGAGGAGATGATGCTGGCGGCAAGGGATCTGGGCCACGAATACTGCGCGCTGACCGACCATTCGCCGCGGCTGACGATCGCCAACGGCCTGTCGCCGGAACGGCTGCGCAAGCAGCTCGACGTGATCGACGAACTGCGGGAGACCGTCGCACCGATGCGCGTCCTCACCGGAATCGAGGTCGACATCCTCGAGGACGGCTCGCTCGACCAGGAGCCCGAGCTGCTCGACCGGCTCGACGTCGTGGTGGCCAGCGTGCATTCGAAGCTGAAGATGGATGCGCCCGCGATGACGCGACGGATGATCAAGGCGGTGGAGAACCCGCACACCGATGTGCTGGGCCACTGCACGGGCCGGTTGGTCACGGGTGGCAGGGGTATGCGGCCGGAGTCGAAGTTCGACGCGGAGAAGGTGTTCACCGCGTGCAGGGAGAACGGCACCGCGGTGGAGATCAACTCGCGGCCGGAGCGCCGTGACCCGCCGACACGGCTGCTGAACATGGCGCTTGAGATCGGCTGCCTGTTCTCGATCGACACCGACTCGCACGCGCCCGGACAGCTGGATTTCCTGGGCTACGGCGCGCAACGGGCGCTGGACGCGAAGGTGCCGGTGGACCGGATCGTCAACACGTGGACAGCCGAGAAACTCTTGGACTGGGCGGACTCTTAACCGTCGCGCCACGGGTGCAGCGCGATGTCGGCAGCGCGCTGCAGCGCTTTCGAGCGGCCTTCAGGATCGGTGGGTGCGCCCCCATCGGTCATGGCCTGGACCGCGCCCGTTATGGCCCCAACGAACGCGCCGACGATCGCCCCCGCCGCGATCTCGTCAAGCTCGTGGGGATAGGCGGTCTGCAGGTGGCGTGCGATCTCCCGCTGGGCGTCGAGCTGCAGTTGGAGGGCGCGCCCGCGCACGGCCGGAACGGTCTGGATGAGTCGGAAGCGAAGCGCCCCTTGCCTGTCGACGAAGTCGTGGCCGCCATCGATCACCGTGCTCAGCGCTCGTAGCAGCACGTCGCTGGGACGGTCTTGCGGCGCACGTGACGCGATCGCGTCGAGCGCGGCGACGACACGGGCATCTGCTCCCGGGAAGAGCAGCTCGTCTTTGCTCGCGAAGTAGGTGAAGAAGGTCCGTGTACCGATCTCCGCGACCGCGGCGATGTCCGCCACGGTGGTGCCGTCGTATCCGCGGGTTTCGAAGAGCTCCATCGCGGCGTCGACGATCGCGGCGCGCGTCTTCTCGCGCTTGCGTTCGCGCAGCGTGGGGGCGCCGATGGCGGGATCCATGCACTGAGTGTATAACTACACTCGATGCAAACTTGCAGTGACTGCAGGAGTGGCGATGGATGTGCGAACGGTCCTGGTGGTCGGCGCGGGTGTCGCCGGGTCGACGGCGGCGTACTGGCTGGCGCGGAACGGAATGGCCGTCACGGTCGTCGAACAGGCGGCGGGCGGGCGTTCCAGCGGTAGTCCGGTCGATGTGCGGGGACCCGCCTACGGTGTGGCGGAAAGGATGGGAGTGCTGCCGCGTATGCGGGCCGCGGCCACGCGGGCGACCAGATTCAGTGCGGTCGACGACAGGGGTCGCCGCATTGGGTGGGTGCCCATGCAGCTGGGCGACGGCGTCGAGATTCCGCGCAGCGACCTCGCGGCGATCCTCGCGGACGCCGGACGGGACAACGCCGACTACGTCTACTCGGACACCGTCGTCTCGCTGACCGATGACGGAAACGGCGTTGACGCCACGTTCGAGCATGCCGCCCCGCGTCGGTTCGATCTCGTCATTGGCGCGGATGGATTGCACTCGCGGGTAAGGGAACTCGTGTTCGGAACGGGATTCGTCAAGTACATGGGTCTCTACGTCGCCACCGTGGATCTCGCCGGTGCGGTCGATGACGAGCGGACCGTCTTGATCCGCAACACTCCTGGGCGGGCGGCCGCGGTGCATCCCGCGAGCGGCCGGGGGATCGCGGCGTTCATCTTTCGCAGCGACGAGATCACGGCACTCGACCACCGGGACGTAGCCCGGCAGCGCGACGTCGTCGCCACGGCGTACGCCGGTATCGGGTGGCGGGTGCCCGAGCTGGTTGAACGGGTGCGCACCGCCGACGACATGTATTTCGACTCGGTCAGCAGGGTCCGGATGGACCGCTGGTCGCGCGGTCGCATCACGTTGCTCGGCGACGCCGCGTCGTGCTTGTCCCTGTTCGGCGAGGGTTCGAGCCTGGCGATCGCCGGTGGTGCCGCACTGGCCGACGCGGTCGCCGCCCATCGGGACGATCCGGCGACGGCGTTGGCCGCCTATGAGCGGACGCACCGCAAGCTCGTCACTCCCCGACAGCGCTGGATGGGAGCAGGATCGCGGCTCATCGTTCCCGCCACCGCCGGCGGCATCCTCGCCCGCAACACTGCGATGCGACTGTGGCCGGTCTCCTCTGCCGGCTGGCGGGCCCTCAGTCGGGAAGGTGCGGCATCTCGAGGCCGGGATCGCGGCCGACGAGGACTCCGCGCGTGACGGCGGCGTTTCCGTAGCGCTTTCGCACCTCGTCGACGGCGCCGTCGAGCGCGACGGTGTCAGCCTGTCCAGCACGGTGGCCCACTTCGAACGGCAGCTCCAACTGCTGTGCGCCATGGCGGTCGATGTTGGACACCGAGAAACCGACCAGCGTCAGCCCGCGTTCGGCGATCAGCGGTGCGGCCGCCGCGACGAGTTCTCTTGCCGCATCGAGGATGACGTCGGTGGACGCGGTGGCCCGAGGCATGGTGTGCGACCGCGTTGCGCGACCAAAGTCGTCGAACCGCAACCGCAGCACCACCGTTCGTCCCGTCCGCCCCGCGGTGCGCATCCGGCGGGTGATCCGGTCGATCAGGTTGATGACGACGGCATCGACCTCGGCTGCCGACATCGTGTTGCCGCGCCGCCCAAGCGCGCGCTGCGCGCCGACCGAGCGACGACGCACGCCTGTCACCACCCGGCGCCGATCGATGTTGCGGGACAACGCGAACAGCTGACGGCCCATCGCGCCGCCGACCATCGCGGCGAGCGTCGACTCAGTCAGCTCGGCGACGTCGGCGACCGTTTCGATGCCGTGGGTGTGGAGTTTCTCGGCGGTCTTGACGCCGACGCCCCACAGCCTGCGCACCGGCAGCGGGTGCAGGAAGGCCAGCTCGCGGTCGGGTGGGACGAGCAGCAGCCCGTCGGGCTTGGCCTCCTGACTGGCCACCTTCGCGAGAAACTTGGTGCGGGCGATGCCGACGGTGATCGGAAGGCCGACGCGGTCGCGGACCGCAGCCCGTAGCCACGCCGCGATTTCGACCGGGCTCCCCGACACCCGGCCAAGCCCGGACACATCGAGGAAGGCTTCGTCAACCGACAGAGGTTCGACGATGGGCGTCGTGTCGCGGAAGACCTCGAACACCGCGTCACTGGCCTCGGAGTACGCCTTCATCCGCGGGGGCACGACGAGCGCGTGCGGGCAGAGTCGGCGGGCCTGCCGTCCGCCCATCGCCGTACGCACGCCGTAGGCCTTCGCCTCATAGCTCGCCGCGAGCACGACGCCGCCGCCGACGATCACCGGCCTGCCGCGCAGCGCGGGGTCGTCACGCTGTTCAACCGACGCGTAGAACGAGTCGAGATCAGCGTGCAGGATGGTGGCGCTCCCGGACACGAACACATGTTCGCATTGGGCTCCGACGAGCTAGGGCATAGTGCCGTAGATGCTCGTGATCCAGACGTGTACGAGGGTGTCGAGTGCGTCGTCCTCGGCGATGGATGGCTTCTGGCCGGTGTAGGACGCGATCATGGCGCGCTCGTTCATCAGGTTCAGGGCCGCGGCGAGGTTGTGGGCAGGCAGTGTTTCCGGGGCCGCTCCCCGCGCACGCTCGGCGGTGATGACCGCGGCGGTCCGATCGATCCATTTCTGCATGTACGTCGACCAGAGTCCGCGGATCTCGGCGTTGGTGTTGGTCGCGGCCACACCGGCGAGCGCGACGCCGACATGCGCGCGCAGCGGCTCGAAGAATGCGTAGATGCCGTCACGCCAGGCCTGGGCGGGATCACGCGCGTAATCCTCGGCGCGACCCTCGAACGTGGCGTCGGCCTCGTAGATCACTCGTCCGAACAGCGTCAGCAGTACCGCGTCCTTCGACGCGAAATAGAAATAGAAGGTCGGACGGGAGATCCCAGCACCCTTGGCAAGGTCGTCGACCGAGATGTCGGCAAAGCCGCGGTCTTCAAGGAGCCGCTCCAATGTCTCGAGAATTGCCAGCTCACGGTCGTCACCCGAGGGCCGTGCGGCTCGGCGGCCGCGGGCGAGACGGGGTTGGCTGGCGATGGTCACCCGCGTTACTTTACACGGTGTCGAGTTTCTCAACACCCTGTTGACTTATTCGACACGGCGTTGATAGCTTGACACCATGACCGAATTTGTCGACGTTGTCATCGTGGGGGCCGGCATCTCCGGCATCAGCGCGGCCTGGCATCTGCAGGACCGCTGCCCCGACAAGAGCTACCTGATCCTGGAGCGTCGCGAGAACCTCGGCGGAACCTGGGACCTGTTCAAATACCCGGGCCTGCGCTCGGACTCCGACATGTACACGCTCGGATTCCGGTTCAAGCCGTATACGAACGAGCAGGCGATCGCCGAGGGACCGGCGATCCTCGATTACCTGAAGGAAGCGGCTGCCGAGAACGGCATCGACAAGCACATGCGGTTCGGCCAGAACGTGGTCGCCGCCGACTGGTCGGACGCCGAGAACCGCTGGACGCTGCGCATCGAGAGCGGGGGCGAGGAACGCGAGATCTCCTGCTCGTTCCTGTTCGGCTGCACCGGCTACTACAACTACGACGAGGGCTACACTCCCGATTTCGCCGGCTCGGAAGACTTCGAGGGCACCATCGTCCACCCGCAACACTGGCCCGAGGACCTCGACTACCAAGGCAAGAAGATCGTCGTCATCGGCAGCGGCGCCACCGCCATCACCTTGATCCCTGCGCTGATCGACTCGGGATCCGGTCACGTGACGATGCTGCAGCGCTCGCCCACGTACGTCGCCGGTATGCCCGACAAGGATCCGTTCGCCGCGCGGGCAGACAAGCTGCTGCCGGAGAAGGCGGCCTACACGGCGATCCGCTGGAAGGCGATCATCCAGAGCACGGTGCAGTACCAGATCGCCAGGAGGTTTCCGAACACCTTCATCAAGGCCCTTCGCAGGATGGGAGAGCGCAGGCTCCCGGAGGGCTTCGACTGGGACAAGCACTTCACCCCGAGCTACAAGCCGTGGGACCAGCGCGTGTGCCTCGCCCCCAACGGCGACCTGTTCAAAAGAATCCGCAAGGGCAAGGCCGACGTCGTCACCGACACCATCGAGCGGTTCACGAAGACCGGAATCAAGCTGACCTCGGGCCAGGAGTTAGAGGCCGACATCATCGTGACCGCAACGGGTTTGAACATGCAATTGCTCGGTGGCCTTGAGCCGACCAGGAACGGCCAGCGGATCGACCTGACATCGCTGATGACCTATAAGGGCCTGATGTTCTCCGGCGTGCCGAACTTCGCGATGACGTTCGGGTACACCAACGCGTCGTGGACGCTCAAGGCCGACCTGGTTTCGGAATTCGTCTGCCGAGTGCTGAACTACATGGACGCCAACGGTTTCGACCGGGTCGAACCGCAGCATCCCGGTGACAGTGTCGATGAGCTGCCGTTCATGGACTTTGCGCCCGGCTACTTCCAGCGGTCGGCGCACCTGCTCCCGAAGTCGGGTTCGCGGGCACCGTGGCGTCTCAAGCAGAACTACCTTTTCGACATGCGGATGATCCGCCACGGCAAGGTCGACGAAGAGGCACTGCACTTCACCAAACACCTTGTGCCGGTGGGTGCTTCGGTCTAGATCAACTGTCCCCGGCGACGACGACGATACCATCGTCGTCGCTGTAGGCCAGGTGGCCCGGCACGAAGACCACCCCACCGAATTCGACGGCCACATCGCGTTGGCCGTTGCCGGCCTTGGCGCTCTTGCGCGGGTTGGTGCCGAGCGCCTTGATGCCGATGTCCAATGTGCGAAGGGTGGCCGCGTCGCGCACCGCGCCGTTGATGATCAGCCCCACCCAGCCGTTCTCGACGCCGAGGCCTGCGATGATGTCGCCGACGAGGGCCGAGTGCACGGATCCGTCGCCGTCGATCACCAGCACGCCGCCGGTACCGGGTTCGGAGAGGACCGATTTCAGCAGGGCGTTGTCCTCGACGCACTTGACGGTGGTGATCGGTCCCGCGAAGTCCGACCTGCCGCCGAACTGGCGCAATTGCAGATCGCAGTTGCGGACGTCGGGTCCGATCTCGTCGACGAGGTCGGCGGTGGGGCGCGGTTCGATGCTCACCCGTCGATGCTAGCCAGGGATCAAGGCTGGCATCGAGTCCCAGCCGCGGATGGCCGACGCCGATGACATTCTCGCGGCTGCCAGGTCGACATCCCATTCAGGGAACCGCTTGAGCACTTCTTCGAGTGCGATACGTCCCTCGAGCCGCGCGAGCGCGGCACCGAGGCAGTAGTGGATCCCGACGCCGAAGCCGACATGCTGGCGAGGATCGCGGTGAATGTCGAAGACGTCGCCGTCCGGCGGGAATTGTCGATGGTCGTGGCAGGCAGAACCGATAAGCATCATCATCACGCTGCCTTCGGGGACTATCTCGCCGTAGTACTCGATGTCCCGCGTGACGTACCGAGCCATGTGCGGAGGGGGAGGTTCGTAGCGCACCAGTTCCTCGATAGCCTGAGGGATCAGCGCGGGGTTTTCGGCGAGTTCCCGCCGCTGATCGGGATGCTCGGCAAGCACCTTTCCCGCCCAACCGATGAGTTTGGTCGTGGTTTCGTTCCCCGCCTGAGCGATGACGTTGATATACAGCAGGAGTTCGTCGCGCCGCAGCCGGCGCGTCGTGCCGGTCTCATCCTCGAATTCGACATTGAGCATCTCGGTCATTAGATCGTCCGACGGATGCTCAGCGCGCCAGTCGACATAGTCGGTGTACATGGCGCCCAACTCCTGAATTGCTTTGGCGCTCAGCTTCATCGGTTGACCGGCTTCGGACCTCATGTTGGTGTTCGACCGATCGCGGACGGTCGCCAAGTCATCCTCGGGGATGCCCAGCAGCATGCCGACCACCTGCATCGGCATCTGCGCGCCCAGATCGCCAACGAAGTCGAACCGGCCGCTGTCAACTAGGGGATCGAGGCTAAGACTGCAGAATTGACGGATCTTCGGTTCCAGCTCGTTGATCTTGCGGGGCGTGAATAGACGGGCGAGCAGTTTGCGGTGGATGTTATGGATCGGCGGATCCTCGAACGACAAGATGCCAGACGGCACCTCAAGCCCACCCTTGATCCACTCGAGGATTGCCCCCCGACCCGAACTGAACGTCTGGTGGTTCACGAACCCTTCGCTGACGTCGTCGAAACGGCTGAGGGCGAAGAAATCGTGCTCGGCGTTGTAGTAGAGCGGCGCCTCGTCTCGCAGCCGGCGGAGCATCGGATATGGATCCGAATTGAGCGCGCTGTCGTATGGGCTGTAATAGATCTCGCTATCAGCGTCGACCGTCATGGCCGCACAGTACGCGCCGACGGATCGGGTATAAGGAAATCTGCACAATCCGACATTGAATGAGCGAATTCATCTGGAGCACCGCATATTACAGTCGTGTAAGGCAATCGCTGCGCTAGGCAACGTCAGGCATCGATGCTAGGTATCGTGCCGGTAAGTAGTTTCGGATCGATATGGGCGAGGGCAAAGGAAACCGCTTCGTCCAGTCCCATTGCAGCACCGGTCCTGCGCAGCTCACGCGCACGCTCGTCGCCGAGCGCGGCCACGAGGAGTTCATGTGTTTCATGCATGGCTTTAAAGACGAAGTTGTTGCGCGTACTTCCCTGGGGCGCAGCCGATTGACTTTCATTGTCGCCTTTTGGCGCGGCGAGACGAAAGGCGGAGTATGCGGCTCCCTGCAGGATTCCGGCCACCTCAGGCAGATCTTCCACCAGCGCTCGCGCGCACTCGGCAAAGCACGGCGCGGAATGCAGTGGATTCATGATTCCGCGGTACATGTACATCGCCCTACCGGCCAGCGTGAGGGCGAGGCTCCAGTCCCGCAGGCGCCCGGCGGCCATCGACGCGGTGATGAAGGCGGGTGCGATCTCCCCGCCCGGCTGAGTGCTCCGCTTCGCACTCTCGTGAAGGAGTGCCCGCGCTCGGTCGGGGTCGCTGTCAACCAGCGTGAGCGACAGACAGTTGAGGGCGATCACGATCGCGCCGGGCATTTCGGATTGGCGCGCCAACATCAGTGAGCGCTCTGCTCGCTCGGTCACCTGCCCGAGGTCGCCGCCCCCGAGGAGATCAACGCTGACGCTGTAGGACAGATAGATTGCCGCGATCCCCAAGTATCCATACTCCGCGGCATGCTCGGCTGCTTGCGTATATGCCGCAACGGCTTCGGCGTAGGCGCCCGCCCCGAGAGATGACTCTGCCTGGAGGGTGAGCACATCGATTTCGAGTGGAGGGCCTTCAAGCGGAACGCCCTTTGCTCTCGCCGCGTCCAGCGCCTGGCGGGCAAGTACGTCGGCGCGTTCGGGTTGAAGACTGTCGAGCGCCTCGTACGCGGCGACCATCAACAAACGTGGGTACTCGGGATGATCTGCGGCGCCGGGCATCTCGAGTACACGGATAGCCGGCAACACGTAAACCTGGCCAACCCTGCCGACGCCCGCCCGATCGCGGTGGGGGTGATTCGCAACGATCTGTACCGCCCGGGCAACGTCACCGGCCTCGACCGCATTGGCCAGGGCAGTCCGGACATTGTCGCGCTCGATGCTGAGGCGCCGCTGTCCCACCCCCATGGTCCAGGAAAGGGTCCAGACGGCGTCCTGGGCAGGACCGACCCCACGTGCCCCGTGCGGGCCGAACGCCGCCTTTTGCGTGCCCTGGGCGGCGTCGACGAGTAGTTCGGCATAGAAGCCACAGTGGCGGCTTCGAAATTGCTCCGTCTCGCCGAGTTCGGCGAGGCGTTGTTCGCAATACTGGCGGATGGTTTCCAGTAGGCGGTAGCGCGAGCCTGTGGGATGGTCCTCGGCGATCACCAGCGACCGGGAGACCAGGCTGGTGACCAGATCCAACGCTGCGGCGCGCTCGACGGGATCGCCGCTGCACACGTCCTCGATTGCGTCTAGTGCGCAGCCTCCGGAGAACACGGACAGGCGAGCGAGCAGTCGCTGCTCATCGGCATCGAGCAGGTCATATGACCAGTCGATGGCCGCCCGAAGCGTCGCATGGCGCCCTACCGCACCCCGCCGCCCACCGGCGAGCAACTCGAAACGGCGATCGAGTCGACGCAGTAGGTCCTCAGGGCTCATTGCGATGATGCGAGCCGCGGCCAACTCGATGGCGAGCGGAACCCCGTCGAGCCGTTGGCAGATCTCAATCACTGCCCGGGAATTGTTTTCCGTCAGTGCGAAATCGGCCTTGACCCGTCGGGCCCGTTCGACGAACAGGCTGACGGCGTCGGTGTGCACGAGGTCATCGATGTCGTCGTCTGGCTGGCCCGCGGCCAGCGGTGGCAGTGCAATCAGTTGCTCACCGTCGATGGCCATTCCTTCTCGGCTGGTGGCCAGCACCACCACACCGGGGCAGGAGTGTTCGATGCGGCTGACGAGGTGAGCCACCGGACCCAGCACGTGCTCACAGTTGTCCAGGACAAGCAGAAGCTTCTTCTGCGAGAGGATCTCGACGATGCCGTCCTCCAGTGACTGTCTGCTCCGGTTTGTCGGATGGAATACCTCTGCGATTGCTTCGGCGACACCGGCTTGCTCGGTCACGGGCGCCAGCTCGACGAGCCAAACCCCTTCCCGGTAGCGGGGTAGTAGGTCGGCAGCGACTTGAATTGCCAAGCGGGTCTTACCAACTCCACCGACCCCGGTGAGTGTCACTACCCGCGATTCGCCAAGTGCCGCAGTGACGCGAGCCGCTTCAGCTCGGCGCCCGATGAAAGTGCTTGCCTGCGCGGGCAGGTTCCCAGGGAACGAATCCAGACTACGGAGCGGTGGGAACTCTTCGTCGTGATCTCCGCGAGACAGCTGAAAAATTCTTGTGGGACTGCCTAAGTCGCGCAGACGGTGTTCACCGAGATCCAGCAGTCCCATCCCATTGGGAAGTTGATCGCGGACGAGCGCCTCCGTGGCTCCGGAGATCACGATCTGTCCGCCGTGGGCGGCAGACATCAGCCGGGAGCAGCGGTTGATCGGCAAGCTTGCGTATCCGCGGTCGTCAACGATGAGAGCCTCCGCGGTGTGCAGCCCGACCCTCGCGCGCAGCGGGCGCTCGGTACCCTGCGGCTCTTCGCCGATAGCCTGCTGGAACGCAGAGGCCGCGCAGACCGCATCGGTTGCCGTCGAGAAAGCCGCGGCCATGCCGTCGCCCATTCGCGCGAAAACGTAACCGTGATGGGCCGCAATCGTTTTCTCGAGCAGCTCGTCATGGCGGACCATCGCGGCCTTCATCGCCTCGGGATCCTGCTCCCACATCCTGGTCGACCCCTCGAGGTCGGTGAGCAGAAACGTCACCGTCCCCGACGGCGGATGTCCAGCCATGGGCATCAAACTAACGGCGAAGGTCGCTAGGGATTGAGACTTTCGACGACGATGTCGTGCAGGAACTGCGCCAGCCCGGGTTCGACGTCGTCGTAGTACCGGGTGAACCGTTCGTCGGCCAGGTACATGTCCACCAGGCACCGGTGCATCTCGTCGCCGCAGTCGTAGAACTGCTCGATCGACGCCCGGTGCCGTGCCGCCATCTCGTTGGCTCGCGACGAACCCGGTGCGACGCCCCCGCGCTTGGCTTGGGCCAGCGCGTCGAGCAGGGCATCGCCGTCAGCCTTGACGCGCACCCAGTCGTCCTTGCTGAGGCCTGCCGTCCGCTGCTGCGACTGCCTCCATGCGTCGGTGTCGCCCCACCGCTGTTCGGCCTCGGCGGCTTCCACGGCTCTGATGGTGTCGTTGAGCCGGTCGGCCTGCCCGGTCAGCAATGCGTGCTGGCGCTGCAGGTGGCCGACGACATCGGCATCCGCGTCGTCGAGCAGTGTGCGGATCTCATCGAGTGGCAGCCCGACAGACCGGTACACCAGCACCAGGTGCAGCCGCTCGATGTCGGCGTCGGTGTAGCCGCGATAGCCGGCAGGCGTGCGGACGCTGGGCACCACGAGACCGATGCGGTCGTAGTGGTGCAGGGTGCGGACGGAGACACCCGTGAGGGTGGCTACCGCACCGACGGTCTTGGCGTCCATGCCGCCATCATCGACCCTGACGTCGCGTGAGGGTCAAGCGATTTCTCAGTCGTCGCCGCGGCGCCGGGCGACGAGCACCAGCAGGATGGCCAGCACGCCCGCCGCGATCGCCGCAGCGATCGGTATCCGCGACTGCTCAGGCCCCACCAGCGGTACCGTTCCCGGACCGGCCGCGGGGTTGACCGCTGCGGCTACGGTTGATTTCGCTTGTGCCGCTGTCTGTTTGGCTGCATCTGCGATGTTGCGGTCACCGTTGGTGTCGGCCAGTTTCGGCGCGAGAGGTGGCGCAACCTTTGGCGGTGCCTTCTTCGCCGTGGCTTTCTTCGCGGGTTTCTTGGCGGGCGCGGCTTTCTTCGCGGCCTTAGCCGGAGCCTTCTTGGCGGGCTTCTTGGCCGCCGGTGCCTTCTTCTGCGCCGGAGGGGGCGGCGGTGGGGCTGCGGGCGGCGGTGCGTCCGGCTGAGCGGCAGCCGGTGGCGGACTCGCCGAACCCGGCTCCTGCGGCGGCGACGCTGACGGTGTGGCGTCAGGCTTTTCGTCGGGTCGATCCTGCTGGTCGGCCATCAGGCTGCTCCTTTGCAGTGTCTCGTCCTCAATCATTCAACCCTAACCGGTAACCGACAGTGCAGCGGCCATGGTCAAGGTCACCGCCATGATTGCCAGCTCGGTCAGCGATCTCGATCGCGACACATAAGCGGTGACGCGGTGCGACTTTGCCGCAGGCAACCAGCGCGCGCGATTGCGCCAGGCCAAAGAAATCAACACAACGGTGAGGACGATCTTGATCAGCAACACGCGCCCGTAGCCGGTAGCGAACAACTGCGACGCCGAAGCAACCGCCACGAGAGCGCCTGTCACGCCACCGACCAGCAATGCGATCACGCACGACAACGACAACTCGGAGAATCGCGGCAGCACGCGCGACCACTGCCCACGATGGTGGACGGTCAACACCAGTGCGGCCAGCGTCCCGCACCACGTCGCCGCGGCCAGTACGTGGACCGCGATGGCGATGCTCCCGACCGGGCTGGCCGACATGTGGCCGCCGATCGTCCTCGCGACCAGCCCGACCGCCGTGATCCCGGCGGCCACGATCGCTACCGGCGGCGTCTTGGGCGCGACGAGCGCAATCACCAACACCGACACCGCGGCCGTCGCACTGAACAATCCGGACCGCCCGGCAGACGTCGCCATCGCGAACTCCGTCGTCGTGGTCAGGCCCACCCGGGTCACCGGAAGCGCTGCGGCCGCGGCGGCACCCACCACGAGACGACACAGTTCGGCGAACAGCCACACGCCCGCCGACAACGCGAGCGGCCCGCAGGCCCGCCGCATCAGCTCCTCCCGGTACCGGCCGGTGTCCAGCATCGGCACCACCGCAAGGCCGAGTACGACGACGGCAGCACAGTCTGCGAGTGCACGCACCGCGGTGACGGCGATCATGTCTTCCGTCGTGCCGCCCACAGGATTGCGCCGCCGATTATCAACGCACCCGCCACCAGGAACGGCCACACCGGGATCCCGCCGCCGTCGGACCCGGCCGCCTCGGCGGCAGGCGGCCCCGGTGAACCGGTCGCGGCCACCGTGAGCCGGAACGACCACGAACCCGAGACCGGGTGGCCGTCCGCCGACGTCACCCGGTAGTTCACGGTGTAGGTGCCTGCGGGCCCGAGCGGGCGCACACCGACGGCGATCACCGCGCCCTGCACCTGCGGGTCGCCGTCCGACCACAGGTTCCCGTCTGGACCGACCACGGTCATCGCGGCGAACTCGGGCTGCAGTTGCTCGTTGAACGTCGCGCTGACCCGCTGCGGACCGTGGGCCAGCGAGGCACCGTCTGCGGGATCGGCCGAGATGCGGGCCGCGTGCGCGGACGCGACCGGCGCACCGGCCAGCGCCATCACCGCCACAAGGGCGGCGATGAACGCGAGCCGGAACAATCGGATCAAGTGCGCCTCCGTGCGATCAACGCCGCGGCCACTCCCACCGCGGCCAAGGTGATTGCGCCACCGGCGAGCCAGCGCGCGGCGTTGTCGGCGGTCGGCGCGGCCTGCGCCGTCATCTCATGGTCGTCCATCCCGCTCGACGCGGCACCGGTCAGGCTCACTTCCGGTGCCGGGTGCTCGGGTTCGCCGCCGCCGGGCAGCGGCGGCTGATCCCAGCGCACCACCGTGCCGTCGGAATACGTCTGAGTGGCGGGGAAGGCGACGCTGTCGCCCTCGGGCAGCTTCACCGACACCCGGAAAAGGGCGAACTGGTCGGACGAGATGCCCACCTTGGGATCGGCGGTCCAGGTGACCGAGCGGACGGTGCCCGCCGCCGTGTCCCGGTCGAGGCTGGCGGTCCAGCCCGGCATGACCTCTGTTCGCGCGGACGCGACATCGGGCAGTGTGACGCTCAACTTCGTTGTCAGAGCGCCATTGTCGGACTCGCCGGGCACCCGGAAGGTCACCACCGAGGTGGCCCCTGGCGCGGGGTTGTCGGCGTCGGCGTGGACGTGGGCCCAAGCGGGCCCGGCTCCGGAAGCCAGTCCGATGGCACCGGCGACTCCTGTGCAGGCAACAGTGATGAGGGCGCGCTTGGGCGCCCCGTGAGGGGAACGCATTCGATTGTCTCTTTCTTGGTGTCGGGAATGGGACGGTCAGCGGGCGCGACTGACCGGCGGTCCCCGATGAGACACCGATGCGGCGAGAAGAAGCGCCGAACGCAGAGGCTGGTCGCCGCAGGCGACGATGACCGGCTTGCTCGGTATCGGCGCGGCGACGGCGCGCGTGGCCACCTCCACGACCCGCGACACCGCAGCGCAGAGCCGATCGCCCGCAGCGATCAGGATCGCCCCGACCACAACCGCCAGTGCGTGGGTCACGAGCATGGCAGGGGCAGGCGACGTCGGCTCGCCATGGCTGTGGCCCGCGGCGCCGAGCATCAGGTGACCGACGAGCTGGCCCGCCGCGAGCAGGCCGAACAGCACGGGCACGTCGGAAGTGCGGGAGATTGTGGTGGCCAGCCCGCCGACCGTCGCGGCGAGCACCGCCAGCAGAACGATGGCCGTGCCGGACGGCACAGCGTCGGCCGCGGCGCCGTGTGCCGCCACCGCCAGCGCAGCGGTCAGCAGCCCGGCGGCGATGCCCCGCAGGCGTGCGGCTGCGGCCGCCGGCCCGGCTGTCACGGCCCGTCAGACCACGCCGAGGCGCGCCATCAGGTCGGCGTCGATGCCGTCGAGCTGCTGGCCGATCGAGTCGTGGGCGGCTCGCCGGTTCGTCGTCGGCATCTTCTCGGCCGCGGTCACCGCCGCCGAAAGGTCGGTCAGTCGGTCGGTCATGGCGGCGACGAACTGTTTGGTCTCGGCGTCCTTGGGCTTCTTCTCGGCCACCAGTCGCAACGTCTGCTCGGACCCCGCGATGCGGGCCGACAACTGCGCGCCGTGCCCGGAGAACTGGCCGAGCTGACTGATCGGAACGCCAAGGCGGTCGGCCTTCCGCTGGTCGAGGAATCCGCGGGCGGCCATCGCGCCGCGATAGGCGAGGGGCACCACGATCGGGGCGAGCAGCCGCGAGACCGTGAGTGTCCGGCGAATACGTGCGGGCGAGAACAGCTTGCCCTCGCGCGCGGCCTTGAGCTCCGTCTCAGCAACCTTGAGCGCGGTCCTGTCGCTTTCCCGCTGCGCCCGCAGTTGCGCCTTCAGCGCCTTGGTCTCGGCCCTGTGAGCGGCCTTCATGCGACGGTTCTCGTTCTTCGCCGCGAGCTTGGCCTCCAGCTTCGCCTTTGCCTTGATGGCACGGGCCTCAGCTCGCCGAGTAGCGCGGCTTTTCCGTCGCGGTAACAAGGCCATCCCGGCCGCCTCCCGGTCTTGTCGTCAACTTTCGACCATTCGTGTCTGCGATGGTGCAGCACAACACTATCGTTCGGGGGAGACGGGGGCGTTGGCCTGCCCCGGTACGGGTGGTGGTCCATCCACTAGCAAACCGGTGCAGACGTAGTGTGGGACAATCGTCGCATCCGTCAACGTTGTACGGGCGGTGTGCTGAGAGGTGGTGACCGAGTGGCTTCACGCGTGCGTGTCGCGGCGTCGGCATGTTGTGTCGCCTCCGGCCTGTTCATCTCGGCTCTCGGCGGCGCGTTGGCTTTTGCAGAGCCTGGCCCCGGGCATTCCAATGACTCGGTGAACGAACGAGGTCGAGCGTCACAGAACGACACACCGCAGCAGCGTGCCCAGGACGACTCAGTCAAGGCGCCGCCGAGCGGGACGAAACCCGCGGACACCAAGCCGGGCGAAACCGGTGCGACGGATACCAACCCGACGGATACCAAAATGTCCGAGAGCCCGTCGCAAAGCCCTCCGCCGCCGACGAAAACCACGTCCGAGACCACTACGAAAACGACGTCCGAGACCACTACGAAAACGACGTCCGAGACGACTACGAAGACCAGCCCCACTGAGACCACTACGAAGACCAGCCCTACCCAGACCACCTCTGAGACCACTCCGCCCGGCCAGCCTGGGCCGACCCCGCCAGAAAGCGGCGGCGACGGCGCGATCGTCCAGCTGCCGCGCTTCAAGCCGCCGTTGGTGCCCGACATGCAGCTGCCGGGCGAACTGCAACCAAGCCAGCCCGGTGTGCCCGGCGGGCCTGCCGTGCTCGACGCCGGAGCGGGTTCGGCTGCGGCCGCGGCACCCGTCGGCCCCGCGGTGCCCATCGCCCTACCGGTGATCGTCGCGCCGCCCATCGGTCTCGGTGTCGGCGGTGGCGGTGCGGGATCGGGTGGCGCGTCGGCGGGAGCACCGCCCGCAGCTCCTCGCGCCATGCCTGCCGAGCCGCCCGCCGGACGTATCACGCCGCCGGCGAATGTCGGGAGCAATGCCGGGGTGCCGAACTCGAGCTACCGGATCGGATACACCGAATACCTGCGAACCGCCGGATTGCCGCAGGTAGCGGCCTTGGCCGTGCCCGGGCTCGTCGGCATTCTCGTGCTCACGGGTGCCGGGGGATTACTGGGGTATCGGCAAGCAAAAGCGGGCCACGCCGTGCACGTCAGTGGCTCAGCACGTTTCATCAGGTAGTAGTACAAACTGCCCCCCAGAACCGGGGCGGGCAGCGCATAGTGGACTCGTCGAGAGGGGGAATGTATGCCGGCCAGTCGTCACGTGACCCGCGCCGTCAGCGCGGTTCTTGACCTCGCCCCGCGACGCGGTGAAATCTCGTTGCCCCGCCTTGTCGACGCTGTCAGCGAGGACCGTAAGCGGCCCATCGAACTCAAGATGTCCGACCTGCCGCCGGGCGTCTGCGGACAGTGGCGGCAGTACGGCGACAGAGACGTGTTCCTGATCCAGAAGGGTCTACCCGCATGGGACCGCACCCTGGCCCATGAGCTCGGTCACCTGGTCCTCGGCCACGACGGCATTCCCGTCGTCCAAGCCGCCCATGAGGAGACGGAATTCGCCAGTTCCGAACTCATCGGATACATGCTCAACCAGCGCACCGGCTGCATGGGGCCGAGCGGCGAAGACGCCGAGCAGGAAGCCGAGGATTTCGCGGCGCTGCTCATCTACCGCCTGGGCAGGCTGCCCTCCGACCGCTCCTCGATCGTGCAGGTTCGGCTCGGAGAGGCGTTTGGTTGATCATCTGGGTGATCGCCGGTCTTCTCGGACTTGCCACCGGCCTGCGCATCGGTTGGGCCCTCGTCAACAAGCAATCCCTGGTCAGTACCGCCATGATCCTGGCGCTCGGCAGCCTCGGATTGGTAGCTGCGCTGAATTGGCAACCGCTGACCCTGCTGCTGGACACGCTGCTGCATTGGCCCAACATCTCGATGGGTCTGAGCCAGGTGGCTTTGGTCGGCTGCGCAGCGGGCAGCTGCGTGATGATCACGACCGTCTCGTCACCGCGTAAGCCCGCCACACTTCGACGAATCGCGATGTGGCAGTACGGCGTCGCCGTCGTCATCGCCATCGCGACCATGGTGGCGTTCTTCGCGGCGGGCCAGCAGCCGGAGATGTCACCCGAGGAGTACCTGAGACGCAACTTGGGTTCCAACGGCATGGCGCTGTCGTGGCTGCTGCCGCTGCTGTACGTGCTGCTGGCCCTCACGCTGGTGTCATGGGCAGGCATGCGGCATTCGAATCGCACCCGGCGCGGCAGGGCCCTTTTCGTGTTCACCGTCGGCATCGTGTTGATTGTGCTCGCCAGCGCGTTCTTCTTCCTGCGCGCCGTGGGCACCACGCAGTTCGTCGGTGTCGGCGCGGCGGCCACTCTGCTGGGCTGCGCGATGTTGGTGGTGGCCGCGGGCTCGCTGCTGCCAAGTGTGGAGGACTGGTTCGGCGCTCGCCACGAGCTGCGGACCATTCAGCCGCTGCTCGACGAGCTCGGCCACCGACATCCCGACGTCGGGATCGGGGTACGTCCGCGTGGTCCTCTGGTGTTCCGGGTGGCCGAGCGGATGTCGCTGATCTCCGACGCGCTGTTCCTCGAGGCGACGACGGCGGACGCGGCGCTGCGCCATCCGGTCGACGCATCCGGGGCGTCTGCGGATCGCGACCCGGAGCACGAGATCACCGCGATGGCCGATGTCGATACGCCCAACGTGGGGCCCGAGGAACAGGCCCACGCGATCGCGGAGTGGATCTACGCGGGCCGCGGCCAAACAGAGCAGGAAGTCAAACGCGCCTTGTTTCCCGGTCTTGGCTGGCTGCGTCAGCCGACCACATACTCGGACCGAGAGTGGATTCTTGCCATCGCCAAGCAATACCGGCAGCTGGACAGGGCGGGTGGCGCAGCCGCCTCCTGATGGAGGTTCGGCGATTACTTCGCCGGGTGCCGCGTTGCGGCTGCCCGCGGGCTAATCGTCGAGGTTTTCCCTGCGACGCAACTCATCGACCTTCTGAACGATGTCCTGCTGCGCCTCAACGGATAGGCCGACTGTCCTCGCCGCAATACGGCGGACGCCCTCGTCGCGCATATTCGCGAGCCACGTCAATTCCTTGTCCAGCTTCTCGTAGTACTCGTCGTCGGTGAAGTAAGCCGGCTTGATACGGAAGAAGTTGGCAAGGGCGGCCATCGTCGCTGCCGAGGGATTCGTACGGTTGCCTGAACGCAGCTGAGAAAGATAGGGAGCCGACATGGTGATGCCCTCTGACTTGAGAGCCGCGATCACCTCAGCGGAGGTGTGCGGGCCTCGCCCTGGCGGGTAAACCGTGTCGAACAGGCGGTTTAGGCGGGCGGAGAACGTCTTGCTCATCGGTTTGACCTCCACATGATGGCAGAGCGGGTTATTTAGGCGGCGTATTTGCTGACCATCGTAGCGAGAGTTGTGCCAACAACCAAGTGCAAACCGCGTAAAAGTTAACCCGGCTTTTTCTTCAAGGGCCTCGATACCGCGATAAGCAGGGCGTTTAGACCATATCCCATCGATGTCTCATGATGTGGTCAGGCAAATTTTGACGGATACGTAGCTTTGTCTTAGCTCAGAGGCCTCCGACCATCTGCTATGCGCCCGCCGGGGACTCTGCGGGCAACCGGTCGAGCCGCCCCCTTCACGGATCCCGGCGTTTGCTGAATTTGCGCTGACGCAGATCCTCTCCCGACGAATACGGGGCGCACCGCGGTCGCGGAATTGCCAGCGGACTGTCAGGCCGTCTCGGGCGACGGTTCCAGCGGCGCCGCCGATGCCTCCGGGACACGGCGCCGACGCAACAGGCCGACGACGCCGGCGATCAGCGCGGCCGTGGCCACCGAGCCGGTGATCGCCACGGCGGGCCACCGCCACCCCAGCGCGCCGTCCAACAGCATCCAGAGGCCGAAGATCAGGAACATGACACCGGCCAGCCGGTGCAGCAGGCCCTCGGGCAGCCGCTTGTGCAGCAGGGCGCCCACGGCGATGGCGACCCCGTCGGCGAGCACCATGCCCGCGGTGGCGCCGAGCCAGACGCCTGCCCAGCTGTGGTCACTGGCGAGCGCGACGGTGGCCAGCATGGTCTTGTCGCCGAGCTCGGCCAGGACGAACGACGAGATGATCGCGAGCAACACGAAGCGCGGTTCGGCTGGCGGGCGCACGTCCTCGTCGCCGTTGTCGCGACCTTCGCGCCAGGTCCACAGGGCGAACAGCAGAAAAACCACGGCCGCGGCGAATGCGATGGGACGTTCGGGCAGGGTCAGCCCGAGGAAGTGCCCGATCGTCACGGAGAGCCCGTGCACGAGGAACGAGGCGATAGCGACGCCGGACAGAACCACCCACCACCGATGACGCAGGGCATACGTCATCGTCATGAGTTGGGACTTGTCACCGAGCTCGGCAAGGAACACGACCCCGAGGCTGAGGAGTGTGGCGGCAAGCATTCGAAAACCTTTCGACACGTCGCCAGACGGCCGAAATAGCTACGGTCCGTCCGACATTCGGTCGAAGGTCTCGCCCACCGCTTGCTTGATGCGGTTCGCCGGCCGGGCTGTGCGCCAGTATGTCGACACGACGATTGGGGGCTACTCCCCTTCGCTTATGAATTCACGATAACCGCAGATCGGGCGATCCGCCAGCGCTGCGCGCAAGTTCGGGAACCCGTATTCTCGGTTTCGAGATCCAAACTAAGTGCTTCGAAAACCCTTATGCGGCAAGGAGCATGGCCAGAATGGCGGTGTCGGGATCACTGATCGGGTCGATGCCCACGCGGCTCACCATCGATGTGACCGTACCGTCGGACTCGGCTTCCACCCATGCGGCGCGGTGTTCGAGACCCAGATGAGGAAGGCCGGGCAGCAGGACACAGCCAGATGCGGCACCGGAACACTCCGGCAACGACGGGTTGGTCTCCGACGGTGGATGCAGCATGAGAAGCGCAGGCGGTTGATGGTTGGCGAAATGCCCTGGCGGCACTGCATTCTCACCGACGACCGTGCCCTCGGCGACAACCAGTCCGACGGTGCCAGGCTCCGGAGAATCCGGTAGCTCTTCGCGCGCACCGAAAATCGTTGTGGTAGCGAGCAATCCAGGAAACGAAGCGACCCGGACGGCAAGTCTCAATACCTGCGCCCACTCTTTGGTGGAATCCGGCCATCGACCAGAAACCACGAATCCCCGCAGTGTTCCGCGCGAATGGAAGGGAGCGATTTCAATCGCCCGACCAGACCCCGTCTCCATCTCGCCTCCGTGACATCGTGTTCACCACGCGTGCCCGACACTGCTGTGGGTCGATCCGCTCAGCATGAGCCAGCAAGGGCCGCCGCGCAAGACGACACGAGTGCGCACGGCCGACTTTGCGGTTTCAGCCCGCGCCGCTCCCGCCTCTGCGAACCGTCCACACCACGCGGTAGGAGCCGGCCGCGCGCACCCACCCGAACTCGTGAGAGTCGGCGGAGCCGGGAGCGCCGGGGTTGTCGGAGCGCGCCTCGAATATCGCAGCAGGACCCGAGCCGTACACCTCGCCAACGCGTTTGACGACCCAGCGCGACGACAGCCTCGGGTCTCGGAACACTCGCAACTGGCCGTGCCGAAGGCCACCGCCGACCATCGCCAGCAGCCCGTCGCCCTGGCCGAGCGTCGGGCGCATCGAGTCGTCGACGACCGTGAACCGGCGCAGTGGCCATTGCCGCAGCGGATGGTTTCCGACCATGCCGAAAGGGTAGGTTAAGACCATGCTGCATCGACTATTCGACAACGCCACCCCCGCCCATGCTCACTGTGACTTGTACTGCGGCGTCTACGACCCGGCGCAAGCCAAGATCGAAGCGCTCTCCTGCCTGAAGACGCTGCAGAAGTACCACGACTCCGACGACGACCACTTCAAGACGCGCGCGATCATCATCAAGGAGCAGCGCGCCGACGAGGTCAAGCATCACCTGATGGTGCTGTGGGCCGACTTCTTCACCAAGGACCACTTCGAGCAGTTCCCCAACCTGCACCAGTTGTTCTGGGATGGCGTGCACGGCGCGGGTGACGTGAAAAAGTCACTCGACGTCGCCGTCGCCGAGAAGCTGCTCAAGACGATCGACGAGATCTCCGACATCTTCTGGCAGACCGACAAGGCCAAGCAGATGGGCGTGTACCCGCCGGCATAACGCCAACGAAGACGGCCCTGGCTCTCCGCTGAGAGATCAGGGCCGTTTTTGTGTCAGTACAGGGTGTCAGTACAAGACGATGAGGGCGAGAATGCCGAACAGCACGAGCGCGATCAGGCCGGCGCGAACACAGGCCATCAGCTGGCCACGCGTGTAGGCCTGCGTCGAGTTCTGCCACTCGGACGACGCCGGTGATCCGGGTCCGTACGGATGCGACGTCATCTAGAAGCCCCTGACCTGCACGTTCAACTACCCACCCCCGTGAGATCTGTCACAAGTTTTGCTGTGACGCCGATCATAGCCCCTCGGGCAACGATGCAAAAATCGGACCGCCTGCAGCAAAGGTTAGAGCGCCAACCGATTTCGCTGAAGGGAACCCCACCTGTTGATCACTGTTCGATAACGACGCCAGGTTATCCACAGCGCCCTCAAGGAATCGCACAGATTCAGAAGCTCAGACGCACATTCCGCAGACCACGGCCTGTGGATGAACCTGTGGAAACTGTGGATAGCCGCACATTGCTGCTTGACGTGTGTCGATAACAGCCGCCTCGTAACATGAGGGCATGGGCGTCCAGCAAGTGCAGGTGTCCGACGTTCCGTCGGCGTTCGACGAGTCGGTCGTGCTGCTCGACGTCCGGGAGGACGACGAATGGCAACGCGGGCACGCCGCCGGGGCCCAGCACATCCCGATGAACGAGGTGCCCGCCAGGATCGGCGAGATCGATCCCCGCGCGACGCTGTTCGTTGTCTGCCATCTCGGTGGTCGCTCCCAGCGGGTGGCTTCCTACCTCGCGCAGAACGGCTACGCGCCGATGAACGTCAGCGGCGGCATGCAGGCGTGGGCCGATGCGGGCAGGCCCGTCGTCACCGACGGCGGCGGCGTCGGCACCGTCTGAGCAACCGTCGCTAGGCTTGTCTAATGATCCAGGTGTGTTCCCGCTGCGGCACGCGGTGGAACGTGCGGGACCGACAGCGCGTCTGGTGCCCACGGTGTAACGGGTCCCTGTTGGCGCCGTCCGTCACGACACCGCCGTCGGAATGGAGCGCCCGTCCTACCGCGCCCGCGGTAGGACCGAACGTTGCGGGCGCACAGAACGGTCCGCCGCGGCTGCCTGCGGGATACCGCTGGATCGCGGTTCGGCCAGGCGCCGCCCCGCCTGCCCGCCGCCGTAGCCGGAACCTGGGCCCCACCCCCCGCTATGCCTTCATTCCCCGCTGGGGTCTCGTCGAGCGCTTCGACACCGCGCAGCTCGAGCAACAGGCCGAGCCTCGTCGGGGCCCGTCGATCACCGCGTTGCGCGGCACCCTGGTCGCGTCCATCGCGGTGCTCGGCCTCGCCGCACTGGTCCACATCGTGCGATACGCACTGCTGATCATCAACCGCGACGTGCTGCTGAATCCGGTGCTCGCGTGGTCGGCGACCTGGTTCGGAATCCTGGCCAGCGTCGCCGCTCTCTTCCTGCTGTTCGCCACCTTCGTGCTGCTGACGAACTGGCTGATTGCTCGGCGGGCGGCGGCGTTCAAACACGTTGGGCGCCAAGAACACCGACCGCTGTGGGCGCTGCGCGCCGGCTGCCTTGTGCCGTTCGTGAACCTGGCGTGGGCGCCCGTGTTCGTTCTCGAGCTGGCGAACGTCGAGGACCTTCTCTCCCGTCTCCGCAGGCCGGTCGCCATCTGGTGGGTGCTGTGGGTGCTGTCCACCGCGGTGTCGGTGTTCTCCATCGCGACCAGCTTCACCACCGACGCCCAGGGCATCGCCGACAACACGGTCACGACGATCGTTGCCTATCTCCTCGCGATGGCGACGATGGTCTCCGTCGGCCGGGTGCTTCTCGGCTTCGAGCGCAGGCCTGTCGAGAAACCGGCCACGCGTTGGGTGATCGTCGCGGACCCGGCCGGGGCTCAATCCGAGGGCGAATCGGGCGTTCCGGTTGAGTCCGAAGGCCAGAACCCGGCAGCATAGCCGTATGAACTCGGGCGACGCCGGAGCCGGCCAGCTCGGCGGTCACCCGTTCGTGGTGGCCCACCGCGGCGCGTCGGCGGACCGCCCCGAGCACACGCTTGCCGCCTACGAGCTCGCCCTCCAGGAGGGTGCAGACGGCCTCGAGTGCGATGTCCGGCTGACCAGGGACGGCCATCTGGTCTGCGTGCACGACCGTCGGGTGGACCGCACGTCCAACGGCACCGGTCTGGTCAGTGAGATGTCGCTGGCCGAACTGAAGGCGTTGGACTACGGCTCGTGGCATGCCAGTCGGCGCGCCGACGGCCCGCAGGGCAACACCGGTCTGCTGACCCTCGACGACCTGGTGTCGCTGGTGCTGGACTGGCACCGGCCGGTGAAGATCTTCATCGAAACCAAACATCCGGTGCGTTACGGCGCGCTGGTGGAGAGCAAGGTGCTGGCGCTGCTGCACCGGTACGGCATCGCATCGCCCGCGTCGGCGGACCTGTCGCGCGCAGTGGTGATGTCTTTCTCGGCCGCCGCCGTCTGGCGGATCAGGCGCGCGGCGCCGATGCTCCCGACCGTCCTGCTCGGCGAGACGTCGCGCTACCTCGGTGGCAGCGCCGCCACCACCGTCGGCGCCACGGCGGTCGGCCCGTCGATCATGACGCTGCGCGAACACCCCGAGCTCGTCGACCGAGCGGCCGCGCAGGGCCGTGCGCTGTACTGCTGGACCGTCGACCACTACGAGGACGTGGGGTACTGCCGCGAGCTGGGGGTGGCGTGGGTGGCGACCAACCACCCCGGGCGCACCAAGGACTGGCTGCAGAACGGGCTGACCGGGGCGGGCCGCGACTAGCGGACGGCTCCCGCGTCGAGCACATCCTGCGGCACGGGTGTGTCCGACCGCAGCGCGGCGAACAACTTGTCGGCGACGTCCTCGTCCCACACGACGACGGAACCCGAATCGCTGCCGGTGAATTCGCCGATCGGCACGGTGGTCGTGGTGACGTCGCCGTGCAGCGCCCATGCCAGCCGGGCGAGGTCCCACACGTGGGCGCCCGAGTCGACCGTCAACGAGTCGGCGGCGGCGTTCGCCATCGGGTACCAGCGCAGCGGGTTCAGCACGACGGCGGGGCTGGCCGCCCGATGCATCAGGGTCGACATGAACTGACGCTGGTTCGCCATCCGGTCCAGGTCGGCCCGCGGCGTGGCGCGGGTGCGCACATAGCCGAGCGCGTTGCGGCCGTCCAGCTTCTGGCAGCCTGCGGGAAGCTCGATGCCCGCGAGCGGGTCGGAGATCGGCTCGGGCGGGCACATCGTCACCCCGCCGACGGCGTCGACGAGCCGTGCGAATCCGTCGAACTCGACCTCGGCGTAGTGGTCGATGCGCAATCCCGTTGCCTGCTGGACGGTTTGGGCCAGCAACGGGGCGCCACCGTACGCGAATGACGCGTTGATCTTGTCGGTGCCGTTGTCGGGGATCTCCACATACGAGTCCCGCGGGATCGACACCATCGTGGTCGGGGTGTCCGACCAGAGGGCGGGCACGTGCACGAGCATGATCGTGTCGGTGTGGCCGTTTCCGATATCGCCGCCGGTGCCCAGCTCGGCCTGCTGTTCGGGCGTGAGGCCAGCTCGGCTGTCGGAGCCGACGAGAAGCCATGTGGTGCCCTTGCCTTCAGCGGGCCGGTCGTCGTAGTCGGCGAGCGCAGGGATGCGGTGCAGCTTGGTGTCGATCCAGAACGCGGTGCCGACCAGACCCGCGACGGCGAGCAGGACCACCGCGAAGAGGGAGAGAACGATGCGACGCACGCGACGCTTGCGTTTGACCGGACGCGGCGGCGGTGGCGGCGGTGGTTGGCGCGCAGCAGGATTCGGCGGCCGATAGCCCGGACGCGGCGGCGGTGGCGGCGGTGGTTGGCGCGCAGCAGGATTCGGCGGCCGATAGCCCGGAGGAGGTGGTGGTGGCGGTGGCGGTCGCCGCGGCGGGTTCGGCGGGTTGGGCGGCCAGGCCGGAGGTGGCCGATTCGGGTCGCGCCTGATCACCTGCGACGGCTCGCGCCTGCGCCTCGGATCGGGACCGGGTCCGGCGGGCCGATTGCCGTTCACAAAGAGAATGTACGTGGCCGCGGCGTGCGATTACTTCAGCCAGCCAAGATGGCCCGCCAGCAGGATGTATCCCACGAACGCGACCGTATCGATCACACCGTGTGCGATCACCAGCGGCCACAACCGCCCGGTGCGCCGCCACGCGTAACCGAAGACCAGGCCCATCGCCGCGTTGCCGAGACCCGCGCCCCAGCCCTGGTAGAGGTGATACACCCCGCGCAGCAGGCTGGTGGCCACCAGCGCGACGACGGGGTTCACCCGCAGCTGTTGCAGCCGGGTGAGCAGAAAGCCGACGACGATGACCTCCTCCGCCCAGCCATTGGCGAAGGCCAGCAGGATCAGCACCGGGATATGCCACCACGAGTTCTCGTGCGTCGACGGCACCACCGACACGCTCATGCCGAGCGCGCGCGCCGCGACATACAACCCGAGACCGGGCAGGCCGACCAGTGCGGCAAGTCCGAGGCCGCCGAGCAAGTCGGAGCGCAGGCGGATACGGCCGAGCCCGATCTTCGAAAGCCCAATTCCGCTGCGCCACAGCAGGTATACGCCGAGTGCTCCCCATGCGACCAGCTGCGCGACCCGGGCCAGGTTCAGGCCGAGGTTGATCAGGTCGAACGGGGACAGCCGGGGATTGAGCGCAACGGTCTGCTTGGACAGGTTGAGCAGGATTGCCTCGACGAGATCGAGGATCGCGGTGTAGGCGCTGAGCCCGAAGGTGACCGCGAGTACGACGGCGATCTCGATGCGCACCGCGCGCCGGTCGGCTTCGGTCAGCTCCTCGGGCGCGCTCACCGAAGCTACGGTAGCGGGCGCCTCGCCCGCAGCCCGTTCAGGAACGGGCAGCCCATCAGGATCCGGATCGCCTGGTTCAGCCCGGTGACGTCGTCGACGGGCTTGGCGAACGCCAACCGGACGTCGTGATCGCCGTCGTCGTTCTCCACCCGCAGCCGTACACCGTGTCTGTCGAGCCCGAGCGGCCGGACGCGTCCGCGCCGCAGCGGGGTGGGCAGCCGGTCCGCCAACCGGTCGATCACGTCGCGGTGGGCGACCTCGAGGTGCTGCAGCCAGCACGACTCCATGACGCAGAACGGGTCGGGTGCCGCCTGAAGCAGCGCGCCGACGCCGACGGCCTCCGCTCCGGTCGAGTCGGCGACGACGACCGACTCGACCTCGAGCCGAACCAGGGTGAGCCGGGTGTCGCCCTCTGCTCCATCAGTGGTATTCACCTGCAGCAGTGCGGGATTGGGGTCTGCGGAAGCGATCAGATCCAGCAGCCCGGCAATCTCCTTGGACGGCACGGCCGCCACCTTGCCCCGGATCCACACCAACGATCGCACCGGCTCCCGCAGCGGAAGCGGCGCGTAGTCGGTCATCTCGAGCACGGCGGGCACTCCCGCGGCACCCGCGGCGACAACCATGCCTGCGACGAGGCCGTCGACGGGCACGGTGACGGCGAACGAGCCGTCGTCGAGAAGATGGTGCACCGCGCTGGCGGTCGGCTCGACGCCCTCGATCGCGAGCATCGCCCCGCCGCCCCGATGACACGTGCTGCGGATCCGCTCGGCCGTGGTCGGTGCCGTCGTCGCTGCGGGTGCCGTCATCGCATCGCCCTTCCGTGAATTAGGTGACCCTAACTTAGCGAAGCCTAACTAGGTGTGCAAGACGCACCCCGCGACGTCGGAGGGGAGCTGCCTGAGAACCGATAGGGTTGAATCGTGCCGCGCATCGCCTATCTAGGACCCGAGGGGACCTTCACCGAGGCGGCGCTGATCCAGATGACGGAACGCGCCATGCTGCCTGGTGGTGGCGGATCCGGCGGGCTCACACCGGTTGCCACCGACAGCACCACAGCGGCGCTCGCGACGGTGCGCTCCGGCGATGCCGACTACGCGTGCGTGCCCATCGAGAATTCGATCGAGGGGTCCGTGCTGCCGACGCTCGACAGCCTGGCGACCGGTCCGGAGCTGCAGATCTTCGCCGAGCTCACCCTCAACGTGGCGTTCACCATTGCGGTGCGCTCCGGCACCGCCGCGGCGGACGTGCAGACGGTCGCCGCGTTCCCGGTGGCGAGCGCTCAGGTGCGCAACTGGCTGGCGGCCAATCTGCCGACGGCGCGGATTGTGCCTGCCAACTCCAACGCGGCAGCGGCCGAGGACGTTGCAGAGGGCCGCGCCGACGCGGGCGTGAGCACCGCCCTTGCGGCGCAGCGGTACGGCCTGGCTGCGCTGGCGGCCGACGTCGTCGACGAACCCAACGCGCGTACCCGCTTCGTGCTGGTCGGACCGCCTGGTCCGCCGCCACCGAGCACCGGCGCGGATCGGACGTCGGTGGTGCTGAGGCTCGAGAACGTGCCGGGGGCGCTGGTGTCGGCGATGACCGAGTTCGCGATCCGCGACATCGACCTGACCCGCATCGAGTCCAGGCCGACCCGAAAAGAGTTGGGCACCTACATCTTTTTCCTCGACTGTGTGGGACACGTCGAGGACGACGCCGTCGCCGAGGCACTCAAAGCCCTTCACCGTCGTTGTGCAGATGTGCGATATCTGGGGTCATGGCCGACGGGATCGGCCGCGGGAGCCGCGCCGCCGCAACTCGACGAGGCGACTCGCTGGCTGAGCCTCCTGCGGGACGGCAAGCGATGAGCGGGCGGCTCGTGCTGGTCCGTCACGGCCAGTCTCACAGCAACGTCGAGCGACGGCTGGACACCCGCCCGCCGGGCAGAGAGCTCACCGACCTCGGTCGCGAACAGGCGCGCACCTTCGCCAGGCAGTGGCCGTATGAGATCGGGATGGTCGCGCATTCCGTCGCGGTGCGCGCCTCGCAGACCGCCGCCGAGATCGGCGCCGAACTGAACGTGGCCCGCCACGAACTCGAAGGCATCCACGAGGTGCAGGTCGGCGAGCTGGAGGACCGCAACGACGACGCGGCCGTCGAGGAGTTCAACACCATCTACCAGCGTTGGCACGAGGGTGATCTAGACCTGCAGATGCCCGATGGCGAATCAGCCACCCAGGTGCTCGACCGCTACGTGCCGGTGATCACGCAACTGCGGATGCGCTACCTCGACGACGACGCGTGGCACCGCGACATCGTCGTCGTCAGCCACGGCGCGGCGATCCGCCTCGTGGCCGCCACGCTGGCGGGGGTGGACGGCAGCTTCGCCCTCGACCATCACCTGCCCAACACCGAATCCGTTGTGCTGACCCCGATCACGGACGGGCGGTGGAGCTGTCTGCACTGGGGACCCAAGGCTCCGCCGTTCTATCCGGAGGCCGACGTTCACCCGGTCGAAGACGCCCTGTCGTCGGCCGACCCCATGGGCTGAGCGCAGCTGCAGCCGATCGCCTCGCAGTCGATGACGAACGCGTGCAGGACTTCCGGAGTCGCGCAGCCGTCCTCGGTGCACTCGGACCAGGCCAGCGCGTGGTGGATGACGGTGCCGTGGCAGTGGTCGAGCTCGGCTCGACACCCTCGGCAGCCGCTGTCCATGGCCCGTTCATAGCACCATCGAACGACAATCCGCGGATGGCGCGCTGATGCCTACCGTGGTTACGCCCAGCCGAGCTCGTGCAGCCGGTCGTCGTCGATGCCGAAGTGGTGGGCGACCTCGTGGATGACGGTGATGGCCACCTCGTCGACGACCTCGTCCTCGGTCTCGCAGACATCCAGCAGGGCCTCGCGATAGATCGTGATCGTGTCGGGCAGCGAGCCCGCATACCAGGAGTCCCGTTCGGTCAGCGCAACGCCCTGATACAGGCCCAGCAAGTCGGGTTCCTCCGGGTTGCGCGCCTCGACCAGCACCACGACGTTGTCGATCGCCGCGGCCAGGTCGGGTGGGATCAGGTCGAGCGCGTCCGACACCAGCTCCTCAAACCGTTGCGGGCTCATCCGCACGGTCACCGGGCTACACCCCAGGCGGCGGCGGGATCAGGGGTTCGGCCGGCGGCGGGCCCGGCGCGGGTCCTGGCGCCGGTGCAGGCGCCGGTGCAGGCGCGGCAGGCGGGGCCTGATCCGCGGGCGGCGCCGGTGCGCCCTCAGGCGGCGGCGCGGGAGCCTCGCCGGGTGGGGGCCCGTTCAGGAAGGTGTTGCCGTCGGGGGCGGGTGCCTGCGTGGCAGACGTCGCGGGCGTCTGGGTCGCCGTGTTCTGGGTCTGCTGGCCGTGCTGGGTCTGGGACTGGGTTTGCTGGGTCGACTGGCTTGATTGGCTCGAGTCACTCTGGTTGTAGCCGCTGCTGCTCTGGCCAGTCGACGACGACATGTCGGGCATCGGGATCGGCGGGAAGTTCAGCCTCTCCTCGGGGATGTCCGGCGGCGGGATCGGTGGCTGGCCGTTGATCTGCAGCGGCCCCCTTGCGCTGTTGAGCAATGTCGACCAGCCGCCGTTGCCGAGGGTGGCGCCGATGCTGCACGAGACCTGGTGGCTGCCCGCCGACCAACTCGGCAGCGAGATCGTGCTGTAGATCAGCGTCAGCGTGGTGCTGCGCAGCTGGATGGGAGCCAGGTAGGCGTCGGTCATCCGGGTGCACGAGTCCTTGATGAACGCGTCCTGTTCCGGCTCGGGCGGCAGGCCCGCGGGGAACTTCTCGGCGACGTTGACGGAGCCGGTCACCTCCATGGCATGCGGGCCCGCACAGTCGACGGGGGTGTCGGTCGGCTGGTTCGTGGACGGGTCGATGCCCAGGCACGTGCCCGCGGGCCAGACCTTGGACTGGTCGATCTCGGCGACCTTGCCCTGGAACGCGAGTTGCGAGTTGTTGACGCCGGGCAGTTGCAGGCCGCACAGCATGCGGCGCTCGCCGGACTGCCGCCAGGCCTTGTCGCCCGACCACATCATGCTGACGGTGAAGCGGCTGTTGGGGTCGAACCGTTCGCCCAGATAGCGTCGCACGGCCACCTGGCACTGTTCCTGGCTGATCTGCTGAATGCGCGACGGCGACGGCGGCGCGGCGTCGGGTCCGTACTCGCTGCCAGGGAAGGTCCGCATGTCGACCGACTCCGCGACCTCGAAGCGGTGCTCGCCCTTGCAGTCGACGACCTCGGCGGCATCGGGGTTGCGTTCCGGCCAGTTCAGGCAGTCGCCGCTCTTGGCCTTGCTGAACGTCTCCGCTCCGCGCAGGCCCAGGGTTATCGCACCGGGGGTGGTCGGGCCATCGCCCCGCGGCAGCGCGGTGAGCACGCCCGCGATCAGCAGCCCCCCGAGCGCGGTCAGCAGGAGCGCGCGACGGGTGGATGTGGCGTGCAGACTGCGCCACCACGCCACATGTGGCGTGGGGTGTTCTGCCTCGTCGGCGGTCGAATCGACCCGCTCGGGTGCATCCAACATCCGCTCCATTGTGACAGGCGTGGCGGGGGCTGTGACAAGTGAGGCAGATGTAACGTTATGGGGTTGTGCCCGCGCCGGTAGGGTTTGCGCCGTGATCGACCTCAAACTGCTGCGCGACAACCCCGATGCGGTGCGTGCGTCACAGCGTGCCCGCGGTGAGGATTCCCGTCTTGTCGACGCCCTTTTGACGGCCGATGCGGACCGTCGTGCGGCAGTGTCGGCCGCCGACAATCTGCGCGCCGAGCAGAAGGCCGCGAGCAAGAAGGTGGGCGCCGCGTCCAAGGAGGAGCGACCGGCGCTGCTAGAGCAGGCCAAGCAACTCGCCGAGAAGGTCAAGGCCGCCGAAGCCGAGCAGACGGACACCGAAAAGGCTTTCACCGCAGCGCACATGGCGATACCCAACGTCATCATCGACGGTGTGCCCTCCGGTGGCGAAGAGGACTTCGCGGTGCTCGAGACGGTCGGCCGGCCGCCCGCCATCGCCGATCCGAAAGACCATGTGGCCCTCGGCGAATCACTCGGGCTGTTCGACCTGGAGCGCGGGGCGAAGGTGTCGGGAGCGCGGTTCTACTTCCTCACGGGCAACGGCGCGCTGTTGCAGCTCGGCATCATGCAGCTCGCCGTGCGGCTCGCGGCCGACAACGGCTTCACGCTCGTCATCCCGCCCGTGCTGGTTCGGCCGGAGATCATGGAGGGCACCGGGTTCCTCGGTGCGCACAGCGAGGAGGTGTACCGGCTCGAGGCCGACGACCTCTACCTCGTCGGCACATCAGAGGTGCCCCTTGCCGGCTACCACTCCGACGAGATCCTGGACCTGTCGGCGGGCCCGCTGCGGTACGCAGGCTGGTCGTCGTGCTTCCGGCGCGAAGCAGGCAGCCACGGCAAGGACACCCGCGGGATCATCCGCGTGCACCAGTTCGACAAGGTCGAGGGCTTCGTCTACTGCAAGCCGGAAGAAGCGGAGGCCGAACACGGCCGCTTGCTTGGTTGGGAGCGCCAGATGCTCGCCAACATCGACGTGCCGTACCGCGTGATCGACATCGCCGCAGGGGACTTGGGTGCATCCGCGGCGCGCAAGTACGACTGCGAGGCGTGGGTGCCAACTCAGCAGACGTACCGGGAGCTGACCTCGACGTCGAACTGCACCACCTTCCAGGCCCGCAGGCTCGCGATCCGCTACCGCGACGAGAACGGCAAGCCGCAGACGGCGGCGACGCTGAACGGGACGCTGGCCACCACCCGCTGGTTGGTGGCGATCCTGGAGAACCATCAACAGCCCGATGGCAGCGTGCGGGTGCCGGAGGCGCTTGTGCCCTATGTCGGCACCGAGGTATTGGAGCCTCGCTAGCCGGATTCGAGTAGCTCGTCGAGCTTGGCGAGGAACTCCTTGGGCCGCTGCGGGGTAAACGCCGGCTTCGGCCGCGCGCCTTCCACGTCGAGCGTCACCAGCGTCGACTTGATCGGCCGCCATACGTCCAACGGCAGCCAGCGGCGCAGATCCGAGCTGCCCCAGATGCGGAACCGCTGGGTGAGCAGCCCGAGAGGCTCGGCCTTGTAGCCGCGGATCGCCCGCAGCGGAATGATCTTCGACGTGCCCGACGGGAAGTGGTAGCGGCGCAGCGTCAGCGCTTCCTGGTCGAGCTGGATGAGCCCGTCGTCGTAGTGCTGGCGAGGCGCGGCGCTCATATCCGCTCGCAGCGCAACTCGTGACCCCTGGACGTCAGGCACCGGCCGTCGGTCAGATTCCATTGCCAGCCATGCAGATTGCACGTCAGCGTGGTGCCCTCGACCACGCCGAACTTCGACAGGTCGGCCTTGAGGTGTGGGCAGCGACGCTGCATCAGGAAGCCGTCCAGCTCGATGGAGGCCGAGTCGTCGTGCGCTTCGGCGAACCAGCCGTCCGCGTATGCGATGCGTTCGTCGGTCAGGCACTTGAAGAACGTGTACAGGTACTCGTTGTAGCCGCCGACGCGCCACGCCTTGAAGCGGGTGGACAGGAAGATCGTGTTGACCCAGTCGGGCTCCTCGTCGCGCAGCACCGTCCGCACCAGCTCCGGCGCGATGCCGAACCCGTAGCGGAACTTCTCATCCGGAATCGGTTCGCGCACAGCGCGTTTCGGGAAGTCCAGCACCACCGTCTCCCTGCCGAGGCGCAGTTCGACGGGATAGCCGATGCCGTCACAGATCTGGTCGCTCTGGCTCATGATCGGCTCGAACCTGGCGCGCAGCGGCTCGAGCAGCGACTCCCCCTCGGCGGGCGCCCAGCGGGCCTTCTCCGCCGCGAGCACCGGGGCCATCCGGGCGGCATAGGCGGCGATGTAGTCCGCCTTGCCGGTGGTGAAGATCGCTTCGACCTCGTCATCGGGCACCGGATGGGTCACCGAGTTCAATTGTGAGCCAGTGAAATCGGCGGTCGAGCCGGGAATCATCAGCAGGCCGCCGTCGTGGCCGTGGGTGCGCATCTGGTCGAGGAAGACGACCTGGTCGGGAAAGATGTTGGCCGGGTCGTCGTGGTCGTCGTTGAGGTCGCGCAGTTCTGGATCAAGAAAGCACGGCGGGCCCGCGGACGGAACCACCCAGGTGGCGCCGACCTGAGCGATGTACTGGCGACAGCGGTCCATTCCGCGCTGTCGTTTCTGGATGCCGAACGCCTCCTTGGCCCGCGCGGGCATGTCGTAGACCATCGGGTACCAGATCGCGCCCGAGTACTGCAGCAGGTGCACGTCCACCTGACCGAAGTCCGCGTGCACCACGTCGAGGTCGACGGGACGGGCGTCGTTCATGTCGAACACCACCGTCTCACCGTCGTCGACGATGAGGCCGGAGTCGCCGATGGGGCCGTCGGCAGGGGCGCGCAACGCGATGATCATCACGTCGAGATCGCCCTTGGGCCCGCTCACCGTGTGTTTGACGGAGTCGGTCGTTTCGTAAAAGCGATGGAAGCCAAGCTTTTCCAGCTCGCGCTGGAGGTCGGGCACCGGGAAGTCGGGCAGCAGCACGACCGCGTCCTTGTTGACGTGCTCGCGCAAATTCTGCGGATCGAAGTGGTCCTTGTGCAGATGCGAGACGTAGAGGTAGTCACAGTCGCCGAGCGCATCCCAGTCCAGCCCGCTGTTGTCGGGGAACGGAAACCACGAGGCGAAGTACGCCGGGTTGACCCAGGGGTCGCACAGAATGCTCCCGGCCTGCGTGTCGATCCGGAAACCGGCGTGCCCGACGCTTGTGACCTGCACCAATGCCCTCTCTCGCGATGTGTCCGTCCGGCCGATTCTAGTGGGACGAGACGTCGCCGGCGTTCCACTGGGCCCACAGCTTGCTAGGGGACCGCCGATAGTGCTCGACGCGCTCCCGGTCCGGATCGACACCGTACGCGTCCAACAGTCCCCCGCAAGCGGGAGGTGCCCCCACGTGTTCCCACTCTCCGCCGTAGTTCCACGACAATGACAGCGTGGCGACGGCCAGGTCCGCCCAACGGTCCGCGACCCCGAGGTCGCCGAGGTCGACATGGCCGAAGCAGCGGCCGTCGTCGTCGATCAGGGTGTTGGGCGCGCACGCGTCGCCGTGGCACACCACGAGGCGGTCGACGGGCATCGACGCCGTCACCCTCCCCCGCAAGCGGGAGGTGCCCCCAAGGGGAGCGCCGAACGGGCAGTCGGCCGCGGGCAGCCGGTCGTGCAGCAGGCGCAGGCCCGCACCGATGGCACGAACCGCCGCACGCGGGCGCGCCACCCAGGGAGGATCGACCGCAGAGGAGGCGGGCAGCCCCACGGTGTGCAACCAGTTGTCGCCCGCGCCGAGCACCTCGGGCACGCGCACATAGCGGCCGGCCCACCGCAGCCGGTCGACCTCTGCGACCACATGGCGTGGCCAGGCAGGCGGCGACACCTTCACGTACTCGCTTCCGCCGTCGATCGAGAACGTCACCCCGCCCAGTTCGTTGCGCCAGACGGCGGCCACCGGCCGGCCCGCCGCGATGGCGGCGACGACGGCAGGGGTCGACACTGGTTCGCGAGGCGCAGACACCCGACTAGGCTGCCTGATGTGGAACCGGTATACGGGACTGTGATCCAACTCGCGCGCCTGGTCTGGCGGATGCAGGGGTTGAAGTTCCGGGTCACCGGGGTGGAGAACCTGCCGGTCACCGGCGGCGCCGTCGTCGCGATCAACCACACCAGCTATTTCGACTTCACCTTCGCGGGGCTGCCTGCCTACAAGCAGAAGCGCGGCCGCAAGGTTCGGTTCATGGCCAAGAGAGAGGTCTTCGACCACTCGATCACCGGCCCGCTGATGCGCAGCCTGCGCCACATCGAGGTCGATCGCGTCAGCGGTGCGGAATCGTTCGCGCAGGCCTGCCTGAAGCTCAAGGAAGGCGAGTTGGTTGGCGTCTACCCCGAGGCCACCATCAGCCGCAGCTTCGAGATCAAAGACTTCAAGTCGGGCGCCGCGAGGATGGCCATCGCCGCCGACGTGCCGATCGTCCCGCACATCGTCTGGGGCGCGCAGCGGATCTGGACCAAGGGGCATCCGAAGAAGATGTGGCGGCCCAAGGTGCCGATCTCGGTGGCCGTCGGCGAACCGATCCCGCCGACGCTGCCCGCGACCGAGCTGACCGCCCTGCTGCATTCGCGCATGCAACACCTCTTGGAACGGGTGCAGGACGATTACGGGCCCTACCCGCCGGGGGAGTTCTGGGTGCCGCACCGGCTCGGCGGCGGGGCGCCGACGCTGGCCGAAGCGAACAGGATGGACGCCGAAGAGGCCGCGGAGAAGGCGGCCCGCCGTGAGGAGCGGGGCCAGCCCGGAGCGCCGGGGTAGGTGGTAGATGGAACCGGTTTTCCGGACACTTGAGATCGCCTGCTCGGCCGGCGTGGCCGTATCGGGTTCCCGCATCACATATCTCGGGCTGGAGAACATTCCCGACCGCGGTGGCGCGGTGGTCGCGATCAACCACACCAGCTATCTGGACTGGATGCCCGCCGCGCTGGCCGCCTACAAGCGGCACCGCAGGCTGCGCTTCATGATCAAGCAGGAGATGACGGAGGTGAAGATCGTCAACTTCTTGATCAAACACACCGGGACCATTCCCGTCGACCGCACGGCGGGCGCCGGTGCGTACTCAGTGGCGGTCGACCGGCTGCGGGCGGGCGAGCTGGTCGCGGTCTACCCGGAGGCCACCATCAGCCGCAGCTTCGAGCTCAAGGAGTTCAAGACGGGCGCGGCCCGGATGGCGATCGACGCGCAGGTGCCCATCATTCCGCTGATCGTGTGGGGTGCGCAGCGCCGGTGGACCAAGGACCAGCCGCGCAAGCTCGGCCGCGCGAAGATCCCGATGACGGTGAAGGTCGGGCCGCCACTGCAGCCCGCCGCCACCGCTGAGCAGACCGATGCGGCGATGCGCGAGGCGATGACGACGCTTCTGCACGGCGCGCAGGAGTCCTACGAGCACCCCGAGGGGGCGTTTTGGGTGCCGCGGCGGATGGGCGGCGCCGCGCCGACGATGGCAGAGGCCAAGGTGCTCGACGAGGCGGAACTGGCCGAGCGCGCCCGGAAACAAGCAGAGCGACAGAGTAAGTGACACTGCCTGCGCTGATTGCGAGCGACGTGGACGGCACGCTGCTCGACGAAGACGAGAAGGTCAGCCCGCGTACCCGCAACGCCGTGCGCGCCGCGGTGGATGCGGGCACCCGGTTCGTGCTGGCGACCGGACGCCCGCCGCGGTGGGTGCATCCGGTGGTCGACGCGCTGGGTTTCGCGCCGATGGCGGTGTGCGCGAACGGCGCGGTGATCTACGACCCGGCCACCGACCGCATCCTATCGGCGCGAACGCTGTCGGCCGACGAGTTGGGGGAGCTCGCCGAGATCGCCACCCGCGTCATCCCCGGCGCAGGCCTGGCGGTGGAGCGGGTCGGCCAAAGCGCACACGATGCCGCCACCCCGCAGTTCGTCAGTTCGCCTGGCTACGAACACGCCTGGCTCAACCCGGACAACACCGAGGTGTCCGTCGAGGACCTGCTCGCTGCGCCCGCGATCAAGTTGCTCATCCGCAAGGCCGGAGCACGCAGTTCAGACATGGCCGCCCAACTCGCCAAACACGTTGGGCTGCAGGGTGATATCACCTACTCGACGAACAACGGACTGATCGAGGTGGTGCCGCTCGGCATCAGCAAGGCCACCGGTGTCGAGGAGGTCGCGCGGCCATACGAGATCACCGCGGCGGACGTGGTGGCCTTCGGCGACATGCCCAACGACATCCCGTTGCTGCGGTGGGCCGGTCACGGTGTGGCGATGGGCAATGCCCACCCCGAGGCGGTCGAGGCCGCCGACGAGGTCACGGCGCCCAACACCGACGACGGTCTGGCCCGTGTGCTGGAACGCTGGTGGTTGTGATCAGCTCGGATCGATGGGTTTGATCCGCTCGAGCTGCACAGGCGGCCCGTCGTCCGACGGCGGCGGCAGCTCTTCGGGCACGCCGTCGATAACCCTTGTCACCGTGCCTTTTTCGCGGTCGAAATTCAACGTGCCGTGCTGGAAGTTCTGCACGATCCACAGCGGTTCGGCGATTTCGCCGCTGGTGGGCAGGCCAAGCGCACCGCGCTCGTAACCGAGCGAGGCCCACGCCTCGTAGATCGCTCCGGTGAGGGGTTCGGCCCCGCTCTCCGGCGACCAATAGACCGCGCCCTTGTCGAAGGTGGCGTAGCGGGCGCTGCCCTCGCCTGCGGCCTCGGGTGATCGCGGGGCGCCGAGTGGGCTGTTCTCCTTACCCATCGAGTCCCACTTGGCCAGGATCGCGCCGCCGCGAAGCTGGTCGGTGAGGCTGGGCGGCGGGAGTGGTTCGTTGAAACGTGCCGCGATGTCGCGTATCTGGTCCATCGCCGCGTAGGCGGCGTTGCCGGGGCATTCGGTGATGCCGACGTCGCGGTGGGTGAAGATCGAAGGCAACGTCGGGGTCGCGCCCCTCGGGAAGTGCGTGAAAGATCCACCGTCCGACGTCAAAACCACTGTGCCCCTCGGGTCGACGTGGTCGAGTCCCAGTCGCCAGCCCATTAGTCGCCCGACCGTGCGCACCAGGATCGGCGTCGGTGGCACGTCCTCGAAGTTGCCGAGCATCGCCACCCCCCAGGTGTTCTTGTTGAATCCGCCGGTGTGGGCGCCCTCGACCGGCCTGTCCAAGCCGCCCGCCCGGCCCTCGAATACCTGTCCGTACTTGTCGACCAGCGCGTTGTAGGCGATGTCGCACCAGCCCAACGTGCGGGTGTGATATGCGTAGATCGATCGGACGATCGCCGCGGAATCCTGTGGGCCGTAGTCGTTGCTGCCGGCGGTGTGATGGACGATGCCCGCGCGTACGCCGTTGTCGTACACGGTGTTCGGGCACTTCATCGACTCGTCGGCACCCCACTGCGCGCGGGTGATGATGTTGGGCGGCTGGCCCGGCGGCGTCACCGCGTTGGGCAATGGCATTAGGTCGCCGAGAGGCGCCTGCGGCGGGCTGATCAACACCGCGTTCACGTTCTGCCCGAACGGCTGGTTGGTGGTGGCGGGGACATAGCCGAGGTCATGTGTGGCCGGCCCGGTATCGGCCTGCTTTTGCGGCGCCGATGCCGTGCCGCCGCCGGGGCGGGTGACCGCGATCTGCACGGTGGTGGTGAGGCCGACGAAGACCGGCTCGGTGCCGCGAGGAGCGGGCGACGCGTCCCCGACACCGTCGAGGTTCTCTGCCGCGTACCACGGCCCCCATGAGCCGTCGGGCTTTTTGGCCCGCACCCGGGCCGAGGTGTCGCTCAAGTCAGCCGCGGTGAGCGCGACAAGGGAAAACGGCCTGTCCTGGTGGACTTCGCGGACGGTCTCACCGCCGCCGAGGCCGGTCAGCGTTTGCTCGGCCAGCTGGGTTTGTTCGGCGAGCGGGCGGCGGTCTTCGTCGAACGGTGTGCTCGGTAGCACCCACGGCAGGATCACGACGGTGCCCGCGATCGCGGTGAAGAGCATCGGGTGACGACGGGACGGCACGGACTGATGTTACGTATGAGTCAGTTGTTGCCAGTGTTTCGACACGGCCGAACTGCCGTTTGATATGTCCAGATGTCCTGCAACGGCGCCGCAGAGCCCGCCACTTGGCTCTGCGGCGCCGTTTGGGGACAGGTCTATCCGGCGGGGGGTGGTGGGGGCGCCGGTGCGGGCGGCGCCGGGAGCGCCGCCGCGGGCTTCATCGCCGATGTGATCATCGGCATCACGACGCCCTTGAGTAGATCGATCGCCTGGCCGGCACCCAACTGCTGTGCCGCGCTGCTGAGATCACCGAACAGGCCGCCACCGCCGGTGCTCGCCGCGGGCATGGCGCCGAGGCCGAGACCGGGGTCGCCGCCGAGGATCGGGTAGGTACCCGCAGCGGGGTCGAGCCCGATCGGCGCCGAGATCGGCACCTCGCCCGGCGCGGGCAGGCCCGCGGCGTTGCTGATCGGCGTCGTCGCCAGTGCCGGGTCGAGACCGGCCACCGGCGGCGTCGTCAGACCGCCGGCTCCGAGCGGGCTGGTCAGCGCCGGATTCACGGCAGGGTTGGCCGCCGTGGCGTCGGCCGCCAGCCCCGGCAAGCCCGCCGGACCACCCGGTGTCGGGACCGCGGGGGTCAACGCGGGGGTCAACGCGGGATTGGCCAGCGCCGAATCGGTCAGGGGCGTAGCGGCCGCCGTCGGGTCGGTCCCGAGGGCAGGCGTGGCCAGACCCGGCGTGAGGGCCGGACTGAGGCCAGGCGTGAGAGCAGGCGACGCCAGGCCCGGCGACGCGAGGCCGCTTGGCGCGGTCAACGTCGTCGGCATGCCCGCGTCCGCGCCGGTCAGCGCGCTCGGCATGGCAGGCAGATTGATGCCGAACTGCGACAGCCCCTGCGACAGCGCCGACATAAGCTCGTTGGGCAGGTCGGTGACCATCGCGGCCGAGCGGAACTCGCGGGGCTGTGGCGCCGGCTCGGTGAGATCGGAAATGGCGGAAATTGCAAATGGACTCACGACGGCCAGGGCGGCGACTGCGCTCGTGGCTGTCGAGAGCCTGCGTCGACGTCGATTTGGCACGGGAAGTCTCCTCAATATGTGGACTACGTGTTGCAGTGGGGTACGTGAACGATGGTACGGATGTGACTGGTGTTTCTAGAGTGACGAGATGCAATTGTGAGCGAATCGCGACCTTGAGCCCGTATTGGATTCGGGAGGGCGGAGCCTGGTCGGATACCCTGGCTGCCGATGACCGCTCGTTTTGACCTCTTTGTCGTCGGTTCCGGTTTCTTCGGTCTGACGATTGCCGAGCGCGTGGCGACCCAGCTGGACAAGCGAGTCCTCGTGCTGGAGCGGCGCCCGCACATCGGCGGCAACGCCTACTCCGAGCCGGAGCCGCAGACCGGCATCGAGGTGCACAAATACGGTGCGCACCTGTTCCACACCTCCAATAAGAAGGTGTGGGACTACGTGCGGCAGTTCACCGAGTTCACCGGCTACCAGCACCGCGTCTTCGCCATGCACAACGGGCAGGCCTATCAGTTCCCGATGGGGCTGGGCCTGGTGTCGCAGTTCTTCGGCAAGTACTTCACGCCCGACGCGGCGCGCCAGTTGATCAAGGAGCAGTCCGCCGAAATCGACACCGCCGAGGCACAGAACCTCGAGGAGAAGGCCATCTCGTTGATCGGCCGCCCGCTCTACGAGGCGTTCGTCAAGGGATACACGGCCAAGCAGTGGCAGACCGACCCGAAGCAGCTGCCCGCCGCCAACATCGCCCGGCTACCCGTGCGCTACAACTTCAACAACCGCTACTTCAACGACACCTATGAGGGTCTGCCCGTCGACGGGTACACCGCGTGGCTGGAGAACATGGCCGCCGACGACCGCATCGAGGTGCGGCTGGACACCGACTGGTTCGACGTGCGTGAGGCGCTGCGTGCCGACAGCCCCGACGCCCCTGTGGTCTACACCGGGCCGCTGGACCGCTACTTCGACTACACCGAGGGCCGACTCGGCTGGCGCACACTCGATTTCGAGCTCGAGGTGCTGCCGACCGGCGATTTCCAGGGCACCCCGGTGATGAACTACAACGACCTCGACGTGTCCTACACCCGAATCCACGAGTTCCGGCACTTCCACCCTGAACGGGACTACCCGACCGACAAGACGGTGATCATGCGGGAGTACTCGCGGTTCGCCGATGACGACGACGAGCCGTACTACCCGATCAACACCGAGAGCGATCGCGCGCTGCTGGCCGCGTACCGGGCCAGGGCCAAGGCCGAAACCGCCAGTGCCAAGGTGCTCTTCGGCGGCCGGCTCGGCACCTACCAGTACCTCGACATGCACATGGCGATCGCCAGCGCGTTGGGAATGTACGACAACGTCCTTGCTCCCCACCTGCGCGACGGTGTTCCGCTGCACGAAAGCGACGAGGCATGAGCGCGGTCAGCCTGCTCGCCCGCATCATCCTTCCGCGCCCCGGCGAACCGCTCGACGTCCGCAAGCTCTACATAGAAGAGTCGAACACCAACGCCCGTCGTGCCCACTCCGCGACCAGGACCACGTTGCAGATCGGCGCCGAGTCGGAAGTGTCGTTCTCGACGTACTTCAACGCGTTCCCGGCGAGCTACTGGCGACGGTGGTCCACCCTGGAGTCCGTGGTGCTGCGTGCGGAGTTGACCGGTACCGGCCGGGTCGACGTGTACAGAAGCAAGGCCACCGGAGCCCGGATTTTCGTGGAGGGCAGGCCTTTTCATCACGAAGAAGGACCGCAGGCTGGATCAATGGTCGGCCCCGCCTCCGTCGAGTTCGAGATCGGCCTCGAGCCGTTCGAGGACGGCGGCTGGATCTGGTTCGACATCACCACCGACAGCGCCGTCACCCTGCAGAACGCAGGCTGGCATGCCCCCGTGCCTGCACCGGGCAGTGCGAACATCGCGGTGGGCATGCCCACGTTCAACAGGCCCGACGACTGTGTCAACACCCTTCGCGCACTGACCTCGGACCCGTTGGTCGACGCGGTGATCGGCGCGGTCATCGTGCCTGACCAGGGGACGGCGAAGGTACGCGACCATCCGGACTTCGCACAGGCCTGCGCGCCGCTCGGTACTCGGCTGTCGATCCACGACCAACCCAACCTCGGCGGGTCGGGCGGCTACAGCCGTGTCATGTACGAAGCCCTGAAGAACACCGACTGCCAGCAGATCCTTTTCATGGACGACGACATCCGCATCGAGCCCGACTCGATCCTGCGGGCGCTTGCGATGAACCGGTTCGCGAAGACGCCGATGCTGGTCGGTGGTCAGATGCTCAACCTGCAGGACCCGGCGCACCTGCACGTGATGGGCGAGGTCGTCGGCCGCGGTAACTTCATGTGGACCAACGCGCCGCACACCAAGTACGACCACGACTTCGCCCGAAATCCGTTGAACGACCGGTATTCCGACAGCAAGCTGCTGCACCGTCGCATCGACGTCGACTACAACGGCTGGTGGATGTGCATGATCCCGCGTGCCGTCGCCGACGAGCTCGGTCAGCCGCTGCCACTGTTCATCAAGTGGGACGACGCCGACTACGGCCTGCGGGCGGCCGAGCACGGCTATCCCACGGTCACCATGCCGGGCACCGCCATCTGGCACATGGCGTGGAGCGACAAGGACGACGCCATCGACTGGCAGGCCTACTTTCACCTGCGCAACCGGCTGGTGGTCGCGGCCCTGCACTGGGACGGTGATGTGCGCGGCCTCGTTCGCAGCCATCTGAAGGCGACGCTGAAGCACCTACTGTGCCTTGAGTATTCGACCGTCGCCATTCAGAACAAGGCCATGGACGACTTCCTCGCGGGCCCCGAGCACATCTTCTCCATTCTGGAGTCGGCCCTTCCGGAGGTGCACCGTCTTCGCCGGGAGTACCCCGATGCGGTGATACTGCCCTCGGCGACCCAGCTGCCTGCCCCCTCGGGGATGGTCGGCCGCGTCGGAGAGCCGAAAACCCCACCGGGCAAGGCGGTTCGACTCCTCCGCGGCGTGCTGCACAACCTCACCAAGGCGGATCCCGCCCACCACGACCGCCCGCAGCTGAACGTGCCGACCCAGGACTCGCGCTGGTTCCTGCTGTGCACCGTCGACGGAGTGACCGTGACCACCGCGGACAGCCGCGGCGTGGTGTACCGCCAGCGCGACCGGGCCAAGATGTTCGCGCTGTTACGGGCGTCGCTGCGTCGCCAGCGCAAGCTGGCCCGGCACTTCGACGACATGCGCAGGGCCTACCGAGAGGCCCTGCCCGTCCTCTCCAGCAAGGAGAAATGGGAGACCGTGCTGCTGGAAACGCCCGCGCATGGATGAGACCTCCCTCCCCTGCCCTTCGGGCGTGGGCCCAGCGCTTGACGCGAGGGCCCTACGCGGCGAGGAAGCCGCGTTGGTGGCCGTGCAGTCGGCGTTGGCAGACCGGCCCGGCGTACTCGCGGGTGCGCGCGCCCTCTCGCACTTCGGCGAGCACAGCATCGGATGGCTGGCCATCGCGGGCCTCGGCGCCCTGCTGCAGCCTGCGAAGCGACAGGCGTGGCTGGCCGCCGGGTTCGGGGCGTTCGCCGCGCACGCCGCCGCCGTCATCATCAAGCGACTGGTGCGACGGGAACGCCCGCATCACCCGAGCATCGTCGTGAACGTCGGCACGCCGAGCCGGCTCAGCTTCCCGTCCGCACATGCCACCTCGACCACCGCGGCATCGATTCTGATGGCACGGGTGACGGGACTGCCGCTGCCCGCGCTGCTCGTACCGCCGATGGCGCTGTCCCGGTTGGTGCTTGGCGTGCACTATCCCAGTGATGTGATCGCCGGCGTTGCGGTCGGTGCGGCCGTAGCGAAGGCTGTCGGCTTCGTCGCGTCGGCGGGGCCGACCAGAGTTGCGGCGGACCGGGTCGAAGGAGACTCATGAGCATCTCAAGTGACAGCAGTGCAGAGAGCGCGGAAAAGATGAGCGAAGAACCGGAACCGGTGAAGGGCCCGCCCCGCAATGTCGTCACCGGCCTGATCAAGGCGGCACGGCCACGCCAGTGGGTGAAGAACCTGCTGGTGCTGATCGGACCCGTCGCCGCACTCGGCAGCGACGTGCAATACGACTGGCGTGAAGTCGCGGTCAAGGTCTCCATCGCGTTCGTGGCGTTCTCCCTCGCCGCGTCGTCGATCTACCTCGTCAACGACGCCCGCGACGTGGAAGCGGACCGCGCACATCCGACCAAGCGGTTCCGGCCCATCGCAGCGGGTGTGGTGCCCGAATGGCTGGCCTATTGCACGTCGGTCGTGCTCGCGGCCGCGGCGCTGGCGGTGTCCTTCCTCGCGACGCCGAACCTCGCCGTGGTGATCGGCGTCTACATAGCCATGCAGCTGGCCTACTGCTTCGGTCTCAAACACCAAGCCGTGCTCGACATCTGCATCGTCTCGTCGGCGTATCTGATCAGGGCGATCGCCGGTGGAGTGGCGGCGAATATCCCACTGTCGCAATGGTTCCTGCTGGTGATGACATTCGGTTCGCTGTTCATGGTGGCGGGCAAGCGCTATGCCGAAAAGCAGCTCGCGGAGAGGACCGGGGCGAAGATCCGCAAGTCGCTGGAGAGCTACACGTCGACCTATCTCCGGTTCGTCTGGACCCTATCGGCCACCGCGATGGTGGTCTGCTACGGGTTGTGGGCCTTCGAGCGGGACGGCGGCAACGCATCCTGGTACGCGATCACGATGATCCCGTTCACGATCGCGATCCTGCGCTACGCCGTCGACGTCGACGGCGGGCTGGCCGGCGAACCGGAGGAGATCGCGTTGAAGGACCGGGTGCTTCAGCTTCTGGCCGTCGCGTGGATCGGAACCATCGGTGCCGCTGTCCTCCTCGGCTGACGCCGGCCGACTGGCGCGCGGACCGGCGTTCCCCTACGACATCACCGCGCGACTGAGCCTTTCGCTGAGCGTGGTTGTCGCCGCGGCGCTGTTCGGCTGGGGGGCGTGGCAGCGCCGCTGGATCGCCGACGACGGTCTCATCGTGCTGCGCACCGTGCGAAACCTGTTGGCGGGCAACGGCCCCGTGTTCAACAAGGGCGAGCGCGTCGAATCGAACACCTCGACGCTGTGGACCTACCTGAACTACCTCGGCGGCCTGATCGGTGGCTCCGTGCGACTCGAGTACGTCGCGCTCGTGCTGGCGCTGGTGCTCAGCGTCGCGGGCGTCGTCTTCCTGATGCTCGGCGCGGGACGGCTGTACGCGCCGAGCCTGCAGGGGCGCAGGGCGCTGCTGCTTCCGGCAGGCGTTCTGGTCTACATCGCGGTTCCGCCGGCAAGGGACTTCGCCACCTCGGGACTCGAAAACGGTTTGGTCCTGGCCTATCTGGGCTTGTTGTGGTGGATGATGGTGTGCTGGTCGCAGGCGTTGCGCAGCCACCAGGACGCGTCGCAGCGCAACGCGGTCAGCCGGACCTTCGACGCGACGCTCGGCTTCGTGGCCGGTCTGTCCGTGCTGGTCCGCCCCGAGCTCGCCCTCGTCGGTGGGCTGGCCCTCGTCATGATGCTGGTCGCAGCGCGCGGGTGGCGACGCCGGGTGCTGATCGTGGTCGCGGGCGGGCTGTTGCCGGTCGCCTACCAGATCTTCCGGATGGGCTACTACGGATTGCTCTTTCCCCAAACGGCTTTGGCGAAGGACGCCTCGGGCGACAAGTGGGCCCAGGGCTGGGTGTACCTCACCAACTTCGACGAGCCCTACCTCTTATGGCTGCCCGCACTGCTGCTCGGGGTGTTGGCACTCATCTTGATGATCACCCGCAGCCGTCCGTGGTGGATCAGGCGGGCTACGCCGTACGGCTACAGCAGGCTCGCGCGCATGGTGCAGAGTCCGCCTGCGGTGGTGATGTTCATCCTCGTCAGCGGCCTGCTGCAGGCCCTCTACTGGATCCGGCAGGGTGGCGACTTCATGCACGGCAGGGTCCTGCTGACCCCGATGTTCTGCCTGCTCGCCCCGGTCGCGGTGATACCCGTGCTGCTACCGGACGGCGAAAAGTTCAGCCGCGGAATCGGATACCAGCTCGCGGGCATCACCTCAGTGCTGTGGCTCGCGGTGGTCGGCTGGTCGCTGTGGGCGGCCAACGCGCCGGGGATGGGTTCGGATGCCACCCGCGTGACGTACACGGGCATCGTCGACGAACGACGGTTCTATTCGCAGGCCACCGGCCACGCGCACCCGCTGACTGCCGCGGACTATCTGGACTACCCGCGAATGCGCGCGGTGCTCGTCGCACTCAACAACACGCCGGACGGTGCGCTGCTGCTGCCGTCGGGCAACTACGACCAGTGGGACGTCGTGCCTGCGATACCGCCTCCGCCGGACATGCCGCCCGAGGAGCGGAAGGCCTACATCGGGCCGCACACAGTGTTTTTCACCAACCTCGGCATGCTCGGCATGAACGTCGGCCTCGACGTCAGGGTGATCGACCAGATCGGCCTCGCCAATCCGATCGCTGCGCACACCGCACGTCTGGAAGACGGCCGCATCGGACACGACAAGAACCTCTTCCCCGACTGGGCCGTCGCCGAGGGCCCGTTCCTGAAGACCCCGCCCTACATTCCGCCGTATCTGGACCAGGACTGGATCGCGCAGGCCGAGGCGGCGCTGGAATGCCCGGCCACCGAGAGCATGCTCACGTCGATCCGTGCCCCGCTGGGCCCACGCCGGTTCCTGTCAAACCTGACGCACGCCTACGAGTTCACCAGGTACCGAATGGACCGGGTGCCGACGTATGACCTCATCCGATGCGGACTCCCGATACCGCCGCCGTCGGTCCCCGCCTACACCGGATTGCCCGCAACCGGCCCCTGACCTCAGCGATTTGTAGGCGAGCTGCCACTTCTGCTTTGGTAACGCGTCGCCCCGACGGGGCGATAAGCAATCGACTACCGCCGCTCTTGCGGCGATGACACCATGAACGGACGGTTAGACCAACAGATGCGCCGCATGTTCGTCGCGCTTGCCGCGATGCTGACGCTGTCCGGCCTGACCACCGCCGTCGGCACCCCGACAGCACAGGCCTTCTCCCGCGAAGGCCTGCCGGTCGAGTACCTCGACGTCTACTCGTCGGCGATGGGCCGAAGCATCCGGGTGGAGTTTCAGGCCGCCGGAGGGGCAGCGGCGCCGACATCTGGCGCAAGCTCGAAATCGGTGTACCTGCTCGACGGCTTGCGTGCGCAGGACGACTACAGCGGCTGGGACATCAACACCGCGGCGTTCGAGTGGTTCAACAACTCAGGCGTCTCCGTGGTGATGCCGGTCGGCGGCCAGTCCAGCTTCTACACCGACTGGTATTCACCGTCGAGCTTCAACAACCAGACCTATACATATAGGTGGGAGACGTTCCTGACCCAGGAACTGCCCGCGTGGCTGTCGGCCAACAAGCAGATCTCCCCGACGGGCAACGGCGTGGTCGGGTTGTCGATGTCGGGCGGCGCCGCGCTGATCCTTTCGGCCTATCACCCCGCTCAGTTCACCTACGCGGCTTCTCTGTCGGGCTTCCTGAACCCGTCCGCCGTGTTCATGCAGCAGGCGATTCGCGTCGCGATGCTGGACGCGGGAGGCTACAACGTCGACAACATGTGGGGCCCGCCGTGGGATCCCGCGTGGAAGCGCAACGACCCGGTCAAGCAGGTATCCCGCATCGTGGCCAACGGCACACGGCTGTGGATCTACTGCGCGCCGGGCCTGACTGCCGGCTCGCCGGCGGGCGGCGCCACGGACCTCGACGGAGGCGCAGACCCCAGCCAGGCGCTCAACGCCGACGGCCTCGAGGGGATCGCCGTCAAGAGCAACAAGGACTTCCAGGCCGCCTACATAAAGGCAGGTGGGAGCAACGCGACGTTCCAGTTCCCTGCGGCGGGCAACCACGCATGGCCGTACTGGGCCGCGCAGTTGCAGGCACTAAAACCAGACCTGATCACAACCCTCAACGGCTGAGGGCGGCGACCAGGGACGACAGAAGCTGAAGAGAGATATCACACCAAGGTGTGGTTGACTACACGGGCATCCGTCACGAGTGGGTCTCGGATTTCGGGTGCGGCATACGACAGATGGGATAGATGAAGCATGAAGTTCGTTGGGAAGAAGCGCGGCGCCTGGGCGCGCCGGCTCACGGTCGCGGCTCTTGCAGCCGCCGTGCTGCCCGGCCTGGTCAGCGCCGTCGGAGGCTCGGCGACTGCGGGGGCGTTCTCGAAGCCAGGTCTGCCGGTCGAGTACCTGATGGTTCCGTCCGCGGGCATGGGACGTGACATCAAGATTCAGTTCCAGAACGGTGGCCCGAATGCACCGGGTGTCTATCTGCTCGACGGTCTCCGCGCGCAGGACGACTTCAACGGCTGGGACATCAACACCCCGGCGTTCGAGTGGTACGTCGACTCCGGCCTCGCCACGATCATGCCGGTCGGCGGCCAGTCCAGCTTCTACAGCGACTGGTATTCGCCTGCCTGCGGCAAGGCGGGTTGCTCCACCTACAAGTGGGAGACGTTCATCACCCAGGAGCTGCCTGCTTACCTGGCGGCCAACAAGGGTGTGAACCCGAACCGGAACGCGGCGGTCGGCCTGTCGATGGCCGGCTCGGCCGCGATGACGCTGTCGATCTACTACCCCCAGCAGTTCCAGTACGCGGCTTCGCTGTCGGGCTTCCTGAACCTCTCCGAGGGCTGGTGGCCGATGTTGGTCAACACGTCAATGGGTGACGCGGGCGGCTACAAGTCCAAGGACATGTGGGGTCCCTCGAGTGACCCTGCGTGGAAGCGCAACGACCCGATGGTGAACATCGGCACGCTGGTCGCCAACGGCACCCGCATCTGGGTGTACTGCGGTAACGGCAAGCCCGGCGACGTCAACGGTGAGATCGCGGGCGACAACTTCAACGCGAAGTTCCTCGAGGGCTTCACCCTGCGGACGAACAAGACGTTCCAGGAGCAGTACATCGCCGCGGGCGGTAAGAACGGTGTGTTCAACTTCCCGTCCGCCGGTACTCACAGCTGGGAGTACTGGGGCGCGCAGCTGCAGCAGATGAAGCCAGACATCCAGCGCGTGCTGGGTGCCACCCCGCAGCCGTCCAATCCGACACCTGAGCAGGCAGCGGCGACGGCGGCGACCACCGACACGGCGTCGGCTTCCACGGGCGGCTAACCGGCTCCGGTAACAGATATTTGCCTCTGGCGGCGGCAATCCTTCGGGGTTGCCGCCGTCAGCCGTTTCCGGACCACGTGGTGATGTGGTTCACTGCATTGCGGCGGGCACAGCCAAACGTGAGGGTGGGTACATGCGTGCGATGATTCGAGCGGTCTTGTCGGTGTTCCTGGCTGCGGGTCTGTGGTCGGCCGTAGCGCCGATCGCCAGGGCCGACGGCGTCGAGATGCTGATGGTGCCGTCGGCGGCCATGGGTCGCGACATCCCCGTCGCTTTCCAGGGCGGTGGGCCGCACGCCGTCGTGCTGCTCGACGCGTTCAACGCGGGCCCTGATGTGAGCAACTGGGTGGGCGCGGGCGCGTTCAACACCCTCGCGGGCAAGGGCATCTCGGTGGCCGCCCCCGCCGGTGGTGCGTGGAGCATGTACACCAACTGGGAGCAGGACGGCAGCAAGCAGTGGGAGACGTTCCTCGCCGACGAGCTGCCCGCCTGGCTGGCCGCCAACAAGGGTCTCGCGCCGAACGGGCACGGCATCGTCGGCGCCGCCCAGGGCGGCACGGCTGCGGTGACGATGGCGGCGTTCCATCCCGACCGGTACCGCTACGCCGGCTCGCTTTCGGGCTTCCTGACGCCGTCGAACACGTACATGAACGGTGCCATCACCGCTGGGCTCGCCCAGTACGGCGGCGTCGACATCCGCAACATGTGGGGCTTGCCACAGCTGGGCCGGTGGAAGTGGCACGACCCCGACGTGCACGTCCAGCTGCTGGCCGACAACAACACCCGGATGTGGGTGTTCAGCCCGACGACGCTGGGATGCAGTGATCCCGCGGCCATGATCGGCTACTGCGACCAGGCCCAGGGCAGCAATCGGGCGTTCTATCAGCACTACCGATCCGTCGGCGGGCACAACGCGCACTTCGACTTCCCGCCGAGCGGCGAGCACGACTGGGGGACATGGGGCCCGCAGCTGGCCGCGATGTCCGGCGAACTCGTCACCACGATCAAGTGACTCGGTAGCGCCGGTACCTTGGAGTAGTGCAGCACACGGTTCGGCGTTGGCCGAGGTGGTCAACCGGCGTCGCCGTAGCGGCGTCCCTGGTCGCCCCCGTCTCGGGCTGCACCTCCGGTGACGGCATGCTGCCGACGATGTCGGTGCCGCCGCCGTCCACGATGCAGTCCCGCGTGGAGGCGAACGGCAACGCGCCGCAGTCTCCCGCCGGGGGCCAGCCGGACACGCTGACGGTGACCGCGCAGCAGAGGGCGTACCTCGATGCTTTGAAGGCCACAGGTGTACGCCCGTCGACCGATCTGCTCGCGCTGAGCATCGGGTCGTATGTGTGCCAGGCACGCGCGGCCAAGCAATCCGAGGCGGCCGTGCGCGACTATGTCATCCCGCTGGTGCGCGGCGATGTGCGCAACACCCAGCTGAACGCCGTGGCGCCGCCGCCATCCGAGGTGGACGCCGTTACCGCCGACTACATTCGGATCGCTACCGAACGACTCTGCTAGGAGAAGATGGCTACCAACAGTCGGCGTAAACGCCACCGGATCCTCGCGCTCATCGCGGCGGGGGCGATGGCGCTCGTCGTGGCACTGATCGTGGTGGTGGTGTGGATCATGATCCGCCAGCCCGAGAAGTCGGAGACCGCGGTCCCGCCGACGGCCGTCCCGCCGAGCGCGGTGCCGCCGACCGGGAAGCCGCGCCCCGAGTTCCAGGACGCCAGCTGCCCCGACGTGCAGCTGATGTCGATCCCCGGCACCTGGGAGTCGTCGCCCCAACTCGATCCGTTCAACCCGACGCAGTTCCCGATCGCGTTGCTGCTGAACGTGACCAACCCGATCCGCGGACAGTTCGGCACCGACCGCATGGAGATCTACACCGTTCCGTATACGGCGCAGTTCCATAACCCGCTGTCGGCCGATCAGCAGATGTCCTACAACGACAGCCGCGCCGAGGGCGCCCGCAACGCGGTGAAGGCGATCACCGACATGAACAACCGCTGCCCGCTGACCAGCTACGTGCTCGTCGGCTTCTCCCAGGGGGCGGTGATCGCGGGCGACATCGCCAGCGACATCGGAAACGGTCGTGGTCCGGTGGACGCGGACCTGGTGCTCGGCGTGACGTTGATCGCGGACGGCCGCAGGCAGCCGGGCGTCGGCCAGGACATCGGGCCGAATCCACCCGGCCAGGGCGCCGAGATCACCCTCTACGAGGTGCCGATGCTCGGCGAGATGGGCCTGACGATGAGCGGCCCGCGCCCTGGCGGCTTCGGCTTGCTGAACGATCGCACCAACGAGATCTGCGCGACCGGCGACCTGATCTGCTCGGCACCGGACGAGGCGTTCTCGATCACCAACCTGCCGAGGACGATGGAGATCCTCGGCGGCGGCGCGGGCCAACCCGTGCACGCCATGTACGCGACGACGGAGTTCTGGAATCTGGGCGGCCTGCCTGCGACTGCGTGGACACTGGACTGGGCACAGAAGGTCGTCGATAACGCTCCGCATCCAAAACATGGCTGACACGTGACCGAGACAGATTTGGCCTGCGACAGGACGTCGCCTAACATTAAGAAATAACTAAGACTGATGACAGATGGCTGGGCAGAAAGTCCAGGTCACAGGGCATAGCGACGCGTGCTCGCGAGTGTCCGACTTGTGGCTCGGCAGCGCAGGCCGACGCCTCGGTAACATCTTGCGGGGCTCGGTGTCCGCGCGGACAACGGAGTCCCTCAAGACGCCCGCGACGCCCCGACGGTTCACGCGAGTACTTGCGTCGCGACGAGTGTGGTTTTTGACAGGAGAGTGCGATGGGGTTCCATAACCCGTTCGTCAAGGACGGACAGATCCGGTTTCCCGACAACGGAAGCCTGGTTCGTCACGTCGAACGATGGACCAAGGTGCGTGGAGACAAGGTCGCCTACCGATTTCTGGACTTCTCCACCGAGCGCGACGGCGTCGAGAGGGACCTGAACTGGGCCGACTTCGGCGTGCGCAACCGCGCCGTCGGTGCCCGCCTGCAGCAGGTGACCGAGCCCGGTGACCGGGTCGCCATCCTGTGCCCGCAGAATCTCGAGTACCTCGTCGCCTTCTTCGGCACCCTGTACTCCGGCCGCATCGCGGTCCCGCTGTTCGATCCGAGCGAGCCCGGTCACGTCGGCCGGCTGCACGCGGTCGTCGACGACTGCCACCCGTCGGCCATCCTCACCACCACCGAGGCGGCCGAGGGTGTGCGCAAGTTCTTCCGCAGCAGGCCCGCCAAGGAACGGCCACGCGTGATCGCCGTGGACGCGGTTCCCGACGACGTGGGCGCCACCTGGGAACCGGTCGAGGTGAAGCACGACACCATCGCCTATCTGCAGTACACCTCGGGTTCGACGCGTATCCCGACGGGCGTGCAGATCACGCACCTGAACCTGGCCACCAACGTGGTGCAGGTGATCGAGGCACTCGACGGTGAGGAGGGTGACCGCGGTGTGTCCTGGCTGCCCTTCTTCCACGACATGGGCCTGATCACCTGCATGATCTCGCCGATGATCGGCCATTACGTCACGTTCATGACCCCGGCCGCGTTCGTCCGTCGGCCCGGCCGCTGGATCCGCGCGATGGCGCGTAAGCCCGACGACACCGGTGGCGTCATCTCCGTGGCACCGAACTTCGCCTTCGACCACGCCGCGGCGCGGGGACTGCCCAAGGAAGGCGAGCCGCCGCTGGACCTCAGCGTCGTGAAGTGCATCCTCAACGGCAGCGAGCCGATCTCGGCCGCGACCGTGCGCAGGTTCAACGAGGCCTTCAGCCCGTACGGGTTCCAGCCGCAGGCGATCAAGCCGTCCTACGGCCTTGCCGAGGCGACGCTGTTCGTTTCGACGACGCCGATGGGCGACTTCCCGAAGATCGTGCACGTCGACCGCGAGGCGCTCAACACCGGCACGTTCGTCGAGGTGCCAGAGGATTCGCCCAGCGCCGTCGCGCAGGCAGGCGCTGGCAAGGTCGGCATCTCGGAATGGGCGACGATCGTCGACGCCGAGACCGCCACCGAACTGCCCGACGGCCAGATCGGCGAGGTCTGGATCAGCGGCCAGAACATGGGCACCGGCTACTGGGGGAAGACGGAAGAGACCGTCGCGACCTTCCAGAACATCCTGAAGTCGCGCGCCAACCCTTCGCACGCCGAGGGCGCGACCGACGACGCGCTGTGGGTACGCACCGGCGACTACGGCGCCTACCACGACGGGGAGCTCTACATCACCGGCCGCGTCAAGGATCTCGTGATCATCGACGGCCGCAATCACTACCCGCAGGACCTCGAGTACTCGGCGCAGGAGTCGACGAAGGCGCTGCGCACCGGATTCGTCGCGGCGTTCTCAGTGCCGGCCAACCAGCTTCCCGACGAGGTGTTCGAAAACGCGCACGCAGGCCTGAAGCGCGACCCCGACGACACGTCCGAGCAGTTGGTCATCGTCGGCGAGCGCGCCCCAGGCGCGCACAAGATGGAGTTGACGCCGATCACCGACGCCATTCGCGCCGCGATCGCGGTGCGTCACGGAGTCACCGTGCGCGACGTGCTGCTGACGCCCGCGGGCGCGATCCCACGTACCTCCAGTGGCAAGATCGGCCGCCGCGCCTGCCGCGCCGCCTACCTGGATGGCAGCCTGCGCAGCGGGAAGGTGGCCAACGCCTTCCCCGACGAAACTGACTGAATTGCAGGCTGACACTGAAAATGACTGACATAGAACCGGATTCGCAGAACACTTCTCCCACAGCCGCAGCGGCGGTGACATCGACCGAAGCCGAGGGCTTCAAGCTGGCACCAGAGCGCCCCTCCGCGCCCGCCCGCACCGACATGACCGTCGCCGAGATGCGCGAGTGGCTCCGCAATTGGATCGCCAATGCCACCGGCCAGTCCGCCGACGCGATCGACGACTCCACCGCGATGGTCGAGCTCGGTCTGTCCTCGCGGGACGCGGTGGCGATGGCGAGCGACATCGAAGACCTCACCGGCGTGACGCTGACGGCGACCGTCGCGTTCCGGCATCCGACCATCGAGTCGCTGGCCACCGTGATCGTCGAGGGTGAGCCGGAGGTCGACGACGACGTCGACGACGTCGACTGGTCGCGCGACCGCGAGGTGGACGACATCGCGATCGTCGGGCTGGCCACCCGGTTCCCCGGCGACATGAACACGCCGGACGAGACGTGGCAGGCGCTACTCGAGGGGCGCAGCGGCATCACCGATCTTCCCGAAGGCCGTTGGGAGGAGTTCCTCGACGAGCCGCGGATCGCCGAACGCGTCGCCAAGGCCCGCACCCGCGGCGGTTATCTCTCCGACATCAAGGGGTTCGACGCCGAGTTCTTCGCTCTGTCGAAGATGGAGGCCGACAACGTCGATCCGCAGCAGCGGATGGCGCTGGAGCTGACCTGGGAAGCGCTGGAGAATGCGCGCATTCCGGCATCCTCGTTGCGCGGCCAGAGCGTCGCCGTGTACGTCGGCAGCTCCACCAACGACTACAGCATGCTGGCGATGTCCGACCCGTCGGTCGCGCACCCGTATGCGATCACCGGTACGGCCAGCTCGATCATCGCCAACCGGGTGTCGTACTTCTTCGACTTCCGCGGACCGTCGGTGGCGGTGGACACGGCGTGCTCGAGTTCTCTGGTCGCCGCGCACCAGGGCGTGCAGTCGCTGCGGTCGGGGGAGTCCGACGTGGCGATCGTCGGCGGCGTCAACGCGTTGATCACCCCACTCGTCACGGTCGGCTTCGACGAAGTCGGCGGCGTGCTCGCGCCCGACGGCCTGATCAAGTCGTTCTCCCAGGATGCGGACGGCTACGCGCGGTCAGAGGGCGGCGGCATGCTGGTGCTCAAGCGCGTCGCCGACGCCCGCCGCGACGGTGACGAGATCCTCGCGGTCATCGCGGGCAGCGCGATCAACCACGACGGCCGGTCCAACGGTCTGCTTGCGCCGAACCCCGACGCGCAGGCCGAGGTGCTGCGCAAGGCGTACAAGAACGCGGGCATCGATCCCCGCACCGTCGACTACATCGAGGCGCACGGTACCGGCACCATTCTCGGTGACCCGATCGAGGCCGACGCCCTCGGCCGCGTGGTCGGCAGGGGTCGTCCTGTGGATAAGCCCGCGCTGCTCGGTGCGGTGAAATCCAATGTGGGCCACCTGGAGTCGGCCGCGGGTGCCGCCAGCCTGGCCAAGATGACGCTGGCACTGAAGAACGACAAGCTGCCGCCGTCGATCAACTACACCGGGCCCAATCCGTACATCGACTTCGAGGGCGTTCGGCTGAAGGTCGCCGACACCGTCACCGACTGGCCGCGCTACAGCGGCCACGCGATCACCGGCGTATCGGGCTTCGGCTTCGGCGGCGCCAATGCACACCTGGTGCTGCGTGAGGTGCTGCCGTCGGATCTGGTTGAGCCAGAACCGGAATCCGAAGACGTCTCCGAGGGGAAGCACGCCGCTCCCGATGCCGACGCCGTGTTCGTCGGCGGGGTTCGGATGGACGAGTACGGCGAGTTCTCCCCCGCAAGCGGGAGGTACCCCCACCACGACAGTGACGAGAACGAAGGGTCCGAGTTCTTCGGCCAGCATGCCTACGACATCGACGAGCGCGAGCCGGAACTGCCCGGCCTCACCGACGAGGCCAAGCGCCTGCTCGAGGTCGCGCGCGAGGAGCTGGAGGCCGAAGAGCCGCACACACCTGTTGTGCCGCTGGCTGTCTCGGCGTTCCTGACGTCCCGTAAGAGGTCGACGGCGGCCGAGCTGGCCGACTGGATGGACAGCCCCGAGGGCCGCGCCTCCTCGCTGGAGTCCATTGGCCGCTCGTTGTCGAGGCGCAATCACGGCCGGTCGCGCGCCGTGGTGATGGCGCATGACCACGATGAGGCGATCAAGGCGCTGCGCGCGCTCGCCGACGGCAAGCAGAGCCCGAACGTCTACAGCGCCGACGGGCCCGTCACCAACGGGCCGGTGTGGGTGCTGGCCGGTTTCGGTGCGCAGCACCGCAAGATGGCCAAGAGCCTGTACCTGCGCGACGAGGTATTCGCGGACTGGATCAATCATGTCGATGCGCTGGTGCAGGACGAGCTGGGCTACTCGGTCGTCGAGCTGATCCTCGACGACTCGCAGGACTACGGCATCGAGACCACCCAGGTCACCATCTTCGCGATCCAGATCGCGCTCGGTGAGCTGCTCAAGTCGCACGGCGCGAAACCCGGTGCGGTGGTTGGCCAGTCGCTCGGCGAGGCCGCTGCGGCCTACTTCGCGGGTGGCCTTTCGCTGGCCGACGCCACCCGCACCATCTGCTCGCGCAGCCACCTGATGGGTGAGGGCGAGGCGATGCTGTTCGGCGAGTACATCAGGCTGATGGCGCTCGTCGAGTACTCCGCAGAAGAGATCAAGACGGTGTTCTCCGACTACCCCGATCTCGAGGTGTGCGTGTACGCCGCGCCGACGCAGACGGTGATCGGCGGACCGCCGGAACAGGTCGACGCGATCATCGAGCGGGCGGAGAAAGAGGGCAAGTTCGCCCGCAAGTTCCAGACCAAGGGCGCCAGCCACACCCAGCAGATGGACCCGCTGCTCGGTGAGCTGGCCGCCGAGTTGCAGGGCATCGAGCCGCACCCGCTCTCCATCGGGTACTTCTCCACCGTGCATGAGGGCAGCTTCATCCGGCCCGGCGGAGAGCCGATCCACGACGTGGACTACTGGAAGAAGGGTCTGCGGCACAGCGTGTACTTCACGCACGGCATCCGCAACGCCGTCGACAACGGCCACACCACCTTCCTCGAGCTGGCGCCGAATCCCGTCGCGCTCATGCAGGTCGGGCTGACCACGGCGGCGGCGGGCTTGCACGATGCGCAGCTGATCGCGACGCTTGCGCGCAAGCAGGACGAGGTCGACGCGATGACGGCCGCGATGGCGCAGCTGTTTGTGCACGGCCACGACCTCGACATCCGCACGCTCTTCCCGCGCGGCGAGTACGCGAACATCCCGCCGACCCGGTTCCGGCGTAAGCCGCACTGGCTGGAGGCTCACTTCACCGGTGACAGCTCGACATTGATGCCGGGTAACCACGTCGCGACGCCCGACGGCCGCCACGTGTGGGAGTACGCGCCAAGGGTTCCCACCGACCTCGGCGCGCTGGTGAAAGCCGCTGCGGCCCAGGTGCTTCCCGATGCCAAGCTGACGGCGTCCGAGCAGCGCGCGGTTGCCGGTGACGGTGCGCGGCTGGTGACAACGCTCACCCGCCACCCCGGTGGCGCGAGTGTGCAGGTGCACGCGCGTATCGACGAGTCGTTCACCCTTCTCTACGACGCCGTCGTCAGCCGCGACGGCCAAACCGCCGCGCTCCCCAGTGCTATCGCAACCGGCGTCGCTGTGGCCGAGCAGGTTTCGAGCACGCCGGTCGTCGAGGAAACCGACGATGCGGCGATCCTTTCCGACCACCTCACCCAGGGCGCGAATCTAGGTGCGGGCTTCGAGAAGTGGACACCGGACTCGGGTGAGACCATCGCTGCGCGCCTGGGCGCGATCGTCGGCGGCGCGATGGGCTATGAGCCCGAGGATCTCCCGTGGGAGGTGCCGCTGATCGAGCTGGGTCTCGACTCGCTGATGGCGGTGCGGATCAAGAACCGGGTCGAGTACGACTTCGACCTGCCGCCGATCCAGCTGACCGCGGTTCGCGACGCGAACCTGTATGCCGTCGAGAAGCTCATCGAGTACGCGATCGAGCACCGCGACGAGGTCGAAGAGCTCGCCGAGCACCAGAAGACACAGACGCCGGAGGAGATCGCGGCAGCTCAGGCCGAGCTGATGGGCGGAGCGACCACGGTGGCCGAGCTCGAAGAGAAGCTGGCCGAAGCCGGTGCCGCGCCGGTTGCCGAGACACCAACGCCCGCACCGGATACCGAGGTGCCGATCCCGCCGCCGCCGACGAACCCGGCGGGCCCTGATCAGCCCAGTGCCGCGTCGCTGGCGGCTCAAGTGCTCACCCAGGAGGCCGTCACCGAGGCGCTCGGCTCCGACGTGCCGCCGCGCGAAGCCGCTGAGCGGGTCACGTTCGCGACGTGGGCCATCGTCACCGGCAAGTCTCCCGGCGGCATCTTCAACGCGCTGCCCGAGCTCGACGACGAGACCGCCGAGAAGATGGCGGCGCGGCTCACCGAACGTGCCGAGGGGACCATCACCGTCGAGGACGTGAAGAACTCGCCGACGATCGAGGCGCTGGCGTCCATCGTGCGCGAGCACCTCGAAGCGGGCGAGCTCGAAGGATTCGTGCGGACGCTGCGCGCGCCGAAGGAGGGCTCGAATGCCCTGCCCGTCTTCGTGTTCCACCCGGCGGGCGGTTCGACGGTGGTCTACGAGCCGTTGTTGAAGCGGCTGCCTGCCGACACCCCGGTGTACGGCATCGAGCGGGTAGAGGGCTCCGTCGAGGAGCGCGCCGCGGAGTACGTGCCGAAGCTGCTCGAGATGCATGACGGCCCGTTCATTCTTGCGGGCTGGTCCCTCGGCGGTGTGCTGGCTTATGCCTGCGCGATCGGGCTCAAGCAGGCGGGCGCCGACGTGCGCTTCGTCGGGCTGATCGACGCGGTGCGCGCCGGTGAAGAGGTGCCGCAGACCAAGGAAGAGGTCCGCGCCCGCTGGGATCGCTATGCGCGGTTCGCCGAGCGCACCTTCAACGTGGCTGTGCCAGCGATCCCGTACGAGCAGCTCGAGGATCTGGACGACGAGGGCCAGGTGAGTTTCGTCCTCGACGCCGTGAAGGCCAGCGGTGTGCAGATCCCCGGCGGCGTCATCGAGCATCAGCGCACGTCGTATCTGGACAATCGCGTGATCGACACCGCGGAGATCCGGCCCTACGACGGACACGTCACCCTCTACATGGCCGACCGCTACCACGACGACGCGATCTTCTTCGAGCCGCGCTACGCGACCCGCAAGCCAGACGGCGGCTGGGGCGAGTATGTGTCCGATCTGGAGGTCGTGCCGATCGGGGGCGAGCACATCCAGGCCATCGACGAGCCGTACATCGCGAAGGTCGGCGCGCACATGAGCGAGGCGATCAACCGCATCGAAGCCAGCCGGAAAGATCAGGAGAAGCTGGCGAAGTGACCACCAAAACCACTGCGGAACTGCTGTCCGAACTTCGCGAAAAGCTGGAACTGGCAAAGGAACCCGGTGGCGAGAAGGCCGTCGCCAAGCGGGAGAAGAAGGGCATTCCAAGCGCCAGATCGCGGATCCACGCGCTGCTCGACCCTGGCAGCTTCCTGGAGATCGGGGCGCTGTGCAAGACGCCCGGTGACCCCAACGCGCTGTTCGGCGACGGGGTGGTGACCGGCCACGGCACCATCAACGGACGCCCGGTCGGAGTCTTCAGCCACGACCAGACGGTCTTCCAGGGCACGGTCGGCGAGATGTTCGGCCGCAAGGTGGCCCGACTGATGGAGTGGGTGGCGATGGTCGGCTGCCCGATCATCGGTATCAACGACTCCGGTGGGGCACGCATCCAGGACGCGGTGACGTCGCTGGCCTGGTATGCCGAACTCGGCCGCCGCCACGAGCTGCTGCGCGGCTTCGTGCCGGAGATCTCCATCATCCTCGGCAAATGCGCCGGCGGAGCGGTGTATTCGCCGATCCAGACCGACCTCGTGATCGCGGTGCGCGACCAGGGCTACATGTTCGTCACCGGGCCCGACGTGATCAAGGACGTCACCGGTGAGGACGTCTCGCTGGAGGAACTCGGCGGCGCCGATGCCCAGGCCAGCTACGGCAACATCCACCAGGTCGTCGAGGACGAGGCGGCGGCGTTCCAGTACGCCCGCGATTATTTGAGCTTCCTGCCCCCCAACACCTTCGACGACGCGCCCACCGTCAACCCGGGCCTCGAGCCGAAGATCACCCCGCACGACCTGGAACTCGACTCGATCGTTCCGGACGCCGACAACACGGCCTACGACATGCACGAGATCCTGCTGCGAATCTTCGACGACGGCGACGTCTTCGATGTCGCCGCGCAACAGGGCAGGGCCATGATCACGGCGTTCGCCCGTGTCGACGGCCGCCCGGTCGGTGTGCTCGCCAACCAGCCGATGCACATGTCGGGAGCGATCGACAACGAGGCCTCCGACAAGGCCGCGCGGTTCATCAGGTTCTGCGACTCCTACAACTTGCCACTGGTTTTCGTCGTCGACACCCCCGGCTTCCTGCCGGGCGTCGAGCAGGAGAAGGGCGGCATCATCAAACGCGGTGGCCGCTTCCTGAACGCGGTCGTCGAGGCCGACGTGCCGAAGGTGACGATCACGATCCGCAAGTCCTACGGCGGCGCGTACGCGGTGATGGGCTCCAAGCAACTCAGCGCCGACCTGAACTTTGCCTGGCCGACGGCGCGCATCGCGGTGATCGGCGCCGAGGGTGCCGCGCAGCTGTTGGTCAAGCGGTTCCCCGACCCAACGGCGCCCGAAGTGCAGAAGATCCGTGCCGACTTCATCGAGGGCTACAACCTCAACATGGCCACCCCGTGGATCGCCGCCGAACGCGGGTTCATCGACGCGGTGATTCAGCCGCACGAGACCCGGTTGCTGTTGCGCAAGTCGCTACAGCTGCTGCAGGACAAGCAGCATCATGGTCGGGTGCAGCGCAAGCACGGCCTTCTGCCGATCTGAACCACTACGATTCCGGATGTGGCCGACGGCACGCAGTTACTGAAGCACCCGGCGGTGACCGTCGCCGCCGGTGCGGTGGCAACCGCGGCGACCGTGGCCGGTGAGCTCTACCTCGCCTGTGAACGGCTCCCCATTGTGGGGGCCCGGCTGCACCGTGGCCGCACCGACCTGGCCCGTCGCGGTGAAGTGCTGATAGACCAGAACATAGAGCCCGTCAAGGCGATCATCGCCGTCGTCGCGGCTCAGGTGGTGGAGTTGGTGCTCGACGAGATCGACCTGAACAACCTGATCCGTGAGCGCATCGATCTGATCGGGCTTGCCGACGAAGTGATCGACGGCGTCGACCTGGAGGCGATCATCCGGCAGTCGACGTCGACGGTCACCGAGAACGTGATGTCCGACGTGCGAAGTCAGGGCGAGCGCGCCGACGACATGGTGTCCGGCTTCGTCGACCGGCTTCTCGGTCGCCAACCGACTCAGACATGACCGAGCCCGATGACCCCGAGACCGCGGGCATTGTGAGCAGAGGCGTCGCGGCGGTCATCGATCTGGTGGTCGTCGGGGCCGTCATCGGTCTGCTCTATCTCGGACTGGTACTGAGCCGACTTCTCTTCAATCCGACCGGGTTTCGGCTTCCCGCCCTCGATGTGCTCTTCTCGACAGCCGCGGTCCTCACCGTGTCCGCGGTCTACCTTGCGGGCGCATGGGCGGTATCCGGATGCACCGTCGGGGCGGTGACCATGGGACTGCGTGTCGTCGGGCGCCGATCCGAACGGGTACCTCTGCTCGTGGCGACCGTCCGCGCCGTTGCGTGTGTGTTGTTTCCCGTCGGACTGCTTTCGGTCGCCGTGGATCGTCGGAGACGGTCCGTCCAGGACATCCTTCTCGGCACCCGCGTCGTCTACGTGCGGCGGTAGTGCCCGGATGCACAACACCCCGCGAGCCGGCTGGACTCGCGGGGTGTCGTCAGTGAGTACTGCTAGCGCTCCAGGTCGAACCGGTCGTTGTTCATCACCTTGACCCACGCGGCGACGAAGTCCTCGACGAACTTCTCCTTGCTGTCGTCTTGTGCGTAGACCTCAGCCAGCGCCCGCAGCACCGAATTCGAGCCGAACACAAGGTCATTGGCGGTAGCCGTGTACTTGAGCTGACCCGACGAGCGGTCATGGCCCTCGTAGACGTTCTCCGCGGACTCCGAGGTTTTCCACTCGACGCCCATGTCGAGCAGGTTGACGAAGAAGTCGTTGCTCAACGTGCCCGGCTTGTCGGTGAACACGCCGTGCTTGCTGCCGCCGTGGTTGGCGCCGAGCACCCGCAGACCGCCGACGAGGGCGGTGAGCTCCGGAGCCGTCACGCCCAGCAGGTAGGCCTTCTCGATCAGCAGCTGCTCCAGCGGAGCCTTCTCGCCGGGACGTACGTAATTGCGGAACCCGTCGGCCCGCGGTTCGAGCACCGCGAACGAGTCCACGTCGGTGTTCTCCTGCGACGCGTCGGTACGGCCCGGTGCGAATTGCACGTCGATCTCGAAGCCGGCGTCCTTGGCCGCCTTCTCGACCGCCGCCGAACCCGCCAGCACGATCAGGTCGGCCAGCGACACGTTCTTGCCGAACTCCTGCTGGATCTTCTCCAGCACCGGCAGCACCTTGGCCAGCTCGGAGGGCTCGTTGGCCTCCCAGTTCTTCTGCGGCTCGAGGCGAACGCGCGCGCCGTTAGCACCGCCGCGCTTGTCGGTGTTGCGGTAGCTGCTTGCCGCCGACCACGCGGTCTTGACCAGCTGCGGTACGGACAACCCGGAGTCGAGCACCTTGGCCTTCAGAGCCTTGATGTCGGCCTCGTCGATCAGCTCGCCCTCGACGGCGGGCACCGGGTCCTGCCACAGTTGCGGCTCCGCGATCCACGGGCCGAGGTAGCGGGTGATCGGGCCCAGATCGCGGTGCAGCAGCTTGTACCAGGCCTTGGCGAACGCCTCGTTGAGCTCCTCCGGATGGTCCAGCCAGCGCCGGGTGATCTCGCCGTAGATCGGGTCGACCCGCATGGAGACGTCCGTGACGAGCATCGTCGGCTTGCGGTTCGGGCCGCCGAACGGATCGGGGATCGTCGCCTCGGCGTCCTTGGCCTCGAACTGCCACGCACCGGCGGGGCTCTTGGTCAGTTCCCACTCGTTGCCGTAGAGGATTTCGAGGTAGGCGTTGCTCCACTTGGTCGGCGTGTTCGTCCAGACGACCTCGAGCCCGCTGGTGATGGTGTCGCCCGCCTTGCCGGAACCGAACGGGCACTTCCAGCCGAGGCCCTGCTGCTCGATCGGCGCACCTTCGGGCTCGGGACCCACCAGGTCGCCGTCGCCTGCGCCGTGCGTCTTGCCGAGGGTGTGGCCGCCGACGATCAGCGCGGCGGTCTCCTCGTCATTCATCGCCATCCGGCCGAACGTCTCGCGGATGTCGGTCGCAGCGGCGAGCGGATCCGGCTTGCCTTCGGGGCCTTCAGGATTGACGTAGATGAGGCCCATCGTGGTGGCGCCGTACGGCTGGGCGAGATCGCGCTCACCGGAGTAGCGCTTGTCGGTGCCCTTCCATTCAACCTCTTCGCCGAACAAAATCTCCTCGGGCTCCCAGACGTCCGCACGTCCGAAGCCGAAGCCGAACGTCTCGAAGCCCGCCGACTCGAGTGACACGTTGCCCGCGAACACAATCAGGTCGGCCCACGAGATCTTGTTGCCGTACTTTTTCTTGACCGGCCAAAGCAGACGACGCGCCTTGTCCAGGTTCGCGTTGTCGGGCCAGCTGTTGAGCGGCGCGAAGCGCTGCATACCCTGACCGCCGCCGCCGCGGCCGTCGAAGATGCGATACGTGCCCGCGGCATGCCAGCTCATGCGGATGAACAGGCCTGCGTAGCTACCGTAGTCGGCGGGCCACCAGTCCTGTGAGGTGGTGATCACCGACAGCACATCGGCTTTCAGCGCCTCGGGATCGAGCTTCTTGAATTCCTCGGAGTAGTCGAAGTCCTCACCCAGCGGATTGGCCTGCGCCACCTGCGGGTGCAGCTTCGACACGTCGACCTGTTCCGGCCACCAGTCCTGGTTGGTCAGCACGTGCGCCTTCGGGGTGGGGGACTTGATTGCCGGATTTTCGGTATCGGACACAACATTCCTTCCGGGAGTGGGTTTAACGGGGCTGTGATCACGGATGTGATCGAGAAACTTGTGCGGCAGTGCAGTCGGGACACAGGCCCCAGTAGATGACCTCGGCCTCGTCGATCGCGAAGCCGGCCAAGGAGCCGTCGTCGTCGGATGCGGTCAGGCATGGCGCCTCGCCGACCGCGCAGTCCACGTCGGCGATGACACCACAGGACCGGCAGACGACGTGGTGGTGGTTGTCGCCGACCCGCGACTCGTATCGGGCCACCGAGCCGGACGGCTGAATCCGGCGCACCAGACCGGCCGTCGTCAACGTGCTCAGCGAGTCGTAGACGGCCTGATGGGACACATCGGGGAGATCCGCGCGCACGGCCCGGATGATCGAATCGGTGTCCGCGTGCGGGTGGGCGTGGACCGCGGTCAGCACCGCGACCCTTGGCCGGGTCACGCGTAGGGCGACTTCCCGCAGCATCAGCTGGAAGTCTTCCGCCGTCGGCACGTTCGGAAGTCTTGTCCCTTTTCTGGAATAAGTCAAGAAATCTACAGGGCGCTTATTTCGAGCCAATCGTCGGCCATGAACGCGTCGCCGCGGGCCACCACGGTCAACCCGCCGTGCTCCGGATAATGGGCGGGAATCACCGCCGCGCGCCGCCTGGAGGCCTCGGTCAGCACCCGCCTGCGCGCCACCGCTGCGGCGTCGAAGTCCTCGTCGAATGCGCACGGATCCGACGGCCGGTGTAGTTGCATCGGGCTGTGCGTGAGGTCGCCCACGAAGACGGCGGGCTTGCCCGCGTCGAGCCACAGCACCGACGAGCCGGGCGTGTGGCCCGGCGCCGGACGCAACCGGAGTGACTCGCTGATCTCTTTGTCGTCGGACCACAGCTCGATCTGGCCCGCCTCGTCAACGGGAAGGATGCTGTCGGCGAACACGATTCGGCCGCCGTCCTGGCGCGCCTGCTCGTCCTCGTTTCGCGCGGGAGGCAGCGCGTCCGCGTTGTCCGGGTGGAAATGGCGGTAGTCGGCCTCCGGTATGAGGTAACGCGCGTTCGGGAACGTCGGAACCCAGGAGTCGCCGTCCCGCTTGGTGTTCCACCCGACGTGATCGGAGTGCACGTGTGTGTTGACGACGACGTCGACGGCGTCGGGGTCGACGCCCGCGCGCAGCAGCGCATCCAGGAAGTCGGTGTCGAGGTGATCCAGCGGCGGCATCGCGGGCCGGTCGCGACCGTTGCCCGCGCCGGTGTCCACCAGCACGGTCAGCCCGTCCACCTCGATCACCCACGTCTGCAAGACGATTCGCCAGTGCTCGCCCTCCCAGAACGTCGGCGTGTAGTCTGCGGCGAGCTCCTGCCAGGCGGAGGGAGGCGTCTGTGGAAACAGGGTCAGCGGCAGTTGATCGACGCGCCATTCGACGACGCGAGTGACCTCCGCCGTGCCCAGCCGTACTCGGTCGACCACACCGGAAACCTTAAGGCCTCAGGCGCCGACGCGAATCTTGTTGGGCTTCCACAGGCCGCTGCGCGTCGCGGTGCCGAGTTCGAGCTGCGCGGGCTCGGCCTCCACAATGGTGTCGAACTTGCGCAGCGATCCCCAGTCGCGACCCCAGTCCCGCGACAGGTAGGTGGCCATCACATGGGCCCGCAGCAGCAGATCGGAGATGCCGAGCAACCCGCCGTTGCGGCCGTCCTGCCAGGTGTCGGTGTCCTGCTTCTTCGCCGTGTAGTCCGGTGTGATCCGGAACTTCGGCACCTCGGTAACCCCGTTGGCGTGCAGCATCGGCTGCTGGCACGGGAACGCCAGTCCCACCGCCCAGTCCATCAGCACCGGCTGGCTCGAGCCGACGTACTCCTGCAGCGAGCGGAGCTCCGGCACCCGCGGCGGGGTCACGGCGATCCAGTCGCCCGGTGTCAGCGACCGGTCCTCGGCCACCACCCGCACCGCCGTGGCGTCGGCGGGAATCATGGACCGGGCGAACCGCAGATTGCGCCACGACGGAGCGACGGCGATGTCGTCGGGCACCAGCCGGCCCGCGGGGGCAGGCACGCCGTCGGGGCCGGGCCGCGCGTACTCCAGCTCGACGGTCTGTCCGTCGGTGTGCCCGTTGAGCACGCTGTTGCCCGCGATGGTGCCCGCTGCGGTGATCACCACAAGCGGGTGGGCGTCGTCGGGCCGCGGCAGCTGATACCAGGCCGACGCCAGCTTGCTCTGCTGCTGCGCGCCGTCGGCGTACGTGCCCGCCACGGGAACCCGCGCAGGGTCGAGGCCGTAGGGCAGCGGCACCGTCGACCCGTTGACGCCTTCGGTCTTGAGCTTCGCGGGCGCGTCCCAGTCGTAGTCCGTGCCCGGCATCGGCAGCGTGACCCGAATCGCCTCGGCCACAATGCGATCCGGCACCCCGCCGGGGGTGAATCCGACCGGCTTGTCGCCGCCGAGCGGGCCAAGCGGCCCGTAGTTTCCTGGCAGCGCCGCCATGAAACCGTCGTTGGCGTCGGGTTCGACGAGCACGTCGTCGGCCAGCCCGCAGCCGCCGCTGAACGTCCGCAGGTTGGCCCATGCGTTCGAGTACGTCGGGTACTGCCGCACGACACCGACGAGCATCGAGGCGACGAACACCACCACCATGAAGCCCGCCGCGACGGGAATCGGCGCCGCGGTCAGCGCACGAGCCACGCGGCCTTCACCGCGGTCGCGCGGCGCGAAGTGCAGCCAGACCGTATAGACCACGGCGACGGCGAACATCGCGAAGAAGATTGTGCTGATGGTGATTCCGCCGATCTTCGGCATCGCGTTGTTGAACGGAACACCGAAGCTCGAGACGTACCACCAGCCGTTGGTCGACGAGAAGCACAGCGCAAGCAGGAACAGCACCGCCGAGACGACCGCCATCCGGTTGCGCGACCAGCGAAGCACTTTGGGCCCGACGAGCACGGTCGCCAACGCCGCCATCGCCGCACCGACGGCGGCGAACAGACCGAAGTGATGCACCCACTTCGTCGGGGTGAACATCAGGAAGAACATGGTGCCGAAGATGATGCCCATCAGGCGCCACGCCGGACCGCGGGCGACACCGGGAATGCGCTTGCGGCGCAATAGGATGAACATCGACGCGAACAGGCTCAGCGCGGTGATGAAGAAGCCGAACCGTCTCGACAGTGAACCGTCGACGGTCGGCAGGAAAAGGTAGTAGTAGCGCAGGTTCTCGGTGTACCAGGCCTGGCTCGGTCCGATATCGGTGCGGATCCTGGTCGCCTCCAACACCGTTGCCAGCGTCTGGTCGGCGAATGTCACCGTGAGCACGACCGTGCCCGCGGCGAGCAGCGGCGCGATCAGTGCCCATGTGCCGACGATGCGATGCCTGCGAACCAGGATCCGAAGCAGCGGGCGGCCACCGGCGAGCAGTGCGGCCACCGCGATCAAGCCCGTCGGCTGAATGCCGAGCGTGAACGCGGCGGCGATCACCGCCAGCGCTGCAGGTGTCATCCGGCCGGAGATGATGGCCCGCTCGATGAGCACATAGGTGATCAGCGCGCCGACGGCGATCTGGCCCTCGGGCCGCAGGCCGTTGTTGAACGGCATCCACGCCGCGAGCAGAACCAGCCCCGCCGCCCACAGCGCCGGCTTGGACGACGCGACCGCGGGCCCCAACCGCGGCAGCACTTCTCGGGACAGCAGCAGCCAGCAGACAAGGGCGGAGATCAGGTCGGGCAGGCGCATCCAGATGCTCGCGTCGCTGACGTGGGTCATCAGCGCCAGCAGGTTGTAGTACCAGCCGAACGGGTCCTCGGGGCTGCCGAACCACCTGAAGTAGTTGGACATGTAGCCCGCGTGGTCGGCGACGCGGGCCATGCCGAGGATGTAGCCGTCGTCGGAGGAGTTGGCGCCCGCCACGTGCCACAGCAGGAACGTGCCGACCACCACGATGTCGGCGGCGGTGAAGGTGCGCCAGCGCTGCGGGATCAGGCTGTGCATTCGCCTGCCGTCCAGCCGGTCGAGGCGCCACAGCGCGATCAGCGCGATGATGGTCGCAGCGATGGCGCCGAGCATGGCGGCCAGCTTCAAAGCCGTTGGCTTGGTGGAGAACCGGGTGTCGATGGTCACCGACGCCGACAGTCCTGGCGGTGCGGGCCCGACCAGATCGCTGAAAATGCCGACGATCTGCGGGCGCAGGTTCGGGTCGGCGAACCCGGTGCGCTGTTCCTTGCCTGTGGTGGGGTCGGTGAGCCCGACGAACGTCGCGAAGGTTCCCGCGTCGGTCGACGTGATCTCGATGCGCTCACATTCGGGTGCGACGACCCGTGCCCTCTGCACGCTCGCGACGACGACGTTGCGGTCGGTGATGTCCACCCGCTGTGGGGTGACGTTGACGAACAGCGCGGCAAGCGCCGCCTCCTTGCCGCCCTTCGGCGCCGTGCTCAGCACCGTGCCACCGCTCGGCGGCATCGAGCGGATGACGTCGCATGGCACCGTCACCGTCATCGACACCGGAACCTGCGTGATCAGCGGCGCCGTAACGTCATTGAGCTGACCGTTCTGCGGCCAGTTCAACGTCGCGGTGGTCTGCACAACCGGCAGCAGCGGCGTCGCGACCGACAGCACGAACCCGATCAGGCCTGCGATCGTCGCGACCCAGCGGGTGACCTTCACGTTGTCGTTCATGTGCCGACCTCGCAGGCTCGGCCGCCACATGCGGTGCCCAAGATTCGCTCGCAAGCTTCGCTCATGGCAGCGCCCTGATCGGTCCGTTGCGGGTCCAGCCCCGCACCGTCACCGAACCCTGGTCGATGACGGCATCAGGCGCCTCGGACTCGGGGACCAGGCGGTAATACCGTTCGATGGCTCCCCAGTCGCGGTACCAGTCGTCGCGCAGATAGGACGGCACGCTGTCGGACCGCAGCAGCGCCTTGGTGATCAGCAGCGGACCGCCGTCCTCCGAAGACTGCCACTGGTTCGACGACACCACGCTCTGCTTGAGGTTCGGGAGGATGCGGTACTCCGGAAGTTGAGCCACGCCAAGGTGTTCGGAGAACGGACGCTGACACGGGAAGTTGGCACCCGTCGCGATGTCCATCAGCACCGGGGTATCGGAGCCCAACATCTGTTGTGCGGTCTCCAGTACCGGCGCTCGCGGCGGGGTGAACGCGAACCACTGGTCGGTCGACAGGTTGGGGTCGTCGGCGACGAGGCGCACGACGTTGGCTTCCGGCGGTGCCCAGGCCATCGGGAAACGCAGGTTGCGCCATGCCTTCTGCATGAAGATGTCGATCGGCTGAACCTGGCCGAGCGCCTGGTACGACCCATCGGGTCGATGCACACCCCACTGCAGCCTGAGTGACTGGCCGTAGTTGAACGAACCGTCTTCCTCGTAGTACCAGATCGCCCCTGCGGCAGCGACGGTCACCAACGGGCGATCCGGTGTACGCGGCGGCAACTCATACCAGGAGGAGGTGGCCTTGGCGGCGACGGTGTTCTCGTCGTAGCTGCCCATCACCGGTGTGCGCTTCGGGTCGAGGCCGAAGGGCAGGAAGACCCGCGACCCGTTCACACCCTCGGGCCCGTACCCACCGCTGGTGCCCGCGGCGTAACCCACGCCCACGTTCGGCTTGTTGGGCGAGCCGTCGGAGTTGACCGTTCCCGGATTGGATGTGACGGGCTCGGCGGGCTCCAACGTGTCGCTGACGCCGTTCGGGTTGAACCCGACAGGGTTCTCGCCACCCAGCGGACCGTAGGTTCCGAAGCGTTGCCCCGGAACCGGTTGCAACATACCGGCATTGGTGTCCGGCTCGACGAGTACGTCGTCGGCCATCGCGCAGCTGGTGCTGCCCAGCCCGGACGTCAGCGCCTGCACGTTGGCCTTGGCGGTGGTGTAGACGGGGTACCGCTGCGCGGCGCCCTTGGCCATCGACCCGACCTCGAGCAGGACCATGATGACGGCCACCACGAGCAGTGGCGTGGATGCGAGCGCGCGGTTACGGCCCGTGTTGGCGACCTCGGTGTGGCCGGCGTAGTCCATCCGGAAGTGCAGCCAGCCTGCCAGCAGGCCCGTCGCCATGGCGAGCACCAGGAAGATGAAGGTGACCGGGACGCCCGCGATCACCGGCTGCTTGTCGAACCACGGCACGCCGTAGTTGCCGACGTAGAACCACGCGTTGATACCCGATGTGGCCCAGGCCAATATGAACAGCAGCGCGGTCACGTACACCGCGAGATTGCGTCGGGTGTGCAGACCGACGCGGGCGAAGACGAATGCGGTGACCGCTCCCAGCGCACCGGCCAAGCCGGCGAATGCACCGAACTGCACGGCCCACTTGGTCGGCGTGAAGGTCAGCAGCAGCAACCCGATCGCGGTGGTGCCGATCAGCCGCCACACCGGACCCGATGCGACGCCGGGCAGGTTTCCGCGACGCAGCAGCACGGCGATCATGCCGAACAGGCAGAGCAGCATCACGAGCACGGCGAAGCGCCGGGTCAGCGACGAGTCGGCGCTGTCCTCGACGGTGAGGAAGTAGTAGCGCAGGAACTCCTGATACCAAGCAATGGTCGGGCCGACGACGTACTTGATGCGCGCCGATTCGGCGACGGTGGCCAGCGTTTGGTCCCGGAAGACGATCACGAAGATCAGGGAGAGCGACGCCGCAAGCGGAGCGAGCTGGGCCAGCACGCCGTCGGCGGGCTTGCGGGCCCGGATGTTGCGTGCAATGGCCCTGGCGCCAACCAGGATCGGAGCCAGCGCGATGAGCCCCTGCGGGGCGGTCGTGACGCTGAACACCGCGATGACGATCGCCAGCGCCGCGGGCCACAGCCTGCGCGTGCCGATCGCGTTCTCCACCAGGATCCACGCGGCGATGGTGCCGAAGGCGATGACCGGCTCCGGCCGAAGGCCGTTGTTGAACGGCAGCCATGCGGCCAGGAACACCGCGCCCGCGGTCAGGACGGCGACCCGGTTGAGCGCGATGCGCCTGCCGAGCCGGGGCAGCACGCAGCGGCTGATGATCAGCCACGTCGCGATGGCCGCCGCGGTGGCGGGCAGCCGCATCCACACCCCTGCCGTGCTGATCGACGCCAGGTGGGCGAGCACGCTCTGGTACCAGTCGAACGGCGCCTCGCTGGCGCCGAAGAACCGGTAGTAGTTGGGCGTGTATCCGGCATCCGCGGACACCCGCGCGATCGCGAGGTTGTAGCCGTCGTCGGACGTGGTGGCGCCGATGACGTGCCACAGCAGCAGGGTGCCGATCACCCCGATGTCGGTAATCCACGTGATCGGGCCTACCAGGAAGAAGCGCCGCCAGCCGCCTGGCACCCGTCTGCCTGACCTTCTGTCGAGGAATCCGAGCGCCACGATCGACGCCAGTACCGCGACGACGCCGAGGGCCATCACGGCCAGCTTCAGCTTCGTCGGCGAGGTGATGAATCGGGTGTCGACGTCGATGCGCGCGGACAGCCCCGGCTGGGCGGCCACCTTCATGTCGGTGAAGATCCCGACGACCTGGGGCTTCTTCTCGGGCGCGAGTGTTCCGGTGGCGCCGGGTATGCCGACGAAGTCGGCGCCCACCTGGCCGACGTTCGCCCAGACGTGCAGCGTGCTGCAGTTGCCGACGGCCACCGCGGCGCGGGGCGCCGCCGCGGCCACGGAGTCGCGGAACGCGACGAACACCGTATCGGCGGTGGCACGGACGAACAGGGCGCCCTTGGTGGCGTCGGTGGCTTCCTTGGGCACGGTCGACAGCACCAGGCCGCCCTCCGCGGGCAGCGTGGCAATGGCCCGGCAGGGGATGGAGATGTCGAGGGCCTGCGGAGCGCCGGACACCAGCGGGGCGGTGATGTCGGAGACCATGCCGTTCGGGCCGGGAGCCTGCGGCCACGCGATGGTGGCCGTCGTCTGCTTGACCGGCAGCAGCGGGACCAGCGCGCACAGCAGGATCCCGGCGATGCCTGCGACGACGGCGACGAGCCGGGCGATGGCGGACAGCCCGGTCCGCTCAGGTTCGTCGCGTGGCACGAGGGTCGATGTTAGGCGACGGACCTAGTGCCGAAGCGGCGCCGGGCTCCACAGTCCGCTTCGCGTGGCCGAACCGAGATCAAGTCGAGCCGGCTGGGCGTCCCGGTAGAACGGCGTGAACTGCTGAAGCTCGCCCCAGTCGCGGAACCAGTCGTCCTTCAGATAGGAGGGCAGGGTGGTCGCGCGCAGCAGCAGCTCGCTGATGCCGAGCGGGCCGCCGCCCACGTTGTCCATCACCGGCGAGTTCGCCTCGGCGCCGAACCGGTCCGGCAGGATGCGCCATTTCGGCACCTCGATGACGCCGTTCTGGTGGGCGTAGGGGCGCTGGCACGGGAAGGCCATGCCGACCAGCCAGTCCAGCAGCACCGGATCCTGTGAGCCGACGACGTCCTGCAGCGTCTTCAGCTGCGGGATCCGCGGCGGGGTGACGGCCATCCAGTGCTGCGGTGACAGGTCGTCGTCGGTGACGACCAACCGCACCTGTGTCGCGTCGGCGGGGATCGCGGTCAGCGGTGCCCTCAGGTTCCGCCACGCCGGTGGCGCGCCGACGTCGGCGAATCCGAGTGAGCTCTTCGGATCGCCGTCGTCGCCTGCCCACTGCACCACGATGTCGCTGGAGTCGAAGCGTCCCGCGGCCGACACCACGAGAATGGATGAGGACCGGTCGCGCTCGCTCCAGTCGGCAGGAAGCCGGTACCACGCCGAGCGCAGCAGCGCGGGCTGTTGAGTGCCGCTGCGCCAGCTGCCCATCACCGGCGTGCGGGCAGGGTCGAGGTTGAACGGCAGTCGCGCGCGGGACCCGTTGACTCCGATCCCTGCCGTCGTGCCGCCTTCGGTGCCTGCCTGGCTGCTGGTCTGGTCTTCGTCGCCTTGCGCGCTGTCGGCGAAATTGCTCGATGTGCCGGGGCCGCCGCCCGTCACCTCGTCGGCGGACAGGTTGGTGGGGATGTTGTTGGGGCCGAACCCTTCGCCTGCGCCCGCGCCGAGCGCGTCACCGGCCGGCGCGCCCACCGGAGTCAACATGCCGTCGTTGGGATTCTGTTCGACCATCACGTAGTCGGCAAGGCCGCAGCGCTTTCCGGTGATCGCGCCGAGGTTGGAGCGGCCGTTCGACCACGCCGGCCACAGGTCGATCATGCCGAGCGTCAGCGACACCACCTCGAACGTGACCAGCAACCACGTCGCAATCGCCAACGGGGACTGCAGAATCCGCGCCAGCCGGCGCTCACTGCCGTCGGGCGGCGAACTGTCATGGCCGTAGAAGTGGAACCATGCCGCCACCAGGAGCGCGACGACGGCAAGGCCGAGCAGGAACGTCGTGAAGCCGAAGTGCCACTCCGGGAATTGGTTCGACCACGGCACGCCGAAGTTGGAGACATACCACCAGCCGTTGACGCTGGCGAACGACAGCGCCATGACGAACAACACGGCGGCGGCGAACATCGCCCGGTTGCGCCGCGACTTCATGGCCGCCGCGGTGACCGCGACCGCGGCCAGCGCCCCGAGCGACCCGGCCAGGCCGGCGAACACCCCGAAGTGGTGGGTCCACTTGGTCGGCGTGAACATCATGGCCAGGAACGAGATGATGGTGATGCCGATGATGCGCCGACTGGGCCCTGCAGCCGTGCCCGGAATCCTGCCCTTGCGCAACGTCATTGCCACCGATACCGCCAGCGCGAGCAACACCGTCAACACACCGAATCGGCGGGCGACCGACCCGTCCGGGGTGGCCATGAACAGTCGCTCGTAGCGGATGTGTTCGTCGAACCAGCTCAGGCTCGGGCCGACGGCGGACTTGAATGTACTGGCCTGGATCTCGGCGGCAAACGTCTGGTCGCGGAAGATCAGGAAGATGGTGACCGTACACGCCGCCAGCACGGGTGCCAGCAGCGCGAGATAGCCGAACCGCGAAGTATGGCTGGCCACAATGGTTTTCAGTGGGCCAACCGCGACGAGCAGCGCGCCGACGGCTGCGATGCCCGTCGGTCCGGAGAACAGGGTAAGTGCTCCGATGATGATGGCGATCGCCACCGGAAGCACCCTGCTGGTTGCCACGCCGCGCTCAACGGAGCACCACGTCAGCAGGATGCCCACCGCGATGATCGGCTCGGGCCGTAGCCCGTTGTTCAACGGCAGCCAGAACGCCAGGAACATGCCCGCCGCTGTCCACTTGGCCGCTGGGTTCGTCTTGACGGCGTGGCCGAGCCGCGGGATCACCTCGCGACTGATCACCCACCAGCAGGTGAGTGCCATCAGCAGCGTCGGCAGCCGGACCCAGACGCTGTTGGTGCTGACGTGCGACCACAACGCCAGCAGGTCGTAGTACCAGCCGAACGGCGCTTCCGGCGTGCCGAACCACCGGTAGTAGTTGGCCATGTAGCCGGCATGCTCGGACACCCTGGCCATGGTCAGGATGTAGCCGTCGTCGGAGGTATTGGCGCCGACGAAGTGCCACCACACCAGCACCGCGATCACCACGGCGTCCAGCGGCCGGATCGACCACCATCGCGGCGGCAGGAACCGCTTGTGCCGCATCCCGTCTGCGGCGTCGAGCACGTGCAGCGCGCCGAGCGCGATGACCGTCATCGCGACGCCGACGATCATCACGATCAGCTTCAGCAGGGTCGGGGAGGTGCTGTAGCGCGAGTCCACGGTGGCCGAGAACTGCAGACCCGGAGGCGCGGGCCCGGCGAGATCGGTGAACACGCCGACGATCTGGGGCCGGAAGTCGTAGCCGCTGCGCTCGCCGCGAAGAGGGGCGCCGGGATCGTCGGTGTCGGGTCCCTTGACCAGCCCGACGAATTCACCGGTGACCTTGTCGGCGTGCGCGGTGAACGTCAACTTTTCGCAGTCGGGGCTGAGCACCTGATTCAGCGGGGCAGTGACCACCGGTGTGTTACGGACGATGACGAGTAGGTCGTTGTTGACCCGTTCGATGAGCAGGCCGCGATCGACGGCCTTCGGCGCCTGCTTGGGCACCGTCGACAGCAGCACGGCCCTGCCCGCGTTCTGCGGCCCGGCGAGTCCTGCGGCCGCCGAGCACGGGATGTTGATGTTCAGGTCGGTGGCCACGTAGCCGATCAGCGGCGCGTTGACGCTCTGCAGCACGCCGTTCTGCGGCCAGTTCAGCTGGGCGGTCGTCTGCTTGACGGGCAGGAAGGGGGTGGCGAGGGCCAGCGCGGCGCCGAGCAGCCCGGCGATGATGGCGACCAACCGCGCGGTGCGGTGGTTGGTTTGGCGCGTCCCGTCTTGGACCACGGGGCTTGATGGTAATTGGCCCGGCTGAGGCGGCGTCTCGACGGCCATCAGCCGGCCTCGGGCAGCCGGATGGCCAACACGAACGGCCCGATGTCGGAGACGCTGAAGCGGGGGTCGTCGAACAAGGCCGCATCGAGGGCTACCTGGTAGCGACGGACGTTGGGCTGGTTGGGATAGACGTCGGCCGCCAGACGCAGCGTGTAGGTGTCGGCCGAATCGCCAGCACCGCCTCGACGCATGAGGAACACCGACGGCGCCTTCCACGGCAGCTTGTCGAGTTCGGCGATGAACTGGTCGGGGCGTTCCAGCGTGGCCCAGCGCTCGATCGTCGCTGCCCTCTCGTTGAACTGCGCCATGGGGTTGGCGTAGTGCGACGTCAGGCTCTGGAACCCGTAATAGGGGTAGTAGGAAAGGAAGCTGTAATCGGCGGTCAGCACGACGGTTTCGCTGCGCGGTCTGCCGGTCACCTCCTGGATCTTGGCGTCGATCTCGCGGTAGAACTTCTCGGCGCCTGGCGGACGGCGATCGGCCCGTTGGCCGTATCCGTCGGTGTCGGTGTAGGCGACGGCGATGTCGGAGCGCAGCACGTCGGGAATGTCCTGGGCGAACGTCATGGCGCCGATCGCGCCGACCGCGCCCGCGGCCACGACGACGCGTCGTCCCGTTCCGGGGCTGTAGCGGCGCGCCACCGCGAGGGTGGCCTCGATGAACCCGAACACCCCAGCGGCAGTGAGCAGAACCGTCAGCGTCGGTTGCAACCGGAAGGACAGCAGCGTGGTGCCCGCCAGCGTGGTCAGCATCGACAGCAGCGACCATGCGTAGACCGCCACGACGCCGAACGCGAGGCCCGCGGCGCGCGTCGAACTGCGGGCGCGGACCACCAGCCACAGCGCGCCGACCATGCACAGCGCGCCGAGCAGAGTGAACTCGAGCATCGGGAAGGACAACTGCGCGCCGTCGGGCGGGAGGTAGTGCTGCGCCGTGCCGGAGTCGGCGGGAGATCCACCGATCGCGGCCAACAGGTACGGCAGCCAGCCGATCAGCCCGATCGCACCGCCGATCACCAGGATGACCGCGAGCCGCAACAGCGGTTCCGCGCTGCGGCGAGCGACGGCCAATGCCGCCGCCATGATCGCGACGGTGAACGCGGCGTAACCGAGCAGCAGCGTGTAGGACAACGCGGCGACGCCGAGGAACAGGCCGACGCCGACGACGGCTGCCCAACCGCCCGCCCGCGATCGGCCGCGCAGCCCGGACCACGCCAGCACCAGCACGGGCGGCAGCAGCACGGTGATGACGGCCGCGTACGGCTCGGCGGGGGAATACGCCAGGGTCGCTGCGGCCGTCGCCGTCGCGACGATCAGCGCGTACTCGAATCGAATCATGCTCGCCCACAACACGAAAGCGACCACGATCGCCACGGCGATCGAGGTGATTGCCCATGGCTTGAACATCTCCCATGCGGGTGTACCGGTCAGCGCAGCGGTCCGCCCGCCGATCCAGAACCAGCCTGCGGGGTAGAACGGCGGCAGCCCGAAGTAGGTCATGTCGTGCAGTGCGGCGGTGTCGGTGAGGCGGGTCAGGTACTCGGTGCGGAACTGCTGATCGACAGAGATGCCGAAGAGATAGAGCTTGGTGGCGCCGAGTGGCATGGCGAGGGTGACGACCGAGAACGCGGACAGGAAGATCAGTGCGGCCGCGTGTGCAGCGAGTCGGCGTCCGCGACGCCACAGCCACCCCGACGCGAGCAGCCCTGCCAGACAGGCGAACTGGCCGACGGTCGTCAGCGCGTGCAGTTGGTTGGAGGAGTTGTATGCGGGCCACTCCACCCGAGCGATCGCGAGCAGTGCGATGGCAGAGACGATGACCGCGACGACGACCCCCACCGCCATCTGGCCGAGGACGGCCAGCGCGCCACGCATCATCGACCCGGGGGATCTCAGATGGGGAGCTTGCGGAAGATCGGTCGCGGTACGTGCCGCAGCACCATCATCACGTACCTGAACGCTCCCGGCGCCCATACCAGTTCCTTGCCCTTGGCCGATGCCGTGACCGCCAACTCGGCGACGGCCTCTTTGTCGACGGTGAACGGCGCTTCCTTGGCGCCGGTGGCTTTCCAGTGCGCGATGGTCGTGCTGGTGCGCACCTGACCAGGACGGATCACCAGCACTCGAACCCCGTGTTCCCGCAACGCTTCCCCGAGGCCGAGGTAGAAACCGTCGAGCCCCGCCTTGGTGGAGCCGTACACGAAGTTGGACCGCCGCACCCGCTCGCCCGCGGCCGAGCTCATCGCGATGATTCGCCCTGAGCCCTGTGCCCGCATCTTCTCGCCGAGCAGAACACCGACGGAAACCGCTGCGGTGTAGTTGATCTCGGCGATCTGCACCGCTTTGCGCTGGTTCTGCCACAGCTCCTCGGGGTCGCCGAGCAGGCCAAACGCGACGATGGCGACGTCCACGTCACCGCCGGCGAATGCCTCGTCGATGACCGCGGGATGGCTTGCGGTGTCGACCCCGTCGAAGTCGATCCACTCGACGGACTTGGCACCCGCCGCCTTCATCTGCGCGACCGCGTCGTCCCGTTTCGGATGGCCGGGCACGTCGGCCAGCACCACGCGTGCCGCCGCGTTGCGCAGGTAACGCTCGCAGATCGCAAGGCCGATTTCCGACGTTCCGCCGAGCAGCAGGATCGTCTGGGGGTTACCCGTGGCGTCGAACACCATTTACAGAAGCTCCAAACGTCGGGCCATGTCCGAGGCGAATACGCCGTCGGGATCGACCTTGCGGCGCACAGCGATCCATTCGTCGATGCGCGGGTACATGGCGTGGAACGTCTCAGCGGTGGTGCGTGAGTCCTTGGCCGTGTACAGCCGCCCGCCGAATTCGAGAACGCGGCCGTCGAGTTCGTTGAGGAACTCGTTGAGGCCGGGCTTGACCTGGAAGTCGACGCACACGTTCCAGCCGGGGATCGGAAAGCTCAGTGGCGCTTGGTTGCCGGCACCGAACAGCTTGAACACGTTGAGGAAGGAGTAGTGCCCGGAGCGCTGGATGTCGCGCATGATGTCCTTGAACGGCTCGATCGCCTCGGTGGGCACCACGAACTGGTACTGGGTGAAACCCACTGCGCCATAAGCCCTGTTCCATTCACCGACCATGTCGAGTGGGTGATAGAACTGCGTGAGGTTCTGGGCCTTGCCCCGATAGGTCTTGCCGGTGCGGTACCACAGCCCGGTCATCGCCCCGAAGATGAGCTTGTTCCCGAGGCCGTTGGGGAAGACGTCGGGCGCGGTGAAGTATTGCGGCGCATCGAACTTCAGCGGGTTGGCCCGCAGTTTCTCGGGGAGCTGTTCGACGGTGGCCAGCGAGCCGCGGGAGATGACGGCGCGGCCCAGCTTCGGCGGCGCGCTGATGGCGTCGAACCACGCGCTGGAGTAGGTGTAGTTCGATTCGCTTCCGTCGCTGTGGAATGCGATCGTCTCGTCGAGGCCCGCGGTGACGTCGCCGTCGGCGATGAAGTAGGCGGTTTCCGTCGGGGTCATCGCGATCGTGGCGCGCAGGATGATGCCGGTGAGCCCGTTGCCGCCGACCGTGGCCCAGAACAACTCGGCGTCGGCGCCGTCCGGCGTCAGGTGGCGGATCTCGCCGTCGGCGGTCAGCAGGTCCATCGATCGCACGTGGTTGCCGAAGCTGCCCGCGCTGTGGTGGTTCTTGCCGTGGATGTCGCAGGCGATGGCCCCGCCGACGGTGACCTGGCGGGTGCCCGGCAGCACCGGCACCCACAGCCCGAGCGGCAGCGCGGCCCGCATCAGCTGGTCGAGGTTCACGCCCGCGTCGACGTCGACAAGGTGGCTTTCGCGGTCCACCGAGTGGATGTGGTTCAGGGCCGTCATGTCGATGACAAGCCCGCCGCCGTTCTGGGCGTTGTCGCCGTAGGACCGGCCCAGACCCCTGGCGATGACGCCGCGGGTGCCGCCGTCGGCCGCCTGCGCGACCGCCTTGGCGATCAGTTCCTGGTCGGGGGTCGACAGCACCCGGGCCACCGACGGAGCGGTGCGGCCCCAGCCGGTCAGGCGTCGTGAGGTGGTCGGAAACATCGTGACGAGGGTACCGTGCGGTTCCCGCGGCTCACTTCAAGCGGAAGATCACCATCCGCTGCACGATGAAGTTGATCACCGTCGCGGTGCCCTGGGCGATGACGAACGCGACCACCACGGCGGTCGGCGTGTAGTCGAGTAGCCGCAGGAAGAAGTGGTTGAGTCCGACCTGCACGACGAAGGTCGTGATGTACAGCGCCCACACCGCGGCCAGCCGTGCGGTGCTTGGTGGAGCCTGGAACGTCCACCGCCGGTTGAGCAGGTATGCCGTCGTCGTTCCGGCGATCCATCCGATGACCTTGGCGAGGTCGGGTTGCATCCCGGCGATCCGGTATAGAAGGACGTACAGCCCGAAATCGACGATCGCGGAGAACCCGCCCGTGACGACGAACCGCCATATCTGAGTCGTGAGACTCAGGTTCGGCTGCATCGGGGGCTCGGTCACCCGGGCAGCCTACTGGCTTTCGTTTGTGAATCTGACGACGGTTTGCGGGCAATCCCGTCGTCAGATTCACAAACCGGCCCGCGAAAGGCGCACCAGCGGGATCGTGCGATCGCCTGCCCTGCCCTCGTAGTCGCCATAGCCGGCATACATGTCCAGCGCCAGATCCCATGCGCGTTCGCGCTCCGCGGGGTCGGTGATCTCGCTCGCGGTGTACGTCCCGCTCTTCTTGCCCGCGAGCACCTCCACCTTCGGGTTGGCGACCAGGTTGCGGTACCACGCCGGGTGTGACGTCTTGCCGTAGTTCGATGCGATCAAGACGAGCTGTTCGCCGTCGGTGAGGTAGAGGAGCGGCAGCGTCCGCGGCTGACCCGTCTTCGCGCCCGTCGTCGTGAGCAACATGACCGGCACCGGATACACGGAGCTGAGCCGTCCGCCGGTGAGCCGCAACATCGGTGGATCGAGCCGCGGCGCAATCCGTTTCATGTACCAGTCTCCGACAGGCATGCGCGCGAACTTCTCCAGCGTGCGTTCGTACAGGCTCATCTTGCGACGCTGCTGCGGGCTCATAGCCGATCACCTTGCCAGGCCGGAGGCCCTCAGCACGTCCAAAAGCGCATCTATTGCGGGGGCGAACGCGTGGTCGGCGGGCGCGGCGAAGCCGACGATGACCCCGTCGGGATCGGGCACGTCGGGCCCGGCCAGCGGATGGCGCATGATCCCGAGGCCCTGAAGCGCGATGCCCGCCTCACCCGACCGGCGCAGCACCTCATGCTCGACGCCGTCAGGAAGCGTCAGCACGAGGTTCACCCCTGCCGAGAGGCCGCTGATGCCGACGTCGAACCCGGATAGTGCGTCGACGAGGGTGTCGCGCCGCTTGCGGTAGCGCATCCGCATGCGCCGGATGTGCTTGTCGTAGCCGCCCCTGCCGATGAAGTCCGCCATCGTCAGCTGAGACAGCGAGTCAACGTAGTACTGCTGTCCGCCGGCTGCGTCCAGAACCGCATCAATCAGGCTGTCCGGCACCACCATCCAGCCCAACCGCAACGCCTGCGACAGGCTCTTGCTTGCCGACCCCATGTAGACCACACGGTCCGGGCACAGCGCCTGCAGGGCGCCCACTGGTTGCCGGTCGTATCTGAACTCGCCGTCGTAGTCGTCGTCGAAGACGTACCCACCGGTGCGCTGAGCCCACTCGACGACGGCGGTGCGCCGCGCCGGGTGCAGCGGCATGCCGAACGGGCTGTGGTGCGCAGGCGTCAACAGCACCGCAGGCGTATCCACGCCATCGAGATCGTCGATGACCGCTCCGTGCTCGTCCACCCCGATCGGCACCGTCGGCACATCCAGCGCCGCGAGCGCGTCGCGGAAGATGAACAGCCCGTAGGCCTCCACGGCGATCGGGCCGCGGCCGCGGAAGACCCGCGCCAACAGTTCGACCGCATGGCGTACGCCCGCGCACACCACGACCGACTCCGCGGTCGTGCGGACACCGCGGGCGCGCGTCAGGTACTGGGCGAGCGCCTCACGCAGTTCGGGCCTGCCGCGGGCGTCGCCCATGCGCAGCGCCTCGGTCGGTGCGGTCGACAGCGCCCTTCGGGTCGACGCCGCCCACTCGGTTCGCGGAAACTCCGAAACGTCGGGGGAGCCGGGCATCAGGTTGTGCACGGGTTGCGGCGGCGCGCCGCGAGGCCGCGCCTGCGCCTGGGCCCCTGCGGCGTTGAGCACCCAGGTGCCCGCGCCCTGCCGCGACGCCAACCAGCCTTCGTTGACGAGTTCGGCGTACGCCTCGGCCACCGTGTTGCGGGCCAATCCGAGGTCGGCGGCCAGGGTGCGGGACGGAGGAAGCATGGATCCCGGCGCCAACCGGCCGGACCGCACGGCATCGCGCAGCGCCGTCAGCAGCGATTCCCGTGCTCCCCGCGACCCCGGGGTGATGGTCTCCCGCAGGTCGAGGTGGAGATCGCGACTCCCCGAATTGGCCCACGAATCCACCCGCTGATTGAACCATGCAGATGGGTCTATTCGCACTAACCTCGAAGATCATGACACAGACACTCGAAACCCAGCTGGCCGCCAACAAGCGGCTGAAGATCTACAAGTCGTCACCCGAGCTGCTCGACGCGATGATGGCGCTGAGCACCGCCGCGGCCAAGGACGTCGAACCCGAACTCGGCGAACTCATCAAGATCCGCGCCTCGCAGATCAACCACTGCGCGTTCTGCCTGAACATGCACCTCGTCGATGCCCGCAAGCATGGCCTCAACGAGCAGAAGCTGGATGTGCTCGCCGCATGGGAGGAGGCGGGCGACCTGTTCTCCGAGCGGGAGCGTGCTGCGCTCGCCCTCACCGAGGCGATCACCAATGTCGCCGACGGCGTACCCGACGACGTGTACGCGCGGGCGGCCGAGGTCTTCGACGACCGCGAGCTCGGCCAGGTCATCGCGATGGCCGTCACCATCAATGCGTGGAACCGGATCAACGTGACGGTCCGCACGGCGGTGCCACGCCGCTGATACTGAAAGGGATGGATACCCGGTCCGGTGCGGAGATCATCGTCAATGGCGACGTGGTCGAGAAGCTGCACCGGCCGGGTACCGACCCGAGGGCACTAAGGGCCCGGCTCCGCATCGCCGTGGAGTCGGGTTCTTTCCTTTCGCCGCTGAGCACGGTTCCACAGCAGGAGGGCGCGCGCTGGCGCACCAGCTGGCCGCGAGTGGAAACCATTGCGCCACAACCGGACCACTTGCCGTGGGCCGCCGCGGGGCGCTTGCTCGCCCAACTGCACACCGAATCGAAGCCGACGCGGGTGCCGCCGCACGGCTGGCCACAGCGGCTGCGCCGCGCAGTGCACATCGCGCGCGAACACGATGTCGTCCGCCGAGCGGCCGCCGAACTGCCCGCCGCGGCCTGGCGGGCGGGCTCGCCCGATCGGCCGTCGACGTTGGTGCACGGCGACTGGCATCTGGGTCAGCTCGGCAGGCGATCGGCGACCGGGTCGTGGTTGTTGATCGACGTCGACGACCTCGGCGTCGGCGACCCCGCGTGGGACCTCGCCCGCCCCGCCGGCTTCTGGGCGGCAGGGCTGATCCCCGACGACGACTGGACCGCTTTTCTCGACGCATACCGCGACGCGGCCGGGCCTGCACTGCCGCCGGGCGACCCGTGGCCGGTGCTCGAGCCGTTCGCCCGCGCGGCCGTCGTGCAGGCCGCCGCCCATCGCCCCGACGAGGAACTGCTCATCGCAGCGTGCGCCCGAATGGGCTAGCTCGAGAAGAACAGCCTGCCGAAGCCCTGCTTGCGGTAGTGCTTGTTGCCTCGATGGCCCCAGCCGGGGCCGTAGTCGTACCCGTAGCCCGGCTGCTGCGCCGGCGGTGGCGGAGGCGGCGCGGCCTGCACGAACCGGTTCTCCATCTGGGTGAGCGATTCGAGCTCGCCGAAGTCGAGGAAGATGCCCTTACAGGTGTCGCACTGCTCCAGGTGGATGCCGTTGCGTTCGTAGGTCTTCATCACCCCTGCGCATTTCGGGCACAGCAGGGTGTTGCCGACACTCGCAGGTGGTGGGGCTTTCGGGGGTTCGTACGGCGGGATGCTCATGGGTCATTAACGCGCGAGCGCCCTGTGAAGTGCCTGTGAACGACTAAACCCAGTACGGCACGCGCGCCCGGTACTGCCGCATGGCGATCCCGGCGAGGATCCAGCCGACGACGGTCAGCACCAGCACGACCACCCAGTGCCGCAGCTCCTGGTCCGCGCCGAGCAGCGGCGCCCGCACGATGTCGAGGTAGTGCAGCAGCGGGTTGAGTTCGACGATCTTGGCCCACCGGCCCGCGCCCTGGCGCTCCAGTGTCGCCTCGTTCCAGATGATCGGCGTCATGAAGAACAGCAGCTGGACAAGGCTGAACAGCAGCGGGCTGATGTCGCGGTAGCGGGTCGCCAGGATGCCGAAACACAGCGACACCCACACGCAGTTCAGCACGATCAGGCCCAGCGCGGGGATGACGGAGAGGTCGGCCCACGACCACGGCTTGGGAAAGATGATCGCGATGACGACGAAGATCACGATGTTGTGCCCGAACAGGATCATCTGCCGCCACACCAGCCGGTAGACGTGCACCGACAACGGCGTCGGAAGCTGTTTGATCAGGCCCTCGTTGGCGATGAACACTTCGGCGCCTTCGAGGATGGCCGCGTTGATCAGGTTCCAGATGATCAGGCCGAGCGTGACGTAGGGCAGATGCTCGGCCAGCTCGAGCTTGAACAGCTTCGAGTACAGCCCGCCCATCGCCACGGCCGTGACGCCGGTGGCGATGGTGATCCAGAACGGGCCGAGCACCGACCGGCGGTAGCGCTGCTTGATGTCCTGCCAACCGAGGTGTGCCCAGAGCTCGCGGCGGGCGAAGCCGTCGACGAGGTCGCGACGTGCGCGTGACAACGTCCTCGACTGAGCGGCGGCGTCGGTGAACGTCATGGCTTTTCGAACCTCTCGCGCCTGCCCTGCCTTCGCAGCCGGACCCATTCGGCGAGACCCTGTGGGTCGCGGCGGGCAACCAGGAAGTACCAGCCGAACCTCACCCACTCCTGCGGCAGCAGCTTGCGCAGTCCCGGCTGGGACAACAGGTAGCCCCTGTTGCGATAGGTGTAGAAGCGCTTCGTCGGATTGTCGGGGTACTGAGTGTGCATCCGGCCGCCGAGGATCGGCTTGAACTCGTCTGTCCCGCACGGGTGCAAATAGATTGCGTCCAAACAGGTTCCGAACGGCAGTCCCGAGCGGACCAGCCGCCTGTGCAGCTCGACCTCGTCGCCGCGCACGAACAGCCGAAGGTCAGGCACGCCGACGGCCTCGATCGCGTCGGCGCGGAACAGTGCGCCGTTGAACAGCGACGCGATCCCCGGCAGCATGTCTGCGCCGGCCTCTGTCCGTAGCTCGCTCACCAGGCGACGCCACACCAGCCCGCGGCGCAGCGGGAACGCCAGCCGGTCCGGGTCGTCGAGATTGCACACCATCGGCGACACCTCGGCCAGCGCGTGCTTGTCGGCGCACGCGAGCAGGGTCGCGAGCACGTCGCGGTCCTTCGGTCGTCCGTCGTCGTCGGCGAGCCAGACCCAGTCGGCGCCCAGCGTGAGTGCGTGCAGCATGCCCAACGCGAATCCGCCTGCGCCGCCGAGGTTTCGGTGGGAACCGATGTAGGTGGTAGGCACGGGCTGCCCGGCCACCAGGTCGCGAACGCGCTCGTCGTCATCGTTGTCGACGACGACGATGTGGTCGAGGGCGCGACTCTGGGTGGTCAGCGCGTCCAGCGACTTGGTCAGCTCGTCCGGACGCCGGTGCGTGACCACCACGGCTATCACGGTGTCGGTCACGTGCCGTCCGCTCTTCGCGCAAGCGGCTCATCGGTGCGATCGCGGGCATTCTCTTCCAGCACCTCGCGCACGTGGCGCGCGGCGTCCTCGCCCTCGTAGGAGCGCACGACCTTCTCGATACCGCCGGTCATCTTGACGGTGCCGTGGTCGATCCACATCGCGGTGTTGCACAGCCGCGCAAGGAACTCGTTGGAGTGGCTGGCGAACACGAGGATGCCGGAGCGCTCGACCAGGCCCTGCAGCCGCGTCTGCGCCTTCTTGAGGAAGTCGGCGTCGACGGCGCCGATGCCCTCGTCGAGCAGAAGGATCTCGGGATCGATGCTGGTGACCACGCCCATCGCCAGCCGCACCCTCATGCCGGTGGAGTAGGTGCGCAGCGGCATCGAGAGATAGTCGCCGAGCTCGGTGAACTCGGCGATCTCGTCGACCTTGGCCAGCATCTGCTTGCGGGTCTGGCCGAGGAAAAGGCCGCGGATGATGATGTTCTCGAAGCCCGATATCTCGGGGTCCATGCCGACCCCGAGGTCGAACACCGGTGCCACCCGACCCGTCACCGTCGCGACGCCGCGGGTCGGCTCGTAGATGCCGGACAGCAGGCGCAGCAGCGTCGACTTGCCCGCACCGTTGTGTCCGACGAGTCCCACGCGGTCGCCGAGCTCCAGCGACATCGTGATGTCCCGCAGCGCCTCGATGACGACGACGTTGGACTCGTTGCGTCCGATCGTGCCGCCCGCCTTGCCGAGAAACGCCTTCTTCAGAGAGCGCGCCTTCGCGTCGAAGATGGGGAACTCCACCCACGCGTTGCGCGTCTCGATGTGCGGTCCGGAGGGACGAGTCACCGAAGTCCTCTGACTAGAGGTACTGCCCGGTTCCCGGGGAACCAGGCGCGCCGCGTTGTCCGGGTGCGCTGATGCCGGGCGGCAACGCACCCTGGCGCATCTGCTCGAGCTGCTGGCGCGCCGCCATCTGCTGGGCGAACAGCGCGGTCTGGATGCCGTGGAACAGTCCCTCCAGCCAGCCGACCAACTGTGCCTGCGCGATGCGCAGTTCGGCGTCGGAGGGGACGGTGTCGTCGGTGAAGGGCAGTGTCAGCCGCTCCAACTCGTCACGCAGCTCTGGCGCGAGCCCGTCCTCCAGTTCGCGGATGCTGGTCTTGTGGATCTCGCGCAGCTTGGTCCTGCTGGCGTCGTCCAGCGGTGCCGCCCGCACCTCCTCCAACAGCTGCTTGATCATCGTGCCGATGCGCATCACCTTGGCAGGCTGCTCGACCAGATCGGTCAGCGACTTGCCGTCGGCGTCCGCCTCGTCGGGGGCGATCGGGCTGTCGCCGCCGATGATCTCGATGTTGTCGTCGTCGGTGTTCGTGCTCATTCGTTTCGCATCCTCTACGCGCCGCGCCATTCATAGATACGGGCCTCGCCGTTGTCGTAGATCTTCTTCCACGACCGTGACTTATCTAGCGACACTAGCCCGTCGGGCATCGCGAACTTCAGCACCACCGGTGTGCTGGTCAGCACGTACCGGATATCGAGCGCTTTCACGGCCTCGGCGATGCGCGGGTCGGTGTCGGCGTCATCGGCGTAGGCCCAGAAGATGAAGCGGTGGTATCCCGGTCCCTGCTGGACGGGGTAGTCGTAGTGGGTCCACAGTGGATGCAGCCCGGACACCGCATACATCCACGCCGTGCCGTCGGTGTTCGCGTTGCCGATCAAGGTGTCCCGCGCTCCCGGCAGCGTCGCGAGATAGGCGAACGCCTCGAGGTCCTTGGCGTCGATCAGCACCGAGTCGTACTTCTCGCCGAACAGGAAGCGGCCCCGGGGTAGGTAACAGATGCCGATGACGACGGTGACGACGATCAGCAGCGCGGCCGTTGCGCGGTGCCAGACCACTGGACGTCCGGCGCGCTCTCCCGCCCGGCTGCGGAGACCACCTACGGCCGCGCTCACCGTCACGAACAGCGCAGTGCCCGCCGCCGCGGCCAACAACATCGCGACCACCGCCGACAACCTGCGCGGGTCGCTGTAGAAGAGATCGCTGAACTTTCCGGTGAGAGCGCCGAGCGGTCCGCCGAACGGTGCCGACGAGTGCACGATGCACACCACGAGGCCCAGCCAGACCACCAGCGGCCACCAGACCCTCTTGACGAGAAAGATCGCTCCGCCAACGCCTGCCAGCACGACCAACACCCATTGGATGGGGAAGTCGTTGAGGTGGCGGGTGTGCTGCACGACGGCGTCTATCAATCCCCGCTTCTTGCCTTCGTGGGTGATGAACGCGTGGCCCTCGATGATCTCGGCCTGCTGCAGCACACCGACGAACTGCGGCAGCAGCAGACAGACCGTCGGCACCGCGATGACCGCAAGGGCGATGAAATCCGAAAGCCTGCTGCGAACCGGATGCCACAGCGCATCCACCAGCCACCAGGCCACGACGAACAGGACGGTCACCACACCGCCGGTGATGTGCACCGAGAAGACGCCGAGCAGTGCCAGCACGGCCAGCGGGATGCGGTCACGGTGACGCACCGCCGACATCACCAACGCCATGGTCGGCACCGCAATGCCGTAGGCGGCGAGGTTGGGCATCGACGCGGTGTCGAACTCGATGTAGGGGATCGCGGTGAACGACGCCGACAGCGCCGCGGCGGTCGCGGCAGCGCCCGCGGTCCGCCACTCGCTGAACCGGTCGCGCAGCAGCTTCCAGGTCAGGATCGCCGCACTCACCGGGAACAGCCAGACCGCGGCCGCGACCGAGCTGACCGTGTAGGCGGTGGTCGGCGCCGAGCCGGTCAGCTGACTGAACACCGACGCGAGGGCGTGGAAGGTCGACGGGTAGTACAGCGCATCGTGGGTCTCGACATTGCGCAGCTCGCCCATGTGCGTCGGCGATGCCTGCCCGGTGTCTGAGATGAACCGCACCGTGTTGGCATGCCAGACCGCGTCCCATGTGCTCGGTATCGACTGCCAGTGGGGCAGTCCCTTGACCGCCGCCAACCCGATGAGGGCCGCGCCGAGCAGAACGCCTGCGGCAACGGCGAGCGCGGGGCCGCGAGAGGGCATGCGCGACTCAGCGTCACGGTCCCGGTAGCGGTTCAGCACGTTGGGCAAACAGGCGGCGACCGCCGTCACCACGGCGAGAGCAAAGAATGCGGTCCACGCGTTCCACGGAATTCCGACGGCGCCGAACGGAACGATCGCCAGTGCGACGACGCCGTAGGTCAACGCCGGCCCGACGGCGACGGCGACGGATGCGGGCATTCGCGCGGCGCGGGCCACGATGGCTCCCGGCACTACCAGCAACAACACCGCTAGTAGCACTTCGTGGGCCAACCTCACTGCACTAGTATGGCTGCCCAGGTGGCCCGGTCCGGCACTGCCCACATGGGGTTGGGCACCCACTGCAACGCTGTCGGTTTGTGGACTTCGCAGACTCTCTAAGGTGGCTGGCATGGCATACGACGTCGCCCGGGTGCGCGGATTGCATCCGTCTCTGGGCGATGGTTGGGTGCATTTCGACGCGCAGAACGGCATGCTGCTGCCCGACTCGGTCGCCACCACCGTCTCGACGGCGTTCCGGAACTCGATGACGACGACGGCCGGTCCGCATCCTTCCGCGCAGCGCAGCGCCACGGTGCTCGAAGCGGCCCGCCAGGCGGTGGCCGACCTGGTCAATGCCGACCCGCGCGGCGTGATCCTCGGGGCCGACCGCGCCATCCTGCTCAACTCGTTGGCCGACGCATCTTCGTCGCGAGTCGGATTGGGCTATGAAACGGTGGTCACCCGGCTGGACGACGAGGCAAACATCGCGCCGTGGCTGCGTGCGGCGAATCGGTATGGCGCCAAAGTGAAATGGGCCGAAGTCGACATCGAAACCGGCGAGCTGCCGAACTGGCAGTGGGAGAACCTGATCACCGACGCCACCCGCCTTGTCGCCGTCACCTCGGCCTCCGCGACGTTGGGCACGGTGACCGATCTGCGTGCCGCGACCAAGCTGATGCACGCGGACGGTGGCCTTGTCATCGTCGATCATTCGGCGGCCGCGCCGTATCGCCTCATCGACATCGACGAGATCGACGCGGACGTCGTCGCGGTGAACGCGCTCGCCTGGGGCGGACCGCCCGTCGGCGCCCTGGTCTTCCGCGACCCCGACGTCATCAACTCGTTCGGCTCGATCGCGCTGAACCCGTACGCCACAGGGGTCGAGCGGCTGGAGATCGGTTCGCATCAGTACCCACTGCTGGCCGGCCTCGTCGCAAGCATCGAATACCTTGCCTCCCTTGACGAGTCGGCGAAAGGAACGCGGCGGGAACGGCTGGCGGTCTCGATGCAGTCCGCGGACTCCTACATGTCGAGGTTGTTCGACTATCTGCTGATCTCGTTGCGGTCGCTGCCGCTGATCATGGTCATCGGCAGGCCCGAGACCGCGATACCCGTGTTGAGCTTCGTGGTGAAAGAGGTGCCCGCCGAACGGGTCGTGCAGCGGCTGGCGGACAACGGCGTGCTCGCCATCGCCAACGCGAGCTCTCGGGTGCTCGACGTGATCGGCGTCAACGACATCGGCGGGGCGGTGACCGTCGGCCTTGCGCACTACACGACGACGGCCGAGGTCGACCAGCTCATTCGCGCGCTGGCCTCGCTCGGCTGACTACCCGGCCACCCGCAGCAGCACTTTTCCGGAGACGTCGCCGGAGTTCAGCAGTTCGTGTGCCGCCGCTGCCTGATCGATCGGGAACTCCGCGCCGATGATCGGTCGGACCCGGCCGTCGGCCACCATGGGCCAGACGTTGTCGACGACCGCGGCGACGATCTCGCTCTTGCTGCTGCGTCCCCGTGCGGGCCGCGCCCGCAGCGTCGTGCCGATCACCCCGGCCCGCTTGCCCAGCAGCTTGGCGACGTTCAGCTCGGCCTTGATGCCGCCCTGCATGCCGATGATGACAACCCTGCCGTCGTTGGCGAGGGCGTCGACGTTGCGGTCGAGATAGGAGGCGCCCATGATGTCGAGGATCACATCGACTCCTGCCCCGTCCGTCGCCCCGCGCACCCGCTCCACGAAGTCCTCGGCTCGGTAGTTGATGAGGATTTCCGCGCCGAGCTCCTTGCACAGGTCGAGTTTCGACGCCGACCCGGCGGTCACCGCGACACGGCAGTCGAGCGCACGAGCGACCTGGATGCCGTGCGTACCAATGCCGCTGGCGCCGCCGTGAAACAGCACCACCTGGCCGCTGGATAGGCCCGCGGTCATCACCAGGTTGGACCACACCGTGCACGCCACCTCGGGAAGGGCGGCGGCATGGGGCAGCTCGACGGTCTCGGGCACCGGCATGAGCTGACCCGCGGGCACTGCCACGTACTCGGCGTAGCCGCCGCCGGCCAGCAATGCACATACAGTTTGCCCGATTCGCCAGCCGTCGACATGTTCGCCAACCTCGGCGATGGTTCCGGACACCTCGAGGCCCAAGATCTCGCTTGCTCCGGGTGGGGGCGGATACTTGCCGGCGGCTTGAAGCAGATCGGCCCGATTGACACCCGCGGTGCTCACTTCCACCACAACCTCACCTGGGGCGGGCGTGACGTCTGGGACCTCTTGCCACTCCAGGCGGTTTGCGGCTTCGACCACGATTGCATGCATTCAGAAAACCTTACTACCGGCGAAAACCGACCCGCAGCAATGCGGGTGTCGTTTACCATGCCGAAGATGGAGGGGATGATTGCCGGGCGTACGGCTGGTGATATGCCCGGGCTGGACATCGCCGAGCAGCGGTCGTGGCAAAACTTCCTCGACTCCGCGCTGCGAATGCACGCAACGCTGAACCGGGCGCTGGTCGAAGCGCACCATCTGACGCTCAACGATGTGCGGCTGCTCGACATCCTCGACAGGTCTCCGACGGGCTCGGCGCGCATGGGCGATCTGGCCGAGGGGCTGATGTCGCTGCCCAGCCGGGTGACCCGGCAGATCCGCCGCCTCGAACAACAGGGTCTGGTGCGCCGTGGCGCCAGCCCCGACGACGGCCGCGGCGTGCTGGCCACCATCACCGATGACGGCCGCCTGCAGGTGCGCCAGGCGATGGTCACCTACGGACAGGGTGTGCGCGAGAATTTCCTGGGCAAGCTGTCGCGTCCCCAGATCGCCGCGATGGGCGAGAACTGTCGTCGCATCAGCGTCGGGCTCAGGGGAACTCCGTCGGCCGCAAAGGTCGGCAGGGTCTGAACAGTCTGCTCTTCGCGCAAGCGCTCATCGTCCCCCTTAGGCTTACAGGCGGTGGCGTGGCAGAGCGGCCTAATGCACTCGCCTTGAAAGCGAGAGACGGCTAACACCGTCCGGGGGTTCAAATCCCTCCGCCACCGCCGCGCCGATCGATCGGTTCGAGGAAGATGGTCGCCGAGCCCGTCCACGGCGAGTTCATGTGCCAGCTCGGCAGGCCAGGCGGGAAGCCGTCTCTCGACCAGGCCAACCGGTACTGCGCCCGCCGCGGCCGCTGGCTCCGGTCGAGTCGGGCGAAGTTCGCCTCGAGCAGGAAGCGCATCACCGGCCCGGCCTCGCGGATGCGCTTCTCGATCAGCGGCAGCGTCCGGCCCGGGTCGGAGAACACGTCCACGACCGAGCAGTCGCAGGCGTAGGCCACGGTGCCGATCTCGGGCGGCGACTTCACGGTGGCATCGCCGACCAACTCACCGATCTCCGTCCCCGCGGCCATGTACTGCTCGGGGATCGCCCAGTTGCCGAAGATCACCGGATGCACCCACGGCACACCGAGGCCGCGGACGGACGCCGAGGCGCCGACGGCGAGCACCAACGCCACGACGACGGGAGCGGCGTGACGGGCCGTCGGCGCCCGCGACGGCACAGCCCTGTCGACGAGCAGCGCCAACCCGAACACGCCTGTCACCCCGAGAGCGACCGTCGACGACACGTAATACCAGTGGTAGGGCGGCACTCCGAGCAGGCAGTACGCGCCGAAGTCCGCGAGGCCACCGAGGCCGAGGGCGGCCAGCGGCCAATGCTCGTCGGGCAGCCGGCGACGGAGCCCCATCGCCACCATCCAGAGAACGGTGAGCAGACCGATCGCGGCGGGGACGAGCGCGAGAGACAGCGGCAACGTCGTGCCGGCCTGCCACATCTTCCACAACCCGTTGGCGAACGTGGCGTCGCCGAATGACTTCTGCAGGGTCTTGATCACCAGAGTCGTCGGTATCGCGGAGCCGAAGTGATACCAGCTGAAGACCCACCACGGCAGAGCCACGGCGAGGGTCGTGGCCGGGGCGACCCAGAAGCGGCGTCGCAGTGCCGGGGTGGCCAGATACATGACGGCGACAACGATCGCGAGGTCCGGCCGGGTCAGGACGAGCAGGCCGGCCAGCACACCGAAGGCGAGCCGGTGACCGTGGACGGCCTGCGCGGTCAGCCCGGTGAGGAAGGCGGCGATGGGGACAACCTCGAGCCCGATGGCCGAGTTCACGAACGGGTTGGCGAAGACGACGGCCAGCACCGCCAGCGACCAGGTCGCCGAGACGTTGAGCCTGCGGGCTATTTGTGCCGCCCACACGGCCATCGCCGCAGACAGTGCGACGGTCAGGATGCCAAGCCCGATGACGGGCCGGAGCGCACCCGTCACGCCGCTGATCCACGTGGCCAGCGCCAACAGCATGACGTTCAACGGCGAGGTCGCGGTGTTCGACTCCTCCGTCGGGATCATTCCCCAGTGCAGATGCTCGGCGACGTTTCGGGCGTAGCTCAGCGTGATGTAGGCGTCGTCGATCAGGCCTCGGTGCGCGACATACATGACGAACGCGCCGACCAGTGCCCCAGGGAGGGCCCACCACAGATCGTGTCGGGTGGTCGCGCCCAGGTCTTCGGTCGTGGCCATCGCGGGGGATCTTATGGTGTGACGCTACGGTTGTCGCATGCTTGACCGGTTCAAGGTGGCGGCCCGGGAGAAGCTGCAACGAGCCATTGAACAAGTCGTGGCTGCCGAGCAGGCCCGGTCCCGACAGGAGTTGGCTGATCAGCACGCCGAGGTGCTCGCCGCGCTGGATCGGGTCAACGAATCCGTCCGCGCGGTCGTCACCCGCATCGCGGACACCGAATACCGCGCGCGACGGGATGTTTCGTACGCCCAAGATGTCGCGATGGCGCAGGAAAGCGCGGCCTTCGTGCTCGAGCACATGCCCAAGTCGAAGGTGTTCTGGGAACCGCCGGACACCCTGCGCTTCGCGCTCGGTGAGATCAAGGGGGCGGGACTGGCCCTCGAGTTCGGCGTGGCGACCGGCAGCACGCTGCGCATCATCGCCGAGACCGTCGCCGGTGAGCGCTCGGTCGTCGGATTCGATGTGTTCACCGGCTTGCCCGAAACCTGGCGCACCGGCTTTCCTGCAGGCGAGTTCGCACAGGAGCCGCCGGACATCCCCGGCGCCACCGTGATGACGGGCCTGTTCTCCGACACCCTGCCCGCGTTCCTCGCCGACAACGACGAACCGATCGCGTTCGTGCACGTCGACTGCGATCTGTACTCGTCGTCCAAGACGGTGCTGGATCTGGTGGCCGACCGGCTCACTCCAGATGCGGTGCTGGTGTTCGACGAGTTCTTCAACTACCCGGGCTGGAAGCAGCACGAGTATCGGGCCTGGACCGAATTCATTTCTCGCACAGGACGTTCGTTCGAGTATTTGGCGTACACGGGCAACAACGAACAGGTCGTCGTGCGGCTGCACTGATCAGCTGTTGTAGAGACGCTCCCAGTTCTCGCGGCTGATCAGCTCCGGAAGTGCGCGGCGGTATTGCTCTTGCAGCGCAGGGGCTTCCGCCCGGAACTTCCTCAGTGCCTTCGTCATTCGCCTGGTCAGCTTGCTGAGCTTCTGCTTGTCGCGTCGTCGTATCCGAACGCCCGATTGCGAGGCATCCGTCACCACTGCCTGGTCGAACAACGAAACGTGCCACCACTGATTGTCTTCCGCCGCGATGGCGACCGGCCCGGAGATGGTGCGCCCGAGCCATTGGAGCAGCCAACGTTTGGCCAGCACGAGATTGATTCGCTCCTTGCGTGGCAGGTGGCCACGCGGATGGATTCGCGGGATCGAGCCGGTGAGTTCGCCGATCTCGACCGCCGGATGCACGACCGTTTCGGCGAATTCCTTGCGCTCCGTGCGGATTGCGGCCAATGCGGCAGCACCGCCGTCTCGCAGCACCTCGGGGCCGGCCAGGAAGTCCTCGATTCCACGAATCATCGTGTAAGCCATGCCGTATTGCATCGACACGAGACCTTCGATGATCTCTCGTGCCAGCCAATTACCGGTCGCTTTTACATCGATCGTGCCGTGCAGCGCATGGGTGATCAGCGAGTTGCGGACGCTGAAATAGCGGAAGAACTCGTCGCGGTCCTTCCAGTCGAAGTCGGCGTGCCAGACGCCGGCGTTGGGCAACGTCGTCGTCGGGAAGCCCGCGTCCAGCGCGCGCAGCCCGTACTCGATGTCGTCCCACTGGAAGAACATCGGCACGGGTAGTCCGACGGCGGCGATGACTTCCGACGGGATGAGACATGACCACCACGCGTTGTACTCGGCGTCGATACGCTTGTGCTGCTTGTACTTGGTCATATCCGATTTGTGCAGAGCCCTTGGCGCCCATCGCCCCGCCCGCAGCCTCGTGAGCTGGGTCTGCTCAGCGCTGACGTGCAATTCGCGGGTGTTCTTCAGGTAGAGCATCTGCGCGCCGACGATGGTCGGCGACGGCGTCAGGTTCGCAAACGCGTTGAGCCGCAGGATCGTCTCGGGTTCGCAGAGGATGTCGTCATCCATCAGGATCACGTTCGCATGGTCGGCGACACTGGAGATCTCAAACATGCCGCGCGAAAAGCCGCCCGCCCCACCGAGGTTCGGCTGCCGCAGATAAACGAGCTTGTCGCCGAGTTGGGCGGCGACATCGTTGAACAGCGGGCGGGTCTCGACCGCATCGGTGCCCTGGTCGACGACGTAGATCGCGTCGATGCCCGCCAGCAGTCCCTTGTCGCCTGCGACGGCGGCGACATTGGTGGCGCAGTCGTCGGCCCGGTTGAAGGTACAGATGGCGATCGCGGCGGGCCGGATGGTCGGCGGAGCGGGAGCCGTCCATTCAAGGTCGGTGATCGTCACCGGTCCGCCGATCGCGGTGCACTCCATCCACAACGCGCCGCCGTCGACGTACTCGTTCAGCGGGGCCGTCAGCTCGACGGTGCCGGTGCTGTCGACGTCCGCGCTATCGATGGTCCTGGCGCCGCCCTGGATGTCGGAACCGCGAAGCAGCACCCGCGCCCGCGTCGATGTGTCGAACACCAACCTCAGCTGAACCTCGCCTGCGGTGGTCCATCGCTGGAAGTAGCTCGCAGGCAGCCGGCCGAAGTAGGTGTTGGTGTCGACGGTCGCGCCCTGTTCGAGGTGCAGCGCGTAGCGCTCCCGGTGCGCCCGGCCGTTGACGATGCGCGCATACATGTCGTCGGTCACGGCCGCGCTCGGGCCGGTGAACAGTCCGCGCGCCACGACGAGCCGCTCGGGTGCGGCGTGCTCGGTGAGCGTCCGCTTCAGCGCGTCGGGAGTCGCGTGGCCTGGCTGGGCCGCCCCGCGCTCGGTCATGCTGCTCCTACTGCTTGAAAATTACCCCGACGGAGCCTAACAAGCTGGTGTTCTGAGACAAGTTGGCGGCGCGCTGACCCGGCCCGAATTCACGAAGCGGCAAGTCAGCGGCGTTCGAGCAGTGACTTGAGCCGGGCCAGGTCCTTGGCGGTCGCGCGCCTGACGGCCGTCGCAAGGATCGGACCCGCGAGACCGGCGAACCCCGTCGGCTCCCCGCGATTGCGCAGCGTCATCCACGTTCCGCCGTCATCGGCGTCCTCCCAGGCGTAGGTCGTCTCCATGGCAAACGGGCCGCGATCGGACCGCATCACGAACCGGTGCGCGGGCGCCAGGTCGACGACCTCGTAGGTGTACTCCAAGGTCCGGCCGAGGAAGCTGCTGGTGAACCGGAAGCGCGAACCCAGCGTCACGGGCCCGGCTGTTTCCCGTTGCACCGCTTTGATATTGGCGTACCACGCCGTGACGTTGTCCGGGTCGCAGCAGTACGCCGCGACCTCCGCTCGGGGCCGGTCGATCGTCGTGTGCACCTCGACATCCACGGTTGCCATCTCAACAGTCTCGCGGGCCGCCGATCCGGAGGCCAGTGACGAACTAGCGTGAACCTATGTCTACGACACCTACGCGCACGAGGGCCGGGTTCGTCGAGGTCACCCTGGTCGTCTTCGGGCTGTACGCCCTTGGCATCGGGCTGTTCATGCTGCTGAGCCCCGGCACCTTCTTCGGCACCCTTGGGACGTTCGGGGTGCGCAACGATCACTACATCTTCGACAACGCGACGTTCGAGATACCGCAGGGTCTGCTGCTTCTGGCCGCCGTGCGTCGCGTGTCCTGGCGTGTACCGGCCCTGGCGTTCGCGACGCTGCATTGGGCTCTGCACTCGATCAGCCACATCGTCGACCCGCACCATGGAGCGGGCGACTTCATCGGCTGGCTCGAGGCCGGCGGTCTGGTCGCGACCACGGTGATACTGGCGATTGCGTTGCGCGCCAGCGTCAGTGCCGAGAAGGCCGGGCCCGGCCGGAGCCCCGCTATTCGCCGGTGAAGTTCGGCGGCCGCTTCTCGAACGTCGCGGTGATGCCTTCGGTGAGGTCTTTCGACGGCAGCATCGCCGAGTTCCACACCGCCACATAGCGAAGGCTTTCCGACACGCGCGCGATGCGCTGCTGATCCAGCACGTCCTTGATACCGCTGATGGTCAGCGGCGGGTTAGCGGCGATCTCTGCGGCGGTTTCGTGTGCGGCCGCCAGCGAGGCGTCGGCGTCGGCGTAGACATCGTTGACAAGGCCGATCTTCTCGGCTCGCGCCGCGTCGATGTTCTTGCCCGTCAGTGCCAGTTCGCGCAGGTGCCCGTCGGTCAGGATCAGCGGCAGCCGGGCCAGGCTGCCGACGTCGGCGACCATGGCCAGCTTCACCTCACGCACCGAGAACTTCGCGTCGGCGCTGGCGTAGCGGATGTCGACGGCCGAGATCAGGTCCACCCCGCCGCCGATGCACCAGCCGTGCACCGACGCGACGGTCGGGGTGCGGCAGTCGGCGACGGCGCTGATCGCGCCCTGCATGCGCAGAATCGTCGCGTGGAAGTCCGCCCGCGGTCGCGCGGACGAGCCGCCCGCCATCACATCGGACAACGACCCACCCATCGCGGGCAGATCGAGGCCGTAGCTGAAATTCTTCCCCGACCCGGTGAGCACGATCGCGCGGACGTCACGGTCGGCGTCGAGCTTGGCGAACACCTCGGGCATCTCCGCCCAGAACGCAGGCCCCATCGCATTTCCCTTGCCGGGACCGACCAGCGTCACCTGTGCGACCTGACCATGCATGTCGACGGTCACGGATTCGTATGCGTCACCCATGACTGGAAAGGCTAGCCACTCACGGCGGCGACCCGCCGAGCACCACCTCTTTGACGACCGCGCTGGGTAGGAAACCACACATCGTCGACGCCATCAGCGTCGCGACCATCTCCGACTCAGGGGTCGGGTTGCCGCTGTCCTTCAGGATCGCCTTGATGACGGCCTTCTGCTCAGCCTCGTCGAGCTTGGTGAACTCGCTGCACTTCATGGTGTCCCAACCCGCAGGCGCGGGAACGTCGGGGACGTTGGTGTTGCCGGGCATCGGGAGGCCGGGGATTTGCGGGAGGCCCGGAATGCTGGGCAGGCCGGGGATACCGGGGAAGCCGGGTTCAGCCGACGGTGTCCGTGTCGACGGCGCTGAGATCGGCGGTCCCGGTTCGGTGGTCTGCGCAACCGCGCCCTCCGTGGTGCGGGAGCACCCGGTGGCCAGGCCGACGAATATCAGTGCCGCGGCCGTCACCCGCAAATGGGTTTCCATCTGCGCAACGATAGGCGCACGCGCGACGTAGCGTGAGCATCATGCCCACCGATTTACCCGCCGGTCCCGATTCGCCGCCGACCGATGAACTCGACAGTGCGGAAGCCGCCCTGGGTGTGCTGCAGAACGTGCTGCACCCGATCGCGAACGACGACTGGTCGAGGCAGACGCCGTGCCGGGAGTTCGACATCGCCAGTCTTACCGACCATCTGATGAACTCGATCACCGTCATCGGCGGCGCTGCCGGTGCGGAGCTGCCCGAGCGTGATCCCACCGACTCGGTAGAGCGCCAGGTCGTCGTCGCGGCCAGGCCCGCGCTGGACGCATGGCACCGACGCGGGCTCGACGGCACGGTGAAGTTCGGGGACAACGAGGCGCCTGCTCGGGTGATGGCCGGGATCCTGTCCCTCGAATTCCTGGTCCACGCCTGGGATTACGCAGCGGCGATGGGGAGCACAGTGAATGCGCCCGACTCGCTGGTGGACTACGTCATGGGGCTGGCGCAGGGAGTCATCACACCGCAGGGTCGCACGACCGCGGGCTTCGACGACCCGGTCGACGTGCCCGACGACGCGAGCTCACTGGACCGGCTGCTGGCCTATACCGGTCGCAACCCCAGCGGCTAGATACGACCGCGCGCAGGGCGATCGCTCGACGCTCCGATATTGCAACGAGGGTCGTGATTCGGCCACCACTACAGCCGTGGGTGCAAAATCCGCGGTGTCACCGAACGGCGATCCAGCCCTTCGCGAAGTCCAGGAACGCGTCGTTCTCCTGTGCGGACGCGACGGTGACTCGCACGCCGTCGTCGCCGTAGGGGCGGACGATGATCCGGCTGTTGGCCGAATCGTTCGCGAACTCCTGGGCGCGGCCCGGCAGCGGCAGCCAGACGAAGTTGGCCTGCGAGGGCGGGACCGTGTATCCGGCATCGCGCAGTGCCGCTGTCACCCTTGCCCTTTCGGCGATGACGGCATCGGTGCGGGCGAGCAGTTCGTCGGCGGCGTCCAGCGACGCGATCGCCGCGGCCTGCGAGATGCTCGTCGCGCTGAACGGCACGTACACCTTGCCCAGCGCGGTGATGATGTCGGGATCGCCGACGGCGTAGCCTACTCGCAGCCCCGCCAGCCCGTAGGCCTTCGAGAACGTCCGCAGCACAACGACATTGCTGTGCGCGCGGACCAACCCGAAGCTGTCGGGCAGCATGTCGTCGGTGATGTATTCGACGTAGGCCTCATCGAGTGCGATCAGGATGTCGGACGGCACCGCGTCGACGAAGCGGGCCAACGCGGCAGGGTCGACGACCGTGCTCGTCGGGTTGTTCGGATTGCAGACGAAGATCAGCCTGGTGCGGTCGGTGACCGCGGCCAGCATCGCGTCCAGGTCGTAGGTGTGGTCGGTCAGCGGCACCTGAACCGGGGTCGCGCCCGCCGTCCGGGTCTGCAGCGGGTAGATCTCGAAGCTGCGCCAGCCGTAGACGACCTCGTCGCCTACGGTCGAGGTGATCTGGATGAGCTGCTGGCAGAGGCTCACCGACCCGCAGCCTGCGGCGATGTGCTCGGGTGCGAAGTTGACGTGCTTGGCCAGCCGCTCCTTGAGCTCGACGTAGCCGTTGTCCGGGTAGCGGTTGATGTTGTCGGTGGCCTTCTCGATCGCCGTTCGCACGCTCGGCAGCGGCCCGTGCACCGTCTCGTTGCTGGCGATCTTGATCGCGCCCGGCACGGTCTTGCCGGGCGTGTACGCCGGCAGATCGGCCAGTTCAGGGCGCAGACGGGCAGGCACCCGACCAGTCTATGGGTGGCCGTACTGCGCTTTGCCTGGTCCCGCAGGGGATGTGTACTCTGTCGGATCGGCGGTAAACCGTCGGGAGGCGTGCCAGAGCGGCCGAATGGGGCTCACTGCTAATGAGTTGTCGCCCTCAAAGGCGACCGGAGGTTCAAATCCTCTCGCCTCCGCCGCGGCTGGCACAGCCACGCACAACTGAAGACAGGCGCCCGTAGCTCAACGGATAGAGCATCTGACTACGGATCAGAAGGTTAGGGGTTCGAATCCCTTCGGGCGCGCTCATTCACCCGATGCGGAACTCCCGTCAGCGACAGTTCGGTGGTTCTGCGCGGCGCCTCGACGAGCATCGCCATCAGAGCGCCGCGTTTGGGGAGTCGCACATGCCGCTTTCCCTTCTGCACGGCATTGACCACTTCCGCGGCCACCTTCTCCCGCGGAACATCGACGAAGAACCCGAGGCGGTAAAAGCGCTCAAATGACTTGCCCGTCGGTTCGTAGTCGTCGGCTTGGGCCAGCATGTCGGTGCGCACCGGACCCAACTCGACCAGCGTCGTGCCCAGGGGTAGTCCGCGGAAGTCGGCTCGCAGTCCCGCAGTGAAATGCGACAGTGCGGCCTTGGCGGCCGAGTAGGTGACCAGGCCTGGCGCCACCGCGGTTCCCGCCATCGAAGAGACATTGACGATGTGCCCGCCACCGCGCTGCAGCATCCGGGGGATCGCCTGCCTGCACAGTTCGGCAGGGGCGAGATAGCAGACCTCGGTGGTCATGCGGAGTGTGTCGTCGGGTGCCTCCGTGAAGCCGCCGGGAAGCCCATTGCCCGCGTTGTTCACCAGCACGTCGACCGGGCCCGCTTCCTCCTCGACCCGTTCGATCAGACTCGCTACCTGTGCCGGGTCCGAGAGATCCGCGGCGTGCGCTGTGCCGCCGAGACGTCCGGCCAAACTCTCTAAAGCGTCCTTGCTGCGCGCCACCAAAGCCACGGTTGCACCCGCTTCGGCGAACTTGTCCGCGAGCGCCTCACCGATACCGCGTGACGCCCCGGTGATCAGCACCCGCTTGCCGTGAATCTGCATCGTCGGAGCATAAGCACACGCCGCAGTTTGGGGTTCGAATCCGTTCGGGCACGATCATCATTGACGAATGACACCTCCACGGGTTCAGAGTGTGCTTGCGGCGATCGCCCTCATCGGAGTCGCCGGCTGCGGGTCGGGCGACGCTCCAGAAGCGGACGGTTCGAGTCAGGCGTCTGGCACTGCAGAGAGTTCGTCGTCGGCCAGGTCCACGGCGCCGAGCATTGCGAGCGGTCCCACGTACGCCGAGGGCGTCATCGAGAAGAAGGTCGGTGAACCGGCAGGCCTCAATTGCCCCGACAACCCGAACAAGTCCTGTGACCTGAACTTCACCGTCACGGCGATCCAGCAGGGTGCCGCTTGCGACGCGGCGGCCGATCGGCCAGGCCCGGATCAACAGTTCCTCCGCGTCGACATCGAAGCGTTCTCGAGGGACAAGGCCTTCGAGTTCCCGGACTCCGCAGACGCCTTGCTGTTACAGCACTGGACTGTCGACGGAGCGGACGGAGCCCGTTACGACCTCGTCGCCTATCCCGAATGCGGAGACGGCGCAGCGCCGATCAGCGAGCCCGTCGCACCGGGCACGCATGCGCGCGCGAGGGTCGTCGTAAACGCTCCGAAACCTGCTGAGAAGCTGCGGATTTCGTGGCTCGAGCTGAATTGGGAGTGGCCGATCCCCGGTTTCGACTAGGGCGGCGGTGGTGCGCCAGGGGGTGGCGGCGGTCCCGGCGGTGGCGGCACAGGCTCCGGCGGAGGCGGCGGTGGCGGTGGCGGTGGCGGCAGGAGAAACGGCGGCAGCCCAGAAGGGTTGAACGGACATCGGGGGGCGGCGGCAGCAGCGCAGGGTCCGGCGGCGGTGGCGGCGGTGCGTCCGGCGGGCGGGGTGGGTAGTACACCTGCGGAGGGGCAACACCGTTGCTGGTATTGATCGTGATCAGGAAGCCGGGCACCGCCTTGTTCTTCGGCGAGGTGCCGACTATCGAGCCTTTCGAGAGGTAGCTGTCGACCGGCGAGGGTTGGTCGGCGACCTGGAAACCGGCGTCCTGCAGCTTCTTACGCGCGGCATCGAACTTCAGTCCGGTGATGCTCGGCAACGGAACTGTCGGCGCGCCGTTGACATAGCGCGGGTCGGTCGGCGGCATCGACACCGGGCCGAAATCGTCGGCGATCGGCTTCATCGCGAGGTACCAGGTGCGTGCGGGCTCGTTGCCGCCGTACAGATTTCCGCTCGAGCATCTGCGCAGCGGCCACGAGCACAGCTCGGACGGGGTGGGGGTGTCGTCGAAAATGTAGTTGGCGGCGGCGTACTGGTTGGTGAACCCGAGGAACGCAGATGACCGGTGGGACTCGGTGGTTCCCGTCTTCCCAGACATTGGGAGGCTCCAGCCGACCGAGCCTGCCGAACTGGCTGCCGTCCCGCTCGTGTGGTCCTTGCCGAGCGCGTTGGCCAGCGTGTTGGCGAGGCCCTCGGGAACCACCTGTTCGCACTTCGCCTGCGGGAGTGACACTTCGCGGCCGCGGCGGTCGACGATCTTGTCGATCGGGTTCGGCGGACACCACATGCCGCCCGAGGCCAGGGTCGCGGCGACGTTCGACAATTCGAGTGCGTTGAGTTCGAGAGGGCCGAGCGTGAACGAACCAAGGTTCTGCTGTTTGACGTAGTCGGCGATGCTGTCCTTGGTGCCGGGCTCATATTCCCTTCCGCTGCCCGGTTCGGCGTAAGAACGCATCCCAAGGCGCACCGCCATGTCGACCGCGTGGGGGACGCCCACCTGTTGAATCAGCTTGGCGAACGCGGTGTTCGGGGACTGCGCGAGCGCGTCGGTGACGCTCATCGGGCCGCGGCCGCCGCCGCCGGCGTTCTTGACGCACCACGTGCGCGGGGGACACCCGGGGGTGTTGCTGTCACCCAGCCCGGCGCCCTCGAACTTCGCCGGGACGTCGAGTTGGGCGTTGATGCCCATCCCCATGTCGAGCGCCGCGGCGGTGGTGAAGATCTTGAACACCGATCCGGCGCCGTCGCCGACCGGAGTGAAGGGCTGCGGCTGCACGGTCTGCCCGGCGCCGAGCTCGAGTCCGTACGTACGGTTGTCGCCCATCGCCAGAATCCGGTGCGCGTCCCTACCCGGCTTGATGACGCTCATCACGCTCGCCACACCGTCGAGCGTGGGGCTCGCCACTTTGTCGATCGCCTGCTTGACGGAATCCTGCACCTTCGGGTCGAGCGTGGTTCGGATCAGGTAGCCGTTGCGCGCCAGGTCGTCCTTTTCGATGCCGGCACGAGCGAGGTAGGACAGCGCATAGTCGCAGAAGAATGCTCGATCGCCCGCCCCGATGCAGCCCTGAGGCAGCGGGTTGGGCTTGGCCAGAATGCCCAGGGGCTTCGCCTTGGCGGCGCGGATCTCGTCGGCCCTGTCCGGAACGTTGTCGATCAGGGTGTCGAGAACGAGATTTCGTCGGGCCAGGGCTCCTTCGGGATTGGTGTAGGGGTTGAGCGTGCTCGTCGACTGCACCATCCCCGCCAGCAGTGCCGCCTGCTGCCAGTTGAGATCCGCAGCATTGACACCGAAATAGGTGCGCGCGGCCTCCTGCACGCCGAAGCTGCCGTTGCCGAACGACACCAGGTTCAGATACCGCGTCAGGATCTCCGCCTTCGGCAGTGCCTTGTCGAGTTCCAGAGCCGTCCGCATCTCGCGCAGTTTCCGCACCGGGGTGGTCTCGATGGCTGACCGCCGCTGCGCTTCGTTCTGGGCGGTCACCAGCAGGTTGTAGTTCTTGACGTACTGCTGCTCGATCGTCGAGCCACCGCGGGTGTCGACGGCACCCCGCAGGTAGCCGGCCAGCCCGGTCAGCGAGCCCTGCAGGTCAACGCCATTGTGTGCGCCGAATCGCCTGTCCTCTATCGAGACGATCGCCAGCTTCATGGTGTCGGCGATGCGGTCGCCGGGCACCACCCACCGGCGCTGGGTGAAGATCCACGCAATCGGGTTGCCGGCAGCGTCGACCATCGTGGAGATGATGGGCACCTCGCCCTCGAGGACCTGAGCCGACTCCTGGGCCGCCACGTCGGAGAGTCGGTTGGCCACGGCGCCCGCACCGCCGACGAACGGAAACACCAGCGCCGCGACGATCAGGCCTGCGGTCAGGATGTACAGAATCAGCTTGGCGGACATTGCGATTGCCCGACGCTGACCTGACATGCCTCCAGCGTATTCAGCCGGGCGTGCGCTGTGGCCGATTAAAGATTACGGGTGTCGGGTCGGCCGCCGTACGCCTGCACGTAGCGGCGCATGAACAGTCCGATGTGGTGGAATCCCCACCGGCGCGCGATCTCGGTGACGCTCGTCGTCTCGGGGTCGCTCGCGACGAGTTCGAGATGGGCGTGGTGCAGACGCACCCTGCGCACGTAGTCCATTGGGGTGCAGTCGCGATGCAGCCGGAACGTGTTCAGCAGCGTGTGCGGCGTCGTGTTCGCCGCGGCCGCGATGTCGGCGGGGGAGATGTCGGTGTGCGCGTTCTCGTCGATGAACGTGATCGCGCGACGAAGTAGCACCGGGGCATTGTCATGGTGGTTTTCGATGGTGGACTCGGTGACGGCCGTGTTCGGAAACGTCGTCAGCATGGTCGCCGCGAGGTATCGGGCGACGGATCCCGCCAGGAATGGCTCCTGCACGGAGGGCGCATTGATCACCGTGTGGCGTACGTGGTCGATGACGTCGACGAGGTGCTGACTCGCGTCTGCCGATATCGGCGCCGACGACGTCAGCCGTACCGGTTGACCGCCGCGCGAACCCGTGGCGACCTCATTCAGCAGGCCCCGGTCGATGGATATGGCGGTGAAGGTGGCGCGGTGGACAAAGCCGGTGTACCGCGCGCCGTCGAGTGCGCCGATCGCCGCGGCCTCTCCCGTTGTGAAGATCTCGAGTGAATGCCCCGGTTGGTGGACTTCGATCGCACCCTTGAGCACCCGGCAGAGCAGGATCATCTCCGTGGGATCCACGTCGTATTGCAGGTCGTAGCTGTACTCGAAGTCGTCGACGTCGAGTAGCCCAATTCGTGTTCGCCAAACTCGGGTGCGAGTGGGTACGCCGCGAGACTGTTCGCTCAACCGGACCTTGGCATAGGTCGCGGTCAGTAATTCTTCGGCCTCGGCAATATCGTGACTGTCGATGATGAAAGTACCGGTCATAAGACCCCTCGCGCATCCTAGGCGGCACGCCATCAGATAATGGCAAAGTTAGCCGATATGGACTCGCCCGTCAAGATCGGGAGTTTGCCAACGCACCGCTATCGGCGCACGCCGGCCAGCAGAGCCATCAAGACGGGAATCCGCCGCTCCTCGATTTCGGGATGCTCGAGCACGTGTCGGAACATGGCCGCGCCGTCGAACGTGTTGATCAGCACCGCCACCAGAGCCGCGAAGTTCTCTTCGCCGAATGCCTCGAGCTCGTCGGCGGAGGGCACCGCCCGCGCGGCCTCGTAGATCTTTGCGATGTAGGCCGTCATGACGTCTCGTAACGTGTCCCGCAGCTTGTCGTCGGTGCGCGCGGCGATCATCAGCTCATAGATCACCGTGTTGGTGGGGTTGGCGGTCAGGTCGCGGATGATCGCCAGAACTTCCTCGATCGCCGGCTTGTCGGACGGGATGTCGGCTATCCGTTTCGCGGCGACCTCGAGCTGTCGCCGCCCCGCCTCCTGCGCCGTCGCCGCCATCAGGTCGCCCATGGTGGGAAAGTGCCGGAAGAGGGCGCCGTCGGACACCTCGGCCCGCCGGGCGATCACCTTCGCCGACGCGCGGGCGTAGCCGGCCTCGATGATCGTGGCGATGGTCGCATCGAGCAGTCGGGCGATGGTGTCCTCTCGGCGCTCCTGCTGGGTCCTGGCCATCTCAGACGGACACGGATTCCCGTGCGGTCTGGCCTGCCTTCAGGAACCTGCCGGACTTCACCGTCTCTCCGTAGCCGACGCGGAACTCGCCCTCGCGGAACACCACGGTGCCGTTGACGCCGGTCGCGACGATCGCCTTGTCGTTGCGGTTCACCATGCGGGACAGGTCGCCGTAGAACGGCACCTTCTCCTCGTGGTACGCGTCCACCGAGTCGTCGAGGCCTGCCGGGTCGATGACGACGAAGTCGGCGCGGTCGCCTTCACGCAGCGTGCCCGCGGGCAGGCCGAACCATTCGGCGACCTCGGCGGTGAGCCGGTACACCGCGTGCTCGACCGTCATGAACGGCTTTCCAGCCAGCTCGGCATCGCGGACCCGGCGAAGCAGCTTGACGGCGAAGTTGTAGAACGCCATGTTGCGCAGGTGCGCACCGGCATCGGAGAAGCCCATGTGGACCGACGGGTCGATGGCGAGCGCGTTCAGGTGCTTGGGCCGGTGGTTGGCGACGATGGTCGTCCAGCGCACGTTGCGCTCGCCGTTCTCGACCAGCACGTCGAGGAAGGCGTCGAGAGGATGCACACCGCGCTCGTCGGCGATCTGCCCGAAGCTCTTGCCGATCAGGGTCGCATCGGGGCATTCGACGATGGTGGCGTCGTGGAAGTCGCGGTGCCACAGCGTCGGGCCGAGCTTCTTGCGGTCGAACGACGCGCGGAACCGGCGGCGGTACTCGGGGTCGGCGAGCAGCTCGTTGCGCTCGAGCTGGTCGCGCAGATGAAGGGCGGCGGTGCCGGCGCCGAACTCCTCGAACACGGGCAGGTCGATGCCGTCGGAGTAGAGCTCGAACGGAACGGGCAGATGCTGGAACCGCACGAACGAGTTGAACAGCCTGTTGAGAATCCTTGTGCCGGGGCCGAATACGTGCACGGCGCCGGTGTTGGACTTGGCGTCGGCCGAGACCAGCAGGCTCATCCGGACGCCCCGCCTGCGGCCGAACATCCGGCTGCTGGTGAGGAAGAAGTTCAACGCCTCAAGCGGATTCTTGGTGTTGGGCGCGCTCTGCAGGATGCGACCGCGCTTGCGCAGCACCTTGATCAGCCTGCGGCGCTCGCGCCAGGTTGCGAACGTTGATGGCAGGGCGCGTGACCGGAACCGGTCACCGTCGAGCTTGTCGATCGCCGCATCCATCCCGGACATGCCGAGCAGCCCCGCGTCTAGTGCCTCGTCGAGCAACTTCGCCATCCGCTCGAGTTCGGCGTCGGTCGGTTCGACGCCCTCGGTGGTGGCGCGTTCGAGTCCCAGCACCGACGTGCGCAGGTCCGAATGCCCCAGCATGGAACTGACATTCGGCCCGAGCGGGAGGTCGTCGAGCGTCTGGACGTATTCGGCGGGACTGGTCCAAGTCTTCTTCGCCTCCAGGGCGCCGAGCACGAACTTGCGCGGTACCGCTTCGACGCGGCTGAAGAGATCGGCGGCGTCCTCGGAATTCGCATACACCGTCGACAGCGAGCAGTTGCCCAGCAGCAGTGTGGTCACGCCGTGCCGCACCGACTCCCGCAGGCCCGGGTCGAGCAGCACCTCGGCGTCATAGTGCGTGTGCACGTCGATGAAGCCGGGGAGGACCCATTTGCCCTCGGCGTCGATGACGTCGGGGCAGCCCGTCTCGTCGAGAGGCTCTGCGGACACCGCGGCCACTATGCCGTCGCGAATGCCCAGCGTGCGACGTTGTGGGCGGGCGCCGGTTCCGTCGAACCACAGGCCGTTGCGAACGATCACGTCGTAGGTCATGCGGACGACCGTATCAAAGATAGTGAGTGCTTACAATCTTTTCCTCGAGCCTGCTGAGAGATCGCAATTTCGATGCTGAACGCGATCTGTCCGCAGTTTCACCGGATGGCTACAGTCGAACCCATGACCCCACCGGTGATCGCCCGCTGGATCGACATCATCGAAAACGGCAAGACCGCCGAACTGGAGAGCCTGCTGGCCGCCGACGCCGTGTTCTACTCGCCCGCCGTGTTCAGCCCGCAGGAAGGCCGCGACACCACCTTGGCGTACTTGACGGCTGCGTCGAAGGTGTTCAGCGACACCGACTTTCATTACGTCGAGAAGTGGTACGGCGAGCGATCGGCGATTCTCGAGTTCGCCGCGACCATCGAGGGGAAGTACGTCAACGGCATCGACATGATCCACTGGAACGACGACGAGAAGATCGTCGCCGTCAAGGTGATGGTGCGACCGCTCAAGGGGTTGCAGGCGCTGATGCCGAAGATGGCCGAGCTGCTCGCACCGAGCTGACCCGTGCGGTTGCTGCTGATCGCCGACACCCACGTTCCGAAGCGGGCGGGCGACATGCCGCCGCAGGTGTGGGACGAGGTGGCCCGCGCCGACGTCGTGGTGCACGCGGGCGACTGGGTCGAGCCGACGCTCCTCGATGCGCTGGAGGCGAAGGCCGGCCGACTCGTCGCGTGCTGGGGCAATAACGACGGCGACGAGCTACGTGCGCGGCTTCCCGAACGCGCCGACGCCACCCTCAGCGGGGTCCGGTTCACGGTCGTGCACGAGACTGGCGCGTCGGCGGGAAGGGAGGCGCGGATGGCCACGCAGTACCCCGACACCGACGTGCTGGTGTTCGGGCATAGCCACATTCCGTGGGACACCACGGCGACGAGCGGTCTGCGCCTTCTCAATCCCGGATCGCCGACCGATCGCCGCCGCCAGCCCTTCTGCACCTACATGACCGCCGTCGTCGACGACGGGGTGCTGTCCGACGTCACTCTGCACCATCTGGAGCGCCGCGGTGCGTGACCGACCCGCCACCGTCGGCGACGTACATGAGATCGCCTCCGGCATGCCGCACGTCAAGCGGATCGAGGGCCCGAAGGGCAACGCCATCTACCAGGTGGGAGGGAAGTCATTCGTGTTCTTCCGCACGCCGCAACCCGACGCCGAGGATCCCGAAACGGGCGAGCGCTGGGCCGACGTGATCATGATCTGGGCGGAGTCCGAGAGCGACAAGCTCGCACTCCTGCAGGACCCGAAGTCGCCGTTCTTCACCACCGACCGGTTCGACGGGCACCCGTCGGTGTTGTTGCGCGCCAGCGCATTGGCCGAAATCGGCAAGCAGGAATTGACCGAACTCATTCAGGATGCGTGGCTGTCCCGGGCTTCGACCCGCCGGGCACAGGCGTGGCTTGCCGAGCACGGCGGCTAGGCCTGCGGTAGACGATTTCGAACGCGAAGCTACCCACCAGCACCGCGATCAGCGTGAGCCAGGTGCTCGCCGGTCCGGTGTGGATCGTATAGCCGAGCAGGAGAACGAAGAGCGCGAGGTTCAACACGACGGCGAGGATCAGAAGCCAGCGCTTGGCGCCGGTGTCCCGGTACACGCGCAGATGTCCGACGCTGACCATCCCGTACACGATGAGGAACGCCAGGCTGGCCATCTGCCCGACGGCCGACAGCGGAAAGAACAACACGAACGCGGACGTGATCGCGGCCGCGACGAAAAGGCCGACGGTGCCGCCGTGCCAGACCCCGCGGACGAAACTCCTTGGCAACTCGCCGGATTTGGCGACCGTGTACGCCAGGTTGGCGTCCCCGAACATGGTCGCGTTGACGCCGGACGCCGTCGCCAGAAGCGCTGCGATGCCGATGACGACGAAACCGACGCGCCCGGCGATGTGCTGGCCCGCCTCGGAGAGCACGTGACCCTGGTTGGCGTCTATCGCGGGCAGGCTCAGCGTCATCACCACGACGGAACTGACCAGGATGTAGACGACGATCACGATGCCGAGCGCGAGGAACATTGCGCGGGGGAGTTCTTTCGCAGGGTCGCGCATGTCCCCCGCGGAGTTGGTCACCACGCCGAACCCCTCGTACGTCACGTACAGCAGGCCCGCGGCGAAGAGCACGCCCAGCCAACTGTGGTCGCCGTTGTCGGCGAAGCGGCCCGGGTCGGACTTCGTCAACCCGAAGACGACGAATACGACGAGGATCGCGAGTTCGATTGCGATGACGAAGATTTCGGATCTGCCGACGAACTTGGTGCCGACTAGGTTGACGACCACCACGGCGGCGACGAGGCCGATGCCGATCGCCTTGGCCGACCACGTCGGCGTGTGCCACGGCAGCAGTGCACGGACATAGCCCGCGAACCCCGCGCAGTACAGCGCCATCGCGATGATCCAGCCGATGAACTGAAAAACGTTGAGGCCGCCCGCGATGACGCCGTCGCCGAAGCACTTGATCAGGAACTGCGCGGCCCCGCCCCGGCTCGGATACTTCGCTCCGAGTTTGGCGTACGAATAGACGCTGAACACCGTCACGGCACCGCCGACAAGGAACGCGAGCGGCACCCACACACCGGCCGTCGTCGATGCGAGTCCGACCAGCGTGTAGAGGCCGGCACCCATCATGCCGCCGACGCCGATCGCCGTTGCGCTCGCGACCGTGATGGAGCCGGTCCCGGACTGCGTCACGCGGGAGGCACGGCCGAATGGTCTGCCCCGCAGATGAACAGCGCCATCCGCGCAGGCGTGTCGCCGGGGTTCTTCCATCGGTGGCGGGTGCCGTTCTGCACGACGGTATCGCCGGCGTGCAGAGTCACCTCGGCGCCGTCGTCGAGTTCGAGCACGATGGTGCCCTCGAGCACCACCTCGAAGTCGATGGTGTCGGTGGCGTGCATGCCGGGGTCCGACGGGTCCATGTACCGCAGAAGTCCGGGCAGCTTGCCCTCGATGTCGGCGACCGCATCCTCGACGTTGCCCAGATCCTGTTCGGCCGCGCCGGTCGACGGTGGAATCGTCAGCATGCCGAAGCGGAAGCCGCCGATGGGCGGGAAGTAGGCGCGCCAGTCCGGCATCGACCCGTCGTCGGGGAACCGCGGCGTCGTGTCGCCGCCCCAGAGTTGGTAGAACTCGGACGAGGGGAGCAACGCCGGCCGGTCGGGCTCGACGGTCTCATCGCTTGCGAACACGGACTTTCCGGACCCATCGTGGCCGGTCACCACTCGACGCACACTCATGCGGTCAGTCAATCACCGCGATGTGTAACCCCGCTGCGTATCTCTTCAAGGAACCATCCAACAGAAAGGCACACGTCCATGTCGCAGCGCGAGATCTCGCTGACCCAATTGACGACCACCCGGGCATCGGGTGCCGTCGTGCTGATCCGCCTCTACGTGGGGCTCATCTTCGTCGGCGAAGGGGTGCTGAAGTTCATTCGACCCGAAGCACTAGGTTCGGGCAGGTTCGTCAAGGCGGGGATTCCGGCAGGCACCTTCTTCGCCAATCTCGACGGTGCTGCCGAAATCATCTGCGGGATCATGATTCTGGCCGGGATCCTGGTCAGGCTGGCCGCCCTGCCGATGATCGTCGACATGGTCGGCGCGCTGGCGATCACCAAGCTTCCGCTCCTGTGGAGTAGCGCCCCGCTGTATCCGAAGGAAGGCGGCGTCTGGGACTTCTTCCATGAAGGCAGGCTCGAGCTCGCGATGCTCTGCGGCAGCGTCTTCCTGCTCATCGTCGGCGCGGGCGGTTACTCGCTCGACCGCCGGACGAACCGTGTCGACGGATCGGCACGTGTCACCGGTGCCGCGGTCTAGCAGGGTCCACAGCAATCTCCCAGGTCGATTCGAGGACGGTGATGAGTGATCGCGAGCCAGAATGAGGCGCGCCGTCCTCGACTCGACCCGGCGCGTAGGTCCCGCCCCGAGGGAGGGCTACGAGCGGTGACGGATGCGGCGTATCCGGACTGGGATGCGGTGTACCGCGACAACGTCACCTGGGTGTACCGGCTGATGTACTCGAAGGTGGGCAACCAGCCCGACGCCGAGGACCTCACCGCCGAGGTGTTCATGACTGCACTGAAGCCGCTGCGGGTATCGGCGACGGTGCCCGAGGTGCGCAACTACCTGAAGATGACGGCGCGCACCGTGCTCGCGTCCTATTGGCGGGACCGCATGGGACGGCAGATAACGACGATCGACGATGACCTGCCCGACGAGAGCGGACAGGAGATCATCGAATCGAGTGCACCCGACCGGGTTCGACTGGTGTTGGCGAAGCTGCCGGAGCGCTACCGGCGCATCCTGGAACTCCGTTTCCTGCAGGCCTTCTCGGTTCGCGAGGCGGCAGGGCAGATGGGTGTTAGCGTCGCGAACGCCAAGGTGCTGCAGCATCGGGCAATACGGATGGCTGCGCAGATGAGTGAGGAGGCGCTGTGAGCGGACGACCAGTGCGCCGCTTCGTCGACGGCTTGCTGCGGGGGCAGCGCACCGACCGCGCACGCCCCGACGATGCCGAGGCCCAGGAGATGAAGACGGCCATCGAGTTGCGCGCCGCCCGTACGGGCAGCGACTCGCCGCGCGAGGATTTCGTCACCGATCTGCACCGCAGGCTGGCCGAGCAGATGGGCGACGCCCCGCATGCCGACGGCCGGTCCTGGGGGCCGTCGGGCACCCGTCGGCAGGTCGTCATCGGCACCGGACTGGCGGCGGCTTCGGCGGCCACCGGGATCGTCGTGGGCCGCAACCTGCTGGCTCCCTCGCGCGCCCCCGCCGAGGCGGCGCCACCCACCCAGGGAGTACTCGAACCGAACGCCGGGACGTGGCATGCCGTCGGCGCGAGCGCCGACCTGCCCAAGGGTGGGGCTCTGGCCTTCGACCTCGGCTCGGTCAACGGGTTCGTCCACCGCGCGGCCGCGAAGGTCGAGGCCGTCTCGGGCGTCTGCACCCATCAGGGTTGCAAGCTGTGGCTGGACGCGCCGGACGGCCGGCTGCGTTGCCCATGCCACTCGACGTCGTTCTCGTTGGAGGGTGAGACGCTCACCCATCAGCTGCCGACGGCACCGCCGCCGCTGCCGAAGTTCGAGGTGCGTGAAAACAACGGCGTGATCGAGGTTCTCGCGCCAACCGAACCCGCATAGGCGCGAATGATGGCAGGGTCGGCGGCATGGACCAGAAGCCGCCAACCGCCGTCATCGAGACAGCGCACAGCCAGCACCTAGACAGCCTGCCATTCGCCGATACCGCCGACTTCACAGACGCCGACCGGGGATTCATCGCCGCACTCGAGCCCTGTGTCGTCAAGGCGGCCGACGGTCGGGTGGTGTGGGACAACGACGTCTACGCGTTCCTGGCAGGCGATGCGCCCACCACCGTTCATCCCAGCCTCTGGCGGCAAAGCCAGCTGGTGGCGAAACAGGGACTCTACGAGGTGGTGGAGGGTGTCTACCAAGTCCGCGGTCTCGACCTGTCCAACATCAGCTTCATCGAGGGCGGCACCGGCATCATCGTCATCGACCCGCTGGTCTCCACCGAGACGGCGGCCGCCGCGCTGGCGCTGTATCGCGCCCATCGTGGCGACCGGCCAGTCGTTGCCGTCATCTACACCCACAGTCACGTCGACCACTTCGGCGGCGTTCTCGGTGTGACGACGCTGGCGGACGTCGAAGCGGGCAAGGTCGCGATCATCGCCCCGGAGCACTTCACCGAACATGCCGTGCAGGAGAACGTCTACGCCGGCACGGCAATGGGACGGCGCGCGGGCTACATGTACGGGGCGGTGCTGGCGCGCGGGCCGCAGGGGCAGGTGGGCTGCGGGCTCGGTCAGACGCCGTCGGTCGGCGAGGTGGCGCTGATCCCGCCGACGCTCGACATCCGCGAAACCGGCGAAAGGCACACCATCGACGGCGTCGAGATCGAGTTCCAGATGGCGCCGGGCACCGAGGCTCCTGCGGAGATGCACTTCTACTTTCCGAAGTTCCGCGCGCTGTGCATGGCCGAGAACGCCACCCACAACCTGCACAACCTGCTGACGCTGCGCGGCGCACTCGTGCGCGATCCGCACGGGTGGGCGGGCTATCTCACCGAGGCGATCGACACGTTCACCGACCGGACCGACGTGGTGTTCGCCTCCCACCACTGGCCGACCTGGGGAAAGGACCGGATCGTCGAATTCCTTTCCCTGCAAAGGGATCTGTACGCCTATCTGCACGATCAGACGCTGCGTCAGCTGAACCAGGGCTACACCGGGATCGAGATCGCCGAGACCTTCCAGATGCCGCCTGCGCTGGAGAAGGCGTGGAACACGCACGGCTATTACGGTTCCGTCAGCCACAACGTGAAGGCCGTCTATCAGCGCTACATGGGGTGGTTCGACGGCAACCCGGGCCGACTGTGGGCACACCCGCCGGAAGCCATCGGGCCGCGCTATGTCGAAGCGATGGGCGGAATAGACAAGGTCGTCGAGATAGCGCGCAAGGCGTTCGACGACGGTGACTTCCGTTGGGCGGCAACATTGCTCGACCATGCGATCTTCACGAACAAGAGTCACGCCGCCGCGCGGGATCTGTATGCCGACACGCTCGAACAGCTGGCGTACGGCTCCGAGAACGGCGTCTGGCGCAACTTCTTCCTGTCCGGCGCGACGGAGTTGCGGGAGGGGAATTTCGGCACGCCGACCCAGACGGCGTCGCCGTCGATAATGGCGCAGCTGACGCCCGAGCAGCTGTTCGACACATTCGCGATCAACCTCGACGGCCCGCGGGCGTGGGATCTGGACGTCGCGGTCGACATCACGTTCCTCGACACCGCGACGAACTACCGCGTGACGGTTCGCAACGGCGTGCTGGTGTACCGAAATCTGTCCGCCGACGAGTCAACCGCACAGGCGACCATCAAGTTCGCGAACAAGATGAGGCTGATGGCGTTCGCCGCGGGCGATTCTGACTCGCCGGGACTCGAGGTCACAGGAGATGCCAACGCGATGCCGTCGGTGCTGGCGGTGGTTGACCGGCCCGACCCGGGCTTCAACATCATCGAGCCCTAGCGCTACGGGATCCCGCCGTCGACCCGAATGATCGACCCGCTGGTGTAACTCGACGCGTCCGACGCCAGATACAAAGCGGCGCCGATGATCTCGGCAGGGTTGCCCAGCCGCTTCAGCGCGAAGTTCTGCGCGCCCTTCGTCGTCGCGGGGATGTCCCATGCCTTGCTGACGTCGGTGAGGAACGGGCCAGGCATCAACGTGTTCACCCGCACGGTCGGGCCGAAGGCCAGCGCAAGCCCTTCCGTCAATGCGTTGAGCCCCGCCTTGGCCGCCGAGTACGGCAGCTGCTCCGGACGGGGACGGCGCGACCCGCTCGAGCTGACATTGATGATCGACCCGCCGCCGTCGGCGACCATCCGCTCGCCGATCAGTGCCGACAATCGGAACGGGCCCTTGAGGTTCAGGTTGATGACGGCGTCGAAGAGCTTCTCCGACACCGAGCCCAGGGACTCGTACAGCGGCGACATCCCTGCGTTGTTGATCAGGACGTCGACCTTGTCGAACCGTTCGTAGACCGCGTCCACAAGACCGTCGAGCTCGTCCCACCGTCCGACGTGCACCTGATACGGCATCGCGGCGCGGCCGGTGGCCGCGGCGATCTCCTCGGCGGTGGCCTCACACGCCTCGAGTTTCCGGCTGGCGATGACCACGTCGGCGCCGCATTGCGCCGCGGCGAACGCCATCTCCCTGCCGAGTCCGCGACTGCCACCGGTGACCAGTACGACGCGGTCGGTGAGGTCGAACAGTTCGTCGGCGTAACCCATGTCAGCTCTCCTCGCGCGTGCGTGCGGTCTCGCGGATCACCCGGTGAATGAGCCCGAGCTTGGCGACCACGGCCTCGGGTATCTCGAACGGGTAGACGGGATTCTTGCCCATCGCGGTGTTGACCCGGTTGAAGAACAGCGACATCCATCGCCAATCGAAGAGCAACCGCTCAATGGGCGCATCGACATAGGACTCCAACGGGACGATGTCCCTCGGCGCCGAGAAGCGCACCCGGTCGGCCTTCAACACAAGGCCCGCCTCGCGGCTGGTGTCGATGGTGTCGGCGATGTGCAGATAGTGGGCGAAGCACTCGGCGAAGTCCTCCCACGGATGCATGGTGGCGTACTCGGAGATGAAGGTCTCCTCCCAGCCATCCGGAGCGCCGAACTTGTAGTGCCGGGCGATCGCGTCGCTGTAACCGGCCCGCTCGTCGCCGAACAGCCCGCGGCACTCCTCGAGGTATCTGTCTGCGCCCGAACCGTTCTCGACCAGAATATTCTGGTAGTAATGGCCGACCTCATGTCGGAAATGGCCGAGCATCGTGCGATACGGCTCACCGAGGCGTACCCGAAGGGATTCGCGGTAGTCGTCGAGTGATTCGACGAGGTCGATGGTGATGACGCCTCCTGCGTGGCCGATGGTGACCTTCTCGCCCGTGGTGTAGCTCGACAACAAGTCGAATGCCAGACCACCGTCGCGACGCCAGAACGGATCGACGGGCAGCCCGATGTCGGCGAGCTGGTAGACCAGCCGGCGTAACGCCCGCGCGGTCGACACCAACTTCTCGCGCGCCAACGTGTCGTCGGCGTCGGGCTCCCTGCGGATCGTCGAGTCGGCCAGGCAACGGCCGCGTTCGTCGGCCGACTGTTCCTCGGGCGCCAGCCAGTTGCAGCCCGATGTCTCGACCTGTGTGCATCGGACCCATCGACGGCCATCGACGTAGGCACCGCCGTCGGCGACCGGCATCATCGACTTCGTCGGCAGGTGAAGGCCGAGCTCGGTATGGCAGTCGGCACACCGGAGCGACTCGAAGGCAGCGAAGCCGTTGCACACCGGGCAGGCGAATGCACGCACGAGCCATATGGTGTCACGGTGCAGTTGCTTCTCATCCGGCACGCGTTGCCGCTCCGCAGCCAGCCTGGCGAGGGTTCCGACCCCGACCTGTCCGAGGAAGGCATCGAGCAGGCCAAGAGGCTGCCCGACGCGTTGGCGCGCTTTCCGGTCACCCGCCTGGTCAGCAGCCCCCAGCGGCGCGCGGTGCAGACCGCACAACCGGTGGCCGACGCGCTCGGTCTGACGATCGACATCGACGACCGCATCGCCGAGTACGACCGCGACCTCGAGCACTACATCCCGATCGAGCAGATCGCCGCCGAGTACCCCGAGGAGCTGGCCCGGCTGGCCAGCGGCCACCTGCCGAGCACCGTGGACGAGACCGCATTTCTGGCTCGCGTCAACGACGGAATCCGGGACATCGCGAACGCGGGCGACCACGAGGACACCGTCGCGGTGTTCAGCCACGGCGGGGTGATCAACGGACTGCTGCACAGCATCCTGCGCACCGAGAAGATCCTGTGCGTCAACGTCGACTACGCCGGAATCACCCGGCTTCTGTCCTCCCGCAACGGGGACCTCTATGTCGCCGCGGTCAACGGTACCGAACACGTATGGGACCTGCTGCCGCGAAATCAGCGGTGGTAGACAAGTCCGGTGACGACTTCGCTGGACGGGCTGGACCTCGCAGCCCTTGACCGCCACCTCACGGAGGTGGGCATTCCTCGCAGCGGTGAGCTGCGGGCCGAGCTGATCTCGGGCGGCAGGTCCAACCTGACCTTCCTGGTCGCCGACGACGAGTCGAAGTGGGTGTTGCGCAGGCCGCCGCTGCACGGCCTGACGCCGTCGGCGCACGACATGGCCCGCGAGTACCGGGTCGTCGCCGCGCTGCAGGACACACCCGTTCCCGTCGCCCGTGCGGTCACCATGCGCGACGACGACTCGGTCGGCGGTGCGCCGTTCCAGATGGTGGAGTACGTGCCGGGCCGCGTCGTCCGCCAGGCCGATGAACTCGAGGCGTTGGGCGACAAGGAGGCGATCAGTGCCTGTGTCGACGCACTGATCACGGTGCTCGCCGACCTGCACGCCGTCGATCCGCAGGCTGTCGGACTCGGCGACTTCGGCAAGCCCACCGGTTATCTGGAGCGCCAAGTACGGCGGTGGGGCTCGCAGTGGGATCTGGTCAAGCGCGAGAACGACCCCTTCGACGCGGATGTCCGGCGACTGCATTCCCTTCTCGCAGAGGCGATTCCGGCGCAGAGCCGCACCTCGATCGTGCACGGCGACTACCGCATCGACAACACGATGCTCGACGTCGACGACGCCACCAAGGTGCTCGCGGTGCTGGACTGGGAGATGTCCACGCTGGGCGACCCGATCAGCGACGCCGCGCTGATGTGCGTGTACCGCCACCCGCTGTTCAACGTGATCCATGCGAGTTCGGCGTGGGCGTCGCCGCTCATGCCTGAGGCCGACGACCTCGCCGAGCGCTATTCGCTTGCCGCCGAACAGTCCTTGGACAACTGGGACTTCTACATGGCGCTGGGATATTTCAAAGTGGCGATCATCGCGGCGGGCATCGCGTTTCGGGCGCGGATGGGCGGCGGCGTCGCTGCCGACACCGATCGAAGTCGACAAGGCGGTCGGCCCTCTGATGGCCGAGGGTCTCAACGCGCTGAACCGCTGATGGCCGAGCAGACGCAGAGTCGCACAAGATTGCGGGGATTCCTGCGAGTTTGCGTCTACTCGCTCGTCGTCCTCCTCGTCGCGCTGGTGGTCGTCAACAACACGGTCGCGAAACTGCCGTCGATGCCGCCCGCCGACGGCACGTATATCAGCCTGCGGGGCAAGGAGATTCACTACTTCGAGCAACCGGGACTGGGTGTTCCGGTGGTGATGATCCACGGGCTGCCGGGCACCTACAAGGATTTCGACCACGTCATTGCCGAGCTTAAGGGCAGGCACGTGATCGCGATCGACCGGCCGGGGTTCGGCTGGTCGAAGGGCGGCTGGTTGCCGTATCAGGACCAGATCGACGTCGTCCACGAGCTCTTGGCGCAGCTGAAGCTCGCTCCGGCGATCCTCGTCGGGCACTCCTTCGGCGGCACGCTCGCGCTCGGCGTCGCGCGCCGATACCCGAATGACGTGGCCAAGCTGGTTCTGGTGGCGCCGGGCGCAGGAGGCGTCCGGTCGGAGACGATGGACGTGCTGAACGCCCGTTACGCGCAGTTCAGCCAGTTGCCAGTGGTCAAGCCCGTCTTGGACGTGATGGTCAACGACGTGATCAAGCGAGTTGCGGCCACCTCCGGCGCCGAGCACGCGTTCGCTCCCGAGAAAATCGATCCGGGATACGAGCAGCGGCTGCTGTCCGTATCGATGACCGCAGGCAATCTGGCCGCCTACGCCTCCGATCAACTCGAATTCGACGACACCTCACGCTGGCTCGACGAGAACGTGCCGCAGATCGACGTGCCGTCGGTGATCATCGGCGGCGAGGACGATCAACTGATCGGGATCGAGCATCTCCGCAGGCTCGCCGAAACGCTGCCTGGCACACAACTCGTCACGGTCGACGGCAGCCACATGATCCCGTACACCCATCCCGCCGTGATCGCCGCGCAGGTGAAAAGCGTAAGCCGCCGCTAGAGGCCGGCTTTCAGATTCTTCTTTGCGGCGCGGCGCAACTGAACGATTCGAGCCGTGCCCACCGCCACGGCGAGCAGGCCACCGCCCACGGCCGACAGCAGCACCGCGACGCCGACCGGGAGGCTAGCTTGCCACACGAAGAAGTTGACGGTCGTGGAGTCCGTGTTCTGCATGATGAAGACCAGCAGCAGGATCAGGATCAGAAACCCGAAAATGAGCGACGACCACAATGCGGCTGCGCGGGTGAACTTGACCGCGGACTCCGGCGGAGTCGGAGGTGGAGTGTTGGTGGGCACCTCCGGAAGCTCCGCGAGAGGCGGCGGGGTGGGGTCGCCGGGAAGGGGCGGTATAGAGCCTTGTGGCCGGTCGGGCGACACGGACGGATCGCTGGGCATGTGTCCATCCTTGCCCCTTAACGCCCCGAATGAAACAACCCGTCACTTTCACGGTGAATCTAAAGCGCGGCGGGTGGCCACACATGCCGATAGTGTCCGGTGGAGCTATGGGTCGAGAGGACATTGGGTATGTCGAGCGGTATGTCGAAGACACGTAGGTGGCAACTGGCGGTTCTCGCGGCCGTCCTGGCCCTGATCACGGCGGCCTGTGGCAGTTCCAACCCGCTGGGTGGCGGCGAGATCTCCGGTGACCTCAAGTCGATCAAGGTCGGTTCGGCCGACTTCACCGAGTCGAAGATCATCGCAGAGCTCTACGCGCAGGCGCTCGAGGCCAACGACTTCACCGTCACCCGCCAGTTCGGCATCGGCAGCCGCGAGACATACATCCCTGCGGTGCAGGATCATTCGATCGATCTGATCCCGGAGTACACCGGCAACCTGCTGCAGTACTTCGACAAGGAGACGACTGCCACCACCCCGGATGCGGTGCTGCTCGGGCTGCTCAAGGCGCTCCCCGGGGACCTGTCGATCCTCTACCCGTCGCCGGCCGAGGACAAGGACACGCTCGCCGTCACAGAGGCGACCGCGCAGCGGTTGAACCTGAAGTCGATCGCCGATCTGGCCACACATTCCGCAGAGGTGAAAGTCGGTGCGCCGTCGGAGTTTCAGACCCGGGTGACGGGTCTGGTGGGGCTCAAGGACAAGTACGGCCTGAACATCGCGCCCGCCAATTTCATCGCGATCAGCGACGGCGGTGGCCCCGCGACCGTCAAGGCGTTGACCGACAACACCGTCACCGCCGCGAACATCTTCAGCACATCGCCGTCCATCGAGCAGAACAAGCTCGTGGTGCTGGAGGACCCGAAGAACGTGTTCCTGGCCGCCAACGTCGTGCCACTGGTGGCGTCGCAGAAGATGTCCGACGAACTCAAGACGGTGCTCGACGCTGTCAGCGCGAAGCTGACCACCGAGGCACTGATCGAACTGAACACCGCGGTGGAGGGTAACCAGGGTGTCGACCCCGACGAGGCGGCGGAAAAGTGGATCAAGGACAACGGCTTCGACAAGCCCGTCCAGAAGTGAGGCTGATGTGGGGGCACTCCCCACGCAAGCGGTGGGCCCACCCGCTTGCGGGGGACGCTCGCGCGAAGAGGAGACGGCACTGAATGATCACCTTCGAGAACGTCACCAAGCAGTACCCGGACGGCACCGTCGCGGTCGATGATCTGACGCTGGAGGTGCCAGAGGGGACGTTGACCGTGTTCGTCGGCCCGTCCGGCTGCGGCAAGACCACGTCGATGCGGATGATCAACCGGATGATCGACCCGACGTCGGGCACGCTGACGGTCAACGGCGAGGACGTCACCAAGGTCGACGCCGTCAAGCTGCGACTCGGGATCGGCTACGTGATCCAGAGCGCCGGACTGATGCCACACCTGCGTGTGGTCGACAACGTGGCGACCGTCCCGGTGCTGCGCGGCGAATCCCGCCGCAGCGCACGCAAAGCCGCGCTGGAGGTGATGGAGCGCGTCGGGCTTGACCCCAAGCTGGGGGACCGCTACCCCGTCCAGTTGTCGGGCGGCCAGCAGCAGCGCGTCGGCGTGGCCAGGGCGCTGGCCGCCGACCCGCCGATCCTGCTGATGGACGAACCGTTCTCCGCGGTGGACCCCGTGGTGCGCGAGGATCTGCAGACCGAGATCCTGCGGCTGCAAAGCGAACTCCGCAAAACCATCGTGTTCGTCACCCATGACATCGACGAGGCGGTCAAGCTCGGCGACAAGGTCGCGGTGTTCGGTCGGGGCGGTGCGCTGCAGCAGTACGCCGACCCCCAGTTCGTGTTGTCGAACCCGGCCAACGAACTCGTGTCGGGGTTCGTCGGCGCCGATCGCGGCTACCGCGGCCTGCAGTTCTTCCATGCGACGGGGCTGCCGCTGCACGACGTCAGGTCAGTGGCCGAGGGGGACGTCGACGCGCTCGCACTCGGGCCGGAGGAGTGGGCATTGGTCGTCAAGGACGGCAAGCCGTTCGCGTGGATCAACGCCGATGGCGTTGACGTGCACCGCAAGGGGAGCTCGCTCTACGACAGCACGATCGGCGGTGGGTCCTTCTTCCGGCCCGACGGCACGCTGAGGTTGGCGCTGGACGCGGCGCTGTCCTCACCGACGGGCTTGGGCGTGGCGGTCGACGACGACGGTCAACTGATCGGTGGGGTGCGGGCCGACGATGTGATCAAACTGCTCGACGAGCAGCGGCGCGTCCCGGAGGTGGGGTAGCCGGTGCGCTATCTCTTCACCCACCTAGACGACCTGTGGGCGCTCACGGTGATCCACCTACGGCTGTCGCTCATCCCGATCGTGCTCGGGTTGCTGATCGCCTTGCCTCTTGGTGCGCTCGTACAACGCACGACGGCGCTGCGACGGTTGACGACGGTCACCGCGAGCATCATCTTCACGATTCCGTCGCTGGCGCTGTTCGTCGTGTTGCCGCTGGTCATCCCGACCCGAATTCTCGACGAGGCCAACGTGATCGTCGCGCTGACGCTCTACACCGTCGCGCTGCTGGTGCGTGCGGTGCCAGAGGCGCTGGACGCCGTGTCGCCCGCGGTGCTCGACGCGGCGACCGCCGTCGGCTACAAGCCGCTGACCCGGATGCTGAAAGTCGAACTGCCGCTTGCCATCCCGGTGCTCATTGCGAGCCTGCGCGTGGTCGCCGTCACCAACATCTCGATGGTGTCGGTCGGTTCGGTGATCGGTGTCGGCGGCCTCGGCACGTGGTTCACCGAGGGCTATCAGGCCAACAAGAGCGACCAGATCATCGCGGGGATCATCGCGATCTTCGTGCTGGCCCTCGTGATCGACACCCTGATCATGCTCACCGGTAAGGCCCTCACCCCGTGGACCAGGGCGACCGGCGCACCCAAGGTGGCCAAACCGAAGGCGGGGGCGGCCGCGTGAACTTCCTGCAGCAGGCGCTGTCTTTCATCTTCACCGCCGCGAACTGGGGCGGGCCTGCGGGGCTGACCGCACGAATTCTCGAGCACCTCCAATACACGGTGGTGGCCGTCGCATTCTCGGCGCTGATCGCGGTCCCGCTTGGCATGCTGATCGGCCACACCGGGCGCGGCACCTTCCTTGTCGTCTCCGGCGTGAACGCGTTGCGCGCGCTACCCACCCTTGGCGTGCTGCTGCTCGGCGTGCTGCTGTGGGGCTTGGGTCTGATCCCGCCCACTGTCGCGCTCATGCTGCTCGGCATTCCGCCGCTGCTGGCCGGCACCTATTCGGGCATCGCCAACGTCGACAGGGCGGTCGTGGACGCGGCCAGGTCGATGGGGATGACCGAACGCCGGGTGCTCCTGCGGGTGGAGGTGCCCAACGCGATGCCGCTGATACTCGGTGGTTTGCGCACGGCGACCCTGCAAATCGTCGCGACGGCGACCGTCGCCGCATACGCCAGCCTCGGCGGCCTCGGCCGGTATCTCATCGACGGCATCAAGGTGCGGGAGTTCTACCTGGCCTTGGTCGGTGCGCTGATGGTGACTGCACTGGCGTTGATCCTCGACGCCCTGCTGGCGTTCGCGGTGTGGGCATCGGTGCCCGGCAGCGGACGGCTGCGGAAAATGCCGCAGCCGTTGCTGGGTGACGAAGTCGCATTGGAGTCGCGCGCGGCGTCAGGCTCACGTAATAAAAGCAGTTCAAACCCCGGCTACGAACAAGGCGGTCCTTCGCCTACGGTAGATGGGTGAGTGCAGAACAGCCCGCTGCTTGGCCCGCGATCTTGACGTGGCGCGCCCACGACGTTCCGCGCATGGAATCCGTGCGGGTGCAGTTGTCCGGCAACCGGATCAAGGCCTACGGCCGGATCGTCTCGGCGGCGACGGCGACGGACCCGGCGTTCTCCGCGTCCTACGATCTCGTCACCGACGAATCCGGCGCGACCAAACGGCTCTCGATGACCGTCACGCTCGCAGAGCGGGAACGGCAGCTGTCCATCGCCCGCGACGAAGAGAACATGTGGCTGGTACAGGACCATTCAGGTCAGTCCAACCGGTCCTCCTACGACGGGGCGCTCGACGTCGACGTGATCTTCAGCCCGTTCTTCAACACCCTGCCGATCCGGCGAACCGGTCTGTATCAAGGGACGGAGTCGGTCTCGCTGCCGGTGGTCTACGTGTCGCTGCCCGCCCTGGCGGTCAACCCCGCACTGATCAGCTACAGCAGCGCGCCCGACGGCATCAAGCTGCATTCGCCGGTGGCCGACACCACCGTCACCGTCGACTCGGACGGCTTCATCCTCGACTACCCCGGACTGGCAGAGCGGATTTGATCACGCCGCCTGCGCGGCCCGCGGCGGCGAGATCATCGCGCCACCCGTCCTGGCCGACGACGACGGCGACGATCTGAGACCGGCGGAAGCCGGCGAACCGCGTACGCGCGGCGTGACCTTCCTCGACCAGATCGGCCACTGAGCCCTGCGTGGCCAGCGACTTGCGCGCCTTCTTCAGCATGTCGATGGAGGTGTCGAGCACGGGCAGCAGCTGATCGGAATTCGCTTCGCACATCGCGCGCACCAGATCCGGCGCCGTTGCCGCCACGCGGGTGCCGTCACGGAAGGAGCCCGCGGCCAGCGCGAAGGCGAGTGGCACCTCGCCCGCGGTGGCGGCCAGGGACTCGGCCAGCAGGTGGGGCAGGTGCGAAATGGCGGCCGCGGCGGCGTCGTGCTCATCGGACTTGGCGGGGACGACGATGGCGCCGCAGTCCAACGCCAACTCCATCACCGTCGCCCAGACCTCCGGGTCCACATGGTCGTCGACCGACAGCACCCACGGCGCGCCGACGAACAGCCGGGCGTCACCCGCCGCCCAGCCGGAGTGCGCGGTGCCCGCCATCGGATGGCCACCGACGAAGTTCTCCAGCAGGCCGACCGACTTCACCTCGTCGAGCACGGCGGCCTTGACGCTCGTCACGTCGGTCAGCGGCGCGTCCGGCGCGAGGTCGCGAACGTGCTCCAGCACGATCGGCAGAGCCGGAACCGGCACGGCCACCACGATCAGTGCGCCGGTCGCCGCGACACGTTTCAACGCCTCATCGATCTTCTCCGTTGCGTCGAACCCGTCCGCGGTGGCCGCCTGGACGCCTTCGATCGACCGGTTGTAGCCGAAGACCTCGCGGCCCGCCTGTGCCGCCGCGCGCATCACCGAGCCGCCGATCAGGCCAAGACCCAGCACGCATACGGGCGGTTTCGTCACGGCTTCAAGGGTGGCACATGATCTTGTTCGCCGGACGCCCGGCTGGTCCCGATTGCTAGTCAAATGCCCTGGTCGGGGACTAGCGTAAGCGCCCATGGGACCACAGCGGGCACCTGCGAAGGATGCCGACGCGCCTGACGGCTTCGGCGTTGCCGTCGTCCGCGAGGACGGCAAATGGCGCTGCTCGCCGATGCGTCCCGCCGCGCTGACCAGCCTGGCTGCCGCGGAAACCGAGCTGCGCGAACTGCGCAGTGCAGGCGCCGTTTTCGGGCTGCTCGACGTCGACGACGAGTTTTTCGTGATCGTGCGGCCCGCGCCCGCGGGCACCAGGCTGCTGTTGTCGGACGCCACCGCGGCGCTGGACTACGACATCGCCGCCGAGGTGCTCGAGAAGCTCGACGCCGACATCGGGCCGGACGACCTCGACGACGCCGACCCGTTCGAGGAGGGCGACCTGGGGTTGTTGTCGGATGTCGGCCTGCCCGATGCGGTGCTCGGCGTCATCATCTCGGAGTACGACCTCTACGCCGACGAGCAGCTGGGCCGCATCGCACGGGAGATGGGTTTCGCCGAGGAGTTGTCGGCGGTGCTCGACCGCCTCGATCGGTGACCGACGAAGACCTCATCCGCGCTGCACTAGCCGCCGCGCGCAGCGCAGGCCCACGCGACGTGCCGATCGGTGCGGTGGTCTTCGGGCCCGACGGGACCGAATTGGCGCGGGCGGCGAACGCGCGCGAGGCGCTGGCGGATCCGACGGCGCACGCCGAAATCCTTGCCATGCGGGAGGCGGCGGCGGTGCTCGGCGACGGCTGGCGGCTGGAGGGCACCACGCTGGCGGTGACCGTCGAACCGTGCACCATGTGTGCCGGCGCACTGGTGATGGCGCGGGTGTCCCGCCTGGTCTTCGGCGCGTGGGAACCCAAGACGGGCGCGGTCGGCTCGCTCTGGGATGTGGTGCGTGATCGCCGGTTGACGCATCGGCCCGCGGTCGTCGGCGGCGTGCTCGCCGAGGAGTGCGCGGCCCCGATGGAGGCGTTCTTCGCCAGGCAGCGATTGGAATAGACGCTTCGGTGTTGGGTAGGCTGCCACACGGTGGCGTGTCCGAGCGGCCTAAGGAGCACGCCTCGAAAGCGTGTGACGGGTAACCCCCGTCCGAGGGTTCAAATCCCTCCGCCACCGCCAAAGCTGTCGTCGTGTTTTTGCAGCTAGATTACTGTTTATCGGTTTGCCGGCGACCGTCAGATGGACTCCGTGTGCACGGAGAGACGGTCGAGATGATCGCGAAGGTAAACCACATGATCGCGATCATCGCGGCGGTGCGCTCGATGGAGACGATGCATACTGCGCAAGCTGAACGGCGAGGACGAAACCAGCCGAGCCGCTGGAGGAAGAGGACTGGGACAGCTTCGACCCAGACGATGATCCTTTCGACGCCGGCGACTTCGACGAACCAGAGGTATAACCGATCCGGCGATCAAAGTTCGAGATCGTGCAGGGGGTCTGGGATGACCTTGAGGTCCACACGTCCGCTGCGGCGGAGACAACACTGCTACTCGGACTCGTCGCCATCATCGCGCACCTTTCTCGGTGATGCATGGCGCCGTCCATTTTTTGTGCATAGTCACGCGAGGTCGGGCGGAAGCGCCCATGCCACGGAGAACCCGTCCGTCTCGACCTTCGGTTCCAGCTTCACCAGGCCACCCATCTGGAAGCCGACCACTTGGGCCTGCTCGTCGCCTACGACCAGCAACGAGGCAAGCCTGCCGAGGAAAGGCATGTGGCCGACGAGCGCAAGCGACTGGTGCTCGGTCTCCGCTCGAAGCCACTGGGCGACCGGTGCCACCGGGTCATTCGGCGCAAGACCCGGTCGAGCCTCGACGCTCGGCTCCACGCCGATCTCCCTCGCAAGCAGCTGCGCAGTCTGCTCTGCGCGCAGCTTTCCGCTGTGCAGGCAGCCGCTGATCCGGACGTCAGCAGCCCGGGCTCTCTTAGCGACACGCTGCACCGCCGCTCGGCCGGCATCTGTGAGGGGTCGCTCGGGATCCTCTGTTTCGGTCGTCGCCTGACCGTGCTGCATCAAGTACAGGTCCATGTCGGTCACCTCCGATGGTTCCACCATCATCCCGCGGACGCTTAGTCGTGCAGAGTGCGGAGCATCGGGCGTTGCGCACCGAAGACCGTGGGTCTGCGACACCCACGCGACTTCGGCATCGGCCGGCGGGTCACCACCGTATAAACCCAAACTTGGTCTGACCGTGAACTTCGTCCCCGACGAAGCGGATACGCCGCGGCCGGGACTTCGCCCGGAAGCAGAGCCCGGGTCACCATGCGACGCAACCCGATACGCGCGTCGGTAGGTGATCCCCTGTTGATCCTCGTTCGCAACGCTGAACTGTCCCGTGGAGCGGCTGGAGCAGCACTTGGAGGCGCTCGACTTCGGGGAGGACGGCTTCGACGACGCTGATGACCCCGACGACCCGACCGAGTTCGCCGAGGCGCACGATGAGTTTGACCGACCGCGGTTCTACGGATGGCTGACTTAGCGTTCCACCGGCGCCGAACGGCGGATCGCCGACGCGAGGAGTACGGCGTGGATGCTCTGGTTCCGCGGCTTGACTTCGCCGCGCTTGCGCAGTCTGTTTACCTTAACCAGGCCGCTCTGGGCCTGATCCCCGCCCAATCGTTGGAGGTGATGCTGGAGCACCTCACCCAGATAGCCCAGCACGGCAATGTCCGACTGAGCGATGAGGAGGAGCTGCGGATTCTCGACGAACTCCGTGTCGCCGGCGCAATACTGCTCGGCACGGAGCCTGGCGCGGTGGCCGTACTTGGAGGGGCCAGCGAGGGTCTAGCAACAGCGGCGGCTCTGGCGCCGGCCGGGGACGTCGTCCTGGTCGCGACGGATTTTCCCAGCGTGACGCACCCGTGGCTTGCCGGTTCGGCAAGTGGACGATCGGTGACGTGGGTCGAGGACAGAGCCAGTGTCAGCCTTACTGAATCGGTCGTTGACGCTATAAGGCCGGGCGTTGCCGCTGTGTGCGTGAGCGCAGTGATGTATGGCACGGGCTCCCGGGTCGACTGCGCGGTACTCGCCGACAGCGCTCATGAGGTCGGTGCTCGACTGATCGTCGACGCTACTCAGCTTGCCGGCGCCGGCGAGGTCGCAATGGCCGATTGGGGCGCCGACTTCGTGGTCACCAGCGGATACAAATGGTTGTGCGGACACGGGGGAGTCGCGTTGTTCGCGGTAGGTGAGGATCTGCTGGACTCGATCCCGCCGCATCCGGGTTGGATGGGGACTCCGAACCCGTTCGCCTTTGACGCTACTCGCCGCGAGCAGGCACCAGGAGCTCGCCGATTCGAACAGTCAACGATTGCGTATGCGTCGGCGCTGGGGCTCACTGAGTCGATCACCCGGCTGAACGGTCTCGGCTCGGGGACTATCGAGGCCCACGCGCGCCTCGTTGCGGCCGACCTGGTCGAAGCTGTTCGGCCACTTGGCTGGCATCCGTTCCGCAACCTCGACGACCCGTCGGCCAGCCCGCACATCATCGCGCTGCAGCATGCCGACCTTGACGCAACCGCTGTTCGGGCAGCGCTTCACCGAGATTACGGAATCGTGACTAGCGCAAGACTGAACACGATCCGAGTCTCACTGCACGTCTACAACGACTCCGGTGACATCGAATCGCTGGTCGCCGCGCTAACCACGATTGGTAAAAACACAACGTGAACCAACGAGCGTCGATTCGTTCCACGCGCTCTCGGCAAAAGGCGGTATCCGATACCAGCCCCCAGACGTCGATCGGATTATTCAGTTCGGGCGAGTGCCAACCGATACGGCGGAATAGTGGGGCCGATGGCAGATCCCGATGAGCGGACGCCGCCGGCCGGCCCTCTGGCGTCGACCAGCCGCACCAGAGACACAAGCCACGAAGGCAGAATTAACCGTGGAGCGAGCCGGCCGACCCCATCAGCGTGACATTGGCAAAACTGTGTGTCGGAGTCACCATCCAGTAGTTACTGAAAGTGGCTTGAACACATTGGCGAGTCCCGCGCCGACCACGCCTGGGATATCCCGAACCAGATTCCTCCCCAGATCCAATGGCGGTGATAGCTTCTCGCGCTCAGCAGTGCGACCGTGGCCTTGAGAGCATGCCCGCAGTCGGCGAACTCGTCCGCTGGACGAGCGGCGCGCGGATGACCCGTCCGCCGCTGAACACCAACTTGATCGAGGGGAATCATGACCAACCCGCACGACCTGCCCTATCCCGAACAAGAGCTGGTGCTGACGCATTTCCTCACCGTGCGCGACGTGGCTCGGTCGCGCGATTTCTACGCCGACATCTTCGGTGGTCGGGTTGCGCTGGAGGAGAACCCGGCCATCGTTAAGGTCGCCAACAGCTGGATCATCATGAATCCGGGCGGCGGCCCGACCCCGGACAAACCCGATGTCATCCTGGCTCCCCCCAGCCAGATGATCCGATCTCGGCATTCTTGAACGTGCGGGTTTCCGACATCGCGGCATTCTACTCCCACGCCAAATCCAAAGGGGCACAATTCCTTACCGAGCCACTTGACCGCAAAGCCGAGATACGGTGCTATCTACGCGACCCCGACGGATACCTTATCGAGATCGGACAGGCCACCGGGATGCTGCACGGCGTCTACGCCGACCGACCTGCCGAGGACGCGTAACACACCGGTGCGCCCGGCTCTGCAAGATCATGCCGAAACGGGATGCACCTGCCGGGCGTGCCGCAATGTGTGGACGCCCGATTGCTACATGCACTTGGCGCGGGGTACTTGAATGTCCGAAGCCCGCTGGCGTCTGTTCGGCGGGCTTGTTATTCCTCAGGAGATAACGGGATAGGTGGTGAGAACGATGGCAGCCTTGTGGCTTTCGCCCATAGGAAGCGGCAAGCCCGGCCTGCGCTTGATCGGCCTCGGCCACCGCGTGCCGGGATGTACCCCCCGACGACTACAGACGCTCCGGCTGATGGATGGGCCAGGTCGCCGATAGCCGCCTGTGCCTACGCCGGATTAGGGACGCCAAAGGCGACGACTGGCTCTTGTAATCGCTACTTCGTGCCGAAGACGCGCTCCTGCAAGGCGGTATCCGCAATGCTCACGGCTTTCACGAGCTTGCCGCTGCGGTAGGTCAACACGTCGGCTTGGAGTCCAGATTCCCCACCGGCGGTGATCTTGGTGATTACGACCACGTCGTCGCCCTCGCCGACTATGCGCTCGGGCGCAGCGGTGAAGGACTTTTCCGCAAGCTTGCCTAGCAACGCCATGAACTGGTCTTTGCCGCGATAGTCGCCGCTGATCGCACTGTTACCCGGTATGGACCATTCGATGTTGTCATCGAAGTCGGCTAGGGCCGTTTCGACATCGCCCGCGCCGTACGCCTCATACGCCTTCTTGGCTATCTCGACATTTCGACTTGCCACCATCGCTCCTTTGCGTCGGTTTCCTCTCGGGCCGGTCTTCCCGCCGAACATTAATCATCGACCCGTGCGGAGGCCGGAGAGGCAATTTTGATGACAGCGAAGAATGCATCCCGATCCACCCAAGATGGCACGCAATCTGCCGGACATCGTTGACCAGCGGTGACACGATACTGACGTGGACCCCGGTGGGGATGGCGGCGGTGGACTGACTGCGGCGACACGGTCGTGCACGTCGTGTGGCACGGAGCTGCCGCCGGACTCGCGGTTCTGCAACAAGTGCGGCACGCCGATCACGACCGCCGCCACGTCGGCGGAGTACAAGCAAGTCACGGTCTTGTTCGCCGATGTGCTGCGCAATCCGTCACGCCATCCTCACCGGCGTGCTGGATGCCCGGATCGGCCTGCAGCACATCGACGCCGATTGCCGAGATCTGTGGGCCAAAAGGCTGGATGTCGCCGAGCAGTCACGGCCAGCGGACTTCACCAACAACGGGTGGGTTGTAGAAGCGCTGCAGGGTGCGTGGTCTGCGATCGCGAACACGCCCGTACCGCAAGATGATCCGGCGAGTGGCGTCTTCCGCGTTGATCACTTGCGTCTGGCACTCGACGCAGCGGTGCGAGGTGGCGGGGACACCGACACGATCGCCGCTATCGCGGGTGGGCTGCTTGGCGCTTCCTATGGGGCGTCTGCTGTTCCGAAGGAGTGGCATCAAGTGCTGCACGGATGGCCAGACCTGCGCTCTGACTGCCTCGTCGAACTCGCGTCCAGGACCATTTGCGGCAGGCGTGCCTAACTGGGTGATTCCAGCCGCTGCAGACGGGAGGCTACGCCGCCAGCACGACAGTGAGCGGTATTCACTCGTCACGCCCGTTGCTGCAACGGATTCGGAATAGTCAGGGCGTAAGTAGAGACCGTGACGCCGTTGGAAAACATCGAGTCATGAAGTTCGATGATCGCCGGGACTGCGTCTGTGGGCATGTCGTAGACGACCTTGACCTGAACCGAGTTACCGGGGTTGATGTTGTCCCAGACGGCGATGTCGGAGCCGCCAATAGAAACGGCTAGTAAGACCCAGACTATTTCACGTAGAAACTGAGATCCCTTGCGCGAAAAGAATTGGTTGGCATTTTTTCAGTGGTGGTGAAACCTGGCGCGGCAGCGATCAAATCTGGGATGCGGTTGACGATGGTCGCGCAAGTCAACTCGACGGTTGCGGGTCGGTTGATGATGACCTCGGTGTTGGGCTCTCCCTGAATGGTCCAGACATTCTGATCGAACTCGCCTGGGGCGTAGACCTTGCCGATGCACTCGGCTTCGATGACAATCCCTTCTTCAGTGATGGTCGTTACCACTGCAGACATTCCCGTCGCGTTTCCAGCGGGGATGGTCATCTGAAGAGTTTCGGAACGAAGTTCCTTGTCGTGGGTCTGAGGAACGCACTTCTGGATCTGTTCCTGGACCGTGAGTCCCAGCCGAGCACAGAGCCAACCATTTGTGCTCCACATATAGGAAGGCAAGAAGGTTTCCTGCTCAATCAGGGCCTTTCGTTCCGCATCGGAAATCTTGTCGGCGGCAGCAATCTCCTTTTCGAAGTCCGCAAGCGACAAGCCTGCCCCGTGCGCCTTCGCCAATGCAAGTCCGTAATCCTCAACGTTGTAACTGGATTTTCCGATGATCTTTTTGATGTGGTGTGTGGCACCCGCAAGCGTGGTGATCAGATTTCCCCAGAACACATCCTGATATCCGGAGCCACAGAGGGTACAGCCGTTCTTCTTGGCCAACTCGTCCAGCAGTTGAGTCGTCTTGTATGAGGAATTCCAGGGATAGAAGGCCTCCTCACCGGTGGTAATGGCATTGACACCGCTCTCGGCACAATCCATAAAGGAACGCTTGAGCTCCTGCATGAGACTCGCAGTGGTAATGATGCAGGCGTCTGGCTTCTTCTCATTCAGAATAGCAACTGCGTCCTTTGAATCCTGGACGAGAACGCCTATCTTCCCCATGCCTGCGATTTCGCCAACATCCCTGCCGATAATGTGAGGGCTCCGACCAAAGGCGCAGACGATTTCCGCACCTTTCTCAATGGCATAGCGCATGGTGTAAACGGACATCTTTCCACAACCGTACTGTGCAATCCTCATCTTTCTTTCCATGACCGACTCCTTTTCCCGAAGGTGCCCAGAATGTCTCGCGGGCAGTAATCTCAATTTTCAACTCTTGCAACGACGACAGGCAGGGCCTTCGCGGTGATGCTTGAGGAGGTCATCGCACAGATCAATGACCTCTTCTCCGGCGATCACCCCGATTCCAGCCCTGGCCCAGTTCTCCGCCAGCCCCGACCTGCACAGCGAGTTCCTCTCGGCGGTGATCGGAGCGATGGACTCCTCAGCAGACCTCTCCGCGCAGATCCTCAACAACCCCGAGCTGTCACAGAAGCTCCTCGCCGAGCTGGTGCCGATCATCTACAAGGGATTGAAGGCGACAGCATGAATGCGTAGGTTGTCTGTCCTCAGAGGACACTTGGCACGATCGCTTCTAACGGCCCGGAGAGATCGGGGCTGAAACGCCCTTTGCTGGTGGTCAGGGAAACCAGACACTTGCCGAACTACGTTCCTAGAGAGGGGCCTAGGGTCCGGCGGGCGGATATGCGGGATGAGTTGGCGGCGGCGGTTGCTGCTCCTCGCCCAGGCCAATGCATTGACCGGTGTTGGAACCGGTGCAGGGGATGCCCTGGATCTCCGGCACGCTGCCCTGCGCCGGGGCTGGCATACACATCCCGGTGGCGGGGTCCTGCACCTCACCCATGGGGCACTGCGCTACCGGTGTAGGCGTGCTGGTCGTTGGTACGGCGAAGACGGCGACCGCTGGGGCAGCCGCGATCGCGACCGCGAATCCACCGGCAAGGATTAGTCGTCGTACTGGGCTCTGAAAAGTCGCCATGGTGACGCTCTTTTCTGTAGTTGCGCCTGGCTCGAAACGATCTTTCGAGGCCAAGGTGGCAGAGCGCCTCGGTCGTACCAGTACGGGTTAGAGGTCCGTTCCAACGCCGCACCTAATCATCGTCCGCTCAAATCAACGAACGCAAGCCACACTTGATTGACTTAAAGATTCGGGATGAAGGTATATCTCCTGGGGATCACAGGAGCATGAATACAACCTCACCGCTGGGAGGGGGCGCAATGACCGCCCAGACCGAGATCACCCAGAACCGGTCGTTCGGGCTGCGGGTTTACCGTCAGTTCTGCTCGTCGACCAGTTTCTGGTATTGACCCATGACTTGAGCCAGGCCCTCGTCAAGGAAGGCGTCGGCGATCCTGAGCCCGGTGACTACCAGCTGCACGCGCTGGATAAGCGCAACATACTCCTCGGAACGGCGAACCGAGTCGATCTGCTTCTCGGTGCCCCGCAGCAGCCAGAAGCCCCCCACATCTCCACCGGTTGGCCCAAGAACGACCACCTCAACGCGCTCGATCCGCCCTTCCTCCTGAAGACGTCCGAAATACTGCATCGATTGGCCGTAGGCCTCGAGAGCGCGCTTCTCGCTCCCCTTCACAACATCTCCCCAAGCTATGCATAGACCAGCCTCAGCCATGACCTTTCCCCTTTCTAGGGTGGAAGCCGACACCTTTGTCGGTGCCGTAAATTATGTTCCGGGTTGAGGCGGCCGGACAGGTTTTCTCCATCCTCTCCTCAGTCCAGTTCCAGAACTGGGTCGCTGCGCGCCGTGACTCTTACGGCGCGCGCCCGCTGACGTGGCCAGGCTCCGGCCCATACCGGCCGTGCAGAGTGACCGCCACCGCGTCCAGGTCGTCGTCGAACAGGTCCGCGTAGGTGTCGAGCGTGACCTTCGCCGAGGTGTGCCCGAGCATCCGTTGCAGCGCAAGCACGTTCACCCCGGCGCTGATCGAAAGCGACGCGCACGAGTGGCGAAGATCGTGCGGCGTGATCGCCTGGACCTTCGCGCGCTTCACCGCAGCCGCGAACCACCCGTCGGTGGACTTGGGCCGTGGCAAGTAGGCGCCGCCCGGTCCCGGAAACACAAGATCCCCGGAGGCCTTGCCCGTGCACTGCACCGACAACTCGTCGAGCACGAACTCCGGCACCGGCACCGAGCGCGCCTTGCGGCCCTTCGTCGGCCCCACCGCGTGGTCAACGCCGAGCTGGACGGCGTTCTCCGACACCGACAGTCGCCGTCGAAGAAACTCGATATCTCGGACCTTCAAGGCGATCGCTTCACCCCACCGGATGCCTGATTTAGCGCGCTGACCTGCACCCCGAAATAGGGTTCAAATCGCTCCGCCACCGCCACACCCGCGGATCGCGGCTGCGCAGGTAGACGCCGTTTCGAGGACGCTCAGCGGTCGTCGTGAGCGTGGCCGTGAGGACGGATTGAGCACAATTTTTGGTGAGTACCGGGCATGGAGCGTGATCCGCGACGGCGTCCAGGTCGTTGTTGAACAGGTCGGCGTAGGTGTCCAGCGAGACCTTGGCGGAGGTGTGCCCGAGCATCCGTTGCGGGCGAGAACGTTCACCCCGGTACTGACCGTTGAGTCGTTTCAGCTCACCGTGACCGCACCGCCGCGGCGGACAACGCCCCCCGAAATGACGTCGGCGTAGACGCCCACGTTCGCTTCGTTGCTCTGCGCAGCCGTGCGTAGGATGCCCGGATCCTTCGGCAGGTCGCCTTGCGCCAGCGTGGTCATCACGCACCGAGGACACGGACCGGTGATCTGAAGGCGAACCTCATCGCCGATCGCCAGGGTATGACCGACCCACTCGTTCTCGACGAAGCCCGCGCCTTCGCTCGCAACGATGATGTTCGGGCGGAAGCGCCGGACTTCGAAGCGCCCCTGCGGGTAGAGCTCGCGCAGCCGATCGAGCGTCGCCGTCGTCAGCACATGCACGACAGCGAGATCGAAGAAGGTCCCTGGCGGCAGCTCCCAATCGGTGACCGTGTCGCGGTAGTCGAGACCCTCCATGTCGGGCCAGTACTCCTCGGCCGTCGCACTCGACGGCTCCGCGGCGCCTTGCGCGCGCGCATAGGACCTCCCGGCCGAGTGCCCGAGAGAGGGTCTGGGCCAGGTCGGGCTCCTCGCTCGTGACGACCATCCCGTCGGGCAGCGTCAGGCGTACCGCCGGCAGCTCCGATCCTCGCTTCGGCGGCGCGACGTAGGCGGCTCGGAAGTCGAAGAAGTTTCCCCACTTGCGTGGGTTCTTGGCGCCAGCGATCTTGCCTGTCGATGCGTCCAAGAGTGCGAATTGGCGATCGCCGACCAGGCCGCGGTTCGTGACCTCGGTGGCGTTCAGCTCTTCCCCCATCATCGACTTCACCGGGTAGCGCCAAAGCCCGACAACCGTGTCCATGACGGCTTCCTTTCGACGGGCCGACTATGGTGAAAGTGCCTGGCTGTGAGCCGGGTTCACTTCGACCATGTCCGCTTTGGTGCTTTGGACGAAGGCGGCGACTTCGTCGTATTCGGCTTGCGGAACTTGAAATTTTTTCAACGTCGCGTAAGCGTGCTCGAGGAAGATGTCCCAATCGCTTTCGCTGATCCGCATACTTTTATGTGTGAGGGCCATGTCGCGGCCCCGGTAATACATCGGGCCGCCAGTCGCGGCGCAGAGAAAATCAACGAGGAGTTGGCGTTCCCGCTTCAGGCCGTCCTGGCCGCGATGCTGCCAAAAGCGGCCTAGTTGCGGGTCTCGTTCCAGGCGGTCCACCAGATCGTTGCTCACAGCGGCTATAGCGTCGTAACCACCCAGCCGTTCGTAGAGTGTTTTGTTGCTCATGGCTATTCCCTTCGGGTTCGGCGGGGTGAAGGCACACGCTACGCGTCGCGATCGAGACTGTTATCCGGTTCACAAATCGGAGGCAGTCACACGTAATTCTTGTGAACTCCTACGATGTGAATTAGCCGGTCAAAGCTGATTTAGCGCGCTGACCTGCGCCCCGAAATAGGGTTCAAACCCCTCCGCCACCGCCAAAGCTGTTTCCCCGGACGGAAGTATTCTCTATCGGCCGGGACGGGTGTCACCCCTGCGGTGTGAAGTCCCGGTTGTTGACGATGCCCACGGCTATAAAGCGATGTCTAGCTGAGGATGTCAGGGTCGGGCGCTTGGTGTGGTCACCAGCGTTGATGACCTGGGATGATCCTGCGCCACCCGAAAGCTAGGCAAATTATTTTACTGATCCGCTAGTTGCCAACATATTCTGTGGCAAACAATCCGCAGCACTCTGCAGGGCGTCGGCACAAGCACTATCCGCTACCAGCAGCACTCTCTGGCAATGGCTGATTGGTTGCCGACCCTCTGACGTGGTCAAAGAGAGATCGCCGTAGGTGTGCTGTGTCTGCATGACTGTGTAAATTACGACATATTCAGCTAACTAGAAAAGCTGAGCGAAGTATTTGCGACCGCAATCAATCTTATCAAAATACTTGCCTGGAGTGGCCTTTCAGTCGATCAGACCATTAGATTTGCACACGTCCGGCCACAGGTCAGTAAAGGTAAGCAAATGCCATCTGATAGCACACAGCAAGGTCACAATGATTGCCAGCCTACGGGTAAGCAGCCAAAACCTCGGTCGTCGGCGGCGTACGTGGCGCGAGTGGGCGGTCTAGCAGTAGCCCTCGGTATCGGGACCGCGGTGGCTGGTGGCCAGGCGATGGCCCATGCCGAAACCACCGGCGAAACGTCGAACCCCACCTCCAACGACGCCCCGCCATCTGATCCGGATCAGCCCGACGATCAGCCCGACGCACTGCCGGGTGCGACTCCATCGGACGAGAAGAATTTTCAATCGCCATTTCGGCCGCGACGGGTACTGGACTTCCTTGGCATCAGCCCACGTACGGGTGACAACAACATCGTTATACCGGGGCTGATCGACCCCGACACCGCTTCGAAGTCGCGACGCTTTACGGACGTACCGGGTAGGCGGACGAACCGCGAAGATGAACGCGAAGAACAAGTAGTCACGAAAGCTGATGAGCTTAAAGGCAACTCCGCTGCACTCTCGCAACCGCGAAGAGAGACCCTTCCATCCAGCCGGCCACAGATCGACATCAAACCCGCGAGGATTTTCACGCGCCCAACAATGAACAAGACGGCGGACGAGGTAGATCCGGCGCGCACCGCAACCGCGCCGACACCGTCCGTTGCAGAGCCGCCTTTGGCGAGAGGGATCGCGAAGCGCATCGTCACCAGCTTGGTCGGCGCTACTGCGATCGATTGGTCGGCGACTGACCCGGTTGCGCCTGCCGCCCCGCCGTCAATGCTCGAGGTGCTGACCTGGGCGTGGCGCGAACCCAATCGAATGTTCGTCAACGTCGCCAACGTGGCGCAGACAACGCAAGGTGAGCCGCTCGGCCGCGCGCAGGCAGCGCTGGCAGAGACGCCGACGACGACGTCGATCTTCTTCGGAACCACCCCGCGGGTCAGTGAGACGAGCGGGACCGTGATGGTGCCCATCGTCCGCACCGGCGATCTCACGCGAGAGTCGACGATCGAGTACGGAATCACATCCGATACCGCGACCGCCGGAGAGGACTACATCGGCGGAAACGGAACGATCACGATGGCGGTGGGTCAAGACCGCGCCTACATTCCGGTGCAGATCGTCAATGACAACGTGTCAGAACCGACTGAGTCGTTCGCGGTCTCACTCATCAACGTGGACAGCGCATCGACGATTCTTTATCCGCGAACGGCGCGAATCGAGATTCTGGATGACGAAAACCCCGTCAGCGATCCCGCAACACCGCCGCTGACGTCAAACTATGTCGTCACCGAGCAGGTCGTGGTTTCGGGCCTGGATCAACCGATCGCGTTCGAATTCGCACCGAACGATCCATCAAAGCTCTACATCGCCGAAAAAGGCGGCGTGATCAAGGTATTCGATAGCGAGACCGGCCAGACATCGACCTTCATCGACATCAGTAAGCAAGTTAACAACATTCAGGATCGCGGCCTGATGGACATCGCGCTGCATCCCGACTTCGGCACACCCGTGGAGCCGGGGCAGCCGGAACACAACTATGTCTACGCGTTCTATGTCGTTGATCCCCCCGACACTGTCGGCAACCCCAACGCGAACGCGGGACCCGACGGCGGTGGAAACCGTTACGCCTACCTCGTGCGCTACACGGCCGATCCGGCGACCGACTACACCACGGTGATACCCAACAGTGAAGTCATTATGCTCGGCGGTGCCGGGCAGACACTGCAGGACATCAGCGGAGCCGGGGTCGTCGACAGCACAAGCGATTTCGGCCAGGCCGAGTCCGGATTCAACGCCCAGACAGGGAAGTACGTCGACGATTACATCAAGGTCGATTCGCGGAGCCATGCCGGCGGATCGCTGGCGTTCGGCCCCGACGGCGCTCTCTATGTGTCTATCGGCGACGGCACGTCCTTCAACACAACGGACCCGCGCACTGCGAGCGTTCAGAACATCAACAGTCTGTCCGGCAAGATCCTGCGCATCGACCCGATCACCGGCATGGGACTACCGGACAACCCGTTCGTCGAGCCTGGCGACGACCTCAGCGCCAACCATTCCAAGGTCTACCAGCTGGGCCTGCGGAATCCGTTCTCCATCGGCTTCGCTCCAGACGGGCGCCTCCTCATCACGAATACAGGATGGAATAGCTGGGAGGAGATCGAAAGCGGCCACGCCGGAGCGAATTTCGGTTGGCCGTACTTCGAAGGCGGCGATAACGGCGCCAATCTGCGGACACCGGGATATCAGGATCTCGACAGCGCCGCAGCATTCTATGCGGCGGTCGCCAACGGCGACATAACGATAACGCCCGCCTATCGTGCATTCGCCCACAGCGAGAGCGCGCCGGGCTTCCAGGTCGGCGCCATCGTGGGTATCGACGGGGTGTACACGGGATCGGTGTACCCGGCGGAATTCAAGAACGATGTCTTCTTCACCGATGTCAACGACGGCGAAGTGTTCGTCGTCGACATCAACGATCGCAGCGACGTGAAGTACCTATACAGCTCTCAGGGTGCCCCCGTCGCCTTCAGCGAGGGACCCGACGGGTACGTGTACGTCGCGAACCTCGCCGCAGGCACCATCACCAAATTGGTCATCACGCCGAGCGATCACCCAATCGGTGACCCGAACAGTGCTTCGGAGAAGGAACTGGAAACGCTCATCGAAAGCACCGGCTGGATTCCGGTCTGGGGTTCGTTGTTGAGTGCCATCAGCTTGGTGTCCGACCTCAACGACTTCCTCATCGCTCTACGGGACAACGATTCTGCCGACATCGCCGATGAGGCCGGTGATCTGGTCAATCACGTATTGGGGATCGGTCTCGGTCTTCTGCCGGGAGGCAACTTCGTCGCGGATTTCGTGGGCGACGGGGTGACCTCATTGGTCAGCCGTCCCTAGGTCAGGGCGTCGCTGTGCCTTTGTGAATCTGACGACGGAAACGGCGAAAAGGCGCCGTCAGCTTCACAATCCGCGTCAGCCGCCGCTGCCGCCGGAGCACGTGTGGAAGTTCGGCTTCTCATCGGGAATGGAGCCGCCGGCGATCCACTCTTCGTGTCGACGCGCCATCAGTTGCTGCTCGCTTTTGGTGACGCGCCTCATCCACGCGATCATGGCCGACATCATCGCAAGGGAGCCGGCGATCAGGATGACGGCCTGGGCTGCGTCCATGCGGTAAAGCGTAAATACGCTTTCACGGCCGCAGCATGAGTAATCGGCTACTCGTTCCCGGCTACGGGAGCACCGTTTTCATCAGCATCACGTTGTAGTCGGACCACAGCGAGAGGTTGTAGTAGATCTCCTTGCCAGTCGACCACGGGTGCAGTAGCGGCGCGTAGATCCCGCCGGGGAAGTCGTTAGACGAGACGAGCATCTGCTCGGGACCCCACGGTCCCTGCGGGGCAGGCGCGGTCCTCGCCACAACGTCGTTGTTGCCGTTGCAGTACAGGGCAAGGAACTGCTTGAGGTAGGTGTTGTACTGCACCGACATTTCGCTGACCGGGGCAGGGAACACCGGCTGCGCCGCGCCCGGGTTGTTCGGGACCCAGGTCCCGCCGTCCCAGTATTCGTAGCGGCTCAGTTCGGGCACCAGGGCCTGCGGGACTCGTGACACGAACGCGGGTCCACTTCGGCCCGACGGTGTCCCGTAGGAATAGAGGTAGCCGTCGCCCGGCTTGAGGAACGCGCCCACCTGGAACTTCTCCCCGCCAGGAACGTACGGCACCCGCGGGGTGGCATCCGCCGACGCGGGCCGCACGCTCTGCGGGTAGACGCCCCAGTGCTCGCCGTTGTCCGGCGAGACCGCTATCGCCGAGAAGTTCGTCGTCCACTGGCCGGGGCTGTCCCAGCTCCTGATCGACATGAAGCTCATGTACTGCGTTGTCCCGACCGAGATGCCGGAGGTCGGAATGATGCCCGTCTCCTGCGGCGCGAACTTGATGCTGTTGATCACCTGCTTGGACAGTGCAGGAGCCCACAGTGGCGAGCCGGAGTACTTATTGTTCACTACGCCGTTCGGGATGCTGACCGTCTTGGACAGGGCACGGTCGTTCGTGCGGAACATCGTGTTGTACCGCCACTGCCTGCCGCGCACGCTGCAGTAGCCGATCGTGTCGCCGAAGGCCATCAACACCTGGTTGTTCCCGGGATCGCCGTTGTCCCACATGATTCCGAGGTCGGTACCGGTGATCGCGAAGCGTTTGATGGTGTCGTTGGGGCTCTGTGGACCGGTCACCCAGCCGACGAGCGACGTGCCAGGCGGCGGGCCGGGTGCAGGCGCGGGGGCGGGACCGGGAGCAGGCGCGGGCGGCGCGGGTTGAGCGATTGGGGCTGCGTCGGGAACCGCGGGAGGTGCGGGCGGGGGCGCCACACCCGCTTGCTGTTGCACCCGTGCGGACTGCGGCACGAATGCGCTCAGAATCGAACGCGACAGCCGGCCCAGGTTAGGCAGCGGTGCGCTGTCGTTGGCCTTGGAGGGTCGATGCCCGATCGGGGGGCCACTGACACCGGGCACTTCTGGAGTCGCCGCGGCGTTCGGCGCTGTGGGAGGTTGGGCCTCCGCTGCAGCCCCTGTGCACGGCTCCGCAGCAGCAGGTGGTGCGACGACAATCCCGAACACGAGCCCGACAGCGGCCGCCGACGCCACCGGTATGGATGTGATTCGAGCAAACGGCGACATGTCACACCTTTCAGGGGCAGTACGTCGCAGTTGACGTCCCGCGCTAGCTGATGTGACGATAGTGATTGATGAGGTTATTGGGATCACTGATGTGCCGATAGGTATCGTTCCGTGACCGTGTCGAAACCCTCGGCGCGGTCGCAGGCATACCTTCGCGGCTTACACGGATGTAATTCGACTAGAGCTTGCTCACCGCGAAAGTCGCTGCCCGGTCGGTCATTCCGTTCTTGTTGTAGAGGCTGTGGTTAGCGCCGTCGCCGGTGCCCGAGCAGATCGGGTCGTCGGCGATACACAGGTCGATCGTCTTGGCCGCATACAGGCCGCCGATCTCGACGGGCGGTGTCCCGATGAGCTCCATGAACTTCGGCGACGGCTTCCCGAGCAGCACGACTGCAGCAACGTGGTTGGCGACCTCGGGCGGCATCGGATCGGGTACTTCTGTCGCATCCGCCCCGCTCGGCACCGCCTCCGATGTGACGAAGCCTGCTACGGCCGCGCCCTGGGAGAATCCGCCGAGCACGATCTTCGTGTCGGGACAGCCCGCCGCCGTTGACTCGATGCGATTGGCCGCATCCCTGATGCCCTGGACAGCGGTGGGGAAGTCGGTACTGGCGGGGTAGTTGACCGGATAGACCGATACCGACTTACCGGCCGCCCGAGCGCGGACCGCGTCGACGAATGACTGCCCGATCCCGCCGAGACCAGGGGGTTCGAATGTGCCCCTGGCGAATACCACCTCGACATCGGGACACGGGGCGGCGGCCGCGGACGGGAAAGGTGCGGCGAGCAGCGCGCCCGTCGCCGCCGCCGCGACACCAACAAGACGAGTCAATTGGCGTGCGCTCACACTTTCTACTCTGACACAGTCGCCGCGCGGGCCCGAGGCGACTAGGCTCACCTGCGATGAAGCGAATTCTGGTAACGGCGGCGCTGGGGATCGTCGCGCTCGCGGGTGCGCCGTCGGCGCACGCCGACCAGGTGGCCTACCTCGTCAATGTGACAGTCCGGCCCGGGTACAACTTCCCGAACGCCGACGCCGCGCTCGGTTACGGATACAGCGTCTGCGACCGGGTCGCGGCCAAGGTCGGCTACGCGCAACTGGTCGACGAGGTCCAACGCGATTTCAACACCGCCGACTACTACCAGGGCGCCTACTTGATCAACCAGGCCGTCAACGAACTGTGTCCCGCCCAGATCTGGCAGCTTCGACAATCTGCGGCCGGGTACACCTTGCCCGCCTGAAACACCAAAACGACGGCGCCCCAGGGGACGCCGCCGTTCTTGAAAACTCGCTACCCGACTACGGGCAGGTGACCTCGATTTCGAATGGCTTGCTGGCCGGTTGCATCGGGTTGGCCATGTCGACGCCGATCGCGGTACCGGAGATCTTGTAGGTGCTGCCGTCCTTTTCGGCCTTGGCTTCACCCTGTCCCGCGTTCTCCTGGAATCCCAGCGTGACGCCGTTGACGTTGCCGAGGCCGACCGAATGAACGGTCGGGCTGTCGCCGGAGCTGACGACCGCGCCGATGCCTGTCGTGGCGTCGCCGATCGCGATGTTGACATTCTCGCCCATCGTGCTGCAGACGACCGTGCCCTGAACGGCCTGGTCCTTGCCGTCGATCGTGACAGTGCTCTTGCCCTCTGCTGCGGCAGCCGACGACGTATCCCCGCTGGTCTCGGACTTCTTGTCCGATGAACAGCCCGACAGACCGGCGATGACAATCGCCGCGCCGCCTATGGCGACCACGAACCCACGCTTCACCAGTGTTCTCCTTTTCGTTGTCGCGGGCCGTCAAGATCGGCGGACCGTCCCACAGAGTATGGGGGGCGGCTCACCGGGGGTCTTGAGATTGCCAGAAATTTGCCTGCCCCAGAGGCCGGTGGCCGTTGACTAGCAGGACACCTTGATCGCGAACGTGCCGCCGGTCCGGAAACTCGGGTTGTCGGTCGCGAAACCGTCGGCGGTTCCGGTGATGTCGTAAGTCGGCCCGGTCATGGCGACTTTCGCGGTGCCGCCCAGTCCTGCGTTATAGCTCCCCGTGAAGCCCCCGACGTTGTTGATGCTGACTGATTCGGCCTTCAGGGTGTCCCGGTTGGAGACCATCGCGGTGATTCCCGACGTGCTGTCGCCGGTGGCGATCGTCGTCAGCGTCCCGGCCCCCACGCACTGGACGGCCTCGGTGGTGCCGGCATCCCTCCCGTTGACGGTGATCTTCGCGGTGCCCGCGACCAGGGTTCCCGGCTGAGGGGTGAACGGTGGCGGACTCGACGAGCAGCCGGCCGTGGCGCCCACCACCAGCAGCACCGAAACGGCGATACCGCGCGTTGTCATGACAAGAATCTAGGGCGGCATCTGCCGTTCTCGCTGGCGATTGGTTGAATACACGTCGTGGTAGAGCCGTCTTTCAGCGTCGAAGCGGAGATTCCAGGACGGCTGGGGCGCGCCGGTGTCATCCGAACACCGCACGGCGACATCCACACTCCCGCGTTCGTCGCCGTCGGTACACAGGCCACGGTGAAGGCCGTCATTCCCGAGACGATGAAAGCGCTTGGTGCACAGGCTCTTCTGGCCAATGCCTACCATCTGTATCTGCAGCCGGGCGCCGACATCGTCGAGGAGGCAGGCGGACTGGGCGCGTTCATGAACTGGCCGGGCCCAACCTTCACCGACAGCGGCGGATTCCAGGTTCTTTCGCTGGGTGCGGGTTTTCGGAAAGTGCTGGCGATGGACATCGAACGTGTCCAGGCCGACGACATCATCGCCGAGGGCAAGGAACGGCTGGCCCGCGTCGACGATGACGGCGTCACCTTCACGTCGCACCTGGACGGATCGACCCACAGGTTCACCCCTGAGGTGTCCATCGGGATCCAGCACCAGATCGGCGCCGACATCATCTTCGCGTTCGACGAACTGACCACCCTGGTGAACACCCGCGGCTACCAGGAGGAATCCGTCCAGCGGACCCACCGATGGGCGGTGCGCTGCCTCGCCGAACACCGCAGGCTGGCGGCGGCGGGCCGGGACCGTCATCCGCAGGCGCTGTTCGGGGTGGTTCAGGGCGCCCAGTACGAAGATCTGCGGCGGGAAGCGGCGCGCGGGCTGGTGTCCATCGTCGACGACGACGGCCGCGGCTTCGACGGCTACGGCATCGGCGGTGCGCTGGAGAAGCAGAATCTCGCCACGATCGTCGGCTGGGTCAGCAGCGAGCTGCCCCCGGACAAGCCGCGGCATCTGCTGGGGATCAGCGAGCCCGACGACCTGTTCGACGCCGTCGCCGCGGGCGCCGACACGTTCGACTGTGTGTCGCCGTCACGCGTCGCCCGCAACGCGGCGGTGTACTCGGCGACCGGCCGCTACAACATCACCGGTGCCCGCTATCGCCGCGACTTCACACCGATCGACGAAGAATGTGACTGCTACACATGCGCGCACTACACCCGCGCCTACATCCACCACCTGTTCAAGGCCAAGGAGATCCTGTCCGCCACCCTGTGCACCATCCACAACGAGCGGTTCGTCATCAGGCTCGTCGACCAGATCCGCATCGCGATCAGGGCCGGTGAGTTCGACGAATTGCGCGCCGATGTCCTTGGCCGCTACTACGGCGACAGCGTTTGATGATGCCCGGGCTCACACACCGGCCGGCGGGGCCTGCGCCGGGCCGCGGGTGACGGGCACCGGCAAGGACTGCAGCCCTGTCGACATACTTTGGCACGTCGTCGACAACCAGTGGTTGATGGCGGAATACAGCCATCGAGCGCGTCATCTTTCAGACCATTATCCACCCCCGTAGTCGCACGTGAACCCCTTCGCTGAGGAGGACTGCGGAGTCGCCGCGCGAGGCTATCGCCCACCGCGCGAGCGAAGCAGCTGATCTTCGCCACAGAGGCACTTGTGGCTGTTGTGACCCGGTGGGCCAGGCACTTGAATGCTTGTAGCTGACTTACTGGCAACCCCGTCAATTTTCGCTCGTTCGATTTATACTCGGCTCAACTAATCCGCAGTTCGATGGCGTGAACTGCATTTGCTGGTATAGCGCAGGGGACAAACTCGCCGATGAGCCATCAAAGCGAAGAGAAGGTGGACTCCGAGGAACGGCTGCGCGAATACCTCAAGCGCGCCGCCAAGGACCTCCGCAAATCAAACCAGCGATTGGAGGACCTAGAGCGCCAGGTCCGAGAACCGGTTGCGGTGGTGGGGATGGGGTGTCGTTTTCCGGGTGGGGTGGTTGGTCCGGATGGGTTGTGGGAGGTGGTGGTTTCGGGTCGGGATGTGATGTCGGGGTTTCCGGTTGATCGTGGGTGGGATGTGGAGGGGGTGTTTGATCCGGATCCGGGGCGGGTGGGTCGGTCGTATACGCGGGTGGGTGGGTTTGTGGCGGCGGCTGATTTTGATGCGGGGTTTTTTGGGATTTCGCCGCGGGAGGCGTTGGCGATGGATCCTCAGCAGCGGTTGTTGTTGGAGGTGGCGTGGGAGACGTTTGAGTCGGCTGGTGTTGATCCGTTGTCGGTGCGGGGCAGCGATGTTGGGGTTTTTGTGGGGTTGATGTCGTCGTTTTATGGGGTTGGTGGTGGGGCGGGGGTGGAGGGTTATTTGGCCACTGGGATGTCGGGCAGTGTGGCTTCGGGTCGGGTGGCGTATGTGTTTGGTTTGCGGGGTCCGGCGGTGACGGTGGATACGGCGTGTTCGTCGTCGTTGGTGGCGGTGCATCAGGCGTGTCAGGCGTTGCGGGGTGGGGATTGTTCGATGGCGTTGGTGGGTGGGGCGACGGTGATGGCGACGCCGGTGACGTTTGTGGAGTTTTCCCGGCAGCGGGGGTTGGCCCCGGATGGGCGGTGTAAGTCGTTTGCCGCTGGTGGTGATGGCACTGGGTTTTCTGAGGGTGCGGGGTTGGTGTTGTTGGAGCGGCTTTCGGATGCGCGTCGGCTTGGTCATCCGGTGTTGGCGGTGATTGCTGGTAGTGCGGTTAATCAGGATGGCGCGTCGAATGGGTTGACTGCGCCTAATGGTCCGTCGCAGGAGCGGGTGATTGCTCGGGCGTTGGCCGGTGCTGGGTTGGGGGTGGCCGATGTGGATGTGGTGGAGGCGCATGGCACCGGCACGGTGTTGGGGGATCCGATTGAGGCGCAGGCGGTTTTGGCCACTTATGGTCAGCGTGGCGACGATGTTGATCCGTTGTGGTTGGGGTCGGTGAAGTCGAACATGGGTCATACCCAGGCCGCGGCGGGGGTGGCGGGGTTGATCAAGATGGTGTTGGCGTTGGGCCATGAGGTGTTGCCGGCGACGTTGCATGTGGATGCGCCCAGCCCGCATGTGGATTGGTCGGCGGGGCGGGTGGGGTTGCTTACTGAGGCGCGGCGGTGGCCGCGGGGGCGGCGGACGCGGCGGGCGGGGGTGTCGTCGTTCGGTATTTCGGGGACCAATGCTCATGTGATCGTCGAGGAGGCTCCCGCGGAGCCGGCTGCTGAGGTGGTGGAGCCGGTGGTTTCGGCGCCGGTGCCGGTGGTGGTGCCGGTGGTGGTGTCGGCCAAAACGTTGACCGCGCTGGGTAATCAGGCCCGGCGGCTGGCTGCTCATGTGGGTGGGTTGGGTGGGGGCGAGTTGGTCGATGTGGCGTATTCGGCGGCCGCTGGTCGTGCTGGTTTGGAGTACCGCGCCGCGGTGATGGCGGCCACCGGTGAGGAGTTGGTGGGTGGGTTGGCCGCGTTGGCCGCCGATAGCGCTCATCCTGGGGTGGTCGCTGGGCGGGTGGTGGGGGGTAAGACGGCGTTCGTGTTTCCCGGCCAGGGCAGCCAGCATCCCGGTATGGGTGCGCAGTTGTATGGGTGTTATCCGGTTTTCGCTGAGGCGATCGATGCGGTGTGCGCGCAGTTTGATCAGTATTTGGGCCGGTCGTTGAAGGAGTTGTTGTTCGCGGCGGCGGGTTCGGTGGAGGCGGGGTTGTTGGACCGTTCGGAGTTCACTCAGCCGGCGGTGTTTGCCGTGGAGGTGGGGCTTTATCGGTTGGTGCGGTCGTGGGGGGTGGCGGCGGATTTTTTGATCGGTCATTCGCTGGGTGAGGTGGTCGCGGCGTATCTGGCTGAGGTGTTGTCGTTGGCTGATGCGTGCGCGTTGGTGGCTGCGCGTGCCCGGTTGATGGGGGGGTTGCCTGCTGGGGGGGCGATGGTGGCGGTGGCGGCCGGCGAGGAGCAGGTGGTGGCCTCGTTGCAGGGTTATCAGGGCCGGTTGTCGGTGGCGGCGCTCAACAGCCCGGTGTCGACGGTGGTGTCTGGTGATGAGGACGCCATGGCGGAGTGGGTGGGGTTGTGGGCGCCGCATGAGGTGACGCGTCTTGCGGTCAGTCATGCGTTTCATTCGGCTCGGATGGAGCCGATGCTGGAGCAGTTCGGTGCGGTGGTGGAGGGGTTGTCTTTCGGTCCGCCGCGGATTCCGGTGATCTGCAACCGGACTGGTGAACCGGCGGCGGCAGGGGAGTTGGCTTCTGCGCGGTATTGGATGGCGCAGCTGCGTGAACCGGTGCGGTTCATCGACGGGGTTCGGTTTTTGCAGTCTGCGGGGGTGAAGAAGTTTTTAGAGCTGGGCCCGGCTGGGCCGCTGAGCCCGATGGTGAGTCAATGCCTGGATGAGGGCGCAGCTGACGGGCAGGCGGTGTGTGTTGCGGCGTTGCGCGCCAAGGGTTCTGAGGCCGAGGAGGTGTTGGAGTTCGCCGCGCGGGCTCATGTGGCGGGGGTGGGGGTGGATTGGCCGGCGGTGTTTGCGCCGTATCGTCCGCGGCGGGTCGGGTTGCCGACGTATGGGTTTGAGCGGCAACGGTTTTGGTTGGACGGTCCGGCTGCGGGGGTGGGGGATTTAGCGTCGGTGGGGTTGTCGGGGGTGGATCACCCGGTGTTGGGGGCGGGGGTCTGTTTGGGTGATGAGCGGGGGTGGGTGTTTAGCGGGCGGGTGTCGTTGGGGGCGTTTCCGTGGCTGGCTGATCACACCGTCGGTGGTGTGGTGGTGGTGCCCGGGGCTGCGGTGGTGGAGATGGTGTTGGCTGCCGGGGCGTGTGCGGGGGTGGGGTGGTTAGACGAGTTGGTGTTGCACGCGCCGGTGGTGGTTCCCGAGCAGCAGGCGGTGGCGTTGCAGGTGCTGATCGGGGCGCCGGGCCCGGAGGGTCGCTGTGAGGTGGGGGTGTTTGCCCGCGGGGGCGGTGAGCAGCTCGGTGGCCGGTGGGTGCGTCATGCCAGCGCGGTGGTGCGCGCGGTGGGGGATGCGCCGGTCGGCGCGGTGGGGGGGTTGGCGGTGTGGCCGCCGGCGGGTGCGGTGGCGGTGGGGGTGGAGTCGTTGTATGAGCGGCTGGCCGAGGCGGGTTTGGGGTATGGCCGCGCGTTTCAGGGGGTGCGGGCGTTGTGGCGGCGCGGCGATGAGGTGTTCGCCGAGGTGGCTTTGGATGAGGGTGAGCGCGGGCAGGGGTTCGGGTTGCATCCGGTGTTGTTGGATGCGGCGTTGCACGCCGCGGTGGAGCTGCCCGGGCAGCGGTGGGGTCCTGGGCAGGTGGGGTTGCCGTTCGCGTGGACTGCGGTGGGATGGGCCGGCTCGGCGCCGGGTGCGGTGTCGGTGGTGCGGGTGGGGTTGGGGCGCACCGAGTCTGGGCTTCGTTTAGAGGTTGCCGACGAGTCGGGCAGTGCGCTGCTGCAGGTGGGCGGGTTGGTGGTGCGCCCGGTGGACATCGCTGCGCTGGTGCAGGGGGCGGGCGAGGCGTCGGGGCCGGAGCTTTACGCCGTGTCGTGGACGGCGTTGGAGGTTTCTGCCCAGCAGCCGGCGCCTGCGGTGGCGGTGTTGGGTGATCTCGATGCGCTGGGGTGGGCCGACTCCGCGGTGCACTACCGGGACCTGGCGGCGTTGAGTGAGGCGATCGCCGCGGGGGCCCAGGCGCCGCCGATTGTGGTGGCCGCTGCCCCGCTGAGCGCCGGGCCGGAATGGTGCGCAGCGGCCCGCGCTGGGCTTTATGCCACGTTGGATCTGGTTCAGGACTGGCTGGGGCGCCCGCAGTTGAGCGCGGCGCGGCTGGTGGTGCTCAGTGCGGGCGTGTTGGGCGCCGACCCGGGGCAGGACCCCGATGTGGCGGCCGCGGCGGCGGTGGGGTTGGTGCGCAGCGCGGCCCATGAGCATCCGGGCCGGTTGTGCTGGGTGGATGTCGATGAGCAGAGCGACCGGCGGGCGGCGCTGGCGGCGGCGATGGCGTTGCGGGCCGAACCTGTTGTGGCCCTGCGCGAGGGAAAGGTGTTGGCGCCCAGGCTGATCCGCGCGCCGGACGCGCCGGCTGCCCGCGCAGCGGTGTTCGACCCGGATGCCACTGTGTTGATCACCGGGGGGACCGGCGCGTTGGGTATGGCGTTGGCGCGGCATTTGGCCAAGGCGTATGGCTGCCGGCAGCTGTTGTTGGTCAGCCGCCGCGGCGCGGCGGCCCCCGGCGCCCAGCAGCTGCGCAGTGAGCTGGCCGGGCTGGGCTGTGAGGTGGGGTTGGCCGCCGCTGATGTCGCTGATGGCGATCAGTTGGCTGCGGTGCTGGCCGCGGTTTCTGCCGCCCATCCCCTGGGCGCGGTCATCCACGCCGCCGGGGCGGTGGCCGACACGCTGATCGACGGGCTCGACGGGCAGCGCGTGGAAGCGGTGCTGGCGCCCAAACTCGACGCCGCGGTGCACCTGCACCGGCTTACCCGAGACCACCGGCTCAGCGCGTTTGTGATGTTCTCCTCGGCGGCGGGGGTGTTGGGCAATCCCGGGCAGGCCAACTACGCCGCGGCCAACGCCGTCCTCGATGCGCTGGCCGCCCACCGGCGCGCCGGTGGGCTGCCCGCGTTGTCGTTGGCCTGGGGGCTGTGGGAACAACCCAGCACCATGACCGCCGAGCTGGCATCAGATGACGTGTCGCGGTTGGCGCGCATGGGTGTCACCGCGATGAGCACCGCCCAAGCGTTGGCGTTGTTCGATGCGGCCTGCGCGCGCCCCGAGTCGCTGCTGATACCCGCGCAGCTCAACCTCGCCGCGCTGCGCGCAGCGGCCCACACCGGCATGCTGCCGGCAATGCTGAGCACCTTGGTCCCCGCCGCGCCGCGCGCACCGCGCTCGGCCAGCTGGGCGGCGCGGCTAGCCGCGCTGACCCCACAACAACGACACCCCTACCTCCTCGAGGAGATACGCGCTGCACTGGCCGCCGTGCTCAACCACCCCACCCCCGACAGCATCGGCGCCACCCAACCCTTCACCGACCTCGGGCTGGACTCCCTGGCCGGCATCGAACTACGCAACCGCCTCAGCCACACCACCGGACTGACCCTGCCCGCCACCCTGATCTTCGACCACCCCACCCCCACCGCCCTAACCACCCACCTCCTCACCCAACTCACCCCCACCACCACCCCATTGCCGAACTCCGGGGATCCCACCGACGACGACATCGACGCAAACGAGCAACCGCCTGCTGTCGCGAATCCCTCGTCAACCACGAAGCGCGGCAGAGCGTTCCGACGTCTGTCGAATTCGTTGGTCATGGCCAGCATGCGGCCGCCACGTGGCCTTCGACTAGCGCGCCGCCGGATTCGGGACCCAGTCGACCTGCGCGACAAGCGGATTCTGATCACCGGTGCCTCGTCCGGTATCGGCGAGGCCGCAGCCGAACTGTTCGCGGGCCAGGGTGCCGTCGTGATTGGAGTCGCGCGTCGTCAACGGCTACTCGAGGACCTTGTCTCTCGTATCGGTGCAGCGGGCGGGCAGGCGCGCGCACTGACATGCGACCTATCGAACGTCGATGAGATCGAGCGACTGATCGAAACCGTGAATCGAGACTTCGGCGGTGTCGACGTCCTCATCAACAACGCTGCCCTCTCTATCCGGCGGCCGTTACTCGAGTCACTGGACAGTTGGCACGACATCGACCGGACCATGCAACTGAATTACTATGCGCCGCTGCGGCTCATCCGCGCGTTCGCACACGGGATGGTCGAGCGCCACGACGGACACGTCATCAATGTCTCGACGTGGGTCGTCTACAACGAACCACTTCCGAAATTCTCTGCGTACAACGCATCCAAGGCCGCCCTGTCCGCCATTTGCCGCGTGATCGACACCGAGTGGCGTGACAGCGGCGTGCATCAAACGACGCTGTACTACCCACTGGTCAAGACGCCGATGATCAGTCCCACGAAGGCTTATCAAGACGTTCCCGCGTTGACTGCCCAAGAGGCCGCGGAGTGGATGGTGACCGCGGCAAGAGAGCGGCCCGTTCGGATCGCGCCGCGTATCGCGCTCGCCACGCAGGCACTCGACACTGTCAGCCCGGCACTGCTCAACCGTCTGATGAAGCGCTCGGACACATGGCTGACAACTACGACCGACGGCAAGGAGGTCCTGGAACAGTGACCGGGTTCTCGATTCCAAGCCTGCTCGAAAATCGTGCGCAGCAGCAGGCCGATGACATCGCGTACACCTACGTCGACTACGAAGCCGATCCTGCCGGCATCGCGACAAGCCTGACCTGGGCACAAATACACCACAGAGCGCGGGTCGTCGCGGACAAGCTCTTGGCACGCGGATCAGTCGGTGACCGTGTCGCGATAGTGGCGCCTCAGGGCCTCGACTACATCGTCGGCTTTCTTGGGGCGATCCAAGCTGGTTTCATCGCCGTGCCGCTTTCGGTGCCACAGTTCGGTGCGCACGACGAGCGGGTGTCCGGCGCCCTGGGTGACTGCGCGCCGTCCGCTGTCCTGACAACGTCTGACGTCGTGGAGGGCTTGATGACCTACGCCAAGCCGCAGGCCGGGCGAAGGGCGCCACAGGTGATCGAGATCGACGCGATGGATTTCGGCACATCGCCTACGTTCGATACCACGACTCGACGATCCGCGCCGAAAACTGCATACCTGCAGTACACATCGGGGTCAACACGCCAGCCAAACGGCGTCGTGATCACCCACGCAAACGCACTGATAAATGTCGACCAGATAATGTGCGACTTCTTCGAGGACCCCCTCGGTGTTCCACCGAACCTCGCCATAGTGTCGTGGCTGCCTCTTTTTCACGACTTGGGGTTGATCGTCAGTGTGATCATGCCAATGGTCTCCGGACGCCCGGCAGTATTCATGAGTCCTTCGTCTTTCCTGCAGAAGCCGGCCCGTTGGATACAGCTGCTGGCAACAAGTGGTGAAACTCTAGCGGCCGCACCGAATTTCGCATTCGACCTGGCGGCACGCCGAACGTCGGATAAGGACATGGCCGGGATGGACCTCGGTGATGTAAAGGTTATCGTCAACTGCAGTGAACGGATCCACGCGTCCACACTGAGGCGCTTCTACGAGCGATTCTCGCGGTTCAACCTGGCGCCCGACGCTTTGAGGGCCTCTTACGGGCTCGCCGAGGCAACCGTGTACGTAGTGACGTCCTCGGCGGGTCGCCCTCCGGTGACACAGCGATTCGATTACGACAAGCTGGTCGTCGGCCACGCCGAGCTCACCGACAGCGAAAGTGGTGTCGAGTCCGTTGGCTGCGGCCCACCCCGCTCCTGCGCTGTCCGAATCGTCAATTCCGAGACACGAGTGGAGAACCCGGCCGGAATGATCGGCGAGATTTGGCTGCAGGGCGAGAATATCGCGAGCGCTTACTGGCGTAGAACTGAACTCTCGGAATATACGTTTGGCGCGGAGCTCGTCAACCCGTCGCCGGGTACCGCGGAGGGGCCATGGCTACGCACGGGCGACCTCGGGGTGATGGTCGATGGGGAGCTCTTCATCATGGGTCGTATCAAGGACCTGGTGATTGTCAATGGACGCAATCACTATCCCGATGACATCGAAGCGACGGTTCGCGAAATCACCGGCGGACGGGTGGCCGCGATATCAGTCCCGGGCGATAGCACCGAGCGGCTCGCGGCGATCGCCGAGTTGAAGCTCAGTCCCGAGGCCGGGGACATGAAGCACAAGCTGCATCAACTGAAAGGGAAAGTCACCGCAGCTATTTCGAGGTCGCACAATCTGCGGCTGGCTGATCTCGTCTTCGTCCCGCCCGGTTCGATCCCCATCACAACGAGCGGCAAGGTTCGCCGTGCCAGTTGTGTCGATCGCTACGTGCAGGACGGTTTCAGTCGATTGGACAGCGCGCCATGACGGTGGATCCCGACGAGGCTGCCATTCGACGCTGGTTGGCGGACTATCTGGTGACCACCGTGGGCTGCAATCGCGACGATGTTGGGTTCGACGTTTCGATGCACGACCTCGGGGTGGCATCCGCCGACGCTGTGGTGCTGGCAGGCGAGCTTTCCGAAGCCCTCGGTCGAGATGTGTCACCCGTGGAGTTCTGGCAGCACCCGACGATCAATGGACTGGCCCGGCATCTCACTGCGCCGAACACCGAATTCCTCAGCGGCACAGCGGAAGACGACGACCGGGTTCTGATGAATGAGCCGATCGCGGTGGTCGGCCTCGGATGCCGCTTCCCGGGCGGAATAAGTGGTCCGGAATCGTTTTGGCAGTTCTTATGTGAGGGCCGATCAGCGGTCACGAAGGTGCCCCTCGATCGGTGGGCGGCATTCGACGACGGCTCTCCGGAGGTAGCCGAGGCTCTGTCGGGCACCACCCGCTGGGGTTCGTTCTTGTCCGACGTCGATGCCTTCGACTCCGAGTTCTTCGAGATCCCACCTAGGGAAGCCGCCAGGATGGACCCGCAGCAGCGGCTGTTGCTCGAAGTCGCTCACGAGGCGCTGGAACATGCAGGCATACCACCGGATTCGCTTCAGCACACGCCCACGGGAGTTTTCGTGGGAGCGTGCAACACCGAATATGGTTATCTGGGCATGACCGACCTGAGCCAGATCGACGCCTGGTTCGGTACCGGCGGTGCACTGAGCATCATCGCCAACCGGGTGTCCTATTTCTTCGACCTGCGCGGACCGTCGGTCACGGTCGACACGGCATGTTCGTCGTCGCTGGTTGCGATCCATCTGGCGTGCCAAAGCCTACGAACCGGAGATTCGAACCTCGCGCTTGCCGCGGGGGTGAACGTGTTGCTGACTCCAGCCGTCACCCGCAGCTTCGATCAAGCCGCTTTGATGTCGCCGACAGGCCAGTGTCACTCCTTCGATGCCCGTGCAGACGGATTCGTCCGAGGTGAGGGTTGCGCAGTGGCAGTACTCAAGCGCCTCCCCGATGCGTTGCGCGATGGAGACCGGATCCTGGCAGTGGTGCGTGGCTCCGCAGTCAACCAGGACGGTCGGTCCAACGGGCTGATGGCGCCCAACCCGGAAGCCCAGATAGCGGTGCTTCGAGCCGCTTATGCCAACGCACGCGTGCCGCCCGCCGAGGTTGGCTACGTCGAAGCTCATGGCACCGGAACGCTGCTGGGCGATCCGATCGAGGCACGCGCGTTGGGCCAGGTCATGGGCCGTGGGCGCCCGGAAGCTGCCCCGCTGTTGATCGGCGCGGTCAAGTCGAACCTGGGTCATCTGGAGGCAGCGGCCGGCATAGCGGGTTTCCTCAAGACCGTGCTCGCGGTGCAGCACGGGCGTATCCCCGGCACCCTGCACTTCCAGACGCCCAATCCGCACATCCCCTTCGAGGAGCTGGGCCTCAAAGTCGACGCATCCGCCAGCGATTGGCCAGCCACGCCGCAGCCGAGGCGTGCAGGGGTGTCGTCTTTCGGGTTCGGCGGCACCAATGCACATGTGGTGCTCGAGCAGGCTCCACCGGCTGAAGCCGTTGCCGCTCCGCCACAGCCCGTGGTGAGCACATTGGTGGTCTCTGGTAGGACTCCGCAGCGCATCGCCTCGATCGCCGAGATGCTGGCCGACTGGATGACCGGCGTCGGAGCCGAAGTGGCGCTCGGCGAAGTCGCTCACACTCTGAACTACCACCGCGGTCAGCACCCCGGTTTCGCAACGGTGTGTGCGCGAGACCGAGCGCAAGCGGTAGCCGCTCTTCGAGCGCTCGCCGTCGGACAGCCTGCACCGGGACTCGTCGGCCCCCATGACGGATCCTGTGGGTCGGGAACGGTTTTCGTCTATTCGGGACAGGGCTCAGAATGGCCAGGAATGGGCCGACAGCTGTTAGCCGACGAACCGGCGTTCGCAGCCGCCGTCGCTGAGCTCGAGCCGATATTCGTCGACGAGAACGGATTCTCACTACAGCACATCCTTGCCGCCGGAGAACCGCTGCATGGGGATGCGCGCGTGCAGCCGGTATTGCTGGCATTGCAGCTGGCTCTGACGAAGCTGTGGCGCGCCTACGGAGTCGAACCGGATGCGGTGATCGGACATTCGGCCGGTGAGATTGCCGCCGCGGTAGTGGCCGGCGCACTGACCGCCGCCGAGGGCCTGCGAGTGACCGCCACGTGGGCACGGTTGACCGATCGCGAAGCCGATCCCGACCGCATGCTGGCCGAATTCACTTCAGAAGTCGTCGATTTGACACCCAAGAGGCCGAAAGTTCCCCTTATCTCCGCTACACCGTCGCTCGACCTGACGGACTGGGCGGCGAACATGTCTGCACAGACGCGCTTCAATCAGGCCGTCACCGCGGCGGCCGTCGACCACACCACCTTCATCGAAGTGAGCCCCGGCCCGGTGTTGGCACGGGCAATCACCGAGAACCTAAAGCCCGGCAGTCATCACCACGTCATCGGAACCCTCGAACGCGATGGCGATGACACCGTGAGTTTCCATACCAACTTCAACCGCACCCACACCGTCCAGCCGCCGCTGACTCCACACCCCCCAGAACCGCATGTGGTCCTACCGGCCTCGCCGTGGCACCACACCCGGCACTGGCTGCCCGCTCCTAAAGCATTGGGCCATAGGGGTTCTGTGGTGTTGGTGTTTCCGGGGCAGGGTTCGCAGTGGGTGGGTATGGGGGCGCGGTTGTATGGGGAGTCTGCGGTTTTTGCTGAGCAGATGGATTTGTGTGGTGAGGCGTTGGGGGGGTGGGTGGATTGGTCGTTGATGGATGTGGTGCGGGGGGTTGGGGGGGCGCCGGGGTTGGATCGGGTGGATGTGGTGCAGCCGGTGTTGTGGGCGGTGATGGTGTCGTTGGCGCGGTTGTGGCGGTCGGTGGGGGTGGTTGTTGGTGGGGTGATTGGGCATTCGCAGGGTGAGATTGCTGCGGCGTGTGTGGGTGGGGGGTTGTCGTTGGAGGATGCTGCGGCGGTGGTGGCGTTGCGGAGTCGGTTGTTGGTGTCGTTGTCGGGTGGTGGGGCGATGGTTTCGGTGGGTGCTGGGGTGGAGCGGGTTGAGCAGTGGTTGGGTCGGTGGGGGGATCGGCTTGGTGTTGCGGCGGTCAATGGGTCTGGGGCGGTGGTGGTTTCGGGTGAGGTGTCTGCTGCGCAGGAGTTGATCGCGGTGTGTGAGGGTGCGGGGGTGTGGGCTCGGCGTATTGATGTGGATTATGCGTCGCATTCGGTGCAGGTGGAGGCGATTGAGTCGGCGTTGGTGGAGGCGCTTGGTGGTATTGCGCCGCGGTCGTCGTCGGTGGAGTTTTTTTCGACGGTCACTGGTGAGGTGATGGATACCGCTGGTTTGGATGGCCGGTATTGGTATCGGGGTGTTCGTCAGCCGGTGCGGTTTGATCGGGCGGTGCGCGCGGCGTGGGAGCAGGGTTATCGGGTGTTTGTGGAGTGCAGTCCGCATCCGGTGTTGGTCGCTGCGACCGAGGATGTGGTTTCTGAGTGTGCGGGGGGGTCTGCTGGGGTGGTGGCGCCCACGTTGGGGCGCGATAACGGTGGGCTGGACCGGTTTTGGCGTTCGGCGGGTCAGGTGTTCACGGCGGGGGCGGGGGTGCCGGCTGTGTTGGGGGCTGCGGATGGCGGGTTGTTGGGGGTGGGTCGTGTTGAGCATGGTTTGTTGGGTGCGGTGGTGGAGCAGCCCGATTCGGGTGGGGTGGTGTTGACGGGCCGGTTGTCGTTGCAGACGCATGGGTGGTTGGCCGATCACGCGGTGTGTGGGGTGGTGGTGTTGCCCGGGGCGGGGTTTGTGGAGTTGGTGTTGCGTGCGGCCGAGCAGGTGGGTGCCACGGTGGTGGCGGAGTTGATGTTGCAGGCGCCGTTGGTGTTACCGGCGCGGGGCGCGGTGGCTGTGCAGGTGGTTGTCGGCGGCGCGGAGGCTTCTGGGCAGCGGTCGGTGTCGGTGTATGGGCGGGTGGAGGAGGTTGATGGCGGTTCGCGGGTCGGTTCGGCTGGTGGGTGGGTGATGCATGCCCAGGGCCGGTTGGCGGTGGCGGCGGTGGGCGCCGGGCAGCCGTTGTCGCCGTGGCCGCCGCCCGGCGCGGTCGGTGTTGATGTTTCGGGGGCCTATGAGCGGTTGGCTGCCCGTGGCTACGATTACGGCCCGGCTTTTCGGGGGTTGCGGGCGGTGTGGCGGCGGGGGGCGGAGGTTTTCGCTGAGGTCGCCGTGGATGGCGATGGTGTGGGGTCGGCGGCGATGGGTGTTCATCCGGTGCTGCTCGATGCTGCGTTGCATGCGGCGATGGTGGCCGTCGACGACGACGGTGACCGGGGTGTGTTGCTGCCGTTTAGTTGGCAGCAGGTGTCGTTGCACGCTGGGGGGGTCAGCCGCGCCCGGGTGCGTATCACCCCGGTCGGCCAGGATGGGGTGTCGGTGGAGTTGGCCGATGAGTTCGGGCAGCCGGTGTTGTCGGTGGGTTCGTTGTTGACCCGCCCGGTCAGCAGCGCGCAGTTGGATGCGGCGCTCAGCGCGGCCACCGGCGTGGGGCGGGGGCTGCTGGAGTTGGGGTGGTCACCGCTGACGGTGTTGGACAATGCTGGTGGTGCATCGGCTGACCGGCAGGTGCTGTATTGGCCGATCGGTCCCCCCGGCGGTGCGGCGGCCCCAGACACCGGTTCTCTGGCCGAGGGTGACGTGGTGGTGTGGGAATGGCGCGGTGCTGAGATCGCCGGCGCGGGGGCTCTCGACGCGGTTCGGGCCGGCACGCATCAGGTGTTGGCGGTGCTGCAGTCGTGGCTGGCTGGTGACCGCGCCGCGCGGCTGGTGGTGCTGACTCATGGTGCGGTCGGGTTGGCCGGTGCCGACATCACCGATCTGGCCGGGGCGGCGATCTGGGGGTTGGTGCGGTCGGCGCAAAGTGAGAACCCCGGCCAGATCGTGCTTGTCGATAGCGACGCGCCGGTGGATGCGGCGCGGTTGGCGGCCAGTGGTGAACCTCAATTGCTGGTGCGCGGCGCGGCGGTGTATGCCGCCCGACTGGCCGCTGTCGGCGCTGATAATGCCACGGAGTCAACGGTTTTGGATCCCGGCGGCGCGGTGTTGATCACCGGTGGCACCGGGATGGCCGGTGGGGTGCTGGCCCGCCACCTGGTCGGCCGCTACCGGGTGGGGCAGGTCGTTTTGGTCAGCCGCAGCGGCATGGACAGCGCAGGTGCGGCCGAACTGGTGGCCGATTTGACCCAGGCCGGCGCCCAGGTGGAGGTGATCGCCTGTGATGTCGCCGACCCCGACGCCGCCGCGGCGTTGATCACCGATGTGGCCGGCCGTTATCGGCTACAAGCGGTGGTGCACGCCGCCGGTGTGCTCGATGACGCTGTCATCGGCTCGCTGACCCCCCAGCGCATCGACACGGTGTTGCGGGCCAAGGTCGACGGCGCATGGCATCTGCATGAGCTGACCCGCGAGCTGCCGCTGAACGCGTTTGTGGTGTTCTCCTCGCTGGCCGGCATCATCGGCGCGCCCGGGCAGGCCAACTACGCCGCGGCCAACGCCTTCCTCGACGCGCTGGCTGCCCACCGGCGGGCGGCCGGACTGGCGGGACTGTCGCTGGCATGGGGGCTGTGGGAAACACCGAGCACCATGACCGCCGGAATGCAGGCACCCGACCAAGCCCGCCTGCACCGCCGCGGGCTGACCGCGATGACCCCCGGCCAGGCCATGGAGCTGTTCGACACCGCCCTAGGCGTTGATAACCCGGTGCTGATCGCCACCCGCTTAGACCTGGCCGCCCTGGCCGACCCTGCCCACACCCCAACGCTGCCAACGCTTTTCCACCAGCTGATCCCCCACCGCACCCGCCGCGCCCAGCCCGCCGCCACCACCAACACCCCCATCGCGCGCCTCAACGAACTCACCCCCGCCGCCGCACACCAGCTCCTCACCGACCTGGTCACCGAACACCTCACCGCCGTACTCGGCCACCCCGACCCCACCACCATCAACCCCAACGACACCTTCGCCGACCTCGGATTCGACTCCCTGACCGCCATCGAACTACGCAACCGACTCAGCACCGCCACCGCACTCACACTCACCCCCACAATCATCTTCGACCACCCCACCCCCACCACACTCGCCAAACACCTTGCCCAGCGGCTCGTCGGCTCGCCGTCTACGAAGTCCGCTCGAGTACGCGCACCGGCACGACTGGACGAGCCGATGGCCATCGTCGGGATGGGCTGCCGCTACCCCGGTGACGTGAATTCTCCCCAAGAGTTGTGGGAGATGGTGGCCACCGGCCGCGATGTGATTTCGGAGTTTCCCGACGATCGGGGATGGAACGTCCAGAAGCTGTTTGATCCCGATCCCGATGCGGCGGGCAAGTCCTACACCCGCCGCGGTGGGTTCTTGAGCGCTGTGGGTGATTTCGATGCCGCCTTCTTCGGGATGTCGCCGAGGGAGGCCCTGGCGACCGACCCCCAACAGCGGCTGATGTTGGAGTGCTCCCATGAAGCGTTCGAATCGGCAGGCATCGATCCACAAGCGCTGCGGGGGAGCCAAACCGGCGTATTCGTCGGAATGATGGCGTCGCACTATGCCAACCACGCCCCGGCCGAGGCGGAAGGCTACCTGGCAACGGGCGTCGCCGGCAGCGTGGCATCGGGTCGCATCGCGTATGCGTTCGGGTTGGAGGGGCCGGCGGTGTCGGTGGATACGGCGTGTTCCTCGTCGCTGGTGGCTATGCACTTGGCCGTACAGTCTCTGCGCTCCGGGGAGTGTGACCTGGCATTGGCCGGCGGAGTCACCGTGATGGCCCTGCCGTACATCTATGTGGAGTTCTCAAGGCAGCGCGGGCTGGCCGCGGACGGGCGCTGCAAACCCTTCGCTGCCGCCGCTGATGGAACCGCATTCTCTGAGGGCGCGGGCATGCTGGTGATCGAGCGTCTGTCGGATGCGCGCCGCCACGGCCATCCGGTATTGGGGCTGATACGGGGTAGCGCAGTCAACCAGGACGGCGCGTCCAACGGGCTGACCGCTCCCAATCGGGCCGCACAGGAGCGGGTGATCCGGGCGGCGTTGACGAGCGCCGGGCTGACGGGCGCCGACGTGGACGTCGTCGAGGCGCATGGCACCGGCACCGTGCTGGGCGATCCGATCGAGGCGGAAGCCCTGTTGGCTACCTACGGACGAGACCGGGATAAGGATCGTCCGTTGTGGCTGGGCTCCATCAAATCCAACATGGGCCACACCCAAGCCGCCGCCGGGGTGGCCGGAGTGATCAAGTTGCTCAAAGCCATGGCCCACGGTGTGCTTCCCCAGACCCTGCATGTCGACGCCCCCAGCCCACACGTGGATTGGTCGACCGACGCGGTGTCGTTGCTGACCGAGGCCCGGCCTTGGCCGGCCGGAGAGCATGTGCGCCGTGCCGCCGTCTCCGCGTTCGCCCTCTCAGGCACCAACGCTCACGTGGTGCTGGAGGAACCCCCGGCCACGCCGATCGATGCCGCTCCGGCCCCGGCCACCGAGCCGACGGTGCCGTGGGTGGTCTCGGCGAAGTCCGAGGAAGCGTTGACCGCGCAGGCGGGCCGGCTGTCGGCTTACCTACGCGCCGAAAAACACGTCACAGCAGCCGATGCGGCGGTGTCGTTGGCGCGACGACCGGTTTACGCCCACCGCGCTGTCCTCGTCGGTAACAGCCGGGATCAGTTGACAGAGGAGTTGGCTGCGTTTGCAACCGGTACGCCGGGGCCCGCAGTGTCTGTTGGCCATGCAAGGTCTGTGGGTCGCGGTGTGGTGTTGGTGTTTCCGGGGCAGGGTTCGCAGTGGGTGGGTATGGGGGCGCGGTTGTATGGGGAGTCTGCGGTTTTTGCTGAGCAGATGGATTTGTGTGGTGAGGCGTTGGGGGGGTGGGTGGATTGGTCGTTGATGGATGTGGTGCGGGGGGTTGGGGGGGCGCCGGGGTTGGATCGGGTGGATGTGGTGCAGCCGGTGTTGTGGGCGGTGATGGTGTCGTTGGCGCGGTTGTGGCGGTCGGTGGGGGTGGTTGTTGGTGGGGTGATTGGGCATTCGCAGGGTGAGATTGCTGCGGCGTGTGTGGGTGGGGGGTTGTCGTTGGAGGATGCTGCGGCGGTGGTGGCGTTGCGGAGTCGGTTGTTGGTGTCGTTGTCGGGTGGTGGGGCGATGGTTTCGGTGGGTGCTGGGGTGGAGCGGGTTGAGCAGTGGTTGGGTCGGTGGGGGGATCGGCTTGGTGTTGCGGCGGTCAATGGGTCTGGGGCGGTGGTGGTTTCGGGTGAGGTGTCTGCTGCGCAGGAGTTGATCGCGGTGTGTGAGGGTGCGGGGGTGTGGGCTCGGCGTATTGATGTGGATTATGCGTCGCATTCGGTGCAGGTGGAGGCGATTGAGTCGGCGTTGGTGGAGGCGCTTGGTGGTATTGCGCCGCGGTCGTCGTCGGTGGAGTTTTTTTCGACGGTCACTGGTGAGGTGATGGATACCGCTGGTTTGGATGGCCGGTATTGGTATCGGGGTGTTCGTCAGCCGGTGCGGTTTGATCGGGCGGTGCGCGCGGCGTGGGAGCAGGGTTATCGGGTGTTTGTGGAGTGCAGTCCGCATCCGGTGTTGGTCGCTGCGATCGAGGATGTGGTTTCTGAGTGTGCGGGGGGGTCTGCTGGGGTGGTGGCGCCCACGTTGGGGCGCGATAACGGTGGGCTGGACCGGTTTTGGCGTTCGGCGGGTCAGGTGTTCACGGCGGGGGCGGGGGTGGATTGGTCGGCGGCGTCGGCTGATTCGGGGGGCCGGCAGGTGCCGTTACCGACGTATGCCTTTCAGCGGCAGCGGTTTTGGGTGCCGGCTGTGTTGGGGGCTGCGGATGGCGGGTTGTTGGGGGTGGGTCGTGTTGAGCATGGTTTGTTGGGTGCGGTGGTGGAGCAGCCCGATTCGGGTGGGGTGGTGTTGACGGGCCGGTTGTCGTTGCAGACGCATGGGTGGTTGGCCGATCACGCGGTGTGTGGGGTGGTGGTGTTGCCCGGGGCGGGGTTTGTGGAGTTGGTGTTGCGTGCGGCCGAGCAGGTGGGTGCCACGGTGGTGGCGGAGTTGATGTTGCAGGCGCCGTTGGTGTTACCGGCGCGGGGCGCGGTGGCTGTGCAGGTGGTTGTCGGCGGCGCGGAGGCTTCTGGGCAGCGGTCGGTGTCGGTGTATGGGCGGGTGGAGGAGGTTGATGGCGGTTCGCGGGTCGGTTCGGCTGGTGGGTGGGTGATGCATGCCCAGGGCCGGTTGGCGGTGGCGGCGGTGGGCGCCGGGCAGCCGTTGTCGCCGTGGCCGCCGCCCGGCGCGGTCGGTGTTGATGTTTCGGGGGCCTATGAGCGGTTGGCTGCCCGTGGCTACGATTACGGCCCGGCTTTTCGGGGGTTGCGGGCGGTGTGGCGGCGGGGGGCGGAGGTTTTCGCTGAGGTCGCCGTGGATGGCGATGGTGTGGGGTCGGCGGCGATGGGTGTTCATCCGGTGCTGCTCGATGCTGCGTTGCATGCGGCGATGGTGGCCGTCGACGACGACGGTGACCGGGGTGTGTTGCTGCCGTTTAGTTGGCAGCAGGTGTCGTTGCACGCTGGGGGGGTCAGCCGCGCCCGGGTGCGTATCACCCCGGTCGGCCAGGATGGGGTGTCGGTGGAGTTGGCCGATGAGTTCGGGCAGCCGGTGTTGTCGGTGGGTTCGTTGTTGACCCGCCCGGTCAGCAGCGCGCAGTTGGATGCGGCGCTCAGCGCGGCCACCGGCGTGGGGCGGGGGCTGCTGGAGTTGGGGTGGTCACCGCTGACGGTGTTGGACAATGCTGGTGGTGCATCGGCTGACCGGCAGGTGCTGTATTGGCCGATCGGTCCCCCCGGCGGTGCGGCGGCCCCAGACACCGGTTCTCTGGCCGAGGGTGACGTGGTGGTGTGGGAATGGCGCGGTGCTGAGATCGCCGGCGCGGGGGCTCTCGACGCGGTTCGGGCCGGCACGCATCAGGTGTTGGCGGTGCTGCAGTCGTGGCTGGCTGGTGACCGCGCCGCGCGGCTGGTGGTGCTGACTCATGGTGCGGTCGGGTTGGCCGGTGCCGACATCACCGATCTGGCCGGGGCGGCGATCTGGGGGTTGGTGCGGTCGGCGCAAAGTGAGAACCCCGGCCAGATCGTGCTTGTCGATAGCGACGCGCCGGTGGATGCGGCGCGGTTGGCGGCCAGTGGTGAACCTCAATTGCTGGTGCGCGGCGCGGCGGTGTATGCCGCCCGACTGGCCGCTGTCGGCGCTGATAATGCCACGGAGTCAACGGTTTTGGATCCCGGCGGCGCGGTGTTGATCACCGGTGGCACCGGGATGGCCGGTGGGGTGCTGGCCCGCCACCTGGTCGGCCGCTACCGGGTGGGGCAGGTCGTTTTGGTCAGCCGCAGCGGCATGGACAGCGCAGGTGCGGCCGAACTGGTGGCCGATTTGACCCAGGCCGGCGCCCAGGTGGAGGTGATCGCCTGTGATGTCGCCGACCCCGACGCCGCCGCGGCGTTGATCACCGATGTGGCCGGCCGTTATCGGCTACAAGCGGTGGTGCACGCCGCCGGTGTGCTCGATGACGCTGTCATCGGCTCGCTGACCCCCCAGCGCATCGACACGGTGTTGCGGGCCAAGGTCGACGGCGCATGGCATCTGCATGAGCTGACCCGCGAGCTGCCGCTGAACGCGTTTGTGGTGTTCTCCTCGCTGGCCGGCATCATCGGCGCGCCCGGGCAGGCCAACTACGCCGCGGCCAACGCCTTCCTCGACGCGCTGGCTGCCCACCGGCGGGCGGCCGGACTGGCGGGACTGTCGCTGGCATGGGGGCTGTGGGAAACACCGAGCACCATGACCGCCGGAATGCAGGCACCCGACCAAGCCCGCCTGCACCGCCGCGGGCTGACCGCGATGACCCCCGGCCAGGCCATGGAGCTGTTCGACACCGCCCTAGGCGTTGATAACCCGGTGCTGATCGCCACCCGCTTAGACCTGGCCGCCCTGGCCGACCCTGCCCACACCCCAACGCTGCCAACGCTTTTCCACCAGCTGATCCCCCACCGCACCCGCCGCGCCCAGCCCGCCGCCACCACCAACACCCCCATCGCGCGCCTCAACGAACTCACCCCCGCCGCCGCACACCAGCTCCTCACCGACCTGGTCACCGAACACCTCACCGCCGTACTCGGCCACCCCGACCCCACCACCATCAACCCCAACGACACCTTCGCCGACCTCGGATTCGACTCCCTGACCGCCATCGAACTACGCAACCGACTCAGCACCGCCACCGCACTCACACTCACCCCCACAATCATCTTCGACCACCCCACCCCCACCACACTCGCCAAACACCTGCACACGGAAATGACGAAGGCCACCGAAAGCAACGGGGCGGGTGCTGACCGATTCGACGCAATGATCGGAGCGCTGGAAGACGTGGTCGCGAACTCGCGATGGGACGACACGCAGAAGGCGCGAGCGGCCGCGCGGATTGAGAGGGTACTGGCGTCCGTACAGGCCGACACTCAACGAGAGGCCGATGATTCTGATATCGAATCGGCAAGCGACAGCGAGCTTTTCAGGATCATTGACCAGGAACTGGACTAGCAGCATGGCCCGCTGTTTCGACAGCAGGAAGGAATGATCCGCCGTGGCCGAGTTCAGGGTTGGTGTGGTCGAGCAACTGATCAACGTGCCCTATGCGCCGACCGCGTTCGTGCATTCCAGCTACCTCACTGCGGCGGCATGCGGGGCGGATTCGTTCTGGGTGACCGATCACCTCAACGCGCTCAACCCCCGATCGATTGCCACGCCCGAAAACCTCTGGGCGGCACGGTTTGCGCCCAAAGTCGACGCGTACCTGGAGCCATGGACGGTGCTGGGCAACCTGGCTGCACGGCATAGGCTGCGCAGACTGAGACTTGGAATCGGTGTGACCGACGCCGGGCGGCGCAACCCAGCCGTCACCGCGCAGGCGGCCGCCACGTTGCACCTGATGACCCGCGGGCGGGCGATCCTCGGCATCGGCACCGGGGAGCGGGAAGGCAATGAGCCGTACGGGGTGAACTGGTCCCAACCGGTGGCGCGGTTCGAAGCAGCCGTCGCCACCATCCGTTCGCTGTGGAACTCCGGCGGGCAGACTGGTCAACCGTGACTGTGAATTCTTCCCGCTCCGCAATGCGCTGTTCGAGCTGCCGCCCTACCGAGGCAAGTGGCCTCAAATGTGGATCGCTTCTCATGGTCCGCGGATGCTGCGCATCACCGGTCGTTATGCCGACGCTTGGTTTCCGATCGTCACGGTGCGGCCGCAAGACTATGCCGCCGGTCTTGACGTGATCCGGTCGGCGGCATCAGACGCCGGCCGCGACCCGATGTCGGTTCTGCCCGCATCGTGGATGTTCGTCTTCACCGGAGGCAGCCGTGGCGAGGTTGATGAAGCGTTGGATACGCCGGTAGCCAAGGCGTTCGCACTCAACCTGCCGGCCACAGCATGGGCACGTCACGGCGTACAACATCCGCTGGGCGCGGACTTCACCGGCTTACAGGATTTTGTCCCGCAAGGCCTCGATGAGTCGACGGTCCTCTCCTACATCAGAGACGTTCCCTCGTCGCTGCTGAAGGAGAGCTTTCTGACGGGTACTCCCGACGAAATCCTCGCGCAGGCCGCCGAATGGCGGAGCCGCGGTTTGGGTTACGCGGTGTTGAGCAATATCAGCGTGCTGCAGCCCAGCATGCGCCGAGGGCTGGGATCCACAGTTCCCTTCGCCAGAATCGTGCGTGGGCTACGCAGACTCTAGACAGGTCAACGGCATTCACGGAGCGATGCCTTCGACGAGCATCGTCGGCCCGGCATGGTGCACTCGACCAGCCTTGAGGCCGGCGTCGCGCATCAGAGCGTGTACTTCAGCCGGCGAGCGTTCACGCCCCTCCCAGACGACGAGCACGCCGAGGTCCAACATCGAGGCGACGAAATTGGGGCGGCCGGGGTCCCGCCGCAGGTCGATCGTGACAAGCTTCGACCCAGACGGCATCGTGGCACGCAGACGGGTGAGGATGTCGCGGCAGGCATCGTCATTCCAGTCATGCATGATCCACTTCATTGTGTAGACGTCCGCACGCACGTCGAGACCTTCGAAGAAGCTGCCTGCGCGACACTCAACGCGGTCGGCCAATCCGCGTCCGCGCAGATACTCCTGCGCCTCATCGATGATGCTTTCGGTATCGACCAAGATGCCGTGGGCGCGGCGCCGACGCTCCAGAATCGCGGCAAGCAGTTCTCCCGTCCCACCGCCCACATCGCAAATTACCCCGCGGCGCGGCCACGGATAGGCGCGCGTCACTCCGAGGTCGAACGCGGTAGTGAGTTCGCGCATCGAGGCGGCGAATCTCATGCCTGCCGCCGGACGCTCCTCGAACGAGTCCCACACCGATTTTCCGAAATGTCTTCGCCAGCCAGACGGTTGGGCGCCCTCGCGCAACTGCGTGCCCAGGTGCGCATACGCTGCGGCTGTATCCGGATCCGCCATGAACGCCACCCACGAGGCGATCGACTGCGGGTGGTCGGAGCACATCGGGGCCCCGAGGTTGGTGAGGTGTGCACGTCCGGAGCGGTCGAGCCGCAACAGTCGCGAGGCGACCGCAGCTTCGACGAGTCTGGTCGTCACATCCGGGTCGAGGCCCAATTCGCCGGCAAGATCGGCGGGCGAGCGGGCTTCCGAGCCGATCGCATCGGCCAGACCAGACGTAATCAGTGTCCCCGCGATCATGGTCCGTTGTATGCCCCAAGCCAGGTCGAGTAACCCGGCTGCCGGGGGCAGGACGGCGTCCGCCAGATTCTGAAGGTGGCGGCGAGCCTCCGTCACGCCGCGCGTCACCGACTTCGGGAGTGGAAAAGGAGGTGGTCGCATCGTGATGCACCTTGCCTGTCAGAAGTTCGCGCGCCCGCGCCGGACGCACTGTGAACGAGACGTAGCAAATGTGAAAGCCCGCGCCAGGACCGGTTGACGCATCGCTGTCACAATTGCCTGCCTTCGGTACGGATCGCCGCATCTTATGCGCGTGTCGTCGGTCTTCTCTTCGACCCTATAGGCAAATGGTCGGGCCAGGGAAGCAACGCTAGCTTGCGCTGATTAGATTGCTGCAGCGGCGTATGTTTACGCCATGATGGCGATTCCAGTTAAGTCGAACATCTTCGTCGTGGCGATCACTCGCCGTCTGGTGCACATAAATATCGCCAGGGCACTGGTGCGGACGTGCGGCGGCCTCGACGAGCGGCCAGGGCAGGGCTGACAATGCTGCAGGCGATCGCTCGCCTCGCCCTCGCCGCCCCGCGTTGGGTGCTGGCATGCGCTCTGCTTGTCATGGTCGGCATGGCAATCTTCGGTATTCCGGCCGCCCAGCACCTCTCGGGAGGCGGCTTCCAGGATCCGGCATCGCAGTCGTCGCAAGCGAACAGGCTGCTCGGCGAGAAGTTCGACCGGGGCGATTTCGACCTGATAATCACCGTCGAATCACCCGATGGCGCGCGAGGCGGAACCGCCAAGAAGGTCGGTACCGAGATCGCTGAAATTCTTGGCCAGTCACCACACGTCGCTTCGGTCACATCGGCATGGACTGCGCCACCGCCGGCCAGGGCCGCGTTGCTCAGCACGGACGGCAATACGGGGTTGGTAATCGCGGGCATCCTTGGCGGGGAGCGTGACGCGCCGGGCCGCGCGAAGGCGCTGGCCGAGGAAGTGGCCAAGGATCGTGACGGATTGACCGTGCGGGCCGGCGGCTCGGCGATGAACTACGCCCAGACCAATGAACAATGCCTGCGGGATCTGCTCGCGATGGAGGCCATCGCAGTTCCGCTGACTTTCGTCGTGCTGGTGTGGGTGTTCGGCGGATTGTTGGCGGCCGCTTTGCCCTTGGCGGTCAGCGCCGTCGCCATGCTCGGGTCGTTGGCAGTGCTGCGCGCGCTGACGCTGATGACCGACGTGTCGATCTTCGCGTTGAACCTGACGCTGGCTGTGGGTTTGGCACTCGCCGTCGACTACACCTTGTTGATCGTCAGTCGGTATCGCGACGAGCTGGGCAACGGTCTCGACCGCGAAGAGGCGCTGCGGCGCACGATGGCTGCCGCGGGCAGAACCGTGGTGTTCTCGGCGGTGACAGTGGCGTTGTCGATGGCGGCACTGGCCCTGTTTCCCATCTACTTCTTGAAGTCGTTCGCCTACGCGGGGGTCGCGACCGTGTGCTTCGCCGCTCTTGGGGCGGTATTGGTGACGCCGGCGCTCATCGTGCTATTGGGCGAGCGTCTCAACGCACTCGACGTACGACGGCTCGTGCGCCGCATCCTGGGGCGCCAGGAGCCCGCTGCCCGCCAGGTCGAGGAGATGTTCTGGTATCGATCCACGAAGATGGCGATGCGCCACGCCGTCCCCGTGGCAGTCGTTGTCACGGCCGTACTGCTGATCCTGGGTGTGCCGTTTCTCTCGGCGAAATGGGGTTTCCCCGACGACCGTGTGTTGCCCGGCTCGCTGTCGGCACGCCAGGTCGGCGATACACTGCGCACCGAATTCGCCGTTGACCCGCTCACCCAGGTGACGGTGGTGATTCCGGACGTCGCCGCTGCAACCCCAGCAGAACTCGGCGGGTATGCCGCAGAGCTTTCGAGAGTGCAAGACGTTGCGACGGTGTCGGCGCCGAACGGTACGTTCATCGATGGCGCACTCGCCGGTCCGCCGACGTCGCCCGCCGGCATGGCCGACGGCAGCGCGTTCCTGACGGTCACGAGTGACGCCGAGTTGTTCTCGACGGCCTCCGAAGCGCAGCTGGACGCAATACATGCGGTGCCGGTACCGGGTGATGGAAATGTGCTGGTGACCGGTATCGCGCAGATCAACCGCGACAGCACCCAGGCGATCACTTCGCGGCTGACCACTGTGTTGGGGGTCGTCGCCGCGATCACGGTGATGCTGGTGTTCCTGTTGACCGGCAGCGTCGTGGTGGCGCTCAAGGCGCTTTTCCTCAACATGTTGTCGTTGAGCGCGGGATTCGGCGCCCTGGTCTGGGTCTTTCAGGAGGGTCATCTCGGCGCATTCGGCACCACGAGCACCGGCACGTTGGTCGCCTACATTCCCCTGCTGTTGTTCTGCATGGCCTTCGGCCTGTCAATGGACTACGAAGTCTTCCTGATCTCGCGGATTCGCGAGTACTGGCTGAGATCCGGGCGAAGTGCCGCCGACAACGACGAAAGCGTCGCCTTGGGCCTGGCCCGCACGGGCAGGGTGGTGACGGCGGCCGCGCTGATCATGGTGATTGCGTTCGCCGCGCTGCTGTCTGCTCAGGTCTCGTTCCTGCGGATGTTGGGGTTGGGGCTCGCGTTGGCGGTCATGGTCGACGCCACCTTGGTCCGGATGCTGCTGATGCCGTCGTTCATGCACCTGCTGGGCAGGCGCAACTGGTGGTCGCCACGTCCGTTGATCCGTCTGCATGAGCTCGTGGGCTTCGGCGAGACCCACGAGTCCGTCGAGGTCGCCGACCTGGCCGCCGGGTCCGCTGGTCACCGGCGTGGCGCAGTCACGCGATAACCCATCGCAGGTGTCGGCGGTCATCGAGGACACCCTCGCCATGAGTCACCGGTCAAGCTCAACGGCCGAATTGGCTGCGACGACATGATGATTGGGATACCACCGGGTCCGGAATTCTGCGTGTGCGCACAGCAGGCGCGGATGGCACCGATCGGGAGGACGAGCAGAGCCTGTCGCCGCGAAGGGTGTCGACGCTGCCGGTCGCCCGCTAGACCTCCACCTCCGTCAAGACCCTGGCGGTCGGCGGACCGACCAGCGCGGGCGCGGAGTCAGGCGACGACCAGATCTGGTTGATCAGGAATTCACGGAAACTGCTTGCCGAATCGACGTTCTCGAAACTCAGATTGACCACGAGGTAGTTCGGGTCGTCGCTCGGCTGGTATACCTCGGTGCGTGTGACACCCGCCGCCTCGCGAGCGGGCGCGAACTTCTTGAAGGTGTCGAGCCAGACCGCCAGCTCGCTGATCTCGTGCTCGATGTGCAAGACGGGCATGGAGACAGTGTGGACTACCGTCGGGAGTATGACTTCCACCTTGCTTGATTCGCGCGTCGCGGCCGCCCTCACCCGGATGTTCGCCGAGGCGGATGCGCAAATGCCGATGCTGGGCGAGATGTTCGGCAAGGACGTCGTGCCCGCCGAATCAAGCGCGCAGGCGCGCGCCGACGCGTTGAGCGAGTTCTACCTCCCGGTCACCCCGGAAGCGGGTCGACTGCTCTACACACTGGTACGGGCATCACGTCCTACGACGGTGGTCGAGTTCGGCATGTCGCTTGGCATCTCCGCGATCCACATGGCGTCGGCGGTGCGCGACAACGGCGAGGGCCGGGTGGTGACCACGGAACTCAACGAGACCAAGGTGGCCGTCGCATCCGGCAACTTCACCGACGCCGGCCTGGACGACCTGATCACCGTGCTGCACGGCGACGCGCTGGAAACTCTCGGCGCGATCGACGGGCCGGTGCAGTTCGTCCTCCTCGACGGATGGAAGGACCTGTACGTGCAGGTGCTGCAGCTGCTCGAGCCGAAGTTGGCGCCGGGAGCGCTGGTCGTCGCCGACAACACGAGCATGCCGGGATTGCAGCCCTACCTCGACTACATGCGCGACCCCGCCAACGGCTACGTGAGCGTGCACTTCCCCGTCAGGGATGCCGACAGCATGGAGATCTCCTGCCGGACGTGATCAGGACCCCGAACCGGTTGCCCTCCGGATTCCGTACGAAGACACGGTTTCGACAACCCCATAAATCGCAAGGCACCAACCGCTGGCGACCATGATCCGGGCGAGCTCCATTTTCAACACCGGGTCCGAGGGCGTTGGTGCAGGTATCAACAGGAAGATGCCTGCCACGACGCTGACCGCACCCATGAAGATGTACCAACGCCGTCCCGGCATCCGAGCCCTGGCCGCTGACACGGCTTCGGCGAGACCCCGAGTCAGGAAGCCCATTCCGAACATGGCCCCGACCATGTAAGGGCGGTCACTCGGCAGAGCCGTATTCTGCACGACGACGAATGCCACAGCTGCGAAGAGCAATGATGCGGCGCCACTCACTAGCAGTAAATTCCGTGCCCAGCCGAACATTGCATATGCCAATATCACCTGCGAAGCACCACATATCAGCAAGTAAACGGAAACGAAAACCGTTGCCGCTGTCAGTGTTACGGGGGTGGCGAACGCCAGTAGAGCCCCCATGATCAGGCCCAACACACCTGACGCCAGGGTCGACTTCCATACGTGTCGCAAGACGTTTTGATTGGGTATTGCCTCTGGGCTGGTTGGCTTGTCGCGGCGTACTGTCGGCGGGCTGAATCGCATCTTTGTCTCGGGCGGAGAGGGTTTGCGCTGTTCCTTCGTCGCGACCGACTCTGAAACGTCGGCGAGACTCCTCAGCCGGTCGATGGTCCGGTCCACGTCCGCATAGATGTCTCGGCGGCTGCTGAACCGTTCCATGATGTCGTGGCCGCCGCGCCGCTCTTCGGGATCGGTAGAGCGAAGCGCGGTCTCGAGTTGGAGAAGGACTTGGTGTTGCTGCTCATAGTCGAGGGGATCCGCCTTGGTTGCCAGATCGACGAGATTGGTCAGATATGACAATGGGGGCGCCGGAGGCTCGGGTAACGGCTCGGGGAGCGGCGGTGCCGGTGGCAGCGTCGCAAGACCGCCCTGCAGCCGCAATGCGTCGAGCGCACGTTCTTCGGGCCGCGAATAGTTGATGATCTGGCGCCTTACGATGCGGCTCGGAAGTGCAAGCGCTCGGGGTTCGATCGCGACGGGTACGACCGGCTTGCCGAGGGCCTCGGCCCAGTCGAGTTCTCGCTGACAGGCAGTCGAGTTCAACGCCGCGTGCGAGATGGTCGCAATGAATGCATCACTGTCGGCGATGCGCTGCAGGATTTCCTGCCACCAATCCTGGCCGCCACGGAGCGCCTCATCGACCCAGGTGCTGTAGCCCATCATGTTGAGGTGCTCGACCAACTGGTCGATGTCGCGCTTGTTCTCGCGCGCGTAGGAGACGAACAACTTCCGCACTGGGCACCCCTGGATGAGATTCGTGCCAGTCAGTATGCGACGAAACCGATCTGTTAACCGATCATTTCGCCAGTTCGTCGATGACCTCCTGGGCTGCCCGCTCACCTGCGTCGACCGCACCCTCCATGTAGGCGCTCCAATGCGTGGCGGTGTCGGTGGACGCCCAGTGGATCGGGCCGATCGGAACCGTGAGGGCGGGCCCGTACTTGGTCCACACGTGCGGGCCGTGGTTGGCGTTGTAGCAGCCGCGCGTCCACTGCCGGTCCGACCACTCCCCGTCGACGTAGTATTCCGGACGGGCGGCCTTCTGGCCGTAGTGACGCACCAGCTCCGCGGTCAGCGCCGCCCTGCGCTCCGCCTGGGGGAGCCTGCCGACGGTGCGCGCCTCGTCGCCCTCGAGGAACAGCAGGATGACGCCGTGGTCGTCGCCGGGAATGCAGGTGTCGTTGGACATCCGGGCCGGGCCGACGTCGGAGATGAGCTGGCCGTTGAATCCGTCTGCGCGCCAGAACGGTTCGTCGTAGATGAAGAACGCCTTCATCGCTGAGCCGTTGGGCAGTCGCTGGGTGAGCTGGTCGCGGACGCCGGAAAGTGGTGGGTCGTACATGATTCGGCCCGCCAGCGTCGGCGAGATCGCGACGATCGCCCGGCGCCCATGGGCCACCCTTCCGCCCCGGCAGTGCACGGTGACGCTGTCCGCGGCGTGTTCCATCAGCAGCACCGGAGCGTCGAGAACGATGTGATCTGCGATGAGCGCAGCCAATCGCTTCGGGATTTCGCTTGTGCCGCCGACGAACCGGGTGGTCTGGGCACCGCCCTCGGACTCCGCAAAGAGCTCCGAGGTGACCCCGCAGGTCTGAATCGTGAACAGCAGATGCAGGAAGGACACTTCCGCGGTCGGCACCGCAAGGATCCCGACGGTGCAGATCTCCAGCAGGGTGCGGGCGACGACCGGCAGCCCCTGGGCGTCATACCAGGCGCCTGCGGTGATCCCGTCCCATTCGGTGGCGCGTGGGGCCTGCCATGGTGCCTCGACAGGTACTTCGGCCGCCAGAACGTCGAGACGGCGCAGCACCAGCTCGAGTTCCTTCAACTCCGACGCAAAGCGGGTCTGAAACTCGTTCTCCCGCAACACACCCGAGCCACCGACGTCATATGACGTCTCGCCTTCGTCGTATTGCGGATAGGTCTGGACGCCCAGTTCGGCCGCCAGTCCGAACATGCGCTGGTGGGTGTCGCCGATCCATTGGGCCCCGAGTTCGATCGGAACCCCCGGGATGACCTCCTCGGTGAGAATCCGTCCGCCCACCCGCTCGTCGGCCTCCAACACCAGAGGCGTGAGCCCGGCTTCGAGCACCTTTCGGGCGGCGATCATGCCCGAGATACCTGCCCCGACGATGATGACGTCCGCTTCATGGCTCTGAGACATCGTGGCCTCACTTCTCTGCGCGAGTTGGGGGTACCTCCCGCTTTAAGCGGGGGAGCGTGTCTGTGGTCGACACACCGGGGTTTTACCGTAGTTTGCGAACGCTCGCGCCGAGGCGAAAGTTACAGCGGGTTGAGGATTCGGTCTAGGAACTGCCGCGTCCGCTCCTCCTTCGGGTCGCCGATCACCTCGGCGGCCGGGCCCTTCTCCAGGATGACCCCTTGGTCGGTGAACAGCACCTGGTCAGAAACCTGCTTGGCGAACTGGATCTCGTGGGTGACGATCACCAGCGTCCAGCCCTCGACGGCGAGATCCTTGATCACCGAAAGCACCTCGCCGACCAGTTCGGGGTCCAGCGCCGAGGTCGGCTCATCGAAGAGCACGACCTTCGGCTTGAGCGCCAGCGCCCGCGCGATGCCGACTCGCTGCTGCTGGCCGCCCGACAGCTGGAACGGATACTGGTCCCGCTTCTCCGCCAGGCCCACCTGCCCGAGCAGTTCGACGGCGTCCGACACCGCCTCGTCCTTCGACTGCTTCTGCACGACCACCGGGCCCTCGATGACGTTCTGGAGAACCGTCTTGTGCGGAAACAGGTTGTGCGACTGGAAAACAAAGCCGCTCTGCGCGCGATAGGAGCGCAACTGATCCTTCGGCACCGGCTTGGAGAAGTCGACCTCGACGTCGCCGACCCGGATCACGCCCGCGTCGGGTGCGTCGAGCGCGTTGAGTGCGCGCAGCAGGGTTGTCTTACCGGAACCCGATGGGCCGATGATCGTCGTCGCCGTCCCACGCGGCACGGTGAACGAAACACCCTTCAGCACTTCGTTTTCACCGAAGGCCTTGTGCACACCCTCGGCAACGATCCTGTCTTCACGAGGCTCAGTCATCGTGCCACATACCTTTCCAACCGACGTTCAACGCGGTTCTGACCGAACGAGAGCGCCAGGCAGACGACCCAGTAGTAAACCGCGGCAGTGAGATACAGAGCGAGGAACTCGAATTTCGGTGCGGCGATGATCTGTGCCTGCCGCAGCAGTTCGGTGACGAGAATCGTCGACGCCAGCGAGGTGTCCTTCAGCAGTGAGATCAACGTATTCGACAACGGCGGCACCGCGACCCTGGCCGCCTGCGGCAGGATGATCCGCCGCAGCGCACCCACATAGTTGAGGCCGATGGTCTCGGCCGCCTCCCACTGCCCCTTGGGAATGCTCTGGATCGACGACCGGATGACTTCTGCGGCGTAACCGCCGACGTTCAACGAGAAGGCGATGATTGCCGCAGGCCACGGGTCGATCTTCACTCCCAGTTCTGGCAGGGCGTAGAAGACGATGAACAACTGCACGAGCAACGGTGTTCCGCGGATGACCGAGATGTAGAACCGGGCGATGTTGGTGAGAATCACGTTCGTCGACAGCCGGGCAAGTGCGACCGCGAGCGCGATCACGATGCCGATCACGAAGCTGATGATCGTCAGCGGAATCGTTTTGGTGATCGTCGCCTTCGCCAGCGGACCCAGGCTGTGCAGAACCAGCTGCCAGGTCGATTGGTTCGCATCGGGCGCCGGTGGCGTGTCGGGGCCGCCAGAGGCGTTGGCCTTCAGGTATTTCTGGGAGATGTCGGCCAGCGTGCCGTCGGATCGCAGCTCGTCGAGCGCCTTGTTCAGGTCGGGCAGCAGGCCGCTGTCCTTGCGGGCGGCGAAGCCCTGCTCGCTCTTCTCGCCGACGTTTCCGGCGATCTTGACTGTCTTGTCGCCGGTCTCGGCGAGGTAGGCGTACACCGCGATGCTGTCGTTGACGACGACGTCCACCCGGCCCTGGTTGAGCAGCTTGATCGCCTGGGTGAAGCCCTCGACGGCCTCCACCCGCGCACCTGCCTTCCTGGCCACCTCCGACCAGTTGCTCGTCGCGTTCTCGGCGGCGACCTTGCCCTTCAGGTCGGCGAGCGTCTTGATCGAGTTGTCGTCGGCGCGTGTCACGATCACGCCCTCGCCGACGGAGTAGGGCTCGGACAGGTCGTACTTGGCCTTGCGCTCGTCGTTGATCGTCACCTCGTTGGCGACCACGTCGAAGCGGTTGGCTTCTAACGCCGCGAACATGGCGTCCCACGGCGTCTCGACGAATTCGACTCTGACACCGAGCTTGTCGGCGACCGCCTTGGCGACGTCGACGTCATAGCCGACGAGGTCGCCGGAGCTCGAGTCGTGATAGCTGAATGGGGCGTACACACCCTCGGTGCCGACGCGCAGCACGCCGGACGACTTCACCTGGCTCTCGCCTGACGAGCCGCCGCACGCCGCGAGGGCAAGAATCGAGACGAGCAGCATCAGGGCCAGGATGGGATTTCTGACGAAGCGCACCGGCGGACGCTAGCAAGTCCCCGGGTATCGACCAAGGGTTCTACTCAGGTGGTGCGGTATATAAGATCCCCCGCAATGCCCGAGGAACTGAGCGCCGATCAGGCCGCCGCGCGGCTCAACCCCGAAGACACGCTGGGCATGCCCCTCGGTCCGGGCCAGCCCCCTGCGTTCCTGCGTGCGCTCGGCGAGCGCGAGGACTGGACGAATCTCCGCGTCTACGGCGCACTGCTCGCGGTGGGCACCGAACTGTTCTCCCGTTCCGGCGTGCATTACCTATCGGGCTTCTACGGTCCGCTCGAGCGGGCGCTGCGGGACTCGGGCGTCGACATCGAGTTCACCCCCGCGGACTTCCGGCGCTTCGGTCCGCTGCTCCAAGCCCAGTGCCCGCGCGTGATGACGACGGTCGCCACGCCGCCCGACGCCGACGGGTGGTGCTCGCTGTCGTTACACGCGGGCGGCACGATCAACGAACTGCGTCGTGCGGGCGCAGACCCCGACCGGCTGCTCGTCGTCGAGGTCTCGGACGCCTACCCGCGGACGTTCGGGCTGGGCGAACAGCATCGCCACGCGGTGCACGTCGACGAGATCGACGTTCTGGTGCACTCGACCGACGCGCCCCTCGCGCTGCCGGGAGGCGAGGCACCGCCGAGCGACATCGACAAGGCGATCGCCCGGCACACCGTCGGCTTCGTCCGGTCCGGCGCGACGTTGCAGACGGGAATCGGCTCCATTCCCAACCAGATCGCCACCCTCCTGGCCGAGGGCGACGGTGGCGACTACGGGCTGCACAGCGAGATGTTCACCGATGGGTGCATGAAGCTGCACCGTGCAGGCAAGGTCACCAACGCAGGCAAAGGTCAGTACGACGGCGTCAGCGTGACGACGTTCGCGTTCGGTTCGCCGGAGCTCTACGACTGGCTGGACGGCAACACCGATGTCGCGTTCCTGCCGGTCGAGATCGTCAACGCACCGGAGGTGATCGCCGCCAACAACGAGATGGTCACCATCAACGGCGCTCTGGCCATCGACATCCACGGACAGATCGTCGCCGACACGATCTCCGGCGGGCAGTTCAGCGGAATTGGCGGTGCCGAGGACTTCGTCGCAGGCGCGGGACTCGAGCTGTCGGACCGCTCGTTGATCTGCCTGCCGTCGACATTCGAGAAGGACGGGGTGCTGCAGTCGCGGATCGTGCCGTGGTTCGGCCCCGGCGCAGTGATCACGACGCCGCGCCACCACGTCGACGTGATCGTCACCGAATACGGCGCCGCGCAACTGGAGGGAAGGACCGTCAGGGAGCGCGGCGAGGCGCTTGCCGCAATCGCCCATCCGCAGTTTCGTGACGAGCTGGTGGCCGCCGCCGAGCGTGCGTCGAAGGGCCGGTCGCCGGTCACATGACTGCAAGCTCCCGGCGCGCGCTCGAGCGCTCAACGAAACCTGTTGTCTGCTTGTAGGTTCCGAATACCTTGTCGCCGTAGCTCATGACGACCGACAGATTGGTCGGTCGCTTCTCGGAATGGTGCAGTTCGTGGTTGGAGGCGGGCGGCAGCAACCACCGGGGATAGAAGGGCATGTCGTAACCGCTGTGGGTCACCACCATGGCTGTGGTGTTGAGCACCGCATAGGTCACCATCACCAGCGGATGCGCACCGAATGCTAACGGCGCGACGTACAGGCACAGCATCACCATCAGTCCCTCGACCGGATGGACGACGAAGTTGGTCCAGATGGTCAACGGGGACTCGACCCGGTGGTGCAGGTAGTGCACGTGTTTGAACACGAATCCGCTCCCGTGCTCCAGGCGATGCCACCAGTAAGTGAGGAACTCCCCGGCGACCATGTAGAGCGTGACCTGTACGACGAAGGACGTCAATGTGGGTGCGGCACTGGGCACGTCGAGGGAGATCGGGTGAAACTTGTCGTTGAGGTACAGCAGCAGCGCCGCCGAGCCGATATAGGTGGCCATTACCCGCATTCCGTGCAGCGATGCGGCACGCGCCGAAATCCTGTGGTGCACCGCGACGTCGAGGATCGAGTAGCCGACGCCGGTCACCAGCACCACCGCAACGACCACCGGCAGGAAGTACAACGGGAATTCGAAGAACTCCACGCCAAATGCCTGTAGAAGCCCATCCCAGATCGGTTGCAGTACAGACTGATTCATCGAACCATTCCTATGTGTCGGTGGTGAGCAGAATCCGTTGTGTGGCAGTGCGGAGCTCATCGATGCACTGCTCGATCGTGATGTCGCCGACGCTGAGCAGCGCCAGGTCGGCGAAGAAGACCCGGCCCAGCAGCGTCATCGCAGTATCCATGGCGGGCGGTGCCTCGAAACCCGCCGTCAGCGCGTCGAACATCTGGCGGACGCCGAGGCGGAATTCGTCGGCAACCGGTCCGAGAGCGAGCACCGACGTCATGGTCGCTCGCACCATCGGGAGGTCGGATGCCGCTTCGCGGACCACCTGGTCGATGGCGACGTCGATCGCGGAGCTCGAGTCGGACGACTCGGCGATCGCCTGGGGTAGGCGCGCCGCGAGTTCGTGGCCCCAGGCCAGTGCGGCGTCGCAGACCACGTGCTCCTTGGAGGCGAAGTAGCGGTACATGGTCGCCCTAGACACGCCCGCGGTCGCTGCGATGGCCTCCATGCCGACGGTCTCGTGACCCTGCTCGTTGATCAGCCGGCGCGCGGCGTGCAGGATCCGCGCGCGAACGTCGAGTTGGCGGGCATCGAGCGTGCGACGAATCGTCACGGTCGATGCGCTCACGGGAGTGTCCTTCGGGTCAGGAGTCATGGCCGATACAGTAGCTGATACATATGGTGAGACAGGTGTATCACGTGCTGTGTCAGCGATGCAAGTGTGAGTGAGAAAAGTCAGGCCGTGGGGACGTACACCCAGGGCTCGCGCGGCAGCGCGGCCGGGTCGAACTCCGTCAGCATTCCGTCCAGCGTCGTCGCGCCGAAGCCGAGCGATGCCGCGATCTGCTCGAGCGCGCGAGGCATCCCGATCTCGGCCAGGGTCACCGCACCGTCGCGCTTGGCGAGCCGGGCACCATCGCCGTTGAGCACCAGCGCGACGTGTGCGTACGTCGGCTCCCGATCGCCCAACAGTCTCGCGAGGTAGGCCTGGCGCGGGGAGGACGCCAGCAGGTCGTCGCCGCGCACCACCTGGTCCACGCCCTGCGCCGCGTCGTCCACGACGACCGCGAGGTTGTAGGCGGCCACCCCGTCGCCGCGGCGGACCACGAAGTCGTCCACGACGCCGGTGTATTCGCCGTGCAGGAGATCGTGCACCGTGTACGTGGTGACATCGGTGCGCAGACGTAGCGCCGGTGGCCGGCCGGCGGCACGGCGTCGCTGTTCGCGCTCGGCATCGCTCAGGTCGCGGCAGGTTCCGGGATAGGCGCCCTGCGGGGCGTGCGGCGCCCGCGGTGCCTGCTGGATATCCTTTCTGCTGCAATAGCATTCATAAAGCAGCCCGCGCTCGGCGAGCGCGTCGACAGCGCGGTCGTAGCGTTGCGGATGCTCCGTCTGCCACTCGGCGGGTTCGTCCCATGTGAGACCGATCGCCGCAAGGTCGGCGAGCTGGCGGACTGCGATGTCGGCATGCGTGCGGTCGTCGAGGTCGTCGACGCGCATCAGGAAGCGCCTGCCCGTGGAACGCGCGAACAGCCACGCCAGCACGGCGGTTCGCAGGTTGCCGATGTGCAGGTCGGCCGACGGACTGGGGGCGAACCGGCCCGCGCCGCTGAGCGTCACGCCGCAAGCGCCTCTGTGAATGCGTTGCAGAACCAGTCGACGTCGGCCATCGAGAACACCAGCGGCGGTCGGATTTTCAACACGTTGCCGTCGTGCCCACACACCGAAATCAATACCCGCCGATCCCGGAGCGCGTTGACGAGCCGGCGGGCCTCCCGACGGTCGGGCTCCTTGGTTTCTGGATCGGCGACCACCTCGACGCCGACGTAGAGGCCTGCGCCGCGAACGTCGCCCACCCGGGGGTCGTCGATGCTCGCCAGCCGGGACCGCAGCGCCTCACCGACCGTCGCTGCGTTGGCCATCAGGTGCTCATGCTCGATGACATCGAGCACAGCGGATGCCGCAGCGATCGACACCGGGTTGCCGCCGAAGGTGTTGAAGTAGGGCACTCCGAGCGCGAACGGCTCGAGCACGTCGGCCCGCGCCGCCATCGCGGCTATCGGAATGCCGTTGCCCATCGGCTTGCCCGTGGTCACGATGTCGGGGACCAGCGCGTGCCGGTCGAAGCCCCACATCGACGCGCCGGTGCGGGCGAAGCCGGGCTGCACCTCGTCGGCGATGAACACTCCGCCGCGGGCGCGCACCTCGTCGACGGCGGCGCTCAGCACCGACGTGTCGGCATAGATGCCGTCCGAGGAGAAAATGGTGTCGACGATCAGGCAGCTCACGCCGTGGCCCGCCGCGATCAGGTCGTCGGCGGCCCGTGCTACGTCCGTGGTGAAGCGTGCCGCGAGCTCGTCGGCTGGCACGCGGTAGGTGTCGGGCGGGTCGACGAGGCGCACGTTGGCACCCACCTTGGTGGCACCGCCGAGCGACGGCGAGATCGCCGTCGTCAGTGCCGTGTTGCCGTGGTACGCATCCCGGGTGATGACGATACCGGTTGCGCCGGTGCGCATTTCGGCGACACGAAGCGCCAGGTCGTTGACCTCCGACCCGGTGCAGGCGTACATCACCTGATCCACTTCGTCCGGCATGGTGGCCAGCAGCCGTTCCGAGTAGTCGACGATGCCGCGGTGAAGGTAGCGGGTATGCGTGTTCAGTGTCGCCATCTGCCGAGCGACCGCCTCGACGACGTGCGGGTGACAATGCCCGACGCTGGCCACGTTGTTGTAGGCGTCCAGATATCGCACGCCGTCGGCGTCGAACAGGTGGCTGCCCTCCCCGCGCACCAGGTGCACGGGCTCGTCGTAGAACAGCCGGTACGCGGGACCGAGCACCCGCTCGCGGCTGGCGATCAGGGGGTCGTCCGTGCCGCCTGCCCGATAGCTGTTGGAGTCCATGATGTTGGAGAAGCTCACGACCAGTGCCTCCGGTATCGCGGGTGGGTGAGGCCAGTCTGCTGCATGTCAGGGCGTGCTTCAGACTATGGGAGTGTCAGGACTGCCACCCGATCACCACTCATATGCGCGTGCCGCTCTGCCGTTCTACGGCCGCGACCCCGACGCGCCCCTGCGATTGCTCAGCCTGTCCGAGAACGCCACGTACCTGGTGGACGACGCGGACCCGATCGTGCTGCGGGTCCACCGCGCCGACTACCACTCGCTGCAGGCCATCCGGTCGGAGCTGGCATGGATGGCGGCGTTGCGCGAACAGACCGACGTCGTCACGCCGCAGCTGGTCCCCGCCGGGGACGGCAGCGAAGTGGTGACGGTCGTTCGCAACGACCATCCGCTCAAGGTCGACGCGGTGACCTTCGTGTCCGGGTGCACGGCTGAGGAGCGACCGGAGGCCGTGGGCTTCGACCAGCTCGGCCGGATCACCGCCGCCATGCACGACCATGTCCGGAATTGGCGCGCGCCGAACTATTTCACCCGGTTCACCTGGGATGCCGACACCATGATCGGACCTGACGGCAGATGGGGTAACTGGCGGCATGCGCCGGGGCTGACGACTGCCGGCGAGGCGGTGATCGAACGGGCCGCGGCGGAGCTGACGGGCAGACTGGCCGAGTTCGGTTATGCGCCAGACCGATTCGGTTTGATTCACGCCGATCTTCGGATGGCGAACCTGATGATCGATCCGGAGGTGGCGGCCGGTCCGATCACCGTCATCGATTTCGACGACTGTGGCTGGTCGTGGCACCTCGCCGATCTCGGCGCCGTGGTGTCGTTCATCGAAGACACCCCGGAAGCCGAGGCGATGATCGCGGGGTGGCTTGCGGGATACCGCGAGAGTCGCAAGTTGCCCGGCGAGCACCTCGAGATGATCCCGTCGTTCGTACTCCTGCGCCGCCTGCAGCTGACGGCGTGGGTGGCGTCGCACGCGCACGCCGACAGTGCCATCGCCTTCACCGACGGCTTCGCCGACGGAACGGCGCGTCTTGCCGACCGCTACCTCAGCGACGGGAACTGGTTGCGCGACGCCGTCTACACGTAGCGGCTCGCAGGATCCGCGACCGCGATCGACAATCCGTCGAGCGCCTGGTCGACGTGGTCTTTCCAGCGCCCTGGCTGGATGCGGTGCACGGCCGAGTCGCCTTGGAATGCGCTGGAAATCACCACATCTGGAGACAGCGTGCGCAGTAGGCGAAGGCTGGTGGCCAACGCGTCAGCGTCGCTGAAGCCGGGGAAATAGCCGGCCCACCAGGCGCCGGAATCGCCGACGCCCATGGTGTCACCGGTGAACAGGTAGCTGCCCTCGGCACCGTTCACCAGATAGCAGGTGCTGCCGGGCGTGTGGCCGGGCGTCGGGATGACCTCGATTCCGTTCACGTCGAGATGACGACTGCCGAGCGGCACGTCGACATGCGCGTGCGGGCCGATGTCGACCAGCTCGGCGACGGGCGCGTGCAGAGACGAGTCGAAGTGGTCTGCGATCTTCGCGAGCATCGGGCCTGCCTCGTCGCGGTGTGACAGGTATTGGTCGGAGATGCCGCCGAGCTTCTCGAGTTCGGCGAAGTCGGCATCCGTTGCGGTGGAGTAGAACAGCGCGTTGCGGCGGGTCCACAGAAATGCGTGCGTCGTCAGTCCCGAAAACGGAGAGTCGGTGCGGGTCTGCCACAGGTCAGTCAGAACTTGATGCATGAGATCTAGCGTGCAACCTCAACCATCCTTGAGGTCAAGCGGCGATGCGTCTGCGGCCGACCGATGGTCTGTACAACCGAAGACCTGATGAAGGAGGGCCGAACGTGAACACCGCTTCTGCACTGCCCGAGGTCGTTGACCGGTCGACCTGGCAGGCCGAACTCGATCGGTTGTTGGTGCGCGAGAAGGCGCACACGCGCGAGGGCGACCATATCGCGGCCGCGCGGCGGTCGCTGCCGATGGTCGAGGTGGACGCTCAGGTGCGGCTCGTCGGAGAACAGGGCACCGTGCCGCTCGTCGACGTGTTCGAGGGACGCCGTCAGCTGATCGCGTACTTCCACATGTGGCACGACGGCAAGCCCGCGGAAGACCAGTGCGAGGGCTGTACGTTCTTCACCGGGCACGCGCTCGAGTTGTCCTATCTGCACAGCCGCGACGTCACGTATGCGGCGCTCTGTCAGGGCTCCCACGACGAGAGCGCGCGCTATCGCAACTTCATGGGCTGGGACATGCCGTGGTACTCGGCCCGCGACGCCCGCGACGAGTTACTTCCCGGCCGCGAATTCGGCGGCTACGCATGCTATTTGCGTGACGGTGACCGAGTGTTCGAGACGTATTGGAGCACAGGTCGCGGCACGGAGGCCGGCGCGTCCAGCTACCACCTGCTGGACCTCACCGTGTACGGGAGGCAGGAGGCCTGGGAGGAATCACCGGAGGGCTGGCCACAGCCCTACGCCACGAGAGGCGAGCAGTTCCGGATGGACGGACGACCGACGGCGCAGTGGTCGCGGCTGTCCGCGGGCCGATCCGATGACCTCACCAGCTAGCGAGAGTCCACCAGGCGTGCACTCGTGTCGCCACTCCACCATGGGCGCAACTCAGTACTTTCACACCCCTAACTTGGTGGGGCCTATTTGCGTAATTGTTCCGCCAACCCCTATAGCCCTAACGATGCTGGCCGCCGCGCCCCCCGCATGAGCCAGGCAAGAAGGGGTGGCCGACCCATTACGCGGTTCGCCGCAGCACATCAGGCTGGCAGACAACAAGTCACCAACCAAAGGACCAGCCATGACAAGCACCTTCCATACCGTCCCCATCCGGTGGCGTCGCCTAGTTCCCGCCGCGTTGCTCGCGGCGGTGGCCACTCTTGGCGGCAGCGCATTCGCGGATCCTTCCACCGCAGACGCCGCACCCGAATGGGATGTCACTGCATACGACCAGTGCATTACAACCGCAGACAACCTGTACTTGCAGGGTGCCATCGATGCGGCAACACGTGATGGGATGTATCGGGGGTGCTGTACTGGCTCCGGCGGAGTGGTGAAAAACGACGTGGAGTGCAAGGCCGCGAACGCCCCTGGTCGCACGGTGCCGCCAGGAGTGATCAACCAGACTCTGACACCTGCGCCGGTACCCCCGCCTCCTGGGATGATTCCTGGGGTGATCACGCAGGCCTTCACGCCCGCCCGTTAGGTTCGCCACCGGCCGCGCGAAGGCCGGGAACGATGTCGCCAAGGTTGAACGTCACCGGCTGCTCAAGTTGAGCGTAGGTGCACGAGCGAGGGTGACGGTCTGGCCGCCAGCGATTGAATTGTGCTGTGTGGCGAAATCGTTCGCCTTCCATGTGGTCGTAGCGGACCTCCACGACACGCTCGGGGCGCAGTGGCACGAACGACAGGTCCTTGCCCGCATTCCAGCGTGAGCCGCCTTCGTTCCTACGGGGTTTGCGATCGCCCGCGAAGTGGGCGGCCCAGTTCCACGGATGTTCCTCGAAGGTGGCGACAAGGGGCTGCAGGTCGACGAGCAGTTGCCGCCGCTTGGCCATCGGAAACGCGCCGATGACTCCGACCGACGCGAGTGTGCCGTCGTCCTTGTACAGCCCGAGCATCAGCGAGCCGATCGCGTCGGCGCCGGACTTGTGTAGCCGGTATCCCGCGACGACGCAGTCGGCGGTGCGCTCGTGCTTGATCTTGAACATGATGCGCTTGTCCGGCTGGTACGGGATGGTCAGCGGCTTGGCGACGATTCCGTCCAGACCTGCGCCCTCGAACTCGGAGAACCATCGTCGCGCGGTGGCCATGTCGGTGGTGGCGGGTGTGACGTGAAACGTCGGCCCGGCGCCGGCCAATGCCTTGACGAGTGCGGCGCGGCGCTCGCCGAATGGGCGCCGGGTGTAGTCGTCATCGCCGAGGGCGAGCAGATCGAACGCGATGAACGAGGCGGGCGTCTGTTCGGCGAGCATCTGCACCCGCGACGCGGCCGGGTGCAGCCGCAGCTGGAGCGCCTCGAAGTCCAGCCCGCCGTCGGCGGCGATGATGATCTCGCCGTCGACGACGCACCGCTGCGGCAACTCCGCGAGCGCCGCCGCCACGAGTTCGGGGAAGTAGCGGGTCATCGGGCGCTCGTTGCGGCTGCCGAACTCGACCTCGTCGCCGTCGCGGAAACAGATCGACCGGAAGCCGTCCCACTTCGGTTCATAGGAGGCGTCGGGCGGGATCGATGACACCGACTTCGACAGCATCGGCGAGACCGGCGGCATGCACGGGCAGCTTCATCGTCACCCATTGTGGCGTGTCTGCGTCGACGGTTCATCAGGCCTTGGACGACGCCTACCTTTAAAGCTAAGTGATCCCAACGTTCAACTGCTGAGACTTTTGAATGAACTGGGCGCCAGGATCAGAAGAGTTGATGTTGACCACCAACTGACCTGTGCCAGGTGTTGACCCGCGCCCTTGGACCACGATGCTTGTCTGCGCCTTCGACAGAAATTGAGGGATGGAACAATGCACTGCTGAGCTGTTGAGGACCTCGCAGTTGAAGCCGTCGGACGGCGCGACCTGATTCGTCTGCTGCAGTGGGACATTGAAGCTGATGAATAGTTCGACTGGCGCGCTGGCGTCGCCTGCGTTGCCGATGTTCACGGTGTAAGTCCCGCTCTGGCCGGCGGGCAGCGTTTTCGGGCCACTCACAGAGACACCTAAACGGGCGACAGCTGTTTGCGCATCGGGCGCCGGTTCTGGTGCCGGAGCCGGTGGGGCTGGGGCTGGGGGTGCCGCGGGTGTGGCGCATACGAGCGGAACTTGCGAGTCCCAGCGCGCGGAGGGGCCGTTGGACAACGCGTCATGAGTCGTGCCGTGTGCGTAACCGTTGTTGTCCACGGCGCCCGTATATCGTCCGACCGCCCCGTCAGGGCCCAAACTATCCCAATCGATGTCGAAATCGACACGGTTACCCTTGATGCCGCCTCTGACGTAATTGCCCTGCAGCGGGCCGTTGATGCCACCCGTGGCGGCAACCGATCGAAATCCGTCGACGTCTGATCCCGTCGCTTCGAAGCGCACCGTGTCACCGTTTGACTGCTTGAGAACGAAATTCCCAGGAAAGGCCCACTGACTGCAGGCGGGGGCAGAAGGGAGCGGGAGCATTGGGCCGGCTCGAGCTGGTGCCGGGAGCAGGAGGAACCCCACAGCGCTTAAGGCCGACGCTGCGGCGATCAATTGGGGTGTCTTAACGATGGTTAACGGGGACACCGGGAATCCTTTCCACCTGGGCTGTCACTTCTCAAGGAAACGACCTATTCGGTGGATAGGGATTCGGATCCGCCGACTTCCGACATTAGACCCGCCCGGAGGACGTCCTAGACCAATTGGCCATTAGAATTCGTTCACTGCGCGCATAGCGTGGGCCGGGCTGCTGTCGGCGTTATGTCGTTTCAGTTGTCAGCGAGAATTCCGGGTTTTCACCCTGTCGATCATCCTCAGCCACCGAGATGCAGTCGCCCGCCTGGGCAACGATGACATTGCCCGGTGTCGGCGGTCTACGTGAGTATGGAAAGCGTGGACCTCCCCGTGCAGCCGCCGATCGAGCCCATGCTGGCCAAGGCCCAGGCCAAGGTGCCCGAGGAAGAAGGGGTGTGGTCCTACGAGCCGAAATGGGACGGCTTCCGGGCGCTGATGTTCCGTGACGGCGACGACGTCGTCCTGCAGTCGCGCAGCGGTAAGGACCTCGGCCGGTATTTCCCAGAGCTGCTCGACGCGCTGCGCGACGAGGTGGCACCGCGCTGCGTGCTCGACGGTGAGGTCGTCGTCCCCCGCGACATCGGCGGCCGGATCCGCCTGGACTGGGAGTCGCTCAGCCAGCGCATCCATCCGGCGGCCAGTCGCATCACAATGCTTTCGGAGGAGACTCCCGCGCACTTCATCGGCTTCGACGCGCTGGCCACCGGCGACAGGTCGCTACTGAAGGAGCCCTTCCGGACGCGCCGGGAAGCGCTCTCGGCGGCGGTGAACGAGAAGAAGTGGTGTCACGTCACCCGCACCACCGACGACCCGGAGCTCGGCCGTCAGTGGCTGACCACGTTCGAGGGCGCGGGCCTCGACGGCGTGATCGCCAAGCGTCTCGACGGCCCGTATGTGCCTGGCAAGCGCGAGATGGTCAAGGTCAAGCACGCCCGCGACGCCGACTGTGTGGCGATCGGATACCGCATCCACAAGAGCGGCGAGGGCATCGGCTCCATCCTGCTGGGCCTCTACCGCGACGATGGCGAACTCCAGATGGTCGGCGGCGCAGCCTCATTCACCGCGAAGGACCGGCTGAAGCTGCTCGACGACCTCGAGCCGCTGCGCGAGGGCGACGAGCCCGTCGACGGCGAACCGAGCCGGTGGAACTCGGCGGCCGACAAGCGCTGGATTCCGGTGCGGCCGGAGAGGGTGTGCGAGGTCGCATACGACCAGATGGAGGGGAACGCGGTGCCCGGAGCCGGAGGGCCGGCGACATCAGGCCACGGCAGGCGATTCCGGCACGCCGTCAAGTTCCGTCGATGGCGGCCCGACCGGGAGCCGCAGAGCTGCACTTTCGATCAGCTCGATGTGCCGGTGAACTACGATCTCTACGACGTTCTGGAGTCCTGAAATGGCAAGCAAGGCAGAGGAGATCGACGTCGACGGGGTGGCCGTCCGGTTCACCAATCGCGACAAGCCGTTCTTCCCCCAGCTCGGATCGAAGGGGACCAAGGGCGCACTGTTCGACTACTACCTCTCCGTTGCCGACAAGATGGTGAATCTTCTGCGCGACAGGCCGGTTCACCTGCAGCGGTTCCCCGACGGCATCGAGGGCGAGGAGATCTACCAGAAACGCGTGCCGCAGAAGCATCCCGACTATCTGGAGACCTGTCTCATCACCTTTCCGTCGGGCCGGACGGCGGACGCGCTGAAGGTGACGCATCCGTCGGCGATCGCCTGGGCCGCGCAGATGGGCACCGTCACACTTCACCCGTGGCAGGTGCGGTGCCCCGACACCGAGCACCCCGACGAGCTTCGCATCGACTTCGACCCGCAGCCGGGCACCGGGTTCGTCGAGGCGCGCACCATCGCCGTCGACGTCCTCAAACCGCTGCTCGACGAACTCGGCATGGTCGGTTATCCGAAGACCTCCGGCGGCAGGGGCGTGCACGTCTTTCTGCGGGTCGCCACGGACTGGGACTTCATCGCGGTCCGGCGGGCAGGCATCGCACTGGCCCGCGAGATCGAACGGCGCGCACCTGATGCCGTCACCACGTCGTGGTGGAAGGAGGAGCGCGGCGAGCGGGTGTTCATCGACTACAACCAGAACGCCCGCGATCGCACCTTCGCGTCGGCGTACTCGGCACGCAAGACGCCGATCGCCACGGTGTCGACACCGCTGTCGTGGGCCGAGCTGGCCGATGCCGACCCCGACGACTACACCATCCAAACCGTCCCCGACTTCCTTGCCGGCCGCGACGACCCATGGGCCGACATCGACGCGAACGTGCAGTCTCTGCTGCCGCTGCTGGAGATGGTCAAGGCCGACGAGGAGCAGGGCCTCGGCGATCTGCCGTACCCGCCGAACTATCCGAAGATGCCTGGCGAGCCGCCGCGCGTGCAGCCCAGCAAGAAGGTCGCCGCGAACTGGGACGAGGACGGGAATCCGGTGTAGCCCGCGCGGTGCAGCAAGTACACGCTACATCCCACGCGAGGGCTCGGCGACAAGATCATCGGCAGGGTTTTGGGTGGCCTCGGCGGCATCGATCACAGCGGGCGCAGTGGCCTCGCCCGCGGGGTGCTCGTGAAAGCCCAGTCACACGCGGTGGTCACGGGGCCGGAACAGGGTCGCCGACAAGGGGATCGGTCATTGTGCGGCCTTCGGTCGCGACGCGGTGAGTCCAGCGTGACCCATCCCACCAACGGAACTCGTATCGCCGGGTGGGATCGGGATGCCAGGCCGCGGGCGCAGACTTCGATTGGGTATCAGCGACGACAGCCTGCTCGATGGACCCGGCACTTGCGGCGACTTCGAGCAACGCCACGCCATTGCGCAGGCGGACCGCACCCGGCAGGTCCAATGGGTGCTGCCGCTGGGCTAGGACGGTCTTCTCGATCGCGAGCGTTCCGGTGACCGTGCAGTTCCCGGATCGGATCGACATCAACCGGGCCTGGCTTACCACGGCGAGCACCCCATCAATATCGAAGGCGACGCTCAAGTCCACCTTGATGGTGGCGACCGACTTGCCGTCGATGAACAATTCGATGGTCGGATGGTGGCTGGACTCGATCCGATGTGTCGCCAGCGCCACGATCTCCTCGGTCTTCGGTGCCTCGCGGGTACGCCGAGCGGTCTTGATTAGCGCCTCGTACCGCTTCCATCCGGTGACGGCCAGATCGAGGAGGTTCAATGCGAGGAGGCCGCTTGCCTCGGTGGCCACTTCACGCTCCACGACTCTGGTGAGGTCAGGGAAGCCGATGCCGAGCCCGTTGACCGTGCCGTGCTCGCGCAGTGATTCGGCAAGTGCGTCAACCGGTTCGAGAGCCATTCCACCGAACAGGAGGTCTCGTACGGTCGCGGTCTCATTGAGCGCGGGTGTGGTCATCATGAACCCCTCTGATGGTGAGCGTGCCAGGGTCGGTATGCGCCGCTAGTCTCACGGCGTGGGTTTTCTCGCCATAAGCGGCCGTCTCGCGCACCGTGATGACCGGGGGGCTGCCGGGACGCGACACCGCCCGGATACGCGTGCCCTGGCGTCCGTGTCGCGGACGTTTTTTCGCTCGGCGGATTCGAACAGCAATCGCGGTAACGCCCAGCCCCGCTACAACGGCTAGGACGATCAGGAAAAGGATGCCTAGACCAGAAGTGGGTTCGCTTGCGCTGGCCAACTGCAGCTGGTACTGCCCCGGCAGCGGTCCCTCCGCAGGCGTGTCGATGCCCGGAAACTGCTGTGTCTTGTTGACCTCGAACTGTCGTTCCCCGCTTGGGGTCTCCGTCCACCGCCCCCAGGCAGGTGTTTCGCCGTCGAGAAGGACTTTCCGCTCACCGACATCCGGGTCTTCGCCGACGTCCGTAATTTGGCCGACCACGATTGGTTTGTACGTCGCATCCGTGTACTTCACGACGACAGGAACTCTTGTGTAGCTGTCCGGCGGCGGCCCACTGAACATATTGCCTACCGCCACGTTCTTGAGTTGTCCGACAGCGTCGAGCACCATCACCGTGATGCCGTACGCGCCCGGGGCCAAGTCCATGAGCCTGCTTGTCAATGGCGGAATCGTCAGTATCCGAGGGTTGCCCCCATCGAGGTAGGCGATCTGGAGCGGGTCGCGGAACGGATTGATGATCACCGGCCTGAAGTTGTTGTCGTGTCTCACCCAATCGGGCTGCCATTGCAGCACATTGCTGTTAGCACCGGAGTTTCCAGCAACAGAGTCAGGCCCAACGTTGGTTCCCGGGCTCTGTCCGATAGCGAGCAGGCCACTGATGCGATCAATTTCGGTCTGCGACGCCGGGTCAGGATTCTGCAGGACGGGTACCGCAGCCTGAGCAAGTTCGACATCTTGCGGGGCCGCCTGCAACCTGTGGGGCTCCACAGTCGGGGTCGCCGGTGGTTGAGCGGTGTTCGACGGCGTGGTGCTTGTCGTACTTGAGACCGCGGATGATGGCGTGCTGCTTTCGGTCGACGTTTGGGTTGTTCCCGTAGTAGATGTGGTGCTCGATGACGAAAGGCTGGTTGTCGTGGATGTGGACGCCGAGTCACCTGTCGTCATTGCCACCGTTGGCGCCGCTGGCCCCGGCGTCAGAACCGGCTCGGTCAGAATCGGCTCTTCTGTCGGCGTTAACGGCGGATATTCGGTCGTCGTCGCATACGCAGTTTCGCTCGCTATGACTGTCGGATCGGCGAGAGCCGGGAAGGCTTTTACGGAAAGCGCCATTAAGGAGATTGCGACTCCCGAAGCCAGCACAACCGCTGCGCCATGACATGAACCGATGCGACGTGGTGCGTTCATATTGGCTCAACCCCTGTCACTACTGAGCGGCGTGGCGGTTCCTCCTTGGTGCTAGAGCCCATGGTTGGGTACCTACAGCAGTTTGGCTTGAGTAGTGCAGTACCTAATTTCGAGCTAGCTGCGGAACCCCCATTTCCAACGGTCGCGTCGGCGACCAAGTGTTTGTCAGCATCGAGCACGTGGACCACGGCTAGGCACATACGGGCCTCGTAACCGGTGAGCGGAGTTTCAGTCGGGAGGTTGCTACCTTCAGAGCACTGACTCGGGCGAGTTCTCGCCCGATAACTCGACGCATGGCAGACTCACGCGACCTGCATTGTCGTAGGTGGAGTATGGCCTAGAGCGGATAGGCACCCGAAGATGCCTGGCGAGCCGCCGCGCGTCCAGCCCAGCAAGAAGGTCGCCGCGAACTGGGACGAGGAAGGCAACCCGATCACCGACGCCTGACGGCCACCATCAGTTGCGCTGCCGTAGTTGACGTTTGGGTTAAATGTTTGCTGCCGCGCGGATGACGGGCGTCTTACTGCGTAGCGTTGAATTATGTCGGGTGAGGCAGACGATGTGCACGACGCGTTCCGCGCTTCGCTGAACGCTGCCATTGCCCATGGCCTCCGGCCGTCCCGATGGATAGGCCTCGGCGACCAGACCTGCACCGCTCTCGAGGCGATCGCCCGAGAGCATCCCGACGCGACCGTCGACCACATCGCCGATGCCTACGACGCGTTCGACCGGGAGCACAGACCGCATGCAGTCGTCGAACAGCCGAAGCGGTTGGTGGCCCGTCGCGAGCCGTTCAGAAGAGGCTGACGGTCAGTACCAGTAGCGCCTGCCGCCGACAGGGCGACCAACCTGTCCCAGGATCAGCAGCACAACACCGATGACGAGGAGAATCCACCCGATCGTCGCGATGATGGCGGGTACGGGCAGCAGATAACCCACAAGGATGAGAATCACACCGAGAACGATCACGGGTCGTTGGTCCTTCCGTCGCGTCAATATTCGACTCGGGAGTACCTCGCAGGCCGGTAATTGAAACCGGCGGTGTCGATGCTGTGTCAGTTCTTTTCAGTGCGCTGGGAACCGGAACCGGGCCAGGCCCTGGTCACGCGCCGTGCCCACCCATATCTCGCGGCCGACCTGCAGGGCCGTCGTCGCGGCCCCGAAGGTGTCGGGCCCGTAGTCGATGAGCTGTTCGGTGCCGAGCGTTTCGGGGTCCACGCTGATCACCCGCGACGGTATGCCGAGTCGCGGGTTGCTGCTGAAGTGGCCTTCGAGGAACTCCTGCATGTTGCTGCCGTAGGTTCCTGCGGCGAGAAGCAGGCCGGACGCCGACCAGGTGAGGTTGTCGACCATGATGCTGACATCCACCGTGACGGAGTCGGGTTCGGCGCCGCCGCGCCGAACCTTCCTGAGGCAGCGTGAGTTCCAGCCGCCGATGTAAACCCACTCGCCGTCGGGCGACACCGCCACGCCGTTGGCCGTGTTGATCTGCGTTCCGGGCAGCGTCGTCCAACCGCCCGACGGCGACCACTCCAGCACACCACCCGTATCGGCCCCCGCTATCGCCTGCTCGACGCTCACCTCGCTGCGGCCTTCGGGATCTCCGGTGGTGCTTACCACGAAGCCGTCGTCGACCGTGGCGACGTCGTTGCCCGCGGTGCTGCCCGGAAGCCGTACACCGCCAATCCATTTCAAGGCTGGACGAGGAGCGTCGAGGTCGACCTCGAACACCTCGACCGACTCGGTGCCGCCATGGTTCACGACGTACAGCTCAGTGCGGCCGTCGGACCGCAGTGTCACGTCGATGCCGTGCGGCCTGAACTTCAATGGGTTGAGATCGGGCTGCTCGACGAACCGTTGGGCATCCAGCGCGGAAGTCGCCCGGTACGGATAGATCTCGTTACAGGCCCCGCTTGCGACGCTCACCGCGTACAGCCGCCCGATCGGCGCTGTCGGCCCGGTCATTCCGGACGTCAGCACCCATTCGCCGCCGGGAGCCACGACGAGATCCTCAGCGTTCACCGGCCCCGAGATGTAGCCGGCAAGCTGCTCGTGCATGCCGATAACAAATACCGCAGTACGCAGTTCTGGCGTTAGGTATTGGACTACTTCAATCGACGAACGTGCAGAGTCGTCGTGGTGCAGTCTGGGCAGATGGAGGCCGAATGAACGCCCGGCGGGTGATTGCCGCACTGGCCATCTTCGCGGTGGTCGCCACGGGGATCGGCGTATCCATCGCGATGATCAACGCGAGCAGGACGGCCCCGCCTGCCGCGACGACGCGTACCCCGCTGCCACCCCCGAAGCCGTCAGTCCCCACCCCGGCCGAGTTCCAGATCAGTGTCGTCGTCACGGACCAGGACTGCTCCGGGCCGAACGGTTGTGTGTACAAGTACCGCATCGAGCCGAAATACATCGGCCTCCACCCGTTGCCGGACAAGGAGATCAAGGTGCTCTACCGGGTGACCGGCGGGCATCAGCCCCAGACCGGCGACTTCACCGTTCAGGGCGACCAGGCGCGGGTACTGCAGGACGTCCCGCTCGAGGGCCCGCCAGGTGCGCGCCTGCAGGCAACGGTCACCCAGATCGTCGGGTCGGCCCCGTGAACGTGTGGCTGCTTTTCGTATTGGTCATCGTCATATCGGCGCTGGTCGCGGTCGGAACCATCTTGATGGCGAATCGCTTAGTCTCCGCCTCGGTCGCAAAGGACCTCACCTCGAAACTTTCGCCGTTCGTGACCACCGTCGCCCTCGTGTACGGAGCGCTGCTCGGCTTCACCGTGGTCGTGGCGTGGGAGCAGTTCTCCTCGGCGGAGGTCAACGTCGCCAATGAGGCGTCGACCCTGGCAACGATGTACCGCCAGACCGTGGCCATGCCGGTCCACGAGCAGCAGGAGATCCGGGCTCTGCTTCGCAGGTATACAACCGCCGTGCAGGGCCCGGAATGGAAGAAGCAGGAGGAGGACGGGGGCGGCATCAGCGACATGGCACGCAGCGCGATCACCGATATGTACCGTGTTCTCGGTCGTCAGGATCCTGACGCGGGTTCGGCGGCGATCAACGGCGAGTTCCTCGGCCAGCTCACCGTCCTGGCCTCGGAGCGCAACACCCGTGTCTTGGATGCCGAACCACGGATCCCGTTCTTGCTGTGGTGCGGGCTGATCTTCGGCGGCGCGCTGCTGGTCGGGCTGACGGCTTTCATAGGATTGGAGAGCACGCGCGCCCACATGATTCTGTCCGGCGCCGTCGCTGTTCTGCTGGGCCTGCTCCTCTTCGTCGTCTACTGCCTCGACCACCCCTTCGGGAGTCAAGTCGGAATCACCCCTGCTCCGTTCCAGCATTCGCTCGAAGTGTTCGACGCCGTCGACTCGGGAAAGTGACCAAATCCGCGATTCGCAACCCGTGGTGATGCGCCGCGACGCATTGTTAGCGCTATGACGTCGTCGTCGCTCCTTCGCGCTGAAGAGGGTCTGCCCCGCGGCGTGCGGGGCGCGGCCGATCCGCGGTTCGCCAACGTCGTCCGCATCTTCGCGGGGCTTTTTCCCGGCCGGCGGTTCGGCGGCGGCGCGCTGTCGGTGTTCATCGACGGCAAGCCCGTCGTCGACGTCTGGACGGGGTGGTCGGACCGCGCCGGCGAGGTGGCTTGGACGGCGAACACGGGGGCGATGGTGTTCTCGGCGACGAAGGGGGTGGCGGCCACCGTGGTCCACCGGCTCGTCGACCGCGGCCTGCTGGACTACGACACCCCCATCGCCGAGTACTGGCCCGAGTTCGGTGCCAACGGCAAGGAAGACATCACCGTCCGCGACGTGCTGCGGCACCGATCCGGCCTGTCGCACCTGAAGGGGGTCACGAAGGAAGACCTGCTCGACCACCACCTGATGGAGCAACGGCTTGCCGCAGCATCACCCGATCACCTGCGGGGGCGGGGCGCCTACCACGCGCTCACCTACGGCTGGCTGGTGTCGGGCGTGTGTCGGGCGGTGACGGGCATGGGCATGCGCGACCTGATCCGCGAAGAAGTGGCGCGCCCGCTCAACACAGACGGTATACATCTCGGCCGCCCGCCTGCCGATTCACCGACCAAGGTGGCGCAGATCCTGGCGCCGCAGTTCACGCGGCCGACCCCGGTGTTCGACTTCTTCGCTCCCAGGGTCGCAGGGTTGCCCATCTCGGGCGCGCTCGGCTCGATGTACTTCCCCGGGGTCAAATCCCTTGTTCAGGGCGACATCCCGTTCCTCGATGGCGAGATACCGGCGGCCAACGGGGTGGTGACGAGCCGTGGCCTTGCCAAGATGTATGCCGCGATCGCCAATGGCGGGGTGATCGACGGCGAGGTGTTCCTGTCACCCGAAATGGCTGACGGCCTGATCGGTACGCCGAAGGTGCTGCCCGACCTGAACCTCGTCGTCCCGATGCCGTTCCACCTCGGCTATCACGAGTCGCCGATCCCCGGTCTGATGAAAGGTTTCGGTCATATCGGTCTCGGTGGCACCCTCGGCTGGGCCGATCCGGCGACCGGAAGCGCATTCGGTTTCGTGCACAACAGGTTGCTGACGAAGATGGTGTTCGACATGGGGTCGTTCGCGGGGATCGCGCGCCCGATGCGCAATGCGATCGCCACCGCGCGCAGCGGCGGCGCGATGACGGTGCCGCGCTACGGCGCGACATACCGCGAGGCCGGTGTGCACAGCGACGTGGGTAAGAAGCGTGTAGCAGGCAGGCGCTAGGCCGGAGCAAACGCACGCACGCACACCGCATGGGCGGCCTGCGCGGGCGTGCGTCCGAAGCGATATAGTGATGCGCAGACGCCGGAAGATGTGAATTTCCAACCTCTTTGGCCGACGGGGCGCGCCAAGCGGTATTCGGCGCCTGTACCGCACGAAAAGTTGCCGAGGGGATTAGCGTGATCGATCTGAAAGCAGTAGCAGCGGGAACATTCATCTCGGCGGGACTGGCCTTGGCCGCCGCCGGAGTGACCACGGGTGTTGCGAATGCAGCACCGGCCGCACCCGTTATCGCGGGTCCGCAGTACGTCGCAGAGAACGGACCAGGCCGTGGGCACGGTCACGGCCACGACGACGACTGGTGGTGGGACGACAACGGCCCACGGCGCTGGGATCCGGTCGACGCCTGCATCGGTGTCCAGGGGCCGTTCGGCTACGTGCAGGGCAGCGCCTGCATCTAGCGCGCTGAGTCAGTCGCGCGGGACGACGCCGCGCGCCTGCGGCAGTGGCAGATCGTTGTAGGTCGCGATGCCTGGCGCGGCGGCGACCACGCCGGGGATCGCATGGATCGGCGGCATCGCCGTCATGATGTGGCCCAGCACGAAGAAGTCCTCGAGTGTCTTGGCGTTCTCGATCATGTCCTGCGGCGGTAAGAACCCGATCTGCATGTTGACCGTCGGCCTGCCCTCGATGGTGATCTTCCAGCCGTCGGCGTCGAGTTTCCAGTCGGGGTCGAGCGTCTGGCCCTTGCGCCACCGCACGTTCAGGTCGACAACGGTCTTGCCCCCGACGCGGCCCTGCCAGCTGGCGAAGACGCCCGCAACGTGGCCGGCCGGGATGGTCCACGAGGCCATCTCCAGGTCCTCGGTGGTCTGTGCGTACTCGGCTTCGCACACCACCTCGTCGAGTTCGACGCCGAGCGAGTCGGCGACCAGGCGCACCGCCTCTTCGAACACGGCGGTGCCCTGCGCGGCCATCGGCTGCAGGCTGGGGTCGTCGATCGCGACGCCGAAGCCGGCCGGACGCTCGGTGGCGGGTGAGTCGTAGAGGGTGGTGTCGGCGGACTCGGCGATGACGACCTTGTCGACGCGGTCGCAGGCCGTCGCCGCGACGATGGCCAGCAATTCGGCGAAGCCCGGGCTGACCCCGGAGCCGAACATCGTCGAGCCGCCTTGCCTGCAGGCCTCCTCGATCCGGTCGCGACCCTCGCCAAGGTTGTCGCCGGTGATGAACGACGCCGACGTCACGACGTTCACGCCCGCCGACAGGATCGTCACCAGTTCGTCGACGTTGATCCACATCGGGTTGTAGATGACGCAGTCGGGTTTCAGCGCAAGGAGCTCGTCGACGTCGTTGGAGGCCTTGACGCCGAGCGGCTCGATCCCGACCAGCTCGCCCACATCGACGCCCGCCTTGTCCTTCGACCAGGCGTAGCAGCCGACGAGCTCGTAGGTGGGGTTCTTGGCGATCGCCTCGACTGCGCTTTTTCCGACATTTCCCGTCGTCCACTGGACGACCCGATAAGGGGTGGTGTTTGGCACTCGCTCAGCATAGGGAAAGCGGCGCGCGTCTACCGGTGGCTTTCGGCCACAAAGTTGACGGTTGCGGTCAGGAGGCCAGCGTCGCCTTGCCGGTGCGCTGCTGACCGCTGCGGTCGATCCAGGTCAGGTCGACGACGTCGCCGGGGTAGTGCCGATCGAGCACCTGGGTCAGCGCGGTCGCCGAATCGAGCGGTGCGCCGTCGATGCTGGTGAGAACGTCGCCCTCGACGAGGCCGGCAGCCTCGGCGGGACCGCCGCGCAGCGCCTCGCGGATGACGACGCCCGGCACCTCTGCGGCCTGGTCGCCGGCGGCGACGCCGACGCCGAGCAGCGTGGGCGGTCCGATGTGCACCGTGTCGGACGGCGCCCGCGCGCGGATCTGGTCGGCGATGGCCAGCGCCTGGTTGATGGGAATCGCGAAGCCCTTGCCGCCTGGTGCGAACCGGTAGTTCACGGTCGCGGCCGTGATCACGCCGATCACCTGACCTGCGCCGTTGACGAGCGGTCCGCCGGAGTCACCCGCGCGGACGTTGGCCGCGACCTCGATCAGGCCGGTCAGCTCGTCGGAACTGCCGGTCAGCGCGTCCTTGGCGTCGATCGTCCGGTCCAGCCGGGTGATGGTGCCTGCTTCGATCGTCGGCGGGCTGCCCGGGTTTGCGTTACCGATGGCCACCGCGGGCTCCCCGATGACTATCGAGCCGGAATTGCCGAGCGGCGCGACGGGCAGGCCCGAGGCTCCGCGCAGCTGAATAAGGGCGATGTCATGTGTGCGGTCGTAGCCGATGAGGTCCGCCCCGAAGGATTGACCGGTGCCGACGTTGTGGGCAGTGACGGTGTCGGCGCCCTGTACGACGTGGAAGTTCGTCAGCACCTCGCCGCCGGGGCTGAGAAGGAATCCGGTGCCCGCACCGATGGCGTGCTGGTAGTCGATCGTGGTGTCGATCTGCACGACGGCGGGCTGCACCGCCGCGATCGCAGTGTCCAGCGGCGCTGCAGAGGCGATCGCCGGACGGATCGGCGCCACCAGTGCCAACACGGCGGTGAGCGCGATCAGCAGGCGATACGGGTGCAAGCGGGCCATATGGGGACTTTCGGCTGGGAACGGGTTCTCATTACATGGTGGCTAGGACTAGTTCCCGTGTCGACGTCAGGCTAATCGTCAACGGCGACGCCGCCGCGTGACCGCCTGCGTTTACGCAATGAGATCTTGCCTGACGTGCGTCGGTTGCGCAGGCCGCCGTTGGTCGATTCGGAGCCGTTGAGCTGGTCGGAGTCCTCGACTTCGTCGTCGTCGGTTGTCGCGTCGATGTCCTCGGACTTCTCCGCGGTGACCTCGGCAGGCTGCTCGTCGGGCTGGTTCTCGGATTCGGCCGGTTCGTCGGCGTCGGGTGTCGCGTCGCCGTCGTCGGCGATGGCCTCGCCCTCCTCGGTCGCGGAGTCCGCGGCTTCGTCGCTGTCCGAGCCATCTTCTGCGGCCTTGCGGCGACCGCGGCGGCCCTTCTTCTCGGCCTTGGGCTTGAGCGGCTTAGGCGGAGGCGGCGGCAGCTCGGCAACGAACGCCAGGTAGAACGCAAAGATGCCGAGAAGCGCGATCGCCGCAGCAGCGCCGTAGATACCGAACAGCCAGCGGCCCGCGCTGCCGAGGTTGAGCCAGATTTCGCTGATCGCGGTGCCGATGATCAGCATGCCGGCCGCCACGTGCAGCCCGATCGACGACGTCCGCAGGCTCAGTGCCAGCTGCGGGGTGCCCAGCTCGGGCTTGCGGGTGCGCAGCAGAGTGAACACCACCGGGAGCGCCGCCAGGCCGATCACCGCGCCGGTGACGATGCGCAGCACCGTGCCCAGCGTGTGGCTGGTGCTGCCCATGAGCTCGGGCCAGCGCGGCAGGACGAAGAAGAAGTACAGCACGCCGGCGGCGATCGAGAACGACGCATGCCAGGCCACCGCAACTTTGCGGCTCATACTCCTCCTCAGAATTTCTGGGCCGGGGAGCGACCAGCTCATCACTGCCCACTGGTCGCCCCCTCGGACCGAGTGCGGAGGATGCGGGATTTGAACCCGCGAGGGCTATTAACCCAACCCGCGTTCCAGGCGAGCGCCATAGGCCACTAGGCGAATCCTCCGCGGGCCATGGTAACCGACCTGCCTGATACGCCCGACCAGTGACTTGGCGACCACGTATTACACTCGCCGTGGACCCCGCGCGGCGTCTATCCTGTGAACTCCCCCAGGGCCGGAAGGCAGCAAGGGTCAATGGGCTCTGTCGGGTGCGCGGGGTCCCCCTTTTTCCGACATTGAGGACGCATCGTGTCGTTTCACTCGCTCGGCCGTGAGGAATTGCAGGCGCAGCACGAGTCGCAGAAAGCCAATTACGCCGACCTGCAGGCCAAGCACCTCAAGCTCGACCTGACCCGCGGCAAGCCGTCGCCGGCGCAGCTCGACCTGTCCAATGCGCTGCTGGGGCTGCCGGGATCGGCGAAGGATGCCTATCGCGACGGGGAGGGCACCGACACCCGCAACTACGGCGGCCTGCACGGCCTGCCCGAACTTCGCGGCATCTTCGGCGAGCTGCTGAGCATCCCGGTGCAGAACCTGATCGCGGGTAACAACGCCAGCCTCGAGCTGATGCACGACGTGGTGGTGTACTCGCTGCTGCACGGCGGGGTGGATTCGCCGCGGCCGTGGATCGCCGAAGAGGCCGTCAAGTTCCTGTGCCCGGTGCCCGGCTACGACCGGCACTTCGCGATCACCGAAAGCCTGGGCATCGAGATGATCAACATCCCGATGCTCGAAGACGGGCCCGACGTCGACCTGATCGAGGAGCTCGTCGCCGCCGACCCGGCCATCAAGGGAATGTGGTGCGTGCCGGTGTTCTCGAACCCGACCGGCGTCACGTTCTCATGGGAGAAGGTGCGGCGGCTCATCCAGATGCGCACGGCCGCATCCGATTTCCGTCTCTTCTGGGACAACGCCTACGCGGTGCACACCCTCACCCACGATTCGGTGCAGCAGATCGACGTGCTGGGACTGGCCACCGCCGCCGGCAATCAGAACCGCCCGCTGGTGTTCGCCTCCACGTCGAAGATCACCTTCGCGGGCGCGGGCGTCAGCTTCTTCGGCGGATCGCTTGCCAACATCGCCTGGTATCTGCAGCACGCGGGGAAGAAGTCGATCGGCCCCGACAAGGTCAACCATCTGCGCCATCTGCGGTTCTTCAAGGACGCCGACGGAGTGCGACTGCAGATGCAGCGGCACCAGCAGCTGCTCGCCCCGAAGTTCGCATTGGTCCAAGACATCCTCGAAGACCGGCTCGGGGAGTCCAAGATCGCGTCGTGGACCGACCCGAAGGGCGGCTACTTCGTCAACCTCGACGTGTGGCCGGGCACCGCCCGCCGCACCGTGTCGCTCGCCAAGGACGCGGGCATCGCCGTCACCGAGGCGGGTGCGTCGTTCCCGTATCGAAAAGACCCGGAGGACCGCAACATTCGGATCGCCCCGACGTTCCCGTCGCTGCCCGACCTGCGGGAGGCCATTCACGGCCTTGCCACCTGCGCGCTGTTGGCCGCGACCGAGTCCCTGCTCAAGGGCTGAGGCCGCGGTTTGTGAATCCAGCGACGGAACAGGCCCGAAAACGTCGTCAGAATCACAAACGAAAGCCACGCGAGCGCAGGGCGCTTTCCACCCTGGCCGTATAGGTGGCGCGCCGGTAGCGCAGCAGGTCTCTGCTAACCCTGATGATCAGCCAGCCCAACTCGTTCAGTGCGAATTGCTTGTCGATATCGCGCTGTCGCACCGCGGGGTCTGTCCAATGTTGGGGACCGTCGTATTCGATGCCGACCTTCACTTCGTCGTAGGCCATGTCGAGTCGCGCCACGAACTGCCCGTAGTTGTCGAACACGCGAAACTGCGTCTTCGGGGGCGGCAGGCCCGCGTCGATCAGCGCAAGCCGAGCGATGGTCTCCTGCGGTGACTCCGCGCCGCCATCCACCAGTGGGAGGACCCGCTGCAGTCTCGGGAGGTGGCGTGCACCAGGGTGCGCGGCCATCACCGCCTCGACATCGACCGGCTTGACATCGGTGGCGTTGACCAGGGCATCGAGTCGTTGCACCGCGACGATCGGCGATTCAATGTGGCGACCGAGGTCGAACACGGTGCGGGCCGGTGTGGTCACACGCATTTCGCCAAGAACGACGATTTCATTCGACCGCAGCTTCTCGGTCCTGACGACGAGATTCATTGGCGGCCTGCGGTTGTCGTGAATCAGTTCGGCAGGCTCTGTGGGGTCGATCCACTTGGTGCCCAGCACTGCCGCCGCCGACAATCCCGCGACGGTGCCTCGGCGTTTCGACCACAGCCACGCGGCCCGAGCCCGAGCGTGAGCCGAAACGGTAATGCCGCGCGGGGTGTATACCCCCGGATACACCGGTTCGTACAGGCGCCGCATGGCGCGTTCGGAGACGATGCCCGCCGACAACGCTTCGGATCCGATGAACGGCCACGGCGGTTCGGACATGCGTGCCACAGTGCGCGCGTCCACCGACCGATCAGGGCTCCGGCGACAAAGCTATCCACAGGCCGTACTGGCCTGCCGAGGTGTCCGGATGAGTCGGTAGCCTGCTGAGCGTGGCGCTCTACCGCAAGTACCGACCGGCAACATTCGCCGACGTGGTCGGGCAGGAGCACGTCACCGAACCGCTGTGCACCGCGCTGTACGGCAGGCCGCATCAACCACGCCTATCTGTTCTCAGGGCCGCGCGGCTGCGGCAAGACGTCGTCGGCGCGGATCCTGGCCCGATCACTGAACTGCGACCAGGGCCCCACCGCGACGCCCTGCGGAGTGTGCGACTCGTGCGTCGCGCTGGCCCCCAACGGGCCGGGCAGCGTCGACGTCGTCGAACTCGACGCGGCCAGCCACGGCGGCGTCGACGACACCCGCGAGCTTCGGGACCGCGCGTTCTACGCTCCCGCCCAGTCGCGGTACCGCATCTTCATCGTCGACGAAGCGCACATGGTCACCACGGCGGGCTTCAACGCACTCCTGAAGATCGTCGAGGAGCCGCCGGAACACCTGATCTTCGTGTTCGCGACCACCGAACCCGAGAAGGTGCTGCCGACCATCCGCTCGCGCACCCACCACTACCCGTTCCGGCTGCTGGCGCCGCGCACAATGCGGTCGCTGGTGGAGAAGATCTGCGAGCAGGAGGGCGTGGCGGTCGACGAGACCGTCTACCCGCTGGTGATCCGGGCGGGCGGGGGCTCGCCCCGCGACACCCTCTCGGTGCTCGACCAGCTCCTGGCGGGTGCCGACGGTAACCGGCTGCTCTATTCGAGGGCGTTGGCGCTGCTCGGCGCCACCGACGTCGCGCTGATCGACGACGCCGTCGACGCGCTGGCCGCCGGAGATGCCGCGGCACTGTTCGGCGCGGTCGAGGGGGTCATCGACGCGGGCCACGATCCGCGCCGGTTCGCCACCGATCTGCTGGAGCGCTTCCGCGATCTGATCGTGCTGCAGGCGGTGCCCGACGCCGCCGCCCGCGGGGTGGTCGACGCACCCGGCGACGTGCTGGACCGGATGCGCGATCAGGCCGCCCGTATCGGTGCGGGCACGCTGGCGCGCTATGCCGAGGTGGTGCACGCGGGCCTCGGCGAGATGCGTGGCGCCACTGCGCCGCGACTGCTGCTCGAGGTGGTGTGCGCGCGTCTGCTGTTGCCGTCGGCCAGCGACACGGAATCGGCCCTGCTGCACCGGCTCGAGCGCATCGAGACCCGGCTGGACATGTCGATACCCACCGACGGCGCCACCGCCACCTCGCCCGGGGCACAGGCCAATCCGCAGAAGCAATTCGTTCGCAAGACCAAGGCGGCCGCGCCGACACCCGAGGCGCCTGCTCCGGCGTCAGCTCCCAAGCCCGCGCCGGTGTCAACCCCGAAGTCCGCACCCGAACCTGAGCCCGCAGAGCCTCCGCCTGCGTCACCGCCGCCCGCTCAGCAGCCCGCCGACCCGGTGGTGGAGGCGCCCGCCGCGCCTGCTGTTCTCGCTGCCGTTGGTGAACCGGATGCCGCCGCGATCCGCAGGCAGTGGTCGACCGTGCTGGACAGGGTCCGTGAACGCAGCCGCTCGCTGGCGGTCATGCTGGCCGGAGCGGTTGTCCGCACCGTCGACGGCGGCACGCTGCTGCTCAACCACGAGTCGGCGCCGCTGGCCAAGCGGCTCAACGAGCAGCGCAACACCGATGTCGTCGAGGAAGCGCTGAAGGATGCGCTCGGCGTGGGCTTCAAGGTGCGCTTCGAGGTCGGGTCGCCCGCGGACGCCGGTACCGCAGGCGCAGCCGCCGCGGGCCCCGGCGAAGGGATTGCGCGCGACGAGGAGGACAGCATGCTGGCCGAGGCTGGCAGCGACACTTCCGAAACCGTGCGCCGCGATCCCGAAGAGGCCGCGCTCGAGTTACTGCAGAACGAGCTCGGCGCACGACGTATCGACGGCGGCTAGAACCCTCAGGCGGTCCACCACGGCCGCAACGGCAGCCCGCCGTCGTTGCCGTCGTCGTCGAGCTTGACCGCCAGAACCTGGTGCAGCTGAACGACATTGGTCTCGAAACCCAGCCGCGAGCCCGCAATGTAAAGTCCCCACACCTTCGCGGTGGGCAGCCCGACCTCCTCGACGGCCTCGTCCCAATGCTCGACGAGGTTGCGGCTCCAATCGCGCAGCGTCAACGCGTAGTGGTGGCGCAGGTTCTCCTCGTGCATGACCTCGAGGCCGACGTCCTGCGCCTCGGTGATGATCCGGCCCGATCCGGTCAGCTCACCGTCGGGGAAGACGTAACGGTCGATGAAGCCGCCCGCAGAGGGGCCCTGCCGGTTGCCCGGCCGGGTGATGCAGTGGTTGAGCAGCAGCGCGCCTGGCCGCATCTTCGACTTGAGAAAGCCGAAGTACGACGGATAGTTCTGCACGCCGATGTGCTCGGTCAGCCCGATGGATGACACCGCGTCGAACCCGGATTCGGCGACGTCGCGGTAGTCGCCGTGCCGGACCTCGCCGAGGTCGGACAGGCCGTCCTCGGCGATCGCCTTCTGCGCCCATGCCGCCTGCTCCTTGGACAGCGTCACCCCGATCGCCTTGACGCCGTGGCTGGCCGCGTAACGGACCATGCCGCCCCAGCCGCAGCCGACGTCCAACAGTCGATCGCCCGGCTTGAGGCGCAGCTTCTCGAACACCAGCCGGTACTTGTTCTCCTGCGCTTCCTCGAGCGTTGCATCGGCGTGCGGGTAGCACGCGCACGTGTAGGTCATCGACGGGCCGAGCACCCACTCGTAGAACGTGTTGGAGACGTCGTAATGGTGATGGATCGCCTCCGCGTCGCGGGTCTTGCTGTGCCGCAGTCCTTCTGCGATGCGCCGCCAGCGGGGCAACGCCTCCTGCGGCGGCGGCGCGATCGGCTTGAGGTGTTCGAAGCCGATTGACCGAACGATATTGGCCAGCACCCGCGCGGGCGGCCGCTTGAAGTCCATCTTGTCGGCGAGCGCCCGCAGCAGCTCGTACGGATCGGCGGGATGCACACCGAGCGGCGCGACGTCGCCCGCGACGTACGCCCGGGCCAACCCGAGCTCGCCCGGCGCGGTCGCGAGATACGTGGTGCCGCGCGGGGTCAGCAGGTCCAACCCCACGGTGGCGTCCTCGGGTCCGGCCGTGCTCCCGTCGTACGCGGTGAACTTCAGCGGCAGTTGACCCGCGGCGAAGATCTCCAGGATCTCGGCAAGTTTCAGCCTTCGCGCCGGCGTATGTGTCTGTTGCTCTTTGTATGTCGTCATCGTCTGTGCACCGCCTTCGCGTATAGGTCGAGGAGACGTGAATCGGGATCGTATGTCTTCTTTACGGTTTTGTAGGCTTCCCCGCCATAAAGTTGGTCGAACTCATCCTGAGAATAAAACGCATCGGAGTACAGCGACTTGTGTCCGTGCAGTTCGCTGACCCTGCGTTCGATCAGCTTGTTGGTATAGCCGTCTTCGGGCCCGACCGGCACCGACGACCAGAAGCCGACGTTGACGTAGGTGTGGTGCGGCCGAATCGGGTAGAGGGGCCAGTTGCCGTCGTCACGCAGCCGCAGTGGGCACAGCCAGATCGGCTCGATCGGCACGTTGGCCAGGAACCAGTCGAGGAAGTCGACGCACTTCTCGATCGGCACCTCGACGTCCTGGACGACGCGTTCCAGCGGTGGGCGGCCGTTGCGCTTCTCGATCCGGTCGGCGATGTTGTAGCGCTGGTCGTAGGCGATCAGCTTCCAGTAGAAGCTGCTGCGCCGGTACCGCCGCGGCCAGAAGCGCCGGATCTTCGGGTTCTGTGCGCCGAACGCGCGCGAGCACCAGAACCAGTCGGTGTCCCAGCGCCACAGGTAGTCGTGAATGGTGAGCCGGTCATGCTTCTCGGGCCCGTCATGCTGGATCGACCGGTAGTAGATGTGCTGACCGGTGTAGTCGCTGACGGGTCCTGGCGTCGCGGTCTGCACACCGACACACAGATAGCTCTCGTCCGCGCTGAACACCACGCCGTCGAGATAGTCGACCGGGGTGCCGTCGATGCCGCCGGTATCGATGATGCGGTCCATCGCCGCGACGAGATCCTGCAGCGAGTGGAATCGCAGGTGCCTCAGTGCGACGAACGGCTTCACGGGTTCCAGCTCGATCTTCAGCCGGACCGAATAGCCCAATGTCCCATACGAATTCGGGAACGCGCGGTACAGATCGGCATTCTGGTCCGGCGATGCGGTCACCACTTCGCCGGTGCCGGTGAGGATGTCCATTTCCAGCACCGACTCGTGCGGCAGCCCGTTGCGGAACGACGTCGACTCGATGCCGAGCCCGGTGACCGCGCCGCCGAGGGTGATGGTCTTCAGCTGCGGGACGACGAGCGGCGACAACCCGTAGGGCAAGGTCGCGGCGACCAGGTCCTCGTAGGTGCACATGCCTGCGACGTCGGCGGTCCTCGCGTCGGGGTCCACCGAGATCACGTCCGTCAGCCCCGAGACGTCCAGGCCCTTGGCGTCGCTCTTCGCCCGCGCGCGGAACAGGTTAGAGGTCGGTTTGGCCAGGCGGACGGTGGCCGCAGGCGGGATGGCTCGGTAGCTGGCGAGGAGCCGCTGCACGCCTGAGGCGTGAGCAGCACGTGCGTCGGGAGCCGGGACAGACACAGATATACGCTAGTCCGCGGCTGCGGCCGATGCGACCGCATCACGACGAGGGGAGCCATAGGAGATGGGACAGGTCAGCGCGTCCAGCAGCGTCTTGATCGACGCCGCACCGGAGAAAGTGTTGGCAGCTGTGGCGGATTACACAACGGTCCGCCCGAAGATCCTCTCGGCGCACTATCGGGATTACGCGGTGCTCGAGGGCGGACAGGGCGCAGGCACCGTTGCGAGCTGGAAGTTGCAGGCGACCAAATCCCGGGTGCGCGACGTCAAAGCCAACGTCGACCTGGCAGGCCACACCGTGATCGAGAAGGACGCCAACAGCTCGATGGTGACCAACTGGACCGTCGCGCCGGCCGGACCCGGCTCGTCGGTCACCGTCAAGACGTCGTGGAACGGCGCGGGCGGCATCGGCGGTTTCTTCGAGAAGACGTTTGCGCCCTTGGGGCTGAAGAAGATTCAGGCCGAGGTGCTGGAAAACCTCAAGAAGACGGTGGAAAGCAGCTAGTCAGCGGGCCTGCACGCCGAGGAAGCCCGCGATACCGCGCACGACGGCGTCGGCGTACTTCTGTCTGCCCTCCGGGCTGGTGATCAGGCCCGCGTCGGCCGGGTTCTTCATGTTGCCCAGCTCGATGAGGATCGACGGATACTGCGCCAGGTTCAGGCCCGCGATGTCCGAGCGCGGGTTGAGGCCGCCGGTGCCCACATAGGTCGACGGCACCAGGCCCGATGCCTGCAGTTGGTCGCGCATGGTCTGGGCGAACTGCACCGAAGGGCCTGCCTGCACCTGGTTGAGCGGCGGCGACGAATACAGCACGTGGAATCCGCGGCCGGTCGGCGGCCCGCCGTCGGCGTGGATGCTGACGACGGCGTTGGGTTTCAGCGCGTTGGCCATCGCCGCGCGCTCGTCGACGCAGGGCCCCAGCCCGGTGTCGTTGCCACGCGACATGGCGGTCCGCACGCCCAGCGCGTTCAGCTCCTGGCGGATCCGCAGCGTGGTTTCCCAGGTGAAGGAGTGTTCGGGATAGCCGTCGTCGGTCGAGGTGCCGCTTTCCTGGCAGTTCTTGGTGCCACCGCGGCCGGTGGGCACCTGGCGGCTGATCGAGCTGTCGTTCGAGCCGTTGTGGCCGGGGTCGAGGAAGACGATCATGCCCGCGATGTTGGCGGGCGCGGCGGATGCGGGGCTGGCAAGCGTCGACGCGGCGACGATTAGGCAAGCAGCCGCGGTCGCGCCGACACGCAGGGTCGCTGACACGTGCACGGCGTCAAGGTAGCGCCCGGGCGTCTACGCTTGAAAGGCCAAAACGCCGCGTGCCAGCGAGCGCAACCAAGTCGAGACCAATACGCAAGGGGACTGTCATGCAACCCGGAGGCCAGCCCGACATGTCGGCGCTCCTCGCGCAGGCGCAACAGGTGCAGCAGAAGCTGATGGAGGCCCAGGAACAGCTCGCCAACACCGAGGTGCACGGGCAGGCGGGCGGCGGCCTCGTCCAGGTCACCATGAAGGGCAGCGGCGAGGTGGTCGGCGTGTCGATCGACCCGAAGGTCGTCGACCCCGACGACGTCGAAACGCTGCAGGATCTGATCGTCGGCGCGCACGCCGACGCGGCGCGTCAGGTCACGCTGCTCGCCCAGGAGCGGCTGGGGCCGCTGGCCGGCGGCATGGGCGACCTGGGCCTACCGGGGCTCTGACTTGTTCGAGGGCCCCGTCCAGGATCTCATCGACGAGCTCGGCAAGCTGCCGGGCATCGGCCCGAAGAGCGCGCAGCGCATCGCCTTTCACCTGTTGTCCGTCGAGCCGCCGGACATCGACCGGCTGACCGCCGTGCTGGGCAAGGTGCGCGACGGCGTCAAGTTCTGTGCGGTGTGCGGGAACGTCTCCGACGACGACCGCTGCCGGATCTGTTCTGACTCGCGCCGCGACGCGTCGGTGGTGTGTGTCGTCGAGGAACCGAAGGACGTCCAGGCCGTCGAGCGGACCCGCGAATTCCGCGGTCGCTACCACGTATTGGGCGGCGCGCTGGATCCGCTGTCGGGCGTCGGCCCCGAGCAGTTGCGTATTCGCGAGCTGCTCAACAGGATCGGCGAACGCGTCGACGGCGTGGACGTCGCCGAGGTGATCATCGCGACCGATCCCAACACCGAAGGCGAGGCGACGGCGACGTATCTCGTCCGGATGCTGCGTGACATCCCCGGCCTGACCGTCACGCGCATCGCGTCGGGTCTGCCGATGGGTGGCGACCTCGAGTTCGCCGACGAGCTGACGCTCGGCCGCGCGCTGTCGGGCCGCCGCGCCCTGACCTGAGTCACATCGATCAACGTTTCGCACAGATCTTCTCGTACTTTCCCTGCAGAACGTCGATCGATGTGACTTGTCAGTGCACCCGTGCACGATGCCCGTATGTCTGAAGTGTTGATCGGCAGTGAAGAATTGGCCGCCGGCCGCGTGACTCGTCACGAGCTCCGGCGTTGGTACGCGCCGGTATATCGCGGTGTCTACACGCGCAGAGACGCGAACTTGTCTCTTCGGGACCGAGCGATCGCCGCCTGGCTGGCGTCGGGTCGTAAGGGCGTGGTGGCGGGCGTCGCGGCATCGGCTCTGCATGGCGCTCCCTGGGTGGATCCCGATGTGCCCGTTGAGCTGGTTGGCGCGAGAATCCGGCCCCAGCCCGGTCTCGTTCCACGGGGCGACCGCATCGCCGAGGATGAGATCACCCGGGTGTCGGGCCTGCCCGTGACGTCTAGAGTCCGCACCGCTTTCGACATCGGGCGCCACCTCGAGCGAACGGAGGCGGTCGCCCGCCTCGATGCGCTGATGTGGAATCAGACATTCTCGCGCGCGGATGTCCTGGCACTCGGTGACCGCTACCCACGAGCACCCGGCCTTCGCAGACTGCTCGAACTGGTCCCACTCATCGATGGTGGGGCGGAATCTCCACGCGAAAGCAGTCTTCGGTTGTGGCTGCTGGACGCCGGCTTCCCGCAGCCCGAAACGCAGATTCCAGTTCTTCATGGCAGTACCGCTCCGGTGGCGTTCCTCGACATGGGTTGGCGCGACTTCAAGGTCGCCGCAGAATACGACGGCGATCACCACAGGAAGAGCCGACGGCAGTACGTCAAGGACATCGCCAGGCTACGAATGCTCGAAGCGCTGGGATGGATCGTGATCCGGGTCATCGCCGAGGACAAGCCGAAGGATGTCATTGCGAGAGTCGAAGCGGCGTTGATCGCCCGCGGCTGCGATGTCGAAATCGACGAACTACAGCGGTTCACCCGCACATTCGCTGCGTGACGCACTACACGCGGCGGGGTGCTGCGAGCCGTTCGCGGCGTAGCAGGTCGACCTCGGGCAGATCCAGCGACGGCAGGTCGCCGACGACGCGGGACAGCAGGTGGTCCGCGAGTTGGGGATTGCGGGCCAGACACGGGCCGTGCAGATACGTGGCGACGACGCTGCCCTGCACCGCACCGTCGACGCCGTCGCCCTCGCGGTTGCCCGCCCCCGAAATCACCTGGGCCAACGGCTGCGCGCCCGCGCCCAACACCGTTCCGCCGCGGTGGTTTTCGAAACCGGTCAGCCGTTCGGTCAGCCCCGGCAGCAACGGCTGACTGACCACCTCGCCGATCGTCCGCCTCGGCTGCGGCGACGTCGTCAAATCCAGCAGCCCGACGCCGTCGACCCGTTCACCGGCCGACGTCTCGTACCAGTGCCCGAGCACCTGGATCGCCGCGCAGATCGCCAACACCGGCGCACCCTTCGCAGCCGCCTCCTGCAGACCGGGATACCGGATCAGGTGTCGGGTCGCGAGCCGCTGCGCGTAGTCCTCTGCGCCACCGAGCGTGTACAGGTCAAGGGTCGACGGCACCGCGTCGTCCAGCGTGATGTTGACGATCTCGGCGTCAAAACCCCGCAGCCGCAACCGCTGCCGCAGCACCACCGAGTTGCCGCCGTCGCCGTATGTGCCCATCACGTCGGGCAGCACCAGCCCGATCCGCACCGTCGATTCAGCCATCTTCCCCCCGGTCGCTTCGCTCTCCCCGGCTGACGCGTGGGCCCAGCCCCGTGGGACCACGGGACAACGCTCGATTCAGGGCCAGGAACGCGGTGTAGTTCGCGACCACCTCGACGTGACCCGGCGGACACGACCCGATGGCCTCAACGGCGTTGTGCACCAACGTGTGCTCGACGCCCGCGTAGCCGAGTCGCACCGCCAGGTCGGTGCCACGCTCGCCGGCGGCGACCACGGGGTGGTCGACGAAGTGCTCGAAGTTGACGTCCCACAGCCAGGACAGGTCCTCGCCGTCGGGCACCTGGCCGTTGACCGAGATCACCACCGAGCCCGCGTCGGTGTCGACCATCGACAGCGCTTCCTGCCATCCAGCGGGGTTCTTCGCCAGCAGCATCCGCACGGTGTGCGCGCCGAGGCGCACGGTGCGGTAGCGGCCGGCGACTTCGTCGACACCTGATGCCGCCTTCACCGCGGCGACGGGATCGGCCCCCATCGCGACCGCGGCGGCCACCGCCTGAGTTGCGTTGCCGCGGTTGACCGTTCCCGGCAAGGCCAGCTTCATCGGCACCGATAGCCCGTCGGGCCCGTAGATGCTGGTGTCGTCGTACCACCACTGCGGGGTCGGCCGCTTGAAGTCCGTTCCCGTCGAATACCAGTGGGCGCCGTCGCGGACGATGATCTCGCCGCTGCGGGGACAGCTCACCGAGTCGTTCGCCCAGCCGCCGCCAGCGGCGACCCACACCACGTTCGGGCTGTCGTAGGCCGCCGAGGTCATCAGCACGTCATCGCAGTTGGCGACGATGACGGTGTCGGGGTGACGCGCGAGCCCGGCCCGAAGCGTGCGCTCGATGTGGTTGATCTCGCCGACCCGGTCGAGCTGGTCGCGGGACAGGTTGAGCAGGACGACGACGCTCGGGTCGACGGCGTCGGCGACGTGCGGCACGTGCATCTCGTCGACTTCCAGCGCGGCAAGCTCGGCGTCACGCGCGCCTGCCAGCGCGGCAACCAGGCCTGCGTCCATGTTGGCGCCCTCGGCGTTGGTGGCGACGGGCCCGAGCGTGCCCAGCGCCGCGGCCGTCATCCGGGTGGTGGTGGACTTTCCGTTGGTGCCCGTCACGATGGCCGTGCGCCTGCTCTGGCCGAGCTGGCGAAGGATGGATTTGTCCAGGGTCATCGCCACGAGGCCGCCGATCATCGCGCCTGCGCCGCGGCCGGTCACCCGCGACGACCAGCGTGCGGCGGCTCCGGCCGCCAGCGCGATGCGTCCACGAGCGGTGACCATTCCCGGCATTTTAGGTGCCCGACACGCGGGATCACCGGCCGAGCCTTGTCGGATCGCCGTGCCATCCTGACGTTGTGAGCCACACGGGTGACGAAAGTCGCCGGCCGAGCGGCTCTTGGGGCCGGCCGGCAGCCGAACCCGGCGCGGGCTGGGCGGTCGTCGATGTGGAGACGACGGGCTTCCGACCGGGCCAGGCCCGCATCGTCAGCGTCGCCGCTCTCGCGGTCGGTGACGACGGCAACGTCGAACGCAGTTTCTCCAGCCTCCTGGACCCCGGCGTCGACCCCGGTCCGACGCATGTGCACGGCCTGACGGCCGAGATGCTCGCGGGTCAGCCGTCCTTCGCCGACGTCGTCCCTGAGCTGATCGACGTGCTGCGCGGCCGCACCCTCGTCGCCCACAACGTGGGTTTCGACTACGCCTTCCTGGCCGCCGAGGCCGAGCTGGCCGCGGTCGAGCTCCCCATCGACACCGTCATGTGCACGGTCGAGCTGTCCCGACGGCTCGACCTCGATGTCGACAACATGCGGCTGGAGTCGCTGGCCGCGCACTGGGGCGTCAGCCAGATGAAGCCGCACGACGCGCTCGACGACGCCCTTGTGCTGGCCCAGATCCTCAAGCCGGCGCTGGTCCGGGCGCGCGAGCGCAAGGTCTGGCTGCCGCTGCGGCCCGTGGAGCGGCGGTCCTGGCCCAGCGGCCTGGTCACCCACGAGCAACTGCGTCCACTCAAGGTGATCGCGTCGCGGCTGCCGTGCCCGTACCTCAACCCTGGCCGGTTCGTCCGCGGCCGCCCCCTCGTGCAGGGCATGCGGGTCGCGTTGTCCGCCGAGGTGTTGCGCACCCACGAGGAACTCGTCGAGCGCATCCTGCACGCCGGGCTGGCCTACGCCGACTCCGTCGACCCGGAGACCTCGCTGGTGATCTGTAACGAGCCGGAGCCCGGCCAGGGCAAGGGGTACCAGGCCCGCGAGCTCGGTGTTCCGCTCGTCTCCGACGCCGAGTTCATGAGCTGTCTGGACGGCGTGATCGGCGGCACCGACATCGAAGAGTTCAGCGACCACACCCTCAACGGCGGTCAGTTCACGCTTTTCTAGTCGACGTCACTCGGGGCGGGATGTGCCAAGCGAGCGCCCCGGTGTGAACGTCACGGGCAGCTTCGCCACGCCGGTCATCGTGGGATTGCCCGTGTACTTGCAGACGCCGTCGAGGTCGATCGCGTAGTCGGGCATGCGATCCAGCACCGCCTTGACCATCACCTCGAACATCACGCGGGCCAGCGGCGCCCCGATGCAGTGGTGCGGTCCGAGGCCGAACGCGACGTGACGATTGGGTGAGCGGTCCAACTCCACCTCGTCGGGGCGCTCGAACTCCTGCTCGTCGTGGTTGGCCGCGATCCAACTGATGAGGACCCGGTCGTTGCGCCGGAGTCGTTGACCGGCGAGGACCGTGTCACGGCTGACGGTCCGGCTCAGCTGCTTGTTGACGCTGAGGTATCGCAGGAACTCTTCTGCCGCAGTGCGATACAGGTCGGGGCGGTCGATGAGCTGCCTGCGCAGATCCGGATGAGTGCCGAGGTGCAGCAGGCTCAGCGCGGTCAGCGACGTCGTGGTGTCGACGCCGCCGCCGATGAGGTTCCAGAGGATGTCGAGCAGCTGGCTGTCGTCGAGGCGCTTCCCGTCGATGTCGAACCGCACCAGAAAGCTCGTCAGGTCATCGCCGGGTTCGGCCCGCCTGGCGGCGACGAACTTCAGAAGGCCGTCGAGCATCGACGGGACCTCGGCGATCGCCTTGTTGTACTCGTCGCCGCCGGAAGCGGCCATCACGGAGTGGAAGAGGTTGGCGTAGCGCTGCCAGTCGTCGTAGGGCAGGCCCATCAACCGCATGGTGAGGATCGCAGGCACCGGGCTGGCGTAGTCGAGCACGAGATCCATTCGCCCGTCGGCGATCCGCTGGTCGATGAACCAGTGCACCGACTGCTCCATGAACGGTCGCATCTTCTCGACGGCGCCGGTGGAGAAGAACGGCGTGAGCGCACGTCGCAAGGCCAGGTGATACGGGCCGTCGACCTCGCCGATGCCGAGCGGCGGCTGCCCCTGGGGGCGCGGCACACCCATCTCCCCCTGGTAGCTCACGCCGTCGGCGGCGTCGGGCTCGTACTTGTGCGCGTAGGTGTCGCCGTCGCGCGCGACTTGCGCAACGGCGTCATAGCCCGTGACGAACCAGAACCCGCCGTAGTTCTCGTTCCAGGCGACGGGGCATCGGCGACGTAGGTCGGCGTTGATGTCGGACTCGTTGCGGTGGTAGTCGTCGGAATGATGATCGAAGTCGACGATCGCGTCGGTGCGGACGTCTGGTCTGCCCATTGCGCTATCTTTGCATCTTTAGAGAGGCGGAGCTGTGCCCAATCACCGAACGGTCTTCAACCACATCGGGCTGTGCGTAGCCGACCGCGAGCGCTCGCGCCGGTTCTACGAGGGTCTGCTCGGGTTCACGTTCTGGTGGGACCTCGAGCTGCCCGACGAAGGCACCGCCGCACTTCTGCAGCTGGGCGGGCCGATCGGGGTCCGCGCGACGTATCTGGTCCGCGACGGCCTCGTGCTCGAACTGCTCGACTACTCGAAGCGCGACGTCAAGGCCGGACCGCGGCGGGTGATGGACGAGGTTGGGCTCACGCACATGTCGCTGTCTGTCTCCGATCTGGCAGGCGTGCTGGCGCAGGTCGAGAGCTTCGGCGGCTCCGTCGTCGAGAAGGCGACGACCGCGCAGTTCGCGATGATCCGTGACCCCGACGGCCAGCTGATCGAGTTGCTGCCGGACACCTGGCTGGCGAACCTGCCACCGCGTCCGTAACTGCCTGTTGACAAACACTACATATGTAGTGGTACCGTTCGATCATGACAAGCACTACAGACGTAGTACAACGTGGGTCTCGATGGGACGGCTACCGCAGGAACGGCTACTTCTTCAGGGAAGTGGCGATGCTGACGATCCTGATCGGCTTCGGAATGCACCTCTACCGGGTGGTCTTCGGCGACGACATGGCGCTGCGGTACGTGGTAACGCCCGAGTCGGACCTGCTCCTGATGGTCCCGATGACGTATGCGGCGATCACCGGCATCCTGAGCTACCGCCGGATGGTGTTCGCCAACCGGGTGCACAGGATCGCGCTCACCGCGGCGCTCGGCTACATCACGCTGAGCGTGCCCTTGCACATCTACGTCGCGTTCGTCCTTCGCGACGTCAGCTTCTACGTGCACATGGCCGGCTACTGGTTCAGCTATCTGCTGCTCATCGTGGTCTACCCGGCGTTCCTGACGCTGTTCGCCAAGCTGCACTATAGGAATTGATGCCCGCCAACCCCGAACGACGGACCCAGATCCTCGACGCCGCAATCGACATCCTGTGTGACGACGGCGTCGGGGGTCTGACACATCGGCAGGTCGACAGCCGTGCCGGTGTGCCCGCGGGTACCACGTCGAACTACTTCCGTACCCGCCAGGCGCTGCTCGAAGCGACCGCAGCCCGCACGGTCGATCTGCATTGGCAACGCGTCGAGGCGCTGCAGTCAGCCGTCGGCCCGATGTCTCGAGATGCGGTCAAAGCGTTGATGATTCGGATGCTCGAACCCGACGAACTGGGGGCACCTCGCTCGCGGGGATTCCGTCGCTGGACGCTGGCGCGGTTCGAGCTGTTCATGGAGAGCACGCGGCGCGAAGAGCTGCGGCCGCTGATGGAAGAACTCCAGGCGGCCGCGGTGAAGTCGGCGACACTCATCTTCGAGGCCGCAGGCTTCACCCCGACGCCGGAGCGGATGGACGAGCTCAGCAGGGTGCTCAACGGCTTTGTGTTCAGCAACCTCACCCTCGCGCCCGAGCCGGGCACGCAGGATGCCGCCGGTCTTGTGGACCGACTGCTCAGCGCCTTCCTCGATTAGCTCAGGGCCTTGGCCTTCAGCCCGTCGAACTCGGCCTGCGAGATCGTGCCCGCCTCCAGGAGCGACTTGGCGTCCGCGATCTCCTGCGCGGGCGAACGCCCCGCTGCCTGCTTGATGTAGTCATCAGTCTGCTTCTGGGCAGCTGCTGCCGCCTCCCGTGCCCGTTCGGTCATCCCCCTGCCGTGGAAGATGAGATAGAGCACCGCCGTGAACCAGGGGATCACGAGCAGGAAGATCACCCAGATCGCCTTGACTACGCCCGAGGTCTTGTGGTCGCGCCAGAGCAGGTCGGTGAGGATCTGGAAGAGCACCAACAGGTACGCGATCCAGGCGAAAATGATCAGAAAATGCCAGAGAAAATCCCAGGTCGAACCCCAGTCCACGATCAGCTCCTTTTTAACTGATGGTTGAACACGCAGTATTTGCGCGCGCGTCAGTCAATCACGTGCCGCAGCGCGGTTGACGGCCGACACCACCGCCCGCAGCGAGGCCGTCGTGATCGACGTCGCGATGCCGACACCCCAGATGGTCTGCCCGTTCACCGACGCCTCGACGTAGGCGGCGGCCTGCGCCTGCTCGCCCGACGACATCGCGTGCTCGGAGTAGTCGAGCACGTGGACGTGGATCCCGACGCCGGACAGCGCGTCGACGAACGCGGCGAGCGGGCCGTTGCCCGAACCGTGGATCTCGCGCTCCACGCCGTCGATCTTGACGACGGCCTTGATGGAGTCGGTGCCGCCGTCGACCTCGGATGCGTCGACCTGCTGCCGGATGCGTTCCAGCGGCCGCAGCGGGGCGAGGTACTCCTCGGCGAAGACGTCCCACATCTCCTTGGACGACACCTCGCCGCCCTCGCCGTCGGTGATCTTCTGGATCGCCTGGGAGAACTCGATCTGCAGCCGGCGCGGCAACGCCAGGCCGTGGTCGGCCTTCATGATGTAGGCCACGCCGCCCTTGCCGGACTGCGAGTTCACCCGGATGACTGCCTCATACGTGCGGCCGACGTCCTTGGGGTCGATCGGCAGATACGGCACCTGCCACAGGATGTCGTCGACGTCGGCGTCGGCCTCGTCGGCTGACACCTTCATCGCGTCGAGGCCCTTGTTGATGGCGTCCTGGTGGCTGCCCGAGAACGCGGTGTAGACCAGATCACCGCCGTACGGATGGCGTTCGTGCACCGGCAGCTGGTTGCAGTACTCCACCGTGCGCCGGATCTCGTCGATGTTGGAGAAGTCGATCTGCGGGTCGACGCCGCGGCTGAACAGGTTGAGGCCCAGCGTCACCAGGCAGACGTTTCCTGTGCGCTCACCGTTGCCGAACAGGCAGCCCTCGATTCGGTCGGCGCCGGCTTGATAGCCCAATTCCGCTGCGGCGACGGCGGTCCCGCGGTCGTTGTGCGGATGCAGGCTCAAGATGATGCTGTCCCGCGGGCTCAGATGCCGGCTCATCCACTCGATCGAGTCGGCGTAGACGTTGGGCGTTGCCATCTCGACGGTGGCGGGCAGGTTGACGATCAGCGGCCAGTCCGGCCTCGGCTTGATGACGTCGGCGACGGCGTTGCACACCTCGACGGCGTATTCCAGCTCGGTGCCGGTGTAGGACTCCGGGGAGTACTCGAACCGCCACAGTGTGCCGGGATGCTTGGCGGCCTCCTCGACGCATTTGCGCGCGCCGTCGGTGGCGATGGTCTTGACCGCATCCCGGTCGGCGCGGAACACCACGCGGCGCTGCAGGATTGACGTCGAGTTGTAGAAGTGCACGATCGCACGCGGTGCGCCTTCACACGCCTCGAATGTCCGCTCGATCAACTCGGGCCGACACTGCGTCAGCACCTGGATGGTGACGTCGTCGGGAATCGCGCCCTCGGTGATGATTTCGCGGACGAAGTCGTAGTCGGTCTGGCTGGCCGACGGGAAGCCGACCTCGATCTCCTTGTAGCCCATCCGAACGAGCAGGTCGAACATGCGGCGTCTTGCGGGCCGGGCTCATCGGGTCGATCAGCGCCTGGTTGCCGTCGCGCAGGTCGACGGCGCACCACAGCGGTGCCTTGTCGATGACCTTGTCTGGCCAGGTGCGGTCCGATACGGAAACAGGTTCGACCTCTTCGGCGAAGCTGCGGTACCGGCTGGTCGGCATGGACGTGCGCCGCTGGGTGTTCCATGCGGGTTGCCCGTCGTTCGGGGCGCCAGCGGGCGTGGAGATGGTGCGTGCCGACGTGAATGCGTCGACTGAAGGTTGAGAAGAATTCGGGTTATTCACGGTGATCGCTCCGGGAGTTGAAAAGGGACTCGACCGGCGCATCGCGAACACCCGCGACGGGAAGCCGGTCTGGTCAGACCCCGTCGCGGCTGCTGAGAAGGAGCACCCGCTGCACGTCGACCACTGTAGCAAGCCCGGCTGCCAGGCCAAAACCCCAGGTCCCCAACCCCGAGACTGCGGGGAGATCGCAATTGCGGCGCGGACGGCGATCTGTGCGCAGTGTCGGCGTCGCTAGACCTGCGAATCGGGGAAGGCCTAGACCTGCGAATCGGGGAAGGCGATGACCGACAGGAAGCGGATCGGCACCTCGATGAGGTCGACGGGACCGTGCGCGCCCTCGCCGTCGATCTGCAGCGAGTCGCCGGGTTCCAGCCGGTACACCGAGCGGCTGTGGCTGTAGTCCATGACGCCCTCGAGCATGAAGATGAACTCGGTGCCGGGGTGCTGGAACAGCGGATAGGTCTTGCTCTTCGCCGACAGCGTGACATGCAGGCACTCCAGCCGTTTGTGTTCGCCGCGCAGCGAGCCGAGCAGCTGGTACTCGTGGCCCTCCTTGGTGCCGTTGCGCACGATGCGCGCACCGGTGCCCGCCTTCACGAACGCCGCGGGCCGCTCGACGTCTGCGCCGCGGAACAAGCTGGTGACCGGCACGTCGAAGCCCTTGGCGAGCAAGCGCCAGCGTGCGACAGGCTGCACGACGTCTGGGCGTTTTCGATCTTGCTCATCATCGCCTTCGAAATCCCCACCCGCGTAGCCATTTCGGCGACGGTGAGGCCATGCTGCTGACGCAGTTGGCGGACATTGCGCCCGATCGCGGCCTCGAACTCGAGGTCCTCGACTGGCTCGCTCGGATCGCGGTCACGGGCGGTGCCGGATTTGTTGCGCAGGAGCGGGATCGTCAGACATGCCCGTCCTGTCTAGCGCATCTGCCCGGCGCCGACGTACGGATACGGGCGTCTTCAGCAGATCGTCCTCGGCGAACCGGGACAGCCGGAAGTCGGTCTCCGGGATGCGCGGATCGCCGCTGCGGCCGTCGACGACGAGATCGGCGACCAGCCGGCCGACCGCGGGCGCGATCTTGAAGCCGTGACCGCTGAAACCGGCCGCGACGAACAGGCCGTCGAGCGGCGGTCGGCCGATCACCGGATTCCAGTCCGGCGTGACGTCGTAGCACCCGGCGTAGCTGGCGCGTGATCGCCGCGCCGGTGAAGCCGGGAAACCTGGTGCCCACCTTGTCGACGGTGAGGTCGACGAACGCCTCGGTCGCGCGGTTGAGGTAGTCGTCGGGGTCGGCGCTCCTCGACGTCGGAAAGATCGCTGTTGCCGAACAGGATGTCGCCGCCGACTTCCGGGCGGACGTACTGCAGCGACACCAGATCGGAGAACACCGGCACGTGCCCGATCTCGACGCCGGGGGCGATCGTCACGATCTGCTCGCGCACCACCCGGATCGGTACGTCGACTCCGTAGGGCGCGAGGAACGGCTGCGTCCAGACGCCGGTGGCGACGACGACGGTGCCCGCGCGATCCTGCCGTGCCGTCGGCCAGCCGCACGCCGGTGACGGCGTCACCGTCGACCAGCAGCCCGGTCACGTTGGCGCCCTGTCGGATTCGGACACCGGCCGCGCGCGCCGAGACGGCGAAGGCCTGCGCGGTCTGGTAGGCGTCGCCGTAGCCGCCGCGGGCTTCCCAGCCGAACGCGGCGAACGGTGACAGGTCGGCGAACGGCCACAGCCGGGCGACGTCGGCGGCGTCGATCTCCTCGGTCTGCACGCCGACCGCGCGCTGTGCGGCCAGGCTTTTGCGCATCGACGTCGACGTTCGGCTCGCCGACGCCGACGACGTACCCGTCTGGCGGAACCCGATGTCGTCGCCGAAGATCTCGTCGGCCTTCTCGAACACCTCAAGGCCGACGGTGGCCATCGCGGCCAGCGAGCTGACGCCGTAGTGGCAGCGCACGATGCCGCTGGACTTGCCGGTCATGCCGGATGCCGACGGTATTGCGTTCGGCGACAACGACATCGGTGACGCCGCGTTGACTCAGCGCCCAGGCCGCCGCGGTGCCCTCGATGCCGCCGCCGACGATGACGACATCGGCCGTCTCACTCATCGGCCCAGGAATCCAGTCGGTGCCCGCCAGCGGGACTCGGGCCATCGCCGCCGCCTCGATGGTGACGGCGACGAGGTCCTCCGGCTCGAGGTGCAGCACGTGCGCCTTGCCGCAGGCCCGCGCGATGGTCTGCGCCTCCATCGTCAGCACCCGCAGGTAGTTGGCCAGCCGCCGGCCGCCCTCGACGGGGTCGAAGCGGGCCGCCAACTCGGGGTCCTGCGTGCTGATCCCAGCCGGGTCGCGGCCGTCCTGGAAGTCGTCGAAGAAACCGGCGGCGCTGCCCGAGCTTCTCGTACTCGGCCTCGTAGCGGGGATGGTTGTCGCCCAACGCGATCAGCGCGGCGGTGCCGATCGCGACTGCGTCGGCGCCCAGCGCCATCGCCTTGGCGACGTCGGCACCGGTGCGGATGCCACCGGACACGATCAGCTGCACCTTGCGGTGCACGCCGAGTTCCTGCAGTGCCTGCACCGCCTCTGGGACCGCGGCCAGCGTCGGGATGCCGACGTGCTCGATGAAGACCTCCTGGGTGGCTGCGGTGCCGCCCTGCATGCCGTCGACGACGACGACGTCGGCGCCGGCGTGCCACCGCCAGCTTCACGTCGTAGTAGGTGCGGGTCGCGCCGACCTTGACGTAGATCGGCTTCTCCCAGTCGGTGATCTCGCGCAGCTCGTTGATCTTGATGGTGAGGTCGTCGGGTCCGGTCCAGTCCGGGTGCCGGCAGGCCGAGCGCTGGTCGATGCCCTCGGGCAGGGTGCGCATCCCTGCGACGCGCGGCGGAGATCTTCTGCCCGAGCAGCATGCCGCCGCCGCCGGGCTTGGCGCCCTGGCCGAGCACGACCTCGATCGCGTCGGCCTTGCGCAGGTCGTCGGGGTTCATCCCGTAGCGCGACGGAAGGTATTGGTAGACAAGGTACTTGCTCTGCCCGCGCTCCTCCGGTGTCATGCCGCCGTCGCCGGTGGTGGTCGACGTGCCGACCTCGCTGGCACCGCGGCCGAGCGCCTCCTTGGCGGGGCCAGACAGCGCGCCGAACGACATGCCGGCGATGGTGACCGGGATGTCCAGGTGCAGAGGATGTTTGGCGTGTCGGTCGCCGAGGACGACGTCGGTGTCGCAGCGCTCGCGGTAGCCCTCCAGCGGGTAGCGCGACATCGACGCGCCGAGGAACAGCAGGTCGTCGAAGTGGGGAAGCGGCCGCTTGGCGCCCCAGCCGCGGATGTCGTAGATGCCGGTTTCGGCGGCGCGGTGGATGGCGGCGATGGTCGGCCGGTCGAAGGTCGCGGACTCGCGCAGGCCCGAGGCGGGCCCGGTCGTCGGTGGTGTAGCTCATCAGTAAGCTCGCGGCGTTGTCGACGTGGAAGTGGTAGAGCGAGCCGCGCCGAGCCGTAGCGGGTGTAGGCGCTGGTGTCGTCATCTTCGAAACCGGCCGCCTTCGAGCAGGTGTTCGAGTTCCTGGTGGTGCTCGGCGCGCATCTCCTTGGCGACACAGTCGGCGCCGAGCGACGCGACCTCGCCGCGGACGTAGATGCGGGCCTCGTAGATCGAGTCACCAAGCGCCTCACCGGCGTCGCCGCGGATCACCAGCCGGCCGGCCTGCGCCATGAACGCGCTCATGTGGCCCGACGTTGCCGCCGATCACGATGTCGACGCCCTTCATCGAGATACCGCACCGCGCAGCCGCATTGCCCTCGACGACCAACAGTCCGCCGTGTGCGCGTGGCGCCTGCCGACTGCGAGGCGTCGCCCTTGACCCAGACCGAGCCGCTCATCATGTTCTCGGCGACGCCGGTGCCCGCGTTGCCGTCGACCGTGATCTCGGCCTGCTGGTTCATGCCCGCGGCGTAGTAGCCGACGTGGCCTTCGACGGTGACCTTGACGGGCGCATTCGAGACCGACGGCGACGTTGTGGGCGCCGTCGGGATGGGTGATGACGAACTCGCCGGACAGGTCGGCGGCGTGCAGCGCAGCGTTGACCTCGCGCAGGGCCGTCGTTCGCAGATCGAATGCGGTCATCGTCGTCCATGCGTAGATCACCTCCGGCTCCGGCTCCCAGATGGCCGCATTCTCGACACCGGGAAGTCCTGCCAGAGCGCGGTATTCGCTGCCCATCGCGACCCAGTCGGCGGTCTCGGCGATGACGGCGGGCTTGCACGCGATCGCGTCGCGGACCACCGCGAACGAGTCGTCGGTTGCACACCAGCAGCGTGTAGAAGCCGTCGAACGTCGCGCAGAGCTCCTTCAACGCCGACTCCACATCGCGGCCGTCGGCCAGCTGCTTGGCGATGAACCGCGCTCCCACTTCGGTGTCGTTCTCGCTGTCGAATTCGACTCCAGCTGAACGCAGTTCGCGCCGGATGGTGGCGTGGTTGGCGAACGAGCCGTTGTGTACCATGCACTGTTCGGGTCCGACCGCGTAGGGGTGGCAGCCCGCGGGCGTGACCGCGGACTCGGTCGCCATCCTGGTGTGGCCGACACCCTGCCAGCCCTGCGCCTTGGCCAGCCCCCATGCGGCGGTCAACAACGCCGGATGCCCGACGCCCTTGAGCACGGCCAGGTCTGCGCCGAAGCCGGCGATCAATGCCCGCGGGTACGCCGCCTTGACCGCATCGAGCAGCACCGCGGACGTCACGTCGGCCGACACCAGGTAGGTGGCGTCGACCGTCAGGACCTCGACGTCGTCGCCGAGCTGTCCAGCGATGGTGGAGGCGACAGCGTCGGCGTCGTCGGACACGTCGACCACCGAGACGACCCCACGTCCGGGAGGTGACAAGAGCGGATCGCCGTAGACGGCGACACCGGTCGAGTCGCTGCCGCGGTTGCCCATCTCGCAGAGCATCCCGGTCAGCAGCTCCCCCAGCCTGGGATAGAGCTCCGGGTTGCGCAGGTGCAGACCCGACGATCCCGCACATGTCGTGGCTCCTTTGGTGTTCCGGCGGTCAGAAGGCGGTCAGGTAGGTATCGATCTCCCATGGCGCGACGGCGCTGTGGTAGTCGAAGAACTCGTCGCGCTTGACACCGGCGAAGTAGGACGCGACACCGTCGCCCGCAGCGTCGAGGACGCCGGTGATCACCGGGTCGGCCTCGAACTCGTCGACCGCGTGCAACAGGGTCGGCGGCAGCGGCCGCCCGGCCGTGCTCTCACCGACGCCACCGGGGTCTGCGCTGCGCTTGATCCCGTCGATGCCTGCGCCCAGCGCCGCGGCGATGGCCAGATACGGGTTCGCCGAGCCGTCACCGCCGCGAAGCTCGACGCGTGTGCCGTCGGGCACCCGGATGTAGTGGGTCCGGTCGTTGCCACCGTAGGTCGGCGTCTTCGGTGCCCAGGACGCACCGGACGAGGTGGTCGTCGCACCGGTTCGCTTGTAGGAGTTGACCGTTGGGGCCGACCACCGCCTGCAGCGCACAGGCGTGTTCGAGGATGCCGCCGACGAATGCGTACGCGGTGTCGGACAGTCCGAGCCCACGTTTGTCGTCGTCGGCGGGGAACACGGGAGTGCCGCCGCTGGTAAGTGACATGTGCAGGTGGAGTCCGCTGCCGGTCTTGTCGGCGAACGGTTTCGGCATGAACGTCGCGACCATGCCGCGTTCGGCGGCGATCACCGACAGCAGATAGCGCAGTGTCACAACGCGATCGGCGGTGGTGAGGGCGTCGGCGTATTCGAAGTTCTGCTCGAACTGGCCGTTGCCGTCCTCGTGGTCGTTGGCGTAGTTGGACCAACCGAGCTGGTTCATCGCCGCGGAGATCGCGGTGAGGTGGTCATACATCCGGGTGACGCCGCGGGCGTCGTAGCAGGGCTGCGCGGCGGTGTCGGCGGCGTCGGCGACCGAGAGGCCGCCGTCGGCATTGCGGTGCAGCAGGAAGTACTCCACCTCGGCGCCGACCCACGGCTCGAAACCGGCGTCGGCCGCGCGCTGGATGAGCGACTTGAGGATGACCCGCGGAGCGTAGGGCCACGGCTCGCCGTTGACGTGCGGGTCGCAGTGCACGATGGCGAGGCCGTCCTTGATGAACGGGATCGGCGTGAACGACGCAATGTCCGGAATGGCCATCAGGTCAGGGTCTTTGGGCTGCTGGCCGATCGCGCCGACGGCGTAACCGGCGAAGCCGACGCCCTCGGTGGCCAGCAGGTCGACGGCCTCGACCGGGACGAGCTTCGCGCACGGCTTTCCGCGCAGGTCGACGAACAACGCGAGGATGAACTTCGTTCCTGACTCTTGGGCCAGAGTCGCGAGGTCGGTGGACATCTTCGGAGCCTTGTCTCTTGTGAGGAATCAGTGTATCGCGATATGAAACACGATGCCGACCAAACCGGCCGGCGCGGGCGAGTGGTGCCGCGCCGGCCGGAGTCTGGGTCAGGCTGGCTGCAGTTCGTACGACGCTTCGCGGTGGAAGGCCGTGTCGATGCCCGCCTCTTCCTCGTCTGGGGAGATGCGAATGCCCATCGTCTTCTTGATCGCGAACGCGATGATGCCCGCGACGACGAACGAGTAGACCATCACGGCACCTGCCGCGACTGCCTGCCGCCACAGCTGGTCGAAACCGCCGCCGTAGAACAGGCCGTTGACAGCGTTCGGCATGCTCTCGCTGGCCAGGAAGCCGATCAGGATCGTGCCGACGACGCCGCCGACCAGGTGGACGCCGACCACGTCGAGCGAGTCGTCGTAGCCGAAGCGCTCCTTGAGCCCGACCGCGTAGATGCAGATGGCGCCCGCGATCGCACCGAGGATGATCGCGCCCGACCGGCGTGACCGCACCACAGGCGGGCGTGATCGCGACCAGCCCGGTGATGGCACCGGATGCCGCACCGACGCCGGTGACGTGGCCGTCCTTGACCTTCTCGACCGCGATCCAGGCCAGGGTGGCGGCGCAGGTGGCGACGAACGTGGTGACCATGACGATGGCGGCCGAGTTGCCCGCGGCCAGTGCCGAACCGCCGTTGAAGGCATACCAGCCGGCCCACAGCAGGCCCGCGCCGAGCAGCGTCAGCGGCACGTTGTGCGGCTTGCGCAGCTTGCCCCAGCCCGCGGACTTGCCGAGCACGATCGCGACTGCCAGCGCGGCCGCACCGGCGTTGATGTGCACCGCGGTGCCACCGGCGAAGTCGATGGCGTGCAGCTTGTTGGCGATCCAACCGCCGACCGCGTTCTCGGTCACCACACCGTCGAACGCGAAAACCCAGTGTGCGACAGGGAAGTACACGAGGATCGCCCACACGGCCGCGAAGACCATCCACGCGCTGAACTTCATCCGGTCGGCAACCGCGCCCGAGATCAGGGCGACGGTGATCGCCGCGAACAGCGCCTGGAACAACGCGAACAGTGTTACCGGTAGCCCACTGATCGTCGTGTTCGGCTCCAGTAGGTCCTTCATCCCCGCGAATTCCGTTATGTTGCCGAGGAATCCGCCGTACGACGTGCCGAAGGTCATCGAGAAGCCGAACAGCACCCACAGCACGCCGACGATCGCGACCGCGCCGAACGTCATCATCATCATGTTGGTCGAGCTCTTGACGGACACCATGCCGCCGTAGAACAGCGCGAGCCCGGGAATCATCAGCGTGAGGCCGATGATGCAACACAGCATGAATGCTGTGGTTCCTGTATCCACGTCCATTTACATCTCCTGAGTGATTGCGGCCTTCAGACGGCCGATCACTGGCAGTAACCGATGTTTCTGTTACGTGGACGGGTTCGGCTTGTTGCGCGGCGTGTTAATAGTCGTCTGCCCGTTAATGTTGCTCCGGTGAAACTCGATCGGCGGTGGGGGTTTGCCATCGGCGTGGCGGTGCTCGCTGTGGTGGCGTTCGCGTTGTCGCAATTCGGTGTCTTCGGTCCGTCGGCCGAGGACTGCCGTCCGGTGAAGGAGCTGCTGGAGTTCAACCGGTCACAGGGCGAACAGATCGCGGCCAAGACCGGTGACGCGGAGGGAATCCCGAACGTGGCCGAGGAGGGCGCGTATCAGGTCTGGGCGGACGGCCTCGCCGAGCGTGCCCAGAGCGTGCACGACCCCGACCTCGCCGTCGATGCCACGCAGCTGGCCAGCCTCGCCAGCGAGTTCGTCGGCAAGTTCTCAGAGATCCGCACCGCGGCCAATTCGCGCGCCCCTGGCGCGCCTGCACCACCCGCGATGTACCAAATGGAGCTGTTGAACCAACAGATCACCGACACCACCAAGAAGCTCTCCGACGCCTGTCCCACCTGACGCGGCCGTAGGGTGACACCCGTGTGCACGCGCGTCGTCTACTTCGGCACCGGTGAGCGGATCGTCACCGGGCGGTCGATGGACTGGAAGTCCGAGATCGGTACGAACCTCTGGGTGTTCCCAAGGGGTGTGAAGCGCACCGGGGAAGCGGGGCCCGACTCGGCGGCGTGGACGTCGAAGTACGGCAGCGTGGTGGCCTCCGGCTATGACATCAGCACCACCGACGGCCTCAACGAGGCCGGGCTGGCAGCCAACCTGCTGTGGCTGGCCGAATCCGAATACCCGGCCAACACCGGCGACCGGCCCGCGATGTCGCTGGCGCTGTGGGCGCAGTACGTGCTGGACTGCTTTGCGACGGTGACGGAGGCGGTCGAATCGCTGACGGCCACGCCGTTGCGCGTGGTCACGGCGCAGGTGCCCGGCGAAGAACGTCTGGCCACCGTGCACCTGGCGTTGTCCGACGCGAGCGGAGACAGCGCGATCGTCGAGTACATCGACGGCGAGCAGGTGATCCACCACTCCCGCGAGTACCAGGTGATGACGAACTCGCCGATCTTCGAAAAACAGCTCGCGATCACCGAGTACTGGGAGGAGATCGGCGGCACGGTGATGCTGCCGGGCACCAACCGCGCGGCAGACCGCTTCGTACGCGCGTCGTTCTACATCAACGCGGTGCCCAAGACCGCCGACCCGATGCTGGCGGTCGCGACGGTTTTCAGCGTGATGCGCAACGCGTCGGTCCCGTACGGCATCTCTACACCCGACGAGCCGAACATCTCCACGACGCGCTGGCGCACGGTCATCGACCACACCTCGCTGCGCTACTTCTTCGAATCGGCGTTGTCGCCCAACACATTCTGGGTGGAGATGCGCAATCTCGACTTCACCGAAGGGGCACCCACGATGCGGCTGAACCCCGGTGAGGGTGAGAAAACGGTCTACGCAGGCGATGCGAGCGCGCAGTTCGAGCAAGCGGAGCCGTTCACCTTCCTTGGCGCGACGTAGTCATCGGCAGCGGCGTACCCCAGCTGCCTGCGAAGGCGACGTCCTCGAGCGGCAGGCGCTCGCGTCCCTGCGCGTCGCGCTCGACGATCTCCTGCGGCGCGTTCTCGTAGTCGCCGAGCGAGCCGACGGCGACCACCGCGACCGGTCGCACACCCGCAGGAATTCCGAACGCCTCACCCGCGGCCTCGGCGTTGAACCCCGCCATCGGGTGGGCGACAAGGCCGCGCGACACCGCCTCGATGGTCAGCTGCGCGATCGCCGCGCCCGCGTCGACCGCCGCATACCGGGCGGTGCGCTCGTCCTCGCCCTCGTCGACGCACACGATGATCAGTGCGCCCGCGGCGTGTGCGTACCGGTTGCCGCGCTTCAACAGCTCGGCGATCGCGACGAAGGTCTCGTCACCGCGCAGCCCGACGATGAAGCGGACCGGCTGCCGGTGCCCCCACGTCGCAGCCCAGCGCGCGGCCTCCAGGACGGCGATCAGCTGCTCGCTGTCCAGCACCGCACCGGGGTCGAACATCCGCGGGCTCCAGCGTGCGGCGATGTCGGGGTGTATCGGCACCCGGGTGTCGGCCCGCTTCTTGACTGGATTGTGCCCCACGGCCGTGACGCTACCGGCGGAGTAAATGAGGTGCGCCAACCCCTTATCCTTGGTGGGATCTTCTCGGATCACCTGAGAAAACCAGAGAGGTTCACCACAGTGGCGCTCGTCGTGCAGAAGTACGGCGGATCATCGGTTTCTGACGCCGAACGGATCCGTCGCGTCGCCGAGCGCATCGTCGAGACGAAAAAGCAGGGCCACGACGTCGTCGTGGTGGTCTCTGCCATGGGCGACACCACCGATGACCTGCTCGACCTGGCCAGACAGGTCTCCCCGGCCCCGCCTGCGCGGGAGATGGACATGCTGCTCACCGCGGGTGAGCGCATCTCGAACGCGCTGGTCGCGATGGCCATCGAGTCTCTCGGCGCGCAGGCCCGCTCCTTCACCGGATCGCAGGCAGGCGTGATCACCACAGGTACCCACGGAAACGCCAAGATCATCGACGTCACGCCCGGTCGGCTGCGGTCGGCGCTCGACGAGGGACTGATCGTGCTTGTCGCCGGCTTCCAGGGCGTCAGCCAGGACAGCAAGGACGTCACCACGCTGGGGCGGGGAGGGTCGGACACCACGGCCGTCGCGCTGGCCGCCGCGCTCAAGGCGGACGTTTGCGAGATCTATACGGACGTCGACGGCATCTTCACCGCCGACCCTCGCATCGTTCCGAACGCGCGGCACCTCGACACCGTGTCGTTCGAGGAGATGCTCGAGATGGCGGCGGCGGGGGCGAAGGTGCTCATGCTGCGCTGTGTGGAATACGCCCGCCGGTATGACGTTCCGATTCACGTCCGGTCGTCGTACACCGAAAAGTCGGGCACGCTAGTCAAAGGATCGATGGAGGACATCCCGATGGAAGACGCCATCCTCACTGGAGTCGCGCACGACCGCAGCGAGGCCAAGGTCACCGTGGTCGGCCTGCCCGACGTTCCCGGCTACGCGGCGAAGGTCTTCCGCGCGGTCGCCGACGCCGACGTCAACATCGACATGGTGCTGCAGAACATTTCGAAGATCGAGGACGGCAAGACCGACATCACGTTCACCTGCTCGCGCGACAGCGGGCCGGGCGCGGTGGAGAAGCTCACCTCGCTGCAGGACGACATCGGCTTTTCCAAGGTGCTCTACGACGACCACATCGGCAAGGTGTCGCTGATCGGCGCCGGCATGCGCAGCCACCCCGGCGTCACCGCCACATTCTGTGAGGCGCTGGCCGGGGTCGGGGTGAACATCGACCTGATCTCCACCTCCGAGATCAGGATCTCGGTGCTGGTCAAGGACACCGAACTGGACAAGTCCGTTTCGGCGTTGCACGAGGCGTTCAACCTCGGCGGCGACGAAGAGGCAGTGGTGTACGCGGGAACGGGACGCTAGGTCCGGGCGAGCGAAGCGACGGGATAGGCAATGGTCAACATCGGTGTAGTCGGCGCGACCGGGCAGGTCGGCCAGGTGATGCGCACGCTGCTGGACGAGCGCGACTTCCCTGCGACGTCGGTTCGGTTCTTCGCCTCCGCGCGGTCGCAGGGCAAGAAGCTGGAATTCCGCGGGCAGCAGATCGAGGTCGAGGACGCCGAAACCGCCGACCCAAGCGGGCTGGACATCGCGCTGTTCTCCGCGGGCGCGACGATGTCGCGGGTGCAGGCACCGCGGTTCGCCGCCGCGGGCGCCGTCGTCATCGACAACTCGTCGGCGTTCCGCAAGGACCCCGAGGTGCCGCTGGTGGTCAGCGAGGTGAACTTCGACAGGGATGCGGGGAATCGGCCCAAGGGGATCATCGCCAACCCGAACTGCACCACGATGGCCGCGATGCCCGTGCTGAAGCCGCTGCACGACGCGGCGCAGCTGGTGCGCATCGTCGCGTCGACGTACCAGGCGGTCTCGGGCAGCGGGCTGGCAGGCGTCCAGGAGCTGTTCGACCAGGCCCGCGCGGTCGTCGACGACAGCGAGAAGCTGGTGCACGACGGCGGCGCGCTGGAGTTCCCGCCCTCGGTCAAGTACGTGGCGCCGATCGCCTTCAACGTGGTTCCGCTGGCGGGGTCGCTCGTCGACGACGACTCCGGTGAGACCGACGAGGACCAGAAGCTGCGCAACGAGAGCCGCAAGATCCTTGGCATCCCTGACCTCCTGGTGAGCGGCACCTGCGTGCGGGTGCCGGTGTACACCGGGCACTCGCTGTCCATCAACGCCGAGTTCGCCGAGCCGCTCTCACCGCAACGCGCGCGCGAGCTGCTCGCCGGGGCCGCGGGCGTGAAGGTGGTGGACGTGCCGACGCCGCTGGCGGCCGCGGGTGTCGACGAGTCACTCGTCGGGCGGATCCGCCAGGATCCCGGCGTGCCCGACGGTCGGGGGCTTGCGCTGTTCGTGTCCGGCGACAACCTCCGAAAAGGCGCTGCGCTGAACACAATTCAGATTGCCGAGCTGCTGGCCGCCGAGCTCTAGCCTCGCATCCCTATGCGCCGAAACCGACGTTTGGGCGGGAAAGTGCGAGTGCGCGCCGCCATTTTGTCGATTTCGGCAATCATCGCCGTTCCATTTCCCGCCACGACCGCTCATGCCGACCCGCCGTCGCCGATTCCGGAGCCGATCCTGCCGCCACTGGCGGAGGGGCAGGTGCTGCGCGTCGGGCCGACCGCGGGAACCGGCACGCAGACAGGGGATTACGGCATCGGCGCCACCGACCTGTGCGAGTTCGTCGAGTTTCCCAGCGGCATCCTGCAGGTGTGCGGGGACAGCTTCGCCGGGCAGGGTGTCGGCTTCGGCGGCTGGTACTCGCCGATCGCGTTGCACGTCGAGACCGACTCGATCGACGACCCCACCGGAGTGCGCTACGACGGCGTCACCGGCACCGACAAACCGCTCCTCGCCGACCCGTCGAGGCCGGGCGAGTCCCAGCTGCCCGCAGGCGTCGTGCAGATCAACCGCGACAACTACATGATGGTGACCACGGCCAAGGACCTGCGGCCGCAGACTTCGCGGTTGGTGAAAGCCAATCCGGCACAGGGCAATTGGCCGACACTGCCAGGATCGGAACGCGACGCGAGCTTTGAGGGCGGCAGGCAGAGCCAGATCAGCGGGTACTACGACCCGATCCCGACCGCCGACTCACCCACCGGCTGGGTCTACATCGTCGCCAACAACTTCGACCGCACCGGCCCAGCGGTCCTGTATCGCGCAAAGCGGGAGACCTTCACCGACCGGTCCAGCTGGCAGGGGTGGTCGTCGGGCGGCGGCTGGACAAAGCCGCCGACGCCGCTGTGGCCGGACAGGGTGGGGGAGATGAGCATTCGCCAGCTCGACGGAAAGACGGTGCTGTCGTACTTCAACGCCAGCACCGGAAACATGGAGGTGCGGGTCGCCGACAATCCCACCGGGCTCGGAGCCGCGCCGGTCACCACCGTGGTATTCGCGGGCGAATGGCCGGATCCCGCCGAGGATCTGCCCCCGCCCGAGGTCAACCGGCTGGCGCAGCCGTACGGCGGTTATATCTCGCCGGGATCCACGCTCGACGAGGTGCGCGTGTTCATCAGTCAATGGAACACCCTGCCCCGCGCGCAAGCGCCGTACCGCGTCATCCAGTTCGCGGTGAATCCGTTGAAGCCGTGGGCCTGAGGGCCTCTTCTGCCAGACGCAGCCACTCGCCGTAGTCGTCGGTCGTCGAGTTCGTCATGAAGTAATGGTGATGATCAAGCAATGCCCGGGTAATAGCCGGGAAGCCACAATCATCAGCGGGACGGGAAGGATTTTCTACCCGCCTGGCAAGGAACTCAGCGGCTTCCTGGCCGCCGCCTTCGCCCTGACGCGTTGGTGCCCGGCGAGCAGCAGCCGCTGGCTCATTCCTCAACCAGACCGCTGGTCATGTGCAATCTTGGCACGGCCGATCATTCACAGCTGATTCATATCCAATTCAACACAGGCGCATCGCTAGCGTTTGCATGCTCGTGAGTTATGAGCGAATCAACGTCCACACCTGAACCCGCGACGGGGCCCGTGGCTACCGCCACTCCGCCGCCGCAACCCGCCTACGTCGAGCGCGAGCCGCGCCGTTCGAGGCTCAACGCGGTGGCCGCATGGGTCGGCATCGTCGCGGGCGTCGTCTTCATCGTCGCGGTCGTCTTCTTCAGCGGCTTCATCCTCGGTGCGCATGCCGGAGGTGGTGGCCGCGGCCACCATGGCGGAGGAGACCGCGACTTCGGGGCCGTCCATCGCGGCGGGCCGCCGGCGATGTTCCCGATGCCGATGGGTCCGATGGGTCCTGGCGGCGGGTTCGAGCGGCAGGGTCCGGGCTTCGGACCGGGCGGCCCTGGCTTCCGGCCAGAGCCTCCGCAGGCGCCTCAGCCCCCGTCGACCACGGCACCTGCCCGGCCCTAGCCTCGAGCGCCGAGTGTGCGGTTCTGCGCGCGCCTCCCGCGTGTCGCGTAAGAAACCGCACACTCGGCCTTTTGTTCTGCTGCTTTCCGGGTACTCGCTGAGTTGCGGCCCAGCCTATGAACGGCCGCCACACCACTGTGAGGAGAAGAGTCAATGGCCGACAAGTTCACCACGACCGACGCCGGTGCACCTGCGCCGAGCGTCGAGCACTCGCTGACCGTGGGGCCCGACGGCCCGATCCTGCTTCAGGACCACTACCTGATCGAGCAGATGGCCAACTTCAACCGGGAGCGCATCCCGGAGCGGCAGCCCCACGCGAAGGGCGGCGGCGCGTTCGGCCAGTTCGAGGTGACCCAGGACGTCAGCAAGTTCACCAGGGCCGCCTTCCTCCAGCCCGGCGCCAAGACCGAGATGGTGGCCAGGTTCTCGACGGTGGCAGGCGAGCGCGGCAGCCCAGACACCTGGCGTGACCCCCGCGGCTTCGCGCTGAAGTTCTACACCAGCGAGGGCAACTTCGACATGGTCGGCAACAACACCCCGGTGTTCTTCGTGCGCGACCCGATGAAGTTCCAGAACTTCATCCGCAGCCAGAAACGGATGGCCGCCAACAACCTTCGCGACCATCACATGCAATGGGACTTCTGGACGCTTTCACCAGAGTCGGCGCACCAGGTCACGTATCTGATGGGTGACCGTGGCATTCCGAAGACCTGGCGCAACATGAATGGCTACTCCAGCCACACCTACAGCTGGCTCAACGCCGACGGTGAACTGTTCTGGGTGAAGTACCACTTCAAGACCGACCAGGGCATCGACTTCCTCACCCAGGAGGACGCCGACCGGCTGGCGGGCGAGGACGGCGACTACCACCAGCGCGACCTCTTCACATCGATCGAGGACGGCGACTTCCCGAGCTGGACGCTGCACGTGCAGATCATGCCGTTCGAGGACGCCAAGACCTACCGGTTCAACCCGTTCGACCTGACCAAGGTGTGGCCGCACGGCGACTACCCGCTGCACGAGGTCGGCACGATGACGCTGAACCGCAACGTCGAGGACTACCACGCGCAGATCGAGCAGGCCGCGTTCGAGCCGAACAACATCGTGCCCGGCACCGGCTTGAGCCCGGACAAGATGCTGCTGGCCCGCGGGTTCTCCTACAGCGACGCACACCGTGCCCGGCTCGGGGTGAACTACAAGCAGATCCCGGTCAACGAGCCGCATGTCGAGGTGAACGCCTACTCCAAGGACGGGGCGATGCGGATCCGCAACGCCACCGACCCGGTGTATTCGCCGAATTCGATGGGCGGGCCCGAGGTGGACGCCAAGCGCGCCGCCGAGGTGCACTGGGCCTCCGACGGCGACATGGTCCGCACGGCGTACGCGCTGCGCCAGGACGACGACGACTGGGGCCAGGCGGGCACGCTGGTCCGCGAGGTGCTCGACGACGACGCAAGGGACCGGTTGGCCCACAACATCATCGGCCACGTGTCCGACGGCGTTCGCGAGCCGGTGCTTTCGCGGGTGTTCGAGTACTGGCGCAACGTCGACCCCGATCTGGGCAAGAAAGGTCGAGGAAGGCGTGCGCGGCAACGGCGACGGGAACGGCTCCTAGCGATCCGCCTGGCGTCTGCGCATCATTTGGGAACGGGCAGCGACGGGCAGGGGGCTCTATAGTCGATGTCCGATGACACCCAGTCGTTCCATTCGGCTCGGGTCAGGTTGGCGGTGAGCTTATGGCAGAGTTCGTCGAGCCAGCCGTTGGGACGCGGGCCACAGCATCCACCCGTCATCGGCAGTCCGCGGGATCACGATGTGGCTGCCGTCGGCGGTGAAATCCGCACTGGTCGAGTATGTCACCGGTATGGCCGATCAGCGGGGTGACCGACCAGTCCGGCCGGTGCTTCGACGTCGCGACAGCTGCAGTCGCCGATGCCCGAGTCGTCGGAAGCCGAAACGACATAGTTGCCGTCGGGGCTGAAGGCGACAGCGCGTGACGGCGTTGAGTGCGTCTCCAAGGTGCCGATCCACGGTTCGCCGACTGGCTTGCCCGGTGGCCACATCGTGCAGGCGCAGTCCGTTCGGCCGTGGCGACGAGCATGCGTTGGCCGTCCGCGCTGATCGCGGCGGCGAAGATCGGCTGTTCGGCATCGTCTGCGGTCAGGTTCACGAGGTCCGACGATGCGACCGCCGCGCCCGATCAAGGGCGGGCCGGCAAGCTCGCCGGTGTCGGTGTCCCACACCCGGACGGCGGAGGTCGTCAATGTCGGGTGAGACGTCGAAGACATTGCCCGTCTGGCGGACACCTTTGTCGTCGGCGGATGCGAAATGCGTCGGCGCCACAGTGATCAGCCGGCGCCCGTCGGCGCTGAATCCGATGCGGTGGTCACATATTTCTCCGTCGTCGCGCAGCGACGTGCCCCGAGGTGGGCTCGCTGATGTATCCCAGAGCCAAGGGTCGGCGCCGGAGTCGAAAACGAGGGCGGCGACACGACGCCCGTCCGGGCTGAGGACGACAGCCTGCGAGATCCGTTGTGGTCGGTCCGGTCAAGCGCGGGACCGTCGGGGTTCACCGGTCTGCGCGTCCCAGAGTCGGACTGTGTTCGTCGGCACCGGCGGCTGACGCGATGGCCTTGGCCATCCGGTTCGCCACGCCAGTGCGGATCACAGGACCGCGGATGACCGGTCGAAATCGTGCGGAGGATATCTGCCGGTGTCGATGCGCCACAACGCGATGTCGGACTGATTGTTCACGTCCCGGGTAGCGACGACGCTGCCCGTCCGGACTGACGGCGGCGGGCAGGGACGCATCAAAGGCGAGGCCGGGTAGTGGTGTTGCGATTGTATTGATCGGGTTCGGCTGACCACACGTGGATCGTGTGGTCGCCTGCCGCTGAAGATGCGGGTGCCATCACCGCTGTAGGTCAAGACTGTTGACGGGCCCGGTGTGTCCGCTCAAGGGTGGCCCGACCGCCGCCCCGGTGTCGGCGTCGAGAACACGTGGATCTTGCTCGTCGGAGCCTCCGATGGCGACGCGGCGCCCGTCCGGGCTGAACGCCAAGTCTGTATCCCGCGTAGCCGGATTCGGTAAGTCCGTCGACGATGGGTCTGCCCGAGGAAGCATCTGTCGGTGAACGCAAGCAGTCTTCGGAATGTCGCGTCGGCGAACGTCGTTGTTTCCTCGGGTCGCTGCCGACCAGGTAACTCATCGACGCGATGCGTCGGCCGTCGGGGCTGAACTCCACATCGACGACAGGGCCCCGGTGTGAGGGCAGTGGCGGGGCCGCCGGCTGGTGAGTGCTGACGTTCCACAGCTGCATGGCGCCGTCGGCTGCCGCCGGTCAACAGCCGGGTCCCGTCGGGACTGAAGTGCGAGCGCCGTCACCCAGGCGTCGTGGGCGTGGATCGGCTCGCCAATCTGCTTACCGGTCGCGACGTCCCACAGCGTCGACCGTGCCATCGCGGTTCCCAGTAGCGAACATGTTCACCGTCACGGCTGATCGACGCACTCGTGACGTCGATCGGGGTCGTATAGACCAGTCAGCACGTGCACAGTCGCGCCGGTGTTCGCATCCCAGACGCGAACCGTCCAGTCCGTCGAGTCCGGACCGAGGCGATCCAGCGCCCGTCCTTGACGTACTCGGCGCCCGCCTTCCCTGGGTCCGGCCGGCCAGCGGATCACCCACCGGCTCAAGGGATTTCGAGATCCCACCGGCGGATGAGTCCGTCATCGTCCCCGGACAACGATAGTTGCCGGCCATCGGGACTGACATCGACATTGGAGACGTTCGTCGGCGACCGTGATGACGCCGCATCAACCGCCGTCGTGTCGATCAGCGTGTTCATCAAGGCTTCCGGATCTGATCCAGGCTCCAGCGCCTCGGCGGCCAACATCTGCTGGATCGCGCGCCGGTCGCCGCCGTCCCGCGCACCGCCGAGCATCGCGCGCGACTGCGAGACGAGTTTGGCGGCGACCTGCTTGCGTTCAGCGAGCGCCCGTTTGTTGTGCCGTCCTGCTGACTGACGAACGGCAATACAGCCGCAACCACGACGATCACAGCCAGAAGCGCCGCGAGCACCTGTGAACGGCGACGCAGCGAGCGAGCGTGTGCTTCCGCCTCGGTCTTTTCGTTTTCCAGCTTTTCGGTTGACCCGCCGTCGCGATGCGAGCAGGAATTCACGCAGCCGGGCGCGAGGCGTGCCCCGAAACCCGCGTCGCGCACTCAAAGTTTCGGCCCCGGCCAGCCGGGCACCGTCGAGGAGCCAGTCGTCGTGGCGGTCGCTTCGCTCCCACGCGGCTGCGGCGCGCTCGACCGCGTCGGCGTCGCGCAGATCCGAAGCGTCGACCCGTAACCACTCCGCAAGCTCGTCCCACTGACTCAGCAGGCTCTCCAACGCGACCTCGACGACGACCTGACCGTCGCGCTCTCCCTTGACCAACAGCCGCCGACCGACGAACGCGTTCAACAGCGCGTGGCTGCGCTCAGGGAGGTCGGCCCATCGCGCGATACGGCGCATCGGTTGATCGGTGTCCGAATTCACCGTCGCCAGCCAGGGGATGAAGGCGTCATGCAATAGGTCAAGCTGTTCGGAGCGCTCTGCCGGATCCGGCGAAAGCAGGTTGTCGATTTCGTTCTGCACCACTCGGCGCATGCCGCCCATCGCCTCGTAGCGATCGACGGTGACGGCGTCGCATCGCTGCCGGCGTAGTCCTCATAGAGACGCGCCAGGGTCAGTGCCAACAGCGGCAACGTGTCGGCACCGCCGGAGGCGTCCTGGGCGAGTCGGTCGACGAGCTCGGGAGCAAGGTCGAATGTCGACCCCGACTCGGCCGCCCTTCGGGCGGGACCGCAAATGACCTCAGCGAATTGAGCCTGCGGCAGCGGCTTCAACCGGTCGAACAGGTGGCTCTGCACATTCGACAACTGCGGCGCGGTCTGCAGTGGCTCATACCGATCCGATCGGATGGTGGCGACCACGATCATGTCCAGCCCGGTCGAATCGACGTCGCTCAACAGCCGGCCGAGCAACTCGAGAAACGCAAGCCCCTCATCCCCCGCGTCGACACCGAACAACTCCTCGGTCTGGTCGAGCGGCAGCACCAGCGTCGGCGGCGGCGTCGCATCCGGCGCGTCCAACCACCGCTTGCGCGCAGCCACGGCCGCTTCGATAAGCCATGCCCGGATCGCGCCGTCGTCGGAGATGGCGTTCTTGATCTCGCCGAGGCTCGGCTCGACCAGCCCGACATCCTTGCGGAGGTCATGGATCGAGCGGGCCAGACCGCTCTCACCCGTGAGCGTGTGTCGTTGCGGCCGCACCACAGTCATCGGCAAGAACTGTCGATCGTCGCGGCTTAGCCGGGGCAGCAGACCAGCGCGTAAGAACGATGACTTCCCCACACCCGACGGCCCGAGGATGACGAACATCCGCTCCCGGCCGGCGACCCGCATCTCACGAAGTTCGTCCAGCGCGCGCACTATCTGCGCGTCTCGTCCGAAATAGACTGCGGCGTCGACTGATTCGAGCGGCTGCCAGCCCCGATACGGCGAGCGGTCCGGATCCCCTGGCGGCGGCCACGCGAAACTGTCGGCGCCGATCCCCACCGCGCGCAGCCCTGCCAGCAGCCGCTGCAACCCTTCGACCTGCAGCGCAACCGGATGCCCGTTACCGTCGACGACGACCTCTGTGGCAGGGCCGTCCCCGAACAGGTCACAACTCTGCCACTCACGGGTCACGTCGTTTTCGGTGAAGGCTTCGATCCGCGCACCGAAGATCGGTTTACGCATGCCCTCGGCCTGACGATATTCGGCATGACACTCCGCAGAGTTCGCCCAGTTGCTCGACAACAAGCAGATGACCGCCTCGCAGCGGGAGTTCACATGAAAGAGAGCTTCCGTCCACCGCGTCCCGGTGCGGATGCCGGTGTCTGAATCGAGATCGAGAAAGATCTCGCCGGCCAGCCCTGGCTCGGCTTGCTCGAGCCAACGCTTCAACGCGATCGCGTGACGATTGTCTCGGCTGGAATGACTCAGGAAGATGCGTGACATCTGGTCACCTGGCCCACGACCGCGGGTGCACCTGTCTTCCGACAGACCATGTCGCCTCCTTGCGGATGTGGATACGTCCACCATCTGCAATCTTGAGCCGAATACCGACTCCGAGGGTAAGTAGTTCAGTACTTAATTTCTCCAAAAGCCTCATCATCGCTGGTGTCACTACTACCGGGGTCTGGGGTGACGAGAGCACCTTGCCCTCTGGTGGCGGGCTGGCATGATCAAGCCCATGAGCATCGAAGTCGTTTACACCGCAGAATCAACCGCGACCGGGGGTGGTCGCGACGGCCACGTGAAGTCCACCGACGGCAGGATCGATCTGGAGACCCGGCCGCCGAAAGAAGCTGGTGGTAGTGGCGAGGGCACCAACCCCGAACAGCTCTTCTCGGCCGGCTACGCCGCATGCTTCCTGGGGGCAGTGCGCCTGGTTGCTCGCAACGAGAAGATCGATCTCGACGACGCCACCGGCATCACCACGCAGGTCGGCTTCGGCAAGGACTCCGAGGGTGGATTCGGCATCAATGCACACCTGATCGGCTATCTGCCCGGCCTCGAGCAGAGCGCTGCCGAGGAACTGATGCAAAAGGCCCACCAAGTCTGCCCGTACTCCAAGGCCACCCGGGGCAACATCGACGTCAAGCTGTCGGCGAAGGTCTAGTCGCATGCGAACCGTCGCCCTCGCAGGCGTCGGTCTGGCCGTCGGTCTGGCCCTCGCTGCCCCCGCGTCGGCCAGGCCGTCCGATCCGGGAGTGGTGAACTACGCCGTGCTCGGCAAGGGGTCGGTCTCCAACATCGTCGGCGCCACGTTGCGGTTCGATGCGCCGTTCACCGACCCGTTCCAGTCGTATTGGGTCGACAACCCGGCGTGCAACAACTGGGCCGACATCGGGTTGCCCGAGGTGTACGCCGACCCCGACCTGGCGTCGTTCAACGGGACGACGACGCAGGAGACGGCGACCGACGACACGCACCGCGTCAAGCAGGCGGTCGGGGTGTTCGCCACCAACGAGGCCGCCGACCGCGCCTTCCATCGGGTCGTCGACCGCACCGTCGGCTGCTCGGGCCAGACCACGGCCATGCATTTGGACACCATGGCGACCGAGGTGTGGTCGTTCACCGGCGGCCCCGCGTCGGCCACCGATGCCGACTGGGTGAAGCAGGAGGCGGGCACCGACCGGCGCTGCTTCACCACGACGCGACTGCGGGAGAACGTTCTGCTGCAGGCGAAAGTCTGTCAGGCGGGCAACGGCGGGCCCGCGGTGAACGTGCTGGCAGGCGCGATGCAGAACACATTGGGGCAGTAGCAACCGCACTTTTGGGTACCCGTCACCGACCTGACAGGAAAAAACCACGGGAATTTGTCAGTGTCGTCTCAGAAGATGGATGACGGCGGTGAGTGTCCAGACCCGGAAGGGATGGTTGGTATGACCCTGGTTAATTCGCCTGCCATCGCTGACGTCGAGCTGACCAGCGCCAACACTGCTGCCCAGCAGATCGGCGAGGCGTGTCTCATCGACGGTCCCGTCGGTCGGGTCGGCCTGGAGATCGAGGCGCACTGCTTCGATCTCGCCGATCCGGAGCGTCGCCCTGGATGGGACGAGCTGACCGACGTCATCGCGGGCGTCGACAAGCTACCCGGCGGAAGCCTGATCACCGTCGAGCCCGGTGGGGCGGTCGAACTGTCCGGCCCGCCGAAGGACGACGTGGTGGCCGCGATCGCCGCCATGTCTGCCGATCGGGTGGTGTTGAATTCGGCGTTCGCCGAGGCCGGATTGGGTCTCGTGTTGCTCGGCGCCGACCCGCTGCGGCCCGCCAAGCGGGTCAACCCCGGCGACCGCTACCGCGCCATGGAGCAGTTCTTCGAGGCCAGCCAGACCGGCGCAGCCGGGGCGGCGATGATGACGTCGACGGCGTCGGTGCAGGTGAACCTGGAGGCCGGGCCTCAGGCCGGGTGGGCGGCGCGAGTACGGCTCGCGCATGCGCTCGGCCCGACGATGGTTGCGATCGCGGCCAACTCTCCGCTGCTCGGCGGCAAGTTCACCGGCTGGCGAAGTGCCCGGCAGTGGGTGTGGAGCCAGCTCGACTCGGCTCGATGTGGCCCGATCCTCGGCGCCGACGGCGAGGACCCGGCAAGCGACTGGGCGCGCTACGCGATGAAGGCACCCGTCATGCTCGTGCACCCCACACCGGAGATGGACGCCGTGCCGGTGACCGACTGGGTCCCGTTCGCGGACTGGGCCGACGGCCGCGTGTTGGTCGGTGACCGCCGACCGACCCTCGGTGACCTGGACTACCACCTGACGACGCTGTTCCCCCCGGTCCGGCCGCGCGGATTTCTCGAGATCCGCTACCTCGACAGCGTGTCCGACGAGACGTGGCCCGCCGTCGTCTTCGCCCTCACCACCCTGCTCGACGACCCCGTCGCCGCCGATATCGCCGCAGAGGCCACCGAGCCGGTGGCCACGGCATGGGATCGCGCCGCCCAGATCGGCCTCGGTGACCGGCGGCTGCGCGAGGCCGCGGGCCGGTGCGTCCAAGCCGCAGCCGAACGGGCCCCCGCCGAACTCGAGGAATCGATGCAGCTGTTGGTGCGTTCGGTCGAACAGGGACGTAGCCCGGCCGACGACTTCTCCGACCGGGTGGTCAAGAACGGGATCGCGACCGCGGTCACCGAATTGGCGCAAGGGGAGCAGTGAGCGCACGCGAAACACTGGCACGCGGCCTAACGCGGGCGCGTGACCGCACGCTTCGGCTGGTCGAGCTCGACGACGACGAACTGCACCGCCAGTACGACCCCCTGATGAGCCCGCTGGTGTGGGACCTCGCGCACATCGGATGGCAGGAGGAGCTGTGGCTGCTGCGCGGCAACGACCCCGGCAGGCCCGGCATGCTGGCGCCCGATGTCGAACGGCTCTACGACGCGTTCGAGAACTCGCGGGCAAGCCGGGTCGACTTGCCGCTCCTGCCGCCGTCCGATGCGCGGGCGTTCTGCGCGACCGTGCGCAACAAGGCACTCGACACTCTTGACGGGCTGACCGACGACGACGCCGAGGCGGCGTTCAACTTCGGGCTGGTGATCAGCCACGAGAACCAGCACGACGAAACGATGCTGCAGGCATTGAATCTGCGGTCGGGACCCGCCCTGTTGGACCACGGAACCGCGCTTCCGCCGGGCAGGCCGGAGGTGGCAGGCACGTCGGTGCCGGTGCCCGGCGGACCGTTCGTCGTCGGCGTCGACGCCGTGACGGAGCCGCATTCGCTGGACAACGAGCGCCCCGCGCACACCGTCGACATCCCCGGCTTCCGCATCGGCCGGGTCCCGGTGACCAACGGCGAGTGGCGGCAGTTCGTCGACGACGGCGGCTACCGGGAGCCGGGCTGGTGGTCCGAGCGCGGTTGGGCACATCGCGAGCAGGCGGGCCTGACGGCGCCGCAGTTCTGGAACGCCGAAAGCACCCGCATCCGGTTCGGTCAGGTGGAGGACATTCCCGCCGACGAGCCGGTACAGCACGTCACGTACTTCGAGGCGGAGGCATATGCCGCATGGGCAGGCGCGCGCCTACCCACCGAGTTCGAATGGGAGAAGGCGTGCGCGTGGGACCCGAAAGCCGGTGAGCGACGCCGCTTTCCGTGGGGCAGGTCCGAGCCCACCCAGCACCTGGTCAACCTCGGCGGCGACGCGCTGCGGCCTGCGCCGGTCGGTGCCTATCCGGCGGGCGCGTCGGCCTACGGCGCCGAGCAGATGCTTGGTGACGTGTGGGAGTGGACCAGCTCGCCGCTGCGGCCGTGGCCCGGCTTCACGCCGATGATCTACGACCAGTACAGCCAGCCGTTCTTCGACGGTGACTACAAGGTGCTGCGCGGCGGCTCGTGGGCGGTCGCCGCCGACATCGTGCGGCCGAGCTTCCGCAACTGGGACCACCCGATCCGCAGGCAGATCTTCAGCGGCGTCCGACTGGCCTGGGACGCCTGATGTGTCGCCACCTTGGCTGGCTGGGCGAGCCGCGATCGGTGGCATCGCTGGTGCTGGATCCGCCGTACGGCCTACTCGTGCAGTCGTATTCGCCGCGTCGGCAGAAGCACGGCCTGATGAATGCCGACGGCTGGGGTGTCGGGTTCTTCGATGACGACGGCACGGTGCGGCGGTGGCGCAGCGCCGCACCGCTGTGGGGCGACGTCTCGTTCGCCTCGGTGGCGCCGGTGCTGCGCAGCGGCTGCGTGGTGGCCGCGGTGCGCTCGGCGAGCGTCGGGATGCCGATCGAGGCGTCGGCGTCGGCGCCGTTCAGCGATGGGCGGTGGCTGCTGTCGCACAACGGTCTGGTCGATCGCGCCGTGTTGCCCGCATCCCCTTCGGCGGAATCGACCAACGACAGCGCGCTGCTTGCCGCGTTGATCTTCGACCGCGGACTCGACACGCTGGGCGATACGGTCACCGAGATTGCGGCGGCCGATCCCAATGCCAGGCTGAACATCCTGGCAGGCAACGGATCTGAACTGCGCGCCACCACATGGGGTGACACGCTGTTCGTGCTCAGACAAGACGACGGCGTGGTGCTCGCGAGCGAACCGTTCGACGACGACAAGCACTGGCAGGAGATCCCCGACCGCCACCTCGTCACGGTCACTGACTCCCGCGTGGAAATGACCGCGCTGAAAGGATCGGCATGACGCTGTCGCTGTCCAACCACCTCGCCGCGGACTCCGCTGCGCAGGCGCTGCGCCGCGATGTCTACGACGGCCTCACGCAGACTCCGAAGTCGTTGCCACCCAAGTGGTTCTACGACTCGGTGGGCAGCGACCTGTTCGATCAGATCACCCGGCTGCCTGAGTACTACCCGACAAGGGCGGAGGCGGAGATCCTCCGCGACCGCTCGGTCGAGATCGCGGCCGCGTCCGGCGCGGACACGTTGGTGGAGCTCGGCAGCGGCACATCGGAGAAGACCAGGCTGCTGCTCAGCGCGCTGCGCGACGAGGGATCCCTGCGCAGGTTCATCCCGTTCGACGTGGACGCCGGGATGCTGCAGGCGGCCAGCTCAGCCATCCTCGGCGAGTACCCGGGCATCGAGATCGACGCCGTGTGCGGCGATTTCGAGGAACATCTCGGCAAGATCCCCCGCGTCGGCCGTCGTCTCGTGGTGTTCCTCGGTTCCACGATCGGCAACCTGACCGCGGCGCCGCGCGCCGAGTTCCTTTCGGCGCTGTCCGACACACTGCGGCCCGGTGACACCCTGCTGCTGGGCACGGACCTGGTGAAGGACGCCGACCGGTTGGTCCGTGCCTACGACGACAGCGCGGGTGTGACGGCGCGGTTCAACCGCAACGTGCTCGCGGTGGTCAACCGTGAGCTCGACGCCGACTTCGACCTCGACGCCTTCGAGCATGTGGCCCGGTGGAACGCCGACGAGGAACGCATCGAGATGTGGCTGAAGGCGACCTCGGCGCAACGGGTGCGGGTCGCGGCACTGGATCTGGCCGTCGACTTCGCGTCGGGCGAGGAGATGCTGACCGAGGTGTCGTGCAAGTTCCGGCCCGATGGCGTGGCCGCGGAACTTGGTGATGCCGGTCTGCAACGCACGCACTGGTGGACCGACAGGGCGGGCGACTTCGGACTGTCGCTGTCGACGAAATGACTGCGCTGGCGGATGGGTGGCGGGCGGCGCGGCCGAAGGTGGCCGGGCTGCACCTGGACAGCGGTGCCTGCTCGCGGCAGAGCCTTGCGGTCATCGACGCCGCCGCTGCCCACGCCACGCATGAGGCCGAGGTGGGCGGCTATGTGGCCGCGGCGGCCGCCTCACCCGTGCTCGATGCGGGCCGCTCCGCGGTTGCCGCGCTGACCGGGATGACGCCGGCCGACGTCGTCTACACCACCGGCGCCAACCACTCCCTCGACCTGCTGTTGAGCAGCTGGACAGGGGCGCGCACGGTCGCGTGTCTGCCCGGCGAGTACGGCCCGAACCTCGCGGTGATGGCGGCGAACGGCTTCGATGTGCGTGCCCTTCCGGCGGACGGAGCCGGACGCCTGGCCGTCGACGAGGCCGCCGCGGCGCTGGCCGCCGATCCGCCGGGCGTCGTGCATCTGACCCCGCTGGCCAGCCACCGTGGCATCGTCCAGCCCGCTCGCGAGCTCGCCGAGGTGTGCCGCGGCCTCGGGGTGCCGTTGTTGATCGACGCCGCGCAGGCTTTCGGGCACATCGACTGCGCGGTGGGCGCCGACGCCGTCTACTCGTCATCGCGCAAGTGGGTCGCGGGCCCGCGTGGCGTCGGGATGCTCGCCGTCCGGCCGACGCTGGCCGAGCGACTTCGGCCGCGGCTGCCACCGCCGGAGTGGAACCTGCCGTCCACGGTGATGGAACGCCTGGAGCAAGGCGAGGCCAACGTTGCTGCGCGCGTGGGGCTTTCGGTCGCACTGGGTGAATACCTCGCGGCGGGCCCGGAGAACATCCGCGCCGGGCTCGCCGAGCTGGGACGGCTGACCCGCAACACCCTGGCAGGTGTCGACGGGTGGCGGGTCGTCGAAGCCGTCGACGAGCCGACGGCGATCACCACGCTCGAGCCGACCGACGGTGCGGACCCGCAGCGCGTACGGGCATGGCTGATCGCCGAGCGTGGGATCGTCACCACCTACGCCGAGGTGCAGCGCGCGCCGTTCGAGATGGCCGCTCCGGTGCTGCGGGTGTCCCCGCACGTCGACTCCACCGGCGACGAACTGGCGATATTCGCCGAGGCCCTGGTGGCCGCGACCACCCAGGTGTGACACAGCCCACTTCTGGTTACCCCACAGGCACGACAGCGAAGGGGCCGACCATGACCGAGCGCTGCACCAGCAGCGTGGCCCGGTAATCCTCGAAGGAGATCGGATCGTCGGGCGTGCGCGGATACGGGTCGAGTGACATCAACCGAAGCGTGTAGTCGTCGACACTGACCGTCTGCATGTTCTGGCCCGGTGCGGGGTTGGTGTTGAAACCCGCTGTCGCAGAGGGGCGTCCCGCGGACTGGACGGTGACGGCGATGCGCGCCTGCCCGGTCCAGAAACACTCGACGTCCGTCGGACAGCGGGAGTCCTCGAGCACGTCGGTGAAGCGCACGCGCAGATCCTCGCCGGTGAGCACCGCCTCCTGCCCGCCGCCCAGGGTGAACTCCTTGCCCAGCGCGAACTCCACCGGATCCGCGTCGGCCTCGTGGCTGAGCTGGCATCCCATCAGCGCGACGGCCAGCACCGCCGCCGAGAGCAACTGCTTGCAGACGGTGCTCACCCGCTGATCTCCCACGTGTGTACGGGCTCGTTGCTGTGCATCAGCTCGCAATACAGCCGCAGCATCTCGGCCAGTGCCTCCGGCCTTGCCATGCCGCGCTCCTGCAGCGCCCGCACCGTCTCGACCTGCCAGACCGAGCCGTTGCGGCCCGTCTTGGCGCGGCCCTCGATGACGCCGAGATACCGGTCGGACACGTCGTCGGACACACCCCAGCTGCGCAGGCCCTGGCGTGCCATCGGCAGCAGTTGGCGAAGCACCAGTTCGTCGGGCGTCACCTCGCCGAGGCCAGGCCAGTAGAGCCGGGCATCGAGGCCGTGCTGGGCGGCCTCGAGGAAATTCTGGTGTGCCGCAGCGAAACTCATCTTCGTCCACAGCGGCCGGTCCTCTTCGGACAGACTTCGCAGCATGCCGTAGTAGAAGGCCGAGTTGGCCATCATGTCGACGACGGTCGGTCCGGCGGGCAGCACGCGGTTCTCCACCCGCAGGTGAGGCCGACCGCCGACGACGTCGTACACCGGCCGGTTCCACCGGTAGATCGTGCCGTTGTGCAGCCGCAGCTCCGGGAGCTTCGGCGTGCGCCCTTCGGCCAGTGCGGCGACGGGGTCCTCGTCGGAGAGCTCGGGGAGCAGCGACGGGAAATAGCGGACGTTCTCCTCGAACAGGTCGAAGATCGACGTGATCCACCGCTCGCCGAACCAGACCCGCGGACGCACGCCCTGCGCCTTGAGTTCGTCGGGGCGGGTGTCGGTGGCCTGGGCGAACAGTTCGATCCGCGTTTCCGACCACAGCTGGTGCCCGAAGAAGTAGGGCGAGTTGGCGCCAAGGGCGAGCTGCGGGCCTGCAAGCACCTGCGCTGCATTCCAGTTCTTGGCGAAATCCTCCGGTGACACCTGCAGGTGCAGTTGCATGCTCGTGCAAGCGGATTCGGGTGCGATGGAGGCGGCCTGAAGGCTCAGCCGTTCGGGTCCCGCGATGTCGATCTGGATGTCCTCACCGCGGGCGATGAAGATGGAGTCGTTGAGGGCCTGGTAGCGGATGGACTCGCTCATCCAGTCGCCCGAAAGGTGTTCGGGCATCAGCGTCGGCAGGATGCCGATCATCACGATGTGGGAGCCGCTCGAATTCGCCTTCGATTCGGCGGCGTTGAGGCTGGCTCTGACATCGGATTCCAATTCCAGCGCGGCCCGGCCGGGCAGCGGCCGGGGCGGAACGTTGAATTCGATGTTGTAGGCGCCCAATTCGGTTTGGTACGCCGGATCCGCGATGGACGCCAGCACCTCCTCGTTGCTCATCGCGGGCTGATAGTGCGCGTCGACCAGGTTGCATTCGATCTCCATGCCCGTCAGCGGACGATCGAACTCGAAACTGGACCGGGTCAGCATCGTCTCGAAGACGTCGAGGCACAGCTGCACCTTGCGACGGTATTCGCGGCGGTGCGCGCGACTGAATTCCGTCTGCTTGACCTCTTCGCCCACAACGCCGATGCAACAGGCTCAGTGACGCGGGCGCAAGGAAATCGGACACAAAAACGCGGCGGTTTGCCCGGCGGCCCGGCCTTGCCAACGTCGGTACCTTCGAGTGTTGTCGCCAACAATCAACTGGGGAGTTTCGAAATGACCGAATCCGAACCCACCACTGCACCGCAGGCGCCGGCCGCTCCGCCGCCGGTCGGCCCGCCGCCGCACAATGTCGGCTGGGCGGTCGCCGCCGTCCTGTTCTTCTGGCCGTTGTCGTTCTCAGCGTTCACGCATGCGTTCAACGTGTATCCGCTGTGGGCGGCAGGCAACTTCGCAGGCGCGCAGTACGCCTCGGACCGGGTGCGCCGACTGGGGCAGCTGTCGCTGTGGATCGCAGGTGGCCTGTTGCTGCTGTTCGTGATCTTCTACGCGATTTTCGTGATGGTGCTGATCTCCCAGGGCGGCGACTGGGGGCACCACCACCGCTACATGGACTGAGGCCGGCGGCGTAGTCGCCAGGAGCGCCATTTAGGTCCATGCCACCCTCGGCGTCGATAACATCACCGCCAGCGGGCAGCGTTCGCTTCCACGTCGCACAGCGCGGTCAAAGTCGAGCGTTACCACCGGTGAACGTTGAAGGGGTTCCGATGGTGTCGAACGCGGCGGCAGCGATAGTGAAGAGTGTCGGTGGAGCCGACAACATCGAGGACCTGACGTACTGCGCGACGCGGCTGCGGTTCCAGCTAAGGGATTCCTCGAACATCCAGCAATCGGACGTCGAAGCGGTGCCGGGCGTGCTGGGCGTCGTGTCCCAGGCCGGCAATCGGTACCAGGTCGTCATCGGCGGCGGCGTGCAGACCGTCTTCAACGACATCATGGCGTTGCCGGCGATGGCAAATCGTGGCGGCGGGGGAGGCGACGACGCGGCGTCCATCAAGGCCGCCGCCCGCGCCAAGGGCCCGCGCGGGAAGGCCGCCTGGCTCGACTCGTTGTTCGAGTTCCTCTCCGACTCGTTCCGGCCGATTCTGGGTGCCCTGCTGGGCGCATCGCTGTTCATCACGTTCATGTCGCTGATGAGCACATTGGGCGTCATCCCGAACTGGGCCGACCCGCGCGTCGAACTGTCGCCTTCCTGGCAGTTCATCAACCTGTGCTGGCAGTCCGTGTTCGTGTTCCTGCCGCTGATGGTCGCCTACAACGCCTCGAAGAAGCTCAACGCGGACCCCTGGGTCGGATTCGCGATCATGGCCGTCGTCATGCTGCCAGGGTTCGCCGCGCTCAAGGACGTCGCGCATAAGGTCGTCGTCTTCAGCTCCGAAGTCGACATCGTGCAGATTTTCGGTCTGCCGCTCACGGTGTTCAACTACAGCTCGCAGGTGTTCCCGCCGCTGCTGATGGCCGCGGTGCTCGGACTGTTGTACAAGGGCCTGAAGAAGATCATCCCCGAGAACATCCAGCTCATCTTCGTGCCGTTCTTCTCGATGCTGATCATGATCCCGCTGACGGCCTTCCTGATCGGACCGATCGGCGTCTACGCCGGTGCAGGTCTGGCCAACGTGCTGAAGTCGGTCAACGACTTGTCCCCGTTCATCTTCGCCATCGTCATCCCGCTGGCCTACCCGTTCATGGTGCCGCTGGGTCTGCACTGGCCGATCAACGCGATCATGCTGCTGAACATCCAGACCCTGGGCTACGACTACATCCAGGGTCCGATGGGCGCGTGGAACTTCGCCTGCTTCGGTGCCACCGCCGGTGTGCTGTACCTGGCCTGGCGGGAGCGTGACGTGCCGATGCGGCAGACGGCGATCGGTGCCCTTGCCGCGGGTTTGCTAGGTGGCATCTCCGAACCGTCGCTGTACGGTATTCACTTGCGGTTCAAGCGGATATACCCGCGGATGCTGGTCGGCTGTCTGGTGGGCGGGATCATCATCGGCATCGGTGGTGGCGTCAAGACCCAAGCGTTCGTGTTCACGTCGCTGCTGACCATCCCGGCGTTCAGCAATATGGCGCTGTACGCGATCGCGGTCGCCGCGGCGTTCTTCACCGCGATGACCCTGGTGATCCTCTCCGGCTACCGCAACCCCGAACAGGAGGCGGAATTCGAGGCTGACCGGGTGCCCGTGGCAGATCTGGAGACCGCGCCCGCCGCGGCTAGCGCCGCGACCGTGGCCGCCGCTTCGGCAACCACGTCCGTTGGGGACAGTGGCGTGACCACCGAGATCGCATCGCCGCTCGACGGCACGGTCGTACCGCTGGCCGAGGTGCCGGACCCGGTGTTCAGTAAAGGCACGATGGGTCCCGGTGTCGCCGTACTGCCTTCCGGTGGCACCGCGTACTCCCCCGGGAACGGAATCGTCGTCGCAGCACAGCCGACAGGTCACGCGTTCGGCCTTGTGCTCGACGGCGGTATCGAAGTCCTCATCCACGTCGGCATCGACACCGTCCAACTCAAGGGCGAGGGTTTCGACGTGAAGGTCAACAAGGGTGACAGGGTCACGGTCGGCACTCCACTGGTCACGTTCGACCGCAAGGTGATCGAGGACGCCGGCTATTCGTTGGTCACCCCCGTGATCGTTATGAACGGCAAGAAGTTCGCGTCCGTAGAACCGGTCGCCTCAGGTGTGGTGAGCGCAGGCGCGCCGATCCTGAAGGTGGCGAGTAAGCCGGCGACCGCGCAGGCGCGTGTCTGACCGGACAGCTGGGCAGCACCACCACCGCTACATGGACTGAGGCCGGCGGCTGGCGACGGCGACCTGCGGGCTCATCAGGCCGCCGCGCAGCTCGATGTCGATCGACGGGTCGGCGTGGGCGGCCAGGGCACGCAGGGCCGCCGGGCTGTAGGTGCGCAGCGAGCTGATCACGCCGTCGTGCACGAACGGAAACCACGGCGCGAACGGCAGCATGGTCGCGAGGCGGACGAGGTGCAGAGGCGACGGCGGCCGCGGCAGATCGATGATCAGCAGCTTGGTGGCCACCCGGGTGCCTTCCGCGAGCACCTGCGACGCCAGCGACGGCGGCAGGTGGTGGAACGACAGGACGAACACCGCCAGGTCGAAGTGACCGTCCGCCGCGTCGATGGCGGTGGCGTCCATCTCGCGCACCGTTGCGCGGGGATTATCGCCGAGGTCACCCGCGGCGATCGCCGTCACCGAAGGCGCCTCGACGTCGGTGACCGTGAGCTCGGCGGTCGGGTGCCACTCGAGCAGCTTGCGGGACAGCGCGCCGTGGCCCGCGCCGAGCTCGAGGATCCTTGGGTCGGGCACGTCAGCCACTTCGTCGAGCGCGATCCGCGCGAACCTCTCGGTGTTGCCGAACACCTCACCGGACCACTCGAGCGCCCTGATCACGCTGCGTTTCTTCTTCTCGTCGACGTCGTCGCGGTCGAGGTACTCGAGGCGATCGGTCTCCAGCAGCCGATCGAGGCATGATGCGTCGGGCCCGCCACGGGGCATGCGGTCAATGTCGACGATCTCGCTTGGCATGTAGTCCATGATGGACTGCTGAGCGCCTCAGGAGGGAGCACGAGTTGGCAGAGTTCGTCGCGGCGATCGACCAAGGCACCACAAGCACCCGCTGCATGATCTTCGACCACGACGGCGCCGAGGTGGGTCGGCATCAGCTCGAACACGAACAGATCCTGCCGCAGGCGGGCTGGGTCGAGCACAACCCGGTGGAGATCACCGAGCGCACCGCGTCGGTGCTGACGTCGGCGCTGAACAAGACGAAGCTCTCCGCCAGTGACCTTGCGGCGCTTGGCATTACCAACCAGCGCGAGACGTCGCTGGTGTGGAACAAGAACACCGGCCGCCCGTACTACAACGCCATCGTCTGGCAGGACACCCGAACGGACCGCATCGCGTCCGCGCTCGATCGTGACGGGCGCGGCGATGTGATCAGGCAGAAGGCCGGCCTGCCTCCTGCGACGTATTTCGCAGGCGGCAAGGTCCAGTGGATTCTGGAGAACGTCGATGGCGTGCGGGCCGACGCCGAGAAGGGCGAAGCGATCTTCGGCACCGCCGACTCGTGGGTGCTGTGGAACCTGACCGGCGGACCTCGCGGCGGTGTGCACGTCACCGACGTCACCAACGCCAGCCGGACCATGCTGATGAACCTCGAGACGCTCGACTGGGACGACGAACTGCTGTCGTTCTTCGACATCCCGAGGCAGATGCTGCCCCAGATCGAACCGTCGTCGCTCCCCGAGTCCTACGGCATCACCAGCGATGACGGGCCGGTCGGCGGACAGGTCCCGCTGACCGGAATCCTGGGCGACCAGCAGGCCGCCATGGTCGGCCAGGTGTGTTTGAACGCAGGCGAGGCCAAGAACACCTACGGCACGGGCAACTTCCTGCTCCTCAACACCGGCGAGAAGATCGTGCGCTCGGACAACGGGCTGCTAACGACCGTCTGCTACCAGTTCGGACACGCCAAACCCGTTTACGCACTTGAGGGTTCGATCGCCGTCACCGGATCGGCCGTGCAGTGGCTACGCGACCAGCTGGGCATCATCAGCGGCGCTGCGCAGAGCGAATCGCTGGCCCGGCAGGTCGAGGACAACGGCGGGGTGTACTTCGTGCCTGCCTTCTCGGGCCTGTTCGCACCGTACTGGCGCTCGGACGCCCGCGGAGCGATCGTCGGGCTGTCTCGGTTCAACACCAACGCCCACGTGGCGCGCGCGACCCTCGAGGCGATCTGCTACCAGAGCCGCGACGTCGTCGATGCCATGGAGGCCGACTCGGGGGTGCACATGGAGGTGCTCAAGGTCGACGGCGGCATCACCGCCAACGATCTGTGCATGCAGATCCAGGCCGACGTGCTCGGGGTCGATGTGGTCAAGCCCGTTGTCGCCGAGACCACCGCGCTCGGCGCGGCCTACGCCGCGGGCCTCGCGGTCGGTTTCTGGGAGAGCGCAGACGACCTCCGGTCCAACTGGCAGGAGGGCAAGCGCTGGAGCCCGGACTGGACCGACGACCAGCGCGCCGAAGGCTACGCGGGCTGGCAGAAGGCCGTGCAGCGGACGCTGGACTGGGTCGACGTCGAGTGATTTCGGCGTGATAAGTGTCGCTCAGCGATAGAAATCACGCCGAAATCGCAATTACGCGGCGGCATCGTCGAGCTGCGTGCGGATCTCGTCGCCGAGCTCGATGTCGGCGACCGCGGTGTTCTCCTCGAGGTGCGACACCGTCGACGTGCCGGGGATGAGCAACACGTTCGGCGCGATCGAGAGCGTCCACGCGAGCGCGATTTGGGCCGGGGTGCGGCCCAGCTCCTGAGCCGCCTGCTGAACGACGGGATGGCCGAGCACGGGATTGTCCGCGGCGAACGCGGATCCGAGTGGGAAGAACGGAACGAACGCGATGCCGTGCTCGATGCACGCGTCGAGAACCGGCTGGGATGTGCGGTCGACGAGGTTGTAGGCGTTCTGTACGCAGACGATCTCGGTGCGATCCAACGCGATCTGCAGATGGTCGATGACGATGCTGCTCAACCCGATTCCGCTGATGAGCCCTTCGTCGCGGGCCTTGATCATCGTGTCGAGCTGACGATCGAACAGCTCGCGGTTCACTTCCGCGGGTGCATTGGGGTCCGTTGCTTCGTCGTGCACGCGAAGGTTGACCGCGGCAAGCCGGTCGGCGCCGAGCGTCTGCAGGTTCTCCTCGATGCTGGCCCGCAGTTCGTCGGGTTCCTGCGCAGGCAACCACGCGCCCGTGTCGTCTCGGCGCGCCCCGACCTTGCTCACGAGCGCCAGGTCGGCAGGGTAGGGATGCAGGGCCTCGCGGATCAGTTCGTTGGACACGTTCGGCCCGTAGAACTGCGCGGTGTCGATGTGGTTGATGCCGAGTTCGAGCGTGCGCTTCAGCACGGCAATCGCTTCGTCGTGGTCACGAGGCGGACCGAACACGCCAGGTCCGGGCAGCTGCATGGTGCCATAACCGACGCGGCCGACATGAAAAGAGCCCAGCGGGAAGGTTTGCATAGTTAGTGCGTACTCCATTCCCGCCGGACTTATTCCGGTCGGTTGCGGCTACTCGGTCTCGCCGAGGATGTTGTACACCTCGCGGCGGGCGTTGTTGACGATGTCGACGATGCGCGCCTGCTGCTCCTCGGTCGCGGCGTGCGCGGCCTGCGTCACCGCACCCATCAGCTGGCTGAGCGCCTTATGGAGATTGACTTGGCCGGGTTCTTCGTTTTTCCAGCCCTCGGCGATCTCGTCCCACGGCGGTGTCTCAACCTTCTCGGCCGCTGCGCGGCCTTCGTCGGTCAGCTCGAAAAGTCGCTTACTGCCTTCGCTTTCGGTGCCGACGATGAGGCCCTCGTCGACCAGCAGTTGCAGGGTCGGGTAGACCGAGCCCGGGCTGGGACGCCACAGGCCGCCGCTGCGTTCGGAGATCTCCTGGATCATCTCGTATCCGTGCATGGCACGGTCGGAGAGCAGCACCAGGATGGCTGCGCGGACGTCGCCACGCTTTCCGCGTCGGCCTCCGCCGCGACGGCCGCGGGGGCCGCCGAAGCCGAAGCCTCCGCGAGGATCGAAGCCGAAGCCGCCGCGGCCCGGTCCGAATCCGGGGCCGGCCTGAAAGCCGGGGCCGAAGGGGCCGCGCCTGTCGGCGCCGTGCTCGCGGAGATGCTCGCGGAACTCACGCCGGGCGTCCCGTCGCTGTTCGTGAAGTGCCCGGCGCTGCTGCGGGTCGAACCCGAAGCCGAATCCGCCGGGTGGTGGTGTGAATGGGTCACTCATGGTGAAAGGTCCTTGTCTTTCGTCAGGAAGCGCCTCATGCGCTTCCGATACGTCGACGATATATCGGAAACTATCGCGATGCAACGTCGTAAATAGATCTTCTGGACCGTGGGACTGTCCGTGCCGTTCTGGCATGACACCTTCACGTCCCAGGTCGTGCCCGTTTGGAGGCCCGGAAACCACAGGCTGTAAGGGGTGTTCTCCTGCAGGACGAACGGCACGTCATAGACCGGTAGCGGAGGCAGGACGCCGAACGGCACGTTCGTGGGAGTGGCCGTGTAGAAGCACAGGCCCCTGCTCCTGTTGAGTGGATTGCCCGTCGAGGTGATTTTCACGGTGACGCCGAACGCGTCAGAGGTCGGTGACACGCTGGTCCCGGCGTGCGCGGTGCCGGCACCGGTGAAGAGGAACGCCGGCAAGGCAGCGGTCGCGGCGGCGGCGATGATCGAGGTCTTGATGTTCATGATGTGCTCCTTGTGTGGTCGCGACCCCCGGTGGGTCGCTCTCACAGGTAGGAGCAGTAATGCACGCTGCGCCTTACATTTTTCTTCAGCGGCGACCGGTGGCCGCCACGGCGACGTCGACGGAGAGGAAGTCGGCGATGGCGTGGGCCGCGGGCCAGTTGTCTGCGCGAACCGCTCGCGCAAGGTCGTCGACCAACGGACTGTGCACACCGAACTCCGCCAACCATGCGGAGACGGTCGTCGATATCTCGCTGCAGCGCACATCCGCTGTGCGCCCTTTTCTCAAGCGATGGGTTATCCGGTAGATCGGGTCGGCGCACGCAATCTGTCGATACATGCACGGTATTCGGCGCCCTCGGGCCGATGGATGGGACTACTTCTCCGAGCGCTTGTCGAGTTCGTCGATGACCCAACGCGCCCAGTCGGCCTCCATCGCGCCGAGGCGGAGGCCGTACTCGAGAGCGGCACGGCCGAAGAACAGGCCGTCGCCCTCAGTCCAGTCGATGGAGTCGCTGAGGGCCTCGAGTCGCTTCACCTCGGAGTCGGCGTGCTCGGCCACCGCGACCATGTGCCTGCGGGCCTGGTCCGGTTCGATTTCGCCGAGGAGGAATACGCGCAGCAGCGAGGCATCGCGAAACGGCGGGTCGTCCTCGGGGCTCATCACCCACCGCCGCAGTTCGGCGCGTCCGGCCCGCGTGATGCGGTACTCCTTGCGGCCGCGTGGGCCGATATCGGTGACCTCGATGAGCCCGGCGTCGGCGAGCTTGTTGAGCTCACCGTAAAGCTGGCTCTGGGTCGCGGGCCACACGTTGGCCATCGACTTCTCGAACGTCCTCAGCAGGTCGTACCCGCTTCCTGGTTGCTGGGCCAACAATCCGAGCGCCGCCATCCGCAGACTCACGTGCAGATCGTACCTCCACTATTGACATGTCATTTATGACATGTCAGATTAGACAGGTCCAATGACAGGAGACTTTCAATGACCGAGACCACTTCGGACACCTCAGCCATCTTCGGGACCGACGACTTCTTCCGGCGCGACAACTACGCGCCGGTCGCCGACGAACTCACCGAGTTCGACCTCACCGTCGAAGGCGCTATCCCGGCCGAACTCGACGGCTGGTACCTGCGCAACGGGCCCAACCCGCGGGTCGCGACCGGGCACTGGTTCAGCGGCGACGGGATGATCCACGGCATCCGTATCGAGGGCGGACGGGCCGCCTGGTATCGCAACCGGTGGGTGCGCACCGAAAGCTTCGAGAAGAGTTTCCCGCTCTACAACGCCGATGGCACCCGCAACCTGCACTCCAGCGTCGCCAACACGCACGTCGTCAACCACGCGGGCAAGACGCTGGCGCTGGTCGAGTCGTCATTGCCCTACGAGATCACCAATGATCTGAAGACGTTGGGCGCCTACGATTTCGGCGGCAAGCTCGTGGATTCGATGACAGCACACCCGAAGATCTGCCCGACGACCGGTGAGTTGCACTTCTTCGGCTACGGCAACATCTTCGAGCCGCATGTCACCTATCACCGCGCCGACGCCAACGGCGAGCTGACGATCAACCGCCCGCTGGACGTGCCTGCGCTGACGATGATGCACGACTTCGCGCTGACGGCGAAACACGTCGTCTTCATGGACCTGCCGGTCGTGTTCGACCTCGACATCGCAATGACGGGCAAGCGTGACATGCCCTATCGCTGGGATGACAACTACGGCGCCCGGCTCGGTGTGCTGCGACGGGACGACCCGTTCGGCGAGGTGGCATGGTTCGACATCGATCCGTGCTACGTGTTCCATGTCGCCAACGCCTACGATGACGGCAATTCGATTGTGCTGCAGGCCGTCCGGTATCCGGAGCTGTGGCGTGGCACCAGTGGGTTCGAAACCGACGGTGTGCTGTGGAGCTGGACGATCGACCTCGGCACCGGACGGACCACCGGGCGCCAGCTCGACGAACGACCCATCGAGTTTCCGCGCATCGACGACCGGCTGGCCGGGTTGCCTGCGCGATACGCGGTTTCGGTCGGTGAGAACGAACTGGTGCGCTACGACCTCAACACGGGCAGCGCGGTCGAGCACCGGTTCGGCACCGAGCAGTCGCCGGGCCGCCCCGGGGAGGCGGTTTTCGTCCCGTCGACGACCGGGCAGGCCGACGAGGGCAACGGCTGGTACCTCGGCTACGTCTACGACCCGGCCCGCGACGGCAGCGACCTGGTGATCATCGACGCCTCCGACTTCGCCGGCGATCCGGTGGCCAGAATCAAGCTGCCGCATCGGGTTCCGTTCGGCTTCCACGGGAACTGGATAGGCGCCTAGCTCACGCGGGATACGCCGCCGCGGCGCGGTGGGTGTTCGGGCTGACACCATAGGCCCGTTTGAACGCACTGCTCAACGCGAACGGGGTGCTGTAGCCGACCTGCTTGGCGACGGCGGCGATCGTCGCCCGACTCGACCTGAGCAGGTCGGCTGCCAGCGCGAGCCGCCAGCCCGTCAGGAATGCGATCGGCGGCTCGCCCACCAGCTCGGTGAACCGGCGCGCGAACACCGCCCGTGAAGAGCCAACGGCCGCAGCAAGATTCGCCACCGTCCACGGGTGGGCGGGGTTGTTGTAGATCAACCGAAGGGCCTGCCCGACCACCGGATCGTGCTCGGCGTGCCACCACGCCGGGGCGTTCTCCTCGCGGTCGAACCAGGCGCGCAGCACCGCGATCAGCAGCAGGTCGAGCAGCCGGTCGAGGTAGGCCTCCTGACCCGATCCGTCGCGGCCTGCTTCTGCGGCCAACAGATCGACCAGCGGCGTGTCCCACTCGTGTGCGCGCAGCACCAACACGGTCGGCAGCGCATCGAGCAGCCGGGTACTGACCTCGCTGTGGCCCTCATAGGCGCAGACGATCGATCGATCCGACCCGCTGGCGCTGTTGCCCCACGTCCGCACGCCGAGCGACATCTCGAACCGAAGGTCTTCTCCGGCAACCGTTGTGCAGCGGTTGCCGGGATGGATCACGACCATCGGCTTCGTGGCGGGATCGTCGGCGAACAGGTAGTGCTCGGTGCCGCGCGCGAGCGCGACATCGCCGGACTCGAGCCAGACGGTCCCGCTGCTGTCGCCGACGATGGCCGCCCTGCCGTGGGTTTGGCAGATGAGGGTCAGCGGCGCATCGTCCTGGATGCGCATCGACCACGGCGGATCGAGCACCATCCGCAGCACGAACGCGCCACGCGTCCGCACCCCGTCGAGCAGTCCGACCACGGCGTCCACATCGCGAGCCTATCGCCAAGTGATTCAAATCGAGACGAACGCGTATGGGATCAGGACGATCAGCAATGGATCGTCTCAGCGATAGCCGGTTGACTCGTGGCCATGAACATGAGCCCAATCGTCGTCCTCACCTCCATCGCCGCGATCGCCAGCGCCGCGGCGGCAGGCATGATGTACGTCTTCTCCACCTTCGTGATGCGAGGTCTGGATCGCACCGGCCCGGTCAGCGCGATCACCGCGATGCGCGGCATCAACGTGGAAGCCAACGCCAACGCGCCCTTCCTCCTCGCGTACCTGGGTGCGGCACTGCTCGCAGCCGCCGTCGGGGTGGTGGCCGTCGTCCAGATTCGACAGCCGGGCAGCGGATGGCTGTTGGCGGGTGCGATCTTCGGCGTCCTCGGGGCCATCATCACGATGGCGTTCAACGTTCCGCTCAACAACCATCTCGATACCGTTGACCCTGCAGGCCTTTCGGCGGCCGACGCCGCCCGCGAATGGCAGGCGTACTCCTCGACGTGGACGGCGTGGAACCACGCCCGCACACTCGCTGCCGTCGTCGCGCCCGTACTGATGCTGGTCGGGATCCGGTACCGCTGACCCGGCTAGCTCGGCGGTGCGAAGCCCCCGCCGTCGTATGACGCGGGCGGCGTGACCGGCTGGGCTGGCATCGGCGGACCGGGCGGCGGTGGGGCCCACTGGGCAGGGGGTGTCCACTGGGGAGGAGGTCCCCACTGAGGCGGTGGCGTTGGCTCGGCAGGCGCGGGGCGCAGCCGGTCCAGCTCCCTTCGGTGCCGCTCGGCCAGCACGGCGGCGAGCACGTACTGCGGGGGCACGCCCGGCGGTGGCGGCGGAGAGATGCGCGCGACCACGTCCCCGGCGATGCGGTGCGCCATCTGGTCCCGTATCTGAGGGTCCAATTGCGATGCCCGAGAGAGGAATTGGCGGGCCAATTCCGCCTGCTCGGGGCCCAGTCCGGACAGCTGCAGGGACGACGCCCACCACGCCAACGACGGCGGCATCACCGGCGGCGGCGCCAGCTTGGGCCCACGCTCGCTGATCACGACGGTGCCTGCGAACACGTCACCGATGCGCTTGCCCTTCGACGACAGCAGGCTGCAGATCACCGCGGGACCGCCGAAGAACGTCCAGATCTCGATCACCGACGCCAGCGCCCGAAACAGGGCCTGGCGGAAGCGTTCCGGGCCGCCGTCGTCGGAGACCACCCGCAGCCCGAGCGCCATCTTGCCCAGCGTCCTGCCTCGCGTCGCACTCTCGAATATCAGCGGATAGCCGAGGATCGTCAGCACGGTGAAGATGATCAGCACCGCGCCCGACAGCGCGGGATCGAACTGGGTGAGCGTCGCTGCCCACAGCATCACGCCCGCGATGTAGCCGATCAGGATCACCGCGATGTCGATCAGCGCCGACAGCGCCCGGACCGGGAGCTGGGCGATCTGCACGTCGAGCACGACGGCGTCGCCGGTCACCACCTGTTCTGCCTGACCGACCATGAGATCAACGCTACTAAAGCATGCCGAACAGCCCACCGGCTCGTTCGGCACCGCCCTTCTCGGGCGTCCCCGGTTCAGGCCGCTGGCGGCGTGAACATGGGTTCCCGCGTCACTCGGGCTGGTTTCACCGACGTGCACACGTCAGTCAGCGCCTTCCCGTCGGCGGGCATTGATGGCCCGGCCCCCTGCTTTGGGGTCCGGGGTTCGGATTGTTGTTGTTCAGCCCACAGGGCGAGGTTGACAGCTGCATTGTGATCGCGATCCGCGGTATAGCCGCATGGGCACTTGAAGGTCCGCTCACCTAACGATAGGTACCGGTTTCGCGTGCGGCATTGTGAGCAGATTTGGCTCGAGGGGTACCAACGGTCGGCGATTGCAATCTGGCCGTCGCGCCAAGCGGTCTTGTAGCGCAGCTGACGAGCGAACTCGGTCCAGCCAGCATCGCCGATCGCGCGAGCGAGGCGGTGGTTGGCCATCATCCCTTTCACGTTCAGGTCTTCGATGACCAACCGGCCGTGCGTCTTGACGAGCTGGTTCGAAACCTGGTGGAGGAAGTGACGCCGAATGTTGGCGATACGGCTGTGATATCGCGATACCTTTACAACGGCCTTTCGATGGTTTTGGGATCCTCTTTGCTTGCGGTTTAAGGATTTGCTGAGGTGCCGCACCCGTCGCATCCGAACGGTTAAAGGCTTCGGTGCGTCGTTATAGCGGGCAACTTCGCTACCATCGGATGTGGCGGCGACAAGGTAGGTGGACAGACCTCTGTCCACGCCGACCCAGCGATCGCTACCCGCCCGGGCGGAATGGTGTTGCGCCAGATGCAGTTCGTCAGCCTCGACATTCAGCGACACCCACCAGCGGCCAGCGCGTTGGCTGACGGTGGCGAATAAGATTCTTGCCCGCCCTTTAGTAATCATGCGTCGCAGCCGGCGAGTGTCGTCGTGAACGCGAATCAGCCCGATGCCGGGCAGCGTGACCGATCGATGTTGCCCGCCGGCGCCGACTCGGATGATCGGTTCTCTGCCGGCAACGTGCTTGTTGCGCAGCCGGAACGACGACACTGCAAGCGTTTTCTTCTTGAATTTCGGGAATCCAACACGCCGTCCCTTCCCTTTCCTGCGGCGGGAATCTGACCATGCGGCCAGAGCGCGGCCGCAGTCCGTGGCGGCTTCTTCGAACACTTGCTGGTAAACCTCGCGCCGCCATACAAGACCGGTGACACGAATCTCTGTCACACCGGAGCTATCGACTGCAAACGCACGTCCCGCATCAGCGGATCTTTTCCAGCTGTTGAAGAGGTTGATCAAGTCGAACGGTGTCCACGGCACCTCGACCGCGGCGTCGCAACGAGATTGCGTGAGCGCTTTCTGCACCGTGACAAGACACTGGTTGTACGCAAATCGTGCTGCCCCTGCGTGCCTGTTAAGCGCATCTCGTTGTCGGGCGGTTGGTTCGAGGCAAAACTTGAACGTGGTGTACCTGGTCATCTTGGCCGCAGCATCCCATACGCCACCGACAGCAACAGCAACTCAGTAACTAGGATTTGCTGCGTGGATGTCGACGCGTTCGTGCTCGCCCATCGGCCGACATGGAACCGGCTCGAGGAGCTGGTCAAGCGGCGTCGGCGGCTGACCGGTGCCGAGGTCGACGAGCTGGTCGACCTCTATCAGCGGGTCTCGACACACCTGTCGATGGTGCGGACGGCATCCTCCGACTCGGTTCTGGTGGGCAGGCTGTCGTCGCTGGTCGCCCGGGCCCGGTCGGCGGTCACCAGCGCCCACGCACCGCTGTGGAGCGAGTTCGTCCGGTTCTGGACGGTGTCGTTTCCGGTCGTCGCCTACCGCTCCTGGCGGTGGTGGGCCGGAACGGCGGTGGCGTTCTTCGCGGTGACGGTGATCATCGCGCTGTGGGTGGCGGGCAATCCCGAAGTGCAGGCCACCGTCGGAACTCCCAGCGAGATAGACCAATTGGTGAACCACGACTTCGCCGACTACTACAGCGAGCATCCTGCGGGCTCGTTCGCTCTGCAGGTGTGGACGAACAACTCGTGGGTGGCCGCCCGATGCATCGGGTTCTCGCTGCTGCTCGGTATCCCGATTCCGTATCTCCTGTTCCAGAACGCCGCCAACCTCGGAGTCATCGGGGGCCTGATGTTCGGCGCCGGCAAGGGCGACATCATGCTCGGCCTGCTCGCCCCGCACGGATTGATCGAGCTGACCGCGGTGTTCCTGGCCGGTGCGGTGGGCATGCAGCTTGGCTGGTCGGTGGTGTCGCCCGGCAATCGTCCCCGTCTTCAGGTGCTGGCCGAGCGGGGCAGGGCGGTCGCCTCCGTCGCGGTCGGACTGGTTGCGGTGCTCTTGGTCGCGGGGCTGATCGAAGCCCTTGTCACGCCGTCGCCGCTGCCGACCGCTGTGCGCATCGGCATCGGAGTTCTTGCCGAGGCCGGTTTCCTCGGCTACGTCATTCACTTCGGGCGCAAGGCCGTTGCGGCGAACGAGACCGGCGACGTCGACGACGCGCCCGACGTGGTTCCGACGGGCTGAATCTAGAGGCGGCCGCTGGCCTTCATCGCCAGATAGTGGTCGGCCAACGCGGGCGCCAAGTCCTCAGGCGGCGCGTCGACGACGTCGACGCCGTGCCGTCGCAGCCGCGATGCGATGCCGCGTCTGTCGTTGCGGCTGCGCTCCGCCGCGGCGGCGTCGTACACCTGGGCGGCGTCGGACCGTCCCTCGGCGAGCCGGTCGACCCGAGGGTCGGCGACCGCGGCCACCAGCACCTGGTGCTTGGCGGACAGCTGCGGCAACACCGTCATCAGCCCCTCGTCGAGCGACGACGCATTCAGGTCGGTCATCAGCACCACGAGCGCCCGTCGACGAACCCGGCGCTGCACCGCCGACACCATCGCGGTCGCGTCCGACTCGACAAGCGCGGGTTCCAGCGGTGCCATCGCGTTGACCAACTGCGCGAGCAGCTCGGTGCGCGATGCGCCGAAGACACTGGCCCGGCTGATCCGGTCGTGGGCGAGGAAGTCGACGTGATCACCGGCCCGGGATGCCAACGCGGCCAACAACAGCGCCGCGTCCATCGACCAGTCCAGCCGCGGCCAGCCGCCGGGGTCCGCCTTGGTGGGATCGACGCCGACCCGGCCTGCCGACGTGCGACCGGTGTCCAGCACGATGACGACGCGACGGTCACGCTCTGGCCGCCACGTGCGCACCACGACGTCGGCACGGCGCGCGGTAGCCCGCCAGTCGATGGACCGGACGTCGTCACCGATGACATATTCACGCAGAGAGTCGAATTCGGTGCCCTGCCCGCGGATCAGCACCGGAACCATGCCCTCCAGCTCCCGCAGCTTGGCCAGCCGCGACGGTAGATGCTTGCGGGAGAGGAACGGCGGCAGGATGCGGATCTGCCAAGGCACCCGATGCGAGCTCTGCCTGCCTGCGAGGCCGAGCGGGCCGATCGAGCGGGCCGTGACCAACGCCGACTGCTGATCGCCGCGGCGCACCGGGCGCAGCCAGGTTTCCACCTGAACCTGTTGTCCGGCAGCCATGGTCAGCGGATGCGTGCGTGGCTCGGCACGTCCGCTCGGTGGCCAGGCATCACGGACCTCGCCGCGAAACCGCCTGCGGCCCGCGTTCGCGATGGTCAGCCCCGCGGCGACCGGCTGGCCGAGCCGGGCGGCGGTGTCCCCGGACCGGATGAACCGCAGCCGACGGGTACTGGCGGCCAACGAGATGTCCACCGCGACCGCGATCACCAGAAGGGTGAACAGCACGATGAAAGCCGTTGCGGGCCAGGGTGACAGCGCGATCGGCAGCACGCAGATCAACGCCACCAGGCCGGTACGGCCGGTGAGAACCACTATCGCGGCACCGGAACGGCGGCCAGGATGCCGTCGAGCACACCGTCGGGGTCGGCACCTTCCAGTTCGGCCTCCGGCCGCAGGGCCACCCGGTGCCGCAGTGTCGGGCGCGCCATCGCCTTGACGTCATCGGGGGTGACGTAGTTGCGGCCCGACAGCCATGCCCACGACCGGGCAGTGGCCAACAGGGCGGTGGCGCCACGCGGAGAGACGCCGAGTTGCAGCGACGGTGAACGCCGTGTGGCGCCGACGATGTCGACTATGTAGCCGAGCACTTCGTCGGCCACCAGAACCTGACGCACCGCAGCGCGCCCCGCCGCCAGCTCGGCTGCCCCCGCGACGGGTTGCACCGCGGACAGGTCACGCGGGTCGAAGCCGCGTGCGTGCCGGTCAAGGATCGCGATCTCCTGATCGCGCGGCGGCAGCGGCACATTGAGCTTCAGCAGGAAGCGGTCCAGCTGCGCCTCGGGGAGCTGGTAGGTGCCCTCGTACTCGATCGGATTCTGCGTGGCGGCGACGATGAAGGGGTCGGGCAGCGGCCGCGGCTCACCCTCGACGCTGACCTGTCGTTCCTCCATCGCTTCCAGCAGTGCGGCCTGAGTCTTCGGCGGCGTCCGGTTGATCTCGTCGGCCAGAAGCAGGTTGGTGAAGACAGGCCCGGGGTGGAACTCGAATTCGGCGGTGCGGGCGTCGTAGACAAGCGAGCCCGTGACGTCGCCGGGCATCAGGTCAGGGGTGAACTGCACTCGTTTGAACTCCAATTGCAGCGCCGCGGCGAGCGTCCGCACCAGCAGGGTCTTGGCGACGCCCGGCACGCCCTCGAGCAGCACGTGGCCACGGCACAGCAGGGCGATGACAAGGCCGCTGACGACTGCGTCCTGCCCGACGACCACCTTGGCGATTTCGTTCCGCAAGGCCAACAACGCATTTCGCGCTGCTGAACCCGCCTCACTCGTCTGGGCTACTGGCTGAGTCACGACTGTGCGACCTGCCTTTCGATGTTGTCGAGCGCGTTGGCAAGGTTTACCAGGTCGGCGTCGGTCGCCGGTGGCGGCCCGAACAGCGTATGACCGACGACGTTCGGATACTGGCCGGTGCGCTGCACGACGGCCTGGACGATCGATGTGTGGTCGGCGTTGGGGCCGAGGCCGAGTCGCGGCAGGAGCCGCTGCAGGGCCGCGGTGCGCAGCGCATCGGCCGCGCGGTCGCCTGCTCGATGCGACCGGTAGAGCCGCCCGCGACCCTCAACGGTCTCCGATGCCCGCACCACCACCGGCATCTGTTCGGCGACCAGCGGGCCGATCCGTCGGCCCTTCCACAGCGCGACCAGCACGACGACCAGGCACAGCTGCGCCACGATCCACATCACCCGATCGGGGATGAGGTCGAAGATCGTTGCACCGCCTGATGATTCGCCCTCGCTGCGTTGCGGGGCGTACCAGATGACCCGAGGGCGGGCACCTGCGAGGTTCATGGCCAGTGCGGCGTTGCCCCTTTTCAGCAGGCCGGAGTTGGTCATGAAGTCCGCGGATCCAACGACTGTCACGGTGCGCCCCGCGTCGCGGTAGCGGACCACCGCGCCCTCGTAACACCGGGTCACGGACACGTCGCCGGAGGCCTCGAAGGCGTCGCTCGCGCCGAACTGCACATCCCCCGCCCGGGTGGCCTCCCGTAGATCGCAGTCAGGCGGCCCACCGGCGGTGCCCTTCGGGTCGAGCCGAACCTCTGGGGCCAGCATCTCCCTTGTCCTCGATATCGGCTCGACGACGAGCCTGTCGCCGGGCACCGCGGCCAGCCGACGGAGCACGTCGTCGTTGCCGAGATGGAACGTCTGCGCGGTCAGCACCAGCGTGTCGGGCCTTGCCGCCCGTTCCACCGCGGCGATGTCGTCGGCGACGACCACCTCGACGCCGTGGTCCCGCAGCAATGTGACCAACGCGTGCGCGCCCTCAGAAGACGTCGCGGAAGGGTCCATCCGCCCGCCGGGCCGCGGTGAGGTCAGGGAAGTGGTCAGTGTGGCGACGGCGGTGACGAGCACCAGCGCCAACAGGATCCAGCGGCCTGTCCGCCAGCGCTGCCTCGCCGTCGGCGTGACGGCCGTTTCGACGCCTGTCATCGAATCGCGGTCCAGGCTTCTGTCGCGGCGGGCGCGGCAGACGTGGCTGCCGACCTCGCCGCGTGGGACCGTAGATGGTGGTCGAGGTCCGCGATCATCCGGTAGGCGGACTCGGTGCCTGGCCGCTCACCGTAGGTAACGTCGTTGAAAGCGGTTGCGGCTTCCCTCAATTGGCCTGTGACGAGGTCTCCCACTGCCGCGCCTGCGTCCCTCGCGAGCTCGGTTGCCGTCCTGCCCGGCACGGGGTTGAGCACGCCGTCCTCCTCCAGCTGCCGCGCGATGGCTCTCAGGCGATGGCGGATGGCGGCAGACCAATTGCCTTCTGCTGCAAACTGTTCGGCGGTCGCGCGGTGTTGCGCGGCGGTCAGTTCCGCCGAGTCGAACAGCGCGTGCTCGCCGCCGCGGTTGGTGCGCATGGTTCGCCGCGCGATCCGCACGGCGACGACGACGGCGATCGCCAGGAGGATCAGCAGGACGGCGATGGTGAACCAACCGCCGGGCAGTTTTGCCCCCTCCTGGGCGATGCGGTAGAGCAGGTCGTCGAGCCACTCCGCGAGACGCTCGGTCAGAGAGGCCTTGGGATAGATGGGCTTTGCGAGCTCGCGCTGCGCCGCCTCGTGGGCGGCGTCTCGGTCGATATCGATTGCGGGCACGTCAGGGCTGCCGGGTGAGCCACAGGTGGTCGGTCGAGTCCGGCGGCGCACCAGGTGCCGCGATGGCCGCGCCGGTCTGCAGCACCAAATCGAACGCCTCGGCGCGGATTCGTCGATCGGCGTACAGCAGCACCACGGCGCCCGCACTGAACGGCGCGGTGATGATCTGGCCGACCGCACCGCCGATGGCGACGAGCACGAGTGCGATCAGAATCGTGGTGGTGGATTCCGCACTGAGCAGGAGGATCTGGCCGGTGAGGCTGAACGGAATCGACACCGCTGCCGCGACGGCGCCCGCGACGACCGTAGCCAGCAGCCGGATCCCGAGCACCCGCCAGAAGTCACCCTTCACCAGCCTCATCGACCGCTTGATCGCCACAAAGACACCGAGCCGCTCCAACACGATCAGCGGGGGAGCGAAACTGAGCACGGTCCACAGGTAGACGAGCAGCGCGATCAGCCCGAGGCCGAGCGGGATGGCGAGGATGAACGCCACGGCACCGCTGAGCGAAGCGGCCGCGACGATGACGAACACCACGATGAAGACCGGGACCGCCACGGCGGCGAGCCACAACAGGGTGTAGCCGAACAGCGGTAGCAGTCGTCCGCGCACCCGCCGCCATGCCTCGCCGATCGTGATGTTCGCACCAAACACCGCTCGTCCGACGATGACGGTGAGCATGCCGCTGAGCACGATCGACGACAGCAGCGTGGTGATCGTGCTGGCAATGCCCGAGGCGGACGCTCCCAGTGCCGCGGCCGTCGACGCTTCGTCGCCACGCAGCACTCCGAGTTCGCCCATCGCGGCCAGCGGCCCGATCTGCAGTATCAACCCGATGAGCTGGGCGATCACCACCACGATCGTCGTCAGCCCAAGCGTCGCCTTCGGGTTGATCCGGATGTAGGAGAACGCGCCGTTGAGGATGTCGGTCAGCGTCAGCGGCCGCAGTGGGATGACGCCCGGCTTGATTGCGGGCGCAACGGGCGGAACGGCGAAATAGCCGGGCGGCGGATAGCCAGGCGGTGGGTAGCCCGGATAACCGGGCGGCGGATAGCCCTGGTAGCCGGGCGGAGGGTAGGGCTGGTAACCGGGGGGCGGGTAGCCGGGATAGCCGGCCGGTGGGTAGCCGGGTGGCGGATACCCAGGGTTGCTCATGGCAACCATCCTGTCGATCACCGGGAAAATTGACAACGTGGACCGGTGGCGCGTCAACCGACGGTCGGTCGCCGAGGCTACGGTGGCCGCATGCCGACCGAGATCACCGTCCGAGGAACGTTCAACGCGTTCCAGGCCCCCGAACGCGGGACTGTCCACGCCACCATCGCCTACGAGGGACCAGCGATGGAACCGGTGTACGACCGGGTGGCCCGCGACCTGGAGGCCGTCAAGGCATCGGTCACCCCGTTGAAGACGGGCGACCACGGCCCCGTGACGTGGTGGTCGGCACAGCAGTTGCGCACCTGGTCGAATCGGCCGTGGAACAAGGACGGGATACAGCTTCCGCTCGTGCATCATGCGAGCGTCGGAATCCAGGTGAAGTTCCGCGACTTCTCGTCGCTGTCGCGCTGGGTCGGCCAGCACATCGCGAACACCGAAGGTTTCAAGATCTCCCATGTCGAGTGGGCCCTCACGTCGAAGCGGCGCACGGAGTTGCAGCGGCAGGCCCGCACCCGGGCCGTCGAAGACGCCGTCGTCCGCGCTCAGCAGTACGCCGACGCGCTCGGGCTCGGCAAGATCCGACCGGTCGCCATTGCCGACGCCGGGATGCTCGGCGCGAACCTGCATCCGGAGGGCGGCGCGGGAGCCGGCTACCTACGCGCGGCGGCCGCCGCACCCGGCGGCGGCCCGGACGTCGAACTGCTGCCGGAGGACATCGAGGTGTCGGCGACGGTCGACGCGCGATTCGTCGGCGAGGAGGCCGGGGACACGGCGTAGGTTTGCGGCATGGCGGAAATCAAAGGCCGGCTGCGTGCAGACCTGACCACTGCGATGAAATCGCAGGACAAGTTGCGCACCGCAACACTGCGAATGCTGCTGTCGGCGATCCAGGCCGAAGAGACCTCTGGCAAGCAGTCGCGCGAACTGTCCGACGGCGATGTGCTCAAGGTGTTGGCACGGGAATCGAAGAAGCGCGGCGAATCCGCGGAGATCTACACGCAGAACGGCCGCGGCGAGCTGGCAGCCAACGAGCACGCCGAGGCCCGCATCATCGACGAGTATCTACCGACCCCGCTGACCGAAGCCGAGCTGGCCGACGTGGCCGACACCGCGATCGCCCAGGTCGCCGAGGAAAACGGGGAAGCCCCAGGCATCAAGCAGATGGGGCAGGTGATGAAGGCCGCGACCGCGATCGCCGCGGGCAAGGCCGACGGTGCGCGCCTTTCGGCGGCGGTCAAAGCCCGGCTGTAGCCGTTTTGCCGTCGGCCGAGTCTCAGGAGCTGTTCCTCAAGGAAGCGGCGGGATCGCTGCTGGAGAAGTTGCGCACCGCGTCGCACTGACGCGTCGCATCCGTCACGGCGCGCGTTGACTATGAGGCGGCCAACTGTAATATGACCACTGGTCATAAAAAGTGACCACTGGTCACAATCAGTGCGGAGATCCGATGCCGACGGTCACTTGGGCTCGCCTCGACCCGACTCGTCGCGCAGCCGTGGTGGAAGCCGCAGAAGCCGAGTTCGGTGAGCACGGCTTCTCGCAGGGCAGCCTGAACGTCATCGCTCGGCGCGGGGGCGTCGCCAAGGGAAGCCTGTTCCAATACTTCGCGGACAAGCGAGATCTCTACGCTTTCATCGTCGACGTCGCCAGCGAGCGAGTGCGTTCATACATGGAGGACCGGATCCACGAGCTAGACCCCAGCAGGCCGATTTTCGACTTTCTCACCGACCTTCTGGACGCGTGGGTCGCGTACTTCGCCGATCATCCGCGCGAACGTTCGCTTCACGCCGCGGCGATTTTGGAGGTCGACGTCGATGCCCGCACCAGTGTGCGGAAAGTCATCGACCGCCACTACTTGGAGATCTTGAGGCCTCTCGTTCGTGACGCGCATATGCGGGGTGACATCCGGGCGAATTCCGACACTGACGCACTGCTGTCGTTGCTGCTGATGATCTTTCCTCATCTGGCCTTGGCGCCATTCGTGCGCGGAATGGATCCGATCCTCGGGCTTGACGAGCCCACATCGGAGCAGCCTGCCCTGGCGGTGCGGCGGCTGGTCGCAGTGCTGGCCGATGCGTTCTCACCGTTGCCGGACAGCGCCGGCGAACCGGACACGAAGCCTGAGGAGGCCAACACAATGCAACGGACACGATTCGACTCGCCCGCGATGCCGGCCGGTGGGCGATGAGGAGCCTCGAGGAGATCCGCAACGCCATCGAGAAGTGTTACTCCTCGATGGAAGCCCTTTGCGCCGATTTGAGCGATGCCGACTGGCAGGTCCAATCCCTGTGTCCGGACTGGAACGTGCGCGATGTCGTCAGCCATGTCACCAGCATCGAAGCGGTGATGGCCGGCTGGCTTCCTGACGACGTTTCGACGCCGCCTCCGTTCGAGCGGGCGGGGATGTTCGAACGCGAGACCGCCGAACTCGACAACGCCGCCTTCGTCGAACGGGTCCGTGCGACCTACGACCGCAGGCGCCGGGATCTGGCTTCGCTTACGGCCGAAGACCTCGACCGCCCGTCGTGGATGCCGACCGGCCCGGGCACATACGGACGATTCCTCGCCATCCGGGTCTTCGATTTCTGGGTCCATGAGCGTGACATCGCCGCCCCGCTCGGACGGGTGACCGACGACACCGGCGTCACTGCCGAGATCGCGCTGGCCGAGGTGGAGAGCTCGCTGGGCTACATCGTCGGCAAGAAGGTAGGCCTGCCTGACGGAAAGAGCATCGCTTTCCATCTCACCGGCCCCATCGCTCGTGAGCTCGACGTGCTCGTCGACGGCAGAGCCAGGAAGGTTGACCATCTGGAGCACCCCGACGTCGAGATCATCACCGACTCAACGACGTTCATCCAGCTCGCCTGCGGACGCATCGATCCTGCGGTCCCAATCGACTCCGGCGCGATCGCCTGGAAGGGTGACGCCGAGTTGGGCGAGCAGGCCGCGCGCAACCTCAGGTTCACGATGTGACGAACCATCCGGATTCGGTCGACTTCCACTTCGACATCATGTGCCCCTACGCCTACCAGACCTCGTTGTGGATCCGCGAGGTACGCGAACTGACCGGCCTCACGGTGAACTGGCGGTTCTTCAGCCTCGAAGAGATCAACCGCCAGGAAGGCAAGAAGCATCCGTGGGAGCGCGAGTGGTCCTACGGCTGGTCGATGATGCGCATCGGTGCCCTTCTGCGACGCAATTCGATGGCCGACCTCGACGCCTGGTATGGCCGTGCCGGCAAGGCACTGCACGTCGATGGACACAAGCCGCACGAAAAGGCCGTGGCCAAACACCTTCTCGAGGAACTCGGCTTCGACCCCGGGCTCGTCGACCAAGCGATGGCCGATCCCACCACCGGCGACGAGGTGATGGCCGAGCATCAGCGGGTGGTCGACGCCAGCGGCTACGGCGTACCGACGATGTTCTTCCCCGACGGGCAGTGCCTCTTCGGGCCGGTCCTCGTCGATCCACCCAAAGGGCAAGCGGCGGTGCGACTGTGGGACGCCGTGGTCACCTGGACGGAATTCCCTCATCTTTACGAGCTTCAGCGACCGAAGACCCCGGACGACGAACGGCTGATCACGCAGACCTTCCGGCCGTATCTGGAGGCCCGCGACTGGGTATCGATCAACCGCGGCGAAGTCATCAGCTTCCCGAAATCCGAATGAGCGACAACGGCCTGGTATACGAGCGGCGCGGCGGGGTCGGGATCGTCACCATCGACGACGCTCCCCACAACCGCATGTCCCTGGCGTTCATGGATGCACTCGAGCCGCTCGTCACCTCGATTGCCCGCGACGACGCGATTCACGCCGTCGTCATCACCGCCGCAGGGGACCAGAACTTCTCGGTGGGCATGAACCTCAAAGAGATCGCCGGCGCTCTGACCGACCGCGACCGGATCGACGCGGTTTTCGACCAGCGGCTGCGGGTGCTCGCGGCAATCGAGAACATGGACAAACCCTGGATCGCGACACTGTTCGGTAATTGCCTGGGAGGCGGGCTGGAGCTCCCGCTCGCATGCCACTTCCGTATCGCGGCGCTGGAAGGTGCGCGGATCGGTCTGCCGGAACTGCACCTGGGCACCGTCCCCGCCTGGGGCGGGAGCGCGCGGTTGGCGCGGCGCATCGGCCGTGATCGAGCGGTAGATCTGATCCTTCGGGCCAAGACGGTATCCGGCCCTGAAGCCCTGCGACTCGGGCTGGTGACCGAAGTCTGGCCCGCCACAGAGCTGAAGCAGAAGGCAATTGAGCTCGCCGACGAGCTGGCGGCGATGCCGCGGCTCGCGGTGGCGTCGATGCTGCGATGCCTGGTGTCGGGCGATGGACAGCCGCTCGAGATGTCACTACGCGACGAACGGGCAGCGGTTCATCGGACACTCGGCAGCCCCGACCAAATCGAAGGCATGCTGGCCTTCAGCGAGAAGCGGCAGCCCGTCTTCGGTCACCAGTGACTGCGCACCGCGTCGCGGTACGAGGGGTATCGGTGCGCGAGCTGGAGCTCGCTCGCTTCGAGCAAACAACGTAGGCCTGGTTTAGCGGCGTCGAGAGCGGGCATTAAGCCAAAGCTTGACTGCTCCGCACGCGTTGGAAGGGCCGAAGTTGACCACTGCTTACAACGACTGGAATGCACCGGTCGTCCCCGACGGCGTCTATCCGCCGCAGGAAGACTCCCAGCTGCTGATCGACATCATGGACAAGACCGGGCTGGCGCGCGGGCGCCGGGTCGCCGACTTGTGCACGGGCAGCGGCGTCGTTGCGATAGCAGCCGCCGACCAGGGCGCCTCGGAGGTCGCCGCCTTCGACATCTCGTCCCGAGCGGTACATGCGGCGCGCCAAAAGGTTTCGACAGCCGGCGTCGACGTCGCAGTGCACCTGGGCTCGTGGGCGCGTGCCGCGGAATTCGGCCCGTTCGACTTGGTGGTGTGCAATCCGCCCTACCTTCCGCACGACCCGGGCTTCCAAGACCTCGATGTGCCGTCGCATATCGGACCGCCTCGGGCGTGGGACGCCGGCCACGACGGGCGGCTTGTGCTCGATCCGCTGTGCGAGTCGGTGCGCGACCTGCTCACAGAGGGCGGCACGATGTTGGTCGTCCAGTCCGAGTTCGCCGAGCCCCGCCAGACGCTGGCGGCGCTGGCAGGCAGTGGTCTTGACGCCGAAATCCTTGTCTGGCAATGGATCCCCTTCGGCCCGGTGCTGTCGGCACGAGCGCGGTGGCTGGAAGACACCGGCAGGCTCGACCAGGGCAGGCGGGAAGAAGAACTGGTTGTGATCAGGGCGGACAAAGCATGAGCACCCGAGGCATGAGCGAGGACGACGCCCGCGTGGTGCGGGTCGTCCCGTCCGGGCCGATGATGGTGCAAGGGCCGGTGCGCATCGAGATGCCCGACGGCAGCGTCGTCGAATCCGATCGGTTCATGGTGGCGATCTGCGCGTGCCGCCGCTCGAAGAACTATCCGTTGTGCGACACCAGCCACCGCAAGCGTCAGCGAAGCGAGGCTCCGTCAGCGTCAGACCAGCGGCCTGCGTAGCGACGACCGGTCGTCGGCCCAGCAGTCCATCATGTGCGCGGCGAGCCGCTCCTCCACCAAATCCCTTGCCCTGATGCCGAATACGACGTCGCGATTCAGGTGTGGTTCGGCAGCCACCAGCTCACCAACCACATCGACGCGCACCACCTGTTCGTGCACGGCGTCGGCTTCGACATGCTCGGCGTAGAAGTGCACGCACGGCTCGGGTGCACCCATCCGTTGCAGCGCGTCGACCAGCCGGCGTGAGCCGGGCGGCGAGGTGATCTCGGTGGACGCGAAATGCCCGATGGCGGCGCCCCGCAAGTCGCGGTGCAGCCCGAACATCGACATCAGGTTGACCGCCGCGAGAGCCTCGGCGGGGACGGCGTCGAGGTAGCCGAGATAAGACGCATCCAACGCCGCGGCGTCCATCAGGTCGGCGAACAGCTGCTGGTGCACGTGGTCGCCGCGGCCGCCGCCGTACTCGTCGTACTCGATGGCGACGAACGACGCCTTGGCCTGACCGGTCAGCCGGGGAATGGCCCAGGCGTGGGGATCGCCCTCCTTGAGGTGATACAGCGAACGATGCACGAAGTACTCCTGCATCTGCTGCCACGTGCCGTGGTCGCGCAGGTGATACGACGGACCCGTGCCGTCGACCGGCTCCACGCACAGCGCGTCCATCTCGGCATCGGCCTTCTCGTCGGCTCCGATGTCGCCGACATCGCGCCGGACCGCGTCGAGGAAGACATCCTCGAGTTGGGCCCGCAATCCAAGCAGTACCGGGTTCCATTCCCAGCGGGGGTCGACGCCTGCGAACCCGCGGTAGTGCAGCTCGTAGCAGACGTACAGCGCTAGGTGCAGGTCCAGCCCGTACGGGTCGACGTCGCCCAGCGGTAGCGCGATCGGGGTGAACGCCCGCTGCGGCGGTCGACAGGCCAGAAGCTCGAGAACGGTCGACGACAGCGGCCCCGTCGCCCAGGGCAGCGCGGGTTCAAGCTTGGGTGATGCCAGCGTCACGCAGCATTTGATTCCCGGCGTCGGTGGGGGTCAAACCAGAAACGGGCTGGCCGTTTGTGTGAAGTTCGACGGGTGGACTCGCGTTGGCGTTCATGCGATTGGTCTCGCGCGCAAGGACATTGTTGAGTGCGCGGGGCGCGACGACGTCGAGTGCGCGCAGTGCCAGCGCCTTGCGCGGTGCGATGCGGACGGGCCTGTTGAGAGCGGCGGTGACCATCCAGTCGGCGGCTTCGTCCGGCGAGAGCGCAGGAATGCCTGCATAGGCGCGGGTGGGGGCAATCATCGGCGTCGCCACAAGCGGGTAGTAGACGGTGGTGGAGTGCACACCGTGGCCACCCCACTCGGTGTCGATGACCCGGCTGATGGCGCTCAGTGCCGCCTTCGACGCGTTGTAGGCGGCGAAAAGCGGTGAGGATTCCGGTAATACGCGCCACGTTGCGATGTTGATGATGTGCCCGTGGCCGCGTTCGATCATCCCTGGCGCAAGGCCACGGATCAGGCGCAGCGGCGCGTAGTAGTTGAGCTGCATGACGCGTTCGATGTCGTGCCAGCGTTCCAACGACTCGGACAGCGGTCGGCGAATTGACCTGGCGGCGTTGTTGATCAGGATGTCGACCGGGCCGACGAGCTTCACCAATTCGTCCACCTGGGCGAGGTCGGCAAGGTCGGTCGGGATGGCAACCGCGATCCCCCCGGATGCGATGATGCGCTCGACGACGTCCCGAAGGAGGTGTTCGCGGCGGGCGACGGCGATCACCGTCGCACCCTCGGCGGCGAACTTCTCCGCGGCAACCGCGCCGATCCCCGACGACGCGCCGGTCAGCAAGATCCGCTTGCCCCGCAACCTCACCTGAGCACGGCCGGGCCATCTCGGCATCGGACGCGTGCCGGCCAGCCGCGCCGCCCTCTTGAGGTTGGTCATCACAGCTAACAACGTAGGTTCAAAGCCAGGGCACCGCAGCAAATTTACGGATTCGTCAGAACTGGGGCCGCCGAAGCGTCTCGTTTGGCGCGCACGGCTATCAGGCCGCCGCCGATGACCAGCGCCATCCCGAGATACATGAACAGTGTCGGACGGTGCTGCCAGACCAGCCAGTCGATCACCGCAGTGAACACGATGACGGAGTAGATGAACGGGCCGACCTTCTCCGCCGATGCGTAGCGGTAGGCAACGACGACAAGGATTTGCGAGAAGAACTGTGCAAACCCCAGGGCGATCAACCACACCCAGGCCTTGGCGGGGATCGGCTGCCAGTCGACCACGGCGACCGGAATGGACAACAGCGTGGAAATCAGGAAGTAGTAGAAGAGGATCCTCGTGACGGGTTCGGTTGCCCCGAGCCATCGGACCGACATCATCGCGATGGCCAACATGAGCGCGCCGAACAGAGCGAATAACTCGCCCGCGTTGAAGCTGCGTGCCTGCGGCTGAAGCACGAGGATGACGCCGGCAAAGCCGATGCCCGCACCGATCCACGTCGCCTTCGCCACCCGCTGGCGCGAAACGAGCCACGCGATCAGCGGCATCCACAACGGGGCGCTGTAGGTCAGCAGCGTCGCATTGGCCAGCGGTATCAGCTTGATCGCGACGAACAGGGCATACCAGCACGCGGTGCCGGTCGCCGCACGCAGGACGTGCAGGCCGATCCTGGTCGTCCGTAGCAGCGGCAGGCCGCCACGCAGCGCCACCGGAATCATGAACGCCAAGCAGATCAAGTTCTGGAAGAGCAGAAGCACACCGGTCGAGGTGTATTGCCCCGACACCTTCGCCAAAGTGCCTACCAGCGCGACACAGAAGAACGCTGCGGTCGTGAGGGCCGCCCCCACGGCGAGGTTCTCTGGCCTGTGACCCGTTCCGGTTCCGCTCAGAACGCAACGCCCTTCGGCTTACTGACCCGAAAGACTTCGGTCTCCTCGGCGAAGCCCTTGAGTTGTTGAGCGCCGAGGCTTTCGAACCGCAGGCCCGAACCCGCTGACAAATCGCGCACGGTGCGGCTGGCCAGCACCTCGTCCGCTCGCGCCATCCCGCCGATCCGCGCCCCAACGTGAACGGCCGTGCCACTCCATTCGTCGCCGCGCCGCTCGCATTCACCGATGTGAACGCCCACCCGAACGTGCATGCCCATCCCGGCGAGCGCTGGCACGAGTTCGAGGCCGCAACGCGCCGCCTTTGTGGGTCCATCGAAAAGCGCAAAGATGCCGTCACCTGTGTGCTTGGCGCGCCGGCCGCCGAACTTCGAAAGCATCCTGTCCACCAGCCGGTCGTGGACGTCGAGCTCATGGCGCCAGTGCGCGTCACCGCGCGCGCTGAGCCGTTCTGTCGAACTGACGATGTCGGTGAACAACACGGCGGACAGCACACGCTCGCTCTTGTCTTCATGTGTTGTGCCGCAGACGAAGTCGAGGATCTCGGAGGCCATCGCATCGTCGAAAAGCCCGTGCGGCCCTGGTGGCAGCTCACGGAATTCCGCATTCGGCATGGCCGCTGCCAAGGACATGGCGGCCTCCGGCGGAGCGACCTCATCGCCGCGTCTTGCGAGCACCAGCGTGGGAGTCCTGACCGTTTCCAGGATCGGGCGCACGTCGATCCCGGCAAGTGCCTGCCAGAGCATGAGTGCCATTCGGGGACTCGCCGAGGAGCGTTGCATGCGGCCGTAGAGGTCGCGGAAACCAGGTACGTCCGCGATCGGGCCGAAAAATGCTTCGGCCAGCGCTCCCTCACCCCAATGTGTCAAGACCTCGTCCTGATACTTCGCCGAGCTTTCCGCGTCGAAACCCCATGGATAGTCGGGCAACTCAGGGGTGAAGCGCGGCAATGTTCCGTAGAGCACCAGTGACTGAACTCGTTCTGGATAAGTCGCCGCGAACAAGATGCTCATCGGACCACCCTCGGAGATCCCGAAGATCGCCGGGCAGTCCGCGCCCGCCGCATCCATCACGGCACGCAGGTCGTCCATCCGTTCGTCCAGCGGCGGCACATGTGTGACGGGATCCGACAGGCCGGTACCGCGCTTGTCCCAGGCGACGAACCGGGTCTGGTCGGTGAGCTGCTCGAAGAATCCCATGAACGGCCATTCGGCGTCGTCCATCATGTCGACATTGCTGACCCACCCGGGAACCCACACGAGCGTGGGGTCGCCGTCGCCCAAGATGCGGTAGGCGAGGCGGAAGTCGCCGTTGGTCGCGTAGTGCACGCCGCCGTCGATCACGCGGACATCGTCGCATTTCTCGCAGTCGGGGTGGCGGGATTCGAACCCACGACCTCTTCGTCCCGAACGAAGCGCGCTACCAAGCTGCGCCACACCCCGCGTGAAGCCACGACAGCGTATCGCACCCGGCAGGGGGGCTGCCAAATGGATAACGGGCGGCCGAATCTGCACAGAAGGGTGGATGACCGGACACGATTTAGCGACGTAGGTCACGCCACGCCGCGGGATGGATCCGGATTGTCGGTGTCGTTATGCAGAATGACGGCAAATAGCCGCACAACGGTTGAAACGAGGCGCGAGATGACTGGGTTGGGAGCCTCCATCTATGTGGGTTTCTTCGCCCTGGCCGCGCTGTGGCTGTTCCTGACCTCCGACGGGCCCCTCACCCGGGACTCCGACGATCAGGGCCACCGGCCCGACCGCTCGAACTCCACGAGGACTTCTGCGGCCGCCGACGGGTCGAGCCCGGCGTTGTCCAGCCACTCGGCACTGAAATAGGTGTCGGTGTAGCGATCGCCGCTGTCGGCGATCAGCGTGACGACCGATCCGCTGCGCCCTTCGGCGAGCATCTCGGCCAGCAGGTGAAACGCTCCCCACAGATTCGTCCCGGTCGAGGGCCCCACGCGGCGGCCCAGCACCGCACTGACGTGATGTGAGGCAGCGACCGACGCCGCGTCGGGAACCGACAGCATGCGGTCGACCACATCGGGCAGAAACGACGGTTCGACACGCGGCCTGCCGATTCCCTCGATCCGCGACGACATCCCGGTGACGATGTCGTCGCGGCCTTGCGCATAGGCGGGGAAGAACGCCGAGTTCTCCGGGTCGACCACACACAGCCGGGTGGCATAGCGGCGATACCGGATGTAGCGGCCGATGGTCGCACTTGTCCCGCCGGTGCCGGCGCCGACGACGATCCAGTCCGGAATCGGATGCGCTTCCTGCTCCATCTGCGCATAGATCGACTCGGCGATGTTGTTGTTGCCGCGCCAGTCGGTGGCCCGCTCGGCGTTGGTGAACTGGTCCAGATAGTGGCCGCCGGTCTCCGTGGCCAACCGTTCCGCCTCGGCGTAGACCTGAGATGATTCCGCCACGAAATGGCAACGGCCGCCCTGCGATTCGATGAGCTTGATCTTCGATGCGCTGGTCGACGACGGCATCACCGCGATGAACGGCAGCCCAAGCAGTGCGGCGAAGTACGCCTCGGACACCGCAGTGGAACCCGAAGAAGCCTCGATGACGGTGGTGTGCTCACCGATCCAGCCGTTGCACAGCGCGTAGAGGAACAGCGAGCGCGCCAGTCGGTGTTTGAGGCTGCCGGTGATGTGGGTGGACTCGTCCTTCAGGTACAGCGCGAGGTCGACGCCGTCGCACCACGCCGACGGCAGTGGGTAGCGCAGCAGGTGGGTGTCGGCGCTGCGGCGGGTGTCGGCCTCGATCAACCGCACCGCGTCGTCCACCCACTCGCGTGGTTGGCTGCGGGCCGCGCTCGAGGGCGCTCCGGTCACCGCACCGAAGCAGTCGGATGGGATTGCCCCACCCGCGTCCCGGCGTCCCGACCACCGGTCGGGGCCGCCACCAAGGTCAACAGCGTCGCCTCGGGCCTGCAGCAGAACCGCAGCGGGGCGAACGGCGACGTGCCGATGCCCGCCGAGACGTGCAGCGCCATGTTCGCGCCCCAGCGCGACGCCCCCTTGGCACGCGAGCGGTCGAGGTCGCAGTTGGTGACGAGGGCGCCGTAGAACGGCAGGCAGAGCTGGCCGCCGTGGGTGTGGCCCGCCATCACCAGCTGGTAGCCGTCGGAGGCGAACCGGTCGAGCACACGCGGCTCAGGCGAGTGCGTCAGGCCCAGCCGCAGGTTCGCGGTCGGGTCGGCAGGACCCGCGATGGTCTCGTAGCGGTCGCGCTTGAGGTGCGGGTCGTCGACGCCCGCTGCGGCGATCCGCAGCCCGGCCACCTCGACGTCGCGGCGGGTGTGGGTCATGTCGAGCCAGCCGCGCTCGGTGAACGCCGCCCGCAGGTCCTGCCACGGCAGCGGCTGGCCGTGCGAGCGGTGCGACGGGTTGGTCAGATAGTTGGCCGGGTTCTTCAGCCGCGGCCCGAAGTAGTCGTTGCTGCCGAACACGAAGATGCCTGGCACGGAAAGCAAGTCGCCCAGCGTCTGCACGACGGCGGGCACCGCCTTCGGGTGTGCCAGGTTGTCGCCGGTGTTGACCACCAGATCCGGCTGCAGGCCCGCGAGCTCACGCAGCCAGGCCTGCTTGCGCCGCTGGTTGGGGCGCATATGGATGTCGCTGATATGCAGCACCCGCAGCGGCGTCGAACCGGGGGTCAGCACGGGCATCGTGATCTCGCGCGTCACGAACGCGTTGCGCTCGATGATCGACGCATAGCCGATACCGGCCGCGAGCGTGCCTGCGGCCACGGCCGCGGATTTCTTCAGTGTCGAAGCGGCGGGCATGCATCGCAGCCTACTGCCAGTCGCCCGCCGATACCGCTTCTCACCCGCCGCGCGTCACCCGGACCACACTGTTTACGGAGGTGGCGGTGGCGCCGGTGGCGGCGGCCCGAGCACAGGAACCGTGATCGGCGGCAGGCCGGGAATCTCGACGACCGTCGAGCCCGCGACCGGAGGCAGACCCGGGATCGGGGGCAGCCCCACCGGCGGGGGCGGCGGTGGCGGCGGGATGCCGTTACTGACCTGGATGGTGATGATCGAGCCGGGCACGGTCTGCCCCGCCGGTGACGTCCCGACGACCGTGCCGGCCGACGAGGCGCTGTTGACAGAATTCGCCTGGTCGGCAACCTGGAAACCCGCCTCCCGGATCCGCTGACGCGCGAGGTCCTGGGACATGCCCGACACACTCGGCACCTTCGAGCCCGGTGCTCCGTCCACATATCGGGGGTCGGTGGGCGGCAGCTTGACCTCGCCGAAGTTGTTGGCGATCGGCTTCATCGCGGTGAACCAGGTTCGGGCCGGTTCATTGCCGCCGAACAAGTCACCAGATCCGCACTGGCGCAGCGGAAACGAGCACAACTCTCCGGGCTCGGTGGAGTCGTCATATATGTAGTTGGCGGCCGCAAGTGTGTTGGTGAAACCGAGGAACCCGGACGAGCGATGCGCCTCGGTGGTGCCCGTCTTACCTGACATCGGCAGGTCCCAGCCCGCCGAGCCGGCCGAGCCCGCCGCCGTGCCCGCGCCCGAGTCGTCCTTGCTCATCGCATTGGCCATCGTGTTGGCCAGACCTTCTGGTACGACCTGCTCGCAGGTTTCGGTGGTGACCGAGACCTCGGTGCCGCTACGGTCGAAGACCTTCTCTATCGGGTTGGGCGGGCACCAGACGCCGCCGGACGCCAGGGTCGCGGCGACGTTAGACAGTTCGAGGGCGTTGACCTCGATCGGGCCCAGCGTGAACGAGCCGAGGTTCTGTCGCTTGACGAAGTCGGCGAGGCTCTCGTTGCTCTCCGGGTCGTAGTCGCGCGCTGTGCCGGGCAACGCGTAGGACCGCAGGCCGAGCTTGACGGCCATGTCCACCGTGCGTTGCACGCCGACCTGCGAGATCAGCTTCGCGAACGCGGTGTTCGGAGACGTGGCGAGGGCGTCGGTGACGTTCATCGAGCCCCGGTAGTTCCCTGCGTTCTGCACACACCACGTCGCGGGCGGGCAACCCCTTGCACCGCCACTGCCGAGGCCTTTGGCCTCGAACCGGCTCGGGGCGTCCAGCTGGGCGTTGATGCCCATTCCCATGTCCAGTGCCGCGGCGGTGGTGAAAATCTTGAAGACCGAGCCTGCGCCGTCGCCGACGAGTGAAAACGGTTGCGGCTGCATGGTTTCGCCCGCATCGAGGTTCAGGCCGTAGGTGCGGTTGCTGGCCATCGCCAGCACCGGGTGGGACTCCTTGCCCGGCCTGACGACGCTCATGACGCTGGCGATGCCCTGGATGTCGGGGCTCGCGATGCCGTCGATCGCGGACTTCACCGGAGCCTGCACGTCGGGATCGAGTGTGGTCTTGATCAGGTAGCCGCCCCTTGCCACCTGTTCCTTGCTGATGCCTGCGCGGGCCAGATAGTCGAGCACGTAGTCGCAGAAGAAGGCCCGGTCGCCCGCGGCGATGCAGCCCCGCGGCAATTCCTGCGGCTGCGGCAGGATGCCCAGCGGCTGCTCCTTGGCGGCGCGCAGTGCCTCGGCCTCCTGCGGAATGTTGTCGATCATGGTGTCGAGCACCAGGTTGCGGCGTTCCAGCGCGCCGTCGGGGTTCGTGTAGGGGTTCAGCGTGCTTGTCGACTGCACCATGCCTGCCAGCAGCGCGGCCTGCTGCCAGTTCAACTCGGAGGCGTTGATCCCGAAGTAGGTCTGGGCGGCGTCCTGGACGCCGAACGCATTGTTTCCGAACGACACCAGGTTCAGATAGCGGGTGAGGATCTCGGGCTTGGTGAACGTCTTGTCCAGCGTCAGCGCCATGCGGATCTCCCGCAGCTTGCGCGCGGGTGTGGTCTCGATGGCGGCCCGCTTCTCGGCGTCGGTTTGCGCGATCACCAGCAGCTGGTAGTTCTTCACATACTGCTGTTCGATGGTGGAGCCGCCGCGGGTGTCGATGTTGCCGGACATGTAGCCCGACAGACCCGTCAGCGTGCCCTTCCAGTCGACGCCGTTGTGCTCGGCAAACCGTTTGTCCTCGATCGAGACGATGGCTAACTTCATCGTGTTGGCGATCTGATCGCCGGGCACCTCGAACCGGCGCTGCGAATACAACCACGCGATGACATTGCCCTTGGCGTCCACCATCGTCGACACCCCGGGAACTTCGCCCTCGACGAGTTGAGCCGAGCCGTTAGCAACTACATCGGAGGCCCGATTGGACATCAGGCCGAACCCGCCGACGACCGGAAACATCAAACCCGCGGCTATCACGCTGGCCAACAGGCAACACCACGCCAGCTTGATGACCGTGACCGCCGGGGGCGGTCGGTTCGGCGGGCGCTCCGGCATGCCCTACAGAGTAACTAGGTCGCCGCCCGCTCTACGCCCCGCGGCCAGATTGCCAGCATAAATAGCGTTACGCCACGTTCGCGTTTCGGCCGGGCGGCCAGTCTGGACGGTTGTCCCAAAAAAGGGGCAAACAAACTGTTGCGTAAATACCCCGTGACCACCTAGCTTGTACCTACAGTGCGATTCAGGTAACAAAGACCTGCGCAATGTGGCGTAGATCGCATCAGCGTTCTACACCGGAGGACTGAGCCGTCAAGTAACGGCGGCTGGACTTAAGGGGAAACGCTGGTGTCGAGCTCACGGCCAGTTGCGCGCAGGACTACTACTACCTCTCTTCCCAACAGTTTGGTCCAAGGCGCAGAGGCCGAGGCCCGAATCGCGTGGGTTTCCCAGGCCCGTTGCCGGCAAGCCGACCCCGACGAGTTGTTCGTCCGCGGCGCGGCCCAGCGCAAAGCCGCAGTCATCTGCAGGCACTGCCCGGTGATCCTCGAATGCGGGGCCGACGCCCTCGACAACCGCGTCGAGTTCGGCGTCTGGGGCGGAATGACCGAGCGCCAGCGCCGTGCACTGCTCAAGCAGCACCCCGAGGTCGTGTCCTGGGCCGACTTCTTCGCCGCCCAGCGCAAACATCGCAGCGCCGTCTAGGCGGAAAAGCAGCTCAGGTCAGATTCGCGGCTACGCCGCGGAAGCTTCGCCGGTGATCTGGTCGGCGATGGCGCGCAGCGCCTCGAGATCCGACACATCGAACGGCAATGACGGCACGCCGACGATCGACACATGCGGATTGGCACCCGTGAACCGTGAAAGCAGCCGAACCTCGCGCTTGGCCGTCCCCGCCCGCGCGGCGTGAATCCGCAACACCGCGGCGGTCAGTGACTCCGGATCCTCGGCGGCCAGCGTGTCGGCGGCTTCTGCGGCCTTGTCGGCGTGCAGCGACGTCAACGTCGGATGCGTCCGGTTGAGGATCAGCCCGGCCAGCGGCATGTGCTCTTCGGAAAGCCGCTCGACGAAGAACGACGCCTCGCGCAACGCGTCCGGCTCAGCCGCGGACACCACGACGAACTGGGTACCGCGCCGCTTCAGCAGCTCGTAGGTGCGGTCGGCCTTCTCCCGGAACCCGCCGAAGGTGGCGTCCAGCGACTGCACGAAAGCCGCGGCGTCGGAGAGCATCTGCGAGCCGAGCACCGTCGACAGCGCGCGCATGGCAAGGCCCATCGCCCCCGACACCAGCTTTCCGATGCCGCGGCCTGGACCGAGCAGCAGCTTCCACAGCCGGCTGTCCATGAAGCCGCCCAACCGTTTTGGCGCGTCAAGGAAGTCCAGTGCGTTACGCGACGGCGGCGTGTCGACGACCACGAGGTCCCACCGGTCCTCGGCCAGCAGCTGGCCGAGCTTCTCCATCGCCATGTACTCCTGTGTGCCTGCAAGTGAGGTGGCAACCGTCTGATAGAACTGATTGTCCAAGATCGCTTGTGCGCGATCGGGTCCCGAGTACTGGGTCACCATCTCGTCGAACGTGCGACGCATGTCGAGCATCATCGCGTGCAGCTCACCGGACACCTCGGGGGCCAGCGGAACGCGCTGCGGGGAGTTGCCGAGGTCCTTGATTCCCAGCGCCTGCGCCAAGCGCTTGGCGGGGTCGATCGTCAGCACGACGACCGTGCGCCCGTACTCGGCAGCGCGCAGCGCCATCGCGGCTGCGGTGGTGGTCTTGCCGACACCGCCTGCGCCGCAACACACCACGACGCGATTGGAGGTGTCGGACAGGATCGCGGCCATGTCCAGCGTGGGTGGTGTGGTGCTCATCGACAGATTCCTCCGGTCCGATTCCCAGCGTTCATCGGACGCCTTGATGGGCGAGCGCCTCGGCCAACTCATAGAGGCTGCCGAGGTCGACACCGTCGGGCATCGCGGGCAGTTCCAGCCTGGGCACCTTGATCTCGTCGAGCTGCTCTGCGCTCTCGGCCCGTGCCTTGATGCGGGTGGCGTGCTGAATGGCTTCGGTGAGTAGACCGGCGAAGTCGTTGTCGGACAAGGTGATTCCGGTCTTGGTAAGGTCGTCTCGGATCTTGTCGGCGTCGATGTCGCCCTCGGCGGCCTTGGCGAGCGCGTCGGGTGTCAGGTATGCGGGGATGTTGCGGTTGACGATGACGCTGCCGATCGGCAGGCCCAATGCATTCAGTTCGTCGATCGCCTCCAGCGTCTCCTGCATCGGCAGCGCTTCGAGCAGTGTCACCAGATGGATCGCGGTCAGATCGGAGTGCAGCAGCTTGACGACGCCTTCGGCTTGCGAGTGCACGGGGCCGCCCTTGGCCAGATCGGAGACCGCCTTGGTGACGTCGAGGAAGCGGGCGATGCGCCCGGTCGGCGGCGAGTCAACCACGATGGCGTCGTAGGCGGAGCGCTTCTTGTCGGGCTTCTCGTTGCGCACCACGATCTCTTTGATCTTGCCGGTGAGCAGCACGTCGCGCAGGCCAGGGGCGATCGTCGTGGCAAATTCGACCGCGCCGATCCGCCGCATCGCCCGGCCGGCCAGCCCGAGGTTGTAGAACATCTCGAGGTATTCGAGGAACGCCGCCTCGATGTCGATGGCCAGCGCATTGACCATCCCGCCGCCGTCCGCGGTCGCGATCTTCACTTCGTCATAGGGCAGTGGCGGAACGTCGAAGAGTTGCGCGATGCCTTGGCGCCCTTCGACTTCGACAAGGAGCACCTTGCGGCCGCCCGCGGCCAGCGCCAGTGCCAGCGAGGCGGCGATGGTCGACTTGCCGGTGCCGCCCTTGCCGGTGACGAAGTGCAGCCGCGCCTTCGTCAGGCGTGACGGCCAGCCGACCGGTTTGCGGTCGTTCTCTTCGATTGCCACCACTGCATGCTAACGAAGCCCTCCTTGGCGCCCGATAAGCTCAGCCACATGAGCGAACCGACCCGGTGGGAGTACGCCACGGTCCCATTGCTGACCCATGCCACCAAGCAGATCCTGGACCAGTGGGGAGAGGACGGCTGGGAGCTCGTCTCCGTGCTGCCCGGCCCCACCGGCGAGCAGCACGTCGCGTACCTGAAGAAGCCGAAATGACCTGGTCCGCCCGGCTGTCCGAACTGGGCATCGAGCTGCCGCCGGTGGTCAAACCCGTGGCGGCCTATGTCCCCGCGGTGCAGACCGGCAACCTCGTCTACACCGCGGGACAGCTGCCGATGGTGGCGGGCGAGCTGCCTGCGGCCGGGGCCGTCGGCGGTGTCGTCACCCCTGAGCAGGCCAAGGGCCTCGCACGGATCTGCGCGCTCAACGCACTCGCCGCCGTCGACTCGCTGGTCGGTATCGACGCCGTCACCCGGGTCGTCAAGGTCGTCGGCTTCGTCGCATCCGCGCCCGGTTTCCACGGGCAGCCCGGCGTCGTCAACGGTGCATCGGAGCTGTTCGGCGAGGTGTTCGGCGATGCGGGCGCACATGCCCGGTCCGCCGTCGGGGTGGCGGAGCTGCCGCTGAACGCGCCCGTCGAGGTCGAGCTGATCGTCGAGGTCGCGTGAGCGACGATCAGGCAAAGGTCGCGTGAGCCGTGCAGCATCCCGCCTACGGGTTGTTGCGCCCGGTGACCGACACGGCATCGGTCCTGCTGTGCAATAACCCTGGGCTGTTGACGCTGGACGGCACGAACACCTGGGTGTTGCGCGGCAAGGGCAGCGACGAGCTGGTGATCGTCGATCCCGGGCCCGAAGACGACGAGCACGTCGACAAGATCGCCGAGCTCGGCACGATCTCGCTGGTCCTGATCAGCCACAAGCACGAGGACCACACCGGCGCCATCGACAAGATCGTCGAGCGCACCGGTGCCGTCGTGCGCGCCGTCGGCAGCGGGTTCCTGCGCGGCCTCGGCGGGCCGCTGTCCGACGGTGAGGTCATCGACGCCGCCGGGCTGCAGATCTTGGTGATGGCGACGCCAGGGCATACCGCCGACTCGCTGTCGTTCGTCCTCGACGACGCCGTGCTGACCGCGGACACCGTGCTGGGCCAGGGCACCACGGTGATCGACTCGGAAGACGGCGGCCTCGGCGAGTACCTGGAGTCGCTCAAGCGGTTGCAGGGCCTCGGGCACCGGACGGTGCTCCCGGGGCACGGCCCAGATCTCGACGACCTCGAGGCCGTCACCGCGATGTACCTGGCGCACCGCGAGCAGCGGCTCGACCAGGTGCGTGACGCGCTGCGGGCACTCGGCGAGGACGCCACCGCACGGCAGATCGTCGAACACGTCTACACCGACGTCGACGAAAAGCTATGGGACTACGCCGAATGGAGCGTGCAGGCGCAGCTCAATTACCTCCGCGCCTGAGTGATTTCGGCGTGATTTCTATCGCTGGGCGACACTTTTCACGCCGAAATCGCTAACGCGCGCGGCGGGCCAGCCGCTCCGAGTCGGAGATCAGCACGCTCTTGCCCTCGAGGCGGATCCACCCGCGATGGGCGAAGTCGGCCAGCGCCTTGTTGACGGTCTCCCGTGACGCGCCGACCAGCTGGGCGATCTCTTCCTGCGTCAGGTCGTGTGTCACCCGCAGTGCGCCGCCCTCCTGCGTGCCGAAGCGCTGCGCCAGCTGCAGCAGCTGCTTGGCGACGCGGCCGGGAACGTCGGTGAAGATCAGGTCGGCGAGGTTGTTGTTGGTGCGACGGAGCCTGCGGGCGAGCACCCGCAGCAGCTGCTCGGCGATCTCGGGTCGGTCGGCGATCCAGGCGCGCAGCGCGTCGCGGTCCATCGAGACCGCCCGCACTTCGGTGATCGTCGTCGCGCTCGACGTCCGCGGGCCAGGGTCGAAGATCGACAGTTCACCGAACATGTCCGACGGCCCCATGATGGTGAGCAGATTCTCGCGTCCGTCCGGGGAACGGCGCCCGATCTTCACCTTGCCCGAAATGATGATGAACAGCCGATCGCCGGGTTCGCCCTCGGCGAACACGGTGTGCCCCCGTGGGAAGTCGACGGGCTGCAGCTGCTTTGTCAGCGCGGATACGGCGCTCGGCTCGACTCCCTGGAAGATTCCGGCCCTGGCCAGGATCTCGTCCACGTTGCCCCTCTTAAGCTGTTAGGTGATATGACATGCGCACGCCGACCTCTAACCGGTTTGCGAGATCAGTCTAGAGGCTGGACATTTCGTGCGTAGCCACGCTACACAGGATTGGCATGCCGAGACGGCTGAAATTCAGTATTCGCCCCGTTGTGCATGTAAAGCGGCGTCGGCAAATTCGACCACTCGTCGTCGATGACATAGGTCGAGGCAATCTCGGCGTCGGAAATGCGCTCCTGCAGTCGACGATGCATGCCGTCCAGTGCCTCCGGCATGCCGTCTCGCGCCAGCGTACGGACATCATCGGGCCGTGCCTGCTCGAGGAACTCGGCAACGTCGGTGGCCGAAACGGTGTCACCGTCAAGGCCCGATTCGAGGCGCTCGAGCCCGAAGGTGGCCAGCATCAGCAACCCTGGGATGAAACCGACGAGCAACCACGACACAAGCAGGTAGTTAACACCCCGAAGGTCTCGACGGGATCACGAATTGTCACCGGTCCGCAGTATCGATTGTCGGCGGTCTCAGTACGCTGGCAGCCGTGACCGTTGGTGAGTCCTCGACCGAGAAAGCGGCGCCTGCCAAGCCGGCAAGGCGCGCCGCCGCGCGCAAGTGGGACTCGGAGACCCACATCGGCCTGGTTCGGCGGGCCAGGCGGATGAATCGCACACTCGCGCAAGCGTTTCCGCATGTGTACTGCGAGCTGAACTTCACCAACCCGCTCGAGCTGACGGTCGCGACCATCCTGTCGGCGCAGAGCACCGACAAGGGCGTCAACCTGACCACCCCCGCACTTTTCGAGAAGTACCGGACCGCAAAGGACTACGCGCAGGCCGACCGCACCGAACTCGAGGAGATGGTTCGGCCGACGGGTTTCTACCGAAACAAGGCCAACTCGCTGATCCGGCTGGGCCAGGAACTCGTCGAACGGTTCGACGGCGAGGTGCCCTCCACCATGGCGGAACTCGTGACGCTGCCCGGCGTCGGCCGCAAGACCGCCAACGTGATCCTCGGCAATGCCTTCGACATCCCCGGCATCACCGTCGACACCCATTTCGGCAGGCTGGTCCGCCGGTGGCGGTGGACGGAGCTCGAGGACCCGGTCAAGGTCGAGCACGCCGTCGGTGAGCTGATCGAGCGCCGCGAGTGGACCGACTTGAGCCACCGGGTGATCTTCCACGGTCGCCGCGTGTGCCATGCCCGCAAGCCGGCCTGCGGAGTCTGCGTACTCGCCAAGGACTGTCCGTCGTTCGGGATCGGGCCGACCGACCCACTGGTCGCCGCGCCACTGGTCAAGGGTCCGGAGACCGAACACCTGCTGGCGCTGGCCGGGCTGTAGCCGGCCCGCCCGCGCCATGAGCACGTCGACCCGGTGGACCGTGGCGGTGCTTGCCGTCGTCGTCGCGCTCGGGGTCGGGCTCTGGGCGCAGCTGGACGGCAACGGATCGTCGGGCGATCCGGGCCAGGCGCCCGCGAGGGCCCACCGCGACGCCGACACTCCCGAGGCGCTGACCGAACCGCGGGCCCGGGCCGATCTGGCGCCGTGTCCGGCCGACGGGTCCGGTGAGGGCCCGCCCAAGCTGCCCGGCATCGTGGTCGAGTGCGCGGGTGACGGCGCGGACGTCGACGTCGCCAAGGCGCTGGCCGGCCGGACCGTCGTGCTCAACCTGTGGGCGTACTGGTGTGCGCCGTGCGCCAAGGAACTGCCCGCGATGGCCGAGTATCAGCGGCGGGTGGGCCCCGCGGTGACCGTGCTGACCGTGCACCAGGACGAGAACGAGACCGCCGCGCTGTTGCGGCTGGCCGAGCTCGGTGTGCGGCTGCCGACGCTGCAGGACGGCAGGCGGTTGGTCGCCGCGGCACTGCAGGTGCCCAATGTCATGCCAGCGACGGTTGTGCTGCGACCGGACGGTAGCGTTGCCGAAATCCTGCCGCGTTCGTTCGCCAGCGCCGACGAGATCGCCGCTGCGGTCGATCCACAGATAGGAGTGCCGGGGTGAGCTCGACGAGCGAACGGAGTCAGTTGACTCCCGACGCCGCTCCGGCCTGGCTGAAACCACTGGTGGACAACGCCCATGCGGTAAAGCGTGCCTACCGGCGACGCGTGCCCGCCGAGCTGCTGGCGATGGTGACCGCGGCCAACGCGAAGGCCGCGCTCACCGGCGGGGGTCGCGACGCGGCCGTGCTCGTGCTCTTCTCGGGTCCGCAGGATTCATCCAGCGACGGGTTGCCCGACGACGCCGATCTGCTGGTGACCGTTCGGGCGTCGACGCTGCGCCACCACGCCGGTCAGGCGGCGTTCCCCGGCGGAGCGGCCGATCCCGGTGACGAGGGTCCGATACACACCGCACTGCGCGAGGCAGGTGAGGAGACCGGCATCGACGCAGGCAGGCTTGCGCCGCTCGCCACGCTGGAGAAGATGTTCATCCCGCCGTCGGGATTTCACGTCGTGCCGGTCCTCGCCTATTCGCCGGATCCCGGCCCCGTCAACGTCGTCGACGAATCCGAGACCGCGATCGTGGCGCGGGTGCCGGTGCGCGCGTTCATCAATCCGGAGAATCGGCTGATGGTGTACCGCAAGGAGAACACCCGACGCCTGGCCGGGCCGGCCTTCCTGCTGAACGAGATGTTGGTGTGGGGCTTCACCGGGCAGGTCATCTCGGCGATGCTCGACGTCGCCGGGTGGGCGCAACCGTGGAACACCGACGACGTGCGGGAGTTGGACGACGCGATGGCCCTCGTCGGTCATGATGACACCGACGGGGAGGCACAACTATGACGTCGTCTCAGTGGCTCGACATGGCCGTGCTGGCCGTCGCGTTCGTCGCGGCGATCTCGGGATGGCGATCCGGCGCGCTGGGCTCACTGCTGTCCTTCGTCGGCGTGGTGCTGGGTGCCGTGGCCGGAGTGCTGCTCGCGCCGCACATCGTCACCCACTTCACCGGCACGCGGACGAAGCTGTTCGTCACCCTGTTCCTGATCCTGGGATTGGTGGTGATCGGCGAGATCGCAGGCGTGGTGCTGGGCCGGGCGGTGCGCGGTGCGATCCGAAACCCAGGGCTGCGGCTCGTCGACTCGGTGATCGGCGTCGGCGTGATGGTGTTGGCGGTCGCGGTGGTGGCCTACCTGCTGGCGACCCCACTCACGTCGACCAACCAGCCGAACCTGGCCGCCGCGGTGCGCGGGTCGAAGGTGCTGAGCCAGGTCGACTCGGTGGCGCCACCGTGGCTGAAGGCGGTGCCCAACCGGCTCTCGGCGCTGCTGGACACCTCCGGGCTGCCCGACGTGCTGCAGCCGTTCGGCCGCACGCCGATCGCCAACGTCGACGCGCCGGACGCGGCGCTGATGAACGACCCCGTCGTCGCGACCGCGCGGCCGAGCATCGTCAAGATCCGCGGTGTGGCGCCGGGCTGCCAAAAGGTGTTGGAGGGAACCGGTTTCGTCGTCGCACCGAACCGGGTGATGTCGAACGCGCACGTGGTCGCGGGGTCCGAGACCGTGACGGTGGAGGCCGACGGCCAGACCTTCGACGCGACCGTGGTGTCCTACGACCCGGACGCCGACATCTCGATCCTCGATGTGCCCGACCTGCCGTCGGCGCCACTGCTGTTCGCGAAGGAGCCCGCCAAGAGCGGCACCGACGCCCTCGTGCTCGGCTATCCCGGCGGCGGCGACTTCCCGGCCACCCCGGCCCGCGTGCGCGAGACCATCGAGCTCAACGGCCCCGACATCTACCGGACGAAGACCGTCAACCGTGAGGTCTACACGATCAGAGGCACTGTGCGGCAAGGTAATTCGGGTGGACCGATGATCGACCGGCAGGGCCAGGTGCTCGGCGTGGTGTTCGGCGCCGCGGTCGACGACGCCGAGACCGGCTTCGTGTTGACCACGCGAGAGGTCGGACACCAGCTTGGCCAGATCGGCAACACGACACCGGTCGCGACCGGCGTCTGTGTCAGCCTGACGAAGGCTCTCAGCCGTTGGCAAGGAACCGCGACAGCTGGTCGTTGACCTCTTCCGGCGCTTCCTCGTGAGCGAAATGCCCTGCCCCGTCGATGGATACGTACCGGCCGTGCGGCGCATACCGCCGGGTGCGGTTGACGGGGTCGGCCAGGACGTACGGATCGGCGTCGCCGCGAATGTGCAGCATCGGCACGTCGAGGGGGCCTTTCATCGAGCGCATGAATCGACGCCCCTCGCTGCGCAGCTGGCTGCGCACCGCCCAGCGCTGGTATTCCAGCGCGGAATGCGCGGCAGACGGAATCTGGATGGCCCGCCGCATGTGGCCGATGGTCTCGGAGAAGTCTTCGGAGGTAACCCATTTCGGGCTGGCGCGACTGCGGACGAGTCGCTCCAGCTCTGCGGCGTTGTGCCGGGTCAGTGCGCGCTCGGGCCAGATCGGCACCTGATAGCGAAGCATCCACGGCAGCAGCGCCCGGCCCTGGTCGCGTCGGGTCAGCGCCGATGCGCGCAGTGCGGCCGGATGCGGCGAGCTGACCACCGCGATCGCGCGCACCATCCGCGGATGCAGCACCGAGGTCGCCCAGCAGACCAGACCGCCGTCGGCGTGGCCGACCAGCGTCGCCGACGGATGGCCGAGCGCCCGCACCAGGCCGGCGGTGTCGCCGGCCAGCGTCCAGCCGTCGTAGCCGCGGGGCGGCTTGTCGCTGCCGCCGTAGCCGCGCAGGTCGACGGCCACCACGCGGGCGCCGCGCAGACCGCGCAGCTGGTGGCGCCACGACCACCAGAACGAGCCGAAACCGTGCAGCAGGATCACCAGCGGCCGCTCGGTCGCCGGCTCGGCGGATTCGTCGGCCTTGGCGTCGGCTTCGACCACATGGAACCGAATGCCGTTGGCGTGCACCTCGAGATGGCGCCACGGACCGTCGATGCGGATGACCGACGGATCCGGCGGGGCCATTACCAGCCCGACGGGTCCGCGGTCGGGCTGGCCGCGGCCTTTCCGTCGGCCGTGCTCGACGCCTTGGTCTTGTCGTGGCCGGGGGTCAGCGCGTCGCGGATTTCCCTGACCGATTCGATGGTCTGCTGCGGCCCCCGGATCCGACGCACCTTGAGATAGCCGAGCAGCGCGAGCACCGCCGTGACGACGACCATGATGCCGAACACGATCAGGAACGCCACCCACCGCCACAGCCAGGTGTCGAGCAGCTCGGCGAGGAAGAAGAAGAAAAAGAACGTCGAGTAGAACAGCACCACCAGCGCGAGGACGAAGAAGACGCTGCCGGTCAGGCCCTTCTTGACGTCGCGGGTGATCTCGGCGTGGGCCAGCTCGACCTCGGCGCGCACCAGCGTCGACACCTGCGCGGTGGCGTCCTTGACCAGGTCACCGATCGATGGGTCAGGCTGGGAGCGTGCGGGTCCACCAGCGGGATCGAGGTCACGGTGGTCGGCACGCCGTTCTTGCGATCGCTATTGCTCACGGATGGTTCCTCCCCAATCGGATGTCGGTCGCGGTTCATGTTGCCACGTGGCGACGAGGTAGACGATCCCGCCCGAACGTTAGACTGACCGTCACTGATGAGTAGGCGGGTCGGGACGTCGATGGGGGATGGGTTCTTGAGGACCGGGCACCGCTGGCTCCTGAGTTCGTCGGTCGCGATGGCGGCGCTGGCCGCGCCCGCTGACACCGACCGCTCCCATGGCCCACGCCGACGAGCAGGTCCCGCTGGGCGGCGGTTCGGGCATCGTCGTCAACGGCGAGACCTGTGCACGCTGACCGCGATCGGCAACGACAACCGCGGCGACCTGATCGGGTTCACCTCCGCGCACTGCGGCGGCCCGGGCGCGCAGGTCGGCGCCGAGGGGGCGGAGGGCAGCGGCGTGCTCGGCACGATGGTGGCCGGCAACGACGCCCTCGACTACGCGGTGATCCAGTTCGACCCGCACAAGGTGCACCCCGCTCAACAACGTCAACGGCTTCCTGATCGACGGCCTCGGACCCGACCCGGTCTTCGGTGAGATCGCCTGCAAGCTCGGCCGCACGACCGGCTACTCGTGCGGCGTCACCTGGGGACCCGGACAGGAGCCGGGCACCATCGTCAACCAGGTGTGCGGCCAGCCGGGCGACTCCGGTGCGCCGGTGACGGTCAACAACCGGCTGGTCGGCATGATCCACGGCGCGTTCAGCGAAGACCTGCCGACCTGCGTCGTCAAGTTCATCCCGCTGCACACGCCGGCGGTGACGATGTCGATCAACACGCACCTGGCCGACATCGCCGCCAAGAACCGGCCCGGCACCGGCTTCGTCCCGGTCGGAGCGGCTCCGGCGGCGTAGCCGCTACTTGCTGGCCCGGATCGCCTCGAACACCGTCGGGTCGACCAGCGTCGAGGTGTCGCCGAGCTCGCGGCCCTCGGCGACGTCACGCAGCAGCCGGCGCATGATCTTGCCGCTGCGGGTCTTCGGAAGCTCGGGCACGACGTGGATTTCGCGCGGCTGGCGATCGGGCAGATCTCCTTGGCCACCTCGTCGCGCAGCTCGTCGACCATGTTGTCGTCGTCATCTCGGCGTGTGAGCCTTCAGGATGACGAACGCGCAGATGCGCCTGGCCGGTGGTGTCGTCGGTCGCGCCGACGACGGCCGCCTCGGCGACGCCGGAGTGGCCGACGAGCGCCGACTCCACCTCCGGCGGTCGAAATCCGGTGTCCCGATACGTTCATCACGTCGTCGATGCGGCCGAGCACCCAGATCTCGCCGTCGGTGTCGTAGCGCGCGCCGTCGCCGGCGAAGTACCAGCCCTGCTCGGCGAACCGCGACCAGTACGTCTCCTTGAACCGCTCGGGATCGCCCCAGATGCCGCGCAGCATCGACGGCCACGGCTTGTCCAGCACGAGGTAGCCGGTGACGTGCTCGCCGTCGTCGGCACCCGGCACCAGTTCATTGCCGTCGTCGTCGACGATCTTGGCCGAGATGCCGGGCAGCGGCGTCATCGCCGAACCCGGCTTGGCGGCGGTCACGCCCGGCAGCGGGGAGATCATGATCGCGCCGGTCTCGGTCTGCCACCAGGTGTCGACGATCGGAGTCCTGTCGCCGCCGAACGCATCCCGGTACCAGCGCCACGCCTCGGGGTTGATCGGCTCACCGACCGAACCCAGCAGCCGCAGGCTGGACAGGTCGTGGGCGTCCGGGATCTCGCGGCCCCACTTCATGAACGTCCGGATCAGCGTCGGCGCGGTGTAATAGATTGTCACACCGTACTTTTCGATGACCTCGAAGTGGCGGTGCTCGTCGGGTGAGGTCGGGCGTGCCCTCGTAGACCACCTGGGTGACGCCGTTGGACAGCGGCCCGTAGACGATGTAGGTGTGGCCGGTGACCCAGCCGATATCGGCTGTGCACCAGAAGACGTCGGTCTCGGGCTTGATGTCGAAGACGTTGTGGTGGGTGTAGGAGGCCTGCGTCAGATAGCCACCGGAGGTGTGCATGATGCCCTTGGGCTTGCCGGTGGTACCCGAGGTGTAGAGCAGGAACAGCGGGTGTTCGGAGTCGAACGCCTCCGGCGTGTGCTCGGGCGACGCCGTGTCGACGGTCTCGTGCCACCACAGGTCGCGGCCATCGGTCCACGGCGTGTCGATCCCGGTGCGGCGCACCACGAGAACGTGCTCGACCGGGCTTCTTCCCGCGGTCCTGACCGCTCCTATCGCCTCGTCGACCGGCTCCTTCAGCGACACCGCCTTGCCGCGCCGGTACTGACCGTCGGTGGTGATCACCAGCTTGGCCTCGGCGTCCTCGATGCGGGCCGCCAGCGCCGACGCCGAGAAACCGGCGAAGACCACGGAGTGCATGCACGCCGAGCCGGGCGCAGGCCAGCATCGCCACGATCGCCTCGGGCACCATCGGCATGTAGATGGCCACCCGGTCGCCGGCGACCAGGCCCAGGTCGGTCAGCGCGTTGGCGGCCTTGCAGACGTCCGCGAGCAAGTCGGCGTAGGTGATGTCCCGTGCTGTCGTCCTTCGGCTCGCCCTCCCAGTGGATCGCGACCCGGTCGCCGTTGCCCGCCTCGACGTGCCGGTCGACGCAGTTGTAGGCGACGTTGAGCTTGCCGCCGACGAACCACTTCGCGAACGGGGCCTCCGACCAGTCCAGGACCTCGGTGAACGGGGTCTCCCAGGACAACCGGTTGGCCTGTTGCGCCCAGAACGCCAACCGGTCCTCCTCGGCCTCGCTGTAGAGCTCGGCGGTCGCGTTGGCCTGTGCGGCGAAGTCGTCCGACGGGGGGTAGGTGGACGGACCTTCGGTGTGCGTCTCGGACATATCTGTGAGCGTAGTCACCCGATGGTTGCATCGACGTTGCCATGTTCTCCCATCCCAACCGGGTACCCACTTGGGCGCCGCTAGCCTTGCCCGGGTGACATCGCACCCGCTGACACCGCTTGCCGAGCTGCCCGGCGTCGCGGCCGCAGGCGAAGAGGCACGCGAGGCGTTGGGCAAGGCGCACCGCCACCGCACCAACCTGCGGGGCTGGCCCGCGACCGCCGCGGAAGCCGCGCTCCGG
>CAWEKA010000011.1:0-167232 GCA_963809515.1 uncultured Actinomycetota bacterium
GTGCGTGTTCGACGGCTCGATGACAGCGACGTCGGTGTAGCCCCTGCGCAGCATGCGGGCCGCGACGGTGATGCCGGCGGTGCCGCCGCCGACGATCAGGATCTGATGTTTGGCCGTGGTGTTCATGGTGTTTGGTCTCCTCGGATCGCTCAGGCGTTCTGGATGGCTTCTTCCCAGGCGCCGAAGCCACCCAGGATGTCGCTCACATCGGTGAAACCGTTTTGCCGCAACAGGCTCGCCGCGACCGACGACCGGTAGCCTCCAGCGCAGTACACGACGGTCGGCACGGTTGGGTCGAGCTCGCCCAGGCGTGTGGGTAGCTGGCCCACCGGGATGGTGATCGCGTTCGGGATGGTTCCGGCGGCGACCTCGCCCGGGTTGCGGACGTCAACGATCTGGAGATTGCCGATCTGCGCGGCCCGTTCGTCGAACGCCTTGGCGGTCAACCGCGAGGCGATCTGGACGTCGTCCCGGTGGGCGAACATCACCTGATAGGGCTCGGTCAGGTAACCGATTACCCGGTCGAATCCGATCCGGGCGAGCCGGTTCTTGCCCTCGAGTTCCTGGCCGGGTTCGGTGCACAGCACGATGTCGACGTCGGACGGGAGCACCGAACCGGCGAACTCGGCGTAGCGTCCTTCGAGTCCGATGTTGATCGCGTGACGCAGGTGGCCCTGAGCGAACTCCTCGGGACTACGTCCGTCGACCAGGACGGCACCGCCGTCGATCGCCTTACGGACCTGTTCATAGTTCGTCGCCGTCGGCATCTTTGTCTCGTCCAGCAGTCCGCGGTCCTTGCGGTTCAGGATCGCGTCGTAGACGAAGTAGCCGGGCGCGGGCGGCTGCCCCTCGGTGACGAGGTTCATGAATGTCGCCTTGTCGGGGGCCCGCAGCGCGTAGTTCGTCGCCTTCTGGTCACCCATCGTCGACCACAGGTCGGTGGACAGGTTCTTGCCGCACGCCGAGCCTGCGCCGTGCGCCGGGTACACCCGGGTCGCGTCGGGCAGCGTCATCAGCTTGTTGTGCAGCGAGTCATACAGCTTGTCGGCCAGTTCCTCGCGGGTGAAGCCGATCGACGCCAGCAGGTCGGGGCGGCCCACGTCGCCGATGAAGAGCGCGTCGCCGGTCAAGACGCCGTAGGGGACCTTGTCGCCGGCGTGCTCGTAGACCACGATGCTCATCGACTCCGGGGTGTGCCCGGGGGTATGGCGGAACTCTAACGTCACATCGCCGAGCGAATAGCGTTCGCCGTCGGCGACCCCCGTCGACTCGAACTCGGTCTCGGCGACCGAGGAGTAGACGATCTTTGCGCCGGTCGCCTTCGCCAACTCAAGGTGGCCGGACAGGAAGTCGGCGTGGAAGTGGGTTTCGATGACGAGTTCGATCGTGAAGCCCAGTTCCTTGGCGTCAGCCAGATACTCGGCGATGTCGCGCTGCGGATCGACAACGACTGCGCGCCCGGTCGTTTCGTCGGCCACCAGGTATGAAGCGTGGGACAGACAGTCCAGGTAGTACTGGATGAATTTCATGGCGCTCGATCCTTTCGTTCCCTCGGAGTAAAGCCATCCTGGCATATACCCCTATGGGTATGTCAAGTACCCTAGGGGGTATTCTATTCCTTACTTGACAATACCGGTAGGGGTATGTCTAACATGTATATCAGCAATACCCCCGGTGGTATCGGAACCCTAGAGGCTTTGGTCACCGCCGGCCCTGCCGGAAGGACCCTGATCACCATGACCGCTCCCGCCACCATCGATTCGCAGGACCTGCGCGAGCGCCTCAGTTCGGCTGCGCCGCCGCGAGTTCTGGATGTCCGAACCCCCGGCGAGTTCGAGACCGCCCACATCGCCGGCGCCTACAACGTTCCGTTGGATCTCCTGCGCGAGCACCGCGACGAGATCATCACCCACCTCGCCGAAGAGGTCGTCCTGGTATGCCGCTCCGGTCAACGTGCCGCACAGGCCGAGGAGACCCTGCGCACAGCCGGCCTGGACAACGTTCACATCCTCGATGGCGGGATCACCGCCTGGGAGGCGAGAGGTTTCGCGGTCAACCGCGGCCCCCAGCGCTGGGACCTCGAGCGCCAAGTGCGCCTCGTCGCCGGCTCGATCGTGCTGACCAGCATCCTCGGCAGCATCGCCGCGCCGAAGCTCAAGTGGGTAGCTGGCGCGATCGGTGGCGGATTGACCTTCGCGTCGCTGACCAACACGTGCGCGATGGGCATCGCGCTGTCGAAGCTCCCCTACAACCGGGGCGCCACCTGCGACGCCGCGACCGTCGTGGCCCAACTCGTCGGCCCCCCCGCCGACCAGAAGGCGAAGTAGCCGACATGATCGCTTTGACCATCGCCCTGGCGGTTTTCGTCGGCGTTGCACTCGGCCTGCTCGGCGGCGGCGGATCGATCCTGACCGTCCCGCTACTGGCCTACGTGGGAGGCATGGAGGCCAAACAGGCCATCGCCACATCCTTGCTGGTGGTCGGCGTCACCAGTGCGATCGGCGCCGTCTCCCACACGCGCGCCGGCCGGGTCCGCTGGCGCATTGCGATGCTCTTCGGCTTGGCAGCCATGGCCGGCGCTTATGCGGGCGGGCTGGTGGCCCAGTTCATTCCGGGGTCTGTACTGCTGGTGGGCTTTGCAGTGATCATGATCGCGGCCGGGCTTGCGATGCTGCGGGGCCGCAAGGAAACGACGGGCGCCGACGGCGATCAGCCCCTTCCCGTGGTCCAGATCGTTGGACTGGGCATGGGCGTCGGCATGATCAGCGGTCTCGTCGGCGCTGGCGGCGGTTTCCTTCTGGTGCCGGCTCTGGCGCTACTGGGCGGCATACCGATGCCCGTCGCCATCGGCACCTCGTTGGTCATCATTTCGATGCAGTCCTTCGCCGGTCTGGCCGGGCATCTCGCAAGCGAGCAGATCGACTGGCGCCTAGCCGGTTTCGTCACGATGGCCGCGGTCGTCGGGGCGCTGATCGGCGGTCGTCTCGTCGCGGTTATCAACCCGGCCACCCTGCGCCGGATGTTCGGATGGTTCGTCCTGTTGATGGCATCGGTGATCCTGGCCCAAGAGGTCGACCCGGCAGTCGGTGTAGTCGCTGCGGCCCTGACCGTGACAGCCGCCGGGATGTCGCTCGCCTGTACCCGCTACGCCCATTGCCCACTGCGGCGGCTCTGGAATTCCCGGACCACGGCCGTCGGCTGACCCATCTCATACCTCCATGGAGCGATCTACATAGGACCGTGGAGCGAGCGAATGAAAGCACTCACAACAAGGGGCACAACATGATCGACGACCAAGACGCCACCGCCGCGGTCCTCAACCGGCTACGCCGCGCCCAGGGACAACTGGCCGGGGTGATCTCGATGATCGAACAGGGTCGCGACTGCAAAGACGTCGTCACCCAGCTCGCGGCGGTGTCCAAGGCGTTGGACCGCGCCGGCTTCAAAATCGTCGCCACCGGGATGCGGGAATGCGTCACCGGCACAACCGCCGACGGCGCACCACCGATGACCGAGGACGAACTCGAAAGGCTCTTCCTCGGCCTCGCATGACGATCGCACCCTTCAGCCGTGCGTCGAGCACGCTGCTCGCCACACGACACGGGGCGCCCGACCCAGCTACGAAAGGCACGACACATGGACGCGACTTCATGGGATCAGCGCTACGCCAGCGTCGAACACCCCTGGGGCTCAGCACCGGCACGTGCACTGATGTCCCGATACGCCGCACTGCGACCCGGCCGAGCCATCGATCTCGCCTGCGGAGACGGCCGCAACGCGCGATACCTGGCCGAGTCCGGTTGGGCAGTCGAAGCGGTGGATTTCTCACCGGTGGCGATCGAAGTGGCAAGTGGCGCGGACGACAGCGAAAACATCTCCTACACAGTCGGCGACGCCAGAAACTGGCAACCTGCGAAGCCCGCGGATTTGGTGGTGATCAGCTTCCTGCATCTACCGATCGACGAACTCACGGCCGTCATCACCACCGCGGGGACCTGGCTGCGCCCGCGCGGGCACCTGCTCTATCTCGGCCACGCCCTGGAGAACTTCGTCTACGGAATCGGAGGACCGACAGATCCCGCGATCCTGCCCGGCGTCGCCGATCTGGCCCGAGCAAGCCAAGGCATGCGCGTTGTCGAACTGGGCCACCTGCTTAGACCACAGGCCGACCGCCAGGCCGTCGACATCCTCCTTCACACCCAACCGTGGGATACCGACCCCGAATGAAACCTGACGATCGCAGCGCCGATTTCACTGGGGCGCTGCGGTCGCCGCCCGACCAGGGCACCAGGCAAGCAACCACCACTAGCACCACTTGAAAAGAGAAATGGATTGCCATGACACCCAACGAAATTCCCACCGTGACCACTGACACATCTGCCGTGACGGGCATCCCACGCATCGGCGACCCGGCCCCAGCCTTCACCGCCGTGACAACCCAGGGCCAGATTGACTTTCCGGCCGACTACACCGGCAAGTGGGTCATCTTCTTCTCCCATCCCGCCGACTTCACCCCGGTCTGCACCAGCGAGTTCATGACGTTCGCCTCGATGCAGCAGGAGTTCGCAGCCTACAACACCGAGCTGGTCGGCCTCTCGGTAGACGGGCTCTACAGCCACATCGCCTGGCTGCGCACGATCAAGGACAAGATTGCTTTTCGCGGCATGAAGGACGTCGAGGTCACGTTCCCGCTCATCGAGGACGTGTCGATGAAAGTCGCCGAGAAATACGGAATGATCATGCCCGGCGAGGACTCGACCAAGGCGGTACGCGCCGTCTTCGTCATCGACCCCGAGGGCAAGATCCGCGCCATCATCTACTACCCCCTGAGCCTCGGCCGCAACTTCGACGAACTACTGCGTGTCATCCAGGCCCTGCAGACCGCCGACCACTTCTCAGTCGCGACACCGGCCGACTGGCGCCCAGGCGAGCCGGTCATCGTTCCCCCCGCGGGATCCTGCGGCACCGCCCAGGAACGCATGGACGGCCACACCGAGGGCGTTCACTGCGAAGACTGGTTCTTCTGCACCAAGGAGATCCCCGCCGACGAGATAGAAGCCGCCATCCGAGCGACCTAGGCCAGCTCAGTGGAGCACAACGGAGTGGTCATCGTGATCTGTCATGGGGCCCAACATATGCCGCAGGGGGTATGCGCCAGCAGGGACTTATGACCCTGGCGTGACCCAAGGACCGGAACCACACTGACGACGGCGGAGTCCTGGTTCGCTATCCGAGACAGGAAAGATCACATGGCCACGACGACTGCTAACGACGGCGACACGGCATCGCCGCTACCCACATCGCATCTGCTCGAGCGGGTCCGGCGGGGTGTGATCGGCGAGGACGCGGTCCTCGACGGACCCTACGGGCGCCGACGGATCACCTACGCCGACTACACGGCGTCTGGGCGATCGCTGGACTTCCTTGAGGACTTCATCCGCGAGCACGTGTTGCCGCGCTACGCCAACACCCACACCGAAAGCTCCGGCACCGGACTGCAGACCTCACTGCTACGCCAAGATGCACGCCGGATCATCCACGACGCCGTCGGCGGCACCGTCGACGACCTGGTGATCTTCTGCGGGTCCGGAGCAACGGCAGCGGTCAACAAGCTGATCGACATTCTTGAACTGCGCGTGCCGTACGAACTCGCCCAGCGCTACCGATGGCGCGACCAAATCTCCGACCTGGAACGGCCGGTGGTGTTCATCGGCCCCTACGAGCACCACTCCAACGAATTGCCGTGGCGGGAGTCCATCGCCGACCTGGTGGTGATCGACGAAGACGCCGACGGCCACATCGATCTGGAACAACTAGAGCAGCGGCTCGACCACTACGCCGATCGTCGACTGCGCATCGGCAGCTTCTCGGCCGCATCCAACGTCACCGGTGTGCTGTCAGACGCCGACCGGATCGCCGCCTTGCTACATGAGCACGGCGCGTTGTCCTTCTGGGACTACGCCGCAGCCGGCCCTTACGTCCCAATCCGGATGCGGGACAGCGCTTTCGGCCGCGGTGATCACAAGGACGCGATCTTCCTCTCACCGCACAAGTTCGTCGGCGGCCCCCAAACCCCCGGTATCCTCGTGGTGCGCCGCGAGTTGGTGCGCAACGCCGTACCCACCGCCCCGGGAGGCGGAACGGTGGCCTTCGTGGATCCGACCGGACACCGCTACCTTGCAGACCCGGTAGCCCGCGAGGAGGGCGGTACCCCGGCCATCATCGAGTCAATCAGGGCTGGGATGGTGTTCGCGCTCAAGGAAGCCGTGGGCACCGACCTGATCGGGCTGCGCGAACAGCGACTGTGGTCTCGGGCCCTTGATCGCTGGCAGACCGACTCGAACATCGAGATCCTTGGCCACCCTGACGCTCAACGACTCTCCATCGTCTCTTTCCGGATCCGTTCTGGCGCCAGGCGATACCTGCACCACAACTTCGTCGTCGCGGTGCTCAACGACCTGTTCGGCATTCAAGCCCGCGGCGGCTGCTCCTGCGCTGGTCCCTACGGGCATCGCCTCCTGACCATCGACGCACGGCATTCCCGCGCCTACCGCGACGAAATCGAGTTGGGTTGCGAGGGAATCAAACCCGGCTGGACCCGCATAAACTTCAATTACTTCATATCCGAGACCGTGCGGGATTACCTGATCGACGCCGTGGAACTGCTTGCCCGCTACGGCCACCGCCTCCTCCCCGACTACATCTTCCATCCGGACAGCGGCCTGTGGCAGCACCGCAGGGGTCCTGCTCAGCCTCCACTTCGGCTCACCGACCTCTTCTACGACGATGCCGGCACCCTGCAGTGCCCGACGGAATGCGGTTCTCTCGGCGAGGCAGCCTTGATTGATCATCTCCGCGACGCCCGCGCCCTGCTCGATGCCCACCCCGATGAGGTCCCCGAGAGCGTCACCGGCCTGCCCACACACTTCGAAATGCTTCGCTGGTTCCCGCTTCCCCAGCAATGCCTTCCGACAAACAGTTGACCGAGCCCAGAGCGGACACGACCACGAATGCAGGCGCGCATTGAATCACGCTGAGCCCCAGAGTCGGCAGGAACATCGACCGCCAGAAGCTTCGCCGGCGTCGGAGCTCGTTGGCCGACATCTCGGATTGCGCAGTCGGAGCGAGCCGGTGTTTGTTCGTGCGAGTATCTCGGCATGACGCCGCCCTCCGGAATACGTGCCCGTTTCGTGCGCGCAGTGGAGCCGTTCGGCAACAGGGTGGCACCAGGCGACCCCGACCTCGGGGGGTTTGGGTTCGATGGCGCGCAGACTCGCGCGCACACCAGTGCCACCGTGCACACAAGTCTGCATGCTCTGTCCAAACAGAACTGGGGCTAGCGGTGGGCTTCTACAACGAACAGATTCTCCCCCGTCTCATCGATTTGGCCCTTGGAAAGTCGTTCGAGCAGATCCGCGCCCGCGTCGCATCGGAACTCAGCGGTGAGGTTCTGGAAATCGGGTTCGGCTCCGGGCGAAACGTGCCGCACCTACCGCCGACCGTCAACCGCATGCGGACGGTGGAACCCGCGTCGGTCGGCCGCAAACTTGCCGAACGGCGAATCGCGGCCAGCCCCGTCCCCGTCGAGTTCATCGGCCTGGACGGCCAGGATCTGCCGTTGCCAGCCGAGTCCGTCGATCACGTGCTCGTCACCTGGACGCTGTGCACGATCCCGGACGTGGACCAAGCGCTGCGCGAGGTCCACCGCGTGCTACGCCCCGGCGGGCGTCTACACTTCGTCGAGCACGGAAGGTCACCCAGCCCGACGGTGGCCAACTGGCAGGACCGGATCACACCCGCCTGGACGAGGCTGGCAGGCGGCTGTCATCTAAACCGCTCAATTCCCGATCTCGTGACCGCATGCGGACTCACCACGACACGCGTCGACACCTACTCGATGCCCGGACCTGCGGTACTCGGCTTCTTCTTCGAAGGGATCGCGACCAAGGACTAACGACCGACCGGGGCTTTGTTCGGGCCGCGGCTGGTCGACCGTTCGGTGCGGTACGGCACTGGCGGTCGGGAAGCGGTGATGCCGAATCACTCGGCACGCCGGCGATGCGCGGCGAGTGGATCGACCGGTGTCGCAGAAGTCGGCCTGGGCGGCGCTCATGAGGCAGATGATGCGCTATGTCGAGCTCACAATGGTGCACGGAGACCCATCCCGCGGGAGTGCTGGACCAGCTCCGGGCCAACGACGAACCACCTCTACTTCGGCGGACGAGCCGGCACGTCTGGTCGGTCTTGGCGAAAGAGGCGGTGCAATGCCAGGGCTTTGAAGACCGGAATTTGGATGAGGTCGGCAACGAACGCAGCGACGAGCAGCGTTCCAACTGGTCAAAACCGCCGCGCGCACAGCACCGGACAGGTACGAAACAAACGAGCCCTACGCACCAGCGCCGGGATCTAAAACACAACACAGAGTGTCAAGGATCAACCGACATAGAAACGTCAACCATCAATCGACTCTGAACAGCCCCACCACGTTTTGGTTTCGGTCCCCGCCGGGACCGAGGTATCACCCGGCGACCAGGCGGATGCCCTATCGTGATCGACATTCCCGGCACTAACACCACAGGAGCACCAATGCTGACCCGGCGGTTCCCGAGAGGGGCTTTGGTCGCGATGATCGCGGCAGCCAGCCTCGGCGTCGCAATCACCTTTGGATACGGGTCGGCGCACGCCACACCTGAGGACGACGCATTCATCAGCATCGTCAAGCAGCTCAACATCCCGGTGCCCTCACCCGACGACGCAATCCAAGTGGGACGGGGGATCTGCACGGCAATGGACGCCGGGAGGGTCGAGCCCGCGCCCACAATCCGTGGCGTGATCAGCAGCCTGCGGTCGAAAGGGCTCGACAAGGGGCAGTCCGTGGGTTTGCTCAGGGGTGCCGTCAGCGTCTACTGCCCGCAGTACACCGCGCTCGTCGCGCGCTGACCGACCCAGAGCCACCAAGCGCGTATGACGGCGGTCGTTAGGGCACGCTGGTCTTCACGATGACCCCCGCTCCTACCCTGCTCGACGACCCGAGCGACCTTTCCGCGCTGCGCGCCAAGGGCGCCGACGCAGACGAGCTGTTCGCCTCCTTCGCCGCATGGGCCGAGGAGAGCGGCACCACGCTGTACCCGGCGCAGGAGGAGGCCCTGATCGAGTTGGTCAGCGGCGCCAACGTCGTGCTGGCGACACCAACCGGCTCGGGTAAGTCGCTGGTGGCCACCGGCGCCCTGTACGCGGCGTTAGCAGCGGGAAGCTCCAGTTATTACACCGCGCCGATCAAGGCACTGGTGAGCGAGAAGTTCTTCGCGCTCTGCGACGTATTCGGAGCGGCGAACGTCGGCATGCTGACCGGCGACGCTTCGGTCAACGCCGCGGCGCCGATCATCGCATGCACCGCTGAGGTGCTTGCCAACATCGCGCTGCGCGAGGGCGCACACGCCGACATCGGCCTCGTCGTGATGGACGAGTTCCATTTCTACGGCGACCCCGACCGCGGATGGGCTTGGCAGGTGCCGCTGCTGGAGTTGCCGAACGCGCAATTCCTGCTGATGTCGGCCACGCTCGGCGACGTCACGTTCCTCCGCGAGGACCTCACCCGGCGCACCGGTCGGCCGACTGCGCTGATCGCCAACGCCGAGCGCCCGGTTCCACTGCACTACTACTACGCGACCACGCCGATGCACGAGACGATCGGCGACCTGCTCAATACAAAGCAGGCGCCTATCTACGTCGTCCACTTCACCCAGGCCTCCGCGCTGGAGCGGGCCCAGGCACTGATGAGCGTCAACGTGAGCACCAAGGAGGAGAAGAAGGCGATCGCCGACCTGATCGGCGCATTCCGGTTCTCGTCCGCGTTCGGCACGACATTGTCGCGGCTGGTCCGGCACGGGATCGGCGTCCACCACGCCGGAATGCTGCCCAAGTACCGGCGGCTGGTGGAACAGCTGGCCCAGGCCGGCCTGCTCAAGGTCATCTGCGGCACCGACACCCTCGGCGTCGGCATCAACGTGCCGATTCGCACCGTCGTCTTCTCGGCATTGTCGAAATACGACGGCACCCGCACCCGGCTGCTCAGCGCCCGCGAATTCCACCAGATCGCCGGACGGGCAGGGCGGGCCGGCTACGACACGGCAGGCACCGTTGTCGTCCAGGCGCCCGACCACGAAGTGGAGAACCTCAAGCAGTTCGCAAAGGTGGCCGACGACCCGAAGAAGCGCCGAAAGCTGGTGCGCCGCAAGGTACCCGAGGGCATGGTGCCGTGGAGCGAGTCGACCATGACTCGGTTGGTCGACGCCGCCCCCGAAGCACTCACAAGCAACATGCGAGTGAGCACGGCGATGATCCTCGACGTCGTCGACCGTCCCGGTGACCCGTTCGTCGCGATGCGTCGGCTGCTCACCGACAACCACGAGCCACGCAAGCGGCAGCTTCAACACATCCGCGAGGCCGTCGGCATCGCCCGCTCACTGCTTCAGGCCGGTGTTCTGGAGCGGCTCGACGAGCCAGATCCCGACGGACGGCGCTACCGATTGACCGTCGATTTGCCACCCGATTTCGCCCTCAACCAACCGCTGTCGACGTTCGCGCTCGCCGCCGTGGACGTGCTCGATCCAGCGTCGGAAACCTATGCGCTGGACGTCGTTTCGGTCATCGAGGCAACGCTCGAAGACCCCCGGCAGATCCTGGCGGCTCAGCTGAACAAGGCCAGGGGCGAGGCCGTGGCCGCGATGAAGGCGGAAGGCATCGAGTACGACGAGCGGATGGAGCTGCTGGACGACGTCACCTATCCCAAGCCACTCGACGAACTTCTCGGACACACCTTCGAGGTCTACCTGCAGAGCAATCCGTGGGCCGCCGACGGGCGGCTGTCTCCCAAGTCTGTTGTACGCGAGATGTGGGAACGGGCCTTCACGTTCCGGGAATTCATCAGTGTCTACGGGCTGACCCGCTCCGAAGGTGCGGTGTTGCGCTATCTTTCCGACACATTCAAGGCACTGCGGTCTTCAGTGGCGGCCGCGGCGCGGACCGAAGCGCTCACCGACATCGTCGAGTGGCTCGGTGAGCTTGTCCGCCAAGTAGATTCGAGTCTGCTCGACGAGTGGGAGCAGCTCACCAGTCCGGATCAGCCGCTGGATGCTCCCGTGGCAGTTCCGGCCCGCCCGCGTCCGCTGACCGGAAACGAGCGGGCGTTCACCGCGATGGTCCGCAATGCGCTGTTCAAACGGGTGGAGTTGTTCTCCCGGCGCCGCTGGCACGACCTCGGCCAATTGGACGCCGACTCCGGTTGGACTGCGCAACGTTGGGAGGATGCCGTCCGTGCGTACTTCGCCGAGCACGACGACGTGGGCATCGGCGCCGACGCCCGCGGGCCCGCGCTACTGATCATCGATCGGCGGCCCGACGTGTGGTGGGTTCGGCAGATCCTGGACGACCCTGCGGGCGACCACGACTGGGGCTTTGAAGCAGAGGTGGACCTTACGGGTTCCGACGAGGAGGGTACGGCCGTCCTGCGGGTCCTCGACGTTGGACGCCTCGACTAGCGTCGCTGCGTCCACAAGCTACTTGGGGTCGCTGACGTGCACCGGCACGTCATCGGCCCACGGCTGGCGGATGACCAGCTCGGCGACATCGATCACCCCGCGCTCGAACTCACCGCTGGCAGCGTCGACTAGCCGGTACTGCTGGGTCTGGCGGTGAATGGGCTGCGCATCGAGTATCGCGATCCGCGCCTCGTCCGGCTCGAAGTGACAGCGCCTCTGCAGCGCGGCGATCAGCTGTTCGGACGGCAGGTGGCCGTCGCCGAAATTCCAGCCGAGAACCGCGCTGCACACGCTCTCGCCGTCGACAATCGTGTACTGGGCCTCCCCGTCGGCCGGGATCGTTCGACCGACGAGTGCGAACAAGGCCCTGCCGTGTGTGTTCATGGCCCGGAATGCGTACCCGATATGGGCCAGCATCGCGGCTTGTTCCTTGTCGTAACACTTTTCGAAGTGCGCCTGGGGCATGCTGAGCCACATGGGCACGTTGTCATCGATCTTGTCGCGCGCCGACTCCGTCAGGAAGTAGAGCGCGGAGTCGCCGTTGCCCGCGTAGTACCGCATCGCCGGCGGCAGGAACCAAATCGCTTGGGGGAACACATTGCCCAGGACCGCGGCGGCGACAACGATCGATACCAGGATCGCCACTCCTGCCGGGTATCGCATGTCGTCCAGCCCGATTCCGGCCTTGTCAATGAAGAGGATGAAGATTCCGAAGACCATCACCACGTTCCACTCGAGCGGCACCCCGATCGGCATCGACAACACGATCAAGGCATGAAACGTCACCAGCACCCAGGCGGCCACGATCGGCAGCTGCCCCAGCGACGGCACGACTTCGGGCGACAACAGCAGCACCAGCGGCGCCACGAATTCCACGAAGGCGGCCACGTACGCCGCTGATCGGAACCAACTCGCCGGCCGCAGGTCGTCCGGAAAGTGCTCGTAGAAGCTGCGTTTCGTCCACCGCGCGCGAATGGCCGGGCTGTTGGACATCATCACCGCAAGAACGAACGGAAAGTGTCTGTTGAGCTTCGACGCCGCCGCACCGACCCACATGACGACCATCACCAGCTTGGCGGCCACGATCGCGTCGGTCGCCGGGAAGAGGAAAGCCACCATCAGGGTGCCGTAGACAGCACCGCCGGCGGCGACGAATACGACCTTATCCCGCAGCCCGATCACGATAAGCAGCAGAATGACTGCGCCGGTCTTCCACACCGGGATCACCCCGACTGCAGAACCCAAACCGGCGTCGGGCCCTGTCCCGTCGGACAGCAGTGCGATCCCTGTCATCACCACGAGCAGCCAAACGAGCACCGTGTCGATCGGGGTGCGAGTATCGCCACCGGTGAACGGGACCCGATTGGGCCACGGGGGGAGTTTTATCGTGCCGGGCCGCAGCCAGTACCTCGCGCAGCAGATCGGCGGAAAGAACCGCCTGTGTAGTGATCCGAAGCCCGACCCGAGCCCGAGCACTCCGAACAGGACCGCCCACAGCACGAGCTTCTCGAACACGATCGGCTCTCGCCACCACCTGCTGACGCCGCCCGCGCCGCCGATGCCCGTGGTCGTCATCGCGAATCCGACTCCGCCCGCGATGAAGAGGCCGATCCTGACGACCTGCCAGCAGTGAACCGCCAGCGGTGTGCCCAATCCTCTCTCGGCAATGTGTCGGGCCATCGGCCGAATACGCCCGCCTCTGGAGGCTTGTCCCCATTTCCCCACGTCGATCTCGGGTAGGTCTGGACGCAGAAACCCCATGGGCAAACCTTAGGAAGTATTTCAGCCACGCCGTGGCAACTTTGCTGTTAGCGTTCGGGTTAATTTCCTGACCCGGCCGGGAAGGAGAACCGTGCTCACCCGGATCGCGTTGATGGCCATCGCAGCGCCGCGCCGGGTCCTTGCAGTAAGCGGCATAGTTTTGGTCGCGGCGGCCATTTTCGGGCTGCCGGTCGCCAAGAGCCTGTCGGCGGGCGGATTCCAGGCCCCGGACTCTGAGTCCGCGCGTGCCAACCAGTTGCTGGTAGAGAAGTTCGGGCAGGGCGGAATGCCGCTCGTCGTCTTGGTCAGCTCGCCCGATGGCGCGCGCAGCCCGGGTGCGCAAGCCGCGGCCACCGAAATCGTTGATCAGCTCAAGGAGTCTCCGCACGTGGCCTCGGTGACCTCGGCCTGGACCGTGCCTGCGTCCGCGGCCGCTGACCTGATCAGTGAGGACGGCACCTCTGGCTTGGTCGTCGCCAGCATCAGCGGCGGGGACAACGACGCCCCTAAACACGCCGCCGAGCTTTCGGGTGAGTTCCCGGGCGACCGGGACGGAGTAACGGTGCGGGCTGGCGGCATGTCCCTTGTATACGACCAGAGCATCAAACAGATCGAACGCGACCTGCTGTCAATGGAGGTCGTCGCGGCGCCGCTGAGCTTTCTCGTTCTGGTGTGGGTGTTCGGCGGTTTACTCGCGGCTGCGGTTCCCCTCGCCGTGGCGGCGGTCGCGATCACAGTCTCGATGTCGGTGCTGCGGCTCATCACCTTCAGCACCGAGGTTTCGGTCTTCGCTCTCAACCTCACCGCCGCGACCGGCATGGCGTTGGGTATCGATTACACCCTGTTGCTCATCAGCAGATACCGCGAAGAGATCGCCGAAGGAACCGAACCCCGGTCCGCGCTGATCCGCACGATGAACACCGCAGGCCGCACGGTGCTGTTCTCGGCGACCGTTGTCGCGTTGTCGGCGTCGACGATGGTGCTCTTCTCGAGTTCGTTCCTGAAGTCCTTCGCCTACGTCGGATTGGCGACTGTAACCCTCACGGCCGCAACGGCCATCGTGTTGACCCCGGCGATCATCGTGTTTCTCGGCCCCAGGCTGGAGGCGCTCGGCATCCGCCAATTGACCCGCACCCTGCTGCGGCGGCGGCCGCCAACGGCACGGCACCGCCGGGAAGGCGGGCCCTTGGCAAAGCGGCCCGTCGAGCAGATGTTCTGGTATCGCTGGTCGAAAGCCGTGATGCGGCACGCGGTGCCGCTGGGCCTGGCCGTCGTGGTGCTGCTCGTCCTGTTGCTGACACCGTTCTTCGGCGTCACGTGGGGTCTAGGTGATGATCGCAACCTGCCGACGTCGCAGACGTCGCGTCAGGTCGGTGACCAGTTGCGCGAAAACTTCGCCCACGACACCGCGAACGATGTGCGCGTCGTCATACCGGACGCCGGAGGGGCGACGGCGCAGCAGATCGCCGACTACTCCGCACATCTGTCCGGGCTTGCCGATGTCCAGGCGGTGTCCTCGCCTTCCGGGACATTCATCGACGGGATGAATGTCGGTCCACCATCGGCGCCCGCCGGGGCGGTCGACAACAGCGTGTTCCTGACCATCAGCAGCACCGCACCGCCATTCACCGAGTCGTCCCGAAACCAGCTCGACCAGGTGCGCGGCGTGGCCACGCCGGATGGCGCGGCGGTTGAGATCACCGGTTTGACGCAAGTGAGTCGCGACAATGTCGATGCGGTGACCGCACGGCTGCCGCTTGTGCTCGCGGTGATCGGCGTGGTCACGTTCCTGCTGATGTTCATCCTGACCGGCAGCGTGGTGATCCCGGTCAAGACGCTTGCCCTCAACGTCTTGTCGCTAACGGCGGCTTTCGGCGCTGTGGTGTGGATCTTTCAGGACGGTCACCTCGGCGCGCTGGGTACCACACCCAACGGCACGCTGGACATCGGCCTGCCAGTCATGTTGTTCTGCATGGCCTTTGGGCTGTCCATGGACTACGAGGTGTTCTTGGTCGCCAGGATCCGCGAATTCTGGCTGGAGTCGAAATCGACCAACCCCCCTGGCGACAACGATGAGAGTGTGGCACTGGGTGTGGCGCATACCGGCCGGGTCATCACAGCCGCGGCGCTGGTGATGGCGATCAGCTTCGGGGCGCTGATGGTCTCGCAGGTTGCGCTGATGCGGACGATGGGAATTGCCATGGCCTTAGCGGTGCTGGTCGACGCCACCTTGGTGCGCATGGTTCTGGTGCCGGCATTCATGCATGTGCTTGGCCGCTGGAACTGGTGGGCGCCACAGCCTTTGGTCTGGCTGCACGACCGAATCGGCTTCAGTGAGTCCGGTGAACGGGTTACCGCGTGAGCGTCCGCAGCACGATGGGCATGCCGTCGGTCGGCACGGGCAAGCCACCGTAATCCCAGCGCGCCCGGTAGCCGGGATGCGGTAATTCCAACCGGTACCGGCGCACAAGCCGGTGCATGATGGTCTTGACCTCCAGCTGGCTGAACACCATGCCGATGCACTTGTGCGCTCCGCCTCCCCACGGGGCGAACGCATAGCGGTGCCGCTTGTGCTCTGCACGCGGCGGAAGGAATCGGTTCGGGTCGAATTTCTCGGGTTCGGTCCAGAGCTCGGGCAGCCGGTGGTTGACCGATGGCCACGTGACGACGTTCATCCCCCGCGGTAGATAGTGACCGAGCAGGGCGGTGTCGCGGACGGCCTGCCGCACGGTGAAGGTCAGCGGTGTGTCGAGTCGCAAGGACTCATTCATGACCAGGTCCAGCGACTCCAGCTTCTCGAGCGATTCGATGTCCACCGGCCCGTCACCCAACCGGGCCGACTCATCGCGGACCCGCTCCTGCCAGTCCGGATTCGCGGCCAGCTGGTAAGCCATCGCAGTGACAGTCGCCGTCACCGCGTCGTCAGCGGCCATCATCAAGAAGATCAGATGGTTGACGATCTCGGTGTCGCTGAAGCGATTGCCGTCGACGTCCTCCGCCTGACACAGCACCGAAAGCATGTCGGTGCGGACGGCGCCATCGGCGCCTCGTCGCTGCCGCACCCGCGTGGCGAAGTACTCCTCGAGCACCTTCCGCCCCTGCAGGCCGCGCCACCATTTGAACGGCGGCACCGAGAAACGCAGGACCGCCTCGCCGGCGCTCGTCGTTGCGGTGAACGCCCGGTGAACTTTGGCGACCTGGCTGTGGTCGGTCCCCTGCTCAACTCCCATGAACACGGAGGTTGCGATGTCGAGTGCCAGTGCCTTCATCGCCGGATGCAGTAGGAAGCGCGCGTCGTCGGGAATCCAGTCACGGGCCACCGCCGTCGTGACGACCCGGTCGATGTGTGCCACGTAGTCGCTCAGCCGGGCGCTGGTGAACTCCTGCTGCATGATCCGGCGGTGATGGCGGTGCTCATCGAAGTCGAGCAGCGTCAATCCGCCCTCGAAGAACGGCCCGATGACGGGATCCCATCCTCGCTGGGAGAAATCCCGGTTGCGATTGCTATAGAGCGCTTCTGTTGCGTCCGGACCGATGGCAAGCACTGCGGGCGCCGCGGAATGCGGGAAGTAGATCAGTGGTCCCTGGGTCTGATACAGCCGCTGCACGTAGTGGGGCCCTCCGCGGAACAGCTCGATGAAGTGACCCAGCACGGGCAGCCCAGCATCTCCCATGATGGGTTTGAGGCCGCTGCCCGCAGGGGGTTCGGCGAGCACGATCTGCTTCCACTCGTGGTTCAGCAGCCACTTCTCCAGCACACCGATGCCGGGCAGGTTGTTGACGCTCGGGCGCATCATGCCCGATGGCCGCCCGGCCCTGCGTTCCCGGGTACTCGAAATTGTCATTGGCATCAATAGTCGGGTTCACGCGGGGGCTTCGCAACACTTTGACAGTTAATTTTATGTTGGCTGGCGGCTTACCTAGCAAACCCTCCTCGCCGGAGTGTTCGCGAACGTAGGGTGAACCCGCGCAGCCGCGACGGGACGTCACGCGAAGGGGACCGGAGATGGAGCCGACGGCAGACTCGTTTGAGGCACCGCCGCCGGGCAAAGGTTCGCGGGGCAACCATGACTTCGTCATCAATACGGTGCGGTGGCTGGACGCGCGCCCCGAGGAGCTGACGGACGTATGTCTTGAGCCCGAGCTTCTGGACCAGTGGTGCTCGAGCGTGTTCATGGACGGCAAGGTGGTCGACCGCGGCGGGATCGATGGGCTCGGCATGACGCTTCACCTCCATGTGAAGGGGTTCATGCCGCACAGCTTCTTCATCGCCGTCAAGATCGTCGACGTTGTCCGTCACCACTGGATGCGCGTCGCCGTCAGCGGCGATCTCGAGGGCTTCGGCGATGTCACTCTCGTGCGGGACGGTGACGGTTGCCAGTTTCTGCTCGACTGGCGCATGTCGTTCGGCCGTCCCTGGATGCGGCCGCTGGCGCGGGTGTTCCACGGCGCCTTCGTACGAAACCACAAATGGGCGATGAACCGCGCGTGCCGTCTTGTGGTGGTGGAGGTGCACCGCCGCCGCGAGGCCGAAGGCGGCCAGATCGTCCGCACCCGGGCGACATTCCCTCACAACCTGCCCATGTACGGCGCCTGGCGCCGGCGCTCGGCATCGGCACGACGGCGACCACTCGACTGGCGGTAGGACGAGCAGCATCTGCTCGACGCCGAGGCAGCACCTACATATCCGTGGGCAAGGCCCGACGCGCCGTGTCCGGCGCGGGGTCTCCCCACCGGTCCCGGATCCTGCCCCACGGGTCGGCGTATCGGCCGGGCTGCTTGTAGTAAGGGGCCTTCCGGCGCATCCTGACGTTCATCAGCGGTGCCACCACACGCAGCGCCCGCGCCTTCCAGCCCATCCTCGCGTGGATCTCCGCATAGGAATCCGAGCAGGAATACCGCTGAAACGACAGCACCTGCTGGGCTCGGCTGGTGTCCATCCAGTCCAGCGGATACCAGTCGGTGTCGCTGGCGGGATCGCCCGGACGGCCCGGAAACACCATTGCAGCCATGCCGACGGCCTCCATGCCTTCGCGTCCCACCTCGCCTTGAAGCCGCTTGTGCGAGTCGTCGCCGGCGATCATGAAGATCTCTTCCACGGCATCGGTGGTGACTGCTGCGGCGAACGCCGTGGCGACATCGCGCGAGTCGACGGAGTGACACCGGTTGTCTTCGGGTACCAACGAACCGAAGTAGAAAGAGTCGAAATCCCCGTAATCGACGAATGGCTCCAGGGTGATGACACCGGCGAGCCGAAGGATCGACCATTCCAAACCCGATGAGCGCACGATGTTTTCGGCTTCCAGCTTGTGGCAGCCGTACAGTTCCGACGCCAACGGCGGGGTGTCGGGGGTGAGCAGGTCGGTGAACCGGTGCGGGTTGCGGCTGCCGTACACGGCCATGCTCGACGCGTGGACGAAACGGGGCGGCATCGGCATCGCCTTGGCGGCACGCACGAGCGCGGCGGTCGCATCGACGTTCACCGCCCGGGCGAGCGCGCGGTTCGCGTAGCACATCGGCGGGATGCACGCCGCCAGATGAACGATGGCCGACGGCGACACCTCAGCGACCAGTGCGCCGACCTGATCCGGCTTTGTCAGATCGACCGAACGCACATCGACGGACGCAGGCAACGCCGGTTTCGTCACGCGGTGCGCGGTGGCGGTCACCGTGAACCCGTCCGCGACGAGTCGCTCCACCACCGGCCTGCCTACCAGACCGTATGCGCCCGTTACCAGTACGGAATTCCGAGCCGCCATGCTGCGCTCCTTTGCGCGAGCGGAATCATCCGAGTCGGAATCTATCTCGGCAGCACCCTAAGCGGGTCGGAACGGTCGGCAGCACCGAGATCTCGTTGGTGGTGGCCGAATCACCGGTGTGGTTGTCAATCTGGATGGCCGGCGGCCGAACCCGTCGCCGGTGGGTACCATCGTGGCGATGCTCTACCAGCACGTTCGTCATCCGTTTTGGCAGCGCCACCCGTTGGCGGCTGCCGCGGGCGTCGTACTCACGGGCTGGCTGCTGTGGCACGGCGCGTACGTTCTCGTTGCGGTCGTCGGGCTCGCATGGCTCGGCGTCGCCGTGCGCAAACGCAGCCGCGCCAACGCATTGCGCGATGCCGGGCTACGCGCCCGCGCTGAGTACGAACACCGGTTGAACCTCAGCGGCGATCCGCGCGGGATACACGGCCGCTACCCACCTGCGCAGCCGGGCTGGTTCCCGGATCCGCACAACCGTTCACAGTTGCGGTACTTCGACGGTGGGTTGTGGACCGGCTACACGGCGCCCGCGGGGCAGTAGTGTCTGCCGTCGTCGCGGTGCTCGACCGGCGGCAGGTTGCGCGCCGGCGTCTCGACCAACGGTGCATCTGACTGGATCCGGCCCGTCGCACGGTCGAATGCGCTGCGCTTGCGCGGATGCATCATCATGCGCTTGGGCGTCAGCGTCGTGACGAAGTGCACCAGATTGCCGAGACGACGGTGCAGCCACTCCTGACGGGCCGACCAGGTGTAGCCCATCAGCTCACGAACCGGCGGGTCGTAAAGGCCGACGGTGACGAACAACAGGAACCGTTCCGTCACCTTGAGGTTCAGCCGCCACATCCAGTCCGGGATCCACTCCAGCGACGGATGCTTGGTCATGGTCGACAGATCCAGCACTTCACGTGTCGCGTAGTTGTCCTCCAACACGTTGTGGCACATGTGATCCCAGTACTCCTGGAATTCCTCCCAGGTCTTGGGCACCGGCCGCATGCTCATCCCGTACATCCGGTACCAGGTGACGTGCTCGTCGAACAGCTGGCGCTTCTGATCCTCGGTCAGCCCGCCCCTGAACCGTTCCGCGGCCAACAGAACGGACTTGAAGAAGGTGGCGTGCGCCCAGTAGAAGACGTCGGGGTTCAGCGCGCTGTACCGGCGTCCCTGATCGTCGACGCCCTTGATGCCGATGTGGTAGTCACGCACCTGGGCACCGGTCTTCGGCGCGCGGTCGCCGTCGAAGACGACCCCGCCGATCGGGTACACCGACCGGTACAGCCGCGGCATCCGCTCCATGAAGAAGATCGAGTGATCTTTCACCGCGGCGCCCAGTTGCGGATGCATGTTCTGCATCGAGCCGGCCCAGGAGCCCTGCAGCATGCCGGTCCACTGGCCGAAGTACTTCCAGGTCAGCGAGTCGGGGCCGAGCAGCTCCGGCAGCGCGTCATATCCGCCTCCCGACACCGGGCAACCCGATGCAACCGGTGTGGTTCCGTCCCCCTGCCCTTCGGGCGGGTGGTGCCCCCAGGACGCAGGGCATACCTCGGACGTATCTTGAGTCACTGGTGTGCTTTCGGTCGGCGTCACTGGCATTCTGACTACGTACGTTGTCAGCTTGAGTCTAGGAGTGATGTGGCTGCGGGTCAACGACGGGGCCGATGGTCGGGTGTTCCGCTCGAGGACAGACAGGCGCTGCGCCGCGACGACCTGATCGCCGCGGGCGTCGGCCTGCTGGGCAGCGAGAGCGGGCCAGCCCTCACCGTGCGCGCGGTGTGCAGGGTGGCCGGACTCACCGAACGCTACTTCTACGAAAGCTTCCCCGATCGCGACGAATTCGTCAGGGCCGTCTACGACGACGTCTGCACGAGGGCGATGTCCACCCTGTCGTCGTCGACCACCGCACGCGATGCGGTGGAACGATTCGTGGCGCTGATGGTCGACGACCCGACGCGGGGCCGCGTGCTGCTGCTGGCGCCTGCCGTCGAACCCGTGCTGACGCGGTCGGGCGCCGACTGGATGCCCAGCTTCATCGAACTGCTGCAGCACAAGCTGACCCGCATCGCCGACCCGGCGGTGCAGGCCATGGCGGCCACCGGCCTGATCGGCGCGCTGACGACCCTGTTCACCGCCTACTTGAACGGCCGCCTGGCCGCCACCCGCGAGCAGTTCATCGACTACTGCGTCGACATGCTGCTCAGCAGGGTGTCGAGCTACTGACTACTCGGCCACCTGGCCGGGCACGCCAGGAAGCTCGCCCGCCTGGGCGAGTTCGCCTTCTTCGCTCTGCGCGGCCGCGGCGGCCTCCTCGGCCTTGGCGGTGAAGTCGCGGCCCGCTGGGCTGGCCGCAGAAGGGCCGGGCGTGGTCACCGTCGCGGCGCCGCGATTGCAGTTCAGGGTCAGCAGGACCTCGCCCTCGTCATTGCCGAAGTACACGTCGTCGGGGATCGGCCGGTAGAAGGACCTGTCCACGGCCCTTGTGACGAGGCAGGCACCCATCGCGTCCTGGCGGGAGCCGACGGTCACCGAGATCTTGGGGATGCCGCCGTCTTCCTCGATCGCGGCGACCGCGTCCTCGTAGGTCATGCCGTCGACGTCCGGCACAGCCGATGCAACGCCTGCACCGAACAGCCCGAGCACACCAACGGCAGCCGCAGCGGCGCCCGCCGACAAGATGATTCGCATGAAGCGAGCGTGACAAGCGCTCACTGTGAAATCGCGAAGAGAAGGTGAGGCGGGTGTTAACTACCCGGTCGGGATTTCAGGCGTCGCCTCGCCAGGAGTCGCGCCGGCGTCGGCGAGTTCGGCTTCCTGGCTCTGCTGGGCGGCTGCGGCCTCTTCGGCTTTCGCCGTGAAGTCGCGGCCTTCCGGGCTGGCCGCCGAGGCGCCGGGCGTGGTCGCCGTCGCGGCACCGCGGTTGCAGTTCAGCGCCAGCAGGACTTCGCCGTCAGCGTGAGCCTCCGTGCCATCCGTGTATCGCGTGAACGGCGCGTCGGTGGCATTGGTGACCAGGCAGTCGCCCATCGCGTCCTGACGATCGCCTACTGTCACCGCGATCTTCGCCGTGCCGCCGCCGTCTTCGATCGCGGAAACCGCATCACCGTAAGTGTGGCCAACCACGCCGTCCGGGACCGCGGAGGCGATGCCCGCGCCGAACAGCCCGAGCGCAACCCCTGCGGCGCCAACGCCGGCCGAAATGATGATCTTCTTCACATGCCCACCTATGTCTGAGGTCTACGGTTGCCACGAAGTTTAGGCAAGGTTCATCGCCTGCAAAAACAATACCGCCGACCGGCGGAACCCGCGAGCAGTACCGCCATGTACGTCGCGATCAGGCGGTACGTCTGGCGCCGCGAATCGTGACCTTTCCGGCGCCGCGACACCGCCGCGCTAAACTTGATGTCACCGGGTTACACAGATATATTGACTGCAACCATCAGGTACAGATAACTGTTGGGGCCCGTACACCGGATGACGGATGGCCCCGCCCCCCAAGGAGGACGCAGGGCGTATGCACGAAAACCTGACCGATCTGCACCTGCTCCGTGAGCTCGAGCCAGTCGTCGAGCAGAACCTCAACCGGCACCTGTCGATGCGCAAGGACTGGAACCCGCACGACTACATCCCCTGGTCGGACGGCAAGAACTACTACGCGCTCGGCGGCCAGGACTGGGAGCCTGGACAGTCGGTGCTGTCCGAGGTCGCTCAGGTGGCCATGGTGCAGAACCTGCTGACCGAGGACAACTTGCCGTCGTATCACCGCGAGATCGCGATGAACTTCAGCATGGACGGCGCATGGGGCCAGTGGGTCAACCGCTGGACCGCCGAGGAGAACCGGCACGGCATCGCGCTGCGCGACTACCTCGTCGTCACCCGCGCCATCGATCCGGTCGCGCTGGAGACCCTGCGCCTCGAGCAGGTGACCCGCGGCTTCAGCCCGGGCCAAAATCAACAGGGCGACCTGTTCGCCTCGAGCCTGTTCGACTCCGTCGTCTATGTGACGTTCCAGGAGTTGGCCACCCGCGTCTCGCACCGCAACACCGGCAAGGCGTGCAACGAGACGATCGCCGATCAACTGCTGCAGCGTGTTTCGGCCGATGAGAACCTGCACATGATCTTCTATCGCGACGTCAGCGAGGCGGGCTTCGACATCGCTCCCGACCAGGCCATGCATTCACTGCACCGCGTGCTGCGCAACTTCAAGATGCCTGGGTTCACCGTTCCCGAGTTCCGCCGCAAGGCCGTCATCATCGCCGTCGGCGGCGTGTACGACCCCCGCATCCACCTCGACGACGTCGTGATGCCGGTGCTGAAGAAGTGGCGCATCTTCGAGCGCGAGGACTTCACCGGCGAGGCCGCGCGGATGCGTGACGACCTCGGCGTGCTCATCGAGGAGCTCAAGGAAACCTGCGACAAGTTCGAGGTCGCCAAGCAGAAGCGCCTCGAGCGCGAGGCCAAGAAGGCCGAGCGGCTGGAGGCCAAGAAGGTTCTCGCGTCATCTCCGTCCTGACCGACTCCCGCGCACAGCTGCGGATCGGACCCATCGCGCTGGCCAGCCCCGTCGTGCTGGCGCCGATGGCAGGCGTCACGAACGTCGCGTTCCGCACGCTGTGCCGCGAACTCGAGCTCGCCCGGGCCGGCACGGTCAGCGGGCTGTACGTGTGCGAGATGGTCACCGCCCGCGCGCTCGTCGAGCGTCATCCGGTGACCATGCACATGACGTCATTCGGCCCCGACGAGTCGCCTCGGTCGCTGCAGCTCTACGCCGTCGACCCGGACAACACCTACGCCGCGGCCAAGATGATCGTCGACGACGACATGGCCGATCACATCGACATGAACTTCGGCTGCCCGGTGCCGAAGGTGACCCGGCGCGGCGGCGGCGCGGCGCTGCCCTACAAGCGCAGGCTGTTCGGCCAGATCGTGGCCGCTGCGGTGCGCGCGACCGAGGGGTCGAACGTTCCGGTCACGGTGAAGTTCCGGATCGGCATCGACGACGCCCACCACACCCACCTGGACGCGGGACGCATCGCGGCCGAGGAAGGCGCCGCGGCCGTCGCGCTGCATGCCCGCACCGCGGCGCAGCGCTATTCCGGAACCGCCGATTGGGACCAGATCGCGGCGCTGAAGTCGCATGTCACGACCGTTCCGGTGCTCGGCAACGGCGACATCTTCGACGCCGATGACGCCGTGGCCATGATGGCGACCACCGGCTGCGACGGTGTCGTCATCGGCCGCGGCTGCCTGGGCAGGCCGTGGTTGTTCGCCGAGCTGTCCGACGCCTTCGCCGGCCGCGACAGTGTGAATCCGCCCACACTCGGCGAGGTCGCGACGATCATCCGCAGGCACGGCGCGCTGCTGAGCGCCCACTTCGGCGAGGACAAGGGCATGCGTGACATCCGCAAGCACGTCGCCTGGTACCTGCACGGGTTCCCCGCCGGAGCCGACCTTCGTCGGGCATTGGCACTGGTCAAGACGCTGGACGAACTAGACGACCTGCTCGAGAAGCTGGACCCCGACGCGCCGTTCCCCGAGGCCGCCACCGGCCCGCGAGGGCGTCAGGGATCACCGGCCTCTGTGGCGCTTCCGGAGGGCTGGCTGGCCGACCCCGACGACTGCACGGTGCCGACTGGTGCCGATGTGATGCATTCCGGTGGGTGAACCGAGACCAACTCGGCATTACGTCTCTCAGGATCTCTCAGTACGATATGAGTCTTGTCGTTATTGGCTCCAGACGCGGGGCCACGGATATTGCCGCCAACTCAGGTGGCGGCAGCGCAGCGGCTGATGCGCACCGACGCGCACGCTGCTCATACGGTCGGAGGCCAGTAGGGACATGAGTGACGGCGATAACGCCACTCCTGGTCGCCCGCGCGCGTCCGACTCCGACGGCGCCAACCAGTGGCTCTCCCGGTCTCCTCTGCCGCCGCGGACCCCCGCGCCGTGGGAGCGCCAGCCGCCCGCCGAGCCCGAGGACACCGACACTTCGTCGCAGACGAACAGCCACACCGACGGTGTGACGGTGGCCGATCTCATCGCGAAGGTCACCGGCGCAGCGCCGACGGATCTTCCGAGCAGGCATGCGGCTCCGGAACCTGAACCCGAGCCCCAGGCGATGCGTCCGAAGCCGCCGCCGCCCCCACCGCGCCCGAGGCAGCCAAGGCAGCTTCGGCCGAAGCCGCTGCCGGCGGACCTGTCGGACCCGGACACCGAGGTCATCCCCAGGGTGTCCTACGCCGACGAGATTCCCGACCTTGCGGCGTTGCGGCGTGCACGGCTCGAGCGCGTCGCGCCGGAGCGGGTGGGAGACCCCTCCGCCGAGCCCATCGATCCGCCGAAGAAGCGCAAGTCGCGGCGCAGTGTCATGTTGGCGGGCCGCTCCCTGGCCGCCCTTTTCGCCGTGCTCGCGCTGGCGATGACCGGTGGCGCGTGGCAATGGCAATCCGCGAAGAACAACATGCTCAACCGGATCTCTGCGCTCGATCCGGGTTCGCGCGACATCCTCGATCCCAACGCACAGTTCGGCGACGAGAACTTCCTCATCGTCGGTATCGACAGCCGCTTCGGCGAGAATGCCGACATGGGCGCGGGCGACACGGAGGACGCCGGCGGCGCGCGCTCCGACACCATCATGCTCGTCAACATCCCGGCCAACCGGGAACGCGTTGTGGCGGTGTCGTTTCCACGCGACCTGAACATCGAGCCGATGCAGTGCGAGGCCTGGAACGCCGAGACCGGCGAGTACGGCCCGCTCTATGACGAGGAGACCGAAACCTACGGCCCCGACGAGATCTACACCGAGACGAAGCTGAACTCCGCCTTCTCATTCGGCGGCCCCAAGTGTCTGGTGAAGGTCATCCAGAAGCTGTCGGGCCTGTCCATCAACCGGTTCATGGCCGTCGATTTCGCCGGGTTCTCCAAAATGGTCGACGCGCTCGGCGGTGTCGAGGTGTGCAGCACCACCCCGCTGGAGGACTACGAGCTCGGCACGGTGCTGGCCAACGCGGGCCGTCAGACCGTCGACGGGCACACCGCGCTGAACTACGTGCGCGCCCGCCAGGTGACCACTGAGACCAACGGTGACTACGGCCGCATCAAACGTCAGCAGCTGTTCCTGTCGTCGCTGCTGCGCTCGATGATCTCCAAGGAAGTCTTCTTCTCGCTCAACAAGCTCAACAACGTGGTCAACCAATTCATCAACGACAGCTTCGTGGACAACATCGACACCAAGGACCTGGTGGAGCTCGGCCAGTCGCTGCAGAACGTCGCCGCGGGCCGCATCACCTTCCTCACCGTCCCGACCACCGGATACATGGACGAATGGGGCAACGAGCATATGCGCGAGGAGGACACCCGCGCGATTTTCGACGCGATCATCAACGACGACCCGCTGCCCGAGGAGCGCAACGCCGACAACACCCCGGTGCCCGGAACACCGGAGTCGATGACGAACCAGACCTCCGAGTCGCCCACGAGCGAAGCCCCGGCACCGGCGGCCACCGCCCCCGTCGACGAGCTGGTCGATGCCGTGACCACCGACCCGACCTCGGTGACCGTTCAGGTGACGAATTCGACGGGCCAGGACGGGCTGGGGGCAACTGCCGCAACCGAATTGCAGGCGCACGGTTTCAACGTCTCGACGCCCGACGACTATCCCTCGGGTCCGCTGACGTCGACGACGGTGTTCTTCTCGGCAGGCAACGAAGAGGCCGCCGCCACCGTGGCATCGGCGTTCACCGAGCCGACGATCGAGCGGGTCAACGGCAAGGGCAACACCGTCCAGGTGGTGCTGGGGTCCGATTTCGCCTCCGTGAGCCCGCCGAAACCGAGCGGCTCTTCGGTGCAGGTGCACGTGCTCCACGGCACCGGTAGCACCCCGACCCAGCTGCCGGAGGACCTCTCCGTCACCAATGCCGCCGACACCACCTGCGAGTAGCCGCGTGGCGTTAGCCGCCGCTCGGGCAGACGGCATTCACCTTTCGTTCACCCTGCACATCGTGACGATTCACCGGATCAGCCCTTAGGCTGGGCATATGCGAACTGCGTATCACGAGCAGCTAGACGCCCTGACCCAAGAGCTCGGCGAGATGTGCGGGCTGGCGGGTGTTGCCATGGAGCGCGCGACCCAAGCCCTGCTGCAGGCCGACCTGGTGCTGGCCGAGCAGGTGATCACCGACCACGAGCAGATCGCTGCGATGAGCGCCAAGGCGGAGGAGGCGGCGTTCGTCCTGCTTGCCCTGCAGGCACCGGTTGCGGGCGACCTGCGCGCGATCGTCAGTTCGATCCAGATCGTCGCCGACGTCGACCGGATGGGGGCACTTGCGCTGCACGTCGCCAAGATCGCCCGCCGTCGTCATCCTCAGCATGCGCTGCCCGAGGAGGTCAACGGCTACTTCGCCGAAATGGGCCGGGTGGCAGTCGAACTGGGCAACAGCGCCCAGGAGGTGCTGCTGACGAAGGATCCGGAGAAGGCGGCACGCATCAGTGAGGAAGACGATGCGATGGACGATCTGCACCGCCATCTCTTCACCGTGCTGATGGACAAGGAGTGGAAGCACGGCGTCACCGCAGCCGTCGACGTGACGTTGCTGAGCCGGTTCTACGAGCGGTTCGCCGACCACGCCGTCGAGGTGGCCCGCCGCATCATCTTCCAGGCCACCGGCAAGTTCCCCGACGAAGAGGAGCTTCCGGCCCCGCGCTAGCCGCCGCTACGGGCGGAGCACCAGCTTCCCCCTGGTGTGCCGCTGCTCGAGCGTGCGGTACGCCTTTCGGACGTCGTCGAGCGCGAACACCTCGGCGATGGGTACCTCCAGCCTGCCGTCGGCGACCAGCGCCGCGAGTTGGGCCAGCACACCTGCGTCGGCGGCGTCGGCATTGCCCGCCGTCCGCACCTTGAACTGCTCGGCGGCGGCGAAGTCGATGATCGTATCCACCCGGTCGGGCGCGACGCCCAACTCGTCGACCGCCAGCGCGACGTAGCCTCCGCCGAAGAAGTCCAGGAAGGCGTCGATCCGTCCGGTGGGAGCTGCGGCCCGCAGCCGCTCGGCCAGCTCGTCGCCGTAGTTGACGGGGATGACGCCGTGCACACGCAGCCACTCGTCGTTGGACGGCCCTGCGATACCGAGAACGGTGGCACCGGAATCGACCGCCAACTGCGCCGCGATCGAACCGACTCCTCCTGCTGCGCCCGCTACGGCGACCACGTCGCCCTGCGCCAGGTCGACGGCGCGCACAGCGGCGTAGGCGGTAGTGCCCGCCACATACAGAGCGCCTGCCACTTCCCAGGACACTTCCACCGGTTTGGCGGTCAGGTTTCCCGCGGGCACGACGACGAACTCGGCGTGGCTGGCCCGCTTCTCGCTGAAGCCGATCACCTCGTCGCCGACGCTGAATTCGTCGACGTCCGAGCCTGTTTCGGCGACCACGCCCGCGAAGTCGCTACCCTGCCCCGACGGGAACGTAGTAGGGAATATGTCCTGCATGACACCCTTGCGGATCGAGGCCTCGCCGGGGTTGATTCCCGCGGCCCTGACCTCGACGAGAACCTCGCCTGCTCCCGGTCGAGGTCGCTCGACGTCGCGCAAATCGAGCACGTCGACGTCGCCGAACCGATCGAATCGAACTGCCTTGCTCATGACAGATACGAACGGCACAGCGCCGGCGCTATTCCCCCGGGTATCGCCCAACGTGCGCTGGCTGCGAATTCTGACGCGGTTTGTCGCAGCAGCTGCACGTTCGTTGGCCGTCTAGCCGAATCGGCCCGAGATGTAGTCCTCCGTTGCCTTTTCCGTCGGGTTGGAGAAGATCTTCTCGGTGTCGTCGATCTCGACGAGCCGACCGGGCTTACCCGTCGCCTCGAGGTTGAAGAAGGCGGTCTGGTCACTCACCCGTGCGGCCTGCTGCATGTTGTGCGTGACGATCACGATCGTGTAGTCCTCCTTGAGCTCGGAGATCAGATCCTCGATCGCCAGCGTCGAGATCGGGTCGAGTGCCGAGCACGGCTCGTCCATCAGCAGGACATCGGGCTGCACCGCGATGGCACGAGCGATGCATAGCCGTTGCTGCTGACCACCCGAGAGACTGCCGCCGGGCTTGCTGAGCCGCTCCTTCACCTCGTTCCACAGGTTCGCGCCCTTGAGCGATTTCTCCGCCACCTCGTCGAGGGCCTTTTTGTTGCGAATGCCCTGCAGCCTCAGACCGGCTACCACATTGTCGCGAATGGACATCGTGGGGAACGGGTTCGGCCGCTGGAACACCATGCCGATGGTCCTGCGGACGCCGACCGGGTCCACCCCGGCGCCATAGATGTCCTCGCCGTCCAGCAGCACCGAGCCCTCGACGCGCGCGCCCGGAACGACCTCGTGCATCCGGTTCAGCGAACGCAGCAGGGTCGACTTGCCGCAGCCGGATGGACCGATAAAGGCCGTAACGTTGCGAGGCGGCACAGTGAGCGACACATCGGCGACCGCGTGGAAAGAGCCGTAGTAAGCGTTGACGTCCTTGAGTTCCACACGCTTGGCCACGACCGGAATCCTAGACCGGCAGGTAATCGGCTAGTCCGACGCCACGATTCCGGCACCTTCCGCGTTACGCGGATATGGATGGGGCGAGTCGGTACCCGGCTCCGCGGATTGTCCGGATGAACTCGCCGTGTTCGGGGTCCTGGCCGAGCTTCTCGCGAAGTCTTTTGACATGGACCGCAACCGTATTGGTGTCTGAAGGACGACCCCAAACAGCTCTGCTGATCTCATCGCTGCTGGCAACCCGGCCGCGCTGCTGAATCAGGAAAACCAGGAGCTCCAATTCCCGTTGCGTCAGTTGGACATCGCGGTCTCGAACTCGAGTTTCGTACCCGGGCGGGTGGACGTGAATCGGACCGGCGACGTACACAGAAACTCTCTTATGAGGCATTTGCTCGCCTTTTGTGGCGAACGGCGCGATCGCGGCGATATCGTACGGTCGCGCGATGACCGCTGATGCGCCCGAGGCCAGGGCCAGGCGGGTCGACTCGCCGTCTGCGGAAGCGGACCCAATAAGAATGGGGAGGTCCGACCGGCTGCGAACTGCAGCAACGATGCTCGGGGCGTCGACGATATCGGTGTGCGCGGCGAGGACCAATACATCAGGCGGTTCGGCGCCCACCGCAAGCAGCGCCTCGGCACCGTCGCCGCACCAAGTGGCGTCTATCCCAACCCGGGCAGCGTCTTCCATCAGCAGCGTGGCAATGGCCGAATCGGTGTCGACGAGTACCAGGCTGCCCCGCGCCGGCGAAATAGCCGCTCGGAAGTTGTCCGGCCACATTCCGTCGCCCCCAGGCGAGCCTTCGGTCGTCAATTCCCGCCGCTAGCCCTTTCAGTCACGCTGTCTGTGCCCGGCGTGACGAGCATGCCGGTCAAAATCAGCCGAATCGTCCAGAAATGTAGTCCTCGGTAGCCTTTTGGCCCGGATTCGAGAACATCTTCTCGGTGTCGTCGATCTCGATCAGCCGGCCCGGCTTGCCGGTCGCTTCGAGGTTGAAGAATGCAGTTTGATCGCTCACTCGGGCAGCCTGCTGCATGTTGTGCGTGACGATCACGATGGTGAAGTCCTGCTTCAGTTCGGCGATCAAATCCTCGATCGCCAATGTCGAAATCGGATCAAGCGCCGAACAGGGCTCATCCATCAGCAGAACGTCGGGCTGGACTGCGATCGCGCGCGCGATGCAGAGGCGTTGCTGCTGACCACCCGATAGACTCCCGCCGGGCTTGTCCAACCGGTCCTTGACCTCGTTCCACAGGTTCGCGCCGCGGAGTGACCGCTCCGCCACTTCGTCCAACGTTCTAGCGTTGCGGACACCCTGCAACTTCAACCCGGCGACCACGTTGTCGCGAATCGACATGGTAGGGAACGGATTCGGCCTCTGGAATACCATCCCGATCGTGCGACGGACACCGACTGGGTCGATGCCGGCACCGTAGATGTCTTCGCCGTCGAGGAGCACCGAGCCCTCGACACGGGCACCGGGGGTCACCTCATGCATGCGGTTCAGAGAACGCAACACCGTCGATTTGCCGCATCCCGACGGCCCGATGAAGGCAGTCACGCTGCGTGGTTGCACCGACAATCCGACGTCGGCCACTGCGTGGAATGAGCCGTAAAAGATGTTCACGTCTTTGAGATCGAGTCGTTTAGCCATGTGAGAAAGTCCCTGTCAGTTCAGCGTTTACGAGTGAGCAGGCGAGTCGCCAGCGCTGCGAGCAGCATCAGGATGGCGACCACGATGATCAGTGTCAGCGCCGCACCCCAGACCCGCATCTGGCCTGCAGGCTGAGGGTTGATCAGTTCGGTGTAGATCAACAGTGGCAGCGACGCCATGTTTCCGTCGAATACGTCGAAGTTGATCGACCGGGCATAGCCGACCAAGACCAACACCGGTGCGGTCTCACCGATGACACGTGCTATGGCGAGGAGGATGCCGCTGATGATGCCCGGCAGCGCAGTCGGGACGACGACCCTGACGATGGTCTTCCATTTGGGAATCCCCAATGCGTAGCTGGCTTCTCGCAATTCGTCGGGGACCAGCTTGAGCATCTCTTCTGTGGACCGCACTACCACTGGCAACATCAGCAATACCAGCGCCAGCGACACCGCGAACGCACTCTGCGGGAAACCCAGCGTCGCGATCCAGAGAGCGAAGATGAACAGTGCGGCAACGATGGACGGCACGCCGGCGAGCACGTCGACCATGAAGGTCGTCACCTTGGCCAGCGGCCCGCGGCCGTACTCGATGAGGAAGATACCGGCCATGATTCCGAGCGGAATGGCGATGATCGCCGCTATGCCTGCCTGTACCAATGTCCCGTAAAGGGCGTGATAGACACCGCCGGCGAAGGATTCAGGTAGGACGCCTTGCAGCGATCGTGTCCACCAGCCCGACTTGGCTACGGCGTGCCAACCCCTCTGGACCACAATGAAAAGCACCCAGAAGAGGGGGATCAAGGCGATCCCGAACGCTACGACAAAGAGGGATGAAGCGATGTTGTTCTTGAGCCGCCGCGCCAGGCTGACCGGATGAAACGTCGGCCCCTTCACCGGTTGGTCCAACGCGATACTCATCCGTTGACCTTTCCGCCGGCGATCCCGCGCGCCGCCGCGTTGACCACGAAGGTGAGAGCGAACAGCACGAAGCCAGCCGCGATATAGGCGCCCGTCGGCAGCGGGGCGCTGAATTCGGCTGCTGCCGAAGCTATTTTCGAGGCGAAGGTGTACCCGCCATCAAACAACGACCAGTGTCCGGCCTGCGCAGCCGAGCGCAGGATGATGAGCACTGCCACAGTCTCACCGAGGGCGCGACCGAGTCCCAGCATGGAGGCCGCGATGACACCGCTGCGCCCGTACGGCAGAACGGTCATCCACATTGTCTCCCACTTGGTGGCCCCCAGTGCCTGAGCGGCTTCGATGTGGGCGACCGGCGTCTGCCGGAACACCTCTCGGCTGACGGAGGTGATGATCGGCAGGATCATCGCTGCGAGGACCACCCCCGCGGTGAAGATGGTGCCACCCCCGGCTAGTGAGACGTTCCCCTGCTTGAACAGGAAGAACCAACCAAAAGTGCGGTTGAGAAACTCCGCGACCGGTCGTAGCCAGGGCGCCAGCACGAAGATGCCCCACAGACCGAAGATGATCGACGGCACGGCCGCGAGCAGATCAATGAGCGCACTGAATGGTCGCGACAACCGCGCCGGGGCGTAATGAGTGAGGAACAGCGCGATTCCGATCGCGACGGGGACCGCCAACAGCAGCGCAAAAACCGAACTGAGCACGGTCACCATTAACAGATCGCGAATACCGAATCGCAGATCGTTGGCATCGCCGGTGCTGAACTCGGTACTAGTGAAAAAATTGGCGTTGTTTGCGGCCAATGACGGGACGGCCCGGATCAACAAGAAGATCGCGATCATCGCAATCGCGATGACAATCACCGATCCGGCAGCTATCGCGACGCCCTTGAATACTCTGTCCCCGATGTGGCCGGTACCAGCGCGGATGGCGCTGGGTGGCTTCGCTGTCTCCTGCTGATCAGACATACGAGAAGTCTCTCCCCCCGCGGGTACCGTCGCAGAGGACGGTACCCGCGGGGATCCCGAGATGTCGGGCTGTAGGGCCATCAGCGACTCGGATCAAGCGATCGCATCGACGGCGGCGGACAGCTTCGACTGAAATTCGGCGGGCAACGGGATGTAGCCGTTGTCTGCGAGGCCCTCCTGGCCCGGACCGATGGTCGACTGCAGGAACGCCTTCACGGCCTGACCCGTCTCGGCCTCGGGATACTTCGAGCACACGATTTCGTAGGTGGCCAGCACAATCGGGTAGGCGCCGGTCTCCGTTGGCTTGTAGAAGGAGACCGTGTCGAGGACAAGGTCGTTGCCCTCACCCTTGATTTTTGCGCCGGAGATGGTCTTGCCAACTGTGTCGGTGCTGATTGCGACCGGTTCGGGCCCAGCAGAAGTCACCACCGCTGCGGTAGACAGCCCTTGCGCCTGGGCGAACGACCATTCGTTGTAAGTGATAGAGCCTGGTGTGTTCTTGATCGCCGCAGAGGTGCCTTCGTTGCCCTTGGCGCCCTCGCCGACTCCGCCGTTGAATGCCTTGCCTGCGCCCTTACCCCACGCCCCGTCCGATGCGGCATCGAGGTACTTCTGGAAGTTGTCAGTTGTGCCCGATTCGTCGCTGCGGTACACGACGGTGATGGGCTGCGCGGGCAGCGAAGCGTTCGGATTGAGCGCCTTGATTGCCGGATCGTCCCAGCTCTTAACCGTCCCGTTGAAGATCTTTGCGGCCGTCGGTCCGTCGAGCACGAGGCCGTCCACACCCTCGAGGTTGAAGGTGATCGCAATGGGGCCGAACACAACCGGCAGGTTCCATGCGGGCGATCCGCATCGCTGCGCGGCCTTGTCGTACTCGCCCTTCTCCTGGCTCAGCGGCGAATCTGAACCCCCGAGGTCGGTTTGGTTGCCGACGAACTCGCTCACCCCTGCGCCCGAGCCGTTGGAGGTGTAGTTCAAGGTGTATCCCGAGCAGGCCTGCTCGTAGGCGTTGACGAACCGCGTCATCGCATTGGCCTGCGCGGACGAGCCGCTGGCCTTCAGTGATTTCTTGCCACCACAGTCGACCTTGGCAGAGGACGAACCACTGCCCGAGGTCGATTCACCAGATGACGCATTGTTGTCACTACCGCAACCGGACAACATCAGCGCGCCCGAAGCCATCAGGCTCAGCGCGGCGCCATATCGGTTGAGCTTCACGTAGCTCCTTGAGAGGTAAGGGTGGCCAATCGGGTTGGACCACCAAGTCGGGCGAGCTCACGGAACCAAGATTCCGTCGAGCAGACGATCACTGCTCGGCCCAAAACCTAGGGGTTCGCAGTGAACTCACAGGGCAACGAAGATGAACGAAAGATGAACCCGCCGGACGAAATACTCAGCAGGCTTGCCTAAGGACATTGACTCAATAAGAATTGAGTCAATGTCTGTTGATCGAGTGACCTCGGAGCACCGAGCTAAAATCCACGCGGCTTTGGCCGACCCCGGTCGGCTCGCCATCGTCGATTACCTATTACTGGCTGATGCATCGCCGAGCGAGTTGCAGGCAATGCTTTCTATGTCGTCGAACCTCGTGGCACACCACCTCCGTGTCCTCGAGGCTGCCGGTGTGGTCCGACGCGGCCGATCCGAAGCCGACCGTCGCCGCACCTATCTCCGACTGAACCACCATGCGCTCGTCGCAATGGTCCCCGCTGCTTCGCGGAAGGCGCACAGGGTGGTATTCGTGTGCACTCAGAACTCCGCACGCAGTCAACTCGCCGCGGCCATCTGGAACCGCCATAGTCCGATACCGGCGACGTCGGCGGGCACCCATCCCGCCGAACGCACTCATCCCGGGGCGATCGCCGCCGCACGGCGTCACAGCCTGCCGATGCGGCCGACGACTCCACGACAACTCGACGATGTGCTGGCGCACGACGACCTGATCATCGCGGTCTGCGACAACGCGCACGAGGAGCTGGCGGCCGCGATGCCTCGCATCCATTGGTCCATCGTGGACCCGGTGCGTACCTCCACCGATGACGCTTTCGATCGCGCGCTGGACGAACTGGCCACGCGCATCGAGTATTTCGCTCCCTGCCTACAACCCATCTGAGCCGGAAGGCACGTACATGACTGAGAATGCCGCCGCTTCACACCTGCGGACCGATTTGTCCATCGACCAGAAGTTGGCACTCAAGACCGCCGCCTCGCGTCTGCAGCGCGAGTTCGCCGAGATGTTCGGGGTCGAAACGATAGAACGATTCCTGCATTCGTCATATGACCAGTTCGCCGGGCGGGCAAGTGTCGAACGGTTCCTGCCTCTGCTAGCGGAACGTTTTACGCGGCAAAGGCTTCGCGCACTCGCAAAGGTGGAAGGAAAGCATCACGATGGCAAGCCCACCGTGCTGTTCCTCTGTACTCATAACGCTGGTCGCTCACAGATGGCGATGGGGTTCTTCACACACCTTGCCGTCGAAGCTGCGGTCGCGTGGTCGGGAGGTTCCGAGCCGGGCAGCGAGGTCAACAAAGCCGCGGTCGAGGCCATGGCCGAGCGTGGCATCGACATCTCGCACGAATACCCGAAACCGTGGACCGACGAGATCGTCCAAGCCGCCGACGTCGTCGTCACGATGGGCTGTGGCGACGCCTGCCCGGTGTTCCCCGGCAGACGGTACGAGGAATGGGTGCTCGAGGACCCGGCCGGGATGGGTGTCGACGCCGTGCGCCCAATCCGCGACGAGATCGAGCGCCGCGTGCGCCACCTGTTAGCCGAACTCGAGGTTCCCGTAGATGGGTAGTCGATCGCGGACAGCGCACCAGCCACCGGACGCGACTTCCGACGTTGGCACGATTCTTCGGGCTGCCGCCCGAACACGGGCGATCATCGTGACGGCGGTCAACTGGTTACGCGCCGGTTATCCTGACGAAGCACCAGCGAACGGTTACTCTCCGCTCATCGCGCTCAACGGACCGACGCCGCTGACAAGAGAGCAGAGAGAATGCGCCATCAGGGAACTCGGCGGCGCACCGGCGTCGCCGACTGAAGTCGAGATGGCGATCACCAAGACCACAAACCGACTCCCGACACCAGGTCAAGTACGCAAAGTCACTTGCGCATTGCGTCCGCTGCCTCGGCATTAGCCGTCTGCCACTTCGCATTGCTTTCCAGCCGAGACGTGAGTTCCACAACGCGAGCCGCGATGTCGTCACGGACAAGGCGCATGCGTTCGATGCCCTCGATGCCGCGCTCGGAGGGCTCATCGGTGCTCCAGTTCTCGAGCCGCGTTCCCGCTACCGAGTCCACCCGAGCTTCACGCCCCAAAGTGATCACCAGATCGACATTCCGTATCAGGTCGGGGTCGACCGGTTTCGGTTTCTGGTCGGTGATGTCGATTCCAATTTCACGCAACACTTCTGCCGAGAGCGCATTCACTTCGTCACCGGGTCTGGTGCCCGCCGAGTACACGTCCACGGTGTCGCCGGCTGCTTTGCGCATGAGACCAGCCGCCATCTGAGACTTGCCGGCGTTCTTGACGCACACAAACAAGACGGCCGGCTTGGGTCGTTGGTTCATTGGCCCGACTCCAATCGCTCGCTGGGCGGTGACGGCGCCGAATCGACTGTGCCGCTGTGGGTGAACCGACGACGCAATGCGAGCGAAACGTAGACCAACGCGACAAGGACCGGCACTTCGATCAACGGCCCGACCACCCCGGCGAGGGCTTGACCGGAACTCGCCCCGTACGTGGCGATGGCGACAGCGATGGCTAGTTCGAAGTTGTTGCCGGCCGCGGTGAACGCCAACGTGGTGGTGCGTTCATACCCCAATCCCAGTACGGCGCCGAGTAGGTAACCGCCGCTCCACATTACGGCGAAGTAGGCAAGCAGCGGCAACGCGATCCGGGCAACGTCCAGTGGGCGATTGGTGATCTGATCACCTTGCAGCGCAAAGAGAATCACGATGGTGAAGAGAAGTCCGTAAAGTGCCCACGGCCCCACCCGTGGAAGGAATTTCGACTCATACCACTTGCGTCCCTTTGCCCGCTCCCCCAGGCGCCGCGACAGGTATCCGGCCAGCAATGGAATGCCCAGGAAGATCAGCACCGACTTGGCGATCTGCCACGGCGAAATGGATATCGTCGTCTGCTCCAACCCTAGCCAGCCAGGCAGTACCGATAGGTAGAACCAACCCAGCACGGCGAACATCGCCACCTGGAAGAGCGAGTTGAGTGCCACGAGTACGGCAGCGGCCTCGCGGTCGCCGCAGGCCAGGTCGTTCCAGATGATCACCATGGCGATACACCGCGCCAACCCGACGATGATCAGGCCGGTGCGGTATTCGGGCAGGTCTGGCAGCAACAGCCACGCCAATGCGAACATCAGCGCCGGACCGACCAGCCAGTTCAGCAGAAGGGAGCTGAAAAGTAGCCTTCTGTCGCCGGTAACGGAATCGAGCCGGTCGTAGCGGACCTTCGCAAGCACCGGATACATCATGATCAGTAGCCCGACCGCGATGGGGAGCGAGATGCCGTCGATTTGCACCTTTTCCACCGCAGTGTTCAGGCCGGGAATCCAGCGGCCCAGCAGTAGACCGGCTGCCATGGCCATTCCGATCCAAACGGGCAGAAACCGGTCGAGGGTGGACAGCTTGGCCACCACTGTCGGCGCTTCGTTTTGCGCAGTGGTGTCGGTCATACCCGCGCTCCGACGGTCGGTTCAGCCCCAGGCCCGACATCCAGCAGCGACGCGAGAATCGAGAGTGCTTCCGGTACGGCCCTGTAGTACACCCAGGACGCACGGCGCTCAGACGTCAGCAGGCCGGCGTCGCGGAGGGCCTTGAGGTGATGAGAGATCGTCGGTTGCGACACATCGACACCTTCCGAGATATCGCACACACATGACTCGCCGCCCGCACGACTGGCGATGGAGCTGAGCAACCGCAACCGCACCGGATCAGACAGCGCCTTGAACTTCGCCGCTATTTCCACGGCCGCTTGCGCGCTCAGCGGTTCTCGGATCAACGGCTGAACAGGGCAGCAGAAGGCGTCTGCTTCTCGGGACTGATTCGACATTCATCAATATTGACAGTGATCAAAGTCGGTGGCAAATGAACGTCTGATGAAGACGATGCGCTGGCCCCGCAGTTGTGGTTCGACAGGACCAGCCACCATCGACGGCGTTAGCAGCAGGCCGCGCGGGCGCTGACCGTCTCGCCGTCTTCCTCGGCCTCGGCATTGCCACAGCACACCGCTTCGCCGTCCGCGCCCGGTTGCTTGGGGCTGGTTCCGAAGGTGTCGGAGTCCGCCAGCACGGTGTACACCTCCCACCTCTCGCCGGCGGGGCCGGTCACCCAGACCTTGTCCTGCTTCGCAAAGCAGCACGTGGTGCCGATCTCCTCGTCGGTGAACAACCCCTCCCCGCTGAGCCGGGCGATCTCCTGGTGCACCGTTTCGCTTGTCTCCACTTCGACGCCGAGATGGTTCAAGCTGCCCCCTTGACCGGGGTTCTCGATGAGCACCAGTTTCAGCGGTGGCTCAGCGACGGCGAAGTTGGCGTACCCGGGTTTGCGCTTTGCGGGCTGCACATTGAAGAGCTTGGAGTAGAACGTGACAGCCTCTTCCAGGTTGTCGACGTTCAGGGCCAATTGAACGCGGGACATGATGCGGACCTCCTAGGGTTTCGACATATATCGAACTATGGGTAATCCGATAATGCCACCTTTTTGATATATGTCAATGTCTCTGGCAAGATGGTCCCATGCCAAAGGCTCTTCCCGTCATCGACCTTTCCGGCCCAGTCTGCTGCGCGCCCGTCGCCGCAGGTCCCGTGGGCGATGACGCGGCTTTAGAAGTGGCGCTAAGGCTAAAAGCGCTGGCCGATCCGGCAAGGGTCAAGCTCATGTCGCTGTTGTTGAGTTCGCCTGCGGGCGAGGAGAATAGCGGCGACCTGGCGACCGCGGTAGATCTGACCGAGTCGACGGTCAGCCATCACCTCACTCAATTGCGCAAGGCGGGGCTGGTGGAATCGGACCGGCGCGGCATGAACGTCTACCACCGCGCCCGCAGGGACGCTCTGGTCGCGCTCTGCGCTGTGCTGGACCCGAACTGCTGCACCTAGGGAGAGTTGTCGGCGGCGTAGGCCACATCGGTGCTGAACACGTCGAAACCCAGCCGTCGATACGTGTTCACCGCCGCCGAGTTATCTGCCTCGACGTAAAGCATCACCGTCGGCCTGGCGTTTCCCGAGAGCCGATCCGCCAGATGATGCAGGCCGATCAGCGTCAAGGTCGCCCCGATGCCGCGGCCCTGCGCGGACGGGTCGACGCCGACGACATACACCTCGCCGAGGCCCTCGCCGTGCACCTTCGTCCAGTGGAAACCGAGCAGTTCGCCCGTCTGCTCGTCGAAGGCCATGAACAACCCGTCGGGGTCGAACCACGGCTCGGCGCGGCGCTCGGCGATGTCGGCGTCCGTCCAGCCGCCCTGCTCCGGGTGCCAGGCGAACGCGGCGTTGTTGACCCGCAGCAGGTCGGCGTCGTCGTCCGCGCCGCGATAGGTGTCGATACGCACGCCTGCCGGGATCGTCACCGGCGGTAGGTCTGCGTTCGATGTCGCACGCCATCCGGCTGCAGGCAACGGGCGACGCATCTGCAGCAACTCGCGAACGGCCTTCAGCCCGACGGCCCTCGCCGTCGCGCGGGCGGCCTCGAGATCGCCGTGCGCCCAGATTCGGGTGCCGCTGCCGCCCTCGGCCAACGCAGCGCGGGCCATCGCCGAGCCTGCGCCGCGTCTGCGCCACTGCGGGTGGACGACGAGCTCGGCCATCGGCGGATCGTCGTCCGTCGCCGTTGCGAGATCGAGGTAACCGACGATGACGTCACCGTCGAGCGCCAGCAGGTGCCGGGTTCGGTCGTGTGACAGCTCGCGCAGCACCTGGTCGCCGACCGGGGCGACGCCGTCCGCCTGCTTCGCTTCGGCGATCAACCCCCGGATGGCGCGCTGGTCGTCGTCGTCGAGGCCGGTGCGCCAGGAATACGAGGTCACTGACTGCGCAGTGGGTCAGCCAGCTCTTCGGGCAGGCCGATGGGTGCGTCGTAGGCGTCGTCGATGTCGTCGGGCGCATCCGAACCGGCTGCGGGGGTGCGCCCCCTCGCCGGTCGCACCGCCTTGTATCCGACGTTGCGCACCGTGCCGATCAGCGACTCGTACTCGGTGCCGAGCTTGGCGCGCAACCGGCGAACGTGGACGTCGACCGTGCGCGTGCCGCCGAAGAAGTCGTAGCCCCACACCTCCTGCAGCAGCTGCGCGCGGGTGAACACCCGGCCGGCATGCTGGGCCAGGTACTTCAGCAGCTCGAATTCCTTGTAGGTGAGGTCGAGCGGGCGACCGCGAAGGCGGGCCGTATAGGTGCCCTCATCGATGACGAGTTCACCGAGGCTGACCTTGCCCGCGTTCTCCTGGCTCGCCGAACCACCGCGACGGCCGACCAGAAGGCGCAGCCGCGCGTCGATCTCGGCGGGGCCGGTGCTCGGCAACAGAATCTCGTCGAGCCCCCATTCCACGTTGACCGCGACGAGGCCGCCCTCGTTAACCACGGCCACCACGGGAACCGACGTGCCGGTGGTGCCGAGCAGCCGGCACAGCCCGCGGGCAGCGGCCAGGTCGGTGCGGGCGTCGACGATCGCGACATCGGCACTTCCGGCCTCCAGCAACGAGGACACCTCGGTGGGGGCGGTTCGCACGCTATGGGCCAGCAGCGACAACGAGGGCAGCACCGACTCGGGGTGCGGGTCAGCGGTTAATAGCAGTAGATCCAACGGGCCCTCCAGCGCGCCGGGCAGCATTGACGGACATCGCTGTCTGTGGATACCTCCCAGATTCGTGGCCGACATCTGGGCGTTACCGGTGGACTAACGATAACCCGACACCTGCCGATTAGCCGCGCCGAGCAGGGCGGCGCCGGTTCGGTGGGCCAGAATGACCGGGTGCGCAAGCTGCTGATCGGGTTGGTTTCGGCCGTGGCCGCCGTGGCGATCGCGGCGGTGGGCGTCGATTTCGGCGCGGCGATCTACGCCGAATATCGCCTGGCCAGGGCGATTCGCGAGGACGCGAAGCTGAATTTCGACCCCTGGGTCGGCATCATCGGATTTCCGTTCATCTCCCAGGCGAGGGACCGGCACTACAGCCAGATCGAGATCCGCGCCAATGGCGTGGATCACCCCGTGGCGGGCAAGGTGTCCTACGAGGCCACCCTGTATTCGGTCGATGTTCCCGCGGCCTCCTGGCTGATCGAGGCGAACACCGAACTGCCGGTGCGCAAGGTCGAGAGCCGCGTCATCATCGACTCCACCCACCTGGGCCGCTTCATGGGCATCCCGGACCTGCTGGTCGAGGCGCCGCCCAAGGAAACCAACAACGCCACGGGGGGCACCACCGAGTCGGGCATTTCGGGGAACAAAGGGCTGGTCTTCACGGGTACGCCCAAGGCGGCCGACTTCGACAAGAGGGTAAGCATTTCGGTGGATCTCTCGGTCGCGGGCCCGGATCGAACGACGCTGGTGTTCACCGCGACCGGCGTGCTCACCGGCGCGGGCACCGCCGACGAGCAGGTTCCCCAGGACAAGACGCCCGCTGTGCTCGCCGCCTTCACCACCACCCTGCCCGGGCAGAAGCTGCCCTTCGGGATCGCCCCGACCAGCGAAGGAGCCCGCGGGTCCGACATCATCATCGAAGGCATCGCCGAGGGAGTAACCATCACGCTGGATGAGTTCACACAGTCATGAGCCCATCACTTGCCGTGGTCATCGTCGTGCTCATCGCGGCGTTCGGGATGGCCTACGTGATCAACAGACTGCTCGCGCTGCGGGCCGGGCTGCTCAAGGACACCACCGAGACGACCGGTTCGGCGCCTGTGGACACGTCTGACCTCGGACTATCCGGCACCGGGCCGACCGTCGTGCATTTCAGCGCGGTGTGGTGCGGACCTTGCGCCGGGGTGCGGCGCGTGGTCAACCAGGTGTGCGGCGAGCTGCCCGAGGTGGCCCACGTGGAGATCGACATGGACGCCAATCCGGCCGCGGCCCGCCGACTTTCGGTGCTTTCGCTGCCGACGACGTTCATCTTCGACGCCGACGGCCGCCAGCGATACCGCGCCTCCGGCGTACCCACCGCTGCTGACCTGCGGTCGGCGCTAGAACCGCTGTTGGCTTGATCACCATGTCATTGGGTAAGCTGACCGGCGTGTCCGCCCGCCTACTGGTGATGCTCACCAAGCGCCGCGCAGTCGATCTGTGCCGCGTCGCGGGTTCTTGCTGTTGTTGTTGTAGCTGCTGAGCGCAGCCGCGCGACCTTGCGCGCTCGCTCGGAGCAGCCCATGTGGCCTGCTCGCAACCAGCCCTATCCAACACAACAGGAATGCGACTTCCATGGCATCGCCCACCAAGACCGAGAACCACGTCGATCAGGTCGACGTTCGTGGCCCCCGATTCGCCGCATGGCTGACGACCGCGGTCCTGGTCATCACGTTGCTCGTCTCGAGCGTCAGCCTGGGCGCCGCCGCGGCAATCCTCGGCGTGCAGGCCGTCGTGTTCGCAATCGGTGCCCTCGGCGGGCCCCGTAAGCACCCGTACGGCCTGATCTTCGCCAAGCTGGTGGCTCCGGGGCTCGCACCGGTCACCGAGAAGGAGCCGGTGCCGCCGCTCAAGTTCGCCCAGCTCGTCGGGTTCGTGTTCGCCGTCGTCGGCACCGTCGGACTCGCAACGGGTCTCGGCACACTCGGGGTGATCGCCACCGGGTTCGCCTTGGTGGCCGCGTTCCTCAACGCGGCCTTCGCCATCTGTCTCGGCTGTCAGCTCTACCCGCTTGTGGCGCGACTGCGCCGCTCGCGACTCCCCGCATAACACCTCAATCACCAAGCAACCGAAGGGATCTCTTTCATGGCTCGCTCCGATGTCCTGGTCACCACCGACTGGGCCGAGAGCAATCTCGACGCACCGAACACCGTCTTCGTCGAGGTCGACGAAGACACCTCCGCCTACGAGGGCGGCCACATCGCAGGCGCGGTCCGGCTGGACTGGAAGACCGAGCTTCAGGATCAGGTCAAGCGCGACTTCGTCGACGCCCAGCAGTTCTCGAAGCTGTTGTCGGACAAGGGCATCAGCAACGACGACACCGTGATCCTCTACGGCGGCAACAACAATTGGTTCGCCGCGTATGCGTACTGGTACTTCAAGCTGTACGGCCACGACAACGTCAAGCTGCTCGACGGCGGGCGCAAGAAGTGGGAGCTCGACGGACGCCCACTGGTCACCGACGTACCCGACCGGCCGTCGACCAGCTACACCGCCAAGGCGCCCGACAACACCATCCGCGCATTCCGTGACGAGGTCATCGCGGCGATCAACGAGAAAAACATGGTCGACGTGCGCTCCCCCGACGAGTTCTCCGGCAAGATCCTCGCGCCCGCTCACCTGCCGCAGGAGCAGAGCCAGCGTCCCGGGCATATCCCGGGCGCCATCAATGTTCCGTGGAGCAAGGCGGCCAACGAGGACGGGACCTTCAAGTCGGACGACGACCTGGCCAAGCTGTACGCCGAGGCCGGGTTGGACGGCGAGAAGGAGACCATCGCGTACTGCCGCATCGGTGAGCGTTCGTCGCACACCTGGTTCGTGCTGCAGGAGCTGTTGGGGCACAAGAACGTCAAGAACTACGACGGCAGTTGGACGGAATACGGCTCCCTTGTGGGTGCCCCGATTGAGTTGGGAAGTTGATATGTGCTCTGCACCTAAGCAAGGACAGACGCTGCCTGCAGGCGTTGACCTGGAGAAGGAAACGGTGATCACCGGTCGCGTCGTCGACGGCTCCGGTCAGTCCGTCGGTGGCGCGTTCGTGCGCCTGCTTGACGCCTCTGACGAGTTCACCGCCGAGGTCGTCGCATCGGCCACCGGTGACTTCCGGTTCTTCGCCGCACCCGGCACGTGGACGCTGCGTGCGCTGTCGCCTGCGGGCAACGGCGACGCCAGCGTGGCACCGTCGGGCGCGGGCATCCACGAGGTCGATGTCAAGGTCGCTTAGCCTGGCGTAGGCGGCGCGAGCACCAGGCTGCGGACTAGACTCGCGGCCGTGGTGTTGTTCTACGAACTCCTGCTTGTGGCGACCGTCGTGCTCATTACATGGTTCGCGCTGTATGCGCTGTATCGGCTCATCACCGACGAGTCGTGACTTCTGACAAGGGCCCCGTCGCCGGCGGAACCGGCGACCAGGCGGTGGCCGCCGCCGTCGAACGGGCCAAGACGACGGCCGCGCGCAACATCCCGGTGTTTTCCGACCTGCCCGCTCCCCCCGACACCGCCAACCTGCGCGAAGGCGCCGACCTGCACGGTGCGCTGCTCGCGCTGCTGCCACTGGTCGGGGTGTGGCGCGGCGAGGGCGAGGGCCGAGGATCGGCGGGCGACTATCGGTTCGGTCAGCAGATCGTGGTATCGCACGACGGCGGCGACTACCTGATCTGGGAAGCGCGGTCGTGGCGGCTGACCGAGTCCGGCGACTACCACGAACACGGCCTGCGAGAGTCGGGCTTCTGGCGGTTCGTCGACGACCCGAACGATCCGTCGGAGTCCCAGGCGATCGAACTGCTGTTGGCGCACTCGGCGGGCTATGTCGAGCTGTTCTACGGCCAGCCGCTCAATCAGTCTTCGTGGGAACTGGTCACCGACGCGTTGGCGCGCAGCAAGTCGGGGATGCTTGTCGGTGGCGCCAAGAGGTTGTACGGCATTGTCGAGGGGGGCGATTTGGCTTACGTCGAGGAGCGCGTTGACGCCGACGGCGGACTGGTGCCGCATCTGTCGGCCCGGCTGACGAGGTTCGCCGGCTGATGCGCAGGGTTCGGTTGGCCGCGGTCCTGGCCGCGGCGGTCATCGTTGCAGGCTGCTCGTCGAACGAGGCTCCTCCGCAGGAGTCATCGTCGTCGACGCCCGCGCCCAACGGTCACGGCGCGTACGCGAAATGTCTTCAGGAGCACGGCATTTCCGCTCCGCCAGGCCCGGTCGCCGGTCCACCGCCAGGCTCCGACGAGGCGACCTGGCACAAGGTCACGCAGGCCTGTGCGTCGCTGGCCCCCGGCCCGAACGCGGGCTAGCGGAGCAGTGGCGCCTTTCCTGCTTCGGCGAGCCACGTGTTCTGCAGCACGGCCAACGTGCCGTCGTCACGAAGTGCGTCGACGGCAGAAGAGACGCACCGGGTGAGATCGCTGTCCTTGTTCAGCACGATCCCGAACTGTTCCACATCATCTGCGACAGAGGGTAATTGGCCGACGATCACACCGTCGCGCAACTCGTTGGCCACCGCGAAGGCGGTCGGCAGGTCGGCCACCAATGCGTCGATCTCACCACTGCTCAGCGCCATCTTCGCGTCGCCGTTGGTGTTGTAGACGGTGACCGGGTTGACGCCGTTCACCGAGTTGGCCGCCGTGTAGCTGGTCGTGCCGACCTGGACACCGAGCCGCATCGGCCGCAGCGCCTCGATGCTGCGGGCGCCCGCGGCGGGTGACGACTTGATGGTGACGACCGCCTGCGTGACGTCGAAGTAGGGCGTCGAGAAGTCGACGGCCGCCTTGCGCTGGTCGGTAATGGAGAACTCCGACAGGCTGGCGTCGAACTCCTTGGCTCCCGGCGCCAGCGCCGCGTTGAACGGCACCCGTACCCATCGCACGTCGTCGCGCGAGTAACCGAGCCTGTCGGCGACGGCGTAGGCGACGGCGGACTCGAAGCCCTCGCCGTTGCCGGGGTTGTCGCCCATGTACCACGGCGGGTAGACGGGCTGATCGGTGCCGTAGGTGAAGACGCCCTTGTACAGCGTGTCCAGCGAATCCCTCTTGCACTGCGACAGGCCCGCCGCGGCGGGCTGCTCAGCCGCGGGCGCGCAACCGACCAGTGCGGTAGCCACGAACACGACGAGCCACCGCAGCGTAGGCATGCGCCGCATCATTGCACGGACTCAGCGTTTGTCGCGCTGGGCGGCGGCGAATCCGCGCAGGCCGTACTTGGTGGCGAGCTTTCTCCAGCACGTGGCCGCGGGCCGGGTCCGGATATGGTGCGGCCCCCGAGCCGCTGTTCCTGGTTGGACGAAACCGAGGGGCTCGGGGGCCGGGTGACTGCGGGGAATTCGCCAGCGCGCGCAGGTGACTCCCCGGCGCTGCTAGCTCGCAGCCACCTCACATGTCCATAAGTCAATCAATTTGTCGGACCACCTCCTTCCCTGTGTACGGCCGACCGTACTCCCGCATCCACAGTGCGACAAGCGATTTTCGGCCTTTTCAGCGCTCAGCGATCGCTGACGATGGCGGCGTCGACGAGCTCGCTGAGCTCGGCGGCCATCGGGGAAGGGGGCAGCGGCTTGCCGTCGAGGGTGTGCACCCTGGCCGCAAGGGTGATACTGGATACCAGCCAAACGCCTTGTGCGGCAAACAGATCAGCAGGTCGCAGCGCCCGGTAGTCGCAGTCGTAGCCCCTGTTGCGGGCCACCTCGAACAGCGCCTGCTGTGTGGTGCCGCGCAGGATCGGATACCACGGCGGCGGGGTGAGCAGACCGAGCTTGCCGTCGATCTCGGCGGCGACGACCACCGTCGACCGCGGTCCCTCCAGGACGTTGTCCTCGGAGCTGATGAAGATCACGTCGCCCGCACCCTCGCGTTCGGCATAGCGCAGCGCCGCCATGTTCACCGCATACGACAGCGTCTTGGCGCCTGCCAGCAGCCAGGGCATGTCGGCGGCGGCATCGGTGGGCAGGGAGCGCGCAAGTGTCACGGCCGCCACTCCGTCCGTGCGGGCCGCCGCGACCCTGTCTGCCACCGCGCCGATCATGGCGAATCCCGTCGGTTCCGAGCCGCCCTCGCGTCCCCGGCTGTAGATCAGCCGCAACACGCCCTCTCGGCCACCCTGCTCCGCCCACCGCGCCGCCGCCGTGGCCACCGCGGCCCGCCAACGCGGAAGATCGGGCGCGGGCAGGTCCATCAGCCGCGCCGACTGCGTCAACCGCCCCAGGTGAGCCTCGAGCAGGCACGGCCGCCCGTCACGCACGAGCAGCGACTCGAAGATGCCGTCGCCGCGCACCACGGCGAGGTCGTCGGCGTGCAGCAACGGTGTCGCCGGATCCTGCAACTGCCCGTCGAGCGTGACCACAACCCCCGGTTCGCTCGCCATGGCCAAGAAGCGTAGCGCCGCCGACGAGCACTGGTGCGAGGAGCATCGAACGTAGGATTGGAGCCATGTCAGCAGCAGTTCCCGCACCCGATACGGGACCAGACGCCGGTGCCGTCTGGCACTACGGCGACCCGCTCGGTGAGCAGCGCGCCGCGTCGGACGAGGCGGTGGTGGTGGACCGATCGCACCGGGCCGTGCTCGCGCTGACGGGCGGCGATCGGAAAAGCTGGCTGCACACCATCTCCAGCCAGCACGTCAGCGAGCTGCCGGAGGGCGTCGTCACCCAGAACCTGAGCCTCGACGGCCAGGGCCGTGTCGAAGATCACTGGATCCAAACGGAGCTCGGCGACACCACCTACCTCGACACCGAGTCGTGGCGCGGCGAGCCGTTGCTCGCCTTTCTCCGCAAGATGGTCTTCTGGTCCGACGTCGCGATCGAGCCCGCCGACCTGGCCGTGTTGTCACTGCTCGGGCCGCGGCTGGCCGACGACCAGGTGCTCGGCGCGCTCGGACTCGATTCGCTACCGGCTGAAAATACGGTGACGGCGCTGCCGGACGGCGGTTTCGTCCGCCGGATGAGCGGGCCCGCCATCGAGTTGGACCTCGTCGTGCCCAGCACGCAGGCCGCCGGCTGGCTGGACCGGCTGACCGCCGCCGGCGTGCGGCGGGCGGGCGTGTGGGCCTACGAGGCACACCGGGTGGTCGCGCTGCGGCCGCGGCTCGGGGTCGACACCGACGAGCGGACGATCCCACACGAAGTCGGCTGGATCGGCAGCGCGGTCCATCTCGACAAGGGCTGCTACCGGGGCCAGGAAACCGTCGCGCGTGTCCATAACCTGGGCAAACCGCCTCGGATGATGGTGCTGCTGCATCTCGACGGGTCAGCGGACCGACCGAAAACGGGCGATCCGGTGCTCGCAGGAGGGCGCGCCGTCGGCCGCGTCGGCACCGTCGTCGACCACGTCGACCTCGGTCCCGTCGCCCTCGCGCTGCTCAAGCGCGGGCTGCCCGCCGACACGGCGCTGACCACCGGCGGCGAGAACCAGGTGGCCGCGGTGATCGACGCGGACTCGATGCCCCCCGCCGATGGCGTCGGGGCGGGCCGGTTGGCAGTCGAGCGGCTGCGGGGCGGCGCGCGGTGACCGGACGAGCAGTCGGACGGGCCTGCCAGCGCCGCGCGGGCGGGCACGGTAAAGTGTTGGCAGGACAATAAACACACACAGATCGGAGCCGCCTTCTAATTGGGCCGCTCCGTTATTGCGCGAGGGGGTCCCCCCATGGGCCGCGGCCGGGCTAAGGCAAAGCAGACCAAGGTTGCTCGTGAGCTCAAATACAGCTCACCGCAGACCGATTTCGAGCGGCTCCGGCAAGAGCTGGCCGGGTCGGACGGGAATCCACCTGACGACGATCTCAACGGCTCCAATGGCGAATGGGCCGACGAGGACGACTGGCGGCGCTAGCCGAAATTCTCTTCCGAGCTCCTGATTAGAAACGTGGGTGCTGACCCACGAGTTGGGCGCGTGCGCCGTCCTTGCTGCCCTTCTTGACGGTGCCAAGGATCCAGCAGTTCAGATGCCGCGCGGTGAGTATCGCCAGCGCACGGTCGGTGTCCTCGGGCGCGACGACGGCGACCATGCCGACGCCCATGTTGAACGTCTTCTCCATCTCGACCCGGTCGATGCGGCCGCGCTGGGCGATCATGCCGAACACCGGTGCGGGCGTCCAGGTTCCGCGATCGACTTCGCCCAACAACCCCTGCGGGATCACCCGCTCCAGGTTCCCGGCCAGCCCGCCGCCAGTGACGTGGCAGAAGGTGCGCACTTGGGTTTCGGCGGCCAGCGCCAGACAGTCCTTGGCGTAGATGCGGGTCGGCTCGAGCAACTCCTCGCCAAGTGTGCGGCCGAACTCCTCGACGTGTCCGGCCAGGTTCATCCGGTCGATCTCCAGAAGCACCTTGCGGGCCAGCGAGTAGCCGTTGGAGTGCAGCCCGGTGGAGCCCATGCCGATGATCACGTCGCCCGGCTTGACCCGGTCGGGGCCGAGCACGTCGTCGGCCTCCACCACGCCAACCCCGGTCGCGGAGATGTCGTAGTGGTCGGGCGCCATCAGCCCGGGATGTTCGGCGGTCTCACCGCCGAGCAACGCGCAGCCTGCGATCACGCAGCCGTTGGCGATGCCGGACACCAGCTCGCTCACCCGCTCGGGCACCGTGCGGCCGACGGCAATGTAGTCCTGCAGGAACAGCGGCTCGGCGCCGCACACCACCAGGTCGTCGACGACCATGGCGACGAGGTCGAGTCCGACCGTGTCGTGCTTGTCCATGGCCTGCGCAACGGCGAGTTTGGTGCCGACACCGTCGGTCGACGACGCGAGCACCGGCTCGCGGTACCCGCCGCGCAGCGCGAACAGCCCGGCGAATCCGCCAAGCCCGCCACGTACCTCGGGTCTGGTCGCCTTGCTCGCCAGCGGTTTGAAGAGTTCGACGGCGCGGTCACCAGCTTCGATGTCCACCCCGGCCGATGCATAGGAGATGCCGTGTTGTGCGGCGCGATCCGTCATCGAGACCAAATCTACCGGGCTGGACGACTGCACGGTACGCGCCGCTCGCTCAGCGTGTTTCTGGCCGATGTCAGGCACGATCAGCGACGGTATGACACCGTGGCGATCCATGACTGGGGTTCGCTCGTTTGCGCTGGCTGCCGCCGCCGTCGTGGTCGTCGCGGTGACGCTTCCCGGCACCGCGGCCGCCACCCCACCGCGAGACACCGACGGCACAGTCCTGTGGCAGATGACCGACGACGGCAAGGACTACGTCTTCCGGGAGATCACCATCGCGCCCGGTGGCAGTACCGGCTGGCATTCGCATGACGGGGAGCTCCTTGGCGTCGTCAAGGAGGGCGTCCTGATGCACAACCGGGCCGACTGCACCATGGACGGCCTCTACGTGGCGGGCCAGAGCATCGCGGAGAAGGGCGGACCGGGCTACGTGCATATCGGCCGCAATGTCGGCTCTGGCCCGCTGGTATTGCAGATCCTCTACATTGATCCGGCAGGAGCGCCGCTGTCCGACGATGCGCCGGATCCCGGTTGTGGGTTTGCCTGACCCCGGAAACGGTCATCCGCCCGTCTATCGGCTCCGAATAACTATGGGGATCGACGGATGGAGGTCTTGTGCCGGCAGAGGGACTTCGCTGCTTGGTGACGGGCGCGACCGGCTACATCGGTAGCCGGTTGGTGCCGCGATTACTCGACGAGGGCGTGCGGGTGCGGGCGATGGCGCGCAATCCCGACAAGCTCGCGGAAGCGCCGTGGCGCGACGACGTGGAGGTGGTTCGCGGCGACCTGACCGAGCCCGATTCGCTGACCGCTGCTTTCGACGGCGTCGACGTCGTCTACTACCTGGTGCACTCGATGGGTACCTCCAAGGACTTCGTCGCCGAGGAGGCGGAGTCGGCACGCAACGTGGTCCAGGCAGCGCAACGGGCAGGGGTGCGGCGGCTGGTCTACCTGTCCGGCCTGCATCCGGAAGGCCGCGAACTGTCGCGACACCTTTCGTCGCGCGCCGAGGTCGGCGAGATCCTCATCGATTCGGGCATCGAGACCGTGGTGCTGCAGGCCGGGATCGTCATCGGCGCGGGGTCGGCGTCGTTCGAGATGATCCGCCACCTCACCGACCGCCTTCCGGCGATGACGACGCCGAAGTGGGTGCACAACAAGATCCAGCCGATCGCGATCGGCGACGTCCTGGACTACCTGGCCCGCTCCGGGGTCGCCGACGTGCCGACGTCACGGACGTGGGATATCGGCGGTCCCGACGTGATGGAGTACGGCGACGCCATGCAGGTCTACGCCGACGTGGCGGGCCTTCGGCGCCGGATCATCATCGTGCTGCCGTTCTTGACTCCTACCATCGCCAGTTGGTGGGTGGGTCTGGTGACGCCGATCCCGTCGGGGCTGGCGAGGCCGCTGGTGGAGTCCCTCGAGTGTGACGCCGTGATGCTCAACCACGACATCGACGGCTTCATCCCTCCACCCGATGCGGGACTGACCGGATACCGCGACGCGGTCGCCGAGGCGCTGCAGGCGGACGGCACCGCGTCCAGCGACGGCAAGCGTCACTTGATGAAGTTCAGTCCGACTGCGCCGCAGTAGTTTTCAGGGACGACGCAGGGCCGACGCGTTGTCGTTGTCGGCCTGAAGCGGTATGCCGGTACGGGCGGCGGTGGCGAGCATGTGCTCGATGACGTTCTTGCCAAGTGCGGTCTCGCCGGGCAGCTCGATCGGGTACTTGCCGTCGAAGCAGGCGGTGCACAGCCGTGAGGCCGGCTGCTCGGTCGCTGCGATCATGGCCTGCTGCGAGATGTAGCCGAGCGAGTCGGCGCCGATGCCGTGGCGGACGGCCTCGACGACCTCTTCCTCGTTCTCGACGGCGTTGGCGATCAGCTCGGCGGGCGTGGCGAAGTCGATGCCGTAGAAGCACGGCCACTTCACCGGCGGCGAGGCGATGCGCACGTGCACCTCGATTGCGCCTGCCTCCCGCAGCATCCGGACGAGGGAGCGCTGGGTGTTGCCGCGGACGATGGAGTCGTCGACGACGATGAGCCGCTTGCCGCGGATCACCTCCCGCAGCGGGTTGAGCTTGAGCCGGATACCCAGCTGACGGATGGTCTGCGACGGCTGGATGAACGTGCGTCCCACGTAGGCGTTCTTCGTCAGGCCCTGCCCGTAGGGGATGCCCGACTCCTGCGCATAGCCGACCGCGGCCGGTATGCCGGACTCCGGAACGCCGATCACCAGGTCGGCGTCCACCGGACGCTCCTGCGCCAGCCTGCGTCCGATGTCGACCCGCGTCTTGTGCACCGACCGGCCGCTGATCGTGCTGTCCGGCCGCGCCAGGTACACGTACTCGAACACGCAGCCCTTCGGCGACGGCGGGGCGAACCGGCTCGAACGCACGCCGTCGGCGTCGATGGCCAACAGCTCGCCGGGCTCGATGTCCCGGACGAACGACGCGCCGACGATGTCCAGCGCGGCGGTCTCGGACGCGACCACCCACCCGCGGTCGAGCCGCCCCAGCGACAGCGGCCGCACGCCGTAGGGGTCGCGCGCGGCGTAGAGCGTGTTCTCGTCCATGAACGTCAGGCAGAAGGCCCCGCGCACGGTGGGCAGCAGCTCGAGGGCGGCCTGCTCGATCGTCGAGTCCGCGGCGCCGTGCGCAAGCAGTGCGCCGAGGATGTCGGAGTCGGTCGTCGCAGCGGCGGCGCCGCGCATGTTGATCAGGCCGAGCTCGCGGGCCCGGCTGGCCAGCTCGGTGGTGTTCACCAGGTTGCCGTTGTGCCCGAGCGCGACGCCCGTCCCTGCGGCTGTGTTGCGGAACACAGGCTGGGCGTTCTCCCATGTGGTGGAGCCGGTCGTCGAGTAGCGGCAGTGTCCGATCGCGACGTGGCCCTCCATCGCACCGAGCGTCTGCTCGTCGAATACCTGGCTGACCAGCCCGAGGTCCTTGAACACCAGCACCTGAGAGCCATCGGCGACAGCGATGCCTGCGGCTTCCTGACCGCGGTGCTGAAGCGCGTACAGGCCGTAATAGGTGAGCTTGGCCACCTCTTCGCCCGGCGCCCAGACGCCGAATACGCCGCACTCTTCTCTTGGTTCGTTCTCGGTTTGCTGGCCGGTCACGATTAGGGCTGCTCCCATCGGGCGGTGGGTGACGTGCTCAGTCTACGGTCATCACGGGCCAATAACGGAATCGCAGGCGCTCATGTCGCCCACAGGATCAACGACCACGACCCCGGTTCGGATTCCCGGCGGCGACGCCTTTCGGCCCTGTCAGGCGTCGAGCGGCACCACCGGCAGCACCGTCGCGATCTCGGGGGCGCGCGACCCCGACAGCCGCAACTGCCCTCCTGAGGCCGCATCGGCGACCGTGTGCAGCCCCGTCGCGAGCAGCAGCCACGTGCGCGCATCGGTCTCCACGACGTTGGGCGGGTTGCCACGGGTGTGCCTTGGACCCGAAATGCATTGCACCGCAACGAAGGGGGGCACCCGAACCTCGACGCTTGCGCCCGGAGCGCTGGCAGCGAGCGTGCGGGCGGTCAACCGAACGGCTTCGGCGAGCGCGGATCGCTCAGGCGCAGGCCGGTTCTCGTCGCGTAGCCACTCGGCGACAGCGAGCACTGCTGCGCGGGTCTTCGCCGGATCGGCGGTGCGGCGGGCGGCCATACCTTAGTGTCTCAAGGTGTTCGTCGACCGACATAAGCCGCCCTACAAGGTGGCTGGGGCGGTCCTCTTGGTGCTCGTCGCGATCGCAGCGAGCTTCCTCTATCAACAGTTCCGCGGCCAGTTGGTGCGGAAAACCCACCTGACGGTGCTGTCCCCGCGAGCGGGCCTGGTCGTCGACCCTGGCTCGAAGGTGACCTACAACGGGGTGGAGATCGGGAAGGTGGCCGGCGTCGACTACGTCGACGTCGGCGGTGCGGCCAAGGCCAAGCTGACGCTGACCGTCGAACCCCGCTATATCGCCTTCATTCCGCGAAACGTCGTCGCCGACGTCAGGGCATCCACGGTGTTCGGCAACAAGTACATATCGTTCAGCTCGCCGAAAGACCCAAGCCCGCAACGCATTACGAGCCAGGACGTGATCGACGTGTCGTCTGTGACGACGGAGTTCAATACCCTGTTCGAAACCGTGACGTCGATCGCCGAGCAGGTCGATCCGATCAAGCTCAACAGCACGCTCAACGCGCTCGCCGACGCGACGACGGGGCTGGGTGAGAGGTTCGGCGACTCTCTGCTCAACGCGAACCGGATCATGGACGAGCTGAATCCCCGGATGCCGCAGATACGTGCCGACATGCAGGCCCTTGCCGATCTCGCCGACGTGTATGCGAACGCCTCCCCCGACCTGTGGGACGGCCTCGAGAACGCCGTGACGACAGCGCGCACGCTCAACGAACAGCAGGGAAACATCGACGCCGCGCTGATGGCGGCGATCGGCTTCAGCAATACCGCCGCCGACACCTTCGAGCGCGGCGGCCCGTACTTCGTCCGCGCCGCCGAGGATCTGCTGCCGACGACCAAGCTGCTCGACGACTACCGGGGCATGATCTTCTGCACCGCTCGCAACTACGCCGAGGTGGGGCCCAGGGTCGCCAAAGTGCTGGGCGGCGACAATGGCTACGCGCTCAAGGCGTACGGAACCATCCTTCCGCCGGGTAATCCGTTCGTCTATCCGGAAAATCTGCCCAGAGTGAACGCCCACGGCGGGCCGGAGGGTCGTCCCGGCTGCTGGCAGAAGGTGACCAAAGACCTGTACCCGTTCCCGTATCTGGTGATGGACACCGGTTACAGCCTCGCGCCGTACAACCACTTCGAGTTCACATCGCCGATGGCCTCGGACTACATCTGGGGCAGGCAGTTCGGCGAGAACACGATAAACCCCTGAGCCTCGCGCGCTGGACGGCAAGGGCCGCGACGGCGCCGGCTTCGTTGATCGCCAGGTGCTCGAGCATCGGGGCCGCCAGGCTGCCGGAGCCCTCGCGCAGCAGCGCGAAGAACCAGCCCGCGACGCCGGTGACCAGCACGGTGCCGAGCACCGGCTCACCGGTACTTCGGGCGTCGGCGACGTGCGACAGCCCGAATGCCAGCGACTGCAGCAGCCGACCACCCGTCGCCCCGAACGCGTCGGCGGCGACCGTTCCCAGCGCCGCGCGGAACGCCGCCTCCTCCGACCACACCGTGCCGAAGGGGATCCGCACCACCAGCCAGCGTGACGACGGTGTGACCAGGTCGCGCTCGGCCATCGCCGACCGCACGCGCGGCGCCGCCGTCGAGGCGGCGACACCGGTGACAATCGGCGCGGCCACGGCGAGCCCCAGCCGCAGCCCCGACCACAGCTGCGGTGGGCGCAGGCCGAGCGGGGCGCGGACCGCCGCAACGAGTCCGACACCGAGGACCGCATGGACGAACGGCTGTATGCGCGGCGGGATCCGCGGACCGATCAGCCCACTCCAGCCGACGAGGCCTGCAGCCAGCGCCAGGGCCTTAAACTGCTTGCCGCGCACTAATACTCGGGCCCGTCTTCGGCCGCGGTCTTCTCCAGCGCAGTCCGGATGCGTTCGGTGTCCTCTTTGGTCCAGCCGTCGGGTGGCGCGACGGCGGCCCATCCGTCGAGCACGTGCTCGCCGTAGTTGTGGCCGTGCCCGCCGGGAACTGAGCCCGCGTTCGTCATGTCAGCGGCCACCTGCCAGAACGTGACGATCGGATACCACCGCATCAACGGTGTCCGGTCCCGACCCGGCGGTTCTTTCAGCCAGTCCGGGCGCGTGAAGATCAGGTCCTCCGACCACCACACGATGGGGTCCGAGGAATGCTGCAGGAACAGCACACGGGTGCCTTCCCACGGCGCGTCCGTGTCGGCCGCGATCTCGGCGGCATCGTTGGCCTGCGAGAACCGGACGGTGCGGCCGTTGTCGTAGCGCGGCTCGACCTCGGGCGTTCCCGGGTCGCGACGGACGGTGATGCCCTTCCACAGCGGGCTGGCATTGGGTGGTCCCACCCAGAGCACCGACGAGAAGTTCATCCGTGCGATGTCGGGCAGCCAGTTGAAGGCGCCCTGCCCGGCCATCGACCCGAGGCTCTCTCCGTAGAGCAACAGCTTGGGCCGTCGGTCGGGCGGCAGCCGCGCCCACCACGCGTGGATCGCGTCGATCATCGTCCGGCCGGACTCCATGGACTTCTCCCGGTCACCGAGGAACGAGATCCAACTCGGCAGATAGGAGTACTGCGACCCGACCATCGCCGTGTCGCCGTTGTACATCAACTCCAATGCCCGTGCGGCGACCGGGTTGATCCACCCGGTGCCCGTCGTCGGGACGATGACGAGCACCTTGCGTTCGAACGCGCGGGTGCGATCGAGTTCGCGGACGAGGATGGCGGCTCGCTCCTCATCGGTGCCGGCGGTCTGCAAGCCCGCGTATACCCGGATTGGCTCTTTCGCGGGCGCGCCGTTGAGCCGGGTCATCTCGAAGGCGTGCGGACCGGTGGCGACGAAGTTGCGACCCTGGTAACCCAGCGTCTCCCACGGCGCGAACGACGTTGGGCTGCCGGATCGTTCGAGCTCGAGCGGCTGGGTGATGGCCGCCCTGGTGGTGGTGTTCTGCGGCTGGAAGACCCAGTTGGCGCCGGCAAGGAATCCGCGGACCAGCACGCCGTTGATCAACGTGATCGCCAGCACAACGACGATCGCCGTGCCGATGAACAGCGCCACCTCGTCGTGCAGGTGCCACCGGCGAATGAAGAACCGAGCCATCGTCTTGATGAGGTCGATGAGCACGCGCGTCCCTGACACGCACAAGCCCGTCACAAGCATGGCGACGATGAGGGTGCGCAGATAGCCGATGGTATCCGGACCTTCCATGCCCATCTCCGCCGACACCCGGCGCTGCCAGGCCGCCGCCGGGATCAGCATCAGAAGGCCCACGACCGTCGACAGCGTGATGGTGGCGGCCTTGCACCAGTAGAGCACCCGTTTCGACGGGGGCCACCACGTCCGTCTCCGTAACACGAAGCGGTGCAGCATTTTCTGGATGAACACGCCGATCCCGTAGCCGATGGCCGCGTTGACTCCACCGATCAGTCCCTGGAACAGCCAGTCGCGCGGCAGCAGCGAAGGCGTCAGCGACAGACAGAAGAACAGCGCGCCGAATGCGATTCCGACGAAGTCGAGGTGCACCAGACTCCACCCCCACGCGAAAAGAGGATGGCGCTGCTTGCGCTCGGGGCTTGCGGCGACCGGTTCGCCGGTGATGTCGTCAGTGGGAACACTCACCCGAACAACCCGGGCAACACGCCCTCCGATGTGGCGCGCAGGTCCTCCAGTGACACCGTGAACTGGCCCTGCACCTCGATCGAGTCACTGCCCTGGTCCGCGACGCCGATGCGGGTGACCGGCAGACCGCGCGCCTCGCACATGGACCGGAATCTGCTCTCCTCGGTGCGCGGGACGGCCACCAGCACCCGGCCCGTGGACTCCGAGAACAACGCGACAAAAGCATCTTGACCCTCGGGAATGACTATGCGGCAACCGGTTTCACCGGTCAGCGCCGCCTCGACGACCGCCTGGGCCAGGCCGCCTTCCGACAGGTCGTGGGCAGCCGATACCAGCCCGTCGCGAGATGCCGCGCTCAGCACCTCGGCGAGCAGTCGCTCCCTCTCGAGATCGACCGCGGGCGGGCGCCCACCCAGATGGTCCGCGGTGACCTGCGCCCAGATCGAGCCGTCGAACTCGTCGCGGGTGTCGCCGAGAAGCAGCAGGGTCTCGCCGGGTTCGGTGCCGATCCCGGTGGGGATGCGGCGGCTGACGTCGTCGAGCACGCCGAGCACTCCGACCACAGGGGTGGGCAGTATTGCGGTGGTACCGGTTTGGTTGTAGAAGCTGACGTTGCCGCCGGTGACCGGAATGCCAAGGGCAGCACAGCCATCCGCCAGTCCACGGACCGCTTCGGAGAACTGCCACATGACCCCTGGGTCCTCCGGCGAGCCGAAGTTCAGGCAGTTGGTCACCGCGATCGGGGTGGCGCCGGTGACCGCGACGTTGCGGTACGCCTCCGCCAGCGCGAGCTGCGCCCCCGCGTAGGGGTCCAGCTGGGTGTAGCGGCCCGACGCGTCGGTGGACACCGCGATGCCGCGACCGGTGGACTCGTCGACCCGCAACACGCCGCCGTCGGCGTTCTCCGCCAGCACGGTGTTTCCGCGGACATAGCGGTCGTACTGTTCGGTGATGAACGCCCGGCTGCACAGGTGCGGGCTGCCAAGCATCGCAAGCAGAGTCGCGCGCAGCTCCTCGCCGGTCGTCGGTCGCGGCAGCTTGTCCGACGTATCGGCGTTGAGCGCGTCCTGGGTGTCCGGGCGCTGCACCGGCCGTTCGTAGACCGGGCCTTCGTGCGCGACCGTGCGGGGCGGCACGTCGACGACCGTGTCGCCGTGCCAGGTGATCTCCAACCGGTCGCCGTCGGTGACCTCGCCGATGACGGTGGCGAGCACCTCCCACTTGGCGCATACCGCCATGAACGCGTCGACGTTCTCGGGGGCGACGACCGCGCACATCCGTTCCTGCGACTCGCTGGACAGGATCTCCGCGGGCGTCATGTTGGCGGCCCGCAGCGGCACCTTGTCCAATTCGACGGACATGCCGCCGTCGCCCGCGGAAGCGAGCTCGGATGTCGCGCAGGACAATCCGGCCCCGCCGAGGTCCTGGATGCCGATCACCAGGCCGGCCGCGTATAGCTCGAGGCAGCACTCGATGAGCACCTTCTCCATGAAGGGGTCGCCGACCTGCACCGACGGCAGCTTCTTGCGGCCAGCACCGCTTCCCTCGTCCCCGCCGAACGTCTCCGACGCCAGCACCGAAACGCCGCCGATACCGTCGAGCCCGGTGCGAGCCCCGAACAGGATGATCTTGTTGCCGGTGCCCGACGCGAAGGCCAGGTGCAGGTCCTCCTTGCGCAACACCCCGACGCACAGCGCGTTCACCAGCGGATTGCCGGCGTAGGAGGCGTCGAACACGGTTTCGCCGCCGATGTTGGGCAGTCCCAGAGAGTTTCCGTATCCCCCGATGCCGCGGACCACGCCGTCGACGACGCGGCGGGTGTCGGGTGCGTCGGCGGCGCCGAACCGCAGCTGATCCATCACCGCGACCGGACGGGCGCCCATCGCCATGATGTCGCGGACGATCCCGCCGACACCGGTCGCCGCGCCCTGGTACGGCTCGACGTACGACGGGTGGTTGTGCGATTCGACCTTGAAGGTGGCTGCCCAGCCGTCGCCGATGTCGACGACGCCCGCGTTCTCACCGATGCCTGCCAGCATCGCCGTGCGCATCTTCTCGGTGGTGGTCTCGCCGAAGTAGCGCAGGTGCACCTTGGAGGACTTGTAGCTGCAGTGCTCGCTCCACATCACCGAATACATCGCCAGCTCGGCGTCGGTCGGCCTGCGGCCCAGGATTTCGCGGATCCGCTGGTACTCGTCGTCCTTGAGGCCGAGTTCGCGGAACGGCTGCGGCTGGTCGGGAGTGGCTGTGGCCCGGTCGACGGTGTCGACAATTGGGGTTGGGCCGACGGTGTCGACCACATGGGTGAGCTCCGACGTCACGCCGACAGTCTAGTTTGCGACCGGCGGTGTGCGCGGGGGGCCGCGCGCTAGCCGCCCGCCACGCAGAACGCGTTGCCGTCGGGATCGGCGAGCACCACCCATTCGAAATCGCCGAAGTTGCCCCTGCCGGTTTCGCTTGCGCCGAGGTCGACCAGGCGCTTGACCTCAGCCTCCCTATCGGCGGTGCTGAAGTCGATGTGCACGCGGTTCTTACCCGGTGTGGGTTCCTCGACCTGCTGGAACGCCAACCCCGGGCCTTCTGGCACCGTCACGACGACGAAAAACGGTGGCGCGACAGGGTTTACCTGCCCGTCGAGCGCGCGGGCCCACCAGTCGGCGAGCTTCTCGGGGTCGGTGGTGTCGATTGTGATGTTCTCGGTCTTGAGCGCCATGAGCCGACCTTATGCCAGCCGACTGACAAGTCGGCGGGATCGCGGTCGCCATTACCTGGCACGTAATTGAGTGCCAGCCGAACTCGACGCAGGCTTGGTCCATGACTCAAACCCAGACCCAACCAACGTTCAGCGCCGAGTTGTGGGCGGCCTTCTGGGCCGCTCCCGACGTGTCAAGGGCGGGCGACGTCCTCGCCGACGACATCGTCGGCTACTGGCAGGGCGACCCGAAGCCGGTGCGGGGCAAGCAGGCCTACGTCGGCAAGATCGCCGAGCTCGTCGGCGCCGCTCCCGATCTCACACTGGAGCTCGTCGACAGTGCGACTGTCGACGCCGGCGCACCCGGCGAACAGCTCGTGTTCCTGCACTACATCGGGCGTGCCAGCGGTCCGGACGGGCCGGTCGCGATCCGCGGGCTCGACCGGGTCCGCACCCGCGACGGCATCGTGGTCGAGAACGTCATCCGCTACGACCAGGTCGAGCCCGCCTGAGTGATCAGCTCAGGCGGGTGACAGGAACGCCTGCAGCGCCGCCGCATACGCGGCGACGTCGTCGGCTCCCATCACCTCTCGCGCCGAGTGCATGGCCAGCTGCGCGGCGCCGACGTCCACCGTCGGGATACCGGTACGCGCCGACGTCATCGGCCCGATCGTCGACCCGCACGGCAGGTCGGCCCTGTGTTCGTAGCGCTGCAACGGAACCCCTGCCTGCTTGCAGGCCAGCGCGAACGCGGCGGCGGTGCGGCCGTCGGTCGCATAGCGCAGGTTCGGCTGCACCTTGAGCACGGGCCCGGCGTTGACCTCGATCAGGTGATACGGCTCGTGACGCTCGGGGTAGTTCGGGTGGGTGGCGTGCGCCATGTCGCCCGAGGCCACCATCGAGCCGGGCAACCGGCGCAGGAAGTCCTCGCGGCCGCCGCCCGCGGCCAGCGCGATGCGCTCCAGCACCGTCAGCAACAGCTCGGACTGCGCGCCGTGATCCGACTGGGAGCCGACCTCCTCGTGGTCGAAGAGCGCGAGCACAGGCAGGTGGCCAGAGGGCTCAGCCGCCAGGAACGCCTCGAGGCCCGCGTAGCAGGTGCACTGGTTGTCCAGTCGCGGCGCGCTGACCAGTTCGCCGCCCGCGCCCGACAGGGTCGACGGGGTCAGGTCGTGCGTCATCAGGTCGATGCCGAGCACGTCGTCGGCGTCCACCCCGGACTGCTCGGCGACGTACCCCACGAACGAGCGCGGCCCGCTGCCCACGCCCCAGACCGCGTTGACGTGGCGCTGCGGGTCCAGTGACACCGACTTGCGATCTTCGGCCAGGTGGATGGCCAGCTGCGGCACCCGCAGGATCGGTTCGTCGATTCGGATCAGTCGGTGCTCGATGCCGTCGGCCGAGCGCACCGACAACCGTCCGCTGATGCCGAGGTCGCGATCGAGCCACGAGTTCAGCCACGCCCCGCCGTAGGGCGCCAAGGCGACCACCTGCCAGCCGGACACGAACCGGTCGGGATGCTGCTTGACCCGCAGGTTAGGGCTGTCGGTGTGGCCGCCGACGACCCGAAACGGCGCCGCGGGCTCGCCGTTGCCCGCCCAGGCGATCAGCGATCCGGCCCGCACGACGAAGAAGCGCCCCCTCGTCGGCCACTCTTCGGCTTCGAACAGTTCGGTGAAGCCCGCATCCCGCAGGCGCTGCGCAACGGTGGCGCAAACATGGAATGGGGACGGCGACGCGTCGATGAACTCGCACAACCCTCGCGCACTTGCGGACATGGTTCACCATCTTCGCCGACGATCTTGATTTAGGGTCAGACGGTGCCCGCTGTTCTGCCGCAACCGGTTCTGGCGCCGCTGACGCCCGCGGCGATTTTTTTGGTGGCGACGATCGACGAAGACGGCGAGTCGACCGTCCACGACGCGCTCGGCGACATCTCGGGGTTGGTGCGCTCCATCGGCTTCCGCGACCCGACGAAGCGGCTGTCGGTGATCACCTCGATCGGCTCCGACGCATGGGACCGGCTGTTCTCCGGACCGCGGCCTGCCGAACTGCACCCGTTCGTCGAGATCCAGGGCGGCCGCCACCACGCGCCGTCGACGCCGGGCGACCTGCTGTTCCACATCCGGGCCGAGTCGATGGACGTCTGCTTCGAGCTGGCCACCAAGATCGTCGAGGCGATGGGCGGGGCCGTCGCGGTGGTGGACGAGGTGCACGGCTTCAAGTTCTTCGACAACCGCGACCTGATGGGCTTCGTCGACGGCACCGAGAACCCGGACGGCCCGATCGCGGTGTCCGCCACCCAGATCGGCGACGAGGATCCCGACTTCGCCGGCGGCTGCTACGTGCACGTCCAGAAGTACGTGCACGACATGGACTCGTGGAACTCGCTGTCGACCGAGGAGCAGGAGCGGGTGATCGGCCGCACGAAGCTCGACGACATCGAGATGGACGATGCGGTCAAGCCGGCCAATTCGCACCTCGCGCTGAACGTCATCGAAGACGACGACGGCAACGAGCTGAAGATCGTGCGCCACAACATGCCGTTCGGGGAGATCGGCAAGGGCGAGTTCGGCACGTACTACATCGGCTACTCGCGGGCACCCGCGGTCACCGAACGCATGCTGGACAACATGTTCATCGGCGACCCGCCGGGTAACACCGACCGGATCCTCGACTTCTCGACAGCCCTGACCGGAAGCATGTTCTTCACCCCGACCGCCGATTTCCTCGACGACCCGCCGCCGTTGGCGGATTCGACTCCCGAGGAAGAAGCGCCCCCGGCAGACCCCGCCGTACCCGCACCGCGTGACGGATCACTCGGCATCGGCAGCCTGAAAGGAACTTGAGTAGATGAACAACCTTTACCGCGACCTGGCTCCGGTCACCGAAGAGGCGTGGGCGGAGATCGAGTCGGAGGCGACGCGGACGTTCAAGCGTCACATCGCGGGACGACGCGTCGTCGACGTCAGCGATCCGGGTGGTCCCGTGACGGCCGCCGTCAGCACCGGGCATCTGCTCGATGTGGCGACGCCCGGCGACGGCGTGATCGCACACCTGCGCGAGAGCAAGCCGCTGGTGCGGCTGCGGGTCCCGTTCACGTTGTCGCGCACCGACATCGACGATGTCGAGCGAGGATCGCAGGACTCGGACTGGGACCCCGTCAAGGAAGCCGCCAAGAAGTTGGCGTTCGTCGAGGACCGGGCGATCTTCGAGGGGTACGAGGCGGCGTCCATCGGGGGTATCCGCAACTGCAGCTCCAATCCACCGCTCGCGCTTCCCGGTGATCCGCGCGAGATACCCGATGTCATCGCCCAGGCGCTGTCCGAGCTGCGCCTGGCAGGCGTCGACGGCCCGTACTCGGTGCTGTTGTCGGCCGACGTGTACACCAAGGTCAGCGAGACCACCGAGCACGGCTATCCGATCCGCGAGCACCTCAACCGGCTGGTCGACGGTGACATCATCTGGGCGCCCGCGATCGACGGTGCGTTCGTGCTGTCCACCCGCGGCGGCGATTTCGATCTGCAGCTCGGCACCGATGTGTCGATCGGGTACCTGTCGCATGACGCCGAGACAGTCCAGCTCTACATGCAGGAGACGCTGACATTCCTGTGCTACACCGCGGAAGCCTCTGTCGCGCTGACGCCCTGATTGGGTCCACCGGAATAATCAGCCCACGATCCGCCTTATGCGGGCATGAACACATTCGAGGGCAGCACGGCCCTGGTCACCGGAGCGACCGCAGGCATCGGCTACGCGATCGCGCTTGAGCTCGCACGACAAGGTGCGGAGGTCGTCGTTCACGGACGCAACGCCGAACGCGGCGCGAAGGCGGTTCAGCAGATCGAAAACGCCGGCGGCAGAGCACGTTTCGTCGCTGCCGATCTCTCTGACGCCGACGATGTCCGCAGGCTCGCGGCCGAGGCGGGTCAGGTGGACATTCTGATCAACAACGCAGGCATTTATGAGTTCGCCACAACGTTCGAAACCGACGACAGCGACTTCGACGCCCACTTCGACACGAACCTCCGAGCCCCGTACATCCTGGTGCAGAAGCTGGTTCCCGGCATGGTCGAACGCGGGCACGGCAGCGTGGTCAACATCAGCAGCGTCGTGGCCAGCACACCCTCCGCCGACGCGGGGCTCTACGGCGCCAGCAAGGCGGCGCTTGACCTGCTGACCAAGCTCTGGGCCGACGAGTTCGGCGCAGCCGGGGTGCGCGTCAACGCCATCGCACCTGGCCCCACCGAGACGGAAGGCACCTCCGGGTTCGCCGACGTCATCGAGGGACTGGGCCGCACAAGGGCGCTGCAGCGGATCGGCCAGCCTGACGAGATAGCGCGCGCGGTCGCGTTCATCGCCTCACCCGCGGCGAGCTACATCAACGGCGTGGTGCTCCCTGTCGATGGCGGTGCACTGGCCATCCGGCCCGCGGCCTAGGCGTTGGCGAGAACCGCGTCGATCGCGGAGTAGAACAGCCCGAGCCCGTCGTCGGAAGGCCCGGTGAGCGCTTCTGTCGCGTGCTCGGGGTGCGGCATCAGGCCCACAACTCGACCGTTGGCCGACGCGATGCCCGCGATATCGCGCATCGACCCGTTGGGGTTGTCGCGGTAGCGGAACACCACCCGGCCGTCGCCCTCGAGCTCGTCGAGCACGGCGTCCGAAGCCACGTAGCGGCCTTCGCCGGACTTCAGCGGCACCAGCAGATCGGCGCCGAGCTCGTACCGGGAGGTCCACGCTGTGGTGTTGGACGCCACCTCCAGCCAGAGGTCGCGGCAGACGAAGTGCAGCCCGGCATTGCGGGTCAACGCGCCCGGCAGCAACCCGGCCTCGCACAGCACCTGAAACCCGTTGCAAATTCCCAACACCGGCATTCCGCTGCCCGCGGCATCGATGACGGACTTCATCACAGGGGCGAACTTGGCGATGGCGCCGCAGCGCAGGTAGTCGCCATACGAGAAGCCGCCGGGGACGACGACGGCGTCGACGCCCTTGAGGTCCGCGTCGGCGTGCCAGAGGCTCACGGCCTCGGCGCCGGACAGCCGGACCGCCCGTGCTGCGTCGACGTCGTCGAGCGTGCCGGGGAATGTGATGACCCCCACACGTGCGGTCACGATGGCTCCCTGCTGACGGACCAGTCCTCGATCACGATGTTCGCCAGCAGCGATTCGGCGATCTCGGCGACCGTCTGGTCGGCGACGCTGTCGTCGACTTCGAGCTCAAACCGCTTGCCCTGCCGCACATCTGATATTCCGTTGTAGCCGAGACGGCCCAGTGCGCCGACGATCGCCTGCCCCTGGGGGTCGAGGATTTCGGCCTTCGGCATCACGTGCACAACCACCTTTGCCACGGCGCTCACTCTACCGGCGGCACCGGCCCGATCGCCTCACCGGCACGAATCGATGTAGGCCGTGCACAGCGGGGCGTTCATGGCGTCGAGGACCTGCGCGTCGGACACCGCAGGCCAGTCGACACGCGGGGGCGTCGTTGCCCACATCGCCACCTCGACGACGGTGCTGTTGCGCGGGTTGACCAGCAGGTACTCGTGCAGCACCGCCTGACCGGGCAGCACCCCGCTGACCACCGCGGCCACCCGGTTGGGTGTGTCGGTGGTGAGCGACGGCGACGTCAGCGGAGAGGTCAGCTGGCAGCCGCGCAGGGCGGCCACCGCCTTGTCGAAGACGGCCGATGCGAGTTGGCCGCCACGCCAGGTCTCGCCCCGCCAGTGCATCACCTGGACCTGGAGCTGCCACTGCCCGTCCGGCTGCGGAACCCAGGCTCGCGCCGCCACGGCGAACGCACGGGGGTCGTCGGGCACGGGCGGCGAGGCGCACGCCTCCTCGAACCGGAAGCGAGGGTTGGTCGCGGTGACGGCGAGTCCGGGCAGGGCCGGCCAGCGATAGGTCGAGTACAGCGGAAGGGCCGTCGGGTCGATCCACCCGGAGTCCGGGATGCGGTCACAGTTGGGCGGGCAATCCATCGGAAGCGCGTACGCAGGGCCGACCGCGCTCGGCGCAATCGCCAGCCCCCAGGCCGCCAGGATCGCCGCCAGCATCATTCGCATCGCCCACCACCCCTGAGCGCACAATATAGGCATGCAGTTGACGCATTTCGGCCATTCGTGCCTTCTCGCCGAGTTCACAATCGATTCCGCCACATCGACGGTGCTGTTCGACCCGGGAAACTTTTCCCACGGCTTCGAGGGCATCACCGGGCTGGACGCGATCCTGATCACGCATCAACACCCCGATCACGCCGACACCGAGCGGCTGCCCGCGCTGGTGGAGGCCAACCCGCAGGCGGCGCTGTACGCCGACCCGCAGACCGCCGAACAGCTGGGCGACCCGTGGCGGGCCGTGCACGTCGGCGACGAATTCACCGTCGGCTCGTTGACCGTCCGCGGCGTGGGCGGCAAGCACGCGGTGATCCACCCGGAGATTCCGGTGATCGACAACATCTCGTACCTGATCGGCGACGGCGACCACCCGGCACGGCTGATGCATCCCGGCGACGCGCTGTTCACGCCGGGCGAGCCGGTGGACGTGCTCGCCACACCCGCAGCCGCGCCGTGGATGAAAATCTCTGAGGCCGTTGACTTTCTGCGTGCGGTGGCGCCCGCCCGCGCGGTCCCGATCCACCAGGCGATCATCGAGCCCAACGCGCGCGGCATCTACTACGGCAGGCTGTCGGAGATGACCGACACCGACTTCCAGGTGCTCGAAGCCGAGAACGGCACCACTTTCTAGCGCGAGCAGACGCTAAGGTCCGGCGTCCTCTGGGCTTTTGCGGACGTTAGCGTCTGCTCGCCGGACTAGGCCGTGTCGCGCGCGGCGGCCCGGCCCGCGGCCCGGCCCGAGAAGATGCACCCGCCGAGGAACGTGCCCTCCAGCGACCGGTAGCCGTGCACGCCACCGCCGCCGAACCCGGCGGCTTCGCCCGCCGCGAAGAGCCCCGCGAACACGTTTCCGTCGTCGCGCAACACGCGTGAGTCGAGGTCGGTTTCCAAGCCGCCCAACGATTTCCGGGTCAGTATGTGCAGCTTCACCGCGATCATCGGCCCGGCCTTCTTGTCGGTCAGCCGGTGCGGTGCGACGACGCGGGTGAAGCGGTCGCCGAGATAGCCGCGGGCCGCCCGGATCGCCGTCACCTGGGTGTCCTTGGTGAACCGGTTGGCGACCTCCCGGTCGCGCGCGGTGACCTCCGCTTCGACGGTCGCGTAGTCGAGGGGGATGACGTCGGGAACGGTGTTCATCGCGGACACCAACTCCCGCAACGTGGTTGCGCTGACGAAGTCGACGCCCTTGTCGACGAACGCCTGCACCGGGGCGGGTGCGCCGGGCCGCACCCTTGCAAGCACATCCCGGACACTGCGGCCCGTGAGGTCGGGGTTCTGCTCCTGGCCGGACAGCGCGAACTCCTTGGCGATGATGCGGGCGTTCAGCACGAACCAGGTGTAGTCCTGGCCGGTCAGCGCAATGTGCTCCAGCGTGCCGAGGGTGTCGAAACCCGGATAGAGCGGGGCAGGCAGGCGCTTCCCGCCTGCGTCGAGCCACAGCGACGACGGCCCGGGCAGAATGCGGATGCCGTGGTCGGGCCAGATCGGGTCGTAGTTCGTGATGCCCTCGGTGTAATGCCACATCCGGTCGCTGTTGATGACGTGCGCACCCGCCGACTCGCTGATGCCGATCATCCGACCGTCGACGTGCGCGGGCACCCCGCTGAGGAGTTGCTCTGGCACGCGGCCCATTCGCTTCGGCCAGTTCTGCCGCACGAGGTCGTGATTACCGCCGATGCCGCCGCTGGCGACGATCACCGATTGCGCGCGAAACTCGAAGTCACCGAAGATGTTTCGTGACGACGCCACGCCTCGGGCAGCGTCCGTCGGCTCCAGCACCGCACCGCGCACGCCGACGACCGAACCGTCGGACACCACCAGCTCGTCGACGCGGTGCCGGTGCGCGAAGGTGACCCTGTCGGTGTCCCGCAGTCGGCGTGCGAACACCTCGACGATCGCCGGACCGGTTCCCCAGGTGATGTGAAAGCGCGGCACCGAGTTGCCGTGGCCGCGCGCGTCGTAGCCGCCCCGCTCCGCCCAGCCCACCAGCGGGAAGGTGCGCAGCCCGCGTTCCCGCAGCCAGCTGCGCTTCTCGCCCGCCGCGAAGTCGACGTACGCGTGCGCCCATTGCCGCGGCCAGTGGTCCTCGGGCCTGTCGAATCCCGCAGTGCCCAGCCAGTCCTGCAGTGCCAGCTCGTGGCTGTCGCGGATGCCGAGCCTGCGCTGTTCGGGGCTGTCGACGAAGAACAGGCCGCCGAACGACCAGAACGCCTGACCGCCGATGTTGGCGGCGTTCTCCTGGTCGACGATCAGGACGCGGCGGCCGCGTTCGGCGAGTTCACAGGCGGCGACCAGACCGGCAAGGCCGGCTCCGACCACGATGACATCAGCATCAGCCATGGCCGCCAATGTAGCGGTCGGTCAGGCGGCGTCGGTCAGTGCGGGATGGGGCCGCCACTCGTAGACCGCTGGCACGCACCGATGCATCAGGGCCAGGTCGACGGCATCGAGCATGGCCTGGCGAGGTCCAGGTTTGCTCAGGTGTCGCGCCGCCACCGCGACCCGCACGACGCCTGCCCGCCGCGCGGTGCGTTCGGCGGACATCACCAGCGTGCGACACCACCACGGCTCGGACAGAAAGCCCTCACCGATGCCGAGCACCCGTGCGCGAATGGTTGTCTTGCGCGCAAGGTCGGTGATGCTGCTCAGGCCGGCGAGTAACCGGAACCCGTTACGCGGCAGCGTATCTACCGTTCCCTGCGACACTGTCCAGCCCGGCGCGGCGAACAGCCGGGTGCGCAGCCCGAGATGCTCGAGGACCCTGTCGGCCCCCATCAACCGGAGGTTCGCCTCGTGTGCGGGCAGCGTTGCGAACTCGCCGCGCCGCTTCTTCGTGGCAGCCTCGTCGAAGCCGTGCAGGACGATGGCGTCGCCGCGGGTGCGACGTCCTGCCAGCCAGGCCACGGTCGACGGGTCCCGGTCGAGTCGGTAGCCGCCCTTCAGTCGTGGCGCGACAAGGAACGAGGTCGGTACCGCTCGGTCTTCGAGTTGAGAGCAGAACGCCGCAACGTCGGGCAGCGTCTGCTCACTGATGCCGGAAATCGAAACGATCAGTTGTCCAGCCACACCCGCATTGTCGCAACGCCAGGTGTCTCAACGGTTTCCGACACCCTTACGGCAGTTGTCCATTCCGCTATCGCGGCAGAACGGCCTCGATGGCCTCGACCACCTCTTTGGCGTTGGGTTCGGTACGCGGGCGGAATCGCTTGACCACCGTGCCACCGGGCGCGAGCAGGAACTTCTCGAAGTTCCACTGCACGTCGCCCGCCTCGCCTTCGGCGTCGGCGGTCTTCGTCAGCTCGGTGAACAGTGGGTGACGGTCCGGCCCGTTGACATCGGTCTTGGCCAGTAGCGGAAACGTGACGCCGTAGGTGGCGGAGCAGAACGTCTGGATCTCCTCGGCGCTGCCCGGCTCCTGACCCATGAACTGGTTGCACGGCACGCCGATCACGGTCAACCCCCGGTCGCCGTAGTCCTGTGCGAGCTTCTCCAGCGCGCTGTATTGCGGTGTCAGACCACATTTCGAGGCGACGTTGACGACAAGCGCTGCGCCGTCGGCGAGCTCGGCCAGCGTGGTGGGCGTGCCGTCGAGGGTGGTGAGCACGATGTCGGTGAGCTGCGTGTCCGTCATGGGCGGCAACATTACCTAGGTCCCGTACAGCATTCCCGCCACCCGGTGCACGGTGGCCATCGGATCGGTGTCGTTGTCGACGGCCTTGTTGAGCCACAACAGTGAAAAGCCGTGCACCAGAGACCATGCCGCGAGTTGGGCCGCCTGCGGGTCGTCCTTGGCCCGCGGATCGTCGAGCGTTCCGACACCGGCGGCCAACTCAGCACCGGCAGCCGTTTCCGCGGCGACGAGGTCCTGGTCGGTCGCGTCGTACAGCGACTTGTCGAACATCACGGCGTAGTGGCCGGGATGGTCGATCGCGAACCGGACATACGCCAGCGCCGCGTCGAGGAAGTCCGGGCGTGCGCCGGCGAGCGCGTCGGCCAGCATGCGGAAGCCCTCGGTCGCCAGGGCGGTGAACAGGCCACGGCGGTCGGTGAAGTGATGGGCAGGCGCGGCATGGGAGACACCCGCCGCACGGGCGAGCTCGCGAAGGGAAAGGCCAGCGGCGCCACGATCGGCCACCAGCACTGCCGCCTCGGCAAGGATGGTCGCCCTCAGATCACCGTGGTGATAGGTGTCTCTGCTGCTCATGGGCCCCATCATAGCCTGGAATCTTGACAGTGCCTAGATTGTTGCCTAGCGTGCATCTTGTCACTGTCTAGATTGGAGATCGAAATGGCCCCTCTCGTCGCACTCGTACTGGGAGCGCTCGGTGCCCGGTTAGTCGGTTGGCTGGGCGTGGACTACGTCGGCGGCTGGCCGTCGGCGATCGCCGTTGGGCTGGCGGCGATGTTCGTCGTCACCGGGATCGCGCACTTCGTCAATCCCCTGCGCAGGGATCTGATCGCGATCGTTCCGCCGCGACTGCCCGCGCCCGGCCTGCTGGTCACCGTCACCGGTGTGCTGGAACTACTCGGTGCCGCCGGGCTGCTGTACCCGCCGACCAGGGTGGCGGCCGCCGTCTCGCTCGGGGTGATGATGCTGGCGATGTTCCCCGCCAACGTCTACGCGTCGCGGATGCCGGATCCGCCGAAGTCGATGACCACGCAACTGCCGCTACGAACGGTCGAGCAGGTCGTCTTCGTAGGCGCCGCCCTCATGGTTGGCCTTGGCAGTATCCAGTAGCCATGCGTACTGGAACGCCGCCTCCTTCCAGCGCTCGTATCGGCCGCTGATGCCTCCATGGCCGGCGCTCATCTCGGTCTTCAACAGGACCGGATGGGCGTCGGTCTTGGTGTGCCGCAGCGCCGCGACCCATTTCGCGGGCTCCACGTAGTACACCCGGGTGTCGTTGAGCGAGGTCATCGCCAGAATCGGCGGATAGTCCTTGGCCGCCACGTTCTCATACGGCGTGTAGGACTTCATGTAGTAGTAGACGTCGCTGTCGGCCAACGGGTTTCCCCACTCGTCCCACTCGGTCACGGTGAGCGGAAGCGACGGGTCGAGGATGGTCGTGAGGGCGTCGACGAACGGGACCTGCGCCAGGAAACCCGCGAACAGCTGCGGAGCCATGTTGGCGACGGCACCGATCAGCAGCCCGCCCGCACTGCCGCCGAGCGCGACAAGGTTCTCCGGCCGGGTCACGTCGGTGTTGATGAGATGTGCTGCCACGGCGATGAAGTCGGTGAAGGTGTTCGCCTTCTCGAGCAGCTTGCCGTGCTCGTACCACGGGCGGCCCAGCTCACCGCCACCGCGCACATGGGCGATGACGAACACCATGCCGCGGTCGAGCAGGGACAGCCGCGCAATCGAGAACCTCGGGTCCTCACACGATTCGTAGGCGCCGTAGCCGTAAAGCAATGTGGGAGCGGGGAATTGCAGACCAGCGCGGTGGATGATCGATACCGGCACCCGCGCTCCGTCGATTGCGACCGCCCAGTCGCGGCGTTCGACGTAGTCCTCGGGGCGGTAGTCGCCGAGCACCGGCTGTTCGCGCAGCAGCGTCCGCTCGCCGGTGACGAGGTCGACGTCGTAGATGCGCACAGGGGTGACGAACGACGTCGCACCAATCCGCAGCTTGGGCGAGTCCCAGTTGGGATTACCGGACAGGCCCGCCGACATCAGCTCGGATTCGAAGGTGAAGTCCTCCGCGCGGCCGTAGGTGCCCTCGGCGTACAGCGGCCACAGCTGGATCCGCGGCAACGCCTCGCTGCGATAGCTGACCACGATGTGCCCGACGAACGCGTCGACCGCGTCGAGACGGACGTCGTCGCGGTGTTCGATGAGCGTTCGGGTGGCGGTCGGGTCGCTCACCGGCGCCTCGACCAGGGTGAAGTTCTCGGCGCCGTCGTTGTGCAGGATGAGGAACCGGTCCTCGCCGCCGACGACGGCGTGCTCGACGGAGTACTCGACGAGCTCGCGCCGCGGCCACACCGGAACGAACTCGGCGCCGCCGTCGGTTGCGTCGGCGTAGCGGATCTCCGACGTCACGGCGCTGCCCGCGGCGATGATGACGAACTTGTCGCTACGGGTGCGGCCGACCGCGAGCCAGAATTTCTCGTCCGGCTCGTGATAGACCTTCTCGGCGGGTAGGCCCGCGCCGACGCGGTGCCGCCACACGGTGTCCGGCCGCCACGCGTCGTCGACCGTCGTGTAATAGATGGTCTGGTTGTCGGCGGCCCAGGTCGCACCCGCGCCGATGCCGACGATCTCGTCGTCGTAGAGCTGCCCCGTCCGCAAGTCCTTGAACCGCAACGTGTATCGCTCGTCGCCGCGCACGTCGACCGAATACGCCAACGTGTGGGCGTCGACGCTCACCGTGGCGGCGCCCATCGCGAAGAAGTCGTGGCCGGCCGCCTCCGCGTTTTCGTCGAGCAGCACCTGTTCCCCGTTGATTTCGGTGTGCTCGTCGAGCTGTGGGGGCGTCCAGTCGTCGGGATCGGTTATCGGACAACGGCAATGCACGCTGTACTGCTTGCCCTCGTAACTTCTGGAGTAGTACCACCAGTCGTTGCGCCGGATGGGCACCGACAGGTCGGTCTCCTTGGTGCGGGCCTTTATCTCGTCGAAGATCTTCTGCCGCAGCGGCGCAAGGTGGTCGGTGACCTGTTCGGTGTAGGCGTTCTCCGCCTCGAGGTATTCGATGACCGCGGGATCCGACTTGTCGCGTAGCCACTCGTAGGGGTCGACGAAGACGTCGCCGTGATGCTCGCGACGGTGCTCGACCCGTTTCGCAATCGGGGGAGCCCCGGTCACGCCTCGGGGCCGATCCAGTCGGCGAACCGCAGACCCGAAATGCGCTCGTAGGCATTGATATAGCGCTCGCGAGTGGCATCCACGATGGTCTGCGGCAGCGGGGGCGGCGGCTCGTCACCGCCGCGGTCCCAGCCCGACTCCGGGCTCAACAGCCAGTTGCGGACGAACTGCTTGTCGAAGCTGGGTTGTACGACGCCCTCCTTGTAGGTGTCGACGGCCCAGTAACGCGACGAGTCCGGTGTGAAGACCTCGTCGGCCAGGACCAGGTTGCCGTGCTCATTCACCCCGAATTCGAATTTGGTGTCGGCGATGATGATTCCCTTCGTCAAGGCGTGGTCGGCGGCGCGGATGTAGGTCTGCAGGGTGAGATCGCGCAGCTGGTTGGCGCGCTCGGCGCCGACCATGTCGATCACGTCGGCGAACGAGATGTTCTCGTCATGCTCGCCGAGCTCGGCCTTGGTGGCCGGGGTGAACAGCGGGAAGTCGAACTTGCTGGCCTCGCTCAGACCCGGCGGCAGGGCGATGCCGCTGACCTCGCCGCTCTTCTGATAATCCAGCAGCCCGGACCCGGTCAGGTAGCCGCGGGCGACGCACTCCACCGGAATCATGTCGAGCGTGCGCACCACCAACGCGCGGCCGAGCAGCTCGCCGGGGATGCGCGGGTCGTCGGGCGGGCCCGCGAGATGGTTGGGCGTCTTCACGTGGTCGAAGAAGAACACGCTCATCGCGGTCAGGATGCGACCCTTGTCGGGTATCTCGTTGTCGAGGATGTAGTCGAACGCCGAGATGCGGTCGCTGGCCACGAACAGCAGGTGGTCGTCGTCGATGCGGTACAGCTCGCGAACCTTGCCGCTGGCCAGATGCTCGTAGTCGGAGAGAGCTGGGCGCATCGGGCCAGCCTAGCGGTCCATCTGTGCTGGGATCGATGGCATGACATCGAGGTATGTGCCCTACGCCACCACCCCCGCCCGGCTCCTCGCACAGTTGGTCAGCGACATCGTCGTCGCCGTCTGGATCGCCATCTGGGTGGTGATCGGAACGGCCGTGCATACGGCGGTCGCGGCGATCGCGAATTTCGGTGCCGACGTGGAGAGCGGTGCCAACGGCATCGCGGGCAACCTCGACTCCGCAGGCGACAATGCCGGGAAGGTACCGCTGATCGGTGATGCGCTCAGCGAGCCGCTGGCGGCGGCGGGCGGTTTCGCCCGTGACATCGCGGGCGCGGGTGCGCAGCTGAACTCGACGGCGACGTGGCTGGCGTGGCTGCTGGCGCTCGCGGTCGCCGCGCCGCCGATCATGGCGATCGCGGCGCCGTGGCTGGTGCTGCGGCTGCGCTTCTTCCGGCGCAAGTGGGTGGCGCTCACCCTGGCCAGGACGCCCGCGGGCGAACAGCTGCTGGCGCTGCGGGCGCTGGCCAACCGCCCGCTGGCCAAGCTTGCGGCGATCAACGACGACCCCGTCGGGGCGTGGCGACGCGAGGACGCCGAGGCGATCAGCGGCCTTGCCGCGCTGGAACTGCGATCGGCAGGAGTCGCCCGCCGCGTCCCCGCCCGCAATTAGCGATTTCGGCGTGATTTCTATCGATCAGCGACAGTTTTCACGCCGAATTCGCAGAGGAAGGAACCACGCGTCGCCGGTTTGACGTCTCTTCTGCGTGCTCGACGACTTTCTCCGCCAACACGATGGCGTCATCACACTTGTGCAGGCCCGTCGCGCGGGTCTCAGCGATCAAGCTGTCATACGCCGTCAACGGTCTGGCAGCTGGCGCCGGTGTGGGCCCGGCGTCTACTTCGTTGACGACCGGCCGTTCACCGACAATGCACGCATTCGTGCGGCCGTGTGGAGTTACGGCGTCGAGGCCACGGCGAGTGGGCTTGCGGCGGCTTGGTGGCACGGCTTGACCAGATTCGCACCCGACATCGTCGAGGTAACCGTGCCGCGAAATAGCAACGGTCGATGCCGTGACGGCAGCAGAGTGCGCAGGCGCGATCTCAAGCCAGCCGACATCGTCGAAGTTCACGGCCTGCGCGTCACCGACTTGGCATTGACGGTGATCGAGGCGTCAGTACGTCCTCGGCGCAACGTCAAGCTGCTAGATGGGGCTCTGCAACGTCGCGTCGATTTGAAAAGCCTGTGGCGCGCGCACTTGCGCAATAAAGGGCGTTACGGGTCACCTGCCGCGCGCATGCTTCTGCAGGCCGCAGCCGATGGTGCACATTCGCAAGCTGAGCGGCTGCTGATCCAGCTGTTGAAGGCCGCGAAGATCACGGGTTGGAAACCTAACTATCCCGTCGCGGGCTATCGCGTTGACGTTGGCTTCCCGAATCAAAGGCTTGCGCTGGAGGCTGACGGCTTCGCTTTCCACAGCGACAGCGAGGACTTTCACCACGACCGAGTTCGGCAGAACGCCATCGCGTTGGCCGGCTGGCAGGTTCTGCGCTTCACGTGGCTTGACCTGACGGAGTATCCGGAGCGGGTGATCGCGGAGATCAAACGCGCGATTTCGGCGTGATTTCTATCGCTGAGCAACACTTTTCACGCCGAAATCGCAACAGGTGAGCAACCAGGCCGCCAGGGCGATCCAGAAGAACACCAGCGACACCGTCGTCAGCGGCTGCCAGCCCGTTTCGACGGCTGTGGCGAACGTCGCCGACGAGTACATGCCCAGCGGGAAGACCGCCGCCCACCAGTTGCCGTCACGCAGTCGCACACTCGCCGCGGCCAGCACCGGGATCCACAGGCTGGCGACGATCCACGTCACGACCGTCACCGGCCAAATGTCGTCGACGCCCGCCTTGTGGATGTGATCGCCCGCCAACGTCGCGATCGCCGCCCCGCCCATCAGGATCCACATGTCGGGCTGGAACAGGTCGGGCGCCGACGGTTCGTGGGCCGCCCGCCAGAGCACCAGACCCGTCATCACGCAGTACAGGCAGAGCGCAAGCGCGAGCAGACCTATCGCCACACCGACAAAACCGAGATCGGCAGCGACTATCGCCAGCCCCGACGTCGCGACGCTGGCGAGTTCGCCGCCGCCGCGGGCGCGGTCACGAAGGCCGGACCACCGATACCGCCACATGCCCCGAAGTGCCATCGGCAGTAGCACCAGCCAGCCGAGCAGTCCGACCACCCCGAGCGGCCACCAGCCCAGCCGTGTGCCGACGACCGCGCACGCCGCAACGAACGTGAGCAGTTGAATGGGCACATCGAGGTCATCGAAGTCGGGCCGCAACCAAATCAGGGCCGCAATCACCAGGGCCGCGAATACGACCACCGAGATGACGGCCAGCACGTCGCTGATGCCGCGAAACTCGTGGTCCGCTGCCGCGATCGACACGATGCCGGTCGCCATCACCGCCGCGAACGCGTCGGGTCTCACGCTTCCAGTTCGACGACGAGGTGACGGATGCCGGTGTGCCTGTTGCTCCGCGTCCACTCCACCGGCTTGACGACACGGACCGACGCGAACCGGCCGAGCATCTCCTCGAACAGCACCCGCAGCTCCAGCCGCGCGAGGTTGGCACCGAGGCAGTAGTGGATACCCTGGCCGAAGCCCAAGTGCGGGTTCGGCTTACGGGCGATATCGAAGGCATCAGGATTCTCGAACACCCTGGCGTCGCGGTTGGCGGAGCCTTCCCAGATCTGCACCTTCTGCCCGGCTTCCACGGCGTGTCCGGCCAACTCGACATCACGTGTTGCCGTGCGGCGCTTCGACGGCGACGGCGACGTCCACCTCACCATCTCCTCGACGGCGGTCGGCAGCAGCGACGGGTCGGCGCGCAGCGCCGCCAGCTGGTCGGGGTGTTCGGCGAGCGCAAGCAACCCGCCCGCGACCGCGTTGCGGGTGGTTTCGGCACCCGCACTGAAAAGCAGGCTGAAGAACAGGTAGAGCTCCAGATCGGAGAGCCCCTCGGAGTCCAGCGTCGCATTGGCGACGACCGAAAGCATGTCGTCGGTCGGCTCCGCCCGCTTTGCGGAAATGAGCGACTGGCCGTAGGTGTACATCCGCGTCCCGGCCTCTTCTGGCGTCATCTGCCCGACGGCCGCCTTGCGCGACCCGCCGAAATCGAATTGCGGCTCGATCGCCTCGAACAGCCAATGCCGTTCAGACTCAGGCACTCCCAGCAGGATGCAGATCATCTGCATCGGTAGCTCCGCGGCCACCTCGACCAGGAAGTCGAAAGCCGAACCCGGCTCAACGGCATCCAGCAGACGACGGGCCCGGCTACGGAGGTCGTCCTCGACGCGCCGGATCATCCGCGGTGTCAGCCCGGAACTGACCAGCCGCCTAATCTGCGAATGCCGTGGGTCGTCCATCATGTTGAGCACCTGGCCGGCAATGGCGAGGTCCTGCAGAAGCGTGCCGCCAAAAGGTCGCGCGCCGCCGGTCACCGACGAATATGTTTCCGGATCGCGCAGCACCGCAAGCGTTTCCGCATATGTGGCCACCGACCAGAAGCCCTCGCCGTCGGGTGTGTTGTCGGTCGGCTCGTGCCAGTACACCGGCGCGTCGCGACGGTGCACCTCGAACAGGTCATGGGGAAAGCCGGAGGCGAAGTTGTCCAGATCGGTGAAGTCGATCCGGGACAGCGAACCGGCCAGTGTCACAGGATCGCACCCGAGGTGTATTTCGCCGCCTCGGGATAGCGGCTGACCAGTTCGTCCACCGCGGCGGCGACGGCGTCGACCTGACTACCGGCCGCGCCGGTGAACGCCTGCCTGTCCGCAAGAGCGGCGTCCAATGCCGCGCGGTCCAGCGGCAGCCGCCGATCGGCCGCCAGCCGGTCAAGGAGGTCGGGGTCGGCGCCCTTCTCCCGCATCGCCAGCGCCACCGCGACCGCGTTCTCCTTGATGACCTCGTGTGCCGCCTCACGACCCATGCCCGCTCGCACCGCCGCGATCAGGATTCGAGTCGTCGCAAGGAACGGCAGATAGCGGTCGAGCTCGCGCTGAATCACCGCCGGATACGCGCCGAACTCGTCGAGCACCGTCAGGAACGTCTCGGTCTGCCCGTCGATGGCGAAGAACGCGTCGGGCAGTGCGACCCGGCGCACCACCGAGCAGAACACGTCGCCCTCATTCCATTGCGCCCCAGCGAGTTCGGCCGCCATCGACGCGTAGCCCCGCAGCACCACCTGCAGCCCGTTGACACGCTCACACGACCGCGTGTTCATCTTGTGCGGCATCGCCGACGAACCGACCTGACCGGGCGCGAACCCCTCGGTCACCAGCTCGTGGCCTGCCATCAACCGAATGGTGTGCGCCAGCGACGACGGTCCGGCGCCCAACTGCACAAGCGCCGAAACGACGTCGTGGTCGAGCGACCGCGGGTAGACCTGTCCCACGCTCGTCAGGATCTCGGTGAAGCCAAGGAATTCGGCGACCCGACGCTCGAGCTCGCCCAGCCGCGAAGTGTCGCCGTCGAACAGGTCGAGCATGTCCTGCGAGGTGCCCATCGGCCCCTTGACGCCGCGCAACGGATACCTGTCGATCAGGTCGCGCAGCCGGTTCAGCGCGATCAGCATCTCCTCGGCCGCCGACGCGAACCGCTTGCCCAACGTCGTCGCCTGCGCCGCGACGTTGTGACTGCGGCCCGCCATCACCAAGTCGCGGTAGCTGATTGCGCGCTCGGCGAGCCGCGCCACCACCGCGACGCCGTGCGAGAAGACCAACTCGAGCGAGCGGCGGATCTGCAGCTGCTCAACGTTTTCCGTCAGATCCCGGCTCGTCATTCCCTTGTGCACGTGCTCGTGGCCTGCCAGCGCGTTGAACTCCTCGATGCGCGCCTTCACGTCGTGGCGCAGCATCCGCTCGCGTTCGGCGATCGAGGCCAGGTCGACGTCTTCGATCACCCGCTCGTAGTCGTCGATCACGCCGTCGGGAACGTTGACACCCAACTCGGCCTGCGCACGCAGCACCGCCAGCCATAGTCGGCGCTCGCCGACGATCTTGGCCTCCGGCGACCAGATCGCCACCATCTCGTCGCTGGCGTACCTGCTGGCCAGCACGTTGGGAATCGCCACAGTTTCACAGCTTACGGCCCGGATGGTGCAGGGTAGCTGCATGCACTTCGTTGGATTGGACCTGGCGTGGGGTGAGAAGAAACAGACCGGGGTGGCGGCCGTCGACTCCGACGGCCGTTTGCTCGAGGTCGGAATCGCCCAGGATGATGCGAGCATCATCGACGCCATCGCCCAATATGTCGGCGACGAGTGCGTCGTCGCTATCGATGCACCGCTGATCGTCAACAACCAGACCGGTTACCGACCCGCGGAAACCATGTTCAACCGCGACTTTCAGAAGTTCGACGCGGGTGCCTACCCGGCGAATACCGGCAATCCGCTGTTCAATCCGCCGCGCGGCGCTGTGCTGGCCGAGGCGCTCGGCCTCAATATGGACCCCGCATCGGGCGCCGATCGAAGGGCGATCGAGGTCTATCCGCATCCGGCGAGCGTCGTGCTCTTCGAACTCGAGAAGATCTTGAAGTACAAGAACAAGCCGGGCCGGTCGTTCGACGAGCGGAGGCGCGAGCTGCTGAAGCTGATGACCCTCATCGAGGGGCTCGACCACGTGTCTCCGCGACTCCGTGTCAACCACAACATGAACTGGGTGGCGTTGCGCAAGCGGGTCGAGGCCGCCACCCGGCCGGTGCAGCTCGACCGCGACGAGGATCCCGTCGACGCGGTGCTCTGCGCCTACGTCGCGCTGTACTGGTATCACCGGCCCGACGACGTCACGATCTACGGCGACTTCGAGACCGGCTACATCGTCACGCCGAGCCTGCCGCCGAATCTGTCACCCGCGCCCCGCAGGCGCGCCGTGCCGCCGCCCAACGACGAACTGCACGAACGCCTTTCGCATCTCGAGGACTTGCTCGCGCAGGCGCAGATCGAAGCGCGAACGATCCGCGAACGGCTCTACCGGTTGTAAGACCTAGTCGGGCGCGTCGGCCAGATGCGTCGGGTCCTTGATGCCCGCGTCACGCACGCCGAGCTGACGGTTGATCGCCATCGTGACGAAGAACAGCACGATGCCGATGAGAACGAGAATGCCCGCCAGGATGTACTGCTGCGCCGGCCGTCCCGACAGCGGTGTCACGAGGTAGATCGAGGTGATACAGCCGATCACCGGCAGGATGGTCGGCGTCTTGAAGTGACCGCCCGTCTCCTGCACGTCGCGGCGCAACACCAGCACGGCGACGTTCACAACGGCGAACACCGCAAGCAGCAGAAGCGATGTCGTCCCGCCCAGCACGCTGATCGCCTTCTCGTTGGCGAACGCCGTCACGTAGATGATGAGGAGGAAGGCGATGGCGGTGGTGAAGATGATGGCCACCCACGGAGCGCGGGTACGCGGATGCACCCTTCCGAGCACCGGCGGCAGAACGTGCTGTCGAGCCATGCCGTAGATCAGCCTGCTGGCCATCAACATGTTGATCAGCGCCGTGTTCGACACCGCGAACATGGTGATGAACGGCAGGATCTTGTCGATCGGCAGTCCAGGCGCGCCCGCCTTGACGACCTCCACCAGCGGGGTGTCGCTGGCCTCCAACTCACCGATCGGCACCAACGCCACGGCCACGATCGACACCAGGATGTAGACGATCCCCGCGATGGTGAGGCCCGTCAGCAGCATCTTCGGAAAGATCTTCACCGGGTCCTTGGTCTCCTCGGCCATGTTCACCGAGTCCTCGAAGCCCACCATCGCGAAGAACGCCAGCGAGGTCGCCGCGGTCACGGCCATGAAGGCGTTCTTCTCCTCGGCGGTGTCGAAGGCCACCACGCGGGAGAAGTCGACATCTCCGCCGCGGGTGAACGCCCACAAACCCACCAGGATCACCAGCGCCAGGCCGGTGATCTCGATGATCGTCAGGAACACGTTGAGCTTGACGCTTTCGCCAACACCACGCAGATTGATCAGGGCCAACGCGGTCATGAAGAACAACGCCAGCGCGACGATTCCGGCGGTCCCCAAACTGAAGTCGAAGCCTTTGAAGAAGTTCGATGAGAACGTCCGCGCCGCCGTCGAGGCCGATGTGATGCCGGAACACATCACCACGAACGCAATCAGGAATGTCACGAACTGAATGCCAAATGCCTTGTGCGCGTAGAGCGCAGCACCCGCGGCCTGAGGATACTTGGTGACCAGTTCGAGGTAGCTGAACGCGGTGATGGTGGCGATCAGGAATGCGACGAGAAACGGAATCCACGCGGCACCACCGACTTCGGCGGCGACGTCACCGGTCAGCGCGTAGATACCGGTGCCGAGGATGTCCCCGACGACGAACAACAGGAGCAGGCCTGGACCCATCACCCGCTTCAGTTCCGGCTGCTTTTCGGCGGTTTCCGTGTCGCTCACGATGGGGCCTCCCTGTCAGTCGGCTGTGGATACCCCATCATCGACCAGCCTTAACCTCGCTGCACCCGCAACGAGGCAAAGAAGACTCTGACCGTGACCCGACTCAGCCGGACGCGGCGGTGAGCACGGGCGCGGAAATCGGCGCCGTGATCGGTGCGAGCACATCGATGACGTCGATCAACGTCACGCGCGCGGCGCTGCGAGGGCCTCCGCCGTCATCGACGAGAGCCGCCACCACCGCGCCGTCGACAGCGCACACGAGTGCGGGAACGAGTTCTGCGCGCAACGACCGGCCGCACCGCTCGACGACCTTGACCACCGCATCGGTTCGCTGTTGCAGAATTCGCCGCTGCACCTCGCGCAGTGCCGGTTGCCGCGCGCATGCGATGTAGCGCTCGTAGCGCGATATCAACTGCTCGCTCACCTGAGTCTCGGGATCGTCGCCGACGAGCAGATCCACCAACACGTCGACGGTCGCCTCGGCGCCGCGACGCCGCCGCGACAGACCGGCCACCCGTTCGCGCAGCTGTTGCGACTCGAGCGCGCCGATGTGCTCGACTGCCTTGACGATCAGATCGTCAAGGGACGAAAAGTAATACGTCGTCGCCGCCAACGGCAGCCCGGCCCGCCGTGCCACCGCGCGATGACGCACGGCGTCGAACCCGCCTTCGCACAGCAGCTCGGCAGCCGCACTCACAAGGGCGTACTGCCTGCGCACGCCCTTGGGTGTCACCGCTGCCGTCACGCCTTGCATGCTGCCAGCCGCGCGAGACCGAGATGACTCTTTCGGCTAAAGCTAAGCCTTTACACAGAAAGTCGGGCCGCCAACTCTTTTGGATGCATTGCTCAAGCGCCGCCCGATGGTGCGCCAGCCGCCGATGGCATGATGGCCCGCATGCCAGAGCACCGAGGCGAGCGCGAGTGAGGATCGCAGCGAGGGACGAGCGAGGACCGGTGGGCCCACGCCCGCAGGGCAGGGAGCGAGTGCGGATCCGAGACGATCAGTTGAGCCGCCGGGCGGCGATGCGCCTCGGCGTCAGTGCCGCCGCGGGGGCCGTCGGCGCCTTCGCGCTCGGCACGCTGCGCGAAACGGGGCCGTCGGTCGCGGGTCCGCCGGTGCAGATGACGAGCGCGGGTGCCCCACTCGCACCGTTGGCACCGCCCGTCCCGCTGGAACCCGCACCCACCGCGGCGCCGACGTACGTGAACGGGTCGTTCGTGTCGGCCGCGCGCGGTGGCATCGACACCAATTGGGCGATCGCGCGGCCCCCGGGTCAGACCCAGCCGCTGCGACCCGTCATCGCACTGCACGGCAAGGGTGCCGACGCGGCCCAGGTGATGGCGGGCGGTGTGGAGCAGGGCCTGGCTCAGGCAGTCGCCGCGGGCCTGCCGCCCTTCGCGGTAGTCGCCGTTGACGGCGGTGGGGGCTACTGGCACAAGCGCGCGGACGGCGACGACTCCGGCGCGATGGTGCTCGACGAACTGATCCCGATGCTCGGCTCGCAGGGCCTGGATACCTCGCGGGTGGCGTTCCTCGGCTGGTCGATGGGCGGCTACGGGGCGTTGCTGTTGGGCGCGCGACTCGGTGCGCCGCGTACCGCCGCGATCTGCGCGGTCAGCCCGGCGTTGTGGACGTCGTCGGGTGCGGCGGCGCCGGGGGCGTTCGACGGCGCCGACGACTACGCCGCCAACAGCGTGTGGGGTCTGCCTGCTCTCGGGTCGATACCGATCCGGATCGACTGCGGCAACAGTGACCCCTTCTACTCGGCGACGCAGCAGTTCATCGCGCAGCTGCCGAACCCGCCTGCGGGCGGCTTCTCGCCGGGCGGACACGACGGTGGGTTCTGGAGCTCGCAGCTGCCCGCGGAACTGGAATGGATCGCGCCGCTGCTGACGGCTTGACGTTTTAGGCCGCTAGACCGTGATCCGGCCCTCGGCCGCAGCCAGGCCGATGTCGCTGCGAAAGTGGCTGCCGGGCAACCGGATCGACTTCATCAGGGCGTAGGCGTCGTCGCGTGCGGCGGCCAGGTCGGGCCCGGTGCCGACCACCGAGAGCACCCGGCCCCCCGATGAGACGACGGCCCCGTCGTCGCGTCGCGCGGTGCCCGCGTGCAGCACTCCGTCGGCTCCCGCGCCGACGATCACGTCGCCCACCCGTGGCCGACCCGGATAGTTCTCGGCGGCAAGCACCACGGTCACCGCGGCGCCGTCGCGCCAGCGCAGCGGAGGCTGCTCGGCAAGGCTGCCGGTGGCCGCGGCTCGGAGTAGCTGGCCGAGCGGCGAGTCGAGAAGGGCCAGCACCGACTGGGTCTCGGGGTCGCCGAAGCGGCAGTTGAACTCGACGACTGCAGGCCCCTTCGACGTGATCGCCAGGCCCGCGTACAGCAGCCCGGAGAACGAGCTGCCGCGCTTGACGAGTTCGGCGGCTACGGGTTTCACGATGTGGTCGATAATCTGGTTCGTCACCTCGTCGGGCAGCCAGGCCAGCGGCGAGTAGGCACCCATGCCGCCGGTGTTGGGTCCGGTGTCGCCGTCGCCGACCCTCTTGAAGTCCTGCGCGGCCAGCAGCGGCACCACGGTCTCCCCGTCGACGACACAGAACAGCGACACCTCTGGCCCGTCGAGGAACGACTCGAGCAGCACGGGATGCCCCGCGTCGAGCAGGCTGGCCGCATGCGCCCTTGCGGCGTCCCTGTCGGTCGTCACCACCACGCCCTTGCCTGCCGCAAGGCCGTCGTCCTTGACCACCCACGCCGCGTCGCCACCACCTGGCCCGAACCGATCCAATGCCGCGTCGAGGCGGGCGGGGTTGTCGACGATCTCGCTCCTGGCGGTCCGCACGCCCGCCGCCGACATCACGTCCTTGGCGAACGACTTCGATCCCTCGATGCGGGCCGCCTCCTTGGTCGGCCCGAAGCACGCGATCCCCGCGGCCCGGACCGCGTCGGCCACACCGATCACCAGGGGCACCTCGGGGCCGATCACCACGAGGTCCGCGCCGATCTTCTGGGCCAGCGCCACGACCTCGTCGCGAGACGTGATGTCGACCTCGTACTGGTCGGCGATCGCCGCGGTGCCCGCGTTGCCGGGCGCGATCGCCAGGCTCTCCACCTCGGGGTCTCTGCGCAGCGCCAGCAGCAGCGCATGTTCGCGGGCACCGGATCCGATCACGAGGACGCGCACGGTTGCCAACCCTAATCGCACCGCCGCGCGGCAGTGCGCCATGTCCATTTAGTTAGGCCATACACTTGACTTCACAGTGTATGGTCGATGTATGGCAACGACGCAGACCTGTCCCTTCGGCTCGGGCTTCGACTTCACCAACCCCGACATTCTCGAGCGGGGCATACCGGTGACCGAGTTCGCGGAACTACGCAAGACGGCGCCGGTGTGGTGGAACGAGCAGCCCGAATCGATATTCGGTGACGGCGGCTACTGGGTGATCACCCGCCACGAGGACATCAAGGCCATCTCCCGCGACGGCGATCTGTGGTCGACCAACCGCAAGGGCGTCGTCATGCGCATGCCCGACGGCACCACGCCCGATCAGCTGGAGCTGACCAAGGCGATGCTGATCAATCACGACGCACCCGAACACACCAGGTTGCGCAAGCTGGTGTCGCGTCTCTTCACACCGAGGGCGGTGGCCACGCTCGAAGAGAAGCTCGCAACCGCAGCCCGCGAAATCGTTGCCGCGGCAAGGGAAAAGGACAGCGGCGACTTCGTCGACGACATCGCGATGCGCCTGCCGTTGCTGGCGATTGCGGACATGCTGGGAGTGCCCGAGGACGATCGCGAAAAGCTGTTTCACTGGACGAACTCGATCATGAACACCGAAGACCCCGAGTTCGAGTCGGATTACGTCGCGGCCAACGCCGAACTGATGGGCTACGCGTACACCATGGCCGAGGAGCGGCGCCGCTGCCCGGCCGACGACATCGTGACGAAGTTGGTACAGGCCGACGTCGACGGCGAATGGATGGAAGACGTCGAGTTCGCGTTCTTCGTCATCCTGCTGGCGGTCGCGGGCAACGAGACGACGCGCAACGCGATGACCCACGGCATGAATGCGTTCTTCGACAACCCGGAGCAGTGGGAGCTGTTCAAGCGCGAGCGCCCCGAGACCGCCGCCGACGAGATCGTCCGCTGGGCCACGCCGGTGCACTGCTTCCAGCGCACCGCCCAGGCGGACACCGAGCTCGGCGGGGTGACCATCCGCGAGGGCCAGCGTGCAGGACTGTTCTACAGCTCGGCCAACTACGACGACGCCGTTTTCGACCGGCCCTTCGAGTTCAACATCCTGCGCGACCCCAACCCGCATCTCGGCTTCGGCGGAAACGGCGCCCACTTCTGCATCGGCGCCAACCTGGCCCGGATGGAGATCAAGCTGATCTTCAACGAGATCGCCGACCAGATTCCGAACATCTCGAAACGCGCCGAGCCGCAACGGCTTCGGTCGGGTTGGCTCAACGGCGTCAAGCGGCTCGCGGTGGCCTACCAGGGCTAGCAGTAGTATTCCGGCGTGCGTACCCACGGCTGGTCTGGCGCGGCGCCCGCAAGCGATGACGAAGCCGTCGCGCGGATCCTCGACGCGGCAGGCAAGGCGATCGACGCCCGCGGCGCCGACTTCTCCATCACCGACGTCGCGCGCACTCTCGGTGTGACCCGCCAGACGGTGTACCGGTACTTCCCCAGCACCGACGCCCTACTGGTGGCGGCCGCCGTGTACGCCGCCGACGATTTCCAGGACCGGTTGGAAACACATCTGCGCGGCATCACCGACCCCGTCGAAGCCGTCACCGAGGCGATCGCGACGGCGCTCGAGTGGCTGCCGAAAGACAAGCACCTCGGCCTTCTGATCGTTCCCGGGCGGGCGAACCCTCACATCGAGTCGGTGACGGGTGACGTCGCCCTCGACTTCGGTCACTCGATGGTGCGGCGGTTCGACGTCGACTGGGCGGGCCTTGGCTTCAGCGACGACGATCTCCACGAATTGGCCGAGCATCTGCTGCGAATCATCCAGTCGTTCGTCACCGATCCGGGCCGTCCACCGCGCACGGGCGAGGAGCTTCGCGGTACCTGCGCCGCTGGGTCGGCTCAGCCGTCAGACCACCGTCGGCCGAGCCGACAATCAGACCACCGTCGGCCGAGCCGACAATCAGACCACCGTCAGCGGAAGCGACTTCCGCGGCGCGAACACGAACGATGGCACCGCCGCTGAACACTCACGACCGATACCTCACGCAGTTCGTTTGCAGCCGTGTCGGTCTCGATCACCCGGGCTGTCCATTCGACGTCGGTCCCCGTCACCTCGACATCGAGGTGCGGGTCGACTGCGGCGACGGCAGCATGGAGCGGTCGCACCGACGACGGCCCGGCAAGCGTCACCCATGCGCCGTCCTCGTGCGCAGGCGAGCGGTGCACGTGCACCGAGTCCGGACCGAACTCGGCCGACACGTAGGCCGCGGGTTGAACATCGGATGCACTTCCAGCGTGCGGATCGCGCCCTCGATGCCGCCCGGTAGCCCGAGCGCGCGATGGATGCGTTCGGCCGCGATGCCCGCGATGCCGGTCAGCTGATTGGTGCAGATCTTGGTGAAAAGCTCGGTGTCGGTGCCAGCCCGCTTGCCCACGGCGATGACGAACGACAGGTTCAGCAGGTGCATCTGCAGACAGACCTCGTCGGCGATGCGCACCAGGGCCGAGTGCGAGAACGCGGCGAAGTCGAAATCCGAAACCAGCTCACCCGAGTAGTCCGACTGTCCTTCGTCGTCAGTATCGATCGGCTCGAGTTCCGTTCTGGCGGCCCGTGTTCGGCGCATGCACGTCGAGCACCGGATGGTCCTCGACCTCCGGGGTACGAGTCGTCGATGATCACCGTCCAGGCGCAATGCGGGTGCCGATCGGCGGGCGTGCGGGGTGGGCGGTGGATCGGGCGTATCTGCGCTCTCCGGTTGGTGGCGACGGCGGTGGCGTCGAAGGTGGGGTCCTCGATGTCGTGGCACATGCCGCGGACGTAGTCCTCGCCCATCGGCTCGACATCGAGCAGTGCACCGCAGTGGTCGAGATGGAACTCGCCGTGCCACCGGTCGTGCACGTCATACCGGAAGTCCATGAACTGCGGCGGGGCGCCGATGTCGAGCTGCAGGCCCTTGAAGATCGTGACGACGTCGACGCCCTCGAACTTGAGGGCCTTCTGCATCCGCTTGGTGTAGATCGGGCTGGCGCCCATCCACTCCTCGATGGCAATCTCGAGCATCCCCGGATGACCGAAAGGTTTGATGCACCAACCCATTCCGGATCGGTCGATCAGCTGGCCGATCAGCAGCAGCTCCGGGTACCAGAACGGCGAGCTGCTCACGGGAGAGGCTCGCGAACCTACTTGTCATGAATGTTCCTGCGCGACGTGCATCTGGACGGCGTCGTTGACGTTGTCCTTCTCGTCCCTCGCGGCGCCGGCTGCCTCGGCCTTCTTGCGCTTGGCACCACGCGATGGATCGCACCGTCGAGCTTCGAGCCCAGCGGGAAGCCGACGTAGTGGGTGAGGAAGATCGAGATCTCCTTCAGCTCGTCGCGCAGTCAGCTCCTCCGTTGGCAAGGATGGCGTTGAGCCTGGACTTCGAGCAGAGCTCCTCCTGGTTCTGGGCGGCAGCACGGCGAGCAGCATCATCCGGCGGTCTCGCATCGACAGACCCGGGCGCGTCCAGATGGTGCCGAAGAGGTGGTCGACGGTCAGCGCGAAGTATACGCCCGGCATGTCGGGCATGTCCCACCGTAGACCTCGTTCATCTTCTCGAGGCCCTTCTTGCGCAGACTCGTCCATGGCTTACTCCTTCGTGGTCTCAGCGGTGTGCGGCACTCCGAGGCCCGGTCGCCAGATCCCTTCAGTGCGATCTCCGCCATCGGAAGATCTACATCGACGGTCTCGCCGAGCGCGAGCGCCAGACTCAGATCCTTCTCACCCAGGTCGCGGGCGTGTGCCAGCGGCCCGTACAGGAAATTGTCGGGCGCCAACGCCTCCATGTTCTCCCGGACGATGATGGCGCCGGTCCCCCGCTCTGCGCATCGGTGTGCCGAACCACCCGGCCCAGCTGCTGAAGGTCTATTCCCGCGGCCTCGGCAAGCTTCATCGCCTCACATCCCGCTGCATAGGAGACGAACGTCAACATGTTGCGCGCCAGCTTCATTCGGGTTCCCGCGCCGACGTCACCAGCGTGCACCACCACCGAGGCCAACTGCTTGAACGCAGGCTTGATGCGCTCGTAGACGGCGCGGTCAGCGCCGATCATCACGGCCAGCTCCCCATTCTGGGCCGCGGTCCCACCGCCACTCACCGGCGCGTCCACGATGTGAATGCCCTGCGGTGCAAGCTGTTCGGCGAGCTGAATGGCGGTATCCGGGCTGATCGTCGAGTGAATGGCGATCACCGTGCCTGGCTTCGCGTTGGCGGCGAGTTCGCCGACCACATCGCGCACCTGTTGATCGTTGAGAACCGTCACGCTGATGATATCGGCCTTTGCGACATCGGCAACGCTGTCGGCCAGGCTTGCGCCTGCTTCGGCCAGCGGTGTCATCGCCTCGAGACGGACGTCGAAAACCGTTAAACCGCCGGGCCATTCGACCAGCCTCTTCGCCATCGGCGCGCCCATGTTGCCCAGGCCGATGTAGCCGAGCTTGACGTCGTTGTCACTCATTGAAAGCCTCTCAGGACCTGATGATCTGGCCGCCGTCGACGTTGAAGATCTGGCCGGTGATCCACTTGGCCTGGTCCGAGAGCAGGAACAGACACATACCGACGAGATCGTCCACTTCGCCCATGCGGGACAGCGGGATTCGCTTCACGATGTCGTCGACGATCTCCTTGGGCGTGGTCGACCGGTTGGCCTCGGTGTCGATGGGACCCGGCGCGATGGCGTTGACCCGGATGTTCTGGCCGCCGAGTTCGGTGGCCAGCTGCTGGGTAAGGCCGTTGATGCCGACCTTGGCCAGCCCGTAGAAGTTCGAGTACAGCCACGCCGCGGTCGACGACTGGTTGACGATCGCGCCTCCGCCACGCTTGGCCATCTTGCGGTACACCGCGCGCGTGCACACCAGCGCGCCGTCGAGGTTCACGCTCATGAACTTCTTGTAGTAGTCCCAGTCCACGGTGATGAGGAAGTCGAGCTTCATCCCGCCGAAGATGGCCGCGTTGTTGACGAGGTAGTCGATGCCATCGAACTCGGAGAGTGCTTGGGCCGCCATCTCCTTGGCGGAGTCGGGATCCGACACGTCGACCCGCACGGCGAGCGCGTTGCCGCCCTCCCCCTTGATTCCGTCGGCGACCTTCTGGGCGCCTTCGGTGTTGATGTCGGCGACGACGACCGCGGCACCCTCACGAGCGAGCGCCTCCGCGTACGCCTGGCCGATACCGCCGCCCGCGCCGGTGACGATCGCCACCTTCTCCTTGAACTGATCTCCATAAAGACCCACGCAGAGGCCCTCCGCTCTTTCTAGTTGACTCCGGTGGCAATGGCTTTGGTCTCGAGGTATTCCTCGAAGCCGGCGAGGCCCATCTCCCGGCCGATGCCCGACTGCTTGTAACCGCCGAACGGCATGTCCGCCGAGTACCAGACGCCGCCGTTGACGTTCACGGTTCCGACTCGCATCCGGGCGGCGACTCCAGAAGCCCGCTCGGCGTCCGAGCTGAACACCGTGCCAGACAGACCGTAGGGCGAGTCGTTGGCGATGCGTACCGCGTCGTCGTCTCCGTCGTGGGCGATCACCGTCAGCACCGGCCCGAAGATCTCTTCGCGCGCGACCTTCGCGTTGTTGTCGAGGCCGGCGATGACGGTGGGCTCGATGAAGAAGCCGGTGTCGCGGTCGGCGGGACGTCCTCCTCCGCAAGCGAATTTGCCGCCTTCGTCGATCGCCGAATCGAGATAGCTCTGCACGCGATCGCGCTGCCGGGCGGAGATCAGCGGTCCGCAGACGGTGCCCGCGTTCGTCGGGTCGCCAGGCTTGATCGAGCCCATGGTGGCCGCCGCCGCCTCGACCGCCTCGTCGTAGCGCGCACGAGGTACCACCAGCCGGGTGGTGATCGCGCATCCCTGACCGGCGTGCATCGACGCGGTGAACGCCGACATCGAGCACGCACCGGCGAGATCGGCGTCGTCGAGAACGAGGAACGCCGACTTGCCGCCGAGTTCTAGAAAGACTCTCTTCAGCGTCGCCGCACCGTCGGCCATCACGGCGCGGCCCGTCGCCGTCGACCCGGTGAACGAAACCATATCCACCCGTGGGTCTTTGGACAGCAGCGCGCCGACGGCGTGGTCGCTGGACGTGACGATGTTGATGACGCCCGCCGGAATGTCGGTGTGCTCGGCGATGAGGTGGCCGACGGCGGCGGCGCACCACGGTGTGTCCGGCGCGGGTTTCAGCACGACGGTGTTGCCCGCGGCCAGTGCCGGCCCCAGCTTGGCGAGGTTGATCTGGTGCGGGAAGTTCCACGGCGTGATGGCGCCGACGACACCGACGGCTTCCTTGGCGATGGTGCGGTGGGTCTTGATGCCCATCGGCGAGGCGATGCCCGCGTCGGTGGTCCACTGGTAGGACTCGGCGGTGTCGGCGCAGAAGCTGAGGTCGGCGATCGGGCCTTCCAGCTGCGCCATGGACGTCAGCATCACCGGCGCGCCGACCTCGGCGATCGTGATCTCGCGCAGGTCTTCGACGTGTTTGGTCAACACCTCCTGCAACTGCCTGATGCAGCGCACCCGCAGCCCGGTGTCGGTGGACCAGCCGGTGTCGTCGAAGGCGCGACGGGCGGCCTCGATAGCGCGGCCCATGTCGTCGGCGCTGGCGTCGGCGGCGACGCCGAGCACCTCTTCGGTGGCCGGGTTGAGCGTCGGGAAGGTGCCCGCGCTGCCCGCCACGAGCTTCCCGTCGATGAGCAATTGACTCTGGCGATCGGCCAGCAACCCCATTCCGACTCCTGTTTATTTACTGGACAACTGTCCGAATAAGTTCCCCCGAACGATAGCCGCAGACCGGTGCGAGAAGCAAGGTTGCCCACCCAGTCCGGCGAACGTTGCCCGCGATGAGCATCATGAGCTGGCCCTTTGCCGATCGCACTTGCTTGCCACCGTGCGGGTCCGATAACTTGGACATGTGTCCAGCGATGCCGTCGTCACGGTCACCGACCACGGTGGGGAAACGCCCCGCAACCGTCGGCAGGAAGAGACGTTTCGCAAGGTCCTCGCCGCAGGTGTGGAGATGCTGCGGGAGTCGTCCTACGCCGATCTGACAGTGCGCGCCGTCGCCGCGCGCGCCAAGGTCGCGCCCGCGACCGCCTATACCTACTTCTCGTCGAAGAACCATCTGATCGCCGAGGTCTACCTGGACCTGATGCGCCAGGTGCCCTACTTCACCGACGTCAACGACAGCACCCCGGCCCGGGTCGAGCAGGCACTGCGCGCCATGACTTTGATGATCGCCGACGAGCCCGAGGTCGCGGCGGCCTGTACGACGGCGCTGCTGAGCAACAACGACTCGGCCGTGCGCTCCGTCCGCGACCGCATCGGCGCCGAGATCCACCGCCGCATCCGTTCGGCGATGGGCCCCGATGCAGATGCCCGGACGGTGTCGGCGCTCGAGATGACCTACTTCGGCGCGCTGGTGCATGCGGGCAGCGGCTATGTCAGCTACCGCGAGATCGCTGATCGACTCACCTATGTGGTGGGACTCATCCTCGAAGAGGATCGATGAGCACAAGCCTCGAAGGGGATCGATGACAGTTCCAACCAGCGACGTGGTCCTCGACCCGTACGACTACGACTTCCACGAGGACCCGTACCCGTACTACAAGCGGCTGCGCGACGAAGCCCCGCTGTACCACAACGAGAAGCTCGGCTTCTGGGCGCTGTCACGGCATAGCGATGTGCTGCAAGGGTTTCGCAACAGCACGACGCTGTCCAACCGTGACGGTGTCTCCCTCGACCCGATCTCCAGGGGCCCGCACGCCAGCAAGACGATGTCCTTCCTCGCGATGGACGACCCCGCCCATCTCCGCCTGCGCACCCTGGTGTCGAAGGGGTTCACGCCGCGCCGCATCCGTGAGCTCGAGCCTCGTGTCACCGAACTCGCCGTCGAACATCTCGACACGATGCTGGAGAAGGCGGGAACCGGCTCGAGCGTCGACTACGTCGCGGAGTTCGCGGGCAAGCTGCCGATGGACGTCATCTCGGAGTTGATGGGCGTACCCGTCGAGGATCGCGACCGCATCCGGGCCATGGCTGACGGCGTGATGCACCGCGAGGACGGCGTCAACGACGTGCCCCAGTCCGCGATCGAGTCGTCCATCAACCTGATGGTCTACTACCAGGAGATGATCGCCGAACGTCGCAGGAAGCCCTCCGACGATCTGACGACCGCCCTGCTCGAGGCCGAGATCGACAGCGACCGGCTGACGGACGAGGAAGTGCTGGGATTCCTGTTCCTGATGGTGATCGCCGGCAACGAGACGACAACGAAACTGCTTGCCAATGCCGCGTTCTGGGGGCACAGGAACCCCGATCAGCTGGCCCCGGTTTACGCCGACCTCGACCGGATTCCGCTGTGGGTGGAGGAGACGCTGCGCTACGACACATCCAGCCAGCTCCTGGCGCGCGTGGTGTCCGGGGAATTGAACCTGTACGACACCACGATTCCCGAAGGCGACATCCTGTTGCTGCTGCCCGGCTCCGCACATCGCGACGAGCGAGTGTTCACCGATCCCGACAGCTACCTGATCGGTCGCGAAATCGGTTCCAAGCTCATGAGTTTCGGCAGCGGAGCCCACTTCTGCCTCGGCGCTCACCTGGCGAGGATGGAGGCACGCGTGGCGCTGACCGAGTTGTTCAAGCGGATCCGCGGGTACGAGGTCGACGAGGACAACGCCGTCCGCGTCCACTCCAGCAGCGTCCGCGGATTCGCTCACCTACCCATGACAGTGGAGGTCGGGTAATGCCGCGCTTTGAACCACTGCCCGAGCGCAGGCCCGCGATCGTGGCAGGCGCCTCGTCGGGCATCGGCGAAGCCACGGCGATCGAACTCGCGGCCCACGGGTTCCCTGTCGCGGTCGGCGCCCGACGTGTGGAGAAGCTCAACGACCTGGTCGGCAAGATCAACGCCGATGGCGGCGAGGCAGTCGGCTTCCACCTCGACGTGACCGACCCGAATTCGGTGAAATCCTTTGTCGCGCAGTCAGTCGACGCCCTCGGCGACATCGAGGTCCTGGTGGCGGGCGCTGGCGACACCTATTTCGGCAAGTTGGCCGACATCACCACCGACGAGTTCGAATCACAGCTGCAGATCCACCTTGTCGGGGCCAACCGGCTGGCCGCCGCGGTGCTGCCGGGCATGATCGAGCGGCAGCGCGGCGACCTGATCTTCGTGGGCTCCGACGTGGCACTGCGGCAGCGCCCGCACATGGGCGCCTACGGAGCGGCCAAGGCGGGGCTCGTCGCGATGGTGAACAACCTGCAGATGGAACTCGAGGGCACCGGTGTGCGGGCGTCGATCGTGCACCCGGGGCCGACCAAGACCAACATGGGCTGGAGCCTGCCCGCCGACCTGATCGGTCCCGCGCTCGAGGACTGGGCGAAGTGGGGACAGGCGCGGCACGACTATTTCCTGCGCGCAGCGGATCTCGCACGCGCGATCGCGTTCGTCGCCGAGACACCGCGCGGCGGTTTCATCGCGAACATGGAGCTTCAACCCGAAGCCCCGTTGGCCGACAACACGGGCCGCCAGAAGCTCGCCTTGGGTGAAGAGGGGATACCAGGACAGTGACAACAGCTATCGTTCCACGCGTTTCCGGTGGCGAAGAGGAACACGGACACCTCGAGGAGTTCCGCACCGACCCCATCGGGTTGATGAAGCGCGTCCGCGACGAGTGCGGTGACGTCGGCTGGTTCCAACTGGTGGACAAGCACGTCATTCTGCTGTCCGGCGCCGAGGCCAACGAGTTCTTCTTCCGTTCTGCCGACGAGGATCTCGACCAGGCCGAGGCCTACCCATTCATGACGCCGATCTTCGGCAAGGGCGTCGTGTTCGACGCCAGCCCCGAGCGGCGCAAGGAGATGCTGCACAACTCCGCGCTGCGCGGCGAGCAGATGAAGGGCCACGCAGCCACCATCGAGGGCGAAGTCAAGAAGATGATCGCCAACTGGGGACCCCAGGGTGAGATCGAGCTGCTCGACTTCTTCGCCGAGCTGACCATCTACACCTCGACGGCGTGCCTGATCGGACTGAAATTCCGCGAACAACTCGACCACCGGTTCGCCGAGTACTACCACATGCTCGAGCGGGGCACCGACCCGCTGTGCTACGTCGATCCGTACCTGCCGATCGAGAGCTTCAAGCTGCGCGACGAAGCCCGCGTGAAACTCGTTGGGCTGGTTCAGGAGATCATGGATCAGCGGCTGGCCAATCCCCCCAAGGACAAGGCCGACCGCGACATGCTCGACGTGCTGGTGTCCATCAAGGACGAGGACGGCCGACCCCGGTTCTCGGCCGACGAGGTCACCGGAATGTTCATCTCGTTGATGTTCGCCGGGCACCACACCAGCTCCGGCACATCCGCCTGGACGCTGATCGAGCTGATCCGACACCCCGACGTCTACGCCGAGGTGCAGGCCGAACTCGACGAGCTCTACTCCGACGGTCAGGAGGTGAGTTTCCACGCGCTGCGCCAGATCCCGAAGCTGGACAACGTCGTCAAGGAGACACTCCGGCTGCATCCGCCGCTGATCATCCTGATGCGCGTCGCGCAGGGCGAATTCGAGGTCGAGGGCTTCCCAATCCACAAGGGCGACTTCGTCGCCGCGTCGCCGGCGATCAGCAACCGGATCGCCGAGGACTTCCCCGACCCCGACGAATTCAAGCCGGACCGCTACAACAAGCCGGAACAGGCGGACATGGTCAACCGGTGGACGTGGATTCCGTTCGGCGCGGGCAGACACCGCTGCGTCGGTGCGGCGTTCGCCCAGATGCAGATCAAGGCGATCTTCTCGGTTCTGCTGCGCGAGTACGAATTCGAAATGGCGCAGCCGGCCGACTCGTACCGCAACGACCATTCGAAGATGGTGGTTCAGTTGGCGCGGCCCGCCAAGGCACGCTACCGCAAGCGGGTCTAGGGGCGTCGACCGTGGGCATCAAGATAGAAGTCGACATGGACCTGTGTCAGGGACACGCGATGTGTGAGCTCGAGGCTCCCGACTACTTCAGGGTGCCCAAACGCGGAAAGGTCGAGATCCTCAACGACACTGCGCCGGAAGAGGATCGGGCCCATGTCGAACAAGCCGTGTGGGCCTGTCCCACGCAAGCACTGTCCATTACGGATCAGGATTGAGAAAGGGACACGTCAATGCCGTCACTGCCCCGCGAAGACCTCGACAAGTGGGTCGAAAAATGGCTGGAAGCCAACCGCGTCTGCGAAGAGAAGGGTGACTGGAAGCCGCTGGCGGACTTCTATACCGACGACGCGACCTATGGCTGGAACATCGGCCCGAAGGAAGACGTGATGTGCGTCGGCCGGGACGAGATCCGCGACGTCGCCCTGGGGCTGGAGATGGAAGGCCTCGAGAACTGGAACTACGAGTACCAGAAGGTGCTGATCGACGACAAACTCGGCGAGATCGTCGGCTTCTGGAAGCAGATCGTCAACAAGACCGACGGCTCGCGGGACGAGATCTACGGCATCGGCGGGAGCTGGTTCCGGCTCGATGAAGACCTGAAGATCGAGTGGCAGCGCGACTTCTTCGACTTCGGCCACGTGTCGAAGATGTTCGGCCAGCTGATCCAGTCGGGTGATCTCAGCGCCGGCATGCAGAAGCGGATCGAGCGGGCGATCGCCGGGGAGAAAGTGCCCGGTTATTACCCACTCGGCGCGGCGCCGGTGGCCATCTGGTAGCGCCCACCCAAGCGGTTGCTTGGGGGCCGTGTGATGTGGCTAACTAGACCCTCTAGTCTTGTCTAGACGCTCAATCGAAAGCAGGTGGAGATGAAGACCAAAGGTGCTCTCATCTGGGAGTTCAACCAGCCGTGGTCGATCGAGGAGATCGAGATCGGCGACCCCGTCCGCGACGAAGTGAAGATCCAGATGGAAGCGTCTGGGATGTGTCACTCCGACCACCACCTGGTCACGGGCAGCATCCCGATGGGCGGTTTCCCGGTGCTCGGCGGGCACGAGGGCGCGGGCATCGTCACCGAGGTCGGGCCGGGCGTCGAGGGCCTCGAGCCTGGCGACCACGTGGTGCTGTCCTTCATCCCCTCATGCGGCACATGTCCCTCCTGTCAGGCGGGCATGCGCAACCTCTGCGATCTGGGCATGTATCTCCTCACCGGAACGGCGGTGTCGGACGGCACCCACCGCATTCACGCCAAGGGGCAGCCGGTCTTCCCGATGACGCTGCTTGGCACCTTCAGCCCGTACATGGTGGTGCACAAGAGTTCGGTGGTGAAGATCGATCCGTCGATTCCGTTCGAGGTGGCCTGCCTGGTGGGCTGCGGCGTGACGACGGGCTACGGGTCGGCGGTACGCAGCGGTGATGTCCGGCCCGGCGACGACGTCGCCGTCATCGGTGTCGGCGGTGTGGGCATGTCGGCACTGCAGGGCGCGGTGAACGCGGGTGCCCGCAATATCTTCGTCATCGAGCCTGTCGAGTGGAAGCGCGACGCTGCGCTGAAATTCGGTGCCACCCATGCCTACCCGGACATCGAGTCGGCGTTCGCGGGCGTCGCCGAAGTCACCGCGGGCCTGATGGCCAAGAAGGTCATCGTCACCGTCGGCGAACTCGAGGGCAAGGACGTCGACACCTACATGAACCTGACCTCCAAGGGCGGCACTTGCGTGCTCACGGCGATCGGAAGCATGCTCGACACCGAGGTGTCGCTGAACCTCGCGATGCTGACGCTCATGCAGAAGAACCTGCAGGGCACCATCTTCGGCGGCGGCAACCCGCACTTCGACATCCCCCTGCTGCTGTCGATGTACAAGGCGGGCAAGCTCAACATCGACGACATGATCACCCGGCAGTACAAGCTGGAGCAGGTCAACGAGGGCTATGACGACATGCTGGAGGGTCGCAACATCCGTGGCGTGATCCGCTACACCGACGACGACCGGTAGATCGAAACATCATGTCGCAGGAAACAATCGAGCAGTCTCCGGCGCTGGCGGCCTCACAGGCCTCGTGGCGATGCGTCCAAGCCAAGGACAAGGATGGCTGGCTGGCGCTGATGACCGACGACGTGGTCATCGAAGACCCGATCGGCCCGTCGTACACCAACCCCAAAGGCACCGGCGTCGTCGGCAAGGACGGCGTCTCGGAGTGGTGGGAGCGCAGCGTCGGCCTCGCCACCATCACGATTACGTGCGAGGAGACGTTTCCGTCGAGTTCTCCCGACGAGATTGCCCACATCCTGGCACTGAGGTTCACGTTCGACAACGGCTCGGCGAGCGGCGTGCGCGGCATCTTCACCTACAAGGTCAACGACGCCGGTCTGCTCACCAACCTTCGCGGCTACTGGAACATGGACATGATGAAGCCCGTCGAGGACGGCAATTAGCGCACCGCTAACCGGCCGTGGTGCCGTCGTCGTCGGCGGATCCCGCGGCATCGGTCGCGCGGTGGCCGCGCTTCTCGCAGAGCAGGGTGCGGGCGTCGTCATCAACGGTCGCGACGCGACGGCAGCAGCCGAGGCGGCGGCCGACATCAAAGGTTCGGTCGCGCTCGCGGGGTCACCGGCCGACCCGCAGATCGCGGATGCCCTGATCGACAGGTGCGTAAGCGAATTCGGCCGGATCGACATCTTGGTGAACTGCGCGGGTACCGCCGGACTGGCCAGCGAGTCGATCCTCAGCGTCACCAGCGAGCAGTTCCACGACCTGATCGACGGACACCTCGTGACGACCTTCGAGACCTGCCGGGCCGCGGCGCCGAAGATGGTCGAACAGGGCGGCGGTGCGATCGTCAACACCAGCTCGTTCGCATTCCGCGGCGACTACGGCGGGACCGCGTATCCGGCGGGCAAGGGCGGGGTCAACTCTTTGACGCTGGCCATCGCCGGCGACCTCAAGGAACACGGAGTGCGGGCGAACGTGGTCTGCCCCGGCGCGAAGACGCGGCTGTCGACCGGGGCGGATTACGAGGCCCACATCGTCGGGTTGAACCGCAGGGGCCACCTCGACGCCGTGAGTACACAGGCGGCACTCGACGCGCCCCCGCCCGAGTATGCGGCGCCTATCTACGCTTATCTCGCCGGCGAACAGGCGAAGGACATCACGGGCCGAATCTTCATCGCGGCAGGTGGTTTCGTCGGTGAGTTCGCACGGCAGAAGACGGGTGTCATAGCATTCCGCGACCACAACGCCTCGCCGCCGTGGTCGATCGACGAACTACACGCAATGATAGGCCGCTAACTGCTCGCCCAAACTGCGCACAGATTGCGGAATCCGCTCAGAGCGCGATCTCTCCGCAGTCTCGCGGTGCGGGGTGCGGGCTGAGTCGCTCGCGGCCAAGGGTTCTCCGCAATTCCCGGATCGGCAGAGCGCCGGTTGCCAGTGCGCGTCCGAGCCGCCAGCATCCCTTCACATCGTCGATCGCGGTCGGCACGATGTCGACCCGCGAGTCCGGGTCGTCGATCCAGTCGACCGGCACCTCGTGGATGCGCAGACCGACCCGTTCGGCGACTATCAGCAGTTCGGTGTCGAAGAACCAGCCGGTGTCGGCGACAAGGGGAAGCAGTTCGCGTGCCACGTCGGCCCGCACCGCCTTGAAGCCGCACTGGGCATCGGAGAAGCGCGCACCCAACACACCCCGCAGCAGCAAGTTGTAACTGCGCGAGACGAATTCACGGTTCGGACTTCGGATCACCCGCGAGGACGGGGCCAACCGCGAGCCGATGGCAAGGTCGGAATGCCCCGAAATCACCGATGCCGCCAGCGGCATCAACGCCGAAAGGTCCGTGGACAGGTCGACGTCCATGTAGGCGACCACGTCGGCGGGCGACTTCATCCACGCCGCGTGCAGGGCGCCACCGCGGCCCTTTTTGTCGATGTGGATGACGTCGACATCGGGCAGTTCCTCGGCCAGGCCGTACGCCACCGCGAGTGTGTCGTCGGTGCTTGCATTGTCGGCCAACGTGATCCGTGTCGAGTACGGCACGCATCTGCCGAGATAGTCATGCAGACGATGGACACTTCCGGAAAGCCCGGTTTCCTCGTTGTGTACCGGGATGACGATGTCGAGCACACACTCCGGCGTGCGTGAATCCGCCGGATCCGTCATAGCGACAACCGTCTCCGAGGAAGCTGCCACCCCACTGCCACACCACTGGGAGCTTGCTGGAATGCTCGATTCCATGGCTACCGTCTTCACCCAGATCATCAACGGCGATCTGCCTGGTCGGTTCGTCTACACCGACGACGAGATCGTGGCGTTCCTGACGATTCAGCCGATGACGCAGGGACACACGCTCGTCGTCCCCCGCGCTGAGATCGATCAGTGGCAGGACGTGGATTCTCCCGTCTTCGGCAGGGTCATGGAGGTCTCGCAGCTGATCGGCAAGGCGGTGTGCAAGGCGTTCGGCGCCGAGCGCGCGGGCTTGATCATCGCGGGGCTGGAGGTGCCGCATCTGCACGTGCACGTCTTTCCCGCCTACAACCTCACCGATTTCGGCTTCGCGAACGTCGATCCCAACCCGTCGCCGGAGTCACTCGACGACGCGCAGGCGAAGATCAAGGCAGCGCTGGCCGACCTGGCCTGATTGCTTCTCGCGGCCGCTCGGCTGACTGCTCCTCGTGCGCGACCACATCGGCGATCCGCGGCAGCCTGACCGTGAACCGGCAGCCCATGCCTGGTGCGGTGGTGACGCCGACGGTGCCGCCGTGGGCATAGACCAACGAGTCGACGATCGACAGCCCCAGCCCGGTGCCGCCGCTGGCGCGGTCGCGGGATGAGTCGGTGCGGTAGAACCTCTCGAAGATGCGATGGGCGTCGTCCGCGCTCATGCCGGGACCTTCGTCGGCGACCTCGAGCACGGCGTTGTCGTCGTCGGTGCCCACCCGAACCGTGATCCGAGCGGATTCCGGGGTGTGCTGCAGCGCGTTGGCGACCAGGTTCCCCAGCACCTGACGGAGGCGGGCCTCGTCGCCGAGTACCTCCGGCGTGCCCGGGCCGTCGATGATCTCCATGGTGACGTCGCGCTTCGGGGCGATCGACCGTGCGTCGTGCACCGAGTCGCTGGCCAGCGCCAGTAGATCCACCCGATGGCGGTCCAGCGGTCGCTGCGCGTCGAGGCGGGCGAGCAGCAGGAGGTCCTCCACCAACAGCCCCATCCGGCGCGATTCGCTCTCGATGCGCGACATCAGCATCTCGACGTCGCGAGCCGCGCCCTGGCGGTACAGCTCGGCGAAGCCGCGGATGGTGGTCAGCGGCGTGCGCAGCTCGTGGCTGGCGTCGGTGATGAAGCGCCGCATCCGTTCCTCGGATTTGCGGGCCTGTTCCGCCGACGACTCCGAGGACGCGACAGCGCGCTGGATCTGCGCCAGCATGCCGTTGAGGGCCACCGACAACCGCCCCACCTCGGTGCGTGGATCACGTTGCGGGATACGGCGATCCAGCTGTCCAGCGGCGATGTCAGCGGCAGTCCGTTCGACTTCGGCCAATGGACGCAGGCTGCGGTGCACCACCCAGAAGCCCGCGACGCCGAGCACCAGCAGCACCGCCGCGCCGATGCCGGCCTGTGACCAGATAAGCGCGCGGACCGTGGACTGGACATCGGACAGGTCGATGGCCACCGTCGTCAGTTCGTCGTGAGGGCCGTGCACCGACATGGCCCGCCACTGCACATGCGAGTTGTCGATCGACCCGACGGTCACCGGCTCCGGGCCCACATCGTTGTCCGCAGGCAACGCGGGTTCGGCGGCGCGATCGTTGACGGCCATCCAGATGCGGCCGTCGGCGTCGACGCCGCGGACGTAGAAGTCCGACGGCGGACGAGCCGGGTTGGGTCCCTCCATCGGAGGCATTGGAATCCGTCGGGGGGCCTGCGCCCAGCTGCGCGACGCGTCGAGCAGCGTCTCGTCGACGCGGTTGGTCAGGCTGTGCCGCAGGATCGAGGTGACGGCGATACCGGAAGCCAACAAACCGAACGCCACCAGCACCAGGGTCGCGGCCACCAGCCCGACCCGCAGCGGCACACCTCGTCCGCGCAGACCCGCCATGCTCCTATTGTTCGTCAGAACCTAGCGCGGTTCCCGCAGAACGTAGCCAACACCCCGCAACGTGTGCAGAAGGCGCTTCTCGCCGGTGTCGATCTTGCGTCGCAGGTAGGAGACGTAGGACTCGACGACGTTGACGTCGCCGCCGAAGTCGTAGCGCCAGACGTGGTCGAGGATCTTCGGCTTGGACAGCACCGTGCCCGCGTTGATGATGAAGTACCGCAGCAGCGTGAACTCCGTCGGCGACAGCGAGACGGGCTCGCCGGCCTTCCACACCTCGTGGGTGTCCTCGTCGAGTTCGATGTCGGCGAAGGTCAGTCGCGCGCTCCGGGGCTCCTCGATGCCCTTGCCCGACCTCCGCAGGACCACCCGCAGCCGGGCGACGACTTCCTCCAGGCTGAACGGCTTGGTGACATAGTCGTCGCCGCCGAGCGTCAGGCCGGCGATTTTGTCTTGGAGGCTGTCGCGAGCGGTGAGGAACAGCGCGGGAGCGTCGATGCCGTCGGCGCGCAGCCGGCGCAGCACGCCGAAGCCGTCCATGCCCGGCATCATGACGTCGAGGATGACCGCGTCGGGACGTATCTCACGGGCCTTGTCGAGTGCGGCGGGGCCGTTGGAGGCCGTGTGCACCTCGAAGCCCTGGAACTTCAGGCTCACCGAGAGCAGCTCGACGATGTTGGTCTCGTCGTCGACGACGAGAACTCGGGCCTCTGGGAGGTTGTCTGGGAGTGCAGCCATGGCCATCGCCCAACTGTCTCCCAATTTCCTGGCAATGAAGCTGCAGAGCCGCTGTCAACTTCCTGTGAGTCTCATTGTCCTCCCCCATGTGGCATCGGCGGTAGCGGGTAGCTGGACCCATACACTGAGAAAATGAATCTCGGCAAGAACCTGGTCGATCTCGCCACCGCCCCGGTCCGAGTCGGGCTTGCTGCCGCGGAAACCGGCCTTGACGTGGCCAACGGCGCACTCGGGCTGGCGCAGCGAACCCTTGGTCAGGCGAACTCCAGGTCGAGGGCCGGGTCTGGATCGGTCGCCCACATCCTGGGCATCGACGAGGCGGTCGACCGGGCGAATCGGCTGGCCAGGCTCATGGACGAGGATCAGCCGCTGGGGCGCGCGCTGACGCCGGGCGGCCCGGTCGACCGACTGCTGGCGCCCGGCGGCGTAGTGGACAAGCTCACCATGCCCGGCGGTGTGCTTGACCGGCTGACGCAGGACGACGGCGGCCTGATGCGCGCGATCGAACCGGGTGGCCTTGTCGACCAGTTGCTCGACGAGGACGGTCTGGTCGAGCGATTGCTGGCCGAGGACGGGCTGGCGGATCGGCTGCTCGCCGAGGGCGGGCTGATCGACAAGCTGACTGCCAGGAACGGGCCGCTCGAGCAGCTGGCCGATGTGGCCGACACCCTGAACCGGTTGGCACCGGGACTCGAGGCGCTGGAGCCGACCATCGAAGCGTTGCGCGAGGCCGTCATCGTGCTGAGCCAGGTGGTCAACCCGCTGAGCAACATCGCCGACCGCATCCCGTTTCCGGGCCGCAGGCCGCGTCGGTCGTCGTCGACAACGGTGCGCTCGCAGCGGGTCATCGACGCCGACGAGTGAGATTCACCGCGGCAGCTGCAGTGTCATCTCGTTGCGTTCGGTACCCGACGTCAGGCCGAATCGGTGAGAACAGCGTTGCCATACCAGTGGCACAGGAGCAACGCGATTTCGATGTCCAGGCGGTCATCGTTGATCGGCCGCCCGCGACGCTCGATCGCGCGATGCACGCGATATTTGACTGAATTGGAATGAAGATGCAGTTCCTCGGCGGCGGCCTTGAAGCTGGAGCCGGCGCGGAGAAAAACTGCGAGTGTTTCGCGCAACCGTTCGTCGTTCTCGGTGCAGGACGCTAGCGGTCCGAGCACCTCGGCGACCCATTTGTGCGCGGCGACCAGGTCGTTGCCCAGCAGTGCGGCGGCCACCACTCCGGGATCACCGGCGACGGTGACCCGGCGTGCGTTGCAGCCCGACGCGATTGCGACCGCACGGGCGCTTAGCGCCTGCTCATGCGAACGCCGAAAGCCATCCACGTTCGGCAGCGGATTACCGACTGCGATTTGGGGGGCATCCTTTTGCGTAGCGGCGAACGCGCTCAGGCGAGCGATCGCATCCGGCGCGTCGTCAGCCATCAATGGTATCCACGCCCACCCGGTCATGCGGTCCACCGAAATGAACAACGAACTTTCAGCACCGGCCGAGTCAGCGAGTTGCTGCACGAAGCGCTCCATCGGCACGACATCGCCGCCGTCGTCGGCGTGGCGCCAGACCACGATTGCTAGATGGGTCCGCCGAAGTGGATAGCGGATCGCGGTCGTCACCGCATCGACGTCGACGTCGGCCCCGTCGAGCATTTCGCGGACCCGCACCGTGCGCATGCTGTTCTGGTTCTCCATCCAGCGGTCGCGCTCACGTTGATAGGTGCTCACCACTTGCTGGGTGATCCAATCGATGTAACCAAACGTGACTTCCGAGATTCGGCTGAAGACGGCGAAACTCAGCGGCAGCTCCAGGTCGGATGCGCCTATCTCGTCCAGCACCTCGTCGAGCATCGCCTTGTGGCCGAGCCGATAGGCGCGCACCAACGCATTGACCGTCGTCCCCCTCTGCGCCAGGCGCCGTGCGTGTTCGACGGCGGCGGTAGGCAGTTCAACTTTCTCGATCGGAATGGCGTGCCGGATCGCGGAAAACACGGTGGCGACGTTTCCGTCGATGCTGTCCCGCAACAGCTGGACCAGTTGCGCATCTCCACGCAGTTCGGCAATCTCCGTGACCACAATCTGCTGAATCGAGGCGGTCAGCTCGGCCATTCGCTGATCCAGCCGACCGACGATCGCCGCCGCAGACTCCGCGACGACAGTGGCATCTTCCTGGCCCAGCGGCGCCATGATCAGACGATAAACCTCCACGACTTCTCGTCGGGGTGATCGCTGCGACCGACTTTGTCTCCCGGGGACAACAACCCACCGCGACTTAGTCACCCGGCGACGTCGCTACACGCGCGCGACTCCTCGATTCTTGGGTGACCCCGGCACACAGCGTGCCGACTCGATCGAAAACCGACCTCCCTATCCAGAGAAAGTGAGTCAGCAATGCGCGACTACATCACCGGCTTTGCGATTCTGCTGCTTGTCCTGTCCCCGCTCTTCATTCCCGTCGCCGTCACCGTGGCTCCCTATGCGACCGCAGGCGTCCGTCGCGTCGCCCGAGCCTTCGGCTTCTCGCGCCCCGCCCGCCGCCCCGCCTGATCACCCCACGCCAAGTCCGAAAGGTCATGCCATGCCCATCGAATTCACTACACCACAACGGGAGACGCTGACCGCGGTCGTCGATACCTTCGTCGCATCCGTTGCGCGCGAAGACGACCCCGACGGGTTCTACGCGACTAAGGGCAGCGACGTCGGTGCCGATGTGGCAGTCGAGCAGTACCTACTCACGCACCTTCCCGAGGAGCAGCTTGCCGGCATGCTGCAGCTGATCGATGCTGCCGGCCTCTTCGGCTTCAAGGATCAAACCCTGGTCGGGCGCGAGGAGATCGTCGCCAACCTCTCAGGCGTGTCGCCCGAGGCGGCCGGGGCGATCGCCGCGTTGAAGCAGCTTGCGGTGTTGTTCGCCTATTCCCTCCCCGGGCCGGATGGTCGCAATCCGCTATGGGTCGGCATGGAGTATCCGGGGCCGGTCCAGTCCCCGCCGTCGGATGTCCGCAAGACGCTGGAGGTAATCACGCCTGCAGGTGAAACAACCCTTCAAGCGGATGTCGTTGTCGTGGGCTCCGGCAGCGGCGGCGGAGTGGCCGCCGCACTGCTGGCAGAAGCCGGTAAGCGAGTGATCATCCTCGAGGCGGGCGGTTACCACAACGAATCCGACTTCGAGCAGTCCGAACTGGCGGCATATCAGAACCTGTTCCTGCGGGGTGGCTTCTTTCCATCGGCCGACGGCATGGTCAGTATCGCCGCTGGCAGCACCGTCGGCGGTGGCAGCACCGTGAACTGGTCCAACTCGCTGCTCACGCCCAACACGGTGCGACGCAAATGGGCCAACGACTTCGGCCTCGAGGACGTCGACACACCGGCGTTCGATGAACACCTCCAGGCGGTATTCGACCGGATCAAATGCAACGACAAAGTCGCGACTCAGAATGGCCCGCACAACCGGCTGCGGGCGGGGGCGGCCAAGTTCGGGTGGTCGTATCGGGTCGCCACGCTGAACATCGACCCGACCAACTACGACCCCAACCTGATCGGGTACAGCGGGATGGGAGATCAAACCGGCGCCAAACAAGGCACGATGCGGACCTATCTCCAGGACGCATCCGACGCAGGAGCGAAACTGCTGCCCAACACCTGGGTCAACCGAATCCGCACCGAGAACGGCATGGCCATCGGAGTCGATGCGACATACACCGACCCCCAGACGCGTGAGACTTCACGCGTCGTCATCAACGCACCATCGGTGGTGGCTGCCGCAGGCGCTTTGGAAACCCCGGGACTGCTTCTCCGGTCGGGCATCGGTGGACCTGCCGTCGGGTCCGAACTACGGCTGCACCCCGCGAGCCTGGTCAGCGGTATCTACGACGAGCCTCAAGACCCGTGGTACGGCCCGGCGATGGCCGGGATCATGAACGAGTTCGCCGAAGTGAACGAGGGCTTCGGGTACCTCATCGAATGCGTGCAGCACTTGCCGGGCCTGTTCACAACCGTCGTCCCGTGGCTCGACGGTGCACAACACAAGGAACTCACCCGCAAGTACCGATATCGCGCCGACTGGGTGTTCATCGTCAAGGACCGCGGCGCCGGAAGCGTGACCCTCGACGAGAACGGTCAATCCACGTTCTGGTATCCGTTCTCCGACGAGCTCGACCGTCGTCATTTCCGCGAAGCGGCCGTGACATCGATCCGTATGCACGAGGCCGCAGGCGCGGAACAGATCTTCCTCGCGGGCCAACCCTTTGCACCGTGGACTCGCGGTGAAGACCTCGAAGAGTTCATCGCAAAGGTGAACGAGGTTGCGATCGGCCCGGGCGGCACGCCGGTGTTCAGTGCACACCAGATGTGCAGTGCGAAGCTCGGCGACAACCCGCAGACGTCCGTCGCGAAACCGACTGGCGAGCTGCACGACGTGACGGGTGTCTGGATCGCCGATGCCAGCGGAATGCCAAGCTGTTCGGGGGTCAACCCGATGGTGTCGACGATGGCGCTCGCGCGCCGCACCGCATCGAACATGCTCGACGCCGATTGACCGTGCGCCGATCACGTCCGGTTTCTTGACGCTGACGTAAGCAGTTCCAAGAACGGGTATGCGGTTGGCCATGACGGTCATCGGCTTTCACTGTTCGCACGAGCAGATCAATCCGGCCCAGCTGTTGAAGGACGTCCAGCAGGCTGAACAGGCCGGCTTCACCGCAGCGATGTCCTCGGACCACTTCAGCCCGTGGAGCGAAAGACAGGGCGAGTCCGGCTTCGCGTGGTCCTTCCTCGGCGCGGCGCTCGCGACGACGAACCTTCCGTTCGGCGTCGTCAACGCACCGGGGCAGCGGTACCACCCGGCGATCATCGCCCAGGCCATCGCGACCCTTGCGCAGATGTTTCCGGGCCGCTTCTGGGCGGCACTCGGATCCGGCGAGGCATCGAACGAGCGGATCACCGGAGAAGTCTGGCCGCGCAAGGAAATTCGCGACCAACGCCTCGTCGAATGCGTTGACGTCATCCGGCGGCTGCTGTCCGGTGAGGAAGTCAGCCACGAGGGTCTCGTGCACGTCAATCGCGCGCGGTTGTGGACGCTACCCGACACGGTCCCAGACCTCGTCGGTCCGGCCGTCACCCCTCAGACAGCGGCGCGTCACGCCGCGTGGGCGGACGCACTTGTCACCGTGAACCAGCCCAAGGAGACGCTGCAGAAGGTCCTGGAATCGTATCGAGAGGCCGGGGGCCGCGGACCGGCCCGCCTGCAGATCCACCTCAGCTGGGCGCCCACCGACGACGAAGCGCTGGGCATCGCCCATGACCAGTGGCGGAGCAACATCTTCGCCCCTCCCGCGTGCTGGGACGTCGAGACAGTCGAGACCTTCGACGTCATCAGCGAGGACGTCTCACCCGAACAGGTCAGGAAATCGGTGAACGTGTCGAGCGACCTCGGCAGGCACGCGGCGTGGCTGCAGGAGTACGTCGACCAAGGATGGGATGAGCTGTATCTGCACTTCGTGGGTCAGCAGCAGGCGGCCTTCATCGAAGCATTCGGTGAACACGTTCTGCCCCAGCTGGCGCCGTCCGCCCCCCAGCCGCAAGCCGCAATCTCATGAGACCGGCCGACACCGGCGATCTGTGGTGGAAGAACGCGGTCTTCTACTGCGCGGACGTCGAGACCTTCTACGACTGGAACGGGGACGGCACGGGAGACATCCGCGGCATGACGGAACGCATCGAGTACCTCTACGACCTCGGCGTGACGTGCCTATGGCTGATGCCCTTCTATCCGACTGCACGCAAGGACGACGGCTACGACATCACCGACTTCTTCGGCGTCGACCCAAAGCTCGGGACGCTTGGCGACTTCGTCGAACTCGTACGCACAGCTCGGTCGAGTGGCATCCGCGTCATCGTCGACTTCGTCATGAACCACACCTCGGATCGTCATCCGTGGTTCAAGTCCGCCCGACGCAGCAAGGACGACCCGTATCGGGATTACTACGTGTGGAGCGCGACCAAGCCCAAGTCGAGCGCCAAGGACGTGGTCTTCCCCGACCAGGAGACCAGCATCTGGGAACGTGACCCCAAGACCAATGAGTGGTACCTGCACCACTTCTACAAGCATCAACCCGACCTCAACATCGAGAATCCCAAAGTGCAGGAAGAGATCTCGCGCACGCTCGGGTTCTGGCTGGAGCTCGGGGTGTCCGGCTTCAGGGTCGACGCGGTCCCGTTCCTCTTCGCGAAGGACGCGGTGCCGGGAAGCCCGGACATGTTCAACCCGAATCAATACCTCGGCGACGTCCGCAATTTCGTCACCCGCCGCGTCGGAGACGCCGTTCTGCTCGGCGAGGTCAACGTTCCGTACAAGGACCAGCTGGCGTTCTTCGGCGGCCCTGACGGCGACGGGCTCAACATGCAGTTCGACTTCATCGGGATGCAGAACATCTACCTGTCGCTCGCCCGCGGCGATGCCCGCCCGATCGCCAAGGCCCTCAAGCAGCGACCGCGCCTCGACGTGACCAGCCAGTGGGCCAATTTCGTGCGCAACCACGACGAACTCACGCTCGACAAGCTGAGCGACGATGAGCGCCAAGAGGTTTTCGACGCGTTCGGTCCCGACAAGGACATGCAGCTCTACGGTCGCGGACTGCGCCGAAGGCTGCCGTCCATGCTCGGCGGCGACGAGCAGCGCATGAAGATGGCCTACTCGCTGGCGTTCTCACTGCCGGGAACTCCTGTCCTCTTCTACGGCGAGGAGATCGGGATGGCCGAAAACCTCGATATCCCAGGCAGGTTGGCGGTGCGCTCGCCGATGCAGTGGACCGGCGACCCCAACGGAGGCTTCTCGAAGGCGGCTAAGCGACGACTCTGCCGTCCCGTGCCCGACGGCCTCTACGGACCGCAGCGGGTCAATGCCGCCGACCAGCGACACGACCATGAGTCCTTTTGGTGGTTCATGCGCAACCTCATCTACACCTACCGGTCGCAGCCCGAGATCGGATGGTCGACCGCCGAGGTGCTGAAGCAGGCCAACCCCGCGGTGCTGGCGCACGTCTGCCGGGAGGAGTCCGGCTGGGCCATGGTCGCGCTGCACAACTTCGGCTCAGATAGTTGCCGTGTGCCGATTGAGCTGGCGGACGCGCCACCGGGGTCCAAGCTCGTCGACCTGCTCGACGGCCTTTCGGAGCACGAACTCGACGGAAAGGGCCGGATCGAGATGGATCTCGAGCCCTACGGCTACCGCTGGCTGCGCCTGTTGCGACCGCAGGACGACCCGATCATCTGACCCGATAAACTCAGAGCCCGCAGGCCTCCTTAGCTCAGTGGTAGAGCATCGCTCTTGTAAAGCGAATGTCATCGGTTCAATCCCGATAGGAGGCTCCAGCCTGGCCATGAAAAGTTGTCGGTGGCCGATCGTAGCGTCGGCTCATGAAAGAGTGTCGCGGTTGCGGAACCGCACTTTCCAAGCGAAGTCAGAAGCTCTACTGCGGGAACGCATGCCAGGGTTCGTTCCGACGAAAAGCCCTGACGAAACATTGGCTCGAGTCGGGCGAGGCGAGTCTCGCCACTTACCACGGTCACTACGTCCGGGAGTATCTTTCCGACGCTCAGTCCGGCTGCTGCGCGATCTGCGGCGGAGCCGGCATGTGGTTGGGCGTGCCCCTCGTGCTTGTGTTGGACCACATCGACGGGGACCCGACGAACAACCGACGGGAGAACCTGCGGCTGATCTGTCCGAACTGTGACTCCCAGCTGTCGACATACAAGAGTCGGAACCGTGGGAACGGTCGCCACTACCGCAGACAGCGATACGCAAACGGGCAATCGTTCTGATCACGCCACGGCGGCTGTTCTCAGCTGAACCACAAAGCCACGTCATCGGGGCAATGCGCCTCGCACGCGGTGTCCTCACACGCGTAGATGGCGAGCGGTTCGGCTCCGCCTCGCCAGAATTTCATTGAAACCTCAACGACGTTGGCTGGCCCACCGCAGACCGGACACCGCTCCTTCGATTGTTTGCTCCGCTCCCCCATAGCGAATAGCTTGCCCACATTTTGGGCAGCTCAACATGGCCGTAATAATTTCGCCACAACCAGGGACTCAGTAGCCGGGCCGAGAACGGCAGAGATTGCAGTAGCGCGCTACTGCGCCCGTCGTAACCTGTGCGAATGACGATCAATACCGTGACTCCGGTACTGCAGCTCGAGGGCGTCAGCAAGACGTACAGCAGAGGCGACGAGCAGGTGCATGTGCTCGTCGACTTCGACTTCACTTTGGACGCGGGCGAATTCGTCGTGGTGACGGGACCATCCGGAGCAGGCAAGTCGACCCTGCTGCATGTCGCAGGCGGATTGGACGCACCGGACACCGGCCTCGTGTCGGTGAACGGCCAGGACGTGTGGTCGATGAGCGCCGGTGCGCGTGCGGCGTTTCGGCGGCGCAACCTCGGCTTCGTTTTCCAGTTCTTCAATTTGGTGCCGATGCTGACCGCGGTGCAGAACGTGTCGTTGCCGCTGGTGCTTGACGGTGTGCCTGCCCGATCAGCCGATTCGCGCGCCGAGGAGCTACTCGAACGGGTCGGGCTCGGCGACCGGGCGGGCCACCTGCCTGCCGAACTGTCGGGCGGCCAAATGCAGCGGGTGGCAGTGGCGCGCGCGCTGGTGGCCCGGCCGTCCATCGTTCTCGCCGACGAGCCGACCGGAAACCTGGACAGCCATTCGTCGGCCGAGGTCCTGGATCTTCTGCGGTCGATGTCGGACGAAGACGGTGCGGCGGTCGTCATGGTGACGCACGATGCGGTCGCCGCGCGCTACGGCTCCCGCGAGTTGCACCTCGTCGACGGGCGTCCGTGCGCACCCGACGCCGTCGCGCCCGCTGTGGAGCTGTGATGCGTCGGCTGCGCGCCGGATGGACGTCGTTTCGACGCATTCACCTCGCCGCGTTGATCGCCGACTGGCGCCGGACACTGCTCAGCGTGATCGGAGTCGCGATCGGAGTGACGGTGGTCCTCGGTGTCCTAGTACTCAAATCCGAGCTTTCCCGCCCGTTCGACTCATTCGGCCCGTCGCTCACCCATGCCGCCGACATCGGGGTGGTGGAGGTGACGCCGAACGTCAGCGGTCGATTGCCGATCGAGACGGTCAACCGACTGCACGAGGAGGTGACAGGGGCGCAGGCGATCATCCCGATCGTCGCCGGCTTGACGCCCGTGGACGTCGCAGGCGGCAGTCACGGATTCTTTCTGCTCGGTGGGTCGTGCCAGATCGAGCTTCTGGTCGGCTCGTTCAACTGCGAACAGCGCGCCCGCGACGTCAAGCCCGCAGACGGTCCCGGCGTGCCGCTCGAGATACCCGCGACCATCGCCCAGCGACATGGCATAGCGCTCGGCGACGAATTGCGGATCCCCGGCCTGCCACCAGGTTCGGCGCACCTCGGTTGGACGTTCCCCGAGTTCGACCGCGTCGAGGGGATCAACGACGGCTATGTGCTGATAGCACCATCGACGGACGTCGCCGCGACGCTGCTCTCCTCACCCGGTTACGTCACCGCCGCGTTTGTCCTTCCGAGACAGGGCGCCGACGTCACAGCCGACGTCGATCGCGTCATCGCAGGCGTCGCAACGGCTGGGCCGCCCAGGCCCCACCTGCCTGCCGTATTCGCCAACAGCACGCAGGCTCTCAACCTCATCGCGCTGGCAGGCATCATCGTCGGCGTTCTCGTCGCCGTGAACACCGTCCTGCTGGCCGTCGAGGACCGGCGAGCGGTGATGGGGACCATCGGCGCGATCGGCGCCAAACCGGTCGGCCTGTTCGTCGGGATGCTCGGCGAAGGCGCCGTGGTCGGTCTCCTCGGTGGATTGCTCGGCGTGCCAAGCGGTTTCCTTCTCGGCGAATATCTCGTGGACAGATTCGGACGATCCATGTTGGCCGGGTCAGGCGGCACCATCGCAGCGCACTTCACGCCCGACTTGATCGTGATGGGGGCTGCCGCGGGCATCGTCTGCGGAATCCTCGCGATGTTCGGGCCTGCGGCCAGGCTGGTCCGCGACGGCCCGCTGGCGTCGATGGCGAGCGTCGGCGGAGTGCAGCGCGCCAGGACGATACCGATGTGGCCGCTGATCGTGGGGGTCGGGTTGCTGGCGCTGCCGTCGTTCTGTTGAAGGTCTTCGAGCACGGGTCGCTGCCGCTGAGCATGGGCATCAACGGCTTGACGGTGGGGCTGTGCGGCGTGGTGTTGGTGACGGCATGGATCGCCCCGCGTGCCGCCGTGTTGTCGAGCGGCTTGCTGACGAGAGTGCGGCCCGCCGTCGGGAGGCTGCTGGGTGCCGATATTCAGCGCTACACGCTGCTGTTCGCTATGTCCGCCGCGCTTCTCGCAGAGAGCACCAGCCTCGCGATCGGCTCGAACAGCATGCAACTGCTCGGCACCGAGCAGGTCGCTGAGCAGAAGGCCGACCGACTGCCCTCCGCCTTGTTGATCAGCGCGCAATCAGTGCTCGATCAGCGCGACGGCCGGCTTTCCGACTCCACGTTCGAGTCGATCACCGACGCCGCCGGCGGGCGGAGCGTGTCGTCGCATTGGCAGTCGACGATCTCGTCGGGGACGTTGTCGCGAGAGGTCGTCGGGGTCACACCGGGCGATTGGTACAGCCAAGCCCTCTATGAGCCGACCGACGTCCGTGACAGGTTCTGGCAGGGTTTGCGCGACGGCGAGGTCGGCCTGACCGAGATCGCCGCCAGTCGGCTCGGCGTTGCCGCCGGCGACACCGTCGAGCTGCCTACTGTCAACGGTCCGAAGCAGTACCGGGTGGCTGGAATCTTTCGTCCACAGATGGTCAATGACGCCGCAGTGGGCGACATCGCGCTGGTCTCGGAACGATTGGCGCGCTCGGATTGGGCCGCCGCGCGCGACCAGGTCGCGGTGGCCTATCCGTCCTCCGCCGACGCGACCACTCACCGCAGCGATTTCGTGAACCTCGACGCCGGATTGTCGGTGTACGACAACGAGCACTGGCGCTCGGAGGCCAGCACCGGGATCACCCGGTTCTTGCAGCCGCTCACGTTCGCGGGGTATGTGGTGATGGCAGCCGCTGGCTTGAGCGTGCTGAACGTGTTCCTGCTGGGGCTCGTGCAACGTAGGCGAGAGCGAGCCGCGTTGCGTGCGATCGGGGTGACCTCCGGGCAGGAACAGGCCGTCATCGTCGCCAACGCCGGCCTGCTCGGCTCTGCTCGTCGCCGGTCTCGCTGTGCTTGGAGGTATTGGCCTGACGTATCTCTGGTCACTCGGCTCACCGGTGTTCTACGGCACCAAGATCGACTGGGGTGTGCTGCCGCTGCCGCTGCGAACCGGAGTGGCAGCCGTGTTCGTACTCGTGCTTGACCGCCGCGGTGTATCCGGTGATCCATGCGCGGCGGCTGGAGACCGGTCGAGGTGCTGCGAACCAGTTGAGGCGTTAGCCGTGAAGCTCGACGGTGCAATCGTGGAATCTCGTCGCCCGCATGCCGAAACCGGTGCATGTGTTCTCGAATCGCCGGGCTCGACATGGCCTCGAATTCGTTGGGCGGCAATGCCATCTGAAAGACAAGTCCACGACCATCTGCGCCCGTCCACCAGGGCACCGAGTCCGGTAACGGGTAGCTTCATCAACAGCGTGTAGTAGGACGGGAAGGTGTCTTCGAAGCGGACGCGATACACACCGAAGCCGCTCTGGTTCGACACAAACGGGTTCCACCGGGCCGGATCGAAGACGGTGGATACACAGCGGGCGGCCCGCCATGCGCCTGCGCCGTCCAGGAGCTGTTGGTTGACGCGCATGTCGCAGTGTTCGTCGGCGAAGTGGTCGACGTTGTGACGAATGCGTTCTGCGATCGAACGTGCAGGCTCTCCGCGTCGCAGGTCGAGGTTCAGCGTCGTGATGATATTGCCGACAAGCATCGGGTCGAGGCCGCAACGATTCCGTGCATTGACGGCGATCGCGAGGGTGCGACGGTCCACGGCGGAATCCGCCATCATGAGCGCTTCGGAAACATGTGCGCACACAACGTCATTCGCGGACAGGCGCATCCGGTTTCCGTAGGCGTCGCGCATGCGGGCGATTTCGTCCTCTCCGAAGTAGACACTGAGGGTCCGCTGCTTCCGCGCATCCTTCGCCAAATACAGTGCGCTACGGGCAAACTCAGCGATGCCGAGGAATCGCACCCCGGGCTCTGAAGCACCGTCGGCGGGAAGATGCTCGTCGAGGTAGGCGGCGCGGTCTTCGACGATCAACGGCTCAGCGAGTGGCTTGTCGGCGGCGGCGGCGGCCCATGCGTTCATGAGGTGCATCAATGTCTGCATATCGCCGATCGCATGGTGCCAGGAGAAGCCGATCGCCGTCGCGTCGTCCGCAAGATGCGTGACACGCACCTTGCACACCGGGCCCAATCCCCATCGTGCCGTGGCGCCGTTCACCGGGTCGACGAGCCATAGTCCGCTGTCCTCCGACGTCGAACGGATTGCATCACAAAGCGTGCGGTCCGACGACACAGTCGTGAAGGGCACACCCTGCCCCTCGCATCGGATTCGCATCCTCCTGCCGTCCACGGCCATTCGCCCCGCGAAGATCGGCAGCTTCGTGAGCGCTTGTGCGAATGCACCAGTGAGCGCGCTCGTGTCCAAGCGCCGTTCGAAGAAGAAGACAACGTGGACTGCCAGGTTCGCGACGATGGCGTCGCCGACATCACAGCGGATGTCGAACCGTTGCGCCGAAGACGGTCTGATCAGCTGGGTCGACACGGTTCCCTACTTTCGGCGATTCACTGTTATGAGGCCGCCGAGTTTCGGGGTGTGGGTGACTCCCCGGAAATGCGACTTCTCATCGGCCGCGGCGTCGGTCTGGATCCGGAAGTTCTGCAGCACCGTTCGCAACACAATGTCCATTTCGGCGGAGACGAATTCAGCGCCGACGCACCGCCGTGATCCGACACCGAACGGCAGCCATGTCTGTGGCGCGGGCTTGGTACCGAGAAACCGATTCGGGTCGAATCGTTCGGGGTGTGGATAGATTTCCGGGTTCTCGTGGATATCGGCGAGGCGCACGATCACCGTACGACCCTGCGGAATCCGCCACCCACCGAGCTCGAAGTTCGGCGACCTGACCCTGCGGCCAACGGTATCGAGGACGGTGCGGGCGCGCAGCGACTCCGAAATTGTGGCCCGACGGAATTCGCTGCCACCCTCGTCGACCTCCCTCACCAGTTCGGTTACCACGTCTGGATGGCGTCGCAGCCGCTCAAACAGCCAGCCCAACGCCCCTGTCGAGGATTCGTGGCCGGCAGCGATGAGGGTCAACAGCTCGTCGCTGATATCCATCCGCGATATTGCGGTTCCGTCATCGCACCGACTGCGCAGCAGCAGCGCCAGGATGTCCCGCCGCTCACTCAGAGTCGGATCGGCCTCGGCCCTGTCGATCAATGCAAATATGATCCGGTCGATTGCCCGACGGGATTCATCCAGCTTGCCCCAGGGGCTGTGGCGTCCGGTCCGGAATGGCGGCCGCGGCGCGAATGCCATGACCGATCCCAGTTTCATGAACGACGGCAAGATTTCGCGGAGTTCTGCGAACTCGGGTTCTTCGACGCCGAAGAGGGCCCGCAGGATCACATTCAACGCGATCCTGTTCATTGGTTCCAGAATCCGGAATTCACTGTTCTCAGGCCAATTCGCGGCTTCGCGCAGTGTCTCGTCCACGATCATCTGTTCGTAGCCCTTCAGGCACTGACCGTGAAGCGGCGGCGAGAGCAGCCGGCGCCGATCGCGATGCGGCCCGTCGTCAAGCGCGAATACCGTCCCAGGCCCCAACAGATTGCCGATATTCGGCTGGATGTTGATCAGATGCTCGGCGCCCGTGGTGCACATCAAGCGCACCAGAGCCGGATCGGACACGATGACGGTTCGACCGAAGAACGGGACGTTGATCTCGAAGATGCGCCCGTGCCGCCTGATCCAGCTCCGCATCGCCCTGCGTCGAAAGAACGCGAATCGAATACCTTGCAGGAGCTTGGGTGAGCGTACTTGCGGCGGGCTCAACCTGTTCGGCGTCGACGTGTCGCACGGATTGGCCACGGGCGCAATCGTCGCTCGCGTGCGGCGGCGACGATTTCGGTAGTGCGCTACTGCAATCTCGCGCGGCGGCGGCGCGTGATACTTAGCGCCATCCCGAGATAGACGAAGAGGCGATCTGATGAAGGCAGTACGTAATGCTCCGCCGTCGGTCGAGGTTGTCGAGGTCGACGAGCCCGACGGCGATGGGGAACTCGTACGGATCGTGGCTGCGGGCATCTGCGCCTCCGACCTGAAGTACCTGCAGTACGGCAGCACACAGATCGCGGGCCACGAGTTCGCAGGTGTTCTGGCAGACGGGACCGCCGTCGCCGTCGAGGGCTTCTTCGGCTGCGGGCAGTGCGAGCAGTGCGAGCAGGGTGCCTACAACATGTGCGTGTCAGGGCCGACGGCCCCCGGGATGCTCAGTCCAGGCGGCATGTGCGAGTGGTTCCTGGCGCCGAGCCACGTGCTCGTGCCCCTGCCTCCGGGCCTCGAAGTCGCGGACGCGTCGCTGGTGGAGCCGGCAAGCGTTGCCTGGCACAGCTGCCACCGGGGTGAGGTTGGACCGCACAGCCGGGTAGCCGTCGTCGGAGCGGGCGCCATCGGAATTCTTGCGGCCGCGTCGGCCCAGAAAATGGGTGCGCCGGAGGTCGCAATGGAGGCGCGCCACCCGCATCAGCACGAGGCTCGAGAGCGCATCAACGCCGTCGTGCCGTCGGGTGGGTACGACGTAGTGATCGAAACCGGCGGCAGCGAGAGCGCCCTGCAGCGCGCCGTCGAACTGGCGAGGGTGGGCGGTACGGTGGTGCACCTCGGTGCGTACGACCCAGGCACAGCGTGGCCGATGGACGCCGCCTTCGGTAAAGAAGTCGCCCTGCGGCCCTCGCTGGGCTACTGCAGCCACCACACCCGCCCCGACTTCGTCGAGGCGGCCGACCTGCTGGCCGCCCGCCCGGAACTCACGGACACTCTGATCACCCACCGGTTTGCGATCGAGGACGCCGTGGAGGCCTTCCGGATCGCGCAGGACAAATCCAAGGGCGTGTTCCGCGTCGTGGTTGAGCCCTAATAGCTCACGCGCCGATGGCTTTCGGGCGTGAGTACGACGCCGGCGTGTGAGTAGTCACCGACTCGGATTTCGCCTGGAAACGAGTGCCTGGCTACTTGATCCGGTGGGCGGAAACGCGCCGACACTTCCGATTAGTGACGCCGACAGCGACGGCACCCATCGGAAGGAAAGACCATGAACCACGCATCATCGGCACAGACGCCGACGCCGCGGCCGACAGTCGCAGCGACGAAGAGAATTGTTGCAGCCAGTGGAATTGCCATCTGCCTGGCTGGTTTCGGCGGCTTCGCGAGTGTCGCCGTTGCCCACGCGGCTCCCGATTCCGGGACGTACGACGATCAGATGGATCTCCAGCAGGAGGCCTGCTGGGGCTCCGTCTCGTTGCCGGTCGCGTGGGAGGTCGGAGACCCGGAGTCCGCTGGCTGCGTGCATTCACGCACTAGCTGATCTCGGGTCCGCTGCGCCAATGACTCGGCCCGTCACCGTGAGGGTGACGGGCCGAGGCATGAAGACAGAGACTAGTTCTTGAATGCGTCTTTGATCTTCTCGCCGGCATCCTTCAAGTTCGACTTGGCCTGGTCGACCTTGCCCTCGTTCTCGGTGCTCTTGTCACCAGTCACCTTGCCTGCGGCCTCCTTGGCCTTGCCGCCCAGGTCGTCGATCTTGTTGCTGGCCTTGTCTCCGGCGCCCATGATGGTTCCCTTCGTGGATGCGGCTCGGAAGTCGAGCCTCCAGGTGGGAATACCTCGGGTCAGCGATCCGAAACTCCGACGTGCCTGTGAGTTGGCTCATCCCGCCCCTCACACAGGGACGAGCCGTCGCCGTCGGTGGAGCTACGGGCTGGAGCTGATGGTCGAGCGCGGAACCGGCTGCGGGCCCATGTCCTGCTGTTCCTCGGACAAGCCGATGCATGCCCCGCTGTCGTGGCCGGTGCACGGGACGCCGTCGATCTCCGGGATATCGGGGTTGGCCGCGTTCGTGGTGAACCCGCTGTCGTCGGGCGAGTTGGGCACCAGCATGGGGACGCAGGACGTGGTGTAGACGTCCTCCTCCTCGCCGCTCGTGCACGCCGCGAGCGGTGTGGACACCGCGGCAGGCATCGCCATCACAGCCACTGCCGGAGCGCCGACGACCGCCAGCGCGAGAACGGCGGGAAGCAACAGTCGTCGGGTCGGCGCCGAAAGGTTCGCCATGAGTGGGGCCCTCATTTCTATGTCGCCAGAGCACTATTTCCATGTCGCCAAGCACTCGAGTACTTGCTGCGAGCATTCTGCCTTGTCGGCGGATCGATCGGCTCGGCGATTCGCGGCAATTTCGGCCATGTCACACAACCGAGGCGCATCTTGTCTCTATGTGATAGGCGAACAGCGAACGAAGGAGCCGCATGTCCGACTCAGGATCGCAACCGCGCAGCACAGCTTGGCAGAACGCGGTCACGGTGCTTCGTCACGATGCTCTGCGCTCCCGGCAAGCCCATGCTCACGCTCGTCGACGACGACGAACTCATCGCCCGCAAAGACCGACGCATATCGGTCGGGGCCAATTAGTCGACTTACCAGTTGCGAGCCCGGCACGTATGGGGTGAGGATGGGAATGCTGGTGGGGGGTCGCAAACCGTGGTGCGCAGTGGTTTTGAATGTGGCGGTGCTGGGTAGGCACCGTTGCGCGGTGTGCGACGTAGCCCCGCCAGGCGCCAGAGAAGCACTGAAGAGGCGGTGGGCCGAATTGATCATCACCAGTCGGTTGTTCGCTGCTGCGGGAGTCATCGCTTCCGCACTGCTGAGCCCGTTCATCACCACACCAATCGCGGCCGCTGCGCCGTGCTCCGACGTGGAGTTGGTGTTCGCACGCGGCACCTTCGAGCCGCCAGGTGTCGGTGGAACCGGAGAGGCTTTCGTCGACTCTCTGCGCTCGAAGCTCGGCGGCAAATCGCTGGAGGTCTATCCGGTTAACTACCCGGCGTCGCTGGATTTCCAGACGGCCGCTGACGGCGTCATCGACGCAAGCAACAGGGTCCAGGCCGTGGCCGCGGCGTGCCCGGACACCAAGATCGTGCTCGGCGGGTTCTCCCAGGGTGCGGCGGTCGCCGGTTATCTCACCGCGGACTCGGTACCCGCAGGCTTCGCGATGCCCGCCGGCCTCACCGGCCCGATGCCCCCCTCGGTCTCCGACCACGTCGCCGCGGTGGCGCTGTTCGGCAAGCCGTCGAGCGGGTTTCTGCAGATGATCGCCAACACCGCTCCGCCGATCAGTGTCGGGCACCTGTACGCGGGCAAGACCACGGACATGTGCATTCCCGAGGACCCGATTTGTTCGCCGGGTGGCGGAGACAGCAATGCGCACAACCTCTACCCGGCCGACGGTCTGACGGATCAGGCCGCGGACTTCGTCGTGCAGAAGGTAGCGGCGAGCAAGCCGTCGACGTCGGACACCGCTGGGTAGGGGTTGCCGCTAGGAGAGATCGATCAGGCGTCGGCTGAAGTCGGTGAGCTTCGATCGCAGCGTCTCATCGTCGATGTCACCGACAAGCGGATGCATGACCGCGCTGCTGATCGCGCCGGACAACATCGCCACCTGGATGAGGTTGTCCTCGTCGCCATCGTTGAGCAGCACCCGGTACAACCGCGACATGAACCGCTGGAAGGGTTCGTGTTCGGCAAGCAACCGCACCACCACCGGATCGAACTGCAGGGTCCGCGCCAGCCTGCGGTCGCGCACCGCCATGCCGATGACGCCCACCAGAAGCGCGTCGCGCGCCTGCGAACCCTCGCTGTGGGCCTCGGCCTCCTCCAGCGCGGGCACCAGCCTGCCGAGTTCACGTTCCGTCACGGCGATGACGATGTGGTCCTTCGTCCGGAACTGGTGATAGACGGCGGCCTTCGTGATGCCGACCGCGTCGGCGATCATCTGCAGCGACGTGCCGCTGACGCCATGGTCCGCGAACAGATCCAACGCGGCATCCAGCACGCGTGTCCGCGGGCCGCTGTACTGCGTGACCCTGAGCCCATCGTCGGTCGCGGGCGGTTGCGATGCTCCCACAGGGTGAGACTAGTCGAACGGCTATTGTGGTTGCCGCCTCGTTCAACGCCAACACCTCCTGCCGGAAGGGCCACCGCCATGGATGACCACGGACCGCTGGCGAAAACGGTCCTGGAGTACCAGGACGTCATGAAACAACTGGTGTCGACGGTCAAGGAGAAAGGGGATTGGGCTCCGCTGGAATCCCTCGTCGCGGTCGGTGAGTTCGAGCGGGTGGGCACGCGCCGCGAAGTCCAGAACTGGCGGGAGTACACCGAGCTGTTGACGCAGTGGGCCCGCACCATCGAGAGATTCGAAACCACCGTGCAGCGCGTCTCCGAGCTGCCCGGCCTGGTGTACTTCGCGGCCGAGGAGCGCCACTTCCGGGGCGAAGAAGTCACCGTCGTGAACTCGCTGAGCGTCTTCGAATTCGACGCGGACGAGAAGATCCGCCGCCTGAGCGTTTACCTGCAACAGGCGCGCTGAATATGGCCGAGTACTACAGGAAGTGGCGGGTCGATCTACCGACCAGGTAACCCTCCGGGAAAGACTTCTCGATCACCTGACACTGGTTGTTGTGCAGGCACTCCAGCTCCATGACGACACCGCCACCGGGGATCGGCCTGGCCTCGAGGACCTTGTAGTGCTGACATCCGCCATCGGCGTCGTAGATCGGATCACCGCAACGGACGCTTTCGATCGGCACTCGGTGCGCGTCATCGGGAGACAAAGACATATCGACGAGGGTAGGCCCCGAGCCCGACGTGATGGCAGATTTCGCGGCGATGATCTATCCCAGCTTGGTGACAGTGGCCGCGATGCGACGTGCCCGGGTTTCGGCGGCCTTGGCGCCTTAGCGCCGTGTCGACCTGCGCCTCCAGCTCCTCGGCGGGGACTTCGATGCCCGTATTGTTGCCGTCCTGCAGCATGGTTGTTGAGAACTTCACCCAACCGGCTAAGCGCAAAACGGTGAAAACTTCTCAGCCGCTGTGGATTTGACTTGACGTACTTTCGGGAGAGGCTCGGCGGGCGCATACTCGGCTGATGGCCAAGCACAAACTGTTTTGCGTCCCAGGAACGTGGGAAGCGGTGGCCGCGGCGGATGGCAACCCTGGCGGGATCACGCCCAGCGCCGAGATCGGCATGCTGCGCGGCGTCACCGACCTGCTGAACCGCAACGTATTCGACGTCGTGTACGTCAACTACCCGGCCAGCTTCGGCCCGATTCCCGGGGGCGGGGAGGATCTACTCGAAGCCCTCGGCAACCCGTCATACCTGAAGTCGCGCGACATGGGCGTCGCCGAGGTGAAGCGCCTGATCGGCGAGCATCAGGGCTCGTTCGGCCTGCTCGGCTACAGCCAGGGCGGGGCCGTGGTCTCCCTTGTGGGCCGTGAGCTGGTGTCTAGGTCGCGGCCATGAGGATCGGCTTCATCGGGCTGGGCAACATGGGGGCGGCCATGGCCGCGAACCTGATCAGGGCGGGTCACGACGTCACCGCCTACAACCGCTCGCGGGCCAAGGTCGACGCACTCGCCGCCGACGGCGCGCGGCCCGCGGCGTCGATCGCCGAGGCGTGCGACGGCGACATGGTGATCTCGATGCTCGCCAACGACGAAGCCGTCGCCGGGGTGACCTTCGGCGACGAGGGCATCGTGGCCTCGCTCGCCAGCGGCGCCACCCACGTGTCGTCGTCGACGATCAGCGTGTCGCTGTCCGAGCGCATGACCGCGGCGCACGCCGAGGCAGGCCAGCAGTTCGTCGCCGCACCGGTGTTCGGCAGGCCGGAGGCGGCGCAGGCGGCGAAGCTGTTCGTCGTGGCCGCGGGCGACCCCGTGGCGCTGCAAGCGATATCGGAGGCGCTCGATGCGGTCGGCCAACGCACGTTCGTCGTGTCCGAGGAGCCGAAGACCGCCAACCTGGTCAAGCTGAGCGGCAACTTCCTCATCGCGTCGGTCATCGAGTCGTTGGGCGAGGCGATGGCGCTGGTCGGCAAGGCCGGGGTGGACAAGCATCAGTACCTCGACATCCTCACCTCGACGTTGTTCGGCGCCCCCATCTACAAGACGTACGGCGCGCTGATCGCGGGCGAGAGATTCGAGCCCGCCGGATTCGCGGCATCGCTCGGCATGAAAGACATCCGGCTCGTGCTGACCGCCGCCGAGGAGCTGCAGGTGCCGATGCCGGTGGCAAGCCTGATCCGTGATCGCTTCCTGACCCTGCTCGCCCGCGGCGGCGCCGACCTCGACTGGTCGGCAATCGGCGCGCTGCCGGCATGGGAGGCCGGTGCCGACGACCCGACCGGGCGCTAGGTCGACACGACGCCGCGCAACCCGTCGGCGCCGAAGACGGGCTCGAGCATCGACGAATAGTCCGGGCCGCGCCGCACCAGCACGCCACCGTCGACGTTGATGATCTGGCCGGTGATGTAGCTGGCGGCTTCGCTGAGCAGGAAGATCGCCGCGTTTGCGATGTCGGTGACCTCGCCCGGCCTTGGCAGCGGCGTGCAGGCCGCGTAGTCGGCGCTCAGCTCCGGCGAATCCAGCACCGGCGCAACGAGTTCGGTGCGAATGAGTCCCGGTCGAATGCAATTGACCCGCACCCAGGACGGCCCGAGTTCGTCGGCGGCCAGCTGCATCAGATGGTCGATGCCCGCCTTGGACACCCCGTACGCGCCGAACCACCGGTGGGTATTGCTGGCCGCGATCGAGGAGATCCCGATGAACGATCCGCCGCCGCCGCGGACCATCTCCCGCGCCGAGTGCTTGAGCACATACATGGTCCCGTTGATGTTGAGGTCGACGGTGCGCCGCCACGCCTCGGAGTCGATCTGGGTGACCGGGCCGATGGTCTCGCTGCCGCCTGCGCAGTGCACGACTCCGTGCAGGTTGCCGGTCCACGCGGTGGCCGCCTCGACTGCCCGGCACACCTCGTCTTCGTTGGTGACGTCGGCGGGCTCGTAAAGCACGTCGCCGCCATCGGCGGCCACGGCCTTGATTTCCTCGGCGGCGGCGGCCAGCCGGTCGGCATTGCGGCCGACGATCATCACCTTCGCGCCTGCCGCGGCGGCCGCCGCTGCGACGCCCTTGCCGATTCCGCTACCACCGCCCGTGACCAGGACCGTCTTCTCCGCCAACGAGAGCTGCACCCTTACCCCTTACCCGAACTGGAACAGGTTCTGGTTAGCCAACCACGCACGTCAAGGGGTGTCACGGCGCGACGGCGTCGGCGCGCCCAGCGTGCGCCAGTCCGGAACGTCGGGCGGCAGGCCGACGGGATACCTGTTCTCGTTGGCCGCCGCCCAGTGCGCGTGACCGAGCTCGTGAATGTGGAACGCGTGTCGCAGCGCTTCGGTGAAGCCCATGGCGTCGGCGGCGGCGTTGACCGAGTCCTTGACCAGCAGGGCCGCCATCGTCGGCCGCTCGGCGATGCGCCGCGCGAACTCCAACGTCTTGTCCTCCAGCTCGGCGCGGGGAAAGACCTTCGACACCATGCCAAGACGGTATGCCTCGTCGGCGTCGATCGAATCTCCGGTCAGCAGAAGCTCTTTGGCCTTTCGCGCACCGAATTCCCATGGGTGCGCGTAATACTCGACACCTGGCATACCCATGCGCACCGCGACGACGTCACTGAACTTCGCATCGTCGGCTGCGACGATCAGATCGCACGCCCAGATCAGCATCAGGCCTGCCGAGATCGCGTTGCCCTGAACTTGGGCAATGGTGATCTTGCGCAGATCCCGCCACCTGCGGGTGTTTTCGAAGAAGAAGTGCCACTCCTGCAGATACGTCCGCTCGGCGATGCTGCTCATCGTCGAGCCGTGCGAGCGAAACGTCGGGTGCTGCGCGGGTCCCGGTTTGCGCTCGAGAAGCGCCTCCTCCGAACCCAGGTCGTGGCCCGCGGAGAAGTTCTTCCCGCGTCCGGCCAGGATCACCACCCGCACGGTGTCGTCGGCCTCGGCCCTGGCGAACGCCTCGTCCAATTGCACGAGCAGCGTGCGCGACTGCGCATTCTGCGCGCCGGGCCGGTTGAGCCAGATGCGGGCGATGCGCCCCTCGTCCAGGGTCTCGTAGGTCACCTGCTGGGCCGGCTCCTGCGGAACCGATTCGGCGTTGGTCAGGTCCGGACTGGCCACGGTGCACACCTCGTTACGTTCGATGCTTCAGATGTAATGCACACTACTTCTCCGGCCGTGACGCTCCCCCGGCGGGATCTCGGACCCGAACACCTGCCGCTGCGGGCATCCGTCCAGCCCCGCCACAGCAATCTGACAGAGACCTCACAGTATTGGCACGAGCGAACCAGATTTCCCGATCATCAGCCAGTGCTTTTCATTAGCCGAGGGTACGCTTGCACTAGCAGATGCCAACTCCTGCTACAACTTCGGACGAGGCATAGGCAGGGTATCGGACGACGGCGGTCAGGTCGCTGACAGCATCGAACCGCTTCCCAAACGACACGGCCAGCAAACCTACAGAAAGCGTGACGATGGCGACCTTCCACCTTCCAACTCGACGACTGATCCTTGCGGGGGGATTCGCTGTCGCGATCGCTGCTGCGCCAGCGGTCGCCATGTTCGCCGTTCCGACGACCGGCGGCTCGGCGCCGTCCATCACGGCCTGCGCCGGCGGTGAAACCGAAGACCAGTTCACCAATATCTGTGTGCCCGATATCGTGCCGAATTCGCCGGAATTCGGCAGCACTTCCCCTGTCGGCGGCCTTCCGGAGATCAACGGCATCCCCTGCACCGGAGGCAACTCCGGCCAGTGCATAGGGCTGGGCGAAGAGCAGCAGCCCCCGGTCGTGGTACCACACTCGGAGGTCAGCTCGAGCCCGTAGCCGCGGTGGCGACTTGATCGGCTGAGGCGCCCACAACGCTCCCAGCCCGACAACGACAGGGGCCGGACACGTTAATCGTGTCCGGCCCTCTGCTTTGAGCGCCTTAGTTTGTCGGCTTGGCCTGCGCAAATCGATGAGTGATATTGACAGGAAACTTTGCGAATGCATGCAGATGTCCTCCAGTTTCCATACAATCGCCCGACGAGAACTGTCAGGAGATCTACAGAAAGCGTGACGATGGCGACCATGAAGTTCCCAGCACGACGACTGATCATTGCCGGAGGATTCGCCGTCGCAGTAGCGGCAGCGCCTGCGATCGCCTTCGTCGCGATGCCCACACCGGCGGCCACCCCGCTCGCCCAATGCCCCGGCGGCGAGGAGCCGGACCTCTACACCTCCGTCTGCGTCCCACATCTGGTGCCGAATGCAGGGCAGCCTTACTCGGTGATCGGCGGCAACCCTGACCTTCCGGCGGTGAACCTGCCCGGCGGCGGCGGCGCGATCCCCTGCACCGGCCACAACTCCGGCCAGTGCATCGGCCTGGCAGAGGAGCAGCAGGCACCCGTGGTGACACCGGAGTCGACGATCGGCAGCAGCCCGACTGTCACCGGCTCCACCGGCACCATCGGCTGATACCGGGCGGGACGCCTGCAAAGTCCCGGGTCACCTATATGGTGGTGTGATGGCTACAAAATCTGATCCCGCCGAGCTCGGCGACGTCGAACCGCTAGCCGACAGCACCGCCAGACAAGCCCGGCGCGTTGTCGCCGCCTATGCGACCGACGCCGACGAGTGCCGGGTCTTCCTGTCGATGCTCGGCATTGGACCGGCGAAACAAGAGGCGTAGGTGAGTTCGGGAGGCGGCCAGGAAGCCGGCTCCGGCAACTCTGACTTCGTCGTCGTTGCCAATCGGCTGCCGATCGACATGGAACGGCTGCCCGACGGCACAACGCAGTGGAAGCGCAGTCCAGGTGGGCTGGTGACCGCCCTGGAGCCGTTGCTGCGCCGCCGCAAGGGCGCATGGATCGGTTGGCCGGGCGTTCCGGACAGTGACGAGGAACCGATCGTCGAGGACGATCTGCGGCTGTACCCGGTGCGGTTGTCGGCCGACGACGTGGCGATGTACTACGAGGGGTTCTCGAACGCCGCGTTGTGGCCGCTCTACCACGACGTCATCGTCAAGCCGATCTACCACCGCGAGTGGTGGGACCGCTACGTCGAGGTGAACCGGCGTTTCGCCGAGGCCACCTCGCGGGCGGCCGCCCAGGGTGCGACGGTGTGGATCCAGGACTATCAGCTGCAGCTGGTGCCGAAGATGCTGCGGATGCTGCGGCCCGACCTCACCATCGGGTTCTTCTTGCACATTCCGTTTCCGCCGGTGGAGCTGTTCATGCAGATGCCGTGGCGGACCGAGATCATCGAAGGATTACTCGGTGCCGACCTCGTCGGTTTCCATCTGCCTGGCGGCGCGCAGAACTTCCTGATTTTGGCCCGGCGTCTGGTGGGCGCCAACACATCTCGCGCGTCGGTCGGTGTCCGTTCCCGCTTCGGTGAGGTTCAGGTCGGCTTCCGCACGGTCAAGGTGGGCGCGTTTCCCATCTCCATCGACTCGGGGGCACTCGACACCAAGGCCCGCGAGCGGAGCATCCGCCAGCGTGCCAGGGAGATCCGCGCCGAGATCGGCAACCCGCGCAAGATTCTGCTCGGCGTCGACCGGCTCGACTACACCAAGGGCATCGACGTCCGGTTGAGAGCCTTTTCGGAGCTGCTGAGCGAGGGCCGGGTCAAACTCGACGACACCGTGCTGGTGCAGCTGGCCACGCCGAGCCGCGAGCGCGTCGAAAGCTACAAGGAGATGCGCGAGGACATCGAGCGCCAGGTCGGCCACATCAACGGCGAATTCGGCGAGGTCGGCCATTCGATCGTGCACTACATCCACCGGCCGGTCCCTCGCGACGAACTGATCGCCTTCTTCGTGGCGGCCGACGTCATGCTGGTGACCCCGTTACGCGACGGGATGAACCTGGTGGCCAAGGAGTACGTCGCCTGCCGAAGCGATCTCGGCGGTGCCCTCGTGCTCAGCGAATTCACCGGGGCCGCAGCGGAACTCCGTCAGGCGTATCTGACGAACCCGCACCACCTCGAGGGTGTCAAGAACGCCATCGACGAAGCGCTGAATCAGACGCCGGAAGAGGGCAGGCGCCGGATGCGTGCCCTGCGCAGACAGGTGCTCGCGCACGACGTCGATCGCTGGGCGCGGTCGTTCCTCGACGCTCTGGCCTCGACGCGGACGGGTGACGACGTCAGATCGGTGTGATGTAGTTGATCAGCCACTGGCCGTCGACCTTGACGTAGTCCACCTTCAGTCGGCTGCCGTCATACACCGGCTGCTTGGACTTGTCGGTCACCGTGCGGTTCAGATACACCATGACCGACCCTGAATTCCGTTGCGCAGCCAGCACTCCCACGCCGACGGTATTGGCCTGGCTGACCAGCTGACGCTCCCGTGCCTGCGGGATGATGTCCTTGTTCGCGCGGTCCCTGAACTCTTGGCGGTAACTCGGTAGAAGGACATGTGACCGTTGTCGTCCTCGGCCACGGTGACCCGAAGGCGGTAAGGCTTTGACGGCGCGTTGTTCCCGTCCAGGTCGGTGAGCGTGACCCGCACCGCCACCAGGACGTCGGCCCGGTCGGCGATCGTGTCGACCTCCCCCTCCAGCGCGGCGCCGTTGACGACGGCCTCGGCGCTGGCGTTGGTGTCGCGGAACAGCAGCTTGAGGTTCTCGGTGTTCTGGCCCTGGCTCATCATGTCGCGCAGCGGGCCGCTGGTGTTGTTGACGAACCGGTCGACGTCCTCGTCGATCGTCTGCTGGGTGTAGCTGAACATGTTCACCACGAACTGCGATGCGGTGTCGACGAAGAGCTGGTTGCGCGTGTCAAAGGCCCTCTTAGGGATTTCCCATCAGGTTCATGGCGGAGAATCCCCTCTCGAGTTCCCGGCCAGCAAAGAACTCGCGCAGCGTCGAGCTCAGCTTCTCGGGCACCCACGCGGAGTTGTCCGCGGTGAATTGCTGTTCGACGGTCGGTGCCGCCACCAGCGTCACCGTCGGCCCGTACACGATGAACACCTGGCCGCTGACGCGGTCGGACGCGGGTGATGCGAGGAACCGAACCAGCGAGACGACGTGCTCGGGCGAAAGGCTGTCGATCTCGCCGGCAGGGAGTTCCGGTGCATCACCGAACACGTCTGCGGTCATTGCGGTTCGCGCACGCGGGGCGATCGCATTCGCCCGCACACCGTAGCGCTCGAGCGCCCTCGCGGCCGTCAGCGTGAGTTGGATGATGCCTGCCTTCGCCGCGCCGTAGTTGGCCTGTCCGACGGGGCCGGTGAGGCCCGCCTCCGACGACGTGTTGATGATTCGGCCGTACACCGAGCCGTCGCCCTCCTTGGCCTTGGCCCGCCAGTAGGTCGCCGCGTTGCGGGTCATCAGGAAGTGACCGCGCAGGTGCACGGCGATGACGGCGTCCCAGTCCTCGTCGGACATGTTGAACAGCATCTTGTCCCGGGTGATGCCCGCGTTGTTGACGACGATGTGGAGCCCGCCGAGACCTTCGGCGGTGGCGACGAGTTCGTCGGCGGTGGAGCGCTGGCTGATGTCACCCTCGACCGCGACGCCCTTCGAGCCCGCCGCGGCGATCTCGTCGAAGACGTCTGAGGAGTCAAGTGCCGCGGCCATGTCGTTGACCACGATCGTGGCACCCGAGCGGGCGAGGCCGATCGCCTCGGCCCGGCCGAGGCCCGCGGCCGCGCCGGTGACGACCGCGACTCGGCCGGACAGATCGGTCAGGTCGTCTGTTTGTGCGCTCACTTATGAATACCTCTAGTCCTTGCGAAGCAACGCGGCGCGCGGGCATTCGGCGATCGCCTGCTCGGCCAGGTCCTCCTGGTCGGCGGCCACCGGATCCTGCTTCACCACCGCGTAATCCTCGTCGTCGAGATCGAATAGGTCTGGCGCGATTCCCACGCAGACGGCGTTACCTTCACACCGATCACGGTCGACTTCAACTCGCACGACAACCTCCTAGCGTCTAACGGGACGGGCTGTTCCCGGGATCGAACCAACAATACGACGAGGTCGAAAGGCTATCGGCGGGAACCGTCGCTGGACCCCCAGACTAGAACGTGTTACAACCGGGGTGGCAGACTGGGTCTGCTTCCTGGTTGTTTGCGACGTTAAGGACGAGGCGATGCGGATCGGCTACACCCCCGAGCAAGAGGAGTTGCGCCGCGAATTGCGCGCCTACTTCACCAAGCTCATGACCCCCGAGCGTGCCGAGGCGCTCGCGTCCAACGACGGCGAAATGGGACGCGGCAACGTGTACCGCGAGACCGTCGCGCAGATGGGCAAGGACGGCTGGCTGACGCTGTCGTGGCCCAAGGAGTTCGGCGGTCAAGAGCGCTCGCACATGGACGGCCTGATCTTCAACGACGAGGCCTCGATTGCGAACGTGCCGGTTCCGTTCCTGACCATCAACAGCGTGGCGCCGACGATCATGTCGTTCGGCACCGACGAGCAGAAGAAGTTCTTCCTGCCCAAGATCGCCGCGGGAGAGCTGCACTTCTCGATCGGTTACTCGGAGCCCGATGCGGGCACCGACCTGGCCGCACTGCGCACCACCGCGGTTCGCGACGGCGACGACTACGTGATCAACGGCCAGAAGATGTGGACGAGCCTGATCGCCTACGCCGACTACGTCTGGCTGGCTGCGCGCACCAACCCGGAGGCCAAGAAGCACAGAGGCATCTCGATGCTCATCGTGCCGACCGCCGCCGAGGGGTTCTCCTGGACGCCGGTGCACACCATGTCCGGGGTCGACACCAGCGCTACCTACTACCAGGACGTCCGCGTGCCCGCCACCAACCTGGTCGGCGAGGAGAACGCGGGCTGGAAGCTGGTGACGAACCAGCTCAACCACGAACGTGTCGCACTCGTCTCGGCGCAGCCGATCTTCGCCGCCCTCAACGGTGTTCGTGAATGGGCGCAAAACACCAAGGATGTGCACGGCAACCGGCTGATCGATTCGGAGTGGGTGCAGCTCAACCTCGCCCGTGTGCACGCCAAGGCCGAGGTGCTCAAGCTGATCAACTGGGAACTGGCCTCCACCGAGGACGCCGCGCCGTCGCCCGCGGACGCGTCGGCGGCGAAGGTATACGGCACCGAGTTGGCGACCGAGGCCTACCGGCTTCTGATGGAGGTGCTCGGCACCGCGGCAACGGTACGGACCGACTCCCCCGGCGCCCTGTTGCGCGGCCGCGTCGAGCGGATGCACCGATCGTGCCTGATCCTCACCTTCGGCGGCGGCACCAACGAGATTCAGCGCGACATCATCGGCATGGTCGCGCTCGGCCTGCCCCGAGTGAACCGGTAAGGACGCCTCACACATGGATTTCACGACGACTGAAGCCGCCGACGACCTCGGCGGCCTTGTGCGCACCATCACCGAGTCGGTGTGCACACCGGAACGCCAGCGCCAGCTCGACGGGCTGGACGAGCGCTTCGACAGTGACCTTTGGACCAAGCTCTCCGACGCCGACATCCTGTCCACCACGGCGCCGGAATCGTTGGGCGGCGGTGGTTTCGGCGTGCTCGAGCAGGTCGCGGTGCTGGTCGCACTCGGCAGGCAGATGGCCGCGGTGCCCTACCTCGAGTCGGCGGTGTTGGCTGCGGGTGCACTCGCCAAGTTCGGCCCGCAGGAGCTGCAGCAGGCATGGGCGGTGCCTGCGGTCGACGGCGACAAGATCGTCACCGTCGCGCTCGACGGTGACATGGGCGAGGGTCCGGTTCAGGCCACCACGAACGGCGACGGCTATCGGCTGACCGGGACACGGACCCAGGTGTTCTACGGACCGGTCGCCGACGCATTTCTGGTGCCTGCCGAAACCGATTCGGGCACCAAACTTTTCGTGGTGGCCAAGGACGACGCGGGTGTTTCGGTCACCTCGCTGAAAACCACCGGCCACGGCAGTATCGGGCACGTCGAGCTTCGGGGCGTAGAGCTCGGGGCGGACCGGATGGTCGGCGGAGCCGATGTTGTCTCGTGGCTCACCACGCATGCCACGTTGGGCCGCAGCGCATTTCAGCTCGGCGTGCTCGAGCGGGCGCTGGAGCTGACCGCTGAGTACGCGCGCGAACGTGAGCAGTTCGACCGGCCGATCGGCAGCTTTCAGGCGGTGTCGTCTCGGCTGGCCGACGGTTACATCGACATCAAGGGCCTTCGTCTGACCCTGACGCAGGCCGCGTGGCGGCTGTCGGAGGACCTTCCGGCGGAAGTAGAGGTGAACACGGCGGCGTTCTGGGCGGCGGAGGCGGGACACCGCGTCGCGCACACCACGGTGCACGTGCACGGCGGCGTCGGCATCGACACCGACCATCCCGTGCACCGCTACTTCCTGGCGGCCAAGCAGACGGAGTTCGCGGTCGGCGGCGCCACCGGGCAGTTGCTGCGCATCGGCCGGGAACTGGCTGACACACCGGCTTGAACCCAGCCACCGGGAGCCAGCTTCCAACCGTAACCTCGCTGATCACGCCGCTGGTCGAGGTCGACGACCGCGGTGTGTACTTCGAGGAGTCGTTCACGTCGTGGCGCGACCACATCCAGCAGGGTGCCGCGGTGGCTGCGGCGCTGCGCGCGCGGATGGACCCGCAGAAGCCGCCGCACGTCGGCGTGCTGCTGCAGAACACCCCGTTCTTCTCGTCCTTGCTCGTCGCGGCGGGCCTGACGGGGATCGTGCCCGTCGGGCTCAACCCCATCCGCCGCGGCGCCGCGCTGGAACGCGATATCAGACACGCGGATTGCCAAGTCGTTCTCGCCGATTCGGCGTCGGCGGCTGTGGTCGGCGACATCGACCACATCGACGTGGACTCGCACGAGTGGACGGCTGAGGTCGCGGCACATCACGATGCGCCTGTGACCGTGCGCGCCGCCGAGCCTGCCGACACGTTCATGCTGATCTACACGTCGGGCACCAGCGGAGACCCCAAGGCCGTCATCTGCAGTCACGGCAAGGTGGCGATCGCAGGCGTGATGATGACCGAACGATTCGGGCTGGGAAGCGACGACGTCTGCTATGTGTCGATGCCGCTGTTCCACTCGAACGCGGTGCTGGTGGGCTGGGCCGTGTCGCTGGCCTGCCAGGGCTCGATGGTGTTGCGGCGCAAGTTCTCCGCGTCGCAGTTCCTTCCCGACATCCGGCGCTACGGCGCGACCTACGCCAACTATGTCGGCAAGCCGCTGTCGTATGTGCTCGCGACGCCCGAACGCGCCGACGACGCCGACAACCCGCTGCGGGCGGTGTACGGCAACGAGGGCGCACCCGGTGACGTCGACCGGTTCGCGCGCAGGTTCGACACCATCGTCGTGGACGGATTCGGTTCCACCGAGGGCGGAGTCGCGATCGGCCGGACGCCTGACACGCCGCCTGGAGCGTTGGGTCCGCTGCCCGAGGGCACCGAGATCGTCGACGTGGAGACCGGCGAACCATGCCCGCCAGGAGTCACCGGCGAGATCGTGAACACCGCGGGCCCAGGGCGTTTCGAAGGCTACTACAACGATCCCGACGCCGACGCGCAGCGGATGCGCGGCGGCGTATACCACAGCGGCGACCTCGGGTACCGCGACGAGAACGGCTACGCGTATTTCGCGGGGCGGCTCGGCGACTGGATGCGGGTCGACGGCGAGAACCTCGGCGCCGCGCCGATAGAGCGGGTGCTGCTGCGGCACCCGGACGTGATCGAAGTCGCCGTGTACGGGATACCGGCCCCCGATATCGGGGATCAGGTGATGGCGGCGCTGCTGCTCGCCGACGGAGCAAGCTTCGACGTCGACGCGTTCCGCGAGTTCATGGCCGAGCAGCCCGACCTGAGTCCCAAGCAATGGCCCGCGTTCGTGCGGATCGCCGCCGAGCTGCCGCGCACCGAGTCGTTCAAGGTCATCAAGCGCCAGCTCGCGGCGCAGGGCACCGACTGCGCAGACACGGTGTGGCCCATTCGGCGGTAACGTCGATCGGGTGGGCTACCGCGACTACGCACCGCCGCCGCACCTACGCGAGCTAGTCGAATGCGCGTGGGTGGTCGACGGACCGCCGGAACCGGTCCGCGTGCTTCCCGACGGCTGCATGGACCTCATCAGGATGTCGGGCCGCATCGTCGTCGCCGGCCCGGACACCACCGCGTTCGAGAATCAGCGGGGTCGAGAAGCGTTTGTGGGCCTACGGTTTCGGCCAGGAGCCCTGCCCCGGCTGCTCGGCGTTCCGGCAGCGGAGCTGCGCAACACCCGTGTTCCGCTGACGGATCTCGGCGTCAAGTGCGCGCGGGACCGCTCGCTGGTCGAGCTGGCCACTGCCCTTGCCGCCGACGAGCCTGCGAAGGAGACGGCGCCGTGGCCTCTCCGCCAGCTGCACCACATCACCGACAGCCTCGAAAACGGCGCCGCCGTAACCGATGTGGCACGCGACGTCGGCTGGTCGAGCCGCACGCTGCAGCGCCAGTGCACCGCCGTGTACGGCTACGGGCCCGCGACGCTGCGGCGCATCCTGCGGTTCCGACGCGCAGCGCGGCTGTTGGACGACGGCACCTCGCCTGCGGACGTCGCGGCCACGACCGGCTACGCCGACCAGCCCCACCTGCACCGCGAAGTCCGTGACCTCACCGGTATGTCGCTCGCGACTCTGCGTCAGGGCAGCGGGCAGAAGAGGTCGACCGATGTCCCGTCGGGATCGGTGACGGTCGCATAGCGCTGCCCCCACGGGGCGTCGAACGGCTTCAGCGCGCCGGGATGCCCCGCGGCGGTGATCCTCTCGAACAGCGCGTCGACCTCCGACGGGTCGCTCACCCGAAACGCCAGCGCGACCCGGCCCTGCTGCGTCGGCGGAGTCCAACCGGGGTGCATGCCCGCGATGATCTCTTCGTCGTCGAACGCCAGCGTGTTGCCGCCAGGGAGTTCGGCTTCCACGTGCGGGCCGTCCGGTTCGGGAACGTCCAAGCCCAGCAGCCGGTAGAAGGCGAGCGCTTGCCGCAGGTCCCCTGTCGCGATCTCGACGACGGTCGATGTCACTCGAATGTCCATAACTGCACGCTATGGCCGCAGACGGGGGCGCGTCATGAACAAATCGGACACGACCACCGGCGCAGTGGGCAAACTTATCCAAATAGCGAATGCGGCTTGCGGTGGCGACCGCAACCGGAGAACGAGTACATCTACTCACGCTGCGGAAGGACACTTTTCGGCTACAGTCCCCTACTGAACCGGTGCCGAACAGTGTTTGCCGTCGGTCTCAATGTTCATCATCCGACCGACAGGAGTTAACACGATGAAGTCAAGAGCCATCGTCGGCATCGCTGCCGTCGCCGCCGCCTTGGGCCTGGTTCTATCCGGCTGCGGCTCTGACACCAAGACCGAGAGCACGTCGTCGTCGAAGACCACCACCAGCAAGGAGACCTCCAGCACCAAGGCCGCGCCCTCGAAACAGAAGGTGGCGCCGCGCGACGAGGATGCCGCCGGTCCGAATCCGACAATCATGAGCTACATCCAAGAGAACAACATCCAGGAGACCCAGGTGAACCGCGGTGACCCCGGCTCACCCACCATCGATCTCCCGATCCCCGAAGGCTGGGAGCCCGCGGGCGAGGACACCCCGGAGTGGGCGTACGGCGCCATCACCTACACGGGCCCGGAGGGCGCGGAGTACTCCCCGAGCATCGTGGCGTTGCTTTCGAAGCTGACCGGCAACGTGGACCCACAGAAGATCATCGACCTGGCTCCCGGCGAAATGAACAACCTGCCCGGGTTCGAGGCATGGAACGAGGGGGTCACCAGCACGCTCGGTGACTACCCCGCCTACCAGCTCGGCGGCACCTGGCAGAGCGATGGCCTGACCAAGATCACCGCACAGAAGACGGTGGTCATCCCGGGCCCCGACGGACTGTATGTCCTGCAACTGAACGCCGACGGGCTGGAAGACCAGTCCGACATCATCAGCGCCGCAACAGATGTGATCGACAACCAGACGACCATCTCGTTCTGACGTCACCGCCGCGCCGCCAAAGTGCACCATGCGCTTTGGCGGCGTTTGGCGTTACCGGGTCAAGGTGAAGACGCGCTCGGCGTTGCCGTGCAGGTAGTCGCGCAGTGCGTCGTCGGTAAGTCCGAGTTCGTCGAGACCGTCGAGGGCGTGCTGGTGTCCGATCATCGGATAGTTGGTGCCGAACAGGACCTTTCGCTGTCCGGTTCCGGTGCGCATGAACCGGACCAGCTCGTCGGGTAGTCGCTTGGTCGTGTAGGCGGAGGTGTCGATGTAGACGTTTGGATGCTTGCGTGCGACCGCCACCATCTCCTCGGTCCACGGATATCCGACGTGGCCGCAGACGATGACGAGCTCGGGGAAGTCCAGTGCCACCTCGTCGATGTACGGGATGGGCCTGCCGGTTTCGGACCGCCGCATCGGCCCGGTGTGACCGACCTGCGTGCAGAATGGCACGCCCAACTCCACGCATTCGGCGAACAGCGGGTAGTAGCGGCGGTCGGTCGGCGGCAGGCCCCACAGCCACGGCACCACCCGCAGGCCGACGAAGCCGTCGTCGCGGACCCGTCGGCGCAGCTCGCGGACCGCCGCCATGGGCGCGTCGAGATCAACGGTCGCCAGTCCGGCAAATCTGTTGGGATGCTTGGCAACCCACGCGGCGACCTCGTCGTTGGAGACCAGGTCGAGGCCGTTGGGGCCGCGCCACGCCGACAGCAGTCCGAAGTCCACGCCCGCCGCGTCCATCGAAGCCACGGTCGCCTCGATCGGGACGTCGGAGTCCTTCTCCGGCATCGCGCCGCCGGTCCAGCGCCGCAGCGACGCCAGCATGTCGTGATTCAGAAACCGAACGGTGGGGTGCTGCATCCAGACGTCGACGGTCATGTGACCCGACTGTAGACGCGCTAGTTCTCCCGGATGTCGTCGAGGCGTCTGGTCGCGTCCTCGAACCCTTGGACCAACTCGCCGATGATGTCGGCGACCGGCCGGATCTCGTTCATCCTGCCGACGATCTGTCCGACCGGCATGGCGACCGCCGTCGGGTCCGACGATTCGCTCATCCGCTGATGGGCCTCGCTGACGAGGATGTTCTGCAGCGGCATCGGCAGCGGCTCAGGCGCATCCGCGGCGTCCCAGGCATCCGTCCACCGGCTCTTCAGCAGTCGCGCGGGCTTGCCGGTGTAGATGCGGCGCCGGACGGTGTCACTCGACGTCGCGCCCAGCAGCGCCTGCTGGATCACCGATGTGCCCGCCGCGGTGCGATGGCCGAGGTCGTACTCGGCCGACGTCAAGAACGCCGATCCCATCCACACACCCTGCGCGCCGAGCGCGAGCGCGGCCGCGACCTGTCGACCAGTACCGATGCCACCCGCGGCGAGCACGGGCGCCCGACCATCAAGGGCGTCAACGATTTCCGGCCACAGCACCATCGAGCCGATCTCACCGGTGTGGCCGCCGGCCTCGTGGCCCTGCGCGACGACGATGTCGACGCCGTTCTCGACATGGCGCTGCGCGTGTTTGGCGCTGCCCGCCAGCGCGGCGACCGGGACTCCGGCCTGGTGAACCTGGTCGATGACATCCTTGGGCGGGGAGCCGAGTGCGTTGGCGATCAGCTTGATCGGATGCCGCAGCGCCACTTCGACGTGTGACCGGGCCACCGAGTGCAGCCAGCCGAGCACGCCCGCCGAACGCTCTTCGTCGTCGGGCAGCGGCGGCACCCCGAGGTCGGCGAGCGTCTTGTCGACGAAGTCGCGATGGGCCTGCGGAATCAGCTTGTTGATATCGGCGGACGTGCCCTCGGTCGGAATCTTGGCCGGCATGACGATGTCGACGCCGTAGGGGCTGCCTGCGGTGTTCTCGTCCATCCAGTTCAGTACGCGCTCGAGGTCGTCGGGATCGTTGAACCGGACGCAGCCGAGCACGCCGAGCCCACCGGCCTTGCTGACCGCCGCCGCCACCTTCTCCGACGGGGTGAAGACGAAGATCGGATAGGTGATGCCGAAGCGGTCACACAGCTCGGTGTGCATCAGGATGGCGCCCCGGCGTGTTTGGCGTGCGCGTCGTCGGCCGGACGCTCCTCGGTGGTGTCCTTGGCCCAGCGGTAGTCGGGCTTACCGGCCGGGGTGCGGTGGATCTCGTCGACCCACCAAACCTTGCGCGGCACTTTGTAACCCGCGATCTCCTGACGTACGAACGTGTCGAGCTCGGCTAGCGTCGGGTTGGTGCCAGGGCGGCGGTGGACCACCGCGGCGACGCAGTTGCCGTAGCGCTCGTCTGGCACGCCGACCACCAACGCGTCGAAGACGTCGGGGTGGCCCTTGAGCGCGGCCTCGACTTCCTCGGGGTAGATCTTCTCGCCACCGCTGTTGATCGACTGCGACCCACGGCCGAGCATCGTGACGCTGCCGTCCGCGTCGACCTCGGCGTAGTCGCCCGGGATCGCATATCGGACACCGTTGAACGTCTTGAAGGTCTCGGCGGTCTTCTTCTCGTCCTTGTAGTAGCCGACCGGGATGTTGCCCTTCTTCGCGATCAGCCCGCGTACGCCGGAGCCGGGCTTGACCTCGTTGCCATCTTCGTCGAGAACAACTGTGCGGTGGTCGATCGTGACGCGCGGACCGCCGGTATGCGACTGGCCTTTGGCCACGATGCTTGTGCCCCCGAAGCCGGTTTCGGAGGACCCGATGGAATCGGTGATGATCCTGTCGGGCAACAGTTCGAGGAACTTCTCCTTGATGCTCGTGGAGAACAACGCGGCGGTGCTCGCCAACAGGAACAAGCTCGAAAGGTCGGGTTGGTGGCCGGCGCCGTGCAGTTTGGTCAACGCGTCGAGCAACGGACGGGCCATCGCATCTCCGGTGAAGAACAACAGGTTGACGTTGTGCTTCTCGATCGTTCGCCACACGTCGTCGGCGTCGAATTCCGGTGCAAGGACGGTGGTTTGGCCGGAGAAGACCGACATCCAGGTGGCCGACTGGGTGGCGCCGTGGATCATCGGCGGTATCGGGTAGCGGATCATCGGCGCGTTCTCGGCGGCCGCCTTGGCGAGGTCGTGCTCATCGGAGACGAATTCGCCTGTGGCGAAGTCGGTTCCGCCGAACAGCACCCGGTAGATGTCCTCGTGACGCCACATAACGCCCTTGGGGAAGCCGGTGGTGCCGCCGGTGTAGAGCAGGTAAATGTCGTCGGCGCTGCGCTCGCCGAAATCGCGTTCGGGTGAGCCTTCCTCGAGCGCCGCATAGAACTCGACACCGCCGTAGCGTTGATAGTCGTCGTCGCTGCCGTCTTCGATGACCAGGACGGTCTTGACGTTCGGCGTCTCGGGCAGCACGTTGGCGACCCGGTCGGCGTACCTGCGCTCATGAACGAGCGCGACCATGTCGGAGTTCTCGAACAGGTACTTCAGTTCGCCCTCGACGTAGCGGAAGTTGACGTTGACCAGGATCGCGCCTGCCTTGACGATGCCGAGCATCGCGATGACGATCTCGATGCGGTTGCGGCAGTACAGGCCGACCTTGTCGTCCTTCTTCACACCCTGGTCGATCAGGTAGTGCGCGAGGCGGTTGGCCTTCTCCTCCAACTGCGCGTAGGTCAACTGGTCGTCGCCGCAGATCAGGGCGACGCGGTCTGGCACGGCGTCGATGGCGTGCTCGGCGAGGTCTGCGATGTTCAGGGCCACGAACACCAAACTAGAACGTGTTACATTTCGTGACAAGTCTGTGGCATCGATGCAGGAAGGCGGACATCAGTGAGCGAGCCCGAGAAAGGCCCCGACGCCCTCATTGAGCAGCGCGGACACACCCTGATCTTGACGCTCAACCGCCCAGAGGCGCGCAACGCCCTTTCCACCGAGATGCTCTCGATCATGGTCGAGGCCTGGGACCGCGTCGACGACGATCCCGAGATCAGGACCTGCATCCTGACCGGGGCGGGCGGCTACTTCTGCGCGGGCATGGACCTCAAGGCGGCGACCGCCAAGCCGCCCGGCGACTCGTTCAAAGACGGCAGCTACGACCCGTCTCGCATCGACGCGCTGCTGAAGGGGCGCAGGCTGACCAAGCCGCTGATCGCGGCTGTGGAAGGACCCGCGATCGCAGGCGGCACCGAGATCCTGCAGGGCACCGACATCCGCATCGCGGGCGAGAGCGCAAAGTTCGGCATCTCCGAGGCCAAGTGGAGCCTGTACCCGATGGGCGGCTCCGCGGTGCGGTTGGTCCGCCAGATCCCCTACACCGTCGCCTGCGATCTGCTCCTCACCGGACGCCACATCACCGCGGCCGAGGCCAAGGAGTACGGCCTGATCGGCTACGTGGTGCCCGACGGCACGGCGCTGGAGAAGGCGCTGGAGATCGCCGAGGTGATCAACAACAACGGCCCGCTCGCCGTCCAGGCGATCCTGAAGACCATCCACGAGACCGAAGGCATGCACGAGAACGACGCCTTCAAGATCGACACGAAGACGGGCATCGGCGTGTTCCTGTCCGACGACGCCAAAGAAGGCCCCCTGGCTTTCAAGGAGAAGCGCGCGCCCAACTTCACGATGAAGTAGCGCCGCCGAGGCCAGCCCTACATGGCCGAGTTGGACAACTTGAGCGATAGCGCTGTCCATTTCGGCTAGCGGTTGAGTGGGTTGTCCGCCTTAGGCTTGTGTCATGACAGACACGATGACAGGTGGGCTCGAACTTCTGCAGCGCCGCCGTATCGTCACCCAGATTCCCGGGCCCCGATCGCTCGCGCTGGCCGCCAGACGCAAGGCCGCACTCCCAATGGGTCTGGTCAGTGGCGCGGAGGTCTACGCGGCCGCGGCCGGCGGCGGCGTCATCGTCGACGTCGACGGGAACTCATTCATCGACCTCGGAAGCGGCATCGCCGTCACTACCGTCGGCAATGCAGCCCCTGCCGTGGTCGCCCGCGCCGCCGACCAATTGGCGCGCTACACCCACACCTGCTTCCTCGCCACGCCGTACGAGCCGTACCTCGAGGTCGCCGAAACGTTGAACCGGCTGAGCCCGGGCACACACGAAAAGCGCACCGCGCTGTTCAACACCGGAGCCGAAGCGGTCGAAAACGCGGTCAAATACGCCCGCGCCGCGACCGGTCGTCCGGCAGTGGTGGTGTTCGACCACGCTTTCCACGGGCGCTCCCTGCTCACCATGTCGATGACCGCCAAGAACCAGCCGTACAAGCACGGATTCGGCCCATTCGCCCCCGAGGTGTACCGCGCTCCGATGGCATACCCGTTCCGCTGGCCGTCGGGACCCGACAATTGCGCAGCCGAAGCCTTCAGCCAGTTCGCTCAACTCGTCGATTTCCAACTCGGCGCCGATGCCGTCGCCTGTGTCGTTGTCGAACCCATCCAGGGCGAAGGAGGATTCATCGTGCCCGCGGAGGGATTCCTGCGTTCGGTGGCCGACTTCTGTCGCGACCGCGGCATCCTGCTGGTCGCCGACGAAGTTCAAACCGGCATCGCCCGCACCGGAGCCTGGTTCGCGTGCGAGCACGAGGGCGTCGTGCCCGATCTCCTCACCACCGCAAAGGGATTGGCAGGTGGGCTACCCTTGGCAGCCGTCACCGGTCGCTCCGACGTGATGGATGCCGCGCACCCCGGCGGAGTTGGCGGCACCTACAGCGGCAACCCCGTCGCGTGTGCTGCCGCCCTCGGCGCGTTCGAGGAAATCGACAAAGGCGACCTGCTCACCCGCGCCCGCACCATCGGTGACCTGATGGTGCGCGAACTGCGCAGCATCGCCGCAACCACCGACGGCATCGGCGAGATCCGCGGCCGCGGCGCGATGATCGCGGTCGAACTGATCGTGCCCGGTACCCGCGAGCCCAACCGCGACGCCGTCGCAGCGCTCGTGCGCCACTGCCATGACAATGGTGTATTGACCTTGACTGCAGGAACTTTCGGCAATGTCCTGCGATTCCTGCCGCCGCTGTCCATCTCCGACGAACTACTCATCGAAGCCTTCGACGTTCTGCGCCGGGGCTTCGCGACCCTCTGACACCCAGGAGTTCGACCATGACACTCACCACCGCCCCGGCCGCGAAGAAGACCACCTACGCACCGCTCGAACTGTTCGACACCGACCGGCTGCTCGATGCCGACGAACGTGATATCGCCGCCACCGTTCGCAAGTTCGTCGAAACCCGACTGAAACCCAACATCGAGGAATGGTTCGAATCAGCCACGTTACCAAGAGAACTGGCCAAGGAGTTCGGTGACCTCGGCGTGCTGGGGATGCACCTGGACGGCTACGGGTGCGCAGGCACCAACGCCGTCAGCTATGGCTTGGCGTGCATGGAGCTGGAAGCAGGCGACAGCGGGTTCCGCAGCTTCGTATCGGTACAGGGCTCGTTGTCGATGTTCTCCATCCATCGGTACGGCTCCGAGGAACAGAAGAACGAATGGCTGCCGCGCCTTGCCGCAGGCGACGCCATCGGCTGCTTCGGCCTGACCGAATCCGACTTCGGCTCCAACCCCGCTGGCATGCGCACGCGCGCCCGCCGCGACGGGAGCGACTGGGTGCTCAACGGCACCAAGATGTGGATCACCAACGGCAACCTAGCCGACGTGGCCACCGTGTGGGCGCAGACCGACGACGGCATCCGCGGGTTCCTGGTGCCCACTGACACACCGGGATTCACGGCCAACAAGATTCACCGCAAACTCTCGTTGCGCGCCTCGGTGACCTCCGAACTGGTACTCGACAACGTTAGCGTGCCCGCATCGGCGCAACTTCCTCATGCCAGCGGCCTTTCCGCACCGCTGTCGTGTCTGAACGAGGCCCGCTTCGGCATAGTGTTCGGCGCACTCGGCGCCGCCCGCGACAGTCTGGAGACCTCCATCGCCTACGCGCAGTCACGCGAAGTCTTCGACAAGCCACTGACCAACTACCAGCTCACGCAGGAGAAGCTGGCCAACATGACCCTCGAACTCGGCAAGGGTCTGCTGTTGGCCATCCACCTCGGCCGCATCAAGGACGCCGAAGGAGTGAGACCGGAGCAGGTCAGCCTCGGCAAACTCAACAACGTGCGCGAAGCAATCGCGATCGCCCGTGAATGCCGAACGCTGTTGGGCGGCAGCGGGATCACTCTGGAGTACTCGCCGCTGCGGCACGCCAACAACCTGGAGTCCGTGCTGACCTACGAGGGCACCTCCGAGATGCACCTGCTGTCCATCGGCAAGGCGCTCACCGGCGTGGCGGCGTTCCGCTGATGACCGCGACACTGCAGCACCTGGTTGCAGGCCGCTGGTTCACCGGTAGCGGCGACACGCTGCTCAGCCTGAATCCCGCACACCCCGCCGTCGTGGTCGCCGAGGGCGGAATGGCCGGTGCCACCGACGTCGACGACGCCGTCACTGCCGCGTCCGAGGCCGGGCCGTTATGGGCGGCCACCCCGATCCACGAGCGGGGTGCGGTGTTGTCCGCGGCCGCAGACATCGTGGAGTGCAACGCTGAACCCTGGGGTGTCGAACTGGCCGCCGAGGAAGGCAAGACAAGGGCCGAGGCGGTCGGCGAGGTGCGGAGGGCCGCGCAGATCCTGCGGTACTACGGCAACGAGGGCGACCGGCAGACCGGAGAGATCTTCGCCTCCCCCCGGGCGGGCGAACAGATTCTGGTGACGCGCAAACCCGTAGGCGTGGTCGGGGTCATCACCCCGTTCAACTTCCCCATCGCGATTCCCGCGTGGAAGATCGCACCCGCACTCGTGTACGGCAACACCGTCGTGTGGAAGCCCGCGAGCACTGTTCCGCTGTTGGCGATTCGGCTCGCCAAGGCACTCTGCGAAGCCGGACTACCCCACGGAGCGCTCAACCTCCTGATCGGCGGGGCCGATATCGGCGATGCCATCGTCGGCCACGCAGCCGTCGATGCCGTCACCTTCACCGGTTCCACCGGAATCGGGCGGCGCATCGCCTCGGCAGCCGCCGCCCGCGGCGTACCTGTCCAGGCCGAGATGGGTGGAAAGAACGCGGCGGTGGTGCTCGACGACGCCGACATGGATCTGGCACTCGAGCAGGCCATGCTGGGTGCGTTTCGCTCCACCGGCCAGAAATGCACCGCCACTTCACGATTGATCATCACCGACGGCATCGCCGACCGTTTTCTGGAGGCTCTCTCGGAGCGCGCGCGTGCGCTGGTGGTCGGCGATCCCACTGAGGAACGGACCCAGATGGGACCGGTGGTCAACGAGGCCGCATTGAAGTCGATTCAAGCCGGTATCGATGTCGCCGGTGCGCAGGGGGCGACAATACTCACCGGTGGTCAGCCCTACACCGAGGGCCCGCTGACGGAGGGCTATTTCGTGGCGCCGACCATTGTCGAACTGGAGGGGACGGCCGCCGCTATCTGGACCGACGAACTGTTCGGGCCGGTCCTTGCGGTTTGCCGCGCTTCCGACGCCGACGAGGCGTTCACTCTGGCCAACGACAGCGAGTTCGGTCTGTCAGCGGCGATCTTCACCCAGGATCTCACCCTGGCACTGCATGCTGTCGAACAGATCGATGTCGGTGTGTTGCACGTGAACTCCGAATCCGCGGGCGCCGACCCACATGTCCCGTTCGGTGGTGCGAAGAAGAGCGGCCTCGGCCCCAAGGAACAGGGTGGGGCTGCGAGGGAGTTCTTCACCCACACCACCACGGTGTACCTGCGCGGCGGAAGGCCAGGAGCGTGACCACTCACGGGGCCCTCGGCGGAATCCGTGTCGTCGACTTCAGCCGGGTGCTCGCCGGACCGTACGCGACGATGATGCTCGGCGACTTCGGCGCCGAGATCATCAAGATCGAACGCCCTGGTACCGGCGACGACACCCGACATTGGGGTCCGCCGCACGACTCAGAAGGTGTCGCAACGTATTTCAACGCGGTCAACCGCAACAAGCGCTCGGTCGCGCTGGACCTTACCGATCCCGACGACGTGAAGCGCGCACGTGACCTGGTCGCCGACGCCGACGTTGTGGTGGAGAACTTCCGCCCGGGCACCATGGAGAGGCTCGGCCTCGGATACGACGACCTGCGCGCCGTCCGACCCGACGTCGTCTACTGCTCGATCACAGGATTCGGCCGAGACGGCGGGGCCGACCTGCCGGGTTACGATCTGTTGGTACAGGCTGTCGGCGGGCTGATGAGCGTAACCGGTACCGAACCAGGTGACCCCACCAAAGCCGGTGTGGCAGTAGTGGATGTGCTGGCTGGGCTGCATGCGCTGGCCGGCATCCTGGCCGCGCTGGTGCACCGCGAACGAACCGGCGAGGGCCAGCGCGTTGAAACCAACCTGCTCTCGGTCCTGCTGTCCTCCATGGTTAATCAGGCTTCGGGATATCTTGGGGCGGCTGTGGTTCCCGGCATCATGGGCAACCGGCACCCCAGCATCACCCCGTACCAGACCTTCGAGACCGCCGACCGTCCCATCGCGGTCGCCGTCGGCAACGACAAGCAGTTCAGGGCGTTCGCCTCCGCGATAGGTCAACCCGGGCTTGCCGACGACCCGCGGTTCGGCACAAACCCTCTGCGCGTCGCCAACCGGGATGCCCTGTGCGAACTGATCGAACCCGCACTGAAGGCCGACGGCGCCGACCATTGGTACAAGAAGCTGACCGTCGCAGGCGTCCCCGCCGGACCCATCAACGATCTCTCCGAAGCATTCGCGTTCGCCCGCGGGCTCGGTATCGAGGCGACTGTCACGGTGCCCGGCAGCCCCACTCCACAGGTCGCCAATCCCGTCACCCTTTCGGCCACGCCCGTCGCCTACCGCAACGGCCCGCCGCGACTCGGCGACTCGCAGTCATGAACCGGTCCTGCTTACCAGCATCTTCCGCGCGTGTACGGCCAGCCAGAGTTGGGTGCGCGCATCGGCTGATTGCAGGTCATCTGCCAATAGTTCGCCGATGCGCGTCAGACGATTGCGCATCGTGTGCCGATGAACGCCGAGTCCAGTGGCCGCCGCCTCGATCTGGCCGTTGTGGCTCAGGAACGCCGCCAAGGTGTCCACCAGATCCTCACCCTGCTCGGCCAAAGGATCCAATGGGGCTGCGAGGACTCGTAGTTCGGCGGTGGTTCGACCACCGAGCATGATGCCGAACGCCCCGAGGTCGGCAAATTCTGCCAACGCGCCGACAGAGCCAGCGCGTGCGGCGATGCGTGCCTGCTCCAGCCCGACATCCAGATCGTCTAGGCGCACAGGTCGGCTCGCGCCACCGCGGGGCCCGTCAAGCTCAGCGAGGACAGCCGCGATCCGCCGCTTACTCCCCACCGCGGGCATCACGATCACGATGTCATCGTCGGTCGGGGCCATCAAGTACGACCCCGAGGTAGACAGCATCCGGCCCAGGTTCTGTTCGGCGGCCAAAACCGGACCCGCGCCGTCAAGTGACAACACCACCACGTCACCGCTGGGTTCGAATCCGAAGTACCGCAGCACACCGCTATCGACGGTGTGTGCGCCGCGCAGCATCTCGCGCAACACCGCCGTCCGCAGGCGCTGTTCGGCGTCGATCACCCGAGCGGGCTTCTCGAGCGCGAGCGAAATCAGGGATACGGCGTGCGCGACGAGCAGGCGGTCGGAGTTGTCAAGGGGTTGTGTCGACCGCACCGCCAGGTGCCCGCGAATAGGTTGGGCGGCACGGAGTTTCTGCACGATGACAAACGCGTCCCCATCGGGGGTGACGATGCCGGCGTGTCGAGGGGCCCCGGGCAGGTCACCCACAATGGCGTTGAGTCGATCCTGCTCGGGTCCGTCGGCGGCCAACAGCCGACCATCGGGGTCGGCCACGGCCACCGTCGCGCCCAGGCAGGCGGCCAGTGCGCCGACGACCCCGGGGATACCGTCACGCAACGTCGCTTTCGCCAGAATCTCCTGCTGATCCACCACCCGCTGCACCGATCGCAGCTCGTCGGCTTTCAATGCGTCGATGACCACCCGGGCGATCGCGATGAACGGCGTCGACGCGGGCACCTCGAGCACCGGCAACCCCAGTTCGTCGCCTGCGGCAAGGACGCCCGCGGGGACAGCAGTGATGGTGGTGCCGGTGTCAACCGCCAGTGCAGCGGTACCGGCCGAAGCCAGGCGCGATACGTAGTCGAACTGAGCCCTATCATCGGCCCCGACGTTGATGCCTGTGGTCATCACCAGCTCGCCGCCATCGAGATACGGTGTGGGATCGGCCAACTCAATAGCGTGCGCCCACGAGATGTCCCGGTCGGAGGCGCGCGCCCCTGCGACCAGTGACAGACCGAGGCCCTCGGCGTCAGCCAGACCCCTCGCGGTGATCGCCATGCCGCTATGGTGCCAGCTACGCGACGCGAACCTGGCGCGTTTGTTCGGCCGCCTCGACGAACGCTCCGAACAGCCGCATGCGATCGGAATACGATCCGTCCTCGTCCTCGGGGTGCCACTGCACACCGAGGTACCAGCGTTGCGGATCCTCGATGCTTTCGACGAGGCCGTCCAGGGCCCGCCCCGCCACCACCAGTCGTTCACCAACCCGGTCCACGGCCTGGTGGTGACCAGAGCGCCCGATCACCCGATCCGTACCCAGGATGGCGCCGAGTCGGGTGCCCGGCGTGATGTCGACCACCTCATCCACGAATTCCGGCTCGCCCGGCGCGCCGTGATGAAGTGCAAAGTCGACGATGTCGGGCACGATGGTGCCTCCCCGGGCGACGTTGAGCAGTTGAATTCCCCGGCAGATTCCGAAGATCGGAACATCAGCATCGTCCGCGGCCCCGATCGCGGCGAGTGCATCGTGGTCGGCACGAAGATCGACACCGTAACTCGTGGGATTGGGAGTGGTCACGCCGTAGCAGGAGCCGTCGATGTCACCGCCTCCGAGCACCAGTAGCCCGTCGAACTCTGCTGAAGCCGCGGGATTCCCGAGTTTGTCCGTGGTGTCCCACAGTTCATAGGAGGCACCGAGTTCGAGCAGGGAGGTTAGCGCTGTACGGGTGAATCGCGTGACCAGCCCGATGTCCGCGGCGCTGATGTCCGGGTAATTGAGCGAGCCGATGACGCAGATGTGGGCGCGCGGGCGCTCCGGCATCGGCAGGTCGGGGATCACGTCCTTCAGGAGCACCCGCTCACCAGCTGTCACCGCGAGTCCTTTCGTTTGCGTGCACGGTCGACCAGGTCGGCAAACAACGCCGCGTCGGAGTCCGATGCGGCGTGGCAGTCTTCCGGATGCCACTGCACCGCGACGATGTCGGCAAACTGATGCTCGACCGCTTCGACTACTCCGTCGGCGGCAACAGCGGTGACCGTTAGACCGGCACCCAACCGATCTATGGCCTGGTGATGATAGGACGACACGTCGATCCTCTCGCTGCCGACAATGGCGTGCAAGCGCGAGCCGGCGGTCACGGTGACGTGGTGTATCGCGTTGCGATGACGAGTATTTGTCTCGTTCACATGCTGCAGCAGTGTGCCGCCCATCGCGATGTTGAGGATCTGCATCCCCCTGCAGATGGCCAGGGCAGGCAGGTCCGCGTCGACGACGGCTCGGGTGACGCCGATGTCGAAGTCATCCTGAAAGGCCACGATCTCGACGCTGCGCGGATCAGGCCGCGCGCCGTACCGAAGCGGATCGATATCGGCTCCGCCCGGCACCAACACCCCATCGAAATTGGCTAGCCGCGTCAACAATTCGGTAAGTGGATCGTCAGCCGGGCCGTGCAGGACAACCGGTTCACCGCCTGCGCCCCATACCGCCTCGCAGATCGCTTCGGCAGCCAGGGTCGCCGAGTGGCGCAGGATCGGTACCTGCGGAGCTCTGCGTCCGATGACCGCCACCAGTGGACGACTCACCAGTCAGCCCTCATCGAAGGGGTAGTCGAGGGTCGGCAGCCACTCCTTCCACACCTCACGCAGACGGCCCGACTCGATGACACGTCCGAGGGCCTCGTCGATCTCGGCCAGGATGTCGGGGCGGTCCTTCGATACCGCGATACCCCACTTGTTGGCAGTTTGCACGGTGAACGCGAGTTCGTAGTCGGGGTGAGTCGCGCCGAGTGGTACGAAAACCACATCGTCGTCGACGACGGCGTCCACATCACCGGCCAGTAGCGCCGCCAACATATCTGCATAGACGTCGTCAGAACCCGCGCCGAAGGCCACCGGCACTGCGCCGCTGAAGGTTTCGGCAAGTGTCATATTCGTGCTGTTCTCGATCGCCGCGACCTTGCGGCCCACTAGATCCTGCGGTTGGTGGATACCCGCGCCACGGCGGACAAGCACGCCCTCATGGAAGACGGCGTAGGGCCGGGTGAAGTCGACCTGGCTCAACCGTTCAGCGGTTATGCCCTGACCACACAGCACGGCGTCGGCGTCACCGCGTTGCACCGCAGGGATCATGTCGACCCACGGCACCCGGACCCATTCCACGGGACGGCCCAGTTCGGCGCCCAGGACTTCGGCGACATTGGGCTCGTAACCCTGCCTGCCGTTTTCCGGGGTCCAGAGCGAGAACAGCGGGGGCGCCTCGGCATCCAGGCAGGCCAATCGCAGAGGTGCGTTCACGGGGCATCGTTCCAGTAGATTTCGCGCTCCCAATCGGTGACGTAACCACAGAACCGGGCCCATTCATCGGCGTGGAAGTCGACGAGCAGTGCCGAAAGCGTGGGCCCGAATGCCTCCTTCAGCACACTGTCACGGCGGAAGGCGCTGATGGCCTCCCCTAGTGTCAGCGGAAGCGCCGGGAACCGGTCGTCCTCCGCGGCGTCATAGGACGAACCAAGCGTGGGCTGCCCGGGATCCGTCTCATTCTTCATGCCGTCCTCACACGCCGCGAGGATGACCGAGTGTGACAGGTAGGGATTCACGCTGGCGTCGGGCAGCTTGTACTCGAGTCGTCCGTTCGCCGACAGTCGGACGGTGCACGTCTTGTTGTCCAGCCCCCAGTTGATCCGCGATGGGGCGAATTGTCCCGCGTCCCAATATCGTTTGTAGGAGTTCACCGTCGAACCATTAACGAGCATTGCGCCGGCCGAGTGGGACAACAGCCCTCCTAGGGCGTGCTTGCCGATATCGGACAGGTGCAGTTCGGTCACCCCTGGATTGATCAGCACGTTCACGTCGTCGCGCCAGAGGCTGAAGTTGTGGTGGCAACCGTTGCCCATCTGTCCGGTCGCGGGCTTGGGCATGAAGCTGGCCTCGATGCCTAATTCGCGGGCAACCTGCTTGCAGATCTGCCGATAGGTAGTGAGCCGGTCGGCAGTCAGATTGGCATGGTCGTACATGAAGTTGAGTTCCACCTGGAACTCGTCCTCGTAGTCACCTTCGACCATGTCGAGGCCGAGCGCCTGAGCGTACTCGATGACCTTCTTGACGATCGGGCGGTTCCGTTCGAGGTGTTCGATGTGGTACGCAGGACTCGACCCCGGACGGAACTGAGCCTCCAGTCCCTCTCCCTGCCAGGTCATTTCGGGTTCGCAACCTGTACGCAGTTCCAATCCGGTTCGATCGGTGAACCCAGCATGCATCCGACGCAGCAATCCCCTGCTGTCACAGGCGAATTCTGCTCCGGCATTCACATTCAGATGGTCGGGCTCATAAAGCCTGCAGAATACCCGCGCGTAGCTGGTGTCCCAGGGCAGGACGGCGAACGTCTCGAGGTCGGGGATCGCGGTGTACTCGGGGGCGTGCACACCGCCAGCCAGCAGTACGCCCTCGCGGGTGCCCTGCAGGTTGGCGACGGCGGTCTGATGCTGTTGCACCCCCTTGGTGGCCAGGCGCTCGAAATGTCGGGCGGGCACCACCTTGCCGACGACGCGACCGGTGATGGTGATCGCCTGGAAGTAAACGAATTCCACGCCGCGCTCGGTAATGGTCGATAGCGCCGCCTCCAGTTCAGGACTCGCGGCGTTGGCCTGCCGGTGCGCGTCCAGTGGCGTTGTGGTCATGGGGTCCCCTCTTCGTTGTTGCGGGCGGACGTGTTGCTACGGGCTGAAATAGTCATGCCGATACCGCCTGGACGTTGAAGGCCTCGCGTAGCTCGCGATGACGTACCGGACGCACGTTTACTGCGACCGTCCCGACATGCCGGTGGTCGCGGTGGTAGGTGACGATCACACCGCCGGCAAGATCATCGAGGGCACCCTCGAATTCACCGAGTGCTTCCTTGGACAGTGGCGGGCGGTTATAGGGCAGATGCCGCTCGGCGGAAAAGACGGTGATGGGGCCAGTATGGCCGAGTGCGCGCAACTGTTCGGCCGACCGCAGGCCGGCCAGCGAGCCGCCGACGACGGCGACGTGCCGCGAGGTGCTCATCAATCCTCGATGAGGATGGCCTGGGCCGGGCAGACGTCGGCGGCCTCCTCGACGTTGTCGCGCTCCGAGTCGTCGGGACTCCCGTTGTACTTGAGCTTTCCGTCGTCGTCCATGGTGAACACGAGCGGTGCTGCGATGGCGCACTGGCCATGGTCCTGGCACCTCGCGAGATCTACGGTGACACGCATCGAAAGGATCCTTTCCGGTTCGGGGCTGGGCTGTTCTGTGGGATCAGGGGGCTGGCGTGAAGCGGATGGGCAGGCAGATCGGCCCGGTGTTGCCCGAGTCGGGCAGCCATTGAGCGCCGGACAGCTCGTGCGGATCACGCATCCGCCGGGCCAACAGCGGCAGCGCCTCACTCATATCGGAGCGCGCCACGAAATGCCCCAGGCAGTGGTGGGCACCGCCACCGAAACCGAAGTGCGGCTTACGTTCTGCAGTGATGTCGAAGCCGGGCTCGAAGACCCGCGGGTCGGTGCCCGCGGACTCGCTGTAGAGGTGTACCGTCGTGCCCGCCTCGAGCTGTACACCTTCGTACTCGAAGCTCTCGAGCACTTCGCGGGTGACCCAACGAACGGTCGGGTTGACCCGCATGACCTCCTCGACGGCTTTACCGCCGAGGTCGGCACGTTCGGCCAGCAGCCGCCACTGATCGGGGTGAGCCATGAAGGTCTGCATGGCCAGGCCGAGCTGGTTGCGGGTGGTGTCGAAGCCGCCGAAGATCAGCAGCACCATGGCATCTCGAAGTTCGGTGTCGGACAGCCGACCATCCTCGGGTCGCGATGCATTGACCAGAGCGGTGACGAAGTCGTCGCGCGGGTCGGTCCGGCGGTCGGCGATCAGCGCGTCGCTGTACTCGTAGAGCCGATGCAGGGCTGCCTCGATCTTGGGCAGGTCCTCGCGCAGCGTCACGCCCATCGCCAGGCCGATCGTCGCCGACTCTGTCGAGATGACTTTCCACTCCTCTTCGGGGATGCCGAGCATGATCGCGATGACGCGGGCCGCGTACGGCTCGGCGAACTCGCTGACGAACTCGCAGCGATCGCGCTCTGTGAAACCGTCAATGAGTTCGTTGGCGAGTTCCTGGAACCGCGGCGTCAGTGATGCGAGAAGTTTCGGTGAGAAGGCCGGGTTCATCAGTCGACGCAGCCGATGGTGCTCCTCCCCCTCCTTGTTGAGGATCCAGCTGGCGAACCAGTCGGCGAACGGCCCCTCGGTCACACCGTTGTGGGCGGGCCAAGCGACACTGCCCTGCCGCAGCTTCGGATGCTTGAGCAGACGACTGACCTGCTCGTAGCGCAGGGCGGCGATGCCGTACGGCGTCGTGGCATACCAGCTCCGCTCGCGGGCTTCGTGAACCTCGTCCGAGGTGATTGAGAACGACGGATCAGAGACGTCGAACGCGGGGACGGGACCGGCGGCGAGAGATGACATGAGTGCGACCTCCAGGAGTGCTCGACTGGGTGGTCACTAAATACTCTAGAAGTAGGTGTTATTTGTCAATAGCCGGTTCTGGCGGCCATGCGATAGCAAGCAGCCAGCCGGTGCCGAGCGGCATCTCCGCGACCTCTTTAAATGGCGAGCGATCGCTCGACGGCCCGGCCGAGGGCAGCTCGGAAAGCCGTGAACCAACCAGCCACCTGGGCGTATTCGCGGTGATCACACGACGCTCGGCACTGACGACGACGGCGTCCTCGGCCGTCTGCCGCAAGACCGCGAGGAGTCGGTGCTCGACTTCAGCAACAACAAGATCAGCGCCGGCGACACCGAGAAAAACCCCGTCGGCTACGACCGGGATGGTGGCGGTGATCGTGTACATGTCCGACCCGCTGTAGTCCACATAGGGCCCATACGCCACCCGGGCCTGTCCGCGCAGAGCAAGCTGATACCAGTCCATCTGGAGGTAGTCGTAGACATCGACACTGGCCGGGTCGAAGTTGAGCCGCAGTCGGGCGACGCGTTCGCCGTGGCGCTGCCACCAGAGCAGATAGCGCTCGTCGCCGTCCATCACCCCCGGTGCCGCGATGAAGCCCATCCCCCATACCGCCGACTCCTCCCCCAGGAACTCCACGAGCAGGCGCTGCAGCTGACTGAGCTGAGCCTCGGTCAGAGGGGACCGCGGCGGGCGGACCCGGAGTACCTCATCGCGGATCCGGCCCAGTCGCTGGTAGATCGGCTCGAGGGCCTGCGAAGCACGCTCGGCGAGTTCACTCGCAAGCGGCTTGCTCATGGTCGGCGCACCTCGGTGGACAGCTCGAAGTTGACCTGCGTCAGCCGCCCCAGTTGGCCCATGACGTGCTCTTCGGCCAGCCGTCGCGCCTCCTCGGCGCTCTCGGATGCGATCGCCGTGGCGATGGCGTGTTTCTCTTCGATATATGCGGCCACATCGACACCCGGTTCGAAGGGCAGCCAGACGTAACCGGAGACCTCGGCCTGCAGGTTGGCCTCGCGCCGCGCCAGTCGGCTGGACTGGGAGGCGACGGCGACCTGGATGTGAAACCTGCTGTCTGCTCGAATGCGCTCACCCAAGGTCGACGCCGCGCCGAGCTGATCGGTCAGGGCGAACAGCCGTCGCACCGCGTAGGGCGCTGCGCGCTCCGCAGCTAGGCGGGCCGATTGCCCGGCGATGGCGGTGTGCTCGTCGAATAGATCACGCAGGTCAGACGGGCTCAGCTCGGCCAGCCTTGCCGTCAGTTGTTCGACGGGCGGACCTGCGGGCCTCCGCACGAACGAACCGCCACTGCGTCCACGACGGGTTTCCACCAAATTCTGATCGCGCAGGGTCGCGAGTGCCTCGCGCACTGTCATCGGGGCGACGCCGAATTGGGCGGCGAGGTCAAGCTCGACGGGCAGGCGTTCACCGTCGTCGAGCAGCCCGAGATGAATGGCCTCGGTGATGCGCTGAACGATTTCGTCTGCGCGCCCCACCGGGGATTCGGGCGCGACGAGCGGCGATAACGACGACACCACTGCCCCCTCCCTAGCCCGACCGTCGGCAATTTACCCGATTTTCGATCAATTCTGCCGATCTGTTGCCGTTTAAACAATAAGACTGTAGTTTTCCGCACAACTCGCAACCCTTATCCCGGAAGAGAGCCAGCCCATGTCAACCGTCCCCACCGACGACGGCTATAAAGCAATGCGCGACGCGGAGGATGCGCAGCATCTGCACGCCCTCGGCTTCGAGTCTGAATTCAAGCGGGAGATGAGCCCCTGGGCCAACTTCTCGCTCGGATTCACCTACCTCTCTCCTGTCGTAGGTGTCTACACCCTGTTTGCATTTGCCCTCGCTACCGGTGGTCCGCCGATGATCTGGAGCTTCTTGATCGTCGGTCTGGGCCAGTTGCTCGTCGCACTCATTTTCAGCGAGGTCGTCGCTCAGTTCCCCGTCGCAGGCGGCGTGTATCCGTGGGCCCGGAGACTGTGGGGCCGCAAGTACGCCTGGATGACGGGCTGGATATACATGGTGGCTCTGCTGGTGACCATCGCCTCCGTGGTCTACGGCGCGGGGCCCTACATCGCCGCGGCCTTCGGTATCGAGGCGACGGTGAACAACACCATCTTGTTCGCACTCGGGTTGCTCGCTCTCGCGACGGTCATCAACTTCATGGGAACCAAGGTCTTGGCCACCGCGGCGATCATCGGCTTCGTCGCAGAGCTCATCGGCGCGCTGGTTGTCGGCGTATGGCTGCTGATTGCCCATCGCGAGCACAACCTCGGTGCCATCTTCGACTCCTTCGGCGCAGGTGGAGACGGAAACTACCTGTGGGCGTTCGCCGCCGCCGCGCTGATCGGCGTCTACCAGTACTACGGCTTCGAGGCCTGCGGCGACGTCGCCGAAGAAGTCCCGAATCCGGGAGGGCTGATCCCCAAAGCCATGCGCCGCACCATCTACATCGGCGGCGCTGCAGCGACGTTCGTCTGTTTGGCCCTGGTGTTGGCCGTCACTGACATCCCGGCCGTCATTGCCGGGGAGGAGACCGATCCGGTGAGCACCGTGCTGAACGAGGCGTTCGGCACCACCGGCGCCCGGATCGTGCTGTTCGTCGTGCTCATCTCGTTTCTGTCCTGCGCGATGAGCCTGCAGGCGGCCGCCAGCCGACTGGCCTACTCGTACGGTCGCGACGACATGATCATGGGCAGCTCGCTGCTCAAGAAGTTCTCCTCGACCCGCCACGTGCCGCCCTATGCATTGCTGGTGGCCGCCCTGGTCCCGGCCGTGATCGTGTTCGGGTCGAAGTTCTCCACCGATGCCATCACCAAGATCATCAGCTTCGCCGCCTTCGGCATCTACCTGGCGTTCCAAATGGTCGTCTTCGCCGCGCTGCGCGCACGGCTCAAGGGCTGGGTCCCCAGTGGCAAGTACAAGCTGGGGACATGGGGTGTGGCGGTCAACGTCGCGGCACTCGTCTACGGGGTCATCGCGATGATCAACATGGCGTGGCCGCGGACGCCTGACGCTCCGTGGTACGACAACTGGATCGTCGCGCTGTCCGCCTTGGTGGTCGTCGGAATCGGCCTGGTTTACATGACGATTCACCCACTACACGACCGCAGCACCGCCCCCTACGACGACGCCATCCCGAAGACGGTCTGACAACGAAATCGTCGTCGAGTGTGAAACTTCTGCGAAATTTCGCGTTCTTTCGCAGTGGGTTCACACTCGATGGCATGTACGACCTCGAAGCGGCTATCGCCGAGCGGCATTCGACGCGCATGTTCCTTCGGGACCAACCGGTCCCACCCGACCTGCTTCGTGAGGCTCTGGCCCTCGCGATGCGGGCGCCGTCGAACTCCAACATCCAGCCCTGGCACCTTGTGCTGGCCTCCGGACCCGCACGAGACCGGCTCGTCGAGGCCTTGCTGGAGGTAGCGGCGGTCGAGTCGCCGAGTGTGCCAGTGCTTCCGGAGGCCTTCGCGCACATGCGTCGCGATCTCGGCGCGCTGGTCTACGGGTCGATGGGCATCTCCCGCCATGACTCGGAGGGGCGACGCATCGCCGTCCTACGCAACTGGGAGTTCTTCCGGGCGCCGTTGGCCGGAATCGTCTGCATGCACCGCGATCTCGACCACGTCGATGCACTGGGCGTGGGCATGTTCGTCCAGACGCTGCTGCTTGGCTTGACGGCGCGTGGTCTGGGTACCTGCGTGCAGGTGTCGATCGCGGGCTACCCGGACATCGTTCGCGATCAGCTGAACATCGGCGAAGACATGCGAATCATGTGCGGTCTCGCGATCGGCTACCCGGATCCGGCCTTCCCCGGCAATGCGGTTCGGGTGCCGCGAAATCCGGTGGAGGCCAATGTGGTCTTCATCGACCACTGACGCGAAATACCTCGATCTTTTCCGGAAGCCCCTTGAAGCTATGACTGCCGAGGCTTTCAAAAGCCAAACCGGAACCTGAGGACAGATCCCGCACGGTCCGACTTGTCAGCACCTCGCCGGGACCGGCCATCGCCCCGATGCGGGCGCCGGTGTGCACAGCCAACCCGCTCCACTCGTCGCCCCGCCGTTCGCATTCCCCGATGTGCACGCCCACCCGGATCTGGATGCCACGGGTTGCGAGCGCCGGTATGAGGTCGAGAGCGCATCGAGCCGCTTTGGTGGGACCGTCGAAGAGCGCGAAGATTCCGTCGCCGGTGTGCTTTTCTCGGCGCCCACCGTACTTGGACAACAGCCTGTCCACCATCTCGTCATGGGCGTCGAGTTGATGGCGCCAGCGAGTGTCTCCGGCGGCTGCGGCTTGCTCGGTACTGCCCACGATGTCAGTGAACAAGACCGTCGTGAGGACTCGCTCGTTGACCACGGGATCGGTATCGCCGCAGACGAACGCGAGCGTCTCGGCCGCAAATGAGTCATCGATATCGAATGCCGCGTGCGCGCCTGGAGGCAGCGCTCGAAACACGGCACCGGGAATCCCCGCCGCAAGCGCTCGCGAAGATTCAATCGGAACTAGCCGGTCGCCGGGTCGTGAGAGGACGAGGGTGGGCGTCCGAACCGTCTTGAGGATCGGGCGGATGTCGATCTCCGCGATCGATCGCCACAACATTGCCGCAATCGTCGGGCTCGCACTTGCGCGCTCATATCGGGCGGCTAGCTCTGTCACACCGGTGACGTTCACGGCTTCCCCGAGTATTCGGTCGGCGACGACGCCGGTGCCCCAGTTCTGGTCGATGTTCACAGCGCCCGCTTCGATCAGGTCCGGCGGGACGCCCCAGGGGAAATCGGGCGGCTCCCTGACGAATCGAGCCGCGGTGCCGTAGAGAACCAACGACCGAACGCGTTCCGGAAAGGTGGCGGCGAACAGAACGCTCATCGGGCCGCCCTCTGAAACTCCGAGCAGCGCGGGGCGATCTGCCCCGGCTGCGTCGAGCACAGCGTGCAAGTCGTCCATGCGCTCGTCAAGCGGAGGGATGCGAGTGACTGGGTCCGAAAGTCCCGTGCCGCGCTTGTCCCACACAACCAGTCGGGTCCTGCGCGCCAGCTTCGCGACGACCGGAGCGAAGGGCGTCGTCGGATCGTCGTAGAAATCGACGTTGCTCACCCACCCTGGCACCCAGACCAGTGTGATGTCGCCATCGCCAAACACCCGGTACGCCAACCGAACATCGCCGTTGCGGGCGTAGCGAACCTGATCCGAACCCACACCGAATAGTCTGCACGTCGCAGACCGATACCGTCCGGCTTTCGACGACCCGGCGACCGCTAGATGTCCAGCGGCTTCGTCGGGCTGAACGTCACCGGCATGCGCTCCAGGCCGCTGACGAAGTTGGCCGGGCGAAGGGGCAAATCGGCGTCGGACGCCAGTCGCATATCCGGCAACCGCTTTAGCAGTCGCTCCTGCATCAGCGAAAGCTCAAGGCGGGCAAGCTGATTGCCCAGGCAGAAATGGGTGCCGAAGCCGAACGCCAGATGGTTGTTCGGGTAGCGGGTGATGTCGAACCGCTCAGGCTCGGAGAACACCTTCTCGTCGAAGTTGGCGGACTCGAAGAGCAGGATCATCTTCTCGCCCTCCTTGAGGGCGGTGCCGTGGAACTCGGTGTCGGCGGTGATGGTGCGGGCCATGTTCTTCACCGGGGCGGTCCAGCGCAGCATCTCTTCGATCGCGTTGGCCAGCAGGTCGAGGTCGTTGATCAGGCGCTGGTGCTGATCGGGGTGGCGCAGCAGCTGCCGGGTGCCACCCGACAGCGTGTGGCGGGTGGTTTCGTCGCCGCCGATCAAGAGCAGCAGCACCTCGGTGACGATCTGGTGGTCTTCGAGCTTCTCCCCTTCGACCTCGGCGTGCACCAGGACACTGACGAGATCGTCGGTCGGCTCGGTCTTGCGCGCGGTGATCATGCCCATCATGTACTCGGTGTACGCCGCGAACGCGTCCATCGTGACCTGCATCTTCTCGGGATCCGCTGTGCTGCTCAACGCGCCGACCAGGTCGTCGGACCAGCGCAGGAACATCTCGCGCTCTTCGGGACGCACGCCGAGCATGTCCCCGATGACCGCCATCGGCAGCGGTGCGGCGAGGTCCCAGACGAAGTCGCACTCCCCGCGTTCGCACACCGCGTCAATCAACGTGTCACACAGGGAAATGATCGATCCCTCAAGGTCTTTCACGCGCTTGCGGGTGAAGCCGGAGTTGACGAGCTTGCGCCGCAGCAGGTGTTGCGGGTCGTCCATCTCGATCATCATCTCGACGCCCGGCTGGTCGGGCCGGATGCCGCCCGCGTTGGAGAACAGCTCGGGATTGCGCTCCGCCTCGATCACGGCCGCGTACGACGCTGCGGCGGCAAGCCCGTTGCGATCCCGGAAAACCGGCTCGTTCTCACGCATCCACTTGTAGATCGGACGGGAGTCGCCGGCGTAGAAGTCGCCGTCGGTCAGGTCAACGTCTGGTCTTGTCACGGTCATGCCTGCCTCCATCATCATCATCATCATCTGTTGATAAGGGAATCTAAAGCGTGTCGAACAACTTTGGTAAGTGTGCGGCACCGCCCTTCTCGGGCGTCGTCGGTTCAGGCCGCCGGGGCGGCGTGGACTTTAGTTTCCGCGTCAACCGGGCTGGTTTCACCGGCACACGAAGGGTGCTGGTCAGCGTCGTCCCGTCGGCGGACATTGATGGCCCGGCCTCCTGCTTGGGGGTCCGGGGATCGATCGTGGTCGTGATGGGTGTGGCCCCAGCGGGCCAGATTTGTCGCCGCACGGGCGTCGCGGTCCGCGCAATGCCCGCAACCACAGGTGACCACCCGGTCAGCCAGGGTCATCTCGGCGTTGACCGTCCCACATTGGGGGCACAGCCGGGTTGACGGGTACCAGCGGTCGGCTTCGACGAGCTGGCCGCCGCGCCACGCCTGCTTGTAGTTGAGCAGGCGGGCGAACTCGGCCCAGCCGGCGTCGGAGATGGCCCGGGCCAGTCGATGATTGCGCAGCATGCCGGCCACGTTCAGGTTCTCGATGACGAGCTGGTCGTGGGTCTTGACCACCTCGTTGGACACCTGGTGTAAGAAGTGCCGGCGGATGTTGGCGACGTGCTGGTGATGCCGTCTCAGACGGGCGGCGGCAACCTTGCGGTGGTGTGATCCCTTCTTCTTGCGCGACAACGATTGAGCAAGCCGCCGTTGCTGTTTGAGCCCAGCGGCCAGGGCTTTAGGCGCATCAGCGATGCGGGCCACCTCAGTCCCGTCTGCGCGGGCGGCGACCAGGAACGCCGACAACCCCCGATCAATACCAACCCACCCGTCCCGGTCACTGTCGGGTCGTGCCGGGTGCCGGCAAGCGGGGTGCAGTTCGGCGGCCTCGACGTTCAGCGCCACCCACCAGCGGCCGGCGTGGTGAGTGATAGTGGCGAAGCAGATCTTGGCCCGGTTCTTGGTGAGCATGCGCCGCAGCCGGCGGGTGTCATCCTGCACGCCGATCTGCCCGATCCCGGGCAATGTAATCGAGCGTGGCCGGTTGTTCTCGCCGACCCGGATCGCCGGCGGCTTGTCCTTGGGGTGCTTGTTGCGCAACCGAAACGACGGCCGGCGACCAGTTTTTTTCTTCAACCGCGGAAAACCGATGCGCTTACCTTTGCGCTTGCCGCGGCGGGAATCCGACCAGGCCTTCAGCCCCTTACCGAGGTCTACGGCGGCTTCCTCGAACACCTGCTGACACACCTCGCGCCGCCAGGGCAGACCCATCACCACCGTGTCGGTGCCGCCCGCAGCGTCGACGGTGAAGACCCGGCCGGCGTCTTCGGTTTTCTTCCAGGCGTTGAACGTGTTGATCAGGTCGAACCCGGTCCACGGCACCTCCACGGTGGGGTCGGTCTTGCGGTGGGTGAGCGCGGTTTTCACTATCGCTAGGCACTGGTTGAACGCAAACCGCGACGCTCCCGCATGCCGTGCCAGCACTGCCTGCTGGGCGAGGGTGGGGTCCAGACAGAACTTGAATGTGGTGTGCCGACTCATCTCATCGGTGAGCATCCCACCGCGCACCGACAACCCACCTAACCTCGCGTGACGTGTCGGACCCCATGATCAACATCGATAGTCATGTGACCCCCAACCGCCGCAGCGGCGGCGCTACCATCGCGATCTGTCCGACACCGCCCAGGCGCGCATCGCCCGCGTCATCGTGCCGAAACATCCACGCCGCGCGCCGGTGGTGCCCACCCAAACGATGGCGCCAATACCTCGACGCGATCGCGTCCGTGCTGCGCACCGGGTACGCCGGCGACACCGGCCGCAGCCAGTTGTTCGACACACTTTAGACGACCCGTCAACCGGGTCATCTGCATTACCGTGATTCCGCATGGCTGCCAGCAGAGCTACCTTCACCCTCGTATTGCTCACAACGGCCCTCGCCCTCGCGGGGTGCGGCAGCTCGGACGACAAGTCCCCCGCTTCCGGCCAGTCGTCGCAGTCCAGCACCGTTTCCGCGGCGCCCGGCATTGACGCGTGCAAGCTGATCAGCGCCGACGACATCACCAAGCTGCTTGGCAAGCCGATCGAGGGCAAGCCGCTGGGCGCGGACCCCGAGATGCCTGCCTGCACCTGGGAGAACCGGGACACCTACGAGTCGGTCACGGTGGAGATCGGCAATCCCGGCACGGCGATCAACGGCACGCTTGCGCCGGCCGAACCCGGCTTCCCCGACGTCGGTACCCCCGGCCCGGACGGCATGCGCTTCCTCGCCAGCGGCATGGTCGAGTTCCCTGCGGGCGGTCGCTCCAACACCGTGCAGGTCGCCGTTCTCGCCCTGATGGGCCAGGACGCCGACAACGCCGCCGTCGACCTGGCCCACAAGATCGGGCCCCAGCTGCCGCAGTAGCCGAACTACAGTGACGGGCATGCCCGAGTCCCAGCACACCGTCGCAGGCACCGTGCTCACCATGCCGATCCGGGTCCGCAAGGCCGACGTGCACATGGCGATGTTCTCCGTCGACGCAGGCGCCGCGCAGCGTCTCATCGACTACAGCGGTCTGAAGGTGTTCCAGCACCGACCCGACCGCGCCGTCGTCAACGTATTGCTCACCCGGTTCATCGAGAACGACCTCGGTTCGTACAACGAGTTCACCACGTGCATCATGGTGAATCCGCCTGGATCGAATGCAAGCGGACTGCGCGCGCTCGGTGATGCCGGGGCGTTCATTCACCACATGATGGTGGACCAGGCCTTTACGCTGGAGGCGGGCAGGAAGATCTGGGGCTATCCGAAAGTCATGGCGGACTACATGATTCGCGACGGAAGTCGGTTCGGGTTCGACGTGCGTATTGACGGCTCGCTGGTCGTTGACATGGAATTCGGTCGCGGGCTGCCGCTGCCGAAGGCGGCCGCGCCCGATTCGTCATTGAGCTACACCCACCTCGACGGCATCACCCGCGAGATGCGCGCCGAACAGATCGCCTCCGGCATGCGCGCCCGCATCGGCGGTGCCACGGTCAGGCTGGGCGATCATCCTTACGCCAAGGAGCTTGCGTCGCTCGGGCTGCCCAAGCGCGCCATGGCATGTATGTCGTTCGGTCAGGTCGACATGACCTTCGGCGACGCGACCGTGCTCGGCTAGATCAGCGAGGCCAGCTGCTGGATCTGCTCCGCGTCGCGACCGCTCACACACATCATCGTGACGCCTGCGGCCTCCCACACCTTGATCTGCTCGCGCACGTGGTCGAGGTCGCCGACGATCGCGGCGTCGTCGACGAGTTCGTCGGGGATGACGGTCGCGGCTTCGTCCTTGCGGTCGTTGCGGAACAGCGTCGTCACATCGTCGACCACGTCGGCGTAGCCCATCCTGCGGTACACGTCGGCGTGGAAGTTGGTGTCCTCGGCACCCATTCCGCCCATGTACAGCGCAAGGTAGGGCTTCATCGCGGCGAACGCGGCGGCACGGTCGTCGGTGATGACGATGTTGGCCGTCGCGCAGATCTCGAAGTCCTCGCGGCTACGCCGCGCGCCGGGGCGCGCAAAGCCCTCGTCGAGCCACTCGTTGTAGGTGTCGGCCATCCGCGGGGTGTAGAAGATCGGCAGCCAGCCGTCGCAGATCTCGGCGGCCATCGCCACGTTCTTCGGGCCCTCGGCGCCCAGCATGATCGGAATGTCGGCGCGCAGCGGGTGGGTGATCGGCTTGAGCGGCTTGCCCAGCCCTGTGGTGCCCTCGCCCGTCAGCGGCAGCGGGTAGTGCGGGCCGTCGCTCGTCACCGGCTTCTCCCGCGCCCAGACCTGCCGGACGATGTCGATGTACTCGCGGGTGCGGGCCAGCGGCTTAGGGAACTTCTGGCCGTACCAACCCTCCACCACCTGCGGGCCCGACACGCCCAGCCCGAGGATGTGCCGCCCGCCGGACAGGTGATCCAGGGTCAGCGACGCCATCGCGCATGCGGTCGGGGTGCGCGCGGACAGCTGCACCACCGACGTGCCGAGCCGCAGCCGGCTGGTCGCCGAACCCCACCAGGCCAGCGGAGTGAAGGCATCCGACCCCCATGCCTCGGCGGTGAACACGGTGTCGAAGCCGGCCTCCTCGGCCGCGGCGACCAGTTCCGGAGCGTTCGTGGGCGGCTGCGCACCCCAATATCCGAGCTGCAAACCCAGCTTCATTTAGACCGCCTTCCGACCCGTCCTTGAAACGATTCTTAGAACCTGTTCTACTCGATGCTGTGACCACCAGCCAAAGCAGCCCGGTGCAGATCGACACGCATCAGCCGCCCCTTTCGGCGCCGCTGAGACTGTCCTTCGACTACACCCGTTCAGTGGGACCCGTCCTCAGCCAGTTCTTCACCGCCCTGCGCGGGCGACGCATCGTCGGCGTGCGTGGTTCGGATGGTCGGGTGCACGTTCCGCCTGCCGAGTACGACCCCGTCACTTACGACGAGCTGACCGAGATCGTACCGGTGGCCAGCGTCGGGACCGTGGTGTCTTGGACGTGGCAGCCCGAACCCCTCGAAGGTCAGCCGCTCGATCGGCCATTCGCATGGGCGCTGGTCAAGCTCGACGGCGCCGACACCCCGATGCTTCACGCGGTCGATGCGGGCTCGTCCGACGCGATCCGCACCGGCGCCCGCGTGCATGCGCACTGGGTAGACGAACCGGTCGGCGCGATCACCGACATCGCTTACTTCGCGCTCGGCGACCAGGCCGAGGACGTGCCCAACGAGGCCGACGACCGCGACCCGGTGACCATGCTCGTCGTCCCCACCACGATCGAGATCCAGCACACGGCGTCACTGCCCGAGAGCGCGTTCCTGCGGGCGCTCGAGGAGGGCAAGCTGCTCGGCGCGCGGACGCGGCGCGGGCGCGCCGGAGAACCAGGAAAGGTGTATTTCCCGGCTCGGGAGGCCGACCCGGCGACCGGCCAACAGCTCGACGAGTTCGTCGAACTGCCGGACAAGGGCACCGTGACGACGTTCGCGATCATCAACATTCCGTTCGCCGGCCAGCGCATCAAGCCGCCGTATGTCGCGGCCTATGTGCTGCTCGACGGCGCCGACATCCCGTTCCTGCATCTGGTCACCGAGATCGACGCCGCCGATGTGCGGATGGGCATGCGTGTCGAGGCGGTGTGGAAACCCCGCGAGGAGTGGGGCCTCGGCATCGACAACATCGACTACTTCCGGCCGACGGGTGAGCCCGACGCGGACTACGAAACCTACAAGCACCACCAGTAAGGAAATCCGTGACTGACGTAGCTGTAGTCGGGTTCGCGCATGCTCCGCATGTGCGCCGCACCGAAGGCACCACCAACGGCGTCGAGATGCTGATGCCGTGCTTCGCCGAGCTGTACGCCGACCTGGGCATCAAGCAGACCGACATCGGGTTCTGGTGCTCTGGTTCCTCGGATTACCTTGCCGGGCGGGCATTCTCGTTCCTATCGGCGATCGACTCGATCGGTGCGGTCCCGCCGATCAACGAATCGCACGTGGAGATGGACGCCGCATGGGCGCTCTACGAGGCCTACATCAAGATCCTGACAGGCTCGGTCGACACCGCGCTCGTCTACGGCTTCGGCAAGTCCAGCGCCGGGGTCCTTCGTCGAGTGCTGGCGATGCAGACCGACCCGTACACGGTGGCACCGCTGGTGCCCGACGCCGTGTCGACGGCGGGCCTGCAGGCCCGGTTCGGACTGGACTCGGGCAAGTGGACCGCCGAGCAGATGGCGCAGGTGGCACTGGACTCCTTCGCGGTTGCCGAGCGCACCGACTCGGAAAAGGCTCCAGACTCCTCTGACGAGGCTAAGTGCATCTCCGAGCTGCTCGCCCGGCCGTACTTCGCAGATCCGCTGCGCCGCCACGATATTGCGCCCATCACCGACGGCGCATCGGCGATCGTGCTGGCCGCAGGCGACCGGGCGCGGGAGCTGCGGGAGAACCCGGCCTGGATCACCGGCATCGAGCACCGCATCGAGACACCGGTGCTTGGCGCCCGCGACCTGACCACGTCGCCGTCCACGGCGGCGTCGGCGGCGGCCGCCACGGGCGGCGACACCGGTTCGATCGACGTCGCCGAACTCTATGCGCCGTTCACCCATCAGCAGCTGATTCTGACCGAGGCCATCGGATTGGGCGCCTCGACGAAGATCAACCCATCCGGCGGCGCGCTGGCCGCCAACCCGATGTTCTCGACGGGTCTGGAGCGCATCGGCTTCGCGGCACGGCACATCTTCGACGGCTCCGCGCAGCGGGTGCTGGCGCACGCCACCAGCGGGGCTGCGCTGCAACAGAATCTGGTCGCGGTCATGGAAGGTGGGAACTAGTCATGGCGGGACAGCTTGCCGCCGTGCTCGGCACGGGGCAGACGAAGTACGTCGCCAAGCGCAAGGACGTCTCGATGAACGGCCTGGTGCGCGAGGCCATCGACAAGGCACTCGAGGACTCGGGGTCGACGTTCGCCGACATCGACGCCGTGGTCGTCGGCAAGGCGCCCGACTTCTTCGAGGGCGTCATGATGCCCGAACTGTTCATGGCCGACGCGGTGGGCGCCACCGGCAAGCCGCTGATCCGGGTGCACACCGCGGGCTCGGTCGGCGGGTCGACCGCGATCGTCGCGGCCAGCCTGGTGCAGTCCGGCAAGTACAAGCGCGTGCTGACGATGGCGTGGGAGAAGCAGTCCGAGTCCAATGCGATGTGGGCGCTGTCGATTCCGGTGCCGTTCACCAAGCCGGTCGGTGCGGGTGCGGGCGGTTACTTCGCCCCGCACGTGCGGTCCTACATCCGGCGCTCGGGCGCACCGACGCACATCGGCGCGATGGTCGCGGTCAAGGACCGGCTCAACGGCGCGAAGAACCCGCTGGCCCATCTGCACCAGCCCGACATCACGCTGGAGAAGGTGATGGAGTCCCAGATGCTGTGGGACCCGATCCGTTTCGACGAGACCTGCCCCTCCTCCGACGGCGCCTGCGCGCTGGTGATCGGCAACGAGGAGATTGCGGATCGCCGCGTCGCCGACGGCCACCCCGTCGCGTGGATACACGCCACCGCGCTGCGCACCGAACCGCTGGCCTTCTCGGGCCGCGACCAGGTCAACCCGCAGGCAGGCCGCGACGCCTCGGCTGCGCTGTGGCGCGACGCCGGAATCAGCTCACCGATCGACGAAATCGATGTCGCCGAGGTCTACGTGCCGTTCTCGTGGTTCGAACCGATGTGGCTGGAGAACCTCGGTTTCGCTCCTGAGGGCGAGGGCTGGAAGCTCACCGAAGCCGGCGAGACGGCGATCGGTGGCCGCATCCCGTTCAACCCGTCCGGCGGCGTGCTGTCCAGCAATCCCATTGGCGCATCGGGAATGATCCGGTTCGCCGAGGCGGCCATCCAGGTGATGGGCAAGGCGGGCGACCACCAGGTGCCCAATGCCAGAAAGGCCCTCGGCCACGCCTACGGCGGCGGCTCGCAGTATTACTCGATGTGGGTGGTTGCAGCGGACAAACCGTGACGACCGCTTGCGGGTGGGGCACCTCCCCCGCGAAGCGAAGGGGGAGAACCGATAGGTATGACTCGAATGCAGTACACCTGCGCGGTGCCGATGTGCCCGATCGACCAGCTGATCGAGCTGTCCAAGACTGTCGAGGAGGCGGGATTCGACAACATCGCGCTGCCCGACTCGATCTTCTACATGGAGAAGCAGGCGGCGGATTATCCGTACACGCCCGACGGCTCGCGGATGTGGGACGAGAACACTCCGTGGGTGGACCCGCTGATCGCCGCGGGCGCGATGGGCGCCGTCACGTCGACGCTGCGGTTCTACACCAACGTGATGAAGCTCGGCTCGCGCAACCCGCTGCTGATGGCCCGCCAGGTCGGCTCGGTGGCGAACCTGACCAACAACCGTTTCGGCTTCGGGGTCGGAATCGGCTGGGCACCTGAGGAATTCGAGTGGTGCGGCCAGCCCTACGCGAAGCGCGGCAAGCGCGTCGACGAGATGATCGAGGTGATCAAACTCGTCCTCGGCGGCGGCATGGTCGAGTTCCACGGCGAGTTCTACGACTTCGACAAGCTGCAGATGAGTCCCGCGCCCACCGAGCCGGTGCCGTTCTACGTCGGCGGCCACACCGACGTGGCGTTGAAGCGGGCGGCGCGGGTCGGCGACGGCTGGACCAGCGCGATGCTGACTGGAGCCGAGCTCGCCGACATCATCAGCAAGATCAAGAAGCTGTTGGCCGAAAACGGCCGCGCCGACGACCCATTCGAGTTCCAGGCCGTCTGCATCGACAAGTTCGGTATCGATGGGCACCGTGAACTGGCCGAGTCCGGCGTCACCGACAACATCGTCATGCCGTGGGTTTTCGACGGCCTCGGCTTCGATGCGCCGCTGGACAAGAAACAGGACTCGGTGAAGCGGTTCGCGGACACCTACATCCACTCCGGTTGGCAGGAGTGACGGACTCGCCCGTACACCTCGCGGGCAAGCGATCCCGCGAGGCGGCGGTGGCTCGCGACAAGGAAGCCTGGCTGGCGGTGTTCGCCGACGACGCCATCGTCGAGGATCCGATCGGGCCGTCCCACTTCGACCCGGAAGGCAAGGGGCACAGGGGCAAAGAGGCCATCGCGAAGTTCTACGACATGGCGATCGCCCCGAGCGAGCTCACCTTCAACTTCGAGAAGACCTACCAGTGCGGAAACGAGGAAGCCAACGTCGGCAACATCGTCATCCGGTCGAGCGGGTACGAGGTCGTCGCCGAGGGGGTGTTCACCTATCGGGTGAACGACGAGGGCAACATCGTCGCGCTGCGCGCCTACTGGGAACTCGATGCGGCCACCAAGAGCGCCCGCAAGATCTAGGGTGTGCCCGGCTCGGTGATCTCCCGTAACCCGGCGACGTAGCGCCGGGCCAGGTCCTGGTACG
>CAWEKA010000012.1:0-209797 GCA_963809515.1 uncultured Actinomycetota bacterium
CGGCTCGCCGGACGTGCTCGGCGGTTTCGGCGTATCCGACGGTGGCGTCGGCGCGTCGAGGTCACCCGACTGGCCTGCCGGCGGAGTGCCCTGCGAGGGTTCCGACGGCGCCGACGGAGGATCGGCCGGCGGCGAATCATCGGCCCGTGCCATACCCATTCCCTGGCCGGTGGTCACCGCCACCCCGATGCCCAGTGCCACCGCTAGCGCGCCCACCCGACCGACATATGTGCAGATCCCATGACCATGCCTCCTCCTTTTTCGCCTGCGAGGGCTTTGCTTCCCCGACAGTCGCAGTCAGTTATCCGGATGGTCGTCCGCGCTGGCGCAAACTAGATGCTACTTGCCGGAGTCTGACTATTGCGTGAATATCTCCAAATACTCATGCTTTCAAGTTCAAGCAATCGTGCTTGCACTTGCCAGCATTAGCGAACGGCATGGTGAGAAGGAGCTGGGTCTGCATGATGAAGCGCGAGTTAACTGAGGTGACTGATCTGGTGCACGGGCCGTACCCGCGGCCGGCCCCGTATTGCGCGCCTTAGGAGCAGAACGAGAGACCGTTGGCCAAGTAGCGTCCAGCGGGTGATGTTGCGTCCGGGCACGTACCGCTGGGGCGGTGTCGTGCTTGCGACTGGTTTGGCGGTGGCGTGCACAGCGCCAGTCGATCGGGTAGCACATGGTACGAACCGATTGGAACCGCAGGCGCTGCGCGCTGCTGAATAATTCATAGACAACTACGTCAACGCCGACGGTCGAGCATCCGCCACGACTAAGGAGACACCGTCAGCGAGGGCCAAGCATACGCGCTCGTGATCGCGTCAGCCATGCAGAACGAAGCCATGTTCGACCAAGTGTGGGACTGGACTCGCCGATATTTGAGGCAGCTCAATGGGTTACCTGCATGGCGGATCGACGCCAGCGGCGGAGTCCCCGACACGCAGTCAGCTCGGCGATGCCGACGTCCTCATCGCGTGGGCACTTCTCCGCGACAGCGGACCAAACAGCCAGGAGCACAACGCCGCTGGCCGGCAGATCACAGACGCGGTACTTAGACAAGAGATGATTTTCACCGCGGCTGGCCATGCCGCGCTCGCGACCGGCCCTTGGGCGGTCGGCTCGCGAAGCGTCAATATCAGCTAATTGGAGTTCGATAGTGTTCGACGCCTGGCCCGCTTGACCGGCAACCCCACGTGATCGGTCATGGCCGACCAGGTGACCAACATGTTGGGCGAGGTCACAAATGATGCGGCGGCGCTTCCGCCTGACTGGGCACAGTTGACCGACGAGGGTCTGCAACCCAGTTCGTCACCGCTGGGCGTCGCATCCAGCCCGTCGACACAGCCGCAGTACGGGCTTGACGCCCCGCGTGCCGTGGTCTGGTCTGCCGTTAGCTTGCATGCCCGAGGAGGGAAGCGACGCGGCGCGCTGGTATCAGATCTTCGAAGAGCCCGGTCGCGCAAGATCAATGAGCCTCACACTGAACGGCGACGCATTGAGCCGGAGTCCACGCCCGATGCCTCTGGTTGCCGCTGTTGCGGCAGCTCGCGGCGAACGAGTACGGGGAAGCGACTCACTCATGGCGTCGGCTGAGGACGTGTACCGTCAGAGTCCGACTTTCTTCGGTGCTGCCTGGATCGCGTTGTGCCGCATGTTGCTTGACACGGATAGGCTCGATACCTGCCGTCAGTAGACGTCTCTTAGTTTAGCGTTCGTTTACCTCCGCCAACCCGGACAGATAGCGCCGGGCCAGGTCCTGGTACGCGCCGGGGTTGGTCTCGACCCACATCTGCGCGCCGGTGCCCGCGACCGGGCCCCTGACCTTCGCGGGCGCGCCAGCGGCGACGACCTCGTCGGGGATCTTCGTGCCGCCGACCACCAACGAATGCGCGGCTATCAGGCTGCGCGCGCCGATCACGGCGCCGTCGAGCACCGTCGAATGGTTGGCGATCACCGCCTCGGCACCGATGTGCACGCCGTGGATCACACAGCCGTGGGCAACCGTCGCTCCCGGTCCGACGTCGACCGGAATGCCCGGTGGGGCGTGCAGCACGCAGCAGTCCTGCACGTTGGCGCCCTCGCGGACGATGATCGGGGCGAAGTCGCCGCGGAGTACCGCGTTGAACCACACGGAGGCGCCCGCTTCGACGCGCACGTCGCCGACCAGCGTCGCAGTGGGTGCGATGAAGGCTCCCGGGTCGACCGTCGGCGAGCGGCCCTCGAACGTGAACAACGGCATCGTCTAGATATACCGCAGGTAGATGCCGTTTACCTTGCGCGCCGAACGGGAAAAACTGTAACGTGTTCTAGTTAGAGACCAAGGACAGGAGGCGCGAAGTGACGGCTGACACCGCCCACAGCGGCATTCGCGAAATCGACACCGGTGCGCTGCCGGACCGGTATGCGCGCGGTTGGCACTGCCTCGGCCCGGTCAAGGACTACCTCGACGGTAAGCCGCACGGCGTCGAGATCTTCGGCACCATGCTCGTGGTGTTCGCCGACTCGCAGGGCGATGTCAAGATCCTCGACGGGTACTGCAGGCACATGGGCGGCAACCTGTCGCAGGGCACCATCAAGGGCGACGAGGTGGCCTGCCCGTTCCACGACTGGCGCTGGGGCGGCGACGGCAAGTGCAAGCTGGTGCCGTATGCCAAGCGCACGCCACGGTTGGCCCGCACCCGCGCATGGACCACCGACATCCGCGGCGGGCTGTTGTTCGTCTGGCACGACCACGAGGGCAACCCGCCGCCACCCGAGGTGCGCGTCCCCGACATCCCCGAGTTCGCCGACGACGGATGGACCGACTGGCGGTGGAACACGATGCTCATCGAGGGCTCCAACTGCCGCGAGATCATCGACAACGTCACCGACATGGCGCACTTCTTCTACATCCACTTCGGCCTGCCGACGTACTTCAAGAACGTCTTCGAGGGCCATATCGCGTCGCAGTACCTGCACAACGTCGGGCGTCCGGACGTGAACGACCTCGGCACCTCCTACGGCGAGGCGCACCTGGACTCCGAGGCCAGCTACTTCGGGCCGTCGTTCATGATCAACTGGCTGCACAACAACTACGGCGGTTTCAAGGCCGAGTCGATCCTGATCAACTGCCATTACCCGGTCAGCCAGGATTCGTTCGTGCTGCAGTGGGGCGTCATCGTCGATAAACCCAAGGGCCTTGACGAGGAGACCACCGAAAGGCTGGCCCGGGTGTTCACCGAAGGCGTCAGCAAGGGCTTCCTGCAAGACGTCGAGATCTGGAAGCACAAGACCCGCATCGACAATCCGCTGCTGGTCGAGGAGGACGGCGCCGTGTACCAGATGCGGCGGTGGTACCAGCAGTTCTACGTCGACGTCGCCGACGTGACTCCCGACATGACGGACCGCTTCGAGATCGAGGTCGACACGACCGCCGCCAACGAGAAGTGGCACGTCGAGGTGCAAGAGAACCTCAGACACCAGGCCGAAGAGGAAAAGGCCGAACAGCCTTCGTCATGAGTTCCCGCGACAAGCAGGACGCACCAGACGTCGATCGCCTTGCCCGGTCGATGCTGGCCCTGCACGGCGCACACGACGACGACGACCACGGCCATGGCGGCGACGGCACGTCGAACGGATCCTGGTCGAAGGCACCGGATTTCGCGTCTGACCCCGACCGGGCAGCCGCCGTTCGCGAGGCAACGCAGCGGGACAGGGAGCGCTACCTGACCTCGGGTCTGGTGTCGGTCGACTGCCGGTTCTGTCATGTGTCGGTCAGCGTGAAGAAGCTCGGCCCCGCGCACACGTCGGTGCAGTGGAACTCCGAAGCAACGCGGCGTTGCGCGTTCTTCACCGAGATGCGGGAGTCCGGCGGCGAGCCGGCCCGTGCCCGGTCCTGCCCGAAGCTGGCCGACAGCATCAAGCACGCGGTGGCCGAAGGCGTTCTGGAGGAAGCCTCCAGCGCCCCGTCGCCAGGCGACGGCTGACTCAGCCATCCCGTTATCTCACGCGGCAGCTAGAGGACCTGTTGTCCCCGCTTCCGCGAGCGTGCGCATTTTCAGGCGGATGAGCGGCGTGGCGGCTACAGACACGCACACTCGCGAGAGACATCCGTCGAATTCTGCCCTAGGGCTGTGACTTTCGCCGATCTGCGACCCTGGTGCGGAAATCGCTACGAGAGTTCTGCCAGCGACTGTCACAGCCCCTTGAAGCGTTCCTTGACCGCGTCGGCGGTCAGCCCGTAATCCTCGAGCGAGTAGGTGTGCTTGGGTGCACGCGGACCCTGCTTGCTCTCTTCGTCGCTCACCTGCATGGCCGCCCGGGCGTCGTCGGTCATCTCGATGCCGAAGTGCCGGTAGATCTCCTCGACGGTGCGGATCGGTTCCTTGATCAAGTCGAAGTAGTCCATGTCGTAGAACTGCGCCGAATCATGTTTGGCCCGTTCGGCGGTGAACAACTCAAGGCCGCGTGACCATGTCTCCATCGCGTCCTGCCCGATCAACTCTCCGCTGAAGCTGTTCGACCAACCCTCGGTGGTGTGCTGGGCCAGTGAGCACATCGACGCCATGATCGTCTCCACCGGCCGGTGGCACTGCACCACCAACGCATCGGGGTACGCGGCCATCAACGCGTCGAGCGCGAACAGGTGGCTCGGGTTCTTCAACACCCAGCGCTTCTCAGGCTCGTTGAGTCCGATCAACTGAAGGTTCTTCCGGTGTCGCTCGTACGGCTTGATCCAGTCCCGCCCCGCCAGCCACTGCGAGTACGTCGGCAGGTGCGCCAGCGTCTCGTAGGACACCGAGTGCAGCGACTGGCGCAACAGCTGCCAGCACTCCTCGACCTCGTCCGCTGTCATGAAATGCAGGCCGGTGTAATCAGGGTTCTCGTTGTGCGCCTGGGTGAATCGGGCATCGAGTTCACGGAAAACCGGGTTGTCCGACCAGGTTTCGCGCGGCGGGCGCGGCTGCGGGAACTCGGCGAGCCACAACTCGAGACCCTGGTGTCGCGGGTCGGCACTCATCAGCCGGTGCAAGACCGTGGTTCCGGTGCGAGGCAGACCGGTGACGAAGATCGGCCGCTCGATATCCACGTCCGCGTGCTGCGGGTACTGCTTCCACGCCGCCTCGGACATCAGCCGCGCGACGAGCGCGTTGCGCACGAAGAAGCGGTTCATCTTGCTGCCGATCTCGGTGAGGTCGGCGTCGCGTCGGTAGGACTCGAGCAGCACGCCGAGCGCCTCGCGATAATCGTCGTCGTCGGAGCCGAAGTCGTCGAGCCCGCACGCCTTGGTCGCCGAGGCGAGCAATTCCTCGACGGTGCCGGGATCGGTACGAGTCATTACGCCTTGTACTCCCCGCAGTTCACGTCCAGCGCCTGGCCGGTGATACCGCTGGACAGGTCGCTGGCCATGAAGAGGATGGCCGACGCCACCTCGTCCTCGGTGGGCAGCCGCTTGAGGTCGCTGTTGACCGCGGCCGCCTTGTAGATGTCGTCGACGGTCGTGCCGTACTTGCCGGCCTGGTGTTCGAAGTAGCCCTTCAGCGTGCCGCCCCAGATATAGCCGGGCAGAACAGAGTTCACTCGGATTCCCTGTTCACCGAGCTCAGTGGCCAGCGACTGGGACATCGCCAGCAGGGCGGACTTCGCCATCTTGTACGCGCCGTACTTGGCCTGCGAGTGGCGGACGACCATCGAGTTGACGTTGACGATCGATCCGTTCGCCTCCGCGAGGGCTGGGGTGAAGCCCTGGATCATCCGCAGTGCACCGAATGCGGTCAGCTCGATCGCGTCGCGCATGTGGTCGAAGGTGGTGTTGGCCAACGGTCTCATCGACGGCACCCGAAAGGCGTTGTTGATCAGCACGTCTACCTTCCCGTATGCCTTCATCGTCTCGTCGACAAGATTGGTCACCTGCGCGTCGTCGGTGATGTCGGTGCCCACCGTCACCGCGCGGCGGCCAATGTCGGTGATCTGCTTGGCGACATCCTCGAGCCGCTCGACGGTCCTGGCCGCCAGCACCAGGTCCGCGCCTGCCTCCGCACACCGTCGCGCCAGAGTGGTCCCCAGTGCCGGACCGACACCACTGATGACCACCACTTTGTCTTTGAGCATCATCCAACCATCCTGTCGCCAATCTGCTTCTGACGCAGCGCGATCCGCGCGCGCCATGCCTCTTCGGAGATCTTGTTCGACTCGTGGTACGGCAGCGCCGCAGCGACCTTGTCGATGTCGACGAGTTCGACGGTGGGGCCGTCGGCCTCGGTGAGCTCACGAGACAGCCGCTGCCAGCGGAACTGCAGATATCCCTTGCGGTGCCCGAGCGTCTCGACCCAGTTCGTCACGCCCGGGTTCGCGTCGGCCACCACGATGCGGATCTTGCCGTCCGGATCCGCCTGCGCTTGAGTGCCGTTCAGTGAGGTCTGGTGATTGATGTAGTCCAGCGAGATGTACCAGAGGCTGCCGAGCTGAAACCCAAGATACGGCGCGTCGGTGACCGGCAGCGTGATGATCAGCGCCTGGTCCTGACCCAGATCGAAGTGCCCCACCGACGAGTACTGCGTGGCCAACCCACCAGGAGTGAGGCGCGGCGCCACCATCGTGTTCACCGGCAGCGTGTTGTAGAACCACTGCGGGAACTGCAGCCAGGTCTTCACCCGCTGCACGAGTTGTTTTCCCGCGACCGCGTAACGCTTTTCGATCATCTTCCGCGTCAGCGGCGGCGGCGCGGTGCCCGCGGTGTCGGTCCTGGCGACGCTGATGTAGCCCCGTTGAGCGGACCAGTCGTTGTACACCTCGCGAACCAGCAACTGGGACGGGCTGTTCGGCGTCACCCGCCACTCGAAGGTGCCGTCGGCTGCGATGTCGAGCTCGCGGTCGTCGAATGCCGCCTGGCTCACGGGCACGTTGTCATCGGTGTACTCGCCACCGAGCATCTGAAAGCTCAGATCGGTGGTGGTGCCGCGGCTGCCGGTGACGACGTACTCGTACCCGGGTTGCACGCGGGTTCCGAAGTACAGGGTGTCCGGGTTGTCCAGGCCCATTTTGGTGAACGGGCCGGTGCCCGACTGCATGAGCGGATGGTCGCGCTCATAGTCGAAAGCCAAGTGGGTACAGCCCGCGATGCAGCCGGCCAGATACTGCAGGCCCTCCAGCAGATCGGCCTCGGATTCGATGAAGGGAGCGGCGGCGACCAAACGTTCGGCCTCGGCGATCGCGTCGACAAGTGGCTGGGAGTACACCCCTAGAAACTAGAACGTGTTCTCATTCTCGTCAACGGGCGGCGGCGACATTTCGTTCGATATTTGGAACACCAAGGTACATTTCTGACATGTCGATCCCAGAATCGTCCGGCCGGGCGTCCCCGCCCACCGAACGCGTGGTCGCCGTTCTCGACTTCCTCGCACGCCACCCTCACGACCGATTCGGGGTATCGGAGCTGGCCCGTCGACTCGGCCTGAGCAAGCCGACCTGCCTTGGCATCGTCACCACGCTGACCGTTTCCGATTACCTGGTGCGCGATTCCAGGGACAAGACCTATCGACTGGGCCCGGCGCTGATCTCCCTGGGACACACCGCGCAGGAATCGCTGCGGGTCGACCCGGCCGCGCGGGCGGAGTTGCGCAGGCTGTCGGCGATCTCCGGCACCACCGCTGCGCTGTCCGCAGTGATCGACGACCGCATCACCGTGCTGGAACTCGTCGGCCCGCCGGGCGCCGACGTCGGCGTGCGGGTCGGGCAGAGCTATCCGTTCGCCCCGCCGGTCGGGCTGATGTTCGTGCTGTGGGACGACGTCGCACTGCGCGACTGGCTGGCCAAGGAACCGACGATTCCGCTGCGCACCGACGGCGATCGGATGGACCGTGTCGTCGACGAATGCCGCAGGACGGGTTACCTCGTCGAGCGCCTCACGCCAGGCGGGCGACGGCTCTACGCGCTGATGTCGGGCATGTCGAACAGGCTTCCCGACGAACTGCAGGCACTGCTCGGCGAGCTGATCGCCGACATCGGCGAGCGTGTTCACCTACGAAGCGAAAACCCGCCGGGAGGCCGTCAGCGACATGACATCAGCGTCATCTCGGCGCCGGTGTTCGACCACCATCAGCGCCAGGCCATGGTGGTGTCGCTGCAGATCGGCCGGGCCTTGACAGACGCGGAGATCGCCAAGCGCGCACGCGCGCTGACGGCCACGGCCGACGTTCTCACCAGCCGTCTCGGCGGTATCAAGCCGGTGTTCGACCCTTAGAGGTCTGCGAGCACCGTGAGCGCGTCGGTCGGCGACACCTGCATTCCGCAGCGGTCCTTGAACGCGCCGAGGGGCGCCTGGATGGCGCGGATCGCGTCTGCCTGATCGGGGTGTGCGTCGGTGTAGTCCTCGAACTGCCCGACCGCGATGAACGCCGGCTGGCGCGTGGCATCGATCAGCGCCTGGTTGGCATCGGGATGAGCCGCGAAGTATGTCGACAACTGAGTCGTCACCGTGCTGATGGTCGACGCCAGGGTGGCGGCGTTGCAGTCATCGATCGCCGCGGGCGCGGGCGCCGGCGTGTCTTCGGGGTCTGCGCCGGCCGACGGAATGGCCAGCGTGGCGCAGGCCGCGCCTGCGGCAAGCAATCCGAACAGGGTCCGCCGGACACGCGTCACAGCTGGGGTCATGAGGTTGCTCCTTTGTTTATGGCTCGACTCGAGTCGGTTTCTGGCCACTTAAGTGTGAATTCGTCGGCGGCGAGCTGGGTGTTACCAGTGTGACAGGCGGGATGGGGCGGCCTGGGGATGGTCCGTGTGTTTCCAGCAGAGTTTGCGTGCGGTTACGCGAAGGCACCCACGCCGGTGATGTCTCGTCCGACGATCAGGGTCTGGATGTGCTCGGTGCCCTCGTAGGTGTAGATCGCCTCGATGTCTGTCATGTGCCTGATCACGTGGTACTCGAGCAGGATGCCGTTGCCGCCCATTAGGTCCCGTGCCTCGGCGATGACCCCGCGGGCTTTCAGCGTGTTGTTCATCTTGGCGAGAGCGGCGATGGTGTCGGTGAGCTTTCCCTGCTCCTCCAGCCGACTCACCCGCAGGCAGTAGAGCTGCATCGCGGTGACCTCGGCGAGCATCTTCACCAACTGGTCCTGGACCATCTGGAAGCTCACCAACGGTTTCCCGAACTGCATGCGCTGCTTGGCGTAGCTCAACGCCGCCTCGTACGCTGCGACCGCATGGCCGAGCGCTCCCCACGCGACGGCGATCCGGGTCGAAGCGAGCACCCTTACCGCATCCTTGAACGTGCGAGCTCCCGGCAACACGTTCTCGGCAGGCACGTGAACTCCGGTGAGCCTGATGTCGGCCTGCCAGACCGCCCGCACCGACCCCTTACCCTCGATGAGCGTCGCGTCGTACCCGGGTGCACCCTTTTCGACCAGGAACCCCTTCACCTGGCCATCGGAGGTGTCCCGGGCCCACACCACGACGACGTCAGCGATGGTTCCGTTGCCGATCCAACGTTTCTCCCCGTCGAGCCGGTATCCGTCACCGTCGGGCGTAGCCGAGGTCGCGAGTGTCACGGCGTCTGAGCCGTGCGCAGCTTCGGTCAGCGCGAAGGCTCCGAGCAGGTCGAGTCGAGCCATGCCGGGCAGCCAGCGGAGCTTCTGCTCCTCCGAGCCCAGCATCCAGATGGACCGCATGGCCAGGCCGGCCTGGACAGCCTGGAAGGTGCCGAGACTGCCATCGCCACGGTTCAGCTCCATGTTGATCAAGCCAGCGGCGACCGGGCTCATCGGCGGACACCCGTAGCCGACGATGCCGTCACCGACAATGTCGAGAGTGCCCATCTTCTTGATCAGATCCCAGGGGAACTCGGCTCGTTCCCAGTAGCCATTGATGACAGGCAATACCTCGGTGTCGACGAAGTGTCGGGTGCGCTGCAGATAATCTCGCTCGCCCTCGGTCAACTCGTCGCGGAGGCCGAAGTAGTCGGTGCCCAACGACTTTCCGATGTCCGTCGTGGCTAGTGCATCTTCCTCGTACGTGCCGTCCGCCAACATATCGTCACTCATCCCTGGATCCGACTGGAGTGTCCGGCCCATTCCTTCTCACGAAGATCAAATTTCTGGATCTTCCCGGTCGACGTTCGTGGCAGCTGGTCGACAAACTCGATCGCCTTGGGAACCTTGTACCTGGCGATGTGCGTCCGGAGATAGTCGATCAGCTCCGCTTCGGTGACTTCCGCTCCGGGCTTGTGGACCACGAATGCCTTCGGCCGCTCCCCCCACTTCTCGTCCGGAATACCGATCACGGCGGCTTCCTGCACCGCCGGATGAGACTCGATCCCATGCTCGATCTCGACGGTCGAGATGTTTTCGCCACCCGAGATGATGATGTCCTTCGCCCGGTCGCGTAACTCGACGTAGCCATCTGAGTGCTGAACGCCGAGGTCCCCGGAGTGCAGCCACCCGCCGCGGAACGCCTTTTCGGTTGCCTCGGGGTCGTTGTAGTACCCCGCCATCACGTTGTTGCCGCGCATCACAATCTCGCCCATCGTCCGCCCGTCTCGCGGGACATCGTTCATGTGGTGGTCAACGACGCGCACAGGCTCGGCCTGGATCATGGCGACGCCCTGGCGGGCTTGACGCCGCGCCTGGTCTGCTGGTGGCAGAGTCGACCAGCCTGCCTGCCACTCGTTGAGTGTGTAAGGGCCGTAAAGCTCCGTCATGCCGTAGACGTGCACGATCCGCGCTCCCAGATCGCGCATCCGCGCGATGACCGTCGGACTCGGTGCCGCTCCCGCAACCGTCGCCACCAGTTCCCTGCCGAGGCGGTGCGCCTGCGGGGCTTCGGCGATGGTCGTCAAGACAGTGGGTGCACCGTCGAGGTGGGTCACGCCTTCCTCGTCGAGCAGTTGCCAGATGACTTCTGCGCGTACGGCTCTCAGACAAACGTGCGTCGCGCCGATCCCGGTCACGGCCCACGGGGTACACCACCCGTTGCAGTGGAACATGGGGAGCGTCCACAGGTATACGCTCTCCGGGTCGAAGCGCTGGTGAATCACCTCACCGAGGGCGTTCAGGTACGCACCTCTGTGCGTGTACATGGCGCCTTTGGGCTGCCCCGTCGTCCCAGAGCTGTAGTTGATCGAGATCAGGCTTGACTCATCCTGAACCGCCCACGGCAACGGCTCGTCCGACCCACGCTGCATGAAGTCGGCGTACGCCGTATGCGCGTGATCGGCACCCTCGTGCGCGGCCGGGCCCAGCAAGTCGTTCACCGCGACGACCTCGCGAACCGTCCTCATACTGGGGAGGATCGTTTTCAGCGCCGACAGGTACTCCGTGTCAACAACCAGCAGCGTTGCGCCGGAGTGATCACAGACGTACTTGACCTCTTCGGCAGAGAGCCTGGTGTTGATGGCCACCAGCACCGCCCCTGCAAGCGGCACGCCGAAATGGGCCACCAGCATCTCCGGGATGTTCGGGAGCATGTAGGCGACCCGGTCCCCTTGCTCTACCCCCGAGGCTTTTAGCGCATGCGCGAGACAGGTCGCTTCCGCTCCGAACTCGGCATAGCTGAGCCGTCGGTCACCGTAGGCGATCGCAGTCTTGTCGGCGAACACATCCGATGCCCGCTCGAGAAAGGACAGTGGGGTGAGGGCGGTGAACGAATGAGTAGTCATGTGATTCCTCGGTACATCGGATGTGCGGGTTCGCAGTCGAGCGCGGTTGTGGCTCAAGGGCGTACGTCGTGGCCTGGCGAAACCCTGGACCCGGACATGCGAATTGCATCCGGTGGGTGGGATTCCGTGATTGATGGTCCATCAGATCGCTGGCCTACATTGGGCACGAGCGAAGGAGTTCGAAGTCCGGACAGATCCAGGCGCGCTTAGGGATCAATTGTCGCATGCGTGTCTAGGGGGCCAGCTAGCGACAACGGCGCATTCGCGATCGGAACAGGCCGCCAGCGTCGCGCAGCGAGTGCGAAACGGCACCACCTCGGCCACACTCGGATTAGCGTCGATCGAATTCAGTTGAACCGCAATCGCGGCAAAACACTCATCGCGCCGGCAGAGTATGCCGACGCGATGGGTGGTGTCTTTGTTAGACGCCCTGCAGGGCCTCCGAGATCGGTGTTGGCCGAACCACGATGCCGCACTGGCTGACCAGGTCGGCAGCGGGCTTGTTGATGGCCTTCAACTCGGTCTCGACCTGCGGGTTGTCCGCGAAGTAGGCGCGGTAGGCGATTTGAGCCTCATCCATCGGCTGCTTGGCGATCTCCGTCAGGTCCTCGTTGGCCTCGGGATGGGCCGTGAGGTACGTGCTCATCTGGGCCGACACCGTGCTCGAGGTGTTGGCAGCACTGCTGAACGTGCAGCTGTCCGGCGCGGTGGGCGTCATCGGCTCGGCACCGGCGGTTGGCATGATCATCGCCGCAGATGCGACGCCACCAAGCAGGCCACCGGCCAGAACGCCGTACAGGCCGCGACGGACGGTCGTTGCGGACAAATTCATCAGATCACTCCTTCGGTGTACGACTCGTTGCCGCACTCCCCGAGGCTTCACCGAATGACGTACCGCTAAACGAGCTGCACGCGCGGTGACGAACGGATCCCCGCCGTCGTGCCTGCACAGCGGCAGATAACGAGCCGCGGAAAAAGTTGGTTAGCCGCCCTAGCAAGCGACCGTCTTGCCGTCCTGCTCGGCGCTAGGTGACGCTCGCCACCGCGAACGGCAGCACCACAGGCGCACCGGCCTGCCGAAGCACGCGGGCGGCCATCGTCAAGGTCCAGCCGGTGTCGGTGATGTCGTCGACCAGCAACAGCGGACCGTCGATATGCGGCAGTTCGGGTGCCTCCCACGACCCGTCCAGTGCAGCGACCCGGTACGCAGAGTTCGCCGCCGTCGCTGGGCGGCGATCCGGGCGATAGCGCAAGATACCCAGATGCCGGAGCCGGCCCAGTTCGGCGAGCCGACGTGCGAATGACGCGACGAACTGCGGGCGGCGCTCGGAGTCCAGCGCCATGACCACGGTCGGCCGCGTCTCCCACTCCCAGGCCGCCAGCACGTCTACCGCCGCGCGCACCACGTCGTCGGGCACCTCACCGTCTGGCTCCGCAAGGACCGCACGCAACCGGGCACCCCAGCCCAGATCCGTCATTCTGCCGATGACCCGGCCCTCTGCGGGACCGTCGGAGATCCGGCCGCTCAACGTGATTCCGAGATTCTTCAGTCCCGACGGCCACTGTTTACGGGGCGTGATCTCTACGCCGGGCCGCATCAGTCGGGCCCGGGTGTCCTCGGCAGCCGCCTCGTCGACGCGACCGTCATATCGGGCGCCTGTGCAGTTGTCACACCGGCCGCAGCGCTCGCCGTCGGCCAGGTCGGGGTCGTTGAGTTGGGTGCGCAGGAATGTCATCCGGCAGTCGGTGCTGTCGACGTAGTCGAGCATCGCCTGCTGCTCGCGGGTACGCGCTTCGTCGAGCCTGCGGTAGCGCTCTTCGTCGTACACCCAGTCCTGACCGGTACCGATCCAGCCGCCTTTGACGCGCCGGACCGCACCGTCGACGTCGAGGACCTTGAGCACCATCTCCAATCGTGTGCGGCCCATGTCGACCATCGTCTCCAGGGTCGGTGTCGATTGGGCCCGGTCGGGCTCGAGTGCGCGAATCACGTTGCGCACCATGGCTTCGGAGGGAAACGCCACCGACGCGAAGAAGCGCCAGACGTCACGGTCCTCCTTCCCGGGCAGCAGCACCACCTCGGCGCGTTCAGTGGACCGGCCCGCGCGGCCGACCTGCTGGTAGTAGGCGATCGGCGACGACGGCGCGCCGAGGTGAACGACGAAGCCGAGGTCGGGTTTGTCGAAACCCATCCCGAGAGCCGATGTCGCGACCAGCGCCTTGACCCGATTCGCGAGCAGGTCGAGTTCGAGTTGCTCCCGCTCAGCGGCTTCGGTGGCGCCGGTGTAGGCGGCCACCGTGTGGCCCCGCTCGCGCAGCATGCTCGCGACGTCGTTGGCCTGCGCGACGGTCAAGGTGTAGACGATGCCGGAGCCAGGCAACGATTCGATGTTCGCGGCGAGCCAGGCTGCGCGCGCAGTGGTGTTACCCGCATCCACCACCGACAGCCGCAGTGACTGCCGGTCCAGCCCGCCGCGCAGCACGACGGTTTCGCGGCCGCCGACACCCAGTTGGCTGCTGATGTCGGCGACGACACGGTCGTTGGCGGTGGCGGTGGTCGCCAGAACCGGGATGCCCTCGCCGAGTTCGGCGATCAACGTGCGGATGCGCCGGTAGTCGGGGCGGAAGTCGTGGCCCCAGTCAGACACGCAATGCGCCTCGTCGATGACGACGAGTCCGGCGTCACGAGCCAGGGCGGGCAGCACACCGTCGCGGAAATCCGGATTGTTGAGCCGTTCCGGGCTGACCAGTAGGACGTCGAGGTCGCCCGCGTTCACCGCGCGGTGCACGTCCTCCCAGTCTGCGATGTTGCTCGAGTTGATGGTGGCCGCTCGCACCCCGGCACGCTCGGCCGCGGCCACCTGGTTACGCATCAGCGCCAGCAGTGGCGAGACGATCACCGTCGGGCCACGCCCTCCTGTCCGCAGGAGCTTGGCGGCGATGAAGTAGACCGCCGACTTGCCCCATCCGGTGCGCTGCACGACGAGCGCCTGCCTGCGGTGAACGACAAGGGCTTCGATGGCCCGCCATTGGTCGTCGCGCAGGACCGCATCCGGACCGGCCAGTTGTTCGAGTAGTGCCTGGGCACCCTCACGGGTCGCTGTCAGGCCGGCTGACCCGCGTCCTGCTCGCGTTTGATCTCCAGCGCGATGTCGATGAGTTGGTCCTCCTGGCCGCCGATGAGCTTGCGCTGACCCGCGCGGTGCAGCAGCTTGTGGGCGGGCACGCCGTAACGCTCGGACTGCCGGATGGCGTGTTTGAGGAAGCTGGAGTACACGCCCGAATAGCCCATGATCAGCGCGTTGCGGTCGAGCAGACACTCGGCGGGCATCGCTGGCGCGACGACCTCCTCGGCGGCGTCGGCGATATCGAAGAAGTCGATGCCGGTCTTGACGCCGATCTTGTCGAACACCCCGATCAGGGCCTCGACGGGCGCGTTGCCCGCACCTGCACCGAACCGGCGGCACGATCCGTCGATCTGTTTGGCGCCCGCCCGCACCGCCTCGATGCTGTTGGCGACCCCGAGGCCGAGGTTCTCGTGGCCGTGGAAGCCGACCTGCGCGTCGTCACCGAGCTCGGCGACCAGCGCCGCGACGCGGTCGGCCACGCCCTCGAGCACCAGTGCGCCCGCGGAGTCGACGACGTACACGCACTGACAGCCCGCGTCGGCCATGATGCGGGCCTGTGCCGCCAGCTTCTCCGGTGCGATGGTGTGGCTCATCATCAGGAAGCCGACGGTCTCCAGCCCGAGCTCGCGGGCCAGACCGAAGTGCTGGATCGACACGTCGGCCTCGGTGCAGTGGGTCGCGATCCGGCAGATCGAGCCGCCGTTGTTCTGCGCCTCCTTGATGTCCTCCTTGGTGCCGACACCGGGAAGCATCAGGAACGCGATCTTGGATTCCTTGGCGGTCTCGGCCGCGAGCTTGATGAGCTCCTGTTCGGGCGTCTTGGAGAAGCCGTAATTGAAGCTCGACCCGCCGAGGCCGTCGCCGTGCGTGACCTCGATGACCGGGACGCCCGCTGTGTCGAGCGCCGCGACGATCGCGCCGACCTCGTCCTTGGTGAACTGATGCCGCTTGTGGTGTGAGCCGTCGCGCAACGACGTGTCCGTCATCCGGATATCCCACATCGGGTTGAAGTAGATGTCGTCGGTGCTCATGCTTGGCCTCCTCCGGCGGTGGCCGACAGGGACTCTTTGGCGATCTCCTCGCCGACCTTGGTCGCTGCCGCGGTCATGATGTCCAGGTTTCCAGCGTAGGGCGGCAGATAGTCGCCCGCACCCTCCACTTCGACGAACGTGGTGACGACGTGGTTGCCGCCGTTGTTCATCGACGGCTCGTCGAACTGCGGCTCGTTGAGCAGCCGGTAGCCGGGCACGTAGGTCTGCACCTCGGCGACGACGTCGCGGATCGACTGCGCGATCGCATCGTGGTCGGCGTCCTCGGGAATCGCACAGAAGATGGTGTCGCGCATGATCATCGGCGGATCCGCGGGGTTGAGGATGATGATCGCCTTGCCCCGCTTGGCGCCACCGATCGTCTCGACACCCTTGCTGGTGGTCTTGGTGAACTCGTCGATATTGGCCCGCGTGCCCGGTCCCGCCGACACCGACGACACACTCGCCACGATCTCGGCATAGGGCACCTCGACCACGCGCGACACCGCGTAAACCATCGGGATCGTGGCCTGGCCACCGCAGGTGACCATGTTGACGTTCAGCGCATCCAGGTGAGCGCGCAGGTTCGCCGGCGGGATCACCCCGGGACCGACGGCAGCCGGCGTCAAATCGATCGCCCGAATCCCCGCCTCGGCGTAGCGCGGCGCGGCGTCACGGTGCACGTAGGCGCTGGTCGCCTCGAACAACAGATCCGGCTTCTCATCCAGACCCAACAGCCAGTCCGCACCCTCGGCGCTGGTCTCCAAACCGAGCTTGCGAGCCCGCGCCAAACCCTCGCTCTCAGGATCGATGCCGACCATCCAGCGCGGCTCCAACCACTCCGACCGCAGCAGCTTGTACAGCAGATCGGTGCTGATATTGCCCGATCCCACGATCGCGACGGATGCCTTCGAGGGCATGTGCTCTCCTCTATTCGAACGACAGGTGGACCGAACCCAGCCCGTCGAAGTCGGCGACGAAATCATCTCCCGGTGTGGCGTCGAACGCCTTGGTGCACGACCCGGGCAGCACGATGTCTCCAGCCTTCAACCGAACGCCGAAGCTGTCCACCTTGCGCGCCAGCCACGCCACCGCGGTCACCGGATTGCCGAGGACCGCGTCACTGCGGCCCTTGGCGACGACTTCACCGTTGCGGGTCAGCACCGCGTCGATGCCCTGAATGTCGATGTCCTTGGGCGACACTCGCGCCTCGCCGAGCACCCAGCCGGCCGAGGATGCGTTGTCGGCGATCGTGTCGCACAGCTTGATCTTCCAGTCCCTGATGCGGGTGTCGATCAGTTCGATCGCAGGCGCGAACGCGGCGGTGGCGGCCAGCACGTCGTCCTCGGTGCAGCCCTCGCCGGGCAGGTCGTCGGCGAGCACGAACCCGACCTCGACCTCGACGCGCGGATACAGATACCGCCCCGCGGGCACCGGCCGATCCTCGAACACAGCCATCTCGTCGAGCAGGTGCCCGTAGTCGGGTTCGTCGACGCCCATCATCTCCTGCATCGCCTTGCTCGACAGCCCCACCTTGTGGCCGATCACCTTGGCGCCCTCGGCGACGCGCTGCCGGATGTTGATCAACTGGATTTCGTAGGCGTCGACCACGTCTATGTCGGGGTTACCGGTGGTCAACGGGCCGATCGGGACGCGGCTGCGTTCGGCCTCCGCGAGGTCGGCGGCCAGCTCATCACGCACCTGGACAGTGAGCATTTTCGCGAAGTCCCCTCGTATCTTCCCACCGGGGCAGTTGTCCCCAGGCGGGCCAATTCTATAACGTGTTCTACATGACAGGACAGGAGTTCGACGTCGTCGTGGTCGGGAGCGGCGCCGCCGGCATGGTCGCTGCCCTCACCGCCGCCCATCAGGGCCTTTCCACATTAGTCGTAGAAAAGGCCCCGCACTACGGCGGATCCACCGCGCGATCGGGCGGTGGAGTGTGGATCCCGAACAACGAAGTCCTCAAGCGCGACGGCGTCTCCGATACGGCCGACGCGGCGCGAACGTACCTGCACGGGATCATCGGCGACGTCGTCGAACCCGAACGCATCGACACCTACCTCGACCGGGGCCCGGAGATGTTGTCGTTCGTGTTGAAGCACACGCCGCTGAAGATGTGCTGGGTCCCCGGTTACTCCGACTACTACCCGGAGTCCCCCGGCGGAAGGTCGGGCGGGCGCTCGATAGAGCCCAAGCCATTCAACGCAAAGAAACTCGGCGTCGACGAGTCGGGTCTTGAGCCGCCGTACGGCAAGGTCCCGCTCAATGTCGTTGTGATGCAGCAGGACTACGTGCGGCTCAACATGCTCAAGCGTCATCCGCGGGGCGTGCTGCGCAGCCTCAAGGTGGGCGCCAGGACCATGTGGGCCAAGGCGACGGGCAAGAACCTCGTCGGCATGGGGCGCGCGCTGATCGCGCCGCTGCGGGTCGGCCTGCAGAAGGCCGGGGTGCCGGTGCGACTGAATACGGCGTTCACCGATCTGTATGTCGAGGACGGAACTGTTCGCGGTATCTATGTCCGCGACACAGCAGCGCCCGAATCCGCTGAGCCCGAACTGATCCGGGCCCGCCGCGGCGTTATCCTCGGTTCTGGCGGGTTCGACCACAACGAGCAGATGCGGGTGAAGTACCAGCGAGCGCCGATCGGCACGGAGTGGACCGTCGGAGCCAAGGCCAACACCGGTGACGGCATCCTGGCGGGCGAGAAGCTCGGCGCCGCATTGGACATCATGGAGGACGCCTGGTGGATCCCGACGGTGCCGCTGGTCGGCGCACCATGGATCGCCTTGTCGGAACGCAACTCACCGGGCGCGATCATGGTCAACATGTCCGGCAAGCGCTTCATGAACGAGTCGCTGCCCTACGTCGAGGCTGGCCACAAGATGTACGGCGGCGAGTACGGCCAAGGCGCCGGACCGGCCGAGAACATTCCTGCTTGGCTGATCTTCGACCAGCAGTACCGAGACCGCTACATCTTCGCAGGACTGCAACCGGGACAGCGTATTCCGAAGAAATGGCTGGAGTCCGGCGTCATCTTGTCGGCAGACACGGTCGAGGAGCTGGCCGCCAAGGCCGGGTTGCCTGCCGACACACTGGCCGCGACGGTGCAGCGGTTCAACGGGTTCGCGCGTTCGGGCACCGACGAGGACTTCCACCGGGGCGAGAGCGCCTACGACCGTTACTACGGTGATCCGACCAACAAGCCCAATCCCAACCTCGGCGAGATCAGCCACGGGCCGTTCTACGCGGCCAAGATGGTGCCGGGCGATCTCGGCACCAAGGGCGGCATCGTCACCGACGTGCACGGCCGCGCGCTGCGCGACGACGGTTCGGTGATCGACGGCCTCTATGCCGCAGGCAATGTCAGCGCACCGGTGATGGGCCACACGTATCCCGGGCCCGGCGGCACGATCGGCCCGGCGATGGCGTTCGGCTATCTGGCGGCGCTGCACTTGGCGGGGAAGGCCTGACATGCCGATCAACCTCGACGAGGCACTTGGCGCGGCGCTCGATCCGGTCGAATTCTCCTGGACCAGTAGCGATATCCAGCTCTACCACCTCGGTCTCGGCGCGGGCCAGGACCCGATGGACAAGCGCGAGCTGCGCTATCTCGTCGACGACACGCCGCAGGTATTGCCGACGTTCGGCAACGTGGCTGCGAGTTTCCATGACACCAAGCCGCCGACGGTGCAGTTCCCCGGCATCGACATCGAGCTGAGCAGGGTGCTGCACGCAAGCGAGGCGGTGTCGGCGCCCGCACCGATCCCGCCGTCGGGTACCGGTCGCGCGGTCACCAGGTTCACCGACATCTGGGACAAGGGCAAGGCCGCGGTGATCTGGTCGGAGACGACAGTCACCACCCCCGACGGCACACCGTTGTGGACGCAGAAGCGGTCGATCTTCGCCCGCGGCGAGGGCGGGTTCGGTGGCGAGCGTGGACCGTCGACGTCGTCCGAGCCGCCGGAGCGGGCACCCGATTTCGAGCTGTCCATCGCGGTGTCTCCGCAGCAGGCGCTGCTCTACCGGATGTGCGGGGACCGCAACCCGCTGCACTCCGATCCCGAATTCGCCGCCGCCGCAGGCTTTCCCAGGCCGATCCTGCACGGCCTGTGCACCTACGGGATGACGTGCAAGGCGATGGTGGACGCGCTGCTGGACGGCGACACCGCACGCGTCGGCAGCTACGGCGCCCGGTTCGCGGGAGTGGTGTTCCCCGGCGAGACCCTGAAGGCGAGCGTGTGGAAGGACGGCGACGGCTTCAAGGCCGTCGTCACCGCGCCCGAGCGCGACGACGCCGTTGCGCTGGCCGGTGTCGAGTTGATGGTTGCATAGGTTCCTACGCATACGAACTGCATGGCGGCCGGCCAAGTTGTTCCGTTACCGGCTACGGCCCAGCGCCTCATCGTTCGCCCCCTTCGTGCAGCTGAAAACGGATACCGGCTGCCCTCTGTCCGAGGTTTCGGCTGATTTGCTATCTCTTTGCATGCTACTGAAAGTAGAATCTAAGTTCGGACATGATATTCCTGTTGCCTGTACCTTCCCGTCTGTAACAACTACCGGCATGTAGTTTTCGCAAATCTGTACAAATTTGCTATCACAGACCTATCGTTGTGTGATGTGTGGAATCGTCGGGTACGTCGGGCACCGTCCCGCCTGTGATGTGGTTATCGGCGCACTGCGCCGGATGGAGTATCGAGGCTACGACTCCGCCGGAATCGCCCTGGTCAACAGTCGCGGCACTTTGACGGTGCGCCGCCGCGCCGGGCGACTATTCAACCTCGAGTCCGACCTAGCCGCGACCGACGCGGTCGCGTTGAGTGGGCATTCCGGCGTTGGCCACACTCGTTGGGCCACTCACGGCAGGCCCACTGACCGAAACGCACACCCGCACCGTGACACCGCCGCCAAGATCGCGGTCGTCCACAACGGGATCATCGAGAACTACGCGATGCTGCGTCGGGAGCTGGAAGCCGACGGCGTTAGATTCGCGAGTGACACCGACACTGAGGTCTCCGTTCACCTGGTCGCCCGCTACTACCAGCACGGCAGCACCGCCGGCGACTTCGTCGCCTCCGTACTCGCGGCACTACGCCGCCTGGAGGGTCATTTCACGCTTGTGTTCGCCAACGCCGACGAGCCGGGCACGATCGTCGCCGCCCGCCGGTCCACGCCGCTGGTAATCGGCGTAGGCGAGGGAGAGATGTTCGTTAGCTCCGATGTGGCGGCGTTCATCGAATATACCTCCGACGCAATCGAACTCGGCCAAGACCAGGCGGTGGCCATCACTGCGAATGGCTATCGGATCAGCGACTTCCACGGACATCCCATCGACGTGGGGTGGCGTGAATTTCATGTCGACTGGGATCTTTCGGCCGCCGAGAAGGGCGGCTTCGAGTACTTCATGCTCAAGGAGATCGCGGAGCAACCGTTTGCGGTGGCCAACACTTTGCTGGGCCACTTTGTCGACGGCCGCATCGTGCTCGACGAGCAGCGCCTCTCCGACCAGGAGCTGCGCGAGATCGACAAGGTCTTCATCGTCGCCTGCGGCACCGCCTACCATTCCGGGCTGCTGGCCAAGTACGCCATCGAGCATTGGACCCGGCTGCCGGTCGAGGTCGAGCTGGCCAGCGAGTTCCGCTACCGCGATCCGGTGCTGGACCGCAGCACGCTGGTGGTGGCTATTTCTCAGTCCGGTGAGACCGCCGACACGCTCGAAGCGGTGCGGCACGCCAAACAGCAGAAGGCCAAGGTGCTGGCGATCTGCAACACCAACGGCAGCCAGATTCCCCGCGAGTGCGACGCCGTGCTCTACACCCGCGCAGGCCCGGAGATCGGGGTCGCAGCCACCAAGACGTTCCTGGCGCAGATCACCGCCAACTACCTCGTCGGCCTGGCGCTCGCACAGGCCCGCGGCACTAAGTACCCCGACGAGGTGGAGCGCGAATTCCGCGAACTGGAGGCGATGCCCGCGCTGGTGGCGCGGGTGCTGGAAAATCTCGAACCCATTGCCGAGCTGGCCCGCCGTTTTGCGCTGTCATCGACTGTGCTGTTCCTCGGCCGCCACGTCGGCTACCCGGTTGCCCTTGAGGGCGCGCTCAAGCTGAAGGAACTGGCATATATTCATGCAGAAGGGTTCGCCGCAGGCGAGCTGAAACACGGCCCGATCGCGCTCATCGAACACGGCCTGCCGGTGATCGTTGTGATGCCGTCGCCGAAGAACTCGCCGACGCTGCACGCCAAACTGCTGTCCAACATCCGGGAGATCGAAGCCCGTGGTGCCGCGACGATAGTCATTGCCGAGGAGTCCGACGAGGCGGTGCGTCCGTACGCCGACTACCTGATCGAAATCCCGGCGGTGTCAATGCTTTTCCAACCGCTGCTTTCGACGATTCCGTTGCAGGTATTCGCTGCGTCACTCGCGATGGCGCAAGGCTATGACATCGACAAGCCGCGCAACCTCGCCAAGTCCGTCACCGTCGAGTAGCGAGCCGTGCAGCTGCGGAATCTTCTGCAGCGGCTCTTCCCGTCCGGAGCCGAGCGAGGCGTCGCATCGCACGTTCGTACGCTTTCCAAACGAGAACACCGACCGCAAGGGCGATGACCGTTGCGAAGGCCAGGCGCAGATCGTGGAGCAACCCGGACCCGGAGCCGGAGCCGGCGGAAGCAGGATCAGCAGATGAGTCGCCAAAGAGATTTTCCGCCCACTCCAGGAAGTAAAAAGTCAGGGGTTGAGTCAGATAAATCCACAGGGAGGCGCTGGCCAGGACGGCGGTGAGTCGCCGCAGTGCAGCAGGCACCGGCACCCGGGTGACCCAGATGAGCAGTAGAAGGCCGCCCAGGATTACCAGTTTGCGTCCGTATTCGTCGTCAAAGAATCCTGGAAGCAGCGCGCCGCACGCAGCAGCGACAGTCAACAACAGGCGCTGGCTGGCCCGCGTCGCGCGCAATGCTGCCCACCCGATTGCGAACAACCACACCGTCGTTTGCGGTCGATACCCTTCCATCGAAACGTCGCCGCCGAAAACCTGGAACCGCAACACCAGGCAGATCCCAAGGACGGCAAGGGCGAATCCGAACGGATGCGCGCGTTCGAGGCCACGCACAGCCGGGATCGACAGCAGAGCCGCGCACAGAACGAGTGTCACGACGAGGACCTCGATGAACCAGTAATTCCAAACCGGGTCCCAACCGTCAGGGCCCAGAGCCCAACCAACGGGCGCGAACAGGTTCTCGATAAGGAGCATGTTCCACACGTCGTACTCGCGGGTCGTCACGTAGGCGATGGCGATCACAACCACTGAGGGCACGGCGATGCGCGCGATCGATTGGAACAACGGACGGACACGCCCGCTCTTAGCGACAGCGTTGAGTTGGAATCGGGCGAAGCTGTAGCCAGCGGCGGCGAGCAGGATGTGCGCTCCGCCAAAGAAATGGCTCAGGCCGACGTGATTAGCACAGACCATCACTATCGCCACGGCGCGCAGGACGATACTCGTCTCCATCCACCGGAGGAGCCCACGAGGCCTGCGCCGCGCACCAGCTTCGAGTTCGGCAACGCTCAACAGGTGCCAGTCTGTCGGAAGCGCGCCGACCTGGCTTTCAAGTCGTTGTGATGTTTCGATGAAGGACAGTGATTCCCCGCCGAGGCTGACGAAGGTATCCATGTCGCTTACCTGGTCGGCGTTGAGGATTTCCCGATAGAGCGCGTGCACACCGTCGGCCTCCACCGCGGGCTCCGCCGTCGTCTTAGGCGGCGGATCTGCGGACCGCTGCACAGCGACGTAGTCGGGTTTGCCGTTGGCGTTTCGTGGCAGATCATCGAGGACGAGGGTGCGCACCGCTGTGGCGGGTAGACCAGCCTTCGCGCAGATAACCGCGGCGGGATCGGGCGTGCCCTTCGCGACCGCAACTACCAACCGGGTGTCATCGCCGGTGCACAGCGCTTCGATGCCGTCTAGGCGCAGTTCATGTTCGAGCTGGTCAAGGTCGACGCGGAGGCCGAACAGTTTCAGGAATCGGCTGCGTCGTCCGATGATCTCGTACAGGCCATCGTGGCGGCGACGGGCCAGGTCACCGGTGCGCAGGCGATCGATGGTGCGACCCAGGGCGAAGTCCTCGGGCGAGTGGGCGTAGCCGAGCATGACGTTCGGGCCGTGGTAGATCAGCTCGCCGTCGTCCGCGATGGTGAACCGCCCTCCGCGGATCGGCATGCCAAAGGCTTGTGGGGCGTCGAGCACCCGGTCAACGGGCAGGTACGCCATCCGGGCGGTGGCCTCGGTCGCCCCGTACATGAGGACGAGGTCCCACCCCCGACGGCGTCCGAGTTTGGCGAACCGCTGCACCCGATCGGTATCCAGTTTGCCGCCCGACTGGGTGATGTAACGCAAGCTGGGCACGTCGAGATCGGCAAAACCGACGCGATCGAGGAGTTCGAATGTGTAAGGGACACCAGCGAAAGCGGTCGCCTGCGCCGTGATTGCGAGGTTCCAGAAACCAGGGTCCACCACGGAGAGCCCGGTGACGATCACTGCCGCGCCTCGCGTCAAGTTACTGTGCAACACCGACAGCCCATAGCAATAGGACAACGGCAGCGACGTCATCGCGCGATCCGCGCTGTCGATGGCGAGATGGTCGGCGATCGATTCCGCGTTGCTGTTCAGATTCTCGTGGCTGAGCCGCACCAACTTCGGCGAGCCCGTGGACCCAGAGGTGGACATCAACAGGGCCAGATCAGAATGCAGATCATGGCGGGTGCCCGCTCGATGCTCGACAATCCGCCAACCGGTGTCGGCGTGGGACCCGACCACGACATCGGGGTCATATATCTTCGTCAGTGACTCGCGCGAGCGCTCATCGGAAGCGATCAGCACCACGTGCCCCGCCCGCATCGCCGCCAAATAGCTGACGATCGCCGGCACGGTGTTCTGCAGCTCGATCAACACCAACCGGCGCGTTGACCCGAGCAGCTCCATCTCCGTCGCGACCCGTGCATCGAGTTCGCGGTAGGTGATCGTCTCTTGGTCCGTGATCAGGGCCGGACGATCGGTGTGCCCAGCCCAACTCTCGACAAAGGCCAACCGAGAACAGGGGCGGCCCGAGGTCGGCATCACCCTGCTCGATCGAGTAGATCAAGCAGGTAGCACCCGTAGCCGGACTTGACCAGGAGTTCGGCGCGCTCGCGTAGCTCGTCGTCGGTGACAAAGCCGAGCCGCCAGGCCACTTCTTCCGGCACGCCGATCTTCAGGCCTTGGCGGTCCTCGATCGTTCGCACGTAATTGGCCGCATCGAGCAGTGAATCGAACGTTCCGGTATCGAGCCATGCGGTACCGCGTGGCAGCACCTCGACCGATAGCCGGTCTTGCTCCAGGTATGCGCGATTGACGTCGGTGATCTCGTACTCGCCGCGGTCGGACGGCTTCAGACCGGCGGCGATGTCGATGACGTCGTTGTCGTAGAAGTACAAGCCCGGGACGGCGTATTCGGACCGCGGCGACTTCGGCTTCTCCTCCAGGGAGATCGCGCGCATTTGATCGTCGAACTCCACGACTCCGTAGGCGGTGGGGTCGGCGACTCGGTACGCGAAGATGGTGCCGCCTTCTATCTCGCGAAAACGGCCGAGCTGAGTGCCAAGGGCCGGCCCGTAGAAGATGTTGTCGCCCAATACGAGTGCTACCGAATCGGTTCCAATGTGTTGCCTGCCGATGATGAAGGCCTGCGCGAGCCCGTCCGGGGCCGGCTGCACGGCATACGAGATCGAGATGCCGAACTGCCTGCCGTCTCCGAGCAGTCGGCGAAACGGTTCGGCGTCTAACGGAGTCGTGACGACCAGGACGTCACGAATGCCTGCCAGCATCAAGGTCGACAGCGGGTAGTAGATCATCGGCTTGTCGTACACCGGCATCAACTGCTTGCTGGCACCCATAGTGATGGGGTGCAGCCGGGACCCCGTCCCGCCTGCCAGGATGATTCCGCGCACACCGGTGATTCTGCCAAGATTCGGCTCGATATGCCATAGCTAGGCAACATTTCTTGAATTTGCCAAACCTGCAGGTATCGGACTAAAACAGCCGCGATAGCGCGGGTAATACCAGGTAGTACGGAATTTACCTTGGATGGATATTTGCTTCAGTATATGTGCGCGGACACATTGCGGCTAAGCTGTACGGGTGGATAGCGAAGGGCGTGCCGAACGCACCTATGACGCGGTCGTCGTCGGCTCCGGCGCCGCAGGTTCGTGGGCGGCGAAGGAGTTGACAGAAAGCGGCCTTCAGGTCGTCCTGCTGGAGGCGGGCAGGAACTTGGATGTCGCTCGTGACTTCCCCGCTGACGCAACGGGGGGCGCCGTTGGGATGACGGGCCGTGCCAAGGCGGCCCTGAAAGGCCAGCTGGTCCAGGCGCAATGTGCGGCGTTCTCGGAGACCACCAAGCAGTTCTATGTCAACGACAGAAAGAACCCGTACACGACTCCACGGGGTAAACCATTCCTCTGGTATCGGGGAAGGCAACTCGGCGGCCGCCTCCACACCTGGTCGAGGCACGTGCCACGGATGTCGGACCACGAGTTCAAATCGGGGAGCTTGCGCGGATTCGGCGTCGACTGGCCCATCATCTACGACGACCTGGCCCCGTACTACGACACGGTTGAGCGGACCCTCGGCGTCCACGGGATCGCGGCAGGTATTCCCAACTGCCCCGACGGCCAGTTCATCGGCCCCGCCAAAACGACGAGGGCCGAAGAGGCGTTCCTGGCCAACATCGAGAGAAGTCTTCCGCACATCCGCCTGACGTACGGGAGGACCGTCAAGTACGACAGCAACAGGATCCCGCTTCCCCTGCGACTAGCCATGGGCACTGGCCGCCTCGAGATCCGCACTGACGCCGTTGTGAGCCGCGTGCTCACCGATGAATCGACCGGAAAGGCAACGGGCGTCGAGTACATCGACGGAAGCACGCGCCAGAAAGAAGTTGTTCGCGGCAGGGTGGTGGTCCTGTGTGCTTCTGCGATTGAGAGCGTGCGAATCCTGCTGAACTCTCGGTCGGCTAAACATCCGTCAGGCGTCGGTGGCTCGTCGGGCCAACTCGGTCGCTACCTGTGCGACCACGTCACTGTCGCGCTGACCGGCGACGTGGATGAGGCAGACGCCGAGGCCGCACCTTCCGAAGACGGGTACGACTTCGCGGCGACCGGGGTCTACATTCCGAGCTTCTGCGAAGAGGAGTCGACAAATTTCCCTGGGGGCTACGGAATTCAGATCGGGATAGGCCGGGGCAAGCCGACATGGGGGATGTTCGCACTCGGTGAGATGCAGCCGAGATCCGACAATCGCGTGTCGCTCGACCCGGCGAAGAAGGACGTTTGGGGCATCCCGGCAGCGAGGATCGAGTGCACCCATTCCGAGGACGAAGTCAAGATGGTCGCCCACATGCGGCGCAGGCTTCCGGAGATCGCCGAGGCCGGCGGTCTGCGCGTCGACTCCAACCTTGATCTCGGGCGGGGAAACATCGTCTTCCGGATGCTTCGATCAAGGGTCTTCGCGGACTACGGGGCTTACTGGCCCGGCGCGGCCATTCACGAAACTGGCGGCGCGCGCATGGGTGACAGTCCGGACAATTCAGTGCTCAATTCGGTGTGCCAGGTTTGGGATGCGGAAAACGTGTTCGTCACCGACGGCGCCTGCTTCGTCTCGTCGGGCTTTCAGAACCACACGCTCACGATGATGGCTCTCACCGTGCGGGCATGCGAGTTCATCGCTCGTGACTACTTGAAGAACTGAGACATGGAGTACGGCAAGGTCGTCGGGATCGACAAGCCGATCTCTCGGATTGTGTTCGGCACCGACCGGTTGCGGAGCAGGCGACTGTCGTGGCTGCCGGAACACCGCCGCGAGCGTCGCGCGTTTTCCCTGCTGGATCGTTCGATCGAGCTCGGATGCAACACGTTCGACACGGCGCGCGCCTACGGGGACAGCGAACGGACGCTCGGCGCCTGGATGCGCAAGCGTGGCAACCGCGACGATGTCGTCGTCATCAGCAAGGGCTGTCACCCCGACGGCTCGGGACGACCACGGCTCTCTGCCGCCGACGTGTCAGCGCGATCTTCACGCGTCCCTCAGGGCCCTCGGCACTGATTTCATCGACCTTTACCTGCTGCACTACGACCATCCCGACGGCGCAAATTGAACCGGTCCTCGAGCGACTGAACCGTCATATCGACGACGGAAAGATAGCCGCGATGGGCGCGTCCAACTGGTCCCACGAGCGGATCGACGATGCCAACGCGATCGCCTCCAGCGTCGGACTGAAACTGTTCAGCGCGTCAAGCGTTCAGTTCAGCCTGGCCGACTGGACGCGGCCTCCGTGGCCCGGTGCCGTCACGCTTGGCGGCAAGAACCAGCCGCAGTGCAAGAGAGTGGTACTCGACGCACGATGTGCCGGTGTTCGCGTGGTCCAGCCTCGCTCGCGGATTCTTTTCGAACCCGGCGAGCAATTGGGCTACAACACACTTCGGCACCGAAGAGAACACTGCGGCGGTTGGAGCGCGCTCGGATCTTCGCCGACGAGCATCACGTCACCGTCGCCCAAGTTGCGCTCGCCTACGTGTTGAGCGATCCGCTGCGGGTGTTCGCAGTGGTCGGCTGCGCGACCCAGGAAAAGCTCGCGGACGACGTGGTGCAATGTCTCTGAAGCTGGACGAGGCAACGCTGCAGTGGCTCGCAACCGGTGAGGGCTGACGGTGAGGCGGCGCCTATGCGTGCTGGTGTTGCTCTGCCTGGTGCATCATCGCGGCGGTGGTCGCGGGGGTGCCGGCGTATGTGCGACCCCAGATCGATTCGCTGCGTCATGCCGATGCGATACTCATTCTCGGCGGACCGGACTACGAACGATATGTCTACGGTCTTGACACTTGGCTCGCAGGGCTGGGCGCCAAACGTTGTGGTGTCGAATCCTAACGGCCCCGATGACCCATGGCTGACCCGCTATCTGCGCGACCCCACAAACCCGATTCAAGCTGTACTGCTTCAACCCGGATCCCGACAACGACGAAAGGCGAAGGGCGAGAGCTACAACGATTGGCCTCGCAACACGGCTGGCGAACAATCATCGTTGTCACGCTGCGACCCCATATCTCCCGAGCCCGATTCATTCTGGAACAGTGCTTCAGCGGTGAATTGGTGATGGTGCCGATCCCGAAACATCTCTCGCCCGCCATATGGGCATTCCAGTACGTCTACCAGACCGCGGGTTGGCTGCGGGCGCTGCTGCAGCCCGGTTGTTGAGTTGACGAAACATCCACCACTCTATGATCGGTCCATGGCGCGCGACCGAAGGGCGATACTGCTGGCTTTCGCGCGTATCTGGGCGTATCCGTTGTGGCACAGCGTCATCCGCTCGAAGGCGGCCGATGACGTGATCCAGGACATCGATTTCTGGATCACTTGCATCGACGAACCCGAACTCCTCGCACTCGACCGCTACTCGCGATTCGCATACCTCAGCGGGGCGTTGACCGAGTTCCGCACGCTCGTGCACTACCGACTCCGCTCGTCGCCGTGGCCGCTTCGCTTTCTGCTCAGCAGGTTGTACCGGCCGTCGGCCACGCTGACGCTCGAAGCCGACCGGATCGGACCAGCGCTGTTCATCCAGCACGGTGTCGGGACCATCGTCACCGCGGAGTCCATCGGCTCGCACTGCTGGATCAACCAGCAGGTCACGATCGGCTACAACGCAAAGGGCAGGCCGACGCTGCATGACCGCGTCCGCGTCGGAGCCGGGGCGATCGTCATCGGACCGATCACCCTTCACGATGACGCCACCGTCGGTGCCAACGCGACGGTGATTCACGACGTGGCCGCCGGGGTCACCGTAGTCGCGCCGACGGCAGTGATTCTCCAGCGGCGACAAGAGGACGGCGACGCACAAGCCTAGGCACCCACAGCAGATCGGGGATGACCTGCGCGATGAAGATCGCGATTGCCGATGCGAACACGACGCCCACGGCGCCGAACGATTGCTGCGCCGCACAGCCAAGACCGATGCTGATCACGGCCATCGCGAGCGCCCAGAGCGCCTGCCATCTCGCCTCGTCGGGCCTCGTCAGCAGCACCATGGATGGCAGATGCAAGGCCTGCGCCAGCAGCACGGCCCCGAATCCCGCTGCGAGCCAGGTCGATACGGAAATCCGGCCACCCGACAGCACCGTCGCGGCCCACGGCGCGAACAGCACCAGAAGAAGCACTCCTGCTGCCGTCACCGCGCCGAAGATGCCGGTGATTCGCCACCACATTCGAACGGTGACCTCGGTGGCTTGACGCCTCTTGACGAAGATCGGCCAGTAGGCCAGCGATGCCGTTGACAGCACCTGCCAGCAGATCGCATAGATTTGCGCCATCAACGCGTAGCGCGACACCTCGGCAGGCGTCGAGAGATGAGCGAGCAAAATCCGTCCGCTCTGCGAGCCGATCGGCAGGCCGACGCCGACCAGGAAGAGCCACAGGCTGCCCGCAAGTAGGCGAGAGGTCCTGCGAGGCGGCGAAACGCTGGAGAATGCCGACCACCCCAGGTGGGAAAGGCGGAGCGCCAGGATGGTGCCGACCGTCTGCCCGATCAGCAGCCCACCCAGGGGCGCGACGGCATACCAGATCCCGCTGGCATCGCGGCGTACAGAAGAAGCGTCAGTCCGAGACCGAACGCCGGACAACTCATCAGCACCAGCGTCGCCAACGGATTGCGGTCGATACCGACGAGGATGCGAGGTCCGAGGCCGGCCGGAATCGTCAGCGCGAAGACACATGCGCCGACGGTGATCGCCCACCGGTCGTCGGGTCCGCTGGCGAAGCCGACGAGAACGCGCCACCCATCGACCGCCATCACGCAGAGGGCCACCGCGATCAGCGCGGCGGCGATGCCGAACAGCACGCGGTAGGCGCGGCGAATGACGTCGACCGCAGTCGGGTCAGGTCTCGGACCGACGAGCATCGCACTGGCGCTGAGCACGGTGGCGCCAATGCCGAGATCGGCGAACGGGAAGACCAACGTGATCGTCGCGACCAGGGAGACAAGACCGAATACGGCTTCCCCGGTTTCGCGCACGATGATCGCCGTATTGAGCAGCCCCAGCAGCGCGACGACCGGTGTGCCGACGATTCGGTACAGCGGGCCATATACCAGGGCTCGGCGCTCTTCGGGCGCGAGCCTGTCGGGCTCGGTCATCGCCGGATCGCCGAAACTGCTGAGCGCACAATGACTCGCGCCGCATTGAGAACCGCATACGCCATCGCGAAGGGACCCGGCTGACCATGTCGCACGGCAGACGAAACAGCAAGCCGCACACCTTTGAGCGATCGCGCTGAAACCGCCGCGCTGACCGGACTTGTACATAGGTAGTCGCCCAGCACACGCGGCGACTCCTTACCCAAATAGTGCAGACCCCACTGGATGTAGGTGTCGGTGCGGTCGGAGCTGTCGCGTGATACCGAAGGGCCTGCGATGTTGTAGACACTGAGCGTTTCGGGGAGCTGGATCACACGCAGGTCGGGAACGGTGCGCTGGGCCCTGATCAGCCAGCTTGGCTCGTCGTGTGGGTCATCCGATGCCCCTCCCCAGCGCACGCGACGCGCCAGTGCGGTCGGAAAGCACAACGTCGATGTCTGCAGATTGGCGTTGCCGAAGCCCAGTCCGTTGAAGCGAAACAGATACTCGGCCACCGAATCTCCGGGGTTGATGAGCCGTCGCGGCCACCTCCTCTGCCTGCTGCCCGGCCCCTGGACCAACATCCGGGACGAGATGATCCAATGTTCGGTATCGGCAGATTCGGCGACCGCGAGCTGACGGGCCAGCTTGTTCGGGGACCACACGTCGTCATCGTCGAGAAGCGCGATGACCGACCCCCTGGCGGCCTCGATGCCCTGCTGACGACTGCCCGCCGGGCCACCGCCACTGTCATTGCGCAACAGCACGATTCGGTCATCGGCGGGGACGGGCGTCTCCACGTCCGGAGCCGCGACCACGATGATCTCGTCAACCGCGTGGGTCTGGTCGAGTACCGACTGCACGGCTTGCATGAGTGATGGCCGCCCTTTCGTGGCGATCACGGCACTCACGCTCTGCCTCATCATCGGGCAACGGGTAACTCGGCTGGCGGCCGTCGAAAGTGTGTGGCCAAGAACAACAATGCGATGCAGGCGAAGACGGGAATCATGTTGTACTGCCACGGCCCGTACAGCAGGTCCCAGATTCCCTCGATTGCCACAGTCAGACCGAGCGCCCCCCAACGTCCTAGCCTCGTGTAGTTCCAGAAAACCCCGATGCAGGCGATGAGAAGTGCCGCGGGTAGGAGAACGGAAACGACGCCGCCTTCGACCCAGGCACCCAGGAGGATTGAATGCGTTGCCGAGTAGTCGGACGGCGGGATCCGCCAGATCGCCTCAAAGGGGAACGACGGGCTGAAGCCCATTCGAATAGCGAGATGCTCAGCCTGCGTGTAGAAGTCCTGCGTCAGGTTCATTGCGTTGCCCCAGCCGAGCAGCGGACGCTGGGAAATCGCAGTGATCGTCATCGGTGGTTCGGTGCGGCCCGCCAATATCAGCGGTACATCGACCGCGTCTTGCTGGATGGTCTTACGCTGAAGCGCGGAGCCGAACAGCCCCGCCCTGGCGGCGATCGGCATCACATACGAGAAGACAAGACCGACACCCGCCACGCCCGCGAATTGCCATCCGCGCCCGATTCGGGAACCGAGTATCTGGTTGACGAACAGCGTGGCGGCGGCAAGAACGCAGACGAGCGCGTGTGCACGAAAGTTCAAAGCGAGGCTTGCCAGTCCGAGCGCCGCCAGCGAGGCAGGCAGTAGCCAAGCGCGCACTCGCGCCACCGTCAGCATGTACAGCATGAGAATGGTTGTCGCTGGGGCGATCCCGTACTTCCACAAATCGAGAAAATTTCCCGTGTGGGTGAGTTCGATGCCGACTGTCACGAAGAAGACCATCGTGCCGGCGGCGAGGCCCGCCAGCACGGTCGCTATGGCATCCACCGCGCGACCCGTGAGCACAGTCAGCCCCATCAGATAAAGGCCGAACGCGGCGGGCGCGACAGCATTGGGCCACAGCGGGCTCGTGTCGTTCACCAGGCAGGAGGCGAGGAAGGAGATCCAGCCGAGTGCGGCCAACACGAGTGGCACCAGATCTACTCCGCGGTGCGTCATGAGCAGCCAACCCGGAACGAGCAACAGGCAAACCACCGACAGCGCGGTCACAGTGACGTTGGCAATCTGGATGGACGACATTGCACCGATCACGAACAACGCGGCGTGACCGAAGTACAACGAGTGCACACGGTGCTGCTCCGAGAGCGAGCTGTCGGGCGCCGATCTGGTATGTGTCACGACGCCACCCTCCGATAATCCGATGTACGTCGACCTTGACGATAGCTGTTAATGCGTATCTATGTAAAATAGCGTAGTCTTCTCGGTGTCATCTTAGAATATTTCTTTGCTAGCGGAGGTAGCAGGTGTCGAGCGCGTTGCCAACCAGGTCGCTGGGTGCACGGCGCGGTCGGACTTACGACAAGGGCCGCGGATTCGCTGTGCAGGCGCTCTGGGTCGCGGTGTCGACACTGATCTTCACCCAGGTGTGGTGTCCAAGCCGGCTACGGTGCGCGATACTCCGCCTCTTCGGCGCGCAAATCGGTTTCGGCGTTTTGATCAGGCATCGGGTGACAGTTCAGTGGCCGTGGAAACTCACCATCGGAGACAACTCCTGGGTCGGCACGGGCGCAGAACTGGCCAACCTCGACAACATCGTCATCGGCTCGGACGTCTGCATCTCGCAGCACGTGTTTCTGTGCACCGGCAGCCACGATCGCACGTCTGAAACCTTCGAGTTCGACAACGGGCCGATCGTCATCGAGGACGGCGTATGGATCTGCGCCCGCAGCACCGTGCTGCGTGGCGTCACGGTCGGAGCAAACTCCGTGATCGGGGCGACGACGTTGGTCCATCGCGACATCCCAGCGGACTCGATCGTGCAGGCGGCGCAGCCGACTATCAGCGAGATGTGACGGTATGCGCATACTCCAGGTGGTCACGCTGCTCAGTCCCGACGGGGAATTCGGCGGCCCTGCGCGCGTGGCGCTCAACCAGAGCGCAGAGTTGGTCAGCCGCGGGCACGACGTGACCGTCGTGGGCGCCAGCCATGGCTTCCGGCAGATGCCCACCGATCTGAACGGCGTTACTGTCAAGCTCTTCGCAGCGAAGAAGCTTCTACCCAGAACCGGCTTCTCGGGCGTGACCGCACCCGGTCTCGGAAAGTGGTTGCGAGACAACTGGAGCCGCTTCGATGTGACGCATGTTCATTTTGGCCGCGATCTCGTCGTTCTACCAGTGGCGACCGCCGCGCGCCGAAGGCGGATCCCGTACGTCGTGCAGACGCACGGAATGGTCGTACCGTCGAGCCGCCTCCTCTCCCGACCGCTGGACAGGGTCTGCACTCGCAAGGTTCTCCGCGACGCCCGAGTGGTGTTTTATCTGAACGCCAAGGAGCGCGAGCAACTGTTCGCCGTCGTAGGCCCTGGCCTGCGCCTCGTCGAGTTGGGCAACGGTGTGCCGCGCTACCCCGCTGCCGCACCCGTACCTGGGCGGCCAGAGGTTCTGTTCGCAGCGCGGATGCATCCGCGGAAGCGTCCCGTCGCTTTCGTGGAGATGGCCAAGACATTGCTCGACGCGGGTGTCGACGCAAGGTTCGCGCTCGTCGGCCACGACGAGGGCGAAGGTCCCGCCGTGAGGGCGGCACTCAACGGAGACCCACGTATCACCTGGGAAGGCGCGCTCAGTCCCGACGCCGTCCCGGCTCGGATGGCAGCCGCGCAGGTTTATGTGCTGCCGTCGATCCGCGAGCCACTTCCGATGTCGGTGCTGGAAGCGATGTCAGTGGGGTTGCCTGTCGTTGTGACCGATGACTGTGGACTGGCGCCGTTGGTCGAGCGGTCCGGAAGCGGAATCGTCACAGACCCCGCGGTTCCCGCGCTGGTCGCGGCGGTGAATCGCATTCTGGGGGATGGCGGCGCGGCACAGTCGATGGGCGAGCGGGGCAGGCGCATGGTGCAAGCCGAATACGGGATGGAGGCGATCGGGGATCGCCTGCTCGAGGCATACGGCCGAGTCGCGGAGGATCTCCGATGATCACAAGGCATCGAAATGTCATTCAGGTTGCGGCCGCCGTCCTACTTGCCGGCGAACTGGTCTGGGCCTCGACGGTCGCGGGCGCCGCAGCGCCGCAGCAGGAAGCGCCGCTGTCCATCGCTGTCGTCGGCGACCAGAACACCGCGGGAATCAACAACATGGACGTCTGGCCGACACTGATGGCGCAGAGAACCGGCTGGTCCGTTTCCAACTACGCGCTCCCCGAAGCGGGTTTCGCGGCATCGGGCACCGGCGGGCAGTCCTTCCGCTTTCAGGTGGACCGCGCACAGGCGGGGCGTCCGCAGATCATTCTGTTCGTCACCGGCACCGCCGACGCCTCCGTCCCGGAATCGGAGGCTGTCACGATCGGGGCCGTCGATGCGATCAACAAGGCCATCCGCGGCGGCCAGACGGTAGCGGTGGTCGGTCCCATCTGGTACGAAACCCCGGTTCCGGATTCGATATGGCATGTCAATGATGCCGTGCAGAAGGTCGCCGAGGTGGCAGGCGCCCCGTTCTTCAATGCCGTTGACCCGCCCTTGCTCACGCAAGGAGCTGATGTTTCCCGACCTGAGCGGACCGAGCGATGCGGGGCAGTCGGTGATCGCCGACAAGCTCGCGGCGTGGCTCCGCTCGCAGGTCGTCCGATGAAGAGAATGCGTTGGTACGACGTAGGCGCGGTCGCGCTCGCTGCGGCAATTGTCGTCGGCGTGGCTGTCAGCTCCTGCTCTGCGGGAGCGGCCGGGACCGCGACGACCCCGGCAGCCGTGCCACCGACGCCACAGGCCGCTACCCATGCTCGGCCGCTGGCGCTGTTCATCGGCGACTCCTACACTGCGGGCAAAGGCTCGGCGGAGTTGTCCTATGGCTGCGAGGCCGCCTTTGAGATGGGCTGGCTGTGCGCACTTTCGGCCATGGGCGGCACGGGTTACATCAGCGGCGGAGTCGCCAACAGGTGGGTCGATCCACACGCCGGGAAGTCGCTATCGTTCAGCGAACGCATTCCCCGTTTGGCAGCCCAATACGATCCGGCATACGTCCTACTCGACGGTGGCCGAAACGATCTTTTCCCTCCGCGCGAAGACACATACGCCAAGATGTTGTCGACGATCGCCGAGGCTCGGCACACATGGCCGAAGGCGCAGATCGTCTTCATCCGTCCTAGGCTCGTTGCCAATCCTGACGATAACTTGGGCTTCGATGATCACTTCATCGAGTCGCTGAAGTCTGACCCCGCCACTCATGGGGTGATATTCGTTGATCCGATCACTTGGCTCGCCGGCACCGATACCTCGGGACTGCTTGCGACAGACGGGATTCACCCGAATAGAGAGGGTGAGAAGCAATTGACCGCTGCACTTCTCAAGTCGCTTCAGTTCGTGGCTTGCACGCCCCGTGGGCTCGGGGCTATGAACGGCGCACTGACCTCCTACGTCCGCGTCATCCGCGATCGATGGCGCTGGCTCCTCTGGGGTGTCTTGATCGCGTTGGCGGTCACCACGATTGGACTGTTTCTACAGCCCAAGACGTATCAGTCGGATGCAACGGTGTTCGTCCGGACGCCCGGCGATGTAAGCCAAGTGGTTGACGGCGGTGACTGGTACGCGCAAGGACGCGCAAAGACCTATGCCGCGTTGGCCAACAGCCCGAGCGTATCCCGTCGCGTAATCGCCGACCTCGGCCTCCACGAGGAGGCGGGTGAGCTGGCGGCCCGTATCAAGGGGAGCAACCCGCCGGGCACCGCGCTCATCGACATCTCAGTCAGTGCCCCGTCCGCCGCCGAAGCCCAGCAGATTGCCACTGTGTTCCTCTCCGAATACTCGGCGACGGTGCGCGAACTCGAGTCAGTTCCGGGTTCGCTGGTGCCGCGGGCCGAACTCATCGTGGTCGATCCACCAGCCCCCGGCACCCGGGAAGTCGCTTGGGGCCTGCCTATCTCGCTCGTCCTGTTGGGAGTCACTTTGATCGGCTTGGTTCTCGGAGCAACCGCGGCCGTAATTCGCTCCATTTTCGAGGCGCGTGATCGGATTCCCGTCTCAGTCGAGAGCGATCCAGCCGAAGAAGATCGGCGGAAGGTAAGACATTGAATCTCAGGGCATTCACCGGGGCCGTCCGTCGATATTGGTTGACATACCTCGTCGTCGCGGCAGTGGTTTTCGCACTCGGGTTGACCGCGATCCTCTTGACACCAGCCAAGTACGTGTCATCGACTCGGCTGTTGGTGTCCATCGAGGGATCGACTACGTCCGAGGCATACCAGAACGAAGAGGTGGCGACCCGACGTGTCAACACGTACATCCCCCTCATCACGAGCGGCGTGGTCACCAAGCGCGTCATCGACAAGCTCGGGTTGCACATGAGCCCATCCGAGCTCTCACAGAAGATCGACGTCGCCAAGGTCCCGCCGAAAACACCGCTCATCGACATTGAGGTGACCGATAATTCGCCCGGTCGGGCCAGGCAAATCGCCAACACCCTTGCTAACGAGTTCATCGTGTACGCGACGTCGGTTGAGACGCCCACCGGGGAGGACAGCCACAAAGTGAACACCACCGTGGTCACCGCCGCGACCGAGGGGCGCGAGAACCGACTGGAGCCTGTCCTTCTCGGGGTGCTGGCGGCTATCGCCGCTCTGCTACTGGGAGCGGTGGCGGTATGGATTCGAGCGGCACGTGAGCGTAAGGCGCCCGCCGCCGATCAGGAAGACCCGGCTGTCGTCGAGGACGCGGACATCGTCGACGACTACGGGATGACGAGGCGACCCCGATCCAGACGAATGGCTCAGCGCTGCCCAACAGCGGCCGGAGTGAAAGAAGATCCAGTCGAGGCGAGGGAACCGGTCGAGGCAACCAGACCGCGGCTGAGGCCGTTAGTCTCGGATCACCCGTTGCGCGAAGCGAATTCCTGTTCGCGAAGCCACTCGACCGTCTCAGCGATTCCGTCGCGGAGGTCCACACGTGCCTCCCAATCGAGCAACCGCTTCGCCTTCTCGACAGACGGCCAGCGACGTTGGACGTCGACCTCGATAGCTCGGCAGGCTCGGTCGAGCTCGAACTCGGCGGGATCCAGCCCGCAAGCCTCCCAAATGATTCGCGCGATCTCCGCGATCGTTCGCTCCTCCGATGCAGAGATGTTGAAGTCCTCGTTCTCGCCGGCGGGGTGAACCATCGCGGTCACGATGCCGTCTGCGATGTCGTCGATGTGCGTCAGCGTGCGCGTCTGCTCACCGGAACCGAAGATCTGCAGCGGATGTTGTCCGGACAGCGCCTTTCGAATCAGATCTGGCACGGCATGCGCAATGCCAGGCACGGAGTCGGGCATCTCACCGGGACCGTAAGCGTTGAAGGGCCGGCAGATGGTGAACGGCAGACCGTGCTCGTCGTGCAGCGCGCGGCAGTAGACCTCGCCCGCCAGTTTCGAAAACCCATATGCCGACCGGGGACTCGGGCAGTCGCTCGAGGTGTCGCTCGGTGGTCGGGAACTCCGTCGCGCGTTCGAACACCATCGACGACGACACATAGACGAGCCGCTGCACGCGCTCGTGCAGAGCCGCGCTGAAGACGGAGTTGTACAGGCCGGTGTTCATCTCGAGCAGGGTGTGCGGAAGCTTGTGAAAGTTCGCGATACCACCGACGATCGCGGCCAGGTGGATCACATGACTGCAGCCGTCCACGGCTGCCTGCGCCTCACCGGCCGAGCGAAGATCGCCGGTGCGGACTTCACATGCCTCGCGCATCCATTCCGGGGCGTCGCGCTGGTCGGACACCCGCACTTCGAAGTGCGCCGTCGCGCAACAGCCTGCGCACGACGGCGCTGCCGATCGTGCCGACGCCGCCAGTGACAAGAACCCTCACTCGAATGACAGCGCGCTTGTAGCAACTCAAGCACCCCTCCCATTCCGCCCACCCTAGCGCGGAAATAGTTCGCGGCGGCTACCAGCTGATGCCGATGTACCGGGGGTCGCCCTGGTAGTCGGCTGAGCCAGGGAATCGGACCAGGTCGACAACGATGCGACCATCGACACTTCTCAGTGCGGTGATGGCCGCCGGATCCGCCGCGCCCACGACGCAAACCTCGGCGTGGTTGACGACCTCGTCGGGCGAGTCGGCGATGAACCGTGACAGGTGCGGGATGCGTTCTTCCACGTAGGCGCGGTTGGCGCCGAGCAGGCTCGACACCGACGACCTGCGGATCGTGGATCAGCAACTCGAAACCGCGCCCGACAAGGCGCTCAGCGAGCGCCACCAGCGGGCTCTCGCGCAGGTCGTCCGTGCCCGGCTTGAAGGCCAGACCCAGCAGGCCCACACGGCGCTTGCCGGTGGCTTCGATGAGTTTGAAGGCCCGCTCGATCTGGCCCTCGTTGGATGACTCGACGCTGGCCAGCAGCGGGACCGACACGTCGGAGACGTCCAGCCCGATGAACAAGGGCGCGAAGGTCTTTGGGCAGGCACGAGCCGCCGTATGCAAAACCGGGCCGCAAGTACGCCGGCGAGACGTTGAGCTTCGTGTCCGCGATGAGCATGTCCATCACGGCGTGACTGTCGAGTCCGAGGGCCTTGCAGATCGCGCCCATCTCGTTGGCGAAACCGACCTTCACGGCATGGAAACTGTTGTCGGCGTACTTGATCATCTCGGCGACGGCCAGCGGCACTCGGTAGACCGGGCCCGGCAGACCCGTGTAGAGGTCGGCGACAGTGTCGCCGCTGGCGTCGTCGTATTGCCCGATCACCACTTTCGGTGGATCGAAGAAGTCGTCCACCGAACTGCCCTCGCGAAGGAATTCGGGGTTGACGACGAGGCCGAAATCCTCGCCTGCGCGCTTACCCGACGCGTCCTGCAGACGCGGCAGCACAACGTGCTCGCACGTCGTCGGCAACATCGTGGACCGCACGGCCACGGTGTAGTGCCCGGAGCGCCCGGCGAGCGCCGCTCCGATCTCGTCGCTGACGCGCTCGAGGTAATTCGTCATCAGGCTGCCGTTCGGCGCCGACGGAGTACCAACGCAGATGAGAGCGATGTCGGAATTCGCGACGGCGCGCAGGGGATCGATCGTCGCGCAGAGCCGCCCCGCCGTAACCTGCTCGGCGACAAGATCGCTCATTTGGTCTTCAACCACTGGGCTCTGCCCTCGGTTGATCATGTCGACCTTCTCGCGATTCACATCGACACCGATGACCGAGTGGCCGCGGCTGGCAAGGCATGCGGCGGTAACGCTTCCGACGTAGCCAAGGCCGAAGACGGCGATGCTTCGAGCGGCTGACGTGGCCGCCCCGGTCGTGCCATGCGTAACCAGTCTCGGCATCGCCCCTCCCTCCGTGCGGCGAGTCTGTGAACTGACTCATCGACAGCCAGAACAGCAATGTTAACACGCTTTGCCAAAAATGCACCAGCGCGGGGGAAAACTTCCTAACATGGACGTAAGAGCTGCATATTCACATATATGTCGCTTTTCACGCTGATTGCTGTTTATACTCTTCGTTATGTCGATGACGTACGCTGGCGCCAATCAGCCGGGCCCTTCCGGCACAAGCGCTGCGTGACCTCGACCAAGCCTTGAACCACCCACAAAGCTCGACGCCTTTTCTCAGAAGGGACATGACATGGATCTATTCGATGTGGCGCGGTCGTGCATCCGACGGTGGTACGTATTCCTTCCGCTGCTGGCCATCGTGGCCGGCTACAGCCATTCGATCTACAACTCTGCGAAACCCGTCTACTACTCGCAGGCTGTGATAGGCATTGCCCCGCCAAGCGACAAGATCTACGACTACGCGCCTGGGGTCCCACAAGCCCGAAACGGCCTTCTTGACATCGGCGGAGCGCAGCTGGTGGCCAACCTCACGGCAATCGGGTTGAAACAGCCATCGGTCGTGGACCGGGTAGTCGCGGCTGGCGGCCTGCCCTCGTACGCATCCCACATGTTCCCGGTACCCGGCAATATGCAGCAAATGCCGCTGATCATGCTCGAGATCACGGACCCGAACCCGGCTGAGGTCAGCAAGACCCTTGAACTCGTGATCGGCCAGGCCGAGGTAACCCTGCGGACATTGCAGCAGCAAGCTCAGGTGCCCGACAGCGAGATGGTGTCACCGTTCGTGGTGGCACCGCCGACCGCACCCGCGGGGGCGATGCCCAGCCGCATGCGTTCGACAATCGCGACGTTCGCCGCAGGCGCAGGACTGTCGATCGTGCTTACCGTGCTGTTCGACATCCTCATGAACCGCCGAAAGGCACGTGCAGAGCAGCGACGGCTGGAGAACGTTGAAGCCGGTGCAGATCCAGGCCCAGTCATCCCATCCAAGGACTTTGACGAACCCGCCGAAGCCGATGCGGCACCCGGTCCGCCCAGCGACAACCACAAGCCGAGTGAAGCCACCACCACGGGTGTGATGGGCGCCGGATGAGGACCGGCGACGGCGCCCATTTGTCTACACTCTCCGATTCCCGGCGCCCAGTTGAGACGGCCGATGCCCGCGAACGAACTCCGTGGGTGCTGGGATTCTTGTGCGTACTGCTTCCCATCCTGCCGGCCTATGCGGTGCCTGCCGGCCCTCTCAAAAGCAACGGCTCACCCGCGAAATTGATTGCGGTCGTGCTTTTTTGCCTGGTGGTACTCGGCTTCTTGTGTTACCGCCGGGCGGCGGCAACACCAACAATTCGCCCCGGGGTCGTGATCATCCTTCTGTATTTCCTGTCCATCATTGCGATTTATGGCGTCGGAATCTCACATCCATCCAGTATGGCCGTTGCCGGGGACAGAACACGCGCGCTTATCAGCATGATCGCTAATGTTGGTGTCGCACTTTACATCATGACGCGAATCCATACTGTGCGGCAGCGCAAGATAATCCTCGGCTGCCTAGCAGTCGGGCTGAGCTTTGCCTGCCTCGCGGGATTGTTGCAATCCATGACCTCGATAGATCTGCGGTACTTCTTCGAACCCCCTGGATTCGTCATTAACAGCGATTTCATCGACCTGGCCGACCGGGCAGGGGCAAAACGTGTCATCGGCACTTCGGCCCATGCAATCGAGTTCTCCGTCCTTGCCGCCGTTACAGTCCCCCTGACCATCCATTTCGCGCGTTTCGCCGACAGTCGAATTGTCCGTTGGCTCGCCGCACTTGGATGTGTCTTGGCATTCGTCGCGATGCCTGCGGCAGTGTCTCGAACCGGGCTCATCGCGCTCGCGACAGCTCTTCTTGTGTACATGTGGAGCTTCAAATTGCGGCAACTGGCCATCGGCGTCATCGTTGGGTCCGCAGCGATCGCAAGCTACATCGCATTCTTTCCGAGTACGGCAAAAGCACTATGGGAGACAGTGATCGGTTCGCGTGAGGATGTCAGTGTGCTCACGCGAACCTCTGACTACGCCCAGGTGTCGGAAACCTTCCGCGAGCATCCGCTGTTCGGACTCGGCCTGGGTGGCACCCCGATCACCGAGTACGGAATTCTGGACAACGAATGGTTACAGGCGATTGCGCAAGGCGGTCTCGTCGGCGTGACGGCAATGATCGTGCTGACGGCAGGCGCCGCATTCGGGCTCTCCGCTGGACTTCGCGGCGCCACCTCCCGGCGCGAGCGGGATCAGATGTACATGATCGGCGCAATGTGCAGCGGAATACTCGCGTGCAGCTTCACGTTCGACCTGATGGCTTACACGCAAGTGACTACGCTGTTCTTCATAACTCTTGGTCTGCTTTGGTCCAACTTCACCGTCGCATCACCAGAAACAACGACTCAGCGAATGGCGCCAGAACATGCACTCTCCGCGTAGGGGCGGGAGACTAACGAACTATCTGAGCCTGTTCGTTGTCGCAGCACTGGTATGCGCTTCCTGCCAACAGACTCCCGCCGAATCATCGATCGCATCGGGCGAATATCGCCTGTGGCAAGACAATACCGTGCCATCAGTGGTCGAAGATCCGGACCACCAACCAATCGTGGTGGGCACGGAATTCACACCTGGTAGTGACGGTCAAGTGACCGCGGCTCGCTTCTACCAGGGCACCGAGAACACCCAGCCCGAATCGGCAACACTATGGTCCTCAGGCGGGACCAAGTTGGCCACGGCCTCAATTCCGCCGGGACCTGTTGGCTGGCGAGAAGTCCGCTTCGACTCACCGGTATCGGTTACTGCTGATCGAAGCTACGTCGTCTCGTATCGTGCTCCAGACGGGACGCGTGCAGCGGACACACCGCCACTCACCCGAGGCAATACCGTGAAGAGTGGCTGGCTCACCGCCTTCAGAAGTGTCTTCACGACTGGAGACGGCGTACCCGAGCAGCCGGGCGACGCAAACTATTACGTCGACGTTGTCTTCAAATCCGGTGCCCCGACGCTGCGGAACGTTGATGGTGGCGAGCACTATTACGACTCCTTCGTCAATTCGTTTCCCACTTCACCAGACTTCTTTCCGATCGCGGTGTGGTCGCCCAGAGTGGTGACAGCCAACGACGTTGCCTTTGATCGGTCTGTTGGGCTCAACACCTACGTGCAGCTGACACCAGACAGTGACCTGAACGTGGTCAAAGACGGCGGAATGCTCGCCATCGACGACAACCCGAACGGCGACCGAGCCGGCGAGTTCATAACGGACGAAGCCGACATGTGGGCGAGCGCCGGAGACGCTCCGTGGGACGGCCAAGTGGGCTATGTGGACGAAGGCAGGCAATATCCCTGTCTGCCGGCGGATGCCGGATGCGGCTACACCGTGATGGCGGAGCTTAAACGCCGAATGCCGCCGGGCGTCCTGTCATATGCGAATTATGGCAAGGGTGTGACCTTTTGGCTGACGCGCGAAGAGGCCGAAAGATTCGTCAATGACTATCAGCAGCTCGTATCGGCGGACAACTACTGGTTCACTGACGACGCCATCTGCGGACAAAACGAGGGCGGCAAGCTGAAGAACAACGGTCTGGGGCCGCTGTCTCCTGCGGATTGTCATCTCGCTGCTAACTATGGGATGACAACGAAATACGTCAGGTCGCTTGTCGAACCGCCGGGCGCGCAGCCCGTGTGGAACTTTGTCGAGATCGGCCATCCGAGCAGCGAGCAGTCCGGCTACACGATCACTGGACCTCAGATGCGGGCTTCGGTCTGGAGCAGCATCATCAATGGCGCGCGAGGCATCATCTACTTCGCGGCGAACTTCGGTGGCCCGTGTCCCGCGTTCTACATCATTCGGGATGCATGCGGGGACAGTATCAGAGGCGATCTCACAGCTGTGAACGAGCAGATCCACCGGCTAGCACCGGTATTGAACGCGCCGTTCGTCGATGGATACGCCAGGGCGGACGGGCCGATCGACCTCGCCGTCAAGCGGTACAATGGCAGCAACTACATCATTGCGGGGTCCACGACCAACGAGCCGTCCGACGCGACGATCGTCCTGTCCTGCGGTAGCGCCCAGTCAGCAGAAGTGATCGACGAGAATCGAAGCATCCAACTCACCGATCACACATTTCGAGATAACTTCCCAGACGGAAACGCGGTCCACATTTATCGCATCGACGGCACCGACGGCTGCGGCTTACCTGAGTAGTTAGTGGCTTCCGCGGTCTTGGAATAGCATAGGACACATAGATGGCATCCAAACGCCCTATGCTACGAGTATTTGTATACATCTGCGCTCTGATGGTGATTACCTCGGTTTTTGCCGCGATCTTCTGGTCACGGCCGGATCGCCACTCGTCAATCTATGACCTGGCTTATCTTGTAGGCCCTACTGTGCAGAATGTGCATGCCGGGAACGGCCTGTTGGCATCGGTAAACGATGCAGCCTTTGTCGGCGGCCACGTAGACTATCGCGCCGCCCGCATGCCGTTCGTCCCCTACGTGTTGGCCGGAATCGTCAGCCTTGTCGGCGATCGATATACGCTCGTGGATGTTATAAAGACTCTCCTGCTGCTCGCTCCCATCCTGTGCTGTGTCTTCCTGTGTGTGCGCGCAATGCCGTCTTTCTCCGGCAAATTCGCGCGCTGGAGCGTGTATGTGCTGCTGCTCGTTCCCTTTGTCCTCCCGCAATGGCTCGGCAACACCATTCGCATGCAGCAGGAAGAGGGATTTACCTACTCTCTTCTGGCTCTTGGTTTTGCCATTTTGTTGTTCTGCTCTCCGGAAGACCGGGCAAAGCCTCTCTGGCTCACCCTCTTCTGTTCGTGCCTGGCGGCGACTTATTTAAGCAAGAGTTCGATGATCCTAGTCGTTGCTTTCCTTGCGGTTGCTTATATTTATAAACTGAAAAGTAAGTTGGTGGTAGCCTGCGTCTTATTGACCCTCGTCATCGTCCCCATGGCATGGGGATCTTATGCCAGGCTGGAAAGCGGTCGATTTACCGTCGGGACATCCTATGACGGACTCAACCTGCACAAGGGAAATAATGAGCGGTTCCTGGAGCACTATCCTCCAACCGCGGTACTTTCCAGCCAGGGGATCGTGCAGGTAAATGAGGGAGGAAGCCTGGACCCGTTTGACTCTGAATTGAACCCTCCAGTCCCCTGCAAGGGTGAATGGGATTGCGATCTCTTTCATAAGCAAGCGGGCTTGTCCTACATCGAGAGTCATCCGCTCAATACAGCGATCGCAGCCGAACGCAAGTTTGATATTTTTGCACTTTCGCTCAAAACTTATGGTTCAGAAATATCCAGCAAGCATGTGCCGCATCTTCGGGAAATATTCTGGGTTGGTCTGCTGTTGTCACGACTCTTGTTCTGGAGCGCAGTTGCTACCGCCATTTATTGCGTCGCGCGAGGCTCATCTCGCCTGCGCGCACTCAGCCTGTTATACCTCGGCACTGTCCTGACCGTAATGGCGCCCTACATCATTGGATTCGCACTTACCCGGCACTTCAGTATTTTGCTCTATCCTTCTTCGCTCTTCCTCTGCGCCGTGATCCTGGCCAGTGCCCGCCCTAGCATCACGCGATCCTTTCAATCTCAAAGGAATCGGCTCCGACACGCCGACAATTCAGCAGCTCACAGTGGCTGCACCGCCCACCAAACCTCGCCCCATGTCGGGAGTCCTGGTCCACCTGGCCACGCCGGTACGGGTAAGGTCGCGCAACCGACGGATCTCGGGCGGCTGCACGAGTGACGGCCGGCACATGCCGCGCTCGGCCACGTTCGCCAGCCACACCGCGTCGGCCCGGTACCAGGTCTCAACCGGGAGACCGCCACCTCAAGTTCTACGAGACCCGGGACAACCTACGCGCACCCGGCTGCTCTCGTCTCGTTCCCAGCTCCGCACACGCTGTCCACCGCGGCGCGCCGCGAGAGCCATCCCTACGTACACCGCCGCATCGAAGGCCGACCGGGGACCCCGGATGGCCCGCACGAGGCCGACCAACGTGTCGCGGCTGGTGTTCGGCGCGCGAGCGTTCCCGTTTCTGTCAAAGGATGCTTCGGTGTTGCCTCGGTAGTTGCGCCGCAGAATTGCGAGCAAGCTCTTGACATCTGCGGGCGTCGTGACCACCGATGGCTCGGTGGCCACTACGGTCTTCTCGTTGGCGTCAAATTGAGCGTCGACGAAGAAGTCGTCGCCGGTGACCATCGGAAAGACGCCGAATCCGCTGATGCCCTGCGGCATTCAGACCGTATGCACCAGCGCCCCACATCGCACGTTTGAGCTGCGGGATCCGCTGCCGCGCCCGGTAGTAGCTTCGCACCAACGCGGAGGCACCGTCTGAGTCGTACCTGAAGTCGGGGCGGGCTGCGAGGACGTCACCTTCGCCGAGCCGATCGAAAACCGCCAGCACGGCGGTCAGCCGTTATTTGAATGTCGGCATCCAGATACAAGCCGTGGCCAGAGGGTGGCGAGCCTGATCGCCTGCGTTGAGTGCGCCCGGTTTCGACCCCTCCGTCCAGCTCGACGACCGCCGCGCCGGGCACGGTTCTCGCGACATCGGCGGTGTCGTCACTGCAGCCGTTGCATACCACGATCAACTCGATGAAACCGTCCACTGCCGCCTGGCTCAGCGGGGTCAGCGTGCGTTCGATCACCGTCGCTTCGTTGTATGCAGGGATGATCACAGCACCACGCTGACGCCGACCCCGAAAGCTGCTGCACCGGAGTCGGTCTCGATGCTCGCGGTAGGTGCTCCCACCGTCGCCGATTGATCACGGATGCGAGCGTGCGACGATGATCAGGAGCATACGAGCGAAGTATCTCGGACAGGGTCACCGCACCACGAAAAAGCACCGCGTACGCCCTGCCGTGATGTCGTTCCACATAGCGGACGCGGTTCACGGCCATCAACGTCTGAAGGGCAGGTGCCGTACCCGATCCGCCCCGGCGGTGTCGGACCACAGCGGACGGACTCGTAGCGGACTCGGCGGCCGGTTTCACGAATCCGGCGGAAGTAGTCGGTCTCCTCCGAGTAGAGGAAAAACTGCTCGTCCCAGTCTCCCACTTCACGCAACACGGTGACGGCACCATGAGCGCAGCGCCGGTCGCCCAGTCCACATCGTGGGACTCGAGATAACTCGGTGAGCCAGTGACTATCTCGGACGTGAATCCGGGTCGTCGGCGCACCTTGCTGCCGAGGAGAGCGTCGCCGATCGCCCGGGCAATCGACGGTTCGCGGCGAAGCGACGGATATGTGGTGCCGTCTTCGTCGAGCATCATCGGCACAACAGCACCGATTTGTCGGTCCTTCAACGCTTCGAGCATTCGCGTGATTGCGTTGTGCTCCAGGGTGAGGTCCGGATTGAGAATCAGCACTGCGTCGCATCGACCAATTGACCGCAGCCCGACGTTGATTCCGCCGGCATATCCGAGGTTTCCGCCGGACTCCACCAATACGATGTCCTCGTTGCCTTCGCAACGACGTCGACAGTCTCCGTCCGCTGACTGGTTGTCGACCACGACCAGCCGAACGGGACGATCGAGAGCTGCGACGCGGAGGTCATCGATCAGCTGGGGAACGTCGGACGCGCTGTTGTACGTCACCACCACCACGGCGACCCTGGCCTGCGCGGCGGCCGAGACGAACGTGCCTCTTGATTGCTCGTCCGACGCAAGCTCGGCCACTCATACCTCCGCCCATTCGGAACAGGCCGTCCAGCGAACGAGTTGGGGCCACCCCAACGGTCTCAATTGTAGTCCTACCTGCGGTCCTGAATTGACCGGTTCAGCAGGGAAATCATGCACTCATCGAGTCATCCCGCACTACTTATCCGGCTCACGCACTTGCCTCGCATAGTATGTCAGGATGCAGCTAACGGAAGGAATCGCACGCCGGCGAATGGCTGAGCGCGCCCGAGACTTTCTGGAACTGCATCGAGCAATCCGCTCTATCGGCGATCAGCGCGCCCGCGATGCTCTCCTCCGGGATCTCCAGCATCCGACGCGGCCCTACGTCGTCTCCTTCGTCAACGCTCACGCAGCCAATCTGGCCTGGACGACGCCGTCGACCCACGATTGCCTGACTTCGTTCAGACCTGTTGCTCCGCGACGGCATCGGTGTCGGAGCTGAGCCTGAAGGCATTCGGGTATCCGCACGGCGTCAACATGAACGGCACCGACTTAATCCCTGACATCATTCGTGCCTATTCGGGCCGACGCGCAGCACTGTTCGGGACACGCTCACCGTGGCTCGACAGGGCACGGGAGAAGATGGAGGCGGAGGGTTTGGTCGTCGTGGCATGTGTCGACGGCTTTTCGCCGATCGAGGCATACCTTGACATCGCCGCCGAGACTAAGCCGGAGTTGGTCGTCTTGGCCATGGGCATGCCCAGACAAGAGCAGATTTCGGTCCGTCTGGTTGAAAGACTCACTCGCCCAACCCTCATCGTCAACGGCGGTGCCATCCTCGACTTCCTAGGAGAACGAGTCACCCGCGCTCCGACGTTCATGCAAAAGACGGGCACGGAATGGGTCTATCGCCTCTCCCTCGAGCCTCGGCGGCTTGCTCGGCGTTATGTATTGGGCATTCCCATCTTCTTCTCCCGTGTTGCTATGACTCGTCTGGTCTTCCGTCGCACATTCAAAACCTCAATGCATCCATGAAACCCGATGCCAGCGTGTTGAAACATCCGTGGCCGGGGCTGTTCGGAGGTTTGACGACGAAAGTACCCAACCTTGCGCGGCTTATCTGCGGGCAGATCATGGCGTCGTGTCGCATGCAGGATTCCAGGTCGGAGCGCTTGGCCCTATCCACATGAAAACTGCGTGACGGTCGCTAAGAAAGCCTCAGTGGCGCTGGGGAGGACGGACGGCGCTTAGGGAAGGGTTCCTTGAGTGCATTCCAGTCAAGATTTTGTGTCTTTTCTGCCAGTACTTAGCCTTAGCTATAGCCTTTGCCTCCGGAGGCAGAAGGTCGCTCAATCTCGCGAGCATACGTCGGCGGTGCAACGCAGAAGCCTGCCAATCTACGGCTTCACCTGAATCCCACATCGTCACATAGTCCGACTGTTGCACTGGAGCGGTCCTGGCGACCTCCGAGATCTTCTTGGTCCGAACGAGCGCATACGTCTCGTTTTTGGAAATTGCATGGAGCGCGATACGCCCGACGGTGCCGCAACCTTCCACCAGACGTTGAGCCTGCTGAGATCGGCTAAATAAACTTCCGTCTCGGCGAATCCGCGGGCCTCGCTGTAGGTTATAGAACAACTCTGGCGAAAACTGATAGAACCCGTGGCCGATAAAGTTATTCGCAGGAGTTATGTGCAATATCTGGCCTCCGACACTCCTCTCGACGGCATTGCGTGGGGCGTCTCGGCCGCCATTCACTCGGAAGGGAAGGAGATGCCGCTAATTATTTACCTGTGCAACCAGAGATTTCGCCTTTACCGGGCCGTCCTACGTTATCTGATAAGCCTCGCACCTAAGGATCGGACTGCCTGTGGCTGCCAGTTTTCCATTGCTGTTCATTTTGGGACTTGCTCTGGGATGCTTGTATTCCTGGTCCCTGTGTGTTTGGTGTACCAGAATGGGGCCATGCCCAGGCTGGAAGCTGCCCCTGGAACCTATCCCATGCCATACCGTGCGATCAGGCCAGTCTCGCCATAAGCTAAACGGGCTTCTTTTTTATATACGCAACCCTGCCAATGGGGCCCTGGCAGATACATTCAGTAGCCTTCCGTTCGGATAGGAAATCATGGACTGCACGCGTGCATCCCTCCCAATTGTAGTAATCGTCAATCAGAATGATCCCGCCTGGCACGACATGGTCCCAGAACTTTCGTAGACAAACGATGGTTGAGTCGTACCAGTCACCATCAAGACGCAGCACGGCGACCGGCGGTGAGGCAAAACCTGACAGCGTCTCCTCGAAGAAGCCTTCTACCACCTGAACCATTTTCCGATCAACGCTGGTTCGCCCAATCGTGTCATAGAACGTAGCAATGGACGACCGACAATTATCGTAATAATCGGGGCCGGTAGTATCTGCCTGCCAGGCCTGAGCCTGCTCGCCGTCGATTTCCTTCGCGGGAGGTAATCCCTCGAAGGAGTCGAAAAAGCAGTACTGCCGGCCCGGACCACAGAAATCGATCAATGCCGCCGACATGCCGCCCTGCCATGTCCCACATTCCACGACTGCGCCTGAGTGCAGAGCCCGCATGTCGACGACTGAGCCGATGAGGGCGAGGTTCTCGATGAATTGCCGAAACGGAATCATGCTGCGATCCCGATATCGGGCGTAAATGCGCGTCGATAGGATCAAGGAATACCCGTACCGTAGAATCTGGGCTCTCCTCATAAATGTCGGCTCCGATCAATATGGTAGGGACTAGCGACTAGGGACTCGCGCAGCGCAATTCCGCGAGATCGAATATCCATTCCTCGTAGCGATCCAGTGCCGCCGCCTGGGACAGCAACTCGCTGCAGTAGCGCCAGCCGCGTTCACCGAGTTGAGCCCCGAGGCCACGGTCGGCACCCAAGCGCAACGCTTCACTCAACAGCAGGTCCGGCCGACCGGCAGGCACGCACACCCCGGCACCGGAGGCCGCGAGCTCTCCAGCTGTGAATCCCGCGGCGTCAGTTGCTGCGAGGATCGGCTTTCCCGAGCGGAAATAGGAGGTCAACTTGCTTGGCACGGCCATGTGGGCCACGCCTGGACGTTCGTTCACCAACAGCACGTCGGCGGCGCCCAGGGCGGCGGAGAACTCTTCCTCGCTGACCGGGGGCAAGAACTCGAGTGCGCGGATACCGGCACCGTCGGCTTCGAGACTTGTGCGTTGATTGCCGTCGCCCAGCAGAACGAACCGCGCCCGGCTCCCATCCCCATCGGCAAGCCGGGCGGCCGCGATCACGTTCTCAAGCCCCTGCTTGTAACCCATGTTGCCGGCATGAAGGACCACCACTTCATCGTCACCCCAGCGACGCGCGGCACGGAACGCGGCGCTCGACGACGGGTCGGGCGGCCCGACGTGGGTCCAGTTGCGGATCTCGCGGATCCGCCGCACATCGACGCCGAGATGCACGATGAGATCGGGGGTGAATCCCGCATGAATCACCGCAACACTGTCCGCGAGCCTGAGCGCGGTCGATTCCGCCGCGCGCACCATGCGGGCGATAAGGCCCGAAGCTGCTGCCGTCTCCGTGACCCCCCGGCTGTATAAGTCGTGCACGAGAATGCCGATTGCCGGCCGCCGCCAAGTCAGCCGGGCGCGCACGATCGCCATCGCGGCCGCCAGCAGCGGCGGGCTCACGCAGATCACGACGTCGGGCCGACCCCACCGACTGGTCACCAGCTGCAACCCGAAAGTGATCTCCATTGCTGCCCGCCCGATCCAGGACAGCCGTCGAGGTACCACGTGGTTCAGCCGGCGAACACGAACGCCGCTCGTCTGCTCATGGGATCGAAACCCGTTAGCGGTCCCGTCACGCTTCCACTGTGGGTAGTGCGGGAATCCGGTCAGCACCGCAACGCGGTGCCCACGTTCGGCCATACCCATCGCGAGGCCGGTCGTGTACGGAGCCACCCCCGTCACCTCGGGAGCATAGTTAATCCCCAGGATCGCAAGGCTTACTGCTCGACGGCGCACTTTCAGACCCTATTCTGGGGCGTGCGCGCAGGTGAGGGTCGCTGCTCGAGTCGGATCGAAGCTGAGTGCCCCAACGCGAGAAAGCCGACTAAGCTAATCTGTACAGCGTCGACTTCTGAGAGGGGCGCGTGTGGCCGCCACCCGACTCCGCAACATGCTTGTGGATTCACCGACATCCCTGGGTGCGAAGGCGCGCATGCGACGTTGGGAAATGTTCCGGGACGCGTTCCCCCGAATCGAGGACCAGCGCCTGCTCGACCTCGGCGGCACCGTCGAGTCGTGGCGCAGGGCCCCGGTCAGGCCTCGCCATGTCACCGTGCTCAATCTTTTCGAACCCGGTGAGTCCAACAAAGACTGGATTGTCCCGGTGACAGGTGACGCGTGTTCTGCGGCGGACGCTCTCGCGGACGCGAAGGTCGAGACGAACTTCGATGTGGTGTTCTCCAACTCTCTGATAGAACACGTCGGGGGGCATGCACGAAGGCAGGAACTTGCGCGACAGGTTGACCAGCTGGCACCGCACCACTGGGTTCAGACGCCGTACCGTTATTTTCCGCTCGAGCCACACTGGCTGTTCCCAGGAATGCAATTCATGCCAGCTGCTGCACGGGTGAAAATAGCGACCCATTGGCCGCTGGTGCACACGAAGCCTGCGAGTTCCGATGACGCGCGGAATGAGGTGTTGTGGACGGAGCTGGTGAGCATTACCGAAATGCGGGACTATTTCCCAACATCCACGATTCGCCATGAGCGGGTGCTGGGAATCACCAAGTCGATAACTGCAATTCGTTGACATAACCCGCGCCGGAAAACTCCACACACGATTCACGAAGCCCTGTCTCGACGCACGAGCTTCTTCAGTTTTCCCTTGGCGATGTCCTTGACGTGATTCGCCGCCATCAATCGGTTCTTCACCGACTCCTCTGGTCTCGCCTTGAAAATGGTGGAGTGTGAGCCGGACCAGTGGCCCGGCGAGGCCGTGGTGTAGTAGTAGCCCGCGAACGAACGACGAACGGCGTCCTTAGGACAGGTGGTTTCGGTGACTCCGTGATAGCTGATCTCGCTTGTCTCAAATATGACGCAGCGGTTGAAGACCGGATCGAAGGAGTGGATGCGCTTGGACACGTCACTGTTCCACAGCTCGAGTTGGCCACCCCATTCGGGCAACCACCCTTCATTGAAATAAATCAGGATGTTCAGCCGGCGGTGCAGTTGCCTAGCCTCGATGTAGTTGAAGTCGACGTGAACGTCGAGTCGTCCACGTGCGCCCGTTTGATGCAGGCCGCCTCCGACCAGCTCGGGGTCGGCGAGCAGATCAGGAATCTCGAAGATGTGCGACATGGTCTCGAGAAACGCGGGCGAGGCCAATGCCTCGTTCAGTTGCCTCAACGGTTGCGGGAACTGCGCAGCGTCAGTGACCTGCACCTTCTTGCGTTCGTTGATCGAGCGGAACTCTTTGCCGATCTTGGCGGCGTCTTCATAGCACGGCCATGAGCGCAATACTTGGCGGGCGAATTCGATGTCGAGGAAATCGTCGATGAGAATGTGGGGAAACGGTTTCGCACTACATGCTTGCTCTCGTAGGGCTTCACGATCAATCTCGTGTATGAGGTCAGTCGACATGGTCATACCGAGTCCCTACCTTTCTCGAGGATCTCCCCACCGGTCCGGACCGACGGCTGCTGGCGAACCCGCTCTAGCACCGCGCGGTCGCTTTGACCGCCGCCAATTGTCTCAGCTAGTGCAGTATCGCCGTCATCGCTTTGCTAGGATAGCGTCTAGTTGCAAGTTTCTGCTTAGCGATCCCGCCAACTCGCCCGGTATTGACGTTGTGGCGGAGATCTTGCCGTCACACTGGAAAGTTAACTTGTGCTTACGATACGACCACGCGATAAGGGGGTTCGGAGAGTGTGAGCATGCAGCTTGATGCGAAACCGGCCAGCAACGGGCCGGTTGACAGGGCAGCCACGCAGGTCGCCCGGCGGTACCGGCATATCGTTCGGCTGTGGCAGCAGCAGGGACCGCGACACGTGGGCCAGCGTCTGCTGCGGGCCGGCGTGAACCGTCTGGGACCTCCGATCGACGTGCAGCCCTTCCGAGAAGCCGACGTGATCGCCGCCGACTTGAGCGCACCGCCACCGCGCGAGCTTTTGCCCCTTGCCCCGGGCGAGCCGATGTCGCTGAACTGGGTCATGTTGCCGCCAGGGCCGGGCGCCGGAGGACCCACCACCATGTTCCGCCTGGTTCGCCATCTCGAGGCCACCGGCAACCGTTGCCGGATTCATATCGTCGACCCCTACGGTGGTGACGCCCGGTACTACGAGCATGTGGTGCGGGCACTCGCCCCCGAAGTCGTGGCGGAGGTTGTCGACCTTGACGACGGCCTGCCCGACGCACATGTTACCTTCGCCACCTTCTGGGCCACGGCCTATCCGGTCTTCAACGCCCGAAACCGTGGGTTGCCCTGCTATCTCGTGCAGGACTTCGAGCCATGGTTCTACCCGGTCGGCAGCCATAGCGTCTTGGCCGAGAACACTTACAGAATGGGATTCCACGCCATCACTGCGGGTCGGTGGCTCGCAGAGAAGCTCGCCGAGGATTACGGAATGACCACTGCCTCCTTCGATTTCGGCTGCGATACCGAGCGCTACCACTTGCTTCCTCGGTCCGCCGACGGACGTCCGAACCGGGACAGCATCGTGTTCTATGCCCGGCCCGAGACCCCTCGCCGGGGCTTCGAAATTGGGCTGCTCGCTCTGGAAGCATTCGCTGCTCGTCATCCCGAGATCAAGATCCACGTGTACGGGCAGCGTCTTGGGCGATTGCGCTTCCCGCTACATCGACCACGGGCTGTGCACACCCGACGAGCTCAATGCCATCTACAACCGTTGCTTCGCCGGCCTCAGCCTGTCACTCACCAACGTGTCCCTGGTGCCCCACGAGATGCTTTCGGCCGGTTGCATTCCGGTTGTCAACGACGCACAACACAACCGAGTGGTGCTCGACAACGACCACGTGGTCTACGCACCGCCGAGCCCCGCGGCGCTCGCAGCCGCGCTCTCCGATGTCGTGAACTGACCGCGACCATGCCGACCGTGCGGCGGCGGCCGTCGGCGAGCGTCCGATCAACCTCGTGGGACACCGCGGGTGCCGCCACCGAGGCCGCGCTGCGGCGATGGCTGACGACGGCATGACAACGTCGTCGGCGACAACTCCGTTATCAGCGGCGGACTTGCAGCGGGAGCTGGGTCTCGGCTTGCTCGCGTCCGACGTAGGTCCCGTAGTCAGGGTGGTCGAACCGGTGCAGCACGTAGATCAAGTCGTTCCACGGCGCGGGCACGACTCGCTTGTGCCGCAGCCCGTTGATCGGGCTGAACTTCATGGCGTCGTTCGCCTCGTTGAACTCGCGTACGGCCGCCAGCTCGCCCACGTACTCGCTGTGGACGACCTGGTCATCGTCGCCGACGGTGTCGTCGAGGTAGCAGAAGACCCGGGGCAGAAAGTGTCCGTGCGTTGCCCGCGAACAGGCGTAGGGCCGCTGCCGTCGAGGAGTAGTAGTCGACATCGATGGACACGAAGCCGATCGGTACTGGGTCATGAGTGTTCAGGAAGCCGGGGACCGTCTCCTGGATGTCGCCGAGGACCAGTTCCGCTCGGGGGAGCCGGGCTCGTAGGGCCTCGAGGTCCATGACGAAGTCGCCCTCGCGCCAGGTGTACGGAAGGTCCCGATGGTCGGTGGGCTTGGCAGGCCCTGCCCGGTGTCGAAGCCGAAGACGTCGATCGCCACGCCGGTGTCGTGCGGTGGCCAATCGAGCCATGCGGTCCATCTCGACCAGGCCCGCCCCGCCGGCGACGCCGAACTCGATGACGCTGATCCGGGCAATGCCGAGGCGGCGGGCCAGTACGGCGGCCTGCTGCACGCCGTACGCGTAGTGCGGACGTGGGTAGAGGTCCAGCGCCCCACGAAGGGCGTGCGACCCCACCGGTATCCGTCGAAGCGCCGCCAACACCAACCGTCCGGGCTGCAGGAGAAGCCGTACGACCTGGATCAGAATTCGTTCGACTCTGCTCACGGACGATTCCACCAGTCCACCTACCTTTCATCCGCAAACGTCGAGACCTCATGCACCGCCGTCCGACCTAGAATAGCGTCATCTAGCTACCTTTGCACAATTAGCGGCTGCATTCCACACCTTGTGCGAGCCGATCTATGGCGGCAACGATAACGAATTATATTTTCTCAATCTGCCCTGTATTCACATCGGAGTCAAGCAAAGCTGGCAACGACCCAAACAAGAGCTCTTCTGAGAATTTCATGTGGTACTTAATTTGCTGTATACCCTCTGTGCGACAGTAAAGGCATGGGGCAGACTCTTGCCGGCCCTAAGCGCACTGTCGACCGATCGCTGATCATCACGGGCTGCCTCGTCCTGTCGCTGGACTGGTGCCGGCGCTGGTCAAGTTGATCTTCTACCCTGCTTATCCCGGCTCTGACGACGCCTCCATCCACATCGCCGCCGCCGAGCACATACATACTCCACGGCGATGGCCGGGCATCATTTCGGAACGCCGATACCGACGACCTTCTTTGCAAAGGCCAGCAGTCTCCACATCGTGAACGCCTCCGTCGTTAAGGCACTCGGCACCGTCGTGGCCACCGGGTTCGGGGTGTCGCTGGTGTTAGCGGCGATTGCTTTCGCGTTCGCCTTCCGCAGCGTCGAAGGACGAACCAGACTGCGGCAGTAGACGATATCGCTGTTGTTCTGGTCGGATGGCCCGTCGCGCTCTTCTTGTTCTACCACGTCAAGACAGACGGATTGCAAAGCGCGGCATGATATTTCTTGCCGGGCATGGCGACATGGCCAATCGCGGTGGGCCTGATCATCTCCGCGGTTCCGAACAGGCACCGGTACCGGACCTGGCTGGCGGCCGCGCTGGTCGCACGTCTGGGAGTTGGTCTGTTGATCAAAGTGGCTAAGGTCCAGCCCGTACTCACCGCCTTCAACGGCGGGTATCGAACCGCAATGATCCGCGAGGCCGATTACCTGCGCGACAACTGCAAGCCCGGTGATATCGCGCTTATCGATACTGACATCGGGATCATGGCCTACTACGGGATCGGCGACTGTACTTTCGTGGACGGCGGTGCGCTCGCCACGCCAAGCGTGCGTGGAATGACGCTCGCCGAGAAGCCTTCTCGAGTCAAACCGCCGCTTCTTGTGCAGAGCATCGCGCGCACTCGCAACGAACTCGCCGCCGACTACCCGCATCTCACACTATTGATGTCCGAAAGCTATCCGGACCACGGCGTTGCGAACGCGGGCCAACTCGACTATGTCAACATTCACAGCGTACGTCCCTAGCGAGGTAACCGGTTCGTGCGAGACGGTGGTGTCACCGACGCGGTGTTCCTTCACGAGCCTCGCTGGAGAACACTAACGAAATCACGTTCTGATACACCGTCGGCGAAACGATGCGGACGATTCCGACATGTACCAGCCCGATCGTCACGGCCACAACTCCCAAGGACCAGATCGGTTCCCAAGTGTCGGTTAGGTTCCGGGCGAGTAGTCCAGCGCCCGCCGAGCCGGCGACGGCAACGCATGCCGTCAGAAAGACTCGCGCGAGGGTTCGCACATGTATCTCAAGTAGTCGCCCGACGAGCACCCAGCGCGCGACAGTCGCGACCAGAGCCACGAGTATGGCTCCGACGGCGACCCAGGTAAGACCCCTGGGGGCGGCGAGCGCGGTCACCGCGACGGTGAGCGACCTCCAACGTCAACGCATAGGCGAGCCAGCGTCCCGGTTTCCCAACACCCAAATGCAATCCGTTATCCAGCATCGCACCCAGGGTAAGAATTGCGGCTACCGCCAAAGCTTGTGCGACTGGGATGCTTTGACCCCACTCCTTGCCGAATAAAAGTGGGACGACAAGTGGGCCGGCGACAATTACAAGAGTCATGATGGGGGAAACCACGGAATACGAGATCCCCAAAGCCTTCAAGTATGCTGACTGCAGTCGACTTGCTGACTCGCGGACTTTGGCGAACACCACCGTCGAGACGGGAACCAACGCAGCCGCCCCAAGGTCCTGGGTAACCTGTACGAGGCGCTGCGCAATGCTGAAATAGCCGAGTGCGGCCCCGCCGAGCACGTTCGAGATGATGGCGGCTTCCGCGACCGACCGAGCCGTCGTAGACAGGTCCGCCGCGACTATGTTTGTGCCGAATTTGGCGATCGCAACGAACTGTGTCTTGGAAAATTGAAATGCGGGACGCCAGCGGGCCGCCTTCCAGCCCCAGACGCAGCTGATTGCCTGAGACACAATCAGCTGGATCACAAGTGCCCATGCCCCCGCGCCCCCGAGCGCGAACAGGATCGCGACCACCTGCCCGACTGACATTCCGACTAATGACATCATGGCGAGCAACCTGAATTGCATTGCGCGCCTTAGGAGAGCCCACGGAACCGAACCGAGGACAAGTATGAGTACCGAAACAGACATTCCGCGCAGGATGGGAGCAACATCGGGGAGATGAAAAGCCGTCGCAATGATGGGAGCGAAGGCGACGATGAGTCCCGCCAGAACCAGCGCTGCCGACGCCGAGAACCAGAAGGCGGTGCTGAGAAGTCGTTGGTCGATGGTCTTTTCCTGCACCACATAGCTCGACAGTCCGAGATCTGCAAGGAGCAGGACAAACGGAGTTACTGCCGATGCCGCGGCTACCACCCCGAAGTCTTCCGGTGAGATCAACCTCGTGAGGATCGCGATCGTGAGCAACCCGAATAAGCGTGTCGCCCATTTTTGGCCGGTCAGCCACATCGTCCCGGCGGCCGCAGACCTGCCCAAGGGTTCAGCGGGGCCCTCGGTGTTGAAGTCTTCTTCAAACACCGCGCGGGCCGCCTCGTCCGGACAGCTATCGGCTTTGGACATCGCGGTGCTACCTGAAATTCATCGAGTAACCGGAATGGTGCAGTCGATCGACGCCGCCAGCTCCTCGAGTTCGCGGCGCCGATTCTCCATCGCGCTGGTTTCCTTCAGACCGGCAATCGAGAGCACCTGGCCCCAGCGGTGGACGTGGTCGTGTCGTCGGAGGGAGTTCGCAACGTTGGTCTTGCTGGCGCGCTCGAGGCGACCTGGGTCGGCGTCCAACTCGGCGATGACTTCAGCGACATCACCCGAATTGCACGGAAGTGGGATGACGGCGTCAGGCCAGTCAAACAACGCCTTGAAGTGGTCATCGCTGAACGGCGCATCACCGATCAGCACCGCTCCAGCGGCAGTCCCCTCGAAGAAGCGGAAGCCCAAAACCAGTTGACCGCCGGTCCGTTCCGGGTCATGCCATCGCGCAGCGTTGGCCAGAAAAAAGCGCGAACGCTTGATCAATTCCGCAACATGGCTGCGGTGGTCGACATAGGAGACCGGGCAATTACTACTCGTGTCGTACAGATAGAACCAGTCGCCGGCCTCTGCCATGCGCAGCTGCGCCTTATGCGTCTCGGGAGGGCAGCTTCCCATGGCATAGAAGTCAATGACGCGCTCCGGTGCCGCTGGATACGGGCAGAACTTGACAGTATCCGTGGAGGGGGCCAGGTAATGACACGGGCGCCCCGTCGCAGCCGAGAGCGCCTCGACCGTCCCGGGTTGGCCGACGAGGATGTGATCGAATCGTTTGAGGATCTTGAGAAGGTCCCCCAACGCGGGCACATCCTTCGCGTAGATCTCGTCGATGTGGCACATGGAGACGCGGGCCAACGAGCGCCACATCGCGCATGGACCGATGTCATACAGGTCGTAAACCGATTCGGTGCTGATCAGAAGCACTTCGTAGTCGCGTTCGAGTCCAGGGGGACGCCGGCGCAGGCCTGTGAACGGAAGCGCTCCTTCGAGCTTCGCCAACAGTCGCCGAAGCGTTTTCACCGCGAGCCACCGAATCGTGCGGACCGCCTTCTGAGCAGGTGTCCCCGCGCTCGTGGGAGCCGGAGGGTCCGCGGGCGCGACTACATCTACGGCGTCCACCGCACCGATCAGGTCCTCGAATTCGTAACGTAGGCACCGCGAAATGACCGGAGCGATGTCCCGATGGGAGACGCAGAGTGCGCGCGGCTCCGGCGCCTTCGAACTAAACCGGTACTTCCTCATCTCCTCGGCTCCATTTGTTTCCCTCTTCTAATCGTGGCCAATAACACCATCGGGCCTAACTCGCTGGCGCAACGGACGACTCAGCCGTTGCCGCATTGGCCGCTACTGTCACTGAGGGGAGGCGGTCAGCGTTATTCTCTTGCACCCGTTTGAGCCAAATTTCGCGCCAAAAGCAATAGAAGCCGCGCGGGCAAAATATTCGGTTCGCATGTAGACAGCCGTTGCAGACAACGTCCTCGAGAATGATTCCTGGGGTTTTCATCGTCATCATCAGGCCGGTCTTTTCGTCGATCACCTGACTGGCTCGCTGCTTCACCCGATATTGCTTGCCGCAGAACGGCAGCATCTCTGTGTCGAAGAACATGCCACGATTTTTGCCGTTGACGTCAAGCGTCTTCATGATCTCCTCGGCGGACTTGACCTCCACGAGCTCGCCGGGTTGCAGATCGAGCACGTCGCTCGGCGTCTTTCGTCCCGCCAGGCCCTTGATGGATGGAAATTGCCTGCCGACGCCGAGCTTCGACACGATTGTGTTGTAAACGGCAAGCGTCATGAATCGGATCATTGTCCAAAGGGACACATTGCCGGAGGTTAGATCTTTCCAATATTGACGGACATCGGTCTTTCTCAACGGAAAACTCGACTCGACCAAGCGCGTCGCCTGGCAGGAATACCGAATCCGTCCATCAATGGGGTCAGAGCCACATTCGTGAGTTGCCTGATCGACAACGGATGTGTCGACACCGTCCAATCGACGATTCACCAACGCCGGCCCGAGCGCTGGACCCTCTACCGGCTTCACCCAGGCTGTCTTCCAGTACAACAGACAGGCCGTCTGGCAGCCACCGTGGGCGCTGCCATCGCAGCGGACGCCAAGATGAACCGCACTTTCGACTCGACGGTTTTGATAAGAATCAATCGTGTCGCACGCCTTGTGCGCCGAGGCGGAAACCCTGAGGCGCCTACCGGCGAACTGCAGCATCTCGGGCATGAACGGCATGTTGTCCAGTGCACCCTTGTCGTCCAATGTTTGCATAATCTCCGCTGGGCTAAGCACTTCCACCCAGTCGCCAACTTTGTACGTCATGCTGATCTCATTCCCCATTACAAGTAGCTGTTTTGATCGGACAATAGCTCCGCAGGCGTTACCGATTCGTAGGTCAGCGCCGCGTCTTCGGCGATTCGCTCGAAATCACACGCGCGCAGGAAGTCGCGCAGCGACGTCCCTGTGCATTCGGAGTCGACATTCGGCGCCTCCCTGCCGTGCGACAACGTCGTCGACGTTCACAGTGCGGAAGTCGATGCTGAACCTGGTCCTCCCCGACGTGTTCGGCACCGTCGAGTGAAGCTGGTTGCCGGAGAACAGCATTACGCCGCCGACCTCGGGGACGACGCGCACCTGCGGCTCGAGCTGCACCGGCTCCTCCGGCTTCGGCTGATCACGCGTGTCGGTCTTGATGTGCTCTGCTGCGGTCAGCCGGTTCGTGCGGTTCCACTCGTAGTAGTTGTAGCGACGCGATCCGTTCCGCACCGGATTGCTCCAGTACTGCGGGTGGAACGCCATCACGTTCTCGGGCACGACAGGGTAGATCGGGATCCACCAGTTCAGTTGGCTGAACGGCGCCGAGTACCAGGTATCGCGATGCGGGTGAAACGCATAGGAGATTCCAGATGTCAGGTAGTCGTCGGACGTCGACGTGCGCATCCGGGGAACGTCGAAGTAGGTCCGGTCGAGATCACACCGAAAGGACTCGAGCAGCGCCCTGATCCGTTTCTTGGACTCGGGATGATGGATGAACTTCGGCTTCAACCCGGCCAGCAGCGCGGCGAAATCCTCGACCGGCATGTCGAACTGCGCGGTCTGCGGATCATTCGAGCCGAATGCCTCGGCGATCAAGCTCCGGGCGTGCTCGACAAGCGCCAGAGACTCCGGTGACGCCGAGTACACCAGGACCTGCCCGCTGTAGAGCCGCGTCCGCCGCTCGTCATCGGTGACGTTGGGGTTGAAGAGAACAGTCGTCATTCCGATTACCTACCTTCCAGCTTCCCGACGTGAATCGTCATTGACCGTCGACCTTCCATCGACCGTCGAGTTCGGGAAATCGAGCACTGACCTCGGGCAAGAGATCGGGAACCGTCAAGAGCACGCGATCCGGCTTCGCCGTCGAGCAGATCGTACGGAGACACGATGGGAATGTCGGTCCCCGGCATCCGCCTTCCTTGTTTGGCAGGTGAGGCGTCGGCGACCGCCGGTAGCAGTCGGGAATCGATCCCAGCCCGGCTGAAGAGGGCAACGGCTCGCGATGCGGCGCCGTAGGCGAACACGCTGCGGCCGGCCTCCGCCTCCTCTTCGAGCCAGCTTCGTAGCGATTCCGCATGCTGATCGGCCCACTGTTGGAGGCAGCCGACGACGACACGGGCTGGTGATCCCCAGCGCCTCTTCGGCCGCGAGGATGTCGCAGCACCGACTCGTCCGGTTCCGAATTCCCGTGGACAGCCGCAAGCAAGACCGTCCCACCGTACAGGTCGAACTCCCAAGCGCTGACGACGCTCATGCCAACCGCACCGAGCAGTCGCGTCAGCGTGGTCAGCGAGTAGTAAGCGAAGTGCCCGTGGCGCAGCGCATTCCACTGGCCCTGCTCGACGATGGTGACGATCGAGTGGTACTGCAGCAGCAGCACCCCGCGGTCACGGGTGACCTGTGCGCGCTCGGCGAAGGCGGCGCGCTGGTCGGGCTCGTGCATGATGCCGAAACAGTCGAGCACAGTGTCAGCGCTCGACGAACTTGTCGTGAAACCGCGCTCGGTGAGCAGAGGGATCCAGGTGCCGCCATGCGGGCTGCCGAACTCGAGGACGGTGTTGCCCCGTAACCACCCGGCTGCTGCTATTCCCCGGATAGCCTCCTCTGCCTGGTCCTTCAGCGCCTGCGGTTCCACGCCCCGCGGCTCGTCGGCGACAGTGTCGTCGTCAGCCAGTTGAGCCAGACCGCAGGCACTGCATACGTCCATGGCCAAGCTGTGTGACGTCTCCTCTGCGCGGACCGGCTCCGTTGCGAGTGGGAAATAGTCGGCCGCTGGCACCCTTCCCAAATCGAGCACTCGCTTCAAATCGGGTTCTGCACATCCACGGCACGTCGTCATGGCAGCATTTCCTTATGCGCATCGAAAGTACCGACCTTGCAGACGTTCTCGTCCTCGTCCCCCAACCGTTCCTCGATGACCGGGGCCTGTTCACTCGAACCTTCGACGCTGCGATCTTCGATGACTACCTCGGCACGCCGGGTTTGTCGGCTTCCTTTGTGCAGGACTCCCAATCGCGTTCTGCGAAGGGAGTGATCCGCGGCATGCACGGACGGTCCGGGCGCGGCGAGGCGAAGCTGGTTCGCTGCGCCAATGGCGCCGTTCACGACGTGCTCGTCGATATTCGTAAGGCATCGCCGACTTTCGGTGAACAACAGGCATTCCTTCTCGACGACAGAGATTTTAGGAATCTGTATGTGCCGCCGGGCTTCCTGCATGGATTCCAGGCCCTGACAGCGACCGCCGACGTCTGTTACCGGATCAACCGTCCGCACGATCCTGCGGAGGATGTCGCTGTCTCGTATGACGACCCCGATCTCGCGATCGACTGGCCGTTGCCGGTGTCGGCGATATCGTCCCGTGACGCCGGCGCCGGTAGCTGGTCCGAATTGCTTAGACATTTACCGTAGTCCGCCTCAGGGACTCGTCGAGTACACCGTTGCGCTGAAGCGATTCCAGATGCGGCAACCGGGTGAACTTCTTGGCGAAGTCCTCGGCGGTCAGACCGGCGGACATGTATTCCTTGTATAGCTCGTCCGCCCCGTCCGGATATCGACCATTCGGCCTTGAAACCCAATTCGCGCTGGATCGCAGAGAAATCCACCCGGTACGAGCGAGGATCCGACCCGGTCTCGCCTGTGATCACGCAGTTTCGCGCCGGGAACGACGTCGGCCACCGACTGCGCGATCTCGGCGACGGTGAGATTGTTGGCGTCCGATCCCGACGTTGTAAGCAGCGCAATGCACCTTGTTGATCGGCGCTTCCAGCGCCAGCAAGAAAGCTGAAGCGATATCCCGGGCGTGGACCAGCGGACGCCATGGCGTGCCGTCTGAGAGGACGCGAACGTCGCCCGTCAGCACGGCATGCCCAACCAGGTTGTTCAGCACGATGTCGGCCCGTAGACGCGGGGAGAACCCGAACGCCGTTGCGTTGCGCAGGAACACCGGCGAGAAGGAGTCGTCGGCGATCGCGGCTACGTCGTCCTCCACCCGGACCTTGCTCTCCGCATACGGAGTCAGCGGTCGCAGCGGAGCACTCTCGGTCACCAGACCGTCGCCGGCTGATCCGTACACCGAGCAGGTGGACGCGTAGAGAAATCTCCGCACACCGGCCTCCTTCGCCAACGCGGCCAACCGAACCGAGGCGTGATGGTTGATGTCGTAGGTGATTTGCGGCGCCAGCGCACCAAGCGGGTCATTGGACAACGCAGCGAGATGGATGACGGCGTCGAATCCCTCCAGATCTGGTCGCCGTCACGTCGCGCAGGTCCACTTGCATGCCCGGCGGATCTGTCGGCGCTGGGCCGAGCACACAGTCGGCGAAAAATCCGGAGTCCAAACCGGTTACGTCATGTCCTGCGGCCTGCAGGATCGGCACCATGACGGTGCCCAGGTAGCCCTGGTGCCCGGTGACCAGTACTCGCATGCTTCCCAATCGTCCTCCTGCGCCTTCAGCGCCGCTCGAATGTGATGGTCGCCTTCTCCACAATGAAGGCCTCGGCGTGTGGGCTGCGGCACTGCACCCCGCGAAGTCTCGACAGACCGAGAAACGCTTGCTCGTCGAACCAGTCGTGGCTCGTCTGCGACGGATAGTGCTTGTGCAGCAGGCGCGCCTTCTCCTCTGCCACATCGGTTTCGAGCGGGTGGTAAGATCGTCGGGCTGCGGAGTGTCGCTCTCCCACTTCAGGATCTCGTAGCCGAGCAGGAGATGATCGCGAAACTCGGTCGGCAACAGTTCGGCGAGCAGCCGATGATCTTGGTGAGCATCGCCGCGATGCGGACCGAACACCACATCCGGGTTGCACGATCTGCGAAAATCGCTCAGGTGGTTCTTGATTCGTTCCCAGTGCGCTGGCGCCCGCCCGTCAGGTATGTCGAGCACCGTGACCTCGACGTCCGCACCGGGGCAGAACGCCGCCAGCGCGTCCACCTCCTCGGCCTCGCGCTCGGTGCCACCACCGGACAGCACGAGCGCCCGCACGCGCAGCCCCGGCCGTGCCGCCGGCCAAGGTCAGCAGCGTGCCGCCCATGCCGATCGCGATGTCGTCGCAATGCGCACCGACGACTGCGATTTCATCGAGAGCATCGGTGAAGAGTCGGATCATCGGATCCGCAGCGCGTCGGCGTCGCTCGTCGCGGCGTGCTCCCAGAGCATCCACGGCCGATCGCCGTGATGGTATCCAGCATCGAGTTCGGCCCGTTCCTTGAAGGTGTCGGCGGGCTTCCAGAACCCGTCGTACCTGTAGCCGAACAGCCGGCCTTGGCCGGCCAACGTGCCGCAGACATCGGCGACGAGATCACCACCGGGAGGCAGGTAGTCGAAGATCTCCTGGGAGAGCACGAAGTAGCCGCCGTTCACCCAGATCGGCAGCTCGGAGACGGGGATGATGTCCTTGACCTCACCGCTCTCCTGACCTCGACACAGTGGAACGATGGACTGCGGCGGAACGACCATCATCGAGGCGGCAGCACCGGACTCGTGAAACTTCGTCGATCATGTCGTCCAGCGGCGCGTCGGTCAGCACGTCGGCGTAGTTGGCGAGGAAGTACTCATCGCCGTCGAGGTAGCTCGCGCACTCGACGCAGGCGCTCGCCGATCGCCGATTCAAGTCCGGTGTCGACGAAGGTGATCGACCAGTCGCTGATGTCGGAGTGCATCAGGTCGACTTGGCCGCGAGCGCATCACGAAATCGTTCGACGCGGCTTCCTGATACGTCAGGAAGTAGTTCTTGATGTGCGACGCGCCGTAGCCGAGGCACAGGATGAACTCCTTGTGGCCGAAGTGTGCGTAGTAGCGCATCACGTGCCAGATGAGCGGTCGCGGACCGACCATCTGCATCGGCTTGGGCATGCCGTCGTCGGCGCTGTTACGCATTCGCATTCCGTAACCGCCGCAGAACAGCACTACTTTCATGATTCCATTCCTCCTGTTGTTCTCAAGAGTCGGATGCGGCCTTGTGCAGCGTCGGAAGCGGAAAGACGAGTCTCGCCGCCCCACTCGGCGATGTAGGCAAGTTGTTCGGTCAGCTCGGCCTCGAGGTTCCAGGGCAGAACCAGGACGACGTCGGGGCGGTCCTTCTCGATCTGGGCCGGCTCGTAGATCGGAATTCGTGTTCCCGGTGTGAAGCGTCCGTGTTTGTACGGATTGCGGTCGACCGTGTACTCGAGCAGGTCGCTGCGGATACCGCAGTAGTTCAGCAGCGTGTTGCCCTTGCCCGGTGCGCCGTAGCCGACGACTCGCTTGCCCTCGGCGTGGCAGTCGAGCAGGAAGCGCAGCAGTGCCTGTCGCGTCGCCTCTGCCCGACGGCGCAGTCGCAGGTAACCGCCGACTTGGTGCAGACCGGCTTCCCGCTCGAGTCCGCAGAACGTCGGCCACCCGCGAAGTCGGAGATCCGGCGGACATTCTCCGGACGCGCCCAGATCCGAAGTGAGCCGCCGTGCGTCTCGACGAGTTCGACATCGACGACCGCCGAGACCCGCCGTGGCGAGTGCACGCGTGGCGGACAGCACCGTGTAGTACTGGAAATGCTCGTGATAGATCGAGTCGAACTGACCGAGATCGACGAGGTTCAGCGCGTGGTGGACCTCGATGCTGAGCCAGCCGTCGTCGGCGAGCAGTCCGCGCAGTGATCGGGTGAAGCCCAACAGATCCGGGATGTGCGCGTAGACGTTGTTGGCGACCACGAGATCTGCCGGACCGTGCTCTGCACGGACGGCCGCGGCCGAGCTGCTCATCGAGAAAGGCCGTAGCGGTCGGCACTCCGCGCTTGCGCGCAGCGGCTCCGACATTGACCGACGGTTCGATGCCCAGGCACGGAATGTTCTTGGCGACCGCGTGCTGCAAGCAGATAGCCGTCGTTGCTTGCGACTTCGACCACGAACGAGTCCCGGCCGAGTTCGAGTCGTTTTGCGGCCTGATCGACGAAACGTCTTCGCGTGCTGCAACCCAGCTGTCCGAGTACGACGAGAAGTATGCGTACTCCGTGAAGGTTTCCTCCGGTGTGATCAGCGCGGGAATCTGCAGGAGCAAGCAGTCTTCGCACAGCCGAAGGTGTAGCGGATATGTCGGCTCCGGCAGGTCGAGTTCGTCGGCGGCGAGGAACGACTCGCACGGCGGTGTGGCGCCCAGGTCGAGAACGCTGACCAGCCGGATCGAGTTACACAGTCGGCACCGCACCTCAGTACGCTCCCGTGCGCGCAAAGACCGCCTGCACCGTCTTTGCGATGATCAGGATGTCGCCGACCATCGACCAGTTGTCGACATATGAGAGATCGAGCCGGACTGCCTTCTCCCATGGCAGATCGGAGCGGCCGCTGACCTGCCACAGACCCGTCACACCCGGTTTCACGAGAAGGCGCCGCTGCACGTCGTCGTCGTAGTGCTCGACTTCGCGCCTCAGCGGCGGCCGAGGGCCGACGACACTCATCTCCTGCCGGAGCACATTGATGAACTGCGGCAGTTCGTCGATGCTGAACCTGCGTAGGAAGCGCCCGACCGGGGTGATTCGCGGGTCGTTGCGAATCTTGAACAGAAGGCCGTCACTCTCATTGGCGTTGAATAGGCTTTGCAGTTCTTTGTCGGCCTCGTCGACCATGGTGCGAAACTTCAGCATGGAGAACGGCTTGCCGTCGATGCCGATGCGTTCGGCTTTGTAGAAGACCGGGCCCTTACTGGTCGCCTTGATCGCCGCTGCGGTGACGAGAAGGACCGGCGATGCCACCGCGAGCGCCACCAGGGCGAAGCAGAAGTCGAATGCGCGCTTCTGCAATCTCTTCGCACCCTGGTATTGCGGCTTGTCGATGCAGAGCAGCGGCAGTCCGGCGATCGGCCGCACGGCCAGCCGAGAGCGCGCGACATCCATGACGCCGGGCGACACCAGTAGTTCGACGTTCATGGGTTCGAGTTCCCAGATGAGCCTGCGGATGCCCTTCACGCCGAAGTGTTCGGTGCCCGCAATCGCCACTGTGTCAGCACCACAGCTCTGGATCGCCTGCAACAAGTAGGGCACCCCACCGACGATCGGGACCTCCTTGCCGTTGATGGTGAGGTGTTCGCCACGCGGCGCCCCGTATGCGGGTATGCCGATTCCTACGACCTGATATCCGCTGCAGGGATCGCCGGCCAGCTCGTTCGCGAGATTTGTGACCGCGTCGGTGTCTCCGATCGCGAGCACCGAAGTCTGATAGCGGCCGGCCGCGCGCTGCCGCACGATGTGGTCCCGCCATTTCCATCTAGTCAGGAGCAGGCAAAGAGTTCCCACCGGGAGTGCCACCGCGAGGTAGCCTCGCGAGAGCTCGAGCTTGAGAAGCAGTTCGGCCATGGCCACGACGCCGAACGTCCAGAACGACGCGGCCACCACTCGCCGATATTCTTCGATGCCGGCACCGGTGTACTTCGGGGATCGGGTTCGAAATCCGGCGAGAGCCGCTAGCCAGATCACGGCGAGAACAGCCGAGTACACCGTTTGATAGTGGGTCATCGCCATCCCGGCCTCGGGGCTGCTGCCGAATCGCACATACTGCGCCAGCATGATGGCGGCGCACACCACGACGGTGTCCATCATTCGCAGATTGTTGGTGTACCGGTGCTCCCACTTCGAGCGGCCAAGTAGTTGTCTCGGTGCGTCTGTCTCTAGGGGAGCGAGCCCGGCCTTTGCGAGGGCCACTTCGCCATCCAATTTCCCGACCACGGCCGTCGGTGGCTGGGCGACAGGAACGCGACCCTGGCGCTGCTGAAGTACCACCGCGTCTACCTCGCGACCGTGCGGTAAGCGCGCGGGTAGATCGAGTCAGGCTCAAAACCGGCGGAGTCAGCGAGGGGTACGCCGACTCCGCCGGCCATCGGAGCGCGCCTTGAGCGGCAGGCGCGGCAAGTCAGTAGTTCGCGCATGGACGAAGACGACGTGCGTAGACGCGTTTTTTGATCTGGCACGAGTCCTCCCTCCCTTTTCTCTACAGCCGCGGCCCCAGGTCGGGGATTCGACGAGCGTGCAAATATCTGAGAATTAGCTGATCGTCCAACGCCCTTGGCGAACGCCACCCTCGATTCATGGAAGCTACCACTCGCACTTTTGCACCGCAAGGCGAATCTAGCAAATATTTAAAGCGCGGCGTGTGGTGGCTCTAGCCGCGTAGGGTTGACGACGTCACATGTGCACTGGCGAATCGCTGTTGAGCTGGCCTTATAGCTGTCTAACTCGCGTGCTGAGCCAGGAATATTTTTTTACGGCCACGTCAAGCGCAGCACATTCGTGCAGATCTAGCAATATGTCTAGATTTTTTAAGCGATATCGCTGGTGAGGGCTTCGGCACCGTCCTAGACTGGCCTTTTGCGGATCGCGAAGCCATCTAGGGCAAAGTTAGTTAGCGAAGGTTAAATGTTCGCCGGCGGTGAAGGCGATGTAGCCATCGCTGGCAGGCGCGCGCCATCGCCTACCCGATCGCCCGCTAAGGGATCGGCTCTTGCTCAGGAGACCGGTGCCGGGAACGGTCAGCCGAGGATGAGCCCAGAGGTAGGCACACCGGTGCCTGCGGTGACCAAGACGTGCTCGACATCGTCGATCTGGTTCACCGACGAACCACGCAGCTGACGAACACCTTCGGCGATTCCGTTCATGCCGTGGATGTAGGCCTCGCCGAGCTGACCGCCGTGAGTGTTGATCGGCAGCCTGCCACCGACTTCGATCGCACCGTCGGCGATGAAGTCCTTGGCCTCGCCCTTCCCGCAGAATCCCAACTCCTCCAGCTGAATCAGCGTGAACGGAGTGAAGTGGTCGTAGAGGACCGCGGTCTGGATATCGGTCGGCTGCAGCCCCGACTGCTCCCACAGCTGCCTGCCGACCAGCCCCATCTCGGGTAGCCCCAACTCGGGCCGGTAGTAGCTGACCATCGAGTACTGGTCCGGGCTGGAGCCCTGCGATGCAGCCTCGATGACCGCGGGCCGGTGCTTGAGATCCTTGGCCCGCTCCGCCGACGTGATGACGAGGGCGACGCCACCGTCGGTCTCCTGACAGCAGTCCAGGAGTCGCAGCGGCTCGGCGATCCACCGCGAATTCTGGTGGTCCTCAATGGTTATCGGCTTCTCGTAGAAGTATGCCTTCGGGTTCTTGGCCGCATGCTTGCGGTCGGCAACAGAGACGACGCCGAAGTCCTTGCTCGTCGCGCCCGACAGATGCATGTAGCGGCGTGCGATCATCGCCACCTGCGCAGCGGGCGTGGACAACCCGTGCGGATACGAGAACGAGTTGTCGACGCCCGTTGAGTCCGCGTTCTCCACCAACCGCAACTGGACCTGACCGAACCGCTGTCCCGACCGCTCATTGAATGCGCGATAGGCGACAACGCAATCCGCGACTCCGGTCGCGACGGCGATCGCCGCCTGCTGGACCGTCGCGCAGGCCGCGCCGCCGCCGTGGTGGATCTTCGAGAAGAACTTCAGCTCACCGATGCCGGTGGCACGCGCAATGGCGACCTCTGTGTTGGAGTCCATCGTGAACGTGACCATGCCGTCCACGTCGGCGGGCGTCAGACCCGCATCGTCGAGCGCGTCCAGCACGGCTTCGGAGGCGAGTCGCAGCTCACTGCGTCCCGAGTTCTTCGAGAAGTCGGTGGCGCCGATCCCGACGATGGCGGCCTTACCGGACACTGAACCCCTGCTCATGCCTCGACTCCCACTCGCTCCGGTCCTCGCTCGTTCCTCGCTGCGATCCTCACTCGCGGTCGCCTTCGGGCCATCAGGCGCCTCCTCCGATGGTCAATGTCGACGTGGCGACGACGTGGTCGCCAAGGCTGTTGCTGCCAACGACTTTCACCGTGATGAGCCCGCCCTCGACGGCCGTCACCTCACCGGAGAACGTCACGGTGTCATACGCGTACCACGGCACGCCGAGCCGCAGCTTGATCGACTTGATGATCGCGGTCGGGCCTGCCCAGTCGGTGACGAAGCGCTCCACGAGACCGGTATCGGTGAGGATGTTGACGAAGATGTCCTTGGAACCCTTGGCTTGCGCTTTGTCGCGGTCGTGGTGGACATCCTGGTAGTCACGTGTGGCGATCGCCGTCGACACGATGAACGTCGGATCGCCGTACAGCGACAGCTCCGGCAGCTTGGTTCCGACGGAGATCGTTGGTGCACTCATGCGTCAGGCTCCCATGCGTACAGAGTCCAAGCCGGACCGCCTGCCCCCTCAGGGAAGTCGATATACGTTGCACGGACCGGCATTCCGACCGAAACGATGGCGGGATCGACATTGCGGAGCTCGCCGAGCATTCGCACCCCTTCTTCGAGTTCGACGAGTGCAATGACGAACGGTAGCGTGCGGCCGGGCACCTTCGGTGCGTGGTGCACGACGAAGCTGAACACCGTGCCCTTGCCGACTGGCGACGACGTAGTCCGTCGGCACCTCTTTGTCCTGCCACAGGGCGGGTACCGGCGGATGCTGCAGCCCGCCGTCGCCTCGCTTCTGGATGCGCAGCTCGTGCGCGTTCACGCCGTCCCAGAAGAACTTGGTGTCGCGCGAGGATGCGGGCCGCATCATCGCATCGGCGTCGAGGTCGTCGGGAACGGGCACAGCCGGGGCCTGGTCTGCGTCGGCGGGCCTGAACTTCAGTATGCGCCAGTCCATTTCGGCGACATCCTCATCGCCGACCTGCCAGGTGATCCGCTGGCTGATGAAGTAGCCCTCGCCAAGAGCGGTGTTCTTGGGACCGACGACGTCGGTCAGCTCAGCAACGACGCTGACATCCTCGCCTGGCCGCAGATACCGGTGATAGGTCTGATCGCAGTTGGTCGCGACCACTCCGATGAAGCCTGCGGCGTCGAACAGTTCCATGATCGGGCCGATGGGGTCGTCGCCGGGCCGGTGACCGCCGAGTCCCATCATCGTCCACACCTGGATCATCGCAGGCGGGGCGACGACCCCCGGATGGCCTGCCGTCTTCGCCGCGGCCTCGTCGATATAGATCGGGTTGTCGTCACCGATGGCATCGACCCAGTGCCGAATCATGGGCTGGTTGACCGGATCCCGGCCGGCACGCGGCTTGCTCGGCCCGGCAGCCTTGATCTCCGCGACGGCCTTGTGGATGTCGTCCGGCGTCGTCACCTGGGGACCCTCGGCACCTTGAGCCCCGAAGCCGCGATCATCTCCCGCATCACCTCATTCACTCCGCCCCCGAACGTGATCACCAGGTTCCGCTTGGTCTGGCTGTCCAGCCACTCGAGCAGCTCGGCCGTATCCGGGTCCGCCGGGTTACCGTGCGTTCCGACGATCTCTTCGGCCAGTCGCCCCGCGTACTGAATACGCTCGGTGCCAAAGACTTTCGTTGCTGCCGCGTCGGCGACGTCGATGGTCTCCCCTGACGCCGCCACCTGCCAGTTGAGCAGCTCGTTGATACGCCACATCGCCTTGATCTCACCGAGCGAGCGCTTGACGTCATCGTGATCGAGCGGGATGTCACCGTCACTGCCCGGCTTGGACGCCCATGTGTGGATGCGGTCGTAAAGCGCCGCAAACCGCCCTGCCGGTCCGAGCATCACCCGCTCGTTGTTCAACTGCGTGGTGATCAGCCGCCAGCCGCCGTTCTCCTCGCCGACGAGCATGTCGGCAGGCACCCGCACGTCGTTGTAGTAGGTGGCATTCGTGTGGTGCGCACCGTCGGACAGGATCATCGGGGTCCACGAGTAGCCGGGATCCGTCGTGTCCACGATCAGCATCGAAATGCCCTTGTGCTTGGCGGCTTCCGGATCGGTGCGACACGCCAGCCAGACGTAGTCCGCATCGTGTCCGCCGGTGGTGAACACCTTCTGGCCGTTGACGATGTACTCGTCACCGTGGCGAACCGCGGTGGTGCGGAGCGACGCCAGGTCGGTACCCGCCTCCGGTTCGGTATAGCCGATCGCGAAATGGACCTCGCCGGCGAGAATGCCGGGCAGGAATTTCTTCTTCTGCAGTTCGGTTCCGTACGCCTGCAACGTCGGGCCGACGGTCTGCAGCGTGACGGCGGGCAGGGGCACGTCGGCACGGTGCGCCTCGTTGACGAATATCGACTGTTCGATCGGCCCGAAGCCGAGGCCGCCGAACTCCTTTGGCCAGCCGACGCCGAGCTTGCCGTCGGAGCCCATCCGCTTGATCACCGCGCGATAGGCCTTGCCGTGCCGGTCGGCCTCCATCTCCTTGGCCTCTTGCGGGGAGATGAGATTCGAAAAGTACTCGCGCAGTTCGGCTTGCAGCTGTTTCTGCTCGGGGGTCAGTTCGATGTACATAGCGCTCCCACCAGGTCGAGACGGTGTGACGGGCCGCCAAGCAGGCGGGCCAGGTCCTTGATCGTCGAGTAATAGCGGTCCATCGGATAGGCGATGTCCATACCCATGCCGCCGTGCATGTGATGGCACAGCTGCATCACCGGCGGGGCCTGCGAGGCGAGCCAATAGCCGAGCACGTCCAGGTCCTCGTCGGCGTCGAGCCCCTCGGAGAGCCGCCACACCACCGAGTTCGCAGCCAATGTCAGTGTGCGCGAGGCGATGTACACCTCGGCCAGCTGCGCTGCCACGGTCTGGAACGTCGACAGCGGCTTGCCGAACTGCTCGCGGTTGGCGACGTAGTCGGCCGTCAGCCGCAGCGCACCGGCGACGAGCCCCGACGCTAGCGCGCCGATGCTCGCAAGCACCAGCTGGTTGACCCTCGTCGCCTGCCCGCCCGCCAGGACGTCGTCGTCCGAAACAGCGACATCGGCGAAGGTCACCACGTATTCGTCGGAGTGATTGGACGTCGGTGTCTTCGTGACCGAAACACCGTCGGCGCCAGACGACACCACCACGACCCCGGTATCGGCCGTCACGACGATCCAATCTGCCTGTCCCGCATACGGAACGCCGATCTTCGTGCCGTTGAGCTTGCCGCCCGCGAGCTTGGCCGCCGGTTTGTCCGGCAGCGCGGCGCCCGGCTCGTTGAGGGCCAGCGTCACGATCGAGCCCTTGGCGACGCCGGCCAGGTAGCGGTCCTGCTGCGCCTCGGAAGCCAGGTCAACGAGCACGGTGGTTGCACCGATCACAGCCAGCGCCGGACCCGTGGTGCCGTGCCTGCCGATCTCGGTCAGCGCCGTCGCGAGCTCAGGCAGTCCTACGCCGTCACCGCCGACGCGCTCCGGCACGCCCAGCGCCGTCACACCGCCTGCAACCAACGCGTCCCAGCTGTTGTCACGCTCCAGAACCGAGGTGACGACGTCGGCGACTGCCTGCTGCCCTTCGTCTGGACTGAAGTCCACCCGAATCCTCCTTGATTCGCCTGCGAGGTCAGTGGCTGACCGGACACTGACCCGTGTAGTCAACCTGCCAGTGCTTGATGCCGTTCAGCCACCCCGACATGAGCCGCTCAGGTTCGCCGACCGGCTTGAGATCCGGCATGTGGTCGGCGACGGCATTGAAGATGAGATTGATGGTCATCTTGGCGAGGTTGGCGCCGATGCAGTAGTGCGCCCCGGTGCCGCCGAAGCCGACGTGCGGGTTCGGATCGCGCAGGATGTTGAACGAGTGCGGGTCGGTGAAGACCTCGTCGTCGAAATTGGCCGAGCGGTAGGACATCACGACTCGCTCGCCCTTCTTGATCTTCACACCGCCGAGTTCGACGTCGGAGAGCGCGGTGCGCTGGAACGCCGACACCGGCGTCGCCCAGCGGACGATCTCGTCGGCGGCGGTCTCGGGACGTTCCTTCTTGTACAACTCCCACTGGTCGGGGTTCTGCGAGAACGCGATCATGCCGTGGGTGATGGAGTTACGCGTGGTCTCGTTGCCCGCCACCGAGAGCATCACAACGAAGAAGCCGAACTCGTCGTCGCGAGAGCTTTTCGCCTTCGATATCAGCCTCGATGAGCGTCGTGACGATGTCGTCGGTCGGATTCTTCGACCGCTCCTCGGCCATTTTCATCGCATACGTGATGAGCTCGAACGACGATATCGCGGGGTCGACGTCGGCGTACTCCGGGTCCTCGCCTGCGGTCATCTCGTTGGACCAGCGGAAGAGCTTGTCGCGGTCCTCCTGGGGTACGCCGAGCAGTCCGGCGATCGCCTGCAGGGGCAGCTCGCAGGACACCTGCTCGACGAAGTCGCCCGACCCTTCGGATGCGGCAGTCTTGGCGATCTTCTGGGCGCGGGTCCGTAGTTCCTCCTCGAGCCGTCCGACGGCTCGCGGGGTGAAGCCACGGGAGATGATCTTGCGCAGCCGGGTGTGCTGCGGCGCGTCCATGTTCAGCAGGACGGCCTTCTGCAGATCGATCGCGTCGCGGGTCATCCCTTGCGGCCAAGTCGGAATCGCGCCGTCCGGCGAGCTGCCGAAGATGTCGTTGCGCTTGGACACCTCTTTGACGTCGGCATGCTTGGTCACGAGCCAATAGCCTTTGTCGCCGAACCCTCCGGTACCGCCGGGCACGTCGACCCAGTGGATGGGCTCAGACTTGCGGAGCTCGGCGAGCTCCTCGACAGGCAGACGCTCGAGGTTCAGGGTCGCATCGAGAAAGTCGAAGTCGGGCGAAATGGGGCAGGGCATAGCAAAGCACTCCTCAATTGCAACGTGTTCTAGTGCCAGTAAAACATGCCTTCTCCGCAGATCAAAGGCTCGGCTCTAACGCAGCTTGTCAGAGTAATGAAACGTGTTCTAGCCTGGCGGGATGGGTAACCCTGTCATCGTTGAAGCCACCCGCAGCCCGATCGGCAAGCGGAATGGATGGTTGTCGGGCCTGCATCCCACCGAGCTTCTCGGTGCGGTGCAGAAGGCCGTGGTGGAGAAGGCCGGCATCGACGCCGGTGAGGTCGAACAGCTGATAGGCGGCTGCGTGACGCAGTTCGCCGCGCAGTCGAACAACATCACCCGGGTCGGCTGGCTCGTTGCGGGCCTGCCCGAGCACGTCGGCGCCACCACCGTGGACTGCCAATGCGGCAGCGGCCAGCAGGCCAACCATCTGATCGCCGGGCTCATCGCGACAGGAGCCATCGACGTCGGCATCGCCTGCGGCATCGAGGCGATGAGCGCGGTCGGACTGGGCGCCAACGCGGGGCCCGACCGCTCGGTACTGCGGCCTGCGTCGTGGGACATCGACCTACCCGACCAGTTCACCGCCGCGGAGCGGATCGCCAACCGCCGCGGCATCACGCGCGAGGACATCGACGAGTGGGGCTTCCAGTCGCAGAGCAGGGCCAAGCGGGCCTGGGCCGAGGGCCGGTTCGACCGTGAGATCAGCCCAATCGAAGCGCCGGTGCTGGACGAGCAGAAGCAGCCGACGTCAGAGCGCGCCTTCGTGACCCGCGACCAGGGGCTGCGCGACACAACGCTGGAAGGCCTTGCGTCGCTGAAGCCGGTGATCGATGGCGGCATCCACACCGCGGGCACGTCGTCGCAGATCTCCGACGGCGCCGCGGCGGTGCTGTGGATGGACGAGGACAAGGCCAAGGCGCTCGGGCTGAAGCCGCGGGCGCGGATCATCAGCCAGGCACTGGTCGGCGCCGAGGCGTACTACCACCTCGACGGGCCCGTGCAGTCAACGGCGAAGGTGCTCGAGAAGGCCGGCATGAAGATGGGCGACATCGACATCACCGAGATCAACGAGGCGTTCGCGTCCGTCGTGCTGTCGTGGGCGCGGGTGCATAACCCAGACCTGGATAAGGTGAACGTGAACGGCGGCGCGATTGCGCTCGGCCATCCAGTGGGCAGCACCGGCAGCAGGCTGATCACCACCGCGCTGCACGAGTTGGAGCGCACCGACCAGAGCACCGCGCTGATAACGATGTGCGCAGGCGGCGCGCTGTCCACCGGCACGATCATCGAGCGGATCTAGTGGCGGCGACGGACGCGGAACGCATCGCCGTCGCGCAGGCGTATATCGATGCGCTGGTAAGCCACGATGCCGACAAGGTCGCATTCGCGCAGAACTGCACCCGCATCGAAGTCGGCATGAAGACCGGCTTCTCTGGAGATCACCTGCGCCGCAGCTTGAACCGTGGACCGCAGTACCGCGTGATCCAATCGACGAGCGTGCCCGAGTTCACCGTGGACGGCGATCGAATCCGGGCCCGGTTCGACCTCGTCACCAAGCCATCGCTCGCCGGCCGGCGTGTCGGCGCGCATATCGACGAGACTTTCGTCATCCCTGCAGAGGACGGAAAGATTCACCACATCCGGGCGAGCATCAGGCCATTTCTGACGGCGTAGGTCAGGCGCACGGCGGAATTCCGGCAAACGTCGGACCCGTCGCGCTCCGGTACGCCAGACTCGTGCCATGCGATTCGTCTCTATTGCGGTGGCGTTGGTGGGCGTTGGTCTGATCGTGTCGTGTTCGACCGGTAACAGCGGGGAAACGGCGAAGCCGTCATCCGAATCGAAACCTTCATCCCAACCGAAATTCGATGGCCTATACGAAGTCCAGACCGATTTGTCCAAGCGGAAGGTCAATTACGCGCCAGACCCGAGCAATGAAAAGAAGCCGTTCAAGCTGGCGGTGCGTTCGGCGTGTGTCGCCGACAATGTCTGCACCGCAACGGCGCTCACGCTCGGCGACGATATGAAGGAGGTGCCCGACACCGGATTACTTGTCTTCGATCTCGTCGACGGGCACTGGCTGAGTGTGCAGGAAGTACCCGACGGATCGTGCCAGCTCAACCCGGATTTGAGGACGGTGAAGGCTCCTTACTTCAGCATCTGGACCGTCGAGCCGAAGGACGATGGACCGATGACGGCCCGCGGCCTGTACGTCGGCGCGAACGAATGCATGAACATCTCCGACGTCCCTGCCACGTTCACCCGCACAGGCGATGCACCGGCCGACGTCGCATTGCCCGATCCGGCTTCTCAGCCGAAACGCGTCACCTCGCCCGCCGCAGGACTGCGCGGGAAGTACTCCGGCCCCGTCGTCACCGCCGATCAGCCCGACTGGAAATTCAGCCAGACCTGGGACGCCGATACCCACTGCCTGCGTACCGGCAACAAGTGCCTGACGACCGTCGCGGCGACCCAGAAGGACGAAAACCAACCCGGCAGCACCACAGCATTTCCGGCCGACTACATCTTCGAGAACGGCCGGTGGACGGGCGGTGCGGGCTCGGGGCCGATCAAATGCGCAGAAGGTGAGGTCCAGACCACGAAATCGATCACGGGTACGTTCGCGCTGCCGGCCGAACCGGTGCCGGACCCGATCACCAGCGTGGTCGTCGATCAAGCCGTCACCGTCGGCGATCCGTGCCCGAGTACCATCAACAGCCAGGTCACGCTGAACCGAATCGGCGATTGAATGGCCTGAGGCGCGGTATGAGCGACCCCAGCTGGCCAGTTTCGGTGTCGACACCGAATCCGTTGGGAAACAAGAGGATTGGCACGGCGGAAGCCGACGGCTCAAGAAGTAGCAGCAGCCGCGACCGATGGGTCGGACCCGCGCCGTAACACCAGATTCACGCCCACCGCCACCGCCAACAGCGCTGCCCCGATGGCGATCGTCGTCGGGTGCAGATAGAGCAGCAGGGCTGCCGCCGGTACACACAGCAGCCGTTCCGGCCAGCCCGCACGCCGGATCATCCAGCCGCCGGTGACGACCGCGAGCGCCGCCACTCCTAGCGCGGAAACCGCTGTGGTCCATGCCATGTCGCCGATCGATCGAAGGCCGAGCAGGCCCTCGCCGTTGTCGGTCAGCACGAAGGCGAACGGTACGAGGAACGCGGGAAGCGTGTACTTCCATGTCTGCATCATGGTGGCCATCACCCTGCCGCCGGTGATAGCGGATGCGGCGACGGACGCCAGCGCGGTCGGTGGTGTCACCTCCGACAACACAGCGAAGTAGAAGACGAACATCGCCGCCGCGGGCGCTGCGACGCCGAGGTCCTGCAGCGCGGGCCCGACGACCACCCAGCTGATCACGAACGAAGCGGTGACAGGCACCGCCAGGCCGAGCACCGCCACGGCCAGCGCGGCGAACAACGCGGTGAAAGTCAGCACCAGCGCCGGGTTCTCGGTGATTCCCCGAGCGGTATTGACCAAGATCGAGTGCAGCTGTAGACCCAGTCCGGTCCTGGTGATCATCGCCGCGATCACACCGGCGGCGGCACAGACGGTGGCGACGGCGAGCACCCCTCGCACACCGCTGCCGAGCGCACGGTACAGCTTGACCGGGGTCAACCGGTGTTCTCGATCCAGGAAGGACAGGCCGATCTGAATGAAGGTTGCGAACACCACCGCCCGCACCGCGGAGATGTCCATGGCAAGGAAGACCACGATCAGCACAAGCGAAATCAGGTGGTATCCGAATCTGCCGAGCAGCCGCCAGCCCGACTGCTCGCTGATCTCGACTTCGCGGGTGTTGTACCGGCGGGCGTCGATCTCCACCGCAAGCAGAATTCCGAGGTAGTACAGAATCGTCGGCGCGATCGCCCACACCAACACGGTCAGGTACGGCACGCCGAGGTACTCCGCGATGATGAACGCGGCTGCGCCAAGTGTCGGCGGCGACAGGATCGCGCCGATGCCCGCGGCCGCCAACATGCCGCCCGCATTCTCCTTCGGATAGCCGGCGCGACGCAGGATGGGCCATGTCACCGAACCCAGGCTGACCGTCGTCGCCGTCCCCGAACCCGATACGGACCCGAGCAGAAACCCGGCGAGCGTGACGGTCCGGCCAGGCGCCGCGCGCGACCGGCGGAACGCCGCAAGGGACAGGTCGATGAAGAACTTGCTCGCGCCCGACGCGTCCAGCACCGCACCGTAAATGGTGAACAGCACGATGTAAGTGGCCGCGACGTCGAGCGGCACACCGTAGAGACCGGTCGACTGGATGAACGACGCGCTGATGATCTGGTCCCAGTTCACTCCGGCATGCGCGATCGCCGCGCCCTGCGGAAGGTAACCGCCGTAGTAGGCATACGCCAGGGCGAGTAGGCAGACGATCGGCAACGCGAGACCGGTGGTTCTGCGGCAGGCCTCCAGCACGAGCAGCAAGACGAGGGTGCCCACGACGACGTCGATCATCGCGGGGGTGCCCTGCCTGCTGAGGAACTCGTCGAAGCCGCCTCCACCGCCTGCGATTTCGAAGGGAAGCACCGGATACAGGCAGGCCACCAGGGCGATCGCGGCAAGCAGCCAGTCGACGAGCGTCGGATTACCGACCGGTACTTGTTCTCTTTGGTCGTCCTGCTCGTCATCGTCGGACTCAGTCGCTTTGCGACGCAACCGAACACCGGAGCGGTAGCACAGCAGTGTCAGCGGCAGGACGGCCGCCAGGAAGTAGATGAGGGAGACCTGGTTGCCCTGCGCCAGCGGGAAGAAGACCTGATAGATCGCGGACACGCCGATCAGGACGCACGCGGCGGTGACCGCATGGCTCACCCACCCGGTCAGCTCGCGGGCCGGCTTCTCTTCTTCATAGCCGGCCGCCGCCGCCGGAGTTGCCTTGGTCTCGGTCGCGGTGTCTCCGGCCGGCGCGGGCCGGCCGGAGTCGTCTTCGCGGTCGGTCAGCTCTTCGCACCGAGTTCGTCGAGCGCCTTCTTGGCGCCCGGATGCAGGGGCACGGGTTCGGTCTGGCGGGCCGTGTCCAGGCTGATGTCCTCGGCCGCCTTGTTCACCTTGACCAGTTCGGCCTTGTTCTCGAACAGCGCCTTGGTCACGACGCATGCGATGTTGCCGTCCATATCTTCCTTGACCAGAAGCAGATTCGGCACCACCACCGTCGGCACATCGCCGGGGGTCTGGTACGTCGCGGCCGGAATGACACCCTGCTCGTAGATCGTGTTGATCTCCTTGAGCTTGTCCAACGTGCCTGCGACGTCGATGAACTTGACGTTGCCACGCTGGCTCGTGAAGAGGTCGGTGATACCGCTGGTCGGCAGCCCGCCGGACCAGAACATCGCATCGATCGAGCCGTCCTTCATACCCTCGACCGTCTTGCCCAGCTCGGTGCGTTGCGCCTGGATGTCCTTGGCCGGGTCGAGTCCCGCCGCCTTCAGCATCCGGTTGGCGATCACCTCGGTGCCAGAATTCGGCGCTCCTGTGGACACCCTCTTTCCGCGCATGTCGGCGATCGAGTTGATGCCGGAGTTGGTGCGCGCAACGACCTGGGTGTAGTTGGGGTACAGCCGGGCAAGCGCGGCGATCGGCTGCGGCTCGTCGAAGGATTCCTTGCCCTCCGCCGCATCGGCGGCCGTGTCGGCGAGCGAGAAGGCGACCTGGTGCGTGCCCGCCACCAACTGCTGGATGTTCTGCAGCGACGCCGACGTCTCCGCCGCGGTGGCCTTCAGTTTTCCGCCACTGCTCTTGCCGATCGCTTCGGCGAGGGCGCCGCCGAGGCTGTAGTAGACACCGGTGGTGTTTCCGGTCGCGATGCTCAGGCGGGTATCGGAGTCGACCGTGCACGTCGTCGGCTCCTGGGCGGCTTCGCCGCCGTCACCACCTCTTTGTCCACCACATCCGGCCAACACCAACAGCATTACGCCGGCTACCACCGGCAGTGTGATCCGCCTCACTCGATCATGATGACCGATCGTGCGGCGTTTCAAACGTAGTTCGCCTAAGCGTCCCGTCAGGCGCCGAACACCGGCACCGGCGGGCGCGCCTTCGCCAGCAGATCGTTGACCACCGGGCCCAATTCCGCCGGATCCCAGCGGGCGCCCTTGTCGACCTCGGGTCCGTGTGCCCAGCCCTCGGCGGCGCGGATGATGCCGCCCTCGACCTCGAACATCCTGCCGGTGACGTCGCGCGACTCGACACTGCCCAGCCACACCACCAACGGCGAAATGTTCTCCGGCGCCATGGAATCGAAGTCCTTGTCCTCCGTCGACATCATGTCCGCGAAGACCGTCTCGGTCATCCGGGTGCGCGCGGACGGCGCGATGGCGTTGACCGTGACGCCGTAGCGACCCATCTCCGCGGCGGCGACCAACGTCATGGCCGCAATGCCCGCCTTCGCGGCACTGTAGTTCGCCTGACCGACGCTGCCCTGAAGACCTGCACCCGAACTGGTGTTGATGATGCGGGCGTCGGGGGTGTTACCCGCCTTGGACTGCGCGCGCCAGTATGCGGCCGCATGGCGCATCGTCGCGAAGTGCCCCTTGAGGTGCACCGCGATCACGGCGTCGAATTCCTCTTCGCTGGTGTTGGCGAACATCCGGTCCCGCACGATGCCGGCGTTGTTGACCAGGACGTCGAGTCCGCCGAAGGTATCGACGGCGGTCGCGATGAGGCCTTCGGCCTGCGCCCAGTCGGCGACGTTGGCGCCGCTGGTGACGGCTTCGCCTCCCGCAGCGGTGATTTCGTCGACGACACCCTGCGCCGCGCTGCCGCCGCCCGCTGGCGACCCGTCGAGGCCGACACCGATGTCGTTCACCACCACGCGCGCGCCTTCGGCGGCGAACGCCAGCGCATGTGCGCGCCCGATGCCGCCACCAGCGCCCGTCACGATGACCACGCGACCGTCGCACAGTCCCATATTTGTTGCCTCCTTGACTATTTGATGTCGGCGGTTGTGGTGGCCAGGTAGTGCGGCGGTTCGCCGCCGCCGTGCACTTCCAGCGATGCACCGCTGATGTAGGACGCAGCGTCGGATGCGAGGAACGCCGCGGCCCAGCCGACGTCGGCCGGCTTGGCGAGCCTGCCGAGCGGTACGTTTTTCGAGATGGCTGCGATGGATTCGGCGTCGCCGTAGAAGAGCTCGGACTGTTCGGTCTCCACCATGCCGACGACGACCGAGTTCACCCGCACCTTCGGCGCCCATTCGACGGCCAGCGTGCTCGTGATGTTCTCCAGGCCCGCCTTCGCGGCGCCGTAGGCCACGGTGCCCGGCGTCGGGCGCCTGCCGCTGACACTCGCGATGTTGACGATCGACCCGCCACCGTCTTGCGTCTGCATCACGGCGTTCGCATGGGTTGAAACCGACAGCGGCCCGAGAAGGTTGAGCTCGATGATCTTGCTGCTGAACTTGGCCGACGCCTCCGCGGCAGGCACGTACGGCGACCCGCCCGCGTTGTTGACCACGATGTCGAGTCGGCCGTGGTCGGCGACGATCGCGTCGATGAGCGACCTCACCGAGTCGTCGTCCCGAACATCGCACGGATGAAAGTCGTACGGCAGCCCTTCGACCGGCCGACGCGCGCACGTCACGACCGTCGCGCCCTGGTCGGCGAAGACGGCGCTGATACCGGCACCGACTCCTCGCACGCCACCGGTCACGAGGACGACCCGCCCGCTCAGTTGCAGGTTGATGCCTGCCAAGCCAGCACTGTCAGCCGCGTCGGTCACTGTGCTAGCGTACCAAGCAAGTGCTTGCTTAGGTAGCCGACCCCCACGCAGGAGTCATTGATGACAATCACCACCAAGTCGGTCGAGCCGGGCATCGTCTCGGTCACCGTCGACTACCCGCCCGTCAACGCGATCCCGTCCGGCGGATGGTTCGAACTGGCCGATGCCATCACGGCGGCGGGCCGCGACCAGTCGACCCATGTGGTGATCCTGCGCGCCGAGGGCCGCGGGTTCAACGCCGGCGTCGACATCAAGGAGATGCAGAAGACCGAGGGCTTCACCGCGCTGATCGACGCCAACCGCGGCTGCTTCGAGGCGTTCCGCGCGGTGTACGAGTGCGCGGTGCCGGTCGTCGCGGCCGTCAACGGGTTCTGCGTTGGCGGCGGCATCGGCCTGGTCGGCAATGCCGACGTGATCGTCGCCTCCGACGACGCGACCTTCGGGCTGCCCGAAGTCGAGCGCGGCGCACTCGGTGCGGCGACTCACCTTTCGCGTCTGGTGCCGCAGCACATGATGCGCCGGCTGTTCTTCACCGCCGCCACCGTCGACGCCGCAACCCTTCACCATCACGGGTCAGTGCACGAGGTGGTGCCACGCGCGGACCTCGACGAGGCCGCCCTCCGCGTCGCGCGCGACATCGCGTCGAAGGACACCCGGGTCATCCGGGCGGCCAAGGAGGCGCTGAACCTCATCGACGTGCAGAAGGTCAACTCCAGCTACCGGATGGAACAGGGCTTCACGTTCGAACTCAACCTGGCCGGGGTGTCCGACGAGCATCGCGACGCGTTCGCCGGGACCGACAAGGGAGCCAAGTGAGCGACAAGAGAACGACTTTGGACGAGGCGATCACCTCGGTCGAGAGCGGCATGACCATCGGCATCGGCGGCTGGGGGTCGCGACGCAAGCCGATGGCGTTCGTTCGGGCGCTGCTGCGCACCGACGTCACGGACCTGACCGTAGTGACCTACGGCGGACCGGACGTCGGCTTGCTCTGTTCGGCGGGCAAGGTTAAGCGGGTCTACTACGGTTTCGTGTCGCTGGATTCACCGCCGTTCTACGATCCCTGGTTCGCCAAGGCGCGCACGAGCGGCTCGATCGAATCGCGCGAGATGGACGAAGGCATGCTGCGGTGCGGCTTACAGGCCGCGGCACAACGGCTTCCGTTCCTGCCCATCCGGGCGGGATTGGGCAGCGACGTGCGCGCGTTCTGGGGCGACGAGCTGCGGACCGTGAAGTCGCCGTACCCCACCGACGGCGGCTACGAGGAGCTCATCGCGATGCCTGCGCTGAACCTCGATGTGGCGTTCGTGCACATGAACATCGGCGACGAGCACGGCAACGCGGCCTATACCGGTATCGACCCGTACTTCGACGACCTGTATCTGATGGCCGCACAGAAACGCCTGCTGTCCGTCGAGCGGGTAGTGCCGACCGAGGAGCTGGTGAAATCGGTTCCGCCACAGGCACTGCTGATCAACCGGATGATGGTGGACGACGTCGTGGAGGCACCCAACGGCGCGCACTTCACCACCGCAGAACCCGACTACAAGCGCGACGAGAAGTTCCAGCGCCACTACGCCGAGGCCGCGGCTTCGGACGAGACGTGGCAGGAGTTCGTCGGCACCTACCTGTCGGGCGACGAGGCCGACTACCAGGCCGCGGTGCGCAAATTCAAGGAGACGCAATGATTTCCGTGTCCCGCGCAGAGGTGTGCGCCGTCGCGTGCGCCGAACTGTTCCGCGACGCAGGCGAGATCATGGTCAGCCCGATGGCGACCATGGTGTCGATCGGCGCCCGGCTGGCGCGCCTGACGTTCTCCCCCGACATCGTGCTCACCGACGGCGAGGCCCGCCTGCTGGCCGATACCCCCGCGATCGGCGCGACGGGCGCGATCGAGGGCTGGATGCCGTTCGGGCGGGTCTTCGAGACGCTGGCCTGGGGCCGCCGCCACGTCGTGATGGGCGCGAACCAGGTCGACCGGTTCGGCAACCAGAACCTGTCCGCGTTCGGGCCGCTGCAGCACCCGACCCGGCAGATGTTCGGCGTGCGAGGAGCACCGGGAAACACGATCAACCACGCAACGAGTTACTGGGTCGGCAACCACTCCAAGCGGGTGTTCTGCGACAACGTGGACATAGTGTCCGGGATCGGTTGGAACAAGGTCGATCCCGACAACCCGGCATACCGGTTCGTCGACGTCTTCCGCGTGGTGTCGAACCTCGGCGTTTTCGACTTCAACGGTCCCGACCACACCATGCGAGTGGTGTCGCTGCATCCCGGTATCGATGCCGAACAGGTCCGCGAGAACACCTCGTTCGAGGTACACGGGCTGGACGGGGCGGAGGAGACGCGACTCCCCACCGCCGATGAGCTGAAGATCCTCCGCGATGTCATCGACCCCAAAGCGCTGCGGGACAAGGAAATACGCTCGTGAGCAGACTGCGAACACCGCTGACCGAACTGGTGGGCATCCAACATCCGGTGGTTCAGACCGGCATGGGCTGGGTGGCCGGCGCGCGGCTGGTGGCGGCGACGTCCAACGCAGGCGGCCTCGGTATCCTCGCGTCGGCCACGATGACGCTGGAAGAGCTGCAGACCGCGGTCACCAAGGTGAAGGCAGCGACGGATAAGCCGTTCGGCATCAACATCCGCGCCGATGCAGGCGATGCCGTCGACCGGATCGAGCTCCTCATCCGCGAAGGCGTCAAGGTGGCTTCGTTCGCGCTTGCACCGAAGCCGGATCTGATCGCCAAGCTCAAAGAGGCCGGCGTCGTTGTGATTCCGTCGGTCGGGCTGGCCAAGCACGCCAAGAAGGTCGCCGGCTGGGGTGCCGACGCGGTGATCGTGCAGGGCGGCGAGGGTGGCGGCCACACGGGACCGATCGCCACCACGCTGCTGCTGCCGTCGGTGCTCGACGCCGTGGACATCCCGGTCGTGGCAGCCGGCGGATTCTTCGACGGCCGTGGGCTGGCCGCCGCGCTCTCCTACGGCGCCGCGGGTGTCGCGATGGGCACCCGCTTTCTGTTGACGTCGGACTCCACCGTGCCGGACGACGTCAAGCAGCGATATCTGCAGGCGGGTCTCGACGGGACCGTGGTGTCGACCCGAGTCGACGGCATGCCCCACCGGGTGCTGCGCACCGGGCTGGTGGAGAAGCTCGAAAGCGGTTCGCGCCTGCGCGGTTTCAGTGCCGCGGTGCGCAACGCGCAGAAATTCAAGAAGATGTCGAAGATGACCTGGCGGTCGATGATCAGCGACGGGCTGGAGATGCGACACGGCAAGGAACTCACCTGGTCCCAAGTCGTCATGGCGGCCAACACGCCGATGCTGCTGAAGGCCGGCCTCGTCGAGGGCAACACCGACGCGGGCGTGCTGGCGTCGGGGCAGGTCGCCGGCATCCTCGACGACCTGCCCTCGTGCGCCGACCTGGTCGAGTCGATCGTCGACGATGCGGTCAAGCACCTGCAGGCCGCCGCCGCACTCGTGGAGTAGGTCGCGCCAGCACATCCCCTCACGTCGCCCGCCGCATGAAGCTGATACCTTCACTTCCAGATTATGAAGCTATAATCTTCATATGGTAGAGATGAAGAGCTCAGCTTCATCGGGCAACCGGGCCACGCTCATCGGCGACGTCGTCGGTTCGCGAACCTTCGCCGACCGCGCAGGCGCCCACCGGCTGTTGAACCATGCCCTCGCCGGCGTAGTCGACGACGCGATCGATCCACCCGCATTCACGGTCGGCGACGAGTTCCAGGGCGCCTTCCCCAGCGTCGGCCTTGCGATCGACGCGGCGCTCTCACTGCGGCTTGCCGTCGCGCCGGAGATCGACGTGCGGTTCGGCATCGGCTGGGGTGCGGTCACCATGCTCGACGAGATCGCTGGCATCCAGGACGGCCCCGGTTGGTGGGCCGCTCGCGAGGCCATCGAGTGGACGGCATCGGCTCAGCGCCAACCCGGACTGGCGCTGGTGCGGACGTCGTTCCGAGCCGCAGGCGAGACAAGGACCGACCTCGACGCGATCAACGCGGCGCTGATTTGTCGGGACCACCTGCTTGGATCGTTAGACGACCGATCGACACGGATTGTGAAGGCACTGTTGGAGAACCAGACCAAGAAGGACATCGCCGCGGCTGAAGGCATCAGCCCGTCGGCGGTGTCGCAGCGCTCCGGCCGCGACGGTCTCGACCTGATCGTCGTGGCGTCGGAGTACCTGCGGGGCGTGCCGTGAGCGCGCTGGCGGTGATGCTCATCGCGATGGGCGTCGCCGATGCGGTCCGGCGGCTGACCCGCCCCGTGTGGGTCCCCGCCGTGATTGCGCCCGCCGTGGTGGTGGCCTGCGCGGCCCTGGCCGGGCTGTGGCATCTCGGCGACCTCCCGCTGTTGGCGATCGCGACCGCCGCAGGGGTCAGCTGGGTCCTGCTGGGTGCCCGCGCAGAGCGATCCGGCGATCACGAAGGCGCACCGCTTGCGGTGTTCGGGCTAGCGCTGGCGGCACTGATCCTGTTGTCCGGCTGGGCTTCCGACGTCGGCGGCCTCGTCGAGCGGTGGTCGTCGTGGGTCGAGGTGCCAGGCATCGGCGACGTCAGCCCGAACCGGCTGCTGATGATCGTCGGTGTGGTGCTGCTGCAGTTCGTCACCGGTAACCAGTTGGTGCGGCTGGTCCTCGGCTCGGTCGGCGCCGTGAAACCCGAAGGCCAGCCCCAGCCGTCGGACCGGCTGAAGGGCGGTCGCCTGCTCGGTCCCATGGAACGGATCCTGATCTTCGGGCTCGGCCTGGCCGGTCAGCTTGCCGCGGCCACCGCCGTCGTCGCCGCAAAGAGCATCATCCGGTTCCCGGAGATCAACGCCGCGAAGGCCCGCGAGAACGGGAACATCGGCATCGATGCCGTCACCGAGTACTTTCTCGTCGGCAGCTTCGCCAGCTGGATCATCGCGCTCGGCGGTTTGGCCCTGGCGCAGTAGCGCGCGTCAGAGTCGTTCGATGATGGTGACGTTGGCGGTGCCGCCGCCCTCGCACATCGTCTGCAGCCCGTAGCGACCACCGGTGCGCTCCAACGTGTTCAGCATCGTCGTGAACAGCTTGGCGCCGGTCGCTCCCAGCGGATGACCCAGCGCGATCGCGCCACCGCTCGGGTTGACCTTCGCAGGGTCGGCCTTGAATTCCTGCAGCCAGGCCATGACGACGGGCGCGAAGGCCTCGTTGATTTCCACGGTGTCGATGTCGTCGATCGTCAACCCCGCCTTATCCAGCGCATACCGCGTCGCAGGGATCGGCCCGGTCAGCATGAACACCGGATCGGCACCGCGCGCGCTGATGTGGTGGATGCGTGCGCGCGGCTTGAGGCCGTGGTCCTGCACAGCCTGCTCCGACGCGAGCAGTACGGCGCTGGCACCGTCGGAGATCTGGCTGGCCATCGCGGCGGTCAACCGACCGCCGTCGACGAGGGTCTTCAGGCCCGCCATCTTCTCCAGCGACGTGTCACGAGGACCTTCGTCGGTGACGAACCCGTCGACGGGAATGATCTCGTTCTCGAAGTGCCCGGCGCGGATGGCCTCCTGCGCACGCTGGTGACTGGTAAGCGAGTACTCCTCCATCTCCTCGCGCGAGATGTTCCACTTCTCCGCGATCAGCTCCGCTCCACGGAACTGGGAGATCTCCTGGTCGCCGTACCGGTGCAGCCAGCTCTTGGATTCGTTCGTCGGCGACGTGAACCCGAACTGCTCGGCGACGGTCATCGCCGAGGAGATCGGGATCTGGCTCATGTTCTGCATGCCGCCCGCCACGATCAGATCGGCGGTGCCGGACATGATGGCCTGTGCGCCAAAGGAAATCGCCTGCTGACTCGAACCGCATTGCCGGTCCACGGTGACACCCGGCACCTCCTCCGGGTATCCGGCGGCAAGCCAGGACAGCCTGGCGATGTTTCCGGCCTGGGGTCCGATGGCGTCGACACAGCCGGCGATCACGTCGTCGACCGCACCGGGGTCGACGTCGACGCGGTCGAACAGACCGCGCCAGCCTGCCGCACCGAGATCCACCGGGTGCACACCTGCGAGCGACCCGTTTCGCTTACCGACCGCGGTGCGCACTGCTTCGATGACGTATGCCTCAGGCATGTTTGGCTCCTTCTTTGGTGATGCCGCCAAGGACGATTGAAAGATATTGTCGACCAACCTCTTCGGCGGTCAACGGTCCACCTGGCTGATACCAGCGGACGGAAACCCATGTGGTGTCGCGGATGAACCGGTACACCAGGTCGACGTCGATATCGGGTCGGAAGTAACCCTGCTCGACGCCCTGGTTGAGCAGGTCCAGCCACATCTGCCGCTGCTCAATGTTCCGGGTCTCCACGAAGTCGAACTGCGGCAACCCGGAAAGCCGCTTGGCCTCGTCCTGGTAGATGACGACCTGTGCGTGCCGGTGCTCGATCGCCTCGAAGGATGCCATGAACAGTCCCTTGAGCCGTTCGAGCGGGTTGGGCTCGGTGTCGACGATCGCCTGATAGCGATCGAACAGCCAGTCCAGGAAATCACGCAACACCTCCTCCACCATCTGCTCTTTGCTCTTGAAGTGGTGATACAGGCTGCCGGACAGAATGCCCGCAGAGTCGGCGATGTCGCGCACGGTGGTGGCGCGCAGGCCGCGTTCGGCGAACATCACCGCGGCGAGCTCCAGAAGCTCGTCGCGGCGACTGACCGCCGGTTGCTCTGTCATGCGCGCTGGCTCGACACCGAAATCACTTCTCCGGTCAGATAACTGGAGTAGTCGCTGGCCAGGAATGCGATGGTGGCCGCGACCTCCCATGGTTCGGCGGCCCTGCCGAACGCCTCACCCTCGGAGAGCCGGTCGAGCAGGTCGGACGAACTCGTCTTCTCGAGGAACTTGTGTCGCGCGATGCTCGGCGACACCGCGTTGATCCGCACATCGTGCTCGACGGCTTCGATCGCACTGCACCGCGTCAACGCCATCACGCCCGCCTTGGCGGCGGCGTAGTGCGACTGCGAATGCTGGGCCCGCCAGCCGAGCACGCTGGCGTTGTTGACGATCACGCCGCCGTGGCCTGCGTCGCGGAAGTACCGCAGCGCGGCGCGCGTCGCCCGCATCACCGACGTCAACGTCACGTTGAGCACCCGGTCCCACTCCTCGTCGGTCATGTCGACGACCGGCGTCTCGCCGCCGAGGCCCGCGTTGTTGACGAGCACATCGAGCCTGCCCATCCTGGCGGTCGTCGACGAGATGAGCGCATCGACCTGCGCCGTCGACGTCACATCGCAGACCACGCTCTCCACCCGGCCGAGGCCGAGCTCCGTCAACTGGTCCCGGGTTTCGCCGAGCCGCCGTTCGTGATGGTCGGAGACGACCACGTCGGCACCCTCGGCCAGTGCGCGGCGCGCGACCGCCGACCCGATGCCGGTGCCCGCCGCCGCGGTCACGACGACCACCTTGCCGGTCAGAAGCCCGTGCCCGTCAATCTCTTTGGGCGCCTGCGAGAGACTCAACCCTTCACCTCACGCGGTAGGCCGAGCACGCGCTCGGCGATGATATTGCGCTGGATTTCGTTCGAACCGCCGTAGATGGTGTCGGCGCGGGTGAACAGGAACAGGTGCTGCCACTCGTCGAACTTGCCGTCTGTTGCCACCAGGCCCGCCTTACCGACGATGTCCATCGCCAGTTCGCCGAGATCGCGATGCCAGTTGGCCCACAGCAGCTTTGACACGTTGTCCTGACCCGGCCCGATGTCGCCGCCGGTGCGGCTCCCACGCTGTTCGACATCCATGGTGGCAAGGGCGTACGAGCGCATGGTGCGCAGACCCACCCACGAGCGGGTGAGGCGCTCCCTGATGAGCGGATCGTCGACGGCGCCGGTCTCCTTGGCCACCTCCGCCAGGTTGGAAAGCTCACGTGCGTAACGGATCTGCTGGCCCAGCGTCGACACGCCGCGTTCGAAGGTGAGCGTTCCCATCGCGACCCGCCAGCCGTCGCCGGGCTGACCGACGACGAGGTCGGCGTCGGTGCGGGCGTCGTCGAAGAACACCTCGTTGAAGTCCGCCGTCCCGGTCAGCTGCACGATCGGGCGCACCTCGACACCGGGCTGATCGAGCGGAACCAACAGATAGGAAAGGCCGGCGTGACGCTTCGAGCCCTTTTCGGTGCGGGCCACCACGAAGCACCACTGCGAAAGGTGGGCCATCGACGTCCACACCTTCTGGCCGTTGATCACCCACTGGTCGCCGTCGAGTTCGGCGGTGGTCGACACGTTGGCCAGATCGCTGCCCGCGCCCGGCTCCGAGTAGCCCTGACACCAGAGCTCGGTGACGTCGAGGATGTTCGGTAGGAATCGCTTCTGCTGCTCCGGGGTGCCATAGGCGATCACCGTCGGGCCGAGCAGTTCCTCGCCGAAATGGTTCACCTTGTCCGGCGCGTCGGCCTTGGCGTACTCCTCGTAGAACGCGACGCGGTGCGCGACCGAAAGCCCGCGACCGCCGTGTTCCTCCGGCCAGCCGAGGCACGTCAAACCCGCCGCCGCGAGATGACGGTTCCATGCCAGGCGTTCCTCGAACGCCTCATCCTCACGACCCGGCCCGCCGAGGCCCTTGAGCGCGGCGAATTCACCGACCAGATTGTCGGCGAGCCAGTCGCGGACCTCGGCCCTGAACTCCTGGACCTCTATCACCCCTGTAGGCTAACCTACCAAGCACTTGCTTTGTTAGAGGAGCATCGATGAAGCCCGATCTGAGGACCATTCCGCAGGTCCTGGACCGGATTGCCGACCAATTCTCCGACCACGACGCGCTGGTCACCGGCGGCGGTGCCGGCAATCCCACTGGGGCCGACCGGCGGCTGACCTTCTCACAGTTGCGCGACGAGGTCCGTACGGCGGCCGCGGCGATGATCGACCTGGGCGTTGATGCCGGGGACCGCGTCGCGATCTGGTCGCCGAACACGTGGCACTGGGTCGTCGCATGCCTGGCCACGCACTACGCGGGCGGCGTGGTCGTCCCCCTCAACACCCGCTACACCGCGGGCGAAGCCGCCGACGTGCTGGCCCGTACGGGCGCGCCGCTGCTGGTGGCGGCCGGCGAGTTCCTCGGCGCGGACAAGACCGCGGACCTGGATCTCAATGCCCTGCCCGACCTGCGGCACATCGTGCGAGTCCCGATCGACAAGGACGACGGCACCTGGGACGAATTCGTCGCCCGCGGCTCGGATCTCGATCCGGTTGACAGCCGCGCGGCTGCGGTGAAGCCCGACGACGTCTCCGACATCCTGTTCACCTCCGGCACGACCGGCCGCAGCAAGGGCGCGCTGTGCGCACACCGGCAGTCGCTCGACGCTCCCGCGGCGTGGGCCGCATGCGGACAGCTCACCAGCGCCGACCGCTATCTCTGCATCAACCCGTTCTTCCACAACTTCGGCTACAAGGCGGGCATCCTGGCCTGCCTGCAGACCGGGGCGACCCTGATTCCGCAGCTGACGTTCGACCCCGAGAAGGCAATGGCCGCGGTGGCCGAGCACCGGATCACCGTGCTGCCCGGACCCCCGACGATCTACCAGACGCTGCTCGACCATCCCAAGCGTGGCGACTACGACCTGAGCTCGCTGCGGTTCGCCGTCACCGGCGCGGCGACGATCCCGGTGGTGCTGATCGAGCGGATGCAGTCGGAACTGGACATCGACATCGTGCTGACGGCGTACGGGCTGACCGAGGCCAGCGGGTTCGGCACGATGTGCCGCGCCGACGACGACGCCGTCACCGTCGCGACCACATGCGGACGTCCGATCGCCGACTTCGAGCTGCGCATCGACGACCCTGCCGAGGACGGCGCCGGCGAAGTGCTGTTGCGCGGGCCCAACGTGATGCTGGGCTATCTCGACGATCCCGAGGCGACCGCCAACACCATCGACGCCGACGGCTGGCTGCACACCGGCGACATCGGCCGCGTCGACGAGGCCGGAAACCTGAAGATCACCGACCGGCTGAAGGACATGTACATCTGCGGCGGTTTCAACGTCTACCCCGCCGAGATCGAGCAGGTAATCGCGCGTCTGGACGGAGTGGCGGAGGCCGCCGTCATCGGAGTGCCCGACGAGCGGCTGGGCGAGGTCGGCAAGGCGTTCGTCGTCAAGCTGGCAGGCGCCGAACTCGATGAGGCGGCCGTGATCGCCTACACGCGTGAGCACCTGGCGAATTTCAAAACACCGCGATCGGTGGCGTTCCTCGACGTCCTGCCGCGCAACCCGGGAGGCAAAGTGGTCAAACCACAACTGCGAGGGATGATCTGATGGACCTGTCCTTCGACGGCGAGACCGAGGAGTTCAGGGCCGAGGTCCGCGACTTCCTCGCCGCCAACAAGGAGCACTTCCCGACGAAGTCATACGACACGGCGGAGGGCTTCGAGCAGCATCGGCGTTGGGACAAGGTGCTTTTCGACGCAGACCTGTCGGTGATCGCGTGGCCGAAGAAATACGGCGGCCGCGACGCCACACAGCTTCAGTGGATCGTCTACGAGGAGGAGTACTTCCGGGCCGGGGCGCCCGGCCGCGCCAGCGCCAACGGCACATCGATGCTGGCTCCGACGCTGTTCGCGCACGGCACGGAGGAACAACTCGACCGGGTGCTGCCGAAGATGGCCAGCGGCGAGGAGATCTGGGCGCAGGCCTGGTCGGAACCGGAGTCGGGCAGCGACCTGGCGTCACTGCGGTCCACTGCGACCAAGACCGACGGCGGCTGGAAGCTCAACGGGCAGAAGATCTGGAGCTCGCGGGCGCCGTTCGGCGACAGGGCATTCGGGCTCTTCCGGTCCGACCCCGAAGCAGAGCGGCACAAGGGCCTCACCTACTTCATGTTCGACCTCAGGGCCGACGGCGTGACGGTGCGGCCGATCGCCCAGCTCGGCGGCGACACCGGGTTCGGCGAGATCTTCCTCGACGACGTCTTCGTGGCTGACCACGACGTGATCGGCGGCGTGCACGACGGCTGGCGCGCCGCGATGAGCACGTCGAGCAACGAGCGCGGAATGTCGCTGCGCAGCCCCGCGCGGTTCATCGCACCTGCCGAACGGCTCGTCGAACAATGGAAGGCCAATCCCGATCCGGCCTTCACCGACCGGGTCGCCGATGCGTGGATCAAGGCGCAGGCGTACCGGTTGCACACGTTCGGGACCGTGACGCGGCTGGCCAACGGCGGCGAACTCGGCGCCGAGTCGTCGGTCACCAAGGTGTTCTGGTCCGACCTCGATGTCGCCATCCACCAGACCGCGCTGGACATGCGAGGGGCCAACGGCGAGCTGGTCGACTCATGGACCGAAGGGCTGCTCTTCGCGCTCGGCGGCCCGATCTACGCCGGCACCAACGAGATTCAGCGCAACATCATCGCCGAGCGACTGCTGGGCCTGCCCCGCGAGCCCAAGGGGCAGAAATGAACTTCGAGATCGACGAACAGCAGCGCGACTTCGCGGCGAGCATCGACGCCGCGCTCGGCGCTGCGGGCGTCCCCGCGGCGGTGCGCGCGTGGGCCGACGGCGACACCGGCCCCGGCCGCAAGGTGTGGTCTACCCTGGCCGACCTCGGAGTGACCGCGCTGCTGGTGCCCGAACGGTTCGACGGCATCGGGGCCAGTCCCGTCGACCTCGTCGTCGCCACTGAACGTCTCGGGTACTTTGGCGTGCCAGGCCCGGTCACCGAATCCATCGCCGTGGCACCGGTTCTGCTGGCCGACGACGAACGGTGCGGTGCGCTCGCATCCGGTGAGCTGATCGCGACGGTCGCCTTTCCTCCGCATGTGCCACGTGCCGTCGACGCCGACTCTGCCGGCGTGATTCTGGTCGCGGGCGACGATGAGGTGCGCGACGGCAGCGCAGGTGAGCTGCACGAGTCCGTCGACCCGGCGCGCAAGATGTACGACGCGACGGCTGCAGGCGATGCGCAGAAGGCCGACACCGCAAGCGCTTTCGAGTACGGCGTGCTCGCGAACGCCGCGCAACTCGTTGGTGCGGGTCAGGCCATGCTGGACGCTTCGGTTGACTACGCCAAACAGCGCAGCCAGTTCGGCAGGACCATCGGGTCCTACCAGGCGATCAAGCACAAGCTCGCCGACACCTACATCGCAGTCGAGTTGGCCAGGCCGCTGGTCTACGGGGCTGCGCTGTCCCTGGCAGCCGGATCTGACGAAACGGCACGTGATGTCAGCGCTGCGCTCGTCGCCGCCGCCGATGCCGCGTTGCTTTCTGCGCGCTCGTCGCTGCAGACCCATGGCGCCATCGGCTTCACGCAGGAGCACGACCTGTCCCTTCTGCTGTTGCGCGTGCAGGCGCTGCGATCGGCGTGGGGTGACCCGACATGGCACCGCCGCCGGGTATTGGAGGCCTTCTCATGAGTGAAGAACGCGAGCTGCTGCGCGAAACCGTCGCGGCGCTCGTCGACAAGCACGCGTCTCCCGCCGCGGTGCGCCAAGCCATCGAGTCGGAGCGCGGCTACGACGAGTCGCTGTGGAAGTTGTTGTGCGAGCAGGTCGGAGCGGCCGCGTTGGTGGTGCCCGAGGAGTCGGGTGGCGCAGGGGGCGAACTCGCCGACGCCGCCGTGGTGCTCGAGGAGCTGGGCAAGGCACTCGCGCCGACGCCGCTGCTGGGCACGACGCTCGCCGAACTCGCATTGCTTTCCGCCGACGAGCCCGACACCGTCGCGATCGAGAACCTGGCAGAAGGCTCCGCGATCGGCACGGTGGTCTTCGACCCCGAGTTCGTCATCAACGGGTCCGTCGCCGACGTCGTCGTCGCGGCCGACGGCGAGAGGCTGCGCCGCTGGACCAAATTCGCGGCAACCCCCGTCGTCACCATGGACCCGACGCGACCGTTGGCGCGGCTGGAACCGCAGGAAACCGCCGACATCGGCGCCGACCCAGGCCTTGCCGACACAGCGGCCATCCTGGTTGCCGCCGAGCAGATCGGCGCCGCGGCGAAATGCCTCGACCTGACCGTGGCATACACCAAGGACCGAGTGCAGTTCGGCCGACCGATCGGAAGCTTCCAGGCGCTCAAGCACCGGATGGCCGACCTCTACGTCGCGGTGCAGTCGGCGCGCGCGGTCGTCAACGACGCCGTTGCCGAGCCGTCGGCCACCGCCGCCGCGCTGGCCCGATTCTCAGCCAGCGAGGCGTTCTCCAAGGTCGCCGCCGAAGCCGTGCAGATGCACGGCGGCATCGCGATCACGTGGGAGCACGACATCCAGCTCTACTTCAAGCGCGCGCACGGCAGCGCGCAGTTGCTCGGGCCGCCGCGGGAGCATCTACGCAGGCTCGAGTCCGAGGTGCTCTAACGTTGCTCCAATGAGCAGCTCGCTGCGCGCCGGAATCCCGCCGTTCTATGTGATGGACGTGTGGCTGGCCGCGGCGGAGCGCCAGCGCACGCACGGCGACCTGGTGAACCTGTCGGCAGGCCAACCGAGCGCAGGCGCCCCGGCGGCCGTGCGCGCGGCGGCGAAAGCCGCGCTCGACAACACCGGTCTCGGCTACACGGTCGCGCTCGGCATCCCCGAACTCCGCGCGGCCATCGCGAACGCCTATCAAGCCCGGCACGGGCTGGCCGTCGACCTCAATGACGTGGTGCTCACCACCGGTTCCTCGGGCGGATTCCTGCTCGCGTTCCTTGCCTGCTTCGACGTGGGCGACCGCGTCGCCATCGCGAGCCCCGGATATCCGTGTTATAGAAACATCCTGACGGCGCTCGGTTGTGAGGTCGTAGAGATCCCGTGCGGATCGGAGACAAGGTTTCAACCGACCGCGCAGATGCTTGCCGACCTCGACCCGCCCGTGCAGGGCGTGATCGTGGCGAGCCCGGCCAACCCGACCGGCACCGTGATCCCGCCCGACGAGCTGGCGGCGATCGCGTCGTGGTGCGCGGAATCAGGTGTCCGGCTGGTCAGCGACGAGGTGTATCACGGGCTGGTGTACGAGGGCGCGCCCGACACCAGCTGCGCATGGGAGACATCGCGGGAAGCCGTTGTGGTGAACAGCTTTTCGAAATATTTCGCCATGACTGGCTGGCGGCTCGGCTGGCTGCTGGTGCCGCAGGAGCTGCAGCGTGCGGTGGATCGACTGACGGGAAACTTCACCATCTGCCCACCCGTGCTGTCCCAGATCGCCGCGGTTGCGGCGTTCACGCCGGAGTCGATCGCCGAGGCGGACGCGCTGCTCCACCATTACGCGGCGAATCGGCAGCAGCTGCTGAGCGGACTGCGCAAGATCGGGATCGACCGGCTCGCGCCTACCGACGGTGCGTTCTATGTCTACGCCGACGTGTCGCATCTGACCGGCGACTCGCTGTCGTTCTGCTCGAAGCTGCTGGCCGAAACCGGGGTCGCGATCGCGCCCGGCATCGATTTCGACACACAGCGCGGCGGCTCTTTCGTGCGGCTGTCGTTCGCGGGCCCGACCAGCGACATCGACGAGGCGCTGCAGCGGATCGGGGATTGGCTCGGCTAGCTCGTCGCGGTCAGCGTGCGCTCCAGCCGCCGTCCATGGAGTAGGAGGCGCCGGTCACCATCCCGGCGTCGGGCGAGGCAAGCCAAGCCACCAACGACGCGACCTCTTCCGGTTCCAGTAGCCGTTTGATCGCGCTCTCCTTCAGCAGAACGTTTTCCACGACCTCCTGTTCGGGGATGTCGTGGGTACGGGCCTGATCGGCAATCTGCTTGGCCACCAACGGTGTACGCACGTATCCGGGGTTGACGCAGTTGCTCGTGACACCGTGCGGCGCCACCCTCGAGCGCGGTCACCTTCGAGAGTCCCTCGAGAGCGTGCTTGGCGGTGACGTAGGCGACCTTGTATTCGGAGGCGCGGAGGCCGTGCACCGACGAGATGTTGATGATCCGCCCGAATCCCTTGTCGTACATGTGCGGCAATGCGGCGCGGATCAGGAGGAACGGTGCCTCCACCATGAGCGCGAGCATGAAGCGGAAGCGGTCCGGCGGGAAGTCGGCGATCGGGCTGACATGCTGGATTCCCGCGTTGTTGACCAGGATGTCTGTTTCGAGTCGCAACTCCTCCAGCGCACTGACATCGGAAAGGTCTATCGCCCAGGTCTTTCCGCCGATCTCATCAGCGACGGCGGTGGCGCCGGCGTCGTCGAGGTCCGCGACGGTCACCAGCGCCCCGCGAGCGGACAGCTCGCGGGCACACGCCGCGCCGATGCCGCTCGCACCGCCGGTGACGACGGCGGTGCGCCCCTCGAGTTCGCTCATGCCACCGCCGCCTTCACCACGTCGTCGCGGTCGGCCTCGTCGAGCGACTCGAGGTCGAGCCCCTTCGTCTCACGCAGATAGAAGACGGCGATGAGCGTGATCGCCGCGGCGACGGCCAGGTAGATCGCGATCGGCACCCAGGAGTCGTAGATCTCCAGCAGCTTGACGGCGATGGCGGGCGCCGCCGAGCCCGCGACGATAGAGGTGACCTGATAGCCAAGTGACACACCGGAATACCGCATCCGGGTGGGAAACATCTCGGCCATGATCGCCGGCTGCGGCGCGTACATCAGTGCGTGGATGATTAGGCCGATGACGATGGCCGCGATGATGAGCAGATAGTTTGCGGTGTCCATCATCGGGAACGCGAAGAACCCCCACGTCGCCGCGAGCGCAGTGCCGACGAAGTAGACGGGCCTTCGACCCACCCGGTCGGCCAATCTGCCGACAAGTGGAATGACGGCGAAGTGCACCGCGTGCGCGACAATCATGTAGCGCAGGATCGCGTTGGTGTCCACGCCGACCTGCACCTTGAGGTACGTGATCGAGACGATGACGACGAGGTAGTACATGATGTTCTCGGCGAACCGCAGGCCCATCGCGGTAAACACGCCGCGCGGATACCGCTTGAGCACCTCGACGACGCCGTAGGAGACGGCCTTGACGCGCTCGACTTCCTGTTGTGCCGCAACGAAGATCGGTGCGTCGGTGACCTTGGTACGGATGTAGTAGCCGATCAGCACCACCACCGCAGACAGCCAGAAGGCGACCCGCCAGCCCCACGACAGGAAGTCCTGTTCGGACAGCGTCGCGGTCAGCACCCACAGCACGATGGTGGCGAGCATGTTGCCGACCGGCACCGCGGCCTGCGGCCAACTCGCCCAGAAGCCTCGGGTCTTGCTCGGGCTGTGCTCGGCCACCAGCAGCACGGCGCCGCCCCACTCGCCGCCGACGGCGAAGCCCTGCAGGAAACGAAGAGTCACCAGCAGTACCGGCGCCCAGATGCCGATCTGGTTGTAGGTCGGCAGGCAGCCCATCAGGAACGTGACGACACCGACGAGCAGGATGGCGAACTGCAGCAGCTTCTTGCGTCCGTGCTTGTCGCCGAAGTGGCCGAACACCACGCCGCCGAGCGGACGGGCGATGAACCCGACCGCATAGGTCAGAAACGCCGCGAAGATGGCGCCGTAGGCGCTGTCGCTCGCCGGGAAGAACACCTTGTTGAAGACCAGCGTGGCTGCGGTGCCGTAGAGGAAGAACTCGTACCACTCAACGACGGTGCCTGCCATCGAGGCGACCACAACGCGCTTGAGTCCGGCCGGAACCGACCGAGGATCACTCATTCGAGACTCCTTAATGCGTGACGCCGAACACAGATCTCTGTGAGTATTCATGCAGGTCGTCAGCGCCGCAATGCCCAAAACTGCAGGACATATCTGCAAAAATGCAGATATGACATTGCCGTTGGGCCGCCGACCGAGCGCGGACGACCTTCTGGTGTTGCTGGCCGTCGGCCGATCCGGCAGGTACAACACGGCGGCGGAGGAACTCGGCCTGAACCACACCACGATCTCGCGCCGCATCGCCGCGCTCGAGGAGTCGATCGGCGGCCGGGTCCTTGCCCGCGTCGCAGGTGCCTGGGAGCTGACCGATCTGGGGCGCGAGGCGCTGGCGGCCGCCGAAGCGGTCGAGTCGGCGGTGCGCTCGCTGACCGTCGACGCGGAGGGCTCACGGGGGCTCGAGGGGGTGGTGCGAATCTCGGCGACGGATGGCTTCAGCGCGTACATCGCCGCGCCTGCGGCAGCAAGGGTGCAGCGCAGGCATCCGAAGGTCGCGGTGGAGATCGTCGCGACAACCCGCCGCGCCAGCCAGCAGCGCTCCGGTCTCGATATCGAGGTCGTGGTCGGCGAGCCGCAGGTGCACCGCGCGGAGGCGATCCGCCTCGGCGACTACTGCCTTGGGCTCTACGGCTCGCGCGAGTACCTGACCGAACACGGTTCACCGGAGACCATCGAAGAGCTCGCCGGTCACCCCCTTGTCTACTTCGTCGAATCGATGCTCCAGGTCGACGACCTCGACCTGGCACCGAGTTTCGCCCCCGCCATGCGCGAATCGGTGACGTCCACCAACGTTTTCGTGCACGTCGAGGCGACCCGTGCCGCCGCGGGCATCGGCCTGCTGCCGTGCTTCATGGCCGACCGGCATGACGACCTCGTCCGAATACTGCCGGCGGCCGTCGCCGTTCGGTTGACCTACTGGCTCGTCACGCGACGGGAGACGCTGCGGCGCCCCGAGGTGGGTGCCGTCGTGGAAGCGATCCGCACCAGGATGGCCGACCAACGAGACGTGCTGCTTGGGGCCCGATAACCAAAAGAGGGCACCCCGGGTGGGGTGCCCTCTTCTGCGTTGTCAGCGGTTAGGGATGGCTGCGCACCGATGTGTCGGGGCGCGCGACATTTACCTTCTGCTTGATGTCGTTCAGCCAGTCGAGGTGGTCAACGCCCTGCGGGGCCGTGATCGCGAGGTTCGACGAGGTCGACGGAGCGATTGCCTGGGCCGGTGCGGCAAAGCCGAGCACGGCTGCGGCCAAACCGCTGGCGATCAGTGTGGCAAACCCGAACTTCTTCATTTTGGTGCCTTCTTCTTTCTTCTCTTTGGTGTCCAAGCCTTGCCGGATCGAACCCCACGTCACCGGTCATTTCGCTTTTCTCTTCCCGGTATGACTGCTTAAACCACAAGGTCACGGGTTTAATTCCAATGGCAGCAATTGATCGGCCGTTGGCAGCAACCGAGCGGTTCTCAGACCCGCGACGGTTCGCATCGGCAGCAACCAACATCGGCGTGTGCGTTGGGTCACAGCTAAACTCGTGGCCATGCCGTTCATCGATCACCCGAAGGGTAGGGCCTACTACCGCCACTGGGCGGCGCAGGAACCGCGCGCCGTCGTCGTCTTCCTGCACGGCTTCGGCGAGCACACCGGCGTCTACCACCGATACGGCTTCGCGCTCAACGCGGCAGGCATCGACCTGTGGGCCGTCGACCAGTTCGGCCACGGGCTCAGCCCAGGCACGCGCGGTGACTTCGGTTCGATCGCCGACAGTTCGGATCTCGCCGACACGTTGACCGAGCTTGCCGAGGGTGAACGTCCTGGGCTGCCGCTCATCGCCGCCGGCCATTCGTTCGGCGCGGTCGTGACGCTTACCCGGCTGCTCGACCAACCAGAGCGCTACCAATCAGGTGTCATCTCCGGCGCTCCGCTGGTGCCGATCCCGGAGATGCTCGACGCGGACAGCTCATTCGATCTCGACCCGCACTGGCTCTCCGACGACCCGTTCTATCTGGACTCGCTCGAGAACGATCCGCTGGCGTTCGTCGACGCGGACGGCGCCCCGCTGGCGCGGGCACTCGACACCGCATGGGACCGGTTCGGCCGCGACCTGCCCGGCCTGACTGTGCCCACGCTGGCCGTCCACGGCGTCGCCGACCCGATCGCTCCCATCGGCGCCGTGGCGGCCTATGCCGAGCAGCTCGAACCGCTGGTGCTCGAGGAGTTTCCCGGCGGACACCACGACATCCTCAACGACACGATGCATCGTGAGGTGGCGGCCGCGATCATCGAATTCATCGAGGCGAAGTTGAGCCCACGCGAAGCTGGGGATTAGAGCCAGGTGTCGTCGGTGGTGGCGGTGAGGAACGCCTCGAGGTCGTCGCGCCAGTGCGCGGGCGTGTTCTTGTCGGGTTCGATCCCGGTGTACTGGCCGCGGTAGAACAGCAGCGGCCGCGGCTTCTTGTGTGGCACGTCGGTCAACGAGTGCACAGCCCCGAACACGACGAGGTGGTCGCCCCCGTCATTCACGGACTGCACTGTGCAGTCGATGTGCGCGAGCGTGCCCTTGATCACCGGCGAGCCCAGATTTGACGGGCCCCAGTCGATCCCGGCGAACTTGTCGGGCTCCTTGGATCCGAACCGCGCCGAGACGTCCTTCTGATTCTCGTGCAGCACGTTGACACAGAACGTTCCAGACGCCTCGATGGCCTTCCAGGACCGGGATACCTTGGTCGGACAGAACAAGACAAGCGGCGGCTCCAACGACAACGCGGCGAACGACTGGCACGCGAAGCCGATCGGCGCGCCGTCGTGCATGGTGGTGATCACCGTGATGCCAGTGCAGAACTGCCCGAGCACATTTCGAAATGTGCGAGGGTCCATCGGTTCAGCTGACACAATTACTGAAGCTACTTGAAGCCGATGCTGAAGTCGTGACCCCACAGGCTCACCGCGGTGCTTTCCCGCGCGACCCAGTCGTGGTCATCGACCTGTAGTCCCTCACAACCGAATTCGACGTCAAACCCGCCGGGCGTCTTCATATAGAACGACAACATTTTGTCGTTCACGTGCCTGCCGAGCGTCGCCGACATCGGTACCTTGCGGCGCAGCGCACGGTCGAGACACAGGCCGACGTCGTCGGCTTCGCCCACTTCGACCATCAGGTGCACGATGCCGCTCGGCGTCTCTCCCGGCATGAATGCCAGGCTGTGGTGACGCGGATTGACGCCGAAGAATCGGAGCCAGGCGGGCGGGCCGTCGGCGGGCCTGCCCACGAGCTGCGGTGGCAGCCGCATCGAGTCACGCAGGTAGAAACCGAGCACGTCGCGGTAGAAGTGCAGCGACTCGGCATCGTCGCGCGTGGTCAGCACCACGTGGCCGAGGCCCTGCTGTTCGGTGACGAACTTATGGCCGTACGGGCTGACGACGCGGCGGTGTTCCAGCGCAACTCCGTGAAACACCTCGAGGGTGTTGCCCGAGGGGTCGTCGAACGTGATCATCTCGTCGACGCGGCGGTCGGCGAGTTCTGCTGCCGACGCCTCCTTGTACGGCGTGCCCTCGACGTCGAGACGGTTGCGGATCTCCTGGAGCGCGGCGGCATTGGCTGTCTCCCAGCCGGATTGAAGCAGCCGGTCGTTCTCTCCTGGGATGATGACCAGGCGGGCCGGGAACTCGTCCATCCGGAGGTAGAGCGCGCCCTCTGTCGAGCCGGAGCCCTCGACCATGCCGAGCACCTTGAGGCCGTACTCCCGCCACGCGGCGACGTCGGTGGCCTCGATCCGCAGGTAGCCCAGAGATTGGATGCTCACGACCCACCTCCAAGAAAATCAGCAGTCAACTTGTTGAACTCGTCGAACTTCTCCAGCTGCGCCCAGTGTCCGCACTGTCCGAACACATGCAACTGCACACGCGGAATCTGCTTGAGCGCGACAAGCGCGCCGTCGAGCGGATTGACGCGGTCCTCCCGGCCCCAGATCAACAGGACCGGCTGACGCAGCTTGTAGACCTCACGCCACATCATGCCGAGCTCGAAGTCGGGCCCCGCGAACGACTTGCCCATGGCCTTCGTCGCGGCGAGCGACTCGGGCTGGCTGGCGATCGCGAACCGCTCGTCGACCAGCGCCGGTGTGATGAGGTTCTGATCGAACACCATGATGCGCAGAAACTTCTCGATGTTCTCGCGGGTCGGCTCCACGGCGAACTTGCCGAGCAGCTTCACACCCTCGGTGGGATCGGGGGCGAACAGGTTGACCGAGAGGCCGCCGGGGCCCATCAGCACCAGCCTGCCCGCTCGCTTCGGGTTGTCGAGCGCGAACCGCACCGCGGTGCCACCACCCAGCGAATTACCAACCAGCGCAGCACGTTCGATGTTGAGGTGATCGAACAGGTTCAGCAACGCCGTGGCGCTGTAGCGGTTGTACTGCTCGTGTTCGGTGTGCTTGTCGGAATGGCCGTATCCCGGCTGGTCGACGGCGAGCACGTGGAAGTGTCGCGCCAGCACGGGAATGTTCTTGGAGAAGTTCGACCAGCTCGACGCGCCGGGTCCGCCGCCGTGTAACAGCACGATCGTCTGCTCGTTGCCTACGCCGGCTTCGTGATAGTGCAGCCGCATGTCCTCGCGGACTTGCGCATACCGGGAGGTCGACTCGAACGTGATCTCTTGCTGTTGAGCGGCTTCGGCGGCGAACGACGTCATCAGACCATCGTGTCCTGGGGCGGCAGCCCGAACTCGTTGTTGCCGAAGATCAGGTAGGCGCGTTCCGGATCGTTAGCCGCGTGCACGCGGCCCGCGTGCGCGTCGCGCCAGAACCGTTGCACCGGAGCATCGTTGTTCAACGCGGTCGCACCCGACGCCTCGAACAGCCTGTCGATGGAGGCGATGGCACGCCCCGTGGCACGCACCTGGTCGCGACGGGCGCGGGCACGCAGCTCGAACGGGATCTCCTTGCCCTCCTTCAGCAGCGCGTACTCGTCGCCGACGTTGCCGATCAGCTGCCGCCACGCGGCGTCGATGTCGCTGGCCGCCTCGGCGATGCGCACCTTCGCGAACGGGTCGTCCTTGGCCTTCTCACCCGCGAACGCGGCGCGCACACGCTTGCCCTGATGCTCGACGTGGGCGTCGTAGGCGCCGTACGCCATGCCGACGATCGGCGCCGAGATTGTCGTGGGATGCACTGTGCCCCAAGGCATCTTGTAGACCGGCGCGGTGTTGGTCTTGAGACCACCGGCCGTGCGGTCGTTCATCGACTTGTACGAAAGGAACCGGTGCCGGGGCACGAAGACGTCCTTGACCACCAGCGTGTTGCTGCCCGTGCCCTTCAAACCGACCACGTGCCACACGTCGTCGATGCGGTACTCGCTGCGCGGGATCAGGAAGCTGCCGAAGTCGACCGGCTTGCCGTCCTTGATCACCGGACCGCCGACGAACGTCCACGTCGCGTGGTCGCAACCCGACGACCAGTTCCACGAGCCGCTGACGAGGTAGCCGCCGTCGACCACATGGCCCGCGCCCATCGGCGCGTACGACGAGGAGACGCGCACGGTCGGGTCGTCGCCCCACACCTCGTCCTGCGCCTGCTGATCGAACAGGGCCAGGTGCCAGTTGTGCACGCCGACGATCGAGCTGACCCATCCGGTCGAGCCGCACGCCGTCGCGATGCGACGCACCGCTTCGTAGAACGCCGTCGGATCGCACTGCAGGCCGCCCCACTGCTCGGGCTGGAGCAGTTTGAAGAAGCCGACCTCGTCGAGCTCGGCGACCGTCTCGTCGGGCAGCCGTCGCAGATCCTCGGTCGCCTGTGCCCGCTTGGCGATCAGTGGCAACAGATCGTCGATGCCGGCTAGGACCGACTGCACGTCACGCTGTTCAATGGACGTCACTGATTTGCCTCCCGGGAGAACGGACCTGAAGAAAGATTAGAACACGTTACGATTTGTGTCGAGCAGCGCATTCCTACGGCCGCTAGACCTGCGCACATGCATTTCTGTAACCTGTTCTAGTTATGGGCCCCGGGCTGGAGAGGAAGGGCAACCGCGTGACGGACGAGCCGCTCGGTAGCCACGTGCTGGAACTGCAGGTGGCCGACGTCGTGAAGGAGACCGACGACGCGCGCTCGCTGGTGTTCAAGGTTCCCGAAGGTGTCGACATCCCCGCCGACCGGCTGCGGTACGCGCCGGGGCAGTTCCTCACGTTGCGGGTGCCCAGCGACCGGACCGGCTCGGTGGCGCGCTGCTACTCGCTGTGCAGCTCGCCGTACACCGGCGATCCGATGACGGTCACGGTCAAGCGCACCGACGGGGGCTACGCCTCGCACTGGCTGTGCGACAACGCCCACCCCGGCATGCGCATCCATGTCCTTGCCCCGTCGGGCACCTTCGTGCCCAAGACGCTGGACACCGACTTCCTGCTGCTGGCCGCGGGCAGCGGCATCACTCCGATGATGGCGATCTGCAAGTCGGCGCTCGCCGAGGGCGGCGGCCGCGTCGTGCTGATCTACGCCAACCGCGACGAGAGCTCCGTCATCTTCGGCGCCGCCCTGCGGGAACTGGCCGCCAAGTACCCCGACCGGCTGACCGTCGTGCACTGGCTGGAGTCCGTGCAGGGCCTGCCGAGTGCGGCCGCGCTCTCCGCGCTGTCGGCGCCGTACGCCGGCCACGACGCCTACATCTGCGGGCCGGGGCCGTTCATGGCGGCGGCGGAAGAGGCGATGAAGATCGCCGGTGCGTCGGCCGACCGCATCCACATCGAGGTGTTCAAATCGCTCGAGTCGGACCCGTTCGCCGCCGTGGTGATCGAGGAGGACGACAGCGACGAGGGGCCCGCCACCGCCATCGTCACGCTCGACGGCGCGACACACGAAGTGCGGTGGCCGCGCAACGCCAAGCTGCTCGACGTGCTGCTCGACAAGGGCCTCGACGCACCGTTCTCCTGCCGCGAGGGCCACTGCGGTGCGTGCGCGGTGCTGAAGAAGAGCGGCGACGTCGAGATGGACGTCAACGACGTTCTCGAGCAGTCCGATCTCGACGAGGGCCTGATCCTCGGTTGCCAGGCGCGGCCGCGGTCGGATTCGGTTGAGGTCACCTACGACGAATAAGCGCGGGGCCACCATTCGCCGTACTGGAGTGCAGCACACATGAAGCGGTCTGCAGCAGCAGGTTTCGCGGCACTGCTGATGGCGGTCCTCCCGAACCCCGTTGCGGCGATGGCCGCGTCGGACTCGCAGACAACCTCGGTCGCCGTCGACCCTGCCAACCAGATCCAGATGCAGGTGAGTGCGGACTGCGTGGCCGGCCAGAACCGGTGCTTCTTCAACACCAGCTCCCTGCCAGCGGCAAAAGTCGGCGAACCGCCGCACGAGCGCGCTCGAAGACCGCCGCGTCTCCTTGGAGAACGAATGTCGAACTGGCAGACACCAGAACCGCGTTGAGCTCGAAAGCGAGCTGGGCCGGGTCAACGCCTGGCTCGAGTTCGCCGACCTCCATCGCCTTGCGGGCAAGCCGCTCCAGAAGCTCAATCCAGTCGCGTTGCTGAGCAGCGACCGCATCGCGCACCGCGCCGGCCCGCGTGCCGACATCGGCGGCCGCCACCGCGAAGAAGCATCCACCGGGAAACACCCGCCGCTCGATGTGAGACAGAAACGCGTCGCAGGCGGCGTGCAGGCGCCGGATGCCCTGCGGCGCGGCAAGGGCGGGCACGAACACCTCGGCGACGAAGGTCTCCCTCGCCGACGCGATGGTCGCCAACTGCAGGTCCTCCTTCGAGCCGAAGTGAGCGTATAGACCGCTCTTGCTCATCCCGATCGCCGTCGCGAGCCCGCCGATGGTGAGGCCGTCGAGTCCGTCGACCGTCGCGAGGCGCGCGGCCTCCGTGAGGATCGCCGCCCTCGTGCGCTGGCCCTTTGGCAGGAGTTTCACGCTCTTGAGCGTAAACGCACGCTCGTGCTTTTCGCCGCTAGCGGGGCAGGCCAAGCAGCCGTTCACCGGCCATCGTGAGCAGAATCTGCTCGGTGCCGCCCGCGATGGTCAGGCAGCGCACGTTGAGGAAGTCGTGCACAGGCTTGTTCTCGACCAGGCCCGCTCCCTCGGACAGGTCCATCCGGAACTCGGATAGTGCCTGCCGGTACCGCACGCCGATCAGCTTGCGGGCACTGGCCTGCGGCCCGGGGTCCGCGCCGCCGACGGCCAACTCCGCGATGCGCTGGTCGAGCAGCGAGCCGACCTGGGCGGAAACAATCAATCGGCCGAGGCCGTCCTGCACGGCCTGATCCAGCTCGAGCTCGGCCACGGTGCGCAGCACTTCTTCCATCGGGTTACCGAGCGCGGTCCCGTGCGCCATCGCGACCCGCTCGTTGGCCAGCGTGGTGCGGGCCAGCCGCCAGCCGTTGTTGACTTCGCCGACCACCATCTCGTCGGGCACGAACACGTCGTCGAAGAACACCTCGTTGAATAGGTCTTCGCCGGTGATCTCGCGCAGCGGGCGGATGTCGATGCCCGGCGTCGACATGTCGACGAGGAAGTAGGTGATGCCCTTGTGCTTCGGCGCGTCGGGGTCGGTGCGCGCCAAGCACACGCCGAACTGCGCCCAGTTGGCCCGCGACGTCCAGACCTTCTGCCCGGTGAGCTTCCAGCCTCCTTCAGCGCGAACGGCCTTCATCCGCAACGACGCGAGGTCGGAGCCCGCGCCGGGCTCGCTGAACAGCTGGCACCAGAACAGCTCGCCGGACAGCGTCGCGGGCACGAACCGCTCGATCTGTTCGGGGCTGCCGTGCTCGAGGATCGTCGGCGCGGCCCACCAACCGATGACCAGATCGGGGCGCTCGACGCCGGCGGCCGCCATCTCGCGGTCGATCAGCAGCTGCTCGGCGGGCGAGGCGTCCCTGCCGTACGGCCGCGGCCAGTGCGGCGCCTGCAGCCCGGCCTCGGCGAGCGCGATCTGGCGCTTCTCGGCGGGCTGGGCGGCGACATCGGCGACCGCCGCGGCGATCTCGGGTTGCAGGTGCTCGACGGATGCCAGATCGATGTGCAGTTCGCGCCGGATGCCCTGCTGGGTGAGCGCGGCGACGCGGCGCAGCCAGCGCGAGGGTCCGCCGAGAAATTGCGAAATCCCGTACGCCCGACGCAGATACAGGTGTGCGTCGTGCTCCCAGGTGATGCCGATGCCGCCGAGCACCTGGATGCAGTCCTTGGCGTTGGCCTTGGCGAACTCGATGCCCGCTGCGGCCGCAACGGCCGCGGCGATCGACAGCTGGGTGTCCTCGGCGCCATCGGCGGCGCGGGCCGCATCGGCCGCGGCAACCGCAACCTGTTCGGAGCGCAGCAGCATCTCCGCACACATGTGCTTGACCGCCTGGAAGCTGCCGATCGGCTTGCCGAACTGCTCGCGAACCTTCGCGTATTCGGCGGCGGTCTTCAGTGTCCACCTCGCCAGCCCGGCGGCCTCGGCCGCCAGGACCGTCGCGGCGATGTCCACGACGCGTTGCCTCGACGCGGGCAGGACCTCGGCGGGTGCGCCGTCGAGCACGACCCGGGCCAGCGGGCGGGAGAAGTCGGTTGGCGTCAGCGCCTCGACGGTGACGCCGTCGGCGGTGGCGTCGACGAGAAGGAAGTCTTCGCCCGCGGGCAGCAGCAGCACCCCGGCGGAGTCGGCGCCCAGCACGTATTCGGCGGTCCCCGATGCCCGCCCGCCGTCGTGTTTCAGCTCGGCGCTCAGCGCGAGCCCCGCGGTGCGCTCGCCGGAGACCAATGCCTCCAGCAGCTCGGCCTGCGAACTCGGGACGACCAGCGTGGCAACCGCGGTGGTGGCGATGGGACCGGGCACCATCGCCGCGGCTGCCTCGTCGACCATCGCGCACAGATCGTCGACCGTGCCGCCTGCGCCACCGGCTTCCTCGGGCAGCGCCACCCCGAAGACGCCCAATTGAGCCAGGCCCGCGTACGGCGCCCGCCACGCATCGGGATCGCCCTGCTCGATGTCGCGGGCGGCCTTCACGGCACCCGACCCCGCGGCCCAGCTGCGGACCAGTTCACGCGCGGCAAACTGCTCGTCGGTGACGGTCGCTGATGCCTGCGACATCTTCTCAGACTCCTATGCTTTCGTGCGAGAAGGCCATGCTTCTCACTAGAACGTGTTCTAATAGTGCCAGTGTTCGAGCGTCAAGTCGAACGCCATCGCAGCAGGACACGTCGGTGCCGAACGGGCGCTGAGGTGAGAAAACAGGGATCGGCATGCGTATCGTTTCCACCGAGACCGCATGAAGAAGGAGCTGTCCGCACCGATGTCGTCGCCAGCACAATCCAACCCGTCCTCGGGGTCTGAATCGCGACCGCCTCAGGTGATGCCCGTGTCCGTCCTCGCCGAGTCCGAACTCGGCTCCGAAGCGCAGCGCGAGCGCCGCAAGCGGATCCTCGACGCCACGCTGGCCATCGCCTCCAAGGGCGGCTATGAAGCCGTCCAGATGCGCGCGGTCGCGGAGCGCGCCGACGTCGCCGTCGGCACCCTGTACCGCTACTTCCCGTCAAAGGTGCACCTGCTGGTGTCGGCCCTCGGCCGCGAGTTCGAACGCATCGACGCCAAGACCGACCGCGCGGCGCTCGCAGGCGGCACGCCCTATCAGCGGCTGAACCTCATGGTCGGCAAGCTGAACCGGGCGATGCAGCGCAACCCGCTGCTGACCGAGGCGATGACCCGCGCGTTCGTGTTCGCCGACGCTTCGGCCGCGGGCGAGGTCGATCACGTCGGCAAGCTGATGGACTCGATGTTCGCGCGTGCCATGAGCGAGGGCGAGCCGACCGAGGACCAGTACCACATCGCCAGGGTCATCTCGGACGTCTGGCTGTCCAATCTGCTGGCCTGGCTGACGCGCCGGGCGTCGGCGACCGATGTCAGCAAGCGACTCGATCTTGCCGTTCGTCTGCTCATCGGGGACGGGGAGCACCCTAAGATCTAGCGGGTGACGCAGGAGTTGCCGCCCGAGCTGCAACGCGCCCTTGCGACCGTCGCCCGGGTACCCCGGGTCCTCATCGCCTGCGACTACGACGGCACCATGGCGCCGATCGTCGCCAACCCCGACGATGCGCGTCCGCACACCGAATCCGCGGCGGCGATGCGCGAGCTGGCTGCCCTGCCGTCGACCATTGCCGCGCTGATCTCCGGGCGGGCACTACGCGATCTGGCCACCCTGTCCCGGATGCCCGCCGAGGTGCACCTCGTCGGAAGCCACGGCTCGGAGTTCGACACCGGGTTCGTGCACGCCATCGACGACGACGCAAAGGCGTTGCTGCGCAAGATCAAAGACTCGCTCGGAGCGATCGCCGCGGAATACCCGGGCGTGACGATCGAGATCAAGCCGGCCAGCATCGCGCTGCACGTGCGCAACGCCGACCCTGCGGACGCCGACGAGGCATTGAAGAAGGCACACGCCGCCGCGCAGTCGTGGGACGCTCAGATCACCGAGGGCAAGGCGGTTCTCGAGTTCGCGGTGATCCAGACCGACAAGGGCCAGGCACTCGACATCCTGCGGCACCAGCAGGGCGCGTCCGCCGCCGTCTTCTTCGGCGACGACGTGACCGACGAGAAGGCGTTCCGTCGGCTGCACGGCCCCGACGTCGGCGTCAAGGTCGGCTCGGGGGACACGCTGGCCGACTACCGTATCGAGTCGCCTGAGGACGTCGCGCTGGCCCTGAATTTCCTGTTGGACCGCCGGCGCACATGGCTTCTCGGCGGTCATTCGACGCCCATCGAGCGGTTGACCATGTTGTCCAACGGCCGAACGGTCGCCTTGCTGACCCCAGAGGCCGACGCGGTGTGGATGTGCCATCCGCAGGCCGATTCGGCTGCGGTGTTCTCCAGGCTGCTCGGGGACGCGAACGCCGGTCACTTCGAGATCGGTCCCGAGCGCGAGGCGCTACCGCTGAGCCAGCGCTACGTCGACGGCACCATGACCGTCGAAACCCGTTGGGCCAGCCTGCTGGTGACCGACTACCTCTCCCACGACGTCGGCGCGGGCCGCACCGACCTGGTCCGGGTGATCAGCGGGCAGGCCAAGGCCGTGGTGTCGTTCGCGCCACGGCCCGAGTTCGCCCAGGCGCCGGTGCACCTGCGCGCCGACGATGGCGGGCTTCGGGTGTTCGCCACCAACGAGCCGATGGTGCTGCGCGCACCAGGCATCGAGTGGCAGATCGTCGCGGACGGCGTGCACGAAACGGCTCGGGCGGTGGTGGACCCGTCGAAGGGGCCGGTGGTGCTCGAATTGCGTTGCGGCACCGAGGATCTGTCCGAGAACCCGGGCGACGAGGATTCGCGTCGCGAGCGCGCCGAGAGCCACTGGCGGGACTGGGCGGCGACGCTGACGCTGCCCGAGCTGAACCAGTCGCTGATGAAGCGGTCGGCGCTGACGCTGCGGGGGCTCGTGCATGTCGACACCGGCGCGGTGATGGCCGCGGCGACCACGTCGCTGCCCGAGGAGATCGGCGGCGTCCGCAACTGGGACTACCGCTACTGCTGGATCCGCGACGCCGCGATGACCGCCTCCTCACTGGTCTCGCTGGGATCAACCGACGAGGCGGAGCGCTATCTGAACTGGCTGCACGGCGTGATCGAGACGATGCACGGACCGGAACGGCTGCATCCGCTTTACGCGCTGTCCGGCGCGATCCTCGGGCCGGAGGCCGTCATCGACTCGCTGCCCGGCTATGCGGGCTCGCGCCCGGTGCGGGTCGGCAACGCCGCGAACGCCCAAGTGCAGCTCGACGTGTTCGGCCCTGTGGTGCAGCTGATCTACGACCTGGTCGGTAAGCGCGTCGCCAACGGAACGCCCGAAGCACTCACCGACGCCGACTGGAACCTGGTCAGCGAGATGGTGTCCGCGGTCGAGAGTCGTTGGGCCGAACCGGATCACGGGATCTGGGAGATCCGCGGGGCGCCGCGGCACCACGTGTACTCGAAGGTGATGTGCTGGCTGACGGTGCACCTGGCACTGAAGCTGGCCGAGGCGTTCGGCCGCGAAGCCCCACCGGGCTGGGCCACCCTGCGAGACGTCATCTCACAGCAGGTACGGGAACGCGGCTGGAACGACGAGGTGAAGTCCTACACCGCGGCCTACGACGGCACCGACCTCGACGCCGCAACACTGCACATCGGCCTGTCCGGCCTCATCGCACCGTCCGACCCGAGGTTCGCCGCCACCGTCGTCGCCACGGAGGCCGAACTACGCAGCGGTGCAACCGTTTACCGATACCGCAGCGACGACGGGCTGCCCGGCACCGAAGGCGGCTTCCACCTGTGCGCCGCGTGGCTGGTCGAGGCATACCTGTTGACCGACCAGCGATCGCAGGCCGAGGCGCTCTTCGATCGCATGGTCACCGCGGCGGGGCCGACCGGCCTGCTGTCCGAGGAGTACGACCCGGTCGCCGAACGGGCGCTCGGTAACCATCCGCAGGCCTACAGCCACCTGGGGTTGCTGCGCTGCGCCCAACTCCTCGGCGCCTGAGTCAGACCGGCGGACCCGAGGTGCGGCCGCGGACCAGTTCCGTGTCGAGCACGTCGATCACCGGCAGACCGGACCGCGGCGGGTTGTGCAGTAGGTGGCCTGCGCGCAGGCCCTTCTCATGACTCGGCTGCTTCACCGTCGTCAGGCCACGGGCCAGCGCTTCCGGCACGCCGTCGAACCCGGTCACGGTCATCTGGCCCGGCACGTAGATTCCGCGGGCCCGCAGGTAATCCATCGCGGACAGGGCCAGCACATCCGCTGTGCAGATCAGCGCGGTGATGCGCGGATTGAGGTCGAGGGCCACCTCGGCCGCCACCCCACCCGAAGTCGGTTGGTGCTCATAGCTTTCCACCACCGTCAGTGACGCCGGATCCAGTCCCGCCTCGGTCATCGCGTCGTACACGCCGTTGATCCGTTCCCGCTGCACGTGAAAATGGGGTGTCTGCAGCCGATCCGGATTCGCCACCACCGGCCTGCCGCCGCCCGGCGGGCGTTCCCGGCCCAACCGCATTGTGAGCAAGCCGATTTGACGGTGGCCGAGCTCCACCACGTGTCTGGCGAGCTCGGCCATGGCCGACCGGTCGTCGATGCAGACCCGCGAGCTTCCCGGCACATCCTTCGGCTGGTCGACGACCACCACCGGCAGATGCCGTTGCAGCACAACCTGCAGATAGGGGTCGTCGTCGGACGCGGAGTACACCACGAAGCCGTCGACGCCCGCCGAGAGCACGGCGGCCGAACCGTCACTGACGCTTCGGTTCGGCCCCACCGCGACGAGCAGTAGACCCTGGCCCTCGTCCTCGCACGACTCGGCGAGGCCTGCGACGAAGTCGAGCGCCGCCGGGTCGCTGAAGGAGTAGTTCAACGGTTCGGTCATCACCACGCCGACCGCGCCTGCCCTGCGCGTCCGCAGGGAGCGCGCCACCGGGTCGGGCCCCGGATACCCGAGACGCTTTGCCGTTGCGAGCACCCGTTCGCGCAGATCGGCCGACAACTGGTCGGGCCGGTTGTAGGCGTTGGAGATCGTCGTGCGGGAGACCTTCAGCTCGGCGGCCAAGGAAGCCAGCGTTGCCCTGCGCCGTGGCGTCGGGCTCCTGGACATGCCGGTGACGTTATCCGACGTTGTAGTTCGCGTAGCCGCACCGGTTGCGTTAGAGTTATTGGAAACGGTTTTCATTTGTATTAGGAGGGCGTCGGTGGGCAGGACGGCAATCGCGCTGGCGGTCGGGCTGACGGTGGCCGCACTCACCGTCGGGGGCTGTAGCAAGGGCGCGTCCGGTCGTGACGCAGGCGCGGTCAGCATCGTCGCCTCCACCGATGTATGGGGCAGCGTGGCGAGCGCCGTCGCAGGACAGCGCGCGTCGGTCAGGTCGATCGAGTCGGGTGCATCCGCAGACCCGCACTCGTTCGAGGCGACGCCGGCCGACATCGCGGAAATCTCCGATGCGTCGCTTCTGGTCTACAACGGCGGTGGCTACGACCACTGGGTCGACGACGTGCTGGCGGCCGACCCCGAGATCGACGCCGTCGACGCCTACTCACTACGCGGCACCCAGGGACGCGACAACGAACACGTCTTCTACGACCTCAATATCGCCAAGGCCGTCGCCGACGAGATCGCAAAGCGCCTTGCCGACATCGACTCGGCGCACGCGGACGAATACCGCGCCAATGCATCACAATTCGGCCGTCAGGCCGACGACATCGCGGCTTCGGAGCGGGCGATCGGCAAGGCCCACCCTTCGGGTTCGGTTGTCGCGACCGAACCGGTTGCGTATTACCTGCTGCGCAATGCCGGGATCACCGACCGCACCCCGCCGGGCTTCGCCAGCGCCGTGGAAGAGGGCGATGACCCGTCGCCGGCCGACGTGGCCGCGATGCTGGACCTGATCGACTCCCACCAGGTGTCGGTGCTGCTGTTCAACCCGCAGACCGAGACCGCGGCCACCAAACAGATCCAGGAGGCGGCGCGGCGTGCATCGCTTCCCGTGGTCACGGTCAGCGAAACGCTGCCACAGGGTGTGGACTATCTGACGTGGCAGCGCGACACCGTCGACGACCTCGCCCGCCAGTTCGACAACGCACCACAGACGAATCGATAGCGCCTTGGTAGACGCTGACGTCGTCGTCGACCTGTCGGGTGGCCGCCTGGCCTTCGGCGACCGGGTGTTGTGGGACCAGCTCGACCTCGAGGTCCGCGCGGGCGAGTTCATCGCGGTGCTCGGCCCGAACGGAACCGGCAAGACCTCGCTGCTGAAGGTGCTCCTTGGTGAGCTGCCGCTGAGCGCGGGCACCGTCACGGTCGCGGGCCGACCGGTCACCCAGGGCAGCGAACTGATCGGCTACGTGCCGCAGCACCGGGCCATCGATCGCGGCTTGACCCTGCGTGGCAGGGACCTCGTCGGGCTCGGCCTCGACGGTCATCGGTGGGGGGTGACGAGCCTGCGGCAGGCGGAGCGCACGCGACGGCGTGCGGCCGTGCAGACGGCGCTGCGTCAGGTGAACGCAGACCGCCTGGCCACCGTGCCTGTCGGCGTGATGTCCGGTGGCGAGCTGCAGCGGGTGCGGATCGCGCAGGCGCTCGCCAGCGATCCCGTCCTGCTGCTGTGCGACGAGCCGCTGCTCAACCTCGACCCGGCCAACGCGCGACTGGTCTCTGCGCTGATCGACCAGCGGCGAAGGGACGCCGATACGGCGGTGCTGTTCGTCACCCACGAGGTGAATCCCGTTCTGCCATATGTGGATCGGGTGATCTATCTAGTGGACGGGCGGTTCCGGGTCGGCACCGTCGACGAGGTGATGACCTCGGACACGCTGTCGGAGCTCTACCGCGCCGACATCCAGGTGGTGAAGGTGCACGGCCGCTACGTCGTCGTCGGCGAGCACATCGACCATTCGGGCCACGCGAGCGGGCACACCCATGAATGACCGGCTGGCCGACTTGTTCGCGCACCTGTTCGCCTTCGATGTCACCGCCGACCTGCTCGGCCGCGACTTCGTGCAGAAGGCGTTGCTTGCGGCGGCACTGCTGGCCCTCGTCGCGGGGCTGATCGGACCGTTCATCGTGATGCGCCAGATGTCGTTCGCCGTCCACGGATTCGAGCGAATTGTCTTTGACCGGTGCGGCTTTCGCGTTGCTGACCGGGCTCAACGTCGGCCTTGGCGCGCTCGTTGGCAGTGCGCTGGCCGCCGTGTTGTTCGGCATCCTCGGGCAGCGGGCCCGTGAACGTGATTCCGCGATCGGGGTCGTGCTGGCATTCGGGCTCGGCCTTGCGGTGTTGTTCATCCATCTGTACCCGGGCCGCACGGGCACCAGCTTCGCGCTGCTGACGGGGCAGATCGTCGGCGTCGGCTACTCGGGGCTGGCACTGCTCGCGGTGGTCACCGTCGTCGTGATCGTCGTGCTCGCCGTCTGTTACCGACCGCTGCTGTTCGCCACCGTCGACCCCGAGGTGGCGGCGGCCCGCGGCGTGCCGGTCCGCGTGATGGGCATCGTGTTCGCGGGTCTGGTGGGAGTGGTTGCGGCACAGGGCGTTCAGATCGTCGGCGCGCTCCTTGTAATGTCGCTGTTGATAACGCCCGCCGCTGCTGCCGCGCGGGTTTTCGTCTCGCCGGGTGCAACGATCCTCGCCTCCGTGGTGTTCGCCGAGTTGTCGGCCGTCGGCGGCATCGTGCTGTCGCTGGCGCCGGGTGTGCCGGTGTCGGTGTTCGTCACGACGATCTCGTTCTCGATCTTCCTGCTGTGCTGGCTCGTCGGCAGTCGTGCTCGACGGGTTTGACTAGGCGTTGCCCGTGGCGACCGGCCGCTCGGGGTCCGAAGACCACTCCGACCACGACCCGGGATACAACGCTGCGTCGACGCCGACCGTCGCGAGGGCGGCCACCACCACCGACGCGGTGACGCCGGAGCCGCAATAGGCTCCCGCGCCGTCGATATCGCCGAACAGCATCGCGAGATCCTTCTCCTCCAGGAACGTCCCGTCCCCCGCCAGAAAGCCGGTACTCGGCGCGTTGCAGGCGCCGGGAATGTGTCCTGCGACCGGATCGATCGGCTCGACGTCACCGCGAAACCGCTCAGGTGCCCGGGCATCGAGCAGGGTTTCGGCGGCCGTCACGGTGTCGGCCGTCAGGGTGGGAAGCGCACCGGCGGACAGGTCCTCGTGAGCCACCGTGACATCGCCGGGCTCGGGATCGACGGGCCCGCTCTCGAGCTCGCCGGTCCAGGCCGCCAACCCGCCGTCCAGGATGCGGACATTCTGGATGCCGGCGGCGGTGAGCACCCACCAGGCGCGCGCCGACCCGGCCCGGTTCCAGTCGTCGTAGACCACCACGGGTACGCCCTCGCGCACACCCCACCGACGCGCGGCGGCCTGGATCGACGATCCCGACGGCAGCGGATGACGGCCACGACCTGCGACCGCGTGGTCGCTGAGCTCGTCTTCCAGCGATACGTACACCGCGCCGGGGAGGTGGCCCGTTGCGTGGGCGTCGCGACCGTCCGGCTCGGTCAGCTGCCACCGCACATCCAGGATCGTCACCGGGCTAGCCGGCAGCGAGCAGGCTCGGCCAGTTCGGTTGCGGTGATCAGCACCTCGTCACGCCGTCGTCGGTCCACGCATCCACCCTGCCATCTAGGCTGGCGACATGGCCTCCGTCGACCTCAACGCAGATTTGGGGGAAAGCTTCGGGATCGTGGCAGCTCGGTGACGACGACGCGATGCTCGGCCTGGTCACCAGCGCCAACGTCGCATGTGGATTCCACGCGGGCGACCCGGCGACCCTCAGTCACAGCTGCGAGGAAGCCGCAAAGCAGGGGGTTCGCATCGGCGCCCAGGTCGGCTACCCCGACCGAGCGGGCTTCGGCAGACGCTTCATCGATGTCACGCCCTCCGACCTCATCGCCGACATCATCTATCAGATCGGTGCGCTGCAGGCGCTTGCCCGTGCGGCAGGTTCGGCTGTCGCATACGTGAAACCGCATGGCGCGCTGTACAACGCCATCGTCAGCCACCACGACCAGGCCCGCGCGGTGGCCAAGGCTGTGCACACCGTCGACCCGAATCTTCCGGTGCTCGGATTGGCGGGATCGGTCTTCTTCGAAGAGGCGGAGCGACTCGGCCTGCGCACCGTGCCCGAGGCGTTCGCCGACCGGTCCTACCGGCCCGACGGACAGCTCGTGTCCCGGCGGGAACGCAACGCCGTGCTGCACGACCCCGCCGAGATCGCCGACCGGGTGGCGTCGATGGTGCAGTCGGGACGCGTCGTTGCCGTCGATGGATCGACAATCTCCATCACCGTCGAATCCGTCTGTGTACACGGCGATTCGCCGGGAGCCGTGCAGATCGCCTCCGCGGTGCGGGACCGCCTGGTGAGCGAAGGCATACAGCTGACGGCGTTCGTCTGATGCGGCTGAAGCCAGGCCGACCCGATTTAGCGAACTACACAAGGTTTTTCGACGTTCCCGCCGCCGCTGCCGAGGCGCCGCTGACCGTGACGTGGGCCGGTGTCACCACACTGTTGATCGACGACGGCTCGTCGGCGTTGATGACCGACGGCTTCTTCTCCCGGCCGGGGCTTGCCACCGTCGGCCTTGGTCAGATCGCCCCTTCGGCGGCGCGCATCGACGGCAGCCTCCAACGGTTGGGGGTTGACCGGCTGGAGGCCGTGCTGCCGGTCCACACCCATTTCGACCACGCGATGGATTCGGCCGTGGTCGCGCAGCGCACCGGCGCACGAATCGTCGGAGGCGAGTCGGCGGCACAGATCGGCATCGGCGGCGGGCTGACCGGAGACCGCGTCGTCGTCGCAATCCCGGGTGAACCCGTCACCCTCGGCGCCTACGACGTCACGCTGGTGGAGGCGGAACACTGTCCGCCGGACCGGTTTCCGGGTGTGATCACCGCGCCCGTCACGCCGCCGGTCAGGACATCGGCCTACAAGTGCGGCGAGGCATGGTCGACGCACGTACACCACCGGCCGTCGGATCGTCGGCTGCTCGTCATCGGCAGCGCGGGCTTCGTGCCCGGCGCCCTTGCCGGATACCGCGCCGAGGTGGTGTACCTCGGCATCGGGCAGCTGGGTGTACAGCCGGAGCGCTACCTCGTCGACTACTGGACCGAGACGGTACGGTCCGTCGGTGCGCGCCGCGTCGTGCTGATCCACTGGGACGACTTCTTCCGGCCCCTGACCAAGCCCCTGCGCGCCCTCCCCTACGCCGGCGACGACCTCGACGTCTCGATGCGGGTGCTGGCCGCGCTCGCCGACGACGACGGCATTCCACTGCACCTACCGACGCTGTGGCAGCCCGCTGACCCGTGGAGCTGACGCTCGCGCTGGTCGCGCTGGTCGTTGTGCTGGCGTTCGCGATGGTCAAGCCGCGGGGGTGGCCCGAGGCGGTCGCCGCGGTGCCCGCCGCCGCGTTCCTGATCGCCTCCGACGTGGTCCCGCTGCGGGATGCCGCCAACGAAGTCCAGCAGCTGCTGCCTGTGGTCGGGTTTCTCGCCGCCGTGCTCGTGCTGGCGCAGTTGTGCGACGACGAGGGCCTGTTCCGTGCGGCGGGCGCGGCCATGGCGAGGTCCGCGGGCGGGGATACCCGGCGGCTGCTGGCGAAGGTGTTCGTCATCGGCGCCGTGACGACGGCCGTCCTGAGTCTGGATGCGACCGTCGTCCTGTTGACCCCCGTGGTGCTCGCTACGACGCGCGCGCTGTGGGTTCCGGCACGGCCGCACGCATACGCCACCGCGCATCTGGCCAACACCGCTTCGCTGCTCCTGCCGGTGTCAAACCTGACGAACCTGCTGGCGTTCTCCGCCGCGGGCCTGTCGTTTCTTCACTTCACCGCGGTGATGGCGCCGTCGTGGTTGGCCGCCGTCACCGTCGAGTTCATCTTGCTGCGTTGGCTTTTCGCGCGCGATCTCGCTGTGAAGCCTCACCCCCAGTCGTCCACCGAGCCGGTGCGGGCTCCGGTGTTCGTGCTGGTTGTACTGACGCTGACGTTGGTCGGGTTCGCCGTCGCGTCGCTGCTCGGTTTCTCGCCTGCGTGGGCCGCGCTGGCGGGCGCCGTCGTGCTCGGTGTGCGTGCGCTCTCCCGGCGAGAGACGTCGCTGGCCCGCATCGCCGCGGCGGCCGACGTGCCGTTCCTGGTGTTCGTGCTGTGCCTTGGCGTGGTGGTCAAAGGGCTCATGCTGCACGGCCTCGAATCGGCGATGCGCGGCGTGCTGCCGAGCGGCAACACGTTCCTTGCACTGCTCGGCATCGCGGCCGTCGCCGCTGTGCTGTCCAACGTCGTCAACAATCTGCCAGCGGTACTCGTGCTGCTGCCGCTGGTGACCGCGTCCGGACCGGCGGCGGTGCTGGCGATGTTGCTCGGCGTCAACATCGGACCCAATTTGACCTACGTGGGATCGCTGGCGAATCTGCTGTGGCGCAGCGTCGTCCGCCGCGACATCCCCGCAAGCTTTCGCGAGTTCAGCAGGGTCGGGCTGATTACGACACCGGTCACGCTCGTCGTCGCTGTGCTCGGGCTGTGGGCCGGCATGCGGTTGTTCGGCGTTTAGGATTCCAGACCGCGCGGCGGAGAGGCCGGCAGTCGTCGGTTATCCACAGTTGGGAGTTCGTCCACAGGCGGGCTTTGACCTGGTGGTTTCGGTCGGTTCCGGTCGGAGATCGCGGCTAGGTTCGAATGTATGTTCGATGGTGTGTTGCCGGAGGTGCCCGACCTGGCGTCGTTGAGTGACGCCGCCCTGGTGCAGGCCGCCGGCGGCTGGGCGCGGGCGGAGAACGCGGCGTGTGCCCGCAAGTTGGCGGTGCTGGCCGAGATGTTCGCCCGCCGCACCGGCCTGCCCGCCGCCGACCGTGAGCTGTGGTGGGTCGACCCGCAAGCCGCCGTCGCCGCCGAGATGGCCGCCGCGGTCAACGTCAGCCAGGGCATGGCGCTACACCAAACCCACCGCGGAGTCGCGCTGCGCGACCGGCTACCGCAGGTGGCGGCGTTGTTTGAGGCCGGCCTGGTGTCGGATCTGCTGGTGCGGGCCATCGTGTGGCGCACCTACCTGATCACCGACGAGGCGGCGATGGCCGCCGTGGACGCCGCGCTGGCCGAGCGGATCACCGGCTGGGGCGCGTTGTCGATCGCCAAAACCGAGGCCGCCATCGATGCGTTGGTTGAGGAGCACGATCCCGGCGCGCTGCGCCGCTCGCGGGAATCGCAATCGGGACCCACCGTGGAGTTCGGCTCACCCACCGATGTCGCGGGCACCACCAGCATGTGGGCCCGGCTCAATTCCCCCGACGCCGCGCTGATCGAGGCCAGTGTGGAGGAGATGGCGAGCAGCGTCTGTGACGCCGACCCACGCAGCATCAACCAACGCCGCGCCGCCGCCCTGTTCGCCGCGGTCACCCACACCGCGATGGTGTGCGGCTGCGGACAAGCCGACTGCCCCGGCCCCGCCCACGACAGACCCACCAAAAACGCGGTGGTGTACGTGGTGGCCGACCAGAAATCCGTCGACGCCGCCGCCGACACGGACACCGCCGACCACGCCGACCCTGCCGAGAATCCTGCTGACCCGGCCGACTTGCTCGACGACCCTGCTGATACTGGTGGCGGCCAGGAATGCGCGCACGACTCCGATGACGCCGACGCGCAGACCGCCGTCGCCGAGCCCATCACCTGCGCCGCGCCGCCGGCCTATGTGTTCGGTGCCGGGATACTGCCCACCGCCCTGCTGGGCGGGATTCTGGAGCGGGCCCGCCTCCGCGAGGTGCGCCACCCCGGCGCCGACACGCTTCCGGAGCCGCGCTACACCCCGACACGCCAAACAGGCGAGTTCGTGCGCTGCCGGGACCTGACGTGCCGCTTCCCGGGCTGCGACAAACCCGCCCAGTTCTGCGACATCGACCACACCGTGCCCTACCCGGTCGGTCCGACACATCCGTCAAACCTCAAGTGTCTGTGCCGTTTTCACCATTTATTGAAAACCTTCTGGACCGGTGTGAACGGGTGGCGCGACCGCCAACTGCCCGACGGCACCATCGAGTGGACTTCACCCACCGGCCACACCTACACCACGTATCCGGGCAGTACGCACCTGTTCCCGCAACTGTGCGAACCCACCGCCACCCTGTGGGCCAGCGAACCACCCATCGTCGAATCGGCGAGCGAGCGTGGCGCGATGATGCCCAGGCGCCGCTACACCCGCACCCACACCACCGCCAAAGCCATTGCCGCCGAACGCAAACTCAACGACGACCTCGTCGCCGAACACAACAAACCCCCACCGTTTTGAACCCGACCCGCTACGCAGACGCGACCGCGAAGAGGCGCCACTCGCCGGGCACACCTTTGAGCTGGTGAGCGCCGCGCTCCTCGAATTCCAGCCCTGACCCGATCACCAAGGTCGCGCAGCGTGCTGGACACCAGCACCTCATTAGAGCCCGCCAGCGCACTCACGCGCGCACCGATATGCACGGCGATCCCGCCGATGTCATCGCCGCGGATTTCGCACTCGCCGGTGTGCAACCCGGCCCGCACCTCGATGCCCAGCGCCTGTACCGCGTCACGAATCGCCATCGCGCAGCGGATTGCTCGCTGCGGGCCGTCGAACATCGCCAGGAAGCCATCGCCCGAGGTGTTCACTTCGCGACCGCGAAACCGAGTCAGTTGAGATCGTACGACGGCGTCGTGCGCATCGAGCAGCGCGCGCCAGTCCCGGTCGCCCATCTCCACGGCGCGACGCGTGGAGCCCACGATGTCGGTGAACAACACAGTGGCGAGAACCCGATCATCGGCCACGTCGGGCTGTTGGCCGGTGAGGAACTCGGCGATCTCCTGAAAGGACGAGCGCCAGTCGGGCTCGACGAAATGGTAGATGTTGCGCCCCGGCAGCTCAACATATTTCGCGCCGGGTATGTGGTCGGCGACGTACTTGCCCCACTCGCTCGTGATAAAGGAGTCGTCGGTGTGGTGGACGACGAGGGTTGGTACGCGGATCGTGGGAAGGACCGCCCGCACGTCCACTTCCGCAGTAAGCGGCATCATGAGAGCACCGGTCGCGGGGCTCGCCGCCAAGCGTTCCATTCGAGCCCACGCTGATCGGATCTCGTCGTTCCACGGCATGTCCGGATTTTCGACATGCTGTATCTCTCCCGTGCCCCACATGGCGAACACGTCAGCAAGCATTTTGTCGCCATCGAGCCCGTCGGTGCGAACGGTATGGGCATAGCCCTCGAGCACCACCAGTGCGGTGGTGCGGGACGGATGTGTTGCTGCGAACAGCGCCGCTGTCGGGAACGCGCCCGTGTTGGGGATCACGACCGCTTCACTACTTCCGAGATCGTCGAGCACCGCGTTGATGCTGTCGGCCCATTGCTCTAACGTCGGCAGCGCGCCTGGTGAGACGGGATCGGACGCTCCGGTGCCCGGCTGGTCGAACAAGATGAGCCGCCCGAGCGATGTCATCGCCTCGACCCACCCTTGAACGGACGGTAACTCCGGAAAAAGCTCACAGGTGGTGAACCAGTTCGAGACGAACACGATGTCACGCGCCCCCTCGGGCGATGCGCGGTAGGCGACACGCAAGTCCCCGTTCAGCGCATACCGCGTCTCCGAGAACACCCCGGAAGTTTAGTTCGGAGGAGAGTGCGTCGGCAGACGTTTACGCTGCTCACGCGGATTCTTCAAACTGGAACGGTGTGAACGGGTGGCGCGACAGACCACTGCCCGACGGAATGGTTACAGCGCCGCGAACAACAGTGGGACGGTTGACGTCTAGTCGTTGATCGACCGCGATGCGATTGGCGAATGGCGATCCCGCCCAATCAAAATGTGACCCGTGAGCGTCTTCACTCGCTACGTAGCGCTCGGCGACTCGTTCACCGAAGGTGTCGGCGACCCCCATGCCCCGAGCCCCAACGGCCTGCGCGGCTGGGCGGATCGTGTCGCGGTGGCGCTGGCACAGCTCAACCCCGAACTGCGCTATGCCAACCTCGCGGTGCGCGGCAGGCGCATGGACGAGATCCTCGACGGGCAGGTGCAGACCGCCGCCATGCTCGAGCCGGACCTCGTCACCATCTATGCGGGCATGAACAACCTGCTCCTGCTGCGCAACGACGTGGACGCCATGATGGCCAGATACGCCGAAGGGCTCAAGACGCTGCAGCAGACCGGCGCTGTCGTGTTGGCCTTCACCGCCGCTGACCTCGGTACGGTTCCACTTTTCCGGCGGTTGCGTGGCAGGGCCGCGGTGTACAACGAACTGCTGCGCGGCATCGCCGACGACCTCGGCCTGCACCTGGTCGACTTCTGGCGGTATACCGAGTTCCGTGACGCACGGCTCTGGGACGGTGATCGCATCCACCTCTCGCCGCTGGGCCATGAGCGTTTCGCCGCGAAAGTTCTTGACACGCTGGCTGTTTCCCATGAGCTCACCACCCGGTCGCCTGCGCTGTTGCAGTCGGCACCGCCGGTGCGCGACTTCCGCGCCAACCTTCGCTGGGCTACAGCGTTCGCAGCACCCTACGTCGCCAAGCGGATGAGGCGGGCCAAACGTGGGGCAGGCGTGGAACCGAAGCTGACAACGCTGACGAAGGTGCTCTAATCCCGTCGCTGGCGGGCGATTTCGGCCAGCACCACACCCGCGGCCACCGACGCATTGAGCGACTCCGTCGGCCCCGCCATCGGGATGGACACCACGGAATCGCAGTTCTCCCGCACCAGCCGCGACAGGCCCTTGCCCTCCGAGCCGACGACGAGGACCATCGGCTCCGTGCCGTCCAGCTCGTCGAGCGTCGTGTCGCTGTCGGCGTCGAGCCCGATCACCTGCAGGCCGGCATCGTGCCAACTCTTCAGTGTCCGATTGAGATTCGTCGCCCTCGCCACCGGCAGCCTTGCGGCGGCACCGGCGCTGGTGCGCCACGCGACCGCGGTGACCGACGCCGACCGCCGCTGCGGGATCAACACGCCGTGCCCGCCGAACCCCGACACCGAACGCACGATCGCGCCGAGGTTGCGCGGATCGGAGATGTTGTCGAGCGCGACAAGCAGAGCTGGCACGCTGTCCTTGGTCGCGGTGGCGAGCAGGTCGTCCGGGTGCGCGTATTCGTAGGGCGGGACCTGCAGGCCGATCCCCTGGTGCAGCCCGTTCGCGCTGATGCGATCCAGATCGGCGCGCGACACCTCGAGGATGGAGATCCCGGCATCGGCTGCGCGCCTTACCGATTCGGTCAGACGCTCGTCGGCCTCGGTGCCCAACGCCACGTAGAGCGCGGTCGCCGGAACGCCAGCGCGCAGGCACTCCAGCACGGGGTTGCGCCCGAGGACCACCTCGACGTCGTCGGTGCGTCGCGGCTGCCTGCGCTGCTGTTGACCCTTGGCGGCTCGTTTGGCGGCTTTGGCGGCGGGGTGGTGGGGCCGCATGTGCGCGGGCGGCGTTGCGCCACGGCCTTCCAGCCCACGGCGACGTACGCCGCCCGAACCGACCTTCGGGCCCTTCTTGGTGCCTGCCTTGCGGATCGCGCCCCGACGTTGTGAGTTTCCAGCCATTACGTTGAGTACCCGTCCATCAGCGTCCACTGCGGTCCGTCGGCGGTGTCGGTGACCTCGACGCCCGCCTTCTTCAGCCGGTCGCGGATCTCGTCGGCCTCGGCCCAGTCCCTGCGCTCGCGTGCCTCCTGCCGACGCTGAATTTCCGCGTGCACCAACACATCGACAGCGGCCAGCGCCGCGGAGGTCTCGTCGCGGGTCTCCCACCGTTCGTCGAGCGGGTCGCAGCCGAGGATGCCCGTCATCGCCCGGATGGAGGACGCGCGGGCCATCGCCGTCTCGTGGTCGCCCGCCTCCAGCGCCCGGTTACCCTCCGCGCGCGCTGCGTGCACCTCGGCGAGCGCGATCGGCACCGAGAGGTCGTCGTCGAGCGCGGCTGCGAAGGCGGTCGTCCACTCACCGGGTTCGACGACGCCGACCCGGTTGCGCACCCGATGCAGAAAATCCTCGATCCCGGTATACGCCCTCGCCGCGTCGTGCAGCGCGGTCTCGGAGAATTCCAGCATCGAACGGTAATGCGCGCTGCCGAGGTAGTAGCGAAGCTCAGCGGGCCGAACCCGTTGCAGCACAGCAGGTATGGCGAGAACGTTGCCAAGCGACTTGCTCATCTTCTCGCCGCCCATGGTCACCCAGCCGTTGTGCAGCCAGAACCGCGCGAAGGGATCACCGACGGCTTCAGCCTGCGCGATCTCGTTCTCGTGGTGCGGGAAGATCAAATCCATGCCGCCCGCGTGGATGTCGAACTCGGCGCCGAGATAGGCCTCGCACATCGCGACGCATTCTGTGTGCCAGCCGGGCCTGCCCCGGCCCCACGGCGTCGGCCAGGACGGCTCGCCCGGCTTCTCGCCCTTCCACAGAGTGAAGTCGCGCTCGTCGCGCTTGCCGGTCGCGACGCCCTCGCCCTGGTGCACGTCGTCGATCCGGTGGCCGGACAGCTTTCCGTAGTCGCGCAGGCTCAGCACGTCGAAGTAGACGTCGCCGCCACCGGTGTAGGCGTGCCCGTCGGCGATCATGCGGTCGATCAGCTCGATGATCTCGGTGATGTGGCCGGTTGCGCGGGGCTCTGCCGACGGCGGAAGCACCCCGAGCGCGTCGTAGGCCGCGGAGAACGCCCGCTCGTAGGTGGCCGCCCACTCCCACCACGGCCTGCCCGCGTCGGCGGCCTTGTTGAGGATCTTGTCGTCGATGTCGGTGACGTTGCGGATGAATGTGACGTCCAGACCCTTCGCCATCAGCCAGCGCCGCAGCACGTCGAACGCCACCCCGCTGCGGACGTGACCGATGTGCGGCAGGCCCTGGACGGTGGCGCCGCACAGGTAGATCGACACGTGGCCGGCGCGCACAGGCACGAAGTCACGGACGGCACCCGTCATCGTGTCGTGTAGTCGCAGGTCGGTCACGACGGGCCAGCTTACCGGCCTAATCGGCGTCGACCACCAAAGCGGTCGCGATGGCGGCCAATCCCTCGCCGCGACCGGTCAGCCCGAGGCCGTCGGTGGTCGTCGCCGACACCGAGACCGGGGCGTCCAACAACTCCGAGAGCACCTGCTGTGCCTCGGCCCGCCGCGGTCCCACCTTGGGCCGGTTGCCGATCACCTGGACGGCCGCGTTGCCCACCCGGTAGCCCTCGGCGCGCACAAGGCCGTGCACATGGCGCAGCATGTCCGCGCCGCTGACGCCCGCCCAGCGTGGGTCGTCAGTGCCGAACACCTCGCCGATGTCGCCGAGCCCCGATGCGCTCAGCAGCGCGTCGCACAGCGCGTGAGCCGCCACGTCGCCGTCCGAGTGCCCCGCACAGCCGTCGGCGCCGTCGAACAGCAGCCCCAGCAGCCAGCACGGCCTGCCGATCTCGATGGGGTGGACATCGGTGCCGACGCCGACCCTCGGCATGCTCATGTGGCCTGCCCCAGCAGGGCCTGGGCCAGCAGCAGATCCGTCGGCGTGGTGATCTTGAATGCCAACGGGTCTCCCTCGACCACTTGAATGGGTGTGCCGGTCATCTCGACCACCGAGGCGTCGTCGGTGAACGCGCCTGCGGCCGCCCGCTCGTAGGCGCGTCGCAGCACCTCGGTCTGGAATCCCTGAGGGGTCTGAACGGCGCGCAGCCCCGACCGCTCGGGCGTGCCGAGCACGACGCCGTTGGCGTCGACGGCCTTGATGGTGTCGGTGACCGGCAGTCCCGGGACCACTGCTGGGTGACCGGACTCGAGCGCCCGCACCACCCGCACGATCAGGGAGGGCGGGGTCAGCGCCCTCGCCGCGTCATGGACGAGGACGAACTCCGCGTCACCCACCGCCGCGAGGGCGAGCATGACGGACTCCGCGCGATCCGATCCGCCGGCCACGATGACCGCGTCCCCGCCGAAGACGAGCTTGGCCTCATCGGTGCGGTTCGGCGGCACGGCGACCACCACGGCGTCGACGACCCCGGAGTTACGCAAGCCGTCGAGAGCGTGTTCCAGCATGGGACGACCGCAAAGATTGACGAATGCCTTCGGCGCGCCCGCCGCCAACCGCTCCCCTGACCCTGCGGCCGGGACAACGGCAACCGTGCTCATGCGTCAGGACGCGGCGGCGAGAACCTCGTCGAGAATGATCTCGGCCTTGGCGTCGTCGGTGTTCTCCGCGAGCGCCAGTTCGCCGACGAGGATCTGCCGGGCCTTGGCCAGCATCCGCTTCTCGCCCGCGGACAGGCCGCGCTCCTGGTCGCGGCGCCACAGGTCGCGAACGACCTCGGCAACCTTGTTCACGTCGCCGGAGGCCAGCTTCTCGAGGTTGGCCTTGTAGCGGCGTGACCAGTTGGTCGGCTCCTCGGTGTGGGGGGCGCGAAGGACCTGGAAGACCTTGTCGAGGCCCTCCTGCCCGACCACGTCTCGCACACCGACATACTCGGCATTGTCGGCTGGGACTCGCACTGTGAGGTCTCCCTGGGCGACCTTCAAGACGAGATATTCCTTCTGCTCGCCTTTGATGGTCCGGGTTTCGATCGCCTCAATCAACGCAGCACCGTGGTGTGGATAGACAACGGTGTCTCCGACCTTGAAAATCATCTGTTTCGAGCCCCTTTCGATACTCCATACTAACACGGAGCCCAGACACGTGCCGCACAACGGTGCAGGTCAGGGGCACCGCAGGTGAAGAGCAGGGGTTGACACGGTGACGAATACGTGCATGGCATGGGGTGCTCAGCGACCTTTTCACGACCCCTCTCACGTGCCTGTGGATGGTTCGCGGCAAACCCGTTTCGACGACCTCGCCACCTCCGCTACCGCCGCCAACCACCACCTACTACAGTGCATAGTCGAACAGGTCTGAGTCACCGGCGACCGCCATCACCGGCGCCGCGCCTGCCGAGCAGGAGGCTATTGGAGTGAATCGCTTCAAATCCCGCAGTTCTGCCGTCACCGTGGCCCTCGGGGCGTGTGGGCTGGCCGTCGCCGCCACCCTCTCCGGCTGCAGCGCCGGGCAGGTCGCCCAGACCGCCACTCAGCAGGCGGCGGTCAACGGCACCGCTGCCACCGTCGGCGACATCACGCTCCGCAACGTCCACCTGCGTGCTGCGCTGAAGTCGGACTACGTGCAGCCGGGCAGTGAGGTGGAGCTGCTGTTCGTGGCGTCGAACGAATCGCCGGACAGCGCCGACAAGCTGACCTCGATCACGTCCGACTCCGGCACCGTGACGCTGTCCGGCGACACGTCCCTGCCCGCCCAGGACGTCCTTATCGTCGGTGAGCCCGACGGCCAGGTCGCCGCGCTCGAGCAGGCCGAGACCGCCGACGCGGCCAAGGCCATGGTCGACATCAACAAGCCCATCACCAACGGCCTGACCTACAACTTCACCTTCACGTTCGAGAAGGCGGGCCAGACCACCGTCGCGGTTCCGATCTCGGCCGGCGAGGCGCCGCGCCGCGACTCGGCAGGCGACGCGTCAAACGAAGAGGGCGGCGACACGGGCGGTCATCACTAAGGATCTGTCGGCCGTGGCGGATACCGTCACATCGTGGCCAAGGCGCGTTCGCAGTACCGCTGTTCGGAGTGCCACCACGTCACCGCGAAATGGGTCGGACGCTGCCCCGATTGCGGAACATGGGGAACGGTCGACGAAATAGCTGTGCTCGCCGCCGTCAACGGCTCGGCGACAAGGCGAGTGGTGGCTCCGACGACGCCTGCCGTGCCCATCAGCTCCATCGATCCCGGCGCCACCAGGCACCATCACACCGGCGTCAGCGAACTCGACCGCGTGCTCGGCGGCGGCGTCGTGCCCGGTTCTGTGACGCTCCTGGCGGGTGACCCGGGCGTCGGCAAGTCGACTCTGCTGCTCGAGGTGGCCCACCGCTGGGCCGAGGCGGGACGGCGCGCGCTGTACCTGTCGGGCGAGGAGTCCGCGGGCCAGATCCGGATGCGAGCCGAGCGCACCGGCTGCAAGCACGACGAGGTCTTTCTCGCCGCAGAGTCCGATCTGCAGACCGCGCTCGGCCATATCGACGAGGTCAAGCCGAGCTTGGTGATCGTCGATTCTGTGCAGACCATGTCGACGACCGAGGCCGACGGCGTGACCGGCGGGGTCACCCAGGTGCGGGCGGTGACGACGGCGCTGACCACGACGGCCAAAACCACCGGTATCGCGATCATCCTCGTCGGCCACGTGACCAAGGACGGTGCGATCGCGGGGCCGCGATCGTTGGAGCATCTCGTCGACGTCGTGCTGCACTTCGAGGGCGACAAGACATCGGCGCTTCGCATGGTGCGCGGTGTCAAGAACCGGTTCGGCGCCGCCGACGAGGTCGGCTGTTTCATGTTGCACGACAGCGGAATCGAGTGTGTGGCCGATCCGTCCGGCCTGTTCCTCGACCAGCGCCCCGCACCCGTCTCGGGTACCGCGGTCACGGTGTCGCTCGACGGTAAGCGTCCGCTCATCGGCGAGGTGCAGGCCCTGATCGCGGCTCCGACCACGTCGTCGCCGCGCCGCGCGGTCAGCGGGATCGACTCGGCGCGCGCGGCGATGATCGCGGCGGTGCTGGAGAAGCGGGCCCATCTGAAGGTCGCGCAGTGTGACATCTACCTGTCGACGGTCGGCGGGATGCGGCTGACCGACCCGTCATCGGACCTCGCCGTGGCGTTGGCGATCGCGTCGGCCTACGTCGACCTCCCGCTGCCGACGACGGCCGTCGCGATCGGCGAAGTCGGTCTGGCGGGGGACCTGCGCCGGGTCAGCGGCATGGAGCGGCGCCTCGCGGAGGCCGCCCGCCTCGGATTCACGTGTGCGATAGTTCCGCCCGGCCTGAAAGCGGTGCCGATAGGCTTACGGGCGATAGCGGCCGACAACATCACCGCTGCCATGAAGGTGCTGACGGAGATCGCGGTGAAGGGCGGCCGCCCCGAGGAGGGGCCATGGCCGTGAAGTCCAGCCGCCGGAACGTGGTGCAGCTGGCCCGCCCCACCCTGCGCGAAACAATCGGCAGGCTCGCCCCTGGGACTGCCCTGCGCGACGGCCTCGAGCGCATCCTGCGTGGCCGCACCGGCGCGCTGATCCTGCTCGGTTACGACGACAGCGTCGAGGCGATCTGTGACGGCGGCTTCTCCCTGGACGTCCGCTACGCGCCGACCCGGCTGCGGGAGCTCTCGAAGATGGACGGCGCCGTTGTGCTCTCCAGCGACGGCAGCCGGATCCTGCGGGCCAACGTTCAGCTGGTGCCCGACCCGTCCATCCCGACCGACGAGTCAGGCACCCGGCACAGGTCCGCGGAACGCACGGCTATCCAGACCGGATATCCCGTTATTTCGGTGAGCCATTCGATGAGCATCGTGACGGTCTACGTGGCGGGCGAGCGGCACGTGGTGCCCGACTCGGCGACCATCCTGTCGCGCGCCAACCAAACCATCGACACCCTGGAGCGGTACAAGTCCCGGTTGGACGAGGTGAGCAGGCAGCTGTCGACGGCCGAGATCGAGGACTTCGTCACGCTGCGCGACGTGATGACGGTGGTGCACCGGCTGGAGATGGTCCGCCGGATCAGCCTCGAAATCGACTCCGACGTCGTCGAACTCGGGACCGACGGACGCCAGCTCAAGCTTCAGCTGGAGGAGCTGGTCGGCGACAACGACAACGCACGTGAGCTGATCGTGCGCGACTACCACGCCAATCCGGACCCGCCGACCCCGTCGCAGGTGACCGCGACACTCGAAGAGCTCGACGGGCTTTCGGACACCGAGCTTCTCGACTTCACAACGCTGGCAAGGGTTTTCGGCTACCCGTCGACGGCCGAAGCTCAGGACTCGGCGATGAGCTCACGCGGGTACCGCGCGATGGCCGGCATTCCGCGTCTGCAGTTCGCCCACGTCGACCTGCTGGTGCGGTCGTTCGGGTCACTGCAGGGGCTGCTGGCCGCCAGCGCCAACGATCTGCAATCCGTCGAGGGCATCGGGTCGATGTGGGCGCGCCACATCCGCGAGGGCTTGTCGCAGCTGGCGGAGTCGACGATCGCCGACCGGCTGGCTTAGCCTGCGGGCGCGGGCGCCTGCTCGGGCGCAGGAGCGCCTTCCGCCGGTGCTGGGGCCTCCGCCTGTGGCGCGGGTTGGGCCAGGATGAACGGCATCGTCGCGGACCGCAGATTGCCCAGCTGGACGATCAGGTTGTACGTGCCGGGCCCGATCGGCTGGCGGGGCAGCGGACAGCCCGGCGCCGAGCCCATGCCGGTCCAGGTCACCTCGGTGGTCACCTGCTCGCCGGGGTTGAACGTCTTGACCAGGGTCTCGTTGGACGGCGCGCAGTCGAGGTTCGACCACAGCCTGGTGTTGTCCAGGCCGTAGACGTACGCGGCGAGCACCGCGGCGCCGACGTCACGCTTGCAGGCCACAAGGCCGATGTTGGTGACGACCATGGTGAATTTCGGCTGATCGCCGACCACGTATTCGGGCTGGCTGGTGATGCCCTTCACGGCAAGCGTGGAGTCCGGGCAGTCGTCGCCTTCCTCCAGCACCGGCGGCGGCGCGACGGCGGCGGTCGGGGTCGGCGTCGGGGCCGGTGCGCTCACGGCAGGCGGCACTACCGGCGTCTTGACCTCGGGGTTCTCCCCCGGGAGCAGTTTCGGTGCGGAGGCGGGCGCCGGCGCCGGTTTGTCGGCGTTCTTCGTCTCGCTGCCGGTGTTCATGACGACCATGACCACCACGGCGGCGATGACCCCCACGACAAGGACCGCGATGCCCATCGCGAGGGCCCTGCGGCGCCAGTAGATCTGGGTGGGTAGTGGGCCATGCGGCTCTAGATCCAGCACAGACTCACGGTAAGGCCAGGTCACGCACAATCGTCCGAGGTGGCCCGGCGTGTCGGCGGGTCAGCCTTCGCCGATGTCTCCCAGATGATTGCGGAGGCATGCCCTGCCGTCGGCCAGATGGTAGGTGACACCGGCGATCGCCAGCGTGCCCTCATTCAGGCGTTCGGCGATCGCCGTCGACCGTGCCCGCAGCTGTGCGGCCGTCTCGCTGACGTGCCTTGCCTCGAATTCGTCGACCCTTGTCAACCCGTCACGCCTGCCCAACAGAATCGACGGCGTGACCCGTTCCACCACGTCACGCACGTAACCACCGGGGACGGCGCCCTCGTCGAGGGCCGACAGCGTGGCCTGTACCGCACCGCAACTGTCGTGGCCGAGAACGACGACCAGCGGGACGTTCAGGACGGTGACGGCGTACTCGATCGAACCGAGCACAGCGGAGTCGATGACGTGACCCGCGGTGCGGACCACGAACATGTCGCCGAGTCCCTGGTCGAAGATGATCTCGGCGGCCACCCGGCTGTCGGCGCACCCGAACAGCACCGCCGTCGGCCTCTGCCCCTCGGCGAGCGCCGCCCGATACTCGATGCTCTGGCTGGGATGTTCGGGCTTTCCTGCGACGAAGCGCTCGTTACCCTCCTTGAGTGCCTTCCATGCGGTCACAGGAGTTGAGTTGGGCATGGCAGTCATTGTGCAGGAGCGGGATTTCGTGATCGACGCGACCGAGCTTCTGCGGTGGTATGAGAGCGAGCAGCGCGACCTGCCGTGGCGCAGGCCCGGTGTCACGCCGTGGCAGGTGTTGGTCAGCGAGTTCATGCTTCAGCAGACACCGGTCGCCCGGGTCGAGCCGATTTGGTTGGCCTGGGTGGCGCGCTGGCCAACGCCGTCGGCCACCGCGGCGGCGAGCGCGGCCGATGTGTTGCGCGCATGGGGCAAGCTCGGCTATCCGCGGCGGGCGAAGCGGCTGCACGAATGCGCGGTCGCCATCGCGGGCGAGCACGGCGACGTCGTGCCGTCGGACGTGGACACCCTGTTGTCGCTGCCGGGAATCGGCGCATACACCGCGCGCGCGGTCGCGTGCTTCGCCTATCGACAGCGGGTGCCGGTCGTCGACACGAACGTGCGCCGTGCGGTGGCAAGAGCCGTACACGGCAGGGCCGACGCGGCGGCTTCGTCGTCGCCGCGTGATCTCGACGACGTCGCAGCGCTCCTGCCGAACGACGATGACGCGCCGAGCTTTTCGGTGGCGCTGATGGAACTGGGTGCCACGGTGTGCACCGCACGGTGGCCGCACTGCGGCATCTGTCCGTTGAGTGTGTGCGCATGGCGGTCGGCCGGCTATCCGGCCGCAACGACGCCCGGTCGCCGGGCTCAGCGTTATGCGGGCACCGACCGGCAGGTGCGCGGCCGCCTGTTGGATGTTCTGCGCGGCAACGACTCTCCGGTCACCCGCGCCGAACTCGACGTCGTCTGGTTGGCCGACACGGCTCAGCGTGACCGCGCGCTGGACTCGCTGCTCGTCGACGGCCTTGTCGAGCAGACGGCCGACGGTCGTTTCGCGCTTGCGGGCGAAGGTGACTAGTGCGCGGGTGCGATCCGCCGCGCAAGCCGAGCGAGCCTCGACGGCTTGAAGTCCCACACGTCGGCGTCGTCCTTCGTATCCCAGGCGTACGTTGGCGTGCTGCCGTCCAGCAGGCCCCGAAGCGCAGGCAGCGCAAGGATTTCCGACGACCAATCGTAGAGACGACCGAACCTCGGCGCGATGATTCCGATGTCCAGCATGTGACCTAATCCGTGCTCGACCGCCACATAGGTCTCGACGTCGTCGCCGAGCGGATACCGGTCGGGCAGCACCCGCGACAGCGACAGGAAGATGCCGGTCATGCCGACGCGTGGATCACCGGCCGGGCGGGCCACCGGCGCGAGCCGGCCCAGCGCCAGCCTCGGTGCGGCCACCAGCGCGTGCGCGAACAGCACCCGCACCAAGATCACGTTGATGAAGAACCGTTCCACCCGGCCTTCCTCGCCGGCCAGCGACTCGTTGTCCAGATAGCCCGTGACGATGCTGGCGTTGTGCGCGCGGTACCAGTTGCGCGCGGTGGGGCGGTGGATGAAGTCGAGGTGCGCGGACACCGCGAGCCCGCTCGGCTCGCCTGCGTAGCCGAACGCCAACGCGCGGGCTTCAGCGGTGTCGCGTAACAACGCTTCGTTCAGCGCCCGCCACCACGGGCTGCCGGGCCTCGGGTCACTCGGCGGGTTCAGAAGTCCCCTGCGCAGTTGCCAATTCATGAACGCCGATGCCGCCCGCCGATACGGGAGGTATCCGCGGTCGACTTCCCGCGGGACCTCGTAGAGCCGGCGCATCAGCGTGAACCGCGCAGTCGGGTCGTCCCGAACGCGTTCGGTTGCTGAACGAGCATAGGCCGCAGCAGAATTGCCCGCCACAGGCCGATTCTTCCACGTAGCCTTGGCGTGTGGCGCAGGCTCCGCGGACTCGCTACGCCAAGTGCGGCGACATGGACATCGCCTACCAGGTCTTCGGCGACGGCCCGGTCGATCTCGTCGCTTTTCCCGGGGCGCTCATCCCCTTCGACGCAATCGACGCCGAACCGGCGCTGTACCGCTTCCACCGCAGACTTGCCTCCTTCGCCCGGGTGATCCGTTTCGACCAGCGTGGGATGGGGTTGTCCTCACGGGCACCGCTGGACATGGTCGGCCCGCACTTCTGGGCCGAAGATGCCGTGGCGGTGATGGACGCCGTCGGTTGTGAACAGGCGTCGCTGTTCACCTCCGGCGTCAACGCCATGACCGGCGTCGTGCTTGCGGCCGAGCACCCCGAACGGGTGCGCAGCCTGGTGATCGTGAACGGCGCACCCCGAACGATGTGGGCGCCCGACTATCCGATCGGCGCAGCACTGAATCGCGCCGATCCGTTCACGACCGTCGCGATCGAGCCGGACGCGATGGAGCAGGGATTCGACGTCCTCGAGATCGTCGCACCGTCGATGTCCCGTGACGACGCGTTCCGCACGTGGTGGGATCAGGCGGGCAACCGGGCTGCGTCGCCGAGCATGGCCCGCGCGGTGACCGAGGCAATGGTCACGTCTGATGTTCGCGATCTACTGCCCCGCGTCACGGCACCGACGCTGATCGTGCACCGCACCGACTGCCGATTCATCCCCGTCGCACACGGCCGATATCTTTGCGAACACATCGTGGGATCCCGTTATATCGAGCTTCCGGGCGCGGATGCCCTGCACTGGGTGGGCGACACCGCGCCGATGCTGGACGAGGTCGAAGAGTTCATCACCGGCGTGCGTGGCGGCTCAGAGGCCGAACGCGTGCTCACCACAATGATTTTCACCGACATCGTCGGTTCCACCCGGCGCGCCGCCGAACTGGGTGACCGCCGCTGGCACGACTTGCTCGACAATCACGACAGGGTCGTCCGAAACCAGCTCGGGCGGTTCCGCGGTCGCGAAGTCAACACCGCAGGCGACGGGTTCGTCGCGACCTTCACCAGCCCCAGCGTCGCGCTCGACTGTGCCGACGCGATCGTCGACGCCGTCCGGCCTCTCGGCATCGAGGTGCGGGCAGGTGTGCACGCCGGGGAAGTGGAAGTGCGTGGCGACGACATCGCGGGCATGGCCGTACACATCGCGGCCCGTATCGCCGCGCTCGCCGGTCCGAGCGAGGTGCTGGTGTCCTCGACTGTGCGCGAGATCGTCACCGGCTCGCGCCGAGCGTTCACCGATCGCGGTGAGCACGACCTCAAGGGCGTGCCCGGTAGATGGCGGGTATACGCCTTGGCCCCCAACTGATTCGGCTACGCGGTCTTTGCGCACTCCGGGTCCCCGCTGCAGGCGAAGCTGCGCCGGTAGTCCGACGGTGTCACGCCGATGATCCTGCGGAAGTGGTGGCGTAGCAGCGTCGCGGTGCCGAAACCGGACCGGTCGGCGATCCGGTCGATGTCCATGTCGCTCTCCTCGAGCAGCCGCCTGGCGTACAGCACGCGCTGGTCGGTGACCCACTGCATCGGCGTCGTGCCCGTCTCGTCGACGAAACGCCGCGCGAAGGTGCGCGCGGACATGGTCGCCCGCCGTGCCAATGTCGCAACGGTGTGAGGCTTGTCGAGGTTCGCAAGAATCCAATCCAGCTGCGGCGCAAACCCTTCCGAACATCGAACGGGGATCGGCTGGTCGATGTACTGGCGTTGGCCGCCGTCGCGCTGGGGCGGGACCACCATCCGCCGCGCGATCTTGTTGGTGACCTCGCTGCCGAGTTCACGCCGGACCAGGTGCAGGCAGGCATCGATGCCCGCCGCGGTGCCCGCGCTGGTGATCAGGTTGCCGTCGTCGACGAACAACACGTTGCGGTCCACCTTGGCGGTCGGGTACCGGCGGGCCAGCTCGTCGGCGTGCATCCAGTGGGTGGTGCACGGCCGACCGTCCAGCAGCCCCGCCTCGCCTGCAACGAAGGCACCCGAGCACACGGTCAGGATGATCGCGCCCGCGTCTGCAGCGGCCTTGACCGCCGCAAGCGCCTCTGGCAGATAGTCGGAGCCGCCGATCGCGGGTATCGCGACCAGGTCCGCGCCGACGAGACCGTCTAGACCGTGGTCCGGGGTGAGCGTGGCGCCCACCGACGTCCGAATCGGCTTGCCCGGCTCGGGCCCGCATACCTTGAAGTCGAAGTTGGGGACGCCGTCGGCGGAGCGGTCGATTCCGAATACCTCGCAGATCACGCCGAACTCGAAAACGGCCAGGCGGTCCAGCACCAGCGCCGATACCTTTTCAATTGCCATGGCAGTATCTTATCGCATGCTGTCACTACTGCCACTGTTGGCGGGATCTTTACCAGCGGAGCATTACTGCCATGACTACAGCACTGACATTCCTGATCCTGATCGCTCCCTTCGCGGTGGCAGCGACGCTCAGCTGGGCCGCGCACCGCTCCGACTCGCTTCGAATCCGGTTCGACCAGTTCCGGTGGTCCACTCCACTGGTCGGCAGGTTGTTCGAGGACGACCGCGACGGCTTCCGCGTCGCACACGACGTGGACGCGGTTCGCACCCGGTTCGAGCAGCAGCCGTTCTGGCCCGCTTCAGGCGCCACCGGCGAGCGTCGCTAGAAACGACTCGACAGCGTCTCGATAGATCTGCGGCCGCTCGTCGTGGACAAGGTGACCGGCACCGGGCACGTGCAAATACGTTGCCCGGTGACCGGTTTCACCCATTTCCCGCATCTGGCGCGGCGGCGTCACCGAGTTGCCCGCCTCGATGAGAAGGGCGGGCACGCGCGCGTCGCGCCACTGCGCCCAATAGTCACGCGTGCCCCACTGCGCGGCGATGTCGATCCAGATACTGGTGTGTCCGTGCAGCCGCCAGCCCGTCTCGGTGCGGTCGAACGCCTCGAGGAAATACTGCCCGGCCACCGGCCCGAACTCGTCGTATACCTGTGCAGGCGAGGCGAATTCGACGGGCAGGGCGTGCAGCCACGGCTCCCACGGCCCCGTCGTGCGGCCGCGGAAGTCCGGCGCCATGTCCTCGACGACGAGACCGCTCACCAGGTCGGGTCTCGACGCCGCGAGGCACCAGGAGTGCAGGCCGCCCATCGAGTGTCCGATGAGGGTGGCGGGCCTGCGCAGCGTCGACACCGCCTCTCCGAGATGGTCGACGAACCGCTCGGTGCTGATCGGATGCGGGTCGGCGACGTTGCGGCCGCGGTGCCACGGCGCGTCGTAGGTGTACACCTCGCCGTGCTCGGTCAGCCACGGCAGTTGGCGCGTCCATGTGCTGCCGCGACCCATCAGGCCGTGTACGAGCACAAGCGGTTTGCCGTGACCGCCTCTGCGAGTGAGCAATTCGTCGGCCACCGGTCACATACCGATCAGTGATTCGATCCAGTCGCGGGCGAAGTAGACCAGGAAGCCGGTGGCCGCGATCCACAGCAGCGGACTGATCTCGCGAAACTTCCCTGCCGCCGAGCGCACCACGACCCATGCGATGAACCCGATACCGATGCCGTTGGCGATCGAAAAGGACAGCGGCATGACCGCGACGGTCAGCACGACGGGTACGGCCACCGAGAACTCCGTGAGGTCGACGTCGCGCAGGTGCGAGAACATCATCACGCCGACGACGACAAGCGCCGCGGCGGCCACCTCCGTCGGCACGATCGACGCAAGGGGCGTCACGAACATCGCCGCGAAGAACAGCAGTCCGGTGACCATGTTCGCCAGGCCCGTGCGTGCGCCTTCCTGGATGCCTGCTGCCGACTCGAGAAACACGGTGTTCGACGACGAGGACGTCGCACCGCCGACGACCGCGCCTGCACCCTCGACGATCAGCGCTGAACGCAGCCGTGGGAAGGTTCCGCGTTCGTCGGCCACATCGACCTCGCGCGACAGCCCGGTGAAGGTGCCCATCGCATCGAAGAAGTTCGCGAAGACCAGCGTGAACACGAGCATGACCGCGGCAAGCACGCCGATGCGGCCGAAGCTGTCGAGGCTGACCGCGCCGACCAGGGACAGGTCGGGTACGGCGAACGGCGAGCCGGACAGCGTCGGCACCGAAAGGCTCCACCCACCCTGATGTTCGACCGCGGGCCCGAGATGCCAGATGGCCTCGATGACGACCGCGACCACAGTGCCTGTCACCAGTCCGATGAAGATCGCGCCGCGCACCTGCCGGACGACGAGGACGCAGGTGAGCAGCAGCGTGAACACGAACACCAGCGTCGGCACGGTGCCGATCGACCCGGTGCCGCCTGCGCCGAGGCCGACGGGTGGCGACGGCACCCCGGTCGATCCGATGAACCCCGCGTCGACCAACCCGATGAACAGGATGAACGCCCCGATGCCCGCCGTGATCGCGAGCTTGAGCTGCATCGGCACGGCGTCGAAGATCAGCGTGCGCAGGCCCGTCGCCGCCAGCACCACGATGATGATTCCGTTGATGACCACCAGGCCCATCGCCTCGGGCCAGGTGAGTGAGCCGACGACGGTAGTCGCGAGGAACGAGTTGATACCCAGGCCCGCCGCGAACGCGAAGGGGAGCCGGGCGATCAGCCCGAACAGGATCGTCATGAACCCTGCGGCGAGCGAGGTGGCGGCGGAGACCTGCGCGAAGTCGAGGCTGTTGCCGTCGACGTCTTGGGCATCCGAAAGGATGATCGGGTTCAGCACGACGATGTAGGCCATCGCGATGAACGTGACGACGCCGCCGCGTATCTCCGCGGTCAGCGTCGATCCACGCGCAGATAGCTCGAAGAAATTGTCGATGCGACTCCTGCTGCTGGTGCCCGCAGTCATAGCTGGAACCCTAGGTGCGTCGGACGGTCTTCGCGCAGGCGGTAGCCTTGGCCGCATGCCCGTGGTGAAGATCAACGCAATCGAGGTCCCGCCGGACGCCGGTCCGGAACTGGAGAAGCGGTTCGCGAACCGTGCACACGCGGTCGACAATCAGCCCGGCTTCCTCGGCTTTCAGCTGCTGCGGCCGGTCAAGGGTGAAGATCGCTATTTCGTCGTCACGCAGTGGGAGTCCGAAGAGGCGTTCCAGGCGTGGGCGACGGGTCCTGCTGTCGAGGCGCACGCCGGCCAGCGCGCCAATCCCGTCGCGACCGGCGCGTCACTGCTGGAGTTCGAGGTTGTGTTGGACGTTGCGGGGACCGACGCAAAGGCCTGACGCGAGCAGGGCGCGCCGCTGGGCGACCTCCGTGTCGGTCGTCGTCACTCTGGTGCTCGCCCTGGCTTGCGGTTGCGCAGACGCGGGGCCTGCTGGTCCCGCCGGAGCCGCGCAGAGCATTCACATCGACACCAACACGCCCCAGGGTCTGCGCGCCAAGCAGATCATGGACATGCTCAACTCGGACTGGCCGATCGGCCCCAACGGAATTCGCACCCTTGCCGCGCCGAAGATCATGGACGACGTCGGCGTCACGATGGACAAGATCTGGTGGGACCGTCCGTTCACGCTGACCGGTCTGGAGATCGGCGCCGGGCACGCCACCCTTCACGTCCTGACCTCCTACCAGCTATCCCAGACCATCGAGCTGCGCACCAACGACGAGGGCCTCGTCGACAGGTTCGACGTGTCGCTGGTGCCGCCGGTGATCAAGTCGTGGAAGGACATCGACGCCGAGATCGCCAAGACAGGCGCGAAGTACTCGTATCAGGTGTCCAAGGTCGACGACGGCAAGTGCGACCCGGTGGCGGGCACCAATATGGATCTGTCACTTCCGCTGGCGTCGATCTTCAAACTGTATGTGCTGCTCGCGGTTTCAGAGGCGGTGAAATCCGGCGCAGTCAGCTGGGACGATCAACTCCTGGTCACCAAGGAGGGCAAGGCCGTCGGGGCGGCGGGCCTCGACGAGGTACCGGACGGCACCACGGTGTCGGTGCGGACCGCCGCACAGCAGATGATCTCGGCCAGCGACAACATGGCCACCGACCTGCTGATCCAACGGCTCGGCCCCGGCGCGGTCGAGCGCGCCCTCGTCACCGCGAGGCACCACGACCCGGCCAGCATGACGCCGTTCCCGACGACGCACGAGTTGTTCTCGGTCGGCTGGGGCATGCCGAATCTCCGTGAGCAGTGGCAGAACGTCTCGTCCTCCGAGGCGGGGCGCGCGCAGTTGTTCGAGCAGACGGATACCCGCCCGTACGACCCGGATCCGGAGCGGACCCACACGCCCGCGTCGGACATCGGCGCCGAGTGGTATGGCTCGGCGACCGACATCTGCCGCGTGCACGCGGCGCTTCAGGCTTCTGCGGTCGGCGCGGCCGCGCCGGTGAAGAAGATCCTTTCGGCCATCCCCGGTATCGATCTGGACCGCGCGAAGTGGCCGTATATCGGCGCCAAGGGCGGGAACCTGCCCGGCGACCTGACGTTCAGCTGGTATGCCGTCGACCGCGCCGGGCAGCCGTATGTCGTCAGCTTCCAGCTGAACTGGCCGAAGTTCCGCAGTCAGACCGCAGCCGGCTGGCTGCTGTCGATAGCGCATCAGACCTTCGACCTGGTGCCCGTCGCCTGACGGGTTGGGGAGTCACTTCGCGGAGCGCAGGTTCCACGCGTGGCCGCGGAAGTGCATGATCGTCCGGCTCACCGGCGCAATGTCGATGCGCCAGAACGACTTCGGCGGAGCGTCGAGGGCCACCAGGATCGCGGCGCGAACAACCGCCGGATGTGTGACGGCGACCAGCCTGCTGCGACGGGTGGTCAACGTGTCCATCCAGTCGCGCACGCGGTCGACCAGATCGACGACTGACTCGCCGCCGTGCGGCGCCCTACCCGGATCCGTCAGCCAGATGGCCAAGTCTGCGGGCCGCACGCCGCCGAGCACGTCGCCGCGCCATCGGCCGCAGTCCAGATCGGCCAGCCGATGGTCGATGGTGGCCTGCAGCCCAAGGAGTTCCGCGGTCTGCCTGGTGCGCTTTTCGGGTCCGCAGAAGGCGCTGTCGGTGACGCCGAGGTCGATGGAGGCGTCGACCTGGCGGTACCCGACCGAGTTGAGCGGCTCGTCAGTGGGAAACCGTCCGGCCGACATCGCGTCGGTCATGGCGTGCGAGACGAGCGTCAGCCGGACGACCTCACTCATACCTCGGTGAACGTCTCCTGCCGCTTTGACTCACCCAGTAGCCGTTGCACCGAAGACCCGAACACCACCGCGATGAGTGCCCACAGAACCAACTGGGTGCCAAGCGAATACAGCCGGAAGTCGTATAGGACGTCGGCGGGAAAGTCCTCCGGCGTCTCGTCGATGGTGGGCAGAGCCAGCATCACGGCCGAGATCGCCACCACATAGGCCGCGGCCGCGATCAGCGATGCGCTCCACGTGTCGAACCGCTCCAGCAGACTGCGGCCCAGCCACACCGCACCGGCGAGCAGCGCCGCCGAGAGCACCACCATCAGCAGATAGAGCAGCGTGCGCTGCCGGATCGTCTCGTCCAGGCTGACCGCGGGCGGATTGGCGGGGTACTTCAGGAACGGAACCACGTAGAGCGACAGGAACATTCCGCCCGCCAACAGCACCGACAACAGTCGTGGCGAGAGGTTTCCCACCCTCCCGTACGCCACGCAGTACGCGACCGCGAACAGCGCCCCCATCGCGACGCCGAATGCCAGCACACCGAACCCCATGCCGATGTTGGCCTGCACGCCGCGGGTGAACAGTTCGACCCCGTGCTCGTGGCCTGCCTCTTGCGCTTCCTCGTAGGCGATCGCCTTGGCGATCACCGGCTCGACGAATGTGCGGGCGAAGACGAACGCCGCGACGCTTGCGATCGCGCCGGCCAGCAGGCCGCGCGCGATTATTCGTTTTTCCATTGGTATGGCTGCCGATGGATCAGTGGCAGGGGAAACCGAGCAGATGGCGGGCGTCGTGCACGAACTCGTGCACGTAGGTGTTGCTGCCGAACACCGATGTCGCACCCTGGTCCATGCCGACGAAGTAGAGCACAAGAAGGGCCAGGAATACGGTCGCGGCCAGCCAGACCGCCGCCTTGGCGGCCGAGATGTCGAGCGCTGGTGCTGCGCTCCTACGAGCCTCGGGAGACGTCACGTCGTGTCCTTTCCGGGATTTCGCGTCCCAGTTCGAAGGTCGGTGGCGGCCGTCGGGTCTGACTGTCACAGTGGCGCGACCGTTCTGGATTCCCACCAGATTCCTTCGCCCGCCTGATTACATCGCACATCCTAAACAAACCGCCCAGCAATCGGGCCCGGGCATAACAAAAGCCCCCGAATCTTTTTCATTCGGGGGCTTTTGCGTCAGTACCGTTAATTACTCGGTGGTCGTGGCCGCGCTCGGCGTGCCGGCGGCGCCCGCGCCTGCGAGATCGGCTTGTTCGACCGGCTTGGCCGGCTTCTTGGTCCCGACGAAGGTGAACACCGCGTCCTCGCCGGAGCCCTCGCCGTCCCAGTTGTCGACGTCGACCGTCACGAGCTGGCCGGGACCGACCTCGTCGAAGAGGATCTTCTCGGAGAGCTGGTCCTCGATCTCGCGCTGGATGGTGCGCCGCAACGGCCGCGCACCGAGCACCGGATCGAAACCGCGCTTGGCCAAAAGGGACTTGGCCTTGTCGGTCAGCTCCATGGTCATGTCCTTGGCCTTGAGCTGCTTCTCCACCCGGCCGATCATCAGGTCGACCATCCGGATGATCTCCTCGCGGGTCAACTGGTGGAAGACGATGATGTCGTCGATGCGGTTGAGGAACTCCGGCCGGAAGTGCTTCTTCAGCTCGTCGTTGACCTTCTGCTTCATCCGCTCGTAGTTGTTGTCGCCACCACCCTGGGTGAAGCCAAGCCCGACGGCCTTCGAGATGTCCGACGTGCCCAGGTTGGACGTGAAGATCAGCACGGTGTTCTTGAAGTCGACCGTGCGACCCTGGCCGTCGGTGAGCCTGCCGTCTTCGAGGACCTGCAACAGGCTGTTGTAGATCTCCTGGTGCGCCTTCTCGATCTCGTCGAACAGGACGACGCTGAACGGCTTGCGCCGCACCTTCTCGGTGAGCTGGCCGCCCTCCTCGTAGCCGACGTAGCCGGGAGGCGCGCCGAACAGCCGCGAGGCGGTGAAGCGGTCGTGGAACTCGCCCATGTCGATCTGGATCAGCGCGTCCTGGTCACCGAACAGGAACTCCGCCAGCGCCTTGGACAGCTCGGTCTTACCCACACCGGACGGGCCGGCGAAGATGAACGAGCCGGACGGGCGCCGCGGATCCTTCAGCCCGGCACGGGTGCGGCGGATCGCCTTGGAGACCGCCTTGACGGCGTCCTCCTGACCGATGATCCGCTTGTGCAGCTCGTCCTCCATGCGCAGCAGCCGAGTCGTCTCCTCCTCGGTCAGCTTGAACACGGGGATTCCGGTCCAGTTGCCGAGCACCTCGGCGATCTCGTTGTCGTCGACCTCGGCGACGACGTCGAGATCACCTGAGCGCCACTGCTTCTCACGTTCGGTGCGCTGCGCGACCAGTTGCTTCTCCCGGTCCCTCAGGTTGGCCGCCTTCTCGAAGTCCTGCGCGTCGATCGCGGACTCCTTCTCCCTGCGCGCGTCGGCGATCTTCTCGTCGAACTCACGCAGGTCCGGCGGAGCGGTCATCCGGCGGATGCGCATCCGGGCGCCGGCCTCGTCGATCAGGTCGATCGCCTTGTCGGGCAGGAACCGGTCGTTGATGTACCGGTCGGCCAGCGTCGCCGCGGCCACCATCGCGCTGTCGGTGATCGAGACGCGGTGGTGGGCCTCATAGCGGTCGCGCAGACCCTTGAGGATCTCGATGGTGTGCTCGACGGTCGGCTCACCCACCTGCACGGGCTGGAAGCGGCGCTCGAGGGCGGCGTCCTTCTCGATGTACTTGCGGTACTCGTCGAGCGTGGTGGCGCCAATCGTCTGCAGCTCGCCGCGGGCCAGCTTCGGCTTCAGGATCGAAGCGGCGTCGATGGCGCCCTCGGCGGCACCCGCACCGACCAGCGTGTGCAGCTCGTCGATGAACAGGATGATGTCGCCGCGGGTGTTGATCTCCTTGAGCACCTTCTTCAGGCGTTCCTCGAAATCACCGCGGTAGCGGCTGCCCGCCACCAGCGAACCGAGGTCGAGCGTGTAGAGCTGCTTGTCCTTCAGCGTCTCTGGCACCTCGCCGTGCACGATGGCCTGCGCCAGCCCCTCGACCACAGCGGTCTTGCCGACGCCGGGCTCGCCGATCAGCACGGGGTTGTTCTTGGTGCGCCTGCTCAGCACCTGCATGACCCGCTCGATTTCCTTCTCGCGGCCGATGACGGGGTCGAGCTTGCCTTCCATCGCCGCCGCGGTCAGGTTGCGACCGAACTGGTCGAGCACCAGCGAGGTGGACGGGTTGCCCGCCTCACCGCCGCGGCCGCCGGTTCCCGCCTCCGCGGTCTCCTTGCCCTGATAACCGCTCAGCAACTGGATGACCTGCTGGCGCACGCGGGTCAGCTCGGCGCCCAGCTTCACGAGGACCTGGGCGGCCACGCCTTCGCCTTCGCGAATCAGGCCGAGAAGAATGTGCTCGGTGCCGATGTAGTTGTGGCCGAGCTGCAGCGCCTCGCGAAGGCTCAGCTCGAGAACCTTCTTGGCGCGCGGGGTGAAGGGGATGTGGCCAGACGGAGCCTGCTGTCCCTGGCCGATGATCTCCTCGACCTGGCTGCGCACGCCTTCCAGCGAGATGCCCAGCGACTCCAGTGACTTGGCGGCTACGCCTTCGCCCTCGTGAATGAGTCCAAGCAGGATGTGCTCGGTGCCGATGTAGTTGTGGTTGAGCATCCGGGCTTCTTCCTGAGCCAGGACGACGACCCTGCGGGCGCGGTCGGTGAATCTCTCAAACATCGGTGGTTACCTGCTCTCCATCTAGGTCGGTGCGCGCGAGGCTGAACGCCGCGGCGTACCTGCCGTCCACTCTAATGGGCGGCCGCCCCTGGTGCCCTGCTTGGTTGTTGTCCGCCAGCAAGAGAACGAGTCGCGCCTTTCGTTGCTATTCGCCCTGCACCTGAGGTCTCGTACGTGAGCAACGCCCGGTTGCGCCGAATCGTTTCCCCGGCGTCGCCCCTGCTAGTTCGCCACTAGCGAAAGCAACGCCGTCGATGCGCCGAAATCGTGTTCTGGCAATGACCGATTACGTTGCCAAATTACGTTGCAGCGTGAAAGGCGTCGATGACGTCGGCGGGAATGCGGCCGCGGGTGGACACGTTGTGGCCGTTGCGCCTGGCCCAGTCGCGGATCGCCGCGCTCTGCTCGCGATCGATCGCTGCGCGGCCCCGGCCGGAGCCCGCTGACCTGCCACGGCGACGACCGCCGACGCGGCGCCCTGCGTCGACCCACTGCTTCAGGTCGGCCCGCAGTTTCGACGCATTCTTGGAAGAAAGGTCGATCTCGTAGCTCACTCCGTCGAGACCGAATTCGACGGTTTCATCGGCTGAACCTTCGCCGTCGAAATCGTCGACCAGGGTGACGGTCACCTTTTTTGCCATTAGCCCACACTGACCCTTCTGAATCGGCACATAGCGCCGAGTTCTACGGAGAAAAACTCTGCACCAATGTGCCATACCGGAGCAGGCCATTCAACAAGAGGGTCGAGAAGCGCGGTTCAGTTGCCCTGTCGGCGAACAATCGGGAACAAAACCGTCTCCCGAATTGACAGTCCGGTCAACACCATCAACAACCTGTCGAGGCCCATTCCCGTGCCGGTCGACGGCGGCATGCCGTACTCGAGTGCGGCGAGGAAATCCTCGTCCAGCGCCATTGCCTCGTCGTCTCCCGCCGCAGCGGCACGAGCCTGCGCGGCAAACCTTTCCCGCTGTATGACCGGATCGGTCAGTTCGGAATATCCGGTCGCGAGTTCGATGCCACGCACGTAAAGATCCCATTTCTCGGTGACGCCGGGAATGCTGCGGTGAGCGCGGGTGAGCGGGGTGGTTTCGGTGGGAAAGTCGCGCACGAACGTCGGCGCCCACAGCTTGTCGCCGACCGTGTGCTCCCAGAGTTCTTCGACCATTTTCCCGTGGCCGTAGCCACGGTCGCGCGGTATCTCGACGCCTAGCCGGTCAGCGAACTCAAGCAGCCGCTCCACGTGCGTCTGCGGGGTGACTTCTTCGCCGAGCGCTTCGGACAACGACGGATACATTTGTATCGACGCCCATTCTCCGTCGAGATCGTAGGTGGTGCCATCAGGCAATGGCACCGTTCTGGTACCAATGGCCTCATCCGCAACTTCTTGAATAACTTCACGGGTCATCGTCGCGGAATCGTCATACGTCCCGTAGGCCTCATATGTCTCTAGCATCGCGAATTCCGGTGAATGCGTGGAATCGGCACCTTCGTTTCGGAACACTCGATTCAGTTCGAAAACCTTCTCCAAACCACCGACCAGGCAACGCTTCAGGAACAGTTCGGGTGCGATGCGAAGGTAGAGGTCCACGTCGAGCGCATTGGAATGCGTTACGAAGGGGCGAGCGGCAGCACCGCCGGCCAGCGTTTGCAGCATCGGCGTCTCCACCTCGAGGAAGCCGCGCCGCTCGAGCGCCGCGCGCACGGCGCGCACGACCGCGACCCGCTGCCTCGCGATGGTTCTTGCCTCCGGTCGCACGATCAGATCGACGTAACGCTGCCGTACCCGCGACTCCTCGCTCATCTCCTTGTGAGCGACGGGCAGTGGTCGAAGAGCCTTCGAGATTATTTGCCAAGAATCGGCAAGCACAGATAGTTCGCCGCGCCGGGAGCTAATCACCTCGCCGTGCAGGAAGACGATGTCGCCGAGGTCGACGTCCGACTTCCATCGATCGAGGGAGTCCTGTCCCACCTTGGCCAGGCTGATCATCGCCTGCAGCTGGGTGCCGTCGCCTTCTTGGATCGTGGCGAAGCAGAGCTTGCCGGAGTTGCGTGCGAACACCACGCGGCCCGCGATGCCGACGTGGTCTCCCGTCTCGGTGTCGACGGGCAGGTCGGGGTAGGCGGCACGGATCTCGGCGAGGGTGTGGGTGCGCGCGACCTCCACCGGGTAGGGCTCGCGGCCCTCGGCGAGCAGTCGCTCGCGCTTGGCCTGACGAATCCGGAACTGTTCGGGGACGTCGGCCTCGTCTGATGTCGCCGTCGGGACGGCTCCGGTGTCTGATGTCGCCGCCCGAGCGGCTCCGGTGGTGTCAGGTGAATCAGAAGAGGTCACGACTGGCCAGCTTAAATGAACACATGGTCGAAACCATCAACGCTGCGGCGGTGGCAGCGCTCGCGGACGAGCCGCTGGACTGGCGCTACAAGGGACTGCCCGCGTCCTGGTGGGGCCGGACACCCGCACAGATATGCGCGGCCGAGGCCGATTTGTTCGGTGGCGTGGTTGGTCCCATCTGTGTGCTGAAGGCGGACGCGCTGGCACACAACCTCGAGACGATGGCCGGCTGGTGCCGCGACCACAGCGTCGAGCTGGCACCACACGGTAAGACCCATATGGCTCCGCAACTGCTGGCGAGGCAGTTCGACGCGGGCGCATGCGCGGTCACCGTCGCGAACATCAGCCAGGCCCGCGTCTATCGCGCGTTCGGGGTGACGAACATTGTGCTGGCCAACGAGCTGGTCGACGGCGCCGGTCTGCGGTGGCTCGCGGCCGAACTCGACGCCAACCCCGACTTCGGATTGGTCTGCTGGGTGGACTCGGTCAGCGGCGTCGAGCAGATGTCGACGACGATCGCCGAGGAGGGCGGCTCCAGGGCGGTGGACGTGTGCGTCGAAGTCGGCATGGCGGGCGGCCGCACCGGGTGTCGCGGCAAGGACAGCGTCGAGCAGGTGGCTCGCGCGGCCGCCGCATCCCGCTGGCTGCGGCTGGTCGGGGTGGCCGGCTACGAGGCCGCGGTCGGTCACGACATCGGCCCCGACGCACTCGCCGGTATCGAGGCCTATCTTGCGGAGGTCCGCGCCGCCATGGTCCGGCTGGCTCCGCTGTTCGAGACCGATCGCGCGATCGCCACCGCGGGAGGCAGCACATACTTCGACACCGTCGCCGAAGCGTTGACGGGTGACTGGCGGACGATCCTGCGCAGCGGCTGCTATCTCACCCACGACGACGGGCTGTACCACCGGACGTCACCTCTGCGCGGTGAGCTGCGTCCGGCGCTCTCGGTGTGGGCGCAGGTGCTGTCCCGTCCGGAGGACGGCCTGGCACTCGTCGGTATGGGCAGGCGCGACGTGTCGTTCGACCAGGACCTGCCCGTGCCCTACGGGCTGAGTGCCAGCCGTGTCGTCAAGCTCAACGACCAACACGCATATCTCACGCTGGCGGGAGACGATCGAGTCGACGTCGGCGACTGGATCGAGTTCGGGATCAGCCATCCGTGCACCACATTCGACAAGTGGCAGATGATCCCTGTGCTGGATGACGACGACCGCGTCGTCGACCTCATCCGCACGTTCTTCTAGCGAATTCGGCGTGATAAGTGTCGCTGAGCGACAGAAATCACGCCCAAATCGCCGATTTAGCGGGCCTGTTTCAGCCTGCCGCGCTGGCTGTCTCGGTTGCGCTCGAACACCAGTCGCAGGCCGTCGAGCGTGAGGTGCTCGTCGTAGTGCCCGACGGTGTGCATGTCGGGCAGCAGCAGCGGCCCGATGTGCCCGGTCGCCACGACGACGACGTCGTCGCCGCCGAACCCGTCGACATCGTCGCGGATTCGGGTCACCAGCCCGTCGACCATGCCTGCGAAGCCGAACACCGCGCCCGCCTGCATGCACTCGACGGTGTTCTTGCCGACCACCGACCTCGGCCTGGCCAGCTCGACACGGCGCAATGCGGCCGAACGCGCCGCCGCCGCGTCGGACGACACCTCGACACCGGGCGCGATCGCGCCGCCGAGGAATTCCCCCTTGGCCGAGACGATGTCGACGCAGATCGACGACCCGAAGTCGATGACGATCGCGGCCTTCCCGTACTTGTGATACGCCGCAAGGCAATTGACGATGCGATCGGCGCCGACCTCTTTGGGGTTGTCGACCAGCAGCGGTATCCCGGTGCGCACGCCGGGTTCGATCAGCACGTGTGGCACGTTCGGCCAGTACTGGCCGAGCATCTCGCGCAGTTCGTGCAGCACTGACGGCACCGTCGAGAGCCCCGCGGCACCGGTCACCCCCTCGGAGTCGTCACCGATCAGTCCGTCGATGGTCAGCGCCAGCTCGTCGGCGGTGACCTCCGATTCGGTGCGAATCCGCCAGTGCTGCACCACCTTGGCGTGGTCGCCCGATCCCGCTATCAGGCCGACCACGGTGTGGGTGTTGCGGACGTCGATTCCTAACAGCACGAGCTCACCTTGACCTGAGCATCGTTCGTAACATCAATTCCTCCAAGGCAATTCGTGCTCGTCGTACTCGACATCCGGTCCCGGGCCAGACGGCACCCCGATGTCGATGGCGATGTTGTCCAGCAGCCTGGTTCCGCCCAGCCTTGCGGCCACGAGCATGCGACCGACTCCCTCGGCGGGCGCGGGCCCCAGCATGGGATCGCGCACTTGCAGGTAGTCGACATCGATGGCCGGCACTTCGTCCAGAACGGCTCGGGCCGCATCCAATGCAGCCGCCGTTCCCTCTCCGGCCGCATACATTCCGGCCAACAGAGCGGCCGAAAGGGCGCCGGCCTGCTCGCGCTCGACATCGCCGAGGTAGCGGTTGCGCGACGACATCGCCAGCCCGTCTGGCTCGCGGACGATCGGCACACCGACGATCGCCGCGTCGACGTTCAGGTCGGCGGCCATCTGGCGGATCAGCACGAGTTGTTGGTAGTCCTTCTCACCGAAGAACGCCCGGTCCGGCCGCACGATCTGGAGGAGCTTGAGAACGACGGTCAGCACGCCCGCGAAATGTGTTGGCCGCGAGGCGCCTTCGAGCTCCGCGCCCAACGGGCCCGGCTGCACCGAGGTGCGCGGTCCGTCCGGGTACATCTGCGCCGCGGTCGGCGTGAACGCGATCTCGACCCCTTCTGCGCGCAACTGCCCCAGATCGTCGTCGAGGGTCTTGGGGTACTTGTCGAGGTCCTCGTTCGCGCCGAACTGCAGCGGGTTGACGAATATCGACACCACGACGACCGAGCCCTGCACCCGCTTGGCGGCCCGGACGAGCGCCAGGTGTCCGTCGTGCAGGGCGCCCATGGTCGGCACCAGAGTCACCCGTCGTCCGGTCTGCCGAAGTGCGCGCGCCACATCGGACATCTCGCGGGGCGAGCCGTAGACGTTGAGCTCACGCTCGGCGAACTTGGGCGGCTTGCGAACTGTCACGCCTACCCCGCCTCCCCAAGCACGGTGAAGACCTCGGCGGGCGCGTCCGCACGCTGGGCGGTGCGCAACGAGTTCGCCCGGTATGCAGCCAGCAGCTCGGGATCCACTTCGGCGAGTGCCCGCAGATGGTCGGCGACCGCGCCCGCGTCGCCGCGGGCGACCGGTCCGGTCAGTGCCGCCTGGCCCCGCTGCAGCGCGTTCTCCAGCGATGCCCGCGCCAGCGGGCCGACCACCCGTTCGGCAATGCCGCCAGGGGCGTCGCCGACCAGCTCCTGGCCGAGCAGCTCCGAACCCCACAGGGCGGCGCGCAGTGCTTCAACGGCGTCGAGCACCACGGTCACCACGTGATTGCTGGCGTGTGCGAGCGCCGCGTGATAGAGCGTGCGGGCGTCCTCGCGGACGCGGAACGGCTCGCCGCCGATCTCGAGCACCAGCGCCTGTGCAATGGCGTAGCCGACGTCATCGGCGGCGGTGATGCCGAAGCAGGTGTCCGGTAATCGCGCGATGTCCTCGTCGGCACCGGTGAACGTCATCGCAGGATGGATGGCCAGCGGGATGCAGTCCTGTTCGGTCAACGGGCTCAGCACCGCTATGCCGTTGGCGCCAGAGGTGTGCGCGACGATCGTGCCGGGTCGCACCGCATGGGTGGCGGCAAGGCCGGAGACGACGGAAGCCAGCTCGCTGTCGGGGACGGCGAGCAGCAGCAGCTCCGCGCGGCCCGCGACCTCATGCACGGGTAACACCGCGGTGTCGGGCAGCCGGCGCTCCGCCCGCTGTCGGGAGGCACGAGATATCGCACTGCACGCGACCACCACGTGATCGGCGCGCTCCAAGGCCACGCCGAGCGCGGTGCCGACCCGACCGGCGGAGATGATGCCTACCGAGAGGCGGGCCGGCCGCATTGGTCCGTCATGGGGACCCCACGCGGGCGAAGGGTGGGGACCCCACGCCTCTGGCGTAGGGGACTGCTCCATTGCAGATGGCCTCGCAAGATCTTTGTTTCGTTCCGGTCCTGCGTTGCGGGTACCGGACGGTCGCTAAGAGGTTAACTCACTCTTCGCGGCGACGGCGACGGCCGGGGCCCGATGAACCGACCTCCAGCCGGGCCAGCAACTCGGCGACCGAGTGTCCGCCCGTCGACTCCTCATCCAGACTGCGGTGACGGGGCGCGCTGTCGTCGGCGGGGGGCGCCTCGGGCGCCTCGGGCGCCTCGGGCGGAGCCTGCCTTGCGGGCTGCGGCGGAGGCGTCGCCAGCGTGGGCGGCGGCGGTGTCATCGGTCGCCCTGGGTCCGCCGCGTCGGCGGCCGCGGAATGACGTCCCCGATACGGATCTGCGGGCGGGGTCGACATCGCAGGCTCGGGAGCGCGCCGCCTTCCGACGTATTCGGTGGAGGATCCGTTCTCCGTTGACGACGGCGACCAGTTGCTGCCCGGCATACCGGCCGGAATCCACTCGCCGTCGGTAGGTGCCTGCTGCCATTCCGCCGCTGCCGCCGCCTGCCTTGCGGCCTCGTCCTCGGCGGCACGCTGCGCTGCTGCGCGCTGCTCGGCAATGGCGCGTTCCTCGGCTGCCCTCTGCTCGGCGGCGCGCCGTTCTTCCGCGGCACGCTGTTCGGCTATCCGTTGTTCTGCCGCACGCCGTTCCTCGGCTGCCCGTTGTTCGGCGGCACGCCGTTCCTCGGCTGCCCGTTCTTCGGCCGCGCGCTCTTCGGCTGCGCGCTGCTCGGCCGCGTGTTGTTCGGTCGCGCGCTGTTCGGCCGCGCGCTGCTCGGCCGCTCTCAACTCCGCCGCCCGTTGTTCGGTCGCGCGCCGATCGGCCGCTCTCAACTCCGCCGCCCGTTGTTCGGCAGCGGCGCGCTGCTCGGCTGCGCGTTGTTGGGCTGCGGCTAGCTGCTCCGCTGCGGCGCGTTCCTCGGCGGCACGGTGCTCTGCTGCCCGGTGCTCGGCCGCCCACTGCAGCCGCTCCTCTGGAGTCGGCTCGGCCTCGGATTCCCTGCGGTGGGCGCCGCCGAACAGTGGAGTCGGCGACCATTCATGTTCTGGCGCATGGGGTTCGGCGGAGACATCGATGATCGGATTCTCTTCGGTCCGCAGATTTGGGCCCTCGTCCGTGTCGATCCTGCTGCTGGCGACCCGGCCGGGACGCACCGGCCCTTGTTCGGTCTCGATCGCAGGCCGGTGACTGAGGTCGGCGTCGAAGAGGTACTCGAGGTTGGCCCGAAGCGCTGCGAGCTCGGCGCGCAGCGCGGCCACCTCGTCGGCGGCTTGCGCGCGGATCTCGGTCGACAGCTCGCGGCGCAGTTCGGATTCGACCGTCAGCTCGTATTCGCGTCGTGCCGAGATCTCGCGATCCAGTTGCAAGTCGTAGACGAGCTTCAGATCCCGAGCCCTGGCCTGATCGACGTCGCTCTGCCGTCGGTAGACGACCGACACGAAGGCGCCGACGACTGCCGCCCACAACGCGAGGATGACGGCAAGCTTCAGCAACTCCACCCGGTTGGTGAACACCAGCGCCGCACTCGCCATGATTGCCAGAGCCAGCAACACCGTCAACAGCAGCCAACCCGGCCTGCGACCGCTGCGCCGCGGCCGCGCACCACGGGTCAGAACGGTCATGGGGCGACTGTACCCGCCACAGGTCACTCAGCGTGTCGTGCCTCGCGGCGATTCGCGATCCGCTAAAGTCGGCTAGCTAATCCGCGGCCCCTTCGCCGTTCTCCGGTGGCTCCGGGGGTGACTTGCAGCAATGCTGTAGCCAGAGCGCGGCGACCAACAGGGCAAGCGCGCTCACCGCCGCAACAACGGCGCCCGCCGTGTCCTCTCCGGCGACCCGCACCGAGCCCCGGCGTGGCAACAGATAGACCAGCACCCCGACCCACCACCCGAGAACCAGCGCGCCGACCCATGCCGAGGCCTTGGCGATCATCACCGACCGGGCGACGGCCAGCGGATGCAGCCACCCTGGCCCGTCGCCGATCTGGCCGTCGTTGATCTTCGCCCGCACATAGAACGCCCAGCCACCCTCGGCGATAGCGACCGCGAGCAGCGACAGGCCGGTCCACACCGTGATCGGTGGAAACCATCGATACGTGACGGTCACCAGCACGTACCCCAGGACCGCGGCGACCACTGTCGCGGCCGTCAGGTCACGGTTGCGGGTCGGGCCCATCAGGCAAGCACCAGGCCGGTGAGACGCACCCCGTCGGATTCGGCCGGGTCCAGTTCGGCGAGCAGCTTCCGCACGGGCCGGTACTCGCCGGACACGCGCAGCGTGGCGTCCGGGTCGACATCGAGCCACGGGACGAGCACGAAGGCGCGCTGGTGGGCAAACGGGTGCGGCAGCGTCAGGTCGTCGTCGCCGAGGATCACCTCTGACCCGCCGTCATGACAGGTGACGAGGTCGACATCGAGGGTCCGCGGACCCCAACGCTGACCCCGAACCCGCTCGGCTTCGCGTTCGAACTCGTGTGCCCTGCGCAACCAGCCGTGGGCGTCGGATTGCGGATCGTCGGCGATCAACACGGCGTTGAGAAACGGCCCCTGCTCCACGCCGCCCCACGCGTCGGTCTCGTAGACGGGAGACACCGCGCGCAGAGCCTTGCCGAGCCCGTCGGCGACCGACTGCAGATGAGCCAGCCGGTCGCCGAGGTTCGACCCGATCGACAGCACCACCCTCACTGCGGATTCTCCCTGGCCCCGCGACGCGACCGTCGCGCCACCACAGCGACGTCGGCGAAGTTCAGCGGAATGGGGGCCGCGGGCTTGTGCACGACCACTTCGACGGCGTGCACCCGCTCGTCGGTCATCACGTCCTCGGCGATCTCGCCCGCCACCGTCTCGATCAGGTTGCGGGCCGGGCCCGCGACGATGTCGGCGGCACGCTGGGCCAGGGAGCCGTAGTCGAGCGTGTCGGCGAGGTCATCGCTGGCCGCCGCGGCCGCGAGGTCCAGCCAGACCGTGATGTCGACGACGAAATCCTGCCCGTCCCGACGCTCCTCCGCGAAGACGCCGTGATGGCCGCGAACGATCAAGCCGCGCAGTTCGATTCGATCAGCCATCGCTCCCCGGCTTCGTCCATGTCTCGACGACCTTCAGCGCGTCGACCGACGCTCGCACGTCGTGCACCCTGACCCCCCACGCGCCGTGGATCGCGGCCAGAGCGGAGATCACGGCGGTCGCGGTCTCGCGGCCGTCCGCCGGGCGGGGCTGGCCGTCGGCGTCCGCAAGAAGAGTTCCGAGGAATCGCTTGCGCGACGCCCCGACGAGCACCGGGATTCCGGTGCTCACGAAGTCGGGCAGCGCGCGCAGCAGCGCCCAGTTGTGCTCGCCGGTCTTCGCGAACCCAAGGCCCGGGTCGATGATCAGGTTGGCCGGATCCACGCCCGCGTGCACCGCGGCGTCGACGGCGGTGAGTAGTTCGGCGCGCACCTCGGCCACCACGTCGTCGTACGGCGGCACCTCGTGCGGGTTCTGCGCGCTGACCGAGCGCCAGTGCATCAGCACCCACGGCACCTTGGCGTCGGCAACCACACCCGCCATGTTGGCGTCGGCCCGCCCGCCGGACACGTCGTTGACGATCTGCGCCCCGTTCTCCAGCGCTGCCTGCGCCACCTCCGCGTGCATCGTGTCGATGCTCACGGTAAGGCCTTGTCCGGCAAGCTCTTTGATCACCGGCAGCACACGCGCGGATTCCGTGCGGGGATCGATGCGGGTCGCGCCGGGACGCGTCGACTCGCCACCGACGTCGATGATCGCAGCACCGTCGGCGGCCAGAGTCATTCCCTGTTCGACGGCGCGATCACGGTCGAGGAACAGCCCCCCGTCGGAAAAGGAGTCGTCGGTGACGTTGACGACTCCCATGACCTGCACGTGTGTAGGGCTCACTTCCGCAAGATCAGATCCAGTGCCTCGGAACGCGACGCCGCATCGAACTTGAACTGTCCGCGCACGGCGGAGGTCGTGGTCGTGGCACCGGGCTTGCGAACGCCGCGCATCGACATGCAGAGGTGCTCGGCCTCGACGACCACGATGACGCCGCGCGGGTTCAGCTTGCGCATCAATGCATCCGCGATCTGCGCGGTGAGCCGTTCCTGCACCTGCGGTCGTTTTGCATACAGGTCGACCAGCCGGGCGATCTTCGACAGCCCGGTCACCCGGCCATCCATACCAGGGATGTACCCGACATGGGCCACGCCGTGGAAGGCGACCAAATGGTGCTCGCAGGTGGAGTACAGCGGAATCTGTTTGACCAGCACCAGTTCGTCGTGCTGCTCGTCGAACGTGGTGTTCAGCACGGTGTCCGGATCGGTGTACAGCCCGGCGAACATCTCCCGGTACGCGCGAGCCACGCGGGCGGGGGTATCTTCCAGGCCGTGCCGATCGGGATCCTCCCCGACCGCGATGAGCAGCTCGCGAATCGCTGCCTCTGCGCGGGGCTGGTCGAATTCCGGGGTGCTGAACGTCGCCGAATTGTTGTGCGGCAGCGTCATTGAAGCCTCCGTTGGATGTCAGCCGTTGGCCGGCGGTTTGGGCCGGTGGGATTCCTGGCCCGCGTCCTCGTTGTTGGGCGCGGGCGCACCGGTCGGTCCGTCTTGCGGCGGATGCTGCGGACCGGGGTATGGATAGGGCTGATATTGCGGATAGGGCGGTTGCCATCCGGTCGGCGGTGGCGGCGGCGGATACCACTGGCCCTGCGGCGGGTGCTGCCCGTGCGGGGCCTGGGGCGGCCAGCCCGGCGCGTGCCAGCCTGCAGGCGCACCGTAGTCGGGCTGCGTCGGGCCGTTGGGACTTCCGTTGCCGCCAACGCCGTTCGAGCCGTTCGGCTGAGCCGCTTGCGCGGCGGCCGCAGAAGCCTTGGCGATCGCGGCCTTGAACGGGGGCTCGGGCACCGGCTTCGGCCACTCCTCGCCGCGCTCGATCGCCAATTCACCCGGGGTCTTGATCGGCGGCTTGTCGGACGGGATGCGACCGCCGAAGTCGTCGAACATGGTCAGCCGCGGGCGCTTCTTCACATCGCCGAAGATGGCCTGCAGCTCGGCGCGGTGCAGCGTCTCCTTCTCCAAAAGCTCGCCTGCCAACGTGTCGAGCACGTCGCGGTACTCCGTGAGAATCTCCCACGCCTCGGTGTGCGCGGCCTCGATGAGCTTGCGGACCTCGTCGTCGATGATCTGGGCAACCTCGTGGCTGTAGTCGGCCTGCGTGCCCATCGTGCGGCCGAGGAACGGGTCGCCGTGCTCGGTGCCGTAGCGGACCGCACCCAGCTTGGAGCTCATGCCGTACTCGGTCACCATCGCGCGGGCGATCTTGGTTGCCTGCTCGATGTCGGACACCGCGCCGGTGGTCGGCTCGCGGAACACCAGTTCCTCGGCGGCGCGTCCGCCCATCGCGAACACCAGCCGCGCGATCATCTCCGAACGGGTCATCAGGCCCTTGTCGTCCTCGGGCACGGACATCGCGTGGCCGCCGGTGCGACCGCGCGCCAAGATGGTCACCTTGTAGATCGGGTCGATGTCGGGCATCGCCCATGCCGCAAGGGTGTGACCGCCTTCGTGGTAGGCGGTGATCTTCTTTTCGTGCTCGCTGATGATGCGACTCTTCCGCCGCGGCCCACCGACGACGCGGTCGACGGCCTCCTCCAGCGCGGCGCCGCTGATGACGGTGCCGTTCTCGCGGGCGGTCAGCAGGGCGGCCTCGTTGATCACGTTGGCCAGGTCGGCGCCGGACATGCCGACGGTGCGCTTGGCCAGACCGTCGAGGTCGGCGTCGGGGGCGATCGGCTTGCCCTGCGAGTGCACACGGAACACCGCGCGACGGCCGGCCAGGTCCGGGTTGGACACCGGGATCTGGCGGTCGAAGCGGCCGGGCCGCAGCAGGGCCGGGTCGAGAATGTCGGGCCGGTTGGTGGCCGCGATGAGGATGACGCCCTGGCGCTCGCCGAAGCCGTCCATCTCGACGAGCAGCTGGTTGAGCGTCTGCTCGCGTTCGTCGTGGCCGCCGCCGAGTCCGGCGCCGCGCTGGCGGCCGACGGCGTCGATCTCGTCGACGAAGATGATGCACGGGCTGTTCTGCTTGGCCTGCTCGAAGAGGTCACGCACGCGGGAGGCGCCCACGCCGACGAACATCTCGACGAAGTCGGAGCCGGAGATCGTGAAGAACGGCACGCCGGCCTCGCCGGCGACGGCGCGGGCCAGCAGCGTCTTGCCGGTGCCCGGCGGGCCGTAGAGCAGCACGCCCTTGGGGATCTTGGCGCCGAGCGCCTGGTACCGCGTCGGGTTCTGCAGGAAGTCCTTGATCTCGTAGAGCTCCTCGACCGCCTCGTCGACGCCTGCCACGTCGGCGAAGGTGGTCTTCGGCATGTCCTTGGACAGCTGCTTGGCCCGCGACTTGCCGAACCCGAAGCCCATCCGGCCGCCGGACTGCATGCGGGAGAACATCACGAACAGGCCGACGAGCAGCAGCAGCGGCAGCATGTAGATGAGCAGCGAGCCGAGGATGTTGCCCTGGTTCACCACCGTGTTGACCTTGGCGTTCTTGGCGCTCAGCGCATTGAACAGATCGACCCCGAACCCGGTCGGGTACTTGGTGATGATCTTGTCGCTGTCTTCTGTGTCGCCGTTGCCGCTTTTGAGGTCCAGGCGCACCTGCTGCTCGCGGTCGTCGATCTGAGCGCTCTTGACGTTGTCGCTGTTGATCTGCGCCATCGCCACCGACGTGTCCACGGGCTTGTAGCCGCGGGTGTTGTCGCTGAAGTAGAAGAACGACCAGCCCAGCAACAGCACCACCGCGATGACGGTGAGCGTGCGGATCACATTTTTGCGGTTCATCAAGCATCGGCCCCTTTTGGGCCACGTCCTTCCATACATGCAGCTGGAACAGTCAAGGCTACCGCTAGACCAACGTCCGGCGGTTCCCGACGGTTCTCGGGCGCTGGGCCAGCGAGCCACTATCTCCAGGGACGGGCCCTGTGCTTGGCTGAATTCGTGCTCACCTCCACCGAGCGATTTGTCGAGACCAACGGCGTGCGGCTGCGGGTGATCGAGGCCGGCGAACACGGAGCGCCGGTGATCGTGCTGGCCCACGGCTTCCCGGAGTTGGCCTACTCCTGGCGGCACCAGATCCCGGCGCTCGCCGCTGCGGGCTACCACGTGCTCGCGCCCGACCAGCGCGGCTACGGCGGCTCCAGCCGACCCGAGGCCGTCCAGGACTACGACATCCACGCCCTCACCGCCGACCTCGTCGGCCTGCTCGACGACGCCGGCGCGCAGCAGGCGATCTTCATCGGCCACGACTTGGGCGCGATGGTGGTCTGGCACACCGCGCTGTTGCATCCGGACCGGGTCCGTGCGGTCGCCGGCCTGAGCGTGCCGCCGATTCCCCGGGCAAGGTCCCGTCCCACCGAACGCTGGCGGCAGAAGTTCGGCGACGACTTCTACATGTTGCGGTTCCAGGAGCCCGGCCTCGCCGACGCCGAAATGGCCGCCGACGTCGCGACGACCATGCGCGGAATGTTCGCCGGGCTGGTCGCCGGGGACGCGCCGCTGCCGGATTGGATCAGCGCCGACGAGTTCGACCATTATGTGACCGAGTTCGGCAGAACCGGATTCACCGGTGCGCTGAACTGGTACCGCAACTACGACCGCAACTGGGAGTCGACGCCGCGGCTCGCCGACGCGAAGATCACGGTGCCCGCTCTGTTCGTCGGCGGCACGGCCGATCCGGTGGGTCCGACGATGAACCCCGCCCGCGCCCGCGAGGTGGCCGCCGGGCCGTACACCGAAGAGTGGGTCGAGGGCGCGGGGCACTGGGTGCAGCAGGAGCGCCCCGTGGAAGTCAACCGACTCCTACTTGGCTTCCTACGTGAATTGGAGCGGTCATGAGGGGCAAGCCATTGCGGTTCGGGGTCTTCATCACGCCGTTTCATCCGGTCGGCCAATCTCCCACCGCCGCACTCGAATACGACCTCGAACGCACGGTGGCGTTGGACCGGCTCGGCTTCGAGGAGGTGTGGTTCGGCGAGCACCACTCCGGTGGCTACGAGCTGATCGCGTGCCCCGAGGTGTTCATCGCGGCGGCCGCGGAGCGCACCAAGCACATCCGCCTCGGCACGGGCGTGGTGTCGCTGCCCTACCACCACCCGTTGATGGTGGCCGACCGCTGGGTGCTTCTCGACCACCTCACCCGCGGTCGGGTGATGTTCGGCACCGGACCGGGTGCGCTGCCGTCGGATGCCTACATGATGGGCATCGATCCCGTCGAGCAGCGCCGGATGATGCAGGAGTCGCTGGAGGCCATCCTCGCGCTGTTCCGTGCCGCGCCCGACGAACGCATCAGCAGGCACTCCGACTGGTTCACTTTGCGCGACGCGCAGCTGCACATCCGGCCATACACCTGGCCCTACCCCGAGATCTCTACGGCGGCAATGATTTCGCCGTCCGGCCCGCGGCTGGCGGGCGCACTCGGCACGTCGCTGCTTTCGCTGTCGATGTCGGTGCCCGGCGGCTATGCCGCGTTGGAGAACACCTGGGAAGTCGTGGTCGACCAGGCACAGAAGTCCGGCCGCGACGAGCCCGACCGGTCCAACTGGCGGGTGCTGTCGATCATGCACCTGGCCGATACCCGCGATCAGGCGATCGACGACTGCACCTACGGCCTGCAGGATTTCGCGAACTACTTCGGCGCGGCGGGCTTTGTGCCGCTGTCGAATTCGGTCGAAGGCACGCAGTCGCCGCGCGAGTTCGTCGCCGAGTACGCCGGGCAGGGCAACTGCTGCATCGGCACACCGGGCGACGCGATCGCCTACATCCAGGACCTGCTGGACATCTCGGGCGGCTTCGGCACGCTGCTGCTGCTCGGCCATGACTGGGCCTCACCGCAGGCCACCTACCACTCCTATGACCTCTTCGCCCGCGAGGTCGTGCCGCACTTCAAAGGTCAGCTGACGGCACCGCGGGCGTCGCACGACTGGGCCAAGGGGATGCGTGACCAACTGCTCGGCCGCGCAGGCGAGGCGATCGTCAAGGCGATCAACGAGCACACCGACGAACTCAAGCTCCAGAAGGAGCAGTAATGCGCGCCGCGGTGCTGCGCGACGGCCGGATGGTGCTGCGCGATGACGTCGCCGAACCGGTGCCCCAGACCGGGCAGGTGCTCGTCGCCGTCAGGGCCTGCGGAATCTGCGGATCGGACCTGCACTTCGCCACGCACGGTGACCAGATGGTCAGGCTGACCCGCGAGATGACCGGTACGCCGATCGAGGGCGGACTCCGTGTCGACCTGGCCGAGGACGTGTTCATGGGGCACGAGTTCAGCGCGGAGGTGCTCGAAGCGGGACCCGACACCGATGCGCCACCTCCCGGAACTGTGGTCACATCGCTTCCCGTGTTGTTGTCCCCGAAGGGCTTCGAGCCGATCCTGTCCAGCAACACCACGATCGGCGGCTATGCCGAACGGATGCTGCTCTCGGCACCGCTGCTGTTGACGATCCCCGACGGCCTCGACCCGCGTCTTGCGTCGCTCACAGAGCCGATGGCCGTCGGGTTGCATGCGGTGAACAAGTCGGCGATCCGGCCCGGCGACATCGCCCTCGTCATCGGCTCCGGCCCCATCGGACTCGCGATCGTCGCCGCACTGCGCCATCGCGGCGTGGAACACATTGTGGCTGCCGACTATTCACAGAAACGACGCGAATTGGCGACGACGATGGGTGCACATCAGGTGGTTGACCCGGCGAAGGGATCGCCGTTCGACGAGGCCAAGCCTGCGGTGGTGTTCGAGGCCGTCGGCGTTCCCGGAATCGTGAACGACGTGATGCGGCGGGCACCGATGGGCACCAGGCTGGTCGTCGCGGGGGTCTGCATGGAGGCCGACCCGATCCTGCCGCTGTTCGGCATCGCCAAAGAGATCAACGTGCAGTTCGTGAACACTTACGACGCGGAGGAGTTCGCCGAGTCGCTGCGGACGATCGCCGAGGGTGAGGTCGACGTCGCCCCGATGATCACCGGCGAGGTGGGGCTGGATGAAGTCGGGGCCGCCTTCGACGACCTTGCCAGCCCCGACACACACTGCAAAATTCTGGTAACTCCCGCCAGCCTTCCTTGAATTCCGCTGTGTGCCGAGCCTCACAGGTGTGCAGCGGAATTCCGTAGTGCCAGAAGGCCCTTCTCCAACTAGACCTGTGTGCGAAAGGCTAGATGGTGACCGCTATGAACAACAGAATCGCCGACCTCTACGCGAACGACGAGCAATTCCGAAATGCCCGGCCCATCCCGGCCGTCATCGAAGCGGCGGCCAGACCCGAACTCCGCCTGACCGAGGTCCTGCAGACCTTCGTCGACGGCTATGCCGACCGGCCCGCCCTCGGCCAGCGCGCGCGAGAGCTGGTCACCGACACGGCGACCGGCCGCACCTCGGCGCGCCTCTTGCCGACCTTCGACACGGTCAGCTATCGCGACCTGTGGGATCGCGTCGCAGCGATTGCCTGCGCCCTACGCAACGACGAAGCCGCTGGAGTGAACCCCGGCGATTTCGTCGCCACGATCGGCTTCGCCAGCCCCGACTACCTCACGATCGACCTGGCGAGCGCCTACCTCGGCCTGGTGTCGGTGCCACTGCAGCACAATGCGCCGGTCTCGCAGCTGAGCCCGATCATCGCAGAGACCGAGCCGAAGGTGATCGCGGTCGGCGCGCAGTACCTCGATCTCGCCGTCGAGTCGGCGATCGAGAGCGCATCGCTGCGGCGCCTGGTGGTTTTCGACTTCGACGCTGCGATCGACGACCAGCGTGAAAACCTCGAACGGGCGCAGACCCGGCTACGCGACGCCGGTCGTGCGGTGTCCGTCGTGACGCTGGCCGACGTCATCGAGCACGGCCGCACCCTGCCGCGGGAACCCGCTTACACGGGCGGCGGTGACGACCGGCTGGCGTTGATCATGTACACCTCGGGAAGCACCGGCGCGCCGAAGGGCGCCATGATCACCGAGCGCACCCTCGCCCGACTCTGGACGTCGGGATTCAGCCTTGCGACAGACAATCCGGTGTTCAACGTCAACTTCATGCCGCTCAACCACGTCGGTGGCCGACTGCCGATCATGACGGCATTCCAGGCAGGCGGCACAAGCTATTTCGTTGCCGAGTCCGATCTTTCGACGTTGTTCGACGACTGGACGCTGGTGCGACCGACCGATCTTCCGCTTGTGCCGCGAGTGGTCGACATGCTCTTCCAGCGGTACCGCAGCACCGTCGACCGGCTGATCGGCCAAGCGTTGGACGCGGAAGAGGCCGAGGCGGCTGCGGCGGTCGAGCTACGCGACGACATCCTCGGCGGGCGGGTCATCGCGGGCTTCGTGTCGACAGCGCCACTGGCCGCGGAGATGAAGACGTTCATCGACACCGTCCTCGACGTGCACATCTCCGATGGGTACGGCACGACGGAAGTGGGCGCGGTGACCCGCGACGGGGTCGTGATGCGTCCGCCGGTCATCGACTACAAGCTCGTCGACGTCCCCGAACTCGGGTATTTCCTCACCGACAAGCCGTACCCGCGTGGCGAACTTCTGGTCAAGACCGAGACCACGATGCCGGGCTATTACAAACGCCCCGACGTCACCGCCGAGGTGTTCGACCGCGACGGCTACTACCGCACAGGCGACGTGATGGCCGAGATCGAGCCGGACCGGCTGGCCTACGTCGACCGAAGCAAGAACGTGCTCAAGCTGTCTCAGGGCGAGTTCGTCGCCGTCGCGAAGCTGGAGGCGGTCTTCGCGGGCGCACCGCTGGTGCGTCAGATCTTCGTCTATGGCAACAGCGAGCGTCCCAACCTGCTCGCGGTGATCGTGCCGACACCTGAAGCGCTGCAGCGGTTCGGGTCGGATTCCGGCGCACTCAAGGCCGCGCTCAACGATTCGCTGCGCGAGACCGCGCGAGAGGCGGAGCTGCAAACCTACGAGGTTCCGGTCGATTTTCTCATCGAGACCGAACCGTTCTCCGCTGCCAACGGACTGCTTTCCGGAGTGGGAAAGATCCTGCGCCCCAGGCTCAAAGACCACTACGGTGAGCGCCTCGAGCAGATGTATGTCCAGCTGGCTGCGGCCCGCGTCGACGAGCTGCGCGCGCTGCGCGAGAACGCCGCGAACCGCTCCGTCCTCGACAGCGTCACGCTGGCCGCCCAGACGGTACTGGGGTCGACTGACGTCGAAGTCCAGCCAGACGACCACTTCACCGACCTCGGCGGCGACTCACTCTCGGCGCTGACGTTCGCCAACCTGCTGCGCGACGTCCTCGGGGTCGACGTGCCGGTCGGCGTGATCGTCGGCCCGACCAGCGACCTGCGCCAACTCGCCGACTACATCGAGACCGAACGCGAATCCGGTTCGAACAGACCCACATTCGCGAGTGTGCACGGCCATGGAGTCACCTCCGTCCGTGCCGACGAGCTCACCCTGGACAAGTTCATCGACGCGGAGACGCTGGCGGCAGCGCCGTCGGTCGCCTACGTGACAGGCGACCCGAAGACCGTTCTGCTGACAGGCGCCAACGGCTGGCTGGGCCGCTTCCTCGCGCTCGAACTGCTGGAGCGGGCGGCACAGACGGGCGGGACCGTGGTCACCATCGTGCGCGGTCGCGACGAGGCGGCCGCCCGCGCACGCCTGGACGCTGCGTTCGACAGCGGCGATCCGGACCTGCTCGCGCGGTTCCGCCGACTGGCCGCCGACCATCTCGAGGTCATCGCGGGCGATATCGGCGAGCCGAACCTCGGCCTTGCCAGGGTGACGTGGGATCGGTTGGCCCACAACGTCGATCAGATCATCCACCCGGCGGCATTGGTCAACCACGTGCTGCCCTACAGCGAAGAGTTCGGCCCCAACGTGGTGGGCACCGCCGAAATCATCCGCCTGGCGATCACGGCGCAGATCAAGCCCGTCACCTACCTGTCCACCGTCGCGGTCGCGATGTCGGTCGCGGCCAACGACTTCGTCGAGGACGGCGACATCCGTGACGTCAGCCCCGTGCGCCCTGTCGACAGCTCGTACGCGAACGGCTATGCCAACAGCAAGTGGGCGGGCGAGGTGCTCCTGCGCGAGGCGCACGACCTGTGCGGCCTGCCGGTCGCGGTGTTCCGCTCCGACATGATCCTCGCCCACACGCGCTACGGCGGACAGCTCAACGTGCCGGACGCCTTCACCCGCCTCCTGCAGAGCATTCTGGTCACCGGCATCGCGCCGCGATCGTTCTACGAAAGGGACGCGGCAGGGCGCCCGCAGCGGGCGCACTACGACGGGCTGCCTGTCGATTTCGTCGCGGAGTCGATCGTCACGCTGGCCGCGAAATCGACAGACGGGTACCGGTCGTTCGATGTGATGAACCCGTACGACGACGGCGTCTCGCTGGACACATTCGTCGACTGGCTGGTGGACGCGGGCCAGCCGATCGCACGAATCGACGACCACGACGACTGGCTGCACCGGTTCGAGACGGCGTTGACCGCCCTGCCTGACGCCAAGCGGCGACACAGTGTGCTGCCGTTGCTCGACGCGTACCGCAAGCCGGAGCGGCCGATACTGGGCGCCATTGCACCGGCCGAGAAGTTCCGCGCCGCCGTCCGTGCCGCCAAGGTCGGTGCCGACGCGGACATCCCGCACATCACGCGGCCGCTGATCGCCAAGTACGTGACCGACCTGCAGCGCCTCGACCTGGTCTGATCGAAGGGTGCTCTAGGCTGCCAGGCATGCCGATCGCAGCGAGAGCGAGACTTACGACCCGATTGATCGTCATCGCCGCGGCGGGGATGGCCATCGCCTTCCTTTCGGCGTGCGATGCAAAGTCGACGTCAGGGCCTTCGATCATCCCGACGGCCGACGCCAACACCCGCCAGGTGACGGTCGTCGGCACCGGCGAGGTGCAGGGCAGGCCGGACACGTTGACGGTGAACGCGTCGATCGAGTTCACCGCGCCGGACGCCACCGCAGCGATGAACCAGGCGAGCACTCGTCAGCAGGCCGTGATCGACGCGCTGGTGGGCTCGGGGATCGACAAGGCCGACATCAGCACGACGAACGTGACCCTGCAGCCGCAATTCGGGGGCGGCGACACCCCGTCGATCATCGCGTATCAGGCGAACAACTCGATCAATGTGAAGATCCGCAGGCTGGACACCGCTTCGCAGACACTGGGTCTCATCGGCACCACCGGGGGTGACGCCACCCGCATCAACTCGGTCAGCTTCTCGATCGAGGACGATTCCCAACTGGTCAAGGACGCCCGCACGCGGGCCTTCGACGACGCCAAGGACCGCGCCGAGCAGTACGCCCTGTTGGCCGGAATGACTCTTGGCAAGGTCATTTCGATCTCCGAGTCGGCCGGCACGACGCCGCCGGTCCCGACGCCGACGCCGATGCCGCGCGCGGCGATGGAGGCCGTTCCTCTCGAGCCGGGCCAGCAGAGCGTCACCTTCTCGGTGACGGTGATCTGGGAGCTGACCTAGTCCGCTGGGGCGATGTCGACAGGGATGCCGTTGAGCACCGCCGTGCCGGACAGCGGGTCCAGCCTGCTGCCGTCGTTGAGCTGGTTGACGTTGACACCGGGCTGGCCTGCCGCAACACCGAGCCGGGTGTCTGCGCGGTCGTGACCCCATCCGTGGGGTAGCGACACCACTCCGCGCCGCATGCCCGGCATCGGCTCGATCGGAGCCAACACCTCGCCGCCGGGACCCTTGATTTTCGCGGTGTCGGCCAACCCGAGTTCGGCGACGTCGTCCGGATGCATCTGCAGCGTGCAGCGGTTCGTGCCACCGGCCAACGCAGGCACGTTGTGCATCCAGCTGTTGTTGGAGCGCAGGTGGCGTCTGCCGATCAGAACGAACCTGTCGGCGTCTTTTCCGATCGAGTCGCGAAGCCGAGCCGCATCGGCGATCAACGCCTGCGGTGCGAGTTCGATTCGGCCACTTGGCGTTCGGAGCACTTCCGGCAGCCGGGGCTGCAGCGGCCCGAGGTCGATGCCGTGCGGTGCGGCCTTGAGCCGGTCGAGGGTGAGGCCGTCGGGCCTTGCGCCGAACGCGTCGCCGTACGGGCCGAGCCGAAGCATCATGTCGAGGCGTCGTTCGTAACCGGGACCTGCCGCAAGCATCTCGGTCAACTCGTCGACCGGACGACCCGCAACCGGCGAGTCGGGGTCGGCGGTCTCCTTGGCCAGCGTCGTCGCGATGACCTGTTCGTCCACCAGCGAGGGGTCGCCGTCGACGCCGACGCCGAAGAGGATCAGCGCGATGCGGGACAGAATCTCTGCCTCGTCGGGCCGGTCGTCGAGCGGCAGAACCGGCGGCGAGTAGCGCACGTTGTTGCGCACGGCGAGGTTGTTCAGGGCGAAATCGAAATGGGGACTCTGCGAGGGCGGCGGCGGCGGAAGGATGACGTCGGCGTGCCGGGTGGTCTCGTTGAGGTAGGGATCGACGCTGACCATGAACCCGACGCCGTCGAGCGCCCTGTCGAGCCGGTCGCCGTCGGGCGCCGAAAGAACGGGGTTCCCCGCGATCGTGATCATCGCCTTGATCTGTCCATCGCCGGGTGTGTCGATCTCTTCGGCCAGTGCTGCAGCGGGCAATTCGGCCAGCGCCTCGGGATAGCCAGAAACCCGGCTGCGCCAGCGGCCGGTCTTGAAGCCGCGTCCCGGTTTCGGCGGGCGCGGCGCGGGCGCCGCCGGGCCGAGGGGGAACATCGCGCCGCCCTGGCGGTCGAGGTTGCCGGTCAGAATGTTGATGACGTCGACCAGCCAGCTGGCAAGTGTGCCGAATTCGACTGTCGACGTTCCGATTCGGCCATAGACCGCGGCCGTCGGCGCTGCGGCCAGTTCCCTGGCGAGCGCACGGATGTCGTCGGCGGGCACACCGCAGTGGTCACTGACATCCTCCGGCGAGAACCCGCCGGCCAGACTGCGGACGTCGTCGAGCCCGTTGACATACTCCGCGATGCCCCCGAGATCCGCTGGGACAAGGCCCTCTTCGAAGAGCACCGCAACGACGGCGAACAGCAGGGCGCCGTCGGTGCCCGGCCGAGGCGCGATGTGCCGGTCTGCGAGTTCGGCGGTGCGGGTGCGGGCCGGGTCGATCACGGTGAGCCTGCCGCCGCGCTTACGAAGCGCCCGCAGCTTGCCGGGAAAGTCCGCGGCGGTCGCCAGACTTCCGTTGGAGACAAGGGGATTCGCGCCGATGACCACCAGGTAGTCGGTGCGGTCCAGATCGGGCACAGTGAATGCGACCGGGCTGCCGAACATATGGCCAAGCGCAACGTGTTTGGGCATCTGGTCAAGGGTGCTGGCGGAGAACACCTGATGGGTGCCGAGCCCGCGGATGATCACCGGCGGGTACAGGCTGCCCGCAACGGTGTGCGCATTGGGATTACCCAGATACACGCCGACGGACGAGCCGCCATGCTCGCGGACGACCTCGCCAAGCCGGTCGGCGACGACGCCGAACGCCTCGTCCCACGTCGCCTCGGTCAGCACGCCGTCGCGTCGCACCATCGGGCGCGCCAGCCGGTCGGGATCGTTGTCCAGTTCGGCGAAGCTCGCACCCTTCGGGCAGATGAACCCGGCGCTGAAGACGTCCTCACGGTCCCCGCGCGCCCCGGTCACCCGGCCGTCCTCGATCGTCAGCGTCAGGCCGCAGGTGGCCTCGCACAACGGGCAGATGCGGAGAGCGGTCCCGGTCATGTCGCTACTTTCCCGCGAAACGGAATTCCAGCAGGCTGCTTCTCGATCTTTCTCTGCTGGAATTCCGTTTCGCGTTAGTACTCCTCGTACACCTTCGGGTCGAGCGTGCCGATGTAGGGCAGGTCGCGGTAGCGCTCGGCCCAGTCCAGCCCGTAACCGACGACGAACTCGTTGGGAATGTCGAAGCCGACGTAGGTGATGTCGACGTCGTCGCGCACGGCGTCGGGTTTGCGCATCAGCGTGCACACCCGCAGGGACCGCGGGCGCCGGGTCGCGAGGTTGCGCAGCAGCCAGGACAACGTCAGGCCCGAGTCGACGATGTCCTCGACGATCAGCACGTCGCGATCGTTGATGTCGCGGTCGAGGTCCTTGAGGATTCTGACGACACCCGACGACGACGTCGACGAGCCGTAGGAGCTGACCGCCATGAACTCCAGCTGGGTCGGCAACGAAATCGCGCGGGCCAGGTCGGTGACGAAGAAGACGGCGCCCTTGAGCACCGTCACCAGCAGCAGGTCCTGGTTGCTCTCGGCGATGGTCTCGCGGTAGTCCGCGCCGACCTGGGCGCCCAGTTCGGCGACCCGTGCCTGGATCTGATCCTCGGATAGCAACACCGACTTGATGTCGCCCGGATACAGCTCCTCAGATGGCACGCCCACAGCGTGCCACGTGTGACCGCCCTCGACCAACGTGACCTCGCCCTAACCCCGTCGGACCGGCTCGCGGTACAGCGTCAGCACGCCGTCGCGGCGCCCGGCGAACAGCCGCTCGCTGCGCAACGCGGAGCCGACGGCCACCCCACCCTGACCCCGCCACGTGGTGACCAGGGTGTCGACGCCGCGAATCTGCTTGTCGGTCAGATCGCTGGCGCCGCCTGCCAACAGCCAGCTGCGGATCACCCTGCGCCGGACGGCGTCCGGTAGCTCCGTCAACCGTCCGGTATCGAGTCCTTCGCCGGTCGATGCGGCGGCCAGCGCCCACCGCGCCAGTTCGTCGAGCGTTTCGGTGTCCTCGCGCAGCGCGGTCGCGGTGCGGGCAAGCGCCTCGGCGACCCCGCCGCCGAGGACATCCTCGAGCAGCGGCAGCACCTCTGTCCGCAGCCTGGAGCGGGTGTAGCGGCGATCGGCGTTGTGGGGGTCGTGCCACGGTTCGATTCCCAGCTCGCGGCATGCTTCGTGGGTGACTGCGCGCCGGACGTCGAGCAGCGGGCGACACCACGGCGGGTCATACGGCCGCATGCCCGCGATCGACCGGGCGCCCGATCCGCGCCCGAGGCCGAGCAGCACGGTCTCGGCCTGGTCGTCGAGTGTGTGCCCGAGCAGCACAGGGGCGTCGGCCCGCGCCGACTCCAGGGCCGCGTACCGCGCCGTGCGTGCGGCGGCCTCTGGTCCACCGGCGGTGCCGACGTCGACGCAAAGGATCTGTGCGTCAACGCATCCCACCGCAATGGCCTGTTCTCGGGCGGTGGCCGCGACGCGATGCGAGTCCCGCTGCAGTCGATGATCGACGATCAGAGCGGTCGTCGGCTTCACTGTGGCGGCAGCGGCGGCCAGTGCCAACGAGTCCGGCCCACCCGACAGCGCGACACACCAGTGGTCGTCGGCGACGTAGCGGTTGTCGAACGCCGACACCGCGGACCGCAGCGTGGCTACAGCACCCGGTCGATCCATCGCTGCGGTTCTTCGATTTCGGTTGGCAGCGGCAGTGTTTCGGGCCCCGACCAGATGGTGTTGAAGCGGGCCATTCCGACCCGCCCCACGACGTGGTCGACGAACGCCTTGCCTCGGGTGTACTGGCTCATCTTCGCGTCGATACCGAGCAGGGCGCGCAGCACGCGCTGCAGTGGGGGTTGCTTGCGCCCGCGCCGCTCGTCGAACCGCCGTCGAATGGTGGCCACCGACGGCACGACGGCGGGCCCGACGGCGTCCATCACGTGGTCGGCGTGGCCCTCCAGCAGCGTCCCGAGCACCAACAACCGGTCCAGCGCGTGTTGCTGCGGCTCGGATTGGAACGCCCTCATCACTCCGAGCACACCGGTCGAATTCGGATCGGCCGCAACACCATTGCGCCGATCGCGAACGAAGTTGGCCAGTCGCCCGATCACCTCGGCGACGTCCTCGCCGGTTTCCTCCGTCAGCACCGCAAGCGCGTTGGACATGTGCTCGGTCAGCCACGGGTTGGCCCGGAACTGCACCCGATGTGTGACCTCGTGCAGACACACCCAGAGCCGGAAGTCGGCGGGCGCCACGCGCAGCTGCCGCTCCACCGCAATCACGTTGGGGTACACCAGAAGCAATTCCCCACCGCCATCGGCGAACGGGTCGAACTGGCCCAAAATGCCGGAGGAGATGAACGCGAGCACCGCACCCGTCTGCGCGCCGGTGACGCGGCCGGTGATGAAGTGCGGCTTGTCGCCGTTCTCGCTGCCGCCCGTCATGGTCCGCATGGATCGCGAGGCCGCCCGGATCCACTCGGTTCGGTCGACGATGCGGGCGTCGGACACCTCAGCGCCTTCGTTCAGCCCGGTCACTTCGCGTACCGGCATCTCGGCGCGCAGCGCGGCGCTGGAGAGCTGCTCGATCACCTGGCGGCGGGTGTAGTCGGTGGCGGCCGGACCCGGCCGAGCCAACTTCGCCCCGACGGTCGCGGCGAATCCCCAGTCGACGGTGCGGCCGACGGTGACCTTGGTGGGCTTGCTCATGTGCCGCACCCGCATGACCGCAGCGTCGCGGCGAATGCGTCGATGGCGGTGCGGCCGGTCGGCCCCGCGTTGTTGGAGAGCAGCGCGAAGGTCAGCACCCGCCCGCTGGAATCGGTGACGATCCCGACGAGCGAATTGGTGCCCGTCAACGACCCCGTCTTGGCGCGCAGCCACCCGGCCGACGCTCGCCCGGCATCGGTGTCGAGAAACCGGTTCGACAACGTGCCGCTGCCTCCGGCGATGGGCAACAGATCGACCAGCGGACGCAGCTTCGGCTGGTCGGGGCCTGCGGCGGCGTTGACGGTCTCGTCGAGCGTTTCGGCGGTGAGCCGATCGTCGATCGACAGGCCGCTGCAGTCCATCAGTTGCGAGCCACCGGTGTCGATCTCGGCGGAGTCCAGCTCGCCGAGCACCGCCCGGACGGAGCCCTCGAAGCTTTGTGGCTTCCCTTGCGCGGCAGCCACTTCCCTGCCGATCGACTCCGCCATCACGTTGTCGGAGTTGTTCATCATCTCGCGGAGCCGTTCGAGCAGCGGTGGCGACTGCACCGACGCGATCTCGTCGCCGTCGAACGCCGTCGGCATCAATGTGACCGCGGCCGGGTCGACGCGAAGTGCGACGGCCAGCGCGCGCCCGGCGTCGAGCGCGGGTGTCCGTGACCGGGCCGAGTCGACGCTGACCGGTTGGGTGCGGCCGCCGTCGAGCATCACCGCTTCCATCGGCGCGATGTCGCCGCCGTCGATGTCGAGCGGATCCCAGCCGGGCGCCATTGTCGGGCCGCTGAAGGCGCTGACGTCCACCGCCACCGCGGTCACCTTGGTGCCGCTGCGCCGCACCTGGTCGGCGAGGTCGCTGATCCGTGCGGCATCGCGGTACCAGGTGTCCTGGCCCTTAGGCGCGGCCGACAGCGTCGGGTCGCCGCCACCCTTGAGCACGACGACGCCGGGACGGCGGCTGGATGTCACCACCGTCGTGGTGAGCCGGGCATCGCGGTCAAGGCCGTGGAGGGCCGCCGCGGTGGTCAACACCTTGGTCACCGACGCGGGCTGCATCGGCATGTGCTCGCCCTGCGCCCAGAGCTGTTCACCGGTGGCGGCATCGGTGATCCTGCCGGTGAACGCGCCCAGGTTCGGGTCGGCGAGGGCCAGCGCCAACGTCGCGGCCAGTTTGTCGGGGACGGGCTTGCCCGCGGAGTCGGACACCGGCTTGATCCCCGGGTCGGCCGTCGCGGGTGCGGGCGCAGGCGGGATGGCGCCGGCGTCGCTGGACCGATTGCCTCTCAGCAGCGCCGCGGCCACCACGACGGCGGCAACCACCAGCACCACGGCCACCCCGATCACGACGTGGGTGGACCGTCGCCACTGGGTGGGACGCATGGTTCTCCTGACTCCGGCCTGCTAAAGCAGGGTATCGGCTGTCTGGATGTGCCAGGTCAGCCGCGTCTACTAGGGTGACCTCGTCCCCAAGACAGAGCACAGGCAAGGAGCCGCGACGGTGCAGTTCGACGTAGTCATCGAGATCCCGAAGGGCTCGCGCAACAAGTACGAGGTCGACCATGACACCGGTCGGGTGAGGCTCGACCGCTACCTGTACACATCGATGGCATATCCCAGCGACTACGGCTTCATCGAGAACACGCTCGGCGAGGACGGAGATCCGCTCGACGCCCTGGTGCTGATGACCGAACCGCTGTTCCCCGGCATCATCGTCGAGGCACGCCCGGTCGCCATGTTCCAGATGACCGACGAGGCCGGCGGGGATGACAAGGTCTTGTGCGTCCCGGCCGGCGATCCGCGGTGGGATCACATCCAGGACATGACCGACGCCCCGGTGTTCGAGCTCGAGGTGATCAAACACTTCTTCGTCCACTACAAAGACCTGGAGCCCGGTAAGTACGTCAAGGCCGCCGACTGGGTGGGCCGGAGGGAAGCCGAAGCCGAGGTCAACCGCTCGATCGAACGCTTCAAGGCGCAGGGCCACTGAGCGAGTCTGCTCAGGAGTTTTCTTCGCTGTAACACGGCGTAACGCCGGCGTGGCTTGGTACTCGCATGATGACGGTGTGTTGATGCATCAGGGCATGGGGTTGGACGTGTTCAACGAAATGCCGATGCGCCGCGCCGTGCACGCGGTCTACGAATGTTGCTACAGCGTGCCGCTCGCCGCCGAGCTCGCCCGCGGACGGCCCTATGCCGACCACGACGCGCTGTTCCGGCAGGCCGACCGGTCGCTGTTCGGGCTGGCGGAGGAGTCCATCGACTCGATACTTCAGGCCTACCCCGACGTGGGCCGACGGCCGGGCAGCGAGAAGTCCGCAGCCGAGCAGTGCGCCGTCTGCGACGACCGCGCCGAGGTGATGGACCAACTGGCCGCGGCCTCGAAGAACTACCTGGACCATTTCGGCTTCGGCTTCGTCATGTTCGTCAACGGCTACTGCGCTGCAGGACGTGCTGGTCGCGATGGCCGACCGCATGCACAACGATGTCGAGACCGAGCGGAAGGTCGTCCGCAACGAGCTGGCCCGGATCAACCGCACCCGGCTGGAGCGAATGCTGGGGCCAGAGGGCGGCTACGACAACTGGTGACTGCCTGACCGAGGCGGTATAGGTTCCACCGCATGACTTCCGCCGTGCACGGACACGCCGACGCCCGATTCGACAAGGTCGCCGACGCATTGGCCGACGAATTGAGCACCGGCGCCGAGGTCGGCGCGGCCATCGCGGTCGACATCGACGGCGAGCTCGTCGTCGACATCTGGGGCGGGCACGCGGACGCGGCCAAGACGGTCCCGTGGGGCGAGGACACGATCATCAACGTCTGGTCGAGCACCAAGACCGTGACGAGCATGGCCGCGCTGATGCTGGCCGATCGCGGTCTGCTCGACCTCGATGAGCCGGTCGCCACGTACTGGCCCGAGTTCGCCGCCAACGGCAAGCAGGACGTGAGGGTGCGCCACCTGCTGTCGCACACCTCCGGCGTCGCGGGCTGGCAGGAAGCGATGACGATCGACGACCTCTTCGACTGGGAGAAGGCCACGTCGCGGCTGGCCGCCCAAGCGCCGTGGTGGGAGCCGGGCACCGCATCGGGTTATCAGGCGCTCAATTTCGGCTTTCTGATCGGCGAACTGGTTCGCCGCACCGCGGGGAAGTCGTTGAAGGACTTCGTCGCCGACGACATCGCGCGCCCACTCGACGCGGACTTCCAACTCGGCGCAGGGCCCGACGACTACGGACGGATCGCACAGCTCATTCCGCCGCCGCCGTTCGAGATCTCGCTCGATCAGCTGCCCGAAGACAATCCGATGCGCAAGACGTTCACCAATCCCGCCCCTGAAGCCGACATCGCCCACACCGTCGCATGGCGCGACGCCGACCTCGGCGCCGTCAACGGTCACGCCAACGCACGCTCGCTGGCGCGCATGCTGTCTCCGATATCGCTCGGCGGCACCGCAAACGGCGTGCAGCTGTTGTCGGCGTCGACGATCGAGCGCATCTTCGACGTCCAATCCCATGGACCCGATCTGGTGTTGGCCGCTCCCCTCAAAATGGGCATCGGGTACGGCCTATCGACACCGGAGGTCCTCCCGTTCCTGCCACCCGACGAGAAGGTCTGCTTCTGGGGTGGCTGGGGCGGCTCGATGGTGCTGATGAATCCCGAGCGCCGCACCACCGCGACCTACGTGATGAACAAGATGGGACAGGGCACACTCGGCAACGAGCGCACCGCGAGGTACGCCCGACTGATCTACGAGGCGCTTTCCTGACGGTGGCATGCTGGGTTTGTGGAGAATGTGTTCCACTTCTGGTGGCTGATCTTCCCGCTCGCCGGCATGGTCGGCGGCGCGGTGCGGGCAGTCGCGGCGGCCAATGAGCGGCGCGCCGAACGCAGGCTGGAGCGCTACCGGATCAAGCAGCAGACCAAGATCGCCGTCGCCGAAGCGGCCGGTCGTTCGCACACCAACGAGGTAAAGAACCGGCGCGAGCTCAAGAGGGTAATCGAACAGCACGGCCAGACCGACGCGCGCTGGCTGGAGTATGAGATCGACGTGGCCAAGCTTCTCGACTTCCCGCTGATGACGGACATGCGCAGCCCATTGACGATGGAGTTCCACAAGGCGCGACGGCGAGCCGATCTGCTGCGACCCGAGAAAGCCGACGACCTCGATGGCGACCGCGAGGCGCAGTTGGAGTACCGCGACGCCGTCCACGACTATGTGACCGCGTTCGACGTCGCAGAAGCCGAGGCGATCCGACTGCGTCGCAGCACCTTCTCCAGCGAGGACCAGCAGCGCATCGCGCGCGCCAGGAACCTGCTCAAACTGGCCGAGGACGAGGGAGCGACGCCGCAGGAGCGGCAGAACGCCTACACCCGCGCCAGGGCAGAGCTCGAGGGGATACTCGCGCTGCCCGCCGCCACAAGGGCCAGCATCGAGCGCAAGCTCGCAGGAGAGCTGGAGGCGTAACCCGTCAGGCCGCGCCCGCGAGCGGCAGGCGACGCGCGATGCGATGCAGGGCAGCGTCGGCCAGCGTGCGCATGTCCTGTTCCGGCGACGCCGGAATGAAGGTCACGCCGTCGGCCACGTCGGCCATGAAGATGTCGGCGACCAGGCCGGCCAGTCCGTCGATGGTGCCTGCGTAGTGCAAGGTGTCGTCGGCGATGCCGCGTGGCATCGCATCTCGCGCGGAACGGAAGTCCCCGGCGACCGCAACGGTGATGTCGAGGATCACCGCGACGTCGTCGGCGATGCGGCCGCGCGCGCGTCGGGCCTGCTGCAGGTCGGGGGCCGCCAGTCGCACCGCCGCGGTGTCACCGGACGTCAGCTCGCTCCAGTTGTCCCCCGACGCGTCGGCCACGAAGACCCTCAGCCCCCGGTCACGTCCACTTGCCACCCCGACACGCTAGGTGCGCGTTCCCAGCACGACAACGGTTGCGCTCAGCGAGAATCCAAGCCCAATACCGGCCGTGCGCGGACGCGCCGCCGCCGACGCTTAGTACGTTGTAGGCGTGGCGATGCCGGAAATACCTGAGCAGTACCTGCGCTCGCCGTACGCCCCTGCGCCGCGCACGCTGGTCGACATCCTGTACGACACGGCGGTGCGCTACCCCGATGCGGCCGCCATCGACGACGGCTCCGTCCAATTGACCTACAGCGAGCTGGTCACCGACATCGAGGACAGCGTCGCGTGGCTGGCGGCCCGCGGCATCGGGCGCGGCGATCGCATCGGTATCCGCATGCCGTCGGGCAGTTACGCCCTGTACGTGGCGATCCTTGCGACCCTGGCCGCCGGCGCCGCCTACGTGCCGGTCGACGCCGACGATCCCGACGAGCGGGCCGCGCTGGTGTTCGGGGAGGCCAACGTCGTCGGCGTGATCACCGAGGCGGGCCTCACCAGAGGGGCTGGTGAGTCCCGTGGCTGGCGCGCCGCGTCGCCGTTGGGTCGCGACGACGCGTGGATCATCTTCACGTCGGGTTCGACCGGCACCCCGAAGGGCGTTGCGGTGACACATCGCAGCGCCGCAGCGTTCGTCGACGCCGAAGCGCAGATGTTCTTGCAGGACAATCCGATTGGACCCGGCGACCGGGTGCTGGCCGGGCTTTCGGTGGCGTTCGACGCGTCCTGCGAGGAGATGTGGCTGGCCTGGCGTAACGGCGCCTGCCTGGTGCCCGCGCCGCGTGCGCTGGTACGCAGCGGCATGGATCTCGGGCCGTGGCTGGTGTCGAAGGACATCACGGTGGTGTCGACGGTGCCGACGCTGGCCGCGTTGTGGCCCGCCGAGGCGTTGGAGGCGGTGCGGCTGCTGATCTTCGGCGGCGAGGCCTGCCCACCGGAGCTCGCGGAGCGGTTGGCGGCAGGACCTGATGCCGTGGGCCGCGAGGTGTGGAACACCTACGGCCCCACCGAGGCGACCGTCGTCGCATGCGCGGCGAAGCTGGACGGCACGGGACCGGTCAGCATCGGGCTGCCGCTGCCAGGCTGGGACCTGGCCGTCGTCGACAAGGACGGCGCGCCGGTGGCGGGCGGCGAGGTCGGCGAGCTGGTGATCGGCGGCGTCGGCCTTGCCCGTTATCTGGACCCCGACAAGGACGCCGAGAAGTACGCGCCGATGCCCACGCTGGACTGGAACCGCGCATACCGCAGCGGAGATCTGGTGCGGCTGGAGCCCGATGGCCTGATGTTCTGCGGCCGCGCCGACGACCAGGTCAAGGTCGGCGGACGACGCATCGAGCTGGGCGAGGTCGACTCGGCCCTGGTGACCCTTCCCGGGGTGAGCGGCGGCGCGGCGGCGGTACGGAAGACGGCGAGCGGGACTCCGCTGCTCGTCGGTTACATCGCCAGCGCCGACCCGTCCTTCGAACTGGCCGCGGCGCGGACGACGCTCGCGGAGTCGCTGCCCGCTGCGCTGGTGCCCCGGCTGGTCCTCCTCGACGAGCTGCCGACCCGCACGTCGGGAAAGGTGGACCGGGACGCGTTGCCGTGGCCGCCACCTGGCGCACCCGACGAGGAGGCGCCGGACCTCGGCGGCACGATGGGCTGGCTGGCGGGGCGGTGGCGCGACGTGCTGGCCGCAGCAGTCGACGGTCCTGAGGCTGACTTCTTCGCGCTCGGCGGTGGCTCGTTGTCGGCGGCGCAGCTGGTCGCGGCGCTGCGCCAGCGCTACCCGCAGGTGACGGTCGCCGACCTGTACGACCACCCGCGGCTGGGTTCGCTGGCCGGCTTCCTCGACGAGCTGGACCCGCCCCCGCAGGTCGAGACGCGGCTGGTGCGACCGATGCCGTTGCTGTCGCAGGTATTCCAGGTCGCGATGTCGCTGCCGTTGGCCACGCTGACCGGCCTGCAGTGGGTGGTGTGGCTGGCAGTGATCAACAACGTCGCTGCGACGTCCGGCCAGGTTTCGTGGCTGGTTCCCATCGACTGGTGGTGGATCCTCGCCGGGTTCCTGCTGTTCGTCACCCCTCTGGGGCGGATGGGCATTGCCGTGCTGTCGGCCAGGATGCTGATCGGCTTCCTGAAACCGGGCACATACCGGCGTGGCGGTTCGGTCCACCTGCGGGTCTGGCTTGCCGAGCGACTCGCCGACGCCAGTGGTGCGGAGAATCTGGCGGGCGCCCCGTGGATGGTGTACTACGCGCGGGCCCTGGGTAACAAGGTCGGCAAAGGCGTCGACCTGCATTCGGCGCCTCCGGTGACCGGCATGCTCACCCTTGGCCATCGCAGTTCGATCGAGCCGGAGGTGGACCTGTCCGGACACTGGATCGACGGCGACCACTTCCACGTCGGCACCATCACCATCGGCAACGACGCCACCATCGGTGCGCGCACCACGCTGCTACCCGGCGCAGCGGTCGGGAAGAACGCCGACGTCGCCGCGGGTTCGGGCGTGGTCGACCGGGTGAAGAAGGGCCAGTACTGGAAGGGTTCGCCCGCGGTGAAGTCCGGGAAGGCTCGCCATCCGTGGCCGGATGAACGCCCAGCAAGGGCGCCGTTCTGGGTGCTCGCATATGGAATCACCTCGATGTTGTTGGGCGCCTTGCCTCTTGCCGCGCTGGGCTGCGGGCTTGCCGTGATCGGCTTCGCGATCCGTGACTCTGCGTCGCTGACCGACGCGATCGTGCCCGCCCTGGTGTGGACGCCGGTGGCGACGCTGGTTGCGCTGGCCGTGTACGCCTCGCTGACGGTGGTCGGTGTGCGGGCGATGTCGCTGTGGCTGCGCGAGGGATACCACCCCGTCCGCAGCCGCACCGGCTGGCAGATATGGGCGACCGAACGGCTGATGGACGCCGCAAGGAACTATCTGTTCCCGCTGTACGCCAGCCTCCTCACGCCCACGTGGTTTCGGGTGCTCGGGGCGAAGGTCGGCCGCGGCACCGAGATCTCGACGGCCCTGCTGACACCCAAGTTCACCGTCATAGAGGACAGCGCATTCCTGGCCGACGACACCATGGTGGCGTCCTACGAGCTCGGCGGCGGCTGGATTCACGTCGCCACGGCGACGATCGGAAAGCGGGCGTTCCTCGGCAACTCCGGCATCACGCAGCCCGGGCGGAAGGTGCCCGACGACGGGCTGGTTGCGGTGCTGTCGTCCGCCCCGCGCAAGTCGAAGGCAGGGTCGTCGTGGCTGGGCAGCCCACCCATTCGGTTGCGTCGCCAGCCCACCGCCGCCGACGCGCTACGCACGTTCCATCCGCCTGCCCGCCTGAAGATCATGCGCGGCTTTGTCGAGACGTGCCGGCTGGTGCCGGTGATGGTGACGTTCGCGATCGGTGTTGGTGTGCTCTTCGGGTTGCAGGCACTGACCGTCGAGTTCGGCTACCTGTGGACGGCGCTCGGCAGCGGCATGGTGCTGCTGGCCGCCGGGGCCGCCGCGGGCGCCATCGCGGTGATCGCGAAATGGGTTGTGGTGGGACGCATCCGGGCCGTCGAGCATCCGCTGTGGTCGCCGTTCGTGTGGCGCAACGAGGTCTCGGACACCTTCGTCGAGACCGTCGCCGGACCGTGGTTCGCGCGAGCCGCGACCGGCACGCCGGTGATGAACCTGTGGCTGCGGGCGCTTGGGGCGAAGATCGGTCGCGGTGTCTGGTGTGAGTCCTACTGGCTGCCAGAAGCCGACCTGGTCACGCTGGGGAAGGGCGCCACCGTCAACCGCGGCTGCGTCGTGCAGACGCACCTGTTCCACGACCGGGTGATGCGGATGGACACCGTCGTTCTCGAGGAGGGTTCGACGTTGGGACCGCATTGCGTGGCGCTGCCCGCGGCGCGCCTAGGTGCCGGCTCCACCGTCGGTCCCGCCTCGTTGGTGATGCGTGGCGACGAGGTTCCGCCGTCGACCCGGTGGCAGGGCAATCCGATCGCGCCGTGGAATGTGTTCCGCAAGAAGCGCGGTGACACGCCGCCGCCGGAAAAGGCGCCCGAGGAAAACGCCGCGTGACCCGATCAAAGAAAGCGGCGAAGAAGGTTCCGGTCATCGATCCGTATCTGCCGCACAACGGCAACTTCGGCTATCGCGTGTCGCGCTACGAACTCGACCTGGAGTACAAGGTGGGGATCAACAGGCTGGCGGGATCGGCGACGATCACGGCAGTGACACTGGCGGCACTGCGAACCTTCACGCTGGATCTGTCCGATGCCCTCACGGTGACGAAGGTTTCGGTGAACGGACGGCGGCCCGCCGCATTCAGGTGTTCGGGCGGCAAGCTGCACATCGCGTTGTCCTCATCGCTGCCCGCCGGAGCGGCGATGACGGTCGCCGTGCGCTACGGCGGAACGCCACGGCCCGTCCGGTCCATGTGGGGCGAGGTCGGTTTCGAGGAACTGACCGAAGGTGTGTTGGTCGCGGGACAGCCCAACGGCGCCGCGTCGTGGTTCCCCTGCGACGACCATCCCAGCTCGAAAGCGAGCTACCGCATCCAGATCAGCACCGAGAACCTGTATCGCGCAATCGCCAATGGCGAGTTGAAATCTCGACGCACCCGCGCGGCGATGACGACGTGGACCTACGAGCTCGCCGAGCCGACGTCCACGTATCTGATCACCTTGCAGATCGGCATGTACGAGTCGCTACGGTTGCAGAAGGCTCCGGTGCCGATGCAGGCGGCGCTGCCTGCTCGGCTGAAGCGGAACTTCGACCATGACTTCGGCAGGCAGCCGCAGATGATGAAGCTGTTCGTCAAGCGGTTCGGGCCGTATCCGCTGTCGACGGGGTACACGGTGGTGGTCACCGACGACGACTTGGAGATACCGCTTGAGGCGCAGGGTATTTCGATATTCGGCGCCAACCATTGCGACGGCAATCGCGACTCGGAGCGGTTGATCGCCCACGAGTTGGCGCACCAGTGGTTCGGCAATTCGGTGACCGCCCGGCGCTGGCGAGATATCTGGCTGCACGAGGGCTTCGCCTGTTATGCCGAGTGGTTGTGGTCGGAGGAATCGGGCGGCCAGAGCGCCGACGAGTGGGCGCGCTATTTCCATCAGCGGCTCTCCGATGCGCCGCAGGACCTGCTGCTCTCCGACCCTGGCCCGCGCGACATGTTCGACGACCGGGTGTACAAGCGTGGCGCCCTCACGCTCCATGCGCTGCGAGGCGTCATCGGTGACGACAACTTCTTTGCGCTGCTTCGGGATTGGACCACTCGGCATCGCCATTCCACGGCGGTGACCGACGACTTCACGGGTCTGGCGGCCAACTATGCGGACGTGTCGCTGCGTCCGCTGTGGGATGCGTGGCTGTATTCCAAGGACGTGCCCGCGCTGTGACCGACGCGGCCACTCCCACCGGCCCGATCACTCGCGGCAGCGTCGCTCGTGTCGGTACCGCAACGGTGCTCACGGCGCTGTGCGGGTACGCGGTGCTCTACCTGGCGGCGCGCGACCTCGAACCGGCCGGTTTCTCGGTGTTCGGCGTGTTCTGGGGTGCGTTCGGGCTGGTGACCGGGGCGGCAAACGGTCTGCTGCAGGAGGCGACGCGTGAAGTGCGGTCGACCGGTTACGTCGAGATCGTTTCGGGCCCGCGCACGCACCCGATGCGGGTGGCGGCGATGGTCGGTGTGGTCGCGGCGGCGGCGATCGCGGCCAGCTCGCCGCTGTGGTCGGGACACGTCTTCGTCGAGTCACAGTCGCTCAGCGTCGCACTGCTGAGCGTGGGGCTGGCCGGGTTCTGCCTGCACGCCACGCTGCTGGGGATGCTGGCCGGTATCGGTCGGTGGACGCAGTACGGGGCGCTCATGGTGACCGACGCGGGCATCCGGGTGGCGGTCGCGGCGACCACCTTCGTCGTCGGCTGGGGACTCGTCGGCTACCTGTGGGCGACGGTCGGCGGAGCGGTGGCGTGGCTGATCATGTTGATCGCCTCACCGTCGACGCGCGCGGCCGCGGCGCTGATGACGCCGGGGGGGACGGTGACGTTCCTGCGCGGCGCCGCGCATTCGATCGCGGCGGCCGGTGCGAGCGCGATCCTGGTGATGGGTTTTCCGGTGCTGCTCAAGGCGACGTCGGGTGATCTGGGTGCGGCGGGCGGCGTGGTGATCCTGGCCGTGACGCTGACCCGCGCGCCGCTGCTGGTGCCGTTGACGGCGATGCAGGGCAATCTGATCGCACATTTCGTCGACCAGCGCACCGAACGGCTGAGGGCCCTGCTGGCACCGGCGGCGGTCGTTGTTGGGCTGGGCGCGGTCGGCGTGGTGGCCGCGGGCGTTTTCGGGCCGTGGCTGTTGAGGGTGGCGTTCGGCGACGACTACCGCGCAGGCGGTGGACTGCTTGCCTGGCTGACGGCGGCGGCCATCGCGATCGCACTGCTGACGTTGACGGGGGCGGCGACGGTGGCGGCGGCACTGCACCGCGCGTATTCGGCGGGTTGGATCGGTGCGACGCTGGCGTCGATGCTGCTGTTGCTGCTGCCGCTGGGCCTGGAGACCCGCACGGTGATCGCACTGCTGTGCGGGCCGATGGTGGGAATCGCCGTGCACCTGGCGGCGCTTGCGAGGGGATCGGCACGCTGAGCGTGTATTTTGGGCCTCATTGATATGCGCTACCAGGATGTTTGGATCGTCGTCCCCGCCTATAACGAGGCGAGCGTCATCGGCGACGTCATCGGCGACATTCGCTCGGTCTTCGACCACGTCGTGTGCGTCGACGACGGCAGCAAGGACGGCACGGGCGACCTCGCGCTGGGTGCGGGGGCGCACGTCGTTTCGCATCCGGTCAACCTCGGCCAGGGCGCGGCGATCCAGACCGGCGTCGAATACGCCCGCAGTCAGCCTGGCGCGCAGGTGTTCGCGACCTTCGATGCGGACGGACAGCACCGCCTGAAGGACGTCGTCGCGATGATCGACCGGCTCTCCGCCGACGACGTCGACATGGTGGTCGGCACGCGGTTCGCCGAACCGAGCGCGAGCAAGCCTCCGTTTCTCAAGCGGATCATCCTGCGGGTGGCGGCATACGTGAGCCCGAACAGCCGCCAACTGCGGTTGACCGACGCGCACAACGGGCTGCGGGTCTTCAACAAAAAGGTGGCCGACGGCCTCAACATCACGATGAGCGGTATGAGCCACGCGAGCGAGTTCATCTCGCTCGCCGTCGAAAACGGTTGGCGGGTAGCCGAAGAGCCGGTCGAGATCCTCTACACCGATTACTCGAAGTCCAAAGGTCAGCCGTTGCTCAACGGAGTGAACATCGTGTTCGACGGGCTGCTGCGAGGGAGGTTGTCCCGATGAATTGGATTCAGGCACTGCTGATCCTGTCGATCGTCGCGCTGCTGGTTTACCTGTTGCGGTCGCGGACGAATGCGCGCACGAAGGCGTGGGTCAAGGTGGGTGGCGTGCTGTTCGTCATCGCCGCGGTGTATGCGGTGCTGCGGCCGGACGACACCACCGTCGTCGCGAATTGGCTTGGCGTGGACCGAGGTGCGGATCTGATCGGCTACGTGTTGATCATCGCGTTCGTGTTCACCACGCTCAGCACGTACATGCGGTTCAAGGACCTGGAGTTGCGGTACGCGCGGCTGGCTCGGGCAGTCGCGCTGCAGGGCGCCCGCGTGCCCGACGACGGCTAGTCACCTCCCCTCCCCCGCGAGCGTGCGCGTTTGCACACGACACGCCGCATTATTTTCGACATTCTGCGCGCACTCGCGGATCGGCTGTGCGGTTTCGGACGCGACATGCGGTATGAGCGCCCGAATCCGCACACTCACGGCGACTTAGGCCGGTATACGACGCGGATTCCTGTACGCCCGGCTAGGGCTAGGCGCTCTGTTCTTCTTGGAAGTAAGCGACAGTCTTGGCGATGCCGTCTTCGAGCTTGACCTTGGGCGTCCAACCGAGAACTGTTGCAGCGCGGGTGATGTCGAGGCAGGACCGGCGCAGGTCGCCTAGCCTGGGCGGATGCAACTCCGGCTCGTCAGCCTTACCGGCCGCCGCGGCGATCGCCGAATGCAGTTGACGCGTCGAGGTTTCCACACCGGTACCGATGTTGAAGCGCTGACCGCCGCCCTCCTCGCCCGATGCCCTGACAAAGGCGTCGACGACGTCATCGACGAAAACATAGTCGCGGGTATCAGTACCGTCACCGAAGATTTTTGTCGGCTTCCCGGCGAGGAGCGCGCGAGAGAAGATGGCGACCACACCGGCTTCGCCGTGCGGATCTTGGCGCGGGCCATAGACATTCGCCGGCGCGATGTGTGAGCACTCGAGACCGTAGAGGTTGCGGAAGGTGTTGAGGTAGACCTCGCCGGCGACCTTACTGGCAGCGTAGGGCGAGGCGGGATTGCTTGGAGCGTCCTCGTTCGTCGGGTAACTCGGCGGGGTGCCGTATACCGATCCGCCCGACGAGGTGTGCACGATCTTGCGGACGTCGGCGCGGCGGGCTGCCTCGGCGAGACGCACTGTGCCTACGACGTTGACGGCCGCGTCGAATGGCGGGTCCTGCACCGAATGGCTCACGGAGATCTGGGCGGCGAGGTGGAAGATCACCTCTGGCCGAATGTCGGCGAGCAGTCCGACGAGGTCGGCGTCGACGATGTCGGCCTTGACGAACTCGAAGTCGGAGGAGCGATCGGCCTTGCCGAGATTGGTGCTGCGGCCAGAGCTCAGATCGTCGAGGCCGATGACGGCGTGCCCGTCTGCGAGAAGGCGATCAACCAGCGTGGATCCGATGAATCCGGCTGCCCCCGTCACCAGTGTGCGCATCGGCTCACCATACCGACGGCCACTGTGTGCCCTAGATCTCCCTGATGTTCGCCTTTGCGATGTCGGTCTGAAGCTCGTTGACCTTCGCGGTGTTTTCTTCTTCCTGTGCCTGCATGGCTGCGATGGCCTGGGTCGATGCGGCGCTGTGCTCGGTGCCGCGCGTGGAGAGCGCTTCGGCGGAGGCCGCGGCCTTCTCGGCGGCCGCCGTGGCCACCGCGTTGAGAGCAACGTCGATCGGGCTGGTCGTCGGTCCTGGCGGCGGCACGGGTCCTGGCACCGAGACTTCTGCCATCGTCGCGGCGATCTTGTTGACGTGACCGAGGGTCTCTTCGGGGTTGAGCTTTATGTCCTTAGGGGCCACAGCTGTTCCTCCTTTGCGACCTGCTCGGTGGCATAGACGATATCGGCGTGGTCGGGGTTGTCGCCACGCCACAGCGATAGTGCCTCCACGGCACGGTCCAGGTTGTGATGCGCGCGGTAGAGCATGGTGGTATTCGGGTCACCGGACGGTTCGACGTCGATGTATCCGGGACGCATGACCAGAGACTTGCCGTACAGCCGCACCTCGCCGAGGGCGGACCACTGGTCGTCCGCAATCGGCGAACCGCTTGCAAGGGAGCCGAGGATCTCCCGGATGACGGGAGCGACTTCGATGTGGAGCGGTTCGGCGCCTGCGAGGGCGGTGGCGACGGCGCCGGCGGTGGCCTCCCAAGCCGCCGAATGCCGTTCGGTTGACGACGAAGTGGCGTCGTTGAGCTGCTCGTAGCGCTGCGGCGACATGACTTGCAGACGGTGCACGCGGGTTTCGTCGAGTTCCGGTGCGGGCGTGGCGGGATCGATCGGCGAACGCGTCGAGTCGCAGTCCTGATAGTGAGGCACGCCGGCGCGGCGGGCGGGAAGCACGGATGAGCCGCCGGGGTCGGTGGTGGCGGCCACCGCGTACAGCTCGATGTTGGGATCGAGGACGGCCCGCTCGGCGGCGTAGGCGACCATCGTGGCGGCGGGGTTGACCCAGCCGAAGTACTTGGCTTGGAAGCCTGCGCTCAGTTCGGGATCGGCGAAAAGCACTCGGGCGGAACGCGGTACGTAGACACCGGGCGGGATGTAGCTCGCGCCATCGTTGCTGACGATGACGGTCTCGGTACCGGTCGCGACCTTGAAAATGCCGACGCACCAATGCAGGCCGGGATACATCCGGGAGGCGTGCAGGAGCTCATAGGCGAGTGCGATGGCTTCGTCGAGGTGTTGGTCCTGAGTCTCGGAGCTGACCATCGCGGCACCGGTGCCGGTGGCGGCGATGCCCGACGAAGCGAGGACGCTCGGTGGGACGCCGGTTGAGGAGATGCCGGCCGAGGCGGCGGGCGGTGTCAGCGAGGCTGCGCCGCCACCGCCGCTGGCGGAAATGGTAGGCGTCGAGGATGCGGTGCCCCTGGGCAGGTCAGAGCCGTACGCGGCGAGGTTTCCCGGGGGCGGCGCACCGGCGATCATCGGCGCGGGACTGGGTTGGGCTGTGGCGGCGCCAGCGGCCGCGGCATGGCCGGCGACGGGCGTGCTGGCTGCGGCGGGGGGCGGAGCGGATGCCGAGGCGGACGCGGGCGTCACATTGGTGGCTGCGGGGGGCGGCGCCGGGGCCTGGGGAACGGACGGCGGCAGTGGGTTGGCTGCGCCCGAGGCGAGACCCTTGGTGAAGCCCTGCGACAGATCTTGGGCCGCAGTAGTGGGCGTCGGCAGACCGGCCGGCGAGGTCGGGGTCGAAGGCATGCTCGGAGTGCTCGGCATCGATGGCGTGCTGGGCATGGAAGGCATCGACGGCGGCTTCATCCCGCCTCCGGACATGCCGGACATGGGCGAAGGCGCGCTCATCGGCGGAAGCATCCCGGCGCCCGATTGGGCTTGTTGCGCGGCAGGGGCTGCAGGAGCGACGGGTATCGCCCAGCATCGACTCGCGCTGACGTGCCATCTGCCGGGCACAGGCTGTGCCCTGGGATTTCTTGATTTCCATTGCGGATAGGTCCTGAGTCAGTTCAGTCGGCCCGGCTCTGGTGGTTGATCGGACTTCAGCTCGTCTGGCTGTCGGCTCTGTGACGCGATCATCACCGGTCGTCGGACGGCCCGGGCGGCCTTGCGGAATCTTCTCGTTACCCGCCATGAAGAACTGGGCCTGACCGTTCGGACGGTACGGCTGCGCTTGCACTGGCGGACCCTGCCTCACCGCCCGGTGACGGCGCGGTTGCCGCTTCGACTTTCGCTGCCTGCGATCCAATGTTCGCCCACAGCAGCGGCCGACACTGCCACTGCGGCTGTTCTCGCCTGAGTGAGAATCGCCCAGATCATCGACAGCATCGCCCAGGCGCCGAACACAGCCACCCTCTGCTATCAATGATCTTCTGAATTGCTTCGTGCGCCTCTCGGTCTATGGCGTCCATCTGCAGCCGCGCATCGTCCACGATGCCAGCGCATTCATCGATCGCAGTCGGCCATCGATGCGAACAAATCCGATTGTGCCTCAACGGCTTTGCTGTCATCTTGATAGGCGACATGCATCGCTTCGATCATGTGCGCCGTCGTTGTCGCTGAGGATCGCAGATGCGGATGCACCGACGTCGCGAGCGCCAGCGCGCGAGGTTTGAGCGAACGTGCGCTGCGCGCTGGCTGCCGCCGTCCAGGAGCCTGTAGAAGTCTTCGGCCACAAGCCACCGAGGATGAAGCCCGAGAACTTTCGATTCGGCTTCACTGCGCCGGCGCCGCCGACTGCTACCACTTAACGCCCACCTTGTAGCAGGTCGCCAAGCGGTCCTCCATAAGCGACGATCGCCGAATCGTAGGTCGTATTGTCGAAGGGATCGGTACCGCGCTCCGGGTACATGTTTTCGCTGTAGAGCAGCATGCCGTCGATGTATTGCTGCAGCGTGCGAGTCAAGTACCGCGGTGGCTCTGCGTGTTCATTCAGACAGCGTCTGAATCCGCGTTCGCCCAATCCAAAGTGTCTCGCTTTGAATTTCGGAATTGCTGCCTATGCGCTCTGGCGAATCGGGGTCTCCGTTTGTCCAAGAACGCGTTTGTTCTATCACTTTCTTCTCTCATCAGGGGGCCGATCACCTCGCAGAGCGCCTTATCGGCGTCATCGACAAAGAGCTCTTGCGACCCTGCTTGGGGAGCTGCTGGTGGCGGCGAAGGCTCGGGACCCCGGACCGTGTTGATGATCGACAACACCAGCGCGGCGACTCCAAGCAGCACCGCCAGAACGACACCGCTCGCTAACAAGCCAGTTCTGGTGCGTTTGTCAGCCGAACTTGGGCCAAAGTTCGCTGGCTGCGGAACATAGCCGGGTTGTTGCGGCGGGCCACTGCCAGGCGGCGGAGGGCCGACGCCAGGCGGATAGGGCGAGCTTCCGGTCATTCGTCCAGCGTAAGGGCTTCCGGAATCACGCCGCAGCAGCTGTTGTGAAGGCGTTATCTGCCGGCGCTGACCGCCCAACAGGCCGACCCGTACAGTCGTAGGGATCCGCCGACCAGCAGAAAGGACGTATGGCAGTCCGGCTGACCCGCACCAATTGGGTTGCTTCGACCGCCATCGTCCTGATCGCGGTCCAGCTCGTCATCCGCGCGATTCTCGCCTTCAAGGGCTACTTCTACTGGGACGACCTCATCCTCGTCGGCCGAGCCGGCACTCAGAACCTCTTCTCGCCGGGTTACCTCTTCGACGACCACGACGGCCACGTCATGCCCGCGGCATTCCTCGTCGCCGGCGCCATCACCCACCTCGCCCCGCTCAACTGGATCGGCCCGGCCATCAGCCTCGTCGTCCTACAGCTGCTGGCATCCCTGGCACTCTTGCGCGCACTTCACGTCATCCTCGGCTGGCGCCCCGTTCTCCTCATCCCGCTGACCTTCGCCCTCTTCACCCCACTCGGCATACCTGGATTTGCTTGGTGGGCAGCCGCATTGAACTCCCTACCGATGCTCGCCGCCATGGCCTGGGTAACGGCCGACGCCATCGTGCTCGTCCGCACCGGCAACCAGCGCTACGCCGTCACCGCACTCCTCGTATTCTTCGGCGGCTTGCTCTTCTTCGAAAAGGCGGCCGTCATTCCGTTCGTCGCCTTCACCATCACCGCCCTTCTCGCCCACGTCACCGGCGACGGGTCCGCCCTTCGAACCGTATGGCGTCGCGGCGTTCGACTCTGGGTCGGATCGCTCGCCCTCACCGCCGCCTGGATCGCGCTCTACCTCGTCGTCGTCGACCAGGAGCGCTGGAGCCGCGACCTGCCGATGACGCGAGACCTATTGAGCCGCTCCATCACTCACGGCATCGTGCCCGGCCTTGCCGGCGGACCGTGGGACTGGCAGCGCTGGGCTCCCGCATCGCCATGGGCGACACCGCCCGTCACCGTCATGGTTCTCGGCTGGCTTGCGCTCGCCGCAGCGATCACCGTGTCCTTCCTGCGCAAGCAACGCATCGGCCTGCTGTGGGTCGTCGCCGTCGGTTACGCCGTCGCTTGCCAGATCCCGATCTATCTGATGCGGTCCTCGAAGTTCACGGCACTGGAACTCGCGCAGACCCTCCGCTACTTTCCCGACCTCGTCGTCGTGCTCGCCCTCCTTTCCGCCGTCGGTTTCTGCGCACCCAACCGCGAACGGTTCCGCTGGCTCGACGCCTCCCCTGCCCGCACCGCCGTAACCGTCACCGCTGCAGCGGCGTTCGTCGCCAGCAGCCTCTACTCCACCGCGACGTTCACGACCATCTGGCAGGACAATCCGGCGCAGCCCTACCTGCAGAACGCCGAAGCCGGCCTTGCCCGAGCGCACCAGACATCCAGCGCTCCAATGCTCGACCAGGAGGTCGACCCGTTCGTGCTGCAGCGCGTCGCCGCACCCGAGAACCTCGCCAGTCACATGTTCGCACTACTGCACGATCGCCCCGAATTCGCAAGCACCACAACCCAACTCCGCATGCTTGACAATCGCGGCCACGTCGTCGACGCCAAGGTCACCTGGGTGCGCACCATCGTCAGGGGTCCCGACCCCAAGTGCGGTTACCTCGTCCAGCCCGACTTCCCGGTGCGCATGCCTCTCGACGGGCCGCTGCTGCCGGCGGACTGGACCGCCGAAATCAACTACCTCGCCAACAGCGAGGGCTCGATGACGATGTCGCTCAACGAGGGCCCCGACACCAGGGTGCCCGTGCATCCCGGACTCAATCGCGTCTTCGTACGCCTGCCCGGCGCGGGCGACGCCATCAACGTGCGGGCGAACACCGCCGCACTGTCCGTGTGCATCGCATCCGGGCCAGTGGGTTACCTGGCGCCGCTGTGATGCCATGGTGGACCCATGACTGATGTGCGCGAAACCGGGTTGAACGTCTTCCGCGAGCTGCTGCCGGGCATCATCCCCGAGGGCCAGGTCGATCTTCCCCGCGGCGGGTTCGCCGACGAGCTGTTCGAGATCTCCGTCGACAACGTCTTCGGGCGGTTATGGGGACGAGACGGCCTCAGCCGCCGCGACCGCAGCCTCCTGACTCTTGGCATGCTCATCGCGCTGCGGGCCACCGATGAACTGGGCATCCACTTCAAGATCGCGCGCACCAACGGCCTGACCGACGACGAGATCGCGGAGGTCATCTACCACTCGAGCGGCTACGCCGGATTCCCGGCCGCCGCGACCGCAAACAGGATTGCCGGGGAAGCCCTCGGCGGATAGAGCAGGCTGCGGTCGCTCGCGGTCTGCCGAGAGTGCGCGGAATGCCGGTGAAATGCGGCGTGTCGGGGGGCAGACACGCGCGCTTCGCGGAGCTAGTGAGCCACCTAGGAGAATCGAACTCCTGACCTGCTCATTACGAGTGAGCCGCTCTACCGACTGAGCTAAGGTGGCGCGGCCCGGCCGCGATGAGCGCTTGCGCGAAGAGACAACCGCACTGCCGGGCGGGACGAGTCTACGGCAGGCTGAGGCGGCCACCCAAGTCAGTTGCGCAGCGCCCGACCCACTGTGGCGACCATCGCGTCGACCGCGAACTTCGGCTTCACATTGACCGCCAGCGCCTCACGGCACTCCAGCACCGCCTCGATGCACCGCAACAGGCGATCCGGCGGCACGACCGCCGCCATCGCCGCCACCTTGTCGGCCATGTCGGGATGATTCGACTGAATCTCGCCCGCTTGCGCCGACACCAGAAGCGCATCCCGGAAATACATCGCGAGGTCGATCAGCGCCCGGTCCAGCGCATCGCGGGACGCCCGCGTGTGACGCGACTTCTGTCTGCGCTCAAGGTCTTTGATGGCGCCCGTCGCACCGCGCATCGCGCCCGCGGTGCCCTTCCCGGTCCCGCCTGCACCGAGCGCAGTGCGCAGCTCTTCTGTCTCCGCCTCGTCGCGATCCACCGTCAACGCCAGCGCCTCCGCCTCGGCGGCGGCCACCAGTTCCTCGGCGGCGCCGTAGGCCCGCGACGGCGTCGCCGCGTCACGCGCCAGCCCGAGCGCCCTCTCGCGTCGCCGCCGCGCCTCCTCGTCGGTGGCCAGCCGGCGCGCGCGCCCGACATGCCCACCGCTGACCGACGCCGCCCAATTGGCGTCCTCGACAGGCAGCCCGTCCGAATCAACCAGCACCTGGGCGATCGCCTGCACCTGAGGCGTCACCAGCGCCACATGCCGACACCGCGACCGCAGCGTGATCGCGATGTCCTCCGGGTCCACCGACGGCGCGCACAACAGGAACACCGTCGACGGCGGCGGCTCCTCAACGACCTTGAGCAGCGCATTCGCCGCACCCTCGGTCAGCCGGTCGGCGTCTTCGATCACCACGATCTGCCACCGTCCGGTGCTCGGGCGCCGCGACGCGATCTGCACGATGTTGCGCATCTCGCTGACCCCGATCGACAGCCCCTCGGGGATGATTCTGCGCACGTCGGCGTGCGTTCCGGCCATCGTCGTGGTGCACGCGCGGCACTCCCCGCAGCCGGGCACACCGTCGGATTCGCACTGCAGCGCCGCGGCGAAACACAGCGCGGCCACCGAACGGCCGGATCCGGGCGGGCCGGTGATCAGCCACGCGTGTGTCATGGTCCCGGTGGCGTTGGCATTGTGAGCGGGATCACGGCGTGCGGCCTGCGCCGCGGCGACTAATTCCGCCTCAACGGCACCTTGGCCCACCAGACGCGAAAAGACACCGGCCATCAGAGGTAACAGTAGTGCTGCGAACCGACACGTCCGTCCCAGACCGCCCTATCCGGTCTGCCGGGACCGATACGGTTAACGGGTGACCACGCAGGCCGAACCGATGGGGCGAATCAGTGCATTCGTCCGCTGGGTGGCGCGCACGCCGTGGCCGGTGTTCACCCTCGGCATGCTGCAGTCCGACATCATCGGCGCGCTGTTCGTGCTGGGCTTTCTCCGCTTCGGGCTGCCTCCCGAGGACCGCGTTCAGTTACAGGACCTGCCCGCGTTCAACCTGGCCATCTTCCTGGGCTATCTGTTCCTGTCCTTCACCATCGGCGCCTACGTCAGCCTGAGGCTGCTGATCCCGGTGATGCGCTGGCAGCGCCGCGACAGCCTGCTCGTCGAAAGCGACCCCGCCACCACCGAACTCGCCCGCACCCGCGCGCTGAAGATGCCGTTCTATCGGTCGCTGATCAGCGTCACCAACTGGTGTCTGGGCTCCGTGGTCTTCATCGTCGCCAGTTGGCCGGTCGCCAGCCGCGCCGCGCCCGTAGTCGCGGTCGCCACCGCGCTCGGTGCGACCGCCACCGCGATCATCGGCTATCTGCAGTCCGAGCGCGTGTTGCGCCCGGTTGCCGTGGCCGCGCTCCGCGGCGGTGTGCCGGAGAACTACCGCGCCGCAGGCGTCATCCTGCGACAGGTGCTGACGTGGGTGCTGTCCACCGGCGTCCCGGTCCTGGCGATCGTGTTGGCGTTGGTGGCCAGCAAGTTTCAGATTCTCACCGCGTCGGCCGACCGGCTGACGACACCGATCCTGATCATGGCCATCGCCGCCCTGATTGTCGGATTGGCGGGCACCGTACTGGTCGCGATGGCCATCGCCGATCCCCTACGCCAATTACGTTGGGCGCTGGGCGAAGTCCAGCGCGGTAACTACAACGCCCACATGCAGATCTACGACGCCAGCGAATTGGGCTTGCTGCAAGCGGGATTCAATGACATGGTTCGCGACCTCGCCGAGCGGCAAAGGCTGCGTGACCTTTTCGGCCGCTACGTGGGCGAGGACGTCGCACGCCGCGCCCTTGAACGCGGCACCGAGCTCGGCGGCCAGGAGCGCGACGTAGCCGTGCTCTTCGTCGACCTGGTCGGCTCGACACAGCTGGCGTCAAACCGGCCCGCCGCCGAGGTCGTCAGCCTGCTCAACGAGTTCTTCCGCGTCGTCGTCGACACCGTCGGTCGGCATGGCGGCTTCGTCAACAAATTCCAGGGCGACGCCGCGCTGGCCATCTTCGGCGCACCGATCGAGCATCCCGACGCGTCCGGCGCCGCGCTGGCTGCTTCCCGCGAGTTGCACGACGAGCTCCTCAACGTGCTGGGTTCGGACATGGAGTTCGGCATCGGGGTGTCGGCCGGACGCGCCATCGCCGGCCACATCGGCGCCCAGGCGCGCTTCGAGTACACCGTCATCGGCGACCCGGTCAACGAGGCCGCGCGCCTCACCGAGCTCGCCAAGCTGGAGGAAGGCCACGTGCTGGCGTCGGCGATCGCCGTCAGCGGGGCGCTGGACGCCGAGGCCCTGTGCTGGGACGTCGGCGAGATCGTCGAACTGCGCGGGCGCTCCGCACCGACCCAGCTCGCGCGTCCGTTGAATCTCGTCGAGGTTGGCGCTGAATCGCAAGAAGAGGTGTCGAGCGACGTCTCCGGCTAGGAGCAGCCACACATGTGCCTGGTGCGACGCGCGTGACTAGCCCTTCTTCGCGACTTTCTTGGCTGGCGCCTTCTTCGCAGCCTTCTTGGCTGGTGCCTTCTTCGCCGGCCGCTTCGCCGGGCCACGCGCGCGTCGGTCGGCCAACAGTTCGGCGGCCCGGTCATCGGTGATCGACAGAACGTCGTCGCCCTTACGCAGGCTGGCGTTGGTCTCCCCGTCGGTCACATACGGCCCGAACCGGCCGTCCTTGATGACCATCGGTTTGCCCGTCGCCGGATCCGCGCCCAACTCCCGCAGGGGCGGAGCCGAAGCGCGCTGTCCCGCACGCCGTTTGGGCTCGGAGTAGACCTTCAACGCCTCGTCGAGCGTGATGTCGAACATCTGCTCTTCGGTTGTCAGCGATCGAGAGTCGGTGCCGCGCTTGAGATACGGCCCGTAGCGCCCGTTCTGCGCGGTGATCTCCTCGCCGGTGTTCGGGTCGACGCCGACAACGCGGGGCAGCGACAGCAGCCGCAGCGCGTCCTCGAGCGTCACCGTCTCCAGGTCCATCGTCCGTAGCAGCGAGCCGGTGCGCGGCTTGGGGCCGGTCGGCTTCTTGCCCTTCTTCGCCGGGGCACCGTCCTCGGGCTCCTCGGGCTCGGGCAGCACCTCGGTCACGTAGGGCCCGTAGCGGCCGTCCTTCGCGACGACCTCGTGACCGGTCTCGGGATCGACGCCAAGCGAGCGGCCCTCTTGCGGTGTGGCGAAAGCCTTTTCGGCCAACTCGAGCGTGAGCTCGTCGGGGGTCAGCTCGTCCTTGAGGTTGGCGCGCTGCGGTGTGGGCTCACCGTCGTCGCCGATGATGGTCCGTTCCAGGTACGGGCCGTTCCTGCCGACCCGCACGTAGATCGGGGTGCCCTGTGCATCGTCGAACAGCTTGATGGAGTTGACTTCTCGGGCATCGATGCCTTCGAGGTTGACGCCGACGAGCCTCTTCAGCCCACCGGAGCGGGCAATCGACTCGGGCACGCCGTGGTCGCCGCCGAAGTAGAAGTTGCTCAGCCACGTGGAGCGCTGCTCGTGGCCGGCGGCGATCTCGTCGAGCTCGTCCTCCATCGCCGCGGTGAAGCCGTAGTCGACCAGCCGCCCGAAGTGCTGTTCGAGCAGACCGGTGACGGCGAAGGCCACCCACGACGGCACCAGCGCGCTGCCCTTCTTGTGGACGTAGCCGCGGTCCTGGATGGTCTTGATGATCGACGAATACGTCGACGGACGACCGATGCCCAGATCCTCCAGCGCCTTGATCAGCGACGCCTCGGTGTAGCGGGCAGGCGGGCTGGTGTTGTGACCGTCGGCGGTCAGGTCTGCGGCGTCGACCCGCTGCCCCTGCGTCAGGTTGGGCAGCCTGCTCTCGGCGTCGTCGGCCTCGCCGCCTGCCTGGTCGTCGAGACTCTCGACGTAGGCCTTGAGGAATCCCGCGAACGTGATGGTGCGGCCGCTTGCGCCGAACACCACCTGCTCGCCCGAGCGTGCGGCGCCCGAGATGCGCAACGACAGCGTCGTGCCGCGCGCATCGGCCATCTGCGAGGCGACGGTGCGCTGCCAGATCAGCTCGTAGAGCCGGAACTCGTCGGTGTCGAGCTGGCTGTGCAGCTGGCCCGGTGTCTGGAACACATCACCGGCGGGCCGAATCGCCTCGTGCGCCTCCTGCGCGTTCTTCACCTTGCGCGTGTACTGGCGCGCTGTCGGATGCACGTACTCCTCGCCGTACAGCTGGCGGGCCTGGTTGCGCGCTGCGTTGATGGCCGACTCCGACAGCGTCGTCGAATCGGTGCGCATATAAGTGATGTAGCCGTTCTCGTACAGCCGCTGCGCGATGCTCATCGTGCGCTCCGACGAGAAGCGCAGCTTGCGTCCCGCCTCCTGCTGCAGCGTCGACGTCATGAAGGGCGCATACGGCCGACGGGTGTAGGGCTTCTGCTCGACGGAACTGACCTCGAGCTGCGCACCGCGCAGTCCCGCCGCCAACGCACTCGCACTGGCTTCATCGAGAACCCGCACTTCGTCGGGCTTCTTCAGCACACCCAGCGAGTCGAAGTCGCGGCCGGTGGCCACCCGCTTGCCGTCGACGTTGTTCAGCTTGGCGGAGAAGGTGGGCGGGGACGCCTGTGGATCGGACACGCTGGCGTCCAGCTCGGCGGTGACATCCCAATAGCCTGCGCTGCGGAACGCCATCCGCTCGCGCTCGCGCTGCACGATGATGCGGGTCGCCACCGACTGGACACGGCCCGCCGACAGCTTCGGCGCGACCTTCTTCCACAGCACGGGACTGACCTCGTAGCCGTACAGCCGGTCCAGAATGCGGCGCGTCTCCTGCGCGTCGACCAGGTCGTTGTCCAGGTCCCGCGGGTGCTCTGCGGCGTTGCGGATCGCGGGCTCGGTGATCTCGTGGAACACCATCCGCTTGACCGGGATGCGCGGCTTCAGCGTCTCCAGGAGATGCCAGGCGATGGCCTCGCCCTCCCGGTCGCCGTCGGTGGCCAGATAGAGCTCGTCGACGTCCTTGAGCAGGCCCTTCAGCTCCGTGACGGTGCCCTTCTTATCGGGGCTGATGATGTAGAGCGGTTCGAAGTCCGCATCCACGTTGACCCCGAGCCGGGCCCACGGCTCCGACTTGTACTTCGCGGGCACGTCGGCTGCGGCCCTCGGCAGGTCACGGATGTGGCCGCGAGAGGACTCGACGATGTAGTTGGAGCCCAGGTAGCCGGCTATTTTGCGTGCTTTGGTAGGCGACTCGACAATGACGAGTCGCCGCACCCCACCGTTGCGGCCGCTGCCGCGGTCCTCGCCAGCCAATTGCGCTTACGCTCCACTTCTATGTTGCCGTCCGCCGCCGGATTCATGCGTTCTTCACTATCCGTCGCCGTTGGCAACTGACAATTTCGCACCCCGGACGAGCCGACGCAAACTGACCCTCCGACCCGAGGGCCTCAAATCCTAGGCCACGATGAGAACGCCTCCACGTCTCCTGGAGGTTCCCCCACGTTCTCTACCAGGCGCGATAGCCGTCGACGGCCGCTGATCCGCAGCGCCGGATGCGCACCCCTGGTCCCTATGAGAGTCGGTGCGATCCCGACCCGCATCAGGGCCGAGGCAAGCGGCGAATGGGTGTCGGGGGCGTGCGGGTCGAGACCCAGGAGATAACGGTCGGCCTCGGGCGTCCCTGCCGCCAGCGTCCAGGACCGCAGCTCGCGCGGCCCGGGCAGCCACTGCGGCGGCACCGTCTTGACCGCTCCCCTTGTCCATTCGGCGGCGATGCCGAGCAACCGTGGGTCGACCGCCGTGCGGACCAGCGGGGTGTTCTCGTCCGTCCGCGAGATCTCGGGCTCGAGCCCGGCCTCCTCGATCATCTCCGCCAGCGCCACCGCGCGCCACGGACGATCCACCACGACCGACAGCCGAGCGCCCTCACCGACCACGACCACCTGGCCGGGTGCGGCAAGCAGTCCCGTCAGGTCGGCGACCGCAGGCGGCACCGACTCTGCCGAGAAGAACGACAGCTGGCTCACGCAGACGACATTAGGCCAGTACCCCGCCGGTGTGCGCTCGCCCGGGCCGCAGAGAAATGAAAACCCCCCGCCGCCCTAACGGACTGTGCGGGGGGTATTCGTCAGGTTCGATTGCCTAGATGGACCGAACGCCGGTCGCCTGCGGGCCCTTGGGGCTCTGACCGACCTCGAACTCAACCTTCTGATTCTCCTCAAGAGTCCGGAAGCCGGATCCCTGAATTTCCGTGTAGTGGACAAACACATCGGCGGAGCCGTCCTCGGGGGCGATAAAGCCGAAGCCTTTCTCCGCGTTGAACCACTTCACAGTTCCCTGTGGCATCTTTCGATCTTTCCTTCTCTTCTACCGGGTGCGGTCCACCGACTTCCGGTGCACCGGGCCCGTTCCGACCGCCATACCAACGCGTGTGTCGCCGGAACTTGACCCGACCTACAACCCTCGCAGGAACCGCGATCGCAACGTCGATCCTGCGAGTGCATATACACGAACACAGAAGCTGCGACCGCCATAAGTGAATCATGTTCCAAGCTCCAGCGACAGTCTTGTCGCGGCACTAGGGAACAATTCATCTACAGGAGGGCAAACGATGTCGGATTTCGGCCGCGAGCTGCTCGCATGCGCGGTCGAGGGCACTGTTGCCGACGAGAAGCCGCTGCGCCATGTCGCCGACCTGCCACCGCGGCAGGCACGACCACAGGCGTGGCCCCACTGGGCAGATTCGGATGTGGTGCGGGCGTTCCATGATCGCGGAATCACCGCGCCGTGGTCGCATCAGATCGAGGCGGCCAATCTCGCCCACGACGGCCGCCATGTCGTGCTCAGCACCGGTACGGCATCCGGCAAGTCGTTGGCGTATCAATTGCCCATCCTCACGGCTTTCGCCACCGACCCCCGCGCCCGCGCGTTGTATCTGTCGCCGACCAAGGCCCTTGGCCACGACCAGTTGCGGACGGCGCAGGCGCTCACCGACGCGGTGACCAAGCTGGCGACGGTCGCACCCAGCGCCTACGACGGTGACAGCCCCGGCGAGGTACGGCGGTTCGCCCGCGAGCGGTCGCGGTGGATCTTCTCCAATCCCGACATGATCCACCTGTCGCTACTGCGTAACCACGCCAGGTGGGCAGTCTTTCTGCGAAATCTGCGTTACATCGTCGTCGACGAATGCCATTACTACCGCGGCGTTTTCGGCTCGAATGTGGCGATGGTGCTGCGCCGGCTGCTGCGCCTGTGCACGCGCTACTCCGCGGCGCCGACGGTCATCTTCGCCAGCGCGACGACCGCGTCGCCTGCGGCCACCGCCTCGGAGCTGATCGGGCAGACGGTGCTCGAGGTGACCGAGGACGGCTCCCCGCACGGCGCGCGGACCATCGCGCTGTGGGAGCCCGCGCTGCGCACCGACCTGGTCGGCGAAAACGGCGCACCGGTACGGCGTTCCGCCGGTGCGGAGGCGGCGCGGGTGATGGCCGACCTGATCGCCGAGGGCGCCCGCACGTTGACGTTCGTCCGGTCGCGCCGCGGAGCCGAGCTCACCGCCCTTGGTGCGCGCGCGCGTCTGGAGGACGTCGCGCCGGAGTTGGCGGGCCGGGTCGCGTCCTACCGTGCCGGGTACCTCGCCGAGGACCGACGCAAGTTGGAACGTGCACTGGCGGAGGGCGATCTACGGGGCCTCGCCAGCACCAATGCGCTCGAACTCGGTGTCGACATCGCGGGGCTGGATGCCGTGGTACTTGCCGGCTTCCCCGGGACGGTGACGTCGTTCTGGCAGCAGGCCGGACGATCCGGCAGGCGCGGGCAGGGCGCGCTGATTCTGCTCATCGCGCGGGACGACCCGCTGGACACCTACCTGGTCCACCATCCGGAAGCGTTGTTGGACAAGCCGATCGAGCGGGTGGTCATCGACCCCGCAAACCCCTACGTGCTCGGCCCGCAACTGCTCTGCGCGGCGACGGAGCTTCCGTTGACCGACGCGGAGGTGCGCGCCTGGAACGCCGAGGCTGTGGCGGAGACCCTCGTCGACGACGGACTCCTCCGTCGACGGCCGAGTGGCTACTTCCCAAGCCCGGGCGTCGATCCGCATCCCGCGGTCGACATCCGCGGCTCGTCGGGCGGCCAGATCGCGATCCTGGAGACCGCAACCGGGCGGCTGCTGGGCAGCGCCGACGTCGGTCGGGCACCGGCGACCGTCCATCCTGGGGCGGTGTATCTGCACCAGGGCGAGTCGTATGTGGTCGACTCGCTCGATTTCGAGGACGGCGTGGCCTTCGTGCGCGCCGAAGACCCCGGCTACACGACGTTCGCACGTGAGCTCACCGAGATCACCGTGACCGGACCCGGCGAGCAAAACACGTTCGGGCCGGTCACTATTGGCCTGGTTCCGGTGTCTGTGAGCAACACGGTCATCGGATACCTGCGCCGCGAGCTGACCGGCGAGGTCATCGATTTCGTCGAGCTCGAGATGCCGACCCGCACTCTGGAGACCAAGGCGGTGATGTGCACGATCACCCCGGAGGCGTTGGGAGACAACGGCGTCGAACCACTTCGAATTCCGGGCTCACTTCACGCCGCCGAGCACGCGGCGATCGGCCTGCTGCCATTGGTCGCGAGTTGCGATCGCGGCGACATCGGCGGCTTGTCGACGGCGGTGGGTCCGGTGGCCGGGCTCCCGACGATTTTCGTTTACGACGGCTATCCGGGCGGTGCTGGATTCGCCGACCGCGGCTTCCAGCAGATAGCCACATGGTGGGGCGCCACGGCATCCGCGATCGAGGCCTGCGAATGCCCGCTCGGTTGCCCGTCATGTGTGCAGTCACCGAAATGTGGCAACGGAAACGATCCGCTGGACAAGGCGGGCGCTGTTCGGGTGCTGCGTCTCGTACTGCGCGAATTGAAGCGCCAGGAGAATTGAGGAACACGGCGACGGCCGACCCCTCGACGGCCGCCCCCGTGGACCAGCAACCGACGGTGCCGGTTCAGGCACGCCGAGCGCCGGACGGTTTCGATCAAACGGTCAAACAACGCGATCCGTTTCGATACCCACCGGTATGGCGCAGACGTAAATTACCTCGTCGGAGCGTTTTGAGCAACTCGCACCCTCATTTTCGGCAGCGTTAAATTCATGGTCTATACCAAGTTGCTACGGATTTCGTTGTCCTTCGCATCTGTCAATTCGCAACTCGTCGACCGGTAAGATTCGCGAAATGAGCCACGACTGGCTACTCGTGGAAACACTGGGTGGCGAGCCCGTGGTCGTCGCCGATGGCCGCCAGACCAAGAATCTCATCCCGATCAGGGTGTTTCTGCGACGAAGTCCTGACCTGATGGCGATTCAGACCGCGATATCCGAAGCGGTGCGCGCCGCAGAGTCCATGAGCACCATCACGCCGCGCAACGACCGCGTAATTCGTACCGAGCCCGTCGTGATGTCAGACGGGCGTCTGCACGGCGTGCACATCTGGATCGGGCCTCTGAACATGGAGCCCCCGGAGCGGTTCACACCGGGCCCGCTGAAGTGGGACCTCACCGCGGGGGTAGCCACCGACACACCCGAATCGATCTACAACAGCGGCCGGGACCCCTCGACCGAAGCCACCCACGGCCGAACGTTCGCCGAAGACCTGCCCATGCGCGCCCTCAACGCCAGCGAGACGAAGGTGCTGTCGATGGCGATCAAGGCCGAGCCGGGCATGACGATGTGCAGCACGTGGACTGTGACCGACTACAAAGGCGAGACGATCTCCGTCGGGTTCGTCGCCCGCGCCAACCCGGAGACACAGGATGACGGCAGCGAACGACTCATCTGCCGCGCCATGAACTGGCAGGCAGAGCCCGAGGGTCCGTCGCTTCCTCCCGACCACCTCGCGCAGCGGATCCTCGACGGCCTCGCGCGGCCCGGAGTGCACCGCGCGCTCGTCGACCCGGTCAACTGGAGACTGCTGAAATGGCTCGACGCCCCCGCGCCATTCTTCGACTGGCACGCAAGAGAGGCAGGACGGCAAGCCGTCAATCCCGCCGACGCGGAGCAGATGGCAAGGATGACACTGGAATTCGCCAACGGATCCACCAGCGCCGTACTGCGCCTGCGGACCACCGACGGCGGATGGATACCCGTGCACATGACCATCAACCGAATCGAGCTCGAGCCCGGCACATTCGCCGCCTTGATGGCCCTGCGGTTGCCGACCGACGCCGAGTTGGCGGTGGTGGATTTCGCCGAGGACGACGACGAAGACTCGCCGACGGAGAAGAAGCCGCGAAAAGACAAGAAGCGCAAGAAGCACAAGCAGAAGAAGGACAAAGGCGACTAACTCGGGCTGTCGGCCGGGCCCGCCCGTGCGGCGGCGCGAGCCGGCCCGGCACCGATGGTGACCACCACGTCGAGTTCATCGACTTCGCAGGCCTTTACCTCGACGCGCATTGCCCTTGCGATCACCGACGCCTGACCACAGGCAGCTTCCGCACCTTCGGGCAGTCGTGCCGCTGCCGCCAGCGCGGCCAAATCGGCGGCCGCCTGCGCGCGATGCCGAGCGACCACGGCCGATCCGAGATAGAAACCGCCGACGGTCACCGTAAGCAGCACGGCCATCATCGCGGCGGCGATCAGTGTCGCCGAGCCGCGGTCATCCCACCGATCGTTCGATCGCAGAGACCGTTTCCGCCCGTATGGCGATGCCCGGCAACAGGATCGAGTGAGCGGTGACTGTCGCAACCACCAGCCCGCCCTCCCTACGCATGTCGAGATTCGCCCCGAAGGGAGCGATGTCGTGCGCGGCTTGCGCCGCATCGCCGTCATCGCCGCGTGCCGCGAGGCGGGCAGCTTCCCTGGCTGCGTCGATACACCGGATCTGCATCGACATCGCGGTGAGCCCGGCCACGCACAACACCAGGACCACCACAAGCGCGGCGATGGCGAACGCCGCCTCGACGGTGGTCGCGCCACTGTCACCGGTCAGACGTTGGTGTTGAGCGCCCGATTGATGATGTTCGTCAGCGCAGTGACGATCGAGTCGCCGGTGACCACCGTGTAGAGAATCGCACCGAACGCCGCAGCGGCGATCGTGCCGATGGCGTACTCGACCGTCGACATGCCTGTGTCGTCGACCAGCAACAGCACCGCTCGTGCCTTTACCTCGCGAATCATGTTCGCCACCATTATGTTTCCTTCCCCTCGGTTGATCGGACAGTCCGCACGCGGTCACGTCAGACCCGCCCGCAGCACGTCTCCCGCCAGCCCCGCCACGATCGGGACGATGCCAAGGCACACAAAGGCAGGCAGATAGCACAACCCGAGCGGACCCGCGATCAGCACCGAGGCGCGCTGGGCCTTGGCGTCCGCCGCCGACGCCGCATCGTGGCGCGACTGGTCGGCCAGCTCGGCGACACCGTTGGCCAGCGCGGCGCCCGACGTGGCCGACCGCCGAGCCAGCCGGAGAAGAGCCTCGCCGTGGTCGTCGAGCGGCAGGTCGGAATTCGACCACGCCGCGGCGGGATCCGCGCCCAGCGCCAGCATGTCGGCAGCGCGCCGGAGCACCTCGGCAAGCCGACGCGGTGCCGACGGCGCGGCTGCTTCAGCCGCGGAGGACACCGCCATGCCCGAAGTGAGGCATGCGGCCAGCACGTCGAAGGTGGACGCCACCGCCAGGGCATCGGAGTCACTCGACGGCGATGCCGAGCTCGCTGGCCGAGTGGCCACCGCACGGACCCTGGCCCGCGGCGGACCACAGGCGACCAGGACCGCGGCAGCCAATAGCAGGGCCGGGATACTCATGCCAGCGCCCGACCCGTGATGCGATCCGACCACACGAGCCCGCAGCAGGCCAGGGTCACTCCGCCAACCAGCAGCCATCCGCCGACACCGCCGGACAACAGGAAGCCGAGCGGGTCCGCGCCGATGAGTTGACCGAGGGCGATGCCGAGCAGCGGCAGGCAGGCCAACACCGCTGCCGTGGTGCGGGCGCCCGCCATTCCGGCGTCGACGCGGGCCGAGAACCGTTCGCGCTCAACGATGTCCCGATGCGCTGCTCGCATCAGCGTCGCGATCGCCAGCCCGTGCGTCTGCGCCAGCCGCCAGAACAGGGCCAGCCGCTCCCAATGCGCGGGCAGCCGCGACGACGTGGCGAAGCTGGCGAGCCCGGCGGCCACGTCGGCGCCCAACCGTGCTCGTGCGGCGACGCCGCGCAGGCTGTCTGCGACGGCGCCGTCGACTTCACTGGCCGCGACCTCGAACGCGGCCACCGGGTGTGCACCGACCCGCAGTTCACCGACCAGAACGTCCAGCGCGCTCTGCAGCGTGGCGGCTTCCGCGGCGTTGGCGCGCCGCGCGATCGAGCGTCGGCGACGCAGCACGACCGTCCCAACGGCAATGCCCGCGGCGAGCGTGACGGCGATGGGCAGCAACACCGCCACCGCGGCGGTGAGCGCGGCCCCAAGCACCATCGAGGGCAGTCGGCGGCGAGTGGCTTGCACCGCCACCAGCCGATGCCGAGATGGCCGTGGTGCGACGACGACCGCCAATGCCAAACTCAGCGCCGCGATCGTCATCCCACACCTCGATCGCTCAGCAATGTCGTGAGATAGTCGGCGCCGCTACCGAATCCGTCGTCCGCGTGCCACGCCGACGCGACTCCGACCAAACCGCTGCCGTCCCGGCGCAGTACCGCGACCTCACTGAGCCTGCGCTTGCCGGCTCGGTCTCGACCGACGTGCAGGAGCACCTGTACCGCGGCCGCGAGCTGACTGTGCAGCGCGAAGCGGTCCATGCCGCCGAGCGCAGCGAGCGCCTCGAGCCGGGCGGGCACCTCGGCGGGATTGTTCGCGTGCACGGTTCCCGCACCACCGTCGTGGCCGGTGTTTAGCGCGGCGAGCAGGTCGACCACCTCTGCGCCGCGCACCTCGCCGACGATGATGCGGTCCGGCCGCATCCGCAAGGCCTGCCTGACCAGGTCGCGCACGGTAATCTCGCCAACCCCTTCGATATTCGCGCATCGCGCGACGAGCTTGACCAGGTGAGGATGGCGGGGTTGCAACTCGGCGGCGTCCTCGACGCAGACGATGCGCTCGTCCGGTGACACCTCAGCCAGCGCGGCCGACAGCAGCGTGGTCTTCCCCGCGCCGGTGCCCCCGGAGACCAGGAACGCCAGTCGCGCGGCGATGATCTTGTCGAGCAGCGAGGCGGCCTCCGCGGCGATCGCCCCGGCCCGCGCGAGCATCGCGAGATCCTGGGTCGCCGGTCGCAGCACCCGTAACGACAGGCAGGTACCGCCGGAGGCGATCGGCGCGAGCACCGCATGAAGCCGGACCGTGAACTGGTCCGCCGTCACCCCGATCAGCTGGCCGTCGACCCACGGCTGCGCTTCGTCGAGCCGACGCCCAACGCTCAACGCGAGACGCTGCGCCAGCCGCCGCACCGCATCCTCGTCGGCAAACCGGATGGAGCTGCGCCGCAACCCGTTTCCATCGTCGACCCAGACGGCGTCCGGCGCGGTGACCAAGACGTCCGTAGTGCCGTCGGCGCGCAACAGCGGCTCCAGGATGCCGACGCCGGTGAGCTCCGTCTGCAACATGCGCAGATTGCTCAGCACCTCGGTGTCGCCGAGCACTCCGCCCGATTCGGCGCGAATCGCGGCGGCCACGACGTTGGGGCGCAGTGGCGCGGATTCCGCCGCCAGACGCTCACGAACCCGGTCGATCAACGACACACTCATGCTGCGGCCTCCGCCGATGGATGCTGCGCCAACACCGTCAACACCCGCCGCGCGGCGGTGGCAAGAGGCGAGCGGCGACTCATCCGCACACCGCCACGCTCAAGCAATCCGGCGATCCCGGGCTGCGGGCGCATCGCCGCCAGGAGAGGACGTTCGACGATGCGCGCCACGTCCACCGATCGCAGCCCGGCGGGCGACGGGCCACGCACCACAAGGCCGACATTCGGGTTGATCGCGCCAAGCGCCGACGCGACGGCGGTCGTTGCGGCGCAGCCCCCGACATCCGCCGTCGTGACCACTACGACCAGGTCCGCGGCGTCCACAGCCAATTCGACCGAGCGTGTCAGCCGACGGGGCAGATCGCAGACCACGGTTGCGCCGCCGCGTCGTCCGGCGTCGATCACCGCGGCGATCGGTCCCGGCTCGACGTCGTTACCCGAGCGGACACTCGAAAGCACGCTCAACCCGTCGAGACGCGGCAACGCCTGGCGCAACGCGGCGAAGTCGAGCCTGCCGTGCTCCAAAACCAGGTCGGGCCACCGCAATCCCGGCTTCTCCTCGGTGCCGACCACCAGATCGATACCGCCGCTCCACGGGTCGGCATCGACAAGAAGCGCATCCTTCGCCGACAGCGCAAGCGCGGTCGCGAACAACGACGCCCCGGCGCCACCGCGGCCACCCATCACCGCGACGACCGCACCCCTGCCCCTGCCGCCGCGGCCTGACTCCGCAGCCTCGGATAACAGCGCGACGAGCTCGGCCTCGTCGGCGGGCAGGGTCAAGACGCGCTGGGCGCCCACTGCGATCGCGACCTGCCAATCGGCGGCGTGCGGGTCGCCGCGGCTGAGCATGATGACGTGGCCGCGCCGGGGCAGCGAAGGCGCTGTGCAGCTGCCTGCCCCGGCGGCGTCCAGCAGCACCGCGGAAGCACCGGTCCATGCCTGTCGGTTCGGTGGGTGTGCAACATGGACGACCGCCACCCCCGCGGCGGCGGCGACGCGGTCCACCTCGTCGCGCATCGCCGATTCGGCGAGCATCGCGAGGACGCCGTTGCTTTCGTTCATCAGCCCACAGTGCTGGCGGAATGCGACCGACTTCCAGTGCCAGTCCGTGTTCTGTGGATGGGGCCCGATCTGTGGACAGCGCCATGCCGAACTGGCAACGAAAACGAGATTCCGCAACCTAGGCGGACTTCCCCACCTATCCGGCCAACGAAAAGGGCCCGGAAAAAGGGACGACCCCCGCCAGGGGGGGAGGAGGCGGAGGTCGTCGTGTATCAGCCCCGGGGGGTCGGGCTGATGCACACCCGGCATAAGCCGAGTAATCCTCACTATACACACGGAAACGCCAAGAGGCGCAAGTAGTCGTTACCGCACAAAGCGCCCGATGGCCTCGCAGAAGTGCAGGCGACGGCACCTGTCGTGAACTGCCATTTTGGCCGCTTGGTCGGTTGCGGCCGTCAACTGCGCCCTATGCTGGGCGTTGTGACCGCAACGGATCCAGCGGCCGCGGGGGGTGTTGTACCGCAAACGAAGTCGACAACCGGGCAACCCGTTCGCACTGCGGCGTTCTTCGACCTCGATAAGACCGTAATTGCGAAGTCGAGCACACTGGCTTTCAGCAAACCGTTCTACGACCAAGGGCTAATTAATAGACGGACGGTACTCAAGTCCGCTTACGCCCAGTTCCTCTTCCTCATGTCGGGCGCCGACCACGACCAGATGGACCGAATGCGGAATTACATCACCAATATGTGTGCCGGCTGGGACGTGGAACAGATCAAGTCGATCGTCGGCGAGACGCTGCACGACATCGTGGACCCCCTGGTGTTCGCCGAGGCCGCCAATCTGATCGCCGATCACAAGCTGTGCGGGCGCGACGTCGTCGTCGTCTCGGCGTCGGGCGAGGAGATCGTCGGCCCGATCGCCAAGGCCCTCGGCGCCACCCATGCGATGGCGACCCGCATGGTCGTCGAGGACGGGAAGTACACCGGCGAGGTGGCCTACTACTGCTTCGGCGACGGCAAGGTGCAGGCGATCCGCGAGCTCGCCGCCCGCGAGGGGTACGCGCTCGAGTACTGCTACGCGTATTCGGACTCGATCACCGACCTGCCGATGCTCGAAGAGGTCGGCCATCCGACCGTGGTGAACCCCGACCGCGGACTGCGCAAAGAGGCCGTCGCGCGGGACTGGCCGGTGCTGACCTTCTCACGACCCGTGCCGCTGCGCGACCGCCTCCCTGCACCGTCGGGCGCCGCCGTCGCCACCACCGCGGCCGTTGGCCTGACCGCACTGCTCGCCGGTGCGCTGACCTACTCGCTGCTGCGTCGATTCGCGTTCTAGATCTGACGTTGGCGTAGTAGCTGAGAGCCGAGCGATAACGATCGAATCTCTTGGGCGATTCCCCCTTGCTGTGACCGAGGTCACGGAGTACAAAGGAAGCACGGAAGCCCGGACAGGCCAAGCTCGAGCCGGAAGAGAAGGCTCGATCTCCCGAATCCTGGCTACCCAGCACGGATCCCGGCACCCACGCGGAGCTAAAGCCGCTGAATAGGCAAAAGTGTTGCGGGCCTGCGCAATTGCGAAGAGCGAACGACCACGACGGCCCCTTGGGTGGGGCTGCAGCCGTAGCGCATCGCAAGGACGCCGAGGCCACCCACGCGCACCCGACCAGCACGCTTGGTAACCGGAGTCCGTGCTAGCGGGCGGCGAGCCGAACGAGTTTCGGAGCGTCGCCCGCTTTCACTTTGCTGAAATGTTATTTCGAGGCGGCTTCCGCGATGGAAAGCGCCTCCCTCGCGCCGGCTCGAAGCGCTTGGCAACTCAACATCAGCCAGGCGGCCAACCCGTCGGGAGTGCCGGACGCGAATCCGCGCGCGGCGGCCTGGTAATCGCCGGAATGGCTCATCCAGAACACTTCTGGAACCCCGAGACCGTGCGGATCCAACCCGCTGGCGATCGTCACCAATCGCGACACCCCACGTGCGACGAGCCCGTCGGCGGTGCCGAACGGTGCCAACGTCAGGAGCTCTCCGTGCGCGACCGCCGCCAGCACGGTGGCGGGCACGTCGGATTTGCCGGTGACGACCTCGACCAACAGCTCGAGGCGCGGCACCACGTCTGCGTCGCGTCTCGGTCGGCCGAGCCGCTCGTCGTCGACGAGGTCCGCGGCGGCGAGTGCGTGCAGACGCGCCAACGCCTGCATCGGCGCCTTCTGCCAGACGCCGACGAGCGTCGTCGCGCCCCCCTCGAGGGCCTCCGACACCCGAAGAGCGCCCGCCAGTAGCGGGTCGGGCTCCCCGGTCTCCGACAGCTGCAACGAGCCACCCTCGAGCATCGAGGACGCCCGTGCGGC
>CAWEKA010000013.1:0-610004 GCA_963809515.1 uncultured Actinomycetota bacterium
AGCGCATCGAGATCGCGCTCCACCCTTGCGTATTCGTCGGCGGCCGCGACCGCAAGCAGCGGCTCGTCGAAGTAGTGGAACCGCACGTCGCGGGCCAGCTCTGCGACCACTCGCTGGCGAACCTGGATGGCGGCCAGACGGTCAAGCCGGGCCCGCATCTCTGGGTCGGCCTGCTGCGCCAGCTTGTCGCGGTGGCGCAGCCGGCGCTCGAGGATGGCGGTAACCGCAGGCACGAGCTCGGCGACCCGGCGGAAAGAACGGAACATCCAGACGACCGCTTCCTCGAGTTCGGGGGTGCGGTCCAGTCCGCGCACACCGTAGCGCAGCAGCGCCTGCTCCAGCCGCAGGCGGTACGAGTCCGGCAGTCCCGCCCGATCCGCGTCCAGCCACTGCAAGTAGGACAGCAGGTACTCCTGGGTGCTGCCGGTGAGCAGCGCCATTTCTGGGTCGATTTCTCCACGCGGCCGGTACAGGGAACTGACGTCGGCGAACAGATCCAGCAGCTCGTCTTCGCATCGCATCAGATCGGTGTCGGCCGGGGCCGCGGTCATGTTGAGCTCGCGCTGCGTGCTCAACATCGTCTGCACCGAACCTGGGTCGAGGTCGAAGCCGAGCAGGTAGCTGCGCAGCGCGTCGTACACCCGCTCGCAGGAGACGGCGCCAGGCGGTCCATCGGCCGTGCCGGCGATGTCGACGGCGCCGGCTACGGGGCCCTCATCGATCTCGAGGGTCGCGATGCGGACGATCGGCGCGCCCGCTTCCACCTGAACGTTCGCCGCGGCCTCGACCGCGGCGATCGTGCCGCCGAACGGCGCGGTGATGGTGTTTTCCATCTTCATGCTTTCGACGACGGCGAGCGGGTCGCCCTCGGCGACCCGGTCTCCGGGTACGACGAGCACCGACAACACGAACGCCGGCCCGCCGGCGCGCACGACGCCGCCGTCGTCGCGGAACACCGCGTGTGCGGCGCCGTCGACGTCGACACGCAGCATGGCTCCTTCCACGACGACGACCACGCGGCGCATCCGGTCACCGACGCTGAGCCGCCTTTCGAACCCGTCGCGGTGGAGGACCACCACATCGGTGGACGCGACGCCGGATGTGACTCGGTAGGTCTGGCCGCCGGTGCGGTAGACGTGCAGGTCGTACTGCTGTCCCCGGTAGCGCAGCCGGCTGCGGTGACCGACACCGGCCGCCGACTCGGCCCCGCCGCGCGCGGCGCGGGCGTGGAAGGCGGCGCGCTCGGCGGCCTCGTCGAGGTCATAGGACTCGACAGCGGCGACGAGCAGCGCCATCGGGTCGGGTGCGGGCAGATGCCCCGCCTCGCCCGTCAGCCGGTCAAGCCAGTGGTTGTCGAAGTGACCGGTGCGCACCTCCGGCCGATCGAGCAGAGTCAATAGGAAGCAGCGGTTGGTCGTGCCGCCTTCGACGACCGCTGTGGTATCCCGTAGCGCCCGTCGCAGCCGGGCCATCGCCTCGTCGCGGTCGCGGCCCCACGCCACGATCTTGGCGATCATCGAGTCGAAGTCGGCAGGGATACGGTCGCCCTCGCGAACGCCGGCATCGACGCGGATACCGCCGCCCGCGGGGAGCCGCAGACGGGCCAGCCGGCCCGGCGCGGGGGCGAATCCGTTCTCGGGATCCTCGGCGTTCAGCCGCGCCTCGATCGCGTGCCCGGAGACCGTCGGCTGTGTGCCCGTCAGCCGGCCGCCCTGTGCGATGTGCAGCTGCAGCTTCACCAGGTCGCAGCCCGTGGTCACCTCGGTCACCGGATGCTCGACCTGCAGCCGGGTGTTGACCTCCATGAACTGGAAGCTGCCGGTTGCCGGGTCGACCAAGAACTCCACCGTGCCGGCGTTGCGGTAGCCGGCGGCGGCGCACAATCGCACGGCCGCGTCGCGGATCGCCAGCTCCTTGGCGGCGTCGAGCACCGTCGACGCCGACTCCTCGAGGACCTTCTGGTGCCGACGCTGCAGACTGCAGTCACGGATGCCGACCGCCCACACGGTGCCGTAATCGTCGGCGATCACCTGCACCTCGACGTGACGCGCGGCCGGTACCAGCTTCTCGAGGAAGACCGTGGGATCGCCGAAGGCGAGCTGCGCCTCGGCGCGCGCGGACGGCAGCGCGGCGGCCAGCTCGTCGTCGTCGCGGACCATCCGGATCCCACGCCCGCCGCCGCCCGATGCCGCCTTCACCACCAGGGGGTAGCCGAGCTGCGCGGCGATGCTGGTCGCCTGGGCCACGTCGTCGACGGGTCCGCCGCTCCACGGCACCACCGGCACGCCCGCCTGTTCGGCGACTCGCTTGGCGGCCACCTTGTCACCGAGTCGGCGAATTGTGGCGCTGTTCGGGCCGACGAAGGTGATGCCGGCTTCCTCGCAGGCCTGCGCGAACGACGCATGTTCGGCCACAAAGCCCCAACCGACCCATACCGCGTCGACATCGGCGCCACGCAGCGCTGCTATCACCGCCGGCTCATCGAGATAGCGCGATCGGCGCGTGCCGTCGGCCGGATCGACGAATGTCGCGGTCCCGAGCGGCACCGCGTCGTCTGCCTCCCGCACGAACCAGGAGTCGGCGTCCGGATCGGTGTAGAGCATGACGGTGTGGATCGGTGGCCGCCCGCCCTCCTGATTGAGTTCGGCGACCGCGGTCAGCGCGCGGACGGCGGGCTCGCCGCGGTTGACGATGCCCAGCCGCTGGATCTGCCTGTCCATGCCGGTACGTCTCCTCAGCCGCTCATGACATCGCGGATCGGGGCCACGACGTGCTCGGGCGGCGGGTCCGGCAGCGGCACCGTGCGGTACCCGTCGAGCCGCAGAATGAGCGAGCCGTCGTCGTCGCGGACGACGCAGTCGAACCCGCCGTGCCCGTCACGGCGCACGATTGCAACGAGTGCGGCCCCTTCCTCTGGCCTCCCGTTCAGCCGCACCGCGCCGACGTGCAGCGGCAGGGCCAAGACCCCGTCCGTGCCGGCCTCGAGCAGCCCGACGGTCTGGAAGCACAGCTCGACCAATCGCGGTCCGATAAGCACCGGGTCGTCCACCTGCGCCATTAGGTCGGAGGCGAACCGGGCGGCCGCGCCGTCGCCGTCCTTCCACGCCGCACTGACCACCTGGTAGGCCGGGCCGTGGAAGTACAACCGGTACACCTGGTCGGGGGTCAATGCCGGGGTGCCGTCACCGGCTGCAGCGTCGCCGTCGTCGTCAATGACCGGCGGTTCGGCCGTCAGTCGTACCGAGCCGGTGAAGTGCACGGTCCGTTGTGGCACTCCTGCGCCGGGCACCATGCGCTCCGCCGACAGGCGGCACTCCGCGACCAGGTCTTCGCCGTCTGGGCGCAGCAGCGCGGTGATCGTCAGCGTGCGCGGCTCGTCGCGATAGAACTTCAGGGGCGCACGGAAGTCCACGTTTTCGACGGCAGCCACGTGCCAGTCGGGCGCGAGTAACCGGGCGGCCTCGGCGAACGCCTCCATTCCCATCACGCCAGGCAGCACCGGGGTGCCGTCGATGCGGTGGTGATCGAGGAAGGGTCGAGTGGCGGGATCCAGCGTGGTGCGCACCACCAGGCCGTCGTGGACGCTGACGCGGTCGACTTCGCCGAGCATCGGTCCGTCCACCGGCAGCGACATCGGGTCGATTCCGCCGGTGTCATGGAACTCGCCGGCCATCGCGCCCAGCGCACCGGCGACCACGACTTCGCCGTCTGGAATGCCGGTGTTCAGCTCACGCCGGATCCACGCCACGCCCGCCTCGGCGGGCAGCATGTCCACCCCGGCCGCCGCCATGATCTTCGGGATCGATCCGCGGGTTGCCATCCCGATGCCGCCCCACGCGGTCCAGTCGATCGCGAGCGCGCGCACGTCGGGACGCGTACGGCGGAAGCTGCTCAGCAGCTTGCATTGCAGGTCGTTGGCTGCGCTGTAGTCGGTCTGCCCGCCGTTGCCGAACCGCCCGGCCACCGAGCTGAACGCCACGACGGTGCCGAGCGGCATCGTTCCTACGGCATGCAGCACGTTGAACAGACCGTCACCCTTGACCCCGAGCACGAGGTCGAACTCGCGAGGCTCCTTGTCTGGCAGCGCGTGGCTGACCTCGATCCCCGCCGCATGCAGCAGGACGTCGACGCGCCCGCTGATGTCGCGTATCTGGGCGAGCACCTTCTCAACCGCGTCGGCGTCGGTGAGGTCCACGCTGTGGTAGTGGGCTGCGCCGCCCGCGTCCTCTACGGCGCGGGCCGCCGCGAGCGCGGCCTGCTTCCGCTCGAAGCGTGCCAGCTCTCGTTCGATCAGCACCGGCGTTGGGCGCTCGCCCCGCTGTCGCAGCCGGGCGGCGATCTCGGTCTTGAAGCCGTCGCGGTCTTCGACATACCGGCGCAGATCGGGGTCGGCCGAGTTGGGCTCCGGAGTGAGGTCCAGCAGATGGAACGTGCCGCGCCACGTGGCGGCGAGGTCGGCGGTGATCGCCGACACGATGCTGCCTGCGGCGCCGGTGACGACGAAAACCGGTTCGGGGCCGAGGAATTCGCCGCCAGCGTCGTCGGCGCTCGGGAACGGGCGGTCCACCAGGCCCACGCCCCAGCGCCGGCCCGCCGCGTGGCCGACCTCGACACAGCCGGGATCGAGAAGCGTCTCGTCGACCAGTACATCGGCTAGTGCTGAGGTCTTGCGGCTGACCGGGAAGTCGACAGCCTTGACCAACGCGTCGGGCCGCTCGCGTCGATACGCCTTGGCGAACCCCGTCACGGCGCCGCCCAAGGGGCACGTCGCCCCAGCCGCGTCGTAGCCGTGGTAGCCGCCGAGGCGGGTGGCGACCACCAGGAAGGGACTGCGCTCGTACAGCCGTCGCATCGTCAGGTAAAGGTTTCGTACCCGGCGGCGCAACGCCTCTCGCCAGCCGGCGAGGTCCATGTCCTCGAGGCACCCCTCATCGTCGAGCGCGGCCAGCCAGTACACGCCGTCCACCGTGGTGTCCGCGAGCACGGTGTCGACATCGTCGTAGGGGTGTACCTCGACCACGTCGACACCGAGGCGGGTCAGCCGGGTGGTCAGCGCGTCGCCGACACCGCCGTGGTCGCGCATCACCGCCACCCGGGTGCCGGCGCCGAGAGTCACTCCGGTCGGCACGCAGGCCGTCAGCGGCGGCCGAAGCATGGGCACCGGTACCCGGCGCTGGATCCGGTCGGTGGCGTCGATGTCGCCTTTGACCGTGGCTGACACCGCCACTGCGTCAGGCGCCGCAGTGGCGGTGTCAGCTCGCGCTTTTGGGTCGGGGGCCCCGGTCTTGTCGCGGATCCAGCCGACGACATGGGTCAGCGTGGGAAAGTCGCGCAGCTTGAGAGCGTCGTCGCGGGCCACGCCGTAATGCTCGCGGACCGCGGCGAACACCTCGGCCTGCTTGACAGTGTCCACACCGAGGTCGGCCTCCAGGTCGAGATCCACGTCGAGCAGATCCGACGGATAACCGGTCACCTCGGACACGATGCCCACCACCGTGTCGGTCACCTCATCACCGACCGCAACCACCACAGCCGCGGGTGCCGGCGCTTCGGCGGGCGCTTCCGCGGTGGGAGGTGCTTCGGCGGCCGCCACCGGGGCGGGCGCCCCGGTCTTGTCGCGGATCCAGCCGACGACATGGGTGAGCGTGGGAAAGTCGCGCAGCTTGAGGCTGTCGTCGCGGGCAACGCCGTAATGCTCCCGGATCGCCGCGAACACCTCGGCTTGCTTGACGGTGTCCACACCGAGGTCGGCCTCCAAGTCAAGATCCATATCGAGCAGATCAGGCGGATAACCGGTCAACCCGGAGACGATGCCCACCACGGTGTCAGTCACCTCATCACCGGCGGCAGCCGCGACAGCCACGGGTGCCGGCGCTCCGGCCGGCGGTTCCCCGGTGGAAGGTGCTTCGGCGGCCGCCACCGGGGCGGGAACCCCGGTCTTGTCGCGGATCCAGCCGACGACATGGGTGAGGGTCGGAAAGTCGCGCAGCTTGAGACTGTCGTCGCGGGCAACGCCGTAATGCTCGCGGATCGCCGCGAACACCTCGGCTTGCTTGACGGTGTCCACACCGAGGTCGGCCTCCAAGTCAAGATCCATATCGAGCAGATCAGGCGGATAACCGGTCAACTCGGAGACGATGCCCACCACGGTGTCAGTCACCTCATCACCGGCGGCAGCCGCGACAGCCACGGGTGCCGGCGCTCCAGCCGGCGGTTCCGCGGCCGTGGCGGCGGCGGCCACCTGCACCGGCTGGACCGTCGGAGCTTGCGCCTGGGCCGGCAACGGCGCAACTGTTGCCGGTGGACCCGTGTCGACAATCCGCAGGCGGTGCTGCACGACCTCCAGCTGCGGGTCGGCCGCACCGGCGGATTGCACCAGCCAGCGTCGCCAGGCCGCCTGGTCGACGATCCGGTACTCATACCCGAGTTCGTCCGGCAGGCGGTGGCGGCCGTCGGGCACCGGCGTCCAGCGCATCAGCGTCATTGCGACCTGCGAACCGAATCCGGCGCCCAGCCGCAGCGCGTACTGGACCGGATAGGTGCCGCCGGTCGACAAGTTGAGGTGTCCCAGCTCTGGATCCGGCACTTTGTAGTTGGGCACCGGCGGAACGATTCCGGTTTCCAGCGACTTGATCGCGACGACGTCCTCCACCCCAGCGCCCATCGCGTGCCCCGTGAAGCCCTTGGTGTTCGTGATGACGACCGCGTCGGCATCGGAACCGAACACCCGGCGCAGCGCGTGGATCTCGGCCGAGGCGCTTCCGCCGCGCGCAGGCGTGTACGTCTCGTGCGATACGAACACCGTGCTGCCCGCGATGGCGTGCCGGTCCACGCCGCGCGCCTCGGCTTGATCCAGCAGCTTGTCCATCACGCCGCCGATGTGCTCGACATCCAGCCGGGTGCCGTGGAACGCGCTGTTCGCGATCACTGTGCCGAGGACTTCGCAGATCGGTTGCAGCCCGCGTTCTGAAGCGGATCGAGCCGACTCCACCACGAGAGCCGCCGCCCCCATGCCCAGGATCATCCCGTGCCGGCGTTGGTCGAACGGTGTGGCCGCCTCTTCGACGAGGTCGTCGGTGGCAGCCGCGCCGGATGCCAAGAATCCCGACCCGAGCCACGGCAGCAGCGCATCGGAGCTGGCGTCGTCGGCGGACACCACCACCACCCGACGGCAGCGGCCGGTGCGGATCCAGTCCTCGGCTACGGCCACCGCCTGCGTGGTGCTCGCGCACGCGGCGTTCACCTGTGTGTTCGGTCCGCGCGCGCCGATGATCTCGGCGAACTGCGAGTGGCCCATCGACAGGCATCGGAACAGGAAGCGACGGTCGAACACGAACGGATCGGTCTCGAGGTTGTGGCGTAGCTCGTGGATGCGCCGATCCAGCTCCGCCGCCGGCTCCTTGTCGCTCACGCGCGCGCGGACCGCCTCAAAGGCGGTCAATTGTTCGCGATTGTTGCGGTCGATGTAGTAGCGCTCGAGATCCTGGGCGAAGTTGTCAAGGCCGGGGAACGCAGAGGCGAAGATGACGCCGGTGTCGTCGCGCATCGACTCCGGCAGCCCCCACCGATCGGGCAGCTTGGTGCCCAGCGTCGTGGTCTTGTAGTGCAACACCAGCGGGATGCCGGCGTCGCGCAGAGAGTCCAAACCGGCCCCGATGGCGAGCCGGGTCGTCGAGTCCAGCGCCGCGTCGCGCGCGCTGTCGACGCCGAACTCGCTGACCACATCCAGAGGTGCGCTGCGGCCGGCCAACTTGATGACCTCGGCTTCGTTGTCGATCGCCTCGAACGATGGGTCGCCGGACGCGCGCTTGACCAGGCGGGTTATGTGCCGGTCGAGCATCTCGCGGCGCAGCCGGTGCGGGATCGTGTCGATGAACTGCTGACCGTCGAGGATGCGGGCGATGTTCTCGTCATCGAAGACCCGCTCGACCCCCGGCAGACCGAGTGCCGCGCCGGTCACCACCACCGGCTCGGCGGCGGCCGGTGCCGACGGCCGTGTCGTGACGGCGCGGTCGGTTTCGGCATGCAGGCCGTGTTGCACCACGTCGACGAGATGTCGGCCCAATTCCTCGTACTGTGCGTCGGTCATCGCGCTCTCCGTACTTGCGGTGGGGGTGGGAGCGGCCGTGGCGGGCATCGGCTCGGCATAGCCGAACCCTGCCGCGTACAGCCCGCACAGCGCCTGGTTGAACGACGCGACATCGCCGATCTTGGGGTGGTTGGTGAACAACGCGAGTACGTCGTTGCCGAGCACGTCCTCGACGAAGCCGTGCAGCGCTTTCTTCGGCCCGACCTCGACAAATACCCGAGCGCCTGCCGCGTGCAACGTGTGCAGGCCGTCGATGAACCGCACCGGTGAGGCCACCTGGCGGCCCAGCAGATCGAGCATCGTGTCGGCGTCGGCGTTCTCCGGGTAGAAGTCGCCGGTCACGTTCGACACGATCGGCAGGCTCGGCGGCCGCACGTTGAGCCGGCGCAGCACCGCCCTGAGTGGTTCGCTCACCGGCGCCACGATCTCGGTGTGAAACGCATGGCTGACCGGGATTCGGGAGGCGTTCATGCCGGCGGCCTGGAACGCCGCGACGGCCCGCTCCACCGCGTCGGTGGCACCGCCGATGACGGCCTGGCCGGTGCTGTTGATGTTTGCGACGACGACGTACCCGTCGGTTTCGGCGACGATGCGCTCGATCTCGCCGAGCGGGGCAAGCACGGCCGCCATGGCGCCGTTGTCGTCCACCGCCAGATTCGCCATCTCGCGGCCCCGGGCACTGACCGCCTCCAGCGCGGCGTCGAAGGACAGCGCGCCGGCGGCGACCAGAGCGCCGTATTCGCCGAGGCTGTGACCCATCACCATGTCCGGGCGCACGCCATACGCGTCGAGCATGCGGGTCAGCGCCAAATCAGTGGTCAGCACCGCTGGCTGGGTGATCTCGGTCTGCATGAGCTGCTGTTCGAGCCGTTGCGCGGTGGCCTCGTCGGCGTTGTCCGCGAAGATGTATTCGGTCAGCGGCTTGCCGAGCAGTGGCGTCATCACCCGGTCGGCCTCGTCGAATGTCGCGGCGACCAGCGCTTCCCGCTGGCGCAGGTCCAGCAGCATGTTTACGTACTGCGAGCCCTGGCCGGTGTAGAGGAACGCGACCTTTCCCGGTGCGCCGCGGCCGACGAATACGCCCTGGGCGCGCAGGATCTTCCACATGGCGGGGTTGCCGCCCCGCAGCGCCTGCACCGCCTTGCCCGCCTTGGCCGCCAGGTCGCCCGCGTCGGCGTAGTCGATCGCGACCCGCACCGCCGCGCCCGCCAGGGCGGGGTCTGGTGCGGCCGGGGCGGGCACACGCCCGGCCAACGCCTCGGTGCCCAGCCGCTCCAACTGGGCGGCCACGTCGGCGTCGTCGGCGCCGCCGACTACAGCCGCACCCCGCAGCGGCGCCTTCGGCCCAGCGGGCGCAGCCGAGGCGCTCACCGTCGCGGGCCGCTGTTCGATCGTCGCGCCCGCGAAGGACCGGCTCGCATCCGGGGCACGGTGCCGGCCGGGCACATACTCCTCGAGAACGGCGTGGAAGTTGGTGCCGCCGAATCCGAATGCGCTAACCCCCGCCCAGCGCACGCCGCTCTCTGGCGCAGCCCACTCGCGCAGTTCGGTGTTGACCCGGAACGGGATGTCGTCCCAGTCGACGCTCTCGTTGGGGTGCTCGAAGTGCAGGCTGGGTGCCAGCACCTTGTCGTGCAGGCTGAGCATCGCCTTGAAGAGACCCGCGGCCCCGGCCGCGCCCTTGAGGTGGCCGATGTTCGACTTGACCGAGCCCAGCGCGATCGACCCGTTCGCCGCGCCCGCCTTGCGGAATACGTCGGTCAAGCTGGACAGCTCAGTGGCATCGCCGACGCGCGTCGACGTGCCGTGCGCCTCGATGTAGGTGGCCGACGCCGGGTCGACACCGGCGCCGTGCCAGGCGCGTTCCACCGCCAGCCGCTGCCCGACGGGGTTGGGCGCCGTGATGCCCTTTCCGCGACCGTCGCTGGAACCGGCGAGGCCAAGCAGCACCGCGTAGATCCGGTCGCCGTCGACCTCGGCGTCCGACAGTCGTTTGAGGACGAACAGCGCGGCGCCCTCGCCCATCACGAACCCGTCGGCGCCGGCGTCGAACGGGCGGGTGCCCGTCGCCGACAGCGCGCCGATCTTGCAGAACTTCACAAACCCGGCTGGGTCCATGTTGTGGTCGACGCCGCCGGTCACCGCGGCGTCGAAGTCGCCGGCCTGCAATCCGCGCACCGCGGCCGACGTCGCGGCCAGCGCTGAGGCGCACGCCGCGTCGGTGCTGAAATTGGGGCCGCGGAAGTTGAACAGGTTCGACACCCGGCCGGCGACCACATTCGCCAGTTCACCCGGCATCGTGTCTTCGGTGATCTCCTCGAACCCGGTGAGAAACCCGGCGCGGGTCTCGGCGATCACGGCGTCGCGCACCTGGTCGGGCAGCGCCGCGAACGACGGTGCGGCGCACAGGTCGCGGGCGAACTTGGGGAACTGGATCCGCAGGTTGCTCAGGTGCTGCTTGTCGCCGCCTATCGCGCTGCCGATGATCACGGCGACACGCTCCGGGTCCACGGTCCAGTCTGGCCAGCCGGCGTCGAGCAGCGCCGCACGGGTGCCCGCCACCGCCCACTTCTGGCCATCGTCAAGCTGCGCGCTGACCGCCGGCGGTATCGGCAGCTTCCACGCGAACGGTTCCCAGGAGTAGTCGCGGACCCACCCACCGATCCGGGAGTATGTCTTGTCCGGTGCGTGGGGGTCGGGGTCGTAGTACAACTCCGGATCCCAGCGCTCCGGCGGCACGTCGCTGATGCTGTAGCGGCCGGACTTGACGTTGTTCCAGAACGTCGCCGCGTCGGGCGCCTCGGGCATGATCGCGCTGACGCCGACCACCGCGATCGGCTCCATCGTGATCGTCATGAGGATCTTGCCTCCCGTCCGTAAAGCGCGTCGGCGACCGCGTTCATGTCGGCGAGCAGACCGGTCTGCGCGGCCCTCACCCGCTCCAGGGGCAGGGCTGCGGCCAGGTCTGCGCCAGTGCCCGCCCCGGCCACCCACCGCAGGCCCTCCTCGGCGACCTTGTGCGCCGCCTCGCGCGCGAAGACCCGGCTGACCGCCGCGAGCGCGGCAGGCTCGAAGCGTCGGTCGGCCTTGTCCGGCAATGCGCCGGCGGCCGCCGCTTCCGCACGGCGCGCCAGCGCGCCGGCACACTCGGCGTAGGCCACGAGCTCGCCAAGCCGCAGCAGAACGTGCTGATTGCGGGTCAACCGACCGACCCGGCACGCCTCCATCACGGCGGCCAAGCACTCCAGCGCCAACGCTGCCGTGGGGCCGCCACAGTTGTCGGGCACGCCATCGAGAGCGCGGGCTGCGTCGCGGTAGTAGGCGCCGGACGATTTGAGGTGCTGTTGCCACCGGTCGCGGGCGATCGTCATCTCCAGGATCTCCGAGGTGCCCTCGTAGATGGTGGTGATCCGGACGTCGCGCTTGATCTTTTCGACCACGTAGGGCCGGGTGTAGCCGTAGCCGCCGTGGGCCTGGATCGCCGCCTCGGCAGCGGCGTTGCCAGCCTCGGTGGCCATGTACTTCGCAACCGCGCCTTCGGTGTTCAGCGCGCCGCCGGCGCCTTCGCCCGCGTCGATGCGTGCCGCAGTCTCCTCCAAGAACGCGCGCGCCGCCTCCAGCCGCACTGCGTGCGGCACGATCAGCTTGTGGGTGTAGCCCTGCTTCGTCGACAGCGGGGCGCCGCCCTGCACGCGGGTCTGCGAGTAGGCGATCGCCCGGTCCAAGGCTTCCCAGCCGCCGCCCAGGCCGAACGCTGCGACCATCACCCTCGTGTATCCGAAGACCTGCTGGGCCTGGACGAATCCGCGGCCTTCTTCCCGGCCGATCAGATTCTCCGCCGGGACCACCACGTCATCGAGGAACAGCGCGGCTGTGTTGGACAGCCGGATACCGTGCTTGTCTTCTGGTGGTGCCGTCGCAAAGCCTGCGGTGCCCTTCTCCACGATGAACCAGGAGGGCCCGCCCGGGGCCAGTGCCAGAATCGAGTAGACGTCCGCGATCGAGCCGTTGCTGATCCACTGCTTACGCCCGGTGAGTCGGTATGCGGTCACCTGCCCGTCGGTCTCCACCGGGGTGGCTGTCGTCCTCATGGCACCCAGGTCGCTGCCCGCCTCGGGCTCCGTGGCGCCGTAGGCGAACAGGATGCCCTGTTCGGCGAGGCGCCCCAGCCAGTCCTTGCGCTGCTCGGGGGTCCCGCCGACCAGGATGGGGTCGGTGCCGAGGAACGTGGCGAACACCGAGGTAGCAATCCCGATGTCGACGCGGGCGAGCCGTTCACACACCCGGTAGGAGTCGAACGCGCCGCCTCCGAAGCCCCCGTACTCCTCAGGGATGAACACGAGGTGCACACCGAGGCCCTCACCGCACATCGCGCGGATTGTTTCCTCCGGACAGGTGTCCTCGTGGTCGAACTCCAGCAGACGCTCGTCGGGCAGGGCCTCGGCGACAAACTCGTCCAACGAGTTCAACATCATGTCGAGTGCGTCTCGGTCCAGGCCGACGTTCGTGGTCATTGGTTCGGTTCCTTCCGTGATGCGTCAGCCTTTGCGCGAGCCCGGAGGGTGTCGTAAATCGCCGCAGGAACGCCAAGGGCAAGCGCGCCCTACCTGCCGGATCATGTTGAAAACCGGGCGATTACACCGCGCGCTCGGCATCGGCTCGGACGTATCGGGCACCATGTCCCCACTTAAGACCGGCGAGCGACCAGAACGGTGTCGGCTTCACGGCTCAGGGAGCGTCAACAACCGCCGCCCAATACCTTGCCGGCGAAAAGTCGACAGTCGTCGCGGCCGTTCCCCGCGGCAAACTTGGACCGGGCAACCAGTTTCGGTCGCTCAATCCTGCGTGTCGCCCAACTTGCTTCGAATCGCGCTAGTCGTGCTGCGCGTGATGCTGTGCAACAACTCCATCTGCGCCGCGGAAAGTTCGTCGGCCAAGTTGACGGCAGCATCGATGAGGGTCTTACGCCGTGACGGGTCACCCTCCTGAGAAGCTGCATCCTCGAGGGTGTTGGCGAACTTGTGTACGGCCTCAACCGCGGCTTCGCGGCCGGCGTTCACCGATTCGAGAACCTCGTCGGACAATCCCCCTACTCGCTCTAGCACAGTCTGCTTATCAGCGCTGTCTGCCATGTCCACCTCCACTGGTGTTTGAATCCTCGCCCAGCATGCGCTCGCACCGTCGGCGACAGTTAGGGCCGATGGTCCCTGCTCCGCGCCCCGTTAGTCGACGATCGCAAGCCCGTCGCGACCGAAACGATCGCCGGTGGCACTACCGATGGTGCCGGTGCGGGCCGACGAGCCTCACTGCCGCTTAACCGGACCTATCGTGAGTGGAGCGATGCCCCATCAGCATGAGGATGGTCCAGGCCCACGGACCCGAGCGCGACCTGACGCCTCTACCCGATCTGGTCCATTGGGGGGCAGCGTGCAGGGCCCGTCCGCGAGCGCCGTCCCGTCGACGTCGACCTGCCGCCACCGTGCAACAACGCATGCCCGGCCGTCGAGAACATCCAAGGCTGGCTCGGCCACGCCAGGGTCGGCCAGCATGATGAGCCTTCCATCCGCACATTGCCCATGGATGGCGGACACGATCTCGCTGCAGTCGATGACCAACAGCCCGATCATCCATGTCGGAATGCCGATAGCGATCCACGGTAACGACTCGGCGACGAAATCGCCATCGTACCAATGGGTTCGGTGTCGAGCCGTCGATTGCGCGCTAGTTACCCGTGCAGTCCAGGGACACGTCTATTTTCTTCACTAGGACGATGGTCGTAGCGTGCTTGTTCCCGGTTGACCCCGGGCCCGCCGGGAGTTGATCCTCCCGACCCGGCTCGCTCGGTGGTCGTCATCGCATTGTGAACGTCGGTCACCCTCAGTCCTAGCAGGCGCCGCGTAGCCAATCAAAGCCGTTGTCGCCGCCACTCCGCGATCATCAGTGCGTTCAGGCAGCGCCGTCCGTTGTTTCATTGCTACCTCCGCGTAAAGGGTGCGCGGGCAGGGGGTGCGGGGCTGAAAGCACGCTTGCCGCAGCGTCACTGCCCTGATGGGGTCACGCTATTTACGCGCATGGTCAGCCGCTGAGGTCCACAACGTCCGCTTCACATGTTGTAACGGAACCCCACCACGTCGCCGTCACACCGTTCCGCGGGCGGCCCATGCGTTGGCGGTAACGGTGAACGGCCCATCACCTAGACGTTCGCGAGCCACCGATTCCAGACGTGCGCGACCGTCGCCGTCGAGTCGCTGAACATAGTCACCAGCAGGACCGACACCGTACGTGTAGGGCTCCCACCACTCCTCGAATGTCGGATGTACGACATCAACCGCAAGGGAATCTTCTGCCACATCACGGAGGCCAGCAGCTTCGAATAGTTCAGTCAGGTGCCCCATGCGCGCCCCGGAAAGCAGCGCTTCATCCTCAGCTTCCGGGTCGATCATGTGAACCGCATCCCAGAACGGCGCCAGTGCGCCGGTAGGCCCGTCCCACACGCATGCTGCAATGACACCGCCACGACGAGTCACACGCGCCATCTGTCTGACGGCGACCACGGGATCCGTCATGAAATGGACCACCAATTGCGCGAGTGCAGCGTCGAAAGCCCCAGTGTCGTATGGCAATTCCTCCGCTGTACCCAGACGCACGTCAATGTCCGGGAAGCGCTCACGAATCGCGTCGATGAACGGTGGTGAAGGATCGATCGCCGCGACCTCGGCTCCGACCGACAACAAGTGCGCCGTCAACGCGCCCGGGCCACAGCCGACGTCGAGCACCTTGCCGCCCTCGCCGACCCCGGCGAACGCCGAAAAGACCTTCGCGAGGGGCTCCGCATACCGGCCCATGAAGCGTCCATACGCATCGGGCGGAACGACGAAACTCACTCGAGAATGCTATGTCGACGGCCGCGCGCCGATTATTGCTTTCTTCCGCTAGATGTTGAAGCGATTGCAAGAGCTTCAGCAGGTCACAAGCCTTGGCTGTGTTGGTGGCTAATGACGGTCAGTGAACGTACCGCGGACCGGGAACCGATTCGCCATCCGCACCGTCTGACATGAAGTTCGGCCCGCCACCTGCTGGTGGCGGGCCGACTGAATGGTTCGTGCGTTCAGCGCTGTTGGGAAAAGACCGCCACGTGCTGGTTCAGCAGCGGGCGCTTGGGAGCTGTGGTCACCGGCGCCAGCACGCCGCCGGCCTGTTGCTGTTGTGCGCCGGCGCCGTTGGTCTTGAGGCTGACGGTGATAGTTCCACCGCTGCAGGAGACCGTCTTCCCGTCGACCAGAACAGACTGGCCGTCGTCGATCGGGATGTCGTAACCGTCCTTATCGGTGTAGTGGCATCCGCCATCGCCAGCGCCGTTGCTAACGGGTTGCGCATAAGCGGTCGCCGGGGCCAAGGCAAAAACGGCCATGGCGCCAAGGAGCGTGGCTGCGTACTTGAAGCGGGTCAGGTTGCGGGCGGTTGAATCGTTCATGGTGAATTCCTCTCGTTGGGATGTTGAGGAAAATGATGCCGATCCAAGGGGTGCTCTTGTAATCGCCCACAAGCCAGATTCCACGCGTGAAAGGAAAGGGTTTTCTTGCCGCAAGGCAAGGCGCTGATGCCGCCCTTCCGCGGGAGCACATCGTTCCCGCTGTCCAGGTGCTGCTTTGGGCATGCGTCGATCGCGACGACGAGAAATAGACCGCTGTGGACAGTGACGAGATCCATGCGGCGACGGAATCGGCGGGAACCGGATAGGGCGGTACTGCGCCATATCAATTGTTCGGCCGGCCACGCTCCCCACAGGTGGCGGGCCGTGCCTTAGCGGCCAAGAGCGGTGCATCCTTCAGGCTGAAGAATGTCCTTCAGTGCCTCGATAAAACCTACTGCGGTCCCAGTGCGGACCCAGGCACCAAAAATGCCTGTCTAGATGGGCCTTCACACGTTGAACCGGAACTCGACGACGTCGCCGTCGGCCATCACGTAGTCCTTGCCCTCCATCCGCACCTTGCCAGCGGCCTTGGCCGCGGCCATCGAGCCGGCCCCCATCAGGTCGTCGTAGGAGACGATCTCAGCCTTGATGAAGCCCTTCTCGAAGTCGGTGTGGATGACTCCGGCGGCCTTCGGCGCGGTGTCGCCCTGGTGGATCGTCCATGCCCGTGATTCCTTGGGTCCTGCCGTGAGGAACGTCTGCAGCTTCAAGGTGTGAAAGCCGGCGCGGGCCAGTGCGTCGAGTCCACGCTCGGTCTGGCCGATCGACTCGAGCAGTTCGGCGGCCGACTCGTCGTCGAGCTCCTGCAGCTCGGCTTCGATCTTCGCGTCGAGGAAGACCGCGTCGGCCGGGGCGACCATCTCCCGCAGCGAGGCGATGCGGTCGGCGTCGGTGAGCACAGCCTCGTCGGCGTTGAACACGTAGAGGAACGGCTTCGTGGTCAGCAGGTTGAGCTCGCGCAGCAACGCGGTGTCGATCGACTGGCCCGCGGCGAACAACGTCTTGCCGTCGTTGAGCAGCTCCTGGGCGGCCACCGCCGCGTCGTGGGCCGGCCGACGCTCCTTGTGCGTGCGGGCTTCCTTCTCCAGCCGCGGAGTTGCCCGCTCCAGCGTTTGCAGGTCGGCCAGGATGAGCTCGGTCTCGATCACCTCGATGTCGGATTTGGGATCGATTCGTCCGTCGACGTGCGTGACGTCGTCGTCGGTGAAGACACGCACCACTTGGCAGATCGCATCGCTTTCGCGGATGTTGGCGAGGAACTTATTTCCGAGTCCCGCGCCCTCCGAGGCGCCCTTGACAATGCCTGCGATGTCGACGAAGGTCACCGGCGCATGCACGATCTTTTCAGATTCAAACATCTCCGCGAGCTCGTTGAGCCGCGGATCCGGCAGCGGCACTACACCTTCGTTCGGCTCGATCGTCGCGAAAGGGTAATTGGCCGCCAGTACATTGTTGCGCGTCAGCGCATTGAAGAGCGTTGACTTACCGACATTCGGGAGACCAACGATTCCTAGGTTCAAGCTCACAGGGAGCCAAGTCTAGGAGACACCCTCGGCCACGCCCGCGTGCGCTGGCAGCCACTTCCAGCCGAAGCCGGTACGGTCAACATGTGTCAGGACAGCGCGCGAGGTCTGCGGTGGCGGCCGAGCATCGCTCCATGATCCCCTCTGTGCCTGGTGTTCCGTCGTGGGGAGCGGTGTTGATCGCGGTCACGTTCACCGCCGTCGGCTTCGCCTTCGACGCCGGTTCCGGCGGCAAGGAGCTCACGCTCGCCTTTGCTGGCGCCTACGCGGTCGGGTGCATCGCCGCCGTGGTCGTGGTCCGGCAGACCAGTATCTTCACCGCTGTCATACAGCCCCCGCTGCTCCTTTTCGTGAGCGTGCCAGGCGCGTACTTCCTTTTCCACAGCGGCGCGATGGACGGCGTCAAGGATGTGCTCATCAACTGTGGTTATCCCTTGATCGAGCGCTTCCCGTTGATGTTCTTCACCTCGGCGATCGTGCTGTTGGTCGGGCTCGTCCGCTGGTACATGGGCATGTCGCGGCGACGCTCCGCGCCCGCCGAGACCGCGGCGTCCGAGAGTCGCTTCTCGGCGGTGACAGCAAAGATCTCGGGGCTTCTGGCGCGCGAACCCGCGGATGAGGTCGCCGTCGACGACGTGCCCGCGCCCCGGCGCAGCAGGCAGCATTCGATCGACAGGACCGCGAAGGCGGCCAAGACGGCCTCTGGCACGACGCGAACGCGCAGCGGGCGACCGGTCAAGCGCACACAGCCGTCACGCTCGCGGCACACCCGCCCGCCGGAGACCGAGTTCATCGAACCCGTGGCCGAGCGCCCGCGTCGGCCACGCACGACCCGCCGCAGCGCCGACCCGACGGTGCCGCCCCCCGAGCCGCGCCGCCGCCCCCGTTCGTCGTCGACGCGCGAACCCCGCAAGCAACCGCCGCCCAGCGAGCGCCGATCGCCGTACCAGCGGCCCGATCGGCACAGCCGGTTCGACGGGTTCGAGCCGTTCGAACCGCACGGCACCAACGGATCCAACGGGTCCAGTGGTAACAACGGCTCGCTCAACGGCACCCACCATCCGGTCTCGCGGGTGCGGTACCGCGGCGCCGACGACGGCGACCAGCGTTCGCAATACCGGGCCAGGCCGCGTGCTTCCAATCCCAAGCATCAGGCCGATGCCTGGGAGTACGACGTCTAGAAGCGCCTCAGCGGCGGGCCGGACGGATCTCGCGGGGCAACGCGAAGACCAGCGTCTCGTTCGCGGTTGTGACCGGCTGCACCATGTCGAAGCCGTGCTCGGCCAACCGCTCCAGCACTCCGCGAACCAAAATCTCGGGAACGGACGCGCCGGAGGTCACGCCGACGGTGGTGACGCCGTCGAGCCAGGCCGGCTCGATGTCATCGGCGTAGTCGACCAGGTAGGCGGCATCGGAGCCGGCGTTCAGGGCCACCTCGACCAACCGCACGGAGTTCGACGAATTACGCGAACCGACGACGATCACCAGCTGGCACTCCGGCGCCATCGCCTTGACGGCGACCTGGCGATTCTGGGTGGCGTAGCAGATGTCGTCGCTCGGCGGATCCTGAAGCGTCGGGAAGCGCTCCCGCAGCCGTCGCACCGTCTCCATCGTCTCGTCGACGCTCAACGTCGTCTGTGACAGCCAGATCACCTTGTTCAAATCGCGGACCGTGACGTCGTCGACCGCGTCGGGGCCGTCGACGAGCTGCACGTGGTCGGGCGCCTCACCTGCGGTGCCGACGACCTCTTCGTGGCCCTCGTGACCGATCAGCAGAATGTCGTAGTCGTCGCGCGCGAACCGTTTGGCTTCGTTGTGCACCTTGGTGACCAACGGACACGTCGCATCGATGACCTGCAGCCTGCGTTCGGCCGCGGAGGTGTGCACGGTCGGGGCGACGCCATGCGCGGAGAACACCACGATCGCGCCCTCGGGGACCTCGTCGGTTTCGTCGACGAACACCGCACCGGCCTCGGCCAGCGTGTCGACCACGTGCCGGTTGTGCACGATCTCGTGACGCACGTACACCGGTGCGCCGTGCTTTTCCAGCGCCCGTTCGACGGTCTCCACGGCGCGATCCACGCCCGCGCAGTACCCGCGGGGTTCGGCCAACAGGACCCGCTTACCGGTCACGCCGCTCGACGCCGAGCTGGAGGCACCCGGAATCCCCATGTTCACAGTCGACGGCATGGTTCCCAGGGTACTGACCCGCGCCCGCGGGAAGCCAGCCGTAGGCTGGGGCGCATGGCTACCGCACCGTATGGGGTCCGTCTGCTGGTAGGAGCGGCGGTAACCGCCATCGAGGAAACACGCAGGCTTCCGCAGACGATCCTGACCTACCCGATGACCATCGTCAGCCAGATTGCGCACCTCGTGATGAAGATGCAGCAGGACGTGGCCGATCTGGTCAACAGGGGCGACGAGACGCTCGAGAACCTCTTCCCACCAAAGGACGAGCAGCCCGAGTGGGCCACGTTCGACGAGGACGTGACCGACGAGGTGCCCGCTCCGTCGGTGCCGGATGGTGAACGACTCACCGAGGGCAGGTTCGCGCTGTTCACCGGCGGGGAGCCGGAACTGCAGACGGACGGCGAGGTTGCGCCGGTGGTGACCCACCAGCCGGAGGTCGTCCAGCGCCTTGACTACGAGACGCTGACATTGGCCCAGTTGCGGGCGCGGTTGACGTCGCTGCGTGTCAATGATCTGGAGGCGCTGCTCGCCTATGAGGATTCGACCAAGTCCCGCGCGCCGTTCCAGACCTTGCTGGCCAACAGGATCACCCGCGCGACCGCCAAGTGAGCGAGGCTGAGCAAGGCAAGTCTCCCGACAACCCATGGCCGGTGCGGGCGGTCGCGACTCGGGTCGCGAAATACATCGACCGGCTCGGCATGGTGTGGATCGAGGGCCAGCTCACCGAACTGAAACTGCGCCAGTCGACCGCGTGGATGGTTCTTCGTGACCCCGCTGCCGACATGTCGCTGTCGGTGAGCTGCCCGAGCAGCCTTGTCGCCAACGCCCCTGTGCCGCTTTCCGAAGGCACGCAGGTGATCATGCTCGGCAAGCCGCAGTTCTACACGCGCAATGGCTCATTCAGCTTGCGGGTCAGCGAGATTCGCGCGGTCGGCATCGGCGAGCTGCTTGCCCGGATCGATCGGTTGCGTAAGCTGCTGGATGCCGAAGGCCTTTTCGATCCTCGACTGAAGCGGCGAATCCCCTTCCTGCCCAACACCATCGGACTCATCACCGGACGTGCCAGTGCCGCAGAGCGCGACGTCATGACGGTCGCGGCGGGACGGTGGCCCGCTGTCCGCTTCGCGGTCCGCAACACCGTCGTCCAGGGTCCGAACGCCGTGCCGCAAATCGTCGAGGCCCTGCGCGAACTCGACGGTGACCCCGCCGTCGACGTCATCGTCGTCGCCCGCGGCGGTGGCAGCGTGGAGGACCTGCTGCCGTTCTCCGACGAGACGCTGTGCCGTGCGATCGCGGCCTGCACCACGCCAGTGGTCAGCGCCGTCGGACACGAACCGGACAACCCGCTGTGCGACCTGGTCGCCGACATGCGGGCAGCCACCCCGACCGACGCTGCCAAGCGCATCGTTCCCGACACCGCCGCCGAACAGGCTCTGCTGCTCGACCTACGCCGCCGCAGCGCACGGGCGCTTCGCAATTGGGTGCACCGCGAGCAGCACGTACTGAGCCAGTTGCGCAGTAGACCGGTGCTGGCCCAACCACTGGCCGCCCTGACGACGCGGGCCGACGAGATCCACCGGTGCAGAACCGCCGCCCGGCGTGATGTCACACGGCTGGTCGCCGCCGAATCGGAGCGGGTCGGCCATCTTGCGGCCCGGCTGACGACGCTTGGACCCGCTGCGACACTGGCCCGCGGCTACGCGGTCGTGCAGGCCGTGACCGCCACAGGCGAGCCGGCGGTGGTGCACGCCGTAGCCGACGCGCCCGCGGGAACACGACTGCGGGTACGGGTGTCCGACGGAGCGTTATCGGCGGTCAGCGAGGGGGGCGAATGAAGCCTACTAGTGAATTGGGCTACGAAGAGGCCCGCGATGAACTGGTCGAGGTCGTGCGCACGCTGGAGCAGGGCGGACTCGATCTCGATACATCGCTGAAGCTATGGGAAAGAGGCGAAGAACTGGCTAAACGGTGCGATGAGCACTTAGCTGGAGCCCGCAAGAGGATCGAGGATGCGCTCGCTGCCGGTGACGACGACGACAGTTGACAACGGAAACAGTTTTGGCCCAGGGGGTCGAAACTGGAACACGTTTCATTTATGCTTCCCGGCATGGGTGATGCAACGCTGACGACTGATCTCGGCCGTGTCCTGGTCACCGGCGGCTCCGGCTTCGTCGGGGCCAACCTGGTCGCCGAGCTTCTCGAGCGAGGACACGAGGTGCGCTCGTTCGACCGTGCTCCGTCCCCGCTGCCCTCGCACCCGCGCCTGCAGGTGCTCCAGGGCGACATCTGCGACAAGGAGACCGTCGCGACCGCCGTCGACGGCGTCGACACCGTCTTCCACACCGCCGCGATCATCGACCTGATGGGCGGCTCGTCGGTCACCGACGAGTACCGCAAGCGCAGCTTCGCGGTCAACGTCGGCGGCACCGAGAACCTGGTGGTTGCCGCCCAGGCCGCGGGGGTGAAGCGATTCGTCTACACCGCGTCGAACAGCGTGGTGATGGGCGGCAAGCGGATCTCCGGCGGAGACGAAACCATCCCCTACACCGAACGATTCAACGACCTCTACACCGAGACCAAGGTCGTCGCCGAACGATTCGTGTTGTCGCAGAACGGTGTTCGCGGAATGCTTACCTGCTCCATTCGGCCAAGCGGCATCTGGGGCCGCGGCGACCAGACCATGTTCCGCAAGCTGTTCGAGAGCGTGCTCGCCGGACACGTCAAGGTGCTCGTCGGCGGCAAGCATGCAAAGTTGGATAACTCCTACGTGCACAACCTGATTCACGGGTTCATTCTCGCCGGACAGCACCTGGTGCCCGGCGGAACTGCTCCCGGGCAGGCGTACTTCATCAACGACGGTGAGCCGATCAACATGTTCGAGTTCTCCCGCCCCGTCGTCGAGGCATGCGGGCAACGCTGGCCGCGGTTCCGTATCTCGGGTGCGTTCGTGCGCTGGATCATGACGGTCTGGCAGTGGCTGCATTTCCGCGTCGGGCTGCCCAAGCCGCCGTTCGAACCGCTCGCCGTCGAGCGGTTGTACCTCGACAACTACTTCTCGATCGCCAAGGCGGAGCGAGACCTCGGCTATCGGCCGCTGTTCACCACGGCGCAGGCGATGCGCGAGTGCCTGCCGTACTACCTCGACCTATTCGAGCAGATGAAGGCGGACACCGACGAAAAGCCGGTGACGGCGGTCGCGGCGGCGCACCCGGCGGCCTGAGTCGCCGGGTCCCCGTCAGCCGACCAGGTGGACCGGGTGGCGGGTTACCGCTTCGATCCGCGAGCCCGCGCGGTGCAGTAGGTCCGTACCCAACGAGATCAGCGCCCTGGCCGCTGCGATCTCCTCGCCGATCATCGGCTGGCTGGGATCTTTGGGGTTGCGAAAGGCATCACCGATCGCGGTCAACGTCTCGCCGTCGCCGAGGTGGGCGCGAACCGTCGCGTGGGTATGCGTCGCGTCCTCGTCGAACTCGATATCGATGTGCCAAACGTCGTCCAGAAATTTGTCGTACATGATCGTCACCTTTCCCGCCTATAGAGTGCTCCGCCTCTCGGCTTCGCACGGGGAAATGCGTGCTTTGCTTCAATCAGGATCTAAGACGTGGGCGACTGATCGGTGCCTCTCGCGAACCGGTCCACGAGGTGCCGCAGCACGGCTACGCTCATCGACCCGGTTGTATTGGTGACCGCGCGCAGCACACGCCTAACAGCGTCGACAGGTACCGGGGGCGGCACGACGAAGAGCACGGCGCTGCGCGAATGCGTACCCATCAGGTAGATCGTGTCGGCGGCAACCAGTGTGTCGGGATCGACTGTGGTCAGTGCGGTGCCGCGAATGATTCGCGACGGTGCGGCCGGCCAGATGCTCGGGTCGTAGACCACGCGGCGAACCGGACCTATCGACATCCCGAGCACGGCGACAAGGTCGGGTAGTTCGCTTCGCAGATCCGAACTGTGCGGCCACCACGCACCGTCGACGGCACCGGGAATCTCGGAACGGTCGCAGAGCGCAAGTCTTGCCTGCTGTGTGGATGGGGAGGCGATCGGCACCATGGACGGTGCTCCCGTCAGCTAGCAGAGCAATCGCAGACGGTAACCCAGCGAACCGGACACGCGACGAACCTACGACCTGCCAACGATAGCAGCGCGGCCAACCGGACGGATTCGTAAGTATTCGTTGGCAGGCCGCCGAAGCGGCCAACCCATCGGGATGCCGGGCATAAGGTCAACCCGCACAGTTGATTCGGTCGGGGTTCGAGCGAAGGGGCATCGAAATGCCAGACGGTAGGCCAAACATCTTGGTCATCTGGGGCGACGACATCGGAATCAGCAATCTGAGTTGCTACAGCGACGGTCTGATGGGCTATCGCACTCCGAACATCGACCGCATCGCCAACGAGGGCATGCGCTTCACCGACAGCTACGGAGAGCAAAGCTGTACCGCGGGGCGCGCGGCGTTCATCAGCGGGCAAAGCGTCTACCGCACCGGCATGAGCAAGGTCGGCGTGCCCGGCGCTGACATCGGATGGGCAGCCGAAGATCCCACCATCGCCGAACTGCTCAAGCCTCTCGGCTATGCGACCGGGCAGTTCGGCAAGAACCACTTCGGCGACAAGAACAAACACCTGCCAACGGTGCACGGGTTCGACGAGTTCTTCGGCAATCTCTATCACCTCAACGCCGAGGAGGAACCCGAGCAGTACGACTATCCGCACGCCGACCAGTTCCCCAAGCTGCATGACTTCGCTCTGCCGCGCGGCGTACTCAAGTGCAGGGCCACCGACGAGGTCTCCGCTGAACCCGACGATCCTAAGTTCGGCCCGGTCGGCAAGCAGGTCATCGAGGACACCGGACCGCTGGACACGAAGCGGATGGAGACCATCGACGACGACGTCACCGACGCGACCATCGACTACATCAAGCGCCAGCACGAGGCGGGCAATCCCTTCTTCGTCTGGATGAACACCACGCACATGCACCTCTACACCCACACCAAGCCGGAGAGCCGCGGTCAGGCAGGGCTGTGGCAGTCGGCCTACCACGACACGATGATCGACCACGACCGCAACGTCGGCCAGGTGCTGGACTGCCTGGACGAACTCGGTATCGCCGACGACACGATCGTCGTCTACTCCACCGACAACGGACCTCACCGCAACAGCTGGCCGGACGCGGGCACCACGCCGTTCCGTAGCGAGAAGGACACCAACTGGGAAGGCGCGTTCCGGGTCCCGGAGATGATCCGCTGGCCCGGGAAGATTGCGGCGGGCGCGGTGTCCAACGAGATCATCCAGCACCACGACTGGCTGCCGACGTTCCTGGCTGCCGCCGGCGAGCCCGACATCATCGAAAAACTCAAGAAGGGCCACAAGGCAGGCGCCGACGGCGACACCGAGTACAAGGTGCACATCGACGGCTTCAACCTGCTGCCCTACCTGACCGGTGAGGTGGAAACCAGCCCACGGCGCGGGTTCTTCTACTTCTCCGACGACGGCGACCTCGTCGCTATGCGATTCGAGAACTGGAAGGCCGTCTTCATGGAGCAGCGCTGCCAGGGCACGCTGCGAATCTGGGCCGAACCGTTCACCACCCTCCGGGTGCCCCTGCTGTACAACCTGCGCACCGACCCCTACGAGTACGCCAACATCACGTCGAATACCTACTACGACTGGTTGCTGCACCACGACTATTTCGTGTTCTACATGACGGCGATGGCGACGATGTTCTTGGACACGTTCAAGGAATTCCCGCCGCGACACGAACCCGCCAGCTTCAGCGTCGACCAGGCCGTCGAGAAACTGCACGAGTTCCTAGCGAAGGACTGAACATGCCTGACAAGAAACCGAATATTCTCGTCATCTGGGGAGACGACATCGGGATCTCGAACCTCAGTTGTTACAGCCGGGGCATGATGGGCTACTTCACGCCGAACATCGACCGGATCGCCGACGAGGGAATGCTTTTCACCGATTCCTATGGCGAACAGAGCTGCACCGCAGGTCGGTCGTCGTTCATCACCGGCCAGAGCGTGTACCGCACCGGAATGAGCAAGGTGGGCATGCCCGGCGTCGACATCGGACTGCAGAAGGAAGACCCGACGATCGCCGAACTGCTCAAGCCGATGGGATATGCCACCGGCCAATTCGGCAAGAATCATCTCGGCGACTTGAACAAGTTCCTTCCCACCGCGCACGGCTTCGACGAGTTCTTCGGCAACCTCTACCACCTCAACGCCGAAGAGGAGCCCGAACACGAGGACTATCCGACAGCGGAGGAAGCGCCACTTCTGCGCAAGGCACTCCTCCCACGCGGGGTCATCCATTCTTGGGCGACCGACACGGACTCCGGTGAGGTGGACGACCGGTACGGCCCGGTCGGCAAGCAACGTATCGAGGACACCGGACCGCTGACCAAGAAGCGCATGGAGACCATCGACGACGAGACCACCACCGCCTGCATCGATTTCATCCGTCGCCAGCATGAGGCCGACACGCCGTTCTTCGTCTGGATGAATATGACGCACATGCACTTCCGGACTCACACGAAGCCGGAGAGTCGCGGACAGGCCGGCCGCTGGCAGTCGCCGTACCACGACACGATGATCGACCACGACCGCAACGTCGGTCAGCTGCTCGACCTGGTCGACGAGCTGAGCATCGCCGAGGACACCATCGTCATCTACAGCACCGACAACGGCCCGCACGCCAACAGTTGGCCCGACGGCGCCACCACCCCGTTCCGCAGCGAGAAGGCGACCAACTGGGAAGGTGCATTCCGCATCCCGGAGTTGATCCGCTGGACCGGCAAGATAAAGCCGCAGTCGGTGTCGAACGAGATTGTGCAGCATCATGATTGGCTACCAACCTTCCTGGCGGCGGCTGGCGACCCTGACATCGTCGACAAACTCAAGGCAGGCCACAAGGTGGGAGACATGACGTATAAGGTCCACATCGACGGGTACAACCTCGTGCCCTACCTCACGGGTGAGGTCGACAAGAGTCCGAGACGCGGAATGATCTACTTCTCCGACGACGGCGACGTGCTAGGAATCCGGGCCGACAACTGGAAGGTCGTCTTCATGGAGCAGCGCTGCCCAGGCACGCTGCAAGTGTGGTTCGAGCCGTTCACGAAGCTGCGCGCACCGAAGTTGTTCAATCTACGGACCGATCCCTACGAGCACGCCGATGTCACGTCGAACACCTACTGGGACTGGTTGATTGACCGGCTTTACCTGATGTTCTACGGGTCTGCGATCGTGACGCAGTTTCTGGAGACGTTCAAGGAGTTCCCGCCGCGACAGGAACCGGCGTCGTTCACGATCAGCAATGCGGTCGAGGAGCTCAAGAAGTTCCTCGCCACCGGCGGCGGTTGAGAGTGGTAGAACTCAAGTCCTGGGTCGACGGGCCCACGAAGTCGGCAATCGTCGACTTCGTAGGCCGCGTCACCCAGGAGGATGGCGCGGACCACGTGGTGCGAGAAGAACGTGTCGCCGTCTTCGACAACGACGGCACACTGTGGTGCGAGAAGCCGATGTACATCCAGCTCGACTTCATCGTCCGCAGATTGGCCGAGAAGGCCTCGGCCGACACATCACTGGCCGCCCAGCAGCCCTACCAATCGGCGGTGAGCGGTGACCTCAAGTGGTTCGGGGATGCGATCACCAAGCACTACCAGGGCGACGACGCCGACCTGAAAGTGCTTGCTGGAGCGGTGATGTCGCTGCACCAGTCGATGACGGTCGAGCAGCATGCCACGCTCGTGTCGGAGTTCTACGCCGACGCAAAGCATCCGACCCTCGGCAGGCCCTATCCAGCCTGCACGTTTGCGCCGATGGTCGAGTTGCTGCGCTACCTGGAAGCCCACGGCTTCACCTGCTACATAGTGTCCGGCGGTGGCCGCGACTTCATGCGACCCATCACGTCGACGATCTACGGCATCCCGCCCGAGCGAGTGGTGGGTAGCGCGCAGGGGTTGAAGTTCGAAGGCAGTGACGGACACGGCAACTTGTTGATCCAGCCTGCGCTCGACATCTGGGACGACGGACCGGAGAAGCCGGTGCGCATCTGGAACCGCATCGGCAGGCGGCCCATCCTCGCGGCGGGCAACACCAACGGCGACGACGAGATGCTCATGTTCTCCGGAAAGCCTGATGCGCCGTCGCTGCGACTGCTGGTGCTGCACGATGACGCCGATCGCGAATTCGCCTACACCGCAGGAGCGGAACGCGCGCTGGATCATGCCAAGCAGTTCGGCTGGAACGTCGTCAGCATGAAGAACGACTGGACGACCGTTTTCGGTGACTGAAATTCACTTCGAGACTGCGGGGAGATCGCGTTGAGGCACGAAACGCCGATCTCCCCGCAGTCTCGGGATCTGGTGCGCGTTCCAGCGCAGACCGCCGTCCTCGGGTCGGACAATCACTATCCCGAAGAGGGGCCCGCGCACACCGTCAGCGTCGACGAATTCTGGATCCAAGCCCATCAGGTGACCAATGCGCAGTTCGGCGAATTCGTCGAAGCGACAGGCTATGTCACCGTCGCCGAGCGCCCGTTGAACCCAGCCGACTACCCCGACGCACCCGCAGAGAACCTGCAGCCCGGGTCGATGGTGTTCACCCGCACGCAAGGCCCGGTCGACCTCCGGCATCTGAGCCAGTGGTGGGTGTGGACACCAGGCGCATCGTGGCGTCATCCCGTCGGTCCGCACTCGTCGATTGCGAAGCGCGCCGACCATCCGGTGGTGCACGTCGCCTACGAAGACGCCGAGACCTATGCGCAGTGGGCAGGTCTCGCGCTGCCGACAGAGGCAGAGTGGGAGACCGCCGCCCGCGGCGGACGCGGGGCGGCGACGTACACGTGGGGCGACGAACCCGAGCAGCCCGGCCTGCCGCTGGCCAACTACTGGCATGGCGACTTCCCGTGGCGTCCCGATCCGGGCTACGGCCGCACCGCACCCGTCGGCAGCTTCCCACCCAACGACTACGGCCTGTTCGACATGGCAGGCAACGTCTGGGAATGGACGACCGACTGGTATGCCGACACTCGCGAAGGCGACCCGTGCTGCGAGGCGGGCAGCTTCGACCCGCAACAGCCGCAGTTCCGGGTGCCGCGCAAGGTCATCAAGGGCGGCTCGTTCCTCTGCGCCGACAACTACTGCCTGCGGTACCGGCCAGCCGCCCGCCGACCTCAAATGATCGACACGGGCATGAGCCACATCGGGTTTCGCTGCGTCAAGCGCTAGCCCCGAGTTCTGCACCTTGGTTGTGAAAGCGGTCCGGCAACGACCCTGATGCAGAATTCGCGCGGGCTACGGGGCTTCGGCGGCCTTCTTGATCGCGGCCAGCGTGGCCGGGATGCCGCTCTCGGCCGCGCCGTGCCGCTGCTCGATCTGGGCTTCGGCGTCGGCCCCATAGCGCTCATGGAACCCGGCGATGCCTGCCGGCAGAAACTCCCACCTCTCGGTGAGCCGGGTGCCCCCGTCCTCGGGTTCGAAGGCGTACTCCCAGTGCACCCAGCCGTTGTTGACCTGCCAGGCGAACTTGCGACCGTGATCGGCGGCCACCACCTGGCTTCGCGTCTCCCATGTCCGCTCGGGGGTTTCGTTGCGGCCGGTGAACCACGCGCCGACGTGCGGGCCGCCCCCCTCGTCCCACCAGCACGCCTTGCAGATCGGGCTCCACTCGCCCATCCGGGTCACATCCGACACCAGTGCATACAGCTCATCCGGTGGCACCGACACCGAAATCGAATCAGACAACGTCAACTCGGTCACGGCTCGAGTCTGCCACCACGCGGCTATTGCGCTTTCGGCCCGTCAATGTGAGGTTAGAACGCGTTCCACCGCCGTCGAAAGGCCAACTGGATGAGCAACAGTAGTGACCGGGTCGCCGTCGTCATCGGCGCGGCGTCCGGGATCGGTTGGGCGACCGCACGCGCCCTTGCCGCCGACGGCTGCCGCGTCACGCTCGCCGACCGCAACGGCGACGGTGCCCGCGCTCGGGCCGACGAGCTCGGCGATGCGCACACCGCCGCAGAGGTCGACGTCACCGACGAGGCATCGGTGCAACGGCTCTTCGACGAGATCGGGCCGCTCGACATCGTCGTCAACTGCGCGGGCTTCGGCAGTCTCGGGCTGATCACCGACCTGGCGGTCGACGAGTTCCGCTCCGTCATCGACGTCTGCCTCACCGGCGGATTCATCGTCGCCAAATACGCAGGGCAGAAGCTCCGCGAAGGCGGCTCGTTGGTATCGATCAGCTCGCTGAACGGGCGGCAGGCGGCGGTGGGCATGAGCGCCTACTGCTCGGCCAAGGCCGGCCTGTCGATGCTCACCCAGGTGGCCGCGCTGGAGATGGGCCCACGGGGCATCCGCGTCAACGCGATCTCCCCCGGGTTCGTCGACACCCCGCTCACCGAAGGTTCCTACCTGGTGCCGGGCCTCGTCGAGGACTACCTCGAGAACACCGCACTCGGCCGCGCCGGTAAGCCCGAGGAGATCGCCGATGCCGTGGTGTTCCTCTGCTCGCCGAAGTCGTCGTGGCTGACCGGCGAAGTGCTCGACCTCAACGGCGGTGCTCACCTCAAGCGCTATCCGGACGTGTTGGGCCATGTCATGAAGCTTGCGGAGGCGCAGTGATGAGCCTGTCGGGCGGAGAACGGAGAAGCAGGACTTTCAGCGGTAAGCAGGCGATCGTCACCGGCGGTGGATCCGGTATCGGAGCGGCGTTGTGCCGAGCGCTTGTCGCCGCAGGTGCGGACGTGGTGTGCACCGACGTCGACGGCGACGCCGCCGAGCGCACCGCGTCGTCGCTCGGTGCTCGAGCACGGTCGGCACGCCTCGACGTCACGGACGCCGCAGCAGTGCAGGCCGCCGTGGACGAGGTGGTGGACCGTGCAGGCCGACTGGATCTGATGTTCAACAATGCGGGCATCGTGTGGGGCGGCGACTCTGAACTGCTGACCCTCGACCAGTGGAACGCGATCATCGACGTGAACGTCCGCGGCGTCGTACACGGTGTGGCGGCCGCCTACCCGCAGATGATCAAGCAGGGCCACGGCCACATCGTCAACACCGCATCGATGGCCGGGCTGACCGCGGCCGGACAGATCACCAGCTACGTGATGACCAAACACGCCGTGGTCGGGCTGTCGCTGGCATTGCGATCGGAGGCCGCGGCGCACGGGATCGGCGTGCTGGCCGTCTGCCCGTCCGCGGTCGAGACACCCATCCTCGACAAGGGTGCCATCGGCGGTTTCGTCGGCCGGGACTACTTCCTGCAGGGCCAGGGCGTCAAGACCGCTTACGACGCAGACCGTCTCGCCCGGGACACGTTGAGGGCCGTCGAACGCAACAAGGCTCTGCTGGTCAAACCGCGTCGCGCACATGCCCAGTGGGTGATGGCACGACTGGCGCCCGGATTCATGCAACGGATGTCGATCAAGTTCATCGCCGGCCAGCGATCCCACCAGTCCGAGGCGCGCTCGCACATTCGCTGAGCAAATCGGGCGGCCGGACACCCAACCTGGCTACGGTATGCCAGTGGCCGCAATGAAAACCGAGTTCACGCTCACGCAGAAGCGTGCCCTTGCGGTCGCGACGGTCATCGCCGTCCTGTTCGGCGCCTACTTCCTGCGCACGTACTTCATCCTCATCGTGGTGGCCGCGGTGGTCGCCTACCTCTTCAGCCCGCTGTACAACCGGCTCACCAAGAAGTTGGGCACGGGATTGTCGGCAACCCTCACCCTGCTGGCGGTGGTCGCAAGCATCATCGTGCCGGTCGGCCTGATCGGGCTGCTGGCCGTCATCCAGATCTCCGAGATGGTCAGGAGTGTCGCGGCCTGGGTGGAGAAGACCGACCTGTCCACGCTCGGCGACAAGACGCTGACGTTCGTCAACGGACTGCTGGCACGGGTGCCGTTCGTGGACATCACGGTCACGCCGGAAATGATTCGGAAGGCAATGACGACCGTCGCCCAGAACTTCGGACAGTGGCTGCTGCACCTGTTGCAGGGCGCTGCGGGCGGCGTCGTCGGCGGCATCACCGCGGCGATCCTGTTTCTCTACGTGTTCATCTCGCTGCTGACCAACAAGGATGCGGTGCAACGGTTGATCCGCCAGCTGAACCCGCTCGGCGAGGAAGTCACCGACCTGTACCTCGCGAAAATGGGCGCGATGGTCGGCGGCACCGTGAGAGGGCAGTTCATCATCGCGCTCTGCCAAGGCGTGGCGGGTGCGATATCGATCTACATCGCCGGCTTCCACGACGGGTTCTTCATCTTCGCCGTCGTCTTGAGCGCGCTGTCGGTCATACCGCTAGGCAGCGGCATCATCACGATTCCGTTCGGCGTCGGAATGATCCTGTTCGGCAACGTATTCGGCGGCGCGTTCGTCATCTTGTTCCACATCATCGCGGTGACGAACATCGACAACTTCCTGCGGCCGATCCTGGTCCCGAAGGAGGCCCGTCTCGACTCGGCGCTGATGCTGCTCTCGGTGTTCGCCGGAATCGGGATGTTCGGCGCCTTCGGTATCGTCATCGGCCCGGTGCTGATGATCGTCATCGTCACCACGATCAGCGTCTACCTCGCCGTGTACAAGGGCGTCCCGCTCGAGCAAAACGACGACGACGACACCAAGACGTCCAAGAAGAGGAAGAGTGCGCTGCGGCGCTTGACGCGCAGGGCCAGGAAGTCCGCGCCGGAGGCGCCCGAGTCCGAGGCGGATGCACCGAAAGCGGATGCGCCCGAGCCGGATTCGGATAAAAAGGAAGCCGCGCCCCCGTCTAATCCGCGCTGAGACGCGCGGCGAGAAATTCGACGACGCGCTTGCGCGCCTCGTAGGCTGGGTGCCCATCCTTTTCGCGCACCTCGAGCGTCAGCACCGAGTGCGCCATCTTGCCGAACCCGTACTCGTTGCCCTTCTTCGAATCGATCTCGATGACCTCGAAGGCGTCACCGAGCCGGTCCTTCAGAGTCTTGAAGCGTGCGCCCGGCGACAAGGGGTCCTCGCTGAACCGCAGTCCCAGCGCGCACAAGCCCTCGTCGGCCGCCCGCCGTTCGACGATCTTCAACTCGGCTTCGGACAGACCGGGATCGCGTCTTTGCTTGGCCGTCAGTCCTATCGGCAGCGACGGTTGGCTGAGGACCGGGGCCAGCACGCTGTCGTCCACCGCGGCCGCCAGCGCGAAGCCCCCGCTCCAACACTCGCCGATCACCCCGACACCTTTGCCTGGCGTCTTCTCGTTGAGGTCGCGCGCCAGAGCGCGAAGATACTGCGCAACCGGCCGGTCGGCGTTGGTGGCGAAGGCGGCGAATTCCTTTGCGACACAACCGCGCAGCATGACCGGCACCGCACCCGGACGCTGAGCTGCGGCGCCCGGCGTGCCGTACAGCGACGGACAGGCGACAGTGAATCCGTTGTCCACCAGGTGATTGCCCAAGGCCAGCACATTAGGAGTCAGGCCAGGCATTTCCGGTATCAGCACGACTCCTGGGCCCTCGCCCTTGCGGTACACGTCGCGGGTCATGCCGTCGGCGGTGAAGGGTGCGGCGGTCCATCCGGTCAGGTCGGCTTCCGGAGCCGCCTGGCCGGCGACATTGGGGTCCGGCGCTGTCATCGCGTCTCCATCTGTTGTCGCGCGGGTGTCGCGGTGTCCTATTTCGCGGCCAGCGGAGGCTGCTTCTGCACCGCCGCGGCCAGCGTACGGTACTCATCGGTACCGCCGGCACCCCTGACTGCGACCTGAGCCGGTCCCGTCGGGCCGGTCAACCGCGTCGTCCACACCGGCTCGGCACCCTCCCCGCCCTCGTAGACCACCCACCGCACCCCGTCGACGTCCTGGGTTCCGGTCGGCACCATGTCGGGGTCGAGGAAGCCGACCAGTTTTTCCTCGTCGGCGTTGCTCTGGATCAATGCCAGATACATCCCGGTCGGCGTCAGGTAACCGACGGTCGATGACACTGCGCGAGCGGGCTGCTTGGCCGCGTCGGTCCGGCCCGCCTCGATCCCGGCGCGACTACCGGAGTTGGCGCGCCAGCCCTCGGGCAGCGCGGGCACCCGGATGGGGATCCGAAGTGCGTCGGCGTCGGCCTGTAGCGCCGCCGGTGCGTCGTAGTCGGGCGCGGGTCCTTGACCGGGGCCGGTGGGCGCGAACGAACACATCCCGAGCACCGCCGCGAGCACGATGCATGCCGCGACCAGCGGCGCGAGAGACCAGAACATGTCGCGGCCGTCCTGCAGCAACCGCGGCTTCGCGGGTCTGGGAGCGGGTTCCTGCTGGGAGGTCACAAGCGCCAGTATCCCAGCTCCCACACGCCGACCGACGAATGGGAGAATCGCAGCCATGAGCCCAGCACGCGGGGAAGCCCCCGACCGCAACCTCGCCCTCGAGCTCGTTCGAGTCACCGAGGCGGGCGCGATGGCGGCGGGACGCTGGGTGGGCCGCGGCGACAAGGAGGGCGGCGACGGCGCCGCCGTCGACGCTATGCGGGAGCTCGTCAACACGGTGTCGATGCGCGGCGTCGTGGTGATCGGCGAGGGCGAGAAGGACAACGCGCCGATGCTCTACAACGGCGAGGAGGTCGGCAACGGCGATGGCCCCCCGTGCGACTTCGCCGTCGACCCGATCGACGGCACCACGCTGATGAGCAAGGGCCTGCCCAACGCCATCTCGGTGCTCGCCGTCGCGGAACGCGGCGCGATGTTCGACCCGTCGGCGGTGTTCTACATGAACAAGATCGCGGTCGGACCCGAGGCTGTCGACGCCATCGACATCACCGCCCCCATCGGCGAGAACATCCGCCAGGTCGCCAAGGCAAAGCATCTGTCGGTGTCGGACATGACCGTCTGCATCCTCGATCGCCCCCGCCACGAACAGCTGATGGCCGAAGTCCGCGAGGCCGGCGCCCGGATTCGGCTCATCACCGACGGCGACGTCGCGGGTGCGATCTCCGCCTGTCGGCCCAACTCGGGCACGGACCTGCTCGCCGGTATCGGCGGCACCCCGGAGGGCATCATCACCGCGGCCGCGATTCGCTGCATGGGTGGCGCCATCCAGGGTCAGCTGGCGCCCAAGGACTCCGAAGAACGGCAGAAGGCCATCGACGCCGGATATGACCTCTCCCAGATTCTGTCCACCGAGGACCTGGTGTCCGGGGAGAACGTCTTCTTCTGCGCCACCGGCGTCACGGACGGCGACCTGCTCAAGGGCGTCCAGTACTACGGCGGCGGCTGCACCACACAGTCGATCGTCATGCGCAGCAAGTCGGGCACGGTGCGGATGATCGAGGCGTACCACCGGCTGTCAAAGCTCAATGAATACTCCGCAATCGATTTCACCGGCGACAGCACCGCATTCCAACCGCTGCCATAACTCACTCACGAAAGCAAAGGATCGATTTGTGAGCGTCGACTCAGCTCGTTCAGAAGACGTCGAGTACCGCATCGAGCACGACACCATGGGCGAGGTCCGGGTGCCGATCAACGCGCTGTGGCGCGCGCAGACGCAACGCGCGGTGGAGAACTTCCCGATCTCGGGTCGAGGTCTGGAGCGCACCCAGATTCGTGCGCTCGGCCTGCTCAAGGGCGCCTGCGCGCAGGTGAACAAGGATCTCGGGCTGCTCGACCCGGAGAAGGCCGACGCGATCGTCGCCGCGGCCGCGGAGATCGCCGACGGCGGCCACGACGACCAGTTCCCGATCGATGTGTTCCAAACCGGTTCGGGCACAAGCTCGAACATGAACACCAACGAGGTGATCGCAGGCATCGCCGCGCAGAACGGCGTCACGGTGCACCCCAACGACGACGTCAACATGTCGCAGTCCTCCAACGACACGTTCCCGACCGCGACGCACATTGCGGCCACGGAAGCCGCTGTCCGCCACCTCATTCCCGCCCTCGAAGTGTTGCACGAGTCGCTGGCGGGCAAGGCCAGGCAGTGGCGCACGGTCGTCAAGTCCGGACGCACGCACCTGATGGATGCAGTGCCGGTGACGCTCGGCCAGGAGTTCAGCGGCTACGCGCGTCAGGTCGAGGCGGGCATCGAACGGGTGAAGGCCACGCTGCCGCGGCTCGGCGAACTGGCCATCGGCGGCACCGCCGTCGGCACCGGCCTCAACGCGCCAGACGACTTCGACGAGCGCGTGGTCGCCGTGTTGAAGGAGCAGACCAGCCTGGCCGAATTACGCGTCGCGGCAAACCATTTCGAGGCACAGGCTGCGCGTGACGGGCTGGTGGAAGCGTCCGGGGCGCTGCGCACCATCGCCGTTTCACTGACCAAGATCGCCAACGACATCCGGTGGATGGGTTCTGGCCCGCTGACCGGTCTCGGCGAGATCCAACTGCCGGATCTGCAGCCCGGCAGCTCGATCATGCCCGGCAAGGTCAACCCGGTGATCCCCGAAGCCGTCACGCAGGTGGCCGCACAGGTGATCGGCAACGACGCCGCGATCGCATGGGGTGGCGGCAATGGCGCGTTCGAACTCAACGTCTACATCCCGATGATGGCCCGAAACCTGCTGGAGTCCTTCAAGATCCTGACCAACTCGGCCAGGCTGTTCGCGGAGCGCTGCATCGACGGGCTGGTCGCCAACGAGGAACGGCTGCGCGAGCTGGCGGAGTCCTCGCCGTCGATTGTGACCCCGCTGAACTCCGCGATCGGTTACGAAGAAGCGGCAGCTGTCGCCAAGCAGGCGCTGAAAGAGAAGAAGACCATCCGCCAGACGGTCATCGACCGCGGCCTCATCGGCGACAAGCTGTCCGAGGAAGAACTCGACAAGCGGCTCGACGTGCTGGCGATGGCGAAGGTGAAAGACGGAGACAGCTAGGCGGTTTGACTCGCCGGCTCGCGGCTGGCCAGCCAGCGGATGCCCGCCCACGCGGTGGCGCTGTGCACGACGAGGCTCAGTGTCACGGTCACGGCGACGACCTGCGTGATGAGCGGCGCCTGCTCGATCTCTCCGCGCTCGACCATCAACAGGCCCAGTACCAGCGTGCCGATGCCGCGCGGACCGAACCAGCCGATGAACATCCGTTCGTGTGCCCGAAGGTCGCTGCGAATGAGCGCGACCGACACCGCGACCAGCCGGACCACGAACAGCGCGAGGACCGCGAAGACCACTACCCGCCAATCGGCGTCGCGCCAGCCGACGATCACCGCGTACCCGCCGAACATTGCGAACACCATGAGCTCCAGGAGCTGACCGGCGGCGGCGGATACCTGAGTCTCGGGCTTGACTCCCGTCCGCCGACCCATGAACGCGAACGCCAAGCCGCCTGCGAATGCTGCGACGAAACCGCTGCCGTGCAGACGTTCTCCGACGCCGAAGCACACCAGCGCGATCGCGAGGGTGGCCAGCTGGGCCCAGGTGTCGCTCATCCACCCCGGCGGCGTGACCGTGCGACCACCCAGCCGCCCAGCGCGCCGATGGCCACGCCGACGACGACCGACACCAGCTCGGTACGGACAAGGAACAAGACCCAGCGGCCCAGATCGGGTTCGGTCTTGTCCGAGGCCAGCGCCAGCGCCGCCAGCATCGCCGCCAGCGCGAACCCGTCGTAGAAGCCACTCTCGGTGGACAGCGCGTGGCGGATCCGTTCGGGGATGCGTTGGTCGTCGAGGAGCGCATCGATCAGCGCGACCTCGGTGGGTGCGACGATCGCGGCCAGACACACCGCCTCCCACAGCGGCATGACGGGAAGAATCAGCAATGCCGTCGCGGTGCCGAGCAGGAGCGCAAGCGGGATTCCGACGACGAGCAGGCGGAACGTGACGCCTCGGCGGCGCACCACCCCACCGAGCTCGAGCTCGGCGGCCTGGTTGAACAGGATGACCGTCAGCGCAAGTTGGGCGATGACCGTGAAGTTCGCGGTGTCGGTGCCGCCCTCGATCACGTTGAGCCCGAACGGCCCCAACACGATTCCGAAGAGGGCGAAGATCAGAGCAGGCGCCGTGTACCACTTCTTGACCAGACCCGAGACCACCGCGTAGCACAGCACCAGGACGGTGAGTACGAATACGGTATCGGTGTCCACAAAGGCTCAGGCGCCGTTGTTGGGACCGCCGGAGTTGGCACCCGGAATGTCGGTGATCGGGAAGTTCGGCATCGGCGCAGGCGACGGTGTGTTGGGCAGCGACGGGATCTCTTCGACTGCGATGTCGTGAAGGTCGCTGACGGGCGGGCCGTTGTCGCGGCCGCCGTAGCTGGTGCCGGGCTCGCGCGATCCGAGAAGTTGGCTGACCGTCACCAGGTGGTAGCCGTTGGCCTTGAGCACGGGGATGAACTGATATACCAGATCCACTGTGCTGGAGTAGGTGTCGTGGAAGAGCACCACTGACCCCGGCTTGATCTGCGTCATCAGCATGTACCGCGTTGCCGCGATGTTGGAGTCGTTGATCCAGTCGAAAGGGATGACGTCCCAATTGATGTCGGCGAGGCCCTGCTTCTTGGCCTCCGCCAGCACCTGGTCGTTGACCAACCCGCCTGCGGTGCGGACCAGCTTCGGTCGCTGTCCGGTCGCCGCCTCGATGGCGTCGCTGGCCTTGCTGAACTGTGCAGGGATGTCCTGCGGCGGGATGGCGGTCATGTTGGGGTGTTCCCAGGTGTGGTTGCCGATCTCCATACCTGCCGCCGCGATGCGCTTGGCACCTTCGGGGTTGGCGGCGACCTTGTTGCCGATCAGGAAGAACGTCGCCTTCGCGTTGTTGTCCTGCAGGATCTGCAGCAGCCGGTCGGTGTAGGGACCGGGCCCGTCGTCGAACGTCAACGCAACGCACTTGACCTCGGCGCAGTCGACGTCGTCGGGGGTGTCGCGCTTGGCGTGGCCCGTGACCAGCGATACCACGACGACGGTCACCGCGGCGACGACGCCGAGCACCATCAGGCCGTACTGCCAGGCCCGGTTGTCGCGTCGCTTAGGCACGGCCGCAGCTTACCGGGCTGCGCTGAAGAGGCGATTTCGGCGTGATAAGTGTCGCTGAGCGATAGAAATCACGCCCAAATCGCACGGTTACGGCAGGGCGCCGGGGCTGATCTCCTCCAGCATCTCGGTCACCAGCGCCGCGATCGGCGACCGTTCGCTGCGCAGCAGCGTGATGTGGGCGAACAGCGGGTGGCCCTTGAGCTTCTCGATCACCGCAGCGACACCGTCGTGCCGACCGACGCGCAGGTTGTCGCGCTGTGCCACATCGTGGGTGAGCACCACCCGCGAGCCGGCGCCGAGCCGGGACAGCACCGTCAGCAGCACGTTGCGCTCCAGCGACTGCGCCTCGTCGACGATCACGAACGAGTCGTGCAGGGAGCGCCCGCGAATGTGGGTGAGCGGCAGCACCTCGAGCATGCCGCGCGACAGCACCTCTTCGAGCACCGCGGGGCTCGCCAGCCCTTCAAGGGTGTCGAAGACGGCCTGCGCCCACGGGCCCATCTTCTCGCTCTCGCTGCCGGGCAGATAGCCGAGTTCCTGGCCCCCGACCGCGTACAGCGGCCGGAACACGACGACCTTTCGCTGCGTGCGCCGTTCGAGCACCGCTTCCAACCCTGCGCACAGCGCCAGCGCGGACTTGCCGGTGCCCGCCTTGCCGCCGAGGGACACGATGCCGACGGATTCGTCGAGAAGCAGGTCGAGCGCCACCCGTTGTTCGGCAGAGCGGCCGCGCAACCCGAACACCTCGCGATCACCGCGAACCAGTTGCACCCGCTTGTCGGGATTCACCCGGCCCAGCGCGTGAGAGTTGGCGCCGAGCAGCCGGATTCCGGTGTGGCACGGAAGATCTCGCGCGGACTCCAGGTCGATCTCGCCCTCGGCGAAGAGGGTGTCGATCACCTCGGTGGACACGTCGATCTCGTCCATCCCGGTCCAGCCCGACGTGACGACGTCCTGCGCGTGGTACTCGTCGGCGGAGAGTCCGACGGCGCCCGCTTTGACGCGCAGCGGAATGTCCTTGCTCACCAACGTGACCCGTTTGCCCTCGGCGGCGAGGTTCGCCGCGCAGGTCAGGATCCGCGAGTCGTTGGTGTCGTTCCGGAAACCCGCGGGCAGCACGGTCGGGTCGCTGTGGTTCAGCTCGACGTGCAGCGTCCCGCCCTGGGTACCAACGGGAATCGGCTGATCGAGCCGACCGTGCTCGAGCCTCAGGTCGTCGAACAGGCGCAGGGCCTGTCGGGCGAACCAACCCAGTTCATGATGATGGCGTTTAGCCTCCAGCTCGCTGATGACGACCAGCGGGACAACCACTTCGTGCTCGGCGAACCGCGTACAGGCCCATGGGTCGGACAGCAACACGGATGTGTCGAGAACGTAGGTCCGGATGGAGGAATCGGTCACGTAGCGCTCCTCGAGCCCGCGCGGCCCCGCACGAACCTCTCGGCGGACACTGCGGCACCAGGGCCGGGGCCGGCCCTTTCGAGTCGAGTCGATCGGTACCGCCCGGACAGCAGAGCATGTCGCTAGCCATCGCAAACGACGCTACTCCCGAGAATGCAAGCGTGGCGTGCAGGCGCGCCGGGTTAACCGCCCAGCAACTTAGCCGTTGATCAGTGGACGCAATTGCGGTTCGTCGGCAAGGCCCCACGCGGTGATTCGGTCGGTGATTACCTGGCGCAGTTCGGCTTCGTCGAAAATTCCCGCGTCCGCGACGTTCTTGCGCTTGTCGGCATAGGCGTCGATGTCGGCGCCGACCACACCGAGATCGGCGGCGCGGCGTGCGATCGCGGTGATCGTCTCCTCGCGGGCGTATCCCAGGCAATGGTCGACGAGATTGTGGAAGAACTCCTCGTGGCGCTCCTCGTCCTTGGCGATCCGGCCCACGAGACCGTTCAGCACCGGCTCGGTGATCTGCGCCTGGAGGTTGCGGCAATAGACCGCATACGCGCGCTCGTGGAACGCCATGAACACGAGCCGTTCAATTTGGCTGTAGGTCTCGGCGCGGTAGCCCTTCATGACGTGCTCGACGCGAACGTCCTCATTCGCGGTCGGATCGACCTCACGGGTGACCACCAGGTAGTTGCGCAGCGCGATCGCGTGCAGGTGCTCCTCGGCCGTCCACCGGCCCAGCCAGCGGCCCCACTTGTCCTCGAGGATGAAGCTGAACACGAGCTCGCGGTGGTAGCCGGCGAGGTTGTCCTTCTCGATCAGCAGGATCTCGAGGGCATCCGTGATGTGCCGGGGCAGCGTGACCTGCGAAGGGTCCCAGTCCTGGCCACCGAGGAACGCGAAGTTCTCGCCCTGTTCGAACGGCACGTAGTCGTGCGCGAACCAGATGTCCTCGGACTCCAGATGACGGTTCAAGTTCCGCTCGACGACCGGCGCCAGCTCGATGGTCAGTGCATTAGGGACAGGTTTCTGCGCCATAAAAGTAACTGTAACCCACGTTCACACCTTTTCGAAATCTGGTGAGCGTGTCTCGTGTTACAGCGTCAGACCCGGGTAGAGCGGGTTGGCGGCGAGCAGTTCTGCGGCTGCCGCGTGCACGCGCTCGGCGGTTCCATCGGCCAGTTTGTACTTGGCCTTCGACGGGCCGGACGCGGCCGCCGCGGCCTCGGTGTTGGTCAGCACGTCGACGATCAGTTCGGCCACCCGGTCGAATTCCGCGGCTCCGAAGCCGCGGGTGGTCAGGGCAGGGGTGCCGAGCCGGATGCCGCTGGAGTACCAGGCGCCGTTCGGATCGTTGGGGATCGAGTTGCGGTTGGTGACGACACCGGAGTCCAGCAGCGCGGACTCCGCCTGCCGTCCCGTCACCCCGAACGACTGCACGTCGAGCAGCACGATGTGGTTGTCGGTGCCGCCGGTGACCAGCGTCGCTCCGCGCTTGAGGAAGCCCTCGGCCAGCGCCTTGGCGTTGTCGGCGACCCGCTGCGCGTAGGTCTGGAATGAGGGCTGGCGCGCCTCGGCGAGGGCGACGGCCTTGGCGGCCATCACGTGCGACAGCGGACCGCCGAGCACCATCGGACAGCCCTTGTCGACGGCGTCGGCGTACTCGGGGGTCGCGAGCACCAGCCCGCCGCGCGGCCCGCGCAGCGACTTGTGCGTGGTGGTCGTGGTCACGTGTGCGTGCGGCACCGGGTCCTCGTCGCCGGTGAACACCTTGCCCGCGACAAGGCCGGCGAAGTGGGCCATGTCCACCATCAGCGTGGCGTCGACCTCGTCGGCGATTTCGCGGAGCTTGGCGAAGTTGACCCGCCGCGGGTAGGCCGAATAGCCGCCGACCAGAACAAGGGGCTTGAACTCGCGGACGGCCGCGGCAAGCGCGTCGTAGTCGAGCAGGCCGGTCGTCGGGTCGGTGCCGTAAGACCGCTGGTAGAACATCTTGCCGCTGATGTTGGGCCGGAACCCGTGGGTGAGGTGCCCGCCCGCATCCAGCGACATGCCCATCAGCCGCTGGTTCCCGAGCTTGCCGCGCAGCTGCTCCCAGTCGGCTTCGGAGAGGTCGTTGACGTTCTTGACGCCTGCCTCGGCCAGGCCAGGTGCCTCGACCCGGGTGGCCAGGATCGCCCAGTACGCGACGAGGTTGGCGTCGATGCCGGAGTGCGGCTGGACGTAGGCGTGTGGCGAGCCGAACAGCGCCTCGGCGTGCTCGGCGGCGATCGCCTCCACGGTGTCGACGTTCTGGCAGCCTGCGTAGAAGCGGTGTCCGATGGTGCCCTCGGCGTACTTGTCGGAGAGCCAGGTGCCCATGGTCAGCAGCACCGCGGGCGAGGCGTAGTTCTCGCTGGCGATCAGCTTCAGCGAATCCCGTTGATCGGCAAGCTCTTTGCGCGTCGCCGCCGCGATGCGCGGCTCGACCGATTCGATGATCTGCAGGATGTCGCGGTATGCGGCACTGGCGGTCTCGGCGTACTCGGCGCCAGGCGCTGGAGCGGTGGTGGTGACGGGGTCGGCAGCCATGCCTGCCAGCCTACGTCCCCGGGATTTGCGCCGAGTCTGCGGTTTGGTACGCCTGGACGGCGTGTCGCGTACGAATCCGCACACTCCGGTCAGGCGGCGCGCAGGGCCGACGGGATCAGGGGCTCGTCGAGCAGCCTGCCGAACCGTTCGCTGAGGCTGACGCCTGCGGGCCGGTCGTCCAGCCAGGCCCGCAGCAGCCGGTAGCCCTCGACGTAGGTGCTGGTGTAGGCCCGCCACAGTGGCGAAGAAAGAAACCGCAGCGACTGCCTAGCCCGCTCGTCGCTGACCAGCAGCCATCGCTGAAGGAACGTCGCCACGTCGTCGACGTCGCGGTGCTCGTCGTGCAGCATCAGCGCGGCGTCCTGCCTGACGTCGGCAAGCCCTGCGGTCGCCTCCGCCACCGCTTGCGCGCGTTCCCCGTCGAATCGCAGGCCGAGGTCGGCGTAGATTTCGGCGGCCCATGCTCCCCACTCCGGACCGATCGCGACGTGGAGCGCGAGGTCTGCCAGCCCCTCGGCCATCAAGCACTGCGGGGTGTTGACCAGAAACAACGTCTGCTCGGCGTGGCCGCGCTTGGCCACAAGGCCCGCCTCCTTGCGGCAGTGCTCGGTGTGATGGCCCGGATAGGACTCGTGGGCGACGAGCCGCGGCAGGTTGGACATCTGCTGGCGCAGGTCGGCGTTCACGGCGACGGTCGAGCGGAAGTCGCCCAGGTAGTAGTTGAATCCCGACCACGGCTTATCGGTCACCACTTCGTAGTCGATGGTTTCGCTGGCGGGTAGCGGGAACTCGGCGCGCACCCGGTCCCGCAGGGCGCTGGAGAACGCGTGGATGCACTCCTCGAGGCGCTCCGGGGGAATCTCCTCGGCGCCGCGGTAGGCAGCCATCCGCTCGGCCAGCGGACCGGTGCCACCGAGCGCGTCGTCGAGCCGCGCGTGCGCGTCGGCGTAGCGGTCCGGATCGCCCTTGCTGATCTGCACGTCGAAATAGGCGTCGACCTCGTCGACGAAGCCGACCGACTGCCCGGCGAATTTCCTTCCCGCACAAGCCAGCGCGCGCAGATGCGCACCGATGTAGTCGGCGCGCGCGTCGTCGAAGCCCGACGAGCCGTCCGTACGGGGCACGCCTGCCAGCTCGGCGAACAGCCGGTCGGCCTGCCTGGCCAGGTCAGCGGGGTCGGGAGCCGGTTCGGACGCGACGGCCTCCCGCAGCGCGGGATCGCCGGTGAAGGAGTCGACGTAGCCTTCCTCGATCCGGTCGAACCGCAGGCCGAGCAGCAGATATTCGCGGATGAGGGTGCCGGAATCCATAGCGAACACGCTAACTGCAAGACTGATCCCATGCCGCGGCTGAGCGAGCCGAGCCCCTACGTGGAGTTCGACCGGACTCAATGGCGGGCGCTGCGTATGTCCACGCCGCTGAAGCTGGCCGAGGAAGAGCTCATCAAGCTGCGCGGTATCGGCGAGAAAATCGACCTGCTCGAGGTCGAAGAGGTCTACCTGCCGCTGGCCCGGTTGATCCATTTGCAGGTCGCGGCCCGGCAGCGGTTGTTCGCCGCCACCGCAGAGTTTCTCGGCGAGCCCCAGCAGAACCCCGACCGGCCGGTGCCGTTCATCATCGGCGTCGCAGGCAGTGTGGCGGTGGGTAAGTCGACGACCGCCCGTGTGCTGCAGGCACTGCTGGCCCGCTGGGAACACCATCCCCGTGTCGACCTCGTCACCACCGACGGCTTCCTGTATCCGAACGACGAGCTGACCCGACGAAACCTGATGCATCGCAAAGGTTTTCCGGAGAGCTACGATCGCAGGGCATTGATGCGGTTCGTCACCGCGGTGAAGTCGGGTTCCGACTACGCCTGTGCACCGGTGTATTCGCATCTGCTGTACGACATCGTCCCCCGTGAGAAGCAGATCATCCGACACCCCGACATCCTGATCCTGGAGGGCCTCAACGTTCTGCAAACCGGTCCGGCGCTGATGGTTTCGGACCTGTTCGACTTCTCGGTCTACGTCGACGCCCGCATCGAGGACATCGAGCAGTGGTACATATCCCGCTTCCTGTCCATGCGTGCGGGCGCGTTCGCCGACCCCGCGTCGCACTTCCATCACTACTCCACGCTGACCGACGATCAGGCGGTGTTCGCGGCAAGCGACATCTGGAACTCCATCAACCGCCCGAACCTGATCGAGAACATCCTGCCGACGCGACCTCGCGCCACCCTCGTGCTGCGCAAGGACGCCGACCATTCCATCAACCGGCTGCGGCTGCGCAAGCTCTGAACAGCCCCAAGCCCGCCCGGCAGTGCCGAACGGGCTTGAGCGGCAGTGGCTTACGCCTTCGTTCGACGCACACCCTGATACTGCAGCTCGGCGAAAACCAACGTGTACACGCCGGTGGCGAGCGTCAGCACAACGCCGAGTGTGGTCAGCGGCATCCAGTCGGCCAGCACGAGCACGACGGCGGCGACGGTGTAGAGCCCGTTACCGATGGCCACGGCGATGCCGGGCTTGCGCACCGACGGCAACTGGGCGAGCGCGAGCACCACCACGCCGTAGGCGATGAAGAAGGCGCTCATCGAATACTCGAACGCCTTGGTGGTGCCCGAGATCTCGGCCAGCCAGCCCGCCAGTGGAATTCCTGCGATGCCTGCAAGCCCGCTGAGCACTGCGTCGGCGCGCATCGCGAACCGCAGCAGCGAGTCCGTCGACTCCTTGAATCTGGGGGTGGTGATGGCGGTCATGATCTTCCTTTCTCGGTGGGTTTTCCTTCAACCGGTGCCGGAGTCGACGCCGCAACCTCTGTCAGCGGCGACTCCGGACCGGGTGGAAGGGGGTCACGCCAGACGGCGCACCCCGAGGTACTGGGCGTAGGCGAAGGCCAACGTGAGGACGGTGAACGCGATCGTGGACGCCACGCCGAAGGCGGTCAGCGGCAGCCAGGCCGCGATGAGCACGACGGCAACGAGCACGGCGAATGCGACGTTTCCGACCAGTACGCCGACACCGACGCGCCGGACGTCGGGCACGCCGGCGGCGACATACAGCGCGAGGCCGTAACCGACGAGTACCGCGCCTGCGATCCACTCGGACGTGGCCGACAGACCGGACAGCCGCGACAGCGGATCGGCGGCCATGGCAACGAACAAGCCGAGCGCACCGCACAAGGTGGCGTCGGCGCGGAGGGCGAAACGCAACAGTGAATCTGTGCTGTCCCGGGCGGGCCGGGTGGTGATGGCGGTCATGGCACTGATGTTGCGCGCCAACCTACTGCCAGATCGACGCCAGACGCTGCCAGCTACTGCCAACCGCAGGTCAGAAGGGGTCTACCGCGGGTCATCCCCATCGCCGAGTCTGCTGACAGATCGCAATTCGACGAGGATTCGCGATCTGTCAGCAGTCTCGACGTGTCAGCGGTCTTGCGCGGCGACCAGATTGCCGCGCAGGTCCGCGGCGATCACCCGGGCGGCGGCGTTCTGCCAGTTGTGCAGCGACCGCTGTGGCACCTCGGTGACGAACCACTGCCAGGCCTGGCGGGCGACGGGGTCCAGCCCGGCGGCGGTGGCGTTCTGCGCGTACGCCCGAACCCCGACGACGTACGGGAAGTAGAGCGCGTTGTAGTGGCGCCACTGCTCGGTGGTGCCGAAGTCGCCGCCGTCGCGGGGCTTGAGTCGGGCGATGCGGTCGGCCAGCAGGGCCTTCAGCTCGTTGGCGCGCTCCAGGGGCTGGTCGGGCGCGCCGCGGGCGACCAGCCGTTCGTCGATGACCGGCAGCGCGGTCAGCGGGCTGGCGACGAGCTTGGACAGGTCGCCGTAGTGGCCGAGCGCGCGACGCGTGAGCCGGGCGAAGGTTTCGTCGTCGACGTCGGAGAGCGGGTTGACCGACCGCAGCGGCAGCGCCGCCTCGGTGCGGCGCAGGGTCGCGCGATCGGCGCGCAGTCCTGGCGACCGGGAGAACGCGAGCCGGTCGAGAACGCCCGCAAGCGGATCGGCGAGCACGTTGATCGAGATCGCGATCGCGATGCTGGTGAACAACAGCACCGTCAGCGCCGTCTGCTCGCCGGTCAGCGCCATGCCGATCAATGCCTGCCCGCCGAACAACACCACCACAACACCGGTCGCGACGAACGAGCGCAGCATGTCGCCGCGCAATGCCTGACCCTCGTCGAACGCATCCCACATCGCGACCGCGACGCCGAGCAGCACGACGTCGAATCCCGTCGACGCCAAGGCAAGCCAGCTGGGCACGAGGCCAAGCGGGATCACCAGGATCGCATTGCCGAGCGCGAAGAACAGCGTGGCGACCACGACGTAGCCCACCACCGGCCGCGGCTGCCACGGGCCGAACACCGCCCGCAGCATCGCGCCAAGCGACGACAGCGAGATGACGGCGAACATCACCCAATGGCCCAGCCGCACAGGTCCGTCCACGTTGCCCGCCATGGCGGCGCCGAAGAACGCCACCGCGGCGACACCGGCGATGAGCGCGATCTCCCCTGCCCGGCTTCGCCATGTGTCGCTCGGCCGGGACAGCTCGAGGAGCACCGCGAACCAGGCGATGCCGGGAACGGCGACCAGATAGATCTCGATGCTGCTGAGCACGTGCAGACCGCTGACGACCCGCACGGCGTCGAGCGCGACAACCGCCGCGAAGCTGGTCAGGCCGATCGCGGCCAGCACCAGAACCGGCTTACGCGGGTCGCGGGCCAGCAGGTAGAGGCCCAACCACCAGCTGAGCGAGAAGACCAACGCCGACAGCGCCGCCATGACTCAAGTGTGTCACGGGCGATGTAGGGGCACCTCCCGCTTGCGGGGGACGCTCGCGCGAAGTGCAGACAGCCGCGGCTCAGCGGCTCAGCGGCTCAGCGGCCGTACCGGCGGTGCCGCGCGGTGTAATCGCGCAGCGCGCGCAGGAAATCCACCCGCCGGAACTCCGGCCAGTACGCCTCGGTGAACCACATCTCCGAATACGCGCTCTGCCACAGCAGGAAACCGGACAACCGCTGCTCCCCCGACGTGCGGATCACCAGATCGGGATCGGGCTGGCCGGAGGTGTACAGGTTTTCCGAGATCGCCTCCGCGGTGACGGCCTCGATCAGTTGCTCACCGGTCACTCCGTTGGCGAGCTCCTTGCCGAGAAGCGCCCGCACGGCGTCGACGATCTCCTGCCGTCCGCCGTAGCCGACGGCGACGTTGACGTGGAACTCTCCGTGGCCGTTGGTCGACTCCACGGCGTCGCGCAGCCGCCGCGCCGGCTCCTCGCCGAGCAGCTCGAGGTCGCCGACCGTGCGCACGCTCCACTTGTTCGCGGGGGCGCAGATCTCCTCCACCACGTCGGTGATGATCTCGATCAGCGACGACAGCTCTTCGGTTTCCCGCTGCAGGTTCTCGGTCGACAGCAGGTAGACCGTGGCCATCTCGATGCCCGCCTCCTGGCACCAGCGCAGCATCTCGGCGATCTTCGCTGCACCGACGCGATAGCCGTAACTGACGTCATCGTGACCAGCATCACGTGCCCACCGCCGGTTGCCGTCACAGAGAACCGCGATATGGCGGGGCAGTTCGGTTTTCGATGCCGCGAGACCCTGCCGCAACCGCATCTCATAGAGCCGGTACATCGGCTCCTTGAGACGAGCGGGAATGATCTCCACGAAAATCCAGACTACTGTGGCGAACGGAAATCGCCGAGCGGGCAATGGAGGTGACATGACCGCCTCAATCGACACCGACGAACCAGATCGCACACGGCGTGCCGGTAATGACGCAGAAGACTTTCCCGAGGCGGTCGTCGACCGCGTCGCGCAAGCCATCGGCAGGCCGCGGGCGCGCGGCTGGATCCACGTCTACGCGGCCGTCGTCGCGCTCATCGCGGGCGCGACGCTGGTATCGGTGTCATGGGCGATGGTGGGGACCAGGGCCGGGATCGCGACCCTGATCTACACGCTGACGATCGTGGCGATGTTCGCCGTCAGCGGCGCCTACCACCGGGTGACCTGGAAATCGGACACGCTTCGCAAGTGGATGAAGCGCGCCGACCACTCGATGATCTTCGTGTTCATCGCGGGCAGCTACACACCGTTCGCCCTGCTGGCGCTGCCGTCGGAGAAGGGCATGGTGCTGTTCTGGATCGTCTGGAGCGGCGCCCTCGCGGGCGTGCTGCTCAAGATGTTCTGGCCGTCCGCGCCGCGCTGGGTGGGCGTGCCGCTCTACCTGCTGCTGGGCTGGGTCGCGGCGTGGTTCGTCGGGCCGATCCTCGACGGCGCGGGCGTGGCGGCCCTGGTCCTGCTGATCGTCGGCGGCGCGCTCTACAGCATCGGCGGGGTGCTGTACGGCCTGAAATGGCCCAACCCGTGGCCCGACACGTTCGGGCACCATGAGTTCTTCCACGCCTGCACGGCGGTGGCCGCGATCCTGCACTACATCGCGATGTGGTTCGCCGTCTTCTCTTAGCGATTTCGGCGTGAAAAGTGTCGCTGAGCGATAGGAATCACGCCGAAATCGCTAAGCGGGCTTGATGTTCTCCGGGCCCCAGTAGGCCTTCATCGACGCGATCTTGCCGTCATGGTTGAACGTCATCGTGCTGATGATCTCGATCTGCACCCGATTGCCGCCGAGCTCGACGGTGAGCGCCCAGTAGAACGCGGCCTCGTGCCCGAGAGACCGCAGCGTGAACATCTCGGTTGCGTTGTCGCCCGCGGGAATCATCGAATAGAACCCGCGAATCGCCTCGCGGCCGATATGCACCTCGCCGCCGACCGGATCCTCGACGGTGCCGTCCTCCGCATAGAGCTCGACGATGTCGTCGACCTTGCCTTGGGCGGCGAGCTCGAGGTAGCGGTTGACGGTCTTGGCGTTGTCTTCGGGCGTCGACATGCGCCGAAGGCTACACGGGCACGCCCAACGCGGACGCGAGGTCCCCGGCGGTGGTGACCGGCAGGTCGCACACCCGGCCGCGGCACACATACGCGGCGTCGACGCCGCCGACCCGGTCGCGGTCGGTCAGCAGCTCCGAGGAGTTCATCGGGCCGCCGACCACAACGGCGCCTCCCGGCGCCAACGCGCGGGCGGCGCTCAGCAGAGGCGAGTCGGAATCGCCTGTGGCGACGGCGATTTGGATGGGACCACGCACGGCGGCCTCGGCCACGGCGAGCCAGTGTCCACCCGAGCGCGGCGCGCGTGCCAGCACCGGTGTCGCCGTAGACAACGACGCCGCGGCCGCCGATAGGTACCGGTCGGCCCGCGACGCGGGCACCAGATGCCCGGCGGTGAGCAGGGCTTCGGCGATCGACGAGGCGCCCGACGGGGTGGCGCCGTCCAGCGGGTCGGCGGGCCGCACCAACAGCTTCTCGGCGTCGTCGGCGGTGTCGAACCACCGGCCTGCACGCTCGTGGTCGGCGAAGTGCGTCAGCGCGGTATCGAGCAGGCCGGTGGCGGCGTCCAGCCACGATGCCTCGCCAGTGATCTGGTGCAGTGTCAGCAGCCCGGTCGCCAATGTCGCGTAGTCCTCGAGGATCGCAGCGCTGTCGCCGACGCGCCCGCCCAGGCTCGCGCGGCGCAGCCGCAGGCCGCCGTGGGGGTACCTCCCGCTTGCGGGGGAGACGTGCAAGTCGAGCACCGCCCGCGCGCATCGCGTTGCGGCGTCGAGGAATTCGGACTCGTCGAGGGCAACGCCTGCCTCGGCCAGTGCCGTGATCGCCCAGCCGTTCCATGCCGTGACGACCTTGTCGTCGCGGCCGGGCTGCGGCCGACTCGCCCGTGCCGCCAGCAGTGCGGCCCTGATCCGGTCGAACCGTGCCTGGTCGTCGGGGTCTGCGGGTAGCTGCAGCACCGAGCTGCCGTGTTCGAAGGTACCCGCTTCGGTCACACCGAAAAGCACTGCGGCCCAGCGGCCGTCGTCGGCGCCGAGCACCTCGGTCAGTTGGGTGGGCGTCCAGGCATAGGTCAAGCCTTCCCTGCCGTCCGCGTCGGCGTCCAGCGACGAGATGAACATGCCGTCGGCGCTCAGCTCGTCGATCATGAACCGCGCTGTCTCGCGGGTAGCCTTGCGCGCCAACAGGTTTCCGGTTCTGCGCGCCCAATGCGCATAGGCTCGCAGCAGCAGGGCGTTGTCGTAGAGCATCTTCTCGAAGTGCGGCACCACCCAGGAGGCGTCGACGCTGTACCTGGCGAATCCGCCTGCGAGCTGGTCGTAGATCCCGCCGCGGGCCATCGCGGTGCCCGCGCGCTCGACAGCGGCCAACGGCGCAGCGTCGCCGGTGCGTTCGTGGCTGCGCAGCAGTGCCTCCATCAGCGCCGAGGGCGGGAACTTGGGCGCACCGCCGAATCCGCCTCTCGCGGTGTCCTCGTCGCGCAGCACCGCCGCGACCGCGCTGTCGCACAGCGCGGGCTGCACCTCGGGGCCACCGCCGGGCAACCCGGACGCCATCGACCGCAGCTCGGAGATGATCTGGTCCGACGCCTGCTCGACGTCGTCGCGCCTGGTCTGCCAGGTGTCGCTGATGGCAGCGAGCAACTGCAGGAAGTTCGGCTTCGGGTAGTACGTGCCGCAGAAGAACGGCCTGCCGTCTGGGGTCAGAAAACAGGTCATCGGCCAACCGCCCTGGCCGGTCAGCGCGACGGTCGCAGTCATGTAGACCGCGTCGACGTCGGGACGCTCCTCGCGGTCGACCTTGATGCAGACGAAGCCCGCGTTCATCACGGCGGCCACCTCGTCGTCCTCGAAGGACTCGTGAGCCATCACGTGGCACCAATGACATGCGGCGTAGCCGATCGACAGCAGCACCGGCACGTCCCGCTCGGCGGCCTCGGCCAGCGCGTCGGGGGTCCACTGGCGCCAGTGCACCGGGTTGTCGGCGTGCTGGCGCAGATAAGGGCTGGTGGCCTCGACGAGGAGGTTTGCCCCAGTTGTCATCCTCGACTCACGCTCGTCCCCTGCCCTGCGGGCGTGGGCCCACCGGTCCTCGCTCGTTCCTCGCTGCGATCCTCACTCGCGCTCGTCATCGGACACTCAGGGCGCCTTGGTGCCCGCGTCCGGTTCGACGGTCCCGTCGTCGACCGCCTGATCCGGCTCCGGATTCTCGCGGTCGAACGACTGCGGCAGCCGCTTGAGGTGCCGGTTCATCGACCGCACCAGCAGGAAGGTGCCGATCAGCAGCAGCACCACGATCAGCAGCCCGAACGGGCTCGCCTTGCCGAAGTCCGGTCCGGTGTCCTTGGGCGCCTCGTCGGCCAGCAGGCCGGCGATCAGCACGAGCGTGTCAGTCATCTTCGGCCTCGATACCGTTGAAAAGGTCGGTCTCGGGCAGGCTGACCGGGACCCGCGACCGGGCGAGCTCGAATTCCTCTGTCGGCCAGAGCCGCTGCTGCCACTCGATGGGCGCGGCGAAGAAGTCGCCGCTCGGGTCGATCTGGGTCGCGTGGGCCCGCAGCGCGTCGTCGCGCTGGGAGAAATACTCCGAGCACTCGATGCGGGTCGTCACCCGGCCCGCGAACACGTCGAGCTCCGGATCCCAGTGCTTGAGCCACTTGTCGAACGGCCCCGTCTGGCCACGCTTGGCGAACTCCTCCTGCAACAACTGCATGCGCTTACGCAGAAAGCCGTGGTTGTAGTACAGCTTCTTGACGTCCCACGGCTCCCCCCCATCGGGGTAGAGCCGATAGTCGGATGCGGCTTCGTACGCGGCGACGGACACCTTGTGGCACGCGATGTGGTCGGGGTGCGGATAGCCGCCGTTCTCGTCATAGGTGGTCATCACATGCGGCTTGAAGTCGCGGATCACCTTCACAAGCGCTTCGGTAGGAACCTCCAGCGGCTCCAGCGCGAAACAGCCCTCGGGCAGCGGCGGCGGCGGGTCACCCTCGGGAAGACCCGAGTCGACGAACCCCAGCCAGTGATGTTCGACCCCGAGGATCTCGGCGGCCTTGCGCATCTCGTCGATCCGTATCTCGTGGATCCGGCCGTGCACCTCGGGCAGGTCCATCGCCGGGTTGAGGATGTCGCCGCGCTCGCCGCCGGTCAGGGTCACCACCATGACCCGCGCGCCGTCGGCGGCGTAGCGGGCTGTGGTGGCGGCACCCTTGCTGGACTCATCGTCCGGATGGGCGTGCACCGCCATCAAACGCATCTGCTTCAAGTGGTTCCTCATCACGTCGACACGTTTCAACCGTTTCGGTAGCCCTATAGTTCCAGTCCTAGTAGATCTATCCGACCGACGGGCACTGAAAACACCGACATGATCGATCGTCCCGCAGCCCGCTACGGACGGCAGCGCATGTCACGCCGGTCACGTCGCTGGTGGGCAATAGCCCTGACCGCGCTGGTCCTGGTGGCCGGGGTGGTGATCGCAATCGTGGCGTCGCAGCGGCTGGGCAGCGGCGACGTGCAGGGCGAGCTCGGCGGATACCAGCTGGTAGACGACGAGACGCTGTCGGTGACGATCAAGGTGACGCGGGCCGATCCGTCGCGTCCGGTGGTCTGCATCGTGCGGGCCCGTGCCGTCGACGGCAGCGAGACGGGCCGCAGGGAGGTGCTCGTGCCGCCGTCGTCGCAGGACACGGTGACCGTCACCACCACCGTCAAGTCCACCCGACCCCCGGTGGTCGGCGATGTCTACGGGTGCGGGACGGCCGTACCGGGCTACCTGGTGGCGTCCTGACAGCCAGCTGAAGACGCCCCGGTACAGGCGTCGAGGCCGCCACGCAACAAACGGCGAACAGCAAATACGTGAAAAGACGCTGACCTAGCGGTGGTAGCATGGACCGATACACGGTTCCTGCTGGGACCGTGTATTGCTGCATTTGCGCGTGGATTAAGCGCCGGCCGATGTGGCAATACATTCGGCAGCTCCCAGCAGAAGAGACACGGCCTTCTCACGCGAAAAGCGCGAAAACGAAGACAGGAGCGCGACATGACTGACACCCAGGTCACCTGGCTGACCCAGGAGGCACACGACCGGCTGAAGGCGGAGCTCGACCAGCTCATCGCCCACCGGCCGGTCATCGCCGCGGAGATCAACGATCGCCGCGAGGAGGGCGACCTTCGGGAGAACGGCGGCTACCACGCAGCGCGCGAGGAGCAGGGCCAGGAAGAGGCCCGGATCCGCCAGCTGCAGGAACTGCTGAACAACGCCAAGGTCGGCGAGGCGCCCAAGCAGTCCGGTATCGCGCTCCCCGGCTCGGTCGTGACGGTGTTCTACAACGACGACAAGTCGGACAAGGAAACCTTCCTGATCGCCACCCGCCAGGAGGGTGTCAGCGACGGCAAGCTCGAGGTGTACTCACCCGCCTCACCGCTGGGCAGTGCACTGATCGATGCCAAGGAAGGCGAGAGCCGCACCTACACGGTGCCGAACGGCAATACCGTCAAGGTCACGCTGCTCAAAGCCGAGCCCTATCACTCCTGACGCAACCCCCTCCGAGACAGCGCGTTAAGGTCCGTCCGTGGCGCAGATCGCCGAGGACTTGTTTTTACTGCTGTTGGACAACGCCGACTCGCAGCCCGGTCTAGACCGGTCGCGACGCGGTCGCGTGTTGTCGGGGGCGGTGTTGCTGGACTTGGCGCTGCTGTGCCGGGTCCGGCCCACGATCAACGGTGAGGCCGTCGCACCAGGGCGGCTGGTGGCCCTGGCCGGGCCGATGCCGCTGGATCCCATCATGGACCCGGCGTTCGAACTGCTGGCACGTCGGCCGCTGACTCCCGCCGCCGCGGTATCCAAGATGCGCGGAGGAGTACAGGACAACATCGCAGGCTTTCTCGAGCACACCGGACAGATCCGGCGTGTTCAGTTGCACGGCAAGCGATTCGGCCACCCAGCGTCGTGGCCGGTGGTCAACCGTGACCGGGTCACGCAGGCCCGTACAGCGCTGTTGTCGGCCCTGTTCGACCGGGAACCCCCGACACCGCCGACGGCGGCGATCATCTCGCTGCTGCACGCCGTCGATGGCCTCGGCGCGCTGCTGAGCCTCAATGACCGCGGCTGGCGATGGGTTCACATGCGCGCCAGCGAAATCGCGGGCGGCAGTTGGGTCGACGAGTACGAAACGGCTCTGCCCGAGACGAACCTGGCGGTCACGGCGTCCGCGGTGCGGGCCGCGTTAGCTTAGCGCCTGCTCCAGATCTGCCAGCAGGTCCGCGGCATCCTCGATGCCGACCGAAAGCCGAACCAGATCGGCCGGCACCTCGAGCTGCGAACCCGCCGTCGACGCATGCGTCATCGCGCCAGGATGCTCGATCAGCGACTCCACGCCGCCGAGCGACTCGGCGAGGATGAAAACCTCTGTCCGCGAGCAGAAGTCACGTGCGGCCTCGACGCCGCCACGCAGCCGCACCGACACCATGCCGCCGAATGCACTCATCTGCTTGGCTGCGACGTCGTGGCCGGGATGGCTCGGCAGCCCCGGATACAGCACCGTCTCGATGGCGGGGTGGTTCTGCAGGAACTCGGCGACGAGTGCGGCGTTTTCGCTGTGCCGTTGCATGCGCAGCACCAGCGTCTTGAGCCCGCGCATGGTCAGGTAGGCGTCGAACGGGCCGGGCACCGCGCCCGCGCCGTTCTGCAGGAATGCGAAAGCTTCGTCGAGTTGTTGGTCGCTGGTCAGCAGTGCGCCGCCGACGACGTCGGAGTGCCCGCCGATGTACTTCGTCGTCGAGTGCAGCACGATGTCGGCGCCCAGCAGCAGCGGCTGCTGCAGGGCCGGCGAGGCAAACGTGTTGTCCACCAACACCTTTATGTTCGACGGGGCAGCGATCCTGGCGATGGCGCTGATGTCGGCGATGGAGAGCAGCGGGTTGGTCGGCGTCTCGACCACGATCAGTTTGGTCTTCGGTGTGATGGCGTTCCGCACGGCGTCGAGGTCCGACAGCGCCACCGCCGTGTAGTCGATACCCCACTGGGTGAAAACCTTGTCGATGATCCGGAACGTGCCGCCGTAGGCGTCGTCGGGCATCACGACGTGGTCGCCTGGCCGCAGTATCGCGCGCAGCGCGCAGTCGGTGGCGGCCATCCCCGAGCTGAACGCGCGCCCGAACGTCGCCTCCTCCACCGCGGCCAGCGATGCCTCCAGCGCCGTGCGGGTCGGGTTGCCGGTGCGGGCGTACTCGAACCCGCCGCGCAGTCCGCCGACGCCGTCCTGGGCGAACGTCGAGCTGGCGTAGATCGGTGCGTTGACGGCGCCGGTCTGCGGGTCGGGACGGAAACCCGCGTGGATGGCCTTGGTGGACAGACCCCGCCACCTGCTGTGCTCACTCATCACAGCCCAGCCTAACGAGGGGGTCGTCAAGGGTTGTCGTCAGCCGATGGAACAGTTCCGCCGCGGCGACCTCGTGTTCGAATTGACCGACCTATTTCTTGACTGGCTCGGCGCTCACTCCGGCGCCTAGCTCCAGCGGGCCCAACCGCACGTCGAAACGCTCGCGCACGGTGTCCAGGACGCGCCCCGACCGCTCCCGCGCGCGACGGTGCGTGAGCATGAACCGTGCGGTACTCGGTAAGCGGCGTGCCAGGCCATCATGCTCGGCTACAAGACCTCGTGGTACGGCTCCACACTCGTGGTGGCCGGCCGGTGGTTTGCTTCCACTCAACTGTGCTCGGGCTGCGGTGTGAAAACCAAATGCCCCTGTCCGAACGCACCTACCGCTGCAGCAGTTGCGGTCTCTTCGCCGACCGCGACACCAACGCCGCGGTGAACCTCGCCCGCCTCGGTGAAGCCACCTCTGCGGGTGGCCCAACGAGGACCGGTACCGGGAGTAGCCCGGCCGCCAGTGCCCCGACTGGACAAGGACGCGGAGCCGACCGCAAGACCCGCCCCACCACGGTGGGGAAGGCAGGTGGCATCGAAACGTCAACCCCGCCCAGCGACACCGCTGAGAAGACGGGGACTGCCGCTCCGCAAAGAACGGCTACCTGAAAATGAGTCGTCACACCAACACTCACACTGCAGGTAACGGTGTAGACATGGACCATGAGCGCTACGGCCCGCATCGATGACCTTCTCGACCTCGACGCACTGCTGACACCCGAGGACAAAGAGCTGCGGGAGACCATCCGCAGGTTCGGCGAACAGCGGCTGCGGCCGCACATCGCCGAGTGGTTCGAGGCGGGTGAGGTGCCGGTCCGCGAACTGGCCGCCGACTTGGGCAAGCTGGGCGTGCTGGGCATGCATCTGGAGGGCTACGGCTGCGGCGGTTCGACGGCCACCGCGTACGGGCTGGTCTGCCAGGAGCTCGAGGCGGTGGACAGCGGTCTGCGCAGCCTGGTGTCGGTGCAGGGCTCGCTGGCGATGTTCGCCATCCATCGGCACGGCAGCGAGGAGCAGCGCGAGCAGTGGCTGCCCGCGATGGCGACCGGCGACGCCATCGGGTGTTTCGGGCTGACGGAGCCGGACTTCGGCTCCAATCCCGGCGGCATGCGCACCACGGCAAAACGCGACGGCTCCGACTGGATTCTCAACGGGTCGAAGATGTGGATCACCAACGGCTCGGTCGCCGACGTCGCCGTGGTCTGGGCCCGCGCCGAGGAAGGTGTGCTCGGCTTCCTGGTGCCCGGCGGAACAAAGGGATTCGCCGCCACCGACATGAAGCGCAAGCTGTCGCTGCGGGCATCGGTGACCTCAGAGCTGCACCTCGACGACGTGCGGCTGCCCGCCGACGCGCAGCTGCCAGAGGCGCGGGGCCTGTCGGGTCCGCTCGCCTGCCTCTCGGAGGCCAGGTTCGGCATCGTGTTCGGCAGCGTGGGCGCGGCACGCGACTGCCTGGAGACGGCGATCGACTACGTGGGCACCCGCGAGGTGTTCGACAAGCCGCTGGCGGGATACCAACTGACACAGGCCAAGATCGCCGACATGGCTGTCGAGCTGGGCAAGGCACAGCTACTCGCCCTGCACCTCGGCAAGCTGAAGGACGAAGGACGCATCCGGCCGGAACAGGTCAGCTTCGGCAAGCTGAACAACTGCCGGGAAGCGATCAAGATCGCTCGACAATGCCGAACCCTGCTGGGCGCCAACGGAATCACGCTGGAGTACCCGGTGATGCGGCACGCCAACAACCTCGAGTCGGTGATGACCTACGAAGGCACGTCCGAGGTGCACCAGCTGGTCATCGGAGAGGCGCTGACGGGTGTCAGCGCCTTCCGATGAACATCAGCTACGGGGTGAGCGGTGCAACCTGGCCGCCGCTGAGCCGCCGCCACGCGTAGACCAGGATCAGTGCCGCGACGGGAACAGCGACGAGAAGGCCGACACCACACGCCAGCGCACCGACGAATGCCGTCGCGACCATCGCCAGCCACGTCACGAACACATTGCCGAAGTTCGCTTTGCTGAGGTCGAAACTCGTCTTGACCGCGTCGACCGCTGAAAGGTTGCGGTCGAGCAGGGCAACGGTGGTGAAGACCAACATGATGCTGGCGATCACGCCGGGAATGACGCACAGGAAGAAGCCGATCGTCGTGATGATGCCGACGATCAACCCGGCGACGATGACCTGGCCGATATTGCGAGGCCGGAAGAACGACCCGGCCGACACCTGCTGGCCGTTGGCGATGTCGAGCAGACCGCTGATATAGCCGGACTGAATCGCCGCACCGACGATCAGCGAGACAAACCATCCGACAATCGAGATGAGGATGCCGCCGATACCCATGGACGTCGTGCTCCACGAATACGCGAAGCCGCCACCGTCGGTGGTGTAGCTACTCACTCCTGGGCTGACCGCCGACTGCAGAAGGTTGATGATCACCTGCAGCACGACGAGGACGAGGCCGTAGACGAGCGTGGCGATGATGAGCGGTCCCGCGTTCTTGCTGAACTTGTTCCACGCCCAGGAGAACGCCTCACCGACGCTGTACGGTTGCGCGCCACCGTAACCCGGCGGACCCGCGGGTGGATAACCCCCGGGGGCAGGCGGATATCCAGGTGCACCCTGCGGCGGCGGCGGATATCCGCCGTGCTGGGGTGGCGGCGGATAACCACTTGGCGGGGGCGGCGGTGGATAGCCACCCTGCTGAGGGGGCGGCGGGTAGCCGCTCGGCGGAGGAGGAGGTGGATAACCACCCTGTTGTCCCGGCGGCGGATAACCACCCTGTCCCGGCGGCGGATAGCCGCCACCGGGCGGAGGGGGAGGTGGTGGATTGTTCATCGAACCTTCCGAAGGTGAGAGGTTGCTCTCTACAGGGGAACGGCGATCGTCGAGATGATCTTGTCAACGAGGGTCTGCCGCTTGACATCCCACAGCGGGAACAGCACGGCGATGAGCCAGATGATTCCGCAGAGGCCGGCGAACACCAGGTAGATGAGCTCGCGAACAACAGACATGCCGAAACCAATTGGCTGCCCGGTCTTTTCGCTGACAATCTTGAACTTCATGATGCCCTTGCCGATGCTCGAGCCTGTCGTGCCCTGGCGGTAACCCAAGTTCCAGATCACGTAGGCAAGAGCGATCAAACCGGTGAGGGCGATCGACAGCTGGCCGATCGTGGACGCGCCGGTCGCGCAGAACTCACCGAGGTCGTATTCCGATGTGTCGGTGATACAGGCGGTTTCGCGCGTACTCATCAGCAACAGCCAGCCGATGCCCTCGAGGATCAGCACTGGAATGTAGTCGATGATGTAGGCCAACACGCGCGTACCCCACGGCGTATATGCCTCTTTGGGCAATGCTCCGCCCAGCCCGGCCTGCGGCGGGAATCCCCCACCTTGCGGCGGCGGGTAGCCCCCACCCTGCGGTCCGGGCGGCGGCGGGTATCCACCCCCCGGCGGTGGCGGCGGAGGCGGGTAGTTACCAGGAGGAGGTGGCGGTTGATCGGTCATGGACGCCTTCCAGTTTTTCGTTAGCTGGGAACGAGCGTGCTTAATCTACCTGAGAATTAGCTCTGCGCAGCGCCTTCCGCAAGGTTCGACGCGGGTGTCTATAAGAGGCGGTCAGGCCGTAATTCCGGTTAACCGGCCGACTATCTCCTAGTGGTTCCGTCGGAGAGGAATCCCAGGAGGTCATGACGAGTCAGAACGCCGACCGGCTTGCCTTCCTCCACCACCATGACGGCATCGCAGTCGCGCAGCGCTTTCGCCGCGTGACTCACCATCTCGCCCGCGCCGATCAACGGCAGCGGCGGCAACATGTGCTGAGCGACCGCGTCGGCCAGCTTGGCGCGGCCCTCGAACACGGCGGACAGCAGTTCACGCTCGGAGACGCTGCCCGCCACCTCGCCCGCCATCACCGGCGGTTCGGCACCGACGACGGGCATCTGGGACACCCCGTACTCGCGGAGAATGCCGATCGCGTCGCGCACGGTTTCCGACGGGTGCGTGTGCACCAGGTCGGGCAGCGCACCGGACTTGCCCCGCAACACGTCGCCGACAGTGGCCTGCTCGAGCGACCCGTCGAGCCTGCTGCGCAGAAAGCCGTACGAGGACATCCACGCATCGTTGAAAACCTTTGACATGTAACCACGCCCACCGTCTGGCAGCAGCACGACGACGAGCGAATCGGGGCCTGCCTTCTGGGCCACCTCGATGGCGGCCACCACGGCCATTCCGCAGGAACCGCCGACAAGCAGTGCCTCTTCGCGGGCGAGCCTGCGCGTCATGTCGAACGAGTCGGCGTCGCTGACGGCGATGATCTCGTCGGGCACGGTCGGGTCATAGGCCGACGGCCAGAAGTCTTCGCCGACACCTTCGACGAGGTAAGGCCGACCCGAACCACCGGAGTACACCGAACCTTCCGGATCGGCGCCGACGACGCGCACCTTGCCGTCGGACACCTCTTTCAGATAGCGGCCCGCGCCCGTGATGGTGCCGCCGGTGCCCACCCCTGCGACGAAATGGGTCACCGTGCCGTCGGTGTCATCCCAGATCTCGGGGCCCGTGGTCTCGTAGTGGCTGGCCGGGCCCATCGGATTGGAATACTGGTCGGGTTTCCACGCGCCGTCGATCTCCTCGACGAGACGGTTGGACACGCTGTAGTAGCTGTCCGGGTGGTCGGGCGGCACCGCCGTCGGGCACACCACAACCTCAGCACCGTAGGCGCGCAACACATTCTGCTTGTCCTCGCTGACCTTGTCCGGGCAGACGAAGACGCATTTGTATCCGCGTTGCTGGGCGACCAGCGCCAGGCCGACGCCGGTGTTACCGGACGTCGGTTCGACGATGGTGCCGCCGGGCTTCAGCTCGCCGCTGGCCTCCGCCGCGTCGATCATCTTCACCGCGATGCGGTCCTTGGAGCTGCCGCCAGGGTTGAGATACTCGATCTTCGCGACGACCTTGCCCGCGCCCTCGGGGACGACCGAGTTCAGCTGAACCAGAGGTGTATTGCCGATGAGCTCACTGAGGTGCCGGGCGATCCGCATGCGTCCATCGTCTCAGGCCGCGAATCCGCTTACCAGGTGGCCTCTCGGATGTAGTCGCCGACCTGTCGCAGAGACCGGGTGCCCTCTTTCACCGCCGGTGCGGCGATCTGGAATACGTGCATCTGTCCCGGCCAGACCCGAACCTCGACCGGAACGCCCGCCGCGGCAAGCATGCGCGCGGCCTTGCGGGCGTCGTTGAGCAGAACCTCCGAGCCGGACACATGAATCAGGGTGCGCGGAAGGCCTGGCTCGATGTGGTCGAGCGGCTCGAAGATCTCCTCGGGCTTGCCGTCGACGATGTTGCGCGCGGCGGCCGCCTCGACGAGTTCGACCAGCGCATGGAATGCCTTCGGCGGGAACATCGCATCGGTCCGGATGTTGGGATGCTCGGCGCGCGACTCGTTGTCGATCTCGAACAACGGCGACAGGGTCACGATGGCCGCGGGCGATTCACCGGCCAGGCCTTCCTGCTGCAGCCGCTCGGCGAGGGCGAGGGCGAGATAGCCACCGGCGGAGTCGCCCGCCAGCACGATCTGTTCCGGGTCGTAGCCCTTCAGCCGGAGCCATTTGTAGGCGTCGTAGCAGTCGTCGAGCGCCTGGCCGACGGAATGCTTCGGGATCATTCGGTAGTTGACCACCAGCACCGGGCTGTCGGCGAACTTGGACAACGACTCGACCAGCCGACCGTGGCTGTTCACACCACAGGTCAAGAAGGCACCGCCGTGCATGTAGAGAACGACGCGGCGTCTGCCGTCCGCAGGCAGCACACCAGCGGCGCGAACCAGTTGTGCGTTGCACTTCGTCAGCGAGATCGTGGCCCGCACCGTGCCGGGTGCGGGCTTGAGGACGCGACACGCCATGTCCACGAGGCCGAACGGCCATGGCACGCGCGGAGCGTAGCTGCCGATAGCCAGAGTTGGCCTGATCGTCAACATTGCGGCTAGTGCGAGCAGGCGTCCTGCCAGGCTCGGACCGTCTTCGACGACCTCTACAGGGGCGCCGTCGCTGACAGGAAATTTGCGGGGTTTATGCCCCTTAACTGCACTGATACCAGCACGGGGCGTGCTGGGGACCTTGCTTGGTGCCGTCATCGCCACCACTTCCTACGCCGCTGTAGTGTCCGGGTGGCTCGTTGCTCGGCCAACTCCGATAACTTAGCTTGACATCGTTAGTCAGTTCAACAATCAAAGAAACTGATTCGATACCGGACTTGATACCGCACCGTGACCGCTGGACACGTCTCGCCACGCGGAGATGCCGCACATTCGCCAATAAAATGGTGGCGTGAGGAATCGTGCATCGCGCCGGTCCACCGTCGCCTTGGCGGCCGCGGCGGCGCTCGCATCGACGGGTTCCGCCTACGTCGGGGCCCGCACTTTCCTGAGCGGACAGGCCGACCAGGCCCGACGCGTCATCCCCAAGTCCTGGGACATCCCGCCACGCGCCGACGGCGTGTACACACCTGGCGGGGGTCCGGTCGAGCGCTGGTACCGCGGGTTGCCGTTCGACCTGCACCTGATGGTGTTCGGCGACTCGACGGCTACCGGTTACGGCGCCCGCAGCGCCGAAGAGGTTCCCGGCGTGATCATCGCCCGCAATCTGGCCGAGGCGTCCGGCAAGCGGATCAGGCTGAGCACCAAGGCCATCGTCGGCGCGACGTCGAAGGGCCTGTCGGGCCAGATCGACGCGATGTTCGTGGCGGGCCCGCGGCCGGACGCAGCGGTGATCATGGTCGGCGCGAACGACGTCACCAAGCTGCACGGCATCGGCCCGTCGGCCCGTCGGCTGGGTGCGGCGGTCCGGCGACTGCGGGCCAGCGGCGCCGTCGTCGTGGTCGGCACATGCCCGGACTTCGGCGTCATCACCGCGATCCCCCAGCCGCTGCGTTCCGTTACCCGCACCATCGGACTGCGGCTGGCCCGCGCACAGGCCTCGGCGGTGCGCTCGTCGGGCGGAGTCCCGGTGCCGCTGGCCGACCTGCTTACTCCCGAGTTCCGGCAGGCGCCCGATGTGCTGTTCTCCGACGACATGTTCCATCCCTCGGGAGCCGGCTATGCGCTGGCCGCCAAACAGCTGCTGCCCGCGCTCTGTAATGCGTTGGGCGACATCGTCGTAACGGCTGAACCCGAGTCACCGCTAGTGACGCGGACGTCCGACGTGGACACGCTGCTGTCGCGGCTCGGCGGGGTCAGCCGGTTGTGGCGGCGCTCGACTGGGGTCCCCGCACCGATAGTGGTGCCCGCCAGCTAGGTTCTCCCAGTAAGCCAATACTGAGGAGCTGTCATGTCAGAAGCCGTCATTGTCGCCACCGCACGTTCGCCGATCGGCCGCGCGGGCAAGGGATCGCTGGTCGACATGCGGCCCGACGATCTGGCCGCACAGATGGTGCGTGCCGCGCTGGACAAGGTGCCGTCGCTCGACCCGAAGGACATCGACGACCTGATCATGGGCTGCGGGCAACCAGGCGGCGAGGCAGGCTTCAACATCGGCAGGGCGGTCGCGGTCGAACTCGGATACGACTTCCTGCCCGGCACGACGGTGAACCGGTATTGCTCGTCGTCGCTGCAGACCACGCGGATGGCCTTCCACGCGATCAAGGCGGATGAGGGCAGCGCGTTCATCTCCGCTGGCGTGGAGACCGTGTCGCGTTTCCCCAAGGGCACCTCCGACGGTTGGCCGGATTCGCACAACCCGCTGTTCTCCGATGCCGAGGAGCGGTCGGTGGCCGCCTCTGCAGGCGCAGAGGAGTGGCACGACCCGCGCGAGGACGGCGTGCTGCCCGACGTCTACATCGCGATGGGTCAGACCGCCGAGAACGTCGCGCTGCACAGCGGGATCGGCCGCGAAGACCAGGACCACTGGGGCGTTCGCAGCCAGAACCGCGCCGAGGAGGCCATCAACAGCGGCTTCTTCGCGCGCGAGATCTCGCCGGTGACCCTGCCGGACGGATCGCAGGTCAGCACGGACGACGGTCCGCGGGCAGGCACGACCTACGAGAAGATCAGCCAGCTCAAGCCGGTGTTCCGGCCGAACGGCACCATCACCGCGGGCAACGCCTGCCCGCTGAATGACGGTGCGGCAGCGGTGATTGTGACGAGCGACGAGAAGGCCAAGGAGCTCGGCCTCACGCCGCTGGCCCGCATTGTCGCGACGGGCGTGAGCGGTCTGTCGCCGGAGATCATGGGCCTCGGGCCGATCGAGGCGACGCGCAAGGCACTTGCCAACGCGGGCATGACGATCGACGACATCGACCTCTATGAGATCAACGAGGCGTTCGCGGTGCAGGTGCTCGGGTCCGCCCGCGAGTTGGGCATGGACCTCGACAGGCTCAACGTGTCCGGCGGCGCGATCGCGTTGGGCCACCCGTTCGGCATGACGGGCGCCCGCATCACCGCCACGCTGCTGAACAACCTGCAGACCCACGACAAGACGTTCGGCCTCGAGACGATGTGCGTCGGCGGCGGGCAGGGCATGGCGATGATCATCGAGCGCCTCAGCTAGAGCTCGTCGACTGTATGGCCTATGGCGTGAAAATGCCCAAATCGCGTACATAGGCCACACACTCGGCGCAAAGAGAAAGCCCCCGGCGTGCCGGGGGCTTTCGTCGTGGTTGATCGTCAATCGCTTTGCAAGATGCTGAGCAGACGCAGGATCTCGATGTAGAGCCAGACCAGTGTGACGGTCAGGCCAAGGGCGACACCCCATGCGGCCTTCTCCGGCGCGCCTGCGCGGATCATCTGGTCGGCGGCATCGAAGTCGAGCAGGAAGCTGAACGCCGCCAGCCCGATGCACACCAGCGAGAAGATGATCGCGATCGGGCCGTTGCCGCGAAGGCCGAGTCCCTCGCCACCGCCGACACCGAACATCGCCAACACGAAGTTGCCGAGCGCGAGCACGAGGACACCGAAGATGCCCGCGATGATCATGCGGGTGAACTTCGGGGTGACGCGGATGGCTCCGGTCTTGTAGACGATGAGCATGCCGACGAACACGCCGATGGTGGCGAGAATCGCCTGCCCGATGAGCGCACCGGCGCTGGCGCCGGACACATAGAAGTTGGCGAGCACAAATGAGATCGCGCCGAGGAACAGACCCTCGAGCGCCGCGTACGTCAGCACGATCGCGGGATTGTCCTGCTTGCGACCGAACGTGGCGATCAGCACGACTGCCAAGCCGCCGAGTCCGCCGACCAAGAAGAACGGCATGGCCAGGCCGGGGTTACCCGCGACCAGGAAGTACGAGACGACCGCGACGGCACTCAGCACCGCGAGCGTGACACCGGTTTTGGTGACGACGTCGTCGATGGTCATCGGGCGAGAAACCCCGGTTTGCTGCTGATCGGGGTACTGCGTCACATAAGGATCGGCATGTACTGCCGCCGTACCGGCGCCGGCGGCTCCGGTACCGAACTGCGCATATCCACCCTGCCCCTTGGGCAGGGAACGAAATACCGGGTTGCTGCTCTCGCGCACCGTCGGTTCCTCTCCTGTGCTGTCGTTCGCCTACTGACGAACATCTACTCAACGATCGGTCACCCAGTGCGGTTCCCGAAAAAACCTCCCAGGTCTTTCACAGGAAACCTTACCCGCGGTGCAGCACAGACGGGTCACGATCTACATTGCATTCCGTGGGCGAAAACGAGGATGTCCTAGTATCCGTCGACCGTGGATTCGGCCTGATCAGGCTCAATCGACCCAAGGCCATCAACTCGTTGACCATTCCGATGGTCTCAGTGATTTCTCAGGCGCTGACCGACTGGGAGCACGACGACGACATTTCCGCCGTCGTGGTGTCCGGCGAGGGCGAGCGAGGCCTGTGCGCGGGCGGCGACCTCGTCGCGCTCTATCACAGCGCCCGCGCCGACGGGTCCGAGGCACGACGATTCTGGTATGACGAGTACGTGCTGAATGCGCAGATCGGCCGCTTCAGCAAGCCGTATGTCGCGCTCATGGACGGCGTCGTGATGGGTGGCGGCGTCGGACTCGCCGCGCACGGCAGCGTGCGAGTGGTCACCGACACCACGAAGATGGCGATGCCCGAAGTGGGCATCGGTCTCATTCCCGACGTAGGCGGCACTTTCATCCTGTCGCGTGCGCCAGGGCTACTGGGACTGCACGCCGCGCTGACAGGGGCTCCGTTCGGCGCCGCCGACGCGATCGCCATGGGCTTCGCCGACCACTACGTGCCGCACGCCAGCCTCGGCGAGTTCACAGACGCGATCCTCGCCGACGGCATCGACTCGGCCCTGGCCGCGCACGCAACCGAACCCCCCGCGAGCCACTTACTGGCGCAACGGGAATGGATCGACGAGTGTTTCGCGGGCGAGACCGTCGCCGACATCGTCGCGGCGCTGCGCGGGCACGACGCGGGCCCGGCCAACGATGCGGCCAACCTGATCATGACGCGCTCCCCGATTTCGCTGTCCGTGGCACTGGAAGCGGTGCGCCGCGCCGCCAAGCTTGACACGCTGGAAGACGTGCTGCGCCAGGAGTATCGGACGTCGTGCGCATGTTCGCGCAGTCACGACTTCGTGGAGGGCTGCCGCGCCCAGGTCATCGACAAGGACCGCAACCCGAAATGGTCGCCCGCGTCGCTGGCGGCCGTCACCTCCGCCGACGTTGAGGCCTACTTCGCGCCGGCCGACCGCGAACTGGAGTTCTCATGACGAGTTACGAGACCATCCTTGTCGACCGTGACGAGCGCGTCGGCACCATCACGCTGAATCGGCCAAAGGCGCTCAACGCGCTCAACAGCCAGGTGATGGGTGAAGTCACCTCCGCCGCAGCCGAATTCGACGGTGACACGGGGATCGGCGCCATCGTCATCACCGGCAACGAGAAGGCGTTCGCGGCGGGCGCCGACATCAAGGAGATGTCCGAGCTGTCCTTCGGCGACGTGTTCGGCCAGGATTTCTTCGCGCCGTGGGCGAAGCTGGCCGCGGTGCGCACGCCGCTGATCGCCGCGGTGGCGGGTTACGCACTCGGCGGCGGTTGCGAGCTGGCGATGATGTGCGACGTGCTGATCGCCGCCGACACCGCCAAGTTCGGCCAGCCGGAGATCAAGCTGGGCGTGCTGCCCGGCATGGGCGGCTCGCAACGGCTGACCCGCGCCATCGGCAAGGCCAAGGCGATGGACCTCATCCTGACCGGGCGCACCATCGACGCCGAGGAAGCCGACCGCAGCGGCCTGGTATCGCGCGTGGTACCCGCCGACGAGCTGATCCGCGAGGCTAAGGCTGTGGCCACCACCATCTCTCAGATGTCGCTGTCGGCATCGCGGATGGCCAAGGAGGCCGTCAACCGAGCCTTCGAATCGTCGTTGTCGGAGGGGCTGCTGTACGAGCGCAGGCTGTTCCATTCGGCGTTCGCCACGGCCGACCAAACCGAGGGCATGAACGCCTTTACCGAGAAACGCCCACCGAACTTCACGCACCGCTAATCTGCCCTGGTGACAGACACGGCGGAGGCGACGGAAGAAGCAGCACCGCAACAGGAACCGCCGGAGAAGAAGCTGACCTGGTGGCAGCGGCACTACACGTTCACCGGGACGGTCCTCGCTCTGGTGTTCCTGTGGTTGTCGCTGACGCCGTCGTTGCTGCCGCGCGGCCCCCTTTTCCAGGGTTTGGTCAGCGGCGCGGCCGGCGCGATCGGATACGGGATCGGCGTCCTCGCCGTGTGGCTGGTGCGGTACATGCTTTCGAAGGACGCCAGCCCCCACGCACCGGGCTGGGCGTGGCTCGCCGTGGTCGTCGTCGGTGTCATCGGCCAGATCCTGATGATCATCTATTTCCACGTCTGGCAAGACGAGGTGCGCGACCTCAACGGTGTGCCCCGCATGTCTTTCTGGGACCACCCGCTGACCGCGGTGCTCTCGGTCGTCGTGCTGTTCATCTTCGTGGAGATCGGCCAGCTCGTCGGCAAGCTCGTGCGTTTCCTGGTCCGGCAGCTGAATCGCGTTGCCCCGCCGCGGGTTTCGCAGATCGTGGTGGTTGTCTTGCTGCTTGCGCTGAGTATCGCGCTGCTGAACGGCGTCGTCGTGCGCGTCGGGATGGACTACCTCAACAAGACGTTCGCCGCGGTCAACGACGAGACCGACCCCGACTTTCCCGCGCCGGAGTCGAAACTGCGGTCGGGCGGGCCGGAGTCGTTGGCCAGCTGGGAGTCGCTGGGTCACCAGGGCCGGGTGTTCGTGTCGGCAGGCCCGACGGTCGAGGAACTGTCGAAGTTCACCGGCAAGCCCGCGATCGAGCCGATCCGGGCCTATGCCGGTCTGCATTCCGCCGACGGCATCAAGGCCACGGCGGCGCTGGCCGCCCAGGAACTGCTGCGCACCGGCGGCCTCGACCGCGACGTGGTCGCCGTCGCTACCACAACGGGCACGGGCTGGATCAACGAGGCCGAGGCGTCGGCGCTGGAGTATATGTACAACGGCAACACCGCGATCGTGAGCATGCAGTACTCGTTCCTGCCCAGCTGGCTGTCCTTCCTCGTCGACAAGGAGAACGCGAGGCAGGCCGGCCAGGCGCTGTTCGAGGCCGTCGACGCATTGATCCGCGAGATGCCGGAAGCCCAGCGGCCGAAGCTGGTGGTGTTCGGCGAGAGCCTGGGCTCGTTCGGTGGCGAGGCGCCGTTCCTGTCGCTGAACAACGTGATCGCCCGCACCGATGGCGCCCTGTACTCCGGTCCGACGTTCAACAACACGATCTGGGCCGACCTCACCCGTAACCGCGACACGGGCTCGCCGGAATGGCTGCCGATCTTCGACAAGGGCGAGAACGTCCGCTTCGTCGCGCGGCCCGACAATCTCGGCCGTCCCGACGACCCGTGGAGCAATCCGCGGGTGGTTTACCTCCAGCACGCGTCGGACCCGATCGCCTGGTGGAATCCCGATCTGCTGTTCGCAGAGCCGGACTGGCTGAAGGAGCCCCGCGGCTACGACCTTTCGGGGCGGATGCAGTGGATCCCGGTGGTGACGTTCCTGCAGGTGTCCGCGGACATGGCCGTGGCGGTGGACGTCCCCGACGGGCACGGCCACGTCTACATCAAGGACGTTGCCAACGGCTGGGCGGCGATACTGCAGCCGCCGGGATGGACCCCGGAGAAGACCGAGCGCCTGCGTCCGCTGCTGAGCAACGACGAGAACGCTTAGACGAGTACGCCTTCGGCCTTCAGCGCGTGGTAACCGCCGACCACATCGGTCGCCTTGTGCAAGCCGAGGTCGATGAGCGACGCCGCGGCCAGGCTGGAGGTGTAACCCTCCGAGCACAGCACCACCCATTCCACGTCGTCGTCGACGGCCTCGGGCAGTTTGGCGTCGCTGGTGGGGTCGCAGCGCCACTCCAGCACGTTGCGTTCGATGACGAGCGCCGCCGCGACGTTTCCCTCGCGGTCGCGCTGGGCCTGCGGGCGGATGTCGACGAGCACCGCGCCGCGGTCCAGCGCGCCCGGCACGTCGCCGGCGGGCATCCGGTGCAGCCGGGCACGGGCGGTGTCGAGCACCTTGTCGATTCGACTGGTCATCGGGTCACCCTTCCGGGCCGTCGGTCAGTTCAGTGCGGTTGCGGCGCAACGTGTTCCGACTGGTCACTTCGTAATACGACATCGCCGTCAGCGGCGGCGAGTAGGCGTGCACGCTCAGCGTAGGTGCAACAGTCGCGGCAGGTGAAGGCGCCCACACAACGTCGTGCACCCACCCGAGCGGAAACGCGGCCTGGTCGCCCTCGTTGATCCGCCTGCGCCGCAATGCCTCACCGTCCCACCGGAACTCGTCGAGCGCGCCCGACACCAGGGTCAGCGCGCCAAGCGAGCCGCCGTGGTCGTGCAGTTCGGTGGCGTGATCCTTGACCCAGCTGATCAGCCAGACGTCCAGTTCGTCATCGCCGTGGATGCGGGTGTACCAGCGGTCGTCGGTCGGCACGCCGCCCGGCGGCAGAAGGTGGTCGTAGCGGCCGCTGAGCACGCTGTCGGCGGCTTGGTCGACGGCCTGCAGCAGGTCGGGCACGCGCAGGCGGGTGGGGGCGGAGACGGCGGAAACCATGAAAGCTCCAGAAGTGACAGACGGGTCGAGGGTCGGCGGTTACGCCGGACAACACTCCCCAGCACGCGAGGGGGCCCACCCAGCACGCGAGGGGGCCCACCCAGCACGCGAGGGGGCCCACCCTACTGACGTGTGGGCCCACCCTGACCAGATCCCCTCCATCACGTTCGCGAGTGTTGCATAGATTGGCCGCATGCGCTTCTATCCCCTCTTGGCCGCTGCGGCGGCGTCAATCGTGGCGATCGCGGGTTGCTCGTCGGGAGAAGGAGGCGGTCCGACGTCGGCGGCGCCCACCGCGACGACCGGGACCAGCTCGGAAACCCACACCCCTGCGCCCGGTGCCATCGAGGTCACGCCGGGCGGCGTGACAACGGCCGTCGGTGCGGCTGCCGAGTCGACGGAAGAGGAGTACTCGCAGGCCTGCCAGGCCGCGAAGGCGTGGATCGACCAGCAGGGCGGCGACCGGAAGTCGCAGATCGAGCCCTTCTTGAAGTCGATTCAGGACCCCAGCTCGGCACCGGGGCCCGCCACCTACAACACTCCGTGGACGCAGCTCTCCCCCGCCAGGCAGGCCGCCGTCATCGTCGCCGTCCAGGCCGGCGCGGATTCGCTTTGCTGACTTCGAATCACGGCTGCGAGAAAGTCGGCTAGGACCGCGCGGCGATCCACTCCCTGCCCCTGGCGACGGCTTCGTCCAGCGCGCCGAAGACCCGGTCCGTGGCGGGCACGATGCCGTCGGCGCCGAGCACGTCGACAAGGCCGCCTTTCTCGAGGATGCGGTCTGCGGCGGGGGTGACTCCCGCGACGATGAGGCGTCCGCCGTGCGCCTCCAACGCACCCGCCCACCGCCGCAGGGCCTTGATCGCGACCGACGACGGCACGTCGGGCATCATCCGCATGCTCAGCACGACGACGGCATTGGTGGAGCCCTCGGCCTTCGGCCATTCCTCGTCGATGCGAGCCACCTCGGCGAACAGCCCGACGCCCGCGTAGTGCAGGACGGTGACGTCGTTGCTCGCGCACTGTTCTGGCACGGGGGCGGTCTGCCAGCCGCCGTCGTCGCTCTGGCGAAGGGCCACCAGTTGGGCCGACTGCGACGCCTTGACGCAGTAGAGCACAAGCGAGGTGATGACGCCGACCAGGATCGCGGTGTGCAGCGGCAGCTGGGTGGTCGCGGCGAAGGTGATCAACATCGCGATCGCGGAGAGCGGCGCGACGCGCAGCACCAGCTTGATGTCGGGCAGCCTGCCCATCACGAGCTCCAGGCCGATGACGAGGATCAGCCCGCCGATGACGGGCATCGGGATGATCTCGGCGGCCGAACCGGCGACAAGCACCAGCAGGGCCAGCCAGACCCCCGCGAAGATGCCCGCCCAACGGGTCTGCGCGCCAGCCGAAGTCGCGACGCCGGTGCGCGAGAGTGAGCCCCCTGCGGGCAGCGCACCGAAGAAGCCGCCCGCGAGGTTGGCCACGCCCTGAGCGGTGAAGTCGCCGGACATGTTGCTGCGACTGCCGTCCGGGTTCGGCACGGCCGCGGAAATGCCTGCGGCCTGCGCCAGCGCGACAAGCGCGACGGCGAGCCCGCCGACCAGCAGTTCGGGCATCACGGCGAAGTTCGGAACAGTCAGCGGTGGAAGCGAATTCGCGATCGAGGCGATGTCGCCGACGGTCTCGACGTCGATGTGCGCGATGGCGACGACCGCGGTGACGACGACAAGGGCAAGGAGTATCGCGAACGACTCCAGCGGTTTGATGAGGTGGAACACCGCCCATACCGCGACGGTGCCCACAGCGACGGCCACGGCCGTTGGCTGCCACAGCCCGATGTGGGCGAGCGCGTCGATGAACTTGCCAATCGTGTTGCCGCTCTGCGGCTTATAGCCGGTTGAGTCGCCGAGCACTCCTGCGATGATCTGCAGTGCGATACCGGTGCTGAACCCCGTCATGACGGCGTTGGAGACGAAGTTCATGATCGAGCCGAAGCGCAGAAGGCCGAAGATCAGCATCACCGCGCCGACGACGACGGCCAGCGCGGCGACGTTGGCGGGGTCGGCCGGATCCAGGCCCGCCTCCTTGAGCACGCTGCGCGACGACAGCGCTATCGCGCTGGTGAGCGTGGTGACCATCAGCACTGTGCGGGCGAATACCGACGCGAGGATGCCGGGCACCACACCGGAGTAGAGGCCGACGACGGGATTGAACCCGCCGATGCTGGCGTAGGCCATTCCCTCGGGTATGGAGAACAGCCCCGTGACGAGTCCGGCCAGCACGTCGCGCGGCGTGGGTTTGCCGAGGCGGCGTACGGAGGATCCCACTGACGAGCCCAGCGCAGTCACACCCGATTGTGGCGCTCGGAACTGCTGAGCGATCGCGAAATCTCGTTAAATCGCGATCTGTCAGCAGACTCGGGGGCTGTTGACGACGGGGACGGCGCAGAATGAACCCATGGCTGGCAATCGAGTCGCGCTGGCTCTCGGCAGCGGGGGTGCGCGGGGATACGCCCACATCGGGGTGATCACCGAGCTGCGTGAGCGGGGTTACGAGATCGTCGGGATCGCGGGTTCGTCCATGGGCGCGCTCGTCGGTGGCCTGCAGGCGGCGGGAAAGCTCGACGAATTCGCCGAGTGGGCAATGTCGTTGACCCAACGGGCGGTGCTGCGACTGCTGGACCCGTCGATCACCGCGGCAGGAGTATTGCGGGCGGCGAAGATCCTCGACGCGGTGCGCGACATCCTCGGCGAGGTCACCATCGAGGAACTGCCGATCCCCTACACCGCGGTGACGACCGACCTGATCGCAGGCAAGTCGGTGTGGCTGCAGAGGGGTCCGGTCGACGAGGCGATCAGGGCGTCCATCGCCATACCCGGCGTCATCACCCCCCACATTCTTGACGGCCGCCTACTCGCCGACGGCGGCATCCTCGACCCGTTGCCGATGGCGCCGATCGCGGCCGTCAACGCCGACCTCACCATCGCCGTCAGCCTGAGCGGCAGCGAGGCGGGCGGCCGCTTCGAGCCGACGGACGCCGAACCGCGGGCGACGACGGAATGGCTGAACAGGATGTGGCGCAGCACCTCTTCGTTGCTCGACACCAACGCCGCCAGGTCTGTGCTGGACACGCAGACGGGGCGCGCCATGTTGAGCCGGTTCAGCAGTGTGACCGACGAGGACGACCCCGATGACGTGCCCGACGGCGGATCCGTGCCGAAGATGGGCAGCTTCGAGGTGATGAACCGCACGATCGACATTGCGCAGGCCGCGCTGGCGCGTCACACGCTGGCCGCCTATCCACCCGACCTCCTCATCGAGGTGCCCCGAAGCGCTTGCCGCAGCCTGGAATTCCACCGCGCCGCCGAGGTCATCGACATCGGGCATGAGCTGGCGGCGCAGGCCATCAAGACGCTGGAAAGTCGATCAAGCGATTTCGGCGTGAAAACTGTCGGTGAGCGATAGAAACCACGCCGAAATCACTCAGACCCCCGCCAGGAACTCGGCGACCTCGGCGGCCACGCGGCGGCCCTGTGCCCGTCCGGCGCGCGCCGACGGCTCCCGGCAAGCAGGGTCGAGCGGGTTCGGGCCGAACGCCGTCAACGAGTCGTCATCGGCGAACACTCCCAGCGAGCGGCCTGCGAAGGCGTCGACCTCAACGGCCGGGTCACGCCCGAAGGGTGACGGGGCTCCCCTGCCCGACGGCACCAGCACGACGACCGTGTCGCAGTCCGCGGCCAGGTTCAAGTTCATGGTGCTGCCGACCCCGCCGTCCATGTACCGCCGTTCGCCGATCGTCACCGGCGGCCACGCGCCGGGCACGGCGCAGCTGGCTGCGACGGCGTCGACCAGCTCGACACCCGATGTCCGGTCGAAGGTGACCAACTCGCCGGTGCCGATGTCGATCGCGGTGATGCGCAGGTCGCGGTCCGGCCAGCCGTGCGACGGCAATCGTTGCGCGATCACGTCGCGGCGGACCGCCTCGGACACGGTGGCGGTTGACCGTGCGACCGCACCGATCCGCTGCAGCTTCTGCTCCCTCGTGGCGTCGGGGTCCGACAGCGCGTTGAGGAACAGCTCGGTGATGTCCTCGATGTCGACGTCCGGGTCGATCTCTTTCGACATGCCCTTGATCTGCCGCTCGTACAGCTCGTCGAGACTCAGCCCGCTGCCGAGCTGGGCGGCGACCGCCGACCCTGCCGACGTGCCGACGATGGCGTCGGAATCCAGCAGCGTGCGCGCCGTTTCCGCCGATTCGTCCTCGATGCCCCGCAGAATGCCGATTTCCCAAGCGATACCTGCCAGCCCCCCGCCGGCCAGCACCAGACCACGTTTCGATGTCACGGACGAAAGTCTGCCAGGCTGGCAATAATCAGCCCTGAACGCCAACCCTCGAGGAGCAGACGTCGATGAAGACGAAGGCCGCCGTGCTGTGGGGACTGCACCAGAAATGGGAGGTCGAAGAGATCGACCTCGACGGCCCCAAGAACGCCGAGGTGATGGTCAAGATGACTGCGAGCGGCCTGTGCCACTCGGACGAACACCTGGTCACCGGCGACCTGAAGATGACCATGCCGGTGGTGGGCGGGCACGAGGGCGCGGGCGTCGTGGTGGAGGTCGGCGACGGGGTGACCGACGTCGCCGAGGGCGATCCGGTGGTGCTGAGCTTCATCCCCGCGTGTGGCCGGTGCGGGCCGTGCGTACGCGGCATCAGCAACCTGTGCGAACTCGGCATGTACCTGCTCAAGGGGCCGCAGCTGGATGGCACCCACCGCTTCCACACCCGCGGCCGTGACCTCGGTCAAATGTGTTTGCTCGGAACGTTTTCCGAGTACACCGTGGTGCCGACGGCATCGGTGGTCAAGGTCGGAGAGGACGTACCCCTGGACAAGGCGGCGCTCGTCGGTTGCGGTGTGACCACCGGATACGGCAGCACGATCAACACCGGCGAGGCCACGGCGGGCAGCACTGTGGTGGTGATGGGCGTCGGCGGCGTCGGCATCAACGCCGTTCAGGCGGCCCGCATCGTGGGGGCACGGCACATCGTGGCCCTCGATCCGGTCGAGTACAAGCGCACGCGGGCAATGGAATTCGGCGCAACTCACACCGCGGCGACGCTCCAAGAGGCCGCCGCGCTTGTCACCGGGCTGACCCGCGGGCAGAAGGCCGACGTATGCGTCGTCACCACCGATGTCGCCGAGGGCGCCTACGTCGGACAGGCGCTGAGCCTGGTCGGCAAGCGGGGCAGGGTGGTGATGACGGCGATGGCGCACCCCGACGAGAAGCTGGTGGCGATGTCACTGGTGGACCTCACACTTTTCGAAAAGCAGCTCCGCGGTTCGCTTTTCGGGTCGTCCAATCCGCGTGTCGACATCTTCAGGATGCTCGACCTGTACGACGCCGGCCAGCTGATGCTCGACGAGCTGATCACCCGCGAGTACGAGCTGTCCGAGATCAACACGGGTTACGACGACCTGCGCAACGGCCGGAATCTTCGCGGCGTGATCCGGTTCTGACGATGATCACGCGCCTCGTCGTCTCGCTGACCGCCGCATTGTTCGTGTGCGCGCCAACGGCCGTCGCGGAGCCGCCCGCACCGCCGTCGCCCATCGTCCCGCCTCCGGTCCAACCCGCCAACATCGGCGACCTCAAGACCGAGGCGACGCAGTACTACAACAGTGGCGCCTATCTCACCGACCTGCAGCTGGCCGCATGGCCTGCCATCCCGTGGATCAACGAGGAAGCCGAACGGGTCGATCAGCCCGCGGTCGTTTTCGACATCGACGAAACCGCGTTGTCCAACTGGGAAGCCATCAAGGCCAACGACTTCGGCCGGTTCATCGGCGGCCCGTGCAACGCCCTGCCGCAAGGTCCCTGCGGTTGGCAGGCGTGGGACCTGACCGCGCGGTCGACGGTGATCCGACCGACGATGGACGTCTACAACACCGCGAAGGACCGCGGCGCGGCGATCTTCTTCATCACCGGCCGCCCGGAGTCACAACGGGCAGCGACAGAACGCAACCTCACCGAGGTCGGATACACCGGCAACACCGGGCTGATCATGGAACCTGATGCTGCGGAATATGTTTCGGCCGCCGACTTCAAGGCACCGCAACGGCAGGCGATCGAGCAGCGGGGCTACACCATCATCGCCAACATGGGCGACCAGCCGTCGGACCTCGACGGTGGGTTGTCCGAGCGCACGTTCCTGCTGCCGAACCCGTTCTATCGCATTCCGTGACGGGTCAGTGCACGAGCTGCTTGGACAGCTCCTCCAGCGACTGGCGCGCGTAACCCTTCCACAGCTTGCCGAATATCGGCAGCAGGGGCGCGGTGAACCCGCTGCGCGGGTGAATGGTCCACCGCCAGGTCACATCGGTGCCCGACCCGACCGGCTCGAACGTCCACTCCCCGTCCACCCGACCGACCAACGGGGATAGCGGACCCTTGACGTCCGACAGCGTGTACCCGAACGAATGAGGCGAATTGAACTGCGTGAGTTCTTCACGCATGCTGCCGCCGCCGACCAATACAACGGTGCGTGACTGCCCGACGGCGTCCCAGTCACCGGTTTGGTCGCGAACTTCCTTGATCGGCGGGATGGGCCCGTACCACTTGCGGAACAAGGACGGCAGCGGCATCGGGACCATGTCGCGGAAGACATCGCCCTGGCCCATCGGGATGGTGCGGGACTGCTCGACGACTAACGGTTCAGCCATACCCCGAGACTAGCTCGGCAGCTCGACGTCGCAGCGGTCACGGAAGTCCAGCGACGGCTGGCGTATCCCCCGCACCTCGGCTTCCACCTGCGGGTTGGCGTTGAGGTAGTCCTGCAGATGCTGACGCTGCTGGTCTCGCGGCAGGCCCTTGAGGTCGGTGAAGAAGGTGTTCACGTCCGGATGGGTGAACAGATAGGCGGACATCGCGGCGGACACGCCGGTCACCACACCGGCCAGGTCGGCTGCGGTGCAGTTCGGCGGCGCGGGATCGTCTGCGGCCGCCGGTGCTGCGGTGGCGAGCAGAATCGCGGCGCTCAGCGCCGAAACTCCGCACATCAGGCGTCGTTGCTTAGTAGCCATTCGTTGTGCTCCTCACGTGTTTTTGAGCGGGTCAGATGTGTCGCGCCGCTTAGACGCATCCGCTGACGCTGATTCGGCGTCCGAAGTTGGCGCACACGTTGACATTCGGCAGCGGTGGCGGGGGTGGTGGAGGCGGCGGAGCTACGTCGTAGTCCTCGGGCAGCGGAGCGTAGACCGCCGGCGGCGGTATGTAGGGTGCCACCGCGTCGGCGACGCTTCCGCACCCGCTAACCGAGACGCGGCGTCCGCCAACGGATCCGCAGACGTCGGCGTTGGCAGACACCGGTTCTGACAGCACAGAGAGCCCGATCACGACAGCGCACAGCCCAAGCGGTGCGATTGTCTTGAAAGCAATCACTCGTTACCTCGACTCAATAGACGTCCCAACCATGATCTTCGCGATTCGGCGACGGCCCAAGGGCAGAAAGGCCCTTTCGCAACGGAGATCAGCCCAACCCGGGCGCCGCCTTCCCGCTGATCAGCGGGAGCTCGAGCATGGTCATGATGCCGGGCTCGGCCGCGCACACCGCAGGCACCGAGTTGACGCAGTGGGCCGCCGTGCCGACGATGCCGTACTCCGGCCCTTCTCCGCCGACCTCGGAGTGGAAGCCCTTCACGACGATCGTGATGTCCGGATTGCCGCGAACCTCCATCTCGTAGCGTTGCCCTGCCGGGCCGAAAGTCCATGCGGGATCGAGGTTTTCCTCCCCCATCAACCAGTTCACCGTCACGCGCACGACGGGCTCGCCGTCGACCAGCGCCTCCCAGTGAAACCTGCGGCCGGCGACCTGCCCAGGCTCGATTACGCCGAGCGGGGATTCGATCGCCGCGGATGCCAGGGCGACCTCCTGGGTCGCACGCACCTTCGGGTCGGCGTTGAAGCCCATCTTGTCGACGACCATCTTCACGGCCTGGATGAAGCCGCTGTCGAGCATCTTCTGCATCGGCCCGGTGAGCGCCTTGTCCGGCGTCTCGCCGAACCCCATGACGTGGCGCAGCACATCGGGCGCTTCGTACGTGCGCAGATCGGAGAACTCTTCTGCGCGAACGAATGTCACGCCGGTGGAGAACGCCGAAAACAGCAGCGGGAACTTCTCGCTGATGCCGCCGGGCGCCATGCCGGTCCCGTGCAGGGTCGCATTGCCTTCCAGTGCCGCTTCCCGCATCGGCGCGGCGCTGCGCTCGCTCGGGTAGAGCCAGCCGACAGGGGTGACCACGTTCTTGCCGGACCGCAGCAGCGCCGCCACTTCGTCGGGACTGGCCATCAGTGGCGCGTAGATCACCGCGTCGGCGTCGACGGCGACGATGTCGTCGATGCTGTTGGTCGCGGTGACACCGAGCGGCTCGGTGCCGATCAGTTCGCCGACGTCACGGCCCGCCTTGTCCGGCGAGTGCACCCAGCATCCGACGAGCTCGAGGTCCGGATGCTCGAGCACACCCTTGATCGCCGCGACGCCGACACCGCCGGTGGCCCACTGCACGACCCGAAGACCCATGCCATTCCTCCCAGAAGCGCAAAACTAGAACACGTTCTACCCAGGTCTACACCACTGGGCAGCGCGAGCAGACGCAAAACCACCCAATTCGCGCCAAAAACGGGGGTCTTTGCGTCTCGCGCGGGGAGAGCTACTGAACTTCGAGTGCGGCAACCTGGTCGAGAAACGCACGGGCAGGCGCGGATGCGCTGGCGGATACGGCGACACCGAGATGCCGCACTGTCCTGGTCTCGAGCGGACGGATGACGACGCCGTCGGGCAGCTGGCCAAGACCGGCGCTTGGCACGATGCTCACCCCGAGCCCCGCGCGGACGATCTCGACCACCGCCGACATCTCTCGCGCTTCGAAGGCCACGTCGAACTCGACACCGGCCTGTCGCGCGATCGGAGTGAGGACGTCGGCGCAGCCGCCCGTGCCACGGACGAACGGTTCCTTGGCCAGTTCCGCGTAACTGACGCTGACCTTGGATGCCAGCCAGTTGTCCGCAGGCACGAGGGCGACCATCTCCTGATCGCCGAGCACCGCGGTCTCCAGTCCGCGAGCGGGCAGCCTGACCACGCCTGCCTCGGCGGCGCCTTGGTCCAGCCAGTCGAGGATCTCCTGCTCGCTGCCTTCGAGCAGCCGGATGATCACGGCCGGGTGCCGTTCGGCGAACTCACGAAGTTGTGGAGCGACGAGCGTCGCGGTGGCGCTCGGCAGGCTCGCCACGCTCAGTGTTCCGGTGACATCACCTGCAAGCCCCGCAAGCTCGGTGTGCATCGACGAGACGTGCCGCACCGCTTCGCGGGCATGCGTCAGCGCAACGGAACCGGCTCGAGTCAGGGACACGCCGTCGTGGCTCCGAATGAGCAGCGGCAGGCCGAGCTCGTGTTCCAGAGCCGCGACCGCCCGGCTGACGGCCGGCTGCGACAGGCCCAGATGCTGGCTCGCCGCCGTGAAACCACCGCGGTCGACCACCGCTACGAATGTCTTGAGCTGCAGTAACGTCGACATCGATCCTCCATGCGGCAAACGCCATCAGCCATATCAACAGCGTTATGGGGCGCTGGGCTTCCAGAACGTTGCAGTGATCACACAAGCGCGTTCGAAGGAGGACACGATGCCAGGACGGCGGATATTGATCACGGGGGCGTCGAAGGGGATCGGCCGGGCGGTCGCCGACCGAGTCGCGGCCGCAGGCGACGTTCCTGTCGGCCTCGCACGCAGCAGGCCGAATGACTTCCCAGGCGAATTCTTCGAGGTCGACCTCGCCGACCGGGCGGCCACCGCAGAAGTGCTCGAGCGGGTCGTGGCGAGCGGACGCATCGACGCGGTGGTCAACAACGTCGGTGTGGCGCGGTTCGGCCGCATCGGCTCGATCGAGTTGGACGACTTGTTTGTGACGTACGACCTGAATGTGCGGGCCACCGTGCAGGTGGTCCAGGCTGTCCTGCCCGGCATGCTCGCCGCAGGCTGGGGCCGGATCGTCAACGTTTCCAGCCTGACCACGCTCGGCGTGGCGGAACGCACTCCCTACGCCGCGTCGAAGGCTGCGCTGGAAGCGTGTACCCGGATCTGGGCGGGCGAGCTCGCGAAGACCGGCGTCACGGTGAACGCGGTGGCGCCGGGGCCCGTCGAAACCGAGATGTTTCGCGAAGGGAGCCCGCAGGGCTCCGAGCGAGAGGACAGGCTCCTGGAGGCCATTCCGCTGCGGCGAGTCGGGACGCCGCGGGAGATCGCCCATGCGATCTGTGCGCTGCTGCACGAGGATGCCGGCTACATCACCGGCCAGGTCATTCGAGCAGACGGGGGCGGCAGCATCGCCGCATGATTCACAATTGCCGTGATGGCCGAGAAGGGTGCCGAGTTCGGCGTGCTGGGACCGCTGCAGATCCGCGTCGACGGCGAGCCGGTGGCGCTGGGCACGCCCAAGCAGCGGGCCGTGCTCGCCATGCTGGTGATCAACCGCAACCGCCCCGTCGCGACCGAGTCACTGATCGAAGCGGCGTGGGAGCAGTTCCCGCCACCGGATCCACGCGCCAGCCTGCATTCCTACGTCTCCAACCTGCGCAAGCTGCTGGCGGGCATCGGCGTCGACTCCCGCACGGCCCTGGCAAGCGCGCCGCCGGGGTACCGGTTGACGGTGCCCGAAAGCGATTGCGACATCGGGCGATTCGCGCTCGGCAAGACCGCGGGAGTGCAGGCCGCGGCCGCCGGAAAGTTCGAGCAGGCCAGCCAGTACCTTTCGGCGGCGCTCGCCGAGTGGCGCGGGCCTGTCCTCGAGGACCTGCGCGACTTTCAGTTCGTCGACGCGTTCGCCACCGCTCTTGTCGAAGACAAGATGCTCGCGCACACCGCGCTCGCCGAGGCCGAGATCGCATGCGGGCGTAGCTATGCCGTGATCGGCGAGCTGGAGTCGCTGACCGCCGAGCATCCCTACCGCGAGCCGTTGTGGGCGCAGCTGATCACCGCCTACTATCTCGCCGAACGGCAATCCGATGCGCTGGCGGCGTACCGGCGGCTGAAGACCACGCTTGCCGAGGACCTCGGTATCGATCCCGGACGCACAGTGCAGGCGCTCTACGAGCGGGTCCTGCGCCAGGAGCCGTTGGACGTCAAACGGGTCGCGAGGACCACCGCCATCCACACCGCCAATTCGCTGGACCAGCGCACCGCGATCAGCGGCGCATCCTCGGTGGCGCTCCTGCGCGACGCCGCAGGCCACGAGTATCCTCTGGTAGCGGCCGCCACCCGGATCGGACGCCTGCCCGACAACGACATCGTGCTCGACGACCCGAACGTCAGCCGCCACCACGCCGTCATCATCGACACCGGCACCAGCTTCGTGGTCTCGGATTTGCGGTCGGCCAACGGAGTCGATGTGCGAGGCGAACGAATCCGTGCGAGTGTCACGCTCGCCGACGGCGACCGCATTCGCATTTGTGACCACGAGTTCGTATTCGAGATGCAAGGCCCCGAGGTGTAGCGCGGTTTGCTGTGTGACGCCCGAGCTGCGGCATTAGGGTGTGTTCGCCGGCAAATACACGAGGAGCGATCGATGAGCGGCACCGAAGGGGACTCGCGGGTGGGTACCGAGTTCGGCCGCTACCGGCTGCGTCGCCTGCTCGGCAAAGGCGGCATGGGCGAGGTCTATGAAGCGCAGGACACCGAAAAAGACCGCATCGTCGCGCTGAAACTCTTGCCGGAGGCGGTCTCCCACGACCCGGTGTTCCGCAAGCGGCTGCAGCGGGAGGCGCACTCGGCGGGCCGGCTGCTCGAGCCGCACGTCGTACCCATCCACGACTACGGCGAGATCGACGGCGTGATGTACGTCGACATGCGCATGATCGACGGCACCGACCTGCGCAAGGTACTGAAGAACTACGGCCCGATGACGCCTGCCCGCGCGGTGGCGATCGTGCGCCAGATCGCGTCGGCGCTCGACGCCGCCCACGAATCCGGCATCATGCACCGCGACGTCAAGCCCGAGAACATTCTGCTCACCCGCGACGATTTCGCCTACCTCGTCGATTTCGGCATCGCCAACGCCGCCACCGACGAGAAGCTGACCGAATTGGGCACTGCCGTAGGGACATACGCCTACATGGCCCCGGAGCGGTTCACCAACGACGAGGTGACCTACCGCGCCGATATCTATGCGCTGGCATGCGTGCTGCACGAGTGCCTTACCGGCTCGCAGCCGTTCCCCGCCGACAGCGTCAGCGTGGTGATCACGTCGCATCTGATGCAGCCGATTCCGCGGCCGAGCGTGACGCGGCCCGGGATCCCCGTCGCATTCGACCAAGTGATCGCGCGCGGCATGGCCAAGAAACCCGCCGAACGCTACGCCAGCGCAGGTGATCTCGCAGTCGCCGCCAACGACGCACTCACTCAACGCGATCAGGATCAAGCCGCCAGCATCCTGCAGCGCAGCCAGCAAGCGACGATGCCGGGCTTCCTGCCAGGCGCCATCGGTACCGCGTTGGCACCCCCACCGGGAGCGGTGACACCGTCGCCGTATCAGACCCCGCCGCCGACGCCGCCGCCGTTTCACACGTCGCCGCCTGCACCGCCGACTCCTCCGCCGTTTCCCGCCGCCGCCCCCGCCGGGTTCCAGGGGCAGTGGAACACGCCACCGCCAACCGGAGCGCCGCGGAAGAAGGGCTCGACGTGGATCCTGCTGGCCGCCGCGGCCGCAGTCTTCGTTCTGGTTCTCGGCGCCCTCGGCGTCTGGTGGGTCCTCAAGAAGGACGACTCGTCGAGCCGAAGCGTCGCCGCCAGCACCACGACCACGCGGGAGACCACCACATCGAGGGCGCCGAGGAACGAGGCCGACGGCGAACCCGGAGCCCTTCGATGCCAAGCTGCTCGCCGTGCTGCCTGCTAGCTACGACGACGGCGCCTGCGAACCGGTGCACCCTCCGATGACCGGCGCGCTGGCCACTGTGGACTGCGCCGAGACCAACGTGCCGACAGGCCCCAAGGCCGCGCGGTACTCGCTCTTCGCCGACCAGGCGACGCTGGACAAGTATTTCAGCGACACCATCGCGGCGAACTCCGAGCTGGTGAAGTGCCCGGGCAGCGACCTCGACTCCCCCACCGCGTGGCACTACAACGCGAGCCCGGACGACGTCGCCGGCCAGGTCGCCTGCGGCACGTACGACGGCAATCCCGACGTCACCTGGACGAAGGACGTCGACCTACTTCTGGCCGACGCGCAGGGCCCAAACCTCGAAGAGCTGCACAAATGGTGGAACGACTTCGGCTGACCGACGGCTAACCGACCGCTGGCCGACGGCTCCAAGAATCCTCCAAGAATCCTTCAAGAGCTCCATCGGACGCTGATGTCACACCGGCACGGAGCCGGAGAATCGACATCAAGGAGCCCGAAATGTTCGCCACGCATCGAGTCACCAAGTTCGCCGCCACCGCGATCGCCGCCACCGGCCTCGGCCTGGCCGCCTTCGCAGGCGCAGGCACCGCAGGCGCCTTGACCTCGACCGACGAGGAGTTCCTCTCGAACATCAGCGACGAGGGCATCGCCTACGACTCGGCCGGGACCGCCGTCTCCAACGCCCGCTACGTGTGCGGATCCCTCGACGACGGCGCCGACCCGCTCGACCTGGGCGACGAGATCCTGGCCAATACCGACCTGACCATGCATCAGGCCGCCGTTTTCGTCGTCGAGTCGGTGTTCAACTATTGCCCTGAGCACACGGCGCTGCTCCCGTAATCGTCGGTAGAGCACCTAGACAGTTCGCTCGCTATGTGTTTCTGTCGTCAGATGCCAAACAAGGTTTTCGTCGTCGGGGTCGGGATGACCAAGTTCGAGAAGCCCGGCCGCCGCGAGGGCTGGGACTACCCGGACATGGCGCGCGAGTCGGGCACAAAAGCGCTCGAGGACGCGGGCATTGACTTCTCCGAGGTCGAGCAGGGCTTCGTCGGCTACGTCGCCGGTGACTCGACGTCAGGAAACCGGGCGCTCTACGAGCTCGGCATGACCGGCATCCCGATCGCCAACGTCAACAACAACTGTTCGACGGGCTCGACGGCGCTTTTCCTTGCGGCGCAGACGATCCGGGGCGGGTTGGCCGACTGCGCGATCGCGCTGGGGTTCGAGAAGATGCAGCCAGGCCCGCTTCAGGGCGGCGCCGACGATCGCGAGTCCCCGATGGGCAAGCACGTCAAGGCGATGGCCGCGATCGACGAGTTCGCATTCCCCGTGGCGCCGTGGATGTTCGGCGCCGCGGGTCGGGAACACATGCGCCAGCACGGGTCCACCGCAGAGCACTTCGCCAAGATCGGGCTGAAGAACCACAGGCACTCGGTGAACAACCCGTATGCGCAGTTTCAGGAGGAGTACTCCCTCGACGACATTCTTGCGGCGAAGATGATCTCCGATCCGCTGACCAAGCTGCAGTGCTCGCCGACGTCCGACGGGTCAGGCGCGGCGATCGTGGCCAGTGAGGCGTTCGTCGACAAGCACGGCTTGGCGGGCCAGGCGGTGGAGATCGTCGGGCAGGCGATGACCACCGACTTCGACAGCACATTCGACGGCAGTGCCAAGAACCTGATCGGCTACGACATGAATGTCAAGGCCGCACAGAAGGTTTACGACCAGTCGGGCCTCGGGCCGTCCGACTTCCAGGTGATCGAGCTGCATGACTGCTTCTCCGCCAACGAACTGCTGCTGTATGAGGCGCTCGGCCTGTGCGGTGAGGGCGAGGCCCCGAAGCTGATCGACAACAACGACACCACCTACGGCGGGCGGTGGGTGGTCAACCCGTCCGGCGGGCTGATCTCCAAGGGCCATCCGCTCGGGGCGACGGGCCTTGCGCAGTGTGCTGAGCTGAGCTGGCAGCTGCGCGGCGAGGCGGACAAGCGTCAGGTCGACAATGTCACCGCCGCGTTGCAACACAACATCGGCCTCGGCGGTGCCGCGGTGGTGACGGCCTACCAGCGAGCCGAGCGCTAACCGCGGGAGACTTTCTACCGCGAGCAGACGCAAACTCGCGCGTTCTGGGCACAATTTGTGCGAGTTCGCGTCTGCTCGGCAAGAGACCGGCTACCCACAGACGCGAGTTAATCCCCAGTCGGCCCACGTGTCGGTGCACGAATTCTATTGGCGGGCTCACTATCCCTGTGTGCAACCCAACGCGTTGGCGCTCATCGCGCAAGCCAGCGGTATCGCGACCACAGCGCAGCTGTCGACAGTGATGACTCGCCAACAGATCGACGTACAAGTGAAAAAGGGGAATCTCGTTCGCGTGTGGCACGGTGTGTACGCGACGGAGGCACCGGACCAGTTGGGGCGCCTGGCGGCGTTAGATGCCTTCATGGGGCAGAAGGCGGTCTGTTGCATGGGTACAGCGGCTGCGCTCTACGGGTTCGATGTCCAAGACACGACCGCAGTCCACGTTCTCGATCCCGGTGTACGCATGCGGCCGACCACAGGCCTCATCGTTCATCAGCGCGTCGGCGCGCCACTGATGCGCGTCGATGGGCGGCTGGCGACGACCCCAGCGTGGACTGCGGTTGAGATCGCTCGCACACTTCGACGCCCGCGCGCACTAGCGACTCTCGATGCCGCACTTCATTCGATGTGGTGCGGCAAGGCCGACCTCGAAAATGCGGTTCGAGAGCAACGCGGACGTAGGGGGATAGTCGCGGTCCGCGAGCTGCTGAACTATGCGGATGCACGCGCTGAGTCAGCAATGGAAAGCGAAGCGCGTTTGGTGATGATCGACGGCGGGTTGCCGCTGCCGGAACTTCAGTACGAGATCCTCGATCGATGCGGCGAGCTGTGGCGGGTCGACTTCGCATGGCCCGACGCGAAGCTCGTTGCGGAATATGACAGCGCCGAGTGGCACGCTAACCCGACGGCCTTCAGACATGACCGCATCAAGATCTCGCGTCTACAGGAGTGCGGCTTTCTTGTCATGCCGATAGTTGTCGACGATGTTCGTCGGAGACCATCAGACCTCGTGGCGCGCATCTTCAGTCACCTCGAGCGTGCGTCACTAGCTGGCTGAGCAGACGCAAATTCGCACATATCGGGCCGAATATGTGCGAGTTTGCGTCTGCTCGCGGGAGAAGGGTGCTCGCGGGAGAAGGGTGCTCGCGGGAGAAGGGTGACCGCGGGAGAAGGTTAGTCGCGGTGCTCGACGACGTCATAGGCGTTGTCGGCGTACCGCGCCCTGATGGTCTTCTTGTCGAACTTGCCGACGCTGGTCAGCGGGACCGCCTCGATGAAGGTCCATCGCTCGGGTAGCCACCATCGGACGACCTTTTCGCCCAAGAACTCCCGCAGTTCGCTGGCACACACCTCGGCGCCCTCGGTGACGACGATGACCGCCAGCGGTCGCTCCTGCCAGCGCTCGTCGGGAACTGCGACAACGGCGGCCTCGGACACCGCGGGGTGGCCCATCAGGTGGTTCTCCAACTCCACCGATGAGATCCACTCGCCGCCGGACTTGATGACGTCCTTCGCCCTGTCGGTCAGCGTGACGAAGCCGAGTGGGTCGATCCGGCCGACATCGCCGGTGTGCAACCAGCCGTCGGCGAACTTCGACTCGTCGTGGTTCTGGTAATACGCGCCGGTGATCCAGGGGCCGCGCACCTGCACCTCGCCGACCGCCTCGCCGTCGTGCGGCAGCAGATGTCCGTCGTCGTCGACGATCCGCGCCTCCACTCCGCAGACCGGACGGCCCTGCGTGGCGCGTTGAGCCCAGTACTGCTCTTCCGAAACATCCGGCAGCGGCCGCGCGATCGTCGCAAGCGGCGAGGTCTCGGTCATCCCCCACGCCTGCACGATGGGGACATCGTGTTGCTTCTCGAACGTCTTCATCATTGCCATCGGCACCGCCGACCCGCCGCAGGTCACCAGCCGCAACGACGAGATGTCGTGTCCGGGATCATTTTCCAGGCAATGCAGGACGTCGTTCCAGATCGTCGGCACCGCGGCGGCCACCGTCGGCCGTTGCGTCTCGATCAGGTCGATCAACGATTTCGAGTCTAGGAAGCGGTCGGTCATCACGATCTCGGCGCCCGCCATCAGCGCGCCGTAGGGCATCCCCCATGCGTTCGCGTGGAACATCGGCACGATGGGTAGCACCTTGTCGGCGAACCCGAGACTCACCCCGTTGGCGGTGTTCGTCATCATGGCATGCAGATAGCTCGAACGATGGCTGTAGACAACGCCTTTCGGGTTTCCCGTCGTCCCGCTGGTGTAGCACATCGCCGCCGCGGACTTCTCGTCGAGGTCCGGCCAGTCGAACTCGGGTGACTCGGCCGCCAGCACCTCGTCGTAGCGGAGCACGGTCTTGCCGGACTCGGTCAGCGCGTCGATATCGCCCTCGCCGACGGCGATCACGGTGTGCACCGTCTCCAGCAATGGCAGCACGGGGGCCAGCTGACCGGCCGCCGAGAGGTCGGCGATGATGACCTGGTCTTCGGCCTCGTTGGCGATGAACGCGATCTGTTCGGGTGACAGCCGGATGTTGAGCGTGTGCAGCACCGCGCCCATCGACGGGACGGACATGTAGGCGGTCAGGTGCTCGGCGTTGTTCCACATGAAGGTCGCAACGCGCTGGTCGCCGGTGATACCGATGCGGCGCAACGCATTCGCCAGCCGGGCGGCCTGCTCTCCGACTTCCCGAACGGTCGTGTGCCGGTACCCGTCACCCGTTGCCGTCGTCACCTTGCGGTCGCCGTGCAGGTCGCACGCGTACCGCATGATGGCGGCGATCGTCAGCGGGACGTCCTGCATCGTGCTGTCCATCGGGTTCCCCCTCCGACTGGTGTGGCCAGATGGACGCGATGCTAGTGCGCCGACTAGGCGATGTCGGCGGTTCCGGCCGATGGCGTCTGCTCGCCCCTGCGGCGCCACCCGTTGAACCAGCGCAAACGCCGGGCAGCCCCCCTGGTCGGCGCGCGATGCCTGGTGCGAAGCCGGTCCATTTCGACGTGCTCGAGCGGCTCGATGCCCACGGCTTCCAGCGGCCGGTCCTCCAGGGAATGCAGGGGTGAGTCGGGGGTCAGCAGCGCGTCCTGCCAGCCACCTGGCACGCCGATGATCCCGTGCGACCGGGCGGTGTCGCGCAGTACGTCGCCGAGTTCGGCGGCCAGCAGTTGGCGCACCATGTCGGCGCCGTGCCTCGGGTTGGCCAGCATCCATGAGTGATAGGCGCCGGGCACCCGGTAGAGCGTGCCGTCGGCGCGCTCGGCCATGTCAAGGGCGCTTTCGAACGGGACGACCAGGTCGTTCTCCCCGTGCACGACGATGGTCGGCACCCGGTGCTCGCGCATCGCATCCAGCATCGGGGTGTAGTCGCCGGAGGCGATGATGGCCCGCACTGCGCCGGGCAGCCCGAGCGGGGTCCGCGCGTTGCGGGCCAACGCGCCCGCCATCTGCCGCATGTAGCGCTTGCGTTCGCGCGCTGGCAGCCGGCGCGGGTCGCCCGGAGCGTCGTAGGCCGCATTCAGCACCGCCTGCGCGGCTCGCCGGGGCGACCTGACGGGCGTCCGGATGGACTCGTCGAACGGCGTGCCCGCGGCGGCGTTCAGCAGCACCGCGGCCAGCACTCGCTCGGGTGCGACGGCCGCCAACTGGATGATCATGCGACCGCCCATCGAGTGGCCCATGAAGACGGCCTCGCGCACCCCGAGCGCATCCAGTGCGCGCAGGCTCAGGTCGACCCGGTGGCTCAGGTCGGCCGCGTTGCGGGGCAGGTTGGGGGTGACGCCGTGGCCCGCCGCGTCGAGGGCGACGACCAGGAATCCCATTCCCGCCAACCGGCTCAGCAATCGCACATAGGCCCGCCCGCTGAGGGCGATGCCATGCAGGAAGACCAGCGGCACACCCTTGCCGCCGACGGTCACGCCCACCTTGTGCCCGTCGTCGAGCGTCATCACGTGGTGGGACAGCCTGACCCGGGTAGCCGTGGCCGGTTGGCGGGCTACCGATGTCTGACACACATGATCATGGTTCCCCAACCGCGAGCCCGAAGGCCAACCACGCCACTGTGGGCTTCGTTACGGTCGTCTTTCGCTGCGGTGCAGCTCACGACATGGGATCCGCGCAACACCTGGGAACTAAATGTGTGTCCCCGACGATGTAAATGAGGGATTATTGACCTAACAAAGGACGAGAGGTGCGGTTATGCGCAAAAAGTGGACGCTCGCAGCTGCGATGGTGGGTGCGTGCGCCGCGATGACCGTGCCCGCAGGGATCGCATCGGCCGAAGAGGACGCCCAGGCGACCATCAACCGGCTGCAGGACGAGGGCTACACGGTCAACATCGATCGAACCGGCTCCGCGCCGATGAGCGAATGCGTGGTGACCAACGTGCGCAACCCCAAGACGGTGCAGCAGTGGGTGCCCTACATCGGCCCCGGCCGCAACGGCTTCGGCGGCGACCGCGCGCTGGTGCTGGAAACGATCAGCCAGTCGATCTCGGTCACGCTGGACTGCAACCGCCACTGACGAAACAGGAGAAGGCCCGGCCGGTGGCGGTACCGGCCGGGCCTTCTTTATGTGCGCGCCCTACGCCGACGCAGGGACACGCTCCTTCGCCGGCTCTTCGGCGCGCGGGGCGTGATCGTCGTCCACCATGGTCAGCTCGTCGAACGGATCGTCGCCGCGCAGCACGGTGTCGACCTTGTCCTTGTCGACGGTCTTGGTCCACGACCCGACGAGCAGCGTCGCGACGGCGTTGCCGGAGAAGTTCGTGACCGCGCGCGCCTCGGACATGAACCGGTCGATGCCGACGATCAGGCCGACGCCGTCGAGCAGGTCGGGACGGTGGCTCTGCAGGCCGCCCGCCAACGTGGCCAGGCCGGCACCGGTGACACCCGCCGCACCCTTGGAGGCGACGATCATGAACACCAGCAGGCCGATCTGCTCGCCGACCGACAGCGGGCTGCCCAGCGCGTCGGCGATGAACAGCGACGCCATGGTCAGGTAGATCGCGGTGCCGTCCAGGTTGAACGAGTAGCCGGTCGGGACGACGACACCGACGGTGCTGCGGTCCACACCCAGATGCTCCATCTTGGCGATCAGCCGCGGCAGCGCGGACTCCGACGATGACGTCGAGAAGATCAACAAATACTCGCGGGCCAAGTAGCGCACCAGCTTGAAGATCGACACCCCGGCAACCACTCGCAGGATCGTGCCGAGCACGCCGAAGACGAACAGCAGGCATGTGATGTAGAAGCCGAGCATCAGAGTCAGCAGTTGGGTGACCGCGGTCCAGCCGGTCTGTCCGACGACGTTGGCGATCGCGCCGAACGCTCCGATCGGCGCCAGCCACAGGATCATTACGAGAACCTTGAACACGAGCTTCTGCAGGTGCTCAACGCCGCGCAGGATCGGCTCCCCCGCGCTGCCCATTGCCTGCAATGCGAATCCCACCAAGAGTGCGACGAAAAGTGCCTGCAGCACGCTGCCCGCCGTCAGCGCCGAGAACAACGTGTCAGGAATGATGCCCTGGACGAAGTCCATCAGGCCGCCCGACTCGTGTGCCTTCTCGGCCAGCTCGGCGCCCTTGCCCGCGGCAGTCTCCGACAGGTGCATGCCGCTGCCGGGATGGATGATGTTGCCGACGACGAGGCCGATCGCGAGCGCGAACGTCGACATGACGAGGAAGTAGACGAAGGCCAGCCCGCCGACCTTGCCGACGGTCGCGGCTTTGCGCACCGAACCGATCCCGAGCACGATCGTGCAGAAGATCACCGGGGCGATCATCATCTTGATCAAGGCGACGAACATCGTGCCGAGAACGCCGACGCTCTTTCCGACGTCGGGGGCGAGAATGCCGACCGCGATACCGACGAGCACCGCGGCGATCACCGCGATGTAGAGCCAGTGCGTGCGGTCCTTGCGGCGCGGCGGATCCGGCGGCTCGGATACCGGCGGTTGGCGGTCGATGACTGTCATGTGCGGGACTACCTCCAAGGTCGACATCGAATGTGATGTGCAAGTAGGTTCTGCCAGTACGTGAGCCAGGTCACGTTTTAGTTCATTACGTTCAGCGAGAGGGCGGACGGCATGGCTGAAGTGGTGACGACCCCGGACGGTCGTCGGCTCGCGTACCTCCAGGTCGGAGACCCGCACGGCCCGCTCGTTCTGCACAATCACGGTGGCCCGAGCAGCAGGCTCGAGGCCCGCCTGTTGGCGGACTCGGCGGCGACGAACGGATTGCGCCTCGTCTGCGTGGACCGCCCCGGGATGGGGCAGTCCAGCCCTCAGAAGGCGCGTTCGTACGCGGGCTGGGCCGACGATCTCGTGACCGTCGCCGACGCGTTGGGGTGCCAGGAGTTCGGTGTCACGGGCTGGTCGGAGGGCGGCCCGTGGGCGCTCGCGGCGGCCGCCTACATCGACCCGGCCCGGTTGCGTCACGTCAGCAGCATCGCGCCAGGAAGCTACGGGGCATTCGGCGACAACTCTGCAGCGCTTTACCTTTCGAAGGTCGACGCGCTGGGCGGGACCCTCGCGCTGCGCTTCAAACCCGGATTCCGGCTCATGTACGCAGCCCTCGGCCTGACCGCCAAGCGTTTTCGCAACAGCTTCTCCAAACAGATTCGCAACAGCGTCAACGAATACGACAGGCAGATTCTGCTTCGTCCCGAGATCGGAAAGGGGTTCGCCGACTCGTGTGCCGAATGCTTTGCCCACGGTTCAGACGGCCTGGTCCGCGACGCCGAACTCCTCTACCGGCGTTGGGCTTTCGACGTGGAGAAGATCGAGCGGCCGGTCCACCTGTGGCAGGGTCTGGACGACCTGCTTGTGCCGGATCCCATCAACAGGGCCGTTGCTGACGCGATGCCCGGCACGGTATGGCATCCCGTCGATGGTGCGGGCCATTTCGTCGCGGTCGGCGCGGGCGATGAGATCCTCGCTATCGCCGCCAAGGAGTTGGGCGCGTCTTGACCAGGTGGTGGCCGCGGTCATTGGCCGGACAGGCGATCGCACTGCAGATCCTGGTGATCGCGGTCGTCGTGTTGGCGGGCAGTGGTCTGGCGCTGCTCGATGCCCGCCAGGATGGTGACGCCGCCGCCCGCCAGCAGGTCGTCGCCATCGCGACGGCGCTGGCCGACTCACCGTCGACGGCCGCGGCGATCGAATCCGGAAGGGCCACAGAGATTCTGCAGCCCGTCACCGAAGCGATACGCACCAACACCGACATCGCCTTCATCACGATCATGTCGCCGGATGGCACGCGCTTCACCCACACCGATCCGCAGCAGATCGGCGGTCATTACCTCGGCACCATCGAGCCCGCGCTGCGCGGCGAGACATACACCGAGGTGTACACCGGCACACTCGGCCCGTCGATCCGCACCATCGTGCCGGTGCGCGACGGCACCGGGCAGATCGTCGGCCTGGTCTCGGCGGGTATCACGCAGCAGACGCTTGCGGAGCGCTGGCGATCGCAGTGGCCGACGATCGCGGCGGTCAGCCTTGGGGCGCTGGCGATCTCGTTGGTCGGGGTGTGGGCGATCCGACGACGGTTACTACGCCAGACACACGGGCTGCGGCCCGACGAGCTACGGGTGATGTACGAGCACCACGACGCGATCCTGCATTCGGTGTCGGAGGGGTTGATCGTGCTCGACCGCAGCGGGGTGGCACTGGTCAACGACGAGGCCCGGCGGCTGCTCGGCCTGCCGCCAGGTCCCGTCGCGAAGGCGGACCTGCCCGAATTCCTGCGCAGCTACAACCCCGGCGCCCGCGACGAGGTGCATGTCACCGACGACCGGGTGCTCGTGGTCAACCGATCACAGGTGGACAACCGATCGAAGGACGCAGAGGTCGTCACCATCCGCGACCGAACTGAGCTGCAGGGCGCACTCGGCGAGCTCAGCTCGCTGCAGGTGTTGACGGACTCGCTGCGCTCGCAGGCTCATGAGGCAGCCAACAAACTGCACACGGTGATCACCATGGTCGAGATGGGCCGTGCCGACGAGGCGGTCACGTTCGCCACCAACGAACTCGAGCTGTCCCAACGACTGGTCGACCGGCTGTCGAACGATGTCGGCGAACCTGCGCTTGTCGCACTGCTTCTCGGCAAGACAGCACAGGCCGACGAGCGCGGCATCGAATTGTCGGTCACCGAGGACACCCATCTGCCGTCGAACACCGACGGTGTGCCGCTCTCCGGCCAGGAGATGGTCACGGTGCTGGGTAACCTGATCGACAACGCCATGGACGCGTGCGATCGCGACGACCCCTGGGTCGAGGTGACGGTTAGCCAGGACGATCACACGCTGCTCATCCGGGTGGCCGACAGCGGCCCCGGCATGGACGCCGCCACCTTCGAGAAAGCCATGCGGCGCGGCTACTCGACCAAGTCGGGCAGCGACACCGGTCAACACGGTCTCGGGTTGGCGCTCGTTGCGCAGGTCGTCAAGCGCCACAACGGAACTCTGACCGCCGACGTGACCTACGGGTCGGTGGTGACGGTGGCGGTGAGCGGCTCATGATCCGAGTGCTGATCGTCGAGGACGAGCCCCTGATCGCCGAGGCGCACCAGGCGTATCTGCAACGGCTGGAGGGGTTTTCGGTATCGGCGGTCGCGCATACGGCCCGCGACGCGATGCGAGCCGCCGGTGAAGCGGCGGCGAGTGAGACACCGATCGATCTGGTGCTGCTCGACATCGGACTCCCCGATGCCAGTGGTATCGCGCTGGCGTCAGGTCTGACAGGTCTGCGGCCCGCACCGGACATCATCGCCATCACGTCGGAGCGCGACCTGGAGATGGTCCGCGCCGCAGTCGGCCACGGCGCGCTGGCGTATCTGCTCAAGCCGTTCACCTTTGCGGCGTTCCGCGACCGACTGGAGCGGTACCAGCGCTACCGGGAGGCCCTGCCCGCGGGAACCGACGCAGCCAGCCAGGCCGAGGTCGACCGTGCGCTATCCGAATTACGGGTGAGCGCCGACAGATCTGCCGCGCCGAAGGGGGCCGCTGCAGGCACCAACGACGAGATCGCGCGTGCGGTACGGGATTCCGAAGGCGGAATCACCGCCGACGCGGTCGCCAAGCAGGTCGGTGTTTCGCGGGTGACAGCGTGGCGCTACCTCGAACGCCTCGCCGACGAGGGCACCGTCATCCGGCGCACCGACTACGGCAAGGCAGGGCGACCGAAGACCCGCTACGAGTGGCGCTGAGGGCTAGACGCCCGCAGGCTCCAGCTTGCGAAGCTCGGGCACCGTGCTGACGTTCATGGTCAGCAGCTCGGTCTCGAGTTCGGTCAGGTCGGAAGCGACGGACATCACGGTGATGGCGCCCGTGTGGTCGGCGATGTACAGCCGACGGCTGTCCGGGCTGACCGCGACGCATGACGGTTCGGCGGTCACGGTCAGCGTGTCGACGACCGAGTTGGTCTCCGTGCACAGCACGGCGACGTGCTCGTAGTCGGCGATGTACAACCGGGTGCCGTCGGAGCTCAGCGCCATCTGCATGGGCGCGCCTCCGATGCCGACCTTCGCGGTGATCTCGTTGATCGCGGTGTCGATGATGTCGACCGAGCCGCCCCAATGCGCATCGAAGCTGGCGACGTAGACCAGAGCGCCGTCGTGGCTCAACGCGACATCCCTGATCGGCGACGCGACGGGAACCTCACGGATCACGCGTCCCTTGGCGGCGTCGACCACCACCAACTGGCCGCTGTCGGCATCGGATGTGCCGACGTACACGAGCCTCCCGTTCGGGCTGACCCGCACCGCGTCCACCGTCCGGCCCAGGCCGTAGGCGACATCGATGGTGTTGGTCCGACCGAAGGTGTTGATCACAGCGACGCCGACCCGGTCCTCGCCGGCCACGCCGACGAAGATGCGCGTGCCGTCCGGGCTGACCGCGACGTCGGTCGCGATGCCCGGCACCGGGTGATTGGCGATGACTTGCTTGTTCTGGGTGTCGATGACTGCGACCGAGTCATAGTGGTGGCCCGAGATCGTCACATAGGCGCGCCGCTCGCCCGCGGTCACCATCAGCGGTTCGACGGGCAGTTCGACGTCGGCTTCGACGGTCATGGCGTAGGAGTCGATGACCGAGACACTGCCGTCGCCGAAGTGGGTCGCGACGATCGTGGTGCCGTCGGTGCTGACGGCGAGGTCGGCGATCGGGCCACGTTCTACGTCGATGGAGCCGACGACGGCGAAGTCCGGCTCGACGGCCGCGGCCGCGGTTATGTCCGCGTGGACAGTGTTCTTATGCATGCGGTATTTGCCCTGTTCATCAGTGCTTGTACCGGTTATGGCTACGTCCGGCAACGGGGTACGTCCAGCTGCGCTTACGTGGCGCAGGTCTCGGTTGAGTGTAGCGACGAAAATTCGGGTGCCGGGAAGCGTTGTCGACTAATTGTCTCCGCGCCCCGCCTCAGTCTCAGGCGATGCTTAGGAAACTATTCGTTATGAATTCGTTACCGCGGACTGGCAAGCGCATAGATGCAGCTGACATGCGCTGACACTGCGTGGGCAAGCGCCAATCAGCGGTGTGACTAATGAGGTCCAATTACGAATTCTTACTTTTCGCCATAAAAGTGAGATGCAAAACACATCGCGCCACGCCAGCAAACTCGTGTCGCGTCCAGCCCCCGAAGCCGTCGGGGTGGATGACGGTGCGCCGACCCGCCCGGGGGCCCTGCACGAGGCCGGGCGGCGGTTCGCTGAGTGTTCGCCGATCGACGCCGAACGAATCTCCTGATTCGGGGCACGACCGCGCGTCCAGCAGTGGAGTATCGATTCCGCGGACCGCGTCTACGACAAGAGGAACACATGAATCGCCGTCTGGGCATACTCATCGTCCTGATCCTGGCCTTGGCCGGATGCGGCCGCGACGCATCGCCGCCACCCGCACAATCGACCCCCGCGACCGAAGCGACGTCCTCTGCCGTCGCGCAGAACCCGCAGGGGGCGCCGGGCAACATCCCCGATCCCTGCACCTTGTTGAGTGACGCCGAAGTCACCACGCTCACCGGGCGAGACATCACCCAGATCGACAAGGACGGCGCTGACGCAACCGCACCGACCCGTTACTGCCAATGGCAGCAGTCCTCCGGTCAACTCGCAGTGTTTCTGTCCCGCACGACGAGCGACGACTTCAAGGTCGCGCAGGCCGACTCTCCGTCGATACCGGGAATCGGCGACGACGCCTACTGGCGGGATGGTCACCTGTATGTGCTCATCGGCGGCGCCCAACTCGACGTGTATGCGCGCGGAGGCGACGATCAGCAGAACCAGGCCCAGGCCGAAAAGGTTGCGGGAGCGCTCATTCCGAGAGTCCCTGCCTTCTCCTGAGCTGCCTGCGGCTCAGAACGGCAGGCGGATCCCCCCGAGGATCCCGGCGATGTTCGGCAGCGGAGGAAGCGGCGGCAGCGCAGGCATCACCGGCGGTGGCGGCAACGCAGGCAGCTGCGGGGGCGGAGCCGCGGGCAGGACAGGCAGCTCCGGCAACACCGGTGCCTGCACGGGTGGGGCCACCGGCGCCGCCGGGATCTCCGGTGGGACGAACACCGGGGCCGGTATGTCGGCGGGCTTCGGCAGATCCGCAATTGCTGCCTGGGCAGGCGGGTCAAACTTCGGCGGCACGATCTTCGGCAGGATGTCCGTCCGCGGCACGTCAGCCTTTGGCAGCTCGACCGGCGCAGGCTTGGGCAGCTCGACCGGCGCAGGCTTGGGCAACTCGACGGGCGCAGGCTTGGGCAACTCGACCGGCAGCGGCTTCGGCAAGTCGGCCGGCGCGGGATTCGGCAAGTCGGCCGGCGCGGGCTTCGGCATGTCGAGCGGCGCGGGCTGCGGCATGTCAGCCGGCTGCGGCGAGTGGGCCGCCACGGGGTTCGCCAGTGGGGCCGGCTTCCACCATCCGGGTGTCATTCCCGCGGCAGGCGTTGCTGGAGTCGCGGGAGCCGCTCTGTCCATTGCGGGCGGCGGCGCGGTGATCGACGGTGCGGTTGCCTTCGGCGCGGCGGGTAGCGCAGGACCCTGCTGCGGTGCGGCCAGGGGCGCAGCGTTCGGCACCGAGGCCGCCGGCTGAGGCGTGGTGGCCAGCGGCGCACCGGTGGAGTCGAAGGAACCGGCATTGACGGGCGGGCCGCCGACGCCGTAGGGGCTGCGCTGATCGATCGGTGCCGTGCCGAACGGGCGGATGTTGGCTGCTTCCTGGGCACCGTCGTCCATCCCGGTCGGGATCGCGATGATGAAGTTCATGCCGGTTTGGACGGGGTTCGGGAAGTACAGGATGCTCGCTTGCGTCGGTGCGCCTGGACTGATCGTGCGGTTGTAGCCGGCTTCCACCAGCACCCGCGTCGGTGCGTCCAGCATTGTCACCACCGGACTCGGCACCCCGGCCTCGTCAAGCGGCATCAGCAGCGGCAGGTGCCGGCTCGGGATCATGTAGTAGTCGGTGTCCCCGTAGGAGCCCTGATACAGCGCGTCGCCGAGGCCGACACTCTGATAGTCGCCGTGCACGTAGTGGATGCCTGCGATGGCATTCGCGGTGGCGAAGGGGTTGAGCGGGTTGTTCGGGAAATCGGAATAGCCGTCGTACTGACGGGTGATGTCGACTGTCTTGAAGTTGGTGTCGGTGGGTGTTGCGCCGTCGAAAGTGACTCCGAGGATGGGGATTTCGAGGCCTTCGAAGCGCTCGAGGATGCCGCCGTTGGGTCGATTCGGGTTGCCGATCATCACGAACGACACCGGCAGCGTCGAGCCCGCCGCGGCAAGGTTCCCCTTCTGGATCGATGCGATTCGCGCGCTCTGTGAGTAGCCGAAGACGACGATGGACTCGCCCGCGGGTTGGGCATTGATCGCGTCGTCGAGGTTGGTCACGCCTTGTCCGACCGACTGGTCGAAGGGCATCGCTCCGGAAACGGGCATGAATTGCTCGGGCGTGCTGACCGCGGTAGGCGTGCACGACCCGGCGCCGCAGAATCCGGTCAGCACGATGTAGTCGTTGTTGGCGTCGGTGGTGTAGCCGTTGATGAACTCGGGGCTGTCCTGCGGAGTGCTCAGCGGATGCCCGGTGCCACCCATGATCAGTGCGGTCGCGGTGAGTGCGACCAGCGCAGTCATCGTCTGCATGCTCGCAAGCACGACCGTGGAGGCGATCGCCAGCACGACGACACCGACGGAATAGAAGAGACGGCGCACAGCAAGCCCCCAGAAGCAGTTATTGCAGTTGAGCGTCCCCGCGCGCCGAGCCACTGGCATGTGGCTCAAGTGAATTCTGCGACTCATTTGGTTTGCTCGCAACTATTTGCGCAAATCCACAGCTCCTCACATCGACCCGTAGATGCCCCGCCTTTCGCTGGCTTTCGCTAGTTTCGGCGGCATGGCCGACCTGATGAACCGCCAGATCCTGCTCCGAAGTCGCCCCGATGGGCTGGTCAAGCCCGACGACACCGAGCTGGTGACCGAACAGGCACCCGAGCCTGCGGAGGGCGAGGCGTTGCTCCGCACCACCTATGTGGGCATCGACGCGGCCGCCCGAACCTGGCTCGACGACCAGCCGGGTTACCTGCCGCCGGTGCAACTGGGAGAGGTCATCCGCGCAGCGGGCATCGGAGAGGTCGTGGCATCGCGGTGCGACGCCTACGCCGTCGGTGACGTCGTCACCACGCTGACCGGCTTCCAGGACTACGTGATCATCCGCGACGACATTTTCGCCACGCCGGTGGTCGGGTACACCGACCAGCTGGCGGTCATGTCGGTCTACGGACCGACCGGCGCCACGGCGTATTTCGGAATGACCGGCGTCGGGCGACCCCAGCCCGGTGAGACGGTCGTCGTCTCGGCGGCCGCGGGAGCCACCGGGTCGGTCGCCGGGCAGATCGCGCGGATCGCAGGCGCTCGGGTGGTCGGCATCGCAGGCGGTCCGGAGAAGTGCCGGGCGGTGGTCGAGGACTTCGGTTTCGACGCATGCATCGACTACAAGAGCGAGGACCTACGGGCTGCGCTGAAAGAGCGCTGCCCGCGAGGCGTCGACGTCTACTTCGACAACGTCGGCGGGCCGATCCTCGATGCCGTGTTGGGCCGCCTGGCGCCGAAGGCGCGGGTTGTGCTGTGCGGTGTCATTTCGAGTTATCTGACCGGTGAACACCCCGGACCGGCCAACTACGTGAACCTGCTGTCGAAGACCGCGACCATGCAGGGGTTCAACGCGCTCGATGAGTGGGGGCGTTTCGACGAAGCGTTCGCCGCTCTCAGCGGCTGGGAGCAGCAGGGTCTGCTCGCACACCGCGAGACCGTGTTCGACGGTCTCGAGTCGTGTGTCGATGCGCTTAACGGGCTCTTCACCGGAGCGAACATCGGCAAGATGCTGGTGAAGGTCAGCGAACCCACGCCTGCCTAGTGATGATTCACTGATGAAGTGGGTACGCGTCGCGGCGTCGATCGTGGCGCTGACGGCGCCGGTGGTCGGCTGCGGAATCGGCGACACAATGCGCCGGTTGGCCCACGAAACATCGACATCGGCCGAGGCCCCCGATCTTGCGGTGTCGTCCGACCAGGTTGTCGCGAAAGCGCGGCCGAGTGTGGTGAAGGTTCACGGCGAGTCTGAAAGCTGCCGGAAGATAACCGACGGAAGCGGTTTCGTAGTTGCGCCGAACAAGGTGATGACGAACGCCCATGTCGTTGCCGGCGCCGAGACATTCTCTGTGGATGCCGAGGGAAATGTCTTTGGGGCGCAGGTGATCTCGTATGACCCACAGGCCGACATCGCGATCCTCGACGTGCCTGGCCTTTCCGCGAGGCCGTTGGCGTTCGCCGAGTACACCGTAAGTACCGGCGTCGACGCGTTGGTGCTCGGCTACCCCGGCGCCGGCTCGTTCAAGGCCTCCCCCGCACAGATCCGCGAGGTCACCGAAATCAACGGCCCCGACATCTACCATGCGACGTCGGTGACGCGGCAGGTGTACGTCCTCATCGGCTCGTTCCCTCAGGCCGGCGCTAGCGGCAGCGCGGTCGTCGACCTCTACGGGCACGTCATCGGCGTGTATTTCGGTGCGGAAACCTACGATTCGACGACCGGCTTCGCGATAACGGCCGCGCAGGTGGAGCCGCAAATGTCGAGGGTAGGCGATACACGGGCGGCCGATACCGGAGACTGCATCCACTGACGGGCAAGCGACGCCTTTCGCCTACGACACCTCGCCGTCCACCGTGAGCAATAATTCGTTGGGCGGCAAAACTTTCAGGCGCAACGCGGCCGCGGTCGCCGGCCCGACGATGCCGTCCACCTTCAGGCCAGGCGTGCGACGCTGAAACGTCCTCACAGCCGCTTCCGTCTCGGGTCCGAAGTCGCCGTCGACGGTCACGCCAAGCTGACGCTGAAGTTCTGCGACCTGCGGCCCTTCCGAGCCCCGAAAAAGCAGGACGTCGGCATACACCCCGACCGGGACGGGCGGTCGCGGTGTCGGCGCTGTCCCCGACTCGGTGCCGATGCGGGCCTGGATGTCGGCGCGCAGGATGTCCATATCGATTGCGCCGGGATCCCATTTACCTTGTGCCCGACCGGCATACTCCTTGTGACCGATCGTCCTGGCGGACGTCTGCGACAGCCGGCGATTGATCGCCGCGCAACAGTTCACCAGCGCGAAGTACTGAGCGTCGGGCCAATTCGTACGATGCGGTGCGGTCGGACTGGTGCCGCTGTTGGCGCACTCGATGCCGATCATGTGCCAGTTGCCCATGTTGGTCGGCAGCCAGGGATACATGCCGACACCCGCATGCCACGCGACGCCTACCGCCACCACGGTCACCGTGCCGTTGCGCGCGATCTGCAGCTGCGCCAGCGGGCCCGCCAGATCGGGGCGACCGTTCGCAATCGACGCGGCGGTTGCATTGTCTGATCCGGTGTGGTGCACCATCACGCCGCGGATGTCTTTGAAATCACCGTGGCCGCGGTTCTGCCAGCCGGGATACTCCACAAGGTCCACACCCTCGGCACGCAGCACGTCCGGGATCCAGATGGGGTCACCGGTCCAGATCCTTGTCTGTGCCATATCACGGATGGTACGGCTACATGCTGACACCTGCTTGCATCCGTGACGAACGCCAAAATGACTATCTTGCAACCAGTTTGCCGACCACGAGTTAGCTGACTCCGGCAAACTCAACAATACCGCTCAGTCTGCGCGAGCATTCGTGACTCACGGTGGAAGCAATGCGCGACCTCTTAGCCGTACTCGGTGTGGTTGCGACGCAAGTGCCCGTCTCGGCGTTACCGTCGGAGCACGGATACGGCCGTACGACAGGGGGCGCAATGTCTGCTGATTCACAAAAGTCACTGCGGACAGGGCGGGACACCTACCGGTACCTACGGGCGGGCATGGTCGTCGTCATCGTCATGCTCGGGGCCGCGATCGTCATCGACAGTCTGCCCACAGGCTGCTGGCAGGAGTCGATCAGCGCCTATTACTACACCGCGGCTCGGAATGTCTTCGTCGCAGCACTCTGCTGCCTTGGCATCATGCTGATCGTCTACAAGGGCAGCAAGGACAGCGAGGACGTGCTGCTCAATTTGGCGGGCTCACTCGCGTTTTTCGTCGCGTTTGTCCCCGTCAAGATTCCAGACCCTGGCCACTGTGGGCAGGTCTCGCCTACCGCGGGCGAAAGATTGGCCGCCATCGACAACAACATCGGCGCCGTGATCGTCGGACTGGTGGTCGCCGGCGCGATCATCGCGTTCGTCTACTTCGTCGACAAGCCGTCGAGAAGCGACACCACCAAGTGGGGCAACTGGCTGCGCCTTGGTTCTTTGATCATTCTCGCGGGCTTCATGGGGGTATTTCTGTTAGCTCCCAAACACTTTCAGGCCACGGCGCACTATGTCGCGGCGATCATGGTATTCGCCATCATCGTGGCGGTCGTCTACATCAACGCCTACCTGGTGAGCAAGCAGGACGAGCAGGACTCGAAGACGCAACGACGCTACCGGCGCCGTTATCGGTTCATCGGGCTGATGATGCTGGGTTCGGTGATCGCTGCGATCGTCCTCGCCGCCGCGGGCGGGCTCGCTGATATCCAGGGAAAGAAATGGAACATGCCTCTTTTCGCGCTCGAGACCGCGCTGCTCGTCGAGTTCGCCGTTTTCTGGGGGTACCAGACGATCGAACTCTGGAACCACACCGATCGAAACTCGCTCATCACGCCGGAGACACAGGACACGCTGGCGCCACTGTGACCCGACGTCACGCCTGCTGCTGAATGCCAAGCACCCGCAACAGGTCCGGCTTCATCTCCTGCAACTGGGCTCCCCAGTAGGCCCAGCTGTGGGTGCCGTTCTCGGGGAACTTGAAGATCGCGTTGCGCCCGCCTGCGGCGATGTACTTCTGCTCGAACTGCTTGTTCGTGTCCAGCGTGATGGTCTCCAGATACTGCGCGCTGAACTGGGTGCCGAAGTTCCCGTCGTTGGCGTCGAGGTCGGACAGTGCGCCGTTGCCGCAGTAGACCCAGACAGCAGTTCGGTTGGCCACCAACGTGTTGATGTTCACCATGGGGTCGTTACGGCGCCAGGCCGGGTCGCTGGTGGGACCCCACATGTTCTGTGCGTTGTAGCCGCCCGCGTCCTTCATCGATAAACCGATCAGCGTCGGCCACAGTCCCTGCGAGGGATTGAGGAAGCCGGACAGCGAGCCGGCGAAGATGAACTGCGCCGGGTGCCAGATGGCGAGCGTCAGCGCCGCACCACCCGACATCGACAGTCCGACAACGGCATTGTTGAAGGGGTCCTGACCTTTGTTGGCCTGAAGATACGTGGGCAATTCCTGGGTCAGGAACGTCTCCCACTTGTAGGTCTGCGTGCCCGAGCTACCCGTTGCCGGTTGGTACCAGTCGGAATAGAAGCTGGACTGCCCGCCGACGGGCATGACGACCGAGATTCCGGACTGGTAGAACCACTCGAAGGCCGAGGTGTTGATGTCCCAGCCGCTCGCGTCGTCCTGGGCGCGCAGACCGTCCAACAGATACACCGCGTGCGGACCACCGCCCTGGAACTGAACCTTGATGTCGCGGCCCATGGACGCAGACGGAACTTCCAGATACTCAACCGGCAGGCCCTCGCGTGAGTATGCGGCGGCGAGCGGAGCCTCGATCAGCCCGACTGCCATGGTCAGCATCGCCACCGATACCACTCCGACCGCATATGACCACGCACGCAAGGATCTGCTGACCACGCGTTCCGCCACCATAACCGCCCCACCTCATCCGTTTCTGCCTCGCCTTCGCGCAAGGTAGCAACGGCACACGACGGACCCCACGGTGCAGCGCCGCACGTGATGAGCTTGTTATCAACAAGTTCCGAGATCGTGAGGTCACCTCAGCGCGAGCAGTCAAGGGACACCGTGATGGTCCGCTTCACGACAACCGGGACGAAATCGCGGTCCCCGCGCCCCCCGACACGGACGAGCTCGGTGCGATCCCGCGGATTGCGGACGTCGGTGACCACGCACTGGTTCAGCGGTGCGCTGCCGACGCGATCGAGCTTGACGTCGAACCCCTGCGCCTCGAGCTGGCCGATGGTGATGGCCGCCGATTCGGCGTTCGCCGTTGCGGCCAGTGACAGCGCCGCAGCGGCAAGGGCCGTGCCGATGAGCGCGGAACCGATGATCGTCTTCATGGGAAACCTTTGTTCGGGCGGCCCCAGGGCCGGTCTTGCCTGACGACTTCATGCTGCTGCGAACGGGCAGGTCGGCGCTTGGAGGCCCAGTGGAGATTGGGTGGAGATTGCCGGTAGAGGGCCCGATCGGCTGGACCGCCAGCTGGCAGATCTACGGCCTGTGGATCACCGGGGCAAACTCGATCTCGGGACTCGAGCGTTAGCTGGCGCGTGCCACTCTCAAGAGGTCGCAATCAGGACGCGTTTCTCAAGCCGTGCGCAGGTCAAGCGACTATTGCGCGGCGCGCGGCCTCGATGTCTGTAACCACCTGGAACAGACAATTAACGCAGGCGTTCGCCAAAACATAGGGAAACACCCGATTTCTCTGACCCCTTTGCCGCCATAGGCTCCAGATAGCTAGCTGGGTGGGTTCGGGGACTCATCCGGCCGGTCGTAAACGCCATGATGTCCACGATCGAGGGGATGTAATGATACGAAAACCAGTACCCAAGCTACTCACCATTTTGGCTACCGCGGCCTGTATTTTCGGCGTCGTGCTGGTGGCGCCGGCGGACACGCCGACGCTGTCGCCGATGCCGATCGCCAGCGCCGTACCGATGGGCAATGGTTACGATGTGAACTGCACTAAATCCAACGACAACCAGGTGACCTGCAACATCTCGGGCTGCCCGCGAGTCTACGAGGACCTTGCCGGGGACTCCCTCAATTACAAGGTCAACGGCGGGGAGCAACAAAATATCCCGAAGGCGTGCGGTAACACCTCAACGGTGACAGTCAACTCTTCCGGACCGTTCACCCTGTCATTCCAAGGCTGCCGAGGAACCGGGCTGTTTGATACCAATTCGGGTTCGTGCGGTGCATGGGCGGACTTCCAGTACACGCCACCGGCGCCGAAGAAGGTGCCATGCCCGGCTGGGTCGGTCGCTGCGGAGGTTAACGAGGGCCAGCAGTGCCAAACAGCACCGCCGGTGCAATGCCCCCCGAATTCCAAGACCCCGACAGTTCCGGCGGGCCAGGTGTGCGAGGCTGCCGCACCGACGCCGTGCCCGCCAGGGTCGGCTGCAACGGAGGTTCCGGCTGGCCAGCAGTGCGAGGGGCCGAAGAATGCCGTCACGATGCAGGTCACTCAGGAGGGTCTGAATGCCAACGTGGCTATCACCAATAACTCGGCTCTGCCTGCCGACTGCGCGTACACCGCAACGAAGACAGGCGGTTTACTCGGGCCGGCGTCGGTGAGCAGGAACGTCAGTGTTGGCCCGAACAGCACCGGGAACATCACCGACCTGTTGTGGCCGCCACTAGGGACCAGCTACCGCGCGACCGCGAAGTGCACGGCGCAGTATGACGGCAAGTCGACCAGTATCGGTGAGTCCACTCAGAACGTCGGCTAGCGGCCTGTCGTTCTGCTGACAATTCAATAGATCCGCCCCGCTCGTCTCGGCGAGCGGGGCGGATTGCGTCTAACCCGATGCGACAACGGAACTCGCGCTCCACGGCGCCAACGGCGCGGCGCTTTCACCGCGGAACTCCTCCGGCAGGTTATCAACGACGTGCCATGTGGCAGCGAGACGCCCGAGCCCGACGCACAGTGCGCAGTGCAGCCCCAAGGCGACCAACTGGTCCTCGCTGAAATGCTCGCGCAGATCGTCATACACCGCGTCGTCGATCGCGAGATGGTTGGTGGCGAACAGGTCGGCGAAGCGCAACGCATCGCGTTCGGCCGCCGTCAGATCCGGTGCCTCGGCCGGCTTCTCCAACGAACACACCGCATCTTCGGTGAGGCCGTCGTCGATTGCGCTCTGGTAGCGGATCGACATGCAGCTGCGGCACTGGTTGTGGAAAGCGATGCGCAGCCGGACCAGTTCCATCAGCCTCGGCGACAGTCCGCCCGTCTCCCGAATCGCGACGGTGACGCCACCCACGGCGGCCGCGACATCGGGCAGGCGCGACATGATGCCTGCGACACCGAGGTTGATGCGATCACCCTGACCGAGGTCCGTCGTCTCCAACCCGGCGAAAGCGTCCGACGATTCGATTCGTGCCATGAGTCCTCCGATCGCCTGAATCGACGCGAGCGTAATCCTTTCGTCAGCGGTAGAGGCGCCGCATTCGGGTATCCACCATTCATGCCAAGTGTTTCCAGAACGTTCACTGTGAGCCCCCCACCGGCCAAGGTTGTCGACTACCTCAAAGATTTCGCGAACGCCGAAGACTGGGACCCCGGTACACAGACGTGTACTCGCAACGACGGCGGCGCTCTCGCCGAAGGCGCGTCGTGGCACAACGTGTCCAACATCTTCGGAGTGAAGGCGGAGTTGACCTACGTGCTGCGCGAGCTCGGCGACAGCAAGCTGGTGTTCGTCGGCACCAACAAGTCGTCGACGTCGACCGACACCATCACGGTCGTCCCCGACGGCACGGGCTCCCAACTGACCTACCGCGCTGACCTCGAGATGAACGGCGCGGCGAAGCTGCTCAATCCCGTGATGAAGCTGGTTTTCGAGAAGCTGGCCAACGACACCGAGAAGCAGATGGTCACCGTTCTCAACGGACTGAACTAACAGCGGGCATCCGGCAGGCGGTCGGCACCGAATACCGTTCATGGGAATGGACGAGTCTGCGCACGGCTGCGTGTTGGTGCTGCCCGGCGGCAAGGTGCGCAGCGACCGCCCGTCGCGGAGTTGGCAGCTCGCAAACCTGCGGATGGGGCTCTTCGCTGCGGCGCTGCGCCGCCGACTCGGATCAGATGTCGAGGTACAGCGGGTGCGGTATCGGCTGCGCGGATGGAACAGTCCCGGACTGGACGCGCTGCGCGACGCCGAGGCCGTCCTCGACAGGGCACTCGACCGGTTCGAGCCCGGCCAGATCGCGGTCGTCGGCCATTCGATGGGCGGCCGCGTCGCCGCACACCTGGCGGCTCGGGGCGACGTCGGCACCGTCGTCGCGCTGGCCCCGTGGTGGGTGGGAAACGACGGTGACCTCATTCCGGTGACCACCCGGCTGCTCGTCGCACACGGCACCGCCGACACGTGGACCGATCCGCAAGCGTCACGCGCCCAAACCCGCCGCGCAGAGCAGCGCGGCGTCGACGCACGATGGGTGGGCCTCGATGGCGCGGGTCACTACATGTTGAGGCAATGGAGGGACTGGCACCGCCTCACTGGCGAATTCGTCGCCGAGCAGCTCGCTGCGGCGGACCTGGATTCCTGACGTCCTCGATGACCCGGACATTCATCGCCATTCTCAACGCAGTGCTTGCCGTTGCGGGTTGCGTTGTCCTCGTTGATCTTTCCGCTGGCCGCACCCCGGACGACAGTCAATTGCCGAAGATCGACCTCAGGTATATCACCGAATCGATGTTGGTCGACGAAAGCGCCGTCCCTCCGTTGGATGGAACGAGCTGGGGTCGCATCGTCGCTGTGCCTCGCGGAGCAGCGCCGCCGGTGAACCCGCCCGGGTGTGCCCTGTTTATTTCGCAGGGAGATGCCACCCAGAAGGGGTTGGCCATGCGTTCGTCTCGGGGTGCTGCGATAGGTGTCGAGCTGGCGATCAACGATCATCGGGTCGATCTCGCGGCGGTGCGTGACGACTGCGCATCGTTCACCTTGGACGCGCCGGGCGTCCAGTCACGGGTGCGGCTCGAGCCGACGGAGTTTTCAGGACTGCCCAGCGGAGCGATTGGCACGCTGATGCACTCCGAAACGACAACGGACGGTCAGTCGGTTTCCTGGGATATCGCGCTGGTCGCCCAGTTTCACCGAGGAGTCCTCGTGACTGCCGAGTACACGCCTGGCCCGCACGGCGGCCCTTTCGACGTCAAGCTGGCATCGACTCTGCCGGCGCTACTCCAGACGCAGGTCAAGCGCCTGGACGCGGCGTAATCGACGGCGAGCGAGTCAACTGAACTGGGTCTTCGGGCGGCCCAACGCGGTGCCGTCGACGATGATGTCGAGTTTCTCGTTGTAGAACGCCACCATGCCCGCGATCGGGGCGACGGCCGGCAACGGGTAGTGGTACGTCCAGGCCAGGTCCTGATGCACGGTGTCGCCAACCCGCACCGACCAGTAGGCCGACGTCGTCCCCTTGTACGGGCACAGTGTCTCCGTCGCACTCGGCTCGAGATACTCGAACTCTACGTCGGATGGATCGATGTAATACCTTGTCGGCAAGCCGGTTTCGAACAGCAGCACTGGAGCGACCGTGTCGGCGAGCACCACACCGTCGAGCTCTACAAGGATGTGGCGGTGCGACCGCAGCGCGTCGACGCGCGAGTAGGGATTGCGGGGATGGCCGTAGATCTGCTCGTCCTCCTCGAGCCAGCGCAACCGATCCCACTCGAAGCGGACCATGCCCGCGACGGGCCCGTCGTCGAAGACCCGCGCCGCCTTCTCGTGTGTCTGGCCGGCGCCGACCAACGAGTGCAGCCGGGAGGCCCCGAACTGGACTTTCTGCGGGTGGTCCTCGTCGCGCAGGAACTCCGGCCGCACGTCGGCGAGCGGGATGTAGTACTGCGGGTAGTAAGGCACTTCCCACACATAGCGAGCCGCGGTGGTATCGAAGATCAGCTCGTGGCCGAGATAGCCACGCACCCGCCGCGGAGCCGGCTCGACCCGTCCGCGCGCGGCGGCCATCTGGGGGTAATCGTGATCGGTGCTCATTCAGCAATGATGTCTCGGGAATGCGGCGAGCACATACGGTGTCCCTCTTAACGGCCAGGGACGGTCCTGCGCCAGAGGGATGAGGACATGCGAGTTGGAGTGACGTTCCCGCAGACGGAACTCGGTGGCGACCCCGGCGCGGTGCGCGCGTACGGCGAAAGCGTCGAGGACCTCGGCTTCAGCCACATCCTGGTCTACGACCATGTCGTCGGCGCGGACCCGGCGGTGCACAGGGGGTGGAACGGCCCCTACGACGTGAACACCACGTTCCACGAACCATTCGTCATGTACGGCTACCTGGCCGCCGTCACCCGATCGCTCGAGCTCGTCACGGGGGTCATCATCCTGCCGCAGCGCCAGACGACGTTGGTCGCGAAGCAGGCTGCCGAAGTCGACCTCCTCAGCGGCGGCCGGCTCCGCCTCGGGATCGGCGTCGGCTGGAACGCCGTCGAGTACGAGGCACTCGGTGAGGAGTTCGGCAACCGCGGCAAGCGGTCTGCCGAGCAGATCGAGCTGCTGCGCCGCCTGTGGACCGAGCAGACGGTGACGTTCGACGGCGAGTTCCACACGGTGACCGGCGCGGGTATCGCACCCTTGCCGGTTCAGCGCCCGATTCCGGTCTGGGTAGGGGCAGCGTCCCCGCCCGGCTACAAGCGTGCCGGACGGCTCGCCGACGGTTGGTTCCCGATGATGGGGCCGGGGCAGCCACTCGACGACGCACGCGGTGTCGTCGAGAGCGCCGCGGTCGAGGCGGGGCGGGACCCCACGACCATCGGTATGGAGGGTCGCGTGGACTGGCGCGGCGACGTCGACGCGGTCGCCGATCATCTTGCGGCGTGGGCGAAGTCGGGGGCGTCGCACGTCTCGGTCAACACGATGGGCGCCGGGCTGCAGACCGTCGACGACCATCTCGCGGCACTGTCACAGGTCGCCGAAACGCTTTCCGCGCAATGAGATCAGATCCGGCGAGCCTGTGTCCTTTTGCGGGAACGCAATGTCGATACGGTTGCCCGACAATCTGGAAAGGTTGTCTATTCGAAAGGTCGCGAGTCCAACAGCGCTCACCTCTCGCCTGCATCGGCAACGACTCAGCAACTTGACCAACAGCATTAACCCAATGACCAGCTAACTGCGCGTGCCTACCCCTTCGCAGCTCTATCGAGGAAAAAGTGAATTGGCGCAAATGATTCTCGCCGCGCTGAAATAAGAGTAGACCGATCCGCCGTGCGAATTGAATCAGCAGAGTAGCGTCAAAATTAACGCCTCCGAGAATGGAACTTCACGCCCGACCTGCTGGAGGGGCCATGGATATCGTGCTTGGTGTGTCGGTGACGACCACAACCGTTCGCATGGTGCTCATCGAAGGCGAAAATGCGGACGGCGTAATCATCGAATGTGCAACGTTCGATACCGCCGAAGGCGCCGTGAAGGCCGCCCCATCAGAACAGATCGGCGCAGCAATCCTTGCCACCCAGAAGAACGCCGTCGCAGAGGGCCATCACTTGGTCTTGAGCGGAGTTACGTGGGACGACGAGTCGGCGGCGACGGAGTTGAGCGACGGCCTCGCTGCCCGCGATCTTCAGAACGTGGTGCTGGTAGCGCAACAGAACGCAGCGGGCGCATTGGCCAGGACCGTGGGTCGAGCACTCGGTTACGACACCACGGCAGTGATGGTGATGTCACCGGAGACCGCGACGTTGTCGGTCGTCGACAGCGACGACGGGTCAATTGTCGAAGCGCACATATGCACCCTCGACGGCGCTGACGCGACAGCCATCCTGCCAGGGATGGTAAGAGTCTTGGAAGCGCGAAACCCGAAGCCCGGCAGCGTTTTTGTGGTGGGTTCAAGGTCGGCGGCCTGTTCGGTGAAGTCGAGTCTTGAAAAGCTGATAGGGCAGCCTGTCATCGTCCCGGAGGAACCGGAATTCGCGCTCGCCCGGGGTGCGGCGTTGGCCGCCGCAAATGTGCCGTGCGCTGATGCGTCGACTTGCGGTCTGGCCTATTCCCGGGATCCAGACGAACTTTTCGCATTGGACCGCGTCCCGGTCAAGCCGGCCGAAGCGGATACCCAAGCGGCCCTGTTCGATTCCATCGCACGTGACGGCGCGGGCTTGGCCAACCACGGGCCGGACCCTCGGGTGCCAATATCCTTCGGCAGTGTCGCGGCTGCGACCCTCGTGGTCGGTGGGGTGATCTTGGCGATGCTGGTCGCCGCCAACGTTCAGGACACCGCGGACCGGGACGCCCTACCCGCGGAAGCGGCTGACTCAAGCGCTTTCGTGCCCGAGCTGCCCTTCGCCCCACCTGCGCCCGCGGCCCCGGCCCCTCCCGTATTGCCCGTCCCGCAGAGCATTCCGGTCGCGCCGCCAGTGGCGCAGCCGGCACCGGCCCCACCAATGCCAACAGTCCAGAAGCCGGCACCCGTCGTCCAGGTACGGCAGCCCGTTCCCTCGCGGGTAGTCGCTGAACCGGCGCCGGTTGCCGTCGAAAAGCCGCTCCCGGCAACGGCTATCGCGGTCGATCCCGAACCCGTCGAAGCCCTTCCGGCACCGACTCCGGCCGAGGCGCTGCCACCGCCGGCATTCACGTCACCATCACTGCCGGCGTTGTCGGCGCCGCCGATCTTCCCCGCTCCCAGTGCGAGCCCGGCCTCTGTGCCCCCGCCTTTCGCGTCGTCGCCGTGGACCCCACCATGGCTGAGGTTCGGGACACCACAAGTAGGACAACAAGCTCAACCTGCCCAATGGCCCCAACATCCTTGGCCCGGTCTGCAGATCAATCTCTGGCCTGGGCAGCAAGAGCCGCAGCCGCAGCAGACGCCCCAAGTTCCACAGTGGACTCCCGCGCAGGTACCACAGAGCACGCCATCCCTTGTCCCGCAGTGGACTCCGGCGCAGGTAATTCCCCAATGGAGGCCGGCCCCGTCGTTGCAAACGCCACAGATTCCGGCAACATCTCGTTCGCCATACCCGTACCCGACGTTGCCTGCGCCATCCACATCCGGCCCTTATCTATTGCCCCCCGTCGGACTCGAACCGACAGTGGGCGGATTCTAGGAATCGGCACTGCCGGGTTGCCCGGCGGACAGGAAGCCCTTCCTTTTCGGAAATGAAATCTGGCTTCCCCGCGGTTACGAAGCCATCGCCCGCCGACGACCATCGAACCAAGCCGCACGTAGGCGACCCCGAAGGAGCGACTCCGTGACTACCACCGTCCTGACCAAGTTCGTGCCCACCGCGATTGCCGCAGCGGCGATCGGCCTCGGCGCATTGATGACCGTCGGCGCACCATCGGCGTACGCAAGCGAAAAGTCCGACTGCCAAGGTAAGGGCGGCACATACAGCGAGACGACGGTCACCGACAACACGACCGGCAAGGTCGGCACGGTCTACAGCTGCTGCGTCAAGGACGCGCAGACGAACACCACCAGCTGCACGAGTACGACGGTGACCAAGGCCAGTCGGATTCCGACGAACATTGCCCCCGGGGAGATCCACAGCGCCGAAAATGTCCAGCCGGCGCCGCCGATTCACCGCGTCCCCGTCGACGTGTTGGGCACCGACGCGCAGATTCAGCAGGCCCCGTAACGCAGCGCTAACCCGAGTCCGTGGTGTCAACAGCACCGGCGGGAGCGTCGGGTGTGCTCGCAACCAGCACCCACACCAGAGTCGCGAGCCCGGTGAAAATGCCTTGTACGGCAAGCAGGAACGCCACGTACTCATGCCAACTCGACAACACGTCGTCGCAACCCTTGCCATCCCACGGAAGCGTCGAGAGCGCTCCGACCAGGCCGGCTGCCATCACCGCCACCGTGGCGGCCGTCGCCGCTCGCTGGCCGGCATCGGTCAAAACCCTTCGGAAGTAATTGAACTCGATACCCAGCGTCAGCAACAGCACTGGCATCACACCGACTATCTGGTGAAAGAACACCGGGCTGATCGCGCCCTCACACAGTTGGGACAGCACCGCCATCTGTTGGGCCACCGGCAGCTCCGCAACCTCTTCGGCGGTGGCCGGGTCGAGCGCTCGCACGGTTCCGACGTCGAAGTAGTCGACGAACGCGCTCGCGGCGAGATAGCAGAGCCAGGTACCCAGCACCAGGGGGACGATTGCGCGCACCCGGACCCAGTCGGTCGGCAGCGCCACCCGACGCGCACTGCTGAACGACGCGAGCGGATCCGCGTTGAGCGCCGCAGCCATCGTCACGCCCATGGCTATCGCGTAGACCGTCGCGGACACCAGGTCGACGCGAAGCGATTCCAGGGGGAAGAGCCGAAGCACATCGACACCGAGGAGAATGACGACACCCGCCCACCACCATCCCCAGAGCCGTGACTCACCGCCCTCTGCACGAGCGACGACGCGCTTCAACTGCCCGACCAAGCCGAGAACCGCGACATCGACGACGATGACCGCAACCCGCCAAGTGGTCTGCCCGCTGCCTATCACTGGGAACAGGCCCGAGACCAGTTGCTCGCTGTAGGAGAACGCGAACAGCATGAGGAAAACCACCCCGAACACCGCGCGGTCACCGCGCTGGCGCACTCCGAGTTCAGACATCGTTTGCCTCGGTGGCGACGCGTTGGTCGGAGGTGCCTGCCACGAGCAGCCAGATCAGCGTCGCCAGCCCCGTGGCCACCCCCTGGACCGAAACCACGAACGTCAGATACTCGTGCCAGTACCCGAGCACGCCGCCACACCCGGTGTCAGCCCACGGCAGGGTGGACACGGCCAGTGATAGGCCGATCGCCATCACGACGACGGTCGCCGCGGCGGCTGCACGTTGAGCTGGCTCGTCGAGGGCGCGCCGAAAGTAGTTGAACTCCACACCAAGCGTGAGCAGCAGCAGCGGGATGACCGCGACGACCTGTTGGAAGAACGCGGGGCTGACGGCACCCTCGCACAGCGTCGCCCACGCGCCGAGCTGCTCGGGCAGCGGCATGCCCGCTATCTCGGCCTCCATCTCGGGGTCGAGGACCCGCACCGTATCGAGGTCGAAGAAGTCGTCGAAGGCGGTCGCGGCGAGAAAGCAGGCGAACGTGCCGATGACGAGCGGAACCACCGCCCGAGCCCGCGCCCAATCGGTCGGCGCCGCGGACCGCCGTACCCCGCTGAACAGTGTGAGCGGATCGGCGTTGAGCGACACCATCATCACGATTCCCATGAGGACGGCGAAGGTGACAGACGAACCGAAGTCGACCCACAGCGGGTGGTATTCCGGTAGGAGAACGAGGAACACGTCGAGACAAACGACTGCGGCGAACGCTGTCCACCACCATCCCCACAGTCGCGGCGCCTCGTCGTCGGCGCGAGAGATCGCACGCTTGAGCAGACCGACCATGGCGAGCACCGCCGCGTCGAAGCCGACCAGCCCGACGAGCCATCCCATGACATGATCCCGACCCGTTGCCTCCAGCACGGCGAAGACCAGATCCTCGCTGTAGGAGAAGGCGAACAGCAGCAGGAACACCACCGCGAGCACAGCGCGGTCGCGTCGATGCCGCTTCAGCACGACACTGTGGTCGATGTCCGACTCTGTCGGCACCGCACCTCCAAACAATCGAGGTGCGACCACACTAGCGTCCCAGTCAGCCCAACACGGGGAACCGGCGCTGACGGCCCAACCGGTCCAGCGCGGTCTGCATCACCGAGCGGACGTACGCATCCACCTCGTCGACGTCGGGATTCTCGCCGAAGCGGGCCGCGATGTCGATCGGATCCAGAATCTCGGTGATGATCTTGGACGGCAACGGCAGATTGGCAGGCAGCGTCGACGTCAGGCCGAAGGGAAAGCCGAATGTGAACGGCAGAATCTCCATCCGGATGCGCTTGAGACCCAAGCGTTTGACGAGCCCGGCGCCGCGGGTGAGGAAGAGCTGGGTTTCCTGAGCCCCGATCGACACCGCGGGCACGATTGGCACGCCGGCCTCGATGGCGCACCTGGCGTAACCCTTGCGACCGTTGAAGTCCACGATGTTCTGGCCGAACGTGGGCCGGAACGAGTCGTAGTCCCCGCCAGGAAACACCAGCACCACTCCACCGGAATGCAGCGCCTTGGAAGCGTTCTCCCGGCTGGCGTGAATGACACCGACACGGCGCAGCCATCCGGCCAGTGGTGTGAAGAAGACGCCGTAATGGGCGAGGGTGTATAGCGGGCGACCGAATCCCGCACGTCGTAGAACGCCGGGGCCAGGACGAGCACATCAGGCGTCAACACCCCGCCGGAATGGTTGCACACCACCATTGCGCCGCCTGCGGGCGGAAAGGTCTCCAACCCTCGCACTTCGGCGCGGAACCACAGCTTGACGAACAGGGCGACCACCTTCTTGGCCGTCTCGGCCAATCCCGGGTCCCACTTGGCCATCTCACTGTTGTCAATTTCTCTGTCGCTCATGCCATCCCACTTCATTGGGTCTCAGGATGAGATGTATGAGCCGCACGCTAACGCGGGTACGGCGAGCAGATGGTGTTTCGGCCATTCTGTGGACCTAAGGCCCTACAGGGTGGGCTTGCCGCGCGCTAACGTCTCGTAATGCCAGCACTCGAGAGCAACGATGCCCGCGCGCGGCGCCTCGCCGGGCCGAGAGACCTCGTCGTCCCGTTCGCCAGGGCCCGTCGGTTTTATTCGCAGACCGAGGTCGACGACCGCGATCCCCCGCTGGCCGAACCTCCGGTTGCGCGGCCCACGTTCGCACTCGCCAGACAGGTATTTCACGACGAGATCGTCCTCCTCGGATTCAGGATGTTCCTGCCCGCCAAGGACCAGCAGGCGCTCGACCGAAACGCTCGCGAGGTCGGTTCGGCGCTCGATTTCTACGCGCAGCAGGGGTGGCTGGAAAGGCCGGAGGAGTTCTTCGCCTGCCCGCCCCCGCAGACTGACGTCTCGACGCGCACGGTGACGATCCGCAGGCGCACGTACCAATACGTGGAATTCGACAGCGGGTATGAGCCGCGTCCCGGCGAACCCGGCCGGGAACGGTGGCTGCACTACACCGCCAACAACCACGTACAGGCGCTTGTGCTGCGGCATCACGACCCGCGGCCCTGGGTTGTATGCGTGCACGGCGCGCTGATGGGAAGGGGCGCCGTCGATCTGAGGCTGTTTCGGGCGCGGCACCTGCACGACGATCTCGGCCTCAACGTCGTGCTGCCGGTGCTTCCGCTGCACGGTCTGCGCAAGCACCGGGGTGCGGCCTTCCCGGGCGAGGACGTTCTCGACAACGTTCACGCCGCGGCCCAGGCGGTGTGGGATGTCCGGCGCGTTATGGCGTGGATACGCACGCAGGAACCCGATTCGCCGATCGGCTTGAACGGCATGTCGCTCGGAGGCTACGTCTCGGCACTGGTAGCCAGCCTGGAAGATGGGCTCACATGCGCGGTCCTGGGTGTCCCGGTGGCCGATCTCATCGATGTCCTCGGGCGTCACGCCGGCTTGCGTGACGACGATCCCCGTCGTCAGACCCTTGCGCTGGCCGAGCCCCTCGGCCAGATGGTCTCGCCGCTGTCGCTTCTTCCTCGGGTTCCATTGCAGGGCCGGTTCATCTATGCCGGGGTCGCCGACCGGTTGGTGCACCCACGCGAACAGGTGCTGCGACTCTGGGAGCACTGGGGCAAACCCGAGATCCAGTGGTACCAGGGCGGCCATACCGGGTTCTTCCGGTCGCGTCCAGTACAGGATTTCATCGATGCCGCGCTCATCCAGTCGGGTCTCGTCGGAACTGTTCCGCGCGGCTAACCCGAAAGATTGAAGTTGCCGCTCGAGCCGTAGATCGCCAGCGACACGAGCAGCGTCACCGATACGACAACGATCAGCGATGTGCGCACCGCATCACCTGTCGCCACGCCGACACCTGCTGGTCCGCCCGACGCGTGGTAGCCGAAATAGGTATGTATCAACAGGATTGCGAGTGCCATGATGACGGCTTGGAGGAACGACCACAACAGGTCGATGGGGTTCAGGAACGTCGTGAAGTAGTGTTCGTAGAGCCCCGCCGACTGGCCCAGCAGCATCACGGTCGTGAATTGGCTTGCGACGAAAGACAGAATCACGGCAATGGAGTACAACGGCACGATCGCGACCATCCCGGCGACCAGCCTCGTGCTAACCAGGAATGAAATCGGGCGGATCGCCATGGCTTCCAGCGCATCGATCTCCTGGTTGATCCGCATGGCACCTAGCTGTGCGGTCACGCCGGCGCCGAAGGTGGCAGCAAGACCGATCCCCGCGACGACCGGAGCGGAGATACGCACGTTGATGAATGCGGCCAGGAAGCCGGTGAGGGCCTCGATGCCGATGTCACCGAGGGAGCTGTAGCCCTGGACCGCGAGTGTTCCTCCGGTCGCCAGCGTCAAGAAGCCGACGATAACGAGCGTTCCACCCATCATTGCCAAAGTTCCTGCGCCCATGCTGATCTCGGCGATGAGGCGAACGACGTCGCGTCGGTAGGCGCGCAACGCGTACGGCACTCCCGCTATGGCCTCGACGTAAAAGGCCGCCTGATCGCCGATTCGGCCCAGGACGGATACCGGTCGTTCGAGTTCACGGATGAGCCGTGGATTGGCAGCTCGCAGCGTCATGGCAGTCCCCCGCTAGTGCGTCATCTGGATGCCGATCGCCGTGACGACAACGTTCACGACGAAGAGCGACATGAATGCGAAGACCACCGTCTCGTTGACGGCGTTACCCACGGCCTGGGCTCCGCCGCCGGAGATCGTCAACCCGCGGTAACACGCGACCAGGCCGGCTATCACGCCGAACAACGTCGCCTTGACTCCCGAGATGATCAGCTCGGGTATTCCGGTCAACACGGTGACACCCGCGGCGAACGCACCGGGACTGACGTCCTGGACGAAGACCGAGAAGACGTAGCCGCCCACGATGCCGATGGTGCAGACGAGGCTGTTCAGCAGGCACGCCACCAAGCCAGACGCCAACATGCGGGGCGCCACCAGACGCTGAACGGGATTGATGCCGAGGACTTCCATCGCCGCGATCTCGTCGCGGATCGTGCGCGAGCCAAGGTCTGCGCACATCGAGGTGGCACCGGCTCCTGCCACGATCAGCACTGTCACCAGCGGACCGACCTGCGTGACCGCACCGAAGGCTGCTCCTGCACCGCTCAGGTCGGCCGCCCCGAGTTCACGCAGCAGGATGTTGAGCGTGAAGCTCACCAGAACCGTAAAGGGGATGGCGACCAGCAGAGTGGGCGCGATCGAGACGCGCGCGACAAACCAGGACTGCTCGATGAACTCTCGAAATTGAAAGGGTCGTCGAAAGACGAACTTGACCGCGTCGGCCGACATCACCAACAGGCCGCCAACCGACCGAAGCGACACCGAGAAGTCGCGGCGGCTCACCGGCACTCCCGCCGGCCAGCGATCACCCCGCCCGCGGGGACTTCGCTCACCACCGACAAGCGCTTGCCCGAAGATGTTCACGTCAGTACTGCCCCTCCTTGGAGGCGCCCGACTTGGCCACATGTCCAGGTCTGGGCGATAGCGTCCTACGCTCCCCCAGCTGACTGACGCTCAGTAGAGGCGTTCGACCCGCGCGCGCGTGCCTGTGTGCCCTTGTCGCAAATACCGGCATGCCCGATTGGTCTTCGACTAGGTGGCGACGATACGGAAGGCGGTGAGAACGTCAGGGGAGATAGCGAGCACTGTTTCGGCATGATTGACCCATGAATGCAGCAGCTGTTCGTAACGCGAGCAGTCGTCCGGATCGTCGACGGTGCGCGCACGGCCGGTAGCCACCACGCTCCAGCCGACCCGCCGCTCGGAATCGAAAGCGTCCGCTTCGTACGCGACTACCGGTCCAGGGTCGGCGGTTCGCACGACAGTGGAGATCGCCGTGTTGAGCCGGGTGCGAATGATGATCTGGTCGCCGTCAACCAGATGGTTCACCGGGCGGATCGCTGGCAGCGCGTTCAGCGTGAACACCACCCGCCCGTAATCCACGCTGGCCAACAATCGCATCGCCTCGTCGCGCTCTAACCTTTGCGCACCGGCAGGCGGTCGCGCTAGGCCGAGGCCTCCGTCGTAATGGTGATCGCGCATGGTCAACCTGTTTCTCTTATCGACCCGCGCGTTGTCTCCACGAGAACGTTTCAATGGCGAATGTTGTGTCGTTCAGTTACCACCATCGGCGGTTGAGTGTGAATTCATCAAGGGCCATTCGGCCCTAGAGCAGAGGCCAATGAGCGTTTTTTACGTCCTGCGCCGACCGCGCCTCCGATGAGGTCGCCTGGGCAAACCGAAAGCCCAAAATGACCTCTGAGCTGCGTATACTGGGGCTCTTATTGCGGAGGTCCAGCGATGAAGACCTACTTGGCGGCGTACTACGATCCCGAATATTACGAACCCTCCGCCTTCTTCTGGGGGGCCGTGATCTTCCTCGCGGTGTTCGTTGTGTGCTTCTTCATCTGGAAAGCGTTCGAATGGGTGCGCAGTCGGGCGGCGCTTCGCGGCGGAAAGGAATCGAGCCAACCGGAGACTACGAAAGACTCTTGGGATCAAGCGATTTCGCGCCCGGCGGCGGATTGCAACTATGTCTCGTTAATGGGTGGAGGTAGTGAATTCGGCGGCTTGGAGGGCATGAGCGAACGCGAGCAGGAGTACTTCTTCGCAACTTATGGCCCCCGGAAAGTGCGCAAGGAAATGAAGAAGCGCCTCCTGGCGCGCGAGCAGAAGGAGCGCGACCGCAGTACCTGAGTCGCACGGAACCCCTTCCCTTCCATCAAGGAAAACTTGACGGCTCAAACGGCGTCAAGTAAACCTTGACGCATGAATGCCGCGCTCGCGACCGCCGCCCCCCTGCCACTCCCCGCACCCGACAGCCACTGGCGGGAGTGGGTCACCTACGGGTTGCGCTGGGCCGCGGACTCGCCGGTCGTCAACTCAGCCTGCGGCGTCGACGGCGGCCGCAGCATGACAGTGCACGCCTACCGGGAATCCCAACCCGGACCCCGCTGGCGGGCGTTGTACGACGCGACCTGGCCGGCGTACCGCCGCTGGTACAGCCGGGACGGGCTGGCCGCTCGGCCATCGCTGAGGGAATGTCGCGATGCGCTGACCCGGTACCTCCCCGAGTTGGTCCCGACCTGGGAGCGCCTGTGCCGCCTCAGCGGTGACGACTCCGTCGCCGCACGGATGCTGTCGATGTGGCGCCTTCCCGCGTTCGCCGTCGGCTGCTCCCAAGCAGTGCTGCCGGGCGAGCAGCCAACACTGGTGCGCAACTACGACTACGACCAGGCGCTCTTCGAAGCCGTGATTGCGTCCACTGACTACTCCGGGGGCCGCCGGGTGCTCGGCACCAGTGACATGCTCTGGGGACTGCTGGACGGAATGAACGAGGACGGGCTGGCGGTTTCGCTGACGTTCGGCGGCCGCCCCGATGTCGGCGACGGCTTCGGTATCCCCATTGTGTTGCGCTACGTCCTGGAAACCTGCGCCACCGTCGAGCAGGCGGTCAGCGCCCTTCGGCGGATCCCCGTATCGCAGTCCTACAACGTCGCCCTGGTCGACAGCGGGGGCAATCACGCGACCGTTTTCGTCGCACCGGGAGAACCTGCCGAGGTGAGTGAGCGGCACGCGACGACCAACCACCGGCTCGATCAGGTCGAGCACCCCTCGCACGCCGCTCGATTCAACAGTGTCGGGCGACTGTCCCGATTGGACGAATTGCTAACCCACGCAACATCAAGCAGGCAATTGGTCGCGGCAATGTTGGCGCCCCCGATACGCAACGATCAGTTCGAGGTCGGCTTCGGCACGCTGTACACGGCCGAATATCGGCCCGCGGCAGGGGTCGCCACGTGGCACTGGCCCGAGACATCGTGGACGCGGGGCTTCGATGACCCGGATGACATCAGCGAGGTCCGGTTGGCATGAATCGAAACCCGAGCGATATCGAGGCCGAAGTGCGCGCACTACTGAGCGCGCTCACCGAAAGTAGCGACCCGGCGGCCTTCCAAGCGCTGCTCGGGCTCAGCCAGTACCTCGGCGAGTGTTTGGGCCTGTCAGCCCGGACCCTGGCCGAATCGCAGTCGTGGGGTGATGTCGCGGGTGTTGCGGGCACCACCAAGCAGGCGGCGTGGTCGAGATGGCATCACTAGTCGAAGTGCTGCGCGCATTGACCCGTTCGCCGCCCGACTCGGTGCAATCCCTTCCGCAAGCCGACGGCAACCTCGGAGTTGTGGCGGCTGTAGGACAGGAATGCGTCGTAGGCAACAGACTTGCGGGACAGCAGTTTTGGCGTCGCTACTGCTGGCGTGGTATCGGACGACATAATTCCCTCTTCGGGGAGCCAACGGTATCCCTGCGATGCGGACTCAAACCGAACTGCATGGCAAAGCCATGGTTGCATATGTCGCAGCGAGAAACCGCCATTCGCACACCACAGACACTCAGACCATCATTTCGCTGTGACGTGTTCGAGTTCCGAGCTAGGTCCGGATGACTTCGTCCCGTCACCTTGGCCACTCACGACGGCGCAGCACCCTTGCAGTACGCCTCGGCCAGACGGACCACATCGGCTTCCAGCTTCCCGACGAGTTCACCGGCGGCCCTGTACCTTACGAGCGGCTGCACCCATGGGTAGCGCGTGAAATGCTCGAACATGCTGTACGGCTCCTCGTCAGCATCACCCAGCAGCGGAACCACCGGAACCGATGGCAGGAACGGGACTATGCGGCCGAGTTCCTGCGGGATGCTCTTCGCATCAGTCAGGTCGGCCACGACGAACCGCGACATGTGCGCGAGCGTCGAGATGGTTTCGGTCAGGTCGCGACGCCACGGCGCGGCGAAATCGAACACAACCGGCATGTACTTCAGCTGGGCGAGACGCTCGCGAACAGCCTGGAGCACGGCCATGCGCGGTTCAGTGAAACGACCAAGGATTAGCACGACCTTCGACGTAAAGGTATTGATGACGTCGGCGAACCGGTCGTGGTTGATCACAGCGTAGATGAGTGGCGCCAACTCGATCACGTCAACGGTCAGTGCCGAGTCGTATTGCTCTTCGCGGTAGCGCATATCCGTGGCTGTCGGCGGCCGAATATCTGCGTCGATCGGCGTGACGTACAGCCTTTCCTGCAGCGCAGGCGTGCCACGCAGACCCCAAGCGGCCGTGCCGAACACGCGACACTCGCGGAACGTGGCGCCCTCGATCAGTGCATCGTCGAGGCGAACGCGTTGGAGATCCACGTGCGTGAAACTCGCCCCGGTCAGATCTGCACTGGACAGATCCGCGCTCGTGCCTTCGACCGAAGTGGCGCTGACGCCTTGCATCTTCGCGAAGACGAAGCGGGCACCAATGAAATCGCCGAGGGTTGTCCTGCAAAGATCGGCATCCGACAAGTCCGCCCCGCACAGGTCCGTACCGCTGAGCGACGCACGCGACAGGTCCGCACCACGCAGGTCGGCGCCCGAGAAGTCGGCGCACGTAGCCTTACAACCGCTCAGGTTCGCGCGTGACAGTTGTGCGTCTGTGAAGTCGACGCCATTGCCGATGCCGTTGAGGAACGCAAGGTCGTAGCCGCGAAGATCTGCATCGTCGAGTTCCGCTCCGCGGAGGACGGGCCGCGTGCGCGGATTGTCCGCCCGCCATTCGTTCCACGCGGCAGCCCCTTGCCGCAGAATGTCGACGTGCGAGTCAGAGGACAACGCGATACTCCAGCCAGGTTATCGACCGTGCGCGGCCGCTCGCCGAGCACCGGCACAGTTCGTAATTCTATTGCAAGGGGATACTGGTTCGACCTACATGCACACCGGTCATACCGTCGCCATTCCACTCTCGAATTCAGCCCCGAAGGCAGAATCTGCTGACGGCAAGCGCCGACGGCACAGTGCGAATGCGGCCGGTCAACCTTTGACGCGCAAGAGACATTGCATTCCGGTTCCGAAGAGCGCAAACGGTGCAAATTCGGCCCCGACCTGCATAAACGAGCCGTACACTCATCGTCTGCGTACTCAGCGACGCGTGGGAGGGCAGATGTCGCGATTCTTCATTAGCCATGCGGGCAAGGATTATCGCGAGGCGCGCGCACTTCGACAGTGGCTGATCCAACAAGAGCCGCCGCTGGCGAACGAAATATTTCTCGACGTCGAGCGCGACGGCGGAATAGAGATTGGCAACGAATGGGTCGATGAACTGCGGCGGGCAGGCTATCGAGCCGAGACGATCATCTGCCTTCTATCGCCGACTTGGGAAAAGTCCGCCGAGTGTCGTGCCGAGTTCCGCCTGGCGACGTATCTGAGCCGACGCATTCTCTGCGCCCGGTTGGAGCCGTACGACGAGCGCAGTATCACCGCGGACTGGCAACGATGCGACCTGTTCGGAGATGGCCCCAAGGAAGAGATCGATGTCGGCGACAACGGGCCGCCGGTGTCCTTCGCCCTCGACGGTCTGCGCAGGCTGAAAGACGGCATTCGGGGATCCGGATTTGAGGCGCTGTCGTTCCCGTGGCCGCCGAAGGCCGACGAGAACCGTCTGCCGTATCGGGGACGCGAGCACTACGACGAAGGCGACGCAGGCGTGTTCTTCGGCCGCGACGCCGCCATCATCGACAGTTTGCAGCGCGTCCAAGACATGCGAGACGCGGGCGGCGGCTACTTCGTCTTGCGGGGCCCCACCGGCGCCGGACTGACGTCGTTTCTGCGCGCGGGACTGCTGCCACGCCTCCGGATCAACGATCTTCACTACGTGGCGCTCGATGTCGTGAAATGCGGCCACGAAGTACTGACCGGCGAATTCGGTTTAGCGCAAGCGATCTTCGGGCTCCGTCAGAAACTGGGCCTCACCGGGATGGACCTGGGCGATATCAAAGAGATCTGCCAGCGCCAGCACGACAAGCTCCCGGTCGTTCTCACCGAATGCCAGCGTGCTGCCGCAGACACGCTGCCCGACGACGACCGGGACGACCAGATGCCCACCGTCGTGCTGCCGCTCGACAACGCCGAATTATTGTGCACTCCCGAGGCCGGCCTGGAGGAGCTCGTGTTCCGGGAGCTCCTCCAGCTGATCGGGTCCGATCCCGCCGCGTCTGCGACGCTCATCGTCGTCTCGGCGGTGCATGCCCACAACTACAGCCTGCTGCTGAAACCCAAGGCGCTGCTGGCCGATCGCGATCCGGTCATTGTCGACCTTGCACCTATACAGGACAACCGATTTGAAGCGATCATCAAGGGCCCGATGGAGCGGTCGAAGGAATCGGTCAATCCCTTTGTCATCGAAGCGACGCTGACCCAGCGCCTGTTGGACGACTACTCCGACGGTCCGGCGATGTTGCCGCTGTTATCGCTCTGCCTGCGCGACCTGGTGGTTGACCACGCCAACGACCGGCGCGTCACTCTTGACGAATACAACGGCAGTGAGTCCCGCATCGACCAGCTTCTGCAGCGTGAGGTCGACGGAGCAATCGCTACAGGCGCCGGAAATCGCGACATCGAATTGGCCGCGCTCAACGACGCATTCATCCCATGGCTGGTCACCGTCGACGACAACGGCCGCCCCACCGGTGCCCGTGCGCGCTGGACCGAACTTCCGCAGCGCTCTCAACCAGCGGTGAACCGGCTCGTCGAAAGGCGGCTCCTGTTCAAAGCCACCGACGACGACGGCAACACGATCGTCGGTTTGGCGACCAACCGACTCCTGAGCGCCTGGCAAGACTTGGCCAGCTGGACAGGAAAAGAGTCGTCGAACCTCAAGAACCTCAGGGCGATTGAGCAGTCGTACCGCGACTGGCGTGACGGTGAGCGCGATGCGGGCCATCTCCTCTCGCGGGAGAAGCTCAGGCTCGCCGAGCCGCTGGAGCGATCCCCCCAATACGGCGGACGCCTGGCCCCTATGCGCGGCTTCCTGGCCGCGTCCCGTTCCGCACGAATCGCCTCACTGCGAAAGTGGCTCGCCGTCGTCTCCGTGCTCGCCATCGTCGCCTCCACGTGTGCAGTCGTCGCGGTGATCTCCACCGTCGACGCCCATCACCAGCGAAACATCGCACGCGGCCAGTACATGAATGCACTCGGCACCCAACTCATCGCAGAGGCGGGAAACATGTTGACCGGCAGGAGATCTGATGGCGACGAACGTGCGCTGCAGCAGATTCTTGCCTCGCGTACCCTCACCGAAACACCCGATTACAACGCGCTGTACGCGGCAGCGACGCAACTGGTCAGCACCAGCAAGATCATCGATGCGCCCCAGTTCCTCCATGGCACAGCGGTGAGCCGCGATGGCAAGTACGTCGCCTCCGCCAGCTTCACGTACTTCCCAGACATCAAGACCGGGAGGGTACGCATCTGGGAAGCCGCTACCGGCAAGCTGGTCGGAACGCCAGAGCGGGACCATCCCGACAACGCGTGGAATGTGGCTTTCAGCCCGGACGGACACACGCTGGTCTCTGGTAGCTCGGATCGCACATTGCAGCGATGGGACACCGCTACCGGGCAGCCAACCGGTGCGCCCATGACCGGCCACACCGACCAGGTGTACTCGGTGGCCTATAACAACGCCGGGACACGCATCGTCTCCGCGGGCCAGGACGGGACGATCAGGCAGTGGGGCGCCCAAGACGGAAAGCAGATCGGTACACCGATCGACGCCAAATCCGGCGTGATCTGGACGGTCGCATACAACCCCGACGGAAGCCGGATCGTCTCGGGCGGTTCGGACGGCACTGTGCGCCAGTGGTCGGCCGATTCCGGTGCGCCGCTTGGTCCTACGATGACGGGGCACGACGCGAACGTCTGGAGCGTCGCGTACAGCCGAGACGGCCAGCGCATCGTTTCCGGCAGCCAGGACACAACCATTCGACAGTGGCAGACCGCCGACGGCGCGCCGATCCTCCCGGTGATCACCGGTCACCGGGCGACCATATCCGGCGTCACCTACGTCGCCGACACGCATCACATCGTCGCGGGAAGTACCGATGGCATCGTCCGGCAGTGGGACGGGGACACCGGACGGCCGATCGGTCCACCCTTGCAGGGGCAGACGAACGCCATCATGTCAGTGGCGGTCGATTACAAGGGCGATCAGATCGTGTCCGGCAGCAGCGACAACACAATCCGGATATGGCGGCCGAACGTGTTAGGCCTCGGTGGTCCGGCGCAGAGCGTGGCGTTCAGCCAAGATCAGTCAGTCATTGCCTCCGCAACAGGCCCATGGGTGTCGATGCGGGACGGCTCTGACGGCCAGATGGTCGGCAGCCCGATTCAGACCGGCAGCCCGGTGACCGCCCTGGCCCTCAGCGACGACGGGACACGGGTCGTTTCCGGAGGCGCCGACGGAGCTGTCAGGGCGTGGGATTCCGGTGGAAGCCCCGTCGGCGTCCCGATGAACGGCCACACCGGCAAGGTGCTCAGCGTCGCTGTCAACGAGCGTGGGGACCGCGTGGTCTCCGGCGGAACTGATGGCACTGTTCGCGTGTGGAAAGTTGCGACCGGCCGGGAAGTGGCCCCTACCATCAGGATTCCGAACGGTTTCCAAGTCCAGGCGGTGGCCTTCAGCCCTGACGGTTCGCTGGTCGCTTCAGGCAGCGACGACAATCTGGTCAGACTGTGGAAGGCCGACACCGGTGAATTCGTCCGCGAGTTCAAAGGAAACCTCGGCGAAGTGACCAGCATCGCATTCAACGACGACGGCACGCGACTGGTCGCCGGCGGCCTCGATACGATGAGCCACTTGTTCGACACCGCCAGCGGCCAACAGCTGCAATACTTCCCAGGTCATCACCAAACGGTGGGCAGCGTGGCGATAGACCCTTCCGGCAAGCACGTCGCATCAGGAAGTGACGACCAGTCGGTGCGGCTCTGGGATGCGTCGAACGGCCAAATGATCGGCACGCCCATCAACGGCCTGGCGGCTCGGATAATCAAGGTGGCGTTCAGCCCCGACGGCAAGACGTTCACGGTGGCCGCAGCTGACGGCACTGTCGCGAAGTGGCCGACTGAGGCCACCGAGAAGGACCTCTGCGCCAAACTCACCGTCAACATGAGCCGCTCGCGGTGGCCGGAGTGGGTCGCCCCGGACGTTGAGTGGCACGAACTGTGCAAAGGGCTGCCCGAGCGCGTCGAGGAATAGTCACGCCGCTGCTCTGTTCTCGGTGCTCCAAGTCGGACTCGAACCGACGCCAAACGGGTCGAAACGGGCTAAAACCCATGTCAAACCACATGCGAATTCTGTTCCGCCGGTCATGACTTCTGGGTAGCGTGACCCAGATCACAGTCTTTGCGCCGCGGGGCTGCGGAGAGAGGTATCGACCATGACGACGACTGAGCACGCCGATCAGCCCGCCGACGCACCGGACGCCGCCCCGGCAAAAGGGGGGTTGATCTTCCCTGGGATGGGGCTGCTGTTCGCCGTCCTCATCTGCTGCTTCACCGCCTGGGGCGTCGCCGCGGACCTGACCACACCGATGGTGGCCGGCTTCAAGCGCATCTTCGAGATGAACACGTTCCAGGCCTCGCTGGTGCAGTTGGCGTATTTCGGCGCGTACTTCCTGCTGGCGATCCCCGCAGCGCTCATCAATCAGCGGTTCGGCTACAAGGCGGGCCTACTGACCGGTGTGCTTCTCGCTGCGGCAGGCGCGATCGCTTTCTACCCGGCGAGCAAGATCATGACCTACGAGGCGTTCCTGGTCGCCCTGTTCGCGATCGCCGCGGGATGCTCGATCCTCGAGACCTCGGCCAACCCGTATGTGCTTTCGCTGGGGCCGGAGGAAACCGCGACACGAAGACTCAACTTCGCCCAGGCGTTCAACCCCGTCGGCACGAATATCGGTGTGCTACTTGCCGCCACACTGATCCTGCCGAAGTTGGACGAGCCGGTGAACATGGCCAACGTGACTCCGGCCCAGGAGACGGCTGTTCGCGCCGGCCAGTTGGGCGCGGTGATGGGTCCGTATCTCGGCCTGGGCTTTGTCCTCATCGCGATCGGGCTGGTGATCGCGATCAAGAAGTCCCCGCCGATCGTCGAGGAGTTTCCCGACGCTGACATGGAGGGCCAGTCGCCGCTGAAGATTCTGATGAGGAACAAACGTTACGTGTTCGGGGTGATTGCGCAGTTCTTCAACGTCGCCGCGCAGGTGTGCACGTGGACGTTCCTCATCCAGTACTCGCAGCAGGCGCTGAACGGATCGCTCCAGCTGGGAGGCTACCTCCTGCAGGTGAGCCTGATCGTGTTCCTCATCTCACGGTTCTTCATGACGTGGCTCATCGGGAAGATCCGCGCGACGAAGGTCCTCGCAGTCCTCGCTGTGCTGGCGGTGGCGCTGTGTGTTTTCGCAATGTTCTCGCCGAACGTGGCGGGTGTGGCAGCCGTCGTCGCGTTGTCCTTCTGCCTGTCCCTGATGTTCCCGACGATTTACGGCGTCGCTCTCCAAGGCCTCGGCCCCGCTACAAAATTCGGCGCCGCCGGACTCGTGATGGCCATCGTCGGCGGCGCGATCATGCCTCTGATTCAAGGCTATCTGCTCGACCAGACGAGCCCGGCGATCTCGTTCATCGTTCCCGCCGTCTGCTTCGCCGCCGTCGCCAGTTTCGCCGTCTACGACCTGAGAGCGGCGCCCCACGCGGTTAAGGAGCAAGCAGCATGAAGCGCTACTGGATCGCCTTATTAGTTGTTGTGCTCGCGGCGTGCGGCGGCGGCGGGCAGAAGGGCAACTTCTCCGACGCGACCGACCGGCTCGAAGTCGTGTCGTGGTGGGTGTCGCCCTCCGAGCACCCGGCGTTCGAGGTGCTAATCAACGCGTTCAAGGCCGGAAACCCCGACGTCGAGGTGGTCGACGGTGCCATCGCGGGCGGCGGCGGCAGCAACGTCCAGGTTGCGCTCGCAGCGCGACTGCAGGCGGGTGACCCGCCCGATGTCTGGCAGACGTTCCTCGGCAGTTCGTTGCGCGCCTGGGTCAACGCCGACCGGATCGTCGACGTGTCCGACGTCTACGAGAGCTCGGGTTTGGATCGCACCATGCCGCAGGCATTGCTCGACGCTGCGACCTATCGGGTCAAAGCCTGGGGCGTGCCGACCGGGTCCCATCGCGGAAACGTGTTGTGGTTCAACCAGCGGATGCTGCGCGACGCCGGCGTGGCGGCACCGGGACCCGGCTACACGACCGAGGCTTTCGAGGCAGACCTGGCGAAGGTCGCGGCAAGCGGCAAGACCGCGTTGTGCCTCGGCGGGAAGGACAGGTTCACCGCCACCGAGTTGTTCGAGAACACACTGCTCGGGGTGGTCGGCACCGATGGATGGTCGAGGATCCGGGACGATTCGTTCGACTGGAGGGGATCTCAACTCAGGCAAGCGCTTTCGCAGTTCGCCAAGATCGTAACTCTCGCCGACCCGAACGCAGGCGGCCTGACGTGGGATCAGGCGGCGAAGAAGCTGGCCACCGGTCAGTGTGCATTCCTGTCGATGAATGACTCGGTCTACGGCGAACTCGTCGCGAACCGATCGGTCGAAGGCAAGGACTTCGGGTACGTGCCGTATCCCGGGACCACGGGCGCATACCTGGCGATCGTCGACACCTTCGTGGTGTCGAAGGACGCCAAGGACGGCGTGAACGCCATGAAGTTCATGGCGACCATCGCGGATCCGAAGACATCGCTGGAGTTCAACAAACTCAAGGGATCCGTGCCGATTCGGAACGACGTCGACGTGGCATCACTGCCCGCTTATCAACGACAGGCTTCAGAGTCGTTGTGGAAGGACAAGATTCTGCTGTCGATCACCCACGGCGAGTTGATGTCGACGCAATTCCAGCACGCGGTGTACGACGCCGTCGCCGCGTTCGTCCAGAGCAAGAACACGAACGCATTCATCGACACGCTGCAGAACTCGATCGAGGTGCCAATTGTCGGACGATGACCGCGACGAGCAGGACGGACCGCTGTATCTGGTGGTCACCATCAAGCCGCGCCTCGACCGCCTCGCCGAGGCCGAGGCCCAGCTGCAGTCGATGCGCAAGAACACCCTGACCGAGCCGGGGTGCGTGTTCATGCATTTCCTGCAGCCGCAGGATGATTCGGACACCTGGATGATGCTCGAGATGTTCCGTTCGCGCGCCGCGTGGGACGAACACATGCGTCAGCCCTACAACACCGAAGGCAACAAGATTCTCGAAGACCTGCTCCGCGAACCTTCCGACCTTCGGTTGCTCCGCGAGAAGTAAGCACTGTTTGTTTGGAGGTCGACCATGATCGAACTCAATGAGGGCACGCTTTCGCGGTTGCCATCCAACGTCGCCACGCCGCCCTATGACCGAACCCACCTCAAACGCGGTATCGCCCACTTCGGCGTGGGCAACTTCCACCGCGCGCATCAGGCGTTCTACGTCGATCGATGTCTCGCCCTGCCGGATCAAAGCGATTGGGGCATTGTCGGTATCGGCCTTGCCGGCGGCGAACGGGGCCGCAAGAAGGCCGATCAGTTCCGGTCCCAGGACTGTCTGTATTCGCTCACCATCGCGCCCGCCAAGGGCGATACGAGTGTGCGCGTCATCGGCGCCCAGCTCGACTACCTGCTCGCGCCGGAGCAGCCGGCCGAGGTGCTCGCGTTGTTGACCGACCCGGCCCTTCGCATCGTGACGCTGACCATCACAGAGGGCGGGTATCACGTCGACGCGGAGTCGGGCGTCTTCGTCACCGACCATCCCGACGTTGCACACGACCTGTCCGGCGAGGGTGATCCACGCACGGTGTTCGGCTTCGTCACCGAGGCGTTGGCGCGGCGACGTTCGGCGGGGACGAAACCGTTCACAGTCGTGTCGTGTGACAACCTGCGCCACAACGGCGAAGTCGCGCGCGCCGCCTTCGTCGGCTTCGCCGGCGCACTGGACCAAGAACTCGGCGCATGGATCGATTCCAACGTGATGTTCCCCAACTCGCTTGTCGACCGCATCACGCCATCGGTGACCGCGAAAGACGCGGCACGGCTCAACGCGGCCAGCGGCCTGGCCGACCAAATTCCGCTCGTTGCGGAGGATTTCAGCCAGTGGGTCATCGAGGACCGCTTCACCGACGGCCGCCCGGCACTGCAAGAGGTAGGTGTTCAGTTCAGCGACGAGGTGAAGCTGTGGGAGCAGGTGAAGGTCCGCGTGCTCAACGCAGGCCACCTCACCCTGACCTACCCCGCCTTGCTGCTCGGATACCGCGAGGTGGCCGAGGCCATGCGCGACGCGCAGGTACCTGTGCTGCTGGACCGCTTTCTGGACAAAGTCGTACTGCCATTGCTCGAGGCGCCACGCGATGTGAACCTGGTGGACTACAAGAACACCGTGCTCGAGCGCTTCTCCAACGAGGCGATGCACGATCAGCTCACCCGTATCGCTTCGGACAGTGCGTCGAAGGTGACGGTGTTCTTGACCACCACCCTGCAACAGGTGCTCGAACGCGGTGCGGACCACCGCATCCCGGCGTTCATCATCGCCGCCTGGAGCTGCGTACTGCAGGGCAAGGATGACGACGGCAAGACCTTCGAGGTGACCGAGCCGCGCCTCGACGAGACCGCCCGTCGGCTGCTCATATCGGGCGATCCGCGCGAGGCACTGAGGATCGAGCCGCTGCTGGCGAGCGGTGCCGCCGAGCACGCTGACTTCGTCGCCACCTTCGATCAGTACCGCAAAGCGCTTGCGGAGCAAGGTGTGGAAGCCACGCTGAAAACCGTCTTGGACGCCACAGCAGCTGACGTACGGGGGCGAGATTGATCCGAAGCCCGTCGCTCCACTAGAAGCAATCACTCGCCACCCGCGGTATCGGAGGAATGCAATGAGCGCTACACCAACCTTGCAGAAGGCGTTAAGTCAGCGGCAGCTGACGATGATCGCGATTGGAGGCGTGATCGGTGCGGGCCTCTTCGTCGGCTCGGGCGTCGTCATCGCCGATACCGGGCCAGGGTCGTTCATCACCTACGCCCTTGCCGGAATCCTGATCATCATGGTCATGCGGATGCTGGCCGAGATGGCCGTGGCCAATCCGTCCACCGGTTCGTTCGCCGACTATGCAAGGAGTGCGCTGGGCGACTGGGCCGGCTTCTCGGTCGGCTGGTTGTACTGGTACTTCTGGGTGATCGTCGTCGGCTTCGAGGCGATCGCGGGCGCAAAGATCATCCAATACTGGATCGACATCCCGCTCTGGTTGTCTGCGTTGGTTCTGATGGTGTTGATGACTGCGACCAACCTGTTCTCTGTTTCGTCCTTCGGCGAATTCGAGTTCTGGTTCGCCGGGATCAAGGTCGCGGCGATCATTGCGTTCATCGCGCTGGGTTCGCTCTACGTCGTCGGTTTGTGGCCGCACAAATCGATGGACTTCTCCAACCTTTGGACCCATGGGGGATTCTTTCCGCTCGGTGTCACAGCGATTTCCGTCGGTGTCGTCACAGTGATCTTCTCCATGGTCGGCGCCGAGATCGCGACGATCGCCGCCGCGGAATCGTCGGATCCGGAGCGGGCGGTGGCGAAAGCCGCCAATTCGGTGATCCTGCGGATCGCCATCTTCTTCGTCGGCTCGGCATTCCTCCTGGTGACGATCCTTCCGTGGAACGACGAACACGTGAGCGCATCCCCATTTGTCGCCGCGTTCACCGAGATGGGCATTCCATACGCCGACCACATCATGAACGCCGTGGTGTTGACAGCGGTGCTCAGTTGCCTCAATTCGGGGATGTACACCGCGTCACGCATGCTGTTCGTCCTTGCCGCACGCCGCGAGGCGCCGGCCCAGCTGGTGAACGTGACCCGTCGAGGGGTGCCGACCGCGGCGATTCTCACGTCCTCGATCATTGGGTTTCTGTGCGTCATCGCCGCCGCAGTCTCGCCGAAAACGATCTTCGCGTTCCTGCTGAACTCAAGCGGCGCCGTCATCCTGTTCGTCTACCTGCTGATCGCCATCTCGCAGATCATGCTGCGGCGCCGCACACCGGACTCCGAGCTGAAGGTGAAGATGTGGCTGTTCCCGTGGTTGTCAGGCATCACCGCCATCGCGATTCTGGCGATCCTGGTGCAGATGTACGTGCAGGGTGGGGACAACCGGAACGCGTTGACGCTGAGCCTGCTGTCGTGGGCGGTCGTCATCGTGTTGTACTTCGCGAACAGGTGGTACAAGAATCGGCGTCCCGAAGTGGAGGGCGTCGCCCCGACGGAACGACCTCACCGTGTCTTGGTGCTGGCCAACCAGCAGGTCGAGTCTCAGGAGCTGCTCGATGAGCTGCGTCGCATCGACGCTGACCGCGCTGCCACGTACCTCGTGGTCGTGCCAGCCAGTCCGATCGAGACCGGAACCGCCGCCGCGCATGGTCCCCTGGATCTCCGGGAAGCGACTCTGAGGGTCGCTCGAGAGCGGCTGGACAACACGCTGAACACACTTCATTCGGAGAACCTCGATGCAAACGGCGAGATCGGTGACTACCGACCGCTGCGGGCGTTGTCGGCCGCCGTGGATTCGTTCCATCCAGATCAGATTGTCATCGCGACGCTGCCGCCCGAAGACTCCGTGTGGCATCGCTTCGACGTCGTGGACCGTGCCCGCGCCGAGCACGGCATACCGGTGACGCACGTCGTGGCCGCGCCGGCATTGGCCTGAGGAATCCGGCGATGACGATCATTGCGGGATTCAGCTCGAGCCGGCAGGGCAGTGCGCCACTCAACCTGGCGGCACAGGTAGCCCGCAACACGGGCGACAAGATCATCGCCGCCGCAATCGTGGAACGGCCGTGGCCGCCCAGAGACGACCCGGTCGAGATTGAATACCTGCGCTATGTCACGTCGCAGGCGTCGCAATCTCTCGACAGAGTGGCCAAACAGCTGCCAGATGACGTCGACGTCTCGACCGTTGTCCACCAGTCAACCTCTATCCCAACCGGTTTGATGGAGCTCGTCAGCGCTCACGACGCAAATCTCGTCGTTGTCGGATCATCGTCGTCGGGCCTGCTGGGCAGAGTTGCCCTGGGTAGTGTCACCGAGCGGCTTGTCCATACCGCGTTGGTTCCCGTTGCGATCGCGCCCCGCGGCTACCCGTCGGAATCCATTCCCATACGCCGGCTGACCGCTGCGTTCGGCGGCGAAGCAGATATCAACGGCCTCATCCCGGCGGCCGCCGAGCTTTCCAGAATCTGGTCAGCGCCGCTGCGGATCGTGTCGTTCACGGTACGGCCGGTTCAGATGTTCAAGGGCTCGATTGAGCCCACTGCGGAAGACCTCGTAGTACAACAATGGTCGAAGCGAACATTCGAGGATATCGTCAAGCAGCTCAACGCGGTTCGCGTCCATGTCCCGGTCCCCGACGTAGATGTCGTTGTTGGCAGCGGCCACGATTGGCGTGAAGCAGTGGAGGCTGTCCCTTGGGAAGCCGGCGACATGCTGTTGCTGGGTTCAGGAGCAGCCGGACCGTTGGCTCACGTCTTCCTTGGCTCCGCCGCCTCGAAGATCCTGCGTCACTCTCCAGTACCAGTGATGATTGTTCCTCGACACCAATTGGCGACTTAGTGGTCCGGCACAGAATTTCGGCGACGGATGCAAGCTGTGCACAGGCGTGAAGGTTCGCAGGCGTTCGTGGGGTGGCGTCTTACAGCGGGCCGGTCGGCAGCTGATCGCCATCAGCCGCCGACCCGAAACAGCGTCATGCAAGGACCTTTGGCACTTGTGAGGGTGATACCCGCAGCCGCAAGGTGAGGACATGTCGCCGAGAGGGCGCGGGTGTTGACGCGTCGGTTCGGTAGAAAAGCGGCAACGTGATCCTGCGGTGGTGATGCGGGACAGCACCTCACCCCAATTGACCGCGAACTCTCGTTTAGGAGTGGACATGAACGTCGTCGTCACCGTCGTCTTTGCGGTAATCGTCGCGGCGCTGATCTTGGCTGCGCTGTCGATTCGGGTGGTGACCCAGTACGAGAAGGGTGTGTTGTTCCGGCTCGGGCGGGTCAAGGATGTCAGGGAGCCCGGCCTGAGGTTCATCATCCCGGTCATCGACCGGTTGAGGAAGGTGTCGATGCGCATCGTCACGATGCCGATCCAGTCGCAGGGCATCATCACCCGCGACAACGTCAGTGTCGACATTGCCGCTGTCGCGTATTTCCGGGTCGTGGATGCGGTGAAGTCGGTGGTGGTCATCGAGAATGTGGGTGCCGCGATCGATCAGATCGCCCAAACGACGCTGCGCAATGTCGTCGGCCAGCACACCCTCGACGAGACGTTGGCGGACACCGAGGTGATCAACGCCAACATTCGGCAGATCCTGGATGTGATCACTCTGGAGTGGGGTGTGGAGGTGACTCTGGTCGAGCTCAAGGACATCCAGCTGCCCGACAGCATGAAGCGGGCGATGGCCCGCCAAGCCGAGGCCGAGCGGGAGAAGCGCGCGAAAATCATCGCGGCGGAGGGCGAATCGCTGGCAGCAGCGGCGCTCGGTGAGGCATCCGACACCATGATGGCCCACCCCCTTGCCCTGCAGCTGCGCAATCTGCAGACCCTGGTCGAGTTGGGCGTCGACAAGAACACCACGGTGGTGTTCCCGGCGCAGCTGATGAGCGCGATCGGCGATATCGGTGCGTTCTTCGCTCGTGAGACCGCCGCGACCGCGACGACACTGGCACCGCCGATCACGGTCCCCTCAGTCCGACAGACGCAGGCATACAACGGAGGGGCCAAGCCCGAGGGCAGCGCGAATCAGCCTGCTTCATAACGGCGGGTCTCCCAATGTCGAGGTGCGATGCCCAGATCTAGGAGCCGTGGCGTCGCCTCCGCCGGTGACCTTTTGCCCTTATCCTTCGGCCAACCCCTGGTGGACCATTGCGTCGAGCGTGCCGGAAACGATCGTCATGCCTCTTGACCACGCCCCAAAGAGAAACGAGGACACCGTGGACGCCGGAACACACGTCAGCAGGATTGGGCCGACGCAGTTGATCGCGGTCGGCTTCAAACCAAGGGTCGATTTCGTCAGCACCATCTTTGAGGAGATCGACGAGCTACAAGGACATGGCGTGCTTCGCTTGCTGGACGTGCTCGTGCTGACGATGGACGATGACGGATCACTACTGCGCGTGGAGATAGCGAACGAAGACTTCGGCGATCTGCTAATCGCCGGAGCCGAAATCGACCCCTTCGATGTGTTCGCCATGTTCGAGGGCCGCGGCGTCGAGGTGTTGCAGAGCGTGCGGGCTCAGGCTCTGGTGCAGTCGCTCGTCCCAGGTTCGGGCGTCGCCCTGATCCTGGTGGAGCATCGTTGGGCGAGGCCGTTGTTCGATTCGATCGCGGGTCTCGGTGGCGTCGTGTTCAGCGACGGCTTCATCGGAGAAGAGACCGAGAAGCTCGTCGATGTGCAAGTCGCAGCCCTGGAGGACACCGCCCGCGTGATCGACGAGGCGTACGCCGCGCAAACCGAGGCCGTGGCGGCGTCAATCGCGGTGATCGAGGCGGCTCAGCATAAGGCGGACGAGGCCGCGGTTGCCGCGTCCGTGAGCCGGGTCGAGTTGCAAGTTCTGCGCTACCTGCCGACCAAGATGACTTTCGCGTTGGTGGCCGACAAGCTTGGGATCTCTCGCTCCGCGGCCAAAGAACGCGCCGAGCGTGCCTACAAGAAGCTGGGTGTGCACAATCGCGCCGATGCAGTCGCCCGTGCTCGCGAACTCGGATTGATCAGACACACCGCCTGAAGCCGAATCCCTGAGCGGGAGATCAACGCTTAGGTGGCCCAGCGTTTTCGGGGCGCGCCGGCTGTGCAAGAGAGGTATTTGACTACTCGCGCACGCAATCGCGGTCGACGACGATAATCACCCGTATGGCAATGACGCCTCTGCGCGTGCTGGAAGACCTGGTCCTTGGCGCGCTTACCGAACTCGGCGGTAGCGCCACGCGCCGTCAAGTCATCGCTCGAATCGAGGCCACCGACGGCTTCGAACCGACCATCGAGGATGTCGCCCCTGATCCGGCCCCCGACGGGCCGCCGGCGTGGCATTCCCGGGTCAGCATTGCGCGGAGTCATCTCGGCGACGACAACCTCGTGCGCGTCAAAGGGCGGCGCTGGGAACTCACAGCACGCGCTAGTGAAGCCGACGATGCGCACAATGAAGATGCACGTGCCGTCCCACCCGGCAGCGACGGCCCGAGCGAACCAACCGCCGCACCCGGGCCGCAGCCAACGCCGTTCATGCCCAGCGTGATCAGCCCGGCACTGACAGACCCGCGGACGCGGGAGCGGACGACGGCCCGAGGGCTTGAACCCACGTCGGCCGACGACGAGTCGATGTCCGTGATCATCGAATTGAACGTCGCCCTTCCCGGGGGTGCGTTCTGGGCCTACCACCAATTGCGGGAGCTCTTCGAGGAATTGAACCTCGCGGATGCAAACCATCCGATGCCTGAGCAGTTCGAGGAATACGTGTCCGCAAGCCTTCCGATGAGAACGATCGAGCAGTTGGTCAGAAGAGACATCGACCGATCCGGTGCCGCGAATCGGGTGATCTACCGGGTCTGGCCGAATTTTCGGGTGGGCACGCAGATCGACGAATCCGTCCGGACCATCAAGGCCGACGCAGCAACCCGGGCTTTCGCCGCGCGCGGGCACGGAATCACATGGGCTGTCATTGATTCCGGGATCGATGCGAGCCATCCGCATTTCGTCGGAGCCAACACGCTTCGTGATGCGGCCGTCGCCGACCTGCATCGCGACTTCACCATTTCGCTGAACCCAGGGTCGGAGACTACCGAGTCCGCCTTGCAGGACAGCTACGGCCCCACCGGTCACGGCACGGGAGTGGCCAGCATCATCGCCGGCCGTCTTCCCAACGACTATCCCGAGAACGACCTCGTAGTGCTCTCACAAGAGCTGACTGCCGCCGGGGATCCCAACCCGCTGCGGTCCGCCCGCAACGTAGCGCCCGCCAATCTGACGGGGATGGCGCCAGACGCCCGTCTGGTCAGCCTGAAGGTCATGGCCAACGACGCCGACTCGTCGGACGTCATCACGGTGATGGCGGCACTGCGCTACGTCATGCGAATCAACGACAACGGTCAGGCACCTCGAATCCATGGGGTGAACCTCAGTCTCGGTTACGAATACGATCCGGCATGGTTCGCGTGCGGCCAGAGTCCGCTGTGTCAGGCAGTTGACCGGCTCGTCCGCTCGGGCGTCGTCGTCGTGGTGGCCGCAGGTAACACCGGATACGCGACCTTCGGCACCTTTTCTGGCCGTCGGGACGGGGGCTTGACTTTGAGTATCAACGATCCGGGTAATGCAGACCGCGCGATCACCGTCGGCGCGACCCACCGTACCTCGCCTTATACCTATGGGGTGTCGTACTTCTCGTCGAAGGGACCGACCGGCGACGGACGGCAGAAACCCGACCTCGTCGCACCCGGCGAGCGGATCACGGTGGCCACCACGGCGGGTGACACTGCAGGCCCGCGTCACGCGACGTATTCGGATGTTTCGGGCACCAGCTTCGCCGCACCCCACGTGTCCGGGGCGGTCGCGGCATTCCTGTCGGTGCGCCCAGAGTTCGTCGGCCGGCCCGAGCCCATAAAGCAGATCCTCGTCGAGTCGGCCCAGCCGTTGGGCCGCGAGCGGCAGTTCGAAGGTGGCGGCCTGCTCGACATCATGCGCGCGCTCCAGTCCGTTTGACAGACCAACTACAAAGGGGAAAAGCATGCCCGCTCCCGATGTCATCGAGATCCGATTCGACGAGGACGGTCACGTCGATCCTGACGGTGAACGTGCCCTGCACGACACGCTCGACCGGACGAATCCCACCGATCTGCTGATCTTCAGTCACGGCTGGAACAACGATCCGGCGACGGCGCGCAGCCTGTACGACGCGTTCTTCGGTCGGGTGGATTCGGTGTCTGGCGTCGCATGGCGCGCCGGGCCGTAACGTCGCCTACCTCGGTGTGTTCTGGCCATCGATCCTGTGGAGTGACGAACCGATACCGGACTTTTCGCCCGGCGCGGTGGTCGATCTCGGCGCGGGGGCAGGACCTGGCGCCGGATTCGGGCCACCGCAGGTGTTCGATCCGCCGCCGCCGCCGGACGCGGAGCTGCAACAGCAGATTCGGGCGGCGTTTCCCGCCGACGTCGCCGACAGCGTTGCTGAACTGCTCACGCTTATTGAGCAGCGGCCCGATTCGGAGGCCGCGTTGCACCGAGCGCGCGAACTCGTGCAGACCATCGCGGCGTCGGCGGGTCCTGCCGGCGACGGCGAGCGTGATGCCAAGCCGCCGTCGGCGGCGCTCGCTGATCCCCGCAACAAGTTGTTCGAGGAGTTCGCCGCCGCCCTGGAGGAACTCCACGTCGACACCGGCGAGGTCGGCGGTGCGGCGGGGTTCGGCGATGCGCTGCAACGGCTTTGGCACGGGGCTCAGGAGGTATTGCGCGGAATGACCTACTGGCAGATGAAGAATCGCGCAGGCGTTGTTGGCGAAGTAGGGCTCGGTCCCCTGATCGGCAGGCTTCGCACTCAACACGCGGATACGAGCATCAGCCTCATCGGGCACAGCTTCGGCGCCAGGGTGGTGTCCTACAGCCTCAAAGGACTGGCCGTCCCGAATTCGGTGAAGGCGGTAACACTTCTGCAGGGCGCGTTCTCGCATTTCGCCTTCGCTGGCACGCTGCCGATGGACCAAAATCGTTCCGGCGCGTTGAACGGCCAACAGGCCAAGGTCATCGGGCCGGTCACGGCGTGCTACTCGAAGTTCGACTCGGCGGTCGGGGTGATGTACCCATTGGCGTCGGGGGTGAAGGGCGACGATGCGGCCGCACTGGTCAACCCGGCGTTCCGGTTCGGCGGGATGGGTCACGACGGCCACCAGCAAGGCGTGGAAGAGCTAGGACTCTTGCCGCCGGGCCAGCATTACGACTTCAATTCCAAAAAACTGGTCAACATCGACGCCCAGCGTGTGGTGCGCAATGGCAAGCCGCCATCCGGCGCTCATTCGGACATCATCTACGACGAGCTGGCATGGGTCGTCGTAGATGCCGCCGGATTGGGGTCGTGAGTCCCAGGCATTATCAGTGCCCCCACTGGGACTCGAACCCAGACTGGGCGGGTTTTGCGGACGGACGGCGGGCCGAACACGCGTTCACATAAGCCCTGGTAGACGACTTGCTAGCAAATTCGTATTGCACCGCGGCCTGAAACTTGCGTGCGACTTGCGCACGGCAGCAGAACGGGCGCGGTACGAAGGCCGTACGGCCCGTAGCGCCCCCGGTCGCCGGTATAGCGCCGGTAAGACGGGAAGCTGCCGAGCCGGGGGCGGCGGCGGGCGGGCTCGGCAACACGGGCGTGTCGGTTGCCAGTGAAAGAATTTGTAGCCATGGCCTCGGAGGAACTCACAACTGCGACTGCGTTCTGGAGTTATGCGCACTCGGACGACGAAGAGGGCCAGATCAGGCGTCTCAAGGAAAAGCTCGACCTCGCCTTCAAACGACACCGGGGTGAGGCACAACGAAACCGCCAGCGGTGAACCAAAACCTGCCCCCTGCCCTTCGCGCCGGATCGCCGCCGACCAAGTCGATGCGACCCGGACGCCTAGCATCCCCGGCCGCAAGGGCGGCTACCCTCGGCGAATTCCGCTGGGCATTCGACGAGGAATGGCAGTGGTGCAGTCGGCGACCGCGGCCAGACGTCAGCAGGAGATCGAGCAGACGGGCAAGGCGACTACAAAAGAGTTCCCAGCGATCACCGCTCACGGGCTTCGGCACACGTGCGTCCCTCGCCATCAGAGACGCCGGCGCGAACATCAAGGTGGTGGTGCAGAATCTGCTGGGTCACGAATCGGCGACCATGACGGTCGATCTGTATGGGCACCTCTATCCGGACGATTTAGACGCTGTCGCGGACCGTCTGGACGTCGGCGCTTGCGAAGCTGCGGCCTCACTTCGGCCCGGCCCAGCTGCTGAACAGTTATCCGCGTTGCAAGTGGTGCGCTGAACTGCACCTGCGTGGTGCCCCCAGTCGGACTCGAACCGACACTGTGCGGATTTCAAGACTGTGACGGCATCCCGGCTTCATGGAGGAGCATGGGTTCGCGACCGCCATTCCTGCACTGCTGGAACCTATGTCGGGGTAGCCTCACGCGCGAAGGCCCGCGCGGGAGATCACCTGGAAGCGACGGCAGGATGGGAGATCGCCACATGCGAGAGCTCACAGCCGCACTCACCGTAGCCGCCACCTGCATTCTCACCGCGGCATGCGGCGGCGGCGGTAACCAGGACGCCACATCGACCACCCCCTCCACCCCCGAATCACCCACCACGTCGACCCCCGCAGCACCCACCACGTCGACATCGGCACCGCCGGTGGCGGAGGCCGCGCTCGATGGTCTACTGCTGAGCCCCGCCGAGATCGACACCGCAGTGGGCGCGACCGGAATGGCGGTCGCGGCAACCTCCACCTCGTTGGCTCAGGACATCACCGTGCCGCCCGATGCGCCGAAGGAAAAGGTCGCGTGCGTGGGAATCGCAGCCACCGCCGAGGCCCAGGCCTATGCGGGCAGCGGATCCACCGCCGTGCGAGACCAGCTACTGAAAACACCCAGCGGCAACGGCGCACCGCTTTCTGCCGATCAGGCGGTCGTGTTGTTCCCCACTGCCGGCGAAGCGGCCACGTTCTTCGCCGAATCCGCCAAACGGTGGCCGACTTGCCGCGAATACAACCTGGGTGGCTCGCCGGTGGAAGTGGGGGAAGTCTCCAACAACGACGGCATGCTCGCTACCTCCGTCATCATCCGGAACGAGAACCAGCCCAACTCTCGGTGTGAGCGGGCGCTGACCGTGAAGAACAACGTTGCGATCGACGTCAGCACGTGCGACGGCAGTTCGGACTCGGCGGTCAAGATCGCAAACCAGATCGGTGCCAAAGTACCCGGTCAATAGCGACGGCCTCGGCCGGTCCGGCCGGTCCGGGGTGAGGGCGGCCCGGACAGCGCCGGCGCGTTCGCCGCCCACGGCGCCCCGTACGCCAGTCCAACATGACGTGCATGCTCAGATGTGGTGATACATCGGGTTGTGACAATCTGTGACACTGAGACCGGCTCGGATTGAGCAGCTCGGACGTTGAAACCAAGTTCACCTGCGCTTATCCGGTGCCCCCAGTCGGACTCGAACCGACACTGTGCGGATTTTAAGAACGGCAGTGTGGATTGTTGTGACCAGCACAAATACTTAGCTGAAAACCTTGGATCGCCTGCGAAACAGCATATTTATGCGTTGCCGATACGTCGCCGTGGCGTAGCGCAGTGCGTCACGCCGCGATACCTGCGCCACCTGCGCCGCGCGAAGTTACCAAAGTGACAGTCGTGATTAGTCTGACGATGGTTGGGCGAGCTCAGTTTGTATTCGGTTCGTTGCATGGCGTTAGGCGGACCGGTGAGCAGTGCAACCCCGCGACGGCGCGCCGACTTGATGTTACCGGGTTACACAGATATGTTTAGTGCAACCGATAGACACAGGTAACTAGGAGGGGTCATGGCACAAAACCTGACCGACGCGCAGCTACTCCACGAGCTCGAGCCAGTGGCTGAGCGACTTCTCAACCGCCACCTGTCGATGTTCAAGGAGTGGCGTCCGCACGACTACATTCCGTGGTCGGACGGCAAGAACTACTACGCGCTGGGCGGCCAGGACTGGAATCCTGAACAGTCCCGATTGTCCGAGCTCGCCCAGGTGGCGATGGTTCAGAACCTTCTGACCGAGGACAACTTGCCGTCGTACCACCGCGAGATCGCCATGAACTTCAGCATGGACGGTGCCTGGGGACAGTGGGTCAACCGGTGGACCGCCGAGGAGAACCGGCACAGTGTGGCGCTGCGTGACTACCTGGTCGTGACCCGAGCCGTCGATCCCATCCAGCTCGAGCAGCTGCGCCTCGAGCAGGTCACCCGCGGCTTCTCCCCGGGCCAGAACCAGCAGGGCGACCTGTTCGCCTCGAGCCTGTTCGACTCCGTCGTCTATGTCTCGTTCCAGGAGCTTGCCACTCGCGTGTCGCACCGCAACACCGGCAAGGCGTGCAACGAGACGATCGCCGACCAACTGCTGGCCCGCGTCTCGGCCGACGAGAACCTGCACATGATCTTCTACCGCGACGTCACCGAGGCCGGTCTCGAGATCGCACCGAACCAGGCGATGGCGTCGGTGCACCGGGTGCTGCGCAACTTCAAGATGCCCGGTTACACGGTTCCGGAGTTCCGGCGCAAGGCCGTGATCATCGCCGTGGGCGGCGTCTACGACCCGCGTATCCATCTCGACGACGTCGTGATGCCGGTGCTAAGGAAGTGGCGCATCTTCGAACGTGAGGACTTCACCGGTGAGGCCGCCCGGATGCGTGACGACCTCGGCAAGCTGGTCGAGGAGCTCGAGGAGGCCTCGCAGAAGTTCGAGGAGGCCAAGCAGCGCCGCCTGGAACGCGGAGCCCGCAAGGCCGAGAAGATCGCCGCCAAGACGCTGAGCGCTTCGGCCTGACGGAGTCGTCCGCTCCCGCTGGAGACAACGCCAAACCCGGACGGGAACAGCAGGCGGGGGTGCCGGTTAGAACGTGCTTGAGCGCGTAGTTTGTAGCGACCGCATGTCTTTCTGGTGCCGAACAGATTTCGCTGACGCGATTCTGCCGAAGCCTCCGGCTACGATGACCCGAGTCTCGAACGAGACGGTTGAGCCCCGGTCTTGAGGTGCCCGTGAAACTCCGAAAAGTGCTGGCGCATCTTGGATTGGCCCTCTTGAGCGTGCCACTCGCCGTGCCCGCGGCGGCACAGCCTGTCACTTCCGTTTCCGGCCAGCCCACGCAGTGGATCGTCGTCGGAGTGCCCGCTGCGAATGCGACATCGGGAATCCTCACCGCCTACCAGCGGGTGGGTCAGCAGTGGAAGGTGATTCTGGGACCGACACCCGCCAAAGTGGGTGCGCTCGGTGTCGGCGCCCCGGCCGACGGTGTTCACCGAACTCCGCCGGGAACGTTCACGTTTGACCAGGCCTTCGGTCGCCAGTCCAACCCCGGCACCAAGATGCCGTATTTCCAGTCGACGGACCAAGACTGGTGGGACGAGGATCCCAAGTCACCGACATACAACACTCACGTGCGCGGACCCGGCCGCCCGTCGTCCATCACGGAGAATCTCTACGATTCCGGGCCCGTCTACGACTACGCCGTCAACATCGCGGTGAACCCGAACCGCATCCCGGGACGCGTCTCCGGGATCTTCCTTCACGTGACCGATGGCAGTCCTACGTGGGGATGTGTGGCCATCGGCCGCGACGAGATGCGCTCGGTACTGAGGTGGCTCGACCCCTCCGCGAACCCGAGAATCACCATCGGCGTTGGGGATCCATCTCTGGTCCAGTCCGGAGCGTGACCGCCGCAATAGGCGACACCGATCCAAGTGACCCCCGGGTCCGCGCGCCGGCAACGCTATTTAGCGGTAGTGGTCCATTTCATCTAGGCGACGACTACATCAATTCGGTTCGATGGACCGCAGGTCTTCCAACCTCTGTAAAGAAGCCTCTAGCGCGGTTCTCGCGGCTAACTCGTCGGCTTGGGTTGTGCGCGGCCAACTCTCAGCGATAGTTGTCAGCGCCGCTTTGGTGGCCTGATCGAAAACACAGCTAGGCGGGTAGCGCCCGAAAGCGACGGCCTGAAAGATCGCCTTTTCAAACCAAGCGCGGGTGTCAGCGGCGGTCATTCCTGGTGGATCAATGGACATAGCTCCATTTTACCTGCTAGCGGTCTATTTTACGGGCTTATTCATTAAGCGATGAATTGACTTGCGGTGTAATCGATTCTCTGAATCGCACGTAGGTTTGCTGGATTTTGTACCGCTCTTTGTACTGCTGTTGGAGTGCAGTTGAGATTCGTTTTGGACGATAGTCAGCTACGTTGTGAGATTAAGTCTCTACATAGTCTGAGCTGGAAAAAGTGGTAGTGCCCCCACTGGGACTCGAACCCAGACTGGGCGGATTTTAAGTCCGCCAATATCTGTTCGCCGGTGTTCGTGAGTGGTCGTTTCTCTTTGTGCCGCAGCATATTTCGTTCGTGAGCGTTCTCCCACGTTCGGGGGTGTCGGGCATGAGTTGTGACACTCTCGTGACAGCGAGACCAGGCGATGGCCAAGCTGCTGAGCACGCTCGCTGACGGCGGGTGATTCAGTACCTATCAGGAGTTGGTCCTTGCTCGCTGGCCGCGTCGGTCCGGAGCGTTATCGTTAGGGCTGTGACTTCCGATCACGCCGAGGGCCTGCAGTATTTCGTGCTGCCCATTGACGATCCTTTGCGTGCGCTGAACATTTTGCGTGAAGCCGCTGGGCTAAAGCCGGTTTCTGATGAGCACGATGACGAGGGCGGCTGACCCGTGAGGGCCGACTACGAGCGCCGGGAACCTCGCTGTCGGGTCTGTCGTGACGAGACTGTGCGCGTTGTCGTCAATAAGCTGCTGGACTGGCGCGGTGTCCCGATTATTCGGAAGGGTCGCAAGGCACACCGGATCACTCTTACCGAGATTCCGCGCAGCCTGGAGCCCCTCAACGAGGGCCGTGACCAGAGGGACCAGATCACCTACGACAACCTGTGGGTCCACGGCAAGCGCCACTACGACTTCGCCGCGACAGCGGCCTACCGGAGGACCCTGATGGCCAAGGAGTTCAAGGAGTTCAAGGAGTCCCTCCGGGACAACGGGGTGTAGAACGCCTATCGAATAGCCACAGAGGAACTCCCACTAAGTACGAAGAAATGGATCTCTCGGCAGCACTTGACTAGAGTTGCGCCACAGGATATTTGGGTTGACATCGCAAGTCACGGCGTCATCGTGCCCAACCTCTTGCCCGCGCAGTTGTGATACTTTCCCGATCGGCCTCGGGCGGGCGAGAACCGGGTCAGACACCCACCTCAGGGGTCGCTGGCTCCCTAATCAGTCGCACGCTCAGCAGCCTCTTGGGCCAGTCGCAGCGTCGGGAACTCGCCGACGGGCTGCTGTTCCCGGCACAGGCGGTGCTCACCCGATTTGACGTTGAGGATCGTCCACTGGCCGTCTTCGCTGAAGTAGGTCGGGCCCGAAAACCCGGACATCCTGTGCCATTTCATGACCGGATCACTCTCGACTTTTCGATGTCACCCATTGGCCTGCTCTGCGTTGCTCGCTATAAGACTTGCGCCCGCGCTCGCTGCTAGCCCTCCTCGGGCCCAATCGTCTTGTGGGTCAAGGTCGTCCCAGGTGTCGCGGCGTCGGTCGCGAGCGGCGATGATGCGGCATCGCAGCTCCAGCAACAACCCCTCGGTGGAGGCGCGGGATAGGGAGTCTCTTGCTGTGTGGGCGAGCGGGTTGGGGGTGGTGCGGCGCAGTTCGACCACGGTTTCCTTGGGTTGCCCTCCGGCCAGGATGGTGTCGATGCTTCCGGGTGCCCAACCGAGCTTGTTTTCCAAGATGGCATAGGTACCCGCGCTGGCCTTGCGCACGCCGTGCTCGATGTCGGCGAGCGTGCGCACGGTGAACTGCAGGCCGTCGGCCAAATCAGTGCGGTTGCGGTAGCCCAGTGCCACCCTCCGACTCACGACGTGGTGGCCGAGCCGCTCTAGGTCACGTCGGTCCATAGAGGCATCATGGTGCGCAAGGGTGGAAATGTCGAACTCCCATGCCCATTCCTTTCCGTCTGACGCATGCAGAGTGGCTATTATTTCCTTTGGATCCCCGCGAGGTCGGCCCTGGCCTGCGTGACCGCGTCCCAATAGATCTCTTCGACCTTCTCCTTGGATCGCCCGACCACCTCGATCTTGGGTTCACCGGCCAGTTCGCGGCGCACCACCTTGGCGTCGGGAAGGGCATCGCCGGTCCACCATTCTTGGCGGATGGCGGGAGTCGTCAAACCGTTCGCCCTCGTCGGTGTGCCGCAACGCACCGCGACGCTTGCTGATCGGGACGCGCGCCCACCACTCCGCACGCCAGTAAGGGCCGTCGCAGACGGACGGCGGGGCACCGTCGAGCCATTCCTCCACCTGAACGGGCTCAACAGGAGAAATACCGTTGTAGTCCTGCGCGAACCTGTACGCCTTGTCGCTGTCGAGGTAGACCCGTTCGATGCGGTAGGTGTCTCCAGTGCCCGCCGTAATCACGAACACAGTCGTCATGGCTGCCTCTCCGTCTGCGCTAGCGGCTGGGCTTAGCAGTGCCAGCACCGCGATCGCCGCGTCCTACAAATCCCTGGTCGCGCTGGGCAACCGATGCAGCTTTGCCACGGGTGCACAGCACGGCCTTGGTTGTGAGTGGACTCACACGGAAACAATTTCCGCATTATTGACATGATTTCCGTTTTCTTCCTAGAATTGCTGAGACTAGAGCCGCACCAACCCGAAAGTGGATCGGCAACGGTGCATGTTCCGACTGTTGGGAGGTTCGGTAATGATCAAGGCGATCATTGGATCGGCGATCATCGGTAGTGGCATCGCGGCAGCCTTGCTCAGCGCTGGCCCGGCGCACGCCGACGAGTATGGCCACACACCCGACTACAGTTGCACCGTCACCCGGCACGACAGCACAAACGCCACGATCTCACACCAGCGATGTGTCGACGCGTTTCTGTACGAGGCTCACGTGGACAATCTGATCAGTCGCCCAAAATTCTGGTCCAGTGACAGCCAGCTAGTGTCCGACGGCGTCATCGCCTGCCTCAACGGCAGCGCCGACATCGATGTCGTCGGAGCGGCTGTGCGCCGCTTCGACGGCACGCTCGCCGGTGGCAAGCCGGTGATGGGCGGCAACGAGGACGTGCCTGCGGTCAACCTCGCCTGGGTGGCCGTCGGCACCCTGTGCACGGGCGGCGTTACCTGAGTCAAGTCTGAACCCCCACCCGCTGCGGTGCAGCATTTCGACGACTCGTGAACCCTCCGCTGGCCCCGTCGGCGGTTGGGCAAGTGGTGAGACCAGCCGGGTAGAACGCAGCTCCCAAAAGCCTTGACACACAGCGGTAACGAACGGAAGGAACTCCGGACCCATGAGAATGCTCGCCGCCCCACCGGGTTGGTACCCGGACCCCAGCGGTCAACCGGGCCAGCGCTACTTCGACGGCCTGCGGTGGACCCAGCACTTCGCTCCACATGCTCCTGCTGCCCCGGCTCCGGCTGTCGCTGTCGCGGTGGCCAATGCCGGAGGTGGCGGATTCGGTGGCAGCGTCCACGTGCTGCACGCGATGCTGACGTTCCTGTCCTGCGGGCTGTACCTGCCGATCTGGATCATCTGCATCATCATCGACGCTGTCAGCGCCAGCAACCGAAGGTCAGCAACAGCGGTCTCTCTCGGTGGCACGGCGGTCTACCCATCACCAGTCCAGCCCGTCTACGGGCCTCCCCGGCCGATCCAGACACCGCAGGCCCCAGCCGCCGCGCCGGTCAATTCCGGCAAGGTGGTGGCCATCGTGCTAGGAGCAGTAGCGGGTGTGTTCTTCAGCCTTATACTGCTGGGTCTGTGCGTCGAGCACCCCTGGTTGCTTGTCCTGATGATCCCCGGATTCATTACCGCCACCGTGCTTTTCTGGCGTTACCGGACCGACAAGCTCAACGTGTTCGAGCGGTATCGCCGCGACGTCATCGCTCACCGGGCCGACACCGAAAACAGCCTCGTCCACGAAGGCGACCCGCGTGGCACCTACGGCGACTTCCCGCCACCGGAGGATCTGAAGTGAAGTGGATTGTCGGTGTAATTGCAGCTCTCACAATGGGTTTGGTCGGAGCGCCTGTAGCCGCAGGCGACCACTGCGCCGCGAGCGATCCCGCCTGCCATGAGTTCGACGGGCTCGAACCGTATTTCGCGGCGTTCGAACGTCACGGCATCGGCCGCCTGGCGGGAATCCCACTGATCGCTGAGGCCAGGGGGGTTTGCAAGGGGAAGACTTCCTGGTACGAGATCCAAACCGTCAACACGCACATGCTGGGTGGCCGCATGCTGTCCAACGTCGAGGTTCAGAAGGTCATCGAAGCCGCCAACGACGTCTGCCCAGGGGTTGTCATGAGCCAGCCCATGCCCCTGCCACCCGCCGGGCGGTATCCGGACTCCTCTGGTGCGGGCGCGAATACCGGACCGTTGCCGCATTCGGATAAGGCCGAGATCGACCTGCCGCCGGGGTCCCGGTTGCTTCCCTCCAATCCCGTAGCGGTGCGGACTCACAGCGAGCATTGGAGCTATGACGTCTCGCAGTCCGAGATGGTCGCGTGGCTCAGGCAGAGGCTGCCGGTGGGGCGACCGTTTCACGGGATCGCGTGGTGTGATGCTCCGCAGATAGATGGGCAGACGGCCTGGGAGTGGATCAGCAACGGTGAGAGGTTCTATGTCCAGGTTACGGACTACAGCCTGGTTGAGTTCCAGCGCGGCTCTGCCGCACTACCGTGCTTTCATTGACGGCTACCCGACGACCGTCAGGCCGCAAGCCAACATCACGCGCCGTGGACACCCAGACTTTCGGATTGGAAGAGAATTTGTCACTTAGTACGAAAATCGATCCTTGGAGCCCTCGACTGGAGTTGCACCACAGGGTATTTGGGGTGACGGAGGGGACGACCTGGCCGAGATCGACCGCGGGCAATTGATGCGGGACATTCGATGAGCACCTTGACGCCCGAGCTGCAGGCCGAGATCGCGCAACACATCCGTGAAAGCAGCGATATCCGGTGGGGCATGATTTTTCGCGACATGGAACGCGGTCTTACCATCGAGGAGATCGCGGCCAGCCAGCCCACCAGTCTCGACAACGCGAGAAGCTATGTAAGAGGAACCGAGGCGATGCTTCGCGGCGAGCTACCTACCGCCCCCTCGATGGCGGTCAAGGCCGCTCGCGGCTACGGCTACCTGCTGGGGTGCAATGTGTCGCCTGGGCTTCGCAGCTACGTCACGTCGTGCCTGCGTCAGCTCGCGACGATCAACCCGGAGATCCGCGTCGGGGAGCCGTTTCTCCCCGGTCCCCCGCGCGACGCGGGAACTCGTGCGCGCCCGGACGACACGGCGCAGAAGACCGCGTGCCCGACCTGCCACATGTTCCACGCAGGCGACTGCTTCTGAAGAAAAGTTCGAGTCTGGCTCCGTGTCAGAGGTGGCGCTGCGATATGCCGGACACGGCTGACCAGCAGTGAAACGATACTGACGTGGACCCCAGCGGGGATGGTGGTGGTGGACTGACCGCGACGGGGCTGATCTGTGGGTCGTGCGGTGCGGAGTCAAGCCCGGCGGCCAAGTTCTGTAGCGAGTGCGGTACGGCTCTTGCTCCGGCCACTCGATCGGCGGAGTACAAGCAAGTCACCGTGTTGTTCGCCGATGTAGTGCATTCGATGGACATCGCGTCGGCAGTCGGTGCAGAACGGCTGCGCGAGATCATGGCCGAGCTGGTCAACCGGGCCAGCCTGGTGGTGCACCGCTACGGCGGCACGGTGGACAAGTTCACGGGAGACGGCATCATGGCCGTGTTCGGGGCACCGGCAGCCTTGGAGGACCACGCTATTCGTGCCTGCCTGGCCGCTCTGGGCATTCAAGAAGAAATCACCCGGTTGGCCGCCGACATCAGAGTTCATGACGGCGTCGAACTCCAGTTGCGCGTGGGCCTCAACTCTGGTCAGGTGATCGCCGGTGACATCGGTTCAGGCACTTTGGGTTATACCGCCATTGGTGAGCAAGTGGGTATGGCCCAGCGGATGGAGTCTGTGGCTCCGCCCGGTGGGGTCATGCTCAGTGCATCCACCGCACGACTGGTTGAAGGCGCAGCGGCTCTTGGCGAGCCGGAGATGGTGCGCATCAAGGGGTCCGATAAGCCCGTCGCGGCTCAGCGGCTGTTGGGCATGGAGGAACGGCTTCGCCTCATCGAGCGCGTCGAGTCGAATCTGATCGGGCGGCGGTGGGAGATGTTCGCCGTTGAAGGCTTGTTGGACCGGGCAGTCGAGGGGCACGGCGGTGTCGTCGGTGTGGTCGGGCCACCGGGCATCGGCAAGAGCCGTCTCGTGCGCGAGGTGTCTGCGATGGCAGCCACCCGTGGCGTCGAGGTGTTCACTGCCTTCTGCGAGTCGCACGAAAGCCAGGTCCCCTTCCATGCCGTGGCGCGCCTGCTGCGCGCGGCCACCGGTGTCGATGGTCTTGACCCGCAGACCGCCCGTGATCGAGTGCGCGACGGGATTCCTGAGGCAGACCCGGAGGATGTGTTGCTCTTCAATGACCTGCTGGGGATCGCCGACCCGAATGCTCCTTTACCGGCAATTGACCCCGATGCTCGTCGGCGAAGGTTGACGGCACTGGTGAATGCCGCGTCGTTGGCCCGCGAAACCCCGGCGGTCTACGTCGTTGAGGACGCGCACTGGATCGACGAGGTCAGCGAGTCGATGCTGGCCGAGTTCCTCACGGTGATCCCGCAGACGCCCTCGCTGATGCTCCTCACCTACCGACCCGAATATCGCGGTCCATTGACCCAGTTGGCTGGTGCCCAAACCATCGCCCTTGCGCCGCTGAGCGATTCAGAGATTCTGGCACTGATTGGAGAGCGGCTCGGACCGGACCCTTCGGTTGTCAGACTGGGCCAGAAGATCGCCGAGAGGGCCGCCGGTAATCCGTTTTTCGCCGAGGAGATCGTGCGCGAACTGGCCGAGCGGAGGGTGCTGTGCGGGGAGCCGGGCACATACATGTCGACCGCAGAGGCTGCGGAAGTGAGTGTGCCTGCGACCTTGCAGGCGACCATCGCCGCACGCATCGATCGGCTTCCCCCACAAGCGAAAAGCACCTTGAATGCGGCGGCGGTCATCGGCTCCCGGTTCAACCTGGACCTGCTGACACAGCTAGGCGTCGAACCCGTCGTTGCCGACCTGGTGGCAGCCCAGTTCATCGATCAGGTCAGGTTCACCCGCCAACCCGAGTTTGTGTTCCACCACCCGCTGATTCGCGCGGTCGCCTACGAGGCGCAACTCAAGTCCGATCGCGCTGAGTTGCATCGGCGCGTGGCCGCCGCGATCGAAGCCGGTGACCCAGCGTCGGTCGACGAGAATGCGGCCTTGATCGCCGAGCACCTGGATGCCGCAGGCGATCTCCAGGCCGCCTTCGGCTGGCACATGCGCGCCGGGGCGTGGTCGACCAATCGCGACATCGCAGCGGCTGTGGCGAGCTGGCGGCGGGCGCGGCAGGTGGCCGACGAGCTACCTGCCGATGATCCGGATCGGTTATCGATGCGCATTTCGCCGCGAGCGCTGTTGTGCGGAACCGCGTTTCACGTGGGCGGTGGCGGCACCGAGACTGGCTTCGACGAACTGCGCGATCTTTGCGTCGAGGCGGGTGATCTGCGGTCGTTGGCGATCGGCACAGTGGGGCAGGTGGCGGCGAAGTTGATGAATGCAGATCGTCGGGAGGCATCGCGTCTGGCCGATGAACTCGTTCGGCTGCTCGAGTCCATCGGCGATCCGACGATGACCGCCGCACTGTCATCGGCGGCGATGGCCGCCAAGTACGAGGTCCGCGAGATGGCAGAGGTTCTGCGGCTGGCCCAGATGGTTATCGACGTGGCCGATGGTGACGCCAGGAAGGGAGATCTGTTCATTGGATCCCCTTTGGCTTTCGCACTAGCGATGCGGGGCGTCGCCCGACTGTGTCTGGGAATTGCGGGCTGGAGGGACGACCTACACGACGCCGTCGCTTTGGGCCGTGCATTCGACCCATTAAACCTCCAGGCTGTGACGTTGTACACCTACGCTCTCTCGATTCCGTATGGGGCGCTGCTGGTGGATGAGACCGCCCTTCGCGACACCGCAGAAGCATTGGAAATTGCCGAGCAGTCCGGTGACGACTCGACATTGTTCGGTGCTCGAGCCGCCCGGGGTGTTGCACTCGTCCATCGGGGCGGTCAGGAGCGTGAAGTTGGCTTCGAACTGTTGGGAAAGACCCGCGAGCGAGGCGTGAGTGGCCGGTTCGCGTTGCTGGCTTTACCGTTTGTCGACATTTACATCGCACGGGAGAAGACTCGGCTCGGCGACATCGATGGTGCTGTCGGACTGGCACAGACTGTTGTTGACGGCATGTTCGACTCGGGTGGATCCATTTTGATCGCGCTGGCCACGAGTGTCTTGGCGGAGGCGCTGTTGCAACGCGGTGGCCAAGGCGATTTCGAGGATGCTCAGGCTGCGATCAACCGGCTGGCAGCGGTGCCGACCGATCCCGATTTCGTTCTCGATGAGATCACGCTGCTGCGGCTCCGCGCACTGCTAGCCCGGGCTAACGGCGACGAGGCAGGCTATGGCGACTATCGGGATCGCTACCGCGCGATGGCCACCGAGCTGGGCTTCGAGGGGCACATGGCATGGGCCGAGGCGATGCCATGACCTCGGCTGCCCCTTCGGGAGTGGTGACCTTTCTGTTCACCGACGTCGAGGGTTCGACCCGTCGGTGGGAGACCGACGCGGATGGCATGCGCTCGGCGCTGGCCGCCCATGACGAGGTGTTGCGCGGGGAGATTGAGGCGCATGGGGGCTTCATGTTCAAGCACACCGGCGACGGGGTGTGCGCCGCCTTCGCCTCGCCGAGATCCGCAGTGGATGCAGCGGTGGCCGCACAGCGGGCGCTGGAGTTGCCGGTGCGGATGGGGTTGGCGACCGGCGAGGCCGAGCTACGGGGGACGGATTACTTCGGAACAGTGCTCAACCGGGCCGCGCGGGTGATGGCGTCGGGTCATGGCGGGCAGGTTCTGCTCGACGGCACCACTGCCGGGCTCTGCAGCAGCATCGACCTGATTGCTTTGGGGCCACGGCGATTACGGGACATCGCCAAACCCGTGGAGATGTTCCAAGTCCTGGCCGTCGGCCTGGGTAGCGAGTTTCCGCCCCTTGCGACGCTCGATGCGGCACCGGGAAACCTGCGCCCTCAAACGACGAGCTTCATCGGACGCGCAGCAGAACTGGCCGAGGTCGAAGAGGCGCTGAAGGCTCATCGGTTGGTGACGTTGACCGGGGTGGGCGGGGTCGGTAAGACCCGCCTGGCGACCGAAGTTGCGGCGCGCCTGGCCGACGAGTTCCCCGATGGTGTCTGGGTTTTCGAACTGGCCGCAGTGGCTGATCCGGCGGCGGTGCCCAACGCGGTGGCAGCGGTGCTGGGTATCACCCAGCAGCCGGGTAAGACCGTGCGCGAGTCGGTGGCCGCCGCGTTGGAGGGCAGAATCCGGCTGTTGGTGTTCGACAACTGCGAGCACGTGCTCGACGCCGCCGCCGATGTGATCGAAGCCATCCTGGCGCAGTCGGCGACGGTGCGAATCGTGGCCACCAGCCGCGAAGGACTAAGGCTCGCCGACGAGCAACTGTGGCCGGTGCCCTCGCTGGATGTCGGGGCAGGAATCGACTCTTCGGCGGTGGCGCTGTTCGTCGAGCGGGCGCGCAATGTGACGCCACGCTTCTCGTTGGCCGACGCGGACGAGACGACGGCGGTCACAGAGATCTGCCGTCGTCTTGACGGAATTCCGTTGGCTATCGAGTTGGCGGCCTCGCGGATGGCGTCGATGACCGCGAGGGAGGTCCGTGACCGTCTCGATCAGCGGTTCCGGTTGCTGGTCGGCTCGCGGCGGGCCCTGCAGCGGCATCACACGCTGCGTCATGCGGTGGCGTGGTCCTACGACCTACTAGACGATGCCGAAAAGGCAGTGCTGGAACGCTGTTCGGTGTTCGCAGGCGGATTCGACCTTCAAAGTGCTTGCGCCGTTGTGGGACCCGAAGGCGTCGATGACTACGCCATCCTGGATCTGCTGGATGCGCTGGTGCGCAAGTCGCTGCTGGTCGCCGACAGGTCTTCGGGGCGGACCCGGTTTTCGATGCTGGAGACGATTCGGGAGTTCGCCGAGGAACAACTCGTCGCGGGCGGCGAGGCCACCGAGGTCCGCACCGCCCATGCTCGCTACTTCGCCGGGCGTGAAACCGACATCATGACCCTATGGGACAGCCCCCGCCAACGCGACGCCTACACCTGGTTCACTATCGAGCTGGCCAATCTGCGCACCGCGTTTCGCTGGGCCGCCGACCAGGGCGACCTGGATGTCGCCGCCGCCATCGCCACCTATGTGGGGTTGCTCGGCGTATGGGTCCAAACCCATGAGCCGGTCGCGTGGACTGAAGAGCTGATCGAACCCGCCTGCGCCGTCGATCACCCCCGGCTGGCATTCCTGTACGTGATCGCGTCACAGTGCGTCAGGACCGGACGGATCAAGGCGGCCGTCGGCTACAGCGACGCCGGGCAGATCGTTGTCGGCAGGAGCCGCGAGGCGCCGCCGTACGGCATCGAAGGCTTGCTTGGAGGTGTATACCTAGCCATCGGGAAGCCCGAGCGGTGGGCCGAATGGTGCCGCGCCCAGCTCGCACGCCGCCGCGACACCCACGTCTTCACCCGGACATGGCTGGTTAGCGCCCTTTCACTGGCCGGTTGCGGTGGGGAGGCGATGGATTGCGCGGATGGCCTCATCGAGGCTGCGGAGGCAACAGGCAACCCGGCCGTGCTCGCGTGGGCGCTCGGTGCCTACGGTTCGGCTTTCCGTGACGCTGATCCCGTCGGGGCGCTTAACGCGTTCGGCCGGGGTCTGGTGATCGCTCAAGACAACGGCAACCGCGCCGACGCGTCCTCCCTGGCGAGCGTTCTGGCCCTGCTCGAAGCGGAGCACGGCGCCACCGTGCCCGCATTCGATCACCTCACGCTGGCGATCCGCAACTTCCATAATGCAGGCGATACCTCGACAATCCGCATTCCGCTGGCCGTACTCGCCGCTCTTTTCGACCGGCTCGGACGCTACGAACCGGCGGCCACTATCGCCGGGTTCGCCCTCAGTCCCCTCGCCGCAACGTCGGTCCCCGAGATCAATACCGCGATCACTCACCTCCGCGAGGTCCTCGGCGACCAGACCTACGAATCGCTTGCCCGCACGGGTGAGACGATGACTACCGCAGAGATTGTGACCTACGCATACGACCAAATCGACCAGGCCCGAGCAGAACTGAACGCCGTCCCGAAATAGACGAGTTACGAGCGTCTCGATCGTCGGCTTGCCCTTCTTAGGTGCCAGCGCCGAATCATGCCATTCGAACCACGGCTCGTCATACCCGCCGCAAACTTGCATCATGCTCGCATTGATGCCTCTGCCCGCAGCTCGAGAACGTGAAACCTTGCTTTCCTTCCTCACGTTCCACCACACAGCGTTGCTCGCCGCCTCACACGGACTGACTGAAGAGCAGGCGCGCTGCACCCCGACGGTCAGCACAATGTGCATCGGCGGGCTCATCAAGCATCTGACGACGATGCAGTGGGGGTGGACTCTCACTGTGACCCCGCCTTCAGCCTCGGGCGGTACGGACTCAGATCGTTGGAGGCAGTGGTTCGAGAATCTCGCGGACCAACACACCGTTCACCACGACGAAAGCCTCGATGGTCTGCTGGCGGCGTACCGCGCCCAGAACGTTGAGACAATTCGGGTGTTCGCCGACGCTGACCTCGACGCGGCGGCTGAAGTACCGCCGTCATTCCAGGCCGCTTACTCCACGGGCGGCCCCTGCGAGTGGACGGTGCGGTGGGTGCTGCTGCACATCATCGAGGAGTTCACACGCCACGCCGGTCACGGCGACATAATCCGCGAATCCATCGACGGCGCGACGATGTACGAACTACTTTTCGCCCTCGAGGGCTTATAGCTGTCGAGACCGATGATGCCCGATCTGAAGTGTACTTAGGCCAGTCGATGCCACCGCGTGCACAAGCGTTTAAGGCACGCGAAATCAGTTTCGCCGCAACCCTCCGCTACGTAGAGGTGACGGCGGACAGGTGCCATTCGCCGGGTACGCCCTTGAGTTGGTGAGCGCCGCGCTCCTCGAACTCGATTCCTGATCCGATCACGAGGTCGCGCAGTGTGCTGGACACCAGCACGTCGTTCGGCCCCGCCAGTGCGCTGACCCGTGCGCCGATGTGCACGGCGATCCCGCCGATGTCGTCGCCGCGGACCTCGCACTCGCCGGTGTGCAACCCGGCGCGCACCTCGATGCCGAGCGCCTGCACCGCGTCGCGGATCGCCATGGCGCAGCGGATCGCTCGCTGCGGACCGTCGAACATCGCGAGGAACCCGTCGCCCGACGTGTTCACCTCACGGCCACGGAAGCGAGCGAGTTGCGCGCGGACGACGGCGTCGTGCGCATCAAGCAACGCATGCCAATCCCGGTCACCCATCTTCGCGGCCCGGCGCGTCGAATCCACGATGTCGGTGAACAGCACGGTGGCGAGCACCCGGTCGTCGGCCACTTCTGCCTGGTGGCCGGTGAGGAACTCGGCGATCTCCTGGAAGGACGCACGCCATCCCGGTTCAACGAAGTGGTACATGTTGCGCCCCGGCAGCTCAACGTATTTCGCGCGCTCTATGTGATCGGCGATGTACTTGCCCCACTCGGGCACGATCAACGGGTCGTCGGTGTGCTGGACGACCAGGGTGGGCACGCGGATTGCCGGAAGCACCGCCCGCACATCCATTTCGGACACCAGAGGCATCATGCGAGGGACGGTGCCTGGGCTTGCTGACAGGCGTTCTTCTCGGGCCCACGCTGCCCGGATCTCCTCGTTCCACGGCATATCCGGATTGACCACATGTTCGAACTCCCCCGTGCCCCACTTGGCGATCAGGGCTGCAATAACTTCCTCGGGTTCGCGCCCATCAGGGCGTTGAGCCATCGGATCCGCGTGGCCTTCGAGGGCGACCAGTGCGGTTGTGCGGGACGGATGTGTTGCTGCGAACAGCGCTCCCGTCGCGAACGCGCCGTTGAACGCGACGAGGACCGCTTCGCTACTGTCGAGATCGTCCATCACCGCGGTGATGCTGTCGGCCCATTGCTCCAAGGTCGGCAGCGCGCCCGACGTGACCGGATCGGACGCTCCCGCGCCCGGCTGGTCGAAGAAGATCAGCCGACCAAGCGATGTCATCGCCTCGACCCACCCTTGCAGCGACGGCAGCTCCGGAAAGACCTCACAGTTGGTGAACCAGTTCGGCACGAACACGATGTCGCGAGGACCCTCGCGTGACGTGCGATAGGCGACGTGCAAGTCCCCGTTCAGCGCGTAGCGGGTCTCCGAGAACACGGCGGAAGTCTAAGTCCCGGCGCTGCGCATAGTCGGCGTTTAGGCTGCTCAAAGGGTTCGTGGAAAGTGGGCACCTTGAGGGGCGGGAACGTCATGGTTCAGATTCACGAGCCCGCCACTCCTGCGCCACGCTGATGCACTTGCGGGGCGTTCCCATTGCGGTGATCGCGGCATGGCTGGGTCACGCGAGTGCGGCGTTCACGATGTCGGTCTACGCGCACTGCCAGGATGACGCGCTGAGGGCTGCCGCGAGGCAGTTTCGGTCGAGTTGTGACAACTCGTGACACCGAGACCGGCTCGGAACGCTGACGTGGGTCGTCTAAACCGCGTCTACCTGCGCGTTCTCGGTGCCCCCACTGGGACTCGAACCCAGACTGTGCGGATTTTAAGTCCGCTGCCTCTGCCAATTGGGCTATGGGGGCCTCGCAGCCCAGACCCTATTTCATGTCTCGGAATGACCGGACCCGACTCGGCGCTGAACACTGCGGCCCGAGACGAAGGAGCATTGTTGACGATCACCCTTGTGAACCCCGATGGAGTGCCCAAGGTCGACATTTACCGACAAGTTTCAGCCGCCACCGGATCGAGGCTGGTGTTCATCGCCGGCCAGGTCGCGCGCACCGCGGACGGTGAGACGGTTGGCAGAGGCGACCTTGCCGCCCAGATCGAGCAGTGTTATCTCACCCTCGGGGCCGCGCTTGCCGGAGTTGGTGCCACCTTCGACGACGTTGCGAAGTTGACCGTGTACCTCGTCGACTGGACGCCGGAAAAGATGCGGCTATGAGTCGAGGGCGTTGCGCGGGCGTCCGCGAAATTGAGCATCACGACGGCGCCTCCACTCACCGGCATAGGCGTCGCCGCACTGGCCGAGCCCGATCTCCTCGTCGAAGTCGACGCGATCGCCGTCGTCGATTAGCCCACCCGCCTAAGACGGCAGGAGCGCCGACGGATGCGGTGAAACGGTCAGCGCCGGTCGCGGATACCGGAAACGGATGCATCCGTCCTCGACGGCCTGGTCGATCACCCCGGCGAACCGGCGAAGGCGACGCGGGTCGCCGTCGCCCCCCGGCACGGCGACGTCGCTGAGGCTCAGTCGTGACAGGAGGACATCGTGCTTGCGACGGATCCACGACATCCGAGCGATTGTCGAGACGACGGCCTCCGTCAACTGCGACTCATCGGACTCACCTGCACGGCAGTGCAGCCCCGCGAATTTCAGGCGTTTGTGTGCCACCACCTCCGCATCCAGCTCATCCGATCGAGCCACGTCGAGTAGAACCGGCTGGATCTTCGCGAACGGACTGTCCGCAAGCATCGCGATCTGCTCGCGGCTATCGACCACGAACCGCGAAAGGCCGGCACGACAAATGGCGACCGGAACCTCGCCGTGACAATGCATTACGACATGTGACGCGTCGATTCCCGCGAGTCGCACGCGGTCGAGATCATCCGTTGACGTGACGTCGATGGCAACACCGCGCTCACTGGCCCAGACCGCCACCGCCTCGAAGCGCAGGACATCGGCGGGGTAGCTGATCGCAGTGCCCCGAAATGCCTTGCGGTACATAGCACAACGGCGAAGCGCTAAGGCCTCGTCCAACCTCGTGTCCGCCGCAACAGGACGTACGAGGCCGACGCGTGGGCGAATGACGCCGCCGATGGTGTGGGTGATCATGCCGCCTTCTGTTCTAGGACCGAGCCTGGAGAAAGAACGATGATGGGACGCGGGTAGCGCATCGTGGCGCACGCATCGTCCAGCGATTCGTCGATTTGGCCGGCGAGTCCGGGCAGAGCGACCGGCCAGTCGCCGGCGGGCACCGCGCGGCCCCCTCCCAAGCCCAGAAGTGTCAGCATGACACCGTATTGCCTGCGGATGTGCGTCATCTCCGTGATGATGTGGCCGATGGCGGCCGGATAGCTCACGAAGTCGTGCTCCGACTTTCCCACATCGCAATACAATCCGACGAGGTCGAGTCGAGCGTTGTTGATGATCGCCTCGATCGCTCGATCCAGGCCCGTGGAGTCCAGACGGAAACCGCCCTGCAGTGAGAATTGGCCGTCCGCCACCGCCAGCGCCGGTGCGTTCACGTCGATGACGTGGATAAAGACGCCCTGCGCGCGGTGTTCGACCGTTGTCGCCAAGACCTCGATGTGTTTGAACGAACTCACGACCACCCGCCCAGGCGCCAGGTTGATGGTGGCGCGGAGATCTGACTCGCTGAGCATCTCGGCGTGGACCGTCATCCGAACCGGATGAACGCCCGCCGCAATCGCAACAGCCATTTCCTCGCCCGTCCTGACGTCGACGGACAAATTCTTGTCTCGGGCCCACTGCGCCACCGCGCGATTACGCAGATTCAAAGCGGGCAGCGCGATCTCGGTCATGGGGAACGACTTGCGATACATCTCCAGGCGGCGCAACGCCGCGTGCTCGGCAGCACCTTGCATCCGCGCGACATCTGACCGTCGCGCCGCCGACGACAACACGGAATGAAAGACGCCGGAGAATGTCACCGAAATCCCTTTTCACGAAGCCCTGGCCGACTGCCAGACGGGCACTAATTGACGATGGCATTTGACTGGAGCCGTCCGCCATATCTTTAGCGGTCTCTTTACGCGACCACGCCGAACCTTGACGATCCTCTGACTATTCGCATCGGAAGGCGCGGTCAGCGGTATTTGATGTCGCCCCTTTTCGCGATGGAGATCAATCGAATTGAGGGACAGATCACCATCAGAGTGATGAGAACCATGTGAGCCATGTTCACGGTTTGCATACCCCGGTCAAATCGGTGCTACGAAACGCACTTCGATACCGGCGGAAGAACACGGCGATGCTCATGCGGCCGTTGAACGGCCAATACATCTGTGTTGCAGAAGACGTGAGACTTCTGTTCGGGGACAACGTGTTCAAGTGCATCCGACCAAAGATCGCGACGCGTTGTCGATGGAACCAAGCCATCGTCACGATGTGCGCTTCTCACTGCGTCTCATACAACCCAGCTTGTCGTTCGCAAGGCGGGGCTTTCCACGCTCCTAGCGTTCCCCTGACGACTGGGCGCGTCATTTCTACGGCGTCTTTACGTTTACGGCCTGAGTACCAAGGCCGGACACAGGTGCACACGGAGGCCATCATGGACGCGTGTGCCCGGGCTGGGTCGCGCCGACGCACGCATCACATCGCAACGTCTCCTTGGCTTCAGTCCAGCACTGATCTGAGAAGGTCCGTGGTTAGCTTCTCCAAACGCTCACGGGCCCGCCCGTTGTCCACGAGCACCGCCGCCTTGGCGGGCTTGAGACCGTCGTAATAGCCACCCTCGACTACCGGACATTCTGGCGAGCTCAGTGTGGCCAGGATGTGTGCGGCCTCTTCGGCCGGCCGCCCGGAGTGGCCGTAGACGGGCAGCATCGGGGTCGCGAACATGCCGGGATGCACGCTGAGCGCGGTGAGCGCCGTGCCATCGGCCTCGGCCAGCGACCTCGTGTGCATCGTGAGCGCAAGCTTGGATTGCGCGTACATCGCCAGCGGCGAGTAGTGGCGCACCCGAGAGAGGTCCGTCCACCCGATGTTGCCGCCGCGGTGCAGCACCGACGAGACGTTGATGACTCGTCCGTTCGCGCTGGCGAGCTTGGGCGCGAGTTTCGTCGTCAGCAGGTAGGCAGCCAAATAGTTGACCTGGAACGTCAACTCATTTCCGTCCTCGGTGTATGTGCGTCGTTCCGGTCCGGCGATGGCGGCGTTGTTGACCAGTACGTCGAGCTTCGGCAGGCCAAGGGTGAGCATGTCGCAGAGGTCGGCAACCTCTACCAAGCGGGTGAAGTCGGCGACGACTAGGTGGAGACGCAGCGGTTCTGCACCGTCCTTCACCAACCGCGTCATCGCCTCCTCACCACTGTGATGGTCAGGCGCGTGCAGGTACACCGTCGCGCCGTCATCGACGAAACGCCGGGCCGTCGCAAAGCCGATGCCGTCACTGGCACCAGTGACAAGGACGGTTGCAGGGTTAGAAAAGGATTCGAACATTTCAGCTTTCATGAAATAGAGGTGTGACCGACAGCGTCGTGTGACGCAGGCGGGTGGCGTGTGGCGAAGAAATAGCGAGAAAAGGCCCGGAGGCGATCTCGCCGAGAGGAGAGTTGCTCTAGGCGCCGAACGGCCCAGGCGGAGGCTCGTTGTCGAAGCCCACGCCGGAACGCTCGAGCGCCGAAGGCACGGCGCAGGAACCTACCGAGTTGTGGGCCATGTCGCCCATCGCAGCGCACGGCGGCCAAGCGGGCAACACAACTCACGAATTCTTGATATGCCGGTTGTGTTTCTTGACGGTTTCCTGACGTGAGACACCCATCCCAAGACTGGATTCCGTTAACGCACCGGCCAATTCCGATGGAAATCCACCCAAATCGAACGTAAGGATTACGTTTGGATCCTCGACAGTGCCGGGTTGGGCTGGGTAGACCATTGGATGCGTCGACGAGCGGCAGCGCAGCCTGAAACTGCGTGACGCCTGATCTTCGGGAACTGCCTCAGTCGGTGCTGGCAGCGCGAATACGTCCCAACAGCGCTGCTCCGCTCGGCGGCGATATGCGGTGTCTGGGTCGATGCATTGGAAGGAGGTCCCGGGCCAGTGACGTCCAACACCGGTCGGTGGCCGGGTGAGCACAGCCGAAACCGCCAGCGGTCTTTCGACGTGCGCCAATCCATCGCACGATCGCATGAGTCGCCGCGATCTCGGCGACTCGACTGGCTTTCCGAGGCGCGGTGCAAGGGGCAACCGACGGAGATCTTCTTCGCCGCCGACAACGAGAGAGGCGGAAAGCTGCGCCGAAACGAGCGGCGGGCCAAGCAGATCTGCTGGTCTTGTCCGGTCCTCGAGCCTTGCCGTACGTACGCACTCAATGAGCGCGAGCCATACGGCATTTGGGGCGCGTTGACGCCGTCCGAACGGAGGCTGCTGACTCGATGAGATCGTTGTCTGACCGTTCACGGGCAGTCCCGGCCACGGGTGAAGCCCCGTGCCCAGCCGGTGCGCCATCACGTCAGATCGCCCGTCGGAACAAGTCACTTGAGTACCCGGAGTGAAACTGAACCGAAGGACGCTCGTTAGGGGCGCACACTAATGTGATGCCGGGGCTCAATGTGGTGTGGCCGCAGTGGCAGCGGGATGAGCTGCGTACCAATCTGTGGCTGGTCCCGACCATTGTGATCCTTGGAGCACTTGGGCTTTTCGCGCTCACCCTGCGGCTGGACCGAGCGGCTTACCACGGCCAATTCCGGCCTCCGTCATGGGTGATCAGCGGCGGCCCCGACGCCGCCCGTCAGATCCTCACCTCGATCGCAGCGTCGGTGATCACCGTTGTCGGCATCGTCTTTTCCATCACGATCGTGACGTTGACACTGGCATCCACCCAGTTCGGTCCGCGGATGCTGCGTAACTTCATCCGCGACCGCGGCACCCAGTTGACGCTCGGGACGTTCGTGGCCACGTTCGTGTACTGCATTGTGGTGTTGGTGTCGATCGGTCCCGGCGATCGGGGAGATTTCGTCCCACACGTCTCCATCACGACCGCGTTCGGCCTGGTGCTCATCGATCTCGCGGTGCTGATCTATTTCATTCACCACATCACGACTCAGATCCAGCTGCCCCAAGTGATCGCGAGCATCGCCAAGGATCTGGCGCAGGCCGTTGCTGTGCAGAGCGCCGACCACCCGCGATTCGCTACTCGCAGGCCCGAGCAGGGCCCCTCGCTCGACGAGTTGCTCACCAGGATCCAAACCTCCGGCGCCGTCATCCGCACCCCCGAAAGCGGTTATCTGCAATTCATCCGACACAAGGCGTTGATCCGGATCGCTACCGAAGCCGACGCGGTAATCCGGCTGCCGTACCGACCCGGCCACTTCCTCGTCGAAGGGCGTGAACTCGCCAGCGTGTACCCCGCCGACGCCGCGGAGCGGGTGGCCGGGTTCCTGGCGCGCGCCCAGGCGACCGGGCCGCACCGCACCCTGACACAGGACGTCGCCTTCGGCGTCGACCAGCTCGTCGAGATCGCCATCCGAGCGCTGTCCCCCGCCGTCAACGACACTTTTACCGCACTGACTTGTATCGACTGGCTCGCCGACTGCTTATGCAAGATCGCACCGGTGTGGTCACCCACCCAGGTGCACCGCGACCATCGCGGAGACATCCGCGTCATCTCCGACCAGGTGAGCTACGAGCGGCTGGTGGAGCGAGCCTTCGAGAAGATTCGCCAAGCCAGCCGGGGGATGCCGGCGGTGATGATCCGCCAACTCGACGCGTTGACAACAATCGTGGAACAAACGACCGATGCGCAGCGGGCGCAAATCTTGATGGAGCAGGCAGCGATGATCCAGCGGGCCAACGTTGAGTCGGTTCCTGAGGCCTCCGATCGCGACGATGTCTATCGGCGTTATGAAGCACTGAAAGCGATCCACAACGGCCTGACCGCATGAGTCGCGACCGGATTCACACAGTCGACGGCACGCAGGCCGTTCGCTTGGCCCTCGTGGTGGGCGCACTCGGCGTGGTGTTCGGCGACATCGGGACCAGCCCGATCTACACAATCCAGACGGTTTTCAACCCGAGCGATCCCCACCCAGTGCCGATCAGCACGGACAACGTCTACGGCGTTGTTTCACTGATCTTCTGGTCAGTGATGATCATCGTCACTCTGACCTACGTCACCCTGGTGATGCGCGCAGACAACGACGGCGAGGGCGGGATCATGGCGCTAATCACGCTCCTCCGACGTTGGGGCGGCGCCCGCGGACGTCGCACCGCCATGATTCTTGCCGCGCTCGGAATCTTCGGCGCCGCATTGTTTTTCGGCGACAGCATGATCACCCCTGCGATCTCGGTGCTCTCCGCTGTCGAAGGTCTGAAGGTCGTTCAGCCTGGCCTGGAACAGTGGATTGTGCCGATCACCGTGGTGATCATTGCGGCGCTGTTCGCCGTGCAACGCCACGGAACCGCCACCGTCGGCCGGGTCTTCGGCCCGGTGATGATCGCCTGGTTCACAGCGATCGGCGCGTGCGGTGTGTACGGCATCGTGGACCACCCGGAGATCCTTCATGCGCTGTCGCCGACATTTGCGGTGACATTCATGTTCGAGCATTTCCATATCGCCTTCTTCGCCCTTGCTGCGGTCGTGCTCGCGGTGACAGGCGCCGAGGCGTTGTACGCCGACATGGGCCACTTCGGGCGTCGGGCGATCACCCGCGGATGGCTTGGCCTTGTGCTGCCTGCCTGCACGCTGAACTACTTCGGCCAAGGTGCGCTGCTGCTCGGCGACCAGACCGCAGCCAGCGCCCCGTTCTTCCTGCTCACCCCGGAATGGGCGCGACTGCCGATGGTTCTGCTGGCCACGGCCGCCACCGTCATCGCATCCCAGGCCGTGATCACCGGTGCATATTCCGTAGCGTCGCAGGCCGCCCAGCTCGGTTATCTGCCGCGGCTGCGAATTGCGCACACATCGGAATCGACGATCGGGCAGATCTATGTGCCCTGGATCAACGGTGTCCTGCTGGTATCCGTCCTCACCTTGGTGTTCGCGTTCCGCAGCTCGGCGGCGCTGGCGTTCGCATTCGGGATGGCGGTGACTGGCACGATCACCATCACGACATTGCTGTTTTTCTACGTCGCGCGAACCCGGTGGAACACGCCGTTGTGGTTGATCGTGATCGGCGCCAGCTTTCTGCTACTCGTCGACCTGATGTTCTTCGCGGCGAACCTCACAAAGCTCGTCCACGGAGCATGGCTGCCGCTTCTCATCGGTCTCACTGCCTTCACGGTGATGACCACCTGGCAGCGCGGCCGCGAGATCGTCACACGCGCGCGCGCCAAAGCCGAGGGACCTCTGCCTGAATTCGTCGGCGAGCTCCATGGCCGTCAGGCGCTGCTGCTGATAATCCCGGGCACCGCCGTTTTCCTCAACCGCGGCAAAGAGACTGCGCCGCTGGCGATGCGGGCCAACGTCGAGCACAACCGTGTGATCCATGAGCATGTCATCATCATGTCCATCGGAACTCTGCCCGTGCCACGGGTGCCCGATGACGAACGAATTGTCATCGACCCCCTCGGCTATGCCGGAGACGGAATAATCCACGTAACGGCCAATTTTGGGTACATGGAAACGCCGAACGTGCCCGACGCGCTGCGCCTGCTCGATCCGGCGCGAACAGAAGGCCGGATCGACGTGGACAACGCTTCGTTCTATCTGTCGAAGCTAGAGCTGCAAAAGGGTACGGCGCCGACCATGGCGGCGTGGCGTAAGCGCCTTTTCATCGCGACTTCGTACATCACCGCCGACGCGGCTGACTATTTCGGCCTGCCTCTCGACCGTACGGTCATCATGGGTTCTCGAATCGAAATCTAGCCGCGCCCGGATGCTGGTACTGGCATCGTCATGATCAGGTAAGGGCCGTCCGTCCTTGCGATCCGGCCAGCGACGGTGACCGTTTCCTCGGAAGGGAGAGTCATGCCCAATTCGCGGCTGCGTTTCCTGATGCCCCGCCGTGCCCCGGGTCCGAGTCAGCAGAGCAGCGATTTGTCGGCGACGCCAGAGCGGTCGATGGATTCACGCAGGCAGGAAGAGCCCGCCCTGGCGGTGCAGAGCTTGGTCGACAGCGCGGTCTACCGGGATGGACGGCGTGCCGAATCACCGGCGACTCTCGAGCAGGCGCTCCGTAGCCTGCCCGATGAGACGAGCATGGCCTGGATCGGGTTGTACCGGCCCAGCGAAACGGAGCTAATCGCGGTCGCCGAGGAGTTCGGCCTGCATGAGCTCGCAGTGGAGGACGCCATCGTCGCCCACCAGCGGCCCAAGCTGGAGCGCTACGGGGAGACGCTGTTCGTCGTGCTGCGCGCGGCCCGCTATGTGGATGAGTCCGAGCAGGTCGAATTCGGCGAGCTGCACGTATTCACCGGCCCCGGTTTCGTGTTGACTGTGCGGCACGCGGAGTCACCGAACCTGGCGGCGGTGCGGCAAAGGATGGAGAGCGACCCCGATCTTCTGCGGCTTGGCTCCGAAGCGGTGCTCTACGCCATCCTCGACGCGGTGGTCGACGGTTACGCGCCAGTGGTACGCGGGCTGCAGAACGACATCGACGAGATCCAGACCGAGGTGTTCAGCGGGGATCCGCAAGTGTCCCGCCGCATCTACGAACTGTCGCGCGAGGTGATCGAATTCCAGCGAGCCACCCGTCCGCTGCTGGGCATGCTCACCGCGTTGGAGGCCGGTTTCTCGAAGTACGGCACCAGCGAGGAGTTGCAGCGCTACCTGCGTGACGTGGCAGACCACGCCACCACCGTGGTCGAGCGGGTCGACGACTTCCAGAAGCTACTGACCAGCATCCTCACCGTGAACGCGACCCTGGTCACCCAGGCTCAGAACGAAGAGATGAAAAACCTCACCGAGGCCAGCTACGCCCAAAACGAGGAGATCAAGAAGGTGTCGGCGTGGGCGGCAATCCTGTTCGCCCCCACATTGATTGGCACCGTCTACGGGATGAACTTCGACCACATGCCCGAATTGCATTGGCTGGGCGGCTACCCGCTGGCACTCGTCCTGATGCTCTTCACCTGTCTCGGGCTCTACACCATGTTCAAACGGCAGAACTGGCTGTAGCCCCCGAAGCCCCAAACACCTACCAACGCTTCTCGCCGGCCTTCATCGAGACCGAAACGAGCCGGATCAGTGGGCAGACCAACATCAGGGTGATGAGCACCGCATAGGCCATCGTCACGCTTATGACACCTTCGATCGTTTGATGTTCCTGCGGCGCCGACTTCGCCGGTACGACGCAACGGCACTGGCACAGCGAGATGTCCACGTCGCGGTCGCAGAAGCCGCCGAATTCCGTGTCGGAGACAGCGTGTTCAAGTACAGCCGACCGAAAGTCACGACGACTCGCTCGTCATCGGGCCAACCACCAGTCACGACATCCCTTTCTCAATTGCCTTGTAATACCCAGCATGTCCCCCGTGCGGTCTAGCGCACACACTCCTAGCGCTCCCCTGACGCCAAGAACCCAACGACTTTCACTGAAAATTGAAGAGGACCACGGGCATCGCGTGATACGCCGCGGCAGCGGGTGCATTCGAAATCGAATAGGAATTGGAAACGAATCCGGAACTGGCCTGAACCGTCGAGCGCGAAACAGCTCGGTTCAGGCGGTGATTCGCGTGCGCGACGGCGGTTCGTCGTCCCAGCCCACACCGTAACGCTCGAGCGCCGAAAGCACCGCGGTGCAAACTAGAGCGGTGTGGTTCACGGGTGCCATTGCAGCGGACCGCGACAGGCGACGGCAACGCAACTCACGACTTCTTGACGCCAAGACGATTTTCTTGATGTTCTCTTGACGCGAGACGGCTATCGCGAATCCCACCGAGTCCTAAACTCCGGCAGCATGGCCGATGTTCCGCTGGACACGCAAGAGCGCCTTGAGCTCTGCGATCTCCTCGACGAGCTCGGCCCTTCCGTTCCCACACTGCTCGAGAGCTGGACCGCTCACGACCTCGCCGCTCACATCGTGTTGCGAGAACGCGATCTCCTTGCCGGACCCTGCCTCGTTCTACCCGGTCCCTTCCAGCGGTTCGCCGAACGGCGGAGGGCCAGATTGGCCCAGCGCAACGACTTCACGTTGCTCGTCGCGCGAATCCGGTCCGGCCCGCCCATAGGGTTCTTCCGCATCGGATGGGTGCGCACCATGGCGAATCTGAACGAGTTCTTCGTTCATCACGAGGACGTTCGCAGAGCCAATAGACGAGGACCCCGTAGCCTCACGCCTGCAATGGATGCTGCCTTATGGCGGAACGTTCGCAGTGGCAGCCGCTACCTGAGTCGGCGGCTTCACGCTTGCGGTCTCGAGGTCGAATGGGCCGGAACCAGTGAGCGGATGACGGTCCGATCAGGTGAACCAATAGCTCGACTCAGCGGTTCGCCAGGGGAACTCCTTCTATTCATCTTTGGGCGCCAAGCTGCAGCGCAGGTCGACTTCAGCGGACCTCCAGAGGCCGTTGAAGCCGTGCATCGCACGCACTTCGGCATGTGAGTATGCCGACGACGGCATCGTCTGCGCACACTCGGCTCCAGACGGCGCCGGCGTCGCAGGCGGTATGCAAGAACCATGCCGATGCCAGACTCAACCCCTCGGGCGACGGCAATGCCAGTGACGAGTCAGGCGGCACGCGGCAAGTCCCGGGTTGAACCCGATGCCTGTGATGTCGGCCGGGTGGGCCGTGCAATCCAGCCGACGTAGGTCAGATACAGCCCGATCAGAGCGAACGCGATGCAGATCGCCCGCCACCATGCCTCGGCGCCGACCATGCTTTCGGCAACTGAAACAAAAGTCTGTGGGAACGCGACGAGCATCACGCCGCGCAGCACGACAAGCCAGCCCACGAGGGACACGATGATCGCGGCGGCGCCTCGCCAGTACTGGTGAAGCGCGACCATTACAAGGCCGCCCAGTAGCACAAACGCGCCGAATACCCACGTCGACAATGAGTTTGGTACGAACTCCGAAAGAAGCCCTCGCATATCTGAGGTGCGAATTACGGCGGTGACATCCAGAATGACAAGGAATGGACCGAGGACTCGAGCGAACAGGCGCGTTCTGGTCTGTGATTGCTGTGACGGTGAGTACATTCCAAACACCTCCATCTGGCAGTTGTTGTGTAAGGGGACCCTGGTGCCGCTCGCACGAGGAGTTCGGTCCCAGGGTTATCGGATCATTCGACCGGAGCGTCCCAACAGGGACCGAAGTCCCGGCGGCTCAGGCCGTTCGTCAGCTCGACTCAAGTTTGAACGCTCGCTGGGTGGGTGGCCATGTTGACGATAGCGCTGCTGAAGGGTTGGTCGATCAACTACTACAACGAAACCGCCCGCACAGCCGGGCAGGCCGCCAAGGACGCGGCGTGCGCAAACGGTGGTCTTGGCACCTACTACTCCGGGCGTGACACGCTGTACCACGCGACGCCAGCCGCGTCCCAACCTTTCCACCAGAACGCCTGCCGTTGCGCCTTGTCGAACACGATTAGTTTTCCTCACCGTGGAACTCGAGCAGGTGGCTGCGCCCGTCTACCTCGCTGTACACAATGTCCAGAAAGAGCCGATCAATCCACATTCTTTACGAATTCGGCACAACCGGCCATCATTTCGCGCGGTACGTGCCGCTGACGAGACGCTAGCTCGCTGCGGCAACTACATCGAAGCCCTGATGTTTCGGTGCACACTGTGGCAATGCTGCATTTGCGGATTTTGGCACCGAACCGGTTGACCGACGCGGTGGTCCGGATCTTTGAAGACGACCCGTGCGTGAGTGGCCTCGCCGTGGTGAAGGATGCCGCCATCCGACCAGCCGGTGACCTTGTGTTAGCCGACATCGCCCGCGAGGGCGCAAACGACATCATTGACCGGCTGCGCGCTTTGGGCGTGCATCACGAAGGCACCATCGAGATCCAACCGGTAAGCACCTGGCTATCCGGCAGCGGGTTCGACTGCGAATTGGAGGCTCCCGGCAGCAGCGCTGACGCCGTTGTGTGGGCCGAAGTCGCGCAGCGCTCCTATGAGGAAACCGAACTCAACTGGACGTACTTGAGCTTCATGACCCTCGCGACAGTGATCGCCGCCATCGCCATCGTCCTGGATTCTCAGATCCTCGTGATCGGCGCAATGGTCTTGGGTCCCGAGTTCGGGGCGATCGCCGCTCTCGGAGTCGCCCTCGTTCGTCACAGATTCGCCCTGCTCGGCCTCGCGACCCGCACGCTCGTCTTGGGTTTCCTGCTGGCAATTGCCGTCACCACCGTCCTTGCCCTGATAGGTCGGGCTCTGGGATGGATCACCCTTGACAATGTCACCGGGCCTCGGCCGGCGACCCACTTCATCTACACCCCGGACAAGTGGTCATTCATCGTCGCCGTCATCGCGGCGACGGCCGGAGTCCTGTCCCTCACATCGAGGAAAGCCGGCGGACTGGCTGGCGTTCTGATATCAGTCACCACCGTACCGGCCGCAGGCAACATCGCCTTGGGGGCAGCGTTTGGCGTCGGCTCCGCGATCTGGGGCAGCACCCTGCAGTTGTTCGTGAACGTGTCGGGTATGGCGCTGGCCGGCTGGGCCGCGCTGGCGTTGCAGCAGGCGGTGTGGTCTCGGGTGTCCGTTCGCCGGGCGAAGGCGATGGTCCGGCCGAAGCGAATGCTGTGACGCGACTGCTCGGCCACAGCACCTGTCGGGCCCGCGAAAACCGGCCCCGCACCCGACGAGAAACAGACACTCCACCCGACGGCACCGCTGAATCCGCCGGCGCCGTCCCAAACGGCAGAACTGGCTGTAGCCCCCGAAGCCCCAAACACCTACCGACGCTTCTCGCTGGCTTTCATCGAGACCGAAACGAGCCGGATCAGTGGGCAGACCAAGATCAGGGTGATGAGCACCGCATAGGCCATCGTCACGCTTATGACACCTTCGATCGTTTGATGTTCCTGTGGCGTCGACTTCGCCGGTACGAGGTAACGGCACTGGCACAGCGAGATGTCCACGTCGCCGCCGCATTAGCCGCCAAATTCCGTGTCGGAGACAGCGTGTTCAAGTACAGCCGACCGAAAGTCACGACGACTCGCTCGTCATCAGGCCAACCACCAGTCACGACATCCCTTTCTCTATTGCCATGTAATACCCAGCATGTCCCCCGTGCGGTCTAGCGCACACACTCCTAGCGCTCCCCTGACGCCAAGAACCCGACTCTTTACGGCGTCCTTACGTCACAGCAGAGCGCCGGCCAGCGGGCCGAGCGCCAGCACGGGCAGATACTCCAAACCCACGATGAGAAGGGTCGTGGCCACGATCAGCACGATGAACGTCGGCGAATAGGTCCGCAGCGTGCCCGCGGTGATAACCCCGGGTCGCTGGGCGGCAAAGGTGCCTGCGATTCCGAGTACGGCGATGATCGGCAGGAATCGCCCGATCACCATCGCGAGCGCGAGTGCGGTGTTGTACCAGGTCGTGTTGCCGCTGAAACCCGGGAATGCGCTGCCGTTGTTGGCTGCCGAACTGGTGAATGCATACAGCACCTCGGACAGTCCGTGAGGTCCGGCAGTAGTGCCGACCATCAGGCCGCCCAGGAAAACCGCCAGCAGAACCATCATCACCAGACCGAAAAGGCCGCTGCCCGCTCCCCCGGGCGCCACCTCACCGAGCATCATATTGAGCAGCAACACGCCACCGCCGGCGCTCGCGAAGCGGTCATACGACGAATTCGCTGCGCCGTCGGCACTCGCTGTTGCGACGTGACCGAAAAATGCGCTGCCGGGCACCCCAAAACGCATTTCGGTACCTTCGGTTGGCGCCCCAACGGCGTGGACGACGGTACCGTGCGGCGCCGATGTCGCCGCGGCGATCGCCGCGGTCCCGATGACGAAAAGGACTGCTGCCGCCGTGAATAGCGCCCAGCCCTGCTTCTTGTCGCCCACCATCACCCCGAAGGTCCGCAGGAAAGCGACCGGAATCAGCAGCATCGCAACGATTTCGACCGCGTTGGTCAACGGCGTCGGGTTCTCGAACGGATGCGCGCTGTTGGCGTTGAACGCGCCGCCGCCGTCACCCGACATCAGCTTGATCGACTCCCACGCACCCACCGAGACCGCCGAGAATCGTCTGGTCGCCGCCGGCCAGTGTCGAAACCTCCTGCGCGCCATGGAAGTTGTTGACCACCCCAAGCCCGATCAGCAGCAGCGTCACAATGATCGATAACGGCAGCAGCACCCGCACGACGGTTCGCACCAGGTCCACCCAGAAGTTACTGATCTCCTCCTTCTGGTACTGTGCCAACCCGCGGATCAGCGCGACGGCGACGCACATGCCGACGGCGCAACTGGCGAACGCCTGCACCCCCAGACCAGCGGTGAGGCCGACGTGACCCAGTGTCGATTCGCCAGGGTAATTCTGCCAGCTGGTATTGGTCGTAAACGAAATGGCGGTATTGAACGCTAATGCCGGAGTCATTCCTTTATGACCCCACGGCTCAGGTAAATTAATTTGAAATAGCAAGAGCCCATACAAAAGCAAAACACTGACAGCCGAAAAGGTCAGCAGCGAACTCAAATACTTCGTCCACCGTTGCCGGTCGTCCGGCTGGACCCCGACGATGCGGTAGATGGCCCGCTCTACGCGCCAGTCGGCAGTGGCGCTGTACATGCGAGCCATGTAATCGCCCAGCGGCACATGCAAGATCATCACGACGACGATGATCGCGGCCACCTGCAACCAAGCGGCAACTCCCCAGTGCGACGGACCGTTGATGGCTAAAGCTCCCTCGGTTGGAATCGGTGTCGTCCCGAAGCTACGAGCTACTGTCCTTTCAATTAAGCGTTAATGACGCTATCCCTACGACGGACCGATGCCTGTTGACGGCATCTTTATCCCGTCAGACGCCGCCGAGGCAGGCCCGGCCGAAGAATCCCGTAAAAGTCGCGGGCTTCCCCGTCAAGAAGGCATAAAGACCCTAGGAGACGCCTCGAACCCGGCAGATCCTGGATCGGTCCGCCGAGATCCGGCGGTCCTATATGTGTGGGAGAACCCATGTCCGTAGTGGTGTACATCGCGCTGACGGTGGCCATCTTCGCCCTGCTCGGCCTGGTGCAGAAGTTGGTCGAGGGACTGTGAGCTACGACAACCTCGTCGGCCTGGTGCTGGCGATCCTTCTCGCCCTGTTTCTCTTCGCCGCCCTGCTCTTCCCCGAGAGGTTCTAGTGAGTACCACAACGGCGGGGATCCTCTTCCTCGCGCTACTGATCATTGCGCTGGCGGCCGTCCACGTGCCGCTCGGCGACTACATGTACCGGGTCTACAGCTCCGAAAAGCATTCGCGCACAGAGCGAGTCATCTACCGGCTGATCGGCGCGGACCCGAAGGCCGAACAGACGTGGGGCGCCTACGCTCGCAGCGTGCTGGCGTTCTCGGCGATCAGCATCCTGGTGCTGTTCATCTTCCAGTTGGTGCAGGGCAAGTTGCCGTTACACCTCAACGACCCCGCCACGCCGATGACGGCGTCGCTGGCCTGGAACACCGCAGTCAGCTTCGTGACGAACACCAACTGGCAGGCGTATTCGGGTGAATCGACCCAGAGCCATTTGGTGCAGATGGCCGGCCTCGCCGTGCAGAACTTCGTGTCGGCGGCGGTCGGCATGGCCGTCGCGATCGCCGTGGTCCGCGGCTTCGCACGCAGGCGCACCGGCGACCTCGGCAACTTCTGGGTGGACCTGGTCCGCGGCACCTTGCGCATCCTGCTGCCCATCTGTGTGGTCGCAGCGATCGTGCTGATCGTCGGCGGCGCTGTGCAGAACTTCCATAACTACGACCAGGTCGTCAACACCCTTGCCGGAGGCCAGCAGACCATCCCCGGTGGCGCGGTCGCCAGCCAGGAGGCCATCAAGGACCTCGGCACCAACGGCGGCGGCTTCTACAACGTCAACTCGGCGCACCCGTTCGAGAACCCGACCACGTGGACCAACTGGGTCGAGATCTTCCTGTTGTTGGTCATCAGCTTCTCCTTGCCGCGCACGTTCGGTCGCATGGTCGGCAGCAAGAAGCAGGGTTTCGCGATCGCAGCCATCATGGCGACCCTGGCCTTCATCAGTTGGGGTGCCACGATGTGGATGCAACTTCAGGCCCACGGCACGGTGCCCACCGCCGTCAGTGCCGCTATGGAAGGCGTCGAGCAGCGCTTCGGGGTGGCCAACTCGGCGGTCTTCGCCGCCTCGACCACGTTGACCTCGACCGGATCGGTCGACTCGTTCCACGACTCGTACACGAGCCTCGGCGGGATGGTCTTGTTGTTCAACATGCAGCTCGGCGAAGTCGCTCCGGGCGGTACGGGTTCCGGCCTGTACGGCATGCTCGTCCTGGCGGTGATCACCGTCTTCGTCGCCGGCCTGATGGTCGGCCGCACGCCGGAATACCTCGGCAAGAAGATCACTCCGCGTGAGATCAAGCTCGCCGCAACCTATTTCCTGATCACTCCGCTCCTCGTGTTGATCGGGACCGCCGTCGCGATGGCGATGCCCGGCCAGCGGGCCGGCATGCTGAACAGCGGGCCACACGGGCTGTCGGAAGTGTTGTACGCGTTCACCTCCGCATCCAACAACAACGGGTCGGCGTTCGCAGGCATCACGGTGAACACCGACTGGTACAACACCGCACTGGGCATGGCGATGGTGTTCGGCCGATTCCTGCCGATCGTCTTCGTCCTTGCGCTCGCCGGCTCGTTGGCCCGGCAGGGCAAGACGCCGGAGTCCATCGGCACACTGCCCACCCATCGACCGCAGTTCGTCGGCATGGTCGCCGGCGTGACGTTGATCCTGGTCGCCCTGACCTTCCTGCCCATGCTCGCGCTTGGGCCGCTCGCTGAAGGAATTCACTGATGTCTGTACCCACAATCGATTCCGCTCCGGCCACCCAGCCGAAACCGAGCGTGTCCAAACGCGTTCAGGGTGGCCTTCTCGACCCGAAGATGCTGTGGAAGTCGATGCCCGACGCGCTGCGCAAGCTCAACCCGCGCACGCTGTGGCGCAACCCCGTCATGTTCATCGTCGAGATCGGCGCTGTGTGGAGCACGGTGCTGGCGATCGTCGAACCGTCCTGGTTCGCCTGGCTCATCGTGGTATGGCTCTGGCTGACGGTGATCTTCGCCAATCTTGCTGAGGCCGTCGCCGAGGGCCGCGGCAAGGCGCAGGCCGAAAGCCTGCGCAAGACGAAGACGGCGACCATGGCACGCCGCCTCGCCGGGTGGGAGCCCGGCAGCAAGGGCCGCGAAGAGGAAGTCGCCGCACCGCTACTGCAGCAGGGCGACATCGTCGTGGTGGAAGCCGGCCAGACGATCCCCGGCGACGGCGATGTCGTGGAAGGCATTGCGTCCGTCGATGAGTCGGCCATCACCGGCGAGTCCGCGCCCGTCATCCGCGAGTCCGGTGGCGACCGCTCCGCGGTCACCGGTGGTACCACCGTGCTGTCGGACCGCATCGTCGTGCAGATCACGCAGAAGCCGGGCGAGAGCTTCATCGACCGGATGATCGCCCTCGTCGAGGGCGCCAACCGGCAGAAGACGCCGAACGAGATCGCCCTGAATATCCTGCTGGCCGCGCTGACGATCATCTTCGTGTTCGCCGTCGCGACCCTGCAGCCGCTGGCGATCTACTCCAAGATGAACAACCCCGGCGTTCCGGACACGTTGGCGCTCACCGGCAATGGCGTGACCGGCATCGTGATGGTCTCGCTGCTCGTCTGCCTCATCCCCACCACAATCGGTGCGCTGCTGTCAGCGATCGGCATCGCCGGAATGGACCGACTGGTGCAGCGCAACGTGCTGGCCATGTCCGGTCGCGCGGTGGAAGCTGCCGGAGACGTCAACACCCTGCTGCTCGACAAGACCGGCACGATCACACTCGGCAACCGACAGGCGGCGGCGTTCATGCCGCTGGCCGGTGTGACCCCCGAGGCCCTGGCCGACGCAGCCCAGCTGTCCAGCCTCGCCGACGAAACTCCGGAAGGCCGCTCCATCGTCGTGTTCGCCAAACAGGAGTACGGCCTGCGCGGACGGGAGCAGGGCGAGTTGGCCCATGCCCACTGGGTCGAATTCAGCGCTACCACAAGGATGTCCGGCGTCGACGTGGACGACCACCGGTTGCGCAAGGGCGCCGCGAGCTCGGTGGCCGAATGGGTGCGCAACGAAGGTGGCGATGTGCCCATCCAGCTCGGCGACATCGTCGACGGCATCTCCGCCGCCGGCGGCACGCCGTTGGTCGTCGGCCAGGTCCTCAATGGGAAGGCCGAAGTGCTCGGCGTCATTCATCTCAAGGACGTCGTCAAGCAAGGCATGCGCGAGCGGTTCGACGAAATGCGCAGGATGGGCATCCGCACGGTGATGATCACCGGTGACAATCCGCTGACCGCCAAGGCCATTGCCGACGAGGCGGGAGTCGACGACTTCCTCGCCGAGGCCACGCCCGAGGACAAGATGGCGCTGATCAAGAAGGAGCAGGCGGGCGGCAAGCTGGTCGCGATGACCGGTGACGGCACCAACGACGCACCGGCGCTGGCGCAGGCCGACGTCGGCGTGGCAATGAACACCGGCACCTCGGCGGCCAAAGAGGCCGGCAACATGGTCGACCTCGACTCCGACCCGACCAAGCTCATCGAGATCGTCGAGATCGGCAAGCAGCTGCTCATCACCCGTGGAGCGTTGACAACGTTCTCGATCGCCAACGATATCGCGAAGTACTTCGCGATCATCCCGGCGATGTTCGTCGCGCTCTTCCCTGGCCTGGATCTGCTGAACATCATGCGGCTACACAGCCCGCAGTCGGCGATCCTGTCCGCGGTGATCTTCAACGCGATCATCATCGTCGCGCTGATTCCGTTGTCGCTCAGGGGTGTTCGGTACACACCCGCCAGCGCCTCAAAGCTGCTGAGCCGCAATCTCTACGTCTATGGACTCGGTGGGATCATCGCCCCGTTCATCGGTATCAAGCTGATCGACCTGGTAATCCAACTCTTCCCGGGAATGTGACTATGAACTTCTCCAATCTTGTTCGTCAGCACTGGGCCGCGCTGCGGGCGCTGCTGGTGCTCACCGTGATCGTGGGCCTCGCCTACCCGGTGCTGATTTGGCTGATCGCTCAAATCCCCGGTCTGCGGGCCAACGCCAACGGGTCGATCATCGAGGTCGACGGAAAGCCGGTGGGCAGCAGCCTGATCGGGCAGTCCTTCACCGACAGCGACGGCAATCCGCTGCCGCAGTACTTCCAGAGCCGGCCGTCGGCCGCCGGTGACGGTTACGACCCGCTGGCCACCAGCGCGAGCAACCTCGGACCCGAGAGCATCGTCGACACACCCGGCGATCCGTCTCTGCCCGAGGACGACAACGGTGCCAAGTCCAGCCTGCTCACCCTGGTCTGCTCACGCAGCGCCGCGGTCGGCGAGCTCGAGGGCGTGGACGGGTCGCGCCCATTCTGCGCGGGCGACGGCGTCGGCGCCGTGCTGTCGGTGATCGGCCCGCGCGACAACCGCGGCAACGTCGTGCACCCGACCAAGGTCGTCAGCGTCAACGAACCGTGCGACACCACCAAGACGCCATTCCTGAACACCTACGAGGGTGTGCGCGTCGAGTGTGCGAAGTACGGCGACGACTACAGCATCGGCCAGATCGTGCCGATCCGCGGCAGCGCCCCGGCCGACCCCGCGGTGCCCGCCGACGCCGTCACCGCCAGCGGCAGCGGCCTGGACCCGCAAATCTCGATCCCCTATGCCGACCTGCAGGTGAATCGAGTGGCCAAGGCGCGCGGCGTCAGGCCGGAGGCGATCCGGCAGACCGTGGCCGACCACTCCGACGGACGGTGGCTCGGGTTCTTCGGTGAGCCCAGGGTCAACGTACTCGAGCTGAACCTCGAACTGGACCAGAAGTATCCAGCCAAGGGCTGACGTGACCGGTGGATGATGAACGTGTGAGCACGGCCGATCAATCGGTGGCCGACAGGCCCGACTACCGCAGGAAGCGGGGGGAGCTGCGCATCTACCTTGGCGCAGCCCCCGGCGTCGGGAAGACGTTCGCCATGCTCGGTGAGGCTCATCGCCGGGTCGAACGCGGCACGGATGTGGTGGCCGCGGTGGTGGAGACACACGGCCGCAAGAAGACCGCCGATTTGATGACCGGCATCGAGATCATCCCGCCGAAATACATCGAGTACCGCGGGAGCCGGTTCCCCGAACTCGACGTCGAGGCGGTGCTGAAGCGGGCTCCGCAGGTGGTGCTGGTCGACGAGCTCGCCCACACCAACACCCCGGGCAGCAAGAATCCCAAGCGTTGGCAGGACGTCGAGGAGCTTCTCGACGCCGGGATCACCGTGATCACGACGGTGAATGTCCAGCATCTGGAGAGCCTCAATGACGTCGTCGCCCAGATCACCGGAATAGAGCAGCAGGAGAAGGTTCCCGACGAGATCGTCCGCGCGGCCGACCAGATCGAGCTTGTCGACATCACGCCGGAAGCGTTACGGCGCAGGCTCGCCCACGGGAACGTCTATGCACCGGAGCGGGTCGACGCGGCGCTGTCCAACTACTTCCGCCGCGGCAACCTGACAGCACTGCGCGAGCTCGCGCTGCTGTGGCTGGCCGACCAGGTCGACGCGGCGCTCGAGAAGTACCGCGAAGAGAACAAGATCACCGCAACCTGGGAGGCCCGCGAGCGCGTCGTCGTCGCCGTCACCGGCGGACCGGAGTCGGAAACGTTGGTGCGCAGGGCATCTCGCATCGCCTCAAAGTCCAGCGCCGAGTTGATGGTGGTCCACGTCGTCCGCGGCGACGGACTGTCCGGCATGTCCGCACCGCAGATGGGCAAGGTGCGCGAGCTGGCCATCAGCCTCGGCGCCACCCTGCACACCGTCGTCGGCGACGACGTGCCCACCGCGCTGTTGGATTTCGCCCGTGAGATGAACGCCACGCAGCTGGTGCTCGGCACCTCCCGGCGGTCGCGGTGGGCACGCATCTTCGACGAGGGCATCGGCGCGTCGGTCGTGCAGCAGTCGCAGAAGATCGACGTCCACATGGTCACCCACGAGGAAGCCAAGCAGGGCATCTCGTGGTCGCGGGTTTCGCCGCGGCAACGGCACCTGACGTCGTGGCTCGCTGCCGTCGTGGTTCCGTCCGCCATCTGCGCGCTCATCGTCACGTTGCTCGACCCGTTCCTCGGTATCGGCGGCGAGAGCGCGCTGTTCTTCATCGGTGTACTCGTCGTCGCCTTGCTGGGCGGGGTCGCGCCCGCCGCCCTCTCGGCGGTGCTGTCGGGCCTGCTGCTCAATTACTTCCTCGTCGAGCCGCGCTACACGTTCACGATTGCCGAACCGGACAGCGCGATCACGATCGTGGTGTTGCTCGCCGTCGCCGTCGCCGTCGCCGTGCTGGTGGACGGGTCGGTCAATCGCGCCCGCGAAGCGAGGATGGCTTCGCAGGAGGCCGAACTGCTCGCGCTGTTCGCCGGATCAGTGCTCCGGGGTGCCGATCTCGAGACACTGCTGGAGCGGGTCCGGGAAACGTATTCCCAACGCGCGGTGAGCATGCTGCGGATTCGGGACGGCGAATCGGACGGCCATATCGTCGCCTGCGTGGGGCAGGACCCGTGCGCCGACGTGGACGCCGCCGACACCGCGATCGAGGTCGGCGACGACGAGTTCTGGATGCTGATGTCCGGACGCCAACTGCCCGCCCGCGACCGCCGTGTGCTGGGGGCCGTTGCCAAGCAGGCCGCGGGCCTGGTCAAGCAGCGTGAGCTCACCGAGGAGGCCAGCAAGGCCGAAGCCATCGCGCAGGCCGACGAACTGCGCCGCTCGTTGCTGTCCGCGGTCAGTCACGACCTGCGCACGCCGCTGGCTGCGGCCAAGGCCGCGGTGTCCAGCCTGCGCAGCGACGATATCGACTTCTCCGCAGAGGACACCGCCGAACTCCTCGCCACGATCGAAGAGTCCATCGACCAACTCACCGCGCTCGTCGGCAACCTGCTTGACTCGTCACGGCTGGCCGCCGGCGTGGTTCGGCCCGAACTGCGGCGTGTCTACCTCGAGGAGACGGTGCAGCGTGCGCTGCTCGGAATCAGCAGAGGCGTTACGGGTTTCGGCCGTCAGGGCATCGATCGGGTGAAGGTCGAAGTGGGCGACGCTGTGGCGATGGCCGACAGCGGACTTCTGGAGCGGGTGCTGGCCAATCTCATCGACAACGCATTGCGGTACGCCCCGACGAGCCCGGTGCGCGTCACCGCGGGTCAGGTCGGCGACCGAGTGCTGATCGCCGTGGTCGACGAGGGACGGGGCATCCCACGCGGCACCGAAGAGCAGCTGTTCGAACCGTTTCAGAGGCTCGGCGACCACGACAACAGCATCGGCGTCGGCCTCGGACTCTCCGTCGCCCGCGGCTTCGTGGAGGCGATGGGCGGCACGATCGCAGCGACCGACACCCCGGGCGGCGGGCTGACCGTCGAAATCGACCTGGCCGCACCACCGAAGGACAGCACGCCATGACGCCGCCGAAGACCAGGGTCCTCGTCATCGACGACGAGCCGCAGATCCTGCGGGCGTTGCGGATCAACCTGTCAGTACGTGGCTACGAAGTGGTCACCGCGGCAACTGGAAACGGTGCACTGCGCGCGGCCGCCGACGAGCATCCCGACGTCGTCATACTCGACCTCGGCCTTCCCGACATGTCGGGCATCGACGTGATCGGCGGGCTGCGGGGCTGGCTGACCGTTCCGATAATCGTGCTGTCGGCCCGCACCGACTCCGCCGACAAGGTCGAGGCGCTCGACGCAGGCGCCGACGACTACGTCACCAAGCCTTTCGGCATGGACGAGTTCCTCGCCCGCTTACGGGCGGCAATCCGACGTGGGGCCGCCGCGGCCGATACCGACGAGCCCGTCGTCGAAACAGCCTCGTTCACCGTGGATCTGGCGGCGAAGAAGGTCACCAAGAACGGTATCGAGGTTCACCTCACCCCCACCGAATGGGGCATGCTGGAGATGCTGGTCCGCAACCGCGGCAAACTGGTCGGCCGCGAGGAACTGCTCAAGGAGGTGTGGGGGCCGGCATACGCCAAGGAGACCCACTACCTGCGTGTGTATCTCGCACAGCTGCGGCGCAAGCTCGAGGACGACCCGTCCCACCCCGTGCACCTGTTGACCGAAGCAGGCATGGGCTACCGCTTTCAGGCCTGACTCTCTCTGCGCGAGCAGACGCGAACACCCCCAATTTGGGCCCATTTCGGGGGCTTTCGCGTCTGCTCGCGCGTAGACCCTGCTCGCGCGTGCGCCGAACGACACCGAGGTAACGGCTCCCGCGCTACCGTGCGGGTATGGGCGGGTACCGCGAACTGTTCGACGCCAGCATCTCTGATCCCACGGCCTTCTGGGCCGACGCCGCCCGCGCGGTGACCTGGACGCGGGAACCGAAGCAGATCCTCGACGACTCGAACCCGCCGTTCTACCGCTGGTTCCCGGACGGAGAGCTCAACACCTGCGCCAACGCGCTGGACCGCCACGTCGAAGCGGGCCGCGGCGACCAGCCCGCGCTGATCTACGACTCACCGGTGACCGGCTCGCAGCGCACCTACACCTATCGCGAACTGCTCGACGAGACGGCGCGGTTCGCGGGCGCGCTGCGCGGCCTCGGCGTCGACAAGGGTGACCGCGTCGTCATCTACATGCCGATGATTCCCGAGGCCGTCATCGCGATGTTGGCGTGCGCGCGGTTGGGCGCCGCCCACTCGGTGGTGTTCGGCGGGTTCGCGGCGCACGAGCTGGCCGCCCGCATCGACGACGCCCGGCCCGCCGCCATCGTCACGGCGTCATGCGGCATCGAGCCGACCCGCACCGTCGACTACAAGCCGATGATCGACGCCGCCCTCGACATCGCCGAGTTCGCCCCTCCCGCCTGCGTCATCGTGCAGCGAGATCAGCGGCCGTGCGAACCGCTGGCCGGCCGCGACCACGACTGGAACGAGCTGATGGCCGACGCCGAACCGGTGGATCCGGTGTCCGTCGCCGCCACCGACCCGCTGTACGTGCTCTACACCTCGGGCACAACGGGCCGGCCGAAGGGAATCGTCCGCGACAACGGCGGCCACGCCGTCTCGCTGCTGTGGAGCATGCGGCACATCTACGACACCGAACCGGGCGATGTGTATTGGGCCGCTTCCGACGTGGGCTGGGTCGTCGGCCACTCCTACATCGTCTACGGCCCGCTGATGCTCGGCGCGACGACGATGTTGTACGAGGGCAAGCCGGTCGGCACCCCGGATGCGGGGGCGTACTGGCGGGTGGCGGCCGAGCACGGGGTCAAGGCGCTGTTCACCGCCCCGACGGCGATCCGCGCGATCAAGAAGGAAGACCCCGAGGGCACCCACCTCGGCAAGCACGACCTGTCGAAGCTGCAGTATCTGTTCCAGGCGGGCGAACGACTCGACCCCGGCACCTACCACTGGGCGTCGGAGAGGCTGGGCATCCCCGTCATCGACCACTGGTGGCAGACCGAGACCGGCTGGCCCGTCGCCGCCAACCCGATGGGCGTCGAGCATCTCGAAATCAAGCCCGGCTCGCCGACCGTGCCGATGCCGGGGTACGACGTGCGCATCATGCGGCCGGACGGATCGGAAGCCGACCCGAACGAGGAGGGCGCGATCTGCGTCAAACTGCCGCTGCCGCCAGGGACCTTGCCGACGCTGTGGGGTGACGACGACCGCTACGTCGCGTCCTATCTTTCGGCATACCCCGGCTACTACCTGACCGGCGATGGCGGCTACATCGACGACGACGGCTACCTGTACGTGATGGGTCGCACCGATGACGTCATCAACGTTGCGGGACACCGCATGTCGACCGGTTCCATCGAGGCGGTGCTCGCCGCCCATCCCGCCGTCGCGGAGTGCGCGGTCATCGGCGTCGCCGACGAGATCAAGGGTCAGGTGCCGCGCGGTCTCGTCGTGCTCAAGGCTGGCGCGTCCGACGACGGCCTGGCCGACGAATTGATCGCCGCCGTTCGCGAGAACATCGGCGCTGTCGCCTATTTCAAGGCAGTCGACGTCGTGCCCGCGTTGCCGAAGACCCGGTCAGGGAAGATCCTGCGTAAGACCATGCGTGGCATCGCCGACGGACGCGACGAGCCGGTGCCGTCGACGATCGAGGACCCGGCGGTGCTCGAGACGCTGAAGCCGATACTCAAGGACTGACTTCTGCGGCGAGGTCCTCCCCGTGAGCGCAGGTATCGTCGAAGAGAACACGACCTGATTCGACGAGGTAAGGGAGCAATGAGTAGCGCCTCGCGCGCACCCCGAAGACCTGTCCCACCCCGGAATGACTGCAGTGAGACGTCTCCGGAGGTGGGAGCGTGCTGATGGCGCTGGCCAACATCGGCCTCGGCGTGTTGGTGGTCGTGTTGATCACGGCGTTCACCGCGTATTTCGTCGCTCAGGAATTCGCCTACACGACGGTCAGCCGTGCCCGTCTGACGGCCCGTGCCGAAGCAGGTGATGCGGCCTCGGCCCGCGCGCTCGATGTCACCCGGCGAACGTCATTCATGTTGTCGGGCGCGCAACTGGGCATCACCGTCACCGGGCTGCTGGCGGGCTATCTCGCCGAGCCGTTGATCGGGACGGGCCTGGCCGACCTGCTCGGCCTCGCCAGCGTTCCGACCGCTGTCGGTGTGGCGATCGGCGCGGCCGTGTCGCTGATCTTCTGCACCTTCGTCCAGATGCTGTTCGGCGAACTGCTCCCCAAGAACCTGGCGATCGCCATTCCGGAGTCGGTTGCCCGTCGGCTGGCGGTGTCCACCCACTGGTATCTGCGGCTGTTCGGCTGGCTGATCTGGTTCATGGATCAGTCGTCGAACGTGCTGCTTCGCGCGGCGCGTATCGAACCGGTGCACGACGTCGAGCAGGCGGCGACGGCGCGCGATCTCGAGCACATCGTTGCCGCCTCGTTGGCCTCGGGCGAGCTGCCCAAAGACCTGTCCACGCTGCTCGATCGGGTGCTGGACTTCCCGACCAGCACGGCCGAGCACGCGATGATCCCGCGCACCCGCGTCGACACGGTCCGCTTCGACGAGTCGATCGACGCGGTGCTCACCCGCATGGCCACCGGCCATACCCGGTACCCGGTCGTCGGCCAGACGACCGACGAGGTGCTGGGGGTCATCGATCTGCACGCCGTCCTCGATGCCGAACGGACCGACACCGCCCGATCACGGTGCCGCCCTGCCGTGCAGGTGCCGACGTCGCTGCCTCTTCCCGAGACCCTCAATCGGCTGACCGAAGCCACCGATGAGATGGCGGTGGTGATCGACGAATACGGTGGCTTCGCAGGCATCGTCACCGTCGAGGACATCGCCGAGGAGTTGGTCGGTGAGATCGCCGACGAACACGATGGGGCCGACGGCCGGGTCACGCGACGCACCGACGGGTGGTTGCTGTCCGGCGACATTCACCTCGACGAGGCCCAGCGTCTGCTCGACGAACGGCTGCCCGAAGGCGATTACGAGACCATCGCGGGACTGTTGATTCAGCAGTTCGGCCGGTTGCCCGCGGTCGGGGACAGCATCGACATCCCGCTGCCCGACGACTCCGCGGGTTGGCCGGGTAGGCCGAAAGTCTTGTCGGCCATCGTCAAATCCGTTGAGCGCCGTGTGCCCGCCGATGTGTTGGTCGCGGTCCGTGAAGGAGGACGGCGTTGAGTAACCCATGGGTGGTTCTCGCAGTCACCATCGGTCTGATCGCGGTCAGTGCACTGTTCGTCGCCGTCGAGTTCGCCTTGCTGACCGCGCGTCGTCACCGACTCGAGGACGCCGCGGGTCGGAGTCGGTCGGCCCGCGCCGCCCTGCGCAGCACCTCCGAACTCTCCCTGCTGCTTGCCGGTTCGCAACTGGGTATCACCGCCTGCACGCTCGCGTTGGGCGCGATCACGAAACCAGCAGTGCACCATTGGCTCACTCCCCTGCTGCGGGCCACGGGTGCGCCCGTTTGGCTCGCCGATGTCGGGGGCTTCGTGCTGGCGTTGGCGATCGTGACCTTCCTGCACCTCGTGATCGGTGAGATGGCGCCGAAGTCGTGGGCCATCGCGCATCCCGAACGAGCGGCGATCATCCTGGCGATACCGATGCGCATGTTCATGTCGCTCACCCGGCCGGTGCTGGTCACCCTCAACCGCGCCGCCAATTGGTGCGTGCGCAAGGTCGGCGTCGACCCCGTCGACGAACTGGGCGAGGGGCAGGACTCCGACGCCCTGCGGGCACTGGTCGAGCACTCGGCGGCCGCAGGGGTACTCGATCCGCGGTATTACCGCACTCTCACCACCGCGCTGGAAATCGAAAAGCTCACCGTCGGCGATATCGTTTCGCGCACTGGACAATTGAGCACAGTAGCGGCCGAGGCCGGCCCCGCCGCCATTCAGGCGATATCCCAGCTGACCGGTCACCAACGGATACTCGTTGGAGGTGGCCAGCGCACCGTGACGGGGGTGGTGCACGTCCGCGACAGCCTGCGCGCCGAACCCGGCGCCGCGGCACGCGATCTCATGCGGCCGGTGTTGCGCCTCCAGCCCGACATACCCGTGTACCGCGCGCTGCACATGATGCGGCAGAACCGAAACCACCTCGCGATCGTCGTCGATGCAGGCGAGTTCGTCGGGCTCATCACGCTCACCGACGTGCTGGCGCGCCTGCTGCCGCACGCCGACTCGGCGGCCTGATCCTCACCGAGACGAGGTGCTCAGCCGGCGCTTGAACACCTCGTCGAAGCGGCGATAGGTGCTGCGCAGGTCGCGCGCGGGCCATTGGCGCGGAATGAACTCGGCAGGCAGGAGCGGGTCGAGCTCGAGATGGCGGACGGCGGCGATGGACAGCGTGAACTGGTAGGTGAAGTCTTCTGCGCCGGCAGCTTCGACGTCGAGCTCTTCACGCATGGCCGTGATGAGCCGACGCGCGTCGACGGCCCAATCATCAAGCTTGAACACCGATCTCACGGTCTCGGCAGGGATGTCTGTCTCGGCGCCGTGGAAATGGACGCACTGCTGATCCAGCACAGCGCGCAGGGTCGGCAGCCGGTCCCTGTCGAGATTGTCGGGCCGCAACCACATGCCTTCGCGTAGTTCGGCGAGGTGCAGCGCCGTGGCGGCCCTGCGAAGCGCGAGCCGATCGGTTGCCGATCTGCGTTCCAGCGAGACGACCGCCAACTCCCACGTGCCGTCCCACGTCGGGCTACCGGCATCGTCGACCCGGGATGCCTCGTCGACGCGTTGCCGACGTTCGAGCAACCGGCCCGCCAGCCCGTAGATCCCGTCGTCGCTGGTGAGCTCGCCGGCCGACACCATCCGCCACAGGCACGTGCGGGCGGCGCCGTCACTGATGCCGAACAGCGCGGCCATCTGGACGAGCTCGCCGACCTGGAGGTGTGGCAGATCGGCGCCCAGCAGCGCCGTGGCAAGAACGGACCGTGCGCTCAGCGGTCGGTCGCCGAGCAGATCGGCGACACGGGCGCGACGCTCATCGAGTGCGGCTGCGGGCACCCGCTCATCATCTCCTATCTCACACACTTATTGACGCATGACATCCAAAGTGTGATACTTCCACGGTATGAGCACTCCGACGAAGTCGTCGGTCGCCGAGGACGTGGAGATCATTCGCCGGATCCTTGCGCACATCGACGCGGGCACGACCGATGAAGGTGACGCCTGGCGGGAGCCGGTCGAGAACTACCTCGCCCCAGGCCGATTCACCAGTGAACTGGAGATGTTGCGCTCGTTTCCGAGCGTCTACCTGCCGTCGGCGGCGATTCCGCAAGCGGGCGATCACGTCGAACGCGCCTGCTTCGGTGTGCCCTTGTTCGCGGTGCGGGACCACGACGGTCGCGCCAGGGTTTTCCGCAACGCGTGCAGGCACCGCGGGCTTGCGCTCGTCGAGGGCCAAGGCTGTAGCCACGCACTGGTATGCCGTTATCACGGCTGGACGTACCGCCTCGACGGCGCGCTGTCGCACGTCCCGCACGCCGATGCGTTCCCCGATCTCGACGTGGCAACCCGCGGACTGGTCGAGGTCGACAGCCGTGAAGTGGACGGCCTGATCGTCATCGGCCCGCTGCAAGCGCCTTCCACCGATCGGCGGCGCCAAGTCGCCGACACCGCGATGACGGCCCTGAGCGACGGCAGCCCGTGGCGCGAGAAGCTGCTGCCCGCCGAGCGACTGGTGTACGTGGACTCCACGGCGCGCCCGATGAACTGGAAGATTCTCGTCGAGCAGTTCCTCGAGGGCTACCACATCCGCTCGACGCACGCGAATACCTTCTACCCGATCCAATACGACGATCTGAACGTCGTCGAAGCCTTCGGTCCCAACACCCGAATTGCGTTCCCCTTCAAAAACATCGAGCGGTTGCGCGACCGCCCCGAATCGACTTGGACCATCGACCGGCGCGCCACCTTCGTCTACCACCTATTCCCGAATGTCATGGTCGCGACGTTCCCAGACCAGGTGTTGGTGGTCGCGATCGAGCCCGTCGCCATCGACCGATCCACGGTGACGATCTACGCACTGACCACACCCGCCGTGGCAGAAGCCATTTCGGTCAACCCCGACAATGCCGCAGGGGCTCGCGCCCTGCTCGCCGCGGGCGGGGTGGAGGACAACGAGATGTCGGAAGGTGTGCAGCGCGGACTGCGGGCCGGTGCCAACACTTTCCTGGAGTTCGGCACGCACGAAAGCGCCATCGGACGCTTCCACGCCACGCTCGACGAACGCCTGGAATGCGCCCGATGAGCGGCTACGAGCATCTCCTCTACGAACAGCGCGGGCCCGTCACGATCATCACCATCAACCGGCCCGAACGCATGAACGCCATTGGGCCGCAGACGCATCGGGAACTCGTCGACGCTTGGGGCCGATTCCGCGCCGACGAGAACGCGTTGGTCGGAGTCCTCACCGGAGCGGGTGACACCGCGTTCTGCGCAGGCGGCGACCTGAAAGCGGCTCTCGCAGGCGAGCTTCCGGTCGACGCCACCCCGGCCGACGGCGTGCTCGGCCCGTCACGGTGGACAGACGTCTACAAGCCGACCATCGCGGCCGTCAACGGCGTCGCCTATGCAGGCGGCCTCGAGTGGGCCTGTTGGACCGACCTCGCGATCGCCGACGAGCACGCCACGTTCGGGGTGACCTGCAGGCGGTGGAACATCGGCCTGGCCGACGGCGGCACGCAGCGCCTCACCCGCATCCTCGGCTATCGCCGCGCGATCGAGATGATCATCACCGGTCGCGTCATCGATGCCCGCGAGGCGGAGCGGATCGGGCTGGTGAACCAGGTCGTGCCTCGTGGGACGTGTGTGCAGCGTGCGATCGAACTCGCCGAGTCCATAGCGGCACTGCCCCAGCCCGCACTGCGCACCGATCTCGAGGCGGCTCGCAACGGGCAGGGCCGACCACTCGACGACGGGCTGCGGATCGAAGCCGAGTGCTTCAGCCGGTCGATCTCCGCGCCGGAGACCGTGGAGGGGCTGCGCAGATTCAACGACCGCGATCATCCGGATCGGCGGCCCGGTGGTACGTCGCTGACGCCGGGCCTCGCTCGCTCGCACTGAACATCAAGATCAATCGCGCCGACTTTCCTTTATTTCCACGATGAGACGAACTATTGTGAAATCGGCATATGTTGATACGAACTCTGCTCCCACCTGGACAGGGCGGTCAGAGCGACTTAGGAGTTGAACAGCATGCGAGTGTCAGAAACCAAAGCAGGCGGCTGCAATTGTCATTGCAATGCGTGCGACAGCGGTCATCACTGCGGTAACCCGCCGAACTGCAACGTCAGGCGCTGACCGCAGCGATTAACCGGCCCGGCGCCGGGGTACTTCTCTTACCTGCAGACCCGTCAATTAGCGGGTCGAAGGGAGCGAAGCCATGTCGCCGCGTCCGAAGGTCATGGCGGTGCAAGGTGCCGCCGTACTGATAGCCGCCGCATTCCTGGTGTTCGGCGTGCTCGGGTTCATGCCCGGCGTGACCGCACATCTCGACCAGTTGCAGTGGGCCGGTCATCATTCCGGCGCGAAGGTGTTCGGGATGTTCGCGGTGTCCGGCCTGCACAACATCATCCACGTGGCGTTCGGCCTCATCGGCTTCATATTCGCGCGCACGTACGCAGCGTCGCGCGCCTACCTTCTTGCCGGCGGGGTCGCCTACCTCGCGCTGTGGATATACGGGTTACTCATGGACCAGGGCAGCGCGCTGAACATCTTGACGTTGAACAATGCCGACAACTGGCTGCACCTTGGATTGGGCGCTGCGATGGTCCTTCTCGCCCTGACACTCGCGGGCCAGCGCGACCCGACCAAACGTCCGAAGCGCCGTGAAAGGGTTCGCGCCTAGGCGATCGACAGCGCGATGCCGTCGAGGATGTCGTGCTCGCTGACCACCAATTCGTCGATTCCGGCCCGGCTGCCCAACGCATCCGCGAGTTCCTCCACGATGATCGCGCCGCCGCCGATCACGTCGACCCGGCCCTCGTGCATCGGTCCCAATGCCGCGCGCTGGTCGTGGCTCATGGCGATGATGTCCTCGCACACCGGCAGCAATTCGCCGAACCCGACGCGGGACAGGTGGATCGCCACCGGGTCGTACGTCGTCATCCGCTGCGCGAGAGCAGCAAGCGTGGTCATGGTTCCCGCGACGCCGACCCACGTGCGGGCCTGCTCGACGGGCACCACCCGCAGCGCCTCCCCCAGACGTTCACGCACGACATCGCGAGCGGCCGCCACCTCCACCGCGGTCGGCGGGTCCGAATGCAGGCACCGTTCGGTCAGCCGGACGCAGCCGATGTCGGCCGAGTAGCCTGCCACCATTTCCCGCTCCCCCAGCACCACTTCGGTGGATCCGCCGCCGAGGTCGACCACCACGAAAGGCGCTGCGGCGGTGTCCAGTTCATAGACGGCACCGTGGAACGACAGCCTGGCTTCCTCCTCGCCGCTGATCACCTCGGCAACGGCGCCGGGTACGACGGCGCCCAGCACGTCGGATGTCATCTCGAAGAACACGTCGCGGTTGGCGGCGTCACGGGTCGCCGACGTCGCCACCATTCGTACCTTCGAAACATCGTGGCGCCGCAGCAGTTCGGCGTAATCGGTCAACGCGACCTTGGTCCGCTCGATCGCTTCCGGCGCGAACTGCCCTGTGGCGTCCACTCCCTGGCCCAGCCGCACGATCCGCATCTCGCGGTGGACATCACGCAACCGCCCATCCACGGCGTCCGCGATCAAGAGCCTGATCGAGTTTGTGCCGCAATCGATTGCGGCGACCCTGCCGCCATGCGCCGTCACGTCCACACCTCCCGGTCGAGGATGCCTGCCATGCCCGGTTCGGCGGCCAGCACGGCCAAGGCCTCGTCCCCGAGTGGATTCACACCGGGCCCCTTCGCCAGCGAGTGCGCGATCAGCACGTGCAGACACTTCACCCGTTCCGGCATGCCGCCGCCGGAAAACGTGGTGCCAAGCGACTCGATCGCGTCGCGTTCGGCCAGATAGGACTCATGTGCGCGACGGTACGCGGCGGCCAAGTGCGGGTCGCCATCGAGCCGGTCTGTCATCTCGCGCATCATCCCCGACGACTCGAGCCGGCTTGCTGCCGCCGTCAGCATGGGATGGGTCAGGTAGTAGAGCGTCGGAAACGGTGTTCCGTCAGGCAGTTTCGGAGCAGTCTTGACGACGCCGGGCTCTCCGTTGGGGCATCGGTAGGCGATCTCGAGGACGCCGCGGGGCTCGCGGCCCAGTTGCCGCCCGACGGCGTCGAGATCCGCCCGGTCAACCACCGGGGGTCGGAGCACCTGGCTCGACGGGTCCCGGAGGCGCGGGTGGAACGGCGGGCACAGTGGTCGGGACGTTGTGCGGGTCATCGGCGATCGTGTGCCAAAGCGAGGTGTACCACGGCTGACCCGCCCGGGCCGCTTCGGCTTGCTGGGCCGGTGCGTCCGGAACCACCGCGCCGGGAGGCAACTGCACCTGGTACGGAATATCGCCGGGCTTGACGAAGCCGAGCCGCTCACGTGCCTGCGCCGCAATGTAAACGGGGTCAGCCAGTTTCGCCTTCTGCTCCTCCAGGTTGGCGATCTCCCCGCGTAGCCGCTCCTCGCTCGCGGCCAGCTGCTTCATCTCGGTCCGCTGGCCGAAGTACGTCCGCACCGGGCCTGCGATCGTCAGCGTGAGCACGCAGACCACCGCGGCGAGGATGGCCGCCCGTCGCGCAGCGGAACCCAGTCGCTGTTCGGACTGCTGTTCGGCGACCTCGGCGATCGACTTTCGGATCGAGTCCGCCGCAGTCGTCTGTTCTTCGGGCTGCGGCTTCGCCCGTGTCTCCGTTGCGCGCGGCTCACGTCGCGCGGGAGAACCCGTTCGCGGACGGCCCCGAGCGGAGTCGCCTGCCTTGCCCGACTTGGCCGACTTGGCCGGTCGGGATGCCGGGGACCGCCGCTTCGGGTCGGGCCGTTTCGCTTCGGGCACGGGCTATTTGGCCTCCGGCGCGAACCTCGGGAACGCGAGGTCGCCTGCGTAGCGCGCGGCATCCCCGAGCGTCTCCTCGATGCGCAGCAGTTGGTTGTACTTGGCGACGCGCTCGCTGCGGGCGGGCGCCCCCGTCTTGATCTGGCCGCTGCCGACCGCGACCGCCAGGTCGGCGATGGTGGTGTCCTCGGTTTCGCCGCTGCGGTGGCTCATCATCGTCCGGTACCCGCTGTTGTGCGCCAGCGACACCGCGTCGAGAGTCTCGGTCAGCGTGCCGATCTGGTTCACCTTCACCAGCAGGGCGTTGGCCGCGCCCCGCTCGATGCCCTCCTCGAGGCGCTCGGGATTGGTGACGAAGAGATCGTCGCCGACGATCTGGACGCGGTCCCCGATCGCGGTCGTCAGCGCCACCCAGCCGTCCCAGTCGTCCTCCGAGAGTGGGTCCTCGATCGAGACGAGCGGATAGGAGTCGAGCAATCCGGCGTAGAACTCAACCATCTGGTCTGCGCTTCGGGTCTCCTTCTCGAAGCTGTAACCCGTTCCGTCGGTGAAGAATTCGGTGGCGGCGACATCCAGCGCCAGCGCGACGTCGGTGCCCGCCTTGAAGCCCGTCGCCTCGACGGCCGACAGGATGAGGTCGAGGGCCGCCTTGGTGCCCGCCACGTCGGGCGCGAATCCACCTTCGTCGCCGAGGCCGGTGGCCAGGCCCTGTTTCTTGAGCACCGCCTTCAACGAGTGATACACCTCGGCACCCCAGCGCAGAGACTCCTTGAAACTCGGCGCACCGATCGGCGCGACCATGAACTCCTGGACGTCGACGCCGGTGTCGGCGTGTGCGCCGCCGTTGAGGATGTTCATCATCGGCACGGGTAGGACATGGGCGTTGGGTCCGCCGATGTAGCGGAACAGCGGCAGCCCGGCCGACTCGGCGGCGGCCTTCGCCACCGCGAGAGACACACCGAGGATCGCGTTGGCGCCCAATCGGGACTTGTCCGGTGTGCCGTCGAGGTCGAGCAGGGCCTGGTCGACCAGCCGCTGGTCGTCGGCGCTCAACCCGATCACCGCGGGCGCGATCTCGTCGAGAACCGCCTCGACGGCCTTCTGCACGCCCTTGCCGCCGTAGCGCGAGCCGCCGTCGCGCAGCTCGACAGCCTCGTGCTCGCCGGTCGAGGCCCCGGAGGGCACCGCCGCCCTTGCGAACGTGCCGTCGGTCAGGGCCAACTCGACCTCGACCGTCGGGTTGCCGCGAGAGTCGAGGATTTCGCGAGCTCCGACCTGCTCGATGATGGGCACTGGCGTTCTCCTTGGTCGGTCTGGGTGGACGGGGGCTTAGAAGATGAGCCTAGAACGTGCCCGTCGGGACGGTGTGATTTAAAGGGGGTGGCCGTTGGCGTATGCGGTCGCCCAGTCCCGCACGGTGCGGGCGTACTGGTCGGACAGGTTGTAGGCCCGCAGCGCGTTCATCCAGCCCCGCGGCGTGGAGAGATCCTTCCCACGCCAGCACAGATAGCCGGCGGCCGAGAGTGCGGCGTCGTCGAAATTGTCCGGGCTGGCCTTGCCGTCGTTGTTGGCGTCGACACCGTAGAGCCGCCAGGTCTCCGGGATGAACTGCATCGGCCCCATCGCACGGTCGAGTCCGGCATCACCGTCGAGCAGCCCCGAATCGCTGTCGACGATCTCGAGGTTGCCCATCGTGCCGTCCAGCCGCACGCCCCGGATCAGGGGGGTGACATCGCCGTTCGGCGCGATGATCGCGCCGCGATAGGTGCCGTGGTGGCTCTCCACCATGCCGATGCCCGCGAGCGTCGGCCAGCTGATGTGGCAGTTCGGGTTCTCCACCTCGGCGACCCTTGCCGCGTACGCGTACGCCTCCAGCGCCCCGGTCGGTATGCCAAGCGACGGGGCCCGTGCGGCGGCCCACTCGTGCAACTGGTCGGCGGGCCTGCCCTTGGCATGGGTGTCGATCGCGGGCACCGGGTCGCCTACCGGCGGCGGAACGCCTTCGGGGATCGGCGTGCCGAGCTGCCATGAGCAGCTGGAAGCCATCAGCAGCGCTGTCGCCGCTATCACCGCGACAGCCCGCAGCCAAAGCACTGGCGACACCGAACTCCCTCGAACCCCTCTTGTTGCAATCCATCGTCCCATGCCTCGCGGAGTGCTCGGTCAACCTGCGCAGCTTTGGCCGAGTTAGGCCAGCCAAACGATATTTAGGTGTGCCTACCCTAGTGAGGGCAAAACGTTGTAATGTTCACGCGCCCACTACGAGGAGGCTCAATGAAACTGCATCTCACCTGGCCCGTGTCGGTTGCGACCCTGGCCTTGGTCCTTGCTGGTTGCTCCAGCAGCGATTCGGGCAGCACCGAAGAGAGCAGTGGCTCGAGCCCCGCCAGCGAGACATCGACGTCGGCAGCCGCCGCCGCGAGCCCCGCGCTGGAGAAGGCCGCGGCCGACTACAAGGCGTATGCGCTTGCCCAGTCCGACGAGCTCGTCAAGGTCGTCAAGGTGTTCACCGACGCCGTGCGGGCGGGCAACCTGAAGGCCGCGCAGGACGCATTCGCACCGTCACGCCAGCCGTGGGAGCGCATCGAACCGATCGCCGGGCTGGTGGAGGACACCGACGCCAAGACCGACTCCCGCGTCGACGACTTCGCCAACGTCGACGATCCGGCCTTCACCGGCTGGCACCGGCTCGAGTACCTGCTGTTCGAGAAGAACACCACCGAGGGCGGCGCCCCGTTCGCCGACCAGCTCGACGCCGACATCGCCAACCTGCAAAAGCAGCTGCCAAGCGTCGAGGTCAAGCCGATCGACGTCGCCAACGGCGCCGCGGAGCTCATCGAAGAGGTGTCGCAGGGCAAGCTCACCGGCGAGGAGGATCGGTACTCCAAGACCGACCTGTGGGACTTCGACGCCAACCTGCAGGGATCGCAGGTCGCGATCGACAAGCTGAGTGAACCGCTGAAGGACGCCGACGCCGCGTTGCTCGGCAAGATCTCTGCCGGGTTCTCGCAGATCTTCGACACCATGCGGCCGCTGCGCCAGGGCGACGGCTGGGTGAACTTCTGCGCCGAGAACAGTGAGTTCCCGTCGCCGCGGTGCCCGTCGGTTACCGTGCAGCCGCCGGTTGTCGACGCGCTGAAGGCGCAGCTCGCAGGCCTGTCGGAGAACCTGTCCCAAGTCGCGGGCGTCCTCAAACTGCAGTGACCGAGCGGCCTTCAAGAACGGGTATCTCCCGCCGCGGCTTCGTCACCGGGGCGTTGGGAACCGGTGTCGCGGTTGGCGCGGGCGCGGCGCTGGCCGGGTGTTCGTCACCTGAGCCCGCCGCGCCGCCGGTGCCGCAGCCTGCCTTCGTCCCGTTCGAGGGTGCGCACCAAGCGGGGATCACCACGCTGCCGATTCCCGAGCAGGGCCTGGTCGCCTCGTTCAATGTGCACGTCAAGGATCGGGCGGCCCTACGGTCGACGCTGCAGGAGCTCACCGAGGAGATCCGCGGGCTGATGGCGGGCAAGCCGCCGGAGACGCGGGATCCGGCCTATCCGCCTGTCGACTCGGGCATCCTCGGCGAGAAGCCACCTGCAGACAATTTGTCGGTCCTCGTCGGTGTTGGGGCTTCGCTGTTCGACGACCGGTTCGGCCTTGCGGATCGCAAGCCCAAGGAACTGGAAACCATGCCGTTCCTGGCCAACGACCGGCTCGACCCGAAGCTGTCCCACGGCGACATCTCGATCATCCTCGAGGCCGGGCACAACGACACAGTGCAGTTCGCGTTGCGGCAGTTGATGCGCCGCACGCGAAGCGAGCTGACACTGCGGTGGATGATCGACGGGTACGCCCGCGGCATCGGCGCCGGCAAGACATCGGAGGCCGTGACTCCGCGAAACCTCTTGGGCTTCAAGGACGGAACGGCCAACCTCGACGTCGATGACGGCACACTGATGGACCGTCATGTGTGGGTGCAGCCAGAGGACGGCGAACCCGAGTGGGCGGTCGGCGGGTCGTATCAGGCCGTACGCATCATCCGGATGTTCGTCGAGTTCTGGGATCGCACCCGCCTTGCCGAGCAGGAGACGCTCATCGGCCGCAAGAAGGTCAGCGGCGCCCCGCTCGGCATGACCGACGAGTTCGCCGATCCCGACTACGCCGAGGACCCCGACGGCAAGCGGATCCCGCTGGACGCCCACATCCGACTGGCCAACCCCCGTACCACCGAGAGCGAGCAGAACCTCATCCTGCGCAGGGGATTCAACTACTCGCGTGGATTCGACGGCGCGGGTCGACTCGACCAGGGGCTGGCGTTCATCGCCTACCAACGCAGCCTGCAGAAGGGGTTCCTCACCGTGCAGAGCCGGCTGAAGGGCGAGCCGCTCGAGGAGTACATCATGCCGGTGGGTGGCGGCTTTTTCTTTGTGCTGCCGGGGATTACCGGTTCGGACCGCTTCCTCGGCGACCAACTCGTCGATTGACTCTGCGAGCGTGCAAACACTGCGAAAATCCGCGCAATTTTTCGCAGTAGACGCACGTTCGTTGGAGTGTCGGCGTTGGTCGGCACACTCCGTCACATGGGAACGCCATTCATCGGCAACGAGGCGATTGCGTCGGGCAGGCTGACGCCCTACGCCCTCCGCAGCAGATTCGTCGCGCTCTATCCGAACGTCTATGTCCCGAATGGCAGCATCGTGACGGCGGCGGTGCGCGCCCGGGCGGCTTGGCTGTGGTCGGGGCGCCGTGGTGTCGTAGCGGGCCAATCTGCTGCGGCCCTACACGGAGCGAAGTGGGTCGACGACCGCAAAGCCGCCGAACTGTTGTGGCCGAACCGACGGCCGCCCAGCGGCATCTGCGTATGGTCCGACCAGTTCGCCGACGATGAAATCGAAGCGGTCGACGGCATGTACGTGACGACAGCAGCTCGTACCGCCCTCGACCTCGCATGTCGTTATCCGCTCGGCAAGGCCGTAGCGGCAGTCGATGCCCTGGCCCGCGCAACACAACTCAAGATCGCCGACGTCGAGCTTCTCGCTGAAAGACATAAGGGGCGGCGCGGAATTCGCAAGGCCCGTCGCGTCCTTGACTTGGTCGATCCTGGTGCAGAATCACCGCAAGAGACCTGGCTTCGACTTCTCGTCATTCGCAACGGCTTTCCCCGGCCGAAGACACAGATCCCGGTCTACGACGAGTTCGGTGTCCTTATCGCCGTCTTCGACCTCGGATGGGAGGAGATGAAGATCGCCATGGACTACGAGGGGGACCATCACCGGATCGATCGCAGGCGGTTCAACCACGACATCCGCAAGGCCGAAACGGTCGCGGAATTAGGTTGGGTGGACATCCGCGTGACGGCTGAGGACTCCGAGGGCGGGATCGTGCGCAGGCTTTCAGCCGCGTGGCGTCGCCGAACGTGACGCTACTGCGAAATACTGCGCGATTTTTCGCAGTGATCGCACGTTCGCGGTTACCGGGATTCGACCGCTTCGGGCTCGACGTCCTCGACGGGTTCTGCATCGACGGGCTCGTCGCCAACAGGCTCGTCGAGGGCCTCCTCGACGGGCTGGTCGACGGTTTCGACGTCGACGATTTCGACGGGTTCGACGATCTCCGTCGTCGGCCAGAACGCCCGCCACTCCTCCTCGGTGATGACACCGAGCGACGCGATGTCGAGTTCTTTGGGGACGTCCTCGCCGCGCCGGTCGGCCGCGATCGCCCTCTCCACAGTGCGCACCGTGTCCATGAACTCCAAAACCACCGTCCGCAGGGCGTTTTCGGCATCGCCTTCCAGCGACACCGTCACGCTCGTCAACGACGCGGGGATGAGGTCAGCGGGCAGGCCCGACTGGTTAACCCGGTCAATCACCTTCTGCACCAACGCCAACGACGGTTGGCCCGTCGGCACCCCGTCCATCGACGACTTCCGCGCCTTCTCGGCGGCCTTACGCTCTTCCCATTGCGCCAGTTGGTCATCCAGAGATATCGGCTCCCCCGCGAGCACGGCGGGAACGCGGTTGCTGAGCTTACGCAGCAGGGAGTCGGCGACGTCGTCGATGGTGAACGGGTGCTGCGGGGCGTCCTCGGCGATGCGGGCTTGGAACAACACCTGCAGGAGCACGTCACCGAGCTCCTCGCGAAGTTCGTCGGCATTGCCACTGCGCACCGCGTCGAACAACTCGTAGGTCTCCTCCAAAAGGAACCGGCGCAGCGAGTCGTGCGTCTGCTCGCTCTCCCATGGACCCGCCGTGCGCAGCTTGTCCATCATCGCGACGGCATCGACCAGCCGCTCGCCGCCCTGCGGGTCAGGGGCCGCGATGAGCTTGTCGCCGGCGGCCAGTCGCGCCTGCACCGCCGGATGGTCGGGGTCCGAGGACAACAGCACGGGCGCATCGTCACCCTCGTAAGCGGGGCGGGCCGACGGCAACGACCACGGCACCTTGACCGGCATCTCTTCGGTGTATTGCACATCACCGGACAGCAGATCGATCGCCTCGACCGGAATCAAAGAGGGGCGGCGCGGATCGACCAGAACGACAGTCATCTCGCTTGTCGCTTGTCGTTCATCTCCGCCATACCTCCGACGTTCGTTATATCAACATCGTCCTGCGGTTTTCCATTGAGGGCCAATACCAAACCGGCCACCATCCGGATGAGCTCGAGATCGCGTATCCGCGGTGCGCCAATGCCCGATCCCGACCGCGGAACTGGCACCTGCACCGTCGATGTCGTCACCCGGTAATTCGCGCTCGGATACAACCGCTTCAGCCGGAGTTGCTGTGAGTCCACCAGCGTCATCGGCGACAGCCGCAGGCTCGACTCCGACGGCGCACTGATCTCGGTGACCCCGTACTCGCGGGCCAACAACCGCAAGCGCGCAACCGAAACCAGAAGCTGCGCCGGTTCCGGCAGCGGGCCGTACCTGTCGACGAGTTCGTCGACCACCGCGCCGACGGCGTCCTGGTCGGCTGCCGACGCCAGCCGCCGGTAGCCCTCCAGCCGCAACCGGTCGCTGGCGATGTAGTCCGGCGGGAGATTCGCGTCGACGGGTAGATCGATCCGTACGTCCTTCGGTTCCTCAACGGCGGCAACGGTTTTCCCGTCGGCAGCCGCGCGGTACGCCTCGACGGCCTCCCCGACAAGCCGCACGTACAGGTCGAAGCCGACACCCGCGACGTGTCCGGACTGTTCGACACCGAGCACGTTGCCCGCACCGCGGATCTCCAGGTCCTTCATCGCGACCGCCATGCCCGCGCCGAGCTCGTTGTTCTGTGCGATGGTGGCCAGCCGGTCGTAGGCCGTCTCGGTCAGCGGAACCTCCGGCGGATACATGAAATACGCGTAGCCACGCTCGCGGCTGCGGCCCACCCTGCCGCGCAACTGGTGCAGCTGCGACAGCCCGAACGTGTCGGCGCGTTCGACGATCAACGTGTTGGCGTTGGAGATGTCCAGGCCCGTCTCGACGATGGTCGTGCAGACCAGGACGTCGTATTCGCGGTTCCAGAACCCCTCGACCGTGCGCTCCAGCTGTTCCTCGGGCATCTGCCCGTGCGCGACGACGACGCGCGCCTCGGGCACCAGCGCCTGCAGTCCCGCGGCCGCCTGGTCGATCGTCCGCACCCGGTTGTGGATGTAGAACGCCTGCCCGTCGCGCAGCAGCTCGCGGCGAAGCGCGGCGGCGATCTGTTTCTCGGAGTGCGGCCCGACGTAGGTCAGCACCGGGTAGCGCTCCTCGGGCGGGGTGAGGATCGTCGACATCTCCCGTATCCCGGCGAGGCTCATCTCCAGCGTGCGCGGAATCGGCGTAGCGCTCATCGTCAGCACGTCGACGTGCGTGCGCATCGCCTTGATGTGCTCCTTGTTCTCGACGCCGAAGCGCTGCTCCTCGTCGACGACGACCAGGCCGAGGTCCTTCCACGTCACGCCGGTCTGCAGCAGCCGGTGCGTGCCGATCACGATGTCGACCGACCCGTCCTTCATGCCCTCGAGCACCGCCCGCGACTCGGTCGTGCTGGTGAACCGCGACAGCCCCTTCACGGTGACCGGGAAGCCGGCCATCCGTTCGGAGAACGTCTGCAGGTGCTGATCGGCCAGCAGCGTCGTCGGCACCAGCACCGCGACCTGCTTGCCGTCCTGCACGGCCTTGAACGCCGCGCGCACCGCGATCTCGGTCTTGCCGTAGCCGACGTCGCCGCAGATCACCCGGTCCATCGGGATCGGCTTCTCCATGTCGCCCTTGACCTCGGTGATGGCGGTGAGCTGGTCGACGGTCTCGGTGAACCCGAACGCGTCCTCCATCTCGGCCTGCCACGGGGTGTCCGGGCCGAACGCGTGCCCCGGCGACGCCTGGCGTTTGGCGTACAGCGACACCAGCTCGCTGGCGATCTCGCGGACAGCCCGCCGCGCCTTGGTCTTGGTGTTGGCCCAGTCGCTGCCGCCGAGCCTGCTGAGGGTGGGCGATTCGCCGCCGACGTACCGCGACAGCTGGTCGAGCGAGTCCATCGGCACGAAGAGCTTGTCCGACCCGCCGCCGCGCTTGCTCGAGGCGTACTCCAGCACCAGGTACTCGCGCCGCGCACCGCCGACGGTGCGCTCGACCATCTCGACGAACCGGCCGATGCCGTGCTGGTCGTGTACCACCAGGTCGCCCGCCGTCAGCGCGAGCGGGTCGACGACGTTGCGGCGCTTGGCCGCAAGCCGTTTCCCTTCCGGCGCGGTGACCCGGTTTCCGGTCAGGTCGGTCTCGGTGATGACGACGAGGTTGGCCCCGGTCAGCACGACGCCGTCGTGCAGCGGGCCCTTGAGCACGCCGACGACGCCTGCCTTCGGTTCGGCGCCCGGCTCCAACATCGCCGCGGGCGTGTCGGCTTCGGCCAGCTGTTCGACCACCCGGTGCGCCGTGCCGGTACCCGGCGTGACGACGACCGCCGACCCACCGGTGGAAACGTGCGCGCGCAGCATCGCGAAGATCTCGTCGACACCCGACTGCTGGCCGCGGGCCGACGGCGACGGGCGGATGTCCAGCTCGATCGCCGCCTCGTCACTGAGTTGGCTGAGTGTCCACCAGGGGTGCCCGCCTGCGCGGGCCCCCGCGGTCACGTCGTCGAGGTGCAGGTAGCCCGACGCGCCGAGCGTCTCGAGGTCGATGGGCGCATCGCCGCCGACTGCCGCCGCCGACCACGACGCTTCGAGGAACTCGCGGCCGGTCTTGATCAGGTCGCCGGCCCTGGTGCGGATCTTCTCCGGGTCGCAGACCAGCAGCGGGGTCTGCGCGGGCAGATGGTCGCTGAGCACGGTCAGCTCGGTGGGCCGCAGCAGCGGCAGGAGCGCCTCCATGCCGTCGACGGGAATGCCCTCGCCGAGCTTGGCCAGCATGTCGGGCACGCTTCCCGGCACGTCGTTGCCGGTTCGCGGGTGTTCGGCGGCGAGCTCGAACGCGCGCACCCGGACGTCGTCGGTCAGCAGCAGCTCGCGGCACGGCATGGCGATCACCACGTCGACGTCGATGTCGGGGATCGAGCGCTGGTCGGCGACCGCGAACATCCGCATCTCGGAGACCTCGTCGCCCCAGAACTCGATGCGGACCGGATGCTCGGCGGTGGGCGGGAACACGTCGAGGATCCCGCCCCGGACGGCGAACTCCCCGCGCTTGCCGACCATGTCGACGCGGGTGTAGGCCAGCTCCACCAGCCGGTGGATGACGTCGTCGAAGTCGGCTTCCTCGCCGAGGGTGAGGGTGACAGGTTCGATGTCGGCGACGTCCGGCGCCATCGGCTGCACCAGCGAGCGGACCGTGGTGACCACGACCCGCAGCGGCGGGCCGAGCCGCTCGTCGTCGGGGTTGGCCAGCCGGCGCAGCACCGTCAGCCGCTCGCCGACGGTGTCCACACCCGGCGAGAGCCGCTCGTGCGGCAGCGTCTCCCATGACGGGAACAACGCCGCTGAGTCGCCGAACACGCCGCGCAGTTCGGCGGTCAGATCGTCGGCCTCGCGGCCGGTTGCGGTGACCACAAGCAGCGGCCCCGCCTGGGCGAGCGCGGATGCGGCGAACAGCCTTGCGCTCGCGGGGCCGATGAGCGCGAGGTCGGCGGGTCGCTCGGCGGCACGGCTGATGACGTCCTGCAACGAGGGATCGCGCAACGCCACGTCGACGAGCCCCGCGATCGGGGTATGGACACTAACGGTCCCCGATGCGGTCATGATGATTCCATCCTAGGCACAGGTGATTTCGGCGTGATTTCCGTCGCTACGCGACAGTTATCACGCCGAAATCGCTACTCGTCGAGCAGCGGCGGGTCGTTCTCGAGATGCATCAGCCCGTTCCAGCACAGGTTGACCAGATGAGCGGCGACGACTTCTTTCTTCGGCTCGCGCACGTCGAGCCACCACTGCGCCGTCATCGACACCGACCCGACCAGCGCCTGGGCGTACAGCGGTGCCATTTCGGGGTCGAGGCCGCGGCGGGAGAAATCGCCGGCCAGGATCGACGACACCTGGTTGACGGCGTCGTTCAACAGCGTGGAGTAGGTGCCCGACGTGATCGCGGCCGGTGAGTCACGGATGAGTATCCGAAAGCCGTCGGTGCGTTCGTCGACATAGGTCAGCAGCGCCAGCGTGACCCGCTCGATGCGCAGCCGCGACCGGTTGTTGGTCGTCCGCGTCAGCGACGACGTGATGCCGTCGAGCAGCGCCGACATCTCCCGGTCGACGACCACCGCGTAGAGGCCCTCCTTGCCGCCGAAATGCTCGTAGACGACGGGCTTGGAGACGTTTGCGCGCTGCGCGATCTCCTCGATCGAGGTGCCCTCGTATCCGCGCTCGGCGAACAGCGAGCGCGCGATGTCGATGAGCTGGTGACGCCGCTCGGCACCGGTCATCCGAGCACGGGGTGCTCGCAGTTCCTTGTCCGGTGCCGCCACACCTGTCAGCCTAGTTGCTTCGACTAGCATCACGTGTTGATCAATCCGTCGTGGTGTAATCGGCAGCACCTCTGATTTTGGTTCAGATAGTTCAGGTTCGAGTCCTGGCGACGGAGCTGCGAGCGGATGACTCGATGAGGACAAGCAAATGACTAAGCATGGCCAATCCGCGGTCCTGGTGCTGGCCGCCGGGGCCGGTACCCGGATGCGCTCGGACATTCCGAAGGTGCTGCACACACTGGCGGGCCGCAGCATTCTGTCGCACGCGCTGCACTCGGTGGCCAAGGTCGCGCCCCAACACTTCGTGGTCGTGCTCGGCCATGATCGTGACCGCATCACCCCGGCCGTCACCGAACTGTCCGAGACGCTTGGCCGCCCGATCGATATCGCCGTCCAGGATCAACAGCTGGGTACCGGACACGCCGTCGGCTGCGGGCTGGCCGCCCTGCCCGCCGACTTCGCGGGCACCGTCGTGGTCACCTCCGGCGACGTGCCACTGCTGGACGCCGACACCCTGGCCGACTTCATCTCCACCCACGGTTCCGAGACCGCCGCGGCGACGGTGATGACGACGACGGTGCCCGACCCGACGGGCTACGGCCGGATCCTGCGCACCCAGGACGGCGAGGTCATCGGCATCGTCGAAGAGGTCGACGCGACCCGGTCGCAGCGGGCCATCAGCGAGGTCAACGCGGGCGTCTACGCCTTCGACATCGACGTGCTGCGCTCGGCACTGAGCCGGCTGCGGCCGCACAACGCCCAACAGGAGCTCTACCTCACCGACGTCATCTCCATCGTCCGGCAGGACGGCCTGGTGGTGCGGGCCAAGCACGTCGACGACGCCGCGCTGGTGGCGGGCATCAACGACCGCGTCCAGCTGGCCGAACTGGCCGGCGAGCTGAACCGGCGCATCGTCGCCGCACACCAGCGCGCGGGCGTGACGGTCGTCGACCCCGCCAGCACATGGATCGACGTCGACGTGAGCATCGGCCGCGACACCGTCGTCCAGCCCGGCACCCAGCTGCTCGGCGCCACCCGCATCGGCGGCCGCTGCGAGATCGGGCCGGACACCACGCTGACCGACGTCACCGTCGGCGACGGCGCGACGGTGGTCCGCACCCACGGCTCGGCCTCGGTCATCGGCGACGGCGCCACCGTCGGCCCGTTCACCTACCTGCGGCCCGGCACGGTGCTCGGCGATGTCGGCAAGCTCGGGGCGTTCGTCGAGACGAAGAACGCCACGCTCGGCACCGGCACCAAGGTGCCGCACCTGACCTACGTCGGCGACGCGGACATCGGCGAGCACAGCAACATCGGCGCGTCGAGCGTCTTCGTCAACTACGACGGCGAGACCAAGCGGCGCACCACGATCGGGTCGCACGTGCGCACCGGGTCGGACACCATGTTCGTCGCACCGGTCACCGTCGGCGACGGCGCCTACACCGGCGCGGGCACCGTGGTGCGTGACGACGTGCCGCCGGGCGCGTTGGCGGTATCGGCGGGCCCGCAGCGCAACATCGAGGGCTGGGTGGAGCGCAAGCGCCCGGGTTCGGCGGCGGCCGCCGCAGCGGCGGCGGCATCGAACCGCGCCGAGGCGGCGCGAAAGGCCAACGAAGCCAGCGAAGCCACGAACCCCGAGGACGACTGAACGACGTGAGCCGGTCGGTTTCCGTTCTTGTTCTGGCAACCCGGCCACGCGCGTCCAGCTGTGATACGTACGATTAGGCCGACATCGATCCCCTACCGGCGAGGGCACACTGTGGGCACCGAGTGGACCGACAACCGCAAGAACTTGATGCTGTTCTCCGGTCGCGCGCACCCGGAACTGGCCGAACAGGTCGCCAAGGAGCTCGACGTCCCGGTCACCGCCCAGACCGCACGGGACTTCGCCAACGGCGAGATCTTCGTCCGCTTCGACGAATCGGTCCGCGGTTGCGACGCGTTCGTGCTGCAGAGCCACCCTGCGCCGCTGAACCACTGGCTGATGGAACAGCTGATCATGATCGATGCGCTCAAGCGCGGCAGCGCCAAGCGGATCACCGCGATCCTGCCGTTCTATCCCTACGCGCGTCAGGACAAGAAGCATCGCGGCCGCGAGCCGATCTCGGCGCGACTGGTGGCCGACCTGCTCAAGACCGCGGGTGCCAACCGGATCCTGACCGTCGACCTGCACACCGACCAGATCCAGGGTTTCTTCGACGGACCGGTGGACCACATGCGGGCGCAGAACCTGCTGACCGGCTACATCGCCGAGAACTACACCGACGACGACATGGTCGTGGTGTCGCCTGATTCCGGTCGCGTCCGCGTGGCCGAGAAATGGGCCGACGCGCTGGGTGGCGTTCCGCTGGCCTTCATCCACAAGACCCGCGACCCGCTGGTGCCCAACCAGGTGAAGTCGAACCGCGTGGTCGGCGACGTGCGGGGCAAGACCTGCATCCTGACCGACGACATGATCGACACCGGCGGAACGATCGCCGGAGCCGTCAAGCTGCTGCACGAGGACGGCGCGAAGGACGTCATCATCGCCGCGACGCACGGCGTGCTGTCAGATCCCGCACCGCAGCGGTTGGCCGAGTGCGGCGCCCGCGAGGTGATCGTCACCAACACCCTGCCGATCGGTGAGGACAAGCAGTTCCCGCAACTGACGGTCTTGTCCATTGCGCCGCTGTTGGCCAGCACCATTCGTGCGGTGTTCGAGAACGGTTCGGTGACAGGACTTTTCGACGGGTCCGCGTAGTGGCTGACTCGGTCATCTATCACAATCCCCGCTGCACCACCTCGCGCAAGGCACTGGAGCTGTTGCGGGACAACGGCATCGAACCGACCGTGATCCAGTATCTGAAGACGCCGCCGTCGCGCGACGAGCTCGTCAAGCTGATCGACGACGCCGGAGTCGACGTCAGGACCGCGGTGCGCAAGCGCGAACCGCTCTACGCCGAGCTGAACCTCGACGACGCCGACGACGACCAACTACTCGACGCGATGGCCGAGCATCCGATCCTGATCGAGCGGCCGTTCGTCGTGACACCCAGAGGCACGCGGCTGGCCAGGCCGCTCGACTCGGTTCGCGAGATCCTGTGACACGTCACCGCATTGCGGCGACTCTCGCGGTGCTGGTCGTCGCCACAGCGGGATGCGGCGCACAGTCCCCCGACTACACGTCGCTGTTGACCACCACCACGAGTGCCAAGCCGACGGCCACCGAGACGCCGGTTCCGATCTCGCAATATCTGGAAAGCGCAGGGGTTGTCGGCCAACCCGTCGCCCCCGACAAGCTGACCGACATCACGGTGACCATGCCGAGGCCGAAAGGCTGGGAGCAGTACAGCAATCCAAGGTTCGCGCCGGGCACGCGAGTGATCGCCAAGGGCGACACCTACCCGACCGCGATGCTGCTCGTGTTCCAGCTCAGCGGCAGGGACTTCGACGCGAAGAAGGCCATCGAGCACGGCAATGCCGACGCCGAACTGTCGGAGAACTTCCGGCAGCTCAACGCTTCTCTCGACGACTTCAAGGGATTTCCTTCGTCGATGATCGAGGGCAGCTACGACCTCAACGGCAAGCGGATGCACTCCTACAACCGCGTCGTCATCGCGACCGGCGCGCCGCCTGCCAACCAGCGCTACCTGATTCAGTTCACCGTGACCGGCTACGCCGACAAGGCGCAGGCGGAGGCGCCCGACATCGAGGCGGTCATCAGCGGCTTCAACGTCGCCAAGAAGAAGTAGTAGACGCGCCGCGGCTAAGGTGTCCGTCATGAGTGGATGGACCGCCGCAGACCTGCCCTCCTTCGCGGGACGCACCGCGATCGTCACGGGTGCCAACAGCGGCCTCGGCGAGGTCACCGCCCGCGAACTGGCCCGTGTCGGCGCCAAGGTGATCCTGGCCTGCCGCAACACCGACAAGGGTGACGCGGCCGCGGCGGGCATGACCGGCGACGTCGAGGTCCGCAAGCTCGACCTGCAGGACCTCGCCTCGGTGCGGGCATTCGCCGAGGGTGTCGACGCCGTCGACGTGCTGGTGAACAATGCGGGCATCATGGCCGTGCCGTACGCGCAGACGGTCGACGGCTTCGAGAGCCAGATCGGCACCAACCACCTCGGCCACTTCGCGCTGACCAACCTGCTGCTGCCCAAGATCACCGACCGCGTGGTCACGGTGTCGTCGGGCATGCACATGATCGGCTACATCAGCCTGAAGGACCTCAACTGGAAGTCGCGGCCCTATCTGGCGTGGCCGGCCTACGGCCAGTCGAAGCTGGCCAACCTGCTGTTCACCAGCGAGTTACAGCGCCGCCTCAGTGCTGCCGGGTCGGGAGTGAAGGCATACGCCGCCCACCCCGGCTACTCCGAGACCAATCTGCAGGGCAACACGGGCAATCCCATCGGCACGAAGTTGATCAACCTCGTCACACCGTTGGTGGGCACGGACGCCGATTTCGGCGCGAGGCAGACGCTCTACGCGGCATCCCAGGACCTTCCCGGCGACAGCTTCATCGGTCCGCGGTTCGCCATGCGCGGGCCGACCGGACCGACGTTCCGCAGCCCATTGGCGCGCGACGCCAAGAAGGCCGAGGCGCTCTGGGACCTGTCTGAGCAGCTCACGGACACCAAATTCGCACTCTGAGGCCGTGATCGGATAATCTGGGCGGGCTCACGGCGAGGGTGGCAGGTGCCACCGTTATCGACGGGACCCGCATTCATCAGTTGCGACCCTGGCCGTGGACAACCAATGACCGGCATTAGAGGAGCAACACCCCAATGGCCAAGACCGCGGCCCGCAAAGAGAACAACCTGACCGCTGCCGTGCGCACCGAGACCGGCAAGGGTGCATCGCGCCGCGCGCGCCGCCTCGGCCAGATCCCGGCCGTGCTCTACGGCCACGGCGAACACCCCCAGCATCTGCTGCTTCCGGGGCGTGACCTGGCCGCGGTGCTGCGGCATACCGGCACCAACGCCGTGCTCACCCTCGACATCGACGGTAAGGAACACCTTGCGCTGACCAAGGCGCTCGAAATCCACCCGATCAAGCGCAACATCCAGCACCTCGACCTGCTCGTGGTCCGCCGTGGCGAGAAGGTGACCGTCGAGGTCAACGTGATCGTCGAGGGCGAAGCCATCCCGGGCACCCTGGTCACACAGGACACCAACACCATCGAGATCGAGGCTGACGCCATGTCGATCCCGCAGCAGCTCACGGTGTCCGTCGAGGGCGCCGACATCGGCACGCAGTTCACCGCAGGCGCGATCACGCTGCCCGACGGTGTCTCACTGATTTCGGACCCCGAGATGCTGGTCGTCAACGTCGTCGCCGCCCCGACCGCCGAGGACCTCGAGGCGGAGGGCGCAGGCGAAGCCGCTGAGGGCGAGGAAGCCGCAGAGGGCGAAGAGGGCGCCGGCGAGGAGTCGGGCGAAGGCGGCGAGGGATCATCCGGCTCAGAAGACTCTTCCGAGTAGTCGGCGGCCCGCCACCCGATATGGCCGAGCCACTTCTGGTGGTGGGCCTGGGCAATCCCGGGCCCAAGTACGCCACGACGCGGCACAACGTCGGCTTCGTCGTCGCCGACCTACTCGCCGACCGCATGGGCGAGAAGTTCAAGGTGCACAAGAAGTCCGGTGCGGAGGTCGTCACCGGCAGGCTCGCCGGGCGGCCGGTCGTGCTGGCCAAGCCACGCGTCTACATGAACGAGTCGGGCCGCCAGGTCGGGCCGCTGGCGAAGTTCTATTCAGTGCTGCCGGCCGACGTCGTGGTCATACACGACGAACTCGACATCGAGTTCGGCCGCATCAGGCTGAAGTTCGGCGGCGGCGTTGCCGGTCACAACGGTCTGCGGTCAGTGGCGGCCGCGCTGGGTAGCAAGGACTTTCAACGGGTGCGCATCGGCATCGGTCGTCCGCCAGGCCGCCAGGATCCGGCCTCGTTCGTGCTTCAGGACTTCAACAAGGCCGAGCGCGCGGAGGTTCCGGTGATCTGCGAACAGGCTGCCGACGCAACCGAATTGCTGCTCGCGCAGGGCCTCGAGCCCGCGCAGAACACGGTGCACGGCTGGGCCTGACCGGTCAGCGGCCGCTGATTCCGCTGTCGACGACCTTGACCTGCTTGTGAGGGAAGCGGCGCTCGGCGTGCTCCTTGGCGGCCGAGTTCGGCAGCACGTAGAGCGTCTCCTTCTTGTCCTGCAGGGGTTTGAGCACCAGATCCATGAAGCCCTTGCGGTCGTCGAGGTAGGGCTCGATGACGTCTTCACCTGCCGGGCACACCGCGAGGCAGTAGGCCGCCTTGTAGTTCGCCTTGAACGACAGGCTCTGCCACATCGACGCGTTCTCGGAATCGCTCACCCGCGAACGGAAATCGGCGGCGTCCTCGCTGTCGGCGATGGTCTGCGCCCAGTCGGTGAACCCACCCATGAACTCGCGGTAGTTGTGCACCGAGCATGCGACGAAGTCGAAGTCGCCGTTCTTCTTGATCGCGCCCACGGGACAGGCCGCCACGCAAAGCTTGCACTCCAGACACGGCGAATAGTCCAGCGGCTCACCGTAACTGCTGACCGGTGCGTCGACGAGAACGGTGCCGAGCAGGATGAAGTTGCCGAACCGGGGATGGATCACGTTGCGGTGAATGCCCATCACGCCCAGGCCGGCGGCCACCGCGACGGGCTTGTGGGCGACCACCCATATCCGGCCGGGGAACCGGTCCATCTCCATCGGGAACGACATCGACGGGTTGATGGCCCGGTGGCCGGCGTCCTGCAGCGCCCTGGTGATCCGATGCGCCGCCTCGTTCATGATCTCGCCGCTGCGATGGAACTCCTGGTTGGCGACGCTGCGCGCGGTTGACCGGACATTGTCGCGGTTCATCTTCACGACGAGCGATATGAAGCTGCGAGTGCCGGGCAGTGCCGCGTCGACGTATTCGCGTTCGGAAGCGAGGTCGGGGTTGTCGACACTGGCGAACGCGACGTCGTCGGCGCCGGCGTCCAGACACACCTGACGCAGCCAGTCGGCGTCGATGACGCCCGGCTTTCGCGTCGCGCGCGAACGCACCTTGCGGACCGTCGGGTGATCGGCGAGTCGGCGAGGCAGGTTGTCGATCGTCATGCTGAGTATAGTACACAATACTCAGATAGCCCGCGCCGCGAAACGGAAACTACGCAGGCCTGCTCTCGTACTTCCTCTGCTGGAATTCCGTTTCGCGGATGTTTACCTAGTCCTTCTTTCGGCGGGCCAGCAGCCGCTGCACCTGTCCGTAGGAGTCGATGGGGCTGTGCAACGCCAGCCCACCGTCGGCGAACACGGTCTGCCCGGTGACCCAGGACATTTCGAGCACCGCGACGATCGCCTCGGCGATGTCGTCGGCCTCGCCGAGCCGGCCGAGCGCGAGCGAGAGCCTGATCTTCGCCGCCGAGGTCGGCGGGCGCACAGACGAGTACGTCATCCGGATACCGCCGTCCGGCGGGGGCATCTTTCCGAACTACGACCTCGGCGCGCAGACGCTGGACCTGTTGCACGAGCACGGAATTCCCACGCCGTCGCCCATCCTCTACGAGCCCAGCCGCGAGTGGATCGGCTCCAAATTCCTATTGATGCCCCGGATCGTCGGACACACCCCGTCGGACACCACGTACGCGACGAGGGGCTGGTTGCACGACGCTGGACCCGACGTCCAGCGGCGTGTGCACGACTCGTTCCTCGAGACACTCGCACAACTCCAACGGGTGCCCGTCGGCGAGGCGACATGGCTCGAACGGCCTGCGGGCGTCGGCGTCGCCGCCGAGCTCAGGTGGTGGCGCGAGTACGCGAAGTGGGGCACGGACAACAAGGTTCCCGACATCATGACCGAGGCATTCGACTGGCTGGCCCGCCGGATGCCCGACGAGACGGGCGAGTTGAGCGTCTGCTGGAACGACGCCCGGCTGTCCAACGCGATCTTCGACGACGCGGGCCAGATCGTCGGCGCACTGGATTGGGAGCAGGCCTGCCTGTGCCCGGCGGAGACCGACTTCGCCTGGTGGCTCGCGACGCGTCGGCAGATGCTGGAGGTCAGCGGCCTCGACCTCGACCCGGAACTCCCGGGGTTCGACAGCCGCGAGCAGGTGATCCGGCGCTACGAGGAGATGATCGGGCGCCCACTCGTCGACCTGCCCTGGTACGAGGTCTTCGCGATGGTGCGGGATGGGCTGCTGCATCCTGCGCACGCAGGAACTCCTGCGCAGCATCGGCCAGGGCGATCACTTCCTCACGCGGGCACCGATTCTGCCTGGATGGACCGTCTCCGCCGTCCGGGCCTGACGGCGTTAAGAACCAGTCGCGGGGCGTAAAAGAACCGTTCGGATTTCCCGTCGCGCGATTCGACAGGGGTACACCCGAAGGTATGCAGGAAGAGATACGGCCCGGTCGGCTACAGCGCTGGTCTGCCCAGCTGCTCGACGGCGAGAACCGGTGGGGATACGTTCGCACCCAGGTCGACCGCTTCGGCGTGACGCGTTACCGCCTCGTGGTCTATCCGCCCGGCATCAGCGACGTGCAGCGCCGTCGGCTCCGCATCTGGCGTGGCGCGGCGGTCTGGGGAGCAGCGCTGTGGGTCTTGTCGGAGATCGTTCTCCAGCAGTTGGTCGGACCGTGGACCGCGCTTGCGGCCTCAACGGGCGGCGTCGTGGCGTTGGCTGCCGTAGCGAAGGCAAAGGCAGGCGAAACGCGCACGATGGTGCGCTCGATGGGCGTGGTTACGATGCCCGGGCTCACCGAGGTCGCCACGATTCACTCGCGCGACGAGCTCCTCGCGATGGCCATGACGTTGACGGCCGCCGACGACCGAGTCGACGAGGAGCACATGTCGCCGCTCGACCACGAAGCGCTCTGGTGGCAGGTCTACGAGAAGCTCGACCCGGCGCGCTCGGCTCCTTCCAATGGTCACCGGTCGGAGCGAAGCGCGTAATGGCCGACCTCTTCGCGGTCCTGACGATGATGGCCATCCCCGCCGGGCTTCTGCTGACGGTCCGTTACCTCATCATCAGGCAGAACCGGCTGGCGGCACGGGAAGAATTAGCGGAACTCCGGGCGGTGGCCCGACGGCCCTGACGCGCCGCGAGCGTGCGCAAAATGCCGCAGTAGGACGGCGCGTCGGGGTACAGACTCCCCCTTGCACGCGGGTGGGCCCACAGCTTGCTAAGGCAGTGCCCCCAGCTCGCGGTGCGAAGGGCTAGGTGACCAGCGAGACGGAGTTCGCGCGGCGCAGCTTGCCCGACGGCGTCTTGGGGATGGTGCCGGGGCCGAGCACGACGACATTGCGTGGCCGCACGTCGACCTCGGCGACGACCTCGTGGGCGACCTGGCGCTCGATGCGGTGCACCTCGTCGGGGTCTTGGTAGGCGTTGCACTCCACCGCGACGGCGAAGCTCTCGCGGGAGTGCCCGGCATCCAGCCGCACCGCGACCGCACAGCCGGGACGAACCCCTTCGACGCGACCCGCGGCCCGCTCGATGTCGGTCGGGTAGATGTTGCGGCCGGCCATGATGATGACGTCCTTCACGCGGCCGCAGACCACGACGTGGCCGTTGTCGGTCAGGTAGCCGAGGTCGCCGGTGTCGTACCAGCCCTGCTCGTCCTGCGCCGGGATGAAGCCGCCCATGGTGATGTAGCCGGGCGTGACGGGCTCGCCGCGCAGCTCGATGATGCCGACGCCGCGGGCGGGCATCACGTTGCCCTGCTCGTCGATGATCCGGGCCTCGAGACCCTCCAGCAGCGGACCGAGCGTGGCCAGCCTGCGGGTGTTGCCCTTGGTCGCGGGCACCGCGCGCCGCAGCGCGGCCATCAGGTCGGTGTCCACCTCGTCGACAACCAGGCCCGCGTTGCACTCGGAGAAGGACACCGCCAGCGTCGTCTCGGCCATGCCGTAGGCGGGCAGGATCGCCGACGGCGCCAGGCCGAACGGCTTGCCCGCGTCGAGCAGGTCCTCGACGTCGGCGGGCTCGACGGGCTCGGCGCCCGACAGCGCGAAGCGCAGCGTCGACAGGTCGAACTCGCCGGGCTGGGCCTGCCGCCGCAGCCGCTTGGCGAGCAGCGCGTACGCGAAGTTCGGCGCCGCGGTCATCGTGCCGTTGTACTTGTCGATGAGCCGCGCCCACAGCAGGGTGTCGCGCAGGAAGTCCATCGGCGTGACCTTGACGAGCTCGGCGCCGAAGTACATCGGGATGGTCAGGAAGCCGACCATGCCCATGTCGTGGAAGCAGGGCAGCCAGCTGACCATGACGTCCTTCTCGACGTCGTACTCGGCGCCGATGAACATCGCCTCGGCGTTGGAGTAGATGTTGCGGTGCGTGATCTGCACGGCCTTCGGCGAGCCGGTCGAGCCCGACGTCAGCTGCATGAGGGCCAGGTCGTCCTCGCCGACCTCGACCGGGTCGATCGGGTCTGCGGAGAGAAGGTCGGGCACGGTCAGCACCTTGATGCCCTGCTCCTCGAGCACGGGCACCGCGACCATGAACGGCTCCGACACGATGACGGCCTTGGCCTCGATCATGTGGACGACGTTCATCGTGTCCTCCGCCCAGACCACGAGGTCCGTGCGAGGGGTGGGCTGGTGCAGCATCGTCAGGCTGGCGCCGCGCATCCAGAGACCCTGGGCGGTCGGCGCGATCTCGACGGGGAAGCCTGCAAGCACGCCGACGGCGTCGCCGTGTGCGATGCCCGCCGCGGCAAGGCCACCGGCGATCCGGCGGGCCCTCTCGTGCACCTCGCCCCAGGTGTGGCGGACGGGTTCGTGCGGTTCACCGGTGACCATGCCCGTACTCGCGTTACGGGCACTGCGGTACATCTTGTCGGTGAATCTGCTCACGACAGCCTCCTCGGGTCTCCCGCAAATGCCAGTGTGTAATGCTCCGCCTGCGCATAGACGCTTACACGTAGGCGCGCACACATTTGGAGCGCGATTAAGTCTCGATTCGGTGATTCGCTAGGACGGGACGCCCGCCCACCGGATTCTCCGGTGGCGGCAGTATTCGCGTCCGCTTCTTGACCGCTAGTTTTCACCGTCGCTCATCTTAAGCAACTCTTAAGTAACTGCCAAACTAATGCAGTAAATGAGGTTCGTGTCACATCCTGCGGCGTGGGGGCTGGAACCACCCGCGCACCCTGAACCGGACCGCTCGCCACCCGCACCGTGCGGCACACCCCGGCGCCGGCCAGCTCGGCGCCGATGTCGACCGCCGACGTGGACGACGGGCACAGGAACGCGCAGGTCGGGCCCGAGCCGGACACGATCCCGGCCAGGGCGCCCGCCTCCACACCGGCCCGTAGCGTCCGCCGCAGGCCCGGATCGAGGCTCAGCGTCGCCGGCTGCAGATCGTTGCCCAGCAGCGGCGCCAGGGCGGCGGGATCGCCAGAGGCCAGGGCGGCCAGCACGGGCTCGGGATCCTCCAGCGGCGACGGAAGGCTCTTCTCGGCCGACTCGCGGAGCCGGTCGATCTCGGCGAACACGGCCGGGGTGGACAGACCGCCGTCGGCGAAGGCCAGTACCCAGTGAAAGGTGCTCCTGGCCAGCACGGTCGCCAGCTCCTCGCCGCGGCCGGTGCCGAGCGCCGTGCCGCCGTGCAGGGCGAACGGCACATCGCTGCCCAGCCGCGCGGCCAGTGCATGTAGGTCGCGGCGCGGCACACCGAGCTCCCACAGGGAGTTGATCGCGACCAGCACGGCCGCCGCGTCGGCGCTGCCGCCCGCCATACCGCCCGCGACCGGGATCGACTTCTCGACGGTGATCGCCACGTCGGGAGCACGGCCGACGTGCTCGGCCATCAACTCGGCTGCCTGCCACGCCAGGTTGCGCTCGTCGGTGGGCAGCGACTCCGCGCCCTCCCCCGCCAGCTCCAGCGAAAGCACGTCGGCGTTGCGGACGGTGACCTCGTCGAGCAGCGAAACGGCATGGAAGACGGTGGTCAGCTCGTGATAGCCGTCCTCGCGACGATCGCCCACGCCCAGGTACAGGTTGACCTTGCCCGGCACCCGCACGGTGACCGACCCGGTGGGAACCCACTCGGAGGCGGTACTGCCGTTGGACACCGGCACGACCCTAGCGCCGAGACACCGCACAGAAGTAGTCATGCCGCGAGAAAGCCGTGCCGGGCTGCGGTCCTAGGCTGGGGTCGTGCTTCCCGTCGGCGAGGAGTTCGAAGGTTACGTCGTCGACGCCACCCTGGGACGGGGCGGATACGCCACCGTGTACCGGGCCCACACGTCCGCCGAGCCGAATCGCACTGTGGCACTGAAGGTTCTCGACGACCATCACCGCGGCGAGGACCAAACCGCCCGACTTCGAAGGGAATTCGAGTTCGCGCATCAACTCGACCATCGCCATGTCATCACCGTCTTTCACCACGGCCTCGGCTGGCTCACCATGGAGTTGGTCGACGGTGGCACGGCGACCGTCCTGACCAAGCGGGAGGACCGGCTGACCGCGCTGGCGCAGATCGCCGACGCGCTGGATTACATCCATCAGCGTGGAGTCGTGCACTGCGACGTCAAACCGTCCAATATACTTGTCTCGCAGGACTTTTCCCGCGCCGTGCTCATCGACTTCGGTATCGCCCAATCCGTCGCCGAGACCGTTGGCAGGCGGCACGCGCAGCTCGAAGCGTCGCTGCCCTACACGGCACCCGAGCTTCTGCACGGCGGGCCTCCGTCGGCACTCACCGACCAGTACGCGCTGGCGTGCACGGCGGTCGAACTGTTACTCGGGGCGCCACCGTTCTCGGCCGACAATCCGATGGGGTTGATGGACGCCCACCTGACCCAGCCCGCGCCGAGCTACTCACACAGGATCGTCTGGGTGCCACGTGTTTTCGACTCGGTACTACACCGGGCGTTGGCGAAGATCCCGGAGAGCCGTTACGACTCGTGCGTGGAGCTCGTCGAGCACCTCAGTAGAGCGCTCGGCTAGCGGGCGGCTAGGACGACTCGACCGGTTGGATGACGCTTTTCGTCTGTGGGTCCCACACCCCAGAGCGCTCCAGCAGCCGGACGAAGTCGGCGACCGAAAGCGTCTCACCCCGTCGCGACGGGTCGATGCTGGCGGCAAGCAGCCGACGCGCCGACTCGTTGCCGCTGCCCGCCCATTCGGCGAACGCGTTGCGAGAAGTCTTGCGGCGCTGAGCGAATGCGATGTCGATCAGCTTGAACACCTGCTGGCGGAATTCCCTGTCGGTCGGCCACGGCGAGGTCTCGTACCGGTCGACGCGGACCAGGCCCGAGTACACGCGCGGGATGGGCCAGAACACCGTCGGCGACACCATGCCGTGCCTGCGCACCTTGCCGTAGAACCTGATCTTGGCGCTCGGCACGCCGTAGTCCTTGCCACCAGGCTCGGCCGCGAGTCGCTCGGCGACCTCGGCCTGCACCATCACCATCACGGTGCGGATCGAAGGGAAGTCGGCCAGCAGATGAAGCAGGGCCGGGACGGCGACGTTGTAGGGCAGGTTCGCGACCAGCGCCGTCGGCTCCTCGGGCAGGTCACCCGGCTGCAGGTCGAGCACATCGCTGTTCAGCACCGACAGCCTGTTGATCTCGCTGTGCGAGTGCTCGGCGATGGTGTGCGGCAGCTGACCGGCCAGCACCGGGTCGATCTCCACGGCGGTGACCTTGGCGCCGCGGTCCAGCAGCGCGAGTGTCAGTGAGCCGAGGCCTGGCCCGACCTCAAGGACGTGGTCCTGGCGGTTGATTCCGGACGCCGAAACCACACGGCGCACGGTGTTTGCGTCGTGAACGAAATTCTGGCCGAACGACTTACGCGGCCGGAAATCCAGCTCCTTGGCGAGGTGCCGAATTTCGGTGCGGCCCAGCAATCTGATGGTCAGGACGCCCCCACTCTTCCGCTACATACGGGCCACGCACCCCAACCTTGACGGGCTCGGGTGACCTCAGCAATCGCGATCTGCTCTTCACGTGTTGCCAAATCTGCCCTCACAGCATACCTCAGACCGCCGTTTCGCTCCCAGGTATTTTGATCAAATTGCACACCGCCGAAGAAACCGTTTCCGGTGTTGATTGCCCAGTTGCCGCCCGCTTCGCATCCGGCGAGCGCGTCCCACGTGCCGCCATTACTCACGGGAGGCACTTCCGTACCCGGCTTGGTGCCCACCCGCAACACCCCGTCGACGGCGGGAGCGATGATGACATTGGCTACTGGCAATCTTCCGGTTTCGGTCCCGTTGACCTTGGCGATGGCAAAGGTTACGTCCTGAACTCCTGGCGTTCCCGGATTTTCCACGACCTGGCGGCTCATGTTCATCGTCGGGTCCTCGACACGCGTGTTATTCGGCGGTAACGGTACCCGTTGGGTGACCTTCTCGATCCGGACACGCGAGACCAGAATCTGCATTCCCTCGACGACCGGGGACGAGGCCGGGGGCACCACCGAGTCGCTCTGATCCAGCGGAGCGCCTGCTGCGGCCAGCAGATCGGCGACGTTCGGCGCGGCCAGATGCACAGTTCGCACGGCGCCACCGTCGTTGATCTGCACGTTCTTGGCGCTCACCACCGGCAGCGACATGCCGCCCAGCGGCACGCGGCTGCCACGGGAGGCCGCGGCGGGCGCCTTGTCGGTCATCGACAACTGAGAAAGCGCCTCGTCGACGGTGGACGCCGTCGTCCACACCTCTTGGCTGTTCTGGCCGTCCAGCGAGATCTGCAGCGGGCGGCTGCGCCGCAGCACGATCGCATCGGACTGGTGCACCGCCTGGTCGCCTGCCGGGTAGAGATCGTCACGGTCGCCCACGTCGTAGCCGTTCTCGGTGACGACGTCGATGACCCGCGATTTCATCGTCGCCACGGTCATCTGAGTGCCGTCGACGTTGAGCGTGACGGTCTTGTGCGCCGCCACGGCGAAGCCGCCAGCGAAGATGAGCGCCAGCAACGTAACGAAGACGAGCGCCCGCAGGTGGGGCGACCGTGACTCGTGGAGCTTGTTCAATGCATTCAAATCAGTGCTAATTCCCGACTCGGACCCCGGTCTGCTTCAGTGCCCCCACCATTGATCACAAGACGGTAACGAACCCGGCCTAGCAACGGCAACTCCGGTCCACGTTCACGATGCGTTCACTCCGAAGCCATACACCCGGCCCGCGGTCTTCGACGTCTCCTTGGCCAGGTCGACGGCGGGGCGATCCACGATGTCTGCCAGCGCACGCACGGTGTACGGCAGGCAGTACGGCTCGTTCGGCGCGCCGCGGAACGGGTGCGGGGTCAGAAACGGCGCGTCGGTCTCCACCAGCAGCTGGCCGGCCGGGATCAGGGCGGCCGCCTCGTGCAGCGCGCGGGCGTTGCGGAAGCTGACGGTGCCCGAGAGGCTCAGCACCCAGCCGGCATCGACGCACGTCCGCGCCATCTCGGCGTCCGACGAGAAGCAGTGGAAGATCACCGTCGGCGGCGCGCCCTCCGCCCGCAGCACGTCCAGCACGTCGGCATCGGCGTCGCGGTTGTGGATCATCAGCGGCTTGCCGGTGCGCTTGGCCAGGTCGATGTGCCAGGCGAAGGCGTCGCGCTGCTCGCCCGGTGTCGCGCACCCGTCGAGCCGGCCCGGCCAGTAGTTGTCCAGTCCGGTCTCGCCGACCGCGACCACGCGAGGATGGTCCACCAGCCGCTCGATGACCGTCTTCGCCTCGTCGGTGAGCGCGTTGGCCCGCGTCGGGTGCAGCGCGACGGCGGCGTACACGCGCGGGTCCCAGTCGGCGGCCTCGGTGACCCAGCGGGCCGAGTCCAGGTCGTCGGCGATGGTGACGACGGACTGCACGCCGACGGCTGCGGCGCGGTCCAGGATCGCGTGCACGTCGTCGGCGTCGACGGCTCCGCACGCGTCGAGGTGGGTGTGCGCGTCGACGAGCGGGCCCAACGGCTCGGGAGGCGGTGGCGCCGGACGGGTACTGCTCACAGCCACACCATAAGGTGGTGAGGAAATGAGCGAGCCGTACTACATAACGACAGCGATCGCCTATCCCAACGGTGACCCGCACATCGGGCACGCCTACGAATACATCGCGACCGACGCGGTCGCGCGGTTCAAGCGGCTGGACGGGTTCGACGTGCGGTACCTCACCGGCACCGACGTGCACGGGCTCAAGATGGCCGAGACGGCAGCGGCGCAGGGCATCCCGACCGCGGAGCTGGCACGGCGCAACTCCGATGTGTTCCAGCGGCTGCAGGACAAGCTGGACATCTCCTACGACCGGTTCATCCGGACGTCCGATGCCGACCACTACGAGGCGTCCAAGGAGATCTGGCGCCGGATGAATGAGTCCGGCGACATCTATCTCGACGCGTACAAGGGTTGGTACTCGATCCGCGACGAACGCTTCTTCACCGAGGGCGAGACGACCGTCGGGCCCGACGGGGTGCGGGTGGCGACCGAGACCGGTGCACCGGTGACGTGGACCGAGGAGCAGACCTATTTCTTCCGGCTGTCGGCCTACACCGACAAGCTGCTGGCCCTCTACGAGGCCCACCCCGAGTTCATCGGGCCGGACGTCCGGCGCAACGAGGTGGTCAGCTTCGTCTCGGGCGGGCTGCGCGACCTGTCGATCTCCCGCACGACGTTCGACTGGGGTGTGCCGGTCCCCGACCATCCGGATCACGTGATGTACGTGTGGGTCGACGCGCTGACCAACTATCTGACCGGCGTCGGCTTTCCCGATACGTCCTCGGAGTTGTTCAAGCGGTACTGGCCTGCCGATCTGCACATGGTCGGCAAGGACATCATCCGGTTCCACACCGTGTACTGGCCGGCGTTCCTGATGTCGGCGGGAATCGAGTTGCCGCGCAGGGTCTTCGTGCACGGGTTCGTCCTCAACCGTGGCGAGAAGATGAGCAAGTCGGTGGGCAATGTCGTCGACCCGGTGAACCTGGTCGACACGTTCGGCGTCGACCCGGTGCGCTACTTCTTCCTGCGCGAGGTGCCGTTCGGGCAGGACGGCAGCTACAGCGAGGACGCGATCATCACCAGGATCAACGCCGACCTCGCCAACGAGTTGGGCAACCTGGCGCAGCGTTCGCTGTCGATGGTGGCCAAGAACCTCGACGGGATCGTCCCGCAGCCGGGCGATTTCACCGACGACGACCGCGCGCTGCTGGCGCGCGCGGGCGAGGAGTTGCTGTCGACGGTGCGGGCGCACTTCGACGTGCCCGCGATGAGCCTCGCGCTGGAGGCCATCTGGCTGCTGCTCGGCGAGGCCAACCGTTACTTCTCGGCGCAGGAGCCGTGGGTGCTGCGCAAGTCGGAGGCCGAGGCCGACCAACTGCGGTTCCGCACGGTGCTCTACACCACCATGGAGGTCGTGCGCGTCGCCGCGCTGCTTGTGCAGCCGGTGATGCCCACGTCGGCGGCCAAGCTGCTCGACCTGCTCGGCCAGCCCGACGATCGGCGGACCTTCGCCGCGATCGGGACTCGGCTCGAGCCGGGCATCGCGCTGCCCGCGCCGGTCGGCGTGTTCCCGCGCTACCAGGTGGAGTGACTTTCCCTCGCGAGCAGACGCAAAAGTCCGGTTCTTGCTGGGGTTCTGCGGACGTTTGCGTCTGCTCGCCAGAATGAGGTGGAGTGACGCCCGTCACGTCTTGTCACGTCTCACGGCTCGGCGGTGTCTTGAGGGCATCACCGAGAGAAAAGGAGACATCATGACCGACAAACGGACACACGTCGTGGTGATCGGCGGCGGGTACGCGGGCGTGACCGCGGCCAACCATCTGCGGCTGCGCGACGACGTCGACATCACCCTGGTCAACCCGCGGCCGAAGTTCGTCGAGCGGATCCGGCTGCATCAGCTCGTCGCGCGCAATCACGCCGCGACGGACGACTACGGCACACTGCTTGGCGAGGGCATCCAGCTGGTCGTCGACAGCGCCAGCAAGATCGACACCGCGACCCGCACCGTGCAGTTCGCGTCGGGCCGACGTGCACTGCCCTACGACTACGTCATCTACGCGGTCGGAAGCACCGGCGCGGCACCCGCAGCGGTCCCTGGCGCAGCCGAGTTCGCCCATCCCATCGGGGAATTCGAGTACGCAGAATGGCTCCGTGACAGCATCGAAGAGCTGCACCCGGACGCGCCTGTGACCGTCGTCGGCGCCGGGTTGACCGGAATCGAGACGGCGGCCGAACTGGCCGAGCAGGGCCGGAACGTCACACTGGTCTGCGGAGGCCAGCTGGCTCCGTCACTGTCGAAGTCGGGGCGGCGCTCGATCGCCAAGTGGTTCAGAAAGCACGGCGTCGCGGTGCTCGAGGCCGATGTGGTGGCCGAGGTCCGCGCGGACGCGGTGGTCTTCGCCGACGGCGCGGTGCGCCCGAGCGCGCTGACCATCTGGACGGCCGGGTTCGGCGTGCCCGCGCTGGCCGCCGACAGCGGGTTGCGCACCGACGCGCTGGGTCGCCTGCTCACCGACGAGACGCTGACCAGCGTCGACGACGCGAGGGTCGTGGCTGCGGGTGATTGCGCCGCGCCATCGGGCCAGCCGTTGCGGATGAGCTGCCAGGCGGCGGGCCCGCTCGGCGCGCAGGCCGCCAACACCGTGCTCAGCCGCATCGCGGGCACCGCGGCCGCCGTCATGGACCAGGCATTCGTCGGGTCGTGCATCAGCCTCGGCCGCCACGCCGCCACAGTGCAGCTCGCTCGCAAGGACGACAGCCCGGTGAACTTCTACCTCGGCGGCAGGCTGGCCGCGAAGGTGAAGGAAGCGATCTGCAAGGGCACCGTGTGGGGGCTTCGACGCGAGGCACGCAAGCCCGGCACGACCTTCATCGTCAAGGGCGGCAGGCACCTTGAACAGCAGCCCGGCTCGGTGGTCCCGATCTCGTGACTGAGAACGAACACGCAGAGCGGTTCACCCACCTGCGGCCGCTGCTGTTCACGATCGTCTACGAGATCCTCGGTTCGGCAACCGAATCCGACGACGTGCTGCAGGACAGCTATCTGAGGTGGGCCGAGGTCGACCTCGCGACGGTGCGGGACACCAAGTCGTACCTGGCGCAGCTGGTGACGCGGCAGGCGCTCAACGCACTGCGTGCGGGCGCCCGCCGTCGCGAGGACTACATCGGCCCGTGGCTGCCGGAACCGCTGCTGCTCGACGAGCGCGACGCCTCCGCGGATGTCGTTCTGGCCGAGTCGGTTTCGATGGCCATGCTGGTGCTGCTCGAGACGCTCACTCCCGACGAGCGGGCGGTGTTCGTGCTGCGCGAGGTGTTCGGGTTCGACTACGACGAGATCGCGGGCGCGGTGGGAAAGTCCGTCGCCAACGTGCGCCAGGTCGCGCACCGCGCCCGCGAGCACGTGCAGGCACGACGCAAGCGGTTCGAGCCCGCCGACTCGACGAGGACGGCCGAGCTGACGGAACAGTTCATGTCTGCGGCGTCGACGGGCGACGTGGACGGGTTGATGGCCATGCTGGCGCCGGACGCCACGTGGACGGCCGACAGCAACGGCAAGGCCTCCGCGGCCCGCAGGCCGGTCGTCGGCGCGCGGAAGGTGGCGTCCATCCTGACGGCTCTGTTCCGGGTGGCGGCGGAGCGCATGCCCGATGTCCGGTTCGAGACCGCCGTCTACAACAGCTCACCCGCGATGGTGGTCTACAACGGCGACCAGTTGGAGGGCGTCTTCCTGATCGAGATCAGCGACGACAAGATCACCCACTTCTATGCGATGCGCAACCCGGACAAGCTGAGCGGGATCTTGATCCCGAGGGCGATCAGCCGCTAGTTCTCTGTCACGCTTACCCGATGCGGATCGAGCGGCTCGGCGACCTCGGCAGCGCCCCCGCGGTGCTGCGCACGGTTGCCTGCGCCGCGGCCAGGCAGGGGCTGGCGCCGCCCGCAGCGCTGATCGGCGAATGGTTCGGCTCCGGCGCCGTCATCGCGCCGTCGCTGACGGTGTCCGCGGTGGCCGCGGGCGAGGTGTTCGACGTGCCTTGCGGGGCGGCGGATGGTGCTGCGGTCGGCGGCGGTTGGTTCGGCTATTTGTCGTATCCCGATGCAGCCGCCGACGGACGACCCGGGCGCATCCCCGAGGCGGCGGGCGGCTGGACCGACTGCGTGCTGCGCCAGGACGGCGACGGGCACTGGTGGTACGAAAGCCTCTCCGGCGCAGCCCTTTCGGAATGGGTCGCCGACGCGTTGCGATACCCGTTGGGAAATCCGTTGCCGCCGAATGAGTTCGGCATCGCGTGGGACGACGCCGACCGTGACGCTCATCGGCGGGGCGTGCTCGAGTGCCTGGAAGCGATCGCCGCCGGTGAGATTTACCAGGCGTGCGTGTGCACGCAGTTCGCGGGCAGGCTCGACGGCGCGCCGATCGACTTCTTCGTCGACGCCGTGGAACGCACGTCGCCCGCGCGGGCGGCGTATCTGGCAGGCGACTGGGGTGCGGTCGCATCGCTGTCGCCGGAGTTGTTCCTGCGGCGGGCAGGCGATGCGGTGACGTCGAGCCCGATCAAGGGCACCCTGCCGAGGTCGGCGGACCCCGCGGCGCTACGGGCGTCGGTCAAGGACGTCGCGGAGAACATCATGATCGTCGACCTGGTCCGCAACGACCTCAGCCGCGTCGCGGTGACCGGTACGGTGACCGTGCCCGAACTGCTCGCGGTGCGACCGGCTCCCGGCGTGTGGCATCTGGTGTCTACCGTATCGGCGCGCGTTCCGCCCGAGGTGCCGATGGCCGCGCTGCTGGACGCCGCGTTCCCGCCCGCGTCCGTGACAGGCACGCCGAAGGCACGCGCCCGTCAACTGCTGGCCGGTTGGGAGGCTCGTCGGCGCGGGGTGTATTGCGGCACAGTCGGTTTGGCGTCACCGGTGGCGGGGTGTGAGCTCAACGTCGCGATCCGGACCGTGGAGTTCGGCGCGGACGGCTCAGCGGTGCTCGGCGTCGGCGGTGGCATCACCGCGGACTCCGATCCCGACCGCGAGTGGGACGAGTGCCTGCACAAGGCGGCTCCGATCGTCGGCGCTACGCGTAGCGCCGACAGCGCTCGACGAGGATCTCAGCCAGCCGTTCCGGCTGGCTGACCATCAAGTCGTGGCAGGTGTCCATCGGGATCACCGTCTGCACGCCGCCGAGCGCCTCGATGCTCCTGCGCTGTGACTTCACCGAGAGCGCGCGGTCACGCAGGGTCAGAAGCCACGTCCTCGGTACGTCGTTCGGCATGTCGCGTCGTGACACCGTCTGCGTCGCGACGTACGGAGAGTCCGCGCACAGCCGGTCGAGCATGAAGTCGCGAGGTTCGCGGGCGACACCGTTGAGGAATATCAAGCGCCCAACCAGGCGTGGCAGTTCGCCGACCTTGCCGTTTCTTGCGCCGCGCCGCGCGTACCACGCGACCACGCCGGTGAGCGTGTCGACGACAGCTGTGCCCTCCGGCGGGATGAAGGCGCTCGCGAAGACCATCTCCCGGACACGCGATGTGCCGAGCTTGGTGACGACGCCTGGGACGCTCACACCACCGAGAGAGTGGGCCACGATCACGATGTCGTCGAACCCGGCGTCCTCGATGTCCGCGACGGCCGAGGCCACCCAGTCTGCGATCGTGACCTCGCGCAGATCGCCGGGTTTACTTCCGCGGCCGGGCAGATCGACGGCGAGCACCCTCAATTCCGGTTGCAGCCGGTGGATTTCGTCGACGGTGAGATCCCAGCAGTTGCCGGCGTGTGCACCGCCGTGCACGAGCACCAACGCGGGCATTGTCATGACGCGTACAGCCTGCAACGTTCGACGAGGATCTCGGCCAGCCGCTCCGGATCGCTGAGCATAGGGCAGTGACAGGTATCCATCGGGATCAGGGTGTGCACTCCACCGATTGCCTCGATGGCCCTGCGCTGAGATTTCGCCGACAGTGCCCGATCTCGTAGCGTCAGAATCCAGGTGCGCGGGATATCGTCCGGCATACCGGGTCTGGACACCTTCTCGGCGAGCATTCGGGTCGACTCCGGGTACAGCTTGTCTGCCATGAACTTGCGTCTGGCCCTTGGCACACCGTTGAAATACAGGAACCTTGCTCCGAGAGCGGGTGTTTCGCTGAGGTCGCCTCTCCTGACATTGCGCCGGGCGGTGGGCGCCAGGGGTCCCGTCAGTGTGTCCACCACCGAACTGCCCTCGGGCGGCACAAACGCACTCACGAAGACGAGCTCGCGCACTCTGGTTGATCCCAGCTTGGTGGCAACTCCAGGAAGGGTGAGTCCCGCATACGAGTGCCCGACAAGAACGACCTCGCCAACGCGGGCGTGCTCGATGTCATTGATGGCCGATTCCACGAAGTCGGCAATGGTCAGCTTCGTCATGTCGCCGGGCTTCGAAGCACGGCCAGGCAGATCGATGGTCAGCACCGTCAATTCGGGTGCCAGACGGTTGATTTCGTCGACGGTGTACTTCCACGAGTCAGCCGTGAGGCCACCACCGTGCACGAGCACCAACGCGGGCAGTGCCATGGCGCCTCCGGGTCAGTCGCGCGAGCGCAGAACCGCATCGTAAAGCTCACGCCGCGACGGCGCCCCTGGATTCGCGGCGACGACCTGCGCGCAGGCGTCCTTCACCCGCGCGCCGTCGTCGACGAGCTCGTTCACCTCGGCCACCAGCGCCTCCAGGTCGGCCCGCGGCTCGGCGCCGGCCAGCACGACGGTGATCTCGCCGAGCACGCCGTCGGCCGCCCACTCGGCGAGTTCGGCCAACGAGCCGCGGACGACCTCCTCGTGGGTCTTGGTCAGCTCGCGGCACACCACGGCGCGACGCTGCGGCCCGAGCACCTCGACGGCGTCCTGCAGGCACGCGGCCAGCCGACGCGGAGACTCGAAGAACACCGCGGTCCGCATTTCGGCCGCCAGGCCCGCGAGCCACGTCGTGCGGGCCGAGTGCTTGCGCGGCGGGAAGCCCTCGAAGCAGAACCGGTCGGCGGGCAGCCCAGAGATCGCCAACGCCGTCGTCACCGCCGAAGGACCCGGCAGGCAGCTCACCGTCAGCCCGGCCTCCACGCATGCGGCCACCAGCCGATAACCGGGGTCGTTGATCACCGGCATACCCGCGTCGCTGACCACAAGCACCGTCGCGCCGCCCCTGACGTCGTCGACCAGTCCGGGAACCCGCGTCGCCTCGTTCTGGTCGAACAGGCTGACGACCTTGCCTGCGATCCGGACGTCCAGCGCCTGCGCCAACGTCCTGACCCGCCGGGTGTCCTCGGCGGCCACCACGTCGGCGCTGCCGAGGGCGCTGATCAGCCGCGCGGAGGCGTCGGTGGGCAGCCCCAGCGGCGTGGCCGCCAGCAGCAATCGTCCGGGGCTCATGCCGCACAGCCTACGATCGGTCGCGTGACCGCCACCGCAACCGAATCGCCGTCGGCCGCGCGCTCGGTCCCCGTGATCAGTCCAGGGCCGCTGATGCCGGTCGCCGATTTCGGGCCCGTCGACCGGCTGAACGGCTGGACGATGACCGCGGTCATCACGTCGCTGGCCGCGCTGACGCGGTTCCTCAACCTCGAACTCGCCGACCGACGCTGGCACCCCGATCTTCGACGAGAAGCACTACGCACCGCAGGCCTGGCAGATGCTGTTCAACCACGGCGTCGAGGACAACCCCGGCTACGGGCTGGTGGTCCACCCGCCGGTCGGCAAGCAGCTGATCGCGATCGGCGAGGGGATCTTCGGCTACAACGGGCTGGGCTGGCGGTTCACCGGAGCGGTGCTCGGCGTCATCGGCATCGCTCTGGTGGCGCGCATCGTGCGGCGGATGACGCGCTCGACGATGGTCGGCGCGATCGCCGGCCTGCTGCTGATCGCCGACGGAGTCAACTTCGTGGCGTCGCGCACCGCTCTGCTCGACGGCTTTCTGGCGTTCTTCGTGGTGGCGGCATTCGGCGCGTTGATCGTCGACCGCGATCAGGTGCGAGAACGGATGCACGTCGCCCTGGTCGAGGGGCGCATCGGCGAAACACCGTGGGGCCCGCGACTGGGTGTTCGGTGGTGGCGGTTCGGCGCCGGCGTTCTGCTCGGATTGGCCTGTGCCACAAAGTGGTCCGGGCTGTACTTCATCGTGTTCTTCGGTGCGATGACGTTGGCGTTCGACATCGCCGCGCGCAGGCAGTACCGAGTGCCGCGACCGTGGGCGGGAACGCTGCGGCGTGACGTCGGCCCGACCGTCTACGCGCTGGGACTGATTCCGTTCGGCGTGTACCTGGCGTCCTATGCGCCGTGGTTCGCGTCGGAGACCGCGGTGAACCGCTACGAGGTCGGCCAGTCGATCGGCCCTGGCGGCGTTATGCCTGACGCGATCCGGTCGCTGTGGCACTACACCTATGGGGCGTACCGGTTTCACTCCGGCTTGACCAACGCCGACGGCAACCACCACCCGTGGGAGTCCAAGCCGTGGACGTGGCCGATGTCGCTGCGGCCGGTGCTCTATGCGATCGACCAGGAGAACGTGCCAGGGTGCGGCGCGCAGTCGTGTGTGAAGGCCGTGATGCTGGTCGGCACGCCTGCGATGTGGTTCATCGCGGTGCCGGTGCTCGGCTGGGCGCTGTGGCGGGCGTTCGTCAAGAAGGACTGGCGGTATGCCGCCGTTCTGGTCGGCTACGGCGCGGGGTTCCTGCCGTGGTTCGCCGACATCGACCGGCAGATGTACTTCTTCTACGCGGCGACCATGTCGCCGTTCCTTGTCATGGCGATCGCGATGATCTGCGGCGACATCCTGCATCAGCCGAACCAGAACGCCGAGCGAAGAACGCTGGGCCTGCTGACCGTCAGTTGCTATGTGGCCCTGGTGATCACGAACTTCGCCTGGATGTATCCGATCCTCACCGGCTTACCCATTTCGCAGGCGACGTGGAACCTGGAGATCTGGCTGCCCAGCTGGAGGTAGTGCCCCCTCACGCGCGGGCCGAGGCGCAAGATTGCACCCAGGGCTGTTGCGATGCGTTATCCACAGCCCTGGGTGCAATCTTGCCGCGCGCCACTCATTTTGTCGGGCCGATTCGACAGCATCGCGGCATGCGAGAGGTATTCGTCGGGAGTGACGCCTTGGCTCGCGGCGGCATGACTCGCGCACACCTGCGCTGGAATTATCGATCGCTCTTCCCGGACATTTACCTGCCGAAGCAAGCGGTGCCGTCGCTCAGACAGCGGACTCACGGCGCTTGGCTGTGGTCGGGCCGAAACGGTGTCATCACCGGCCGCGCGGCAGCCGCGATGCACGGCGCCCTGTGGGTGGCCGCCGACTCACCGATCGAGATGATCTGGCAATGCGGCCGGCCGCCACGAGGCATCGAGGTGCGCAACGAGCGAATCGACGCGGCCGACATCGTCGACATCGGCGGCATCCCAGTAACGACTCCCGAACGGACCGCGTTCGACCTGGCGCGGCACCTTCCGCGCGATCCGGCGGTGGCCCATCTCGATGCGCTTGCACGGGCGACACAGGTCGCCGCACCACAAGTGAGCCTGCTCGCTGACCGCTATCCGCGAGCTCGTGGCCTACCCCGCGCCCGAATCGCGTTGTCTCTGATGGACGGTGGTTCGCAATCACCTCAGGAAACACGGCTGAGGCTCATTCTCATCGACGACGGGCTACCACCGCCACGCACTCAAATCATGGTGAACGACGGCACCAATCGAGCGTTCATCGACATGGGCTATGACGACCCCAAGGTCGGCTTCGACTACGAGGGCGCACATCACAGCGAGGTGCGCGACCAGTATGTACACGACATCGGGCGCGCAGAGCTGATCGACGGGCAAGGGTGGATCGATATCCGCGTGGTCGCCGAGCACAGCAAGAGGTTCATCCTGCACCGCGCCCGCACGGCGTTCGCGCGGCGCGGCTGGACACCACCGAAATTGCACTGAGGGCTGCGCGTCGACGCGGATCACAGCCGCCGCTGCAATCTTCGCGACGAGCTACAGCGGGTCGCGCGCGGCGGGGCAGGACATACAGCGCGGGCCGCCGCGGCCGGTACCCAGCTCGCTGGCTTCGATCGGCAACACCTCGATGCCCGAATCCCGCAGCCGGGCATTGGTTTCGATGTTCCGCTCGTAGGCGACGACCACGCCAGGCGCCACCGCCAGAGTGTTGTTGCCGTCGTCCCACTGCTCACGCTCGGCGGTGACGGGGTCGAGGCCCGTCGCGATCACGCGCAGCTTCTCGATACCCATCGCGTTCGCGGCGGCCTCCAGGAACGACGCGGCGGCGTCGATCTTCACCCCACCGTCCCCGTTGCGGTGAATCGTGAACGCCGACAACGAGTCGACGACGTTCGGGTACATGACGACAGCGTCTGTGTCGACCATCGTGCAGACGGTGTCGAGATGCATTTGCGCGCGTTCCTGGGCGATCGGCACCGCCAGCACAGTATGGGCCAGATCGTCGTCGAACAGGCTGCGGGCCAACGCCTCTGCACCGGCCGGTGTCGTGCGCTCGCCGACGCCGACGGCAACGACGCCTGGCGCCAGCAGAAGCACGTCGCCCCCTTCGACCGGCGCGGACCGCGACTCGTAGGCCCGCCGGATGCCGAGAAACCGCGGATGGTGCGCATAGATCAGGTCGGTCAGTGACGTCTCCCTGATCCGGGCGGGCAGCGCCAGCGACGTGATCGCCACCCGCGGCCCGATCCAGAACGACGAGTCGCGGGTGAAGAGCAGGTTGGGCAGCGGTTCGATGACGAAATCGCCGCCGTGGTGCATGCGCCGGACCAGCGACACCTCACCGCCCGCGATCGGCAGCTCGGTGAACGTCATGCCTGCCATCAGGACATGCGCGAGGGCCGCCGGTTCCAGCGTCCGCAGATACGTCGAAAGCTGCTGCGCCAACGGCAATCCTAGCCGTCGCGAATCCACCGCCGCGGAGATGCCGTGCATTCGGGCCGCTCCGCTGGACAGCGCTTCGGTCAGCAGGTCCGACACCAGCAGCACCTCGACGCCGCGCGACCGCAACAGGTCGGCGAACGCATCGTGCTCCTCCTGCGCCTTGGCCACCCAGGGCAGCCCGTCGAACAACAACGCGTCGTTGTTGCGGGGCGTCAGGCGCTGCAGCTCGGCGCCGGGGCGGTGCAGGATGACCACCCGCAGCGCGCCGACCTCGGAGTTCACTCCCAGCGCGATCTCGGACATATCAAGCACCGTATCGCGATCAGCCACCTCAACTATTGTTTAGGTATGGACATCCACGAGCTGACGCCGGGTGAGATGGCCGACCGCAGTGGTGTGGCCGTCTCCGCACTGCACTTCTACGAACGCGAAGGCCTGATCGCCAGCCGTCGCACCTCGGGCAACCAGCGCCGCTATGCACGCGAGTCGTTGCGCCGAGTCGCGTTCATCCGGATGTCGCAACGGCTCGGCATTCCGCTCGCCCGCATCCGGGAGGCGCTGGCCACGCTGCCCACCGACCGCGTCCCGACCAGCAAGGACTGGGCACGGCTCTCGGCAGGCTGGCGTCAGGACCTCGACGACCGCATCCTGCATCTGCAGCGGCTGCGCGACAATCTCACCGGATGCATCGGCTGCGGGTGCCTGAGCCTGAAGACCTGCATTCTCTCCAACCCCGGTGACGTCCTAGCAGAGCAGGGACCCGGCGCGGTGCGGCTATAACTCACTCGATCGGGTCGCTCGGCGGTTCGATTACTGGCGGGGTTCCTGGGATTGGACTGACCGTCATCGACCCGGGCACGCTCGGTGCGCTGGTCCGAGTCACGGGACGAGCGACCGTCGGGGAGATCCGGCTGGGGGTGAATGACCTCGTCGGAGTCGGACGCGTAGTGCTGATCTGGGCGGGCGCCCGCGACGTGGTCGTGATGGTGGGCATCGGGGTCACCTGGATCGCGCTCGGCGCCAGCTCCCAGCTCGTCGTGACGGGCGGCGACGGCGTCGTAGTCACCGGCGCACTCGCCGAGGACGGCGGCACCTGAGCGATGCTGAACACCTGTGCCGAGGTCGTGGTCGACGGTTCGATGGACGCGTCGGCGGGGCGCACGGACTCATCAGGGACGCTCAACACCGCGACGCCGGCGATCGCGAGAAGGCCCAGCGTGGCGATCGCCGCCGCACGCACGCGGCGCTTCTCGCCAGACGAAAGCCCTGCCGGAGAGTGCTTTTCGCGGATATCGAGGTCACGCGGGGGCCACCACGGCTGGCCGTCGTTCGCCCCCGAGGTACCCGGAGCAGGCAACGCAGCGGTGGCCTCGTCGAGTACGTCGCCGCGCAGCCAGGCTGGTGCGGGCAGCACCACAGGCGCAGCGCCGAGGAGCGCGGTCGGGTTGACCATCCGGCGGCGCTCGGACTCGCAGGCCACACAGTCGTCGATGTGGCGCGCGACGCGTTTGCGCATCAGCACGGTGAACGCGCCGTCCCACTCGCCGAGTAACTCCCAGAGCCCGGGGCACGCCGCGGGGTCGAACTTGGCGCGGCGACACACCAGTAGCGCGCCAAGGGACCGCTCGATGCCGTCGCGCACCCGGCCGAGCAGAGTGCGCGCGTTCGTATGGCTCACACCGAGGGCGTCGGCCAGCTCTTGACCGTCGAGGCCGTGACGGTAGGCCAACTCGTAGACGGTTCGATCGCGATCGGAAAGGCCGCCGAAGGCTTCCTCGATGAGGTCGGCCAACTCATGGCGGGCGGCGATGGTGGCGAGATCGGGGTCCCCGCTGACGATGTCGGGCAATTCGTCACTCGGCCGTTCGCGGCGCCGCTTCTTCAAACACGCCAACGCCTCGTGTCGGGCGATCGCGTACAACCACGCGCGCAACCGGTCCGCGTCCTCGAGCTGGGACAGCTTGCTTGCGGCGATCACGAAAACGTCCTGCACGCAGTCGGCCGCGGCGTCGCGGTCCCGCAGCATGCCTGCACAGAAGTCGTGTAGTCGATCCGCGTAGCGGTCGTAGATCGCGGTGAACGCGAGTCGGTCGCCGCGCGCGGCGGCCAGGGCGAGTTCCGAGTCATCGAGCGCGTCGGCGGGCTCGAGCGGGGTAATCGTCATGTGTCACTTTCGTTGTCCGGGCATTGACGAGGTGAGCCAACCGCCCGTCGGCCCACCATCCATGAGGACGATGGGCCGACGCGTTTGGTTCACTTCACGCAGCCCGACCAGACCATCCAGGAGCCGGGGGCGCTTCTGGCGAAGGTGCCCTGCTGGGCTTCGCGAAGGGTCGAGCCGTACCAGCCCGCGTACTGGCGATCGCGGTTCACCGCCAACGCAACGCACCCGTTCTTGGACCAACTCGCGACGGCGCAGTGCCCGCCGCACTGGCTCAGCGATCCTGCGATGGCCGAGTCCAGGTTGGTGGCCTGCGCCCTGCCCCACATGCCGGTCGCCTGCGAGTACGAGACCGCGATGTAGTTGGTGGCCGCGCTCGCAGGGGCTGCGGTGGCGACCGCGCTACCCACCGCCGCGGCGGCGAGCATGGTGGCGGCGATCATTCGACGGTTGTTGCGGATGGTGCTCATGATGTTCTCCTCTATGTGTTCGCAGCCCCCGGTTGGGCTGCGGTCGCGGGCTAGGAGGAGCCGGTGGGTCGAAATGGCACATTTTTTTCTCGAGAATTTTTCGTATGGCGGGATTCGAACGCCTGTGCGATAAACTCGGGCGCATGGAGGTGGCTCTGCAAAGCTCTCTCTTCGACCCCGCCGAACGGCAACACCTGGGCGACGGCGCGTGGGTCGAGGTGCGCTCGGGCTGGTTGACCGAGGCGGACGCCCTGTTCGACGAATTGATGGTGGTGATCCCGTGGCGGGCCGAGCGCAGGCAGATGTATGACCGTGTGCTCGATGTGCCCCGCCTCGTCAGCTTTCACAACCTGATCGACGAACCGGCTCCGCATCCCGTGCTCAAGCAGATGCGCAGGCGGCTCAACGACACCTACGGCGGCGAACTCGGCGAACCCTTCACGACTGCCGGTCTCTGCCTCTATCGCAACGGCGACGACAGCGTTGCCTGGCACGGCGACACGGTGGGTCGAAGCAGTACTGAGGACACCATGGTGGCGATCGTATGTCTGGGTGCCACAAGGGTTTTCGCGCTCCGCCCGCGCGGCGGCGGCAAGTCGTTACGGCTGCAACACCACCACGGCGATCTGCTCGTGATGGGCGGGTCGTGCCAGCGCACATGGGAGCACGCCATACCGAAGACGGTGAAGCCGGTCGGTCCGCGGATCAGCATCCAGTTCCGACCGCACGACGTGCGTTGAGGCTCAGCCCTTTACCGCGGCGACGCCCGCGCTCAGCAGTTCGCCCGCCTTTTTGGTATCGACCGGCGCCACCGGCTTGTCGGGAATGACGAGCGGGTTGGCGGTGACGATCACCAGGAGCGAGCCGAATCTGGCCACATAGTTGTAAAGCTCACCGGTACGGGTCTTTCCGCCCATCGTCGTCTGGATGACTCGGTGAGCACCCTGCGTCTCGACGCCGTCGATCTTCGGCGCGTCAACGACTTCGATGAGCCCGCGCACCGCCGGACCGGCGAAGCCAACCTTCTGGCAGTTCTCCGGCGGTCCGTTGACCGGCACGGTCTCCGATGTCTCCACTGCGATCACGATGAACCGGTTGCCTTCGCCCTCGGCTGTGAGCGCTGCCATGTTGCCCTTGACACCTGCGGGCAGGACCTGTTGATTCGCGAACTGCCCGCAGTCCGCCGGATCGAATTTGATTTCGGGAGGCAGCTTTTGGGGTTCGAGGATGCGGGGGTCGATCGCCGTCGGGGCGATATCGGTGACCGTGAAAGGCGCGGGCAATTCTGACCGGACGGTCTTGATGTTCGCGATGTCGGCGTGCGACAGGTCTGGCTCCGCTGATTCTGCGGAGCTGCACCCAGCGAGTGCGCCTGCGCACACGACGACCAGCGCCGCCCTCAGGTTCGACATCGCCGCCAATGTACCCGCAGGGGCGCCGTCAGCCGCGTAACGCCGACACCGTTTTGACCAATAGATCCGCGGCGAATTCTTGGCCGAGTGGAGGATTCGGCGATCCCGGATCGGTCACCACGGAGACGAACACCAGGTAGTCACCGAGATACGCGCTGAACGTGTATGCCACCGAGGTCGTCTCCGTGCCACCCTCGACGACGGTCTTGGCGACGGTGTCCATGCCGACGGTGGTGGCGCCCTCAATGGCCGGGGCGTCGACGAGGTTGACGGTGCCGGTGGTGTTCCCCGACGACACCGTCCACCGGCCGCATTCGCCGAGCACGACCGGGTCGAAGGTGACCGGCGACGACGGTGCCCCGGTGACGACGGCGTGCACGATGCCGCCCGGCCCCGACCCAGACCAGCCTCTGGTCGTCGCGGCGTCGGCGGCCTGGCCCGCCAGGGCCCCACACTGCGGCGGTTCGGCGCCCCAGCCGGGCCCGAAGCCCCAAAAAGCCGCAGGCGACGCCGGGCCGCCGACATCCGCGACCTCATATCCGGCGGGCAGGTCGCCGCGCACGCGGCTGATCTTGGCGGGGTTGACCTGGGGTTCTGCCACCGACGAGTCGGTCGTCGAGCTCGAGGGCGACGTGCCGTTCTGGCCGCACGCCGTCGCGACGAGCAACACCGCAAGCGCTTGACTCAGACCGAATCGGCGCACGGCCCGTTGATACCACAGACCACCCGTTGAACCGGCCGGCAACGTTTTGCGTGTCTAGAGCGATGAACTAATGGGTCGGGCCTATTAGAAGTATGGAGAAAACTGTCATGCGAGCAGCATTGGCTATGACAGGGGGGATCGTGGCGGCGGGCTTGATGCTCGCGCCAGCAGCTATCGGAATGGCTGAACCGATTGCACCGGGTGGCGCTTACGCGACCATCGGGCAGCTGGAGGCTTCCGGCTACGACGTGAACATCGACCGTGTGGGCAGCGCTCCGCTCGATCAGTGCATCGTGACGAGCGTGCGGAATCCGCAGGACATCACCCGCACCATCCGGGTCGACAACGGGCGCAAGGGCGACAAGAGGGACTTCGACTACGTGCAGATCGTGGTTCGCAGGACGATCACCGTCTCGCTCAACTGCGACGCCAGGACCTGAGCTCAGGCCGCATCTTCGGCAGGCGCGGGAGCGTCGTCAGCGGCTTGAGTCTCGGCGGCTTTAGGCCGCTGCCCGGTCAGCGCGTTGACGATCCGCTTCAGCGGCCCATCACCACTGGGGCGGATTCCCAGCGGCCGGTTGTCCGGATCGAACTTGAGCGACTCACGCAGCTTCGCGAACGGCTCAGGCTTCGTGGCCTCGGCAGTCTCGTTATCGTCGGGCGTCACCTCTTCGATGACATTGCCCTGATCCTTTGCGGCCTCGATCGTCAGCTTGTTGTTTTCACCAGGCGCCCCGAGAGTCTGAATCGGCCCCTGCGCCGCCGGATAGTCACCGGCACCTGTCGGAATGCCGACGTTGTCGGTGGTCCTCACGCCAGTCGTCTTGTCATAGACAGGGCCGCCGACACCGAACGGCCGATAGACGTCTGCCGTCCCGAGCGGACGGAAACCGCCGCCGGCTTGCTGCACGGTGTCGTCGATGCCGACCGGAATCGCGCCAAGCATGTTGCCGACCAGAGCGACCGGATTGCCGATCGGGCTCAGCTGAAACTGCACGTGCTCGCCGGGGCTGAGGTCGCGGCGGTACTTGTCCTCGATCCACACCCGCATCAGCGCATCAGGAATTGCCAAGACCGGTCCGGGCACGCCGGCCTGCGTCGCGAGCATCAGGATCGGAAGCTGCGGTGCGGTGACCATGTAGAAGGTCGTATCCCCGTACGTGTCCTGGTAGATGACGTTGCGGTCAGTGGGAATTTGGCCAACACCGGCGATGGACCGGTTCGGCATGTTCCCATGCAGCAGCGCGTAGGCCGCGATCGAGTTGGCGAAAGCGAGAGGGTCTAGCCGCGCGGGCGCGTCGCCGCCGAGGATGTCGTACTGCTGCGCGACGTCGACGGTCGGAAGGACAAAGTCATCGGTGAGCGAACACGGATCCGTGTCGCAGCTGTTCTGGGTTTCCCCGTAGAAAGTGATGCCGAAGATCGGAATCGTGAGCCCTTCGAGCCCGCGTCCCAGGATGCCTCCGTTCTGCCGCGAGGGGTTCGAAAGGAGAACGATGTTCGTCCCGTTCATGGCGGGGTCAGCCTCACTGATCAGGTCACCCTTGACCAGTGACGCGACTACGGCGCTTTGCGAGTATCCGAACACGATGAAGTGGTCCGCTTCGACGGGGTCGCCGTTGTTGCACGAGCCGCCCCCGAGACAGCTGCCGAGGTTGCCTCGGCCGGCAGCGACCGAGTCGTCGAACGTCGTCGTGCCGAAAGCCGGGAAGAACTCCGCGGGGTAGACGACAGGCACACGGCCGTTTGGAGTCACGCCTGTGCCAGGGACGATGTAATGATCTTCCGCCAAGTCCATGTAGTCGCTTATGAACTGGTTGGTATCCGGTGGGATGGACAGCGGATGCTGGGTGCCGCCCATGATCAGCGCCGTCGTGGCCAGTAGCTGTACGGCGGTTGTGAGCGTGACCGACACCGCCAGCGCGGGCACAGCGATCAACGCCACCAAAATGACGACCAGCGAACGCGCAATCGCCTTCATCTCCGGACCTTCCCCTCGCCACCCCCGGAACTCGCGCTGCCCGCCCTCAGCGACGGAGCCGCGAGACCGCGGTGGCCTGCATCTCGCAGCACACGTGCATCTTGCATCACAGACGTACCGTTTGGCAGCGAAATCATGAGGGTTCTCCGATCCGGCGTAACCACACCTTTGTAAGCCGCCGACTGCCCGCAGCTAAGCAAACCGGTACACCGTCCGGTTCGACACAAATGACGGGTAGCTGTGGTTCGCGGCGATTTTCCTTCCAACAAGCGTTTGCCGACCGTAGGCTCATGGCGCAGATTTTCAACTGACACGGGAGACTTAATGAGAAAAGTGAGGGCAGGCGGCATCGCCATCATGGCCGTCATCGTCGGCCTCGCCCTGGCGGGTTGCGGATCCGATGAAAAAAAGGACGAGGCTAGTACCTCGGCAAAGGCTACGTCGTCGTCAAGCGCAGCGCCGAGCACCACAAAGGCCCCCTACGCCCAGACCATTCCCGAGTACATCAAGCAGAACGGGATCGCCGAAACGCCGGTGAAGCGCGGCGATCCGGGATCGCCCGACATCATCCTTCCGTTCCCGCCCGGTTGGGAAGACTTGGGACCCGCGACACCTGCATGGGCTTGGGGTGGAATCAAATTCACCGGCGACCCGGCGATGGCCGCCAACCCGCCAACGATCATCGCGCTCCTCTCGAAGCTGACGGGCAATGTTGACCCGGCGAAGATCTTTGAATACGCACCGGGCGAGATGAAGAACCTGCCCGGCTATGAGGGCGATGGTGTCGGCTCGGCCTCCAAGCTCGGCGGCTTCGACGCCTGGCAGATCGGCGGCACCTATATCAAGGATGGCGTCAAGCATGCCGTGGCGCAGAAGACGGTGGTGATTCCGGCAGCGGACGGGGTGTTCGTTCTGCAGCTCAACGCTGACGGCACCGAGGACCAGATGGGTGTCCTGATGGACGCCACCAACATCATCGATGAGCAGACGACGATCACTCCTGCGCCGTGACGGCGGTTCAGCCGCCCGCTCCCAACGAGCCGCCACCGCCGCAGCGCGGTCTGACCCGGGAGGAGCGGGGCCACGACATCAGCGAGGCTCAAGCCGAAGCTGAAGCCGAGACGTCGAAGGTCAAGCAGTACCTGAAGATAATGAGCCCTCGGTACCTGTGGTCGATGGCCGAGGGGTACCCGGTGGTGCTCAAGCAGTTCATCCAGTTCTGCCTGATCATCATCTATCCGGCTTGGGTGTTCGCCGTGCTGTTCGGCGCCGCGATGCACGCGCTGTTCTACGTGACGGTGTATCCCGTGTTGTGGCTGCTGTTTTGGCCGTTGCGCGCGCATCAGAAGAAGCACCATCCCGAGGAGTACGCCGCGAACCGCGCCAAGTACAAGAAGAAGTAGCGGACTCAGTGGGTTTGTTCACCCGGTCGGCCGCCGCCCAGGTGACTGTGGCGCCGGCCGTCGTTCGACCACGTCAGACGGTCACGGCCACCGTCACGACCGACAGTCCCGTCGACAAGGTGACATCGGCGACGCTGGAGTGGGGCTACACCAACTTCTACCGCTACCGATGGGCCGGCCGCGCCGACTCGACGGCCGTCGAGATGAACGACATGTGGTGGATGATGGGCGAGGTCGGCACCGACGCGGGTAGCGAGAAGGACACCGAGGACTGGGTCGGTGTGACGAAGGTCGACCTACCGATCGCTACGGGCGAATTCACCGGTGCCACTTCGTCGTTCACGGTGCCGTCGTGGGCACCGGGATCGTCGGATGCACTCGCTCGATGGTCGGCGCGCCTCACTGTCGAGCGCGGTGGCCGCGACATCGATACCCGCGGCGACTTCAACGTGGTCATCAGCGCCGACGACCTTCAAGTCACCGACGAGCCGCAGCGCCGGGTCGGCGGCGACGGGGAGACCGAACTCTCCTTTGTGTTGCCGTCGCTCGTCTTTCGCGCCGGCGAGACGATCGCCGGAACCATCGTCCTCACGCCGCAGAAGGACATGTCCGACGGCGAGCTCGGAGTCTACTGGGGCTACACGACGCTCTCTCATCCGCTGGAGAAAACCCCCGCTGCCGGCGGCGGCTACAAAGCCGGTGACAGGCTGAAGCTCGGCAAGGGAATTCCGCTGCGCCACGGCGCGCCCGTGTCGGTGCCGTTCGCGCTGCCCCTACCGGCGGATGTACCTCCGACGGGCTCGGCGGTGCACTCGACCCTGGTGTGGTTCCTCGAGGCATCGATGATGTACGCCAAGTGGACCCAGGGCATCGAGAAGGTGCGTCGTCAGATCGTCGTCGTGAACGCTGCGTAGTCAGGCGCGCGATATCGCCGACGCGTCGGCGACCTGCTCCGCCGTCGGCCGCACTCCCGTGTAGCGCTCGAACTGTTCGGCGGCCTGCAGCGCGATCACCTCACCGCCGGTGATCACCTTCACCCCCGCAGCGCGTGCGGCGACGATCAGCGGGGTCTCCGAGGGCAGCGCGACCACGTCGAATACGGTGTCCGCCTTGGCAATTGTCGATGTGTCGAATGCGCTCCTCCGCTCCTCCGGTCCACCGGCCATCCCGATCGGCGTCACATTGACGATGACGTCGGCGGTCCGCGATCCCACCTCGGGTGCGAAGTCGTAGTCGAGCTGACGCGCCAACGCCCCTCCGGTCTCGGTGTTGCGGGCAACGACGAGCCCGTTGTGAAAGCCGCTGTCGCGGAACGCCGCACCGACCGCGCTGGCCATTCCGCCGCTGCCGTGAACGAGCACGGACTGCGAGCCATCCAGCCCGTGTTCGTCGATGAGCCGCTGCACGGCGATGTAGTCGGTGTTCGACGCCGTGAGATGCCCGTCGTCGTTGACGATCGTGTTGACGGCGTTGATCGCCCGTGCCGAGTCCTCCACGTTGTCGACGAGCGCGATGACGTCCTGCTTGAACGGCATCGACACCGAGCAGCCGCGGATGCCGAGCGCGCGCACGCCGCCGATCGCCGCGGCGATGTCGTTCGTGGTGAACGCTTTGTAGATGAAGTCGAGCCCCAGAAGGTCGTACAGATAGTTGTGAAACCTGGTGCCGATGTTGCTCGGCCTGGCCGCCAGCGAGATGCACAGCCTGGTGTCCTTGGTCAGCGGCGGGCGCATCAGCCGACGGCCCCCATGACTTGCCTTGCCATACTGTGGATCTGGCGATAGAGGTCCCGCGATACCGACAGGTCGCGCAGCGCGGGCACATCGATGACCGTGGTGACCACGCCGAGATCCTCGCGCTGCCAGAGTGCGCCGAACTTGTCCAGGATCTTGCGCATCGCGAGGTTGTCGGAGAGCACCCGCGCCGAGAACCGCCGGACCCCGTCGCCACGCGCCGCTACGGCCAAGGCCGCCATCAGGAACGAGCCGACGCCCCGGCCCTGATACTCGTCGCCGACGATGAAGGCCACCTCCGCGAGCGTGGGATCGGTCTCGTCGCGCACGAATCGCGCGTCGGCAACCACCGGTCCTTCCGAACCTTCCGTCATCACCCACACGAAGTGATCCTTGTAGTCGACCTCGAACAGGTAGGTCATCAACGATTGGTTCGGCGTGCGCGGCGTCTGAAATCTGCGATACAGCGTTTCACTGGAGAACTCGATGGTGCCGTCGGAGCGTTCGCTGTCGCCGGGCAGCGCGGGCCGCAGATAAAGCCAAGAGTCGTCACGCATTTGGATCGGTATCGGCGTGATGAACGCGGCGAGGCGCTGGCGGGCCGTCCTCACCATCTTGTCCATCACACCCGGAACGTCGAGCATGGTGGCGAACGCGCCGTGGCCCCCGACCCATCCGGTCAGCGGCTCGGTCGCGACGACGGTCGCGGTACGGGGTGTTCCGCGCAGCAGCGCGATCTCACCGACGATCAGCGGCGGCGACAGCTCCAGGGTGGTGGGCACCCCGTCGGTGTCGGTGTGCGTGATTTCCGCTTTTCCGGTCTCCATCAGGAGAAACGATTCCGCCCGTTCTCCTTGGCGCACCAAGATCTGGCCCGCTGAGGCGTTCAGCGGGCGCAGCTGCGCCGCCAGCGACACCAGAGCATCCGGACGGCAGCCCTGGAAAATCTCCAGGGCGGCGAGTTCGTCGGCGCTGACGGCCGTCAGTCCGGCCACGCCACGAGGCTACCGCCTCGAACCCCCGGAAACTGCGGGGAGATCGCGATCTATCGCCCAAACGCGATCTGCCCGCAGGCTCGCCGACGGGTTTCAGCCGGGCGCGGAGATCTCCGTGGCCTCGGATCGCCCCCGCAGGACCTCGCTGCCCTTGGCGGTCCAATGTTCCCGCTCGGCGGCATCGGCACGCTCGATGGCAGCCGACGAGCACAGAATCCGTCGGTCCGACGTCTTCGCGAGATCAGCGAGCCGAGCGGCCTCATTGACGGGGTCGCCGATCACCGTGTACTCGTAGCGGTTCTCGGCGCCGATATTGCCTGCGAAGACCGGACCCGCCGAGACGCCGATCCCGAAGTCGACCAGAGGCAGCTCGCGCAACTGCTCGCCGAGGGTGCGGGCCGTCGCCAACGCCGCCGAGGCGGCACCGTCCGATCGCAGGGGTGCCCCGAACACCGCGAGCGCGGCGTCCCCCTGGAACTTGTTGATCAGCCCGTCGCGCGCGTCGACGGCGCTGACGACGATGTGGAAGAACTCGTTGAGCACCTCGGCGACCTGCTGCGGCGGGTGACTCGCGGCCAGCGCCGTCGAACCGGTCAGGTCGATGAAGAGGATCGCCGCCTCCTGCACATCGCCGGACATCGATGCGCCTTCTTCGATGGCGCGGCGCGCGACGTTGGTGCCGACGTGTCGGCCGAACAGGTCGCGCACCCGTTCCCGCTCGGCCAACCCGGCGACCATCCGGTTGAATCCGCTTTGCAGCCTGCCGATTTCGGAGCGTTCGAAGACGGCGATCTCGGTATCGAGTTGACCCTTCTCGACCTCGGCCATGGCGTCGACGACTTCGCCGATCGGATCGGAGATCGACCTCGACGTGAGGATCATCGTCGGGAATCCGAGGAGCACCGCGGCGAGTGCAACCACCAGAACGGCAATCTCCACCGATGCCGTCTTCGGAATGAGCCAGCCGTTCGACCGCACCACGACCAGGGCGACGATGACGAGGCACGGCAGCGCACTGCATAGCAGCCACAGCAGGATGAGTCGCGCCCACACGCCGGGAGCGGCAACGAGGCGCTCGTTAGCGTGGGTGGCGGCGGCAAGCATGGAGCGAACGATGTCCATCGTCAGAAGCAGCCCGATGCCCGTCGCGGCGCATCCGCCCAGCGCGACACCGAAAGCGGTTGCGACGACGGTGCCGGCCCCGCCACCGATATTGAGCAGGACGGAGATGGCGCCGCTTACCGCCCACGTGCCCGCGAGCAGCACGGACTGGCGGGCGAGCATCCGCGTCAACCTTTTTCGCTGACGATCATCCGGTTCGAGGCCGGAATTGAACCACCTCAGCGTCGGCGTGATGTTCAAGACGCCACCGATCACGATCACCAAGGTGCCGACGGCTACTAGCACCGCCGAGCCGATGATGTTCTTCTCGCTGAAGTAGTGCTGCGCTCCGGTGAGCGCCTCGCCGCCGAGCGGGATCAGGATGGCGACGGCAGCGGTGATCGACAGCAGATAAGCGCCCGCGAGCTTGCTCGCATAGTTGGCCGCCAACCTGCTCATGTGAACAACGTAGCGATATGCCGCGCTCTACGGGTTCGGCTTGAACTCCAGATGCAGTTCGGCCAGCCCACGCATGATGAACGTCGGCTCGTAGGCGTAGCGACGGGCGTCCGCCGGACCGTGGTGTTCCTCGGAGATCCTGAAGTCGGTCATCCGGTCGAGGATCCGGTTCACCGAGATCCTGCCCTCCGTGCGTGCGAGCGGCGCCCCGGGGCACGAGTGCACACCACGGATGAACGCGATCTGCTCGCGAACGTTTCGCCGGTCGGGACGGAAGGTGTCGGGATCGTCGAATTTGCGCGCATCGCGGTTGCACGCACCGGGCAGCAGCATCACCGTGGTGCCTGCGGGTACCTCGGTTTCCCCGATGGTCGTCGACGTGCGCGCCATCCGGAAGTGCGACTTGACCGGGCTCTCCATCCGCAGTGTCTCTTCGAGGAAGGCCGGGATGCGGCCACGGTCCTCGCGCAGATACGTTTCGTACTCTGGGTTCTCGGCGATGACGCGCATGGCGGAACTGACCAGTTTCGTGGTGGTTTCGGTCCCGGCGGCGAATAGGAACGTCGACAGGTTCATCACGTCTTCGATGTCCGGTGTCGACCCGTCTTCGTACTTGGCCTGCGCCAATTCGGTGAGGACGTCGCCGCGCGGCTCGCGCCTGCGATCCTCGATGTAGGCGTGGAACTTGTCGTTCAACCATTGCAGGGGGTTGTGCGCCGTCGGCGCTTCTTCGCCGAGCTGGCCGACGAGCTCTCCGGCGAAGACGGCACGGAACTCGTCGTGATCCTCGGCCGGTACGCCGAGGAGATCGGCAATGACCAAGAGTGAGAACGGCTTCGCGTAGTCCTCGAGGAATTCGCATGAACCGCGCTCGACGAACGTGTCGAGCTGCTGCTCGGCAAGCCGCCACATGAAGTCCTCATTCTCCTTGAGGCGCTTGGGAGTAATGAGTTTGTTCAACAGTCCCCGAGTCCGGGTGTGCAAAGGAGGGTCCTGCGTGGTGATGTGCTCACTCATCGGGACCGCACCGCGGTGCTCCTCGATCATCTCGGAAACGTCGTCGCCGCCGGGACCGAAGGGCAGTCCCGAGAACGGTCCTGCCACCGAGATACACGACGAGAACGCGGGATCCTTGTAGACGGCCAGCGCCTCCTCATATCCGGTGACCGCCATCACGTTGAACGGCGTCGCCTGTGTCACAGGGCATTTCGACCGCAAGTGATCGAAGTACGGGTACGGGTCGGGAACGAGGGCTTCGTCGGTGAAGAAGTCGGCTGTTTCGAAGTCGGTCACGCAACACTCCTTTTCATGGCGAGCAGACGCAAATGCACCCAAAAGTCCGGCATTTACGGGACATTTGCGTCTGCTCGCGCGGAGACCGGGTCGAAGAGCACCGGTAGCGACGTCGGCGAGCGGAACACCATGCCACGGATGTGCGGGTCGTCGCCGTCGGGATCCAGCCGCAGGTTGGGCAGCCGGTCGAGCAGAAGGTTGATCGCAGTGCGCATCTCGAGTCGCGCCAGATGCATGCCGAGGCACACGTGCACCCCGTGTCCCCAGCTGATGGGCACCTTGGCCTGCCGGAAGATGTCGAAGCGGTCTGGATCGGGGTACCTGTCCTCCTGCCGGTTGGCCGCACCCAGCATCGGCATCACCGACGAGCCTTGGGGAATCGGCACCCCGGCCAGCTCGGTGTCACGCGTCGCGACCCGAGTGATGTTCAGCAACGGCGCGTCCCACCGCACCGCCTCTTCGATCGCCTGCGGAATGAGGGACCGGTCGGCGCGGACCGCCTCGAGTTGATCCTCGTTGGTCAACAGCCCGAACAACAGGTTGCCCAGCGACCGGTACGTCGTCTCCACTCCAGCCGGCAGCAGCAGCCGGATGAACGAGTAGATGTCCTCGTCGGCGAGCTTCTCCCCATCGATCTCAGCGGCCGCGAGGCTGCTGATCAGGTCCTCACGCGGCTCGGCCCGACGGGCCTGCAGGATCGGACTGAAGTAGTCCACGAGCGCCTTCGACGCCGCCTTGCCGCGCTCCGGGTTGACGGTGAAGCTGAGCATCGAGATCGACCAGCGCTGGAACTGCGGAAAGTCCTCCTCCGGCAGGCCGAGCAACGCCGCGATGATGCGGGTCGGATACGGAAAGGTGAATGTCTTGACCAAGTCTGCCTTGCCGTTTGGGGCGAATTGGTCGATCAGTTCGTTGCCGATGCGCCCGACGATCTCGTCCTCCCAGCGCGCGAGCGCCTTCTGGGTGAACGCCTTGGTCACCAGCGACCGGAGCCTGCCGTGCACGGGCTCGTCCATGCCCAGCATCACCCCGTGGCCGAGCACGTCACCGAAGATCTGGATCACGACGTTGGACGAGTACGTCTCGTTGTCGCGCAACATCGTCTGGATGTCCTCGTGCCGGTACACGATGAATACCGGCTTGCCTGCCTCGCCTGGCATCGCGGACATGTCGATCCGCTGGATCGGCGTCTCGTGGCGTTGCTTGGCCAACTCCGGATAGGGGTCGCGGACGTTGCCCGAGACGACGTCGTCGAACGCCCCGAAGTCCTCGAGGTCGTCGAACAGATCTGACATGCTGCTCCCGTCAAGTCGCCGGGTAGGCGACCGATTTCACTTCGGTGTACTGGTCGAAACCCGTGATGCCGTTCTGGCGCCCGACGCCGCTGGCCTTGTAGCCACCGAACGGTGTGTCGGCGCCGTAGCCGGCGGTGCCGTTGAGCCCGATGAAGCCGGCACGCAGCCGCTTGGCCACTGCCAGAGCGTGATCGAGCGTCCCAGACATGACGTTGCCCGCAAGCCCGTATGGACTGTCGTTCGCGATCCGCACGGCGTCGTCTTCGTCGTCGAACGGAATGACGACGAGCACAGGTCCGAAGATCTCCTCCTGCGCGATGGTCATCGAGTTGTCGACATCGACGAAAAGCGTTGGCTTGACGAAGTATCCCTTGTCCAGCCCGTCAGGCGCCTCGGCTCCACCGACGAGCATGGTTGCGCCTTCCTCGACGCCCTTCTCGATGTAACCGCAGATTCGACTGCGCTGCTTGTCGGAGATGACCGGTCCGCACAACGTCGCCGGATCCTGCGGGTCGCCCGGCGCGACGCCCTCGTACATTCCCTTGAGGATCTCGACGCCCTCGTCGTAACGCGACCGCGGCAACAGCATCCGCGTCGGCATCGCGCAACCCTGCCCCGCATGCATGCACGGCGCGATGCCCATCATGCAGCCCAGCGCGAAATCGGCGTCCTCCAGGACGATCGTCGCCGACTTGCCGCCCAGTTCGAGAAAAAGGCGCTTCATCGTCGCCGCGCCCTTCTCCATGATCCGCTTGCCGACGACCGTCGACCCCGTGAAGGAGATCAAGTCCACCTTCGGCGACAGTGTGAGTTCCTCGCCGACAAAGTGATCCGAAGCCGTCACGACATTCACCACACCCGCGGGGATGTCGGTGTTCTCCGCGATCAACCGACCGAGCCGAGTGGCGTTGAATGGAGTATCGGGCGCCGGTTTCAGGACGATCGTGTTGCCCGTTGCCAGACCCTGGCCGAGCTTTTGAATGGTGACCTCGAATGGAAAATTCCATGGCACGATCGCGCCGACGACGCCGACGGGTTCGCGCCACACCACCCGCGTGGTGTTCACACCGGTGAGCGAGATCATCGCGTCGCCAAGCGATGTCTCCCAGGGGTATTCGTCGATCAGCTTGGCAGGGTAGCGCAACGCGTCGGCCAGCGGGGCGTCAAGCTGCGGCCCGTAGGTGACCAAGCGCGGGCAACCCACCTCGAGGATGAGTTCTTCGCGCAGTTCCTCCTGCTCGGCCTCGATCGCGTCCTGCAGTTGCAGCAGGCACTTCTGCCGGAAGGCGTGGTTCGTGGACCAGTCCGTCTCGTCGAACGCCCGCCGCGCCGCGTCGATCGCGCGGTTCATGTCCTCTTTCGACGCGTCGGCGACCTCGCCGAGCGGCTCTTCGGTGGCCGGGTTGATGTTGGTGAAGGTGCCCGCCGCGCCGTCGACCAGCTTGCCGTCGATCATCATCTTCGATTCGAAACGGACAGTGGGAGTGTCAGCCATCCTTGTCGCTCTCCTGAGTGTGAGGGTCTGGTGCTCCCATGGTTGCGGCCGGCGTACCGCCCAGAGTGCCGAATCGTGGGATTCCCATCATCAGGCGGGTCATGGTGTGCATCCCTGCGCTCGAAAGCAGCCGGTTGGCGATCATCAGCATCCGGGCGTCCGGTCCAACGGATCGCCGCACGAACGGCTTCTTCGATTCGAGCGCCTCGGCGAGTCCGGCAGCGAAGCGGTCCGGCGACTTGGCAGCCCGTTTCATCGCTTCCCGGCCGCGCTTCTCAATGGTGCGGTGATGGCGGGCATATGGACCGTCTAGGACACGGCTGTCCGTGGTTCCAGCGTCGGTGATGATCTCAGTGTCGTACGTGCCGGTCACCAGGATCGTCACGCCGATGCCGAACGGTGCCACCTCACCGGCCATCGATTCGCCCCACCGTTCCAGCGCGCCTTTGACAGCTGAATAGGGCGCGGTTGACGGCATTCCGCGCACACCACCCGCACTCGAGATCAGCACGATGCGGCCACGGCCCGCAGCGCGCATCGAGGGCAGCAGCGCCTTCGTCAGCGCCACGGGGCCGAAGATGTTGGTGGCGAACATCCGCTCCCACAGGCGCATCGGGGCCTCTTCGACCATTCCGGCCGCGGAGATGCCCGCGTTGTGCACCAGCGCGTGCGGGGCGCCGACGGCTTCGGTGATCGACTTCGCGGCGGCGGCGACCGACGCGGCGTCCATGAGATCGAGCGTGACGCCGATCAGCCGCGGATCGTCGGTACCCGCACCGGTCGCGTTGCGCAGATTCTCCATGCCCGCGTCGACCGACCGCATCGCCGCGACGACCCGCCAGCCGCGCTTGTACAGCAGCGCCGCGGAGGCCAACCCGAGCCCGCGAGACGCTCCGGTGATGACGACGGTGCGAGTCTCAGCCATTCGGACTCTCGGGCGCACAAGCGCCTTCGCCTGGCGGCGGCGGTTCGACGTCGGGTCTGCCGTCCGGCAGACCCTGCTGCCAGGTGGACCACTTCCCGACCGAGAACGGTCCCTCGGCGCCTTCCTTCTCGTAGTAGCCCTGCGGGTCATACACTTTGGCCTCAGGGTACGGCCACGGGCACGCGACCGACGTCGCCAGTCCACTCGCCTTGATCGCCCAGAACCAGCCGCCGTAGGCGAAGTACGACACGTTGATGATGGCGAACATCACGAGGAAGGTGCCCAGTACCGGCTTGGTCGGGAAGAGCTTCGCCTTGGCGGCAAGCTTCTCGGCGACCGACTTACCGGTGTCGTCGCGGTAGACGAGGATGGCCGCCGGGATCATCACGAAGGTGACCGACAGCGACTCCCAGATCAGCGGGAACTGGAATGTGCTGCCGGGGAACAACGTTCCGAACGGAATCGCCTGCGAGTAGATGTACAGCCCGGTGCGCACCAGGCTGATCTCCAGGATGGCGTCGAAGATGAAACCGATCACCAGCACCAGTGCACCCAGGCTGATCAGCGGGTGCCGGGAGACGAACGCTTCCGGACCGCGTTTCGCCTGCATCTTGCGAAGAATCCAGATCGCCGGGAAGTACGGGCCGAAGTAGAACGTCACGTATCCGAACACGATGAAGGGCTCGACGGTCGGCGACATCATGATCAGGGGCCAGGATTCCGGCCAGTGCAACAACATCGGGTTGTACACCGCGTATGGCGACCAGTTCATGATCGGGTCCTGCCACACGATCAGCGTCGTCACCAGGACCATCAACAGCACCGGGCTGCCGGGGTTTCGCCGCCAGCCACGGATGAAGACGATGGTCAGCACCACGACCATGATCACGGCGCCGACCTGCGGGATGACCTGCCAGTGATCGAACCCCGTCAGGAACCCAACCGGACGGGGCCGCCCCTCGACGTTCGGGTTGGCGACGCGCGGGTCGACGTCAGTACGCCCGACGGCGGCGAACAATCCGAGGAAGCCGAGCCACGCAATAAGTGAAATCCATCGACCCCAGTTCGGGCCGGTGCGCGCCGGACCCGGTGAAACTTCCTGTGTCTCAGGTGGTGTGGATTCCTGGGTAGCCATCGAGTCAGCCGACCTCTCCGAAGCGATCGACGAGATGGGAGTTGACGCCGTCGGAGTCCAACGTCCTGGCCACCAGATAGCCGGAGCCCATCCACGCCCGACGAGTCCATTTGCCAAGCGACACACGGGTTCCGGGCGCACCGGAAGCGGCGGGCAGCATCTTGACGCGCTCCAATGCCTCCTTGACCCCGCGCGGGCTGAGCGGATGGGCATCGGTGAACGCTCGGACCAGGGTGGCGGCGACGTCGCGGTTCACCACTGTCACGCAGAACTCGGGGCGACTGCCGTTGTACTTCTCGGCGTAACGGTCGAGGAAGTCCTGTCCGATCGGGTTGCCCTCGTCGTATTGGTCGACCCCGACCCAGCCCATGAACGCGTTCCACATGATCGGGTTGACCCAGGCGTTCTGGAACGCGGTGGTGGTGAATCGCGGCGGGTCCCAGTCGACCGCCTCTAGGGCCGGGTTGACGAAGACGATCCCGAAACCGAACCCGAGGTGGACGATCGCCTCGGCCTTCGCGTCGTGCAGGGTGCGCACTGCGTCGTTGATGTCTTGCGCGGTCTGAGCGATCTCCGCTTCGGCGACGATTCGAATCCCTTTGCGAGCGACATGCACTTCGCAGGTTCTTCAGATAGCTCTCGCCGATGAGATTCTGCTCGACCAGGACGCCGATCTCGGTCAGGCCACGCTTGGCGACCAGGTCGACGATGAAGATCGGTTCGTCGGTCATCGACCCCTGCGGGAACGCGAATGTCCACTCGCCCAGCCAGTCGTCGGTGCCGGTGACGCTGATCGCAGGCACCTTGAACCGCTCCTCGATCGCCTCGCGCATCGGCACGCAGTTGTCGGTGATGTTGGGGCCGAACACCACCAGACAGCCTTCGTCGACGAGTTCGCCATACGCGTCGATCACCGCCTTCACCGAGCCCTTGGGCAATCCCTCGACCTCGCGATAGATCATCTGCACCGGTCGATCCATCAGCCCCTGCTCCACCGCCTCGGAGAAGATGAGGTCGAAGGTTTGAGTGAAGGAGGCGAACAGGTCCTCCGGAAACCCCGGCGGCAGGGTGAAGTCCATCAGGTAACCGACCTTGATCGGTTCGGCTGTGCTCTCGTAGGACATCCGACCTCCGCGGTGAAACCTAATATTTGTTCAGACAGTAACGGCGGCGCCGAGCAGCGTCAATCGCCGCCGGCGAGATACACGTCGATCAATTCGTTGAGTCCCCGACCGACCGTCGGATCGTCTGTCAGTGGCCCTGCTATTGCGGCCCGTGCCGCGTCGGTGACGGTCAGCCCCTCTGCGATGAGTCGGCCTGCCGCGATCAGGACACGCGTGGAGGCCACCTCGCGCAGCCCTCCGGCTTCCAGACGTCGGATCGCCTGTCCGAATCGGACCAGCTCGGCGGCGGTGGTCTTGTCCACGCCCGCTTCGTGACTCGACGATCCCTTCCTCGACCTCGGGTGTGGGAAAACCGAAGTCGATCGCCACCATTCGCTGCCGGGTGGAGTCCTTGAGGTCCTTGAGGACGCTCTGGTAGCCGGGGTTGTACGACACGACGAGGCCGAATCCCGGTGCCGCGTCCAGCGTGACGCCGAGGCGTTCGATCGGCAGCTGACGGCGGTAGTCCGCGAGCGGGTGCAGCACGACCGTCGTGTCCTGCCGCGCTTCGACCACCTCATCGAGGTAACAGATCGCCCCCTCGCGCACTGCGCGGGTCAGACGGTCCGTCGACCCAGACCGTCTCGTCGCCACGCAACAGATATCGGCCGACCAGGTCGGCAGTCGTCAGGTCGTCGTGGCACGCGACTGTGATCAGCGGCCGGCCGAGGTCGTGTGCCATGGCTTCGACGAAACGCGTCTTGCCGCATCCGGTCGGACCCTTGAGAAGCAGCGAGAGACCCTGCCGGTAGGCAGCCTTGAAGACTGCCTCCTCGTTGCCTGTCGCCTGGTAGAAGGGGCGCGATCCGCCTGCCGCCGGCATTGCGCCATTTTGGTGCACGAGTCCAGGCTCGTTGCCCATCTCGCCCCTTCCGCTTGCGCCCCAGTGCGCCAATGGAGCCTAACCCGGAACAGATGTTTGTTTCAATCGAACACCGTCATGAACCCGCCGCCGCACTTCCGCAGCGCGCAATGCCGACCGGAACAACGGGCCGATCACCGCAGCAAGCTGCTCAGGCCTGCCGATCGTCGCGTGAGCGGCGCTGCCGAACACCTTCCGGAGCACCGCCGCATCGGTGCCCGCGCCCACCGTTAGGCACACACAGCCGGTTCCCCGGCGGCGCGCCTCCGTCAACGCACGCCGGGCATCCGCGGCACCGTAGGCGCGCTCGTATCCGTGGTCGTAAGCCAGTCCGTCCGAGAGCACCACGAGCAGCCGCCGCGACGTCCCGCCGCGCTTCTCGAGCACCGCCGAACCATGCCGGATGGCCGTGCCGAGCCGCGAATATGCGCCCGGCTCAAGGCTGTTGAGGCGTCTCATCACTCGCGCGTCGAGATGGTCGTCGAACCGCTTCACCGGCATCACCGTGACCGCCGCCCGGCCTTGTGAGTAGTAGGCATACAGCGCCACACGGTCGCCGAGGTCGTGAAGGGCCACGGTCATGTCGGCCACGGCGGCGCGCTGTTGCTGATGGACGGTGCGCCCCAACGTCCCAGGCTCCGCGGCCGAGCCGGAGACATCGAGCAGGAGGAGTACCGACAAATCGCGCCGCCGGCGCAGGCTGTCGAGATACACCGCTTCGTCAGGGACCGATCCGGCCCTCACCTCCACACGTGCCTCGACGGCCGCGTCGATGTCGATGTCGTCACCTTGCGATTGGCGATGGCGACGATGCAGTCCCATACCGAGACGCGCCAACGGGCGTCGTACCCCGATGTGACCCTCGATTGCTTGCGGGGCCGACGCCTTGACCTTCGGGTCGACCTCGCGGACGGTGCACCAGTCGGGGCGGTAGCTCCTACGGTTGGCGTCCCACTCCGGATACTTGATGCCTTCCTGCTTGATGTCGGCGGCGTCCTCCGACGACACTGCGGCCGCCGAGCTGACCGCATAGGCGCCGCGGTTGGCCGAATCCGTTCGGTGCGTTGGCGCATCGGCCCCGGGGGGTCCGCCGCCGCTGCTGTCGGACTTGCGCGCCGACGACAGCATCTTCTTCAACCACTTGCCGATGAACCCGCCGCCCCCGACGGGACTGGTGAAGAGATCCGGGTCGTCGCTGTCGTCCACGCTGTCGTCGAAATCCTCGCGCGCTTCGGCGGTGTCACGGCGGGGAACGTGGCTGGCGCCTTCCCCGTCGACTTGGTCGGCGGCGCGGGTGTTGGCCGCGATCACCTTTTTGGCGCGGATCACACCGAAAGCCGTGGGTGGATCGTCAATCGCGCCCTTTCCCGATGCCAGTGACAGCGAGGCTTCGGGCGCATCAGCTGCGAGAAGCCCATTCGGACTCGACCAGGTCGAGCTCAACACGCGGGGCAAGATGCGACCGTTGGCGGCAAGCGCGCGACGGCCCTCGATGGCCAGATAGCGATTCGCGATCCGCGGACGTCGAACCAGCGCGGCCATCACCTGCGTGTCGAGGCTGCCCGCCGCGATCAGCGATGCATGCACGGCCGCCGATTCGAGATTGGCTCGCGCGCCCTCCGCGGGATCGACGTAGACCGTCTGCCCGTCCGTCCACGACGGTTCACCCGGCGCCAGCGGCGCAACAGCGACAGGTCGCCCGGCGAGCGCGGACGCCAGCATGCCCAGCGCCTGCAGGCGGTCAGCCTCGGCAAGCTCCGGCACGAGCACCTCCAGGCCACGGCTCGATTGTTGACCAAATATCTGTTCCGACCGTAGTGTCCGCACCCGAGGGCAGTCAACGAATCGGGAAGTGAGCACATGATCGACTTCGACGGTCAGGTCGCGGTGGTCACCGGCGCCGGGCGCGGTCTGGGCCGCCTCTATGCGATCGAACTGGCGCGTCGCGGGGCATCGGTCGTCGTCAACGACCTCGGCGGCACCATGCACGGCGACGGCGCCGACGCGTCCGTGGCGGACCGGGTCGTCGAGGAGATCAGCGCTGCGGGCGGGACGGCCGTCGCCTCGCACAACTCCGTAGACAGCCCCGAGGGCGGCGAGGCCATCGTGCGCACCGCCGTCGAGAGCTTCGGCCGGCTGGACGCGGTGGTCAGCAACGCGGGCATCTTCAACAGCATCGCGTTCGACGAGCTGACCGCCGACGATTGGCGACGCATGTTGGGCGTCCACCTCGACGGCGCCTTCTATCTCGCGCAGCCTGCGTTCCGGGTGATGAAGAAGCAGGGATACGGCCGCTTCGTTTTCATCTCGTCGACGGCGGGCATGTTCGGCCAGCACCTGGAGTCTCACTACGCTGCCGCCAAGGCCGGCCTCGTCGGGTTGACCAACATCATCGCCCTCGAAGGCGCACCACACGGGATCCTCGCGAACACCGTTCTGCCGACCGGCTTCTCGCGGATGGTGACCGAAACCGTCGCCGACACCCGACCGCTCCAGGAGTCCGGCTTCCTTGACATGATCAGGCCGGAGCGGGTGACGCCGATGGTGGTGTACCTGGCCAGCCGCGCGTGCGAGTTCAGCCACCGCAACTACTCGGCGATCGGCGGTCGCTATGCCCGCGTGTTCATCGGCCTGGCTTCGGGCTGGTTGGCGGAGGGCGGCACCGAACCGACCGTCGACGATGTCGCGGCACATATTGCCGAGATCTCGGCGACGGAGAAGTTCAGCATCCCGGAGACCAACTACGAGGAGGTCTTCGAGGTCACCGAGCGGCTGGGAGTCAGTCCCATCTGAGCTGCACTGGGTGGGCTTCATTGACCAAAAATCTGTTCCGCATTATCGTCGGGCCGAACGGCTAACACAAGGCGGTGGTCGGCATGGATCTCAGACTTCAAGAGCTGTGCGATCGAGCCGACATCCTCGACTGCCTGCAGCGCTACGCGCGTGGAATCGACCGGCTGGACCGCGAGTTGTTGCGCTCGGCCTATCACGACGGCGCGATCGACGACCACGTCGGATTCGTGGGTCCTGTCGACGATTTCATCGACTGGGCATTCGCCTACCACGCGACGCAGACCCGTCACCAGCACTACCTGATGAACCACACTGCCGACATCGCGGGCGATGAGGCGCACGCGGAGACGTATTACATGTTCGTCGGCACCGACCGGGATCCGGCCAAACCGTTGATCGTCTCCGGCGGCCGCTATATCGACCGCTTCGAGCGCAGGGACGGCCGTTGGGCCATCGCCGCGCGGGTCTGTCTGGTCGAGTGGCAGAGCGACGCCACGTCACTGCTGTCCCCAGAACTCGTCGAATTCCTCGACACCGTGCAAACGGTGGCGCGCGACACCAGTGACAACTCGTATGACCGTCCGCTCGTCATCACACGCTCCGCGGCCAGCCCATGACCTCGGTCCGCGCGGTCCTATGAGCGGCACTTTCGGCGCGTCGGAGGACACTGCGCGACATCGCACTTCTGGTAGCGTTAACCAAACATTGGGTCGGTCAGGCAAACCCACGACGGGAGTCGGAAGCCGTGGAGGTGTTGTGGGGCGTCCGCAAGTGACGCCGTCGAATGCCGGACACGCCTACGACGACGGCACCAGGCGCACCGAGATACTGCAAACCGCCGCCTCGCTGATCGCAACCTCGGGCCTGCGGACCTCGCTGCAGGAGATCGCCGACGCGGCCGGAATTCTGCCGGGCAGCCTGTATCACCATTTCGAATCCAAGGAAGCGATCCTCGTCGAGCTGCTCCGGCGGTATCACACCGACCTGGACCGAATCGCCGAGCGCGCGCAGAGCCGGTTGGACGATGCCAGCTCCCGGTCGGCCTTCGAGCGGATCGTCGACCTCAGCTCGGCGATCGCCCAGTGCGCGGTGACGCACGGCGCTGCACTGCAGATGACGTTCTACGAGGCGCACGGGCCGAATCGGGAACTCACCGCGCTGGCCCAACAGCGGCCGACGGCGATCCTGGAAGCGATGGTGCAGACCCTGCGGGCCGCCAGGTGGAGCGGCTACCTGAAACCCGATGTCGACCTTCCCGTGCTGGCCGACCGGCTCGTCCAGGTGATGCTGCAGGTCGGTCTGGACGTCATCCGCTTCAACGCCAGCGCCGACAAGCTGGCCGAACTGCTGTGCCGAATCCTGTTGGAGGGCTTGGCCGCCGTGCGACCCACCGACGCACAGCTGGACCGCTCCGCGGCGTTCGTCGCCGCCGACGACGTGGTGAAATCGTGGAGCGATGACGCGCACGCCGAGCCGGGCGACAAGGCGGCGCACGTCCGTGCCGTCGCGCGCGCCGAGTTCGGCCGCAAGGGCTACGAGGTCACGACCATCAGGGACATCGCGTCGGCCGCCCAACTCGGCACCGGCACGGTGTACCGATTGATCGGCTCGAAAGACCAACTGCTGGCGTCGATCATGCAATCGTTCGGCGAGAAGGTCGCCGAGGGGTGGATCCGCGTGCTGCGCTCCGATTCATCGCCGATCGAGAAACTCGACGCGCTCAGCTGGGTCAACACGAACGTGCTTGACCGCTTCGGTGACGAGTTCCGCATTCAGCTCGCGTGGATGCGGCAGTCTCCCCCGGACACCCCGAACATCGGCTGGCTGTTCGCCAAGCGGGTGCGACAGATGAAAACGCTTCTGGCCGAAGGCATCAAGTCCGGCGAGATCGTCATCGACAGCCCCGCGAACGAGACGTTGTCGCGGTCGGTGATCGCCGTCGGCTGGATTCCGGAGAACATCCTGCACGACCTGGGCATCCGGCGCTCACTCATTCACCTGCGCGATACGGCTATTCGCGGAGTGACGACTAGCCGAGCGTGACCGGCAGCTTCGACCATCCGCGCACGCTTGCGGTGTGTGCCTTTTCGGCGTTGTCGTAGTCCACTTCCCAGTCGGGCCAGCGCCGCAGCACTTCCTCCAGCACGACTCGCGCCTGCATGCGGGCAAGAGCCGAGCCGAGGCAGAAGTGCAGCCCCTGGCCGAAGGACAGGTGCGCACCGTTGCGGTGAATGTCGAAGCGGTCGGGATCGGGAAAGTGCCGCTCGTCGCGGTTCGCCGACCCGTTGATCAGCAGCATCACCGAACCCTCTGGGATTGTCTGCCCGCGGCACTCCACGTCGTGGGCGACGTAGCGGGCCTGCACGGGCGACGGCGCCTCGTAGCGCAACATCTCCTCGATCGCACGCGGAATCAGCGAGTAGTCGTCCGCCAATTCGCGCCGCTGGTCAGGGTTCTCGGCGAGGAGCTGCCCGGCGAAGCCGATCAGCCGCGTCGTCGTCTCGTTGCCTGCCCCCGCGACCATTCCCGTGTACATCAGCACCTCGGTGCGGGTCAGCCGGCGCACTGCGCCGTCGTCCTCCAGTTCCGCGTTGAGCAACTGGGTCATCAGGTCGTCGGACGGATGGTCGGCCCGCCAGTCGATATATTCGGCGAACAACTCGTGGCTGTTCTCGAAAAGATCCGCGCGCGCTCCGCTGAACTCGCCCTCCTCGAGCGTCAGCGCATTGTTCGACGTGTCGCGGATCGCCTCCTGATTGTGTTCGGGTATGCCCAGCAGGTAGCCGATCGTGCGCATCGGGATCTGCGACCCGATGTCGGCGATGAAGTCGAACCGGTCGGAGCCGACGAGAGGATCGAGGGCACGCACGCAGTACTCGCGCGTCAGGGGCTCGATCGCCTCCATGCGCCGAGGCGTGAAAACCCTTGAGAGCAGGCGACGGTGAAGGTCGTGGATCGGCGGATCCTCGAAGAGGATGATGCCGGGCGGCAGTTCGATGCCGGCCAGGATGATGTCCATCGTGGTGCCGTGACCGGACCGGTAGGCCTCCCAGTTGTGGAGTTCGCGTGCGACGTCCTCGTAACGGCTCACGGCGTAGAAGCCGTACTTCTCGTTGTAATACAGCGGAGCCTCGTCGCGCAGCCGTTTCCACACCGGGTAGGGATCGTCATCGATCGCGAAATCATAAGGGTCGTAATATAACTCGACCGCACTGGTGCCGGTCACTTGGCCACCTCGGGCATAACCACCTCTCCGACGCGCTTCAGGTACTGCCAGGCGATTTCAGGAGGAACCCCACCGCACAAGGGAGACAGATTGAGCATCTCGCCCGCGCGCATTCGCGCGACGGCCTCTTCGACGCTGTAGATCCGGTGCGACGTCTGATTGGCACGCAGTTCCTCGACGGTCTTCACGTCGGAGAATCCCGCCGAGGTGTCGTTACCCGGATTCCATGCGGCGTATGTGCATACGTCGTGCAGCAAGTGCGGCCCGAGCTCTTCCCATGCCTTGTCGACGTCGTCGGCGACGAAGCACACCGACGGGTTGTCACGGGCGGGCAGGAAGATCGGCCCCGGCTCGTGCCCGTGTTGGTGACACGCCTCCTGATACGCCTCGTACATGCCTTCGACATTCGCGTTGCCGAGCATGCCGAGCCCGTACTTGCCTGCACGACGCGCCGCGGCGACCGTGCCGCCACCCCACATCAGCATCGGACCTCCCGCGGTGTGCGGAGGCGGTGTGGTGTTGATGCGGCGCCCGTCGAATACCGCTTCGCCCGAGAGCAGTTCACGCAACAGCGCCAGCTTCTCGTCGGCAAGCTTTCCGCGGGTACGCATGTCGACGCCGAAGTGTTCGAACTCCTCCGGCCGATAGCCGAGCGCAAGGATGTAGGAAGCTCGGCCCTTGCTGATGATGTCGAGTACCGCCATGTCCTCCGCTAGCCGGACCACGTCGTAGAACGGCAGCAGCAGGATCAGGCTCAGCGCAAGGCGTTCGGTTTTGGCCGCAATCGCCGACGCGAGAATGAGCGGTGACGGCAGGTAGCCGTCCTCCGATCCGTGGTGTTCGCACAGCACGGCGGCAAGGGCGCCGTGGTTCTCGGCCCAGGCGCACATCTCCGTTGCCGCGGAGTACAGCTGCACCGTCGGCGCGCCGATCTCCGGTGCCCGCATGTCGAAGCGCAGGTTGTACAAGAGGCCTCCCAAGCGGACCCTAAGATTCGTTCCGGAAACGCTACGGCTGGTTGCGGAACACTGTCAACCGCCTGATATCCGCGATTTCTGCACTATGGCCGTTGGCCCCTGGTTGACCACAACCCTGAAGTAGGACTCGGCCGTCAGTCGAATGCGTGCCGTGGCATGGTATTCGGAATGTCGAGCGAGCTCAACAGGCCCGCCGGCGCGCCGACGACATACGGAATCGCGTTGACGACGCGCATGGCGGTCGCGGCCATCGCGGCACGACCGGCGCCGTGCCCCTCGGCATCGCCGAGGTTCATCGCGCAGTGGATGTCCGGCTCACCCTCGATGTCCACGCGGTAGGTGGCGTCGAACTCCGACGCCAACCAGTCGGGCGCGACGTCGCGGGCCATCCGGATGATGTGCTCGATCACGATGGCTTCGCGGCCGTTGACCACGCCCGCGGCCCGCGTCAGGACCGCCCCGCACGTGCCCGCCTTGATGGTGCCGAATGCCACGTCGATGTCGCGGTCGGTCAGCCGCCGGTCCATTGAGCCGCGGACCTCCTCGACCTCCACGCCGAGCCCATCTGCCATCAAATGAATCGGTGCCGCCCAGGCCATCTCGATGAAGCCGGGAGTCTTCAGCATCGGCTCGAAGTCGAGCGGATGACCGAACCCCAGCCCGTTCATCATGATGTCGGCGACCGGGTAGTGGTCGTTGAGCGCGATCTCCGTGGCCTTGATGCACCGGATCTTCTTCGACTGTGTCGCCAGCAGGAGAGCCAGTTGGTCCGAGCCGAACCCGGGGAAGATCCCAGACCCGTAGAACGATGCACCACCTGACTTGGCCGCTGCCTCGAGTTGGTCGCGCCATTCCGGCGAGTAATACGTGGGCGGGTATATCAGGCTGGTCGATGTCGTTGACACCACGTTGATTCCGGCCTCGAGCAGCCGCAGGTAATCCGGTACGGCACCGGCGTCGCGCTCCGGTCCGCTGGCCGCGTACACCGCACAGTCGGGTTTGAGCGCGATCAGCGCGTCGGCGTCATTCGTCGCCTCGACTCCGATCGGGCCGACGCCTGCGAGCTCACCAGCGTCGCGGCCCACCTTGTCCTGCGAGTGCACCCACACGCCGACGAGCTCGAGATCCGGGCGGCTGTGCACGGCATCGACCGCGATCGAGCCGACGCCCCCGGTCGACCACACCACCACCCGAGTTGGGCTTGCCTCCATGGTTCTCCTTCGATCAGCCGATGCGGGCCGCGGCTTCGGCAGCGCGCTCGAGATACGGCCACGCCACATCCGGTGGCACGCCGCCGCACAGCGGAGCGAGCGGGAGTGCCTGGCCACCGCGCATATAGTCGACCGCCTCGTCGGTGGTGAAGACCCGGTACGGGCCGTCTGCCTCGCGCAGCCCGTTCACATCAGTGGCGCGGGAGATGCTGGCCACCCCCTCGACGCCATGGCGATAGGCCGCGGCGGTCACCGCGTCGTGCAGCAGGTGCGGGCCCAGTTCGTCCCACGCCTTGTCTACATCGTCGGCGACGAACACCGCGGTCGCAGCGTTGTCGGCCGGGAGCTGCAATGAAACCGGGTTCGTGGCCGTGCGCGCGGCATTCGTTCTCGTACAACTCCTTCAGGCCGCCCTGGTTGGTCTGCAGGACGACACCCAGGCCGTGCTTGGCCGCGCGCTTGACGGCGGCTTCACTGCCGCCGGCCAGCATCATGAACGGCCCGCCGGGTGATGTGCACGCCGGTGTGACGTGGATTCGCCTGCCGTCGGAGACCACTGGTCGGCCCGTCAGCAGCTGTCGCAGCAGGGTCAGCTTCTCGTCGGCGAGTCGACCCCGCCGATTCATGTCGACGCCGAAGTGCTCGTACTCCTGCGGACGGTGGCCGATGCCGAACGCGTAGGACACCCGGCCGTTGCTGATGATGTCCAGCACGCTCATGTCCTCGGCCAGCCGGACCGGATCCCAGAACGGCAGCACCACCGCGGCCAGCATGATCGGCAGTCGCTCGGTTCGGGCCGCGATCGCCGACGCCAGCACGATCGGCGATGGCAGGTGGTTGTCCTCGGCCCCGTGGTGCTCGGACAGCACGGCCACGATCGCTCCGCGGGATTCCGCCCATGCGCACATGTCGATTGCGGCCGGGTACAGCTCGGTCGTCGGCGCGCCGGACGAGGGCGCGCGCATGTCGAACCGGATGGTGAACACCAGAACGGACTATAGCCCGATTCTTATTGACGTTAATAGTGCTCACTGTTAATTTCGGAGCAAACGTTAGGTCAATACGCCGGGCGCGAGGAGGAAAGATGACAACAGGTCAGCATCGCGTGGTGGTGTGGGCGACGGGCGGCATCGGGTCGATCGCTATCCGCGCCATTCATCAGCGTCCCAATATGGACCTCGTCGGGGTCTGGGTGCACTCGGAGGAGAAGGCAGGCAAGGACGCCGGCGAACTCGCCAATGGCGAGCCCATCGGGCTGACCGTCACCAACGATGCCGACGCGCTGATCGCGCTCAAACCAGACTGCGTCATCTACGCGGCCAGCGGCCCCGAGCGGGACGCACTCGCGATCCCTGACTACGTCCGGCTGCTCAGCGCGGGCATCAACGTGGTGACGACTAGCACCACGCGGCTGGTCAACCCGCACGCCTACGAACCCGCCGAGTGGCGAGATCAGTTGGTGGCCGCCGCGAAGGAGGGGCAGGTCTCGCTCTACGCGTCGGGCATCGAACCGGGATTCGCGGCCGACTACCTGCCCCTTGTGTTGACCACGCAGTCGTCTCAGATCGAGAAGATCCACGCCTACGAGATCGGGCTGTACGACGACTACGGCGTCCCCGACATCATGAGCGACGCAATGGGATTCGGTCGTCCGCTCGACTATCAACCGTGGATCAGCTTCCCCGGCGCGATCGCCGGTGAGTGGCAGGGCCAGATCCGAATGGTCGCCGACGCGCTGGGCGTCGAGGTTCAGGAAATTCGGGAGACGTTCGACCGCGCGGTGACCGAGCGGACGCTGGAGGTGGCGATGGGCACCGTCGAGGCAGGCACCTGCGGCGCGCTGCGCATGCAGGCGATCGGTGTCGTCGACGGACGCGAGGCCATCGTCATCGAACACGTCACCCGGCTGGCTCCGGATGTCGCACCGGACTGGCCGACACTCCCCAACGCCCTCGGCTACCGCGTGGTGATCACTGGTACACCAGATATCGACTGCAGCTACGACGTCACGCTTCGAGACCGCAAGAAGGCCGGCATCGAGGGCATGACCTCTGGGGCCGGGGCGATGGTTGCCACGGCCATGCGTGTCGTGAACGCGGTTCCGTATGTCGTTGCCGCAGAGCCGGGTCTGCTGAGCTCGGTCGACCTGCCGCTCACCATTCCGCGCGGGGCCTTCAACCCTGGGTGAGGAGCGATTTCGGCGCGCTGGCGTGCGCTCAGCGTCGATTAGCGCGCCGAAATCACCCGACGGGCGTCAGCGTGAACGGAAGCTGGACACCGAGCTGCTTGTTTTTCCCGCATGCACCGCTCGGGCCCTTCGTGATGTCCCAGCCCTTGAGCGGAATGGGCACCGGGTAGCCCTTCCAGAACGTGAAGGTCTGTTCCCCCGGCGTCGCGGTGCCGTCGATGCACGGTTCCCAGTTGTCCACGGTGCGGCGAACTCTCCAACTGCCGCTCATGTAGAGCATGTCCGCACTCCAGCCCTGGTCACTCGTGACGCGTCCGGTGCAGTCCTGAAACGTGCTGCACGTCGAGGTGATCGTCCACGTCTGGGTCACGCTGCGCTCGTCGTGATAGGAGTCGTTCGTCTTGGCCCACACTCCGTCGGAGAACGCCGTGTAGGTGCCGTTCAGCGCGATGCCGTCGCCGGGATCTGCGTGGGCCTGCGGCGGGCTGACCACAGACGACGCCGCGACTGCGGCACTGAAGACCAAGCGCGCGAACCTCATACGTCCGCCTGGTAGATCAGGTCCTGCCAGGACTTGGCGGGATCCACGAGATCTTCCTGCCGGAAGACCTGACCATCGGGTGCGGCGTATTGCCCGGTCTGTGGATCGTAATGCGCGACGGCGACCGATGGTCCTGGCTCGGATCCACCTGCGCCGAACGAACTCGGCGCCGCGGGCACAGCACCTCCGGTGTCCATCGGCGGGAAGACCTCCGCCGGAGGCGGCGGCGGTGGAGGTGGCGCGCCAGGAGGCGGAGCGTCGGGCGGGGTGCCCGACGGCGCCGCGCCGGGCGGCATCTGCGTGCCCTCCACAGGGGCATAGAGCCGTTCGTTGGCATCGACGCGATCGTCCACCGGAATACCCTGCGCGATCAGATTGGGATCGAACGGATACGGCCCCAGCGCATGTTGCCGGACCGCCAGCGGCATATACGGCTTGTCGCTGTAGCACTCCTGCACCGTCGGCGCGCGCTTGCCAGGCACACCCATGCACGGTGAGTTGCGCGCTCCGCGCACGACGATCGGCGCGTCCTGTGGCAGCTTGCAGTACAGGCCGTCCGGAGTGTCGATCGTCGTCAGATCGGCAGGCGACCGCCACTGCGACGGTGGCAGGAAGCCGACAGTGCACGGCGGCCCATCGCCGATCTGGATCCTGAAGTCGCCGAGGGGGATTCCGGTCGGATTGTTCTCGGGAGCCGAGGAGAGGACATCTCCCACAAACGGCGGCAGCAAAACCAGAACCTGCTCGAGTGACGGGTGATAGGTCACCGCGACCTGGCCGAAGGTGGTGAGGTTGGCCAACAGGACGGGCAGCGTCGGCTTCACCTGGTCGAGCAGTCGAGACACCTCGTTCGCCGCGGGCGGCCCCTCCTGCAGCAGTGTGCGCACCTGCGGATCGTTCGCCACCACCTGACCGGTGATCCCAGCCAGGCTTCTCGCCCACAGTCTCAGCGAGTCGGTCGTCTGCGCTTGCGAATCGAGAAGCGGCCCGGTGTCTTCGATCAGCGTCGACGACTGGTCGGACACCTTGTTGAGATCACCGGAGATCTTCGCCGAGGAGTCGAACAGCGATCCGAGGTCGTAGCCGGCCCCGTTGAACGCATTGAACGACTCGTCGACCAGTCCGCTCAACTTGTCCTTGGGAACGCTGTTGATCAGGGTGCTCACCTGATCGAGCATCGGGCCGACCGACTGCGGAATCTTGGTGTCGCCCATGGCGATCACCGATCCGTCCTGTAGGTACGGCGGCGAATCCGTGCGCGGCATCAGCTCGACGTACTGTTCGCCGACCGCCGACACGCTGCGCACCTCGGCGACGAGGTCGGCCGGAATCTTCGGTGAGCTGCCGAGTGACAGGATTGCGGTCGCCTGAGTGCGCGACACGTCCATTCCCGTCACCTTGCCGACTTGAACGCCGCGGTATGTCACGTTGGAGAACCGGTACAGCCCGCCCGATGCGGGCAACTCCAGCTTGACAGTGATCCGACCGATGCCAAGCAGAGTCGGTGCTTGCATATAGGCGAACACCATGACCAGCACGCCGATGACCGACGCGATCGTGAAGATGGCGAGCTGGATGCGGACGAACCTAGTCAGCATCAGCCACCACCCCCTGGTTCCCACGGCGCCGCGTCGGCATTGGGGATCGGCCCGAACGGTGGCGATGTGCCGACGCCGAGCGGGAACTTGGTGTAGTAGGCGTCATATCCGGGATCGCCTGGCGCCGGGATTATCGACGCCCGGTCCTGGCCGAGGCGGGTACCGAGCAGTAGCCCCCGCTTGATTCGGGCGTTCGTGAGATCGATTGTCACGAAGAGGTTTACGTAGTCGCCGCGGACGCCGCGATCGATGAGGTTCTGGGTCAGCGGGAACGTCGGGATATACGCCAGGGCGGTGTTGATGTCCGGACCGACATCAGCCAGCGCCTTGAGTGTGGGCTCGAGATTCTGCAGGTTGGTGACCAGGTCGGCCTGCGTGTCGTTGACGAGCCCCGAGACGGTGTCGCTCAACGTGCCCAGCTTTTCCAGTGCGGTGGTGAGCCTCGGCCGTTCCCTGATCAATACGTCCAACGCGGGCGGGATCTTGTTCAGGGCGCGCGTCAGCACTTCCTGTTGTCCACCGAGCGTCGAGGCGAACCGATTCAGTTCATCAATGGTGGCGATGATGTTGTCGCGCTGTTGATAAAGCGTTCCAACGAACGTGTCGAGTCGAGCGATCAGATCGCGAACAACATCGCCGCGTCCGCTCAGCGCAGTGTTGAAGTTGTGCACGATGTCGCCGACTTGGCCGAGTCCCCCGCCGTTGACCACGGCAGCAAGCGACGACAATGTCTGTTCGGTCGACGGGTAGGTAGACGAACTGTTCAGACCGATCGTGGCGCCTGGCTTCAAGCGACCGCTCGGCGCATCGCCCGGCGGCGGGTCGAGCGCCACGTGCATCGACCCGAGCAAGCTGGTCTGTCCGACCGTCGCTACGGCATTGGCGGGCACGATGACGTCCGGCTTCAGCGCCAGATCGAGATCGATATGCCAGCCGTGCAACCGCATCTTGCCGACGCTGCCGACGACCACATCGTCGATCAACACGGGCGAATTCGATTCGAGGGTACCGACATTCGCGAGCTCTACGTGGTAAATGGCGGCATCGCCACCGCGTCCGACCGCACCGGGCAGCGGTAACGAGTTCACGCCCTGGAATGCACACCCCGAGACGGTCACCATGACGCTGCACCCGACTGCCAGCAGGCGACGTCCACTCCTCTTCCCGATCACGGCGGTGTCCCCTCACCCGGTGGCGGCGGCGGATCCGCGGACGCGTCATCCGGAGGTGGTGGCGCCTCCGCAGGCAGCAGCATGTCCTGCAGCGTCGGGGCCGGGGGCTGTGGCGGAGGCGCCATAGGCAGCTGGGGGCGGTGGGCCGGGCGGCGGCCCATAGCCCGGCGGCGGAGGTATGTCGCCGGCTCCCGTATACGCGGACACCGCAGGCGAATCGGTGTACGGCGGGGGTGGCTGTCCTTCGTTCTCCGGCCTGAGCCTGTCCTCGGAGTATCGCAACATGTAGTCCGGTGGATTCGACGTCAGGAACGGGTTGATCGGAACCGGGATGTTGTTGATGTTCACGGTTCGCAGCGCCGGGCCGAGGTACTGGGCGCAGAGCTTGCCGGTCTCAGGAGACGTGACGTTCTCGAGTGCACCCATCATTGTGCAGATCGCCCACACCGGACTCGACAGGTTGTTGAGCACGAAGACACCGCTGGCGGCCCCGGTGCGAGGGTCGAACATGTTGACGGCGTTGGCAATCGAGTGCGGCGCGATGTGCAGGACGTTTTCGAGGTCCATGCGGTGATCGGCCAGGTTCTGAGTGACGCTGCCGAGCAGTCGAATCTGTTCGGCGGTCTTGTCCCGAGTTCCTTCGATGAAGCGTTGCGTCTCACCGACGACATCGGACAAGTTCTTGAGCGCGGAGTCGAGGTCTGATCTGCTGTCGTCGATCACGCTCGTCAATGTCGCGAACCGGTCCTGGAACTGCACTATCTGGTCGTTGCTGTCCCGAAGTGCGGTGACGAAGGTCTGCAGGTTGGTGATGGTGTCGACGATGTTCCCGCTGCCGTCGGCCAGGATCCGGCCGACGCCGGACAGCTGAGCCAGCGTCTGCCGTAGCTTGTCGCCATTGCCGTCCAGCGCGTTGGCGGCGCTGTCGATGAATCGCCCTACGGAGCCCGTCGACATGCCTTTGTCCGGGCCAAGTTCCGTTGCCAGCCGCATCAATTGTTCTTTGACTTCATCCCATTCGACGGGGATCGCCGTGCGGTCGAGCGGGATCACCGCGCCGTCCTGCATCGTCGGCCCGGATTCGTAGGCGGGCGCGAGCTGGACGTAGCGGGCCGAGATCAGGTTCTGGGCGACGATCACCGCCTTGGCGTCGGCGGGAACGGAGATGTTGCGATTGACGCGCAAGGTCATCTTGGCCTGGGTGCCGACCGGCTCGATCGAGTCGATCGAGCCCACCTTGACACCGGCGATTCGGACCTCGTCACCGGAATAGATGGCTACCGTCTTGGTGAAGTACGCGGTGATCGTGTTGGGCCGGAAGAAGGCCTGCTGAATCATCACGCCGATCCCGCCAACGAGCGCCACCGCAAGCAGCGCTGCAAGCGCGAGTTTCACGAGCCGGCTTTGGGTCATGGCGGTGGTGGACCCCACTGCTCGCCGGGCTGAGGAATTCCGTTGTACGGGAAGGGAAGCTCGGCGCGTGGACCGGCATTGTCAGGCGGCTGACCGGCGTTGGTTCCTCGCCGGAAGCCGAATGCATAGTCGAAGAACGGCTGGAAGAGCTCGCTGATGAAGAGGTTGGGAACGTATGCCTGGTAGTAGGGGCCGTTGCCGATGGTCTCGCCGAGTGTCGTCTGGAACTTCGCCAGCCCCGGTATTGCCTTGGCGATGTTGTCGCGGTTCTTCTCCAGGATCGCTGTCACCGCGTTGAGCTTGTCCAGCGTCGGCGCCAGCTTCTCCTCGTTGTCACCGATGAGGCCCGAGAGCTGCTTCGCCAACGCCGACGTATGAACCAGCAGTTCGACGATCGCGTGGCGACGCTCGTTGAGTACACCGACCAGATCGTTGCCGTTGAGAATCAGGGCGTTCACCTGTGCGCTGCGCTCCGACAGAATCTTGGTGACGTCGGCACCGTCCTTGAGCAGTGCACTCAGCGTGTCGTCTCGGTCGTTGATTGCCTGTGAGAGCTTCGTGATGCCGTCGAAGGCCGGACCAAGTTGTGGCGCAACCTGATCCAGCGTCTCCGAGAGCGTGTCCAGCGACTGGTTGAGAGAAGCCGTGTCGGTGCCTGCGGTGTTCGTCGTGAGCTCGCTGACTGCTTCGGTCAGCGAGTACGGCGACGCGGTGCGCGCAACTGGGATGACATCCATGGGGTGCATGGTGCCGTCGCCCGCGGACTCCAGAGTGAGCACACGTTCGCCGAGAAGCGTTCCGGTTCGCACGTGTGCCGTCGTGTCCGACCCGAGTTCGACGGTTCCGTCGATGGTGAACGTCACCACGGCGTTGCGTCCCTCCAGGGAGACATCCGAGACGCTGCCGACCTTGATTCCGGCGATCGTCACGTCGTTGCCCGGCGTCAGGCCGCCGGCATCCGAGAACTGGGCCTGGTACCGGATTGCCGTCGCCATCGACGTCAACGTTTCTGGCGAGAGCCCGACCAGGACGATGAGGATCGCGAGGACGACACCCATGAAACCCGTCCGAATAAGCCTTTTTCCACGGTATTTCAGCATCAGGGCTCGGTGCACCTCCCTCCGTCCTGTCTGATCCAGGGGAACTCGGCGGTGCGGTTCTGAAGGTCGGTCACCCGCCAGGTGAGTTGGCAGATGTAGTAGTTGAAGAAGCTGCCGTACGAGCCGGTGCGGATCAGCTTGCGGTAGTTCTCCGGCGCCTTCTGCAGTGAGGCGTCCAGCCGGTCCTTTTGGCCATCCATGTTGGTGACCAACCGGTTCAACTGATCGACGGTGCCCTTGAGCGCAGGCCGCGCATCGGTGAGCAGGTCGGCCACGGATGCGCTGCCGTTGTTCAGCGACTCGATTGCCGTGCCGATTGGATCCTTCTCCGCCGCAAGCTGAGTCACCAGAGTCTCCAGCTTGGCGATCGTGCCGGAGAACTTGTCGCCCTCCTTGGTCAACGTGGCGAGCAACGTACGCAGGTTGTCGATCAGCGCCTGGATCGTCTGGTTGTGGTCTGCTAGCGCAGTGGTGAACCCCGACGTGTTGGACAGCAGGGACTGCAGTGTGCCGCCCTGCCCCTGAAAGATCTGGATCAGCGACGCAGACAAGGCGTTCACATCTTGCGGATTGAGGCCTCGGATAACGGGTTTGAGGCCACCGAGAAGGAGGTCGAGATCCAGCGCCGGCTGGGTTCGCTCCGCGGGAATCTGTGATCCCGGCGGCAGCCGCCGATCACCGGGGCCGTCGATCAGCTCCAGATAGCGGTCCCCCACGAGATTCAGATAGCGCACGGCCACCTGGGTGCCGGTGGTCATCTGGACGGCGGGATCGGCGTCGAATGTCACGAGCGCCGTCTTGTCCTTCTGGAGCTTGACGCTGTTGACCGTTCCGACTCGCATACCCCCGACGCGCACCGACTGCCCGACCTTGAGGCGCGACGCATCCGTGAAAACCGCGGTGTAGTCCTTCGTCGAACCGGTCTGGTACTGACCGAAGATGAAGAAAAGGCACGCGGTCATGACAACCATGACCACGCCGAAGATCCCGAACTTGACCAGCGTCGGGCGCACCGAGCGCCTCATCCGGGTTGGCCGATCTGATAGGTGTTGCGCGGCGGTCCGTCGATCTCACCGAACATGATTTTCTTCAAGGCGTCGGAGTTCAGCACGATTCCGGGATAGGTGCGCCTCCACGGATTGGTCCCGGTGTCGGCGACAACATAGGGAGGTACGCCCTCGAAGGGCAGGTTGGGCAGGCCGGTGCACTGTGGTCCGCCCGTCGCGCCCGCCTTCGGCAGGTCCATCGGATATCGATACCGCTCCTGCCCCCACAGGAATCCGGCCAGGACATGGACGCCAGGCTCCTTCAATGGCGGACGAGCCGAGGCGTTGACCATCCCGGACAGAGCGCACCAGAGCGCCTGGTTGTACTTGTTCAGTAGATCGGTGGTCGGCACCAGCAGATGAAGGACATCAGCTAGCGGTTGGCGGTTGGTGCCGATCACGTCGTTGCCGACGTCGGCCAGGCCGGTGACGCTGACGAGTGCGGCGTCGAGGTTCTGTTCCTGATCGACGATCGTGTCGCTGATCCGCGCCGCGTTGTCGGCAACGCTGACGAAATCGGGTGCAGCGTCACCGTACGCCTGCAGAACCTGCGGGGCGACTTCCAGGTCGTGGCTCAGCGCGGGCAGGCTCGGCTCGATCTTGGCGAGGTAGGCGTCAAGATCGGTCAGCATCTGGCCGATCTTCTCGCCGCGTCCGTTGACCGCAGAGGCGATGGCACCGAGGGTCTCGTTGAGCTTCGGGGGATCGACCTTGGACAACACGGACGTGAGATTTTCGAACACCGTGTTGATTTCGACCATGACGTGTTTGGCGGCGAGCACCTGGCCTGCGCGTAGGGATTCGGGCGACGGGTCCGGCGGGAGGACGAACTGGACGTATTTCGCGCCGAACACCGTCGTCGACGCGATGTCGACGAGCACGTTGGCAGGTATCGCGCTCATCCGATTGGGATCCATTGCCAGGTGAATGGCGGCTTCGCCGTTGGGCATCTGTTCTATCGAGTCGACCTTGCCGACCTGGACGCCGCGGATCTGCACCTTGGCGTCGGGGTTCATCACCAGTCCGGCCCGTGGCGACATCACCGTCACAGGCACGCTCTCCGTCAAGCCGCCTCGGAACAGGGTCGCCGCAAGCGCGACCACCGCGACGATCGCGACGACGGTGGCGACGCCGGTCAAGGCGCGTAGAGCGCGACCGCTCACCCCGCCACCATTCGCGCCGTCACGCGAATCCTGGATGGAAGAGATTCACAGTGCCCCCACTGACGTGATGCCGTTACCCCCGGTCCGGGCGAGCACATTACCGGCGGAACAAGTATTTGGTCAACCAGCGATCCGGGCCGCCTGGCTCCGCGCCGGTATCGATGTCGGCGCGCGAGCCGTCCCTCCATCGATCCCCCTGATGTCATAGGCCACTGCCTGGGGCGACGGCTATTATCTAAAAATAACAATAATTGGTCAATAAGCAGGGCGCGTTCGCTGAAATCGCCAGGCGATGCATGGGTCTGTGATCGTGCCGCCATCGCGCCTCTCCGTGGCAGGCCTGGTAACCGCACGCTAAGAGATGCGCTCGGCGCACGTGTCGTATACAGCGATTAAGTCACTGTGCGTCAGCTGACGGTCGCGACCGGCCTCGAATGTCTTGCTCCGCCAGTCGAATTGGTGTTCATTGCATTATTTGTCTAGCGCGTCAAATTTGCGACGATCGTCGCTCCAGTGTCGCAACTGTGCGACATCTGTCGCCATGATGATTCGCGTTAACGAGTCTTGACGGGCAGTTTCGCCCAGCCTCGCACGCTGGACGTCCTGGCTCTGCTGGCGTTGCCGTAGTCGACATCCCAATCAGGCCATCGCTTGAGGACCTCTTCGAAGGCGATCCGCCCCTCGAGCCGGGCCAGCGCCGAGCCAAGGCAGAAGTGCAGTCCCTGGCCGAAGCTCAGGTGGCCGCCCTTCCGGTGAATGTCGTAGCGGTCGGGGTCGGTGAACTTGGTCTCGTCGCGATTGGCCGACCCGTTGAGCAGCAACATGTAGGACCCCTCGGTGACGGTGTGCCCGTACAGCTCGACGTCGGCGGCGACATAGCGCGCCTGTACCGGCGACGGCGGCTCGTAGCGCAGGGTCTCCTCCACAGCTGACGGGATCAGCGACGGATCCTCGACGAGTTTGCGTCGTTGGTCGGGGTGTTCACCGAGCAGTTGTCCCATGAATCCGATCAACCGGGCAGTGGTCTCGTTACCGGCACCGGCGATCATCGCGGTGTAAGCGAGTATTTCCGTGCGTTCGAGGCGACGACGTGTCCCGTCAGGTTCGTCTATCTCTGCGTTCAGAAGTTCGGTCATCAAATCGTCCGAGGGATGCGTTGCCCTCCACTCGATGTACTCGGCGAACATGGCGATCGATTCAGCGATGATCGTCTGACTGAGATCGCCGTGCTCCGCGCTGACCGTGATGCTCTTGTCGTTGCGATCGCGGATCTGCTGTTGTCCTTCCTCGGGGATGCCGAGCAGATAGCCGATCGTCCGCATCGGCATGAAAGCGCCGAGATCGGCGACGAAGTCGAAGCCGTCGGCCTCGAGAAGGGGATCCAGTGCGCGGACACAGAATTCGCGCACCAGATCTTCCACCGCCAGCATCCGACGTGGCGTGAAGACCCGTGACAGTAGGCGCCGGTGCAGATCGTGCAGCGGTGGATCCTCGAAAAGCAGAATCCCCGGCGGGACTTCGATGCCGCTGAACAAGATGTCTGCGGTGGTTCCGCGTCCCGACCGATACGTCTGCCAGTCCGGCAGTGCGCGCGAAACATCGTCGTAGCGACTCAGTGCATAGAAGTTGTACTTGTCGTTGAAGTACAGCGGTGCCTCCGCGCGCATCCGTTTCCACACCGGATACGGATCGTCGTCGATCGCGAAGTCGAACGGGTCGTAGTACAGCTCGACCGTCGGACTACCGGACACAAATCCTCCTGGCGCACTATCTGGGTTGGTTCGGAACGCCGGGGAACAACTGCTCCCCCGTTCCGGAAGTCACGTAGCCCATCCGCATGGTGGCGAGATGAGGCGCGAAAACGGCTCCGTACAAAAGGTTTCCGATGATGATCACAGCGACGATGGACACGACCGCCGATTGAACACGGGTCTTCGACACCTTGTCCGACCACATTTCGATGACATTGCGTCCCTGCGAGTCCGTGCGACCCAGCAGGTAGGTGAAGACCATCATCTGGATGCCCATCGCAATGGCGTCATAGATGGGGTACTGGTGCAGGGTGCCCTCGAACAGTCCCAAACCCGGGATCACATACGCGTAGTAGAAGACGCCGAGTCGTGCTCCAAGGCCCGCGTTGAAGAGCAACGCCCAACAGAAGCCGACGATGAGGCCGACGGTCAGGAATGTCGTCGGCTGGCGCCATCCGAACCGTGCGATGAGCCGTCGCCCGATCGCGGCGCCGATCACAGCGGGCAAGCAGAAGTAACCGATATAGCCCACGGGCACCGAGGACGGGAGCCCGCCCCACGTCATGTTCAGCGGCCACCACGACGGCATGCGCGGAAGCGCAGGCGGGAACTGCGCGTACATCGCCCAGTCATAGGGGGCCTCGATCCACGAGAACGAGATCGCCGAGATGCAGAGGAGCAGCAATGGGTGCAGTCGCCCTCTGCGAATGCTCAGGTACACGCCGGCGACAAGGAACAGAATGCCGCTGGCCCAGCCGAAGATCACGGACGCCGTCAGCAGCGGCGTCAACTCGGTATTCATCGATCCTGGTCTTCACCGGCGCGGCCGCGCGCTTCAGGGTCGAAATAGATGACCGCGCCGAAGATGACCACGATCAGCCCGAAAAGCGTGCCGAGCATGATGAGCTGGCCCACGTCCGGCCCCTTCCGCTATTCCATCCGATCGTTAATAGTGGACACTATTAAAATGGGTTGGTCAAGGCCACTATCGTGAGCGCTGTGAAGTCGTCGGCTCGGACTGTCCGCCGCCCCCGCGGCGAGCCGCGCAGGCTCCTGCTCGACGCCGCCCGTGAGCTGTTCGCCCGCAAGGACTATCGCAGCACCACAACGCGTGAGATCGCCGAAAGCGCAGGCGTCACCGAATACCTGCTGTTCCGACACTTCGGCTCCAAGGCCGGGCTGTTTCGGGAGGCGCTGGTGCTCCCGTTCACGAGCATCGTCGACGAGTTCGCCCTCCAGTGGCAGACACTCGATCCCGAGGAGACCGACGAAGACGAACTGGCCCGCCATTTCGTCGAACAGGTCTATGACGTGGTCGTCGAGCACCGGGGTCTTCTGCTGACGCTGGTCGCCTCGGAAGCGTTCAGCGACGAGGAGGTCGCCGACGCGGGCATCGCCGACATCAGAAGGGCGTTGGGGGTGTTGGGTCAGATCAGCGTGGAGGGCATGCAGTTACGCGGCATGCGATCGAACCAGCCGGACCTGCCCGCGCACTCGACGATGGCGATGATCGTCGGCATGGTGGCATTGCGATCGACCTTCTTCGGAACCAAGCCACCCTCACGAGACGCGATTGTCGACGAGCTCGTCCAAGCGACACTGCACGGCTTCCTGCATCGCGGCGACTGAGGCCTACGGCTTGGCGAAGCCCGCGGCACTCAAAACCTTCTGTCCCGCTTCGCCGGTGACGAGGTCGACGAACTTGCCTGCGAGGTCGGGGTCCTTGGACTGCGTGAGCACGGCGATCGGGTAGGTGTTCACCGCATCGGCGGACTCCGGGAACGCCACCGCGGTCACCTTGTCGCCTGCGCCCTGTGCGTCGGTGACGTACACGAGGCCGGCGTCCGCCTGGCCGGTCGTCACCTTGTTGAGCACGTCGGTCACCTGAGACTCTTCGCTGACCGGGTTCAGTTGCACGCCGGTCGCCTTCTCGACCTTTTCCGCGGCGGACCCGCACGGCACCTGCGGCGCGCACACCACCACCGACAAGCCGGGCTGAGCCAGGTCCTTGAACGAGCTGATCTTCTTCGGATTGCCCGGCGCTGTAACGATTGTCAGGGTGTTGGACGCGAAGTTCACCGCCTCGCCCGCCAGCAGGTCGGCCGTCGCGGCCTTGTCCATGTTCTTCGAATCGGCGGATGCGAACACGTCGGCTGGAGCGCCCTGCGTCAACTGGGTCACCAGATCGGAGGAGCCCGCGAAGTTGAATTCGATGTCGCTGCCCGGGTTGTCGGTCTTGAACTGCTCGCCGATCTCCGTGAACGATTTCTTCAGGGACGCCGCCGCGAAGACGACCAGCTTTCCGCCGTCGGCGCCGCTTGTCGAAGAGGCGTCATCAGGGGAACTGCACCCGGTGACGGCGAGGCCGATCACGGTGGCCACCGCGGCCAGCCGCGTTACCAGCTTCACGACTGTCCTCCAGGGGTTTCCACGATCACGGTGGTGGCCTTGACGACGGCCACGGCCACACTGCCGGGCTCCAGGTTCAACTCGCGCGCCGCGTCGGCGCTCATCAGCGATACGACCGTGAACGACCCGCACTTCATCTCGACCTGTGCCATCACGCCGTCGATGACGACCTTCGTGACAAGGCCGGTGAACCGGTTGCGCGCCGAGCTGGCGATGCCCAGCGGTTCTTTCGGGGCAGTCGCCGAGTTCGCAGTTGCGAACTCGGCAAGCGCCCGGCCAGGAATCACCTTGCGGCCCGAGGTGTCCTGGTCGACGGGCAGCGCGCCGTCGTCGATCCAGCGCCGAACGGTGTCGTCGCTGACGCCCAACAGGTCGGCGGCGTCGCGAACTCGAATCATCGTCACGTGCGAATCTTATCCGTATATTCGGCTATGAGCTGGCTCTATTTCCGCATTTGCGACTCGGGTGCCGGTAAACGCACAAGCCCGACCCCATGACGCGGGGTCGGACTCGGCGTCTGCAGTCGTCAGCAGGTGGCGTCGACGAACACCGTCATGCCGACCACCTGGCTCATGGGATCCATCTGAGCGCCGGGGTAACCGGAATCGAAACGGCTGAAGGTGTGGCCTGCACGTACGCGGGCCACGGTGCACTGCGACAACGGCTGATTGCCGGTGCGGTTGACGATCACCGTGTTTCCGGACTCCTGCAGCTTCATGACCACCTCGCCGGCATCCTGCGGACCCGACGGTGCCGCGGCGGCGGGTGCGGCGAACGCCAAGGCTGCGGCTCCTGCGGCGAGTGAGAGGGTAACGAGACGGACATTCATTTCTTATCCTTTGGGTCGGATCAGTGGCATCTGTTGATGCCCTTGCACTTTGGTAGTGCCCCGACCGGCGGCCAGCGTTACGGGCTGTTACCGGAAATCGCGAAAAGCGTCGAGCAACCGGTCGCGGAACGCGGGATCGAGGGTTTCCTGATCGATCCTGGCCACGGTGTCGACGGTGGCGCGGAACTGTTGTAGATAGTTCTCGCAGCCGTCGCATTCCAGCAGGTGCACATCGAATCGCGCCCGCGTTTCGGTGTCCAGCGATCCGTCGAGGTAGGCGGTGACCAGCTCGACGAGTTCATTGCAGTCCATGGAACCGTTCACTTCGACTCCCTCAGGTAGTCCTCGAGCACCTGTCGCACTGCTGCGCGTCCACGGTGCAGCAGCACGCGCTGATTGGCGACGCTGATATCCAGCAGTTCGCATACTTCTGCAGAGTCGAAGTCCAGCATGTCGCGCATCGTGACGACCATGCGCTGCCGCTCAGGAAGTTTCGCTAGTTCACGCCGTGCAACCCCAACCAGTTCGTCGCCGAGCACCGACCCTTCGGGAGTCTCGGGGAACGGCGACGGTACGGCATCCTCTCGCCAATGCCCCGACCATTGGTCGTCAGCCGGACGGAAGCGCGCGGGGTCGACGGTGCCACCGGCGAACGCGAGCATCTCGACTTCTGAGTTGCGGCGTTCGCGGATGCCGCGAGCCTTGGCCATGTTGATCAGCACGGTGAAAAGCCATGTGCGCAAGGAGGATCTGCCTTCGAACTTCCCGATTCCCTTCAGCAGCGCGATCCATGCCTCCTGCACGACTTCTTCGGCGATCTCGTGGCTCCGCACGTATCCGCGGGCAACACGCAGCATCGACGGCGTGTGGCGATCCACCAACTCGGCGAACACCGCCTCGTCGCCTGCTTTCAAGGCGGCGACGAGGGCGGCTTCATCGCTGGCGGCTCTGGTCATCTCGGGCCACAGCGTATCCGGTCAACCGACTTCCTTGGCCGTTCGCAGCGCATCTGCCAGCGTCCATACGGACACACCCAGCAGGGCAACGTCTTTGATGAGGAATCCACCCGACAAGGACAGCATGGGGAAACCGCCTTCCGACGCCTCGAACACGCCCGGCGTGGTGAACAAGAAAGTGAGTGTGGCAACGAACAGGCCGATCGCGATGACGCTGCCCACGGCCGAAAGCCGTGGAGCCCACGGCTTGACGGCCAGCAGCACCGCGGCCGCCACTTCCACGACGCCGAGGAGCATCGAGAACGTGGTCACGGAGAAGACGTCATAGAGCCAGCTCATCAACGGACTGTTGGCGACCAGCGGCTCGATGCCGCGCGCCTCGAACTCGGTGAACTTCATCAACCCGATCCAGCCGATGACGACCACCAACCCGTACCGGGCAAGCAGGGCACCCAGCGTGTCGAGCAGGGTAGCGGGCTTCGCGCTAGTGGCGTTGTGCGCCATGGTGTCGGTCATGATTGGCTCCCTTCAGCACGTGAACAGTCGTTGTATCTGCTCAGTGCGCGCCAAGGGGCGCAGCGTTACACGGCGGTCACTGGCCCGCCTCGTCGAGGGCGGCCTTGACGTCGGCCTGGGTCTTCGCCAAGAAGGCCTGGAACTCGTCACCGACCATGAAGGTGGTGGTGAACTGGCTCCGCTGCGCGATCTGCTTCCAGGTGGCGGACAACAAATCCTGCTCCAAGACCCGTCCGGCAACGTGATCGAGCTGTTCCAACCCGCCAGGCAGTAGCGTGAGCGGCGTCAGCGCGGCCCCATCATTCCGCCTGGCCCCATCATTCCGCCCGCTCCCATCATTCCCTGCATCATCGCGGGCATTCCGTCGCGAACGAATCCGGTGACCTCTCTCGCGTGTTCCCGGATTGCTTCAACGATGACGGGGTCATCGGCGGTTTCTTCGGCGATCACACCGGTGGGCGTGAGGGTGAGTTGACGGCGGTAGCCGCCGGCATTGCGGAACAGTGTCGGAAGACTCTGGCTCATGCACATGACCTCCGCACCCTCCCCGATGTGCGAGTACATGTTCGTCACGTGTACCTGCAGCTGGGCGGCCAGGTCCGGTGAGTTCGATTCGGTGGTGGTGCGAACGCCGCCCGGGATTTCCTCGACGGTGCGATTGATTTCGGTATGACGATTGAACATTTCCATGTACATCCGCATGTCCGCTGGGCCGACACCCATCATCCCCCCGCTGTCGGGCCCGTTAGCGAGTCGGACACCAGGCGAATGGCTGATGTTTCGCAGTAAATACCCAAGTCCGACAACACTGCCCGCCGCGAGCGTGCCCAATGCAGCGAGCGCCGCGCGTCGAGTGACTGTCCGGCCCATCCCACGTTGCGGGGGCCGCCCAACAGGTTCGGCCATGGGTCAACTGTCCGCCGAACCCGAATCGGCGCTGTAGAGACTTTGTGCCTCAACTGACAAAAATGGCAGATCAGTTGCCTGATCTGCCATTTCCAGGGTGGAGCTAAGGGGATTCGAACCCCTGACCTCCTCGATGCGAACGAGGCGCGCTACCAACTGCGCCATAGCCCCTGATCGGTAGCACAGGCTACCAGTCAATCCGCTGCCGCAGAAACCGGCCGACGTGACGTCGAACTACTGCCCTGCCGCCCTCGGCAGGTGGTACTCGCGGGCCGCGGGCGCGTATTCGAGGTGCTCGAACACCGGGTCCTCGTCGTCGATCTCCAACACCACCGCGCCAGGTCGGCGCAGGCGTGGCGGGAGCAGGTCCATGTCGCGGTCCTCGGTGTTCTCCACACCAAGACGCGAACGCGCCGCCCGCTGCGCCCTGCGCCGGCGCAGCCGTTCCTCGATGCGCGTCTGACGGCGGAGGTATCCGAGGTACAGCAGCGTGACCGCACCGGTGCCGCCGCAGACGTACCAGGCCCATGGCGCGGCAGTGGGTGCCGCAAAGTAGGCGGCCGCAGCCGACCCCAGCATCACCAGCGTCATGAACGCCAGCATCCGCTTGCGGAACTTGTACTTGCGGGCGCTGATGACCGCGGCCTTGGCCGGGTCGTAGCGGCCTCGCCGCGCGGCAATCATCGAGTCGGCGACCCGCAGATCGCTCTCCTCCGGCGCCTCCAGGCCTGAGGAGTCCTCGATGTACTCGTACTCGTCGTCAGTGCCGTCCGGCTCTTCGTCGTCTTCGTATTCGTCGGTCGCGATCTCATACACCGCGGTGTCGACGTTTTCCTCAACCGCCTCTGGCTCTTCGAAATTCAGCGTCAGCTCGTCGGCCGACTCGCCGACCGGCAGTGCGCCCGACGGCTCCTCGATGACGTCGACGTCGAGGTAGTCGGGTTCGGCATCCTCCACGACGGGTGCCGCCAACACGACGGTCTTCTGCGGCTCGTCTTCCTCTTCGTCGTGCTCGTACTCGTCGTCGTCATAGTCGGCGTCGTCGAAGTTCTCGTCGAGCTCCTCCTCGGACGGTCGCCAGTCCGGATCGCTGCGGTGCCCGGACGCCGGTCCCCCGCGCTTGAGCAGCCGGCCGCTGGTCGTGCTGTTGAGGACCCGCGTCGCCAGCGCCACGTCGCTCGTCCGCCGCACGGCATCGCGCTTGCTGATCAACATCGGGACCAGCACGAAGAGCCAGAGCACAACGAGAGAGATCCACAGGAGGGATTGGGGGATGCTTGGCATTACGCCGGCTCCTTTCCCCATCAGGCTAGGTCCGTGACCAGCGCATCCGTCGATGGCGCGCCGAGACAATTACACACCTGTAATTCCCTACTGACAAGCACCAACAGTCACTTATGTCACATTTGCCACAGGCTTCTTATGCCGCCGACTGTGCGGAGTCGTACGCGAAACGCCGCTTCTGTGTACAAATCGGCACAGCCGGGGCGTCGCTGTCGGTGGCCGTCGCAAGGCTCCGGCCATGGGAGAGGAATTGGAATGGCCGATTCGCGGGTGGGAAGCCGTAGACGCCGAGCTCTTGTCGGTTCGCGAGCTACGTCGGTTTTACGTGCCGGTCTATCCGGGGGTGCACGTCCCGCGGGAAGTTGAGCTTTCGCCTGCTCAACGAGCACGGGCCGCATGGTTGTGGTCGCACCGCCGAGGTGTGCTCGCCGGCTTGTCGGCCGCTGCGATGCTGGGCGTCAAGTGGATAGAGCCGGGCCTGCCCGCCGAATTGGTCCACTCCAATCGTCGACCGCCGCCGATGCTGATCGTGCACACCGACGGCATCGAGGCTGGCGAGACTCGACGCGTCGACGGCATGCGCGTGACCACTGCCGCTCGCACCGCGTTCGACATCGGCAGGCGCCTCGAACTCGTCGCGGGCGTCCAGCGTGTCGACGCGCTCATGAACGCGACCGACGTGAAGGCCGGCGATATCGAATCGGTCGCTGCGTTGCATCCCGGCGTCCGTGGCCTTCGACAGCTCCGCCGCACGCTTGATCTGGTCGACGGCGGCGCTGAGTCCCCGTACGAGTCGTTGACGCGATTGTTGTTCGTGCAAGCGGGATTCCCGCGGCCGGAAACGCAGATCCCCGTATTCGACGAGTACGGCGTTCTTGTCGCCGTCATCGATATGGGCTGGCGCGACTACCTCGTCGGCGTGGACTTCGAGGGCGCCCATCACTGGACCGATCCAAGGCAACGGCGCCGGGACGCCGAACGCTACATGCGCCTACCCGAGCTCGGCTGGACGGATTTCAGGGTGACAAGCAGCATGGTGCACCACGCGCCGCGAGCAATCCTCAATCGCGTCGGCGCAGCGCTCGTAGCGCGCGGATGCCCGCGGACGTGGTGACTGTGCAGAATCGGACGCGTCTACGGCGTGTTGCGCACGAAACCGCACAGTGGCGAACCCGGGCACCAGGCCGCCCATCAAGAGCAGACGTCAGGCCCAGCTGGCGTGACCTTCGCGGACCAGCAGCGAGCTCACCGAGCCGTGGATCTCCTCGACCGTGATTCCGACCAGCAGGTGGTCGCGCCACGCGCCGTCGACCTCGAGATAGCGCTTCAGCAGCCCCTCCTCGCGGAACCCGGCCTTGGCGAGGACCGCGCGGCTCGCGGCGTTCTCCGGCCGCACGGTCGCCTCCAAGCGATGCAGCCTGACCGGGCCGAATGCGTGGTCCATGCCGAGCGCCAGCGCCGCGGTCGCAACTCCCCCGCCGGTGTGCGAGCTCGCCACCCAGTAGCCGATCCATGCCGACCGCAATGCCCCGTGGGTGACGTTGCCGATGGTCAGCTGGCCGCTGAACTCCCCGTCGACCTCGATCACGTACGGCAGCATACGGCCCTTGCGGGCCTCCGACCGCAGCCCCGAGCATACCGACGGCCACTGCGAAATCGAATGCCGCACATCCCAATTCAACTCGGTGTTGGGCTCCCACGGTTCCAGATGCGTGCGGTCGGCCAACCTGATGCGGCTCCACTGGGCGCCGTCACGCAGCCGCACCGGCCGCAGCTCCACCACACCGCCCGGCACCCGAAGAGGGCCTGCCGACTTCGGCCAGCCCGGGTGGGTGGAGGAATTGCGCCACATGTTCATGACGGGCCCGGTGTCGCGCTCAGCCGCGCTGGGCCAGGAAGGCGACGTCGACGATCTCGCCGGTGCGGATCTCGTCGGCCTCGCTCGGAATCATCACCAGACAGTTCGCCTCGGCCAGCGTCGCCAGCAGATGCGACGACGCACCAGGCGCACCGCCGAGCGCCTGCACGAGGTACTCGCCGGTGTCCTGGTCGCGCATCAGCTGTCCGCGCAGGAAGCCCTTGCGGCCGGCCACCGACGTGATCGGCGACAGCGCGCGCGCCTGCACGACACGACGCATCGGCTGCCGTTTGCCCAGCGACAGCCGGATCAGCGGCCGCACCATCACCTCGAACACCACAAGGGCACTGACCGGGTTGGCGGGCAGCAGGAACACCGGCACGCCCTCTGGCCCGAGTTGACCGAAGCCTTGGACCGAACCCGGATGCATCGCGATCCGGGTCACTTCCATGTCGCCGAGTTCGGCGAGCACCGTGCGGACGCTTTCCGCTGCCGCGCCGCCGACGGCTCCCGCGATCACCAGCACCTCGGCGCGGTTCACCTGGCCCTCGACGACGTCCCGCAGCTCCTTGGCGTCGGTGTCGACGATGCCAACGCGGTTCACCTCGGCGCCGGCATCCCGGCCCGCGGCGGCGAGCGCATATGAGTTGACGTCGTAGACCTGGCCGTTGCCGGGGGTGCGCGAGATGTCGACGAGCTCACCGCCGACGCACATCACCGAGAGCCGGGGCCGCGGATGGACCAGCACCCGTTCACGGCCGACGGCCGCCAGCAGACCGACCTGCGCGGCGCCGATGATCGTGCCCGACCGCACGGCCACGTCGCCGGGCTGCACATCGTCACCGGTGCGACGGACGTAGGCGCCCGACCGCACCGGCCGCAGCACCCGCACCCGCGACTGCCCGCCGTCGGTCCACCGCAACGGCAGCACCGCGTCGGCGAGCGTCGGCATCGGCGCGCCGGTCTGCACGCGGGCGGCCTGGCGCGGCTGCAACCGGCTCGGCGTCCGAGCGCCCGCCTCGATGGTGCCCATGACCGGCAGGCTGACCTGCTGATCGCCCGCATCGTCGGTCGCTTCGTCGCCGTCGTCGCCCCCGTCACCGCCGGTTATCGGCGTCACGCCGAGCACGTCGACGCTGCGCACGGCGTAGCCGTCGATGGCGGCCTGGTCGAAGCCGGGCAGCGGCCGCTCGGTGACCACTTCCTCGGCGCACATCAGGCCCTGCGCCTCCGCGATCGCGACTCGCACCGGCCGAGGGGCTACCGCAGCGGCCGTAACCCGAGCCTGTTGCTCCTCCACCGAACGCACAGGACGCCTTTCTTCGTTGCAGGACCGTCGTGACGCGTCAGCAGTCGATCAGCCCGAGCCGTTCCACCAACCACCGCCGCAGATCGGGGCCGTAGTCGTCGCGCTTCAACGCAAAGTCAACCGCAGCCTTGAGGTAGCCGCCGGGATTTCCCAGGTCGTGTCGATCGCCGCGATGCACGACGACGTGCACCGGATGGCCCTCGTTGATCAGCAGCGCGATCGCGTCGGTCAGCTGGATCTCGCCACCCGCGCCTCGAGGTACCCGTCGCAGCGCGTCGAAGATCGCCCGGTCGAGCACATACCGGCCCGCGGCCGCATAGAGCGAGGGCGCATCCTCGGCCTTGGGCTTCTCGAACATGCCCTTGACGCGTAACACGTTGGGATTGTTGGTATCTGGAACCGACTCGACGTCGAAGACGCCGTAGGCGCTGATCTCTTCCCTCGGCACCTCGAACGCACACAGCACAGAACCGCCGCGCTTGGCGCGCACCTTCGACATCGTCTCCAGCACGCCGGTCGGCAGCACCAGGTCGTCGGGCAGCAGCACGGCGATGGCGTCCTCGTCGGGCGCAAGAGAGGGTTCGACGCAGCTGACCGCATGTCCGAGGCCGAGCGGCTGGGCCTGCACCACCGACTCCACCTTGATCAGAGCAGGCGCGCGACGGACCTTCTCCAGCATCGACGTCTTGCCGCGAGCTTCCAGCGTGCCCTCGAGAACGAGGTCCTCGACGAAGTGGGCGACGACGCCGTCCTTGCCTTCGGAAGTGATGATGATCAGTCGCTCGGCACCGGCCTCCGCGGCTTCGGCGGCAACGAGCTCAATACCCGGCGTGTCGACGACGGGCAGCAACTCCTTGGGCACCGTCTTGGTGGCGGGCAGGAAACGGGTCCCCAATCCAGCGGCTGGGACCACCGCTGTGCGCGGAATGGGAACCTGAGAAGGAGTCATCGTTCACACAGTATCGCCATCGAGTTATGCGCCGCCTGCGTCGGCTCCGTGTCATCGTGGACGCGTGGGGTCCCCGAGCAAGGCCGAGATGCGCGCGGCGATCCTGGCGTCCCGTCGCGCGATGACCCGCGAGGCCCACGACGCGGAGGCCGAAGCGCTGACCGGCCATCTTCACGATGTGGTCGGCCACGGGCAAACCGTCTGCGCCTATGTGCCGATCAGGTTCGAGCCGGGGTCAATCGCGTTGGTGGACACGCTCTTACGGCTCGGCGCGCGGGTGTTGCTTCCCGTCGCCCGCAGCGACCCCGACGGCATGCCGCAGCCCATGCAGTGGGGGCCCTACCGCCCTGGCCAGCTCGTCCCGGCGCGGATGGGACTGCAGGAGCCGCAGCAACCGTGGCTGCCCGCAGCAGCCGTGGCCGAGGCCGCGGTCGTGTTCGTGCCTGCGCTGGCGGTGGACCGCGGCGGAGTGCGGCTGGGTCGTGGCGCCGGCTTCTATGACCGGACGCTGCCGCAGGCCCGGCCAGGGGCGCGGCTCGTTGCGGTGGTCCGCGACGACGAACTCGTCGATGAAGTCCCCGCCGAACCGCACGACGTGCCGATGACCCATGCGCTCACGCCGCGGCGGGGACTCGTCGAGCTGGGCTGAGTCAGCAGCGCGCCAGCACGTCCTGCATGGCCCGCTTCTCGTTCCTGGACAGCCACAGCCCGTAGGCGGCCTTCACGTCGATCTGCCGCGCGACGAACGCACAGCGGAACGCTTGATTGGGCGGCAGCCATGCGGTGGCATCGCGAAAGGCCTTGTCGAAGTTGGCTTGCCCACCGACGGCCAGCAGGTTGCGCGGGTCGTTGGCGAAGTCGCGGCGACGCTGATCGTCCCAATCGCGCGCGCCCTTGTACCAAGCGTCGGACAGCGAGACCACATGGTCGATCTGCACCGCATCGGACGACGCGGGGCCGCGGGTGAACGCGATGGTCTGGCCGGTGTAGGGATCGTGCAGCACGCCGCTCTGCGCGTAGCAGGTGCCCGGTCGCACGACCAGGTCGGCGAGGTCCCGGCGAAGGATGTCGTCGCGGGTGTTGCACCCGTTGTGGCCGAACTCGACGTTGACGTCGTCGCTCCACGCCTCACCGAACCGGTAGCGGGCGAAGTCGGTGTTCCGGTCCCAGCCCTTGACAGGCAGCCGCGCCAGCGTCGCGCGCGCCGTGTCGTAGCCGGGGCTGACGGGGGTGGCGGGCGCCGACGACGGCGACGACGACGGCCCTGGCGCGTTCTGGAAATGCAGCCAGATCGCGACGGCGATCGCCAGCGCGAACAAGCCGACCAGCCAGGGAATGACGCGGGCCACATAGCGGTTCTAGCACTTGAGCCGGTAGAGTGCTAAGTAGTTAGACCATCACGGAGGATTTTCGTGCCTACCTATTCCTATACGTGCACCGAGTGCGACAACAAGTTCGACGTGGTGCAGGCCTTCAGTGACGATGCACTGACCGACTGCCCCAAGTGCGAGGGGCGTCTGCGCAAGTTGTTCGGCAAGGTGGGCGTGGTCTTCAAGGGCAGCGGCTTCTACCGCACGGACAGCCGCGAGGCCGCCAAGACCTCGTCCAACGGTGCATCGAAGAGCTCCTCCGAGTCCTCGGGCTCGTCGAGTTCGTCGGACTCGTCCAGCTCGTCTGGCTCGACGGAGAAGAAGTCGGACTCCGGTAAGTCGGACAGCTCCAGCTCGTCCTCGGCGTCCAGCAGCTCGAGTTCGTCGACCAAGGCCGCCGCAGCCTCCAGCTGACGCGCCGAGTTATCCACAGTCCGACCTGACAGCCCACTCGACGGGCTTTCTGCTGCCTAGCGTGGCGGCATGGGGGAATCACTCAATCCGTCGGTGTTGAGCCGGCTCGTCCATGGCTGGCGGCCCGACTGGACGCGCACCGTGGCTGCCCGCAGAGCGGCGGCGGGCGCGCTCGTCGTGCTGGCCGCCGTCGCCGCGCTCCGGTCCGATCCGCACGGCGACCAGACCGACATCGTGGTGGCCGCGCATGACCTGTCCCCCGGCGTGGAGCTGACGGCGACCGATGTGCGGCTTGAAAAGCGCTCGGCTGCAACGGTTCCCGACGGTTCTGAATCCGCGGTCGACAAGGTCGTCGGATCGACCCTCGCCGGGCCCGCCCGTCGCGGCGAGGTGCTCACCGACGTGCGGTTGCTCGGCCCGCGGCTGGCCCAGTCGGCAGCGGGCCCCGATGCCCGCATCGTGCCCCTCCATCTCGCCGACACGGCGTTGTTGGATCTCGTGCGGCCCGGCGACGTGGTGGACGTGCTGGCCGCCGCCGACGACGACGTCGATCCGCGGGTGGTGGCGACCGATGCCGTCGTGGTGCTGGTGTCCGAGAAACAGAAGGGCCCGGGCGCCGGCGGAGAACGCGTGCTGCTCGTCGCCCTGCCCGCCCATGCCGCCAACGACGTCGCAGGAGCGACCCTGCTGCAGACGGTCACGCTTACTTTCCACTGACCCAGTGCACCGCCTCAGGACTAACGTAAGACCTCTCTGGTCTCAGCTTGCACACCCGTCGAAAGGATTCTCACGCATGTTCAAGGGCTTCAAGGATTTCATTGCCCGAGGGAACGTCATTGACCTCGCGACTGCCGTGGTCATCGGGGCCGCGTTCACAGGACTGGTCACGTCGTTCACCGACAACGTCGTCCAGCCTCTGGTCGACCGCGTGGGCGCAGGAGGGGACCGGGAGTACGGCATCCTGAAGATCCCGCTGGGCGGGGATCAATTCATCGATCTCAACGCAGTGCTGTCGTCGGCGATCAACTTCCTCATCGTCGCAGCCGTCGTCTACTTCGTGATCATCGTGCCGTACAAGAGGCTCAAGGCACTCGACACGAAGGTCGAGGAAGAAGAAACCGAGCTGACGCTGCTTACCGAGATCCGCGACCTGTTGGTCGCCAACGGCGACGCCCCCGGCAAGCATGGCTCTGCGGCTGCCCTCGACGCCGACAAGACGAGCAAGTCCGATACGTAGTAGACCCGGACACCAAAACAGCCCCCGGCTTTTCGGCCGGGGGCTGTTTTGTATGACTAGCAGGGAGTTATGCCATGTCCCAAGGCTCGCCGTAGGTGGTGACGCTGTCACCGGACGACGAGATCAGGCGGGCGAACGGACGCAGCAGCACGCCACCGGCCGCACCGGTCACGGTGCCGTGCGCGTTGGAGACCGCCACACCGCCGGCCGGGCCTGCCACGTCGACCGAGAAGGTCGCAACCTCTTGGATGCCGGGGCCGTTACCCAGGTCAGCGCTGATCGACACGCCGGGGAACAGGTTCGGCGTAATGACCGAGCCCAGCGGGTTGAAGACCGGGAACAGCGATGCGTCGTCGAGCAGGATGTTCGGGGTGGTGTAGCTGAAGTTGATGCCAACGCCCAGCGACCACGGGAAGCCGATCTGGTAGCCCAGCTCCAGCGTGCCCTCGAACTCGTCTGCGCCCGGACCTGCGACGTTGTACTTGGCGCGACCGGAGTGGAACCACTCACGGGTCAGCCTGTTGCGGTCCAACGGAAATACGCCGTTGAGGAAGGTGTCCCACTGCTGGATCGTCAACGTCCGATCCTGACCGTCAACCAGGCTCAGCTCGTTGTCCAGCCCTGCGTGAGAGGTACCGGTGCTCACGAAAAGAGCCGCGATGGCGGCGACCATCGCGATCAGCACCCGACTGATTGCCTTCATGTTCTCCCTAGCTCTGTCGGCGGTGACCATTGCGGCTCACCGATTGGTTTTTGTGCTGGTGAATACGTCTACACCACACACGACGCAAGAGTCACACGTGTGACAAATGAGAGAGTCCACATGCTCTTCTTACGTTTCGCTCATCGTTGACAGGAGGAACATAACGGGACGGCATCAGACCGGCAACGCGTAGGGGTACGTATCGGAATGCCGGTCTTGGACCGGCGTGAGTTTGCTGGGGGCTCCCGCACAGCTCATCGTCCGGCGCGCTGACGTAGCACGCCGCCAACTCGATCCCACGCGGGGATGCCGTCGAAGCACACCGGCGGCCGGGTCCGACGCGGCACCCTCACCAGCCATTTCACGCGCTCAGCGCAAAGTCACAGGTCAATCATGATGAGGCGGAATGTTGTCCCGCAACCAGCCTTCGTGCTCAGCGTCCGCGGCGAGCGAGTCGGTTTCCCGCTCGTCCGTCGATGCCTGAGGTAACTCCTCGCCGAAAATCTTGTTAACTGCGTCGCGAGAGCGCTTATGGGAAGTCATCACAACCGCCCCCCGGTGTGACGAAGATCACATTCTGGCGAGGCCGGCTGTTCACCTTCGCGTAACGCTGCGGGCATTGCCAAGGTGTCCCCGCGCCTGGTAGGCGGGGAGGCCGTTCCAGCGGGAACCGGAATTATTAGATCTCCAAGCTGGATAGCTGGCTGATGATCTGGATGGCCAACGGGTTGAGCGTCGCCATCCCGTCGCGGACCGCGGAGCGGGAACCGGCGATGTTGACGACCAGCGTGCTGCCCGAGATACCGGCGAGGCCGCGAGACACTCCCGCGTCGACGATGCCCGCTGCAAGCCCGGAGGATCGCAGCGCCTCGGAGATGCCGAGCAGCTCGCGATCCAGGATGTCGCGGGTCGCCTCGGGCGTCACGTCCCGTGGTGTCACCCCGGTGCCGCCGACCGACACGACCAGATCGACTCCGCCGATGACTGCCGTGTTCAGCGCGTTGCGGATCTCGACCTCGTCGGCGGACACCACTACGACACCGTCGACGACGAAGCCGGCCTCATTGAGCAGCTCGGTCACCAACGGACCGTTGTGGTCCTCCTCGCCATGAGCCGTCCGGTCGTCGACGACGACGACGAGAGCCCGGCCAAGCAACTCCCCAGGTTGTTCCATGAGTGCAACCGTATATCTGGTGCCGGACACCGGCGCGGCCACTCTCAACGTCGGCGTGCCCGGCGCCGTCATCACTGCTGGGCCTTGCCCAACGTCACCTGCACCGTCTGCGGCTTACCCGACGGGTCGAGGTAGGTCAGCGTGACCTTTTCGCCGGGCGCCCTGGAGCGGACGGCGGCAACGAGCGCATCGGCGCTGCTGATGATCCGGTCGTCGACCTTGGTGACGACGACTCCGCTCGGCAGCCCTGCCGCAGCGGCCGCACCACCGCTGGTGACCTCGACGATCTTGGCGCCGTGCGCGGCTGCGTCGTTGGCGACCTGCACGCCGAGCGAGGCATGCGAGGCATTGCCGCTCTGGATCAGTTCGTCGGCGATGCGCTTGGCCTGATCGATCGGGATCGCGAAACCAAGACCGATCGAGCCGCTCTGCGCGTCGGCGGAGTCACCGCCGAGGGTGGCGATCGCCGAATTCACGCCGACCAGTTCACCGTTCATGTTGACCAGCGCACCGCCGGAGTTACCCGGGTTGATGGCGGCGTCGGTCTGGATCGCGTCGAGCACGGTGTTCTGGTTCTTGATGTCTCCGCCCGCGGCGACCGGCCGGTTCAGCGCGCTGATGATGCCGGTGGTGACGGTGCCTTCCAGGCCGAGGGGCGAACCGATCGCCACCACGTCCTGGCCGACCTTGAGGTTGGCCGACGACCCGATGGTGATCGGGGTGAGGTTGGAGACTCCGTCGGCCTTCACGACCGCGATGTCACTGCTGGGATCGGTGCCGACGACGGTGAACTTGGTCGTGCGCCCGTCGGCGAAGGTGATCGTGGTGTCGCCGTTCTTGGCGGCCTCGACGACGTGGTTGTTGGTCAGGATCAGACCGTCCGAGGACAGGATGATCCCTGAACCCTCTTCGGAGGCCCGCCCCATCTCGGTCTCCAGCTTCACGACGCTGGGCACCACCTTGGCGGCGACCTGTTCGACGGACCCGACGGGCAGGCTGGCGGCGGGCACGCTGGGCGCCGCGGTGATCTGCGTTCCCCCGGCGGTCTGGCTGTCCGGCTTCGCCATCAGCGCGACGCCGCCGCCGATACCGGCCGACAGCACGGCGATCGTCAGCGCACCGACGGTCAAGGCTCCTGCGCGCGAACGCTTCTGCGGCGGCTGCGGCGGCTGGGGGTACTCCCCTCGCAAGCTGGGGCCCGCCACGCCTGCGGGTGGCTGCTGTTGCGCCGCGGCGCGGTACGGGTCATAGGCCTGCCGGTAAGCGGCCTGCTGTTGCTGAGTCGCGTAGCGCCAGTCGTAGGGCTGCTGCTGTTGGTAGCCAGTAGGCGCCAGCGGACCGGGATATGCCGCCGTGCGGTTATCGCCTGGCCGGCGGCCTTGGGGCGGCGGCGGTGAATACCTCGGGTCGTTCGTCATGTCGCTACGGGCTCTTTCTACGAGTGTTTCGGCGGAGTCCGACACTTCTACAACGAAGTACTGCTTCCCCACGGTGCCCGGATGGGCTGAGAATCCACTTAGAGATTGTTCGGCACATCCCCAGACTTCCGGCCGGCCCTTTCGACCGTTTACCTATTGTCCGCGCTGATCACCGGTTGTGCGACCTCCGCAGGTCGTGTCGCGGAAATCAAGCGGCCGGGCAGCAGCACGTAGATCGATGTGCCCGGCGGCTGCCCGCCGCGCACCGTGTCCTCCACCCGCAGCGCGCCGCCGTGTTTGAGCACCACCTGCTTGACGATCGCGAGGCCGAGGCCCGAGCCCGGCATGGCCCGCGCGGACGTGGAGCGGAAGAACCGCTCGAAGACCAGTTGGCGCTCGTGCGGCGGAATGCCCGGGCCGTGGTCGGAGACGACCAGCTCGGCGTTCATGGGGTCGGTCTGGGTCAGCCGCACGCCGACCCGGCCGTTGGGCGGACTCCACTTGGCGGCGTTGTCGAGCAGGTTCAGCACGGCCCGCGACAACCCCGCCGCGTCGCCGTACACCTGCCACGGGATGACGTTCACATCGAACTCGATGTCGTTGCGGCGCCGACGAACCCGCTCGAGGCTGCGGTCGACGATCTCGGCCAGGTCGACCGGCTCGTGGATCACGCCGCCGGCCTCGTCGCGGGTGAGGTCCACCAAATCGCCGACCAGCGTTGACAATTCCTCGATCTGGGCGATGACGTCGGCGCGCAGCTCGGCCATCTCGTCCTCGGGGATCCGCGGCGCGCCGGGTTCCTGGGACGCCATCAGCAGCTCGACGTTGGTGCGCAGGGACGTCAGCGGGGTGCGCAGCTCGTGACCGGCATCGGTGACCAGGCGGGCCTGCCGCTCACGCGACTCGGCGAGCCCACGGAGCATCATGTTGAAAGCCTGTGTGAGACGGGCGAGTTCGTCGCTGCCGATCACCGGGATCGGGCGCAGGTCGTCGGTTCGGGCCACCCGTTCGGCGGCCTCGGTGAGCCGAGCCACCGGTCTCAACCCCGCGCGCGCGACCATCCCGCCTGCGAACGCGGCGATCGCCACGCCTATCCCGCCGACGATGAGCAGCACGGTGCCAAGCCGTTTGAGCACCTTGCCGGTCGGGGCCAGGCTCTTGGAGATCAACAGCGAGCTGCCGTTGTTGAGATGCACGGCCAGCACCCGCTGATGGTCTGCGGTGCGCAGCGACAGCAGCAGCTGGCCGGACATCACGTCCTTCTCCTGCTTGCCGATGGGCAGCGTCTGGCCCTGCTGGTTGGCGGTGTAGATGGATCGGCCGGGATTCACCAGCATCGCGTTCACGTCGGAGTAGGCCGTGCCCTCGATGGCCTTGCCGGGATCGGCGGCCAGCGAGCCGCTTTCGATCAGCAGCCGGGCCCGGCTGTGCAGCTGGTTGTCGATGTCGTCGTAGAGGGCCCTTGACACCACGACGTAGACGGCGAGCGCCATCAGCACGACGACCATCGCGACCATCGACATCGCGAGCAGCATCACCCGCCAGCGCAGCGACAGTGAGGTGGGTTCGGGTTGCGAACTGGGCCGGAACGGAAGGGGTCGAAACGTGGCCATCAGGGCGGTGTCTCACGCAGCACGTAACCCACCCCGCGAACGGTGTGGATCAGCCGCGGCTCACCTTCCGCTTCCGTCTTTCGACGCAGATAGCCGACGTACACCTCGAGGGCATTGCCTGAGGTCGGGAAATCGAATCCCCACACTTCTTCGAGGATGCGGCTGCGGGTGAGCACGCGCCTTGGGTTGGCGATCAGCATTTCCAGGAGTGCGAACTCGGTGCGGGTCAGGCTGATCTGGCGCTGTCCGCGGGTGACCTCGCGGGTCACCGGGTCCAGGCTGAGGTCGGCGAACGTCATCGCGGGCGATTCGCCCGAATCGTCGGGGGTGGTGCGGCGCAGCAACGCGCGCATCCTGGCGAGCAGTTCCTCGAGCGCGAACGGCTTGGGCAGGTAGTCGTCGGCGCCGGCGTCGAGGCCTGCGACGCGTTCGGACACCGAGTCGCGGGCGGTGAGCACCAGGATGGGCAGATCGTCGCCGGTGCTGCGGAGGTGACGGCAGACCTCGAGACCGTCGAGCTTCGGCATCATCACATCCAGCACCAACGCGTCGGGCCGGTCGCTGGCGATCAGGTCGAGTGCTTCGAGCCCATCCTGGGCCAGGGCAACGGAATAGCCGTTGAAAGACAGCGAGCGACGAAGGGATTCGCGCACAGCACGGTCGTCGTCAACGACAAGAATTCGCACGCCCACCAGTGTTAACCCATCGCCTGAGAGTGGCCTGAGAGGCTCGCCGGAGGGCGAGGCAGTTAACGCCGGTCGAGATCGATCAGTCCGAGTCGAGCTGCCTTGAGCAGACGACGCGGCACCTTGTGCTGCTGACCGGCGACCGTGACGCCGACGAGTTCGGTGCGCTTGGCCTTCCACTGCGAGCGGCGGCTACGGGTGTTCGAGCGCGACATCCGGCGCTTGGGCACAGCCATTGGTTAAAGCTCCTCTTGAGGGGTGCTGCCGCGCAAGTTCGGCGTCGGCAATTGCTTGTAAGGATAGCCGGTGACCTGCGCGGCCTCCAAAACAGTGACTACCGGCGCCGTCGGAGGCCGGCAAGCCGTCGCGCCGGAGAGAGCGATCCGGGCTCACGACGCGGATTCTCCCGGTCGAAGTCGCGGAGCATGCCGTTGATCCGGCGGTTCTCGGCACGGAATCGGCGCACGAGCCATAGCGCTGACGCGAGCGCCAGCGCGGCAAGGACGATCCATGCGAGCCAGTCCATGTGTACCCCCAGCCGAGCGTAGCCTCCGGAACTAGCGATTTCGATGTGAATACCCACGCTGAGCGCGGTTTATCACGCCGAAATCGAAATTGGGGTGCCTTGACGGCGAGCCGGAGGTACCGGCTAACCTACCGGTTGGTTGGCACGCCGATCGATGAGGAGAACGCGTGACGTCTGCAGTGCGCATCGGGAATTGCTCGGGGTTCTACGGCGACCGGCACTCGGCGATGCGCGAAATGCTCACCGGCGGCGACCTGGACTATCTCACCGGCGACTATCTCGCCGAGCTGACCATGCTGATCCTGGCCCGCGACCGGGCCAAGTCGCCCGACCGCGGCTATGCCAAGACCTTCCTGACCCAGCTCGAGGAGTGCCTTGGCACCGCGCTGGACAAGGGCGTTCGGATCGTCGCGAACGCGGGCGGGCTGAACCCGGCGGGCCTGGCCACCGCCGTGCGGGCGCTGGCCGAGCGGCTTGGCCTCGACGCCAAGGTCGCCCACGTCGAAGGCGACGACCTGGTTGCGCGCGCAGGCGAGCTGGGTTTCGGCACCCCGTTGGCCGCCAACGCCTACCTCGGCGCGTGGGGCATCGTCGACTGCCTCAACAGCGGCGCCGACGTCGTCGTCACCGGCCGGGTGACCGATGCGTCGGTGATCGTCGGCCCGGCCGCCGCCCACTTCGGCTGGGCCAGAGACGATTACCACCGGCTTGCCGGTGCGGTGGCCGCGGGCCATGTCATCGAATGCGGGGTGCAGGCAACCGGCGGCAACTTTGCGTTCTTCACCGAGATCCCCGACCTGACGTACGCGGGATTCCCGCTGGCCGAAATCTACGATAACGGTGCGTCGGTGATCACCAAGCACGCAGGCACCGGCGGCATGGTCAGCGTCGAAACCGTCACCGCCCAACTGCTTTACGAGATCACCGGCGGGCGCTACGCGAATCCCGATGTGACGCTGCGAATGGACAGCCTCGAGCTGTCGCCCGACGGCGCCGACCGGGTGCGCATCGACGGGGTTCGCGGCGAACCGCCACCGCCGACGCTCAAGGTGTCGCTCAACAGCATCGGCGGCTTCCGCAATGCGATGACGTTCGTGCTGACCGGGCTCGACATCGACGCCAAGGCCGACCTGGTGCGGCGGCAACTGGAATCCGGCCTTGCCGTCAAGCCTGCCGAGCTGGAGTGGAGGCTGGCGCGCACCGACCACGACGACGCCGATACCGAAGAGGCCGCGAGCGCGCTGCTGCACTGCGTGGTGCGCGACCCGGACCCCGCCAACGTCGGGCGCCAGTTCTCCTCGGCGGCAGTCGAATTGGCGCTCGCCAGCTATCCGGGATTCACCACGACTGCGCCGCCTGGCGACGGTCAGGTCTACGGCGTTTTCACCCCCGGCTACGTCGACGCGACAGAAGTGTCGCAGGTCGCCGTGCACGCCGACGGCACCCGCACCCCCATTCCCGCCGCGACCGAGACCAAGGTGCTCGAGCCCGTCGCACCGTTCGCGCTGCCGGAGCCCCTGCCGTTCGAGGACACCCAGCGGCTGCCGCTCGGCCGCATCGCCGGTGCCAGGAGCGGCGACAAGGGCGGCAATGCCAACGTCGGCGTGTGGGTGCGCACCACCAACCAGTGGCGGTGGCTCGCCCACGCGCTCACCGTCGAGAAGCTCCGCGAAATGCTGCCGGAGACCGCCGATTTGAAGGTCACCCGTCATCTGCTGCCCAACCTGCGGGCGGTGAACTTCGTCATCGAGGGCATCCTCGGCGAGGGCGTGGCCTATCAAGCGCGCTTCGACCCGCAGGCCAAGGGCCTCGGCGAGTGGCTTCGCAGCCGACACATCGACATACCGGAGAGCCTCCTGAAGACGAACGCGAGTGAGGATCGCAGCGAGGCACGAGCGAGGACCGGAGCGAGCGAGAGTCGAAGAGAAGAATGAGCATGAATATCTGGCAGACACCCGAACGGGAACAGCTTCGGAAGACCGTGCGCGCCTTCGCCGAACGCGAGGTGTTGCCGAACGTCGACGAGTGGGAGCGGTCCGGCATGTTGCCGCGCGAATTGCACCTCAAGGCGGGCGAGGCGGGCCTGCTGGGCGCCGGCCTGCCCGAGGCCGTCGGTGGTGGCGGCGGTGACGGCGCCGACGCGGTCGTCATCTGCGAGGAGATGCACTACGCCGGGGCGCCCGGCGGCGTGTTCGCGTCGCTGTTCACCTGCGGCATCTCGGTGCCGCACATGATCGCCTCCGGTGACCAGCGGCTGATCGACACCTACGTGCGGCCGACGCTGCGCGGCGAGAAGATCGGCTCGCTGGCGATCACCGAGCCCGGCGGCGGCTCCGACGTCGGGCACCTCACCACCAAGGCCACCCGCGACGGCGACGACTACATCATCAACGGGGCGAAGACCTACATCACGTCTGGCGTGCGCGCCGACTACGTCGTCACCGCCGCGCGAACGGGTGGCCCTGGCGCGGCGGGTGTTTCGCTGATCGTCGTCGACAAGGGCACACCCGGCTTCGAGGTCAGCCGCAAACTCGACAAGATGGGCTGGCGCTCGTCGGACACCGCCGAGCTGTCCTACACCGACGTCCGGGTGCCCGCAGCGAACCTGATCGGCGAGGAGAACACCGGCTTCCTTCAGATCGCAGGCGCCTTCGTCTCCGAGCGCGTCGGCCTTGCGGCACAGGCATACGCGAGCGCACAGCGCTGCCTGGATCTGACGGTCGAATGGTGCCGCAACCGCGAGACGTTCGGAAAGCCGCTGATCTCACGGCAATCCGTGCAGAACACACTCGCCGAGATGGCCCGGCGCGTCGACGTCGCACGCGTCTACACCCGCAGCCTCGTTGAGCGGCACAGCTCGCGGGTCGAGACCAACCTGATCACCGAGGTCTGCTTCGCGAAGAACACGGCCGTCGAGGCGGGCGAGTGGGTTGCCAACCAGGCGGTGCAACTCTTCGGCGGAATGGGATACATGGCCGAGTCGGAAGTCGAACGCCAGTATCGCGACATGCGGATCCTCGGTATCGGCGGCGGCACAACAGAAATCCTCACCTCGCTGGCCGCCAAGACGCTGGGGTATCAGTCATGACGATGTTGGCGTCGACGCTGGATCCGCGCTCGCCTGCCTACGCCGACGCGGCCGAGGTGATGACGGCCAAGCTCGCCGAACTCGACGCCGAGCACGCCAAGGCACTCGCCGGTGGCGGCGAGAAGTACGTCAAGCGCCATCACGACCGCGACAAGATGACCGCGCGCGAACGCATCGAGACGCTGATCGACCCCGACTCGCCGTTCCTCGAGCTGAGCCCGCTTGCCGCGTATGGCACCGAGTTCCAGATCGGCGCAAGCGTCGTGGTGGGCATCGGTGCCGTCGAGGGCGTGGAGTGCATGCTGGTCGCGAACGACCCGACGGTCAAGGGCGGCACCAGCAACCCGTGGACCTTGAAGAAGGTGCTGCGGGCCAACCAGATTGCGATGGAGAACCGGCTGCCGGTGATCTCTTTGGTCGAGTCAGGCGGCGCCGATCTGCCGACCCAGAAGCAGATCTTCGTTCCCGGCGGACAGATGTTCCGCGACCTGACCCGCCTTTCGGCGGCTGGCATCCCGACCATCGCGCTGGTGTTCGGCAACTCCACCGCGGGCGGCGCCTACATCCCCGGCATGTCCGATCACGTCGTGATGATCAAGGAGCGCTCGAAGGTTTTCCTGGCCGGGCCACCGCTGGTGAAGATGGCCACCGGCGAGGAGTCCGACGACGAGTCGCTTGGTGGCGCCGAAATGCACGCCCGCACATCGGGTCTGGCGGACTATTTCGCGGTCGACGAACTCGATGCCATCCGGATCGGCCGCCGCATCGTCGCGCGATTGAACTGGCGCAAGCAAGGTCCCGAGCCCAGACCCGTCGTCGAGCCGCACTTCGACGCCGAGGAGCTGATCGGCATCGTGCCGTCTGATCTGCGCATCCCGTTCGACCCGCGCGACGTGATCGCCCGCATCGTCGACGGCTCGGAGTTCGACGAGTTCAAACCGCTCTACGGCTCGTCACTGGTGACTGGCTGGGCCAACCTGTACGGCTATCCGATCGGCATCCTCGCCAACCACCGCGGCGTGCTGTTCAGCGAGGAGTCGCAGAAGGCCACCCAGTTCATCCAGCTGGCCAACCGGTCCGACACGCCACTGTTGTTCCTGCACAACACGACCGGCTACATGGTCGGCAAGCAGTACGAGGAAGGCGGGATGATCAAGCACGGCTCGATGATGATCAACGCCGTGTCCAACTCCACCGTCCCGCACCTCTCGCTGCTGATCGGCGCGTCGTACGGCGCGGGCCACTACGGCATGTGCGGGCGCGCCTACGACCCACGCTTCCTGTTCGCATGGCCGAGCGCGAAGTCCGCGGTGATGGGCGGCACACAGCTGGCGGGCGTGCTGTCGATCGTCAGCCGGGCGGCCACCGAGGCGCGCGGCCAGCAGGTCGACGAGGACGCCGACGCCGCGATGCGGGCCGCCGTCGAAGGCGCAGATCGAGGCGGAGTCACTGCCGATGGTGCTGTCCGGGATGCTGTACGACGACGGCGTCATCGACCCGCGCGACACCCGCACGGTGTTGGGAATGTGCCTGTCCGCCATCGCCAATGGCCCGATCAAGGGGACGTCGAACTTCGGCGTCTTCAGGATGTGAGCACGATGGTCACAAGGGTTCTGGTCGCCAATCGCGGGGAGATCGCCCGTCGGGTGTTCGCCACCTGCCGTCGTCTCGGCATCGGCACCGTCGCTGTCTACACCGACCCGGACGTCGGGTCGCCGCACGTCGCGGAGGCCGACGCGCGGGTACGGCTGGAGGGCCGCAACGGCTACCTGGACGCCGCGCAGTTGATCGCGGCGGCACGGGCGTCCGGCGCCGACGCCGTCCATCCTGGCTACGGATTCCTCTCCGAGAACGCCGATTTCGCCGCCGCGGTGCTGGACGCGGGACTGACGTGGGTCGGGCCGCCGGTTGCCGCGGTGGCGGCGATGGGCTCGAAGATCGAGGCCAAGAAGATGATGGCGGCCGCGGGCGTGCCGGTGCTCGACGAGCTCGACCCCGAGACCGTCAACGCCGACCAATTGCCGGTATTGATCAAGGCGTCGGCGGGCGGCGGCGGACGCGGCATGCGGGTGGTCCGCGAACTGTCCGAGCTGCCAGCACAAGTGGAGGCCGCGCGCCGCGAGGCGCAGTCGGCGTTCGGCGACCCGACGGTGTTCTGCGAGCGCTACCTCGCCACCGGCCATCACGTCGAGGTCCAGGTGCTCGCCGACGAGCACGGCACCGTGTGGGCCGTCGGCGAACGCGAATGCTCGATCCAGCGGCGCCACCAGAAGATCATCGAGGAGGCGCCGTCGCCGCTCGTCGAACGCACTCCGGGCATGCGGGACAAGCTGTTCGACGCGGCACGGCTGGCGGCGAGCGCCATCGGTTACGCCGGCGCGGGCACGGTCGAGTTCATGGCCGACGATGACGGCGACTTCTTCTTCCTCGAGATGAACACCCGCCTGCAGGTCGAGCACCCGGTCACCGAGGCCACCACCGGCCTGGACCTCGTCGGGCTGCAGCTGTTCGTCGCGGACGGCGGCCGCCTCGATCCGGAGCCCCCGCCGTCGCGCGGCTACTCCATCGAGGCCCGGCTGTACGCCGAGGACCCGGCCAAGGGCTGGCAACCGCAGGCCGGCTCGGTGCACCGCTTCGAAGTACCCAACACGACAACACAATTCGGCGCACTCGACGGTCTCGGAGTAAGAGTCGACTCCGGTATTGAGGACGGCACCGAGGTGTCGGTGTTCTACGACCCGATGCTGGCCAAGATCATCTCCGTCGCGCCGACGCGTCGTCAGGCCGCCGGGCTGCTGGCCGACGCGCTTGCCCGCACCCGCATGCACGGTGTGCGCACCAACCGCGACCTCCTCGTCAACGTGTTGCGCCACCCGGCGTTCCTCGACGGCGCAACCGACACCGCGTTCTTCGACACCCACGGCCTTGCCGAACTGGCCGCACCCTTGGCCGACGACCGCGCCGTCGGTTTGTCGGCGCTGGCCGCCGCGCTGGCGGATGCGGCCGAGAATCGCCAGGCGGCAACGGTATTCGCCGCCGCGCCGAGCGGATGGCGCAACGTGGCGTCGGGCTTTCAGCTCAAGCGCTACGGCGACGCTGCGGACGAGACGCACGAGGTCCGCTACCGCTTCACACGTACCGGTGTGGAAGTGGCCGACTTCGACGCGGTGAGCCTGGTGTCGGTGTCGGCGTCTCAGGTGGTGCTGGCCGTAGACGGCGTCGACCGGCCGTTCGACGTCGCGCGGTACGGCGACGACGTGTTTGTCGACTCGACGCTCGGGCCGGTGCAACTCGTCGTGCAGCCACGGTTCCCCGACCCGACGGCTGCGCTCGCGCACGGCTCGCTGCTGGCACCCATGCCGGGCTCGGTGCTTCGCGTCGGTGCCGCGGTGGGCGACACCGTCACCGCGGGCCAGCCGCTGATCTGGCTGGAAGCCATGAAGATGGAGCACACCGTGGTCGCGCCGGGCGACGGAGTGCTCGTGGAACTCAACGTCGAACCGGGCCAACAGGTCGAGGTCGGCGCCGTACTCGCCCGTGTGGACGATCAGCCCAAGGAGACGCCCAAATGACGCAGACCGACAACGGCTTCATCGAGAGCGAAGAGCGTCAGGCGCTGCGCAAGGCGGTCGCCGCGATGTCCGCCAACTACGGCCAGGACTACTACCTGGAGAAGGCGCGCTCGGACCAGCACACCGACGAATTGTGGGCCGAGGCAGGCAAACTCGGCTTCATCGGCGTCAACCTGCCCGAGGAGTACGGCGGCGGCGGCGCGGGCATGTACGAGCTGGCCATCGTGATGGAGGAGATGTCGGCAGGCGGCTGCCCGCTGCTGTTGATGGTGGTCTCCCCCGCCATCAACGGCACGATCATTGCCAAGTTCGGCACCGACGACCAGAAGAAGCGGTGGCTGCCAGGGATCGCCGACGGCTCGATCACGATGGCGTTCGCGATCACCGAGCCCGACGCGGGCTCGAACTCGCACCGCATCACCACCACCGCGCGCCGCGACGGCAGCGACTGGATCCTCAAGGGCCAGAAGGTGTACATCTCCGGCGTCGACCAGGCGCAGGCGGTGCTCGTTGTGGGCCGCACCGAGGAGGCCAAGACCGGTAACCTGCGGCCCGCGCTGTTCATCGTGCCGACCGACACTCCGGGGTTCACCTGGACCAAGATCGACATGGAGATCGTCAGCCCGGAGAACCAGTTCCAGGTCTTCCTCGACGACGTGCGGCTGCCGTCGGACGCTCTGGTCGGGTCCGAGGACGCCGCGATCGCACAGCTGTTCGCGGGGCTGAACCCCGAGCGGATCATGGGCGCGGCCAGCGCGGTGGGCATGGGCCGGTTCGCGATCGACAAGGCCGTCGACTACGTCAAGACCCGCCAAGTGTGGAAGACGCCGATCGGCGCGCACCAGGGGCTGTCGCATCCGTTGGCGCAGAACCACATCGAGGTCGAGCTCGCCAAGCTGATGATGCAGAAGGCCGCGACGCTCTACGACAGCGGCGACGACGTCGGCGCGGCCGAGGCCGCGAACATGGCCAAGTACGCCGCGGGCGAGGCATCGGTGCGCGCGGTCGACCAGGCGGTGCAGTCGCTCGGCGGCAATGGGCTGACCAAGGAGTACGGCATCGCCGCGGCGGTGACGGCGTCGAAGTTGGCCCGCATCGCTCCGGTCAGCCGTGAGATGGTTCTCAACTTCGTGGCGCAGACGTCGTTGGGTCTGCCACGCTCCTATTGATGAAAACTGTCGTCCACTACTCCGTCGAAGGTCCGGTCGCGCGGCTCACGCTGGACTCGCCGGACAACCGCAACGCGCTGTCCAAGGCGTTGGTCAGCCAGCTGCGCCAGGGGCTGTGCGACGCGTCCGATGACTCCGCGGTGCGGGCCGTGGTGCTTGGCCACACCGGCGGAACGTTCTGCGCGGGGGCCGACCTGTCGGAGGCCAGCGGCGGCGACGCGGCCGAGACGGTCGCCAATAATGCGCGCCAGCTGACGTCCGTCTTGCGGTCGATCCTCGAGATGCCGAAGCCGGTGATCGGCGCGATCGACGGGCATGTCCGGGCAGGCGGGCTGGGGCTCGTCGGGGCGTGCGACATCGTCGTGGCGGGGCGCAAAAGCACCTTCGCGCTGACCGAGGCGAGGATCGGGGTGGCGCCGTCGATCATCTCGCTGACGCTGCTGCCGAAGATGTCCGCACGCGCCGCGGGCCGGTATTTCGTGACGGGTGAGAAATTCGGGGCAGACGAGGCCGCTGAGATGGGACTGGTGACGATCGCGGCCGACGACGTCAACGTCGCCGTGGCTGGGCTGACCGCGGAGATCGTGAAGGGCTCTCCGCAGGGCCTCGCGGCGTCAAAAGCGCTGACGACCGCTCCGATTTTGAATGCATTCGACGACCGTGCCGAGGCCCTGACCAGGCAGTCTGCGGAATTATTCGTGTCCGACGAGGCCCGCGAGGGCATGCTCTCCTTCCTGCAGAAGCGCCCGCCGAACTGGCTGTCGTAGGGCGCGCTCCTGGCCGTTTTGCGGCCACCGAGAGCAAACAAAGTTTGCCAGGATAGCTGCGCGAGCCCCTGAGAAAACTGGCGTAGTGACCTACGCGTGTCACCGACACGCCCGTCCGGTAGCAACAGAGGGGTCCGGATCGACCTGTTGGCGACGACCGCTAGGGTCCTTTGTCACCACACCCGCGAAGTAGGGCTTCACCAGCGGTTTTGGTACCAATTCCACGGCAGGAAGCCGTAGCAAATAATGTTTGCTGGATCGTTTCAGAAGGCTTCTGGCTGGTCGGAAACCTTTGACGTCAGGGATAATAAGAAAGCACTTGTGCAATAGGCCGACCTATGGGCTATATTGGGTTAACTGAACGGCGAGCAACGGCGGACCGATCAAAACTTCGAACCAAGGAGCGAGAATGAAGATCAAGTCCATCGCGGCCGTTGGCGCCCTCGGCGCCGGGCTCGGCATCGCCAGCTTCATCGGTGGCACGGGCACCGCATCGGCCGCCTGCGATCAGGTCCCGACCCCGCCGCTGGAGCGTGCCAGCTGCCTGGTAACGCCAGACCTCGCCGCTTTCGCGAACAGCATCGACCCGTTCGTCGCCGCGGACACGTTCCTCAACGGGAACGACGACACCCGAGCTGGGCCGACGGACCAGCCCAAGACGTTCTCGGACAGCCTCGCGGACTTTCGCGAGCAGCATCGCGGGCGCCGGCGGTTTCCTCTCCGGACCCATCTCGTCTCAGGATTCAGTCCGACTCCCTAATCTCTCTAAGTCAACGGGCACCTGCATAGCGCAGGTGCCCGTTTTCTTTTGTCTGCGCGTAGGCTCGCTCACCGATGGCTCGTGACGTTCTCATCACCGGCGCGACCGGCACACTCGGGCACCGGGTGGTCGGCGAAGCCACCGAGGCCGGCCACAACGTCCGCGCGCTGAGCCGCAAATCTCATGTCGGCTACACCGGCGTCCATTGGGCGCAGGGCGACCTGCTCAGCGGCGAGGGCATCGACGCCGCGCTCGACGGCATCGACACCGTCATCCACTGCGCCACCCAGGGCACCCGCGGCAAGGACGTCGTCTCCGCCGACAACCTCATCTCCGCCGCCCGCCGCGCGGGAACGGCCAACATCATCTATGTGTCGATCGTCGGGATCGACCGCATCCCGATGCCGTACTACACGGCCAAACTTCGCGTCGAAGAAGCACTGACCGCATCCGGGCTCGGCCACACGATCATCCGCGTCACCCAGTTCCACGATCTGATCGAGACGACGTTCTCGGTCCAGCGCTTCTCGCCCGCGCTGTTCGCGGTCAAGGGTGTGCGCTTCCAGCCCATTGATACCCGCGATGTCGCGACCCAATTGGTGTCCCTCATCGACAAAGGGCCCGCGGGTCGCGTCGACGACATCGGCGGACCGGCAGTCCTCGGCCACGACGAACTCGCACGCATATATCTGACCGCCCGCGACAGCCGCCGACGAGTGCTTGCCCTGCCAGTGCCCGGTGGCATCGTCGCAGGTCTGAAGGCTGGCGCGAATCTCGTGCCGGCAAACCCCGTCGGGACGATCGGCTTCGCGCAGTACCTGGCGCGAACTACATGATCTGCCTGTGCTTCCTTATGCCTTCAACGTAGGCTCGACACTGATGAGCACTCCAGCGTCGCGAAACCGGTCGGAGCCCGCAGCGGACACCGATCGCATGCAGGTAGCGCAGCTCCTCGCCGACGCCGCGGCCGCAGGTCGCCTGCCGATGACCCAATACGAGGAGCGGCTAACCAGGGCGTACGGGGCCAAGACATACGACGAACTGGAACGCCTGAGCGCCGATCTACCCGGCACGATCAGCACCACCCGCAGGGGCGGCCCGTGCCACCCTGCTCCGTCGACCCTGCTGCTCGCGATCATGAGCGGATTCGAGCGACGCGGCCGGTGGAACGTGCCGAGGAAGCTGACGACCTTCACGCTCTGGGGCGGCGGCGTGGTTGACCTGCGCTACGCCGACTTCACCTCACCCGAGGTCGAGATCCGCACCTACTCGATCATGGGAGCGCAGACGATCCTGGTTCCGCCGGAGGTCAACGTCGACCTGCGTGGTCACGGCGTGATGGGCACGTTCGACCATCTCGAAACAGAACAAGGCCTGCCCGGCGCGCCGCGCGTGACGGTCCGTGGCTTCTCGCTGTGGGGCAAGGTCGCCGTCAAGCGCAAGAAGCGCAGGACCGGCTAGCGCCAGCCCTGCGCGACGCGCTGATTCCTAGTCGCACTGCCGGATGGCGAACACCGGCGCACCCGTCGCAGTATCTCTCTTGATGTTGCATTCGCGGACGGGCAGCACGTTGCCCAATTGGTCGGCCGGCGCGGTGTTGAGGACACCCTTGAATGCGCCTTCTGTTCCAGTCCCGACCTTGTACTGCTGGGACTCTTTGACCCCGTCACCGTCCTTGTCGACAGCGACGAACTCGCCGCGAGTGCCGAACGCGTCGTGATATCCCTGGCCGATGGGTGAGCCATTGAGAGCGGTGTTAATCGGCGTGCTGTTGTTGAAGACCTGATCGCCGAAGGTTTGCGCGGCGCGCAGTCCGGGCGCGGGGTTGTGGAGGTTGTCCCGCCCGACGGAGTACGCCGGCGAGTCCGGATCCTTCAATGTGCCGTCAGCGGGGTTGTCGGCAGCTGCCGCCATACCGGCCGGCGCAAAGGCCGCGAGCGCGCCGCCCAGCGGCGAACCCGCCGATTACCGTTCGCGTGCGCCTAGACCGTTCGGACATGCGCCGATGCTTCGCCATTCAGGCTCCCCTTCAGAATGCGGCCGCTCCCTCAAGCAGCTCGTCCAGGGAAACGTAGCGCATACGTCAAAAATCTGCGCGGGAGGCTTGCATACCACTGCAATGGAATTCCGCCGCCCCTAAGCGAGGTGCTTAAAGCGTTCCCTGTCAACAAGATTCGCCTAATTATCCACAGTTGCGTTTTCATCCACAGGCGGCGGCCTGGAGGTGGCGACTCGCACATTTGTTCGAATAACGTGGTGGCATGGATACGCAGCGGGACGAGATCCGCGCCGCACTGGATGCGGTCGACGCGGGTTACGCCCGGCTGCGTGCCGCGTGCTCGGACTCGGTGGGCAATGCGTTCCGCGTCGACGTCGCTGAACGGCTCGAACGCCAGCACCGCGTCAACCGCGGGCAGATGTACCGGTTCTTCGGCGAACTCATCGAACCTCCCGACGGCCCCGACGACCCGAACCTGCCCGCAGGCACCGTCATCTCCAAGCTGTTGTGGCAGCGGCTACGCCTCACCTCGGCCGAGATCAAACGCCGCGTGGCCGTCGCCGCCCGGATCCGGCCGCGCCGCACGCTGACCGGTCCGCAGTTGCCACCCGAGCTGCCCCGGCTGGCCGCCGCCGTCGAGGACGGCGACGTCAGCGACGACCACATCAAAGCGGTCTGCGACGGAGTCGATCTGTTGCCGTCGGCCGTGCGCCACAAGAAGGACGTCTGCGAAAAGATCCTGGTGCGCCACGCCAAAGACCAAGACGCCGCGTTCGTCAAGGGCATCGGCAAGGGAATCGCCGAACACCTCAACCCCGACGGCGACTTCGACGACACCGACCGCGCCCGCCGCCGCGGAATCTCGCTCGGACCCCAAGGTCCCGACGGCATGAGCCGCATCTACGGCTGGATCGACCCCGAAACTCGCGGCTACCTCGAAGCCGCCAATGCCGCGGTCCGACCCGGCCGCCACCAGCCTCACAATGGCACCGACTCAGGGTCCAACCCGAAGTCTCAGTCCGACGACCACTCCCAGCCAGAGACCAAGGCCGAGCCTGAGTCCGAGCCCGACGATCCAGAGTCCGAGTCCACTGAGCCCCAAGCCGGCGGGCATTACGAGGTCACACCCGACCCGCGCACCGCCGCCCAACGCCTCCATGACGCATTCAAACTCGGCATGAGAGCGGGTATCGCTTCCGGTGTCTACGGCCAGCATCGCGGGCTGCCGGTCACCGTCATCGTGTCAACAACACTCAGCGAGCTGGATCAGGCCGCCCACGCAGTCAACAACCCCGCGATCGCGATGCCGCCGCCGGCGCGCACCGGCGGCGGGAGTGCCCTTCCGATGCGCGACCTGATCCGGATGGCCGCCAACTCAATTCACTATTTGGCGGTGTTCGAGGACCACACCAACCGGCCGCTGTATCTCGGTCGCACCAAACGCGTCGCCACCGCAGACCAACGCATCATCTGCTATGCCCGCGACCGCGGCTGTACCCGGCCGGACTGCACCGAGCCCGGCTATCACTGCGAAGTCCACCACGACCCACCCTGGGCCGCGGGCGGCCGTACCGACGCCGACTGCCTGTTCTTCGGCTGCGGCCCCGACCACACCCTGCTCACCAAGGGCCTTCTACAGACCAAGGTCACCGACACCGGCCGACTCGCCTGGACCGACGGCACCGGCCCACCCGAAATCAACCTCGCTCACCACCCAGATGAACTACTCGCCGAACTCTACGAAGACGACGAGAAGGACTGACGGCGTCGCCGCGACCGAAGATAGTCCGGTCAGGTCCAGTCCTTGTACTCCACACAGATGCAGTGATGGTCGCCGTAGGACATGTCGCGGCACGCGCCGTGGCCATCTTCGCCCGCTTTGCGAGTCTCGGCGTGGCCCTTTTTCGGGTCGAGATGCACATCCAGGTCGTGGTGCTCTTTCGCGTGACCGCAGACCTTGCAGTACGCAGTCTTCACTTCAGTAGCCATTTGGCACTCCTTTTCCGGCCCTCTGCCGTTGCCTCCACCGTGCGCTTCGGGCATCGCCCCGCAGTAGAGACCTTCGCCCCCTTACCGGCGGATTACGTCATTCCAATCTCACGGGGGTTTGTGGCCATGAGGGCACACCAACCAGAGGAGCTACTCGCCGAGCTATACGAAGACGACGGCACGGACTAACGGCGTCGCCGCGACCGCAGATAGTCGCCGACGACCGCGGCGCCAAGGCCGTCCAAGTCGGGCACCACGACGCGCCCCTCGACCCGCCGCGCGACCTGGTCGATGAACCTGGCCAGGCCGGGATCGTTGCCGAGACGGAAGATCGTCACCTGCGCGCCGAGCCGGGCCATGTCGTCGAAGCCCTTCACGGTGTGGGCGATCGTCCGCGGATGCGGCGGATAGTCGAAGAACACACCCGACGGCTGAGCCGCCGAATCAGGCCCGGGGCCGTCTCCATATCTCTCCAGGTGTGCGGTCGGCTCACCGTCGGTGACGACCAGCACGACAGGTTGCGCATTGGGATGCCGACGCAGGTGCCGCCCGGCAAGCGCGAGCGCGTGGTGCAGGTTGGTCCCCTGCTCGTAAACGCCCTCCAGGCCGGTCAGTTCGGCGGGACTCACCGTCCGCGCATAACGACCGAAGGCGATGATCTGCAACGCATCCGAGCGGAACCGGGTGCTGACCAGATGGCTCAGCGCCAGCGCCGTGCGCTTCATCGGCAGCCAGCGGTTCTCCATCACCATCGAGAACGACGTATCCACCAGCAGGGCGACCGCGGCCTGCGCGCGGGTCTCGGTCTCCGACACCTCGACATCATCGACGGTGATTCGCAGAGGCGGCTCCGCCGTACCCGCACCCGCTTGCCGTAGAACGGCATTCGTCAGCGTGCGGGTGACGTTCCACGGCTCTGTGTCACCGAACTGCCACGGCCGCGTCGCACCCGTCAACTCGCCTGCCGCCCCTGCCCGCCGCGTCTCGCGCTCGCCGTGCCGCCCTGAAAGCTGCTGCGCCACATCGCGAAGCGCGGTCTGCCCGAGCTGGCGCATCGCCTTCGGCGACAGCCGCCACTGCCCGTCGGACCCTCGGTCCAGGAAGCCCTGGTTTACCAGGGCCTTCTCCAGCTCGGACAGTGTCTGCGCGTCGACGGCGGCCTCCGGGCCGAGCTGACGGGCCAGCGCCTCTAGATCGACGTCGTCCATCGTCGCGCCCGCATAGCTCTGCGACAGCGACTCCGCGAGCTCCTCGAGTTCGGCGATGTCCGACATCGCCTGCGCGCCCTCGCCCATGCCGAGCGGGTTGTCGCCGGAGAAGCGCGACGAACCGGTCCAGTCCTCGCCAGGCCTGGCCGCCTGCAGATGTCCGTCGAGCCGGTTGAGCGCATTCATCAGCGACGGCGAGCCGAATGCCTGCTGCGCCAACGCATCCAGCTCTGCGCGCTGGTCGGCGGACAGGCTGTTGCGGAACCGCTGCGCGGCCGCCGCGCGCTGGGCAAGCGAGTCCAGCAGCTCGTCCACATTCTGCGGGTTCTCAGGGAAGAACTCGCCGTGCTTCTTCATGAAGTCGTCGAAGTCCTTCTGGGTGTCCTCACCGCGGGAGTGCTTGTCCAGCAAGTCATTCAGATCGTCGAGCATGTCGTTGACGCGCTGACGATCCTCGTCGGTGGCGTTCTCCAACGCCTGCTTCATCCCGGCGAACCGCTGGTCGAGCATCTCGCGGCCCATCAGATCCTTGATCTGCTCGTACTTCTCGCGCGCTTCCTCGCTGCGCCACTCGTAGTCGGCGAGCTCCTGCACGGCCTTGGCAGGCGACGGCGGCAGCGACTCGATCCGCATCTCGTTGAAGCGCGCATCATCGTCCAAAGCGCGCGCCAACTCCTTGCGCTCGGCAAGCACCGCCTCGTCGAGCAGCTTCTTGATCTCCTGCAGGGTGCCGTCAAGGTTGTTGCGCTGCATCAGTTCCCGGCGACGGCGGTTGGCCTCGGCGGCCAGCTTGTCGGCGCCGCGCATGTTCTGAGTGCCGCGCCGCAGCAGCTCCTGCATCGCCCGACGCGGCGACGAACCCTCCATCACGTCCTGCCCGATCGCCTCGAGCGCTTCGCGCAGATCGACCGGCGGCGCCAGCGGGTCAGGGCCGCCGGTGTAGCCGGAGTAACGGGACGAGCGCCCCCGATGCACGCCTCTAGCCATAGACGGTTTCGCCTTCTCCGGACACCTTGTCGATCCGCTTCGCGAGATACAAAGCCTCGAGCGCCAATTCGACCGCGGCGGCACGCTGTCCGTCCGAAGTCGCTTTCAGTCGCTCCTGCACCTTGGCGATCGCGGGCACCTCCGGCACCGCCGCCAGCACGTCGCGCGCCGACACCCGCTCGCCGGTCGTCACCGCCGTGCCGCCCTCGATCGCGACCACCAGCGGCCCGACGTCGATGCCGCCGAGCAGCCGCTGCGCGGTGTCCGCCGTCGCGCGCCGCAGCAGATGCTCGAGCACCGCCTGCTCTCGGCCCTCCTCGCCGGACTCGAACTCGAGCTTGCCGCGCAGCACGTCGATCACCGTGCCGAGATCGACCACGCGCGCCACCGGATCCTGTTCGCCGAGAACCGCAGACCGGTGCCGCGCCGCCGCCGCGACCGTCTCGGCGGCGGCGATCGCGAACCGCGCCGACACCCCCGAGCGCTGGTCGATCGAGGTCGACTCGCGCAGCAGCCGCGCGAAGCGGGCGAGGATATGCAGCAGGTACTCCGGCACCTCCGCGGCCAGATGCGCCTCCTGGGTGATGACGCCGACCTCGGCGGCCAGCTCCATCGGGTAGTGCGTGCGGATCTCGGCGCCGAACCGGTCCTTCAGCGGGGTGATGATGCGCCCGCGGTTGGTGTAGTCCTCCGGGTTCGCGCTCGCGACGACGACCACGTCGAGCGGCAGCCGCAGCGTGTAGCCGCGCACCTGGATGTCGCGCTCCTCCATCACGTTGAGCATCGACACCTGGATGCGCTCGGCGAGGTCGGGCAGCTCGTTGATCGCGACGATGCCGCGGTGCGCCCGCGGGATGAGGCCGTAGGCGATGGTCTCCGGGTCGCCGAGGCTGCGGCCCTCCGCGACCTTGATCGGGTCGATGTCGCCGACCAGGTCGGCCACGCTGGTGTCAGGGGTGGCCAGCTTCTCGAAGTAGCGCTCGCTGCGATGCCGCCATTCGATGGGCAGGTCGTCGCCCGACTCGCCCGCCCGCCGGATCGACTCCGGCGTGATCGGCGTGTACGGGTGCTCACTCAGCTCCGAGCCTGCGATCACCGGCGTCCACTCGTCGAGCAGGCCGGACAGCGCGCGCAGCAGCCGCGTCTTGCCCTGACCGCGTTCGCCGAGCAGCACGATGTCGTGGCCTGCGATCAAAGCCCGCTCCAGCTGCGGAAGCACGGTGTCCTCGAAGCCGAGGATTCCGGGCCACGCGTCGCGCCCCTCGGCCAGCGCGGCCAGCAGGTTCTCGCGGATCTCGTCCTTGACGCCCCGCTCGCGATGGCCGGAGGCACGCAGCTCACCGACGGTCCGGGGCAGATCATTAGATGGGGTCACTACTCCACGCTACGACTGCTGACGGGAACAGGCAGCGGTTAACCTCTGCGCGAACGTGACGTAAGCGTGACGGGTGGGTGTTCCGCGACGCCGTGGTCGTGCCCGGCGGGACGCTGGGCCAGCCCGATTGCTCGCTCGCTCACCTCATGGCTCTTCACCGCGCCGCAGCCGCCGAGCACGTCTTCCAGCGCGCCGAGCCAGTGCTGGTAGTAGTCCCAGTCGGCGCCTGCGTCAGGCGCAGCTTCCCACCGTGCGATCCGGGAGATCAGCGCCGCTCGAAACTGCGGCCACGTGAAGACGCCGGCGTCGTACAGGGCGACAACCATGGCGAAGGCCCGGCTCTGCCACGGTTCGGTGAACACCAACTCTCCGTTGGAGCGTGGCGGCGCTACCGCATCATCGGAGTCGACAGGAAGGGCAATCACGATCCCTCGATTCGGGCCACCCCGACCATCGCGTCGCGCGTAACGACCGCGACGAGTTCTTCTTCCGATAATCCCTCGGTGTCCGCGGGGCGCTCGGGCAGAACGAACCAGCGCACCTCGCTGCTGGAGTCGTGGACGGTGATCTGCACATCGTCGCTGAGCTCGAGGCCCATCTCGGCCAGCACCGTGCGTGGCTCCTTCACGATGCGCGCGCGGTAGGCGGGGTCCTTGTACCAGCTCGGCGGCAACCCGAGCAGCTGCCACGGGTAGCACGAACACATCGTGCAGACCACGACGTGGTGGGTGGTCGGAGTGTTCTCGACGACGACGACGTACTCGGTCTGCGGCCCAAGAAAGCCGAGTTGCCTGATGGCAGAGGTGCCGTCGTCAAGCAGCCACTGCCGATACTGAGGGTCCGTCCACGCCTTCGCGACTACCTTGGCACCGTTCAACGGACCTATGTCGGTCTCGTACATCGTGATGATCGCATCCAGCATCTTCGGGTCGATGAGACCTCGTTCGGTGAGCAGTTGCTCGAGCGCTTCAGTGCGTAGGGACGCGGGTAGGCGTTCCGCGGATCCGCTTGCGGTCATCCTGCTTTCTCCAAATAGCTCTCGAACAGTTCGATGGTCACCGTGAACACTTCGGCGCCATCGCCCCACAGCTCATGCGAATCGAATTGCACGGTGTACACGAACTGCGGATGTTCACCTTGGAAGTGGGCGTTCGTGTCGGGGAACACGAATGCCGGCTCCCGCGCCGCGACGACTCCCGTACGCCCGCGGACATAACACGGCAACCTGGTGTGTCCGGGAGGCGACATGTTCCTGGCGCGCACCCGCTCGCCGAGCGAGAAGGCCGGCGCCGCGTCGAGCGTGCGCAGCGTGTCGCCGGCCCCTGGTGGCCCGCCCGGCGCGGCCCGTTCGGGAAACGGTGGTTCCTCGACCCGCGCACCGCGCAGATTGCGAGCGCGGGCCTGGATGGCCGACTCCGCGAGGAGTGACGCCTCGGTGAGGATCAGCTCGGCGCCGTTGAGCCATCGGCCGTAGTAACCGTCGGCCAGGTAGGACGTCGGATCCAAGCGCTCCAGCGCATGCCGGAACGAATCCAGGTTGCCGCCTGCCAAGCGGTTCGACAGCAACGCCAGCGCGAAAGCCGTGCCGTGCCATGGTTCTGAGAAGACGGGCTCGTCTGGGCGTGGTCTTTGCGCGGGGCCCCACCCGTCGGTGCCCCCCATGTCGGCGATTCCGTCCATGACATGTCCTCGTGCAGTTCGCGACTACTCGGTTCAGTCGACCACAAACACCGCGAGCAGACGCAAACTCGCGTGATTACGGCCCAATTTGTGCGATTTTGCGTCTGCTCGCCAGAGAACGGTGCCTAGGCGTCGGTCGGCGGCAGCATCTGGAAGCCGGTCAGGATCGTCTCGGCGTCGCGCTGATACGTCGGGTCGTCGGCGTCGGCGCTCTGCACCGTCAGCGTCATCGCGTACGTGTCGTTCTCGGTGTGCAGCACGGCGGTCACCACCCTGGCCGGATGTGGCGGCAGCAGGCCGAGCTGGGGCGTCGTGTAGTCGATGGTCTCGGCGGGCAGCTCGCAGAGGGTGGTTGCGTTGGCCTGCACATCGGTCGCGCCGATCCCGGACTCCAGCGCGTCCTGCTGAGCGTCGAACACCTCACGCGGCTCGGCGAGACCAGGATGACTCTCCAGCGTGACGACCGCCGTCGGCGCGAACCCGTTCCTGGCCAGACCTTCGTTGCGCATCGTGAACCGGATCAGCTCGGAGTCCATCATCGTCACCCGCTCCCAACCATCGGGCTGCGGGATCTTCATGACGGGCTCTTCGTCGCTGTGATCGGCAATCGACGTCATCGGCGCGTCCACCGACGTGCAGTCCGACGCGGTCGCACCGGCCTTGCCCATGTCGGGGGCGGCGACAACGCGGGCGTCGTCGACGACGCGGGTGCACGCCGTGGCCAGCACGATCGCCGTAGCCCCGAAAGCCACCGTCGCCGCACGCGCCGCCATCGTCATGGACGGCAACCTATCAGTGGGCGAAGTGACGCGCTCCGGTCACGTAGAGCGTCACACCGGCCTTGGTGGCCGCCTCGGTGACCAGCTCGTCGCGCATCGACCCGCCGGGATGCACGATGGCCTTCACCCCGGCGTTGGTCAACGTCTCCAAGCCGTCGGGGAACGGGAAGAACGCATCGGACGCGGCCACCGCGCCGCGCACCCGGTCGCCGCCGCGTTCCACCGCCAGCCGCGCGGCGTCGACGCGGTTGACCTGACCCATGCCGACGCCGACCGTCGCTCCGTTAGCGGCGACGACGATCGCGTTGGACTTCACCGCGCGGCAGGACCGCCATGCGAAGACGAGGTCGGCGAGCGTCGCGGGATCGGCGGGCTCGCCCGTCGCCAGCGTCCAGTTCGCCGGGTCGTCGCCCTGCGCGTCGAGTGCGTCGCGCTGCTGCAGCAACAGGCCGCCGCTGATCGGGCGCATCTCGATGCCGCCGACCACCGGCTCCGACGCCACAAGAACGCGGATGTTCTTCTTGCGCGCAAGCACTTCCACGGCGCCCTCTTCATAGGCGGGCGCGATGATCACCTCGGTGAAGATGTCGGCGACGGTCTCGGCCATCTCGACGCTGACCGCGGTGTTGGTCGCGATGACGCCGCCGAAGGCGCTCAGCGGGTCGCACTCGTGTGCCTTGCGGTGCGCATCGGCGACCGACACCGACGAGATCGCGATGCCGCACGGGTTCGCGTGTTTGATGATGGCCACACAGATCTGCTCGTGGTCGAAGGCGGCCCGCCACGCGGCGTCGGCATCGGTGAAGTTGTTGTAGGACATCTCTTTTCCGTGCAGCTGCTCGGCCTGCGCCAGACCGGGCCAAACCGCGTCGTCGCTGTAGAGCGCCGCCTGCTGGTGCGGGTTCTCGCCGTAGCGCAGGACGCCGGTGCGGCGCCACGTCCCGCCGTACCAGGGAGGTAAGGACGCGGGCGCAGAGTCCTCTGGGGAAGCCAGCTTCTCCCCCATCCAGCTCGCGACGGCCACGTCGTACTCTGCGGTGTGCCGAAACGCCAACGACGCCAGTATCTTTCGCTCCGCGAGGGTGAACCCGCCTGCGCGAACCGCCGCCAGCACGCCGTCGTAGCCGAGCGGTTCGACCACCACGGCCACGCTGGGGTGGTTCTTCGCGGCCGCCCGCACCATGGACGGCCCGCCGATGTCGATCTGCTCGACGCACTCGTCGACACCGGCGCCGGAGGAAACCGTCTCGCTGAACGGATACAGGTTCACCACAACGAGATCGAAGGCCTCGATGCCGAGCTCTTGCAGCGCGGCGGCATGCTCGGGTTTGCGAAGGTCGGCCAGCAACGCCGCGTGCACGCGCGGATGCAGCGTCTTGACCCGGCCGTCGAGCACCTCGGGGAAACCGGTGAACTCCTCAACAGGTGTCACCGGAACACCTTTGCTCGCAATGGCTTTGGCCGTCGAACCGGTCGAGACGATGACGACACCCGCATCGTGCAGACCCTTGGCCAGTTCGGGCAGGCCGGTCTTGTCGTAGACGCTGACCAACGCCCGTCTAATCGGCTTGCGCCCGTCGCTATCCGTCATCCGATGACCGCCTTTCGTCCAGTCCAGGTCACTCCGCCCGTTGCCAGCGCGGCGAGGACATCCACCAACAGTCTCCGTTCGACGACCTTGATCCGCTCGTGCAGGGTGGCTTCGTCGTCGTCGTCGAGCACCGGGACCGGCTGCTGAGCCAGGATCGGCCCGGTGTCGGTGCCCGCGTCCACCAGGTGCACGCTGCAGCCGGTGACCTTGACGCCGTAGGCCAGCGCGTCGGGCACGGCGTGCGCGCCGGGGAACGACGGCAGCAGCGCGGGATGCGTGTTGAGGATCCGGCCCATGAAGCGCGAAAGAAATTTCGGACCAAGGATTTTCATGAACCCCGCCGACACGATCAGGTCGGGGTCGTGTGCCGCCGTTGCATGGGTGATGGCCGTGTCCCATGCGTCGCGGTCCGGGTAGTCGCCGAGCCTCAGCTTGTAGCTCGGCAGCGACGCGTCCGACGCCACCTCGACGGCGCGGCAGTCGCGGTCGACGCCGACGGCCACGATGCGCGCCGGGTAGTCGCCGACCGCCGACTCGAGCAGGGATTCCAGCAGCGAACCGGTGCCCGACGCCAGCACCACCACCCGCGCCGGTGCGCTCGGGGGCACACGGAGGGGTTGCTGCACGCGACGAGCCTAATCGTCGGCCGGGCGGCTCTTGTCGCCAATGGCGCCCGGCGTGGCGTCGTCGTCGTCGATGTACTCCAGGTCCTCCGGATCGGGCAGGTCGTCGTCGAAGTCGGGAGGCAGGGCGCGGGGGGTCGGCGCAGGCTCGGGTTCGTCGTCGAGCGGCTCTTCCTCCTCGGCCTCGAAGGCGGGTTCAAGGTCGGATTCAGCATCCGGTTCGGCTTCGAAGGCCGGCTCGAACTCGGGTTCTGGCTCGGGCTCGTCGCCGAGATCGACGTTTTGGTGAGCAGTACTCGCACTTTCTCGCCCAAACGTTGGTTTGGGCGAATCGGGCGCGGCCGCCTTCGGCCTTCGCGCGATTCCGCCTGCCATCGCCACGGTCAGCCCGCCGATCCCGACGAACCACAGGAACACCGCGGGCCCGAAGGTGGCCTGGTCGACGCCGACGTGGCCGAAGTTGCCAAGCTCGCCGCCACCGGCGTAGCCGAGCAGCGCCATCGCGATCGCGGCGACCGCCGACGCGATGACGAGCTTGCCCATCGCGGGCAGCAGCGGAAGCGGCCGTCGGCCGCACTGCTGGCCGACCACGACGGCGGACGCGGCCCCGACGATCAGCAGCGCCACCCAGATCGGGCCGAGCGGGGGCGTCGGCACCGCGGCCAGCACCGGCAGCGCGGGCACGTCGCCGCCGAACACGGTGAACGAACTGAACGTCGCCAGCCCGACGTGGGCGCTGGACCCCACGGCGACGGCGGAGGTGCCGACGATGACGTTGGGCGCGTAGAGCGCCGACAACACCGTCAGGCTGAACTGGCCGAAGGCCGAGTCGGTGATCGCGTAGAGCTCGTGCATCGTCGACCAGTGGACCACCAGCGACAAGGCGGTGACCACGCCCGACAACCCGAGCAACGCCAGCACCCCGGCGACCGCGGGCCGTCCCGCGTCGGCCACCCACCTCGGCAGCCCTGACGCGGTCACCAGGCGGGTGCCCGCGCGTGTCCAGACGCCGATCGCGGCGCCGATCGCGTGCACGACCAGCACGCCGGTGAACGCCCGCAGCGCGTTGGGGGTCTGCAGCTCGGTCAGCACCGACGAGGCGTCGTGAATGACGGCCAGCGCGATGGCGGCGATCAGCAGCGGACCGCCGAGGGCCGACGCGACGATCCACCGGATGACGAACCAGGATCCCTGCGGCGGGGTGGCGGCAGCGGTCGTGCGCGCGGTGCCCCACACCATCGCCAGCACCGGCAGCAGCGGCATCACGCCCAGCTCGCGGCCGCCGATCGACACGGGGACCTGGTGCACGCCCAGCCACATGCTGGCGATCGCGCCGAGCGAGCCGGTCATGTCGCTGTTCGCGATGAGCAGCTGCAGCAGCACCACCGCGGCGATGATGATCAGCGCCACCGCCGACGGGCCGAAGGCAACCCGGAACAGGTCGCGAGCCTGGCGACTGCCGACCGACCTGTTATCCACCACTAGCGGTATAGCAGTTCTTTGCTCGCGTGCGCGGCATTCACGCTCGCGAGGCGAGGATTATGACGACGAGTTGCCGGACTGATTCGACGAAGACGACGACGACGAGGACTGCGGCTGCGCGGGGACCTGGCCGGCCGGAGCCGACGGCGACGCCTGCGGCTGGCCGTAGGTCGGGAAACCGGTCGGCGGGGTCGGCGGGCCGCTCTGCTGGCCGAGGGCGGCGTAGCCACCGCCGGACGACGAGCCACCCGAGTAGCCGCCGCCGTACTGGCCCGGGTAGGGCGACCGCTGCTGGCCTCCGCCCTGGTGCGGTGCGTGCTGGCCGTAGTACTGGTTCGGGCCGCCGTACTGGCCGTACTGCGGCTGATCGTATTTCTTCGGCTTGGGCACAGGCGCCGAGATGATGCCCGCGTCCAGCAGCAGGGCGCCGATACCCAGCGCGGCCTGCAGGAACGTCAGGACGATGACGACGTACAGCGCCCAGCCGAGGCTGACACCGTCCGGTGTCTGGATGACTTCGGCGAGCACCAGCAGAAACGCCAGCACGGCGATCGCCGCAACGATGCCCACCGGGGCCTTCTGATTGGGCAGCAGGCTCGCCGCGGCGATGAGCGCGGAGAGTAGCGACGCGACGACGGCCATCCCGAGTCCCAGCGACGTGCCGGTTGCGCTACCCAGCTGCGGGAAGTCGGTGCTCTCGATCTGGAACTGGGGACCGAAGCTGAATAGATACACGAGCAGGCCGAGCACCGCGACAGCGGCGAGCAGGATGAACGGCAGCTTGCTCGGACCAGCGGCGGCGGCCGGGGCCGGTGCCGGAGATTGCGCCGACGGCTGCTCGACCTTGCCGAACTGATGGGTCGGGGCGCTGAACTGTGTTGTCGGCTGTTGGCCGGACGGATATCCGGAGCTACTGGGCGGGTAGGTCATGACCTCTCCTGCTTTTGTTTTGACGACGCTGGGTCGGAATGCGGTTCATGAACTCATGAACTGAAGACCGCATGAGCGATTCGACTCCACGCTAGCGCACCGCGCACTATGCGGAGACAAGCACAGGAGCGTCGGCCCACTTCTCCTCGGCGTTCTCGATCTCGCGGACCAACGGCAGCACCCGCGATCCGAAGTAGGAGATCTCCTCTTGAAAGTGCAGAAAGCCGCCGAGGATCAGGTCGACGCCCCGTTTGCGGTACGCCGCAATGCGTTCCGCGATCTGCTCGGGTCTGCCGATCAGTTGTGTGCGGAATCCATCGTTGTACTGCACCAAGTCCTCGAACGTCGAGTCGGCCCACATGCCGCGTTTGTCTGCGGTCGAGTTGCCAGCTTGTTGTACGGCGGCTTTGAACCCTTCCACAGCCGGCCGGTTCGCCTTGTCGACGATTTCGCGCAGGGTGTCCCGCGCCTCGGCCTCGGTGTCGCGGGTGATTTGAACCAGCCCGACACAGAAGCCACACCCGCAAGGCAGCTGAGAACGCCAACTGTGCGGATCAGAACGCCGTAGCGGCGCGGCGCGTACGAAACCGCACCTTCACATCGAAAAATCAGACTTCGACGATCGGCGTGGCCGGGATTCCGTTGAACCGCGACGACGTGACCGAGGTGTAGGCACCCATCATCGGGCTGACCACCACGTCGCCCAGGTTCAGCGTCGGCATCGGGTAGTCGCGGGCGATCACGTCGGCGCTGTCACACGTCGGCCCGGCCAGCGTCACCGACTCGTAGCCGCTCACGCCGTCGACGACCTCATGCATTGCGAGGATCGGCGGGTGCACGTCCTCCGTCATCACATTCGAATAACTGCCGTAGATCCCGTCGTCGAGGTAGTGCCACTGGCGGCCGTCGCGAACCGCGCTGCCGACCACGCTCGTCAACAGCGTCATGCTGTCGGCTGCCAGGAAGCGGCCCGGCTCGGCCAGCAAGGTGAAGTCGTCGCGTCGGTCTCCGAGCACCTCGTCGACGACGGCCGCGATGGCGTCGATCGCAGGCATCGGCTCGCGGTAGCTCACCGGGAATCCGCCGCCGATGTCGATGATTCGCGTTGGCGCACCGAGCGTCTCGTCGATGTGGGTAATCAGGTCGAGCGTGCCACGCAGCGCTTCGCGGTACGGCTCGACGGTTGATCCTTGGCTTCCGACGTGGAAGCTGAAGCCGCCGAAGCGGACCCCGGTGGCCAACACGTGCTTGACGACGAGTTCCGCCTCGGCTGGGTCGACGCCGAACTTCGTCGACAGATCGGATTTGGCCGACGGGTTTGGGAACGAGAGCCGCACCAGGACGTCGATGTCGGCGGGCAGGTCCGTGAACTTGTGCGCCTCGACGGGGTTGTCGACGACGAACGTGCGGACGCCCGCGATATAGGCGTGGTCGATGTCTGTCAGCTTCTTCACCGGGTTGGTGTTGATACACCGGCCACCGGAAAGGCCAAGCGCACCAACGAGATCGACCTCGGCCTTCGTCGCCACGTCGAACCCGCAACCACTGGCGGCCACTGCGCGCAGCACCGCCGGGTGCGGCGAGGTCTTCACCGCGTAGTGCAGGCGGAAGCCCTTAAGGTGCGACTTCAGCAGCCGGCACTGCTCGACCACACGATAGGGATCGAGCACCAACAGTGGCGTGCCGTGCTGCGCGACGAGCGCGCGCCAGCCCTCGGTGTCGGACCGGGTTCGCAGCGCGTCACGCAGCTGCGACCGCAGAGACGGATTCACCGTCGACCTCCCCGATCGGCTCCTGCCCTGCCAGGATGCCCTTGAATCGTTCATAGCTGAAGATCGCCAGCACGTAGAAGCCGATGTCGGACACCAGCTTTCCGAAGACCCAGCCGGCCACCAGATTGCCGAAGAGCATCGGTCCGACGTAGTAGGCCAGCGGCCGGATCGCGATGCTGTCGATCAATTCGGCAGGGCCGAACTCGATCGCGACGCTGCGGAACGCAAACAGGTTGGCGACCATGAGGCGCGTCACCGCAGGCCGGTGGCCGTGCTCGCGCAACGCCCAGCGGACCGCAGCCGTGTAGGCGGCCGAGTAGTAGCCGACGGATGCGCCGACCGTCGCGGTGATCGCGGCGGCCGCCATCGAACCCGTCATCAGGTAGGCAATGCCTGCACCGCCGAGCTCGCCGACCGTGCCCGCGATCTCGCACGGCAGGTAGCGACGAACCCACTCCATGAGTTTCTTCCGGGTGGTGCGCCTGGCGTCCATGCAGTGAAGTGTTCGGGCCGACGGCAGTCACGTCGCGAGTAACGGACTACTCCATTCGGCGTCCGACCTGCTCAGCGGGCGAAAATGAGCAACGCGCCGGTCGCGATCACCACGACTGCGGTCAGCGCCCACAGCGCCCACGTGATGCGACGCAGCACCGACGCGCCGACACCGACCGTGCGTACCGAAAGCCGGCCCGAGCGCTCGCAGTCGATGATCAGCCGCCGCCACGGCCTGCCGTGTTCTGCGGCCCACTGCTGATGTGAAGCGATGTCCTGCAATGCCTCCGGCGGCACGGCCAGCGCGACCGTTTCCGATCCCGTGTCGACGGTGGCGGACGCGTTCGTGAGCGCGAACTCGGCGTGCAGGCTCACCCAGTCGGAAGGAGCACCGGCGGCCATCGTCGAGACTGCAGCCTTGATGGACCGCTTCTGCTCGTCTGACAGCGCTCGACCCCCGGCCACAGGAACACCCTTGCACACCGCCGAGCATGCGCTGACGGCGAATTTCCCCTCGAAAACCCCGCTTCGGTACCCCGCGCTTGCCCGCAAGACTGGAACACGTTCTAATTCTGGGTATGGACTATGGGCTCGTTCTGTTCACCAGCGATCGTGGGATCACGCCTGCGGCGGCCGCCAAACTGGCGGACGAGCACGGGTTCAAGACGTTCTACGTGCCGGAACACACCCATATCCCGGTCAAACGGGAGGCTGCTCACCCGACCACAGGCGACGAGTCGCTGCCCGACGACCGCTACATGCGCACCCTCGACCCGTGGGTGTCGCTCGGCGCCGCGTGCGCCGTGACCTCCCGGGTGCGGCTGTCGACGGCGGTGGCGCTGCCCGTCGAACACGACCCCATCACGCTGGCCAAGTCGATCGCCACCCTGGACCACTTGTCAGGCGGCCGGGTCAGCCTCGGCGTCGGATTCGGTTGGAACACCGACGAACTCGCCGACCACAACGTCCCCCCTGGACGACGGCGCACCATGCTGCGCGAGTACATCGAGGCGATGCGCGCGCTGTGGACACAGGAGGAAGCCGAATTCGACGGCGAGTTCGTGAAGTTCGGGCCGTCGTGGGCATGGCCGAAGCCCGTCCAGTCCCACATCCCGGTACTTGTCGGCGCTGCGGGCACCGAGAAGAACTTCAAGTGGATCGCCCGCTCGGCCGACGGCTGGATCACCACGCCCCGCGACTTCGACATCGACGAGCCGGTGAAACTGCTCCAGGACACCTGGGCCGCCGCCGGTCGCGACGGCGCACCCCAGATCGTCGCTCTTGACTTCAAGCCCGTTCCGGAGAAGCTCGCGCACTGGCAGGACCTCGGCGTCACCGAAGTCCTCTTCGGCCTGCCGGACAAGTCCGACGACGAGGTCGCCGCCTACATCGAGCGCCTCGCAGGCAAGCTGGCCGCGCTGGTCTGAGCCGCGCGCAGCAGCTCGATGAAGGCCTGAGCGGCCGCGTCGACGCCCTCGTCGTCGTTCGTCGCGACCAGGTCGAGCAGCAGTCCGCGGGTGACGGCCAGCCCGAGCCGCACGAACGCAGGGTCGGCGCTTCCCGCCGTCTTCGCGTCCACCTCGCCAAGCCAGGAGTCGACGGCGCCGGGCAGCATGCGCGCGAACGGCTGCTCCCCCTGCGCGCCGCGGGCGTAGCACTCGAAGAAGAGCCGCTCGAACGGGCGCAGCTCGGGCCTGCGGACGTTGGCCCACATCGCGGCCATCGCCTCGGCAGCCTCTGTGCCGGCGTCCGGCAAAACGGACATCTGCCGACGCTCGACCTCGTCGACGATGGTGAGCAGCAGCTCGTCCCGTGACCCGAAGTGGTGCAACAACATTCGGTGACTGGTGCCGACGGCTTCGGCGATCTCGCGAAGTGAGCGATCGCCGATGCCGCCGTCGGCGAAGGCGTCGATGAGGGCGCCTAACAGCTGTCGGCGCCGCTCGACGTCAGGAGGTCGAGCCACGCAATTGCTCGCTGCGGGCCTTGAGGCCCTGCGCCTCGAGCTCGAGATAGCGCTTGGTGGTGCCGCGCATGAGCCTGCCGATGAGCGAGCCGACCGGCCCCTGCTGGTCGAGCCGTTGCCGGACCTGCGTGCGCTCGCCGTCGGGGTGCACTTCGTGGACGGCGACCGTTCTGCCGCCGGGCGAGCGCTGCTCCCACGTCCACGACGATCCCTCGTCGAGCGCGGTCACTTCCCACACCAGCTTGGGCAGCCGGGGCTGCTTGATCTCGAATCGCTTTCCGACCGCGAGGCCTGGCCCGTCGAGCGCCTTCAGGCTGGTCACCGATGCCGTCCAGGCCGGCCAGTGCTCCACGTCGGAGAACACGTCCCACACGAGTTTCGCGGGCGCCTCGATGTCGATGGCGCTGTCAGTAATCATGTACCAGATGGTACAAGAACTGTCGAGCAGTGTGAAGTAGGTCTCGTGAAGTAGTGGTTGGCCCGGCATTCGCGTAGTCGACTACGCGTGCCGCCGTCGGCGCCCGCAGCGACAGTCGTAGGCACGAGAACTTCCGCATGACCTACGAAAGGGAATCTCATGCATTCGATACCTCCACACATTGCCCGCGTGTTCGACGATCCCCATGCGAACGCCCGACCCGGCCGTCGTCCAAGCCGAGTCCGTGGCGAATCCAAGGGACGGGTGGCCAAACGTCGGTCTCGGTGACGCGGGCCCCGCGACGGTCGATTTCGACTTTCGACTGCTTGCGTGGGGCTAGGCCAGGCGCGCGCGGTTGCACTGTTCGGTAGACGTCACGACGATGTGCGCTCCGAGCGGATCGCCGTCGGACATCAGGCCGACGAGATCGTCGTCTTCCGTGAGTGCCATGAACCGGGACCCATCGGCATCGAGCCTGCCGATGATCACCCCGGTGCGCACCGGCCAGTCGTAGCGCACAGAGTAGGTCTCGATCGTCGCGGGGCCGCCGGCCTTCTCCGTCACGGAAACCGTTGGCAGCGCGGCGACCTCGTGATTCAACGCCGCACTGCGGTCTGATCGCCAATCGACCGGCAGGGTCGAGTAGATGCCGACCGAGTACTTGCTCATGGTGCCGCCGTTCGCGCCGACGAGGCCGAATTGCCCTGGCTTGTCGCGCATCTCGGCCACCGTCTCGGCGATGGCGTGCAGCGAATAGCTGTTGCCGGGTCCGCCGAAGTAGGGCAACCCGCCCGTCAGCGTCAGCCCGCGCGGGTCGTCGCCGTCGATCCCAAGGGCCTCGCACATGGCGAACACCGGGAACGGGAAGCAGCTGTACAGATCGAAGGTGGCGATGTCGTCGACACCGACCTGCGCGACGCGCAACGCCTCCTGCGCGGCGTGCACGGTTGCAGGGCTCGCACCGAGGTCGGCGCGCTCCAGCAGGCCCTGTTCGAGCAGGTCCGAATGGCCGTGCACGAACACCCACTTCTCCTCGGGTACTCCGAGGCGACGCGCGGCGTCCACCGACATCATCACGGCCGCCGCACCCTGGTTGACCTGATCGCGGGCGACAAGCAGCCGGGTGTATGGATCGGCGATCATCCGGTTGTCGTCGGTGACCGTCGCGATCTCCTCCGCGGAGCGTTCGACGGGCGATGACGAAAACGGGTTCTTCGCAGCTATTTTCGAGAACGGCGCGAACAGCTCGGCCATCTGGCGGCGGTACTCCGCGACGCCTAGCCCGAGCCTGCCGCGGCGCGCGTTGTCCAGCAGCCCGTACTGCACCGGCGCGCCGGTCAGCCCGTGCTTGATGGTGTACTCGCTGACGTATTGGTAGATCTGATGGCCGCGATCCTCGAGCTGCCCGTCGACGTGCTCGGTGAAATCGGGCTTGTCGTCCCGCTTGGCGAAGTGGCGAAGCGTCGACCCCGGCTCGGAGCCGGTGATCATCACGACATCGGCCTCGCCCGCGGCGATCGCGTTGCCGAATTCGGTGACGAGTTTCTGCGGCCCCTGACCGCCGACGGGTTCGACGACCGAGCGGGCGGGTTGGGCACCCAGCCGCTGCATGACCGACCGCGGATAGTTGTTCGACTTGCCGAGCGGGACGGGCATGCCCGCGGAGATCTCGAACTGCCGCAGGCCGACCACGACGTCGACGGCCTTGGCAACCTCGTCTCGATTGGCGCCGGTGTCGGTCAGCGCAGCCCGGGCTGCCTCGGTCGCCAGTTCCACCGCCGACATGCCGCGGTAGCCGGGGTCGTCGATGTTCTCGGTGAATTGGCCGACGCCGACGAGGACCGGTGTACGCGGGGCGACCGGCATGACAAACCTCCTGGCAGACGTTACTTTGCCAGGCTAACTGAAAACTGGAACGTGTTCCTAATCTTGCGGCGTCCGTCACACCACGCGACTGCCGAGACTGCTGACGGATCGCAAATCTCCGCGGAGATGCGATCTGCCAGCAGGCTCGAGGTGTACGGCTACAGGCTGTTGAGGATGTCGCGGGCCAGCTTGGCGGTTTCCGACGGGGTCTTGCCGACCTTGACGCCCGCGGCTTCCAGGGCTTCCTTCTTTGCGGCCGCGGTGCCCGACGAGCCCGACACGATCGCGCCCGCGTGGCCCATCGTCTTGCCTTCCGGCGCAGTGAATCCCGCGACGTAGCCGACGACCGGCTTGGAGACGTTGGCCTTGATGAAGTCGGCCGCCCGCTCCTCGGCGTCGCCGCCGATCTCACCGATCATCACGATGACCTTGGTGTCGGGATCCTTCTCGAACGCCTCGATGGCGTCGATGTGGGTGGTGCCGATGACCGGGTCTCCGCCGATGCCGATGGCCGTCGAGAAGCCGAGATCGCGCAGCTCGAACATCATCTGGTAGGTCAGCGTGCCCGACTTGGACACCAGACCGACCGGGCCAGGGCCGGTGATGTTGGCAGGCGTGATGCCGGCCAGCGCCTCGCCGGGCGTGATGATGCCGGGGCAGTTGGGGCCGATGATCCGCGTCTTCTGGCCCTTCTCGACGTTGTAGGCCCACGCATATGCGCTGTCCTGCACCGGGATTCCCTCGGTGATGACGACCAGCAGCGGGATCTCGGCGTCGATGGCCTCGATGATCGCGTCCTTGGCGAACTTCGGCGGCACGAAGACGACGGACACGTCGGCGCCCGTCTCCGTTATCGCCTCGGCGACGGTGCCGAACACCGGCAGCTCGACGTCCTTGCCGTCCTTATCCTTGTGCGACACCGTCGTTCCCGCCTTGCGGGCGTTGACGCCGCCGACCAGCTGGGTGCCCGCCTTGAGCATCAGCGCGGTGTGCTTGGTGCCCTCGCCGCCCGTGATGCCCTGGACGATGACCTTGGAATCCTTGTTCAGGAAGATCGACATGTCTTGACTCCCTTACTTGCTCGCCAGCTCGGCGGCTTTGTCGGCGGCTTCGTCCATCGTGCCCACCTCGGTGACGAGCGGATGGTTGGCTTCGGCCAGGATGCGACGGCCCTCTTCGACGTTGTTGCCGTCGAGCCGGACCACCAGCGGCTTGTTCGCCTCGTCGCCAAGGATCTTGAGGGCGTTGACGATGCCGGTGGCCACCGCGTCGCAGGCGGTGATGCCGCCGAACACGTTGACGAACACGCTCTTGACCTGCGGGTCGTGCAGGATGACGTCCAGGCCCGCGGCCATCACCTCGGCCGAAGCGCCGCCACCGATGTCGAGGAAGTTGGCCGGCTTCACGCCGCCGTGCTTCTCACCCGCGTATGCGGTGACGTCCAGCGTCGACATGACAAGGCCCGCGCCGTTGCCGATGATGCCGACCTCGCCGTCGAGCTTGACGTAGTTGAGGTCGTGCTCTTTTGCCTTGAGCTCCAACGGATCTGTGGCGTCGCGGTCCTCGAACTCGGCGTGCTCGGGGTGCCGGAAGTCGGCGTTGGCGTCGAGGGTGACCTTGCCGTCCAGCGCGAGGATCTGGTCGTCGGGCGTGCGCACCAGGGGGTTGACCTCAACCAGCGTGGCGTCTTCGGCGACGAACACCTCCCACAGCTTGGCGATGGTCACCGCGGCGGCGTCGAGCACCTCGGCGGGCAGGTGGCCCTTCTCGGCGATCTCACGCGCGAATGCCTCGTCGACACCCTTGGTCGCACTGACCGGCACCTTGGCCAGCCGGTCGGGCTTGGTGGCGGCGACCTCTTCGATCTCCATGCCGCCCTCGACCGAGCACATGGCCAGGTAGGTGCGGTTGGCGCGGTCGAGAAGGAAGGAGATGTAGTACTCCTCGGCGATGTCGCTGGCCTCGGCGACCAGCAGCTTCTTCACGATGTGGCCCTTGATGTCCAGGCCGAGGATGTTCTGTGCGTAAGTGAATGCGTCGTCGGGGGTGGCGGCGTACTTCACGCCACCCGCCTTGCCGCGCCCGCCGACCTTGACCTGCGCCTTCACCATCACCGGCTTGCCGATCTCCTCGGCGATCGCCTTCGCCTCTTCGGCGGTGGTCGTCACCCGGCCGGGCGTGGTGGGAACGTTGTGCTTGGCGAACAGCTCCTTCGCCTGATACTCGAAAAGATCCATCAGCTCACTGTCTGTTTGACTTGGCGTGTATGCACCCGACGGGCTCGGGGGAACTTTATCGACACCGGTCGAGGAGACCGGCACCGCCCACCGGTCATGTGGCAGATCTCACCGGGCGCCAAGGGTGATACAAGTCACAATCGGAAGCGGAATAGTCTCTCGGGTTGCCGAGAACATTGGGATTTGGTTAACGTCTATCGGTCTAGATAACGTTCTGGTCACGACTAGAAGGATATTTCAGGTTGGCGGGGAACCGTACGTTCGAAACTCCACAGGGAGAGTCGTCGAACGCTCGCAACCGATGGGTCGACCCCGAAGCCACTGAAATCACCGACATCATTCCTTTCAATGAGTTCGGCAAGCTCGATGACCTGGAGTTTCGCGCGCACACCGCGTTCGATCGCGAGTGCCAGGTCATCCACGCGCCCGAGCTCGACGACATGGCCGAGACCGACGATCTGATCCCGATGCGGCTCGCCGTGCCGTCCAAGTTCCGACCGGACCCGCGCGACGAACGACGCTCAACTTCCTCGCGCGGTGCGCGAAATGCAACCCACGCCTATCGCGACAGCAGGACCGATGTCAGCGACGGGATGGCGGCCACCGACATCATCGACATGAGCGCCCGTCGCGCCGCCCAGCACCGCAAGGAGACCGCAAGCGCGGTCAAGGGCAGGCTGATGATCGCGGCGATGGCAGCAGGCGCCACCGCGGCAGCCGCGCACTCGGTGATGAACAACTCCGAGACCACGACCACCGACACCGTGCTGGCCGCCGACCAGTCGACCCTCGCGGGCGGCGCCATCTCCGGCTCCACCGACGGCATGCAGGTAATCACCGTCGCGTCGGCCACCGAGGCCGTCGTGCACGCCGAGGAGATCACCAAGGCCGCCGCGTTCGCCCAGGAGCGGGCCGAGCGCGAGGCTCGGCTGCAGCGGCCGCTGTTCGTGATGCCGACGAAGGGCGTGTTCACCTCGGGCTTCGGCTATCGCTGGGGCGTGCTGCACGGCGGCATCGACATCGCCAACTCGATCGGCACCCCGATCGTCGCCGCCGCCGACGGTGTGGTGATCGACGTGGGCCCGACCGCAGGCTACGGCGCGTGGGTCAAGCTGCGGCATGCCGACGGCACGGTCACGCTGTACGGCCACGTCAACACCTGGACCGTCAGCATCGGTCAGCGGGTGTGGGCCGGTGACCAGATCGCCACGATCGGTAACCGCGGCAACTCGACGGGCCCGCACTGCCACTTCGAGGTGCTCTTGAACGGCACCGACCGCGTCGACCCGGTCGGGTGGCTGGCCAAACGGGGACTCAGCCCCGGCACGTACGCTCCCTAAGTGTGAGTGACCCGGACCTTCCCGATAAGTCCGCCGACGTTTCGTCTCCCCCATCCGATGGGTTGTCTGCGCCCAAGACCAGCATCATCCGGCGTGCGCCGACGGGGTCTTTGCCCATCCTCGACGAACCGCGCACCACCCACATCAGCACGGCAGACCACCCCGAGCAGCAGACCAGCTACATCCCGCGGGCCAGGTCGGTAACGATCCGAGGGCGCCACAAGGCGCGCCCGAAGGCCGCGGCGGCCACGGCGGTGTTCGCGATCGTCAGCGGGTGGGCGACCGCCGTGATCGCCACCGACCTGATCACCGGCTGGTGGGCGTCGGACCGATTGTTTTGTGTCGCAGTCGCATTCCTGACGTTGGTCTCCGCGGGGGCGCTCATCAGCGGGCTGATCGCGCTGCTGCTTCGTCGCAGGACGGCCCGACTGCTCGTGGTGGTCGGTTCGGTGATCGGGCTGATGATCTTCGCGAGCCTGTTCGTGGCGGGCGCGAAGCTGGCGCCGGTGGTTTACGCGATCCCCGCGCTGCCGGTCATCACGATCCTGCTCGCGCTGCTGCCTGCCACCGCGCGGTGGGCCCGGCCGTAGCAGCTAGAGCTTCGATATCGGCGCGTGGTTGTGCATCAGCTTCACGCGCCCAGCACTGCCGAAGTCGATGAGCGACATCGCCGACTCGCCCATACCGGAGACCTCTTCGACGCGGCCGAGGCCGTACTTGTCGTGGGTGACCCGGTCGCCCGGCTCCAGCACGATCAGGGCGCGCTTGCCCGCCGCGGAGCGCGCGGGCGACGGCCGCGGAGCGCCGAAGCGGCCGGCCCCGCTGGCTGGGCCCGAGTGGGGGTACCTCCCGCTTGCGGGGGACGACGGCGCGGGGTCGACGCGCCGCCAGTCGATGAGCTCCTGCGGGATCTCGCGAAGGAACCGCGACTCGGGGTTGAGCATCGGCTGGCCCCACGACGAGCGGACCTTGGCCCGGCTCAGGTAAAGCCGTTGGCGCGCACGGGTAATGCCGACGTAGGCCAGTCGTCGTTCCTCGGACAGTTCGGTGGGATCGCCGAGCGCCCGCATGTGCGGGAACATGCCGTCCTCCCAGCCGGTCACGAACACGACTGGGAACTCCAGGCCCTTGGCGGTGTGCAGCGTCATCATCGTGACCACGCCCGCACCGTGCTCGGGCAGTTCGTCAGCGTCGGCGACCAGCGACACCCGCTCGAGGAACTTGGCCAGCACACCCGTGTCGGGCACGTCCTCGTCCAGGTCGGTGCCAAGCGCCTCGGCATTGGCCAAGTCGGTGCTGAATTCGTGTGCGACGCTGACCAATTCGTTCAGGTTGTCCAGCCGCGCCAGATCCTGCGGGTCGCTGGAAGACTCCAGCTCCGCACGGTACCCGGTGCGGTCCAGCACCGCCTCGACCAGTTCACCCAGCTCGCCGTCGAGACGCCCGCGCAATTCGTCCATCATCTCCACGAAGCCGGCGATGCACTTCTCCGCGCGCGTGTTCAGCATCGGCACCCTGCCTTCGGCGGCCGCCTGCAGCGCGTCGTTGAAGGTGCCGCCGGTGTTCTCCGCGTAGACCGCGACGCACGCCTCCGCCCGGTCGCCGATCCCCCGCCGCGGGGTGTTCAGGATCCGCCGCATGCTGACCGAGTCGCCGGGGTTGTCGAGCACCCGCAGGTAGGCGACGATGTCGCGGATCTCCCTGCGTTCGTAAAAGCGAACGCCCCCAACGACTTTGTACGGAATGCCCGCCCGGATGAACACCTCTTCCAGTGCGCGTGACGAGTTGTTGGTGCGGTAGAACACGGCGACGTCGTTGTAGGTGATGTCGCCGCGGTCGGCAAGCGCGTCGATCTCCTGGGCGACGAACCGTGCCTCGTCGTGCTCGTTGTCGGCGACGTACCCGACGATGAGTTCGCCCTCGCCCGCGTCGGTCCACAGCCGCTTCTCGCGGCGTCCGCTGTTGCGGGCGATGACGGAGTTGGCCGCAGTCAGGATGTTCTGCGTCGAGCGGTAGTTCTGCTCGAGCAGAATCGTTGTGGCGTTGGGGAAGTCGCGTTCGAAGTCCTCGATGTTGCGGATGGTCGCGCCGCGGAACGCGTAGATGGACTGGTCCGCGTCGCCCACCACGCACAGCTCGGCGGGCGCGATCCCGTCGACGGTTGTCTCGGTGCCGACGAGCTCGCGCACCAGCACGTACTGCGCGTGGTTGGTGTCCTGATACTCGTCGACGAGGATGTGCCGGAACCGCCGCCGGTAGTACTGGGCGATCTGTGGAAATGCTTGCAGCACAGCGACTGTCTCGCCGATGAGGTCGTCGAAGTCGAGCGCGTTGGCGGCGCGCAGCCTGCGCTGGTACTCGCCGAAGACCTCCGCGATGATGCGGGCGAGCTCCTCTTCGGCCTCCGACGCCTCCGCCGCGGCCTGCTCCGGCCCGATCAACTCGTTCTTCAGGTTCGAGATCCCGTTGGCCAACAACCGCGGCGAGTACCGCTTGGTGTCCAGCCCCATGTCCTTGCCGATCATCAGCAGCAGACGGCGTGAGTCGTCGGCGTCGTAGATCGAGAAGTTGGAGTTCAGTCCCGGCAGCAGCGACGCCTGGTTGCGCAGGATGCGCACGCAGGTCGAGTGGAACGTCGACACCCACATCGCCCTGGCCCGCGGGCCCACCAGCCCGACCACCCGCTCGCGCATCTCGGCGGCCGCCTTGTTGGTGAACGTGATGGCAAGCACCTGCCCGACCCCGACGTCGCGGGCGGCAAGCAGATAGGCGATCCGCCTGGTCAGCACGGCCGTCTTGCCCGACCCGGCGCCCGCGACGATCAGCAGCGGCGAGCCCTCGTGCAGCACGGCTTGGCGCTGCGGGGGGTTGAGCCCGTCGAGGAGCTCGTCGGCAGGCGAGTCGGTTACGTGCACACTCATGTCTGTCCCAACTTACCGCTGCGAGCGGACATTCTTTGCGCTGGCGGCGGCCTAGATGGCACACTTATTCGGTGCTCAACAGGCAGCATCGATTTTTCGACGGGTACCGGCCAGCGGTGCCCGTGGTTTAGCTGCTTCCCAGAGCCCCGCGGTCCGCTTCCGGATCCGGGGCTCGTCTCTTGTGTGAGGCCCGAAACCGGATGAGACCAGAACCCCCACACAACGAGGAGCAAGAAATGTCTATCGAAACGGAACCCGTGGCCGAAATCGACGATCTGCGCATGGAGATCGACCGGCTTGACGCCGAGATTCTCGCCGCGGTCAAGCGCCGCACAGAGGTGTCACAGATCATCGGCAAGGCCCGGATGGCGTCCGGCGGCACCCGACTCGTGCACAGCCGCGAGATGAAGGTCATCGAGCGCTACAGCGAGCTCGGTCCCGACGGCAAGGACCTCGCGATGCTGCTGCTGCGCCTGGGTCGCGGCCGCCTCGGCCACTGATTTTTCGCGATTTCGGCGTGAAAACTGTCGCTGAGCGATAGAAATCACGCCGAAATCGCTATTTGCGGAGCGCGTCCTCCAGCCACGGCGTCAGCCACTTCACCGCTTCCGGCGTGGGGTGCAGACCGTCCATGCGCATCTTGATGCCGTCGACCTTGTTCGTGTAAACGCCGTCGGGACAAAGCTTCTCGTTGAGGTCGAGCACGGTAGCGTTCTTTCGCTGCCCGACGACGCGGCGCAACAACGCGTTCCACTCGTCGATGCGATCGGGCTCGTCCTCCGGGTACAGGGAGCCGTCCGGCTGCTCGCCGCGCCGGTTGTACGGGGTGGTCGTCACGACGACGTGCGCGCCGGTCGAGCCGAGGATGTCGAGCGCGCGGCGCAGTTCGCCCGCGATGAAGGAGTCGAAGGCGGGATCGCCGACGTGAGTCCAGTGCCCTTCGTTGACACGGTCGACGGTCTCCCAGCGGCCGACGATCAACAGCACGACGTCGGGCTTGGCGTGGCTGATCCGCTGGGCCCATCGGGCAGGCCAGGTCTCGCACTCGGGCTTCTGTGTGAGGGTCTCGCCGGTCGACCGGTACGGCCCGCCGCGCGCGATGCCGCAGCCGATGGTGGTGAAGTCGATGAACTTGAATCCCGGCGTCGGCGGCAGGTAGCGCATCATGGTCCACGCCATCGAGTCGCCGAATACGGCGACCGTGCGGGTGCCTGGCGCCAGCTGAGGGCTCCCGCCGATCTCGACGGGCACCTCCGGTTGCACGGCGGCTGCGAGCACGTCGGGGCCGCGGGGGTCCTCGCCGCCCTGCCTGATGCCGACAGGGACGACGACCATCGTCGCGACGGCCGCGGTCGCCAGCGTGGCGGCGGCGAGCCGCAGCTGCGGCACATGCGCAGGCCGCCAGCGCTTGATCGGCTGCTCGACCAGCCACCACGACATCGCCGCCAACGTGACCGTCGCGACCGCCCGGATCGCGAACAGCGACATGCCCGTAAGGCCGGTGCGTTCGCCGTTGAGCGCGAGGAAGACCGGCCAGTGCCAGAGGTAGACGCCGTAGGAGATCATGCCAAGCCACACCAGCGGTGGAAGGGCAAGCACGCGCGCGACCAGCCCGCGCTGCTCGAGCGCCACCGGAGCGACGATGAAGACCGCCGCGACGGCCACCACGATGAGAAGTCCACGGCGGAACTCCGGCGCACTGCCCGTCGCGAAGTGCGCGACGACGCCGAGCATCGTCAGCCCGAAGACCGGCAGCATCTGCGCGATCCAGCGGCCCCAGCGCGCCCGGATCTGGCTGCCGTACCGCGCCAGCGACGACCAGTCCCGCACCAGCAGCGCCGCGGCCGCCGCCCCGATGAGCAGCGCCTGCACGCGCGTGTCGGTGCCGAAGTAGACGCGGTTCAGCGATGCCTCCGAGGTCATCATGCACGCCGCGACCGCAGAGGCCGCCGAGCCCGCGATAGCGATCCCCGCAACGGCCATCCGGACGGTCCGCAGCTTCGGCCGGGTGTCCCTGTGCCTGGTGAGCAGCGCGAGCAGGACGGCGACGGCCACCAGCACCAGCGGCCACACGGCGTAGTACTGCTCCTCGACCGCGAGCGACCAGGTGTGCTGCAGCGGCGACGGGGTGTCGCCCTGCGTGAAGTAGTTCGTGTCGCGGAACACGAAGACCCAGTTGGCAACCCAGAAGAACGCGGCGACGGCGTCGTCGCGCACGGCGGCGACCGCGTCGGACGGGAACAGCTCGCGGAGCACGACGACCGCAAGCACCATGACGATCAGCGCGGGCAGCAGCCGTCGGGCCCGGCGCACCCAGAACCCCGGCAGGTCGATTCCGCCGGTGCGGCCGAGCTCGTCGAGCAGCAGCGAGGTGATCAGAAATCCGCTCAGCACGAAGAACACGTCGACGCCGATGAACCCGCCGGGGACGCCGGGAATGCCGCCGTGGTCGGCGAGCACAAGGGCGACCGCCAGCGCGCGGATGCCGTCCAGCGCAGGGATGCCGTTACCGCGCCGGGGCCGGGCCGACGCCCTTGGCGCACCCCGGTCGACGGCGCGCTCGGGCGCCGCGACCCATCGGTGGCCACTCACCGGTGGAATCTTTCCCGCGCGAGCAGACGCAGAATCGCATTAGCGACGGCGTGTCGATGCGATTCTGCGTCTTCTCGCCAGAAAGGCTCCTGGCTACTTGGTCAGCGCAATGTACTTCGTGTCGAGATACTCCTCGATGCCCTCGAAACCGCCTTCGCGGCCGAAGCCCGATTCCTTGATGCCACCGAACGGCGCAGCGGCATCGGAGATCACGCCGCGGTTGACGCCGACCATGCCGGACTCGACGCCCTCGGCGACCCGCAGCGCGCGGTCGAGGTCGCGGGTGTAGATGTAGGCGGCAAGCCCGAACTCGGTGTCGTTGGCGGCCGCGATGCCTTCCTCCTCGGTGTCGAAGCCGGTGATGGGGGCGACGGGCCCGAACACCTCCTCCTTGAGGATGCGGGCGTCGGCGGGCACGTCGGCCAGCACCGTGGCGGGATAGAAGTTGCCGGGGCCGCCGGGTGCGACGCCGCCGACGGCCACCGTGGCGCCCTTGGACACCGCGTCGGACACCAGGTCGGCGACGGTAGCGACCTGCTTGGCGTTGATCAGCGGGCCGAGCGTCGACGACTCGTCGATGCCCTTGCCCAGCTGGAACTCGCTCATCCGCTTGACCAGCTTCTCGGTGAACTCCTCGCGCACGGAGTTCGCGACGTGGAAGCGGTTGGCGGCCGTGCAGGCCTCACCGCCGTTGCGCATCTTGGCCAGGATGGCGCCCTCGACAGCGGCATCGACGTCGGCGTCGTCGAACACGACGAACGGCGCGTTGCCGCCCAGCTCCATCGACGTGCGCAGCAGCGCATCCGACGACTGCTTGACCAAAGCCTTGCCTACTCCGGTGGAGCCGGTGAACGTGAGCTTGCGCAGCCGCCCGTCATCGATAAGCGCGGTGGTGACCTCGCGAGGGTTTTTCGTAGGCAGCACTGACAGCACGCCCTTGGGCAGGCCCGCCTCGTCCATCAGCTTGGCCAGCATCAGCATCGTCAGCGGGGTCTCCTGCGCCGGCTTGACGATCATGGTGCACCCGGCGGCCACCGCGGGTCCGATCTTTCGGGTGCCCATCGCCAGCGGGAAATTCCACGGGGTGATCGCGTAGCACGGGCCGACGGGCTGCTTGGTCACGATGATGCGGCCCGTGCCCGCGGGGCTGGGGGTGTACCGGCCGTGGATGCGCACGGCCTCCTCTGCGAACCAGCGGAAGAACTCGGCGCCGTAGGTGACTTCACCCATGCTTTCGCGCAGCACCTTGCCCATTTCCAGCGTCATCAGCGTGGCGAGGTCCTCGGCGCGTTCGGTGATCGTCTCGAACACCGACCGCAGCACCTCACCGCGCTTGCGGGGCGGGGTGGCCGCCCACTCCGCCTGCGCCCCGGCCGCAGCGTCGAGCGCTGCGATGGCATCCTCGGCGGTGGCGTTGGCGATCGAGATCAGCACCGAGTCGTCGGACGGGTCAAGCACGTCGAACGTCGACGATCCCTTGCGCTCCTCACCGCCGATCCAAATGCCGGTGGGAACTGACTTCAGCAGCGCGGTGGTATCCATACTTCCTCTCTTACACCTTTGGTCAATTCGCCGCATTAGGGTCGAAGAATGACCAGCCCAACCCAGCAGATCCCGGATATCTCGGCCACCCAAGCATGGCAGGCCCTGGCGCGCAATCATGATCAGATTCGCGACAAACACATCCGCGAACTGTTCGACGAGGATCCCGGTCGGGGCACCGAGCTGACGTTGACCGTCGGCGACCTCTACATCGACTACAGCAAGCACCGGATCACCAGGGAGACGGTCAAGCTGCTGATCGACCTGGCGAAGGCGGCCGCTCTCGAGCAACACCGCGACGCGATGTTCTCCGGCGTGCACATCAACACCTCGGAGGACCGTGCGGTCCTGCACACCGCCCTTCGGCAGCCCAAGGGAGTCGAGCTGACCGTCGACGGCCAGGACGTCGTGACCGACGTGCATGAGGTGTTGGACCGGATGGGCGATTTCACCGACCGGCTGCGCAGCGGCGAGTGGACGGGCGCGACGGGCGAGCGGATCACCACCGTCGTCAACATCGGTATCGGGGGGTCCGACCTCGGGCCGGTGATGGTCTACGACGCGCTACGCCACTACGCCGACGCGGGCGTCTCGTGTCGCTTCGTTTCCAACGTCGACCCTGCAGACCTTGTCGCGAAACTGGCCGGACTCGAGCCTGCCACAACGCTTTTCATCGTCGCGTCGAAGACGTTCTCCACGCTGGAGACGCTGACGAATGCGACCGCGGCGCGGCGGTGGCTGACCGAAGCGCTCGGCGACGCCGCTGTGTCCAAGCACTTCGTCGCGGTGTCGACGAACAAGAAGCTGGTCGACGACTTCGGTATCAACACCGACAACATGTTCGGGTTCTGGGACTGGGTCGGCGGCCGCTACTCGGTGGACTCGGCGATCGGCCTCTCGGTGATGGCGGCCATCGGCAAGGAGCGGTTCGCCGAGCTCCTCGCAGGCTTCCACATCGTCGACGAACACTTCAGGACCGCGCCGCTGGAGGCGAATGCGCCTGCGCTGCTTGGCCTTATCGGGCTCTGGTACAACAACTTCTTCGGCGCCCAGTCCCGCGCGGTGCTGCCGTACTCCAACGACATGTCCCGCTTTGCCGCCTATCTGCAGCAGCTGACGATGGAGTCCAACGGCAAGACCGTGCACGCCGACGGGTCGCCTGCCACCACCGACACCGGCGAGATCTTCTGGGGCGAGCCGGGAACCAACGGCCAGCACGCGTTCTACCAACTGCTGCACCAGGGCACGCGACTGATCCCCGCCGACTTCATCGGGTTCAGCCAGCCCACCGACGACCTGCCCACCGCCGACGGCACCGGTAGCATGCACGACCTGCTGATGAGCAACTTCTTCGCACAGACCCAGGTGCTGGCGTTCGGCAAGACCGCCGGGGAGATCGCCGCGGAGGGCACACCGTCAGAGGTGGTGCCGCACAAGGTGATGCCGGGCAATCGACCGTCGACGTCGATCCTCGGGACCCAGCTGACACCGTCGACCATCGGTCAGCTGATCGCGCTCTACGAGCACCAGGTGTTCACCGAGGGCATCATCTGGGGCATCGACTCGTTCGACCAGTGGGGTGTCGAGCTGGGCAAGACGCAGGCCAAGGCACTGCTGCCGGTGATCACCGGCGACGCGTCGCCGGTCGAGCAGTCGGACAGCTCGACCGACGCGCTGGTCCGCCGTTACCGCACCGAGCGAGGCAGATCAGCCTGAGCCGCGTCATCGGTGTCCGACCGCCTGGTCCAACCCAGGATCATCGAGGGCGTGCAACCACCGATCAACAGCACCGTGGTGGCCATCAACCCACCGGCGTATGCCATGTCTGTGTCGGCGCCGTCGGTGATGACCGACCCGAAGATCAGGTACAAGATGGGAATCAGCATCAGGTACTGCGTCACGGTCAGCCCGATCGAGCGTGCGCTGTTGCGCTGCGCAATCTCGTACTCGTCGAGCGCGGCCTCCGGCGCATCGCCCCGCCGTCCGGACACGATCTGCAGCGCTATCCACATCGGGAAGAACACCGCACATGCGGGCAGCCACAACAGCGGCGCCCACCACAGGCCGAACGCACACAGAATCGCGACGGCGAACATGAACACGAATGTCACGCTCAGGCCGACGACCAACATGCGCCGACGTCGTTGGTTTCGCCAGCCCGGCAGCGCGTTGGCGTACTTCCGTTCGTACTTGACGAATCGCCGGGTGCGGTAGTCCTGGTAGCGGTCGAGCAGGGTGTCGGGTTGTGTCGTCTCAGCCATCGCCATCGCTTCCTTTCGTTCGAGACCTACTGCCGTAGAACTCGGCCGACAGTGGGGTGAATTCGGTGCGCGAGAAGACCGCCTCGATGGGCAGGCCGAAGACGTCGCAAATCCGGAACGCCAGATCCAGGCTCGGGTAGTGGTCGCCTCGCTCGAGCGCCCCGACCGTCTGCGGATTGACGTTGATCAATGCGGCGAGTGCAGTCCGACTCATCCGCCGCTCAGCGCGCAACACGCCAATGCGGTTATGAATCGGGAGTGTTTCCCCGCGTCTCACCGGACTCATACAACTGATTGTTGGGAAAACCCAACGATCTGTCAAGTAGACCGGCGACCGCTGCAAGGAGGAAGCCGCGAAACGGAATTCCCGCAGACAAAGTTCGAGTGATGGCCTGCTGGAATTCCGTTTCGCGGATGTTTAGGGCGCGGGAATGCTCAGGCAGCCCACGTTGGGGATGCAGCCGCTCGCACCGCCGCGATCGGCTGCGCCGGTAGGCCCGTTCCAGAAGCCTCCGCTCGCGCCGCCACCGTCGGCCGAGCCGGACGGACCGTAGGGAATCCCTCCGCTCGCACCGCCGCGGTCGGCTGAGCCGCTCGGGCCGTAGGGGATGTTGATGTCGGCACCGCCTGCATTGATGTTTCCGATGCCCGAGCACGCAGAGCCGTCGGCGTTCACACAGGGCGGCGGCGGTGGTGGATCCGCTACGGCGGCCGGGGCCATGGCGACCGCTGCAGACGCAGCAACACCGGCGAACAATACGGGGATCAATCGCGCAATTTTCGCCATCATGATCTTGGTTTACCACGAAAACGACGAGTGCGGCAGCAGTGCCGAATGGACACTGCTGCCGCACTTTTCGTCGATTTGTTTGCTAGCTACGGCGCCGGAATGGTTGCGCAGCCAATGTTGGGAATACATCCGCTCGCGCCGCCCCCGTTAGCAGAGCCGCTCGGGCCGAACGGGATCCCGCCCGTGGCGCCGCCGCGATCAGCTGAACCAGCAGGACCATAGGGAATCCCGCCGCTGGCTCCAGCCGCGTCGGCAGTGCCTTCAGGGCCATAAGGAATGTTGATATCGGCACCGCCGGGCCCGACATTGCCGATCCCTGCACACGGCGTGCCGTCAGCGTTCACGCATGGTGGCGGGGGTGGTGGATCTGCCAATGCCACCGGGGCTGCGGCGATCGCCGCAGCAGCGGCACCGGCAAAGAGTACGGAGGTCATCTTCGTCAGTTTCGCGTTCATAGGGTTCTGGCTACCCACGAGCACGGAATTTCTAAACCATAAGGGCGGCTAAGCAAAGGGTTTCGTCAGTCGCGGTGGTAACACCTTCATCAGCTGCACCAGTGGTGCCCAGGGCCACCAGGGCACGGCTGCGCGGCCGGTTTCGCGCTCGATGGCGTTGACCATCGCCTTGGTTCCGGTCTCGTTGTCGACCATCAACATCGTCGACCCCGACTTCGCCGTCATCTCCGACTCGATGTAGCCGGGCTCGAGCACGGTCACCTTGATCGGGCCGCTCGGGTACTCGGCCCGCAGCGACTCGCCCAGTGACGAGACGCCCGCCTTGCTCGCGGCGTAGGCGGCCTTGACGCCCGGCACGCCCTTGTTGCCGAGCACCGACGAGATCAGCACCAGGTGCCCGCCGCCGGAGTTCTTGAACATCTCGACGGCCGTTTCGATCTGGACGAGGGCGGCGACCAGATTCGTCTCGATCGTCTGCTTATTCGCATACAGCTTGCCGGATCCCAGCGGGGCGCCCTTGCCGATGCCTGCGTTGACGATGACGCGGTCGATGCCGCCCAACTGGTCCTCCAGCTCGGCGAACACCTTCGGCACCTGCTCGTGATCGTTGACGTCGAGCGCTGCGACAGCCACGGTGATGCCGGGGTGCCGCTGGGTCAGCTCGGCCTTGAGCTCGTCGAGACGGTCGAGGCGGCGGGCGCACAGCGCCAGGTCGCGGCCCTTGGCGGCGAATGCCCTTGCCATGCCCGCGCCAAGGCCGGAACTGGCACCCGTGATCAAGATCTTCTGCCGAGTCACCCGGACAGCCTAAGCATGATGGGTTGATGAGCCGTAATCGAACTGCTGCGCTGCTGGTCGCCGGGTCACTGCTGGTCGGCGCCCTGCCCGCCACCGCGGACGCCGAACCCGCCAGCCCGTTGTACCGCCTCGTGGACACCGCGGCGCAGCGGCTGGCGACCGCCGATCCCGTCGCGGCATCCAAGTGGATCAGCGGCGGCCCCATCACCGACGTGCAGCGCGCCAACCAGGTCCTGGACGCGGTCGGCGCCGACGCGACCGCCCACGGCGTCGACCCGACATACGTGCAGACGGTCTTCACCGACCAGATCAACGCCACCGAAGGCATCGAATACGCGCGCTTCGGTCAGTGGAAGTTCGACCTGCCGACCGCGCCGACCACCGCTCCTGACCTGGCCGACTCACGGACCGCGATCGATGGGTTCAACAAGACGATGGTCGACGAGATTGCCCTGCAATGGAATTCGCTGCACAGCCCGACGTGTTCGGCCGAACTACAGGAGGCGACGGACGCCGTTGCCGCCGACCGTCGGCTCGATACCCTGTACCGGCAGGCGTTGTCGTCGGCGACCCGGTCGTACTGCCAGCTCACTTGAGCAGGCGGGACATCCGCCGGTCGGCGAGCACCTTGCCGCCGGTCTGGCACGTCGGGCAGTACTGAAAAGACTTGTCGGCGAACGACACTTCGCGCACCGTGTCGCCGCACACCGGGCACGGAAGGCCGGTGCGGGCGTGCACCCGCAGGCCTGAACGCTTCTCCCCCTTCAGCGTGGCCGCCTGCTGACCGACCGACCGCGACACCGCATCGGTGAGCACCGAGATCATCGCGTCGTGCAGCGCGGCCAGCTGCGCGGCGGTCAGCTTGTTCGCGGTCGCGAACGGCGACAGCTCGGCCACGTGCAGGATCTCGTCGCTGTAGGCGTTGCCGATGCCCGCGATCACCTTCTGGTCGGTGATGACGGTCTTGATCCGGCCGCCCTGCCCCGCGAGCACGGCCGCCAGGCCGTCAGCCGTCAGCTCAAGCGCGTCCGGACCGAGCGCCGCGATACCGGGGACCTTCGCGGGATCGTCGACCAGCCACACCGCAAGCCGCTTCTGCGTGCCGGCCTCGGTGAGGTCGAATCCCGGAGCAGCGCCAGGAGTTCCGAGGTGGACGCGCAACGCGATCGGTCCCTTACCTGGCTTGAGCGGGGCGCCGGCCAATTGATCGGACCAGCGCAACCAGCCTGCCCGGGACAGGTGCGTGATCAGGTGGAGATCGCCCGCCTGAAGGCCGAGGTACTTGGCCCACCGGTTGGCGCCGGTCACCTCACGGCCATGCAGCGCGGTGATCGGCGGGTCGAACGTCTTCAATACGGAAAAGGCGGCCACGTCGACGCGACCGACAGTGAGGCCGACGGCGTGCCGACGGAGGTGGTCGGCGAGGGCCTCGACCTCGGGCAGTTCGGGCATGAATCCAGTGTGCCCGTCAGGCGCGGGTGACGCGCCCGGTGTCCCGCACGATCAGCGACAACGCCCAGCTGACGATCGACAGCACGATCGCGGCCCAGATCGCGGTCCACCAGAAGTCGTCGATGAAAAGACCCCAGTGGGTGGTGTGCTCGGTGATCCACGAGGTGATCCAGAGCATCAGCGCGTTGATCACGATGTGGATCAGGCCGAGCGTGAGGATGTAGAGCGGAATCGAGATGATCTGCACGATCGGCTTGATGATCGCGTTGACCAACCCGAAGACCACCGCGACGACGAGAATGATCCCGATCCTCTGCAGGGTCGTGTCGCCGCCGACGAAGTCGATCCCGGAAACGACAAGGGTAACTATCCACAAAGCGAATCCGGTCAATGCCGCGCGCAGCAGAAACGCCATCATGCGGGTGATAATGCCATTCCCCTGCGCGCGAGCGCGCATCCTTGTACGCGAAACACGCGAAAACATGTACAAGCGTGTGCGCTCGCGGCCGGTTACGGGTACCGAAGCAGATACGTGTCCATGATCCAGCCGTGGCTCGCGCGTGCCTCGGCCCGCAGTTTCACGATCCGCTCGCCGACTTCGCCGACGGTGCCCGACACCAGCAGTTCGTCCGGCGTGCCAAGGTAGGCGCCCCACCAGATGCGGGTCTCCGGCGGGCAGGAGCGGAAGGCGCAGTCGCCGTCGAGCATCACCACGGCGCTACCCGCCAGCCCGTCGGCCGCCAGCCGCCTTCCGGTGGTGATCAACACGGGCTCGCCGATGTCATTGAGCGGGATGCGATGTCGGGCCGTCAACGCCTGGATCGCGGTGATCCCCGGGATGACGTCGTAGCCGATCTCGACGCGCTGAGCCACCGCGTCCAGGATTCGCAGCGTGCTGTCGTAGAGCGACGGGTCGCCCCATGCGAGGAAGGCGCCGACGCCGTCGGGCGCGAGTTCTCGTTCGATGGCGTCTGCCCACACAGCGGCCCGCGCCGCATGCCATTCCGTGACGGCCTGCCGGTAGTCGGCGTCCTTTGCGCGCGGCGGGTCCGCGAGCTCGACGAAGCGATAGCCCGGCTCACGGATGAACCGCTCGCAGATCTGCCGCCGCAGCGCCACCAGATCGTTCTTCGCTTCCCCCTTGTCCATCGCGAAGAAGACCTGCGTGTCGTTGAGCGCGCGGACAGCCTCCGCCGTCACGTAATCGGGGTCGCCCGCCCCGATACCGATGACGTGGATGAATCGCACGTGCGAACCTTAACCACTCGCCGAAATCAGGGTTGAATCCAAAGTATCCGGTACCGCGGGTATTGACATCTTTTGGCTGTCCTCCTTACCTTTGAGGAACAGCGTCTACAGAGGGAGATGCGGATGACCGCCTCGATGAGGCAGCAGCCAGCACCCACCCGCCAGGAGTTCGCCGACCGACTGCTCAAGGGGTCGGTGAAAAAGTCCTACGCGCCGGTGGTCGACATCGATTGGGATGCGCCGCTGGAACCCGACAAGTTCTTCCTGCCGCCGAAGAGTGTCTCGCTCTACGACACACCGATGTGGGACGAAATGACGCGCGAACAGCAGATCGAGCTGTCGCGACAGGAGCTCGTCAACACGCTCTCCGCCGGGATCTGGTTCGAGAACATTCTCAACCAGGCGCTGCTGCGCAAGATCATGCACCAGGACCCGACGGCGCGTTCCACGCATTACGAGCTCACCGAGCTCGGCGACGAAACCCGCCACATGGTGATGTTCGGCAAGGCGATCGAACACGTCGGCGCAAAGCCGGTCCAGCCGCGGTGGTGGCATCGCGTCGTCATCAACGCATTGCCGTTGGGCTTCAAGGGATCCGTGCTGTGGGTGGCGGCACTGATCGGCGAGGAGATCTTCGACTCTGTCCAGCGACAGATGATGGACGACCCCGAGCTGCAGCCGATGGTGCAGCGGCTCATGCGGATTCACGTGACCGAGGAAGCACGGCACATCCAGTTCGCCCGCGACGGGCTGCGGAAGCGGACGCCGACCATGGGCCGTCCCGTCAGATTGTGGGTGTCCAACATCAACGGCCTCGGCGGGTACTTCTTCCGGTTCCTGTTCACCAACAGGGTCCCGTATCGCCGCGTCGGTCTCGACGCGAACCGGGCACGCAGGCTCGCCCGCACCAGCCCGCACCGTCACGAGGTTCAGGTCGCCGGCTTCGCGCCGCTGGCCGCGTTCCTCGACGAGGTCGGCCTGATGGGGCCGATCGCACGGCGGCTATGGCGGCGCACCGGCTTCCTGCCGCGATGAGCGCTTGCGCGAAGAGCAGACGGCACCGATGAGCGCTTGCGCGAAGAGCAGACGGCACCGATGAGCGCTTGCGCGAAGAGCAGACGGCACCGATGACAGAAGACCGCTGTCACGACGTCGTCGTCGTGGGGGTCGATCGCGCCGAGACCCGGCTCGCCCGAGCGGGCATCACCGACGTCGCGGTCGTCGACGCGTGCGACCTCAGCCGTGCATCGTTCGACGAGGGCAGCCACACCTGGGTGCTGCCGACGTGCCGGGCCCGCATCGTCGTCACCGACCAAACCCGTGCCGGCCGAGAGGATCTCGCGCCCTATCTCGGGGTCGCCGTGCACGGTGCGCCCAACTACTTCATGGTCACCGGCACGGACGCTGTCGCCGAAGCGCGACTGGACTTCATCGCCGAGTGCCTGACGCTGATGCGGCGAACGGCCAGCACCCGCATCGAGGTGCTGTTCAGCACGCAGCGGATGTTCGCGATCCGCGGAGCCGACAAGGCCGACCGCGCGGACGCGTCGTACTGGCAGCGGATGGCGAAAGCGGCGCCGACGTCGTTCGACCTGAGTTCGCACGTCGGCGTCGTCGACGAGATCTACGACGGCGCCGCGACGATCCGCGTCGGCGACGACGGGCGCCGGGTGCGGGTGCGACTGTCCGGTCGCCTCGATCCCATCGACGGCCGATACCACTGGCAGGGAACGGTTTTCGACGCACTGCCCGAGGAGGTGCTGACGCAGCCGCGACCGGTGACACTGACGATCGGCGATCGCACCGCCGAGTGTCGAGTTACCGAGCGCACGCCGCAGGGCAGGTACTCGGTGGCCGGCGTCGGCCCGCCGCCCTACGCCCTTGACGACGTCGAGCTCGTCGTACCGAGCGGGTAGCGCGGCGCGACGGCGAGAAGCACGACGGCGAACACCCCACCGACGACGCCGGACACCAGCAGCGGGAGGCGCCCGTCTGATCCCCAGGAGAAACCGGCCCACAGGCCCGCGATCAGTATTGCGAAACCGCTGGCGCCCTGGAAGACACCCTGCGCGCTGCCCTGTAGATCGGATCCGACGAGCGACGAAATCCACGCCTTGCCAACGCCATCGGTGCATCCGGTGAAGAGCCCGTAGACGCCGATCAGAATCCAGGCCGTGACAGTGTCCGTGGTCAGCCCGAGCCCGATGTAGCCGACCGCGAAGAAGACCAGACCGATTCCGAACACCGCGGGTCGCGGGATACGGTCGGCCAGCAGGCCAGCCGGGTAGCTGGACAGCGCGTATACCAGGTTGTAGCCGACGTAGGCCAGGATCACCTCTACGACCGAGAAGCCGATCTCGTTGAGCCGCAACAGAAGCAAGGCGTCCGGGAAGTTGACGATGCCGAACGCGACCAGTAGCGCGGTCACTCGCCAGTACCGGCTGGGCAGTCCCCGGACGTGCGCGAAGATCGCCTTCCGCTGCGCGGGCACGACCCGCCGCGTCTCGCGCGCCAGGAAGACCAGCGCGACGCTCAGCACCGCAGGCACGACGGCCACCCACAGCAGCGGCGCGATCTCGTGGTCGAGCAGTTCGTAACCGGCCAGCCCGAGCAGCGGGCCGACCACCGCGCCTGCGGTGTCCATCGCGCGGTGGAAGCCGAAGACCCGGCCGCGGGCTGCGTCCTCGACGCCGTCGACGAGCAGTGCGTCGCGCGGTGCTCCGCGGATTCCCTTGCCCAGCCGGTCGACGACGCGGCCCGCCATCACTCCGGGCCACGCCGCCGCCGCCGCGACGATCACCTTGCCCAGCGCCGCCATGCCGTAGCCGGTGGCGATCAACGGGCGGCGCGCGTAGCGATCACCCAGCGGCCCCGCGGCAAGTTTGGTCAGCGACGCGGCGCCCTCGGCGACACCCTCGACCGCCCCGACGACGGCCACCGGCGCGCCGAGCACAGAGGTCAGATAGATCGGCAGCAGCGGGTACAGCAGCTCGCTGGCGGCGTCCTGCAGGAATGAAACGGCCGACAACACCCGCACATTGCGGGTCAGCCAGCTGCGCATCTACTACATGATGCCCGGTTCGGGCTATTGGGGGCTCTCGTGGACGACGGCCCGGTAGCCGTGCGCACTCGCGCGGCTGACCCCGGCGCGGACGAGGCCGAAGATCAAACCCTGAAGCGCGGCGGCGCTGATGGCCTCGCGCCCGGACCGGTTGAGGTCCTTCGGATCGGGCGGCTCCTGGTCCGACGGGCTGACCCGCTGCCAGACCTCGTTGAACACCCAGCCGGCGAGCAGGCCGCCTGCGACGCTGGTCGCGAGCTGAAGGGGCATGTACATGGCCTTGGATACCGCACTCATGGCCACCGCGTACCCCGCGGGGCGGCACCGAAACGCGGCGACGCCGTCGAATAGAACACGTTCTAGTATTCACAGGATGCGGTTCACCTATGCCGAAGCCATGACCGACCCGACGTACTACGTCCCGTTGGCCAAGGCCGCCGAGGCCGCGGGATATCACGCGATGACCATCGCCGACAGCATCGCCTACCCGTTCGAGTCGGACTCGAAATATCCCTACACCCCCGACGGCAACCGTGAATTCCTCGACGGCAAGCCGTTTGTCGAGGCGTTCGTCCTCGCAAGCGCGCTGTGCGCGGTGACCACCACGCTGAAGTTCAACTTCTTCGTGCTGAAGCTGCCGATCCGGCCGCCCGCATTGGTGGCCAAGCAGGCCGGATCACTGGCGGCCGTCTTCGGTAACCGGCTCGGTCTCGGCGTCGGTACCAGCCCGTGGCCGGAGGACTACGACGTGATGGGCGTCCCGTTCGCCAAGCGCGGCAAGCGAATGGACGAATGCATCGACATCATCAAGGGCCTGACGTCCGGCGACTACTTCGAGTTCCACGGCGAGTTCTACGACGTCCCAAAGACCAAGATGACGCCCGCCCCGTCCGAGCCGATCCCGATCCTCATCGGCGGGCATGCCGAGGCCGCGCTGCGTCGGGCGGTCCGATGCGACGGCTGGATGCACGGCGGCAGCAGCCGCAGGGAACTCGATCGACTGATCGGCCGACTGGCCGAGATCCGCGAGGAGGAGGGCCGCACCGGCCCGTTCGAGATCCATGTCATGTCCGCGGATGCCTACACTCCAGACGGCATCAAGCGGCTGGAGGACAAGGGCGTCACCGATGCCATCGTCGGCTTTCGCAACCCCTACATCATGGGCAGCGACACCGAGACGTTGGACACAAAGATCCGCCATCTCGAGACGTTCGCCGAAAAGGTGATGACAAAAGTGTGATCACGGCCTGGGTATGGGTAACCGAACCACTAATGGGAAACGCCTGTACGTTGACTGTCGCCGAAGACTCGGTTGACGACGCGACCGTGCTTCTCCTCGACGGCGTTCTGGACTCCTCCACGTATCAGTCTCTACGGGACGAGGTCATTGCGACGGCTCTCGAAGAACCGCGGGCGGTCGTCGTCGACGTCAACCGTCTTTCCGTCCCAGCCGAGACGGCCCTTTCGGTCTTCAGCAGCGCACAATGGCACGTCAATGTGTGGCCGAGCACACCAATCCTGCTCGTCTGCGCGGACCCAGTAGTTGTGTCGGCCCTTCTACGAACCGGGGTCGCGCGGCGGGTGCCGGTCCACCCGACGGTCAGTGCGGCGCTGGCGACCCTGGGGCCCTGCGGCGTGAAGCGGCACCGAGCCAGGGCTGTCCTACCCGCGGACCTGTCGAGTTTGCGTCAGTCGCGCGCCCTGGTCGAACAGTGGCTCACGGCGTGGACGCAGGTGGGCCTGATCCCCGTCACGCAGGTGATCATCACCGCATTCATCGAGAACGTGTTGGCGCACGCCACCAGTTGGCCGCAGGTGCGACTCGAAACCGACGGGACGACGGTCACGGTTGCGGTCGAGGACGATGCCCGCCCGCAGGCCAGCGTTCGCGAGACAACGCACGGATGCGAGAGGCCGTCGGGCCTACGGATCGTGAATGCGCTCTGCCGTCACTGGGGCAACGCGCCCACCCCGTCGGGCAAGACGGTGTGGGCCGTCGTCGGCCCGCAGAATCGCCTCTAGCCTTTCGCGCCAAGTGACTCGTCGATCGAGCTTGGACTCAACACGTGATCGAGCACCATCGTCGCGCTACCGATGACGCCCGACCGGTCCCCGTACGTGGTCGGCACGACCTGAAGCACACGAGTCGCGAGCGCAGTCGCGTTGCCGTACAACGTCTCCCGCAGGCCGGCCACGAAGATGTCGTAGGCCTTCGCCATATCACCCGCGATGACCAACAACGCGGGATTGAGGAGATTCACCGCGGCAGCGAGAACCTCCCCGACGTGGCGCCCGCTGTCCCGGATCATCCTGCGCGCTTCGGCGTCACCGCCGTTGGCCAGTTCCACGACATCGCGGATGTGGCCGACCGCGCGGCCCTGCTGTGTCAGCGCCCGCACCAACGCCCAACCGCCTGCGACCGCTTCCAGGCAGCCGGTGTCCCCGCATCGGCACGGCACCCCCGCTGCGGCGGGCGTCTTGTCGTGGCCGAATTCCCCCGCCGCCTGTACAGCGCCACGCTGTAGCCGCCCCCCGGCGATGATTCCTGCGCCAAGACCTGTCGAGGCCTTGATGACAAGCACATCGTCGACCACCTGTCGGTCGCCGCGTCGCTCGGCGAGCGCGATGACATTGACGTCGTTGTCGAGGATGACGGGCGCATCGGTCAATTCAGCGAAGTAGGGCGGTAGCGGAACCCCGTCCCAGCCGCTCATGATCGGCGAGTCGAGGCTGCAGCCGCGCTGCTGGTCGACCGTCCCCGGCAGGCACAACCCGACGCCATGGACGCGAGCGTCGCGATGACCGTCGAGTAGGACATCGAGCCGCTTGACCACATCGGGCATCAGCTCGTCGGGTCCGATGCCGATCTCCTGGTCGATATCGCTGTCGGCGAGGATCTCACCGGCGAGGTTGCACACCGCAAGCCGGGTCCGGCTGCGGCCGATCGCAGCGGCGAGCACGACCCCGGCGTCGGCGTTGAACGTCAAGAGCGCGGCGGGACGGCCACCCGTGGACGGCGCCTGTTTGCTTTCGGTGATCAGGCCACGGTCCACCAGCGCCGCCACCCGAGCGGCCACGGCGGTGCGGGACAGCCCGGTCTGCTCGCCGAGTTCGGCGCGCGTGATGGCGCCCGCGGCACGGACGAGGCCGTAGATATCGCCTGCCGAGGTGGCCGTCGAAGTTCGGAAAAACGCCATGTCATCGATTCCAATAGGGCCGATCAGGGTCGAAGCTAATCGTAACCTGCGCCACTTTTACCGTCAAAATACGTAAGTCAGTTTGTGAGACGGCCAAAGTCTCGTTACCGTGGCCCGTGTCCGACCACAGGAAGGTCCAACGTTTGTGACCATCTCGCTTGAACGACCCTTGGCTCCCGTCTCCGTCGTCGCACCCGCTCCGTCGGTGCGGTGGTTGGCGGTGTTCGCGCTTGCCTTCGGCGGGTTCGGCATCGGAACCACCGAGTTCGTGGCGATGGGACTGCTTCCGGATATCGCGTCCACCTTCGCAATCTCCGAACCGACCGCCGGCCATGTCATATCGGCGTACGCGCTCGGAGTGGTCGTCGGGGCACCGCTGATCGCCGCACTGACTGCACGAATGCCCCGAAAGACGGTGCTGTTGGGGCTGATGGCTGTGTTCACGCTCAGCAACCTGGCCAGCATGTTCGCCTCGTCGTACGGGATGCTGATCGCCGCGCGCTTTGTCGCCGGTCTGCCGCATGGAGCATTCTTCGGAGTCGCGGCAATGGTGGCTTCCTTTCTGATGGGACCGCGGAACCGGGCCAAGGCCGTGGCTCATGTGATGACCGGGTTGACCGTTGCGACCGTTGTCGGTGTGCCGATGGCCTCCTGGCTCGGCCAGGCCCTTGGCTGGCGCAGCGCTTTCGGTCTTGTCGTCGCCGTCGGAGTGGTGACGCTGACCGCGATCACGTTCTGGCTCCCGCCGCTGCGGTCGATGCACGTGACCAGTCCGGTGACCGAGCTCGGCGCCCTCAAACGCGTGCAGGTGTGGCTGGCGATGCTGGTTGGCATGGTCGGATTCGGCGGCATGTTCGCCGTCTACACCTACATCAGCACCACGATGACCGATGTCGCGGGGATGCCCCGTGCGCTGGTTCCGTTGGCGCTCATGGTCTTTGGCCTCGGCATGGTGGTGGGCAACCTGCTGGGCGGCAAGATGGCGGACATCTCGGTGGTTCGTGGTCTGTACTTGTCGATGAGCGCCCTCGGTGTCGCGCTGGCGATGTTCGTGGTGGCCTCCCACAACCCGTGGACGGCTCTGCTGGTGTTGTTCGCCATCGGCGCCGCCGGCTCTGCGATGGGGCCTGCACTGCAGATCCGGTTGATGGACGTCGCGCACGACGCCAGGACGCTGGCGGCCTCCCTCAACCATTCGGCGCTCAACATGGCGAATGCGATCGGTGCGTTGGTCGGCGGGCTCGTCATCGCGGCCGGGTACGGCTACACCGCACCCGCAGCCGCTGGCGCAGTGCTCTCCGCGGCGGGAATGCTCGTCCTCACCGGCTCATTGGTGCTGCAGCGGCGGATCGACGCCCCGGCCGTGTGACGGGTAGGCGTGGATCAGCGCACTACTCAGCTTCGGCACCGCGTGGATCAGCTCGTGCTCGGCGTCGTGGGCCAGCCGGTGCGCCTCATCCAAGCTGGCGTTGGGCTCGACGTCCAACTCGGCGTCGGCGTGCAGGCGGTGACCGATCCAGCGCATCCGCACACTGCGCACGGCCTTGACGCCCGGCCGTGACGCCAGGGCTGCCTCGGCGGCGTCGACGATTTCCGGATCGACCCCGTCCAGCAAGCGCCGGAACACATCCCTTGCCGCGGTGCGCAATACGGCCAGGATGGCCGCGGTGATCAGCAGCCCGACGACCGGATCGGCCAGCGGAAATCCTAGAGCGACACCTCCAGCGGATAGCAGCACCGCCAGCGAGGTGAAGCCGTCTGTGCGAGCGTGCAGACCGTCGGCAACCAGTGCGGCAGAACCGATTCGGCGGCCGGTGCGGATGCGGTACAGCGCGACCAGCTCGTTGCCGATGAATCCGATCAGGCCTGCGGCGGCCACCCAGCCGATGTGCTCGACCGGCACCGGGTGAATCAGTCGCGTCACGGCCTCGTATCCCGCGATGACGGCCGACAGAGCGATCATCGCGACGACGAAGAGCCCGGCGAGGTCCTCGGCGCGGCCGAAGCCGTAGGTATAGCGACGCGTCGCCGCCCGTCGGCCGAGCACGAAAGCGATCCACAACGGCACGGCCGTCAGTGCGTCGGAGAAGTTGTGAATCGTGTCGGCGGCCAAGGCAACCGACCCGGAGAGCACGACGACGACGGCCTGCGCGAGCGCGGTCACACCGAGCGCCACGAGGCTGATCTTGACCGCACGAATACCGATTGAGCTGGATTCGAGTGCGCTGTCGACGCTGTCGACGGCGTCGTGGCCGTGCGGGATCAGGTGCGGACTCATCGTCGAGCTGTCTTCGTCAGTTGCCGGACCTCGCCGCCGTGGTGGGCGGGAACGCCGGGCCCGGCGTGCTCGGCGTTGAAGACGGCGTCGCTGACGAGTTGGCGAACGTGCTCGTTCTCGACGCTGTAGTAGATCGTGGTGCCGGCCCTGCGGGTGCGCACCAGCCGGGCCATCCTCAGCTTGGCGAGGTGCTGGGAGACGGACGGTGCCGGCTTGCCGACGATTTCGGCCAGCTCGTTGACCGACAGCTCCCGGTCGTCGAGCGCCCAGAGGACCTTCACCCGCGTCGGGTCGGCCAGCATCCGGAACACCTCGACGATCAGCCCCACCTGGTCATCGTCGATCCGCGCATGATCTGCACTATCTGCATTCATACGCAAATAATAGATGATGTGATTAGCGATCTTGACCGGCGTGCGCCTTCTACCGTGAGCGGATGCTCATGTCTCGCAAATTGTTGTGCGCCGTCTACGCCGCCATCGCGCTGGTCGCGCTCGTCGCCACCTGGAGTCAGAACATCCTCTTCTTAAGCAGCGGCGGAAGCTTCTTCGGGTTCTGGGAGGCCACCAAGGCCAATCCCGCATCCCGATCGGTCACCGTGGATATCGCGCTCTTGCTCCTTGCGGTGGCGATCCTGATGGTGATCGAAGCGCGCAGGCTCGGGGTGAGATTCGTGTGGGCCTACATTCTCGGCGGTTTCCTGATCGCGATCAGCGTGACGTTTCCCTTGTTCCTGCTGGCGAGGGAACTGCGGCTGGAGAAGTCGGACGCGACAGAGCTGCGCAATGTCGACTCGATCCTGCTTGCGGCGCTCGCTGGCTTCACGCTGGCGTTCACCATCTGGGTGGATCTGGTCTGACGCCTACTCGGCGGCCCGCCTGGCTCGCTCCGTCATCGAGGCGATCACGCCGCCGTCGTTCAGGATGTCGGTGCCGGTGAGGTAGCCGGCCTTGTCGCTGGCGCAGAACGCCAACAGGTCGGCCATCTCCTCCGGCTTGCCCCAGCGTGGGACCGCGGCGTCGGCGACCATCGCGCCTGCACCGGCGTCCGCCTCCAGCTGACCCATTTCGGTGTCGATCGATCCTGGCGACACGGACAAGATGCGGAGGCCCTTTCCATTGAACCGTTCGCACTGTGCGACGGAGTACCAGCGGACGAAGCTCTTGCTCACCGCGTACGCGATGCCGGACTGCATCTCCTCACCGACGATGCTGCATGCCGCCAACATGTCCGTCATGAAGGCGGCTACGTCGGTCAGTGCTTGCGGGAATTGCTTTGTCGGAACCATGCTTTCGGGCAGCAGGTGCGCAGCCATCGACGCCACGTTGACGATCGCGGCGCCGTCGCCTGCACTGGCGTAGAAGCTTTCGTTGACGTTGAGCGTGCCGATCGCGTTGGTCCGCATGACGTATTCGGCGGAGCCCATGCTGGGGCTGACACCGGCGGTGTGGATCACCGAGGTGACCGTGCCGAGACCGGACGCGGTTTCGAGCAAGCCGTCGACCGCCTTGCGGTCGGTGACGTCGCAGTTGACGGCCTTGACGGTGACGTCGAGGTCGTCCAGCGCTTTGACCGCCGCGTCGAGGCGGTCCTGACGGACGTCGGCGAGGACGATCGCGTGGTCTCGTCCGACGATCTTCGCCGTCGCCAGACCCATTCCGCCCGCACCACCGGTGATCACCGACGCCTTTGTCATGGCCGTCATGCTAGGCGACCGCTCAGCGCTGCGAATCACGTACTCTGCGCCAGTGACCGTCACCGTCGACGAGATCGAGGTCGCTGACCCGGCGGACGCCTGGACGCGAGCCGGTTTCAGCGTCGACTCCGATGCCGTCTGTCGAATCGGCGGCGTTCGCATCCGGCTGGTCGGGCGCGGCCGCGGAGCCGCGCCGGCGGCGACATTAGACACCGGCGCCGGCATCGTCGGGTGGTCGCTGCGCGGCCTGCCGTCGGACGAGTCGCTCGATGAACTCGACGGTGTCCCGACGACGAGGTCGGCCGCGGCTACCGCAGCGCCTGCCACGCACGCGAACGGTGTCACCGCGATCGACCACGTCGTGCTGCTGTCGCCTGACCTGGGTCGGACGGTCAAATCGCTCGCCGCCGTCGGCGTGGAACCCCGCCGGGAACGGAAAAACGAACTCGGCGGACGGCCGATCCGCCAGATCTTCTTCCGGTTCGGCGACGTGATCATCGAGGCGGTCGGATCGCCTGACACGGCACGCGCGGGGCCATCCACACTCTGGGGGATCACCTACGTCGTGGCGGATATCGACGCGACTGCCTCGTTCTTCGGTGACCACACAACACCGGTGAAGGACGCGGTACAGCCCGGTCGCCGGATCACCACGCTCCGGCACGAAGAGCTCGGGATGTCGGTCCGAACGGCGATGATCTCGGCGCGTCGCTGAGGAGGCCGTCGTCCGAGGTCAGTCAGGTTTGCGGAACGTGTAAACCCGGTACTGAAGAAGCGCAGACTTGGACAGCCATTTCATCCATCGAGTGCCGACGATCATTGTCTTCTGCGCATCCGCTGACCCCTGCTCGCGGAAGAACTTGAGCAGGAAGGGGTACGTCGGAATCGTGTTCTTCCGGATATTGCGGGTCGCGTCGAGTTGGAGTCCAGCACGTCTGCCCATGGCCCTGTACGACCGAATGGGGACATTCCCCAGCGTTCCGTAGGACTTCGCGATCCGCGGGCGAATCGCCATCCAGAACGGGGTCTTGCCGAAGAACATCATGATTGGAACGAAGTCGGACACCGCCAGGTAGCCGCCGGGCTTGAGCACCCGTGCGGCCTCGGCGAGGAATTTCTCCCGCGATGGGAAGTGGAAAATACATTCGACGGCCAGGACGCGGTCGAAGGTGTTGTCCTCGAACGGCAGCTGACATGCGTCGGCTTCGACCCAGTCGATCATGTTGCCGTTGGTGGGCGTGGTCTGGGCATCGGCGGCCGCGAGTTGGCGCGGGTCGATATTCAGGCCAGTCAGGTCCATGTCGGAATGCGCGGCGTTGATCTGTTGGATGGTTCCGCCGAACCCGCAGCCGACATCCAGCAGCTTCTGCCCGTCGGCGACCTTTCCGGCCTCGAACAGCACGCCGTTCATCTGTTCCATGGCAGCGATGTAGTCGGCCCGCGTGCCCTCGGCAGCCTTGGGATCTTCCCAATAGCCCCAGTGCACCTGGTTTTCCCACAACTGGCCGGTTTCGCCACCGTCCTGGCGCTCGTCGATGAGCAAGTCGAAGTAGGGCAGCTCAGGCATGCGCGGAAATTACCATGATGTGGGCTCACTTCTAGGTAGGCAGCGCCGGTCGGTGGCGGAAACGTTAAATGCGCGAAGGTATCTCGGGCGGGGTCAGAGGGTGGGCATGAATTCGGCGAGCGCAAGGATCATGAACACCACCAAGGCCAGCCCGATCAACCCGCCGGCGGGAATCATGGTGACGCACAACGCCACCCAGACGAGCAGCCTCGGCCATTCGAACGGCTGATTTCCCGCCACGCCGCCACGACGCTCCCGGAGAGTGTGGTAGATCGCCCACACGCCCGCCCCGGCTGCGGCAATGGCGATGATCCGCAATCCGACCGGCGTCGCCGCCAGGGCGACGCTCGCCGTGATCGCTGCGGCCGCAACGCGTCCCCACATTGCCGTTCGAGGCACCGCAACGCGCGTGTCCTCAGGACTTCGATTCGGCTCACTGCGATAGCGCGGTATCGGCCCGTCGATACTCAACAGTCGCCAAATCCACCGCGTCCATGCCGTCCGCAGACCTAGGTCCTCGGCAGTTCGTCGAACGTCGGCGGCCGATTCCGCCATCATCTGGCGGGATTGAGCGCTCCTCCAGTAGGCGGCCTTGAAGACCCGCCGCGGAATCCCGAACTGCCTGGCAAAACTGCGCGGTGGTCCGGCCGACTCCCCGATCAGCCACCGGAGAAAGATCGGGAAGATGATTGCGTACAACGCCCGTCTGAAACGCCCAGCACTTTGCATCCGCTCAGCCAGATGATCGTCGGCAAACGTTATGTGACGGGCTTCCTCCGCCAAATGAATGGAGGTGATCTTGTTGAGCAGCGGGGGCACCTGGGCCGCGCCACGATGCTGCAGCGTCTGCTGATAGTGCAGCGGCTGTTCACCACAGAGCACGCCGATGAGATGAAAGGTGCTGGCATAGCCGCCGACGAAGGCCAGCATCGGGCCGAATATCCGGGAGCCTCGCCGCATTCCGGGAACGTCTTCACCGGTGCGGTTCACGAATTCCTGGAACATCTGCATGTGATTGCACTCTTCGACCAGCTCGTGGAGGAGATACCGATACACCGGCGAACCATTCGGCAAGACACCTGCGTAGTGCACAACGCCACGGATCAACATCATCTCGAATTGGGCCGTGGCCTTGAGAGTGTTCGCGGTAATCCAGCGGCCCATGTCTATGCGCCGCTCCAGCGACTGTGCGGCATACCAATCGGTGGCCGCGAGCGGATCGGTATCTGGATCCAGCTGCCATCGCGGGTCGTTGCGGTCCAAGGCGTTCTCGGGTGCGTCCCAATCGATGTCAACGTATGGATCGAACCGCAGACGAGCCGACGCACGAGAGAGTGTCTCCAGCCGGTCGACGTACAGGTCCTCTGCCGTGCCGTCCACGTCGCTGACGGCTGTCATTTCTCAGTCCACGAGTCACGCACGTCAGGAACCGGTTTCGCCGTAGTCGAATTCAATTGCGTTCCTCGTCTCCGAGCATTTCAGTTCCGGGCTGTTCGCTGAGCGCTGGACGGAGGCGGTGTTTTCATGGCCTTGACATGGTCACATTGGCGCCGATCAGTTGGCACGCGAGCAAAGCGCGTGTCGCGCGTCGATTTGATAACGCGGACGGAACTTTTCGATATCGCAGACGAAAGGAGTCGACGGGTGGTGGGTCTACTCCCAGACCACCTCATCAGGGCTCTTGTCTTGCCGCAGGCCACGCCAGCTCGGTTGGCGTAGTCTGCCATCGCCGGTCCGCTCGCTGTAGCGAACCTCGCCGACCAACTCAGGCCGGACGAATGTCACGCCCTTGGCGTCCTGGGCTGAAAGCTTTGCAGAGAAGGGTGATTCGTCGGTCGCCAACGGTTTCAGGATGCCCTTCAGCTTGGTCAGCTCCTTCTCGGTGAACCCTGTGCCGACCCGGCCGACGAACTGCAGGCCGTTTTCTGCGGGGATCCCCAGCATCAGGGCGCCGATGCCGCTCGACCGTCCGCCGTCACCTTGCCGCCAGCCGCCGATGACGACTTCCTGCGTGTTCCAGATCTTGTCCTTGATCCACGACGACGATCGTCGACCCGGCTGGTAGGTCGAGTCGCGCTTCTTGGCGATCACGCCTTCCCAGCGCTTCTTCCGCGCGTGCTCCAGCGCTTCGGGCCCGTCGCCGGACAGCGGGGGTGGCACGATAACTCCCCCGCCCTCGGCCAGCGCTTCCAGCAGGCGCCTGCGGTCGGAGTACTTCGCCCGCAACAGCGACCGATCGTCGAGATACAGAATGTCGAAGGCCCAGAACTCGACACGGGTGGAGCGGGCTCGGTTCTGCATCTCCCCGAAGCTGGGCACGCCCGTCTCGTCCAGCGCCACCGCTTCGCCATCGAGAATCACGTGATGGTCGGCGAGATCGGCTGCGAGCGCCCTGAATTGCGGGTATTCGCTCGTGACGTCGCGCCCACGACGTGACCGCACAGTGAGCTTGCCGTGGTCGGCGTCGACCAGAACGCGATAGCCGTCCCATTTACCTTCGAACGCCCACTGCGTCGACTTGAGCTTCTTCACGGAGCCCTCGGTGGACAGCATCGGCGCGAGATCCGCTGCGGTGGGCCGCTTCTGCTCCTTCATCCGATGCGCCAGCCAGTTCTTGCCGTCGGTCTGGATCAACGCGTATCGCCCGTCGATCCGATCGCCGTGCAGGGTGACGATCACCTCACCACCCTTGGCGGCTCCGTCGGGCGGGTTGTCCCTGAACTTCTCCGTCTCGTAAGTGCCGGTGTCCCACACGATCATCTCCCCGGCGCCGTACTCACCCTTCGGGATGGTGGCCTCGAACGCCAGGTACTCCAGCGGGTGATCCTCAGTGTGCACGGCGAGATGGTTGACCGCTGGCGTGTCAGGCAGGTTCTTGGGTACCGCCCACGACACCAGCACGCCGTCACGCTCAAGGCGGAGGTCGTAGTGCAGCCGACGGGCGTGGTGCTCCTGAATGACGAACTTGTCGTTGTTGCCCAGCTCCGGCTTCGACTTCGGCACCGGCTCAGGCGTTTTCGCCGCATCGCGCATGCTGCGGTACGTCGTCAGCCGGTCGGAGTCGGTAGCCGCATCATCGAGCGCCTCTAGCAGGTCGCCGTGCTTGGCGACGCGCTCGAGCACCTCGTCGAACCGGAGATGTCGCAGCTTCGGGTCTTCGATCTCGTCCCAGGTTCGCGGCGCGGCGACGGTCGGCTGCTCGCGTCCGCGCAGCGAGTACGGCGCGATCGTCGTCTTCGATCCGTTGTTCTGGCTCCAGTCGACGAAGACCTTGCCTTCCCGCAGGCTCTTGGTCATCGTCGAGGTGACGAGCTTCGGCATCGCCTTTTCCAATTGCTGCGCAACGCGTTTAGCGAGCACAATGGCCCCCCGCGAGCTCACCGGATCCTCGAGCGGGGCGTACAGGTGCAGGCCCTTGCTACCGCTGGTGAGCGGGTAGCGACGCCAGCCCGATGTCGCTCATCAGGTCGCGTACGGCGGCCGCCACCTCGCACAGCTGCGGCATCGTCACACCCTCGCCCGGGTCGAGGTCGAACACCAACCGGGTCGCGGGTCCCGGCTTTCCGTCGACGAAGCGCCACTGCGGCACGTGGACCTCGAGCGCGGCCTGCTGGGCGATCCAGGCCATGCCCTCGACGGTGTCGATGATCGGATAGGTCGTGGTGCCGGACCGATGGGTGACGCTTTCGCGGTCCAGCCAGTCGGGTGCGGAGCTGGCCAGCTGCTTCTCGAAGAAGGACGGCTCGTCGACGCCGTTGGGCCAACGCTTGCGGGTGACCGCCCGGCCTGCGATGTGCGGGATCATCGCCTCGGCGATGTTGATGTAGTAGTCGAACACCTCGGCCTTGGTGGTACCCGTCGCCGGGTACAGCACTTTGTCCGGGTTGGTCAGCGTCACCCGGCCGATTCGATCCACCACGCCAACGTAATACCCGCTGTACCGTTGAGTGATGAAGCGAATTGTCGCTGCCTGCCTGATGGCCGCCGCCGCGGCGGGCTTCTGCGCCCCGCAGGCGCTGGCAGATCCGGCCGACCTGGTCCCCTATTGCTCGGGTGACCAGACGCCGATGGACAACAACTGCAGGCCGATGCCGTCTCAGGTGTTCACCCATGACGCAGGCGGCGCCAACCCGCAGGTCGGCTTCGGCACCAACCCTGGCGTCGAACCCGCCACCTAGCCCCCGCCGAATTCTGCAGCAGGGTTGCTGTCTGCGGGTTATCCACAGCCTTGGAGCAGAACTCGCCGCCGAGCGCTCTCTTTCGTCGGTCGCTCTCGTCACGATTTGGGCCATGTGGCAACCATTCGTCGGGGCCGAGGCCATTACGAACGGCAGGTTGACGCGCGGTCAGCTGCGTTGGAATTACACCGCAGTGCACCCGGGCGTCTACATTCCGAACGACGCAGAGCGCACCCTGTGCACCGACACCTTCGCCGCATGGCTCTGGACCGGCCGCAAAGGCGTGATCGCAGGCCGGGCAGCCGCGGCGCTGCACGGCGCCAAGTGGATCGACGCATCAACGCCGATCGAGGTCATCGCCGATCACACCCGCCGCCGCAAGGGAGTCATCGTTCACGAGGAACGACTCACGGCCGAAGAGATAATGCACGTCGGAGAACTGGCGGTGACGACACCGGCTCGCACAGCGCTGGACATCGCCCGCCATCTGCCCCGCGACGTCGCGGTGGTGCATCTCGACGCTCTGGCCGCCGCAACGGGTGTGACCCTCGAGGACGTTCTCGCCTTGGCGGATAAGTACCGGGGCGCTCGCGGCGTCCACCGCGCAAAGACAGCGCTTTCATTGATGGACGCTGGAGCCCAGTCGCCCGGGGAAACCCGTCTACGCCTTCTCTTGATAGACGACGGTTTACCGGCTCCGCGGACACAGATCAGGGTCACCGATGGCGTCGACGAGGCGTTCATCGACATGGGATACGACGAACCGTTGGTCGGGCTCGACTACGAGGGCGCGCACCACAGCGAGAATCGGGGGCAATACGTCTACGACATCGGCCGGGCGGAACTGATCGAGCGGGAGGGCTGGATCGACATCCGCGTGGTGAAGGAACACAGTCGGCGATTCATCGTTCATCGAGTGCGCGAGGCGTTTTCCAGACGCGGGTGGATTCCACCGAAATCTGCACCAGGGTCGTAATTCTGGACAATCGCAGCCTTGATGCAGAATTCGACGGCCGAGACGGCCAGGACGGCCGGGTCCACCTAGCCCGCTGGGGGCTGGCCGACGCTAGACAACGTCGTCGCCGAGCTCCGAGATAGGTAACGGCGCGGTCGGCACCTCGGCGATCGCCATCTTCGCGGCGGAGTCCGTGGGAATGACGTCGCGGCTCAACGCGATGAGCGCAGCGTTGGTGCCGACGTCGCGGCCGGCCTTCTCGCTGAGCAGCCACCGCACTTCGAGCAGATCGCAGTACGCCTGAATGGCGGTGCCCGAGTGGTTCAGCGCCGCATGCGCCAGATGCTCGGTGGGCGTCACCACCTCCATCACCCACAGCCGGGCGGCCGTGGACTCGTCGACGTCATGTCCCGCCTCCCGGCACAGCTGCGCCTGGTAGGCATGCAGGTCGCCGAGCAGGATGCGCGCCTGTCCCTCGCCGACGTCGAGGCCGGTGAGCTCTCGCAGCCGCTGCGCGTGAAAGCGCCGATCACCAACGGCGACATGAACTCGCAGGCGGCTCGGGTCGTCGGTGACGGGTTGCATCGAGATCTCGTCGACGGCGAAGCCCAGTTCGTTCAATCGCCGGATGGTGCCCTCGACGCGGTAGCGGTCGGTGAATCCGAAGACAGGCTCGGCGTGCAGCAGCTCCCAGAGCATCTCGTATCGGACCCGGACGTGTTCGGCCTCGGCGATCAGCTTGTCCTGCAACGCTTCCGGTCTGCCCAGTCGCTCCGCCAGATCCACCATCCCCATCGCCACGTTCTCCACCATGATGTCGAGATCGTGCTCGCGCTGCCCCCGGCTCAGCGTGGGGTGCACCTCGGAGGTTTCGGCGTCGACGAGCCACGCCGCCAGCGTCTGACCGTCGCGCGAGAAGAGCGTGTTGGCAAGCGAACAGTCACCCCAGAAGACGCCGTGCCGGTGCAGTTCCACCATCAGGCCTGCCATCGCGTCCAGCAGTCGCGCGCGGTGCTTGGGCTGATCCGGCGGAAGCCGCATGAACAGCCGCCGGTACTGCCACGAGCCCTCGAGGTAACGCGTCACCAGGATCGCGGTGTCGAACTCCGGCTGAAGCACCACACCCGCGGGACGCACCGCGGGCAGACCCATCTCCTCGAGCCTGCGCAGGACGTCGTACTCCTTGACGGCGATCCGGCCGGGCAAGTCCTTGACTGCCCAGAGCATTCCGTCGGCCTCGACGAACTTCACCAGGTGACGACTGGGCCCGACGGCGATGTCGCGCAGTGGCACGTCTGGCACGTTCCACTGCGACAACGGCCGGTCCCAGGGCAGCGCGAGCAGCCCCGCAGACGGCGCCCGAAGCCGGAACTCCGGCGCTCGCACCGTCAGTTCAGACGTTCGCCAGTCTGCGGGTGGAACAGGTGAACCGCGCCCTCGGGATGCCTGCGCAAGCGCGCCGTATCAGCCAGCTTCGGCGCCGTGCGCGGATTGCATCGCGCCACCAACTCGACATCGCCCGCATGCGTATAGACGAACGCTTCGCTACCGAGATCCTCGACCAGGTCGACGACCACTTCCACTCCGCCGGAGTCGGTGAGCTCGAGTTGTTCTGGGCGGATTCCGAAGGTGACCTCCGACAGGCCCGCGTCGTGCAGCTTGGTGAGCTGATCGCGGTCGAGCTCCAGCGTCGAGTCACCGATCTTGACGCCGTCCGCGGTAATCGGCAGTGTCACCAGGTTCATCGCGGGCGAGCCGATGAAGCCGGCGACGAATGCGTTGGCAGGCCGGTCGTAAAGCTCGTTCGGCGCGGCGAACTGCTGCAGCTTTCCGAAGCGCAGCACGGCCACCCGGTCACCCATCGTCATGGCCTCGACCTGGTCGTGGGTGACGTAGACGGTCGTGGTGCCGAGCCGCCGTTGCAGCGCGGCGATCTGGGTACGGGTCTGCACGCGCAGTTTCGCATCGAGGTTCGACAACGGCTCGTCCATGCAGAACACCTGAGGCTCGCGCACGATGGCGCGGCCCATCGCTACGCGCTGCCGCTGACCACCGGAGAGCTTGGCGGGCTTGCGGTCCAGGAACTCGGTGAGGTCCAGGATCTTGGCCGCATTCTCCACCTTCTTCCGTCGCTCGTCGGCAGACACACCACGCAGCTTCAGCGCGAAGCCCATGTTCTCGGCGACCGTCTTGTTCGGGTACAGCGCGTAGTTCTGGAACACCATCGCAATGTCGCGGTCCTTGGACGGGACGCCGGTCATGTCCTTGCCGCCGATCTCGATGGCGCCCTCGTCGATGTCCTCGAGTCCGGCGAGCATGCGCAGCGCGGTGCTCTTGCCCGACCCGGACGGCCCGACCAGGACGACGAACTCACCGTCCTGGATGTCGAGGTTGAGGTTGTCGACTGCGAGCTTGTCCGAGCCCTCGTAGATGCACGAGGCGTTCTTGTAGGTGATCGATGCCATTTGTCTTCTCCCGGTTCGTTTTTGACGTCTACTTGATCGCGCCGAACGAAAGTCCGCGCACCAACTTGTTCTGCGCGAACCACCCGCAGAGGATCACGGGAAGCGCCGACATGGTTGCGGCCGCCGACAGCACGGCCCAGTACTGACCCTCACCGGCGATGAAGCCGACGAGGTAGACAGGCATGGTCTGAGCGTTCACCGCGGTGAGGTTCACCGCGAAGAAGAACTCGTTCCAGGCGAAGATCACACAGATCAGCGCGGTGGCCGCGATGCCGGGTGACACCAGAGGAAGGATCACCTCTCGCACCGACCGCCACAGGCTCGCGCCGTCCAGGCTGGCCGCTTCGAGCAACTCACCGGGAACCTCGAGGAAGAATGACCTCATCATCCACACGGCGATCGGCAGGTTCATCGAGGTGTAGAGGATGACCAGGGCCCAGATGTTGTCCAGCAGACCGATGTTGGACACGATCACATACAGCGGCAGGATCGCTGCCACGACGGGCAGCATCTTGGTGCTCATGAAGAAGAACAACGCATCCTGTGTCTTGCGGACCGGTCGCAGCGACAACGCGAATGCCGCGGGTACACCGAGTAGCAGGACCAGGATCGTCGACATGCCGGTAGCGAAGATGGAGTTCAGCATCGCCGGCCCGATGCCCTGGTCGAAGACCGCCTTGAACTGATCCAGCGTCGGGGTGAAGAACAGCGTCGGCGGACTGGTCGCCGCATCGCTCTCCTGCTTGAACGCAGTCAGAACCATCCAGAACACCGGGAAGAAGAACCCGAGGCCGACGAGCCACGCGACCACTCCCCACGGACTGAACTTTCGGCTCTTCTTCTTCGACGAGACGGCCGTATCCGTTGTAGCCGCGCTCTTCTCGACTGTGGTGGTCATCAGGCTGCCTCTTCCTTGCCGGAGAATGATTTGAAGATCAACCGGAGCGCGAAGCTTGCGATGATCATCGTGAAGATGACCACCACCACGCCCATCGCCGCGGCCTGGCCCATGTCGAAGCCGAGGAACGCGCGCTGGAAGATGTAGAACGGCAGGTTCGCGCTGGCGATGCCCGGTCCGCCCTGCGTCATCATGAAGATGGCGTCGAACGTGTTGACCAGATAGACCGCGCCGAGCACGACACCGAGTTCGATGAAGCGCCGAAGGTGGGGCAGCGTCAACTCACGGAAGAGTTGAAACGCGCCCGCACCGTCGACTCGACCGGCCTCCAGGATGTCGCGAGGCATCGACTGGAGGCCGGCGAGGATCAGTAACATCATGAAAGGCGTCCATTGCCAGATCAATTCGACCATCACCATGGTCAACGGGAACTGACCGATCCAGTCCACCGGCCCGATCCCCACCAGAGACAGCACCCAGTTCAAGATGCCGTTGGTGGGATCGAGGATCGTGGTCTTCCAGATCAGCGCCCCCGCAACGGGTGTGATCAGGAACGGCGTGATGAGCAGCGTTCGCACCACCCCGCGTCCCAGGAACGCCCGATCCAACAGCAATGCGAGCAACAACCCGAGGAACGCCGAGACAAGCACGACGACGACGATCAGGATGACGGTATTCAGCGCCACCCGCCAGAACTGGCTGTCCTGAACCACCGCGATGTAGTTGTTCAGCCCGACGAATCGCCGCGAGCCTGGACGAACCAGGTTCCAGGACAACGTCGAGTAGTACAGCGTGAACAGGAACGGGATCTGGGTGACCACGATCATGAAGATCAGCGCGGGCAGGAGTGGTGCGCGCCTGCGCCACCCTTCGGCACGACTCACGCCGGTGTCCTGCGCTTCGCGGATCTTGCGGACCCGTTCCGCCACTGCCTGCTGACTGGCGTCTGAATCGGTTTCAGCGGTGAGAGTCATCACTTCTCCTGGTATGTCTTGCCGACGACCTCGGCGTATTTCTGCGCTTGCTCGAGTGCGGCGTCCACCGACTTCTGTCCGGCGATGGCTGCACTGATCTGCTGGCTCACCCGGGTTCCCAGATCCTGGAACTCGGGAATCCCCACGAACTGCACACCCGTGTACGGAACCGGTTGCACCGTCGGCTTGTTCGGCGTCGCACCCTCGATCGACTTGAGTGTCAGCGGCCCATAGGACTTCGAGATCGCCTCGTACTCAGGCAGTTCGGTGTAGGTGGAGGTCCTGCTACCCGGTGGGACACGGGCCCAGCCCAGCTTTTCGCCGACCAGTTTCATGTAGTCCTTGCTCGTCATCCACGAGATGAACTTCCATGCGCCGTCGGGATTCTTGGCGGCCTTGGGAATCCCCAACGCCCAGGTATACAGCCAACCCGAGTTGGGCTTCTCGACAATCGGGGCGGGCAGATAGCCGATCTTGCCGACCAGGTCCGGGTATGTCTTCGGATCCTCGAGCACCGAGACCGCCGACGTCGCGTCATACCACATCGCCGTCTGACCCTGGCCGAACAGGTTGGCACATTCCTGGAAACCGGTTGACGACGCGCCCAATTCGCCGGATTCGTTGATCGTGTCGACGTAGAAGTTGACCGCCTTCTTGACCTCCGGGCTGTTGAGTTGCGCGTTCCAGTTTTCGTCGAACCAGCGTCCACCGAAGGTGTTGATGACGGTGTCCAGCGGTGCGAGCACCTCACCCCAACCCGGCTTGCCGCGCAAGCAGATACCCGCGTCTGAGAGCCCCTTCTCCTTGATGGTCTTGGCCCAGTCCGCGACTTCCTGCCACTGCGGCTGGTAGTTCGGATTCTGGTCGACCTTGATGCCCGCCTGCTCGAACAGGTCCTTGCGGTACATCAGGAAGGACGACTCGCCGTAGAACGGCACCGAGTACATGTTGCCCTCGTAGGACAACGACTCCCGCAGCGAGGAGATGAAGTCGTTCTCGTCGTAGCCGGGCGTGTTCTTCGCGTATTCCGAAAGGTTCAGCAGCCAGCCGTCTTTGGCCCACTGCGGGGTTTCGAAGTTGCTGATCATCACGACGTCGAACTCGCTGCCGCCCATCGCGCTCGACATGGTGATCTTCGCGCGCGCCTGGTTCTCCGACAGCGAGATGAACTTCAGCTTGGTGCCGGGATTCTCCTTCTCGAACTCGGACGACAACTTCTGGGCGTCCGTCATCTGCGAGTTGGACACCAAAGCGATCGTCACCTCGTTCTTCGATGCCCCCAGGCTGCCCGCTCCGGAACAGCCAGCGGTGAGGACCAGCCCCGTCGCGGCTGCACACAGTGCCAACCGGTGCAGTGCTCTTCGTATCGGATTCACCTTTACCTCCCTTAATCCTGCGCCAAGAGCCAACGGGCACAGTCGATGTCACAAACCAATAGTCGGGCGAGCTTTCCTCGGAGCGCACCGAGCGTGGCGTGGTGTTTGGCCGCGCCGCTGGAGATCAGGATCGTCTTCTGACAGGCCTTGACGTCTTCGAGCGGAACCGACACCGCGCGCTGCTGAAGTTCGGTGTCGACGGGTACGCCGTGCGCGTCGAAGAACCGCCCGCCGATCTCGCCGACCGCGCCCAGCGAGATGAGTTCGTCGAGCATCCTGGTGTCCAGGAAGCTGCCCTCGAACAGGGTCGTCGACGTGGAGACGGCGCCGACCCCGAACAACATCACGTCGGCGCGCCTGCCCGCCTCCAGAGTGCGGGAGATCAGCGAATCACTACGCATGGAGGCCACGGTGGACGGGTCGGCGTAGAGCGGCGCGGGCAAGCGGATCGTGGTCGCCCGCAAGACATCTGCACAGCGGCTGAGGATGGAGTCGGCGCCGGTCTGATATGTGGCACTGGACATGGCGCCGTCGAGCTGGACCACCGCGCGGCAACTGGCCACTCCTGGCGCAAGGGCGGTGGCGACCGCGACCTGCTCGGGGCCCCAGGTGAATCCGAGGACGTCGTTGGGTGTCAACCTGCGCATCAGGAGTGCCGCGGCCGCACGGCCGACGCTGGCGAACGCCGCCGGTCGCCCCGGTGCCCCCACGTCGATGCCGTGCCCGGCGACGACCGCTTCGGTCAAGCCGAAGCGCTGCTCGAGCTCTCGCTCCTCCTCGGCGTGCAGATCGTCGCGCATGTCAGGCGGGACCACGACGTCGATGCGGACGAGCCCGTTGGCCTTGGCCCGGGCGATCAGCCGTCCGGCCGTCGGCCGCGACACCCCGAGTCGAACCGCGATCTCGGCCTGGGTGAGGCCGTCGAGGTAGTAGAGCGTCGCCGCGCGCAAGGCCAACCGCAGGTCTTCGGGGCTGGCGCCGCGATCCCTGGGCGAGTGAAGAGCCTGGCCATCGATCGTCCCGGCGACCTTGCCGTTTGACGTCGATGCGACCACGGACCTCGACCTCACTTTTCCGGCCAACCCGTGAGCATTTGCTCAGGGGTGCGAGTAGATGTTCATCACGCTAGCATGGGGAATGTGACGTACACAACACTCGCGCCGGATACCCAGATGCGGGTCGCCGTACTCGTCGAACCAGGTCGGATCGAGATGGAGCAGCGTCCCGTGCCGACACCGGCGCCGGGTGATGTGTTGATCCGGGTGTCGTCGGTCGGCGTCTGCGGCTCCGACACGCACTACTACCGCCACGGCAGGATCGGCAGCTTCGTCGTCGAGGCCCCGTTGGTGCTCGGCCACGAAGCGGCGGGTGCGATCGTCGCCGTCGGCGATGGGGTCGACCCCTCGCGCATCGGCCAGCGGGTGTCCATCGAACCTCAGCGCCCCGACCCGGAAAGCGCGGAGACCCGCCGCGGCGACTACAACCTGTGCCCGCACATGCGGTTCTTCGGCACCCCGCCGATCGACGGGGCACTGTGCGATTACGTGACGATCGGCGCGGAGTTCGCACACCCCGTGCCGGCCACCGTCTCCGATGACGCCGCGGCGCTGTGCGAACCACTTTCGGTCGGCATCGCCGCGCTCCGCAAAGCAGGCATCGGCGAAGGGGCGCGGGTACTCGTCGCCGGTGCGGGACCCATTGGCATCGTGGTGATTCAGCTCGCGCGCGCCTACGGCGCATCCGAAATCGCCGTGTCCGATCCCGACGAATCGCGCCGCAACCACGCCCGGACGAACGGCGCCACCGTCGCGCTCGATCCCGCGGCCGACCAGCTGGGCAGCGATTTCGACGCGTTCATCGACGCCTCTGGAGCGCCCGCCGCGGTGACGGCAGGCATCCGCGCGCTGCGACCCGCCGGAACCGCCGTGCTGGTCGGCTCGGGCGCCGAGTCGATGGATCTGCCGACACAGTTGATTCAGAACCGAGAACTCATGCTGACCGGTGTCTTCCGCTACGCCAACACCTGGCCGGAGGCAATTGCCCTCGTGGAGTCGCGCCGGGTCGATCTGGACTCGATGGTCACTGCGCGATTCCCGCTGGAGCGGACCGCAGAAGCACTGGATTCCGACCGCACGCCGGGTAGCGTCAAGACGGTGGTGGCCGTGTCATGAAACTGAGCAGTTCGACGCTGGCGCAGATCCCGATCAGCAAGCCGAGTTACGATCGTGACCAAATCAGAATCGGCATAGTGCATTTCGGGGTCGGCGGCTTCCACCGTGCGCACCAGGCCATGTATATCGATCGACTGCTGGAGAAGGGCGTCGCCAACGAGTGGGGCATCTGCGGCGTCGGCGTCATGCCTGCCGATCGCAAGATGAAGGACGTCCTGGATGCCCAGGGCGGCCTGTACACGCTGGTGCTGGAAAATCCGGACGGCTCCCGCGACGCGCGGGTGATCGGGTCGATCGTCGACTACCGCTACGTGCCCGACGACCCCGAGGCCGTGATCGAACTGCTTGCCGCGCCGACGACGCGGATCGTCTCGCTGACCATCACCGAGGGCGGATACAACGTCGAGCACGTCGACCAGGACGAAGTGAGCGTATTCGGTCTGGTGGCCGAGGCCCTTGCGCGGCGCCGCGACCGCGGGCTGGCATCGCCGACGATCGTCTCGTGCGACAACATCGAGGGCAACGGGGAAGTCGCGCGACAGGCGTTCACCGCATACTCAGAGCGCGTTCATCCCGGGCTGGCGGAGTGGATGGCCACGAACACGCGGTTCCCCAGTTCGATGGTGGACCGCATCACGCCGGCCACCACCCCCGAGGTCATCGATAACTTGAAGAGCGACTTCGGGGTCGACGACCAGTGGCCGGTAGTGGCAGAGCCGTTCACGTCTTGGGTGCTGGAGGACGATTTCTCCGACGGCCGACCACCGCTGGAAGACGTCGACGTGCTGCTGGTCGAGGACGTAAGGCCCTACGAACTGATGAAGCTGCGGCTGCTGAACGCCAGTCACCAAAGCCTTTGCTATTTCGCGTATCTCAGCGGTTACCGCTTGGTGCACGACGCTGCGGGCGACCCGCTGTTCGCCGAGTTCCTGATGCGGTACATGAACACCGAGGCGACGCCGACACTGCTGCCCGTTCCCGGGATCGACCTGCCCGAGTACAAACAGACGCTGATCGAGCGGTTCGCCAACCCCGGCGTACGCGACACGATCGTCCGGCTCTGCTTCGGTTCGTCGGACCGCATCCCCAAGTGGTTGCTTCCCGTGGTGCGCGCGAACCTGGCGTCGGACGGCCCGATCCGGTTGTCGGCGGCGACGGTGGCCAGCTGGGCGCGCTACGCTGAAGGCGTCGACGAACAGGGCGAGCCAATCGATGTTCAAGACCAGCTGGCGGACACTCTCGTTCCACTGGCCCGCGCGCAGCGCGACAATCCGACCGCGTTCATCGAAAACACCGATGTGTTCGGCGATCTCGCGACCTCCGGCCGATTCGTCGAGGCATACACGTGGGCCCTTGACTCGCTGCACCGCGACGGCGCGCGGGCGACCCTGGAGGCCCTGATGCGAAAGGAGTCGACATGACTTCCACCCGAAGACGAGCGCGAGTGAGGATCGCAGCGAGGTACGAGCGAGGACCGGTGGGCCCACGCCCGGAGGGCAGGGGACGAGCGGGAGTCGAGCTATGACTGGGCAGCAGCGCGCGCTGGTCATCGGCGAAGCCCTGATCGACATCGTCGAGCGGGACGGCCAGATCATCGGCGAACACGTCGGAGGCAGCCCGCTCAATGTCGCCATCGGCCTGGCGCGGCTCGGCCGAAGCGTGGACTTCCTCACCCACATCGGCAACGACGCCCGCGGCCACCGCATCGTCGAATACGTCAAGAGCTCTGGCGCCGAGCTGGTTTCAGGAAGCGTGACGGCCGCCCACACTCCGACCGCGCTTGCGACGCTGGACGAGAACGGAAAGGCGCAGTACACCTTCGACATCGACTGGGAGCTGGCAGGCACACCGGAGGTGGGTCCTCCGCTGGTGGCGCACACCGGATCCATTGCGACGGTGCTCGAGCCGGGGTGCCGCGCGACCGCGGCGCTTCTGGACGCCTATCACCTGTCGGCCACGATCAGCTTCGACCCGAACGTGCGACCGGCTCTCATCGAGGACGACGAGCAGGCGCGCAACCGCATCGACCGACTCGTCGAGAAGTGCGATGTGGTCAAGGCCAGCGACGAGGATATGGAGTGGATCGACCCCAACCGGACACCCGAGGAGGTGGCGACGACATGGCTGGGGTTGGGGCCGGCGATCGTCGCGGTCACGATGGGTGAGCACGGGGCGCTCGCGGTCTGTGCGGACGGGGTGGCCCGCGTGGCGGCCCGGCCGGTGGATGTGGTGGACACTGTCGGTGCGGGCGACGCGTTCATGACGGGGCTGATCGATGCGTTGTGGTCGCTTGGCCTGCTCGGCGCGGACCGGCGTGCGGAATTGCACAGCATCAGCGTCGACACGCTGACGGGAGTGCTGCAGACCGCCACGCTGTCGTCGGCGTTGACGGTCGCGCGCCCAGGCGCCGACCTACCCGACCGGGCAACAAGGGACGCCGCGGCCGGGCGCTCGGGCGGAATGCAGACGCAACACGGCTAGGCTGGCCTTATGCGTTCGATCTGGAAGGGCTCGATCTCATTCGGACTGGTGAACGTCCCCGTCAAGGTCTACAGCGCGACCGAAGACCACGACCTGAAGTTTCATCAGGTGCACGCGAAGGACAACGGACGCATCCGCTACAAGCGGGTGTGTGAGGTGTGCGGCGAGGTCGTCGAGTACCGCGACATCGCCAAGGCCTTCGAGTCCGACGACGGGAACATGGTGGTGATCACCGACGAGGACATCTCGACGCTGCCGGAGGAACGCAGCCGTGAGATCGAGGTCGTCGAGTTCGTCCCGGCCGGCGACATCGACCCGCTGATGTACGACCGCAGCTACTACCTGGAGCCCGACGGCAAGTCGTCGAAGTCCTATGTCCTGCTGGCCAAGACGCTGGCCGAGACCGATCGGGTGGCGATCGTGCATTTCGCACTTCGCAACAAAACGCGGCTTGCGGCCCTGCGCGTCAAGGACTTCAGCAAGCGCGACGTGATGGTCATCCACACGCTGCTGTGGCCCGACGAGATCCGCGACCCCGACTTCCCGGTGCTCGACAAGGAAGTCGAGATCAAGCCGGCCGAGCTGAAGATGGCCGGGCAGGTGGTGGAGTCGATGACCGACGACTTCCACCCCGAACGTTTCGAGGACACCTACCAGGAGCAGCTCAAAGAGCTCGTGGAGGCGAAACTCGAAGGCGGAGAGGCATTCACCACCGAAGAGGCCGAGCCGACAGAGCTCGACGAGACAGAGGATGTCTCGGATCTGCTGGCCAAACTCGAGGCCAGCGTGAAGGCGCGGCGTGGCGGCGACGGCGCATCGGGTGACGGTCAGGCAAAGAAGGCGCCCGCCACGAAATCAGCGGCCAAGAAGGCTCCGGCGAAGAAGGTCGCGAAAAAGGCAGCCAAGAAGGCACCCGCCAAGAAGGCCGCCGCCAAGAAGTGATCGGCGGGCGTCAGCAGCCCAGATATTTGACGCTGGCGGCGACGATCTCGTAGGCCGCCGAGGTCGACACGCCGAGGTCCTTGCTCACCTTGATGGTGTTGTCCGACGCGGGCACACCGCTACGCGCCGTGGCACAGGCCTGGTTTCCGGCGGACAACAGCTGCTGCTCGCTCAGGTAGGCGTATCTGGTTTGCAGGGTTTCCAGATAGGTGTCGGTGTCGGCAGACGCCGGAGCTGCGAGACCGATTGCGGAAGCCGCAGCCACAGTCAGGGCGCCGAGGGCGGGCACCGTCCTGGTCCACCTGGACGTTGATGCGGTTGTTGCTTGCGGCGACACGCGAATTACTCCTATCCCGCGAGCGAAAGTGATGAGAGGAAGGGTACGGAATCCGTCGCCCTTATTTAACGTTAACATCAATTTCGCACCGTATTCGGGCTCTTACCTGGGCCTTCCGTATCCATGTGACCGAAGTAACTTTGCTATGCGGTTGCCATTCGGATCACAGTCAACGCCGTTGATTTCTGCGTCAGGGTCGCGATCACGTCGGGACCACAGCCCGCATGCAGAACTCGCGACGGCCCGGCTGGTATCAACTAGAACGTGTTTCAGAAACGTGGCATGTCGTACGCGCAGCCTTGTTACGGTGTCGCCCGGCGAGGGAAAAGGAGGCTGACGTGATACTCGACAGATTCCGACTGGACGACCAAGTCGCGGTGGTGACGGGAGCCGGCCGCGGACTGGGCGCCGCAATGGCGCTGGCCTTCGCGGAAGCAGGTGCGGACGTGGTCATCGCGTCGCGCACGCAGTCGCAACTCGAAGAGGTCGCCGAACAGATCAAGGGTGTCGGGCGACGGGCCCACATCGTCACCGCCGACCTGGCGCATCCGGAGGACACCGCCGCACTCGCAGGCACCGCGATCGAGGCCTTCGGCAAACTAGACATCGTCGTGAACAATGTCGGCGGCACGATGCCGAACACACTCATGACGACGTCCACCAAGGACCTGCGCGATGCATTCACCTTCAACGTCGCGACCGCTCACGCACTGACCACCGCCGCTGTGCCGCTGATGCTCGAACACTCCGGCGGCGGCAGCATCATCAACATCACGTCGACGATGGGACGACTCGCCGCCCGCGGCTTCGCCGCCTACGGCACCGCCAAGGCCGCACTCGCCCACTACACGCGGCTGACCGCCCTCGACCTCTGCCCCAGGATTCGGGTCAACGCGATCGCACCCGGCTCGATCCTCACCTCCGCGCTCGACGTCGTCGCCTCCAACGAAGAGCTGCGCGAGCCGATGGAGAAGGCGACGCCGCTGCGACGCCTCGGCGATCCGCTCGACATCGCCGCCGCCGCCGTCTACCTCGCCTCACCCGCGGGCAGCTTCCTGACGGGCAAGACGCTCGAGGTCGACGGTGGCCTCACCTTCCCGAACCTCGACCTGCCCATCCCGGATCTGTGAGGAGACGTCCATGGCAATTCGCGTCGCGCTGATCGGCACCGGAAATGTCGGAAAGCCCGCACTCGTCCACCTGATCAACGACTCACGGTTCGAGCTGACGGGTGTCTGGGTCTCGTCGGAGGCGAAGGCGGGCAAGGACGCGGCGGAGCTCGCCGGACTCGACGGCTCGACGGGCATCGCCGCGACCAACGACCTCGAAGCGGTGCTGGCGACCGATCCCGAATGCGCCGTCTACACCGCCCTGGCCGACAACCGCCTGCCCGAGGCGCTCGAGGACTATCGGCGCATCCTGTCCGCGGGCGTCAACGTCGTCGGCAGCAGCGCCGTCTTCCTGCAGTACCCGTGGCAGGTCATTCCCTCCGAACTGCTCAAGCCGATCGAGGACGCCGCCCTGGCAGGCAAGTCCAGTCTGTTCGTCAACGGCATCGATCCCGGTTTCGCCAACGACCTTCTGCCCCTTGCCCTTGCGGGTACCTGCCAGAGCATCGACCAGATCCGGTGCATGGAGATCATCAACTACGACACCTACGACAGCGCGGACGTGATGTTCGGCGTGATGGGCTTCGGCAAGCCACTCGACGAGATCCCGATGCTTCTGCAACCGGGCGTGCTGAGCCTCGCGTGGGGTTCGGTGGTCCGCCAGCTTGCGGCGGGCCTCGGCATCTCGCTCGACGAGGTGAACGAGACCTACGTTCGCGAACCCGCGCCAGAGGATTTCGACATCGCGTCCGGTCACATACCGAAGGGCAGCGCCGCGGCCCTGCGGTTCGAGGTGCGCGGAATGGTCGACGGCAATGCGGCCGTCGTCCTCGAACACGTCACGCGCCTGCGCAACGACCTGTGTCCGGACTGGCCGCAGCCGGCCCAGGAGGGCGGCTCCTATCGGATCGAGATCACCGGCGAACCCTCCTACGCTCTTGACCTCTGCCTCAGCAGCCCCAACGGCGACCACAACCACGCCGGACTGGTCGCAACGGCCGCCCGAGTCGTCAACGCCATCCCCGCCGTGGTGGCCGCTCCGCCGGGAATCAGGACGACGCTCGACTTGCCTCTGATAGCTGGGAATGGGCTGTACGCTGGCAATAAGTCGGGCTGAACTCAATCGAAGGACACTGCCTATGTGGACGCCCCTGCGCTACCTGACACCGGTTCTTGCAGCGGCAGGCGCCGCAGCGGCGATCGCCGCCGCGCCCACCGCAGCAGCCGACCCCGACTCGACCCTGCCCCAATGCACAACCGTTGGCGGCGACCAAAGCGTTGGCACCGCGACGACCGAATGCGCGACGCCGGGCAACGTTCAACTCAATGCCACTGCTCCTGATGTGCCCGCATACGCCTACCCATGGGACGACGAGTTCTACGGACCCGCCCTGATCATCGGGGGCGGCGCCTGGGGAAACCACGGCATGGGTGGCGGCGGCTTCGGTGGCGGCGGCCACCGCTAAGCCACGTTCGTTTTCCTTGGCCCATTGAGGAGGCCAACCATGCGCACCACAACTCGTTATCTGACAACACTCTTGGCGACAGCAGGCGCCTGCGCAGCAATTGCTGTCGCGCCCTTCGCGACTGCCGCGCCCCAATGCACGCAGACCGGTCCCAACACGACGCAGTGTGAGAGCAACGGCAACGCCCAGATCGTGACGTCGCCGCCTGCCAACAACAACTACGGCTATTGGGGCTTCCCGATCATCGGCTTCGGCGGCTGGGGATTCGGCTGGTGACCCCGGTCTAGCGACGGGTTTACCGTTTCGGCTACCCTAACTTTTCTATTCGACAGCCCGGATGGAAAGTGGGGTCAGTTGCTGCGCGACACCGAGACGCGACTGCGTCCGACATGGCTTCTGCTCGGCCCGGCATTCGTCGCGGCCATCGCCTACGTCGATCCCGGCAATGTCGCGGCCAACATCAGCGCGGGCGCGCAGTACGGCTTCCTGCTGGTCTGGGTCATCTTCCTGGCCAACGCCATGGCGGGCCTCGTCCAGTACCTGTCGGCCAAACTCGGGCTGGTCAGCGGGCGCACCCTGCCGGAAGCAGTCGCCGACCACACCCGAACTCCGACCCGCATCGCCTACTGGTTGCAGGCCGAATTGGTCGCCATGGCAACCGATCTCGCCGAGGTCGTCGGCGGCGCAATCGCGCTGAACCTGCTGTTCGACCTGCCTCTGCTTGTGGGTGGAGTCATCACCGGCGCGGTGTCGCTGTTGCTGCTCGCCATCCAGAACCGACGAGGCCAGCGGATGTTCGAGCGGGTGATCAGCGGCCTGCTGCTGATCATCGCGATCGGGTTTCTGACCAGCCTGTTCGTCGAGCCTCCACCGATCGCCGACGTTGCCGAAGGGCTGGTGCCGCGGTTCCAGGGCGCGGAGAGTGTGCTGCTGGCCACCGCGATGCTTGGCGCGACGGTGATGCCGCACGCCGTCTACCTGCACTCCGGCCTCGCCAGGGACCGACACGGCCATCCGGAAGCCGGCCCGAGGCGGAACTGGCTGCTACGCGTGACCCGAATGGACGTCGGGCTGGCCATGTTCGTCGCCGGTGCGGTCAATCTGTCGATGGTGCTCATCGCCGCGACCAACCTCCAGGGTCGCGACAACACCGACTCGATCGAAGGGGCACACGCGGCCGTGCGCGACACGCTCGGGCCGACCGTCGCGCTGTTCTTCGCCATCGGACTGCTCGCCTCGGGTCTCGCGTCGACATCCGTCGGCGCCTACGCCGGAGCGATGATCATGCAGGGTCTGCTGCGCCGCACCTATCCGCTGCTGGTGCGTCGCCTCGTCACCCTGATCCCTGCGCTGGCGATCCTGGCGATCGGCGTCGACCCCAGCCGTGCATTGGTGATCTCGCAGGTCGTGCTCTCGTTCGGCATTCCGTTCGCGCTGGTCCCCCTGGTGCGGCTGACCAGCAACCGCGCCCTGATGGGCGAGGACACCAATCACCGGGTCACCACCGCCCTCGGCTGGATGGTCGCCGGGATGATCATCGTGCTCAACGTGGTGCTGATCTATCTGACCGTCGCTCGCTGACCGGCCGGGTAACGCCGGTTATCCGAATAGCGAAGTCCGGGTAGTTGGGATCGGTAGCGACGCCCGTGTTCTGTACTGACCGCATCGACGACGCCGACGGGGAGGCGCTTAGCGAAAGGAACCCTCGATGAATCGCATCGCGCACTTGGCCACCACCCTGGTGGTGTCCGGCGGCGTCGGCCTGGCCGGCCTGACGTTGGCCAGCGGAACCGCTCAAGCCGACAACCCTTTCTGGGGTCCCAGCTATTCAGGTGAAAGCTGTCCGCCCGGTGTCGGCAGTTGCACGCACTGGTGCCCGGGAGACCCGCCGATTCCCGGCAGTGAATTCGGCGCGATCAGCTGGGACTGGAACATCTGCCACGACTGGTACTGGAACTCCGAGGGCACCGTCGACATCGCCACCAACACCGTCTACCCGTGGCACGGCGCACCCCACGAGGCCGCACCCCCACCCCCGCCGCCTTCGGGTCCGCCGCCCGCTCCTGCCCCATGGCCTGCGGATTGCCCGCCATTCAACGTGCCCTTCTTCGCGCCATCGAGGTGCGGGGGGCTGTAGGCGCAACCATATAAACTGGATTGAATGCTTGTCGGACGCCACAGCTACTTCGCGTACGGGTCGAACCTGTGCGCGAAGCAGATGGCGCGGCGATGCCCGAACGCCACTGATCCGCGCCGGGCGACATTGGCCGACCACGACTGGCTGATCAACGAGCGCGGCGTCGCCACCGTCGCGCCGTTCGACGGTTCCCAGGTGCACGGCGTGGTGTGGCAGGTCGACGACCACGACCTCGCCACGCTGGACAGCGCCGAGGGTGTCCCGGTGCGGTACCGCCGCGACCGGCTCACCGTGCATACCGACGCCGGGCCTGCGGAGGCGTGGGTGTACATCGACCATCGCGTCGACCCAGGGCCGCCCCGGCCGGGTTACCTGGAGCGCATCATCGACGGCGCACACCACCACGGGTTGCCGCACCGCTGGATCGACTTCCTGCACCGCTGGGATCCGTCGCAGTGGCCGGTGCCCAGAGACAATTCGAGTGCCGATGCACCGCAAACCCTTTCGGCATTGCTCGCCGATCCCGGCGTGCTCGAGGAGAGCACGCTCCGGTCGCGGTTCGGCTTCATGGCGATCCATGGCGGCGGGCTCGAGCAGATGACCGATGTCATCGCCGAACGGGCCGCGGACGCTGCGGACGCGTCGGTGTACCTGCTGCGCCATCCAGAGAACTACCCGCATCACCTGCCGTCGGCGCGCTACCTGGCCGAGGAGTCCGAGCGACTGGCGGAGTTCCTCGACCACGTCGACGTCGCGATCTCGGTGCACGGCTACGGCCGGTTGGGCCGCAGCACCCAACTGCTCGCAGGCGGCCGCAACCGCACGCTCGCCGCACACGTCGCCGACCACATCGACGTGCCCGGCTACCACGTCGTCACCGACCTCGACGCGATGCCCCGCGAACTACGGGGTCTGCATCCGGACAATCCGGTCAACCGCGTCGGCGGCGGCGGCACCCAGCTCGAACTCTCGCCGCGGCTGCGCGGCACCAGCCCGCGAAGCGCGCCACCCGACGAAGAGGGGCTGTCCCCGCCGACGTCAGCGCTGATCCAGGGGCTGGTCGCGGCCGCACGCAGCTGGAACCTGGCGGAGGCCTCGACCTACCGCGCGTAACGCGCGTCACACTCGATATCGCCCCATCCGGGGTGGCCGACGCTCCGAATACCTGGTGTGCAACAAACTGAGCCAAGTGGGCGCTCCATCGCCGTCATCGGCAGCGGAGTCGCCGGGCTGACAGCGGCGTATGTGCTGTCCGCCCGCGACCGGGTCACCTTGTTCGAAGCGGACAGCCGCATCGGTGGACACGCCCACACCCACTACCTGGACCGCGGTGACGGCAACGTGGTCGGGATAGACACCGCCTTCCTGGTCCACAACGACCGCACCTACCCGACGCTGTGTCGGCTGTTCGACGACCTCGGCGTCGCCACCCAGGACGCCGACATGTCGATGTCGGTGCGCGACGACGACAGCGGGCTGGAGTATGCGGGGGCCCGCGGCATCGGCGGGTTGTTCCCGTCCTGGTCGACAATGACCCGCCCCCGCTATCTGACGATGCTCGCCGAGGTCAAGCGATTCCACCGGGCCGCCACCCGGCTGCTGCGCACCGAGTCCTCCGACGACGACGAAACCCTCGCATCGTTCCTCGGGCGGCATCGCTTCTCGCAGTACTTCATGGACTACTTCATGACGCCGCTGGTGGCCGCCGTGTGGTCGTCACGGCCCGGCGACGCGATGCGGTATCCCGCGCGCTACCTGTTCGTGTTCCTCGACCACCACGGAATGCTCTCGGTGTTCGGTTCGCCGACCTGGCGCACCGTCACCGGAGGATCCGCGAACTACGTCGAGGCGATCGCGATGCGGCTCCACGAAGTCTCCGCAGGCCTTCCCGTGACCTCGGTGAAGCGCGCTCCCGAGGGAGTGCTGGTGGCCGTCGGCAGTGGCCGTCCGCGATTGTTCGACGCCGCCGTCGTCGCCACCCACCCCAATCAGGCCCTGTTGATGCTCGCCGAACCGACGACCGCCGAACGGATGGTGCTTGGTGCCATCCCGTACACGACCAACCATGCGCAGCTTCACACCGACGAATCCGTGCTGCCGCGACATCATCGGGCGCGCGCGTCGTGGAATTACCTCGTGTCACCCGAATGCGACGACGTCTTGGTCACCTACGACGTGACCCGGCTGATGCGGCTGGCGGGTCCACAACGCTTCCTCGTCACGCTCGGCGGCCGCGACCGAGTCGACCCGGCAACGGTGCTGGCGGAGATGACCTACGACCACCCGCTGTACACGCCGGAATCCGTTGCCGCCCAGAGCCGGCTACCCGAACTCGACGACGACAAGATCGCCTTCGCGGGCGCATACCACGGGTGGGGATTCCACGAGGACGGCGCGGCATCCGGGCTCCGGGCTGCGCAACGCCTCGGCGCGACGTGGCCCAGCGCCGATCGGAGACGGGAGGTTGTGCCGTGCTGACACCTGCGCTGTACCGCACCCGCATCACCCATCTGCGCCGCGCGCCGGTGCATCACTACTTCGAACACCGAAGCTACAGCTGGTATGTCGACATCGACCGGCTGCCGGAGTTGCCGCGCTGGCTTCGACCGTTCGCCCGTTTCGACGCCACCGATCATTTGGATGGCGCGCCAGACGACACACTGCGGGAACGCGTCGACAGTTTCCTCGCCGACCGCGGCATCGATCTCGGTGGCGGCAGAGTGACCGCCCTGCTGCAGGCGCGGGTGCTCGGCTATGTGTTCAACCCGCTGACCCTGTACTGGTGCCACGACGCCGACGGAGTGCTGCGGCATGTGGTTGCCGAGGTGCACAACACCTACGGCGGCAGGCACGCCTACCTGTTGCCGCCGGACGCGGGCCAGCCCGCGATGGTGATGAAGAAGCTCTACGTGTCGCCGTTCAACGAGGTCGACGGCTACTACCTGGTGCGGGCGCCGAGACCGGAATCCGAACTCGACGTGACGATTTCGCTGCACCGGGAGAACCAACCCGCATTCGTCGCGACCATGCGCGGTGAGCGGCGCCCTGCCAGCATCGGTCAGATTCTTCGACTGCAGCTGACGGCGCCGGTGGCACCGCTGATGGGGTCGTTGGGAATTCGCGTCCAGGGCATCACACTGTGGTTGCGGCGGGTTCCGCTGGTGCCGCGGCCGGAGGTTGCCGAGAAGGAGAGGGTCGAGCAACTGTGACTGTCGATATCGCCCGGTTGTCCGGTTCACCGATCAGCGTCGAGCGCTGGCCGGATGTGGCACGCGTTCCGTCCGGTCCGCTCAGCATCATCGCGGCGCCGATCGCGGACCGGTTGTTCCGCAACGCGGCGGCCAGTCTGCCGCTGCGGATGCTCTATCCCGACGGCACGATGGTCGGTGCGGCCGACCCCACGCTGCCGACGATGGTGATCCACCGTCCCGACAGCCTGGCGCGGCGGATCGGCCGCTACGGCCTTATCGGCTTCGGCGAGTCCTACATGGCAGGCGAATGGAGCAGCGACGACCTTGCCGGTGTGCTCACCGAGTTCGCGAGCTCGATGGCCGATCTCGTGCCGCGTTCGCTGCAGCGACTCCGGCCGATCGCCGTTGTGCGACAGCCGCGTTCGCAGTACAACAGCCGCGAGCAGGCGCGCCAGAACATCTCGGAGCACTACGACCTGTCCAACGAGTTGTTCGGCGAGTTTCTCGATGAGACGATGACCTACTCCAGCGCCCTGTTCGACACGCTGCCTGCCACCCGATCCCAGTTGGCCGACGCCCAGCGGCACAAGATCGATCGCCTGCTCGACTCCGCGCGGGTCGGCCCCGGCAGTCGGGTTCTGGAAATCGGAACCGGCTGGGGCGAGTTGTGCATTCGCGCCGCCGCGCGAGGCGCGCAAGTGCGCTCGGTGACGCTGTCGGCCGAACAGCAGCAGTTGGCGCGACGGCGCGTCGCCGCTGCCGGCCTGTCCGACCGGGTCCAGATCGATCTGCTGGACTACCGCGACGTCGACGGCTGCTACGACGCCGTGGTGTCGGTCGAGATGATCGAGGCCGTCGGATACCGCTTCTGGCCCACCTACTTCCAGGCCCTCGACCGGTTGGTGTCGCCGGGCGGCCGGGTGGCAATCCAGGCGATCACGATGCCCAACAGCCGAATGCTGGCCTCCCGCAACACGTATACCTGGGTCCAGAAGTACATCTTCCCCGGCGGTCTGCTGCCGTCGATTGAAGCGATCATGGGTGTCGCCGAAGGGCACACGCGGCTGCGGACAGTTGAGATGACGTCCATGGGTCCGCATTATGCGGAGACGCTGCGGATGTGGCGTGAACGTTTCATCGAGCGGTGGGACACCGTGTCGGCCTTGGGTTTCGACGACGTTTTCAAACGCATGTGGGAGCTGTACCTGGCCTACTCGGAGGCAGGGTTCCGGTCGGGCTATCTCGATGTCTTCCAGTGGACGTTCGCGGCGGGAGGCGCTCGATGAACTTCGTCCTCGTCTCCGTCGCGTCGGTCGCCGTGCTGGTGGTCCTGCACGGCATCACCTTCGCCGTGGGCCGAGGCATCGGCCGGTACAACGTCGTCGACGTCACGTGGGGTCTGGGATTCGTCGGTGTCGGCGCCGTCGGCGCGGTCCTGGGCTCAGGTGACCTCTTCCGCCGGATTCTGCTGTTGGTGCTGGTGGCGGTGTGGGGGCTGCGACTGGCGTGGCACATGGTCGCGAAGTCGGCGGGTAAGGGCGAAGACCCCCGGTATGAAGCCATGATGCGCGGGGACTTCTCCGCGGGCAGGGTGCTGCGGAAGATCTTCCTGGTTCAGGCGGCGGCGACCTGGTTCGTCTCTCTGCCACTGCAGGTTTCGGCCACGCTGGGACCGACGCCGACGGTGCTGCTGCCGGTTCTGGTTGCAGGCGTGGCTGTTTGGGCGGTCGGCGTGTTCTTCGAGGCGCTCGGCGATCACCAACTGCGCCGGTTCAAGGCCGACCCCGCCAACAAAGGCACGGTGATGGACCGCGGTCTGTGGGCATGGACGCGGCACCCCAACTACTTCGGCGATGCGTGCGTCTGGTGGGGTCTGTGGCTGGTGTCGATCGCGGGGTGGATTTCGCTGCTGACGGTGCTGTCACCGGTGCTCATGACGTACTTCCTGGTTTACGCCACGGGCGCCCGCCTGTTGGAGAAGCATATGATGGACCGTCCCGGATTCCGTGAATACTGTTCTCGTACTTCATTTTTCATTCCGAAACCGCCTAGATTGCGAATATCGTGACGATCATGGCGGGGGTAGCTAGGCTACCGCTCGTGACCACCGATCTTGCCGCGTTGCTTCACCAGGTGGCCCAGCGGGATGTCGACGCGTTCGCCACCTTCTACGACCTCACCCGTGCCCGGGTGTTCGGCCTGGTGAGCCGTGTGCTGCGCGACCGCGGGTACAGCGAGGAGACCACGCAGGACGTCTACCTGCAGGTATGGCGATCCGCGGCGAACTACGACCCGGCGGCGGGCTCGCCCCTTGCGTGGCTGCTCACGGTGGCGCACCGGCGCGCGGTGGACCGGGTGCGCGCCGAGCAGGCGGCCAGTCAGCGCGAGTCGCGGTACGGGGCAGCCAACGTCGATCTGACCGGCCGACCACGTCGCCGATTCGGTCATCCTGCGCGACGAGCGCCAGCAGGTCACCGACTGCCTGGGTTCGCTGACCGACGTCCAGCGGGAGTGCATTCAGCTCGCCTACTACGACGGGCTCACCTACGTACAGGTCTCGGAGCGGCTGACGGCCAACCTCGCGACCATCAAGTCGCGGATGCGCGACGCCATCCGCGGACTGCGCAAGTGTCTGGGGCTCGCATGACCGAACCGACGACTCCCGATCTGATCGCCCTGGCAACGCCCTATGCGCTGCACGCGATGACCGAGTCCGAGCGCGCCGAGATCGAACGGCAGGTTTTCGCCGCCCCACCCGAGGTGGCCGATGCGTTCTTCGCAGAGGTTCGCGCCGTGCACGAGACGATGGCGTTCATCTCCGCCGCGACGGCGGTCGAACCGCCTCCCACGATGCGCGACAGACTGCTGGCGACGATCGTCGAGGACCCGGTGCGCCAACTACCGTCGAAGCGGGCGAACCGCTGGCGCACAACGATTCTGGCGGCCGCCGCAGTGCTCGCCGTCGGCCTGGCCGCGCTTGGCGTCGGATACGCGCTGCGTCCCGCGCCGCCCACGATATCCACCGCTGAGCAGGTGTTCGCCGCAAGCGACGTGCGAACCGTGTCGGGGCCCATCCCGACCGGCGGCACCGCAACGCTGGTCTTCTCCCACGAGAAGGACGCGGGCGTGCTGGTGATGAACAACGTCCCGCCGCCGCAGCCCGGCACGGTGTACCAGATGTGGCTCGTCGGCGAGGGCTCGCCGAAGTCGGCGGGAACGATGGACGCCAAGGCCGTCGCACCGTCGACCACCGCGGTGCTCCCCGATCTCGGCACCTCCCGTGCGCTGGCGTTCACCGTCGAGCCGGGCAGCGGTTCCGAGCGGCCCACCACCCCGGCCTTCGCCGAACTGCCCCTGATCTGACCGTTCACTCGAGGGTCGCGGTAGCCGCCTCGGCGAGAACGTCGCCGATGTCGTGCCTGCGCTGCCACGCCCGCCGCTGGCGCATCGCGCCGTTGCCGTGCTCGGCGACGCGCGCAAGTTCGGTGCGCACCAAGTCGTGGTCGCCGACCGTCTCCAGCGCGGGCCGGATGCGATCGACGAGGCCGTGGAGCAGTTCCACCGCGGGCACCGATGCGTGGTTTCCGGTCAGATCGATCGCGTCGCCGTCGAGGCCGTAGCGCGCCGACTTCCAGACGCGGCCCGCAGCGCATGCGGCGCAAGCGGGGCCAGGCTCTCACCACGCTGTTCGGCCTCCAGTGCCGTCATCACAGCGCCCCTGACCAGCGCCGCCAGCAGCACCGACTCGGCGACGGTTGCGGGGACGTCGGCGACCCGCACCTCGATCGTCGGGAAGTTCGCCGAAGGGCGGACATCCCAATAGACCATTCCGTCGTCAAGCATGGCGCCGCTGTCCAGCAGCAGCTGGACGACGGCGTCGTACTCGTCGGCGGATTCGAAGTGCGGTGGCGGTCCCGCGCTCGGCCACCGCTGCCACAGGATGCTGCGCCAGCTGGCATATCCGGTGTCGGTGTTGCGGTACACCGCCGAGTTGGCGGTGACCGCCAACAGCAGCGGCAGCCATGGCCGCAGCCGATTGGTCACCCGGATCGCGGCGTCGCGGTCAGGAACGGCGACGTGCACGTGGCACCCGCTGATGCCCTGCTCGTGGGCGATCATGCCGAACCGGTCCGCTATCGCGTGGTAGCGCGGCTTGTCGGTGATCGGAAACTCGTGCGGCACCGTCGGTGGCAGCCCGACGGCGAGCAACCGGACGCCGTCGGCCTCGGCGGCCTCGGCAGCGATGCGGCGCAGCCGGGTCAGTTCGGTGCACAGCTCCTCGGTGGAGCTCGCGACGTCGGTCGCCGTCTCGACCTGGCAGCTGGTCAACTCGAGCTGCAGCTTGACGCCTCGCGCCTCGGCGCGGCGGGCGACGGCCTCGTTGCGGCCCACCGGCTCGCCGGTGTCGGCGTCGACGTCGACGAGCAAGAACTCTTCCTCGACGCCGAAAGTGGGTTGGCTGGCCATGACTGCCTCGAAGTATTGATCCGGCCCGTCGGAGGATCTCACGACGGGCCGGATCGCGCGGTGGCTCCTGATGTGTACTCCGCTGGCCGCGAAGTCTGGCGGCTCAGAATTAACCGATCGGATCGTCGTCAAACATGCCGCCGAGAAATTTCTTCGGGTGCCTAACATCGTGGGGTGACCAAGGACTTCCGGTTCGGCGTCGGCCTGCGGGTCGCCAAGTCCATCTCTTCGGTTCAGGACGCGGCGCGTCGGGCCGAGGACCTCGGCTTCGATGTTCTGCACCTGCCCGACCACATCGGGGCGCCCGCGCCGTTCCCGACGTTGATGGCGGCCGCGGCGGCCACCAAGACGTTGCGGGTGGGCACCTTCGTGCTCAACGCGTGCTTCTACAAACCGGCGCTGTTGGCGCGCGACGTGCAGGCGCTGCGCGACCTCTCCGACGGCCGGTTCGAGTTGGGACTCGGGGCCGGCTACGCGCAGCACGAGTTCGAGGCCGCCGAGCTGCGCTACCCCAGTGCCCGCGAGCGGATCGACTACCTCGCGCACGTGACCGAGTACATGGCCGAGCACCTGCCCGATGTGTCGGTCCTGATCGCAGGCAACGGAGATCGTCTGCTGACGGTGGCCGCTCAACACGCCGACATCATCGGTCTCACCGGAGGACAACCGATCACCGACGACGCGAACCCGCTGGCTGAGCGGATCGACTTCGTCCGTCGCGCCGCGGGCGACCGCTTCGATGATCTCGAGCTGAACATCGCGATCACCGCACTGCCACGGGACGAGTCCGGGCAGCCCGACCTGTCGATCACCCGTCGCGCCCTGCCGAACATGTCCGATGAGGAGCTGCTTGCGACGCCCGCCGTATTGTCTGGCTCGACGCGGGAGATCGCCGACACGATCCGCGGGTATCGCGATGCCTACGGCGTGAGCTACGTGATCGTCCAGGACAAGCATGCCGAGGCGTTCTCGAAAGTGATTGCTGAGCTGCGCTGACCGGAGTGTCGTTGCAGGTTTGAAACGGCGCCGTGCGGGAACAGCCATTCGTCATGGAGATCGGGCAGGCCGCCGGGGTGGTGGTTGCACTGCGACGATGCACTCTCGCGGAGGCGTTCGACGAGATCTTGGACGCCTCGAAACGGCATCGCGTGCCGCCTGTGCGGATCGCCAGGACGCTGGTGGCGCTCGCAGAACACGGTGACCTACACGACCACCACGCCGTCGCCGCCGCCCGCTACGAATGGGGAGCACTCATGGAACTGGCGGTGACGCAATGATCAGCACCATGGTCTCGCGCCTGGTCTGCTGGGCACGCGGCGGCTACCCGCGGTGGGCGTCGCGTCAAGGCCACGTGGCGCTCATCGCGCTGTGCGGGCAGGACGCATCCCCGACCGAGCGGAAGCCTCGACTTGCGGACTAGTACCGGCGTCCGCGGATCGCGTCCTTGACCCGTTCGCCCGTCTTGCGGAGCCGCGCTCGCACCTGGTCGGTCCGACCCTCGTTCTGCAACCGTGCGTTTCCGGTCGCCTCCCCGAACTCTTCCTTGGCCCGGCCGACGACGCGGTCGAACTCATTCCTTGCCTTGCGTGTTGCACCCATGGGTGCAGTGTTTCCCCTGCGCAGCCAGTGGAAACCTGGTTGCAGGTAAGCTCCCAGCGTTCCGCCCTCGTAGCTCAGGGGATAGAGCACGGCTCTCCTAAAGCCGGTGTCGCAGGTTCGAATCCTGCCGGGGGCACTGATCAGAGGCGGTACGTAGCCACGCTATCTAGTGCTATCCATCGTTTATTCATCGTTTATGGTGCGGTCCAGCATGTCCGCAACAGCGGTGTGGACGCGTCCCCGGGCCATGTACTTGTCCTGCGTCATCGAGATCCGCGAATGCCCTAGGTGGTCGGCGCCGATCCGCGCGGATAGGCCCTCGTCGTCGATGAGCGTGGCCACCGTCTTGCGGAAGCTGTGCGTTGTCACGCTCGGCACTCCGAGATCGTTGCGTACCTCGATCCAGCGCGCCCGGAAGTTGTCTGGGTCGCGATACGTGCCTGCCGTGGATGGGAAGACCATCGGCTGCTGCCCGAGGTACGGCAGACCGCGGCGTGCCGTCAGGACGGTGACGGCGAAGCTGGGTAGCGGTAACGTGCGTCGGCCAGCGGCTGTCTTCGTCTCGTCGATCCGTATCAAGCCCTTGCCTGCAGCCCGGATCACCTTGCCCGTGATCGTCAACGTCGCGGCCGACTCGTCAAAGTCCGCCCAATGCAGTCCGAGCAGCTCGGAGATGCGCAGCCCCGTCGCGATGAACAGCGTGATGGGGTCGACGAGGTCGTGGCGCTGACACGTTGCAGACGCGCGCAATTTCGCGAGCAGTTCGCGAAGCTCATCGGCAGTCAAAGCCTGGGCGCCCTTCGGCCGCGTTTTCGACCGCATCGGCGAGACATCACGCACCGGATTCGAGGCAAGGACGTTCGCCATCACCGCCAGGTGCAGACCGCCCGTCAGGATGGTCTTCGATTGCACCGCCATGACGTCGCCGTGCGCATTGCGCATGGAGCGAATTGCCGCGTCCAGCCGCGCCGGCGTCGACTCCCCCACCCGGACACCAGCGATGATCTTGGCCAGCAGCTTCGCGCAGTACCTGTAGGTATCGATCGTCCGCACAGCGCGGCCATCCTCCTCCAGGCGGTCGATGTGACGCTCGACGAGCGTGATGATCTTGGTGTCGAGCGTGACTTCGCTGCCGCCGACAGCGCGACGCTGACTGATGGCCTCAATCAAGGCATCCTCGGCTTGCTTGCCATGCTGGTCATGCTCGTCCGCCGGACCGCGTCGCTCGACGATTCTCGTCACGCCGTCGGAATCGCGGAAACGCGTGCGAGCCAACCACACCCCGCCGCCGAGGTACTTGCGGCTGATCTTGCCGTGCTGCCCGATCCGAAGCGGAGGTCTGCCGGCCATGGGCCTACTTTTGGTCCCGCCTGGATGCGGCACAGCCGCTGCCCCGTTTGTCCGATCGAACCAACATAAAGCCATCGTAATCAGGCGGGGTGACGCTTGTCCTCGGCGAATTGTCTACGTTCCCATTCAAATACATCGCTCAACAGGTAACGCACGTGCCGGCCGAACTTGGCGTACCGCGGACCGGTTCCCTTCGAGGCCCACTCGGCCGGCGTCTTCACCGGCACTCCGTATCGATCTGCCAGTTCCTGGCGGGTGATCCACTTGTCGGACGCGTAGTCCTCCATGGCGGTTACTTCCCTTCGGCCCGCTCAGGTCGGCGGGATGAGTAAACACTATGGCTGCACGGGCGCATCGCTTTCCGGTTATTTCGAGAGGCGGCGCGACGCGTCGAAAGCTGGCCAAAGGGATCTGCGCCCAGCTATCCCAACCACAACCCTCCGTCCCACTACGCCACGTCATGCCCTTCTCATCTCTTACCTTCGAATCTCTCCCGCTCGCATCAAATCCTTTCTATCCCTCATGATTACATCTCGCTCTCAGCATCCTCCTTGTCCATATTTCTGCACGGCACATTTGCACGAGGGTGCGAGAATGGTTGTGGCACAGCAAGTGCTACAACCCCATGGCCACCTGCTGGTGGCCACCGCCATCGCCGGTAGGTGCACGATGTTGACGATCTCGAAGCTCAAGCGGTGGTCGATCAACTACTACATCGACACCGCCCAGGCCGCCGAGGACGCTGCGAAGGATCTCGCCCGGGCGGGAGGCGGACTGGGGGAGTACTACTCCGAGCGCGAAACCCGCACCCCCGTCTGGCAGTTGGCCGGCGACACCCACACGACGGCCACCCTGGTCGGCCTCACCGATGCCCAGCGCGCGGGCGGGGGCGCCGACGCAGCGGTGGTGGCCCGCTGGCTCGACGAGGGAGTTACTCTCAACGGTTCACACGGGCGCGCATTCGGTGAGCGCGGTGTGCATGGGTTCGATCTGACGTTCTGCGCACCCAAGAGCGTCTCGCTCGTTCGGGCCCTTCGAACGGATGATGTGGTGGCCAAGGCGATCGCCGACGCGCACACCACCGCACTATCTGAGGCGATGGAGTATCTGGCCGCGCATGCCGGCTACACCCGGGTGCACAATCCGCACACCGGAGAAAAAGACCTGGTGCGGTTACCCGGATTGGTAGCCATGACGGGCCGAGTAGGAGCAGATTGGCGCCTAGTTCTTGAACGCGTCCTTGATCTTCTCGCCGGCATCCTTAAGGCTGGATTTCGCCTCGTCGACCTTGCCCTTGTTCTCGGTGTCTTTATCTCCAGCCGCCTTGCCGAGAGGCTCTTTGGTCTTGCCGCGTAGATCATCGATCTTGTTGCTGGCCTTGTCTCCTGCGCCCGCGATGCATTTCCTTCGATTGGCTTGGTTTGCGTCGTCTCAGACGCTTCGGGGTGATCCGTCGGGGTGGGTAAGGGTTGCGGTCAGGCCGGGGAGCAGCAGATCGAGGCCGCGGTCGAGTTCGGCGGCGCCGTCGTAGGAGGCTAACGCGGGTGCCAGCGCACGTAGGAGAGGGAATTCGGTGATCGCGAGACGGTGAAGACCGAGCCGGAGGACGTGGTCGGTTTCATCGGGTCGCTCAATGACCTCCTGCAACTCGTTGAGGATGTGGCCGTACAAGAAACCGAACAGCATCCGGTAGATGTGTAGGGCGTCGTCGCCGGCGAACCCGGCGGATGTGAGCAGTGCGAGGACGTCTTCTAGTGGGCGCAGCATTCCCGGTGGCCGCTGCCCGAGTGGGGTGGCCAACGGTCGAGTGACCAGTAGCGGTACTACGTTCGGGTGAGCCAGGGCCAGTTGGCGGAAGGCGCGTGCGACGGTGCGCAGTTGGCCGGCCCAGTCCGGGTCTGTGTTGTCCACCGATAGCTGCGCGAGGACGATCTCGGCGACGCCGTCGAGCACTGCGGCCTTGCTCGCGACGTGCCGGTAGAGCATCACCGGATCCCGGCCCAGTGCGACGCTGAGGCGGCGCATGGACAATCCGTCCACACCGTCGCGGTCGACGATGCTCAGCGCAGTCTGCAGGATTATCGACCGGGTGAGCTGACCGTTGTCTCGGCGGGCGGCCGCGACAGACGGGTCGCCGTCATCAGCGCCCGCGCCGGGCCCGGTCGGCTGTCTCGTCATTGCCGCAGCACTTCCTTTCTACCTCGTCCTCGAAGGGCTCAGCAATCGACGGTCAACATAAACGTTCAACGGCGTAGGTCAACAGTGTATTAACAGTGTTGACACTAGCCCTACTGGGGGCGTGTAATAAAGATCTAGCACCAGATCAGAGGCGTCGACATGATTGTCATCATTGGATTAGTTGTTCTTCTCGTCGCCGTGATCGTCGGGTTTACCGGCGTGCTGACCAATGCGGGGCCCGCTCACCCGTTGACCGAAAACTTCTCCCTATTCGGCTATCACGTCACCGGGTCGACCGGCACCTTGTTCCTCTCCGGAATCGTGGTCGGCGCGGTGGCGATGCTGGGACTGAGCGTTCTGCTGGCCGGTGCCCGGCGCACCGCGGGCCGCGGCCGCGACGCCCGACACGAACTAACAAGGTCCCAGCGCGAAACGGCATTTCTGAACCAGGAGCGCGACCAACGGCTCGAACACCAGCAGGACGGCACAACCACGGGCTCAACCGTGAACCCGCAGCCGGCGCCGACCCCCCGCAACAGGATTCCCCTGCTCGGTCGCTGGTCGCGCGGTCGACAACCGACGGGCACCGCGCATGTTGCCGGACGCCGGTAGGCACCGACCCCCCTGTCGATTCTGTCAGTCTGCAGTCGCGGCCTGTCATCACCGAAAACGAAGGAACCCGCAATGAGCATCGGTAAGAAGATCGCCCACAAGGCCCAAGCCGCCAAGGGCGCCGCCAAGAAGTACTTCGGCCGCGCCACCGGCAATACGCGTCTGCGCACCGAGGGACGCGTCGATCAGTTCAAGGGCAACACCAAACAGGCAGGAGACAAGGTCAACGACGCCTTCAAACACTGACCCCACCGCGCGGCCGACAACGCTCACACCGGCCGCGGACAGGTCTCATCCCTGCCAACCCCCATCGAACATCGAAAACTAGGTAATCATCATGATCGTTTTCGGAATCATCCTTATCGTCCTCGGGCTCCTGTTGCCTGCCCTCGTCCCTACCTTCGCCTACGCCCATATTTGCCTGGTCATCGGGGTCATCCTCCTGGTCGTCGGCCTGCTGATGATGCTGATGGGACGGATGGGACACGCTGTTGGTGGCCGCCGCCACTACTACTAACCGGCCGCACGTGACACCCGGCTACACGACTCGGCGTACATGATCACCGCCCCCGTGATCGCGGGGCATCCTTCCATCTGGGCGTCAATCCCAACGTGACGGACTGCAACGTGCCCCAACCCAATCCATAACGCCCACAGCTCAATTCAAACCGATTCGAACCATCGACCTGCTTAACCAATTCAAGGAGTCGACATGACTACCAGCACTATCGTTTTGATCGTCGTGATCGCGGTCGCGGCAATTCTGGCCATCGCAGCAATCGCGTGGATGGCGCGCAAAAAGCGCACCGAACACCGTCGCGTCGAGGCCGGGGATATCCGCGATAAAGCCACCGATGAGTCCCACAAGGTGGGGCAACGTGAGGCGTTCGCCGATGAGACTGCCGCCAAGGCCCGCGTCGCCCAAGCTGAGGCCGACGCCAAAACAGCGCACGCGGCGGGCCTACAACATCAGGCGCAAGTACGTCGCAATGACGCGGCCACCGCCCGCGACGAGGTGAACCAGGAGTTCGAGCGCGCCGACAAGATCGATCCGGACTCGCAAACCCCCGACGACAAACCGCGCCAAGGCTCCGAAACCCAGCAGACACCTCGAGCAACCTCCGGCGGCAAGCAGGGCCCACCATCGATGCACAGGGCCGGGTAACGTCGCGAACCCACTGACGCCCCGAGTTGGGCTGCACGGTCTTCGCCGATGGATCGTGCGGCGCAACACAAACGATGCCTGTGCTGACGGTGGTTAGGAGAGTGGACAATGTCTGACCACGCCTCGTCCGCCACCGCGACGCAGATTGCCCAAAACAGCGTCTTCGAACGATTCGCCCGCGCTGGGTATGTCGTCAGCGGCCTGCTGCACCTCACCATCGGCTACCTCGCCATTCGGATCGCACTGGGCAGCGGCGGCGGCAATGCTGACCAGTCCGGGGCGCTAGCGGCGGTGGCAGCCAAACCGGGCGGCATTGTCGCGCTCTGGGTCGCCGTAGTCGCGTTCCTGACGATGGCGCTGTGGCGGCTCTTCGAAACCGCCCTCGGTCGTTCGACCGACCCGAAATCTCAGGGCGCAGCGTCGGAAGTCGTGGATCGGGCGAAGGCCTTTGCGCTGGCGGTGGTCTATTTCGCGCTCTCCTACTCCACGTTTGGATTCGCCCGAGGCGCCGGGAAGTCCACCGGGCAGCAGAATGCCGGGATGAGCGCACGCCTGATGCAGACCGGCGCCGGCACGATCGCACTCATCGCTGTCGGCGTCATCATCGTCGCGGTAGGCGGATATCACATCTACAAGGGAGCCAGCCGCAACTTTCTCGACGATCTCAAAGGCCGCTCCAGCGACCTGGTACGACGACTCGGGATGGTGGGCTACATCGCCAAAGGCCTGGCTATCGCCGGTGCCGGGGTGCTGGTCATCGTCGCGGCGAGTCATTCGGAGCCGAACAAAGCCACCGGACTCGACGGAGCCCTCAAAACCCTCGGGGCCCAACCCTACGGAGCAGCGCTCCTGATCGCAGCAGGCCTGGGAATCATCACCTACGGCCTCTACAGCTTCGCCATGGCGAGATACACCAAAATGTAAGTGAGTCTGGCGATTCAGCCTCGGGCGGGCACCCCAAGGACTCTCAAGAGAATGCAAAGAATTGAGACTGAGCTGTCGATTTCGCCGACAAGTGCGGCACGCTCAATTCCTCGCCGATGAGTTCCGTCAGATCGGCCACGACGAGCGGGCTGGGTACGGCCGCTTGCTCAACGGGCCCGCACGGGTACGCGGATAGATCCCTTCCGGTCGTGCGGGTGCAGGCTAAATCGACCAACTAGACCCAATCCACAACAAGAAATCATAGACAGGACTAGCGATGTCAGAGAAATGGAGAATATCCAGAGTCGGTAAGCTGGAACTTGAAGTAGGCGAAACACTGCAGGAAGCCATTATTCGGCTTCAAATCTTGCCGCTACCCCCCCTTGCCTGGACGGACTGCTTCCTGCAGACGGTTCGAGGGCATGAAGTCACCATAATCGGAACGGAAACCCACCCAGACAAGATTGAGGCCGTCGCACGTCCTGCCGAAGTTGAGGACGTGCTCGGAAAAATCGACTCCGCGATTGACAACGCTAACGAGTACGTTGAAAAGGTGGTGCGTCCCCGGCGTCAAGCCGACCGTGACGTTAAGGGTGCTGAAGCCGACGAGAGGCAGAAACTACAGGCCGAGCTTGACCAGCTCGCGGAAAAGCTATCCAAACCCGAATACGCCGAAGACGCGGATCCCGACTGAGTCGCACTTACTTAGCTTAGGCGATCAGCAGGCGAAGGCGTGGGACCTTATGGCTCGACTGACGCACCCTCGCCGGGCGATTCCCCTCCGAGATGGTGGATCGCCCTGGTCCAACAATTTCGGAAGACGTGTCCCGGCACGCACTCGCGTTACAAGCGGTCATCGAGCGTCTTCAACGGAGATCAGAACCACCCCAAGGGGTACCCCCGAACCACCCGAACACTGCGCCTCGCACGGCCCAGCGTCTTCTCTCTCCGCAGGACCTCCGTCAGAAGGAGTTATCGTCCGCAGTAGTTCAGGCCAGCGCCTTCACTCGCCAACGGCGTCAACCCGTTGGCCTGCGGCTTTGCTTCGAGGCCAACACACTTTTTCTCTGTTCTGCTGATCGGCGGCGTCAATTAGGGAAACACTGAGGAGTCGCTGCGCAGCGGGCAGAACCCTACATGCCGGTGATCGTCTGCACATCGGAATCACCATGACTGTTCCGCAGAGTTTTCTGGCTCGATCCGCCCCGTTACAACGCCCCAGATGTCTAGCCGGCGACGACGACGAGATACCCGCCGGCCCGCTGACCATCCGCGGGTGGGCTCTCGCCGGCGACGGCCGCACCGTAGCGCGCGTCGACGTGTCCCTCGACGACGGCCGCAACTGGCAACAAGCCAACCTGGAACCTGCGATCAGCCGGTGGGCCTGGCGGCAATGGTCTATCACCGTAGAAACCCAACGCGGACCACTCAGCGTCACCGCCCGGGCATGGGATGACACCGGCGTCACCCACCCCGAATCGCCGGCATCGCTATGGAATCCACGCGGATACGGCAACAACGCCTGGGCCCACGTCACAGCGTCCGCGCGATAAGGGATCCGTGGTCCGACAGATCGGTGCGCGCGTTCAGGATCGCATCGACCTCGACGGACATTCGTCGGAGTCGGCGCACAGGATCAGGTGCCGGCGATGAAGCAGTTTGTGGACAAGTTGGGACAATACAAGATTGGCGGATTCACCCATCTCGCTGATGTCGACGCCTCGGTGTGGCGACACTTCGGCATCACGGCGCAACCGGCGTTTGCCTTCATTGCTTCCGACGGCTCGGCCAGGTCGCGCCGTCTTGGCGGAGCAGGATCTCGACGGACAGGTAACCGCCCTCGCCAAGACCTGATCGTCACCGAAACGGTATGTCGTGTGAGGCATGCTGGGATGGCACCGACCGAACGTTCGTCGTTGACTGCGCCACTTCGCCAAAGCGTCCCCGTGTGGTTGCCGCTTATTCACCGTCAATGACTGGGAATCAGCCGGATCCACCAGGTCGCTGCCGGACAGCCTAGGCGACTAAATCTGTTGGTACACAAGGGAAGATAAGAAATAACTGGCACGGCTAGGTGTCGCATACTGGTAATCCGTTGGTCGCAGGTAGTGCCCTGCCATGCGGGACGATCGACCGACGGCCCGCCGGACGGCGTGAGGGGTCATGAGTCTCAGAACTAGAGAATTGCGACTGGTGGAGCGGGAAGGTTTGGACAACATCCGTTCTGATTAGGACCACGGTGGGTCCACTAACCGTCCGGAAACCGGACAGGTCTGAAACTCGTTGAAGGCCGAGGTGCGAGAGGCTGCCTCGCATGGATGACGCGACAAAGGAGTACGCCGGCAAGATCGAAGCTGCGGTTTGGGAACAGATTTGGGAACAAGACTCTGCGAAACGCCTAAAACCAATGCGACCATGTGATGGGCTCGCTGGGTGAGTACGCCTAGGGCGGAGCGCCGAGCACGATGTTCTGGTTCGACGACCCGGCGGAGGAGCTGATCGGCATGCTGCTGACCCAACCGGTGCCCTCGTCGACCTACCCGGTACACCGGGAGATGCGCGTGCTGACCTACCAGGCGCTCACGGAGTGAAGCCCGCCGACTTCGTCTACCACCGACCTTCGACGATCGATGAGGCCCTCGATCAGCTGGAGGAGTTCGGGGGCGACGGAAAGGTGCTGGCCGGCGGCCAGAGCCTCGTCCCGCTGCTCGCCCTCCGTCTGGCTCGGCCCGAGCACGTCATCGACATCGGCCGCATCGCCGCGCTGGCTGCGATCACCGAAGACGAGGGCGGTCTGCTCGTCGGCGCCCTCGCGCATCACACGGACGTAGAGGACTCGCCCGTCGTGCGTCGGACCCAGCCTCTCCTCGCTGCGGCCATGCCCCACATCGGCCATCGGGCGATCCGCAACCGCGGCACCGCCTGCGGGAGCATCGTCCATGCCGACCCGGCCGCCGAACTCCCTGCCGTCGCCGTGGCGGTCGGCGCCGAAATGATCGTGCGGCGCCGTGGCGGCGAGCGGACCGTTGCCGCCGCCGACTTCTTCCTCGGGTACCTCTCGTCCGACGTCAACGACGACGAGGTGCTCACCGGCGTGCACTGGCCCATCTGGCCAAGCTCAGCCGGGTGGTCGGTGCAGGAGGTGAGCCGGCGGCACGCGGACTACGCCCTGGTTGGTCTGGCTGCCTCGCTCGACGTGGACGGCACCGGTCGGGTTGCCGCGGCTGCGCTTTCCTTTTTCGGCGCGGCCAGCACGCCCGTCCGCGTCACCGAAGCGGAGGATCTCATGGTGGGCGAACCGCCGACGGCCGAGCTCTTCGCCGAGGCGGCCAGTGTCGTCACCCGGTCGCTCGAGCCGCCCGACGACAACCATGCCAGCGCCGCCTACCGGGCCTACGTCGCCGGCGTCCTCACCCGTCGTTGCCTGGCTGAGGCTCACACCCGAGTGGGTGCGGCATCATGACCGGCCTCCACCGGATCGCCGTCAGGGTCAACGGGCGGGATGAGGAGCTCGAGGTCGAAGCCCGCAGGACGCTGGCCGACGTGCTCCGCGAGGACCTGGGCTTGACCGGCACCCACCTGGCTTGCGAGCACGGTGTCTGTGGGGCCTGCACCGTCCGCGTCGACGGCAGGGCGGCGCGTTCGTGTCTGATGTTGGCGGTCCAAGCGGACGGCACAGACGTGGAGACCGTCGAGTCCCTCGCCGCGGACGGCGTGCTCCACCCGATCCAACAGGCGATGGTGGAAAACCATGCGTTCCAGTGCGCCTTCTGCGCGCCGGGCTTCCTCATGACCATCCGCTGCCTGCTTGATGACAACCCGACGCCCACCCGCGAGGAGATCCGCAAGGAGCTGTCGGGAAACCTCTGCCGCTGCACCGGTTACCGGAGCATCGTCGACAGCGTCGAGGCCCTCCTGACCGGCCACCCGGGGGTGAGTGACCATACGTGACGCCATCGCCGGCCAGTTGGTCGGTGCTCGAGTCCAGCGGGTCGAGGACCCGCGGTTGCTGACCGGCCGGGGTCGCTACGTCGACGACCTGACCGTGCCGGGCATGGCCCACGCCGCGTTCCTGCGCAGCCCCTACCCGCACGCCCGCATCGTGTCCATCGACGTGGCCGCGGCGCGGGCGCTGCCGGGCGTGCGCGCCGTGCTGACCGGTGCGGACATCCAGACCATGACCGGCGCGTTCCTCGGAATGATGCCGCTCGATGGGCTGTACGACCCGCCGTTCTTCGCACTGGCCATCGATCGGGTCCGCCTGGTGGGCGACCCGGTGGCGATCGTCGTGGCCGATACCCGGCGGGTTGCCGAGGACGGGTGCGAGCTGATCGACGTCGAGTACGAGGCGTTGCCCGCGGTGGCCACCATGGCCCAGGCTCGGGACCCGTCGCGTCCGCCCATCTGGCCGAAGGCCGGCGGCAACGTTCTGTACCGGGGCAAGAACTCCTACGGCGACGTCGATCAGGCCTTCGCCGATGCCGACCGCGTCATCACCCAGACCTTCGAGCAACACCGTCACTCCAACCAACCCATGGAGACCCGCGGCACCGTCGCCGAGATCGACCCGGTGACCGGTGAGCTGATCCTGCACTCGTCCACCCAGTCCGCCCACGGCATTCGCTGGGCCGTCGCCCTCCTGCTGGGCAACCAGCCCATCTGGCAGTCACTCCGCAAGCTGGCCACCAATCGCGAGCACACCAGAAAGTTCGCTGCTGGAACCCGCGCCTACCTCAAGGCAACCCCGTCGCTCCTCGGCACCGGCAAGCAGATGATGCCTGCGATGGGCAAGGCGGCCATGCGCGAGCCCAAGCGCCTCGCGTACATGATGCGCTCGATGCTGGCGCTGATCGCCAAGGATCCGGGCGAGATCCCGACCGTGATCGCCGGCGACATCGGCGGCGCCTTCGGCGCCAAGACCCAGCTGGGCCGGGAGGACGTTGCGCTGTGCGCGGCCGCCCTCCACCTCGGGCGGTCAGTGAAGTGGATCGAGGACCGCAACGAGCACCTGACCGTCGGCGGGCAGGCCAGGGAAGAGACACTCAGGATCCAGGTCGCCGTGAAGAACGACGGAACCATCCTCGGCTTCCGGGTGGGCATGACCATGGATGTCGGCGCCTACCCGGGCTTTCCCATGGGAGCGCCGTTGTATGCCCGCGTCATCGAGGTCATGATGCCGGGGCCGTACCGGCTCCGAGGTCTGGAGTTCGAGACGGTGCTCACCGCGTCCAACAAGGGGACCTACGTGGCCTACCGCGGCCCGTGGGCTGCCGAGACGTGGGTGCGCGAACGGATGATGGACGTCCTCGCCCGGCAGCTTGGGATCAGCCGGGCGGAGATCCGCCTCCGCAACATGATCGGCCCCGACGAGCTTCCGACCAAGATGGTCACCGGGCCGTCCCTCGACGTGCGAATGTCCGCACGCGTCACCCTGGAGAAGGCCCTCGAGCTGGCGGACTTCGCCGGCTGGGAGGCGCAGAAGGAGGCGGCGCGCGCCAAGGGCCGGTGCGTCGGGTTGGGCTTCGCCACCTACATCGAGGCAGCGCCCGGGCCGCCTGGGTTCTTCGACTTCGTCATGCCCGGGATGGGCACCATGTTCGGCGCGGAGCCGGCCCGGATGGTGCTCGAGGCCGATGGCATGGTGACCGTCCACACCCAGCAGGTGCCCCACGGCCAGGGTCACGAGACCACGTTGGCTCAGGTTGCCGCCGATCAACTCGGCGTTCCGATGAGCGGCGTGCGCGTGCAGTACGGCAACACCCGTATTGCGCCGTTCGGGATGTCAGGCACCGGCGGGAGCCGGTCGGCGGCGATGGCGGGCGGCGCCGTCATGGTCGCGGCGGCGGAGCTCCGCGACCGCATCGTCGACGTCGCCGCTGATCTCCTCGAGGCGTCGCCGGCCGACCTGTTGATCGAGGGTGGGCGGGCTTTCGTGCAGGGCACGCCGTCCATCGCAGTCACGCTTCCCGAGGTCGCGGCCGAGGCCATGCGCAGGGGCCCCGAAGTGCCGGGGGGCGGCGCCATGCTCGTCAACGGCCAGTGGGACGGCGGCGAGGGCGGATGGGCTCAGTCGACCCACGTGTGTTGGGTCGAGATCGACCTCGAGACCGGGCAGGTGGCCATCGACCGCTACCTCGTGGTCGAGGACTGCGGTGAGCTGATCAACCCCGCCATCGTCGAAGGTCAGATTCGAGGCGGCGTGGCGCAAGGCGTCGGCGCGGTGTTGTACGAGAAGTCCACCTACGACGACGACGGGAACTTCCAGGCCGGCACCTTCATGGACTACCTGATTCCGACCTCGATGGAGATACCCGAGATCGAGATCCACCACGTCGAGACGCCGTCGAGCATCAAGGCCAACTACCGGGGTGTCGGGGAGGGTGGCATGATCGGCGCGCCTGCGGCGATCACCAACGCCATCGAGGACGCGCTCTCGGAGTTCGGCGTAACCATCACCGAGCAGCACCTACCTCCGACCCGGATCCTCGAGCTAGCCGGCGTGATTCCTGCTCGACGCTGACCGCAGACCTTCGGGTCATCTCGAGACGATCTCGGCCAACTCTTCGAGTGCGTTGAGATTGTGGCCGTCGACGAACTCATCGACGTACGGCAGCGCGGCGGCCATACCCCGCGCCAGTGGAGCGTAGTCGGGCGACGCCTTCAGTGGGTTCACCCACACCACCCTGTAGGCCACCCGCGACAGGCGTGCCATCTGATCGGCGATGACGGTTGGATCGCCGCGCTCCCAACCATCGGAGAGAATCACCACCACGGCGCCCCGAGACATTCCGCGCATGCCCCAGCCGTCGTTGTAGGCACGGAAGCTATCGCCCAGTCGCGTGCCTCCGGACCAGTCGGCCACCGCAACACTGGCACTCTTGATGGCTCGATCGGGGTCGCGCGACGACAACTGTCGCGTCAACCGGGTGAGACGTGTGCCCATGGCGAAGGCCTCGACACGTCGGCGACCGGCCACCGCCGCGTGCATGAACCGCAGCAGCGCGCGGGAGTACCGGTCCATCGACCCGCTGACATCGCACAGCAGGACAAGCCGGCGTGGTTGCAGCGACGGCGCGTACCACGCCCGGCTGATGGGCTCGCCGCCGGTGCGTAACGCACGCCGCACCGTCGCGCGGATGTCTGGTGCGCGGCTCCGCCGCCGCCTCGCGGGTCGACGCCGCCTGCTGCGCCGCATCGAAGTGGTGGCCCGAAGCCGGGCCATCAACTGCTGGGCCTCGGCGAAGTCGGCCGCGGTGTAGTCACCGAAGTCTTTGCGTCGCAACACCTCTACCGGGCTGTACCGAAGGACTGCGGTGGCAGCGCTCGGCGGCTCCGCCGTGAGGGTGTCGGCAGTCCGCTCTGGGTTGTCGACACCGACCCCTTCGTCGACGGCCACCGCGGCGGGCGCGGAGTTCCCCGTTCGGCCAAGCCAGAACGACGCGAACGACCGATTGAAGGCGTCGATGTCCTCGGGTCTCTTCACCAGAACCACGCGGGCCGCCCAGTACACGTTGTCAGCGTTGAGCGGGTCCACTGCGTTGAGCGCCTCGACGAACAGTGCCACCGAGCCGGTAGGGACGGTCATGCCTTCGGCCCGCAACCGGCGCGCGAAGATCACCGCGAGCCGATCCGCGCCGTCAATCACTGTCGGCGGCTGCCGCCCGCACGATGGCGTCAACTCCTGCGGCCCTTGTCTTCTGGATGTCTTCGCGGTACTTCAGCACCCAACCGAGGGTGTGCTCGACGTCGGCTTCGGTGAGCTCCTGCTCGCCGAGTTCGGCCAGCGCGCTGGCCCAGTCGATCGTTTCAGCCACCCCGGGGGGTTTGTAGAGGTCGAGCTCCCGCAACGCGCCGACGGCGCCAGCGACCTGCCGGGCTAGCCGCTGGCTGGCCTCGGGCACACGCAGCCGCACTATGGCCACTTCCCTGTCGATATCGGGGTGATCGACCCAGTGGTACAGGCAGCGTCGTTTGAGCGCGTCATGCAGATCGCGGGTGCGATTGGAGGTTAAGACCACAACAGGCGGAACCTCCGCTGCGAACGTTCCCAGCTCGGGCACCGTCACGGCGAAATCGGACAGGATTTCCAGCAGGAACGCCTCGAATTCGTCGTCGGCACGGTCGATTTCGTCAATCAGCAGCACCGGCGGAGGGCCGTCGCGGTTGTCGAGGGCTCGCAAGAGTGGTCGTCGGACCAGGAACCTCTCGGAGAACAGCTCATCTTCGGCGGCGGCCAGAGCCTCAGGGCCACCGGTTTCCGCCGCTTTGAGGTGCAGCAGCTGGCGGGCGTAATCCCATTCGTAGACCGCCTGGGACACGTCAATGCCCTCGTAGCACTGCAGCCGCAACAGCTCAGCCCCCGACCAGCGCGCCAAGGTTTTGGCGACCTCGGTTTTGCCGGCCCCGGCTTCACCCTCCAGCAGTAACGGTCGTCTCAACCGCACGGCGAGGTGGATTGCGGTGGCCAACCCCTCATCCGCGAGGTAACCGAAGCGGGCCAGGTCGCCCTGCAGCTTGCTAACAGCGTCCGTCATCACCCGGGCGCTCCCCAACGCGCCCGGAATGGCTCATGAATGCGCGATGAAACGGCCGGCGAAATCGCGCGCATGCTGCTGACTCTACGAAGCGATGACGCCGGTCGTGCGTCCTTGCCGAACAACGGCCAAACTCGACGCGGATGAACGCAGGAGGTTGTCGACGTCGAATCCATTACGAGCATCGGCACAGACCGTGGGGAGAAACGCCGGTCGCTGCTGAAGATTGATGCTGGTTTTCACTACGACCAGCAGCGGCGCGCTGCTTGTCCCTGGCGTAGGCGGGAAGCCCGATCCACAGCGGTGTCAGGCCGTCCGGCATATCCGAGTCCCATGCGTGGCGCCACTAAAGCACCCGACACCTGATTACCAGAACCCCCGTTGTGCCAAGAGCGTGCCAAGACGCGCCGAAATAGGCTGAAAGTCCGTAGACAGGGTGGGCACGCACGACCCGCTGACCTGGGCCTTTCAGGACCCAGTGGCACCGCATGAAACGCGGTAGACAGTCTGATCCGGCTTTACACACCAGCGGTCGGCGTAATCGAGCTCCGGCTCTCTCATCGTTTATTCATCGAATATGGCGAGATGTAACGGGATCGGACCAGAGTCGTCTAGCTCCCACCGAACCTAAATCCGCAGGTCGGGGCCATTCTTCGGGAATACTCAAGCGCCACTAGGATGAGAAAAGTTCAAAAGCCGGTGTCGCAGGTTCGAATCCTGCCGGGGGCACTGCCGGGCACTGCCGGGGCACCATGCTGATAGGTGTTTTGGGTGAGCCGGGCTAATCCGGGCGATGAGTCGGGCCAGCGCACGGACGACGCAACGACCGACGTCGACATCGTTGAGTTCCGCTTCGACGTCTAAGACTGCAGTTCAGCGGCTTGTTCAGGCTCTCCGGGCCTAGGGTGATCGGATGGACGTGCCGTCCGACGTCGTCGAGGCCGCCGACGCGTCGGGGTTCTCGGGCGTTGCGGTGAGCGACGGCGAGTCCCCCGATGATCGGTGGATGCTCGTACGCGGACTCGCCGACCGGGCGCACTCCGTCCCCGTGGCGCTCGCCACGCGCTTCGGGATCGCGAGCGGCAGCAAGGCGTTCACCGCGCTGACCGTCATCGCCCTCGTGAGCGACGGGCGGCTGAACCTGGACACACCGGCGCGGGAAGTGCTCGGCTCGGACCTGCCGCTGATCGACGACGCCGTCACCGTCGAGCACCTGCTGGCCCATCGCTCCGGGATCGGCGATTATCTGGACGAGGATGTCGTGGGCGCGATCACCGATTACGTGATGACCGTGCCGGTGCATCGACTGGAGACGACGGAGGACTTCATCGCGGTCCTCGACGGTCATCCCCAGGTGTCGACGCCCGGTGAGCGATTCGCCTACAACAACGGCGGCTATGTCGTGCTCGCGCTCCTCGCCGAGCGAGCGTCCGGCGTGGCGTTCCACGAACTGGTCCGCCAGCGGGTGTTCGACCCCGCCGGGATGGCCGGCGCGGCGTACCTCCGCAACGACGAACTGCCCGGCGACGTGGCGATCGGCTACCTGTTCGCCGACGGGCTGCGCAACAACGCCTTACACCTTCCGGTCCGAGGCTCCGGCGACGGTGGCGCGCACGTCGGCTTGACCGACATCGACGCTTTCTGGCAGGCGCTGTTCGCCGGGGCGATCGTTCCGCTCGACGTCGTCGCCGAGATGACGCGGCCACGCAGCGCAGACCCGTCGGATCGGAGGCATTACGGTCTCGGGTTCTGGCTGACGCCCGACGGCGCCGTCGAGCTCGAGGGCTATGACGCCGGCGTGTCGTTCCGCAGCACGCACGAGCCCGCGCATCGCCGGACACGCACGGTCGTGAGCAACTGGAGCGACGGCGCATGGCCGATCTGTCGTGCGCTCGAGGGTTGAGCCACCCGGCAAGGTTGTCGGGCAGTAGTGATTCTCAGTGCCGACGACTGCGACTCGATCATGGAAACCCTGGCGATCCTCAGTGATCAAGCGCTGATGCATGAGGTTCGAGCAGCCGAAGCCGAGGCAATTGCTGGCCCATCTAGTAACTAGGTTCGAATCCTGCCCAGGGCACCGCCGTGGGCACTCTGTGGTGAGCGTGGCTGAGCAGAGGTATCAGCCTGTGTTGGCGGTGGTCAGCCGGCTTTGTAGCCCGCACTCTTCCACCACTGCACCAAGCTGCCGAGGTCCGGGCTCATGACGTGGGCAGTGAACAGGGTGGATTCTTTGGACCAAAACAGATGAGCCATGTCCCCGGCGATGCTGCAGAACACCCACCCGTCTTTGGCGTCATTCCACCGGCCCACCACCGCAGGTGCCCCTTCTTCGCAGGGCACAATCTGCCTCGTCGGTTCTTTCACCGCAACGTCGAAACTCCTTCGCATGTCGCCCAGATCGCGGAACAGCAAGTAGCGCGCGCCTGTCGGGGCACCCGGCAGCGAATTGCCGCCCGGACATTCCAGAACTGCTGCCAATTGGTCATTGTCCGGATGGCACGAGTCGGGCCCGTACCCCGACGGCAGCATGCCCCAAAGCTGGTCTATAGGGTCCGCGCTCGCGGTTGGAGCCGCAGCGATACCGGCTACTGCGATCACCGCTGCGCCGAGAAGTTCACGAATCATGGAGTAGACATTCCACCCCAGGGCAATCTCCTAGACAGTGCCTTGTGGCCCCCAACGCAGGGACCTATGGAGCGCGGTTGAAGACGAGGTGCCAACTATGACCCGAGGCAGCCACCCCCGGTAGAGCTCGGCCCGCCACCTGAGGGGGGAGGAGGTGGCGGGCCGAGTGCCTGGTGAGATCCGCTAGTTCACGGACCTGGTCGAGGGTGCGTTCGACGTCACGGCACCCACCTGTTTCGGATTGGGTGCGGGGTTGGTGGGGTTGGATTTCACCGGCGGTGTGAGTGGGTCGACGCCGTTAGGAGTCACCGGCGGCGCGACGCGGTTGGTGCCGATGTCGCCGTAGACGCCCTGGCATGCTGCCTTCCAGCCGTCTTCCGCGCCGCGGAGCTTCGAGCCTGCCGCGTCCATGGCGGCCTGGTCGCCCGCGGCGTTGGCCGCCTTGTATTCGGCGACTCCATTGATGTAGTCCTGCTGCATGTTGTAGCAGCCGTAGTCGAGGCTTGTGCTGCCAGGTCCGGGTGGCGGGACGGGCTGCGCCTGCGCAACCGGCGCGACCGCGGCAAACGAGCCGGCGATGGCCAGCGCAGCGAGGATGGCCTTGGCGGAAAACTTGGCGGAAAGCTTCATGGTCATCTCCAAAAGACGTTGTGGTGCTTGGGCTGTTGAGGGAAATGATCCTGTTCACAGGGGTGCCTCTGTAATCGCCGCGAAGCCAGATTCCTCTGTTGAGGAGACAGGTTTTCCTTTCCGTCGGGTGACCACGCCAGGGCGGCACTGCGGGTCGGGTTGTTGGGATCTTGGGATCGGTAGCCGCCTGCGGGGTTTGTACTTGCCGTACTGAGACCGCCGACGAGGCGGCGCCTGACGAAAGGAACCCGCCATGAATCGGATTTCGCGGTTCGCGACGACTGTGCTGGTGTCCGGTGGTCTAGGTCTGGCCGGCCTCGGGCCGGGTGCAGGCATCGCCAACGCCGGTGGCCCATACACGTGGTGCCCCGGCGACGAGATGGGCGGCTTCGGCGGCGGATTCAACACCCCGGCGGACGCACGGCCGAACTGGGACTGGAACGCCTGCCATACCTACCACTACGTGAACCCCGGCCAGGGCAACGTCTCGGCCACCGTCTGGGATGGTGCCAATCCCCCTGGGCCGTATCCGTGGCAGGCGCCCAACACGTGCTGGTCGCTGTTCATTCCGCGGCCCTGCTGAGTGGGCGTCAGCCGGTTCCCTCCCCGCGCGTCTCGATGACGCGCTGCGCGATGTCCACCAGCCGGGTATTGCTGTCCTGCGAAAGCCGACGCAGCATCTCGAAGGCGCGGACGTCGTCGACGTTGTAGCGCTCCATGATGATGCCCTTGGCCTGACCGATGCGGTCGCGGGTGGTCACGGCCGACTGCAGTTCCTCGCCCTCCCGGCTGGCCAGGATCGCCGCTGCGGCATGGGCTGCCAGCACCGTGCCGATCGTCTCGGCTTCGCCGTCGAAAGCGTTGGGCTTGAACGCGAACAGATTGAGCGCGCCCGCGGTCCGGTTGGCCGTGTAGAGCTTGAAGGACACACCGCTCAGCACGCCGATCTCCACCACCGCGGCGCTGTATTTCGGCCAGCGCTGCTCGGAGCGGAAGTCGTCGGTCCGCACGATCACCTCGTCGAGCGCCGCCTCGACGCACGGCCCCTCGTTGAACCTCATCTGTAGTTCGTCCAGCAGGTGCGGCAGATCGTCGGTACCGCCGATCGAATCCCACTTGCCGCCCTTACCGATGAGAAGGACCCCTGCCGTCTCCGCGCCGGGGATCAGTTCCTTCGACGCCGCCGTGACGTCGGAAAGCACGTTCTCGACGCTGCGCGGCGAAGCGGCAGTGCGAGCGAGCTCGGCCATTCGCTTCGCCAGATCGTGGTTCCGCTGTTCGGTCATGATCGAAGTGTTCCCATTCGAGCCGCGACACACACCGCCGGCGATACGAGCTCGAAAACCGCCTGATCAACGTTTGTCTTGCGCCGTCCTTGGGACGCCGACGACCTCATCGCCGTGGAAGGTGAGATTCCGCGGGACCTCGACGGGGTGTATCTGCGCAACACCGAGAACCCGCTGCATCCGTCGCTGAAGTTCTACCACCCGTTCGACGGTGACGGCATGATCCACGTCGTCGGCTTCAGGGACGGAAAAGCGTTCTACCGCAACCGGTTCGTCCGCACCGACGGGCTGCTGGCCGAGGACGAAGCCGGCGGCGCACTGTGGCCCGGCCTTGCCGAGCCCGTTCAGGTCGCCAAGCGCGACTACGGCTGGGGCGCGCGGACGTTGATGAAGGACGCCTCGAGCACCGACGTCATCGTGCATCGCGGCACGGCGCTCACCAGCTTCTACCAGTGCGGGGACCTCTACCGCGTCAACCCGCTGACGGCCGAAACCCTTGGGAAGGAAGACTTCAACGGAGGCTTCCCGTTCGATTGGGGCGTCTCGGCGCATCCGAAGGTCGACGACGCCACCGGAGAGTTGTTGTTCTTCACCTACAGCAAGCAGGCCCCGTACATGCGTTACGGGGTGGTCGACGCCAACAACGACCTTGTGCACCTCACCGACATCCCGCTGCCGGGCCCGCGCTTGCCGCACGACATGGCCTTCACCCCGAATTACGCCATCCTCAACGATTTTCCGTTGTTCTGGGATCCCAAGCTTCTGGAAGCGAACATCCATCTGCCCGGATTCCATCCGGACATGCCGTCGCGGTTCGCGGTGATCCCCCGCCGCGGCGGGCCTGCGGACATCAAGTGGTTCGAGGCCGACCCGACGTTCGTGCTGCACTTCACCAACGCCTACGAGGACGGCGACGAGATCGTGCTCGACGGCTTCTACGAGGGCGACCCCGCACCGGTGGACAGCCTCACCGGTGACAGGTGGGAGAAGGCATTCCGCTTCCTCGCGCTCGACCGGCTGCAGACCCGGCTGCGCCGCTGGCGGTTCAACATGGTCACCGGTGCCACGGCCGAGGAGCAGCTGACCGACAGCATCACCGAGTTCGGCATGATCAACGCGGGCTATGCCGGTCGCGACTATCGCTACACCTACGCGGCGACGGGGAAGCCCGGCTGGTTCCTGTTCGACGGGCTGGTCAAGCATGATCTGCATACCGGCACCGAGGAGCGCTACGCGTTCGGCGACGGTGTGTACGGCAGTGAGACGGCGATGGCGCCGCGGATCGGCAGCACCGGTGAGGACGACGGCTATCTGGTGACCCTGACCACCGACATGAACGACGACGCGTCCTACTGCCTGGTGTTCGACGCCGCCCAGGTGGCCGACGGCCCGGTGTGCAAACTGCGGTTACCCGAGCGGATCTCCAGCGGTACGCACTCCACCTGGACCGACGGCTCGACACTGCGGCGCTGGCACGAAGCCGACGCCGCGCCCGCCGCGATCGGGCTGTAGTGCAGCAGCCCGAGCCCAACGCCGTCGCTCGCATGCTCGGGCTGTTGGGCGACGAGTGGACGCTGCGGTTCGCAATCTTGGTCTGGACGATCCATCCCCCCGATCGTCCAGATTCACTTTGCAATTTCGGCGACCGGTGCCAGGCCCAGTCTTGCCAACCATGGCGAACACGTACGAGTCGGCCGTGGGGACGATGCCAGACTTGTGCTCCATGATCATGACGAGTTCAGCGGACGGCAACGACGTCCGCGCGGTCGACGAGGGCCAGGGCCCGGTTCATCTGATGCTGCACCCGGGCCTGGACGACAGCTCTCGATGCGTTGTCCGACCACATCCTGCTCGACAACGGAGTCCGAGCCGGTAGCGCTCGTCGGCGGCCGCCACGTGAGACCTGAGGTGAAGTCAGAGGTGGTAGGCGTATTCCCTTATCTCCCAGTCGGTTACGAAGTGGGCGAAGCGCTCGAGCTCGTTGCGCTTGTAGGCTAGGAAGGCGGACACGAACTTCGGGCCCAGGATCTCGGCGAGGTCGGAGTCCTTCTCCAGCGCGTCCAGCGCCTCACCGAGGCTGGTGGGCAGCATGTCCGCCTTGGAGGTGTCGTAGCCGTAGCCGACCAGCTTGGCCGGCGGCTTGAGCCCGTCGCGGATCCCCAGGTATGCCGCGGCCAGCAGGCTGGCGATGGCCAGGTACGGGTTCGCTGAGGCGTCGCCGAGCCGGATCTCCATGCGCGACGCGCGTCCGCGCTCCGGCGGGATGCGAACCATCGCCGACCGATTGTCCAGGCCCCAGTCGATCAGCCACGGCGCCAGCGTGTCCGGCCCGAACCTCTTGTAGGAGTTGATCGTCGGGTTGTGCAGGGCCGCAAGTGCCGGGGCGTGGGCCAGCACGCCTGCGATCGCCGAGCGCCCGATCTCAGAGAGTCCGTCCTCGCCCGTGGCATCGTCGAACAGCGGCTTACCGTCGTCGTCCCAGGTCGAGAAGTGTAGGTGGAAGCCCGAACCGCCCTCGTCGTTGAACGGCTTGGCCATGAAGGTGGCCCGCTTGCCCTGACGGCGGGCGAGCTCCTTGACGGCCGACTTGAACTGGAACGCGCGGTCCGCGGCGGTCATCGCATCGGAATGCCACAGGTTGATCTCGAACTGGCCGCCGGAGAACTCGTGGTTGGCGGCCACGACGTCCAGGCCGTACTTCCCGAGCATCCGCAGCGCGTCGAGCAGGGTGTTTTCCGGGTCGCCGCGCAGGCCGGAGACGTAGACGTTGCCGGTGGCCTCGCCGTACCGGCGCCAGCCGCCGGGCGCGGCGTCGTCCTGGTCGAGCAGGTAGAACTCCAGCTCGGGCCCGACGAAAGGGCGCATGCCGAGCTCGGCGAACTTGTCGACGACCCGGCGAAGCACCGCGCGGGGGCTCTCCTCGGACCGGCTACCGTCGGGGTTGAAAAGGTCGGCGATGACGCTGGCCACGCCCGGCTCCCACGGCACCGACCGGAAGGTCTCGAGATCCGGGAAGGCGACGATGTCCGGAAGTCCTTCGCTAAGACCACCTTCCATGTCCACCACGTCGCCCATCGGTGTGGTGCCGTAGACGGATCGGCAGAACGCCACACCATCGCCGACGGTGCGCGGGAAGTGCTGCACCAGCAGGTCCCGTCCCCGCTCGCTGCCGATGAGGTCGGCGTAGGTGAGGCGGATGACGTCGATGCCTTCCGCGGTGAGCCGGTTCGCTGCCGCCTCGAGTCCTGACTCGTCGAAATGGCCCACGCTCACGTCCTCCTGGATCGTTTGGTCACGAACAATTTCGCGGACATCTCGGAATACCTGGCCCCGGTCACGCCGAGTCACCGCCGCGTCCGACCAGCTCGTAGACGTCGGGCCGGGTCCGCTTCAGCACGAGCCCGTAGACCAGCCCGATTACGGCCGCGACAACGATCAGCCCCGGCAGGATCCAGCGCAGCGGGTCGTCCGGCGTTGTGCCGACCAAGGCGTCGAAGTTGGTGAGCGCCAGCACGAACACCACGAAGAGCGCGATCGAGGCGACCACGGCGGCGGCCTCGTGCGAGAGCGTCGCCTCGGTGACCTCGCTGTGTCGGCGCAGGTAGACGACCACCGCGACCGAGGACAGCGCCATCAGGAAGATGACGCCGAGTGCACCGACGTTGGTCAGCCAGGCGAACAGGCTGAGCACGGGGTCCCTGCCGAGGATAGCGAAGACAACGATCAACACGATGGCGATAGCGGTCTGGGTGAGCGAGCCGGCCATCGGGGCGCCCTTAGCGTTCACCAGGGCCAGCCCGGAGGGCAGCACCCTCTCGCGACCGAGGGAGAAAAAGTACCGGGCGACCGAGTTATGGAAGGAGAGCAGCGCCGCGAACAGGCTGGTCACGAACAGTACGGTGGCAATATCGGCGAACCACTTCCCGACGTTCTGCTCGGCGTAGACGAACAACAGCCCCGCGGTGAGCTCCTGGGACCTGCCGATGATCTGGCTCTTGCCGACCGCCATCGTGGTTGCCCAGGCCGACATCGCGTAGAAGACGCCGATCATGATGACCGCGGTGTAGGTGGCGCGGGCAACGGTCCTCTGCGGGTTCTTACACTCCTCGCCATAGATCGCGGCAGACTCGAAGCCGACGAAGGACGCGGTGACAAAGCAGAGCGCGGCACCCAACGCGCCCCCGCTGAGCGCGGCCGGTAGGAACGGCTCGATGGTCAGGCCCTCCGCGGGCTTGGCGATCCCCGCGATGTCGAAGACGAGGACCACCACGGACTCCAGGATGAGGAACAAGGCGAGCACGCGGGCGTTGAGGTCGACGTGCAGCTGACCCAGGATCGCTATGACGGCGACGGTGACCAGAGCGCAGATCCACCACGACACATGCAGACCGAGGAACTGCTCCAACGCAGCGGAGGCCGCAAACCCGTAGAGGCCGAAGATGCCGACCTGCATCGCGTTGTAGGCGACCAGGGCAACAAGCGCCGCCGACACGCCCCAAGCCTGCCCGAGGCCCTTGCTGACGTAGGTGTAGAACGCACCCGAGTTAGCCACATGCCGGCTCATCGCGGCGTAGCCGACCGCGAAGACAAGCAAGATGACCGCGATGATGACGTACACGAGCGGGATACCGACCAGGTTAGTGACCGCAAAGCTAGTGGGCACGCCGCCGGCGACCACGGTCAGCGGTGCGGATGCGGCGACCACAAAGAACACGATGTCCGCGACGCCGAGGGAGCGGCGCCCCAGGGTGACCGCCTTCGCCTCCTTGGTGCCCCCGTGCGCTCCGTCACCGATGACAGACATGGGACCTCCAACTTGACGGGGTTTAACCTCCGGCGGACACAGTAAGTACAGTGGAATCGTACGGATCCAAACGATCGTGTCAAGGGGTTTCGAGGAGTCAATCGCTGTGGGACGTTCCTCATCGCCGAGCCCTTCGCGTCGTTTGGCTGCAAACGACCTTCGATTACTATGCGTTCCATGCCGGACCCACGCACGCTCGCCCAGACCGAGTCGGCGGTGAACCGCCATATCGAAGGGCTGGAGATCGACGTCGCTGCGGCGCAGACGGTCTCGAGCATCTATCGCGCCGCCAACGCCATCCGGGCGCACATCACCAACACGGTGTTGCGGCCGTACGACCTGACCTGGAGCGGCTTCGTCGTTTTGTGGGTGGTGTGGATCTGGGACGGGATGGAGACGCGGCACGTCGCCGAGAGCGCGGCCATCTCCAAGGCGACGCTGACGGGCGTGGTGAAGACGCTGGAGAGCCGCGGCTGGATCATCCGCGAGAGTCTGGACACCGACCGTCGCCTGGTGCGGCTGCGGTTGACCCAGTCCGGCATCGACCTGATGACCGAGCTCTACCCCAAGTTCAATGCGGCGGAGTCCACCGTGGTGCAGCAGCTGTCGGCCGCGTCCAAGGCCGGCCTGACCAGGGACCTGCGCCGCATTGTCCAGACCGTCGAGGCCAACGGCGTCCCTGCGGACGCAGTCGGGGCCTGAGGCGCGCTCAGCGCGCCGCGTCGACGAACGCGCGGAAGATGCTGGCCTGCACCGGGTCGGTCTCCGCGGAGTCCTCGGGGTGCCATTGGACGCCGAGATACCACCCCTGGTGACCGTCGATGGTGACCGCCTCGATCGTCCCGTCCGAGGCGTGCGCGGCGGGTAGCAGCCCCTGACCGAGCACGCCGAGGCACTGATGGTGGTAGCAGGAGATGGTCACTCGGTCGCCGTCGACGATCGTGCGCAGCGGCGACTCGGCGTCGAGTTCGATGTCGTGCACGAGGTGGCGGTGGTCGCGGCCGGTGGCCTCGGTCATGTCCTGCACCAGGTCGCCGCCGCGCGCGACGTTCACCACCTGGTTGCCACGGCAGATCGCGAGCAGTGGGAGGCCGTCGCGCAGCGCCCATCGGCCCAGCGCCAGGTCGAACGCGTCCTGCTCCTCATCGACGTCGTACAGCGTGTCGTGCGCCTGCTGGCCGGACCAGCGCGCCGACATGTCGCCGCCGCCGGGCAGCAGGATCGCGTCGGCCATCGAGAACCGCTCCGCCACGGCGTCGACCAGGCCGTCGTCGAGGACCGCGCCGGGGGCGTCGGGGTGCACAGTCAGTGGCTCACCGCCGGCCGCCCACACGCTGGCGACGACCCTGGCCGCGGTCACTTCGGCCCGGGAGCGCAGGGCACTGGCGCTGGCCGAAAACCGCGCCGGGATGATGACGAGCGGGCGGGACCGACGTGTTCCTTTCCTCGGCTCATCCATAGTTGATCCAGGTGGTCTTCAGGTCGGTGTACTCGTCCATCGCGTGACGGGACTTGTCCCGCCACGACCCGGACAGCTTGACGCCGCCGAACGGCACGTTCATGTCGCCTTCCTCGTAGCAGTTGACCCACACCGTGCCGCCTTGAGCGCGCGGGAGACCGGTGCGCGGCACCCAGGTTGTCTGTCGAGACGGCCGCCGCAAGCCCATACGGCGTGTCGTGCGCGACCCGCAACGCCCGTGATCACCTGCACCGCCAGCACCGGCCCGAAGAGCTCCGCGCGGACCAAGACGTTGTCCGGCCCCCCGGTCAGGTGTGCCCGTGGTCAGTGGGTGTTGGACAGGTCCGGCTTGCGGATGCCGCGGTACTCCCAGTCGCCGCCCTGGGCGGTGGAGAGGACCTCCTCGCTCTCGGTGGGCTGCGCACCCACGTCGGAGCGAATGGGGGTCGGCCCCTCGACGATGTGATTGCGCAACGTCCCCAGGCCCTCCACCTCCACATCGACCACGTCGCCGGGGTAGACCGTGCGCGAGATGGCCGGGGTGCCGGAGAGCAGCGCGTCGCCGGGTTGCAGGGTGATGGTCCGCGCGATGTCGGCGACGAGGTAGTGCATGTCCCATTTCATCTCGTCGGTGTTGCCGTCCTGCTTGACGTCGCCGTTGACCAGCGTGCGGATCCGCTTGTGCCGAAAGTCCCAGCCCTCGACCAGCCCTGGCCCGATGGGGCACAGCGTGTCGGCGCCCTTGACCCGCAGCATCGAACCGGAGTCGGTGTCGCGGAAGTCGTGCAGCCCGTAGTCGTTACCGATGGAGTATCCGCGGATGTAGTCGCCCGCCTCATCCGGGGAGATGTTGCGCGCGGTCCGCCCGATGACGATGGCGATCTCGCCCTCGTAGTTCAGCCACTTGCAACCCCGCGGCCGCACGACGGCGGACCCGTGGGCGTTGAGCGCCGACACCGGCTTGTGAAAGTACGTCGGCGCCGGAGGCAGTCGGGTCATCATCTCCTCCACCCGCGACGAGTAGTTCAGGTGGACACAGATGATCTTGGACGGGACGACGGGCGCGAGGTGGACCGCCTCGTCGGCCCCCACTTCCCGACCATCGTGGGCGACCAACATGTCGCCCTGCCGGACAACATCAGCGACGTTGCCGTCCAACAGAATCCGGCGTGTCTCGCGGATGGTCATGACTGTCCTTCGGTAGGTGGAGCGGGGTCTTGTCTGCTCAGCCGGCCGCGGTGAGCTCGGGGCCGGTGTTCTGGCGGACGAATTCGGCGTCCCCGGGTGTCTTCCTCGCTCGGGGGAAGCCACCGTCGGGCCGATCGAACCAGAGGTGCACCTGACCGGTGCCGATCGAGTTCTCGTACTCGCCGTACTGGCGGGACGTCGCCCGGCAGTCGCCCTCGCCGAGCGCGCCGATCATCATCAGGTAGTGGCCGAACCGGGCTTCGGGCCGGAACCGGTAGAACTCCGGCATGGTCGCCAGCACCCGGGCATGGTCGCCCTTGCTGAACCACCCCAGCCGTTCGAAGTCGGCCGCCGCGGCCTCCGGGGTGAAGATGTGCTCGACACCCGCCGCCTCGTGATCACGCAGCTTGCGCAGCGGCCAGAACGTGTGCGAGAGCGCGCCGGAGGCGATCAGCACCACCTTGCGGTCGGACTCGGCGATCGCGTCGCCGAGGGCCCGGCCCAGGCGCAGGTTGTCCTCGGTGTCGGCGGTCTGGCAGACCCCGATCGAGATCCACCGCTTGTCCGGCAGGCCCTGGCCGAGGAACTCCCACACGTTGGTGGTGGCGTAGAAGATCGGCAGGTGGTCGTCGTCGATCGCGGTGATCCAGGTGCCGTGCTGATCCGCCTTGGCGGCGATGAGGTGCGCCAGCTCCGGGTCGCCTAAGAAGTCGTAGGGCCGCTGGCTCATCCCTCGGGGTAGCTCCTCGGAGGTGAACAGACCTTGCCGCCGCTCCTGGGCGGTCACCACGAACTCCACCGTCGTCGCCCAGTGCGAATCCAAGACCACCACGGTGTCGTAGTCGAGGGTTTCGAAGACCTCCTGACGCAGTTGCTCCAAGGCTGCCGGAAGTGTGCTGTCCTGCCCATTGTTGAGCTGCCGGCGGGTCTCCTCCGGTAACACGATTGTCGGGACATGCGCGAGCAGTGCCGCGCCGACCACCTCACCCATCGCTGTTCTCCTTTGTCGTGACTTCGGTGTTCCAGCCGTTCGGGGCGAACACGGTGTTCTTGATATCGCTGTAGAAGTCGAAGGACCAGATCCCGCCCTCGCGCCCGATTCCGGACTTGCCGTTGCCGCCGAACGGTGCACCCAGGTCGCGGACGAAGAAGCAGTTGACCCAGACCGTGCCGGCGTTCAGCTGCAGACTGACCCGCTCGGCGCGCTCGGGGTCGCCGGTCACCAGCGTCGCCGCCAGCCCGAACCGGGTGTTGTTGGCCATCGCCACGCCCTGCTCCTCGGTGCTGAATGTCTGCACGGTGAGCACCGGTCCGAAGACCTCCTCGGTGAGGATCTCGCTGCCCTCGGCCGCGCCGACCAGGATCGTCGGAGCGTAGAAGAGCCCGCCCAGGTCCTCATTTGGTCCGCCGCCGAGGACTGCGCGGGCACCGGCCGCCTTGGCCCGCTTGACGAAGCCATCGACCTTCTCGAAGTGCGGCCGGCTGACCAGCGCGCTGACGTCGGTCGCCTCGTCGCGCGGGTCGCCCTGCACCAGGGTGGCAGCCTTCGCGCGGACACGCCCGAGGAATTCCTCGGCGATGCCGTCCTGCACCAGGATCCGGAATGCGCCCAGGCATACCTGTCCGGCGTTGTCGAACTGCTCGACGGCCAGGTTTACTGCGAGGTCAAGGTCGGCGTCGCCGAAGACGAGTAGCGGCGACTTGCCGCCGAGCTCGAACGACAGCGGCACGATGTTCTTCGCCGCCGCCGCGGCGATGACGCCCGCCGTCGGCACTGAGCCGGTGAACGAGAGCCGCCGGATGCTGTCGTGCCGGGTGAGCGGCGCGCCTGCCTCCCGACCGGTGCCCTGGACCACGTTGAACACACCGTCCGGCAGCCCGGCCTCCTTGGTGATGTCCGCGAGCAGCGACGCGGTCAGCGGCGCCCATTCCGGCGGCTTCAGCACCACCGTGTTCCCCGCCGCGAGCGCCGGACCGATCCGCCAGGTGGCCAGCATGAGCGGCGCGTTCCACGGCGTGATGATGGCGGTGACGCCGGCCGGGTGGTAGGTGAACCGCTCGCGGTGCCCGCGGATCTCCTCGTCCGGGTGGTCGAGCTTGTCCAGGTAATCGGCGAAGTAGCGGAAGTTCATCGCGACCCGGGGCATCACGCCACGGCGGTGCGAGCGGAGCAGCGAGCCGTTGTCGCGGGTCTCGACCCGCGATAGGTCCTCGATCCGCTTGTCCACCCCGTCCGCCACCGCGCGCAGCAGCTCAGCCCGGTCACTGCGGGACAGCGCAGCCCACGCGGGGAAGGCGGCCTGCGCCGCCGCGACGGCGGCGTCCACCTCCTGCTGGCCCCCGGCGTGCACCCTGGCGATGGCCGTCTCGTCGATCGGTGAGATGTCGTCGAATGTGCTGACCGAGGCCACCCGCTGTCCGCCGATCCAATGCCTGGTGTCGACGGACACGTCCTCGACGTCCGCGAAGTCAGCGCCAGGATGGCTCTGCGCCGGCTTGCTGCTCATCGCGTCGCCTCGACAACCTCGGCCTGCGGGGTCAGCGTCGCCAGCGATCGGCCGCCGTTCCAGACGACGCCCACCTGACGGTAGTAGCCGCCGATGATCTCGTCGACGGTGAGCCGGGACAACTCCTCTGTCGGGGAGTCGAAGAGGCGCAGCTCGACGTCGCCGGTCCAGGCCGGTCCGGCCTCGAACTCGCTGGCGCCGGACTCGATCAGCTCGGCGTAGGCGTCAGGGGCGTCAACCTCGATCCCGGGGAAGATCCGGTGGTGGGCCATCTTGTGCGAGTTCACGAACCCGTTGGTCTCGGACTCCTCGCGCAGGGTCAGGACGGCCTCGGCCAGCCGTCGGTCGCCGGCGGCCAGGGTGGCGCCGAACGCTCCCCCGGCACCGACCTGCGGTGCACCCTGTGCGAACGGGTGCGGGCGGGTCTGCCACATGGAACCGAGCTTCTTGGGGTAGCCCTGATGGATGCCGCGGCCGATGGCGAAGTCCTTATCTACCCAGATGTACACGCAGCGGGAGTAGGTCTGGCTCTGGAACGAGCACCGAACAACCACGAAGGCCTCCTTGTACTGCGCCCGCACGGGATCAAGCAGCTCCTCGCGGCTGCTGGAGCATGACTGCCAGTCGGCCCAGATGAGCGCTACGGCGCCGGGGTCCTCCGCGGCCAGCTCCAGCGGGGCCGGCAGCAGCTCGGCGACCCGCGCAGGGTCGGTGCGGTACTCCACGGTGAGCAGGTCGCCGGAGTAGTACCACGGCGGCGACGGGATGAGGGAGGACCGGCCACCGGCCGTCCGGGGGTAGAAGAACCCCTTCACTTCGGTCATCTGCGTTCCCGCTCTCGGTTGAGTCCAGAGAAGATCGTTTGGGTCCGTACGATAGCGAATTCCGGGCGACTTGCCTAGCCCTTGCATGCGATGCGGAACTTGCATATTGTTTGGACCCAAACGATTGGAGAGCGCCGTGCCAAAGCCCACACCCGTACCGCTGGCGGAAGTAGACCTCTCAGACCTCGACGCCTTCGCGCGCAACGAGGCATGGGGGATGTTCGACACGTTGCGACGCGAGGACCCCGTGCACTGGAACGAGGAGCGCGATATGGGCTCCGGCTTCTGGGCCGTCACGCGGTACGAGGACGTATGTGCCGTCGACAAGGACGCCGAGACGTTCACCTCGACCAAGTTCGTCAACCTCGAGGAGGTCGACGACGAGTTGATGGATATCCGGCGGTCCATCCTGGAAACCGACGGCCCGCGCCACCGTGCGCTACGCAAGCTCATCCAGCGGGAGTTCAGTGCCGGCAATCTCATCCGTAACTACGAGGACTTCCTGCGCGGTCTCACCAGGCAGACCGTGGACGAGGCGCTGCAGACAACCGAGTTCGACTTCGTCGAGAAGATCTCCGCCGATTTCCCGATCCAGGTGTTGGCCCGGCTGCTCGACGTGCCGTCCAGCGACACCGACCAGCTGATCGACTGGGGCAACCAGATGGTCGGCAACACCGACCCGGACTACACGGACTACCTGATCACTGGTCCGGACAGCGACAAGTACAAGCAATATCCGTTCCGCACGCCCGTCGCCCTCGACGTCTTCGCCTACGGCCGCGAGCTCGCAAGAAAACGCAAGGGCGGTGACGGCACGGACCTGGTGAGCATGCTCGTCAACAAGCTGCCCGAGGATGGCCAGCCGTTGTCCGACACCGACTTCGACAACTACTTTCTGCTGCTGGTCATCGCGGGCAACGAGACCACGCGCCACGCCATCAGCCAGTCGATGCTCGCACTCATCGAGAACCAGGATCAGCTGCGCAAGCTGCAGGACGATCCGAGCCTCATCCAACCGGCCGTCGAGGAGATGTTGCGCTGGGCCTCGCCGGTCTACCACTTCCGCCGCACCGCGACCCGGGACTTGGAGATGGGCGGCAAGCAGATCAAGGAAGGCGACAAGGTTGTCATGTGGTTCGCCTCCGCCAACCGGGACGAGTCGGTGTTCGACGAGCCGTATCGCTTCGACGTCACCCGCAAGGACGTCGCGCATGTGACGTTCGGCAAGGGCAGCCCGCACCTGTGCTTGGGCAACATGCTCGCCCGCATGGAGATCCGGCTGATGTTCGAGGAGCTGCTGCCGCGGGTGAAGTCCATCGAGCTCGGCGGTGAGGTGACCCGCGTGCGGAGCAACTTCGTCAACGGCATCAAGCGGTTCCCCGTTGTCCTCGTGCCTGCGTAGGCGGGCGCGCCTCGACCGCTGAGAGGGCTTGTGGCGGGGGGTAACTCGCTACATCGTTTGTGTCCGAATGATTTGCTTCGGTAATTGCTAGGGATGGTGAGATGGCGACGACCACGCGGACCATCGTGCGTGAGCACGAAGCCGAGCTGCTGGTCCAGAACGCAGAGGTGGTGGCCGAGGACGTCGTGGCGCTCACCCTGGTGAGCCCCGCGGGTGAGACCCTGCCCTCGTGGTCGCCCGGCGCCCACATCGACCTCATGCTGGCCGACGACCTCGTCCGGCAGTACTCGTTGTGCAACTCTCCCGGGGAGGACGGCGCCTGGCGCATCGGAGTCCTACGCACCCCGGACAGCCGTGGGGGGTCGCAACGGGTGCACGACACCCTGACCAAGGGCGCCACCGTGAAAGTCCGGGGGCCGCGCAACCACTTCCCGCTGGTGGCCGCATCGACCTACCTGTTCATCGCCGGCGGCATCGGCATCACCCCGATGCTGCCGATGATCGCCCAGGCTGAGGCGGCAGGCGCCGACTGGCGGCTGCTCTACGGCGGCCGCCACCGCTCGTCCATGGCATTTCTCCCCGAGCTGGCCCAGTACGGAGACCGGGTAACCGTCGTCCCGCAGGACGAGGCCGGCTTCCTCGACCTCGACGGCGCTTTGGGCACACCGCAGACGGGAACGCTGGTGTACTGCTGCGGCCCCGAGGGGCTCCTCTCCGCAGTGGAGGCCAAGTGCGCGAACTGGCCCTCGGGCAGCCTGCACCTGGAGCGGTTCTCGGCCAAGCCGCAGGAGACTTCGGAGATTGCCGACGAGAGCTTCGAGCTGGTCCTGCAGCAGACAGGCGTCACTGTCACGGTGCTACCGAACATGAGCGTCTTCGAGGCGGCACTCGAGGCCGGTGCGAACGTCCTCGGCTCCTGCATGGAGGGCATCTGCGGCACCTGCGAGACCGAGGTTGTCGAGGGCGACGTCGACCACCGCGACTCCGTGCTCAACGAGGAGGAGCGGGCTTCCAACGAGTTCATGATGATCTGCGTGTCCCGTTGCAAGTCAAAGCGCCTCGTACTGGACATCTAGACATGCCCGCCCACCGAACCGCCCGGACTACCGCACACTGCTCGAAAGGACCACGATGAACCGCACCTCGGTCAGCACCCGGCGCCGCGGTACCAGCTACCCGGTGAACACCTGGTACGTGATCGCCACCAAGGACGAGGTCAGCCGCCAGCCGCTTGCCCGGCGGGCGCTGGAGACGCCGGTCGTGCTCTACCGCACGCAGGACGGGCAGGCGGTGGCACTGGAGGACCGTGACGCCCACCGGCCCTACCCGCTGAGCCTCGGGCGGGTGGATGGCAACACGATCGTCTCCGGCTACTCCGGCTTCGCCTACGCACCCGACGGGGCCTGTGTGCACGTGCCCACCCAGCCCCACGTGCCGATCGGCGCCCGGGTGCGGGCGTTTCCCGTCGTGGAGGAGGACGGCCTGGTCTGGATCTGGCTCGGTGTCGCACCGCTGGCGTCGAGGCGCAACCCGCCACGTGTGCCCTGGCTGGCCGACGACGGTTGGACGACCTTCGGCGACGAGTGGGCCACCCACGCGAACGTCCTGTTGTTGCACGAGAACTTCGCCGATATCACCCACGTCCCGGTGGTGGACCCCTTCATCGCCCCCCCGGCGCTGCTGGGCGAGCCGCCGGCGCTCGAGGTCGAGGTCAGCGAGACCTCCATGTCGTTCAGCCGCGACTACCCGCCTGCGCGGCTGACCGAGTGGCATGCCGACGCGTTGGGCCTGTCGCTGGATGCCGAGCACGCCCAGCGTGAGGAGGGTGCCTTCGTTTCCCCGGGCCTCTGGGTGGATGCCTGGCACGTCTTCGTGGACGGCGGATCCCCGCACACCTTCCGCTTCACCCACGCGGTCACCCCGGTGTCGGCGCGTCAGACCCGGCACGTATGGCGGGTTAGTCGCAACTTCGCGCCGGGGCCCGAGACGTCGGAGCGGCTGCGCCCGATCTTCACCGCGTACTACCGGCGGGTCCAGCAGATCCTCGAGATGATGCAGCAGGTCATCGACAACGACGGCCCCCGTGACGAGGTCAGCGTCAACTCCGATGCCGCCGCACTGCAGGTGCGCCGGATCGTCAACCGGCTCATCACCGAGGAACGCGCGGTCTGAGCCGGGACCAAACCCGCGCACCACTGGCAAGACCGCGATCGGGTCGCCTGCGGCTTCCACACCGCCCATCCAACGGCATACCGGCTCGGCGCCCGCGTAGGATCCGGCCTATCTATGAGCACGATCGAGTTCGTCCCATCACGCCGCTCGACGCTGGGCATCGAGGTGGAGTTGTTCCTCGTCGACAGCCGCACCTTGGAGCTGTCCAACTCGGCCACGGCCGTGCTGGACGCCCTCGGGCCCATGCAGCTCGCAAGTGGCGCGGCGAAGGTGAAGCACGAGTTGTACGAGCACACCATCGAGATGGTCACCGATGTATGCACCACAGTGGCCGAAGCTCGGGCTGAGCTGGGTGAGACCTACGAGAAGCTGCGGAAAGTTGCCCAGTCGCTGGGTCTCCGGATCATCAGTTGCGGTACCCACCCGATCTCGGACTGGCACCACTCCGAACTGACCCGCGACGCCCGCTACCGGAGGCAGCTCGATCAGGTCCAATGGATCGCCCGCCGGGCTCAGATCTGCAGCGCCCATTTCCACGTAGGGGTCGACGACGCCGACAAGGCCATCTCCATCGTCAACACGTTGATGTTCTACCACCCGTTCCTTCTGGCCCTGTCCGCTTCCAGCCCCTACTACGAGCGAGATGACACCGGGTTGGCCTCCTGTCGTACGTCGATTCTAGAGGCGATGCCTACTGCCGGCTTTCCTGATCTGCTGTCCGGCTGGGCCGAGTTCGTGCGCATGTACGACTCGTTGCTGGCCGCCGATGCCATCGCCGGGATCCGGGAGATCTGGTGGGACGTACGTCCCCACCCGGAGTTCGGCACGGTGGAGCTGAGGATGTGCGACGGTCCCTCCACCCTCGGCGAGGTGGCAGCCATAGCCGCCCTGGTCCAGTGCCTCGTCCGCCGCATCGACGACGCCATCGAATCAGGCGACCCGGTGACCACCCCGCCCCGCTGGATCCTTCGTCAAAACAAATGGCTGGCCGCCCGCTATGGGCTCGACGCAGCGATCGTGACCGACGAGCACGGCAGCCGCCAGAATCCTCCGCGACGCCATCCCTGCGCTCCTTGAAGACCTCCAACCCGTCGCCACCAGCCTGGGGTGTCGCGATGAGCTGGCCGGCGTCGCCCGCATCCTCGACCACGGTTCGAGCTATGAGCGCCAGCGGCGGGTGATCGACAGTGGCGGCACCCTGTTCGACGTGGTCAACTGCTTGGTCAACGAGCTCGAGACCGACACCCCCACCACCTGGGAGCAAAGGCCGAGTTCCCGATGAGTCAGACCCCGCACACCGCCCCTCAACCCTTGGACGCGAAAAGCAGCGCCGCTCTCGACAACTTCCTGACCACCCAGCTCGGAGAGCACGCCGAGGAGACGATCGCCTTCCGGCGCCAACTCCATATGCACCCGGAACTGAGCCAGGACGAGTACGAGACCACCACGGCGATCGCCACCCGGTTGGACGTGGCCCATTTGCCCGTCAAGGTCCAGCCGTCCAAGTTGGGGCTGACATGCGATATCGCCGCCGATGCAGATGGCCCGCTGATCGCTCTTCGCGCCGACATCGACGCCCTACCCCTGCCCGACCACAAGGACGTGCTGTACGCATCCAAGGTGTCGGGGGCAACCCACGCGTGCGGCCACGATGCTCACAGCACGATCGTCCTGGGAGCCGGAATGGTCCTCGACGCTCTGCGCCGGGCCGGTGAGACCAACCCCGATCTGCCCAAGGTCGGGCCCGTTCGGCTGATCTTCCAGTCCTCAGAGGAAAAGGCGCCGGGTGGGGCCCGCGATATCATCGCCGCCGGTGGCCTCGACGGGGTCGACGCCATCCTCGGCCTGCACTGCGAGCCGGCACTGAAAGCGGGACAGGTCGGAGTGCGCGTCGGCGCCGTCACGTCGGCCATCGACCGGATCGAGGTGGTGTTGCGCGGCCCAGGCGGCCACACCGCCCGTCCGCATCTGACAGTGAACCTGCTGGAGGCGGCGGGCCGGGTCCTGGTCGACCTCCCAGCCCGGGTGCTCGAAGAACTGCCGTCGCCCGAGGGCCACGCCCGCCTGGTGTTCGGCATGGTCGAAGGGGGTCATGCCCCCAACATCATCCCCACCGAGGTGAGAATGGTGGGCACCTTCCGCACCATGCACCACCCCACCTGGGACGCGGCGAACGGGGCCATTGACACTGCCCTTTCTGCAATCCTCGGTCACTACGGACTTGACTCTCAGCTCAACTACGACCGTGGCGCCCCACCGGTCGTAAACGACGCGACCATCACCGACATGTTCGCCAGGGCGGCCGCCTCAGCACTGGGGGACGCGGCGGTAGTCGAAGCCGAACCCAGCCACGGAGGTGAGGACTTCTCCTTCTACCTGGACCATGCGCCCGGGACCTACTTCCGTCTCGGCGTGACCTCGCCCGCTGCCACCGAGCCAGCACCGTCGTTGCACACCAGTCTTTTCGATATCGACGAGCGTGCCCTCACCGTCGGGATCCGTGTGCTGGTCCACGCCGTTATCCAGGCCCAGCGCGAGCTGACCCCCTCCTGACAAGTCCCCCGATACCACGCGAATCGGATTGCCGCACTGGAGCACCGCTACCTTCTAGGATTCCTGCTGCTGGGCAGGATCGAGTCGTGCGAATACGTTTTCGTCAGCTCGGCGGCGCCCTGTGCATGGCCGTCACCGCCTGATCAACGTTTGTCTTGTGCCAGGCGGGGCAATGCTGCGGGACAGGTGCGCACGACGGTCGACCGCCGTGCACACCGAGGTCTCGTCGGTTCAGACCACGAGCCGGCGGGGCCGACCCTGACGGCGATTCCCGACCCCGACTAGTCACTCTGTTAGTTGTAGTATCGTTCGCCCATGGGCAGCTCCACGAATGTCTGGATCCTCGGCGGCTACCAGAGCGACTTCAGCCGCAACCTGACCCGCGAGGGTCTCGATTTCGCCGACCTGACCGCGCGAGGTGGTCGACGCCACCACTGGCCGCAGCGGGTGTGGACGCCGCCGCGATCGACGTCGTGCACGTCGCCAACGCCTTCGGTGAGTTGTTCGCGCGCCAGGGCCACCTCGGGGCGATGCCCGCGACCGTGCACGAAGGGCTGTGGGACACCCCCTCGTCGCGGCATGAGGCGGCCTGCGCCTCGGGCAGCGTGGCGACCCTGGCCGCCATCGCCGATCTGCGGTCCGGCGCGTATGAGACCGCGTTGGTGGTGGGCATCGAGTTGGAGAAGACCGTGCCCGGCGACACCGCCGCCGAACACCTCGGCGCGGCGGCGTGGATCGGCCACGAGGGCGTCGACGCCAAGTTCATGTGGCCCAACATGTTCGCCAGGGTCGCCGACGAGTACGACAAGCGATACGGCCTCGACGACAGCCACCTGCGCGCCATCGCCCAGCTGAACTTCGCCAACGCGCGATCGAATCCCAATGCCCAGACGCGCGGCTGGACGGTCCCCGACCTGCGCGCTGGACACGACGGTGACTCCGCCCTCGACAACGAGGTCAACCCCGTCATCGAGGGCAGGCTGCGCCGCTTCGACTGCAGCCAGATGACCGACGGTGGCGCAGGCGTCGTCCTCGCGACCGATGACTACCTGCGCGACCATCCCGACGTGCGCCCGATCGGGCGGATCGACGGCTGGGGACACCGCACCGTCGGGCTGGGCCTGCAGCAGAAGCTCGACCGCTCCGCAGCCGACCCCTATGTCCTGCCGCACGTCCGCGGCGCAGTGCTCGACGCGTTCGACCGCGCCGACGTCAGCCTGGACGGCATCGACGGCTTCGAGGTGCACGACTGCTTCACGCCGAGCGAATACCTGGCCATCGACCACATCGGTCTCACCGGCCCAGGTGAATCGTGGAAGGCCATCGAGAACGGCGAGATCGAGATCGGCGGGGCGCTGCCGATCAACCCGAGCGGCGGGCTCATCGGTGGCGGCCATCCCGTCGGCGCCTCTGGTGTGCGGATGCTCCTCGACGCCGCCAAACAGGTCAGCGACGGTGCGGGCGAGTACCAGGTCGAGGGCGCAAAGACGTTCGGCACGTTGAATTTCGGCGGCAGCACGGCCACCACGGTCAGCTTCGTCGTCGGATCGGCAAAGGAGTTGTAGATGGATGTCGAGGTCGTCGGCAAGTACCTGTCGACACTGCCCGAAGACGATGACCACCCGTACCGGACCGGTCCGTGGCGACCGCAGACCACCGAATGGGACGCCGACGACCTCATCGCCGTGGAAGGTGAGATTCCGCGGGACCTCGACGGGGTGTATCTGCGCAACACCGAGAACCCGCTGCATCCGTCGCTGAAGTTCTACCACCCGTTCGACGGTGACGGCATGATCCACGTCGTCGGCTTCAGGGACGGAAAAGCGTTCTACCGCAACCGGTTCGTCCGCACCGACGGGCTGCTGGCCGAGGACGAAGCCGGCGGCGCACTGTGGCCCGGCCTTGCCGAGCCCGTTCAGGTCGCCAAGCGCGACTACGGCTGGGGCGCGCGGACGTTGATGAAGGACGCCTCGAGCACCGACGTCATCGTGCATCGCGGCACGGCGCTCACCAGCTTCTACCAGTGCGGGGACCTCTACCGCGTCAACCCGCTGACGGCCGAAACCCTTGGGAAGGAAGACTTCAACGGAGGCTTCCCGTTCGATTGGGGCGTCTCGGCGCATCCGAAGGTCGACGACGCCACCGGAGAGTTGTTGTTCTTCACCTACAGCAAGCAGGCCCCGTACATGCGTTACGGGGTGGTCGACGCCAACAACGACCTTGTGCACCTCACCGACATCCCGCTGCCGGGCCCGCGCTTGCCGCACGACATGGCCTTCACCCCGAATTACGCCATCCTCAACGATTTTCCGTTGTTCTGGGATCCCAAGCTTCTGGAAGCGAACATCCATCTGCCCGGATTCCATCCGGACATGCCGTCGCGGTTCGCCGTGATCCCCCGCCGCGGCGGGCCTGCGGACATCAAGTGGTTCGAGGCCGACCCGACGTTCGTGCTGCACTTCACCAACGCCTACGAGGACGGCGACGAGATCGTGCTCGACGGCTTCTACGAGGGCGACCCCGCACCGGTGGACAGCCTCACCGGTGACAGGTGGGAGAAGGCATTCCGCTTCCTCGCGCTCGACCGGCTGCAGACCCGGCTGCGCCGCTGGCGGTTCAACATGGTCACCGGTGCCACGGCCGAGGAGCAGCTGACCGACAGCATCACCGAGTTCGGCATGATCAACGCGGGCTATGCCGGTCGCGACTATCGCTACACCTACGCGGCGACGGGGAAGCCCGGCTGGTTTCTGTTCGACGGGCTGGTCAAGCATGATCTGCATACCGGCACCGAGGAGCGCTACGCGTTCGGCGACGGTGTGTACGGCAGTGAGACGGCGATGGCGCCGCGGATCGGCAGCACCGGTGAGGACGACGGCTATCTGGTGACCCTGACCACCGACATGAACGACGACGCGTCCTACTGCCTGGTGTTCGACGCCGCCCAGGTGGCCCACGGCCCGGTGTGCAAACTGCGGTTACCCGAGCGGATCTCCAGCGGTACGCACTCCACCTGGACCGACGGCTCGACACTGCGGCGCTGGCACGACGCCGACGCCGCGCCCGCCGCGATCGGGCTGTAGTGCAGCAGCCCGAGCCCAACGCCGTCGCTCGCATGCTCGGGCTGTTGGGCGACGAGTGGACGCTTCTGGTGCTGCAACAGGCACTCATGGGCGCCACCCGCTACGGCGACTTCCAATCCCGCTTGCCGATATCCCACTCGGTGCTGTCCAGCCGATTGCGCTCGCTGACGAACGACGAGCTCTTGGAACGTCGTGTCTATCAGACGAATCCGGTCCGCGCCGAGTACCTGACCACCCCGCGCAGTCGATCGCTGTGGCCGATGCTGGTGTCGATCTGGGACTGGGAACGACGCTGGGTGCCCGGTCACACAACCGAACTGCCCGCCATGCGCCACACCGTCTGCGGCGGTGATTTCGCTCCACAGGTGACCTGCCGGGCGTGCGGAGAGACAGTGAGCGAGAAGGACATTGCGACGCAATGGGGTCCGAGCGGTTCGTGGACACGATCGATTCCCGCCGTCGCGACACGACGACGATCTGCGACGGGCCAGGCCGGCCTGTTTCCGCAGACGATGAGCGTGCTCGGCAACCGGTGGGCGTTCGCGATTCTGGTCGCCGCTTTCGTCGGGATCAGCCGATTCACCGACTTCCAGACACAGCTCAACGCGCCGCCAGGGTCGATCGCGGACCGCTTGGGCATCTTCGTGGCGAACGGGGTGCTGGTCACCGCGGACAATCGCTATCGCCTGACCGAGAAGGGCCGCGACCTCTTCCCGGTGCTGATATCGGCGCTGCAGTGGGCGCAACGATGGTTCCGCGCGGCAGAGGGACCCGCCGTCGTGCTCACTCACACCGCCTGCGGGCGACACTTCACGGCGGCCCTGACATGCGACCAATGCGCCCAAAAATTGCGCGGCACACAGGTCGCCGCGATCTAGCACTCTCAAGGGGAGAGTGCTAATCTTGCAGGTGCACAGTGATTTGGCTGCCCGCCGAGGTGGCGGGCTCTGAGTGAAATAGGAGGTGAATTGCTGTGCTTCGTTTTGATCCGTTCAGTGACCTTGATGTTCTGACCCGGGGCTTGCTGACCAGCCAGACCGGATCAAATCGCGCCCCCAGGTTCATGCCGATGGACCTGTGCAAGATCGACGATCACTACGTTTTGACGGCCGATCTGCCCGGTGTCGACCCGGGCTCGGTCGACGTCGACGTGGACAACGGCACGCTGACGATCTCGGCGCATCGCACCGCCCGCACCGACGACTCCATCCAATGGCTGACCAACGAGCGCTTCTTCGGCAGCTACCGGCGGCAGCTATCGCTCGGTGAAGGCATCGACTCGGCCGCGATCTCGGCGACCTACGAGAACGGCGTGCTGACCGTCACGATCCCGATGGCAGAGCGCGCCAAGCCTCGGAAGATCGACATCGCGCACGGTGGCGAGCAGAAGAGCATTCCCACCACCATCGATTCCGAGTAGCGCTACACCTCGAGACTGCGGGCAGATCGCGAACCGGCGTTGAACCGCGATCTGTCCGCAGTCTCGGCGCGCATCTACGCGCACTCTCACCCAGATCTACGCGTCTGTGCTGACGTTTGCGGCTTGCGCTCGTCGCAGGCTGGTTAGCATGAGCGAAATTGACGCGCCCGCATTGAACTGGAGTGATCTTGGTGTGAGCGAGCTGGTACCCACCGGGACGGTGACCTTGCTGTTGGCCGACGTCGAGGGTTCGACGCGGCTGTGGGAAATCCAGCCCGACGAGATGACCGCCGCGTTCGCGAACCTCGATCGCACACTGGCCGAACTGGTCGGCGCCCACGGTGGCGTGCGGCCCCTCGAACAAGGCGAGGGCGACAGCTTCGTCATCGCGTTCGGGCGGCCCAGCGAGGCGGTGGCGTGCGCGCTCGCTCTGCAACGAGCGCCACTGGCACCGATCCGGTTGCGGATCGGGCTGCACACGGGCGAAGTCCAGCTACGTGATGAGTCCAACTACATCGGCCCCACCATCAACCGCACCGCACGCATACGCGATCTAGGGCACGGCGGACAAACCGTATTGTCCGGCACCACAACCGATTTGGTGTGCGACAGGCTGCCGGACGACGCGTGGCTGGCCGACCTCGGCATACACCCCGTCCGCGATCTGCCGCGGCCCGAACGGGTGGTACAGCTCTGTCACCCCGACATCCGCAACGAGTTTCCACCGTTGCGCACCGCGAAAACCACCCGTTCTCATAGTCTTCCGGCCCAGCTGACCACATTCGTCGGACGGGCCCGACAGATCGATGAGGTGCGTCGGCTGGTGCGCGACAACCGCCTCGTGACGTTGACCGGCGCCGGTGGCGCAGGCAAGACACGTCTGGCGGTGGAGGTTGCGGCACAGCTGCCCAATGATTTCGAAGACGGCGTGTGGTGGGTCGACTTGGCGCCCGTAGCCGATCCTGCCGTCGTCACGCTGACGCTGGCACGGACCCTCGGGCTGCCCGACCAGCCGGGGCGCTCTCCGCTGGAAACAGTGCAGCGGTTCATCGGCGATCGGAAAATACTTCTGCTGCTGGACAACTGCGAGCATCTTCTGGACGTCTGCGGCGACGCCATCATGCGGCTGCTGAACAGTTGCCCGCAGTTAATGATCCTGACAACCAGCCGCGAACCGATTGCTGTCTCGGGTGAGGTCACCTGGCGCGTCCCCTCACTTTCGCTGCAGGACGAGGCTATCGCGCTGTTCACGGACAGGGCCCAACGAGCGCGGCCCACCTTCCATGCCGCAGGCGACGACGCCGAACTGGTGGCCGAGATCTGCCGACGACTCGACGGGATGCCTCTGGCGATCGAGTTGGCGGCCGCGCGGGTGCGCGCATTGTCGGTGCGGCAGATCGCCGACAGCCTCAATGACAGGTTTCGGCTGCTCACCGGTGGCGCTCGAAACGCGTTGCGACGCCAGCAGACCTTACGCGCCTCGGTGGACTGGTCGCACGCACTGCTGACCGAAGCCGAACAAACCCTGTTCCGCAGGCTCGGCGTTTTCATGGGCGGGTTCGACCTCGACGCCGCGCGCGCTGTCGCCGCCATCAACGAGGCCGAGGAGTTCCAGATCCTCGATCAGCTCAGCCTGCTCGTCGACAAGTCGCTCGTGATCGCTGACGAAGAATCGGGCGGAATGCGCTACCACCTGCTCGAGACGGTCCGCCAGTACGCGCTGGAAAAGCTCGCCGAATCCGGCGAAGCCGATGCGGTGCGTGACCGCCATCGCGATCACTACATCGCCACAGCCGTTGAGTTGGAGGGCGAGGATCGGCTCGTCGAATGGGCCGAACAAGAAACCGGAAACTTGCGCGCAGCGCACACCTGGAGCATCGATTCCGCGGAGTTCGAGCCCGCGTTGCGACTGGTTTCGTCGCTGCAGCGGGTGTGGGAGACACGCGGTCGAATGGGTGAAGGGATGGCCGGCTTCGATCTCGTCTTCAGTGACAAACGCTATCGGGACGACGACGTTGCGCCGCCCGTCTGGGTTCGCGCCGTCGCCGACAAGAGCATCCTTGCTGCATGGACCGCCACCCCGGCGAGTCTGGAGCGCGGCGAAGAGGCTTTGGCCGCCGCACGGGATCTCGGCGACCCGGCGCTGATCGCTTCCTGCCTGGCCGCCTGCGGTGCGCTCGCGTACTACAGCCCCGACGTTTCGAGGACGTATTTGGCGGACGCAATCGATCTTTCCCGGGCCTCCGGCGATCGGTCGAAGCTGTGCTACATCCTGAGCTGTCTGGCTGTCACGATGAACATCGCGGGGCAGCCGATCGCCTCACAACTGGCGGCTGAAGAGGGGCGCGATGTCGCCGAGGCGGTCGGTGATGGGTTCGTATCGCGGCACTGTCGGGTGTGGCTGGCAATCGCTCTGGGATGGCGCGGCGGGGTAACCGCGGCCGACGTCGTGCTCCGGGGCTTGAGCGAGGAGGCGCACGCTGCCGGGGAGCGCATGCTCGAGTTGTTCGCACTCAACGCTGAGAGCAACTCGTTCGGCTGCCAGGGAAATGCCGCAGCCGCTCATGCGAAGGCGAACGAGGCTCGTGAGACATCGGCGGCGATGGGTGGATTCCACGAAGACACCGTGTATGCATTATCGGCTTATGCGGCGCTGGCCGCCGGGGACGCCGCCGCGGCCAAGGCGGCGTGCGAGTCGGCGATAGCCCACACCGTTCCTCAACGCACGCTCTACATGCGGGCTATCACTCCGATGACCGAGGCGTTGCTGGCGTGTGACGAACTCGCCGCCGCGCGCCGATGGGCCGATGACACCGTCGTGATGACGGTCGGCAACTATCAAATGAATGCCCTTGTCGCGCGGGCTCACGTCGCGATGGCGCAGGGCGAAAGCGACCAGGCCGAACGGGACAGCCACGACGCCCTGGCACTCGCAGCAGACACAGGTGCGTTCTTGCGCGTGCCCGAAGCGCTCGAGGTCCTCGGACGGTCAGCGTGCGAGGAAGGCAACCACCGCGACGGCGCGCGGCTCTTCGGAGCCGCGGACGCGATCCGCGCCGCGATGGACGTCGTTCGATGGCCGGTGTACTCGATGGGTTACGACGCCGCCGTCGCCCATATTCGAGAAGCCCTGGGAGAAGACGATTTCGAGGCCGCCTGGGGCGAAGGCGCCGCACTGTCAACCGAGGAAGCCATCGCCTACACCCAGCGCGGCCGCGGGGAACGCAAGCGGCCGGCGAGCGGCTGGGAGTCGCTGACACCGACCGAGCGCGATGTGGTCCGGCATGTAGCCAGCGGTTTGAACAACAAGGAGATCGCCGATCTGATGTTCATCTCACCCCGTACCGTGCAGACCCATTTGACACACGTCTACGCGAAGCTGAACCTCACGTCCCGCATCAAGCTATTCCAAGAGGCAGCTCGTCACGCATGACGCTAGCGGTGGCGATCCAGGCGGAACCGCAGATGCGTACGGACCGTGGGCCATTCGACATCCAGGATCGAATACACCACGGTGTCGCGGCGCGTCCCGTCCGGCACCAGCTGATGGCTGCGCAGAATTCCGTCGAGCTTCGCGCCGAGCCGCTCGATCGCCGTGCGGCTGGCGAAGTTGAAGAAGTGAGTGCGGAATTCCACTGCCACACAGTTCAATACATCGAAGGCATGGCCGAGCATAAGCAACTTGGTCTCGGTGTTGACTCCACTGCGACGCGCAGACGCGGCGTACCAGGTGTTGCCGATCTCGAGTCGACGGTTGGGCGCGTCGACATTGAGGTAGCTCGACGAGCCGATCAGGGTGCCGTCGAGACGACGGACCACGAACGTCAGGCCGGTGTCGGGCTTCTGCAGACCGAGTCGCATGTCCACCCACTGCGAGGCGGTCTGCGGAGACGGTGCACCCGTGAACCACAGGCTGCCGAGGTCGCCGTCGGCCGATGCGGCAGCAATCTCCGGAACATGTTCGCGGCTAAGGGGTTCCAGCGACACCCAGCGCTCACCGGTCAACGTCACCGGCTCGACGAAGCCGCTCATGATCGCCGCCCGACAGCCGCCCATGCCGCCACCATCGCCCACACCGAAAGCACGATCGCGATGCCCGTCACGACGGCGCCGATGTAGAAGCCGTAGCCGGCGGATACCGGCGGGTGCACATACAGGCGGTAGTACCACATCGTCAGCACGGCGATCAACACCGAGATTGCCAGCGCCGCAGAGGATGCCACGCGGGCCGACAAGCCACGCGCCGCCATCGCGCCCGCGACGATCAACGCCGAAGCCAGAAGTGCGATGAGCTGACCCGCGGAAAAGTGCGGCGGCAACGAGAGGTTCCCCACCACCCCGCCGACGGCGTTGGCGCGACCACCTCCCGCCGCACGGGTGGTCAGCCACGGCAGCCACACGGCGACCGCCAGGATCGCGGCACAGAACGCGACCAGCCAGCCCGGGCTCAGTCGAACCATGCCGATGACACTATCGGGTGTGGCGCGCGGTCCAGGTCAGCGCGTGATCGGCCACGTCCTCCCAGCCGTCGAGGACCGTGATGAGGTGCGGCCTGCCGTGAAAGACCTTGAAATCCGTCGGCGCCGACGAACGCCGGTAGCGGTTGAAGTTCTCGTAGACCACCGACTGCGGCATCACGTGATCGCGGTCGCCCGCGATCAAGAGCAACGGCGCCCGGTTGGAGTTCGCGAAGTCCACGGCGCTGGCCGCCCTCGACTTCGGTAAGCAGGTCAGCGGTGGACACGTCGAAGAGCACCCTGCCCGGAGCCGGTATCGACAACTCGGAATGCCACCGATCGGAGTCGGCCCGCGAGATCGTGTTGGCGAAGACGTAGTGGAAGTGTCCCGCGCTGATCGGCACCGCCTTGCCTCGATTCCGCGGATCGAGCAGCCACGGCCATGCCGACCGCCACATCGACAGCGGAGCCCGCAACACGCCGCGCGGCTTCGACGGTTCGATGGCGACTCCTGCCCGGCCGAGTCCGCGGTCGAGCAGCAACTGGGTGATCAGTCCACCCATCGAATGGCCGATGATGATCGGCGCGTCGGGCAGGGAACGGACGAACGCGTCGAAGTGATCGGTCGCTTGAGCGAGCCCGATGCCGGGGTCCGCTGGCCACTCCGGCGCATGCACGACGTGGCCTGCGGACCGGTACGCCTCGACCCAGCCGCGCCAGCTATCGGCCGATAACCACAGTCCGTGGATCAGCACAATCGGCGGCGTGACATTCGACATCGTCTCTAGTGTGGAGCTTCGGTACAACGTTGAGGGCGGTAATGCGATGAGCGAACTACCCGATTGGGCGGCGCGGCTCGACCTCTCCCCCCACCCCGAGGGTGGCTGGTTCCGCGAAACCTGGCGCAGTGGCCTGACGACTCCCCAATCCGCCCTGCCGCAGGACTACGCCGGTTCGCGCAGCGCAGGAACCGCGATCCTGTTCCTGCTGATGCCCGGCCAGCAGTCGGCCTGGCACACGGTGCGCAGCACCGAGCTGTGGCTCTACCATCGGGGCAGTCCCCTGCTGCTGGAGTTCGGAGCCGAACACGCCGGTGCCGCAACGCATCTGCTCGGCGGCGACATCAATGCAGACGAACAGCCGCAGCTGGTGGTCCCCGCAGGGCACTGGCAGCGGGCGCGGCCGCGCGACGACGAGCCCTCGTTGGTCAGCTGCGTCGTGGTGCCCGGGTTCGACTACGCCGACTTCGCGTTGGCCGCTCCTACCGACTGAGCAGCTGCACGGCCGCCGCCACAAGCGCGGCATTGTCGGGGGCGGGTGTGCCGTCGGGCAGCAGAAGGGTGTCCTCAAGACCGATTCGCGCCTGCACTCCGCGCGCCCCCGCGTGTTCCAGTAGGGGCCAACAACTTTCGTCGAGGCCGTGCAGCAGGACCGGGGCTGCCGAACCGGCCGCCATCACCTCGCCGAGCACGTCGTCGGCGGTGGAGACGTCACCATCAGGGCCGAGTTCGACCATCACCCGCATACAGTGTGCGGCTATCTCCGACGCAGCCCAGGACGCCGCTGCCTCGGCGTGGAAGATGCCGATCTCCACACCGAGCCCCATCCTCAGCAGCAGGTGCGCCAACGGCTCGGACCCCGGTTCGTGCCAGTTCACCGACGCGAAGTCGGGCAGCACCGTCCATGCTTCGACCGTGCGCAGCCGCTCGTCCGGATCCGACAGGGCCCAGAATCCGGTCGTCACCCCCAGCGGCAGACCAGGGGCGGCCTTCCGCACCGCCTCGACCGCCGCCTCCACGACGCCGGGCTGCAGCGAGTCGACACCGTCGGCGGTCTTCGGATGCATGTGCACCGCCCTTGCACCGGCCTGGTGAGCGACGACGGCCGCCTCCGCGATCTGCTGCGGGGTCACCGGCAGATCCGGGTGCTGGTCGGGGGTGCGGGCACCGTTGATGCATGCCTTGAGATAAATCTTGGGGCTTGGCATGACTTCATTTTCACCCTTCACGCGGGCCGTTCGCGCAGTAGCGTGCTCGCATGGCGGGCCACATCATCATCTGCGGTGACGACGCGCTCGCGATGCGGATCATCGAGGAGCTCGCGACTGCCGACGTGCGCGTCGTCACCTTGCAGGACCCCAAGGGGCTGACCGAGGCGGGAATCAACCAAGCCGACGCGGTGGTGTGCGTCGACGACGACGACGCACTCAACCTCGAAATAGCGCTGCTGGCACGGGAAGCCAATTCCGACGTGCGCGTCGTGGCCCGCCTTGCCAACACCGTGCTCCGCGAGGCGATGACACAGGAGGGCGGACCGGGGGCCATCCTCGACGTCGCCGACCTGGCCGCGCCGTCGGTCGTCGAGGCGTGCCTGGCCCGTTCCACGCACACCATTTCGGTGGCGGGCATCGACTTCGTCGTCTCCGGAATGGACGCACCGCGCGACGCCACGTTGCGCGAGATGTATGGCGATCTGGCGCCTGTCGCGGTGATCTACGGCGAGAATTCGGATGCGACCGGCGACGTCGTGGTCTGCCCTGGACGTGACTTCTCCGTGCGCCGAGGCGACTGGACCGCGATGATCGGCACCGCCGACGAGCTCGCCACCCAGGGAATTGCCGTTCCGAAACCTCTGCCCAGCACCAGGGCCCGCCGGTCGCCGATTCAGCGCATCGTCGACGTAGCGCGCGGAGTGCGGGATGACATCAACCCGATGTTCTACCGGGCGCTGGCGGTGTCGCTCACCCTGCTCATCGGTTCGACCATTCTGCTTCGGTTCACCTACCGGTACCCCGGCATGGATTGGGTCGACGCGCTGTACTTCTCGACCGAGACCATTGCCACCGTGGGATTCGGAGACTTCAACTTCGTGGACCAGCCGACCTGGCTGCGGCTGTGGGGCGTCGGGATGATGTTCGCCGGTGTGGCGACCACCGCGATCGTGGTTGCGTTCGTCGCCGACCTACTGCTTTCACGCAGGCTGCTCCAGTCGGCCGGACGACGACAGGTCAGACACATGCGCCATCACATCATCCTCGTCGGGCTCGGCTCGTTCGGCATCCGCGTCGCGGGCGACCTCAAGGCGGCCGGGCACGACGTCGTGGCCATCGAGCGCAACGAGGACAACCGCTACCTGCCGGCCGCAGGCGAACTCGGCGTTCCGGTGATCTTCGGCGACGCCACCCTGCGCCAGACCCTCGAGTCGGCGCGCGTCGAGGACGCCAGCGCGATCGCGGTGCTGACCCAGGACGACATGGTGAACATCGAGACGGGGATCGTGCTGCACGAGATGCTCGCTTCGCGCGCGACGCCCGGCGCCAACCGTGCCCACGTGCCCACCGTGCTGCGGGTCTACGACCGCGCGCTTGGCGCTGCGGTCGCGCACCGGTTCACGTTCGACAATGTCCGCTCGACGGTCGAACTCGCCGCTCCGTGGTTCATCGGGGCGGCGATGGGGCTGCAGGTTTTCGGCACGTTCTCGGTGGGACAACGTTCGTTCATGGTCGGCGGCGTGTACGTCAAGCTCGGCAGTGAACTCGACGGCATGCACATCACCGACATACCGACCCAGACGCGCGTCATCGCCGTCACCCGACCGGGCACCGCCTCCCGGATACACCCGAGGAGCGATGACAAGCTCAGCGCAGGCGACACCGCCTACCTGGTGGGTCCGTACCGCGAACTGCTGGCCACCCTGCGCAGGGGTCAGGGCGCCCGGCAGCCCGATGTCTCCTAGTCCACCGACGACAGGTTGAAGCCGGCGCCGGTCGGGTCGGCGACGGCGGCCAACCGCCCGTACGGTGTGTCCTCCGCGTCGCGAATCACGCTGCCGCCGTTCTCCTTGACCAGCGCCACCGTCTTGTCGACGTCGTCGCTGCCGAGGAAGAAATACCAGTTCGACGGCGCGCCATCGGGCAGATCGTTCGCCCCGTCCATGATGCCGAGAAGCGCTTGGCCGTCGAAATTTGCTGTGCTGTATCGGAATTCATCGGAATCGGAGACGGTGTCGATCTGCCAACCGAACACCTGGCGGTAGAAGTCCAGCGCCTTGGCGTAGTCGTTGGTGGTCAGCTGGTGGTAGACCGGAGCACCCGCCTCACCGAACACCTCGAAGCCCTGGTGCTCGATCGGCTGCCACAGCCCGAAGAACGCGCCGGTGGGATCGGTCAGCATGGCCATCCAGCCCTTGTCCTTGACCTCCATCGGTTCGACGGGGTCGACACACGTGACCGCACCCGCCGCGATGGCCGTCGCGAGCGTGGCCCTGATATCGGCGGTGTGGAGGTAGGTGGTCCAGCCGTCAGGGCTGTTCCACTGCGGGTCGTTGGCCATCAGGCCGGCGACCGGGCGGCCGTCGGAGAAGGCGTTGACGTAGCCGCCGTATTCGGGTCCGGCGGCTTCGAACGTCCACCCGAACACGGTGCCGTAGAACTGCTTGGCGCGCTCGAGGTCCGAGGTTGCGAGGTCGATCCAGGTCGGTGCACCTACGGGTGCGCCGTGGCGGGTGGGCACGATGGGTTCTCCTTGCGCTGGTGGGGTCGGTCACCGATGCAGACCGCGGCCGCGCAAGAAACTCATCACCTCCCCTGCCGAGCAGACGCAAAAGTCCGCGAAATACCAGGAAAAAGCGGGCTTTCGCGTTCCCCAGCTGCCGCGTGGGCCCAGCTCGCGCTAGGAGGTGACCCCGAGAACCCGGAGGGCGTTTTCCTTGAAGATCAGCGGCAGCACCTCGGGCTTCATGTCCAGCGTCTCGAAGTCGCGACGCCACCGGTCCACCTCGATGTAGGGGTAGTCGGTGCCGAACAGCACCTTGGTGCTCAGCTGGCGGTTGGCCGCGCGCACCAGCTGCGGCGGGAAGTACTTGGGCGACCAGCCGGAGAGGTCGATATACACGTTCGCCTTGTGCGTGGCGATGGAGATCTGCGCGTCCACCCACGGCACGGCGGGGTGTGCCATCACGATCGTCAGCTCCGGAAAGTCGGCGGCGACGTCGTCGAGCAGCATCGGGTCGGAATACCGCAGCTTGACGCCGTGCCCGCCGGGCAGTCCCGACCCGATGCCGGTCTGGCCGGTGTGGAACAGCGCGGGCACGCCTGCATCGGCGATCGCGGAGTAGATCGGATAGTAGGCCCGGTCGCTGGGTTCGAAGCCCTGCAGGCTGGGGTGGAACTTGAAGCCTTTGACGCCCCACTCGACCTGCCTGCGCACCCCCTGCACGGCTTGGTCGCCGGTCAGCGGGTCGACGGTGCCGAACGGGATCAGCACGTCGTTGTTTCGCGCTGCGCCTTCGATCAGGTTCTCGACGGAGTTGGGCGCACGCCCCGACACCGTCTGCGAATCGATGGTGAAGACCACGGCCGCGGTGTTGCGCTGCCGGTAGTACTCGGCGACGGAGTCGACGGTCGTCGGCTCTGAGTCCAGCTTGAAGTACTGTTTGGTCGCCGTGATCAGCTCGTCGTCGTATGCGTGATGGCCGTGGTCATCGGCCTCGACGTGAGTGTGGATGTCGATCGCGTCGACGGTGTCGAAATCGATGCCGCAGGTGTACTTTTCGCCGGCCATTGGTGCAGCCTACGACTTGACGGCGAGGATCTGGTCGACGCCCATCCGACCCTGCTCGAAGGCCAGCGCGCCACCGACGAGGTACAGCCGCCACACCCGGGCCACCTCTTCGCCCTGCAGCGCGACGAATCGGTCGAAGTTCTTCTCGAGCGTGGCGAGCCAGTGCTCAGCGGTGCGCACGTAGTGCTCCCGCATCGCCTCCACATGCCGCACCTCGAAGCCGCCGTCCTGGACGTACTTCAACGTCCGCCACAACGGTCGCATATGCATGTCCGGGGCGATGTAGGCCTCGATGAACGGGCCGCCTCCCGGTGCGGTGTTCTCACCGCGTGACATCTGTTGCAACAGCAGCCGACCGCCCGGCTTCAGCACGCGATGCATGACGTCCACGTAGGTCGGGTACTGCTGCTCGCCGACGTGTTCGCCCATCTCGACCGAGCCGACGGCGTCGAATTGTGCGTGCTGGCGGCCTAATTCGCGGTAGTCCTGCCGTCGTACCTCGACGCGGTCGGCGAGGCCCTGCTCGGCAATGCGATGGGCGACGAAGTCGCGCTGCTCGGCCGACAGCGTGACGCCGAGGGCGCGCACTCCGTAGTGCCGGGCGGCGTGCAGGATCAGCGAGCCCCAGCCGCAGCCCACGTCGAGCAGTCGCTGGCCTTGCTGCAGCTCGAGCTTGCGGCAGATCATGTCCAGCTTCGCGGTCTGCGCGTCGTGCAGCGACTGGTCTGCGTCGCTGAAGAACGCCGACGAGTACGCCATGTGCTCGTCCAGCAGCAGCTCGTAGAACTCGTTCGACAGGTCGTAGTGGTGTGCGATCGCTGCGATGTCGCGTTTGCGGGTGTGCAGGCGACCGGTCAGTCGGGCCTCGGACGCGGGCCGTTTCGGCGGCGGGCCGACCGCGCCGAGCCTGGCGGCCAGCGCAGCGGCCTTGACTCTCTGACGCGGCGTCAAGCGCGCAGCAGGGCGCGCGCGGCCGACACGCCACGCCCGTCGAAGCCCGTCGCCGAGGTCGCCCTCGACGTCGAGATCCCCCGTCACGTATGCCCGCGCGAGCCCCATTTCACCTGGCGCCCAGAGCAATCGGCGCAATGCTCGGCGCGAGCGCACGACGAGCACGGGCGCGTTGGCAGGCCCGGCCTCGCTGCCGTCCCACGCGCGAATGCGGATCGGCAACTCCACCCCAGCGACATCGCGAATCAGCTGCGCCAGCAGGTCGGCAACCTTCACGGTGACCCCTCTCCGTTGCGATTTCGGCGTGATAAGTAGCGCTCAGCGACACTAATCACGCCGAAATCGCATAATCGAACGATGTCGTACAAGATCGATCCGCACGTGCTGGCCGCGGTCGCCAAGGAGGTCGTCGGGCAATCCCTGTCTGGTGGCGAACTCATCACGCGAACGACCCAGTTGCTTGCCGCCGCATACCCCGACCTCATCGATGCGACACCGGGCCGCTGGGTGGGCAGCAAGGCGGGCGGCATCCTCGGCAAGGTCCGGTTCCTCTACTTCAGTCCACGCGAATACATCGTGCTGTTCGGATCTCCCACGGGCACACAGGGTTTCTCGGGCCGCTACAAGCACGTCGAGATCCACAAGTTCCTCGTCGCAGGCCAGATCGACTGGTATGACCTGGAATCCGACGAGCTGACGGGCATGACGCTGCGGCCGGGTGAACACACATGCACGGAAAGGGGCCACGCGCGAGGCATGACCATTCACCCCGGTTCGTGGCACATCGAGTACGGCCGGGGAGCGGTGGTGACGACGCTTCCCTTCGCCATGGTCGACACGCTGCTCGTCTCGCTGGAGCTCGAATCGGTCAGGCGCTCGACGGTCGAGTTCACCAAGTTGCTCGCCAAGCGGTTCCGTCGCTAGCCCGTTAGGCGGGGGCGAAGGTGCTCCTGAACCTGTTCAGCGACTCACGGATATCGCCCTTCAGCGCCGCGGCGACCACCATGCCGATCGGCCCGAAGAGCGCAGGGCCACCGAGATGGACGTCGAAGGTGACCGTCGATCCGTCATCGGCCGGCCTGACCTTCCCGATGAGCTTGACCTTGACGCCGCCGACGCCTTCGCCGTTGAGCGTCATGGCCTCCGACGGTTTGAAGTGGACGATGGTCCACTTGATCCGGTTCGGCATGCCCTTCACCTCGACGATCGACTCGACGATCACGCCCTTTTCCAGGGTCTCTGGCAGCTTGCTGCGCCAAACCCGGTGAATGGTCAGCCATTCCTTGTAGCGCGACAGGTCCGAGGCGCACTCCCACGCTTCCTCCGGCGGCAATGGAACGTCAACGGAGACGGACAGTTTGGCCATCTGTCAGGGAGTCTGCGGATCCGTCTTGTCGACTGCCTTCTTCGCGGCTTCCTGCACCTTGTCGACCTGGCTGGTGTACTTGCCCTGAGTCTTCTGGTCGACGATGTCACCGGCTTTGTCGATCGCGGTCTCCACCTTGTCGGCGTTCTTTGATACGAGGCCCTTGACCTTGTCTAGAAATCCCATGGGGCTCACCCTACAGCGCCGACGCGCGCTCGCGCGAGGAGCAGACAGCTACCTCCACAGCCGTCGACGCTCTCCGGTGACGGCACCCTGAACCCACCACAAACTTTCAATGACGGCCGCCCCGACGATCCCGATGACCAGCGCAATCGAGGTCACAAAGAGGTTGGAGGGATCGAGCATGAACGTCTTCTGAGCTAGGGGAATGGAGAAAATCACTACGTAGGCCAAGCCCGAGACAGCCACCAGCGCCACCCGCCACCACTCATACGGCCGCGCCACCACGGCCAGCACCCACACCGCCGTCACCAGCAACGTGATCAGCGCAGCGGTCGATGCCTGCGTCTGCTGCTCTGCGGTGGCGTCGCGGCCCTCATAAGCCACCAGGTACGACGTGAACGTAGCGATGCCGACCACGACCCCGGACGGCAATGCCGAGGTCATCACCCGGCGCACGAAGCCCCGATGCGCCCGCTCGCTGTTGGGCGCCAGCGACAGGACGAACGCCGGGATGCCGATGGTGAACCACGCGGCGATCGTGACGTGGATCGGCTGAAACGGGAACGGCAACGGGTCGGACCCGAAGAACTTCGACGCCAGCCCGGCGAGACCGACCAAGATCGCAAGCAGCACCGAGTACACGGTCTTCGTCAGGAACAGGTTGGATACCCGCTCGATGTTGCCGATGACGCGGCGGCCCTCGGCGACGACGTGGGGCAGCGTCGCGAACTTGTTGTCCAGCAGCACGATCTGGGCGACGGCGCGCGATGCCGCACTGCCCGTCCCCATCGATACGCCGATGTCGGCGTCCTTGAGCGCAAGCACGTCGTTGACGCCGTCGCCGGTCATCGCGACGGTGTGCCCGCGTGACTGCAGTGCATGGACCATCGCGCGCTTCTGGTCCGGCCGCACCCGGCCGAAGGTGGTGCACTCCTCGAGGGTGTCGGCCAGCATCTCGGGTTCGGAAGGAAGCTCGCGGGCATCCATGGTCTCGCCTTCGAGGCCGAGCGAGCCCGCCACTGCTCCCACCGACACGGCATTGTCGCCGGAGATGACCTTGATCGAAACCTTCTGGGAGGCAAAGTAATCCAGGGTTTCGCGGGCGTCGGGGCGGACCCGCTGCTCGAGCACCACCAACGCGGCAGGTGTGACGGCGCCGGGTGCGCGTGGATCGTCGACGGGCAGGTCGCTTGACGCCAGCAGCAGCACCCGCAGGCCCTTGCTGCCGATCTGCTCTGCTTGCTCGGCAGCCGGAGAGGCCGGGTCGAGCAGCACATCGGGCGCCCCGATCACCCAGTTGCCGTTGTCGCCGTAGGAAGTTCCGCTCCACTTGGTCGCCGACTTGAACGGTGCGCCTGCGGTTGCGGTCCACCCCGGCGGCATCTTGTAGGCCTCGCCGATGGCCTGCATGCTCGCGTTCGGCCGCGGGTCGTCGGCGGCCAGCTGCGCGAGCACATTTACGGCATCACTGTCATCCAGCCGCTGCAGGTCCGAAACGCGCATGCCGTTCTCGGTCAGCGTGCCGGTCTTGTCGGCGCACACCACGTCGACGCGGGCCAAACCCTCGATGGCGGGCAGTTCGTTGACCAGGCACTTCCGTCGACCGAGCCGGACGACGCCGACGGCGAAGGCGATCGACGTCATCAGCACCAGACCCTCGGGCACCATCGGAACCAGAGCTCCGACCGTGCGCAGCACCGACTCCCGCCAGCCCGCGTCGGTCGTGAACAGCTGCGTGTAGATGATCAGCAGCCCCGCCGGGATGAGCAGGTAGGTGATGAACTGCAGGATCTTGTTGATGCCGGTCCGCAGTTCGGATTTCACCAGCGTGAACTTGCTCGCCTCTTCGGCGAGCTTCGCGGCATACGCTTCCCGGCCGACCTTGGTGGCGCGGTACGCCCCGCCGCCCGCCACCACAAAGCTGCCCGACATCACCCCGTCGCCTGCATCCTTGGCGATCGGGTCGGCCTCACCCGTGAGGAGCGACTCATCGATCTCCAGGTTCGTCTCCTCGAGGATATCGCCGTCGACGACGATCTGGTCACCCGGCCCCAGCTCGATGATGTCGTCGAGCACCACCTCGCTCGGCAGACGCGCCTGCGTCCCGGATTGCCTGCGCACCAACGGTTTCGCCTGACCCACGATGGCGAGCTTGTCGAGAGTCTGCTTGGCGCGCAGTTCTTGGACGATGCCGATCACGCTGTTGGCGATGATCAGCAACCCGAACGCGCCGTTGATCACCGACCCGGTCGACAGCACGATGACGAGCAGCACGCCGAGGATCGCGTTGATCCGGGTGAAGACGTTTCCGCGCACGATGTCGGAGACGCTGCGCGCCGCCCGGATCGGGACGTCGTTGGTCTTGCCCTCGGCCACCCGCTGAGCGACTTCGGCGTCGGACAGCCCGGCGGCGACAACGACGGTCATCGGGTAAATGTCCCCTTGCCCATTTCGTCGTAGTACTCGAGCGTCAGCTTGTTGCCGTCGAAGGTGGCCTTGGCTATCGATCCCGGCGGCGAGTTCTCGCTGACCCACTCGTAGGTGAAGACGTTTCCGTCCCAATGACTCAGTGGCACAGAGAGCTTCGACCCCAGCTCGAGTTGCAGCTTGCCGTCCTTCTCGGTGATCCGCGCAGGGCCCCAGTAGCCGTTGTTGTAGGTCCCGACGTAGGACGCCAACGGCGCGGGGGGTTTCGGATTCGTGGGCGGCTCCTTGCCGACGAGCGAGCCGACCGGTTGCTCCCCCGGCGCGAGAAGTTGTTGGTACAGGTTGAACCAATCCTCGCGCACCTCGCCGAACTGGACGAGGTCGGCGAATTGGGCGTTGAGTGCTTCTGGCACACCGGATGCCGTGCCGTTGGTCAGCGCGATGATCGCGACGTCGGCAGAGGGCAGAATCACGAAGTTCGTCCCGCTCCCGAGTTCAAAGGCGCCGGAGTGGCTGAGCTCCATGCGCCCCGCCGACGTCGACGACACATTGAAGCCGTAGCCGTAGAACCCGGACCGCATCGCCGGCTCGCTGGGCGGGCTGGACACGATCTGAGGGCTGAGGGCGGGCAGCAGCGCCTTGGGGTCGACGATCTGCTTCCCGTCGTAGCTGCCGTTGGCCAGGATCATCGCCAGCCAGTGCGACATGTCGTTCACCGACGCGCTGGCACCGCCCGCGGGCGCCTCGGGCTGCGGGTCGCGCGTGTACAGCGGCTCGTACTTGCCGTCGATGTGGATGTGGCCGATGGCGCGATTCGGCCTAGCTTCGAAGTCGGAGAACCGGAAGCTCGCCGTCGACATCTCCAGCGGCTTCAACACCGCCTCGTCGGCGAGGTCCTCCCACGACTTGCCCGCGCCTGCGGCCACCGCCTCTGCACCAGCGGTCAACCCGAAGTTGGTGTACGCATACGAGATTCGGAACGGGTCCAGCGGCTGATCGCGGAGCCGGTCGAGCACATAGCGACGGTCGTACCCGAGGTCCTCGAGCATGTCGCCTGCGTGGTCGGGCAGCCCGGACCGGTGCGAGAACATGTCGCCGACGGCGACCATCTTGGTGACGGCCGGATCCGACAGCGCGAACCACGGCAGCTTCGAGATGATCGGCGTGTCCCAGCCAATCGCGTTCACACCGACCTGGTGCGCCACCACCGTCGAGGAGATCGACTTGGACACCGACGCGAGCTGGAAGACGGTGTCCGGATCGACCTTCTCGCCCGCCTTGATATCGCGGACACCAAAGCCCTTGGCGTAGACGGTCTTTCCGCCATGCACGACCGCCACCGCCAGTCCTGGGATGCCCGTCTTGCGCATCAGCTCGTCGGCGATGCCGTCAAGCTTGCCGACGGCGTTCTCGATCGCGTTGTCCGGCAGCGGCACCCCGGGAACCAACGGCGGCAGCACGTCGGACAGCGTCGGCTTCGTTTCTTGCGCCGACGGCTTCGACTCCTCGGCGGGTCCGGAGTCGCATGCGGCGAGCAGCGACACCGCCGCACCGAAGACGATTGCTGACACACATAAGGTGCTGGCTCTGATCACAGCCAGCACGCTAGCCGGTTATTGCTGCCACCACGGGTCGAACGCCGACGAGCGCGGCTCCGACGGCGCCATCGGATCGATACGTTGACCGGGGCGTGGCACCACCACCTCGACGCCGGCCGGATCGGCCGCGGCGAGCAGCCGTTCGACGGGCTCGGCCCACGGATGCGGGGCGAGACGGAACGTCGCCCAGTGGATCGGCAGCAGAAGCCCTTTGCCGGGTTCGGCGATGTCGAGATGTGCCCGCACGGCTTCTTCTGGGTTCATGTGGATGTCCGGCCACGCGGGGTGGTAGGCGCCGACCGGTAACAGCGACACGTCGAACGGCCCGTGATCCATCCCGATTTCGGCGAAGCTCTTCGTGTAGCCGGTGTCGCCGCCGAAGAACGCCCGATGCCGCAGTCCGATGATCACCCATGACGCCCACAGCGTGGTGTTGCGGGTGAGCAGTCGCCCTGAGAAATGCCGGGCCGGTGTGCACACCAGCGTCAGATCGCCGATCCGGTGGCTCTCGTGCCAGTCGAGTTCGACGATGCGGCTGTCGGGGATTCTCCACTTGCGCAGGTGTGCACCGACTCCCAACGGGACGACGAACGGCGCCCGTTGACTGTGCGCCAGGCTGACGATCGTGTCCATGTCGAGGTGGTCGTAGTGGTCGTGGCTGATGAGCACCGCATCCAGCGCAGGCAGCGCCTCCAACGGCACCGGCGCCTCGTGCATGCGCTCGGGGCCGACCGCCCGCGACGGCGAGCAGCGCCTGCTCCACACCGGGTCGGTGAGCACGCGGTAGCCGTCCACCTCGACCAGAGCGGTGGAATGGCCGTACCAGCTGACGGCGAGGTCCAGCGGTGTGGTGTCCACCTTCGGCGGCACCGCAAGCGGGATGGGTTTACCCGGCCGTGTGGAGTCGCGCGAGCCGACCAGCTCCCAGATGAGCATGCGTTGTTGCTCACGGTCGAGGCTGATCGACGCCGCCGGATCGACGTTGACGAACACGCCGTCCTGATAGTTGGGCGAGTGCCGGGTGACGGGCCAGATCTCATCGGGGCGTGCGCCGACGGCCGCAGGCGAGCCCTGCAGAGCCCTCAGCAGCCAGCCGCTGGCCGCGACGGTGGCCGTCCCGACCGCGAATCGCAGCGCAGCGCCCAGCATGAGGGTCAGGCTCCCTTGAAGTTCGGTGGTCGCTTCTCGATGCGGGCGACCTGCGCCTCGATCACGTCCTGACTACCCCACGCCTTGTCGAACATCTGCTGGTGCTCGGGCCGGGGATCCTCGTAGGCGCCGTCGTCGTTGAGCACTCGCTTGGCGTGCTGCAGGGCCAGTGGCGCGAAACCGGCGATCTCCGCGGCCCAGGCCTGCGCATCGGCCAACGTCCCGATCCGGTTGGCCAGCCCGGTCTGTAGCGCGACATCTGAGGTGAGCCGCTCAGCGCCGAACAGCATGCCTCTGGCCCTGCCCGCCCCGACCAGTGAGGTCAGCCGCCGGATGCTCCAGTTGTCCAGCGCCAGTCCGTATTTCGCGACGGGGAACTGAAAGTACGCCTCGGGTGCGACGACGCGCAGATCGCAGATCAACGACAGGATGACGCCTGCCCCGATCGCGGGCCCGTTGATCGCGCCGATGACGGGCATGGGCACCGCGTCGATCGCGAGGTTCAGCGCCTTGGCCTTGTCGGGCAGTTCCTCGGCGACGCCCGCCGCGTCGGTCAGGTCGGCACCCGAGCTGAACACGTGGCCCTGGCCGGTCAGCACGATCACGCGGACGTCTTCGCTTGCGGCCTTCTCGATCGTCTCGCGCAGGCTGTCGACGAGTTCGCCGTTCAGCGCGTTGCGGCGCTCGGCGCGCTGCATCTCCAGGGTCATCACGTGGCCGTCGCGGGTCACACCAATCATTCGTCCACCCTATTAGGGTCGTCCTGTGAGCCGGATCGGTGCCCTTGAGCTGCGGGATGCCGTGCTGGACGAGGGATCCTTCCGTAGCTGGGACGCGCCGCCGGTGCGGGTCGCCGAGACCGATGAGTACCGCCGCGACCTGGCAGAGGCCCAGGCCTCGACCGGCCTGGACGAATCGGTGATCACCGGCGAGGGCCGCGTCTTCGGGCGGCGCGTCGCGGTGGTGGCGTGCGAGTTCGACTTCCTGGCCGGGTCGATCGGGGTGGCCGCCGCCGAACGGATCACCGCCGCGGTGCAGCGCGCGACCGCCGAGCGGCTGCCGCTGCTGGCCTCGCCGAGCTCGGGCGGCACCCGCATGCAGGAGGGCACGGTCGCCTTCCTGCAGATGGTCAAGATCGCCGCCGCCGTCGAGTTGCACAAGCGCGCACATCTGCCCTACCTGGTCTATCTGCGCCACCCCACCACCGGCGGGGTGTTCGCGTCGTGGGGATCGCTCGGGCACATCACGGTCGCGGAGCCGGGCGCGCTCGTCGGGTTTCTCGGCCCGCGCGTCTACGAGCACCTCTACGGCGAGCCGTTCCCGTCGGGCATACAGACTGCGGAGAACCTGCAGCGGCATGGCGTCATCGACGCCGTCATCCCGCTCGACCGCCTGCGCAGCATTCTGGACCGCGCGCTGAAGGTCGTCGCCGACCCGCCCGAGCCACCGCCGCCCGCACCGCCGACCGAGCCGTTGCCCGATGTGCCCGCGTGGGATTCGGTGGTCGCCTCGCGGCGGCCGGACCGCCCAGGCGTCGCCCAGCTGCTGCGGCACGGGGCCACGGAGTGGGCTGGCCTGTCCGGCTGGGGGCACCTCCCGCTTGCGGGGGAGGATTTCGGCGAGGGCGCCACCACGCTGCTTGCGCTGGCCCGGTTCGGCGGCCAACCCGCGGTGGTGCTCGGCCAACAGCGCGTCGTCGGTGGCCTCGTCGGGCCCATCGCACTGCGGGAGGCGCGCCGGGGCATGGCGCTGGCCGCCGGGCTGAAGCTGCCACTGGTGCTGGTGATCGACACGGCCGGACCTGCGCTGTCGGCCGAGGCCGAGCAGGGCGGTCTGGCCGGCGAGATCGCGCGATGCCTTGCCGAGCTCGTCACCCTCGACACGCCGACGGTGTCGGTGTTGCTCGGGCAAGGCAGCGGCGGTCCCGCCCTTGCGATGGTGCCCGCAGACCGGGTGCTGGCGGCGCTGCACGGTTGGCTGGCGCCGCTGCCGCCGGAGGGCGCAAGCGCCATCGTCTACCGCGATGTCGACCACGCCCCGGAACTGGCTGCCGCACAAGGAATTCGGTCGGTGGACCTGCTGCGCGACGGCATCGTCGACGTCGTCGTGCCCGAGCATCCCGACGCGGTAGACGAGCCGGTCGAGTTCACCAAGCGGATGTCGGCCACCATCGCGGGCGAGTTGCACCGGCTGCGCGCGATTCCCGACGAGCAGCGGTTGAACGCGCGGCTGGCCCGCTACCGCCGCATCGGCCTACCCGGCGGCTGACACGAGCGCGGCAAGCATCGCCGCACAGGTGATCACGTCCAGCGGCATGCGGAACAGACTGCGACGGGTCCACCGGACCGCGGCGGCCTCGTCGACGACGGCGGGGTCGGCCCTCTCGAACTCGACGGCCTTCGGGATGAAGTCGACCAGCGACCAGATCCGCACCGCGGCGTGACTGAGCAGCGCGACGAGTAGGGCGACGCGCACGCCCGCATCGCCCCAGCCGACGATCAACGTCACGATCAGCAGGACCTCGAATGCGGTGTGCGCGGGAATCCAGAAGCGGCGCCTGGAGATTCCGCCGTGGGTCGACTGGATGATGCCCGGCCGCTTCGGCCAGAACGGGTCGACGACCAGAAACTCGTAGAGGCCGCCGCCGAGTGATACGCATGCCGCAAGGGTGGTGACGGCGATCAGGACAAGAGTTGGAGTCCACATCACCGGCGATTATTCCGTCCTTCCGACTACCCTCGCGTTGCCCCTGGTGCGGTAGCACAGAACCGCAACCGCGATCAGCGCCTCGACCATCGACAGCACCGTCGCCACAGTCATGATCATCGATTGCGGCACAACCGCTCCCACGTCCGCATGCGTGATGTGATGTGACCCCGATACCGGTAGATGCACGGCGACCATCGCCAGGTTCATCAGCGCCACCAGGCACCACGCCCGCGTCGTCCCCGACTGCCACAGTTCCCATGCGCAGTACAGGCACGCACCGGCCATGCCCGCGATCAGCACTGCCGCGGCGACGCTGCCCGCGTGCCCGAGCATGACCCCGTGCAGCGCGGCAGATAGCGCGGCGAGCCCGGCCGCCGTCCGCCGCGCGATGAGCGCTGAGGCGTCAGCGGCAGCCATGGGCTCATTGTCGTTCATTACTCGATGTAGCGCTGCACGGTTGGCCCCAACCACCTCACGACTTCGTCGTGCGACATCTCGAGCACCGGCGGCAACCGAAGGACGTATCGGCACAGCGCCAGACCCAGCATCTGCGTCGCGACCAGGCCGGCACGTCGCTCCGGCTGCTCGGGATTGATGCCTGCGATCGCGGGCGCCAGCTGCCCGGCGAAGATCTGCCGCATCCGCTGGGCGGCGTCGGCGTTGGACGTGCTCGATCTCAGCAGCACCACAAGGGCCTCGTCGCGTTCCCACCGCTCCATGAAGTAGTCGACGATGCGCGCACCGACGTTGGCTCGGTCGACACCGGCCAGATCGGGGATCTGCAGGTCGAAGTCGGCGGCGGCCGCGAACAGCTGGTCCTTGCTGCCGAAGTAACGCATCACCATCGACGGGTCGATGTTGGCGTCGGCGGCGATCGCACGGATGGTGGCGCGCTCGAAGCCCGACTGGGCGAATCGGTCCTTGGCCGCGGCCAGGATCACGGCCTTGGTTTCAGCAGCAGATCTGCGCATGCCAACGATTGTAGGCCAACAACTGTTGACATTCTCGCATTCGAGGAACATCATTATGCCAACAAGCGTTGGCATTGAAGAGCTGGAGAAAGGAAAAGGATCATGAACAGCACATATGACACTGACGTCCTGGTCGTGGGGGCAGGCCCCAGCGGGCTGACCCTGGCCGCGGCACTGGTCAAGCAGGGGATCGCCACGACCGTCGTCGACAGGCAGTCCGCGGGCGCCAACACGTCGCGCGCGGCGGTCGTCAACGCCCGCAGCCTCGAGGTGCTCGAAGGCCTCGACGTGGCGCGGCGGCTGGTCAAGGAGGGCATCGAAGCACCGCGGTTCAGCATCCGCGACGGCGCGCGCACCCTGGTGCCGATCGACTTCAGCACGCTGCCGACCGCCTACCCGTACTCGCTGATGGTCCCCCAGTCGACCACCGAACGGCTGCTGCTGGAGCGGCTGGTCGAACTGGGCGGTTCCGTCGTCCGACCCAAGACACTGACCACCGTCGAGCAGGACGCCGACGGCGTCACGGCGACGTTCGACGACGGCGACGTCATCCGGGCGCGCTACGTCGTCGGCGCCGACGGAATGCACAGCACCGTGCGCGAACAGGCTGGCATCGGCTTCCACGGCGGCGCATACGAGCAGTCGTTCATCCTCGCCGACGTACGACTCAACGGCCACACGCCCGCCGACGAGGTGCTCCTGTACTGGGCAACGGCGGGGCTCACCGTCGTGGCGCCCCTCCCCGGCGACGTCTACCGCATCGTCGCCCCTGTCGAGGATGCACCCGAAAATCCCTCTGCCGCTTTCATTCAGGAGATCCTCGATACCCGCGCACCCGGCAAGGGCCGGATGGTCGTGACCGAGTTGATCTGGGGCTCACGCTTCCGCATCCATCATCGCGTCGCCGACACCTACCGCGCGGGACGGCTGCTGCTGACCGGCGATGCGGCGCACGTGCACAGCCCGGCAGGCGGGCAGGGCATGAACCTCGGCATCCAGGACGCCGTCGCGTTGAGCGAGGCGCTGGTGGGCGTTCTGGCGGGCGGCCCGGATTCGTTGCTCGACGAGTACAGCGCGGCGCGGCGCCCGATCGCCCGTGATGTCGTGACGATCACCGACCGTTTGACGCGGCTCGCGACACTGCCCCGCGTACTGCGCCCGCTGCGCAACGCCGTGTTCAGCGTCGTCGGCCGGATCCCCGCCGCGAACCGCGCGCTGGCCTGGCGGCTCAGCGGTCTCGTCTACCGCTGAGCCCGGCCCGATAGCATCGCCCAGGGGAGGGCACCTTGGGCACCATCGAGGCCGACTATCTGGTCATCGGGGCAGGCGCGACGGCGATGGCGTTCGTCGACACCCTGGTCAGCGAGACCGCCGCGAGCGTCGTAGTCGTCGACCGCAACCGCCAGCCCGGCGGGCACTGGACCACCGCGTATCCCTTCGTGCGGCTGCACCAACCCTCGGCCTATTACGGGGTGAACTCGCGGCCCCTCGGCAACGACACCATCGACAGCGCCGGTCTGAACCAGGGCTTCTACGAACTGGCGCGCGGGGGGAGGTGTGCGCCTACTTCGATGCCGTTATGCAGCAGCAGCTGTTGCCGACCGGGCGGGTGTCGTACTTCCCGACGAGCGAGTACGTCGGCGAGGGCCGGATCCGCACTGTCGGCGGAGACGACGTACACGTCACCGCGCGGCGGATTGTCGACACGACGTTTGTGGGCATCACGGTGCCGTCGATGCGGCCGCCGCCCTACGACGTCGCACCCGGGGTCGACTGCATACCGCCCAACGACCTGCCCACGTACGCCGCACGCGACCGCTACGTGATCGTCGGCGCGGGCAAGACCGCCATGGACACATGCCTGTGGCTGCTGCGCCATGGCGTCGCGCCACAGCGCCTGACCTGGATCAAGCCCCGCGACTCCTGGCTGCTGAACCGCGCCAACGTGCAGCCGGGGCCACAGTTCGCCAAGAAGGTGCTGGCCGACGTCTCCGCGCAGCTTCGTTCGGTCGAACAGGCCGAATCGGTCGACGACCTCTTCGCCCGGCTCGCGGAGACCGGATCGCTGTTGCGTATCTACGAGTCGATCGAACCGGAGATGTACCGCTGCGCCATCGTTTCGCAGGCCGAACTCGAGCAACTGCGACGGATCGACGACGTGGTGCGGATGGGACACGTCACGGCGATCGAGCCCGGGCGCGTCGAGCTGGACGAAGGGACGGTGTCCGTATCCGGGTCGGCACTCTACATCGACTGCACCGCAGTGGGTTTGGGCCGCGGCGACGTCGCGCCGGTGTTCGACAACGACCGCATCACCCTGCAGACCGTGCGCACCTGCCAGCCGGTGTTCAGTGCCGCGCTGATCGCACATGTCGAGGCGGCCTACGCCGACGACGACACCCGGAACGCGCTCTGCCGCCCCATTCCGAACCCCGAAGTCCCGCTGGACTGGCTGCGAATGATGCTGACTTACAACGGGAATCAGCTGCGGTGGTTCGACGAGCCCGACATGATGGCGTGGCTCGATTCGGCCCGGCTCAATATCCTCAGCCACGCGACGGCGACGGTCAGTCCACGCGCGAGGGAGAAGATCATCGGAGTGCTGCGATCGCAGCTGCGCAACACCAACGACAAGCTCGAGAAGCTGCTCGGCTGACCGACTACGCCAGCGACTCGATCCACGCGCGGTGCAGGGCCGCATACCGGCCGTCGGTGCGGTGAATCAGTTCGTCGGGCGGGCCGTCCTCGACGATGCGGCCGTGCTCGAGAACGAGCACCCGGTCGGCCACCTCGACGGTCGACAGTCGGTGGGCGATGACCAGGGCCGTGCGGTCGGCCAGCACCGTCTCCAGCGCCCGCTGCACCATCCGCTCGCTCGGAATGTCCAGTGACGACGTTGCTTCGTCGAGGATCAGCACGGCGGGATCGGCGAGGAAAGCCCGAGAAAACGCGACCAGCTGGCGCTGGCCCGCCGACAGCCGGCCGCCGCGCTTGGCGACGTCGGTGTCGTACCCGTCGGGCAGCCCGTCGACGAACCGGTCCGCCCCGACTGCTGCGGCCGCGGCGCGCACCTGTTCGTCGGTGGCGTCGGGACGGCCGAACCGGATGTTGTCGGCGACGGTGCCGTCGAACATGAAGTTCTCCTGCGTGACCATCACGACGTGGCGGCGCAGCTCGCTCTGCGACAGGTCGCGCAGGTCGACGCCGTCGAGCGTCACCGATCCCGACACCGGGTCGTAGAACCGCGCGATGAGTTTGGCGATCGTCGTCTTGCCCGCTCCCGTTGTGCCGACAAGCGCGACGGTCTGGCCCGCAGGAACGGTCAGGTTCAGGTCCGGCAACACCTCGCGGCCGGTCACATACGAGAAGTGCACACCGTGGAAGGCGACGTCACCCCGCACCGATGTCAGCCTGACCGGATGCTCGGGATCCTTGATACCGGGTTCTTCGGCCAGCACCCCCGCCAACTTCTCCAGCGCCGACGACGCCGACTGGAACGTGTTGAAGAACTGCGAGATCTCCTGCATCGGCTCGAAGAACATGCGCAGGTACAACAGGAAGGCGGCGAGCGTGCCGATCGTCATCTGCCCGTGCAACACCCGGTAGCCGCCGTAGAGCAGCACCACGCCGGTGGTGACGTTTCCGACCAGCTTCACGCCCGGCATGAAGATCGCCAGCAGCTTGAAGGTTCGCTCGTTGTCGGCGCGGTACCTGTCGGCGATGTCTTCGAAGATCTCTTGATTGCGCGGCTCGCGGCGATAGGCCTGCACGGCCTTGATGCCGGTCATGGTCTCGACGAACTGCACGATCACCAGCGCCGCGCTCTCGCGAACCCTTCGGTACGTCTTGGCCGACTCGTTGCGGAACCACCAGACCAGCAGGACCAGAATCGGGAATGCCGTGAGGCACATCAGCCCGAGCCGCACGTCGAGCACCACGAGAAGGATGGACGTTCCCAGCAGAGTGAGCACCGCGGTGATGAGGCTGTCGAAGCCGGTTTCGAGCATGTCCTGGATGGCTTCGACGTCGTTGGTCGACCGACTGACGACGCGCCCCGACGTGTAGCGGTCGTGGAACGCGATGTCGAGGCGCTGGAAGTGCTTGAAGACCCGCCGCCGCAATTCCAGCAGCACCTTCTGGCCGATACGTCCCGACCGGCGAAGGAAGAACATCCTGCTGACGGCCTGCACGACCACGACCACACCCAGCGCAACCACGATCATCATCAGCGCGTGGAGCGAACCGCCGTCGACGATCGGCGGGATGCCGTGGTCGATGCCGCGCTGCACGAGAAGCGGAACCGAAAGGCGCGCAGCGTTTTCCACCACAACGATGATCGCGAGGAACGCCACCGTCCACCGGTACGGGCGCAACAGCGAGACAAGCAACGCGCGCGCCTCACGTCTGCGGGGCAGCGCCTCGTCGATCGGCAGGTCGTCGTCGCGCTGCTCGTCGAACCGGCCGCGCCACCGGTCGATCGGCTGCTCGTCGGGTTCCTCGGGGACGTCGACGCGGGTGTCGGTCGCGGTCATCGGCCCTCGGCCTCCGTCGTCGCGAACTCACGGTCCCTGGCCTCGCATGCCCTATCCGCGGCTTCCTGCTCCAGGTAGGCCTTGCCGAGCTTGCTGCGACTCTCGTCGTCCTGCCATGCGCATGCCCGCTCCTCGCCGTCGTCGAGTTCGTCGTCCGCGGCGAGCAGGTAGCGATACTGCGGCACCGTCGCGAGCAGTTCCGAGTGCGTGCCGACATGGGTGATGGTGCCGTCCTCCAGCAGCGCGACCCTGTCGGCGAGCAGGACGGTCGAGGCGCGGTGAGCCACCACGATGCCCGTCACCGAGTGCAGTACCCGGCGCAGCGCCTTCTCGACGATCGCTTCGGTATGCACATCGAGCGCGGAGAGGGTGTCGTCGAGCACCAGAATCTTGGGTCCTGCGAGGATCGCCCTTGCCAACGACAGCCGCTGCCGCTGCCCGCCGGACAGGCTCATGCCCTGCTCGCCGATCCGGGTGTCCAGGCCGAACGGCAGGTCGTAAACGAATTGTGCGGCCGCGACCTCGATGGCCTGCGCCAGCTCGTCTTCGGTCGCATACGGGCGGCCCAGGCGAAGGTTCTCGGCGACCGACATGGAGAACAGCGTCGGGTCCTCGAACGCCGTCGCAACGGCCTCGCGCAGCGCAGGAAGCGACAGCTCGCGGATGTCCTGGCCATCGATGCGGATCTCGCCCTCGGTCACGTCGTACAGCCGCGACAGCAGGCTTGCCAGCACCGACTTGCCCGATCCGGTGGAGCCGACGACGGCCAGCGTCTCGCCCGGTTCGACCGTGACGTCGACGTGCCGCAACGCCCAGTCGTCGTCCTGGGCTTCGGTTGGTCTGTCCGGCTCGCCGGACGGAGGAAACCGGAAGCCGACGTCGACGAGCTCGAGCCGGCCGCCGCCCTGCGTCTGCGCGACGGAGCCGTCCTCGATCTCGCGTGGCGCGTCGAAGATCTCGGCGATCCGGTTCGCGGCGGTGAATGACTCCTGCGTCATCGACAGCAGGAAGCCCAGCGACGCGATCGGCCAGACCAGCGAGAGCATCATCGTGATGAAGGCGACGAGCGTGCCCATCGTCACGTAGCCGTGGCCCGCCGCATAGGCCCCGAGGCCCAACACGATGATCAGCGTGAGGTTCGGGATGATCTCCAACAGCGTCCAGAACTTCGCCGACACCGACACGCGACGGACCTGTGTGTCGTAGAGGTTGGTGAGCTGCTCGTCGAACCGGTCGTAAACGTAGCCCTCGCGGCCGAACGACTTGACCACCCGCAGACCGAGCGCGGACTCCTCCACATGCGTCGCGACGTGGCCGGACTGATCCTGCGCCAGCCGCGACAGCCGGGTGTACTCCTGCTGGAAGTGCAGCACCGTCGCTGCGATCGGCACGATCGACAGCAGCACCACGACACCCAGCGGCCAGTACATGGCGAGCAGGATCGCCGTCACCACGGTGATCTGGATGACGTTGAGCAGCAGGAAGACCATGCCGAACGACATGAACCGACGAATCGTGCTGAGGTCGTTCATGATTCGCGAGAGCAACTGCCCCGACTGCCAACGTCCGTGAAACGACATCGGCAGGATCTGCAGCCTGGCGTAGAGGTCCTTGCGGATGTCGGCTTCCACGCCCATGGTCCCGCGAGCCACCAGCCACCGCCGGATGAACCACAGCACCGCCTCGGAGATGCCGACGCCCAACGCCGCGGTGCCGAGCAGCCACAGGCCGCGCTGGTCCTGGTGGCGCACCGGCCCGTCGATCACCGCCTTGGTCATCAGCGGAATCGCCACGGTGGCAACGAGGCTCAGCAGCGCGACGGAGATCATCGCGATCCAGCGCACGCGGTACGGCATCAGGTACGGCAGTAGCCGCCAGAGGTCCGAGCTGGCACGCTCGCGAGCCGGTGGCGGGGCAACCGCGGGTGCCGCACGCGGCGTTTCCACTTTCGGTTCAGTCAAAGTACTTCCAATTATCCGCAAGGCGGCAAATCAATATGGGTTGCTTCCAGGCTCTCACGCGGCTACGACATGCTCGTCGTCCGCTTGCTTGCCGAACTGGGTCTCATACAGCTCGGCGTAGCGCCCTCCGCGCGCCAGCAGCGCCTCGTGGTTGCCGCGTTCGACGATGCGGCCGTCCTCGACGACGAGGATCGTGTCGGCCGCCCGCACCGTGGACAGCCGGTGGGCGATCACGATCGAGGTCCGTCCTGCCAGCGCCTCGCCGAGCGCCTGCTGCACGGCAGCCTCCGACTCGGAGTCCAGCGACGCGGTGGCCTCGTCGAGCACAACAACACGGGACCGTCCGAGCAGCAGGCGCGCGATGGTCAGCCGCTGGCGCTGACCGCCGGAGAGCCGGTAGCCGCGCTCCCCCACCACGGTGGCGAGTCCGTCCGGCATCTCGGCGACGACATCGGCCAGCCGGGCGCGTTCCAGCGCCTGCCACAACTCGTCGTCGGTCGCGTCGGGCGCGGCCAGCCGTAGATTCGAGGCGATCGACTCGTGGAACAGGTGACCGTCCTGGGTCACCATGCCGACGGTCTCCTTGAGCGAGGCGAACGTCACGTCGCGCACGTCGACGCCGTTCAATTTTATGGAACCGGACCCTTCGTTCGATGTCGCCGCGTCCGCGGCTCCGATGTCGTAGAGCCGGGCCATCAACGACGCGATCGTCGACTTCCCCGCCCCCGACGAACCGACGAGCGCGACCATCTCGCCCGGTTGTGCGGTGAACGAAATACCGTGCAGCACTTCGTCTCCCCCGCGATCGTCCAGCTCCGCGACCTCTTCGAGGGAGGCCAGCGACACCTTGTCGGCCGACGGGTAGGAGAACCGCACATCGCCGAACTGCAGAGACACCGGCCCCTCGGGCACCGGCACTGCGGTGCGCTTCTCCTGGATCAGCGGTTCGAGGTCGAGCACCTCGAAGACCCGCTCGAAGCTGACCAGCGCACTGGCGATCTCGACGTGCGCGTTCGCCAACGCCGTCAGCGGCGAGTACAGCCGGGTCAACAGAAGGGCCAACGCAACGATCGCGCCCGTCTGCATCTGCCCGCCGATGGCCAGCACGCCGCCGAGCCCGTACACAAGGGCCAGCGCCAGCGCCGACATCAGCGTCAGCGAGTTCATGAAGACCGACTGCAGCATCGCGGTGCGCACCCCGATGTCGCGGACACGGTCTGCCCGGACTTCGAACTCGCGCGATTCGGTGGCAGGGCTGCCGAAGAGTTTGACCAGCGTCGCGCCGGGGGCCGAAAAGCGTTCGGTCATCTGGGTGTTCATCGTGGCGTTGTGGACGGCGGCCTCGCGTGACAGCCGCGCCATGGTTCGCCCGATCCACCTGGCAGGCAGCAGGAACAGCGGCATCAGCACCAGCGACAGCAGTGTCACCTGCCACGAGATCCTCAGCATGACCACCAACGTCAGGGTCAGGGTGACGATGTTGGTGATGACGCCGGAGAAGGTGTCGGAGAAGGCGCGCTGCGCGCCGTTCACATCGTTGCCTAGCCTGCTGACGAGGGCGCCCGTGCGTGTACGGGTGAAGAATGCGATCGGCATGCGCTGCACGTGGTCGAACACGGCGGTGCGCAGGTCGAGGATCAGACCCTCGCCGATGGTCGACGACAGCCAGCGGGACACCAGCGAGACACCGGCCTCGGCGACGGCGACCGCCGCGATCACCCCGGCCAGCGCGACGACGACGCCGAGTGCGCCCCTGCCGATCTCGTCAACGACCTTGCCGGCGAGCAGCGGAGTGGCGAGGCCGAGCAAGGCACTGACCACGCTGACGCCGACGAACACGCCCAACCTGCGGTGATGCCGCGCGGCGAAGCGCCAGATCCGACCCAGCAGCCTGCGGTCGAGCAGCGACCGCAGGTCGCCGCCCTTGGCGTGCGCCTGCCGGTACAGGGACTGTCGCGCTACCGATTCAAAACTCATGAATTCACCGTAAAACCTCAACAATGGATGAGGTCAACGACTTCCCGAGGGGTGCCGGACCTAAACCCGCTGATCGGTCCGTGCGAGGTCCGCCTCGATCTCGGCGACGACGGCCGGACCGATGCCCCAAGGATTCTCCACACCGACATGCATGTCGAGATCCCACAGGACGCACCGCTCGCCTGGCCCGGCGACCATCGACCACGCGATGACGGTCCGGCGAAGTTGCTCGTGCATCGGATCGGCGGCGGCACGGGCGTCATCCGGCGCGCCGCCTTCAGGATGGTGATGCAGAAATTGGCCGTAAGCCTTCTCGCAGAACGCGGAATACCTTGCGGTGCAGAGAATAAAGCCGTGCCACGCCTCGTCGACGGCGTGTGACGGCATTCCGATGACCTTCCTGTCGCGCAGCGCGGCCGCACAGCAGCGCAACCACTGCCGCAAACCTTCTTCGACGAGCTGACGAGGCTGCCACGGGCACGTCTTGAACACAGCGGGCGGCAGGTCGAGCGCCGCGACCACGGCATTCGCTCGATCCAACGAAACCCTGCGCCGATTGAGTATGGGAATACTCTATTCGCCCTCGGCAAACCGCCCTAGCATTTTTCTCATGAGTGACACAGTTCTAGGTTGGGGCATCGTCGCAGTGGTCTTCGTGGCGATGATCACCGCGATCGTTGTCATGAACCGGTTGCGCGAACGGGACCGCCGTCGCAAGTGGGCGTCCGGGAAGCTCGCCAAGGGCGCGTCGGCGGGTGGAGCCGCCGCGGCCGGCGGCCTCGCTGCGGGCAACTGCGGCGCCGGGTGCGGTGGCGGATTTGACGGCGGTGGCGGCGGCTGCGGTGGCGGCGGTGGCTGCGGCGGGGGGGGGGCTGCGGAGGTGGCTGATGAGTGACGCGATTCTTGCCACGATCGTCATGCTCGCGCTGGGCGGGACGGTTGTCGCCGTGATCGTGGCGGTGGACAAGCGGCACAAGCGAATTCGCGAAGAACGACGCCGCCGCTGGGCGACAATGGGATTCGGCGACCTCCCAACCTATTTGGGCGGTGCCGCCTTGGGGGACGGGTTCATCGCCGGCGGATTCGATGGCGGCGGCGGGTTTGATGGCGGCGGCGGGGGCTGCGGGGGCGGGGGCTGCGGAGGCGGGGGCTGCGGAGGCGGCGGCAGCTGATGGACTCCGTCATACCCGCGCTGGTCGCCCCTGGCGGTGGTTGCGGAGGCGGCTGAGCCGGCCGATCACTCCAGCACCGTGACATCCCGGTGACCGGACCGCAGCAAAGGTGATAGCCGCTGGGTCTCGCGCCTATCCCATTCGCCGTGCTCGATCAGGCAAGATGGCTGCATGGACAGTCCCGTTTCACCACGTGTGCTCGTTGTCGACGACGACGACGATGTGCTCGCGTCCCTGGAACGCGGGCTGCGGCTGTCCGGCTTCGACGTCTCGACGGCGAAGGACGGCGCTGAGGCGCTGCGCAGCGCCACCGAGACCAGGCCAGACGCGATCGTGCTGGACATCAACATGCCGGTACTCGACGGCGTCAGCGTCGTGACGGCGCTTCGCGCGATGGACAACGACGTCCCGGTGTGCGTGCTGTCGGCCCGCAGCTCGGTCGACGACCGGGTCGCCGGCCTGGAGGCGGGCGCCGACGACTACCTGGTCAAGCCGTTCGTGTTGGCCGAGCTGGTGGCGCGGGTGAAGGCGCTGCTGCGCCGCAGGGGGGCGACCGCGACGTTCTCGTCGGAGACCATCGCCGTCGGCCCGCTCGAGGTCGACATCCCCGGCCGCCGCGCGCGCGTCAACGGCGTCGACGTCGACCTGACCAAGCGCGAGTTCGACCTGTTGGCCGTGCTGGCCGAACACAAGACCGCCGTGCTGTCCAGGGCCCAGCTGCTGGAGCTGGTCTGGGGCTACGACTTCGCCGCCGACACCAACGTGGTCGACGTGTTCATCGGCTACCTCCGTCGCAAGCTGGAGGCCGGCGGCGCACCCCGACTGCTGCACACCGTCCGCGGCGTGGGGTTCGTGCTGCGTCAGCAGTAATCCGATGGCCCCGCTGTCCCGGTTCTTCACCAGAACACCTTCTCTGCGCACGCGCGTGGCGTTCGCGACAGCCATCGCCGCGGCGATCGTCGTCGGCATCGTCGGCACGGTGGTGTGGATCGGCATCACCAATGACCGCAAGGAGCGCCTCGACCGCAGGCTCGACGAAGCGGCAGGCTTCGCGATTCCGTTCCTGCCCCGTGGGCTGGACGAGATCCCGAAGTCACCCAACGACCAGGACGCGGTCATCACCGTCCGCAAGGGCGACCAGGTGACGTCGAACGCCAATGTCGTTCTCCCCCAACTGCCTGCGGGATACGCCGACACCTATGTCAACGGGGTGCGCTACCGGGTCCGCACCGTCGACATTCGCGTGCCCGAGCCGATGTCGGTCGCCGTCGGGGCCACCTATGACGCCACCATCGCCGACACCAACAACCTGCATCGCCGCGTTCTGATCATCTGCTCGTTCGCGATCGGGGCGGCGACCTTCGCCGGGTGGCTGCTCGCCGCGTTCGCCGTTCGGCCGTTGAAACGCCTCGCTCAACAGACCCGCCAGATCGACGCGGGCGACGAGGCCCCCGACGTCGAAGTGCGCGGCGCCAGCGAAGCCGTCGAGATCGCCGAGGCCGTCAAGGCCATGCTGCAGCGCATCTGGAACGAGCAGGACAACACCAAGGCGGCGCTGGCGTCGGCGCGCGACTTCTCGGCGGTGTCCGCGCATGAACTGCGCACGCCGCTGACCGCGATGCGCACCAACCTCGAGGTGCTGGCCACCCTTGACCTGCCCGACGAGCAGCGCAAGGAGGTCATCAACGACGTCATCCGGACGCAGTCCCGCGTCGAGGAGACCCTTGGCGCGCTGGAACGCCTGGCGCAGGGCGAGTTGTCGACCTCGGACGACCATGTGCCGGTCGACATCACCGAGCTGCTCGATCGCGCCGCGCACGACGCGATGCGCGTCTACCCCGACCTGGATGTGTCGCTTGTGCCCGCACCGACGGTGATCATCGTCGGGTTGCCCGCAGGGCTGCGGTTGGCGGTGGACAATGCGATCGCCAACGCCGTCAAGCACGGCGGCGCCACCCGGGTGCAGCTGTCGGCCGTTAGTTCGCGCGCGGGTGTGGAGATCGCGATCGACGACGACGGCGTCGGCATCCCCGAGGAAGAGCGCGACATCGTGTTCGAACGTTTCGCCAGGGGTTCGACGGCCTCGGTATCGGGCTCCGGCCTCGGCCTGGCGCTGGTGGCGCAGCAAGCCGAATTGCACGGCGGCACGGCGTCGTTGCAGGCCAGCCCGCTTGGCGGCGTGCGGCTGTTGCTGCGACTGCCCGGTCCGCGCTAGCGCTACCTCTTGCCGCGTTGCGACTTGCCGCTGTCCCAGCGGTTGAAGCCCGCCGCCTCGGCGGTCGGCACATCGCGGAACCACACCTCGGCGACGGTCACGTTGTAGGCGTTGCTTTCCGGCGAGTGGTACAGCATCGAGTCCTCGTTGCCCTTCACCGTCCAGCCTTCCGGACCGCTGCCGTCGGCATTCGGCTTCGCAGAGCCCGGGCCGTGCGGGCCGGGAGGAACCTCGGCGAACGTCGCCGGACCGCCGGACTTGGCCCGCCCCTTGCTCCAGTGCGTGAAGCCCGCGGACTCGGCAGTCACCTCGTCAAAGAACCACACCTCGGCGATCGTCCGCTTGTAGGACGGGCTGTCAGTGGTGTGATAGAGCATCGAGTCCTCGTTGCCCTTGATGGTCCAGCCCGACGGACCGCGTCCGCCTTCGCCCGGGTGCGCCGAGCCAGGACCGTGCGGGCCTGCCGGAACGTCGGCGATCGCGGCGATTGCCGTGGCAGCGCCTGCCTTGCCGCTGTCCCATCTCGCGAAGCCGGCGGCCTGCGCAGACGGCTCGTCACGGAACCACACCTCGGCGATCGTCTGCTTGTAGGAGGGGCTGTCGGTGGTGTGGTAGAGCATCGAGTCCTCGTTGCCCTTGATGTCGTAGCCCGACGGCGCACCGGCCCCCGCCGCGACGCGTGCAGAACCGGGGCCATACGGCTCCTCCTTCACGGCCGCGATCTTGGCTGTCTCGTCCGAGGACGTATCGGCGAACTTCGCTGCCGCCGCTCCGCCTGCCGCCCCGGCCGCCGCGGCACCGGCCGCAACCGCTCCCGGCTTAGCCGCAGACGTATCGGCGTCGGCGTCGATCTTCGGGACCCGCAGCGTCGCGGAATCGTCGGCGTCAACGTCGACCGAGCCCCGTCCGCCCTTCAGCTTCGCCGCACCGACGGCTCCCGCCGCACCCGCTGCGAGCGTCGCGTACTCGGGCACCTCACGCTTGACCCTGCGAATCATCAGGGCGAGCGACAGCACGAGGCCGAGAAGAAAAGCCAACGCCATCAACCACCAGTTGACGTCTTGCATCACTTTGCTCCCAACTCGCGTGCGCCAGGAAGATCTGCGAGCGCTTCTTCTTCGGACGTCCGTTTGATCGTGAGAACCGTGATCAGCCAGGCGGCCAACGAGCCGACCACGAAGGCAACCAGGTACCACAACCACTGAATGATGAAACCCATGTCAGTAACTCCTTAGCTGACGGTGATGTCGACTCGGCGGTTCTGCGCCTTACCCGCCGGTGTGTTGTTCGGCGCGATCGGCTCGGAAGATCCGACGCCCCTGGAGGTGACGCGGTCTCCGACGACTCCCTGCGAAACCAGGTAGTCCGCAACGGCTTTGGCACGGTTGTCGCTCAGCGGAATGTTGATGGCGTCATTGCCGCTGTTGTCGGTGTGGCCGACCACCGATACCTTGGGATCTGGGCAAGCCTTCAGCTTGTCGGCGATCTGAGTCAGCTGCTGCTGCGATCCCGGCGTCAGGGTGAACCCGTCCGTCTGGAAGTTGATCGGCGTCTTCAGCAGCGCGGTGATGTCGGCCTGCAGCGTCGTGCACGCGCCACTGGCAGGCGATGGAGCGGGCGCCGGCGCCGGAGCTGTCGATGAGGGCGCGGCCACCACCGTGATCTCGTTGACTACCTTCATGTTGGGCCATGCGGCCTTCACCGCGGCTTCGACTCCGGCCTTCACCTCCTCAGAGGGCGCGGTGCCCTTGAGCGTCACGGTGTCGCCGTTGAGATCGAAGCCGAAATCCGGGATGTCGACGGCCGCCCCGAAGATGGAGCCGAGCACGGCGAAGTCCGGCGCGTTGACACCGCCCTTGATGTTCAGGTTGTCGGTCAGGTTGATGTCGGGCCCGAACGCGAGCTTGAGGCTGTCGAGCAACCCGTTCTTGGTCGCGAGGTCGGGAAGCTCGCCAGACAGCGTAAAGCCCTTGCCGTTGCGCAGAATCGACAACGGTGCGAAGTTCATCGCCGGCGCATTGACGTTCGGCGCGTTGACATCTGGCGCGTTCACGCTGGGTGCCGTCAAGGTGGCGGACGGGTTGACGCTCGGCAGAGTCAGGTTCGCGTCTGCGTCGGGCTTCTTCAAGCCGGCCCAACCGATCAGCGCGAGCAGCAACGGGATTGCCAACAGTGCCAACAGCCACGCCGCCCCCGGTGGACGCCTGTAGAACTTGGAAGCAGTGTGGTAGCCCGTAATCGTACGAGTGTCTTCGGAACCCGGCATGGGGCCCTCCTGGGGTCGACAGAAGTTCGCTCTGATCTTGTTTCGGACCGAGCTTAGAACTATCGACACCCCTGGGGGCACGTTTGAATCGAACGCAATGGTCACAAGAATCGGGGAAGAAAGGCCCCCGCGAAGAGGACCGAAATCCTCTTCCGCCAACAGAATTAGCTGCCGCGTCAGTTAGCGAACGTCCAGCAGGTCGATGATGAAAATCAAAGTCTTGCCCGACAATCGGTGTCCGGAGCCTGCAGCCCCGTATGCCTGCGCGGGCGGAATGACAAGTCGGCGCCGTCCGCCCACCCGCATTCCGGGAATTCCGTCCTGCCAGCCTCGAATCAGCCCCCGCAGGGGGAATTCGATGGATTCTCCGCGATTCCAGGAGCTGTCGAACTCCTCACCGGTGTCGTACTCGACCCCGACGTAGTGCACGGTCACCGTTCCGCCCGGCACCGCTTCCGCGCCGTCGCCGACCACCAGGTCCTCGATGACAAGTTCTGTCGGCGCGGGGCCGTCCGGAAATTCAACCTCGGGTTTAGTCGCCACGGTGGCCCACGTTACGCGCCAATCGCAGGTAAGTCCGACCGCTCAGCAGGCACACTGGAGCCGTGGCATCTGACAACAACCCCCTGGCCCGCATCCGCGAACTCGTCGACGAGGAGCGCGACTTGCGCGCCCGCTTGCAACGGCATGAGATCAGCGCAGATGAGGAACACTCGCGACTTCGTGCGCTCGAGGTCGAGCTCGACCAGTGCTGGGACTTGCTGCGGCAGCGCCGTGCCCTGCGAGAGACCGGCGGCGATCCCCGTGAGGCGCATGTGCGCCCGGCGGACGAGGTCGAGGGCTACCTCGGTTGATCGTCGATCCGCAGGTCGACGTCGTCGTCGTCGGAGGCGGGCACAATGCTCTCGTCGCCGCCGGCTATCTGGCCCGTGCCGGGCGTCGGGTGCGCGTGCTGGAGCGCCTCGACCATGTCGGCGGCGCGGCGGTCTCGGCGCACGCGTTCGAGGGAGTCGACGCGCGGCTGTCCCGCTACTCGTATCTGGTGAGCCTGTTGCCGCGGCGCATCATCGACGATCTCGGTGTGCGGGTGCGCCTTGCGCGGCGTCGATATTCCTCGTACACACCCAATCCCGCGAACGGCGGACAGACCGGCCTGCTCGTTGGCCCCAATTCAACGTTCGATGCCGTCGGCGCAGACGACGATGCCGAGCCGTTCGCCGAGTTCTACCGCCGCGCCCGGATCGTCACTTCGCACCTGTGGCCGACGATGACCGCGCCGCTGCGTACCAGAGCCGAGGCGTTCGAACACGTCCTTGCCGACGGTGATCCAGACGCAGAGAGGGCGTGGCAGGACCTGATCTGCCTGCCGATCGGGCAGGCGATCACCGAGACCGTCAGCAGCGATCTGGTCCGCGGTGTGATGGCGACCGACGCGCTGATCGGCACCTTCGCCCGGGTTGACGACCCATCGCTGCAGCAGAACATCTGCTTCCTGTACCACTTGCTCGGCGGCGGCACCGGCGATTGGGACGTGCCGATCGGCGGCATGGGGGCGGTAAGCGGAGCGCTGGCCGCCGCTGCCGCCGGCTTCGGGGCCGAAATCGCCACGAACGCCGAGGTTTACGCGATCGATCCAGACGGCGAGGTGTGTTACACACTCGACGGTCAAGAGCACCGGGTGCGCGCCGATCACATCTTGGCCGGCGTGACGCCGACGGTGCTGGCCGACATGGTCGGCGATCCCGCGCCAAGCGCGGCGCCGGGGGCTCAAGTAAAAGTCAACCTGCTGCTGAAACGCCTGCCGCGCCTGCGCGACGAAACCGTCACGCCTGAGCAGGCTTTCGGCGGTACCTTCCACATCAACGAGAACTACAGCCAGCTGGATGCGGCCTATGCGCGCGCGGCCGACGGAGTCATTCCCGATCCGCTGCCGTGCGAGATCTACTGCCATTCGTTGACCGATCCGTCCATCCTCTCCGATGAACTTCAGGCATCCGGCGCCCAGACACTGACCGTCTTCGGGCTGCACGCCCCGCATGGCCTGGCGAGCGGCGCAGATCCCGACCGCCTACGCGAGGACCTGACGTCGGCCGTGCTCCATTCGCTCAATTCGGTTCTGGCCGAACCCATTCAGGATGTGCTGATGGAGGATGCCTCAGGTCGGTTGTGTATCGAGGCCAAGACGACCCAGGATCTCGAAAAGATCCTGGGGATGACGGCCGGCAACATCTTCCACGGCGCGTTGAGCTGGCCGTTCGTCGAGGACGACGAACCACTTGACACGCCGGCCAGGCGCTGGGGTGTGGCGACGGCGCACGATCGAATCCTGTTGTGCGGTTCTGGTTCTCGTCGCGGTGGCGCGGTTTCGGGCATCGGCGGGCACAGCGCCGCGATGGCCGTGCTGGAGAGCTAGGGCATCTCCGCGGCGATGGCCACATGTGTTTCGAATCCGGCCTTCTCCGCAGCCGCTCGATAGGCCTCCTTAGAAAGACGATAAGCCTCTTCGTCGCCACGCGCTTTAGCAAGTAGCGCAAGGAATCTCAGCGTCGTCATATCTCGCAGTGCCCACACCTCATCGGTCAGACTGCTCGCACAAAGGTCGATGGCCGCCTCGGCTTCCATCAGATCCGCTTCAGTGCCACGGGCAAGGAGCAACTCGGCCAGCGTGCCGACCTGGATGTCCAGGTTGACGATATTGCCCGAAGTCGTAGCGGCTTTGATGGACGCGCGCAGCTGTTGCACTGCACCCTCGGCGTCCCCGCGTCCAGCCTTCTCACGAGCCGCATGCACATCCAGCATTGGAAGAGTGTTGAGCACGAATCGCTCCTTGATGCAGGTTTCACGATGTTGCGCGAGCATTTCGAAACCCTCTTGACGCACTCCCGCGTCACGATAGGTAAGCACGATGCCTTTGGTCATCCTGAGAAGCACGACCGCCATGTCGTCGCTTGCTCGGTCGGCCGATTCCAGGGCTTCGTCGATTTCAGCTAGGGCGGCGTCATCGGCAGGAAGGAGAAATCGAGGTACTGCAATGTATTTGTACCCGTAGACACCTGAGCCCGATACGGAATCGATGACGCGAGCGAGTGCGATCGCGCGGTCGAAATCTTCCTGCCATCCTCGCGCGCCTGACATCCACTTGCCTGTGCCGCGTAACACGAGCAGGGGAGCCAACGGCGCCTCGATGAGCACTCCGCTCGGCGCGTGCCCCGCTTCGGCGCACTCGATCGCTGCCTGCGTCCAGCGCATCACGTCCTGCACTTCGGCGGCCTGCAGCTTGGCGACACATGCGGGCATGGACAGTTCCAACGTCAGTGACGGATCACCTATGGATTCAACGATCGACATATATTCGGATGCGAGGCTCGACGCCTCATGAATGTGGTCGTGAAGGACGTGCTCCATCGTCATACCTGCCATTCCGATGGCAAGCGACAGCTTGTCGCCCGCTAACGAGCACAGCTCACGTAACTCTCCGAAGCGAGCGGAGATATCGGGATGGAAGCGGCGCCATGCGACAGCACATGTCAATGTGCGCGGAGCAATGCGCATCCTCAGGCGCTCCGGATCGTCACGCGGCAGAGAGTCGGCGACTATCGTCGCGCGCTCCCAACTCAGCAGAGCCGCGGCTGTATCCCTGTTGATCGACCATGCACCGGCGCGCATGTGCCACTCGTAGGCCGCGGAGAGGTCCCCGGCCGCTTCGTAGTGCTCGGCGATCAGAGCGGCGTTCTGGTCCTCCTGCTCGATCGCGGCAGCGACGCGGCGATGTAGTTGCACACGGTCGGATTTGAGCTGCGACTCGTAGGCCACCGCGCGGATCAATGGGTGGCGAAAGGTGTACTCGGGCCGGGGCTGGAAAGCGGTCTGGTCGACGAGTTCGGCTGCCAAGAGCTCGTCCAGTCTCGCGTCGACCTCAAGGGCGTCGAGCATGCCCGGCGAGAACCGCGACCCGATGACGGCCGCAGCGTTCAGGGTGCGCTTGGCGGTTGGGGCAAGGCGGTCGATGCGTGCGGCGATCACCGCCTGCAGTGTGCTCGGCACGCTGACATCACCGATCGGATCGGCGCACAGATAGCACCCCCGGCCACCAACGAGCACATCGCGCTCGCTGAGGTCACGCACCAGTTCCTCGGCGAAGAAAGGGTTTCCGGCTGCCCGCTCGGTCACCAGGTTGGCGAGTTCGGTCACCGATCGATCGCTGCCAAGCAGCTCGGCGCTCAATCGCTGCATCTGCGACTCGTCCAGCGGATCGAGCGCGATCGTCTGTGACCTGGGCGCGTGTGCAAGTGCGCCTGCGTATTCCGGCCGATACGTGATCAGCACGAGCGATGGGGTCTGCGGCACGACGCTCAGGAATTCAGCCAGCATCGACTCGCTGATCCCGTCGATCCAGTGCGCATCCTCGATGACATAGACGATCGGGGTGTTGCGCGCCAACGCCGTGGCCTTCACCATCGCCGTGATTCGACGGCGGCGGGCGTCCGGGTCGATCTGGGGCAGCGAAGCCCCGTTCTCGGCGATCCCGAGCAGGTCTTCCACCAGAAGCAGATCCTCGACGTCGGCGCCCGCAAAGAGAGCTCTCACCTGCTCTCGCGCGGCGGCGTCGTCGAGACCGTCCAACCCGGCGGTGGCTCGTAGCAAACCGGCAGCAGCGTAGAACGGGAGATCGGTGGTATGGGATTCGCAGTAGGTGGTGGCCACTTCGACGTCGGCGCCACTCGCCTGTGCGGTCAACTCACGCACGATGCGGCTCTTGCCGATTCCCGGCGGCCCGACCACACCGACGATGCTCCCGTTGCCGCTGATCGCCCTCTGGAGAACACCGTTGAGCGCGCCCATCTCCCATTGCCTGCCAACGAAACTCGGGTCCGCTCTATCGGTCCGTCGACCGGTCGCCATCCCGAGCAGTCGGTGCGCGGGAACCGGTTCAGCGGCACCCTTGATGTGCACCTGCTCCGTCTCGCCAAGCAGCGCGGTGGTGTCGACCAGACGGGCCGTCGAGTCGCTGACCATCACGCCGCCGGAAGGCGCTACCGACTCCATGCGCTGCGCCATCCCGACCTGCTCGCCGACGGCGGTGTACGTCATTGGACCGGAACCGATTTCACCGGTGATAACCTCGCCGGAGTTCAGACCTATCCGCAGCTGCAACGAGATGTTGTCGCGAGCCTCGACCTCCGCCGCCAGGTGCTGTGCGTCGGTCTGGATGTCGAGCGCGGCACGGCAGGCGCGCACGGCATGGTCCTCGAGTGCGATCGGCGCGCCGAACACGGCCATGATGCCGTCACCGGTGAACTTGTCGACAGTCCCGCCGTAGCGCTGCACGATCACCGACGACCGGCGGAAAACCTCGCCCATGATCTCGCGTAGCCGTTCCGCGCCGACCGCGGCCGCGATGTCCATCGAGTGCACGACGTCGGCGAACAGCACGGTGACCTGTTTGTACTCGGCGTGGCTGTCCGCGGCGGCGACAGGCGATCCGCAGGCGTCACAGAACCGGGCGCCGTCCCTGAGCCCGGCACCGCATGCACCGCACGACGTGGCCACCGCCCATCAGGATATGGCCACCGAGGCTAGTCGCCGGCCAGCTTGACCAGGATGGCCTGCAGCTTCCTCAATTCGGTCTCGTCGAGGCCCAACAGCATCTCGGGTGCCGGATCGTCGGTCGTGTCGATCGTGCGCACCATGTCGCGGCCCGCATCCGTCAACGACACCATCTTGCAGCGCCGGTTGGCCGGATCGGTCTCGCGAATGACGAGTCCGCGGCCCTCGAGGTCGTTGACCGCGACAGTGGCCGCGGGTGCGTCGATGGTGGCGGCCTGCGCTATCTGTTTGACGGACATCGGCTGCCTGGCCAACCGGCTGAGAATGCGAATCCGGCTGAACGGCAGACCCGTCCGCTCCACCACCGCACGCTTCCAGCTGTCGCGGTTGTCGATCACCAGCGAGGCCATCGTCCGCCAGACGTCGTCTGCCATCGGGTTACCCGACATGCGCGCCCTCCCGGTTGACCGCGGTGCCTGCGATGAGCGGTGCGAGCCGCTCGGCGGATGCGAGCGACCGCGGCGACGTCGAGACGACGCCGAGGGTGAAGACCACGAGGCCGAGCACGATGCTGACGAACCACAGCGGCCGGGCCGCTGCCGCGAAGTCCGCGGTGTGCGCCAACGCTGCCCCAGCGACCGAACCACACAGCGCCACACCGATACTCACGCCGATCTGCCTGCTGGTGGAGGTCACGGCCGACGCCGCCCCCGCTCGATCCAGCGGCATGCCGCTGACGGCGGAGTTGGTGATGGGCGCGTTCACCATCGCGAAGCCGATGCCGAACACGGCGAAGACGATCAACAGCTCCCACACTGGGGTCGTCGCCGACAAGAAGGTCAGCATCACAGACGCGGTGATGATCAGCACGCCTGCGACCATGAGTGACGGCCGCGCACCGAACCGGCCGACAAGGCGACCGGAGAGCGGCGAGAAGATCAGCGCGCCAATCGCGATCGGAAGATAGATCAGGCCCGTGTGCATGGCCGAGAAGTGGCGCTCACCCTGCAGGTACAGCGACATCATGAAGAGGAAGGCGCCCCATGCGGCAAAGGCGCTGATCGCCAGCACCGTCGCCGAGGCGAACGGGACACTTCGGAAGAAGCGCAGGTCGATGAACGGATCGTGGCGCCGGGCCTCATAGCGCAGGAAGGCGACGAACGCGACCGCCGCGATGACCGCTACCGCGATGGTGCGAGGGTTTGACCAACCCATTCCGGGACCCTCGATGAGGGTGAACACCAGACCGAACAGGAACGTCACCGCGAGTCCCTGCCCTATCGGATCGATGTTGCGCATCGTCGCCGACTTGGACTCCGGCACGAAGATCGCCGTCAGGATGATCGCCGCGGCACAGATCGGCAGGTTGATCCAGAACACGGACCGCCAACCGATCCATTCGATGAGCAGCCCGCCGACAATCGGGCCAAGCGCCATGGAGATGCCGACCACGCCGCCCCAGATTCCGAGCGCACGCGCCCGCTCGACGCGCTTCACGAAGATCTGCGAAATGATGGACAGCGCAACGGGGTTCAGCATCGAGCCGCCGACGGCCTGCATGAATCGTGCGACGATGAGCATCTCGATGCTGGGAGCCAGGCTGCACAGCAACGACCCAAGCGCGAAGACGGTCAGCCCGATCTGGAAGATGCGCCTCCGGCCGAAGCGATCGCCGGTGGCGCCGGACAGCATCAGCAGCGACGCCAGGACCAGCGTGTAGATGTCGACTACCCACTGCAACTGGGATGGCGAAGCTCCGAGGTCGCTGCGGATGGATGGAATGGCGACGTTGACGATCGTCGCGTCCATCGACACGATCAGCAGGCTCAGGCAGCAGGACATCAGGATGATGACCTTGCGCCGTGGGCTCAGTGACCGGACGATAGTTTCATTCACACAACTATTGTGAAACTACAACTATCCGGAATGCAAGCCCTACCGCAGTGAGATGTGTCGCAGTGGTCGCTAGCGCTTGCCGATCTCGTTGTAGTCGCGTTCGGTGTAGCCGGTGTAGATCTGGCGCGGACGGCCGATCTTGCCGCTACCGTCCTCGTGCATCTCCCGCCAGTGCGCGATCCACCCCGGCAGCCGGCCCACCGAGAACAGCACGGTGAACATCCGGGTCGGGAAGCCCATCGCGCGATAGATCACGCCGGTGTAGAAGTCCACGTTCGGATACAGCTTGCGCTCGACGAAGAAGTCGTCGGTGAGCGCGACCTCTTCCAACGCCTTGGCGATGTCGAGCAGCTCGTCGTCGCCGCCGAGCTTGCCGAGGATTTTGTCTGCCTGCTCCTTGACGATGCGCGCCCGCGGGTCGTAGTTCTTGTAGACCCGGTGGCCGAAGCCCATCAGCTTGACGTTGTCTTCCTTGTTCTTGACCCGCTTGACGAAGTCGTGGACGTCGCCGTCGGCCTGCCGGATCTTCTCGAGCATCTCCAGCACGGCCTGGTTGGCGCCGCCGTGCAGCGGGCCCCACAGCGCGTTGATGCCACCGGAGATCGAGGTGAACAGGTTGGCCTGCGACGAGCCGACAAGGCGCACCGTCGACGTCGAGCAGTTCTGCTCATGGTCGGCGTGCAGGATCAGCAACAGGTCCAACGCCCGCACGATTTCCGGGTCCACCTCGTAGGGCTCGGCGGGGAAGCCGAACGTCATTCGCAGGAAGTTCTCCACCAACGTCAGCGAGTTGTCCGGGTACAGGAACGGCTGGCCGACCGACTTCTTGTACGCGTAGGCCGCGATGGTCGGCAGCTTGGCCAGCAGCCGGATGGTCGACAGCTGGACCTGCTCGTCGTCGAACGGGTCGAGGGAATCCTGGTAGTACGCCGAGAGCGCATTCACCGCGCTGGACACCACCGGCATCGGGTGCGCGTTGCGCGGGAAGCCGTCGAAGAACCGCTTGAGATCCTCGTGCAGCAACGTGTGCCGCTGGATCTGATCGGTGAACTTCTCCAACTGCTCCTTGGTCGGCAGCTCGCCGTAGATCAGCAGATAGCTGACCTCGATGAAATTCGATTTCTCCGCCAGCTGCTCGATCGGGTAGCCGCGGTAGCGCAGAATGCCCGCGTCGCCGTCGATGTAGGTGATGGCGCTCTTGGTGGAGGCGGTGTTGACGAATCCCTCGTCGAAGGTGGTGTAACCGGTCTTCGCCAGCAGCGATCCAAGAGCGATTCCGTCGGACCCCTCAGTGGCGTCGACGACGTCCAGCTCAAGCTCGCCACCGGGGTAGTTGAGCGTGGCGTGCTCGTTTTTTTCTGCCACAGGAATGAATCCCTTCGTCGCTGAGAGAACCGACCTCTGTCCTCAAAAGGTAGTCCCATTGTGGCAATCGCGCCCGCGCGGGGTGCGGAGGGGTTCAGACCGGCTGCGCGACGCTGTCAATCAGGCCCGCGAACTGGGCGAAGGTCTCCTCGATCCGGTCGACGGCGTCGTCGATGTCGACGCCATGCCACCCCGTGTCCATGCCAAGGTCGGCGAGCGCGGTCATGATGACCGAGGCCCACACCGCGGCCACCAGCCGCAGTTCACGATCGGTGAGATCGACACCCATTCGCCGTGCCAGCTCGACGTTGACAGCGTGCGGCCGAAACTCCATGGTGGCCTGCCGCAGCGTCGGCGACGACATGATGATCCGCAGTGTGCACATCAGTCGCGGCGCGGTCAGTTCCCCGATGCCTGCGTGCTTGGTGTTCCGGTACATCGTCACCGAGGCGCGGTACAGCGCCTCCAGATGGTTCATGTCCTCCGGTAGACGGGCCAGCTCGACGGCGGCGACATCGACGGCATCGTCGACCAACGCCAGACACACCGCTTCCTTGGTCGCGAAGTAGCGACTGAACGTGCGGGGTGAGACATCGGCGATCGAGGCGATCTGCTCCACCGTCGTCTGCTCGAACCCCTGCCGCTCACACAGCTCGATGGCGGCGTCGATCAGCGTGGTGCGCGTGCGTTGTTTTTTCCGTTCGCGCAGGCCTAGCGACGACTCCCCCGAATCACCAGCCACGCCTGGATGCTAACTCCGCCACCAAGAGTTGCCAAGGAAAGTGTCGGGCGTCGCAATCTGCCGAGATCAGACTTTGTCGTTGTCCGGCGCATGTTCGCTGGCGCCCGCACGGGTGACCCGGTACCGCACGAACGCAGGCGCGAGCAGTGCCGCGATCACCACACCGACCACGACGAGTGCGCCGCCACCCGCCGCTGCGACGGTGGTCCCGACGGCGGCAGCGGCCGCGCCGTGCACCGCGTCGGCCACGCGAGGGCCGCCCGCCACGACGACGGTGAACACGCCCTGCAGCCGTCCACGAACGTCGTCGGACGCAGCCTGCAGCAGAATCGTGTTACGGAACGCCGACGACACCAGGTCGGCCGCACCGCCAATGACGAGGAACAGCAACGCAATCCAGAGCATCAGCCCGACATGGCCGTCGGCGAATCCGGCGGCAACGCCGAAGCCGATCATCGCGATGCCCCACACCACGATCGCCAGTACGACGGCCAACCCTTGTCGCCGGACGCGCGGCAGCCAGCCGGAAAACACCCCACCCGCGACCGCACCTGCCGCGATCGCGGCGGACAGCAGGGCCATGGTGGTGCCGCCCTCGACAGGACCGCCGAAGCTCTCGTGCGCCATCTGCGGAAAGAGCGCCCGCGGCATTCCGAAGATCATCGCGATCAAGTCGACGACGAACGACATCAACACCACCGTGTTGCCCGCCAGGTAGCGGAACCCGTCCAGTACCGCCCGAAAGCCCCAACCCGACGATTCGGCGTCTCCGTTGGCTGGCGGAATCGGCGCAAGTCGAACCGTCGCCCAGATCGGCACGATGCACGTGATGGCGTCGATCAGATACAGCGTGGACAGATCGACCCAGCGCAGCATCACGCCGGCCAGCAGCGGTCCGACGATGGCGCCGAACTGGAACACCGTGAAGTTCAGCGAGCTGGCCGCGGGCAGCTGGTCACCGGGGACGATGCGTGAGATGGCGGCCGTGCGTGTCGGGGCGTTGATCGCGAAGAAGGCCTGCTGCACCGCAAGCAGGCACATCACCACCCAGATGTTGTTGATCGACAGCGCGGCCTGCAGCCACAGCAGTACCGACGCCACCGCCAACCCGCACGAGGCGATGATCAGCAGCACGCGCCGGTCCATCACGTCGGCCCACGCGCCGCCCCACAGGCCGAACACCACCAGCGGGACGAGCGCGAAGACCCCGGAAAGCCCGACGTACGCCGAGTTCTGTGTGAGCGCGTAGATCTGGACCGGCACTGCGAAGATGGTGAGGTTGGCCCCGATGACGGTGACGATCCCGGACAGCCACAGCCGGCGGAAGTCGCGCGTCCGCAGCGGGGTGGTGTCCGCGAAGAACCCCGCCACTACGGCTGAAGCCGCTCGATGCGGCCTCCACTCACCCGAATCCTGTTGTGCACCCGGTTTTCCCGGCCCTGCCAGAACTCGATGACCTCCGGCGCGATGAGGTAGCCACCCCAGTTCGGCGGCACAGGAACGTCATCGAGATCAGCGAAACGTTGCGTGACGTCGGCCAATTGGCGCAGCAGCGCGTCCCGCGACGCGATCGGACGGGACTGCTGCGATGCCCATGCGCCCAGCTGGGAACCGCGCGGGCGGTGGCCCCAGTAGTCGGCGGTGGCCTCGGCGGACACCTTCGTCACCGGACCGCGGACGTGCACCTGACGGCCAAGCAGAAACCAGGGGAACGTCGCCGACGCGTAGGGCGTGGAGGCGAGTTCCTCGCCCTTGGCGGAGTCGTAATTGGTGAAGAAAGTGATTCCTGTGTCGTCCACGCTCTTGCACAACACCGAGCGGGTCACCGGTCTTCCGCTGTCATCGACCGTGCCGACCACCATCGCGTTGGGCTCGGCGACACCGGCACTCTCGGCGTGGGCTAACCACTTGCGCAGCAGGGCAACCCAGCCGTCGGCGAGCCAGTCGGCGTCCAGGTCGGGACTGCCGTCCTTCTCGGCCGATCCGTACTCCACCCGCATCGCGGCCAGTCGTTCGTTTTCCGGGGTAGCCACCGCGCCAACGCTACGCCCCAACAGTTCGGCGGCTTGTTACCGACCGGTAGCCGAGGGCCGTGCGGCGGGTGCGAGAATCAGCGACATGACTGCGGTACCCGAGGACTTCGTCCCTGGCTTGGAAGGCGTCGTGGCCTTCACCACCGAGATCGCCGAGCCGGACAAAGACGGCGGCGCGCTGCGATACCGCGGGGTCGACATCGAAGAACTGGTCAACCGCCAGGTCACTTTCGGTGACGTGTGGGGGCTGCTCGTGGACGGCCGGTTCGGCAAGGGATTGCCGCCCGCAGAGCCGTTCCCGCTGCCGATCCACAGCGGCGACGTCCGCGTCGACGTGCAGGCCGGTCTGCCGATGCTCGCACCGATCTGGGGCTACGCGCCGCTGCTGGACATCGACGACGCCACCGCCCGCGACCAGCTTGCCCGCGCTTCTGTGATGGCACTGTCCTACGTCGCACAGTCCGCGCGCGGCATCTACCAGCCGGCCGTCCCGCAGCGCATGATCGACGAATGCTCGACTGTGACAGCGCGTTTCATGACCCGCTGGCAGGGTGAGCCGGACCCACGGCACGTCGAGGCGATCGACGCCTACTGGGTTTCTGCGGCCGAGCACGGCTTGAACGCCTCCACGTTCACCGCGCGGGTGATCGCGTCTACGGGTGCCGACGTGGCGGCGGCGCTGTCTGGTGCCATCGGCGCGATGAGCGGTCCACTGCACGGCGGCGCACCCGCGCGGGTGATCCCGATGATCGAGGAGGTCGAGCGCACCGGCGACGCGCAGGCGGTGGTCCGCGGCGTGCTGGACCGCAACGAGAAGCTGATGGGCTTCGGGCACCGCGTGTACCGCGCGGAGGACCCGCGGGCCCGGGTGTTGCGGGCGACGGCGAAGAAGTTGGAGGCGCCGCGCTACGAGGTCGCCGCCGCGCTCGAGCAGGCCGCGCTGACCGAGCTGCGCGAGCGTCGCCCCGACCGCGCCATCGAAACCAACGTCGAGTTCTGGGCGGCGGTGATCCTGGACTTCGCCGAGGTGCCCGCCAAGATGATGCCCGCGATGTTCACCTGCGGCCGGACCGCCGGTTGGTGCGCGCACATCCTCGAACAGAAGAGGCTCGGGAAACTCGTCCGCCCGGCGGCGATCTACGTCGGTCCCGCTCCACGCAGCCCGGAATCCGTCGAGGGCTGGAACGAGATCGCGAAGGGCTGACCGCGATGGCGGAGTCGGTCACCACGTTCGAGTCGGCGGCGAGAAGCTTCGCCGGCCTGGTCCACCGAATCACGGGCGACCAATGGGACGGACCGGGACTCGGCGATTGGGATCTTCGGTCGCTGGTCGGGCACGCGTCCCGCTCGCTCATCACCGTGAGCACCTATCTGCAGACGTCCGCCGATCGTGAGGACATCGCGACCCCGCAGGAGTACTACGCCTGGACAGCCGACTACATGTCGAAGGCCGGCGCCGAGGCCATCACGGAACGCGGCAGGCAGGCGGGCCGCGACCTCGGTCCTGACCCGGCCGCAATGGTTCACGAGCTCGTCGAGCGCGCACTCGGCGACCTGGAGACGGCAGGGGACCCGCTCATCGCCGTCATCGACGGGCTCGGCCTCCGCTTGCACACCTATCTACCGACGCGGACGTTCGAGCTCGCGGTGCATGGGCTGGATATTGCACGGGCGACCGGGCTTTCGCTTGACCTGGCCGACGATGTGCTGGACGAGGCCACGACGCTGGCGGCGCGGATCGCGGTGGTGACGGGTCGCGGGGACGAACTGCTGACGGCGTTGACGGGACGCAGCGCCCTACCGCCGGGTTTCTCGGTCGTATGACAGCGATGAATTCCCGGCGCGGGGACAGTCGGTAATAACGACCACCCACGAGAGGAGACCACCATGGCAATCGAAGTTCAGCCCGCAGTGCTGCCACACCTGACGGTCGACGACGCCGCCGCCGCGATCGATTTTTACGTCAAGGCGTTCGACGCGGTCGAGCACGGCCGAGTTCCGGGTCCAGACGGCAAGCTGATCCACGCGTCGCTCGGGATCAACGGGTCCTCGGTGATGCTCAACGACGACTTCCCGGAAATGAGCGGCGGCAAGTCGATGACACCGAAGGCGCTCGGCGGCTCACCCGTGACGATCCACCTGGTCGTCACCGATGTGGACAAGCAGTTCCAACAGGCTATCGACGCGGGCGCCACCGTCGTCATGCCGGTCGAGGACCAGTTCTGGGGCGACCGGTACGGCGTCCTGCGGGATCCGTTCGGCCATCAGTGGTCGATGGGTCAGCCGGTGCGCGAGGTCAGCATGGAGGAAATCGAAGAGGCGATGAAGCAGCACTAGCCCGCTGCTGCGAAACGGAATTCCAGCAGGCCCTCACTCGCACTTCTTCTGCTGGAATTCCGTTTCGCGGGGGGTGCCCCCAGTTCCGCGGGTCAGCGCCGCAGACTGGCCAGCACCCGCTGCCGGATCGTCGGCGGGGGTGCGGCGGCGGCAACGGCGAGCATGTCGGCGACCGAGGTGAACTTGTCGCGCGGCCGGTCCTTTCCGCCGCGCGCGATCTCGGCGCTGTCGATGGCGTGCCACCCCGCCGCATCGACGACGTCCGGGCACCGGCTTTCCACCAGCTTGTCCAGCGCGGCGGGTTTGCCCCTGGGTTCGGCCAGCCGGCCGGCGTTGTAGTCGTCGACCAGGCTCTGCACCGTCTGCATCGCGCACGACTTGTTGGTGCCGATGAAGCCGGTCGGTCCGCGCTTGATCCAGCCCGCGACGTAGCTGCCGCGCACCGGCACGCCGGTCTGCGGGTCGACGACCCGGCCGCCGTCGTTCGGCACCACCGATGCGGTCTCGTCGAACGGCAGGTCGCGAATCGGCTTGCCGCGGTAGCCGATCGACGTCAGCACCATTCCCGCGTCGAGCCGACGCGTTTCCTCGGTGTCGGTGACCGTGAACTCGATACCGGCGACCCGGTCGACGCCGACGACGCGGTGCGGGGTGAGGCGATACGCCAGTCGGATCCGCGGCCGCGTCGGCGCCACCGAAGCGTCGCCGAGCTTACTCAGGATCTCCAGCTTGTTGCGCGTCAGCGGATCGTCGACCGTCGCGAGGTCGGCCTGCACCAGGTCGTGATCGGCGGCGTCGAGCACCACCTCGCACGTCGAGGTCAGCCCGATGAGTTCGGGCAGCGTGAAGGCGGATTGCGCAGGTCCGCGGCGGGCGGCGATCACCACCTCGGTGACCTTCGACTGCCGGAGCGCGGCCAGCGCATGGTCGGAGATGTCGGTGCCCGCCAACGCATCCGGATCGGTCGTCAGGATCCTGGCGACGTCCAGTGCGACATTGCCGTTTCCGACGACCACCACCCGCTCATGGCCCAAATCGACTGGGAGATCGGTGCATTCGGGATGCCCGTTGATCCAGGCGACCATCTCGGTGGCCGTTCCGGTGCCGGGCAGGCCCATGCCGTCGATGTCGAGCCTGCGGTCGTTCGGTGCACCGACGGCGTAGAGCACGGCGTGATGGTGGGCGCGCAGTTCGGCGTGCGACAGATCCGACCCCACCTCGACGTTGAGGAAGAACCGGAAGCCCCGCCGCTTGGCGATCTTGTCGAACAGCCGGGTGACCCGCTTGGTGCTCTGGTGATCGGGTGCCACGCCTGCGCGCACCAACCCATAGGGCGTCGGCAGGCGTTCGAACACGTTCACCCGCACACCCCGCTGGGTCAGCAGCTCGTCGGCAGCGTACATCGCGGCGGGCCCGGATCCGACGATTGCCACCGTCAACGGATTCGCGCCGCGCGGAAGCACTTTCGGCGCGTCGATGACCGGTGCCAGCTTCGACGTCGGCGGCAGCTTCTCGACTTCGGGCCGGTCGGGGTAGAACGCCGCGTTCAGCGCGATGAAGGGCAGCTGCTTGTCCTCGAGCCGGGTGTCCGGCGCGATCGCACCGACCGGGCACGCGCTGACACACGCGCCGCAGTCGACGCAGGCGACCGGATCGATGTAGAGCATCTCGGCCGTCGCGAAGCCGGGCTCGTCCGGTGACGGGTGAATACAGTTCACCGGGCAGGCGTAGACACAGGACCCGTCGCTACAACACGACTGGGTAATCACATGGGGCACGTCGTGAGTCCTTTCGACTCAGGCGGCCGACACCAGATGTTGACGCGCGGGCTCGCTGCGGTAGCGGCTGGGCCTGCCGTCGATCCTGCAGATCCGCCACATCAGCTTGGCGAGCGGGTTGATCAGGCCGGTGTCGTGGCAGAGCATGCGGACGTCGCCGAACATGTCGCGCAGCATTTGTCTGGATTCGGGCGATCGGAAGAAGATCTCCTTGCGGACCGAGCGCGGGATGTCGAATTCCTTCCAGAACGACCTCGGCGGAACAATGATGGCCGAGCACAGAATCCGCATGGTCAGCGGGACGTAGAGCGACAACCAGAACCGCTTCCGCCGCGGCAGGTGAGGTACGCGCTTGCGCAGGTATTCGTGCGCGAACGAGATGTGCCGCGCTTCCTCGGCGACGTGAATGGCCATCACCCGTTCCATGATCGGATGCAGTGTCTTGCCTTCGCGCAGGACGTTCTTCTGGGTGTGGTCGATGGGTTCTTCGCCCGCAAGGATGCCGAACCAGAACGGGATCGGGAGCGGCCCCGCGACAAGCGGGATGAGCGGCTGGACCCACTTCAGCAGCCGCGGCATACCTGGCACGTCGGCGCCGATGCGGTTCACCATCTCCTGGAACATCATCGTGTGGTTGCACTCTTCGACCGCCTCGTGCAGGCAGTACCGGTATTCCGGGGAGCCGTTGGGCGTCCAGAAGGCGTACTCCATCAGGCCGCGGATCAGGATCGACTCGAAGTGCAGTCCGACCTTGGCGACGTTGGCCTGGCGCCACATGCCGATCTCGATTTGGCGCTCGGTCGTTTGCGCCTTGTACCAGGGGTGCTGGCCAACCGGATCCGTCCCGGGCAGGATCCACCGCTCGTCGTTGTCGATCACCGCGAACTCCGGAGAGTCCCAGTCGATGTCGGTGTAGGGATTGAAATTGCGCCGCACCGACCCCTCGGACAGTGTGGTGAGCAGGTCGGTGTACTCGGTGTCGTCGACGACATCCATGTTGCGACGCCACCGCCTGACCATGCGGGTCCTAGCCATCAGAAGCCTCCCCTGAGGTTTACATGCACTGGCTTAATGTCCAACGACGGTACCGCAGGTATCGCATATTGAACAGACCTCGTGTACCCACTGTAATTAACCGGGCGAACGCGCAGACTTTGTGACGGACGTCACTCACTTCTTCGCGAAGTCCCCCGCCGCGGCAACCCTGTCGCCGCTGCTCACCAGCGAGAAGCCGGCATCGGTCATTCCGCAGTCGGTGATGATGGCACGGTGGCCGGGGCTGTTCATCCACCAGTCGACCGCGGCAGCCGGAACACCGCCCAAGCCGGTTCCCCAGAAGATGACCTCTCCGAGCTTGGAGTACGGCGCGTAACCGGCGTCGGTGACGCGCTGGACGACGGAAGAGCCGTCCGAGCCGGTGTGGTTCACCACTCCATTGGCGAGCATGTCGTTGGCCTGCCGAGCGGCGGCCGCGGTCAGCGGCGGATTGGCCGCCACCGGCCCACAGCCGTTCGCCGCGCGCATGGCGTTGATCTGGTTCAGCAGCGCGCCACCCCGGTCTCCGCCATCGGCGTGGGCCGGCACCACGGCGAGCGTCCAACCGAAGACCGTCACCGCAGCGGCGCAGGCGGGAATCAGCGTCGAAGCCTTTCCTCTACTCATCACGCGCCCCCCAATCGGGCTCGAACCGCAGCCCCCGACCGGTACCTCAGTATTTACCCACCGGGCGTCCATCGCGCAGCGTTTTCCCCTACTCTTTCGGCGTTGTTCGCCGACCCCTCCCCGCAGGAAGTGCACAAATCCGGTCACTACTCTTGTCCGCATGGCCGAACTGACGATTCCCGCCGACCTCAAACCCAGCGACGGACGGTTCGGCTGCGGGCCGTCGAAGGTGCGGCCCGAGCAGCTCCAGGCGCTCGCCGCCGCAGGCGATTTGTTCGGCACATCGCACCGGCAGGCACCGGTGAAGAACCTGGTCGGCCGGGTTCGCGACGGAGTGCGTCAGCTGTTCTCGGCGCCCGACGGCTACGAGGTCATCCTCGGCAACGGCGGCTCGACCGCGTTCTGGGACGCCGCGGCGTTCGGCCTCATCGACAAGCGCTCGTTGCACCTGACCTACGGCGAATTCAGCGCCAAGTTCGCCTCCGCGGTGGGCAAGAACCCGTTCGTCGGCGACCCGGTGATCGTGAAGGCCGACCCTGGCAGCGCCCCCAAACCGCAGTCGGACCCATCGGTCGACGTCATCGCATGGGCGCACAACGAGACATCGACAGGGGTGGCCGTGCCGGTGCAGCGCCCCGAGGGCGCAGGCGACGCGCTGGTCGTCATCGACGCCACCTCGGCGGCAGGCGGCCTGCCCGTGGACATCACCGACGTCGACGCGTATTACTTTGCGCCACAAAAGAACATGGCGAGCGACGGCGGCCTGTGGGTTGCGGTCACCTCCCCCGCCGCGCTCTCCCGGATCGAGTCGATCGCCGCGTCAGGGCGCTGGGTGCCCGACTTCCTTTCACTGCCCATCGCCGTCGAGAACAGTCTGAAGAACCAGACCTACAACACCCCGGCCATCGGCACGCTGATCCTGCTGGCCGAACAGCTGGACTGGATGCTGGACAACGGCGGGATCGACTGGGCCGTCAAGCGCACCGCGGACTCGTCGCAGCGGCTGTACTCGTGGGCAGAGGCGTCGCAGTTCGCGACGCCGTTCGTCGCCGATCCCGAGCACCGTTCGCAGGTGGTCGGCACCGTCGACTTCTCCGACGACGTCGACGCCGCGGCGGTGGCCAAGGTGCTGCGGGCTAACGGCATCGTCGACACCGAGCCCTACCGCAAGCTCGGCCGTAACCAGTTGCGGATCGCCATGTTCACCGCCGTCGAACCCGACGACGTGACCGCGCTGACGCAATGCGTCGACTGGGTGGTGGAACGGCTCTGACCTGGGTCGCTCGGGCGTGTCTGCCAGGTAACGGGTCGATAACGCAGTATGGTGGGCTGCTAATCGGGCACGGCGCCCCGGCGCCAATGAAGCCCGGAGGAGGTCGGCATGCGGGAACTCAAGGTCGTCGGACTCGACGTTGACGGCAAACGCATCATCTGCGAAAGCGACGACCCGACCGAGACGTTCGTCCTGCGCGCCGACGACCGGTTGCGCGCCGCCGTGCGCGGCGAGAAGCCCGGTGCCAGCCAATCCCAATCCGATACCGAGGTTGCAAACGTGCTGCGTCCGAAGGAGATTCAAGCCAGGATTCGCGCGGGCGCATCAGTCGAGCAGGTCGCCGAATCGGCCGGCGTCGACGTTTCCCGGGTCGAGCGGTTCGCGCACCCTGTGCTGCTGGAACGCTCGCGGGCGGCCGAGTTGGCAACCGCGGCGCATCCCGTCCTCGCCGACGGTCCCGCGGTCCTCACGCTGCTGGAGACCATCACGACTGCGCTGATCGCCCGCGGCCTGAACCCCGACTCCACCAACTGGGACGCGTGGCGCAACGAGGACGGACGCTGGACGGTGCAGCTGTCATGGCAGGCCGGGATGTCCGACAACACCGCGCACTTCCGGTTCACCCCCGGCGCCCACGGCGGCACGGTGACCGCATTCGACGACGCCGCCTGCGATCTGATCGACCCCGATTTCGCCCGCCCGCTGCGGCCGGTCGCGCCGGTCAAACAGCTGGCGATCGAGGAGCCCGCGCCGCCGGTGCAGGTCGACGAAGCACCCGAACCACCCAAGCCCGCCCGCACCCCGCGCGCCCGCAAGGGCAAGCCGCCGGTTCCCGCCTGGGAGGACGTGCTCCTCGGGGTGCGCTCCAGCGGCCAGGGCTAACCGAGCGTCAAGGCCAGCAGCGCCAGCCACGCACCCGCGACGCCGACGCCGAGCCCCAACACGAACCACCGCAGTACCGGGGTCGAACGCCAACCCCACACCGTCGGCGCCAGACCACCCACTGCCACCAGGTTCAACCCGACGGCCAGCAGTGGATGAACGCGGATCAGGCCCATGCTCAACACCACCACCGCGCCCGCGGTCACCATCGCCACGAAAGCCGCCACGGTCAGCCCCGTTCCCCACGGCGTGGCGTCGTCGGTCATCGCGCCAATCTAACCCGCTCGTAGAACGCCAGCGCGGCGGCCGTCGCCACATTCAGCGAGTCGGTGCGACGTGACATCGGAATCCGAACCCTGACGTCGCTGGCCCGCATCGCCGTTTCGGTCAGGCCGGGCCCCTCGGCGCCGACGAGAATCGCGACGGGGTCACCGCCGACGGTCGCCATCGCCTCGGACAGTGTCGCCGCAGCCGGGTCCGGCGTCATCGCCATCACGCGAAAGCCCCTGTCGCGCAACATCGTCAGGTCTGCCGGCCAGGACGTCGCCCATGCGTACGGCACCAGCAGCGCATGCCCCATCGACACCCGCACCGCGCGGCGGTACAGCGGGTCGGCGCACCCCGTGCCGAACACCACCGCGTCGATGCCGAGCCCGGCCGCGTTGCGGAAGATGGAGCCGAGGTTCTCGTGGTCGTTGACTCCCTCGAGCACCGCCACCGTGCGGGCCCCTTCGAGCACCTCGTCGACGGTCAGCTCACCCGGCCGGACCGCCGCGGCAAGCACTCCGCGGTTGAGATGGAACCCGACGACGTCGGCCATCACCTCGGCGCTCGCCCGGTAGTAGGGCGCATCGGTCGACTCGAGGTCGGCGGCGAGTTCGCGCAGCCGGCGATCGGTGCCAAGCATGGCGCGGGGTCGGAACCTGGACGCCAGCATCCGCTGCACTACGAGCACGCCCTCGGCGATCACCAACCCCTTGCCCGACGGCAGATCGGGCCTGCGATCGACGCTGTTGAGGTCGCGGAAATCGTCGAGCCTCGGGTCACCGGGGTCATCGACGTCGACGATCGAACTGCTCACGCGGATTCGTCGACGAGCGCCGACATGAGGTCGGCAGCGACGAGCAGCGCCTTGCGTTGTTCGGGGTTGAACTGCGCAAGCCGCGCCTTCAGCCACACCTGGCTAGCTTTGCGCTCGGCTTCGATCAACTCCGTGCCGCTCGACGACACAGATACCAAGACCTGGCGGCCGTCAGCGGGGTGTGCGTTGCGTGCCACGAACCCGAGTTCGGCGAGCGAGGCAATCACACGCGTCATCGACGGCGGCCGGACACGTTCGCGTGTAGCTAACGCCCCTGGCGTCATCGCCCCCTCTTTGGCCAGGGTTGACAGCGCCGACAACTGCGACAGGGAAACCGGGGAATCCGGACGGCGAAAGCGCAATTGGCGTGCCAGGCGCATAACGGCCAGTGACAAGTCGCTCGCCAACCGAGAGTCGGTATCCTTCACAAAGCAAAGAATAGCCAGTGGATGTTGCTGCACGTAGCAAAACACGGCGGCCTTTCGTTTTCGGGCTGTCGGGGGCTAGGTTGGCAGTCGATGAACGCCGAACCACCCGAGCCCGGTCACCCGGAACCGCCTGCCCTGCCCGCGATCCTGCTCGAGCCGTGGCCGGTCATCATCGTGATCGCCGTTGGCTGGTTGATCGCCGCGATCCTGGCCTTCACGGTCGCCGGGCTGCATGAGTGGCGCCCCGTCGCGGTCGCCGGACTCGGCGTCGGTGTTCTCGGCACATCGATTTTTCTCTGGCAGCGAAGCGCATCTCGCCGCGGCTCGCGGGGGGCACAGAGCGGTCTGCACTGACGAGGCGGCCTCGGCCGCAGTGACGTAGGCATCCCAGAAGTCCGCGGTGGTCTGCGGATTCACGTTCATCATGGTGGTTCTCCTCGGGCTTGATCGTGATGTCCCCAGGTCCCCGTTGACCTTCAAGTGATGCACGATCACCGGGCAGGCCGTGCTCGCGACTGTGACGAGTTCGTCAGTTGATGCCCAAATGGCGACACGCTTCACAGCCACTCACAAGCTGAAAGACAGGCTCGGTCGCTACCGTCGCTGACATGGCCGGATGATGTGACGAGCTTCGGCCGGGAGTCGCAATGAACGCATCACGTGTGATCGGCCTCGGAACCGCCGCGACCGAATCAGGGGTCATGCCCGCCGTTGTCGCGAGTACGGCGGACGCGCAGGAGTCACTGCCGTCCGATCGGTGGTTCCGCACACGGTCGCCCGAGCAGGCGATCGACGTCCGTGGTGCGGCGTTCTATCCGCACCGACTCCGCCTGCTCGGATCGTCGAACGGCTTCGCGCTCAAACAACGTGTATCCCACATCGGGCCGATCACCGTGGGAGACACCGTCTATGAAACGGATGTCGCAGTCGAGTTCGATGACGATCGTGCCAACTACCATGTTCTGATTCCCCTCAACGGCTGCCTGGAGTCGCGCTATCGGGGCCAGCCGCTGACCTCGACTCCGACGCTGGCGTCCATCTACCGGCCCGACGCCGAGATGGCAGCGACGTGGTGGCCGGGCGGCAGCCGGCATCTCGCGGTGAAGCTGGACCAGGTTGCCGTCGATAGAGCGCTCGAGGCATTGGTCCAGGGCTCGCTGGGTTCTCCGATCGAGTTCGACCCTTCGCTGCCGCTCAAAACGGGTGCCGCCCAAGAGTGGGTGCGCCTGCTGTTACTGGTCCACCGTCAGCTCGAGCACCCGAACAGCATGGTCGGGCATTCTCTCGTGCTGGCGCCGTTGGTGGAGAGCCTGATTCACGGTTTCCTGCTGGTGGCAAACCACCCCTATCGCGAATCACTCGCCAAACCAGCCGAACCCGGCCGACCGGCTGCTGTCGGGGACGCCATGACACTCATCGAGGCCGGACCACACCTGCCGCTGACCACGTCGCAACTCGCGATGCAATGCCACGTCAGCGTGCGCAGTCTGCAGGAGGGGTTCCGCAGGCACCTGGGCATGTCGCCGATGGCGTACCTCCGCGAGGTCAGGCTCCGCCGTGCCCACAGTGACCTGCGAGCCGCACACCCCGGCCACACCACCGTCGCCGCCGTGGCGCACCGATGGGGGTTCGCCCACCTTGGCAGGTTCGCCACCGCTCACAAACTCGTGTACGGCGAAACGCCACAAGAGGCGCTGCGCGCTGCGAACTCCACACAGCGCGAACCATTAGCCAGTTAGCGCGGATCGACCGCCTGTCACGGGAATCCGGCTGACGGGCTACCTAGCGTCGAAGGCATGAAGCAGACCGAGGTCCTGGATGCGTCCGAGGCGCCTGCCCCAGCACACCGTCAGTGCTCGGGCCACACGAGGCCGGCCCCGTCGCCACGAAAGCGCCTATCCGAAGATTCGGCCACGTCGATGCGGGATCTCTATGACAAACACGCCGAAGAGTTGCGGCGCTATGCGGTGCGACTGACAGGTGATCGAGCCCGCGCCCAGGACATCGTGCAGGAAACACTGCTGAAGGCCTGGCGGCACCCCGAGGTGACCGGCGACCCTGCGAGATCGCCCCGCGCCTGGCTCTTCACCGTCGCCCGTAACATGATCATCGACGATCAACGCAGCGCGAGGTTTCGCAACGAGTCCGTGATCGCGGACCCTGACGTGATCCTCGACCGCGCCTGCCCCGATGAGGTGAACTCCGCCTTGGATCGAATGTTGTTGAGCAGTGCGCTGGCCCAGCTGTCCGCGGATCACCGTACCGTGATCCGGCGGTCATATTACGACGGCTGGACGACCGCGCAGATCGCCTCCGATCTGCAGATCCCCGAAGGCACAGTGCGATCGAGGCTCCACTACGCCGTGCAGGCCTTGCGGCTCGCAATGCATGCGATGGGTTGCACCGATTCGCAGGCATCGCGGGTAAAGGACTAGACGTGCCGCGTTCGGCGATATGACGAACACCACACAGACCCGGTGACTCCGAATACGCCACAGGAATTGCCTGCGATGAACATTTCTTCCGGATGCAGCGTGATAGCGGTGGGAGGTGCGAGATGAGTGCTTTGCGGATCCTGGTCGTCGGCGCTGGTGTTGGCGGAATCTCGATTGCTCGCGGCTTATTGCGCGACGGACATGACGTGACCGTCTTCGAAAGGCGGCCGGATGTGGCTGCAGGCGGCGGTGCTGTGACCATCTGGTCCAACGGCGCGACAGTTTTGACGCAGTTGGGCGTTGACATGACCGGCGCCGGTCAACTGATCTCCGCAGTGCAGGTCGGGACGTCTGCAGGCCGACCGCTGGCGAATTTCGACGTGACCGCGGTTGTCAATCAGTTGGGCGCACCTGTTCGGATGGTGCCCCGTCGAGTTCTTCTCGAGCGGCTGCTTGACGGTTTCCCGGCCGATCGCATCCGATGCAATCGTTGCGCAGTCGGAGTGGTGAGTTCACCCGACGGAGTACGGGTCGATTTCGACGACGGCAGCTTCGCCGAAGGAGATCTTCTGATCGGCGCGGATGGCCTGCACTCGGTGGTTCGCAATGTCCTTGGCGCAGAACCTGCGAAGCCGACCGGCTGGTGCAGCTGGCAGGGATTGGTCACCCTTCCCGACGTGCCCGATAAGCACATCGCACGAATCGTTGTCGGCGAGCATGGAAGCGTTGGTCTGTGGCCCGCAGGCGGATCCAGTATGCAGTGGTGGTTCGACCTGCCGTGGTCGACCGACTTCGTCAGGCCGGAGCGGCCGATCGAGATGATCCGGTCCAATTTCGCCGGATGGACAGACTCGATCGATCGATTGCTCGCGACATTGACCGACGACGACCTTGCCCGTTCGCCGTTCCCGCACTTCCGGCATCCGATTCCCCGCGCGCCGCGTCAGGGACCGCTCACGTTACTCGGCGACGCTGCGCACACGATGCCGCCCACGCTCGCCCAGGGGACCAATCAGGTACTGCTCGACACGATGGTGTTGTGCAAGGCTCTGTCGGAGCTCAGGAATCATTCCGGTCCCCTCGATCGCGACCTCTCAAATGCGTTGCGCTGGTATGAGAGAACCAGACACCACAAGGTCAAGGCTGTGTCATGGATGGCGTCTCTGCAGGTGTCCCACAGCGAGCCCATGCTCAGACCGGCGGCACTGATCTCGGACCGCTTCATGACGTGGGCGCTGACCACGTTGCTGCGCGCGACAAGCCACCGCCGGATGTCCGCCGATATCAGTCGAGACATCCATGGCGAAGCCGGCGCGCGTCCGACGCATTCGCATATGGCACGATCGCGGATGTGACCGGCGGGCTTGGTGAAACGCAGCGGCTACGCGACCTCAAGCTGTTGCGCCGCGTCCGTGACCGGATGGACCGCGAGTACGCGCAGCCGCTCGACGTCGAGGCGCTGGCCCGCGGTGTGAACATGTCGGCCGGGCACCTGTCCCGCCAGTTCAAGCTCGCCTACGGCGAGTCCCCGTATTCCTATCTGATGACACGACGGATCGAGCGCGCGATGGCGCTGCTGCGGCGCGGCGACATGTCGGTCACCGATGTCTGCTTCGCCGTCGGCTGCTCGTCGCTGGGCACCTTCAGCACGCGGTTCACCGAGTTGGTCGGGACGACACCGAGCGCGTACCGGGAGCAGACCGCGGGCGTCACGCAGGGGATGCCGTCGTGTGTCGAGAAGCAGGTGACGAGACCGATCAGGAATCGAGAAGCGCCTGCCGCCAGGCTGCACCTAGCGTGAAACCCATGGACATCACGATTCACTCGAGCTTCCTGCCCCACGACGACCCCGAACAATCGCTGGCGTTCTATCGCGACACGCTCGGCTTCGAGGTGCGCCTCGACGTCGGGAAGAACAAGATGCGTTGGATCACAGTAGGTCCGCCCAACCAGCCCGACACGTCGATCGTGTTGTACCCACCGTCGGCCACCCCCGGCATGACCGACGACGAGCGCCGCGTGATCGCCGAGATGATGGCCAAGGGCACCTTCGGCACGTTGCTGCTGGCCACCACGGATCTCGACGGCACGTTCGAGCGTGTGCAGTCGGGCGATGTCGACGTCGTTCAGGAGCCGACCGAGCAGCCGTACGGCGTTCGTGACTGCGCCCTTCGCGACCCTGCGGGCAACATGGTGCGCATCCAGGAGGTGGGCTGACGCGATGAGCACCCGAGGCATGAGCACCCGAAGGCGAGCGCGAGTGAGGATCGCAGCGCAGCGAGGACCGCTGGGCCCACGCCCGCAGGGCAGGGGACGAGCGGGAGCCGAGGCATGAGCGAAGCCGCGGAGAAGATCGACGCCCGGATCGACGAGCTAGGTGATTGGCGGGGCGAAATGCTCGCCAGGGTCCGAGAACTCATCAAGCAGGCCGAGCCCGATGTGGTCGAGGAATGGAAGTGGCGAGGGGTTCCGGTCTGGTACCACGACGGAATGATCTGTACCGGTGAGACTTACAAGAGCCATGTCAAGGTGACGTTCGCGAAGGGCGCCTCACTGGAGGACCCGTCGGGCCTCTTCAACTCCAGCCTGGACGGAAACACCCGTCGCGCCATCGACATTCAGGAGAACGACCGGCTGGACGAGAAGGCGTTCAACGCCCTTGTTCGGGCCGCTGTCGATCTCAACGCGCGATAAGGCCGCAGCCGGCCGGTTACGTCGGCGGATCGCCTTCGTCGTCGGCGCTGGGCAGCTCGGCGGCTTCGTCACTTGGCTGCTCGGCCTCGTCGGCCTCATCGGGCTGCTCGGCCTCTGCCGACTCTTCGGCCTCGTCGCTTGGCTGCTCGTCGGCATCCGACGCCTGCGGCTCGTCGTCGGTCGGAGCCGGGTTCGACGACGTCGAGCACGCCGTCGTCATAGGGGTCGTAGAGCGGGGAGCCTGTTCCCGCCGGCGCAGGCGTGTCCGAATGTGCGCCGCACCCGTATTCGGCGTCGACCACGTGTCCGTCGGCGGACAGTTCGTTGGCGCATGCACCGAACATCAGCCCGAGCACTCCGGACAGCGGCATGTAGAAGCCGCAGTCCCGGCAGACCCGGCGGGTGGATCTTGCCATCGACGAGCCGGGGCCGTAGTCGCCGTCGTGCCACCGCTGGGCGGCGTCGGCGCGGCCCAGTTCGCTGAGCAGACGACGTCGGCCCAGACCCAGCTCGTAGGCGACGTCGTCGATCGCCGGGTCACCGGTCGCGGCGAAGCCGGGCACAAGGCGCTCATCCTCGGCAGGCGTGGCGAGCAGGTCACCGGGGCCGAGGTCGCCGGGGCGGAGCCGTTCATTCCATGGCACCCACTGGGGCGCCAGCAGGGCCGTCGGCCCCGGCACCAACACCACTTCGCTGATCGTCGCGTGGTCGGCTCCAGGATGAGCCGCCACCACCACGGCCCACTGCCAGCCTTGGTAGCCGGGCAGCTTGGCCAGGAAACGATGGGTGGCTGCGGTGGAGTCGTCGAACGTCGCGCCGAGATAGTCCCCGACGGTGTCGCCGCTGTGCTCGACGATCGCCGCGCGCGCCTGTTCGACGGCGCCCGTCAGCACCGCCTCCAGATCCGCCGACCGCTCGATCGCGGGCGCCGCCGAGCCGTCCTCGGTGGATTCCGTCACGCTGTCCACGTGCTTAATAGTGCCTGACCGGCCCGCGGGCAGCCACACCCGGTCGGCTGCACCCCGCCGTCATCGCGATGGGGGAGAATCTTGTTGTGAGCGGATCGCGGCGTGACCCCCGAGACCGGGACGGCCAGCGTGATCCCCGCTATTACCCGCCGCGACCACCCAAACAGCGCGGTGACGAACATCCTGGGATGGCGAACTACCCCAGCGACGGCGTGAACCACCCACGCCAGCGCCGTTCGTCGACGCCGAGCGCCAACCGTTATCTGCCGGACCTCGAGGAGCGGTCGGCCAACCGTGGCGAGCCGCCTCCCGGCATCGGTGGGGCCGCGGGTCGCGGAGTGAACAACGGCCCTCGTTCGGCAGCACAGCGCAGCCGGGAGATGGGCTCGAGGATGTACGGCCTGTTCCACCGCGCCGCGACCGCCGATGGCGCCGACAAGTCGGGGCTGACCGCGCTGACCTACCCGGTGATGGCCAACTTCGCCGTCGACTCGGCGATGGCGGTCGCACTGGCCAACACCCTGTTCTTCGCTGCGGCCTCCGGCGAGAGCAAGAGCAAGGTCGCGCTGTACCTGCTCATCACGATCGCGCCGTTCGCGGTCATCGCTCCGCTGATCGGTCCGGCTCTCGACCGTTTGCAGCACGGCCGCAGGCTCGCCCTTGCCATGTCGTTCGCGCTGCGCAGCGCGCTCGTCGTGATGCTGATCGCCAACTACAACGGCGCAACGGGAAGCTTCCCGTCCTGGGTGCTGTACCCGTGCGCGCTGGGAATGATGGTGCTGTCCAAGTCATTCAGCGTGCTGCGCAGCGCGGTGACGCCGCGAGTGCTGCCGCCGACGATCGACCTGGTGCGGGTCAATTCGCGGCTGACGGTCTTCGGCCTGCTCGGCGGAACCATCGTCGGCGGCGCGGTGGCCGTCGGTGCGGAGTATCTCTTCAACCTGTTCCAAATGCCCGGCGCGCTGTACGTGTGCATCGCCGTGACGGTGGCAGGCGCCGTGCTGGCGATGCGCATACCGAAGTGGGTGGAGGTTACCGAAGGCGAAGTCCCCACCACGCTGAGCTACCACGGCGGTGACGGTGAGCTACGGCGCCACCCGCAGCGGTTCCCGCAAGCCCGTGATGCGCGACAGCCGTTGGGCCGCAACATCATCACCGCGCTGTGGGGCAACTGCACGATCAAGGTGATGGTGGGTTTCCTGTTCCTCTATCCCGCGTTCGTCGCCAAATCGCACGACAAGAGCGGCTGGGAGCAGCTGTTGATTCTCGGTCTGATCGGCGCGGCGGCGGCGATCGGCAACTTCGGCGGCAACTACGCCAGCGCGCGGCTGCAGCTCGGCCATCCCGCGCAGCTTGTCGTGCGCAGCTCGATCGCGGTCACGTTGGCAGCGCTGGCAACGGCGCTGACCGGAAAGCTGTTGGTGGCCGCGCTGGCTGCGTTGGTGACCTCTGCGGCGAGCGCGATCGCCAAGGCGTCGCTGGACGCGTCGCTGCAGGATGATCTGCCCGAAGAGTCTCGCGCGTCGGCTTTCGGACGCTCGGAGTCGCTGCTGCAGCTGGCCTGGGTGGCTGGCGGCGCGACGGGCGTTCTGGTGTATACGCAACTGCACGTTGGCTTTACGGTGATCTCGACGATATTGATCCTCGGCGTCGCGCAGACGGTGGTCAGCTATCGGGGCGACTCCCTGATCCCCGGACTCGGCGGCAATCGCCCCGTCCTCGCGGCCCAGGAGGGCCGCCGCAGCGACTCGGCTGGGGGCACTCCCCACGCCAGCGGTGGGCCCACCCGCTTGCGGGGGACGGTGCCGCGGGAGTGAAGAAGGGTTTGGCGGTGCTTGTGGCCGTCGCGGTGCTGGCGGCTGTCGCGACCGGCGTGTTGATCTGGCGGTTGACCAGAAACCCGGCACCCGAACGGCCGGAGATCAGCGCGTACACGCGCGGGCAGTTGGTGCGCGTCGGGCCCTATCAGTACTGCGATGTGCTCAACCCCACCGATTGCGAAACCCCGCGCGACGACGGTGTATTGGACGTCGATGCGCGCAACGCCGTGCAGTTGTCGGTACCGCCGGCCATCGCCGCTGCGCCTTGGGTGCTGGTGCGGTCCTACGAAGGCTCCGACGTCGTCAACGAGTTCCGGTCGGGCAGCACGCTTGCGGTCACCATCCCCACGATGGACCCGCACCGCGGCAGGCTGTTCGGTTTCGCGGTGCAGCTGCCGACGCTGGTGCGCGACGAGGCGGGCAACGAGTTTCCATGGACGCACGCCGAGTGGTCGGTGCGCACCGACTGGGCCTAGTCGGCCCCGTGGCCCGCTGGTACCCGCTCGCCTTCCCGCGTCGGGCCAGGTGGCGTGCCGTCACCGAACGGCCTGCCGCCCAACGCTTCCCGACCGTGCGGCGTCAGCCAGTTGGACAGGTCCGGCCCCTTCGGGACGATTCGCGTCGGGTTGATGTCGGTGTGCACGATGTAGTAGTGCTGCTTGATCTGGACGAAGTCGGTGGTGTCGCCGAAGCCGGGGGTCTGGAACAGGTCGCGCGCATACGCCCAGAGCGCGGGCATCTCGTCGAGCTTGGACCGGTTGCACTTGAAGTGGCCGTGGTAGACGGGATCGAAGCGGGCCAGCGTGGTGAACAACCGGACGTCCGCTTCGGTGATGGTGTCGCCGACGAGATATCGCTGACTCTTCAGCCGCTCGTTGAGCCAGTCGAGCGCGGTGAACAACCGGTCGTAGGCCTTGTCGTAGGCCTCTTGTGAGCCGGCGAAGCCGCACCGGTAGACGCCGTTGTTGACCTCGGTGTAGATGCGCTTGGCCACCTCGTCGATCTCGTCACGCAGCGCCTCGGGGTACAGCTCGGGCGCGCCGTCGCGGTGATACGCCGTCCATTCGGTGGACAGGTCGAGCGTCATCTGCGCGAAGTCGTTGGTGACGACCTGTCCGGTCGGCACGTCGACGATCGCGGGCACCGTGATGCCCTTCGGGTAGTCGGGGATGCGGGCGAAGTAGGCGTCCTGCAGCCGCGGGATCTCGAGTACCGGGTCGACGCCGCCGGGGTCAAGGTCGAAGGTCCAGCTGCGTTCGTCGTGGGTCGGCCCGCAGAAGCCGATGGACAGCGCATCTTCCAGGCCGAGCAGTCGACGGACGATGATCGCGCGGTTGGCCCACGGGCAGGCCCGCGCGACGATCAGCCGGTAGCGGTCGGGTTCGACCGGATAGCCGTCGCGACCGTCCGCGGTGATGCGGGTGGTGATGTAGTCGGTGTCGCGGTTGAACTCGCCGCCCCCGGAGACATACTCAGCCATGCCACCAGCATGCCCTCAATCACCGAACGTGAAGCCGCTGCGAGAAATCGGGCGAAATCTCACAATGGACGCACGCTCGCGAGGGGCTGTCAGCCGTCGAGCTCGCTCGCGACGGCCCGCACCACCTCGGACACGCGACGGGCGACCTTGCGGTCGGGATAGCGACCCTTGCGCAGCTCGGGCTGCACCGCGCTCTCCAGCAGCGTGATCATGTCCTCGACCATGCCGTGCAGTTCGTCGGGCGTGTGCTTGTGCTCGGCGGCGGCGGCCTCTCGACGCGTGCGGGTCAGGCTCGGCGGCGATTCGAGGATCTTCAGGCTCAGCGCCTGCGGGCCACGTCGACCGGCGGCCATCCCGAACTCGACCTTCTGCCCCGCCTTGAGTCCGTCGACGCCGGCCGGCAGCGCCGAGGACCGGACGTAGACGTCCTCGCCTTCCTCCTGCGACAAAAAGCCGAAGCCCTTCTCGGCGTCATACCACTTAACCCGGCCGGTCGGCACTGGTCTCACCCGCTCGTCTCTCGAAACATAAGGAAAGCGTCCCGCCTTCTCCGCAGGGACGCGCATGCGTGATCCTACTCGGAGGCCGCGCCGACCAGCACCCGCATTACTCGGTAGGCTGAGAGCACCGCTGGAGGAAGAGATGCGCCTGATCCTGAACATCATTTGGTTGGTCTTCGGCGGCCTGTGGCTGGCGCTGGGTTACCTGCTGGCGGCGCTCATCTGCTTCGTGCTGATCATCACGATCCCCTTCGGCTTCGCGTCGCTGCGCATCGCCTCCTATGCCCTGTGGCCGTTCGGCCGCACGGTCATCGACAAACCGGGAACGCGCCCCGGCGCCCTGATCGGCAACGTCATCTGGGTGCTCCTGTTCGGCATCTGGCTGGCCATCGCGCACGTCATCACCGCCGTCGCGATGGCGGTCACCATCATCGGGATCCCCCTGGCGCTGGCCAACCTCAAGCTCATCCCGGTGTCGCTGGTGCCGCTGGGCAAGGAGATCGTTCCGGTCGACTCCCTGAACCACCCCGTGCGAGCCGCCGCGTGACCGTCATCGCACTCGGTGTTCCTTCGGTGTCGCGTCCCGTGGGACCCGCGCCGACCGACGGGCCGCTGCTCGACACGCACGGCCGGGTCGCCACCGATCTGCGGGTGTCGCTGACCGACCGCTGCAATCTGCGGTGCACCTACTGCATGCCTGCCGAGGGGCTGGACTGGATGTCGGGCGATCAGCTGCTGACCGTCGCCGAGCTGACGCGGGCCCTGCGGATCGCGGTGACCCGGCTCGGCGTCACCCGCGTTCGCTTCACCGGCGGCGAGCCGCTCGTCGCCAAGCAGCTCGAGGAGGTGGTGGCCGCCACGGCAGCGTTGCGGCCCCGCCCCGAAATCACCTTGACCACCAACGGAATTGGGCTGGACCGCCGGGCCGCGGACTTGAAGCGGGCCGGCCTGGACCGGATCAACGTCTCGCTCGACACCGTCGACGCCGAGCACTTCACCCACATCACCCGCCGCGACCGGCTTGCGGACGTGCTCGCGGGTCTCGCCGCGGCTCATCGAGCCGGCCTGCGGCCGGTGAAGGTGAATGCCGTACTCGACCCGACCACCGGGCTCGAGGACGCGGTGTCGCTGCTGCGGTTCTGCCTCGATCACGACTACCAGCTGCGCATCATCGAGCAGATGCCGCTGGACGCCGGTCACGAATGGTCGCGCGGCACGACGATCGGGGCCGACGACGTTCTCGTCGCCCTGCGACGCCACTTCGCGCTGACACCCGACCCGGCCCCGCGCGGCTCGGCGCCCGCGCAGCTGTGGCTGGTCGACGGCGGCCCCGCGACCGTCGGCGTCATCGCGTCGGTGTCGCATGCGTTCTGCTCGGCCTGCGACCGCACCCGGCTGACCGCCGACGGTCAGGTGCGCAGCTGTCTGTTCTCCCGCGAGGAGACCGACCTGCGCGGGCTGATGCGTACGGGCGCCGACGACGATGCCGTCGAGGCGGCCTGGCGGGCCGCGATGTGGGCCAAGCCTGCGGGCCACGGCATCAACGACCCCGACTTTGTGCAACCGGACCGCCCGATGAGCGCGATCGGCGGGTGACGTGGAGACGACGACGCTGACGGTGACGCTGACCGTCCGCTACTTCGCCGCGGCCCGCGCTGCCGCAGGTGCCGAATCGGAAGTGCTGCGCGTTGCGCCGGAAACGACCGTGGCAATGCTCGTCGACACCCTGGCCGCGCGCGGGTCGGAGCTGGCCCGGGTGCTGCGCAGGTGCTCGTTCCTGTGCGACGGGATCGCGGTGCGCGACGAGGCGACAGAGCTGTTCGACGGCCAGATAATTGATGTGCTCCCACCCTTCGCCGGTGGGTAATAGTGATTTACGTCACATAACGAAATGGTCACAAGCTGGCTACAGACTGGTGGAGGTCGATATGCACCAGCGGAAACGCCCGAAATTCCTGCGCTTTTAGAGCCCCATTATGATTTGCCGCCAGGCGAAACGCCGCAACGGGCAAAAGATGACTACAACGCGCGGACCCGTTAGGTTCTTCCGCAAGCCAGTCGACCCTTAATCGGCTAGCCCTCCCTGTCCGATAGCGCCGAGCCCCATCCGTTGGCCAGGGATTCAACGAACAAACAGGGATGGGGGCGGGGGACCCACCGGTCCACCGACAAGAAGGACCAGGAGCCGCTTGCGGTTCCTTGGGGTGAAGCCGAACCGTTTTCACTAAACGGCCGGCCGGGCAACCTCTCCAGCCCGAACCCGACAGCTGACCTCGCGGGCGTATTAGAGAGGACCTAACGCACCCATGAGCAGTGGACGGCACCGCAAGCCCACGTCATCGGCAAAGTCAGTCGCGAAAGTCGCCTTCACCGGCGCAGTCATCGGTAGCGGAGGCCTCGCCTTCGCCGGGCATGCCAGTGCCGCCACCGATGGCGAATGGGACAAGGTCGCAAGGTGCGAATCCGGCGGCAACTGGGCGATCAACACCGGCAACGGATACCAGGGCGGGCTTCAGTTCTCTCCCGGCACCTGGCGGTCGCACGGAGGCGGCGAGTACGCGCCCTCTGCACACCTGGCCACCAAGGAAGAGCAGATCGCGGTCGCAGAACGCGTTCTTGGCACCCAGGGCCGCGGCGCGTGGCCGGTCTGCGGCACCGGCTTGTCCAGTTCCACCCCGCGCAACGTGATCGACGACGCCCAACCGGCCGTCGACGGCGCTATCGACGCGGTCGGCCTGAACGGCGAACTGCCGCCGCCTCCGCCGATCGACCCCTTCGCTCCCCCACCGCCGCCCGAGGCGGCCCCGGTCGACGCGATGGCCGCTCCGCTTCCGGACGCCCCGCCACCGCCTGCGCCCGAACTTCCTCCGCCGCCCGCGCCGGAGCTTCCGCCTCCCCCGGCCGCTGAGTTCGTTTCGTTCGACGCGCCGGTTCCGGACGCCCCGCCACCGCCTGCGCCCGAACTTCCTCCGCCGCCCGCGCCGGAGCTTCCGCCTCCCCCGGCCGCTGAGTTCGTTTCGTTCGACGCGCCGGTTCCGGACGCTTCGCAGATGCCAGATGTCCCGCCGCTGCTGGACACGCCGCTACCGGACGCCGCACCGATCGTCACCGCCTCGCTCGAGCAGCCTGCGCCCGACTGGGATGTCGCCCCCGACGCCCCCGCCGATGCTCCGCAGGAGTGGGCGCTGCACATGGCACCTCTGCCGCTCGAGCCCGCACCGCCGGTGCCCGCTCCTGCTCCCGGCCCCCGTCGATCCGCTGGCCGCACCTGCACCCGATCCACTGGCAATGGTGAATTCGGTCGACATTCCCGCGCCCGCTCTCGACGCGGCCAACCAGGCGATGACCGGCGAGCTTCCCGCGGCGCCTGCCGAGGTCCCGCATCTGGCCAGCCCGGAGAATCTGCCGACTGGCACCACGTTGGACGAGTCGACGCTGCCTGCACAGAGTGCCAACGTCACATACCTCAAGGAACTGTGGCACGCGATCCAGACCCAGGACATCACCGGTAAGGACGCGCTGCTGGCGCTGACCCAGCGTCCAATGTCGACTCCGGAACCGGGATCGGAGAACCTCAACGCAGGTCCAGGGATCGCGCCCGGGCCGGTCGGGGATGTTCCGCCCGCTCCTCTGGGGCCGAAGTTGCGCTGCTCCGGGAGCCGAGCTTGCTCCCGCGCCGCTCCCCGGCGACCCGGTGCTGCCGCCCGCGCCCGTCGGCTAGAGCTGACGCTTTAGGCCGAACCCACCCATTCGTCGGAGCCGTCGGCGAAGAACTGGTGCTTCCACACCGGTAGCCGTGCCTTGACGCTGTCCACCAACCGGGCGCAGGTGTCGAATGCCGCCTGCCGATGGTCGGCCGCGACGGCGGCCACCAACGCGGCGTCGCCGATCTCGAGGGCGCCGATGCGGTGGCTGACGGCGATCGCCCGCACACCGGCGCAGTCGGCCGCGATCTCGGCGGCCACCTCTGCGAGTGTCTGCTGCGCCGTCGGGTGCGCGGAATACTCCAGCCGCGTCACCGTCTGCCCGCCGTCGTGGTCCCGCACGACACCGGCGAAGCCGACCACGGCCCCTGCGGCCTGATGCGCGACGATGCCCTCGTGCTCGGCGAGTTCGATGACGTGCTCGGTGAGGTCGGCGCGCAGCACCACGGCGGTCACTGCGCGTGGTCCTTGCCCGCAAGCTGATCGAGCGCGTGCTCGAGGACGTCGTCGAGCACGCCGAGACCGTCCTTGACGCCGCCGGTCGAGCCGGGCAGGTTCACGATCAACGTGCCGTCCCTGACCCCGCAGACGCCGCGCGACAGCACCGATGTCGGCACGTGCGGCAGCCCGGAACGCCGGATCGCGTCGGCAAGGCCCGGGATCTGGTAGTCGACGACGTCGGCGGTGGCGTCGGCGGTCTTGTCCGTCGGCGAAATGCCGGTGCCGCCGGAAGTGATTATCACGCTGACGTTTTCGCCGACCGCCGCGAACAGCGCACGCACCACTGCACTGCCGTCGGCCACGACGGCGGGCGCTGGCGTCGCGATGCCCCGCTGGTTGAGCCAGTCGACGATGAGCGGGCCCGTCCGGTCCTCGTAGACGCCGGTCGCCGCTCGCGTCGACGCGATGATCACCCGTGCCGTTCGGGTCATCACCGTTGGTTCTTCGCGCAAGCGCTCATCACCGCGTCCACGTTCCCGTCTTGCCGCCCTCTTTGCGCAGCACCCTGATGTCGTCGATGCTCGCTGCCGGGTCGACGGCCTTGAGCATGTCGTAGAGCGTCAGCGCCGCCACGCTGACCGCCGTCAGCGCCTCCATCTCCACGCCGGTGCGGTCGGTGCTGCGCACGGTGGCGGTGATGCCCACCTCGGCCTCGCCGATCTCGAAGTCGACGTCGACTCCGGTCAACGCGAGCTGATGGCACAACGGAATCAGGTCGCTGGTGCGCTTGGCGGCCAGGATGCCCGCAACCCGGGCGGTGGCGAGCGCATCACCTTTGGGCAGCCCACCGGTCGCGATGAGCTCGACGACGTCGGCGCGGGTGCGCAGCGTGCCCGCCGCGACGGCCGTCCGTCTGGTGGCGTCCTTGCCGGTCACGTCGACCATGTGCGCCGCACCCGATTCGTCGAGGTGCGAGAGCCGGTCTCCGCGAGGCTCGAGCCACCGTTATCTGTTGACGACCGTGACCGGGTGCGTGTACGGCAGATCCTCGGAAGGCAGCGGGAACGTCAGGTCGCCGAAGGGCGACAGCGCGCCGGTGCGGTCGGCGGCCAGCTCGCTGATCGGCGTGGTCGTCTTCGCCGTCGGTCGCCGGCCATCCGTTGTCGACATAGCGGGTCTTCTGCCGCTTCTTCTCTGCCACGCCCCATATTGTGTCAGGCGCCGCGATTACTGGCGAGACCGGCAGGCTGCTTTACGCTGGTCATTAATGTCCGAACACAATCCGGGCACCCCGTTGGGCGCCTGGCTAGCCGATTTGTCTGACGAGCGGCTCATCCGGCTGCTGGAGCTGCGGCCCGACCTGACCCAGCCGCCACCTGGCAGCATCGCGGCGCTGGCCGCCCGCGCGCAGTCCAGGCAGTCCGTCAAGGCCGCCACCGACGGGCTGGACTTCCTCCGGCTCGCGGTGCTCGATGCGCTGCTGACACTGCACGCCGAGACCACGCCGGTGCCCCTGACCAAGCTGACCGCGCTGATCGGCGACCGCGTCGCCGAGGACGCCATCGCCACCGCCGTCGACGACCTGCGCGAGCGGGCGCTGGTGTGGGGTGACTCCGAGGTCCGGGTCGCCGCCGAGGCCTCGGCGGGCCTGCCCTGGTACCCGGGCCAGGCCGTGTTGGAGGGCGCCGAGTACACCGGCGACGGGATCGCCGACCGGCTCGCGGTCATCGACGAGGCTCAGCGTGACCTGCTGCGGCGGTTGATGGAGGGCTCTCCGATGGGCAGGACCCGGGATGCGGCGCCCGGCACACCGCCGGACCGGCCCGTGCAGCGGCTGCTGGCTGCGGGCCTGCTCCGGCAGGTGGACGCGGAAACCGTGATACTGCCGCGGCTGGTCGGTCAGATGCTGCGTGGCGAGAACCTAGGACCGGTCGAGCTGACGCCGCCCGACCCCGTGGTGTCGAAGACGACCGCGGCCGACGTCGACGCGGTCGCCGCGGGCGCGGTCATCGACCTGCTGCGCGAAGTCGAGGTGGTGCTCGAAACCCTCGGTGCCACACCGGTTCCCGAGCTACGCAGCGGCGGCCTCGGTGTGCGTGACGTCAAGCGGTTGACGAAGGTGACCGGCATCGACGAGCAGCGGCTCGGGCTCATCCTCGAGGTCTCGGCGGCCGCCGGGCTGATCGCGGCGGGCCTGCCCGACCCCGAACCACTCGACGGCACGGGACCGTACTGGGCCCCGACCGTGGCCGCCGACCGGTTCATCGAATCTCCCGTCGCGGCTCGTTGGCAGCTGCTCGCGTCCACCTGGCTCGATCTCCCCGGCAGGCCGGGATTGATCGGCGGCCGCGGACCGGACAGCAAACCCTATGCGGCCCTTTCTGATTCGCTCTACTCCACCGCGGCACCGCTGGACCGCAGGTTGTTGTTGAGCGTGCTCGCCGACCTGCCTGAGGGCGCGGGCGTCGACGCGGCGGTGGCGTCGAGCGCGATGGTATGGCGGCGACCCCGCTGGGCGGTGCGGCTGCAGCCGCAGCCGGTCGGCGACCTGCTGACCGAGGCGCACGCGCTCGGCATCGTCGGCAGGGGCGCCATCACCGGCCCAGGGCGCAAGCTGCTTGCCGGTGATCCGGACGCCGTCGATGCGATGGCCCGGGTGCTGCCCAAGCCCATCGACCACTTCCTGCTGCAGGCCGACCTGACCGTCGTCGTACCCGGCCCGCTCGAACGCGACCTCGCCGAGCAGTTGGCGTCGGTGGCGACAGTCGAGTCGGCGGGCGCGGCCATGGTGTACCGGATCAGCGAGCCGTCGATCCGGCGTGCGCTCGACACTGGACGCACCGCGGGCGAACTGCACGCCCTGTTCCAGCGCCACTCCAAAACACCTGTGCCGCAGGGTCTTAGCTACCTCATCGACGACGTTGCCCGCAGGCACGGACAGCTGCGCGTCGGGATGGCCGCTTCGTTCGTCCGCTGCGAGGATCCCGCATTGCTCGCGCAGGCCGTCGGAGCGCCCGCGGCGGAGCCGCTGGACATGCGGCTGCTGGCCCCGACCGTCGCGGTGTCGCAGGCGCCGATCTCGGAGGTGCTGGCCGCACTGCGCACCGCGGGCTTCGCTCCTGCCGCGGAGGATTCCACCGGAGCGATCGTCGACATCCGCGCCCGTGGCGCGCGGGTGCCCGCACCCGCGAATCGCCGGGTCTCGCGACAGCTGACGCCCCCGGCGGGCCAGACGTTGAGCGCGATCGTCGCGGTGCTGCGCAAGGTGGCCGCGACGCCGTTCGGCAGCATGCGGATCGACCCCGCGGTGGCCATCTCGGAGCTGCAGGAGGCGGCCCGGCTGCAGAACTCGGTGGTGATCGGGTACGTCGATCCCGCTGGGGTGGCCACCCAGCGGGTCGTCGCGCCGGTCACCGTCCGCGGCGGGCAGCTGACCGCCTACGACCCTGCGACGGGCCGGGTCCGCGACTTCGCCATCCACCGCGTCACGTCGGTGGTGTCGGCCGACGAGGCCTGATTCCGCGGGCTCGTTGCGGCACTTGTCGCCGGAGTCGGGATAATGGACAAAATGACCGACGGCCCCCTCATCGTGCAGTCCGATAAAACCGTGCTGCTCGAAGTCGACCACGAGCAGGCGGGCGCCGCGCGCGCCGCGATCGCTCCGTTCGCCGAGCTGGAGCGTGCGCCCGAGCACATCCACACCTACCGGATCACACCGCTGGCGCTGTGGAACGCGCGCGCCGCGGGCCACGACGCCGAGCAGGTCGTCGACGCGCTGGTGTCGTTCTCGCGCTATGCGGTGCCGCAGCCGCTGCTGGTCGACATCGTCGACACGATGGCCCGCTACGGCCGGCTTCAGCTGGTGAAGAGCCCTGTGCACGGCCTGATACTGGTGAGCCTCGACCGCGCGGTCCTCGAGGAGGTGCTGCGGCACAAGAAGATCGCGCCGATGCTGGGCGCTCGCATCGACGACGACACCGTCATCGTGCACAACAGCGAGCGCGGCCGGATCAAGCAGATGCTGCTCAAGATCGGTTGGCCCGCAGAGGATCTGGCCGGTTATGTCGACGGCGAGAAGCACCCGATCAGCCTCGATCAGGCGAACTGGCATCTTCGCGACTACCAGGAGATGGCAGCCGACTCGTTCTGGGAGGGCGGCTCGGGTGTCGTCGTGCTGCCGTGCGGTGCGGGCAAGACGCTCGTCGGCGCGGCGGCGATGGCCAGGGCAGGCGCGACGACGCTGATCCTGGTCACCAATACCGTGGCGGGCAGGCAGTGGAAGCGCGAGCTGATCGCCCGCACGTCGCTGACCGAGGAGGAGATCGGCGAGTACTCCGGGGAGAAGAAAGAGATCCGCCCGGTCACCATCGCGACCTATCAGGTGATCACCCGCCGCACCAAGGGCGAGTACCGGCACCTCGAGCTGTTCGACAGCCGGGACTGGGGGCTGATCATCTACGACGAGGTGCACCTGCTGCCCGCTCCGGTCTTCCGGATGACGGCCGACCTGCAGTCGCGGCGCAGGCTCGGTCTGACGGCCACCCTGATCCGCGAGGACGGCCGCGAGGGCGACGTGTTCAGCCTGATCGGGCCGAAGCGCTACGACGCGCCGTGGAAGGACATCGAGGCCCAGGGCTGGATCGCGCCGGCGGAGTGCATCGAGGTGCGGGTGACGATGACCGACAACGAGCGGATGCTCTACGCGGTCGCCGAGCCCGACGAACGCTACAAGCTGTGCTCGACGGTGCATTCCAAGATCGCGGTGGTGAAGTCGATCCTGGAGCGCCATCCCGGCGATCAGACGCTGGTGATCGGCGCCTACCTCGATCAGCTCGACGAGCTGGGCGTGGAGCTCAACGCTCCGGTGATCCAGGGGTCGACCAAGACCGCCGATCGCGAGACGCTGTTCGACGCGTTCCGTCGCGGCGAGATCTCCACGTTGGTGGTGTCGAAGGTCGCGAACTTCTCCATCGATCTTCCGGAAGCCAATGTGGCGGTGCAGGTTTCGGGCACCTTCGGCTCACGACAGGAGGAGGCGCAGCGGCTGGGCAGGCTGCTGCGACCCAAGGCCGACGGCGGCGGCGCGATCTTCTATTCTGTGGTGTCCCGCGACAGCCTGGACGCCGAATACGCCGCCCACCGCCAGCGCTTCCTCGCCGAGCAGGGCTACGGCTACGTCATCAAGGACGCCGACGACCTGTTGGGTCCCGCGATCTAGACGTGTGGACGCGTCGTATCGATAATCACGAGCCTGATCAGCGAGTGTGTGTTTTCGCACACGGCGTCGGCGTGGCACGTACGAAACCGCACAATCGGCGCCATCTAGACGTGTGGCCCAACGGCTTTCGCGACGGTCAGTAGCACTGCGGAGTCCTCCAGCGCTGTCAGGCCATGCCTGGAGTCCGGGACGATGATGTGGTCACCGGTCGAACCCTCCCACTGCGCCTTCTGATTGGTGAGGCGTACCCGGCCGTGAAGGACTTGGAGCGTTGCTTCGCCGTTGGCTTCGTGCTCATCCAGTTCGCAGCCCGCCTTCAGCGCGATCAGGGTTTGGCGCAGCGAATGCTCGTGGCCGCCGTAGATTGTGTGCGCGCTTCGGCCGCTGCTGGCCGCTCGAGCAGTCTCGAGGTGCTCACGCGCAAGGGCGGTGAGTGAAACCTTGTTCATACCCCGCATCCCCCTTTCAGACGATCGGATATGTAACCGAGCTTTTGAACCATGGATCGTCTCGGTCTTGGGCTGTTGAGTCGAACCATGACTAATAACACCATTCTCGTCATCGGCAGCACCGGCAAGACCGGAAAGCGCGTAGTCGCCCAACTCGAAGCGCGCGGTGTGTCCGTGCGGCACGGCTCACGTACCGCCGACACTCCGTTCGACTGGGAGGACCAGCAGACGTGGGCACCGGCGCTGGCCGGCGTCGACAAGGTCTACATCACCTACTACCCGGACCTGGCCGTCCCCGGCTCGGTCGACGCGATACGCCTGCTGACCAAGCTGGCCGCCGAGTCCGGAGTCCGAAGGCTGGTGCTGCTGTCGGGCCGCAACGAGGCCGAAGCCGAGCGGGCCGAGGACGTCGTGAAGGCGTCCGGTCTGCCGTGGACGATCGTGCGGTGCGCCTTCTTCTCGCAGAACTTCGACGAAGGCGCCTGGCTCGACGAGGTGCTCGCGGGCGCGGTCACCCTGCCGGTCGACGACGCGGCCGAGCCGTTCGTGGACGCCGACGACATCGCCGACGTCGTGGTGGCCGCCCTGACCGATGACCGCCACATCGGCCGACTCTACGAGCTGACCGGTCCTCGCCTGCTCAGCTTCCGTGACGCGGTGGCAGAGATCGGCAGGGCCGCAGGACGTGACATCGCGTTCACATCGGTGCCGATCGACGACTACACCGCGATGCTTGCCGAGTACGGCCTGCCGCAGGACTTCATCTGGCTGCTGAACCACTTGTTCACCGAGGTGCTCGGCAGCAAGCCAGCGCTCGCCGACGGCGTACAGCGTGCGCTGGGACGTGAGCCCAAGGACTTCAGCGCTTACGCGCGCGAAGCGGCGGCGACCGGTGTGTGGTCGCCGCCGTCGTCGTCGCCGTGGTCGAACTAGTGCGCGACCGCCTTCTCGGCTCCCACCCCGGTCAGCGACCGCACCTCCAGTTCGGCGTTGATGCCGGGGTCCGGCACGTCCTTGGCCGTCAGGGTGCCGACGACGCCGAGCACGAACGCCAGCGGGATCGACACGATGCCGGGGTTGGCGAGCGGGAACCACGCGAAGTCCAGGCTCGGCAGCATCGCCGTCTTCGAGCCCGACACCGCGGGAGAGAAGACGATCAGCACGAGCGTCGTGATGAGCCCGCCGTACATGCTCCACAACGCCCCTCGGGTGTTGAACCGCGGCCAGTACAGCGAGAACACGATGGTCGGCAGGTTCGCCGCGGCGGCGATCGCGAACGCGAGCGCGACAAGGAACGCGACGTTCTGCCCGTTCGCCAGAATGCCGAGCCCGATGGCGGCGATGCCCAACACCACCGCCGTGATGCGGGACACCCGCACCTGCTCGTCCTCGGTGACCTCGTGGCTCTTCATCACGCTGGCGTACACGTCGTGCGCGAAGGACGTCGACGCGGTGATCGTCAGCCCGGCGACGACGGCCAGGATCGTGGCGAACGCGACCGCCGAGATCACGCCGAGCAGGACCACGCCGCCGAGCTCGAAGGCCAGCAGCGGCGCCGCCGCGTTCTGGCCGCCCGCGGCCGCCAGGATCCGGTCAGGGCCGACGATTGCAGCGGCGCCGTAGCCGAGTACGAGCGTGAACAGATAGAACGCCCCGATCAGGGCGATCGCCCACACCACCGAACGGCGTGCATCCTTGGCCGTCGGCACCGTGTAGAACCGCATCAGCACGTGAGGCAGACCGGCGGTGCCCAGCACGAGGGCGATGCCGAGCGAGATCAGGTTGATCTTCGACAGCGTCGATCCGCCGTATTGGGCTCCTGGCGCCAGCACGTCGCGGTTCGCCACCGCCTCGTTGGCCGATCCGGAGATGGCCTGCTGCGCCGAACCCAGGATGGAGGAGAAGTCCAGCCCGAATCTCGCCATCACCATCACGGTCATCACCGCTGCACCGGTGATCAGCAGCACGGCCTTGATGATCTGCACCCATGTGGTGCCACGCATGCCGCCGATCAGGACGTAGGAGATCATCAGCACGCCGACGACCGCGATGACGATGCTCTGGCCGGACCGGCCCTTGATGTCGAGTAGCAGCGCCACCAGACCGCCCGCACCGGCCATCTGGGCCAGCAGGTAGAACAACGACACGGTCATCGTCGACGTCGCAGCGGCCAGCCGTACCGGCTTCTGCTTGAGTCGGAAGCTCAGCACGTCGGCCATGGTGAATTTGCCTGTGTTGCGCATCAATTCGGCGACCAGCAGCAGTGCCACCAGCCAGGCCACCAGGAAGCCGATCGAGTAAAGAAAGCCGTCGTAGCCGTAGACGGCGACGGCTCCGGCGATGCCGAGGAAGCTGGCGGCCGACAGGTAGTCGCCCGCGATCGCGATGCCGTTCTGCGGGCCGGTGAATTCACGTCCGCCGGTGAAGAACTCGGCGGCACTGGACTTTTTGCGGCCTGCGCGGATCACCACGAAGAGCGTGATGACGACGAACGCCGCGAAGATCGCGATGTTGGCGACCGGGTTCCCGATGGTCGGGGTTTCTGCGGCAAGCAGGTTCATGATTCCTCGCTCTCGAGTTCTGCACGGATTGCCTCGGCCCGCGGGTCGAGCTCCTTGTTGGCGAACCGGACGTAGAGGCCGGTGATGACGAAGGTCGTGACGAACTGGCCGAGCCCGAGCAGCAGGCCGACGTTGACATTGCCGAACACCGGGGTGGCCATGAAGTCCGTGGCGAAGGCGCCGAGCACGACGTACAGCCCGTACCAAACCAGGAAGAACGCGGTCATCGGAAACACGAAGCGGCGCAACTTGCTTCGCAGTTCCTGAAATTCAGGACTCTCTTGGACGGCGATGTACTGCGCTCTGCGCGCGGATAGCGCGTCTTGTTCTGGTAGATCCGTGAGGGACACCATTGACTCCTGCCTCGTCTGTGAGCCGGCTTGTGCCGGTGGCTTCTTGAGACCTTCCTCACATCGCGCGGCGCTGTCGACAGCCATACGGCCAAGTCGTCGAGTGGTGCGGTGAACGGTCGATCGGCCGCGACGAGCGGTGGAGCAGTCAGCCGCCCGGAGTCCGCTCCACGCTCATGCCAAGACGTTCGGGCAGGTGCATGCGGGCGAATACGCGAGCCGTATCAGCCGGGCACCGCGGCGCGGGTCAGCCTGCTGCCGACGATCATGGTGACGAATGCCAGCGGCACGCTGATCGCCGCGGGGTAGCCGGCCAGCATCGCGGGCCAGCCGCCGAGCATGTGCTCGTCGATTCCGCCCGCCAGGGTGAGGCCTGCAGCGGCGCCGGAGACGACGCCGCCCGCCGTCAGCCCGCACATGGCGCCCGCGGCGGTCAGCCCGCGCCACCAGATTCCCAGCACCAGCAGCGGACACAGCGTGGACGCGGCGACGGCGAACACCAACCCGACGTTGCGGGACAACTCCAGGGTCGACGCCGCCAGTGCGAGCGGCAGCGGCAGCAGACCCCCGATCAGCGCGGCGATCCTGAAGTCGCGCACCCGCCCGCGCAACACGTCTGTCGCCAGCGCCCCTGCGATGCTCACGAGCAGACCCGACGACGTGGCGAGGAACGCCGCGATCGCACCGGCGGCCACCAGCGCACCGAGCAGACGCCCGACCGGCCCCGCGATGGCCGCTTCCGGCATCAGCAACACCGCGGCGTCGGCGCCTCCGGTGATCAGCAGTTGCGGAACGTAGAGCCGCGCGAAGACGCCCATCAGCGTCGGGAAGGCGTAGAACAATGCCAGCAGGCCGATGACGGCCAACGCGGTTCGCCTGGCCGCCCGCCCGTCGGGGTTCGTGTAGAACCGCACCAGTACGTGCGGAAGTCCCATGGCGCCAAGAAAAGTCGCGACGATGATGGACAGCACCTGAAAAAGCGGGTGCGCACCGCCCAGGCCGCCGCCGGAGCCTGCCCACTCCTCCCCCGTGCTCGGTGCGCCCGCGACGACGGGCGTCGCCGCCCCCGCAGCGAGTTTCAGCGTGCTGTCGACGCCGAGCGTGTGCCTGCCTGCCGACGGTATCGGCGCATCCCGCACGGGTCGGCCGTCGAGGGTGCCCGAAACGGTGATTCCTGCGGGAGCGTCGACCTGGACCACGACATCGGTCTTGATCGCGACGGTGGTCTGCTGCGCCACAGTGGGGGGCAATGGCCCGCCGAGCGGGGCCGGGTCGGCGAGGAACAGCGCCGACAGCGCGAGTGCCGGGACCGCGATCGCGGTCAGCTTCAACCAGTACTGGAACGCCTGAACGAACGTGATGGAGCGCATCCCGCCGCCGACCACGTTGCCGATGATGATCGCGGCGACCGCGACAGGCCCGACCCATACCGGCAACCCGAGAAGGATATTGATGGTCAGGCCCGCGCCCTGATACTGCGGCACGAGGTAGAGCACGCAGATGACGACGACGAACAGCATCGTGACGGTCCGCAGTCGCGCGGAGCCCAGCCGGAAGTCGGTGAAGTCCGGCACGGTGTATGCGCCAGAGCGGCGCAGCGGCGCCGCGATGAACAACAGCAGTCCCAGATAGCCGGCGGTGAAGCCGACCGGATACCACAGCGCGTCGGCGCCGTACTTGGCGACCAAGCCTGCGACGCCGAGAAACGATGCCGCAGAGAGGTATTCGCCGGAGATCGCCGCCGCGTTCGAGCGTGCACCGACCATGCGGGAGGCCACGAGGAAGTCCGACGTGGTGCGCGAACGCCGCCCGCCGTAGACGCCGACGGCAACCGTGGCCATGGCCGCGGCGAGCAGCGCCGTCGCGGTGAGGGGGATGGACGGATAATCGGTCATGGTTCTTCGTCCACCACACGGATGAAGTCGCGCTCGCCCTGCTCGGCCAGCCGGACATACAGCCTGCCGACGCCGTACAGCAGCGGGTACATCAGCACCGCGAGCACCAGCCAGTTCAACCGGACCCCGAACACCGCCGTCGATGCGAGCGCGGGAAAAAGGCTGCCCCCGAGGGGAACCGCGACGATCACGCACATCACCACCGCCGCCAGCCGCACCGCGAGCCCGAGCTGTGCTCGAACCAGGCCGCGCACGAGCGCGTCGCCGACCTCGGTCTGCTCCTGCACCTCGACGCGGGTGCGCACCATGCGCGCGCCGCGACGGTGTGCGAGGACGACCCGTTCGCGCTGCGGCCGTCCGCTAGTCATCGCCGCGCTCCGGTCGGTAGCCGCGCATCGGATCACGGATCAGCCGGTCCCGAAGCTCGCGCGCCTGGCGTCGGCTGACCGGCAGCTCCACCGCAGGTGATGCACCGTTGGCCCGGACCCGCACCATCACCGAACCGGCGCTGGTGCGCATCCCGGTGACCATCGACAGCGACACCAGGTAGGAGCGATGTACCCGTTGGAAACCGGCTTCCGCCCAACGGGATTCGAGCGTGCTCAACGGTATGCGCACCAGGTGGGCGCCGGACGCGGAGTGCAGCCGCGCGTAGTCGCCCTCCGCCTCCACCCACCCGATGGTGTCCCTGCGGATCAAGTGGGTCACGCCGGCCACCTCGGCGGGAATCACGTCGGCGTTCGGCTCGGCAGCGTCGCTCGCGGGCCTGGCCTGCTCGGCCACCCGCGTGGCCGCAACACGCCGGACGGCCTCATCGAGACGGTCGTGCCTGATCGGTTTGAGTAGGTAGTCGACGGCGCCGACGTCGAACGCCTCGACCGCCTTGTCGTCGTGTGCGGTGACGAACACCACCGCGGGCGGCTCGGCGAAATTGCCCAGCACCGAGGCGAGTTCGAGGCCCGACAGCCCGGGCATGTTGATGTCGAGGAAGATCGCGTCGATCCCGCCCTCGCCGAGCTCGCGCAGCGCGGCGGTGGCATCGGCCGCACCGCGAACGGTTCCGATGGCGGGATGCTGCCGCAGGAGGTAGGTGAGCTCGTCGAGTGCAGGCGCCTCGTCGTCGACCGCGAGCACGGTCATCGGGTGGGTCATGCCAGGGCGCCCCCGCCTGCCCGGACGCCCGGCCGGAACTTGGGCACTCGCATCATCACCTTGGTGCCCGCGCCCGCCGCGGTCTCGACCACCAGACCGTAGTCATTGCCGAACGCGGCCCGCAGCCGATGGTCGACATTCGTCAGCCCGACGTGGGCCCGCTCGTCGCCCGACCCCGACTCCGTCAGGACGTCGGCGTGCCCGGACCGCAGCGTTTCGGGATCCATCCCGACGCCGTCGTCCTCGACGGTGATCGCACAGTCCGACCCTTCGTCGCGGGCGACGATCTCGATCGAACCGCTGCTTCGTCCGGCCAGCCCGTGCCGGACGGCGTTCTCCACCAACGGTTGCAGCATCAAGAACGGCACGACGACGTTGAGCACCTCGGGCGCCACGTCGAGCTTGACCGCCAACGAGTCCCCGAACCGGGCCCGCTCGAGGCGCAGGTAGCGGTCGATGTTGCCCAGCTCGTCGGCGAGGGTGGTGTACTGCCCTGCGGCGCGGAACGAATAGCGCGTGAAGTCGGCGAAGTCGAGGATCAGCTCGCGGGCCCGGTCCGGATCGGTGCGCACGAACGAGGCGATCGTGTTCAGCGCGTTGTAGATGAAGTGCGGGCTGATCTGCGCCCGCAGCGCGATGACCTCGGCACGGTCGAGTCGCGCGCGGGAGGCGTCCAGCTCAGCGAGTTCGATCTGGCTCGCCGCGTAGCGGGCCACCTCGCCCACCGCGCCGAGCATTCCCGGCGCTGGCGTGCGCGCCGTCACGGCGACGAGCACACCGATCGCGCCCTCGTCGTCGGCGAGAAGTGGCTGGGCGATCACCGCGGGCTGGCGACCGGTCAGCACCCGGCGGTGGCCGGAGATCGCGTCGTCGACGGCGCGCCCGCACGCGTCGAGGATGTCTCTGGTCCACACCGGGTCCTCGGGCGGGTCGCGGGCGAGCAGCCGACCCTCGCCGTCGAACAGGACGAGGCCGTCGGTGCCGGTGAGCTTGCGGAGGTACGGCGCCGCCGCCCGCGCGGACTCCGGCTCGAGGCCCTTGCGCAGCGCGCGAGCCGCGAGAGAGGCGGTGTGCAGCGCCTCGTGCACGGCCCGTTCGGTCGGGGTGGCCACCACGCGGCGGGTGCGCACGACGAAGGCCGCCGCGATCAGGCCCGCGACGGCCACCACCGCCACGAGGGCGATCAGGTACACGCCGGACATCTCACCTCTTTTGAACCATGGTTCGACCATGGGCTCGACCGTTCGGCCGACGGCATTGACCGGTCGGCGCTCGTCGTGCGCCGCTCGCAGACTACTGTGACGCACGGCCGTTGAGCAGGCATTTCGTGACTACGCTCACAGCGCATGACCGACACATACACCGAAGCTCCCTCGACATATGCGGCTTCCGTGGAGTTCGCCGCACAGGCCAACGCGACGGCCGACCTCTACGCCCACGCCAAGCGGGACCGGTTGGGCTTCTGGGCGGCGCAGGCCGACCGGCTGTCCTGGGAGACGCCGTTCTCCCAAGTGCTCGACTTCTCGGACGCACCCTTCGCCAAGTGGTTCGTCGACGGCAAGCTCAACGTCGCCTACAACTGCGTCGACCGGCACGTCGAGGCGGGCCTCGGCGAGCGGGTGGCAATCCACTGGGAGGGTGAGCCGGTCGGCGACCGGCGCACCATCACCTACGGGGAGCTCTACACCGAGGTGTGCCGCGCCGCCAACGCGCTGACCGGGCTCGGACTGCGGGCCGGCGACCGGGTGGCGATCTACATGCCGATGGTTCCCGAGGCCGTCGTGGCGATGCTGGCGTGCGCGCGGCTCGGGGTACTGCATTCGGTCGTATTCGCCGGGTACTCCGCCGCCGCGCTGAAGGCGCGTATCGACGACGCCGAGGCAAAGCTCGTGATCACCACCGACGGGCAGTATCGGCGCGGTACGGCCGTGCCGTTGAAGGAGGCCGTCGACGACGCGATTTCGGCGGGCACCGACGCGAGCACCGTCGAGCATGTGCTCGTGGTACGGCGCACCGGCATCGAGACGTCGTGGACCGACGGCCGCGACGTGTGGTGGCACGACGTCGTGAACTCGGCGTCGCCCGAACACACCCCGGAGGCCTTCGACTCCGAACATCCACTGTTTCTGCTCTACACGTCGGGCACCACCGGCAAGCCGAAGGGCATCATCCACACATCCGGCGGATACCTGACCCAGACGGCATACACCCACCACTACGTCTTCGACATCAAGCCGGAGACCGACGTGTACTGGTGCACAGCCGACATCGGGTGGATCACCGGACACAGCTACGTCGTCTACGGGCCGCTGGCCAACGGCGCGACGCAGGTTCTCTACGAGGGCACCCCGGCGTCACCGGACGAGCACCGCCACTTCGAGATCATCGAAAAATACGGTGTCACAATCTATTACACCGCGCCGACGCTGGTGCGCACGTTCATGAAGTGGGGCCGCGACATAGCCGACGCCCACAATCTGTCGAGCCTGCGGCTGCTCGGTACGGTCGGTGAGCCGATCAACCCCGAGGCGTGGCGCTGGTATCGGGATGTTTTCGGCGCCAACGAGACTCCGATCGTCGACACCTGGTGGCAGACCGAGACCGGTGCGGCGATGATCTCGCCGCTGCCGGGGGTGACGGTGTGCAAGCCGGGTTCTGCGACCAGGCCCCTGCCCGGCATCTCCGCGCGGGTGGTCGACGACAACGGAAACCTGATCGAGCCGAGCCCCGAGTTCGGCGAGCACGCGTCGGGCTATCTGGTGCTCGATGCACCGTGGCCGTCGATGCTGCGCGGCATCTGGGGGGACCCGGACCGGTTCCGCGAGACCTACTGGTCGCGGTTCGCCGAGCAGGGCTGGTACTTCGCCGGAGACGGCGCGCGCTACGACCTGGACGGCAACATCTGGGTGCTTGGCCGCATCGACGACGTCATGAACGTGTCCGGGCACCGCATCTCCACCGCAGAGGTGGAGTCCGCACTCGTCGGGCATTCGCACGTGGCGGAGGCGGCCGTTGTCGGGGCCAGCGACGAGCACACCGGCCAGGCGATCATCGCGTTCGTGATCCTGCAGTCCGACTCGGCCGACGGAGGCAAGCACATGGTCGACGAGCTGAGGGCCGAGGTGGCGCGCGAGATCTCGCCGATCGCCAGGCCGAAGGAGATCCACGTGGTGCCGGAGCTGCCGAAGACCCGCAGCGGCAAGATCATGCGGCGGCTGCTTCGTGACGTCGCCGAAGGCCGTGAGCTCGGCGACACCTCGACACTTCTCGACCCGGCGGTGTTCGAGGCGATCCGGGAGGCCAAGTAGCGCTTGCACGGGCGCCCCGCAATGGCGCCACTTCACCGGGTGAGCACGCGGGCGTCGGTGCGAGGCGCTAGCCTCGTGAGTCATGACACGACGCAGGAGAATCGCGACGGCAGCGATCGCCGGCACGGTCATCGGATTCGGCGCGCTGGGCATGGCGACCCAGGCGACTGCCGATCCGGTGCCGCCCCTGTTGCCGGGCGAGCCCGCTCCCCCAGGTCAGCCGGTGATCGAAGAGCCGGGCGCCGAAGCGATCGCCGCGCCTGCGCCGCCGCCCGTCGGACCACCGCTGGTCCCGGAGATCTCCAACCCCAAGTACGGCTCGGGACAATCCGACGGCCCGCTGGGCTTCCTGCGGGATGCCTGGCACCAGGCCAAGGACCCGTACAACTTCGCCGAAACGCCGGAAGGCCAGATGCCGGGAGGCGCCCCGCCGCCGCCAGGTGCCGGTCCGGCGCCGCAGCTGCCGCCCGGATTCAAGTCGCTGAATGCCCCGGGATCCGAGGCCCCGGCAGCGGCGCCTACCGAGGGCGGGCCCGCGGCGGGCGGGCCGCCGCTGCCCGAGGGCTACTACCCGATCACCGGGCCACCGCCGCCCGGCTACTTCGACGCGCCTGCCGGCCCCGTCGCGCCGCCGGGGATGGCGCCGATTCCGGCTGCGCCACCACCAACGCCCTGATATGTAGTTCGTTTTGTCAAGTGCGCAGGGGAAGCGGCGTCCTCGACCGTCGTCGGGGACGCCGCTTCCGTTGACCGAGCGGGGACTCGTGGTGGCGAGCGTGTCGTTGTCGACGCGTCGTCAAGTCTGATATTCGCGGGTTGGTTACCGCAGGACGGACTGTTCTGCTGGAGTGGATCGCGGGTCTAGAGATCGAGCGTAATCAGACTGCGCTGCAACATGATCGCTCATAGGGCGTTCGCGGGTCACTCCCAGGCGCTGCCGCCACCACCGGGTTGCTCGGACAGTTATGGGCCGATGCTCAGGTATCGAGCACAGCCAGCGACCAGCACCAGCCGGCCAGCTCGCGGGCGATAGCGGTGTTGGCGACCACGGGACGCTTCTTGCGGGCATCGAACGACACCCAGCGGTGGTGTAGGCGCCGGTTGGCGTGTTGCCCCCGCGCGCGAGATGCCGGGCTGGCGGCATCCCAGCGCCGCCGCAGATCTACCCCGGGCCGATACGGTTGGCGGTGATGCCAGGCCGTCTCGATCAACAACCGGCGGGCATGACCATTGCCGGTCTTGGTGATCGCTCCCTGTGACCGTGAGGTCCCCGACGAGTACTCGGTGGGCACCAAACCCAGGTAGGCGCCGATCGAACGACCCGTCAACCGATCCCAGTCACCGATTTCCACGGCCAAGCCGAACGCAGTCAACGTCGAGATCCCACGCAAGCAGCCCAACCGGGTGACCACCGATGTGTAGGCACCGTCGGCCGCCAGTTCGGCGATCGCGGCATCGAGGCGGTCGCGACGATCCACCGTCGCCAGCATCGTGTCCAGTGCGGTGTCGTAAGCCAGCTGCAATGGTGTGGCTTCGAAGCGTTGCGCCCGCAGCCACCCTTCGTGCTTACCGGTCCAGGTTCGCCCGCCGGAGTAGATGATCCCTTGGCGCAGCAGCAGTTTCGATACCCGATGCCGGGCACTCATCAAATCGCCCCGGCAGTCCTCACGGGCGCGCACCAGATCGCGGGCCGCTTCCTGATCCGCACCGGGAATCGTGACCGCCACGATCTGGCCAAGGTGCAGCAACCGCGCCAGATGCGCAGCATCACGGGCATCGGTCTTGACCCGATCACCCGACGGGCGCTGCAGCTTCGACGGCGCGGCGACCAGGCACATCACCCCGGCCGCGAGCAGGAACCGGGCCAACCCGAACCCGGTTGGGCCCGCCTCATAGCTCACCGCCACCCGGCCTGGCAGCGACCGCAGCCATTCCAAGACATCCCGATAGTCCGGGGTCAACCGCCGTTCAAACACCTCACCGGTGTCCCCATCCAAAGCACACGCCACGATCGATCTTGCGTGCACATCCAACCCAACACTCGTACGATGACGTTTCACTGGGGCCTCCTACATCTGTGGCTCTACCGGCCAGGACCTGATTCCTGTCGGCAACCCACGTTCACATGCAGTGAGGCCCCAGCCTGCCTATACCGTCTAGGCGGCGATCGCGCGGCCAGCTCAGCGCGAGGGGTATGAGGTTCGACCTCGCAGCTGCGAGCAATTCGGTCGTGGCGTGCTTCGCTTGCGCCAACGCATCATCGGCTGATGCATGCGAATTGGGCCCATGTCGTCAGGGGCGCAGCGGCGTTGGCGGCGGCCATGGGTATCGGCCGGTTCGCCTACACACCGATCCTGCCTCTGATGACCGCGCAGGCGGCGGTCACCCCGCAGTTGGCCGGCAATCTGGCGACCGCGAACTATGTCGGATACCTCGCAGGCGCTTTGGCTGGCACTGCGTCGGGCCGGTTGACCCGATCGGCGACGGCGTTGCGGGCGTCGTTGGTCGTGTTGGTTGCGACGCTGGCAGCAATGCCGTTCGCATCCAACGCGTTTGAATGGCTGGGCTTACGGGCCGTTGCCGGCTTCACCAGCGCGGTGGTATTCGTGATCGCCGTCAATTCGATGCTGGACCACCTCGGCGATCACTCGCCACATCTACCAGGGTGGGGTTTTGGCGGCGTCGGTGTTGGCATCGCCTTGTCCGCTGTGCTCGTGCTCGCCCTGCCTACGGCGGGATGGCGGTCGGCATGGTGGATTGCCGCGTTCTCCGCCGCGGTGCTCAGCGCGTGCGCGTGGACCATGGGCGGAATCAAAAGTGCCGCAAGAGTTTCTACAGCGCCGCCCGAGGCGCCCGAGCCGCGCCGGGGTTTTGACCGGCGCTTTGCGATGCTGTTCTTGAGCTACACCCTCGAAGGCATCGGGTACATCGTCGCTGGCACATTCCTGGTGGCGGCCATCAAACAGACCTCGTCCGGCTGGCTGGGCGACGGCGCATGGCTGTTCGTCGGACTCGCCGCTGCCCCGTCGGCAGCACTATGGGCTTGGCTCGGTGCTCGGTGGTCGCATCCGAAGCTGCTGATGGTCGCGCTGACCTTGCAGGCGATCGGGATCGCACTGCCAGCGGTTGCGGGCGGCGCGACGGCCGCACTCGTCGGTGCCGTGCTGTTCGGAGGAACATTCATCGGGGTAAGCACGATGACGCTGGCCGCGGGGCGCCTGTTGAAGTTTCCCGGTGCGGTCGCCCTGCTGACGGCGGGTTACTCCGCGGGGCAGATCATCGGACCGGTCGCGGTTGGGCCTCTTCTGCACCACGGCTTCCAATACGCACTGTTCGCGGCCGCGCTGACCGTCGTCGCCGCCGCGGTCGCCGCAGCGCTGCTGCGCATTCCTCAGCCGGTACCGGCACGATGAGGGTCGCCGGCGGGCAACCATGTTGACTCGCCGTCGAGGGACAGGTCGCCGACGTCAGCGGTGAAGGCCTCGATCACGGCGAGTACGGCCGGGTTCGTCTCACCCCGACGCCAGACCAGCGACCACGTCCACAGAGGTGTCGGCGCCACCACCGGGCGGCGAACCAGGTCGCCGGGTTCGGGGCTGTCCTGTTCCTTGGGGTTGTTCAGCACCGGCCTGCGCAGCCGCCGCACATGCTCGAAGAACGGTTGACCGGTCAAGCCGCCGTCGTCGACCGTCAGTGTCCGCGCACCCGTGTCGGCGGCGAACTGCCCGCCATACCGATTCCAGGACGACCACGTCGACTCATCGACGTCCAACAGCACCACGGCGTCCTTTGCCGCGACCGGCGACGAGTCGGAGCCGACGTCGACGGCATAGAGCCGATCTACTCCGACGAGATGCGTCTCGAGAGAAAGGGATTCGATATCGGCGTCTTGCACCCAGCAGATCGCGAGGTCGAGGCTGCCGTCGGCGACCCGGGCAGCCTGCGTGTGCGACGGCAACACCCAGGTGTCGACTCGCAGCCGCGCGACCCCGGCAGCCCGTTCCGCCCAATCAGCGGGGCACCATTTCACGTAGCCGATGCGGACCGGTGCTGACGTCGACAACCCCGACGCCTGCCTACGCAACTCATCGGCCTGCTCAACCAGAGCGCGAACGCGCGGCAGCAGCGCTGCGCCACTGGCGGTCAACGTCACCGAGCGGCGATCGCGATCGAACAGGCTCACCTTGAGATCGCGTTCGAGTGCCTTGATCTGTTGGGAGAGCGACGGGCCTGCGATGTGCAACCGCTCGGCCGCACGCCCGAAGTTCAGCTCCTCGGCAACGGCGAGGAAGTAGCGCAGCTGACGCAGCTCCACGCCGCAAGCGTAGAGCAGCAGGAGGTTCGGCCTATCAACTGAGAGCAAACCGATCACAGCGGCAGGCCATCGAACCACCTCGGCGTGCGTTGACAGAGACACAACACACGCACACAAGGAGCCGGATATGAACAACTCACAGCGCGTCGCCATCATCACCGGAGCCTCACAGGGCATCGGCGAAGGACTGGTCTCCGCCTACCGCAAGCTCGGATACGCCGTCGTCGCCAACTCGCGCACGATCGCCGAAAGCGACGATCCGATGGTGCTGACGGTGGCCGGTGACATTGCGCAGCCGGGGGTCGGCCAACAGATTGTCGATGCCGCACTGAAGCGGTTCGGTCGGATCGACACGGTGGTCAACAACGCGGGAATCTTCGTATCCAAACCGTTCACCGACTACACGGACGACGACTATGACGCCGTCACCGGTGTGAACCTGCGCGGCTTCTTCGAGTTGTCGCGCGCCGCGACACGCGCGATGCTGGCGCAGGGTGAAGGCGGGCACGTGGTCAACGTCTCGACCAGCCTCGTGGACCATGCGAACTCGCAGGTGCCGGCGGCGTTGGCATCGCTGACCAAGGGCGGACTGAATGCGGTGACCAAAGCGCTGGCGATCGAGTTCGCCGACCGTGGCATCCGTGCCAACGCCGTGGCGCTCGGCATCATCCGCACCCCGATGCATGACCCGGCGTCCTACGACGCTCTCGCGGAGATGCATCCGATGGGGCGGCTGGGTGAGATCGAAGACGTCGCCGATGCCGTCGTGTATCTGGAGAACGCACCGTTCGTCACCGGCGAGATACTTCATGTGGATGGTGGTCAGAGTGCGGGACACTGAGATATTGCACGAGGTTCTCGACCGGTGGAAGGCCGGGATCGACGCAGCAGCCCCGCAGCGTATCGCTGAGGTATTCACCGAAGACGCCGTCTTTCAGGGGCTGCACCCGTACAGCGTCGGGCGCCAAGGCGTCGTCGACTACTATTCGGCCCAGCCGCCCGGCATGACGGTCACCTACCGACTGCTCGAAACGCGCAGACCGGCAGACGATCTGGTGCTCGGTTACGCCAAGGCCGACTTCGCGTTTCCCGACCGGCCCACAGTCGACGTCTACCTCGGTGTGCTCCTCGAACGCGGCGACGATGGCTGGCGTATCGGCCACTATCAGGTGTCGCGACTCGGCGGCTAGACGGTATGAGGGCTGACTCGAGGCCGAAGGCCTCGGGCTGCAATCGGACGTGGGTTGCCGGTAACGAGTGAACACTCGCACTGGTAGAGCCACAGTTGCAGATCAGGAGGCCTCCGGTGAGTTTCAACGGTACGAGTGTCGGGTTGGACGTGCACGCGCTTTCGGTAGTTGCGCATGCCGTCGATGAGGAAACAGGTCGAGTCGAGCGGGCCCGGTTGTGTCCGGATCACGGCGAGATCCTGGCGTGGTTGCACCAGCTGCGTGGCCCGGTGCGGGTGGCCTATGAAGCCGGGCCGACGGGATTCGGGTTAGCTCGGGCGTTGGCTGATGCTCAGATCGACTGCGTGGTCGCCGCGCCGTCGAAGTTGATCCGTCCGGCTGGGGATCGGGTCAAGACCGATGCCCGCGACGCCGCGCATCTGACCCGGTTGCTGAGGTTGGGTGAGATCACCGCGGTCACCGTTCCCGAGGCCGATGTAGAGGCCGTCCGCGATCTGGTGCGGGCCCGTGAAGACGCCCGTGCGGATTTGATGCGGGTGCGGCATCGGTTGTCGAAACTGCTACTGCGCCATGGCCGTATCTACTCCGACGGCAAAGCCTGGACGGGGGTGCACGAGATCTGGCTACGCCGCCAACGCTTCGACGACGGCCATACCGCAGCGGCGTTCGATCACCACTTCGACGCGGTCCTGTCCGCGACCGCGGCCCGCGACCGCCTCGATGAGCAGATCATGGTGGTCGCGGCGTCACCCCGGTGGGCGGACCCCGTCAACCGGTTGGGGTGTTTACGGGGAATCTCGGCGCTGACTGGGTTGGCGTTGTCGGTCGAGATCGGGGATTGGACCCGGTTCAGCGGATCCTCAATCGGCGCCTATGTCGGCTTGGTTCCCACTGAGTACTCCTCGGGAGCATCGCGGGTGCAGGGCTCGATCACCAAGGCCGGCAACGCCCACGTGCGGCGGCTGCTGATCGAGGCGGCCTGGCACCACCGGGCGGCCTACCGCAATCCCGGGCCGACGATGCGAGCCCGCTGGGCCAAAGTCGACCCCGCCCTCAAGGCACGTGGGCATGCCGGTAACCGGCGGCTGCATCAGCAGTGGTGCCGGTTCAACGAACGCAAGAAGCCCCACGTCGTGGCCAATGTCGCGGTCGCGCGCGAGCTGGCTGGTTGGTGCTGGTCACTGGCCACGCTGACCTGACAACAAGCTTGATCGGAAGCCAGCCGGTCGGCGCGCGAGGTAGGCGAACAGGATCTGCGTTTCAGCTATGAGCAACAACGAGATTCACTGATTCTCCGAGTGACGCCCGTCCCTAGGGAGCAGTCACCGTTCGCGCCGAACCATCGTCTTGCGGTACCCAACCCGCGTATATCAGTCTGACCCCACCGTCGTTGACCAACGATCGCCGCAGACCGTGCTGACACCGATCAAACGAAAGCCGCCCCGGCGCAAACCGGGGCGGCTTTCACCTGCCTATTGACAAACCCCGCCTACATATCAGCTGAGCTCCGGGATGACTTTCTGCTCGAACAGCTCGATTCCGGAGCGGTCGTAGGCGGCCTCGGGAAAGTAGAGGATCGCGTATTCGCAACCGAGGTCGCGCATCCGCTTGAGCCTCTCGACGACCTGCTCGGGTGTGCCCGCCGCGGAGTCGGGCGATTTCACCGTGCTGAGCATCGCGTCGACGGCCTGCTCGTTCGCGACGCCGACCTGCTTGTCCCGAATCCTGGCGATGCGGTCCTCCACATCGGCCTCCGATTCGCCGATGACGGCGTTGAAGTTGGACGAGCGGACGATCGCGTCGTAGTCGGTGCCGACGTCGCGGCAGTGACCGGCCAGCACCTGTGACTTGTGTGCGAACACGTCCGGCTCGGAGCTGAAATTCGTGTACTGCGCGTAGCGCGCCGCGATCTTCAATGTCACCTTCTCGCCGCCGCCTGCGATCCAGAGGGGAGGACCACCGTCCTGCAGCGGCTTCGGCGCGACGATGGCCCCGTCGGCGTCATAGTGCTTGCCGTGGAAGGTGACCCGCCCGTCGCGCCACGCGTCGCGCATGATCTGCACACCCTCGTCGAGCCGGGCCAGCCGGACACCGGCGGACGGAAAGCCGTACCCGTAGGCCTTCCACTCGTGCTCGTACCAGCCGCCGCCGATACCCATCTGGACCCGGCCGCCCGAGATGATGTCCGCGGTGGCGGCCACCTTCGCCAGGTACACCGGGTTGCGGTAGCTCATCGCCGTGCACATCTGGCCGAGCTTGATGCGCGACGTGGTGGCGGCGTAGGCCGACATCAGCGACCACGCCTCGTGGGTGGCCTCGTCCGTCGGCATCGGCACGGTGTGGAAGTGGTCGTACACCCACAGCGAATCCCATGCGCTGTTGTCGGCGTAGGTCGCGAGGTCGCGCATCACCGGCCAGTGGTTCTCGGTGGGAATGTCGACGAGGTCGAGTCGCCAACCCTGCGGGATGAACAATCCAAAGCGCATGGCTCTCGACTCTATGCCCCCGACCTGAAGGCCAGTTCTGCACCGTGGCTGTCCCCGCGCGGGAATCGCAACCCGTGTGCAGAAAGTCGACGCGGGTGCGTTGTCCGCCCGCGCGACTAGCCTGGCGATCATGGCCCTATCGAAGGAAGAACGCGAACAGTTTCTGGCCGAACCGCACATTGCGGCGCTCTCGGTGAGCGCAGGTGACAAGCGTGGTCCGCTGACGGTGCCGATCTGGTACCAGTACAGCCCGGGCGGTGAACCGTGGATCCACACCGGCGCCGGTTCCCGCAAGCACCGCCTCATCGAGACGCAGGGCGAGTTCACGCTGATGGTCGACCGGGTCGAACCCAGCGTGCGTTACGTCGCCGTCGACGGTCCCGTCAGCCGGATCGAGCCGGCGACGGACGAACAACTGGTCGAACTGGTCAAGCGCTACCTACCGCCGGAGGCCGTGGACGGTTATCTCGAGTTCGCGCGCCGCGAACTCGGCGAGGGCGTGACCATCTACATGAGGCCGGAGCATTGGCTATCGTCGGATCTCGGTTCCCTTTGAGATGGGTTCACGGCAACTGCTGTTCCGGACCCTTTACCGACTCGGCTTCACGCCGTGGGACGGGCACCCTCTGCCGACCAGCCTGACGAACCTGATCGAGGGTCATCACTCCCTGTCACCGGGCAAGGCTCTGGACATCGGTTGCGGCACTGGCGACAACTCCCTCTACCTGGCCGGGCACGGCTGGCAGGTCACCGGCGTGGACTACGTGCAGCGGGCGGTCGATCGGGCGCGGGCGAAGGCCTCGTCGAGCGGCGTCGATGTCCGCTTCGAGCAGGCCGACGTCACCCGCCTCTGCGAGGAGGGCATCGGATCGGGCTTCGAGCTGATCGTCGACAACGGCTGTCTGCACGGCATGAACGACGAAGACCGCCATGACTACGTCCGCGAGGTGACGGCGGCCGCCGCGCCCGACGCGCGGCTGCTGCTGGTCGAGTTCACCCCCGGCGCCTCCTACGGCGTGCCGGGCATCGAGCCGTCGGAGGTCGCGCAGCGGTTCGAAGGCGCATGGACGCTGCTGTCGTCGGGCAGTGAACCGGCCATGGACCACAACGGCAAAGATCCGGGTCGCTACTACCTGTTTCAGCGCGCCTCGTAGAGCGCGGCGACGGCGGGCAGGCTCACCTTCAGCGCCGGATTGCGTGGGAGTTCGTCGACGACGGCGAAGGCGACGGGCACGTTGTACACCGGCAGCGACAGACGGACCAGGTCCTTCAGCTCGTCCGCCGACGGCACCGGCTCGCCGGGCGCGGCTTCGATGGCGGCGAACGGCACCTGCCCCAGTCGTGCGTCGGGCACGCCCACCACGCACGCGTCGCGCACGGCCGGATGCGAAATCAGCACTCTGCGAACGGTTTCCGGCAACACCTTGAACCCGCCGCGGTTGATGGCCCCGTCGGCCCTTCCGTGCAGCGTGACGAACCCGTCCTCGTCGATCGAGGCGATGTCGGTGGTGCGGATCCAGTCATCGCTGATCGCGGTGATCTTCGCCTCGAGCAGCCCGCGCTCGCCGACGGGCAACTCTGCCCCGCTGTCGGGATCGACGATGCGCAGTCCGGTATCGGGCAGCGCCCTGCCGACGCTGTGGCGTTTGGAGGTGCCGAACTCGCGGTCCATCTCGGGTGTCCACGCGCACAGCGACCCGGCGAACTCGGTTGCGCCGTAAGCCAATTTGACCGGAATGCCGTAGTGGGCCTCGAACTCGTCTCGGGTCTCCGGATCCAGCGGGCCCGACGCGCTGATCAGGAAGTCCAGCGAGGCCAGGTCCTCCTTGGGCACGCCTGCATCGAGCAGCATGCGGATCACGGCGGGTTGCACTCCTGACCGCTTGATGCCGTGCGTCTTCACCGCGTTCACCCAGCCCTCGACGGAGAACCGCTCGAGGATGACGATCCGTCTCCCGTTGTAGGCGCCTGCGATCAGCTGGCAGACACCGATACCGCCGAACTGCCAGTACGAGAACTCGGGCGGGGCACCTGGCGGTGCGGCCTCACCGCTGGTGACGCTGAAGACCGTCCGCTCCAGCACCCGCGTCCTGATCGCCTGCCGCTTCGGCGGGCCGGTGGTGCCGCTGGTCAGGATCTGCAGTGCCACACCAGGTTCCGCCTTGGCATGACTGCGGCCTTCGTCGCGACGCTCGAGGCCGGGGACGGCGGCGACAGCGGGGGCCCGCATCGAGAGGGCGACACCTGCGCTGCCCGCCCGCTTGGCCGCCGCGACGACCTCGTCGGTCCAGTCCTCCTCGTCGGCCACGATCGCCGAAAGGCCAAGCGTCTCGATGTCGCGGCCGATCGACTCCGGCGACTGGAACGAGTAGATCATCGAGACGGCACGACCGGCGGCGATGAAGCCCATGATGGCCGCCGCATGCGGAAGGCGGTTGCGAACCACCAGCCCGACCGGTGCATCGTCGGCGACCGCCGCGTCGCGGAGCACCGACGCGATGGCGTCGGCATAGTCGGTCACCTCGTTGCCGGAATACCACCTGCCGTCGTACTCGATGCACTGGCCGTCGCCGTAGCCCGCCAGTGCTGCCGCGAACCTTTCGGTAAAGGGTTCGGTCACGCCTCGACGATAGCCAAGCCCGTCGCGACCGCCGTTGCGCAGAGCGATTTCGGCGTGAAAAGTGTCGGTCAGCGATAGAAATCACGCCGAAATCGCCAGGAGGAGCGGGCATGCGGATCCTGATATCCGGCGCAAGCGTCGCGGGTCCCGTGCTGGCCTACTGGCTGACTCGCCGCGGCTTCGACGTCACGGTGGTCGAACGCGCACCCGCGCTGCGCAAGACCGGAGGCCACGCGGTCGACCTGTTCCGTCCGGCGATGGAGATCTCGGAACGGATGGGCGTGCTGCCGCGCATCGAGGAGCACGCCACCGGCACCACGGTGCTGAGGGTGCACCGGCCATGGGCGGCCAAGCCCGCGTGTATCGACTACCTCAAGCTCATCGGCGCGGTGTCCGACCGGCACGTCGAGATCATGCGCGACGATCTCAGCGAGATCTACTACGACGCCAGCCGTGACGGCGTCGAGTACGTGTTCGGCGATCAGATCACGGGCATCGACGACGACGGCGGAGTCTCGTTCGAACATGGCGCGCCGCGCCGGTTCGACCTCATCGTCGGCGCCGACGGGCTGCATTCCGGAGTACGCAGGATCGTGTTCGGCGACGACGTGCCGGAACGCTTCCTCGGCGGATACCTCTCGGTGGTTTCGGTGCCGAAATCGCTTGCTCGCGATGGCGAGATGGACGGGTACTTCGAACCCGACCGAGTCGCGATGATCTACACCGCCGACCACCTCGACGATGCACGGGCGGTGTTCCTCTTCCGGCCGACGCAGCCGTTGGACTACGACCACCGCGACGCTGCGCGCCAGCAGACCCAGCTGCGCGCCGCGTTCAGCGGGATGTCCGCACAGGTCGACGGCTGGCTGGCAGAGGTCGAGGACACGCAGGCCTTCTACTTCGACGCCATCACCCAACTGGAGCTGACCAGTTGGTCACGGGGTCGCGTGACGCTTGTCGGCGACGCCGGCTACTGCCCCGGCCCCGCCGTCGGGGGCAGCACCAGCCTCGCCGTCTACGGCGCCTACGTGCTGGCCGGTGAAATCGCCACTGCGGGCGGCGATTACGCCACGGCTTTTGCGGGCTACGAAACCACGATGATGCCGTCGGTGCTCGGCAGCCGGTCCCTCGCGAGGGTCAACGCCAAGACCCTCGTGCCGGGTAGCCGCTGGGGCGTGCGGGCACTCATCGGCGTCGCGCGTGCGGTGTCGGTGCTCCCGCTCGGTGTGACCCAGACCCTGGCCCGGCTCAACCGCAAAGGCATCAGGCTGTACGACTCGATGCCGCTGCCCGACTATCCGGCCATCGCGTCCCGCACCTAGGAGGCCGGTTCACTGCGCCCGGCCGCCAAGGTGTTTGGCGAGGAACCGGTCTGCCCGGTGGTAGAAGTCGAGGCGGTTCTCCGGCTTGGTAAGGCCGTGCCCCTCGTTCTCGTACATCACGTACTCGTGGTCGATCCCACGCTCTATCATGGCCGCGACGATCTGCTCCGACTCCGCGCGCTTCACGCGCGGGTCGTTCTCGCCCTGGGCGATGAGGATGGGGATCTTGATGGCGTCGACCTTCGACAGCGGCGAGCGTGACCACAGAAAGTCTTTGTCTTGACCGACGCGCTTGTGCCACGTCACCAGCATCGGCTTCCAGTACTCGGGAAACGACTCCATGAGCGTGTTGAGATTGGACGGGCCGACCATCGAGATCGCGCACTTGAACACGTCGGGGGTGAATGTCGCACCGACTAGGGCCGCGTAGCCGCCGTACGAACCGCCATAGATCGCCACCCGCTCGCGATCGACAATGCCCTGCGCGACAAGGTGATCGACGGCGTCAAGCAGGTCGTCGTGCATCTTGGCAGCCCACTCGCGATCACCGGCGTTGAGGAACTCCTTGCCGTACCCGCTCGAGCCCCGGAAGTTCACATGCACGCAGAGATAACCACGGTTGGCGAGCCACTGCGCCTCGGTATCCAGTCCCCACCCATCGCGGGTCCACGGACCGCCGTGCACCACCAGAACCGCGGGCAGATCGATGCGCTCGACCTCCAAAGGAAAGGTGAGGTAGCCGTGAACAGTCAGCCCGTCGCGCGCGGTGAAGGCGAACGGCTCCATCGACACGAGTGGGTGGTCGTTGAGTTCGGGCCGGTGATCGAACAGAAACGTCGCGCTCTTAGAAGCGCGGTTCCACGTGTAGTACTTGACAGGCCCCGAGTCGCTGTCGAATGCGACCAGCCAGGTCGTGTCGTCGTGATCGCGGTCCGTGATCCCTAAATCGCCGTCGTTGAGCCGCTGCAGCGCTTCGACATCGCCGCGCATCGAGTCGTCGAATATGCGGTACTCCACCCGATCGCCATACACGATCACCCCGTCGATCTCGCGGCTGTCGGGGTCCATGATCACGCCGGTGATGTCGTAGTTCGGGTCCTCGGCGATCACCTCGACGGCACCGCTCGCGATGTCCATCTTCACCAGCCGGCCGGTGTTCGAGTCGATTGAGGTCTGCAGGTACATTCCCGTGCCGTCTTTTGTGAAGCCAATCGGGCCAGTCGTTTCCGCATCCTCAGGCGGAACCTCGACCAGTGGGCGCCAGTCGGATGTCTCGTCATCGCGCACCAGCAGCAGCATGCCGCCGTCCTCGGTGGGAGTCACCGCGCCGCGCACCTTCAGATCGTCGTCGACCACCCAACCGAGAAATCCTGGATTCTCCACGACCTTCTCCAACGCACCAGTCGTCAGGTCGAGGTGATACACGTCGTGCAGTTGTGGGTTGTCCTTGTTCAACCCGAGCAGAACTTCGTTGGGGAACCGCTTGCGGTGCGCGATGAGTCGGCATTGCACACCGTCGAGTGGAGTGAGGTCCCGCTCAACACCTGTCTGGAGGTCGACGTCGTACAGGCGGTAGTTTTCGCTGCCATCCTTGTCGCGCACGTACATCAGGTGGCGGTTGTCATGCGCCCACGTATAGCCCTCGATCCCACGGCCCGTGTCGTGGGTAACCGGCCGCTCATTCCCCGCTCCCGCGTCCCCGACGAACACGTTGAGCACCCCGTCGAGTGGCGCCAGGTACGACAGCCGCTTACCGTCCGGCGAGATCTGTACCGACGCGCGTTCCGGGTTGCCGAGCAGCACCTCGAGCGGTATGAGCTTCACATCGGCCATGGCGGGTCTCCTTGTCGCAGTGCAGCTCAAATCCTATGAGCGCGCACGCACGAACGCGAAAGCCCCCGAAAGTCGGTGCTTTCGGGGGCCTTGCGTTTACCGGGCGGGCTATTTGGTCAGCGACGCCGGCGGGTTGAAGCGGTCGCCGTAGCGGGCGGCCAGTTCCTTGGCACGCGCGACGAAGGCTTCCTTGCCCGTGCCGCCCGCACCTTGATAGCCGACGATGAACTGCGCGCTGCCACCGGTGTACGGCGGGAAGCCGATGCCCATGATCGAGCCGATGTTGGCGTCGGCGGTCGACGTCAGCACACCCTCGTCGAGGCACTTCTGGGTCTCCAGCGCCTCGGCGAACAGCATCCGGTCGATCATGTCCTGCAGCGGCGGCTCCGACGCGCCGGACTTGAACGCCTCCCGCAGGCCCGGCCACAGACCGGTGCGCTTGCCGTCGACGTATTCGTAGAAGCCGGCGCCCTTCAAGCGGCTTGGCCGACCGAGCTCGATCATCTTCTCGACGACCGCCTCCGCCGGATGCGGTTCGTAGGTGGCACCCGTGTCCTCGACACCCTTGCGGGTGGCGGCGGCGATCTTGTGCATCAGCTCGAGGTTGAGCTCGTCGGACAGCTGCAGCGGCGGCGCCGGGTATCCGGCTTGGCTACCGGCGTGCTCGATGGACGCGGGCTCGACACCCTCGCCGAGCATCGCCAGCGCCTCGTTGACGAACGTGCCGATCACTCGCGAGGTGAAGAAGCCGCGGCTGTCGTTCACCACGATCGGGGTCTTGCCGATCGCCAGCGTGTAGTCGAACACCCGGGCCAGCGCCTCGTCAGAGGTCTTCTCGCCCTTGATGATCTCCACCAGCGGCATCTTGTCGACAGGCGAGAAGAAGTGGATCCCGATGAAGTCCTCCTGGCGCTTCACGCCGGTCGCCAGACCGGTGATCGGCAGCGTGGAGGTGTTCGAGCCGAGCAGCGCATTGGGCTCGACGATGTCCTCGATCTCCTGGAACACCTTGTGCTTGAGTTCCTGGTTCTCGAACACCGCCTCGACGACGAAGTCGACACCCTTGAGGTCGGCGGGGTCGGCAGTCGGGGTGATCCGGGCGAGCAGCGCCTTGGACTTCTCCTCGGTGGTCTTGCCCCGCTCGAGCGCCTTGGCTTCCAGTTTCTCGGAGTAGCCCTTGCCCTTCTTCGCGGCCTCGATGTCGACGTCCTTGAGCACGACGTCGAAACCGGCCTTGGCCGAGACGTAGGCGATGCCCGCGCCCATCATGCCCGCGCCGAGCACACCGATCTTGGTGATCGGCGTCTTGCCGATGCCCTCGGGCCGCGAGCCACCGCCGGTGATGTGCTGCAGGTCGAAGAAGAACGCCTGGATCATGTTCTTCGCGACCTGGCCGGTGACCAGGTGCGTGAAGTAACGGCTCTCGATGCGGCTGGCGGTGTCGAAGTCGACCTGCGCGCCCTCGACCGCGGCGTCCAGGATGGCCCGCGGCGCGGGCATCGGCGCACCCTTGAGCTGCTTCTTCAGCAGGGCCGGGAACGACGGCAGGATGCCGGCCAGCGCGGGGCTGGACGGCGTTCCGCCGGGCATCTTGTAGCCCTTGACGTCCCACGGCTGGGTGTGGCTGTCGGGGTTGGCCTTGATCCACGCCTTGGCGGCGGGCACCAGTTCCTCGACGGTCGGGAGCACCTCGTCGACAAGGCCGTTCTCCTTGGCCTGGGCGGGCTTGAAGCGAGTGCCTTGGCTCAGGATGTTCATGAAGGCGTTCTGGATGCCGAACATCCGCACGTGCGCGTGACGCCGCCGCCACCGGGCAGCAGGCCCAGCGTCACCTCGGGGAAGCCGACGACGGCGCCCGACACGTCGGCGATGATCCGGTGGTGGCACGCGAGCGCAATCTCCAGACCGCCACCCAGCGCAGCGCCGTTGATGGCGGCGACGACCGGCTTGCCAAGAGTTTCGAGGGCGCGCAGATCGGCCTTGATCCCCTCGACAGTGCTGAAGAACTCTCCCGCATCCTCGGGCTGGGCCTTGACCATGGCCGTCAGGTCACCACCGGCGAAGAACGTCTTCTTCGCACTGGTGATGACGACGCCGGTGATCGAATCCTTCTCGGCGACAAGGCGTTCGACGGCGTTGTGCATGGACTCGGTGTAGTGCTCGTTCATCACGTTGGCCGACCCGGTCGGGTCGTCCAGCGTCAGGGTGACGATGCCGTCGGCATCCTTGTCCCACTTGATCGTGTTCTCTGCCATGGTCTTACACCCTCTCGATGATGGTCGCGACACCCATGCCGCCGCCGATGCACAGGGTGACCAGCGCGCGGCGCGCGTTGCGGCGCTCGAGCTCGTCGACCATGGTGCCGGTGATCATGGCGCCGGTGGCGCCCAGCGGGTGGCCCATCGCGATGGCACCACCGTTGACGTTGAGCTTCTCGTCGGGGATGTTCAGGTCCTTCTGGAACTTCAACACGACGGATGCGAACGCCTCGTTCAGCTCGAACAGGTCGATGTCGTCCACCGTCAAGCCGGCGCGGTCGAGCACCTTCTTGGTCGCTGGCGTCGGGCCGGTGAGCATGATGACCGGGTCGGCGCCGCTGGTGGCCGTTGCGACGATCCGTGCCCGCGGCGTCAAGTTCTGCGACTTGCCCGCCTTCTCACTGCCGACGAGCACCAGCGCGGCGCCGTCGACGATGCCGGAGCTGTTGCCGCCGGTGTGGACGTGGTTGATCTTCTCGACCCAGTGATACTTCTGCAGCGCGACGTCGTCGAAGCCGCCCATCTCGCCGATGCCGTCGAACGCGGTCTTCAGCTTCGCGAGGCCCGCCATATCGGTGTCGGGGCGCATGTGCTCGTCGTGGTCGAGGATGACGAGGCCGTTCTGGTCGCGGACCGGAACGACGGACTTGGCGAAGTAGCCGCCCGACCATGCGGCGGCCGCCTTCTCCTGCGAGCGCAGCGCGTAGCGGTCGACGTCCTCGCGCGAGAAGCCCTCGATGGTGGCGATCAGGTCGGCGCCGATGCCCTGCGGGACGAAGCCGATCGTGTAGTTGGTCTCGGGGTCGGTGGCCCATGCGCCGCCGTCGGAACCCATCGGCACGCGGCTCATCGACTCGACACCGCCGGCCAGAACCAGGTCGTCCCAGCCGGAGCGCACCTTCTGCGCGGCGGTGTTCACGGCTTCGAGGCCGGATGCGCAGAACCGGTTGAGCTGGAAGCCGCCGGTGGTCTCGGGGAGCTTCGCCACCAGTGCGGCGGTCCGGGCGATGTCGCCGCCCTGGTCGCCGACGGGCGATACGACGCCGAGGATGAGGTCGCTGATCAGATTCTCGTCCAGATCGGGGAACCGGCTGCGCAGCTCGTCGACCAGCCCGACAACCAGGTTGACCGGCTTGACCTCGTTGAGTGCGCCGTTCTTGTTCTTGCCGCGAGGCGTGCGAATGGCCTCGTAGATGAAGGCTTCTTCAGACATGAAGATGTTCCTGTTCAGATGGGGTTATTTGGGAGACCTGCCCACATGGGCGGTTGTCCTCTGTGCGCCAGCCTAACAGTGCCTCCCAACCTGTTGGTTGGGAGGTTCGTCACCGTCTCTTCGCGTCCGCAGTCCACTGCGAAATGCGAAAGGTCTCGAATTCGGCCGGCATGACGGGAGCGACACCGACCAGACAAACGACGCGTCCGTTGTCCAGGTCGTCCTGCGTCATCGTGGTGCGGTCGCAGCGGACGAAGTAAGCCTCGTTGGCTGCGCGTCCCTCCAGCAAACCGTTGCTCCATGCCGTGTACAGGAAGTCCTCAACGGAACGTCGCACCCAAACCCACAGCCGTTCGTCATTCGGCTCGAAAACCGCGAATTGAGTGTCCTTTTCGATGGACTGCTCGAGGTAGTTGAGCAGCCGCCGAATTCTGGCAGACCCGTCGGGACTCACGGGACCATCCTGCCCTGCAGGACGCTATCCATCTGCGGATAGTCTCGAAAACCATGACGGTGAAGCGACTGCAGCCCTATGCGGTGACGATCTTCGCCGAGATGTCGGCGCTGGCGGCCCGCATCGGTGCGGTGAACTTGGGGCAGGGCTTCCCCGACGAGGACGGCCCGCCCGCGATGCTCAAGACCGCCGAGAACGCGATTGCAGAGGGCGTCAACCAGTACCCGCCGGGGCTAGGCATCGCACCGCTCCGTGAGGCCATCGCCGCGCAGCGCAAACGGCACTTCGGCACCGAGTACGACCCGGACTCCGAGGTGCTGGTCACTGTCGGCGCCACCGAGGCCATCGCCTCATCGATCCTCGGCCTCGTCGAGCCGGGCTCGGAGGTGCTGCTGATCGAGCCGTTCTACGACTCCTACTCCCCCGTCATCGCGATGGCGGGCTGTGAGCGCCGAGCCGTGCCGATGGTGGCCGACGGCCGTGGCTTCGCGATCGACGTCGAAGGGTTGCGGCGCGCGATCACCCCGCGCACCAAGGCGTTGATCGTCAACTCGCCGCACAACCCCACCGGGATGGTGGCGTCGGACGCCGAGCTCGCCGCGATCGCCGAGCTGGCGGTGGACGCGGACCTTCTGGTGATCACCGACGAGGTCTACGAGCATCTGGTGTTCGACGGCCTTCGCCACCTCCCGCTGGCCAACTATCCGGGGATGGCCGGCCGGACGATCACCATCTCGAGTGCGGCCAAGATGTTCAACTGCACCGGCTGGAAGATCGGATGGGCTTGCGGCGCGGCCGATCTCATCGCGGGCGTGCGGGCGGCCAAGCAATATCTGAGCTATGTGGCCGGTGCGCCCTTTCAGCCCGCGGTGGCCCAGGCACTCAACACCGAAGAGGCGTGGGTGGCCGCGCTGCGGGAGTCGCTGCAGGCCAAGCGCGACAGGCTGGGCAACGCGCTCGACGACCTCGGCTTCGAGGTGCACGACAGCTTCGGCACGTACTTCCTGTGCGCCGACCCCCGACCGCTGGGCTATGACGACAGCACGGCGTTCTGCGCGGAGCTGCCGGAGAAGGCGGGAGTGGCCGCGATTCCGATGTCGGCGTTCTGCGACCCCGGCGCAGAGCATGCAGGCGCGTGGAATCACCTGGTGCGCTTCGCGTTCTGCAAGCGCGACGACACCATGGACGAGGCCATTCGACGGCTGGCCGTACTACGCCGCTAGCCCACTCGCTCGCCGAATGGGTTCATTTGTGAATCTGACGACGCTTTCCGTTGTTTTTCGTCGTCAGATTCACAAACGCGATCAACACTCGGCGCGCTGCGACGGCGGTCGCCCGTGTTGCTACAGCGAGGCCGCGACCGCCCACAGCGACTCGCGGTCGGCGTTGTCAGAGCGGTCCAGTGGGCTGAGCACGATGTCCGTCGCGCCCGCGTCGAGGTAGCTCTTCAGCTTGCGCACCACCGACTGCGCGGGCCCGACGGCCGCGAGCTCGGCGGCGCTCTGCACACCTTCTCGCGCGATGACCTTTTGGTATGACGGGATGGTCTCGTAGAAGCTCAACTGCTCGGCCGCGAAGTTTTGCCCGGCCCCGACGTCGTCGGTCACCAGCACGGGGACCGCGGCGATGATGCGCGGACTCGGCCTGCCCGCATCGGCCGCCGCCTTCGCGATCGTCGGTTCGATGAAGTCCGCGACTGTCCGCGGCCCCGCGAGGTAGGGCAGTGTGCCGTCGGCCAATTCACCGGTGACGCGCAACGCCTTTGGGCCCATCGCCGCCACATAGATCGGGATGGGCGTGCCGCCGGGAACCGCGACAGGCCATGCGGGGCTCGCCGTCAACTCGTCGCCGTGGAAGTCGACGGTCCCCTCGTCGAACACCGACCGCAACACGGTCAGGTGCTCACGCAGCCGCCCGATGGTGTTCGGCCACGCCGTGCCGAACGCCTGGCGCTCCGGTTCGTGGGCACCCAGCCCGAGGCCGAGACTGAAGTTGCCGTGCGCTGCGGCCTGCGCCGTCTGCGCCAGAGACGCCACGAGAAGCGGATGCCGCGGATTGATCGGCACCACGAAGGTTCCAACGCCCAAGCCCGGGACCGCCGCGCCGACGAGGCCGGCGAGGGCAAGGGCGTCGTGGTCGAACCGCTGGGCCAGCCACACCTGGCGGACCCCGATCTCAGAAGCGCGACGCGCTTGGTCGACGAAATCGTCGACCACATTCGCAGCGTCGGAGCGTTCAGCGAGCACTATTCCGGTCGGCATACTTCGACCAACCGGCCGTTGCACGCAACAATTCCTACGTAGGGCGATCGAATCGCAGAGATCTCAATGCTTGCCGTGCAGCACTCGCTGACGCAGGCCCCGGGTTGCCGCATCGATCATCGCCTTGCCCGCCTTCCTAATCAGAAAGTCGGGGATGAGTGAGTTGGGTTCCACGGTGATGTTCACGTTGACCACAGTTGACTCGCGGGTATGGTCGGCCCGCAATGTGTACTCGACGTGTTGGGAGTTCTGCTGAGATGTGGGGGCGGCATCCCAGACCAACCAGTCAGGCCCCCAACGGTATTCAAGAATCTCTTCGTCCAGCTGGCCGAGCACTTTGACCGCGATACGCACGTGGTGCGGGCGACCGTCCTCATACCGATCCACCACCTCGGCCCGCTTGTAGGCCGGAGAGTACGACGGCAGTGCTTCGACGTCGGCGAGCGCATCCATGATGGCTTCCGGCGATGCCTCGATCACGATTTCCCGTGACGTTCGGACGGCCACGACACCGACCTAGGGCAATCCACTTGCCATGACGCGCTCCCGCAGCTTTTCAGTCGCCACGTCGAGCACCATCTTCTTGGCCCGCTTGATCAGGAACGCGGGTACCGGCGCGGCGAGTTCGACGATGATGTCGAAGCGCACCCGAGTCCTGTCCTCACCCTCGGGCGTCAAGTTGTACTCAACGTGCAGTCCGCGCTGGGCGGCGGTCTCCGAAGAGTCCCACACCATCCACCGGTCGCCCCAGTGGTATTCGACGATCTCCTTGTCGGTGATTCCCATGATCTTCAGCGTGGCTTTCACGTGATGCGGCCGACCGTCGGGGTGGCGGTCGAGAACCTCGGCGCTCTTGTGCAGTGAGGACCAGGACGGCACCGAGTCGATGTCGGCGAGCACGTCGAGGATCGCCTCGGGAGGGGCGTCTACGACGACTTCGCGCGATGCTCGAACGGCCACATTGGCAAATTTAATCCTCTTGCCGCTCCGGGGGTCGGCCAATGCACGGGTTACCACCCGATGTCATCGATTGCGGTGGTGCCCTTCGGTGGCGTCCCGGCGGGGCCCGCAGGCGTCCTGGAGAATCGCGGCGCGGGCGCCGCTTGTTCGACGCCGTCGTTGGCAATCACGGTGGAACGCGCTTTGAGGTGCTCGTTTTCGGCGGCCTCGGTCCACGTCAGCACCGGTGTCACGCATGCGTCGGTGCCCGCGAAGATCTCGGTCCACTCGTCGCGCGTCTTGCTCGCGAACCGTTCTGTGAAGATCTTGAGCATTTCCGGATAGGCGGCGATTTCCAGCTGACCCGGCACATCGTCAGGCGACAGCCCGAGGCCGGTCAGCAATTGCGCGAAGAACTGCGGCTCGATCGCGCCGACGGCCATGTACTTGCCGTCGGACGTCTGATAGGTGCGATAGAACGGTGCTCCGCCGTCGAGCAGGAACGACTCGCGCTCGTCGCGCAGGCTGCCGGTCGCCTTCATCGTCCACATCATCTGCGACAGGATGCTGACGCCGTCGACCATCGCGGCGTCGATCACCTGTCCCTTGCCGGAGCGCTCCCGTTCGTACAGTGCGGCGATGATGCCGACGAGCACGAACATCGAGCCGCCGCCGAAGTCGGCGACCAGGTTCAGCGGGGCGACCGGCGGCCGGTCCCGGTATCCGATCGCGGACAGCGCACCCGTCTGCGACAGGTAGTTGATGTCGTGGCCCGCGGTCATCGCCAGCGGTCCGTCCTGGCCCCAGCCGGTGATGCGGGCGAAGATCAGCCGCGGGTTGACCGCGGCGCAGTCCTCGGGCCCGACGCCGAGCCGCTCGCAGGTGCCCGGCCGGAAGCAGTCCAGCAGCACGTCAGCCTTGGCGGCCAGATCCAGCAGCAACTGCGGCTGGTTCTTGACGTCCAGGTCGACGACGCGCTTGCCGCGGTGCAGCAGGTCGACGTCCTCGGCGGGCATCGTCAGACCGCCGGGTCGACGCACGCGCACGACGTCGGCGCCCAGGTCGGCCAGCATCATCGCTGCATGCGGGCCTGGGCCGATACCGCCGAGCTCGATCACTCTCACCCCTGCGAGGGGTCCCGTGTTGGTCACGCGAGGTGAGACTACTAGCGGGCGTTGCTGTTCAAGGCTTCGTTGCGACTCGCCGTAGTATCGTGCGCGTCAATATGGTCCCTTCAGTCCATTGGCGTGCGCCGTGACATCGGCAGTAGCCGTGTGCCGGTCGTGCGGGGCTGCGCCACGCGGAGGCGCTCGATTCTGCGATGTATGTGGATCACAGTTGCTTGCAGCGGTCGATCCCGCGATGTACCGCCAGGTGACGGTGTTGTTCGCCGATGTGGTGCACTCGATGGACATCGCTGCCGTTGTCGACATCGAGCGGTTGCGCGACATCATGACCGAGCTCATGGAGCGGTCAGCGGCGGTGATCGCACGCTATGGCGGGACCGCTGAGTACAACGGCGACGGGGTGATGGCGCTTTTCGGCGCCCCGGTTGCGTTGGAAGACCACGCTTTCCGGGGGTGCCTCGCCGCGCTCGCCATCCAGGACGAGGCCAACGGGCTGGCTGCTGAGGTGGCCCGCCGCGATGGTGTGGATCTGCAGGTGCGCGTCGGCCTGAATTCCGGTCGGGTGATCGCCGGGGAGATCGGGTCGGGATCACTGGGCTACCGGGCCATGGGTGAGCACGTGGGGATGGCGCAGCGGATGGAGTCGGCGGCGCCGCCGGGTGAGGTGATGCTGTCGGATTCGACCGCGCGGCTCGTCGAGGACCTGGTGACGCTGGCGGAGCCGCAGTGGGTGCGCATCAAGGGCGCCGACGAGCCGGTGTGCGCACGTCGGTTGCTGGCAATCAGCCCGCGGCATCCAGTGGTCGGGCGCGCCGAGGCGAGCCTGATCGGTCGCCGCTGGGAGATGGCGGCCCTGGACGCGATTGTGGACCGCGCGATCGGTGGTCGCGGCGGTGTGGTGAATGTGGTGGGACCGCCGGGCATCGGCAAGAGCCGGGTGGCCAGGGAAGCCGCCGCGGCCGCGGCCGCTCGCGGGGTCGAGGTGTTTTGGACCTTCTGCGAATCCCACGCCAGTGACGTCCCCTTCGCGGTGGTGACGCGGCTGCTGCGGGCCGGCAGCGGCGTGGCTGACCTCGACGGCGACGCCGCCCGCGCGCAGGCCCGAGAACAAGTTCCTGACGCCGACCCGCAGGATCTGCTGCTGCTCGATGATCTGCTCGGTATCGCCGACCCCGAAGTCTCACTGCCCCAGATCGATCCGGACGCGCGGCGGCGCCGGTTGACCGCGCTGATCAACACCGCGACGTTGGCACGCACCGACCCGGCGCTGTTCATCATCGAGGACGCGCACTGGATCGATGCGGTCAGCGAGTCGATGCTGGCCGACCTCATCACCGTCATTCCGCGCACCCCGGTGATGGTGCTGATCACCTCACGTCCCGAGTATGCGGGAGCGCTGACACGGGTGCATAGCGCTCAGACGATAGCGCTTGCCCGACTGGATGATTCGGACACAATGGCGCTGATCCGTGAGTTTGTGGGTGATGATCCCTCGGTGGGCGACCTGGCGGCGGTCATCGTCGGCCGGGCCGCCGGGAACCCGTTTTTCGCCGAGGAGATGGTGCGCGAGTTCGAGCAGCGCGGGGTTTTGGACGGTGAGCACGGTAACTATGTCTGTCGGGTGGATGTCGCTGAGGTGAGCGTGCCTGCCACCGTGCAGGCCGCCATCGAGGCGCGCATCGACCGGTTGACCAACCCGGCCAAGAAGACGTTGAACGCGGCGGCGGTGATCGGAGCCCGCTTCGGGGCCGACCTGCTCGCCGCACTCGGCATCGACGCCGGGTTCGATGAGCTGCTGAGCGCCGAGCTCATCGATCGGGTGCGGTTCACCCCCAGCACCGAATACGCCTTCCACCATCCGCTGATCCGCGCGGTGGCTTACGAATCGCAGCTGAGAGCGGATCGCGCCGCACTGCATCGCCGCGTGGCGGCTGCAATCGAATCACGTGACCCGGCAGCGGCCGACGAAAATGCAGCCTTGATTGCCGAACACCTGGAGACCGCCGGTGATCTGGTCGCCGCGTATCGGTGGCATATGCGCGCAGCCACGTGGGCGACCTACCGCGACATCGCCGCGACGCGACAAAGTTGGGAGCGCGCCGAAGCGATCGCCGACGCAGTGCCCGCCGAAGACCCCAATCGGACAGCGATGCGCATCGCACCTCGGACCATGTTGTGCGGAATCGCCTGGCGAGTCCAGATGAACGTGGCGGGCGATCGCTTTGAAGAATTGCGCGAGTTGTGCACGGCCGCCGGAGACACGGCGTCGCTGGCCATCGCCATGGCCGGCCTAGTGATCGATCACGGGTTCCGAGGCCGGATCCGCGAGGCGTCGCGGCTGGCATCGGAAGCCTGGGCCCTCATCGAGTCGATCGACGATCCGACGTTGACGGTGGGGCTGTCCTTCCCGGTGATCTATGCCAAGGCTCACAGCGGCGAGTGGTCTGACACGCTGCGGTGGTCACAAAGAACTATCGACCTGGCCGAGGGTGACCCGTCGAAGGGAAACTTCATCTTCGGGTCTCCGCTAGCGCTCGCCTTTACGACGCGGGCTCTCGCCCGGTATTGCCTGGGTCGTCCCGGGTGGCCAGACGACCTGCGCCGCGGCGTGGCCATGGCCCGCAGCGCCGACCCGTTGTCCTACGCCATGGTCGTCGCCTATGTCTACTTCCCGGGAATACCGTTGGGCGCCCTGGCTGCCCATGATCCGGCATTGCGCGAAATCGAGGATGTCCTTCCGATTGTCGAACGATCCGGTGACGATATGGCGTCGTTGGTTTTCGGACGGGCGATACCGGGCCTCGCGCTGGTGCACCGCCACACGGATGCGGACCGTGACCGCGGACAGAAGCTCCTGGAGGATGCCAGCGACGTGATTCTGCGCCGCGGACACAACCTGAGCGAGTTACGGCTCATCAACGCGTACGTGGCACGTGAGAGGGCCCGGCGTGGAGATCGCGATGGGGCGATACCGCTCATGCGCGCAGCCGTCGACGACCTGGTTCGCGAGGGACAGCTGCTGTCGTGGGGTATTCCTGCGACGGGTGTTCTGGTGGAGACGCTGCTCGAACGCGGGACCGAGAATGACATCGCCGAAGCCGAGGCCGCGATCGAGCGGTTGGCGGCGGCGCCGGCCGACGACGGCGTGGCGATGCGAGACGCCTGGCTGCTGCGAGTACGCGCTCTCGTGGCACAGGCTCGCGGCGATGCCGCGGCTTACGCACATTTCCGGGACCGCTATCGAAATTTGGCGGAATCGCTGGGCTACGAGGGACACATCGATTTCGCCAAAGCGATGATCGAAGGCGAATGACGGCGCGCGGGGCATGCGGATCTTGCGGAACCAACCTGCGGGAGAACGCCAAGTTCTGCGACGAGTGCGGCGCCGCGACGGCGACTTCGGCTGACACAGCGGAGTACAAACAGGTGACGGTGCTGTTCGCCGATGTGGTGCGCTCGATGGACATCGCGGCGGCAGTGGGCGCGGAGCGGTTACGCGAGATCATGGCCGAGCTGGTCGGCCGCGGCGCCGCGGTGGTGCAGCGCTACCGCGGCACGGTCGAAAAGTTCACCGGTGATGGATTGATGGCGTTGTTCGGCGCACCAGTGGCGCTGGAGGATCACGCCATCCGCGCATGCCTGGCTGCGCTGGATATCCAAGCTGAGGCCTGCCATCTCGCCACGGAGGTACAGCGTCGTGACAACATCTCGCTGCGGCTACGTGTCGGCCTGAATTCGGGCCGGGTCGTTGCCGGTGAGATCGGTTCGGGCATATCGGGTTACGCTGCGATCGGCGAGACGGTCGGGTATGCGCAGCGCATGGAGTCTGTCGCTCCGCATGGTGGCGTGATGCTCAGTGAGGCCACCGCTCAGCTGGTCGAAAGCGCCGCGGTCTTGAAGGACACCGAGTTGGTGCGCATCAAGGGGGCCGACCAACCGGTGCCGGTGCGTCAGCTCGTCGCGATGGGTTCGCGGGACGGGTTGGTCGAACGCGCCGAAGGGAGTCTGGTCGGTCGACGCTGGGAGATGGCGGCCGTCGACGCCATCGTGGACCGCGCGATCGGCGGCCGCGGTGGCGTCGTGAACGTGGTGGGACCGCCGGGCATCGGCAAGAGCAGGGTGGCGCGGGAGACCGCGGCGCTGGCGGCCGGCCGCGGCGTCGAAGTGTTCTGGGCCTTCTGCGAATCGCACGCCAGCGACATCCCGTTCAACGTCGCAACCCAATTGCTGCGAGCCACCCGCGAGCAGCTGCGGACTCTTGTGCCCGATGCCGATCCCCAAGATTTGCTGTTCCTCGATGATCTGCTCGGAATCGCCGACACGGAAATGCCGCTACCGCAAATCGACCCGGATGCCCGGCGGCGTCGGCTGACCGCGCTGGTCAACACCGCGACGTTGGCGCGCACCGAACCGGCGCTGTTCATCGTCGAGGACGCGCACTGGATCGATGTAGTCAGCGAGTCGTGGCTGGCCGACTTCCTCTCGGTCGTTCTGCGCACTCCGACCATGGTGCTGATCACATCCCGCCCCGAATATGAGGGAGCGCTGACGCGGATACCCGGCGCCCAAACGATAGCGCTTGCGCCACTGGCCGATTCGGACACCGCAGCACTGCTGGGTGAGCTGCTGGGGTCAGATCCCTCGGTCGGCGAGCTGGCGGCGGCCATCTCCGAGCGGGCCGCCGGGAACCCGTTTTTCGCCGAGGAGATGGTGCGCGAGTTCGAGCAGCGCGGGGTGCTGACCGGCGAGCGTGGTGGCTACGTGTGTCGCGCCGATGTTGCCGAGCTGAGCGTGCCGGCCACCGTGCAGGCCGCCATCGCCGCGCGCATCGACCGGCTGGGCACCCAGGCCAAGCAGAAACTGCACGCGGCGTCGGTGATCGGCGCCCGCTTCGGGCCGCAGCTGCTCGCCGCGCTTGGCATCGATCCGGTGTTCGACGAACTGCTCGACGCGGAGCTGATCGATCAGGTGCGGTTCACACCGCACGCCGAATACGCCTTCCGCCACCCGCTGATCCGCGCGGTGGCCTACGAATCGCAGCTGAAATCCAGTCGCGCCCAATGGCACCGGCGCCTCGCCGCCGCGATCCAAGAACGCGCGCCCGGCTCGGCCGACGAGAACGCCGCCCTGATCGCCGAACACCTGGAGGCCGCAGGCGAACTGCATGCAGCGTATGGCTGGCACATGCGCGCCGGCGCGTGGTCAACCAACCGTGACGTCGGCGGCGCCCGGGTCGGTTGGGAGCGGGCACGCCGCATCGCCGACGTGCTGCCCGGCGACGAACCCGACCTGTTGTCGATGCGGATCGCCCCCCGCACCATGTTGTGTGCCACCGACCAGATAGCCAGCCAAGAAAGCCGGGGCCGCTTCGCGGAGCTGCGCGCGTTGTGCACCGCGGCCGGAGACAAGGTCTCATTGGCCATCGGCATGACCGGGCTGGCGACCGAGTTCCTCTACGCCGGGCGTTCGCGTGAGGGGTCGCGGTTGGCCTCCGAACAGATGATGCTGCTCCAGTCGATCGGCGATCCCAGCTTGACCATGGGGTTGGCGTTCGTCGCGTTCTCCAACTGGTTCGATAGCGGTGAATTCGGCGAGCTCTTGCGGTGGTCGCAGACCGTCATCGACCTGGCCGAGGGCGACCCCACCAAGGGTGCCGCCTTTGGTATCGGATCCCCGCTGGCGATTGGGTTGGCAATGCGCGGCGTCGCTCGGTGGTGGCTGGGCCGTCCCGGATGGCGGCAGGACCTCCTCGACGCCGTCGCGATGGCGCGAAACAGCGATCCGACAACCTTCGCCCTTGTCGTCGCCTGGACCTACGGCCTGGAGATAGGTTTCGGGGTGCTTCGGGCCGATGACTCCGCGCTGTGCGCAAGTGAGGAGGCGGTGCAGACCGCCAACAGGGCGGGCAACGATTACGCAGTGAGGTTGGCGGAATACATGTTGGGCGCGGCGCTGCTGTATCGGGACGCCCCGGCCGACCGTCAACGCGGGCTGGAGATCATGGTGCAGATCCGCGACTTTCAACGCGAGCGTGCTCCCTACCTGGTGGCGGTCACCGAGCTGTTGGCCGCCCCTGAAAAGGCCAGGCGCGGCGACCGTGATGCTGCCATTGCGGTGATGCGCAACGCCGTGGACGAGCTGCGCCAGGCGGGACGGCCGACGTTCAGCGTCTTCGGTACCGGCATTTTGGTGGAGGCGCTGCTGGAGCGTGGCGCCGACGGCGACCTGGCCGAAGCCCGTGGGGCGATCGACTGGTTGGCGAAGCTGCCCGACGACGGTTCGGCGGTGCGCGAAATCACGTTGCTGCGGCTGCGCGCGCTGCTGGCCCTCGCGCGCGGCGACGACATTGCCTACCGGGAGTTGGTGAGTCGCTATCGCACAATGGCGGAATCGCTTGGCTTCGAAGGACACATCGCCTGGGCCGAGGCGATGATAGACCTCTAGATCGGCGGTGCTTGGATGACGGCGGGTGTGGCGTGCGGGTCGTGCGGCACTGGGCTGCGGGAGAACGCCAAGTTCTGTGACGAGTGCGGCGCCTCAACTGCGGTTTCGGTCGACACAGCAGAGTACAAACAGGTGACGGTGCTGTTCGCCGACGTGGTGCGTTCGATGGGTATCGCGGCCGCCGTGGATATGGAGCGGTTGCGCGAGATCATGACCGAGTTGGTCGAGCGCTCGGCAGCGGTGGTACGCCGCTACGGCGGGACCGTGGAGTACACCGGTGACGGGGTGATGGCGATCTTCGGCGCCCCGGTCGCGCTGGAGGATCATGCTTTTCGCGCATGTCTTGCGGCCCTCGCCATCCAGCAGGAGGCGGACGGCCTGGCGGTCGAGGTGGGCCGCCGCGATGGCGTCAATTTTCGCGTGCGGGTGGGCCTGAATTCGGGTCAGGTGATCGCCGGTGAGATCGGTTCGGGGTCGCTGGGGTACGCCGCGACCGGCGAGTCGGTCGGGTTGGCGCAGCGGATGGAATCGGTGGCGCCCCCAGGCGGGGTGATGCTGTCGGAGTCGACGGCACGGCTAGTCGAACACACCGCCGTGCTGGCAGAACCGGAGTGGGTGCGCATCAAGGGCGCCGACGAACCGGTGCGCGCGCGCCGTCTGCTGCAGATCAAGCCGCGCCATGGCCTGGTCGGGCGCGCCGAGGCGGGCCTGGTCGGTCGGCGCTGGGAGATGGCGGCCCTCGACGCCATCGTCGGCCGCGCGATCGGTGGCCGCGGTGGTGTCATAAATGTGGTGGGACCGCCGGGCATCGGCAAGAGCCGGGCGGCGCGCGAGACCGCGGCGCTGGCGGCCGGTCGCGGGGTCGACGTGTCTTGGGCCTTCTGCGAATCCCACGCCAGCGACATCCCCTTCCAGGTGGTGGCGCGGCTGCTGCGGGCGAGCACCGGCGCGGCCGAGCTCGACGGGGAAGCCGCCCGCGTTCAGCTGCGGGCCCAACTTCCAGACGCCGACCTCGAGGATCTGCTGTTGCTTGATGATCTGCTCGGCATCGCCAACCCCGACGTGCCGCTGCCCCAGATCGACCCAGACGCGCGCCGGCGCCGGCTGACCGACCTGATCAACACCGCGACGCTGGCGCGCACCCAACCGGCGCTGTACATCATCGAGGATGCGCACTGGATCGATGCGGTCAGCGAGTCGATGATCACCGACCTCCTCACGGTCATTCCGCGCACCCCGTCAATGGTGCTGATCACCTCCCGCCCCGAGTATGAGGGAGCGCTGACGCGGGCGCACGGCGCGCAGACGATAGCGCTTGCCCCGCTGGGTGATTCGGACACCGCGGCGCTCATCGGTGAGCTGCTGGGTTCGGACCCCTCGGTCGGCGGCCTGGCGGCGATCATCACCGACCGGGCCGCCGGGAACCCGTTTTTCGCCGAGGAGATGGTGCGCGAGTTGGTCCAGCGCGGGGTGCTGGCCGGCGAGCGCGGCGGCTACCTCTGTCGCGCGGATATCACCGACGTCGCTGTGCCGGCCACCGTGCAGGCAGCCATCGAGGCGCGCATCGACCGAATGAACAGCGGGGCCAAGCGCACGTTGAACGCCGCAGCGGTGATCGGGTCACGCTTCGACGCGGATCTGCTCACCGCGCTCGGGATCGATGCAGTGTTCGATGAGCTGGTCAAGGCCGAGCTGATCGATCAGGTGCGGTTCACCCCCAGCCCCGAGTTCGTCTTCCACCACCCGCTGATCCGCGCGGTGGCCTACGAATCACAGCTGAAATCCGACCGCGCCCAGCTGCATCGGCGGCTGGCCGTGGCCATCGAATCGTGCAGCCCGGAATCAGCCGACCAAAATGCCGCGCTCATCGCCGAACATCTGGAGGCCGCGGGTGACCAGCATGCCGCCTACACCTGGCACATGCGCGCCGGCGCCTGGTCCACGCACCGTGACATCGCCGCAGCCAGGGTCAGTTGGGAGCGGGCCCGCCAGATCGCCGACGCGTTGCCCGCTGACCACCCGGGCCGGACCCAGATGCGAATTGGGCCCCGCACCATGCTCTGCGGCGCCGGCTGGCGCGTCGATGCGCACATCGCCGGCCACTTCCAGGAGCTGCGGGAGTTGTGCGCGGCCGCCAGCGACAAGGCATCACTGGCCCTAGGAATGACCGGCATGGTGATGGATCACATGATGCAAGGCCGCTTGCGCGAGGCGTCGCGGCTGGCTTCCGAACAAATGACGCTGCTCGAGTCGATCGGCGATCCGGCCCTCACTGTTGGGGCCGGGTTGATGGCGATCCTGATGAAGTACCGCACCGGGGCGATCGCCGACGTGCTGGGGTGGTCGCAGAGCGTCATCGATTGGGCCGACGGTGACCCCACCAAGGGCAACCTCATCGTGGGATCGCCGCTGGCGATCGCGCTGGTGTGGCGCGGCGTTGCCAGATTCTGGCTGGGCCTCAACGGGTGGCGTCAGGACCTCGACGACGCCACTGCGATGGCCCGGAATAGCGACTTGGCTACGCACACCTTGGTCGTCTTCTGGAAGTACGGTTGGACGATTACGAACGGGGTGCTCGTCGCTCACGACAACGCGCTGCGCGAGCTCGACGAGGCGCTGCGGGTCGCCGAACGATCGGGCGACGATACCGCGCTAGGCCTTGCCAAGTACGTGTTGGGTATCACGTTGGGGCAACAGGAAGACGCAGCGGACCATCAGCGCGGAATGGAGCTGCTGGCGCAGGTCCGCGACATGTGCCTGCACGGGCGGTTCTACCGAAGCGAATTGCCGGGCCTCGAGGCCGCCGACGCGTTGGAGAGGGCCCGGCGCGGCGACCTCGATGGTGCCATACCCGTGTATCGGACGGTGGTGAACGATTTCTTCGAGGCGGGGCAGCTCGCGTACGGCCCTGCCGGCACCGCCTTTATTGTGGAGACGCTGCTGGCCCGTGGCTCCGAGGGCGACGTAGCAGAAGCGCAGACTGCGATCGACCGCTTGGCGAACCTGCCGGCAGCTAAAGGTTTGGCAGTGCGCGACATCTGGCTGCTGCGGCTGCGCGCCCTGTTAGCTCAGGCTCGCGGTGATGATCGCACCTACCGACACTTGGTGAATCGTTATCGGGTGATGGCGAGGTCGCTTGGCTTCGAGGGACACATCGCAACGGCTGAAACGATGTAGGAAGCATCGCGAAGGAACCTTTGCGGCGGGCGGGTCATACGTCGGCGGGAATTCTTGCGAGTACACAGGTCGCGTTGTTGAGCGCTGTATGCGAGCGTTTCCCTCCCTGCTCGGCGGCAGGAGCGCCGCCGGTGGCAAGTGCACTCGCCAGATACTGGGCCAACGCCTTCGGTGTCGAATGGTCGAAGACGGCGCTAGTAGGGAGTTTCAAACCGGTCGCCGATTTGAGCCGATTCCAGAGCTCGACCGCACCCAGTGAATCGAGGCCGAGCTCCTTGATGAACTCCAGGTCGGTGCCGACTGCGTCGGAGGAGTCGTGCCCGAGCACGGCAGCTGCGTTTGAACGGACGACGTCAAGCAGTTCGCGTTCCTGTTCGGACGTGCTCATCGCCCCAAGCCGCTGTCGGAGATCGGAGGAGGACTCGACGGCCGCATCGGACTGGGCGGTCCGTCGTGCGGCACCCATCAGACCACGGAAGAGCGGCGCCAAGCCGCCGACTGCCGAATGAGACCGGATGGTCGCGAGGTCGAACTGCGAAGGCACGACGAGCGAGCGCGCCCCGCGGAGTGCGGCATCGAAAAGTGCGAGGCCTGTTGCCGACGACATCGGGACGAACCCGCTCCGGCTCATCCGCGCGCGATCGCGTTCATCGAGATGGCTTGTCATGCCGGTTGCTTGCGCCCACCATCCCCATGCCATGGAAACGCCCGGCAGCCCCTGCTGCCTGCGATGCTGTGCGAGCGCATCGAGGAATGCGTTGGCAGCCGCATAGTTGGCACTCATCACGATCGCTCCTGCGACTGGGCCCACCGGGCCGCTACACGGTGCACCTTCTCGTCTGAACCCCTGACCTGTTCGACGAGGCGGAGGTTCAGGTCGTAGCGGCTGGCAACCCAGCCGATGCCTCGTTCACAGTCGACGCGCAGTAATGTGCCGTCACCTGCAAATCTGTGGCCGGTCGCGTGAAGAGCGGGCGTCGTACTCATAGTCGTTCTCCTCCTATGCCCTGGCGGAAGGATCACCGCGGCGTGGATTCGGCTCCGTGATCGAATCGTCCACCGCACGGGCTGCGTCCAGCCCAGTACTGCCCTACTGCAATTGAGTCCGTTTCGGCGGTGGACTACTGATCTCCACTCGAGTCGAAGTCACGACGCGCGGCATTGCCGCATCACGCAGGGAGCGGGCGGGGCTCAACGTTGAGACTAAGTAGTACCGAGCCCAGACGGACGCAATTGCAGTAGCCCTCTACTGGGCCCCTCCACCCGAACACCAGTGAGGATTCCCAGTGCAGAAAGCAACGAGCGGAGGAGGCAACGATGCATGTACTTGCACCGAGTGCGCCTCGGGTGATTCCCGGACGCACGATTGACATCCTGGACTCAGCGTCAAGCGGGGGTATTTCGCGTGGGTTCACCCGTGTAGACCCCAAAGACCCCGTCTTCTTCGACCATCCACTCGACCACGTGCCAGGAATGCTGTTGGTGGTGGCCGGTCTCGAACTGGCCGAGCACGCTGCGATTCTGCAGCCGGACAATGTCAGCCTGCGGCTCACCTTCACCAAATTCTGTGAGCTCGACGCCCCGGTTGAGGTGAGCGCGATCCGCGAAACCGGTGGGAACAGGATCGAATTCACCCAATCAGGCCGCAGCATAGCGAGGGGATTGCTGCGACCCGACACCCGGCTGCCCGCGGAGCTTGCTCCTGTGCCGGTACTTGGGGAGGGCTCGATCTCGCGTGAACTGGTGCACAGGGCCGACCCCCGCAATGTCGCGCTCGGTCCCCTCACGGTCGAGGGCGGACGCGTTTGGGCCCGCATACGCGAGGAGGCGGCCATCGGTGGATTGCCACCGCGGGCCGGCGCGGTCGCCTCCATCGTCGAGGCTGCCCGCCAGTTCGCCATTGCGGTTCTGCACCGGTGGGGTAGGCATCCAATGGGGATAAAGATGATCTTCGTCGGGATCACCGCTGACGTGCCCACTGCAGTGCCATTGAGCCACCCGACGCTGGCGTTGTCGTGGCAGGCCACACCCGCCGAGCAGACGCGCAAACTCCACATCGACGTGCACGCATTGGGCGATCGTGCAACCAAAGTCGGCTCGATCGTCATCGCGAGCCGGTGCGCCGACAAAGTCGAGTATGCGCAATTGCGCGCCGGCTAGGCCCTGATTCGATGGCGGCTGGGAATGACTGACCGAATCACCTCCTACGTTCTTCGTACTCTGTTGGTGCTCACCGCTATCGGCCTCACAATGGCGCTGGCGGCGCACTTTATCGGCGGGCGCGTCGCTGCAGCGGCTTTCGTCGCCGCATATCTGATGTGGTTGCTTTCGGAAGCACGAATCACCGTCGGCACACCAGTCCAGTCGGCCGCCGAGAGTCGTACCCTCGTTCCATACGCGATTGCGCGAGTCACTACAGCTCTCACGGCTGCGTATTCCGAGCCCGCGGTGTCCGAGAAGACCGGCATCGTGCTGGCGGGGGTTTTCCTTGCAGGCGTGACGTTGCGCGCATGGGCGATTCACGAATTAGGCGTCCAGTACTCGCACCGAGTGATACGGATCTCCGAGGGCGACCTGATTTCGTCCGGTCCGTATCGGGTGCTGCGCCACCCTGCTTATGCCGGGATGTTGCTCGCCAACATCGGCTTTGTCGGTTACTTCGCCGACCCTGCCAGTATCGCGGCGCTGGCTCTACTCGTCGCTGCGATTCTCTGGCGCATCAGAGTCGAAGAGGACGTACTCGTCGAGTCACCCAGATATCGCGAATTCGCCGGCACGCGACGCCGCATACTGCCGGGAGTGTGGTGATGATCAAGATCGTCGACGCACCCGCCGAACTGGCTGACGCGACCCTGGTAGGGCACAAGTTCGCGCGCCAGCAACAGGTACACGAGGCCGGTATTTCGGTCCCGCCATTCTTCTGCGTCGTCATCGAAACTCCGTGGACAGCCATCTCCGATGAGGTTGGCGACTTTCCGGGTGTCGGCGCAGGCGTCGAGCGATTGGCTGGCTGGGCCGAGGCGGCTCGCAGCGCTGCCGAACGCGTTCCTCTGACTCCGGAGATAGAAGCGGAGATCCTGGAGAAGTACACCGCGCTCGGCTCTAGCGAGGTCGCGGTGCGCGCGTGCGTAGTCGGGAGCGACGGCCAGCCCGGCGAAGACGACGTCGAAGACCCATTCGCGGGGCTCACAGACAGTTATCTCTACGTTGGCGCCGGCGCGCTTATTGACACTGTTTTAGCCTGCGCCGCATCGCTTTTCAGCGTCAGATCGGTGCTTTATCGCGCGCAGCGCGGGATTGACACACGGGTCCTCAGCGTATGTGTGGGCATTCAGCACATGATGGATGGTAAGCGCTCGTTCGTCGCGTTCACCCATGATCCCGCAACCGGAGCCAGAGAAACAGTGGTCGCAGCGGTCTACGGCATCGGAGAAGGCGCCGTGGCCGAGCGTGCCGACATCGACCACTTCTTCGTGCGCGCAGGCGGAATCGAGCGGCGTATTGCGCACAAAGAAAGAATGCTCTGCCGGGCGTCCACCGGTGGCGTCGCCGAATACCCGGTGCCTGACGAACTCGCCGACCAACCTGTATTTTCCGATGCGGAAATCGACCAGATCGCGGAGTTGGCAATAAACACCGAGCGGATCTTGTCTGGACCCCAGGACATCGAGGGTGTCGTCACAGCCGACTCGGCGATCCACCTGGTTCAAGCACGCCCCGCCGTACCGCAGCAGAAGCCGGGCCCGTCGGTCGAGTGGACGAATCACAATCTGACCGAGAGCTTTCCCGGCGTGACCACGGCCATGACGTACTCGCACGCCCGAATTTTCTACCGCATGAGTTTTCGCGACTTCTACCGCATCGTCGGAGTTCCCGAAAGCCAACTGCAGAGTCGGGAACACCAACTTCGCCGCATGATCGGATACCTGGACGGCCGGGCGTACTACCGCCTCGACGCGTGGTATGCACTGCACAGCCAGATCCCCGGTTGGGGCGTCCTTCGGCCGATGTGGCAGCGGTCACTGGGACTAGAGGCACAGGAGCCTCTCCCCCGCGTAGCGCTCGACCGCCGTGCACTCGCACGTCTGGTCGCGCGTTCACCGCGACTGATATGGGCCGCCGTCAGCTTTCCTCGCAAGCTGCGACGCTTCTTGGCCTGGTGGGACGACCAGCACATCGCCGGAACAGAACTCTCGCAATTACCGACCGACGACATCATCGCAAGCTACCGCCGAGTTTGGGCTGAGGGCGAAACCCATTGGGGCATACCGATTTTAGCTGGCTACCTCTCACTTGCCGGCTATGTCGCAGGAACCTTGCTCGTCCAGCGGTGGACGAATGCCACCGATGTCAACCTCACAGCGCTGTTGCCAGGAGGAGCACCCAACCGGACGTTGGAGTCGGTGCACTCCACAGTGGCGCTCGCTGAGCGAATGGCCGCGATCCCCGGATTGTCGCAGCGAGTGCTTACCGCCGATGCACGTGAAACATGGGCCGATATCGCACGTGGTGCCTACGGCAGCGGGCTCGCCGCCGACGCCCTTACACACCTTCGGAAATTTGGCGATCGCGCGATGCACGACCTCAAGATCGAGGAACCGACGCCGCGTCAGCGACCTGAGATGCTCATCGAGTCCTTGCGGCCATTCATCGCGGCGCGAACGACCATGCAGCAGACACGGCTTCAGGAATCGACCGCCGCACGAGGTGCATTCGATGAACTACAGAGGATCTGCGCGTCCAGATGGAAGCGCACCATCCTCCACATCGCGGTGCGGGCCGGACGGTTCCTCGCAAAAGCCCGCGAGGACACCCGGTTCTGCCGAACTCAGCTCTACGGATTCTCGCGGGAAGTCATGGGGCGTCTCGGGTCGGACTTGGCCGCTGCGGGATGGCTGGACTCACCCGATGACTACGTCCATCTGGAAATCGAAGAATTGCTGGGAGCCTTCGACGGCACCTCTACCCACGCCGATCTCCGCCGCCTGGCACAAACGCGGAAAGACGCTTACCTCCAGTCATGCGAGCGACCCACGCTTGCGGCCACTTTCACGACCACGGCGCTGCCGATCGAGATAGTCGATCTTCGGCGCAGCGCTGCAAACACCAGCGCGGCCGCAGGTTCCAGCACCGAGCTGGCCGGTCTTCCATCCAGCGCCGGGATCGCCCGTGGACCCGCGAAACTTGTCTTGCGACCGGATATCCCGCCTGCTGACTGCGCTGGGCGGATTCTCGTCGCCCGCGAGACCGATCCAGGATGGCTACCGCTGATGCTCAATGCATCCGGACTCGTTGTCGAGCGTGGCAGCATGGTTTCCCACACGGCGATTACGGGGCGGATGCTTGGCATCCCGACCGTAGTGGCGGTTCCGGGCGCGACGGCCGAAATATCCGACGGCGACGAAATCGAGATCGACGGCCGGTCGGGCACTGTTCGCATCTTTCACCGGCACCCGCAGAAACCGGGGTGACATCATGCAATTACCGCTCGAGAACGGTCCGGGCACTTCGCTGCCGCAGGCCCATGTCGACCTCTTCCGCAAGCATCCGACCCTCGACGTCACGTTGGCGGACGGCACGGCGGCCATCGCAGTAACCCGTCAATGCGATGTCCGAACCGTGTTGAGCGACAACCGCTTCAGCCGCGCGCAGTTTCATATGCGTACGGTATGCGCCGGGTCCGATTTGCCTCTCGCACTGGTCACCAGCGATCCGCCGATCCACACTCTTCGGCGACAGGCCATCCAGGGGTGGTTCACGGCGCGAAAGGCTGAGCAGGCCCGCCCGCTCATCGAACGTGTCGCCGACCAACTTATCGACGACCTGCTCGCGGCCGGACCACCCGCTGACATCTACCCAGGGTTCTGCCAACCATTTCCGAACCTCGTTCACATGAAGATCCTCGGCCTGGACACCGCAGATCTACCGTATCTCGCCGGGCGAATAACGGTTGCGTGGTCGGCCGGTCATTACCCCTCCGAAGACGTCACCACGGCGAACCTCGACCTGCGCGAATACTTCGAGCGTCAAGTCAGTCGTTCGCGAATGCGGACCACCTCGGGCGAATTGATCGATGCGTTGGTATGGGATGAGTCCGCGGGCAGATTGACCGACGCAGAAATCGTCATGCTCGCCATGGGTCTTTTCATGTCGGGCGCAGAGACGACTTCCAGTCACCTTGCGTTGAGTCTGGTTTACCTACTTCAACAGCGCGATCTGATCGACACACTTCGCCGCCACCCCGAGAGGATTCCGTCCGCGGTCGAAGAGCTGCTCCGCTGGGTTTGGTTCGGAGGCACCATTGGTGGCACCGCGGGGCGGGCGCACGTGGCGACCGCCGACGTGAAGCTGCACGACCGCCTGATCTCGAAGGGCGAGATCGTCGTGCCGATACTTGATGTCGCCAATCGGGATCCCGATGTGTTCCCAACGGCCGACGAGTTTTGTCCGCAACGCGACCCGAACCCGCACCTCGGATTCGGTCACGGTCGGCACCGGTGCGTCGGAATGGCCTTCGCACGCGTCGAGTTGCAAGTTGGCCTGCAAACCGTGCTCTCTCGGCTGAACGAGCTAGCTCTTGTGGCCGAGTCCGAGATCGATTGGCGCACAGAACTGTTCACCCGGGGGGTATGGAGCCTGCCGGTAACGTGGCGAGGAGGCGGACAATGACTGCAGCGGTTGGTATCCCAAACTTTGTACTTACCCGGTACCCACCGGTCCTGTCCAGCGTGTACGCATTGGCATTCGGCGCCGGGGGAATCGGTCTATTCGCCGCGCTCGCTGGAGACCGCATTTCCGCCGGCGCGATTCCGATGCTGGGGATAGTTGCGGTGACCCTCTTCGCCGACTTGCTGATCATGCGGGTGCTCGACGACATCCGTGACCAGGATTACGACCGGGTCGCGGACCCACAACGCCCAGTCGCGTCCGGAGCAGTTGCGTTCCGAGACCTGTCCACTATTACGGCGGCGTGTGTGCTAGTCATCGTCGTCGCGAATCTGTCCTTCCACGCCGGAATGGTCGTCGTCGTCGGTCAGCTTCTGTACGCCGCCGCGGTGATGGCTGTCGGTCAGCGGTTTCCGGCCACCCGCGGCGACAATCTCATCCTGAACGTGCTCGTCGGCTTCCCGGTTCAACTGCTGCTGTATGTGTACCTATTCCTAGCGTTCATCGAGATCCGTGACGGTGCACCACATCCCGCCGTTGGTGGGATGGGAATTCTGATCTTGACACTATGCGCCAGCCAGCTCGAATTCGGAAAAAAACTTGCCCGTCGGCCGACAGCGGGTGAGCGAAGCTACACCAATTCCCTTGGCTACCTGACGACGTTGCTGCTCACGATCGGCTCAGGACCGCTCGCCGTGGCGCTGTTCGCTTTCGCCGCGGATGTCTCGCCGCTGTCCAAGGCACTCGTGGCACTGCCCGCTATCGGAGTCGTCGTGTTCGCCGTCAGATACCTCCGCCGCAAGGACAACCGATGGCCTGCAGCCGTGTCGACTCTCGGCCTGTTGGGCACGCTCATCGCCTTCGCGATCGTCGGAGCAATCGGCTAGGAGGCCACCAAAAGCCGCCGCCCGATAGACGCTCGCTGATCCCCGCCCCATACCCAAGGGCGGCAACCATGAGCACCAAGGTCGCGGGCAAGAACCGCCCTGGGCCGAGCCACGGCCAGTCGTGCAAGCCGTTCTAACACGACAGCCAGCCGCGGAATGGCGACTTCTGAGTACTCATAGTCGCTTCTGTCTCTGTCACGGGGAAGGATGGCCATGGCGTCGCATCCCCTGAGGTGATGAGAATCGTCGCTCGTTCTCGGTGGGACGAGCTCAGTAGCGCCCTACTGCATTCCCGACCCGTTTAACCCGTACTACTCAGTCGCGTTCACGTTCCGCTTGCTACGTGTCGGCAGGGATGGCCTTCGAATCCAGCACTGCCACACCAAAGCCGTCACCACCAGTGCTGAGTCGCGGATCGGCGCAGCCGCAAGCGTGGCGGAACGCCAAGACCCTCCTAGCGCGACCGCCGATGCCTCGACTTCATCGATGTGCCTAGAGACAACCACCGTCGTTCCTCCCGTCATGTCACTGCAGAACCATGGCCGCCGTCGGTTGAGTTCCACGAAGGGAATCGTCGCTTGTGCGCGGTCCGACGAGCTGAGTAGCGCACTACTGCAATCTCGGTCGCTTCTCCCCGGTACTACTGGTCGCGCTCGCGCGTCAGTACCCTGTCGTTTACCTGTCAACTTGCTGGTAAATGCCCTAATCGTGGCAATACCTTCGGCGAGCCTGCTGTTCGAGCCGCCCTTCGAACGCTCCGTAGTATCGTGCGCGTCAATATGGTCACTTCAGCCCAGTGGCGTGTGCCGGAACCGTACGCTCGTCCGATAAAGCAGACAGCGAGAGCGCGGGATCGGCGGAGGTTGCGGTGACGTCGACAGCGGCTGTGTGCCGGTTGTGCGGAGCCGAGCCGCGCACCGGCGCTCGCTTCTGCGAAGCGTGCGGGGTCCCCTTGTCGGCGGCGGCCCATCCCGCGAAGTACAAGCAGGTGACCGTGCTGTTCGCCGACGTGGTGCGGTCGATGGACATCGCGGCTGCCGTTGACATCGAGCGGCTGCGCGACATCATGATCGACCTCGTGGAACGGTCGGCGGCCGTGGTGCAGCGGTTCGGCGGGACCGTCGAGTACAACGGCGACGGCGTGATGGCGCTCTTCGGCGCTCCAGTTGCACTGGAGGACCACGCTTTTCGGGGATGCCTTGCCGCCTTGGCCATCCAGGAGGAGGCGCACCGGTTGGCGGCCGACGTGCAGCGCCTCGACGGCATAAGCCTGGAAGTGCGAATTGGTCTCAACTCGGGCCGGGTGATCGCCGGAGAGATCGGCTCAGGATCGCTGGGCTACCGAGCCATCGGCGAGCAGGTCGGGAAGGCGCAGCGAATCGAATCAGCAGCGCCGCCCGGCGGGGTGATGCTGTCGGAGTCGACTGCGCGACTCGTCGAGCACACGGTGGTCATGGATGAACCGGAGTGGGTCCACCTCAAGGGTGCCGACGAACCGGTGTGCGCGCGCCGACTCGTGGCCGTCGGCTCACGCAATGGCCCGCACAGACGTGCCGAAGCCAAGCTGGTCGGTCGACGTTGGGAGATGGCCGCGCTCGACGCCATCGTCGACCGCGCGGTCGCAGGCCGCGGTGGCGTCGTGAACGTGGTGGGACCGCCGGGCATCGGCAAGAGTCGGGCCGCCAGGGAAGCCGCGGCGCTCGCGGCAGCCCGTGGCGTGCAGGTGTTCTGGGCCTACTGCGAGTCGCATGCGCGTGACGTTCCGTTCGGCGCGGTGGCGCACCTGCTGCGCGCAGGCACCGGCGTGGCGGACCTCGACGCCGAAGCCGCCCGCGCGCGGGTCAGGGAACAACTTCCGGAGGCAGATCGACAGGATCTGCTACTGCTCGATGACCTACTCGGCATTGCCGACCCCGATGTGCCGCCGCCGCAGATCGACCCGGATGCGCGGCGGCGCCGGTTGACCGCACTGATCAACACCACTTCGCTGACGCGAACGGAACCCGCGCTGTTCATCATCGAGGATGCGCACTGGATCGACGCGGTCAGCGAGTCGATGCTAGCCGACTTCATTGCCGTCATTCCGCGTACCCCGTCGATGGTGCTGATCACATCTCGTCCGGAATACCAGGGAGCGCTGACGCGGATGCGGAGCGCGCAGGCCATAGCCCTTGCGCCACTGGGTGATTCGGAGACCGCGATGCTGGTGGGTGAGATGTTGGGCTCGCATCCATCGGTCAGCGAGGTGGCGGGTGTCATCGTTGATCGGGCCGGCGGGAATCCCTTTTTCGCCGAGGAGATGGTGCTCGAGTTGGTGCAGCGCGGCGTACTGGTCGGACAACCCGGTGAGTACATCTGTCACGTGGATGTGGCCGAGCTGAGCGTGCCAGCCACGGTGCAGGCGGCCATCGAAGCGCGCATCGACCAGCTCACGACCGGAGCCAAACGCACCCTGAACGCGGCGTCGGTCATCGGCGCCCGCTTCGGGGCGGAGCTGCTCGCCGGGCTGGGGATCAATCCCATGCTCGACGAGCTTCTCGGAGCGGAGCTGATCGATCAGGTCCGGTTCACACCTAGCGCCGAGTACGCGTTTCGTCATCCGCTGATCCGGGCGGTGGCCTACGAGTCGCAGCTGAAATCCGATCGCGCCGAGTGGCATCGTCGGCTGGCCGCCGCGATCGAGGAGCGCGACCCGGCGTCGGTCGAGGAGAACGCGGCGCTGATCGCCGAACATCAGCAGGCCGCAGGCGATCTGCCCGCGGCATACGGCTGGCACATGCGCGCCGCCGCGTGGCTCACCATCCGCGATCTCGACGCTGCGCGGCTCAGTTGGGAGCGCTCACGGCGAATCGCCGACGCGCTGCCTGCCGAAGCCCCGGAGACGCTGCCGATGCGCATCGCTCCCCGCACCATGCTGTGCGCCACCGATTTTCACGCCCAAGCCGTCCAGGAGAGCCAGCAGCGCTTCGCGGAGCTGCGGGAGTTGTGCAGCATGGCCGGCGACAAGGTCTCGCTGGCCATCGCGATGACCGGGCTGGCCACCGAGCTCGTCTACACGGGACGTTCGTCTGAGGGGTCGCGGCTGGCATCCGAGCAGATGGCGCTGCTCGAATCGATCGGCGACCGCACCCTGACCATGTCGTTGGCGGTCATGGGATTCGTCAACTGGTGCGACGGCGGTGATTTCGGCGAGTTGCTGAAGTGGTCGCAGACGGTGGTGGACCTGGCCGACGGCGACCCGGCCAAGGGCGCCGGTTTCGGTGTGGGATCACCGCTTGCGGCCGCGTTGGCGGCTCGCAGCGTTGCTCGGTGGTGGCTGGGCCATCCAGGATGGCACGACGACCTGCGTGACGCCCTGTCTGCCGCCAGGGACCGCGACCCGACGACGCTTTCGTTCGTCGTCGGCTGGACCTATGGTCTTGGCGTCCTCTACGGGGCGCTTCGCGCCGATGACGCCGCGGTGCGCGCGATCGAGGAGGCGGTGCAAACCGCTCAACGGGCCAGCAACGATCACGCACTGTGCTTGGCCGAATATGCCTTGGGTTTCACCCTGCTGTCCCGGGACGACGCGGCGGGCAGGCAGCGCGGGCTGGAGTTGATGGCGCAGATCCGCAACACCTGGCACGACCATGCGCCCTTCCTGGTCCCGGTCGCCGAGGTGTTGGCCTCCCGTGAACGGGCCAGGCGCGGCGACAGCGACGCCTCGCTTGTGGTGATGCGCAGGGGCGTGCGCGATCTGCGCAAGGCGGGACGGCTCGGCGCCGCTGTTCACGGCACCCGCCTGCTGGTCGAGACGCTGTTGGAGCGTGGCACGACAAGCGATGTGCGCGAAGCCGATGACGCCATCGATTGGTTGGCGAAACGGGCCGATCATGGTTCGGCGATACTCGACATCACGCTCCTGCGACTGCGCGCGCTGCTATCCCGAGCGCACGGCGATGAGTACGCCTACCGGGACTTGTCGACTCGCTACCGCGCGATGGCGGAATCGCTTGGCTTCCAAGGACACATCGACTCCGCCGAGGCGATGACGGAAGGTGACGCAACCCCGAGGTCGACGGTGCCAGGATGACGGTGGGCACGGCGGAGTACAAGCAGGTGACCGTGCTGTTCGCCGACGTAGTCCATTCGATGGACCTTGCGGCCGCCCTGGATATGGAGCGGCTTCGCGACGTGATGACGGAGCTGCTCGAGCGCTCCTCGGCGGTGGCGCGCCGCTACGGCGGGACCGTGGAGTACAACGGCGACGGGGTGATGGCGGTCTTCGGTGCTCCGATCACGTTGGAGGATCACGCTTTTCGCGGTTGCCTGACGGCAATGGCGATACAGGAGGAGACACACCGGTTGGCGGCCGAGGTCGAGCGCCGCGATGGTGTGGCTCTGCAAGTGCGCGTCGGCCTGAATTCCGGTCGGGTGATCGCCGGGGAGATCGGGTCGGGATCACTGGGCTACCGCGCCATCGGCGAGCACGTCGGGATAGCGCAGCGGATGGAGTCGGCGGCGCCCCCGGGTGAGGTGATGCTGTCGGATTCGACTGCGCGACTCGTCGAGAACAAGGTGACGCTGGCGGAGCCGCAGTGGGTGCACATCAAGGGAGCCGAGGAACCGGTGCGTGCGCACCGGCTGCTGGCGACAAGCCCGCGCGAGGGCCTGGTCGGGCGGGCCGAGGCGAGCCTGGTCGGTCGCCGCTGGGAGATGGCGGCCCTCGAGGCGATGATGGACCGCGCGATCGGTAGCCGCGGCGGTGTGGTCAATGTGGTGGGACCGCCGGGCATCGGCAAGAGCCGGGTGGCCCGCGAGGCCGCCGCCCTGGCGGCCGCGCGCGGGGTCGAGGTGTTCTGGACCTTCTGCGAATCCCACGCCAGTGACGTCCCCTTCGCGGTGGTGACGCGGCTGCTGCGGGCCGGCAGCGGCGTGGCCGACCTCGAGGGCGACGCCGCACGCGCGCATGCGCGAGAACAAGTACCGGACGCCGACCCGCAGGATCTGCTGCTGCTCGACGACCTGCTCGGCATTGCCGAGCCCGAAGTCCCACTACCCCAGATCGACCCGGATGCCCGCAGGCGCCGGTTGACCGCACTGCTCAACACCGCGACGTTGGCACGCACCGACCCGGCGCTTTTCATCATCGAGGACGCGCACTGGATCGATGCGGTCAGCGAGTCGATGCTGGCCGACCTCATCACCGTCATCCCGCGCACCCCGGTGATGGTGCTCATCACGTCACGTCCCGAGTATGCGGGAGCGCTGACGCGAACGTCTGCTGCCCAGGCGATAGCGCTTGCCCCACTGGATGATTCGGATATCGCGGTACTGCTGGACGAGCTCATGGGTTCGGATTCCTCGGTGGGCGTGCTGGCAAGGATCATCGCTGGCCGGGCCGCAGGGAACCCGTTCTTCGCCGAGGAGATGGTGCGCGAGTTCGAGCAGCGCGGGGTTTTGGGCGGCGAACACGGTAACTATGTCTGTCGGGTCGATGTCGCTGAGGTGAGCGTGCCTGCCACCGTGCAGGCCGCCATCGAGGCGCGCATCGACCGGCTGACCCACCCGGCCAAGCGAACGTTGAACGCGGCGGCGGTGATCGGCGCCCGCTTCGGGGCCGACTTGCTCGACGCACTCGGCATCGATGCGGCGTTCGATGAACTGCTGGGCGCCGAGCTGATCGATCAGGTGCGATTCACGCCAAGCGCGGAGTATGCGTTCCACCACCCGCTGATCCGCGCGGTGGCCTATGAGTCGCAGCTGAAATCCGATCGCGCCCAGTGGCACCGGCGCCTGGCCACCACGATCCAAGAGCGAGACCCGGCGGCGGTCGAGGACAACGCCGCATTGATCGCCGAGCATCTGCAGGCCGCCGGCGACCTGCACGCCGCCTACGGCTGGCACATGCGCGCCGCCGCGTCGTCAACCAACCGCGACATCACCGCCGCCCGGCTCAGCTGGGAGCGCGCCCGCCACATCGCCGACCGACTACCGGACGACGACCCCGGCCAACTGCCGATGCGCATCGCCCCCACCACCATGCTCTGCGCCACCGACTGGCAAGCCCGAACAGTCCGGGAAGGCCGGGGCCGCTTCGCGGAGCTGCGGGAGTTGTGCAGCGCGGCCGGGGACAAGGTCTCGCTGGCCATCGGCATGACCGGGCAAGCAACCGAGGTCCTCTACGCTGGGCGTTCACAGGGCTCGCGGCTGGCATCCGAACAGATGGCGCTACTCGAGTCAATCGGCGATCCCACCTTGACCGTGGGGTTGGCGGTCGCAGCGTTCGCCATGTTCTTCGCTGGCGGCGAGTTCGGCGAGCTCTTGCGGTGGTCGCAGACCGTCGTCGACCTGGCCGCCGGCGACCCCGCCAAGGGCGCTGGCTTCGGTATCGGATCTCCGCTGGCGGGCACGTTGGCGTGGCGTGGCGTTGCTCGGTGGTGGCTGGGCCGTCCCGGATGGCGGCAGGACCTCGACGACGCCGTCGCGATGGCCCGAGACAGCGGGGAACCGACAACCGTCGCCGGTGCCGTCGCCTGGACGTACGGTCTGGGGATCCAGTACGGGGTGCTTCTGGTCGATGACTCCGCGATCCGCGCGCTCGAGGACGCGGTGCAGACCACCCAAAGGGCCGGCAACGATTACGCAATGAGCTTGGCCGAGTACACACTCGGTGTTGCGCTGCTGAATCGGGACACCGCGGCCGACCGTCACCGTGGGCTGGAGCTGATGATGAAGGCCCGCGACATGTGCCTGCGTGAGGGGGTTCTCTTCCTGGTCCCGGTCACCGAGTTGTGGGTCGCCCGGGAAAGGGCCGGGCGCGGCGATCACGATGCTGCTATACCGGTGATGCGTCAAGCCGTGGAGGAGATGCACCAGGCGGGAGCGCTCGGGTATGGCGTTTGGGGCACCCGAGTTCTGGTGGAGGCGCTGCTGGAACGTGGCGTCGAGGGAGACCTGGCCGAAGCCCAAGAGGCGTTCGACTGGTTGGCGCACCTGCCTGCAACAGAAGGTTGGGTGGTGCACGACATGTGGCTGCTGCGGCTGCGCGCGCTTCTAGCCCGGGCCCGCGGCGAAGGCGGTGCCTACCAGGACTTGGTGCGTCGCTATCACGCGATGGCGGAACCGCTTGGCTACGAAGGACACATCGCCTGGGCAGAGGCGATGGCGGCGGAGATCTGAGCGCCCGATACTCGCTGCTTCAAGAGAACAGCCCCGGGCCCGCCCGACCCGGGGCTGTCCTCATCCGGCGGACTAATGGTGTTCCGCCGTAACCCCCGTCCACACTTCCTTTTCATCGCCACCGCTCAACGTCCGCCGCCGGATTCATTGGTCGGCATGGCTGTACTCCTGCAATGAGTCCCTGATGCCTGCGCTGAGCGTTGCATGCGGACTGGCCTCTACGAACGTGCGATAACCGTGCTCGTACGACCATCGGACAGCCTGTTCGAACAGCACCGGTTGCCGCAGATTGGCGAACCAGTAGTCGCCATCGAGGATAGATGTGTCCAGGCCGGCACCGGTGACCCCGGAGATGTATGCGATCTCGCCGGCTCGCGGTCGCAGCCCGGAAAGTGTCTCGCGCAGTGTGTCCCTCAACGTTTCGACCTGAGTCGAATGCGAGGCGCAATCGACGGGCTGCCGCGTGGCGGGCACGCGGTCCCGCTCGCATCGACCCATGAGCTCGTCCACCGCTGCTGCGTCCCCGGTGACCACGGTCGAGAACGGGCCGTTCTGTGCGGCAACGGAAATCGATTGATGCCACGGCTCAATGAGCTCGAGAACCCGTTCGATGGGCCACGCGATCGAGACCATGCCACCGGCTCCGGCGATGGCCCTGATCGCCCTACTACGCAACGTGATCACCTTGGCCGCGTCTCGCAACGAGAGGCCATCCGCGACGTAAGCGGCCGCGACTTCTCCGTGCGAATGTCCGAGGACAGCGTCGGGTTGAATTCCCAGCGCGCGCCATTGCGCGGCCAGCGACACCGTCACCGCGAACAGGACGGGCTGCACCACATCGACCCGGTCGAGGCCCAGAGATCCGACCCCACCCCGCACGGCTTCGAGCAGCGACCAGTCGACGAACTCGGTGAACGCGGCCTCGCAGCGCCGCATCTCGTCGGCGAACGCCGACGCGGAGTCCAACAGTTCAGCCGCCAGCCGCGTCGACTGCCATCCCTGTCCGGGGAACACGAAGACGGTGCCCCCCGTGCCTGCGGCCCTCCCCGCTGCCGTTTTCGGCGCAGGCGTGCTGGACGAGATCACCGCTACGGCGACCGGCTCGTTGCCGCGCTCACATACGTCGGCACGGCTGTGATCGGCCATGCTTGCTCCGTTCCGCTTGGACTTCTCTCAAGATGAGATCGTCGCTCGCGGTCGCCGGGAAGAGCGCAGTAGCGCACCACTGCGATCCCGCAGTGTGCCGAGTCAGTACTACTTAGATGCCCTGCGCCCAGGCATCAGGGCCGCGAGTTCGTCGCGACTGCTCACTCCGGCCTTCGTCATGGCCCGGTAGATATGGCTTTCGACGGTGCGCACGGACAGTGTCAGTCGCTCGGCGACCGCGCGATTGGACAACCCCTCACCGATCAGCATCACGATCTCGGCTTCGCGGTCGGTGAACGGCAAGGACCCGCTGGCCTGGCGGAGCGCAGGCGTGCGGGCGCCACCGCACTGCGCCGCCAGCGCATCCGCCCGTGTCGAGCACCCCAATGCCGAACCCCGTTTGTCCTGGCGTCGGTACACGAGAGCGGCGTGGGCGAAGGCGTCGACGGCGGCAACCAGATCACCCATCCGCTCGAATTCCTCGGCTACGGAAGACAGCTCGGCGGCGTCGCCGTCGCAGAGGGCTTCGGCGAACCGCGCTGCGATACCTACGCGTGGTCCCTCGACAATCGACTCGAGCTCACGCAACCTCGGCGCGCTGGTGCGATCACCGAATTGGGTGGCGGTCTGCAGACACAGCACTTCAGCCGCGAATCGCCCTTCGGCTCCGGCTCTCTGGGCCGCCGACAGCAAGACGGCGATCGCCTGGGTGACACCGCCCTGGCCCGCGGCCACCCACGCTCGGGCCAGGCTCCGCTCGTGGTCCAGCGACCGGAATTTGCGCTGCAAAGCCTCGAGCGCGGCGAGCGCCGTTTCCGCTTCATCGGTTGCACCACAGACGGCCAGCGCAGTCACGTACGGAAAGCCGTAGCGGTATCCCCAGCCGATCGGATGGGTGACGAACAAACCTTCCGAAGCCTGCTTCAGCAGCAGGCATGCGCTGTGCAGGTCGCCCGCACCGAGCGCGGTCCGGCCGGCCACCGCTGCACCGAGTAACTGAGCCTCCCCCGGCAGGTTTTCTGCCTGCGCGCGAATGCGGTCGGCCACCTGACGGGCCTCGTCGATTCGGCCGGACAGCAGCAGTGCGCTGACTTCTGCGTCAGCGATGTTGAACCTCATGTGGGGAGCGTCGAGTGAGCGGGTCGCGACTTTGTGTCCGGCTTCCGCGACGGCAACAGCTTCGGCGGTGCGGCCCGCGTCTGCGGATATCTGGGCGAGCGCCCAGGCTATCTCTGCTCCGACGACGGGCAAGTCGTCCAGCGCAAGGCTTTTCGACGCCTGCACCGCCGCCTCCGGCTGATCCGCCGCAAACCAGTACACCGTGAGGAACGCGTCAATGTAGATGCGCGCGTTCGGCGGGGTCGTCCGCGACGCTTCGTCGATGAGTTCTTTGGCCTGCGGCGGATCGCCGAGCGCCCACAGCATGTTGCTCGAGCGGAGGAACGCGAACCTGGCGTTGTCCTCTTCGCTCAACTCACCCGTCGAGATGTCGGCGAGCACGGCGGCCGCCTCCTCGCCGCGGCCCAGCCACGACAATGCATGCGCCCGAACGAATTTGGGCTCCGGTCCCGCTCCAGCCTCGGTTGCCGCCTCCGCGAGTCGATCCGCAAGGGCAAGGTCTGCCAGCCACACGGCTCCGTGCGCGGCCTTGACCAGCAGATCGGGGTCGGGGGCCAGGTCGGACTCGAGACCCAACGTCGCGCGGCGCACGATCACTCGAAGGTCATCGCGGTCACTGGATGCGGCGAGCTCGGTGGCGACCTGACCACGCAGCCGTCGCAGCCGGCTGTGTGGCGCGCGCCGACGGCGCAACTCGCCATAAAGCGGGTGCGCCAACCGCACCTCAACGCCCCCACCGGCGGGCTCGAGCGTGATCAGGGAGCGGGTTTCTGCCTCCTCGATGGCGGCGGCATCGGTGATCCTGGTGAGGGCCGCAAGTTCGATGGGCTCCCCGACTGCCAGCGCGTCGATCACCTCGCCGACCGGCGATGGCAGCGCGCCGATCCGGGATTCGATGAGCTCGACCAGGCCCGGCGGCATGACCGGATCACCGATCCACCGCCAGTACCCGTTCTCTTGCACGATCCGGCCGCCCGCGACCTCCTGCTCGACGATGTTCCGCAGATACAGAACGTTGCCGCGAGTCAGCTTCCACAGTCGGCCAGCGGCGTCGGGATCCACCGGACCCTCCAGGGTCGCCGCCAGCAGTTCGGCGGTTTCGTCAGGGGAGAGTGGCTGAAGGTCGAGCCGCTCGACGTGGTCGGCCTTCCATATCTCCTGTGTCGCCGGGGGAATCGGCTCATCGTCTGCGACGGTGAGTATCACCTTGGCCAGCCGCCTCTGCACTATCTGGTGCACGACGAACGTGGACAGGTCGTCGAGCAGGTGGACGTCGTCGACAGCCAGCACCACCGTCTTGGCCGACGACGCGGTGGTCAGCGCCTCGATCACGCCCCGCACCAGGTGAACCGTGTCGGTGACACCCGACGGCGCCCATGCGGTGAAGGCGCCCAGCGGGATCGCCCGCGCCGACGATGTGCCCGCCGTCAGGCGCGGTTCGCAGCCCCTCGATGCGGCGGCCGACAAGGCCTCACGGGCGAGTCGGCTCTTCCCGACGCCTTCTGCTCCGCAGATGACGACGCCAGACACACCGGAACCCGAGATGGCGGCCTTGATGGCCTGCATCTCCTTCGAGCGGCCAATTAACGGCCACGACAGACGCACCCAAAGAGCCTAAGAGTCCGCAGACTATTTGCCGCCCTTTTGGACTTTCAGCACCTGCTTGCGCAGACCGTCGGTCGCCGTCTCCATCAGCCCCTTGGCGCCCCTTTTGATCAGGAAGCCGGGTAGGGGCACGACCAGATCCACAGTCAGTTCGAACTGCACGTCGGTGGAGTCCCCGTTGGGCGTCAACGTGTAGCGGCCCTGTTGCTCACGTTGCTGTTTCGAGCTGACCAACGTCCAGCTCACACCGTCGTCGTGAACGGTGTAGTCCAGCACCTGTTCGTCGCTCACCCCGACGATCTTGACCACTTGACGCGACTTCTCGGGTCGGCCTCGGTCGTCCCGCTCGAGCACTTCGACTTTCTGGTGGGCCGAAGACCACTCGGGAAGCGATTCCAGATCGAACAGCACGCCCATGATCTCGTCGGGGGTCGCCTCGATGGTGATGTTTCGTGCTTCGGTGATTGTCATGGATGTGCGATAACCGCTACGAGCCCTTTTTCACCTTCATCACATACTTGCGCAGGCCGTCGGTGGCCGACTCCAGCCCGCCCTTCATCGCCCGCTTCAACACGAACCCAGGGATCGGGACCGCCGGGTCGACGGTGATCTCGAACTTGACCCGCGTCTTGTCGCCGTCAGGGGTGAGCGTGTACTTCGCGTCCTGCGTCTTGAGCTGGCTCGAACTGATCAGGGTCCAGCCCGCGCTGCTGTCGGTCCATTCGTATTGCACGACCTGCTCGTCGGCGATCCCCATGGTCTTCAGCTTCAGCTTCACCCGGCCGGGCCTGCCGCCCTCGACGGTGTCCAGGATCTCGGCGCCCTGGTGCTGCGAAGACCACTTCGGTGCCGACTCGACGTCGGCGATGACGTCGAGGATCTCCTCGGGTGTTGCTTCGATGACGACTTCGCGTGAATCGCTGACTGCCATGGCGCGACCCTATGCCAGCGGACTACTGGCCGGGTGGGATCAGCATCGACTGCCAGGTCTTGTTCTGCGGGTGGGCGAGGTCGGCCTGCGTGTAGCGGTTGCCGTCGGGCCCGACGTAGTCGCCGGTCGCCGGGTCGTACGGCGCGAACGCGACCGGCGCAGGCGGTGCGCTGGGTGGCGGTGCGTCCGTCCGCAGCGCCGCACCGGTGCCCGCGGGCGGCGGCAGCCGGGGGTCCTGACCCGGCGCATACTGCGGCACGCCCTGACCGGAAAGCGTCGCGTTCGGGTCGCCCTTCCAGTTGAAGCCGTCGTTGAGCGGGACGTAGTCCTCGTTGCTTTCGCACATCTCGACGGTGGGCGCCCGCTTGGCGGGATTGGTCTCACACGGAATGTTGCGCACACCACGGACATTGAGCGACGAATCCTGTGGAACCCGGCAGTACAGCTCTCCGGCGGGCCGTTCGGGGTAGTCGACGTCCGACGGCGACCGCTGTTGCCGAACCGGCAGGAACCCGGTGTTGCAGGGCGGCGGCAGGTTGAGGTTCAGGTTGAAGTCGAGGTAGATGCCCTTGTAGTCCTGCTTGGTGTTCGCGTTGGCGGCGACGATCGCCGACATGACGGCCGTTCCCTGCGGGAACAGGACCAGCAGCTGCTCGATGTCGGAGCGGTAGGTCACCGCGATCTCACCGAGGCTCACCAGGTTGGCCAGCAGCACTGGCAGGGCCGGGGCCACGCGGTCGAACAGCGCCGTGCCCTCGTCGAGCGCGGGCCCGCCGATGTTGAGCAGGTCGGCGAACGCCGCGTCCTGCGCCTTGAGCTGGCCGGTGATGGAGGCCATGCGGTCGGCCCAGGTAGCGATCGAATCCGCCGTCTGCACTTGGGAGTTCAGCACCGGCGGCGACTGGTCGATCAACTGCGTGATCGAGTCCTGGTTCTTGGCCGCCTCCCTCGCCAGCGATGTCGATCCGTCGACGATGCGGGACAGTTCGGGGCCGAGGCCGGCGACGGCCTTGTCCGCTTCGTCGACGACGGTGCGCAGGTTCTCCTGCGGGATCGCCTGCAGCGCTCGGTTCGTGGCGTCCAGCAGGCCGCCGATGTCGGGCGGAACCCGTGTGCTCCCGACGGGGATGACGTCGCCGTCCCGTAACGGCTTCGATCCGTCGTCGCCACCCCTTGGCGACAGTTCCACGAACTGTTCACCGACGGCCGACCGGCTGTGCACCGCCGCGGATACGTCGGAGGGAATCTTGGTCGACGACTGAAGCTTCAGGACCGCGCGGACGCCGTCGGGGGTGACGTCGATTGACGTGACCCGGCCGATCTCGGATCCGCGATAGGTCACGACCGACGTCGGGTACAGCCCACCCGACGACGGGAGCTCGAGCGTGACGTTGTAGCGACCTATCCCGAGCAGTGCGGGCACATTCACGAAGCCGAAAGCCATCACGCCGCCTGCGATCACCGTGACCGCCGCCAGGATGGCCAGCTGGAGCCAGATTCGACGTGGCAACCTCAGCATGTCAGTACGCCCCCCACCGGTAGGGGGCGACCAGTGGGTTGCCCGCGGTGTACGGGCTCGGCATCTGGCCGATCGTGCGACCCCACTGCAACTCGAGTTCGGTGAGGTCGCCTTCCCACCTCGTTCCGGTGAACAGCCCGGCGTCCAGCCTGCTCAGGGTGAGATCGATGACGAGGGTGATGTTGGCGAAGTCACCGCGGAACCAGTTGGGCACGGTGCTCTTCACCCACGGGTACGTCGACAAGAAGTCCAGCCCCCTGGTGAGGGCGGGTCCCGCGTTGGCCAGTTCCCGCAGCACCGGCGCCATGTTGCGCAGGTTCGCCACGAAGGATTCCCTGGTCTGATTGACGGTGTCGGTGGCGATGGCACTGAACTTGCCCAGTGCGTCGATGGCGTTCGCGATCTTCTGACGAGAGTCGGCGAGCACGGCCAGCGCCTGCGGGATGGTCGTCAGCGCCTTGTCGACGGTCTCGTCGTTCGCCGCGACCTGACCGGCCAGGGAGTTGAGATTCTCGGTGGCCAAAATGATGTCGTCGGTTTGGTTGTTCAGCTGCGCGATGAACGTATCCAGCTGGGTCAGCAGGCTGCGCAGGTCGGCCTCGCGGCCCTCCATCGCCTTGGCGAACGACTGGTTGATCTCCTGGAGCTGGCCCAACCCGCCACCGTTGAGCAGAATCGACACCGACGCCAACGTCTGCTCGGTGGTCGGATAGGTGCTGGCCGAGGACAGCGGAATCACCGAGCCGTTTTTCAGCTGTCCTTGCGGCGGCTCGTTGGTCGGCGGCGCCAGCTCGATGTGCATGCCGCCCAGCAGGCTCGTCGTTCCGACTTTGGCGGTGCTGTTGGCCGGTAGGTGGACGTCGCCGTCGATACGCATCGTCACCAGGGCATGCCAGTCCTGTACCTCGATATTGGTGACGTTGCCGACGTTGACGTCGGCGACACGGACGCGGGTGTTCTGCTGGATCGTGACGACGTCGGGCAACTGCGCCTGGATGGTGTACGAACCGTCGCCACTGCCTTCGGTGCCCGGCAGGGTCAGTGAGTTGAGGCCCCGCCATTCGCAGCCGGGTAGCGCCGCAAGGCACGCGGCGGCGAGCAAGGCGGCCATCAGTCGCCTCACGGCGTACCCCCCGGCGGAACCATCAACCCTTCAAGCCCCTGGCCCGCGTCGGTGGGAGTGGCCTCGGGTGGCGGACCGCCCAGCAGCGGCGCTTCGGCGGGTAGCGGTCCGGCGTCAGCGTTCAGCGGGGGCGGAACATCCGCGGGCGCGGCAGGCGGCAGGTGCGGGTTGAGCCGATCCTCGCTGTAGGTGATCTCGTTAGGACGCGCCGAGGCTCCCACGAACGGGTTGACACCGAGCGGAGGAAAGTTGTACTGACGGTTCTTGATGATCGGCGCAAGGTACTGGACGCACAGCTTCGCCGACTGTTCGAAACCCCTGCGCGACGCGGCTTGAATTGCGCTGCAGATGAATTGGACGGTGTTGGCGAAGTTCACCGGCGCCAGGATGCCGGTGACGGCGCTCTGCGCAGGCTGGTAGATGTTCATGAAGTTCTGGAACACCGTCGGCGTGATGTGCAGCACCTGCTTGACATCGCCCCTGCTGTCGTTGAGTGCGGTGGTGATCGCGTTGAGGTGGTCGACCGTGACGCCGAGGCCTTCCCGGTTATCGGCGACGAAGCCGCGGAGGTCGTTCACGGCGGCGTCGAGACCCGTGGTCGCGTTGGCTATCTCGTTGGGCGAGTTGGACAACACCGTCGTCACATCGGCCAGGTTTGTGTTGAATGCGGCGAGCAGATCGCTGCTGGACGACAGGGCCGACACGAGCAGCTGGAGATTCCGCACCGTGCTGAAGATGTCGGTGCTGTGGTCGCCGAGCGCCGAGACCGCCTGCGAGAGCTTGATCACCGTGTCGCGTGCGGTGTCACCGTTGCCCCGCAGGTTGTCCGCTGCGGTGTTGATGAACTCACCCACCGCGCTCGGCCCGCCGGGTGTCGTCGGCTGCAGCGAGTCGGTCAACTTCTCCAGCTGCTGCCGGAAGTCGTCCCACTCGATGGGCACCGCGGTGCGGTCCTGCGGAATGGTGGCGCCCGCAGCGAGTTTCGGGCCGCCGGAGTACGCAGGCACCAGCTGGATGGCGCGGGCCGTGACAAGCGAAGGTGACAGGATCGCCGCCTTGGCGTCGGCGGGCACCGGGTACTGCCTGTCGACGGAGAACGTGACCAACGTGCGGTCGGGCTGCGGCTCGATGGCCTCGACCGTGCCGACGGCGACGCCGAGGATGCGCACCTCGTCGCCGGTGTAGAGACCGTTGGCGTTGGCGAAGTACGCGGAGTAGACCTGCTCGCTGACCTTCTTCCACCATGGCGTCGCCACCACCGTGATGGCGACGGCGAGGATGACGACAAGGCTTGCCGCAGTCGCGATCCGGACGATTCGCTTGTTCACCGCTGCCCCCCTTCGGCATCCGCGGGATTGGCAGGCGGACCGCCTTCGGCGGCCGCGGGATTCGGTGGCGGGATCGTCGGCGGCGGCAGTTCGCCTGCTGCGGGGCCGATGGCGGGTGGTCCGGGTGGCGGGCCGCCGGGCGGCGGCGCAGGTAGCGGTTCGCGGTACGGGTAGCAGCCGGTCGGGCCCGGTAGCGGCAGGCCGGGCGGGCCGCACCCCTGATCTCCGGGGTTGCCGGTGATCGCGTCGGGCAGCGTCAAATGGGGGTCGCCGCCCTGCCCGGTGCGCGGAAAGGGCATCGGCAGCGCCGGAGTGCCGGGCTGGCCGACCCCCGGGTCGACGAGGTCGGACGGCAGCATCGTGTTGGGGTCAAGACCGAGGTCGGAGAACGCCGCGTCGATGAACGGCTGAGAGAACTGCCCAGGTGCGAGGTTGACCAGCGATGCCTTGAAGAACGGCCCTGCGCCAAGCACCTCGCCGAACGACATCGCGTAGCGCCGAAGGAGATAGAGCGTGCGCTGGAGTTCCTTCCTACGGTTGTCCAGGATCTCCAGGACACCGTTGAGCTTGTCCAGCGCAGGCTTGAGCTGCGTGCGGTTGTCGTCCACCAACCCGGATATCTGATGAGAAACCGACGTCAGGTTGTTCATCAGCGCGTCGACCGATTGACGTTGCGAGAGAACCTCTCCCAGCAGGAGGTTGGCGTTGACGACCAGCTTGGCAATCTGATCGCTTCGCTTGCCCAGCACCGCCGTCACCTTGTTGGCGTCGGCCAAGAGGTTGCGCAGCTGCGCATCGCGGTTGTTGAGGGTGTCGGAGAAACGCGATACGCCTTCGAGGGCGGTCCTCAGTTCGGGCGGTGTTTCTTTGAAGGTGTCCGCCAACGTGGTGAGCGACTGGGACAGCTGCGTGGTGTCGAGGCCGCTGATGGTCGTGGTCAGATCACCGAGGGCAGTCGGCAGGTCGTACGGTGACTTCGTTCGCTCCAGGGGGATCGTGCCGGTGAGCTCGCCATCGCCGCGCGGCGTGATTTCGAGCATCTTTGTGCCGAGCACGGTTTCGGCCTTGATCGCGGCCTCGGTGCGGTCACCGAGTTCGACGCCGTTGCGGACGGTGAAGTCCACCAACACCCGCGTACCGTCTAGCTTGACGTCGGACACCCTGCCGACCGACATGCCCGACACCCGCACGTCGCTGCCCGGCTTGATGCCGCCGGCCTCGGCGAAGTAGGCGGAGTAGTCGGAGGTGCCCTTGACGAACGGGATCTTGTCGTAGGAGAAGGCGGCTACCACTGCGGCGACGAGCACGGCGATGCCCACGAGGCCGACGACGAACCTGTTGCGCTCGGCGAGCGGTTTTATGTTGGGCCGTTTGAACTTGAGTCGCGTCACTTCGGTGTGCACCGCCCCGTGTCCTGCCCGGCGAGCTTGACGTACACCGGCTGGCCGCCCTTGCCGTTGACCTTGAGAATCGCATCGCAGAGATAGAAGCCGAAGTAGTCTCCGTAGAGACCGTTTCTGGCGAGTACCTGGTACGCGTCGGGAAGGGTTTTCACCAGGTCGTCGACGTAGTCGTGGTCGGCCATGATCTGACCCGACACCCGGTCGGTCTGGTTCACGAACTCCTTGATGGGTTGACGTGCCTCGGTCAGCAGGTCGGCAACGGATCCCGCCGCGGCGTTGATGTAGGCGGTTCCGGTCGCGATGTCGCTCCTGCGGTCGGACAGTCCCGCAACGAGCTCGGAGAGCTTGTCGAGGCCCTCGGCGAACTGGTCGTCACGCCGGGCGAACGTACCGAGCACGGTGTTCAGGTTGGTGATCACCTCGCCGATGAGCTGATCGCGTCCCGCCAATGTGTTTGTCAGCGCCGATGTTTGGGACAACACGGATGCGATGGTGCCGCTCTGCCCCTGGAACACTCTCAACAGTTCACCGGACAGCGCGTTCACCTGGTCGGGATCCAGCGCTCGGAACAGCGGCCGGAAACCGCCTACCAGCGCGTCGATGTCGAGAGCTGGAGAGGTCCGTTGGACCGGAATGGTCTGTCCCGGTTGCAGTTTGCGTACCGAGCCGGGTCCGTCTTCCAAAGCCAGATAGCGGTCGCCGATCAGGTTCTCGTAGCGCACGGCCGCCTTGGTGCCCTCGGTCAGCGTCAGGCTGTTGTCGATGGCGAACTCGACGGTGACGGTGCCGTCCTTGTGCAGGGTCATGTTCCTGACCTTGCCGACCTCCACACCGGCGATACGGACGAAGTTGCCGCCCTTGAGTCCGGATACGTTGGTGAACACCGCGTTGTAGGTGTTGGTCTCGTCGAACCGGAACTGGCCGAACACCGTCACGAGGATGAACGTGAAGGCAAGGCAGACGGCCGTGAATATCCCGACCAGGGCAAGTGCGCGGCCGTTCACACCCCTCATGGCTGGTCCTCGGCCGGCGGCGCGGGCGCGGGTGGAGGCTCGGGCGCAGGCGGCGGTGCACCTGGCGGCGGCGGATAGAGCGGGGCTCCGTCTGGACCGTATTCCGGTGCGCCGTAGGCGGGTGCCCCGGGATAGGGCGGTAGCGGGCCCGGCGCAGGGCCGCCGGGGTAACGGATCCTCGGTGGCTCCGGGTTGGCCTTGGTCACCGGGAAGTAGTTGGCGATGCCGGGGAAGCCGATACCCGGATTCGGCCGGACATCGAGGCCGGTGCCGAACCCGGTGTCGGTGACGAGATACTTCACGGGGAAGTTCTTCAGTGGGTCGGGTAGCGAGCCGCAACTCGGCTTGCCGCCGGGGCCACCCGTCGCGTTGACGATCGGCAGGTTGTCCGGATAGCGGTACGGGTCGTCACCCATCAGGAGCGCGGCGTCCATGATCACGGATTTCCCGTTGCCGCCGATCGCATCTCGGCCACCGTTCTCCAGGAACCACTGGGCGCCTTGGAACAGGCAGGTGTAGCTCGGCGAGTACTTCATCAGCAACTGCGTCGTCGGATCGAGGATGTTCATGGCGCGCACCAGGTTCGGCTGGTTCCCGCCGATCGTGTTGATACCTGCGCCTGCGAATCCGACCGCCGATAACAGCAGTGTGTCGAGCGCCTGTGCGTTGTTGCTGATGGTCGTGCTGGTCGTCGAGAACGAGTCCAGAATCGAGACGATGTTCTGCGCCGCATCCGAATACGCCTTCGTCGCCTGACCGAACAGCTGCCAATCCTGCCGGACGGTTTCCATCCGCGGGTTCACGGCGAGCAGCACATTGTTCGAGTCGGTGATCGCCTGACCGATGACCTCGCCCTTGCCGCGCACCGACTCGGCCACCGCCGACAAGATCGAGTTGAGCTTGGCCGGGTCGATGGATTGGACCACTCCCTGCAGGCTCTGGAACACGGTGTTGACTTCGACGGTGACATTGCGCGAGTGCACCACCGATCCCGGCTTGAGCCGCTCGGGGCTGGCGTCGGCCGGCACGATCAGATCGACGTATTTGGCGCCAAAAGCGGTGCTGGACTTGATCTCCGCTTCGAGATTGCTCGGCAGGTATTTGAAGGGTTCGGCGTCGATCTTCAGGGTCAGCTTGGATACGGCACCCGCCGCACCGGTCTGAGCGCCGATGTTGGTGACTTCGCCGACCTGGACACCGCGCAGCTTCACTTTCGCGCCGTCCTCCATCACCAGGCCCGACCTGTCGGACACCAGGGTGAGGGGTTCGTAGCTGTGGAACGTGCCGGAGTAGAGCATGGCGGTGAGCGTGCTGATGGCGATGACCACAACCAGCAGCACCGGTGCCCACCAGATGGGGTCGATCTTTCCGCGTCGGGATGAGTTGGTCATCGGCCCGTCACCCCGAGAGGTGGAAGTTGCCGGACTGTCCGTACACGGACAGCGTGATGGTCAACAGGATGAAGACGCCTGCGGTGATCGACAGCCGCACCGCGCGGCCGACCGCCTCACCGACGCCTGCCGGGCCGCCGGTCACGGTGTAGCCGTAATAGGTGTGGATCGCCATCACGGCGGCGGCCATCGCCAACGCCTCGATGAAGGACCACAGCAGATCCGTCGGTTGCAGGAACGTGTCGAAGTAGTGGTCGTACACGCCTCGCGACTGCCCGTAGATGATCGTGGTGCCGAACCGGGTGGCCAAGAACGACATCAACACCGCGACGGTGTAGATCGGGATGACCGCCACCACGCCCGCCACGATGCGCGTGGAGGCCAGGTACGTGACGACGCGAATGCCCATCACCTCGAGCGCATCGATCTCCTCGTTGATGCGCATCGCGCCGATCTGGGCGGTGGCGCCCGCACCGATGGTCGCGGCCAGTGCGACGCCCGCGGTCGCCGGTGCGATGAATCGGACGTTGAGGAAGGCACCCAGGAAGCCGGTGAGGGCTTCGATACCGACGTTCGACAAGGTGTTGTAGCCCTGCACGGCGATCAGCGCACCGGTGGACAGCGTGAGGAAGCCGATGATGACGACGGTGCCGCCGATGACGGCCAGCGCCCCGGTTCCCATCCCCATGCCGGCGATCTGACGCAGCACCATCGTCGGATAGCGCCGGATGGCGTCGGGTGTGTGCCACAACGCCTGCCCGTAGAAGGCCGTCTGCTCCCCCAGCGTGCGGATGCGGCCGACCGTCTTCTCCACCGCATGGTCGACGGGTGACGGGTCGTCGATCTCTGAGGTCACGGCGCCACCTTGACGCCGAAGGCGGTCGCCAGGATGTTGATGAGGAACAGCGCCATGAAGGCGAAGACGACGGTCTCGTTGACGGCGGTGCCCACCGCCGTTGGGCCGCCCCCGACGTGCAGACCCTTGTAGCACGCGATCAGCCCCGCCGACAGACCGAACAGCAGCGCCTTCACCAGAGAGACGATCACCTGCGGCAGACCGGTCAGCAGTGTCATCCCCGCGACGAACGCGCCAGGTGTGACGTGCTGGACGAAGACGACGAAGAAGTAGCTCCCGAACAGCCCGACGACGGCGACGACCGAATACAGCATCAGCGCAACGAATGTCGCCGCGATGACCCGGGGCACCACCAGCGCCTGGATGGGGTTGACGCCGATGACCTTCATCGCGTCGATCTCCTCGCGGATCGTTCTGGCGCCGAGGTCGGCACACATCGCGGTGGCGCCCGCGCCGGAGACGACGATCGCGGTCACCACGGGACCGACCTGCGTGACCGATGCCAGTGCCGCGCCCGCGCCGGACAGATCACCGGCGCCGACCTCGATCAGCACGATGTTCAAGGTGAACACGATCAGGACGGTGTAGGGAATCGACAGCACGATTGTGGGCACGATCGACACCCTGGCCACGAACCAGATCTGATCGACCAGCTCGCGGATGGCGAAGGGACGGCGGAACATGGCCGCGAAGGTTTCCCCGGCGAGCACGACGAAGTCGCCCATCGAGAAGGCAGGCTTGGACCACGCGATCCCCGTCACCGCGCGGACGTTAGGTCCGCACCCGTTTGCCGTCAAAGGCAGATCCGCGTAAAACACGCACGTCAATATGCGAATTCGCTGGTTGTCAGAACGAGCTTCCTTTGGCTCATTCTGAGCGAATCTCGCCGATTCTTACTGTTGCCAGACCCCGACTGTCTCAGCTGTAGGCTCGCTGTCTATGAGCGCTGATGTCGACCCCACCGTGCCTCCGAGCGGCACCGGCTGTGTCGAGTGCGATGCGGTCGGCGGCTGGTGGGTGCATCTGCGGCGGTGCGCGGCCTGCGGCCACATCGGCTGCTGCGACGACTCTTTGGCGCGTCACGCATCCGCGCATTGGCAGGAGACCGGTCATCCGATCATCCGCTCGTTCGAGCCTGGCGAGGACTGGTTCTGGAACTACCGGACAAACGAGTACTACGACGGTCCAGAGCTCGCTGCGCCGGACTCTCGCCCGAAGGATGAGACCGTCCCCGGTCCGCGCGGGCGGGTGCCCGATGACTGGGCGGACCAGTTGCGCCGCCGCAGCACCTGAGTGAACGCCCCGCGGGCGGGTATCCCGCCGCCATGAACAAAGACAAGCCCGAGACCGCCGAGTCCGACTCCGGACCCGCGGGTGCCAACGACGACGTCGTCAGCGATCCGGCCAAGGCCGACGATGGTAGCGGCGACTGGTCCGACGAGGGCGGCGCGACGCCGAGTGGGCCTGCCGACACCGGGGATCACACGCAGTAGCTCTCAGCGTCGAACGTGAGGTCAGTGCGAAATCCGGCCGGCGATTTCGCAGTGGATACACGTTCGGCGCAGCGCCGGGCCCTATGCCTTATCGGCGAGCGCCTGCTTGGCGGCGTTGTAACCGGGGATGAAGGTGATGCCCGGCCCGCCGTGGCAGCCCGCGCTGCCGAGATAGAGGCCCTCGATCGGGATGGGTTGGTCGATATAGCCTTTCGGGCCGGGGCGGTTGGGGCCGATCTGGTCGGGATGAATAAGGCCGTGGCAGTAGTCGCCGCCCGGCGCCCCGAACATTGTGCCCATGTGCTTGGGCGTGAAGGTGGTGTGCCTGATGATCAGGTCTTCGAAGTTCGGCGCCAGCTTGGTGATCTTGTCGATCACCCGCTGCCCCATCTCCACCTTCATGTCGCCGTAGCTGGACTCGCTGTCTTCGATCGGGAACCACAGGGAGAAGGCCGACGCGGCGTGCTTGCCGTCGGGTGCCAGGCCCGGGTCGTTGACGGACGGGATCTGCAGGGCGATCGACGGGTCGGCGGGCACGACACCGCGCCTGCAGTCCTCCCACTGCTGTTGTAACTCTTCGGGCGTACTGAAAATGCCGATGTTGGACTGCATTTCGGGATTGTTCAGGACTTCGTAGGGCGCCGCGAACTCCGGAACTCCGGCAAGCGCGAAGTGCATCTGCAGGTAGCTTCCCCGGTGGTCGGACCGCGAGAAGCGCTCGCGAATGTCGGCGGGCACCGCGCTCGAGTCGACGAGGCCGTTGATCGTGAGGTCGGGCGCGACGCCCGAGACGACGATCGGCGCGGTGATCGCCGAGCCGTCCTCGAGCCGGACCCCGGTAACGCGGCCGGCGGAGACCAGGATCTCGTCCACCTTGCTGCGCAGCCGCACCTCGCCTCCGTTCGAGACGAACAGCTCTTGAAGGTGTTCGGTGAGCGCGCCGATGCCGCCCCGCAGCTTCTTGACCAGCAACGCGTTCTCGTCGGGCACGGCGAACCCGTAGGCAAGGGCCGCCGCGGTGCCGGGTGTCGCGGGCCCGCGGTAGGTGGTGTTGCACGCGAGCAAAGACAACATGCCGCGCAGCGCGCCGTTCTTCTCTTTGTCGGGCAGGTACCGGTCGAGAACGTCGGTGACCGATCCGAACAACAGGTCGGTGATCGTCGAGCGCTCGAATTCGTTTGTCGCGCAGGCATACATCTCGTCGAGCGTCTTCGGCGGCTGGCCTGCATCAAACCGGCCAAGCGCCCGTGTCGGCGCCTGGCACCAGGCCATCAGCCCGGCCATCCCGTTGACGGCCTCGGCACCGTGCACCTCGTTGATGTGCGTCAGCAGCTTCATGGGGTCGGTGTAGTAGATGAGCGGTTCGTCGCCGACGCCCCGCAGCGACACCGACATCACGTCGAGGTCGACCGTCGGCAGCGCGTCCAGGCCGAGCTCGCGGCTGACGGTGGCCGACGTCGGAACCTGAACCGAGCCGGCGATCTCGAACTTGAAGCCGTCGAAAAGCTCCACGGTGGAAGCCATTCCGCCGGCGTACAGCTTGAAGTCCAGACACAGCGTGCGCAGCCCGGCCTTCTGGAGCAGTGCGGCTGCGGTCAATCCGTTGTGGCCCGCGCCGACGACGATCGCGTCAAAGTCCGCCATTGGCTGAGGCTGACACGGGGACAAAGTTTTGTCAATAATGACGAAACTTTCGGTCTAGACGGTATCCCCGATCCCCTTCTGCAGGGTCTGCAGCGCCTCCTGGGTCAGCCGGGTCAGCTCGGACAGCGACCGGTCATCGCCCAGCATCCAGACCTCCATCGCACCGAAAACCGCGGCGGCGATGCACCGCGCGGTGACGGTGATCCGCATCCGGTCGTCGGTACCGGGCTTGGGCGGATCGTCCCCGCCGAGGTGCTCTTCGATGGCTTCGGCGAAGTCCGTCTCAACCTGGCGGATGTGCCGCACGATCCGTCCCGGGTCGAGTTCCTGGGCCCGTAACGACGGAATCTCGGCAACCGCCCAGTCGTCGTAGGGTCTGGCCAGGATCGCCGACTGGACGGAGTCGATGATCGACTCGTCCGGCGACCGCTCCGCAAGCGCCGACCGGAACCAGTGCAGGCCGACGTCGTAGTCGGCGAACAACAGGTCGTGCTTCGACGCGAAGTGTCGATAGAAGGTCCGCAGCGACACGCCGGCGTCGGCCGCGATCTGTTCTGCCGACGTCTCCTCCACGCCCTGGGCGAGGAATCGAACCACCGCCGCCTGCCGCAGCGCCTCGCGCGTGCGCTCGCTGCGCGCCGTCTGGGCAGGTCGGACCATGGCCGTAAATTACCTTATGGCGGTTATGTCAATATTGACAAAGTTTCGTTCCCCAGTAACCTGCCAGCCGTGGAGCTGAAGTTGCAGCGCATCGGCGCATGGTCCGGAATCGTGATGATCGTCCTGTTCAGCATCTTCTTCTCGGTGATGGCAAAGCTGTTTCCCCCACTGTCGCCGACGGCGTCGGCAGACGAGATCACCGCATTTCTCATCGAACACAAGATCTGGGTCCGCTTCGGCATCGCGGGGAGTCTGCTTGCCATCGTCGTCGCGTTTCCGTATCTGGCCGCGATCTGCCTTCGGATTCGCCGCGTCGAAGGCCGGTGGGGCATGCTCACCGTCACCCAGCTGCTCGCGGCCGCCGTCTTCGTACCCGCCTTCATCTTCGCGTTCATCATCCTGGCGGCCGCCGCATTCAGGCCCGAATCGAGGCCTCCCGAAATCACCCTCGCCCTCGACGACTTGTTTTGGTTGTGGTTCGTCGGCATCGCCGGAACCATCATCGTGCAGAACCTGACGTTGGCCGTCGCGGCATTCGTCGACACCACCGAGCCGCGAACGTTCCCCCGCTGGTACGGCTATTTGAATCTCTGGGTAGCGACGCTGTCGTTACCAGGGGGTATGACCGTTGTCTTCAATGACGGTCCGCTCGCGTGGAACGGTGTGTTCTCGTTCTACGTCCCCGGTGCCGCGCTGGTCATCTGGTTGTTCGCCACCAGCATTGTGATATCGCGCTCCGTCAAGGCGCAGGAAGCCGCCGAAGCGCACCTCGTCGCCGCGTGACCGCTCCGACGGTCCGCCGGATTCCAGGCGAATCCGGCACGTGGGTTTTCCTGTTCGGCGACATGGTGGTGTTCGGCGTCTTCTTCGTCACCTTCATGGTGGAACGGGCGAAGGCGCCGGAGGTGTTCGACATCGCCCGCAAGACGCTGCACGTCGGTGTCGGCGTCACCAACACCTTGGTGCTGCTGACCAGTTCACTGTTCGTCGTGATCGCACTGGGAGCCATCCGCTCCGGAATGAAATCGATTGCCACGAAGGCGTTGTACGCGGCAATCGGATGCGGCTTGGCATTCATCGGACTGAAGGTCTTTGAGTACGTGGCACTGGCCTCCGCCGGACACGGGCCCGGTGCTAACCACTTCTACCTGTACTACTTCATCCTGACCGGTTTGCACCTGCTCCACGTGTGCATCGGTCTCGCGGTGCTAGCCCTCCTGGTCACGCAGACGCGCCGGGCCGAATTCAGCGATACCCGGCTGGCGCTGATCGAGGGCGGTGCCTGCTTCTGGCACCTCGTCGATCTGCTGTGGATCTTCCTGTTCGCACTCCTGTATCTGGTGAGCTGATGAAGGTGCTTGAACTCGTTCGCAATCGCGCCGGAATCTCCTGGCTGCTGCTGGTCGCCGCGACCGTCATCTCCTGGGCGGTCGGGGCCGAACACGGCACCGGGTCGATGGTTGTTCTGGTCGTGTTGGCGATCGCCGCACTGAAGGTCCGCCTGGTCGGGTTGGATTTCATGGAGTTGCGGCACGCCCCGATTCCGCTGCGTGCCGCGTTCGAGCTCTACTGCTTCGCCATCTGGGCGGTGTTGTCCGGTTTGTATCTCTGGCTGTAGGCGTCAATAACGCGAGCCCTTTCGCCTGCCGAATCGGTGACCTGACGCCGACCGCGCTCCGCTTACAGTTGGAGGATGCTCGACAACGATCTGCGGCATCGCCGCCTCGAGATCATCCGTGAACACATGGACACCGAGGTGACCCAGGAGTTCGACCGGACCCTGGCCACCTTCAACGGGCACCCGCGCTACGAGATCATGCCGACGGGTCAGGTCTTCGACGGCGACGACGAGGTGATGGGCTACTACCGGATGACGCGAACCGCGTTTCCGGACCAGCGCCACGACAACGTTCGCTACCACGTCACCGACGACACGGTGATCGTCGAATTCGACCTGCTGGGAACCAATCTCGGCGAGTTCTATGGCTTCCCGCCGACAGGTAAGGCGTTCCGGGTGCCGATCATCGCGGTGTTCTTCTTCGACGGAGACCGGATCGTCAACGAGCGCGTCTACTTCGACTCCGCGAGCCTGGTGACCCAGATCGGCCGCGGTGAGGTGCTGGCCCTGGCGGGAGACCAGTGAAGGTCCACCATCTCAACTGCGGCACCATGCACCCTGTTCGCGGACCTGAGTGCGTGTGCCACGTGCTGCTGGTGGAGACCGACAACGGCCTGGTCCTCGTCGACGCCGGCTTCGGAATCGACGACTGCGCCGACCCGAAGGGGCGGGTGGGACCGATCCGCTTCGTCACCCGACCCGAGTTTCGATCCACCGAGGCCGCTGCCAACCAGCTCGACCGACTCGGCTTCCGCCGCGAGGAGGTTCGCCACATCGTCCTCACCCACCTGGACACCGACCACGTCGGCGGCGCGGCGGACTTCCCGCACGCGAAGATTCACGTCACCTCTACCGAAGCGGTCGCGGCGTTCACCTCGCCCACCCGCGCGGAGCGGGTGAGGTACGGCCGACAACGGTGGGTGAAAGACCACGACGTCGTCGAACACGACCCCCATGGGGAAGCCTGGCGTGGCTTCGCGGCCGCGAAGGAGCTCGACGAGATCGCGCCCGGCATCGTGCTCGTCTCGCTACCCGGCCACACCCGGGGTCATGCCTGCATCGCGGTCGACGCGGGCCATCGATGGGTGCTGCACTGCGGGGACGCCTTCTACCACTACGGATCGCTGGACGGAACCCACGTGCCGCGCACCCTCTGGGCCATGGAAACGGCTGTCGCCTACGACCGAAAGAAGATGTGGGACAACCACGCCCGTCTATCGGAACTGTACGCCAAGGCGGAGCCGGACCTCTGCATCGCGCCCGCGCACGATATGAAACTGTACGAGCGCGCCAAGGCGACGGCTGAACTGCCCGGTGTCTAGCGATTTCGGCGTGATTTCTATCGCTCACCGACACTTTTCACGCCGAAATCGCTAACGACTAAGGCACCAGCACCACTTTCCCGACGTTCTCCCGCGCGGCCAGAATCCGATGTGCCTCAGCGGCGTTGGCGAACGGCACGGCTTCGTGCACGACTGGGACGGCAACCCCGTCCGCCAAAGCGCTGGAGAGCGGACCGATCCACGGTTCCAGCGTGCCGCGGTCGTCCCATAGCTTGAGCATGTTCAACCCGATGACCGATTTCGAGTCCGACAGCTGCTTGACCAGATTGAAGCCGCGGAGCATCGGCAACAGCTGGGGCAGCGCGGTGCGCAGCGAGCGCTTCTCACCCTGCTGCATGGCGGAGAAACCGTACGCGACGATCCGGCCGCCGGGACGGATCAGGTCGTAGGACCGCTTCAACGACTTCCCGCCCAACGCATCGAGCACGATGTCGTAGGGCGGCAACCCTTTCCACCAATCATCCTTGCGGTAGTCGATGGCGCGGTCGACGCCGAACTCGGCCAGCCGCGCGTGCTTGCCCGGTGACGCCGTCCCGTGTATCTCGGCACCCGCGGCCTTGGCCAACTGGATCGCCGCGATTCCGACGCCGCCGGCCGCCGCGTGAATCAGCACCCGCTCGCCTGCGCGCAACGACCCGTAGCCGTGCAGCGCCGCCCACGCCGTCGCGTAGTTGACCGGTATCGCCGCGCCTTGTTCGAAGCTCAGCGATTCCGGCAGTGGGATCGCGTCGGACGCTGCGATGTTGACGATTTCGGCGTAGCCGCCGAAACGCGTTCCACCGAAGACACGTTCGCCGATACGTGCGGGGTCGACGCCGTCGCCGACCGCCTCGATGGTGCCGGACACTTCGTAGCCGACGACGCAGGGCGGCTTCGGCGCGTCGGGGTAGAGGCCGACGCGCGCGAGGTGGTCGGCGAAGTTCACGCCCGCGGCGCGGACCGCGATCCGCACCTGGCCCGCCGACGGTGGCGGCGGATCCGGCCGCTCCTGAGTCTGCAGAACGGAGAGGCCACCGTGCTTGGTGATGACGACAGCGCGCACGTCGGGTCAGACCCTCGCGGTGGCGGACTGCTGGGCGCGGCTCCTGAGGCGGCCGACGACCGTGCCGAGCAGGTCGTAGTAGTGAGTCGGTGCCACCCGGGTCAGGATGTCGAAGAGGTAGGCATCGGGACCGACCAGGATGCGCGCCTTGCCGGCCTCGACACCCTTGTGGATGATCTCGGCGGCCTTGTCTGGCTCGGTCATGGTGATCGCGGCGAACTCCTGCGCCATCTGCTCGTGGGTGCGGCCGAGTCCATCCGGGTCCTTGCGGAATCGCGCGTTGCGCACGATGTTGGTGTTGATCCCGCCAGGGTGCACGTTGATGGCGGTGACACCGGTGCCGCGCAGCTCTTGACGCAGCGAGTCGGTGAAGCCGCGGACCGCGAATTTCGCCGCGCAGTACGCACTTTGGTTGGGCATGCCGGCGAGGCCGAAAACACTCGACGTGTTCACGATCGCGCCGGAGTCCTGCTCGACCAGAATCGGCAGAAACGCCCTCGTGCCGTTGACGACGCCATGAAAGTTGATGTCCCACAGCCAGTTGTCGTCATCGGCATCGGAGTCGAGGACGCTTGAGGCGACAGCGACACCCGCGTTGTTGAAGACCGCGCCCAGCGGGGCGGGCGCCCAGTCCGCCACCTCGTCGGCGAAGTCGCGTTGGGCTTGGGCGTCGCGGACATCGAGCACCCGCGTCAGGCTCGGGCCGGAGAGGCCTGCCTCGGTCTCCTTGAGGCCAAGCTCGTCGATGTCGGTGAGGGCCACCGGGCAGCCGTGCGCCGAAAGCCGTTGCGCCAGGCCGCGGCCGATGCCCGACGCCGCACCCGAGATGACGACGGTCCGACCGCTGATCCTTCGCTTCACTGATGCTCCTTCAATTCGGTCTCGCTTGCCGCCGCCGACGCGACGTGGTCGGTGATCAGGTCCATGACGCGCGCCCAGGCGCCCGTCGGTAGGTCGTGGCCCATGCCTGCGATGGTTTCCACCCGTGCCCCGCGAATGGCGCGCGCCGTTGCGGCGCCGCCGGTCGGATGGACCATCCGGTCCCGGTCGCCGTGGATCACCAGGGTCGGCACGTCGATGTGGCCGAGTTCTGCGGTGCGATCACCGGAGCGGAAGACCGCCGCAAGCTGCCGGGGGGTGCCTGCGCTCGTCGGATCGCGGTCCCACCCGACGGCGGCCCTGTCACGTACCCGATCCTCGTCGAACGGGTAGCCGTGCGAACCGATGTGACGGAAGATCGCCACATCGCGCTCCATGGCCTCGAGGCGTGTGCGCGGCGGCTTGGCGGTCGCCAACCGCCACCACGTCGACAGTGCCGGTCGACCGATGCGCGACGCACCAGTGGTGGACATGATCGACGTCAGCGTGCGGACCCGGCCCGGATAGTGCGCGGAGACGGTCTGGGCGATCATCCCGCCCATCGAGATACCGGCCAGATGCGCATCCTGGTAGCCGAGCGCGTCGAGCAGGCCGACGGTGTCGCGCGCCATGTCGCCGAGGTGGTACTGCCGTGGATGGTTGCCCCCGCGAAGGATGGCGAGCGGTTTCGGCGGCGGAAAGTCCATGTGGGTCGATCGGCCGACGTCGCGGTTGTCGAACCTGGTGACGTGGTAGCCGCGCCCGGCCAACGCGGTGGCGAAGTCGGTCGGCCATGAGCCGTGCAACTGCTGTCCCAGTCCGCCGATGAGCACGACCGGCGGATCATTCGGATTGCCGATCTGCTCGTAGCACAGCTCGATGCCGCGCCCGACGTCGACGACGTTCTGCTCGGGCCGTCATGCCGACACCCGCTCGGCTCCGCTGAGAGTCGTCGATTTCGATCCCGCCTTTCGTCGGTACACGACGGCGCGCCCGCCGTGTGCCGGTGCAGTGGCCACGCCGCGCGAGTGAATGCGCTCGCCTGCGGCATACGTTGTGCCGAACTCGAATTCGCGCAGCAACGTTCGCAGCGTGACGGTCATCTCCATGTTGGCGAAGGCGGCGCCGATGCACCGCCGGATGCCTCCGCCGTACGGAATCCAGGTGTGGGTGTCCGGGTTGGCGCCCAGGAACCGATCCGGGTTGAACGACGTCGGATCCGCGAAGTTCTGCTCGGACGCATGCGACATCGTGATGCTGGCGATCACGGCGTGGTTCTTCGGAATGACCCACTCGCCCAGTCGGATTCGCTCACGCGCGACCCGGATGGTCGCCTCGACGACGGGGCGGGTGCGCTGGACTTCCCAGATCGTGGCCTGAAGGAGCTCCGAGCCACCTGCATCGACCTCGCTGGCGAGGCGGGTGAGCACGCGTGGATGCCTTCGCAGCCGCTCGATCGCCCACGCCAGCGTGGTCGCCGTGGTCTCGTGGCCTGCCGACAGCAGCGTCAGCAGCTCGTCGGCGACGTGGTCGTCGGAGATCGATGAGCCGTCCTCGTAGCGTGCCTGCAGCATCAGGGCGAGCACGTCGTTGCGTTCCTCGAATGCCGGGTCACTGCGCGCTTCGGCGATGAGCTCTGCGATGATCTCGTTGTAACGCCTTCGGTATCGCTGCACCCGTCCCCATGGGCTCCACGGGCCGAGGTCACGCCGAAAAGCCGCTGGCATCACCGCCATTCGCGATGCCAGCGGAATCATCGCCGGAAACAGCTCCCGCAGCTCGTCGAATGCGGTCCCCTGCGCCCCGAACACGGTGCGAAGGATGGCGTTGAGGGTGATGCGCATCATCGGCTGCAACGTTTCGAATTCGCGGCCCTCGGGCCAACTCTCGATCTCGCGCATCACTTCTTCTTCGACGATCGTCTCGTAGCCGACCATCCGCTTGCCGTGGAACGGCGGAACCAGCAGCTTGCGGCGCGCGCGATGCTTGTCGCCGTCCAGGCTGAACGTCGAGCCGGGACCGAGCACGGTGCCGAGGTTGGACGCCCGCCCGACCAGGTCGCTGCTCGTGGTGAAGAGATCCTTGATCAACGCTTTGTCGCCGACGACGAGGGTTTCGCCGAATATCGGCAGCTTCACCGTGAACGCGCTGCCGTGGCGGCGCCCGATCGAGGCAACCGCACGATGCCGCGCGGTGAGGAATGCGATGCCCATCACGGCCTTCGGTATTCGCGGCCCCGGCGGCAGCAATACCGGGTCGGTAGTTGCCTCGCCCATGTGCCCCCTCTGTGTGGTACTCCAAGGTACCGACCTACGGTACGCCACCGTACCGGCCGCGACAACCCCCACTTGTACATGTGCGCAATAACGCTTCCGCACACCCTGCCGAACCAAGCCCGCTCCCGTACCGGCGCGGATAGCCTGATCTTGTGAAACTCGGCGGAGGCGCCGGGACCGGGAGGCCGTGGTTCGGCATCCTGGGTCCATTGGCCGTCGGAGTCGAAGATGGCCCGCGGCTCGAGCTCGGCGGGCGTAAGCGGCGGGAATTGCTCGCCCTGCTGCTGATCAACCTGAATCGATGCCTACCCGCGGACCGCATCGCGGACGCGCTGTGGCGGGGTGAGCCGCCTGCCAGCGCCGACGTCACACTGCGCAGCCATGTGTCGCATCTCCGGCAGCGGTTGGCCCGCATCGACGCCGGCGAGGCACTGGTCACCGGACAGGCGGGGTATGGCCTGTTCGCCGATCCCGATCAGCTGGATGCGACGCATTTCGAGCATCTGCTGAAATCGGGCCGCGACGCGTTGGATCTGGGTGACATGGAGGGCGCGGCGCGTTCTCTCGCTTCGGCCCTGAGTTTGTGGCGCGGCTCGGTGCTCGACGATATGGGACCGCCGGAATTCGCAGCCGGCGAGGCGGCGCGACTCGAGGAGCTTCGGGTGAGTGCGCTGGGCTACCGCCTCGATGCCGATCTCGCGTTGGGCAAGCACCAGGCGGTGATCGCCGAACTCGAGCGACTGGTTGTCGCACACCCGTTTCGGGAGCGGCTGCACTGCCAGCTCATGCTTGCGTTGTACCGCTCGGGCCGGCAGGCGGATGCGCTGACGGTCAGCACGGCCATCCGGCAGCGGCTCGCCGACGACCTCGGTGTCGATCCCGGGCCCGCGCTGCGCGATCTGGAAACCGCGATTCTCCGCCATGATCCCGCCTTGTCGCCATCCCTTCGAGAAGTCCAGCCTGTGGCGGTGCCGAGCGTGCCGCCCGGTGCGTTGACCAAGTACCACCCGCCGAGGTCCACCCGATCGCTCGTCGACCGCGGTCGCCTGATCGGCACGTTGCGGGCGGGCGACGGCAAGCGGTTGGTCCTCGTGCACGGGCCCGCAGGCTTCGGGAAGACCACCCTGGCCGCGCAATGGTGCGATGCGCTTCGCGACGACGGCGTCACCGTCGCGTGGTTGACGATCGACAGTGACGACAACGACGTCGTGTGGTTCCTCGCGCATCTGATCGATGCGATTCGCAGCGTGCAGCCCGCACTGGCGGGCGGTCTCCGGCAGGCGCTTGAAGCCCGTGGCGACGAAGCCGGGCGCTACGTCATGGCGTCGCTCATCAACGAGATCGACTCGGCGCAAGCGCGTTTGGTCATCGTCATCGACGACTGGCATCGAATCAGCAACGGTGTGACGATCGCTGCGCTGGCATACCTGCTCGAGAACGCCGGCCAGCACCTCCAGGTTGTCGTGACGAGCCGCACACGGGCAGGCTTACCACTGGGTCGGTTGCGGATCCGCGACGAGTTGCTGGAAATCGACGGCGCTGCTTTGCGTTTCGATACGTCGGAATCCCGTGCCTTCCTTGTGGACGTGGGCGGTTTGACATTGGACGACGATGACGTGGCCCACCTGGAGCAGACGACCGACGGCTGGGTGGCGGCGCTACAACTCGCGTCGTTGTCCTTGCGTGATTGCGAAGACCCCACGGCGATGATCAACCGGATGTCGGGCCGTCATCACGCAATCGGCGAGTACCTGGCCGAGAACGTACTCGAGATGCTCGATGCCGAAATGCTCGATTTCCTGATGGCCACTTCGCTCACCGAGCGGATCAACGGCGACCTGGCGTGCGCGCTGGCGGGTGTGGGCAATGGCCAGGCGCTGCTGGAGCAGGTCGAGGAGCGAGACCTGTTCCTGCGTCGACTCGACGAAGAACGCGAATGGTTCCGCTATCACCATCTGTTCGCGCAGTTTCTGCAGCGTCGGCTTGCAAGGGACCAACCGCAGCGCATCGCGCAGCTGCATGCGACCGCTTCCCGCTGGTTCGCCGAGCACCACATGCTGCGCGAAGCCGTCGACCACGCTCTGGCGGCCGGAGAAGAAGAACAGGCGACGGTGTTGGCCGAGCGGCTCGGAGTCGAGCTGGTCGAGCGCTCTGCGATGTCGACGGTGCTGGCGGTCGTCGCCAAGCTGCCGCCGCACATAGTGGCGGCCAGTCCGCGACTGCAACTCACGATCGTGTGGGCCAATGTGCTGTTGCAGCGCCCGGCCGCCGCCCGGGCAGCGATGCAGTCGTTCGAATCGGCGATCCGAGAGCGCGCGCTCAGCCTGTCCGAGCGGCGGGCCATGACGATGGAGGCCGACGTTATCCGCGCGGTCGTCGAGTGCCACGCGGATCGCACCGAAGGCGTGTGGGAACTGGTGGCCGAATGCCTGTCGGCACCGGATTCGGTGATGCCCTTGGTGGCCGCCGCCGCCGCGGACGTCGCGTCGTTCCTCGATGTCTACCGATTCGATTTCGACGCCGTTCGCGCGCGACAGGCTTGGGCGCGGCCCTATCACCTCAAGAGCGTGGGTCCCTTCACGCTGGTTTACGGGCACTGTCTTCGCGGAATCGTCGCGACCGAGGAACTCGAGGTCGCTGAAGCCGAGAAATGCTTCCGCGAGGCGCTGCGGGTGGCCGAGGAGTCCGGAGACACCCACTCTCATCCCACGCGCTTGGCCTGCGGACTGCTCGGTGAGCTGCTGTACGAACGCGGCGACCTCGACGAGGCCGACCGGCTGCTCGATGAGAGCTATCAGCTGGGCGCCGAAGGCGGTGTCGTGGAGATGATGATCGCCCGTTACGTCATCGGTGCCCGCATCAAGGCCGTGCGCGGCGATCGCGACGCCGCCGCCCAGCGCCTCGATGACGGCGCGCGCGTCGCGGCGAATCTTCGCCTTCCGAGGCTGCGGGCGCATGTCGACAACGAGCGGATGCGCTTGGAGCTGCCGGTTGACGAACGGCCCGGAAATGTCGATGAAGGGCTCCCGCACGGAGGGCTGGGCGAGATCACGGCCCAACTCCGCGATGAGGCGGCGGTCCGTCGCCTGCTTGTCGACCAACCGGGTCGTGCCCTCCGACAGGCGCAAGCCGGGGTCGAAAGACTCCAGCATCAGGGACGCAAGCGCGCGCTGCTGCAGGCCAACCGACTGTTGGTGGCCGCGTTGAGCGCGGCGGGCCGGACCGACGAAGCCAAACAGATACTGACGACCATGGCCGCTCATTGCGCCGAGCGCGGTATGGTCCGCTACCTAGTCGACGGGGGCCCACGGGTCGTGGCGCTCGTCGAGGAGCTCCGCGACGACCTGCGTAGCGGTCGGTCGAAGCCGACATGGACGGAAGTCCCCACCGGCTTTCTCGACAGTGTCGTGGCCGAGGCTCGGTAGACCTCAACGGGCTTTCAACGGGATTTCAACGGGGTTCGGCCATCGTTGTCCTTCGACACGACAGATCGAAAGGACCCTCATGCGCAGCGTTCCAACCCACATCGCCAAGGTGCTGTTCGACGACTCAGGTGCTCGACGCGCCGCCCGCCCGAACCGCGGACGGTTCGACATGCAGCCACGCCGCCGCTCGCCGCGCGCCGGAACCGAACGTCACTAGAGGACGACTTCACCCCAACCGGTTGCCCGTCGCCGCGGATGCGGCATGCTGATCAGCCATGACGCGCTGGTATCCGCTTGAATCCGCCGACGCCGACTTCTTCGCGTCGGCTCCGCATGTCTTCACCTACCAGAAACGCTTCGCCGCGCCGCCGGCCCAGGTCTGGGAGCAGCTCACCTCCGACACCTCGATCGCGGCGTGGGGCCCGGCGATAAAGGAAGTCAACTGGACGTCGCGGCGCCCCTTCGGTGTGGGCACGACACGGAAGGTGGTCGCACTCGGTGGGGCGACCATGCGCGAACGCTTCTTCCGGTGGGACGAGGGCAGCCGCTACTCCTTCGCCGCCTATGAGTCAACCCTGCCGCTGTTCAACCGTTTCGCCGAGGACTACATCGTCGAAGCCGACGGCGCCGACACCCTCTTCACGTGGGTCGTGGCGATTGAACCGAAGGGCGCACTGGCGCTGCCGTTCAAGGTGATCGCGCCGACGATGAAGGCCGGGTTCGGGCGGATACCCAGTGGGGGTCAGCAATTTTGGGCGAAGAAGTCTAAGCGCGGATAGCGCTGCGTGTTTTCGTTCTTCACCGCCGGATGCCGCCGCTGCGGTGTGACGTTTTCGCTGTGCGAGTTCGGTTGCCTCGTGACGAGCCTCACTACATAATCGCCCGGTGACCGCGCTGACGATCTTGATTCGGAAGACCTGCTTTCGCTTTCTGGCTCTCTTGCTTCTCACCGCAACCTCGCTCTCGGTGGCGCCCGCCCATGCAGAACCCGCTGTAGCACCGGGCAGCGGTGCATCCATCACCGGTATCGAACAGGTCAACGACCGCTGGGTGAAGATCTCGGTGTTCTCACCGTCGATGAACAAGGTCGTCGTCAACGACGTCTACAAGGCACCCAAGGCGAACGCGCCGACCCTCTACCTGCTGCCAGGCATCGACGGCGGCGACAACCTCGACCCCGGCACGTACTTCGCGCCGGGTTCCAAGAGCTGGTTCGGAATGACCGACATCCAAGGGTTTTTCGGCAACAAGAACGTCAACGTCGTCTCACCTCTCGGCGGCCAGTTCAGTTGGTTCACCGACTGGATCGGCGACGGCAGCAAGCAGTACCAGACCTACATGACCAAGGAACTGCCGCCGCTGATCAACAAGGAGCTGAAGACAAACGGCCGCAACGCGGTCGGCGGCTTGTCGAGCACCGGCGGGACCGCGATCGACTACGCCGTCCAGGCGCCGGGACTCTACAAGGCGGTCGGTTCCTACAGCGGCTTCCCCGCCCCGTCGGATCCGGATGCCGCCGGCCAGGTTTCGCTGACGCTGTCCGGCGGCGGCGCGAGCGCGGAGGCCATGTGGGGTCCGCTCGGCGGCCCGCTGTGGGTGCAGCACGACCCGTCGAAGAACGTCACGAAGCTCAAGGGCGTCGGGGTGTATGCCGCGGCGTCCGCCGGCGCGCAGGGCGACGTGGACCGACTGGCGCCCGGCACGGCCAATTTCACCGGCGGGCTCATCGAGGGCATCGTGTTGACCAACACCCAGAAGTTCGCCGACGCCGCCGCGGCGGCGGGGGTGCCGATCACCTTCGTGGTTCGACCCGAGGGGTCGCACACCTGGGGGCTGTTCGAGTCGGAGATGCAGGAGTCGTGGAACACGGTGATCGGTCCGGCGCTGGGGGCCTGACGGGTCGTCACTACATCCGCAGCGTGACGCCAAGCAGGGCGATGAGACCGAGACCCATGATCATCGCGGCAACGATCGACGCGATGGAGTAGCGCATCGGTCCGAACTCGGCCCGCAGCGCTTTGAGTTCCTGACGGTGCTGCACCCAGCCGAGAATGAGAGCGGCGAGCCCCACCACGATCATCGCGAAACCGAACACCTCTGGGCTGATGTACGGATTGCGGAGCCGTTCGTTTTCCGAGAGGTACCGAAAGATCTGGTAGATGGTGAACCCGAACGCGATCAACGATGTGCTGGTCCGGGTCCAGGCCATCAGGGTTCGCTCGAGCGCCAGGCGATTACGTTCTGCGGCCAGCCGAGTGTTTGCGTCCATTGCCGGCCGATCGGTCATGGCCACCTCTCGGTCATCATTCCCACGAACGTGAGAAGCATGCCGGTGGGCGCGCTCGAGTGCAACCAAGAATGGCCAATTGGAATTCATCAAAATCGTTGGTGGCCAGGGCCGGGCTCGCACACCTGGGCCTGTTCGAGTCGGAGATGCAGGGGTCGTGGAACACGGTGATCAGTCCCGCGCTGGGAGCCTCGAGGGCCTAGCCCGCGCTTCGCCGAGGCCGCCCGGACGGTCTTGTCCATCCAGATAATCCGAGGCAGGAACGTGCATACGCTGCTCACTATGGGTAAGCGTCCGAGTTTCGAGGTGCTTGTGGTTGGCGGGGGGCTTGCTGGTTCGTCGTTGGCAATCACGTTGGCCAGGGAGGGCATTGACGTTCTGCTGGTCGAGCGTGAGCGGGTCTTCCGAGACCGAGTCCGCGGGGAGGTGATGGCCACGTGGGGCACGGTCGAGGCGAAGCGGCTCGGCCTCTTCGATCTCTTGCGGGAGCGCTGTGCCATCGAAGTCCGCTACCTCACCTACTACATCGAGGGTGATGGCGCGCCGCTGGACCTGCTGGCGGCCGCGCCACATTTTGAGCCGTCACTTGCGTTTCATCACCCTGTGATGCAGGAGGTTCTGATCGAGGAGGCGGCAGCCTCCGGGGCGACAGTCTGGCGCCCGTCGAATTTGGTATCGCTGACGGCAGGCGGCGAACCCACCGCCGAGGTCGTCGTCGATGGCGAGACGAGGACGGTCACAGCACGGTTGATTGTCGGCGCGGACGGCCGCAACTCACGGGTTGTGCACCTATGTGGGTTCGACCGGTACACCGACCCCGACGAGCTACTGGCGGCAGGGCTGTTGGTGCGCGGCGATATGGACACAGGGGACGCGGTCAACATGTTCATCGGTCAAGCCGCCGGGCAGATAGCCGCGGTCACCAGGATCGCATCCGACCTGTACCGCCTCTACTTCTTCCATCACATCGACGCCGTCCCCGGCCGGCTCTCGGGCGACCGGGACGTCGTGGCTGCATTCGGGTATTTGCGCGACGCGGGTGTGCCGGGTGAGTGGCTGGCCCATGTGCAGCCGCATGGGCCGCTCGCGACGTTCGACGGAGCCCACCGGTGGATCCAACGACCGTATCGGGACGGTGTGGTGCTCGTCGGTGATGCTGCGGGCGCGAGTGATCCGTCATGGGGAAGTGGTCTTTCGCGCACGCTGCGCGACGTCCGCCTGCTGCGGGACGCGCTGACCGCGGACGAAGACTGGCCGTTGGCAGCAGTTGTGTATGCAGAACAGCACGACGAGTTCTGGGACCGGTTGCACGATGCCGAGCGCCTCTCGGCCGCTGCACTCATGTCGGTCGGCCCGGACGGTACTTCGCGCCGCGCCCGAGCCCTTGAGATCTTTGATCGCATACCCGAACTCGAAACCTGGACATATGGCCCCGAGGCCCACTGCGACGACGCTGTCCGCGCGGAGCTACTGGCTTGAACCGTCCGCAGACACCAGATTCATCAAAGCCAGACCAGTAGTAGGCGCAGACATCGTCCAGCACGGCCTACTTTAATCTGTTCATGCGCGATCTGACACAGGCCCGCGAAGGCAAGCGGTTGCGCGGATCTGAGTCGGTTGCAGCTTGGCACTGAGCCGTCGATGTCGGTCAGCGCCGTGGTCGTGGTCGCCCAGATCGGGACGACGATCGGGATGGGCCTGTTGTTCGACACCTTGGTGATTCGGGCATTCATGACGCCGTCGATCGCTGCGCTGCTTGGTCTTTGGTTCTGGTGGCCGCAGGTCGTGCGCGCTCGGCCCGCGCCGGCAACGCGATAGCGGCTTCCGGACGACATATCGCGGGGGGATATCGGGTCAGCACACCTCGATTTCGCCGTAGCCGCTGAGGAACTCGTTGCGCTCGTCGTCGGTGAAACCGGACCCGGCCTGCTCGCAAGTGGTGCCGACCAGGTCGCGGTTCAGCATGCTGATGTCCCACAACGAGATTGCGTAATCGTGTGCGACCGAGACGAGAGTGCCATCGAGGCGCCAGCGCAGGTCGCGAATGGTGCCGTCATGGCCGCCTTCGAGGACGCCGAGCAGCGCGCCGGTGGCGACGTCCCAAATGCGAATGGTGCGGTCCTCGCCCGCCGTCGCGATCATCGCGTCGCCGGGGCTGAACGCGGCGGCGAATATCTGCCCGGTGTGGCCGCGCAGGTCGGCCTTGTCGCCCGTCGACGTCTGCCACAGGTGCAGCGTTCGCCCTCCGGAAGACGCCAGGTGTTGCCCGTCATTGCTGAAGGCGAACACGGTTTCATTTAGGTCGATATCAGAGAGCTGGATGCCGGTCCGTTCTGATCGCCAATCGACGATGTCGACCGTTTCCCCCGCAGGGCGCAGTGCAATCAGGTCGCCGCTCGGGTTGAATGCAACGGTCGTGGTCCCTTGGGTGCGAAATTCTGCCCTCTTCTCGCCCGTCGCAACATCCCAGAGGCCCACTGCATCAATGTCCTCGACAGCCAGGGTGTGGCCGTCGGGCGAAAATGCCACAGCGTGCAGGCCGCCCGACTCCGTCGTCCTGATTTCTCGACGAACCTCGCCGGTCGAAGCGTCGAGCAGCCACACCACATCGGTCTCCGACGCAGCCAGAATCGATCCGTCCGGACTGAATACATCCGCCCAGATGGCCCATCCGGTCCGCGACGTGAACAGATTCCGCATCAGCTCGCCGTCGGTGTTCCACAGTCGAATGTCCTCACCACCAGTGGCTGCGACTGACCCGTCCGCGTTGAGCGACAACGCGGCGGCACCAGGTCCCGGTTCGCCGGGCACCACGCTTCGGTGTGGCCGAATGATGTTCCACAGCCGCACCTCTCCGTCTTCGCCGGCCGAGACGAGGTGTCCGCCATCGCGATCGAAAGCCACGTAAGTAACCCGTTGCGCGTAGCCGGTCAGCACGGCGATCGGCATGCCGGTCGACGCGTCCCAGACGCGGACGGTGCCGTCCCCGCCGGCAGTGGCGACGGTGGAGTCGTCCGGACTGATCGCCACAGAAAAGATCTGCTCCGTATGGCCCGTCAATTCGATTGGAGCTCGCGCCCCGGTGACATCCCAAATCCGGCCATGCCCGTTCGGTTCGCCGGTCACCAAAATGGGCGCGCGATGGCCGATTGCCGGCGGAGTCACCCATGGTCCTTCGGCGAACCTGATTCTCGGCCGTATTTCCTTGCCGGTGTCCGTCGACCAAACGGCAATATGGCGCTCGCTGCCGTCGCTGTCGCTGCTCATCAGAACGGTGTCCGCTTCTTCGAAGAAGAGCCCCTTTGTGGTGCCCGGCCGCAGTCCGACGAGCTCGCGGATTACCTGACCAGTACGCGCATTTCGCAGTTGAATCCGACCGTCGTCGTAGCCGACGGCAACCATTGAACCGTCTGCACTGAGACCCATCGACGCCCCGACGCCGACCGGAACTCCCCAGATGCGCTGACCCGTATCCGACGACCAGACGGCCAGGGAACGATCACCCATGGTGGCAATGAGGCCGCCGGTCGCGTCAACCGCCAGCTGGTAAATGGTGCCGTCGCGCGGCCTGATCACATGCGCGACCTGTTTAGACGCGAGATCCCACACGCGCACGGTCTGGTCGGCAGACCCTGACACTAATTTCGAGCCGTCGGCGCTGAACACCATCCTGACGACGTCTTCGGTATGTCCGTCCAGCGTTGCCGTTGGCTGCCCGGTATCGGCGTCCCAGATACGGATCGATCCGTCCATGCGGGCGGTGGCGATCTGGCCGTTGGCGACGGCGGGAACGGTGCTCAACTGACCCTGCTCACGCAAGACGTACCGGCCGGAGTTCATGATTGCCGCTCGCAGCGTTGCTTCGGCGCCGTTTCGCTCGGACTCCGGTGCTATCCCCGCCGCTGCGGCGGCCAGCAATCGACCAACGCGCGGATCCGCGCTGAGATGAGCGGTGGATTCGGCCATCAGCTGACGCGTGACGGCCAGATCACGTTGGCTGCGTGCGGTATTGCGCTGTCCGAGGAATCCGATACCCATCACGATCGCCAACACCAGCAGGACGGCAAGACCCGCGGCGACGGCGTTTCTGACCCGGGCGAATTTGCGCTGCTGGCGCAGTTCCTCGCCGACGAGATCAGACTTGCTCTTGCCGTGAACGGTCGCCGCCAGAGCGGCTACCGCGTCCTGGAAGTTGGGGTCGTCGAGTGTGGGCTTGGCGTAGGTGTGCGGTCGCAGGTCGACCCACAGCGGTTCGCCGCCCGTGTACCGGCCGGTGAACGCCTCAGGCAGCGCCGTGGTCCTGGTCCAATCGAAATCGTTGCGACCTTCGTCCCACCAGATGTCACCGTCGATCAATGCGATTAGCAGATTTCGGGGATCCTTGGCGGCGAACCAATACTCGACCTCGCGCGTCACCCACTTCGATCGGGCGGCGGCTGGAGAGGCTAACAGCACGAAGAAACGGCTATCGCCGAGCGCCTGTTCGACCATCCCCCACAGTTCCGGTGCGGCGGCCATGTCGGTTTTGTCGCGGAAGACGCGTAGCGCACGGGCTCGGTTCCACGGCCTGCCGAGCCTGGTTAGGGCCCGCTGGAGGGCGGCGGCGACCTGCAGATTGGTGTGGTTGTACGAAATGAACACATCAGCCATGCCGCACACTCCCGGCCGCATACGTGTCCACCACACTGGCGAGCTAACCCGCGACTACCAACCAAGCGACATCAAATGCGGAAAACAGCCCCGAAAAACAGGCTCCAACTGCTTGACCTGCCTTAATACTTGTGGCCAGGGCCGGGATCGAACCGGCGACCTTCCGCTTTTCAGGCGGTTCTCCACCCGCGCAAGTTCCGTTTGCCCTGGTCAGCGTGCTGCGAGCGGGCCCATTTGGACCATCTGGAGCGGCTGGACTGAAGGTTTGGCCGGATTTTGGCCGGATGGATCCGTCGCCGAGGCGACCTTCGGGTTATGAGCCAACCGGCCCCAGTCTCGCATCATCTCGCGATCTCAAACCTGCTGGTCACGATCAATCGCCCGTCTCAAACGAGCGGCCACGGCCCGCGCGTGGGCCGCAGGTGCAGCCATTGGTGCAAGTCGGTGTTTGCACCTCGATGTCGATGCCACCATCACCATCGACCATGTGACGTTTTGAGGAGCTGCGCCGCGTCCATCCGGCCGTGCGCCTCGTGCTAGACCTCTACAGAACGTGGGAATGCCCTCTGCGCAGGCCTTTTCGCCCTTCCCCACGTCGGATAAAAGCCCTTGCGGTGTCATGGATAATCGATCGGCGGCGACGACTGCGGTCCATGCGAGGCTCGCCGACGTTCAATCAACCAGCCGCTTCAGGCCCCGTAGACTCCGGCGGCATGGCGGATGTTCCGCTCGACACGCAAGAGCGCCATGAGCTGTGTGATCTCCTCGACGAGCTCGGTCCTTTCGGTCCCACACTGCTGGAGGGCTGGACTGCTCACGATCTCGCCGCCCACCTCGTATTGCGCGAACACGATCTCGTTGCCGGCCCTTGCCTCGTTCTACCTGGTCCCTTCGGACGGTTCGCCGAGCGGCGCAGGGCCAGATTGGCCGAGCGCAAGGACTTCGCGTGGCTCGTCGCGCGGATCCGGTCCGGCCCGCCCATCGGGTTCTTCCGCATTGGATGGGTCCGCTCCTTGGCGAATCTCAACGAGTTCTTTGTTCACCACGAGGACGTGCGCAGAGCGAATAGGCGTGGGCCCCGTAGCCTCACGCCTGCAATGGATGCTGCGTTGTGGCGAAACGTTCGCCGCGGCAGCCACTACCTGAGTCGGCGGCTCGAGGCTTGCGGGCTCGAGATTGAGTGGGCTGGAACCGACGAGCGGGTGACGGTTCGGCCAGGCGAGCCGACGGCTGGACTCAGCGGTGCGCCAGGCGAACTCCTGCTATATGTCTTTGGGCGCCAGGATGCAGCGCAGGTCGAGGTGCGCGGACCACCGGAGGCCGTTGCGGAGGTGCGTCGCACGCACTTCGGCATGTGAGTCCATCGCTGGCTTCGATCCACAGGTGTGGAGGGGATTCGGTGACCGAGGCCGCAGATCCGAACGAGGCCGCCGAGCAGCTCGCCCTCGTCCTGGCCAGCCACGGGCTGCAGCCCATGACCGCCCGGGTTCTGGCCGCCCTGCTGTTCACCGAGCAGGCCACCATGACCATGGGCGAGCTGGCCGACCAACTCCAGGCGAGCTCTGGCGCGATCTCGGGCGCCACCAAAATGCTCACCTCCGTCGGCCTGGCCGAGCGGGTGCCCGCCCCGGCGAGCCGCCGCGACCACTACCGGCTGCGCGACGACGCCTGGGCGCTGTTATTCACCAACCAGAACGCCGTCATCTCAGCCATGCTGGCCGCCGCCGAAGCGGGGATCGCCGCCACCGGACACGACACTCTGGCCGGGCGGCGCCTCACCCAGATGCGCGACTTTTACGCCTTCCTATTCAGCGAAATCCCCGCGCTGCTCAACCGCTGGCATCACCAGTCGCTGCCACCGTCGCGAGGCCTCTAAACCAGCCATGGTGCGATCGGTGTCGTCACAGCTGGGCGAGCACAGCGCGCAGTTCGGCGCCGAGGTCGCGAGCTCCGGGCCAGTACATCGGCCCGGCACCGTCGGACAGCAGCAGGCGCAGCCGCGCGACACCGCGCGCGCTCACCGGGCGCGGACCGGTCAGGCGCTGCACGACTTGGTCGATCAAACCCACCGCGGCTGCGACGGCTGACCGGTCGACGGGGATTGTCGCCGACATCCGCGTACGGTGCGAGTGGGCCTCGCAGACACTGTCGTGCAGCGCTTCGGCGAGCTTGCGTCGCTCGCCCCCCGAGGCCAATCGTGACACGTGCGCAGCGAGGACGCTGCCGGGCTCGGGTGCCACGCCGGCCACGAGCTGCTTGTCGAACCGGGTCGCGAAGAGCTCCGCGATCACCCTCGTGGTAATCGACGCCTCGGTGAAGGTGTTCTGCAGCGAGTCGTCGACATGGTGATGCCCTAGGGTGGCCATCCCGCGAATTAAGTCGTGCATCGCCGGTACTCCTTGACGATCGCCGTCACGATTAATTGTGCCCCGGTTTCCGCAGATGCGGTGGTCGCGTCGCAAAACCTCACGGCGGATCACCCTGATCGGCAATGGGCAGGCTACGAGCCGGCTGGGCACCCCTGGGCCGTGATCGTCGGCTAGCCGTCCGCATGCACGATGCCCTCGTTGGAGTCGATGTTCAGGGCTTGTCGCTGGCTCGGCGGGACTCGGCGCGCTGCTTGGTGCTTTTGTCGGACAATCGTTGCTGCGCGGCGGTGAATGCGTGGGCGCCCTGAACGAGCGCGGCGCGGTCTTGGTTGCTCATCTGGTCGGCGACCTCGCCGAACGCGCGGATGCGTAGCGCGACCAGTTCGTCGAGAATGGCGCGGCCGGCGTCGGTGAGTTCCAGCAGGGTGGATCGCCGGTTGCTCGGTGCGGGGCGGCGGGTGATCAGGCCGGCCTCGGCGAGGCGGTCGCTGAGCCGGCTCGCGGTGGAGGGCACCAGGCCGAGGTCGTCGCCGAGTTCGCCCACCATGCTCGGGCCGCGTCGGTCGAGGGATTGAAGGGCCCGCAGCGGTTCCAGACCGACGCTGTCTTCCATGTGTTCGAGTACGGAGACGTTGAGCGCGAGCAGTCCTCGGGTGGCTCGTTCGAGCCTAACGGGGTATTCCTCGGCTTCCGTCGACCCTTTGGCCCGCCTGTGGTTCCTCGTCGTGGTCATGTGCGGCCTCCCCTCCGTTCCGCAGAATACATCCGCCCAGCACTATATGCACCTTGCATTAAATGCGAACTGGATATTGTGCTTGGTGCAACGATGCGCGTAGCGTGGAATGCGACGGTGTGAATCCCGGGCCGCAGTCTGCTGGATGTCACTGTCAGACTCGGCGCGGGCGGACCGCACCGGCCCCACGCCAGTCGCATGTCGAGGAGATGCGGTTGGCGGTTCACCCGTTGAGGGGCAAGCCCTTTCGGGGCGTCGCCGCATTGGAGGAGGCAAACGATGAAGATCGTGAAGAACGTGCGACCGCCGTCGGGGGTGAGCCGGGCATTGTTCCGCGCGCCGATTTACCTGTATCGGCTGGGCCTGGGCTGGCTGTTCGGTCAGCGCATCCTGCTGCTCAATCACATCGGGCGAGTCTCGGGCAAGCAGCGCCAAGTGATTTTGGAAGTCGTTGAGCACGATCCCACCGACGGAAGCTTTGTGGTCGCCTCCGGATGGGGACCCACCGCCGCCTGGTACCGCAACATTCTTCACACACCGGAGGTCAGCGTCCAGGTCGGAAGACACACGATCCCCGTGATGGCGGCACCGCTCACTGCAGAGGAAGGGGCCGAAATCTTCGCCCGATACGGTGCCCGACACCGCGCCGCCGCGACATACCTGCTCCCTCGGCTGATGGGATTCTCAGTCGACGGGTCGGAGGCCGACTTCCGGGCGGTTGGGCAACGAATGCCGTTCATACGGTTGGCAACCCGGGATTGAAGTCGGACGTGTCTCACCTGGGTGGCGATCCCGACATGGCGGCTGTCAGCGGTTGGTGTCTAGGACGTTTCAGCGGCCGCCGACAACATCGCTATCTGGTCGGTCGGAGGGGTTGACGGCATGAAAATCGCGATCAGCGGAGCAGGTGTGGCGGGCCCGTCGCTTGCGCACTGGCTACACCGAGCCGGCCACGAGCCGACGTTGATCGAGCGGGCGCCGCAATTTCGCACCGGAGGCTACGTGATCGATTTCTGGGGGGTGGGCTACCGCGTCGCGCAACTGATGGGAATCGAGGCGGCCGTCCTCGATGCCGGCTATCAGGTGCAGTCGGTCCGCTCGGTCGGACCCGACAACCAGATTCGAGCCAGTCTTGGCGTCGACGCGTTCCGGCGCGCAGCGGGCGGCAAATTCACGAGCCTGCCGCGCGGCGACCTGTCCGCCGCCATCTACGCCACGATCGCCAACGACGTCGAAACGATCTTCGGTGACAGCATTACCGCGATCAATGAACACCCCGATGGCGTGTGTGTGAGCTTCGCGCAGGCCAAGACCCGCGACTTTGACCTCGTCATCGGCGCCGACGGATTGCACTCCGATGTGCGCCGGCTGACGTTCGGGCCCGAGTCAGACGTCGAACACTATTTGGGCTGTCTGGTCGCGGCGTGCGTTGTCGAGGGTTATCGACCCCGCGATGAACAGATCTACGTGAGCTACAGCGAGCCGGGTCGATCGGTCGGGCGGTTTTCGCTGCGGGGGGACCGCGCCATGTTTCTGTTCGTGTTCCGTTCAGAGCAAGCCGCCGATCCTGGCGAGCTGACCGCGCGTAAAGCCCTGTTGCGCCGTGAGTTTGGTGACGCGGGCTGGGAATGCCCGCAAATCCTGGCCGCGCTCGACGGTGTCGATGATCTGTACTTCGATGTCGTCAGCCAGATCCGGCTGGATCGGTGGTCGCGGGGTCGAACGGCGCTCGTCGGCGACGCGGCCGCGTGTGTGTCGCTGATGGCGGGCGAGGGCACCGGGCTGGCGATGACCGAAGCCTACGTGCTGGCCGGCGAACTCGTGTCCTCTGGTGGGGATTACCGGCGGGCCTTCGATGCCTACGAGGCGCGATTACGCCGATTTGTCGAAGGCAAGCAGGCCGCGGCGCAGAAGTTTCTCCCGGTCTTCGCGACACAGACGCGGCAGGGCATATGGTTTCGCAACCTGGTCATGAGGACGATGAACTTCCGCCCACTGGCCGACCTGATCCTGACTCGAAGCGTGCGCGACGACTTCGAGCTGCCCGACTACCCGATATGAGCTCATGACGAGGGACGGGGCAAACGCCGGCGGCGTTAGGTTTCCTCGAATCGCGCCCAACGATGGAGAACTGGCGAACCGGCGCTGCGCCGGATCAGCGAATGACGTCCTAGCGATGCGTCAAGCTCATGACGTGGGGGAGACCAGGTCCCACGGCGCCGGATGCGGTGATTGCCACCGATCGATTGACGCGCCGTTTCGGGAAGCACCGCGGAATCACTGACGGCACCTTCACGGTCTGCGGGGGGAGGTGTTTGGATTCCTCGGCCCCCAACAGGCGCCTGCATTACCGCGGCGCATCACCATTCAGAGAGCCTGGGTTGTGTCGATGAACCAGCGGCGGGTTTGTTTGCCGCTGTCGTCGATGTCGGCCTGACCGTCAGCGAGGCCCCACAGATCGAATGCCCATCGGGCCCAAACTGATTGCAAAGTCTCGCCGAATTCGTGAAGTATCTCGTGATCGCCCAGGAGTGCCGCTACACCGACGACATCGCCGGTCGATCACGCGGCGCGATGGTCATCCCATCCTCGGGTGCAGACAAGTGGCACGCTGCCGCAGGTCGGCGCGACGGCGGGCTCGTTCTGCGTCGGTCGGTCTGCTGAACATTCGTGATTTTTGTTCTATGACGTGGCGCTTAAAACGGTTCCAGCGCCGTCCTCATCGCCAAACCTGCTGGTGGTGTCGTTCGGGACGAAGAGGTCAGGCGCGCGAGCTTGGAGCCGGTTTCAGCTTTTGAGTTAGAGCTCGATTCCTGTGTCTGGGCTGCGGTCCCGGCTCTTGCTGTTGGCGCGCTCGCGGGCCCGACTCATGGACTGTGCGTGGTTCTCCGCCTCGGTGAGCCAAGTCTCGTAGGTTGCCCGTCGACGGTGTACCGCTGCCGTCCGACGGTTAAGAAGTGAGCGGACGCGGGCGGGTAGCGCTGCGCGAGAGGCTTGTTCGGCGTAGTCGCTTGCGGTGATTTGTGTTTGGGCGTGGTTGGCGATGATGGCGCGGATGAGTTTGGCGGCGTCTCGACTGGTGCCGCGGGAGGTGACGTGGGTGCCGTCGGGTTCGTGGTGGCCGTATTCGCTGTCACCGATGGTGTTCTCGTAGAGGTGGGCGGTGTTGGTGTGGCGGCCGCGGGTCATCGCGACGTAGAGCAGGTCTCGGGTGGTGTTTTCGCCAAGCACCGCGTGGGTGGTGTCGGCGGTGACGCCCTGGGCGGCGTGCACGGTAACGGCGTAGCCCAGACTGACGTGCTCGCGCAGGTACTCATTATCGAGGACGGCGCGGGCCCCGTCATCGAGACGTTCGGCGGCGACGCGATTTCCGGCCGGGTCGACAACGGCTACCCGCCATCGGTTGCCGTTGCGGACCGAATCTAAGTGGCCAGCAATGTCATTGGGGCTGCGTAGGTCGATGGTGAGGTCGTTACGCCTCGTCATGATGAGGTCACCGACACCGATACGATGCCCGCGCGCGCCCGTCACTGTCGGTGCGTGGGCATCAAGGCGCTCGTTGTGGATGCGCTGATTAAGCGCGTCGGCCATCTCGGTGGTGTCACACACCAGGAGCGCGTCCTTACCGTCGGCAGTGTCCGCTTCATAGGCGGCCAGTGCATCGGCGGCCATGGTGATCGGATCCCCGCAGCGCAGACGGTCATGAGTGCGGTACCACTCAACCGCGCGTCTGATAGGTCCGGGTCCTCCATCACGCAGAGCCAGCGACGCGGTGCGCTCCTCGGGGTCGCACATCCGCCAGACCTCGGAAAGGTGTTGGGTCCACGGCAAGTCTTGGCACAGTTGGGCGAACATGCCGCCGCGAGCCTTGACCGGAGCCAGCTGGTGCGCGTCGCCGACCAGAACCGCCTTGGTGCCAGCGGCCGTGGTGGCCGTCAGCAGCTGCCGCAAGTCATCGGTGCCCACCATGGCGGCCTCATCAACGATGACCACAGTTTGAGACCTGAGCTCCAACTGTTTGTTGGACAGCAATTGAAGGGCTTTAGCGATCGTCAAACCTTCGTCTCCCCCGCCTTCACGCACCGCGACGTCGACGGCCTTCCCGGTCGGGGCCAACACCAGCACCGTCGCGCCGCGGCGGCGGTGCGCGGCCGCTACGAGAGCGCGCATCGAGGTGGTCTTACCCGCCCCGGCCGGCGCCGACAGGGGAAGGACGAGCCAGGGTGAGCGACCAATGTTCTCCACAACGCGCTTCTGATCCGGTGACAAGGCGGCGGTGTCTTCGTCTTTGACCCACAGCAGAGCGCGGTCATCGCGGGCGTCGACAAGATCGAGCACCGCCATTTCCTCGGCGAGGATGTGGTCAAGGGTGAAGCGCTCATGGCCCTCGCGCTGGTGTGCGGCGCGGGGCGCGGTCAGCCGTATCGATAGCTCGTCGACGGACTCTTCGGCCAGCTCGCGCGGGGTGCGCTCGGAATCGACAGGCAGCTGCGTGCCCACAATCTCAACCAGGTCAGCGCGGGTGAACGCCGCCTTCTCGATCTTTTCGGCCGCATCGCCCAAGCGCGCACGATCGAAACCGGTGCGCGCTGCGGCGCGCCGCGCTGCGCGCGCTGTGTCGAAGGCTGCGCGGTCCAGCGCCAGGCCGCGCGCATCGGCGCGCCACTGCTCCGACAACTGTGCCCAGGCCAGCTCTTCGGGTTTGGCCGGGCGGGTGGCCTTCTGCGCGACCGCCAGCTGCGCGGCCGACAACGGGCCATCAACGACGTGCAGGTTATGCGCAGCCCACTCGCGCAGCTGGGTGGAGCGCCGCGACCAGGCGGTGATCGTGTCGCGGCCAACCCCGGCCAGCTCGGCCATCCCGGTCGACCGGTCCACCGGCGCCCACTCCAACCCCATCGACTGGTGCAGTTCGCGGCGCAAAGTGGCCTGATAGATGACCCCTGCAGCGCGAGCCTCGTGATACAGAGACGTCCCGTCAATCGACACCAACACACCGTCTCCGCGGGCCTGACGGTTGGGCACGATGACATGGGTGTGCAGGTGCGGATCACCGCACCGCGACGTCTCATGCTGGTAGGCGACGGCCACCAATCCAGGCAGGCGCACCAAGTCCTTCTCCCCGGTGCGCGGATTGTGCACCCGGCTGTAGCCGGCGTGCGCGGCCAGATACTCCATCGCCTCGGCGAGCGCAGCAGTGTGGGCGTCGGCGATCGCCTTGGCCACCACATCATCCGTTCGCAGCGCCCGAACCAGCGAGACGCTCTTGGGTGCGCAGAACGTCAGGTCGAACCCGTGCACACCGCGCGTACCGAACGCACGCCCGTGCGCGCTGTTTGGGGTGACTCCGTCGTCGAGCCATCGCGCTACCAGCTCCGCATCGGCCTCTCCTCCGACGCGCTGAGCATCGGTCAGGCCGACCAGTCTGGCAGAGGTGCGAGCGTCGCCGGCCAAGAGCCACACCGCGGTGCGGGTTTCGCGTTCGGAGTAGTACTCTCCCAGCCCGCCTCCCGCACGGGCGTGATCCTTGGCGGCCTGCTCCGCGGTCTGGGCGGTGTCGATGTAGTAGTTGATCGACCACCGCTTGAGCTTGGCGATCGTCAACACGGACCTCACCCACCTGCCGCTGGCGCGTTGTGGCACTTGCTGTGCCACAACCATTCTCGCACCCTTGTGCAAATGTGCCGTGTAGAAAATTGGAGGCCGTTGGTTGGCTTGTGAATGGGGGTGACGGTGAGGTGGAGTGGATTTGGCGTAAGTGATGGGCGTGTGGGTGGCGCTAAGGGTAAGGGGTGGTGTGGGTTTGGCGGTGGTAGATGGGTGTGCAGGTGGGCATCGCAGGAGCTGCGCAGTGGCTGAGCGAGCGGAGAATTCCGTTATCGAGACGAAGCGCGCGGGACCGCCCCGCATCGGTCCAGTCAGACCAACCGGTGGCATCAGAAATGTTTTTGCACAGTCAGTTTCAGATGATCGTGAACACCCGTCGGCCGTTCGTATCCCAGGAAAAAATGTGGACAGGCAGGTGTAGACAACTGCTTACAGTTACGACAGGTCCACTTCATGGATGGACACCCGGTAACAGTAGGCCCCTCCAACTTTCAGCGAGTCGACATGACAACAATCTCTTCCCACACTGACCGCGAGATGCTCACGGCAGAAGAAGTTCACGACATGACCGGCGTGCCCGTCTCAACGCTGCACGACTGGGCAGCCAAACGCGAGCGCGGAATTGCCGCCCCCGGCCCGCACCACATCCGCCTAAGCAACCGCCACCGCCGATGGACACGCCGCGACGTCGACCAATGGATCAACTCCGCACGAATCTGACCCGCAGCGGAGGTTGTGGACCGCCCTGGCCGTCATCAACCACGGACGCGCACCGCATTCTTGTCGGACCTCGTCGCGATACTCAGGGGATTCCGCCGAGCCGTCGCCGCAGCGACAACGAACGAAGAGGCTCATCAATGACGATCAGACGACGTGAGTCGAAAGACGGACCACGATTCGATGTCGAGTGGCGGCTGCCGGATCGCACCAAACGGTCCAAGACGTTCAAGTCCGAACGCGAGGCACGAGTATTCGAAGCTTCGCTTGTCACCACCTTCGCCGGCGGCGACATCGTGGATCCACGCGCTGGCCGGGTCACCTTGGCGACGGTCTATCGGACGTGGCTCGCCTCACGACTCGACCTGAGCCCAAAGGTGCGGCGCGGATACGAAGACAACTGGCGCAACCGGATCGAACCACGATTCGGCGAATGGCACATCGCACGCATCGACCACCAATCGATCCAAGCGTGGGTCACCGACATGGTCGAGTCCGGTCTGAGCCCGCGGACTGTCCGCTGGGTTCATTCAGTCCTGAAGATGTCGCTGGATTACGCGATCGACGACGGCCTGCTCCCCGCCCGTAACCCCGCCGCGCGCACCAAGTTCCCACCGCAGCGACACACCTCGCACACCTACCTGTCCACCGGGGAGGTCGCGGCACTAGCCGCCGCTTGCGGCGCTCAGGGCGACGTCGTCGCACTGCTGGCCTACACCGGTCTGCGATTCGGAGAGCTGGTCGGCCTGTGCGTCGAAGACGTCGATCTTGAATCCAGGCGCATCCGCGTCCGGCGCTCCATCACCCAGGTCGGCGGAAAGCTGATCGAAGGAAATCCAAAATCGGCGGCTGGTCGCCGCTCGGTTCCCATACCGCAGCGCGTGATGCCGATCCTCGCGCACCGAGTCTGTGAGAGGCTGCCCGGCCAGGCGGCCATCACCTCGCCCAACGGGTCTCTGTTGGGGCTGGAGAACTGGAAGCGGTCCACTCGATGGCGGCACGCGATCATCGAGATCGGCCGGCCCAGCATGCGCGTGCACGACCTGCGGCACACCTACGCATCACTGGCGCGGCGGGCAGGCGCCGATCTGCGGCTCCTGCAGAAGACCATGGGCCACGCCTCGATCACCGTCACCGCGCACATCTACGCCGACCTGTACGACGACGAACTCGATCATGTCGCCTCGGCGCTAGATGCCCTCGACGACACGCGGGCAGACCTTCCGTAAGCAAACGTCCGATCTGCTGATTCTTTGGCCGGATATTGGCCGGATGAACCCCTTCGCGGTCTGCCTGATTGCGATGGTTCAAAGTCCAGTAATGCGCCTGACCTGCACCGATACGTGGTGGCCAGGGCCGGGATCGAACCGGCGACCTTCCGCTTTTCAGGCGGACGCTCGTACCAACTGAGCTACCTGGCCCGACGGCACCGCTGTGCCTCGCCGCCGTGGCGACCCTGACGGGACTCGAACCCGCGACCTCCGCCGTGACAGGGCGGCGCGCTAACCAACTGCGCCACAGGGCCTCGCTACTACATCTTCTCCGCGACATCGCGAAGCGGGTACCCCCTACGGGATTCGAACCCGCGCTACCGCCTTGAAAGGGCGGCGTCCTAGGCCGCTAGACGAAGGGGGCCAGCCGAATCTCTCCGGGGTACTCGCAGCGCCATGACGCTGGGAGCCTCGATAGCTTAGGGTACCGGCACCCGAATGCTCAAACGAGATGCCCGGCCCGAGGCAGTATCCTTTCTTGGGTTCGGAATCCACATTGCCCCTATAGCTCAGTTGGTAGAGCTACGGACTTTTAATCCGCAGGTCCCAGGTTCGAGCCCTGGTGGGGGCACTGCTCAGAGTGTATGACGTCGGTTGATGCTTGACGTTTCGTCTTCGGGTGATGGGCGACAGTGTTTCGGCTGATGCTTTACACCTACTTCGGTTGATCCTTGACACTCCTTCAGATGACGGAGTTGAGCGTGGCCGAGCAGCGGTATCAGGCTGTGTTGGCGGTGATCAGCGATGGTCTGTCTATTTCGCAGGTCGCCGAGAAGATCGGGGTGTCGCGGCAGACGCTGCACTCGTGGTTGGCCCGTTATGAGGCCGAGGGTCTCGACGGGTTGATGGATCGGTCGCATCGGCCGGTGGCTGTCCGCGTCAAATGACCGCGCCTCAAGATCGCGACTAAGTACTACCGGGCCGAAACCGGGCGAGATTGCAGTGGGGTGCTACTGCGCTCGTTGCACCGAACGCGACTGAATGATTTATCTGTCATAACACCAACGAAGAAGACACGAAGTGTCCGATAACTCATCGTGGTCTCCATCTCAGTTATGGCGGAAGGATGGCCGCGGTGTTATGGCGACGATCTCCCGACCTGCGACCGGCCACAATCGCCGTACCCGTCGACGCAGGAGAAGGCAATCATGCTGGACCGGCTTGCACGACTAGCAGTGGCCCGGCCGAAGGCGGTTCTCGCCGCGACCTTGGTACTCATGGTTGCCGCACTTGCATATGGGTCGGGGATCAGCGAGCGGCTGTCAGGCGGCGGCTTCTATAGCGGTTCTTCCGAATCGCAGCGCGCCGCTGCCGCACTCGAACAGCGTTTTCACGTCGGCAAACCGAACCTGGTGATTCTCGCGACCGACACCGGCGGCGGGTCTGTCGACGATCCCGTTGCGGTTGCCGCCGGCGAGGCGCTTACTCAAGAGCTTGCCGCCACGCCTGGTATCACGACGGTCAGCTCGTACTGGGGACCAGGCCAGTCCGAATTGCTCCGTAGCGACGACGGGACGAAGGCGCTGATCGTGGCGCACGTCGAAGGCGATGAGCGCGAGTTTGCGGCGGCGGCCAGACGTCTCACTGCTACCTACCGCGACACCGAGCGCGGTCCGCTGAAGCTCGAACTCGGCGGTGAAGCGGTCAGCTACGACGATGTGACCGATCAGCTCAACCACGACCTGGGGATCAGTGAAGCAATCGCGATGCCGATAATCCTGGTGCTGATAACAGTGGTGTTCGGCAGTCTCGTCGCAGCCGGCTTGCCGGTCGTAATCGGTGTGCTGTCGATCGTGGGTTCACTAGGCCTTCTCGCGTTGTTGTCGGTTGTCACCCCGGTGTCCAACTATGCGCTCAACGTGACGACGATCCTCGGTCTGGCTCTGGCGATCGACTACAGCCTTCTGGTGCTGACCAGGTTCCGGGAGGAGCGAACTCGGGGTCAGTCCCTCGATGATGCGATCATCGAGTCGGTTCGAACCGCCGGCCGCACGGTCGTATTCTCTGCGACTACGGTGGCGCTGTCGGTGCTCGCGCTGCTTGCCTTCCCGATGATGTTCCTGCGTTCGATCGCCTACGCGTGTGTCGGTGTGATACTGCTCGCGACGGTGTGCGCGCTCGTTGTCATGCCCGCCATGTTGCGACTTCTGGGCTCCCGAATCGACTCGCTCAACGTGCGCCGGGTGATTCCACAGGTGTTTGGGCGTCGCGCATCGGCCGAAGCGCGGGCTGAGGAAGACGGGTTCTGGTTCCGCAGTTCACGGCTGGTGATGCGTAGGCCGGTGGCGATGGGTAGCGCGGTTCTGCTCCTGGCCCTTGTGCTTGCGGCACCTTTCAGCGCCATCCGCTTGAACTCTTCGGATGACCGGTCGCTGCCGACGACGATCCAAAGCCGAAGTGTCGGCGACGCGATCCGCTCCGAATTCCCGGCACAACCGACCGCTGCGATGGACGTGATCCTCGAAGGCTCCGCGGGCGGGGATCAGCTGGACGGGTACGCCGGGGCGCTGTCACAGTTGCCGCACGTCGTGGCCGTCAAGCTGGGAATGACAAGCTATGTCGACGGGCAACGCATTGGCGAAAGGCCGGTGCCCGGCGCCAATGGCGCGTACCTAACGGTCATGCCGGATGTCGAACCCTACAGCGATGCGGCGCGCCACCTGCTCGATGAGGTACGTCAAACCCCAGCTCCAGATACCGTGCATGTCGGTGGACTCACCGCGGAGAACGTCGATACCAAAGATGCGCTGTTAGAACGAGTTCCGTTGGCCGCTGCCCTGATGGTGGTGGCGATGTTCGGCGTGTTGTTCGCGTTCACCGGAAGCGTGGTACTGCCGATAAAGGCGTTGCTGCTCAACGTAGTCAGCTTGTCTGCGACTCTCGGCGCGATGGTGTTCATCTTTCAGGAGGGTCACCTTAAGTGGCTGGTTGGAGATTTCGCTGTCACCGGGACACTGGCTACACCGACGCCGATCCTCATCATTTGTCTCGCGTTCGGGCTGTCCATGGACTACGAAGTGTTCCTGTTGTCGCGCATCACTGAGGAGTATCGCGCGCACGGCGACACCAACCTCGCGGTGATGTGCGGGCTGCAACGCGTTGGCCCCGTCGTCACTGCGGCGGCACTGATCATGTCAGTCGTGTTCATCGCGATGGCCACTTCTCAGGTGTCGTTCGTCAAGTTGCTAGGCGTCGGGTTGACGCTAGCAATCCTGTTCGACGTCACACTCATTCGTGCGGTACTCATGCCCGCCGCGATGAGGCTGATGGGTCGCGCGAATTGGTGGGCGCCTCGTTGGCGACGACCTCCCGCGCATCTGCTCGTGAGTGGGGCCCGTCGTCGGCATCAACTGACCGTGCGCCAATTGACGGCGCAATTGGCGGCGAATTGACATGCGAGCGCTACGACGCCGTGAGTTCGAAATGACTGCACAGCAACGCGCGCTGGCGGAGGTCGCAGCACAAGCTTCGGCGATGAGCGAACGGCTGTTGGCCAGCAATTCAACCGGCGATCGCGCGATGGGGACGTTCGTCGACACGTTCTTCGCCAGGATTCCGTTGGACGGCTCCGCGCCCAGTATCAACGGCATCGTCATGCTGCCCGTGCTCGTGTTCGGCGCCGAGACCGCTGCGCCGATGCGCGCGACACCCGTAGCGCTTATTCACACACTGTGGTGGGCGGCGGCGCGGTATCTGGACGACATGATCGACACTCCGCAACTCGCTCGGTCCGATCCCGCGGAATTCAACCGCGGGGTGATGACCGCAATTGCGGTGGGTAATTATCTGCCGCTCAATATCGTTGGCGACCTGGCTGTATCCGATGCCGTTCGGTTTCGGCTGATCACCGAGTACAGCAACGGATGTATCGACGCACTAAGCGGGCAGCTGACCGACCTGGTTCTCAACGCGGAGACCGCAACTCTCGACGATGTGCTGCGCAACTACGAGGGCAAGACGGGCGCGCCCTACGGGATGTCCGCCGCGCTCGCCGCGCAGCTCGCGGAGCGCGATGCCGACCGGGTCGATGCCTGGCGCTCGTTCGGTAGGGCGCTCGGAGTGCTTCGTCAACTGGTCAACGACCAGCGCGACCTGGTCACCGAGCGCGACGAGGATCTGCGAAACGGCACTGCGACCTATCTGCTCGTTCATCTCCTAGGCACTGTGTCGACTGCCCGACGTGCGGAATTGATCGGCCTTCACCGGCAAGCGCGCACTTCGGAGGAGGCGCGGGCTGAACTGAAGCGAGCGATGTTGGCGGCGGACATCGTTTCCAGCTACGCAGAGACGATCCAGCCCATCGTCCGTGCCGCTCGCGACACGCTCGCGTCGCTCGGCGGTGACCCGCAGTGTGTCACTGAGCTAGCCGGGCTCATCGACGAGACGATTTCCTACTTTCCGCAGTTTCAACTCCGGTGACGCAAGGACCTATGAGCACCGGCGGATGGATCAGCGCTCTCGAGTCGGGGTGGCGACATAGGGATCCAAATGCGATCGCCGCGCGCGGAGGGGCGGTCCGCGTGACGAACTCCGAGTGTCCGGCGTTCCCGTTCAGTGACCGACCGGGCATCGCGATGGATCCCGACTACTTGAAGGGTATGGGTCGGGGATCAGCGAGCGGCCACGGATCGGAAACCCTGGCGCTGCCCACGCTGCTGGCGGGCGGGACGCTGTTCTTGAAGTTGCCGAAGTACAGATCTACGGGCTCGCGGAGCTGCACGCGATCTGCATGAATCGTCACGACGGCGAGCGGATGAACGGCGACTCCATGTCGATCGTTGGACAGCAGGCCCGTGGGGAACGGATGCGTAAGTACGACGTCCCGCGTACGGATTTGGCGGATCAGTAGAGCCGGCTTGTCGGCGTCGGCGACCGGTCGCTCAAGATCGGGCTTACGTAGTACCGCGCCGAAATCGGGCGAGATAGCAGTGGCGCACTACTGCGCTCCTTGCACCACACGGCAGCGACGATTTCTGTGGTGAAACGAAACGCCGGATCCGGTGGCCGTGTTTCGAGGACATCGCAGAAGGAATGATGATGGTTGAGGCAAGCATATTGGTCGCATCCGACGGCCTCAGCGTCGACCACCCTTCGCTGACCAGCCCATCCGATCAGTTGCCCCTGGTCGCCGATCGATTGCGCGAAATCCTTATTAGCGGTGGCGGTTTCGATGCAATCTACCGTCACATCCTTGCCGTCCCCGGTAAACGGGTCCGATCCGCGATGGTGCTGGCCTGTGCCCGTCTGCTGCCCTCGGCTGCCGCGGTGCCGCTGCGCGGCGCCGTCGATGTGGCGTGCGCGATCGAGATGATCCACGAAGCGTCGCTCGTTCACGACGACATCTGCGACGGATCGCTCTTGCGGCGCGATGCGCCGTCAGTACCCGCCGCGTTCGGCGTCCGCACCGCCGCCCGGGCGGGATTTCATCTGGTCGGCAAGGCTTTACAGGTACTCGCAAGAGTGCTAGCCGACAACCCGGCGGTGTTCGCGCGGCTCGGTGAGGCCCCCGGCGTCACCTACCTCGACCGCATCTCGGACCTGTCTTTCGGGCAGCTCATCGAGACCCTGCCACCTGCCGTCGACGACGCCGCCATGCGCAGGCACTACGAACTCGTGGCCGGGGCGAAGACTGGCACGCTGTTCCGGCTGGCCTGCTCGTACGGCGGCACGGCGGGCGGCCTCGACCACAATCAGCTGTGCGCCCTGATGCGATACGCAGACCAACTCGCCCTCGCCTTTCAGATCATGGATGACGTCCGCGACGTCGAGGGCGGCCCCTCGCTGGGCAAGGAGGCCGCCGGCGACCTCGACCGACGGGTGCCGACCTGGCCGGTGATCGAATGGCTGGCCATGCGGCCCGGGTCCCATGAAATGTGGCTCTCCAGGCTGACTTCCAGTGCCGACCTGCAGGCCGACCTGGTGCGCAGCGGGGCCACCCGAGCTGCCCGTGCCGTCGCCGTCCGCGCCGCCCAGACGGCCTGCCGGGCGATCAATGCATTCCCGCCCTCCCCCGCGCGTGAGCAGATGCGCGAACTCTCGGTGCGGCTGGTGTCCCGATGAGAGGGGGGCGACTCGGCACCCTGGCCGACGGGCTGCGGCACCTGCACCGCACGCCAGACTTGGCTGCGATGCGGGCGGCCCGGTCACCGGACGAGTTGGCCCGGCTGGCGATTGTCCCGGCGGCCCGAAACCTCGGCATCGCGGCCGGTTTCCTTCCCGCGCGCCTACGGTCCGAGGCCACCGCCGCCCTGCTGGCCTGCCGGGTGCTCAACGCCTACGAAGACCTGAGCGCCCGACCGCTGGCGGCGGGCGCCGTCGTCACCGCCGTGGACTACCTGAACGGCGACACCGACACACCGCCACCGCCACTGCCGGCGATCGCCGTCTGCGACAGCGAAGCGGTCGACCTGGTGCTGGCCGAGCGCATCCGCGACGTGCGGGAGCTGCTGTCGGAACTGCCCTTCGAAGGCCGCAAACGGATCGGCCGATTGTTGGCCGATGTCGGCCAGGTGATGGCGCTGAACCTGGATTGCCCGCTGCCGCGGACCGCCTACGGCGAGGGCGTGCTCGGACGGGTGATGCTATACGTATGCTCACTGGTCGCCGAAGATGCCTGCGCCGAGGCCGATTTAAGCGAGCTGGCCGGATGCATCGGCGTCACTGCCCAGTTGGCCAACGACTTGCGGGACGGCGAACTGGTGCTGTACGGCGCCTGCGACCGCGAGGAACTGACCCGGGCGGTAATGCAACGCGTGCTGGCCCCCGCGCTGGGCAGCTTCGCCCTGCTGGCCCGGCTCGGCCCGTGCATCCACAGTCGCGGCGCCCGGGTGGCGATGGCCTATATGACCATTACGACGACCGCGTTCTTGTGCGCGGCCGTCGGAGCGCCCGCACCCTACCGGCGACCGGTGCGGCTGGCCGCGGCAGTGCTGGCCTCCGTCTCAACTGCTCATTGGACCACGATGCTGAAGCGAGTGCGCTGTTCCGTCGATGGGGCGATCCACCGTCTGCTAGATGCGTCGCCACACCCCTCGGTGAAGGCTAGCCCTGCTGCCCGATCGGGCGCGGCCGACCTCCTTGCCCTTGGTGATCCGCGCTCGATACCGCCCTCGGTGGGCCCGCTCATCGTCAGCGCTACCTTTGCGCTCGTCGAAGCCCTGCCGGGAGAACCGCTGACCGGCGAACTGCCCGAGTTCCAAGTGCGCCGCATGATGATCGCCGACCATCTAGCCTTCGGCGCCCTGGAACGGCTGCGACCCTGCGACGCCGACGCTTTGCGGGCCCTCGCAACGCAATTCCAGCTCACCGCCCTCGCCCCGCTGTCTAGGGAGCAAACCCATGACCACTAATTCGACCCGGCTTAACTCGACGGCGCCCACCGCCTCGTCCGAACGACCAGGATTCAGCCGCCGGGCGCTCAAGCTCGACCTCATGCGGAAGGGGGAACCCGACATTATCGTGCCCTATTTGATGACGCTCAAGTCAGGCGCCGTGTGCTACAGCATCGGTCCCTCGCCCACCGCAAATGCTCTGCTGCACGTTGTCATTCGCCCCGGTTCGCATCGAAGTCAGCCGCCCGCTTAACCCAGAAACTAATGTTGGTGACCAGGTCGGCGGCCGCCAGGCCGAGGTCGGCGTGAATCGCACTACGCGCGGCCTGAGCGAGAAATCGTTGCGGCACACCGACACTGCGCACCGGTGTGTCGATCCGCGCCTCGCGCATCCGGGCCGCCACGGCCGACCCAACCCCGCCGTGTAGTCCCGACTCTTCCAGAGTCACCACGAGCCGCACCTTGCCGGCAAACTTCACCACTTGCTCGGGCACCGGCAGCACCCACCGAGGATCCACTACCGCGACGGCCACGCCACGCTCCCCGAGTGTCGCAGCCGCCGTCACCGCGATTGTCGCGAGCGGCCCGACCGCGACCAGCAGAACATCCGGATCATGCGGGCGGCAGAGCATATCCACGCCCTCGATTCGTTCTACGGCGTTTATATCGGCGCCCACTGATCCCTTCGGGAACCGGATCGCGGTCGGGCCGTCATCGACTTCGAGCGCCTCGCCGAGCTGTTCACGGAGCGAGGAAGCATCCCGTGGGGCGGCGACTCGCATGCCAGGCACCATGCCAAGCAGTGACAAGTCCCACACGCCGTTGTGGCTGGCGCCATCGGGCCCGGTGATGCCGGCACGGTCGAGAACTAATGTCACCGGCAGTTTCAATAGTGCGACATCCATCATTACCTGGTCGAAGGCCCGATTGAGGAACGTGGAATAGATGGCGACCACCGGATGCATGCCGCCGAGGGCGAGCCCTGCAGCGGATGTAACAGCGTGTTGTTCAGCGATCCCTACATCGAACATCCGGTTGGGAAACCGCTTTCCGAACGCCGCCAGACCGGTCGGCCCCGGCATGGCGGCGGTGATTGCGACGAGGTCGTCGCGGCGGCTGCCCCATCGGAGCAGCTCACTGGCAAAGACGTCTGTCCATTGCCTAACATCGGTGTTGGCCTTCGGTTTGCCGGTTCGAGGATCGATCGGTCCGCATGCATGCATGCGGTCAGCCGGATCTTCCTCCGCTGGGCGGTATCCCATTCCCTTGCGGGTAACCGTGTGGACGATAACCGGACCACTCACGTCCTTTGCCATCCGTAGGGCCTTCTCGAGCGCGAAAATATCGTGTCCGTCGATCGGGCCGAGATACCTGATGCCCAAATCTCCGAATAACGTCTGCGGACTCAATGCATCCTTCAACACTTTCTTTGCCGCGTGCAGTACCGAATAGGTGGGACGTCCGAGCGTCGGCAGCCCGGTCAGTTCCCTTTTCACTGCGGCCAGGAGCCGCTCATACCTCGGACGCGTCCGCAGGCTGGTCAGACGCTCGGCAAGGCCACCGATCGTCGGTGCATAAGACCTGCCGTTGTCGTTGACCACGACAATGACGCGACGGCTCTTGCCGGCAGCGATGTTGTTCATCGCCTCCCAACACATTCCACCGGTGAGGGCGCCGTCACCAACGATCGCAACCACGCGGCGATCTCTACTGCCGGTCAATTCGAATGCCTTTGCCAACCCGTCCGCGTAGGAAAGCGCCGCCGACGCATGCGAAGACTCGACCCAGTCGTGCTCGCTTTCTGCGCGCGACGGATACCCTGACAGGCCGCCGGAGGCTCGCAAGTGGTCGAAGTCATCTTGGCGGCCCGTCAGAAGCTTATGCGGGTAGGCCTGATGACCGGTGTCGAAAATCAACGCATCGCGCGGTGATTCGAATACAAGATGAAGCGCCATGGTCAACTCGACCACACCAAGGTTAGGACCAAGGTGCCCTCCTGACACCGACACCTTTTCGATGAGGAATGCTCTGATCGCATCTGCGAGTCGTGTCAACTCATCGCGCGACAATCCCTGCAAGTCACGCGGACCCCGGATCCGGCCCAGGATCGCCAAGTGATGATCGGATGGACTGGTCAGCGAAGGTCGGTCAGCGCTGAGGCCGTCGCTCGCGACCGATGTGCTTGCCCCAGCCATCATCGTCCCTTCCACGATGTCCTGGCGAAACGACGGCCACCGGGTCAGATGTTTCGCTCCACAGTGGAAATCGTGGTTGCCCTGTGGTGTGACGAGCGCAGTAGCCTGCCACTGCAATCTCGCCCGATCTCGGCTTGGTTCTACTTAAGCGCCACGGCGGCATCGACTACGCACTCGGGCGAGTTGAACGCTTGGGCGAGCAGACGGTGAAAGCCGGGGACGTTTCGCGGGAGCTGCGGGAATCGTGCGGCGCAGCCGCGGACAGCGTTTCGTTGGCTATCGCCATGAGCGGGGTGGCGACCGAGCTGCTCGCAGATCGTCATCGACCTGGCCGACGGCGATCCCGCCAAGGGCGCCGGCTTCAGTGTGGGATCGCCGCTGGCGGTCGCGTTGGCATTCCGCGACTCTGCTGGGTGGTGGTGGCTGGGCCGTCTCGGACTCCGTCTTTCGTTCGTTAAGAGCTAGCGGTCTTCAACTCATCGTTTATTCATCGCCAATGACCGCGAAACGTCAAGAATCGGCAAAGTTGGACCGCATATCGGAAACGCCAGAACTTGTTGCGCCACCCGATGTTTGAGCACCCTGACGACGTAGCCGGAGTGGTCAGCTGGTAATCCGCAGGTCCTAGGTTCGAGTCCTAGTGGGGGCACGACAAAGGCGTATGACGTCGGCTGATGGTTGACGTTTCTGTTCCGGGTGATGGCTGACAGTGTTTCGGCTGATGCTTGACAGTGGTTTCGGTTGATCCTTGACACTCCCCAGATGAGGGAGTTGAGCGTGGCCGAGCAGCGGTATCAGGCCGTGTTGGCGGTGATCAGTGATGGGTTGTCGATCTCGCAGGTCGCTTCGAAGGTAGCCCCATCACTGCACCAGCAGCCAGCGCGACGATCAGTCCGGTCACGTCAGGCCACCGTGCCTGCTGACCCGTCATCGCGGACGACGGGATGGCCCGCCCGCGACCACGCCTTCATCCCACCGTCGAGGTTGTATACGTTCACACCCACGCCTTGGAGTGCGGCGGCGGCCTTCCGGGATCGGTTGCCGGAGCGGCACACGACGATGATGGTGTCGCCGCCGGTGTAGTTGCTCGGATCGACTTGGCCGAGGGGTCGGTGCTCGGCGTTGGGCGCATGCCCGGCGTCCCACTCGTCGTCTTCGCGCACGTCGAGCAGCCTCGCCCGTTGGTCGAGCATGGTCATCGCCTGAGCCACGTCGATCTGCGGTGGTTCGCTGGACATCAATGCACTCCTTGCGTTGTTCGTGGCGGGATGAGGATCACGTCATGGCGAGCGCATTCGCGGTCAGAAAGGTATAGCCCTCGGTTCGAAAGAAACGCGCGCTCACGGTGAAACGGTCTCCGATGCAAAGCGACTTCCGTCATCGGCGCCACCATCGTCGTATACGGCCGGGCGTTGGTGTGACCACGGAATCGTGAGTGCAGGTGCATCTTTGGGATGCGGGCATCGATCGCATGACATCGTCGACGTATTGACCGCAGCCGCCCCAAGTCGTTCTTCCGCACTTGGGGCACTCGACGGTATAGCACATCAGCACTCCTCGGTTACTGCTGCATGGATCGTGTTGGCTATGTCGCGGCCGCGGCTTTGCGAGCGGCAATCTTGGCGCGCACCTCCGTCATGTCGAGGGCTTTGACTTGGCTTATGAGATCTTCGAGCGCCGGTGCCGGCATCGCTCCGGGCTGGCGGTAGACGAGTACGCCGTCGCGGAACGCCATGATCGTCGGAATCGACTGGATTTCCAGAGCCGCGGCAAGCTCGTGCTGGGCTTCGGTGTCGACCTTCGCGTGCACGACGTCGGGGTGCGACTGCGCCGAACGGTCGAAGACCGGGGCGAACGCTCGGCACGGCCCGCACCACGACGCCCAGAAGTCCATCAGCACGATCGGGTTCTCGGTGACCGTCGTCTCGAAGTCCGCAGCGGTCAGATTCAAGAGTGCCATTGTGGTGTCCTTTCATTGTGTCGCAATCGGATTGCTAGGCGAGGCCCTTGAGCATGAGATTCCAGTACATGAATGGCAGCCCGTACTTCTTCAGGTACCAGTACGCCCGGTGAGGTTTCGTCGGATCGAGCAGGGGAAAGGTGGGTTCCAGCTGCAGGTCGTAATCGAACTCGGCGAGCAACATCTCGTGTGACGAGGTGACGATCGGGCACGACGAGTAGCCGTTATAAGACGCGCGCAGCGGTA
>CAWEKA010000014.1:0-26388 GCA_963809515.1 uncultured Actinomycetota bacterium
CCGCCGATGTGGGGTTCGGTGAAGTTGCGTTTGCCCGAGGTGTCGAAGAGGTTCTTGATGCCATCGAAATCGAAAAAGAATGCGTCGCTGCGCGCGCCGGCGAAGAACGTGATGTCCCCCGATGTCGCGATGTTGGGCTTCTGACCGAACGACACCTCGACACCGGAGAAGATCTTGTCTCCGACAGCCTCCGGAGACCGAGCCTCGTCACCGATCGCCAGGTAGACGTCGACGCTTTGCTTTCCGTCCACCGGCTCGGAGAACACATAGCTAAACGCAATGTCGTTCAACAGGTCTACCGTGATTGTCGACGGCGAGCCGGTAGATGGCGTCAGGATGAAGCGCATCGGCGTTGGGATTGGCATTGAGGATGAGCACCGTGCGGCTCGGGTCGGCCGGCGATTGAAATGCGTAAAGGTCGCAGAGATCAAGGCGCTGGTCGCCGCTAGGGGCCCGAGACTCGACCGGTGAAGTGAATTGACACGGGGATCTCCTTGGCTCGAGTGAGTAGGGATCGCCCTCAGTGGCGATGCTCAAAATCTATCCACCCACCACGCTCCGGGACAAGACGGTGGCGGCGGGCAGGGGAATGGAGAACAGAAGTCCGGTGTTTGCCCGAAAAGCAGCGCCGCGAGTTCTGTCGAGGCATCGTGGATCTGCTAGCCCTGGGCGACGACGATGTCGGAGGACACAACGATGTGCGGGATATTCGCCGCGATGACACGTCACGGCCTTGCCAGTGATCGGTGCGATGCCGCGCTCAAGCTCTTGGAGCATCGCGGACCGGACGGCACGGGTATCTGGACGTCGCGTGATGGGCGGTGGACGCTCGGGCACACGCGTTTGTCGATCATCGGTTTGAACAACGGCAGCCAGCCCATGACCAGCCCCGATGGCGCGGTGCACGTGGTGGTGAACGGCGAATTTTACGGTTACCGCGAGCTTCGCGAGGGTCTGCGAGCCAAGGGCTATCGCTTCTCCACCGAGAGCGACAGCGAAATTGCGCTGCACCTCTATCAGGAGCGCGGCATGCAGGCCGCGGAAGCTCCTGAGAGGTGAGTTCGCGATCGTCATTGCCGACGAACGCCAACGGGCGATGGTTGCGATACGCGATCGCTTCGGGGTCAAGCCCCTCTACTACGCAGTGGTGAACGGCGACGTGTTCTTCGCGTCAGAAATAAAAGCGCTATTGGCTCTGGGCGTTCCGGCCGCGTGGGATCTCGAGGGCGCTATCGGAGGTATGGGGAGATCTCACGAGAAGACCGAATTCGCCGGGATCAGTACCGTGCCGCCGGGGTGCTATGCGATCGCCAGCGATGGTCGATGTTCGCATTTATCCGTATTGGGATTGGGAGATCCCGACTGCCGAGCAGATGCGGGCGGACACGCGAAGCGATGCCGAGATCGTCGACGAATTCCGCGAGGCTCTGCGCGATGCCGTACGACAAAGACTGGTCGCCGACGTCGAGGTCGCTTCCTATCTCAGTGGTGGCATCGACTCATGCGCCGTACTGGGGCTCGCGCAGCAGGAGATGGACCGGCCGATCCGCGCGTTCACGCTCACCTTTGAGAACCCGCTCTATGACGAAGCCAGCATCGCTGAAGCTCAGGCCAGGCATGTCGGTGCGACGTATCACCCAATTCCCATCACTGGGCGCGAGATCGCCGACTCGTTCGCGGACGCGATCTGGCATGCCGAAACGCAGATGTTCAACGGCCACGGCGTCGCCAAGTATCTCCTCAGCCGTGCCGTGAGAGCCGCGGGCATCAAGGTGGTGTTCACCGGCGAAGGCGCCGACGAAATGCTGGGAGGCTATCCGTACTTCCGGGTCGACGCGCTGAACGACGACGCGGCGTTGAGCGTCGGGGAGAAGTCGGCGCTCCTCGATGAGATGCTCGGCGCCAATGCGGCGACTCGCGCGTTGTTGATGCCCGAGCAGGTCAACAGCCCGGAGATGCAGGCAGTGGAGCGCAGGCTCGGCTGGCTGCCGGCGACGCTCAACATGGCTGCGGCCCAGACCAACAGCGTGGCCACGTTGTTCCGCGATGATCTTCCGGCGTCCGTGCGGGAGTTTCAGCCGCTGGTGTCCGCGCTGGATCGCTTGCCGGTTGCGCAACGCGTCGCTGGCCGCGACCGGCTGAATCAGATGCTCTATGTCAACGCCAAAACGGTACTGCCGAATTTCATTCTGAACTATCTCGCCGATCGGATGGAGATGGCTCACTCCATCGAAGGGCGCGTGCCGTTCCTGGACCACCATGTCGCCGAAGTCGCGGCTCGCGTGCCGGTGAACATGAAAGTGAAAGGCATCCGGGAAAAACACGTCCTTCGCGAAGCGGCGAAGGACGTGTTGATACCCGAGGTGTATGACCGCCAGAAGCACCCGTTCACCACACCTCCGACCCGCAACACCAACGACCCGATGCTCGCCTTCTACCGGGATACGTTCGCCTCGCAAGCCGCGAACGACCAGCCGATCTACGACATGAAGAAAGTCGCCACGACGCTCGATCAGCTGCTCGAATGCCCGGACGATCAACGCATCGCGGTGGAAGGCGGTCTGCAGCGTGTTGCGAGCGTGATTGTGATGCAAGAGCTGTTCTCCATGACGTGAGCCGCGCCGAGCGGTCCCCACTTAGCGGCCAGCGCGGGGCGCGGAAAAAGCTACCACCGTCATGCCCGCCTTCGAGCAACACCTGAGCGACTAGCCAGGATGGTCGAATGTTGCGGCCGCCGCTCAGGTGTTGCAAGCACGCCCGTCTGTGTCAGACCACGCACGTAGCTTGGACCTCGGGCCCTCGCCGATGAGTTTCGGGTGGCCCAGTGGTCTTCTTGGAGGCACAGGCCACTGAATCGACCCGACCGAACGGAATTTGGCATGACGCGAACCAACCTCTCGATGTCGATCTCCGCGGACGGCTATGTCGCGGGACCCGACCAGAGCGAGGAGAATCCCCTCGGAGTGGGTGGAATCAGTGTTCACCATTGGCATATTGGGCCGGCAAGCGATCACCCGGTCAACCGGCAGGTGATGTCCGAGATGCTGGATGGCATGGGCGCAACAATCATGGGCCGCAACATGTTCGGACCCATCCGTGGCGAATGGGCCGATTCGGACTGGAAAGGCTGGTGGGGCGACACCCCGCCATACCACTGCCCGGTCTTCGTCCTCACCCATCACGGACATGAGCCAATCGAAATGAAGGGTGGAACCACCTTCCATTTCGTGACCGACGGAATCGAAGCTGCCTACGCACACGCTCAGGCGGCTGCCGGCGACCGGGACATCTCTATCGCCGGAGGCGCCTCCTGCGCCCGGCAGGCGATCAAGGCCGGCCTCGTCGACGAGATCGACCTGCAGGTGACGCCGGTGATCCTCGGCTCCGGCGAACGCCTGTTCGACGGCTTCGAGGCCGGCATCCCCGAGCTGGAACTCGTCCGCGTCCTGCACGCCCCCGGCGTGGCCCACCTCCGCTACGCCGTCACCCGGTGATTGAGATGTCCGCACCCGAATGGCGGGGCACCGTCGTCAAGAAGTACCGGGCGCTGCTGGACGGGTCGAATCTGTACCGGCGCATACTGGTTCGGCTCGACGACGGCGAGACCGTCAAGATGCACGTCGACCGCGGCACATGGAAGGCGTTGGCAGTCGGCGACGCCGTCGTGAGAACAGCTGGGGACGGAGTGCAGAAGGCGCAATAATCGGCACAGCATTGGCCCGCTGATGTCGGGCACCAGACCGCCCTTCGCGCGAGCCATCTCCTTCCCGGCGTCGATCTGCGCCAACGGTGCTGCGGACCTGGTCAGGCCACAAGGGCAGCGCGAGATTACTGGTTTGCGCGCCGGGGCCAATACCATCGCTGGCGCTATGACCGACAATGCCCTGGCCGCCCCGCCGACCGCCGACACATCCCCACCTGGCCGTATCACCGCTGAGGCGGGCCGCCGCAGAACGTTCGCCGTCATCAGCCATCCCGACGCCGGCAAATCCACGCTGACCGAGGCACTGGCGCTGCACGCCCGGGCCATCACCGAAGCAGGCGCGGTCCACGGCAAGGCGGGCCGTCGCGCGACGGTGTCTGACTGGATGGAGATGGAGAAGGCCAGGGGCATCTCGATCACATCGACGGTGTTGCAGTTCCCGTACCGCACATGCGTCATCAACCTGCTCGACACCCCCGGCCACGCCGACTTCTCCGAAGACACCTACCGGGTGCTGACCGCCGTCGACTCCGCGGTGATGCTCATCGACGCCGCGAAGGGTCTTGAGCCGCAGACACTGAAGCTGTTCCAGGTGTGCAAGCACCGTCAGATCCCGATCATCACGGTGATCAACAAGTGGGACCGTCCTGGCCGCCACGCCCTGGAACTGATGGACGAGATCCAGGCACGGATCGGGCTGCGCCCCACTCCCCTGACGTGGCCGGTCGGCATCGCCGGAGACTTCAAGGGGGTGCTCGACCGCCGGACCGGAAGCTTCATCCAGTTCACCCGCACCGCGGGCGGCGCCACCGCGGCCCCCGAAGAGCACATCGCGGCGGCCGACGCGCACGGTGCCGCCGGCGACGACTGGGATCACGCCGTCGAGGAGTCCGAACTGCTGTCCGCGGACGGCTCCGATTACGACCGTGAGCAGTTCCTCAGCGGCGCGGCCACACCGGTCCTGTTCACCTCGGCGGCGTTGAATTTCGGCGTGAATCAGCTCCTCGATGTGCTCGTCGAACTCGCGCCGCCGCCCAGCGGAGCACTCGACGTCGACGGGGCCCGGCGCGCCACCGAATCACCGTTCAGCGCCTTCGTTTTCAAGGTGCAGGCCGGTATGGACTCCGCCCACCGCGATCGCATCGCCTACGCGCGGGTGTGCTCGGGCACATTCGAACGCGGCGACGTCCTCACCCACGCCGCCACCGGCAAGCCGTTCGTCACCAAGTACGCGCAATCGATGTTCGGCCAGCAACGCGCCACCCTGGATACCGCGTGGCCGGGTGATGTGATCGGGCTGGCCAACGCCGCCGCTCTGCGCCCGGGTGACACGCTGTATCGCGATGTCCCCGTGCAGTATCCGCCGATACCGAGCTTCTCCCCGAGCATTTCGCGGTGGCCCGCGGCGCCGATCCGAGTAAGCACAAGCAGTTTCGCCGCGGGATCGCGCAGCTGGAGCAGGAGGGCGTTGTTCAGGTGCTGCGCTCAGACCGTCGCGGCGACCAAGCGCCGGTGCTCGCCGCGGTCGGCCCGATGCAGTTCGAGGTGGCCGTCCACCGGATGGCCACCGAGCTCGGCGCACCGATCTCGCTGGAGTCGCTGCCTTATCAGGTCGCGCGGATCGTGGACCCCGCCGACGCCGAGTTCATGGACAAGCAGGTGTCAGCGGAAGTCTTGACACGCACCGACGGAGTCATGCTCGTGCTGTTCTCCACCCCGTGGCGGCTGCAGGGCTTCCAACGGGATAACCCCGACGTGAAGCTGGGGTCGCTGGTAGCGGCGGAGGGATAGGACGCGTCGTGCTTCCGTGATGTGGCCAGAAGCCGCGACTAGGCGTTGAAACCACCGGCTACCGCACGTCGTGGCGGCTGACCCGATACCCGTTGAACTGCACGGCAGAGTCAACCAATTCCTCGATGTCTCAATCTTTTTGAGGGTTGATGTAGTGCGGGTAATGACCAGCCTCGGCAACCAACCTAGTTGACGGTCGGCGATGCTTGGGGTTGGAACGGTTCATACCACCACCAGTCGGCGCGTTCGCCGGTCGGTCCGGGGCATGGCGCTACCGCGGGCGGGGGTCGGTTCGGGGGCCGGGCCAGCGATCCTGGATTCAGCGCTCGGCCGGCGCTGTCGGTGACGGTGAGCTGGTGGGCGGGCCCGGTGATGGTGATGACGCCCCGATGGTGCAACCGATGATGATAGGGGCAGAGCAGCACGAGGTTGTCCAGCTCGGTGTGCCCGCCGTCTTCCCAGTGCCGGATGTGGTGTGCGTGCAGACCGCGGGTGGCCCCACAACCGGGCACCGCACACGTGGGGTGGCGGTGCTCGAGCGCACGGCGAAGCCGACGATTGATCAGACGCGTCGTCCGACCAGCGCCGATAACCTGTCCGTCACGTTCAAACCACACCTCACAGGTGGCATCACAGCTCAGGTATTGCCGATCTGCGTCCGAGAGCAGCGGACCCAGATGTAGCTGCGCGGCGCGTTGCTCGACGTCGAGATGCACGACCACGGTCGTGTGCTGTCCGTGGGGCCGGCGAGCCACATCGGCGTCCCAGCCGGCCTCGACCAGCCGCATGAACGCCGCGCCTGTACTCGGCAACGCTGGCCGATGATCTGGTGCGCGGTCGCCCTTGTCGTGATCGCGCTTCCACTCAGCGAACAACGCATCCTGATGAGACTGCAAGGCCGCATCGAACTTCGCCGCCTCCAGATGGCCAAGTTTGATCCGCCAGCAGGTGCCCTCGTCGTCGGTGGTCTTGGTGATCGAGGCCCGCGGTTCGGGTTCAGGTTCGGGCCGAGGATCGTGTTCGGGGTCGGGTCGCGGCTCGAGCTTGACCGCGGTACGCAACTGACTGACCGTCGCGCTGCGGGCCAGCTCCGCATAGTGTTCGTCAGATCCGTCGGCAGCACGCCCCGCAATCACACCGACCTGATCCAGCGACAGTCGGCCCTCGCGCATGCCTTGCACGCATGCCGGAAACGCCGCCAGTCGTTGCGCGACCGTGGCGATCGTATGAGCGTTCGCTGATGACGAACCGGTCTTCCAGGCCACCAACGCCGCCACCGACCGCGCGCCCGTGGCACCCCACAACTCGTCACGATCCACCTCGGCGACGATCTGCACAATGCGTCCATCAATCGCATTGCGCTGACCGGCCAACTCCGCCAACTCCTCGAACAACACCTCAAGTCGCTGGTCAGGACGCGCCACCTCCGCGCCAGGGGATGCGGTCGAGGTCATAACGCCATCATTGCAGCCGGGTCCGACATTTAGCGTGGGAGTGGGTCCGCGGGCGGTCGTGGGTCCGACTGGGACACGTGGTGATCCCTGGCATTTGAGTGGCCGCCAGCCCTTGCGTAGCCGCTGACTTCAGCACGAGAAGCATCATCGGTACCGGAGCTGCCCACCGCTAGACCGCATCGTCGAGACCCCAGTACTTGGCTTGCCTCAGAACCTCCCGCTTGTAGCTCGACCTCAGCGCGTCGACCATAGCGAGTGTTCGTGACGTCAGTTCGTCTCGAATCCCGCTCTGCGCGTGCGCATATGGGATGAACGCGCGCAGCAGATCGGGCGCGTCTAACGCGACCTCCAACGGAATGCTGTCCTCGCTGTAGGGCGCGCCGCCGATCGCCTGTTGGACACGCGCCGCGCTCCACCGCAATGGGTCACCGGTCCCAGTCTCGAAGAGCTCCAGCAGCAGCTCCCGATGGCTGGAGTCGGTGAACGGCGCTGCGGAACCGGTAGCGAAGAACCTGTCGCACAGCTCCTCGTTCGACTCCCACTCTCCGGCCGGTGACCGGTGTTCACCACCTTCGGGTAGCCGACCGACCAGCCACTGAACCAGTGCCCGGTAGAGCGGCCATGTGTCGGTCTTAGGCGCGAGTGTCGGCTTGTTGAGCGCATCCTCGATCCACACCCGCGCATCGGCCAGGCTTCATCTCGAAAACGTCGGTATCGCTACTAGTTTCGGCCACCCGCGCAAGGGCTCCGTCGATCGGTTCCGGTACAGCGCCTGCGCCGGCGACGCTCGAGAACATGTTGTGGTCGATCTGGACGGCGATAGTCAGCTCGTGTCCACCATCGAGTCGCATACCGATCACGAGTTCGTCGACATCGCCGAACACATGGGCTCTGCGCACCGCGCGGTAGACGTCGACCCGCGGTAGGGCGGCGATCCATCGAGGCAGATGCTCGTCTCGTTCAGCCAGCTCGCGCCGGCATCGTAGCTGCGCCGCTGGATCGTCGACGAGAAGTTCGGCGATGACGGCCAGTAGCGCCGTCATCTCTCGATTCCGCACACCGATCAAGCTGGTCAGGACCCCATCCAGATGACTCGTGTCGCATCGACCGGACTTCAGCGATATCAGCGGTTCGGGTTTCGCGACGTGAATCACCATGCTGGCCATACTGAGCAGGCTGAGTGGATGCCCGCCCGCCAGGGCACGGCGTAGTGCGTCCCTTAGCGTCGTGTCGGCAGAACTTTCCCCGTCGCGCTTCTTTGGCCGCCGCTCGTCACGTCGGACCTGTTTGGCCTTGCGTGCTCGTCGTTCGTTACTCATACCGCGGACGCTACTCACGGGCAGTGACAACGCCGCGCCGCCGTTCATAGCCCCTTCGCGTCCAGCGCCTTCATCAGCGAGGGTCGCCTACCGTAGTCCTGGCGGATCTGCGCGATGAACGACGCGAAATCGGCGCTGCGACCGCCTCGTTCGTAGAGTTCGGCCATCGTCGCCAGTGTCTCGGCGATGCCGGGATAAAGCTTGGTGTTGGGGTGCCGCAGATCGTTCTCGAGCTGCGGCCGGTACAGGTCTGCAGCCTCGACGGGCCGAGCCTCGGCGCCTCGGTCGGCCAATTCCCGCCACGCCCAGCCGGGCCCGTAACGGTCGGCGGCCTGCCACGCGGCATCGACATCACCCTCGCTCAGCAACAGCTGTACCAAGACCGCGCCGGCAGCGAAGCGGTCAGAGGCCGCCAGTTGCCGCGCGTGGTCCATGGCCCAGGTGCGTTCGGTATCGGCACGGTCGACGCCGGTCGCGAAATCGAGCAGGACACGGTAGGTGGGGACCGACGGCTGCCGCATGAAGTCTGTGCGAAGGACGGCGACCGCATCCTCGATCCGGCCCAGTCCCCGATAGGTCGCGGCGACGTCGTCGGGGCTCAGCCAATATGCGTTGCCACCACCGTGGCTGGTGACTCGTCCATCGGCAACTGCACGATCGATCCATGCCACCGCATCCTCGGTGCGGCCGGCTGCCCGCAACCGGTCGACGATCGCCCCGTACTGCGGGTGTTCCCGCTGACCAAGCAAGTGGACGGCCCGGTCGACGTCGCCGTCGTGATCGGCGAGCTCCAGCAGCATTGCGTCGACTTCGAACCGCCCCCATTGATCACGCTCTTCGAGCTTGCGGTCCAGCGCCGCCACCGCCCGGCGGTACGTCCCGAGTGCCTGCTCGTCGAACGCGTCCACGAAGTCGGCTAAGACCAGGTTCGGCCACCCCGGCGAGTCAGCGCGGAATTTCACCAGCCACGTCGCGAGTTTGACGGGGTCGGGCTCACCCAGCCGGCAGGCCCGCGCGTAGAGGTCGGCGGCCCGCTGGCATTCATCACCGATCGAGCCCGAGGAGTCGTCAGCCTGCTCGATGATCTTGCGCAGCCGGGTCAATGCGCGCAGCAACGCCGGCCGCACGACTTCGGCGGCGCCACTGTTCAGGTGGGTCTCGAGTTCGTCGAGCACTTCACTGGCTACTCCCGCGACCTCAAAGGAACGTCGGTAGTCGACAAAGCCGCGGAACGCCAACGTGTCTCGCACATAGGCTTCCAGCTCGGCTTTGGCGTGCGTAGCGTCACCTGCCGTTGTCGTGGCGCGAATCTCCAGCAGGCGGCGCACCCCGTCATCGCGCTGCGCAAGTGTCATGACCAGTTCACGCAGCTCATCGACATCCATCGCCTGCACCGCTGCTTCCAGCGCTGGCTCGGCCGTACTGCTGACGGTGTCGTCGACCGCGACCCGGCCGGTGTCGATCGCGGCGAGTCCGGTCGCGACCAGATGCTTGCAGAAGTTGCCGTCGGCATGATGCCGACAGGTACAGGACCCGTCGGGCAGCGGACCGGACCAGTCGAGCTCGACTTGGTAGACGTTCTTGGCCTGGATCGACGCGTAGGCCTTGAAGTCGGTCGTGCGGAGCCCTCGGACATAACGCACGTAGTCTTCGCCCCGGGCGTAGACCAGATCACCGGCCGCCTGGAGCAGCGTCGTTTCGGAGAGCGGCACATCCCCATGGTGCCGGATTCATGGGTCAGACTCAGCTGAGTCTCGGGAAGCAGGCAGCTATGCCGGGCAGTCAGGCCGCGACAATCTCGACCAGGTTCTCCAAGCCGACGAAGTCTGCGACGTTGCGGGTGTAGAGCCGCGCCGAATGCGCATGCGCGGTGGCCGCGATCAAAAGGTCCATAGATCGTGCTCGGGGTCGGCGGCCAACCTCGACAATTGCCGCGGCCAGCTGTCCGTAGCTGGCGGCCACGGTGCCGTCGACCGGTACAGCATCGAACGTCCGTTGAAGCAGCAGCAGGCGACGCAGTCGTTCAGCGCGGACATTCTGGTCTTTCGCGACGAGGACGCCGAAATGTAGTTCAGCCAACGTGACAGCGCTTACTGCCAGCTCGCCCTCGAGCGGAGGGACATCGGCGGCGATGACGACGCTGGTGTCGAGAATCGCTCTCACGCGTTCGCCCACGGATCCCGAATGTCGGCGGCCAGTTCCTCACGGTCGGCGCTCCACGCCGGGTCTCCGGGCCCGGCGAATAGCTCGGCTACGTCATCCCAACGGCGCCAGGTCCGGGGAGCAGCGGGTACCAACCGGGCGCCAGGTCGACCGGCGACGGTGATGACAATCTCCTCGCCTTCCTCCACACGACGGACAAGCTCGGATGCATTCTGGCGCAACTCGCGAAGACCGATGGTTTTCACGTTCACGACGGTAGCACATGTGCTACAGGTACGGGTATGGCACCTGGTTGGTGCGCTCGGGGTCGCGCGCGGCCATCCGCTCGAACAGCACGGGCGAGAAGATGGCGATGCGCCACCCGAAGTGGGCATTTCGTAACTCCATCGAAGGGCGGGTGCCGTTCCTGGACCACCATGTCGCGCAAGTCGCGGCCCGCGTGCCGGTGAACATGAAAGTGAAAGGCATCCGGGAAAAACATGTTCTTCGCGAAGCGGCGAAGGACGTGTTGATCCCAGAGGTGTATGACCGCCAGAAGCATCCGTTCACCACCCCGCCGACACGCAACAAGAACGACCCGATGCTCGCCTTCTACCGGGATACGTTCGCGTCGCAAGCCGCGAAGGACCAGCCGATCTACGACATGAAGAAGGTCTCCACGACCCTCGATCAGCTGCTTCAATGCCCGGACGATCAACGCATCGCGGTAGAAGGCGGTCTACAGCGCGTCGCGAGCGTGATCGTGATGCAAGAGCTGTTTTCCATGGCGTGAGCCGCAGCGAGCTGTCGCTGCGCAGCGTCCGATTACTGGTTTGCCCTCAGGAGCCAATACCATCGCTGGCGCTATGACCGACAACGCCCTGGCTGTTCCGCCGACCGCCGACGCCTCGCCACCTGGCCGTATCTCCGTCGAGGCGGGCCGCCGGAGAACGTTCGCCGTCATCAGCCATCCCGACGCCGGCAAATCCACGTTGACCGAGGCGCTGGCGCTGCACGCCCGGGCGATCACCGAAGCCGGCGCGGTCCACGGCAAGGCGGGCCGTCGCGCGACGGTGTCTGACTGGATGGAGATGGAGAAGGCCAGGGGCATCTCGATCACATCGACGGCGTTGCAGTTCCCCTACCGCACCTGCGTCATCAACCTGCTCGACACCCCCGGCCACGCCGACTTCTCCGAAGACACCTACCGGGTGCTGACGGCCGTCGACTCCGCGGTGATGCTCGATCGACGCCGCGAAGGGTCTTGAGCCGCAGACACTGAAGCTGTTCCAGGTATGCAAGCACCGTCGGATCCCGATCATCACGGTGATCAACAAGTGGGACCGCCCCGGCCGCCACGCCCTGGAACTGATGGACGAGATCCAGGCACGGATCGGGCTGCGGCCCACTCCCCTGACGTGGCCGGTCGGCATCGCCGGAGACTTCAAGGGGGTGCTCGACCGCCGGACCGGAAACTTCATCCGGTTCACCCGCACCGCGGGCGGCGCCACCGCGGCCCCCGAAGAGCACATCGCGGCGGCCGACGCGCACGGTGCCGCCGGCGACGACTGGGATAACGCCGTCGAGGAGTCCGAACTGCTGTCCGCGGACGGCGCCGACTACGACCGTGAGCAGTTCCTCAGCGGCGCGGCCACACCGGTCCTGTTCACCTCGGCGGCGTTGAACTTCGGCGTGAATCAGCTCCTCGATGTGCTCGTCGAACTCGCGCCGCCGCCCAGCGGAGCACTCGACGTCGACGGGACCGTGCGCGCCATCGAATCACCGTTCAGCGCCTTCGTTTTCAAGGTGCAGGCCGGTATGGACTCCGCGCACCGCGATCGCATCGCCTACGCGCGGGTGTGCTCGGGCACATTCGAACGCGGCGACGTCCTCACCCACGCCGCGACCGGCAAGCCGTTCGTCACCAAGTACGCGCAATCGGTGTTCGGCCAGCAGCGCGCCACCCTGGACACCGCGTGGCCCGGTGATGTGATCGGGCTGGCCAACGCCGCTGCGCTGCGCCCGGGTGACACGCTGTATCGCGATGTCCCCGTGCAGTATCCGCCGATACCGAGCTTCTCCCCCGAGCATTTCGCGGTGGCCCGCGGCGCCGATCCGAGTAAGCACAAGCAGTTTCGCCGCGGGATCGAGCAGCTGGAGCAGGAGGGCGTTGTTCAGGTGCTGCGCTCAGACCGTCGCGGCGACCAGGCGCCGGTGCTCGCCGCGGTCGGCCCGATGCAGTTCGAGGTGGCCGTCCACCGGATGGCCACCGAACTCAGCGCACCGATCTCGCTGGAGTCGCTGCCCTACAAGGTCGCGCGGATCGTGGACCCCGCGGACGCCGAGTTCATGGACAGGCAGGTGTCATCGGAAGTCCTGACCCGCACCGACGGAGTCATGCTCGTGCTGTTCTCCACCAGGTGGCGGCTGGAGGGCTTCCAACGGGACAACCCCGACGTGAAGCTGGGGTCGTTGGTGGCGGCGGAGGGATAGGGAGCCGCCCCTGCTCAGGGTGTTTGGTGTCAGACGTGGACTATCGCGAGACCCGCGACACCCTCTAGGACATCGAAGTCCGCATCCTGCGTGACTACCGGCAGGCGCTTGGCGGCTGCGATGGCAGCGATCCATAGGTCATTGACTCGGACCCGTCGCCCCGCCTCGGCTAAGTGGACGCGTAGCAGCGCCCAAAGTTGAGCCGCCTCTTCGTCGACCGGTAACGCGGTCATATCAGCGACAGCATCTAACGTGCGAAGGCGACGCGCCCGAATCTCGGAGGTCCGCGCCGCGAGCACACCCGCGTTCAGTTCGGCAAGGGTCACCACAGTCGTGGCTAGTTCCTCCGGAATCAGCGACGTCTCCAGTTGGCGCCCGCTCTCGTTGGCGATGAAAACCGAGGTGTCGAGGATGCCGGCCGCGGGCCGATCGGTCGTCACAACTCGTCGAGTTCGTCGGTGGTTTCACCGGCGAGTTCCGCGAGGTCATCGCGCAAACCGGGGTCCGCCTGGCTGGTCTCGAGTCGTTTGACCAATTCTGCCTTCGACACCCACCGCCGCCGCCTCGGCTCCACAGCGGCGATCACCGCGACGGCTCGCCCATTTACCGTGATCGTCACCTCTTCGCCCGCTTGAACCCGACGAAGCACGCCTGCCGTGTCGTTTCGCAGCTCGCGGGACGCCACCGTAGACATGCTACGAGCGTAGCATGTCTGTAGCACATCAGCCTCCTGACCGCTGCCGATGGCGCCGATAGGTAGTCCACTTTGGTCACGCGGCTGCTTCGCGGTCGTAACGACCGTCGAGCAACGCCGACACGTTTTTCGACTGCCATGCCCGGCCGTCAGGGGTGCGTTGACCCGACGAGTTCAGCACCCGCGCCGCCGCCGCGCGGGTCACACCGCAACCGTCTACCAGCCAGCACACATAGCCCATGACAGCCTGACGACGCTCAGTCCACGGCGAGTCCGGCTGGGGAAGCTTTGGTGGCCAATCGTTTTCGTGTGGGGTCACCGGCACAGCATTCGCGGCCTGTTCGACCACCCTCTCGAGACTTTCCACCCCGGCAGCGGCCAGCGCCGCGCGATCGAGGGCGTCGACGGCCTCAACCTCGCGCCGCAACGCGTGGTCGATTTCGTTCATGCCGCCCATGCCCGGGACGGGCCAGAGATCGTGGCCCACCAACAGGTCGAGTCCGTGCCGTTGCAGCACCACACTCAGCCGACGGTAGTGCTGCTCGCGCCCCAGGTCCGCCAGCGGATCGGGCATCCAGATCGGCAGCCGGATCGAGATCGCCCGAGCCACCGCTGCGACGACCGCTTCGACCTCCGTCAAGTCGTCGTGCGAGGCGGGCGCGCCCGCAGTGAACGAGAACATTGCGACGATGGTCGCCGAGCGCGGCGCGGCGCGGGCCGTCAATTGTTCACAGCGGCGGATAGTTTCGTTGTCACCGAGAACGACAACCGCGGATGCGGTCGCCTTGTGGGGTCGAATCATGGCAAGCTCCCTCGGCACGCGAGATGCCGGGCCGGGCTGAGGCGACGGCATCTGTGAAGTCGATGCGAGGGTATCGGGACCTACCGACAACCCCGACGTGAAGCTGAGCTCGTTGGTGGCGGCTCAAGAGACCGCCGCGGCGAGCTCCGCATAGACCGCGGCCTCGAAGCCGAGGATCGTCTCGACCATCTTGGCGTCGAAGAACGGCAGCAGTTGCGTCGCGATCACGGCGCCGATCCCGGCCTTGCGATCGTGGATACGCCGACACGCATCGGGAGCGATGTCATCGCGCGGGATCGGGCCCTGCGATCGCCTCGATTTCGCATCTGATGCCGGGGGCGCGCGCCAGGCGTGCATCGGCCGTCACCAAAACGACGTCGAGAGCTTCAGCGAGTGCGACGTAGGCGGCGTCGTAGGGAGTCACACCGTTACGCAACTCCCAAATGCGTTCGAGCAGCGGCCGATGGGGCGATCGCTGTAACGGCAGATTCTCGAGGTCTGAAACGGCGAGGGAAGCTCGCCGAGCTGTCATCAGCTTCGCCGCCACGTGCCGACGCCACACCGACACCGTTTCGAGATCGACGAGTTCTGGCGCGGCCAATACTTCATCGGTCAGGCGGGCCCGGGCACGCTCTCCATCGGCTCCGTCATCGCCGAGCGCGACGGCCAGAACGCTGGCGTCAACGACGATCACGTTCTGCCCGAAGGTGACTCACCGCGTCTGCGAACGACACCTTGCCGCCGCGTCGTGTCGCGACACGGTCGAAGACCTCCTCCAACGTCGGCTGATTCGCATCGGCGATCAAGCGGCTCCGAAGGTATTCCTGCAGGGATTGATGTGCACGCGCAGCGCGCTCCCGCAACACGCGATGAGTGTCGTCCGGAACGTCTTTGATCTGCACACTGGGCATGGCGCCATTGTGGCGCCATTGGCGCCACTTTGCAAGCGGGAGGGTGCTAACGCGGATCACCGCTAGACCGCATCGTCGAGGCCCCAGTCCTTGGCCTGCCTCAGAACTTCCCGCTTGTAGCTCGACCTCAGCGCGTCGACCATAGCGAGGGTTCGTGACGTCAGTTCGTCTCGAATCCCGCTCTGCGCGTGAGCATATGGAATGAATGCGCGTAGCAGATCGGGCACGTCAGCGCGACCTCCAACGGAATGCGGTGCTCGTGTAGGACGCGCCGCCGATCGCGTGTTCGACACGCGCCGCGCTCCACCGCAAAGGGTCACCCGTGCTGGTCTCGAAGAGTTCCAGCAGCAGCTCTCGATGGCTGGGGTCAGTGAACGGCGCTGCGGAACTGGTCGCGAAGAACCTGTCGCACAACTCCTCGTGCGACTCCCACTCTCCAGGCCGGTGATCCGGCGTTCACCACCTTCGGGAAGCCGACATACCATCCACTGAACCAGCGCTCGGTAGAGCGGCCAGGTTTCGGTCTCAGGTGCAAGCGTCGGCTTGTCGAGCGCATCCTCGATCCACACCCGCGCATCGGCCAGCGTCATCTCGGAAACGTCGGTGTCGCTGCTTAATTCGGCCACTCGGGCAAGGGCCTCGTCGATGGGATCCGGTACAACGCCGGCATCGGCAACGCTCGACCACAGGTTGTGGTCGATCCGGACCGCGACAGTCAGCTCGTGGCCACCATCGAGGCGCATGCCGATCACGACTTCGTCCACGTCCCCGAACACGTTGGTTCTGCGCACCGCGCGGTACGCCTTGACCTGCGTTAGGGCGGCTATCCACCGCGGCAGACGTTCACCGCGTTCCGCCACTTCGCGGCGGCATCGAAGCTGCGGCGCTGGATCGTCGACGAGAAGTTCGGCGATGACGGCCAGTAGCGCCGTCATTTCGCGATTCCGCTCACCGATGAAGCTGGTCAGAATCCCCTCCAGATGATTCTGATCTGTACCGGCCGGACTTCAGCGATGTGAGCGGTTCGGGTTTCGCCACGTGGATCGACATAGCTGGCCATGCTCAGAAGGCCGAGTGGATGCTTAGGCAAGGCACGGCGTATCGCCTCCCTGAGGTTCGCACTCCGCAGAACTTTCGCCGGTGCGCTTCTTCGCCCGCCGCGCGTCACGTCGGACCTGTTTGGCCCTGCGCGCTCGTCGCTTGTCACTCATATCGCGGACGCTACTCACGGGCAGTGACATCGCCGCCCGGCGTTCAGAGCCGCTTCGCGTCCAGCGCCTTCATCAGCGAGGGTCGCCGGCCGTACTCCTGGCGGATCTGCGCGATGAACGACGCGAAATCGGCGCTGCGACCGCCTCGTTCATAAAGTTCGGCCATTGTCGCCAGTGTCGCGGCGATGCCCGGATAGAGCTTGGTGTTGGGGTGCCGCAGATCATTCTCGAGCTGCGGCCGGTACAGGTCTGCAGCGTCGACAGGCCGAGCCTCGGCGCCTCGGTCGGCCAATTCCCGCCACGCCCAGCCGGGGCCGTAACGGTCGGCGGCCTGCCACGCGGCATCGACGTCACCCTCGCTCAGCAAGAGCTGCACCAAGACCGCGCCGGCGGCGAAGCGGTCAGAGGCCGCCAGTTGCCGCGCATGGTCGAAGGCCCAGGCGCGTTCGGTGTCGGCACGGTCGACGCCCGCCGCGAAATCGAGCAGGACACGGTAGGCGCCCACCGACGGCTGTCGGACGAAATCTGCGCGCAGGACTGCGACCGCATCGTCGATGCGGCCCAGTCCCCGGTAGGTCGCGGCGACGTCGTCGGGGCTCAGCCAATATGCGTTGCCACCACCGTGGCTGCTGATTCGTCCGTCGGCCACTGCACGATCGATCCATGCCACCGCCTCCTCGGTGCGGCCGGCTGCGCGCAGACCGGTCGACGATCGCGCCGTACTGCGGGGTGTTCCCGCTGAGCAAGCAAGTGGACAGCCCGGTCGACGTCGCCGTCGTGATCGGCGAGCTCCAGCAGCATTGCGTCGACTTCGAACCGCTTCAATTGATTCACGACCTTCGAACTTGCGGTCCAGCGCCGCCACCGCCCGGCGGTAGGTCCCGAGTGCCTGCTCGTCGAACGCGTCCACGAAGTCCGCCAAGACCACGTTCGGCCACCCCGGCGAGTCAGCGCGGAATTTCACCAGCCACGTCGCGAGTTTGACAGGGTCGGGCTCACCCAGCCGGCAGGCCCGCGCGTAGAGGTCGGCGGCGCGCTGGCATTCATCACCGATCGAGCCCGAGGAGTCGTCAGCCTGCTCCATGATCTTGCGCAGCCGGGTCAGTGCGCGCAGCAACGCCGGCCGCACGATTTCGGCGGCGCCACTGTTGACGTGATTCTCGAGTTCGTCGAGCACTTCACTGGCCACTCCCGCGGGGGTGACGAGGAGCGTCATGTCGGTGCGGACTGACATGATCCGACTGGCGGATCTGGTGAGGGTTGTGCTCGCACTTGCTCGACCTCACCGGGTGTCGCCAGGAGCTTGCATGTCAGTTTAGCATTCACTAAAGTGTGGGAAGCAGTCATGGACAGGCGGGCAATCGCAGGGGCCAGTTTCATGAAGTGACTGTGCAGTACGCAAGGACGGACGTTCGCCGCGGGCAGTTTTTGGACGCACTGAAAAACGGAGTATGGGACCAAACCGAAGAAAGTGATCCTGTGGACGAGCAGATCAGCGACTACCACTGGTTTCTCAATGCAATCAGGCACTGGGCGAACACGGGCGAGCCGGTCTACCGCGACGCCGTCAAAGCGCTCGAAGACGGCGTGTGGGAGTTCCGCCACGGCGACAAGCGACTGACGTTCTTCGACACCGACGGTCGGGGCGGGTTCACCGCCAAGCTGCCGATCCGCCGCTACGCAGACGCCGAAGCGCCCGACAGCGAATATTGGCAGATCCCCTACTTCGACCGCCTGATCCGCATTGGGCACGCGTTCACGAAGGTGAGCCAGAAGACGCTGAAGCAAGACCTTTCGGAATCCCAGGAAGTCAGGAAGGAGGACCTAGCCCATGACCGACCAACCCGATCCGACGTTGATCGATGAGGAACAGGCCACAGATGCTGGCGCTCAGGGCTTGGCCGCTGCTGATCTAGCCGGCCAGGTCATGCGACTCCTGCATCAGGCGCTAGATGTCTCCGACCTGGATCAGAAGGCGCTGGCTGAGAAGCTTGGCGTCACGCAAGGACGCGTGTCGCAGGTGTTCAACGGCGACGGCAACATGCGTATCGCCGCGGTTGCTCGCTATCTGCGCGCACTCGGTTACGAAACTCGACTCTCCGCGACGCCAGTGGCTCCAGGCATCCCCGCTCTGCCCCGCGAGTCACGCCGGCGCCGGCGCGACCAGCCGCAACCGGCAGTCACCGAGAAGCGCTATGCTGCCCGCCTGCAAAAGCGCTCGCGCGTAAAGACGACAAATGGCTGACGAAATCGAACCGACGGCGCATTGTGTCGGCGCACAGTCGCTTCGGATGTCAGTGCCTCGCCGTATTTTGGCGCCATGGGGGCTAGGCGTCAGTCGGATGGGGGTGGCGGCTTCGCGGTCGTGTTCGTCGTCGTGCTCGTGGTCGGAGTGATCATCAAGTACTTCTGGTGGATCGCGGGCGCGGCCGCACTGGTGGGCGCGTTCTTCGCGGTTCGGGCGATCGTGCGGAAGGCCGAGCAACGTCGTCTCGAGGCGGTCGAGCGCGATGAGAAACTGGCACGACGTGCCGAGCAGCAACATCGCTGGACGCTCAGAGGCGACAGCAGGGGCGTCTACGGGCCCGCCGGCGCGAAGGCGATGCGCTCGGTGTCGCCCACGCCACCCGAACTTGGCGCGTCCGACGAAGCGACACCGGAGTCGACTCAGGTTGCGGCCGTGGCGTACACCGCCGGGGATCTGACGAAGCTCCTCAGGGAGAAGCTGCCGTGCTGGCGGTGGGCGGCATTCGCCTCGGTTCTCGTGCAACGACGCGCGCCGCTGCAGGCGCGCCTGCACGACAGTGCGCTCGGATTCACCACGTCGACCGGCGCGCGACTGCACACAGGTGCCGAGGTGAAGTATTTCGTGACCGAACGCATGGACGAGCTCTCCCAACTCGTCGCACAGGTCGAAAGCTTCATGCTGGCACCGGCGTTCGTCGGCGTGTTCGGTGACCCCGACGACGAGACCACCGCGGACGCCGATGGCATCCTCCACGTCGCCAACCGGCTGATGGATTACCTCGAACAGTTCCTCGCATTGTCGGAGCTGTGCCGCGGAGTGTCAGCGCCCAGCCAGTACGCAGACCTGATGCACGACTGCGCGCGGCTGGCGGACGTGCCGCTAGAGGGCTACCGGACCTTCATCGACGAGTTCGTCGTGCGGGTCGGCGAGATGGCGGAGTTGCTCCGCTATGCGAAGGGCACGGTCGAGGTGGATCCGGTTCTGCTGGAGATGGATGTCGACGACCAGCTGTTGGCGCGGATCACGAGACGACTGAAAGCGCTGCCGGCGGAGTGAATGATCGAAGCTCGCCGATGTCAGGGTCAGCGCAGCCTGTCGGTTGCCTGCTGATCTGAAACTCGTTGAACTGCACGGCTAAGGGCGTTCTTGTCACGCCGCAGGGTCATGCTGAGGCGGTGGACCCGGTCCCTGTAGTCGGCGAACGCATGGACACGGGTGGCCAACAACGTCAGAGCTTCTTTCCTCAACTGCTTGTCCTCATCGATAGTCGCTCGGACCTCAGGGTCGTCCCGGAGCCGACTCTTCTCAAATGCCGTTGTCGCCCTGCGGTCTTCGGCGATCTGCCTCGCGCTTTTACCGATGTCGGCGAGTTCAGCCCATAAGTCGATCGGCATGACGTCGAGCCGTGGCGATCCCCAACACGGGTCCTGCTCGATTTCGGACGCGATTTTCGCTGCGCAGTAGGCGAGTGTGCCTTCGTCGTGGTTGATCATCCCGTTGATCGTTGCGGTGTTCTCCGAATCCATCGGATCGGCGTGCAGTCGGGATTCGGCCCGCTCGCACCGAGACCTCAGCGCATGGAACTGGTTGATCGTGGGCTGCGTCGAGATGACGACGACAGTCACGGTGACAACCGCACAAGCCACGACGATGACTCCGGCCACCGTCAGGAGCGCCAGGTCCATGGCGAGGCCCGCCGCCGCCAGTGCGAGCGCCACGGCACATAGCGCCCAACCGATGGCGTAGGCCTGTCCGCGCTTGTGGAACTCGGTCGGTGGTTCAAGGTCGTCGGGATGTGGCAGACGCTTATCGCCGCGGTAGCGGGCGGCCACGAACGCGAGGTACTTCCGATCGGGTGCTGTCTTGGGCGCAACGTTGGTCAATCGCTCCCAGCGGGATGGCATATTCGACCGGGCGAAGACGTCTTTCGCCGTGATCTCGCGCTCACCGCGGACAGGCTGCAGCTCGCCCATGATCGACACCCCCCTCCTCGGCCGAACCTAGCGCGGCGCTCCGACAAGTCGCGGACGCTCATGCCTGTCGGATGTGATCGTCGAAGCGTCCGCGGTTACCACTCGGCTCACCCCGGAATGGCAGCTCTGAGCTGCGAAGACGCATCGAAAACTGTCGGTGCCCGCCGGTAGAATGGAGTAAACCAAGGAGGCAAATTGGGAACACGACGAGCTGCCAAATGCAAGGACTGCAAAGGGCGATTCAGATGCAGTCAGAGGCCACGGAGGCGGCTTCAGATATGAGTCCATCAGCATCTGCATGATGTAAGATCGTTGCACAGGGCGGGGTGCGCGTCGCGCGCGTCTGGCGCCGAAAATCCATGAGGAGACGTTGCGATGGTCGCTGCCCAAAACAAGAAGGTCTACGACGAAGATTCTATCAAGATCCTCGAAGGTTTGGAGCCCGTCCGCAAAGCTCCGGGCATGTACATCGGCTCCACGGATCAACACGGTTTACATCATCTGATCTGGGAGGTCGTCGACAACTCTGTCGACGAAGTGATGGCCGGCTACGCGAGCACAGTTACCGTCAGACTGCTGCCCGATGGGGGAGCAGAAATCAGTGATGACGGTCGCGGTATACCCGTCGCGATGCACGCCAGCGGCGTCCCGACCGTCGACGTGGTGATGACCGTGCTGCACGCCGGCGGAAAATTCGGCGACAACTACGGCGGGCCCGCCGGAGGGTTGCACGGCGTCGGAGTGTCGGTGGTCAACGCTCTGTCGATTCGACTGGAGGTCGACATCTGCCGCGACGGCCACCAGTGGTTTCAGGCCTACGACCGTGGCGTGCCGGGGACGTTGCGCAGAGGCGTCAAGACCAAGAAGACGGGTACGACGGTGCGATTCTGGGCCGACCCCACCATCCTTGAGACCACTCGGTATGACTTCGACGAAATCGCAAAGCGTCTGCAGCAGACTGCGTTCCTGAACAAGGGACTGACCCTCACCATGGTCGACGAACGTCTCGAAACCGGCGCAGCAGACCCGGCAGATCTTCGCCGGACCTATTGCTACGGCGGCGGGTTGGTGGACTTCGTGCGGAACATGAACGCGGACCGTGGGATTCATCCCAGCGTGATCGCCTTTGACGCCACTGCGGCGAAGCACGAAGTCGACATCGCCATGCAGTGGAACAGTGGCTACCGCGAATCCGTGCTCACCTTCGCCAACACCGTCGAAACCCCTCAAGGCGGCACCCACGAAGAAGGCTTCCGCACCGCCGTGACGCTCGCCGTCAACAAGTACGCCAAGGACAAGAACCTCCTGAAGGCGCGGGGTCCCGTCCCGATCGGCGACGACATCAGGGAAGGCTTGGCCGCCGTGGTCTCGGTCAGATTGGCCGCGCCGCAGTTCGAGGGGCAGATCAAGGCCAAGCTCAACAACAGCGAGATCAAGTCGTTCGTGCAGAAGGTCTGCTACGAGCGACTGCTGTACTGGCTGGAATCCAACCCCGCCGAAGCCAGGGCCATCGTGAACAAAGCCGCCTCCGCCGCGCACGCCCGGCACGCGGCCATGACCATCAAGGGCACGATCAGACGCAAGAACGCGTCGAGTCTCGGTGGGCTTCCCGGCAAGCTCGCCGACTGCCGCACGACCGATCCCCGACGATCAGAACTCTATGTCGTAGAAGGCGATTCGGCCGGCGGCTCCGCCAAGAGCGGCCGAGATTCGCAGTTCCAGGCGATCCTGCCGCTGCGCGGCAAGATCATCAACGTCGAAAAGGCCAGACTCGACCGCGTCCTCAAGAACACCGAAGTGCAATCGATCATCGCCGCACTCGGGACCGGCATCCAGAAGGACTTCGACATCACACGACTCCGGTACCACAAGATCGTGCTGATGGCCGACGCCGACGTCGACGGGCAGCACATCTCGACGCTGCTGTTGACATTGTTGTTCCGGTTCATGCGCCCGCTGATCGAGAACGGACACGTCTTCCTAGCGAAGCCGCCGCTCTACAAACTGAAATGGCAGCGTTCTGCCCCCGAGTTCGCCTACTCCGACCGGGAACGCGACGGGTTGCTCGACGCTGGCCAGGCGGAAGGCAAGAAGATTGCCAAGGACGACGGCATCCAGCGGTACAAGGGCCTCGGCGAGATGGACGCCAAGGAACTCTGGGAAACCACCATGGACCCCTCCGTACGCGTGTTGCGTCAGGTCAACCTGGATGACGCCGCGGACGCTGACGAGTTGTTCTCCATTCTGATGGGCGAGGACGTCGAAGCCCGCCGCAGCTTCATCACACGCAACGCCAAGGACGTTCGCTTCCTCGACGTCTAGCCTGATGCCACTGGGCTCTCGCCTATGCCATCGATCGACTCGTTGCCATTATCGACCGTCAGATCGCGCGGGTCGTCGTCCTCGTCATAACAGGTCGTCGTCCTCGTCATCGCGATCACACCAGGGTCCATGGCGAGCCTCGTATCCGTAGCACCGCGTGCACGCTACGGCAGCCGAAATGAGGTTCGCCGAAACCCACCGCTATGTCGATGCGACGGCGAAGCGACGACCAATTTGACCTAGCTGGCACCGAATTGCCGAAGATCTTTTCCGCAGAACCGTGAAGCCGTTCTCTGTGTTGTACGACAGAAGCTGATCGGCGTCCAAACGGGGCAAGTCGCCCCGAACGAAGGATCGTCTCGCCGATCTGCCCAATGGCGTGTTCGTATCGCTCGACGATCACGATTTTTGGCCGTCTGGGATGACTCTTTGCATCGTTGGTCACCCCAGGATTACAGCGATGCTGTGGCGATCGACGAAGCGGGCGTCGAAACGGTGGCGGTCGTGACGCCGCAACTGACGGTCGCGGCCCTGCGCCACGGGTATTCGCCCGAGGTGCATCGTTCAGCCCGACCCGCGACAGCGCCACCACCGACTTGTTCCGGCTATTCAGAGCCAGCGCCCGAGACTTCACAGAGCCCGACGAGAGATGCAACGGAGCAACCGATGAGCGCACTGACGACAGAACTGCGCGACGAGATCAAGCGGCATCTGCGCGTCAACCCTGTCCGCCACGGCGAGGTCTTCCGCGCCATGGAGCAGGGCCTGGACGTTGATCAGATGGGCACGAGCCGCGCGAACGCGCAGAGCTTCCTGAATAGCGTCGAGGCCATGCTGGCAGGCATTCTTCCCACGACGCAGTCGGCGGCGATGAGGAACTCCTACGGCTATCGCTACCTGCTCGGCTGCCATCTGTCGCCCGAGTTGCTCAGCCATACGAAGAGTGTTCCTGCGACGACTCGCAGAGATCAACCCCGAGGTCCGCACCGACGAACCGCTGCACATCCGCGCGCTGCCAAACGGTACAACCCAGCAAGCGATCAAGGTGGATGCGCACTCTGAGAAGGTCTGTCCGCGTTGCAATTTGACTCACGCGGGTGAGTGCGACTGGTAGTTAACGCTGCTCGGCTACAGCTTCCGTCGCCGAGTCGGCTCTGCGTCGGCTTGTCGCGCGGAACATCTCTGCGGGACGCCCTCTGGTGCCGATCGTCGTTTTGCCAGTGGGGACGAGTTGCGGTTCCATCGCGCGTCGAAAGGTGTCGCGCTGCAGCACGTCGTCCGGCGATCGCCTCGTGCGCGAGTCGCAGTTCCCGAAGCGTGAACTCGTCGCCGAGCAGGCCGGTCGGGATCCGGCTTGTCGGCATAGCGCGATCGGACGTGGGCGACCGCCAGCGCGATGATGTCGTCGTGGTCGTAGGGCAGACGCCCGGGGGCGTCGACGGGCACGAGCCGGGTCGTATCTGCGAACCGCGATTCCAGCCGTTCAGCACGGCACCACGTCGACGTGGGCAACGGACAGCACCCAGCCACGGTCGTCGCGCCCAGGGTCGTCGAAGACGTGCAACTGGCGCGGATGCAGTCCGCGCACGTTGGCCTTGTCGCGCAGCGACCGGTCGACTGCGTCGGCGAGCGTCTCACCCTCGTGCAGGAAGGTGCCCGGCAAGTGCCCAGCCCGTGCCCGTAGGTCCGCCGTACCTCCAGAACCACCAGCCCCAGATCGGGGTCCAACGTCAGCACCGCCGTGTCCACGGCGACCGACGGCCGCGGGTAGTCGTCGAGGGTCCGGCCGCTGGTGTCTCGGTACTTTTTCTCGCTCATGTCGGAGCCCTAGCGTACAGTGGAGCTAATTAGCGCAGACTTGCGCAAAAGATGCTCCAAGGGAGGAGGACGACGCGATGACTTCATACAACGATCGTGTTGAGGGTGTGCTGCTGGCGACCGCGGCGGGCGATGCGCTCGGTGCGCCATACGAGTTCAAGCCGCCCGTGGCCCGGAACTCGAGGTCGCGATGGTCGGCGGCGGCGGCTGGGAGCCCGGCGAGTGGACCGACGACACGTCGATGGCGATCGCGATCGCCGAGGTCGCTGCGACGGGCGCCGACCTGCTCGACGAGTCCGCACAGGACGCGATCGTGCAGCGCTGGCTACGAGTGGTCTCGCGTCGCCAAAGACGTCGGCATCCAGACGCGGTTCGGTGCTCACGAGCCGCGGCGCGGGACGGCGTCATCACCGCGGCGAGCGCCCGCGCCGAGTCGGAGAAGTTCCACCAGCGCACGTGGCCGCACCGGCGGCAACGGCTCGCTGATGCGCACGGCGCCGGTGGCGCTCGCCTATCTCGACGACGAGGACGCCATGGTCGAGGCGGCGCGCACGATCAGCGAGCTCACCCACTTCGACCCGGACGCCGGCGACGCGTGTGTGTTGTGGTGCTGCGCGATCCGGCACGCGGTGCTCACCGGCGAGCTCGATGTGCGAATCGGCTTGCGCCACTCGAGTCCGGCCGCCGCGACCTGTGGGCGAAGCGTCTGGACGACGCGGAATCGCTCGCCCCGGCGTCGTTCGCCAACAACGGGTGGGTGGTCACGGCGCTGCAGGCGGCGTGGTCGGCGATCGCCACCACGCCGGTGCCCGTCGACGATCCGGACGCTGGAGTGTTCCGCGCCGACCACCTTCGGCTGGCGCTGGACGCCGCGGTCAGGGCGGGCTACGACACCGACACGGTCGCGGCGATCGCGGGAGGACTGCTGGGTGCGGCCTACGGCGCGTCGGCGGTGCCGGTCCGTTGGCGCCAGCCTGCTGCACGGCTGGCCGGGCATCACCGCGCATGGCCTGGTGGCGCTTGCGACGGCGATCGAGCGCAAGGGGAAGCCGGACGGGTTCGACTTCTCGTACCCGGGCTCGCCGATCGACACGTTCGCGCGGCACCCGTACGACGACGGGGTGCTGCTCGGTGGCATCGGCGTCCTTCGCGAGCTGCCGGAGGAGGTCGACGCGGTCGTCTCGCTGTGCCGGCTGGCCGACGAGGACATGCGCGACGACATGCCGCACGTGGAGGTGCGATTGATCGATCGGCCCGAGCATGACGAGAACCCGCATCTCGACTTCGTGCTGCTCGACACGGTGAGTGTCATCGAGCAGTTTCGGCGTGAGGGACGGACCGTGCTGGTGCACTGCGTCGGGGCGTACAGCCGCACGCCGACCGTGGGGGCGCTGTACGGGGCGCGGTTGCGCAATGTCAGCGTCGACGAGGCGCTGCGCGACATCATGAGGTGCTTCCGGGTGCCAATCCGAACCGTGCGTTCCGAGAAGCGTTGCGGCGCATCGGG
>CAWEKA010000015.1:0-630661 GCA_963809515.1 uncultured Actinomycetota bacterium
ACACGGATCGGCGCGATGAAGTGCCTGTCGAGCTTCACCTCGTCGATCGCCAGCTCGCGCAGGTACCACAGGGCGGAGTAGCCGCTGCCGAAGTCGTCGATGGCGATCCGAATTCCTTTCTGCCGCAACCTCTCCAGCACCGAGCGGGTCCTGTCGATGTTGTCGAGAAGGAAGTCTTCGGTGATCTCGATGGTCAAGCCTTCCGGGCTCAGCTGGCGCGCGGCGAGCGCCGAGGCGATGTGCGTGGGCAGATCGAGGTCACCCAGGGAAGGGGCGAACACGTTCACCGCAATCGGGACGCCGATGCCCATGGCCTGCCATTCGGCGGCATCGTCGAGGGCCTGCGTCAGCACGATGTCGGTCACCGCCCGCATCAACCCACGTTTACGAACCAGCGGCAGGAAATGGGCTGGGCCGAGAAGGCCACGTTTCGGATGGGGCCACCGGACAAGCGCTTCGACGCCGACGACATCGCCGGTGCGTAGGTCAAACTTCGGCTGATAGAACACCGTCAGGTCGCCGTGGTCGACGGCGTGGCGGAGCTCGCCGAGAAGACGCACCGCCCCGCCGCGTTCCGTATTCTCGGTCGCATCGGTCGGCAGCTCGATCTCGTACGGATCGGAGAGCGCCATGTCCGGCGTGAACGTGTGCAGGCCGCCGGACTTCGACCGCTTGGCCGAATACATCGCCACGTCGGCCTGTTTGAGCAGCAGATCCGCGGACAGGTCCGGGTTGGCCGCCGACGCAACGGCAAGCCCGACGCTGGGTCGCATCAGCAGCTGCTGGCCGTCGATGATGAAGGGCTCGTCGAACGAGGCGACCACGCGGTGCGCCACCAGCCGCGACAGCTCCGGCAGGCCTTCCATCAGCACCGCGAACTCGTCGCCGCCCACCCGCGCCACCGTGTCGGAGGTCCGCACACAGCCCAGAAGCCTCTCCGCGGCCTGGACCAGCAGGGCATCGCCCGCGGGATGCCCGAGGCTGTCGTTGACCAGCTTGAAATCGTCGAGATCCATCGACAACACCGCCACCGACTGGTTGTCGTTCTCGTGCAACTGCACTGCGTGCAGGAGCCGGTCGTTGAACAGATCGCGGTTGGCCAAACCGGTAAGGGTGTCGCGCATCGCCTGGTCGGCCACCATCTTCAGTAGCCGTTGGTTCTGTCGCACGACCATGTACTGCCTCGCCATCACCGCGCCCATCAGCAGTGTCGACGACACGAGGATCGGCCCGAGGCCGGGCGTCGAGAAATACGCGGGAAAACAGATCAGCACGGCCACCGCCACCGGTACGTAGGGCAGCCACATCGACGCCCGGGACGGCACCCGCGAGACGACCACGTCGATCTCGCGAACACGACGACTAATCAGGGCCGCCATGCCGAACGTCAGAAATGCCACCGCCCAACCGATATCGATGATGTGGCCGCTGTGGTAGACGTCGTGGGCGGTGAGATAGGCAAATGCGCTGTCCGACACCGCCATCAAGACGACGCCTGCGGTGAGCATCGCCAGCGTCGTGCGCCGCGCGGTGCGGGCCCTTGCGAGCACCAGCAGTGCCACGGTCAGGATCGCGATGTCGGCGACGGGATAGGTCAGCGAAAGACCAAGAGCGAAAGCGCTTGTGCCGCCCGCGTCGAAGACACCCCTCATCACGAGCACCCACGAGATCTCGAATAGCGCGACCGCGACGATGAGCCCGTCGAACACGAACCGAATCCGCGAATGACCCGAATATCCGATGGGAAAGAGCACCATCGCGAGGCCTGCCCCAATGGGGAACAGCAGATAGCTGGCATCCGCGAGCGACGGGAACGGGGCCAGATGAAGCACGCGTTCGTAGAAGATCCAGAGCGCCTCGCCACCGGCCCACCCGGCCAACCCGACAGTCAGGAACAGCCACGCGCACCGCTGCCGCCCCTCGGCCGACCAAGCGGCCATTGCGCTGCACACAGCTGCGAAAACGGCGAACACCAGCAAGCCGTAGTCGGCCACGGACTTGACCGTCGGATAGCCACCCCACTGCCCGAGCAGAATCCCAGCGAACGCGACACCGACGGCGACAGCGCCAACCCCCACCCACGCTGTTCTCGACACAAACTCACGCTAGCAACAATCTCGCAGCGGCGAAACCGCTGACAGCAAACTCGCGTGCGTATTTGCCAATTTGGCGGTTCATCCGACCTTTGTGCGGTGGCAGCTGGACCGTTCCCGCAGGATAGGTGTTGCCGAAATTAACGACGGTGCTGGATTCAAGCCGTTCGGGCCTACCCCAGCAAATAGATTTTGCGGGCGTCACGGAAGCTTGGCGACCAGTTCCTCGACGCCGACGCGGGGGCCGGTGAAGAACGGCGTCTCCTCCCGCACGTGCCGACGAGCGTCGGTGGCCCGCAGGTCGCGCATCAGGTCGACGATGCGATGCAGTTCCGGCGCCTCGAAGGCCAGGATCCACTCGTAGTCGCCGAGGGCGAACGCGGGCACGGTATTGGCCCGCACGTCCTTGTAGCCGCGCGCGGCCATGCCGTGCTCGGCCAGCATGCGGCGGCGCTCCTCGTCGGGCAGCAGGTACCAGTCCAGGGACCGGACGAACGGATACACGCAGATATAGGCGCCGGGCTCCTCGCCTGCCAGGAACGCCGGGATGTGGCTCTTGTTGAACTCCGCGGGCCGATGCAGGGCGACCGTGCTCCACACCGGCGTGCTGGCCCGGCCCAGCGTCGTGGTGCGGCGGAAGTCCGAGTAGGTGGCCTGCAGCGCCTCCACCCGCTCCGCGTGCGTCCAGATCATGAAGTCGGCGTCGGCACGCATGCCCGCGACGTCGTAGAGGCCGCGGACCACGACTCCGCTGTCCTCCTGCTGCTTGAGGAACGTCGCGGTTTCGTCGACCACCGCTTCCCGCTCGTCACCCAGGGCACCCGGACGCGCCGCGAAGACCGAGAACATCAGGTAGCGCACCGTCGAGTTGAGGGCGTCGTAATCCAGGTGAGCCATGCGTTCTATCGTGCCACGCGCGGTGTGACCAGCGACGCCGCCGCTCGCGTTGCGGTCGCGATGCAGGCGGGCACCCCGATGCCGTCGAGATATGCGCCCGCGACCGCGAGCGACGGCGGAAGGCCAGCGCGCAGCTCGGCGACCAGGTGGCCGTGCCCCGGCCCGTACTGCGGCATCGCGTCGAGCCACCGGTGCACCCGGCAGTCGAACGGCTCGTTGGTGACACCGAAGACGTCGGCCAGGTCGTCCGCCGCCCACGACAGCAGGTCGTCGTCGCCGACGCGGTGGGCGATATCGTCGCCGTACCGACCGAACGACAGCCGCACCAGCTCGACGTTGCCGCGAGGGCCCCACTTGCGCGACGACAGCGTGATCGCCTTGGCGTGCAGGCCTTCTGAGGCGGCCACGAGCACACCCGACCGATCGGGCACCGGGGTTCCGCCGGGCAGCGCCAGCGCCAGCACCGCACTCGACGCCACCTTGATCTGTCGTGCTGCTGCGGCGGAGCGCGGTGCGACGCCGTCCACGATGGCGGCCAACCGGGGCGCAGGGACGGCCAGCAGCACCGCGTCGGCATGCCAGTCGCCGCCCTCGTCGTCGACCAGCTGCCAACCGCTGCCCCGTCGCGCCAGCCGCTGGACGCCGACCTGCGCCCAGTGGAAGTCGGCACGCCGGACCAGTTCGTCGAGCAGCACCGCGTAACCGCCGTCGATCGCGCCGAACACCGGTCCGCTCGTCGGCGACGGCAACGCCTCCCGGACCGCCTCGGTGAGGTTGCGCGCACCGCGATCCAGCACCGCCGCCAGGGTCGGCGCGGCCGACCTCAGCCCGATCGTGGCGGCCGACCCCGCATACACGCCCGCAAGCAGCGGGTCGACCGAGCGGGTCACCACCTGCTCGCCGAAGCGGTCACCCACGAGCTCGGCGACCGCGGGATCTGCGCCCGGTCGCCACGTCAACGGCCGAGACGGTTCGTCGACCATCCGCCGGATCGTGGCGTCGTCGACGAGGCCGGTCATCGCCGACGGGTCGGTCGGGATGCCGTTGAGCGTGTCGCGCGGCAGCTCGTGCAGCCGGCCCTGGCTGTAGATCAGCGGCCGCACGCCCGTCGTGCCGATATGCCTGTCGGCCAGGCCAAGCTCGGCGAGCAACGCGGGCACCTCGGGGCGGCGGGCAACGAACGCCTCCGCGCCGATGTCGATCGGCAGTCCGCCGAGCTGTTCGGTACGCAACACGCCACCCAGCCGGTCCGCTGGCTCGAACACGGTGATATGCGCGTCGTCTCCAAGCGTGACCCGCAGTCGGTACGCGGCGACAAGGCCCGAAATACCGCCGCCGACAACGCAATACGATGTGCTCACAACGAATGCACCAACGCCACCACCTCGGTGATGACTCCAGGATCCGTTGCGGGCAGCACCCCGTGGCCCAGGTTGAACACGTGGCCCGCGGCACCCGCGTCGATCGCACGACGCCCGTCCTCGACGACCGCGCGAGCCGCTCGCTCGGCCACAGGAACGCCTGCCAGCAGCACCACCGGATCGAGGTTGCCCTGCAGCGCGGTGCCCGGCGCCACCCGGCCCGCGGCGTCGGTCAGCGACGTCCGCCAGTCCACGCCGACGACGGGGCTGGCGGCGGGCGCGACGGCCTCGGACATCGCACCGAGCAGCTCCGCGGTTCCCACCCCGAAGTGCGTCATCGGCACCCCCGCCCCGGCCAGTGCCTCGAACACCCGCGTGCTGTGCGGCAGCACGTGGGTGCGGTAGTCGGCCAGCGACAGCGTCCCGGCCCACGAGTCGAACATCTGGATGGCGTCCACACCGGCATTCACCTGCACTTTCAGGAACGCGATGGTGACCTCTGTGAGGGCCGCCATCAGCGCATGCCAGGTGTCGGGCTCGCCGAGCATCATCGCCTTGGTGTGCTCGTGGTTGCGGCTCGGGCCACCCTCGACGAGATAGGACGCCAGCGTGAACGGCGCGCCCGCGAAGCCGATCAGCGGCACGTCGCCCAGCTCGGCCACCAACCGCTGCACCGCCTCGGCGACGGGCCAAACGCGCTCGGGCTCAAGGGGTTTCATTCCAGCCACGTCTGCAGCAGTGCGGATCGGGTGCTCGATGACCGGCCCGACGTCGGGCACGATGTCCAGCTCGATGCCCGACGCGCGCAGCGGCACGACGATGTCGGAGAACAGGATGGCCGCATCGACGCCGTGCCTGCGCACCGGCTGGAGCGTGATCTCCGTGATCAGGTCGGCGTCGAAGCAGGCCTGCATCATCGTGTTCTTCGCGCGCAGCGCACGGTACTCGGGCAGCGAACGCCCCGCCTGCCTCATGAACCACACGGGGATTCGGCTCGGCTTACGGCCGCGGGCAGCGGCCAGATACGGCGACTCCGGCAGCTCACGACGGCTATTCATCGGTGTCAATGCTGCCATGGCACGCCGACCGTCGGCCGTTCGGCGTCCCCCTGCGCCCGATACGGCGCGCCTGCGCACAGACCTGGCCAGATGGTCTACCGTCAAGGCGGTGACCACCGCCGAACCGGCTCAATTCCGGGAAGCGGTCGCGGCGATGAATGCCACCACCGTGCGACCCGAAATCGAGCTGGGCCCGATCCGGCCCCCGCAGCGGCTGGCGCCGTTCAGCTACGCCCTCGGAGCCGAGGTACGGCATCCCGAGTCCGCCATCGTGCCCGAGCAGTCCGAAGGGGACGCTTTCGGCCGGTTGATCCTGCTGCACGATCCCGAAGGCGCAGAGGCCTGGGACGGAACGATGCGCTTGGTCGCCTACGTCCAGGCCGACCTCGACTCCAGCGAGGCGGTCGACCCGCTGCTGCCCGAAGTGGCATGGAGCTGGCTGGTCGACGCCCTGGAGGCGAACACCGAACATGTCACCGCCCTCGGCGGCACCGTCACCGCCACCACGTCGGTGCGCTACGGCGACATCTCCGGCCCGCCGCGGGCCCATCAGCTGGAGCTGCGCGCATCCTGGACCGCGACGACGCTGGAGCTGGGGCCGCACGTGGCCGCCTTCTGCACAGTGCTCGAGCACGCCGCAGGCCTGCCGCCTGCCGGGGTGACCGACCTGAAGTCGCGCACCCGCGCCTGAGATGACCGACGCCGACTCCGGCGGAGCCGAGCCAGCGGACACCGCAGAACCCGAGGCCACCCCGCTGCTCGCGCCAGGCGACGGCGTGCCGCCACTGTCCGTCACGCCGTACGAAATTCGCGAGGCCGCAACGCTTTTGGCAGCCGGGCACGGCCCCTTTGCGGTCGATGCCGAGCGGGCGTCGGGCTTTCGCTACTCCAACCGGGCCTATCTCGTGCAGATCCGACGCGAGGGTGCCGGCTCCGTGCTGATCGATCCGGTCAACCATGGTGACGACCCGCTCGCCACCCTCGCACCGATCGCCGAGGTGCTCGGCACCGACGAGTGGGTCTTGCACGCCGCCGACCAGGACCTGCCGTGCCTCGCCGAAATCGGCATGCGACCGACGAAGCTCTACGACACCGAGCTGGCAGGCCGGCTGGCGGGCTATGACCGGGTGAACCTGGCGACGATGGTGGAGCGGCTGCTCGGCCTCGGCCTCAAGAAGGGACACGGTGCCGCCGACTGGTCCAAGCGGCCTCTTCCGGCGGACTGGCTGAACTACGCCGCCCTCGACGTCGAGGTGCTCGTCGAACTGCGGACCGCCATCGCGGCGGTGCTCGCCGAGCAGGGCAAGTCCGGGTGGGCCGCCCAGGAATTCGAGTTTCTGCGCACCTTCGAAGCGGCGCCGACGCGACGGGACCGGTGGCGGCGCACATCGGGAATCCACAAGGTCCGCGACCGCCGCGCGATGGCCGCCGTGCGTGAGCTGTGGACCACCCGCGACCACATCGCCCGCAGGCGGGACATCGCGCCTGGGCGCATCCTGCCCGACTCGGCGATCATCAACGCCGCCACGGCCGATCCGAAGACCGTCGAGGACCTCACCGCGCTGCCCGTCTTCGGCGGGTCCAAACAGCGGCGCTCTGCCCAGGTGTGGCTGGACGCGCTGAACCGGGCCCGCGACAACAACGACCAGCCGGATGTCTCGGAACCGCAGACCGGTCCCCCGCCCGCGTCGCGGTGGGCCCGACGCAAACCCGAGGCGGCCGCCCGGCTCGAGGCGGCCCGCGCCGGTCTCGCCGAACTGTCCGACCGTGTTTCGGTACCGGCGGAGAACCTCGTCACCCCGGAGGTGGTGCGCCGCCTGTGCTGGGACTGGCAACCGGCCGACGACACCGAAGCGGCGGTCGAGGCATTTCTGAGCGACGCGCAGGCTCGGCCGTGGCAACGGGAGTTGGTAGTCCCCGTGCTCGCCGCGGCGCTCTCGGCTAGCCCTGCCCCATGACGCGGTCGACGTGGGCCAGGAAGTGGGTCAGCACCGCATCGGGTGCCTCGATCTGAGGCCAGTGGCCGATCCCGTCGTCGAGCATCACGACATCGGGGTTGGGGATGACGTCGAGGTAGCGCTGCGCCATGTGCCGACCGGAGTTCGGGTCGACGGGGCCGTCGATCAACCGCATGGGGACCGCGGTCTGCCGCATTGCCCGCACCCACCGATTGCGATGGGCGTATCGATCGTTGACGAACCTGCCCACCTTGTGTGTCACCCGCTTGCCGTCGTTGTACTCGAGGACCTGGTGAAAAAGATCGAGCATTCGACGCGAGGGTTTGGTGTTCGGTCCGAACATCTCGTTGATCGTCGGCTCGATCAGCCGCCTGGACAACGAGCTGCCCTGCAGCGGACTCATGATGTCTCCCAGCGGGGTTCGTGACATCGCCTTCTGCAACAGCCGCGGCGTGTACGCCTCGTTGAACAATCCCCCGTTGAGCCAGGTGACCGACTCGATACGCAGCGATCCGTACACGTGCTCGGAGAACTCATGGCGGGCCAGCAACTCTTGGCCGACCGAGTCTCCGAGGTCGTGAGCCAGGATGTGCGCGGACTCGACACCAAGCTCCGCTAGTAGTGCCTCGTGCACGTCGGCGTGGTCACCCACGGAGTACTCATAGGCGACGGGCTTGTCGGAGAATCCCATTCCGAGCATGTCCGGCGCTATCAGCGTGAACCGCTTGACGAGCGTGTCCCATATCGGCGACCAGTCCCATGAATTGAACGGGTATCCGTGGATCAGTAGCAGGGCCGGGCCGCTGCCCGCCGTCCGGTAGAAGACATCGAAGCCCAGATAGTCGAAGTACTGGCCGCCGGCCTTCCAACGCTCGAGTTCGGGGTCCATAGGTGTCACTCTTCATCACCCTTCCGTGGCGTGTGAATCCTCCCCTAGGCTCGGTTCAATGGGATTGCTCCTCGGCCCGGCACTGCGGCACGTTTCCGACACCACCGCCCTGGTCTGGGTGCAAACCGAAAACGCCTGCACCGTCGAGATTCTCGGCTGCTCGATGCGGACGTTCGAGGTGCAGGGCTACCACTTCGCACTCGTTCTGGTGACCGGGCTGACCCCCGACAGCGTGACCGAGTACCAGGTCGTTCTGGACGGCACCACGGTGTGGCCGATCGACGACGAGACGTTCTCGACGTTCCCGCCCAGCGTCATCCGCACAAGGGGACCCGCGAGCGCCCGCCGACTGCGCGCAATCTTCGGCTCGTGCCGCTACCCGAAGACCGAAGTCCGCAAGATCGAGAAGAAGCTGAAGACCGACGCGCTGGACTCGTATGCCACCCGGATGACCGGCCGTCCGATCGACGAGTGGCCCGACGCGTTGATCCTGCTGGGTGACCAGCTCTACGCCGACGAGCTGCCGCCCGACGAGCAGAGCCGGGTGAGCAGGCGGCGGCGCAGCAGGCACGGCGACCGCCCACCGGACGAGGTCGTCAGCTTCGCCGAGTACGAGCGGCTGTACCGGCACTCCTGGGGTGACCCCGAGATCCGGTGGCTGATGTCCACCGTCCCCACCGCGATGATCTTCGACGACCACGACATCCGCGACGACTGGAACACCTCGGCGTCCTGGCGTTCGGAGATGGCGACGATGCCGTGGTGGCATGACCGCATCCGGGCCGGGCTGGCGTCCTACTGGGTGTATCAGCACCTGGGAAACCTGAGCCCTTCGGAGTTGGCCGGCAACGAGGACTACCAGCGTCTGGTGGCCACCGAGGGTGACACATGGCCGCATCTCGCGGAACTGGCCGAGCGCGCCGACCGCGAGGTCGACTCCAACAAGGGCATCCGGTTCAGCTATCGCTGGGATCTCGGGCGCAGCCGGCTGATCATGATCGACTCCCGCAACGGCCGGATCCTGGAGTCCGGTGAGCGCATGATGATCGGCGACAACGAGTTTCGCTGGCTGGAATCGAGGGCCGAGGAGGATCTGGAATCGCTCGACCATCTGATGCTGGCCTCATCGGTGCCGTGGCTGATGCCGCCCGCAATCGGCGACCTGGAGGCGCTCAACGAACGGGCGGCCGACCGCCCCGGCTGGCGCGGTAAACTGGGTGAAAAGCTCCGTCAAGCAGGCGATTTCGAACACTGGGCGGCGTTCTACAAGTCCTTCGTTCGGCTCGGCGAGATGATCGCCCGAATCGCCGACAGCCCCGACGGGCCCGCGACGATCAGTGTGCTGTCGGGCGATGTGCACCACAGCTATGCGGCGCGCGCCGTATTCGACGGTGTGTCACCGGAGGGGGCGACCGTGCATCAGCTGGTGTGCTCGCCGGTGCACAACTACGTGCCGCTGTTCGTCAAGCCAGCTTTCACACTCAGCTGGACCAGGCCCGCCGCGGCTGTCGTCCGGTGGTGGGTGCGCAGGCGCGGAGTGCCCGCGCCACCGATGACGTGGACCGACGTCTGCGGCCCTCTGTTCGGCAACACCATCGCGACGCTGGATATCAACGGCCGCAGTGCCGAAGTGCTCTTCGAGCAGCCGCGCAAGACGGCAGCATTGGAGGAGGCGGGCCGGGTCTCGCTCAGTCGAGCTGTCGGCTGATCTCGTGTTCGGAGACCCCGCTGCCCAGCGCGGCCACCCACCCGGTCACCTGGCGGGCGATATTCTGGTCGGTGATCCCGACGTCGGCCAGCAGTTCGCCACGTGAGGCGTGCGGCTGGAACTCCTGCGGCAGGCCGACGTCGCGGCACGGCACGTCGATCTCGGCGCTTCGAAGCGCGGCCGACACGGCCGAGCCGACGCCGCCGCGAACGCCGTTGTCCTCCAACGTGACCACCAGCTTGTGCGCCTTCGCCAGCGCGCCGATCGCCTCGGGCACCGGCAGCACCCAGCGCGGGTCGACCACCGTCACACCGATGCCCTGGTTACGCAGCCGATCGGCGACCGATTTCGCCATCGACGCGAACGGTCCGACCGCAACCAGCAGCACGTCGTCGGAAAGGCCGTCGGCCGGGACGGCGAGCAGATCGATGCCGTCTCGCCGTTCGAGCGCCGGAATGTCTTCGCCGACATCGCCCTTGGGGAAGCGCAGCGCGGTCGGTCCGTCGGTGACCTCGAGCGCCTCGCCGAGCTCCTCGTAGAGCCGTGCGGCATCGCGCGGCGCGGCCACCCGCATGCCGGGCACGATGTTGAGCATCGACAGGTCCCACATGCCGTTGTGGCTGGCGCCGTCGGGCCCGGTCACGCCGGACCGGTCGAGCACCAGCGTCACCGGCAGCTCGTGCAGTGCGACGTCCATCATGATCTGGTCGAACGCCCGGTTCAGGAACGTCGAATAGATCGCGACCACCGGATGCAGACCGCCCATCGCCAGGCCGGCTGCCGACGTCATCGCGTGCTGTTCGGCGATGCCGACATCGAACAACCGGTCGGGGAACTTGTCGCCGAATGCGGTCAGCCCCGTCGGCCCCGGCATGGCGGCGGTGATCGCGACGATGTCGCGGCGCTTGCCGGCGTAGGAGATCAGCGCTTCGGCGAACGTCGACGTCCAGCCCGGTCCAGGCACGTTCGTCGCCAGACCCGTGTGCGGGTCGATGACGCCCGTCGAGTGCATCTGCTCGGCCTCGTCGTTCTCGGCGGGCCCGTAGCCCATGCCCTTGCGTGTGACGACGTGAACGATCACGGGCGCGTTGTAGCCGCGGGCGTTGCGCAGCGCCACCTCGACGGCGTGCTCGTCGTGCCCGTCGATCGGCCCGACATATTTCACGCCGAGGTCGGTGAACATCACCTGCGGGGAGATCGCGTCCTTTATGCCCGCCTTGATGCTGTGCATGCACTGGTAGCAGAATTCGCCGATGACGGGCACTCCGCGGACGGCCTTGCGGCCCTCTTCGAGAATCTTCTCGTAGCCGGGTTGCAGCCGTAGCGTCGCAAGGTGATCGGCGAACCCGCCGATGGTCGGCGCATAGCTGCGGCCGTTGTCGTTGACGACGATCACCACCGGGCGACGCGCCGCGGCGATGTTGTTCAGCGCCTCCCAGCACATGCCACCGGTGAGCGCGCCGTCACCGACGACCGCGACCACGTGCCGGTTGCGGTGACCGGTCAACTCGAATGCCTTGGCAAGCCCGTCGGCGTACGACAACGCGGAGCTGGCGTGGCTGGACTCGACCCAGTCATGGTCGCTCTCGGCGCGCGAGGGATAGCCCGAAAGGCCGCCCTTCTTGCGCAGCGTGTCGAACTCGTGGCACCGACCGGTCAGCATCTTGTGCACGTAGGCCTGATGGCCGGTGTCGAAGATGATGGGGTCGTGCGGCGAGTCGAAAACCCGGTGCAGTGCGAGCGTGAGCTCCACGACACCGAGGTTGGGGCCGAGATGTCCGCCTGTTGCAGCGACCTTGTGGATCAGGAACTGTCGGATCTCAACTGCCAGATCGCTTAGCTGAGACTGGGTCAGGTGCTGCAGATCGGCGGGACCGCGGATCTGTTCGAGCATTGCGTCAGTCTACGCACCGATCCCCGCATCAGTCCCGCTGAGCCCGGTAGACATCGGGCACACCGTCATGGTCGGCGTCCAGCGTCTCGATGGCATGAATGCGCCGGTAGACGGCGTTCCGACTCAGCAATACCGCCGCGGCCAGCAGACCTGCGAGAACGGATCCCACCAGCACACCGATCTTGATGTCTGCGCCCGCGCCGGTGCCGTGACCAAAGGCCAATTCGCCGATCAATAACGAAACTGTGAACCCGATCCCAGCCAGCAGTGAGACACCGAACACATCGCGCCACGCCAGGTCTTCGTCGAGGCTGGCATGGGTGAACCTGGCGAGCAGAAAAGCCGTCGCGAAAACTCCCAGAGGTTTGCCGATGACGAGTCCGGCGATCACACCGTCGGTGACGGGGTGCAGCAAGGAGGCGCCGAGCCCGGACCACCCGCCCACCGTCACTCCCGCTGCGAAGAAGGCGAAAACCGGTACCGCGAAGCCCGCCGAAGCCGGTCGCATCCTGTGCTCGAAGAGTTCTGCGGTCGGCTTACCGTGTCGGCCGAGCACCGGCACCGTGAATCCCAGGAGAACGCCTGCAACTGTGGCATGCACACCGCTGGCGTGCACCAGCGCCCAGGCGGCCACGGCCAACGGAACCAGTAGCCACCAGTGATGAACGCCGCGCTGCACGGCCAGCGCGAACAGTCCGATCGGGACCAGCGCCAACGCCAGCGGCCCCAGTGACAGGTGGTCGGTGAAGAAGACAGCGATCACGGTTATCGCGATCAGGTCGTCGACGACGGCCAGGGTCAGCAGGAAGGTGCGCAACGCCGTCGGCAGATGGGTGGACAACACCGCGAGCACCGCGAGGGCGAACGCAATGTCGGTTGCGATCGGCACGGCCCAGCCGTCGAGATTCTCCGGATGTCCGGTGGCCAGATTGATCGCGATGTAGATGCCTGCCGGGACGATCATCCCCCCGATTGCGGCCGCGATGGGCAGCGCGGCGCGCGCGGGGTCGCGAAGGTCGCCCGCGACGAACTCGCGCTTGAGCTCCAAGCCGACGACGAAGAAGAAGATCGCCAGCAGGCCGTCGGCGGCCCATGCGGACAGGCTCAGATTCAAGTGCAGCGACTCGGGTCCGAACGTGAACTCCGAGACGCTGTGGTAGGTCTGCGCCCATGGCGAATTCGCCCACACCAGTGCGGTGCCCGCTGCCGCAAGCAGGAGCACACCACCGACCGTTTCCTTGCGCAGAATTGCGGTGTATCGCTGCGCCTCCAACCACGAGCCGCGCGTGAGCAATCGCAAACCCGTTGCCATTGGCCCGATCTTAATGACTGGTGCGAACCGGGGCGTCGGAGTAGATTCCGCCGTGGAGCGCCGGGAAGTCTGGTCGGCAATCAATGACCCGACTCATGAAAGGCTCCCGATGACCGCTTCACCGGCGGTTTCGAAACGTCCCCCTTCCGATGTAGCTGTTCGCATCGAGCACGTTTGCAAACGGTTTGGGCGCGTCATCGCTGTCGACGATCTCAGCCTGTGCGTCAGTCGCGGCGAGGTGTTCGGCTTTCTCGGCCCGAACGGCGCTGGTAAATCGACCACGATCCGCGTCCTGCTCGGACTTCTGCGGCCGACTGCGGGTAGTGCAGAGGTCTTCGGCTTCCCTGTCGGCGATGTCCTGCAGGCTCATCGCCATTTGGCCTATGTGCCCGCCGACGTCGCCCTGTGGCCAAACCTGACCGGCGCCGAAATGCTGGAATTGCTCGGCAACGTCGGACCGGCAGTCGACGTCGACTACCGTGCCGAACTCGTCGCCCGTTTCGAACTCGATCTGGACAGACCCGGAAAGACATACTCCACGGGTAACCGGCAGAAAGTCTCAATAGTCGCCGCTTTCGCCACGCGCGCGCCCCTGTTGGTGCTCGACGAGCCGACCAGTGGCCTGGATCCCTTGATGGAGCGAGAGTTCCGCAGTTGTGTCATGCAGGCGCGGGAACGAGGACAAACCGTGTTCCTCAGCTCGCATCAGCTATCAGAGGTCGATGCAGTTTGTGACAGAGTGGGAATCCTGCGGGCCGGTCGACTGATCGAGATAGACAGCATTGCCGATCTGCGTCGGCTCCGCCGCACTGTTGTCGACGTCAGCTTCGCCAGCGCAAAACCTCTGCTGGACAACATCGTTGGAATATCGAATTTCGAGCAACTAGACGGTCAGCGCGTCCGGTTCAATCTTTCCGGATCTCCGGCGCCGGCACTGCGTGCGCTCGCGGCGGCAGATGTGACCGCGCTCGCGATGCACGAACCGACACTCGAGGAGATTTTCCTCGACTACTACGGCACGACAGCACGATGACTTCCGCGACGGTGCCCGCCCAGATTGTGGTTGCGGCACCGACGGTGCCCGGACGGCCGATCGCGTGGTTGGCCGTGCGGCAGGTCCGCCGCGGCGCGCTGATCGTGACCGCGGTGTGCGCCGGCATGTCGGCATTGGTCGCCTATCAGTATCAGACGACGTTCGAAGGCTCCATCGATGCGGCTGGATTGCGGTCGCTGGCCGAAAATCCAGCTGTAAGAATCCTTTTCGGCCAGCCTTTGGCGCTCGACGACCCAGGCGGATTCACCGTCTGGCGCACCGGGCTGCCCGTGCTCGTACTTTCCAGTGTCTGGGTAATGCTTGCGGCCACCCGCATCACTCGCGGCGAAGAGGACGCCGGCCGCACCGATCTGTTGCTTGCCGGACGGCTGCGCGTCGCCGACATTGTGCTGCGTGCGACAGCCGCGGTTGTCCTTGCTTCGGTTCTCATCGGGGTGGCCGTCGGCGCAGCATTGGCCGCCGCGGGCACCGACACCACCGGCGCTGTGGTCTATGCCGGCGCGATTCTTGGCGTCACTTCCACCTTCGCGACGGCCGCCATATTCGCAGCGCAGGTGATGCCGACAAGATCGGCCGCGGTCGGCGTCACTGTTGGCTTGCTCGGTGTCTGGCTCGCGGCGCGGATGCTCGCAGACGGCCTGCATCAACTGTCATGGTTGGCTTGGACGACCCCTTTCGGGCTGACCGCTCTGGCCGCGCCCTACGCCGACAACCGGGTCGCCCCGCTTCTCGTTCTGATCGGTCTGAGTGTCGGGTTCGCGGTGGCCGGATTGATCGCGGCCGGACATCGTGATGTGGGCGGCGGACTGGTCAAGGTGGCTACTCGGCGTTCGCCGCGTAGGGGGTTGTTGAAGTCTGTTGTGGGATTCGCAATTCGTCGCTCAATCCGGCAGACCCTCGGATGGGCGATCGGCATCGCGGCGTACTACCTCCTCGTCGGAGCGCTCATCGCATCGATACTCGAGTTCTTCGACAGCAATCGGCGCTTTGCGGACCTCGCCTCTTCCGCCGGGTTCGCCGGCCTTGATTCGGCGAATGGGTTCGCTGCCGCACTTTTCAGCTTGCTGGCAATTCCCACCGGCTTGTACGCGGCTACTCGGCTCGCCGCCATGGTCGCCGACGAACAAGCCCGCCGCTGGACACCGGTGTTGGCCGGCCCCGTTTCGCGGACACGTCTGGCGTGCACAGAGATCGCGGTGGTCGCCGCCGGGGTCGTCGCGCTGCATGCAGCCGCAGGGTTGGCCATCTGGGTCGGCGCGGCGATCACCGGTGCCCCCCTCACTTTGGGTGCAGCGCTGGGCGGGGCCCTCAATTCGGCGCCGATCGCCTGGCTGGCGGTCGGGACCGCGGCGTTCGCGGTCGGGTGGCTGCCGTCAGCTGTCGTCGCGATCGGCGCATTACCAGTTGCGGGCGGGTTCCTGATGAACGTTGTCAGTCAGAGCGTCCGCGCCCCGGAATGGGTGATGAAGCTGTCGCCCTTCGCCCACCTCGGCGCCGTGCCCAATGCGCCGCCGGACCGCGCGGGGATCGCTGCGTTCATGGTGATCGGAGCGATATCGGTGGCTGTCGGCGTCGTCGGCTATTCACATCGAGACCTGACGACATGAAGGAGCAGACCTTGTCCGACACGACCGTATGGTGCTGATATGCACGCCGAAGAGATCGCTGAGGAATTTCCCGTGATCACCGTCGACTCCAATGCGTTGGACGCCGCACGAATGCTTGCCGAGCACAGGCTGCCCGGCGTCCTCGTAATCGACGAGGACGGCAAGCCGTTCGCGGTATTGCCTGCTTCTCAGGTGGTGCGATTCATCGTGCCCAGCTACGTCCAGGACGACCCGTCCCTCGCCGGTGTTTTGAACGAGTCGACGGCCGATCACGCAGCAGACAAGCTGGGCAACAAGACGGTCCGCCAGGTCCTGCCGGATCACCTGATCAACGTGCCGCCGGCCAACGCGGACGACACCATCATCGAAGTGGCGGCATTGATGGCGCGCAACCGTACCCCGCTGATCGCCGTGATGAAGGACGGTAAATTGCACGGCGTCATCACCGCATCGCGGTTGCTCGAGGCTGCGCTGAGGCACTAATCCATTGGCAGCCACCATTGCGATCGCTGTCTTCGTGATCGCGTACGTCCTTATCGCAAGCGATCGCGTCAGCAAGACCCTGGTGGCCCTTTGCGGTGGCGCGATCGTGCTCGCCGTCGGAGTCGTAGGGGCCGACGACGCGTTCTTCTCCCAAGAAACCGGCATCGACTGGAACGTCGTCTTCCTGCTGTTCGGAATGATGATCATCGTCGGTGTGCTGCGACAGACCGGCGTCTTCGAGTACATCGCGATCTGGTCCGCCAAACGCGCCAACGGTTCCCCTTTGCGCATCATGATCCTGCTGGTCCTCGTGACGGCGGTCGCCTCGGCGATGCTGGACAACGTCACCACGATCCTGCTGATCGCGCCCGTCACCCTGCTGGTGTGCGAACGGCTCCAGATCAACCCGATCCCGTTTCTCATCGCCGAGGTGTTCGCCTCCAACATCGGCGGTGCGTCAACGTTGGTCGGCGACCCACCCAACATCATCATCGCCAGCCGGGCGGGCCTGAGCTTCAACGACTTTCTCGTTCACATGATGCCGATCGTCATCATCGTCTTGATCGTTTTCATCGCGATGGTGCCGTTCCTGTTCCGTGGGTCGTTCGATGTCGACCCCGAACGTGTTGCCGATGTGATGTCACTCAACGAGCGCGAGGCGATTCGCGATCCGGCACTTCTGGTCAAGTGCGCGATCGTTCTGGTTGCCGTGTTCGCGGCGTTCATCCTCCATTCGTTGTTGCACGTCGCGCCGTCGGTCGTGGCGCTGATCGGTGCCGGGGTCTTGATTCTGATCGCCCGGCTGGAGAAGCGTGACTATCTCGCCAGCGTCGAATGGGACACGCTGCTGTTCTTCGCCGGGCTGTTCGTCATGGTGGGCGCACTGGTGAAGACCGGCGTGGTGGAGACGTTGGCCCGGTCGGCGACCGAATTCACCGACGGGAACGCACTGCTGACCGTCATGTTGATCCTTGGCGTTTCCGCACCGGTGTCGGGAATCATCGACAACATCCCCTACACCGCGACCATGACGCCCATCGTCGCCGAACTCGCCAACAGCATGCCGGATTTCGCCCATCCCGATGCGCTGTGGTGGGCGCTCGCACTTGGCGCCGATTTCGGCGGCAACCTGACGGCGGTCGGCGCCAGCGCCAACGTCGTCATGCTCGGAATCGCCCGCCGCGCAGAGAATCCGATCTCGTTCTGGGAGTTCACCCGCAAGGGCTTTGTGGTGACGGTGATGTCGATAGCCCTATCGGCGATCTATTTGTGGTTGCGCTACTTTGTTTGGGGTTGAGATTCCATGTTGATCGCCCTGACGATTCTCTTGATCGCGTTCTGCATTCAGGGGCTGGTGAAGTTCGCGGTCGGCTTCGCAGTGCCCTACCGAACGCGGATCGCGAGGATAGGCGCCTACTACCGCCGCGATGGTCGAATCATCAGCATCTACGACAGCGTCACGCTGATCATCATCGTGGCGTTGGTGGCACTTCTGTTCCTCACTGAAATGCAACCGCTCAGCTTCATCACCGGCCTGGTCGCCGGGATGCTGATCATCCAGATCTTCTTCCACCGCTTCAGCGAACCGCTCACCGAAGAACACGCGCCCGAAGCCGATGCGGCGCCGCGGAAGGTCATGTCCTACGCAATCCAGGCCCGCCCTGCGCTGGCATGGCGCGAGATCGCTTTGATGACAGCCCTTTTCGGCTGGGCTCTCTTTGAGCTCATCGCCGCGCTCGTCGGTTAGCGTCCGCCTCAGGTGTTCTTGGCCACGAAGCGCCGCAGCAGGAGCGATGCGATCGCCACGTTATAGACGGCGCCCGCAACCACATACGGCCACCAATTGCCGTGGTCGCTGGCGACCCAGAAGGCCTTGGCCGCCCAATACGGCGGCAACACACCGAACGCGAGGTTCCACGCGGAATCGATGAACCACGGCAGGCAGGGCAGCCCGGCGATCAGCATTCCGAGTGCCCGCACCATTGCCAGACCCTGGATCTTGTTGCTTGCCACGGCGACGATCAGCAGCAGGCACACCACGGCCGACAGGCCGGAGAGCAACCCGATCGGGATCAATGCCGCAAGCATGCCTGGTGCGAGCAGCCCGCTGAACGAGGTGGTGACGATCACGTACACGGTTGTCACCGCGATGACCGTCGCTGCCCGATATCCGAAGTAGTCGCGCAGCGGCACCGGGGTGACCCGCAACGCGGCCAGCGTGCCTGCGTCGACCTCGTCGAGGACGAGGAAGGAGCCCAGTCCGCCGACAATGATGATGCTTGTCAGCAGCAGGAACGCGGTGAGCACCAACGGGTAATAGGGCACGAGGTCGAAGTCGTAGCGCCTGGCCAGCATCTCGGTGAACAACGGGGTGAGGAACGCGACGCCGGTGGTCCAGATGACCGGGGCGACGACGATCATCACCAGCAACGGGTCGCGGTATGTGCCACGAATATCGTTGCGGCCGAACGCTACAAGCGTCCGTGCGGTACGCGTTGCCATCACATCCCGCCTGACCGCGCGACGACGTGGCGCACGAACACGGCTTTGGCCGCCCACCACAGGCCTGCGATGCACAGCATCGGGTACGCCAGCGCGTACCCCGCCTGCCACGGCGCAAGGCTGATCTGGTCGAACGCCTCACCGAGCAGCAACAGCGGTCCTGTCGTCGGGATCGCATACGCCAGCGGACTCGGCCATACGCCCGAGTAGTACAGGACAGGAGGAACCGTCATCACGGCGAGCGGGATCGTTGCCGCCAGGAACCAGTCGCTGATCGAGGCGAACGGCAGCGACGTGGTGAATCCGACGAGCAACATCAGCAGTGTCCCAAGCACCACCGCGACCACTAAAGGCAAAGGGCGGTAGCCGAATCCGTGACCGATCGTTGTGACGACGATCGCCACGAACAGGGAGATCAGAACAAGGAGGGTCAGCTTCGCGGCCAAGTATTCCCAGAACCGCAGCGGGGTGGAGACGACCGCGCTCAGGGTGCGCTCCTGCTTCTCGAAGAACACCGTGCCCGCGACGAAGAAGAACCCGATGATGCACGTGTCGCCCAGCAGCACGTAGGGCTCCGCCACCGCGCGCAGACTGCGTGACATCGGCAACAGCACCGACAGCCAGATGAGGCCGGAGAAGATTGCCGCGTAGAGGAATCCCTGCCTGCGCTGCAGCGTCAGCTCCAGCCGAATCGCGTTCGCAAACCGGTTCACGACAACCGCCGCCCGGTGACCTCAACGAAGACATCGTCGAGGCTGGCCTCCCTGCTGTGGATGGTCTCGACGTGGTGGTTGCGCAGCAGCGTATGGAACGCTCCGTCGTCGGCCAGTCCGTCCATCGCGAATTCGCCCGTCTCGAGACCCCCACTGTCGCCGCGGTATTCGACGCGGACGAAGCGCTGGCCCCGCGCAATCTTCAACTCGGCGGGCGTGTCCAATGCCTCGATTCGCCCGTCGACGACGAACGCCACCCGGTCGCACAGTTCGTCGGCGGTGGCCATGTCGTGGGTCGTCAGAAAGATTGTCCGGCCGCGCGCTTTCAAGCCCAGGATGATGTCCTTGACCTTGCGGGCGTTGACCGGGTCCAGGCCCGAGGTCGGCTCGTCGAGGAACAACAGCTCCGGGTTGTTGATCAGCGACCGCGCGAATGTGAGCCGCATCTGCATTCCTTTGGAGTACTTGCCGACTCGCGTGTCGGCGTCGTCGGTCAGGCCGACCGATTCCAGCAGCGCCAGCGGATCCGCTGTCTCGCCGGAGTAGAGCGACGCGAAGAACCGCAGATTTTCCAGGCCGGTGAGCTTCTGATAGTGATTGGGCAGCTCGAACGAGACACCGATCCGCTCGTAGTAATCGGATCCCCACGCCACCGGATCCTTCCCCCACACCTCGGCCTCTCCTCCGTGACCGCGCAACAGACCGATCAGCAGCTTCTGCGTCGTTGACTTCCCCGCGCCGCTCGGCCCGAGGAATCCGAAGATCTCACCGCGGCCGACCGCGAAATCCATCCCGCGCAGTGCCGGCTCGTCGGCCTTTGGGTAGGTATAGGTAAGTCCGCGAACGCAGATCACGTCCGTGGTGACGCCCGTCGTCGCGATATTCATCGCCGTCGACCCCTTTGCAGCCGGTATCGGAATCCGACCAGACTTCCCGGAGCGCCGTTGGCCAGTATACTGAACTTTCAGAGATTACTGAAGTTAGCAAGGGAAAGCTGTGGCCGACAACCCCGATAATCAGGATGCCGCGGAGCAGCTCGCGCTCGTTCTGGCCAATCACGGGCTGCAGCGGATGACCGCCCGCGTGCTTGCCTCGCTCTTGTTCACCGAGCACGCGACGATGACCGCGGGAGAACTGGTCGTCCGACTCCAGGCCAGCACGGGAGCGATATCGAGCGCGGTCAAGATGTTGACGTCAGTGGGCCTCGTCGAGCGTGTACCCGCGCCGGGGAGCCGCCGCGACCACTACCGACTACGCGACGACGCCTGGACCGTCCTCTACACCAACCAGAACGAAGTGTTGGCGGCGATGCAGTTGGCGGCCGAGGCGGGTATTGCGGCGACCGGACCGAAGAGTCTGGCACGACACCGCCTCACGCAAATGAACGACTTCTACGACTTTCTGCTGAGTGAGATCCCCGCGCTGCTCGACCGATGGCACGACCAGCGCTCCGGCGTAGCGCCCCATCCCGGACCTCCGGCCGATACCGTCGGCTCATGATCGTCGAACGGCAGAGCATCGTCGACGCGGCACAGGATCGGGTGTGGGCGCGCGTCGTCACGCCGGAAGGCATCAACGACGAGTTGCGGCCGTGGATGACGATGTCGATGCCGCGCGGCAAGGAATCACTGACCGTCGACGACGTTCCGGTCGGCATCCCGGTCGGCCGCTGCTGGATGCGGCTGTTCGGCGTGCTGCCGTTCGACTACGACGACTTGACGATCGCCCAATTATGGCCCGGCCGCGGCTTTCACGAGGAGTCGACGATGCTGTCCATGCGGCTCTGGCGTCACGAGCGCACCCTCGAACCCGACGGCGACGCGAAAACCGTCGTCCGGGATCGCCTCACCTTCGAGCTGCGGGCACCGCTGCGGCTGCTGGCACCGATCGTCGCTGCGGGCATCGGTGCGCTGTTCGGGCATCGGCAGCGACGGCTACAGCGCCACTTCTGCGGGCGCTGAATCCGCCAGAAGTCCCAGCTCCCTTGCCTTTCGGACGGCGTCGCGCCGCTTGTTCACCTCGAGCTTGGCCAGGATCGCGGACACGTGGTGGTCGACGGTCTTGACCGACAGGTACAACCGCTCGGCGAGTTCGGAGTTGGTGAGACCGTCGTCGAGCAGGCGTAGCACCTCCACCTGGCGCGCCGTCAGGCCCGCCGGGTTCGCCAGCGTGGCCGAGCGTCTGCGCGCAGGCACCACCGACATCCCCTGTGAGCGCAGATCTCGTCGCACCTTCGCGGCGACGGCATCGGCACCCAGTCGGTCGAGGATGTCGAGCGCACGCGCCGAGAGCGCCGGGTCGCCGGAGTCGACCAGCGCGAGCGCACCGTCGTAGGGCATCGACAGCCGGTGGAACTCGTCGGCCGCTGCCTCGTATGCGCCGTCGAGAAGCAGGCGGTAGGGCTCGGCGACACCCGCCGTGTCGACGGTGTCGCCGAGTCGGCGGAGCCAGGCCGCCAACTCTCCCCGCGACCATTCCAATCCCTCGGTGGGGCCGTCGGTCAGCAGTTCGCGACACCGCGTCAGTCGCTCGTCGGATGTGCCTGACAGCCAAGAGAATTCGGCGATTGCCGCCGCGACGGGCAACATCCGGATCGGTTCGCCGAAACGGCAGGCCAGTCGCCAGGCGTCATCGAGCGAATCCGCTCCGGCGCCACGCCGTCTCAATGCCACCAACGCGCGGATCAGCGACGGCCATGTGCGCGCAAGCGGTGCGCTCGGCGCGTCCAGCACACGATTGGCGTCGGCTGTCGCATCGTCCCATTCGCCGACGAGTAGCTGCATCCTCGCGCGCGAGCCGATCTGCCACACCCGACAGATCGGCAGGTCGTGTTCGAGCATCAGCGGGATGGAAACGTCGAGCAGCTCGGCCGCGCTGTCCAGCCGACGCTGTTCGACATCGAGATAGGTGATGTTGCTCCATCCGCCCGAATACAACTCGTCGACGTGCTTGGGTCCCGCCTGCAGAATCGACAGGATCTCCTTGCGGCCCGCCTCGTTCCCGGTGAGCATGACTCCGTAGTTGTCGATCAGGCGGACCCGCACCATCAAGTCGGAATCGCCGGTCTTGTCGGCGATCTCGTGGGCGCGGCCGATCAATGTCCTTGCGAGGTCGAGGTGGCTCGCCTGCACCGCTAGGTAGGACTGCATGGCGAACGCATGGCCGAGCTGGACGAGTTGATCCACGTCGTCGGTGTCGGCATCGAGCACGTCTATCGCCTCCACCGCATGACCCTCGGCGAGGTCCCGGTTCGCGCTGTACCACTGGTACACCGACAACGAGTGATGGTTCGCGCTGACAGCCGTCGACTCACCGAGCTCCTGCCTGATGCGCATCGCGCGTCGGCACGCGGTGATCGCATCGGGCAGCTTGTCGATCAGGTAGAACTCCCACGCCAGAAGCTCGAGCAGCTCCGCTTCCTCGTGGGGTTCCGACGCGCCGCCGTGGTCGAGCGCGATCGTGAAGAACTCGGCGGCCTGGGTGTGCGCGCCGGAGCGGGCGGCCGCGACACCTGCGTCGTAGGCGGCTCGCCGGATCCGCTCGACGTCTTGGGCGCCGAGCGCGTGGTGAGTCAGCACCGCGGGATCGACATCCGACGACGCCTCATATGCGTCGAGCAGCCGCCGGTGCAGACCGGCGCCTGCACCAGGCGGGATGACGCTCCTGATCGCCATCCGGCACAGGTCGTGCCGGAACGCGACACCGCGCGGGCTCCTGCGGATGAGTCCGGCGTCGGAAAGCATGCGCAGTGCGGGCAGCGTCACCCCGAGATCCATCAGCAGGCGGTCCGGGACAGCGCCGGGCGAGCAGCTCAGCAGGTTGAGTGCATCCCAGGCGGACGAGTCGAGATCGGAGGTGCGCGCCAGCACCGCATCTCGAACCGTCATGGGGAGATCCACCTCGGACTCGCGTTGATGCTCGAGCATCTCGCATACGAAGAACGCGTTGCCCGCAGTGATGCCGTGCAGCCAGGCCGCATCGACCGAACTTCCATCGGCAAGCGCCTCGACGGCGTGCAGGCTCAGCGGCGGCAGCGGCAGCGAGCATGCGCGCGGCGACCGCGCCACATCACCGAGCAGCGCACGCAGAGGATGGCGCACACCGACCTCGTCGTCTCGCATGATGCCGACGGCCAGCGACCGCGTCTGCGCGATCCTGCGCAACACGAACCTCAACAGGTCGATCGTGCCTTGGTCGGCCCAGTGCAGATCGTCGAGGACGAGCACCGACGGCGCGGTCTTCAAGTCCTCGTAGACGGCTTCGAAGATGTCGTAGGGCTGGCCGCTTTCGGCCAACGCGGTCCTGGTGGTGGGTGCGAGCCGGTGGGCGAAGTCGTGGACGGGCCCGAGCGGTCGCGGGGTCGGCAGCGGGTCGCACGCGCCCCAGAGCACCCGCTCGTCTTTGACCCAGCGGTCGACGAACGCCTCGATGAACGCCGTCTTGCCCGCCCCTGACTCCCCGGAAACGATCAACAGGCCGCCGCGGCCCGCGCGCGAATCGTCCGCCCTGGCGATGATCTCGCCGAGCTCGTGGTCCCTGTCAGCGAGCTTCACGAACCCTGATAGTAGTAGCGCCGACTGCTCCGAGCAGCAGAAACAGGGCCGCGAAGGAAGATAGGGAGCTTCTCCCCATGTGCAGCGCGAATTCCTGCAGCAACGTTGGGCCTGCCCGACACACCGTCGCGGCAGACAACACACTCGAGGAGCAGGAAAGCCATGAAGCGCTATGTCATCGAACGCGAGATTCCCGGTGCCAGCGAGTTGGGCCAGGACGAGCTGGCCGCCATCGCAGGCAAGTCCAACGATGTCGTCGAATCACTCGGCGTGCCGTACCGCTGGATCACCAGCTACGTCGCGGGCGACAAGATCTACTGCGTGCACGAGGCCGACGACGAGGACGCCATCCGCGAGCACGCCCGCCGCGGCGGATTTCCGGCCAACAGCATCTCCGTCATCGCCAACGAGTTCGGACCCCACACCGCCGCGCAGGTGTAGTGGGACGAGAGTGTCGCGGTGCTAAAGCGTCAGCACCGCGACACTCTCGATGTGGTGGGTCAACGGGAACGAGTCGAACACCCGCAGCTCCTCCACCCGGTAGCCGTGTCCCAGGTACAGCCCGATGTCCCGGGCGAATGACGCTGCCTCACAACCGATGTGAACGATGCGGGGCACCTCCGCCGCCGCGAGCAGATCGACCACCTCACGGCCCGCTCCCGACCGCGGCGGGTCGAGCACCGCCACGTCGGCGCGGCGGGACTGTGCCGCAACGGCGCGACGCACCGAGTCGGTGACCACCGTGACACAGGTCAGGTCCGCCAGTGCCGCCCGCGCCGAGCGCGAGGCGCCGCGCGACGTGTCAACGGTCACCACCTGGCCGCCATCGCCGACGGCCTCGCCCAGCGCTGCGGCGAAGATCCCCGCACCGCCGTAGAGGTCCCACGCCACCATTCCGTCGCGCAGCTGTGCCGACTCGGCCACCAGGTCGCTGTACACCCGCGCCGCGTCGCGGTGGGCCTGCCAGAACGCCGTCACCGGGACGTGCCACACCCGGTTGTTGACTCGTTGCGTCGCCTCGTAGCCGCCCTCGACGACGCGGGTCGTTGTTCGCCTGCCTGCGCGCGGGCCGGACTGCACGACGTGGCGCACGCCGTCGTCGTCGAGAGCGACGTGCAGGTGCGCCCCCTTCGGCCAGCCGTGGTCGCCGATGCCGTCGAGCGCCGCGTGCGGCAACTGCCCGCATCGCAGGTCGGTGATCAGCTCCGCACTGTGGTAGCGGTGGAAACCGGCGCGCCCGTCGTCGGACACGTCAAGCCCGACCCTGGTGCGCCAGCCGGTTGCATCGCCTGAGCCGATTGGTTCGGCGGACGCATCCGCCTCGTCGCGCCAGTGATACCCGCCCAGCTTCGACAGCTGGTTGGCCACCACGGCGCCCTTGAGGCGACGGGCCGCCTCGGGGGCCGCGAACGCCAGATCACAGCAGCCCGCCCCGTCCACGCCTGCGATCGGGCACAGCGGGTCGATTCGGTCCGGCGAGGCCTCGAGTACCTCCACAACGTCTGCGTGCCAATACTTTCCGTGGTCGGCGACCACGCGGACGCGAACACGCTCGGCAGGCAACGCGTACCGCACGAAGACAACCCGACCTTCGTGGCGCGCCACACAACTGCCCCCGTTGGCAGGCGGGCCGGTGGACAGAATGAGGTCGTCGATCAATCCAGGAAGCCTCGACGGGCGTCGCCCGGCGCCGCGTGCGGCTGCAGCCTCTTCAGCCGCTCCGACGAATTGAGCTGCCAGGGAACGGAAGTCACCATCACGTTCGGCATGAAGAGCAGCCGGCCCTTCAGCCGCAGTGCACTCTGGTTGTGCAGCACCTGCTCCCACCAGTGACCGACCACGTACTCGGGGATGAACACCGTGACCACGGTGCGCGGCGACTCCTTGCTGATCCGCTTCACGTAGTCCAGCACCGGCCGGGTGATTTCCCGGTAGGGAGAGGCGATCACCTTGAGCGGCACCGAGATATCGCTGTCCTCCCACTCGTGGACGAGCTGGCGCGTCTCCGAGTCGTCAACGCTGACGGTGATGGCCTCCAGCTCGTCGGGCCGGGTCGCCCGCGCGTATGCCAGCGCGCGCCTCGTCGGCAGATGCAGCTTGGACACCAGCACGACGGCGTGGTTGCGGCTGGGCAGCACGATCCCGCCCTCCTCGGCGGCCTGCTGCTCTTCCAGCTCGCGGGCGACCGCGTCGTAGTGCTTGCGGATCGCCCGCATCAGCACGAACAGTGCGCCCATCGCCAGGATCGCAATCCACGCCCCCGCCATGAATTTCGTCACCACCACGATGATCAGCACGGTGCCGGTGCAGAGGAGCCCGATCGTGTTGATAACCCGGGAACGCATCATCCTGCGGCGAACCTCGGGATCGTTCTCCACGGTCAGCAGCCGGGTCCAGTGCCGGACCATGCCGATCTGGCTGAGCGTGAACGAGACGAACACGCCGACGATGTAGAGCTGGATCAACGCGGTGACCTGAGCCTGGAACGCGACGATGAACGCGATCGCCGCGAAGGCGAGGAAAAGGATGCCGTTGGAGAACGCCAGCCGATCGCCGCGGGTGTGCAGCTGACGGGGCAGGTATCGGTCCTGGGCGAGAATCGAGCCCAGCACGGGAAAGCCGTTGAAGGCCGTGTTGGCCGCGAGCACCAGGATGAGGGCGGTGACACCTGCGATGAGGTACAGCCCGATCGGGAAATCGTGGAAGACCGCGTCGGCTAGTTGCGCGATCATCGTCTTCTGTTGGTAGTCGGCAGGCGCGCCGACCAGCTGTTCATGCGGCCGCTCGGCCATCTTCACGCCGGTCTCCTTGGCCAGCAGGATGATGCCAAGGAACAGGCTCACCGCGATGCCACCCAACAGCAAAAGCGTCGTTGCGGCATTGCGGGACTTCGGTTTCCGGAACGCGGGCACCCCGTTGCTGATGGCCTCCACGCCCGTCAGCGCCGCGCAGCCCGACGAGAACGCACGCGCCACGAGAAACACCATTGCAAAGCCCAACACGTCGCCGTGTTCGGAGTGCAACTCGAACTGTGCCGACTCGGCCTGCAACGGGGTGCCGAGCACGTAGATTTGGAACAGGCCCCAGCCCAGCATGATGTACATGCCGATCATGAAGGCATACGTCGGGATGGCGAACGCCGTTCCGGACTCGCGAAGGCCGCGCAGGTTCGCCGAGGCCAGGAGCAGGATCGCCAAGACGGCGAACAACACCTTGTGCTCGTTGATGAGTGGGATCGCGGACCCGATGTTGGACATCGCCGATGCCATCGACACCGCGACGGTGAGCACGTAGTCCACCAGAAGGGCGCTGGCCACGGTGAGCCCGGCGGTCGGGCCGAGGTTGGTGGTCACCACCTCGTAGTCGCCGCCACCGGACGGGTAGGCGTGCACGTTCTGCCGGTAGCTGGCGATCACGATCAGCATCACCGCGCCGACGGCGACCCCGATCCACGGCGCCATCGAGTACGCAGACAAGCCGGCCACCGACAGCACAAGGAAGATCTCCTCGGGGGCGTACGCGACCGACGACAGCGCATCGGAAGCGAAGACCGGCAGCGCGATCCGCTTGGGCAACAGCGTGTGGGCGAGCCTGTCGCTGCGGAAGGGCCTGCCGAGGACCAGCCGCCTGGCGGCGGTCGAAAGCTTGGACACGAGAGCCAAGGGTAAGCCCAGACGTGTTTGGCGGTAGCGTTCCGAGTGCGCAGGTTTGAGGACGTCAATTTCAAGCTGCAGCCGAAAGGACCGCAAAGGTGCGAGTAGTGGTGATGGGATGCGGCCGGGTGGGCGCGTCGCTGGCCGACGGCCTGGCCCGGATCGGCCACGATGTCGCCGTCATCGACCGTGACAGCACGGCTTTCAACCGGCTCAGCCCGGAGTTCCCAGGCGTGCGCGTGCTGGGCATGGGTTTCGACCGCGACGTGCTGCTGCGGGCGGGCATCGAGGACGCGTCGGCGTTCGCGGCGGTGTCCTCGGGCGACAACTCGAACATCATCTCGGCGCGGGTGGCCCGCGAGACGTTCGGCGTCGAGCGCGTTGTCGCGCGCATCTACGACGCCAAACGCGCCAAGGTCTACGAACGGCTCGGGATACCGACGGTGGCCACGGTGCCGTGGACCACCGACCGGCTGCTCAACGTGCTGACCCGGGAGACGGAGACCACCAAGTGGCGCGACCCTTCCGGCAACGTCGGCGTGGCCGAACTGGCGCTGCACGAAGGCTGGGTGGGCCGCAGGCTGACCGATCTGGAGGCCGCAACGGGAGGTCGAGTGGCGTTCTTGATCCGGTTCGGTAGCGGCCTGCTGCCAGACCAGAAGACGATGATTCAGGCCGGCGACCAGGTCTACGTCGCCGCCATCGCGGGTCATATCGCCGAGGCGCTGGCCATCGCCGCGCTGCCGCCGAGCGAAGACAGCGAGGGCGCCTGATGAAGGTCGCGATCGCAGGGGCGGGCGCCGTCGGCCGATCCATCGCGCGGGAGCTCATCGAGAACGGGCACGATGTCACGCTGCTCGAACGAAACCCCGACCACATCGACGTCGACGCCATCCCCGCCGCGCACTGGCGCCTCGGCGACGCGTGTGAGCTCACCCTGCTCGAGTCCATCCACCTGGAGGACTTCGACGTCGTGATTGCCGCCACCGGCGACGACAAGGTCAACGTGGTGGTCAGCCTGCTGGCCAAGACCGAGTTCGCGGTGCCTCGCGTGGTGGCTCGCGCCAACGATCCCCGCAACGAGTGGCTGTTCGACGAGGCGTGGGGCGTCGACGTAGCGGTGTCGACCCCGCGGATGCTCGCCTCGCTGGTCGAGGAGGCCGTCGCGATCGGCGACCTCGTGCACCTGATGGAGTTCCGCACCGGCCACGCGAACCTGATCGAGATCACGCTGCCCGCCGACACGCCGTGGGGCGGAAGGCCGCTGCGCAAGCTGCAGCTGCCCCGCGATGCTGCCCTGGTGACCATTCTGCGTGGCTCACGGGTGATCGTGCCGGACGGCGACGAGCCGCTCGAGGGCGGCGACGAGTTGCTCTTCGTGGCCGTCACCGAGGTCGAGGACGAGCTGCGCGAGCTGCTGCTGCATCCGCAGAACCGCTAACGCTCACCGTCGGTGTACGCGGGCGGCGGCGTCACCCGGTCGTGGCTCCCCGCCGCTGCCTTCGCCGAGACGCGGCTGTAGTCGCATTCGTCGTTGCGGATGCCCGCCCACGAGATCAGGCCCGCCACCACCAAGAGCACCGCAACCACGCACACGCCGCGCCGGAAGCCCGCGAAATCCATTGAGCCGCCTACGATCACGCCCGTGAACGCGATCGCGATCAGCCCGGCAATACGGGAAATCGCGTTGTTGATCGCCGAGCCGATCCCGCTCTGGGCCGGCTCCACCGCGGCCAGAATGGCCGCCGTCAACGGCGACACCGTCATGGACAGCCCCAACCCGAACACCACCAGACCGGGCAGCAGCTGGGTCCAGAAGTCGAATGGCTCACCCGCGCGGGCCATCAGAAGAAAACCTGCCGCTGCGACGAGCGGGCCGAAAGCCATGAAGAGCCGCGGACCGTGCCTGCCCGCCAGCGTGCCGAACCGCCGCGCCAGGAAGAACGACAGCACCGGAATCGGCAGCGTGGCGAACCCGGCCTCGGTGGCCGAAAGGCCCGCCGCCTCCTGGAGGAACAACGCCACCAGCAGCGTGCCCAACGAGACTGCGGCATAGAGGAAAACGGTGGTGAGATTGCCGACGGCGAAGTTGCGCGCGGCGAAGATGTGCGGCGGCATCATCGGATTCGGCGTTCTTCGCTCCCACCACGGGAACGCGACAAGACAGGCGACCCCGACCGCCAGGCATGTCAGGACGACCGGATGGGACAAACCGAGGCGCTGCTGCTCGATGAGGGCGTACACGGCGCCGGTCAGCCCGACGGCGGTGAGCACCGCGCCGACGACATCGATCTTCGGCTGCCACTGGGACCGCAAATCGTCGCGCGGAAGCTTGACCGTCAGGCACAGCGTGACGACAAGCGGCACGAGGTTGACCCCGAAGATCCACCGCCAGTTCAGCGCATCGACGAGGACTCCACCGAGCAGCGGGCCGATCACGAAAGCCGTTCCGGCCCATGCGGTCCAGGTGCCGATCGCCCTGGCCTGGTCGGCTCCGGAGAACCGGGCGTTGATCATCGCCAACGAGCTCGGAACCAGGAACGCGGCGCCGACACCCTGCAGGCAGCGGGCGGCGACCAGCACCCAGCCGCTCGGCGCGACCGCGCACAACAGCGACGAGACCGCGAACGCGACGAGCCCCATCCTCAGCACGACCAGCCGTCCGAAGGCGTCGGAGATCGCGCCCGCCACGAGGATCAGCGCACCGAGGGTGAGCAGATAGCCGTCGACCACCCACTGCTGCAGTGCCAGCCCGCCGCCGAAGTCACGGTTGATCGCGGGCAGCGCGAGGTTGACCACCGAGCCGTCGAGAAACGCCACGAACGAGGCCAGGATGGCGACCGCGATGAGCGGCCGGTCGGTACGCCCGCGCGGTTCGGCCAACTACGTTTCCCGCACCGCATCCTCGGCGTCGTCGGCGTCAGCGGCGTCAGGACTGTCTTCCGCCGGCTGCGCGGGCGCGTGTGCGTGCAACGCTCGCTGAGCCGACCGGATGGCCAGATAGGTGGCCAACGCCGCAACCGCGGTCAGGGGCCAGCCCATCGCGATGCGTGCGGCGGCGAGCCACCCTGTCTCGTCGGCGTCGTAAAGATGGCGCTGCACGACGAAGCGGGCCGCGAACACCAGCACCCACGTGATCGTCGCGATGTCGAACACCAGCACCGCGCGGCGCACGCGACGCCAGCCGCGGTCATGCCCGTTGACCCAGCTCCAGATGTAACCCACGAGGGGTCTGCGGATCAGCACCGAGACGAAGAACACCACGGCCCAGAGCAGCGACATCCAGATGCCGTACAGGAAGTAGCCCTTGGACTCCCCCACCACGTAGGCGATCAGCGCGCAGATCCCGACGCCCATGAAGCCGGAAATCGCCGGCTGCGCGGACTCCTTGCGCGCCAGCCGCCAGACCAGGATCAGCGTCGCAACGGCGAGCGCGGCGACGATTGCCGGCATCAGGCCGAAGGCGGAGGACACCGGGACGAACACCAGAACGGGCAGCGAGGAATAGATCAGGCCGCTGACGCCGCCCATCTGCTCGAGCAGAGCCGCAGCGCCGGATTGTTTATCGGACACGAGCTAAACGGTACGTGTCCGCGACTACTTCTGAATTTCGTAGTGCGGGTTGTAGATCGCCTTGGTGCCGTTCTCGAGCTTGCCCATCCGTCCGTGCACGCGCAGCGTACGACCGGACTCGATGCCGGGGATGCGGCGTTGGCCGAGCCAGACCAGGACCACCGCTTCGGTGCCGTCGAACAGTTCGGCCTTGATGCCGCCCGCACAACCCTTGCCGTTTGCCTCGACACTGCGCAGGGTGCCGACCATCGTCACTTCTTGGCCGCGTTGACAGTCGACCGCCTTTTGAGCGCCGGTGTTGGCGGCCTCCTCGGACAACTCCTGGACGTCGAGTTGCTCCGGGTCCTCCGTCAGCCGGCGTGTGAGCCGGCGCAGATACCCTTCGGCCGTAGCCATGGCGTCTCCTGCCATTCTGTGAATCCACCGTGGATCCCCAACAGACGCCACGGTAGACCTGTTAGTTGCCTAATGCCACGCTGGGGGTTACCCGCCACGCCGGTGATTTAAGCCACACGGCACGATCGGATGATGGCGGTCGACTTACGCGGTGTGACGGCGGTTCTTCTGCCAGGAACCGGCTCCGACGACGATTACGTGTACCGGGCGTTCGCGGCGGCCCTGCACGATGTCGGCGCGGTCGTCGTCGCACCGCCGCCGCAGCCGGACCGGCTGATCGAGGGCTACATTTCCGAGCTCGACAACGCGGCGCGGCTGGCCGCAATCGCCGTCGGAGGGGTGTCCATCGGCGCCGCGGTCGCGGTGAATTGGGCGTTGGCCCACCCGGGCAGCGCGGTCGCGGTGTTGGCCGCCCTCCCGCCGTGGACAGGCTCGCCGGAGACCGCACCCGCCGCGCAGGCCGCCAGGCACTCTGCGGATGTGCTGCGGAGGGACGGGTTGGTGTCGGCGACCTCACAGATGCGGGCGTCGAGCCCGACCTGGCTCGCCGACGAGTTGACCCGGTCCTGGGTCGGGCAGTGGCCGTCACTGCCCGACGCGATGGACGAGGCCGCCCGCTACGTCTCGCCGACCTGCGCCGAACTGGAGAGGCTGACGGTGCCGATGGGCGTGGCCGCAGCCACCGACGACCCCGTGCATCCGCTGGAGATCGGGCTGGAGTGGGTGGCGGCCGCGCCGAGGGCCGCGCTGCGGACCGTCACCCTGGACGCGATGGGCGCCGACCCTTCGGTGCTCGGCACGGCATGCGTTGCCGCCCTGCTCGACGTCTGAGCGGGGCTAGCCGCCGGTGATGGTGCGCAGCTGCTGCATCGCCGACCCGTGCTCACTGCGGCGTGCGACGGGCTGCGTCTGCGGTGGCTCGGGCGGCTGCTGTTGCTGCTGCGCGGCCTGCTGGGCGGCTGCCTGCTGCTCGGCGGCTGCCCGCAGCTGCTCGGCCATCGGCTCTGGCAACTGCACCGGAAGAGGGGTACGCACCGGCAGCGGTGTGTCACCGCGCCGGATAACGGTGTCCGCCAAGGCTTCCCGCGCCTGATGACTCAGGTCGTCGATGGTCTGCTGCGGCCCGTTCACGACGCAACGGATCATCCACCGGTAGCCGTCGACGCCGATGAACCGGACCACACCGGCAGGTGCCGCGCCGACCACTTCGCGCCCCCACGGACCGTCCTCGATCCGCACCTCCGACGCGTCCTTGCGCAACGAGTCGGCGAGCTCAGAGGCGACCTCCCGCCACAGTGGGGAGCTCTTCGGCGCGGCGTATGCCGCAACGGTGAACCGGCCGTTGGGTGTCACCACCCACACCGCGCTCGGCACACCTCCCTCGGTGAGCTCCACCTGCACCTGGCCGGCCTCGGGCATCGGGATGAGCACCGAGCCCAGATCCAGCCGGGCCACCGCTGCCGCTGCAGGGTCGTCGAAATCGTCGATGTCGAACGGGCCGTCCAGCTCGTCGTCACCTACACCCGGGTCAGCGTCGTCGAACGCGTCTTCACCAGGTTTTGCGTGTTTCCCAAAAGCCATCACAAACTCGCATGTCCGCCGGAGGAACCGTGGCCGCCGTCGCCACGGGTGGTGCCCGCCAAGCCCGCCTCATCGAACGAGGTCACCTCGACCAGCTCGGGTAATTCCACCCGCTGCACCAGCAGCTGGGCGATCCGATCACCACGGTGCACGACGATGGGCTGCGCTGGATCGAGGTTGATCAACGCCACCTTGATCTCACCGCGATAGCCCGCGTCGATCGTGCCAGGGCTGTTGACGATCGAAAGTCCCACGCGCGCAGCCAAACCCGAACGTGGATGTACCAACCCCACCATCCCGTACGGAACGGCCACCGCGATACCCGTCGGCACGAGCGCGCGATGGCCGGGCGGCAGTTCGACGTCGACCGCGCTGAACAGGTCGATGCCCGCATCGCCGTCGTGAGCCCGGCTGGGCATCGGCAGGTCGCGATCGAGGCGAACGACTGCCAAAGGGGTGGACACGACGCATGAGATTACCCTTGGCGGCGTGGCCGACACGCGAGCAGCACCGCAAGTCGTGCGCTATTCCGAACGGCTGTGGGTGCCGTGGTGGTGGTGGCCGCCCGCTCTTGGGGTCGCCGGCATCATTGCGCTGGAAGTCAATCAAGGTGTGCGCGCGCTGCCCGACTGGGTGCCGTTCGCCGTGCTTCTTCCCGTCGCTGCCGCAGTGCTGATGTGGTTCAGCAAGACCGAGGTGCGGGTGGTCAGCGGCGGGCCGGATGACTCGGCCGCCGCGACCGAGCTGTGGGTCGGCGACGCGCACCTGCCCGTCAGCGTGGTCTCCCGCTCAGCCGAGGTGCCGCGGTCGGCGAAGTCGGCCGCCCTCGGGCGGCAGCTGGACCCGGCCGCCTATGTCGTACACCGGGCCTGGGTCGGTCCGATGGTGCTTGCGGTGCTCGACGATGCGGACGACCCAACGCCGTACTGGCTGGTGAGCTGCCGTCATCCAGACCGGGTGCTGTCCGCGCTGCGCAGTTGACCCTTCTCAGGCCGCGCAGTCGGAGCAGATCATCACGCCGTTCTTCTCGCTGGCCAGCCTGCTGCGGTGATGCACGAGGAAGCAGCTCGAGCACGTGAACTCGTCGGCCTGCTTCGGGATCACCCGCACGGACAGCTCTTCTCCGGACAGGTCGGCGCCCGGCAGTTCGAAGTTTTCGGCGGATTCTGATTCGTCAACGTCCACTACGGCAGATTGGGCTTCATTGCGCCGAGCCTTGAGTTCCTCAAGAGAATCCTCGGAGACATCGTCGGTCTCAGTGCGCCGTGGGGCGTCGTAGTCGGTAGCCATCTTCGTGTCCCCTCCGTGAACCTTGCGACAGAGCTTTGTACCAGCGTCGAACGCATCCACCAAACGATTCGTGCCCAGATTCGCCGATCAGCAAGTGTGATTTGCATCACATTGCCTTGCTGTCCCTGCCCAGCGGGTGGCAGCGGGGGTTCTAGAGTGCAGTGGTGGTCGCTCAAATCACAGAAGGCACGGCCTTCGATAAGCAGGGTCGGCCCTTCCGTCGGCGCAATTTCATGCCCGCAATCCTGATGTTCGCCGTGCTGGCCGTGGTGACCCTAATCGTCTGGGTGGTCGCCCTCAACCGGCCGCCCGACGTGACCGAAGCGGCGGCGTGCAACCCCCCCGCCGACAACACCACCAGCGACCCCACCCAGTCCAAGCTGGGCGAGCAGGTGACGCGCGCCTCGATGACCGAGGTCGGCCCAGCCAACCTCGCCGACACCAAGATCAGGGTGCTCAACGCCAGCGGACAGGGCGGCCAGGCCGCGGAGGTGGCCGGTCAGCTGCGAGACCTCGGGTTCGCCGAGCCGACGGCCGAGAATGACCCGCTCTATTTGGACAACCGGTTGTCGTGCCAGGGCCAGATCCGGTTCGGCCCGGGCGGGCGGGCGGCGGCCGCCGCGGTCTGGCTCGTCGCCCCCTGCGTCGAGCTCTTCCAGGATCAGCGGCCCGACAACACCGTGGACCTGGCGATCGGCACCGATTTCACCGAGCTGGCGCGCAGCGACGACATCGAAGCCGTGCTGTCGAGCCTGCGACCGGAGGCCACCCAGCCCGCCGATCCGTCCTTGCTCTCCAAGATCCACAGCGCGGCGTGCTGAACTAGAGCCCGCCCGCCCCACTCAGCGCGTCCGTGAAGGCCTCGTCGACGCCCGGCGCGGCGGCAACGACCATTCCACTACCGGCTGACGACCCGCCGAGCGCCGGCACCCGCACCCGCGCACCCGCCTCGGCGGCGATCAAGGCGCCTGCCGCCCAGTCCCACACGTTGAGGTTGTCCTCGTAGTAAGCGTCGAGTCGCCCCGCGGCGACCAGGCACAGGTCGAGGGCCGCCGATCCGAGCCGCCGGATGTCGCGGATCTGCGGCAGCAGCACCGCCAGCACCGCCGCCTGGTCTTGCCGCAGCTGTGGATCGTAGCCAAACCCCGTGCCCACCAACGACATTGACAGATCGTCGACAGGGCTGCACCGCAGCGGCGTCGTCGTGGTGCCGTGACGCACGTGCGCTCCGTGACCGAGCGCCGCGGAGTACACGGCGCCGTCGACGACGTTGGCGATGGCACCCGCCACCGACTGCCCGTCCACCTGGACGGCGACAGACACCACGTAGGCGGGCAGCCCGTAGACGAAGTTCACCGTGCCGTCGATGGGGTCGACAACCCAGGTCGGCCGGCCCGCGGCGGCGTCTGAACTGCCGCCGCCCTCCTCGCCGAGAACATGCTCACCCGGCCGCAGTTCGGCAAGCCGGTCGCGCAGCAGCCGCTCGGTTTCGGTATCGACGATGGTGACCGGGTCGGTCGGCGTGCTCTTGGCTCGCACCGCAGGACCGGTCGATTCGCGCCGCGGTGCACCGGCGAAGACTTCCTCGCGACGGCGCCGCACAAAATCCGCCGCCTCGGCCGCCAACCGCTCGGCAACAGAAAGCAGTTCGATCGGATCGAGCTCGAGTCTTTCCACCGGCTCATCGCAGCACAAAATGTCGCTAACCGGTTGCCCAGCACGCCTTACAAAGCCGTGCAGAACAACTAATGTGTGGGCACATGACAGCCACCGATTCACCCGCAGCCGACCCGAGCACCAACGGAGGATCGCAACACCGGGGATTCGGTGTCGACGTGGGCGGCAGCGGCGTCAAGGGCGGCATCGTCGACCTCGACACCGGCCTGCTGATCGGTGAGCGCTTCAAGCTCCCGACCCCGCAGCCAGCCACCCCGGACGCGGTCAGCAAAACCGTCGCCGCCGTCGTTCGCGAGTTCGGCTGGACGGACAATATCGGCGTCACGTACCCGGGGGTGGTGGTCGACGGCATCGTGCGCACGGCCGCCAACGTCGACAAGGGCTGGATCGGTTGCAACGCAAGCGAGTTCTTCGGCAAGGAACTCGACGGCCAGAAGGTGACCGTGCTCAACGACGCCGACGCCGCAGGCCTTGCCGAGGAGAAGTTCGGCGCGGGCCTCGACAACACGGGCGTCATCGTGCTGCTGACGTTCGGCACCGGCATCGGCTCGGCCGTCATCCACAACGGCGTACTGCTGCCCAACACCGAGTTCGGCCACCTCGAGGTTGGCGGCAAGGAGGCCGAGCACCGAGCGGCGTCGTCGGTCAAGGAGAGCAACGACTGGAGCTACGAGCGCTGGACCAAGGAAGTGACCAAGGTTCTCATCGCCATCGAGAACGCGATCTGGCCGGACCTGTTCATCGCAGGCGGGGGCATCAGCCGCAAGGCCGACAAATGGATTCCGCTGCTGAAGAACCGCACCCCGGTCGTGGCCGCCACGTTGCTGAACACGGCGGGAATCGTGGGTGCGGCGATGGCATCGGACGTCAACGTCACGGCTACTGGCAAGTAGGTTCCTCCGGCGACACCGAATTCGCGGCTCGCCGTGTGTCAAATTTGCCGCTCGACGCGGCGCCGCCCAACTCTGTCGTTACAATGGTCGACGGCGGCCGCAACCGAAAAGCGGCGAGTATCTCAGCAGGTATCAACGCCGCATTCGACATAACAGACGCTTTTCGATGGTGCATGCCCCCGAGGCCATCGAAATCCTCATGACCGAAAGGGTGACGTGGCAGCGACAAAGGCAAGCCCGGCAGCCACAAAGCCGGCGAAGCGCACCGCTACCAAGACTCCCGCGAAGAAGGCCACGGCAGGCAAGACCACCAATGGGTCCGCGCCCGCCAAACCCGCCAAGCGAGCCACCAAGGCAGCCGCGCGCACGACGAAGACGGACAAACCCGCCGCCAAGAGCCCCGCAGCCGCCAAGCCGGCCAAGTCCGCGGCAACCAAGGCCCGGCCCGCTGCGGCACGCGCCAAGGCCGACGGCGCTGCCCCGCGCAGCCGCGCGAAGAAGGCGACAGCGCCGGAGCCGACGACCACCAAGGCCGACGCCACCGAGGACGACGAGCTGGAGACCACCGACGAGCTCGACGGCGAGCCCGACGTACTCGTCGAGGAGGAGCTGGAGCTCGACGATCTCGAGGACGAAGACGCCGGCGAGAACGCTGCCGAAGAGGCAGGCGACGAGGAAGCGGCCGGTGGCGAGGCCAAGCCCGCCGCGAAAGCCGCCGCGGCGGCGCCCGCCGAGGACGATGAGATCGCCGAGCCCAGCGAGAAGGACAAGGCTTCGGGAGACTTCGTCTGGGACGAGGAGGAATCCGAGGCGCTGCGGCAGGCTCGGAAGGACGCCGAGCTCACCGCGTCGGCCGACTCGGTGCGCGCCTACCTCAAGCAGATCGGCAAGGTCGCGCTGCTCAACGCCGAAGAAGAGGTCGAGCTGGCGAAGCGCATCGAGGCGGGTCTTTACGCCACCCAGTTGATGGCCGAGATCGCCGACAAGGGCGAGAAGCTGCCCGCCGCGCAGCGGCGTGACATGGCATGGATCTGCCGTGACGGCGATCGCGCGAAAAACCATCTGCTGGAAGCAAACCTGCGACTCGTCGTCTCGCTTGCCAAGCGCTACACCGGCCGCGGCATGGCGTTCCTCGACCTCATCCAGGAGGGCAACCTCGGCCTGATCCGTGCGGTCGAGAAGTTCGACTACACAAAGGGTTACAAGTTCTCCACGTATGCCACCTGGTGGATCCGGCAGGCCATCACCCGCGCGATGGCCGACCAGGCTCGCACCATTCGCATCCCGGTGCACATGGTCGAGGTGATCAACAAGCTCGGCCGTATCCAGCGCGAGCTTCTGCAGGACCTTGGCCGTGAGCCGACGCCGGAAGAGCTGGCCAAGGAGATGGACATCACGCCCGAAAAGGTGCTGGAGATCCAGCAGTACGCGCGTGAGCCGATCTCGCTCGATCAGACCATCGGCGACGAAGGTGATTCGCAGCTAGGCGATTTCATCGAGGACAGCGAGGCTGTGGTCGCCGTCGACGCGGTGTCGTTCACGCTGCTGCAGGATCAGTTGCAGTCGGTGCTCGAGACGCTGTCAGAGCGTGAAGCGGGAGTGGTCCGACTGCGGTTCGGCCTGACCGACGGGCAGCCGCGCACGCTCGACGAGATCGGTCAGGTCTACGGCGTCACCCGCGAGCGCATCCGGCAGATCGAGTCCAAGACGATGTCGAAGTTGCGCCACCCCAGCCGTTCTCAGGTGCTGCGCGACTACCTCGACTGAGCGACGCCCCTCCCCCTTGGGTGCGCGTCAGCACGCCCCGGGGAAGTTCAAGTCGAACGGGTCTGGAATGCAGGGTCCGTTCTGCTCGGGTGCCGGTGCGGCCTCCGTCGGTGCGGCCTCCTGAGGTGCCTGCACCTCCTGGGGGGCAGGGGCCGGCTGCTCGGCCGCCACTGGCTTCGGCTCCTCTGGTGCGGGCGCTGGAGCCGGCGGCGGAGGCGCAGGCACACACTTCATCGCCTCGATGCTGTCCCAATTTCCGTCCCCGCCGTCGAATGTGTACGTACCGTGGCCTCGATTGTCGGGACCCACCTTGCCGTTGAGAATCAGCGGCGAATACTCACGGTTGGTGCCCTGCCGACTCACCTCCAAGTGAATATCGCTCCCGTTGATGTCGCCGATCACGGTTCCCGACATGCTGCTCTGGGGGTATTTGGTGGTGGCCCTGGTGTCGACGTGTGTGCCGCCCGCGATGGTGTCGAACTCGGTCTGGGCGTTGAGGACCGGATAGTGCAGGCTCACCCGTCCGCCGGGGAACTGGTAGCTGGCGCATTCGTTCGGTGCCAGCGGCGCCGGCGGAATGGCCTGAGCCGGGACAGGGCCGGTAAGCAGCCCTAGTGCGAGGACCGCGGCCGTACCGCTCAGCAGTTTCGTGCTATTCGACAAAGACATGTGCGTCCCTTCGGATCCGACCCGCGCGGATCGATTTCCCAGGACGTTAACAACACACGAGCGGCCAAGATATGGGGTGATTCCCTAGCTTTGGCCGCCGTTCGCATGCGGATCAACGACCTTGAAGGTGATCCGCTTCACCAGAGTCTTGCCCTGAGGCAGGCAGCTGGTGCCTTGATCAGCCGAGAACCCGTCGCAGTGGGGTGCCGAGAGATTCCATGAGAGGTCGACGGTATGGGTGCCGATAGACAGCGGGTCGAGCGAGCCGAGACCGACGGTATTGATCGCGGGCAGGCCCGGCGCCGTCGGGAGTTGGCCCGTCCAGATCTTGTTGTCGCCGGGGAACGACCGGTTGGACTGATATGCCGAGCCGGCGTCGACGACATAGTCGATGCTCTTGAGCTTGCCGCGGAAGTCGTCGAGCGGCGTCGAATAGACGGTGGTGAACCCCGACGGCCGCTGCTCGAACCGGCTGTCCATGACCCACGGCACCGAGGCGGCCCACTTCTGACCGACCGGCACCTCCGTGCAGTCGGACGTGATGATTGCGACCGAATATCCGTACTGCTGCTTCAGCGGCACCCCGATGGACGAGACGCACGGCTCGGCGCCTGCCCACTTGGCGGCGGCGGCCGGACTGAGGATCAGCGCCGCGGCGACAAGGATCAGCGTGGAGAGCAGGGCGGGCCACAGCCTGCGGGCGTTGGCGCGATGGGACATTGTCGTCCTCCCCGGTTGCCGACAATTTCGTGTTAGCCAACTCCCAGCGAACGGCCAAGTCAACAATTGACGACGTCGTTGATAACCTCAGCTAACTCCGTCGGTTTCGTGGCCATCACCATGTGGCCGGCCGACAGGACCCGGTGCTCGACGCCCGACCCACTGTTGGCGATCATCTGCTGCGCCATCTCCGGCGGCACCCCTATGTCGTCGGTCATGCTGACGTACGTCGTGGGCACGCCAACGGAAGGGCCGCTCAGTCGCGCGTTCCACAAGCGCGCGGACTCGGGGACGAACTGGTTCCACACGTCGCCCCACTGTTCGTCGGTCATGTCGTTTGCGAAGAACAGCTTCGCGCGCTCCTCCGTTGGCATTCGGGGCTCATCCGTCGGCAGGTCGGCACCGAACACGATGGTGGCAGCGCTCGCTCCCTGCGCAGGCACGAGCGCACCGACGTATATCAACTCGGTCACCCGGCCCGGATATCGCCGCTGCGTCTCGGTGATGACGACCCCGCCGAGTGAATGTCCGACGAGCCGTACGTGGGTGAAGCCGGCCGCGTCGGCCGAGTCGACGACTGCTTCGACGCAATCGTCGAGGGTCACCCCCAGAATGTCCGCCGGGCGGCTGCCTCTGCCGGGTAGGTCGACAGCCACTGACGCAACGCGCAGATGTTCGACGACTGGATCCCAACACCCCGCCGAAAGATTCGATCCGTGCACGAGCACGACACCGTCGACGCTCACGACAGCGTCTCGGCGACTAGTGCTTCCTGGCGCGGACTTTGTATGTCGCAGGCCATGATTCGCGGGTTTCGTCCCCGGAGAGTGGGATGCCCTTGCTCCCGATCCGAACGTCGTAGGCCTCCTTGCCCGCCCCGACCTCTCGGTTGGCGTGTTCCTGGGCGGCGTAGATCAACTGGTCGATCTCCGCTTCGGCGAACGTGACGAATGACGTCTTGCGGACCTCGTCGTCGCCGGGGGTCATCTTCTCGGGCAGCACACGAGACGCCAGTGCCGCCAGACCCAACAGGGTGAACGGGATGACCCAGTAGCAGACGAACGACAGCGGCGTTTTGGTGTCGAGGATCGTGGCCTCCCCGTACACGACAGGCGGGATCGCCGATGACACCGTCATACCCGCGAACGCGCCGACCCAGATCCAGGTCAACAGCGTCGTGATCCGTTTGAACACTTCGCCCTTGATCACTTCTTCTGGCTGGTCGACCTCGGCGAACTCGCGCACGAACGGCCTGCCGACCAGCACGCTGGTCAGCGCGACGAGGAAGATGCCCGCATTGCTCAGCGGCTGCATCCACTGCTCCATGAACGACTGGCTCAGCGTGAAGGTCAGAATCGCCAGCACGACAAATGTTCCGATGGCGCCGATTTCGAGCGTGCGCCCCGGCGTCCCCTTGACGCGCCCGATCACGAACGACGCCACGGCCACTGCGAGTGCGACCAGCACCGCCGCCTCGAACGGGACGTTGCCGACCAGCACCCAATAGACGATCCACGGCGCGAAGCCCACCAGAATGCTCACGGTGGGTCAGTGTATGTAGTCGGGTCCCGTCAGCACGACAGCCCGCACTAAATTTGTAACGGTGACCCAACGCCGCAATGTCTCGTCGCAGTCGGAGTTCGAAGCCGCGGTCGGCTATTCACGCGCGGTGCGCATCGGACCGGTGGTGGCCGTCTCCGGGACCACCGCCCCCGGCGTCACCGCCGCCGATCAAGCCCGGGAAGCATTGCGTCGCATAGAGACCGCACTCGCCCAGGCAGGCGCGTCCTTGTCCGACGTGGTGCGCACCCGGATGTTCGTCACCGACATCTCCCGCTGGCGCGAGGTCGGTGCCGTGCACGCCGAGGTGTTCGGCGACGTTCGTCCGGCCGCAACGATGGTGGAGGTCTCGGCGCTCATCTCGCCCGAGCTGATGGTGGAAATCGAGGTCGACGCCTACGTCAGTGGCGAGAACGAGCCGTCGGCCTCGGGGCGATAGGGCGTGACACTCGTCACAGCGCCAACCGGCAACGGACCGTACAGATGCGGGAAGAGCATCGACTCCGGATCGGTCGGCACGCCTGCTTCCCAGCGGACCGGGGCGGCCAATCGGTCGGGATCGATGCGCAGCAGCACCAGATCCAGTCGTCCCTCATAGAGCCGGTTGGCCGGCAAATGTACCTGCTCAGGCGTGGAGAGATGGATGAAACCGGCGGCCTCGAGGGAATCCGGACGGAGCTCGCCGCGACCCTGGGCGAGCTGCCAGTCGTCCGCGGCACAGATGTGCACGAGCATCTCTCCACCCTGCCCTCTCCGCAACTTCGCCGAGCGTGAAAAACGACACACCCGCATACGGCTTGGGAACAACGCTGAAACCTGAAGCGTCTGACAGAGTGGACTTGCGTGAAACCGGGTATTAACCGGTCGCGCCCACGAGCAGAGACGGAGGAGCCATGAACGCAACTCTGACCAGCCCCGAACTGACCCGGGCTGATCGCTGCGACCGCTGCGGCGCCGCTGCTCGCGTACGGGCAAAGTTGCCGTCGGGCGCCGAGCTGTTGTTTTGCCAGCACCACGCCAATGAGCACGAGGCCAAGCTGGTTGAACTGGCCGCCGTGCTCGAAGTCAGCCCCGCTGAGCCCGTCGACGCCTGACCCACCAGCCTGCCGATCTGGGCAGGACGGTACTTCGTCAGGAATGCTGGCAGGTAATGATTGACCAGCCTCCCGTTTCGCGCCACCACATCTGGCGCATCGCGAAGCGGACATTGTCGAAGAGCTGGGACGACTCGATCTTCTCGGAGTCCGCGCAGGCTGCCTTCTGGTGCGCACTGTCGCTGCCGCCACTGCTGCTGGGGATGCTCGGCAGCCTGGCCTACATCGCGCCGTTGTTCGGCCCCGAGACGCTGCCGACGATCCAGGAGCAGTTGATCAACACGGCAAGCCACTTCTTCTCCCAGAACGTGGTGAGCGAGATCATCGAGCCGACCGTCCGCGACATCGTCAGGGGCGCCCGCGGCGAGGTGGTGTCGATCGGATTCGTCATCTCACTGTGGGCAGGCTCGTCGGCCATTTCCGCCTTCGTCGACTCCATCACCGAGGCACACGATCAGACGCCGCTGAGACACCCAGTGCGACAGCGTTTCTTCGCGCTGGGGCTTTATGTGGTGATGCTGGTGATGGCGATCGCGACCGCACCGCTCGTCGCGTTGGGGCCGCTGAAGATCGGCGAGCACATCCCCGAAAGCTGGGACAACACACTGCGTTACGGCTACTACCCGGCGCTCGTACTCGGCCTGCTGGTGGCGGTGACGTTCCTCTATCGGGTGTCGCTACCCAAGCCGCTCCCCTCGCACCGGCTGGTCCTCGGCGCGGTGTTGGCCACCGCCGTCTTCCTCATCGCCACGGTCGGCTTGCGGATCTACCTGACGTACATCACCAGCACGGGCTACACCTACGGCGCGCTGGCGACCCCAATTGCGTTCCTGCTGTTCGCGTTCTTCCTCGGATTCGCGATCATGATCGGCGCGGAGTTGAACGCCGCCGTCCAGGAGGAGTGGCCCGCGCCCGCGACCCACGCGAAGCGGGTCCGCTGGTGGCTGGAGGAGAAGGCCGCAGAGTCACTGGACAACCTCAACGGCGGTTCGTCCCCCGCGGAGACGCCCGCGACCGCGGCACCCAAGGGCGACGCCGCTACTTCTTGAGGTGTTCGAAGATCCGCTTGCAGTCCGGGCACACCGGCGATCCGGGCTTTGCGGCCTTGGTGACCGGAAACACCTCACCGCACAACGCGACCACGTGCGTCCCCATGACGGCACTCTGGGCGATCTTGTCCTTCTTGACGTAATGAAAGAACTTCGGGGTGTCGCTGTCGGTCCCGTCGTCGACCCGTTCGTCGGTGTCGGTGCGCTCGATCGTCTGGGTTTGCATGGGTTCATTGTGCCCGGCAAGACATCCGTAAGAAACCGATCGGTTTGATGTGCCGCCGGTGTGGAACAGTGGGACATATGAAACACGGCCCAGAGCTGGGTTTCGACGACGATGGTCAACCGGTCCTTATCACCGCCGCCGCGCCAGCCTATGAAGAGCAGCACCGCGCTCGCGTCCGCAAGTACCTGACCATCATGGCGTTCCGCATCCCTGCGCTGATCCTCGCCGCCGTCGCATACAGCGTGTGGGAGAACGGGCTCATTTCGCTGGCGATCATCGCGGTATCGATACCGCTGCCGTGGATCGCGGTGCTCATTGCCAACGACCGGCCGCCGCGCCGCGCCGAGGAGCCGCGCCGCTACTCCGCCCGCCGCATACCGCTGTTCCCGACCGCCGAGCGACCCGCTCTGGAGCAGAGGATGCGGTCGGCACCACAACCGGACGGCAGCTACCGGACGGACGACGTTCCTTCCTGAGCGACCTCTAGCCGTAATCTCAGACGATTCTCAGGTCGTCGGGACAAAACCGCAGATCAACACGTGTGAATCGGCCGATTCGTGGGAACTCTTCGAAGCAATTGGGCGTTGAAGTTCTTGACAGTTCGAGCCGAGCAGGAGGCCCTGATGGCAAGTGCCACATTAAGCCGCTATGACCAAGATCTGGACGCTCAGAGTCCAGCAGCTGATCTGGTGCGCGTGTACCTGAACGGCATCGGCAAGACGGCTTTGCTCAACGCCGCCGACGAGGTCGAGCTCGCCAAGCGCATCGAGGCCGGCCTGTACGCGCAGCACCTGCTGGAGACCCGTAAGCGTCTCGGCGAGAGCCGCAAACGCGATCTCGCGGTCATCGTGCGCGACGGCCAGGCGGCCCGCAGCCACCTGCTCGAGGCCAACCTGCGTCTCGTGGTGTCGCTGGCGAAGCGCTACACCGGCCGTGGCATGCCGCTGCTGGACCTGATCCAGGAAGGCAATCTGGGCCTGATCCGCGCGATGGAGAAGTTCGACTACGCGAAGGGCTTCAAGTTCTCCACCTATGCCACGTGGTGGATCCGTCAGGCGATCACCCGCGGCATGGCCGACCAGAGCCGCACCATCCGGCTGCCCGTCCATCTCGTCGAGCAGGTCAACAAGCTGGCCCGCATCAAGCGGGAGATGCACCAGAACCTCGGCCGCGAGGCCACCGACGAGGAGTTGGCCGAGGAGTCGGGCATTCCGGTCGAGAAGATCACCGATCTCCTCGAGCACAGCCGTGACCCGGTGAGCCTCGATATGCCCGTCGGCAGCGACGAGGAAGCCCCGCTGGGCGACTTCATCGAAGACGAGAACGCCATGTCGGCGGAGAACGCCGTCATCTCCGAACTGCTGCACACCGATATTCGGCACGTGCTGGCCACGCTCGACGAGCGTGAGCAGCAGGTGATTCGGCTGCGGTTCGGCCTCGACGACGGCCAGCCCCGCACCCTCGACCAGATCGGCAAGCTCTTCGGGTTGTCCCGGGAACGAGTGCGCCAGATCGAGCGCGAGGTGATGGCCAAACTGCGCAACGGCGACCGAGCCGACCGCTTGCGCTCCTACGCCAGCTAGCGACCCTCCGCAGAAGGCCCGCCGGTGAAAGCCGGCGGGCCTTTTTGCTACACGCGCACCACGTGCAACACCTATTCGCGCAGCTAGGCCGGTAGACTCTGGCGTGACGAAGGGTTACCTATGAACGACCTGGTCGATACCACCGAGATGTATCTGCGGACGATCTACGACCTCGAGGAAGAGGGCGTAGTCCCGCTGCGTGCGCGCATCGCCGAGCGTCTCGAGCAGAGCGGCCCCACCGTGAGCCAGACCGTCTCCCGGATGGAGCGCGACGGCCTGCTGCACGTCGCCGGTGACCGGCACCTGGAACTGACCGACAAGGGCCGTAACCTCGCCGTCGCGGTGATGCGCAAGCACCGGCTGGCCGAGCGGCTGCTGGTCGACGTGATCGGGCTGCCGTGGGAGGAAGTGCACGCCGAGGCGTGCCGCTGGGAGCACGTGATGAGCGAGGACGTCGAGCGGCGCCTCGTGCAGGTGCTGGACAACCCGACCGTGTCGCCGTTCGGCAACCCCATCCCCGGCCTGTCCGAGCTCGGTGTCGGCGACTCCATCGGCTCCGAGGACCGCAATCTGGTGCGGCTCACCGAGCTGCCCGCAGGTTTCCCTGTTGCTGTGGTGGTCCGCCAGCTGACTGAACACGTCCAGGGAGACGTCAACCTCATCGCCCGGCTGAAGGATGCGGGCGTTGTCCCCAGCGCGCGCGTGACCGTCGAAACCGGGCCCAACGGCGGCGTCATGATCGTGATCCCCGGACACGAACAGGTGGAGCTGCCGCACGAGATGGCGCACGCCGTCAAGGTCGAAAAGGTCTAACCGAGGTCAGCCGGATCGGGCTCAGCCCGGCCGCCGACCGAATTCCCGTCGCTTCGGCAACCGCACGCCGAACCGCTTGGCGAGCCGGTACCCCGTCGCGGCGAGCTCACGAATCTGTTCGGGCCGCATCCCCGACTGCAGCGCGGTGTCGAGCATCCCCGCCATCCGGTGCGTGCCGTCGCAGCGCAGCGCCGCCTCCAGCGACACACCGGCCAACGGACCGTCGCCGCGCGCATACGCCGAGAAAGCCAACAACACCAGTGCCTCGACCCGCCACGGCGGGGGAAGCGACCGGGACAGTTCTGCCCACAGCGCTTCGGCCTGCGCGGCCCTGTCCCCCACCGCCAGTGCGTAGAGCACGTCGCGCACCTGTGGGTCGGTCAACGCGCGCGCCAACCGGGCCATCACCGCCTCCGACAGCGGTTGTCCCTTGGCCGCCCGCACTCCCGCAGCCATGGCGGCCCTGATATCGCGGGCCGCATCGACCTCGACGTCGGCCAGGCCGCGGATCACAACCGCCAACGCGTCGCTCGCGGCAGGGTCGGTAGCCTCGATGACCCGCTGAAGCTCGTCGCGGCGCGCGTAGAGCCGTCGACCATCCAGCACCGCCGCCATCGCCAGCGGCGACGCCGACGGGTCGTCCACCGTGCCCCAGCTGCCGTCCAGGCAGTGCCACCGCCCGTCGCGGTCGACCCTGTCAACGACATGGAAGTCGAGCAGCGCGATCGCATGGTCGGCAAGGCAGTCGGTCAAGGCGCGGTGAAGGTCGCTGTATTCGTCGTTGCACAGCCGGCAGTCGGCGCCCTCGGCGTCGACGACGACCGCGACCACGGCGTCCGGTCGGGCTGTCGCGGCGACCTCGGCGAGGTGACCGACGGAGTCCGCCAGCTCGGACGAAAGGTCAACGCGCATAACGCAACCCAGCTCACCACGATCGATGGTCACCAGCACGAGGGACTTTTCGGGCACGAAGCCCAGCACGGCGGGCAGCGCAGCGATCAGCGTGCCGGGTCGGTTGAGTTGGAAATCGGATTGCGATGTCGTCATGCCCCGACGGTGGCCGCTGACACCGACCGAAGCCGCCCACACCGGGCCGCGGTCCTGTCGGCTGTGGATGAACGCGCGACTGGGTATGACCGGCTAGCGCGGGATCTCTTGGCGCACTTTGAGCACGGCATCGGTGAACAGCGTGTCCAGCGCCTGGGTGTCGGGTGAGGGATTCGAGGACCCGTCTTGCTGCCACGAGGCCGTCACCCGGACGTCGTCGACGAGAGCGACCAGGGTCAGCGTCGTCGTGTCCCGCCCGTCGGACGACTTCGCTGTGACCGTCTGGTTGACCGCGTAGCTGTCGTCGGCGTCCACCGGCGGTGCGGGCGGCAGATCGACCGTCACCTTCGACACCTCGCCGGCCTCCCCGCCCGCCGTGCTGGTGAACGACGGGCACTCGGCGAGCTGGGCGACCCTGGCCCGCACCGACGACACCGGCCTGACGACAGTGACGATGAGCCGAGCACCCCGGTCGTCGGTTCCCTCCGCGGCGGCCCTCTGGTCCGTGAGCACCGGCAGCGGAGCGCACTCGGGCGGTGTCACCTCGGATCCGACCGCAACGCCGTCGATTTCGCCAAGCACGCGATCGACATCCTTGGGTGGCAGCACGGCCGCCGGATATTGCGCGGGGAACCGCGTCGGCTCGATCAGCAACTCGGCCACCGGAATCGGTCGGCCGGGACGGACCTGCGGGTCACCCGCGCGCGCGGTGCCGGCGACCACTCGGGCGCAGCCACCGACCAACGCCGCCACCGTCAACACTGCGCAGCACAGGACGGGCAGCCTGCACCCGCGCGGAACCCGAAGAACCGTGCCCACCATCGCGGTCATCGTCTCACCGGCTGGTCCCGGCCGCTTTCAGGCGCGCGGAAGACGCTCACCCGGCAGCCGATCCGCACATTTGTTCACCCGGTATTGACCGCGTCGGCATGCGAGATCGCCGCAACCGGCGTACACCTTCAGATATGGCTTCGGTGCTGGAGTACGACCTCGTCGTCATCGGTTCAGGTCCAGGCGGCCAGAAGGCCGCCATCGCGGCGGCAAAGCTCGGCAAAACGGTCGCGGTCGTCGAGCGCGGCAGGATGCTCGGCGGAGTCTGTGTGAACACCGGGACCATCCCTTCCAAGACGCTGCGCGAAGCGGTGGTCTACCTGACCGGCATGAGCCAGCGCGAGCTCTACGGCGCCAGCTACCGGGTCAAGGAGAAGATCACGCCCGCGGACCTGCTTGCCCGCACCTCACACGTCATCACCAAGGAGCAGGACGTGGTGCGCAGCCAGCTGATGCGCAACGGTGTCGACCTGCACACCGGGCACGGCCGGTTCTTGGACGATCACACCGTCTGCGTCGACGACCAGACCCGCGGTGAAAAGACCACCGTCCGAGGCGAATTCATCGTGATCGCGACCGGGACGAAGCCGGCCCGTCCCGCAGGTGTCGAGTTCGACGAATCACGGGTGCTGGATTCCGACGGAATCCTCGATCTGAAGTCGCTGCCGTCGTCGATGGTGGTGGTCGGCGCAGGCGTGATCGGCATCGAGTACGCGTCGATGTTCGCCGCGCTCGGCACCAAGGTGACCGTGGTGGAGAAACGCGACAGCATGCTGGACTTCTGCGATCCCGAAGTGGTCGAGGCGCTGAAGTTCCACCTGCGCGACCTGGCGGTGACGTTCCGATTCGGCGAGGAGGTGACGGCGGTCGACGTCGGCGCGTCGGGCACGGTCACCACGCTGGCCAGCGGGAAGCAGATTCCCGCGGAGACGGTGATGTACTCGGCGGGCCGCCAGGGCCAGACCGAGCACCTCGACGCGGAGAACGCCGGGCTGGAGATCGACAGCAGGGGCCGGATCTTCGTCGACGACCAGTTCCAGACCAAGGTCGACCACATCTATGCCGTCGGCGACGTGATCGGGTTCCCCGCGCTGGCTGCGACGTCGATGGACCAGGGCCGGCTGGCCGCGTACCACGCATTCGGCGAGCCGGTGAAGGGCATGACCGAGCTGCAGCCGATCGGCATCTACTCGATCCCCGAGGTGTCCTACGTCGGCGCAACCGAGGTCGACCTGACGCGGGACTCGATCCCCTACGAGGTCGGGGTGTCGCGCTATCGCGAGCTGGCGCGCGGCCAGATCGCAGGCGACTCCTACGGCATGCTCAAACTACTGGTCTCCACCGAAGACCTGAAGTTGTTGGGCGTGCACATCTTCGGTACCGCCGCCACCGAGCTGGTCCACATCGGCCAGGCCGTGATGGGCTGCGGCGGCACCGTCGAATACTTGGTGGACGCCGTCTTCAACTACCCGACGTTCTCGGAGGCCTACAAGGTTGCGGCGCTGGACGTGATGAACAAGCTGCGCGCGCTCAGCCAGTTCCGCGCGTAGGAGTCAGCAGTCGTCATCGAACACCTCGGGCGCCGTGTCGCCCGAACCGCCTGCCTCGGCACGCGCCAACAATTGGACAACCCCGCCGTCGAACGGCGCTGAGTACGAGACGTTTTCGTCACATCCACCACCGTCGAGTCCACCGGTCAAGCCGGTGACGGTCAGCCCTGTGGTCCACGGAGCGCCGCTGGTGCCGTCGATAAGCCCGCCACACGGCAGCGAGGGAAAGCCGCCCGGAGCCAGTTCCGTTTCCACCTTGCAGCCGATGGGGCCGCCCCCGACGCCGAGCCCGTATCCGGTGACGTTGACAACCGTGCCCGGCTTCGGTGCGGTACCGATCGCGAGCCCACCGCCGGCCTCGGCTTCCACCGCGCCGCCACCGTCGCGCGACACTCGCAGAATTGCGAAGTCCGCCAACGGATCCTGGTTCTTCACCCATCGCGGGTCGAGGTATATCGTATCGACCCGCCAGATGGCCGCCGGGTCGGCGGCGCCGGAGAAGCCTGCGACGAATGTCGTGTCGATGCCCTCGGCGACGCAATGCGCGGCGGTCAGGATCAGGTCGCCATCCTTTGAGTCGAGTACCCCTGCGGTGCACGTATGGAGATCGCCCGCACCGAGAAACAGCGCACCCACCCTGGCGTCCGGCGGAACAGGCGCGGCGGACATCTTCGCCGGCGTCGGCACCTGGCTCGTCGCCTGGGTCTGCGGTGGCTCCGCCCGCCCGCACCCTGCCGTCAACGCCAGCAGCCCGACCACCAGCACCGCCGACCCTCGCATGGCACCTGATCTTGCCCGATCGCGGCGCCGTGGGGCCGGTTCACGTGGACTTCTCCAGCGGCCATCCAGGCGAATGAGACACTGGAAGTCGCGGTGTTGAGGAGGTGAGCCCAATCAGCGACGAACACGACGATCAGGACCAGCGCTACCAGCCCGACCAGAGCGGGATGTACGAGCTGGAGTTCCCCGCGCCGCAACTGTCATCGTCAGATGGCCGCGGGCCGGTGCTGATTCACGCCCTTGAGGGCTTCTCGGACGCCGGGCACGCCATCCGGCTGTCCGCCGAGCACCTGAAGAACACGCTGGAGACCGAGCTGGTGGCGTCGTTCGCCATCGACGAACTTCTGGACTACCGGTCGCGGCGGCCCTTGATGACGTTCAAGACCGACCACTTCACCCACTACGAGGAACCCGAGCTGAGCATGTACGCGCTGCACGACAGTGTGGGGACGCCGTTCCTTCTGCTTGCGGGCATGGAGCCGGACCTGCGCTGGGAGCGCTTCATCACCGCGGTCCGCCTGCTGGCCGAACGGCTCGGCGTTCGGCAGACCATCGGGCTCGGCGCCATTCCGATGGCGGTGCCGCACACCAGGCCCATCACGCTGACCGCCCACGCCAACAACAAGGAGCTGATCGCCGATCACACGCCGTGGGTGGGCGAGGTGCAGGTCCCCGGCAGCGTGTCGAATCTGCTGGAGTACCGGATGGCCCAGCACGGACAGGACGTGGTCGGCTTCACCGTCCACGTGCCGCACTACCTCGCCCAGACCGACTACCCGGCCGCTGCCGAGGCGCTGCTGTCGCAGGTCGCCAAGTCCGGCGCGCTGCAGCTGCCGCTGGCCGCGCTGTCCGAGGCGGCCGCCGAAGTACAGGCGAAAGTCGAGGAACAAGTCGGCGGCAGCACCGAGGTCGCTCAAGTGGTGGAGGCACTGGAGCGCCAGTACGATGCCTTCATCGCAGCCCAGGAGAACAAATCACTGCTGGCACGCGACGAGGATCTGCCCAGCGGTGACGAACTCGGCGCGGAGTTCGAGCGCTTTCTCGCGCAGCAGAACAGGGAACAGAAGAGAAAAGAAGGTTTCCAAGACGGGGACGACGGCCATTAAGCCGTCACCCGGTCCGACGACGAGGTTGGCGACATGACTGCCCGAAAGCCACGGACGCCCAATCTCCGTCCGGTGCGCGAGCTGACGCCCACATTGGACCACCGCACGATTCACGGCTACCGGCGCGCGTTCCGGGTCGCCGGATCGGGTCCAGCGATACTGCTGATCCACGGGATCGGCGACAACTCCACCACGTGGAGCAGCGTGCAATCCACGCTCGCCCAACGGTTCACCGTCATCGCCCCCGACCTGCTCGGCCACGGAAAGTCCGACAAGCCGCGCGCCGACTACTCCGTCGCGGCGTACGCGAACGGGATGCGCGACCTGCTCAGTGTCCTCGACATCGAGCGGGTCACGGTGGTCGGGCATTCACTCGGCGGCGGTGTCGCAATGCAGTTCGCCTACCAGTTCCCGCAACTGGTGGACCGACTGATTCTGGTGGGCGCGGGCGGGGTGACCAAGGACGTCAACTTCGCCCTGCGAATCGCGTCGCTTCCCATGGGCAGTGAAGCGCTGGCGCTGCTGCGCCTGCCGTTGGTACTGCCTGCGCTGCAGATGATGGGGCGCGCCGCGGGACTCGCGATCGGCTCGACGGGCCTCGGCCGCGACATACCCGAGATGCTGCGCATCCTCGAGGATCTGCCCGAGCCGACCGCGTCCTCGGCGTTCGCGCGCACGCTGCGTGCCGTTGTCGACTGGCGCGGCCAGGTCGTCACCATGCTGGACCGGTGCTATCTGACGGAATCCGTCCCGGTGCAATTGATCTGGGGCTCGCACGACTCGGTCATCCCCGTCAGCCACGCCCGACTCGCCCATGCCGCGATGCCCGGCTCGCAGCTCGAGATCTTCGAACGGTCGGGGCACTTTCCGTTCCACGACGACCCCGACCGCTTCGTCGAGATCGTCGAGCGGTTCATCGACTCGACCGAACCGGCCACGCACGACCAGGAGTTGCTGCGCGGATTGCTGCGCACCGGACGCAGCGACGCCGCGATCTCGGGGTCGGTCGACACCCGCGTTGCGGTGCTCGATGCGATGGGCACCGACGAACGCAGCGCCACCTGACGCACCCCTCCGCCACGTCGTAGCATCGGGCACATGACCATCGACGTGACAGTGCTGCGCGTCTTCACCGATGCGGACGGGAAGTTCGGCAACCCCCTCGGCGTCGTCGACGCGAGCACCGTGGAGCCCGCGGATCGACAGCGGATCGCCACCGAATTGGGTTACAGCGAAACGATCTTCGTCGATGTGCCGCAGGCGGGTGCGAACACGGCGCACGCCAGGATCTTCACCCCCGCCACCGAGCTGCCGTTCGCGGGGCATCCGACCGTCGGAGCGTCGTGGTGGCTGCGCGACATCGGCCGTCCGGTCCGCACCCTGCAGGTGCCCGCCGGGGTGGTTCAGGTGAGTTACGACGGCGACATGGTCGTCGTCCGGGCCCGCGCCGAGTGGGCGCCGGATTTCGCGATCTACGACCTCGAGTCCACCGACGAACTCTTCGCCGCGAACCCGGACGACTACGCCGACGACGTCGAGAACTACCTGTGGACGTGGACCGACCGGGACAACGGTGTGCTGCGTTCTCGGATGTTCGCGGTCGGGTTGGGCGTGCCCGAGGACGAGGCGACCGGCGCGGCGGCGGTTCGCATCACCGACTACCTCAGCCGCGACCTCACCATCGTCCAGGGCAAGGGCTCGGTCATCAAGACGCAGTGGAGTGCCGACGGTTGGGTTCGGGTAGCGGGCCGAGTCGTCGAGGACGGCGCCAGGCAGATCGACTGAGAGCCGGTACCGGTCAGCCCGACGTGGGGACTCCGCGGTGGGCGCGCAACGCCTCGATCTCGCGCTCGAAGTCGTCGGCGGAGGAGAACGACCGGTACACGGACGCGAAGCGGAGGTAGGCGACCTCGTCGAGATCGCGGAGCGGCCCGAGAATCGCCAGTCCGACCTCGTTACTGGGCACCTCGGGCGAGCCCGTTGCCCGCACGGTGTCTTCCACCTGCTGTGCCAGCAGGTTGAGCGCGTCGTCGTCGACCTGCCTACCCTGGCACGCCCGACGCACCCCCTTGATGACCTTCTCGCGGCTGAACGGTTCGGTGACGCCGCTGCGCTTGACGACCGCGAGCACGGCGGTCTCCACGGTGGTGAACCGGCGTCCGCATTCCGGGCATGACCGTCGGCGCCGAATCGCCTGGCCCTCGTCGGTTTCTCGGGAATCAACGACCCGCGAATCGGGGTGACGGCAGAACGGACAGTGCATGACTGCTCCTTCGCCGCACCGATGAACGCTCAACTCGAACGCCTCCGAGCGTACCTTCACCCCGCACGTCACACCGTCAGCCGACGGGTGCGATCAGCGTCTGTCCGGCGTCGAGCGAGGCGGACTCGAGTTCATTGAGTTCGCGGATCCGATCGACGACGTGGGCGACGGGTGCATCGGGTGCCACCCGGTGGGCGACCTGTTGAAGCGTCTCCCCCGCCTGCACCTGGACCACGGCGAGCGTGTCGGGCACCGGAGTCGACGAGCTGCTGGTGCCGACGACCCCGCCGAACTGGGCCACTACTCCGAGCCACATGGTGATCAGGGCGGCCAGCAGCGCCAGCCCGACAGTGGCGGCCGGCGTGATGGGACGCCTGCGGTGCGACGCGCGGGACATCACCACGCCTGGACCGCGGTAGCGCATCGGCGCCCCGCCCGGCCGCCGCCTGCTCTGAGGTGAGCGGTGCGGCCGTCGTGTTACGGGCGGGCGGTAAGGGCCGCGCAGGACCGGTCCTGCCAGGACTTCTCGGGTGTCCAGAACTGTCATCTTCCTCGCCTTCCGCTCCGGTTTGTTCGCTCTTATGTTCGAACCTTAGTCGATCAGGTGTTCGATTAATAGAACATGTGATCGAACTGTTGCCAAACGATAGAGCAGGGCACCGACAAATCTCGGCGACGGCCTGCAGGTCATCCACAGATCGCGACACGCCTCGAACACATGTTTGATTATCGGGCGTCGGGCGACTACATTCGGCGCCATGACCGAGGACCGCACTGACAATCCCAGCAGCGCAGCAGGCCCCGACAACTCCGAAGGCCGCCGCGGGCCCGAGAGCAGCCTGACCGAGCGGCAGCGCACGATCCTCCAGGTCATTCGCGCGTCCGTGACCAGTCGCGGCTATCCCCCCAGCATCAGGGAGATCGGCGACGCGGTCGGCCTGACGTCGACCTCATCGGTCGCCCATCAGCTGCGGACCCTGGAGCGAAAAGGCTATCTGCGCCGCGATCCCAACCGGCCGCGAGCGGTCGACGTGCGCGGCCCCGACGAGATGGTGACGCCGATCGTCGCCACCGAGGTGGCGGGGTCCGACGCACTGCCCGAACCGACCTTCGTCCCGGTACTCGGCCGCATCGCGGCTGGCGGCCCGATCCTGGCCGAAGAAGCTGTCGAGGACGTCTTCCCACTTCCCCGCGAGCTTGTCGGAGAGGGCTCGCTTTTCCTCCTCAAGGTGGTCGGCGACTCGATGGTGGACGCGGCGATCTGCGACGGCGACTGGGTGGTCGTGCGTCAGCAGAACGTCGCCGACAACGGCGACATCGTCGCGGCGATGATCGACGGCGAGGCCACGGTGAAGACGTTCAAACGGACCCGCGGGCAAGTTTGGCTGATGCCGCACAACCCGGCCTTTGATCCGATTCCCGGCAACGACGCCGCCGTTCTCGGCAAGATCGTCACCGTGATCCGGAAGATCTGACTCGAGCTAGTCGGCCTTGACGAACCCGTTGGCGCGGGCGAACTGCTCGTTGATGAAGAAGACCTCGGCCGGAATGTCGTCGTAGAGATCGCTTTCCGGCCCCCAGTACAGCCCTGACTTGGTATCCGCCTTGATCGGATATCCGGTGGGGGCCAGATACGGGTCGTCGAGCGGCAGGTGAATCGCGGTCTGTGCCTCCGGCGCATCTCCGGAGTTGATCTCACCGGTGGGTGCCGCGTCGGGCGCCACAATGGGCGCCGCAACGGGTTCCTGAGGATCGGCCGGTGGTTCGTCGGGCTGGATCGCCGAGTGCCTGCCGGAGTTCTCGTCCGATTCGGGTGATATGGGTGTCGGCGCGGTGTCGGAGTCGTCGGGTTCGGGCTCGAGCTTGGAGAATTCGTCGCCGTCGTCGCCCGCGTCCTCGTAGGGATCCGTGCCTGCTCCGCCCAATCCGTACATCGCGGAATCCGATGGCCGAGCGTAACTCTCGGCCAGCCGGACCCTTGCATGCTCATTGGAGCCCGCAAGCCGCAGCGCCTCCGCCTCGGCCGCGGTGTCATGCGTGGTGTCGACGTCGAACTCGGCGTCATGCGTGGTGTCGACGTCGAACTCGGCGTCAAGCGTATCGACGTCGTCGCCGCCGCCCCGATTCCGTAGCGTCGCAACCAGAATCAGGCCGGCCAGAACCAGCACCGGAATGCCTGCGAGCAGCCACCACCACGACGGTGTGAACCAGTTGCGGTCCTTGGAATCCGATGCCGCGGCGCTCGACGTGTCCGGCGGTTCGTAGCCCGGCACGGTCAGGCCGGTCAGACTCGACGCCAGATTGGCCGGCTCGGTGCTGAACTTGTCGGTCTTCTTGTCCCAGGAGATCTCGCCGCCGGTGAAGCGTTGCGAGATGACGTTTCCGTCCTCCGTCTGGTCGGCCACCGGCGGCCCGAGGGAACCGGCCGCGCCGCCGAGTTTGTCCCATGCCGCGTTCATCGCCCCACGCACGATGAACGCTCCGTAGTCGGGCGTCCAGAAGATGAGCGGCTTGTCCTCTGCGGCGAATGTGCTGACCCGGCTGCCTGTCTTCAACCCGCCGTCGGCCTCGTTGCTGGTCGGCAGACCCAGATCGCTCTGCACGCCGCCGACCGACTCGTACTTCTTGAGGACCTGGCCGCTGACCACATTCGCGCCGGTGGCCGGGCTGTAGAAGATCTTGCCGCCGGTGAAGTCCTGCCCCGCGCCGTCCTGCCCTATCGCGTACTGCGGTCCCTGCTTGGCCCCGAGCGGACCCAACGGTCCCCCGGCGGCCCGCCTGGCCGCGTTGATCGCTGACGTGGCGTCTTCGGGGACGCTCAGCCCGGCCAGCTGTGCCGCCAGCTCCGGTGGCACGGTGGTGAACTCCTTGGACGACCGGTTCCACGTGAGCTCACCGCCGGTGAACTTCTGCGAGACCAGATCGCCCTTGAACACCTCGTCCTCTGTCGGCACCCCGACGGGCCCTGCCGAGCCGCCGAGTTTGTCCCACGCCGCGTTTATCGCACCGCGCACGACATGGGCACCGGTTTCGGGCGTCCAGAAGATGACGGGCTTGTCGACCGCGCTGAACGTTGTGTTGCGGCTGTCCGGGCTGACCCGGCCAGGGCCCTCGTCGATGGTCGGAAAACCCAGGTCACCGTCGCCGGCCCCGCCGAGCGACTCGTACTTCTGCAGGATCGCGCCCGCCATGATGTGCGCGCCGGTGTCGGGGGTGAAGAAGATCTTGCCGCCTGCGTAGTTCTGGCCGAAGCCACCGCCGACGGGGTAGAGGCCGCCGTCGCCGGGCCCCAGCGGGCCGGTGGGGCCGCCGCCCGCGTCGTATGCCCGGTTGATCGCATCCGCGGCATCGGATTCCGGGGTCGCCACCGCGACGGGCGCCAGCACAAGGGCCGCGGCCGCAGCCAGCACCGCCGCAGCCGCGCGGCCGAATACGGAGTTCAGCAGGGCACGCTCCCCACTCATCCACCCTCCCGTGTTACGGCAAAGTCCCCCTGAAACTAGCGCGTTCGACAGCCATGCGTCAGATAGACACGATAACGGGAGGGATCTGTGTAATCGGGACCGAAATTCTGCCGGGTGGGATCTACACGCCCAGCGAGCGTCCGATGATCTCCTTCATGATCTCGGTCGTGCCGCCGTAGATGGTCTGCACCCGAGCGTCCAGATACGCCCGCGCAACGGGGTATTCCCTCATGTATCCATAGCCGCCGTGCAACTGCAGGCACCGATCGACGAGGTGTACCTGCTTTTCGGTGGAGTACCACTTCGCCATCGCTGCCTGCTCTGCGGAAAGCTTCTCGTCGAGGTGCAGCCGGATGAACTCGTCGACCATGATGCGCACGGCCGTTGCCTCGGTTGACAATTCGGCCAACAAGAAGCGGCTGTTCTGTTGACTGCCGATCGGCCTGCCAAAGGCCTTGCGCTCCTTGGCGTATTGCAGCGTGTCGGTCAGCACGGCTTCCATGGCGGCGGCCGCCATCACCGCGATGTTGAGTCGCTCCTGGGGCAGGTTCTGCATCAGGTAGATGAAGCCCATGCCTTCCTCGCCGAGCAGGTTCTCGGCGGGCACTTTGACATCGGTGAAGGACAACTCCGCGGTGTCCTGGGCGTCGAGGCCGATCTTCTCGAGGTGCCTGCCACGCTCAAACCCCTCCATGCCGCGCTCGACGACCAGCAGGGAGAAGCCCTGCGCGCCCTTGTCCGGGTCGGTGCACGCGACGACGATCACCAGGTCGGCGTTGATGCCGTTGGTGATGAAGGTCTTGGCCCCGTTGAGTACGTAGTGGTCGCCTTCTTTGACCGCCCTGGTCTTGATGCCTTGCAGGTCACTGCCGGTGCCGGGCTCGGTCATGGCGATCGCGGTGATGAACTCGCCCGTGCAGAACTTGGGCAGCCAGCGCTGCTTCTGCTCCTCGTCGGCGAGGTTGAGCAGATACGGCGCGATGATGTCGTTGTGCAGCCCGAAGCCGAGCCCGCTGAACCGGCCCGCGGTTGTCTCCTCGGTCAGGATCACGTTGTAGCGGAAGTCGGGGTTGCCGCCGCCGCCGTACTCCTCCGGCACCGCCATGCCCAGAAAGCCCTGCTTGCCGGCTTCCAGCCAGACGCCGCGATCGACGATCTTGTCCTTCTCCCACTGGTCGTGGAACGGCGCGACGTGCCGGTCCAGGAAGCTGCGGTAGGACTCCCGGAAGAGATCGTGTTCGGGCTCGAAGAGGGTGCGCTCGTACTTGACGACGTTGCCCATGGAGAACCTCCAGAGATGAGCGGGGGGCTTTGGAAACGACGATATACCACCCAACCGGATGGTTGGGTATCGGGTTCGGCGTTGGCGGAAATAGACTTCCGACGATGAGCGTGCCGGAGTCGCTGCAGGTCGAGGATGGTGGGCGGGCAATCACCTTCACGTTCGACGACATGATGGCCTACCACGGCCCGCACTCACCCGCGGGCGTGGCGATGGCGTTCAAGGCCCTGCAGCGGGTATTCGATGCTCTCTCCCCCGCCGCACCACCGCCGCGGCGGGCCGTGGTCGTCCGAACGGCGTTTCGCGGCCCAGGTGCCCGCGACGGATTCGAGGCAGTCACCCGGGCCGTCACCGAAGGCCGATACACGGTCGACCGCTCGCTGCTGCGCGTTGACAGGGGCCGTTTGCTCGAGGACTTCGTCTTCGAGGTCTCCCTAGGTGACCGCACGGTGACACTGCTCCTGCGCGACGGCTTCGTCCACGACGAGTTCATCGACCTGGCCCGCACCGACAACCGGACCGTCGAGCAGGAATCCAGACTCGACGAACTCAAAGCCGAACTGGCACAACGGGTCATGGCCGCAACCGCCGCCGATGTCTTCGACATCGCCAGCGATTAGTACGCGGCGACGCATTGTGAGCTGCACCACCTGGGCTTTTATATGCGTTTAGCGGGCCGCCCGATCGGGAATCAAGACGTCACGAACCGATTGCTAGGAGGAATTGCGCAATGGCGGAGAACAACAGCGGACCCGAGGAAGCCATCAAGGGCGTCGTCGAGGGCGTGAAGGGCAAGGCCAAGGAAGTCGCCGGCGCCGTGACCGGTCGCGATGACGTGTACCGCGAGGGCAAGGCCCAGCAGGACAAGGCCGATGCGCAGCGCAACGCCGCCGAGAAGGAAGCCGAGGCTGAAGCCGCCCGCGGGGCCGCCAAGGTCGCCGAGGAGCGTCAGAAGGCCGAGCAGCAGGGCTAGACACGACCAACGAAAATGGGGCGCCGAGGGGTGCCCCATTTTTTTTTGTGCTCAGAACGTCGCGAACTCGCTGAGGCTGGCCGCCAACGGCATCGGCACGCGCGCCTTGATTCGCGTGCCTTCGGAGTTGTGCTCGGTGGCGTCCACCCTGCCGTCGGCGTGCACCCGAGCCACCAGGTCACCCCTGTCGTACGGGATGGTCACGTCGACCGTGGTGTCGGTCGGCGTTACCAGCTGCGCCATGCGCTGCTGTAACTGGTCCAGGCCGTCGCCGGTGTGCGCGGAGACGAACACCGCGCCGGGCAGCGCGCGCCTCAGCTTCGCCAGTGTAAGGCCGTTCGCAGCGTCAGTCTTGTTGACCACCAACAGTTCTGGCGCGGGCTGGCCATCGCGCTCGGCAACGACCTCGTTGATCACCTCGCGGACCGCCTCGATCTGAGCGAGCGGGTTCGCATCCGAGCCATCCACCACGTGAACCAGTAGGTCGGCGTCGACGACTTCTTCCAGCGTCGACCGGAACGCCTCGATCAGTTGGGTGGGCAGATGGCGGACGAACCCCACCGTGTCGGTCATCACGAACGGCCTGCCGTCTGTGAATTCGCCTCGGCGCGTTGTCGGTTCGAGTGTTGCGAACAACGCGTTCTCCACCAGCACACCCGCCCCTGTGAGGGCATTGAGCAGGCTTGACTTACCCGCGTTGGTGTAGCCGACGATCGCGACGGACGCCACGTCGCTGCCAAGCCTGCGACTGCGCTGGGTGTCGCGGATCTTCTTCATGTCCTTGATCTCGCGACGCAACTTGGCCATTCGTTCGCGGATGCGACGGCGGTCCGTCTCGATCTTGGTCTCACCCGGTCCGCGCGTGCCGACGCCGCCCCCGCTACCGCCGCCTGCGCCGCCGCCCTGCCGTGACATCGACTCACCCCAGCCACGCAACCGCGGCAGCATGTACTCCATCTGGGCGTACGCCACCTGCGCCTTGCCCTCCCGGCTCGTGGCGTGCTGGGCGAAGATGTCGAGGATCAGCGCGGTGCGGTCGACGACCTTCACCTTCACCGCCTTCTCCAACGCACTGAGCTGAGCCGGGCTGAGTTCGCCGTCGCAGATGACCGTGTCGGCTCCGGTCGCCACGACGACGTCGCGAAGTTCCTGGGCCTTGCCCGAGCCGATGTAGGTGGACGGGTCGGGCTTGTCACGTCGTTGGATCATGCCCTCGAGCACCTCGGAGCCGGCCGTCTCGGCGAGCGCGGCCAGCTCGGCGAGGCTGGCATCGGCGTCGGCCGCACTTCCCTCGGTCCAGACACCGACCAACACGACGCGTTCGAGGCGCAGCTGGCGGTATTCGACCTCGGAGACGTCGGCGAGCTCGGTCGACAGACCGGCCACGCGGCGCAGCGCCGTGCGGTCTTCGAGGGCCAGCTCACCCAGGCTCGGGGTGTCGCGGTTTGGATGATCGGGATATGTCATGAGTAATCAGAAATGGTGCACGCTGTTAGGGATTCGCGCATCTGATTTAACGCTGCTGTGCACGCCACCAGTCCTCGGATATCTCGCCGCCTGCCACAAGGACCGACGGGCCGCGCAGGTAGCTGCTGGCGTCGGTGACGGTGACGGTGACCTCGCCGCCGGGGATGCAGACGGTGAGCGCGCCCGTGGTCGCGCCCTGGTACGCCAACGCGGCGACGGCGGCAGCGACGGTTCCCGTTCCGCATGACCGGGTTTCGCCGACACCCCTCTCGTGTACCCGCATCGACACCGAACCACCCGACGGAGCGGTGATCACTTCGACGTTGACGCCGTCGGGGAACTGCCCGATGTCGAACTGCACCGGAGCGGCGACGTCCAGCGCGGCCAGCTCGACGACGGTCAGATCGGCGTCGACGCACGCGAGATGGGGGTTGCCGACATCGACGGCGAGCCCGGTGAACGGCCTGCCGCCGACAATCGCCTCGCCGGTGCCGAGCTGGTTGGTCTTGCCCATCTCGACGGTGACATCGGCATTGGTGGCGTCCCAGCCGTGCAAAACCACCGGCCGTGGGCCCGCCAACGATCCGACGACGAACTCGTCGCGGCTTTCCAGCCCGCAGGCCCGCAGGTAGTGGGCGAACACCCGGACGCCGTTACCGCACATCTGCGCGATCGAGCCGTCGGCGTTCCGGTAGTCCATGTACCAGTCACCTGCCGCCACGCCTTCTGGCAGTCGGTCGAAAACGCCCGCCGCCGCGGCCGCGCCCGCCGTGGTCACCCGCAGCACACCGTCGGCCCCGATGCCCCTTCGCCGGTCGCACAACGCGGCCACCGCGGCGGGCTGTAGAGGCAGCCTGCCGTCTAGATCGGGCAGCAGCACGAAATCGTTCTGCGTGCCGTGGCCCTTGGCGAACATCACCAGATCAGGATACGTGCCGCCATGTCCGCAGCGTGTCGGCGACATTGTCGGCACCCGCGCCGTCGAGCCAGGTGATCCGGTGGTCGCGGCGGAACCACGACCGCTGCCGCCGCACATAGCGGCGGGTTCCGATGAATGTCGGCTCCCGCGCGGCCGAACCGTCGCCGCCGCTGTCGAGGTCGTCGATGACCTGTGCGTAGCCGAGCGCGCGGGACGCGGTCGCGCCGTCGCGCAGCCCCCGGCCCAGCAGCGAGCGCACCTCGTCGACGAGGCCGTCGGTGAACATCTTGTCGGTTCGCTGGGCCAGACGTTCGTCGAGAGTTTTTGTCTCCCAGTCCAATCCGACGATGGCGGTATCCCAACGCGGCGCACCGATCGTCGGCGCCGAGGCCGCGAAGGGCTTTCCGGTCAGCTCGACGACCTCGAGCGCCCGCACGATGCGTCGGCCGTCGGTGGCCAGGATCGACGAGGCCGCCGAGGAGTCGACCCGGACAAGCTCTGAGTGCAACGCCGCGGCGCCGATCTCGGTCAGCCGCTGCTCCCACTTGGCCCGGACGGCCGGATCGGTGGCCGGAAACGACCACCCGTCGAGCAGCGACTGGATGTACATCATCGACCCGCCGACGATGATCGGGACGGCTCCAGCGGCCGAGATGGCATCCACATCCGCGGCGGCGTCCCGCTGGTAGCGCGCGACGGTCGCCGTCTCGGTGATGTCCAGCACGTCGAGCTGGTGGTGCGGGATTCCTCGACGGTCGGCGACCGGCAGCTTCGCGGTCCCGATGTCCATCCCCCGGTAGAGCTGCATGGCGTCGGCGTTCACGATCTCTCCGCCGAGCCGCTCCGCCACCGCAAGGGCCAACGCCGACTTCCCTGTGCCGGTGGGGCCGATGATCGCGAGCGGCCTCACGGTGTCGATACCCGGGTCGCTCCGCTCTCCCCCTCGCCTTCGGCCGGGAGGTGCCCCCAGCCCACCGGAAGCCAGACGCCTGCGAAATACCCGACGCCGTAGGGCGACCCGCGATGAAGCTCCTTCGCTGACCGCGGCGCCCGTCCTACCAGCCCGGCCAACACCTGGTAGGCGACCCGCCCGACGACCGAGCGCGGCAGCCGGGCCAGGGCTGCGGTGTCACCGCCTGCCAGCGCGTCGTCGAGCGCGGCCTGCACGGGCGGCGAGTCAGGGTCGTAGCCGCCCGGCGCGGGCGGTGTGAGGGTGGCGACGCCGTCGGCGACGACGAGCACGCCGACGGGATCGTCGGCGTCGTCGATCTCGGCGCGCAGCCGCCTGCCGCGGTCCAGAGCCTGGTCGGCGCCGTGGTCGTCGGAGTACACCCGCACCTCGACGCGCGCCTGCGGATCGACCTGTCCGCGCAGCCAGCCCGTCACCAACGCACACAGCGGCAATTCACCGGGGGTGCCGTCGGTGTCGGGTGACAGCGCCACCCGTAGGTCGACCCCGTAGCCCGCGAAGGTGCCGGCCCGCTCGGGACCGATGACCGCGTCCGTGGGGCCGACACCGACCGCGATCCACCGCCGCGGCAGCGACGACGCGGCCACGAACACGGCCTCTCGCAGGTCGGCCAGCTCGCCTGCGGCCGACGCGGCGAGCTCGGGAACCATGACCGGTGCCGACGGCACGATCGCGATGGCGCTCAGCACGCAACCAAACTAACGGCCGACATCACGCCAGCTGCGCCACAGATGCCGTCGCGGCCTCGCCGCGCGCCAACGCGGCCGTCGCGACCACCATCGCGATCACTGCGACGATGAGGGTGAACCACCCCGCGTCGCCAGGACGAAGCGCCTCGCCTAGCACGACGACGCCGAGCACCGATCCCACCACCGGCTCTGCGACCGTCATCGTCGGCAGGGACGCGGTCAACGAACCCGCGCGAAAGGACGACTGCTGGTACGCCGTGCCCGCGATGGCGACAAGGGCCCACACATACAGCTCGGGCGTTCGCACCATCGCCCACAGTCCGTCGTCGAGCCGATCGACCACACCCTTGGTCAACACCGCGAAGACGCCCCACAGGGCGCCGGACACCAGGCCGAGCAGCACCGCACTCGCAGGGCCCTTGACCATGTTGGCTCCCAGTACGCACAGCACCAAAGCGGGTCCGAGGACGGCCACCACCGCTGTCCACGTCTCGAGGGAGGCGCGCGAGTGGCCCTCCGTCGGATTGCCGACGGTGACGATCACCACCACGGCGCCGGCGAGCAGCGCCGCCCACAGCCATTCCCACCGGGTCACCTGGCGATGGCTCAACCGCGCGTTGACCGGCAGCGCGAACAGCAGCGAGGTCACCAGAATCGCCTGCACCAGAAGCACGGAGCCGAAGCCGAGCGCCGCCGCCTGCAGCGCGAAGCCCGCGGCCGCGACCAGGCTGCCGAGCCACCACCGGCCGTCGCGGAGCAGCCGTGTGAACAGCTCGAGATGACTCATCGGCTCGTCGGTGACCTCGTGTGCCGAGCGTTGATGGATGACGTCGCCGATCGCGATGAAGAAGGCAGCGCCGAGGGCGAGCAGTGCGGCGATATCCGCCTTCGCCATCGCTGACCTCCCGTCGTCCTTTCAGGAGAGCCTAGGCAAATGAGCCGCATCGGCGTACGCACGCCGGACGACCTGTTTGAATAGCGGGCGAAGTAGTTGGGCGCCGCGTCGCGCGGCAGGTGCGCGGAACACCCGCGCGGAGGGTACGAGGAACCGAAGAAGATGACGACCAGCGAGCCGGGTGGCATGACCGCCCCGAAACCCGCTCCCCGTCCCGGACCGCCACGCCCAGGTCCCCGGCCCGGTCCCGCACCGTCGGCCGTGCATGCCGCGCCCGCCGCGCCGTCGAGCGATCCGCACCGCTTCGGCCGCGTCGACCCCGACGGGACGGTGTGGCTGGTCAGCAGCGCAGGAGACCGGGCGATCGGATCCTGGCAGGCGGGCGATACCGAGGCTGCCTTCGCCCATTTCGGACGCCGGTTCGACGACCTCGACACCGAGGTCACGCTGATGGAGAGCCGGCTGGCGTCGGGCACAGGCGATGCCCGCAAGATCAAGGCTGCGGCAACGTCTCTCGCGGAGAGCCTGCCCACCGCGTCGGTGCTCGGCGACGTCGACGCGCTTGCCGCGAGGCTGACGACGCTCATCGAGCATGCGGACAATGCCGCTGCGGCCGACAAGGCCAAGCGGGAGGAGCACCGCGCCGCGCAGACCGCACGCAAGGAGGCGCTGGCCGTCGAGGCCGAGGAGGTGGCGGCCAACGCCACCCAGTGGAAGGCGGCCGGAGACCGGCTACGCGAGATCCTCGAAGAATGGCGCACGATCAGCGGTCTGGACCGCAAGACCGACGACGCGCTGTGGAAGCGGTATTCGGCGGCGCGCGAGGCCTTCAACCGGCGCCGCGGATCTCATTTCGCCGATCTCGACCGTGAGCGGGCCGGTGCACGCCAGGCCAAGGAGACGCTCTGCGAACGGGCCGAGGAACTGGCCGACTCCACCGACTGGGGTCCGACCGCCGCGGCCTTTCGCGACCTGCTGGCGCAGTGGAAGGCGGCGGGCCGCGCCAGCAAGGACGTTGACGACGCGCTGTGGCAGCGGTTCAAGTCCGCCCAGGACACCTTCTTCGCGGCCCGCAACGCGGTGTCGGCCGAGCGCGACGCCGAGTTCCGCGCCAACGCCGACGCGAAGGAGGCGCTGCTGGCGGAGGCTGAGCGGCTGGACACCGGCGACCTCGACGCCGCACGCGCCGCGCTGCGCACCATCGGCGACAAATGGGACAAGATCGGCAAGGTTCCCCGCGAGCGCAGCGCAGACCTGGAGAAGCGGCTGCGGGCCATCGAGAAGAAGGTGCGCGACACGCCGACGCGGGGCGTCGATCCTGAAGCGCAGGCGCGCGCCGACCAGTTCCGCGAGCGCGCAGAACAATATGAACGGCAGGCCGAGAAGGCCACAGCCGCAGGCCGCACCAAGGACGCCGAGGAGGCGCGCGCCAGCGCAGAGCAGTGGCGGCAATGGGCGGAGGCCGCGGCCGAGGCGCTCGGCAAGAAGGGCTAGCCTCGATATTTCGTGGTTGCGTCGATGTTGATGTGATTTGTTCGGCGCGTAATGCACGGAAGTGCCTGTCCAGCAAGGGAAAATGGGCTTGTCGAAGGTCCAATTTCCGGATAGCTGAAAGGCACTCCGTAGGTGAATCGTAACCGTTGTGGTGCAGTTGGTGTTGAAGCGGGCGGCGAGTCATTGATTTCGTCGGCCGGAGCGGCGCTGTTGCTGAGATCTGCCCAGGTCAGCGGCCTGTCCAGGGAGCTCTCGCGCGTGTTGAGGCCGTGGCGGCCAGCGCGGTCGGTGCACGATCCGGGCAAGACGGTGCTGGATCTGGCGGTGACGATCGCACTTGGCGGTGACTGTCTGGCTGATGCCGCGCTGGTGCGCGCTCAGCCGGAGTTGTTCGGCTCGGTGGCGTCCGACCCCACGATCAGTCGGTTGATCGACACGCTCGGCGACGATGCGGTGGCGGTGATCACCGCGATCCGCACCGCCCGTGCCGCGGCGCGGGCCACGGTCTGGACTCACCGCGCACCGGTCCCGGCGACGGGTCCGGTGGTAGTCGATCTGGATGCCACGTTGATCGGTGCGCATTCGGAGAAGGAAGGCGCCACCCCGAACTTCAAACGGGGCTTCGGGTTTCACCCCGTGCTGGCCTTCGTCGACCACGGCGCCGGGGGCACCGGAGAGCCGTTGGTGGGGATGCTGCGCCCCGGACGGGCCAACGCCAACACCGCCGCCGACCAGATCGCGGTGCTCGACGCCGCGCTGGAACAGCTGCCCGAAGGGCTGCGTGAGCGGGTGCTGGTGCGCGGTGACTCCGGGTCGGGGGTGCAGCCGTTGCTGTGGCACATCACCAACCTGGGGTTGACGTACTCGGTGGGATTCGCGGCTCGCCAACCCGTCCAGGACGCGTTGGCCGCGCTACCCAAGCAGGCCTGGCGCGCCGCCCACGATCCCAACGGCCAGCCCCGTGCCGGCGCCCAAGTCGCCGAGCTGACCCGGTGGATGCCGGCCACCTTGACCGGCTGGCCGCCCAGGATGCGCCTCATCGCCCGCCGCGAACGGCCCCATCCCGGCGCCCAGTTACACATCACCGACGACGACGGCTGGCGCATCACCGTGTTCGCTACCAATACCGTCGGTGGGCGCATCGCCGAGCTGGAAGTCCGTCACCGGCTGCGCGCCCGCGCCAAGGACCGCATCCGCGGGCTCAAGGACACCGGGATGACCAACCTGCCTTTGCAGGCCTTCGCCAAGAACCAAATCTGGCTCGAATTAGCCTGTCTGGCTTACGAATTACTCACCTGGACTCAACTGCTGGCCTTCCACGACCAGCCCGCGAGAGCCTGGGAACCCAAACGGCTTCGGCTGCGACTGCTGTCCGTGGCGGCCCGCCTGATTACCACCGGACGCCGCCGCATCTTGCGTCTGTCGAAGCGATGGCCCTGGACAGACCTCATCACCAGCGGCCACCAACGCCTCGCAGCGCTCGCCTGACACGAACCCACCAGCACCCACTACCAAGGAGCGGAGAGCCAGCGACACAGCGCCGGAAACCACCCACGCACCCAACACACCCGACACGAGCGCGATCCCAGCCACCCCGTCCAGGCTCACTCACGAAAGATCGAGGCTAGGTCTTCTCCGGCCCGTCGCCGTCGGTGTCACGGTCGTCGTCGAGGCTCTCCAGCAGTCCCTTGGTCTGACGCTTGGCGGCGGCCCTGCGACGCTCCTGCTCGGCGGCCAGCTGCAACGCGGTGCGGGCCCACACCACCCGGGCCCAGTTGTAGGTCAGCACGATGACGGTGATCCAGGCGAGGACCAGCCCGATGCCGGGTCCGGGGTGCGGTTCGAGGGCGGTCTGGCGTGACCAGACCGCGAGCATTCCCGAGAAGGACGCCAAGGTGGAGCCGGCCAACGCGATCCACGCCAACGCCCACCGTCGCGTCAGAAGGGCCACCATCGAGAAGCCGACGCTGAACACCAGCGACAGCCAGATGAAGACCCGTGACGGTAGCGACACGCCCTCGGCGATCGCGGCGTCGTTGCCCGCCAGCACATCCCAGCCCCTCGCGCTACCGGTGTGGGAGAGAACGAACGTCAGCAACAACACGAAGACAGCGATGGCGATGACCAATGCCCTCGGGCCGGGATCGATTTCCCTCGCGACGCGGCGTTCGACAGCCTCGATGTCGCCCTTGAACTCGTCGAAGTCTCCGTCGTCGCCCCGGCCTGCGGTCACCGGGCACACCCGGTCGCGGTCGGCTGGCTCGCGGGCACGCCGATGCCCGGAATGCCGAGGCCGACACCCTGCGGGCGAAGGCCGGCCTCATGCGCGTCTCCTGCGCGGGTGCGCCGATGGTGGCGCACTGCACCGTCGGCGATCAGGTGGTGCGGTGCGGCGTCGGTGACGGTGGTGGTGACGATGTCCCCCGGCCGGATGTCGGCCCCCATCGGGGTGAAATGCACCAGCCTGCCGTCGCGTGCGCGTCCGGACATCCTGGCGGTGCGGGCGTCCTTGCGGCCTTCTCCCACGGCGACCAGGAGCTCGGCGGTGCGACCGATCTGGGCGGTGTTCTCCTCGAGCGAGATTCGTTCCTGCAGGTCGATCAGCCGTTGATAGCGTTCCTGCACAACGGCTTTCGGCAGTTGCCCGTCGAGCTCCGCCGCTGGTGTGCCGGGTCGCTTCGAGTACTGGAACGTAAAGGCCGCGCTGAACCTGGCGGCGGCCACCACATCGAGCGTGTCCTGGAAGTCCTGCTCGGTCTCGCCGGGGAAACCGACGATCAGGTCGGTGGTGATGGCGGCGTGCGGGATGGTGGTGCGCACCTTGTCCAGGATGGACAGGAAGCGGTCGGAGCGGTACGAGCGGCGCATGGCCCGCAGCACCCGATCCGAGCCCGACTGCATCGGCATGTGAAGGGCCGGGCACACATTCGGCGTCTCCGCCATCGCCTCGATGACGTCGTCGGTGAACTCGGCCGGGTGTGGCGAGGTGAACCGGACCCGCTCCAGCCCGTCGATCCGCCCGCATGCGCGCAGGAGCTGCGCGAACGCCCCACGGTCGCGTGGCTGGTCGGGGTCGGCGAACGAAACACCGTAGGCGTTGACGTTCTGCCCGAGCAGCGTCACCTCGAGGACGCCCTGATCGATGAGCGCCTGCACCTCGGCCAGCACGTCGCCGGGCCTGCGGTCGACCTCCTTGCCGCGCAACGCGGGCACGATGCAGAACGTGCAGGTGTTGTTGCAGCCGACAGAAATGGAAACCCAACCGGCGTAGGCGGATTCCCGCGCGGCCGGCAGATCGGACGGGAACTCCTTGAGGGCGTCGAGGATTTCGACCTGCGCCGTGTTGTTGTGCCTTGCCCGGTCCAGCAACGCGGGCAGCGATCCGATGTTGTGGGTGCCGAAGACCACGTCCACCCACGGGGCTTGGCGCAGCACCGCGTCGCGATCCTTCTGGGCCAGGCACCCGCCGACGGCGATCTGCATGTTCGGGTCGGCCTGTTTGCGCGGCACGAGGTGGCTGAGGTTGCCGTAGAGCTTGTTGTCGGCGTTCTCACGTACGGCGCAGGTGTTGAACACCACCACGTCGGCATCGGCGCCCTTGGCGGCGCGCCGATACCCTGCCGCCTCCAGCAGGCCTGCCAGCCGTTCTGAATCGTGGACGTTCATCTGGCAGCCGTAGGTACGCACCTGATAGGTGCGTACCGCCTCGGTTGCCGTCGATGTCATGCGACCCATGTTACGGGCGGCAATATGGCGTTAATTGGGCGGATTCACGAGTTGAAGACAAGCTACGTGTTCCCTGGGTAAGGTCAGCACCCATGGGTACGCCGATGGTCTCGATCAAGGGCGTCAACAAGCACTTCGGCAACCTTCACGTGCTGAAAGACATCAACCTCGACGTCGACCGCGGCGAGGTCATCGTCGTGCTGGGACCGTCCGGTTCGGGCAAATCGACGTTGTGCCGCACCATCAATCGGCTCGAGACCATCGAATCGGGCACGATCGAGATCGACGGGGAGATATTGCCGGACGAGGGCCGCAAGCTGGCGCAGCTGCGGTCCGATGTCGGCATGGTGTTCCAGTCCTTCAATCTGTTCGCGCACAAGACAATTCTGGACAACGTCACGCTGGCGCCGAGGAAGGTCCGCAAAGCGTCCAAGGAGGACGCGCGCCGCAGGGCGATGGAGCTGCTCGAGCGGGTCGGCATCGCCAACCAGGCCGACAAGTACCCGGCCCAGCTATCCGGCGGCCAGCAGCAGCGCGTGGCGATCGCGCGATCGCTGGCGATGGACCCCAAGGTGATGCTCTTCGACGAGCCCACCAGCGCGCTCGACCCGGAAATGATCAGCGAGGTGCTCAACGTGATGACCTCGCTGGCCAAGGAAGGGATGACGATGATCGTGGTCACCCACGAGATGGGGTTCGCGCGTGGCGCCGCCAACAGGGTGGTGTTCATGGCCGACGGCGCCGTCGTCGAGGCTGCCGAGCCCAAAGAGTTCTTCGGTAACCCCAAGTCCGATCGCGCCAAAGATTTCCTCGGAAAGATCCTCAAGCACTAAAGAGCTCCAACGCCCCGGCGAAAGGAACAACCACCATGTCTTCCCTCCCATTGCGCGTCGCAGGCGCCGTCGCACTGGCCATCGCACTGCCGTTCGCGGTAACGGCCTGTGGCGGCGGCGGTGGTGACGAGAACAGCATCGTCATCGGCACCAAGTTCGACCAGCCCGGCCTCGGCCTGAAGAATCCCGACGGCAAGATGAGCGGCTTCGACGTCGACGTCGCCACCTACGTGGCCAAGGAGCTCGGCTACACCCCCGAGCAGATCGAGTGGAAGGAATCGCCATCGGGCCAGCGCGAAACGCTGATCCAGAACGACCAGGTCAAGTTCATCGCCGCGACCTACTCGATCACCGACGCCCGCAAGGAGAAGGTCAGCTTCGCCGGGCCGTACCTGGTCACCGGGCAGAGCCTGCTGGTGAAGGCGGACAACACCGACATCACCGGCGCGGAGTCGCTGCAGAACAACAAGAAGCTGTGCTCGGTGTCGGGCTCCACGCCGGCCCAGCGGATCAAGGACAAGTACCCGGGCGTGCAGCTTCAGCAGTACGACACCTATTCGGCGTGCGTCGAGGCGCTGAAGAACGGGGCCATCGACGCGGTCACCACCGACGAGGTCATCCTCGCCGGCTATGCGGCGCAGACACCTGGGGCGTTCAAGATCGTCGGCAAGCCGTTCTCGGAGGAGAACTACGGCATCGGCCTGAAGAAGGACGACACCGAACTGTGCACCAAGGTCACCGACGCGCTCAAGAAGATGGAATCGGACGGCGCATGGAAGGAAGCGTGGGACAAGAACCTCGGCCCCGCGGGTCTGGCCGCCCCGGCGCCGCCGACGCCCGCCGCCTGCTGACGCCGACACAGCTGACGAGTCGCCCGTGAACTCCGAGGTGCTCCCCGGCTTCACCGTCGGCCAGATCCTCGAGGCGTTCTGGACGACGATCCAGCTGACGGTGTACTCGGCGATCGGTGCGCTGATCCTCGGCACGGTGCTGGCCGCCATGCGGCTCGCACCGGTGCCGATGCTCAACTGGATCGGGACGACCTACGTCAACATCGTGCGCAACACTCCACTGACCCTGATCATCCTGTTCTGTTCGTTCGGACTTGCGCAGACGCTGGGCATCACCCTGGTCGACTCCCAGTCACCGACGTCGATCGAGGACAGCAACTTCCGGCTCGCGGTGCTCGGATTCACTGTGTACACCGCGGCCTTCGTGTGCGAGACGGTGCGTTCCGGCGTGAACACGGTTCCTCTGGGCCAGGCCGAAGCGGCACGGTCACTGGGGCTGTCGTTCGGCCAAAACCTGCGAATGGTTCTGCTGCCGCAGGCCTTTCGCGCGGTGATCGCGCCGCTCGGATCGGTGCTCATTGCGCTGACCAAGAACACCACGATCGCGTCGGCCATCGGCGTCGCGGAGGCCGCGCTGCTGATGAAGGAGATGATCGAGAACACCGCGGCATTGATCACCGTCGGCGCGATCTTCGCGGGCGGCTTCATCCTCCTGACGCTGCCGACGGGGCTGTTCTTCGGATGGCTGGGTAAACGGCTGGCGGTGGCCAAATGACCGGGTCGTCGGTTCTCTTCGACGCGCCTGGTCCGAGGGCGCGGTTGCGGAACCATCTGATCTCGGCGATCACCATCGTCCTCACGCTGCTGGTGATATGGGTGATCTACTCCAAGCTGAACTCGAAGGGCCAGCTCACCGCCGCGAAGTGGGAGCCGTTCGTCACCGCGAACCTGTGGAAGACCTACATCCTGCCCGGCGTGCAGGGCACACTCACCGCGGCCGCGGTGTCCATCGTGCTGGCGCTGCTGCTCGGGTTCGTCCTCGGCGTTGGCCGGATGTCGACCCACAACGCGATCCGGCGGACGTCCTCGATCATCGTGGAGTTCTTCCGCGCAGTGCCGGTGCTGATCATGATGATCTTCGCGTATTTCCTGTACGCGGCCTACGACGTGTTCCCGTCGAAGCATCTCGCGCTGGCTGGTGTCATCACCGGCCTGACCCTCTACAACGGCGCCGTCATCGCCGAGATCGTGCGGGCCGGTGTCAACGCGCTTCCCCGCGGACAGGCGGAGGCGGCGTCCTCGTTGGGTCTCAGCTGGGGTCAGACCATGCGGGCGATCCTGTTGCCACAGGCCATCACGTCGATGCTGCCCGTGTTGATATCGCAGCTGGTGGTGGTGTTGAAGGACACCGCGATCGGCTACCAGATCACCTTCCTGGAGATGGTGCGCCAAGGCACGCAGGTCGGTTCGAACTACGGCAATTACGTTCCCGCGTTGATGGTCATCGCCGTTCTGATGATCGCCGTCAACTTCGCGCTGTCACAGTTCGCAGTGTGGATGGAGGGCCGGATGCGGCGATCCCGTAAGGGCCCGGCACCCATGCACGTCGATCAGCCCGTCACGCAGGGCACGTTCGCCGCAGGCGGCGGAGGCACGATCTAGCGCGGGATGCGCTCGGCACAGTCCTGGAGTTGTCGGGCCGTCGGCGGCTGATAGAACGACAGCACCACATGCCGGCAGCCGAGGGCTTGCAGTTCGGGCAGCACGGCCAGCTGTTGCTCCAGGTGGCCCTCCTTGGCGGGCTGGATGAAGAGCTGCACCGAGCGCCGGATATCGGCCGGATCCCGGCCAATCTCCGCACACGCATCGTCGAGGTCGGCGCTGATTCGTGCCCACTCATCCACGTCGCCGTGGCTGGGCATATTCCACTCGTCGGCATGGCGCGCGATGACCTGCAGCATCTTGGGCTTCTCTCCGCCGATGACGATGGGTGGATGTGGTCGCTGTAGAGGTTTCGGTTCGCACAGCGCGTCGCGCACGGTGTAGAACCGGCCTTCGACGGTCACCGATTCCTCGGTCCACAGTCGTCTGATGATCGTCAGCGCTTCGTCCAGCATCGCCACTCGTGTTCCGGCACTGGGGAACTCGATTCCATAGGCACGGTGCTCGGCCTCGTGCCATCCGGCGCCGAGTCCGAAGTCGAGCCGTCCCCCGCTGATGTGGTCGACCGTCACCGCCATCTTTGCCAGCACCGCCGGATTGCGATAGGTGACTCCGCTGACCATGCAGCTCACCCGCGCGCGCTGCACGATCGCGGCCATCGCGGCAAGCGATGTCCAGCCTTCCAGTGTCGGATCGGTGTTGTCGATCAGACCGTAGAAGTGGTCGTAGTTGGCGACCGAGTGGAAGCCCAGTTCGTCGGCGGCGCGCCAGAAGTCACGAAGCACTGGATACTCGAACGTCGGGGCGAGCTTGGCCGACAGCAGCATGGCCGCCAACTTACTGCCCGGCTAGACCTTCCTGCGCTCGCGTTCGTTGGCCAATGCGACCTTCACGACGTCGAACGCCATGGTCTGGCTGTAGCCGCGCCGGGCCAGCATGCCGACCAGCCGCCGGGCCAGCTTGGCGTCGTCGTCGGTGAGCCGTTCGCGGCGCAGTTTGTCGCTGACCAGTTGCTCGGCTCGCTCCCGCTCGGCGCCTGTGTCGATATCGGCAAGCGCGGCGCTGATCACCTCGTTGTCGACGCCCTTGGTGCGGAGCTCGGCGGCCAAGGCGCGCTTGCCTTTTCCGCCGTTCACCCGGCGTGACCGCACCCACTGCTCGGCGAAGTCGGCGTCGTCGACCAGGCCGACATCGGCCAACCGGTCGAGCACCTTGGCGCTGACGTCGTCGGGATAGCCGCGCTTGGTCAGCTGGCCCGCCAGCTCGGCGCGGGTGCGTGCCCTCGCGGTGAGCAGGCGCAGGCACAGGTTTCTTGCCTGCTCCTCGCGGGAGAGTTCAGCTGACTTAGAAGTCAACGGGGGCTGGCAGGACTTCGTCATCGGTCACCACGGCCCCAATGCCGAGCTTCTCCTTGATCTTCTTCTCGATCTCGTTGGCGATATCGACGTTCTCGATCAGGAAGGTGCGGGCGTTCTCCTTGCCCTGGCCCAGTTGCTCACCCTCGTAGGTGAACCAGGAACCGGACTTGCGGATGAAGCCCTGCTCGACGCCCATGTCGATGAGCGAGCCTTCCTTGGAAATACCCTTGCCGTAGAGGATGTCGAACTCGGCCTGCTTGAACGGTGGCGACACCTTGTTCTTGACGACCTTGCAGCGGGTGCGGTTGCCGACCGCGTCGGTGCCGTCCTTCAGGGTCTCGATTCGCCTGACATCAAGGCGAACCGAGGCGTAGAACTTCAAAGCCTTTCCGCCCGTTGTCGTTTCGGGCGAGCCGAACATCACGCCGATCTTCTCCCGGAGCTGGTTGATGAAGATCGCGGTGGTGCCCGAATTGCTCAGCGCACCGGTGATCTTGCGTAGTGCCTGACTCATCAGCCGGGCCTGCAGGCCGACGTGGCTGTCGCCCATCTCGCCCTCGATCTCGGCACGCGGCACCAGCGCGGCCACCGAGTCGATGACCAGGATGTCCAGCGCACCGGACCGGATCAACATGTCGGCGATCTCCAGCGCCTGTTCCCCGGTGTCGGGCTGGGAGACGAGCAGCGAGTCGGTGTCGACGCCGAGCTTCTTGGCGTACTCCGGATCCAGCGCGTGCTCGGCGTCGATGAACGCCGCGATGCCGCCGGCTGCTTGGGCGTTGGCCACCGCGTGCAGCGCGACGGTGGTCTTACCCGAGGATTCCGGACCGTAGATCTCGACCACCCGGCCCCTTGGCAGACCGCCGATCCCGAGCGCCACGTCCAGTGCGATCGAACCGGTGGGGATGACGGAGATCGGCTGACGCACCTCGTCGCCGAGCCGCATCACCGAACCTTTGCCGTGGTTCTTCTCGATCTGCGCGAGAGCCAGCTCGAGGGCTTTCTCGCGATCAGGGGCCTGCGTCATGGGTGGGTCTCCATCCTCGTGGTGATCGGTTTTCGATCGGGTTGGCCGTGACGTTAGAGGTAGGTGCCGACAAGTCGTCGTTTCCGCTGTCGCCCACAGTAGACGAACACCTGTTCGATTCAAGCTGACACGCCGATCGCTGACGGGTCGACGGAAAATCGGCCTATCGTGGGGTCACAGGCTCGACGGAGCGGACAGACATGCACGAAATGGCGATTACGCAGAGTGTCGTCGACGCGGTGTGTGAGCATGCCGCGGGCCGACGCGTGCACAGCGTGAAGCTCGAGGTCGGCGAGTTGTGCGCCGTGGTCCCCGACTCCATGCAGTTCTGCTTCGAGCTGGCCACCCAGGGCACGGTGGCCGACGGGGCCCTCCTCGATCTCGATATGCAACCGGGTGCGGCGCACTGCCGCACCTGCCAACGACAGTTCGAGTTACACGACCTGATCCTGCTGTGCCCCTGCGGGAGTGCTGATGTCGAAGTGCTGGCCGGCCGCGACCTGCGGATCCTCTCGATGGAAGTGAGCTGACCATGTGTGCGACATGCGGCTGCGGCGCCGACGGTGCCGTCATCACCGTTGCAGGCCATCAACACGAACACGAACACGATCACGACCACCACGACGACGGCCACACCCACCCGCACACCCACACCGAGACGGTCACGCTCGAGCAGAAGGTCCTCGAGAAGAACGATCTGCTCGCCGAGCAGAACCGACGCTGGCTCGCCGAACGCGGCGTCCTCGCGCTCAACGTCACCAGTTCACCGGGCGCGGGCAAGACGACCCTGCTCGAGCGCACCATCCGCGAGTTGGCGGTCGACCGGCCCGTCACGGTCATCGAAGGCGACCAGGAGACATTGCTCGACGCCGAACGAATCCGTGCCGCGGGCGCGCGGGCAGTTCAAGTCAACACCGGCGCAGGCTGTCACCTCGATGCCGACATGGTGCACCGCGCACTGCACGCGCTCGAACCGGAATCCGGGTCGGTGGTGTTCATCGAGAACGTCGGCAATCTGGTCTGCCCGGCGCTCTTCGACCTCGGCGAGCGCAGCAAAGTGGTGGTCATCTCCGTGACGGAGGGCGCCGACAAGCCGCTCAAGTATCCGCACATGTTCGCCGCGGCCGGGCTCGTCATCATCAACAAGATCGATCTGTTGCCGTACGTCGATTTCGATCTCGAGAAGTGTGCCGGCTACGCACGATCGGTTAACCCCGGCGTCAATATTCTGCCGTTGTCCGCGACCACCGGTGAGGGTGTGCAGGCATGGTACGAGTGGATCGATTCGCAGGAATGCGCAACGGCAAACATGTGTATGTCATTAGATTCCGTTGACAAGACAAAACCGCCGGAGTAAACCCAGAACGTAGTGCGCGTAGGCGCGGGCACTACACGTCCGTCGGACGATTGGGGCCCCCAGCCCGGGTCCCGGAAAGCTGTGACATATGCCAACCGAGGCAGCAGTCAAGGCGGAAGAAGCACTGATTCACGTTCTCTGGATCAATGCGGGCTTGAGTTGTGACGGCGATTCTGTGGCGCTGACTGCCGCCACGCAACCCAGTATCGAGGAGATCGCGCTCGGCGCACTCCCCGGCCTGCCGAAGATCGCCGTGCACTGGCCCCTAATCGATTTCGAATGCGGACCAAACGGGGGTGCCGACGACTTCCTCGAATGGTTCTTCAAGGCCGAACGGGGAGAGTTGGACCCGTTCGTTTTGGTGGTCGAGGGGTCCATCCCCAACGAACAGCTCCACGACGAAGGTTACTGGTGCGGATTCGGCAACGACCCCGCGACCGGGCAGCCGATGACGACGAGCGAATGGCTGGACCGGCTCGCGCCGAAGGCCACCGCGATCGTCGCGGTCGGAACCTGCGCGACCTACGGCGGAATCCACGCCATGGCAGGCAACCCGACGGGCGCGATGGGGGTGCCCGACTATCTCGGGTGGGAGTGGAAGAGCAAGGCGGGCATCCCGATCGTCTGCGTGCCCGGCTGCCCGGCCCATCCCGACAACATGGCCGAGACGCTGACCTACCTGCTCTATATGGCGACCGAGCAGGCGCCGATGATTCCGCTTGACGATGCGCTGCGGCCCAAATGGCTGTTCGGCGCGACCGTGCACGAAGGCTGCGACCGGGCCGGCTACTACGAGCAGGGCGACTTCGCCACCGAGTACGGATCGCCGAAATGCATTGTGAAACTGGGCTGTTGGGGTCCCGTCGTGAAGTGCAACGTGCCCAAGCGCGGATGGATCAACGGAATCGGCGGTTGCCCGAACGTGGGCGGCATCTGTATCGGCTGCACGATGCCGGGCTTCCCCGACAAGTTCATGCCGTTCATGGATGAGCCGCCTGGCGGCACGCTCTCATCGACCGCGTCAGGACTCTACGGGTCGTTGATCCGCCCCCTCCGCGGAATCACCGGGCGCACTCTCGACAAGGAACCGAAGTGGCGCCACCCGGGCAAGACACTCGAAACCGGAGCGACCCGCACCTGGTAGGGGCGGGTCCCTTCGGCGCACCCTGCGGGCATTGGCCCGGTACGGCGAAAGCCTTGTAGCGCAATGGACCGCACTCATAGAGAGAAGTTTCGATGACCACGATCATCCCCGAACCGTCACACGTGAAGCGAGATCCCGGCCAGCTCGTCGAGATGGCGTGGGATCCGATCACGCGAATAGTCGGTAGCCTCGGCATCTACACCAAGATCGACTTCGAGAACAGGGAAGTCGTCGAATGTCACAGCACGTCGTCGATCTTCCGCGGCTACTCGATATTCATGAAGGGCAAGGATCCCCGCGACGCCCACTTCATCACAAGCCGCATCTGCGGCATCTGCGGTGACAACCACTGCACGTGCTCGGTCTACACCCAGAACATGGCCTACGGCGTGCAGCCGCCGCACCTCGGTGAGTGGCTGATCAACCTCGGCGAGGCCGCGGAATACATGTTCGACCACAACATCTTCCAAGAGAACCTGGTCGGCGTGGACTACTGCGAGAAGATGGTGTCGGAGACGAACCCCGGCGTGCTGGCCAAGGCAGAGAACACCCAGGCACCTCACGCCGACGCGCACGGCTACAAGACGATCGCCGACATCATGCGCGCGCTGAACCCGTTCACGGGCGAGTTCTACCGGGAGGCGCTGCAGGTCAGTCGGTGGACGCGAGAGATGTTCTGCCTGATGGAGGGTCGGCACGTCCATCCGTCCACGCTGTACCCGGGCGGCATCGGCACCACGGCGACCATTCAGCTGATGACGGACTACATGACCCGGCTGATGCGCTACGTGGAGTTCATGAAGTCGGTCGTGCCGATGCACGACGATCTGTTCGACTTCTTCTACGAAGCGCTACCCGGCTACGACCAGGTGGGCCTGCGCCGCACGCTGCTCGGCTGCTGGGGCTCCTTCCAGGACCCGGAGGTATGCAACTTCGAATACAAGGACATGGAGAAGTGGGGCAACGCCATGTTCGTCACACCGGGCGTGGTGATCGACGGCAAGTTGCACACCCACTCGCTTGTCGACATCAACCTCGGCATCCGGATCCTGTTGGGGCACAGCTACTACGACGACTGGACCGACCAGGAGATGTTCGTCAAGACCGACCCGCTCGGCAATCCGGTGGACCGTCGTCACCCGTGGAACCAGCACACCAACCCGCGTCCGCAGAAGCGCGACTTCGATTCGAACTACAGCTGGGTCATGTCCCCCCGCTGGTTCGACGGCACGGACCATCTGGCGCTGGACACCGGCGGCGGGCCGCTGGCGCGGCTGTGGTCCACCGCGCTCGCCGGTTTGGTCGACATCGGGTATGTCAAGGCGACCGGCACCAGCGTGCAGATCAACCTGCCGAAAACCGCGCTCAAGGGGCCGGTTTCGCTGGAGTGGAAGGTGCCGCAGTACGGCAGCAACACGATCGAGCGCAACCGCGCACGGACCTATTTCCAGGCCTATGCCGCCGCATGCGCGCTGCACTTCGCCGAGAAGGCGCTCGTGGAGATCCGCGCCGGTCGCACCAAGACCTGGGAGAAGTTCGACGTACCCAAGGAAGGCATCGGCTGCGGGTTCACCGAGGCGGTGCGCGGGGTGCTCAGTCACCACATGGTCATCCGCGACGGCAAGATCGCGAACTACCATCCGTATCCGCCGACGCCGTGGAACGCGAATCCACGCGACAGCTACGGCACCCCCGGCCCGTACGAGGACGCGGTTCAGGGCCAGCCGATCTTCGAGGAAAACGATCGGGAGAACTTCAAGGGTATCGACATCATGCGCACGGTGCGCAGCTTCGATCCGTGTCTGCCCTGCGGCGTGCACATGTATCTGGGGAAGGGAAAGACGCTGGAGAGGTTGCACTCCCCCACCCAATCTGTCACCGGGGAATGACATATGCCGCATCGCCCGGACAACCCAGAACCAGACGCACATTGGCGCACCGCGGGCGATCGGATACAGAATCTCCTCGACGCCAGTGCAGCAGGTGGCGCCGTCGCGCACGAACGTGCGGAGCAGTTGGTCCGTGAGATAACCGACCTGTACGGCGCCGGCCTCGAGCGGATGATGGGCATGGCCGTCGGGGCGCGGCCCGAGCTCGCGGATGCGTTCGTGGCCGACGACCTGATCGCCAGCCTGCTGCTGGTGCACGGGTTGCATCCGCACGACGTCGAGCGACGGATCGAGGACGCGCTGGACAGCGTGCGACCGTATCTGGGGTCGCACGGCGGGGATGTCCATCTCCTCGAGGTCGACGGTGACGTTGTCCGGTTGCAGTTCGCAGGCAGCTGCAAGAGCTGTCCGTCGTCGTCGGTCACCCTCGAGTTGGCCGTCGAGGACGCGGTGCGCGCTGCGGCGCCGGAGATTTCGTCGATCGAGGTGGTGGCCGCCGAACCGGATGCCAAGCCCGCGATGATTCCGGCCGACAGCCTGATGAGCCGGATGCGCGCCCAACCGCAGGGGCACATGTGGCATCCGGTGCCCGACGTCGCCGACCTGGCGCCGGGCGAAGTCGGTGGGTTTGCGGTTGCGGGCTCCACCGTGCTCGCGTGTCGGCTCGGTGACCAGCTGTTCGCCTACCGGGACCGGTGCGGCGCCTGCGGCGAGTCGCTCGCGGGCGCGGCGCTGCACCGGCGGCTCGGCTCGGCCGCGAAGGACGCCGTGCTGCGGTGTCCGCGCTGCCATGCGCATTTCGACGTCGTCCACGCGGGTGCCTGCGTGGACGGAAACGGTAGTGCCGACGCGCATCTCGAACCGATACCGCTGTTGGAGCGCGACGGGGTGCTTTCCATCGCGGTTGCCGAGGCGGTGGCTTCATGACCAGCCCATACGATGTGCTCGCCCGCATCCGCTCCGCGCGGACGGCGCCCCAGCCTGTCGGCGAGCGGTGCGAGATGTGCTCCGAGCAGATCGCCGACGAACACCAGCACGTCGTGAATGTCGAAGGCAGACAGCTCATGTGCGTCTGCCGAGGCTGCTACCTGCTGTTCACCGACACCGAAGCCGACCTGCGTTACCGTGCCGTTCCCGACCGCTACCTGGCGTTCCCGGGCTTCGCGCTGGATCGTCGACACTGGGAGACCCTCCAGATACCGGTCGGGTTGGCGTTCTTCTTCAAGAACTCGCCGCTGGAGCGGACGGTCGCGTTCTACCCCGGGCCTGCCGGCGCCACCGAGTCGGAGCTGGATCTGAGTTCGTGGAACGAGATTCGCACCGCCGACACGCGCGTCGACATGCTCGCCAACGACACCGAAGCCGTCCTGGTGCGGGTCCCCCCAGACAGCCCAGACGAAACCACGACCCCACAGGGCTATCTGCTGCCGATCGACACCTGCTATGAGTTCGTCGGCCGGTTGCGGATGCTGTGGCACGGCTTCGACGGCGGCCAGCAGGTACGGGAGTTCATCGACGAGTTCTTCGGACTACTCGACGAGCGCAGCAAGGTCGTCGAGCGATGACTCACAAGCGAGAAGCGCAGGCGGATCGCCCATGACAGACGTCACGTTCGCCGTCGTCGAGGTCGCGCCGGAGCCGTTCGCGGTGACCCCGGTACTGAACGCGCGGCTGGGCATCGCCGCCGTTGGAGAGGACCCGATACACGCGATCGCGCTGCGCTGTCAGGTTCGTATCGAGCCGATGCGGCGCGGCTATTCCGAGGAAGAGGCGCCCGGGCTGCTCGATCTGTTCGGCCCGAGGGAGCGCTGGTCGACCACCATGCACAACTTCCAGTGGCTGCAGACCAGTGTGATGGTGCAGGGATTCACCGGCGCCACACAGGTCAACTTGCCGCTCGAGTGCACCTACGACTTCGAGGTGGCCGCCTCGAAGTACCTGCACGCTCTGCGCGACGGCCACGTGCCACTGCAATTCCTGTTCAGCGGAACGGTTTTCTCCAAGGGGACGCGCGGGTTCGGCGTGCAGCAGGTGCCGTGGGATCGCGAGGATCGCTTCGAGATGCCCGTGTCCGTGTGGCGTGACCTCATCCAGCAGCACTATCCCAACACCGGTTGGCTGAGGCTGGACCGCGAAACCATCGATGCCCTTGTGGCGTACCGTTCGGCCCGCGGACTGCTCTCGTTCGACGACGCGGTCACCTCGTTGCTGGCCGACTCGACCGAGGAGATCCGGTGACCGCGACATGGGATCGGGCCCGCGCCGTCGCAGACGCGGTTCTCTACGAGGGCTATCTGCTCTACCCGTATCGCGCCAACTCCAGCAAGAACCAGACGCGCTGGCAGTTCGGAGTGCTCGGGCCCGCGGGCGCCGCCGACGCCGGGATCGGCGAGGACGACACCCTGTCCGCACAGCTCATCGTCGCACCGCGGGACAACCCGACGGTGTCCGTCGTGGTGCGCTTCCTGCAGCTGCAGCACCGAGGCGTCGAGAAGGATGCGGGCGGCGGGCGATACGAACCGGTCGACGAGCTGGTGGCGGGATCGCAATCCTGGGTGCGCTGGGACGAGGCCGTCGAACGGGAGATCTCCTTCGGGCCTCTCGACATCGAATCGGGCCTGCCGCAGACACTTCCGATCGAGGTCGATGCGGGCACCGACATCGAGACGGTCGACGGCGGCAGGCTGGTCCGCACCCGTCGTGCGTTGCACGCACAGCTGGAGATCACCGCCGATCGCGAGGACGGTTTCGTTCGCCTGACATTGGCGGCGCGCAACACCGCGGCGCCCGTCGAGGACAAGGACGACGCGATCGCCGTGTCGCTCATCGGCACCCACTTCGTCGCGGAGATCACCGGCGGCGACTTCGTGTCGCTTCTCGAGCCGCCTGCATCGGCCGACGCCGCAGTCGCCCGGTGCAGTCACCATCGCTGCTTCCCGGTGCTGGCCGGACCGCCCGGCGACCATGCGCTGGTGCTGGTGTCGCCGATCATCCTCTACGACCACCCCGAGATCGCCGAGCAGAGCGAGGGTGCGCTGTACGACTCGACGGAGATCGACGAGATCCTGACACTGCGCGTGATGACCATGACCGACGAGGAGAAGGCGGCGGCCCGCGCCACCGATCCGCTCGCCGCCCGGATCATCGACCGCTGCGACTCGATGTCCCCCGAGGCGATGCTCAACCTGCACGGCGTGCTGCGCAATCCGCACGCCGCCGACGACACCGCAGGCCTGATCCCGGAGATCCCCGAAGGGGTGGACTGGTGGGACCCGTTGGCCGACAACGCCGTAGCGCCCGACGTCGACGCCGTGCTGGTGAACGGTGTTCGGGTGAGCCGCGGCACCAGGGTGCGGCTGCACCCGTCCCGCCGTGCCGACGCGCAGGACCTGTTCTTCGCGGGCAGGATCGCGCGGGTCACCTCAGTGCACGAGACCGTCGACGGAGATCAGCACGTCGGCGTCGTCATCGAGGACGATCCCGCCGCCGACCTGCACGAGTGGTACGGCCGCTACTTGTACTTCGCACCTGATGAGGTCGAACCGTTGAGTGAAAGGAATCCGACATGCAAGCAGTAGGTGTCACGGCCACCGTCATAGCGGGCGTCGTTGTGCTCGGTGCGGTGGTGATGGGCGTCCGCTCGCTGCCAGATCTGCAGCGGTACCTCAAGATGCGGCGGATGTAGGCGATTGGAGCGGCGATCACGTCCCAGATTCTGGTAGCCGGAATCGGCAACATCTTCCTCGGCGACGACGGCTTCGGCCCCGAGGTGATGCGCCATGTGCCGGCACACGTGGCGAGCCCGCGTGTCCGGGTCGTGGATTACGGAATCCGGGGCATGCACCTCGCCTACGACCTGCTCGACGGATGCGACGCGTTGGTGCTCGTCGACGCCCTGCCCAACCGCGGGGTGCCGGGTGCACTGCACGTCTTCGAGGCCGACCACGAAACACTCTCGGCGGGAGTCGGTCTGGATGCGCACGCGATGGATCCCGCGGCGGTGTTCGCCAGCCTGGCAGCGCTCGGCGGAACGCCGCCGTACACCGTCGTGATCGGTTGTGAGGTCGACAGTGTCGACGAAGAGATGGGCCTGTCCGCTGCCGTCGCCGCCGCCGTGCCTGACGCGGTGAAGGCGATCGAAGAGGTCGTCGGCCGCCTGGTCGATGACGCGAAGGTCGGCTGAGCCATGTGCCTCGGAATCCCGGGCCGGGTCGTTCGGATGCTGGAAGGCTACGGCGATCAACTCGCGCTGGTCGACGTCGCGGGAGGGCATCGCAAGGTGAACATCGGCATGCTGCCGGAGGAGACCTTCGCGCCCGGTGACTGGGTGATCATCCACATGGGCTTCGTCGTCGAGAAGACCGACGAAGCGGGCGCCGACGCCGCCATGGCCGGCCTCAAATTGATGGGCAGCGGCGAGGATTCCGAGGTGTCGCCATGACCGGGCGGCGCCGTTTACGTGTCTGCGTGCGAGGCGTCGTGCAGGGCGTCGGCTTCCGGCCGTTCGTCTACACATCTGCCGCCGCGCTCGCCCTGACCGGCTCAGTGCGCAACGACAGCTCCGGCGCGATCATCGAGGTCGAGGGCGAAGCAACGGATCTCGATGAATTCCTGGACGGGCTCACCTATCGGGCCCCGCCGCTCGCCGTGATCGAATCCGTCGAGACACAGGAAGTCCCTGTCGCCGGCGGCACTGGCTTCGTGATCGCCGATACGTCGCGGTCCGACGGCGGCCGCACGCTCGCGTCCCCCGACGTCGCCATGTGCGCCGAGTGCGCGGCGGAACAGCGCGACCCGGCCGACCGGCGCTACCGGCACGCCTTCGTCAACTGCACCAACTGCGGACCGCGCTTCACCATCATCGCCTCACTGCCGTACGACCGCGCCACCACCACGATGGCCGGCTTCCCGATGTGTGCGGACTGCGCAGGCGAGTATCACGACCCCGCCGACCGCCGGTTCCATGCGCAGCCGGTCTGCTGCGCGAACTGCGGGCCCACCCTGAGCTACCGAATCGGCGACGGTGTCTCCGAGCACGGCGAAGCGGCGGTGCGGTGCGCCCGACAGTTGCTGCGCGACGGCGGCATCCTCGCGGTCAAGGGTATCGGCGGCTACCACCTTGCCTGCGACGCAGGCGATGAGGGAGCGGTCGCCGAGCTGCGATCCCGAAAACGCCGCGGCGACAAGCCGTTCGCGGTCATGGTGCCCGACCTGGCCACCGCGCACCGCATCGCGGCCGTCGACCCGACGTCGGAGCGGCTGCTTGCCGGCGCACAGCGACCCATCGTGCTGATGCCCCGGCTGGCCGATGCACCCGTCGCCGCTTCGGTCGCACCGCACAACCCGGATCTCGGCGTGCTGCTCGCCTACACGCCCCTGCACGCACTGCTGTTCGGCTTTTCGGGCGACGAGCCGGGCCCGTCCGTACTGGTGATGACGTCGGGCAATCTCGGCGGCGAGCCGATTTGTTTCACCGACGACGATGCCCTGCAACGGCTTTCACACCTTGCAGACGGCTGGCTGATGCACGACCGCGGCATCCTGGTGCCGTGCGACGACTCTGTCGTTCGGGTGGTCGACGGGGTCGAGCTGCCGATCCGACGCTCCCGCGGCTTTGCGCCGCTGCCGGTCGCGCTTCCGGTGCCGGTGCCACCGACGCTGGCCGTCGGTGGTGACCTGAAGAACACCCTGGCGGTCGCCGACCAGAAATACGCCTGGCTCAGCCAGCACATCGGCGACATGGACGACCTGGCCACTCTGTCGGCCTTCGACTCCGCCGAACGGCAGATGGAGTCGCTGACCGGCGTTGTCCCCGAAATCGTTGTGGCGGATGCCCATCCGGGCTATCGCTCCACCGCATGGGCGCACCGCAACGCCGGCGGGCGCCCGGTCCGTCCGGTCCAGCATCATCACGCACACATTGCCGCCGTGATGGCCGAACACGGGCTGGACGGGTCACAGCGCGTCCTCGGCTTCGCCTTCGACGGAACCGGCTACGGCCCCGACGGGGCCATCTGGGGCGGCGAGGTTCTGCTCGCCGACTACAAGGGCTATCAGCGCCTTGCGCGCCTGAAATACGTTCCGCTAGCCGGCGGCGACATCAGCGTGCTCCGCCCGTACCGGATGGCGCTCTCACATCTGTGGGCTGCAGGCCTTGGCTGGGACGACGATCTGGCACCTGTGCGCGCGTGCCCCGACGACGAGCGCCGAATACTGCTGCACCAACTCGAAACCGGGCTCGGCTGCGCGCCGACGTCAAGCATGGGCCGGTTGTTCGACGCGGTATCGGCACTGGCAGGCGTCCGACAGGTGGTCGCATACGAGGCTCAGGCCGCCATCGAACTGGAAGGGATGTCCCGTGATCGTGATTGCGGGACAGACGCCTATGCCTTCGCCGTCGATCGCGGGCAGTCGCCTGCGGTCATCGACCCGGCTCCGGTTCTCGCAGCGGTAGTGGACGACGTCCGTTCCGGCGTCCCGCAGGGCGTGATCGGCGCGCGGTTCCACCGCGCGGTGGCGGCGTTGGTGGTCGAGCTTGCCGTGGTCGCCACGCCGGGACGTCCCACCGTCGCGCTGTCCGGCGGGGTGTTCCAGAACGTGCTGTTGCTGCGGCTGGTCTTGCGGGCTCTGCGCGAGAACGACTTTGAGGTGATCACGCATCGGTTGGTACCACCCAACGACGGCGGCATCGCATTGGGTCAACTGCTAGTAGGAAATTCCGTCTAGGAAGGGAGGCACCATGTGCCTGGCGGTACCGGGGAGAATCATCAGCATCACCGACCGTGACGGGGCGCTGATGTCCACCGTCGACTTCGGTGGCATCAAGAAGGACGTGTGCCTGCAGTACATACCTGACGCCGAGGTCGGCCAGTACGTGGTCGTCCATGTGGGTTTCGCGATCCAACGGCTCGACGAAGAGTCGGCAATGCGGACACTGGCCGAGTTCGAGCACCTCGGCGTGCTCGAAGAGGAATTCGGCGACGGGTTCGAGCTGGCCGCCAAACAGGCAGGCAAGGCGAACCCCAACGCACTACCCGAAAACGGAAGTTCCGAGGTGTTGTCATGAAGTATCTGGACGAATTCAGCGATCCCGCGCTCGCCCACAAGCTCGTCGACCAGATCAGGAGCGCGACCAGCCAGCGCTGGTCGATCATGGAAGTCTGTGGCGGCCAAACCCATTCGATCATCCGGCACGGCATCGACCAATTGCTGCCCGACACGATCGAGATGATCCACGGCCCTGGGTGTCCGGTCTGCGTCACGCCGCTTGAGATCATCGACAAGGCGCTGGAGATCGCGGGGCGGCCCGACGTGATCTTCTGTTCGTTCGGCGACATGCTGCGCGTACCGGGCAGCGAAAAGGACCTCTTCCACGTCAAGAGCCAGGGCGGCGACGTGCGGGTGGTGTATTCACCGCTGGACGCGCTGACCATCGCGAGGGAGAACCCCGACAAGCAGGTGGTGTTCTTCGGCATCGGTTTCGAGACCACCGCGCCGGCCAACGCGATGACGGTGTACCAGGCCAAACGGCTGGGCATCGAGAACTTCTCGCTGCTGGTCTCGCATGTACTTGTGCCACCGGCGATCTCGGCGATCATGGAGTCGCCGACCTGCCGCGTTCAGGCGTTCTTGGCCGCGGGGCACGTGTGCTCGGTGATGGGCACCGAGGAGTATCCGCCGCTCTGCGACAAGTACAACATCCCGATCGTGGTCACGGGATTCGAGCCGCTCGACATCCTCGAGGGCATTCGCCGCACCGTATTGCAGCTGGAATCCGGTCGACACGAGCTGGAGAACGCGTATCCGCGGGCCGTGCAGTCCGAGGGCAATCCGGCGGCGAAGGCGATGCTGCTGGACGTTTTCGAGGTGACGGACCGGGCGTGGCGCGGCATCGGCATGATCCCCAGCAGCGGCTGGCGGCTCTCGCACGCCTACCGCGACTTCGACGCCGAGCATCGGTTCTCGGTCACCGATATCCACACAGCGGAATCAGCGGTGTGCCGGTCCGGCGAGGTGCTGCAGGGCCTGATCAAGCCGCATGAGTGTGAGGCGTTCGGGACGCTGTGCACGCCGCGCAATCCCCTTGGTGCGACCATGGTTTCGTCTGAGGGCGCGTGCGCCGCGTACTACCTCTACCGCAGGCTCGAGGTCACGAATGCCTGAGGAGCCCGCAACCATCGACATGGAGGCGTGGGTGTGTCCGGCCCCGCTGCGGGATTCCCCCAACATCGTGATGGGGCACGGCGGTGGCGGGGCGATGTCGGGCGAGCTCATCGAGCATCTCTTCCTGCCGGCCTTCGGGCCCGCGGCGGACGCGGGCATGGGCGATTCGGCGGTGGTGGACATCGGTGGTGCGCGGCTGGCGTTCTCCACCGACTCGTTCGTCGTCAAGCCGATGGTGTTTCCCGGCGGCACGATCGGCGACCTCGCCGTCAACGGCACCGTCAACGACCTGGCGATGGCGGGCGCACGGCCGATGGTGATGTCCACGGCGTTCATCCTCGAGGAGGGCACTCCCCTGGACGAGATCGCCAGGGTCGCACAGGCCGTCGGCACGGCGGCGATGGCCGCTGGGGTCAAGCTCGTCACCGGCGACACCAAGGTGGTCGACTCCGGCCACGGCGACGGGATTTACATCAACACGGCGGGCATCGGACTGGTCGACGAGCGCGCCGATATCCGTCCACAGCGGGCAACCCCGGGTGACAAGGTCATCATCAGCGGGGACATCGGTGTGCACGGAGTGGCGGTGATGAGCTGCCGGGAAGGGCTGGAGTTCGCGACCAGCATCGCCAGCGACACGGCGCCGCTGCACGGGTTGGTTGCCGCGATGCTCGACACCGGCGCCGACATTCACGTGCTTCGCGACCCGACCCGCGGCGGAGTGGCGGCGACACTGAACGAGATCGCCAAGATCGCGAAGGTCGGCGTATCGCTCGACGAGCGGGCATTCCCGATCCCTGCGGAGGTGCGCGACGCGTGCGGCCTGCTGGGTCTCGACCCGCTCTACGTGGCCAACGAGGGCAAGCTGCTCGCGTTCGTGCCCGCAGACGACTGCGACCGGGTGCTGGCCGCGATGCGCGAACATCCGCAGGGCACCCGCGCGACGGTGATCGGCGAATGCGTCACCGACCACCCGGGCATGGTGTCGGCGAAGACCGCGCTCGGTGGTACCCGTGTCGTTGACCTACCGATCGGCGAACAACTGCCACGGATCTGCTGAATGACCGGTCGCGAGTTGTTCGCCTGTTACGCGTTCCCGCCCAACGAACTCGGGTACTGCGGTCCCACGGACACCAGGCAGGACCAACTCGCCACACACGCACAGGAATTCGACGGCGCGTGGCCGTACCTGCAGGCCATCGCCGACGCGACGGCCATCGCCGACCCCCTCGACGACGACGTCGTACGCAACTACTGGCTCGGCGGCGAGCTACTCGACAAGGTCGACCCCGATGAGCTGTTGACCCGCCTGCGGAGCGCGTTCACCGGCCAGGTCACCGGCATGCTCGACGACATCTCCGCCGGGAATGCTCTGGCCAACCACAGTTTTCACGTCTTCGTCGTGTACCCGTGGGTGCGGTTCCTCGGCCGCGATCCGACAACCCCGCTGCGGGTGTTGCAGGACTGCAGGATCCGATGGGGCGTCGTCGAGTCCGTCGACGACGACCACGTCGTCGTCACGTCGTCGCCGCTGGAATACGACGAGGGACACCTTCGGCTCGGATCCGCTGCGACGGAGCGGGTTAGGTGGCGCAAGGACGGCACGTCGCTGGCGCCCGCACCGGTACCGGGCACCATCGTCGCCGCGCACTGGGACTGGGTGTGCGGGACCATCACCGACGCCGAGCGCGACGCGCTGGCCGACGCCACGCAACGGACCCTTGACCTGGTCAACGCCGCCGGCGCCTAGTCGGTCACCATTGATCCCGCGGGACGTCGAAGTCGGCACATAGCGTCCGCCAGACGTCTCGCGGGTCCACGCCGTCCTCGATGGCCTGCGCGGCGGTCCGCCCGCCGAAACCGGTCAAGACATGGTCGACGAGCAGCGACGGGCCGCGGATCGGGCCGAACTGGCCATCGACGAGCTCGTTGAATTCGGTCAACCGCACCGACCCAACTTACGCTGACGGCGTCAGCGCGTCATGGCACACCCGTACCGGATCCGCCACGTCCGCGGCGGTGGCACCGGCCCTCCTTGCGGCCTCGGCGTATCGCGGCGAGGACAGCACCTCGGTGACCGCCGCCGCCAACGCTTGAGACTCCAGCGGCCGGATCAGTAATGCACTGCCCTGCCGCACAAGGCGATTCGCGATCTCCCACTGGTCACCACCGCCGGGCACCACGACCATCGGCACCCCGGCCATCAGCGTCTTGGACACCATGCCGTGGCCGCCGCCGCAGATCACCAGGTCGGCGCGCGACAGCAGTTCGTCCTGGCGCCCCAGCCCGACCACGGCCCACGGCGGCACGTCGACATCGTCACCGCCCAGTCTCGACACGACCACCCGCGATCCCTCCGGCAGCGCCTCCCCCGGCCGCAGCGCCTCCAGTGCCACGTCCGTCAGGCCGCGCGCGCCGGTGGTCGCCGTCGACGGTGCCACGACGACGACCGGGCCGTCCCCCGGCGGAATGTCCAACACGGTGTCCGTCGGTTCGAAATGCAACGGACCCACGATCACAGCCTCGGCGGGCCAGTCCGGCCGCGGCACCTCGAGCGCGGGCAACGTGGCGACGAGTCGACGCAGTGGTCCGGGATCGGTTGCGGGTAAACCTATCTCGACCCTCACCGCCGAGCGCTGCCGAAGTCCCGCCCGCCAGGCCCGTGCGGTAAGCGTCCGCAGCACGGCGTCTCGAAGCCTGCCGCGAATCCCGACACCGGGAGCCAGCCCGCTGCCGATCGGCGGCAGTCCTTTCGACGGCCGGTACAACGGCGCGGGGTTGAGCTCGATCCACGGGATTCCCATCAGCTCCGCCGCCAGGCCGCCGCAGGCGGTGATCACGTCGGAGACCACCACATCGGGCGCGAGATCACGCAGCACCGGCACGTTAAGCACCGCCATGCGCGCCGCGCGCTGATGGATCTTTGCGCCGGCGTCGGTGTCGTCGTCGAGTTCGGTGGGATCCAGCCCGACGAGTTCGACGGCATCCACCCCGACCGACCGGGCGGTGTCCAGCCACTCCGTGCCGGTCAGCAGCGTCGCAGTGTCGCCCGCGGCGAGAAACCGCAGGCACAGCGCGAGTGCGGGAAAGGCGTGTCCGGGATCAGGACCTGCGACCACGGCGACGCGCATGCGGTTACCCTGCCACAGCCCCGTCGCTAGGCTGACCCCATGACCGCATCATCAGCAGTGGACACCACGGCCAACGCACGCACGGTGGAGACGTTTCTGTATGCGCTGCAGGACGAGGACTTCGACGTGGCCGACTCGTTGATGGCCGACAATTTTCTGTGGCAGAACGTCGGATATCCGAGCATTCGGGGTCGCAAGCGCATCATCAGCGTGTTCCGTCGCGGCAAGGGCCGCGTGGGCTTCGAGGTGAAGTTCCACCGGATCGCCGCCGAGGGCAATGCAGTACTGACCGAGCGCACCGACGCCCTTGTCCTCGGCCCCGTCCGAATGCAGTTCTGGGTGTGCGGGGTGTTCGAGGTGCACGGCGGCCGAATCACACTGTGGCGGGACTACTTCGACCTGTACGACGTCGTGAAGGGCACGGTCCGCGGCCTGATCGGCGCAGTCGTCCCGCCGCTGCGCCCGACGATGTAGCTACGCGCGCTTCAGCTGGCCGAGTTCGTCGAAGGCCTGTGCCCACCCGGTCAGCCGGTCGGTGGCGTTGACGAGCTCGTCGCGGTAGCGCTGCTGCGACATCGGCGAGCTCGACATCGGACCGTTGTTGGCGGCCGACACCAGTTGCGCTGCCGCGGTGACCATGTCGTTGTACTGGCGGGCACCGTTGTCGAGCTGCGCGGTGAACGCAGCGATCGTCGGTGACAGGTGCGCCCGCGACCCTGGCGCGTTGGCGATGGCCCGCTCCATCGACACCACTTCGTCGGCCGTCGCCGCCATCGTCGAGGCGGACTGGTTCGCGACGGCGACCAGCTCACGCAGCTCGCCCGCTGGCAGCATCTTGCCCCGCTCCATCACGCTGATCAGCGAGAACAGCCCGCGCTCGGAGGCGGCCAGCGCAGCCATCGGTTGCCGGGCCGCCGAGCCCCACGGTGGCAGCCTGCGGGTGGCCCGCGACCGCTGCGGGGGCAACGGCTCGCCGCGCAGCCAGCGATAGCGCAGGAAGGACAACGTCGCGAGGAAGGCCGCACCGACCGCGATCGGCGCCGGGATGAACAATGCCCACGCCGGGGTGCTCCAGGTCGCGAGCAGTACCGTCACTCCCACCCAGATCAGGCTGGACACCGCGAAGAACAGTCCCAGCCGCAGCGCCCACCTGCGCTTGCGCAGTTGCTTGGCCCGCGGATCGGCCGCCGAACTGAGCTTTGCCGCAAGGACATCGGACATCTCGGCGGCGGTGTCGATTCCGCGCTGCACCAGAGACCGCCAGGCCTCCGGCCTACTGGCTGTCGAGCGTGATTTCACTGTCGATCCAAGGGTTGGCTACTGGCCGAGCGGCTTTTCGGGTGTCACCTCTGGCGTCGACGCAGGCGTGGCCGGGGCGGTCGTACCGTGCGCACCGGATGCGCCCCCAGAGGGCAGAGCATCGCCGCGCATCGAGGCGCGGATCTGCTCGAGTCGCGAATGCCCGGCCATCTGCACGCTGGCCTGCTGCACCTCGAGCATGCGGCCCTGCACGGAGTTCTGCGCCAGCTCGGCGGATCCCATCGCATTGGCGTATCGGCGTTCGATCTTCTGCCGCACCTCGTCGAGGGTGGGGGTGTTGCCGGGGGCGGCCATCTCACTCATCGACCGCAGCGACGCGCTCACCTGTTCCTGCATCTTGGCCTGCTCGAGCTGGCTGAGCAGCTTGGTGCGCTCGGCGATCTTCTGCTGCAGCATCATCGCGTTCTGCTCGACGGCCTTCTTGGCCTGGCCCGCGGCCTGCAAGGCCTGATCGTGCAGGCCCTTGAGATCCTCGACGCTCTGCTCCGAGGTCACCAGCTGGGCGGCGAACGCCTCGGCGGCGTTGGTGTACTCGGTGGCCTTGGCAGCGTCGCCTGCCGAGGTGGCCTGGTCGGCGAGCGTCAGCGCCTGGCGCACGTTGACCTGCAGCTTCTCGATATCGGCGAGCTGACGGTTCAGCCGCATCTCCAGCTGGCGCTGGTTGCCGATGACCTGGGCGGCCTGCTGCGTCAGCGCCTGGTGCTGCCGCTGGGCATCCTCGATGGCCTGCTGGATCTGCACCTTCGGATCGGCGTACTCGTCGACCTTGGAGCTGAACAGCGCCATCAGGTAGCGCCACGCCTTGGAGAACGGATTGGCCATGGGTTCATTCCGCCTTCGTGTCAAAAACAGCTTGTCAAAAACAGCTTGGAGTGTGCCTACTGCCAACTTATCGGTTTCGCGCAGATCAGAACAGCTAGGCGACCGCCATGGACACGGTATGCGGGATGACCACTTTGGTGGTGGCGTCGATGTTGGTCGCTGTGGCCGACTCGCGGGCGAACGCCTTGAGTTCCTCCTGCGCCATCTCGTCGCCTGCATCGGACAGCACGCGCGACAGCGGGACCGCCAAGGCGCCGCAGATCGCGCTGAGCAGTTCGCTCGACGCCTCTTTGCGGCCGCGTTCGACCTCGGACAGATATCCGAGGCTGACCCGCGCGGCATCGGACACCTCGCGCAGGGTGCGGCCCTGGTCAATGCGGGCACGACGCAACACGTCGCCGATAACCTCGCGCAGCAATGTCCCCATCGTGCTCTCCTTCACCTGGGTCGTACTAGAGGAACGCCATGGACGGCCGTGATGGTTCCCGGTTGGCGGACTCCGGCGCGAATTCCTCGCCAGAAGTGTCACTGACCTGCGACTCGTCCTCGGGAGTCACGGATCGCCGAGACCACGTAGTCGACGCCGGTGAGCACGGTCAGGAGGATCGCCGCCGCCATCACCACCCAGGCACCGGTCAGCCACGGGCCGGACAGCGGCAGGATGAACAGCCCGATCGCCACCGCCTGGACGAGCGTCTTCAGCTTGCCGCCGCGGCTGGCCGGGATGACCCCGTGCCGCAGCACCGCGAAGCGCAGCCCCGTGACGCCGATTTCGCGAACCAGGATCACCACGGTCACCCACCACGGCAGCTCGCCGAGCATCGAAAGGCCGATCAGGGCGGCGCCGATCAAGGTCTTGTCGGCGATCGGATCGGCCAATCTGCCGAAGTCGGTCTCGATCCCATAGCTGCGGGCCAGTGCCCCGTCGAACCGGTCGGTGATCACGGCGACGGCGAAGATGACGAAAGCGGTTATCCGCCATGGTGTTTCGTGGCCATCGCCGGCGAACAACGCGATCAGGAACACCGGGACCAACACCAGCCGCAGCCCGGTGAGGACGTTGGCGACGTTCGCGACCTTCGCCTGGGGTATCACCGGATCGGTGTGAGGTTGGCCCGACACCGCTAAAGCGTATCCGTTGCTCAAACCGATACCCTCGCACCTGTGAGGGATGGGCATGGTTCGCCGGCCGACGGGCTTGTGGTGCGCCGCGCCACCACGTCGGATGTGCCTGCAATCAAGGCGCTCGTCGACATCTACTCGGGCCGCATCCTGCTGGAGAAGAACCTGGTCACGCTGTACGAAGGGGTTCAGGAGTTCTGGGTAGCCGAGCGCGCGGGCGAGCTCATCGGATGCGGGGCACTGCACGTGCTGTGGGCGGACCTCGGGGAGGTGCGCACAGTGGCCGTGCATCCTCGGGTCAAGGGTCAGGGTGTCGGGCACCTCATCGTCGACCGGCTGCTCGACGTGGCCCGCGAACTGCATCTGGGGCGCATCTTCGTGCTCACCTTCGAGACCGAGTTCTTCAGCAGGCACGGGTTCGCCGAAATCGAGGGCACGCCCGTCACAGCGGAGGTCTACGAGGAGATGTGCCGGTCGTACGACACCGGCGTCGCGGAATTCCTCGACCTGTCCTATGTCAAGCCGAACATCCTCGGCAACTCACGAATGCTGTTGATGCTCAAATAGCAGCGAGACGGAGCAATTCGTCGACCGACCACTGGTCGTCGGCGTGCACGCCGTACTTGCACGCACGGATGGTGCCGTCCGGTTCGATGAGGAAATCGGCCGGCTTGCCAAGGTGGTTTTCAGTCGGTGCCAAGGCGCCCGACAACGATGCGGAGCGCCGAATCCCACGGACTGCTGCGCGTGCTGCATCCGCATACAACAGAGAGCGCAGCGACGACTCGACACCGAACTCTCGGTATAACTTGCGTTCTGGATCTGCAACCATGGCGAACGGCACATTGGCCACAAACTCCCGAAGCCGATCTGCCGACGAGTGGAAAAGGATGACTTCGGTTACACCGGCGCCCTCGATCTCGTCGCAGCGGCGCGCCACCTCTTGCAGATGGAGGTTGCAGATCGGGCATCCGGCGAAGCGCCGGAACTGCAGGTGGACGAGCCGGTCGGATGCCGGCACGCTCACCTGCGAGCCGGCGATGGTGCTCAGCGTCCGCGCCTCGACCTTGTCACCCGCGGTGAACACCAGATCAGACTAGTCGTCGTCGCCGCCGGACGTGATGCCTCGAATAGACGCGAGCGTCGCCGCCAGCTCGTCGGGCTTCACCATCACCTCGCGCGCCTTGGAACCCTCACTGGGGCCGACGATTCCGCGCGTCTCCATCAGGTCCATCAGCCGGCCCGCCTTGGCGAAGCCCACCCGCAGCTTGCGCTGCAGCATCGACGTGGAGCCGAACTGGCTCGACACCACCAGCTCGACGGCCTGCAGGAAGACGTCCATGTCGTCGCCGATGTCCGGGTCGACGTCGGTGCGCTCGCTGTTCGTCTTGGCGGCGGTGACGCCCTCTGTGTACTCGGGCTCAGCCTGGTCCTTGCAGGCGCTGACGACCGCATGGATTTCGTCGTCGGTGATGTAGGCGCCCTGCAGCCGGATCGGCTTGTTGGCCCCCTGCGGAATGAACAACCCGTCGCCCATGCCGATCAGCTTCTCGGCGCCCTGCTGATCGAGGATGACCCTGCTATCGGTCAGCGACGACGTCGCGAACGCAAGCCGGGACGGCACGTTGGTCTTGATCAGCCCGGTGACCACGTCGACCGACGGCCGCTGGGTCGCCAGCACCAGGTGAATGCCCGCCGCGCGCGCCTTCTGGGTGATCCGGACGACCGCGTCCTCGACATCGCGTGGTGCCGTCATCATCAGGTCGGCCAGCTCGTCGACGATCGCCACCACATACGGATACGGGCGGTACACGCGCTCGCTGCCGAGCGGCGTGGTGATCTCCCCCGACCGCACCTTGGCGTTGAAGTCGTCGATATGCCGCACCCGCGACGCCTGCATGTCCTGGTAGCGCTGCTCCATCTCCTCGACCAGCCACGCCAGCGCGGCGGCGGCCTTCTTCGGCTGCGTAACGATCGGGGTGATCAAGTGCGGAATGCCCTCGTAGGGCGTGAGCTCCACCATCTTCGGGTCGATCAGGATCATCCTGACCTCCTCCGGCGTTGCGCGCGCCAGCAACGACACCAGCATCGAGTTGACGAAGCTCGACTTCCCCGAGCCGGTCGAACCCGCCACCAGCAGGTGCGGCATCTTCGCCAGGTTCCACGAGATGTACTCGCCCTCAATGTCTTTACCGAGCGCGATCACCAGCGGGTGGTGGTCGCTTCTGGTCGACGGATCGGTCAATACGTCGGCGAGGCGCACCATCTCGCGATCGGTGTTCGGCACCTCGATGCCCACGGCGGACTTGCCGGGAATCGGTGCCAGCATTCGCACGCTCTCGGTGGCAACCGCGTACGCGATGTTCTTCTGCAGCTGGGTGATCTTCTCGACCTTGACGCCGGGTCCCAGCTCGACCTCGTACCGCGTGACGGTCGGCCCCCGCGTGCAGCCGGTCACCGCGGCGTTGACCTTGAACTGCTGCAGCACTTCGGAGATCGCCTCTGCCATGCGGTCATTGGATGCACTGCGTCTCTTCGGCGGGTCACCCTTCTTCAGCAGATCCAGCGACGGCAGCGTGTACGGACCATCCACGACGCGGTCCGACACCGGCTTCTGCGGCTTGGCCGCCTTCTTGCGCTTCGCCGCGCGGGTGGGCTCGGGCACCGTCGGCGCCTCGTCGTCGAGCGGGTAGTTCTCCATCGGCGTGCCGCTGGGCCACGCCTGGGCCTCGTCGTCGCTGTAGGCCGCCGGATCGTCGTAGTAGCCGTCGGAGAAGTCGTCGGGCTGCGCGTCGGTGTATTCCGCCAACTCGTCGTCGTCGTAGAACTGTTCGTCGTCGAGCAGCAGCCGGGTGCCGAACATCGCGCGCACCGTGTCGGGCACCTCCCGGATCGTGGTGCCGGTTATCAGCAGCAGGCCGAACAGCGCACCGATGAACAACAGCGGCGCGGCGATCCACTGGGTCAACCCCTCCGAGAGCGGGCCCCCGATGGCGAAGCCGATGAACCCGGCGGCGCTCTGACGTCCCGGCGGATTGTCGGGCGAGCCTGCCCACAGGTGCCACAGGCCGAGCGCGGGCAGCGCGATCATCGCCGCGCCGAGGATCAGCCGCGGCCGAGCGTCGGGATCGGTCTCGGTCCGCATCAGCACGACCGCGATCGCGATGAGCGCCACCGGCAACACGAGTACGGCCGACCCGATCAGCACGCGCAGGAAGCCGTCGATCCAGCCGCCGACCGGACGGGCCGCATCGAACCACGAACTCGCGATGACGATCACTGCGGCGCCGAGCAGGGCCAGCGCGATCCCGTCGCGGCGGTGTCCTGCGTCGATATCGCGGGCGCGGCCCACCGATCGGGCCGTCGAGCCGGCACCCCTGGCCAGCATGAACCACCCCGCACGGGCGCCCCGCCCGATCGCCAGCCCGGCCGCGGGGATGGGCGATGCGGTGCGCTTCTTGGCGGGCTTGCGGCGCGGAGCGGGCCGGGCCGCGCGTGACCCTGACCGCGAGCCGGCCTTTGACCTGCTCGAACGGGCACCAGAGCGCGCAGCGGTCTTACTTGGCATGCCCTCAAGCCTAGTCGCAGGTGCCCCAAATTCACCATCAGCCACACGGGTCACAGTTAGGTGTCGAAATTTAGTTAGATTCGCTGAGTAGGGTGATCACTTGACCGGTTCCCACTCATCGAGGAGTACATCGACCATGCCCGTTGTCGTCGTCGCCACCATGAAGGCCAAACCCGAGTCCGTCGACGCCGTACGCGACGCATGCAAAGAGGCCATCGCGGCGGTGCACGACGAGCCCGGCTGCGAGCTGTATGCCCTGCATGAGGCCGACGGGACGTTCGTGTTCGTCGAACAGTGGGCCGACGCCGATGCGCTGAAGGCGCACAGCACCGCGCCTGCGATCGGGACTCTGTTCGGCACCGTCGGCGAGCACCTCGACGGCGCACCGGACATCAAGATGCTGCAGCCCGTCGTGGCCGGCGACCCGGCCAAGGGCCAGTTGCGCTCATAATGCCTTCGCTCGACGGCAAGGTCGCATTCATCACGGGTGCCGCCCGGGGTCAGGGGCGTGCGGAGGCCGTGCGGTTGGCGTCCGACGGCGCCAACATCATCGCGGTCGACATCTGCGACCAGATCGCCTCGGTGCCCTACCCGATGGCCACGCCCGACGATCTCGCCCAGACCGTGAAGCTCGTCGAGGACACCGGCGCGCGGATCGTGGCTCGAGAAGCCGATGTGCGCGATCGAGATGCGCTGAGCACCGCGCTGCAGGCAGGGCTGGACGAGTTCGGGCGGTTGGACATCGTCATCGCCAACGCGGGCATCGCTCCGATGCAGTCGGGCGAAGCCGGCTGGCGCGACGTGGTCGACGTGAACCTCACCGGTGTGCACCACACGGTCGACGTCGCGATACCGACGATGGTCGAGCAGGGCGACGGCGGCGCGATCGTGCTGACGAGCTCGGCCGCGGGCCTGGTGGGGATCGGCGGCGACGACGCCGGTTCGCTCGGTTACACGGCGGCCAAGCACGGGGTCGTCGGGCTGATGCGGGCATACGCCAACCACCTTGCGCCGCATCGCATCCGGGTAAACTCCATTCATCCCGCCGCGGTGAACACGCCGATGATCAACAACGAGTTCACCAGGCAGTGGCTGGACCGAATCACCCGGGAGAACGACGCACCGGTGGATTTCGGCATGGCACTGCCGGTGCACGCCGTCGATTCCGAGGACATCGCCGCGGCGGTGGCATGGCTGGTTTCCGACGAGGCCTGGTACATCACGGGAGTGACGTTGCCCGTCGACGCGGGCTACGCCAACAAGCGCTGATGGCGCGAAATCCCGCCGCCCAGACCGCCTTCGGCCCGATGGTGCAGGCGGCGATCGAGCAGTACGAGCCGCCTGAACGCCGAATCGTCGGCGATGACCTCGCCGCCTCGATCCTGCCCGCAGGCCAGCGCGCGGTCGTGCACGCGATGCGGTGGCCGCTGCTGCGCCGCCTGACGGTATCGGCAGGCGAGAAGCTGGTGCCCGGTTCGTGGGCTCTGATCTCATGCCGCAAGCGCTTCATCGACGACAAGCTCGACGAAGCCCTTCCAGGCGTCGACGCCGTTGTGATACTCGGCGCGGGCATGGACACCAGGGGTCTGCGCCTCGCACGGCGGTCCGACGTTCCGGTCTTCGAGGTCGACCTGGCTGTCAACATCGCGCGGAAGAAATCTGCCGTGCAGCGCGCGATCGGGGCGACTCCGGCCTCCGTTCACCTGGTGCCGTTGGATTTCGAGCGCGACGACCTGTTCGGCACGTTGTCCGAGCACCGCTACCGCACCGACGCTCGCACTTTCTTCGTCTGGGAAGGCGTGACCCAGTACCTGACCGAGGATGCCGTCCGGACCACGCTCGCCGGCTTGCAGGCCGCCCCTTCGGGGAGTCGGCTGGTGTTCACCTATGTCCGCAAGGATTTCATCGACGGGTCGAACATGTACGACGCGGCGGCGTTGTACAAGCGCTTCCGGCAACGGCGGCAGGTGTGGAAGTTCGGCCTCGACCCCGATGACGTCGCGGTGTTCGTCGGCGAATACGACTGGCGGGTGGTCGAGCAGGCCGGCCCCGACTACTACGTGCGGAACTACCTCGAGCCCGCTGGACGTGACCTCGCCGCCTCCGATCTGGAGTGGACGGCGTACTGCGAGAAGCGCTAGTCGCCTGCTGAATCGGCGCAGGTTCGGTGCGGCGCCACGGCCATCGGAATAACTCTATTCCGTTGTGTCACTTCAGTTTCAGTGGTCACATTCGAGGATTTCTTGTCAGTGGTCGAATGTATGTTCGAAGCATGTCCGGGACGGCGGTGCAGGAAGCGGTGGCGGCGCTGCGTGCCGCGCTGGCCGCCAGCGACGTCGAGCTGCTCTCGCGCACCGAGTTGGTCGACACCCTCGACGACCTCGAAACCCTGACCTGCGAGCTGCCTACCCAATCCCACCGCCTGCTGGCCCGGTTGCAGGCCGAGACCACGCCAAGGGAGCTGGGCGCCAAGTCCTGGAAGGACGCCCTCGCGATCCGGTGGCGCATCTCGACGACCGAGGCCCACCGGCGACTGACCGAGGCCGCACTGTTGGGGCCGCGCCGAGCGCTGACCGGCGAACCGCTGGCCCCGCTGCTGCCCGCGACCGCCGCCGCGCAGTCCCTCGGGCAGATCAACGGCGAGCACGTCGAGGTCATCTGCAAGGCCATGGGCAAGATGCCGGGCTTCGTCGACGCGCCCACCCGCGCGCAGATCGAGGTCGACCTCGTGCGCACCGCCGTCGGCGTCGGCCCCAAGGAACTCAAGGACACCGCCGATCGGACCCTGTTCCTGCTCGATCAGGACGGCCCCGAACCCGACGAGGACGAACGCGCCCGCAAGCGCGGAGTGTCCACCGGCAAGCAACGCCCCGACGCAATGACGACCCTGACCGGGGACCTCACGCCCGAGGCGGCGGCCGTCTGGGAGGCGATCTTCGCCAAGTACGCCGCCCCCGGCATGTGCAACCCCGACGACGAGCACCCCTGCACCGCGGGCACACCGTCACAAGCTCAAATCGACAACGACCACCGCAGCCTGGCCCAACGCCGCCACGACGCCACGATCGCCATCGGCCGCATCGCCCTGATGAGCGGGGAACTCGGACACCTCAACGGGCTACCGGTGTCGATCATCATCCGCACAACCCTGCAAGACCTCGAATCCCGCGCGGGTGTGGGCGTGACGGGCGGCGGCACCATCATGCCCATCGCCGACGTGATCCGACTCGCCGGCCACGCCAACCACTACCTGGCGGTGTTCGACAAGGCCACCGGTTCGGCGTTGGACCTCTTCCGGACCAAACGCGTCGCGTCTCCCGCGCAGCGGATCATGCTCATCGCCCGCGACGGTGGATGCACGAAACCGTGCTGCACCGTGGGCGCCTACGGCAGTCAAGTCCACCACGCCGCCCGCGACTGGGCCGACGGCGGCGACACCAACGTCGACGAACTCGGCCTGGCCTGCGGCGGCGACAACCGCATGGTCGGCCCCGACGGCGGCTGGACCACCCGCATCAACGACCGTCACGAAGTCGAATGGATCCCGCCCCCGCACCTGGACACCGGCCAAACCAGAGTCAACTACTACCACCAACCCGAGCGACTACTGCGCCCACCCGACGACTCGGAATCGAAGTCCGACAACGACATCCGTGGGCCCATCGGTGAGCCCACGTCAACCGCACCGGTCCTTGGCAATGAGCGCGAGCGACCCCGAACCGTCCCACCCCCGGGCAGATGATGACGCCGATGGAGCCGGCGGACCAACACCGCCCGACAACCAAGCGGCCTAACGGCACTGCGTAATGGCCCGCGAGGCGAAACTAGTCCCCTAATCCCCTAGGCGACCTCCGGTCACATCCCCCACGCGCATGCACCAAAGCGGGGCCGCTGACCCGTTATGCCGCTGAGCTGCAGTGCCCAAACTCGTTCCAACGAACCACAACGGATCGAAAGGAACGAACAATGAAAACCCTCATCACCACTGCGAGTTCTGTGGCCCTCGCCGCCGCCGGCATCGCACTCACCTTCCCCGCCGCGGCATCCGCACTGCCTGACACACCGGGCGAGTGGGATATCGGTGCGTACGACCGATGCGTCAACTCGGGCGAGAACCAGCTTCCGGACAAGCCGAACGCACAAGAAGATCACATCCGCTACTGCTGCGAGAACTCCGGCGGCATTTGGAATGCCGCTGCGAAGAAGTGCGTCGCGCCGCCCGCCGAGCCCGCCGACGCCCCGGTCACGAAGGGGCCCGGCCGCATTCCGACGGGTGTTCTCGAACCGGTCCGCCCGACGACGACCCGCGTTCCCGGCGGCATCTTCGTGCAGAACCTGACGGCTGGGCCCTGACAGCGAAGCCCGGTCGGCTAGATCTCGATGACCGTCGGCACGATCATCGGCTGACGGCGGTAGGTCTCCCCCACCCACTTGCCCACGATGCGGCGCACCGCCTGGGCGATGCGGGTGACGTCGGTGATGTTGTCGGCGGCGAGGATCTCCAGCTCCTCGGCCACCTTGACGGCGACTGGCTCGAGCGCCTTGGGATCTTCGGAGAAGCCGCGCGAATGCAGGTGCGCGGGTGCGGCCGCGCGTCCCGTGCCGCGCTGCACGACGACGGTCACCGACACGAAACCCGAAGACAGCGTGAGCCGTTCGCCAAGGGTGGCGTCGCCGACGTCGCCGGTGATCAACCCGTCGACGAACATCTTCCCGGTCGGTACGCCACCGGCGATGCTGGCCTTGCCCGCCACCAGGTCGACGCTGACGCCGTTCTCCGCCAGCACGATCCCTTCCGGGTCCACGCCGGACCGCGTGGCCAGCGCCGCATTGGCCCGCAGCATCCGCCATGTTCCGTGCACGGGCATCACGTTGCGCGGCCGAACCCCGTTGTAGAGGAACAGCAGCTCGCCGGAGTAGGCATGTCCCGAAACATGCACGCGTGCCTGGGCGTTGGTCACCACACGGGCGCCGATCTTGGCCAGCGAATCGATCACGCCGTAGACGGCTTCCTCGTTGCCGGGGATCAGCGACGACGACAGGATGATCAGGTCACCCGCAGTCAGCGTGATGCTTCGATGCTCGCCGCGGGACATCCGCGACAGCGCCGACATCGGCTCGCCCTGGGTTCCGGTGGTGATCAACACGACCCGTCCCGGCGCCATCATCTCGGCCGCGCCGATGTCCATCAGGTCGTCATCGTCGACATGCAGATAACCCAGTTCGCGGGCGATACCCATGTTGCGGACCATGGACCGGCCGACGAACGACACTCGCCTGCCAAGGGCCACCGCCGCATCGATGATCTGCTGCACCCTGTCCACATTCGAGGCGAAGCACGCGACGATGACGCGGCCTTCGGCGCCACGGATCAGCCGGTGCAGGGCCGGGCCGACTTCGCTTTCCGACGGTCCGACGCCAGGGATCTCCGAATTCGTTGAGTCGCAGAGGAACAGGTCCACCCCGGCATCGCCGAGCCGCGACATCCCCGGCAGGTCGGTGGGCCGGTCGTCGGGCGGCAGCTGGTCGAGCTTGATGTCGCCGGTGTGCAGCACTGTGCCCGCACCGGTATGTATCGCGATCGCCAGGCAGCCGGGAATCGAGTGGTTCACGTGGAAGTACTCGCACTCGAATACGCCGTGCGTCGAGCGCTGTCCCTCCGCGACTTCGACGAAGACCGGTTTGATCCGGTGTTCGCGGCACTTCTCCGCAACGAGCGCCAGCGTGAACTTCGAGCCGACGAGCGGGATGTCCGGCCGCAGCTTGAGCAGGAACGGGATGGCCCCGATGTGGTCTTCGTGGGCGTGGGTCAGCACCAGCGCTTCGACGTCGTCGAGCCGATCTTCGACGAGACGCAGGTCGGGCAGGATCAGATCGACGCCGGGCTCGTCGTGCCCCGGGAAGAGCACTCCGCAGTCGACGATCAGCAGCCGGCCGAGATGCTCGAAAACCGTCATGTTGCGGCCGATCTCGCTGATGCCGCCAAGCGCGGTGACCCGCAATCCTCCCGGGACCAGCGGTCCCGGCGGTCTGAGGTCGGCGTCCACTACCGAAGTACCGCGGCAGCCCGCATGTCAGCGGCCAGCGCCTCGATCTGGTCCGGCGTAGCGGGCACCTGCGGCAGTCGCGGCTCGCCGACATCGATGCCCTGCAGCCGCAGCCCTTCCTTCGACATCGTCACACCGCCGAGGCGGGACTGGGCGTCGGCCAGTGGCGCGAGCGTCACGTTGATCTTGCGCGCTGTCGCGACGTCGCCAGAGTTGAACGCCGACAGCATTTCTCGGAGCTGGCTCGCCGCGACATGTCCCCAGACGCTGACGAACCCGACCGCGCCCATCGCCAGCCAGGGCAGGTTCAGGGCGTCGTCACCCGAGTAGTACGCAAGGCCGGTCTCGGCGATGATCCGACCGCCGCCGTTGAGATCGCCCTTGGCGTCCTTGATTCCGACGATGTTCGGGTGTTCGGCCAACGCGCGGATGGTGTCCCATTCGATCGGGATGCCCGACCGAATCGGAATGTCGTAGAGCAAGATCGGCACCGACACGGCATCGGCGATCGCCGTGAAGTGCGCCGCGAGCCCGGCCTGAGACGGCCGCGAGTAGTACGGGGTGACGACGAGAAGTCCGTGTGCCCCCTCCGCCTCGCACGCCTTGGCCAGATGCACGCTGTGCGCGGTGTCGTAGGTACCGGCGCCTGCGACGATCCTGGCGCGGTCGCCGACGGCGTCGAGCACCGCGCGCAGCAGCGCAATCTTTTCCTCGTCGCTCGTCGTCGGCGATTCACCGGTGGTGCCCGAAAGCACCAAGCCGTCGCAGCCGGCGTCCACCAGGTGGGTGGCCAGGCGCGCCGCGGCGGCGGTGTCGAGCGAGCCGTCTGGCTTGAACGGCGTCACCATCGCGGTCAGCACGGTGCCCAACCGGGCCTGCACGTCGAATCCGCTGGTGCTCACGGCCACCAAGATTACCCGGTTGGGTTCAGGCTTCCGTCGCCAACGGGGACGTTGCCACCTCGGTGCCGTCCGCCAGCGTTGCGATCTCGAAGTCGGCGAAGGCCTGCGGAGCGACGTCGACGAGCTGACGCAGGCACGCGATGGCCAACCTGCGGATTTCCACGTCGGCCTGTTCGCTGGCCCGCATCGCGATGAAGTGCCGCCAGGCCCGGTAATTGCCGGTGACGACGATGCGGGTCTCGGTCGCGTTGGGCAGCACCGCACGCGCGGCCTGCCGGGCCTGTTTGCGGCGGATGGCGGCGTTGGGCTGGTCGGCGAATTTGGCTTCGAGCCTGGCCAGCAGTTCGGAGTAGGTTGCGCGGCTGGCGTCGGCGGCAGCGATGAACATCTCACGCAGTTCCTGGTCATCCTCCATACCGGGAGGAAGAACCACCTGGGAGTCGTGCTCGGGGACGTAGCGCTGGGACAGCTGCGAGTACGAGAAGTGGCGGTGCCGGATCAGCTCGTGGGTGCACGACCGCGAGATGCCGGTGATGTAGAAGGACACCGTCGCGTGCTCGAGCACCGAGAAGTGTCCGACGTCGATGATGTGCCGCAGGTAACCGGCGTTGGTAGCGGTGCGGGGGTTGGGCTTGGACCAGCTCTGGTAGCAGGCCCGCCCAGCGAACTCCACAAGCGCGGGGCCGCCCTCCGCGTCGGTGCTCCATGGCACGTCGGAGGGCGCCAAGAACTCGGTCTTGGCTATCAACTGGACGCGCAGCGGCGCGGTCTCGGCCACGGCTCACCCTAACGCGGCCGCCTCTACGGAAGCTTTGCGACGTTGCACACCGGGTTGGCGGATTCGCGAAGCTACCCTGGCGCGATGGGAGAAAACTCCGTCGCGGTCCGCCTTCTCGACGTGATGGAGCGCGACATCCTGCCGATGACAGAGCGTGGTGTCGCGGCCGGGAACAAGGTGTTCGGCGCCGCCCTGTTGCGTAAGTCCGATTTCTCGGTCGTCATCGCCGGGACGAACAGCGAGACCGACAATCCGCTGTTGCACGGCGAGATCAGCACACTGAACCAGTTCTATGAGATGGCCGGGCGGCCGTCGACCCGCGACCTGGTGTTCCTGTCCACCCACGAACCCTGCCCGTTGTGCCTGTCGGCGATCACCTGGTCCGGGTTCGACAACTTCTACTACTTCTTCACCTACGAGGATTCCCGCGATGCGTTCGGCATCCCGCACGACCTGAAGATCCTGAACGAGGTCTTCGGCGTCGAGGACGGTGCCTACCGGCGAAGCAACGCGTTCTGGACCGCGTACTCGATTGCCGCACTGGTCGAGACCGAGCCGGAGCCGCTGCGCACCAGACTGCGCGAGCAGGACAAGCGGATCCGCGACGTGTATGCGGCGCTGTCGGAGCAGTATCAGCGATCCAAGGCCGACAACGACATTCCGTTCAACTGACCTGATCGTCGGTGAGCACCCCTGCGCGTTGCATCGCGGTGGTGATGAGCTCGAAGTCCGATACTCACCGTCGCCTTCACGTCGAGCAACACCTGCTTGAGAACGTCGGTGTGCGCGGCATCCATGATTGCCATGGCGGGATTGTGTGGCTTGCCGTCGGCGCGGTGGTGTTCATCATCAACAGAGTCACCGGCCGCGGACCGCCGGACTTCAGCGAGAAGCGGGAGGACTCGTCCGACGACGCAGAGTCCGCAAAATTAGTGCAGGAGTGACCTGCTCTGTTCGACTGTGCGATTTCGTTCGCGACACGCGGGTGAGGCGGAAAAATCCGCACACTCACAACGCCTCACCCGAGCGCAGCGCGCAGTGCATCGACGAGATCGCCTCGCTTGCCGACCGTGACGTCGCTCAGCCCGAGCCATGACGCCATCGACCGCAACTCCCCCGCCAGCGCCGCCGCCACCCGTCCCGCGTCCTGCCCAGGTTCCGTGAACGCTCCGACAGCGTTTAGCGCGTCAGACGTACGCTCGGCCTTCAAGTCAACGCGACCGACCAATTGCCCGTCAAGCAGAAACGGCCATACGTAGTAACCGAATTGGCGTTTGGGCGCGGGCGTGTAAATCTCGATGCGGTAATGGAAGTCAAACAACCGCTCCGCCCGCGGACGGAACCAGATCAGCGGATCGAACGGGCACAGCAGCGCCGTCCCACGCTCGAAACGCGGCACGATCTGGCCAGCGCGCAAGTACGCCGGAGCCTTCCACCCGTCCACCTCAACGGCTTCGAGTTCGCCATCCGCCACGAGCTTGGCCAACGCCGGCTTGATCTGACCCGCCCCCAGCCGGAAGTAGTCGCGAATATCGGTTTCCGTCCCGACACCCAGTGCCGAAGCCGCCCGCAACGTGAGTTCGCGAATGGCTTCGTCGTCGTCGACCTCCCGCGCGAGCACCTCCGGCGGCAGCACGTTCTCCACCAAGTCGTAGTGACGCGCGAATCCCACTCGCGTCTCCGTAGTCAGCACCCCGGCGGCGAACAACGCCTCCGTCACCCACTTGGTGTCGCTGCGGTCCCACCACGGACCCTTCCTGCCGCGCTGATCCGCCCCGAGGTGCGCCTCGATCTGACCTGCGGTCGACGGCCCGATTTCCGCGACCGCGGCGACGACATCGTCGACCAGCCGAGCGTTCTTTTTGACGATCTCCTTGCCCCACCGGCCGCCCGTGTACTCCCGCATCCGCCAACGCAGCAGCGGCCAGTCGTCGACGGCCATCAGTGCGGCCTCGTGTGCCCAGTACTCGACGAGCAGTCTCGGCGAGCGCGCGCTGTGGCTCCACGCGGCGCGGTCCACCACATCGCGCTCGTACGGGCCGAGCCTGCTGAACACCGGCGCATAGTGCGCCCGCACCGCCACCGACACCGAATCCAACTGCAGCACCTGAATCCGCGAGATCAGCCGACGCAGATGCGCGCGGTTCACCGGCCCGCGCGGCGCGGGCTCATGGAAGCCCTGCGCGGCGACCGCGACCCGGCGAGCCTGCGCAGCGGAGAGCTTCATGCCCGCTGATAGCTGAAGAACCGGTACCGCAGCCCCGATGTGCTGACCATCCAGTCGCCCTCGACGCCGACCCACGCCTCGTCGAGCACCGGCGCGACGACGTCGTCGTCCTCGCGCGGCAGGTCGACGTCCACTTCGGTGACCTCGCACCTGGTGGCGACCGGAAGCGCCAGCGCGTAGATCTCGCCGCCGCCGATCACCCATGTCTCGTCATCGGTGAGCGCCTCGTCGAGGCTGCCCACCACCGTCGCTCCCTCGGCCATGTAGCCAGCTTGCCGGGTCACTACGACATTTCTGCGGCCGGGCAGCGGCCGAACCTTCGCGGGCAGCGACTCCCACGTCAACCGGCCCATCACCACGGTGTGGCCGAGCGTCAGGTCCTTGAAGCGGGCCTGGTCCTCGGGCAGCCGCCACGGAATGCCGCCGGCACGGCCGATCACACCGGAGGGCGACTGGGCCCAGATCAGGCCCACCGTCATACCGCTACGGGTGCCTTGATCGCCGGGTGTGGGTCGTAGTTCTTGATGACGACGTCGTCGTAGGTGTAGTCGAAGATCGAATCTCGCGGCGCCAGAACGAGTTCCGGATACGGCCGGGGCTCGCGGCTCAGCTGCTCGGTGACCTGCTCGACGTGGTTGTCGTAGATGTGGCAGTCGCCGCCGGTCCAGACGAACTCGCCGACATCCAGGCCCGCCTGCGCCGCCATCATGTGGGTGAGCAGCGCGTAGCTGGCGATGTTGAACGGAACGCCGAGGAAGAGGTCGGCGCTGCGCTGGTACAGCTGGCAGCTCAGCCGCCCGTCGGCGACATAGAACTGGAAGAACGCGTGGCACGGCGGCAGCGCCATCTGCGGGATCTCGCCGACGTTCCACGCCGAGACGATGTTGCGCCGCGAGTCGGGGTCGGACTTCAGCAGCTCCAGCGCGGCGCTGATCTGGTCGATGTGCTCGCCCGACGGCGTCGGCCACGACCGCCACTGCACGCCGTAGACAGGGCCGAGATCGCCTGTCTCACTGGCCCATTCGTCCCAGATGGTGACGCCATGGTCCTGCAGCCAGCGCACATTCGAGTCGCCGCGCAGGAACCACAGAAGCTCATAGACCACCGACTTCAGATGCACCTTCTTGGTGGTGATGAGCGGGAAGCCGACCGAAAGGTCGTAGCGCAGTTGATGGCCGAACAGGCTGCGGGTGCCGGTGCCGGTGCGGTCCGATTTGGGCGTGCCGCGGTCGAGCACCACACGCAGCAGATCCTCGTAGGGTGTGGCGATCGGCACGCCGAACAGCTTACGTCCAGACCGGTGGCGTAGAACGGAAGCATGCCGAGTGTTTCCGCCTCCGTCACCACGCCAGACGGCACCTGCCCCGTCACCCTGCACACCCCGGAGGGCTCCGGCCCGTGGCCGGGAGTGGTCATGTATGTCGACGCGGGCGGGGTCCGCGACACCATGCACGCAATGGCCCAGCAGCTCGCCGACCACGGCTACGCGGTGTTGCTGCCCGACGTCTATTACCGGCACGGCGACTGGGAGCCGTTCGACATGCGGACCGTGTTCGCCGACCCCGAGCAACGGACCCGGCTGATGTCGATGGTCGGATCGGTGACGCCGGACATGATCGCCAGCGACGCAGGCGCATTCTTCGACTTCCTCGAATCTCGGCCCGAGGTCACGGGGTCGCGATTCGGGGTCTTCGGTTACTGCATGGGCGGCCGCACCTCCGTGATCGTGGCGGGGCGCCAGCCCGACCGTGTCGCCGCGGCCGGCTCCTTCCACGGCGGCGGCCTGGTCACCGACGACCCGAACAGCCCGCATCTGCTCGCCGACAAGATGAAGGCGACGGTCTACATCGCGGGTGCGGAGAACGACGGCGGCTTCACCGCCGAGCATGCCGAGACCCTGGACAAGGCGCTGACCGCTGCCGGTGTCGAGCACATGGTCGAGTTCTACCCGGCCGGGCACGGGTTCGCAGTCCCGGACAACCCGCCCTACGACAAGGCGGCCGCCGACCGGCACTGGGCCGCGCTGGAGAGGCTGTTCGGCGCCTCGCTGGCCTGACCTGGACAGGACCCGCTGTTGGCCTGATGGCCGCGGTGCGCGACGATGTTCGGGTGGACAACGAGGTCAGCACCACCCATGACGACGCCGACGTCGGCTCGCGGATAAATCCCGTGCTCGCCAGGAGTTGGCTGCTGGTCAACGGCGCGCAGTTTGAGAGGTTCGCGCCAGCCGTCAAGTCCCGCGCCGACATCGTGGTACTCGACATCGAGGATGCGGTCGCCCCCAAGGACAAGGCCGCGGCCCGCGGCAACGTGATCAAGTGGCTCGGCGAGGACAACGGCGACTGGGTCCGCGTCAACGGCTTCGGCACACAATGGTGGCAGGACGACCTCGACATGCTGTCGGGCACGTCGATCGGCGGCGTGATGCTGGCGATGGTCGAATCCGTCGACCACGTCACCGAGACGGCTAAGCGACTTCCCAACGTCCCGATCGTGGCACTCGTCGAGACGGCCCGCGGCCTCGAGCGGATCACCGAGATCGCGGCGGCGAAGGGCACATTCCGGCTCGCCTTCGGTATCGGTGACTTCCGCCGGGACACCGGCTTCGGCGACAACCCGACCACTCTGGCCTACGCGCGCTCGCGCTTCACGATCGCGGCGAAGGCCGCACATCTGCCCGGCGCAATCGACGGCCCCACCGTCGGGTCGAGCGCCTTGAAGCTGAGCGAGGCGACCGCGGTTTCCGCCGAGTTCGGCATGACCGGCAAGATCTGCCTGACGCCGGATCAGTGCGCAACCGTGAACGAGGGACTTTCCCCGTCCTTGGACGAAATCAACTGGGCCAAAGAGTTTTTCGTCGAGTTCGAGCGTGACGGCGGCGAGATCCGCAACGGCTCAGACCTGCCACGCATCGCCCGCGCGAACAAGATTCTCGATCTGGCCCGTTCCTATGGCATCGAGACATCGGAGTTCGACGACGTCGACGACCCGGCGCACATCCCGGCCCCGACGGACACCTACCACTACTGAGTCTTCGGCGGTTCCCCGCCGCGGTCGTTCCTGTGCAGGTAGTTGGCAATTGCGCGCGCTATACCGCGGCCCGCATAGATGGCGGCGAGCACCGACAGAATGATCATCGCGATGAACATGATCAGCCAGTTGCTGCGGCTGTGGTTCACGTTCCACCAGATGATGGTGAAGAGAATCGCGCAGATGAACACGACGATGTCACGCCAATTGCCGCCGTATGCTACTGCGGCTTCACGCAGGGCCCGACTCTTCTCCGTTGCCGCGACCAGGTCGGTGATCCGGTCGTCGATGCTGGCCTTCAGCCGGGCTTTCAGCTCGGGCTGATCATCCGGAATCCGCTCCAGCAGGTCCATGTCCTTGGCGATCATGGCGCGCATGTCGGGTCCCTTGAAGCTTCCTGCAGCGGCGCCCAACAGCGCACCGCCCGCGATCGGCGCTGCACCCAAAGCGAGTTCGGCGAAACCTGGCATAGCCCACTTTCTACCGGGTTGACCGACCCGCGGTGTCGTTATCGGCGCTCCGCCTGCTCAGCCAGTGCCGCCGCTATTCGGGTGTACACCGATTGCAGCTGCGCTTTGAACAGTTTGGTGAGGCCGGGGACACGCGGCGTGCACGTCACCGTCCAGATGATCGATGATCCCTTTTCGCTTTCTTCGATGCGCACGTCGCCCCGGTAGTCCTTGATCAGCATCCAGCGCGGAGTCGATGCGGCGTAGGCATGATGGGTCGGCCGCGTTCCGCCGACGATCCGGTCGCGGGTGACGCTTGGCCCATTGCGCACCCGCCGGATGCCGCCGAGGCCGGTATCGGGTGCTCCACGCTCCTCCCATGACGCAGCGGATACGGTCGGCATCCACTCCGCCCACCGGTCGACATCCATCAGGACGTCGTACACAGCTGCAGGCGTAGCACTCGACGCCCGCTCAACATGGACTGACACGGATTCAGCCATCGGATCATTCCATCAGCTGAGCTGCGACCGTGGCGCCGAGATTCCAGCACGCCTCCAGGTCGTCCTTGCTCGGCTTGCCCGACACCACGACGGTGTCGGCGGCCTTGGTCCAGCCGAGCCCGGTCGTGATGGAGTCGATTCCCCGTTCGGCCCCTTCGGTGCCCTCGTTGCCGTGCAGGTAGAGGCCGAACGGTCGCCCGCGCGTCGTGTCCAGGCAGGGGTAGTAGCAGATGTCGAACGCATGCTTCATCGCGCCGCTCATGTAGCCGAGGTTGGCGGGGGTGCCCAGCACGTATCCGTCGGCCTCGAGCATGTCGGTCGCCGATACCGTCAGCGCCGGTCGCCGCACGACCTCGACGCCCTCGATCTCGGGGTCGGTAGCGCCCGACACCACGGCCTCGAACATCTCCTGGCAGTGCGGGCTCGGGGTGTGGTGGACGATCAGCAGCCTGGTGGTCAGTTGGGGCCTCCTCAGGTCGTCGACTTGGCGTTCAAGAACGCCTGCCACTCGGCGCTGTTCCAGGCGTCGACAGCGGTCATGCGCTCTGCACAGTGGTCCACGAACCACCACGTGAACTTGTTGCCGATGATGTCATCGTGCCCCCTCCAGCCTCCAGCATCTCGACCCGCGACACGGTGAGCGCGGGTCGCCGCAACACCTCTACGCCCTCGATATCGGGATCGGTCGCCCCAGCGACCACAGCCTCGAACGTCTCGTGGCAATGCGGCCAGTGTCGGGTAGGGGCTCCGAAGTCATTGGTGCATCCAATTCGAAACGCATGTCGCATCGGCGCTGTGTCGCAATATTGAGACGGCTTCTTCTGCGACGGCTTTTTGAGACGCTACGACCTGGCGGATCCTATCCGCTGGGTGGCCGGTTGGTGACGTCTCGAATGTGGTCTGTTTCAAGACAACGTGGGCGGCCCTCCCTGGATGCCCGGCGTCACGGCATTTCCTCGGCCCACGCGATATGCCCTTCAAAGCCAAGCGATCTCGCCATGTCGCGGTAGCGATCCCGGAAGTGCGCGTAAGCCGCGTCATCGCCGCGAGCCCCCGCCAGCAGAGCGCGTGATCGCAGCAGCCAGATCTCCCGCATAGCCAGACCCTCATCGGCTGGCGCGGCGGCTAACCGCTCGATCGCGGCCTCGGCTTCGGCCACGTCACCGTCGGCGCTGCGATCGAGCAGTGTCTCCACCAGAACACCGGTCGCTGGAATGCCCCACATAAGCAGCTGTCGCTCGCGGAACAGGTGGTCGGCGGCGGTGCGCATGAGCGGTATGGCGTCATCGCGATCTCCATGCCGAGCCCGCTCACGCGCCGCGTACACCTCGACGAATGGCAAATCGCACAGCAGGTATCCGCTGCGCAGGAACTCGTCGCCGACCTCGGCCAGGAGCGTCTGTCCACGGTCACGCTCCGCATCCGTGTGACGGTGCACCAGCGCAACGCCCAGCGCCAACCGGGACCAGGCCAACGCGAGGTCATCACTGGATCGTTCCGTGATCCGTAACGCATCCTCGATCTCGCGCACCGCGCGATCGTCAGGACTCAGCACGCCACAGGATATCCCTAGGAAGTGGACCCAGCCGACGACCGTGGCGTAGGTCAGGGGGTCGGTGCTGCGGGCCATGGCCAGGCCGTGCCGAACGTCGTCGCGCCATCCGGGAAGACCCAGGCACCAACGGGCAACGGCCCGCTGCATAAGGGCGACTGCTAACGGGGACCCGTAAATGAAGTTGTTGCCTTTAGACGGGTCACCGTCGGCCAGGTCGATGACCCGCTGTGACCAGTGCAGCACCTCACACATCTCGACGGTTTCACCCTTGGCGTAGATCGCCGAGGTGGACAGCCCCACCGTGTAGGTCGGATCGCCGACCGAGTCGAGGAGGGCCATGTGTTCGGATGCCAGCTGCGACGCCTCGCGGATGCGGTCCTGAAACAGGTGATCCACCACCAGCCCCGCCATCCCGATGGCCAGTGACGCCTTGTCCCCGGCGGCGGTGCACAACTCCCGCAATTCCTCGAACTGGGCACCGGCTACATGTTCATGGACTCGCCAGGCGTTCGCGCACAACATGGTGCGCGGGGTGATGCGCATCGCTGCCTCGTTGGGGTCATCGGCGGGTAATGCGTCGGCGATCATTTGGGCGCGCTCCCAACTCAGCCATGCTGCGGCGATGTCGCGGTTGGTCGCCCAGGTTGCGGCGCGCATGTGCCAGCCGTAGGCAGCGGGCAAATCACCAGCGGCTTCGAGATGTTCGGCGATCAATGCCGCATTCTGGTCGGCCGAGCCGGGATCGTGTTGTTCGATCGCGGCGGCCAGCCGCCGGTGCAGCTCGGCGCGATCCGACTTGAGTTGTGATTCGTAGGCGACCGTGCGAATCAGCGGATGGTGGAACACATACTCCAGTCCTCGGGTGAACCTCACCTGATCGATCAGCTCGGCCCCCAGAAGATCCTCTAGAAGAGGATCAATCCCCAGCGTTTCCAGCAAGTCGAGGCTGAACCGCGATCCGATGACAGCGGCTGCGCTCAGCGTGCGCTTGGCTGCCGGGTCGAGGCGGTCGATGCGGGCGGCAATAGTCGCCTGCACGGTGGCGGGCACGCTGACCTCGGCAGCCCCGACCGTCGAAACATAGGCGCTGCGGTTTCCGCGCAGCACACCACGCTCGGCCAGTTCGCGCACCATCTCCTCGGCGAAGAACGGATTACCGGCGGCCCGCTCGGCAATCGTCTGGCCTATCCTGCTGATGGATGGGTCCGGCCCGAGCAGCTCCGAAACCAGTGCTGCCGTCTCCGAATCACCGAGCGGTTCAAGGCCTATCGTCTGTGTGCCGTGCACCCGCGTCAGCGCTCCCTCGTACTCGGGGCGGTAGCTGACCAGCACCAGCGAGGGCGTCTGCGGGATTACGGTGAGGAACTCGGCCAGCATCGACTCGCTGACCTCATCGATCCAATGGGCGTCCTCCACGACATACACCGCCGGGGTTTCGCGGGCCAACGACGCGGCGTTCACCAGGGCGGTCAACCGCCGCCGACGCGCATCGGGATCAATTGCTGGTAACGGAGCATTCGGGTCGGCGATGCCCACCAGGTCATCAAACAACGCCACATCCTGGGGGTCTGCCTCAGGAACCTGGGCGCGCACTCGGTCGCGGGCGGCCTGTGCGTCGAGACCCTCCACGCCGGTGGCGGCGCGAAGCAGCCGTGCCACGGCATGGAAGGGGACCTGACTGGTGTGTGACTCGCAGAAGGCGGTGAACACCTCGACACCACGGGCAGCTGCCAATGCGGCGCACTCTCGCACCACACGGCTTTTGCCGATGCCCGGCGACCCCATCACGCCGACGACACCGCCGTGGCCCTCGATTGCACGGTCCAACAAGCCCTCAACGGCGGACATCTCCCACCGCCGACCGACCAGAGTCGACTCAGCACGCCTGACAGCGTGATGCCGTTCGCCCATGCCCAACAGGCGGCGGGCGGCCACCGGCTCGTCGGCCCCCTTGATCCGAACCAACTCGCGCTCACCCAGAGCCGCTAGGCCATCAACGAGCCGTGCGGTGGACGCGCTGAGCATCACCCCGCCCGGCGGGGCGACCGACTCCATCCGCTGAGCAAACCCGACCTGCTCGCCGATCGCGGCGTACCCCAGCGACCCCGAACCGATCTCACCAGCGATCACCTGACCCGAGTTCAAGCCCACGCGTAGCCGCAGTCCTACGCCGTCGCGGTCTTCGACCTCCACGGCGAGCCGCTTCGCTTCGTCCTGAACACCCAGGGCCGCCAGACAGGCACGCACCGCGTGGTCCTCAAGCGAGACTGGCGCGCCGAACACCGCCATGACGCCGTCGCCGGTGAAACTGGCGACTGTGCCGCCGTACCGCTGAACCACCACTGCCGCACGGTTGACCAGATCGGCCATGATCTCGCGCAGCCGCTCCGCACCGACCTCCGCCGCAATGTCCATCGAACGCACGACGTCGGCGAACAACACGGTGACCTGCTTGTACTCCGCCGATCGGGTAGCCGAGGTGACGGGTGCGCCGCATTCGTTGCAGAACTTGGAGTTCGGGGGCAGTTCTGTGCCGCACGCCCCACACGGCAGTCCCGCCGTCGTCAGTCCGCCGCCACCATCCCCGCTGGGGTCCACCTCAGTATCGTTTCACTGCTGGTCAACGATGTCCGCCATATCGCCGTGCCATCTCCGACACGAAGTTTTGAGACTCTCGAATGTCGTCTATTCCGAGACGATGTTCAGTTCTGCTCGGGCCTGGTCGATTTGGTCGAGTGCGTAGGTAACCATCGCGGCGGTGGTCATCTGTTCGCCTCTGCGAGCTAAGGATTCGTAGGTTTCGTCGCCGAGAACTTTGCGCAGGTGGATTATCCCGGTGCTGATCTCCGGCACGACTGACCGCGAGTAGGGCATGTCGGCGAATCCGCTCATGGTCGCGGCGACTTCGTAGTGCCCGAGCCGGTTGAAAAGGGCGGCGAGGGCAGCCAGGACGGCACGGATCGTGGTGCTGTTGCCGGAGTCATGCAGGTGGCGGATTGACACAAGGAAGTAATCGAGCGCGGCCAGCGGATCGCCGTGTTGGGCTTCAAGTCGGGCCAGACGGGACGCCAGGTAGGTCTCGATCGTGCGGTTACCGCTGTCCTGAGTGATCACCACGCCCCGAAGCATGGCCTCCCGCGCACGGTCGGGATCGGCGTCGAGGAAAGCGGTGCCGTAGGCCCACAGCGCCAGCGAGAGCGCCCACGGGTTGTGGGTGGCCTCGGCGGCGTCGATCAGACCCTTCGTGGCAGCCATCGCCTCGTCCTCGGAACCCGCGAGCTTCAGCGCGATGACCAGGGCTGCCCTGGTGAGTGTGTGAGTGTCGCGACCGCGCGCGAGTTGGGCGCGATACCACTCAACACACCGTTCGGGCTGGCCGATGTACACGTATGCACCGCCAACCCAGCCCTCGAGGCCGAATGGCATCTCGCCGCGGCCATTGCAGAGAACCGTCTGGCCTGCCTTGCTGTAACCGACCGCGGCCTCGATCCTTCCGGCCATGAAGCACTGCGACGCCATCACGTACAGCGCGGCCAGGCGGGGGTGGTCAACGGCGCGGACGGGTTCGATGAGTTCTTCGGCCCAGGCTATCGGCTCGTTGTTCTCGATCAGATAGCCGAGAAGCCCCGCATAGGTGGCGATGGCGGCGGCGGTGTCGAGGTCACCGTGATCAGCGGCCCACCGGAAGGCGGTGCGCAGGTTGGCAAATTCGGTGGTGAACCACGTGTAGGCGTCGCGTTGTCGGGGGCTGTCCCACAGGGCCAGGATGTCGGTTTCCCGCCCGGCGAAGTAGCGGGCGTGGGTGGTCCGGACCCCGGTGGCCTCGCCGCTGGCGACGAGTTGCTCCTCGGCGAACTGGCGGATCGTCTCCAGCATCGAAAACCGGGTCCGCCCGGCTGACCGGTCGGCCACGAGCAACGACTTACGCACCAGAGCATCCAGCAGATCAAGGATAGCGTACTCGTCGATGTCGTCGGATCCCACAACGGCGCAAGCACTTTGAAGGTCGAATCCGCCTGCGAACACCGAACAGCTTGCCAACAAAGACTTTTCGGCGTCATCGAGCAGGTCGTAAGACCACGCCACCGCGTGGCGCAGGGTCTGGTGGCGCTCCAATCCGCGTCGTGACCCCACCAGCAATTTGAATCGGTCATCAAGGCGATCACGCACCTCTGCCGCCGTCATCGACGCCATCCGCGAGGCCGCCAACTCGATCGCCAACGGGATCCCGTCGAGGCGACGACACACATCCTCCACCGCGGTCGCCTCATCGGCCAACGTGTCCGAAACCATGCTTTGGGCGCGTTCGACGAACAACTGCACAGCCGCACCAACGTCGAGTGAAGGCACCCGCCACAACTGTTCGTCAGCGACGCCGATTCCCTCACGACTGGTGGCCAGAACCTTCACGGTGGCCGACGCCGCGAGGATCGCTGCGACCAGATCGGCGACGCTGTCAACGACGTGCTCACAGTTGTCGAACACCAACAGCCGCGACCGGCCCTCCAAAGCCGAAGCCACCGACTCGCTGACGCTCTTGCCAGGTTGTTGAGTGATGCCCAACACCGCCGCCACCGCATCCGGTACCGCCGCAGGATCAGTGACCGCGGCCAACTCGAAAAACCAGACACCGTCGACAAATTCGTCGGCTAACTGCGTCGCGACTTCGGTCGCCAAGCGGGTCTTGCCGACTCCGCCCACCCCGGTCAACGTCACCAACCGATGCGAGCGCAGGGCCGCTTGAAGATTGGAGACCTCGGCATCGCGGCCTATCAAGCTGGTGATCGCCGGACGCAAATTTCCGGGATTCGAGTCGACTCCACGCAACGGCGGAAAGTCCGTGCGCAGTTCGGGTGCTCGGACCTGGAACACCCCCACCGGCGCTGACACATCACGCAACCGGCGCGGTCCCAGATCGAGAAGATCAACACCGGTGAGCAGTACCGCCGTCGACTCGGCCAGCAGAATCTGACCGCCATGCCCGGCAGCCATCACTCGCGCGGCCCGGTTGAGCACCGTGCCGAAGTAGTCCCCGTCCCGCAGTTCGGCCTCACCGGTCGCCAGCCCCATCCGCACCGGCAACCCCAGTTCCCGCTGGGCGGCCACGGCGGCATCGACGGCGGATTTGGGCGATGAGAATGCCGCACACACACCGTCGCCGGTGTGCTTGAACAGGAACCCGCCGTGTGCCTCAATCGCCGCGCGCAACACCTCGTCATGGGCGGCCAGCCCCGCCCGCATCGCATCGGGGTCGGCCTCCCACCGACGGGTCGAACCCTCGACATCGGTGAACAGAAAGGTCACCACCCCCGCAGGGGCAGTCGGCGTCAGTGCACCGCGACCGTCGTCCCCGCTGGGGTCCACATCAATATCGTTTCACCGCTGGTCAACGATGTCCGTCATATCGCCGGGCCATCTCCGACACGAAGTTTTGAGACTCTCGTATGTCGTCTATATCGAGACGACGTCGAGCAACGAACACTCGGCTCATCCACATCATGGGCAGGCACCAGGTGCTCGCGTTCGTTTTCGTGAACAACCCGCGCTAAAGGCTGACCGAGACCTCGGGTTGAGGTGATTCGCTGGTTGCGAGCCAGGTGAGCGCTGCGAGCGCCAACGCGTTTACGCCGGTCGTCAGTGTGGGTTCGATCGCTGGGGCGAACTGGGGAGAGTGATTGAACGGTAACGGCCGCCCTGTGCGGGTGGCCTCGGCGATGACCGCGGGGTCGATGCCGCCGAAGAACCAGAACACGGTGGGTACGCCGAGCGCCGCGCCGAAAGCGCCGACGTCCTCACTAGCAGCGACCGGTGGGAGTTCCAGCATGCGGTCGACGCCGAAGTGGCAGTGAAACGCGCTGACGGTGGCGTCGGTGGCGTCGGGGTCGCTGATCAGGACCGGGACGCTGAAGTTCCAGTCGAAAACCGGATCGCGTGGGGCCGCACTGGCCTGGGCCTCGGCACGCACGATCCGCTCGACCGCAGCGCGCAGGTGGTTTCGCGTCTCGTCCGAGTAGCTACGGATGTCGATGCCGAGCTCTGCGGTGTCGGGGATGATGTTGTGCTTCGTGCCCGCCTGGAGCCGGCCGACGGTCAGCACGGCCTGGTCGTTGCTTGATACCTCTCGCGCGACGAGGGTCTGCAGTCGCATGACGGCAGCGGCAGCCATGACCACGGGATCAACAGCGTTCTCCGGCCGGGACGCGTGACCACCGTGGCCGTACAACGTCACTTGCACCGAGTCCGCAGCGGCCATCAGCGGTCCCCGCCCATAGCCGATCATTCCGGCGGGAAGCGGTCCGACATGCTGACCAAGCACAATCTGCGGAGCGGGAAACCGCTCGAAGAGTCCGTCGGCGATCATGGCCGAGGCGCCGCACCCCATCTCCTCAGCCGGCTGAAAGACCGCGACGACTGTGCCCACCCATGCGTTCCGTCCGGCGGCGAGCACGAACAGCGCGCCCACCAGGCTAGCGGTGTGCATGTCATGCCCGCAGGCATGCGCAACGGCGACGGTGCTGCCGGCCGCATCGACGGATACAGCGGTGCTCGCGTACGGCAGGCCCGTAGCTTCAGCGACCGGCAGCGCGTCCATATCGGCGCGCAACATGACCACCGGTCCATCCCCGTTGCGCAACACCGCGACTACGCCAGTGCCTCCGACGCCAGCGGTGACGTCGAGACCTAGGGGTTCGAGCGCGGCCACCACGGCAGCGGCTGTGTGATGTTCCTGCATCGACAACTCCGGGTGGCGGTGCAGGTCGCGATACAGCTGCGCGATCTGCTCGGAGATCCGCGGTGTCCAGGCCGTGAGAACTGCGCGCGGTGCGGGCGCCTCGGGCATGCCGACCTCCGTTCAGTCGTGTCGTCATGCTATGCCCTCTGGCGACGGATTCAGTGGCGGCGGCTTTGTGACAATCGAGGCCGCCAACGGTGACCAGTTGTCGGGAAAATACACATTCACCGGCACCGAGACAGAGGCAACCCAAGTCATCACGATCACCGGCGGTACCGGGCGGTTCGCCAACGCTAGCGGGACGCTCACGTTTACAGGCGCGGAAGCGGAATTCAGCCCCCGGACGGAGAGATCCTCTCGTTCTCCCGCGCAGGCACACTCGAGGGACAGATCGTCAAGGGTCCGAAGCCTGCGTATGCGGCGAAGTCCGAATCCAACAATGATGTCGCGGCGGTAGCACCGCGGTCGCCTGATGGAATGACTCCGCCCGCCGCCGCAACGACAGAGGTACCCGCCAACACTCCGGTGTTACCTGACGCGAGCCCCTCGCCGAGCACGACGACGCCGACCGGTAGGTCCGCAACCGAACCGAACCAATCGGCCGGACCGTCGAAGCCCCGGCCTGAAGCCGGCAAGCCGGGGGACAGCACCATCTCCGGACCGGGCAACGGTCGGGCGAACGTTGCGTCGAGCGGCTCTTCGGCGAGCCAAAGTGGCGGGGCTGCCCAATAGATAGCCATCAGCGTCGTGGACGATCAGCAGCCTCTTGGTCATGTGCATCGGCTCTTCGCGCAAGCGCTCATCGCTCCGCCTCCTGAATTTCGACGGCCTTCTTCATCGCCTCTCTCGCACGACTCCGGTCGCCCGCGTAGTCATACGCCCGTGCCAGCCGGTACCACCGCAGCCAGTTGTTCGGGTCATGCTCCAACTCGTCGCGGACGGTCTCGAACAGCGCATCGGCCGCGTCGCGCTGGATCCGACCGGACGGCATCCTCGGCAGCTCGCTGACGTCGAGCTCCATGGCGTTCTCGCGCGCGAGTCGTGCCAACCGCTGGTGAGCGAAGCCGGCCTGCAGCGTGCTCACCATGACCCAGATGCCGATCAGCGGCATGACCAGTATCGCCACGCCGAGGCCGATCGCGGCGCCGCTGCCCGAGATGATGAAGGCCCACGCGATCCGGCCGAGCAGAAGGAGGTAGACGACCAGGGCGACGCACATGAAGCCGATGAGCAGCTGGATGCGCAGGGTGCGCTCGCCTTCGGGCGCCATGTCAGGTCAGGTCGAGCAGCGGCTCAATGCCCACGGTGAGCCCGGGGTGTTCCTTCACCTTCCGGACCGCCAGCAGCACACCGGGCACGAACGACGTGCGGTCGAGGCTGTCGTGCCGGATGGTCAGCGTCTCGCCCTGGGTGCCGAACAACACCTCCTGGTGCGCGACGAGCCCGGCCAGCCGGACCGAGTGCACGGGTATGCCGTCGACGTCTGCACCTCGTGCGCCTTCCAGTCCCGTGCTGGTGGCATCGGGGTTGGGAGGCATGCCTTTTCGCGCTTCGGCGATCAGCCGAGCGGTGCGGGCCGCGGTCCCGGATGGTGCGTCGGCCTTGTGCGGATGGTGAAGCTCGATGACCTCCACCGACTCGAAGAATCGCGCCGCCTGTTGCGCGAAATGCATCGACAGGACGGCGCCGATCGCGAAATTCGGCGCGATGAGGATGGCGACCTCAGGATTGGCGGTCAGCCAGCTGCGCACCTGCCCGATCCGTTTGTCGTCGAAACCCGTGGTGCCGACGACGGCGTGGATGCCGTTCTCGATGAGGAACTTCAGGTTGTCCATCACCACGTCGGGGTGGGTGAAGTCGATGACGACCTCGGTGTCGCCGTCGGTGAGCAGGCTGAGCGGATCGCCCGCGTCGACCTCGGCCGACAGAGTCAGGTCATCGGCGTCCTGAACGGCCTGAACCATGGTTGCGCCGACCTTGCCCTTGCTGCCCAGCACTCGCCACTCGCATGGGCTCACCCTAGTTTGTCGGCGGCGTTGATTCCCCGATCACGACCGTTGGCCGCGGCGTACTTTCTGGAGATATGGATCTGCCCAGCTGGACCTTGGGCCTGTCGCTCATCGTGCTGACGATCGCGATCCACACGACGGGGGTGGTGATGCTGGCGTTCGGCCTCGAAAAGAGAATTCGGGTCGGGGCCGACAGACACCTGCATGATCCTCGGCGGGCCATCCCGGTCGTGATCGGCCACATCGGAGCGGTCGCGCTGATACTGGCCGCTCTGCACGGCCTGGGAAGCACGCTATGGGCGTCGGCATATCAATGGCTCGGCGCGTTTGGTTCGTTCACCGAAGCGTCGCTCTACTCTCTCGGCACCATGACCACGTTCGAAACACCGGGATTGGTACTGCCATCTCGGTTGCGAATGCTCGGCGCACTGGAGGCCGTCAACGGCGTGCTTCTCTTCGGCATCAGCACCGCGTTCATCTTCGCGGTGATGCAGGCTTACTGGCTGACGCTCTCTCGCCGGATGGATGCCAAGAAAGACGGATCACGTTCCGCGGTCGATCGAGTCGAAAACAGTCAGGGATTGCTCAAAGGGTTCGGAAGTGACGCCCAGTTGGTTTCCGAAGGGATGGTCGAGCCAGAAAACGACGAACAGCAGCAGGCCGAGCAGGACCGCTACCGCGCTCAGCAGTAGTAGATGCGCACGTTTGCTCCCCAGGTGGATGAAACCGCCGAGCGCCACCAGGACGACGCCACCGAAGAGCAGACCCGTCCACAGCAGTCCGGGTATTCGCGGTTTGGCGTCCAGGATTCGCTGATTCCGTTCCGACGCCAGCGTGTCCACCTTGTCGAGAAACCGCTGACTTATCGGGTTCGACTCGCCGGTGGATTGCTCAATGCCCAGCACCCGGTACATCTCGTTGAGCGCATCTCGCGCGCCTTCGGCTCCACCACCGGCGCGGACGGCTTTCTCCCACTCAGGGCCTGCCACTGCTGTCGTGTAATTCCGGAGCAGTTGCCGCATCTGGGTCTGATCGGGGACTGGCATGCCGACGGTCTGCCGGTACATCGTTGTCAGCGTCGACGCCTCGTTCGAGACGTTGGCTTCCGCAGACGAAAACTGCTCCCAGGCCACGACGATGGTGAACCCGAGCAGAGCGCCATAAACCAGTCCGACGCAGGTCAAGAACGGCGATAGCGCCCCGTTGTGCCCTTCACTGACCGGTTCCGGAAGTGTGCGGTGGGCCAGCCAGATGCTGCCGGCCCCAACCAATATCGACACCACCAGGACAAGAGCCAAAACCAGCCACAGACCGGCTATTCCGAACGTTCCCATGCCTTCAGCATGCGCCTCCATGCCGGATTCGCCGCTGCTGATTTGTCCATCGAACGCCGAGCAGGTCCGTGCACTCGCCGAGCAGGCCAGGGTAGGGCTGCTCGACGAGCCCGCGGTCAGCCCCGCCGAGGAACTGCGCTACCAGCCGTCGGCGGCGGTGGAAAGAGCCGTGCGTCTGCGCGATCTGACCTGCCGCTTCCCGGGCTGCGATCGTCCCGCGGTGGTCTGCGACCTCGATCACACGATCCCGTTCAATCACGCCGACCCCCGCAACGGCGGCCTGACGGTGCCGTGGAATCTCAAATGCCTGTGCCGTCACCACTGCTGACTAAGCGCCTTTTGCCCACGCCCAAGCGGTAAGACGCCAGTGTGCGCCGACTTTGCGAAGCGCGACGGTATACACCGAACCAGATTGTGTGACGTGCTTACCGCGCAGATCGAACGTCATGGTCGCTGGGGCGACGACGTAGGCGTTTTCGCCGTTGACATCGACGTGTCGTGGCTCGTCGAGCATGATGCGATAACCCGAAGCCCCGAGGTGCTCGCCCTCAGTGAGCACATCCCTCCACCAATCTTCGGCGGCGGTCGGCCCCTGCCAGACATGAGGCGACATTCCGTCAAGAATTTGCATGGGATCGGCGCATGTCGCTGCCATCGCCGCCGAGTCGCCGTTGTTGAACGCCTCGACGTATTGCAGCACTGCGCGCATTGGATCGTCTGAAGTAGCCATAACCGTGCTTTCCCGTCGCTTGCCGCGCGTCTTACCGTAGTCGCCTGGGCTGCGCGACCTACCTAAAGTGTTCTTCGCGCAATCGCTGCCACCCCATGCCGAGGACTTTTTGCGTCTGAGGTCCGACGCTGACGACGTATTTGGGCGCGTCGGGGCAGTATTCCGCGGCATAGCGTGTGGAGCGTGTTAGCCAAAGAACCGAGACGCCGGTTCCGGTGCGGACGGCGGCTTGGACCTCTAATAATTGGTCCACCAAGGGGAACCAATGAGAGAGGAAAGTGACGATGGCTGAAGCTGCGTTGTTTATGGGTTGGGGGATGCCAGCGCGCGGGCGCGAGGAGGCTGGCATCGACGTATTCAACGAAGCGATGGTGTACTGGGACCGCCTTAAGCAAGAAGGTCAGCTCGAGAGCATCGAAGTGGCCCTCCTTACGCCGCATGCTGGTCTCGGCGGCTTCGCCCTGCTCCGTGGTACAGCGCAGCAGATTGACTCCATGCGACGTAGCGAAGAATTTAAGCGTCTGATTAACCGCGTGGCCTTAAGGGTCGATCAGCTTGAAGTCAGTGACGCCTGGGTCGACGAGGGACTCGCTGAAGTGATGTTCCAATATCAGGCAGAGGCCGCGCAGGTGTGAGATAACCGGCCCGTCTGAAGAGGCTGGGAGCCTCCCCTGCCCTAACGGAAGCTGTGTACAGACCGTGGGCCATCTACGGCAAACCGGTGATCCACAAGTCGTGTCACCGCGCCCCCTCTGAGATAGCTACCTAGCGTACGCACCGCCTTTGCCTCGTGGCAGTGGTTTGTGAAGCCCCGCAGGCGTGAGGAACGGGTTCTAAACGCACTTAGCGAGTGCGGTGTCATCATCGGCTCGAAACCATCGATGACGGCTGGCGCGACAAACAACTCGCCGACGGCACGGTGATCTGGACATCGCCGGCCGGTGAGATCTACTGGACGGCGCCCGGCGGTGTCGACTTGTTCCCTGGCATGGCGTTGTCGTCGGCATGCCGGGAACCGAAACCGCGACGCCGCAACAGGTCTCGCGAGCGGGCCGCCCGCGTCGCCCGGATTCGCTGCCGCAACAAGAGTCAGCGGCCGATCAACGAGGCCCATCGCCGACTCGAACGAGCCCGCCGCCAGGAGATCGCCTACCGCAAAGACCGCAATCGAATGCGCAAGACACTGTTCATCCTCAAGGGCCGACCGAACACCAGCCCCTTCTGCACATGGATCAACGACCCACTCGAACCCGAAGAACTACCACCAGACTGGCGGCCGCCTCCCGAACCACCACCGCTGCCAGACGACCCACCATTCTGATCAGCAGTCGACGTCGACGTACACGGTCTTCGACGTGACCGTCGTAATGATGCTGCTGCCCGCCCCGGGCGCCCCTGAATCCATGCGCGAAAAGGTCTGGCCTGGGCGCACCGACGTGACGGCACATTGGTCGAGTGGAGCGGTGCCGATCTTGTTCAGGATCACATGAAAACCGTTTGCCTGCAAGGAGTTAACGGTTTCCGACGCGGTGACGGGACCAGATGGCGCCGCATTCGCGACACCGGCCAATGCCAGGCCGGCGAAAGCCATTGCGCCCGCCGCAATCATGTACTTCATTGGCGTTCCTTTCGCTTGTTGAACTTCATTCGTTGCGGCAGACCGCTCGGATTGGGTCAACAAGAGATAGGAGCGCGGGTTACACCAGTCATCTCACGGATGGAGAAAAGGACGCCAGCCGTTCCGGAAAGGCCGCCAGCACGTAGCGCGCAAAAAGTCGCATCTGGTGCAGCATTTCGTCGACCGTGTCGGCAACGAACAGCGTGGCGTAGAAGGCGTCGAGGCCTGCCTCCTCGAAGGCCGCCACCTTCGCGCAGACCTCGTCGGGTGTTCCGATGAGGTGGTCCTCGACGTACTTGTCTTCGTCGACACCCTTCAGATCGAGTACTGCCAGGGCGAGCACCGCCAGCCCCACTCCGGACGAATGTCGCTCCTTCCCAGAGTGAACGGCCTCGTGCGCGAGCGTCGCGCAGGTGTCCTCGTCACCGGTCATCGCGGTAATCCGGGCGAGCACTCCTCGCAGGTTCGCAGCGGAGTGAAGCTGCCCGGTGTCCTCGGCGATCTCCACCCCTTCGCTCGCGGTACGCAGCGCCTCTTGCAGATGCCCGGACACCAGCGCTGCCTGCGCATGTTGCAGCATGATGTGCGGAAGTCCGCCGATCATTCCGCGTTCACGGGCTTCAACGAGCATCCGCCCGGTCTGTGCCCACGCCTCCTCTGCGTCGTCGACAACCATGCGCAGGAACGCTGCGTGTATCGCGAGGTTTCCGATCGTCATTCCCAGCCGCTCGGGTTGGATCTCACGTACCGCGTCGGGCAGTGGTGGTACCCGGTCCTCCGGTACGCCGGACTGCAAGCGCGCCAGGATTGCGCTGGCCGACAGCATCGGGATGAGCGGATGGTCGCCGGGCAGTGACAGCGCATCGATCAGATCGGCGGTCCGACCGAGTTGCGGCGCGTCGTCGGCGAAGTACGCCATCCGAACCACTTCGATCAGCATCCGGGCGGCCTCTTCCGGATCACAGTCGTACACCGTTTGGGCGCCCTCGAGCACCATTTCCGATGCGCGCCTGGGTGTTCCGTGTTCAAACTCAACCCGAGCGCGTACCCAAGCCAGTTTGGCCAGCGTTCGTGGATCTCCGCCGTACGTCGCCGCATCCTGCGCGAGTCCGGCCGCACGGCCCAGTTGACCGGAGTCTCGGGCAGCCATCGCTGCCGCGGCCAACCGCCTGCCGCGCACGACCCGGGTCGGCGGTGAGCCGGGCGGCGCGTTCGTGCGCCGATGCGCTCGCTGCGTAGCCGCCACGGCGATCGGCCCGCCCCGCGGCGGCCTCCATCGCATCGGCGGCGACGTCGTCGAAACCCACCGCCGCCGCTGCCAGGTGCCAGGCGCGCCGATCGGCGAACTCAGGAGGGGCGAGCACATCGGCGAGAGCGCGGTGGGCGGTCATGCGATCGGCGACGGCGGAGCGCCCATATACCGCCGACCGGACCAGCGGATGACGAAACGTCAGCACGCCGTTGGACAGCGTTACCAGACCTGCCGTCTCTGCGGGCGCGAAGTCGTTGATGCTCAGCCCGATTCGGGACAGCGCCGTCAGCACCAAGCCGATGTCACCGGTGTCCTCGGCCGCCGCAACCAGAAGGGACGTGCGCGTGGCCTGAGGAAGCCGGTCGATCTGCACGCCGAACGCGTCCAGCAACCGGCGCCCAGTCGTGGACAGTGCCGCCGTCACGGTTGGCGGACCTGAAGCAGGCTCGCCCGGCCGCGATGCGGTCGCAAGTTCGATGAGCGCCAGCGGATTTCCCGACGCTTCCTCGATCACCCGGTCACGCAGGTCGGAAGCGAGATCGGCGGCCCGCTCGGCGAGCAGGTCGGCCGAAGCCGACGCACTGAGCTTGGGCAGGTGTACAACTCGCAACCCGCGGAAGACCGGTGCCCGCTCCTCGTCGCGAACAGCCATCAACAGCACGACCCCTTCTGCGCCGAGACGACGCCCGGCGAACAGCAGCGCATCGAGCGAGGCACGGTCCAGCCACTGTGAGTCGTCAACGAGGCAGAGCAGTGGCCCGTCGGCGGCAATTTCCGCCAGCAGAGTCAGCGTGGCAAGACCGGCGAGAAATCGGTCGACGCCCGGCGCGTCCTGGAGCCCGAAGGCGGCGCGCAGGGAGGCGGCCTGCGGACCCGGCAGCGCATCGACACTGTCGAGGCATCCGAGCAGGAGCAGGTGCAGTGCGGCGAACGGCAGCTCGGCCTCCGACTCCACGCCGGTGCAACGCAGTATCCGGAAATCCTGCGCATCGGCGGCGACGTGCTCCAGCAGAGCGGTCTTACCGCTGCCCGCCTCGCCATCTACCACGAGAAGAGAGCTGTGGCCGCCTCGGGCGTCCGCGAGAAGCCCGTGGATTTCGGCCAGTTCTGCCGCCCTCCCGTGCAGCACAACTCCAACATATCTACAGCGGCGAGGCGCCCCGCAGGTGCTCGAAGATCAGCGATGTCTGCGTGCCCGCGACGTCGGCATCGGAGTTGAGGTTCTCGACCACGAACGATCGCAGGTCCTCGGTGTCACGGGCGGCCACGTGCAGGATGAAGTCGTCGGCACCCGCCAGGAAGTAGACGTCCATCACCTGGGGCTTGCGCCGGATCTGCTGGATGAAGTTGCGGATCTTGGCCCTGGCGTTCGCCTGCAGGCTGACCGAGATCATCGCCTGCAGCGACAGGCCGATCGCGGCCGGGTCGATGTCGGCGTAGAAGCCGCGGATGACGCCGAGCTCGTGCAGCCGCCGAACCCGGCCGTGGCACGTCGACGGCGCGATGCCGACGGCATCGGCGAGTGCGTTGTTCGGCATCCGCGCGTCGCGGTGCAGAAGGATCAAGATCCGCCGATCGACGTCGTCGATCTCGGGTGGCCGAACATCCTTCGGCGGACCCGGGCGACTCACCGTGGCGATTGACGATCCTTCTGCCATAGCACCATGTTATCGAAGGATCGGCGGTCCTGTTGCTTACTAGCCGAATGTTCTTCACAATTTTAGGCAGTCCATCGACGATCAGGAGTGATCATGCGCGTCGGCATCCCGACCGAGATCAAGAACAACGAATTCCGAGTTGCCATCACCCCGGCCGGTGTGGCCGAACTGGTCCACCGCGGCCACGAGGTGCTCATTCAAGCAGGCGCAGGCGAAGGCTCTGCGATCTCCGACGCCGACTTCAAGCGGGCCGGCGCCCAGATGGTCAACAACGTCGACGAGGTTTGGGAAGAGGCCGACCTGCTGCTCAAGGTCAAGGAGCCCATCGAGCCCGAGTACAAGCGACTACGCAAGGGCCAGACCCTCTTCACCTATCTGCATCTCGCCGCCTCCAAGCCGTGCACCGACGCGCTGCTGTCGTCGGGCACCACGTCGATCGCCTACGAGACCGTGCAGACCGGCGACGGCGCGCTGCCGCTGCTGGCCCCGATGAGCGAGGTCGCAGGCCGACTGGCGGCACAGGTCGGCGCCTACCACCTGATGCGCACCCACGGCGGGCGCGGCGTCCTGATGGGCGGCGTCCCCGGCGTGGCGCCTGCCAACGTCGTGGTGATCGGCGGCGGAATGGCCGGCGACAACGCCGCCGCCGTCGCCAAGGGCATGGGCGCTCGCGTCACCGTCTTCGACCTGAACATCAACACCCTGCGCAAGATCGACGCCGAGTACGGCGGCAGCATCGAGACCCGCTACTCGTCGCGCCTCGATCTCGAGGATGCAGTCAAGGAGGCCGACCTGGTGATCGGCGCGGTCCTGGTTCCCGGCGCCAAGGCGCCCAAGCTCGTCACCAATTCGACTGTCGCGCACATGAAGCCGGGTTCCGTGCTTGTCGACATCGCGATCGACCAAGGTGGCTGCTTCGAAGATTCACGCCCCACCACACACGACAACCCCACCTTCGCGGTGCACGACGCGGTCTTCTACTGCGTGGCCAACATGCCCGGCGCCGTTCCGCGCACATCGACCTACGCGCTGACCAACGCGACGATGCCGTACGTGGTCAAGCTCGCCGAGCGGGGCTGGAAGGCCGCATGCCAGGCCGATTCCTCTCTGGCCAAGGGCCTTTCCACGCACGAGGGTGATCTGCTCTCCGAGCAGGTCGCCTCCGATCTCGACCTGCCCTTCACCGACCCGGCTACCGTGCTGGCGTAGTCGTCAACCGAACAACTCCCCGTCCACGTAAAACCAACGACGGGCTCTAACGGCGAAGTGGGACCGCTCATGCAGCGTCCCACTTCGTCGGTTCCGGTGATAATGGGCGCGGAACTCCACCACCCCCTTTTCGTCGCCTTGCTGTCCGGCCACCGTGTCGAGGATCTCGAGTCCCGTCCACGCCTCATCGGACCGCGTGAGCGCCGCGGGCCGGGTGCGTGGATGCCACGTCCGCCAGACATAGTCCAGGTTCCCGACCGCATATGCGCTGAACCGCGATCTCATCAACTCCTCGGCGGTCGATGCCACTCGCTCACCGGCGTGAAGCGGCAGGCAGCACCGCTCGAATACCTCTCCGCTGCCGCACGGGCAGCCATCGGTCGCCGACACAGATCACAGTCCGTTAGGTCAACCCGTTAACAACGCCAGCAGTTCGCCGGTTCGCCACCAGATGAGGGCGGCGAAGAGAACGAGGATGCCGACCGTCGCTCCCGCCTGCACCAGCTTGCCGTTCTCGCGCGGCGCATATGCGTAGGCCAGCGCGACGACGCCGCCGGTCACCAATCCGCCCAGATGGCCCTGCCAGCTGATCGACGGCACCGTGAACGTGATGACCAGGTTGATCACGATCATGATCACGACCCAGCGGATGTCGACGTTGACCTTTTTGCCCACCACGAAAGTGGCTGCGAACAAACCGAATACCGCTCCCGACGCACCCACCGTCGCCGCATTCAGCGGCGACAACAGGTAGACCAGCACCGAACCGCCAAGGGCGCTCAGCAGATAGAGCGCGCTGAAGCGCAGCCGGCCCAGCCAAATCTCCAGCGGTGGACCGACGACGAACAACGCGAACATGTTGAACAAGATGTGTGTGATCCCGTTGTGCAGGAACGCCGAGGTGATCATCCGGTACAGCTCGCCGTCGGCGACGGCGGGCGACCACATCGTCAGCGCCGCCTCAAACGGCCGCGACGCCATCTGAGCGACGAACATCGCCACGTTGATCGCGATCAACGCATAGGTGACCACCGGCGTCGCCCGCGTGGTCCGCACCGCCCGCACCGTCGCGGCCCCGGCGCCGACGCACTCCACGCACTGGTGGCCAACGGCGGCATCGCGCATGCACTCCGGGCAGATGTACCGGTGACACCGCGTGCACTGGACATACGTCGCGCGGTCCGGGTGCCGATAGCACGTCGGTGTCGGGTCTGTCATTGAGTCATCCCAGCACCCAGGGCACGAGCAGGGTGGTGACCTCGCCGATCAGCGCCCGGTTATTGGGCGCCTTCGGATCGTTGGTCTGCGACCGCGTCATGATCGCCACCAGGAGCCGCTGACCCTCCGGGCCGTACGCGATGCCGATGTCGTTGGTGCTGCCGTAGTCGCCGTTGCCCGTCTTGTCCGCAGTGGTCCAGCCCTGGGGAAGACCCGCCCGCATGCTCGAGGTCTCGTTGGCCCGCAGCCAGTCTTCGAGCTGCTGGCGCTGCGGCGGCGCCAACGCGTCCCCGGTGAGCAGGTTCCGGTAGCCGCCGCCGAGCGCATGCGGAGTGCTGGTGTCCCTCGGGTCGCCCGGGATCGCCGAGTTCAACTCGATCTCCCACCGGTCCAGCCGGGTGCGGTCGTCGCCGATGCTGCGCGCGAAATCGGTGATGGCGGAGGGCCCGCCGATCGTCTGGAGGAGCAGATTGCCCGCCGCGTTGTCGCTGACCTGCACCGCCGCCGCACACAGCTCGGCCAGTGTCATCTGGCCGCCGGATTTCGGGGCGGTCCGCGGCGAGTTCGGCAGCGCCGTCTGCGCGGGGTCGACGAAGACCTGCCGGTCCAGCGTCAACTCGCCGTTCTGCACCATCTGCAGAACCCGGGCCGCGGCGTAGCCCTTGAACGTCGAACACATGGCGAAGGACTCACCGTCGAGGTGGGACACCGTACGGCCGGACTCCAGGTCGACGGCATAGACGCCGATCTTCGCGTTGTGCCGTCGCTGCAGGGCCTCGATGCGGTCGTGGACCGGCGGGACCGGTTCCCCTGATGGGTCGCCGAGGGAGGGTTTTTGCGGGAAGGCGGCGAGGCCGGTCACTGCCAACCCGCCGACAAGGACGCTTCGTCGGGAGAGATCATTCACCACTCCCACGGTAGGCGATCAGCCCGCGATGGCCCGAAGCGGCTGCGGCAGCGACCTTTTGGTCCGGTACGGCCCCAGCACGGCTGCGCCGAACGGCCTGGTCAACAGCCGTCGCGCCACCGCGTTCACCTGGTCGAGCGTGACCTCGTTTATCAGCGCCAGCGTCTCGTCGATGGTGCGGTGCTCGCCGAAGTTCAGCTCGCTGCGGCCGATGCGGTTCATCCGCGATCCGGAGTCCTCCAGGCCGAGCACGAGCCCGCCGCACAATGAACCCTTGGCGATCCGGCACTCGGCTTCGGTGATTCCGTCGCGGGCCACCGTCTCCAGCACGTCGGTGGTCACCCGGGCCACTTCGGCGAAGCGCTCCGGCAGGCACGCGGCGTAGACCGACAACGCGCCGGTGTCGGAGAAGGTGTCCACCGTCGAATACACTGAGTACGCCAACCCACGCGTTTCGCGAATCTGTTGAAACAAGCGAGAACTCAGGCCGCCGCCCAGCGCAGTGTTGAGAACCGACAACGCCCACCGGTGCTTCCAATGTCTGCCCGGCACGCGCACGCCCAGCGACATGTGGGTCTGCTCGGCGTCCCTGGTGACCACCTCAAGGGACGGTTCGCCGGTGACGCGGCCCGTGCCTTTGCGGGGCGCGACCGCGGTGCGATCCCGAATCAGGTGTGCGCCGAAATGCTCGCGCACCAGCCCGACAACCTCGTCGTGGTCGACGTTGCCCGCGACCGCCACCACCATCCGTTCTGGTGTGTAGCGGCGCACGTGGAACGAATGCAGCTGCGATCGCGTCATCGCGGAAACCGAAGCGGCGCTGCCGATCACGGGGCGTCCGACCGGGTGGGCCCCGAAGACCGCCGACAGGAAGACGTCGCCGAGCGTGTCTTCCGGATCGTCGTCGCGCATGGCGATCTCCTCGAGCACGACGGCGCGTTCGAGCTCGACGTCCTCGGCCGCACACGCGCCCCGCAGCACCACGTCGGCGACGAGGTCGACCGCAAGTTCCAGGTCGCTGTCGAGCACGTGCGCGTAGTAGCAGGTGTGCTCCCTTGCCGTGAACGCGTTCAGCTCACCGCCGACCGCGTCCACCGCCTGGGCGATCTCCACTGCGCTGCGCGTCGGAGTGGCCTTGAACAACAAGTGCTCGAGGAAGTGCGCGGCGCCTGCGACGCTGGGTCCCTCGTCGCGCGAACCGACGCCCACCCATACGCCGACGGACGCAGAGCGCACCGAAGGGATGTATTCGGTGACGACACGCAGACCACCGGGCAGGGTGGTGCGTCGCACTGCGGACTTGGCACCGGACCCGTTGCCGTGGCGGACCCGTCGCAGGCCCGCCTTCCCGCTAGCTACCTGTCGTGGCATCGACAGGCGTCGACTCGGACGACTCGGATGCTGAGTTTTCTTCGTCTTCCGCGACCAGGACGAGCGAGATCTTGCCGCGGTTGTCGATGTCGGCGATCTCCACACGAAGCTTGTCGCCGACCTTCACCACGTCTTCGACCTTGGCGATGCGCTTCCCCCGGCCGAGCTTGGAGATGTGCACCAGCCCGTCACGGCCTGGCAGCAGCGACACGAACGCGCCGAAATCCGTTGTCTTGACCACGGTTCCGAGGAAACGCTCGCCGATCTTGGGCAGCTGCGGGTTGGCGATCGCATTGATCTTGTCGATCGCGGCCTGCGCGGAGGCACCGTCAGTGGCGCCGACGAACACGGTGCCGTCGTCCTCGATCGAGATGGATGCGCCGGTCTCCTCGGTGATCGAGTTGATCATCTTGCCCTTGGGTCCGATGACCTCGCCGATCTTGTCGATCGGCACCTTGATCGCGGTGACGCGAGGCGCGTACGGGCTCATCTCGTCGGGGGCGTCGATGGCCTCGGCCATCACCTCGAGGATGGTGATACGGGCGTCCTTGGCCTGGGCCAGCGCACCAGCCAACACCTGCGACGGAATGCCGTCGAGCTTGGTGTCCAGCTGCAGGGCGGTGACGAAGTCCTTGGTGCCCGCGCACTTGAAGTCCATGTCGCCGAAGGCATCCTCGGCGCCGAGGATGTCGGTCAGCGTGACGAAGCGACGCTCGGTGCCGCCACCCTCGACCTCGACGTCGTCGGAAACCAGACCCATCGCGATACCCGCGACCGGAGCCTTCAGTGGCACGCCCGCGTTGAGCAGCGACAGCGTCGACGCACACACCGAGCCCATCGACGTCGAGCCGTTGGAGCTCAACGCCTCCGACACCTGGCGGATCGCGTACGGGAACTCTTCGACGCTCGGCAGGACGGGCATGAGTGCCCGCTCGGCCAGTGCGCCGTGCCCGATCTCACGCCGCTTGGGCGAGCCGACGCGACCGGTCTCACCGGTCGAGTACGGCGGGAAGTTGTAGTGGTGCATGTACCGCTTGGACTTCTCCGGTCCCAGCGAGTCGATCTGCTGGGCCATCTTGACCATGTCCAGCGTGGTCACACCCATGATCTGCGTCTCGCCACGCTCGAACAGCGCGCTGCCGTGCGCCCGCGGAATCACGGCCACCTCGGCGGAAAGCGCGCGAATGTCTGTGATGCCACGACCGTCGATCCGGAAGTGGTCGGTCAGGATGCGTTGGCGCACAAGCTTCTTGGTCAGTGATCGGAACGCCGCGCCGACCTCCTTCTCACGACCCTCGTAAGTGCCGGCGAGCCGCTCGAGCACCTCGACCTTGATCTCGTCGGTGCGATCGTTGCGCTCTTCCTTGCCCGCAATGGTCAGTGCCTTGGAGAGCTCGTCGGTGGCCACTGAGGACACCGCGTAGAAAACGTCGTCCTGGTAGTCCGGGAACACCGGGTACTCGGCGGTCGGCTTGGCGGCCTTGTCGGCCAACTCCTGCTGAGCGGCGCACAGGGCGGCGATGAACGGCTTGGCTGCTTCCAGACCCTCGGCCACGACTGACTCGGTCGGGGCGCCCGCCCCGCCGGCGATCAGGTCAATGACGTTATCGGTGGCTTCGGCCTCGACCATCATGATGGCCACATCGTCAGCCGTCTTGCGGCCCGCGACGACCATGTCGAACACCGCGTTCTCGAGCTGCTCGACGGTGGGGAATGCCACCCAGGTGCCCTCGATCAGCGCGACCCGGACGCCGCCGACGGGCCCGGAGAACGGAATTCCCGAGATCTGCGTGGACGCGGACGCGGCGTTGATCGCCAGCACGTCGTACAGATCCTTCGGATCGAGGCTCAGGATGGTGACGACGACCTGGATCTCGTTGCGCAGGCCCGAGATGAAGGTGGGGCGCAGCGGCCTGTCGATCAGCCGGCAGGTCAGGATCGCGTCGGTGGAGGGGCGACCCTCACGCCGGAAGAACGACCCGGGAATGCGTCCCGCCGCATACATCCGCTCTTCGACGTCGATCGTCAGCGGGAAGAAGTCGAAATGGTCTTTGGGGTTCTTGCTGGCCGTCGTGGCGGACAGCAGCATGGTCTCGTCGTCGAGGTAGGCGACGACGGCGCCGGCGGCCTGCTTGGCCAGCCGACCGGTCTCGAAACGGATGGTGCGGGTGCCGAAGCTCCCGTTGTCGATAACGGCGGTCGATTCGAACACGCCTTCTTCAATTTCAACTACAGACATAGACGTCCGTATGGCCTCTCTGGATCTGTTCAGCTGTTTCGCGTCGTCACGCCCAGAACGCTGAGCAGCCTGTCAGACCACTGGCCTTGATGCGGCTACGGCCGTCGATCGAAGCGGCCGGAGCATGACCCAATTTCTTGGGGCTCCCGGCCGCCACTACCGAAGACCGCCCGATCAGGCGGGGTCCGCCAGGGACGCGCTGGAACGGTGCACGCGAAACTGCGAGAACCGCACCAATTTGTTCGCGCCGCCGGATTTGATGTCGCCGCCTAAGCGGCTCCGACGGCTGACGAACGCACTTATGTTACACCGCGGCAATGCAGCGGCCGACATCCTGGGATGCGTCAGCGACGCAGGCCAAGGCGGTCGATCAGGGAGCGGTAGCGCTCCACGTCGACCTGGGCGACGTACTTGAGCAGGCGGCGGCGCCGGCCGACCAGCAGCAGAAGTCCGCGCCGTGAGTGGTGGTCGTGCTTGTGCACCTTGAGGTGCTCGGTCAGGTCTGCGATGCGCTTGGTGAGCAGGGCGACCTGTGCCTCCGGCGAGCCGGTGTCACTTTCATGCAGGCCGTAGGAGCCCAGGATGTCTCTTTTCTGTTCGGCAGTGAGCGCCACGAAACAATCTCCATCAATAAGTCCGCGAGGATGAGGCCATCAGGCCCCCGGTGAGCGGAGCCGCCGCGAACCGCAGCACCCGCTTGGTCGGCGTGAAGTCTAGCAGCGCCCCGGCTGAGCTGCGAAATCGCTGCTACTGGGCGGCGAGGATAGTGCGCGCCCGCTCCGTGTCGCCGCCCATGGCCGTGACCAGGTCGTCCACCGAGGCGAAGCGCTCCTGGCCCCGGATGCGGGCGATGAAATCCACCGCGACATGCTGGCCGTACAGGTCAGCCTCGGTGTCGAGGACGAACGCCTCGACGGTGCGGGTGCGCCCGGAGAACGTCGGGTTGGTGCCGACCGAGACCGCCGCCTGATATCGCTCACCAGGCACGACGGTGCCCACCACGGGGCCGTGGCCCAGCACGGTGAACCAGGCGGCGTACACGCCGTCGGCGGGAATCGCCGAATACATCGGCGGCGCGACGTTGGCGGTCGGATAGCCCAGCACCTTGCCGCGGCCGTCGCCGCGGACCACCACACCCTCGACCCGGTGCGGTCGGCCCAGCGCCTCCGCGGCGGCCACGACGTCTCCCGCGTCCACGCAGGACCGGATGTAGGTGGACGAGAACGTGACGGTTTCGTCCCTGTGGTGCTCGGCCACGAGCGACATGCCTTCCACCGCGAATCCGAGCCGCTCCCCCGCCTTACGCAGCAGGCTCACGTTGCCCGCCGCCTTCTTGCCGAAGGTGAAGTTCTCGCCGACCACCACCTCGATGACGTGCAGGTTCTCCACCAGCAGCTCGTGGATGTAGCGCTCGGGCGTCAGCTTCATGAAGTCAGAGGTGAACGGCATCACCAGGAAGACATCGATGCCGAGCTCCTCGACGAGCTCGGCGCGGCGGGTCAAGGTGGTCAGCTGCGCGGGATGGCTGCCGGGGAAGACGACCTCCATCGGATGCGGGTCGAAGGTCATCAACACCGTCGGCACACCACGGGACCGGCCCGCCTTGACCGCGTGGTTGATCAGTTCGGCGTGTCCGCGGTGAACCCCGTCGAACACGCCGATCGTGACGACGCATCTGCCCCAGTCCGTGGGGATCTCATCCTGCCCCCGCCAGCGCTGCACAGCCGCAAGCCTACGGCTCGCATACGGGCCTGGCTGCTTCACATCCCCAGATCAGATGACCATTGCTTAAACTTCTTCACTGTGAGCCCGAACGGTGACCCGCGCGACCTGACCGCGGTCGCCCAGGATTACCTCAAGGTCATCTGGACCGCCCAGGAGTGGTCGCTGGAGAAGGTGAGCACCAAGATGCTCGCCGAGCGGATCGGAGTGTCGGCCAGCACGGCGTCGGAGTCCATCCGCAAGCTCGCCGACCAGGGCCTTGTCGACCACGAGAAGTACGGCGCGGTGACGCTGACCGAGGCGGGCCGCAAGGCCGCGCTGGCGATGGTGCGCAGGCACCGGCTGATGGAGACGTTTCTGGTCCGGATGCTCGGCTACAGCTGGGACGAGGTGCACGACGAGGCCGAGGTGCTCGAGCATGCCGTCTCGGACCGGATGCTGGACCGCATCGACGCGAAGCTGGGCTATCCGAAGCGCGACCCGCACGGCGATCCGATCCCGGCGGCCGACGGCCACGTGCCCACCCCTGATGCGCGGCAGCTGTCGGTATGCGAGGACGGCGCCACCGGGACCGTGGCCCGCATCTCCGACGCGGACCCGGAGATGCTGCGGTACTTCGACAGTGTGGGCATCACCCTGGACTCGCGGCTGATGGTGCTGGCCCGCCGCGACTTCGCGGGCATCATCTCGGTGGCGATCAAGCCGGCCGACGCGAGGGAGAACGATCCGGGCACCACCGTCGACCTCGGCAGCCCGGCCGCAGAAGCGATCTGGGTCGTCGGCTAGCCGGTGCCCTGCCTGCGCCGGTATTCGTTGGGGGCCAGGCCGAACCAGCGTGAGAACGCATGGTTGAACGCTGCCGTCTCGGCATAGCCCAGCCGCCGCGCGACCTGCTCGACAGTCAGCCCGACCTGAGACAGCAGCTCAGTGGCCAGCGCGGCGCGCACGTCATTGGTGAGCGCGCGAAACGATGTGCCCTCTTCAGCCAGCCGACGGCGAAGCGTGCGCGGATGCAGGTGCAGGGAGGCGGCGACGGCATCCAAACTCGGCATCTCCCCCGGCGCGGAAAGAAGTTCGGAGCGGACCATGGCCGACAGCCCGTGGCGGCGCTGCCGCCGTTCGAGGATCTGCTCGCACTGCGCGACGCAGACGGCCAGCGTGTGCGGATCAGCCTGGGGCAGCGCCTCGTCGAGCATCCCGCGTGGGACGCGAACGACGGTGCGGCCGCAGTCGAACTCGATGTCGCGGATCGCGACGGTGTCCAGCAGTGGTCGCAGGTACTCCTCGTCGGCGGCCAGCTCGACACAGATCTGGCCGGCGTGGCGGGCCAACACGGGATGGACGAAACCCGGCACGGTGGCGACGATCGTCGCGATGTCGCGCTCCATGAAGAACCGGCGCACATCGGCGGGCAGATGGCCTGCGTCGACGGCGATTTCGCACTCGGATTGCCGCTCCGACAACACGATCGACGAATGCAGCGTGGTCAGCGAGAAGAAGCGCAGGCCAACCGAGATCAGTTCGCGCAGCGTTCCCGACGACATCGCGGCGAAACCGAACATGCCGAGGTTGGTCAGGTTGATGCGGCTCCCGACGGTGACCCCGATGCCCGCCGGTTCCGGCGCGAGGCGCAGCAGATTGCGCGCCATGGTGATCTCGTCGGTGCTGGAGACGTCGCCCTCTGGATCGTCGAGGTCAGTTGGAGTCACCGACGTGTCGGCCAACACGTCGGAAACGGACACTCCCACCTCCGCAGCCACCGCACAGAGCACTCGAGCGGTGACGACGGGACGCCGGAGTACGGCGGACGGGACGGTCATCGTGTCCGAAAGTATCAATTAATTGTCCCAACGCAGCATCTTGCGCACCCTGACCTCGCTCTACGGTCAGATGCATGACGATCACCAGCGACGTCAGGTTCGCCAGGAAGTACGGACCGCTGACCGCCAGGACTCTTGCGTCCAACGTGGTGCGAGAAGCGAAGCACCGAAAACGGCCGCGGCCGGTGCCGCCCAACATCGAACTCACCGACTTCGATCCGTTCGACCGCGCGACGGCGGCCGATCCGTACCCGCGCTACCGGGATCTGCTCGCGGGCGGTCCGGTGCACTACAACCCCGACCGCAGCATCTTCATCCTGAGCCGCTACGCCGACGTCCGGGCCGCCGCGCGCGCTGACCACGCGCTCTCCAGCGCCGACGGTGTCACCTACGGCCGGATGAAGTTGCCGATCTTGATCACCACCGATGCGCCGCGACACACGCGAATGCGCAAGCAGGCCATGCCGGGCTTCACCAGGGGCGCGCTCGAGTCGTGGCGGCCGATGGTCGACCATTTGGCGGGCGAGCTGGTCGCCGCGCTGCTGACGCAATCACCCGCCGATGTGGTCTCGACACTCGCCGTACCGATGCCGATGGGAATGATCGCGCACATCCTCGGTATCGGCGACGAAGACCAGGCTGCATTCCGCCAGTGGTCGAACGACACGGTCCGTGTCGCCGACATCAACATCTCGAAATCCGGCCTGCGCGAGATGGTTCCGGCGTTGACGGGCTTTCGGCATATGCACGCATTCTTTACCGAGAAGCTGAGCAAGGGTGAGCTACTCGGCGAGGACACCGTCCTTGGTCGGCTAGCAAGACATACCGAGGACGGGCGGCTCAGCTACGACGAGATGTTCTTCATCGCCGTGCTGCTCCTGCTCGCAGGCAACGAGACCACCACCAACATGCTCAGCACGCTGTTCTTGACGCTCGCCGAGCGACCCGATCAACTCGAATTGCTCAGGCAACGGCCGGAACTCATCGGTTCCGCCATCGAGGAACAGTTGCGTTTCTCGTCGCCGGTGCAAAGCTTCTATCGCACAGCGCTCGTCGACTACCAGGTCGGATCCGCCACAATCCCCAAGGGTGCACGCGTGTTGCTCGCCTGGGGTGCCGCCAACCGCGATCCCCGCCAATTCGACGATCCGGATGTCTTTCGCGCCGAACGCAATCCGACGGGACACGTCGCTTTCGGCTCGGGTGTCCACCTGTGCCTCGGTGCACAGCTCGCCCGGATGGAGGGTCAGGCGGTGCTCCGGGAGATCGTCGCCAACGTCGACCGGATCGACGTGCTCGGCACACCGAGCTGGACGACCAATCCCAACCTGCGCGGCCTCACGCGGATGAACGTTGCGCTGACACCGCGGAATTCGGCTGCCTGAGACCCGCGGCCCGCACCAGCACCGCCAGCACGACGGCCATCAGAAGCAGCGCGGGCACGTCGCCCCACAGATGGCCCATGTGCATCTGGTGGCCGCCGCCGAAGGACTGCACGGCCATGATGACGGCGTGCACGACGGACGACCATACGACGAACCAGATGAAGCTCAGGTTCGCCTCTGGCTTGCGGGCGGCATTCAGCAGGAAGACCCCGATGGTGATGTAGATCCCGACGATCATCATGAAGTACTGAGAATCGTGGGGTGCTCCGGCGTGCCATGCCCACCCGGACGGCCAGACGACGGCCAGCGGGTAGAGCAGCAGTGCGACAACGCCGAAGAGGGCGAGAGCCAACTGAAGAAGTCTGTACGGAGATGTCATTGCGCGGTCCAATCCTTCATATCCTTCATACGGATTCTGCAGGCGTCTCAGTTCACGTAGGTAGTCCCGCGCGAAGATCGGCGAGATTGCAGTGGTGCGCCACTGCGCTCCTTCGCACCGCACGCGAGGAAGATTCGCCTCGCGGAACTCGATACCGGACGCGGTGGGCCATCGTTCCGCCACGACATGGGTGGAGGCCTGATGATGAGTACTGCCAGCACATCGGTCGCATCGGTGCACTGGCGGTCGCGCTGGGGGTGGGGTTCGCGGTTGCGCCGGTGTCGACGGCGTCGGCCGCGAGCCCACCGTGTGCGCCGACCGGCGGGACGTGCGCGTTGATCATGGGCTTCACCAGCCTCCCGACGCCCGACAAGGTATACATCGACGCTGTTGCGAACCAATTCATCGCGCCGACTCATTCGGGCCAGGTCGAGTACGTCCCGGTGACGACACCCGAAGAGGGGTGGCCCCTCACTGGGCTGATCCGCCTCGGCTGCGCTGCGGTCGGATCCCAAAGCCTGTGCGGGCCTGGCGGCGCAGCATGGCCGGACGAGCCGTGGTGGAAGCTCTCGGGACTCTTCGACCTCACGTACGACCAGTCGAACGAGGCCGGGCTCGCCGATCTGGAAAAGGCGATGGCCGAGCACCCAGCGACCATCTGGTGATCTACGGCTACTCGCAGGGCGCGACCATCGCGAACCTGGAGAAGCAAAGGCTCGCCGAGCAGTACCCGGCGGGAACTACACCCCCCGACATTGACTTCGTGCTGGGCGGTGACCCCAATCTGCCAAACGGCGGGCTTGAGGCGCGGTTCCCCGGTCTCTACATTCCGATCCTCAATTGGTCTTTTAACGGCCCCGAGCCAACCGACACTCAGTTCGATACGGTCGTCATCACCCGGCAGTACGACTTGATCGCCGATTTCCCGCTGTATCCGCTCGATTTCATCGCCGACCTGAACGCGATCTTGGGCTTCTTCTACGTGCACTTGAACGGCTTCGACGTCAGCCTGGCTGACAATGCGTCGGCGCCGACGCCCATCAAAACCGAGCACGGCGACACCACCTACTACTTCTTTGAGACCCAGGATCTGCCGCTGTTCGGTCCGCTGCGCACTCTGGGGGTGCCTGAGCCGCTGATCGATGTGGTCGAGCCGTTCTTTCGGGAGGTCGTCGAACTCGGCTATGACCGCAGCATCAAGCCGTGGGAGCCGACTCCGGCGCGGTTGATTCCCAAGTTCAACCCAGTGACGGTGGCCGGCGACTTCGTCGATGCGATCGAGGAGGGGATCGACAACGCCGGTGCGCTCGTCAAACCCCTTGCTTCATTGAAAATTCCTGCGGCATCGACGAATACAGACGTGAATGAGGCTGCGCAAGAGGCCGAGTTACAGACCAACGAATCAGTCGGTGCAGTGGAGTCGGTTGACAACGGTCGCACGACAGTGAGTTCTCCAGGCCGCACCGACGACTCGACGCCTTTCAACACCGGCCATTCGCGGCAGACACCCTTGCGAGATGCGGTCAAGAACGTGAGCAGTGGCATCAAAAAGGTCGTCGCCGATGTATCCGACACCATCAAGAAAGCGATGAGCGTGGGCAAACACGACGACACCAAGGGCGCGCGCGAGAACGAAGAACGTCAATCTTCTGACTCGACAAGCTCCGACTAATCGCCTTCCTCGATCATCGCCTGGACCCAGTCGATGTGTCCTTCGAAGCCAAGCGATTCCGCCATCGTGCGATAGCGCCCCACCACGTCCCGGTAGGCGGCGTCGTCGCCGCGGGCCCTGGCTAGCAGCGCGCGCAGCCGCAGCAGCGTGATGTCGCGCACCGCCCAACGTTCATCTGCCGACAAGTTCGCCAACCGGTCGATCGCCTGTTGGGCTTCGGCCAGGTCGCCCTCGGCGCCACGCTCCACCAGCGTCTCCACCAGAACGCCGGTGCCCCAAACGCCATAAAAGGGGCGCCCTGCTTGGTGCAGCTCGTCCACGGCTTGGCGCATCACCGCAATCGCAGCATCGCGGTCACCGCCCCCGGCCCTCTCCCGGGCGACCCACAACTCGGCGAGCGGGACCAGGAAGGGAGCACTCTCGCGCCACGTGTCGCGGGCGTGCACCATCAGTTCCAGCCCGCGGTGACGGTCGGCCGCGGCGTCCCGACTCAGCAGCGCGACACCCAACGCGTACTCGGCCACCAACAGTGCGACCCAGTTGCTGGACGCCGCGGTCCGCACCGCCTCCTCGATCGCGCGCACCGCGGCGTCATCGGCCCGAAGCACCCCAAAGTGCATCGCCAAACCGTAGGTCCAGGCGACGACGACGGCGAAGGTTGCCGGGTCGCTGCGTCGGGCCATCGCGACGGCGTCGTGGAGGTCCTGGCGCCACCCGGGACGGCCCAGCCACCACCGAGCAACGCCGCGAAATGTCAACGCGGCCGCCAGCGGTGATCCCCAACCGAAGCCGGCGCCCTTGGCGGGGTCACCGGCGGCCAGGTCGATGACGGTCTGCGACCACCGCAAGAGCTCGCCGAACTCGCCGGCATCCCCCCAGGTGCTGCACGCTATGAACGCCAACCCCATGGTCAAGGTGGGATCGCCGATCGACTCGAGCAGCGCCATCTGTTCGGATGCCAGCCGCGACCCCTCACGCGAACGCCCGGTGTAGAGCAGCTCGGTGACCAGCCCACTCATGCCGATGGCGAGTGAGACCTTGTCCCCGGCCGCGCTGCACAACTCCCGCAGCTCCGCGAAGCGGCCCCGGCTTTCCAGGATCGCTCGGGCTTGAAAGTCGGTGGCACACAGCATGGTGCGGGGGGCGATGCGCATCGACACTTGGTCGGGGTCGTCGTCGGGCAGCGCGTCGGCGATCTTTCGGGCGCGCTCCCAGCTGAGCCGGGCCGCGGCGATGTCGCGGTTGGTCGCCCACGTGGCGGCGCGCATGTGCCAACCGTAGGCCGCATGCAGCTCGCCCGCTGCTTCGAGGTGTTGGGCGATCAGTGCGGCGTTGTCCTCCACCGAGCCGGGCTCAGACTCTTGAATCGCGGCGGCCAGGCGCCGGTGCCACTCGGCGCGATCGGATTTCAGCTGTGATTCGTAGGCGACCGCGCGGATCAGCGGGTGGTGGAAAGCGTACTCGGCGCTGGGGGTGAACCGCACCTGATCGATCAGCTCGGCGTCCAGCAACTCGTCGAGCACCGCATCGATGCCCAGCGCGGCGAGCAGCTCCGCGTCGAAGCGGGCGCCGATCACCGACGCCGCGGTCAACGTGCGCTTGGCCGGGGCGGCCAGCCGGTCGATGCGCGCCTCGATGGCCGCCTGCACCGTGGCCGGCACGCTCAGCTCGGCGACATCCGCCCGACAGAGGTAGCCGCCGCGCTCACCGGACAGCACCCCGCGCTGGGCCAACTCGCGCACCATCTCCTCGGCGAAGAACGGGTTCCCGGCGGCCCGCTCGGCGATGAGAACCGTGACTGGCGCGACTGAGAGATCGGGGCCCAGCAGCTCACCCAGCAGCGCCGCGGTGTCCGAATCGGCCAGTGGGCCAAGCGCTATCGCCTGGGCGCCGGGCACCCGCGTCAGCGCCCCCTGGTATTCGGGGCGGGAGGTGATCAGCACCATCGACGGGGTGCGCGGAATGACGGACAGGAAGTCGGCCAGCATCGACTCGCTGACCGCATCGATCCAGTGCGCATCCTCGATGATGAACAGCGCCGGCTCGGCGCGCGCCAGCGTTGTCGCGTTCACCAGCGCGGTCAACCGGCGCCGCCGGGCATCCGGGTCGATCTGGGGCAACGCCACATCGGGGTCGGCGATGCCGAGCAGATCATCGAGCAACAGCAGATCCCGCGCGTCGGCATCCGGAAGCTGTTCCCGGACCCGGGCGCGGGCGGCCAGGTCGTCCAGGTCGGCCACGCCGTAGCCCGCCCGCAGCAGCCGCGTTACGGCATGGAACGGGACCTCACGGGCGTGCGACTCGCAGAAGGCCCAAAACACCTCGACCCCGCGACCGGCCGCGGCCGCCGCGGCCTCCCGCGCCGCCCGGGACTTGCCGATGCCCGGCGACCCCACCACAGTCACCACGCCGCCACGGCCACCGATGGTGCGGTCCACAAGGGCGTCGAGGGCCGCCATCTCCCAGCGCCGACCCACCAGGCTTGCTTGGGCGCGGCCGACCAGCCCATGCCGCGGCGTGATCGCCAGCAGTCGGCGCGCGGGCACCGGTTCGTCGGCCCCCTTGATGCACACCCACTCCGGTTCACCCAGCATCACGGTGTGCGCGACCAGCAGTGCGGTCGACTCCGACAGCATTACCCCACCGGGCGGGGCCACCGATTCCATCCGCTGGGCCATGCCCACTTGCTCACCGATCGCTCTGTAGCCCAGCGATCCCGAACCGATCTGACCGGCGATCACCTGACCCGAGTTCAGGCCCACCCGCACTCGAAGGTCAACGCTGTCGCGGTCTTGGACCTCTTCGGCAAGCCGCTTCGCCCCCTCCTGAACGCCGACGGCCGCCAAGCAGGCACGAATGGCGTGATCCTCCAACGCCACCGGCGCGCCGAAGACAGCCATCACGCCGTCGCCGGTGAACTCCACGCTCCCGCCGTATCGGCGCACCACCGCCGCCGAGCGCTCCACCAGCTCGGTCACGATCTCGCGCAACCGCTCCATATCCACCGCGGCCGCGATGTCCATCGAGCGCACCACATCGGCGAACAACACCGTCACCTGCTTGTACTCCGCCGATTGGGTGACCTGTGTGACCGGTGCACCGCACTCGTTACAGAACTTGGAATTGAGCGGCAGCTCCGCGTCACACGACCCACACGACAGTCCCGTTCCTGTCAGTGCACCGCGACGGGCGTCCACGCCAATATCGTTTCACTGCTGGTCAACGATGTCGCTCATATCGCAGGACGATCTTCGATACGAAGTTTTCAGCCCCTACCTATGTCGTCTATTTCGAGACGCGGGGATGGCCTTCCGGCCCGACCGCCGTCACGTCATCGCCTCGGCCCACGTCATGTGCCCTTCGAAGCCAAGCTCTGCGCTCAATGCGCGGTAGCGATCCCGATAGTCGCGGTAGGCGGCGTCGTCGCCGCGGGCGCGGGCGAGCAGCGTGCGCAGCCGCAGCAGCCAGATGTCCAGCATCGCCGAATCTTGATCGGCCGTCAGGTTCACTAACCGGTCGGTCGCCTCTTGGGCGTCGGCCAGGTCACCCTCGGCGCCGCGCTCCAGCAGCGTCTCCACCAAAATGCCGGTGGCCCAAACGCCAAAGAAGAGCCGTCCCGCCTCATGCAGCTCGTCCACGGCTTTGCGCATCACCGGAATGGCGCCATCGTGGTCGCCGCGCCTGGCTCTTTCCCGGGCGGCCGACAAGTCGGCGACCGGGACCATGAAGAGACCACGCTCGCGCAGATAGAGATCGCGGACCTGCGCCATCAGTTCCAGCCCGCGGTGACGGTCGGCCGCGGCCTCCCGATTCAGCAGCGCGATGCCCAGCGTGTGCTTGACAATGGCCAGTGCGGTGTCATGGCTGGATCCCTCGGCGGTCTGCACCGCCTCCTCGATTGCGCGCACCGCGGAATCATCGGCCCGAAGAACCCCGTACCGTATCGCGAAACTGTAGGTCCAGGTGACGACACCGGCGAGGGTTGCCGGGTCGCTGTTTCGGGCCATCGCGACAGCGTCGTGGAGGTCTTGGCGCCATCCGGGACGGCCCAGCCACCACCGAGCAAGGCCGCGAAATGCCACCGCGGCCGCCAGCGGGGATCCCATACCGAAGCCGGCGCCCTTGGTGGGGTCACCGCCGGCCAGGTCGATGACGGTCTGCGACCGCCGCAAGAGCTCGCCGAATTGACCGGCATCCGCCCAGGTGCAGAACGCTGCGAACGCCAACCCGATCATCGGGGTGGGATCGCCGATCGACTCGAGCAGCGCCATCTGTTCGGATACCAGCCGCGACCCCTCACGCGAACGCCCGGCGTAGAGGAGCTCGGCTGCCACCCCGGTCATGCCGATGGCCAGCGAGACCTTGTCCCCGGCCGCGCTGCACAACTCCCGCAACTCCGCGAAGCGGCCCCGGCTTTCCTCGACTGCTCGCCAGTCGGTGGCACACAGCATGGTGCGCGGGGCGATGCGCGTCGCCAATTGATCGGGGTCGTCGCCGGGTAGTGCGTCGGCGATGCGGCATGCCCGCTCCCAACTGACCCGGGCGGCGCCGATGTCACGGTTGGTGGACCACGCGCCCGCCCGCATGCGCCAGCCGTAGGCCGCGTGCAGTTCGCCCGCTGCTTCGAAGTGTTCGGCGATCAGCGCCGCGTTCTCCTCCACCGACCCGGGCGCGCGCTCTTGGATCGCGGTGGCCAGCCGCCGATGGAGCTCGGCGCGATCGGATTTCAGCTGCGATTCGTAGGCCACCGCGCGGATCAGCGGATGCCGGAAGGCGTACTCGGCGTGCGGAGTGAACCGCACCTGATCGATCAGCTCCGCGTTCAGCAGCTCCTCGAATTCCGGGTCGATGCCCAGCGCGGTGAGCAGGTCCGCCCCGACGCGGGCTCCGATCACCGATGCCGCGTTGAGCGTCCGCTTGGCCGCGGTGCTCATCCGGTCGATGCGCGCCGCGATGGCCGCCTGCACCGTCGCCGGCACCGCGACGTCAGCGACATCCGCGCGACAGACATAGCCCCCATACTCGCCGGCCAGCACCCCGCGCTGGGCCAACTCGCGCACCATCTCCTCGGCGAAAAACGGGTTCCCGGCGGCCCGCTCGGCGATGACCGCCGCCAGGTCCCTGACCGAGGGATCCGACCCGAGCAGCTCGCCTAGCATTGTTGTGGTGTCCGAATTGTCCAGTGGGGCAAGGGCTATCGTTTGCGCGCCATGCACCCACGTTAGGTCTCCGGTGTATTCGGGGCGCGAGGTGATCAGCACCATCAACTTGGTCTGCGGGATCACGGTGAGGAAGTCGGCCAGCATCGACTCGCTGACCGCATCGATCCAGTGGACGTCTTCGATGATGTGAAGTGCCGGTTCGGTGCGCGCCAGCGATGCGGTGTTGATCAGGGCGGTCAACCGGCGCCGCCGCGCGTCCGGGTCGATCTGGGGCGACGCCACATCGGGTTGGGCGATGCCGAGCAGATCATCAAGCAGCAGCACATCCTGTGGGTCGGCATCTGGGAATTGTTCCCGCACCCGGGCGCGGGCGCCTTCGCCCTCCAGGTCAGCCACGCCGGTGGCGGCCCGTAGTAGTCGCGTCACCGCCTGGAACGGAACCTCACGGGCGTGGGATTCGCAGAAGGTCCAGAACACCTCGAGTCCGCGTTCGGCCGCGGCCGCGGCGGTCTCCCTGGCCACCCGGCTCTTGCCGATGCCCGGCGGTCCGACGACATTGACCGTGCCACCGCGGGCACCGATGGTGCGGTCCGCGAGGGCATCAAGGGCCGCCATCTCCCAGCGCCGACCGACCAGACTCGCCTCGGCGCGTCCGACCAGCCCATGCCGCGGCGGGATCGCCAGCAGTCGGCGCGCGGGCACCGGTTCGTCGGCCCCCTTGATACGCACCCACTCCGGTTCCGACAGCATGGTGAGGTGTTCGACCAGCCGCGCGGTGGACTCCGAAAGCATCACCCCACCAGGGGGCGCCACCGATTCCATCCGCTGCGCCATCCCGACCTGTTCACCGATCGCTCTGTAGCCCAGCGATCCCGAACCGATCTCACCGGCAATCACCTGACCTGAATTCAGGCCCACCCGCAGCCGAAGATCCACACCGTCGCGCCGTTGCACCTCGGCCGCCAACCGGTTCGCCTCCTGCTGGATAGCCAGCGCGGCCAGACACGCCCGAAAAGCGTGATCCTCCAACGCCACCGGGGCGCCGAACAGCGCCATCACCCCGTCGCCGGTGTACTCCAGGCTTCCGCCGTAGCGTTGCACTACCGCCGCCGACCGCTCCACCAACTCGGTCATGATTTCGCGGTAACGCTCTACGTCCAACGCAGCCGCGATGTCCATCGAGCCCACCACATCGGCGAACAACACCGTCACCTGCTTGTACTCCGCCGATTGGTTGACCTGTGTGACCGGTGCACCGCACTCGTTACAGAACTTGGAATTGAGCGGCAGCTCCGCGTCACACGACCCACACGACAGTGCTGTTCCTGTCGGTGCACCGCGACGGGCGTCCACGTCGCTGATCGTTTCACCGCTGGTCAACGATGTCGCTCATATCGCAGGACGATCTTCGATACGAAGTTTTCAGCCCCTACATATGTCGTCTATTTCGAGACGCGGGGATGGCCTTTCGGCCCGACCGCCGTCACGTCATCGCCTCGGCCCACGTCATGTGCCCTTCGAAGCCAAGCTCTGTGCCCATGGCACGGTAGCGATCCCGATAGTCGCGGTACGCGGCCTCTTCTCCGCGGGCCCGGGCCAGCAGCGTGCGCAGCCGCAGCAACGTGATGTCCAGCATCGCCGAACTGTGATCGGCCCGCAGGTCCGCTAACCAGTCGATCGCCTCTTCGGCTTCGGCCAGGTCGCCCTTGGCGCCACGCTCCAGCAGTGTCTCCCCAAGAACGCCGGCGCCCCAAACGCCATAGAAGAGGTGTTCTGCCTGGCGCAGCTCGCCGACGGCTTGGCGCATCACCGGTATGGCAGCATCGCGGTCGCCGCGTCTGGCCGTTTCCCGGGCGGCCCACAAGTCGGTGGCCGGGATGAGGAAGAGGGCACCCTTGCCCAGCCATATGTCGCGGGTCTGCATCATCAGTTCCAGCCCGCGCCGACGGTCGGCCGCGTCGTCCTGGTTCAGCAGCCCGATAGCCAACGCGTACCCGGCCAGGCCCAGCGCGCGATCGTTGCTGGCCCTGTGGGCGGTCTGCACCGCATCCTCGCATGCGCGCACCAGGGAGTCATCGGCCCGAAGCACCCCGTAGAGGATCGCGTGACCGTAGGTCCAGCAGACGGCACCGGAGAGGGTTTCCGTGTTGCTGCGTCGGGCCATCGCGACGGCGTCGTGCAGGTCTTGGCGCCATCCGGGACGGCCCAGCCACCACCGAGCGGTGCCACGCCATGCCAACGCGATCGCCAGCGGTGATCCCACGCCGTAGCCGGCGCCCTTGACGGGGTCACCGGCGGCCAGCTCGACGATCGTCTGCGACCACCGCAAGACTTCGCCGAATTCACCGACACCGAGCCAGTTGCAGAAGGCGATGACCGCCAAGCCCATGGTCGGGGTGGGATCGCCGATCGACTCGAGCAGCGCCATCTGTTCGGACGAGAGCCGCGACGCCTCACGCGCGCGCCCGGCGTACATGAGCTCGGTGGCCGGCCCGCTCATGCCGATGGCCAGCGAGACCTTGTCCCCGGCCGCGCTGCACAACTCCCGCAACTCCGCGAAGCGGCCCTGGCTTTCCTGGACCTCGCGGGCTTGTAAGTCGGTGGCGCACAGCATGGTGCGCGGGGCGATGCGCATCGACAGCTGGTCGGTGTCGTCGGCAGGCAGCGCGTCGGCGAGCCGGCGGGCCCGCTCCCAGCTGAGCCGGGCCGCGACGAGATCGCGGTTGGTCGACCACGCGGCGGCGCGCATGTGCCAGCCGTAGGCGGCGTGCAGATCGCCGGCGGCCTGCAGATGTTCGGCGATCAGCGCGGCGTTCTCGTCGGCCGACCCCGGGTCGCGCTCCTGGATTGCGGCGGCCAGGCGCCGGTGCACCTGCGCGCGATCAGATTTCAGCTGTGATTCGTAGGCCACCGCACCGATCAGTGGGTGGTGGAAGGCGTACTCGGCGCTCGGGGTGAATCGCACCTGATCGATCAGCTCCGCGCCCAGCAGCTCGTCGAACACCGCATCGACGCCCAACGCGGACAGCAGCTCCGCCCCGAAGCGGGCGCCGACCACCGCTGCGGCGTTCAACGTCTGTTTGGCCGGGGTGCTCAGTCGGTCGATGCGCGCCTCGATGGCCGCCTGCACCGTGGCCGGCACGGCGACGTCGGCGACATCGGAGCTACAGAGGTAGCCACCGTGTTCGCCGGCCAGCACGCCGCGCTGGGCCAATTCGCGCACCATTTCCTCGGCAAAAAACGGGTTCCCCGCGGCCCGCTTGGCGATGACCGCCGCCAGCTCGACGACCGAGGGATCCAACCCCAGCAGCTCACCCAGCAGCGCGGTGATGTCCGAATCACCCAGTGGGGCAAGCGCTATCGTTTGCGCGCCATGCACCCGTAGCAGCGCGCCCTCATACTCGGGGCGGGAGGTGATCAGCACGATGGACGCCGTGCGCGGGATCACTGCCAGGAAGTCGGCCAGCATTGACTCGCTGACCGCATCGATCCAGTGCGCATCCTCGATGATGAACAGCGCCGGTTTGCTTCGGGCCAGTGCCCTCGTGTTGATCAGCGCGGTCAACCGGCGCCGCCGCACATCCGGGTCCATCTGGGGCAGAGGAACATTCGGGTCAGCGATGCCCAATAGGTCATCCAGCAGGAGCAGATCTTGCGGGTCGGCATCCGGAATCTGCTGTCGCATTTTCGCGCGGGCGGCTTGGCCGTCGAGGTCGGACACGTCGTTACTTGCCCGCAGCAACCTGGTGACGGCATGGAATGGGATGTCACGAGCATGCGACTCGCAGAACCCCCAAAACACGTCCACCCCGCGACCGGCAGCCAAGGCCGCGGACTCCCTGGCCAACCGGCTCTTGCCGATGCCCGGGGGTCCCACCACATTCACCACACGACCGCGGCGACCGATCGCGCGCTCCAGCATCGCGTCGAGAGCCGCCATTTCCCATCGCCGGCCGACCAGGCTCGCCTCGGTACGTCTCACCACGTCATCACGCGGGTCGATCGACAGCAGCCGTACGGCGCGAATCGGGTCGTCGACGCCTTTGATGTGCACCCATTCCGGCTCAGCCAACTTCACCGTGTGCTCGACCAGCCGCGCGGTCGCCTCCGAAAGCATCACCCCGCCTGGGGGCGCCACCGATTCCATCCGGCGCGCAAACCCGACCGTCTCGCCCGTCGCGGCGTACCTGGGCGACCCCGTGCCGACCTCACCGGCGATCACCCGACCCGAATTCAGGCCCACCCGCAACTGCAGTGCCACGCCATCGCGACGCTGAACCTCCGCGGCCAACCCGGTTGCTTCTTCCTGGATCGCAAGGGCGGCAAGGCATGCCCGGAAAGCGTGATCCTCCAATGCAACCGGGGCGCCGAACAACACCATCACCCCGTCGCCGGTGTACTCCACAGTGTCGCCGCCATAGCGGCGCGCCACCGCCGCCGAGCGCTCCACCAACTCGGTGATGACCTCGCGCAGCCGCTCCATATCAAGGACGGCCGCGAGATCCAACGAGCGCACCACGTCGGCGAAGAGAACCGTCACATGCTTGTATTCAGCCGAACGGGTCGCCTGCGTGACCGGTGCACCGCACTCGTTACAGAACTTGGAATTGAGCGGCAGCTCCGCGTCACACGACCCACACGACAGTCCCGTTCCTGTCAGTGCACCGCGACCGTCGTCCACGCCAATATCGTTTCACTGCTGGTCAACGATGTCGCTCATATCGCAGGACGATCTTCGATACGAAGTTTTCAGTCCCTACACATGTCGTCTATTTCGAGCCTGCGTTCAGTTCTGCGCGGGCTTTGTCGATCTGGTCGTACGCGTAGGCCGCGATAGCGGCGGGAGTCATCGATTCGCCCTTGCGGGCGAGCAATTCGTAGGTCGGGCGACCGAGCACAGCACGCAAATGGGCGATCGCGGCGTAGATCTCAGGGATCGCGACCAAAGTCATGGGGCTGACAATGGCGAACCCGGCGATCGTGGCAGCCGGCTCAATGCGTCCGAGCCGGTCGAGGAATGCGGCCAGTGCAGCAAGAGGAGGCCTAACAGCGTCCGCATTGCCTGATGCGTCGGAGGTGCGGATTGCGGTGGTGATGTGATCGAGCGCGGTCGTCTCGTCCTCCTGTTCGGCCTCGATTTGAGCCAGCCTCAGCGCCAGGTGTGATTCGTTCATGCGGTTGCCGCTGTCCTGCGCTACGGCAAGTCCACGGCGCAGGGCCGCGAGTGCATTGACTGGATCGGCATTGACGAAGGCAAGGCCGTAAGCGAGCAGCGCGTGCGAAATGGCATGGGGATTGCGGGTGGTCTCGACGGCGTCGATGAGACCAGCGGCCGCAGACCTCGCAGCTTCACGCCGGCCCACCATCGTCAGCGCCACAACCAAGCACGTCTGGGTGAACGCCTGAGTGTCGTGACCCTCACGTAACCGCTCCCGGCACCATTCGATCCACCGTTCTGGCTCACCGGTCGCCATATACGACCCGCCAAGCATGGCCTCGGTGTCGAACGGCACGCTGCCGCCGCTGCGGACCGCCTCAACACCGCCGTCGCTATAACGGACGGCCTCGTCGGTTCGGCCCCGCATCCAGCATTGCGAAGCCATCGCATACAGCGCCGCAAGCCGGGGATGCGCAACAGCACGGGCGGGCTCGATGACTTCTTCCGCCCAGGCCATCGGCTCGTAGAGTTCTACTCGGTAACCCAGAAAGGCGGCATACATAGCGACGGTGGAGGCGGTGTCGATGTCTTCGTAGTCGATTGCCCACCGGAACGCCGCTCGTAAGTTGGCCAGTTCGGCGGTGAGCCATTCATACGCCTCTCGTTGGCATGGGCCGTTCCACACCGACAGGATGCCTTCCTCGCGCTCAGCGAAATAGCGAGCGTGGGTGGCCCGGACCTCGTCCGCGATTTTGGCGGCTACCAGTTGTTCCTCGCCGAACTGGCGAATGGTCTCCAGCATCGAAAACCTCGTCCGCCCCGACGACCGGTCGACCACGAGCAGCGACTTACGCACCAGTGCATCGAGCAGGTTCAAGACAGTGAGGTCGTCTGTGTAGGCGAATCCGGCTATAGCGCAGGCGCTTTGAAGGTCGAATCCACCAGAGAACACCGAACACCTTGTTAGCAAAAATCTTTCGCTCTCATCGAGGTGGTCGTGGGACCAGGCCACTGCGTGACGCAGGGTCTGGTGACGTGCCGGGCCCCGGCGGGACCCGACCAAGAGCCGGAAACGCTGATCGAGACGGTCGCGCACCTCGCCCGGGGTCATCGAGGCCATCCGCGAGGCCGCCAGTTCGATGGCCAAAGGTATACCGTCGAGTCGTCGGCAGATGTCCACGACGGCTACCGCCTGGTCGGCCTCGGCCAACGAGAATCGCTGCGCGACACTACGTGCGCGCTCGACGAACAGGGTCACTGCCGCGGAGTCGGCTCCCGCATCAACGTCCAGCGAGGGCACCAGCCACAACTGCTCATCGGCAACCCCTAAACCTTCCCGACTGGTGGCCAAGACCCTTACCGTGGCCGAGTGCGCGAGGATTGCCTCAACCAAGTCTGCTGCAGCGTCGAGGACGTGCTCGCAGTTGTCGAACACCAACAGCCGGACTCGGCCCTCCAGCGCAGCGGCCACCGAGTCGCTCATGTTCTTGCCCGGCTGCTGAGTGATGCCCAGCACCGAAGCCACCGCATCTGGCACCGCGGTAGGATCGGCGACCGCGGCCAGCTCGAAAACCCATACACCGTCGGGGAATTGGTCAACGATCTGTCTCGCGACTTCCAAGGCAAGTCGGGTCTTGCCGACTCCACCCACACCGGTCAATGTGACGAGCCGATGCGTCCGCAGAACGGCCTCTATCTCCGTGGCCTCGGATTCACGCCCGATGAAGCTGGTGATCACAGGCCGCAGGTTTCCAGTAGACGTGTCGAGCGCTCGCAGAGGCGGGAAGTCCGTGCGCAGGTCGGGTGCTTCGACCTGAAACACCCCGACCGGTGTCGTCACGTCGCGCAACCGACGCGGCCCTAGGTCGACAAGATCCACTCCGCTGAGCAGAACCGCCGTCGATTCGGCGGCCAGGATCTGACCGCCATGTCCAGCGGCCATCACTCGCGCGGCTCGATTGAGCACGGTTCCGAAGTAGTCCCCGTCGCGCATCTCGGCCTCGCCGGTTGCCAATCCCATTCGTACCGGCAACTCAAGTGCCCGCTGCGCAGCGATCGCCGCATCCACCGCTGACCTCGGCGACGTGAACGCCGCAACCACGCCGTCACCGCTGTGGCTGAACAAAAAACCGTCGTGCGCCTCAATCGAAGAGCGCAACACCTCGTCGTGCGCCTGAACGGCCGCGCGCATCGCTGCCGCGTCCGCTTCCCACCGACGGGTCGAACCCTCGATATCGGTGAACAGAAACGTCACCACCCCCGAAGGAGCAGCCGCCCGATCAGCGGACACCACCGCAGAATCTCACAACAGAACGCCCTGACCACGTACATCGGCTAATCCGGCTCGATCACCGGATACACGTGTTTTGAGACCGAGTTGCGCGACTCTCACATGTCGTCTATCTCGACACGCTCCAGGCGGACGTCCCGATTCGATCCCCCGAAGGCTCGCCGGGCCGCTCTGACACCAAGTTGGACGCGTAGGACTGTTTTCGGCGTGCATGACCGTCTCGGCGCCCTCGTACTCGTCGCGAGCTCGTATCCGTGGGCCAGGCGTCCTACTGCGAGGGCGTCATCAGCGTATTGCTGGGCAGGGAAGCGTCAAGCACTTTGCGCGCGGTCTCGGCCCCGGCGATGGGAAGGCCGTCGGGATCGAGGAGACCGAGTTGAACGAGCACGCTAGCTTGGTCCCAGTAGATGTGCTCATGTACGAGTTTGTCTTCCTGAAACTGCACAATGGCCACTGCCGGAATCTCCACTGCGCGCCCGGTGGGCTCAATGCCGGGCAGCATCCAATCCATCCGAGTGGTATGCGTGAAGCGGAGGATGAACTCGTCGACAAGGGAACTCTCCCCGACCGTACGGCTGACGGGGAGGAGTTCAAAGTCGGGAGGGTCCACCCCGATGAAATGGTGTGCGTAAAAATGTCGCAAGCTCTCGAAGCCGACGCCACCGGTCATGGTGGGGATGTGATTAACATAGGGTTCCGCCACCATGGTGGACATGGTGGCGTCCACGTTCCGCGTCTCAAACTCGTACCGGCAGTGTGCATCCCACAATGCGGCTAGATCGTAAGTGGCCATCGTCAGCAACTCTCTCTGGGAGTTCCCAGCCTACGGACCGGTTGGATCGGCTGGGGTGAGCGACGCTCAACCGCTGGACGGCCGTTTGCGTTCACTGCGCCCCGCGCTGGGCGTAGGCGATGGCTTCCGCAGTGGAAAGGGCTGCGCCTTCGGCCCATGCGGCGCTGAAGTCCTTCTCGCCCATTGCATCTCGCAGCGCGGTCACCGAGGCTTGGTAGCCGACATCATAGACTTTGAATCGGACCATGCCGATGCGTTGCCGGATGGTGTGTGCTGCGCCGAAATGCCGCACCGCTGCACGGTGACTGCCGGCCTTGCCGGCCAGATCGGCGAGGACCTCGAGGTTGTCGGGAACACAGATTTCGGCCTCGATTTCAGCGGCACGCGTCAACGCATCCTGCGCGTCGCTCTCGGCCTGCTTCGACTCACCCAGCGCCAGCAGAACGCGAGCGCGCCCCGTCAGCGCCCACGACAAGTAAAGGCCCTTCGTTGCCGACACGGCTTCGTCGGCCCAGTCGCGCGCGACGGCGAGATCCCCGCCTGCCAGTGCCGCCTCGCCACCCCAGTAGCGCCACATTGCCCCCATCTCACCCGCGACGCTTATGTGCTTCCACGCGGCCTCACCCGCCTCCTGCGCCCCTGCACCATCCCCGGCAGCCAGGGCCGCAAGAGTTAACACGTGGTAGCCCATCCCCACCAACACGTTCCCAATTTCCGCTGCAGCCTCGAGGGTCGCCTCAGCCGCCGCTCGGGCCGCGGCCGCCTGGCCCTGGTATGCGAGTATGACGCCCCGGCTGCCGAGGCTGCTCACCCTCCAGATCTCATCGTGAGCCGCCGCGGCCTCGGCCGTCACCTCGCCCAATTGTTTGTCAGCTCCGACCAAATCGCCATGTGCCCCCTGCGCCAACCCAAGCCAAAAGCGGCACTGACGCGAGTTTGACCCGTCGCCGATCGCATCGGCGAGATCGCGTCCTTCTTCGGCCGCCGCGCGCGCGGCGAGCGGGTCGCCCGCAATGGTCGCGCCCTGCGCCTGTAAGGCGAGGATCTGACTCAACCTCCACTGGTCGCCTATCGCCCGGGCCAGGCCGATGGCCTCGGCGAAGTAGGACTGGGCTACCTCGCGGTCGTGGTAGCCGGCGACTGCCCCGCAGGCGGTCAGCGCGCGCGTGACCAGGGCGGGGTCTTCCACCTCGCGGGCGATCGCCAAGGCTTGCTGGGCCTGATCCAGGCTGAACTTGGCGGCCACCCATGCGTCGAGAACCGCTTTGTCGGCGAGCGCCCCCGCGCGCACTGCGTCCGTTACCTCGAAATGACACTCGTCTCCACCGGCGAGGGCGGCGTCGAACCAGGCCAGCCCTTCCCGGATGCGACCCCGTGTGAACCACAGCGGCTGCAACGATGTCGCGAGCTCCAACGCACGCCCGACGTCGCCGGTCTCGAGGCTCCACACGAAAGCGGCGCGCAGGTTATCCATCTCCTCCTGTGCCTGCTCGACACGACGCTCATGGTCGGTGCGCGCCGGCGCGTCGAGCAGGGCGGCAATTGCGTTGTAGTGGTCGCGGTGACGCGACCGGACCGCATCGGCCTCGCCGGACTCCGCCAGTTTCTCCAGCGCGTACTGGCGCACCGTCTCCAGCAGCCGGTATCGCGTTCGGCCGCTGGCATTTTCGGCGACGACAAGCGACTTGTCGACGAGCAGGGTGAGCTGATCAAGCACCTGGTAGCGCTCCACATCTCCACCGCCCGCGACAGAGTGCGCGGCGTCAAGATCAAAGCCACCCAGGAACACCGCTAGCCCGCGGAACAAGACCCGTTCGGGTTCGCTCAGCAGCGCATGCGACCAATCCACCGAGGCGCGCAATGTCTGCTGACGGCGCACCGCGGTGCGCGCACCCCCGGTCAACAGCCGGAAGCGGTCATGCAGGCCCTCAAGGATCTCGGCCAGCGATAACGCCCGCACCCGCGCCGCCGCCAGCTCGATGGCCAGCGGCATCCCGTCGAGACGGCCGCAGATCTCGGCCACCGCCGCCGCATTGTCGCTGTTAACAGTGAAGTTGGCCTGGGCCAGGCGGGCGCGGTCGGCGAACAAATCGATGGCTGCATCGGCGACTGAAAGGGATGGCACCCGCCACGTCGCCTCACCCGTCACCCCGATCGGCTCGCGGCTCGTGGCGAGCACGGCAAGCCCGGGCGCCCCACCCAGCAGAGCGACGACCAGCTCGGCGCTCGCGTCAAGGAGGTGTTCGCAGTTATCCAGCAGGATTACCAGCTGACGGTCGGCGACAAACCGCAGCAGCGTATCCATAGTCGAGCGGCCGGGCTGGTCGGGCAGGCCCAGCGCACGCGCCACCGTCACCGGCACCACCGCCGGATGGGTGATCGGCGCCAGATCGACATACCAAACACCGTCACGGAACTCAGGCGCGATGCGAGCCGCGACTTCAACGGCAAGACGGGTCTTCCCGGCGCCGCCGGCGCCGGTCAGGGCCACCAACCGGTTATCGACCAGCAGCTGGCGCACAGCGTCAATCTCTGCCTCCCGCCCAACGAAACTGGTGAGTTGAACCGGAAGATTATGCACACCAACGCTTTTAGGGGCACGCAATGGCGGGAACTCATCGCGAAGATCGGAATGGCACAACTGCAAGACTCGCTCGGGCCGGGGCAGATCGCGCAGCGGATGAGTCCCCAAATCCGTCAGCCAGGTGCCGGCCGGGAGCCGGTCGACGACCATGTCCTCCGTCGCGCCCGACAGCACCGTCTGTCCACCATGGGCGAGATCCCGCAGCCGGGCGGTTCGGTTGATGGTCGAACCGGCATAGTTCCCGTCATCGCGCAGCTGCACCTCGCCGGTGTGCACGCCTATACGCAGCCGGATCGGCGCCAGCGGTGCGCGCTGCAATTCCAGCGCACAGGCCACCGCGTCGCTGGCGCGGGTGAACGCGGCGACGAAGCTGTCGCCCTCTCCCTGCTCCACCGGCCGCACCCCGCCATAGGCGGCGATGACTTTGGAGACGGTTTCGTTGAGGTGTGCGAGGGCGGCAGTCATCTCCTCGGGCTGGGTCTCCCACAGCCGCGTGGAACCCTCGACGTCTGCCAGAAGCAGCGTCGCCATTCCCGTCGGCAAAAGCCCGCTCACGCCCAGCTCACTCCAGTCCACCAGCGTGTCCGCTCATGCTAGCCAGCAGGCGGCGACTGCATCGCCAAACTTCAGCCGAAACCCCTACGTCGCGCAGAACCGGTGGTCTATTTCGAGACAGCGTTCAGTGCTGCTCGGGCCTGATCGATTTGGTCGTATGCGTATGTCGCCATTTCGGCAGCGGACATCGTTTCGCCTTTGCGGGCTAGTGATTCGTATGTCTCATCGCCGAGGACATCGCGCAGGTGGCCGATGGCGGGATCAAGTTCGGGGACCGTCGCCGCGATGAAGGGGCTGAGGGCGAAACCGACGACTGTGGCCGCAGGCGCATGGCGTCTGAGACGGTCGAAGAGCAATGCGAGCGCAGCCAGCGGCGCGCGGATCATCGCGGTATTGCCTGAGTCGTGGTAGTTGCGGATCGCCAGCGCGAGGTATTCGAGCGCGAGCAGCGGGTCGCCGTGGTCGGCCTCGAGCCGGGCCAGAGTGGCCGCCAGGCCCGACTCGTTGTAGCGGTTACCGCTGTCGTGGGCGATCACCAGGCCCCGACGCATCGCTTCCAGTGCGTGGTCGGGATCGGCTTCGCGATGGGTGTAGCCGTATGTGAGAAGGGCATTCGATTGTGCGAACGGGTTGCAGGTGGCGTCGGCGGCGGCGATCAGACCGGTCGCGGCGATGATGGCCTCGTCCTGGCACCCGACGGCGGCTAGCGCGATCGCGAGGATTGCCCTGGTGATTGTGTGCGTGTCCCGGCCGCGCGCCAGCTCAGCGCGGCCGGCCTGGATCCACCGTTCGGGCTGACCGATGCCCAGATAGGCAGCTCCTAGCAGGCCCTCGCTGCCGAAGGGCACCTCTGTGCGGCCGCTACGGAGAACCGCTTGGCCAGCCTCGCTGTAGCCGACAGCAGCCTCGACCCGGCCGCCCATCCAGCACATCGACGCGACCACGTACAGGAACCCCAGTCGGGGGTGGTCGTCGGCGCGGGCAGGCTCGATCAGCTCCTCGGCCCAGACGGTCGGCTCATACTTTTCGACCCAAGGGCCGAGGAACCCCGCGTATGTGGCGATGGTGGCGGCGACGTCTAGGTCATCGTGGTCGGCGGCCCACCGAAATGCGTTGCGCAGATTGGCCAGTTCGGTGGTGAACCAGTCGTAGGCGTCGCGTTGTCGGGGGCTGTCCCACAGGGCCATGATGTCGGCTTCGCGCTCCGCGAAGTAACGGGCATGCGCAGCCCGACCCTTGGCTGCATCACCGCGTGCGACTAGTTGCTCCTCGGCGAACTGGCGGATCGTCTCCATCATCGAAAACCGGGTCCGCCCCGCTGACCGGTCGGCGACCAGCAGCGACTTGCGCACCAGCGCATCGAGCAGATCGAGGACAGCGTAGTCGTCGGCGTCGTCGAATCCTGCAACCGCGCAGGCACTTTCGAGATCGAACCCACCGGCGAACACCGAGCACCGATCCAGCAGCGCCTTTTCTGCGTCGTCGAGTAAGTCGTAGGACCACGCCACAGCGTGGCGTAGCGTCTGGTGGCGCGCCAAGCCTCGCCGCGAGCCCACGAGCAGACGGAAACGATCATCGAGACGATCGCGGATCTCGGTCGCAGTCATCGACGCCGTCCGAGACGCTGCCAACTCGATCGCCAATGGGATTCCATCGAGCCGACGACAAACGTCCTCGACAGCGGTCGTCTCATCAGCCGACGGACCCGAGACGATGCTTTGAGCACGTTCGAGAAACAACTCCGCCGCCGCGCCAACGTCCAGCGACGGCACCCGCCACAACTGCTCGTCTGCGACGCCAATTCCTTCACGACTAGTGGTTATGACTTTCACGGTCGCCGAGGCCGCGAGGATCGCCTCGACCAGATCCGCGACGCTGTCAACGACATGCTCACAGTTATCGAAGACCAGTAGCCGCGACCGACCCTCCAAAGCCGAAGCCACGGACTCGCCGACGGTCCTGCCCGGTTGTTGAGTGATGCCCAGCACCGCCGCTACCGCATCGGGCACCGCCGCCGGATCAGCGACAGCGGCGAGTTCGAAAAGCCAGACGCCGTCGAGGAATTCATCGGCCAACCGCCCTGCGACTTCCAGGGCCAGGCGCGTCTTGCCGACCCCGCCAACACCCGTCAAGGTCACCAACCGATGCGCACCGACTGTCGCCGCGATCTCGCCAAGTTCTGATTCGCGTCCTACGAAACTGGTCGCTGCGCGCCGCAGGTTTCCAAGGCTTGAGTCCAGCCCTCGCAGCGGCGGGAAGTCCGTCCGTAGCCCGGGTACTCGCACCTGGAATACTCCGACCGGCATGGGCACATCACGTAATCGCCGTAGCCCCAAGTTCACTAGACCTACTCCGGTGAGCATGCTTGCCGTCGACTCCGCCAGGAGGATCTGCCCGCCATGCCCGGCGGCCATCACCCGTGCAGCTCGGTTCAGAGCCGTGCCGAAGTAGTCGCCGTCGCGCAGTTCCGTCTCGCCGGTTGCGAGCCCCATCCGCACCGGCAATTCCAACGCAACCTGCGCGGCCACAGCAGCATCCACGGCGGACCTCGGCGAGGCGAACGCGGCACACACCCCGTCGCCGGTGTGCTTGAACATGAAGCCCCCGTGCGACTCAATCGTGGTGCGCAGCACCTCGTCATGGTCCAGCAGGGCTGCCCGCATGGCATCCGCGTCTGCCTCCCACCGACGGGTCGAACCCTCAATATCGGTGAACAGGAACGTCACCACCCCCGTAGGAGCAGCCGCCGCGGCCACGCGCACAGAATGTCACATGAAAAGCGCGTTGCACGCGTTTACAGCGTCGCGGGACGAATCACCACCACCGATTTGGCCCTGATGGCCTCGTCGCGCAACAGCGAAATCACCTGTCCGTCCGGGGCGGTCGCGGCGTAAACCCCGCCGATTCCGGCCGGGTCGAGCGGCCTTCCGTGGCGGGCGGATTCGGCCTCGTCGGCGGTCAGGTCCCGGCGCGGGAAGGCGAGCAGGCAGGCCTCGTCGAGGCTGTAGGACAGTCGGGGCGTGTCGGCCAACGCGTCGAGCGTGCGCGCCTCGTCGAGCCCGAATCGGCCGACGCGGGTGCGTCGCAGTGCGCTGAGATGTCCACCGACACCGAGGGCGACACCGATATCGCGGGCCAGCGCCCGGATGTAGGTGCCGCTCGAGCAGTCCACCTCGACGTCGACGTCGACCAGATCGGCAAGTCGCCGGACGTCGCGCACCTCGAAGCGGCCGATGTGCACCGGCCTCGCGGCCAACTCGACGGACTGCCCTTCGCGGACAAGCTGATAGGCGCGCTTGCCACCGATCTTCACGGCACTGACCGCCGACGGAACCTGCGCGATGTCGCCGCGCAGCGCGGACACCGCGGTCTCGATGTCTGCGTCCGTGACTCCGGCAGCCGAAACCGTTTGCAGCACTTCGCCGTCGGCGTCCTCGGTGCTGGTCGACTGGCCCAGCCGAATTGTTGCGGCGTAGGACTTGTCGGTCGCGGTCAGCAGCCCGAGGATCTTCGTCGCGCGCTCGATGCCGACCACAAGGACACCGGTGGCCATCGGGTCCAACGTGCCCGCATGCCCGACCTTGCGGGTGGAGAAGAATCGTCTGCACCTCGCAACCACGTCGTGGCTCGTCATTCCCGCGGGCTTGTCGACCACCACGAGGCCCGCCTCGTTCACAGCACGATCGCCGTCAGCGCCAGCCCGTCCCGCACGGACCAGCGGCCGCGCAGCGTGGTCAACGGCGGCCCGGACAGCGCTGCCGGGTCGATCAGGATGCGGGATTCGAACCCGCCCGAGGTCGCGCCCTCGTCGATGTCGAAGACGATGTGCGCGTCCTCGAATCCCAGCCAGCGCCGGGTGACCGGGAACCAGGCCTTGTACGTCGCCTCCTTGGCGCAGAACAGGATTCGGTCCCAGTGCAGTCCATCGGGGAGTGCGCCGAGCTCGGTCCGCTCGGCGGGCAGGCTGATCGCGTCGAGCACGCCGTTCGGCAAGACGTCGTGGGGTTCGGCGTCGATGCCGACCGACCGAACGGTGTCGTCGCGGCCGACCGCCGCACCCCGGTAGCCCTCGGTGTGGGTGAGACTGCCCACCACGCCGTCCGGCCAGCACGGTTCGCCCTTCTCCCCCTTGAGGATGGGAACCGGGGACACACCCAGTTCTCCCAGCGCCTGCCGCGCGCAGAAGCGGACGGTGATGAACTCGCGACGGCGCTTGTCCACCGATCGGGCGATCAGCGGCTCCTCCTCCGGGAGCGGCGCCAATTCCGGTGGGTCGGTGTACAACTCGGCGGCGGCCACCGTGCCGGGCAGCACGCCGGAGAGCAGCGTCGCGACGATCATCTCGACCGGGTCGCCTGCCGGTTGGCGATGCGCTCCTGAATCTTCTGCGCGCTCGTCCGCATCTCCTGCGTGATCTCGAAGTGCCCGCCGAACTCGTTGAGATAACCGGACGGATATTTCGGGTCGGGCAGCACCTGGCGCAGCCAGCGATACGGCTTGCGCCGCCGCCACTCGCGCGGGTAGCCGACCGACACCTCTTCGAAGCGCACGCCGTCGTACCACGTCGTCCTGGGAATGTGCAGGTGCCCGTACACCGAGCAGATCGCGTTGTAGCGGGTGTGCCAGTCGGCGGTGGCCGTTGTGCCGCACCACAGCGAGAACTCCGGGTAGAACAGCGCTTCGCAGGGCTCCCGCACCAGCGGGAAGTGGTTCACCAGAACCGTCGGCGTCACCCAGTCGAGGTCCTCCAGCCGCTTGCGGGTGGCCTCGACCCGGTCGCGGCACCACGCGTCCTTCGTCGCGTACGGCTCATTGGAGAGTACGAACTCGTCGGTGGCCACCACGTTGTTCTCCCTGGCGATGGCCAGGCCCTCGGCCTTCGTCGCCGCGCCCTCGGGCAAGAACGTGTAGTCGTAGAGCAGGAACATCGGCACGATCGTGGCCGGGCCGCCCGCATCGGTCCACACCGGAAAGGGATGTTCGGGCGTGACCACACCCATCTCGTCGCACATGTTGACCAGGTAGTCGTACCGAGCTTGGCCGAACACCTGCATCGGGTCTTTGTTGGTGGTCCACAACTCGTGGTTGCCCGGCACCCAGATGACCTTGGCGAACCGCTTCCGCAGCAGGTCGAGCGCCCACCGGATCTCGTCGGTGCGCTCGGCGACGTCGCCCGCGACGATCAGCCAGTCGTCGGGCGACGATGGGTGGAGCGACTCGGTGACCGGCTTGTTGCCGGTATGACCCGTATGCAGGTCGCTGACCGCCCAGAGTGTCGCCACGAATGACCAGCCTACTTGCGCTCGCCGACCCGGTCCGCCCCGCAACTAGAACATGTTCTCGTTTCCTCTTCGGTGCCGTCGAGGCGACTTGTATGTCCCCGCAGGGGACGGCGATGCGCGAGGGGGTGTTATGGCCGCCAGGATCCGTCTGTTCGCGGCGTTCGGTGCGCTGGTGACGGCGGTGATTCTGGTCATGCAGGGCGTTCACCCCGCCTGAGCCGGAGGACAGCCTGCGCTGCCACTACGACGCCGGGAACTATCAGATGGCGGTCGAGGCGTTCGTCTGGCGCACGTACGAGGAGAGCCTGCCGCCCGACGCCGTCGAGCTGGACATCGACGGCCACCGCGCCGCGCAGTTCTGGGTGATGAAGCCGACCGACTGGAACAACCGGTGGTGGATCACCTGCGCGATCGCCTTCAAGACCGACTGGGGCCTGATTCAGCAGTCGCTGTTCTACTCGCCGATCTACGCGGCCGACGACGTCGACTGCATGCAGACCAACCTGCAGCGCGCCCACGAGCTGGCGCCGTACTACAAGTACGACAAGGCCACTAACGAGTGATCTTGTCCATCGGGCTCGAGCGCTCGAGCATGCCGTAGGTCTCCTCGCCGTTCCACCGGTAGCGCACACCGGCCTGCTGCAGAGCAGGGAACGTCCAGTTGGCCATCTTGGCGAGCATTTCCGCCGGCACCTCGCTGGGGTCGGTGATGTCGTGCGTCGACAGCACCGTCTCGCCCTCGATCCGCTCGGTGCCCGCCGCGCTCTCCAACACGACCGACACGTCCTCGCCGGACGGAAGCAGCCGCGTCAGCCACGGCGCCTCGACGACGCGAGCCGGAATGAGGTCGCCGTCGCCGTCGAACAAATACCCCTCGTTGAAGGTGGGTTGGCCGTCGGGCCGCGGCGGATAGGCGATGTAGCCGAACGCCTTGCCACTCGGGAACAGCGCGGACTGCCAGCAGTGCCCCCAGAAGCCCTCGAGCCTGCGCACACCCTGCCGGCGGATCCGCAGGCCGCTGCCGGTGAACGCGTGCTCTTCTCCGGCGACGCGCACCGATCCCGTCGCCCGAAACAGTTGCTCGTAGCGGTCGCCGCCCATCAGGTCGCCCTCGACTGACGTCTCCAGCGCCGACGCGGCGTCGGCCTGCAACGCGCCTTGCACCCACGGCGGCACCGCGAGCGTCGCCTCCACCTCGAACCGCAGATCGACCAGCGGCCCGTCCTTGCGGCCCGCCGCGAGATCGGCCGATGACGTCTGCACGGCCTTGCCGTCGAACGTCATCGTCCAGACACCGAACGGTTTCAGGCATTCAAAGACCAGCGGACCTCCGCCGAGCACCGTCGGCCTTCCTTCGGACCCTTCGACGGGCCGGCTCCTACCCTCGTCGCGCAGTCGATACACCCGGCCGTCCGGGAAGGCGACGTTGACCTGGATGCTGTGTTGGTCCCAGTTCGACGCGACCGCCTCGACGCCGACGCGCGGCAGCCCGACTCGTCCGCGATCGTCGGAGACCCAGAAGCTCACCGAATCCCGCATCTCGGGGTCCGCCGGCCGTTCGGCGAACATGTATTCCCGCGCCGGGTCGATGCCGCCGGTCAAGTCGATTGCCATGTGAGCGTTCACCTTTCCTGGGTGATCCAGCGTTGCGAGTGGTCGAGGTAGTTGGCGAACAGCGGCCGGATGGCCTCGAGGTCCAGCCCGAACTCCTCGGGGTCGGCGTGGGTGTGCGGCTCGCGTTTCTCGGCGTTGTCCGCCCACCAGCTCCGCATCCCCGCCTCGAACTCGTCGCTCACGGGTTCGCCGAGCCACGCGTACAACCGGCGCACCTCGCCGATCGGATCGGCCAGCATGGCGCGGAAGTCGATGTCGAAGAACCGGTGGTCGGCTCCGTCGTCGCGGAACTTCACCGCTCTGTCCACACCGACCGACCAGTGGCAGACGTTGAGCTCGCCCAGATAGCGACGGTCGAGGTGATCGGTGAATCCGCCCGCGATGTCTGCATATACGTCGGCGACCGAGAGCAGCACGTCTGTCGGGTCGCGATGGGTCATCACGAAACGGGCGTCGGGAAAGACCCGGTCAAGATAGTCCAACGAGAGCACGTGCGCGGGTGACTTCAACCGCCACGGCCGGGCCGGCTCACCCCACTGCAGCAGTTTGAGCACACGCCGCTCGTAGGCGTACGTCGACGTGTAGTCGGCCTTGTCGACAAGCCATTCGGAGTAGGTCGGAACCTGGGCGAACGCCTGGAAGATCTGCGACTTGAAGTCCAGCGCCATCAGATCGAGGCATTCCATTGGGCCGTGAATGTCGGTGGGCACGTGATGCCTGCTGCCCACCAGCACGGCGCGCTGCTCCGGCGGAATCCGCGGGTCCTCCCCCTGCACTGTCGACGGCGGCGGGCACGGCTCCGATGACTCCCAACTGCGGAGGTACCGGATATGCGGATCCTGCGCCAGCAGGAAGGACAGCGCGGTCGAACCGGTGCGGGGCAGGCCGAGCCCGAACAACGGGGCGTCTATGGCGACGTCGTCGATCTCGGGATGGCGGCGGTACCAGTCCTCTACCTGGAGCCGCTGACACAGATGTACGCCGATGCGGGCGTAGATGAACCCCTCGCCGCGGTCGTTGAGCCGCGCTTCGTCGCGTAGCGCCTTGACCAGGATCTCCAGCCCTTCGCGGAAGGAGTCGTCGCCGAAGTCGTCTAGCCCCGTTCTCTCGACGGCCGAGGCCATCAATTCGCCCGGTGATGCCACAGTGCACCTCCACCAAATTCGTGACAGTACACTGTCACTATTGTGGCTGAACCGTCAATAGAGGGCAGGCGCCGCTACGACAACCGCGCGCGGGCGGAGAAGGCCGCACAGACGCGCGAGCGCATCGTCGCCGCGGGAAGCGAACTCGTCCACGCATTCGACAGCTGGAACTGGCGAGATTTGACCTTCCGGTCCGTCGCCGAGCGCGCAGGCGTCGGCGAGCGCACGGTCTACCGCCACTTCCCCACCGAACGCCATCTGCACGACGCCGTCATGCAGCGCCTCGAGTCCGAAGCGGGCATCTCCTACGAGGACGTCGACCTCGGCAACCTAGGCGAGGTGACCGGCCGTGTCTTCGCGTCACTGCAACGGTTCTCGGTACGCGAATCCGTCGACACGCCGCGCGATCCCACCTTCGTCGGCGTCGACGCCCGCAGGCGTGATGCCCTGTTGCGCGCCGTCACCGAATCCGCACCTGGACTGTCGGAGGCCGAACAGCGCGTCACCGCGGGCCTCTTGGACGTGCTGTGGAACCTGCCCAGCTACGAGCGACTCGTCGGGCTGTGGGGCGTCGACGGGGCAACCGCCACCGATGCCGTCACCTGGCTGATGTCGAAGGTCATCGAGGCGGTCGAGGATGGAAACCCGCCGCCTGCGTAGCCTCGGTTGGTGTGACCGCAGCCAGGAATCTCATCGGTCGCACCCTCGGCCGGCTGCTCGGCCTTCCGCCGCACACCACCGACTACGAGGTGGGTCGTCGCGTGCGGGTGCCGATGCGTGACGGCGTCGAGCTGGTCGCCGACCACTACCGGCCGCTGACCTCGAGTCCGGCGGGCACACTTCTTGTTCGCACCCCCTACGGCCGCAGGTATCCGGTGTCGGCGCTTTTCGGAAGCGTCTATGCCGCCCGCGGCTACCACGTCGTCGTGCAGAGCGTTCGCGGCACCTTCGGGTCCGGCGGCGACTTCGACCCGTTCGTGCACGAGATCGCCGACGGCGCCGACACCGCCGCATGGCTAAGCGACCAGCCGTGGTTCACCGGGTCGTTCGGCACCATGGGTGCGTCCTACCTCGGGTTCACGCAGTGGGCGCTGCTGACCGACCCGCCGCGGGAGATGGCTGCCGCCGTCATCACCGTCGGACCCCACGACATCAGCGGACCACGCTGGGGCGCAGGCACTTTCGGGCTCAACGACTTCCTCGGGTGGAGCGACGGAGTCTCCCGCCAAGAGGATTCTGGCCGGGTGCGCAACATCGTGCGGATGGTTCGGGCCAGGCGGCTGATGGCACGCGCGACCGCCGGTCTGCCGGTCGGCGAGGCGGGCCGAACACTGCTCGGCGAGGGCGCCCCGTGGTACGAGTCGTGGCTCGAGCACGCCGAGCATGACGACCCCTTCTGGGCGCCGACGCAGCTGCAGACCGCCCTGGAGCGCACCGAGATCCCCGTGCTGCTGCTCACCGGTTGGCAGGACCTGTTCCTCGAACAGACCCTGGCGCAGTACAAGCACCTGCGCGGGCGCGGCGTGCCGGTAGCGGTGACCATCGGGTCGTGGAGCCACTCAGACATGCTCACCAGGGGTGCGCCGACCGTGCTGCGCGAGTCTCTCGCCTGGCTGGGCACGCACCTGGCGGGCAACAGCGGCGCCAACCGAAGCCCGGTGCGGATCCACGTCAACAACGGCGGCTGGCTCGATCTCGAGGACTGGCCGCCCCCGATGCCCGAGCAGACCCGGTATCTCCAACCGAGCGGCCGGCTCGGCGATGCGGTGCCACCCGACACCGCGCCCGCGTCGACGTTCACCTACGACCCGGCGGACCCGACGCCGACGGTCGGCGGTCGGGTGCTGTCCGCGGACAGCGGCTACCGAATCGATAACAAGCTCGCCGACCGCTCCGATGTGCTGACCTTCACCGGCGACGCGCTGCCGCAGGACATCTATGTCGTCGGAAACCCGATCCTCGAGCTCTCGCACTCGTGCGACAACCCGCACAACGACCTGTTCGTCCGGGTCAGCGAGGTCGACGCCAAGGGCAGGTCCCGCAACGTCAGCGACGGATATCGCCGTGGCACAGGCGAATCCGACACCGTCACGATCGAACTGGATGCCGTCGCGCACAGGTTCCGCGCGGGCTCACGCATCCGGGTTCTGATTGCGGGCGGATCGCATCCGCGCTTCGCGCGCAACCTCGGCACCGGCGAGCCGCTGATCACCGGCAGTCGCCTGCGGCCTGCCACGCACACCGTGCATCTCGGAAATGGCGCGTCGCGGCTGCGGCTGCCTGCAGGTGCCCTGCCGTCAAGCCACTGAGTCGCGCACGCGGGCAGCGATGTCGCGCAGCGTCGCGTCGTCGTGAACCGGCGTCGTCCACATCGGATTGACCGGCAGCTGAACCCAACTCGTGCACCCGGCGTATTCGGGCATGCGGCGCAGCCGTTCCGGCTCGGCCAGCGGGCTGACCTGAACCACGAGCACCGTGAGCTTGTGTTTGGGCCGGAAGTCCAGCCGGTCCGCACGCACCGATTCGTCGGTCCAGAGATGCCGCGGCGCGATATCGACCAGCCCTTCGGGCCGGTTGACCTCAACGGCGGCAACGACTTTCGCACCGGCCCGCAACACGATCTCATCCTTGGTGCTGTCGGCGGACGCGGCCGCCAGCAGGTCGCGATGCTCGGGGCGCACCCGCTGGGCGTGGCTGTGGGCGACCGTCGGGAAGAACAGAAAGTGAGGCGAGTCGAGGGTGAACCGCTTCTCATGGATCCCGCCCTTGCGCAGCAGCACAGTCTGGCGGCCGTCGAGCATCGCGTGCACCGCCGCGCTCCACTCCTTGAGCGCGGGTTGGGTGAGCGTCTTCGCGGTCACCCGGCGCCGGCGGCTCTGGCCTCGATGCGGGCCCGAACCTCTGGACGCCGCAACGGCGGGACGGTCTTGGGCGGCTGCTTACGCGGCGGAAGCGCAGCCAGCAGCCGCGACGTTGACGCGGTGACCTCGGCGACCGCGGTCTCGAAGGCGCCTTCGTTGGCCGCCGTCGGCCGGGTCACGCCGCTGACCTTCCTGACGTACTGCCGCGCGGCGGCCTCGATCTCCTCGGCGGTCGCCTCCGGTTCCAGGCCACGAAGCTCGGTGATGTTTCGGCACATACGTCCACGATAGGTTCAGGCAATGACGAACGCTGCTGATGAGGTCCTCCTCTCGTCCGGGACGTGCTGCTGATCGAGACCGCGGACCGGGTGCGCACCCTGACGCTGAACCGCCCGAAGTCGCGCAACGCGCTGTCGTCTGCGCTGCGCAAACAGTTCTTCGCCGCGCTGCGCGATGCCGAGGCCGACGATGCCGTCGACGTGGTCATCCTGACCGGCGCCGACCCGGTGTTCTGCGCCGGACTCGATCTCAAGGAACTCGGCGACACCACGGAGTTGCCCGATATCTCGCCGAAGTGGCCGCCGATGACGAAGCCGGTGATCGGCGCCATCAACGGCGCCGCCGTCACCGGCGGGCTCGAGCTCGCCCTGTACTGCGACATCCTGATCGCCTCCGAGCAGGCCCGGTTCGCCGACACCCACGCCAGGGTCGGGCTGCTGCCGACGTGGGGGCTCTCGGTCCGGCTGCCGCAGAAGGTCGGGCTCGGCATGGCCCGCCGGATGAGCCTCACCGGCGACTACCTCTCGGCCGCCGATGCGCTGCGGACCGGGCTGGTCACCGAGGTGGTACCGCACGATGAGCTGTTGCCGACCGCGCGGCGGGTGGCGGCGTCGATCGCAGGCAACAACCAGAAGGCCGTGCGTGCGCTGCTGGGGTCCTACCACCGCATCGACGACGCGCACACGAATGACGGACTGTGGATCGAAGCGGCGTCGGCGCGGCAGTGGATGAGCACCGCCAGCGGCGACGACATCGCCGCCAACCGCGCTGCCGTCATCGAAAGGGGCCGCGCACAAGTGCGATGACCGCGCCTAGGCTGCCCGTGTGAACAAAGCACATGAGATGTGCGGCAGCGACGAGTGGCGGCAGGCCATTCGCGAGGTGATCCTGCCGTGGGCGCTGAAGGACACCGACCTCGGCGACGACGTGCTCGAGGTCGGGCCGGGCTACGGCGCCACCACCGACGTGCTCAGCCGCGCGGTGCCGCGGCTCACGTCGGTGGAGATCGACGACGAGCTGGCCGCGATGCTGACCGACCGGTTCGCCGAGTTCCCGTCGGTCGAGATCGTCAACGGCGACGCGACGTTCCTGTCGTATCCCGATAACCGGTTCTCCGCCGCCGCGTGTTTCACGATGCTGCACCACGTTCCGACGGTCGAGTTGCAGGACCGACTGTTCGCCGAGGTCGCCCGCGTGCTGCGGCCGGGCGCTCCGCTGGTCGCCAGCGACAGCCTGGGCAGCGAGGAGCTCAAGGCGCATCACGAGGACGACACCTACAACCCCGTCGACCCGGATACCCTGCCCGACCGGCTTGCCGCCGCCGGGTTCGTCGACGTCAATGTGCGCGTCAACGAGTTCGGCTGGGGCGTCATCGCCCGCGTCGCCGATTAGGGCTGGGGTTCGAACCCCAGGTCGATGTGAACCACCTGCTGAATACCCGGCTGATCGGTGACGGGCTCGGACGGATTCGGGCCGAACACGGGACTGAGCTCGCCGCCCGGGCCGACGAACTGAACGTTGAAGCTGGGCATGACGGGCGCACTCGTGATGTACAACACCTGACAGTCGGCGACGTTTCGTCTCGAGCGGAAAAATTGGCCGACGGCGACCTTGCGGGAGTCGGACGACGACGACGATCCCTCCAAGAGCACCACCGACGACCCTCGGCGAACAGTCGCTAGCAGCCCGGCCCCGACACATTGGTCGGGATCCGAGGTCTGTTCGAACGACGTGTGTATCACCACATTAACGGCGGTGCCCACGGTTTCAGGCTGTGCCGCTGACTGCGGCATCGGGACCGCGCTCACCAGCGCGACAGCGGCGGCGAGGTACACGAGCCTGTTCACCACGCTGATCCTTCCGCGTGCCGTCGGCGACCACAACCTACCTCTCGAAAAGTGTCCGCAATGCACACGCTTGACGCTCCTACCAGTGAGCGCGGCTCAATCCGGTCTGCGCACACCCCGGCTGCGGGAAACGGTCGAACTCACGCTCGGCGCGCTACTGGTTTCCCGCGGCGTGCGCCACGACCCCGACCGGTGTGCCGAGCTGGCGGACATCCTCGACGGGTGGGACGGCACATTCACCGTGCTGATGCGCAAACGCGTGGCCCGGCACATCGAAGGTTGCCCAATCTGCGACGTACCGCCCCCACCTCCCCCGCCTCCGCTGCAGTGGCCGGACTGGGAGTTTCCGCGGTGGCCTGCCCCGCCGCCGCCGGGCGGCGGGAGCCTCACCGGGCCGTCGAACCTGGTCATCGATCCACCGCTTCCACCTCCGCGGGACACTTCGCCTCGTCCGTAATGGTGGATTACACGGTGGCTCCCGGAAACTAGGACATCCAGGCCGACATCTAAGCCGTACCCGGGACCAGCCAGCGTCCGGAGAAGGCGCGCCAGCCGACGAAGACGAGGCGCAGCACCATGAAGGTGCTCAGGCCGGACCAGATGCCGAGCAGGCCCCAGCCGAAGGCAAGCGACAGCCAGATCAACGGCAGAAAGCCGACGAGCGCACTGAACAGCGTGGCGTTGCGCATGAACTTGGCGTCACCGGCACCGAGCAGCACGCCGTCGAGGGCGAAAACTATTCCGGCGACGGGCAATTGGGCGACCATGAACCACCACGGCACCCCGATCGCGTCCAGCACGGAGCGGTCGTCGGTGAACACGCTCGGAAACACCGACGCACCGAGGGCGAACACACCTGCCAGCACCGCCGAGGCGACGGCGGAGAAGATCGTCACCCGCCACGCCACCGACTTGGCGTGCGCCAACTCGCCGGCGCCGAGCGCCGCCCCCACCAGTGACTGTGCCGCGATCGCGAGCGAATCCAGCACCAGCGCAAGGAAACTCCACAGTTGCAGCACCACCTGGTGGGCGGCGACGGCGGCCGCGCCGAACCGGGCGGCGACGGCCCCTGCCGAGACGAAGCACGCCTGGAATGCCAGCGTTCGCAGCAACAGATCTCGCCCCATCACCACCTGGGCGCGCAGCACCGTCGGTTGGATGTGCAGCGGCACCCGCTCCACCAGCAGCGCGCGACAGAACAGCAGCGCGGCCAGCCACTGCCCGACCAGGTTGGCGATCGCCGAACCGGCCAGCTCCATCCGCGGCATGCCCAGCCACCCGTACACCAGCAGCGGGCACAGCACGGCCGACACCGCGAACCCGAAGACGACGTAACGCAGCGGCCGGGCGGTGTCCTGCACGCCGCGCATCCAGCCGTTGCCCGCCGCCGAGATCAAAATGGCCGGCACGCCGAAGATCGCGATCCGCACCCACGGCAGCGCCGCTGCGGCGATGTCGCCACCGGCGGCCAACGCCGAGACGACCGGCACCGCCGCGGCCTGGACCGCCAGCACGATCAGCGTGCCGAGCCCGACCGCCAGCCAGGTGGCCTGAACTCCTTCGCCGAGCGCCGCCGCGCGATCCCCTGCGCCGTAGAAGCGAGCCGACCGCGCCGTCGTGCCGTAGGACAGAAACGTCATCTGCGAGCTCAACGTGCTCAGGATCAGCGCGCCGATGGCGAGGCCTGCCAGGCTGAGCGCGCCCAGCCGACCGACGACGGCAAGGTCGAACAACAGGTAGATGGGTTCGGCGGCCAGTACACCGAGCGCGGGCAGTGCCAGCCCGGCGATGCGCCGACCGGTCGCGGGCGCAACCGGAAGATCGCCTTCCGGTTCAGCCAAGGGCTACGAGGAGCGCCTGGACGACGTCGTCGGCCGACCCGGCCGTCGAGTAGCCTGCGGCGTGCGGGTGCCCTCCGCCGCCGAACGCGCTGGCGATCGTGGCGAGATCCATCGACTTGGCTCGCATGGACACCGACCAGTGCCCGGGTTCGATCTCCTTGAACACCGCGGCGATCTCGGCCTGCTTGGTGGTGCGCACGATGTCGACGATGCTCTCGACTTCTTCGGGTCGTGCGTCGACCCATTCCTGGTGTCCCACAATGGCATACACCAGGCCGCGCCCTTCTGCGGCGTCGGGCAGCAGCTGCGCCGACCCGAGCACCCGCGACAGCATCGGCAGCCATGCGAAGGGATGCGTGTCGAGCAGAGTGCGGCTGATCGCGGCGTTGTCGACGCCCAGTTCCACGAGCCGGGCGGCCAACCGGTGGGCGCGCGCGCTGGCCCAGCGGAACGACCCGGTATCGGTGGTCAGCCCCGCGTACAGACAGTGAGCGACCCCCGCGTCGATCGGCTTGCCCCACGCGTCGAGCAACTCGGCGACCAGCATGGTGGTGGAATCCGCGGACGGGTCGACGAAGTTGGCGCTGCCGAACAGCCGGTTGGAGGCGTGGTGGTCGATCACCAGCACCGCACGGCCCGGTTCGGCCAACTCACGCAGCGAGCCCAGCCGGTTCACGCTGGGAATGTCGACGGTGACCACAAGGTCGGCGTCGCGGCGCATGTCCTTCGGTGGGATGAGCAGGTGACCGCCCGGCAGCGACTGAAGGGATTCGGGCAGGCCTGCCGGTGTGGCGAAGCTGACCTCGACGTCCTTGCCCGCATGGTCCAGGACCAGCGCCAACGCCAGGCCTGCGCCGACGGTGTCGGCGTCGGGATAGACGTGGCAGACCACGCTGACCGAGCGGGCTGCACTCAGCAGATCGACCGCGCCGTTGGCATCGACGCGCTGACCCACCAAGTCTGCGTCGGTCTTCGGATCAATCGCGGTCAACGGTGTCCTCAGCGTCTCGCTCGTCATCCAGCTCCCCGCTGGCACCCTCACCCCGGTCCTGACGATACGGGTCCGCATCGCCCGCAGGCTTGGCACCCTGCCGAACTCTCGCCAAATCCTCATCTGCGGCGCGGGCGCGGGCCAGCAGCTCCTCCATGTGGGCCGCGGTGTCGGGCACCTTGTCGAGGACGAACGACAACGTCGGCGTGAACCGCACCCCGGTGCCCGCACCGACCTTCGTCCGCAGGGTTCCCTTGGCGCGTTCCAGCGCCGCCGCCGCGCCTGCATAGTCGGGTTCGTCCTGCAACGTCTTGCCCCGCACCGTGTAATACACGGTGGCGTCGTGCAGGTCACCCGTCACCTTCGTGTCCGTGATGGTCACGAAGGCCAACGGGGGGTCCTTGATCTCGAACTCGATCGCCGAGGCGATGATGGTGGCGATGCGCTTGGAGAGCCGACGGGCCCGGCCCACATCGACCACTTAGGTGCGCTCCTTCTCGACGAGCTCGTAGGTCTCGATGATGTCGCCTTCCTTGATGTCGGAATACGTCAGCGTCAAACCGCACTCGTATCCGTCGCGCACCTCGGTGACGTCATCCTTCTCCCGACGCAGTGAGGACACCGTCATGGTCTCGGCGACCACGACGCTGTCGCGCAGCAGCCGTGCCTTCGAATTGCGGCGGATGACACCGGAGGTGACCAGGCAGCCGGCGATGTTGCCGACCTTGGACGACCGGAAGATCGCGCGGATCTCCGCCCGGCCCAGCTCCTTCTCCTCGTAGACCGGCTTGAGCATGCCCTTGAGCGCACTCTCGATCTCGTCGATGGCCTGGTAGATCACCGAGTAGTAGCGAATCTCGACGCCGTCGCGGTTGGCCAGCTCGGTGGCCTTGCCTTCGGCGCGGACGTTGAACCCGATGATCACCGCGTCCGAGGCCGACGCCAGGTTGACGTTGGTCTCGGTGATGCCGCCGACGCCGCGGTCGATGACGCGCAGTTCCACCTCGTCGTCGACCTGGATGCCCATCAGGGCTTCCTCGAGCGCCTCGACGGTGCCCGCGTTGTCGCCCTTGAGGATCAGGTTCAGCTGGCTGGTTTCCTTCAGCGCCGAATCCAGGTCCTCGAGGCTGATCCGCTTGCGGCTTCGGGCCGCCAGCGCATTGCGCTTGCGCGCGCTGCGCCGGTCGGCGATCTGCCGTGCGATGCGGTCCTCGTCGACAACGAGCAGGTTGTCACCGGCACCGGGCACCGACGTGAAACCGATGACCTGCACCGGCCGCGACGGCAGTGCCTCGTCGATGTCCTCGCCGTGCTCGTCGACCATGCGCCGGACCCGGCCGTAGGCGTCGCCTGCGACGATCGAGTCGCCGACCCGCAGGGTGCCGCGCGAAATGAGCACGGTCGCCACCGGTCCGCGGCCGCGGTCCAGATGCGCCTCGATGGCCACACCCTGGGCTTCCATGTCCGGGTTGGCCCGCAGGTCGAGTGCGGCGTCAGCGGTAAGCAGCACCGCCTCTTCCAGCGCCGCGATGTTGGTGCCCTGCTTCGCCGAGATGTCGACGAACATGGTTTCGCCACCGAATTCCTCTGGCACCAAACCATATTCGGTCAGCTGCCCACGGATCTTCGACGGATCGGCACCCTCCTTGTCGATCTTGTTGACCGCAACCACGATCGGCACATCGGCCGCCTGTGCGTGGTTGATGGCCTCCACCGTCTGCGGCATGACGCCGTCGTCGGCGGCGACCACAAGGATCGCGATGTCGGTGGCCTTGGCACCGCGGGCACGCATGGCGGTGAACGCCTCGTGGCCCGGGGTGTCGATGAAGGTGATCAGCCGCTCGCCGCCGTCGAAATCGACTGCGACCTGGTAGGCACCGATGTGCTGGGTGATGCCGCCGGCCTCTTCCTCGCGGACGTTGGCCTGGCGGATGGTGTCCAGCAGTCGGGTCTTGCCGTGGTCGACGTGACCCATCACGGTGACCACCGGCGGACGACTCTCCAGATCGGACTCGTCGCCCTCGTCCTCGCCGTAGCTCAGGTCGAAGGACTCCAGCAGCTCGCGGTCCTCATCCTCGGGGGACACGACCTGGATCTTGTAGTTCATCTCGCTGCCGAGCAGCTCCAGGGTGTCGTCGCCGACGGACTGGGTGGCCGTGACCATTTCGCCGAGGTTGAACAGCGCCTGCACGAGCGCAGCCGGGTTGGCGTCGATCTTCTCGGCGAAGTCGGATAGCGACGCGCCGCGCGCCAGCCGGACGGTCTCGCCGTTGCCGTGCGGCAACCGCACACCGCCGACGACCGGCGCCTGCATGTTCTCGTACTCGGCGCGTTTTGCCCGCTTCGACTTGCGGCCTCGCTTGGGTGCGCCGCCGGGACGACCGAATGCGCCTGCAGCGCCGCCTCGCTGACCGGGACGACCGCCGCCGCCGCCGCCTGGACGGCCGCGGTAGCCGCCTCCTGCGGGAGCTGCGCCGCCGGCTCCGCCGCCGCCGCCGGGTCCGCCGGTGCGGTAGTTACCGCCGCCGCCACCACCGGGGCGACCGCCGCCTGCGCCACCTGGTCCGCGACCACCGGCAGCGGGACGTGGGCCGCCGCCTGGACGGGGACGACCGGGGGCTCCGCCGGGGGGACGGGGCGGCATGTTGCCTGGTGTGACGCCGGACCGCGGACCGCCGCCTGGGCGCGGTGCGCCTGGCCGGGGTGCCTGCGGGCGCGGAATCGCCCGCTCCACCGGCTGCGCCGAGGAGAACGGGTTGTTTCCGACGCGCGGTGTGCGCGGCGCCGGCTTGGGACCCGGCGTTGCGGGCCGGGGACCAGGGGTCGGGCTTGGGGGTGCGGGTGCAGGAGCCGGAGCTGCTGCTGCCGCAGCCGCGGGTGCCGCCGGCTCTGCGGGTACGGCCACGGGGGCCGGTACCGGTTCGGCCGGCTTGGCCGCAGGCGCCTTCTCCGGCGCGGGTGCCTTCGCGGCGGCCTTCTTTGCGGGCGCGCCGTTGCCGTCTGCCTTGGCCTTGTCCGCTGCTGGCTTTGCTCCGCCGAAGGATTCGCGCAGCCTGCGCGCGACGGGGGCCTCCACTGTGGAGGATGCGGACTTAACGAATTCGCCCTGATCGCTCAATCGGGCGAGCACTTCTTTGCTGGTTACACCGAGTTCCTTAGCCAACTCGTGAACGCGGGCCTTGCCTGCCACTTACTCTCCTGTCTAGAGGCGCAAGCGGTGGTGGGCCGCGCCTCGGGTTTAGCTACGACGCATGGTCATCGTCTGAACTTCACGGTGTGCTCATGTTCTTCGCTGCCTGTTCTGTTCGAAGTGCTCCAGCACCTTCTGTTCGAAGTGCTCCAGCACCGCGGATGTTTCCGGTGAGCCGGTGATGCGCAACGCTCGAGCGAATGCTCGCCGCCGGATTGCTGCGTGCAAACACTGCTGGTCAGGGTGCAACCAAGCACCCCGCCCAGGCAGGTTACCTGCTGCGTCAACGGTTACGGCGCAATTGCCATTCCCGCCGTTCACAGCAACTACCCGAAGCAGTTCGACGGCCAGCTCTCGCTTCCGGCAGCCGACGCATGTCCGTACGGGTCCATCCGTACTTCTATGCGGCGAAGCCGAAGTCTCGCGCTGGATCACGCCTGAGTCTACCGTCTGACCCCTTGCGGACCGAAACGCCCGCCGACTGCTATCGGTCGTGCACAGCGCCGTGTGCCGCGTCCGGATTCGGCGGGCTGTCCTGCGGGGCGGCCGCGTCGCTCCGAATGTCGATACGCCAGCCGGTCAACCGGGCCGCGAGCCGCGCGTTCTGGCCCTCCTTGCCGATGGCGAGAGACAGCTGGAAGTCGGGCACCACCACCCGAGCCGCGCGGCCTGCCTCGTCGATGACCTGCACGGACACCACCTTGGCCGGCGAAAGGGCGTTGGCGACGAACTTGGCCGGATCCTCGTCGTAGTCGATGATGTCGATCTTCTCGCCGGACAGTTCGCTCATCACGTTGCGGACCCGCTGGCCCATCGGGCCGATGCATGCACCCTTGGCGTTGAGCCCCGGCACCCGCGAGGTCACCGCGATCTTGGAGCGGTGGCCTGCCTCGCGGGCCACCGCGACGATCTCGACGGAGCCGTCGGCGATCTCGGGCACCTCGAGCGAGAACAGCTTGCGCACGAGGTTGGGATGGGTGCGCGACAGCGTGATCAGGGGTTCGCGGGCACCGCGGCTGACACCGACGACGTAGCAACGCAACCGGTCGCCGTGTTCGTAGCTCTCGCCGGGGACCTGCTCGGCGGCCGGAATGACGCCCTCGGAGCCCTTCGTCTCGCTGCCCATCCTGACCACGACGAGACCGCGGGCGTTGGCGCGGCTGTCGCGCTGGATGACACCGCCGACGATCTCTCCCTCGCGGGTGGAGAACTCGCCGTAGTTCTTCTCGTTCTCCGCGTCGCGCAGCCGCTGCAGGATGACCTGGCGCGCGGTGGTGGCCGCGATGCGGCCGAATCCTTCTGGGGTGTCGTCCCATTCGTTGAGGACGTTGCCGTCTTCGTCGGTCTCGCGTGCCAACACCTGCACGACGCCGGTCTTGCGGTCGATCTCGATGCGCGCGTCGGCTTCGTGGCCCTCGGTGTGGCGATAGGCGGTGAGCAATGCGGACTTGATGGTGTCGACGACGATATCCACCGAAATGCCCTTGTCGGCCTCGATGGCGTGCAATGCGGCCATGTCGATATTCATTCCTGCGCCCCCTTCCCCGGTTGGCCTGCCAGCTCGAGCTCCCGCTGGTTCGGAGGTGAAAACTCCACTTGGACAACCGCTTTGGCGATACCACTGCGTGGCAGTTCGCGAACGGAGTAGTTGCCCCGACCTCCATCGGGCACCACGAGGTGGACAGTGCCGTCGCGTGTCTCGCCGAGCCTGCCGGTCAGCTGCGAACCGTCGGACATGGTCAGCTCGACCTTGCGGCCGCGGGCCCGACGGAAGTGCTTCTCCGCGGTGAGCGGCCGGTCCACACCAGGGGAGGTCACCTCGAGGACATACGGCGAATCGGATTTCAGGGAGTCCGCGGCGTCGAGCAGTTCGGATGCGGATCGAGACAGCGTGGCGATCGAATCGAGATCGAGACCTTCGTCACCGTCAGCTATCACCGTGATGCGCGGCGGACGTGCACCGGCATGGATGACGACGTCCTCGATTTCGTACCCTGCGCGCGCGAACTCGCCGTCGAGTAGCTCGATCACCTGCTTCTGCGAGGGCAATCTCGCAGACCGCAGCTGCGGATCCGATGCCACGGCGAGCTCCTCATGTTGAGTTGTTCCGACGTGGCCAACGATACGCCAGTGAACAACGGGCGAACTGCAATCTCGCGGCCGTGCCCAGCGAATACACAGAGGCGATTTCGCCAATGGCAGGATGGCGTCGTGCCGAGTGCCCTCCCCGTCGTCAGCAGGCGGCGCATGTTGTTCGGGACGGCGGTCCTTGCGGCGCTGGGAGTCACCGGCGCCGCGTGCGGCAAGCCACCGCCGCCGCCCGATCTTGACGACCTCATGACGCAACTCGACATGGCGCGCAGCGACAGCCAGCTCGCCAGCGACGCGTCGGCCACCGCGAACCCCAGGATGCGGCCCGCGCTGGCCGCCGTCTCGTCCGACCGGTCCAAGCACGCGGAGGCGCTGTCCAATGAGATCGCCCGCATGACCGGGGAAGCCACCACATCGTCGTCGTCGACGACGACGACCACCGCCGCGCAGGCGACTCCGCCGACCGCGAAGGACGTCGCCGCAGCGCTGCGAAAGTCCGCCGACAGCGCGGGCCAGGTGGCGACCCAGCTGTCCGGCTACCGCGCCGGGCTGCTCGGCTCGATCGCCGCGTCCTGCACAGCGGCCTACATGGTGGCGCTCGCATGACATCCCCGGAGCCGACCAGCCCTGCCCGGCCACCCGACGCCGATGCCGCTGCCCTTTTCGACGCGGTGACCACCGAGCACGCGGTCATCTACGGCTACGGGCTGGTGTCGGCGCACTCCACCCCCGACGACAACGAACTGGTGGCGGCGGCGATGGCCGAGCACCGCGAACGGCGCGAAGCCGCAGTGGAAATGCTGGAGGGCCGTGGGATCGACCCGCCGCTGCCTGCTGCCGGCTATCAGCTGCCGATGCAGGTGGACAACCCGACCGATGCGGCAAACCTCGCGGTGCGGATGGAGGAGGACTCCGCAGCGGCGTGGCGGGCGGTGCTCGAACAGGCGACCACCGCCGATGAGCGCACCTTCGCGGTGAACGCGCTGACGCAGACCGCCGTCGCCGCCGCGCGCTGGAGCCGGGTACTCGGCGTGTGGCCGATCACCGTGGCCTTTCCCGGCGGCAACGAATAGCCACCCTTCCCCGCGAGCAGACGCTTAGGTCCGCAAAACCGCAGGAAGTGTGGGACTTACGCGTCTGCTCGCGCTTAAGTGGCGATCGCGGCGGCGATGCCGGCGGCCGCGCCGTCGACGGCGACTTCGCGCGCCTCGCCGGTGAATCGGTTGCGCAGCTCGACCACCCCGTCGGCCCAGCCGCGACCGACCACCACGATCCACGGCACGCCGAGCAGTTCGGCGTCCTTGAACTTCACCCCGGGTGAGGCCTTCCGATCGTCGAGCAACACCTCGACGCCGAGCTCGTCCAGTTGAGCGGCGAGCTCACCGGCGCCCGTGCGCGCGGCCTCGTCCTTGTTCGCGATCACGACGTGGGCGTCGAACGGCGAGACCGACGACGGCCAGCGCAGCCCGAGGTCGTCGTGATGCTGTTCGGCTATCACCGCGACCAGCCGGGACACCCCGATGCCGTAGGAGCCCATGGTCGGCCGGACCGGTTTTCCGTCCTCGGCGAGGACGTCGACGGTGAACGCGTCGGTGTACTTGCGGCCGAGCTGGAAGATGTGGCCGATCTCGATGCCGCGGGCCGAAACCAGCTCGCCTGCGCCGTCCGGCGACGGGTCGCCGGCCCGCACCTCGGCGGCCTCGATGACGCCGTCGGCGGTGAAGTCGCGGCCCATGACCAGGCCCACGACGTGCTTGTTGGGCGCATCCGCACCGGTAATCCACGACGTGCCGGCCACGATCCGCGGATCGACGAGGTAGCGAACACCGTTGTCCCGCAGAGCTTTCGGGCCGACATAGCCCTTCACCAGGAACGGATTCTTGGCGAAGTCCGCGTCGTCGAGCAGGGCGTACTCGGCGGGGTCGAGCGCCGCGCCGAGCCTCTTCTCGTCGACCTCACGGTCACCGGGCACACCGACGGCCAGCAGTTCCCATTCGCCGCCGGGCTTGCGGGTCTTGAGCAGGATGTTCTTCAGGGTGTCGGCGGCGGTGACCTCGCGTCCGAGATTGACGGTGTTGGCCCAGTCCACCAGCGTGGCGATGGTCGGGGTGTCGGGGGTGTCGTGCACCTTGGCCTCGGGTAGTCCGTCGACCGGCAGCGCGTCCGGCACCGCGGTCACGACGGCCTCGACGTTGGCGGCGTATCCGGACTCCATGCAGCGCACGAAGGTGTCCTCGCCGACCTCGCTCTCGGCGAGGAACTCCTCCGACGCGCTGCCGCCCATCGCCCCCGACACCGCGGAGACGATGACGTAGCGGACCCCCAGCGTGTCGAAGATGCGCTGGTAGGCGTCGCGGTGGCGGTGGTAGACGGCGCGAAGACCGTCGTCGTCGACGTCGAAGGAGTAGGAGTCCTTCATGACGAACTCGCGACCGCGCAGGATGCCGGCGCGCGGCCGCGCCTCGTCGCGGTACTTCGTCTGGATCTGGTAGAGCAGCACCGGGAAGTCCTTGTAGCTGCTGTACTCCCCCTTCACCGTGAGCGTGAAGAGTTCCTCGTGGGTGGGCCCGAGAAGATAGTCGTTGTCGCGGCGGTCCTTCAGCCGGAACACCCCGTCGCCGTACTCCGTCCACCGGTTGGTGGTCTCGTACGGGGCGCGCGGGAGAAGGGCCGGGAACAGGATCTCCTGGCCGCCGATCGCGTTCATCTCGTCGCGCACGACGCGCTCGACCTTGCGCAGCACCCGCAGCCCCAGCGGCAGCCAGCTGTAGAGCCCTGGCCCTATCGGTCGGACGTAGCCCGCCCTGATCAGCAGTTTGTGGCTGGGAACCTCGGCGTCGGCTGGGTCGTCGCGCAGCGTGCGCAGGAACAGCTCGGACATGCGGGTGATCACAGCCCGCAAGCTTATCGGCGCGTCTAATGCCCGCCGATTCAGGCGACCTTGACGCGGAACACCTCGGTGTCCTCGGGCTGGGCGCGGACTACACCTCGTCAGGCTCCAGCTCGCCGTCTTCGAGCTCGCCTGCCTCGAACGCCTCGCGGGTGTGTTGTGCGGCCGCGATCTGCTGTGCGCTGAAACCGATCCCGAGCGCCGCGGCGCCAACCACCACCGCGATTCCGGCGACCCACAGCAGCGAGTAGGTGTAACCGGCGTCCAGCGCGTCGAGCTGGCTGGGCGTCATGTCGGAGACCGGTCCCGTTGTGCCGCCCAGGTACAACGTCCGCGACGTGATGACGGCCTGAATCACCACCAGCACCAACGGACCACCTAGGTTGTAGACCATCAACTGGATGGCCGACACCGGCCCGATCTCACGAGGGCCGACATCGGCAACCGCACACAGCGGAAGCACCACCGAGATCACGCCGATTCCGAAGCCGCCCACCAGGATCAGCACGACGAAGTCGGGGAAGTACGAGATCGACCGGTCCAGTGTCGAGCCGTACAACATGGCCGCGAGCACCAACGTCCCGCAACCGATGATCAACCACCGCGGGGCGATGTTCGGTGCGGCACGCGTCGCCAGCAGAGTGCCCAAACCGAACGCTCCCGCGAACGGCAGGAAGGCCACCCCGGCGCGTAAGGCCGAGTAGCCCATCACATCCTGGACGTAGAGTCCGATGATCACGGTCGCGGTCAGCATCACGCCGCCCGCCATGAACAGCGAAACGAACGTCATGACGCGACTGCGGTTGTCGAACACCGAGAACGGCACGATCGGGTGCTCGGCGGTCCGCTCGACGAGCAGGAACGCGGCGAGGAACGCGACCGCCGCGATGCCCGCGCCGATCACCCATGGGTCGACCCAGCCGCGTGGCGGCCCCTGCGTGAACACCAGCACTGCCGACGTACAGGCCAGCGTGGCCAGCGACGCGCCCGCGACGTCGAGCTTCAGTCGCTCATGATGTGTCTCGGCCAGCCGGGTGGCGGCCACCCAGATGATGATGATGCCGATCGGAATGTTGATCAGAAACGCCAGCCGCCACGAGACGACCGTCAGCGCGCCGCCGAGCACCAGGCCCAGCACCGAACCGGAGGCCTGCATGGCGGCCGATATCGCGAACGCGCGATTGCGGGCATGACCGACGGCGTAGGTCGTCGCGATCAGCGCCAGTCCGGTCGGTGCTGCGATGGCCGCGCCGGTGCCCTGGACCGCGCGGGCGATGATCAGCGTGATGCCGTCGGTGGCAAGGCCGCACACCAGCGACGCGATCGTGAAGACGCCGACGCCGGACAGGAACGCCCGCTTGTGCCCGATGGCGTCGCCGATGCGTCCGCCGATCAGCAGCAGGCCGCCGAAGGCCAGCACGTAGGCGGTGATGACCCAGCTCTTGCCCGCGTCGGACAGGTCGAGTTCGGCCTGCAGCCGCGGCAGCGCGACGATGACGATGGTGCCGTCGAGCGTCGACATCAGCTGCATACCGGTGATCGCGAAGATCGCGATTCCGAGAACGTGCGTTGTCAGGCGGGAAGAGGAGGGGGCCCGCGACTCGCTGGAGCCACCTTCCGTAGACATGGGTTGCCAGCCTACAGAGACGCGATTTGGGCGTGATTACTGGCGCTCAGCGACAGAAATCACGCCGAAATCGCTAGAGCTCTCCGTGGTCGATCGCGTCCTTGACTTCCTGCGCGTGCGCGACCTGGTCGGCGGTGTAGCCGATGAACAGCGCCACAACGCCGACGATCACCGCCACTGCGGCGACCCAGAGCAGGCCGTAGGTGTAGCCCTGGTCCAGGGCGTGCAGTTGCGCCGAGTCCATGTTCTTCACCGGGCCGGTGGTGCCGCCCAGGTACAGCGTGCGCGATGTGATGACGGCCTGAATCACCGCGAGCACTACCGGGCCGCCGAGGTTCTGCAGCATCAGTGCGATCGCCGAGACCGGGCCGATCTGGTCGAAGCCGACGCCCGCGATGGCCGAGACGGTCAGCGGGACCACGATCATGCCGATGCCGAAGCCACCAATGGTGATCGGTAGCACCAGATCGGGAAAGTATGGGATCCCAAGGTGCAGCGTCGACCCGTAGATCATGGCGCCGAGCACCAGAATGCCGCCTGCGATCGTCAGCACCCGAGGGCTGAACATCGACACCAGCTGCGAGGACACAGCCAGGCCGATACCGAGCGCGATCACGAACGGGATGAAGCCGATGCCTGCGCGTAATGCGCTGTAGCCCAGGATGTCCTGAACGTAGAGGCCGATCAGCACCGTCAGGGTGAACATCACCCCGCCGGCCAGGAAGACCGCGGCGAAGGTGGCCACCCGGTTGCGGTCCTTGAACAGGTCGAACGGAACGACGGGGTTTTCCGCGGTGCGCTCGACGATCAGGAATGCAATGAGGAACACCGCCGCGGCGATCAGCGAACCGATGGTGATCGGCTCGAGCCAGCCATTCTCGGGGCCCTGGGTGAACCCGAAGACCGCCGCGGTACAGCCCAGCGTGGCGAGGATCGCGCCGGTGGCGTCCAGCTTCAGCCGTTCCTTGTGGGTCTCCCGCAGCGTGGTCCGGGCGAGGTAGATCATCACCAGACCGACCGGCACGTTGACCAGGAACGCCAACCGCCAGGACACCTCGGTCAGTGCTCCGCCGAGGATCAGGCCCATCACCGAGCCCACGCCCGTCATCGCGGCAAAAACCGCGGTGGCGGCGTTGCGCGCCGGGCCCTTGGGGAATGTCGTGGCGATCAGGGCAAGGCCTGTCGGGGAGGCGATCGCGGCGCCGACGCCCTGAAGCAGTCGGGCGATCACCAGCGTGGCCTCGTCCCAGGCCACGCCGCACAGGATCGAAGCGATGGTGAACAGCGCGACGCCGACGATGAAGGTGCGTTTGCGGCCGATGGTGTCACCGAGCCGTCCACCGAGCAGCATCAGGCCGCCGAAGGTCAGCACATAGGCGGTGATGACCCAGCTGCGGCCTGCATCGGAGAGGCTGAGCTCGTCCTGGATCTTAGGAAGCGCGACGATCGCGACGGTGCTGTCCATGGTCGCCAAGAGCTGCATGCCGCCGATCGCGATGACCGCGGCGATGAAGCGGCGCGACGGCAGCCACTCTGGGGACCTGCCGGCTTTCGCCACTGCGGCGCGCTTCGCCTGCTCGGGAATCGCCCGTTCCGCGCGGCCTTCTGCATCACGTCGGATGGCGGCACGCTCTGCGTCGTTGAGAGCCGTCATAGCGGGTTACCTTACAGTAATCTTAAGAATCCTTTAACCGCCGAAGGCTGCAACTGGGCCGATCACGATGATCGCGGGGGGTCGAACGCCCTCGGATCGGATGTGCTCGGGCGCGTCTGAAAGCGTCGTGCGCAACGTCCGCTGTGCCGCCGTCGTGCCGTGCTGAACCACCAACACCGGCGTATCCGCAGGTCGGCCGCCTTTCAGCAGCACTTCGGAGAATTGTTCGATCCGCTCGACAGCCATCAGCAAAACGATCGTGCCGGACATCGCGGCCAGCGCATCCCAATTCACTAACGATTCGGGGTGCCCTGGCGCAACGTGGCCGCTGACCACCACGAACTCGTGCGTGATGGCCCGGTGCGTGACCGGAACACCCGCCAAGGCAGGGACTGCTATGGCACTTGTCACACCGGGCACGACGGTGACCGGAATCCCGGCATCCGTGCACGCGATCACCTCTTCGTAGCCCCGCGCGAACACGAACGGATCGCCGCCCTTGAGCCGGACGACGAACTTGCCCTCCCTGGCCCGCTCGATGAGCACGGCGTTGATCGCGTCCTGGGCCATCGCCCTGCCGTAGGGGATCTTCGCGGCGTCGATGACCTCGACGTGCGGTGGAAGCTCGGCCAACAGTTCCGGCGGCGCCAGCCGGTCGGCGACCACGACGTCGGCGTTGGCCAGCAGCCGCCTGCCTCGGACCGTGATCAGCTCGGGGTCGCCGGGGCCGCCGCCGACAAGGGCGACGCCGCCGTGCACGACGCCGGGCGCCTCACCGGTGATCAGACCCTGCTGGAACGCCTCGTGGATGGCCGACCGAATCGCCGCCGAACGTCGATGCTCGCCGCCGGCCAGCACGCCGACTTCCAGGCCCTCGTACTCGAACGTCGCGGGCGTGACGGCGGTGCCTTCGCTTCCCGCGTCGGCCCGGACACAGAAGATCCGGCGGCGTTCCGCCTCGTCCACCACGGCGGCGTTGACGTCCGGATCGTCGGTGGCGGCGATGACGTACCACGCGCCATCGAGATCTCCTTCTTGAAAGGGCCTCAGCGTCAACGTGATTCCGCTCATCGCCTCGACGGCCGGGGTGGCGGACCTGGATACCACGAGCACGTCCGCGCCGGTCGCGACCAGCAATGGGAGGCGGCGCTGCGCAACGGTGCCACCGCCGACGACCACGACCTTCTTGCCTGCCAGTCGCAGGCCGACGAGGTAGGCGTTGTCGGTCACCCGGCGAGCCTAGAGGTTTGGGCGGCCGCGACGAAGCGTGTCACCGCATGTGGCCGGGCCGCAGGGTGGGTGTGCAGATAGCTCGCGTGCACGCCGCGGTGCACGGCGCCGTCGCGAACGGCGGTGCCGTCGTGGCCGCGGTAGACCCAGGCCGGTTGGTAGCTATCGGTGAATGTCACTGTGGTGCGGTGGAATTCGTGTCCGACGGCTCGCTCGCCCGCCGCATACAGCGGCGAGTCCGCGGTCGCAGCGGCATCACGGTAGGCCAGCGTCAGCCTGTCGGTGAACCGCGCCGAGCCACTAAGGACACCACACATCGGATACCCCTTGAGCTCGTCCACCAGATAGGTCAGGCCTGCGCACTCGGCATGCACGGGCGCGCCGCTTGCCGCCAGCGCCGCGATCTGTCGCCGAACCGCGTCGTTGGCGGACAGGTCGGTACTGAACTCCTCGGGGAATCCGCCCGGCAGCACAAGGGCCGCGGTGTCCGGCGGCAACTGATCGGTCAGCGGGTCGAACTCGACGACGTCGGCGCCTGCAGCCCTGAGGAGTTCGGGGTGTTCGGCGTAGCTGAAGCTGAACGCCTTCCCGGCCGCGAGCGCGACGGTGACGCGTTCGAAAGTGTGGTCGCCGACGGCGTTCTCCGGACTCCACGGTTGCGCTGCAACATGGCCGCCCGCTACGGCAACGACGCCGGGCAGGTCGACGTGGGCGGCGACCAGCGAGGTCATCGCGTCGACCGCGGCGCGGGCGTGAAGTCCGTGCTCGACGGCGGTCACCAGGCCCAGATGCCGCGAGGGAACGGCTAATTCGTCAAACCGCGGCAGTGCTCCGAGCACGGGGATTCCGGCGTGCTCGCATGCTTGGCGCAAGACGTCCGCGTGGCGCGATGAGCCGACGCGGTTGAGAATTACCCCCGCGATTCGGGTGTTGCCGTCGAATGTCGAGAAGCCGTGCAGCAGCGCGGCCATGCTGTGGCTCTGCCCCTTGGCGTCGACGACGAGGATCACCGGCGCACCGAGCAGGGCGGCCACCTGTGCCGTCGATCCTGCGGCCGGGCCGGTCATGGCGCCGTCGATGCGCCCGTCGAACAACCCCATCACGCCTTCGACCACGGCGATGTCGCAGCCGGCACTTCCGTGCCGGTACAGCGGTCCGATCAGGTCTTCGCCGACCAGCACCGAGTCGAGGTTGCGGCCCGGCCTGCCCGCCGCCAGCGCGTGGTAACCCGGGTCGATATAGTCCGGACCAACCTTGAACGGTGCGACCCGATGTCCCGCCGCGCGCAGGGCACCGATCAAACCCGTTGCCACCGTGGTCTTTCCGCTACCCGACGCAGGCGCGGCAATCACCACGGCCGGTGTCACCACTCGATGCCCTTCTGGCCCTTGCGGCCGACGTCCATCGGGTGCTTCACCTTGGTCATCTCGGTGACCAGATCGGCGGCGTCCACCAGCGGCTGCGGCGCGTCGCGGCCGGTGATCACCACATGCTGGGTGCCGGGCCGCGCTGTGAGAGTCGCGATCACGTCGTCGACGTCGATCCAGCCCCACTTCAACGGATAGGTGAACTCGTCGAGCACATAGAAGTCGTGCCGCTGCTCCGCGAGCCGCCTGGCGATCTCGGCCCAGCCGTCGGCCGCGGCGGCGGCGTGGTCCACGTCGGTACCCGCTTTGCGCGACCACGACCAGCCCGACCCCATCTTGTGCCACTCGACCGGTCCGCCGACACCGTGCTCGTCGTGCAGGCGGCCCAGTTCACGAAATGCCGCCTCCTCGCCCACTTTCCATTTGGCGCTCTTGACGAACTGGAACACCGCGATGTCGAAGCCCTGGTTCCAGGCCCGCAGCGCCATCCCGAACGCGGCGGTCGACTTGCCCTTGCCCGCGCCGGTGTGCACGGCCAGTAGCGGAGCATTGCGACGGGCACGCGTGGTCAACCCGTCCTCGGGGACGGCAACCGGACGGCCCTGCGGCATCTATCGACCCCCTTACGCGGCGCTGGCCTGTGTCCGGACGATCTGCGTCAGGACGTCGGCCCGCAGTTGCGAAAGCCGCACGGACGGGGCGCCGAGGTGGCGCGCCAGCTGTTCGGCCAACCCGAGCCGCACGAAAGATGTTTCGCAGTCGACCACGACGGCGGCCGCGCCCTCGGCAACAAGCCGCGCCGCGGCGACCCGCGCCCGCCCGAGTGGGTCGGGACCGCCGGTGGCGCGTCCATCCGTGAGGACCACCACGAGACTGCGGCGTGCGCGGTCGCGCGCCTTCTCGCGCATCACCACGTCGCGTGCTGCCAACAGCCCTTGCGCCAGCGGCGTTTTCCCGCCGGTGTCGAACCGGGCCAGCCTGCGCCCCGCGATGTGCACCGACGACGTCGGCGGTAACAGCAGGGTGGCCTCCTGCGCGCGGAACGTGATCACCGCGACCTTGTCGCGGCGCTGATAGGCGTCGCGCAACAGTGACAGCGCCGCGCCGCTGACCGCAGACATCCGGTCACGCGCGGCCATCGAACCCGACGCGTCGACGACGAAGATCACCAGGTTGCCTTCGCGACCTTCCCGGATCGCCCGGCGCACATCGTCGGGTTCCGGACGCGGACGACCCGGCCGCTGCTGTCGGCGCGCGCTTGCCAGCAGCGTCGCGAACACGTGCACGCCGTGGCCTTCCTCGGGGTCCGTCGTCGCCGACACGACCGTTCCGGTGCGGTTGCGTGCGCGCGAGCGCCGCCCCGGCGACCCCTCCCCCACACCGGGCACGACCAGCGTCCGGGTTCGGAAGACGCCCGACGGCGCAGCGCTGGGGCGTGGCGCCGAAGACGAATTCCCCTGCGGTGCAGAGTCATCCGAATCCGTCGTCGACGTCCCTCCGCCGTTCGGCGGATCCGGGTCGGGATCCGGGTCGCCACCCTGCTCCTGCGTCTGCGCCATCGCATCGTCGAGCTGCTGGGGGTCAAGCCCGGGATCGTCGAACGGATCGCGCCTGCGCCGGTGCGGCAACGCCAGCTCGGCGGCCACCCGGATGTCGTCCTCCTCGACGGTGTGAGATCCACGCCAGGCCGCATGCGCCGCCGCGGTGCGCGCGATCACCAGGTCGGCCCGCATCCCGTCAACGTCGAACGCCGCACACAACGCGGCGATGCGCCGTAATTCGTTGTCCGGCAACACCACATCGCCGACGGATTTGCGAGCCGCAGCGATGCGGCGGGCCAGTTCGGCGTCCTGTTCGGCGTATGACGCAGCGAAAGCGGCCGGATCGGCTTCGAACGCCATCCGCGCGCGGATGACATCGGCCCGCACATCGACGTCGCGGGATGCGCTCACATCGACGGTGAGGCCGAACCGGTCCAGCAGCTGCGGGCGCAGTTCGCCTTCTTCGGGGTTCATGGTGCCGATCAACACGAAGCGGGCCTCGTGGCTGTGCGAAATGCCGTCGCGCTCGATGTGCACGCGGCCCATCGCCGCGGCGTCGAGCAGCACGTCCACGAGGTGGTCGTGCAGCAGGTTGACCTCGTCGACGTACAAGACGCCGCCGTGTGCGCGGGCCAGTAGACCCGGCGAGAATGCGTGCTCGCCGTCACGCAGCACACGTTGCAGATCCAGCGAGCCGACCACCCGGTCCTCGGTCGCGCCGATGGGCAGCTCGACGAGCGCGGACTCCGAGTCGACCGAGGACAGCACCGCGGCGAGGCCACGGACCGCTGTTGACTTGGCCGTGCCCTTCTCGCCGCGGATCAGCACGCCGCCGATCTCCGGTCGCACCGCGCACAGCACCAGTGCCAGCCGGAGCCGGTCGTGGCCGACGATGGCGCTGAACGGATAGATCGGTGTCACGACTGCTCGGTTTCGCTGCGGGCCCGCAGCATCGGCACGTGCGGGATCCCGTCGTCGAGGAACTCGTCGCCGTCGCGGACGAAGCCGTGGTGTTTGTACATGTCTTCCAGGTAGGTCTGGGCGTTGATGCGGCAGGCGTAGTCTCCCACCTCGGCCAGCGCCGCCTGCAGCAGCCGATTCGCATGACCGTGGCCACGCGCGGTGCGCTTGGTGCAGACCCGCCCGATACGGAACCCCTTCTCACCACCGGAATGCTCTTCCATCAGCCGCAGCGTGCAGAGGACGTCGCCGTCGGCCCCTTCCAGCCAGAAATGACGGGTCTCGGCCAGCAGGTCTCGGCCGTCGAGCTCCGGGTACGGCGTTGCCTGCTCGACGACGAACACCTCGACCCGCAGCTTGAGCAGCTCGTAGAGCGTGGCGGTGTCGAGATCCTTGGCCCAGGCGCGGCGCAGCGCATTGCTCATGCCTCGGCTCCCCCTCGCTCCGCTGCGATCCTCACTCGCGGTCGCCTTCGGGGGCTCATGAATGAGGCACCGTCTTCGACACGATGCCCAGGTTATCCCGCGGGCATCGACGCAAACCCGGCTACCTGGACGTGGTTAAGGTAGCTGTCGTGACTGGCTGGGAGCCCGACGTTCTACCCGGCTACCGGCAGCAGACCCTTGCGCTCGGCCCAGACCCGGACGGAGAGGGCGAACTGGTAGCCACCCTGGTTCGCGCCGGGGAGGACAAGCGGGGCGCCGGGCACGCCGTGTTGCTGGTGCACGGGTTCACCGACTACTTCTTCCACACCGAGGTCGCCGAACACTTCATCGAGCGCGGCTTCGCCTTCTATGCCCTGGACCTGCACAAGTGCGGTCGCTCCTGGCGGGAGGGCCAGACTCCGCACTTCACCACCGACCTGGCCCGCTATGACGCCGAGATGGAGCGCGCGCTGGACATCATCGCCGCGGCCACCGGCGGGGCGAAGGTGCTGGTGTGCGGTCACTCGGCGGGCGGCCTCATCGTGTCGTTGTGGTTGGACCGGCTGCGGCAGCGCGGCGGCACCGCGGCCAAGCACGTCAACGGCCTCGTCCTGAACAGCCCGTGGCTCGACCTGCAGGGCCCCGCGATCCTGCGGACGGTCGGTACCACCGCGATCGGCGCGGTGTCGCGGTTCCGCAAGAAGCTGGTGGCGCGCTCTCCCACCGAAGGCGGCTACGGGACCTCCCTGCATCGCGACTACCACGGCGAGTTCGACTACGACCTGAGGTGGAAACCGGTCGGCGGGTTTCCGGTGACGTTCGGCTGGATCCATGCGATCAGGCGCGGACACGCTCGCCTGCATCGCGGGCTGGACGTCGGGGTGCCGAACCTGATCCTCCGGTCGGACCACAGCGTCCGCGAAGTGCCCGAGCCCGAAGCGATCCAGTGCGGCGACGCCGTGCTGGACGTCAGGCAGATCGCGCGATGGGCAGGCTGTATCGGCAACCGCACCACGGTGGTACCCATCGTCGACGCCAAACATGACGTGTTTCTGTCATTAGCCGAGCCGCGCGCGGCCGCGTTCCGAGAACTGGACCGCTGGCTGGACTGGTACGCCGAGTGGTCGCAGTCGGCGGACGCCACAACACAATCCGAGCAAGGATGACCTGGATGGAACATTTCGACATCGCGATCATCGGTACCGGCTCGGGCAACTCGGTTCTCGACGACCGCTACACCGACAAACGCGTGGCGATATGCGAGCAGGGCACCTTCGGCGGCACGTGCCTCAACGTCGGCTGCATCCCGACCAAGATGTTCGTCTACGCCGCCGAGGTGGCCCAGACCATCCGGGACGCAGCGCGGTTCGGTGTCGACGCGACGCTCGACGGCGTCCGCTGGAGCGACATCGTGTCGCGCGTGTTCGGTCGTATCGACCCGATCGCCATGGGCGGCGAGAACTACCGTCGCTCGACACCGAACGTCACCGTGTTCGACACCCACACCCGCTTTACCGCTCCGCAGCCCGACGGCCGCCATACGTTGCGCACCGAGGCCGGGGAGGAGTTCACCGCCGACCAGGTCGTCATCGCGGCAGGCTCGCGAGTGTCGGTGCCGGACGCTTTCACGGACTGCGGCGTCGACTACCACACCAGCGACACCATCATGCGGATCGGCGACCTACCGGAGCATCTCGTCATCGTCGGCGGTGGGTTCGTGGCCGCCGAGTTCGCCCACACTTTCTCGGCGCTCGGCACGCGGGTCTCGATCGTCATCCGCGGCGGCACGATGCTGCGGCACTGCGACGACACGCTGTGTGAGCGGTTCACCGACATCGCGTCGAAGAAGTGGGAGATCCACAATCACTGCAACGTGGTCGGCGCGACCCAGGACGGCGACGGCATCACCCTGAAGCTGGACAACGGCGCGACGCTGCAATGCGACACCCTGCTGGTGGCCACCGGCCGGATTCCCAACGGCGACCTGCTCGACGCCGAGTTGGCCGACGTCGAGGTGCGCGACGGCAGCGTCGTCGTCGACGAATACCAACGCACAACGGCGAGAGGCATTTTCGCGCTCGGCGATGTGAGCTCCGATTATCAGCTCAAGCACGTCGCCAACCATGAATCCCGCGTGGTCAAGGAGAACCTGCTGCTCGACTGGGACGACACCGATTCCCTGAAGCGCTCCGACCACCGCTATGTGCCGTCGGCAGTGTTCAGCGATCCGCAGATCGCATGTGTGGGCCTCACCGAAAACCAGGCCCGTGCAAAGGGTTACAACGCCATCTCCAAGGTGCAGGACTACGGCGACGTCGCCTACGGCTGGGCGATGGAAGACACCACCGGCATTGCCAAGATCATCGTCGACGACGACTCGGGATTGATCCTCGGCGCGCACATCATGGGCTACCAGGCCTCATCGCTGATTCAACCGATCATCCAGGCGATGAGTTTCGGATTGGGCGCCCAGGACATGGCGCGCGGGCAGTACTGGATTCACCCGGCCCTGCCGGAGGTCATCGAGAACGCGTTGCTCGCGCTGTGCGGCGAGCCGCCGTGGCCGCCCGCGCGCAGGCACTAGTCCTCACTCGAGCGCGGGGGCCCAGCGCTCCTCGATCTGCCCGAACCGCCAGACGGCAAGGGCGATAAGCCATGCGGCGACGAACAACCCGACGATCATGAACCCGACGAACTCGAGGTTCGCCGATCCGATCGCGGCCAGCGGACCCGAGTCGACACCGAGGCGGTCGGCCAGCAGTCCCGCGAGCACGATGACGCCGATCACCAGCGCGACGACCACCGACAGCACCGTCACGGTCAGGTTGTAGTACACCTTGCGGACCGGCTGCAGGAACGCCCAGCCGTAGGCCCTCGACATCAAGATGCCGTCGACCGCGTCGAAGAGGCTCATCCCGGCGGCGAACAGCACGGGCAGCACCAGGATCGCGTACCAGGGCAGCGTGAAGGCCGCTGTACCCGCGGCCAGCACCAGCAGCGCCACCTGGGTGGCCGTGTCGAAGCCGAGGCCCATCAGCAGCCCGACCGGATACAGGTGCCATGGCTTGCTCACCCGACGCATAACCCTGGCGAACAGCCGCGCCAGAAACCCGCGCTGCTCGAGCAGCCGCTCGAGTTCGGCCTCATCGAGCTCGCCGCTGCGCATCCGGCGAAACACCTTCGCGATTCCCACCGCGGCGAACAGGTTCGAAAGCCCGATCAGAATGAGGAACGTACCCGCGACGAGGGAGCCGACGAGACCCAGGGTCTGCAGCAGCGGCGAACCCTCGTCCTGCACCGGCCCCACGACGGCACGCACGCCGATCGCCAGCAGGAACGCCAGCCCGAACACGACGCTGGAGTGGCCCAGCGAGAACCAGAAGCCCGCGGACGCCGATCTGGTTCCCTCACCGACCAGCTTGCGGGTGGTGTTGTCGATGACGGCGATGTGGTCGGCGTCGAATGCGTGCCGCACTCCGAGCAGGTAGGCCGTCACCCCGAGCCCAACGCCGAAGACACCGGCGGAACCCAGCGTGATGTGTTGGGGCGCAACACCGGCCACCAGAACGCCCCAGCCGAAAACATGGAGTGCGAGGACGACGCCCCCCATCGCGACGATCGTCATCCAATCGGTTCGATCGAATCGGTTGGAATCAGTGGCCTTCGACTGCGTCGCGACACTCATTACCCCGACCCTAGGACTCAACTTCACATCTGTCTAGGTGAACAGGTATTCAGGTGTGAAGGCCGAGGCTTTCAGCCGTGCTGGGCGCCGATCCGGTGCAGCAGCTCGTGCACGATTTCGTCCTCGAGCCGGTAGCTGACCTCGCGACCGGTCCTGGTGGAGCTCACCCAGCCCTGCTGCCGGAGCACCCGAAGCGCTTGCGACACCGCGTTTTCCGACCGCCCGAGCGCCTCGGCCAGATCACCGACGCAGATTCCGGGCGCCCGATGCAGGCACAGCAGGATCTCCAGCCGGTTGGGATCGGACAGCAGGTCGAAGCGCAAGGTCCAGCCGGAGGTGTCGACGTCGGCCAGCGCCGACGACGCACGCTCGACCAGCACCTGCTTCGCGGGCTTCTCCACTGGTGACAATGTAATCCAGCCGCCGGGGGGTGGCGGCTGGATCACCGCGGACCTCTGCCCTACTCGCCGCTCTTCGTGCCGGTGACGAGCAGATACTCCGCGTGGTAGGCGGTTTTGCCGGGCTCGGCCGAGCGGTTCCACTCGGTGACGAACTCCAGGAAGTCCCGGTCCAGGTCCGCCACCCGCTCGGGGTTATCGGCGTTGAACTTGTACGCCGAGATCGTCGGGCCGTAGTTGCGCTTCCAGTACTCCCGGAACTCAAGCGGACTCGGGCTGTAGTCGATGACGATCTCCTGACGACGCAGCTCGAGATTCGTCACCCGGTCGCCGAACAGCTCGCGCACGTGGTCCTCGTCGCCCCACAGAGGCGCCGGGCTGGCGCCGGGGGGTGGCGGCGGTGCGTAGGGCTTCATCGTCTTGAACAGGTTGCCGATGAAGCCCTGCGGCGTCCAGTTGATCAGTCCGATTCGTCCACCGGGACGACACACCCGGATCAACTCGTCTGCTGCTGCCTGATGATGCGGCGCGAACATCACGCCGACAGTGGACATCACGACGTCGTAGCCGTCGTCGGCGAACGGCAGGGCCTCCGCGTCGGCCTCCACCCACTCCAGCTCGACACCACGCGCCGCGGCAATGCGGCGGCCCGCGTCGAAGAGCTCGGGTGTGAGGTCGCTGGCGGTGACGATCGCACCCGCCTCGGCGGCCGGGATGGCGGCGTTGCCCGACCCGGCGGCGATGTCGAGGACACGGTCGCCGGCCCGAACTCCGCATGCACGGACGACCTCGGGGCCGAAATCGGGGATCAGCTCGGCCGCGACGGCCGGATAGTCCCCGGATGCCCACAGGGCGCGGTGCTTCGCCTTGAGTTCACGGTCGGCGTCGATGGTGGTGGTCATTTCAGGTTCCCCTTCAAAGTCGGTGAGTGACGCTCATACGATGGGCCCACCGCGTTGAGTAACCGTTGGCCGATTATGAAATCCGCAGCTCAATGGATATTTCTTGGTCCGTCTTAGGTGTGCTGCGCAAGCGTCAACCGGGCCAGTGCAACCGCCTCGGGCCCGGACAGGCTGTGGCCCTGATCGGCGCCGACACGGGCGTTCTGGTCGTCGGTGAGCGGCGAGCCCTTGCCTTCGGCGACAAGCGCGTCATGCAGGGCGAGCGCCTCGTAGTCGGCTCCGACCCGCGCTAGAAATCGCGTCACATAGCGGAGGTTGAGCCATTGCTGGCTCCAGTCTCCGACTCGATCCCAATGGTCGATGACATCGATGAGAGCATTGGCCGCCGATGCGGTTTCACCGTGCACAGCGCGGGTGGCCGCAGCCTCCATCAGCGCGATGCCATGCCACCAGAAGTTCTGCACCGACGCGGCCATCGCCGCGGCCTCGTCGAACAGGGCCAGTGCCCGATCCGGCGTAGACTTCTTCAGCACAAGGCCGAGCGCATACCGGCCCATCGACCGCGCGGTCGGGTTGTCCATCGTGTCGGATACCGCGACGGCTTCCTCGGCGGCCGCAATACCGGCCTCGGGAGTGCGCAGCGCGGCATGACATATCGCTACGTAGAACAGCGTCCACACCAGACGGATCGGGTCGTCGTCGGCGCGGGCGCGCGTCATCTCCGCGTGGTAGTGCGCCAATGCCGCCTGCGCGTCGCCCTCATACAACGCCAAGTCGGCGAGTACATCGCCGGGATAGGCGACGCGGCCGTTGCCGCGGGCCGGGACACGCCCGTCCGCCAGGCTCGCCAGCATGCGCGCGCGGTCGAACTCGCCCCTGTTCCACGCGCCCCTGGCGGCGAAGCCCACGGCGGCGGCGTACAGCGGGTGGTCGCCCTGTGCCAGTTCGACCGTGCGCTCCGCCCAGCCGGAGGACTCGTAACCGATTCGCAGGTGCACGAATTCGGGCAGCGAAGTGACCAGCCGCAGCGCGGTGTCGATGTCACCCGCGGCGATGACGTGCTCGAACGCGACGCGCAGGTTGTCGTAATCGGGCAGCATCCGGTCTACCCACGCGCCCTCGTCCGCGCCGTGCATACCGATCGCCGCCCGCTCGGCCAGCTCGGCGAAGTACTGCGCATGCCGAGACATCAACGCATCGGATAAACCGTGCTCCCGCAAGCGATCACGACCGTATGCGCGCAGGGTCTCCAGCAGGAGGTAGCGGGAGCGGTCGGTACCGGCGCGCATCTTCACCATCGACTTGTCGAGCAACCCGGTCAGCAGCTCCAGGGTGTCGTCCTCGGTGTCGTCGTCCGCGCCGCACACGCTGTGCGCGGCTTCGAGGTCGAAGCCACCGGCGAACACCGAGAGCCGCATGAAGAGCGCCTGTTCGGCGTCGGTCAGCAGGCGGTAGGACCAGTCGATCGTCGCGACGAGGCTCTGCTGCCTTGGCGACGCGTCGCGCGCGCCACCGCTGAGTAGCCGCAGCCCGTCCAGCCGGCGCGCGACATCGAGGCTGGTCATCGCCCGCATCCGGGCAGCGGCGAGTTCGATGGCCAGCGGCAGTCCGTCGAGTCGCCTGCAGATCTCGGCGACGGCTCCCACCGGTTCGTGCCGCAGGTCGAAATCGGGCCTGCCCGCCTTGGCCCGTTCGGCGAACAGCGTCGTGGCATCCTCGACCGGTAGCGGCGAAACGGGGGAAATCCGTTCGCCCTCCACTCCGAGTGCTTCCCTGCTCGTCGCCAACACCGCGACGTGGGGACACTGGCGCACGACCTGGTCGACAAGTCGCGCGGCGGCGGGCAGCACGTGCTCGCAGTTGTCCACCACCAACAGCAGCCGGTGCGTGCGCAGGAACTCGATCACGGTCGCCTCGATGCCTAGGCCCTGCTGCTGCTGCAGCCGCAGCGCCGCGGCGACGGCATGGCCGACGGCCGAACCGTCTTCGAGCGGCGCGAGCTCGCAGAAGCACGCGCCGTCGTCGAACTGCCCCTCCAGCCGACCGGCGACCTCCAGCGCCAGGCGGGTTTTTCCGACGCCGCCGACGCCCATCAACGTCACCAGAGGGCTCTCGGCAAGGGCGCCTGCAACTCTGGTGATGTCGTCCTCGCGTGCGACGAAGCTCGTGACGCGTCGCGGCACGCCCCCGCGCGGCCGAGTTGTGGTCGAGGTGACGCGCGGTGCGGGCGGCCGAACATGGTGTCCGGGATCGCCGTCGAGGATCTGCTGATGGATCTGGCGCAGGGCCGGCCCGGGGTCGGTGCCCAGCTCTTCGACGAGTCGTTCACGCATTGCGCGGAAGGTTTCGAGCGCGTCCGCCTGTCGGCCACAACGGAATTGGGCCAGCATGAGCTGTCCGGCCAGGCGCTCGTCGAGAGGATGGTATGGAGCCATCGCGGCGAGCTGTGGCAGCAACTCTCCGTGTCGGCCGACCCGCAGGCCCGCGTCGTTGCCGTCGAGCACCACTGCGAGCCGCTCCGCCTCCAATGCGGTGCGCACGTCGTTCATCCACGGGGTGTCCAGCGAAGCGAACGGGATTCCTCGCCACATCGCCAGCGCCTTGTCGAACAGCCCGTCCGCCTCGACCGGATCCGTCGCAGCGCGCGCCTTCCTGGTCAGTTCGCGGAAACAGTGCAGATCGATCGAAAGCGGATCCGTGGTCAGCACATAGCCGCCGGGCTGTCGCGCGATCTCGACGCCATCTCTCGCGACCGCCTGCCGGAGCCGGGATAGGTAGCCTGCGAGCGAGTTTCGGGCTTTGTGCGGCAATTCGTCGGACCAGATCCGGTCGATCAGTTGATCGGTCGGGACAAGGCGGTTCACGTCGATCAACAGCGCCACCAGAACGCAGCGCTGTCGGGCGGCGCCGATGTCGAGTCGCTGCCCGTCGGCCAGTGCCTCGACGTCACCGAGTATCCGGAACTCCAGCGCCACACCTACAGCCTTCATCAGGCGAATACATGTGTCTGGAAAATGGCGGCCTCAGGCGCCCTGAACTGCGGATTTCATCATCGCCTCAGCGTTGCCGAAGCCCCGCACCGCACGGTTGGACCGTCACAGAAAGGGCCGACCACGGTCCACGAGCACCGGAGAACCACATGGACGCACGCAAGAAAATCACATCACTGATGGGTGGGGCGGGGGTCGCCGCCGCAACCCTCGCAATGACCGCCGGCCTCGCACCGGCTTCCGCTGCGCCATCGCAGTCGCCCGGGTCGACGCTGACGATCGTCGACCAGAACATCACCGGACCGGGCAAGAACCGGGTGATCGTCTACGGCGTCTATCCGATGGAGAAGCCGGACGCAGTCGGGTATCTCAACAACCTGAGCGCGGGTTGTGGCGGGATGCACTACATCGTCTGGGGCGACGACGGTGGCGAGCAGTATCTGATCGATCGCAACTATCCCGGAGTCCACGACGATATCGACGGCTTCGTGCGGGCAACCGATCGCGGCCTGGAGTACCTGCAACAGTTCGAGGTGCCTGCCAGCGTCCTCGACGAGGACACCGACGGCGGCGACGAGGTGTTCGTCCGCGCCCGGTTTGTCGACGGCGACTGCGGCAGCAGGGTCCAGAACACCAACGTGGTCAAGGGCAGCTTTTGAACCGATGACCCGACCGGCCCGTAGAAACAAATGGCTGGCGCGGACTTGCCGACGAAGGAGGAAAGAGGTGTTGGTGATCGCCTGTGCCGGCGTCCTCGGCTGGCTGATGATGCTTGGAATCACGCTGGGCCTCGGTGCGGCCGCCAAGCGCGGCGACGAGGTCGAACTGGATGCCCAGCGCTACCTACCGCCCTACTGCGTTGAGGATGCCAAGATCATCCCGCTGATTCCTCCTCGGTGAGCGCGACCTCTTCTTCGAGCTCCTGCGGGTTCGACACCCACCGCGGGAAACCTCACTGGGAGCTCGAGCGGCAGGCGCGGCTCGTCGCAGGCTCGATCGTGCTGACTTCGGTGCTGGGCAGCGTTGCCGCTCCCCGGCTGAAGTGGCTGGCGGCGGTGATCGGCGGCGGACTGACATTCGCCGCCGTCACCAACACCTGCGCGATGGCCACGGCGCTGTCGAAACTGCCGTACACCCGCGCGGGAACCACCGATGGCACCACCTTGGTTTCACAACTGTCGGGTGACTGATTACGAGCAGCAGCCGTCGCACACTCCGTTGGCGGAAGACGGCGACGGCTAGTGGCAACAGCCGTCGCAGATTCCCTGGACCTCGAAGTTGCGGGTGATCGACTGCGTGACTGCGGGTCGGGTGCCGCCGTCGGCGTCCCGGAAGGTGACGACGGCATAGACCTCGTCGACGTCGTCATCAGAACCCGGCTGCTTGTAGTCTTCGTTGAAATTCGGCCGGGGAACCACCATTTCGCGTCGGTAGTCCAGCCCGCCCGGGATGGCTCGCAGGTAACCCTCGCTCGTCGTCTCCGTGGTCGGGTAGAAGCCATAGCCGATGTTGCGGTCGTTGTTGCCCTCGTCGTCGGCCTTGAGCTCGACAATCAGTCCACCGGGCTGGCTGCCTTCGTTCATGTGGATCAGATAGCCGGCGGCGTCGGCCGAATCCATCGGGTAGGTGCCTTTGACGCTGATCCGGTAGCTGCTCGGGTTGCCGAGGTCCTGACACATGTAGAGCATCGCGCCGTCGGTTTGGGACGGCGCAGCCGCCGCAAAACCGATTCCGACGGTCAATCCGAATGCCGTGCCGACGACGGCGGCACCGCCGAGCGTCGTCGCCAACTTTTTCGTGTTCATCAGAGTCCTTCTCTCGATGTCGCGGAACGGGGTGTTCTGCGATTGCGAGATCAGACTCGATGAACTAGACGCCATAACCATCGGGAGAAACTCCCTATGTTCAGGCCGGGACGACCGCCTGCCGTCTAGGTAGTCAGTCCAGGAAGCCGTGCAGAAGGGCCGCCGACCCGGCGACGTGAGCCAGCATCGCGGCGGCGGCACCCTCGCAGTCACCGGCCAGGATCGCGATCACGATCGCCTCGTGCTGCTCGTCGGAGTGCGCGATATTGCGCGCGAGCAGTGGGATCTGGTCGAGCAGACCGTTGAGCCGCATCCGGTTCTCGGCCACAAGCGTCACCAGCGACGGCGAGCCGGCCGCCTCGGCGATGGCCAGATGAAACCGCGAGTCCAGCCGCCGGTAGTCGGCGGCGGGCGCCCCGCGCACATCGGTCATCCGCGCCCACAGCACCTCGCGCTCGGCGGCGGTCAGCGTCTGACTTGCCGCCATTCGCGCGGCCCCCACCTCGAGAACTTCCCGCAGCCGCAGCGCGTCGTCGATCTCGGCGCGGGTCACACCCGAGGTATCGCCGGTGTGCGTCGGCAGCGGCTCGGCCAGAAACGTGCCGCCGTACCGGCCGCGGCGCGGCACCAGATAGCCGGCGTCCGACAGCGACTTGATCGCTTCTCGCACCGTGTCGCGGCTGACGCCGAGCCGTGCCGCCAGCTCTCGTTCCGGCGGCAACGACTCGCCCGGTTGCAGAACGCCGAGGCGGATCGTCTGCAACAGCCGACCGACAGTGTCCTCGAAGGCATTTCCCGGCCGCACCGGGCGAAGAAGTGCTTCGCCTGCGAGCGGTACGTCCGGGTCGGCCGTCATGGCTTACAGCGGGGTTACGTAATGGCCGGTGATGCCGCCGTCGACCAGGAACGTCGACCCGGTGATGAACGACGCGTCGTCGCTTGCCAGAAATGCCACCGCGGCGGCGAGTTCCTCCGGCTCGGCGAACCGGCCGACGGGTACGTGCACGAGCCTGCGCGCGGCGCGCTCAGGGTCCTTGGCGAAGAGCTCCTGCAGCAGCGGCGTGTTCACCGGCCCCGGGCACAGTGCGTTGACCCGGATACCCTGGCGCGCGTACTGGATTCCCAGTTCCCGCGACATGGCAAGGACGCCACCCTTGGATGCGGTGTACGAGATCTGCGATGTCGCCGAACCGTTCACCGCGACGAACGACGCGGTGTTGACGATCGAGCCCTTCTGCTGCGGAACCATGTGGCGCAGCGCGGCCTTGCAGCAGAAGAACACCGATTTCAGGTTGATGTCCTGCACGCGGTCCCACGCGTCGATGCCGGTCACCTCGATCAGGTCGTCCTCCGGCGGGCTGATGCCCGCGTTGTTGAACGCGATGTCCACCGAACCGTGAGTCTCGGCGGCCGTGTCGAAGAGCGTGTCCACCGCGACCTGGTCGGAAACGTCGACCTGAACGAAGGTCCCGTTCAGGTCGTCGGCGACCGTCTTGCCGGTGGCGGGGTCGATGTCCCCGATGACGATGGTCGCGCCCTCGGCGCGCATCCGTTTGGCAGTCGCCAACCCGATGCCACTGGCTCCGCCGGTGATGACGGCGACCTTGCCCTTCATCCGCTGGGTCAGATCCACTAGCTCTCCTCGATCGCAAAGAAGACGTTCTTGGTTTCCGTGAAATGCAGTGGCGCATCGGGTCCGAGCTCGCGTCCCAGCCCGGACTGCTTGAAGCCGCCGAACGGTGTGTTGAAACGGACCGACGAGTGCGAGTTCACCGACAGGTTGCCCGATTCCACGGCCCGCGACACCCGTATCGCCCGCGACAGGTTGTCGGTCCAGATCGAGCCGGAAAGGCCGTATTCGGAGTCGTTGGCCAGAGCGATGGCGTCGGCCTCGTCGTCGAACGGCAGCACCGCGACGACCGGCCCGAAGATCTCCTCGGTGACGGTGCGGTCGGTGCGCTGCGGCGTCAACACCGTTGGCGGGAACCAGTATCCGGGTCCGCTCGGCGCGCTGCCGCGGAACGCTACGGGTGCGTCGTCGGGTACGTAGGAGGCCACCGACTCGCGATGCGAAGCGGAGACCAACGGTCCCATCTCGGTGTCTTTCGACGTCGGATCGCCGACGACGACGCCCTTCACCGCCGGCTCGAGCAACTCCATGAAGCGGTCATAGACGTTGCGCTGCACAAGGATGCGGCTGCGCGCGCAGCAGTCCTGGCCCGCGTTGTCGAACACCCCGTACGGCGCGGTCGCCGCCGCGCGCTCCAGGTCGCAGTCGTCGAAAACGAGGTTGGCGCTCTTGCCGCCCAGTTCCAGCGTCACCCGCTTGATCTGTTTGGCCGCACCGGCCATCACACCGACGCCGACCTCGGTGGACCCGGTGAACACGATCTTGCGCACGTCGGGATGAGTGACGAAGCGCTCGCCGATCACCGATCCCTTGCCGGGCAGCACCTGGAACAGGTCTTCGGGCAGCCCGGCCTCGAGCGCGAGCTCGCCGAGCCTGATCGTGGTCAGCGGCGTCCACTCGGCAGGCTTCACGAGCACCGCGTTGCCTGCGGCGAGCGCAGGCGCGAAGCCCCACGACGCGATCGTCATCGGGAAGTTCCACGGCGTGATCACGCCGACGACGCCGAGCGGCTCGTTGAAGGTGACGTCGAGTCCGCCCGCAACGGGAATCTGCTTGCCGGACAGCCGCTCCGGGCTCGCGGAGTAGAACTGCAGCACGTCGCGGACGTGGCCTGCCTCCCACTCCGCGTTGCCGATGGGATGGCCGGAGTTGGCCACCTCGAGCGCCGCGAGCTCGTCGACGTGCGCATCGACGACGGACGCGAACGCACGAAGTGCAGCGGCCCGATCGGCGGGCGGCAGTGCGGCCCACGAGCGTTGCGCGACGACGGCGCGCGCCACGGCGTCGTCAACGCCGGCCTCGTCAACCCGTTCGACGGTGCGCAACTCCTGCTCGGTGGCGGGGTTGATCAGAGTCGAGGTGCTCAAGCGTTCACCTTTCCAGTCGCATAGTGCGCGGCGGCCTGCACCACCGCGACGAACAGCCGAATGTCGTCGAGGCGTTCCTCGGGATGCCACTGCACCGCGAGAACGAAGTTGTCACCGGGGATTTCGACGGCCTCGATAACCCCGTCGGAGTCCTGTGCGCTGACGGTCAGGCCCTGGCCCAGCCGATCGATGGCCTGGTGGTGGTAGCACTGCACATCCGACGTGTCGCCGATCAACGCGGCCAACCGGGTGCCGGGCACCGTATGTACCCCCGACGTCGAGAACATCGCGTTGCCCTGCTGATGGTGGGTATGACCCAAGACCTCTGGAAGGTGCTGATGCAGCGTGCCACCCAGCGCCACGTTCATCACCTGCGCCCCTCGACAGATTCCGAGCAGCGGCACGCCCCGCCGAATCGCGCCGCGGACCAGTGCGATTTCCCACGCATCGCGGTCACGGTTGGCCTGCACCGGTTCATCGGTGGCGGGATGGCGCTGCTGACCGTAGGAGGCCGGGTCCATGTCCCGTCCGCCGGTGATGATCAGTCCGTCCAGTCCCTCGAGCACCCGGTCGGCGGCGTCGATGGGCTGCGGCGGCAGCAGCACGGCCGTCCCGCCGGCAAGGTTGACACCCTCCATGTAGATGGCGGGCAGAAAACTTGCGTGCACATCCCAGATCCCGGTCTGCGCCTGCTGCAGATAGGTGGTGAGACCCAGAACCGGTCTAAAGCCGCTCAAAACCGCGCACCCTTTCCCAGTCGGTGACCGCGGCGTTGAATGCCTGGAGTTCGACGCGCGCGTAGTTGAGGTAGTGCTCGACCACGTCGTCACCGAACGCGTCGCGCGCCACCTGGGACTTGCCGAACAGCTCGGTCGCCTCGGTCAGCGTGGTCGGGAGACACTCCGCCCCGCTGGTATAGGCGTTGCCCACCATCGCATCCGGCAGTTCGAGCTCCTGCTCGATGCCGTGCAGACCGCCCGCGATCAACGCCGATACCGCGAGGTACTGGTTGACGTCGCCGCCGGGCGCTCGGCATTCCATCCGCATGCCGTGGCCGTGGCCGACGACCCGCAGCGAGCACGTCCGGTTGTCCATCCCCCACGCGATCGCGGTCGGCGCGAAGCTGCCTTCGACGAATCGCTTGTAGGAGTTGATGTTCGGGGCATAGAACAGCGTCAGCTCCCGAAGGGTCGCGAGCTGCCCCGCTATGAAGCTCCGGAACATCGCCGACATGCCGTCCGTCGCGTCCGAATCGGCGAACACCGCACTGCCGTCGTCGCCGCGCAGCGATATGTGGATGTGGCAGCTGTTGCCTTCACGCTCATCGAATTTCGCCATGAACGTCAGGCTCTTGCCGTGTTTGTCGGCGATCTCCTTGGCGCCGTTCTTGTAGATCGTGTGGTTGTCGCATGTCACGCGGGCGTGGTCGTAGCGGAATGCGATCTCCTGCTGGCCGAAGTTGCATTCGCCCTTGACGCCCTCGCAGTACATGCCGGCGCCGTCCATGCCTAGGCGGATGTCGCGCAGCAGCGGCTCCATCCGGGTGGACGCCAGCATCGCGTAGTCCACGTTGTAGTCGGTGGCAGGTGTCAGCTTGCGATAGCCGGCCGCCCACGCGTCGCGGAAGGAGTCGTCGAACACCATGAACTCGAGTTCGGTGCCCACGTACGGCACCAGCCCCTTGTCGGCAAGGCGGGCGATCTGCTTGTTGAGGATGCTGCGCGGCGCCTGGGTCACCGGGTTGCCGTCGGTCCAGGACAGATCCGCCATGACCAGCGCGCTACCCGGCAGCCACGGCAGCAGGCGCAGGGTGGAGAAGTCGGGCGTCATGACCATGTCGCCGTAGCCGGTTTCCCAGCTCGAGATCGAGTAGCCGTCGACGGTGTTCATGTCGACGTCGACGGCGAGCAGGTAGTTGCAGCATTCGGCGCCGTGGGCCGCCACGTCCTCGACGAACAACCGCGCCGCGACGCGTTTGCCGGTCAACCGGCCCTGCATATCGCAGAACGCGACGATCACCGTGTCGATGTCCCCAGCGGCGACCATCGATTCCAATTCGCTTTGCGACAGCATTCCAGTCACTCCCTAAAGGTAGGTCATCAGACCATTAGCCCGCTAGCGCAACGAGGACATCGGCGCCGTCTGGGCCTGCCGGTTGACCCGGACGTCGAATGCCTCGGAGACGTGCCATTCCCGGGACAACATGACCGGCGTGCCGTCGCGGTCGTAGTCGATCTCTTCGATGTACAGCAGGGGCTTGCCGCGCCGAACGCCCAGCACTTTCGCGGTAAGACTGGTGCTCGCGACGGCGCGCAGCGTCGCGGTCGCGTGGTCGGCGCCATGCCCGGACGAGCTCAGCAGCGCGAACAGCGACGGGTCGAGGCTCTGCAGATCGAGGTCGGCTCTCAGCAGACGCGTGGGGATGCGGTCGCGCGAATAGATCACCGGTTGGTCGTCTGCGGTGCGGACCCGCTCCACCGCAAGCACCCGTTCGCCGCGGCCGAGCTGCAAGGGGCCGTCGATCTTGCCGCTCTGCTCGAACGCCGCATCCAGCACGCGCATGCCCGCATGTGCCCCTGCGCTCCCGATCATCGCGAGATAACTCAGTGTCGAGTCCAGCCCGTGCGGCATGCGGCGACGCTCGGCCACATAGCTTCCCGAGCCGCGCCGACGGGTGACGTAGCCGGCTTCGACGAGGCCGCCCACCGCTTCTCGCACGGTGGCCCGCGACACCCCGAATCGCTTTGACAGTTCGCCCTCGGTGGGCAGCTTGGTTCCCGGCTGCAACTGCGAACTGGTTATCTCCTCCAGCAGCTCGTCACGCAGCCGGTCGGCAAGCAAAGTCCGCCCGGGCATTTCACGAGCCTACGTGTTTCCCGGGGATGCTTCGGCCGCCGACGCGGTCTCCTCGAGGACCCGCCGCACCTGGTCTGAGATCGACGGCGCCCCTGGCAGCAGTCCGTCGAAGATCGCGCTGCCGATCGTGTAGCCCCACGCGCCTGCCTCGCCAACGGCGACGGCCCGGTCGATGCTGGCGATGGATCCGGCGACGATCACCGGGCCGCTCGAACTCGCGGTCACCTTGCGGATCAGTTCGAGGGGGTCGGCGGTCGGATGCCGGTACGCCAGCAGGTCGAGCCCGCTGACATGGTCCAGCGCCGTCAGCCGCTTTGCGTCCGCGGCGATCTCGTCGATCGAGCCGAGCAGGACGCTCGGGTGGTCGACGACCCGGCCGGGGAACGGGCAGTACTTCACGCCGTCGGGAAGCATGCCCGCCGTCTCCGCACCGTGCGTGCCGCCGAGCACCCAGTCGAACCCGGCCTCGGCCGCCGACCGCAACGACGACATCTCGGCCTCCTTGCTGGTCGACACCACCTCGAGCATCACCTCGAAGCCGGCGTCGTGAGCAAGCGAGACCAGCTCACGCTGCTTGGCAAGGTCAGCTCCGACGTCCTTGAAGCCGACGTAGCGCAGCCCGGTGTCGGCCAGTGCCGGCATGATCTCGGCCGCGTTGTCGACGGTCCGGTCGCCGTGGGTGAGCATGAAAACAAAATGGGCCACTAGTCCTCCTTCATCCTTTTTCGGAGTCGGCCACGATCGACCGCGCCGTGTCGTCGGACCAGACACCGAGCAGATCGGCGAGGTCGACGATCGAAATCCGTTCCCGCAGTAAGTGGGAATTGCGCAGCGCCCAGAACAGCAGAGCGTCGTCGTAGCCGGCGCCGAGGTCTTTCGCGCGCGTCGGCAGCCCGCTCGCATGGCTCACTTCGTCGAACTGTTCCGTGGTCGGCAGCGTCAGCGTCCGCTTGAACCCGTCCCAGTCGGCGACCATCGCCTCGACGTCGGCCTGGTGTGCGAGCAGCCAGTTCCGCTTCGCCGAGTAACCCGCCCAGCACTCCTCGACGGTCTTGGCGCCAAGTTCTGCGAACGCCAACTCCGTCGCATCGCGGCGCGAAGACTCGTCGGGCACCCGGATCTGTGCGCCTGAGGAGATCGCGCTGTCGACGAGCTGCCAGACCCGTAGCGCTAGGCGGGTCGCGACCGTCACCTGCATGCCGTGCGGCGCGGCAGGCGCCTGCCGTTGGGCCAGCGCCATCTCCAGCAGGTGCGACACCGCATGCTCGTTGCCCGAAGCGGGCGCGGTCGAGCCGACGATTCCCATCGACAGGCCGCTGCCCGCGAGCAGCCGGGCTAGATCTGCCAGCCCGTCCGGCTCGGCGTCGCGCGTGGCCTGCGCCAGCGAAGGCAGCGCGGGCATCGCGGCAAGCACCTGTTCGACGACCGCGGCGTCGTAGGCTGGCCCGTGGCCGAGCCACGAGGCCAGTTGCCATTCGGCGACGGCGTTGGGCACAGTGGACAGGTCGCCGACGCCTGCGAGGTTCATCCGCGGCGGCGCCGCGGCGATGATGTCCGAATCGGCGATCAACATGTCGGGCCATCGCGACACCACTGTGCGCTTGGCTCCCGCGATGACCAGCACGCTGCGGTCGGCGATGAAACCGTTGATGCTGCACGCGGTTTGGACCGCGACGTGTCGGCTACCGGTGCGCTGTGCGGCTACCTTCGCGATGTCGGTGAGCGTGCCGGCGCCGACGGAGATCAGCAGCCGTTCTGAGCCGACCTCGGCGACCGCACGCTCGACCGTCTCCTCGTCGGCGCGCACCATGCCCGTACCGAGCTGGATGACCGGGCAGTCGTCCAGCTGCTTGGCGAGCCGGTCCACGACCGGACCGGCGGCCGTGCGGTACGGGCCACCGTCGCTGATGATCACCGGCGCAGGCGTGCCCGGCCGCGCGCAAGCGTCCGCGATCGCACCGTCCAGCACCGAGGCCCCGACGCGGATGTCGACGTCGGGCAGGTCTTTGTGACCCCGCTCGCGGAGTCCGGCGAGGATGGCGTTCGGCTCTGGAACTTCGGTCATGCCTCGACTCCCGCTCGCTCCGGTCCTCGCTCGTCCCTCGCTGCGATCCTCACTCGCACTCGTCTTCGGGTCACGGCGCCAACGCCTTCTCGACGGCATCGAACGCGGCACGGTAGCGCCCGTACGCATCGGCATACTGCCGCTGCGCGGCGGGGTCCGGCTCGATGGTGTCCGGATCCAGTTGCACGGCAACCGATGCCGCCGCGAAATCAGCGAACACCCCTGCCCCGACTCCGGCCACCATCGCCGCGCCGACGGCGGTGGCCTCCTCGGTCAGCACGCGGCGTACCGGCCTGCCGAGCACGTCGGCCTTGATCGACGCCCACAGGTCGTCGCGCGCTCCGCCACCGACGATCCGCACCTCCCCGTGGCCGAGGCCGAGCGCATCGAGCCGGTCGACGATGTCGCGCAGCGCGTATGCGCACCCCTCGAGCACGGCGCGTGCGGCGTGCGCCGAGGTGTGATTCATTGCGAGGCCGAGGAATGCGCCGCGCATCGCATCGTTCCACCGCGGTGCGGTCGAGCCCGATAGCGCGGGCAGGAACAGCACACCGTCGCTGGCGGTCGGCGCTTCCCTTGCCCGCGTGAAGATCTCCCCCTGCGGTACCCCGAGCAGGTTGGCGAGCCACAGCGTGCTGCCGCCGCTGACGAATCCCGGGTTCTCGATCAGCCATGAGCCGGGTACTGCGTGGCCGTGTGTCTCCACCACGCCGAGTGGATCGCGGACGGGTTCCGCGGCGACCGTCGTCACGGGTTCCGCGGTGCCGGTGACGTCGACGACCACCCCGGACTCGATGGCACCGGCGCCGACGGACGCGGCGTGCTCGTCTCCGGTCCCGACGACCACCGCGCACGTGGCGGGCAGTCCGAGATCGGCGGCCACATCGGGTCGCAGAGTGCCGACGACGTCCGTCGACGGCCGTACCGTCGGGAGCATGGCCGGGTCGAGGCCTGCGGCCTCACACAGCTCGGTGTCGAAGTCGCCCTTTGCCACGTCGTACACCATCGTCGACGACGCATTCGCGGCATCCTGGGCATGTGATCCCGAAAGATGATGCAGCACATACGATCCGACGGGAGCGAGCATTGCCGACTGCTGCCAGACTTTGGGCTCGTTCTCCCTGATCCACATCATCTTCGGCGCGCTGTGCGACGCATCGGCCACCAGCCCGGTGAGCTCGGCGAGGCGTTCGGAGCCCACCGCGGAGACCAGCCGGTCGCACTCTTTGGTTGCTCGCTTGTCCAGCCAGATGATCGCCGAGCGCAGCGGGGTGCCGTCGGCATCACAGGCCACGACTCCGTCGACCTGGCTGCCAAGGCCCATCGCCACGACACGTTCAGCCTGCACACCTTCGGCCGCGGCGCGGACGGCGTCGCGAAGGGCGGTGCAGTAGGCAAGCGGGTCCTGGTCGGCCCAGCCGTCGTGCTCGTGCACCATGGTCAGCGGCGCCGAGCCGGAGGAGACGACGACGCCACCCTCGTCGACTATCACCGCCTTGATGCTCTGCGAGCCGACGTCGACTCCCAGGACCAGAGACACGACTCCCCCTCAGGTTGGCGTTGAAGCACGGGCGGCGGCCCAAAGGCCTTGAAAGTTACGGTATGCGGGGAGGATTGGGCGGTAATCCTCCCCGCCGGTCACACTATGGTGACCGAGTCGGCGAATCGTCTGCCGAGATCTCGGTGACGGAGACCGTACCGTAACCCTCTTCCTGCAGGTTCGCGCCGTGCTTTCCGTGCGACATTGCGAACTCTTCCTCCGGGGACAGCACCAGTTTGTGCCGTCCGCGGACCGCGAAGTAGATGATGCCGATCACGAAATAGATCAGCGTCCCGTAGACGCCGGGCCGGTAGTCCTCGTTGAAGAACAGCGACACCAGCGCCACCAGCGCGATGGCGCCCGCGATCGCGGCGCCCCACACTCCCACCGGGCTGCGGTACGGCCGCTCGATGTTGGGCAGCCTGCGGCGCAGCACGATGAACGCCAGGCACTGCATGAAGTACGAGATCACCGCACCGAACACGGCCATGTACAGCAGCGCGCCGACAATCTTGCCCGCGACCGCGCTCTCGCTCTGTCCGGCGAAATAGATGACCAACGACAGGATGTAGCCGATCACCGCACCCGCGATCAGCGCGACGTACGGCGTGTGGCGGGTCGGGTGGGTGATCGACAGGCTCTGCGGGAAATAGCCTGCGCGGGAGAGCGAATACGTGTTGCGACCGTAGGCGTAGATGATCGTGAAGAAGCTCGCGATCAGACCGATCAGCGCGAGGAGACCCAGCAGAGACGCCCCGACGCCCTCGCCGAAGACCGCCTTGAACCCGTCGAAGAACGGCGTCGCCGACGTTCCGATCTCCGCGGCGCCGCCACCGATGCCCGTGTTCAGGAAGAGGATTCCGATGGCGAAGAACATCAGCGTCGTGAGTCCCCAGATCGTCGCGCGCGGAATGTCTTTCTTCGGATCATGGGATTCCTCGGCGGCCAGAGGCAGTTCCTCGATCGCGAGATAGAACCAGATTGCGAACGGTAGCGCGGGGAAGATACCGGCCACGCCGTGCGGCAGGAAGCTGGTTTGGCCCTCGTCCGGCGGGATGTTGGTCAGCAGGCTGGCGTCGAACTTCCCACTGACGAGAACGGCGACGAAGAAGAACGCGAGGACCGCGAGAGCCGCAACGGTGATGATCACGGTGAACCGCATGGTGATCTCGATGCCGAGGATGTTGATGCCGACGAAGATGATGTAGTAGACGGCCCACCACAGCACCGGGCTGTTCCACCACCCGTCGGCCCCGGTCAGGTCGAAAACGATGTCGTGCGAGAGGAAGCCCATCGCGCCGACGACCACCGCCGGTGTGATGACGTACTCCATGTTCTCGGCCAGGCCGGTGATGAAGCCGCCCCATGGGCCCATGGCCGACCGGGAGAACGAATAGGCCCCACCGGTGTGCGGCAGGGCGGGCGACATCTCGGCGATGCAGAAGCACAGGCCGTAGTACATGATCGTGATGACGATCCCGGCGATCAGCAGGCCGCCGAAGCCGCCTGCGTCGAGGCCCAGGTTCCAGCCGTAGAAGTCGCCCGAGATGACCGCTCCGACACCGAGTGCCCAGAGCGACCAGAAGGCGGCGTGCCGGCGCAATTTCCGTTTTTCGAAATATCCTTCGCCGGCCTCCCGATAGGTGACCGAGCCGACTGCCCGCGTGTTCTCCGCCATCGCTCCTCCTGGCTTCCATTGTCTTGAAAGCGAAAGTTGTCAGACAACTTGGACAATAAACCTGGGCAGATGCGAGGTCAACGACCTATCGTCAAGATTTACGCAATCGACACCGCCAAAGGTAGGACACCAGACCTTTGGCGCTTTATTGTGCCTATGCGAGTTCTGTCCCACCCCGCGAAGGAGAATCGCCGTGCCCGAGGGCCACGAACACCTTGACGATGACGAACAGCACCTCGCCCGACTCGGCTACACACAGGAGCTGCACCGCTCCTGGTCGGGCTTTTCCAATTTCGCGATCTCGTTCTCGATCATCTCGATCCTGGCGGGCTGCTTCACGTCGTTCGGCCTCGGCTGGAACAACGGCGGACCGGCGGCGATCGCCTGGGGCTGGCCCCTTGTCTCGGTCTTCATCCTGATCATCGGGCTGTGCATGTCCGAGTTGGTGTCGGCCTTTCCCACATCGGGCGGAATCTACTGGTGGGCAAGCAAACTGGGTGGCCCGAAGGCGGGGTTCTACACCGGGTGGCTGAACCTGATCGGTCTGATCGCCATCCTGGCATCGGTCGCCTACGGCTGCGCGACGTTCCTTGACCTGACGCTCGGCACCTTCAGCGAGACCTGGCTCAACGGCTACAGCCTCACGCGAACATTCATCCTGTTCGTGGTCCTCCTGGTGATCTCGGCGGTCATCAACATCTTCTCCAGCCATCTGTTGGCCGTCATCAACAACATTTCGGTGTGGTGGCACGTGGCAGGTGCCGCGGCGGTGATCCTGATCCTGTTCCTGGTCCCCGAGCAGCACGCCAGTTTCAGCGACGTTTTCGCCAAGACCATCAACAACAGCGGCATGTTCGGCGGCTCGACGTCGAGCTTCGGCTTCCTGTTCTTCTGCCTGCCGATCGCCGCGATCCTGACTCAGTACACGATCACCGGCTACGACGCCTCTGCGCACCTGTCCGAGGAGACCAAGAGCGCGGCCGACGGTGCGGCCAAGGGCATCTGGAGGTCGATCTTCTACTCGGCCATCGGCGGCTGGATTCTGCTGCTGGCATTCCTTTTCGCGGTGCAGGACTCCGACGAGGTCTCGGCGGGCGGCGGCGCGGTGGTGACCATCTTCAACCAGGCGATGGACTCCAAGTGGGTCGCGATAGTGCTGTTCATCTCCACCGCAGGTCAGTTCTTCTGCACGACGGCGTGTCAGACCAGCGCGTCGCGCATGTTGTTCGCGTTCAGCCGCGACCGTGCGGTGCCGGGTCACCAGCTGTGGTCGGCGCTGAGCTCGAAGAAGATTCCCGCCAACGGCGTCATGATCACTGCGATCCTTGCTGCGGTCATCACCTTGCCCGCTCTGGTCGAGGTCGACATCAACGGCGCACCCGTGCCGATCGCGTTCTTCGCGGTGGTCTCGATCGGCGTCGTCGGCCTGTACCTGTGCTTCGCCGTGCCGATCTACTACCGGTGGAAGGCCGGTGACTCCTTCCCGATCGGCAGATGGAATCTGCGCGGCCACCACAAGTGGATGGCGCCCGTCGCGATAATCGAGATCGTCATCACCTCGATCATCGCGATGTTCCCGACCTCCCTTGGCGGTATGCCGTGGGACCCGAGCTTCGAGTGGAAGTTCGTCAACTACACCCCGCTGCTGGTGGGCGGCGTGTTGATCCTGCTCTTCATCTACTGGCACGTGTCGGTGAAGAACTGGTTCACCGGACCGATCAAGCAGGTCGACGAGACCGGAGAGCTGGAGGGCGTTTCGTAGCGCCGAGCCACCTGCGACACGCCGGATGGAGCACCACCCGGTAGGGTCGAACTGATGTGTGGAGCCACCGGTGAGGTGCGACTCGACGGCCGGACGCCCGATGTCGCGGCGGTGTCGGCCATGGCCGAAGCGATGTCTCCTCGCGGCCCTGATGGCGCAGGCGTCTGGTCGCAGGGCAGGGTCGCGCTCGGCCATCGACGCCTGAAGATCATCGACCTGTCCGAGGCGGGTGCGCAGCCGATGGTCGACAGCGACCTCGGCCTCGCCATCGCGTGGAACGGCTGCATCTACAACTACAAGGACCTGCGCCGCGAACTGTCCGGGCAGGGCTACCGGTTCTTCTCGACAAGCGACACCGAGGTGCTGCTGAAGGCCTACCACCACTGGGGCGACCGCTTCGTCGACCGGATGTATGGGATGTTCGCCTTCGCGATCGTCGAGCGCGACAGCGGTCGGGTCCTTCTCGGGCGCGACCGGTTAGGCATCAAACCTCTCTACCTCACCGAGGACGCCAACCGCGTGCGGTTCGCTTCGTCGCTGCCCGCGCTTCTGGCAGGCGGCGGCGTCGACACCCGCATCGACCCGGTTGCGCTGCACCACTACCTCACGTTCCACTCCGTCGTCCCACCGCCGCGGACGATCCTGCGCGGCGTCTCCAAGATCCCGCCCGCGACGCTCGTCGCGATCGAGCCGGACGGGCGCCGCACCACGACCATGTACTGGGCGCCCGACTTCAGTCGACACGACGACCGCAAAGACTGGACCGAAAAGGACTGGGAGGAAGCGGTTCTCGCGTCGTTGCGGGTCGCGGTGGACCGCCGCATGGTGGCCGACGTTCCGGTGGGCTGCCTGCTGTCGGGCGGGGTCGACTCCAGCCTGATCGTCGGATTGCTTGCCGAGGCGGGCCAGGCAGGTTTGAAGACGTTCTCCATCGGCTTCGAGTCCGTCGGCGACGTCGAGGGCGACGAATTCAGGTGGTCGGACATCGTCGCCGAGCGCTTCGGCACCGACCACCACCAGATCCGCATCGGCACCGACCGGATGCTGCCCGCGCTCGACGGCGCCATCGGCGCGATGAGCGAACCGATGGTCAGCCACGACTGCGTCGCCTTCTATCTGCTCAGCCAGGAAGTCGCCAAGCACGTCAAGGTGGTGCAGTCGGGTCAGGGCGCCGACGAGGTCTTCGCCGGCTATCACTGGTATCCCCCGATGGGCGAACCGGACGCCGCCTCGCTGGACGGCTCCGTCGCCGCATACCGCGCGGCGTTCTTCGACCGCGACACCGCGGGCGTGCAGGGGTTGGCCACACCCGGCTTTGTCGCCGACAACGACCCGAGCGGCCTGTTCGTCACCGAGCACTTCGCGGGCGCGGGCGCACAGAGCGGTGTCGATCGTGCGCTGCGGCTGGACACCACCGTGATGCTGGTTGACGACCCCGTCAAACGGGTAGACAACATGACCATGGCCTGGGGTTTAGAGGGTCGAGTGCCGTTCCTCGACCACGAACTCGTCGAACTGGCCGCCACCTGCCCGCCGGGTCTCAAGACTGCACAGGGTGGCAAGGGCGTGCTCAAGGAGGCCGCCCGCAGGGTGATCCCGTCGGAGGTCATCGACCGCCCGAAGGGTTATTTCCCGGTGCCCGCACTCACCCATCTCGAAGGTCCGTACCTCGCCATGGTGCGCGATGCGCTCTACGCGCCGGTCGCCAAGGAGCGTGGCCTGTTCCGGCCGGAGGCGGTCGACGCGTTGCTCGCCGACCCCAACGGTCGGCTGACCCCGTTGCGCGGCAACGAACTGTGGCAGATCGCGCTGCTGGAGCTGTGGCTGCAGAAGCACGGAATCACCGGCCCCGCAGCGTGACAATCCGAAGGCGAGCGCGAGTGAGGATCGCAGCGAAGCGAGGACCGGTGGGCCCACGCCCGCAGGGCAGGGGACGAGCGGGAGCCGAGGCATGAGCACCGGCGCCGCTGAACGTCCAGAAGAGGGCATCACCCTCGGGCTGCACGACGCCTCTCCCCCACACCTTGTCGACGCCATGGCCGACGACGTGGTGCTCGAACTCGGCTGGGGCCGGCTGATTTTCGGCCAGACGTTCGCCGACGCCGAGCATCTGGCGGAGGTCTTACGCGGAGAGACCCACGGGCGCCGCGACATCTGCATCTACGCCCGCGAATCACACGTCCTCGTCTCCCTCGCACCCGCGGAACTCTTCATCGATCCGAGCCACACCTACCGGTTGCGGTTCACCGAGGATGACGAGCCCGCGCCGCCGCCGTCCGGGTTCAGTGTTCGGCCGCTTGGCAGACCCGAGGACGCCGATACGATCAACCGCGTCTATGTGCGGTGCGGGATGGTGCCCGCGCCCGTCGACGTCATCTGGGAAAACCAGCAGCACAACGATGCGGTGACCTATCTCATCGCCGTGCGCGACGACGACGGCAGCATTGTCGGTGCGGTGACGGGCGTCGACCACGAGAGGTTGTTCTCCGACCCCGAGAACGGTTCGAGCCTCTGGACGCTGGCCGTCGACCCCACGTCGAGCCTGCCCGGCGTCGGTGCGGCGCTGACCCGCGCGCTCGCCGACGACTTCCGGTCCCGGGGCCGCGCGTACATGGACCTCTCGGTGGCCTACGACAACATCGCGGCCATCGCGTTGTACGAAAAGCTCGGCTTCGAACGGGTTCCCGTGCTCGCGGTCAAGCGGAAGAACGCGATCAACGAACCGCTGTTCACGCATGCACCCGAGACGGTGGACGACCTCAACCCGTATGCGCGGATCATCGCCGATGAAGCGATACGGCGCGGGATCTGGGTCGAGGTACTGGACGCCGAAGCCGGTGAGATGCGGCTGTCGCACGGCGGCCGCAGCGTCATCACCCGAGAGTCGTTGTCGGAGTACACCTCCGCGGTCGCGATGAGCCGATGCGACGACAAGCGATTGACCAGACGCCTGGTGGCTGAGGCCGGAATCGTCGTGCCGAAAGGCAGGCTGGCGACGTTCGACGAGAACGATCACGCATTCCTCGCCGAGGTCGGCGATGTCGTGGTGAAGCCGACAAGGGGCGAGCAAGGCAAAGGCATCACCGTCGGCGTTGACGGCCCAGAGGAGCTCGAGGCGGCGCTGACCCGGGCGCGCGAGCAGCACCCCGAAGTGCTGATCGAACAACGCGCACCGGGCGACGACCTGCGGCTGGTGGTGATCGACGGCAAGGTCGTCGCGGCTGCGCTGCGGATTCCCGCGGAAATCACCGGCACCGGTCACCACACCGTGCGGGAGCTGATCGAGGTGCAGAGCAGGCGGCGCAGTGCCGCGACCGGCGGTGAGTCCCAGATTCCCGTCGACGAGGTCACCGAGGGGACGGTCAAGGAAGCGGGCTGGTCGTTCGACGACGTGCTGCCAGAAGGTGAGCGACTGCGTGTGCGCCGAACGGCGAACCTGCACCAGGGCGGCACCATCCATGACGTCACCGCAGAGGTGAACCAGACGCTGTGCGACGTCGCGGTGGCGGCCGCAGAAGCGATCGGCATCCCGGTCACCGGCATTGACCTGTTGGTGCCGGACGTCACCGCGGAGGAATACGCCTTCATCGAGGCGAACGAGCGCCCGGGGCTGGCCAATCACGAGCCGCAGCCGACCGCGAAGGCGTTTGTCGACTATCTGTTCCCCGGCACCCCGGCGGTACCCCAGGCGTGGACGCCTACCGAAGCGCCTGACTGAGCGCGCTCACCAGGTGCTGGTGCGCATCACGATCTCGGCGGCCAGCTGCGCGGTTGACTCCTGGGCGCTGCGCCTGCCGAGCAGCTCGACCAGCCGGAAGTCGCCGTAGACGAAGCGCTGGCTGGCGCGCGCCACCGCGCGGGCCGCGGGCGTGCTGACCAGCGCGGTGGTGTTCATCTCCACCGGCGGGCAGTGCTCGTCGCGGATCACCCCGGACTGGTCGGCGACGCGCGGGTGTCCGCGGTCGATCACCACCAGTCCGATGAAGCGGTCGAGCCGGGTGGCGGCCAGTTCCCACGCCAGCTCGCCGCCGACCCGGTCGCCGACGAGCAGCCCCCATTGCATGTCGAGCATGTCCATGATGCCGACGACGGACTTGGCGGTCAGCCGTGGATCCGGACCGACCACGACGGTGCGCAGCGACGCGGTGTGCAGCCGTTGGCACACGGCGTCGTAGGCCGACGCCGCCTGCTGCGCGGCGCCGAGCAGCACCACGACGGACCCCTTGTCCGGGCCGGCGACATCGACGGGAACGGGGAAACCGTCGACGGTGACCATCGTCGAAGGCATTTGGCCACGCTACAGCGAGTCAGCAGTCGGCGGGCGGTTTTTGCGCGGGTCCTAACCTGTCATTCAGCCGTTCCGCAGCCGCTCGGCTTGTTTGCCACTGATCTCCAGAAACGTCTGTGGCAGCGAACCTTTGACGGCGATAGTCGGATTCGGTGTGGGGAATGCGATTCCGAAAACCGCCATACTGTCGACGTTTTCGAAGGAGAAGAAAACGCTGCTTTTCGCTCCGCTGAGGTCCATGGTCTGCTGGTACACCAGCGCATCGGGCCGCGGAGTTTGCAATCTGATGGTGGTCATCGGAATGCCTTCCGACGACGGGTCGAAAAAGGTCTGATACGCGGCGCAGCGCTCCGCCGTTGCGGCGAGCTTGTCCAGATCCAGGTTCCACGTCAGCACGGTCATCACGATGCGGGCGCCGTCGTACGCGACGCTGTACTTGGCGGCGCTGCCCGCGCCCCGTTCGGCCGACGCCGCGATGACTCTCGTCAGCGCGTCGGAACAGCCCTCTGGCTTCGACAGCATCGCAGGTGGACCGCCCTCGCCATCGGGTTGGCCCGGCTTCTCGATCAGGCGGTCGTACTGCACGCCCGGCGGGAAATCCTCGGCGGTCAGAATCGTCCGGTCCAGCTTGGCGCCCGGCCAGGTCGCGGTGCCCACGATGGCGTCCGCGCACCCGCTCAGCGCCGCGATCACCAGAACGACCAGCGCAGACGCCCCCAGCCGCCGCCTGAACATGACGCCAAGGCTACCCACGCAGCGTGCTGACGACGGTCGGCCGCTCGGGCGGTCCGGTCTCCAGCAGGCCGAGGACCGCGTCGATGTCGGCATGGGCCGCCAGCAGATCGGCCATCACGTCGAGTTGGGCGTCGCGCCGCGCCGAGACGTCGACGTCGTCGGCGACAGTGAATCCGTGTCGTCCGGCCGATGTGGCGGTCTCGGCGAGCCAGCGTCGTCGCACCTCGTCGTTGTCGAGCAGGCCATGCCAGTGCGTGCCGTATACCGCCGCCCTCCGCAACCCGACACCGAGCCAGTCGTCCTCGGCGGATCGCGACACCCGGCCGTGGTGAATCTCGTAGCCGTGCAGCGGGGCCTCGTGGCGACGCAGCGTCTTGTCGGGAGCGAACACGATGTCGGCGTCGAGCAGGCCGAGGCCGTCGACACCACCCGCACCCGACTCCACGGGGTCGTCGATGCGGCGGCACAGCATCTGGAAGCCGCCGCAGATACCCAGCACGGACCTGCCCGACCGGGCGTGCGCGGCGATTCCGTCCGCCAGGCCGCGATCGCGAAGCCAGGTCAGGTCGGCCACGGTCGCCTTGCTGCCGGGGATGACGACGACGTCGGCGTCGGGCAGGTCGGCGGGATCGGTCACCCAGCGCACCAGCACGCCGGGCTCGCAGGCCAGCGCCTCGACGTCGGTGGAGTTGGAGATGCGGGGCAGCCGGATCGCCGCCACCCGCAGCCACTGTTCGCCGACAGGCGGCTGCGGCTGGCCGACCACGCGATGGGCCTGCACGGACACCGAGTCCTCGGTGTCGAGCCAGAAGGCGTCGTCGAAAGGGACGACGCCGTATGTGGGTCTGCCGGTGAGGTGCTCCAGCTGCGTCAGCCCCGGCGCGAGCAGTGCCGGGTCGCCGCGAAACTTGTTGACCAGAAAGCCCGCGATGAGTGCCTGGTCCTCCGGCGCGAGGATGGCAACCGTCCCGAACAGGTGGGCGAGCAGCCCGCCCCGGTCGATGTCACCGACCAGAATGGCGGGCAGGTGTGCAGCACGGGCCAACCCCATGTTGGCGAGATCGGTTGCGCGCAGGTTGATCTCGGCGGGTGAACCGGCACCCTCGCAGATCACGGCGTCGAATTCGCTTCGGAGTGAGGCCAATTCGTGGGCCACCACTTCCGAGAGGCCGTCGCGGTGCTTGATGTAGTCGCCCGCCGCGACGTCGCCTGTGACACGGCCGCGGACCACCAACTGTGACGTGCGGTCGCTTCCCGGCTTAAGCAGGATCGGGTTGAACCGGACGCTTGGCGCGAGGCCCGCGGCGCGCGCCTGCATCGCCTGCGCCCGGCCGATCTCCCCGCCCTCGACGGTGACGGCCGAGTTGTTGGACATGTTCTGTGCCTTGAACGGCGCCACCGAGATGCCCTTGCGGGCCAGCAGCCGGCACAACCCGGCGACGACCATGGACTTTCCGGCGTCCGAACTCGTCCCTGCGATCAGCAGCGCCCCGGCCACGGGGTCACCTCTTCAGCGCGAGCAGACGTGAAAACCCCCAAAAATTGCGGTTTGGAGGGGTTTTGGCGTCTGCTCGCCGGAGAAATCTCACAGCTGGGTCAGGATTTCGGCGCCGTCGTCGGTGACCACCAGCGTGTGCTCGAACTGCGCGGTCCACTTCTTGTCTGTGGTGACGACGGTCCAGTCGTCGTCCCAGATCTCGTAGTCCAGCGCGCCGAGGTTGATCATCGGCTCGATGGTGAACGTCATCCCCGGCTCGAGGACGGTCTCCACGGCGGGCTGGTCGTAGTGCAGCACCACCAGCCCGTTGTGGAACGTGGTGCCGATGCCGTGCCCGGTGAAGTCGCGAACGACGTTGTAGCCGAAGCGGTTTGCATAGGACTCGATGACCCGGCCGACGACCGACAGCGCGCGGCCGGGCCGCACCGCCTTGATCGCGCGCATCGTCGCTTCGTGCGTGCGCTCGACGAGCAGCCGGTGTTCCTCGGACACGTCGCCTGCAAGGAATGTCGCATTGGTGTCGCCGTGCACACCGTCGATGTAGGCGGTGACGTCGATGTTGACGATGTCGCCGTCCTCGACGACGGTCGAATCCGGGATGCCGTGGCAGATGACCTCGTTCAGCGACGTGCAGCAGGACTTCGGGTAGCCCTTGTAGCCCAGCGTCGACGGGTATGCACCGTGGTCGACCATGTACTCGTGAGCGATCCGGTCGAGCTCGTCGGTGGTGACCCCCGGCGCGACGGCCTTACCGGCCTCGGCGAGTGCGCCAGCCGCGATCCGGCCCGCCACCCGCATCTTGGCGATCACCTCGGGCGTCTGCACCCACGGTTCGGTGCCCTCCCTTGCCGTCGGCTTCCATACGTACTCGGGACGGTCGATCGAATTGGGCACCGGAAGGGTCGGCGACACCACGCCGGGGCGAAGTGCGGTGCGAACAGGCATGAAACCAGAGTAGTCGGGCAACGCGGCTAAATTGTTGGGCCATGAGGATCGATGACGTCGACGACGCGTACGCGGCACGGTTCGCCGAGCAGTTCGCCGACACCTGGCGCAGTCCCGACTTGGCCAAGCACGAGGCACTGTGGAGCGACGACATCGTGCTGACCCAGCCGCTGATGGGCACGCTGCGGGGTAGACAGGCCTGCCGCGACTCGTTCCAGCGGCTATTTGCGCTGGTTCCTGACCTGCACGCCGAGGTACACCGGGTCGGCCACGGCCCCACCGAGGTGTTCATCGAGTTCACGCTGAGCGGAACCTACGGCGGTAAGCCGATCGCGTGGGATGCCGTCGACCGATTCACCTTCGCCGACGGACTGATCGCCGAACGGGTCTCCTACTTCGACTCGACGCCGCTGATCGGCAAGCTCGTCGGCCGCCCCGCGGGCTGGGAACGGCTGGTTCGCATGGGCTCCCAGCTGTTCAAGCGCTAGCGGCGCTCGCGGCCGAACAAGGTCTTCCGGGGCCCGCGGATGGAGACCGAGCCGCAGACCACCTTCCCGGTGAGCACGACGTGTGGCGTGCCGTCTGCGGGGGCGTCCTTGCGATGGTCGTGGGCGCTCCCGACGACGACCTCGACGTCGTCGATCGACGCGCTCGCCCCCTCCGGCAGCCGGAGATCCAGCCCACCGAACTTCATGTCGAGCTCGATGATGACCATCGGGCCCGCGAAGCGCGCCCCGGTCAGGTCGAGGTCGACCGAGCCCATCCGGCGATACAGCGCCAGCCGGGTCGGCACCGTCCACTCGCCCTGACGTTTCAACGAGCCCATCACGCCGCGCAGCTCAACCCGGTCGGTCGCCGATGTGACGATCGCGCCAGGTCCCGGCAGGTCGTCGACCAGGGTGTCGAGATCGGTGCGCAGCCGCGCCTGCGACACCATCGCGGACCGCTCCTCGAATTCGTCGATGTCGATAAGGCCGAGGGCGACGGCGTTGTGCAGGCGGCGCAGCGTGCCGTTGCGGTCTGCGTCCGAAACGCGCAGCGCAGCGGGTTGCTCGTTGATCCCGGTCATGGCCACTCCAAAATACCGCCGCGGCATCAATCAGCATGCCCGAGCCGGATGTTTGCGCGTTTCTGCTGATGTTTCCCGGCTGCAGCCACCGGATGCTGGCTAGCATGAGCGAAACCGAGTGGAGCGACCTGGTAGTAGGCGGGGTCATGAGCGAGCTACCGACCGGAACGGTGACGTTGCTACTGGCCGACGTCGAGGGCTCCACGCGGCTGTGGCAGACCCAACCGGACGAGATGACCGCCGCCGTCGCACGCCTTGATACCGCTCTTGCCGATCTGCTCGCGGCCCACGGCGGCGTGCGGCCCGTCGAGCAGGGCGAGGGCGACAGCTTCGTCGCCGCGTTCGCCCGTGCCAGCGATGCGGTGGCCTGCGCCCTGGAATTGCAGCGTGCGCCGTTGGCGCCGATCCGGCTGCGCGTCGGTGTCCATACCGGCCAGGTGCAGTTGCGCGACGAGGGCAACTACATCGGGCCGACGATCAACAGGACGGCGCGGTTGCGAGATCTGGCGCACGGCGGCCAGACCGTGCTGTCCGGCGCGACCGAGCAGCTGGTCGCCGACTGGCTGCCCGCAGATGCCTGGCTGACCGACCTGGGATCGCATGAGCTGCGCGATCTGCCCCGGCCCGAACGGGTGACGCAGCTGTGCCACCCGGACCTGTGCAACGAGTTTCCGCCATTGCGTGTTCCGAAAAGTGCTGACACACATAAGCTTCCGGTACAACTGACCAGCTTCGTCGGCCGGGTGGCGCAGACGGCGGAGATACGCGCGCTGTTGGCCGACAACCGAATTGTGACGCTCACGGGCGCAGGTGGTGCGGGCAAGACGCGGTTGGCGATTCAGATCGCGGCCAAAGTTGCGCCCGAGTATCGCGACGGCGTGTCCTATGTCGACCTGGCACCGGTCACGCACGAGGTCGTGGTGCCCGTCGCCGTCGCCCGTGCCCTCGGCCTGCCCGACCAGCCCGGCCGTTCGACGATGGAAACGCTCGCGAAGTTCGTGGGCGATCGCCAGATGCTGATCGTGCTGGACAACTGCGAGCACCTGCTCGACGCGGCGGCGTCGCTGGCGGCGGAGCTGCTGGCCGCCTGCCCGCGCCTGCAGGTACTGGCCACTAGCCGTGAGTCGACGGGTGTGCCGGGTGAGGTGACATTTCAGGTGCCGTCGTTGTCGCTTGCCGATGAGGCCATCGAACTCTTCGTCGACCGGGCCCGCCGGGTTCGCCCTGACTTCGCCGTGGCCGACGACAACGTCGCCACGGTCACCGAGATCTGCACAGAGGCTCGACGGCATGCCGCTCGCGATCGAACTCGCGGCAGCCCGTGTTCGCGCGCTTTCGGTGGAAGAGATCGTCGGCAGCCTTCATGACCGGTTCCGCCTCCTGACCGGTGGCGCACGGACGGCGGTACGTCGTCAGCAGACCCTGCGCGCGTCGGTGGACTGGTCGCATGCCTTGCTGACCGAGCCCGAACGGATCCTCTTTCGTCGGCTCGCCGTCTTCCTCGGTGGTTTCGATCTCGACGCCGCCGAGGCCGTCGCTGGTGACGCCGAGGTGGAGCGCTACCAGATCCTCGACCAGCTCGCCCTGCTCGTCGACAAGTCGTTGGTGACAGCCGAAAACACCGGCGGCCGAACGCGATACCGCTTGCTCGAGACCGTGCGCCAATACGCGCAGGAGAAGCTTGGCGAGTCCGGTGAGGCCGAGGTGGTACGGGTGCGCCATCGCGACCATTACACCTCCATGGCCGCGCTGCTCGACGCGCCGGCGCGGAGTGACTATCAGCACCGTGTCGAGCAGGCCGACGACGAGATGGACAACCTCCGAAGCGCATTCGCCTGGAGCATCGAAGCCGGAGACCTTGGCTGCGCATCGGAGCTGGCGTCGTCGTTGATGCCGTTGTGGTTGTCCCGCAGTCGCATTCAGGAAGGACTGGCCTGGTTCGGTGTCGTGCTCGCCGATGGCACATCAAGCCTCGACGGTTTAGCGCCTGCAGTTCGCGCGCGTGTGCTCGCCGACAAGACGGTGCTCGACGCGTGGGTGAACACCTACAACCTGGATTACGCCAAACAAGCGCTCACGATCGCACGCGAGCTCGAAGATCCCGCGCTGCTGGTCCGGGCGCTCCTCGCCTGCGGCAGCGCCGCTGTCTACGACGCCGAGGTCGCCGATCGCTACTTTTCCGAAGCGATCGGCCTCGCCCGAGCGCTGGACGACAAGTGGAGGCTGTCCCAGATTCTGGCCCAACAGGCCCAGGCCGCCCTGGTCACGGGTAATCCCATCGCGTTGCGGGCGCCCGCCGAAGAAGGGCACGAACTGGCCAACACCATTGGTGACCGCTTCGGATCACGTCAGTGCGGGTGGCGGCTGGCGACCGCTCAAGTCGTCATGGGCGATCTGACCGGAGGAAGCGCTTTGTTGCGCGAGGTGCTCGCCGAGGCCGACGCCGAGCACGACGGGATCTCGCTGGTCACCGCGCTCCTCATACTGCCGCAGGCGCTCGCGTACCTAGGTGACCCGGACGCAGCCCGAATCGCCGCCGAGGGAGCTATCGAGTCCGCCACGGAACTCGGCGATGTCTACATCGGTGCTGTGCACATCGAGCTGATGATCGCGCACCTTGCCGCGGGTGATGTCGAGCGAGCGTCGGAATCGGCTGAGACCGCCTGGGCTCATCTTCGAAGCCTGGAGGGGACAGCTCCGCTCAACAGCGGACTTATCGCCCAGGCGGCGCTAGCATGCGGTGATCTCGCAGACGCACGAAGGAAAGTCGATGATGCTATCGCGGTTGCGTCAGGCTGGAATTTGGCGTCGGCATTGACTACCCGTGCCCGCGTCGCGATCGCCCAGGGTGACCCAAGACAAGCTGAGCAGGACGCGCATAACGCTCTTTCGTGTAGTGCGGGCGCCCGAGCCTATTTGGGCGTTTCGGACATCCTCGAGATCCTTGGGGGGCTGGTCGGTGAAGCGGGCAGTTACGACGAGGGGGCCAGGCTCTTTGGCGCCGCTGCGGGAATTCGAAAGCGTACAGGCGAGGTGCGCTTCGCGGTTTATCAAGTCGAATACGAAACGTCGGTGCAGGCGCTCCGAAATGCCATGAATGAGGCCGACTTCGAAACCGCGTGGGCGGAAGGCGCCGCCTTGTCGACTGAGGAGGCGATCGCGTACGCGCAGCGCGGCCGCGGGGAGCGAAAGCGGCCGTCCAGCGGCTGGGCATCGCTGACCCCTGCCGAGTTGGACGTGGTGCGGCTCGTCAGCGAGGGGCTGGGCAACAAGGAGATCGCCGCACGGCTCTTCGTGTCACCGCGCACCGTGCAATCCCACCTCACCCGCGTCTACACGAAGCTCGGGCTGTCCTCCCGTGTTCAGCTCGCGCAGGAGGCGACCCGCCGGTCGACACCGACAAATACCTGAATCGACCTAAGAGAGGGCGTCTGTACTGGTAGTTGTCTCATCGTGACGATGAACGACAGCGAATGGGCGCCCAAGACCGTCGAGGCGTGGGCCTTCGTGCAGAAGATGATCGGCGACATCACCGGCATCGTGACGGCGGACGCCGAGAACGAACGCGAACTGCTCGAGGGATTGGGCGTCATCTCCCGGGTCACCGCCCTGTGCTCGGAGCTGACCGTGGAGGCCGACCCGGATCTGCCGTGGTTCTTCGACATGTGCTCCCCCACCCGGCTGATCGGCGGCCCCAACCCCGACGGGCAGTACCTGCTCGCGATGATCCGCGGCGACCGCTCCTATCGGGTCACCGGAACGCGGGGCACCACCGCGTATCTCGGTCTGCAGGTGCTGGCAGGCACCGGCATGACGCCGCGACGCATGGCGGCGTATGTCAGCGACGCCGACCTGACGCTGGATGCTGACAGGTTCGCGCTGGTGTACTCGGCGACCGAACCGTCACCTGCCGAGCTCAACGGGGCGCAGTGGGTGCAGATTCCGGAGGATGCGACGTCGATCGTCGTCCGCGAGTACATCGCCGACGCCGACACCGAACAGCCCGCGACGCTGCACATCGAGCCGCTGACCACACACCCGCCGAAGACCATCACCGATGACGAAGCCGCAGAACAGTTCACCGCGATGGCGTGGACCATCATGAAACTGACCACCCTGCACCGCACGATCAAGCCCGAGCTGATGGAGCAGCCGAACACCCTCGTCACCTCGGCGGCCGCCGATCTCGGGGACGGCCGACACCACGCCCGACAACCTGTACATGCTCGGAACCTTCCGGCTGAACGAGGACGAGTCGCTGGTGTTGGAGTTCGAACCGCCCGACACCCGCTACTGGAACGTGACGCTGGAGAACATCTGGCACGAATGCCTCGAACCCCGCCGCAGGCACAGTTCGGTCACCAACAAGGGCGTAGCGCCGGATGCCGACGGGATGGTCCGTATCGCCATCGGCGCCAACGACTTCGGCCACGGCCACTGGCTGGACACCGGCGGCCGCCACCGGGGCTTCGTCGTGTTCCGCTGGCTCGACAACCCCGAGGCGCCGAAGGTGTCCGTCGAGGTGCGCAGCGGTAGGTCGACACGATGAGCGCCGCCGACCGGTTCGACCAAGCGGCCCTGATCGAGCAGGCCTGCGAATGGGCGGGCAGTGACGACTTCGGCGCGGAGTTCGACGAGAACGAGACGTGGCGCAACGGGCTGAGCCTGCTGTGTGCCGGGCTGGTGGACGAGGCTCGTCTCAACGACCTCGGGGTGGAGATCGCGGCGCTGGATGTGGTGCGGGCGTTGAAGAATCGGCTGCAGGTCGTGGACTGGCGCAAGGCCCATCCCGAGATCGCCGAAGAGAAAATCCAGCGGCCGATATTCATCGTCGGCCAGCCCCGGACCGGCACCACCATCCTGTTCGACCTGCTCGCCCAGGACCCCGACCTGCGGCCGCCGTTGACCTGGGAGGTGGACGCCCCGCTTCCGGTGCCGCGGCCCGACACCTACGAGACCGACCCGCGGATCGCCGAGACCCAGGCCACCCTGGAGATGAGCGAGCACATCATCCCCGGGTTCATGAGCTGGCATCCGATGGGGGCGCAGGTCGGGCAGGAGTGTGTCCGGATCACCGCCTCGCAGTTCTGCAGCATGATCTTCTCCGTCCAGTACCGCTTACCGACCTACTACAAGTGGTTATTATACGAGGCGGACCACCGCCAGGCATACCGATTTCACCGAATCTTCCTGCAGCACTTGCAATCCGGTGTCGGTGGCCAGTGGCTCCTGAAGTCCCCCGCACACCTGTGGACGCTCGACGCGTTGGTGGAGACGTACCCCGATGCGGTGATCGTGCAGACGCACCGTGACCCGTTGAAGGTCATCTCATCGGTCAGTGCGCTGACGAATCACCTGCGTCGGATGGCGTCCGACGAGACAAGCATCGCCGACTGCGCGGTGCAGTCGTGCGAGGAGATCGTGGTCGGGTTGCAGCGCGGGATGACGCTGCGTGAATCGCTGGCACCGGGCCAGGTGATCGACATGCAATTCGCCGATTTCATGAGGGACCCATTCGCAACGATCAGGTCGCTGTACGGCCGGCTGGATCGGGAGCTGACGCCCGTCGCCGAACAGAGAATGCGTGATTACCTTGCGGCCCATCCCGGCGACGGCGGTGGCGGCCGCTACAGCTGGGCCGACACCGGCCTGGACGCGGAAAAATTGCGCGAGCAGGTCGCCGCCTACCAGGAGCGCTACAACGTCCCGACCGAGCCGCTGAAATAGGTTTCAGGCCAGGTAGTCCGGCGGCAGACTTTCGAGCATGCCCCGCAGCATGCGCACCGCGTACTCCGAGCTACCACCCCCGACGATCAAAGCGGCGAACGCCATATCGCCGCGATAGCCGGCGAACCACGAGTGCGAGCCGCCCTCGAATTCGGCCTCGCCGGTCTTGCCTCGCACATCGCCGATGCCGTTGAGGTCCTTGGCGGTGCCGTTGGTGACCACCAGCTGCATCATCGGCCGCAGGCCGTCCAACATCTTGGGAGTGATCTCGGTGCGATCGCCGGTGACGGTCGTCGGTCGGCCCTCGATCAGTTGCGGCACAGGGGTTCTACCCGCAGCGACGGTCGCCGCAGCCATCGCCATGCCGAACGGGCTGACAAGAACCTTGCCCTGGCCGAAGCCGTCCTCGGTTCGCTCTGCCAGGTTGACCGTCGGCGGCACCGAGCCGGAAACCGTTGAAATGCCGTCGATCTGGTAGTCGGGGCCGATGCCGTATTGTGCGGCGGCCTGGGTCAGGCCGCGCGGCGGCATCTGGCTGGCCAGCTCGGCGAACGTCGTATTGCACGAACTGGCGAAGGCACGCGACATCGGCACCGTGCCGAGGTCGAAGCCGCCGTAGTTGGGGATCGTGCGGTGCCCGATGTCGACCGTGCCCGGGCAGCCGAGAAGTGTGTTGGGCGTTGCCATGTCGCGCTCGATGGCCGCACCTGCCGTGATGATCTTGAAGGTCGACCCCGGCGGGTACAGACCCGTCGTGGCGGTGGGCCCGTCGGCATCTGCATCGGGATTCTGTGCGACGGCCAGGATCTCACCGGTCGACGGCTTGATCGCGACGATCATCGCCTTGCGGCCCACAACATTGTTGACGGCGTTCTGCGCCGCGTCCTGAACGGCGCGGTCCAGGCTGATCGTGACCGACGGCGCGGGCGCCGCGGGCACTTCGTTGAGGACGTCCACGTCGACGCCGTTCTGGTTGACGCTCGCGACACGCCAGCCGGCCTGGCCATCGAGGTCGTTCACCACAGCCTTCTTGACTTCGTCGATGATGGCAGGCGCGAAATGCTCGTCTGTGGGCAGCAATTCGGCCTGGGGTGTGATGACCAGACCGGGCCGGTTGCCGAGGACGGCGGCCACCTGGTCGCGGTCGGACTGGCGCAGGGTGATCAGGCTCAACGGCCCCTCGGACGAGCTCGCCTCCTCCGCCAGCCGCTGGGGGTCCAGGGTGTCGTCGAAGGGCCGCAGCGCATCGACGACCGCCGTCGCCGTGGTCATCAGGTACGCGCCTGCCGCCCTTGCGTCGAGCGCGAAGTGATACAGGCTGCCCGGCACGAGCACGTCGGTGCCACTGCGCTCGTTGACGGACGCGCGCCGTGGCGGGTCCGAACGCAACGCAAACGTCTGGTGCTCACCGAGTTTCGGGTGCAGCCCCGTCGTGGTCCACCGGACTTCCCAGTTCCCCTCGTTGCGCACCATGCTCAGCTGACCGTCATAGGTCCAGGTGCGGTTCTTCGGGAGGTGCCAGGTGTAGCGGTAGGCGACGGTGCCGGTGTCCTCGGCGAACTTCGAGCCGAGCACCTGCGCATCCAGGGAGATCGCCTGCAGGCCGGCCCACGCCTCGTTGAGCGTGGCTCGCGCGTCCTCCGGACGGTCGGTCAGCGCAGACGCACCGCCGGTGTCACCCTTGGCCAGCGCCGCGAAGAACTGTTCGGCGGCCGGTGCGGGCCCGTTGGGCTTCGGTGTGCACGCGTTGAGCGATGCGGACACCACCACGACGGTCAGCAGACTCGCCAGACGTGTTACAGATGAGAACCAAGTTGCCATTGGGGCAAATGTTACGAATTTGAGACCCCAAAACCGTGGAGGCGCGCCACCACCAAGTCCTCGAGACTGCGGGGAGATCGAGATTTCAGCCGGAAATGCGATCTCCCTGGGCCCACGCGAAGCCGGGGACAGACTCGGCCAGCCGTCAGGCGCCGAACGGCCCGGCGGCAGGCGCGCGCACCACCAGGGGCACAGCCGGGAAGTACGCGGCCATCTCCGAGCGCGACTTTCGTAGCGCAGCGGTGCCGTAGCCCTGTTTGCGGAACGTCGGGCTGATCCAGATGCGCACGTTGACCTCGCCGTTGGCCAGCTCGCCGAACACCATCCCGATCTTGTCGTCGCCGTCGATCGCCACCAGCCAGACCGCCTCTTCGGCGTGCACGCGGCCGACGGCTGCGCTGATCTCGTCGTCCAGATCGCCCGCGGGAGCGCCCGATCCGTCGCCCGCCGCGCGGACGTCGTCGGTGCGGGCGGCGAAGATGTCCCGGTCCGCGTCCGCCGAGAAGGGGCGGAGCGCCAGGCTCTCGCCCTGGGCGGGCTGCCGCTCCCCTTTGGTGAAGCTCAGCTCGTGGTTGAGGTCGGTGAGCTCATCCCGAATCCGGCGGCGCGACACCTTGGTCAGCCGATCGAAGGACAACCGGAGCACCGCTTCGCCACCGGCGGTCGAGGTGCCGAGCATGGAGGCGATCGCCTCGACGGCCGCGTCGTAGTCCTCCGCCTCGACGATCACGTCGAGGAGTTCATGGCGCCGTTCGAGCGCGCGCACGAGCGTGTCGGCGATCTCTCTGCGTTCGGTCTTCTGCGCGTCCTCAGTCATGGCGTGAAGCGTAACCAACCGCGCTGCGGGCGCGACCTAGTCCAGCAAGACGGTCGCGAAGGTGCCGACTTCGGCGAAGCCGATGCGGTTGTACGTCGCGCGGGCGACGGTGTTGAAGTCGTTGACGTACAGGCTCGCGATGCGCCCGCTGCGCACCACGGCCGCAGCGAGGGTGGCGGTGCCCGCCGTGCCGAGTCCCCGACCGCGCCAGTCCGGATGCACCCACACACCCTGAATCTGCCCGACGGCAGGCGACTGCGATCCGACCTCCGCCTTGAACACGACCTGCCCGCGCTCGAAGCGCGCCCACGCGCGCCCTGCGGCGATCAGGCCCGCGACCCGGCGCCGATAGCCGCGGCCGCCGTCGCCGATGCGCGGATCGATCCCGACCTCCCCGATGAACATGTCGACGGCGGCCACCAGGTAGGCGTCGAGCTCCTCCATGCGCACGGGACGCACAGCGGGGTCGATCGGGCACGCAGGGGCGGTGGCCAGCGCCATCAGAGGTTGACGGTCACGCACGTCGCGGGCGGGGCCCCAGGCGTGTTCGAGGCGGCGCCACATCGGCAACACCAACTCCGCGCGGCCGACGAGCGACGAGCACCGCCTGGCGCCGCTGACTGCCTTGTCGGCGAACGCGTACAGGTCGCCCGCCTCCCCGCGCAACGGGATGAGGTTGGCTCCGGCGTAGCACAGCGACTCGGTGGCCCGGCCCCGTGACCACAGTTCGCCGCCGATCGCGCTCGGGTCGACGCCGTGCTCGGCGACCCGGGAGGCCACCATGCAGCTTCCGACCGGGTCGGCGTCGAGCACCTGCTGCACCACGGCAACGTCGCGCACCACTGAGACCCGTCGCTCGTCGACGAAGCGGAAAAGCGGCGGAGCCGACATCGGGACTCTTTCTGCGGCCTCAGGTCGTGGTGATTCCAGTCACAGGAAACACGTTCAGCTTACGGTGACGACCGGCGAACCGCTGGCAGAAGCCTCGTCTCCACGCTCTTCGGCGATTCGCATCGCCTCTTCGATGAGCGTTTCGACGATCAGGTGCTCCGGGACGGTCTTGATGACCTCACCCTTGACGAAGATCTGGCCCTTGCCGTTGCCGGACGCGACGCCGAGGTCGGCTTCGCGCGCTTCGCCTGGGCCGTTGACGACGCATCCCATGACGGCAACGCGCAGCGGAACCTCCATGCCCTCGAGTCCCGCGGTGACCTCGTTGGCGAGCGTGTACACGTCGACCTGCGCGCGCCCACACGACGGGCACGACACGATTTCGAGCCTGCGGGGCCGCAGGTTGAGCGACTCGAGGATCTGGTTGCCCACCTTGACCTCTTCGATGGGCGGCGCCGAGAGCGAGACCCGGATGGTGTCGCCGATGCCCCTTGAGAGCAACGCGCCGAACGCGACGGCGGACTTGATCGTGCCCTGGAACGCAGGCCCGGCCTCGGTGACGCCGAGGTGCAACGGGTAATCGCATTGCGCGGCAAGCTGTTCGTACGCGGCGACCATGACGACGGGGTCGTTGTGCTTGACGCTGATCTTGATGTCGCCGAAGCCGTGCTCCTCGAACAGCGACGCCTCCCACAGCGCGGACTCGACCAGCGCCTCGGGTGTGGCCTTGCCGTACTTCTCCATGAAGCGCTTGTCGAGCGAGCCCGCGTTGACGCCGATACGGATCGGGATGCCCGCCGCACCGGCCGCCTTCGCGACTTCGGCGACCCGGCCGTCGAATTCCTTGATGTTGCCGGGGTTGACCCGCACGGCAGCACAGCCGGCGTCGATCGCGGCGAAGATGTACTTGGGCTGGAAGTGGATATCGGCGATCACCGGAAGCTGGCTGTGCTTGGCGATCTCGGCCAGCGCGTCGGCGTCCTCCTGACGCGGACAGGCGACCCGGACGATGTTGCAGCCCGCCGCGGTCAGCTCGGCGATCTGCTGCAGCGTGGTGTTCACGTCGTGGGTCTTTGTGGTGCACATCGACTGCACGGCGATCGGGTGATCGCTGCCGATGCCGACGTTGCCGACCATCAGCTGACGAGTTTTTCGCCGCGGCGACAGCGTCGGTACCGGAGGTGCCGGCATGCCTAGCCCGACGGACATGATGTCTCCTATTGGAAAGGTCTGATGGGGTTGACGAAGTCGGCGGTCACGGTCAGCGCCATGTAACCGACGACGAAGACCAGGATCACGTAGGTGGCGGGCATCAGCTTGAGATAGTTCACCGGCGCCGCGGCCACCAAGCCGCGCGATTTTCGAATCATGTTGCGGATCTTCTCGAAGAAGGCGACCGCGATGTGGCCGCCGTCGAACGGCAGCAGAGGCACCAGGTTGACCGCACCGAGCACGAAGTTCAGCTGCGCAAGGAAGAACCAGAAGGCCAGGTAGAGCCCGCGTTCGAAGGCGTCACCGCCGATGATCGACGCCCCGACGACGCTGATCGGCGTCTCGGGGTCGCGCTCGCCGCCGCCGATCGAGTGCACCAGCGCACCGATCTTGGTCGGGATCTTGGCCAGCGACTTGCCTAGTTCGACGGCCAGGTCGCCGGTGAACGCCACCGTGCCCGGGATCGCGGTCACCGGGTTGTACTGCGTGTACTCGACGGGCCCGAACTCGGCGGCAGAGACGCCGACCGCGCCGACGGTCGACGGGGCCGTCGCGGTGTCGGACGTGAAGCGCTGGGTCTTCACGACGTCGACGACCGTGGTGATCTGCTTTCCGTCGCGCTCGATGACGAACGGGGTCGGGCCGCTGGCCGCACGGACCGCGGCGACCATCTCGTCGGGGTTGTCCACGACGGTGTCGCCGACCTTGACGATGACGTCGCCCTGCTTCATGCCTGCGGCGGCCGCAGGCCCGTCGCCCTTGCAGTCGGCGAACTTGTCCTTGCTGATCTGCGGTGCGACACAGGAGGTTTGGCTGACATAGGCCGCGGGCTCCGGTTTGAGATTCGGAAAGCCCCAGTGCAGCGCGATGCCGTAGAGGATCACCAGGCCGACGATGAAGTTCATGCCGGGGCCTGCCAACAGAACGGCGGCCCGCTTCCATGTCTTCTGCCTGTACATGGCATACGGGCGGTCCTCGGGCGCGATCTCGTCAATCGACGTCATCCCCGCGATGTCGCAGAACCCGCCGAGCGGTACTGCCTTGACGCCGTACTCCGTGTAGCCCAGCTTGTTCGGTCGTCGGGTCGACCACAGTGTGGGACCGAAGCCGACGAAGTACCGGCGCACCTTCATGCCGGTGGCGCGCGCCACCCACATGTGCCCGCATTCGTGCAGCGCCACTGACACCAGGATGGCCAGCGCAAACAGCGCCACACCGATGACCCACATCATTTTGTGGTGACAACCTCCCGAGAAACCGCGCCCCTTGCCCTGTCCCGGGCCCAGCGTTGCGCGTCAAGTACCTCTTCCACGGTAGCGGGTTCAGCGGCCCACTGGTCTGCGGCATGCAGCACGTCGGCGATGGTGCGCACGATCGTCGGGAACCGGATCCGGCCGTCGAGGAACGCGGCGGCGGCTTCCTCGTTCGCCGCGTTGTAGACCGCGGTCAGGCAGCCACCCCGCTGGCCAGCCTCCCGAGCCAGCTCGACGGCGGGAAACACCGACGCGTCCAGCGGCTCGAAATCCCAGGTCGACGCCGCGCTGAAGTCGCATGCCGACGCGGCGGCGGGCACCCGTGACGGCCAGCCGAGCGCCAGCGCGATCGGCAGCTTCATGTCCGGCGGGCTGGCCTGGGCGATCGTCGAGCCGTCGGTGAACGTCACCATCGAGTGCACGATCGACTGCGGATGGACCACCACCTCGATGCGGTCATAGGGAACGCCGAACAGCAGGTGGGTTTCGATCAGCTCCAGGCCCTTGTTCACCAGCGACGCCGAGTTCAGCGTGTTCATCGGACCCATCGACCAGGTCGGATGCGCGCCCGCCTGGTCGGGTGTGACGTCGGTCGAGGCGCTCGGCGGTCCAGCCGCGGAACGGGCCGCCCGACGCGGTCAGCACGATCTTGGCCACCTCGTCGGGGGTACCGCCCCTCAGGCACTGGGCAATCGCCGAGTGCTCGGAGTCCACGGGCACGAGCTGGCCCGGCTTCGCCGCCTTCAACACCAGCGGTCCGCCTGCGATCAGCGACTCCTTGTTCGCCAGCGCCAGCCGGGCTCCGGAGGCCAGGGCGGCAAGTGTCGGTTTCAGGCCCAAGGCGCCGACCAGTGCATTGAGAACGACATCGGCTTCGGTGTTCTCCACGAGCGAAGTGGCGGCACCGGAGCCCGCGTAGGTGACGTCACCGACCCTTTCGGCGGCGTCGGGGTCGGCGACTGCGATGTTGGTGACGCCGGTCTGCGAGCGCTGGCGTGCCAGCAGCTCGGGGTTTCCGCCCCCTGCGGCCAACCCGACCACCTCGAAACGGTCGGGGTTGGCCGCGATGACGTCGAGCGCCTGGGTGCCGATCGACCCGGTACTACCGAGGATCAGCACGCGCAGCCTGTTGCTCACCGTCCTATTGTGCCGCTCCCCCCGCGAGCAGACGCAAAAGTTCGTGCTGTCCTGGGGTTTTGCGGACATTTACGTCTTCTCGCGGGAAAAGGTGACCCAAGTGTGACGTCGACGGCCTCGGGCCAATCCGTGAGCGCCGTCACGCCGAATGCCAGGTGTCAAGCCAATGGGCGGCACCTACCCGTCCGTGACCAAGGAGTCGAAGCACGAATGAGAAATGTTCACCGCAGCACACTGACGGCGGCCACCATCGCGGCGATGGCGGTTCTCGGCCTTTCGGCGTGTTCCAACGACAGCTCGACCAGCGCTTCAAGCTCATCCGAGCCAACGACGTCCGCCGAAGCGACGTCGTCGGCTCCGGCCACGTCGTCGGCGACGGCTGATCCGGCGGCCAACCTGATCGGTACGGGATGTGCGGCCTACGCCCAGCAGGTGCCGGAGGGCCCGGGATCGGTGGCAGGCATGGCGCAGGATCCGGTGACGGTCGCGGCGTCGAACAACCCGATGCTGAAGACGCTGACCCAGGCGCTATCGGGGAAGCTCAACCCGAACGTCAACCTGGTCGACACCCTCAACGGCGGTGAGTTCACGGTGTTCGCGCCGACCGACGATGCGTTCGCCAAGATCGACCCGGCGACGATCGAGAAGCTCAAGACCGACTCGGATCTACTGACCAGCATCCTGACGTACCACGTGGTGCCCGGCCAGGCCAGCCCGGCGAAGGTCGTCGGAACCCACAAGACGGTGCAGGGCGCCGACGTGACCGTCACCGGTGAGGGCAACGGCCTCAAGGTGAATGACGCGGGGCTGGTGTGCGGCGGCGTCTCGACCGCCAATGCACAGGTCTACATGATCGACACGGTGCTGATGCCACCCGCCAGCTAGCACGAGCAGACGTGAAAGCCCCCGACACGCCGAGTGTTCGGGGGCTTTTGCGTTCCCCAGCTTGCGCGTGGGCCCAGCTCGGCGGAATAGGTGACCCATCCAAATGTGTTGTGGCTCCGAATAACTGACATGTTCACGCTTGTACTGATCGGTTTCATGGGCGGCCTGATCACGGGTATCTCGCCGTGCATTCTGCCGGTGCTGCCGGTGATCTTCTTCTCCGGCGCACAGGGCACACGCTCGGAGTCGGTCGCCGGGTCCGGCGGCGGCACCGCGATCGCCGTCACGACGAAGCCCGCGCTGTCGGAGAGGCTGCGGCCGTACCGGGTGATCGGCGGACTGGTGCTGAGCTTCAGCCTGGTCACCCTCATCGGGACCTCCCTGCTGTCGCTTCTGCATCTTCCGCAGGACGCGATCCGCTGGGCAGGGCTGGTCGCGCTGACCGTTATCGGCCTCGGGCTGATCTTTCCTCGATTCGAGGAGCTGCTGGAGAAGCCCTTCAGCCGCATCCCTGCGCTTCAAATGAGCGAGGGCAGAAGCGGTTTCGGGCTGGGGCTGGCGCTGGGGGTGCTCTATGTCCCCTGCGCAGGACCGGTTCTCGCCGCGATCGTTGTCGCAGGCGCGACGGGATCCATCGGCCTCGACACCGTCGCGCTGACGATCTCGTTCGCGATCGGCGCCGCGCTGCCGTTGCTATTCTTCGCACTAGCGGGCCAGCGGGTCGCCGAACGCGTCGGCACGTTCCGCCGCCATCAGCGTCGCATTCGCGTGATCGGCGGCATCGTGATGCTGGCCTTCGCTGTCGCGCTGCTGTTCAACGTGCCCGCCAAACTGCAGACGGCCATCCCCGACTACACGAGCGGCCTACAGGACAAGGTCGTCGCGTCGGACGAGATCCAGGAGAAGCTCAACCTCGGCGGCCTGGTGAACGATCAGAACCGGGAACTGTCGAACTGCAGCAATGGAGCGGAGAGGCTCGAAACCTGTGGCACGGCACCGGATATCAAAGGGATCGCCGGTTGGCTGAACACACCCGGTGGCGCTCCGGTCGACCTGAAGTCGTTGCGCGGCAGGGTCGTCCTGGTGGACTTCTGGGCGTACTCGTGCATCAACTGCCAACGCGCGATCCCGCATGTGGTCGACTGGTACCACAAGTACGGAGATCTGGGCCTCGAGGTCATCGGTGTGCACAGCCCCGAGTACGCATTCGAGAAAAGCCGTGGCAACGTCGTCAGCGGCGCAGCGGATCTGGGCATCACCTATCCGATCGCACTCGACAACAATCTGTCGACCTGGACCAACTTCCGCAACCGCTACTGGCCCGCCGAATACCTGGTCGACGCGAATGGCACTGTGCGCCATATCAAGTTCGGCGAGGGTGACTACGACGTCACCGAGAACCTCGTCAGGGAATTGCTCGTCGACGCGAACCCCGATGTGCAGCTGCCCCCGCCGAGCGACGCGGCAGACGAGACACCTGCCGTCGGTCAGACGCCCGAGACGTATCTCGGGGTGGGCAAGATGGTCAACTACGGCGGCCCCGACACATATGACGAGGGCACCGCGGACTTCAGCTACCCGATAAGGCTTGCCGACGACAGCTTCTCCTATCGCGGCCGGTGGATGTTGGACTACCAGGGCGCGACGGCGGAGTCCGACGACTCGCGGATTGCGCTGAAGTACAACGCGAAGAACGTCTACATCGTCGCAGGCGGCGAGGGCACTGTGACCGTGACGAGCAATGGGAAGACGACGGTCGTGCCGATCAGCGGCGCGCCGACGTCACACCAGCTGGTGGCCGGTGACGAGGTCGCGCGCGGGGAGCTGGAAGTGCGGTTGAGCAAAGGACTGCAAGCATTCTCGTTCACCTATGGCTGACGAATTCTTCCCTCCATCACCCATCCGGGGGCATGCCCGCTCCGAATCACTGGAGAGAACACAAGAAAAGGGGCGGCGGTATCCGTCGTCCGATACAGAAGGTGGATAACCGATGAGGAATATGAAGAAGACGGTCGCAGTTGCGGGTTTGGCCGCCGCCGCGGCGATGGGTATGTCGCTGACCACGGCGGGCAGCGCGTCGGCCGAACTGGTCGGTCCCGCCTGTACCGCCTACGCCGAGCAGGTACCCACGGGCCCCGGTTCGGTGGCCGGGATGGCGATGGATCCGGTTGCGGTGGCGGCGTCCAACAACCCGATGCTGACGACGCTGACCAAGGCGATCTCCGGTCAGCTGAACCCGAAGGTGAACCTGGTCGACACCCTCAACGGCGGCGAGTTCACCGTCTTCGCGCCTACGGACGAAGCGTTCGCCAAGATCGACCCGGCGACGATCGAGAAGCTGAAGACCGACTCCGATCTGCTCACCAAGATCCTGACCTACCACGTGGTGCCCGGCCAGGCCGGACCCATGCAGGTCGTCGGCACGCATAAGACCGTGCAGGGCGAGGACGTGACGGTCACCGGCATGGGCGGCAACCTCAAGGTCAACGACGCCTCGGTGGTGTGCGGCGGCGTCTCGACGGCCAACGCGCAGGTGTACATGATCGACACCGTGCTGATGCCCCCCAACTGATATCGACCACAACCGAATACGCCGGCGCAGCCCGACCGATTACGGTCGGGCTGCTGCCGTCGGGTCGACGGTCGCCTCGATCTTGAGTACCAGGTTGTCGCGCATGGTGAGCACGATGACGGCGAACAGCCGCCTTTCGGCGAAGGCGAGCAGAACCGGTTCGCCGACCGGCCCGTTGACAAGCGTCGCGCCGTGTCCGAGGTAGCGAAGTAGGTTGCTGCCCACGGCTTCTGGGCCGTGATTGACCTGCGGAGGCGGAGCGTGGTCGCCCAGTATGGTGCCGACACCCCATACCGCGGGATCCAGCACAGCAGTCAACCCTTCGAGATCGCCGTTGGCGCAGGCGGTGATGAATCGTTCGGTGACGAGCTGGTGCTCGGCGTCGGCGATGTCGGCGACACGGGGTGCGCCGTCGGCGAACTTGCCCCGCGCGCGACGAGCCAGTTGGCGACAGGTGCCGACGGGTCTGCCGACAGTCTCGGCGATCTCCTCGAACGGCATCTGAAAGACGTCGTGCAGCACGAAGGACACCCGCTCGCCCGGCGACAGCCGCCGCAGCACCTCCAACATCGCCGCGCGGACCTCGTCGTCGAGCGTGACGCGGTCGGCCGGGTCAGGCTCTGCCGACGGCATCACATCGACCGATTCGGAAGTCTCGGGGCGTTCATGGCGGGCGCGGGCCGACCGCAGCTGGTCGAGGCACAGTCGCCCGGCGACGACGGTGAGCCAGCCTCGAACGTCGTCGATCTCACCGATATCCGTTCGGGCCAGCCGCAGGAAAGCCTCTTGAGCGACGTCTTCGGCCTCTCCCACGTCGCTGAGCATCTGATAGGCGAGGTTCACGAGGTAGGGGCGATGGCTACGCCATGCCGCTTCCACCGCCGGTGACTCGGTCATGCACTTACGACGAGGTAGCGGCATCGAAAGTTACAGGTTTCCCTCGTAACTTTTCCGGTCGTCGCCCCGTCCTTGCTTGCATGAACACAATTCTTGTCACGGGCGCAACCGGCAACGTCGGGCGCCCTCTGGTCAACGAGCTCGCAGACGCCGGTGTGCCGGTGCGCGCCGTCACCCGCCGTCCCGATTCCGCGCAGTTCCCCGAAGGTGTCGAGGTGGTGCGGTCGGCCGCCGACGGCATCCGCGGCGCGTCCGCGGTGTTTCTCAACTCACGCGCGCTCGGCGGCGAACTCGAGACCGTCGTCGACCTCGCCCGGCGCGAAGGCGTCAGGCGCCTTGTCGCGCTGTCGGCCATCAACGCCGACGACGACGTCTCTCGCCAGCCGTCATGCTTTCGCGGCGACCGCAACAGAGAAGTCGAGCAACACGCCGTCGACTCCGGCCTGGAGTGGGTCAGCCTGCGGCCAACCGTGTTCGCCACCAACTTCTTTGGAATGTGGGCACCGCAGATCAGGGCAGGCGATGTGGTCAGCGGCCCGTACGCGGAGGCCTCGACAGCGCCGATCGTCGACGCCGACATTTCGGCGGTGGCGGTGCGCGCGCTGCTGGGCGACGAGCTGCTGGGCCGCAGGATTCCGCTGACCGGCCCGCAGGCCATGACGAACGCGGAGCTCGTCGACGTCATCGGCGACGTGCTCGACCGCCCCCTGCGCTATCGGGAAGTTTCACCCGAACTCGTGCGTCAGCGCTTCATCGGTCTCGGGTTCTCGGCGCAGTTCGCCGATGCATACACGGCGCTCCTCGAGGCGACGGTGTCCGAGCCCGCGCTGGTCACCCACGAGGTGGAGAAGATCCTCGGCCGCCCGCCGCAGTCCTTCGGCGACGCCATCCGCTCACACCGTGACCTGTTCAGCAATTAGCAAAGGAGACAGCACATGTCAGAACTCCGGCCGCCCCGGTACCTCAAGCCGATGAACAGAATCGTGAAGGCGATGCAGAGGCTGGGCATTCGAACCGGCCCTGCGATGATCCTGACCGTGCCCGGCAGGAAGACCGGCAGGCCGCGCAGCACTCCGATGACGCCGTTCACCTATCGCGGCGACATGTACACCGTCGCCGGATATCCCGGTGCGGACTGGGCGGCGAACGCGCGGTCCGCAGGTGTCGGCACGCTGTCCCGTGGCCGCAAGTCGCAGAAGATCAGGATCGTCGAACTCGACGCCGAAGAGTCGCGCCCGGTGCTGCGCGAGTTCTCGGCACAGGTTCCCGTCGGTGTCGGCTTCGCCAAGCGCTCCGGGCTGGTGCGCGAAGGCACCCCCGACGAGTTCGAAGCGCTCGCAGGACGATTGGCGGTGTTTCGGTTCGATCCGGCAGGCTAGCCGGCGACGCCTGCGGTGGCACGTTGCACCGCGATGTCACCCGAGCCCGTCTTCACGTTCACGGTGAGCGTCTCGTCGCCGTCGGCCGGGCCGTCCGCCGGTTGCAGGGTGTTACGCACCTTGCCCGAATGCGTTTTCAGGTCGAGTCGGGCCGCCGTGCCCTCCGCGACCCCGACTTCGATGTCGCCACTGCCGGTCTGCACAGAAACCCCACCGGTAATCGCGTCGGCGACGGTGATGTCGCCCGATGCGGTCTGCGCGTTGACCATGCCACGGAGCTTCGTGACCGACAGCGAGCCGCTGGCCGCACGGAACTTGACGTCGCCGGTGAGCTCGGCGACGGTGGCGTCGCCCGACGCCGTCGAGATCGTCGCCGCACCTTTGACGTTCTCAACCGCGACTCCGCCGGATGCACTGTCGGCCTTGATGTTCCCCGCGACTCGTCTGCACGGTGGCATCTCCACTCGCCGTGGAGAACCGGCAGTCACCGAGCTCGCCGTCGGCATGGAGGTTCGCGGATGCCGACGACACCTGCAGCCGTGATCGCGACGGCAGTTCGATGTCGATGATGACGGCGCCGCCGCGGCCAAGGGAGATGAACCGTCTGCCCGCCGACACGGTGAGGGTGCCGTCGCGGAAGTCGACGCGCGCGGCCTCGGCTATCCGGATGTCGGAGGCCCGGTTCGGATCCCGCGGGCCGATCTGCACCACCGTGTCTTGGCGGTCGGTGGCGGTGACGTGGACCGCGCCGCTGACCACCTCGACGGAAGCGGTGATGGGTTCTGGTGTTTCGAATGTCGGCATCGTTTCTCCTGTCGGGTTTTTTCTGGTCAGCGGACCCAGCCGCTGAAGTGCTTGTCTGAGTTGGCGCGCGCATGACGTTTCCCGCCCAATGCCGATGCGACGGCGCGGACCAACCACGCGTTGACGGACAGCCCTTCGGCACGCGCAGCCGCGTCGACCGGGGATCGCAGGCTCTGCGGCACCCGCAGCGTCACCCGCCACGTGCCGCCGTCGTCGTCGGCTTCTGGCATCGCAGCGACCGGCTCGGCGGCGTCCTCGACTACAGGACTGACGGTGAGCTCCGGATCACGGCCGCGCAGTCGGACATCCACCGAGCGTGGCGCCAGTTCGCGGGTGATCTCCCCGGCCGCGTCGGACAGCGCTTCGAGCAACGCCAGCCGAATGGCCGACTCCAACGGCGCGGTCAGTCGATCCGCCAGCGCCTCGGCCTCGGGGCCGCCCGCGGCGGCTGCTACCCCAAGTTCGTGACGCACCCCGTCGACATACGGCTGCAAGTCCATGACGTCATGGTGACACCATTATGGTGTCACCGCAAGTGTCACATTTGCCCGAGGGCTGCTACCTGCACTTTTCGACGAAGTCTTCGGCGAACCGTTCGATGGGCTCCCGGTAGCTTTCGACGCCCGCACCAGCGTCCTGCCCCAGCCACGGCCTGCACATCACCGCGGTGATGCCTGCGTCCTCGGCGCGCCGGTACATATCGACCGACGGAGGCTCCAGGAGCGCCAGCACGATCTCGAACGGATCGTGCTCACGTCCGTACTCCCGACGCAGTTCGGTCAGCCGGCGGGCATATCCGACCGACTCGTCCCATCCATACGCGTAGCCGACCCAGCCGTCGCAGAGCCGTGCCGCCCGGCGCAGCGCCACCTCGGACTCACCGCCGCACAGAATCGGCACGGGCGAAGGCGGATGCGGTTCGACCATCATTTCGCGCACTTGGTAGTACTCGCCGTGCCAGGACACCCAGCCGCCTCGCCACAACTCCCGCAGCGCCGGAATCATCTCATCGAGCCGCTTGCCGCGGTTGGCGAAATCCTGCCCCATCAGCTCGTACTCCTCGCGCATCCAACCGATGCCAGCCGCAAGGGAAACCCGCCCCCGTGAAAGCACGGAGGCCGTCGCCACCAGCTTGGCCACCTCGAGCAGAGGTCGGGCGGGCGCGACGTAGATCGCGTTGGAGAACCGCAGTCGATTCGTCACCGCGGCCATCGCGCCGATGAGCACCCACGGGTCTGGCCACGCCGTGTCCGGCTCCCAGCCCGGCTTGCCATCCGCGGAGTCGGGGTAGGGCGACGACAGCTCGCGTGGGTAGATCATGTGGTCGGAACACAGAATGCCGTCGTATCCGGCGTCGTCGAGCATCTTGGCAACCGGCACGGCCTCCAGCGGGTCCATGAATGCGGTCCCCGACCAAAACTGCATACGTCATCCTTCCGTCAGCGACGCCACTTGTTTCTTTAGCTGGAAATTCGGGCAGCATCAATGGCATGCCGACTTTGATGTGGTTCCGGCGGGATTTGCGGCTGCATGACTTGCCTGCCCTGCTGGACGCCGCGGATGCGGACGGCGAGGTGCTGGCCTGCTACGTGCTCGACCCCCGCCTGAAGAAATCGTCGGGCGCGCGGCGGCTGCAATATCTCTACGACGCGCTGCGTGAACTGAGCGACGCTCTCGACGGCAGGCTGCTGGTGACGCGCGGACAGCCGGAAAAGCGGATTCCGGCGTTGGCCAAATCCGTCGGCGCAACCGCAGTGCACGTGTCGGGAGACTTCACCCCGTTCGGCCGCCGCCGCGACGGCGCCGTGCGAGAAGCCCTCGGCGACATACCGCTGGAGGAGTCGGGGTCGCCGTATCTGGTCTCACCCGGCCGCGTGGTCAAGGGCGACGGCGAGCCGTACAAGGTGTTCACCCCGTTCTACGGGGCATGGCAGAAGCACGGCTGGCGTGGACCGGCCAAGTCGGGACCGAAGTCAGCGAGCTGGATCGACCCGGCAGACGTCGAGGGCGGTGTCGAAATCCCCGACGCCGGCGTCGAACTCGAGCTGCCCGCCGGTGAACAAGCGGCCCTTCGGCAGTGGAAGAAGTTCGTCGACGACGACCTGGCTGACTACGCCGATGCCCGCAACCGGCCCGATCTGCCTGCCACCAGCCGGATGTCGGCACACCTGAAGTTCGGCACCATCCATCCGCGCACCATGGCCGCGGACCTCGGTCGCAGCAAGGGTGCGCAGGCTTACTTGCGGGAGTTGGCATTTCGCGACTTCTACGCCGCGGTGCTCAACGAGTGGCCCGACAGCGCCTGGTGGAACTGGAACAAGTCCTTCGACTCGATGCAGCTGGAAGAAGGCGCGAAGGCGAAGAAGGCCTTCGAGGCGTGGAAGTCCGGACGGACCGGGTTCCCGATCGTCGACGCCGGGATGCGACAGCTCGCCGAGACCGGCTGGATGCACAACCGAGTGCGGATGATCGTGGCGTCGTTTCTGGTAAAGGACCTGCACCTGCCCTGGCAGTGGGGCGCGCGCTGGTTCCTCGATCAGCTGGTGGACGGCGACATGGCCAACAACCAGCACGGCTGGCAGTGGGCGGCGGGCACCGGCACCGACGCGGCGCCGTACTTCCGGGTGTTCAACCCGACGACGCAGGGCGAGAAGTTCGATCCCGACGGCGAATACGTCCGGCGCTGGGTTCCCGAGCTGAACGACGACGACTACCCCGACCCGATCGTCGACCACAAGGCCGAGCGGGTCGAGGCGCTGCGCCGCTACAGCGCCCTCACTTGAGCGTCAGCCCACCGTCCAGCGGCAGGGCCACACCCGTGAGATGCCGACCGGAATGACCACAGAAGTAGACGATCGCGTCGGTGACCTCGGCGGGGTCCATCGGCGGCATGGACAGTTTCGGCTGCTGGGCCGCGCCGAACTCGGGTTGGTCGCCGACCAGTTGCCCCATCGCCTCGTTGATGATCATCGGCGTAGCCACGCCGCCGGGATGCACCGAGTTGACGCGAATGTTCTTCTCCGCCAGGGAGGTTGCGTAATGACGCATCACGCCGATCACACCGTGTTTGGAGGCGGTGTACCCGGCGGCGCCGTGGCTGATGGTGTCGAAGGCGGTGCTGACGGACTTGAACCCCGCGGCAGAGCTGGTGATGACGACGGCGCCTCCGTCGCCGTGGCGCAACAGTTCGGGAAGCGCGGCCTCGATCGTGTAGTAGACGCCCTTGAGGTTCACGTCGATAGCGTCGACGAAGGACTCGATGTTCAGCCGCTGCTTCCCCGCCGCCGGAAAAATCCCGGCGTTGGCGATGACGAAATCCAGCCTGCCGAACTCGGCGACACCGTTGGCCACGACCTCCCTGACCCGTTCGAAGTCACGCACGTCGGCCTGCTCGGCGACGATGTGACGACCGGTCTTCTCGACGAGGTTGACCGTCTCGTCGAGATCCTCGCGGCTGGGCATCGGGTAGGCCACGCTGTCGATCTGTTCGCACAGATCGAGCGCGATGATGTCGGCCCCCTCTTCGGCGAACCGAACCGCGTGGCAGCGGCCCTGGCCCCGCGCCGCGCCGGTGATGAACGCGACCTTTCCTTCGAACTGTCCTGCCATGACGCACCACACTACGGCGGCGCGTAGTAGAGCTATGCCAGAATGTCGCTAGGCCCGACCTCAAGGAGCAGCCGTGGTGAGCACAGAGTTGGACACGACCGACGGTGTCGACGTCGAAGATGTGCCATCGGCGGCATGGGGTTGGTCCAAGGAGAACCACAAGTGGATCCAGATCGGCGGCATTCTCTCCGCCCTCTTCATGCTGGCGATGCTGCGCGGCAACCACGTCGGAAAAGTCGAGGACATCTTCCTGATCGGCTTCGCGGTGGTGATCCTCGGCGTCGTCGCACGCGACTGGTGGCTGCGGCGTCGCGGCTGGACCAGGTAGTCAGGTCGCTGCGGCCAACGGCAGAGCCGACCCGACCGGTCTCAGATCGCCGGTGATTCCGGCCGCCGTCCGAATTTCATTGAACGCCTCGAGCATCGCATCGGTCGCCTCGTGCGGGTCGTCGAGCGTGCGGTCGTCGGTGAGCACCGAGATGGCCAGCTGGTCGACGTAGCTCCACACGGTGATGTTCATGCCGCTGCCGCTGACCACCGGCCCGACGGAATAGATCTCGCTGACCGTCGCACCCTCGATGACGCCGCGCTCCTTCGGTCCGGGGACATTCGAGATGGTCAGGTTGAAGACGCTCGCCGACTCGAGGCGCCTGGCCTGCGCGCGGAAGAACGACGGCGCCAGCGACGGCGGAAGATAGGACATCCACGCGGGCAGCAGCATCGGCCCGAGCAGCTGGTTGTTCTCCTTGGCGATGCCCGACGCCTCCGAGGCCAGCCTGACCCGCTCCAGCGGGTCAGCGATGTGGACGGCCAACGAGGGCGTCATGTACGTGAACTCGTTGCCCGCCAACCTCTCCCGCGACGGGTTGGTGCTGATCGGCACTCCTGCGATCAGCGGTGCGTCGGCCTTGCCGTCATAGCGCAGCAGGAGTTTGCGCAGCGCTCCCGCCGCCATCGCCAACACCATGTCGTTGATGGTGACGCCGAGCTGCTTGCCCGTCTCCTTGACGTCGGCCAGTGCCAGCGGCGCCGTCGCGAACCGGCGGCCCGGCGTGACCTTGTGGTTGATGAAGCAGTCCGGCGGCGCGAAGTTCTTCGCGAGGTCGGGTTGCTCGCCGCGCTCCTTGGACCGCCGCCGCACCCGCGACACCCCGGTCACCGTCTCGTTCACCAGGCGGGGCAGCTTGCGGATGAGCCCGACGTGGTCACGTGCGGCCGCCCGCAGCAGCGCCGGACCGGTCCTCGCGATGTCGGGCTCTTCGAACAAACCGACCACTCCGGACGGTCCTTCGGCCCCCATCGCCATGGCCATCTGGTTGGCCGACGCCATACCGTCTGCGAGCACGTGGTGGACCTTGTGGATGATCGCGATGCGGTTGTCGGCAAGGCCTTCGGCGACATACATCTCCCAGAGCGGGCGATTGCGGTCCAGCGGGGTGCTGGCGATCTCGCCGATCAGCTGGTCCAGTTCGCGGCGCCCACCCGGCGCGGGCACCAGGGCCCGACGAACGTGATAGTCGAAGTCGATGTCGTCGTTGAGCACCCACATCGGGTGATGCAGCTTCATCGGGATGTCGACGAGCTGGTAGCGAAGCGGCGCCATCGCCTGCAGCCGGGGGAACGCGATCGCGCGGAACAGGTCGAAGTCGTATCCGCCGACGTTGGAGACGTCGAGCACACCGATTTTGAGCGTGTGCATGTGGATTTCCGGTGTCTCCGTGTACAGCATCAACGCGTCCACACCATTGAGTCGCTTCACACCCACCCCATTCGTCGACGCCCCCGACTCATGCACCCGCCATTGCACTCCTTCTGTCGCGTTGGCACGCGGCTTCGGGGAAAGTTCCACCCGGGGCGTGTCGGTAGGACTCGCCTTTGTAAAGCTTTGACGATGAGTCTCGTCACCGGACGCGGTCCGCTGAGCAAGGATCCCGCCGGATGGTTCACGCCGCCGCTGCCCGACGGCGTGGTATTCGTCGAGCCGCACCCCCGCCGCGTCCAGGCGGTGCGCGACGGCGTCCTTGTCATCGACACCGAGCTCGCGCTTCTGGTGCATCGCGCAGGGCGACCGCTGAACTTCGCATTTCCCGCCGACGCTGTCGGCGAGCTGCCGCACGACCCTGTCGCGGAGGCGCCGGGATACGTGCAGGTGCCATGGGACGCCGTCGACACGTGGATCGAGGAGGGCCGCCAGCTCGTCCACTACCCGCCGAACCCGTATCACCGGGTCGACTGCCGCCCGACGAGCCGCCGGCTACGGGTTTCCGTCGCGGGCGCGACTCTGGTCGACACCTCCGACACGATCATCGTCTTCGAAACCGCGCTCGCGCCCGTTCTCTACGTCGCTCCTTCGCACGTGCGCACCGACCTGTTGCGTCGCTCGGACACGAGCAGCTACTGCAACTACAAGGGCTACGCCACCTACTGGTCGGCGGCGATCGGTGACGCCGTCGTCGAGGACGTCGCGTGGAGCTACCACGACCCGTTACCCGAAACCCTGCCCATCAAGGGATATTTCAGCTTCGACGCCACCCGCGCCGACGTCGTCGCCGAGCTGCCCGGGGTATGACGCGCGTCACACAGGCCGAGCAGCTCCGCACGGCGCTCGAAGACGTGCAGGCTATGACGGCCACCCTGACCGGCTATCTGATGACCGCATCCGAAAACCCCACGGCTACAAAATCGGGCTCGCGTCGGTGCGCTACCTGCTCGCCGTCGGGGATCTGCTCATCGGGTGGCGGCTGCTGGTGCAAGCCAACGTGGCCACCGCCGCGCTCGCCCATGGCAAGAAAGAGGACTTCTACCGGGGCAAGATCGCCACCGCGGCGTTCTTCGCGTCGAACATGCTGCCCAGCCTGTCTGCCGTGCGCTCGATCATCGAGGAGATCGACGACGACCTGATGCAGCTTCCCGAGGCCGCCTTCTAGACGATTTCGGCGTGAAAAGTATCGCTCAGCGATAGAAATCACGCCGAAATCGCTACCAGACGCGGATGTAGTCGACGAGCATGCTCACGGGATAGGTCCCGCCGCTGGGGTCGCCGCCGCCGGAACCGGCGACCGCGAGGTTCAAGATCGGATACACCTTGTACCCAGGATTGTTGAACGGCCAATCCGCCAACGAGTTCGCCGGCACAGTGAAGTACGGCGCCGCCCCGTCGGTGTAGTCCTTCCAGAAGCTCATGCCCGAGTCATCCCACTTGACTCGCCACGTATGCCAACCGCTGTCCAGCGCGACGCTTTGCGTCGCCCATTCGGAGCCGTTTGCTTTCGCGTGGACCGTTGTTCCCGACGGCCATTTGCCGTTGCCGTACCACTCGATGATGTCGATCTCACCGTCAGCATCACTGGACAGCCAGAAGGCGGGCCATGCGCCCGGAGTCAGGCAGTCGAATTTGATCCGGGCTTCCCAGGTGTAACCGATGCCGCCTTCCCACCGGGTATTGATCTTGCCGCCGTAGTAGGTGTCGCCATCCTTGAAGGCCTTGATGACCAGGTTGGACTTGCCGTCGAGGTACACGTTCCTGCGGTCGTCGCGGTACTGCCCGACGTTCTCGGGCAGTTCCCAGAACGTCGGGTCCTGCATCGTCTCGCGGGCCTTGGAGATCATCCACTTCGACGAATCGGGGGCTGAACCCGCAGGTCCGTCGAAATTGTCCTCGAAGACGTAGGAGGGCGCTGCCCCGGCTTTCGGGAGCGGCACCAGCGCCGACAGCAGTCCGATCCCACCCATCACCATCATGCTGCGACGATCCAATTCAGACATAGCTAGACATACAAGCCGGAATGCCGGACGGGATGCAAATCGACCGGCGGCCCCGCAGAGTCAGGCGGAGTCGGGCAGCTCGAAGCCCTCCAGGTCAGGCAGGGGGCGGAGGCAGATCTCATGCGCCTCGTCGGCGGGCAGGCCGAACAACCGAAGGACATCTTCGGTCACGCTGTCGCTGGCCGTCGCGTCGTCGCGATCGGGCTGGTTGCGCAGCAGGTTGCCGAGGCCGAGCAGAGCGCCGCCCGCCACCGCGAGGGCGAGCTCCGGATCGTCGACCGTGAATCGGCCCGCCTCAACCGCCGCCTCGATGTCGCGCTGCGCGCGCGGCGCGAGCCCGAGATCCGAGGACAGCAGCGCAATGCCGTTGGCGAGCAGTATCTGGCTTTCCTGCGGGCGCCTGCGGAACAACCGGCCGGTGAGGCGGAAGCTGCAGGCGAACGTTTCTGCCGGGTCGTCGAGCGACGCCGTCAGGTGGTCCAGCAGCGCGCCGTGCGCGTCGAGCACCTCGGCGACGGCGGCCTCGAACAACTGCTCCTTGCTCTCGAAGTGGTTGTAGAACGAACCCATCCCCACATCGGCGGCCTGGGTGATCTCCAGGACCGGGACATTGACCTTGCCTGCGGCGATGAAGGCCTGCGCCGCCTTGATCAGCGCGGCGCGGGTGCGCTGCTTTCGCCGTTCCAGGCGGTTTACGGGCGCGTCTGACGGGTCGGTCACGCCCTCACGTTATCAGAAACTGTCAGTTTTGAGGATTTCGTCAGAAGTAGTTGACCGAGCAGGCCGTCGTATGTGACGATTTCGTCAACTTCTTGAGGAGGTTCGGATGAGCGGCACCATCGGCGCCCACAACGAGCTGCACAGCGAGCACGCTGCGCGTCCGGGCGAGCATCGCGGACGGGCGCGCAATCCCGTCATCAAGGTCGCCGACATCGCGTGGCTCGAGTTCGAGAAGCCGGACCTGGATCGCGCCGAGGCGTTCGCCCGCGCATTCGGCTTCACCACCGTTCTGCGCACACCCGACGAGCTGCAGCTGCGCGGCACCGACGCAGGAGCGCCGTGCGTGCTGCTCCGCAGGGGGGCCAGGTCGCGGTTCGTCGGGACCGCGTTCCGGGCCGCCGACGACGCCGACGTGCTTCGGCTGGCCGACGTCACGGGCGCACCCGCGAACCCGCTGCCCGAATCCATCGGAGGGGTATGCGTCGACCTCGTCGACCCGAGCGGTCTTCCCGTCCGCGTGGTGGCGGGCACGCACGAGCTGCCCGAGCTGCGCCACCAGCAGCCACACATCTTCAACTTCGGGCACGGACTCGATCGCACGAACGCGACGCAACGCCCACCCCGGGTGCCTGCAGGCGTTCAACGGCTCGGACATGTCGTACTGCAGACGACCAAGTACATCGAGGCACTGAACTTCTACCTCGACAACCTCGGGATGATCGTCAGCGATTTCCTCTTCTACACCGACCAGCGCGCCCGCGGGCCGGTGATGAGCTTCATCCGCTGCGACCGCGGGCCCACGCCCGCCGACCACCACACCCTCGCGCTGGCGCTGGGACCCGCCAGCCGTTACGTGCACTCCGCGTATCAGGTGTGTGACCTCGATGCGCTCGCCGCAGGCGGCGAATACCTCGCAGAGCTTGGCTATTTCCGGTCCTGGGGCATCGGCCGCCACATCCAGGGCAGCCAGCTGTTCGACTACTGGCGCGATCCGGACGGCTTTCTCGTCGAGCACTTCGCCGACGGCGACATGTTCGACAACACACTGGAGCCCGGCTGGGCACCGTTCACGGCGACGGGCCTCGCCCAGTGGGGCCCTCCGGTCACCAAGGACTTCCTCGGCATCAACCCCGCCGCCCTGCCCCACGAAGCGCTCTCCGTGGTCAACGCACTCCGCAACAACCACAACGAATTCACCCTCACCCGCCTGCGCGGCCTCTTGAAAGTAGCCAACACATGACCACTTCCATCCTCCGCACCGCCGATGCCTGGTGGGTCCAAACACCAACGGGCGCAGCGAAAATCGCGACGTCCGCCACGACCACCGGAGAGCTACTGGCCGACCGCGCGGCCATCGAGGCGGCGGCCCACAGTCGCGACACCGTGCCCGTCGACGGACTGGCGCTGGTCACACCGGTCACCGCGCCGTGCCGGGTGGTCGCGCAGATGACCAACTACGCCTCGCACGTGAGCGATGCCGGAATGGATCCGAAGTCGATTCCATTGACGTTCTTCCGCAAGACATCCGGCTCGATCAGCGGGCCGTTCGACGACATCGTCAAACCCGCCCACGTGCGCTTCCTGGACTACGAGGTGGAGATCGGTCTCGTCGTCGCGCGCGAAATCCCGGTGGGCACCGCCATCACCGAAGAGAACCTGCCCCACTTCATCGCGGGCCTCGTCGTCACCAACGACGTGTCCGCCCGCGACGTCCAGCTTCCGCAGACGCAGTTCTATGAGGCCAAGTCCTACCCCACCTTCACCCCCGTGGGCCCCGCACTGGTGCTGCTGGACGCCGACGAGCTCAAGCGGTTCGGCGATCTGCGGCTGCAGTTGCGGGTCAACGGCGAGGTCCGGCAGAACACGGTCGTGGAGGGCGACATGATCTACCCCCCGCTGCAGGCACTGCAGGCACTGGCCCGCTTCCAGCGGCTGGACGCAGGCGATCTCGTGATGACCGGCACCCCCGTCGGCACCGCACTGAGCGCCCCGCCCAAGCCCGTCGAGATCATCGGAAACCTGTTGCCGCCCGCGGTGAAGTGGAAGGCGTTCTTCAAGCGGCAGGCAGGCAACCGCAAGTACCTCCGCGATCGCGACGTCGTGGAACTCGGTGTCGCCACCGATGACGGCGCCATCGATCTCGGCTCTCAGCGCACCGTCGTGAGGTACGGGTGACACTCGGTGTCGCCCGGGTTCCCGTCGTCGTCGTCGGCGCGGGGCCGACGGGCGTCACGGCCGCGACACTGCTCGCCCAGTACGGCGTCGACAGCCTCGTGCTGGACCGATGGGCCGACGTGTACCCGCAGCCGCGCGCCGTGCACCTCGACGACGAGATCTACCGGATCGTCGCGCGGCTGGGCATCGCCGACGAATTCGGCGCGATCTCGCGGCCCGCACACGGACTTCGGCTGCTGGACAACACGATGCGGGTGCTTGCCGAGTTCCGGCGGGACACTGCCCGCAGCGCCAACGGCTTCCCTCAGGCCAACATGTTCGACCAGCCCGAGTTCGAGGTGCTGCTGCGCAACAACCTCAAGCGCCACCCACACGCCACGCTTCGCGGCAGCACCCAGGTATCCGCCGTCGAGGATAAGGGTGATGGTGGAATTCGCGTCACGTTCACCGACCGCACCGACGGCAGCGAGCACGCCGTCGTCGCCGACTACGTGCTGGGCTGCGACGGTGCCAACAGTGTCGTTCGCACCGAGATCGGTTCGACGATGCGCGATTTGAAGTTCGAGCAGCGCTGGCTGGTAGTGGACGTCGGCACCGACGTCGCCCTCGACCAGTGGGAGGGCGTGCACCAGGTGTGCGACCCGGTCCGCGCGGGCACGTACATGCGGATCGGCGATGCCCGCTACCGGTGGGAGTTCCGGCTGCTGCCCGGCGAAACCGCAGAGGACTACACGAGCCTGGCAGCACTCAAACCGCTCATCGCACCATGGATCTCACACGCCGAGGACGACGAGCTCGAACTGATCCGCGTCACGGAGTACACGTTTCGGGCGCAGATCGCCGACAAGTGGCGGCGCGGCAACGTCTTTCTGCTCGGCGACGCCGCCCATCTCACCCCGCCGTTCATCGGACAGGGCATGGGCGCCGGGCTGCGCGACGCGATGAACCTGTCGTGGAAGCTGGCCGGCGTGCTTTCCGGCGACCTCCCCCGAGCCGTTCTGGACACCTACGAGCAGGAACGAAAGCCACACACCCGCGCCCTGATCCGGCTCGCCCTCAACGTCGGCCGGTCGATGACTTCCGGTGGCGAGCTCGGCAATCTCATTCGTCGCGTTGTGGTTCCGCGGATGCACCACATCCCGGGTCTGCGCGACAAGGTCGTCGACAGCAGGACGCCTGCACTGCGCCGCTCTTCGCTGGTCCACCGATCACGTCGCGAGCGGCGACTGACGGGCACGCTGTGCCCCAACCCGCAACTGGCCGACGGCCGTCGACTCGACGAGGCTCTCGGGCGCGGGTTCGCCGTCGTATCGGCTGTCCCGTTGAGCCCGGGACAACGAACAATTCTCGAGCAGCGCGGTGTCGCCCTCCATGTCGCCGACGCCGACGGCGATCTCGCCGACTGGCTGCGGCACGGCCACGCGACCGCGGCCGTCGTCCGGCCCGACCGGACGGTGATGCGGACGGGCGACATCGACCAGCTATGTCACGCGGTACCGAGCTTCAGGCTGGACAGAGGGGGAAAGTGATGCGCACCAAGGCGCCAAGCGGTGTTCCGGTGTATCCGGCGGACATCTACACCACAGACGCGATCGTCGATCCCTACCCTCACTATGCGCGGCTGCGTGAGCAAGGCCCCGTGGTGTGGCTGTCCCGGCACCGGCTCTACGCACTTCCCCGGTACGCCGAGTGCAAGGCCGTCCTTCGCGACGACAACCGCCATGTCGGCTTCGGTCAGGGGGCTCATGCGTGCGCCGGCCAGAGCCTCGCGCGCCTGGAGACCTCGGCGATGCTGCGGACACTGGTCGAGCGCGTCGACCGGATCGAACTGACGGCAGAACCGACGTGGGCGCTCAACAACATCATCCGGCGCCACGAGCACCTGCCGCTCAAGCTCATCCCCTAGGCGAGCCTCGGGAACAGCGCGAGGGCGTTGGTCCTGTTGATCGCCGCGCGGGAGGCGTCGTCGAGTCCGTCGTATTTCTCCAGACCCTCGGTGAAGTACTGGCTTGCGAGCAGCGGGGCGAACGGGAAGTCCGAGCCGAAGGTGATGTGGCCGGGTTTGGCGAAGGCGAGCAGGGTCGGCAGTGCGGCCGCCGTCGACGAAAGGGCGGTGTCGAAGTAGAAGCTCGCGAAATCGTCGAGGATCTCGCCGGGATTGCGGCCGGTGTCACCGAAAATCGCCATCGCCATCCTGTGCGAGGCGTACGGGACGAAGCCGCCGGCATGGCTGAGGATGAAGCGGATATTCGGGTACTTGCGGCGTATGCCGTTGCGGACCAGTAGGTATGCCGCGCGGGCCGTGTCGAGAAGGAAGTCGGTCGCAAACGGTACGACACCGGGCACGGTTGGTCCCGGCAGCTCGGCAGGATGGATGAAGACAACCGCGGACCGCTCGTCGAGAACGGCGAACAGGTCGTCCTGGCCCTCTTCGCCGAGATAGGTGCCCGCGTTGTTGGCCAGCAGCACCACGCCGTCGGCGTTGAGGACATCGAGCGCACGGACGGCTTCCGCGACGGACTCGTCGATGTGCGGCATCGGGAGGGTGGCGAAGAGCCCGAACCGATCCGGGCTCGCCCGGACAACGTCGATGTTGACGTCGTTCAGATCCCGGGCAAGCGACGCGGCGTCGGAAGCCTTGGGCAGGAAGGTGGTGGCAGGGGCGGACACCGACATGATCGCTGTGCCGACGCTGAGCGCCGCCATGGTCTCCAGCGCCGATTCGAGACTCCAGTCCGGAACGGCACGGCCGCCCGCGTCGTCGATCCCCGCTTTCTGCAAGAGTTTTCGATAGTCCGGCGGGATAACGTGGTTGTGGGTGTCAATGCGAAGCATGGCTCGGTTCCTTTCCTTCTTGATTGTCGGGGATGCCTGCGCCCGCCAGCGCAGGAACGTCGTCTTCGCGGTGCAGCAGCGATCGAGCGCCGTTGCGGAACTGGGCAAGCTTGTCGACGATCGTCTGCCCTTCCGGGGTGTGACCCCAGATGCTGATGCCCTGGTATGTGGCGGGCTCCCAGGTGGTTTCGTCGACGATGATCGGGTTCCAGCCGACCTCCCATTCGAAGCCCGACGGCGTCATCGCGTAGTAGGACAGTTCCTTGTCGTTGGTGTGTTGACCAACGGCCAGTGCCATGCCGAAGCCAAGCTCCTTGACCCGTTGATAGGAGGCGGTCATGTCGTCGAGGTTCGCGACCTGGACGTTGACGTGCTGAACCCTGGTGCGAATGGGGTTGACCGGCAACCGATTCACCGCTGCGATGGCGACGGAATGGTGGCGCTCGTTCACCCGCAGGAACCGGATCGTGAGCTTGACGCCGCTGATCGTCTCCTCGATGTAGTCGGAGAGCCGGGCATCGAAGACGGTGTTGTAATAGCCGCGCATCTGGTGGGGCTTCTTCGACGTGATGGCGACGTGGCCGAGTCCCGACTCCCCCGTGACGAAGCCGCCCCGTGTTGCCATCTGGAGCGGCGCTGTGCCGGCACGTGCACGCGTGAACACCTCTTGTGCAAGACCGTTGGGCCCGGGGAACCGGACCAGGCGTTCGACGCCGCGCAGTGCGGCTTCCTCGTCGGTTCCCTCGGTGACGGGCACACCGTGTCCGGTGACGCGGGAGACGATCTCGTCGAAGGTGTCGTGGCCGTCGAGCTGCCAGCCGAGTGCGGTGACGTCCTCGGCGGGGCCGCGGCGCAGCAGGAATCGGCACTCGTTGTCGTCGAGACGAAACCGCATCGTGTCGTCGAGGCTGTCGTCAATGTGCATGCCGATGGCGTCACGGCCGAATCGCCGCCAGTCGGCGAACTTCTCGGTCTCGACGACGACGTAGCCGAGATGGACGTTGCCGAAGACGTCAGCCATTGGCCAACCTCGAATCCAGGCTCAGAAACTCAGCGACGAGTTGGTTGAAAAGCTCGGCGCGTTCCCACTGCATCCAATGGCCGGTGTGTGATGTCATCACCAGCTCGGCGTTCGGCATCAGGTTGAGCAGCATCGGTCCGCCGGACGGACGGTTGACCTTGTCGTCACGCCCCCACAGCACCAGGGTCGGGGTCTGCAGGTCTTTCAGGCGGTTGTCGCGGGTCAGGTCCATCCGCCACAGCGTGCGCAACGCCGTCGGACCCGACGGTCGGCGCAACGGCGGGTCGGCAACCACCTCGGGGTCGATCGACGCCGCGTACCGCACATCGATCAATTCGGCTGGCACCGAGGCACCGTCGTACACCAGGTAGGTGCGGATGAAGGCCTCCAGCTTGTCGCGGCTTGGCCCGTCGCTGCCGTAGTAGGACAGCAGGCTCTTCAGCCCGGGCGTCGGCAACGCTCGCGTCGTGCCGATGCCGCCGGGTCCCATCAGCACCAGCTTGCCGACGCGCCGTGGGGTGTCGAGGGCCAACCGCAATGCGGCGGCACCGCCGTAGGAGTTGCCGATCAGGTGCGCGGTGTCGATGTCGAGTTCGTCGAGCAGACCACGGATCATGTCGGCGAGATAGCCGAAGGGGTCGTCCGGATCGACTCCTTTCGCGGAGCGCCCGTAACCGGGCATGTCAGGAACAATGACGCGGAAATCCCGGGCCAGCGCGTCGATGTTGCGCGAGAAGTTGGACACTCCCGACGCGCCTGGCCCACCGCCGTGCAACATGACCACAGCGGTTCCACTACCCGCCTCGGCCGTGAAGATCGGCTTTCCGTTGACGGTGACGGTGTGCTCGGCGAGCTTCGAGGTGGTCATGCGGGGACTCCGGTTCTGATGGGTGTGACGGCAGGAGGTGCGGGGAGTCGCTGCCCGGATTGGCATGCGGCGTAGATGAACCCGTCGGGACGCACCACGACCGCCGCTGCGTTCTTTCGCCGCAGCCAGCGGACCAGAGTGGGTTCGGTGACGTGGATCGTCGGCGCCCCCATCTCGGTCCACGACTGCGTCCCGGCGGGCGGTGTATCGGTGTACAGGACGGCCCACTGCCGGTTGAGCACGTCGTCCAAGCGAACGGTGGCGCCATCGGTGTCCGTCACCCACGGCTGCGGGATCTGCCATCCGACGGCGCGGTGACTGTCTGCGAAGAAGCCGTCGCTGTACCGCGCGTCGGGAATCCATGTCAGTTTCTGGAGACCGGTCTCGGCGCCGGGCACTCGTATCAGCGCACGGAACACGCGATTACGCGCGGCCGCAAGGAAGCGATTGCGCTCGGTGATGATCCTTCCGACGAAGCATGCGCGCCGGGTCACCTCGGTGACATGCGGCTTGCGCTCCGCCTGGTAGGAGTCGAGCAGCGAGTCCGGTGCCTGTCCCCCGAGCACCGCGGCCAGTTTCCAACACAGGTTCGCGACGTCGCGCACGCCTGCGGACATGCCCTGGCCGATCCACGGCGGCATCGCATGCGCGGCGTCGCCGGCCAGGAAGACACGTCCCACCCGCCAGCGTTCAGCGACCCGCACATGGTGGCTGTAGATCACGGCCCGCAGGATCTTCACGTGTTCGGGTGTGATGCCCTGGTCGCCGAGAACCTTCCAGATCGCGTCGTCGTTCAGCAGGCTCTGCTCATCCTCATCCGTGCGCGCGGGGTACTCCCACCGGTGGTGACCCAGTGGTGTTGGGCAGTCGACGGTCGGCCGCGTCGGGTTGCAGTGAAATCGGAGCCGATCGTGGGAATCCCACTCGTGCAGCACCTCGGTGTCGATGACGACCCATCGCTCTGTGTAGGTGCGCCCCGAATAGCCGACGCCCAATTGACCGCGGGTCGGTGACGAACCACCGTCGGCGGCAATCACATACGACGCGCGGACCCGCCTGAAGGTGTCGGCCCGCAGGTCGGCCAGCATCAGTTCGACCTCGTCACCTTCGGCCAACAGTCGAAGGCATTCGTGTTCGAGCAGCACCTCGACATTCGGGAAGCGAACCACCCCCTCCCGCAGCACGTCATCGACCGCAGGCTGATAGAGGAACTGCTGCGGCGGGTGACCGGTCCCGCGTGGGGTGATCTTCAGATCGATGAACGGCACCCCCTTGGCGTCGACGAAGTTCAGCGGACGGTCGGGCAGCATGTCCCGCTGCAGTCGTTCGGACAGGCCGATCGACTGCCACACCCGCATCACTTCCTCGTCCGTCGAGATCGCCCGCGCCCGGCTGTATACGTCGGGATCGCGTTCGACCACGAGCACCTTCAATCCCATCTGGCCGAGGAGGTTGGCGGCCGTTGCGCCGGTCGGGCCGTAGCCGATCACCGCGACGTCATAGATGTCTGTGTTGCTCATGTGGGCTCTCATCGTCGAGGGTGCTTGTTCTGTAGTGATCGCTACGGTAATGTAGTGATCACTACAGAGTCAACCCCCGAGGAGAAATCGATGACGAAGCCCCGCCAGCGACGGGCCGACGGCGAGCTTTCCCGCAGCCGGATCCTGGACGCGGCCAGCGAGATCGCCGCCGAGCGCGGCTACGAAGGCACATCCATCGGGCTCGTCAGCAAGATATGCGGCCTGCCCGCCAGCTCCATCTACTGGCACTTCAAGGACAAGGACGACCTGATCGCCGCCGTGATCGAACGCAGCTTCGGCGAGTGGTTGGAGGCCTGGCAGTTTCCCGACAAAGGCGGCGCAAGGCAACGGTTCGAGGGACTTGCGCTGCAGATCGCCAAGGCGTTTCTCGACTCCCCTGACTTCATCCGTCTCGGGCTGATGCTCGCGCTCGAACGCCGCCCGGTGGAACCGCGCGCCAAGATCGATGTTCCTCCGAGTGCGCACTCAGGCGTTCGACCAAGCTGGTCGCGAACTTCGCCGACGTCATGCCCGAGCTGTCCGATGCCGACGTCCACCGGCTGGCCACCTATGCGATGGCGGGCGCCGACGGACTGTTCATCGCCAAGGAGATCGGCGGCGACACCGTGGATCTACTCGCGTTGTTCGCGATACACGGTCGCTCGCTCCACGACGCCGCCCGACGCATGGTTGCAGAAAAGGGAAAGCGGGCGTAGCGCGACGCACACCGAGCCACGTCGGCGAGTGTCCACGTGGTCGCGTGGACGGTGGTGCAGGAGACGGCAGTAACCGCTTCATCACCAGCCTGACCAAGTCCACTGCTGGCCGGGTCACACACTGGCTGGGCCGCGGCCAGCCATGGGGCTTGCCTGGCGGACAGGAAAACCTTCCTCCTCAGAACAGGATTCAGGCTTCTGAGCGATTACCGAAGCACCCCATGGCTCGGGATCATTTCCCCTCAAAGCAGGGAAGACCTGCCGCACCCGAAGGAGAAACCATGAGACCAATAGTCGCCCGCACGGCTCCCGCCATCGTGATTGCGGTGGGAGCAATCATGCTTGGCAATTCCGCAATCGCGAACGCCGCACCCAAAGAATGGGACATCGGTGCATACGACGACTGCATCAACGCCGCAGACTTACTGTTCCTCGAGGGCAAGATCAATTCCGCTACCCACCTTGAGCTAACCAACGGGTGCTGCATTAACTCCGGCGGAGTGCTCGGCCCTCCCCCCGAAAACCTGTGTTCCGCTCCTGCCGCGAATCGCGTGCCGCCGTCGAAGCTCCCCACGCAGACCCTGACGCCTTCGCTGGCAACCGCGCCCCCAGGCGGCATCACGCAGACCTTTGCGCCTGCCCCTTGAACCGGAGCCTGGCCCAGAAAGCAAACGGGGCATCCCCCTCTTTAAATCTTGAACCGACCAACATTTGCCAGTTCCGCCAGATTGACGTCCTTGTAGTCTCCTGGACGTTGACGGTCACCAGGCTTGTGTACTTGCCATGACGAGCACACAATTCATTGATGAGCAGCTTTTTGCTGGTTCATGGTGCCTGCGGCGGGGGCTGGGTGTGGGACGACGTCGCGGAGCGGTTGGAGAAGGCTGGTCACCGCGTAAGAGTGGTGGGGCGACTGCCGAGTGCGGGCACCGACCCGGGATCGCTGGGCGACTTGACCGCCGATGCCCACTGTGTGCGGCAGGTACTCGACACGATCGATGAGCCCGTTGTGTTGGTGGGGCATTCCTATGGCGGGATGGTCATCACCGAGCTAGCCGACCACCCGAAGGTGCGGCACAGCGTTTATCTCGCCGCGTTTTGGCCGCAGCGAGGGCAGTCCTTGCTAGACCTGCTCGGCGATGCGCCGTTGCCGAATTGGTTTATTCAACGGGACGACGGCGCCCTGGAGTTCACTGACGATTTCGAGCTGTTGTGGGAGTCGCTATGCGCGGACCTGGACCGGAACCGCGCCCGCGAAGTGCTCTCGCGCGCTGTGCTGCAGTCGGCGGCCGCATTTGGTGCTCCGAGCACTGCACCCGTTCGGGCACATCCGACCACTTACCTGATTGCCGCTCAAGATTCGGACAATTGCGTTCCGGTGGCTGCACAGGAAGCGATGTCGGCGTCTGCCGATTACGTGGTTCGATTGCCAGCCGCACATATGGTGCAGCTTTCTCGGCCTGATGAATTGGCCGAGGCGCTCGGCCAAATCTGATTGCGAGATCGCGGGCCCAAAGCACCTAAGTCCCCAGCAGAGATCTGCTGTTCTGGGGCCATTGTGGCTTGCGCACTAAGTAATGCCGCTCTCAATCGCGCGAGATTCAGTAGTCCGCTACGGGCGTCGCGACAAGCGCAGACACAGCAGCCACAACAGCAATCTTCATTTTCATCGTTTCCCCTTTACTAGAGCTGATTCCAACGTAATAGCGAAGTCGCGGCAGAGATACCGAATCAGTGCGAACCTTAGCTAGTAATGTTTGCTAGAGGGCAACGGCGGCGCCCTGGGCGGTGACCATCGCGACAAGTTTCGCGAGTTCGCGAGAACTAAGATGAACGCCATGGGCGACCTCGACGCCGGGATCAAGGGCTGGCGCACAGCGGCGCAGACGTGGCATTGAGCAGCCTGGTCCTGGTGGCAGCGCTCAGCTGGCAGCCGTTGGCACTGCTGGTTGACACGATGATGCATTGGCCCAACATTGCGATGGAGTTGAGTCAGGTGGCGTTGATCGCCTGTGTGGCAGGCAGCAGCGTAGTGATCACCACCATGGCGTCCGGACACCAGCCGGCCGTCACTCGGCGCTTCGCGACCGCGCAGTGCAGCATTGCGGCCGTTGTCGCGGCAGTGAGCATGGTGATGTTCTTCGTCGCAGGACAGCGATACGAGATGTCCCCCGCGGAGTACCTGGAACAGAACCTTGCCTCGCCGTGGCTGCTTCCGCTGTTGTTGTACGTGCCGCTCGCGTTGACCTTGGTTTCGTGGGCGGCCATCCGCAATATGAACCGCTGAGCAGGACGCCTAGCTTTACAAAGCACGCCTGCACTGTCACTCTCGTCGCCATGGATCGACGCGGCCACCTTGCTCGAGATCGAGGCGATCAAGCAGCTGAAGGCCCGCTACTGCAGGCTGCTCGACACCAAGGACTGGCAGGGCTGGCGCGACCTTTTCGCCGACGACTTCCTCAGCGACACGTCGCCCGCAGGCGGCAAGGTCATCCGCGGTGCCGACGAGTTCGTCGCGTTCACCCGCAAGGGTCTGCGGAACCAGGCGACCGTGCACCAGGTGCACGCACCGGAGATCGAGCTGACCTCCCCGACGACCGCGCGCGGCGTGTGGGCCCTCGAAGATGTGGTCCGGTTCGGTCCCGGGGTAAACCTGCGCGGGTACGGCCACTACACCGAGACGTACCAGAAGGTCGACGGCAAGTGGGTCTTCACGAGCTCGACGCTCACCCGGCTGCGAGAAGACGTGTTCAACGGCCTTGTGGCGGTGTATATCTCGGACCGGATGCGACGAGTGATCGGAAAGGTTTCGCGCCGGGTGATGAAGTGACCGAAGCACCCGTCGACACGGTTCTGATCACGGGCGCTCTCGGGCAGGTGGGCAAGCGATGCGCCGAGATACTGCTCGACCGCGGACGCACGGTGATAGCCACCGACCTGCGCACCTTCAATTCCTCGAATGTTGCGGAGGAACTTGCGTCCCGCAATGGCACCGGAACGCTCAAAGTGGCCTATGCCGATCTGCTTGACGCGAACGCGGTGCACGAGCTCGTCGCCGAACACCGGCCCGGCGCGATCGTGCACCTGGCCGCAATGATGTCGCCGCCGTCCTATCGAAACCCTCGGCTGGCCCCAAGGTGAACGTCGAGGGCACAACAAATCTCGTCAACGCAGCCAAGGCACTACCCGAGCCACCGCTGTTGCTCAAAGCTTCCAGCGCCGCGGTCTACGGGTCGCGCAACCCCTACCGCTACCCGGAAGCGATCACGCCGGAAACGCCGGTCAACCCCATCGACCAGTACGGCGAGGACAAGGTCCTTGCCGAGGCGGTGATCCGGGACAGCGGGCTGCCGTATGCGGTGCTGCGGTTGGCCGGGGTGATGTCTCCCGACGGCGCGGCGAAACTCGATGCTGACTACCTGGTTCTCATGCGCGCCACTCCCGGCGACAACCGCATGCACACGGTAGACGCCCGCGATGTCGCACTTGCATTCGCCAATGCGGCGGACCGAGCCGAGTCCATCAATGGCAAGGTGCTGCTGATCGCGGGCGACGACACTCACCGCCGTATGCATCGCGACCTGGAGGACGACATCATGGAAGGCGTCGGCATCGGCCGCCTCGGCCCGTCAGCGAGCCTGCCCGGCGACCCCGACGACGACCGCGGCTGGAGCTTCACCGGTTTCTTCGACACCACCGAATCTCAGGCTCTCCTCGACTTTCAAGAGCACAGCTGGCCGGAAACCGTTGCCTGGGTTGCCGAATCGCAGGCCAAGCGCCGCATCCTGATGCGAGCGCTCGGCCCGCTGATTCGATCGGTGATGCGGCTGATACTGGTGATCCAGCGGCGGGTGGAACACCGCGGCCCCTACGCCGACCCGTGGACACTCATCGGCAACAAGTACGGTCCCGACGTGCTGGCTCCCACCACCTTCTGATGACGGCTCCTTATCCGCCCAACACGGCACTGGGCCGCTTCGGCATCGCGCCGATTGTCGACGGCCCTGATCCCTTCGTCAGCTCGATGCCGCTGGCCGGTCTGGTCAACCCGCTGACCGGCGCCCCGACCGTCGGGCCGTTGGCGGTGCTCGTCGACCACGCGGCGGGCCTGGTCAATCACTACCGGCGGGCCTCCGACGAATGGACGGTGTCCAGCGAGCTGACCCTGGAGATCGCCCCGGATGCTCTGCGGGTGGTCGCGGACAGCCCCGAGCTGGTGGCGGTCGCGACCGCACGGCCTACGGGACCCCGAGGCTCGAATGCGCTTGGCAGCTGCGAGATCACGATCGGCGACGCGGTGATCGGTATCGGAACGGTCCGGTCGGTGTACATCAAACATCCGGGCGAATTCCCCCAGGACTGGCCGCCGCCGGTCGACGGCGAACGACCGACCGATCTGCGCGAGATCATGGCGCTGGACGTCGACGATGCCAACGTGATCCGTCAGCGTGAGAATTCGGTCCTGAACAACAGCCTCGGCATCGTGCACGGCGGCGTTTCCGCCGCGGGCGTCGAGCTGGCGGCCTCGGCCGCCCTCAACGCCGGCCGCGCCGGCGAGCCGCTGGCAACCGCATCGCTGCGGGTCAACTATCTACGTCAGTTCGTCGGTGGCGGCGAGTCCCGTTATGTGGGGACCGCTCTGCGTGTCGGCAGGCGCAGTGGTGTCGCCGACGCGCAGGCCATCGGCGCCGACGGTGCCGTCGCACTCGTCGCACGGGTGACCGCGTACGGGTAACCGTCAGACGGCCGCGATGACAGAGCTGCCGAAAACCCCGATCGCGTCCACCGCATGCTGCAGGCTGTCGCCCGGCACCTGCACCTGGACCCAGGTGACGCCAACGGCCACAAGCTTTTCCAGCCCGGACAAGTAGGCGTCCGCGTTGAAGTCGTCGTCGCCGGGAGAGCCGCCACCGAGGTTGCTGAAGGTGATGTCGATACCGGTCCAGTCGCGTCCCGCGGCCTCGCAGCGCCGCCTCAGGTCGGCGATGCCGTCGGCGAGCCCGTCCACCGAATCCAGCGCCGCGGTGCGGGCCGTCTGCGCGAGGACTGCGGGCGCGGGGAACGGGCACCAGCCGTCACCGAAGACCGCGACCCGCTGCCGCGCGGCCGCCGTGTTGCCGCCGATCCAGATCGGCGGATGCGGCTTGCTCACCGGACGAGGATGCGCGGTGATGCCCTTGGCGGAGAAGTGCCGGCCCTCGAACGAGTAGTCGTCGGTGGTCCAGACACCGCGGATCACCTCCAACGCCTCTTCGAACAGTGCGGCCCGTTCGTCGAATTCGACACCGAGCGCAGTGAACTCGCGTTTGAGGTAGCCCACGCCGACCGCCAACGTGAACCGGCCGTTGGAAAGCATGTCCAGCGTCGCGCCCGCCTTGGCCACCACGAACGGGTTGCGGTAGGGCAGCACGACGATGTTGGGGATCAATCGCAGCGTCGTCGTCCGTGCGGCGGCGAACCCCATGGCCACGAACGGATCGACCGCGTCGTGTCCGCCGGACTCCAGCCACCGCTGAGACGGCGCAGGATGGTCGGTGAACCCGAACCCGTGGAACCCGGCCGTCTCCGCCGCCGCCGCCACCGTCGCGATACCCGCACCGGCCACCAGCTCCGGGTTGTACGGATGGCTGTGCATCGGGTGAGTGAACGTGAACCGCATCGGCCGCCGCCTTCTAGAATTACCTTCTCCAATGTTGAGAATGTCGTTACCATGCCACTCATATGACGGTCAACCCCGGCAGGCACGGCCCGTTCCCCGGCCGCCTCGAGCCGCATTGCATTTCTGCCTATGCCGCAGCGACCGATGACGACACCGCCTCGGTGCTGGCCGGGCAGGCGGTTCCTGCGGTCTTCCCGGTGAGCCTGATCTTTTCCGCCGTCGAGAACGCGAGGGCAGACGTGCCCACCGACGCGTGGAAGCGGGTGCGGGGCGGGGTGCACGGCGAGCACGACATCGTGCTTCACCGACCGCTCGCACCCGGTGAGGCGTTGACCACCTGGTCCCAGATCTCCGGGATGCGGACTTCGCGGGCCGGCACCCACGTCGTGGTGCATCTCGAGCAACTCGATTCCGACGGCCTGCTGGCAGTCGAACAGTGGTGGACGATGGTGCTGCTCGGCCTCGACGGCTTGCCCGATCTCGGGACGATGCCCGCCGAGCACCGTCTCCCCGACTCTGCCCGAACCAGCCCAATCGGATCGGCCACCCATCACGTCGACGAGCAGACGGCACACCGCTACGCGGAGGTGTCCGGAGACTGGTCGGAACACCATTTCGACATCGCGGTGGCCCGGGCAGAAGGCTTCGACTTCGTCTTCGCCCACGGCCTGTGCACCATGGCGATCTGCACACACCGCTTGCTCCGTCTGCTCGGTGTCGACGATCCAGGCCGGGTCTTCCGGGTGGCGGTGCGGTTCGCCTCCCCCACCCCGTTGGGCCGCGACCTGACGGTGAATGCCTATGGCATCGACGACCGTTCGTTCGCTTTCGAGGCGGTCGCCGACGGCACCGCGACTATCACCAATGGAAGGTTGGAACTGCGGACATGAGCGAGGCTTGCGAGCGAATCATCAGCGGTGAATGCGACGGCCGAGCCTGCGAGGAGGTCGCATGACGAGGGCCGAGATCGGCGTCTACCTGCCTCAGATGGGCTTCAGCTACTCCGACGTCCTTCACCGGGCGCTGCGCTGTGAGGAGCTGGGAATCGACTCGCTGTGGCTCTATGACCACCTCTACGGACCGGGCGCCCCGGACTATCCCTCCCTGGAGGCGTGGACGCTGGCGACCGCGTTGCTCAGCCGCACCGAGCACATTCAGGTCGGACACATGGTGTTGTGCAACCAGTTTCGTCATCCCGCGGTGCTCGCGAAGATGGCGACCACCCTCGACCAGATATCGGCCGGACGCCTTCAGCTCGGCATCGGCAGTGGGTCCATCGAAGACGAGCACACGCGCGTCGGCTTGGACTGGGGCACGTTCGCGCAGCGGTCCGAGCGGCTCGGCGAGACCCTGGAGATCCTGCACCAGGCATTCGCCGATGAGCGAATCGATTTCGCGGGCAAGCATTTCGCGGTGCGGGACATGCCGATCAAGCCGGGACCGGTTCAGCAGCCCCGCCCACCGATCGTGGTGGGCGGTGTCGGCGAGAAGTACACGCTGCCGCTGGTGGCGCGGTATGCCGATGTGTGGAACGTGCCCACGTATGCGCTCGGCGAGCTGGATCACAAGATCTCGGTGCTGCGAAAGCTCTGCGACGACATCGGGCGTGATCCCGGCACCATCGTGATGTCGATCGAGGCGGTGATGGCGCTCGCACCCGATGACGCATCGCTGCCTGCCGTACAGCAGCTGGCCGAAAAGCGTTTCGGGATACCGGCATTCGGTCTTCACGAAGGCGGCTTGATCGGGACGCCGCCTGCCATCGTCGATCGCCTGCACGAACTCCAGGACATGGGGTTCGGACAGATCGTGCTGTTCACCCACGATCGCGGATCCGACGAGACGCTCGGACTGCTTGCGTCCGAGGTGATCGCCCGGCTTTAGGAACCCTTCTTCACCGGCGGCGAGTAGTTCGGCCTGCCGAGACCCAGGGCGTGCTGCGCGATCATGTTCCGGAAGACCTCGAGCGTGCCGCCGTAGATTCCGGTCGGGCCGGCCAACCGGAAGACGTATTCGGCGCCGCCGTCGCCGACGGCCCCCTTCTCGTCGACGGGCAGGCTCGACGCCACCCCGAGGATATCCATCAGATCCGGTGAGACATCGCGCATCACTTGCGCATTCGCGACCCGGCCGAACATGTCCGGTGTGCTCATCGCGGCTTCCATGCGGGCGATGCTGCGGCCCAGGCGATATTTCACCGACTCCTCGTCCGCCGTCAGCGCCGCTACCTTGTCGACAGCCTCGGCCAGCTGCAGAACGTGCTCGGACATGACCGCTACCTTCTGCAGCCCGTCGGCACCGCGTTCGACGGTGCCGTGCTCGTCGTTGAGCGCTTCGCGCAGGACCGTCCAGCCACCGTTGACGTCACCGATGCGGTATCTGTCCTCGATGCGGACGTCGCTGTAGTACGTGATGTTGGTGCGGTCGCCGTCGACGGTGCGCAACCCCTGGATCTCCACACCTTCTCGGCCCAGGGGTACCAGAAACATCGTCAGGCTCTGATGCTTCGGCGCCTCGGGATCGGTATTCGTGACAAGGAAGACGTAGGAGGCGTTGTGCGCGTTCGACGTGAACATCTTCGAGCCGTTGATGATCCAGCCGTCGCCGTCGCGCACCGCGCGCGTCTTGCACGTGGCGACGTCGGAGCCACCTTCCGGCTCGGTGTAACCCAGGCAGAGCCGGAAATGGCCCGACAGGGTGCGCTCGAGCACCTCATCCTTCAGCTCGGCCGAGCCGAACTGCTCGATCGCGTGTGCGACCATCGCCGTCGTCCCCCAGTGAAACCAGGGTGTGTGGGCGCGACCGATCTCCAGGTCCCAGATGCGTTTGCGAATCCGGCTGAAGCCGCCGTCGGCCTCGGTCTTGAAATCGGTCGCCAGGTAGCCGGCCGCGCCGAGCGCCATGTGCACGCCCTCGTCGAAGTTCTCGCCGGTTTCCCGGTCGCGCGCAATGACGTCGTCGGTGACGATCTCGGACAGCAATGCCCGCAGTTCGTCCCGGAATGACTCGTCCTCTTCGGACAGCGCAACCCTCGAGAAGTCCATCGCGACTAGCGTGACACTTTCTTGCTAATCTGTAAAGCCGGATTGAATAGCATCGGAGAGGCGCCGCCATGGGGATCGTGACCACGAGTTCGGAAACGACGTTCGCGCAGTCGCCGGAGACCATCTATGACTTCGTGAGCAATCCGGCCAACTGGACGAAGACCTACCCGGGTGGCCCGAGCATCCGTAACCTGCCCGACCGCCTGCCGCTCGAGGTCGGCGACACCTGGGACGAAGCGCACCCGGACCCGGCGAAGGATCGCGTGTTCACCTGGCAGCTGGCCATCGCCGCGCGGCCGACGCTGTTCGTCTTCAGCTCCGTCGGCCTACTGGGCCACGACAGCCAGGGCAACGGCGGGCTCGAGGGCCGGATGACCATCGAGTACCACTTCACGCGGCCGGAGAAGAGCCGAACGCTGTTCACCCGGACGATGACCATCGAGACCTATAAGCACGCGCCGCTGACCGACGGCTTCTTCCGAATGGTCAATCCCGCTCACATCGACGCCTATCACGCCGCCGTCGCGCGGGAACTCGGGCGTTAGTCGGTCGCCGCCGCGAAGGCGCGCCGCAGAGCAGCGCCCTGGAGCGCATACAACTGCCTGCTCGTTTCCCATTCCGGCACGAACGCGTCGAATCCGTGGCAGGTGCCGGGGAACACATGCAGCTCGGTCGCAACCCCTGCCCGCATCAGCCGCACCGCATAGTCAACCGCTTCGTCGCGGAGCGGATCCAATTCCGAGCACGTGATCAACGTGTCAGGCAGACCGGCCAGCTCGGTGGCGCGGGCAGGCGCCGCGTCAGCCGACGCCTGCCGCCCCGCGAGGTAGTGCCGCCACATCAACGTGACCGCGGGCCCATCGAACCCCGGTGCCGAGTCGAACTCTTCCGTCGATGCCGTCGGCCGGTCGTCCAGCACCGGCTGGTGCAGCAGCTGGAATCCGACCCTCGGCGCCGACCCTTCGGCCGCGCGCTGTGCGAGCCGCGCAGCCAGCGCGCCACCCGCACTGCTGCCCGCGACGGCCAACCGAGACGCGTCGACGCCCGGTTCGCTTCGGTTGTCGGCCGCCCATTGCAAAACCGTCATCGCATCGTCGAGCGCTGCGGGATACGGATGCTCCGGCGCCAGCCGGTAGTCCACGGATATCACAATGCATCTGCCGCGCTTGGCGAGCTCCACACACTGCCGGTGGTCGACGTCCAGGTTGCCCAAGACGAAAGCCCCTGAGTGGCAATAGATCACCGCCGGTGCGGGTGAGGGCCCGCCGCGATAGATCCGCACCGGCACCGAATCGGCCATCGTGTCCTCGATAGTGACGCCGGTGGTATCGACCGCCCGCGCTTCGTCCCGGCGGCGCTGGTTCAGCGACTCGCGATATGTCGGCAGCACCTCAGCCGAAAGGTTGGTCCGCGATTCGGCAAGGTGGCGCAGCGAGGGATCGAGCCGATCGACGATGTCCACCGTGCTCACCGGTGCGTGGCGGCGCGCGATTCGACCTCGGGTGCGGGCTCCGGTGCGGGCGGATCGAAGGTGTAGTCGGACGTCTTGAAGCGCTTCGTCATCCCCCAGAACGCCCTGGCGCTACGCGGCCATTGGGTCACCACCCGCCCGTTGGCGGCGCGGAAGTAGTTGCTGCATCGCGTCAGCCAGACGGTGCCCTCCATCCACTTGTCGATCTTCGCGATGAACGTCGCCATCGCGTTGCGGCGCACCGCAACGTAGGACTTGTCCTTGCGCCGCATGTGTTTCAGGGCGCGCACGATGTAGCGCGCCTGCGCCTCGAGCATGAAGATGACGCTGTTGGAGCCGACGTTGGTATTGGGCCCGTAGAGCATGAAGAAGTTCGGAAAGCCCGGAACGGCCATGCCGAGGTAGGCGTACGCCCCGTCGCTCCAGGTTTCGCGCAGGGAGGCGCCGCCCTCGCCGACGACGTCGATCTGGCCCAGATAGTCGGCGGCGGCATACCCGGTGGCGCACAACACGACATCGACATCGAGCTCGGAGCCGTCCTCGGTCACCAGCGATCGCGACCGCAGCGACCGCGCCGGGCTGGACACCACCTCGACGTGCGGTTGAGTCAGCGTCTGGAGATAGTCGGTCGCGAACACCAGCCGCTTGCACCCGAACGGGTGCTCGGGAGTCAGCCTGTCCCGCAAGTCCTCATCGGGCACGGTCGCCTGGAGGACCCGCTGGGCGATGGCCTTGAACTCCTGGGTCTTCTCGCTGCCGTTCTCGATCACGCCGATGTTCGACTCGCTGCGCAGCCACAACCGTGTCCGATACAGCTTCTTGGCGAACGGGACGTGGGAAAACAGCCACTTCTCCCGCTCGGTATAGGCGCGGTCCGGCTTCGGCAGGATCCAGGTCGGCGAACGCTGGACCGAGTACACCTTCCGCGCCACCTTGGCGACCTCGGGAACAAGCTGCGCCGCAGTCGATCCCGTACCGAGGACCGCCACGCGCGCATCGCGGAGATCGACTAAGTGGTCCCAGCGCGCCGTGTGCATCAGCGTTCCGGTGAACGGCTCCTCTTCGACGAGGTCAGGAAGCACCGGTTGCGTGAAGAGGCCGACCGCCGACACGACGACGTCGAAGGTGTGCTGCTCCCCTGTGTTCGTCGTCAGTCGCCACTTGTTGGCGTCGGCGTCCCACTGCGCGGAGACGATCTCGGTGTTCAGTTCGAGATTCGGGCCGAGCTCGTAGGTCTCCGCACAGCGTTCGAAATACTCCAGGATCTCGGGCTGGCCCGACCACAGCCGCGACCAGTTCGCGTTCAGATCGAACGAAAAGGAGTACAGGTGTGACTTGACGTCGCAGGCAAGTCCCGGATACGTGTTGATTCGCCAGGTGCCGCCGACGCCGTCTTCTCTGTCGAAGATGGTGAAGTCGCGAAAGCCTGCCTTGCGCAGGAAGATTCCCAACGCCAGCCCACCCGGACCGGCGCCGATCACCCCCACTGACATTGACCTGGCCACTGGCATCATCCGATCTGTAAGATTTGTCCGCCGTCGATGACGAGCTCCGAGCCGGTGATGAACGACGCATGTTCGGACACCAGAAAAGCCACGGCGTCGGCGACCTCTTCCGGCTTGCCGATTCGTCCGAACGGCGCACGCTCCGCCAGCCGCGCCTGCGTCGCCTCGTCGAGCATGGGCGTCTCGATCGGTCCGGGGAACACCGCGTTCACCCTGATGCCTGACGGGGCGAGCTCGGCGGCGGCAACCTGGGTGAGACCCCTCAGCGCCCATTTGGACGACCCGTATGCGGCGTGGGTGGGGAATGCGCGCATCGCGCCCGTGCTGCACGTGTTGACGATCGCCGCCCCGTCGGCGGCACGCAGATGATCCAGCGCCGCGCGGATTCCGAGGAACGGGCCAAAGCAGTTGAACCGCCAGCTCTCCTCGAAGCCTGCTGGCGTCTCGTCGGCGAATGCCGCTCGATGCAGCACGCCCGCGTTGTTCACAAGCGTTGTCAGGCCGCCGAATCGGTCCACGATCCCGCGCACTGCCGAGGTCCACTGGTCCTCTGAGGTGACGTCGAGGTGCACGGCGACAACCGATCCGTCGTCGACGGATTCGACGGACGCCTCGAGCTCGTCGTCCCGTACATCGCAGGCGGCGACGCGGAAGCCGTCGCCGTGCAGTCGCTTGACGATCGCAGCGCCCTGTCCGCGCGCCGCCCCGGTGACCAGTGCTACCCGGTCGGTCATTGCGCCTCCTTCAGATGCTCGGCCGCGCCGCGTCGCAGCGCCTGAGACTCCGATGCCAGGGTGATCATCCGGAAGCCGATGTCGCCCATGGCCTTTCCTGGCTTGCCCGCACTGGCGTGAATCGCGGGAACCAAGCCGGCCTTGGATGCGGCGGCGTGTATGCCGGCTATCGCGTCGAGGACGGGCGCAGTCGTCAGGGCGGCGATCGGATTGTGGCCCAGCGAGATCGCCAGGTCCGCGGGCCCGACGTACACACCCGTCAATCCGGGCACAGCGCAGATCTCGTCGAGCGCCGAAAGACCTCGGGCGGTCTCGATCATCGCGAAAACACTTGCCCTGGCCTCGTGCTCGGCCGGATCGAGGCCCAGGCTTGCCCGCAGCGGCCCGAAGCTGCGCACTCCGGCGGGCGCGTAGCGGGCCGCGGCGACCGCGGCGGCCGCCTGTTCGGGCGATTCGACCATGGCGACGATCACCGCGTCGGCGCCCGCGTCGAGCACACGGCCGATGGGCGCGGGGTCCGCCGACGGCAGTCGTACCGCCGTGGCGATCGCAACGTGCTCGAGCCTGCGCAGTAACAGGGCGACGTCGGCGTCGTCGAGATAGCCGTGCTGGAGGTCGAACCCGACGTAGTCGTACCCCGCCGCGGCGAACTCCTCGGGGCCGATGATGGTCGGCCCCACCACCCATCCGCCGAAGATCCGCTCCTTGGCGGCGAGTGCGTCCTGCAGTCGGCCGTTGGTCATCGAACGATCGCGATTTTGATGCGGTCCGGCGTCGGGCGGCTGGCAAATTCGAATGCGGCCTGGATCTCGTCGACGCCGAAGGTGTGGGTGACATAGGCGGGTAGCAGGTCGGGATGATCGCGCGCGAACTCGTTGGCGGCGCACAGCACCCGCCGACGGTCAAGTGTCACACCGGATTTCAGTGTCAGATTGTTGCGCAGCATCGTCCGCATGCTGATCGGGTAGCTGTCGTCGTCGGCGACCCCGAAATACAAGACGGTGCCGCCGAACGCGGCCGCGTCGATCGCGTGGCCGAGGGTGGCCACTTGGTGGCCGACCGCCTCGATGACGACGTCGGGCTTGTCGTGCGGTTCGAGGTGGCTCACCCACCGGTCACTTGTCGCGCGCACGACGGTGTCCACCCCGAACTCCTTGGCGAAGCCGTCGCGGTCGATCGGATCCACACCCGTGACGCGGCGGGCGCCAGAAGCCTTTGCCGCATAGGAGAACAGCAGCCCGATCGAGCCCTGGCCGATCACGGCGACGTGAAGCCCCTTGAGCTTCGGCAGTTGCTCCAACGCGTACAGCACGCACGCCAGCGGCTGCAGCGCCACCGCATGCTCGGGAGCCAGCGCCTGGTCGTACGGCGCCAGGCCGTCGCCGTCGGCGGCGACGTACTCCATCATCCCGTCGAAGCCGGAGGCCCAGCCGACGACACGATCGCCGACGCCGTGACTTCGGTGCCTGCTGGCGACGACCTCCCCGACGATCTCGTGGATCGGAAAACCGTCCATCTCCGCTGCACTCGTCCCGGTGTCGCCGGGAAGTCTGCCCTTCGCCCCGCGGAAACCGGGCAGGTCGCTGCCGCACACCCCCGCAGCGATGAACCGAAGGAGTACCTGGCGGTCGCCGAGTGACTCCGGCGTCTTCTCCGCAATATCCGACCGCTCGAAGGTGTACGGCGCTACCAACCGATACGACCACATGTCAGACCTCCACCGGGATGTTGTTCCAGCCCCACTGGAAACTCGACGGCGGTCGCGACGCAGCCTCGCCGAGGACTCGATAGTCGGGCACTCGCTTGAGCCACTCGGATACCAGGATCGCGATCTCGAGTCGGGCCACGTGAACGCCGAGGCAGAAGTGCTGCCCGCGGCCGAAGGCCAGCAGCCGCTCGATGGGCCGGTCCCAGACGAACTCGTCGGGGTCGGGGTACTCGCGCTCGTCGCGGTTGGCCGATGCGATCAGTGTGATGATCCGCTGTCCCGGCTCGATCGTCGTGTCGTGGATGGTGAACGGTTTGCGCACCGTGCGGGCGAACCATTGAGCGGGCGCGCAGTATCGGATCATCTCCTCGCGCGCCTTGGGCACACCTGTGTCGAGGTCGGCGCGCACCGCGGCCATCTGCTCGGGCCGTCGGCTGAGCTCCCACAGTCCGTGCGCGACGATCTTCGGCACGGTTTCGGTTCCGCCGATGAACACGCCCAGCATCTGGGTGGCGGCTTCGATGTCGGAGAACGCCGAACCGTCCGGCAATCGATAGTTGATGAGATTGTCCGCGACGGGCAGCCCGCCGTCGGCTCCCTCTGCCCGGCGGCGGGCCACGATCGGCACCAGATACTCCAGATATCCGGGCCGCGCGTTGGCGACTTCCACGCCGCTTCCCGGCTCTGCGAGGCTTCCCGCGTTGACGGTCGCGAGCACCTCAGGCGCCAGATCGGCGGGCAGACCGAGCAATTCGCACACCACGGATGCCGCGACGATTCCGCCGTACTCCTGGGTGAGGTCGAAGGTGCCGCGCGGCAGGAGTTCGTCGAGTCGTTCGTTGGCGAGTTCTCGGATCCGGTCGGTGAGCGAGGTCGCGGATTTCGGCCGGAACTGAGCCGAGGTGCACCGTCGGACACCGTCATAGATCGGGGTGTCGAAGTTCGCGTGGAACGGCATGGGATGCACCGGCGGATCCGGCACCGGCCCGCGGTTGTGCGCGGCCAAAACCGTTGCGGCGGGCAGGGTTCCCTCCGACGCCACGAATGTCCCGTCGTTGATCTCCAGCACCCGCCAGATATCGGCGAATCGGGACAACGCGTAGGTGTCCCACTTCTCGACGTAGTACACCGGGTGCTCGTCTCGCAGCACGCGGTAGTACGGCAACGGATCGGCCATCACGGCAGGATCGAAGGGATCGTACGAGAAGTGTGCCAGCACAGGTGCGTTCATTGCAGCGGTGACGGTGGTAGCGCCTGCAGGATCGAATCCTCCCAGCCGTCGCGCAGTGCGGGCGCGACGCTCATCCAGGTGACGATCTCCGCAGGCGGGCTGTCTTTCCATGACGGGTAGTGGTTTTCGAAGCAGTCCCAGTCGCCGTCGAGCGCCCAGTAGTGAATGACCTCGTTGAACCTGAAGGTGGTGATGAACGAGCCCAGCCATCTCTTGCCGGTGCTTTCCGACCACGGCACGTAGAGCCGCTCGAGCTCACGGATGTAGTCGTCCTGGCGCCCCGGCTTGCTCTCCATGATCTCCTGGATGACGAGGCCCGCGGAGAAGTCGGCCTCTTTGAGCTGAGCAAGCGTCCTGTTGCTCCTGCCTGCATACATGATGCGACCCTCGCCACGAGCGCCGATCCCGGACAGGTACTCCGACCACTTCGCCGCCGACGATTCGTGGCTGCCTCCGCGCGCCTGCGCCCTGCCGATGCGCGCATAGTCGGCGAACGCGTCGATCTCCCAGATGACCGTGACCTGCGGCCAGTGCCCGTTGTAGGGCGTGGTTTCCCAGATCGCGAACAGCCGCGCGCCAAGTTCTTCCATCATCGGCTGGTACACGGCGCTGAAGACCTCGGTGAAATCGTCGGTTCGACCCGACCCGAGATCGATCGTCTCGTGGAGGTACAGAAGGGTATGGCTGTGGTACTTCTTCATCGTCATGCCGAAACACCCAGGAAAGTTGACAGTGGCACGTAGGGAGCGTGACACTTATGGCGTGTTTTGTAAAGGTGCCGGATGAGCCTGACGCCGCTCGCCAAAGGTTTCTGCTTCGGGGAGGGGCCCCGCTGGTTCGAGGGCCTGCTGTGGTTCTCCGACATGCTCGGCGAGGCCGTGCACACGGTGAACCTGCAGGGCGACATGACGGAGCTGGCGCTGGCCGGCCACGCCCCTTCCGGACTCGGGTTTCGCCCTGACGGATCCCTGCTGATCGCCTCCACTGAGCGCCGCACCGTGCTGAGCTATGACGGCGATATCGTCGACACCGTCGCCGATCTGTCCGACATCGTCCCCGCGAACATCGGCGACATGGTGGTCGACGACCACGGCCGCGCGTATGTCGGGTCCCAGGCCCGCGAGGGCGGGGTCATCGTCCTGGTTGATCCCGACGACAGGGTCACCGTCGTCGCCGAGGACCTCGACTTCCCCAACGGGATGGTCATCACGCCGGACGGATCGACGCTCATCGTCGCGGAGTCGATTGGCAGGCGACTTACCGCATACACGATTGCGCCCGACGGATCCCTTTCCGACCGGCGGGTCTTCGCCGACGGCCTGGACGGCCCGCCCGACGGCATCACCCTCGACGCGGCCGGTGGCGTCTGGGCGGCGATGACGCTGGCCCACCGGTTCGAGCGAATTGAACAGGGCGGCAAGGTCACCGACCGCATCGAAATCGGCGACCGCACCGCGATCGCCTGCACGCTAGGCGGACCGGAGCGCCGCACGCTGTTCCTGCTGTCGAGCACGGACGCCTATCCCGAACGACTGGTCGGGACGAAACTGTCCCGGCTGGACACCATCACCGTCGACATCCCTGGAGCGGGTCTTCCATGAGCGATTCGTATTACGAGCTGGTCGACGATGCGGACCCTCGGGGCGAGAGATTCCTCGCAACCGACTTGGTGCGCAGCACATGGTCGGCCGCGATTCAGCACGGCGCACCAGTTTCCGCGCTGCTAGTACGCGCGCTGGAGCGCTGCGAGGCGCGAGAGGACACCCGGCTGAGCCGCGTGCTCGTCGACCTCCTCGGACCCGTACCCGCAGAGGGCGACCTGTGGGTGCGTGCGCGACGCGAGCGCTCCGGCAAGCAGATCGAGCTGATCAGCGCTGAGATGCTCGCTCTCGGGCCCGACGGCGAGCCCCGTCCCGTCGCGCGGGCCAGCGGGTGGCGACTGCAGACGCTCGACACCGCGGCCGTCGTGCACGCGCCCGCGCCGCCGCTGCGTCCCCTCGCCGATGCGTGGAGCCGCGACCTGAAGAAGGACTGGGACCGCAACTATGTGCACAGCCTCGACTGGCGGTGGCTGACCGAACCGATGAACGACGGGCCGGGCGAGTCGTGGATCAAGCCGGAGGTCGACCTCGTCAAGGGCGAGACCATGACCGCGCTCGAGCGGCTGTTCGCGGTCGCCGACGACGCCAACGGCATCGGCACGAAACTCGACATCCGCAAGTGGATGTTCATGAACACCGACCTTGTCGTGCACGTGCACCGCATCCCCGAGGGCGAGTGGATCGGCATCCGCGCGGAGACCAACTACGGGCCCGACGGCATCGGCACGACGGTCGGGACACTGTTCGACGAGTCCGGTGCAGTGGGGGCCATCCAGCAGTCGGTGCTGGTCCGCCCGATGCCCGGCCGCTAGTCGATCAGCCGTAAAGCCGCTGCGGGGCACTGCGTCACGGCCTGCTGCATGCGGTCGCGATCCGATTCCGGTCGCTCGGGCTCTTCGATAGCCACGATGCCGTCGTCCTGCACCTCGAACACGTCCTCCGCGATCGACTCGCAGATACCGTGTCCCGTGCACTTGTCGAGATCGACTTCGAGCCGCATGGTCACTCCTATTGAACGTGGGCACGCAGGCGTTTGACGCCGTGAACGAAGCTGCTGTACAGCAGGTCGGGCTGGCCGAACTCGACGGACTTCAACCGAGTCAGTAGCTCGCGGAACAGGTTTCGGAGTTCGGTCTTCGCCAGCTGGTTGCCGAGGCAGAAGTGCGGGCCGCCGCCACCGAAGCCGAGGTGCGGGTTGGGCGACCGCGCCAGGTCGAATGCGCCCGGATTGTCGAAGACGCTCTCGTCGCGGTTGGCCGAGCAGTAGAACAGGCCGACCTTGTCACCTGCCGCGACGGGTTGACCGTTGATATCGGTGTCCTCGGTCGCGAACCGCGCGAACTGCAGCACCGGCGACGACCACCGCACGAATTCCTCGATCGCAGGGCCGATTCGGTTGTCGAAGTCCGCCATCAGCCAGTCCCGCTGATCCGGATGGTCGACCAGCGCCATCATCGCGTGCGTCGTGGCCTGCTTGGTGGTGTCGTTGCCGGCTGAGGCCAGCAGGATCAGGAACGCGCCGATCTCCTCGTCGGTCAGTCGGTGGCCGTCCACCTCGGCGTTGACGATGCTGGTCATCAGGTCGTCCCCGGGATTCGTGCGCCGGAATTTCGCCAACTCCACGCCGGTGTTGTTGAGCAGCATGATCTGTGCGGCCGGATTTTGCGCCTGCTCCTCGGCGGTGCTGTACTCCTCGTCGCTCATGCCGAACAGCTTCTCGGCCGCGTACGCCACCGCGGGCTGGTCCGCCGACGGCACGCCGAGCATGTCCATAATCGTCAGCATCGGCAGTCGCGCCGAACATGCGGCGACGAAGTCGATGTCGCCGGCCCCGACGAGGTCGTCGACGATGCTGACCGCGTTCCGGTGGATCTGCTCCTCGATCTGGCGGACGTTTCGCGGCGTGAACGCCGAGCTGATCAGTCGCCGGTAGACGGTGTGCTGCGGCGGATCCATGGACAGGAAGAACGATGCGAAACGCTGGATCTCGGCGGGCATCGGACTGAGCGCGACACCGTCGGCGGAGGTGAACAGCTCGGGGTGCTGGCTGACGTAGACGATGTCGGCCCGCCGCGTCAGCGCCCAGAATCCGGGCTCCTCCATCGGAAACATCGACGGCCAGGGATGGTGCCAGCTGAGCCCGTCGGCGGCGCGCAGCTGCGCGAACGTCTCATCGCGCACCGCGAAGGGCTGGTCCCAGAAGTCGTGTGACGTGATGTCGACCGGACTGTATTCGCGGGCCTGCACCGGGGCTGCTGTCACGAAATCAGCGTGACATTTGGACGCAAATTTGTAAAGCTATGTCGATGGCGGACGCAGTCGCAGAGGACGACAACTCGACGCGTCAACGCATCCTGGCCGCGACCGCCGAGGTTTTGGGCAGAAACGGCATGACGAAGCTGAGCCTGTCCGAGGTCGCACTGCAGGCCGGCGTTTCGCGGCCGACGCTGTATCGCTGGTTCGCCTCCAAGCGGGATCTGCTCGACGGCTTCGTCGTCTGGGAGCGCCAGTTCTATGAACGCGCGGTGGCCGACGCGACCGCGGGGCTGCCCGCCGGTGAGAAGCTCGACGCCGCTCTGCGCGTGATCGTCGAGTATCAGCAGTCGTACCCGGGCTTGCGGATGATCGACATCGAGCCCGCTCAGGTCATCAAGAGGCTCTCGCGGGTCATTCCGCTCATGCGGTCACGGCTGGAACGCCTCGCGCAGGGACCGGATGCCGCCCTTGCGGTCGCGACGGCCGTGCGCGTTGCGGTCTCGCACTACCTGGTGCGCAGCGATGACGACGACCAATTCCTGACACAGCTTCGACACGCAGCGGGCGTGAAAAGACCGTGATGATCCCCTCCACCACCGACGAGCTGACGCCCGAGTGGTTCACCGAGGCGCTCGGCGAACATGTGAACGGCGTGGAAGTTCTCGACGCGCATTCGGGCACCACCGGCCGGGCCCGCATCGGGTTGACGGCATCCGCGGCGTTGCCCGCCACCGTGTTCGTCAAGCTACAGCCGTTCGTCGCAGAGCAGCGAAAGTTCCTGCGGCAGATTGGCCTTGGAGTCGCTGAGGCCCGCCTCTACGCAGAGGTGGGCAATGAACTTCCGGTCCGGGCACCACGGGTGTGGCACTCGGACTACGACGAAGCCGAAGGTGCCTTCGTCATGGTGCTCGAAGACCTCGAAGCCTCGGGCTGCCGCATCGTCAACCCTGGTGACGACGACATCGGAGATGTCGCGATGTCGGCGATGGACGAACTCGCCGTCCTGCACGCGGCGTATCAGGGTCGCGATCTCGGATGGCTTCGCACGCCGTCGGGAATGCGAAGTAAACCTCAGGACCCCGAAATCGCCGAGCGCCGAGCACAGTTCGTCGTCTCGGCCGTCGACCAGTTCGCCGGCGACATGCCGTCGGTGTTCCGGCGGCTCGGCGAGCTGTACGCGAAGCGTTCCCTGGACATCGTCGCGTTGTTCAACGAGGGCGAGCGGACACTGATCCACGGCGACACCCACAGTGGCAACCTGTTCGTCGACGCGGGTCGCACCGGTTTCTACGACTGGGCGGTCGCGGGCCGGGCCCCCGGTGTTCGCGATGTCGCGTACTTCCTGTGCAATTCGCTGCCGGTGGAGACACGGCGCGCGGAAGGGGAAGCGTTGCTCGGCCGGTATTTGTCCGGCCTCGCCGATCAGGGTGTCACGCTGGACAGGGACACCGCCGACGAGCAGTACCGGTTGTTCTCGGTCTACTCGTGGATAGCCGCGGCGTCGACGGCCGCGATGGGCTCGCAGTGGCAGCCGGTGGACGTGTGTCGGGCCGCCCTGGCCAGCACGACGCAGGCCATCGAGGATCTCGACGCGGTGGGCCTGCTCGAATCGCGGCTCGGCATTTAGCGATTTCGGCGTGATAAGTGTCGCTCAGCGATAGAAATCACGCCGAAATCACAAGTTGCGGGGCATGACGGGGCCGTCGTCGAGTTTCTCGTCGATCGCCAACTCCGCCAGACCCAGTTGCGTCAACGGCGAAATGCCATACGCATTGAGGACGAACCGCTGATCGGCGGAGTCACCGGAGTCGAACAGCATCGACCCGATCAGACAGATCACCGCCATCTTGTATGCGTTCAGCGCCCGGTACCACGACCGGTTCGCGACGCTGATGCCGCTGACCGACTCGTAGTGCGACAGGAACTCCTCGATGCTCGGCGCCGCCGGGTGACTGGTGATCCCGACCGGCTGCATCCACAGCAGCTCCATCCAGCCGATGTCGGTGAGCGGATCCCCGACAGTGGTCATCTCCCAGTCGAAGACCGCGCTGACGTCGTCGCCGACGAACGCGAAGTTGCCTGGCTTCGCGTCGCCATGGACGAGCGTGATCGTTCGATACGGTTGCGGCTTGGTGTCTTTCAACGCCGCGAGAAGACGCTCGAGCGCAGGCAACTCGCCGCGCTGAACGCGGTGCATCTCGTGCGCCCAATGGTCCAACTCGCAATCGAGATGGTCGTGTCCGTCGCCGAGTGCGGCCAACCCCGTCGCATCCAGATCGACTAGATGAATCGCGGCGAGTTGTTCGGCCATGCCGAGGCACATCTGACGGACGCGTTCGGGCGTCACGTCGGGCGCGTCCATCTCGTACACGTCGCCGGTCAGCCGTTCCATCACGAAGAACGGCCTGCCGAGCACGTCACCGGTGTCCTCCAGCCACAGCGCCCGAGGTGCGCGCACCGGCGTCCTCTCCAACGCACGCAGGATCTCGAACTGTCGCGTCAGGTCATAGGGCTCCAGCAGTGCCGGCGGCCGAGGACGCAAGCGCAACACGACATCTCGGCTATCATCGACCGTCACGATGGTGAGCACCATCATCTCCGCGGAGTGGCCGAACTCGACGCGGTCCAGACCCTCGATCCGCAGATCGTCGACACCGAGCTGTGCACGCAGCCAGGCCGTGAGCGCGTCGCGGGTTTCGCTCATGTGTAGGAGACCTTGTGGTCGGATTCCTCGGTCAGGCCGAGCTCGGGCCACACCCCACCGATGAGGCTCTCCATGATCCCGTAGCCGACGGCGTCGCCGTCGCGGACGCGGATCGGGGTGTCACGGAATTGCCCAAGCCGCCGCAGGTTTTCGTCGCTGGCGCAGTCGGCGATGTACTCGCCGTCGACATGCAGCTTGCCCTTCCACGACCCGTGCTTGTGGCCCTCCCATTCGCCGTACCCCGCCGTCTTCAGGAAGAAGCCCGAGTCGCCGAGCACCTCGACCTCGACGAGGCGCTGCTCCCCCGACTCCATTGTCAGCACCAGCTCGCCGCCGGTGACGTAGCGCGTGCGCGTGTCGTAGTCGATTCGCGGAGAGACGCTGCGGACCGGCACCTGGTTGCCGTCCGCGTCGTTGATGTAGGCCGAGCTGTACTCCCACGCTCCCTCGACGACGAAGATCGCCGTCTCGTAGTACGTCCCGTCGGGGCGCCGGAAGAACGCGGGCGACCACTTCATGCCACCGCGGATGCCGGGCGGAATCGCCGGTGAGGGAATGAGATCCGTCAACGGCTCGCCGATCGCCTGACGCACTCCCCATGAGTGGTCGCGGAAGCCGAACCACTCCTCGGGTCGCACCTCGTGAGTTACGCCGTCCACTGTCACCGTCCCCGACGCCCAGCCACCCTGGTGGTAGCGGATGACGTCGACGTCTATCCGTCCGGTGCGACGGTTGCGGACGAGGTTGCGCTCCTCGAAATACGGCGGTGTCACACCCGAAAGCACGATGTCGAACGAGATCGGCTGCACGTCATTGGGTTCCAGCCGGACCCGCATCTTCTTCAGCGGTTCGACGACTTCCATCTGCACCGGGCCGACGCCGCTCTGCTCTGGTGCCGAGGCGAGCTCGCGGCTGCCCCGCACGGTCCACTGCTCCTTGCCGCGGGAGACACCACCGAAGCCGTCGATGATGCCCCGGTTCTGGTACTTGCCGAGGCCGAAGTCGATCTGCAGGGACCCGTCCGTGCGCGCGATCGACGCCCAGATCTTCTCCGTCCACGCCATGTCGGTCTGCGAGAGCGTTGCGAAGGTGTCGACGATCTGGTGATTCAGCCCTTCATCGGCGCCCAGCAGCTGGCCGATGTCTTTGATTGCCACGTCGACAGCGTGACAGTTTCACCGCAATCTGTAAAGCTCGTCGAGGATCTCCTCGGTGTGCTCGCCGATGCCGGGCGCCGTGGAGCGCGGTTCCCACGGGGTGCCGTGGAAGTCGACGGGCGTGGCGATCATGGGAACGCTCGAGTCGCCGTCGGGCACATCGACGATGCCGCCCGCGGCGTGGAACTGTTCGTCGGCCACCACATCCTCGATCGAGTTGATCGGCGACCAGAAGAAATCCGGTTCGGTCGCGAAGAGTTTCGCCCACTCGTCGAGTGGTTTGGTGGCGAAGATCTCGTCGAGCTCCGCGATCAGCGCTCGGGCGTTGGCCGCCCGGTCCCGCGCTCTCGGATACTCCGTCAGCCAGTCGGCGCGACCGACCACGCGACACAGAGGGCCCCAGTGCCGGTCGACCTGCAGGCCGACGATCCAGAACCGACGCCCGTCGCCTGCGGTGTAGTTGTTCATGCACGGGTTGGCCATCGTCTCTCGCTGCCCGATCGCGATGGAGTGGCCGGTCAGCAGGAACGTGTTGAGGTCGAAGCTGACGGTGTAGGCGCCCTGCCGGTAGAGCGACGTGGACACCAGCTGGCCGGCACCGGTACGCGCGCGGGCGACGAGAGCCGCACACACCGCCGCGGCCAGTGTCATGCCCGCCGTGTGGTCGCCCATGCCGCCCCGCTGAAACGGCGGTGTGTCACCCGGACGGGTCAGCAGATGGGCCAGTCCCGCGCGCGCCCAGTATGCGGCGACGTCGTAGGCGGCGCGGTCGGCGTCGGGGCCCGTTTCGCCGTAGCCGGTGATCAGGCCGTACACCAAACGGGGGTTGAGAGCGGCCACCGTTTCGAAGTCCAGACCGATGCGCCGCAGCGCGCCGGGGCGGACGTTGGTGATGAAAACGTCGGCGGCGCCGATCAATTCGAGCGTAGTGGACCGGCCGTCGTCGGTCGACACATCGAGCGCGATGCTGCGCTTGCCGCGGTTGTCCATCTCGAACGGCGGGCTCTGGTCCCCGTCGAGGCCGAGCATCCGGCCGAACATGCGTGCCGGGTCACCGCTCTGCGGCTCGATCTTGACGACATCGGCACCCCAGTCGGCCAGGATGCCGCCCGCGGCGGGGCCCGCCACCCATACGCCGAGTTCGACGACCTTGATGCCCTCCAACGGACCGGTCACAATGCCGCCCTCCTCGAGTGCATTTACAAATCAACGATACTTTGTAAAGCTTGCCGCAAGCTACACCCAACTCTAGGAGGCGCCTCGGTGGCACTTATGCCCAATCGCGTAGCGCCGACACTCAGCATGGCCGCCCATCTCGGCCGCGGAATGCAGCGGGTCGCGACCGACGCAGCGATCGGCCGTCTCCGATCCGTTCCGCGGACGATTCACGATCTCGACGCAGCCGCACTTTCACAGATTATGGCGTGCACCGTGACGTCGGTCTCCCTGATCGGCGGTGACGCAGGGACCTCGTCGAGAGCGAGGCTGGCCCTCACCGGCGACGGGGTTCCGGATTCGGTCTTCGTCAAGATGGCCGCCCAAACGGCTGCCACCCGGCTGCTGGGCGAGATCGGAATCCTCGGGGAGACCGAAACGCGCTTCTACCGAGAGTTGTCGCCGGAGCTGACGGGTGTTCCCAAGTCGTACGGATCCGCATTCGATCCGGTGACAGGCCGATACGTGCTGGTTCTCGAGGATCTCGCGGTCGACGCCTGCGAGTTCCCCGACACGCTGCATCCGCTCACCCCCGAGCAGGCGAGCAAGCTCGTCGAACTTCTGGCCCGACTGCACGCAACGTTCTGGGAGCGGGTACCCGACTGGGCGTACACCGCGTCGGCCGACAAGTTCACGGCTTTCACCCATCTCGTGTTGAAGCCGTCGTTGCGTCGGCTGGCGAATCGGTCGGATATTCCGGTCGAGAAGGGACGCTTCATCGCCGAGAACTACGGCGCGGTCGCGCGGCTCATCGACGAGCCGCCGCACACCGTCATGCACGGCGACGCCCACCCCGGCAACGTCTACTTCCGCAACGGAGAAGCCGGCCTCCTCGACTGGCAGGCGGTCCGCCGTGGCCATCCAAGCCGCGAGCTGGCCTACACGCTCGTCACGAGCATGACGACAGCCGATCGTCGAACAAACCAGCGCGCGCTGCTGGACACCTACCGCAGTGCCCTGGCAGCATCCGGCGGCCCCGAACTGGATCGCGACGAGCTGTGGGATCGGTACTGCAAAGGCGCGTTGTACGCCTATGTCGCGTCACTGATCACCGCCGGCATGGGCGGCATGCAGGCCGACAACATTGCGCTGGAGGGACTGAGGCGAAGCGTAGCCGCGCTCGAGGACCTCGACACGGTCGCTCTCTTGAAGAAGGCGCTGTGATCGAGGCACTACCATCACTGAGACCAACGATTGAGGCCCTGACGTGAACGAACCGCTACGCGCTCGACGGGACGCATCCGAGAACGCCGAGGACACCTCGACGCGGCACCGGATCCTCGTCGCGACCGCGGAGGTGCTCGGCCGCAGCGGGCAGACGAAACTCAGCCTGTCGGAAGTGGCGCTTCAGGCAGGCGTATCCCGTCCGACGCTCTACCGCTGGTTCGCCGACAAGAGCGAACTGCTCGACGCATTCGGCGTGTACGAGCGGGAGATGTTCGACAACGGAATCGGCAGGGCGACTGCAGGTCTGCGAGGAACTGACAAGCTGGACGCCGCCCTGAGATTCATTGTCGAGTACCAGCATTCGTACTCAGGCGTGCGACTCGTGGACATCGAGCCCGAGGTCGTCATCACGCAGCTGTCGCGGATCATTCCGATCATGCGGGCCCGGCTGCTGAAGCTGCTGTCAGGATCCAACAGCGGCGTCAAGGCCGCGACGGCGATCCGAGTCGCGGTGTCGCACTACATCGTTCGTAGCGACGACGATGATCAGTTCCTTGCCCAGCTGCGGCACGCCGTCGGCATCAAACCGACCGGCTGATGGACCTCCACCAGGTCAGCGACGAACTCGAGATCGCCGCGCTGCTGAACAGATACGCGCGAGCCGTCGACACCAAGGACTGGCAGCTGTACCGGTCGGTGTTCACCGACGACAGCCACATCGACTACTCGACCGCGGTCATCACGGGGTCACTCGATGAGGCGGTCGAGTTCTTCGCCGGGGCCTTCTCGGCGTTGGTGACGATGAGCATGCACTACATCACCAACATCGAGTCCGACATCGACGGCGACACCGCGCGGGTGCGCGCCATGTTCTACAACCCCACCCAGATCAAGGGAGTCGCGGAGCTGAGCATGTTCGGCGGCTACTACCACCACGATCTGGTGCGCACGCCCGACGGCTGGCGCAGCAGACATCTGCGCGAGGAAATGGTGTGGACGGCCAACTCTCCGCGCGACGCTCAGGTCTGAGCGGCCAATTGCCCACAGGCGGCGGCGATTTCGCGGCCACGCGTGTCACGCACTGTGCACGACACGCCACGCTCGCGGACCCGCCTGACGAATTCGCGTTCGGCGGCCTTCGGGCTGGCGTCCCACTTGCTTCCCGGCGTCGGGTTCAGGGGAATGAGGTTGACGTGCACGAGCGGGCCCAGCGCGCCGTGCAGGCGCTTGCCGAGTAGGTCTGCCCGCCACGGCTGGTCGTTGATGTCACGGATCAACGCGTATTCGATCGACACCCGCCTGCCCGTCACGTCGGCGTAGTAGCGGGCGGCTTCCAACGCCTCGGACACCTTCCAGCGGCTGTTCACCGGGACCAGCGTGTCGCGAAGCTCGTCGTCGGGAGCATGCAACGACAACGCGAGCGTGACGCCGAGCCGCTCGTCGGCCAGCTTGCGGATCGCGGGAGCGAGCCCGACCGTCGACACCGTCACCGCACGCGCGGAGATCCCGAACCCGTTCGGCGGCGCCGCCGTGATGCGTCGAACCGCCGCCAGAACGCGGTTGTAGTTGGCAAGAGGCTCACCCATGCCCATGAAGACGATGTTCGACAGCCGGCCACTGCGCGCGGCGCGCGCGATCCCATCCCCGTCGCGGTCGCGCAGTTCGACAGCGGCCGCACGGACCTGTTCGAGAATCTCGGCCGTCGACAGGTTGCGTTTCAATCCGCCCTGACCGGTGGCACAGAACGGGCACGCCATCCCGCAACCCGCCTGAGACGAGATGCACACGGTGTTGCGCTGCGGGTAGCGCATCAACACGGACTCGAACGTCGTGCCGTCGACAGCGCGCCACAGCATCTTCCGGGTCTCCCCCGCGTCGCACTCGATCTCTGCAGCGGCCTCGAGCAGCTTCGGGAACATCGCCTCGGCGACCTGCTCCCGCACCACCGCGGGCAGGTCGGTCATCTCGTTCGGGTCGGCGATGAACCTGCCGTAGTACTGATTGGCCAGCTGCTTGCCGCGAAAAGCCGGCAGCCCGAGCTCCGCGACGGCCTCGACTCGGCCGGCCTCGTCGAGGTCGGCGAAGTGGCGCGGCGGCATCGCGCGTCGCGGCGGGTCGAAGACCAGGGGCAGGGATGTGGACATGGGCTTTTGTCAGTATCCCATCCAAAGTCGGCGGAAATTGATTGGCGATCTGATGCGTTGGTGGCAACCATGGGAGCTGTGGCCCTGCCGACCATGCCGTTTCGCACCGCATTCGCGTTGACGTTCCTGTATGCGCTCGGCTATCCGATTGGCGCACTGGCGGTTTCGGCGATGTCACCGATGGCGGTCCTGGTGTTCCGATTCGGGCTTGCGGGTGCGATCCTCGCGGGCCTGGCATTGGTTGCCAAGGTGACATGGCCCACAGGCCGCACCCGTGTGCACGTCTTGATCAGCGGATTACTCGCCCAGGGCCTCCTGTTCACCTGTCTTTACGTCGCGCTGCTGCACGGCGCCCCCGCCGTGCTGGGCGCCGTGATCATCTCGATGAACCCGGTGGTCACTGCGCTTCTGGCCGCGACCTTCCTCGGCGAGAGCCTGACGCCGATGCGGGTCGGCGCGCTGGCATTCGGCGTGCTGGCGGTGCTGGCGGCCTGCGCGGGTCGGCTCGTGATGGTCGGCGGCTTCGACGCCGTCGTCCTTCTGCTGCTCGTGTCGTTGTTCAGCGTGGCCGCCGGGGGTGTCTACCAGCAGAAGTTCTGCCGCGGGGTGGACTTCCGGGCGACCGCAGCGCTGCAGAACGCGGTGTGCGTCGTCCCCGTCGTCGTGCTGGCGGCGTTGATGCCGCTGACCGTGACCAACCCGTGGAAGGCCGCGGTTGCGGTGGCCGCGGTGGTGCTGCTGAACGCGACCCTGTGCATGACGATGTACGTCCGGGCCGTTAACGATTACGGCGCCGCCGCGGTTGCCATGCTGTTCGCCGTCATCCCCGCGGTCGCGGGCCTGCTCTCCTGGCTGATACTCGGGCAGCGGCCCGACATCGGCATCGCGGTCGGCCTTGTCGTCGGCGCGGTGGCCTGTTGGCTTAACGTTGTCGGCTCTTCGCGCCAGCGCTCATCGCGAGCCCGTTCTCTACGCCGTCGTCAGGAGGTGGCGACGCCGACGGCGTCCATCATCCGGGCCAGCTCACCGGCGACGTCGGGACCTGCGGGCTGATAGACGAGTTCGGTGACTCCGCCCGCCTCGTATTCGGCTGCCCTGGCCCGCAACTGTTCCGCGGTGCCGCTGAACGTGAACTGCGGAAGCAGGTCGACGGCCAGCGCGACGGCCTCCTCGTCGACGGCGGTGAGCCGCACGAGATGACCTTCATGGGTGACGAGGTGGCGCTCGGCGGCCGGGATTGCTTCGATCGCCGCCACCCACTCGGCGCCGCCAGGTAACCCCTGCACGGCGTCGGGGCCGTTGCGCTCGTACAGCGCGTGGAACACCACCGCCAGGCCGTGCCCCGCTCGCTGGAGGACGCGCTCGCTGTGCAGATCTTCGCCGTCGTCGATAACGGTGCCGAATTGCAGCAACGAATAGGGCCGGCCCGCTGCCGCCGGATTGGGGACGCCCGCTGCGAACACTCCGTCGCCCACCCGTTCGGCGACCGCGGTGCCCTTGGGCCCGTCGGCTCCGATGAGCACTTCGACATCGACGGGCCGGTTCGCGACGAATCCCTCCGTGTGCAGCATGCGGATCGGCGCGTCCTCCCAAGCCACGGTCTCGCCGCGCAACAGCGCCCGCAGCGCGGTCACGTACTCCTCGACCACGGCCCATCGCAGCGGCTTCTTCCCGAGGATGTACCGGCCGGTGAACCCCGACCCGAGGGCCACCGCCACCCGGCCCGGCGCGAGCGCGGCGAGCGTGGCGATGGCGGCCGCGTTGGTCATCGGGTGGCGCAGGCTCGGCACGAGCACCCCGGGTCCGAGCCCGATCGTCGACGTCCGCTCGGCCGCCAGCCCCAACGCCATCCACACGTCGGACGTGATCGCAGGCGAGTCGTACAGCCAGGCCCTGTGGTAGCCAAGGCGTTCCGCCTCGGCGATCAGTTCCGGGGAGTCGACGTTGGTGACAAGGGCGCACGACAGCTTCATGCGCGCACACGCTACCGGCCGGCCACGGTCGGATCAGGCCAGCAGCGTCAGGACGATCCAGCCCGCCACGGCCGACGGCAGCATCGCGTCGATCCGGTCCATGATGCCGCCGTGGCCGGGAAGCAACGTGCCCATGTCCTTGATGCCGAGATCGCGCTTGACCTGAGATTCGACGAGGTCGCCGAGTACGCCGGTGATGACGAGCATCAACCCCAGCGGCACGCCGACCCACGCGGGGCGGTCCAACAGGAATGCCACCGAAAGCACCGCTGCCGTGACGCCGAAGAGCAGGGACCCGCCCAGTCCTTCCCACGACTTCTTCGGGCTGATCGTGGGCACCATCAGGTGCTTGCCGAACAGCACCCCTGCCACGTACCCGCCGATGTCGGCGAACACGACGGTCGCGATGACGGTGAATGTCCGGCTGCCGCCGTGGTCCTGGAAGATCAGCAGCGCACTGAAGCTCGCGAACAGCGGCACCCAGGTCGCCAGCAGGACCGTGGCCGAGATGTCGCGCAGGTAATTGACCGGCGCCTCGCGGAGTCCGTGGCCGACCAGCCGCCAGACCATGCAGACGACGATCGTGCCGCCGTAGGCACCCAGCGTGCCCGCCGGGCCGTAGTACGTCAGCCAGATCATGGCCTGCCCGCCCAGCAGCAGCGGAATGACCGGAAGTGCGTATCCGGCTTCACGCAGCCGACGGATGACCTCGTAGGTGGCGATCGGGATGAAGACCGCCAGGATCGGCAGCCAACCGATCGGCCAGAACAGCAGGGCGCCGATCGCCATCGCGCCGAGCACGACGCCGACGCCGATCGCCGCCGGAAGGTTGCGCCCGGCCCGGGATGCCTTTTTGGGCGGCTCCGACGTCTCTGCCACCGGATCTGCTTGCTGTTCGGCCATCAGACCTCCAGCAGTTCGCCCTCTTTGTGCTTCACCAGGTCGTCGATCTGACTGGTGTAGGTATGCGTGGTCTTGTCGAGTTCCTTCTCGGCGTGTTTGACCTCGTCCTCGCCCGCCTCGCCGTCCTTCTTGATGCGATGCAGCTCTTCCATCGCCTTGCGGCGAATGTTGCGCACCGACACCCGGGCGTCCTCGCCCTTAGCCTTGGCCTGTTTGACGAGGTCGCGGCGGCGCTCCTCGGTCAGCTGGGGGATCGCGACCCGGATGACGTTGCCGTCGTTGCCCGGGTTGACGCCGAGGTCGGAGTTGCGGATGGCGTCCTCGATCGCCTTCAGCTGCGATTGCTCATATGGCTTGATGACGACCAGGCGGGCTTCCGGCACGTTGATGCTGGACAGCTGGGTGATCGGGGTGGACGACCCGTAATAGTCGATCGACAGACGGGAGAACATGCCGGGATTGGCGCGGCCGGTGCGGATGGACGACAGGTCGTCGCGCGCGACGGACACCGCCTTCTCCATCTTCTCCTCTGCGTCGAAGAGGGTTTCCTCGATCACGGCTTCTCCCTTTCAGGTCAGTTGGTGGTGACCAGTGTCCCGATCTTCTCACCTGCGACCGCCCGGGCGATATTGCCGTCGGTGAGAAGGTTGAACACCAGGATGGGCATGCCGTTGTCCATGCACAGGCTGAACGCGGTGGCGTCGGCGACGGCCAGGCCCCGTTCGATGACCTCGCGGTGCGTGATCGCGGTGATCAGTTCGGCGTCGGGATCGGACCGAGGGTCGGCGGTGAAGACCCCGTCGACGGCCTTGGCCATCAGCACCACCTCCGCGCGGATCTCAAGGGCTCGTTGTGCGGCGGTGGTGTCGGTGGAGAAGTACGGCAGGCCCATGCCTGCACCGAAGATCACCACGCGGCCCTTCTCCAGGTGTCTCTGGGCGCGCAGCGGAATGTAGGGCTCGGCGACCTGGCCCATCGTGATGGCGGTCTGCACCCGGGTCGCGATGCCTTCCTTCTCCAGGAAGTCCTGCAGCGCAAGGCTGTTCATCACCGTGCCGAGCATGCCCATGTAGTCGGAACGCGTGCGCTCCATGCCGCGCTGCTGCAGCTGGGCGCCGCGGAAGAAGTTGCCGCCGCCGATGACGACCGCGACCTGGACGCCGCTACGGACCACCTCGGCGATCTGGCGGGCCACCAGGGCCACCACGTCGGGGTCGAGACCCACCTGCCCGCCGCCGAACATCTCGCCGCCGAGCTTCAGCAGCACGCGCGAATACATGGGCCGGATCGGAGATGCCGCGGCGCCGTTGGTGGTGGGGGGCTCCGCCATCCGACTCCTTCGGGGTCCTCGCATGAGTTCGCCATCCCGGAGCTCGTCCGGGACGGCTACCCCTAATCCTGCCCCATAGCGGCCTCACAGCCGCTACGGGGTGGGCTGGCGGCGGGTCAGCGGAGATGTGCCGAGAGCAGCCAGGCACCGATCGACTTGCGGCCGGTCGGCTCGTCGCAGATGTCGGCGCCTGCGAACCCCTTGAAGAACTCGGCGAACTCGTCCGGCACGTTGGCGTGGATGCGGGCCGGCTTGATCTCGTCGACCTCCCAGTACTTGGACACCGCGTCACGCAGCTCGTCCTCGGTGACGGGATGAGCGCCGCCATCCGTCGGCATCCCCGCCGCGTCGAATACCAGGACGAAGTACGAGGCGCCAGGCGCGGCTGCACGCACGATGGACTGCTGGTAGCCCTCGCGCAGTTCGACGGGCATCGAGTGGAAGAGAGTTGAGTCGATGATCGTGTTGAACCGGCCGTCGTAGCCGGTGAAGTTGCTGATGTCGGCGACGTCGAAGCTGGCGTTGGTCAACCCGCGCTTCGCGGCCTCTTCACGGGCCAGCTTGATGGCGGTCTCCGCCGAATCGAGGCCGACGGTGGTGAAGCCCCGCTCCGCAAGGTGCAGGGCCGTCGCGGCCTCGCCGCAGCCCGCGTCGAGCACGTCGCCGTGGATCTTGCCCGCCTCGATGAGCGCCTGGATCTCCGGTTGCGACTCGCCGATGCTCCACGGGGGGCGGACACCCTTGAACTCCTCAGCCTCACCGCGGTAGGCCGATTCGAACATTTCCTTCTCTGGTGTGGTCATACCCCAGGTCTATCAACGAAGTTGATATATGTCAAGATAGTTGACATGGGTGAGGCACTCGACGACCAGCCGCTCGGCTACCTGCTGTACCGGGCGCACAACGCGCTGCGCTCCGAGGTGACCACCACCGCGCTGGAACCGCTGGGATTGGCCTTCCCGCAGTACATCTGCATGCGGATCCTGGCGCGCTACCCGGACCGGTCGAACGCCGAGCTGGCGCGCGACACCAATGTGTCGCCCCAGGCGATGAACATGGTGCTGCGCGGGCTCGAGGAACGCGGCCTGGTGACCAGGCCGGCGAGCGTGTCGGCGGGACGGTCGTTGCCCGCACAGCTCACCGGCGAGGGCAGAGCGCTGCTGAACCGAACCGACGCAGGCGTGCGGGCGGCCGAACGCCGGGTGATGGCCGACCTGACCAGTGAGCAACGCCGGGAGTTCAAACAGATCCTGCTGGCGATCGGCTCCGATCCGTTCTAGTGGAGGCGACTTCTCTCGGCGAGCAGACGCAAAAGTCCGCTCTGTCCTGGGAGTTTGCGAACGTAAGCGTCTGCTCGCGCGGATGAAGTGACCCCGTTCTAGTGGTGGTGACAGGCCTTCGGGGGTGACGGCGGCAGGTCCAGCGCGGGGTTGCCGTCGAAGAAGCCCAGCGGCTTGAGGTGAAAGCCGGTGTACGCGCAAGGCATCACCGGCCAGTCCTCGGGCCGCACGACGTGGTGTGCGCCGAGCGTGTACCAGAGCACCACGTCGGTGTTCTCCAGCGGCGCGTCGTCGGCGACGAACTCGGGCAGGCCCTGCGTATCGGCGGACTGGTACATGTAGTCGCCCGCCGCGAATCTCTCTGCCGCGTCGTACTTGGTCACCCACAGGTTGTGCTGGACGAAGCGGGCCCGGTCGTAGATGTAGGACCCCTCCTGCACCATCACCGGCACGATTTCCTTCGGCACCAGCTTGTACGCCACCGGCGCACCGAGTTCGTTCGTCTTCGACGGGTTGGTCACCTTCCAGTACCGGCCGGTCGACCAGTTCCAGTCACGCGCTCCTTCGGCCTCCGATGCGACCAGCGTGTCCTGGGTGATCCACGCGTTGCGGTGCGGGTTCAGTGCCGGATCCGGCTCGGGGATCGAATCCACCTCATACACACTGTTTCCCGCTCCGTCGATGCTCATGTCGAGGCGGAAATTGAAGAAGTGCTGATGATTCGGGCCGTAGATGTTCGGGGCGACCATCTTGCCCCAGCGCGGTGATTCGCCGTCGGCGACGGCGCCGGTGGTCAGCACACCGGACAGCTTGACCTCGACTTCCATCGACGCGTCGTTGTAGAAGTACCAGAAGAACCCGTACTCGTAGTTCCCGACGGTGCAGATCATCGAGACAACCAGTCGCCGCGACCGGCGCACCTCGACCTCCTCGGTGCGAAAGTCGGTGTGCTTCCAGGAGATTCCGAAGTCCTCCTCGTGCATGCAGATCGCGTTGGGAATGGTCACCGCATTGCCGTCGGAGTCGTTGACCGTGCCGTCGAAGTAGTGGATCTCGCCGAGGCAGTCGCATCCGAGTGTCAGCGGGTTGGCCGAGAAGCCCATGCCGACCTCGCCCATGTCGAACACGTTCTTGTTCCAGTGCGTCGCCGCGGTGTCGCCGTAGGGCACCACCATCTCCGAGAGTGACGCCCGGTACAGGATCGGCCGCGTCTCACCCCGGTCGGTGTAGGTGACCTCGTGCAGCGTGACGCCCTCGCGCGGGTTGAAACCGATACGCAGGGACCACTTCTGCCACTGCACCTTCCAGCCGTCGACGGTGAAACTCGGCCCGTCGGGCTGGGTGATCTCGATCGGCTTGACGTCGTCGCGAAACTGCGTGAACGCAGGCCGGTTGTCCGGTTCGAACATGAACTTCTCGGCGTAGTTGCCCGCCGTCGGAGGCAGAGGCACCACGCCGTGGTCCTCGATGTCGATGACCTCCATCTTGTCCAGGTCGAACGTCACGATCAGGCCCTCGACGGGGCGTGCATAGCCGTGCTCAGACGGCGCGGCGCGCATGAACGTCAACGGGCGACAGATCAGGGGGGAGTTGTCGTAGTGGTCCTGCGCGCCGTAATACCCTGCGGGCCAGGGGTCGATCATCGCGAGGCTGAAGTCGGTGACACCACGCTTGCGCATGGCCTCCTGCCAACGCGGATCCTCCCTGACCTTCTCCTCCACTCCGATCATGTGCTCGACGAGATAGGACGGGAACCTGCCGGGGATCGGCTTCCACGAGTCGATCACCCGTGCCTTCAGATCGACGACGGCTTCGTAGATCATCTTGGCCGCGGCGTCGTACATCGTGGCGAATGCCCGTCGAGGTATGTCGGTAAGGCTCTCGAAGGTGAGCTCAGGGTTCTTGTCCGGCTCGGCGAGCTGGATCATCACGAACTTCGTTGTCGCAGTGGAATACTCGGAGTCCACGATGATCGCGGCAGCGGACTCGATCTCCGAACCGGTCAGCGGATCGAGCGGGTACGGTATCCGATCGCCCGTTTCACCCTCATGCAGCTCGGTGCTTTCCATCGTCATTTGATCTCGTCCTTCAGCTCGAGAACGGCCAGATGGGCCAGGGCATCCTCCTGGCTGACCTTGTGCGCTGAGCGGCGCCCGAAGATGTAGACGACGACGCCGAGGGCCACCATGCCGAGGCTGATGCTGCCGACCCACATCATCCACTCGGCATCCCCGACGCCGGCACTGGCGAGCCAGGACTTCGCGAACGAGTAGTAAATGCCGCCGATGGTGCCGATCGTGCCAACGATGACGGTGATCCAGACGCCGACCATGCCGCCCGGGATCCGCCAGAACGTCTCGTTGGCATAGCGATCCGCGTACTTCTTCCGGGCGATGACCACCGGAAACAGGAAGAAGAAGCCTGATATCAACCACACGGTCGAAAGGCCGCCCTGCAGGAAGATCGTCGTATTGACCAGGCTGCTCTGCGAATACAGTCCGATCAGGATCAGAGACGAGATCACGCCCTGGATCAAGATGGCGGACACCGGGTTACGAGTACGAGGGTTCAAGTGGGTGAAGATCCTGGGCAGGTGGCGTTCCAGTCCCGAGACGAAGATCAGCCGGGAGTACGCCACCTGATAGGTCATCAACGCCACGATGATGATCAACGCCAACACGATGGCGCAGATCTCCATCAAACCGGGGAAACCGGCGACGTCCAACATGCCGATGACGCCCGTCACGGCGTCGATCTCGTCGGTGGGCAACGCCATCATGGTGCCGAGCGTCGTCAGCAGGTAGATCACTACCAGAGCCGTTGAGCCCCAAAGGATCATCCGCGGGCCGCTCTTGCGCACCGAGAGGAACTCCGCACCCATGTTGTACGGGGTCTCGACGCCGAGCAGGTACAGGAGCACAGTGCCGTAAAGGAAGCCCGACACCGCGAAGTTCGGGATAGTCGCTTCCGACCAGCTGAACGGCGTCGCCGAGCCGTTCTTCACCGCGAACAACAGGCCGGCGATGAAAATAGTCAGGGCGAGCATCCCGAAGATGACGAAGACCACGTTCATGATCCGTTGGTTGGCGGCCAGTTTCGCCAGTGCCAGCCCGACCACCGTCCACAGGATCACCAATTGCAGGATGACGCTCGTCATTACACCCAGCTCGGCATGAAAGGCCAGCAGGAGGAACGACAGCACCACTGCGGGCGAGGACGCGGCATTGAGAATCACCGGCACCCACGACAGATAGCCGCCGATGAAGCCCCAGGTCTCCCCCATCGTCCTGGTGGCCCAGATATACACACCGCCCTGACCGGGCCACAGGTTTCCGAGTTCGACCACAGCCATGCCTGCGGGCACCAAGAACGTGAGGATGCCGAGCACCCACATGGGAATTGCGGTCCATCCGCCGGTGGCCATCACCGACGAGCCGGTGATCCAGCAGATGATGAAGACGTAGGCGGCGGTAAGGCCGAACGTGCTCATCACCCTGGGCAGGATCTGCTCGGGGACCAACTCTGTGGTCATGAGTTTGTCGCGGTCGGCGGACGAGGGCGGCGTCGCCTCGAGCTCTTGTGTCATATTTCTCCCAAAGCCGATGGATCAGTTGACGATTTGTCCGTCTTTCATCCGGACGACACGGCTCGCTTCGTCGGCCACCGTGGGGTCATGGGTGCTGGCGACGACCGTGACGCCGAGTGTGGAACACAGGTCGCGCAGCATGCGCACCACCGTCTCCCCCGTGCGGTGGTCGAGGTTGGCCGTGGGCTCGTCGGCGAGAACGAGCGTCGGGCTGCTGATGAGGGAACGTGCTATCGCCGTCCGTTGTTGTTCGCCACCGGACATCTTGGTCGGCTGATGGTCTACCCGGTGACCGAGTCCGACGAGTTCGAGAAGCTCCAACGCTCTCTTCCGCAACGATTTCCGGTCGTACGGCTCGAACATCAGCGGCAGCTCGACGTTCTCCACGGCCGAGAGAAAGGGAATCAGGTTGTAGCTCTGGAAGATGAAGCCGATGGTGTCGTGGCGCAGCGCGGCGAACTGGCTCTCGGTCAGGGCCGAGGTGTCGCGGCCACCGAGCTTGATAGTGCCCTTGGTTGGCCGGTCGAGGCCACCAATCATGTTCAGCAGCGTTGACTTGCCGCTGCCGCTCGGGCCCATCAGGCAGACGAATTCACCTGGCATCACAGTCAAGTCGGCGGCTACGAGCGCCTTGACCACCTCGTCGCCGAGCTTGTGCAGCTTCCACACATTCGATATCTCGATGACGGGCGTCGGCTCGTCGGCGACCAGGGGAAGACCCGTGGTGTCTGTTCTATCTTCGATGGCGGTAATTTCAGCCTCCCGCTGTCAGGGACCGGATTGGTGGCCGCGACGCCGCGTTCCAGGTGGGCACGATGCTTGTGAGGGCGGCCGCGACGACGCTGACTCCGAGGGCGATCGCGACACCGAGCATCAAACCGGCCGTCGACACTCCCGTCGCCACCATCCCGGTCATCGCGAACACGATCCCGGTGATGACGGCCAACGCCGCTCCCGCGAAAGCCCCTAGCACCGAGGCGATGACGGGTTCGACGAGCAACGCGGCGATGACGGGCTTGCGTGGCACGCCGTTGGCACTGAGCACGCCGAGTTCGCGGGTCCGATGGGCGACGGTTCTGGTCGTAATGACCGCGACCTCCACCACGCCGACCAGGAGCACGGTGACCGCGATCAGCACGACGGCGCGGCCGATCTCCTCAGCGTGCCCCAGCGATACCGATTGCGCGCGAATCCCGTCGGACATACCGAACACGATCACCACGAGGAACGCCCCCGTGGCGGTGGTGACGACGGGCAGCACCATCTCGGTTATCCGGCGTCGCGCGGACAACCAGCCGTAGGACAGACCTTTACGGATCATCTAGCGGTCTCCCAGGAGGTCGACGGGTCGTTGTTGAAGCAGCCGGTGCACGGGAACGAGCGCCCCGACGATCGCCATGGCCGGCAGGAAAGCCGCGACCATGCCAGCAGCCTGAAGCCAGGCCGTTGCTGTCGCAATCCCCGGAATCACGAGTGCCACAGCGATACCCGCACCGATGACGCCGACCACATAGGCGGCGACAAAGACGATCGCCGACTCGACGAGGAAGAAGTACAGGACTTCGTCGGCCAGGCCGATGCTCGACATGATGCCGAACTCACGTCGTCGCTCCTGCACCGCGGCAAGAAACGACGACACCGCGATGACGAAGCCCAGGCCCAACCCGATGATCGAGATGAGGCCGAGCGTGGAGCTGGTGACCTTGCCAGAGAACAGTGCAGAGAAACTCTGCTCGAATGTCAGCGGGCCGGATCCGCCTACTGTGTCGTAGATCAGCCCGCGTCCTGCGGGGTCCGGCATGACCGACGGATCCGGCGTCGACTGGAGACCGACCGAGCCGCCGAAGATCTGGCCGAGATCGCGGCGTTTGTCGTCGCCGGGCGGCGCGGAGATCAACCACCAGCCGTTGCTGCCGACGACGGTCTGCGCCAGCGACGACGCCACCGTGATCGACTGACCGCTGCCGGACACGTCGACGACCAGGCTGCGGCCCCCGACCACGACGCGGTCGCCCGTGCTCAGGCTGAGCCGTTCGGCGAGCGGAGTACCCAATACCGCTTGTCCGCCGGGTGTTTCGTCGTTTCCGCGAAGCGAGACCGAACGGCCGTTGATCTCGGTGAGGCCCGACAGTGTGCGCGTGACCGTCCACCCCTGCGGCGCCGCGAAGGCGGGGGCCGGACCGTTCGCGACCAACGCCTGCGCGTCGGCGTTGAATGTCACGCCTGCGGCGGGAACGGCCCACAGTTGCGCTCCGTCAAGGACATCGGTCACCGAATCGGCGCCGGTGATGGCGAAGCTGGCGGAGATGGTGCGCACAACCGTCACACACGCGATGGCGAGTGCGATGCCGAGCACGGACAGCATGAACCGCTCGGGCCGCCTGCAGATGTTGGCCAGCGCGAACCGGACAAGGCACATGAACGTGTTGCCGGAAGTGGTGGCGATCGTCGGTGACCGAAGTGTGGTGGGAGCAGAGGTCTCCACAAGCAAGGATGGTCGGCCCGAAAAGTTTCACCGACTTCCACGCCGAATGTCGGCGTTGTTAACTCAGGCGGGTTCGGGTTACGGCGTTGTGTCGCAGGGGCAACGGATTTCGTCGTGCGTCAGGCGAAGGTGTAGTCGCGCGTCATGCGTTGATGCGCGGCCACGGCCGCGCCTCTTCGAGCTCGTAAGCCAATTCGAGCAGCCTGGCGTCCTGGCCCCTCACCGCGGACAGCATCATCCCGACGGGCAATCCCGACGCGGATTCCGCAAGCGGAAGTGAGATCGCCGGGTCACCGGTGGCATTCTGCAGCGGTGTGAACGCCACCCAGTCGATGAGCCGACCCATGATCTGTTCGTAGGGCGCGGTTGGATCGAGGTGCCCGAATAGCGGTGTCTCCTCGGCCAGCGTCGGCATCAGCACCACGTCGTAGGTGGCCGATAGCCGGGCGGTGAGTCGGCGCGACGCCGACAGCCGGGCGATCGCCAACGGCAGCTTGTGCAGATTCCTCGACGCGTTGTTGTGCAGACCCAGCGTCAGATTGTCCAGTTTGGTTCGGTCGAAGCTCGGCCCGAACATCCGTCGCCCGCCCCGCACGATGGCGAAGGCAAGGAACTGCCAATACAGCAGGAAGTCGTCCTTGAACCGGGCCGGAACGGGGTTGTCGATCTCGGTGACCTTGTGGCCGAGCTCCTCCAGGAGTGCCGCCGACTTCAGCGTCAGCTCCCGGACTTCCGGGCTGGCTTCTCGCGCAACGGATTGCGTGCACACAGCGACACGGAGGCGCTGCTTGCCCGCATGGGTGACGTCCCCGATGGGCGGCAGCTTCGGGTTGCGGTACGCCTTCTCGGCCTCGCGCAGGAAGGCCGCGGTGTCGCGAACGGACCGCGTCAGCACCCCGTTGGCGACGAGGTGCAGCGGCATCTGGGCGGCTTCCTTGTCGAGCGGCAGCCGGCCCCTTGTGGGCTTCAGCCCGACGAGGCCGTTGCACGCCGCCGGGATCCGAATCGATCCGCCGCCGTCATTGGCGTGCGCGATGGGCACGACACCCGCGGCGACCAACGCTGCCGAACCCGATGAGGACGCACCTGCGCTGTGGTCGGTGTTCCAGGGATTGCGCACCGGGCCGATCCTCGGATGCTCGGCCGACGCGCTGAAACCGAACTCCGACATCTGCGTCTTACCGAGCGGTATCAGACCCGTGGACAGAAAGACCCGCGCCAAGGCGCCGTCGGAGGACATCGTCCGCGGGTCCCACGCGTCGGTCCCCTGCATCGTCGGCATACCTGCGACGGCGACGTTGTCCTTGATGAACGAGGGGACACCGTCGAAATGGCCGCCATAGGGATGTGCCGCGGCCGCTCGTAGACGCGCGCGGTCGAACGCCTCGTAAGCGAGACCGTTCAGCGTCGGGTTGACCGCCTCTGTCCGGGCGATGGCTGCCTCGACGAGTTCGGCCGCCGACACCCTGCCTGCGCGCAGGGAGTCGACGAGGCCGACTGCGTCATGTTCGCCGAGGGCGTCGTCGCCGAAGGCATGCGTTCGGGTCATCCAGTGACGGTACCAACTCGTACCGCCTGGCTGTCAGGCCTGACCGACCTCGAAGCGCACGAACCGGGTGACGGTCACGCCTGCCTCGTCGAGCAGCGCCTTGACCGTCTTCTTGTTGTCGGACACCGACGGCTGGTCGAGCAGCACGATGTCCTTGAAGAAGCCGTTGAGGCGGCCCTCGACGATCTTGGGCAGCGCCTGCTCGGGCTTGCCCTCCTGGATGGCCGTCTCCTCGGCGATGCGCCGTTCGTTGGCGACGACGTCCTCGGGCACCTCGTCACGCGTCAGGTACTTCGCCTTCAGCGCGGCGATCTGCAGCGCGACCGCGTGGGCCGCACCCTTGTCCGCGCCCGTGAACTCGACGAGCACGCCGACGGCGGGCGGCAGATCCGCGGCCCGCTTGTGCAGGTACGTCTCGACGGTGCCGTCGAAGTACGCGGCGCGACGCAGCTCGAGCTTCTCGCCGATCTTCGCCGACAGGTCCGCGATCGTCTGCTCTACGGTGGTGTCGCCGATCTTGGCAGCCGCCAGCGCGTCGACGTCGGTCGCCTTGGATGACGCTGCGGCGGCGACGATTTCATCCGCGACCGACTGGAATTCGGCGTTCTTCGCGACGAAGTCGGTCTCGGAGTTGAGCTCGATCAACGCGCCGCCCTTGGCGGCCACCAAGCCCTCGGCGGTGGCCCGCTCGGCGCGCTTGCCGACGTCCTTGGCGCCCTTGATGCGCAGCAGCTCGACCGCCTTGTCGAAATCGCCGTCGGCCTCGACGAGCGCGTTCTTGCTGTCGAGCATGCCTGCACCGGTCAGGTCCCGCAGTCGCTTGACGTCGGCAGCGGTGTAGTTCGCCATGTCTTTCTTTCCTAAGAGGTCGTCGGGGGCTTCGGTTCGGTCTGAACGTCGGCCTCGGGCGTGCCCGGCTCGGCGCCTTCGGCGGTCGGGCTTGCGGTCGCGGTGGCGCTGGCCAGCAGCTCCTGCTCCCATTCGGCCAGCGGTTCTGCGCCCGCGGCCTCCGGCTTGTCGCCGTTACCGCCCGCGCCCGCGCGGGCCTGCAGACCCTCGGCGACCGCCGAAGCGACCACCTTGGTGAGCAGCGCAGCCGAGCGGATGGCGTCGTCGTTGCCCGGGATCGGGTAGTCGACGAGATCGGGATCGCAGTTGGTGTCCAGGATCGCGATGATCGGGATGTTCAGCTTGCGGGCCTCCGCGACGGCGAGGTGCTCCTTGTTGGTGTCGACGACCCAGATCGCCGACGGCACCTTGACCATGTCGCGGATACCGCCGAGGCTGCGCTCGAGCTTGTTCTTCTCGCGGGTCAGCATCAAGATTTCCTTCTTGGTGCGACCCTCGAAGCCACCGGTCTGCTCCATGGTCTCCAGCTCTTTGAGGCGCTGGAGGCGCTTGTGCACGGTGGAGAAGTTGGTGAGCATGCCGCCCAGCCAACGCTGGTTCACGTAGGGCATGCCGACGCGGGTGGCCTCCTCGGCGATGGACTCCTGCGCCTGCTTCTTGGTGCCGACGAACATGACCGATCCGCCGTGCGCGACCGTCTCCTTGACGAACTCGTACGCCTTGTCGATGTAGGTCAGCGTCTGCTGCAGGTCGATGATGTAGATGCCGTTGCGGTCGGTGAAGATGAACCGCTTCATCTTGGGATTCCAGCGACGGGTCTGATGCCCGAAGTGGGTGCCGCTGTCAAGCAGCTGCTTCATGGTTACGACAGCCATGGTCGGCTACGTCCTTTAGTTGTCGGTTGTCGCCCGGCGTCGGGTGATGCCAGGCCCTGGCGCCTGCTGCATGCCGAACCCGATCGGAGTTTCCGATTCGGGACCGCCCGGCATGGGGATGCGACCCTGGAAGAACGGGGCCGCGGTGCAGGCGCGCGAAGTCAATCCGCTCACGCGAATTGCAGATGTGAGTTTACACGGTGCCAACAGGTGCTTTGTCCACACTGCCGGGCTGATCCCCAGGTGAGCACTTGACGCCTTCCGGAGCGGGCGTCGAGACGCTGAGCTGGGCGTATGCGACTCGCGGCGGTGATTATGCTCCTCGCGGTCATGTGCGCGCCGTCTGCGCGGGCCGATGGCGAGCGCCTGAACTGGCCGCTGCGGCCCCGACCTGCGGTTTTGCGGGTATTCGACGCGCCGTCGCCGAACTGGCAACGCGGGCATCGTGGCGTTGACCTGGCCGGAGTGCCAGGCCAGGTGGTGTACACCGGAGGGCCGGGGACGGTGGTGTTCGCCGGGCAGCTCGCCGGTCGGCCGGTGGTGTCGGTGGCCCACCCCGGCGGTCTGCGGACCAGCTACGAGCCGGTTTTGGCTTCCGTGCGGCCGGGACAGCTGGTGGATTCGGGTTCGGCGCTCGGTGAGCTGGCCGCCGGGCACGAGGGCTGCCCGGCCCCGGCCTGCCTGCACTGGGGTGCGATGTGGGGCCCGGCCGCCAACGCCGACTACGTCGACCCCCTCGGGCTGGTCGCGACGACGCCGATCAGGCTCAAGCCACTTCACCGTCCGTAGGCTGGAAACGATGAGCATTGCGCCCGAAAGCACTGTTGTCCTCGGCAACCGATTCGCCACCGAGCTGCCCGAACTCGCGGTGCGCTGGCAGGCGGAGTCCACTCCCGCACCGCATCTGCTCGTCCTCAACGAACCGCTGGCGACCGAGCTGGGCCTCGATCCGGCGTGGCTGCGCAGCACCGACGGGGTGGGCCTGGTCGTGGGGACCCAGGTGCCCGCAGACGCCGAACCGGTCGCCCAGGGCTACGCCGGCCATCAGTTCGGCGGATGGGTCCCCCGCCTCGGCGACGGGCGCGCTCTGCTGCTCGGCGAGCTCGTCGACACCCGAGGCCGACTGCGAGATCTGCACCTCAAGGGTTCGGGGCGCACGCCGTTCGCCCGCGGCGGTGACGGGTTGGCTGCCGTCGGCCCAATGGTGCGTGAATACATCGTCAGCGAAGCGATGCACGCCCTCGGCATCCCGACCACGCGTTCGCTGTCCGTCGTGGCCACCGGACGCCCTGTGCAACGCGAGACGATGCTCGACGGCGCCGTCCTCGCCAGGGTCGCCGCAAGTCACTTGCGTGTCGGCAGTTTCGAATACGTCTCGGCCGCAGGCAAACTCGACGTGCTGCGCCGCCTCGCCGACCATGCCGTCGCCAGGCACTACCCCGCTGCCGCCGACGCCGACAATCCGTATCTCGCACTGCTCGACGCGGTCATCGCCGTTCAGGCAGAGCTCATCGCCCAATGGATGCTCGTCGGGTTCATCCACGGGGTGATGAACACCGACAACATGACGATCTCGGGCGAAACCATCGACTACGGACCGTGTGCATTCATGGACACGTTCGATCCCAAGACGGTATTCAGTTCGATCGACTCTGGGGGCCGTTATGCGTACGGCAACCAGCCTGCGGTCGCCGGTTGGAACCTCGCCCGCTTCGCCGAAGCGCTGCTGCCGCTGATCGCCGACGAGCAGGATCGCGGAATCGCGCTCGCCACGGCGTCTCTGCAGGACTTTCCGCGTCAGTACACGGCGGCATGGACGGCGGGCATGCGGCAGAAGCTCGGCCTATCAGACGACGTCGACGACGAGGTCGTCGGAAAACTCGCCGAAGACCTGCTGGAGCACCTCGAACGCGATCAGGTCGACTACACGTCGGTCTTCCGCCGGCTAAGCGCGACGGCCCGCGGCGATGCGGCACTGGCATTCGACGACGACTGGGCGGCCCGCTGGCTGGCGCTCCAGCCGGACGCCGAGGCCATGGATCGCGTCAACCCCGTCTACATCCCGCGCAATCACCTCGTCGAGGAGGCCCTTGCCGCGGCGGCGGCAGACGACATCGGTCCGCTCGAACGACTGCTCGCTGCCATCACCTCGCCCTACGAGGATCGGCCAGGATTCGAGCGCTACGCCGAGCCCGCCCCGGAGGAGTTCGGCGGCTGCTATCAAACCTTCTGCGGCACTTGACGATCGCCGAATCAGGCGCGCGGGTGAGCCTGGTCGTGCACGGCCCGCAGCCGCGCAACCGTCACGTGGGTGTAGAGCTGCGTTGTGGCCAGCGTCGAGTGGCCGAGCAGTTCCTGCACGATGCGCAGGTCGGCGCCGCCCTCGAGCAGATGGGTGGCAGCGCTGTGCCGCAGCCCGTGCGGCCCGATGTCGGGGGCTCCGTCGACGGCGGCGACGGTCTGGTGCACGACGGTGCGGGCCTGCCGCTGATCGAGCCTGCGGCCGCGGGCACCGAGCAGTAGCGCCGGACCCGAATCACCGTTGGCCAGCGCCGGTCTCCCGTCGGTCAGCCACGCCGTCAACGCGGTCTGCGCCGGCTCGCCGAACGGCACCGTGCGTTGCTTGTTGCCCTTACCCAGCACGCGAAGCAGCCGCCGCGACATGTCGATGTCGTCGACGTCGAGCCCACACAGCTCGCTGACCCGGACCCCGGTGGCGTAGAGCATCTCGACGATCAGCCGGTCCCGCAACGCCATCGGATCGCCTTGTTCGGCACCGGAATTGGCGGCAGCCATGGCATCCAGCGCTTGGTCCTGACGCAACACCGCGGGTAGCGTCCGCCGCGCCTTGGGGACCTGCAGACGGGCCGCTGGGTCGTTGGACAGCAGTCCTCGTCGCGTCGCCCAAGCGGTGAAGGTCTTCACCGCCGATGTGCGTCGCGCCAGCGTGCTGCGGGCAACACCGGCGGCGGCCTGAGCCGAGAGCCAGGACCGCAGCACGGGCAGGCTCAGGCTGCTCAGCTGAGCATCGGGGCCTCGGTGTGAGAGGAACGCGAACAGCGACCGCAGGTCGCCGAGATATGCCCGGCGGGTGTGGTCTGAGCGACCGCGCTCGAGCGCGAGATGCTCGTCGAACTCCTCGAGGATGGCCTCCACTCGCTCACCGTGGCAGACCGGCGTTGGGGCGCTCAGGTGACGCGCCGGAGCGTTTCCGGAGTGAGATCTTTCAACGAGAGATATCCGTCGACGGCCATGATCAGGTCTGCTTCGGCCAGCAGAGATCGCAGCACGTGGACCACGCCGTCGACACCTCCGAGCGCCAACCCGTAGGCATAGGGCCTGCCGATGCCAACCGCGGTGGCGCCCAGCGCCAGCGCCTTGATGATGTCGGCGCCGCTGCGGATGCCGGAGTCGAACAGGACCGGAACCCCGCCTGCGGCTTCCACGACGGCGGGCAGGCAGTCGATTGCGGGTATGCCGCCGTTCGCCTGGCGGCCGCCATGGTTGCTGCAGTAGATGCCGTCGACGCCGCCGTCGATGGCGCGCCGGGCATCGTCGGGGTGACAGATGCCCTTCACGAGCAACGGCAGCTTGGTCAGCGACCGCAGCCACGGCAGGTCGGCCCAGGTGAGCGGATTTCCGAAGACCTGGACCCAGCGCAGCACGGTGGCCTGCGGGTTCGCCTCGGGCGGTTGGTCGAGGCCGGCTCGGAAGACCGGGTCACTTGTGTAATTGCTCAGGCACTTACCGCGCAGTTGCGGGAAGTTCGCCGTGGAGAGGTCGCGGGGTCGCCAGCCCGGCACCCAGGTGTCGAGCGTGACGATGATGCCCTTGTAGCCTGCGGCCTCCGCACGGTGCACCAGGCTGGCGGCGAGGTCGCGGTCGGTGGGCGTGTAGAGCTGGAAAAAGCCTGGGGTGTCACCGAATTCGGCCGCGATGTCCTCCATCGGGTCTTCGGTCAACGTCGAGATCACCATCGGAACGCCCGTCCGTGCGGCGGCGCGCGCGGTGGCCAGGTCGCCGTGCCCGTCCTGGGAGCACAGCCCGATCACTCCGATGGGCGCCATGAATACCGGTGACGGCAGCTTCAACCCGAAGAGCTCGATCGACAGATCGCGCTCCTTGGCGCCGACGAACATCCGCGGCATCAGTCCCCAGTTGTCGAACGCGGTGCGATTGACGCGTTGCGTGCGCTCGTCCCCCGCACCGCCGGTGACGTAGGACCACACCGACGGCGGCATGGCGGCTTCGGCCTTGGCCTCCCAATCCGCGTACGCCATCGGAAGTGTCGGCACGATGCCGGACAAGCCCTGCAGGTAGATCTCGAGTTGGTAGTCGCCGTAAGCCATGTGCCTAGCGTGCCAGGCGAGCGGTCAGGCGTTGGCGCCTTCCTCCGCTTTGGCGAGTTCACGCTTCCACTGCCGGAAGGTCTCCTCGGTCCGGCCGCGCCGCCAATAACCGGAGATCGAGTTCGCCCACTTGGCGTCGACGCCGCGCTCCTTGCGGATGTATGGCCGCAGGTTGTGCATGACCGCCTGCGCTTCGCCGTGGATGAAGACCTGAACCTGGCCGGGCAGCCAGTTGGCCTCCTTGATCGCCGCGATCAGCGGGGCATGGTCGCCCGCCTTGTCCTCGGGCACCAGATCCGCTCGCCCGCCGCGGTAGATCCAGTTCACCCCGACACCAGCGGGCGCCTTCAGCGGGATCTCGTCTTCGGGTCCGGCGATCTCGATGAAGACCTTGCCAACCGCGTTGTCGGGCAATGCTTCCAACGCCGCGCTGATCGCGGGAAGGGCCGCCTCGTCGCCCGCCATCAGATGCCAGTCCGCCTCTGGATCCGGCGAATAGGCGCCGCTGGGGCCCATCAGGTACGCCGGTTGTCCCGGCTTCGCGGCCAATGCCCATGGGCCCGCGACGCCGTGCTCGCCGTGGACAACGAAATCGATTGTGATTTCACGGCTTTCAGCGTCGAAGCTGCGCACCGTGTAGGTCCGTACGGTCGGCCGCTGCTCTACGGGCAACTCGTTGAAGCTGTCCAGCGTCAGCGGCTGCGGCAGTGCGCCGACATCGACGCCGCAGCGGACAAACACGATCTTGACGTAGGCGTCGGTGAAGTCGTTCGGCGTGAACGTGTCGAATCCGCTGCCGCCGAGGACCACGCGGACGATGTGCGGCGTCAGATTCTCGGTGCGCAGCACCTCGAAGGTGTGCACGGGACGTCCTGCCACTGTTCCTCCAAACGTATGATCGGTTCGTTAGCCAGCCTCAACAATTATACGAGGGGCGGCTATTCCGCGGCGGTCTACCTTTTGAGCTTCCAATAACCCTCCTCTCGAATCACCAAACCCTGCACCTCCAGCATCGACAGCGGCCCCAGCACCTGTGCGGGCGGCAGGCCCGAGGCGACGGCGATCTGGTCGGTGGTGCGACGACCGCGGGCAGGCAACGCGTCGTACACCCGCTGTTCTGCCTCACCGAGACCGTCGAGCGGCGAGTCGGGCCGCGGTTCGTCGGGCGCAAGTTCGCCGACGCGGCCCATGATCTCGACGACATCGGCCGCACACGTGACGAGGTGGGCGTCGCTGCGCAACAACGCATGACAGCCGACCGACGCCGACGAGGTGACCGGTCCCGGCACCGCGCACAGCCCGCGGCCCAGCGCCCGCGCCCACGCCGCGGTATTGGCGGCTCCGCTGCGGGCGCCCGCCTCGACGACGACCGTCGCACCCGACAGCGCAGCCACCAACCTGTTGCGGGTCAGGAAACGATGGCGGGCCGGACGCACGCCGGGCGGATACTCGCTGACGATCAGGCCCTCCTGCCCGATCCGATGCAGCAGCGCGGCGTGGCCTGCCGGGTACGGCACGTCGATGCCGCCCGCGAGCACCGCGACGGTGAACCCGTCGGTGGCGAGCGAAGCGCGGTGGGCGGCACCGTCGATTCCGTACGCGCCGCCCGACACCACCGTCACGTCCCGCTCGACGAGGCCCGCGGCCAAGTCTGCGGCGACATGCTGACCGTACGCGGTGCACGCCCTTGTCCCGACGATGGCGGCGGCGCGTTCGGCCATGTCGTCGATGCGCGCCGACCCGACGACCCACAGGGCCAACGGCGGATGTGCCTGGGGCCGCTGCCGGTGATCCACGTTGGCGAAGGCCACGAAGGAAAGCAACGGCCATTCGTCGTCGTCGGCCGTGATCAGGCGGCCATCGCGGCGAGCCAGCACCTCCAGATCCTTTTCCGCGCAATCTATCTCGCGACGGGCTTCGGTGCGTCGGGCCAGGCCCTCGTCGACTCTGCCTGACTTGATGCGCGCAGCGGCCTCGACTGGTCCGATGTGTTTCACCAGGGCCGTCAGCTCCGGGCAGGGCGGTTCAGCCACCCGGGACAGGTAGGCGAAGGCGAGCTGCGTGTCGTCGCTCATTGCGCACCGTCGGGTTGCCGGAAACTGAGTGCGGTGGTGACCTCGCCGACCCCAGGCGACGTCCGCCCGGCCAAGTCGGCCAGCGTCCATGCGACACGCAGGGTCCGGTCTACGCCTCGGATGCTGAGCAGACCGCGGTCGAGCGCCGTCTTCAACGGTGCCATCGCGTCGTGTTCCAGCCGGTATCGGCGACGCAGAAGAACACCGCTGACCTCGGCGTTGGTCCGGATGCCGTGCTGGTGCCAACGCTCCACGGCCGCATCTCTCGCCGCCTTCACCCGGTCCCGCACCGCCGAGCTCGACTCCCCCGCCTCGGCGGCAAAGGCGCCCGCCTTTTCGCGGTGCATGAACACGCGGAGGTCGACCCGGTCAAGAAGTGGGCCCGACAACTTGCTCAGATACCGGCGCTTCTCGGCGGACGTACAGATGCAGTCGTGCGGGTCGGGTGACGCACACGGACACGGATTGGCCGCGAGCACCAGCTGGAAGCGGGCCGGATACCGGGCCACGCCATCACGGCGGGCGAGGCGAATCTCGCCGTCCTCCAACGGTGTTCGCATTGCCTCCAGCACGCTGTTACCGACCTCGGCGTACTCGTCGAGAAAAAGTACCCCGCGGTGTGCCCGGCTGACAGCGCCCGGTCGAGCCATCCCCGAACCGCCGCCCACGAGGGCTGCCACGCTGGAGGTGTGATGCGGCGCAACGAACGGGGGTCGGGTGATGAGCGGGGTGTCACCCGACAGCAGGCCCGCCACCGAATGGATGGCGGTCACCTCAAGCGACTCGCTGTGCGACAACTCCGGCAGCAGGCCCGGAAGGCGTTGCGCGAGCATCGTTTTCCCGACGCCCGGCGGGCCGGTCAGCGTCAGATGGTGTGCACCGGCGGCCGCCACCTCGACGGCATACCTCGCGTGGGACTGCCCGACGACATCGGCGAGATCCACCTCGAACTCCGGCGCTGAGGTTGGTGCCTCGACCCGCTCGTCCAACTGCACCTTGCCCGACAACCAGGCATGTAATTGCCCCAACGTTCGTGCGCCCAACACCTCGACACCGTCGACCAGGCTGGCTTCGCGGAGGTTGTCGACGGGAACCACGACGGCAGGCCACCCCTCCCGCTTGGCGGTCAGCACGGCAGGCAGCACGCCCTTGACCGGGCGCACCCGGCCGTCGAGCGCCAACTCGCCGAGCAGCAGGGTCTTTTCGAGCCGTTCCCATTCCTTCTTGCCTTGTGCCGACAGCACGGCCGCCGCCAAGGCAAGGTCATAGACGGAGCCCATCTTGGGAAGCGTCGCCGGCGAAAGGGCCAGCGTCAGCCGTGCCATCGGCCAGCTGTGGCCGCAGTTGGTGATTGCGGCTCGGACACGGTCGCGCGACTCCTGCAGTGCGGTGTCGGGCAGCCCGACGAGATGTACGCCGGGCAGGCCCGAGGTGATGTCGGCCTCGATCTCGACGATCTCGCCCTCCAGCCCCCGCACGGCCACCGAAAAAGCTCTTCCCAGCGCCATCAGCCAACCGCCCGCAGGTGCGTGATCTCGGGTACCCGCTGCCTTCCGATGCGGACCCCGATGACGTCGATGCGCACCGCGGCCCAGCTGCCGTCCTGACCGGCGAGCCACAACCCCGCCAGCCGGCGCAACCGCCGAACCTTGTCCGGGGTGACCGCCTGCTCCACTCCTCCGAACTGGTCGCTGGTGCGCGTCTTCACTTCGACGAACACCGCGGTGCGCGTGGCGTTGTCGACCGCGATGATGTCCAGCTCGCCGTAGCGGCAGCGCCAGTTGCGGTCAAGCACGGTCAGGCCGAGCGAGGTCAGGTGCTCGACCGCGAGCTGCTCACCCAGCGCGCCGATCTCGGCGCGCGTCCATGTGGTCATGCGGACACACTGCAGTGCGCGGCGGACAACCCGACACCGGTCGGGCGAGGTTATCCACAGTCGACACTTCATCCACCGCGACGATCAAGGCAGGCTGATCAACACCACACCCGCCAGCACCACACCCGCGGCCATCGCGCGGCGCGCACCGAGCTGCTCGCCGAGGAATGCCGCGCCGATCAACGCGCCGAACACGATGCTCGTCTCACGCAGGGCCGCGATGGGCGCCAACGCGCCGCTGGTCTGCGCCCACAGCACGATGGTGTACGCGGCAATCGAGATGACACCACCCGTGAGTCCCGCGGCCGCCGACGCGCGAACCGCGGCAGGGAGGCTGCGGCCGCGACGAATCGCTGCGAGTACCGCGATCGGCGGGCCCTGGAGCAGAAACATCCACCCTGTGTAGGCGAACAGCGGCGCCTCCATCACCCCGACGCCGTCAATCACGGTGTACGACGCGATCGCCAAGCCGGTGAGCACGGCCGCAGTGATTGCGGGCAGATCCTTGCGACCCGGGCGCCCGCCGACGAAGACCAACGCGATGAGTCCGGCTGAGACCGCCAGCACCCCGGCGAGTTCGTGCAGCGGTAGCTCGCGGCCGAGCACCACGACGGACACCAGTGCGACCACCCACGGCGAGGTTCCTCTCGCGAGCGGATACATCTGGCTGAACTCGCCCAGTTGATAGCTGGCCAGCAACAGGAGGTTGTACACGACGTGCAGCGAAGCGGAGGCGACGATGAACGGCCACGCCCCTGCGGGAGGCATGCCCGAAAACACCACCATCAGACCGCCACCGATCATGTCGGCCACTCCGATGAGCGCAAAGCCGACCAACCGGTCAGAAACGGCGTGCGCCAACGAGTTCCACGTCGCGTGCAGTAACGCCGAGAACAGCACGGCGAAAACAATCGACAAACTCACCCAGTCAGCACCTCTCCCCCAAATGCGATTTCGGCGTGATTACATTCGCTCAGCGACAGTAACCACGCCGAAATCACGACTCCCTTTGGTTTCGCGGGCGTCAAAATGCGGTACTCCGCCTCCCGAAGGAGGTCGACATGAGCAACACGTCTGTCCACGGAGCGGTCGACAAGGCAACCGATAACAAGGCATTCGAGTACACCGCCCGGGTCGGCTTCGCGGCCAGCGGTGTCCTGCACCTACTCGTCGCCTTCATCATCCTTCGCCTGGCGTTCGGGTCTGGCGGCAACGCCGACCAATCGGGCGCACTCGGCACCCTCGCCAAACAACCCGGAGGCACCCTCATGCTCTGGGTCGCGGCGGTCGGCCTGGTGGCGTTGGGGCTGTGGCGCGTCGCCGAGGCGGTGGTCGGATCCAAGCCCGGTGAGCGCTCCGGACAACATCGAGACGACTCGCCGGCCTGGAAGCGCGCGAAATCCATCGGCCTCGCCATCGTCAACTTCGCCATCGCCTTCTCCGCGGCCAAGTTCGCGATGGGCAGCGGCCAGTCAAGCGGTCAGCAGAACGCGGGCATGTCCGCGCAGCTGATGCAGTCGGGCTGGGGTAAGGCCCTGCTGATTGCGGTGGGGCTCGGATTCGTAGCGGTCGGCGGTTATCACGCCTATAAGGGAGCATCGAAGAAGTTCCTCAAGGACCTGCGCGTCTCCGGCGGCGCCGGCATCATCGCGGTCGGCGTTACGGGTTACGTCGCCAAAGGCCTGGCACTGGCCGGGATCGGCGTGCTGGTGATCATGGCATCGCTGCAATCCGATCCGTCGAAATCGACGGGACTGGACGCAGCGATCAAGACGGTTGGCGCAGCGCCGTTCGGCAAGATCCTGCTGATCCTGGCCGCGCTCGGACTCGCCGCCTTCGGCGCCTACAGCTTCGTGCGCAGTCGCCACGGCCGCATGTAGCGCGCTCCGGCCAGACCTCTACTGGAACGACTCGACAAGCGCGGCCAGCTGACCCGGGGAGACCCCCAGACCGCACTGGTTGCGCAGATCCGTCAGCGGTTGGGCGATGCCCTTCAAGTCCAGAAACTCACCCGGGTGAGCCATGAAGTACGACTGGACGCTGGCTTTGGCCTCGTCCGTCGGCTGCGAACCCGCCTTGGTCAACACATCGTCGGCACCCGGATGAGCGGCCAGGTACGAGCCCGCAGAGGACATCACCCCGCTCGCCGTTGAGGCAAGTCCGCTCGCGGTACAGGGCGCAGCACTCGCCGTCGGCAATGCGATGGTCGTCGCCGCAACACCGCCGAGCGCGAAGGCGATGACCACACCGACGACCCCGCGGCGCGTCAAAGATGCAGAGCTTTTCATGCGGAGAGTCTTACACGCTGATGTGGTCGTTGGTCGTGGAGAAGTTGCTGGTTCTGTGACCTTCTCCTCTGGCCCGACCTCGGCCAGCGGATTCACAGTCGTTACGTGGGATTGGAATCACGAGGGGGCGGCCGGGTAGAAGGCGGTCGAAGGGTATCTTCATTTAGGTTACCCTCAGCTAAAAGCGCCGATGTGCGCGGGAAGGACCGCCTGGATGCGACCTCGTTGGAGCCGGATCGCCGCCCTCGTGTCGACCGTCGCCGCCGTCATCGGCATGACCGCCTGCTCGAATTCGGGTGACGGCGACGAACTGCTCATCTACAACGCCCAGCACGAATCGCTGACCAAGGAATGGATCGACGCCTTCACCAAGGAGACCGGCATCAAGGTCACCTACCGCCAGGGCGGCGACACCGAGCTGGGAAATCAACTGGTCGCCGAGGGCGACGCCTCGCCCGCCGACGTCTTCCTGACCGAGAACTCCCCCGCGATGGCCGCCGTGGAGAAGGCAGGCCTGTTCGCCGATCTCAACGCCGACACCCTCGACCAGGTACCCGCGCAGTACCGTCCGGCCACCGGCAAGTGGACGGGCGTCGCGGCGCGCAGCACCGTGTTCGTCTACAACAAGAGCAGGCTTGCGCCCGACCAGCTGCCGAAGTCGATGGTCGATCTTCAACAGCCCTCGTGGAAGGGCCGTTGGGGCGGCGCCCCGGCCAAGGCCGACTTCCAAGCCATCGTCTCGGCCTATCTACAGCTCGAGGGTGAGGCGGCCACCGCGCAGTGGCTGACAGGCATGAAGGCCAACGCGAAGATCTACAACGACAACATCGCCACCATGAAGGCCGTCAACGCCGGCGAGATCGACGGCGGAATCATCTACCACTACTACTGGTTCCGCGACCAGGCGAATACCAAAGAGGGCAGCGGCAATACGGCGTTGCACTTCTTCAAGAACGACGATCCCGGAGCCTTCGTCAGCCTGTCGGGGGGCGGCGTGCTGAAGTCCAGCAAGAAGGCCGACCAGGCGCAGCAGTTCATCAAGTTCGTCACCGGCAAGGCGGGACAGGAGGTGCTGGAGAACGGCACCTCGTTCGAGTACCCGGTCGCCAGCGATGTTCCCGCGAATTCGGCCCTACCGCCGCTCGATTCGTTGCAGGCGCCCAAGGTCGACCCGTCGACGTTGGACGCGCAGAAGGTGACCGATCTGATGACGAAGGCGGGCTTGTTGTAGGTGATCGCTCCCGCTCCCCCCATCGCGCAGCCCGCGGCACCGGTTCCGCGGTCTGAGTCGGCCGCCCGTCCCGGCCCGCTGGTTTCGGCCACGGTTGCGATTCTGGTTGCCGCCACCGCCATTCCACTCGGTTACGTGGTGTGGGGAACGGTGTCGGTCGGGTGGGCACGGGCCTACGAACTCGTAGTCCGGCCACGGGTCGGCGAGCTGCTGGTCAACACCGTCGCGCTGGTCGTCGTCACCGTGCCGCTGTGTGTGGTCATCGGGGTCGCACTGGCCTGGCTGGTGGAGCGCACAGACCTGCCGGGCCGGATGTTCTGGCGTCCGTTGTTCGTTGCGCCGCTTGCTGTTCCGGCCTTCGTCAACAGCTATGCCTGGGTGGGGGTGATCCCGTCACTGCACGGGTTGTGGGCGGGCGTGCTGATCACGACGCTGTCGTATTTCCCGTTCATGTATCTGCCCGTTGCGGCGACACTGCGCAGGCTCGATCCGGCCGTCGAGGAATCCGCGCGCGCGCTCGGATCCGATTCCGCGGGTGTGTTCTTCCGCGTGGTGCTTCCGCAATTGCGGCTGGCGATCCTCGGCGGTGGCCTGTTGATCGGCGTGCACCTGCTCGCCGAATACGGTGCCTTCGCCATGGTCCGGTTCGACACCTTCACCGTTGCGATCTTCCAGCAGTACCAGGTCACCTTCGACGGGGCCGCGGGCAGCATGCTGGCCGGTGTCCTCGTCCTGCTGTGTTTGGTGCTGCTGTTCGCGGAGGCGGCCGCCCGCGGCAGGGCGCGGTACGCCAGGATCGGCACAGGGGCGCCGCGCGCCGCGGTACCGGTCCATCTGGGCCGCAACGCATTTGCAGCGACAGCGGGGCTCGTGGTGCTCGCGGTACTGGCGATCGGCGTGCCGGTATGGACGATCCTGCGGTGGCTGTGGATCGGCGGTGTCGAAGTCTGGGACGTCAGCGAGATCGCGAAGGCGCTCGGCCAGACCGTCGCGCTGGCCGCCATCGCCGCTGTGATCACGACGGTGCTGGCTTTCCCGGTCGCCTGGGTCGCCGTTCGGTCGAACGGTGCGCTGGCCCGTGCGGTCGAAGGTGCCAACTACATCACCAGCTCGCTTCCCGGCATCGTCACCGCGCTGGCATTGGTCACCGTCGCCATTCACTTCGCCCGCCCGCTCTACCAGTCCGTGCCGCTGATCGTGTTCGCATATGTTCTGCTTTTCATGCCCCGAGCCTTGGTCAACGTGCGAGCGGGTCTGGCCCAGGTTCCACCCAGCCTCGAGGAGGCCTCGCGGTCGCTGGGCAGTTCGCCGAGTGCCACGTTCCTGCGGATCACGCTCCGACTCACCGCGCCCGCCGCCGCGGCCGCTGCGTCTCTCGTATTCGTCGCGGTCGCAACCGAATTGACCGCGACTCTGCTGCTCGCACCCACCGGCACCAGGACGTTGTCCATGCTGTTCTGGTCGTTCAGCAGCGAGCTGGACTATGCGTCGGCAGCACCGTACGCGCTTACACTGGTGGTGCTCGCCATTCCTGTGACGCTGATCCTGTTCCGGCAGTCGACGAAGGTGGCCGCGCTGTGACCACCATGCTGGACATCCGCGGACTGGCCAAGTCCTTCAACGGCCACATCGTGCTGGACCACATCGACCTCGACGTGGCGGCAGGCAGCACCACCGCGGTCGTCGGAGCGTCCGGCTGCGGCAAGACCACGCTGCTGCGGCTCGTCGCCGGGTTCGAAACTCCCGACGCAGGGACCATCACCATCGCGGGCCGCCAGGTGGCCGGCCCGCAACGTTCGGTTGCGCCCCACCGGCGCAGCGTCGGCTACGTCGCCCAGGACGGCGCTCTGTTCCCGCACCTCACCGTCGGACAGAACATCGCGTACGGGCTGTCCGGCGGCGCGCGCAGCCGCGAAGTCCGCAATCGGGTGGCCGAGCTGCTCGAAACCGTCTCTCTCGACGCCGCATTCGCGTCTCGTCGACCTCACCAGCTCTCCGGTGGTCAGCAGCAGCGCGTCGCACTGGCGCGCGCGCTGGCGAGGAAACCGGACCTGATGCTGCTCGACGAGCCGTTCAGCTCGCTGGACACCGGGCTGCGTGCAGCCACCCGCAAGGCGGTCTCCCGGTTGCTCGCCGACGCCGGAGTGACGACCTTGCTCGTGACGCACGACCAGGAGGAGGCGCTGTCGATCGCCGACCAGATCGCGGTCATGCGCGACGGCCGCTTCACCCAGGTCGGCGCTCCCCAGGACGTCTACCGTCGGCCCAACGACCGCTTCACGGCAGAGTTCCTCGGCGACTGCATCGCCCTCCCGTGCACCGTCACCGCGGGCATCGCCGAATGCGCTCTCGGCCGGATACCCGTCCAGACCTCGCTCGGCGACGGGCCCGCCACGCTGGCGCTGCGGCCCGAACAGCTTGTCGCGACGGTGGTTTCCGACAGCGAAGGACGCGAGAGCGTCGGAACCGTCATCGCCACCGAATTTCTCGGCCACGACGTGCTGCTGACGATCGACCCCGACGCAGACATCGCGCCGATCATCGTGCGTCAGCACAGCCTCGACCCGCCGTCCCTCGACGCGAAGGTTCGCATCGAGGTGATCGGTAACGGGGTCGTCCTGAGGTGAATCGGCTCGTCGGCCATCTGCACGACTACGGCGAGCGAGTCGCTGTGCTGACCGAAACCGCGTCGCTGACCTACCGCGAACTCGCCGATCGAGTCGCCGCCGTCGCCGTCAAACTCGGCCCGACCCGCAGGCTCGCGCTGCTCGAGACGCGCAACGACCTGTCCACGCTGGTCCACTATCTCGGCGCGCTGGCAGGCGATCACGTCGTGCTGCCGACGTCGGCCGGGCGATGTCACTCGGCCGTGTTGCGTACCTATGACCCCGACGTCGTGATCGACGACGACGGAGTCCACGAACGCAGGAGCGGAACCGCCCACCGCCTGCACGCCGACCTGGCGCTGCTGATGTCGACGTCGGGCAGCACCGGTTCACCGAAGCTGGTTCGGCTGTCCCGCTGCAATCTCGTCGCCAATGCGAAGGCGATCGCCGACTACCTCGATATCCGCCAAACCGACAGGGCCGCAACAACTCTACCGATGTCGTATTGCTACGGCCTTTCGGTGGTGCACAGCCACCTGCTTCGTGGCGCCGGACTCATCCTCACCGATCGCTCGGTCGTCGACGAGGGGTTCTGGACGCTGTTCCGCAGGCACCGCGGCACGTCGTTCGCCGGTGTGCCCTACACCTTCGAAATGCTGGAACGGATCGGCTTCGACGGCATCGATCTGCCCGATCTGCGCTACGTCACCCAGGCCGGTGGGCGGCTGTCACCGCAACGCGTACACAGCTTCGCCGCACTCGGGGAACGCAAGGGCTGGAAGCTGTTCGTGATGTACGGCGCGACCGAAGCCACCGCCAGGATGGCCTACCTGCCACCGGACCTTGCGCAGTCTCACCCTGACGCGATCGGCCTGCCGGTCCCCGGCGGCTCCTTCACGCTCGAACCCCACGAGGGATGGTCCGCCCCCAACGTGGGCGAGCTGGTCTATCACGGGCCGAACGTCATGATGGGCTACGCGCACGGTCCAGCGGATCTGGCACTGGCCAAGACCGTCGAAACCCTGCGTACAGGTGACGTCGCGCGCCGGACGCCCGACGGACTCTACGAGGTGATCGGACGCAGCAGCCGCTTCGTCAAGCTGTACGGCCTGCGTATCGACCTTCAGCGAGTGGAAGCCGCCCTGAGCGAGGAGGGCGTGACAGCCTTCTGCATCGACGACGCCGAGCGGCTGGTGGTTGCCGCGGTCGGCGCCGATATCCCTGCCGTGCAACGTATTACCGTCGCGGCGTCCGGCCTCCCCGCGGCCGCCGTTTGGGTGATCGCCATCGCCGAGCTGCCGCTGCTGCCGTCGGGCAAGCCGGACTACCAGTTAATCCGTGACCTCGCGCATCGAACCACTGAGCCGGTGAGATCACCCGGCGACTTGCGCGCCCTGTTCGCCGATGTGCTGCAGATCGATTCGCAGACGATCCGGACCGACCAGAGTTTTGTCGACCTCGGTGGGAACTCGCTGTCCTATGTGGCGATGTCGGTTCGGCTGGAGCGGGCGCTCGGCCGACTCCCTGCCGACTGGCAACAGCGGTCGCTTGGCGAACTGGAGCGCATGACACCGCCGGAGCGCCGGTCGTGGCCGTGGCTTGGCGCGACGCTGGAGACCAGTGTGGCGCTGCGCGCGGCGGCGATCGTGTTGATCGCCGGATCGCACGCCACGCTGTACGAGATGTGGGGCGGCGCCCACCTCTTGCTCGGAATCGCGGGCTACAACTTCGGCCGATTCTGTTTGACGCCCGTGGCCCGCACGGATCGGGTTCGGCACCTGCGCAAGACAATCGCGTGGATCGTCGTGCCGTCGTTGGCTTGGATTGCGCTCGCGTTGCTGATCACCGACGACTACCACTGGACCAATCTCTTCCTCGTCGAGAAGTTCTTCGGCCCCGAGCACAGCATGACGGCGGGGCGGCTGTGGTTCGTCGAGGTGCTGGTCTGGATTCTGATCGCGCTGACCGTCGTGTGCTGGCTGCCGGTCGCCGACCGACTGGAACGGCGTCGCCCCTTCGCGTTCGCGGCGGGCTTCCTGGCCGTCGGGCTGGCGCTGCGCTACGACCTGTTGGGCCTGCACTTCGGTCACGGGGCCTGGTTCACGATCCTGGCCTTCTGGTTCTTCGCCGTCGGTTGGGCCGCGGCCAAGTCGTCGACGGTCTGGCAGCGGATCGCGGTGACGTTCGTGTTGATCGTCAGCCTGCACGGCTACTTCGACAGCAGCCATCGAGAGGTGCTGGTGCTGGCGGGGTTCCTGCTGTTGATCTGGCTGCCCGCAATCCGCTGCCCGGCCTGGCTGACGGTCGTCGCGGGCACGGTGGCGGAGGCCTCGCTGTACACCTACCTGACGCACTTTCAGCTGTATCCGTTGTTCGACGCGCACCCGCTGCTCGGCGTCGTCGCATCCGTCACGGTCGGCGTGCTGCTCACCCGGGTGCTGACCGCGACGCGGATGCGATTGCGCGAGCACCGAAGGCGACCACGAGTGAGGATCGCAGCGAGGTACGAGCGAGGACCGGTGGGCCCACGCCCGCAGGGCAGGGGACGACTGGGAGCCGAGGCATGAGCACGGCGAACGTGCGGCTACTGCGGATTCGATTCCCGCTCTGCGATAAGCCCTTCCTGCACAAGGGTCGCCGCGATGACGCCGTCGGTGCGGACCAAGCTTCCCGTCACCACACCGCGCCCGCGTGCGGCGGCCGGCGACCTGGTTTCCAGCAGGTTCCATTCGTTGGCGCGGACCGGCTGGTGGAACCAGATCGACGAGTCGGTCGTCCCGCTGCGGTGGGTGCGCGCCTGCATCGAATACCCGTGCACCTGCAACGCAGGATCGATCATGTACACGTCCGTCACGTATGCCGCGACAAGCGTGTGCACCAACGGGTCGTCGGGTATGGGAACCGTTGCCCGCCACCAGAACCGCCGCACGAATTCGCCGCTTGAGGTGTCGTCGGTGATCCTGATGTCCAGTTCGTCCAGCGGCATCGACGGCGCAGGCCCGGAGGGCCCGGTCTGCGGCAACGCGTCGGGATCGCCGGGCAGCCGCTCCCAGTGGCCGTGTTCGGGTCCCGGCAGGTCCACCGCGAAGGACACCGATGACGTCGTCAGCAGCCGGCCATCCTGGCGGGAATCGACGCGACGGGCGGCGGCGGTCCGTCCGTCGAACACCGGCGTCACCGTGTATTCGACGGGGTCGCCGGCCTGCCCGCCGCGCAGGAACTGCAGATGCATGTTGGTGGGCAGCCGGTCCGAACCGACGGTTCGGCATGCCGCGGCCAAGCTCTGCGCGACGAACTGTCCACCGAACGATCGCTTGCCTTCAGGGCCACTGGCCGGCCCGATCCACGTGTCATCGGCGGCACCCTGTTGCAGCTCCAGCAGTTTGCGCAGTCGGCTCATGCGACAGTGCCCGAATCGGTGAGCCGGTCGATGTCGGCCTTGCTCAGCCCCAGCCAGTCGGCGAGCACGTCGGCGGTGTCGTCGCCGAGCGCAGGCGCGGGGACCGCTGCGGGGTAGTCGCCGTTGATCGCGACGGGAAGGCCGGGGGCCAGGTACTCACCGATTCGAGGCTGGTCAAGAGAAGTGAACATCGGGTTGGCCGTCACTCGTGCGTCGTCGACCACTTCGGCGAACGTGCGGTACCGCTCCCACAGCACCGACGACGCCGACAGTGCCTCGGCGACGTCGGCGGCCGGATGCGCGGAGAACCAATCGGCGAACAGTCCGCTCAGCGCGTCGCGGTGCCGGTAGCGCTCACCCTCGTCGGTGAAGTCGGCGTCCAGTTCCTTGGCAAGTGCGGCAACGGCATTCGCCGTCCCGGTCAGCTCGGTCAGGTCGCGGAAGTGGCGGTTGGTGAGCGCCACGATCATGAACGACGCCCCGTCGCTGCTGGTGAACTCCTGACCGTATTGGCCATATATCGAGTTGCCGATGCGCTCGCGGCTGGTGCCGTTCACCATCACCTCGGTGAGGAAGCCGAGGTTGCCCGCCGTGGCCAGTGCGACGTTCTCCAGCGGAATGGAGATTCGCTGGCCCTGCCCAGTGGCGTCGCGGTGCCGCAGTGCGGTGACAACCGACAGCGCGGCATAGACACCGCATGCGACGTCCCACGCGGGCAGCACGTGGTTGACGGGGGCGGTCAGCTCGGCCGGACCGGTCACCATGGGAAATCCGAGGCCCGCATTGACCGTGTAGTCCACGCCGGTGCCGCCGTCGGCACGCCCGGACACCTCGACGTGGATCAGGTCGGGCCGCAACCGGGTCAAGGTGTCATAGGAATGCCATTCGCGCCCTGCCACATTCGTGATCAGCACACCGCTGTCGGCGATCAGGCGCTGCACGACATCCTGGCCTTCCCGCGAGCGGATGTCGGCGGCCACCGATCGCTTGCCCTTGTTCAAGCCGGCCCAGTAGATGCTCGTTCCGTCGTCGGTGACGGGCCAGCGGTGGTAGTCGGCGGCGCCGCCGATCGGATCCACCCGCACCACCTCGGCACCGAGCTGGCCCAGCGTCATACCCGCCAACGGCACCGCAACGAAGCTGGAGATCTCGACGATCCGGACGCCGGCCAGTGGATGCGCGGCATTCGGGGCAACAGTCACCGGCTCAAGCTATCAAGCGCCACCTCGACCCCCGCGAGACTGCTCACAGATCACGAAAGTGCCGATATTTGCGATCTGTCTGCAGTTTCACCGAGACGCTGTGGCCCTAACCGGTCAGCTTGATGGCCGCGGCCTCGATCGTCTCCTCCGACAGCAACACCTCCAGCGCGGCGTCGCCGAGCGGGATGAAGCTGTCCGCGCTGGCGACCCGATCGACGGCGCCGGTGTAACCGTGTTCGAGCAGGGTCGCGAGGATGCCCTCGCCGACTCCCCCGGTTTTCCGCGTTTCGTCGACGATGAGCGTCTTGCCGCTGACGCCCGCCTCGCGCAGCATGTCCTCGACCGGAAACGGCGCCAGCCAGCGCAGGTCGACGACGCGGGCGTCGATGCCGCGGGACTCGAGTCTGCGGGCGACGCGCAGGCTCATCCGCAGCCCGTTGGCGAAGGTGAGGATCGTCAGATCCGTTCCGTCGCCGTAGGTTCGGGCCCTGCCGACCGGCACGCCCGCGGCGGGATAGGTCGCCAGCCACTGCTCGTCGCCGTCCTCGTAGAGGTCACGGGTGTGGTACAGCGCGATGGGTTCGAGGAAGATGCACACCGCACCCGAGGTCTTGGCCGCGGCGGCGCAGGTGTGCAACATCGCCGTGGCGTCGTCGGGGCGCGCGGGCGAGGCGATGACCACTCCGGGGATGTCCCGGATCGCGGCGATCGAGTTGTCGTTGTGGAAGTGTCCGCCGAAGCCCTTCTGGTAGCCGTATCCCGCGACGCGCACGACCATCGGGTTGCGGTACTGCCGGTTCGAGAAGAACTGCAGCGTCGCCGCCTCGCCGCGGATCTGGTCCGCGGCGTTGTGCAGGTAGGCGAGGTACTGAATCTCCGGTATCGGAAGGAGTCCCGACACCCCGGCACCAAGGGCCAGCCCGAGGATGGACTGTTCGTCGAGCAAGGTGTCGAACACCCGCGCCGACCCGTTGCGGTTGTGCAGTCCGCGCGTGACCCCGTAGACACCGCCCTTTCGCGCGACATCTTCGCCGAAGACGATGGCGTTGGGATAGCGGTCAAGGATGTCGTCGAGCGCACGGTTGATTCCGATCGCGACGGTCATCGGCGCATCGGGGTCGTTCGACCGAACCGATGCGGCCAGGGAGGCGGGCGCGGCGTCGATCGCGTCCTCGAGGCCGAGCGACAGCGGCGTCATGACCGCCTGTGCGCTGTCGAGCTGCGCCGCGTCCATCACCTGTTCTGCCAGCTCCATCACCTCGGCGCGCTTGGCCTCGTAGCGGTCGATCGCCTCGGATGGCGTCAACACTCCCTCGGTCACCAGGAGTTTCGCGGTGCGCACCAACGGATCTCGTTCGTAGTCGGCGGCTATCTCGTCGGGTCGCCGGTACGCGGCTTCGTAATCGGACCCGGCATGCGCCATCAACCTGACCGTTCGCAGGTGCAGGAACGCGGGCCGCCGACGGGTGCGTACCCAGTCGGCGGCCGCGGTGGCGGCATCGAACGTCGCGGGCAGATCGCACCCGTCTGCGTCGAAATACGCCAAGCCGACGCGGTCTCGGTAGCTCTGCTCGATCCAGCCGCGTGGCGTCTTGACGCTGATACCGATCCCGTTGTCTTCACAGACGAACAGCAGCGGCATCGGCACGCCCTGATATGCGGAGTGCATAGCTGTGTTGATCGCACCCACCGCTGTCGAGTGGTTCGCCGACGCGTCGCCGAAGCTGCACACCGTGACCGCGTCGTCGGGCCATGCGCACACCACCCCGAGCTTGCGCGCGCGGGCGATGGAGAACGCGACACCGACTGCGCGCGGCAGATGCGATGCGATGGTCGACGTCTGGGGAATGATGTTCAGGTCGTGGCGGCCGAACACCTTGTGCCGACCTCCCGATATCGGCTCTTCGGTGGCCGCGACCATGCCGAGCAGCACATCGCGCAGCGGCTCGCGCCCGTCGACGAGAGCGCCGCGAGCCAGGAAGAAGGCACCCGACCGGTAGTGCAGAAGCGCCGGGTCGGTGGGCCGCAGCGCTGCCGCGACGGCGGCGTTGCCCTCGTGCCCGGACGATCCGATGGTGTAGTAGCCCCTGCCCTGCGCGCGCAGCCATCGCGCGGCCAGGTCGAGATGGCGGCTGCCGAGCTGAACATCGAACAGCGCCAAGGACACTTGCGTCGTCAGCGATGACCCGTCCCGCACCGGGTCGTCGTCGGCGCGTCGGCGCGTCGAGGAGTGCATCGCCGCGATGGTGGCGGTGAAGTACTCGTCGATCGGTTCGGCCACGGGTCTCCTGAGTCAGCGACTGATCGTGGGGCGGGCCACTACGTTACGGATGAACGCCACGATATGCGCGGCGCCGCCCCGGTCCGGGTCCTGGTCGGGATCGTAGATCGCGATGCTTCCCCCGATGCACGACGCGGTCGTGGTGAACAACGCCATCACCATGTCGGTGAGCTGATCCCAGGTGAGGCCGCCTGGCTCGTCGGGAAAGTCGGGCAGACCCTGCGCCGGAAAGACCACAGGATCAAGGACGTCCAGGTCGATGTGCAGCCACCACCGGTCGACCGACCCGGCGAGCTGCTCGATCGCTCGGCGTCCGGACCCTGCCGGGTCGTCGGCGACTTCGGCCAACGGCGCCACCCAGACCCCGTTGTCGGCGAGCGTGCCGACATTGAACCGCCGACGCCAGGCGTCGTCGCGGGGGCCGAGCACGACGACCCGGTCGCGGCGCAACGCCGGAAGCCGGTCGCCGAGCTCGCCCGCCAGCGTGCGTCCGGTCAGCCCCAGCAGCAGCCCGAGTTCGGTGTTGGCCGCTTCGCCGTCTTCGGAAACATCGAGCGGCATGGTGTCCTCGTGGCCGTCGATGAACACCAGCCCGACGTCGCCGACGTGATCTCGGAGCCCGGTCACGATGCCGAGCAGCGTCGAGCAGTCGCCGCCGTAAACGATCGGCAGCCTGCCCGCGCCCACCGCCGACCCGACCCGCTCGTTGAGTGCGTGCGTCATCGCCATCAGTGCGCGTTCGTTGATCAGGGACGTCGGCCCGCGCGCGGTGTCTCCTGCCGGAAGGTCAAGGTCGCCGTGGCAGGCGACATGGTGGTGTTCGAAGGCGTCCAGCAGCCCGGCGTCGCGCAGCGCGCGCGCCGCCCGCGCCTGGTTGCCGGGTCGGCCGTAACCGTCGAACGGAACCCCGATCAGGTCGATCTCGGCCATCGGCTACCCCTCGATGACCAGGGCGGCGCTGTCGTCCCTGCCGTGCAACAGGACCCCGCGGTCACCGTCGATGATCACTCCCCGAACATAGGTCGTATACGGCGTCGCGCCGTCGAAAATCTCGTTCTTGATCTGTTCGGCCAGGATCGACGGGAATCACACCAGCTCAATGGCCTCGGCGATGCCCGGCAGTATCCGGCTGGGCCGGAACGGGTAGTGCTCGACCTCCTCGCGGGTGGTCGACCCGGTCAGCACCAGGATGGTCTCCAACCCCGCCTCGATGCCCGCGACGACGTCGGTATCCATCCGGTCGCCCACCATGTAGGTGTTCTCGGAATGCGCTTCGATGCGGTTCAGCGCACTGCGGAACATCATCGGGTTCGGCTTTCCGACGAAGTACGGATCGCGCCCCGTCGCCTTGGTGATCATCGCCGCGACGGATCCCGTTGCGGGCGTCGGGCCTTCCGCAGACGGTCCGGTGACGTCGGGGTTGGTCGCGATGAACCGTGAGCCTGCCAGGATGAGCCGGATCGCCTTGGTGATCGCCTCGAACGAGTAGGTGCGGGTTTCGCCGAGCACGACGAAGTCCGGTTCGACTTCGGTCAGCGTGTACCCGACCTCGTGCAGCGCGGTCGTCAGGCCCGCCTCGCCGATGACGTAGGCCGACCCGCCGGGCAACTGGCCACCGAGGAAATCGGCCGTCGCCAGCGCCGACGTCCAGATCGCCGACTCCGGCACCGACAGGCCCGACCGGGCCAGCCGCGCCGAAAGGTCGCGCGGAGTGAAGATCGAGTTGTTGGTCAGGACCAGGAACGGCCGCTTCTTCTCGACGAGGCGTTGCAGGAACTCGGCGGCTCCTGGCAAGGCACGCTCTTCGTGCACCAGGACGCCGTCCATATCTGTCAGCCAGCACTGGCGCGCGGATCCCACGGGCCTAGTCTGCCATGCTGGACATGTTGCATACTCGTGGTAGGTTATTACCTACTACGAGTATGTTAGATGTCTGGATCGGAGGCCTTCCATGTCACCCACCGCCACTGCGATCGTCGACCTGAAAGCGATCTCGGAGCGCTATTTCGCCGCATGGGCGGATCGCGATCCGGACGCGATCGCCGCGCTCCACACCGACGACACCCGGTTCTGGACCCATCTCGGCGGCGAACCGATCGTCGGCCGCGATACCGTCCGCGCCACGTTCGCGGAGCTGTTCGCCACGTTCCCTGACTTCTCATTCGAGACGTACCGCGTGCTCTACGGGCCGGACCACTGGGTGCTGGACTGGGCGCTGATATCCGGCGACATCCGGTTCGACTGCCTCGACGTCGTCGTCGTGTCACCCAACGGGCTCGTCGCGCGCAAGGATACGTTCGTCGACACCGTTCAGATGCAGGCCGCCATGGAAGCGGTGACCCGATGACGACCGTCGTTGCAGACAGCGGAACGCCCGCCGACCAGCTGCCGTTGTTCGACCGGCTGCCCGCCGAGCATCTCTTCGATATGCACGTCGAACTCCAACCGGCACAACTGATTTCCACGGCGACGGGCACGAGGCTGACATTCATCACCAATGGTGGCGTCATCGACGGGCCACGGCTGCACGGCGAGTTGCTGCCCGGCGGCGGCGACTGGTTGGTTGTCGGCAGCGACCAGGTCGGCAGAATCGACGTCCGCGCCACTCTGCGCACCCACGACGGCGCTCTCATCCACTACGAGACCCGAGGGGTCATCAAGGTCCCGGCCGACGGCCTCGATCGGCTCGCTGCCGGGGAAGTGCTGCCGTTTCGGGAAACCTACGTCCGCACGACACCGAGGTTCGAGACGGCAGACGACCGCTACGCGTGGCTCAACGAGATCGTGGCCGTCGGCTACAACGTGCTGTCGCCGGACCACATCGACTACCGCATCTACCGCGTGCTGTAGCGCGTTGCGGCGGAGCCATTCGCCGCCCGCCAGCCGTTATCGTGAGTTGATGCCGGCCAAGCAGGCGAAACGAACGCAAGCGGAGCGCACCGAGGCGACGACGACCGCTCTCGTCGACGCCGCGCGCGAGCTCTTCGCACAAGACGGCTACGCCGCGACCTCGCTCGACGCGGTGGCGGCGAAAGCGCGCGTCACCAAAGGTGCCGTTTACCACCACTTCCAGGGCAAGCAACAGCTGTTCGAGGCCGTGTTCGTGCGCGAGGTCGAGCGGCTCTGCGCCGTCATGCCCGCCGTCTACGCTTCCAAGCGCGACCCCTGGGATGCCTTCGGCGCCTGCTGCCGCGCCTTCCTGGAGGAGTGTCTGGAACCGGGTCTGCAGCGGATCATGCTCCTCGACGCGCTGGCCGCGATGGGATGGGAAGGCGTCCGTCGCATGGAGGCGCCGATGATGGAGCTGATGGAGATCGCCATCGCTGCGGCGGTGGAGGCCGGACGGATCGCCCCACGGCCGGCAGGCCCCCTTGCCGTATTCCTCTACGGCGCGCTCTGCGAGACATCGATGAGCGTTGCTCGCGCCGATAACCAGAAGGCGGCCCACCGCAAGGCGCTGACCGAACTGAGCCACGTGCTGAATGGCCTCCGGCTCGACTGATTGCATTTTCAGCAAATACTCAGTTCGTAATTGTGAGCTAGTTAACCCGAACCGTAAGCCTCACGACGTCGTTCTAGTTAAATGTGCAGACAAGCTGGCCGAGCGCGATCATGCGCTGGTGCGAGGACTGGTGGCGGTCCGTGCGGGCCGGCTTGGATCCGGACGGAGTCATGCGCGGCTATGCCGACCGCACCGACCCGTTCTCGGTGATCTTCCCTGGCATGGGCCGCGTCCACTTCGTCGCGACATCGGAGGGTGCACGCGAAATTCTGACGCTGCCCCGCGAGATCCTGTGCGCGCCGACACCCAACCCCATCGAGCCGATCGTCGGCCCCTCCTCGGTGATCCTGACCTCCGGCGAGCAGCACCGCCGCCAGCGACGACAGCTCTCCCCCGCGTTTCGCGGTGCCCAGATGCGCGGACGCGCACACACGATGGCGCAGGCGGTGGTCAAGGACTCAGCAGGCTGGCGGCCGGGAGACCGCATCGCGCTTCACCACGTCTCGCAGGCGATCACGAAGCGGATCATCATCCAGACGGTTCTCGGCGTCGGGTCCGGGCCTGGCGGTGAAGCGTTCGAGCGGGTGGTGTCCGCGTTGCTCAACACCAACACCGCGCCGCTGATGCTCCTACCCGGACTTCGCCGGGAGTTCGCCGGACGAGGACCGTGGGCGCGGTTGCTGAGGTTGCGAAGGCAGTTCAACGACATGCTGTCCGAACAGATCACATCGGGACGACGGTGTTCGGCGGCCGCGGACGGCACCATCCTCGGCCAGCTCCTCGCCGAGACATATCGGGACGCCGACGACGACGTCGAATTGCAGGAGCAGCTTCGCACCATGCTCGTCGCCGGGCACGACACGACGGCATCCGCCCTGGCGTGGGCGCTGTACCACATTCACCGCGAAGACGGCGTCCGCGAACGGATCGTCGACGAACTGGCGTCGGGGCCTGCGCCGGAGGAGATGCCGAAGTTGCCGTATCTGTCGGCGGTGATCTCGGAGACACTTCGGATGCACCCGGCCGTGCCGATCGTGCTCCGCAAGCTTTCCGAGCCGCGGACCGTCATCGGGCTGGATTTGCAGGCCGGCGATATCGTCGGAATCGCCGTCCCTGCATTGCATTTCAATCCCACGATCTGGCGCGACCCCGATCGGTTCAACCCGGACCGGTTTCTGGAGCACACCCCGACGCCCTTCGAATACGTGCCCTTCGGCGGGGGATACCGACGATGCCCCGGCGCGGCGTTCGCACACAATGAGCTTGCCATCACGATCGGCACCGTGATGCGTGATGTCACCCTCAGGGTGCCCCGCAGCGAACGCGGGCGAAAGCCTCCCCGCGCTGTACCGCGCGGCATCGCCACCGTCCCGCACCGCGAAATCACACTCGAGGTTGCCCAACGCAACTGAATGGCCCCTGCGCGGCGTCGTTGCGAATTACTGTGAGCTATCCGAGGCGAGCAGCGAGGTGCACACCATGAGTGACCGACCAGTTCGATCAAGACGGGCGACGAAGACCACCGCCAAGAAGGCGATCCCGGCCAAGCAGGTGAGTGCGGCCAAGAAAGTGACCCCGGCCAAGAAGGTGAGTGCGGCCAAGAAGGTGGCCCCGGCCAAACGCGTGAAGCGCGCCACCAAGGCAGTCGCGGTGAAGACGGCCGCACCGGCCGAACCTACGCAGGCTTCGGCAGCTTCGGCCAAGCCGACGGAGATCAGCGTCGGCACCGACGCCGCCTTCGCGTCGGGTTCCGGGCAGTCGCGACGCCATCTGAAGAACATCTCAGAGGTGCGCCACTTCTTCCGGACCAACGACGTGCCGATCCTGTTCTTCGGGGCCACGCCGTTCAACCTGCTGGGCCTGGACCGCTGGATCCGCAACTTCACCTACATCACTTACTACGACGCATGGGACGGCGCCCATCCGCGGGTGTTCACGCCGACCGACAAGCCGTATCAGGAGTTCGAAAGCGGGGAGGAGATCAACAACTGGCTGCTCACCCACCCCGAGGTGCGGGCGCACATCGACTCGGTGACTCCGCGAGGGATCCGGCCCAAGGTCGCGATGGTGTTCTTCGACAGCGAGACCGAGAACATCTGCAAGGAACTCGGCTACGACCTGATCCTGCCCGCGGCAAGCCTGCGCGAGCACCTCGACTCGAAGATCGTCACGACGCAGCTGGGCAACGAGGCGGGCGCGCCCAGCGTTCCGAATGTCCTGACCCGGGTCGACGACTGGGCTGGATTGCAGAAGGCGGCCGAAAAGGCCGGTCTCGGTGACGAACTCGTCGTTCAGACGCCTTACGGCGACTCAGGCAAGACCACCTTCTTCATCTCGTCGGAGGCCGACTGGAAGAAGCACAGCGCCGACATCGTCGGCGAAGAGATCAAGGTGATGCGGCGGATCAACAACCGTCCGGTCGCAGTCGAGGCCGTACTCACCCGGTGCGGCACCGTGGTCGGTCCGTTCATGTCGGAGCTGATCGGATACAAACGGCTCACCCCGTCGCGCGGCGGATGGTGTGGCAACGAGATGTTCCCCGAGGTGTTGACCGGCGAAAGCAGGCGCATCGCAACACAGTTGGTCCGACGACTGGGCGATCGGCTGGCCAAGGAGGGGTACCGCGGGTTCTTCGAAGTCGATGTGCTCGTCGACACCGACACCGGTGAGATCTACCTCGGCGAGCTCAACCCGCGCATCAGCGGTGCGTCGTCGATCACCAACGTCACCGCGGGTGCGTACGCCGACGTGCCGCTGTTCCTTTTCCACATCCTCGAGTACATGAACGTCGACTTCGATCTGGACATCGACGAGATCAACGAGAGGTGGGAAGAGCTGGCGTCGGGCGACCTGTGGAGCCAGATGGTGATGAAGGAGACCGACGACATCGTGCAGCAGCTCACGGCCACCCCCAGCACGGGGCAGTACTCGCTGGACAGCAGCGGGAAGCTGGTGTTCCGGCGGCCCGCGCTGGACTGGCACCAGCTGCAGAACGAAGCGGAGGTGTTCTTCCTGAGGATCTATGCCCCCGGCGATTACCGGTGGAAGGGCGCCGACCTCGGCGTGCTGGTCACGAAGGGCCGGCTGCAGGTCGACTCGACCACTGGCAAGTCGGCGCTGACGATTCGCGCCCGCCATCTCATCGACTCGATCCGCGCCGGATTCGCAGGTACACCGATCGCCAAACCCGCAGCGCCGGTCACCAAGGCGGGGGTCAAGTCGGGCTGAGCTTCGGGCCGGCAAGCGAGGGCCACTAAGGTCTTCTCCGTGACTCTCGGAGGCGACACCGGACGCGTGCCGTCGGACGTGACTCTGGACAACTGGCAGTCCGCGGCCCAACTGCACTGGACGTTTCAGCACATCGCCGACTTTCTCCCGACTGCGGCGATCTCCCGCGGCACCGGACCCGTGGCGGAGCTGCCGTCGAACGCGGCGGAGCTGACTGACATCCCGCTGTATGACCGGACGAACGGAAAGCGCACCACCGTCGGCGACGTGATGGCCGCCACCGTCACCGACGGCTGGATCGTCACCCAGCACGGCAAGGTGCTCACCGAGTTCTACTACGGCGGCATGCACGCCGACTCGTCGCACCTGCTGATGTCGGTGAGCAAGTCGCTGATCGGCATGGTGGTCGGTGCGCTCGTCAGCAACGGCACCGTGAACCCCGACACCGAGCTCACCCATTACGTGCCTGCATTGGCCAACTCCGGATACGCGGGTGCGACGGTGCGCAACCTGCTCGATATGCGTTCGGGGATCAAGTTTTCCGAGGACTACCTCGACCCGGTCGCCGAAGTGCGATTGATCGAGCAGGCCATCGGCTGGGCGCCGCGCACCGTGCCCGACCTGCCGTCGACGATGTATGACTTCCTTGCAACGCTGCAGCAGAAGTCGCCGCACGGCGGGCCGTTCGAGTACCGGTCCTGTGAGACCGATGTGCTCGGCTGGGTCTGCGAGGCGGCCAGTGAACTGCGCATGCCGGAGCTGATGTCGCAGGTGTTGTGGGCCAAGCTCGGTGCGCGGACTGACGCCACCATCGGCATCGACTCGGTGGGCACCGGGATGTTCGACGGCGGCATCAACGCGTGCCTGTCCGATCTGGTCAGGTTCGGTTCGCTGTTCCTGAACGGCGGTACGTCGCTGACGGGTGAGCGGGTGGTGTCGCTGTCGTGGATCGCCGACACCTTCGCCGGTGGCGTCGACTCCCGAGCCGCCTTCGCCGCGAGCCCCGGCGACAACCGCATGCCCGGCGGAATGTACCGAAACCAGTGCTGGTTCCCGCGTTCGGGCAACAACGTGTTGTTGTGTCTCGGAATTCACGGCCAGATGATCTACGTCAACCGGGCGGCCGACATGGTCGCCGCGAAGCTGTCGAGCTGGCCGCTGCCGCAGGATGCCACGATGCTGTTTCCGACCATCGCCGCATTCGACGAGATCGCCGCTCAGTTGTCGTAGCGGCTAGACATACGAGAACGCGTGCAGACCATCACGATCAGTGCCCCAGGCGGACCGATCGACGCGCTGCTGAGCGTTCCCGACGGCAAGGGGCCATGGCCGGGTGTGGTGCTTGTCCACGACGCGATCGGCTACGGGCCGGACAACGAACGAATCTCCCGCAAGGTCGCGGCGGCGGGATACATCGCCATCACGCCGAACATGTTCGCCCGCGGCGGCATGGTCCGCTGCGTCACCCGTGTCATGCGCGAGCTTCTGACCAAACGCGGCCGCGCGCTCGACGACATCCTCGCCGCCCGCGACCACTTGCTCGCCTTGCCGCAGGCCTCCGGCGCGGTCGGCATCGCGGGCTTCTGCATGGGTGGTCAGTTCGCACTGGTTATGTCCCCCAAAGGGTTTGGCGCCTCTGCGCCGTTCTACGGCACCCCGCTGCCGCGCGACCTGAGCGAGACGCTGGACGGTGCGTGTCCCATCGTGGCCAGCTTCGGCCGTCGCGACCCGATCGGTATCGGCGCGGCGGCCAAGTTGGAAAGGGTCGTCGACGAGAAGAACATCCCTGCCGATATCAAGGCCTACCCAGGCGCGGGCCACAGCTTCGCCAACAAGCTTCCGGCGCAGCCGCTGATCCGGATCGGTGGGTTCGGTTACAACGAGGCCGCCGAGGCGGATGCCTGGTCGCGGGTCTTCGCGTTCTTCGGCGAGCACCTGCAGGCCCCCACCGGCTAGTGCCTACTCGGGCAGCCGCAGCTCGGGCTTCTCGACCTCTTCGATGTTCACGTCCTTGAAGGTGATCACCCGCACCTGCTTGACGAAGCGGGCGGGCCGGTACATGTCCCACACCCACGCGTCGGCCAGCCGCAGCTCGAAGTACACCTCACCGTCGGCGTTGCGGGGCACCAGCTCCACGCTGTTTGCCAGATAGAACCGTCGCTCGGTTTCCACCACGTAGCTGAACTGTCCGACGATGTCCTTGTATTCGCGGTACAGCGAGAGCTCCATCTCGGTTTCGTACTTCTCGAGATCTTCGGCACTCATCGCTTCAGCAGTCCTTTGTCTTGGTCTAGCACCATCTTCCCCTACCCAACTTCGCCATGCTGCTCCGGTACGCAGTCACCCGCGAGCTCGGTCACCACCTTGGTCCCGGTCGGTGTGGCCACGCGGCGGACGTTGATGAACGAGTATCGGTGCTGGCTGCACGCGCCCAGCCGGGCCAGCGCGGCGCCGTGTGCAGGCGTGCTGTAGCCCTTGTGGTCGGCGAACCCGTAGCCAGGGTGTTCGGCCTCCATCTTCACCATCAGGCGATCGCGGCTGACCTTGGCCAGCACGCTCGCGGCGGCGATACAGGCGGCCGCGGCGTCCCCGCCGATCACCGGCAGCGACGGCGCAGGCAGCCCAGGCACCCGGAAACCGTCGCTCAACACGTAACCCGGCCGCAGCGACAGGCCCGCGATCGCCCTGCGCATCCCCTCGATGTTGGCCACATGCACCCCGCGGCGGTCCACCTCAACGGACGGGATGAACACCACGTGGTACGCCAGCGCATACCGCCGGATGAGGGGAAACAACCGCTCTCGTTCCTTCTCGGTGAGCTTCTTGGAGTCGTCGAGCGCGGCCAGGCTGTCCAGTCGGTTCGGGCCGAGCACGCAGGCGGCGACGACGAGCGGTCCGGCGCAGGCGCCGCGGCCGACCTCGTCCACCCCGGCCACCGGTCCCAACCCGGAGCGGTACAGCGCCGACTCCAGCGTGCGCAGCCCAGAGGACTTGCGGATCACCGTTCGGGGCGGCCAGGTCGCCGGCAACTAAGCCTTCTTCTCTTCGCGCAGGACGCTCATCGCAAGGCCAACCTATTGGGTCTGCGGATCCACCGAGCTAACCCCACCCCACCGCGATGGCGGCCAGGCGATGAACCGCGCCTTTCCGATGATGTTGTCCAGCGGGATGGTTCCGGCGTTCGGATCCCCTGTGCACTTGATTCCGCTCTGGAAATCGGCCGCGTTGTCGGCGCAATGCACCCGCGAATCGGCCGAGTGCGTCCGGTTGTCCCCCATCACCCACACCCGGTCGTCCGGCACCTTCACCGGCCCGAACTCGAAGCCGAAACAGCGGTACTTGTCGGGATCGGGCACGTTCATCGTCTGAAGGTCGAGGTAGGGCTCGTTCAGCGGCTTACCGTCGACGGTCAGGCCGGTGCTCTGGCGGCACTCGACGGTCTGTCCGCCCGTTGCGATCACCCTCTTCACCAGGTCGTTCTCATCCGGCGGGACGAAGCCGACGAAGGAGAGGGCATTCTGCACCCACCGCACCGCGGGGTTGTCGGAGCGGATCGACTTGTACCCGGCGTTCCAGTTCGGCGGGCCTTTGAACACGACCACATCGCCCGGCTCGGGCTTGGAGAACCGATAGGTCAGCTTGTCGACCATGATGCGGTCGCCGACGCAGCCTGCGCAGCCGTGCAGTGTGGGCTCCATCGACTCCGACGGGATGAGGTACGGGCGGGCGATGAACGTCAGCATCATGTAGTACAGCCCGACCGCGATCACCACGAGAATGACGGCCTCACGGAGCGCGCCGCGCCTGCGCTTCGATTTGTCGGCGGCCTCGTCGGCCTGCTCGTCGGTCGCGGCGTCTTCGTCGAGCGTGCGCTCGGATGAGGAGTCTGGGGAGTTCGTGGTTCCGCTCACGGGATCAGCGTATCCACGACGAGTCGGACGACGCGCAAGCGACGGCGACGGGTCGCGCGTGCGACGTCAGCGCTTTTCCTTGATCTTCGCCTTCTTGCCGCGGAGTTCGCGCAGGTAGTAGAGCTTGGCGCGACGCACGTCACCACGGGTCACGACGTCGATGTGGTCGATGTTCGGCGAGTGCACGGGGAACGTCCGCTCGACACCGACGCCGTAGCTTTCCTTGCGGACGGTGAAGGTCTCGCGGATGCCGCCGCCCTGACGACGCAGCACGACGCCCTTGAACACCTGGATGCGCTCCTTGGCGCCCTCGATGACCTTGACGTGCACATTGACGGTGTCCCCGGCGCTGAAGTCCGGAATGTCGTCGCGCAACGACGACTGATCGACGAAGTCCAGCGTGTTCATCGGTGACTCTTCCTGTTCTTGCTGTTCGCGTCGGCGGACCGGCGGTGGTTACGCGTCGCCGCGCCGATGGATTCGGGCGTGTCTGGTGCATCCTGTGACGGACGGGCCTGCCGTCCCCACGTCTGGCACAGACAACTGGTCAATTGTGCCAGATGGGGCCCATGCAGTGAAATCGCACGAGGGCTGCCGACCGGTTAGGCTCCACGGTACGGGCGGGCGGCGGTCGGCTGCGCCCGTTCCCGGCAGCGAGATTTCTGGAGGAGACGTATGCGTCGGCGGCCATCCAGGCTGGTCGCGGTGACCGCAGTGGTGCTGGCCATGACGGGTTGCGAGGCCCGGTCCTATGGCACGCCGCCGGCCGTGGACCCCGATGCCCCGCAGCTGACCGTCGTCGCGCCGCAGGGCCCGCTGGCGCCCCTTCCAGAAGCTCCGCCCGACGAGCCCGCTTCGGCGTTCAACGGCCTCGAGAATCGCACCAAGCAAGCCACGGCGGAGGCCGCCGCCAAGGGTGCCGACATCACCACCGTCGTGCTCGACCGCTCGACCGGTCAGCGGGTGACGAACGGCAACGGCAGGGGCACCGCCATCGCGTCGGTGGTGAAGCTGTTCATCGCCGACGACATGCTGCTGCGTGGCCCGCCGCTCTCGCCGGACGACAAGAAGATGTTCGAGTCGATGCTGCGCTCCTCCGACGACAGCGCCGCAGAGGTCTTCTGGAATCGCGGCGGTGGCAGCGCGATCGTCACCCGGGTGGCGGCCCGCTACGGCCTCGGCGGCACAAGGCCGCCGGGCAACGGCAGGTGGTTCAACACCATCAGCACCGCCGCGGACCTGGTGCGTTACTACGACATGATGCTGTCAGGCGCGGGCGGCCTGCCCATGGACAAGGCCGACATGATCGTCGACAACCTGGCCCAATCCTCTCCGACCGGGATCGACGGAATGATGCCGGGCGGCGTGTACCCGCAGCGTTTCGGCATCCCCGAGGGTCTCTACGCCGAGCCCGTCGCCGTCAAACAGGGCTGGATGTGCTGCATCGGCAGCGACTGGATGCACCTGTCCACCGGCATCATCGGGGCGAACCACCGCTACGTCATGGCGATCGCATCGGACCAGCCCGCCGGCGCGGACGCGGCACGCGCCACCATCACCCAGGCCGTCAAGACGATGTTCCCGGGCGGGCGAATCTAGCCCGACTCGTATTAGGCTGGGACCGCCGGCGGGCGCAGGTGACCAGGCCCCGCTTCCCCGGCTCAGGGTCTGATTCGTGGTTTTGGAGGAGAGTTTATGCGTGGGCGTCCGTCGAGTCGGGCGACGGCGGCCGCAGCCATCATGATCGCTGCGCTGGTCGTTTCCGGTTGTGAGGCACGGGTTTACGGCACGCCGCCTGCGGAATCGGACACCCCGCAGGTGACGATCGTCGCGCCGCAGAACAATGCGGCCCCGCCGCCGGAAGCCCCACCGGACCAGCCGCCGGCCGCGTTCGACGGCTTGGACGTGCGCACCCGCCAGGCCACGGCCGACGCGGCGAAGTCCGGAGCCCACATTGAAACCGTCGTGCTGGACCGCAACACCGGCCAGACCGTCACCAACGGGGACAACTCGACGTTCCCCATCGCCTCGGTGGTGAAGTTGTTCATCGCCGACGATCTGCTGCTGCAGGAATCCAAGGGCCAGACGACGCTCTCTCCTGCCGATCGGAAGTCACTCGAGGTCATGCTGCGGTCATCCGACGACAGCGCGGCCCAGAACTTCTGGAACCGCAGCGGCGGAAACGCTGTGATCACCCGCGTCGTGGCGCGGTACGGGTTGACGGGCACGACTGCGCCCTACAACGGGCACTGGGACGTCACGACGAGCACCGCACGCGATCTGGTCCGCTATTACGACATGCTGCTGAACGGCAGCGGCGGGCTGCCGCCCGAACAGGCCAACGTCATCATGAGCAATCTCGCGCAGTCAACGCCGACCGGTAACGATGGTTACCCGCAACGCTTCGGCATCCCCGAGGGGCTGTACGCCGAGCCCGTCGCGGTCAAGCAGGGCTGGTTCTGCTGCTGGAGCGGCGCCAATCAACTGCACGTGTCCACCGGCGTGATCGGACCCGACCGCCGCTACGTGATGGCGATCAGCTCACTGGAACCCGACGACGACGCGGCGGCCCGCACCACCATCACGCAGGCGGTCAAGACGATGTTCCCCGGCGGGAAGATCTAGTCGTCACCGATGAGGTCGGGGCGGCGTTCCCTGGTGCGATTCAGCGCCTGTTCCCGCCGCCACGCCGCCACCTTCGCGTGGTCGCCCGACAGCAGCACGTCCGGCACGTCCAGGCCGCGCCAGCTCGGCGGCCGGGTGTAACTGGGGCCCTCGAGCAGGCCGTCGGAGTGCGAATCGTCTTGGTGCGAAGCGGGATTGCCCAACACGTCGGGAAGCAGACGTAGGACAGCCTCGATCATCACCAGTGCCGCCGACTCGCCGCCGGGCAGCACGTAGTCGCCGATCGACACCTCTTCGACGCGCATCCGCTGCGCGGCGTCGTCCATCACACGCTGATCGATGCCTTCGTAGCGGCCGCAGGCGAACACCAGGTGCGACTCTCCGCACCAGCGTTGCGCCGTCGCCTGGGTGAACAACTCGCCCGCGGGCGTCGGGACTACGAGAAGCGTTTCTTGCGAGCACATTTCGTCGAGTGCGCCCCCCCACACCGGTGCCTTCATCACCATTCCCGGACCGCCGCCATACGGCGAGTCGTCGACAGAGCGGTGCACGTCGTGTGTCCACCGGCGCAGGTCGTGTACCCGTAGGTCGACGATGCCTGCCTCAATCGCCTTGCCGGGCAACGACTGTCGCAGCGGGTCAAGGTAGTCGGGGAAGATCGTCACCACGTCGATACGCACGGCTCAGTCCAGCTCCAGCAGACCCTCGGGCGGGTCGATCTCGACGGTCTGGTTCTCCAGCGACACCTCGGTGACGATCGCGCTGACGAACGGCACCAGTATTTCGGCACCCGCCTCCGACGTCACCGACAACAACTCGCCCGCGCCGGTGTGCAGAACCTCGCTGATATTGCCGACCAGGCGCCCGTCCGTCGTCACCACCCGCAGCCCCTCGAGCTGGTGGTCGTAGAACTCGTCGGGATCGTCGATGGGTGGCAGGTCTTCGGTGTCAACGAGAAAGATGTTGCCCCGCAACGCGTCCGCGGCGTTTCGGTCGGCCACGCCGTCCAGCCGCACCAGCAGTCGACCGCTGTGCTCGCGCGCGGAGTCGATGACGTACGTCCGCTCCGGCCCGTTCTTCGGCCGGGCCCGCAATCGTGCGCCCGGCGCGAAGCGCGTGTCGGGGTCATCGGTGCGGACCTCGACGACGAGCTCACCGGTGATGCCGTGTGCCCTGACGACCCGCCCGACTACCAGGTCCATTGGTCGGCTACTGGTCGGTGTCCACCACGTCGACGCGGATGCCACGGCCGCCGATGCCGGCGACCAGCGTGCGCAGCGCAGTCGCGGTCCGGCCGCCACGGCCGATGACCTTGCCGAGGTCCTCGGGGTTCACGTGCACCTCCACGGTGCGGCCACGGCGGGACGTCACCATGTCGACCCGGACATCGTCGGGGTTGTCCACGATGCCGCGGACCAGGTGCTCGACGGCGTCGACGACCACCGAGCTCACGATTCGTCGGCCTGCTCGGCGGGAGCGGCGGCGGGAGCGGCGTCGGCGCCTTCTGCGGCAGGCTCGGACTCGTCCTTGACCGGAGCGGCCTCGGCTTCGGCGGTCGCCGCGTCAGCCTTTGCGGCCTTCTTGGCCGGTGCCTTCTTCTTCTTGGCCGTCGTGGCCTCGGTGCTCGGGCCGCCGTCGGCCTCAGCGAGCGCGGCGTTGAACAGATCCAGCTTGCTCGGCTTGGGCTCCTTGACCTTCAGCGTGCCCTCCGCGCCGGGCAGACCCTTGAACTTCTGCCAGTCGCCGGTGATCTTCAGCAGGGCCAGCACCGGTTCGGTGGGCTGTGCGCCGACGCCGAGCCAGTACTGTGCGCGCTCGGAGTCGATCTCGATGAGGCTGGGGTCTTCCTTCGGGTGGTAGCGGCCGATGACCTCGATGGACCGCCCGTCGCGGCGGGTGCGCGCGTCGGCGACGGCGATGCGGTACTGGGGATTGCGAATCTTGCCGAACCGGGAGAGTTTGATCTTTACAGCCATGGTTGAAGCGAATTCTCCTGTGAGATTGCCACGCTGCAATTCAGCGATCGCGGGCCGAGTGCCCGGATCCGGTTTTGCCTTACGTGTGTGACCATCGCGGGGCCGTAGTCCCGCGGCAGACAGCCGCCCATTGTGCCAGAACAGCCGCTACCGGGAGAAATCGCGCCCCGGCCGGCTCACAGGATCTTGTCGTAGCACTTGATCTCGACGCGGCGAGAGAACCGCCAGCCGTCGGCGGTGCGGACGAACTCGTCGTCGTACCAGACCCCGACCTGCATGACCTTGGGTTTCTCGCCCTTGAGCACCATCGGGTTGAAGCAGAACGTGCGGGCGGTGGCGGTGTCGCCGGCCAGCTTGATCGCGGGCAGCCCCAGCATGTGGGCGTTTCGCTCGAAGAACGCGGGCAGCGTCTCGGCCAGCCACACCTTGATCTGCGGGTACTGGCCCTCGATGCCCCCGGTGTCGCGGTAGTCGATGTAGGCGTCTTCGGTGAAGAGCGCGTCCAGTTCGTCGAACTCGCGGCGATCGATGGCCTCGGAGTAGCTGATCAGCAGGTGTTGGAGTTCCAGGCGGTCGGAGATCTCTTCGAGGCTCAGCATCCGTCGATTGAACACCGGAGCGCTGCCAACCAGAGATCAGGGCTAAGCTGCTGGACCCATGGGGAGGTTTTTCACTGTCATCGCCGCGTGCCTGAGCTTGGTTTTACTGTCCGTCGTGCCGTTGGCCGACGCGGAGCCGAACATCCAGCCCATTGGCAATGTGGCTCCCCCCGACGGGCCTGCGCCCGCGTGGATCGTCGCGGACATGGACACCGGTCAGGTGCTGGCAGAACGTGAGATGAACGTCCCCCACCCGCCTGCGAGCACGATCAAGACCCTGCTGGTGCTCACCGCGCTCGACGAGGTGACCAACCTGGACGCGACGGTCGTCGGCACCGAGGCCGACACCCACGTCGAGTGCAGCTGCGCGGGGATCGAGCCAGGCCGCACCTACAGCGCACGCCAGCTTCTCGACGCGATCCTGCTGATGTCGGGCAATGACGCGGCCAACGCGCTGGCCGACATGATCGGCGGCTACGACACCGCCGTGGCCAAGATGAACGCCAAGGCGGCGGCCATCGGCGCGCTGGGCACACACGCGTCGACGCCCTCCGGGCTGGACGGGCCCGACGGTCCCGGCGCCACCACCCCGCGCGACCTCGCCGTGATCTTCCGCGCCGCGATGGCCAATCCGGTGTTCGCGCAGACCATTGCGCAGCCTGCGGCGACGTTCCCGACGGACGACCGGAGACAGGCCGATCGTGAACGACGACGAACTGCTGCACCGCTACCCGGGCACCCTCGGCGGCAAGACCGGGTTCACCGACGCGGCGAGGAAGACGTTCGTCGCGGCCGCCGACCGCGACGGACGCCGCCTGGTGGTCGCCATGATGTACGGGCTCATCAAGGAGGGCGGCCCGACGTACTGGGACCAGGCCATGGGCCTGTTCGACTGGGGTTTCGCCCAGGACCGTCAGATGAGCGTCTCGTCGCTGTAGGGCGCGGCATCATCAAAAGTTGTTGATCCGCAACGGATCCGAGATCTCTGCGCGGCCGAAATCAGCGATCGCACAGGATACGCTCGGCGCCCGTGCGAAAGATGTTGGCTGCGTTGGTAACCGCGCTCGCGTTCGTGAGCTTCGCGGTGGCCGCACCGACGGCAACCGCTGAGCCCGGCGTCCAGCCGGCAGGCGCGGTCGCACTCCCCGACGGTCCCGCACAGGCGTGGCTGCTGGCCGACCTCGACTCCGGACGCATTCTGGCCTCGCACGACCCGTACGGGCAGCACGCGCCCGCCAGCACGATCAAGCCGCTGCTCGCGATGGTGGTGCTGGACAACCTGCGGCCCGACAACTTCGCACGCGCCAACCAGTCCCACACCGAGGTCGAATGTTCTTGTGTGGGTTTGGAACCCGGTCAGGCCTACACCACCCAACAACTGCTGTCGGCGTCTGTTGATGGTGTCGGGAAACGACGCGGCCAACATGTTGGCCGACATGCTCGGCGGGCAGGGTGTTGCGGTCGCCGCGATGAACCGCAAGGCGGCCGCGCTTGGCGCCAGAACCACGAAGGCGGGGTCACCCTCGGGCCTCGACGGGCCGGGCTGGGAGTCGATAACGACGCCGCACGACCTCGCGGTCATTTACCGCGCGGCCCTGACCTATCCGTTGATCGCCCAGATCTTCCAGGCGCGGTCGGCGCCGTTCCCCGGCAAGACGCTCGCGGCCCAAAACGAGCTGCTGACCCGTTACCCCGGCACGATCGCGGGCAAGACCGGCTTCACGAACCTGGCCCGCAACACCTTCGTCGCCGCCGCGGCGCGGGGCAATCGCAGGCTGATCGTGGTGGAGATGTACGGCCAGGGCGATCTGTACGGCCAGGCCATCGGCCTGTTCGACTGGGGCTTCGCGCAGCCCTAGTACGCTCGGCCGCGCAGCACCCAGGTCATCGATCGGCGGGGCGTCCTCGTCCTCGCTCTGTGAACTGCGGCCGGCGCTTCTCGAGAAAGCTGCGGATACCCTCCTGGCCATCGCGGGTAGTCACGCCGGACGCCATCATTTCGATCGCATAGGCGTAGGCAGCGGCCTGATCGAGATCGATCTGGGCGTAGAACGCCCGCTTGCCCTTCGCCTTCGACATAGCGCTCCCACGCGTCGCGCGCGCCATCAGGTCGGCCACCTCGGCGTCGAGCTGATCGTCCGGCACGGCGCGGTTGATCAGACCCCATTCAGCGGCAATCGCGGCCGGCACCACGTCGCCTGTCATTGCCATCTCAAGAGCCCGCTTGCGCCCGATCTGGCGAGCTACCGCCACGAGCGGCGTATGACAGAACAGCCCGCCCTTGCCGCCGGGCAGCGCGAAGCCGGCTGATTCGGCAGCAACGGCGAGGTCGCACGATGCGACCAACTGACAGCCTGCGGCCGTTGCGAGCGCGTGCACCCTCGCGATCACGACCTGCGGGAGCTCCTGAATCGTGGTCATCATCTCGGTGCACACCTCGAAGACGTGCTTCGCCTCCGAACGCGAGACGTCGAGCATGTCGCCGAAGTTGTGGCCAGCCGAGAACACGGGACCGTTGGCGGCCACCACGACGCCGATCGATTCGCCGTCGGCGATCTCTTGCAGTGCATGCGTGAGCTCGATCATCACGTCGAGCGCGAGCGCGTTGCGCTTATCCGGGTTGTCAAGCGTGACCGTGGCGATGACGCCGCGCTCTGACTCATGCTCGGCCACATCAATGGTGCGGTTGCCCATAAGCAAAAGGCTACGGTTGGGCGCCGCCAGCCGGAAGGGCAAGCTTCGCGCAGCCGTAGCGACCTACTTGCCCATCACCTCGGCGGGCGGCGGGCAGGCCGCATGGTCCTGAAGGTCCTCCCCGTGGCCGCTGCCGGGGCGTGCGGCGTCATCGCGCCCGGCGAGCAGGACGAACCCGGGCCTGCCGTCGACGCCGGTGTTTCCGACCACCACCAATGTCTGCGCACCCATGGTGTCGCCAGGCGGCAAGCCGTCGGACAACAGCTGAAATGGGTTGTCCGCGTTCAAATCCGAACCTTGCAACGCCAGGGCGCGATAACGCTGGCCTGCCAACGCGACGGGAAACGGCTGCCATGTCGACCCGATGTCGGTCGGCGTGCGCAGTCAGCGCCTGACGCACGTCGGCCCGAACGCAATCGATGTGAATGTGCAGCTGGTTCTGGGAGCGCGCATCAGCGGAGTTGATGGCCAGGCTGAGCCAGTCGCGGGGCAGAACGCGGCCCGCGCGCTGTTCGACGAAGGACCGCGCGCGCCACGCGTCGGCGAAATAGTTCGGCGCGTCGGCGGCCAGGATCTGCGGGCTTTCGATCCCCGCGACGCGCTCGGTGGGGATCAGCAGGAACTGGGTCGCGCCGACCAGGTCCTTGAGCACCGCATAGCCGCGCGGTTCGCCGCCGTCGAGGTCGACCAGCGCGCACGGGGCGGGGTCATCGTTGTTCCGCTGATCGGGCACGCACTGGCCGTTCACGATGGTCCACAACGCATTTGGGTCGGCAACCGCCTGCGGCGCGAAGACCGCCGTCGCGAGGACGGCCGCGAGCGAGCCCGCGGTCCGTCGCAGCCAGGCCTTAGTAGGCACGGCCGCGCAGCACGACCAGGTCGGGTTGATTGATGACAGCCGCGCCCGTTCGAGGGTCCGCGGCGTAACAGACGAGGTCCGCGGACGCCCCGTGCTCGAGTGACGGCCTGCCCAGCCAGTCGCGGGCGGTCCAGCTCGCCGCGCCCAGTGCCTCGGTCGGTGTCATCCCGATCCGCTTCAGCGCGTCGACCTCATTGCCGATGCGGCCGTGCGCGATCATGCTGCCCGCATCGGTGCCCGCGAATATCGGCACGCCCGCTTCGCGCGCAGCGGCGAAGCGCGGACCGCTCCGCTGGTAAAGGTCCCGCATGTGGCTCGCGTAGGCCGGGTACTTGGCGGCGCCGTCGGCGATACCGGGAAAGTTCTCGATGTTGATCAGCGTCGGCACCAACGCGGTGCCGTGCTCGACCATCAGCGCGACGGTGTCGTCCGTGAGGCCGGTGCCGTGCTCGATGCAGTCGATGCCCGCCTTGATCAGGCCCGGCAACGCGTCCTCGCTGAACACATGGGCGGTGACGCGGGCACCTTCGGCGTGCGCCGCCTCCATCGCGGCCGTGAGCACGTCGTCGGACCACAGCGGCGCCAGGTCGCCGACTTCCCTGTCGATCCAGTCGCCGACCAGCTTGACCCAGCCGTCGCCCCATCGCGCCTGCTCGGCGACCGCGTCGGGCAACTGCGACTCGTCGTCCAGCTCGATCGCGACGCCGCGCTGGTAGCGCTTCGGTTCTGGCCAGATGGCGGCCGTGGCGGATGATGCGGGGCAGGTCGTCGCGGTCGTCGAGGGCGCGGGTGTCGATCGGCGATCCGCAGTCGCGCAGCAGCAGTGCGCCGACCCCGCGTTCGGTTTCGGCCTGCTCGATGCACTCGTCGAGGTTGTCTACCGGACCGTGCTCGCCGAGACCGACGTGGCAGTGCGCGTCGACCAGACCGGGCACGATCCAACCGCCGTCGAAGACGGTCTGCGCGTCGGCGACCGGCTCGGCGCTCAGTCGGCCGTCGACGATCCACCAGTCCACGGGCTGCTCATCGGGCAATGCCCGGCCGCGGACGTGGAGTCGCATCAGTTCTTGGGGAACTTCAGCTTCGACAGGTCGATATCGGCCAGGCCCGGCGGAAGCTCGTCGAGACCCTTGGGCATGTTGGACAGATCGGGGAAGCCCTCCGGCACGCCCCCGGGTGCGCCGAACGGGCTGCGGACCTTCGGTGGCGTCGGCCCCCGTCCGCCCTTCTTGCCCTTCTTCTTGTTCTTGGCGTTTTTGCGCGGAGAACCCTTGCGGCCGAACGGCATTCCCATCTGGCCAGCCATCTGCGACATCATCTTGCGGGCCTCGAAGAACCGGTCGACGAGCTGATTGACCTCCGAGACGGTCACGCCGGAGCCGTTGGCGATGCGCAGCCGTCGCGACGCGTTGATGATCTTCGGCTCGGCGCGCTCCTGCGGTGTCATGCCGCGGATGATGGCCTGCACCCGGTCAAGCTGGCTGTCGTCGACGGCGGCCAGCGCGTCCTTCATCTGCCCCGCGCCGGGCAGCATGCCGAGCAGGTTGCCGATCGGGCCCATCTTGCGGATGGCCATCATCTGCTCGAGGAAGTCTTCGAGCGTCAGCTCACCCGAGCCGATCTTGGCGGCGGCCTCCTCGGCCTTCTGGGCGTCGAAGTGCTGCTCGGCCTGCTCGATCAGGGTCAGCACGTCGCCCATGCCCAGAATGCGGCCGGCCATCCGGTCGGGGTGGAAGATGTCGAAGTCATCGAGCTTCTCGCCGGCGGATGCGAACAGGATCGGCACGCCGATGACCTCGCGCACCGACAGCGCCGCGCCGCCGCGGGCGTCGCCGTCCAGCTTGGTCAGCACGACGCCGGTGAATCCGACGCCCTCACGGAACGCCTCCGCCGTGGTGACGGCGTCCTGGCCGATCATCGCGTCGACGACGAACAGCACCTCGTCGGGATCGACGGCCTCGCGGATCGAGGCGGCCTGCGCCATCAGCTCGTCATCGATGCCGAGCCGGCCTGCGGTGTCGACGATGACCACGTCGAAATGTTTGGCCTTGGCCTCGGCGAGGCCGTCGGACGCCACCTTGACCGGATCACCGGGGGCGGCGTCGGCGGCCCCTTCGGCCGAAACGCCGGGGTGCGGCGCGAAGACCTCTACCCCCGCCTGGCCACCGACGACCTGCAGCTGGTTCACCGCGCCGGGCCGCTGGAGGTCCGCGGCCACGAGCAGCGGCGTATGGCCTTGTCCGCGAAGCCATTTGGCGAGCTTGCCGGCCAAGGTGGTCTTGCCGGAGCCCTGCAGGCCCGCGAGCATCACCACGGTCGGCGGCGTCTTGGCGAAGGCCAGCTGCCGCGTCTCGCCGCCGAGGATGCCGATGAGCTCCTCGTTGACGATCTTGACGACCTGCTGGGCCGGGTTCAGCGCGGCCGACACCTCAGCGCCCCGGGCGCGTTCCTTTATGCGCGCCACGAACTCGCGCACCACGGGCAGCGAGACGTCGGCTTCCAGCAGCGCCAGCCGGATCTCGCGGGTGGTCGCGTCGATGTCGGCGTCAGTCAGCCGACCCTTGCCGCGCAGCCCCGACAGGACTCCGGTCAACCGGTCGGAAAGGGATTCAAACACGAGAGCCAGCCTAGCTGGCTTCTTCGACCGGCTTTGCGGGCGGCGGGGTGGGCAGCACCGCGTAGAGGTCGTGCTCCAGCTCGTCGCGGACGGGGCTGGAAAGCTGAGCGGGGGCCTCCGCTGAACTGCCGTCTCCGACGGCCGTGATGCCGAACAGGTCGACGACCGACGAGCCCAACGTGGTGACCTTCGCCCATGCGATGTCAACCCCGTCGCGCTCGAACACCGCCGTCAGCCGCGCCAGCAAGCCTGCCCGGTCCATGGACCGGATCTGCACCACCAGCTCACCGGGCTCCGCACCCTCTGACCACAGGATCCTCGGCGGCGCGGCGGCGTGGTTGATGGGCACCCCGGCGAGCACTTCGCCCGCCCGTGTCGTGCCGTGCTGCGCGGCGTCCCTGTCGCGGCGGTCCAGCGATGCCATCACGTCGAGTTCGCCGTCCAAGGCGAGGATGAGCTGCTGCCGCAGCAGCTCGACGGCGGGCGGCGAGCCGAAATGCGGTGAGACGACGAATGTGTTGATCGCCGAGCCCTCGTGCCCGTTGACCGACGCCGAATGCACCCGAAGCGAGTTCAGCGCCAGCACACCGGCCGCCTTCGACAGCAGCCCGCGCCGGTCAGGCGCGATCATCGTCACGTGGTAGATGTGCGGGCTGTCCCCCGGCGTCATCTCGACGTGCACGCCCACCGTCGATGCCAACGAAAGATAGCGCGGGTCAATGGGATCGGGCTGGGGCAGCTGTTCACCGGCCATGACCAGCCTGCAGCGCCGCACCAGGTCTCCGATCAGCGACGACTTCCAGTCACCCCATACGCCAGGACCGGTGGCCAACGAGTCAGCCTCGGCCAGCACGTGCAGCAGTTCCAGCAGGACGGTGTCGCCCTCAAGCGCGTCGACCACCGACTCGATGGTCTTCGCGTCCTGCAGATCGCGGCGGGTCGCCGTGTGCGGCAGGAGGAGATGGTGCCGCACCACCTTGGACACCACTTCGATGTCCGAGGGCCACAGCCCGAGCCGGGTGCCGATCTGCGTGGCGAGTTCGGCCCCGATGACGCTGTGGTCCCCACCCCTGCCCTTACCGATGTCGTGGCACAGCGCGCCAAGCAACAGCAGGTCCGGCCGGGACACCCGGGTGGTGAATGCGCTTGCCCGCGAGACGGTTTCGACGAGATGGCGGTCGACGGTCCAGATGTGCACGACATCGCGCGGCGGCAGGTCGCGCACGGCTCCCCATTCGGGGAAGAGCCTGCCCCACAGCCCGGTGCGGTCGAGGGCCTCGATGGTGGACACCGCCGTCGGTCCGGCGGCAAGCATCACCAGCAGGTCCTTGAGGGCCTGCGGCGGCCACGGTGTGCGCAGTTCGGGCGCGGCTTCGCCGAGCCGGGCCAGGGTGGACGACGCCATCGGCAGGCCGGTGGTGGCCGAGGCGGCGGCCACCCGAAGGATGAGTCCGGGGTCGCGCTCCGGACGGGCGTCGCGGGCGAGGATGACCTCGCCGCCGAATTCGATGACGCCTTCGTCCAGCGGTCGGCGCACGGGCCGCCGGAACGCGGCGAACCCGCGGCGCGGCAGCGCATTAGCCGCGGTGCGCAGCCCGGCGTCGACGTAGAAGCTGACCGTACGGGCGGCGTCGGAGAGCGTGCGCGCCAGATCGAAGCGGTCGCCGATGCGCAGCGCGGCGCCGATCTCGTCGGCGTGCTGGGCCAGCAACAGCTCCCGACCGCGACCTGACACCCGGTGCAGCTCGGTGCGGACGTTGAGCAGGGCCAGGTGCGCCTCGCCCAGTGTTTCGGTCGGCGAAACCAGTGACCGGCTGGGGTAGACGTCGGCCAGTTGGGCGATCGCCAGCGCGTTCAGCAGCTGCACGTCGCGCAGACCGCCGCGGCCGGTCTTCAGGTCCGGCTCGGCCCGATGGGCGATCTGGCCGCTGCGTTGCCACCGCTGCTGGGTGTGTTGCACGAGTTCGTCGAAGCGCGAGGCGATTCCGGTGCGCCACTGGCGACGCGCACCGCCGACCAACAGCGACGACAGGTCGGCATCGCCTGCGATGTGGCGCACCTCCAGCATCGCGAGACCCGCCGAGATATCCTCTGCGGCCACCTTCATCGCCTCGGCAACGGTGCGAACGCTGTGGTCGAGCCGAATATTGGCGTCCCACAACGGGTACCACAGGTTCTCGGCGACCTCGCTGACGAGCTTCTTGGGCAGGTTGTCGTGCAGCAGCATCAGGTCGAGATCGGAGTACGGCAGCAGCTCCCGGCGGCCGAGGCCCCCGGTAGCGACGATCGCGAAGCCGCTGGTTTCGGTGACTCCGATCTCGGCGGCCTTCGTCGACAGCCAGAAATCGTGCAGGTCGAGCAATGCGTCGCGTAGCGCCGCGGCATCAAGGTGATGGGAACCGGTGAGCAGCTTCTCGCACGCCGCGGTCAGGTCGGTCGCGGCCTTTGACGACACCGCCGCCGGAGCCCCCGTTGAGGTGGGCCCACAGCTTGCTAGGGGAGCGCCGGCGGCGGAATCTCGTTTCTGCTTTGCCATTTCGAATCCTCCCCCGGCCCTTTGCCTGTTAACGCTCACGGTGCAAGGCCGGGAGACGACGTCTCAAGTCACGTACGGATCAAAGGGCGTCGGACCCCCGCTCGCCGGTGCGGACCCGGACCACGGTGTCGACGGGGCTCACCCACACCTTGCCGTCGCCGATCTTGCCGGTGCGAGCGGCCTGGACGATCACGTCCACCACCTTGTCGACGGCCGAGTCGTCGACAAGCACCTCGATGCGCACCTTGGGCACGAAGTCGACGGAATACTCCGCGCCGCGGTACACCTCGGTGTGGCCCTTCTGCCGTCCGTAGCCCTGCACCTCGCTGACGGTCATTCCGAGAATTCCGGTCTGCTCGAGGCCGGTTTTGACGTCTTCGAGCGTGAACGGCTTAACGATCGCAGTAATCAGCTTCATGTTCTCCCTTATCCCTCTACGCCCGGGTGACGGCCGAGAGTCGAACCAGCTCCGACCGTCGCGAAGTCGTAGCCCGTCTCGGCGTGCTCGGCCTCGTCAGGTCCGGTGGATTCATCTTCCTCGTTAAGGCGCAGCCCCACAGTGAACTTCACGATCAACGCCAAGATAGTCGTGGCAATGAGCGCAGTAGGCGAAAACGGCGACCTGCGCCCACCGCCTGGCGCCACAGCTGATCGAAGCCGCCACCGTAGAACAGGCCTGCGACACCGTTGTAGGCGTCTCGGGGCCGCGACCAAGCCGATCATCAACGTGCCCGATGAGGCCACCGACGAGGTGCACACCGACGACGTCGAGCGAGTCGTCGTAGCCGAGTTTGTACTTCAGGCCCGACGGCGAGTGCGCACAGATCGCCGGCGACGAAGCCGATCGACCAGCGCGCCGACCACGTTGACCGAACCGCAGGACGGCGTGATGGCGACGAGTCCCGCCACGATGCCTGAGGCCGCACCCAGCGAGGTGGCCTTGCCGTCACGGATTCGTTCTCGTGAGCAGCCAGGCCAGCATCGCCGCGGCGGTTGCGACGGTGGTGGTAGATCATCGTCGAACCGGCCGTGCCGTTTGACGCAGGTCGCCGAACCGGCGTTGAAGCCGTACCAGCCGAACCACAGCAGACCGGCACCGAGCATGACGAACGGCAGGTTGTGCGGTCGCATCGGCGTCGTAGGCCAGCCCTTACGCCGACCGAGGACGATGGCCAGCACCAGACCGGCCGCGCCTGCGTTGATGTGAACGGCCGTGCCACCGGCGAAGTCGATCGCGGCCAGCTTGTTGGCAATCCAGCCACCGGTCTCCGCCGTGAACGCCGTCGAACGCGAACACCCAGTGCGCGATCGGGGAAGTAGACGAACGTCGCCCACAGTCCCGAGAACAGCAGCCAGCCGCCGAACTTGAGGCGATCGGCCACCGCGCCGGAGATCAGCGCGACGGTGATGATCGCGAACATCAGCTGGAATGCCACGAAGACCAGCTCGCCGGGAAGGTGAAGACCAATGGAATTTGGACGGCGTCGGCGGCCTCGACTCCGGCGGACGGGTCGGCGACGACTGCTTCCGCACCGTTGCCGCCGATCAGCCCCTTGAGCCCGAAGAACTGTGTCGGATCGCCGAAGAGATTGCCGACGTCGTTGCCGAACGCTAGCGAATAACCGTAGAGCACCCAGAGCACCGTCACGACGCCCATGGCACTGACGCTCATCATGATCATGTTGAGCACGCTCTTGGCGCGCACCATGCCGCCATAAAAGAACGCCAGACCCGGGGTCATCAGCAGCACCAGTGGCGGAGCTCACTAGCATCCACGCGGTATCACCGGTGTCCGGTATACCCATTGTCGGGAATCCATCCACTCGCTGTTTCCTCCTTCGACAAGGCAGGGCCGCAAAGGTTTTTACGACCGTTGACCTGGTCCAAGACAATGCTGAGTGGTTGTTTCGTCTAAGACGCCTGCGCGTTTCGCTCGTGTGAACGGATAGGCCGGTTACGTTTCGCCGGTGTTACATCGCGCGGTTTTGACGCGCTTTCGTTAACCGAGGAGTGCGTCGACGAAGGCTTCGGGCTCGAATGGGGCGAGATCGTCGGGGCCTTCGCCGAGGCCGACGAGTTTGACCGGCACACCCAATTCCTGTTGCACGCGGAACACGATTCCGCCCTTCGCTGTGCCGTCGAGTTTGGTCAGCGCCACACCGGTGATGTCGACGACGTCGGCGAACACCCGCGCCTGCGCCAACCCGTTCTGTCCGATGGTCGCGTCGAGCACCAGCAGCACCTCGTCGACCGCGGCGCGCTTGCTCACCACGCGCTTGACCTTGCCGAGTTCGTCCATCAACCCGGTCTTGGTGTGCAACCGCCCCGCGGTGTCGATGAGGACGACGTCGGCGCCGGATTCGATGCCCTTGTCGACGGCGTCGAACGCCACCGACGCGGGGTCGGCACCCTCGGCGCCACGCACCACCTGCGCGCCGACGCGAGAGGCCCAGGCTTGCAGCTGGTCGGCCGCGGCGGCCCTGAAGGTGTCGGCGGCGCCGAGCACCACCCTGCGCCCGTCTGCGACCAGCACGCGGGCCAGCTTGCCCACCGTGGTGGTCTTGCCGGTGCCGTTGACCCCGACGACCAGCAGCACCGACGGGTGGTCGTCGTGAGGTAGCGCCCTGACCGAGCGGTCCAGTTCCGGATGCAGTTCGGCGACCAGCACCTCGCGCAGCACAGCGCGGGCATCGGCTTCGGTGCGGACCCGGCCGCTGGCCAGCCGTTCGCGCAGCGCGCTCACCACCGAGTCGGTGACGACCGAACCCAGATCGGCGACCAGCAGGGTGTCCTCGACGGCTTCCCACGAGTCTTCGTCGAGGTCGCCGCCGCCGAGCAGGCCGAGCATGCTGCGGCCGAGCGCGTTCTGCGACTTGGCCAGCCGCCCACGAAGCCGCTCGAGACGGCCTTCGGTCGGTGCGATGGCGCCGATATCGGGCGCAGCGGGGGCTTCCTCTTGGATCTCGGGCGCGGCGGGCGGCTCGGGCAGGCGAACGTCGGCGATGGGCCGCTTGGGCGCGTCGCGAGGGATGGTGGCGTCGTCGCCGACGGCGGGCAGGCCGCTGGTGTCGAGGCGTTCGGGCCGGGCCTCGGTGGGTGGCGGCGCCGTCGCAGATGCTGACGATTGTGTGAACGAGATGCCAGAAGAAGCGGCGTACCCGCCGGACCGGTCGATCGGTGTGGCAGTGTCTGTGCTGGTGGACGAGTCGAGCCTGATCTTGCCGCGGCGGGATCGGAGGAGGCCGAACACCACGACAGCAGCGACGACCAGAACGGCGATGACCGCTATTGCGATCCATAAACCCTCGGACACGGTGCCATTGTCCCAATGTGGGTAGACGGTGACGATGCGCCCCGCGCCTAATGGCATGGAGTCCCGTAAGGCCAAGCACATCGACGTGTGCTTGACCGAAGCTGTGGACTACCAGACCGTGACGACCGGCCTGGAGCGCGTCGCGCTGCCCTACAACGCGCTGACCCAGACCAATCTGGGCGCCATCGACCTGCGCACCGACTTCCTCGGCGTGCGCCTGGAGGCGCCCGTGCTGATCGGGGCGATGACGGGCGGCTCCGAACTCTCCGGTGTGATCAACCGCAACCTGGCCGCCGCCGCGCAGAAGCTCGGCATCGGGATGATGCTCGGCTCGCAGCGCATCATGCTTGGCGACGAGGTCGCCTCGTCGAGCTTCACGGTTCGCGACGTCGCGCCGGATGCGCTGCTTGTCGGCAACATCGGACTGGCGCAGCTCTCCGACGAGCTGGTGCAAGAACTGGTCGAGGCCCTCGACCGCGTCGGCGCGAATGCCCTTGCGGTACACACCAATCCGCTGCAGGAGGCCATGCAGCACGAGGGTGACACCGACTTCTCCGGCTCGATCGATCGGCTTCGCGACGTCGCGAGGTCCATCGACTATCCGGTGATGCTCAAGGAGGTCGGCCACGGCATCGGGGCGGCGGCCGCCGCCGAACTGGTCGACTGCCCGATCGCGGCGGTCGACGTCGCGGGAGCAGGCGGCACCTCATGGGCGCGCGTCGAGCAGTACGTCCGCTACGGCGAGATCCGCCATCCGGCGCTGGCCGAGTGGGGTATCCCGACCGCCCAGGCCCTTCGGGAGGTGCGCCACACGCTGCCCGACGTGTCGCTGGTCGCCTCGGGAGGTATCCGCACCGGCATGGACGCCGCGAAGGCGCTGGCGATGGGCGCCGACGTCGTCGCGGTGGCGCGCCCGCTGCTCGCACCCGCCATCGAATCGACTGCGGCCGTTCTGGATTGGCTCGCGAACTTCATCGCCGAGCTGCAGATCTGCCTGCACGGCTGCGGGGCGGCCGACCTCGCGGCGCTTCGCCGCCGTGGCGTCACGCCCGCACCCTGATTGCGCCGAAACTCACGTTTCGGCGCAAAAGTGCGAGTAGTTCGCGCCTAAACGTCGATTTCGGCGAGGCGCGTCAGCCTGCGGTGACCAACTCCTGGCCACGCATGCGCTGGCTGATCACCGCGGTGATGCCGTCGTCGCGCATCGTCACGCCGTACAGCGCGTCGGCGACCTCCATCGTCGGCTTCTGGTGGGTGATGACGATCAACTGCGAACGCTCCCGCAGCTGCTCGAACAGCCCGATCAGCCTGCGCAGGTTGACGTCGTCCAGCGCGGCCTCCACCTCGTCCATGACGTAGAACGGCGACGGCCTGGCCCGGAAGATCGCGACCAGCATGGCGACCGCGGTCAGCGCCTTCTCGCCGCCGGACAGCAGCGACAGCCGCTTGATCTTCTTGCCGGGTGGGCGCGCCTCGACCTCGATGCCGGTGGTCAGCATGTCGTTGGGGTCGGTCAGCAGAAGTCTGCCCTCACCGCCGGGGAACAGCGTCGAAAACACTTGCTGGAACTCACGTTCCACGTCGACGAAGGCCTCGGTGAACACCTGCAGGATGCGGGTGTCGACGTCGGTGATGACGTCGAGCAGATCCTTGCGGGCCCCCTTGACATCCTCCAGCTGGGTGGACAGGAAGTTGTAGCGCTCCTCGAGCGCGGCGAACTCCTCCAACGCCAACGGGTTGACGCGTCCGAGCTCGTTGAGCTCACGTTCGGCCTTCTTGGCGCGGCGCTCCTGGGTCGGCCGGTCGAACGGCATCGGCGCGGGCGCGGTGACAGCCTCACCCCGTTCGCGGGCCTGCTCGTACTCGGCCATCTCCAGCTCCGACGGCGGCAGCGGGACTTCGGGTCCGTACTCGGCGATCAGGTCGGCCGTCGCCATCCCGAACTGGTCGAGGACCTGCTGTTCGAGCTGCTCGATCCGCAGGGCCGCTTGAGCTTTGGCGACCTCGTCGCGGTGCAGCGCCTCGGTGACCGCGGCGATCTTCGTGGTGAACTCGGTGACCTGCTCGCGCACCTTGGCCAAGGCGTCGATCCGTTGACGGCGCTCGCCGGCAAGTGCGTCACGACGGCGGGATGCGACGTCCACCGTCGAGTGCAGTCGCTGCGCGAGCGTGCGACCCGACTCGGCGACCGCTGCCGCAACGGCCGCGGCGTGTTCGCGGGCCTCCCGTGCCCGCTGGGCGCGCAGCCGAGCCTCCCGCTCGGCCGCCGCCGCCCGGCGCAGCGAATCCGCCCGCCCGCGAACGGCGTTCGCCCGCTCTTCGGCCGTGCGGACCGAAAGCCGGGCCTCCACCTCTGCGGCGCGCGCGGCTTCGGCCGCTGCGACCGTCTGCTGGCGCTCAGCGGGTGCGGCATCGAACAACGGCGCCTGCTCGGCGTTGTGCAGCCGCTGCTCGAGCGCGGTCAGTTCCTCGACGGTCTGCGCCCGCCCGGACTCGAGCTCGTCGCGCTGGCGGATCAGCCGCTGCCACTCCTCGTCGGCCGTTCGGGCGTCCTGGCCGAGCCTGCCCAGCTGTTCGTAGATCGCCGATATCGCGGCGTCGGACTCGTTGAGCGCGGCCAGCGCCTGCTCGGCGGCGTCCTGCCGGGCCTTCTGCTCGGCCAGGGCGCCTGCCAATGCGGCGCTCAGCTCGCCGGTCTGCTTCTCCGCGCCGGTCAGTTCGGCGCGCGCCTTCTCCACCTCGGAGGTGATCTCGAGGGTGCTGGGCTTGCGGTCCGATCCGCCGCTGACCCAGCCTGCGCCGACGAGGTCGCCGTCGGCGGTGACGGCACGCAGTTGCGGGCGCGCGGCCACGAGGTCCAGCGCCGCGGACAGGTCGCGCACCACGGCGACGCCGGACAACATCGCGGTGAGCGCGCCGCGCAGTCGGGACGGCATGTCCACCAGATCCGTTGCCCACAGTGCGCCTTCCGGCGGCGGCCCGGCAGGCGCGGGCGGCTCCACGGGCCAGTCGCCGAGCACGATCGCCGCGCGGCCACCGTCGGACTCCTTCAGCGCGGCGACCGCAGAGCGGGCGGCACCGAAACTCTCGGCGGCGACGGCGTCGGCCGCCGCCCCCAGCACCGCCGCGACGGCCGCCTCGTAGCCGGGCCGCACTCTGACCAGATTCGCCAGCGAGCCGAAAAGCCCTGCGCCAGAAAGGTTCCTCTGCAGCCACGCGGCGCCATCCTTGCGGTCGAGGCCCACCGCGAGAGCGTCGATCCTTGCCCGCAGCGAGGCGACGTGGCGCTCGCCGCTGCGCTCGCCGGACTGCAGCTCGGCGACGCGTTCGTCGGCCAGCCGCAACGCGGCCACCGACCGGTCGTGTTGCTCGTCGAGCCCGACCTCGCCCGCATCGAGCTCCCCGACGCGGCCCTGCACCGTCTCGAACTCGGCCCGAGCCTGCTGCGCGCGGCTGCCTGCCTCCTCGATGTTTCCCGTCAGCCGTGCGACGGTCTCGTCGATGGACTCCACGCGGGTGCGCATCGTGTCGACCTGGCCTGCGAGCCGGGCCAGCCCTTCGCGGCGGTCGGCTTCGGCGCGCACCGCTGCCAGGTGAGCGCGTTCGGCCTCTGCCGCGACGCGCTCGCGTTCTGTCAGCTCGTCGCGTGCCGCGGTCAACCGCTCGCGGGACTCGCCGAGCTCGGCGAGCAGCTGGCGCTCGTGCGCGGCGACCTCCTCGGCCTCGGCCTCCAGCGCGTCCGGGTCGGCCCCGCTGGACGCTTCGGGCTCGGCGTCGAGGTGCTGGGCGCGCTCGCTGGCGATGCGGACCGTCGCGCTGACCCGTTCGGCCAGCGCCGACAGCCGGAACCAGCTCTGCTGGGCGGCCTCTGCGCGCTCGCTCAGCCCGGCGACCGCCGACTCGTGTGAGTCGAGTTCGACGGTGGCGGCTTCCAGCCGGGAGGTCATCTCGTCGTGTTCACGCCGCAGCGACGTCTCGGCCTGGTCGGTGTCGTCGAACTCGCCCTTGCGGGTGACGAGGTCGTCGGCGGCCAGCCGCAGCCGCGCGTCGCGGAGATCGGCCTGGATGGTCTGTGCGCGGCGCGCCATCTCGGCCTGCCTGCCGAGCGGCTTGAGCTGGCGGCGCAACTCGGTGGTGAGGTCCGACAGCCGGGCCAGGTTGGCCGACATCGCGTCGAGCTTGCGGACCGCCTTCTCTTTGCGCTTGCGGTGCTTGAGGACGCCCGCGGCCTCCTCGATGAACGCCCTGCGGTCCTCCGGGCGAGACTCGAGAATCTCCGAGAGCTTGCCCTGGCCGACGATGACGTGCATCTCGCGGCCGATGCCCGAGTCGCTCAGCAGTTCCTGCACATCCATCAAACGGCAACTGCTGCCGTTGATTTCGTACTCGCTGCCGCCGTCGCGGAACATCCGGCGGGTGATCGACACCTCGGAGTACTCGATCGGCAGCGAATTGTCGGAGTTGTCGATGGTGACGGTGACCTCGGCGCGGCCCAGCGGTGGTCGCGACGACGTGCCGGCGAATATGACGTCTTCCATCTTGCCGCCGCGCAGGGTCTTGGCGCCTTGCTCGCCCATCACCCACGTCAGCGCGTCGACCACGTTGGACTTGCCGGAACCGTTCGGTCCGACCACACAGGTGATGCCGGGTTCGAAGCGCAGAGTCGTCGGCGAAGCAAAGGACTTGAAGCCCTTCAGCGTCAGACTCTTGAGGTGCACGATGGGCCACACTACAGCCGCGAAGGCTATCGCTCGGTGAAGCCCGCTATCGCGTCGCCGACTTCTGACCAATCAGCGACGACTTTCTCGACGCGGCCCGGTGTCCTACCGCTTTCCAGCAGGTCAAGCAGCTGTTGGCAAGCGCCTCGTGGGCCTTGGGCGACGACTTGGACACGCCCGTCGGGCCTGTTCGACGCAAATCCGGTCAGGCCCAGTTCCCGGGCGCGCGACCGCGTCCACCACCGGAACCCGACACCCTGGACATGGCCGTGCACCCAGGCCGTCAACCGAACCTCAGCTAACTCCTGCACCATTGACCTCAAACGTCACTTTGGTCCCGGATTTCAGCGTGCGGCCGACCGTGCAGACCTGATCGATGGCGCGCTCCACGACCGTGAGTACCCGCGCCACCTCGTCTTCCGACAGCCCGGACAGGTCGAGTTCTATCTGCTCCTCCAGCAGTGGATAGCGCTCCTGCTCGCGGTCGGCGGCACCGGACACCTTGATGGTCGCGCGATAGTCCTCGCCGAGCCGGCGTTGCAGCGGCGCGTCGCTGGCCATGCCGCTGCAGGCCGCGAGCGCGATCTTCATCAGCTCGCCAGGGGTGAAAACGCCCTCGACGTCCTCGTTGCCGATGAGCACCTCGGCGCCACGCGTGCTGCGCCCGGTGTAGCTGCGCACGCCGGTGCGCTCAACCCACAGTTCCGTCATGTCCTCTTTCTACAGCTTGCCGCGAAACGGAATTCCAGCAGCGGAATTACGAGTAGAGGCCTGCTGGAATTCCGTTTCGCGGGGATCACGTGCGGCGGACCCGCGGGCGAGGCTGGCGCGGTTTTGGTTGACACCGTGGGCAGTAGAACGACGACCGGTTCATGAACTTCTCCCGCCGCATCACCGCGCCGCAGCGCCGGCACGGCTCGCCCTCGCGACCGTAGGCGTCCAGCGACCGGTCGAAGTAGCCGGACTCTCCGTTGACGTTGACATACAGTGAGTCGAACGACGTGCCGCCCTGACCGAGCGCCTCGGACATCACCTCCGCCGCGGTGTCCAGTAACTCGCCGAGCTGCTTACGGGTCAACGACGACGCGAGCCTGGCGCCGTTGATCTTGACCCGCCACAGCGCCTCGTCGGCGTAGATGTTGCCGATGCCCGACACCACGGTCTGATCCAGCAGCTGGCGCTTGATCTCGGAATGCTTGCGCCGCAACACCGTAATGACGCCGTCGCGGTCGAACTCCGGATCCAACGGATCGCGGGCGATGTGCGCGACGGGCACCGGCACGTCGGTGCCGTCGACGGTGACCATGTCGGTCAGCATCCAGCCGCCGAACGTCCGCTGGTCGACGAAGCTGAGCGCGGTGCCGTCGTCGAGCAGCGTCGCGATGCGCAGGTGCCTCTCGTTGGGCAGATGCTGCTGGCTCCTCGCGCCAGCGCTCGTCGGCGGCCCAACGATCATCTGCCCGCTCATCCCGAGATGCACGACCAACGCAGACCCGTCGTCGAGCGTCAGCCACAGATACTTGCCGCGGCGGCCGGTGCCGGTGATGGACGTGTTCAGCAGCCGCGCCGTCAGGTCGGCGGGGCCGCCTTCGTGCCTGCGCACAGCGCGGGGATGGTTGACCCTCACGGCGGTGATGGTCTTGCCGGCCACATGTGCTTCCAGTCCCCGCCGAACGACCTCGACCTCGGGGAGTTCAGGCATCGGCGGTTCGAGGCGGAGAGCGCCGTCCACGCCGCCGCGGCGGCCTTCAGCTCGGCTTCCTTCTTGGTCCGCCCGACGCCCCTGCCGTATTCGGTGTTCATCACGACGACCGTCGCGGTGAACTCCTTGTCGTGATCGGGCCCCGTCGCCGTCACCATGTAGGAGGGCGCACCCATGCTTCGCGCGGCGGTCAGCTCCTGAAGGCTGCTCTTCCAATCCAGCCCCGCACCCAAGCGTCGGCGCCGTTTCGATCAGCGAGCGGAACAGCCGCATGATCACCTCGCGGGTGATCGAGAGGCCGTGCTCCAGATAGATTGCGCCGAGCAGGGATTCGACGCCGTCGGCAAGAATGCTCGACTTCTGCGCACCGCCCGAATTCTCCTCGCCCTTGCCGAGCAGCAGATGGGCGCCGAGACCGCCGTCGGACAGCCCGCGGCCGACATCGGCCAGCGCCTGGGTGTTGACGATGCTGGCGCGCAGCTTGGCCAGATCGCCCTCCGAGCGATCGGGGTGGCGGTGGTAGAGCTCCTCGGTGACGGTCAGCCCAAGCACCGCATCGCCGAGAAACTCCAGCCGCTCATTGGTCGGCAGCCCGCCGTTCTCGTAGGAGTAGCTGCGGTGCGTCAGCGCCATGGTGAGCAGATCGTCGGGCAGCTCGACCCCCAGGGCCTTGAGCAATGCGTCGCGATCGGCCGTCACTTGTCGTCGGTGTCCAGCATCGAGGAGAGCTTCGCCCAGCGGGGGTCGATCTTCTCGTGGCGGTGTCCGGGTTCGGCGGTGGCCATCGGAATGCCGCAATCGGGGCACAGCCCTTGGCAATCCGGCCCGCACAGCGGCGAGAACGGCAGCGCAAGGCCGACGGCGTCGACGATCGGCTGTTCGAGGTCGACGGAGTTGTCGACGACGTGGCCGACTTCGTCGGAGTCGGTGGTCGCCTCCGTGGCGCTGTCGGGGTAGGCGAAGAGCTCGGTGAGGTCGATCTCGACGTCTCCGGTGATCGGGGTGAGACAGCGGGCGCACTCCCCTGTGGTCGGTGCCGACACCGTCCCGGTGACCAGTGCGCCTTCCGACACCGACTCGATCCGCAGGTCCAGCGCCAGCGGCGCGCCCTCGGGGATGGCCATCAGCGCGACGCCGATGCGCGCGGGACTTGGCACCGTTTCGTGAAGGGTCATCATCGACCCCGGCCGTCGGGCGAGCCGAGAGATGTTGATCACGAGCGGCGAGCGGGATTTACTGTGCGTCGCCATACAGACGATCGTACGGCGACGACCCCCGCGGGCTGCGGCGGTGGTTAGCGCGTGACGTAGTCGTGCGTGCCTGCGGCGGTGCGCAACTGGTGGCGGCCGCGGCCCACCGAGCGGATCGTGCCGTTCAGGAACTCCTCGAACTCCGCGAGCTTGCTGTCCACGTAGACGTCGCACTCGCCGCGCAGCCGGTCGGCTTCGGCGTGGGCCGCGTCGATGAGCCGGGTGGCCTCCGCGTTCGCGGACTGAACGGTCTCGGTCTGCGACACCAGGCGCTGCTGCTCCTTGATGCCTTCCTGGACGGCCTTCTCGTAGGAGAGGTTGCCGCTCTCGATCAGGCGATCGGCCTCGGCCTTAGCGCGGCCGGCGCTGGCCTCGTACTCACGCTTTGCCGTTGCGCTGATCCTGGCGGCCTCTTCTCGCGCCTCCCCGACCATCCGCTCGCTGTGCTGGCGCGCCTCGCCGACCATGCGGTCGGCCTGCGCCTTGGCGTCGGCCAGCAACCGGTCGGCCTCGGTGCGCGAGTGGTTGAGCATCGAGTCGGCCTCGGCGCGGGCGGTCGCCACCATCGACCCGGAATGCTCCTTGGCCTCGTTCAGCAGCTGGTCACGGGCGTCCAGCACGTCCTGGGCATCGTCGAGTTCGCCGGGGATGGCGTCCTTGATGTCGTCGATCAGCTCGAGCACGTCGCCGCGAGGGACCACACAACCTGCCGTCATGGGGACGCCGCGGGCCTCTTCCACGATCGCGCCCAACTCATCGAGCGCTTCAAATACTCGGTACACGGCACACCCTCCAGGCGTTAGTTGTTGTTACTAGTGTGCCTGGTGTTACCCCTGTGACTACGCTAGCGCCGCCGGTGTGTCGCCGGCCGGCGTCCAGCGGCCCCACCCAGGCTCGCCCTATAACGGCCACATTATGTCAACGCGCGCGTTATTCGCATATCGAGCCGACACAAAGACCGCCCGAACGCGCCATGCCCCGGGCGGTCTTTGCCAGATCAAAAGAATTCGCTAGTTGACGGCTTGCTTCAACAGGTCGCGCGCGCGGTCGAGCATCGACGCGAATGGCCCGAGCGCGAAATTGGCCTTGGCGGATTCCACGCCCGCATGGGGACGGGTCGGCGCAATGGCCTCGGCCGCCTGCACGGCGCCCGCCATGCGCTTGCGGTCCTCGGCGCTGAGCTCACGGGTCAGCTTCGTGAATTCCTCTGTTTCCTCGTGTTCGGCATGCTCAACCACGGCGTCCCGGAAGCTGGTCAGCTCGGTGATGAACTCCTTAGAGCCGATATCCATGCCTTCGAGCTTGGACAGGTGCTCTTTCGCCACGTGCTCTTCGTGCAGCAGCGCGTCGATCACCGCGTCGCCGTCGGCGATCTCGTGACGCGCACGCGGATGAACGACCATTTCTTCGGCGGTCTCGTGCACGGCCAGAAGTTGGCGGAGCGCCGTGAATGACTTCTCGCGGGCTTCTGTGCTCGACGCAGACAACACATCGTCGAACATGTCCTTGATCAAGTTGTGTTGTTCTTTGAGGAATTTGACGACGTCATCGGTCGACTGAACAAATGTTTCAACCACGGCAATTATCTCCGATTTATTCGGTGGGTTTATTCGGCGCGATGGGCTGTGCGCCACTGGGATGGTTACCCAGGTCGTGGACGACTAACCCTTGAGCTTGGCCCGCAGCCGCACATTGACCGGATCGGGCAGCAATTCGGACACGTCCCCGCCCATCGATGCCACCTCCTTGGCCAGCGACGACGACACGAACGAATACTTCGGCCTGGTGGCGACGAAGAACGTGTCCACCCCGGCGATATGCCTGTTCATCTGCGCCATCTGCAGCTCGTACTCGAAATCGGTGCCGGTGCGCAGCCCCTTGACGATCGCGGTCAGGCCATGGGACTTCACGAAGTCGACGACCAAGCCCTCGCCGGACTCCACCCGCAGGTTGGGCAGGTGCGCCGTCGCCTCCTCGATCATCGCGATGCGCTCGTCGAGATCGAACATGCCCTTCTTGTTGGGATTGATCAGCACGGCCACCACGACCTCGTCGAACTGGGCGGCCGCGCGCTCGAAGATGTCGATGTGGCCGAGGGTCACCGGGTCGAAAGATCCCGGGCATACGGCGCCGCTCATGGATCACGACGCTATCAGGGCAGCTCAGCTCCGTTCGGCCATCTCAAGGCGGGTGTCGCCGTAGCGGCGGGCCTGCCACGCCTCCCAGCCGTCCGGCCAGCTGAGCTCAGGCCCCGACGCGCCGCGCTCGACGACGACGACACTTCCGGTGGTGGTCCAGCCGCGCGCGGTCAGCGCGGTGAGCATCTCACTCACCTCGGCCTCGCCGAGGTCGTAGGGCGGATCGGCGAATACCAGGTCGACGGGTCTCTCTGCACCCAAGGCCAGCACCGACGCGACCGTGCCGCGGCGCACCGACGCTCCCGACGCGCCCAGCGTCTCGATGTTCTGACCGATCACGGTCGCGGCCCGCTGATCGGACTCGACGAACACCGCGGTGGCCGCACCGCGCGACAACGCCTCGAGCCCGAGCGCTCCCGAGCCTGCGTACAGGTCGAGTACCGAGGCGCCGTCCAGGTCGATCCGGGCGGTCAGCACGTTGAACAGCGACTCCCGCACCCGGTCGGTGGTGGGCCGGGTGCCGCGCGGGGGCACCGCGATGCGCCGCCCGCCCATGACGCCGGCCACGATGCGGGTCAGCTGACCACCACCAGTAGGTCGCCGCCCTCGACCTGCGCGGTCTCCGATACGGCGATGCGGCTGACGGTGCCCGCCTTCGGCGCGGTGATGGCCGCCTCCATCTTCATCGCCTCGATGGTGGCGATGGTCTGTCCGGCATCCACCTTGTCGCCGGAGCCGACCGCGACGGTGACCACGCCTGCGAACGGCGCCGCGACATGGTCGGGGTTGGATCGGTCGGCCTTCTCCGCGGCGGGCACCTCGCTGGCGATGCTGGCATCGCGCACGACGACCGGGCGCAGTTGCCCGTTGAGGATGCACATCACCGTGCGCATGCCGCGTTCGTCGGGTTCGGAGATGGCCTCAAGCCCGATCAGCAGCTCGACACCGCGCTCGAGCTTGACCCGGTGCTCGTCGCCGCGTCGCAGCCCATAGAAGAACTGGTTGGCCGAAAGGCTCGAGGTGTCGCCGTACAGATCTCGGTGGGCGTCGAATTCCTTTGTGGGACCGGGGAACAGCAGACGGTTCAGCTCTGCCTGACGCGTGGGTCCCGCCAGCGCGAGCGCCGCCTCGTCGTCGGGCGTGAGCTCCTGGGTGGGTTTCGCCGGTGGCCGGCCGGCCAGCGCCTTGGTGCGAAGAGGCTCCGGCCAGCCGCCGGGCGGATCGCCCAGTTCGCCGCGGAGGAATTCGATGACGGAGTCCGGAATGTCGAATCGCGCCGGGTCGGAGGCGAACTCGTCGGCCGTGATGCCTGCCCCGACCAACGACAACGCGAGGTCGCCGACCACCTTCGACGACGGCGTCACCTTCACCAACCGTCCGAGAATGCGGTCGGCGGAGGCGTAGTTCTCCTCGATGTCCTCGAACCGGTCCCCCAAGCCGAGTGCGATGGCCTGCTGCCGCAGGTTCGACAATTGGCCGCCGGGGATCTCATGATGGTACACCCGCCCAGTCGGCGCGGGCAGCCCAGATTCAAAGGGGACGTACACCTTTCGCAGCGCTTCCCAGTACGGCTCCAGCTCGCAGACCGCGGCCAGCGACAGCCCGGTGTCGAACTCGGTGTGTGCGGCGGCGGCCACGATCGAGCTCAGCGCTGGTTGGCTGGTGGTGCCCGCAAGCGGTGCGGCGGCCCCGTCGACGGCGCTTGCGCCCGCCTGCCACGCCGATAGATAGGTAGCCAGTTGACCGCCGGGAGTGTCGTGGGTGTGCACGTGCACCGGAAGGTCGAACCGGCTACGCAACGCACTCACAAGGGCGGTGGCGGCCTGCGGCCGCAACAAGCCGGCCATGTCCTTGATGGCCAGCACGTGCGCACCGGCGTCGACGATCTGCTCGGCCAGCTTCAGGTAGTAGTCCAGGGTGTACAGGTTCTCGCCGGGGTCGGAGAGATCTCCGGTGTAGCTCATCGCGACTTCGGCTATCGACGTGCCCGTTTCGCGCACCGCGTCGATCGCGGGTCGCATCGACTCGACGTTGTTGAGCGCGTCGAAGATGCGGTAGATGTCGATCCCGGTCGCCGTCGCCTCGTCGACGAACGCCTTCGTCACCAGTTCGGGGTAAGGCGTATAGCCGACGGTGTTGCGCCCGCGCAGCAGCATCTGCAGGCAGATGTTGGGCACGGCCTCCCGCAGCGCGGCCAGCCGCTCCCACGGATCTTCCTTCAAAAACCGAAGCGCCACATCGTAAGTCGCCCCGCCCCAGCATTCGATCGACAACAGCTGCGGTGTCATCCTGGCGATGTAGGGCGCCACCATCAGCAGTCCGTTGGTGCGCACCCGTGTCGCCAGCAGCGACTGGTGCGCATCGCGGAAGGTGGTGTCGGTGACACCGACGGCCTTCGACTCGCGCATCCACCGCGCGAACCCTTCAGGGCCCATCTCCGTCAGCAGCTGCTTGCTGCCACGCGGCGGCGACGCCCCCAGATCGATCTCCGGCAGCTTGTCGTGCGGGTACACCGGCGATGGACGCGGGCCATGCGGCTGGTTGACCGTCACATCGGCGAGGTAGTTGAGGATCTTGGTGCCGCGGTCGGCAGGTGTGCGTGCGGTCAGCAGGTAGGGGCGCTGATCGATGAACGACGTGGTGACCCGTCCCGCCCTGAAGTCGGGGTCGTTGACGACGGCCATCAGGAAGGGGATGTTGGTCGATACGCCCCTGATGCGGAACTCGGCAAGGGCGCGGCGGGCACGCGCGATCGCCGCGGAGAAATCGCGTCCGCGGCAGGTGAGTTTGACCAGCATCGAGTCGAAGTGCGCGCTGATTTCCGCACCCAGGTTGGTGCCGCCGTCCAGCCGGATCCCCGCGCCGCCCGGGCTGCGGTACCCGGTGATGCGGCCGGTGTCGGGCCGGAAACCGTTGGCGGGGTCCTCGGTGGTGATCCGGCACTGCATGGCCGCGCCGTGGACCGTCAGCGTCTCCTGGGAAAGCCCGAGCGCCTCGAGCGTCTCACCGTCGGCGATGCGCATCTGGCTGGCAACCAGGTCGACGTCGGTGATCTCCTCGGTGACGGTGTGTTCCACCTGGATTCGCGGGTTCATCTCGATGAACACGTGGTGCCCGCGCTCGTCGAGCAGGAACTCCACGGTGCCCGCGTAGGAGTAGTTGATCTGCCGCGAGAACGCGACGGCGTCGGCGCAGATCTTGGCCCGCAGCTCCTCGGGCAGGTTGGGCGCGGGCGCCAGCTCGATGACCTTCTGATGGCGGCGCTGCACACTGCAGTCGCGCTCGAACAGGTGCATCACATTGCCGTGCCTGTCGGCCAGGATCTGAACCTCGATGTGGCGCGGGTTGAGCACAGCCTGTTCGAGGTAGACCATCGGGTCGCCGAACGCCGACTCGGCCTCACGGCTGGCCGCCTCGATCGCCTCGGGCAGCGCGGCGGCGTCGGTCACCCGGCGCATTCCGCGGCCGCCGCCGCCGGACACCGCCTTCACGAACAGCGGGAACGCCATATCGCCTGCGGCAGTGACCAACTCGTCGACCGATGCCGACGGCGCCGACGACGTCAGCACCGGCAGGCCCGCGGCCCGGGCCGCCGCGATGGCGCGGGCCTTGTTTCCAGTCAGCTCGAGGACGTCGGCGCCGGGGCCGACGAAGGTGATGCCCGCCTCGGCGCAGGCCGCGGCGAGATCGGGATTCTCCGACAGGAACCCGTAGCCCGGGTAGACCGCGTCGCAGCCCGCCTGCTTGGCGACTCGGATGATCTCGTCGACCGACAGGTACGCGCGAACCGGATGGCCCGTCTCCCCGATCTGGTAGGACTCGTCGGCTTTGAGCCGGTGCTGGGAGTTGCGATCCTCGTAGGGGTACACCGCGACGGTGGTGATCCCCATCTCGTAGGCGGCGCGAAACGCGCGGATCGCAATCTCTCCGCGGTTGGCCACCAGGATTTTCGAGATCACCCGCGTACCCTAACGCCGACTCACTGCGCGGCGGCTAGATCAGCGTCGACCAGTAGGTCCAGAACCGCACGAGGATCATCAGGATCACCGCGGTGAACCACAGCGTGACCAAAGACCAGCGCCACTGGTGAACGAATCGCCCCACCCCGGTGGAGAGTCGTGGCTGCAGCGCAATGGACGACACCACGATCAGCAGCGGGATGGTGACGGCCCAGACCACCATGCAGTAAGGGCACAGCGCGCCGATGCGGTACAGGCTCTGGAAGATCAGCCAGTGGACGAACCCGGCACCCAGCAGCGTGCCGATGGCCAGACCGCCCCAGTACCACCGCGGCAACGAGACCTTGGCCACCGCCAGCACCCCGGTCACGAGGACGACGGAGAAGGACACGATGCCGATGAGTGGGTTCGGGAAGCCGAACGCGGAGGCCTGCGGGGTGATCATCACCGACCCGCAGGACAGCACGGGGTTGATGCTGCACGTCGGCACATAGGCGGGGTTGATGAGAATCTCGATCTTCTCGATCGTCAGCGTCAGCGCGGCGGCCAACCCGAAAATGCCCGCGACCAGCACCCACACCGCGCTGGCGGTGCGTACCTCGACGCCGTGGCCCGCCTCGCTGGTTGCGGGCTCGGCCGGGCTGTCGGCGGTGACGGTCACGGTGCCCCCGGTGCGCCGGCCGGTGGAGTCGGCTCCGGGTTCGGCGACGCCGCCACCAGGCCTGGCACGTCGCCGACGATCTCCTTGATCTTGGCCACCAGGTCCTCGGGCGTGGTTGGCTCGTAATCCTCGCCGTTGATGCGGATGGTCGGAGTGGAGTTGACGTTGCTCGCGCCGGCCAGACCCTGAGCCATCTCGACATAGCGGCCCTTGGTGATGCAGTCCGGAACGCCGCCGCCGGCACCGGCCTGCCGGGCCACCGTGATCAACGCATCTTCATCGGGGAAAGGCCCGACACCCTCTTCGGGCTGCTGCGCATAGAGAGCCGCGTGAAAGCGCCGGAACGCGTCCTTCGACTCGTCGGCTACGCAGTAGGCGGCGTTGGATGCGCGGGTCGAGTACCCGTCGCCCTGCTTATCCAGGATCGAAACCATGTAGTAGTCGGCGGCCACGGCACCGGTGTCTATGAGGTTGTTCACCGTCCGACCGAACTGCTTCTCGAAGTTGCCGCACGCTGGGCACAGGAAATCCTCGTAGAGCGATAGCACGGCCTTGGGCTCGGTGGTGCCCTCCTTGGTGATGAGCTTGCTCGACGACACCCGGATCGACTTGCTCTCGCCCGCGGCGGGCTTCTTGTCGGCGCCCATCACGATGTAGAGCACCAGCCCGACGCCAAGCAGCACCACAACCGCGGTCAAGCCGACCTGGATGAACAGGTTGCGCCTGCGGTCGGCGGCGTTGAGGTCGTAGCGGGCATTCTTCTTGGGTTTCGTGGCCACGGGGTCAAGGGTACCGGCGAGGTTCTCCCGGTTCGTCAGCTGCGGGCCAGATGAGCGCGCAAAGCGGAAGTGATCTCGGCCAGAGCCGTCGCGCTGCCGCCGCCGAGGCCGGCGAAATTCGGGAAGGAGTGGATCAACGAACCGAACTCCCTGAAGTCGACCGCGTTTCCCGCGGCGCGCAGCGCTTCGGCGTACTGGCGTCCTTCGTCGCGCAGCGGGTCGAAGCCCGCGGTGATCAGCAGGGCAGGCGGTAGCCCGGACAGGTCGTCGGCAAGCAGGGGCGACACCCGGGGATCTGCCGGGTCGATACCGGAGCCGCCGACGTACTTGTCGTGGGCGAAGTCCATATCCCAGCGACGAAGAAAGAAACCCTCTCCGAACAGGCCGCACGACCTGGTGACGCTCACGAAGTTCACCATCGGATAGAGCAGGAACTGAAGAACCGGCGCTGCCACGCCCTCGTTCCGCGCGAGTTGGGACACCACCGCAGCGAGGTTGCCTCCCGCGCTGTCCCCACCGACCGCGACGCGGCTCGCGTCGGCGCCGATTTCGGCGGCGTGCTCACCCGCCCACCGATATGCCGCGTACGCGTCGTCGACTGCGGCGGGCGCTTTGTGCTCAGGTGCCAGCCGGTAGTCGACGAACAGCACGTGCACACCGGCGTCGTGGCAGATCACTTCACACAGGTTGCCGTGCGTTTCGACGCCACCGACGACGAAACCACCGCCGTGGTAGTAGACAAGCAACGGTGCGTCGTCGTCGGGTGGTCGGTAATGGACCGCGGGGATGTCGCCGCCAGGCCCGGGTATCGACAGCTCGGTCGCGGTGACGTCGACCTTCACCCGCGGGAACTGTGCGGCAACGGCGTTCAGCTCCGTACGCGCCTTAGCCACATTCTCGCTGAGGATCAGACCCTCCTTGCCCGAAAGGCGGGACGCAGCCAGCGACAGTTGCAGCGTGGTGTCGAGGGTGTTGCCGTCGATTGTGATGGTGCGTGCTCCGAGCAGCAGCCGCTTGACCCGGTCCGGAAGCCGCGGGAACGTGTGCAACGTCGCCTTCCCGGTGGCGTCGAGGACCCGTTCTCGGCCGCTTCGCGTCATGGCTTCTCCCTCGATAAGGCTGGTGCGCCGATCGGACTTACGACAACACATCGACTGCGTGCGGCGCCAGTCTCGAGCCGCCGTTGATGTGCGATCGGGGTCCCTCGACGAAAAAACCTGTACAGGTACTGATTAGGTGGCGTATCCGGCTCGGCAATATAGTCATCCCGGAGCCGGTGCCCCCCGAGAGAATTGTGAGTAACTTTTTTCATGTTCGTTTACGAACTCGGGTGGGTCCCGATCCACGGACCGTCAACTGAACAGGGATAGATGACATGACGTCGGCCGCTGCGATTCCTTCCGTCACCCTCAACGACGACTACACGATGCCGGTCATCGGCCTCGGGGTCGGCGAGCTGTCGGACGCCGAGACCGAGGAGTCGGTGTCGGCAGCGCTTGAGGCGGGCTACCGGTCGATCGACACCGCCGCCGCCTACGGCAACGAGGCCGCTGTCGGTCGGGCGATCGCCTCCTCCGGGGTACCGCGCGAGGACCTGTTCGTCACCACCAAGCTGGCCACCGAGGACCAGGGCTTCCAGTCCTCACAGGATGCCCTGAAGGCCAGCCTCGACCGCCTCGGCCTCGACTACGTCGACCTCTATTTGATCCACTGGCCCGCTGGTGAGGCGGGCAAGTACATCGACAGCTGGGGCGGGCTGTTGGCATGCAGGGGCGTGGGCCACACCCGGTCGATCGGCGTGGCCAATTTCCACGAGGAGCACTTGTCGAACATCGTCGACCTGTCCTTCGTCCCGCCTGTCGTCAACCAGATCGAGTTGCATCCGCTGCTGAACCAGGCCGCGTTGCGTGCGGTCAACAAGAGCCGCGACGTCATCACGGAGGCCTACGGTCCCTTGGGCGTCGGCCGTCTTCTGGACAACCCGACGATCGTCTCGATCGCCGAGGCGCACGGCAAAACCCCTGCGCAGGTGTTGATCCGGTGGAGCATTCAGCTGGGCAACATCGTCATTCCGCGCTCGTCGTCACCGGAACGGGTGAGGTCCAACCTCGAGGTGTTCGACTTCGAACTGACCGACGACGAGATGGCCACGCTCAACGGGCTCGACAACGGCACGCGCTTCCGACCGGACCCCGAAACCTACACCGGCACCTGAGTTCTGCGCCTCCGGCTCAGCCGACAGGACAGGTCGAGGCTGCATCGCGCAGCGCCACCGCCGACGGCGCGTCGACAGCCAGGCCGTAGCCGCGCAGCACCGCGATGAACTGCATGGCGTATTGACAGCGGAACGCCACGTTGGGCGGCAACCAGAGCGCGGGCTCGGAATCACCCTTGTCCTGGTTGGCCTGGCCTTCGACGGCGAGCAGGTTGGCCGGGTCGTTGGCGAAGCGCAGCCGCAAGTCGTCGGTCCAGTCACGGGCACCGAGGTCCCACGCCAACGCCAACGGCACGATGTGATCGATCTGCACGGACGCGCCGACCTGGTTGCCGCGCACGAACGCGATCGTTTCGTTCGTGTAGGGATCGTGCAGTGTCCCGGTGCCGACAGCGTTGGGGCACCGCTTGATGGACACATACGTCTTGGCGATGAGGTCGCGGTCGAGGATGTCGTTGCGGGTGTCACACCCGTTGTGGCCGCCAGGGGCAGGGTTGTCGTCGGTCCACGATTCGCCGAATGCTGGCCTGCGATAATCGAATCCGCGGATACGCAGCGGCACCTGCTCAACCCCTGCCAGCACGTCGGTGCCCGGTGCGACGGTGGGCACATCGGCCTGCGTGAGGAACAGGGCGGCGCGATCGTCGGCCGCCGCGACCGTCTGGTAGGCGACAACCATGGCCAGCGCCACGACGACCGCCAACCAGATCAGCCGTTTGCGGCTCATGACTTGTCCAGGTATTCGACGCGCTCGGTGTCGGTGAATTGAGCTGCCAGAAGACCCATTCCGGAATCACCGGGGTCTCGCTCATAGTGCTCTCGACAGAAGTTGCGGGCGGCCTCGATGATCTCGCGATGGTCGAACAGCGAAAGGAACCGCAGCGTGATTGGCCTACCGGACTGGCTGTATCCCAACACGTCTCCCTCGCGGCGCTCCTTGAGGTCGAGGTCGGCGAGTTCGAACCCGTCGAGCGTGCCTGCCACCGCCTTCAGCCGCTCCCCCGCCTTGGACCCCTCCGGTAACCGGGTCGCGAGCAGGCACAGGCCGGCGTGCTCGCCGCGGCCGATACGGCCCCGCAACTGGTGCAGCTGGCTGATGCCGAACCGGTCGGCGTCCATCACGAACATGACCGTCGCATTGGGGACGTCGACGCCGACCTCGATGACGGTGGTGCACACCAAAACGTCAATCTCACCCGCGCGGAAGGCGGCCATCACGGCATCCTTCTCGTCGGCGGACAGCCTGCCGTGCATCAAGCCGAGCCGCAGCCGGGACAGTGGTCCGCGGCGAAGATACTCGAGCAACTCGACCACGGTGGTCGCAGGCGGGCCGGTGTCCTTTCCGTCGGTCTTGTCGGTTTCGTCGATACGCGATGCGACGACATAAGCCTGGCGGCCCGCCTGTACCTCCTCGGTGATGCGCGCCCATGCCCGGTCCAGCCACGAGCGTTTCTCAGAGATGAAAATCGCACTGGTCGCGATCGGTTGGCGGCCGCGCGGCAGCTCGCGCAGTGTCGACGTCTCGAGATCCCCGTAGACGGTCAGTGCCACGGTTCGCGGAATCGGGGTGGCGGTCATGACAAGCAGATGCGGTGTCAGTCCTTCTGGCGCCTTGGCGCGCAACCGATCTCGCTGTTCGACGCCGAACCGATGCTGCTCGTCCACCACCACCATGCCCAGGTTCTTGAAATCGACGGCGTCCTGGAGCAGCGCGTGCGTGCCGATGACGATGCCCGCCTCGCCGGAGGCGACCTCGTCGCGCACCTGCTTTTTCTGCTGCGGTGACATCGATCCGGTCAGAAGTGCCACCCGCGTCGCGATGTCGGCGCCACCGAGTTGACCGGCCATCGCCAACGGACCAAGGACATCACGGACCGAGCGGGAGTGCTGGGCGGCAAGCACTTCCGTCGGTGCAAGCAATGCGCACTGATACCCCGCGTCGACCATCTGCAGCATGGCCAGCACCGACACAATGGTTTTTCCCGAACCGACCTCCCCCTGCAGCATCCGGTTCATCGGGCGTGTGGTGGCCAGCTCGGTCGAGAGCGTTTCGAGCACTTCCCGCTGGCCGGTTGTGAGTTCGAACGGCAACTGCCCCATGAGTGCGTCGAGCAGTCCATCGTCTTTCTTCGGCGCAGCAGGCCCCGATTCCCCAAGTTCACTGTTTCGACGCGCCGCCAGCGCCCATTGCAGCCCGAGGGCTTCGTCGTAAGTGAGGCGCTCACAAGCACGGTCGCGTTCGGCCGCAGTTTCGGCGAGATGGATTGCCCGCAATGCCTCGTCTTCGGAGATCAGATTTGCCTGGCGCACGTATGAAGCGGGCATCGGGTCGACGACGGGATCGAGGACGTCGAGCACTTGGCGCACGCATGCGTAGATATCCCAGCTCTGCACCTTCGAATTCGCGGCATAGATCGGGAAGAACTCACGCTCGAACACCGACAACAGTTCGTCGCCGGTTGCGCCAGACGCGTTGGCGATGGTCTTCAGCGACTTTGTTCCGATCTCCTTGCCGACCGGAGACTTCAGCACCAGGAATGCCGGATGCGACAACTGCATGGTGCCCTTGAAGTACTTCACCTCGCCGGACAGCATGATGCGGGTGTCGGTGGGCAGCTTCTCGATCATCCAGCCCGCGTTGAAGAAGGTCGCAGTGACTGTGGGCCGATGGTCACCCAATGTCACGCGCAGCCACTTCGGATGCCGCATCTTTTTGGTCTTCTTGTCGAAGACCGGTTTCATATCACCGACTTTGGTGTCGGTGATGACGTCCACGAACGTGACGTGCTCGCCCTCCTCGAGGTCGAGTTCCTCGCCTTCACCTCGTACCGTCATCCCCTCGTTGTACTTACGCGGGAAATGGCGCAATAGGTCGTTGACCGTGCGAATGCCGAAGTGCTCCTCGAGCTTCTTCGCGTTCGTCCCGCCGATGACGAAGTCGAGCCGGTCAGTCAGCGCAACCACTGCTACTCGACCCCGATCAACAACGCGTCACCGCGATGTCCGGTGTGGTAGGTCACCAGCTCGGCGCCAAGATGCTCACGGTGCACGTGCTCCTGAAGCGCTTCGCCGACAACGGGATCGACGCCGGCTCCGGTCAGCACGGTGACCAGCTCTCCGCCGGCGACGAGAAGCAGATCGATCAGCCCGATGCCTGCGGCGGTGATGTTCTCGGCGACGATCAGCACTTCGTCACCGGCGATACCGAGGCCGTCGCCCGGCTCACAGGCGCCCGCCCAAGTCAACGCCTCCTCGGTGGCGAGCCGGACCGAGCCGTGCCGGGCACCTGCAGCCGCGCGGGCCATGGTGTAGCCGTCGTCGACGGCCTGCCGGTCGGCGTCGTGCACGGCAAGTGCCGCCAGCCCCTGCACCATCGACCCCGCGGGCACCGGAACCACGTCGATACCCCAGCCGATCGCCGCGGTGCAGCCCGCGACCAACTCCTCGGCCGCGACAAAGCCATTGGGCAGCACCATGATCTGGGCGGCCGCCGCATCGACGAGACCGCGCAGCAGCTGCTTGGCGGTCACCGCCGACGTCGGATCCGTCGCGTCGAGGTCGGGCCGCAAGACGTGAGCGCCTTCGCCTGCGAAGAGCTCGGCCGCCCCGTCACCGTCGACGACCGCAAGCACCGCACGCTCACGAGTCCAGCCGCCGGGCGCGTGCGTCCCCGAGCCCCCTGTGAGCGCGGTGATCTGTATTTTGCTCGGAGTTCCGAACGGCAGTGCCGCCTCGATTGCGCCACCGGCGTCGTCGGAATGCACGTGCACCGAATACCGGCCGCCGCCGTCGGACGCCGATGCCGCGATGGCGACCGAATCGCCCAACGCGTCGAGGCGTTGGCGGAGCTGTTCGACTCCTTCGGGCCGACATCCGCTCAGCAGGTACATCACCTCGAAGCTTGGGCCGGGTGACGCGACGGTGTTCTCGAGGTCGGGCGGGGCAGGCACGTACTCCTGGCGGGCCGGCGCGTGACCGGACACGGTTTTCGAGAGCGAATCGAGCAGCACAAGCAGGCCGCGTCCGCCGGCGTCGACCACGCCGGCGTCGGCCAGCACGGCAAGCTGCTCGGTGGTCTTGTCGAGCGCGATCACCGCCGCATCCGCCGCGGCGGTGATCACTTCGCCGAGATCGGCGTCCCCGGCGACGGCGTCTTCGGCGGCTTCGGCGGAGGCCTGCAGCACCGACACGATGGTGCCCGGCACCGATTCGCCCATCGACGCCACGACAAGGCCCACCGCATGGCGCAGCGAGGCGGCGAGAACAGCGCCGTCGACATCGGAAAGCTCACCTGCGCGCTCGGCCGCCGCCTCTGCGACTACGTCGGCGAGACCGCGCAGAATCTGCGAGAGGATCACGCCGGAGTTGCCCCTTGCGCCGTGCAGCGCCCCTGCGGCGAGATCTGCGGCCACACGCGCCACGTCGCCGGCCGTGGAGGCGTCGGCCTGAGCCCACGCCGCGCGCATGGTGAACAGCATGTTGGTGCCCGTGTCGGCGTCTGCGACCGGGAAGACGTTCAACCGGTTGATCTCGTCGGCATGCGCGATCAGGTCACCGACCGCGGTGTGGGCCCAGTCGAGCAGGGCAGATGCGTCCAGCCGCCGACGAGACCCGGCCATCGCTCACCCGCCTCCCACCCGATAATGGAACCCCCAGGTGGGCGCCAGCCTATCCATTGCGCCGGACATCGGTGGACAGCGTTTTGGCGTTGGCTTTGCGGCCCGGTATCCTGGTCAGGTTGTCGGGTCGAACCGTGGTCGGTTCATAAGAAATGATGAAGGCCCCCCGAAGCACTGATCCAAGGAGTTCTCGATATGGCTGCCGTCTGCGATATCTGCGGGAAAGGCCCCGGCTTCGGCAAGTCGGTCTCGCACTCCCATCGCCGGACCAGCCGTCGTTGGGACCCGAACATCCAGAGTGTGCGCGCTGTGTCCCGTCCTGGCGGCAACAAGAAGCGCATCAACGTCTGCACGTCCTGCATCAAGGCAGGCAAGGTCACCCGCGGCTGAACCCGCGATCAGGAGAGCCGCCAGTCGATCGGGGCGGCACCCATCTGCTCGAGTAGTTCGTTGGCGCGGCTGAACGGCCGCGAGCCGAAGAATCCCCGCGACGCCGACAGCGGCGAGGGGTGCGCCGATTCGATCGCCACGCAGTCGCCACCGTCGAGCATCGGCTTGAGCGTGGACGCGTCGCGACCCCACAGCACCGCGACCAACGGCTGCGACCGCGCCACCAACGCCTTGATCGCGCACTCGGTGACGGCCTCCCAGCCCTTGCCCCGATGCGACGCCGGGGCACCCGGCCGCACGGTCAGCACCCTGTTGAGCAGCATCACACCGCGCTGGGCCCACGGCGTGAGATCGCCGGTGGCCGGGACCGGATAGCCCAGGTCCTTGCCGTACTCGGCGAAGATGTTGTCCAGGCTGCGCGGCAGCGGCCGCACGTTTGCGGCGACCGAGAAGCTGAGTCCCACCGCGTGGCCCGGCGTCGGGTAGGGGTCCTGTCCGACGATCAGCACCCGCACCTGATCGAACGGAAACGTGAAGGCACGCAACACATTCTGTCCAGCCGGCAGGTAGTGTTGGCCGGCCGCGATCTCCGCCCGCAGGAACTCCCCCATGTGGGCGACTTGGGTCGCGACGGGCTCCAGCGCGCGGGCCCAGCCCTCGTCGACCAACTCATTCAGGGGGCGTGCAGTCACGAGAAGTGAACCTAGCGGCTCGGCTCATTGAAAGGACTGCCAGCCCGGGATTCCGTGCCATTCGTCGCCGTCGACCAACACCCGGGGCGGGCCGTCGATCACCGTGCCGATGGCCCGCCAGCCGCGCGGCGGTGCGCCGTGAAACGTCGCGACCAGCGCATGGTCTTCACCGCCGCCGAGCACCCACACCCATGCGTCGACACCCGCGACGTTGGCGGCTTCGGCGAGCGCGTCCCGGTCGGCAGTCAGCGCCGCGGTGGACACGTTGACACCGACTCCGGACGCGTCGGCGATGTGGCCGAGGTCGGCCACCAGCCCGTCGGAGACATCCGTCATCGCTGTCGCCCCTTCGTCGGCGGCGAGGCGACCTTGACCGTAGGGCGGCTCCGGAACGGCATGCCGTCGTCGTAGTTCATCGAAACCGTCGATGTTGTTGTGCCACACGTGATATCCGGCGGCGGACCGGCCCAGCACACCCGCGATGGCGAGTGTGTCACCAACCCGCGCGCCGGAACGCAGCACCGGTGTGCGCCCGGCCAGGTCACCGAGCGCTGTCACCGAGATCACCCACTGCGGGGCGCTGACGAGATCGCCACCGGCGATCCCGGCGCCGAGTGTGCGCGCCTCCTGCCACATGCCGTCGACGAGTTCGACCGTCTGCGCGGCCGACGTGTCCCCCGGTGCGCCGAAAGCGACGACGAACGCGGTCGCCGCGGCGCCCATGGCCTCGATGTCGGCGGCGTTCTGTGCGATGGCCTTCCTGCCGACGTCATGCGGCGATGACCAGTCGAGCCGGAAGTGCCTGCCTTCGACGAGCATGTCGGTGGACACCACCGCCCTGCCGTCGCCCGCGACCACCACGGCGGCGTCGTCACCCGGCCCGACGGATACCGCCGACGGCTGGTCTCGGCCGGCGACCAGGCGGTCGATGACGGCGAACTCCCCCAGCCCAGCCAGGCTGTCGGCCGGCTCGTTGCTGGCCATGGCACCTCCTTCGTGCGCTGAACCCCGGGCAATCCTGCGGTACTTTTGGTTCCCTGCGGCGTGGAGTCTATGCAGCGGAACGGAGGAGACACCGGGTGGTCGAGGCTTTCATGCTGATCCAGACCGATGTGGGCCGCGCTGAGGTCGTCGCCAAGCAGCTCGCCGAGCTGGCCGGCGTGCTGTCCGCCGAGTACGTCACCGGTCCGTACGACGTGGTGGTTCGCATCGGAGCCGACACCATGGGCGACCTGCAGGAGACGGTCGTCCCGAGCGTCCAGCAGGTCGCGGGCATCACCCGCACGCTCACGTGTCCCATCGCCAACGGAGCCCGACCCTAGAGTTGCCGTGTGGCACCCACGAACGATGACAGCGCGGACGGGCCGCCGCGGTCCCTGCTGATCGCCGCGGTCGCGGTGGCCGTTGCGGCGGTCGTCGCGGTGCTGGTCATCGCCGCCGTCCGGCAACTGCCTGAGCAGTTGCAGCCCGTGCCGATCGTTTCGGTGCCCGCACCGCGGGCCGACAGTCCCGAATGCCGCGCGCTCATGGACGCGCTCCCTGAACAGCTGGGCGACTACCGGCGCGCCGAGGCAGCTGAGCCTGCGCCGGCAGGCGCCGCCGCCTGGCAGGACCGGCCCGACGCCGATCCGGTCATCCTGCGTTGCGGGCTGGCCCGCCCGGCGGAATTCGTCGTCGGGGCGCCGATCCAGGTCGTCGAGCCCGTGCAGTGGTTCGAGCTGACCGACGCGGGCAGGAGCACATGGTTCGCCGTGGATCGCCCGGTATATATAGCCCTGACGTTGCCGAGCGCATCGGGGCCGACACCGATCCAGGCGATCTCCGAGGCGATTTCGCAGACGATGCCCGCCAGGCCGATCGACCCGGCGCCTGCGCGTTAGCGCAGTCCCGTACCCCGCGCCAGCGCGGTGTCCACCATCGCGGCCAACAGGGTCGGGTAGTCCACGCCGCTGGCCGCCCACATCCTCGGGTACATCGAGATCGTGGTGAATCCGGGCATGGTGTTGATCTCGTTGACCACCGGACCGTCGTCGGTCAGGAAGAAGTCGACGCGGGCCAGGCCCTGGCAGTCGATCGCGCGAAATGCCCTGATGGCCAGCCTGCGCACCTCGTCGGCGACTGCGTCGTCGACCTTGGCGGGCACATCCAGTTCCGCGGCGTCCTCCAGATACTTGGTGGCGAAGTCGTAGAACGCGTCTTCGCGACCGCGCACGCCCGCCACCCGGATTTCGCCGACGGTGCTCGCTTCCACCCTGCCGTCGGGAAATTCCAGCACGCCGCATTCGAGTTCGCGTCCGGGCACTGCCGCCTCGACGATCACCTTCGGGTCGTGTTTACGGGCGTCGGCGATCGCCGCGGGCAGCTGGTCCCACGCCGTGACCCGGTTGACGCCGATCGACGATCCGCCACGCGCAGGCTTGACGAACACCGGCAGCCCGAGCCGCTCGCGTTCCTCGAGTCGCAGCGTCTGCTGGTTCGGTCGCAGCACCACATGGTCGCCGATGGGCAGGCCGTCGGCGGCAAGCAGCTTCTTGGTGAACTCCTTGTCCATCCCCGCCGCGCTCGCCAGCACGCCCGCCCCGACATAGGGCACGCCGGCCAGTTCGAGCAGACCCTGGATGGTGCCGTCCTCGCCGTAGGGTCCGTGCAACACCGGGAAGACCACGTCGACGGAGGCCAGCAGCTCACCCGCCGCGCCTTGGCCCAGAGACAGCAGCTGACCGCCTCGACCGGGGTCGGCAGGCAGTGCCAATGCGGTGCCCGACGCGCCGCTGACCTCCGGCAGCCGTCCTTCGGAGATCGCCAGGGTGTCCGGATCGGCGTTCGTCAGCACCCACGAGCCCTCCGGCGTGATGCCGACCGCGACCACCTCGAAGCGCTCCGGATCGAGGTGGCGCAGTATGCTGCCTGCGGAAACACAGGAGATCGCGTGCTCGGAGCTGCGTCCGCCGTAGACGACGGCGACACGGACGCGACCGGCGGAGCCGGGCTGGTGTCGGGCAGTCACAACCTAGAGAGGCTACCGCCCCCGCCGAAACCCGCACGATCTACGGGTGCGACCTGGACTTTGGCGAACCTTCGGGGGCGTTCCTCATCGCGACGCGCTCGACCGTCACGGGCGCGACAGGGCCTGTTCGATGTCGGCGGTCAGGTCGTCGGTGTCCTCGATACCCGCCGAGATCCGCGCGAAGCCCTCGCCGACCGGGTCGCCCCACCGGGCCCGGCGATCCACCGAACTGTGGATACCGCCGAAGCTGGTCGAGGAGATCAGCAGGTCGCTGTTCTGCACCCACTGATGAACGGCCGCCGCACTCTCGAGCTCGATCGCCACGATGCCGCCGAAGCGTTTCATCTGCCGGTTGGCGATCTCGTACGACGGGTCGTCGGTCAGGCCCGGGTAGCGCACCGATCGCACGGCGGGATGTGCGCGCAACGTCAACGCCATCGCGAGCGCGTTCTGGCATTGGCGCTCGAAACGTAGGCCCGCGGTTCCGATGCTGCGCAGCACCATCCAGGCTTCGAAGGCACCCAGGATCGGGCCCGTGAGCCGACGCTCGTGCTCGATCGCGGCCATCAGGTCGACGTGACTGCCCGCCACATATCCCGCGAGAAGGTCATGGTGACCCGACAGTGATTTCGTGGCGCTGGCCACCACGAGGTCGGCGCCGAGCGACAACGGTTGCTGCCCAAGAGGTGTCGCCGTCGTGTTGTCAACCACGAGCGTCGCACCGCGGCCCCGACACGTCATCGCCAGCCGATGGAGGTCTACGACGTCGAGGCCGGGGTTCGACGGCGTCTCGGCAAGAACGACGTCTGCATCGGACGCGGCACCGATCATGTCCGCGCACTTCGCCTCGATCACGGTGATGCCTTGCGGTGCAAGGTATTCGACTGCGTATCGGCGCACCTGGTAATAGCCGTCACCGGGCACCACCAGCGTCGCGCCCGGTTTGGTGAGCACTCGCAGCACGGACGTGATCGCCGCCATTCCCGAGCCGAACGCCAGCGCCGCCGCGGCACACTCCAATTCGGCCAGCGCCGATTCCAGTTGGCGCCACGTGGGATTGTGATACCGCCCGTAGCTGTCCAGCGAGTCGTCCTCACTGGGCGGGATGTGATACGCGGCCGCCGGTACGGGTGGCTGTGCGACAGGTGACCCCGGAACGGCTTCCGCTCCAACGGCTTTGACGCTCCTGGTGGAGTCTCCGTACGGGTCGGCCATGCGCTATTCCGGCTTGGTGCTGCGGCCGAGCAGCAGTGCGACCGCCTCGGGCACGGACAATTCCTTGTGACACACCCGATGGACTGCGTCGGTCAGCGGCATCTCGACGTCGTAGCTGGCCGCGAGCGCCAACACCGATTCGCAGGACGTGACGCCCTCGGCGACGTGGCCGCCCGCCGCCAGCTTCGCCGCTTCCAGCGACTCCCCCGCCCCGAGCCGGGAACCGAACGTGCGGTTTCGCGAATGCGGCGACATGCAGGTGGCGACGAGGTCGCCGACCCCGGCAAGGCCTGCCAGTGTGGCGGGCTTGGCGCCCAACGCGATTCCCAGCCGCATGATCTCGGCCAGCCCGCGGGTGATGATCGCCGCCACCGAGTTCTCGCCCATACCGACACCTGCTGCCATGCCGCAGGCCAACGCGATGACGTTCTTGCATGCGCCGCCGACCTCGGCGCCGATGACGTCGGCGTTGGTGTAAGGGCGGAAATACCTGGTGGCAAGCGCCCGCTGCAGCGTGACCGCGCGGCCGGAGTCGGCGCAGGCGACGACCGTTGCCGCGGGTTGCTCCTCGGCGATCTCGCTGGCCAGGTTGGGACCGGTGACGACGGCTACCCGGGAGGCGTCGACGCCGGTCACCTGCACCACGACCTGGCTCATCCGCATCAACGTGTCCAGCTCGATGCCCTTGGCCAGGCTGACCAGCGTCACGTCGTCGCCGAGCAGCCCGGCCCAGTCGGTGAGGTTGGCCCGAAGCGTCTGCGACGGCACCGCAAGCAGCACCGTGCACGCGCCTGCCAGCGCTTCGGCGGCGTCACTGGTGGCGCGGATCGAGTTCGGAAGCTCGACGTCGCCGAGATATTCGGGATTGCGGTGGGTGCTGTTGATCTCGTCGGCCAGTTCCGGGCGACGGGCCCACAGCGTGACGTTATTGCCCGCGTCCGCCAATACCTTGGCCAGCGCCGTTCCCCACGCACCGGCCCCCATCACCGCCGCCTCGACCACGGCTTCACACTAGCGGGGCCGACGATCAAGCGGCCGCTGGGACTGGCAGGTTGACCTCCTCCTCGGAACGAAGTCCGGGATTTCAACTCGATCCCATCGACTAGGCGGCAGGAGTACGGAGTTGTGGTTCACGGCTCGCAGACCGCCCGCTGGCGAGGTCTCCCCGTGCGGTCACCGCCGGTCCGGCGGCGATATTGCGTGCTGCGTTGACATCGGCGTTGCACCGACCGGTTGCGCAGGCTTGGCACTCGAAAGCCGCTTGGCTCTTGCGGTTTCCAGGCGCCACGTGCCCGCACACCGAGCATCGTTGCGACGTGTACGCGGCCGGGATCTGTTCGACCCGACCATATGCCTTGTGCTGCAACCGCTCGGCGAGGAGCCCCCAGCCGCTGCGGCTGATCGCCCGGTTAAGCCCACGCTTCTGAACAACGCCCACACCGGGCTGCTCGACGGTTCCCCGCGCAGAGCGGGTCATCGCCCGCACGTCGAGGGCTTCGATCCTGATCGTGTCGAAGCGGCGAGCGATGTCAGTGGTGGCTTGTTCGACCCAGTCCTTGCGCCGGTCGACCTCCCGGGCTTTCAGCTTCGCGATCGCTCGTTTCGTTCGCGCACGCCGGTTGGAGCCAGGTTTGGCCCGGTCGAGTCGCTGCTGCAACACCTTCAAGCGCTTGGACTCACCGTGGGTCAGACTGGGTGCGTGCAGCAATTCGCCGGTCGACAGCGCCGCCGAGACCGCAACACCGCGGTCGATGCCCACCACGCTGCCGTCGCGGGGACCGCAGATCGGGTCGGGGATGTGGGTGAACGCGATATGCCAGCGGCCGGACCGATCACGGGTGACACGGTAGGACTTCACACCCTGGGGCACGGGCCGCGACAGCCGAAACCGCACCCAGCCCACCTTGGGCACCCACACCCGACCATAGCGGCGGCTCAGTCGCACGACGTGACGGGGCTTTACCGCGACTTGCCGAAACCCCTCGTGCACACCGGCCTTGCGCCACGTCGGGCGACGATGCGTGCCGGCGAAGAAACTCTGCATGGCTTGCGCGAAATCCCGCAACGCCTGCTGCTGGACCGTGTGGCTCCCGGCACCAAGCCACGCATACGCGGTGCGAGCCACCGTCAACTGCGCGGCCTGCTCAACATAACCGGGCGCCCTGCGACCCGGCTGCCAATGCTGCTGTTGCTCCACCGCCAGATTCCACACAAACCGCGCGTCCCGGCAATGCGCCAAGAACACCGCCTCCTGCTCAGCGGTGGGCAGCAGCCGGTATCGCGACATAGCCGCACTGTAAGCACCACCACCGACACCCTCGGCCCGGCATTTCAGCCTGAAACCGCAGATCCGCTCCCGCAGCGCGCAAAAGCCCGAGGACTCCACCCAAAGGAGATTGCATGAGTGGCACGCAGACCGGCGCGCCAGCTGACGTCGGATTGGTGATCGCCGTCAAGCGGCTGGCCGCCGCAAAGACAAGGCTTGCCCCGGTGTTCTCTGCAGGGACCAGGGAAGGCGTGGTGCTGGCCATGATGGTCGACACCATCAAGGCCGCGCTTGCGGTACCCGCGCTGCAGACGATCACCGTCGTCACCCCGGATCAGGTTGCTGCCGATACTGCGCAGGAGCTGGGCGCGCAGGTGCTGACGGATCCGACACCGGACGGTCACCGCAATCCCCTGAACAACGCGATCGCCGCAGCGGAGACTGCCGTTCGCCAGTCAACGCCGAATATCGTTGCACTGCAAGGCGATTTGCCCGCACTTCAGCCCCAGGAACTGGCAGAGGCGATCACCGCCGCTCGCGGATACCCGCGCAGTTTCGTCGGTGACAGGCACGGCACCGGCACCTCTGCACTGTTTGCTTTCGGCGTTCCGCTGGAACCTCAGTTCGGGCCTGACTCGGCCCGACGGCATCAGCATTCGGGGGCCATCGAGCTGACCGGAGCGTGGCCGGGGCTGCGCTGTGACATCGACACGCCCGACGACCTGCTGGTGGCCCGCCGACTTGGAGTGGGTGCTGCGACGGCGCAGGCCATCGGAAGGCCAAGGTGAACAGCGGTTGAGGATTTCGCCGTCGGTACCAGTTCTGCGGCCCGATGAGGAAAGATCGAGGAATGACCGAAGCCGAGGCACGAGTTCGAGCCAACGACACCGATGTGGTGTCGGGTGATTCCGCGCCAGAGGCACCACCTGCAGCGACGGCACCCGCCGTCGACAACGAGCTGCCCGAGGACCGGTACCTCAACCGCGAGCTGAGCTGGCTGGACTTCAACGCCCGCGTATTGGCGCTCGCCGCCGACACGTCGCTCCCTCTGCTCGAGCGGGCGAAGTTCCTCGCGATTTTCGCCTCGAACCTCGACGAGTTCTACATGGTCCGGGTGGCAGGCCTGAAACGTCGCGATGAGATGGGCTTGTCGGTGCGTTCGGCCGATGGCCTTTCGCCCCGCGAGCAACTGCGGCGCATCAGCGAACGCACTCAGCAGATCGCCAGCAGACAGGCGCGTGTGTTCCTCGACTCGGTGCGCCCAGCGCTCGCCGAGAACGGCATTCTGATCGTCAATTGGCTCGAGCTCGACGACGACGAGCGGGGCAGGCTGTCGACCTACTTCCACGAGCAGGTGTTCCCCGTACTGACGCCGCTGGCCGTCGACCCGTCACATCCGTTCCCGTTCGTGAGCGGGCTGAGCCTGAACCTGGCCATCACCGTGAAGCTTCCCGACGACGGCGGTCAGCACTTCGCACGAGTCAAGGTGCCCCCCAACGTCGACCGGTTCGTCGAACTGGACAGCCGGGACGGTGCGTTGCGCTTCCTGCCGATGGAGGAACTGATCGCGGCGTTCCTGCCAATGTTGTTCCCCGGCCTGGAGATCGTCGAGCACCACGCGTTCCGCATCACCCGCAACGCGGATTTCGATGTCGAGGAAGACCGCGACGAGGACCTGCTGAAGGCGCTCGAACGGGAGCTGGCCCGCAGGCGATTCGGTTCCCCGGTGCGGCTCGAGGTCGCAGGCGACATGACCGAGAACATGTTGGAGCTGCTGCTGCGCGAACTCGATGTGAACCCCGGTGACGTCATCGAGGTGCCCGGGCTGCTGGACCTTTCGTCGTTGTGGCAGATCTACGGCGTCGACCGGCCGCAGTTGAAGGATCCGCCGTTCGTGCCCGCCACCCCGCCGGCGTTCGGCGAACGGGAGACGCCCAAAAGCATCTTCGCCACGTTGCGCGACGGCGATGTCCTCGTTCACCACCCGTACGACTCGTTCTCCACCACCGTGCAGCGGTTCATCGAGCAGGCAGCCGCCGACCCGAACGTTCTGGCGATCAAGCAGACGCTGTACCGCACGTCGGGCGACTCCCCGATCGTCAACGCGCTCATCGACGCCGCCGAGGCCGGTAAGCAGGTCGTCGCACTGGTGGAGATCAAAGCGCGGTTCGACGAGCAGGCCAACATCAAGTGGGCGCGCGCCCTCGAGCAGGCGGGCGTGCACGTGGCATACGGACTGGTCGGCCTGAAGACGCACTGCAAGACGGCGCTGGTGGTGCGACGGGAAGGCTCGACAATCCGGCGCTACTGCCATGTCGGCACCGGAAACTACAACCCGAAAACCGCTCGGCTGTATGAGGATGTCGGCCTGTTGACGGCCGCCCCCGACATCGGCGCCGATCTCACCGATCTCTTCAACTCACTGACGGGCTATTCACGCAAGGACTCCTACCGCAACCTGCTCGTGGCGCCGCACGGCGTTCGCAGGGGCATCATCGAGCGCATCGAGCGCGAGGTCGCGGCCACCCGCGATGGTGGCGAGGGCAGAATCCGGCTGAAGGCGAACGCGCTGGTCGACGAGCAGGTGATCGACGCGCTCTACCGGGCCTCGCAGGCCGGTGTGCGGGTCGAAGTCGTCGTGCGGGGTATCTGCGCGCTGCGGCCGGGGGTGCCCGGCTTCTCCGAGAACGTCGTGGTGCGCTCGATTCTGGGGCGCTTTCTCGAACACTCGCGAGTTATTCACTTCCGCGCCATCGATGAGTTCTGGATCGGCAGTGCCGACATGATGCATCGTAATCTGGACCGCCGGGTCGAAGTGATGGCGCAAGTGAAGGATCCGAGGCTGAAGACACAACTGGACGAGGTGTTCGACTCGGCGATGAACCCGGCCACCCGATGCTGGGAGTTGGGTGCCGACGGGAGTTGGACGGCGTCACCGCGGGAGGGCGAGGCCGTGCGCGACCATCAGGTGTGGCTGATGGAACGCCACCGGCATCCTTGAGGGTTCCCGCGGCTCAATGACCTGCAGGAGTTGAGGTGCCCAACGATTCTTCCGCCAGCGACGCGATGCCGGTGAACAAGACTGTGCTCGCAGCGGGTGCGGTGTTATGGCGTCCGAGCGACCACGGGGACGAACCCGAAGTCGCGGTGATTCACCGACCGCGCTACGACGACTGGTCACTGCCGAAGGGGAAGGTCGAGGCCGGAGAGAACGAGCCGGTGACCGCCGTGCGCGAAGTGCACGAGGAGACGGGCTACAGCTCGCGTCTGGGTCGGCGGCTGGCGTCGGTGAGTTATTCGGTCGAAACGCAAGGCACCAAGAAGGTGCGGTACTGGGCGGCACGCATCGTCGATGGTGAGTTCACACCGAACGACGAAGTCGATGAAGTGAAATGGCTGCCGGTTTCAGCGGCTATCAAGCAGCTCCAGTACGCGGGGGACCGGAAGGTGTTGCGCCGGTTCGCCAAGTATCCCGCCGACACCAAGACCATCATGATCGTCCGACACGGGACCGCGGGCAGCAAGTCTCGGTACAAGGGCGACGACCGTTTGCGGCCCTTGGACAAGCGCGGCCGCGCCCAAGCCGAGTCATTGATCGGCCAACTGCTCGCATTCGGCGCCGACACCATCTATGCGGCCGATCGGGTCCGCTGCCACCAGACCCTCGAACCGTTGGCCCAAGAACTCGGCGTACAGATCCACAACGAACCGTTGTTGACCGAGGAAGCCTACGCAGACGATCGCAAGTCGGCCCGCCGCCGCCTCCTCGAGATCGTCGCGGCAGAAGGCACGCCGGTGATCTGTACGCAGGGCAGGGTGATACCGGATCTGATCGCGTGGTGGTGTGACCGCGACGGCGTGCGTCCCGACAAGTCACGCAACAACAAGGGCAGCACGTGGGTGATGTCATCGTGTCAGGGCCGTTTGGTGGCGGCCGACCACATCGGTAGTGCGCTGGCCGCCAAGAAATAGCCGGCGCACGCGCAGTCCACTTTTGAATGGCTCGAGAATGTCCCGGAACTGGCCGCGGTGTTCAACGACGGGATGACGAGAAGTCGTTGCAGATCCTGCGCAACGTCCGGACGGCGATGAATTCCGACGCGAGGCGTTTATTGATCGTCGGAAGCGTGGTCCCCGACGACGATCGCGAGCCCCTGTCGAAACTGCTCGATCCGGGAATGCTCGTCGGCGCAAACGGGGAGCGCACCGAATCGGAGTACGCCGAGTTGTTGCGCCAGGCGGGCTTCCGCTTTATGCGCACCGTTGCGACCGTCGGGCCCGCTTCGATCGTCGAGGCCGTACCGGCCTAGCCGCTATCTAACACGCAGATACGCCGTGGGTCTTGATGACCCACGGCGTATCTGACTAGTTGTTACCGACGGCCCTTCTTGGCCGGCGCACGACGCACGGCCTTCTTGGCGGCGGTGCGCTTCACTGCCTTCTTGGCGGCGGTGCGCTTCACTGCCTTCTTGGCGGCGGCACGCTTCACCGTCTTCTTGGCGGCGGCACGCTTCACCGTCTTCTTGGCGGCGGCACGCTTCACCGTCTTCTTGGCGGCACTGCGCTTCACAGCCTTCTTGACGGCTGCACGCTTCACAGCCTTCTTGACGGCTGCACGCTTCACAGCCTTCTTGGCGACATTGCGCTTCACAGCCTTCTTGACGGCTGCACGCTTCACGACCTTGCGGGCCGCACCGGTTCCACTTCCACGCTTCACTGCAGGTCCTTCCGCCGGGAGGCGCTGTGCGCCAGAGACAACCGCTTTGAACTGAGCGCCGGGCCGGAATGCCGGCACGGACGTTGGCTTCACTTTCACTGTCTCGCCGGTGCGCGGATTGCGCGCGACCCGGGCTGCACGACGTCGCTGTTCGAAAACGCCGAAACCGGTAATGGTGACACTCTCACCCTTATGCACCGCACGCACGATTGTGTCGACAATATGCTCCACGGCTTCGGTTGCCGTTCGGCGATCAGCGTCGAGCTTCGTCGTGAGTACGTCGATCAGCTCTGCTTTGTTCATGCAAAACCTCCACACCAGTGATCCACCTTGGATCAACTAGAAGGACACGGTAATACGACTTACCACTGATTTCCAAGAGCCACGCGCAATTTCAGGCGTTGCTAGCGCGATTTTTCGCAATCCGCTTGCCGCGCTTGACTGCTGGCGAGGGGGTCGAAGAACCGGTTTGGCGACCCCTAATTTCGGTTGCTTTCGCCGCTATCCGGGGGTAGGCAACGTGTGCGGTTTCCACTCCGGACGATTAGATTCATACGATTCGATTTGGTCGAGTTTTCGCAGGCTAAGACCTATATCGTCCAGTCCTTCGAGTAATCGCCAAGCCGTGTAATCGTCAATCGTGAACGGCAGCAGGACCGTTCCTGCGGCCACGTTCCGATCTTGAAGATTCACAGTGATTTCCAGCCCAGGCTGCTGCTCGATCAGCTTCCACAAAAGTTCCACATCATCTTGGGCAACTTCTGCCGCTAGTAGTCCCGCCTTGCCGGCATTCCCGCGGAAAATATCGGCGAATCGTGACGAGATGACGACCCGGAAGCCGTAGTCCATCAGCGCCCACACCGCGTGCTCGCGCGACGAACCCGTGCCGAAATCGGGTCCGGCAACCAGAACCGAACCCTTGTCGAACGGGCTCAGATTCAAGACAAACGACGGATCGTTGCGCCACGATGCGAACAGTCCGTCTTCGAAACCCGTTCGGGTGACCCGCTTCAGATACACCGCGGGAATGATCTGGTCGGTGTCGACATTGGACCGGCGCAGCGGAACGCCGATGCCGGTGTGTGTGCGGAACGGTTCCATGATGGGACTCCTCTAGCGGCTCAGGTCTGCGGGCGACGACAACGTGCCGCGCACAGCGGTCGCGGCGGCAACAGCGGGCGACACCAGATGTGTACGGCCGCCCTTGCCCTGCCTGCCCTCGAAATTTCGGTTGGACGTGGACGCGCACCGTTGTCCCGGCGACAGCTGATCAGGGTTCATGCCGAGACACATCGAGCAGCCGGCCTGTCGCCACTCCGCTCCCGCAGCCGTGAAGATCTCGCCGAGCCCCTCCGATTCCGCCTGCGCGCGCACACGCATGGAACCGGGCACCACGAGCATCCGCACACCATCGGCGACCTTGTGGCCACGCAGTACGTCGGCAACCACACGCAGATCTTCAATGCGCCCGTTGGTGCACGAGCCGACAAAGACGGTGTCCACCGGGATATCGCGCATGGCTGTGCCGGGTTGAAGATCCATATACGCCAACGCCTTCTCGGCGGACTGTCGCTGGTCGTCGTCGTGCATCAATTCCGGATCCGGCACCGATTCCGACAGCGGCACGCCCTGCCCTGGGTTGGTGCCCCACGTCACGAACGGGGTCAGCGTCGTGGCGTCGATGTACACCTCGGTGTCGAATTCGGCGCCGTCGTCCGTGCGCAGCTGGTCCCATGCCGCGACCGCCGCATCCCACTGCGCACCCGTCGGAGCATGCGGACGCCCGCGCAGAAATTCGTAGGTCGTCTCGTCGGGTGCGACCATGCCCGCTCGCGCGCCCGCCTCGATGCTCATGTTGCAGATCGTCATCCGGCCTTCCATCGACAGCGCTTCGATGGCGCTGCCCCGGTATTCGATGACGTGGCCCTGTCCGCCGCCGGTGCCGATCTTCGCGATCACCGTAAGGATGATGTCCTTCGCGCTGACTCCCGCGGGCAGCCGGCCGTCGACGTTGACCGCCATCGTCTTGAACGGACGCAGCGGCAACGTCTGCGTGGCGAGCACATGCTCGACCTCCGAAGTGCCGATGCCCATCGCGAGTGCACCGAACGCACCGTGAGTGGATGTGTGACTGTCACCGCAGACGACCGTCATGCCGGGCTGGGTGAGACCGAGTTGCGGTCCGATGATGTGCACGATGCCTTGCTCGAGATCCCCCATCGGGTGCAACCGGATGCCGAACTCTTCGCAATTGCGTCGCAGCGTTTCGACCTGAATGCGCGACACGGGATCGGCGATCGGCTTGTCGATGTCGACCGTCGGCACGTTGTGGTCCTCGGTGGCGATGGTCAGGTCCGGTCGCCGAACGCTACGGCCCGCCAGCCGCAGCCCGTCGAACGCCTGCGGGCTTGTCACCTCGTGGACGAGATGTAGGTCGATGTAGATCAGATCGGGTTCCCGGGCGTCGCCGGCGCCGCCGCCAAGAGCGACGACGTGGTCGTCCCAAACCTTCTCCGCCATGGTGCGCGGCCGCGCGTCGGTCGTCATACTTGACTATCTCACAATCTGGAACGCTAGTATCTCCTTGTGAGACAGGATAGCGGAATCGGCGTGCTCGACAAAGCCGTGGGGGTGCTGCACACGATCGCCGAATCACCGTGCGGACTTGCCGACCTGTGCGAACGAACAGGCCTACCGAGAGCCACCGCGCACCGGCTCGCCGCGGGGCTGGAGGTGCACCGGCTACTCGCCCGCGACGACGAGGGCCGCTGGCGGCTCGGGCCAGCGCTCGTCGAGCTGGCAGGCCATGTCAACGACCCGCTGTTGGCCGCGGCCGCCGCGGTGCTGCCGCGGCTGCGCGAGATCACCGGCGAGAGCGTGCAGCTCTACCGCCGCGAGGGCACATCACGGATCTGTGTAGTCGCATTGGAACCGCCTGCAGGCCTTCGGGATACGGTGCCAGTCGGCACCCACCTGCCGATGACAGCGGGATCCGGCGCCAAGATCCTGCTCGCATACAGCGATACGGCCACCCAGCAAGCGGTACTGCCTTTGGCCAAGTTCACCGACCGCGCGTTGGCCGAAGTGCGCAAGCGCGGCTGGGCCCAAAGCGTCGCAGAACGCGAACCGGGCGTTGCGAGTGTGTCTGCACCGGTTCGCGACGGGCGGGGACAGGTGATTGCGGCCGTATCGGTGTCAGGACCGATCGATCGGATGGGTCGCAGGCCAGGAGCGCGGTGGGCCGCAGACCTGTTGGCGGCTGCCGACGCGTTGACGCGCCGACTCTGACTCCCCGGAACCACGCAACGTCCACGTGAACCAGCCTCACAACTTCTAGGATTCGCGCTGTGCGCGGCGGCATGTCGTTTCATCGAGCGCGCTCGGTGCTGAAGGCCGAGCTCGCCTCGATCAGACAGCGCGACCCCGACCTGGACGCGGGCGACATCACGTCGTTCACCGTGCCGCTGGTCGTGCGCGCAGCCGGAGTAGCGGCACTCGGCGTCATCCCGCTGCTTGTCGTGCGTAACGGCGCCGTCGAGAACTCACAGCTGGTCCCGATCATCGGGTCGACGGCGCTGGTGCTCATCTGCGCGGCGGTGGTGTCATGGCTGACTTCGATCGTCATCTCCGCCATGGTTGTGATGGTCCTGTACCGGACACGGCCCGCGGCTTCGTCCCAGCTCGTCGTGCGGATCCTCACCGACTCGTTCATGCGCATCGACGATTCGACGTCTGCGTTCGCACTGATGGCATTGCTGGCCGGCCTCGTTTCGCTGGCGTTCGGGCTGCCCACCAGATCCGGTGACGAACAATCCAATCCAATGCTCGATGACCTGCTCGCGGCACAGGTCGGCGTTCTGCTGGCTGTTCTGAGCGTCGCGTTCATCAGTGAGTCGGTCCGCTCCTCCGTCGATATCGTCGACGATCAGTCGCTACTGATGGCCTGGCCGTGGGCGCTGGTGATCTCCTGCGTCAGCTGGGTACTGGCCACGATCGCAGGCCCGTTCGAGGCCACCCGCATGCTGACGATCCTGCTGAACGAGTGGCTGCCGGCCACCGTCGACGGAGTGTCGCGCAGCGATCTCATAACGGAGTTGGTCCCGCCGAACGCACGCTGGTGGGTTGCCCTTGGTCCGCTTCCACTCATTGCGGCGATCTGGGGCTATCAGGCCAAACGACTCGGGGGCTTCACTCAACTCCGGGAGTTCCTGGCCGACGATCCGCCGCGGTGACGAAGAATTTCGTTGTACCCCCGATGGGATTCGAACCCACGCTACCGCCGTGAGAGGGCGGCGTCCTAGGCCGCTAGACGACGGGGGCTAGAACTATTCGAAGGGCCAGCATAGCTCAGGAGCCAATGCCGACCCAATTCGTTCGCGCTGCTGGGGTACCAGGACTCGAACCTAGAATGGCGGTACCAGAAACCGCTGTGTTGCCAATTACACCATACCCCATTGGCCGCCTGTAACCGCTGGTCGCAGGCAGTTTTCCGACCCGGCAGACAGTTGACGGGCAACTTGCCTGTGATGCCGGGCCGACGTGCAGATTACCAAAGATTCCGCATCGTTTTTCTCACGCGTCGGCCGCTGCGGCCGCCGCACGGTCGCGACCGGCGCGCAGGCGGTGCAGGCTGCGGTCTCGGCCGAGCAGCTCCAGCGACTCGAACAGCGGCGGGCTGATCGATGCTCCCGTCGCAGCCACCCGGATCGGGCCGAACGCCTTGCGTGGTTTGAGCGCCAGATTCTCCAACAGCGCGACCTTGAGAGCCGTTTCGATGTTGTCGGCCCGCCATTCGTCGACGCCGTCGAGCGCGCTCAGCGCCGCGTCGAGTACCGGCCGTGCATCGGCGCCGAGTTCCTTCGCCGCGGCCTTGTCGTCGAGCGCGAATTCGTCGTCGTTGAGGAACTTCAACAGATCCCACGCGTCGGCGAGCACGACGATGCGGGTCTGCACCAGTTGCGCGGCCTCGGCGAACCGGTGGTCGTCGAGGCCGGTGTTGTACGCGTGGGCCTCGAAGTAGGCCCGCAACCTATCGGTGAAATCATCGGGGGTCAGCAGCCGAATGTGATCAGCGTTCAGCGCGTCGGCCTTCTTCTGGTCGAAACGAGCCGGGTTCGAGTTGACGTCGGTCACGTCGAACGCCGCCACCATCTCGTCGAGGCTGAACACGTCGCGGTCGTCGGCGATCGACCAGCCCAGCAGCGCCAGGTAATTCAGCAGGCCCTCGGGGATGAAGCCGCGGTCGCGATGCAGGAACAGGTTGGACTGCGGGTCGCGTTTCGACAGCTTCTTGGTGCCCTCGCCGAGCACGGCGGGCAGATGCCCGAACTCCGGAATGCGATCGGCGACGCCGATGCGCATCAACGCCTTGTACAGCGCGATCTGACGTGGCGTGGACGACAGCAGGTCCTCTCCGCGCAACACGTGGGTGATCTTCATCAGCGCGTCGTCGACCGGATTGACCAACGTGTACAACGGGTCTCCGCTCGCGCGGGTCAGCGCGTAGTCGGGCACGGTGCCAGGCGCGAAAGTCGTCTCTCCGCGAACGAGGTCGGTCCACGTGATCGCTTCGTCGGGCATCCGCAGCCGCAGCACCGGCCTGCGACCCTCCTTGCGATGGGCGGCACGCTGTTCGTCGGTGAGGTCGCGATCGAAGTTGTCGTATCCGAGTTTCGGGTTCCGGCCTGCCGCGAGGTGACGCGCCTCCACCTCCTCTGGGGTGGAGTACGCCTCGTACACCTCCCCCGCGGCCACGAGTCGAGCGACCACGTCGCGGTAGATGTCGCGGCGTTCGGACTGCCGGTAGGGACCGTGCGGCCCGCCGATCTCCGGGCCTTCGTCGTAGTTCAGGCCGAGCCAGCTCAGCGCGTCCAGCAGCGCGAGATAGCTTTCCTCGCTGTCGCGTTCGGCGTCGGTGTCCTCGAGCCGGAACACGAAATCCCCGCCCATGTGGCGGGCGTAGGCCCAGTTGAAAAGCGCGGTGCGGATCAGGCCGACGTGCGGCGTGCCGGTCGGCGACGGGCAGAACCTGACCCTTACGTGATCCGCGCTCCCCGCGACTGTCATGACTTTGCCTTGCGCACAACGGGATTGGTCAAAGTGCCGATGCCCTCGACGGTAATGCTCACGGTGTCACCGTTTTCGATGGGCCCGACCCCGTCCGGTGTCCCCGTCAGGATGAGATCACCCGGCAGCAGCGTCATCACCGCAGAGATCCATTCCACGATCGCGCCGACGTCGTGGATCATCTGCGACGTCCGGCTGTCCTGCTTGATCTCGCCGTTCACCTCGGTGCGGATCGCGAGATCGGACGGATCGACGTCGGTCGAGATCCACGGCCCGACAGGACAGAACGTGTCGTGGCCCTTGGCGCGGGTCCACTGTCCGTCCTTCTTCTGCTGATCGCGTGCCGAGACGTCGTTGGCAATGGTGTAGCCCAGGATGTTCTGGGCCACTTGGGCTGCCGGCACGTCCTTGCACGGCCTGCCGATGACGACGGCCAACTCACCTTCGAAATGGACGGGGTCGGCGTCAGCGGGCAATTGGATCGGCACGTTCGGCCCGATGATCGCGGTGTTCGGCTTCATGAAGATGATCGGATCGGCGAACTCGCCGCCGCCCATCTCGGCGATGTGCGCGGCGTAGTTCTTGCCGATGCAGACCACCTTGCTGGCCAGGATCGGGGCGAGCAGACGTACGTCGGCCAGCGGCCACTGCCTGCCGGTGAAGGTGGGGTTGCCGAACGGATGCTCGGCGATTTCTTTGACTACGGCAGCCGGGTCATCGGGCGATCCCTCGATGCTGACGAAGGCAACCCCGTCGGGGCTGGCGATTCGACCTAGGCGCATCGTCCCAGCCTAGTGGGCGGCGGTGCGGCGATCAGCAGCCACTCCTCCCCTGCACGATCTCAATATATAAGATGCTTGTTCAATATGCTGAGACGCTCATGCGACCATGGATCCCATGACGGTGGAGACCATCGGCACCATGCGGCGCTGGTGGATGCTCGCGATCGCGCTGACGGCGACCTTGTTCGCGAACGTGTTCATCAACGGCGCGGCATTCCTCATCCCGACCTTGCACACCGAGCGCGGACTCGACCTGGCCACGGCGGGGCTGCTGTCGTCGATGCCGAGCTTCGGCATGGTGTTCACCCTCATCGCGTGGGGCTACGTTGTCGACCGGATCGGCGAACGCATCGTGCTGGCGGTTGGCTCGGCGCTGACGGCGGCCGCCGCGTTCGCGGCCGCATCGGCGCACTCACTGCTCGCCGTCGGCGCGTTTCTCCTTCTCGGCGGAATGGCGGCGGCAAGCAGCAACTCCGCCAGTGGCCGGCTGGTGGTCGGCTGGTTCCCGCCACAGCAACGCGGCCTGGTCATGGGTATCCGGCAGACGGCCCAGCCGCTGGGAGTCGGGTTGGGCGCGTTGGTGATTCCGAGGCTGGCCGAGCATCACGGCGTCTCGGTCGCACTGCTGTTTCCCGCCGTGGTGTGCGCCGTGTCAGCCGTCGTGTGCGCGCTGGCAGTGAAGGATCCACCACGTCCGCCGCGCACCGAGGCCGCCGAGTCCGACCTCGCCAACCCGTATCGAGGCTCGGCGGTGCTGTGGCGGATTCACGCGGTCTCCGTGCTTTTGGTGGCGCCCCAGGTGGTGGTGTGGACCTTCACGCTGGTGTGGTTGATGACCGAGCGCGGCTGGTCGGCGGGTTCGGCAGGGGTGTTGGTGACTCTGGCCCAGGTGCTTGGCGCGGCCGGCCGGATAGCGGCGGGCCGGTGGTCGGACATCGCGCGGTCGCGGCTGCGACCGATCCGCATCATCGCGCTTGCGGCGGCCGCGTCAATGGGCCTGTTGGCACTGACCGACTGGCTCGACTCGCCGATCAGCGTCGCGATGGTGATCGTCGCCTCGGTGATCACCGTGTCCGACAACGGGTTGGCATTCACCGCGATCGCCGAGATCGCCGGGCCGTTCTGGAGCGGACGGGCACTCGGCACGCAGAACACCAGCCAGCTCCTGACCGCAGGCGTCGCGCCGCCGTTGTTCGGCGCGTTGATCGGCGTTGCCGGCTACGCGGCGGCGTTCGCGGTGTGCGCACTCTTCCCGTTGCTCGCAATACCGCTGGTTCCCGTCGATGCGGACCCGTTGATCAGCGATCACGGCTAAGTCGCACGAGCCGTGGACACGGTGTGGCAGAGTGCTCCGCAAAATACGCAATACGGAGGTGCCCGCGATGCGGCGACTTTACGGTTCGGTGGTGTGGGCCGCTGCGGCCCTGGCGACCTCGGTCGCCTGTTCCTTCTCGGCAGGTAGCAGCGTCTCGGTGGACAAGGCCGACCTCGCGAAGGAGATCTCGGCCCAGCTCGAGAAGCAGGTCGGCCGCGCGCCGGACTCTGTCGACTGCCCCGACGACCTGAAAGGCGAAGTCGGCGCGACGACGCGCTGCACCCTCAGCGACGGCGGCGAAACCTACGGGGTCGACGTGAACGTGACCAAGGTCGAGGGCACCGACGTCAAGTTCGACCTCAAGGTGGACGACCAACCGCAGTAGCCGTAGCGATTTCGGCGTGATTTGCATCGCCCAGCGCAACTAATCACGCCGAAATCACGCATGCGGGCTGGGATCTGTCGATTCAGCCCTATGCGGCAGCACCACCAACGCCGCAACCAGGAAGCACAATGCCCCGACGAATGTGCCCGCGTTGGCCAGCAGGGCGTCCTCGGTGACGCCGGACTCGGTGACGAAGGCGCCGAGAGCGGAGACGCCGAACGCAACGCAGCCGATCATGTTGATCCACTCGGCCTGCCAGTCCCGGGATTTCAGTTCGACGAAGCCGACAACCGCGGTCACCGCGGCGATGCCGAGTGCTCCGCTCACCAGAAAGGCAATCGAGCCGAACATGTCCGGCGCCCACACCAGGCGCCGTTCGGGCTTGACCGCATGTGCCCACAGCGCAGAGCCGGTGGAAATGTTGAACAGGATCGTGCCGACGAATTGCGCTGCCGCAGAAAGCCACCCGATCCCCAAGGCAGGTCGGGCCAGCACCAGTTGCATCCATCCGGCCGTGGTGAAGAACCACGAGCCGACGAAACACAGCAGATTGGACAGTCCGGCGCCCGCCGTCGCAGACATTCCCGGCAGCGTGGCAATCGCGAACAGTGTCGAACCGATCGCGAACAACCAGCACTGCCGCCGCAGCGTCGCCACGGACCCGCCTACAGGCTCGCGATGATCCGCTCGCCGACCTCGGTCGTCGACAACTTCGCGTCACCGCGCGTCGCCAGGTGCTGTTCGACGGCCTTGTCGACACGCGCCGCGGCGTCGGCCTCACCGACGTGCGACAGCATCAGCGCAACGGACATGATCGCGGCGGTGGGGTCGGCGACGCCCTGACCCGCGATATCGGGCGCGCTGCCGTGCACAGGTTCGAACATCGACGGATTCGTCCGTGTCGCATCGATATTGCCGCTGGCCGCCAACCCGATGCCGCCGGACACCGCGGCGGCCAGGTCGGTGATGATGTCGCCGAACAGGTTGTCGGTCACGATCACGTCGAAGCGGCCCGGATCGGTCACCATGTGGATGGTGGCCGCGTCGATGTGCTGGTATGCGACCTCGACGTCGGGGTAGTCGCGCCCGACCTCATCGACGACCCGCGACCACAGCCTGCCTGCGTAGGTCAGCACGTTGGTCTTGTGCACCAGCGTCAGGTGCTTGCTCCGATCAGCCGCCTTCGCGAACGCGTAGCGGGCGACACGCTCGACGCCGAACGCGGTGTTCAGGCTGACCTCGGTGGCCACCTCGTGCGGTGTGCCGACGCGGATGACACCGCCGGTGCCGGTGTAGGGGCCCTCGGTTCCCTCCCGCACGACGACGAAGTCGATCGGCGGGTTACCCGCCAGCGGGCTGTCGACACCCGGATACAGCCGGGAGGGACGGAGATTCACGTGGTGGTCGAGTTGAAAACGCAGCGTCAGCAACAACCCGCGCTCGAGCACACCGGGGGGCACCGAGGGATCGCCGATGGCGCCCAACAGAATCGCGTCGTGACCCTTCAGTTCGTCGACGACGCCGTCGGGCAGGGTCTCCCCCGTCGCGTGGTAGCGCCGAGCGCCGAGGTCGTACTCCGTCTTCTCCGCACCCGGCAGCACCGCGTCGAGGACGTTGAGCGCCTCGGTGATGACCTCGGGTCCGATACCGTCGCCGGCAATGACCGCCAGCTTCATGCCAGGTCCACCACTTCGAGCAGGTTGGCGCCGACGGCTTCGGCGATCGCCGCGCGCAGATCCCGTGGGACGTCGCGATCCAACCGCATCAGGATGGTCGCGCTCGGCCCTTCGGCGTCCTCACTGAGTTGCGCGGCGTGGATGTTGACTCCTGCGCCGCCAAGCAGCGTGCCGATCTTGCCAAGCGTTCCGGGCTGGTCGGCGTAGTTGATGATCAGGTTGATGCCCTCGGCACGCAGATCGAAGTTGCGACCGTTGATCTGGACTATCTTCTCGACCTCCTGCGGGCTCGTCAGCGTGCCCGCCACATTGACCACCGCGCCGTCGGCGCAGACGGCGCGGACGTCGACGACGCTGCGGTGATTGGGGCTTTCGGTCGCGGTGCTGATGCTCGCCTCCACGCCGCGCTCGGCGGCCAGTGCAGGCGCGTTGACGAACGTCACCGGATCTTCGATCACCGAGGAGAACAGTCCGCGCAGCGCCGAAAGTCGCAGCACTGCAACGTCTTCGGACGCGAGTTCGCCGCAAACCTGAACCGAGATCGACACGGGCAGCTCGGCCGAGAGCACGCCGATCAGCAGGCCGAGCTTGCGCACCAGATCCAGCCACGGCGCCACTTCCTCGCCGACGACGCCGCCGCCGACGTTCACGGCGTCGGGCACGAACTCACCGGCCAGCGCCAGCTTCACGCTCTCGGCGACGTCGGTGCCCGCGCGGTCCTGCGCCTCGGCTGTCGACGCGCCGAGGTGTGGCGTGACGACGACCTGCGGCAGGTCGAACAGTGGGCTGTCGGTCGTCGGCTCGGTGGCGAACACATCGAGACCTGCGCCGCGGACATGCCCGCTGGACACCGCTTCGGCGAGGGCCTCCTCGTCAATGAGCCCGCCGCGCGCGGCGTTGACGATGATGACCCCCGGCTTCGTCTTGGCCAGCGCCTCCTTGCCGATGAGGCCTGCGGTCTCCGGCGTCTTCGGCAGGTGAACGGAGATGAAGTCGGCCCGCGACAGCAGCTCGTCGAGAGTCACGAGTTCGATGCCGAGTTGCGCGGCGCGGGCGGAGGACACATACGGGTCGTAGGCCAGGATGTGGGTTCCGAACGCGGCCAGCCGCTGGGCGACCAGCTGACCGATCCGGCCCAGCCCGACCACGCCGACGGTCTTGCCGTAGATCTCGGTGCCCGAGAACGACGACCGCTTCCAGGTGTGTTCGCGCAGCGACGCGTCGGCAGGGGCGATCTGCCTGGCGGCGGCCAGCATCAGCGCGAGCGCGTGCTCGGCGGCACTGTGAATGTTCGACGTCGGTGCGTTCACCACCAGCACGCCGCGGGCGGTGGCGGCGTCGACGTCGACGTTGTCCAGGCCGACGCCTGCCCGAGCGACGATCTTGAGCTTGGGCGCGGCGGCCAGCACCTCAGCGTCGACGGTGGTTGCGGACCGGACCAGCAGTGCGTCGGCCTCAGGCACGGCGGCCAGCAGCTTCTCGCGGTCGGGGCCGTCCACCCAGCGGACCTCTACCTGGTCACCGAGCGCGGCGACCGTCGATTCGGCAAGCTTGTCGGCAATCAGTACGACGGGAAGACTCACCCGGCCAGACTAATGGGCTTGAATGGCGGGGTGGTGGGCGGGAGATTCGCAACGTGGACGTGACCGTCGTCGGCAGTGGACCCAACGGCCTGGCCGCCGCCGTCATCTGCGCACGAGCGGGCCTCTCCGTGCGCGTGATCGAGGGCCAGCCGACCGCAGGCGGCGGCGCTCGCAGCGCGCCCGACCCCGAATTCCCCGGCGTGCTGCACGACATCTGCTCGGCGGTGCACCCGCTCGGGGTTGTCTCGCCGTTCTTCGCGGAGTTCGATCTGGCCGCGCGCGGGGTGCGGCTTGTCGCGCCGGAAGTGTCGTATGCCAATCCGCTGCCCGGCCGGCCTGCCGCGGTGGCGTACCGGTCGCTGGAGCGCACCTGTGACGAGCTCGACGACGGCGCGTCGTGGCGGCGGCTCTTCGGGCCGTTGACCGAACATGTCGATGGCGTGCTGGGGTTCTTCCTCGGCGACAAGCGCTCTCTGCCACCGGATCTCGTGACCACGGTGCGCACCGGCCTTCGGGTGCTGGCGCAGGGTAGCCCGGCGTGGGGTCTGCTGCGCGGCGAGGATGCTCGTGCGTTGTTCACCGGCGTTGGCACGCACGCCATTTCGAAGATGCCGTCGCCGGTGAACAGCGGCGCAGGGCTGATGCTCGGCACGGTCGCGCACACCGCGGGCTGGCCGGTTCCGGTCGGTGGAACACAGGTGATCTCCGATGCGCTGATCGCCGACCTGCACTCACACGGCGGCGAGTTGGTGCTGGGCGAACCTGTCACGACACCGCCGGACGGCGTGGTGCTCTACGACACCGCGCCGACGGCACTGCTCGACATCTATGGTGATGCCGTGCCACCCCGATATGCGAAAGCGTTGCGCGGCTATCGATTCGGCCCCGGAATATGCAAGGTCGATTTCGTGCTGTCGGGCGAGATCCCCTGGCGCGACGCACGGGTCGGCCAGGCACCGACCGTGCATCTCGGCGGCACCCGGGCACAGATGGCACAGGGTGAACGTGAGATCGCCGCCGGGCGGCACGCCGAACGGCCCATGACGCTCGTCGCGCTCCCACACCTCGCCGACCCTTCGCGCATCGACGATCGCGGCCGCAGGCCGTTGTGGACGTACGCACACGTGCCATCGGGTTCCACCGCAGATCTCACCGAGACGGTCACCGCGATGTTCGAGGAAGCCGCCCCCGGTTTCCGGGATCTGGTGGTGTCGTCGCACTGCGTGCCCGCGGCCCAGATGTCGGACCACAACGCGAACTACGTCGGCGGCGACATCATCGTCGGCGGAGCAACCCTGTTCGCCGCGATGGTCGGTCCGACGTTGCGACTCAACCCGTGGACCACGCCCATCCCGAAGGCGTACCTGTGCTCGTCGGCGACACCACCGGGCACCGGAGTGCACGGCATGGCCGGCTACTACGCCGCGCGCACGATGCTGCGGAAAGAGTTCGGCATCAGGCAGCTCCCGAAGCTGGCGCCATGACTGCAGACCGGGAGGAACTTCCGTGGGGGCTTTTCGGTTCCGCCGCTGACGAATTGGCGGCAGTCGTCGCGGCCGACGGCTTCGCGCCCGATCTCATTCTCGCCGTCGCGCGCGGTGGGCTGTTCGTCGCGGGCGCGCTCGGCTACGCCCTGGGTGTGAAGAACGTCGCCGTGATGAACGTGGAGTTCTACACCGGGGTGGATGAGCGACTCGATGTGCCGGTGGTACTCCCGCCCGTGCCCAACGCCGTCGACCTCGCCGGTGCACGTGTGCTGATCGCCGACGACGTCGCCGACACCGGCGAGACGCTGCGGCTGGTGCGCGACTTCTGCGCCGACCACGTCGCCGATGCCCGATGTGCGGTGCTCTACCAGAAGCCGCAGTCGAGCGTCGACTGCGAATACGTCTGGCGCCGGACCGACCGCTGGATCAACTTCCCGTGGTCGGCCCCCGGCTAGGATTCCGTCATGACCAAGCTGGCCGTCATCTACTACTCGGCAACGGGTCACGGCGCCACGATGGCCAAGCGGGTCGCCGCGGCCGCGGAGGTGGCGGGCGCAGAGGTGCGCGTGCGGCACATCGCCGAAACCCAACACCCGGACTCGTTCGCGCAGAATCCGGCGTGGACGGCCAACTACGAGGCGCACAGGAATCTGTCGCCCGCGTCGGGAGACGACATCGTCTGGGCTGACGCGGTGATCTTCGGGTCACCGACGCGATTCGGTTCGGTGGCTTCGCAACTGCGCAGCTTTCTCGATTCGCTCGGCGGACTGTGGGCGCAGGGCAAACTGGCCGACAAGGTCTACGCGGCGTTCACGTCGACGCAAACCGCTCACGGCGGTCAGGAGACAACGCTTCTGTCGCTCTACATCACGCTGATGCATTTCGGCGGCATCATCGTGCCGCCGGGATATACCGATGAGCTGAAGTTCGTCGACGGAAACCCATACGGCGTCGGCCTGATCGCGTCGCGCGACAACATCGACGAGTTCGACGACGCGACGGGCAACGCGCTCGACCACCTGGCCAAGCGCGTCGTCACCGTCACGGACCGCCTCACCTAACAGCGATTTCGGCGTGATTTCTGTCGCTGAACGACATTTATCACGCCGAAATCGCTATAGAGCCGACAGCTAAGCCGTTTCGGTGATGGGGCGGTCGACCCAGCTCATCAGGTCGCGCAGCTTCTTGCCGGTCACCTCGATCGGGTGCTCGGCATTCTGCTTGCGCAGATCTTCGAGCTGCTTGTTGCCACCCTCCACATTGGCGACGAGCTTCTTGACGAAGGTGCCGTCCTGGATCTCCGAGAGGATCTGCTTCATCCGTTTCTTGGTGTCGGCGTCGATGATCCGTGGGCCCGAGAGGTAGCCGCCGAACTCGGCGGTGTCGGACACCGAGTAGTTCATCCGAGCGATGCCACCCTCGTACATCAGGTCGACGATCAGCTTCAGCTCGTGCAGCACCTCGAAATAGGCCAGCTCCGGCGCGTACCCGGCCTCCACCATCACGTCGAAGCCGGTCTTCACCAGCTCCTCGGTGCCGCCGCACAGCACCGCCTGCTCACCGAACAGGTCGGTCTCGGTCTCGTCCTTGAACGTGGTCTTGATGACGCCTGCGCGGGTGCCGCCGATGCCCTTGGCGTAGGACAGCACCAGCGCCTGGCCCTCGCCCTTGGGATCCTGTTCGACGGCGACCAGGCACGGCACACCCTTGCCGTCGACGAACTGCCGACGCACCAGGTGACCGGGGCCCTTCGGCGCGACCATGCCGACGGTGACATTGGCAGGCGGCTTGATCAGATCGAAGTGGATGTTGAGTCCGTGCCCGAAGAACAGCGCGTTGCCGTCCTCGAGATTCGGCTCGATGTCGTTCTTGAAGATGTCGGCCTGCGCAGTGTCGGGCGCCAGCAGCATGATGACGTCGGCCCACTTGGCCACCTCGGCGGGGGTGTCCACGTCGAGGCCCTGATCGGAGACCTTCGCCCGTGATTTCGAGCCTTCCTTCAGCCCGACCTTCACCTCGACGCCCGAATCGCGCAGGCTCAGCGAGTGCGCGTGGCCCTGGCTGCCATAGCCGATGACGCCGACCTTGCGTCCCTGGATGATCGACAGGTCCGCGTCGTCGTCATAGAACATCTCAACTGCCACTGTATTTCCTTCTCTTCCAACTGATTTGGGGGTTTACTTGACGGTGCCGATGCCGCGCGGACCGCGCGACAGCGACACCACTCCGGACTGCACGAGCTCGCGGATGCCGTATGGCTCCAGCACTCGCAGAAACGCTTCCAGCTTCGCAGGCGTGCCGGTGGCTTCGATCGTCAACGACTCCGTCGACACGTCGACGACCTTGGCGCGGAACAGGTTCACCGCTTCGATCACCTGGCCACGGGTGGTGGCGTCGGCGCGCACCTTGATCAGCGCCAGTTCGCGCGACACGCAGTTGTCCTCGTCCTGCTCGACGATCTTGATCACGTTGATCAGCTTGTTGAGCTGTTTGGTGATCTGCTCGAGAGGCGACTCGTCGACGCAGACCACGATGGTCATCCGCGACATGTCCTTCTGCTCGGTGGCGCCGACGGCCAGCGACTGGATGTTGTAGCCGCGCCGCGAGAACAGCGATGCCACGCGGGCGAGCACGCCGGGCTTGTCCTCGACGAGCACCGAAAGGGTGTGGGTCGGGGTGGCGCTACTCATGCGTGCCCCTCCTCGGGATCGTCGAACAGCGGCCGGATTCCGCGGGCAGCCTGGATCTCGTCGTTGCTTGTGCCTGCGGCCACCATGGGCCAGACCTGCGCATCGGCGCCGACGACGAAGTCGATCACGACGGGCCGGTCGTTGATGGCCCGCGCCTGGTTGATCACGTCGACGACGTCTTCGGCACGCTCACAACGCAATCCGACGCAGCCAAGGGCCTCGGCGAGCTTGACGAAATCGGGAATGCGATGGCTGTGTGTGGACAGGTCCGTCTGGCTGTACCGCTCTTCGTAGAACAGCGTCTGCCACTGGCGCACCATGCCCAGGTTGCCGTTGTTGATGATGGCGACCTTGATCGGAGCGCCCTCGACCGCGCAGGTGGCCAGCTCCTGATTCGTCATCTGGAAGCAGCCGTCGCCGTCGATGGCCCACACCTCGGCGTCCGGGCGCGCGAACTTCGCACCCATCGCGGCGGGAACCGCGTAGCCCATCGTGCCGAGGCCGCCCGAGTTCAGCCACGTCCGCGGGTTCTCATATTTGATGAACTGAGCTGCCCACATCTGGTGCTGCCCAACGCCCGCGACGTACACCGCGTCGGGACCGGCGATCTTGCCCAGCTGTTCGATCACGTACTCGGGCGACAGGCTGCCGTCACTCTGCGGCCCGTAGCTCAGCGGGAACGTCGACTGCACGCCGCGCAGGTACTCCCACCAGTTGTCCATCTTGATGGACCCGGCGACGGTGCCGTCGCGTCGCAGCGCCTCGATCAGGTCGGTGATGACGGCCTTGACGTCGCCGACGATCGGCACGTCGGCGTTGCGGTTCTTGCCGATCTCGGCGGGGTCGATATCGGCGTGAATGACCTTGGCCTCGGGCGCGAAGGAGTCCAGCTTGCCCGTCACGCGGTCGTCGAACCGGGTGCCGAGCGCGATCAGCAGATCGCTGCGCTGCAGCGAGGCCACCGCGGCCACGGTGCCGTGCATGCCCGGCATGCCCAGGTTCTGCGGGTGGCTGTCCGGGAAGGCGCCACGCGCCATCAGGGTGGTGATCACCGGGATGCCGGTCAGCTCAGCCAGATCCATCAGCTCCGCGGTGGCTTCGCCACGAATGACACCACCACCGACATAGAGGACGGGCTTGCGGGCCGCGGCGATGAGCCTGGCGGCCTCGCGGATCTGGCGGTTGTGCGGCTTGGTGTTCGGCTTGTAGCCCGGCAGCTCGAACTTCGGCGGCCAGCTGAACGTGCACTGCCCCTGGAGCACGTCCTTGGGAATGTCGACAAGCACCGGACCGGGACGGCCTGAGTGGGCGATGTGGAAGGCCTCGGCCATCACCCGCGGGATGTCGTCGCCGTTGCGCACCAGGAAGTTGTGCTTGGTGATCGGCATCGTGATGCCCGAGATGTCGGCTTCCTGGAAGGCGTCGGTGCCGATCAGGGCGCGACCGACCTGACCCGTCACCGCGACCACCGGGATCGAGTCCATGTGCGCATCGGCGAGCGGCGTCACCAGGTTGGTGGCGCCGGGGCCCGACGTGGCCATGCACACCCCGACCTTGCCGGTGGCGTGAGCGTATCCACTGGCCGCATGTCCCGCGCCCTGCTCGTGGCGGACGAGGACGTGACGGAGCTTCTGCGAGTCGAAAAGCGGGTCATAGACCGGCAACACGGCTCCGCCGGGAATGCCGAAGATGACCTCGACGTCGAGCTCCTCCAACGACCGGATGACCGATTGGGCTCCGGTGAGTTGTTGCGGGGCAACCTTCTTGGGCTGGCTTGACGGGCCGTGGCCGGCTGCCTTCGCCGCGGATTGCGCAGCGTTGGCCTCGGCCAAATCCCCGTACGGCGGGTTCGCCGACCGATCCGGGGGTCGTGTGGTTGGTGCGCTCACGATGTCCTCATTTGTCTTCGATTTTGTTGTGGACTCTCAAATCACTGCTGGGGCAACAAAAAACCCCCGCCAGCGAGGCCGCTGTACGAGGGTTGCGCGTTGATACTTGTGACTATGCCCGAGTCAGGGCTAGCGCGGTATCAACGCGCAACCCAATTACTACGAGCAAGCCCAGGTTCTGCACAACAGATGACCGTAGTCCCCGCACTGGTCAGCCGTCAAATTCCTTGGTGCGCGCGACGCAATGGGACGATGGCAGACGTGACTTCGCAACCGCCGTCCGCGTCCCCCAAGCCGGTCGTGATCCGAATATCGCCGATGGCGCATTTCGCGGTCGGCTTCCTGGCGCTCGGCATGCTGGCGGTGGTGATGAGCGCCACCTGGACCACGCCGTTGCTGATCATCCCCGTGATCCTGTCGGCCTGCATCATCCGGCTGCGCACCGTCGCCGACAGCGACACCGTGACCGCGCGCAGCCTGCTCGGCAGCAAGACCGTGCGCTGGGAGGACATCGAGGGCCTTCGGTTCACCAAGGGCTCGTGGGCGCGGGCACAGCTCAGCGACGATGGCGAGCTGCTGCTCCCCGCAGTGACGTTCGCGACGCTGCCGCAGCTGACCGAGGTCAGCGCGGGTCGAGTGCCCAATCCCTACGACTGAGCCATCAGCCCAGCGGGTTGCCCCCGTTGAGGAACACCCACAGGCCGACGCCTGCGCCGATGCCGATCAGCAGCGCGGCGAAGGAGCCGACGAACGGTCGGCGGGCCCAACCGCGGCCTGCGTCCAAACCGTATCGGCCCGGTCCGGCGAGGATGATGGCGACGACCGCGACGATCAGGATGACCTTGTACTCGTGTCCGTCGGTCAGGAAATCCGACAACCGGGCCTCATTGTGCGCGGTCGTCGCTTCCACGAGCAGTCCGTTGAGCAGGTATGCCAGCGCGCCGGCGGCCGCCAGCGGGGTGAACAGACCCAGGATCAGGAGCACGCCGGCGAGAATCTGGGCGCCGGTGGCGATGTAGGTCAGCATGTCGGCGTACTTGAAGCCCATGGCGGTCAGCGAGTCCTGGAACCCGTCCAGACCGGGGCCGCCCCACCAGCCGAAGGCCTTCTGCAGGCCGTGGGCGACCAACAAGGCGCCGACGGCCCAGCGGAGCAGCATCAGGCCGAGGTCCTGGGTGCCGCGCCGGTCGTCTGTCCGACGGTCGTCGTACCCGGGCGTGATGTCGGCGGGTTGCGCGTAGGCGCCTATGGGCTGGCTGTCGCCCGGGTGCGCGTACGGCAGCGGCTCGGGCTCACCGATCAGGCCGAACCCGGGCTGAGAGCCGGTTTTGTAGTTGGGGATGGAGGTGGTCTCGAAATCACCGGCGTAATTCGACGAGGGCAGGTCGTCTTCGGGATCGACCAGGCTTGCCGACGCGGGCCGGCCCAGGTCGTCGGGCCGCTGCCAATGGGGATTACTGGTCACCTGCTCAGGGTAAGTGCTCACTATCGGTGAATCGAGGATTGGCGCGGCGCTTCGCGCCCCGTGTTCGCGGGTCGGCAGGGCTCGCCCGAGAGCACCGGCGTGGCGCGCACGGCCGAACAATCCGTAACCTGGCGGGCATGAGACTGCGCGGGCCGTTGCGGGGCGTCGTGGCACTGGCGTGCGCCGCGTTGCTCGCGCTGTCTGGATGCGCCCGGTTCGACAACGCCCAGTCGCAGCCGTTCACCACCGAGCCCGAACTGCAGGCGGGACCCAGCTCGACGCCCCCGCCGCCGCCCCCGTTGCCGCCCAAGCCGTTTCCGAAGGAATGCCCGGCACCCGGGGTGATGCAGGGCTGCCTGGAGAGCACCAGCGGGCTGATCATGCTGCCCGACAGCCAGTCGGCGTTGGTCGCCGAGCGGATGACGGGCGCCGTCAAAGAGGTCTCCGTGCGGGCAGAACCCAAGGTCAAGACCGTCATCCCGGTCGACGGCAGCGGCGACGGCGGCCTGATGGACATCGTGTTGTCCCCGACGTATTCGCAGGACCGGCTGATGTACGCCTATATCAGCACGCCGACCGACAACCGGGTGGTCCGCATCGCCGACGACGACGTCCCGAAGCCGATCTTCACCGGAATTCCCAAGGGTGCGACCGGCAACATGGGCGCCCTCACCTTCACCAGTCCCACCACGCTGGTCGTGCTCACCGGTGACGCGGGCGACCCCGCACTGGCGGCGGACCCGGCGTCGCCTGCGGGCAAGGTGCTGCGGATCGAGCAGCCCACCACCGTCAACCAGGCGCCTCAGACCACCGCGCTGAGCGGGTTGGGTTCGGGCGGTGGCCTGTGCACCGACCCGTCGGACGGCTCGCTGTACATCGCCGACCGCACGCCGACGGCCGACCGACTGCAGCGCATCACCAAGGACTCGAAGGTCTCCACCGTGTGGACCTGGCCAGACAAGCCCGGCGTGGCCGGCTGTGCCGCATTGGACGGCACGATCCTGGTCAACCTGATCAATACCAAGCAGACGGTGGCCGTGCGGCTGGCTCCCGACACCGGGTCGGTCACCGGCGAACCAGAGGTGGTCCGCCAGGACGTGCACGGCCACGCGTGGGCCCTGCAGTCGTCGCCGGACGGAAACGTGTGGGGCGCGACGGTGAACAAGACCACAGGCGACCCGGAGAAGCTCGACGACGTCGTGTTCCCGGTGTTCCCGTCCGGCGGCGGTTTCCCGCGCAGCAACGCCGACAACACCTAGAACGCTCAGGCGCGAACGTCCTTACCGCTCGATAAATCGCTAAATCTCGAGTGGTAGGGAACGTTCGCGCGAAGTCCTTAATCGAAGTATCGGACACGGGTTATCCCCCTTGCCGCGCTGGGGATTTCACAGAACACCACGCCGCGGCCGGCCGGTGCGTTGACCGAAGCGCTGACGGTGTCGCCCGCGGCGATCATCTTCGACCACCGGCCACCGCGCATGCGATCGACCAATTCGCCGAACGCCATCGGAATCTCGTCGCCGAGACTGAGGGCAGCGCCGGTCACTATGCGCCGGGCGCCCACCTGGTCGCCGGCCACGCCCGCGTCGAGAAGCGTTTCAGCAAGTCGCTTCGCACGCCTGCCCGGCCTCCTGAAGCCGGACACGAAACCCGCTGTGCCGCCGAGCCCCTGGTTTCGCAGCAGCTCGCCACCCAGCCGCAGCGAAACCGGCAGTGCCTTCGCACCCTTGCGGAGCATCTGCGCGACCATCGTCGATAGTTCCCAATGTGCGCGTAGCCGCTCGACCGCCCAGTCGCCCTCGGACTTCCTGAGGTCGTACCGCAGGTGCATCGGAACGTCGAGGGTGACGCCTGGCCCCATTACGATCTCGAGCATCAGGTCACGAACCACCGAAGCACCGACCGCAAGATCGACATCGCGGTGGAAGATGATCTGCCGCGGCCCGATGAACGTGTCGTAGAACCGACCGATTTCCTCGTAACCCAGATGCGGACGCGAGCCGTAGGGGTCCTCAACGCGTCCGTCGGCCGTGAAGAGCCCGACCCAACCCGTGCGGTCGTGAACGTCGGTCGCCGCCGGTGAGCGCTCCACCACCGCCAGTAGGTCGGCGTTCACCGCTGCCATCTAGGTGCAGGCCGCCAGCACCAGCTCGCGCACGCGTGCCGCGTCGGCCTGACCCTTCGTCGCCTTCATCACGGCGCCGACGATGGCACCGGCGGCCTGCACCTTGCCGCCGCGGATCTTCTCTGCGACATCGGGATTGGCGGCCAGCGCTTCGTCCACCGCCGTCTGGATCAGCGAGTCGTCGCGGACAAGTTCCAGGCCGCGCGCCTTCATCACCTCGTCGGGCTCGCCCTCACCGGCGAGCACACCCTCGATGACCCCACGGGCAAGCTTGTTGGACAGCTTGCCCTCGTCGACCAGCACGACCACCGCGGCAACCTGTGCGGGCGTGATGTTCAGCCCGTCGAGCTCAACACCTGCCTCGTTGGCCTTCTGCACCAGGAAGTTTCCCCACCACGCCCGGGCGGCCTCGCTGGATGCCCCCTGTGCGACGGTGGCGGCCACCAGGTCGATCGCGCCCGCATTGACCAGGTCGCGCATCACCTCGTCGGAGATACCCCACTCCTGCTGAACGCGCTTGCGCTGCAGCCACGGATACTCCGGGATGGTCTCCCGTAGCTTCTCGACGAACTCCGCGTCGGGTGCGATCGGCTCCAGGTCGGGTTCGGGGAAGTAGCGGTAGTCCTCCGCCGTTTCCTTGCTGCGGCCCGGCGGATGTGTAGCCGTCCTCGTGGAAGTGCCTGGTCTCCTGGTGGATCTTGGCACCCGAGTCGAGAACCGCCGCCTGCCTGCGCATCTCGTAGCGGACGGCGACCTCGACGCTCTTCAACGAGTTCACGTTCTTGGTCTCGGTGCGGGTACCGAACTCGACTGCCCCGGTCGGCTTGAGCGAGATGTTCGCGTCGCACCGCATCGAGCCCTGGTCCATCCGCACGTCGGAAACACCCAAGGCGCGCAACATATCCCGGAGCGCCGTCACATAGGCGCGGGCGATCTCGGGTGCACGTTCACCGGTGCCCTCGATCGGCTTGGTGACGATCTCGATGAGCGGCACACCGGCCCGGTTGTAGTCGATGAGCGATGTGGTCGCGCCCGCGATCCGACCGGTGTCGCTGCCCAGGTGGGTGAGCTTGCCGGTGTCCTCCTCCATGTGCGCGCGTTCGATCTCCACCCGCCACGTGGAGCCGTCGTCGAGAGGAACGTCGAGGAAGCCGTTGATCGCGATGGGCTCGTCGTACTGCGAGATCTGGTAGTTCTTCGGCATGTCTGGGTAGAAGTAGTTCTTCCGCGCGAACCGGCACCACGACACGATCTCGCAGTTCAGCGCCAGCCCGATCCGCATCGCCGACTCGACGGCGACCTGGTTGAGTACGGGCAGCGAACCGGGCAGGCCGAGGCATACCGGACACACCTGCGTATTGGGTTCGGATCCGAACCGATTGGCGCAGCCGCAGAACATCTTGGTCTCGGTCGACAACTCGACGTGCACCTCGAGGCCGAGAACCGGATCGAAACGTGCGACGACGTCGTCGTAGTCGACGAGTTCGGCGGTTGATGCAGCGGTCATGGTTTCGATCCTAGTGGTGACACTAATTTCCCGCGAGCAGACGCTAAGGTCCGGCGCCACCTGCGACTTTGCGGACTTAAGCGTCTGCTCGCCAGAAAAACTCAGCCGAAGAACTCCGCGGCGTCGTCGTATCGGCTCTGCGGCACCAGCTTCAGCTGGCGGACGGCGTCGGCGAGTGGAACGCGGCCGATCTCCTGACCCCGCAGCGACACCATCATCCCGTACTCGCCCGCGTGGGCGGCGTCTGCGGCGTTGACACCGAATCGGGTGGCGAGCACCCGGTCATACGGGGTCGGAGTGCCGCCGCGCTGCACGTGTCCGAGAACGGTCACCCGCACCTCTTTGTTGATCCGCTTCTCGACCTCGTAGGCCAGCTGCTGGGCGACGCCGGTGAACTTCTCGTGCCCGAACTCGTCAATTCCGCCTTCGCGCAACTTCATTGAGCCCTCGGCGGGTTTGGCACCCTCGGCCACCACGCAGATGAAGTGTGCATCGCCGCGCACGAAGCGCTGCTTGATCAGCCGGCACACCTCCTCGACGTCGAACGGCTGCTCGGGAATCAGTGTCATGTGCGCACCCGACGCCAGGCCCGCGTTCAGCGCGATCCAACCGGCGTGGCGGCCCATCACCTCGACGAGCATCACCCGTTGATGCGACTCGGCCGTGCTGTGCAGCCGATCGATGGCTTCACTGGCGACGCCCAGCGCGGTGTCGTGCCCGAACGTGACGTCGGTGCAGTCGATGTCGTTGTCGATGGTCTTGGGCACTCCGACGACGGGAACGTTCTCCTCCGACAGCCAGTGCGCCGCGGTCAGGGTGCCTTCGCCGCCGATCGGGATCAGCACATCGATGCCGTTGTCGTCCAGCGTCTGCATGATCTGGTCAAGCCCTGCCTTGAGCTTGTCGGGGTGCACCCGCGCCGTGCCGAGCATCGTGCCGCCCTTGGCCAGCAGGCGGTCGTTGCGGTCGTCGTTGCGCAGCTGGATGCGACGGTCCTCCAGTAGACCGCGCCAACCGTCCAGGAATCCCACGACCGAGGAGCCGTAGCGCACATCGCAGGTGCGGACCACCGCCCGTATCACTGCGTTCAGCCCAGGACAGTCGCCGCCGCCGGTCAGGATTCCGATGCGCATGGTCTATATCTTGCCTGCTCGTCGCCCAGTTCACACGGCCGACGGCAGTGGCCCGCGCGCGGCTTCGTAGGCGGCGCCGACGCGGTAGAGCCGGTCATCGGCCAGCGCTGGGGCCATGACCTGCAGCCCCACCGGCAGATTGTCGTCGGGCGAGAGGCCCGACGGCACCGACATACCGCAGTGCCCGGCCAGGTTCAGCGGCAGCGTGCAGAGGTCGAACAGGTACATCGCCAGCGGATCGTCGACCTTCTCCCCCAGCGGGAACGCGGTGGTCGGGGTCGCGGGCGACACCAGAACGTCGACCTTCTGGTAGGCCGCATCGAGGTCGCGGGCGATCAGCGTGCGCACCTTCTGCGCCTGGTTGTAGTACGCGTCGTAATAGCCCGCCGACAGCGCGTATGTGCCAATCATGATGCGGCGCTTGACTTCCGGACCGAAACCCGCCGCGCGCGTCAACGCCATGACGTCCTCGGCACTGTGCGTCCCGTCGTCGCCGACCCGAAGGCCGTACCGCATGCCGTCGAAGCGGGCCAGGTTCGACGACACCTCCGACGGCAGGATCAGGTAGTAGGCGGGCAGGGAGAAGTCGAAGTGCGGGCAGTCGACCTCGGACACCTCGGCGCCGAGCTCGGTCAGCTTGTCCACCGCGGCGTTGAACGACGACAGCACGCCCTGCTGGTAGCCGTCACCGCGCAGCTGACGGACCACACCGACCTTGACACCGCGCAGGTCGCCGCCTGCGCCCACTCTCGCCGCGGCGACGATGTCCGGCACTTCTGCGTCGATCGAGGTCGAGTCCCTCGGGTCGTGGCCCGCGATGACCTGGTGCAGCAGCGCGGTGTCCAGCACCGTGCGCGCGCAGGGCCCGCCCTGATCCAGCGACGACGCGCAGGCGATCAGCCCGTAGCGCGACACCGTGCCGTAGGTGGGTTTGACGCCGACCGTCGCGGTCAGCGCCGCGGGCTGCCGGATCGACCCGCCGGTGTCCGACCCGATGGCCAGCGGCGCCTGAAACGCGGCCAACGCCGCGGCACTTCCGCCGCCGGACCCGCCCGGCACCCGTTCGACATCCCACGGATTGCGCGTCGGGCCGAAGGCCGAGTTCTCGGTGGAAGAACCCATCGCGAACTCGTCCATGTTCGTCTTGCCCAGTATCGGCAGGCCCGCGGCACGCAGCCGTGCCGCGACCGTTGAGTCGTAGGGCGACGTCCATCCCTCGAGGATCTTCGACCCGCAGGTGGTCGGCATGTCGGTGGTGGTGAACACGTCCTTGAGCGCCAGCGGAACCCCGGCGAGCGGTGACGGCAGCTGCTCGCCCGCCGCGACGGCGGCATCGACGCGGGCGGCCGAAGCCAGCGCCCGCTCCTCCGCGACGTGCAGGAACGCCCGATACTGGCCGTCGGTCTCGGCGATCCGATCCAGGCAGGCGCGGGTGATCTCCGTCGACGACAGCTCCTTGGCGGCGATCTTGGCGCCGAGCGTCTCGGCGTCGAGCCTGATCAACTCGTCGCTTGGGCTCATGCCTCGACTCCCGCTCGTCCCCTGCCCTGCGGGCGTGGGCCCACCGGTCCTCTGTTGTTGCCTCGACTCCCGCTCGTCCCCTGCCCTGCGGGCGTGGGCCCACCGGTCCTCGCTCGTGCCTCGCTGCGATCCTCACTCGCGCTCGCCTTCGGGTGCTGCGCTGCGATCCTCACTCGCGCTCGCCTTCGGGAGCTCACTCGGGCTCCCCCAGAATCCGCGGGACCGCGAACCGGCCCTCTGCCGACTTCGGCGCCTGCGCGAGCGCCTGCTCCTGCGTCAGCCCCGGCTCGACGACGTCCGGCCGGGTGACATTGACCGACTTCAGCGGGTTGTCGGTGGCCTCGACGTCGGTGACGTCGACGGCCTGAATCTGGCTGACGTGCTCGAGGATGGCGCCGAGCTGGCCGGCGAAGCTGTTGAGCTCGTCGTCGCTAAGGGCGAGCCGGGCCAGGCGGGCGAGGTGGGCAACCTCGTCCCGGGAGATCTGTGACACGACGCCTAAGCCTAGTCATGCCCGACGTCGCTGCTGTCTGCTCCTCCCGCAAGCGGTCGTCGCCCGGCATGCCGAGGCCGTGCCCCTGTGCAACAGTGTTGCGCGTGCCTTCCTATCTGCTGCGGGTCCAGCTGGAGGATCGGCCGGGCAGCCTCGGCTCGTTGGCCGTGGCGCTCGGCTCGGTGGGCGCCGACATCCTGTCCCTCGATGTGGTGGAGCGCAGTTCGGGTTACGCGATCGACGATCTGATCGTCGACCTGCCGCCGGGCGCGATGCCCGACATGTTGATCACGGCGGCGGAGAACCTCAGGGGAGTGCGGGTGGACAGCATCCGGCCGCACACCGGGCTGCTGGAGGCCCATCGCGAGCTGGAGCTCGTCGACCACATCGCCGCCGCCCCCGACAAGCACGCGAAGCTACAGGTCCTCGCCGACGAGGCGCCACGGGTGCTGCGGGTCGGCTGGTGCACCGTCGCACGGCTGACGGAGTCGGGCATCGAGCGCGTCGTCGGCAGCCACGGCGCACCCGAGACGCACACGAACGAGGTGCCCTGGCTGCCGATCGAGTCCGCGAAGGCGCTCGATGGTGACGCCGACTGGGTGCCTCAGGTGTGGCGGGACATGGGCACCACGCTGGCCGCCGCCCCGTTGGGCGATCCGCACACCGCGGTGGTGCTGGGCCGGCCGGGCGGCCCGGCGTTCCGGCCGTCGGAGGTGGCGCGGCTCGGCTACCTCGCCGGGATCGTCGCGACGATCCTGCGCTGAGTCGGCCCGCTCAGCGGCCTGGTTTCAGTCGCTGTCCGGGCCGTTCTCCAACAACCTTCTGAACCCGTCCTCGTCGAGGATCGGCACGCCGAGTTCGACGGCCTTGTCGTACTTCGAGCCCGGCGCATCACCGGCCACCACGTACGCGGTCTTCTTCGACACCGACCCGGCCGCCTTCCCCCCGCGCGCGACGATGGCCTCCTTGGCGTCGTCGCGGGAGAACCCGGTCAGCGATCCGGTCACCACGATCGAGAGCCCCTCCAGCGTGCGTTCAATGCTGGCGTCGCGTTCGTCTTCCATCCGCACACCTGCGGCGCGCCACTTGTCGACGATCGCGCGGTGCCAGTCGACGGCGAACCACTCGGTGACCGCGGCCGCGATGGTCGGCCCGACACCCTCGACGACCGACAGCTCGTCCTCCGAGGCCGCCATGATCGCGTCGAGGCTGCCGTATTCGGTTGCCAGCGCACGTGCGGCCGTCGGACCGACGTGGCGGATCGACAATGCGACGAGCACCCGCCACAGCGGATGCGACTTGGCCTCGTGCAGGTTCACCAATAGGCGCTTGCCGTTGGCCGACAGGTTGCCGTCCTTGGTCGTGAACAGCTCTGTGCGCAACAGATCCTGGCTGCCGATGGTGAACAGGTCACCTTCGTCGGTGATGACCCCCGCCTGCAGCAACGCGGCAGCGGCTTCGTAACCCAGACCCTCGATGTCGAACGCGCCGCGCCCGGCGACGTGAAAGACCCGCTCCCGCAGCTGCGCCGGACACGACCGGGCGTTCGGGCACCGGATGTCGGCGTCGCCCTCCTTGGTCGGGGCGAGCAAGGTTGCGCACTCGGGACATGCTGTGGGCATGACGAATTCGCGTTCCGAGCCGTCGCGCAGATCGACGACGGGCCCAAGCACTTCGGGGATCACGTCACCCGCCTTGCGGATGACGACGGTGTCGCCGATGAGCACCCCCTTGCGTTTGACCTCCGACGCGTTGTGCAGGGTGGCCTGGCTGACCGTCGACCCGGCGACCTTCACGGGTTCCATGAAGGCGAACGGGGTGACCCTGCCGGTGCGCCCGACGTTGACCTTGATGTCGAGCAGCTTGGTGGTGGCCTCCTCCGGCGGGTACTTGTAGGCGATCGCCCACCGCGGCGCGCGTGACGTGGCGCCCAGCCGTCTCTGCAAGGCGATCTCGTCGACTTTGACCACCACACCGTCGATTTCGTGCTCGACGTCGTGACGGTGCTCGCCCCAGTAGACGATGTGGTCGGCGACGCCGTCGATGCCCTTGACCTTCGCCGTGTGCTCCGACACCGGCAGGCCCCACGCATCGAGGGCCCGGTAGGCGTCGTGCAGCGTCTTCGGGCTGAAGCCTTCGGTGCGGCCGAGCCCGTGACAGATCATCCGTAACCTGCGGCGCGCGGTGACGGCGGGGTTCTTCTGCCGCAGCGACCCAGCCGCACTGTTGCGCGGGTTGGCGAACGGCGGCTTGCCCTCGGCAACGAGGCCGGCGTTGAGCTCCTCGAAGTCGGCGACGCGAAAGAACACCTCGCCCCGCACCTCCAGCACCCGCGGCACCGGGAATCCCTTTGTGCCGGTCAGCTTTTCGGGGATGTCTTCGATGGTGCGGGCGTTGAGGGTGACGTCCTCACCGGTGCGGCCGTCGCCGCGCGTGGCCGCGCGCTCCAGCTTGCCGTCCCGGTAGACAAGCGCCAGCGCCACCCCGTCGATCTTCAGCTCGCAGAGGTAGTGCGCGTCGTCACCGATCTCGCCCTTGGTCCGCGCGGCCCACGCCGTCAGCTCCTCTGGCGTGAACACGTTGTCCAGGCTCAGCATCCGCTCGAGGTGCCCTGCGGAGGTGAAGTCGGTCGCAAAGCCTGCGCCGCCGACCAGCTGGGTCGGCGAGTCGGGCGTCCGCAGCTCGGGATGGTCGTCCTCCAGCGCCTGCAGCTCGCGCAACATCGCGTCGAACTCGGCGTCGGAAATCGTCGGCGCGTCTCTGATGTAGTAACGGAACTGGTGCTCACGCACCTCATCGGCGAGTTCCTGCCAGCGGCGGCGCAGATCGGCTTCCGGGGCGTCTTCGGACTGTTCGGCCAGCGCCTTTCGCGCCTCTGATGCCTTTGGGCTCACCCTCGCAGGCTATCGGAGGACTGCGACAGCCAAGCCGACCAAATCCGGCGGGCGCAACCAGCGCGTTTGACCATATGCAGGTAACTACCTGCATAATGGCGAGGTGGCAGACGACCAGATGGACAGGGTCTTCAAGGCCCTGGCGGATCCGGGCCGTCGGCTGCTGCTTGATCGACTGAGGCAGGACAACGGCCAGACACTGGGCCAGCTGTGCGAATACCTCGAAATGGCGCGTCAGTCGGTGAGCCAGCATCTGTCGGTGCTCGAGTCGGCCAATCTCATCAGCAGCGTGCGGCGCGGGCGACTCAAGCTGCACTACTTGAATCCCGTGCCGCTGCAAGAAATTCAGCATCGCTGGATCCAGGAGTTCGAAAATGCGCGGCTTCACGCCTTGCACGAAGTGAAGCTCCAAGCAGAGGAGGCACATATGACCGGGACGACCGACAAGCCGACGTTCGTGTACGTGACGTACATCCACAGCAGCGCGGAGAAGGTGTGGGAAGCGCTCACCGACGCCGACCTCACCGCCGAATACTGGGGGCACAGCAATGTGTCTGACTGGCGGCCGGGGTCAGGCTGGGAGCACCGGCGCACCGACGGGTCAGGTATCGCCGACGTCGTGGGTGAGGTGATCGAAGCGACACCGCCTCGTCGGCTGGTCATCACCTTCGGCGGCGCCGACAAGGCGGGTCAGCCGAGCGTCGTGACGTTCGATGTCGAACCGCATCACGACATCGTTCGCCTCACCGTTACCCATGAGGGGCTTGACGATCCGTCCGACTACCGCGCCGTTTCGGCGGGCTGGCCGGCAGTGCTTTCAAATCTCAAATCGCTGTTGGAAACCGGTCACGTATTGCCGCAGGCACCGTGGGAGATGCATGCCGAGTTGCGCGCCGAGCAGATGTCGCGCAACGGGTAACTTGGCGACATGCCGCACCCGATCATGTTCCGCGACGACGACCCCCGCCTCGCGGAGGTACGCAAGATCGCACTGAGCTTCCCGAACGCATTCGAGAAGGTCTCCCACGGCAGACCCGCGTTCTTCGTGTCGAAGATGTTCGCCATGTACGGCGGCAGCGTCAAGCCGGAGACCAAGGGTGACTACATCCAGTACCCGCACTCGATCATGGTCAAGGTGGACGAAAGCGACCGAAGGGCGCTCCAGCAGGACAAGCGGTTCTTCTACCCCGCATACCTCGGGCCGTCGGGCTGGCTCGGGCTCGATCTCGCCGCGCGCAAGAAGGTCGACTGGGGCGAGGTGCGCGAGCTGATCGACGCGTCGTTCCGGCTCGTCGCGCCCAAGAAGCTCATCCGGCTGCTCGACGAAGCCTGACCCGGCGCCGAAGCGGCGTGGTTCGATCGAGGCCATGAGCTTCACGAGCCCGTTCCCCGACGTCGACATCCCGGACGCCAGCGTCTACGAGTACCTGTTCGGCAACATCGACGACGCTGACGCCGACCGCATCGCACTGGTGGATGCGAAGCCGGGCGACGAAACCAGCTACCGCGACATCGTTGCGCAGATCGAGGCGTTCGCAGGCGCGCTGGCCCACCGCGGCATCTCGGTCGGGGACGTGATCGGGCTGCTGGCGCCGAACAGCGCCGCCTTCGCGGTCGCCTTTCACGGCATCCTGCGCGCCGGTGCGACGGCCACCACGATCAACGTGTTGTTCACCGCGAAGGACATCGTCAAGCAGCTGACGGACGCCAAGGCCACGATGCTCATCACCGTCAGCCCGCTGCTGGCCCAGGCCAAGGAGGCCGCCGCCGCGATGGGCATGTCCGACGACCAACTGATCGTGCTCGACGGTGTGGACGGCCACCCCAGCGCGGCGGATCTTCTGGCTGCGGGCCGCCAGGCACCTGAGGTCAGCTTCGATCCCGCGACCCACCTCGCGGTGTTGCCCTACAGCTCGGGTACGACGGGCAACCCGAAGGGCGTGATGCTCACCCACCGCAACCTGGTCGCCAACGTCGCGCAGACCCGCCCGGTACAGGACGTGCAGCCCGACGACGTCGTGATCGCGATCATGCCGTTCTTTCACATCTACGGAATGACGGTGTTGCTCAACGCCGTTCTGCATGCGCGGGCGCGCCTGGTCATGATGCCCAGCTTCGATCTCGAGGAGTTCCTCGCCAACATCGCGAACCACAAGGTGAGCGTCGCCTACATCGCGCCGCCGGTCGCGGTGGCTCTGGCCAAGCATCCGTTGGTGAACGACTACGACCTTTCGACACTGCGCGCGGTGCTCTCGGGCGCGGCACCGCTGGACGAGGATCTGGGCCACGCGGTCGCCGACCGCCTCGGTTGTCGCGTGGTGCAGGGATACGGCATGACCGAGCTCAGCCCCGTCAGCCATTGCACACCATTGGACGGCGGCAAGCGCCTCGTCGGGTCGGTCGCTCCCATCGGCGCCGCCGGTTGGACGGCGGCCAACTCGGCGTCCAAACTCGTCGATCCGACAACCGGCGACGAAATCGACATCCCCGCAAAGGGTCTCAGCGAGACCGGCGAGTTGTGGTTCAAGGGCCCGAATGTGATGACCGGCTATCTCGGCAACGAGGAGGCCACAAGGGACACCATCGACGCCGACGGCTGGCTGCGCACGGGAGACATGGCCCGCGTCGATTCCTCCGGCTGTGTCTACATCGTCGACCGGCTCAAGGAACTCATCAAGTACAAGGGCTATCAGGTGCCCCCTGCCGAACTGGAGGCGCTGCTGCTCACCCATCCGGCGATCGCCGACGCTGCGGTGATCGGCGTGCGCGACACCGAATCGGGCGAGGAGGTGCCAAAGGCGTTCGTGGTCAAGCAGTCCGGGGCCGAACTGACCGAGGCCGAGGTGATGGAGTTCGTCGCGGCCGAGGTCGCGCCGTACAAGAAGGTGCGTCAGGTGGAATTCATCGACGCGATCCCGAAGTCGGCGTCGGGCAAGATCCTGCGCAAGGACTTGCGCCAGAACCTACGTTCGGAGTGACTCCCGAAGCGACTGGGCGGCCCGCGCCTGCCGGTAGCCGAGCACGGCGCCGATGGCGGGTATCAGAATCAAGCCTGCGACGCCCGCGAGCGGATCGGTGACGGTATCTGTCGTCCCGGTGCCGAACTGCCCTACGACCAGCTCGGCTGTTCGTATGCGCTCGACCGGCGGCAGTGGCGGCGGAAGGGGTGGAATGTTGATCTCGATCGCGGTGGGCACGGCGGGCGCAGCGGGCACAGCCGCGGGCGAGATCATGGCGTCCTGGACGAGCACCGCCTCCGGGGCGGAGCCGGGTCGAAGGACGTGCGTGCCGGGTGTGCGGCCGTTGCCGACGACCACGCGTGGTGATCGGAACGCCGTGACGGGCTGACCCGAGTAACCGGACCCGGACCGCGGCGCGGCGGCCGAAACGTTGTCACCGGCCGGCTGCTCGGCAACCGCCGCCGACCGCAATGCGACCTGGCCCTGCGGGGCCAAGCTCTCCATAACGGCAAGGTCCTCGGAATCGCCGCCGCTGGTGCCGAGATCCATCAGCGGTGGAGCGAGATCCGGTTTCTCGGCTTGGCCGGCGCCGATGTTGAGGACGTCGTTAACCCAATTCGACGCTCCGCGTTGTGCGTTGCCGCCCTGGCCGTTCCAGGTGTCGTTGTCGGAATGCCGCCCCGACCTGTGCTTGTCGGCAGCCGCGTCTGCCGGGTTCGGACCGACGATCAGCAGGGACGCGGCGACGACACTGGCTGCGGCCGCAATGCGAACAGTCGAGTGCGCCACGATCCCTTCCCTGACTAACTGGGTTTGCCGAACCCAGGGTCCCGCGCTTGCATTGTTGCACAGACCTTTGCCCGGCAAACACTACTTCAAGATCGCGGCCGGGTCGTCGGCGATGGCGTCGGAGGCTTTCTGGATGAGTTCCATCGCGGTGCGGGCCCATTGCAGGCTCGCCCCGGCCACGCCGCAGGCAGGCGTCACACCGATCCGTTCGGGCAGCACAGAGCGAGGAAAGCCGAGGCGATCGGTGAAGCCGACCACCGACGCGGCCACCTCCTCGGCCGACGGGCAGCGGTCCGGCGCCGTCGCGGGCACGACGCCGAGCATCACGGTGCGACCCGATTCGACGAACTCGCCCACTCCGTCGACGTCGCCCGGCGTCAGCGTAGACAGGTCGAACGACACCGCACGCATGGCGCCGCGCTGCAACAGCGGCCACGGCAGCCCGCCCGCGCAACTGTGCAGCGCCACCTCGCCGCCGACCACGGCGGCACAGTCGTCCAGCAGCGCGGCCGCCACCGACTCGTCGACCGGATGCACCGGCGCAAGGCTGCTCACACCGGTGAGCCGACCCGCCAGCGCGGCAGGCAGCGACGGCTCGTCGAATTGGACGACGACCGCGCACTCCAGCCGCCGAGCGACTTCGGCGCGGTGAGCCGCGACGCCTTCGGCCAGCGACCGCGCCAAGTCGCGCACGGCGCCGGGATCCGTGATCGCCCGGTGCCCGCCGGGCAGTTCCAGTTGAGCCGCGAGCGTGATCGGACCGGGGGCCTGCACCTTGACGATGCGGTCCGACCCGCGCAGCCCGGCCTTCTCCCACGCCTCCTCGAGCGCGTCGACGTCCTCGGCGAGAAAGCTGACTGCGCGACGGGTCACGGCGCTGCGCCCTGCGGCGATGCGATAACCGCGGGGCACCGTGTCGATGGTGATGTCGACGAGCAGAGCGCCCGCCCGGCCGATGAGGTCGGCCCCGATTCCGCGGGCGGGCAACTCCACAAGATGCGGCATTCGGTGCAACTCACCGACGACGATCTCGGCGGCCTCGCGTGCCGATGTGCCGGGCCAGGATCCGATGCCGGTGCCCGTCGCAAAGTCAGTCACTTGATCAACACTATTCGCCACACGCGCCACACGCGTTAGTCTGCGAAACAGGAAGGAGCCGACCATGTCCCCAGTGGCAGGCCGCCTGGCCGTCCTGTGCACCGCCACGCTGCTCGCCGCGGGCTGCGCACAAACCATCGGAGGCACGGCAATGCGGGCGGCTCCCGGCATCGACGACGAATCGCAGTCACCGGTGGACGTCGAATCGGTGATGCTCGACCAGGCTCAGATGCGAGCGATCACCGGCGCGGGCGAGAACCTGACGATCGTGCCGAGCATGGACGGCAAGATCCCGGTCGACGTCAGCGACCTGATGAATGGCACGCCGCAGGAGTGCCAGTGGTATTTCGCCGAGACGCAGACGTTCGGCTCCGAGGTGGAAGAGTTCCACAAGACGACGTTTCAGAATCCGCCCGACGGCGGCCTGATCTCGGAGGGCGCCGCCGCATACCGCGATCCCGAGTCAGCCCGGCATGCGTTCGCGGATCTGGTCGGGCGGGTATACGACTGCGGGTCAACAGAACTCGGGTCGACGTTCATCGGCGAATGGACGGCCGACGCCGACACGTTGAGGATGCGCTCGACGGGTACGTGTGGTCGCGACTACCGGATCAAGAACGTCGTGCTGGCCGAGGTGTCGTTCTGTTCGTTCCCCGAGTCGGTTCCCGACATCGTCATGACGAACATCATGGACAAGGTGCCGAACTAGGAACTACGCGTGATCGTGGCACTGCCGAGCACTTCGTCGCCGTCGGCGTCGGGCCGGTAGAGCACCATCGTCTGGCCTGGCGCCACACCTCGCAGCGGCGCACGCAGGTCGACCACCAGGTCACCGTCGCGCACCTCGGCTACAGCGTCGGCGATGCCGCCGTGTGCCCGCACCTGCACCGCACACTCCACGGGTCCGCGCGGTACGGAGCCCGCGGTGAACACGGGTTTCTCGCCGATCAGTGTCCACACCTCGAGGTCTGCGACGGCACCGACGTGCACCGTCGCAGTGTCGGCGTCGATGGCAGTCACATAACGGGGACGCCCGTCGGGGCCAGGACCCGCGATGCCGAGACCCTTTCGCTGGCCGATAGTGAAGCCGTGCACGCCGTCATGTTCGGCGAGCACCGTCCCGCCGTCGTCCACCACGGTGCCGCGGCGGACGCCGATGCGGCTGCCGAGGAACGCCCTGGTGTCGCCGGACGGGATGAAACAGATGTCGTGGCTGTCGGGCTTATCGGCGACGGCGAGGCCGCGGCGGGCGGCCTCCTCGCGGATCTGCGGCTTGGGTGTGTCGCCGATAGGGAACAGCGCATGGCGCAACTGCTCGGCGGTCAGCACACCCAGTACGTAGGACTGGTCCTTGTCGCGGTCGACTGCGCGCCGCAGCCTGCCGTCCGACAGCCGCGCATAGTGGCCGGTCGCGACGGCGTCGAAGCCGAGGGCGATGGCGCGAGCCGACAGCGCGGAGAACTTGATCCGTTCGTTGCACCGCACGCACGGGTTGGGGGTTTCGCCGCGGGCGTAGGACGACACGAAGTCGTCGATGACGTCTTCGGCGAACTTGTCCGCGAAATCCCATACGTAGAACGGAATGTCGAGGATGTCGGCGACCCGGCGCGCGTCGCCCGCATCTTCCTTCGAGCAGCATCCCCGCGACCCGGTGCGCAGTGTTCCCGGCGCGGCCGACAGCGCGAGGTGCACGCCGACCACATCATGACCCGCGTCGACCACTCGGGCGGCGGCGACCGACGAGTCGACACCGCCGCTCATTGCGACCAGGACCCGCACTACTCGACAACTCCCGAGCTGGCCAGCGCCGCTTGGCGGGCCCGGTCCACCGCGCCGGGCAGCACTTCGAGTGCGGCCTCGACGTCGGCCTCGACGCTGGTGTGACCCAGCGAAAGTCGCAGCGATCCGCGGGCGCTGGCCGGGTCGGCTCCCATCGCCGTCAGCACGTGCGAGGGCTGCGCGACGCCTGCGGTGCAGGCCGAACCCGTCGAGCATTCGATTCCCTTGGCGTCCAACAGCATCAGCAACGAATCGCCCTCGCAGCCACGGAAGGTGAAGTGCGCGTTGCCGGGAAGCCGTTGCGCGCCCGTCGCGCCGTTGAGCACAACGTCGTCGATGCTCGACAGCACGCCGTCGACGAGGCGGTCACGCAGCGCCTGCACGCGCGCAGCGGTCGTCTCCATGCCCTCGATTGCCACCTCGGCGGCCTTCGCCATCGCCACCGCGCCCGCGACATCGGGCGTGCCAGAACGGACGTCGCGTTCCTGGCCGCCGCCGTGCAGAAGCGGAACGCATGCGGTGTCGCGGCGCAGCAGCAGTGCGCCGACGCCTGTCGGCCCGCCGAACTTGTGCGCCGCGATGCTCATCGCCGACAGACCGCTCGCCGCAAAGTCGACCGGTATCTGTCCGACGGCCTGCACGGCGTCGCTGTGCATCGGGATGTCGTATTCGGCGGCGACCGAGGCCAGTTCCGCCAACGGCATGATGGTGCCGACCTCGTTGTTGGCCCACATCACCGACACCAGCGCAACGTCGTCGTGCTCGTGCAGGGCCTCGCGCAGCGCGGCGGGCACGACAGAGCCGTCGGGTGCGGTCGGCAGCCACGTCACCTCGGCGCCCTCGTGTTCGACGAGCCATTCGACGGAGTCGAGCACCGCATGATGCTCGACGGCGGTGGTGACGATGCGCCGACGACGCGGTTCGGCGTCGCGACGCGCCCAATAGATGCCCTTGGCGGCCAGGTTGTCGCTCTCGGTGCCCCCCGCGGTGAAGATCACCTCGGACGGGCGAGCGCCGAGCAGCTTGGCGAGCGTCTCCCTCGACTCCTCCATGCGGCGCCGCGCCACGCGTCCGGTGCCGTGCAGCGACGACGCGTTGCCGACCGTCGCCAGCACAGCCGTCATCGCCTCGATGGCAGCGGGATGCATCGGGGTGGTGGCGGCGTGATCCAGGTAGACCGGCGATGAGTCGCTTGCGCGAAGAGCATCGGGCCGAGTGTCAGTGGCCATAACCGTTCCAGGATAACCGCCGGGCAGCGGCCACCCTGAATCCCCGGTCAGGCGGCCAGCGCGTGCCCGTGTGCCCGCCGCCCGCTGTCCCCCCGAACCGCCGTCTCGCAGCGCACGGCCAGGTCGCGGCGGTCCGTGCCCGGCAACTGCAGCGATTCGACCTGCACGTGGACAATCGTGCGGCGGGCGGTGACCAGCCTGCGGATCGACGCGAGCAGGGTGTCGTCGCCCACATAGGCGGCCACCGTCGACGGCTTTCCGTCGCGGTGGTGGTAGTTCAGCCGCAGCGGCTGGACCGGCCTGCCTGCGTCGACGGCGGCCTGAAACATCGCGGGCCGGAACTGCCCGTACGCCAGTCCGCACCACGTGGTCCCCTCGGGAAAGGCCACGACGGTCTGTCCTGCGCGGAGTCGATTGGCCACCATCCCCACGACGTCGGGCAACCGCCGCAGGCTGGCCCGTTCGATCGGGATGACCTTCATCAAACGGGCGGCGACGCCGAGGGCGGGCCAGCTGATCAGCTCGGCCTTGGCGACGAATGATCCTGGCATCACCGCGCCGATCGAGAAGATGTCGACCCACGATACGTGGCCGCTGACCACGAGCACACCGCGCAGGTTTCGAATCGGTCCGCCGGACACCGTGATTCGCACGCCGAGCGCGCGCAGCATCAGGCGGCAGTAGCCCCGCTGGATGTGCGAGCGGCCCGGCATGGGGATGGCCAGTAGCGGGACCGCAGAGAGCAGGATCACTGCGAGCGTCGCCCGAACCGCGACGCGCGCCGCCACGACGACCGGCCTGCCGCTGGGCGCGCCGCCGGCGGCCACGCAGCTGGCGTCGCAGGTCGCGCGTGGCACCCAGGGACTGGTTTCGATGTTCACGATGCGATCCCGTCGGCCATCTCGCTTGCCGCGCCGACCGACCGCAGCCGTTTGAGGTATCTGGTGTCGGCCCTGCGTTTGTCGAGCAACGCGGGGAAGTCGCCGACGCCGAAGTCGGGATCGTGGGCGGGTTCACCGCACACCTGGGCGCCGAGGCGCAGATAGCCGCGCATCAGCGGCGGGACGGCCACCCGTACGGGCGGCTCGATGGCGTCGAGACCCCGGCCGTCGATCGTCACGGGTCGGTAGGGGTACACGGTGTACTCGCCGGGCGCGGCGTGCCTGCGCAGCACGAAATCCCGGACGCCGCGGATCTGACTGCCTGGCGCGGCGTCCGAATCCTCAACGGGCACCGAGACGCAACCGGTGACGTAGTCGTAGCCGCACCTGTCGAGATAAGCGAGGATGCCGGCCCACATCAGCAGCACCACCCCGCCGTTGCGATGGTCGTCGCGGACCACGGCGCGGCCCATCTCGACCAGCGACGGCCGCAGCGGGTCGAGGCCGGCGACGTCGAATTCGGTTGCGGTGTACAGGCCTCCGGCCGCGATCGCGCCCGGCGGCGGAAGCATGCGGTAGCAGCCGACCAACTCGCCGGTGTTGTCCTCGCGGACCAGCAGGTGATCGCAGAACTCGTCGAAGCGGTCGGCGTCGCGACCGTCTTCAAATCCCTGGCTAGCGCCGGAAACTGCGAAACCCGGTTCGGAGGTGAACACATCATGACGAAGGCGCTGAGCGGCTTCGATGAGCGCGGGGTCGGTGGACAGCAGCAGGGTGTAACGCGGCGCCGACGACGACGTCGGACCGCTCGGTTGGTCAGCGGCTATCAGAACTGAAGCGGTGCTCACGCCTGCACGGTCGCCCAGCCGTCTCTCGAAACGGCATCGTCATGGTGACGTGTCCGTGAACGGCGCGAGAAGACGCAAAAACCCCCGCCACGCCGAGCGTGCGGGGGCCTTCGCGTCTTCTGGCGGGATCAGCCCTTGCGGGCCTTGACCGCCTCGGTCAGCTGCGGGGCGACCTTGAACAGGTCACCGACGATACCGAGGTCGGCGATCTCGAAGATCGGCGCCTCTTCGTCCTTGTTGACCGCGATGATCGTCTTCGACGTCTGCATGCCTGCGCGGTGCTGGATCGCGCCGGAGATGCCCAGCGCGACGTACAGCTGCGGCGACACGGTCTTGCCGGTCTGACCCACCTGGAACTGGCCCGGGTAGTAGCCGGAGTCCACCGCGGCACGCGATGCGCCGACGGCCGCTCCCAGCGAGTCCGCCAATTCCTCAACGACGCTGAAGTTTTCGGCGCTGCCGACGCCGCGGCCGCCGGAGACGACGACCGTGGCCTCGGTGAGCTCAGGACGATCGCCGGCCACCGCGGGCTCGCGCTTGATGATCTTCGTGGCGTTTTCGGCCTGCGCAGGCACCTCGACGTTGACGATCTCGCCTGCGCCGTCGGCCGGCTCGGCCTCGATCGCACCCGGGCGAACGGTGATCACCGGGGTATCGCCGGTGGCCTCGGCGTCAACGGTGTAGGCGCCACCGAAGATGGAGTGGACGGCCTTGCCGCCCTCCTTCACCTCGACGACGTCGGTCAGCACGCCCGAACCGAGGCGGGCGGCCAGCCTGCCGCCGATCTCCTTGCCGTCCGCGGAGGCGGCGAGAACAACACCGGCGGGCGAAGCGGACTCCACCAGCGACGCCAGCACGTCCACGAACGGGGTGATCAGGTAGTTCTCCGCGTCGTCGGATTCGGCGACGTAGATCTTGGCGGCGCCGGCGGCCTTCAGCCCGTCGACGAGCGAGTCGGACGTGCCCGGCTTGGCGACGATGACAGCCGAGGGCTCGCCCAGCGCGCGGGCCGCGGTGATCAGTTCAGCGGTGACCTTCTTCGGTGCACCTTCAGCGTGCTCGACGAGCACAAGTACTTCAGCCATGAGTTTCAGTCTTTCGGGAGTCTGTTGAGTGCGGGCGGAATGGTCTGCTAGATGATTTTTTGAGCCACCAGGTACTCGGCGACCTTCGTGCCGCCTTCGCCCTCGTCGGTGACCTTCTCGCCTGCCGTCTTCGGTGGCTTCGGGGTCGACGAGAGCACCTTCGTGCCTGCGTGTGCGACGCCGACCTCGTCACCCTCGACACCGATCTCGGCCAGTGTCAGCGTGGTCACTTCCTTCTTCTTGGCGGCCATGATGCCTTTGAAGGAGGGGAAGCGCGGCTCGTTGATCTTCTCGGTGACACTCACCACCGCGGGCAGCGGAGCTTCGACGGTGAACACACCGTCGTCGGTCTCGCGCTCGCCGGTCACCTTGCCGCCCTCAACGGTCACCTTGCGCAGGTGCGTGAGCTGGGGCAGGCCCAGGTACTCGGCGATGATGGCGGGCACGGCCCCACCGACACCGTCGGTGGCCTCGTTGCCCGCGATGACCAGCTCGGTGCCCTCGATGGTGCCAAGCGCGCGGGCCAGCGTCCACCCGGTCTGGACCATGTCGGACCCGTGCAGGCCCTCGTCGAGCACGTGCACGGCCTTGTCGGCACCCATCGACAGCGCCTTGCGGATCGCCTCGGTGGCACGCTCGGGACCGGCGGTCAGCACGGTCACCGTCGACTCGCCGCCTTCTTTTTCCTTGATCAGCAACGCCTCTTCGACGGCGCGCTCGTTGATCTCGTCGAGCACTGCGTCGGCGGCCTCGCGGTCAAGGGTGAAGTCGTCGTCATTCAGCTTGCGTTCCGACCACGTGTCAGGGACCTGCTTGATCAGGACCACGATGTTCGTCATGAGTCTGGTTCGTCCTCCTCGACGGAGGCCGGCGGTCGGCCTCCACTACCACGTAAGAAGCATTCGCCACCATGTTACTCGCGGGTAACTTAAGGTGGTTCGCACGAACACCATAGCTGGTCGAAGTTTGTGCTCTGACTTCCCCTTAGTCGCCCTGAATCGGCTCAACCGTTCGCGAACCGGCCACCGAACCTCCTCCTGGGTTAGCCTGCCTTTTGCAATGAGCTCATTTGTTACCGACGGTCCGGCCGGGCCGGAGGGTGCACTGCCACTGACCGGGGAGCGCACGATTCCCGATCTGGCCGAAGAGAACTACTGGTTCCGCCGCCACGAGGTGGTCTACCAGCGCTTACGTGACCGGTGCGCCGGTCGCGACGTGCTCGAGGCGGGCTGCGGTGAGGGGTACGGCGCAGACCTGATCGCCGACGTCGCAGGGCGTGTCATCGCCCTGGACTACGACGAGGCCACGGTGGCCCACGTGCGTGCGCGCTATCCGCGAGTGGACGTGCGCCATGGCAATCTGGCCGCGCTTCCGCTCGCGGACGGGACTGTTGACGTCGTGGTGAACTTCCAGGTCATCGAGCATCTGTGGGATCAGCCACAGTTCGTCGCCGAATGCCTGCGTGTGCTGCGGCCGTCGGGGCTGCTGCTGATGTCGACGCCCAACCGGGTCACCTTCTCCCCCGGCCGCGATACGCCGATCAACCCGTTCCACACCCGCGAGCTCAACGCAGGCGAGTTGACCGAGCTGTTGGAGTCGGCCGGCTTCACCCTCGAAGCCATGCAGGGCGTTTTCCATGGACGAACGCTCGCCGAACTGGACGCCAAGCACGGCGGCTCGATCATCGACGCACAGGTCGCCCGCGCGATCGCCGATGCGCCATGGCCAGAAGACCTGTTGACCGACGTCGCCTCGGTCGGCATCGACGACTTCGACCTGACCGACGCAGCCGACCGCGATATCGATGAAAGCCTGGACCTGGTCGCAATCGCGGTGCGGCCGTGACCACCTCGTCCGAGCCGGTGCCGGGACTCTTCACCCTCGTCCTGCACACCCACCTGCCGTGGCTGGCCCACCACGGCCGCTGGCCGGTCGGCGAGGAATGGCTCTACCAGTCGTGGTCGGCGGCTTACCTGCCGCTGATGCGGGTACTGCGCCGGCTGGCGGACGAAGACCGTCATCATCTGGTGACGCTCGGCATGACGCCCGTGGTGACTGCACAGTTGGACGACCCGTACTGCCTGACGGGCATGCACCATTGGCTGGCGAACTGGCGGCTGCGCGCCCAGGAGGCGACCACACTCTCGGACCCGTTGCGGGAATTCGGCATTCGCGAGGTCGCCGAGGCTGACCGGGAGCTCGACGAATTCACCACGCTGTGGCAGCACGGCGGCAGCCCGCTGCTTCGCGAGCTGATCGACGCGGACACCATCGAACTGCTCGGCGGACCGCTGTCGCATCCCTTTCAGCCACTGCTGAATTCGCGGCTGCGCGAGTTCGCGCTGCGCGAAGGGCTGGCCGACGCCAACCAGCGGCTGGCGCACACACCCACCGGAATCTGGGCGCCGGAATGCGCATACGCCCCCGGCATGGAATTCGACTACGCCGCAGCCGGTGTCGAGCATTTCATGGTGGACGGCCCGTCGCTGCATGGAGACACGGCGTTGGGGCGTCCTGTCGGCGATTCCGACGTCATCGCTTTCGGTCGCGATCTGCAGGTCAGCTACCGGGTGTGGTCGCCGAAGTCCGGCTATCCCGGTCACGCCGCCTACCGCGACTTCTACACCTACGACCACATCACCGGCCTCAAGCCGGCCCGGGTCACCGGTCGCAGCGTGCCCTCGGATGCCAAGGCGCCGTACGATTCCGAGCGAGCCGAGCACGCGGTCGACGGACACGTCGCCGACTTCGTCGACGTGGTGCGGCGCAGGCTCGTCACGGAGAGCGAGCGGATCGGTCGGCCCGCGCACGTGATCGCCGCATTCGACACTGAACTGTTCGGACACTGGTGGTATGAGGGGCCGCTGTGGCTGGAGCGGGTGTTGCGGGCGTTACCCGCCGCGGGCATCAGGGTCGGCACGCTGTCCGAAGCGGTCGCAGACGGGTTCACCGGCAGTCCCGTTGAATTGCCGCCCAGCTCATGGGGTTCCGGCAAAGACTGGTCGGTGTGGTCCGGCCAGAAGGTGGCCGACCTGGTGCAGCTGAACACCGAAGTCGTCGACACCGCGCTGAGCACCGTGGACAAGGCGTTCGAGCAGAACGCGTCGGTGGGCGCCCCGGTCGCCCGCGACACCGTCGCCGACCAGATCCTGCGGGAGACGCTGCTGACGGTGTCGAGCGACTGGCCCTTCATGGTCAGCAAGGACTCCGCGGCCGACTACGCCCGTTACCGCGCTCATCTGCACGCGCACGCCACCCGCGAGATCGCGGGCGCGCTCGCGGCGGGCCGCCGCGAGCAGGCCGAACGGCTGGCGGCTGGATGGAACCGCGCCGACGGGCTTTTCGGCGCGCTCGACGCACGACGGCTCCCCCGCGCATGAAGGTCCTGATGGTGTCGTGGGAGTACCCGCCGGTGGTGATCGGCGGGCTCGGGCGGCACGTCTACCAGTTGGCCACGGCACTGGCAGCGGCCGGCCACGAGATCGTCGTGCTCAGCCGCCGCCCGTCCAACACCGACCCGAGCACACATCCATCGACCGACGAGATCAGCGAGGGTGTGCGAGTCGTCGCCGCCGCGCACGACCCGCACGAGTTCGACTTCAGTTCGGACATGATGGCCTGGACGCTGGCCATGGGTCACTCGATGACGCGGGCCGGGCTGGCCATCAAGACCACGGGTCGGCGCTCGAAGGCGTGGCGGCCCGATGTCGTGCACGCGCATGACTGGCTGGTCGCCCACCCGGCCATCGCCCTCGCCGAATTCTTCGACGTCCCACTGGTTTCCACCATCCACGCCACCGAGGCGGGTAGGCACTCCGGTTGGGTGTCCGGGCCGATCAGCCGCCAGGTGCACGCCGTGGAGTCGTGGCTGGTTCGTGAATCCGACTCGCTCATCACCTGCTCGAGGTCGATGAGCGAAGAGATCACCGAGCTCTTCGGACCGGGCCTCGCCGAGATCAGGGTGATCCGCAATGGAATCGAGGCGGCGCTATGGCCGTTCGCGCAGCGGCTGCCACGAAAGGGTCCCGCGCAGCTGCTCTATCTCGGCAGGCTGGAGTACGAGAAGGGCATTCACGACGCGATCGCGGCCCTTCCGCGCATCAGGCGGACCCATCCCGGCACCACGCTGACCATCGCCGGCGACGGCACCCAGTACAAGTGGCTGCTCGAGCAGGCCCGAAAGCACAAGGTGCTCAAGGCGGTAACGTTCGTCGGCCGGGTTGATCACCAAGGCCTGGTGCAGTTGCTGCACGCCGCCGACGCGGCTGTGCTCCCGAGTCACTACGAACCGTTCGGCATCGTGGCTCTGGAAGCGGCGGCGACGGGCACACCACTTGTCACATCGAACGTCGGTGGTCTCGGCGAAGCCGTGATCGACGGACAGACGGGAATGTCGTTCCCACCGCGCGACATCGCGGCACTGGCGGCAGCGGTGCGCGTGGTGCTCGACGATCCGCAGGCGGCGCAGAGCCGTGCGATCGCGGCACGGGAACGGTTGACGTCCGACTTCGACTGGCACACGGTCGCGGGCGAAACCGCGCAGGTGTACCTGGCTGCGAAACGTGGAGAACGCCAACCGCATCCGCGTCGCATCATCGTCGAGCACGCACTCCCCGACCGCTGATAGTTCGACCGGCATCGAACCATTCCGCACCTAGCGTGGGTGTATGGTCACGAGAAGGTTCGCCCTCGACACGGCGCTCACTCTGGTGGCGGCCTACCTGGGACTCTTCGTCGGCCTCGTCGACGCCAACGCCATCAACCTCGCGCTGCCCGCCGTCCGCGACGACCTCGGCGGTGGCATCGCGGGCGCGCAGTGGACGATCGATGCCTACAACGTCACGTTCGCCGCGTTGCTGCTGACGTCCGGGTCGCTGGGCGACCGGTTCGGCAGGCGCAGGCTGCTGCGCGCCGGGCTGGCGGTCTTCGTCGTCGCGTCCCTGTCGTGCGCCGTCGCGCCGTCGCTTCCGGTGCTGCTTGGCGCGCGGGCGGTGCAGGGCGTGGGTGCCGCGATGATGCTGCCGCAGGGCCTGGCCATCGCCGCGGCCGCCTTCCCCGACCCAGTCGAGCGAGGACGGGCCACGGCGGCGTGGGCGACGGCGGCGGCGATGAGCACCGCGATCGGGCCGATACTGGGCGGCGTGCTGACCGACACGATCGGCTGGCGCTACATCTTCTGGCTGAACATTCCGGTCGGGCTGCTGGCCCTGCTGATGACCCGCCGCTACCTGCCCGAGTCCCGCGACGACGACGCCTCGCACGTCGACGTCCGTGGGCAGGCGATGGCGGTGGTCGGCCTCGCCGCACTGACGATCGTGCTGGTCGAGGGACACTCGATGGCTCCTGTCTGGCTGGTCGTGCTGGCCGTGGCCGCCGTCGCGACGATCGCGGCGTTTGTGGCCAGCCAGCATCGCGCAATCCAGCCGATGCTGCCGCTCGACCTGTTCCGCAGCAGCCGGTTGAATGCAGCCCTGACGGCGACGTTCACCATGACGTTCGCGACCTACGGTCTGCTGCTGGTGAACAGCTTCGCGTTTCAGCAACAGCGCGGCGCGAGCACGATGGTGACCGCGCTGTGCTTCCTGCCGCTGCCCGTGGCGTACCTCAGCGTGATCCCCCTCGCCAACGCGCTGGCCAACCGCATCGGACCCCGTTCGCCGATGGCCGCCGGGCTGTGCCTCATAGCTGCGGGAATGTTCCTCTATGCCGCCGTGGGTCCGCATGCCGACGTGCGGCTCGTGGAACTGTCGCTGTTGCTGGCCGGCGCGGGCCTGGCTCTCAACACCGGCCCCGCTGTCGGGCTGGCGATGTCGGCGGCACCGGTACAGCGCACCGGTCTGGCTTCGGGCGTGGTGAACTTGGCTCGGCTGGTGGGTATCACTGTCGGTGTAGCGGTGTTGGGTAGTGCCATGGCGGCGGTCGACGGTAGCGCCGGTGTGCGCGCTGCGTTGGTCATCGGCGGCGCGGCTTCGGCGTTCGGTGCCATTGTCGCGCTGCGATGGGCACCGACGGAGTCACCGGCGCGGACGAGGAAAGAGGTCTGTCATGCGTGATGTTGCGGAACTTCCGACGCGCGGCGATGCCGACATCGCCGCGGTGGCCTCGCTGCTCGCCGACCCGGCGAGGTGCAAGGTGCTGCTGGCCCTCGACGACGGCCGCGCGCTGCCTGCCAGCGTGCTGGCGGACGAGGCGGGCATCAGCAGGCCGACGGCCAGCAGTCACCTCGGCAAGCTGACCAACGCGGGCCTGCTGTCGGTGGAGACACATGGTCGGCACCGCTACTACCGGCTGGCGGGTCCCGAGGTGGGCGAGCTGCTCGAGCAACTTGTCCGGCTGTCGCCGCCACGCCCGGTTCGGTCGTTGCGCGAAGGCACCCGCGCTGCCCGATTGCGCGCCGCGCGTACGTGTTACGACCATCTCGCAGGCAGGCTCGGCGTGGAGATCATGGGGAACCTGCTGGACCGTGAGGCTCTCGTCGGCGGTGACGGGCGGTACGACCCGAGCCGCGACGGCCATGACGCGCTGAGCAGTCCCGGCCATGATATCCACTACGAGCTGACCGATGGCGGACGCGACTTCCTCACCGAAGTGGGCATCGAATTGCCCACCAGCCGAAGGCCTCTCGTGCGCTATTGCATCGATTGGACCGAGCAGCGTCACCACCTGTCCGGAGCGCTGGGCCGGGCGGTGCTCGACCGTTTCCTTTTGGCGGACTGGGTGAAGCGGGTGCCGCGAGGTCGCGCCGTGACGGTCACCGACGAAGGCCGTACCGCGTTGGCCGACGCGTTCGGCATCGACTGGTCGGACTGACTCACATGCCTGCGGCGATGGCCATATGCCCTTCGAAGCCAAGGTCATTCGCCATTGCACGGTAGCGGTCGCGAAGGTCGCGATACCCGGCTTCATCGCCGCGCGCCCGCGTCAGCAGCGCCCGCAGACGCAACAACGTGATGTCGTGCAGGACGAAGCCGACATCGGTTGGTACGGCAGCCAATCGGTCCATCGCGGTCTGTGCCTCATCGAGATCGCCATCACGGTTGCGCTGCAGCAGCGCTTCGACCAACACCGTTGTGGCAAAGGCACACCAGATGGATCGACCCGATTCATACAAGCTGTCGAGCGCGGCGCCTGCCAACTCGATGGCGCCGTCAACATCGCCGATATTAGCTCTCTCCTTGGCAAGGTAAGAATCGGCGATAGGCAGAGTCAGCAGTGACCACGGCGCAGTCGAGTCGTTGCCGCGTGCCGATGCCAGCAGTGCCAGCCCGTGCTCACGCTCACGCCCGCCATGATGGGCAAGTGTGATCCCCCGCGCCAGGCGGGCGACGAAGAGTGTCGCGTTGTCGGCGGCATGTTCGGCGATCGCGAGAATTTCGGCGGTTTGCCGCAGCGCCGTGTCATCGGGAAGCAGAACCCCGTACGGGATCGCGAGCGCGTAGGTATAGAAGGTGACAGCTTGACGCGTCAGCGGGTTGAAGTTCTGCGCAAGGGCTGCGGCTTCGCGGAAATCCTCATTCCAGCCCGCCATTCCGAGACATACTCGCGCTCCCCCGCGCAACGCGTGGGCGAGTGCCAATGGCGACCCGATGAACAACGGGTTCTTGCGGGAGTCGTCGTCGGCCATGCCGATGATCCGATCCGTCAAGCGCAGGACGGTGGCCATCTCGGCGGTCTCAGACTTGACCGTCGATGCCGACAGTGACAGTGCGGCAGCCAATGTGGCGTCATCGAGCGATTCGAGCACTGCGATCAGTTCGTCGGCCAGACATGATGCGTCTCGCCTGCGGGCTTCGAACAGACGCACGGTCAGGTGACCGTTCAAACCGATCGCGAGCGAGCGTAGGTCACCCGACGCCGTGCACAGTGCGCGCAATTCATCGAAGCCCGAATCAATGCCGCCGCCCAATCGATGCGCGGTTCCGGTCAGCAACGCGCGTGGCGCGATACGCATCGACGCCCGGTCGGGATCGTTCCCCGGCAGCCCGTCGGCAATCTGCTGTGCGCGTCGCCAGCTAGTGCGCGCAGCCGCGAAGTCACGGTTGGCCAGCCACGTGCCCGCCCGCAGGTGCCAGCCGAATGCCGCGTGCCAGTCGCCGGCCGCCTCCAGATGCTCGGCGATCAGCGCCGCATTCTCCTCCGCCGCTGCGGGGTCACGGGTTTCGATCGCGCCGGCAAGACGCCGGTGTAGTTCGGCACGATCCGACTTGAGTTGTGATTCGTAAGCAACCGCGCGGATCAGCGGGTGGCGAAACGCATACTCTTCGCGCCGTCCGAACCTCACCTGGTCGACCAGTTCCGCCTCGATGAGCGGTGCCACATCCATGGAGTCGACGGCATCGGCAAGCAACCGCGCATCGAATCGTGACCCGATCACGGCGGCAGCGCCAAGCGTGTGTTTGGCCGCGGGGCTCAGCCGATCGATGCGGGCGCCGATCGTGGCCTGCAGGGTGGCCGGCACATCCACGGCACGCGCGTCGCCGTCCAACGCGAACGCGCCCGGTGCCCCGGCCAGCAGTCCCCGCTCCGCCAGGTCACGCACCATTTCTTCGGCGAAGAAGGGATTCCCTGCGGCGCGCGCACAAACTTGAGCGGCCACATCCGCGAGCGATGGGTCGGCGCCAAGCAATTCCGCTGCCAGCTTCGAGCCTTCCTCGGAGTTGAGTGGCCGCAACCCGATCGTCTGGGCTCCCGAGACGCGTGTCAGCGCGCCCTGATACTCCGGACGAGATGTGATGAGAACAAGCGTGGGAGTCTGCGGAATCACCGAAATCAACTGCGCCAGCATCGACTCACTGGTCTCGTCGATCCAGTGCACATCCTCGATCACATAGACGGCCGGCTCCGTCTGCGTCAGGGCGGCCGTGTTGATCAGCGCCGCCAGGCGTCGCCGCCGTGCGTCGGCGGCAACCTCGGAGGGCGCGAGCTCTGTGTCGACAATTCCCAGTAGGTCCTCGAGCAGAGACAGGTCCTCGGCGTCGGCATCGGAGAATTGAGTGCGAATGCGTTCTCTGGCCTGAGCGTCATCGAGATGGTCGATCCCCATGCTGGCGCGCAACAGTCGCGAGACGGCACGGAACGGGACGTCGCTGGTGTGGGATTCGCAATGAGCGGTGGCCACCGCCGCTCCCCGGCTCGCCGCGAGCGCAACGGTCTCTCGGGCCAATCGACTCTTGCCTATCCCGGGTGGCCCGACGATGTTGACGACGCAGCCCGCGCCGCCCACCGCCTCGTCCAGCAGTGCGGTCAGAAAGTTCAACTCACGCGTGCGGCCAACCAACGTCCGATCGCCGCGGTGGCTCGGCTGATGTTCCTCGATCGCCAGCAGCCGCCTCGCCCGAACCGGGGCGTCTGCACCCTTGATCGGATGCAGTTCGTTCTCTCCGAGCACCACCGCGTTCTCGACCAGTCGGGCCGTCGACTCACTGAGCATGACACCACCGGGTGGCGCTACCGATTCCATCCGCTGCGCCATACCGACCTGTTCTCCGACGGCCGTGTAACTAGCGTCGTGAGAACCGATTTCGCCGGCAATGACCTGACCCGAGTTCAGCCCGACCCGCAACTGCAGGACGATGCCGTCGCGGTTCGCCACATCATTGGCGAGCGCGGCAGTCTGATTCTGAATCTCCAGTGCGGCGATGCATGCACGAATGGCGTGATCCTCCAGGGTCATTGGCGCACCGAACACCGCCATGATCCCGTCGCCGGTGAACTTGTCGACCGTACCGCCGTAACGCTTCACGACCGCCGACGAGCGGTCGAACAGGTCGGCCATGATTTCACGCAGCCGCTCGGCGCCCACCGACGCGGCGATGTCCATCGAATGGACAACATCGGCGAACAACACGGTCACTTGCTTGTATTCGGCGAGCCCGCGTGACTCGGCGACGGGTGCGCCGCATGCGTCGCAGAACCGCGCGCTCGCACGCAACTCGGTTCCGCAGGCGACGCAGCGGTCACTCACGTCGATATCGTCGCCGTCGCGGCGCCGCGAGCGTGCGCGTTTGCGCATAATTTCGCGGCGTGTCGGTGTGCAGACAGGCTCCCCCTTGCACGCGGGGTGGGCCCACCGCTTGCGAGGGGAGTGCCCCCATCTCGCGGAGCCTTCTCTAGCGGGATGCCTTTTTGCGCTCGATGTCGGCCAGCGCTGCGGCCAGCTTGGCGCGCTCGGCGGCGGAGGTGTCCCACGCCAGCTTGCGGTTCTTGACGACCTTGGCGGGCGCACCGACCGCGATCGAATAGTCCGGGATGTCGCCCTTCACCACCGCGTGCGAGCCGAGCACGCAGCCCTTCCCGATGGTGGTGTTGCGCAGGATGGTGACCTTCGTCGCGATCCACGTATCGGGTCCGATCCGCACCGGCCCCTTGAGGATGCCCTGGTCCTTGATCGGCAGGTTGATGTCGTCCATCCTGTGGTCGAAGTCGCAGACATAGACCCAGTCCGCCATCAGCACGGAGTCGCCCAACTCGATGTCGATGTAGGTGTTGATGACGTTGTCGCGGCCCAGCACCACCTTGTCCCCGAAGCGAAGCGATCCCTCATGGCACCGGATCGTGTTCTTGTCGCCGATGTGGACCCAGCGGCCGATCTCCATCGTCGACAGCTCGGGGGTGGCCTGAATCTCCACGCCCTTGCCGAGGAAGACCATCCCCCTTGTGATGATGTGCGGGTTTGCCAGCTTGAATTTGAGCAGCCGCCAGTAGCGCACCAGATACCACGGCGTGTAGGCGCGGTTGGACATCACCCATTTCAGGGACGCCATGGTGAGGAATTTGGCCTGGCGCGGGTCGCGGAGCCGGGATCCCCGCCATCGTTTGTGCAGCGGCGCACCCCACATCGTCGTCATGGCCGGAAAGCCTACGCGAGCACTCCCACCCCGAACGGTTACCCTCACGTGGTCCCAAAGGAAAGGAAACCGTGTTCCGGCGACTCCTCGCGCTGGCGTCAACAGCGCTGATCACGAGTGCTCTGGCCGGTTGCGGTAACACCGACTCCTGGGTCGAGGCGCACGCTGCCGACGGCTGGCCGGCCCAGTATGGCGACGCCGCCAACAGCAGCTACACCGACGTGGCAGGCGCCGAGGCTCTCGAATTGAAGTGGAGCCGCTCGGTCAAGGGCGACATCGGCGCCGCCGTGGCACTGGGATCGCGACAGTACCTGGCGGTCAACGCGCAGACGCCTGCCGGATGCTCGCTGATGGTATGGGAAGCCGACAACAACGCGCGCCAACGCTGGTGCACCAGGCTGTGGCAGGGCGGCGGGTCGTCGAGCCCGTTGTGGGACGGCTTCGACAACCTCTACGTCGGCCAGCCCGGTGCGATGTTGTCGTTCCCGCCGACGCAGTGGATCCGGTGGCGGCGAGCCGGTCATCGGGATGCCAACCACGCCAAGGATTCTCGCGCCGGATCATCTTCTCGTGGTGACTCATCTGGGTCAGGTTCTTCTGTTCGACGCCCACCGCGGCACAGTGATCGGCACGCCGCTTGATCTCGTCGAGGGCGTCGACCCGACCGATTCACAGCGCGGTCTCGCCGACTGCAGGCCGGAACGGCCACGCTGCCCCGTCGCCGCCGCGCCTGCCTTCGCCGCCAAGGCGGGCATCGTGGTGGTGCCGGTGTGGCAGCCGGGCGCCCCCGCGTCGGTGCTCGTCGGGCTGAAATACAACCCCGACCGGAACCCCAGGCTCTCGGTGGCCTGGACCAGCGACGCCGTCAAGGCCGGGACCATGGCCAGCCCGGTGGCCTCCGCCGACGGCTCGACGATCTACGTCAACGGCCGCGACAACAAGCTGTGGGCCATCAACGCCGACGACGGCAAGCCGAAATGGTCGACGCCGCTGAAGTTCTTGTCGCAGACCCCGCCCTCGGTGGCACCGAGCGACGACATCATCGCAGGCGGCGGTCCCGAAACCCGGCTGGTCGGGATCAAGGACCGCGGCGACCACGCCGATGTGATCTGGACCCGGGATGACGTCTCGCCGTTGACGACGTCGAGCCGGGCAGGCGAACGCGTCGCCTACACCGTGGTCAAGGACGGTGAGGACGGCCAGGCGCTGCTGGTGTTCGACCCTGCCGACGGGCACACCGTGAACAGCTACCCGCTGCCGGATGCGACGGGATGGCCGGTCGGGGTGTCGATCGGCCACGACGGCCGGGTCGTCCCCTCGACGAGCACCGGGCAGGTGTACGGCTTCGCGCCCGCCTAGGCGGCTAGGCGATCATCCTGTCGACGGGTGGCCGCGGGATCGTCACCGAAAGCGCACCCGCCGACTCCGGCAGGATCGCGCCCTGGCCGAAGAAGAACATCAACGTGTCGTTCTGAATCGCGAAGTTCTCGTAGGTCGCCGGGTTCAAACCCACCTGAGGTGCGATCGCCGGCTTGGTGCCCAGCTGCTTCTCGAGGTCCGCCTCCACCAGCGGGAAGATGATCGGCCACGGGTTGGTGCCCGGCTGGAACAGCGGCTGGATCTTCTCCTGACCCGCGGGGTCGAGCACGATCGGCCTGCGCAGGCCCTGATCCCAGTTGAACGCCTTGAAGAAGGTCTGCGGGTGCGCCCCGCCGACGTCCTGGAACACCTTGAACACCACCGACTGCGTGCCACGCGGCGGAACCGCCGAGTTGTACTCGGTCGGGGTCACCTCCAGCTGATAGGGCATGGTGCGCGCGTCGGGAGACTTCGCGACGTTGACGAAGCCGTCCCTGGTCTGTTTGACCCAGTCGAAGACCGCCTGCACGTCTGGATAGTCGGCCGGGTAGCTGATCCGAAGCGAGTAGCCGGCGTCACCCTCCTCGATCACGCAGTTCTGCCCGACGAGGCCTCCCTTGAGGTCTGAGCACTTCGGCGGTGCGGCCGACGCCGGTACGGCGGCGGCGACACTGGAAAAACCGAGCAAGACGGCTGCAGTGGCAGCGAGAACCGACGTGGGAATACGCATCGATGAAATCCTTCGGAGCCAGAGCGGCACCGTAGCCGCCGACGACACAATACAGGCGACAGCAAACCTACCCTCACCGAAGACGAGTGCGAGTGAGGATCGCAGCGAGGCACGAGCGGCCCGGTGGGCCCACGCCCGCAGGGCAGGGGACGAGTGCGAGTCGAGCAAAGGTTCAACGCGAGGCTCGACAGATGAATGCCGTTGCCCGACTTGCCGAGCCGGAGCCGATGCGGGCGATCACCACCGACACAGCAGACGAGCCGCGCGGTTTCAGCCGCCGCCGCAGCGCGTCGGGGTCGACGTCGACACCGCGCACCAGAATCTCGACGGCTCCTGCGTCGTGCGCCGACAACGCCTGACGCAGCCGCTTCTCGCCGAACCCGAGCTCGTCGAGCACCTCGAAGCCGCGGACGCCGTCGGGCAGCCGGTCGCCGGACAGGTAGGCGATGTCGGGGTCGAGCTGCCACAGCCCATGCCTGGCCGCGTAGTGGCGGACCAGCCCGGCGCGCACGACCGCACCGTCCGGGTCGACGATCCACCGGCCCGCCTGCGCCACCGGGCAGTCGTCGGGTTCGGCGTCGGTGATCTGCTCGGGACCGGTCAGCATGGTGGCGCGACGGTGCACGCCCGCCTCGGCAAGGCCCGACGACCACAGGCACGCCTCGCGCACGCTGCCGTCCAGCGATGTGACCTCGATTTCGCCCGTGAAACCGAGCCGGCCGATCTGAGTGAAATCGATTCCGGGCGCGCACTTTACGACGAACTCTCGATCGCGGTAGACGTCGAGCAGCCGGTCCAGCGGTGGGATGTAGTCGTGCGAATCGAACCGTCGCCTGCCCGATCCCCTGCGCGCGGGATCGGCGAGCACGACGGCGTCGCGGGTGACGGAACGCAGCGCGTCGGCGCGGCATAGCGGTACATCGCGAACGTTGTGTCGGGCCATGGCCAGCCGGATCGGGTCGATGTCGCTGCCCACTACGAAGTCGGCCGAGTTCCGCAGTGCCGCCAGTTCTGTGCCGACCGAACAGGTGACGTCGTGCACGACGGCGCCTGCCAGCCGGTGCGCACGGTGCTCGGCCACCGCTTGCGCAGTGGCCTGTTGCAGCGCCTCGTCTGTGAACAGCCAGTCCGACGGATCGGCGAATTTGGCCGCCGCCCTGCGACGCAGCAGCACCGTCTCGACCAGAGCGGGCGCGTGCTCGCCGAATTGCCTTCGTACCGAAGCGATGTCGGAGATACGGGTGGTGTCGGTCAACCGGTAGCCGTCGACATCGCGCAGCGCCTGCGCTCCCGTCTCGCTACCCAGATAGGCGACCGCGTCGAGGTCGAACTCTACGACGGCTTAACCCCGGTCATCATGACGTTGTAGAACCAGCCCTTGGGTACGACGTGGCGCCAGACGTTTTCGTCCACCCACGACAACGTCGTCCAGCCGCCGAACGCGAACTTCGCCCAGCCCCAGCCGAGCTTGCCGGGCGGCACCGTCGACTCGAACGTGCGTACCGGCCATCCCAGCATCGCCGCGGTGAACTCGTCGGTGGCGGTGCTGACCTCCACGGCGCCCGCGTTGCGCGCCATCTTCTCCAGGTCGCCCGGATCGAAGGTGTGCAGGTCGACGATCCACTCGAGGGCCGCTGCCCGCGAGTTCTCGTCGAGCTCGGCCTGTGGGCGCCGCCAGCTGCTGAGCCCCGGCAGCTTCATGGCGCGGATCGTGACGTTCCACGTCAAGTTCGCCAGCGTTCGGGCATAGCCGTTGCCGACGGTGGTCGGCTCGCCGGCGAACACGAACCGTCCACCCGGCTTGAGCACCCGCACCACTTCTCGCAGGGAGAGCTCGACATCGGGGATGTGGTGCAGCACGGCGTGTCCGACCACCAGGTCGAAGGTGTCATCGTCGTACGGAATGCCCTCCGCATCGGCGACCCGTCCGTCGACCTCGAGTCCCAGATTCTGGCCGTTGCGGGTCGCCACCTTGACCATCCCCGGCGACAGGTCGGTGACCGAGCCGCGCCGGGCCACACCGGACTGGATCAGGTTCAGCAGGAAGAATCCGCTGCCGCAGCCCAGTTCCAAGGCATTGTCGTAGGGCAGCTTGCGCTGCTCGTCGACGGGGACGATGGCGTCGAAGCGGCCGCGCGCGTAATCGATACAGCGTTTGTCGTAGGAAATCGACCACTTCTCGTCGTAGGACTCCGCTTCCCAGTCGTGGTAGAGCACCTGGGCGAGCTTGGTGTCGTGGCGCGCGGCCTCTACTTCCTCTGCCGTGGCGTGCGGCTTCGGAGCCGGATCGAAACTCATGCAGGGCAGCCTAACGGCCGCCACCAAATCGGGCTTTCGCGGCGGCCAGTACCTGGGGTGGATGGTCGAGGAGCCGCTGCGCCCAGGCCATGGCGGCGTCGTACACCGCGTCGGGCGCCACCATCTCGTCTATCAGGCCGAGGGCCAGCGCCTCCTTGGCGTCCACGAACCGGCCGGAGAACACCAGGTCCTTGGCCTTGCTCTCGCCGATGGTGCGGGCCAGCCGGGTCGTCTCGCCCGGCGCAAAGCCCGACAGGATCTCGGTCGCACCGACCTTGATGTTGTCGCCTGCCACCCGCCAGTCGGCGCCGAGCGCCAGCGTCAGCCCGCCGCCGAGTGCGTAGCCGGTGATCGCGGCCACGGTCGGCTTGGGAATCGCGGCGAGCGCGTCAACGGCCTCCCGACCGACCTCGTCGGCGACTTCCGCCTCTTCCGCGTTCAGGGTCTGGCGCTCCGTCACGTCGTCCCCCGCGGAGAAGATCTCGTGCCCGCCGAACAGGATCACCGCAGCGATCTCGTCCCGCGCGCCGAGCTCGGCTGCAGCGGAGATGATTTCGCGGTACATCTGACGGGTAAGTGCATTGGTCGGCGGCCTGGACAGCAGCAGGGTGGCGATGCCCGGGTGCTCGTCGAGGGTGTGAATGCTGACGAACTCCCTCACGGGGTGCGGCCTCCGAGCGCCTGGTTGTAGCGCTCGCCATCGAAGAACTCGAACTCCAGGTTTCCGTCGGTCATGCTCATGTTCGGCGAGATCGGCACGATCCGTCGTTCGACGGCAAGCACGTCGCCGACCGTACGGCCTGCCAGCGCGTCGAGCTGTGTCCACGTCGGCGGCAACAGGAAACTGCGCTGAGCCGAGAAATCCTCCAGCGCGGCGTCGGGCGTGACCCAGTCGGCCTGGTCGGATTCGGTGTTCTCGCCGTCGGCGCGCTGTCCATCAGGGATTGCACCGACGAAGAAATAGGTGTCGTAGCGGCGGGTGCGCTCCTCCTTGGGGGTGACCCAGTTCGCCCATGGCCGCAGCAGGTCGGCGCGCAGCATCAGCTTCTCGGCACGCAGGAACTCACCGAACGACAGTTCCTTGCTGACCAGTGCGCCCCGATAGTCGCTAAAGCTCGACGCGTCGTCGACCAGCAGGTCCGGATCGTCGGCCGCGCCCGCGAACAGCACGCCGCACTCCTCGAAGGTCTCCCTGGCCGCAGCGCAGACGAGGGCCTCAGCCAGGTCGGCGTCGGTTCCCAGCCGCTCGCCCCACCAGTCCTTGTCCGGCCCGTGCCAGGCGATGTCGGCGTTACGGTCGCGGTCGTCGACGCCGCCGCCGGGAAACACCATCACGCCGCCGACAAAGTCCATCTTGCGGTGCCGCCGCATCAGGAACACCTTGATGCCGTCGGATGTGTCGCGGATCAGCATCACGGTCGCGGCCGGCCGAGGGACGAGGGGATCGTCGGACATCAACGCCTCCTGTGGGCCGCCCGGCTTCTGGTGCGCCGGGCGAAATAGCGGCCGTCGATGATGTCGAGGGCGATGGACTGGCCGAATGCCTTCGACAGGTTCTCCGCGGTCAGCACGTCGGTCAGCAGCCCCGCATCGACCACCCGTCCCTCCGACAGGATCAGGGCGTGGCTGAAACCGCGCGGGATCTCCTCGACGTGGTGGGTGACCAGCACGATCGCCGGGGCGTCCGGGTCGGCGGCCAGGTCCTCCAGCCGGGCCACCAGTTCCTCACGGCCGCCGAGGTCGAGTCCGGCAGCAGGCTCGTCGAGCAGCAGCAGCTCCGGGTCGGTCATCAACGAGCGGGCGATCAGCACCCGTTTGCGCTCGCCCTCGGAGAGCGTCTCGTAGGTGCGCTCGGCGAGGTGTTCGGCGCCGAGGCTCTCCAGCATGTCGATGGCCTGCTCGTAGTCGACGTCCTCGTAGTTCTCCCGCCACCGGCCGAGCACCGCGTAGCCCGCCGAAACGACGAGGTCGCGCACCAACTCGCCGTCCGGCACGCGTTGCGACAGCGCCGAGCTGCTCAGCCCGACGCGCGAGCGCAGCTCGGACATGTCCGTGCGGCCGAGGCGCTCGCCGAGCACGTAGGCCGTGCCGGACGACGGATACTCCAAGGCGGCGGCGATCCGCAGCAGCGACGTCTTGCCCGCGCCGTTCGGCCCGATGACCACCCAGCGTTCGTCGAGCTCCACCGACCAGGTGACCGGACCGACGAGAATCCGACCGCCACGCCGCAGCGTGACCCTGGCGAAGTCGATCAGCAGGTCTTCCTCGACGCTGTCGCTTCCGGAGTCGGGCACTCGCTCATCGTAGTGTGGCGATTTCGGCGTGTTCGGTTGCGTCTCGCGCGACTCTCCACGCCCAAATCGCTGGCGTCAGGACGAAATCAGCCAGCCGTCCGAGCTGTTCATGATCACCACGTCCGCCGTCGCCGCCGTCCGCGACACCAGGTCGGCGTTGGGCTGATCGGTGCCGGCGACCCAGGCCTGCGCGGCATCGGGGCTCTTGCCGAACTCGACGTGGCGGGCGACCAGCCGCTCGACGCGCAAGGCCTCCTCGCTGGTGACAAACCAGACGCGGTCCATGGCCCGGCGCGCCCGCAGCCACGCCGGGTGCTCGAGCAGCAGGTAGTTGCCCTCGGTGATCACCAGCCGTGCGGTAGGCAGCACCACCAGCGCCGCGGCGAGTGGCTGTTCGAGTGTGCGGTCGAATCCCGGAGCGTAGACCGGCGCATCGGTTTCCACGGCGACCCGCTCGAGCAGCCGCGCATAACCCACTGGATCGAAGGTGTCGGGTGCACCCTTGCGTCCCAGAGCGCCAATGCGGCGAAGCTGTTCGTCGGCGAGGTGGAAGCCGTCCATCGGGACATGTGCGACCCAGCCCGGCCCCTTGCGCTCGCCGATGCGAGCAAGTAGCTGCTCGACGAGTGTGGACTTGCCCGCCCCCGGGCTTCCGGCGATACCGAGGACGGCACGCTGCCGGCTTTCGGCTAGCGCGATGGCGTCCTCCGCCAACCGTTCGATGGTGTCGGATTCGGCGGCCACGCTGATCATGCCGGCGTCGTCGCGTGCCGCCGGGCTTCGCGCAGTCCGTCGCTGATGAACCGGCGGGCGTGAGAGGCCAGGTCGAAGCCGTCGTCCCACAGGTTCCGCCAGATCGCGAGATCGTTCGACAGCCCGGGCGCGACGACGGCCGACGAGAACGACTCGAACGTCAGCGGACCGCGATAGTCGATTTCGGCCAGCGCACCGAAGAAGGCCGCGAAGTCGATGTGCCCGGAACCCAGGTAGCCCCGGTGGTTTTCGCCGATGTGGACGTAGCCAAGCCGGTCGCCGCAGTCGCGCACCGGTGTGACCATGTCGTCCTCCTCGATGTTCATGTGGTACGTGTCGAGGTGGATGACGACGTTGTCGGCACCGATGTCGTCGGCCAGTTGCAGGCAGTCCCGCGCGGTGTTGACCACGTTCGTCTCGTAGCGGTTGCAGATCTCGAGCCCGAGCGTGACGCCAAGAGGCGCGGCTTCGGCGGCAAGGTCACGAAGCACCGCGACGACGTTGGCCCGTCCCGCGGGCGTCAGCGCGTACGGCGCCTTCCCGAACGCGCTGTAGAGGGCGCCGGTCAGGACGGTGGCGCCGATGCCATGAGTCACCGCAAGGGACTCCGCCAGCAGTTCCGCGCCACGCGCGACCACTGCCGTGTCTTCGCTCGAGATATCGGCGTCTCGGGCCAACCCCCGTGAGCACGCGGCCGCAATGCTGTTGGCCGTCAACAGTTCCCGTGTCTTGACCCGGTCGATGCTGACCGCGTCGTGCAACGAGAACTCGAGGATGTCGTATCCTGCGGCAACGGTCTGCGAGATGGCGGTCTCGACGCTGGCGGGGCTCGTGTCGCCCACCCACACCAGTGCGTGAACGCCGATCGGGTTGGAAACCTCGGCGGTCGGCGTCATGCGTTGGCTCCTTGTTGTTCTGCGGTGTAGTCGCCTGGCCGCGCGCCGGTGAGCAGCGCGACGATCTCATCGCCGTCGGTGTCGGCGGTGCGCCGACCCGCAACGCAGTGGCCGGCCCGCATCACCCACACTGCGTCGGAGAGCTTGAGCACCTGCGAGAAGTTGTGGCTGATCAGGATGATCGCGTGGCCTTCGGAGCGGAGTCGCGTGATCAACTCCTCCACCCTGGCCGTCTCCTGGACTCCAAGGGCGGCGGTCGGCTCGTCCATGATGATCAATTTGGACGTGAAACCGGCCGCGCGGCAGATGGATACGGCTTGGCGTTGGCCACCCGACAGGCGGCGCACCCGCGATCCGACCGCGGGCACGTTGACGGCAAGGCCGGACACCATCTCCTCCGCCTTGGCTCGCATCGCGCGCCGGTTCAGAACCGCGAACGGACCGAAGCGCCGGACGATCTCACGATTCAGAAACAAGTTCTGCCACACCGTGAGGTCCTCGACAAGGGCGAGGTTCTGATGCACGGTCTCGATGCCCGCGTCGCGCGCCTCGTGCGGCGAGCGGAAGTGTACGGTCTGTCCGTCGAAGGCGATCGAGCCCGAATCGGGGCTGTGCACACCGCTGACGCAGCGGATCAGTGTCGACTTCCCGGCGCCGTTGTCCCCGACAATCGCGGTGACCTCGCCGCGGCGCGCGTGCATCGTCACACCCTTGAGCGCCCTGACTTGACCGAAAGCCAGTGTGGCGCCGTCCACCTTGAGCAAGGCATCGTCGGGCACGTCCTCGGCAAGCGGACGGTGTGTGGTGGCCTGGGTCATTTCTGGAACCTCGTCAGGAAGGCTGCGGCGACGACGACGACGCCGACCGACAGCGGTTGATAGAACTGCGAAACCCCCAGCAACGTAAGGCCGTTGACAAGCCCGGTCAGCAGGAGTGCACCCACCACCGGGCCTGCGATGGTGGCCCGGCCGCCGAACAGGCTGACACCGCCGAGCACGACTGCGGCCACCGAGTTGAGCAGGAACGAGGTGTTCGACGCGGGCTCGGCGGCACCGACGCGGGCGACGAGCAGGATCGCGGCGATGCCTGCGGTCAGACCGGCGATGATGTACACCGCGGTCTTGATCCGCGCCGTCGACACTCCGGTCGCGGCTGCCGCCTCACTGTTACCTCCCGTCGCCAGCACGTAGGTGCCGAAGCGGGTATGGAACAGCACCACGTGTGCGATGACGGCCATCGCGATCGCGATGAGGAAGCTGTACCCGAAGATCCAGACGGTGCCCGTGGACAGTTTCAGCAGGGGTGCGCTGATGATGGTCTTGGGCTTGCCGTCGGCGAAGATCAGCGCCATTCCCGACGCCGCAGACAACATGCCCAAGGTGACGATGAAGTCGGTGATCCGACCCCGCGCGATGATCACGCCGTTCACCAGCCCGACCAGGAGCCCGGTCACGACGGCGGCGGCGACGGCGGCCAGCAGACCGGCGTCGAACACGATGCCGAACATCACCGCCGCGAGCGTCATCGCCGATGCGATCGACAGGTCGATTCCCGCGGTGGCCACCACGAACGTCTGCCCGATCGCCAGCACGATCAGGATGGCCGACGACGTCAGCATCGACGTCAGGTTGCCCAGGCTCAAGAACGTCGGATTGAGCGCCTGGAAGACGATCGCGAGCAGCACCAGCGCGATGGGTGCGGCCCAGGTGGCCAGGTTCGCCGGGTCCAGCACGGACCGCCACCGAGGCGTTTCCGGCGCCTCGGCTCGGCGGTCACCGTCGCGAGTCGCTGCGACTGAGGTGGTTGTCATTTGTTGAGCTCCGCGAACGGGTTCTCATACGGTGCCGCGGGCTTGGGCGCCGAGGCCAGCGCGTCATCGACGTTGGCCTTGGTGACGACCTGCACCGGTGCCTTCACGTCGGTGGGCAACGTCTTCCCGGCGATGGCGGCCTTGCACGCGTCGACACCCATCGCACCGATCACGTATGGGAACTGCGCCACCACGGCGTCGATGCCGCCGGTCTTGACTGCCTCGAATGCGTCCTTGTTGCCGTCGACGCTGATGACCTTGACAGATCCGGTCTTGCCGCGGTTGGCGATCGCCTGGGCCACGCCGAGCCCCATGTCGTCGTTGGCGACGAAGAACGCGCTCAGGGTCGGGTTGGCCGTCATGATGTCGGTCGCCTTGGTGAGTGCCATCTGGCGCTCCCAGTCAGCGGCGACGGTCGAGATGATCTTGAGGTTGGCGGGCACTGCCTTGGTGAAGCCGTCGAGCCGGGCGGCGCTTGTCACGTCACCCGAGGTTCCGCCGATCAGGGCTACGGTCCCACCGCCGGGCAGCAGCTTGCCCATTTCGGCGGCGGCCTGAGCGCCTGCGTCGGCGTTGTCGGTGCCGATGTAGGTGGTGATCTTCGCGTTGGCGGCCGAGGCGGCGCTCTCGTCGATGGGGCTGTCGATGTTGACGATGGGAACGTTCTTGGCCGAGAGCTGCGCGATGCCCTGGATCAGGTTGGTCCCGGTGATCGGATTGACGATGAAGCACGAGAAATCCTGGCCGGCAAGGCCGTTGAGCTTATCCGCTTGCCCGGTGGTGTCGGTGATGGAGTTGGCTGCCTGCACCGTGACGTCGGTACCGGCGGTCGAGGCCTCCTCCTTGATTCCCGACTCCATGGTCTGGAAGAACGGGTTGTCGAGTCCCTTGACGACGGCGGCGACCTGACCCGAGCCATCACCAGATGTGGAGCTCCCACATGCGCTGAGCGCGAGCCCAAGACCGCCGACGGCGGCGACCACGGCCAGGCGGCGAGTGGCGGAAATTGAATGTGACATGCGTCTCTCCTCTTCGAGCGGACCGGTTGGGTCTCAAATTTCTGACTAAATAAAACCATATTTATGTCTAATGTCAAGCAAAACTCATGGGGAATCTGGTAAAAAGAATGCGAAGGGAGGTGACCGGTCATGCAGGAGGCGTACATTTCGGCCACCGGCGGGGCAGATTCATCCACAGGCAACGGATCGCCCGGCCATGTGCTGGATCTCATTCGCCGCGCAGGCGGGTTGAGTCGGGCCGACATCATCGCCAAGACCGGTCTGTCCCGCAGCACCGTAGCCGCGCGCCTGGATACGTTGCAGGACGCGGGCTGGATCTCCAGCGGCCAGACGACCACCGCACGCGGGCGCCCACCAAGCCACTTTCACATCCGCTCCGACGGAGGAGCGCTGCTGATCGCCGACGCAGGGGCCACCGGCGTTCGCACCGCGATCACGGATCTGCGCGGCGAGATCGGACACGAGTTGCGGATACCGCTCGACATCACTGTCGGACCCGAACGATGGCTGGCAGAGGTCGACAGAATGTTCGACGACCTCCTCGAAAAATCCGGGATCGCAGCGGATTTCGTTCGCGGTATCGGGATTGCCGTGCCCGGCCCGGTGGACTTCGCGAGCGCGACGGTGGTCAGCCCGCCGATCATGACCGGTTGGGACGGATATCCGATCCGGTCGTGGTTTGCAGAACGGTTCGCGTGTCCGGTGTTGGTGGACAACGACGCCAACGCGATGACGCTGGGTGAGCACGCCACGAACTTCGCCGACCAGGATTCGCTGGTGATGGTCAAGGTGGCCACCGGTGTCGGCGCCGGAATCATCGCGCACGGCTTGATCTACCGCGGCGCCGACGGTGCCGCGGGCGACATCGGCCACATCCAGATCAGCCCGCCCGACAACGTGCCGACCGATGAGCCCGAACCGGTGTGCCGCTGCGGGAACACCGGCTGCATCGAGGCCTACGGCGGCGGGTGGGCGCTACTGCGCGATCTGCGTGCAGCCGGAAGGGAGGTGTCTGCGATCTCCGACATCGCCCGACTGCTCGAATCGGGTGACCCGCTGGCGGTCAGCCTCGTACGACGCGCCGGCCGGTTCATCGGCGTTGCACTGTCCGACGTGGTGAGCCTGCTCAACCCGTCGACCGTGATCGTGGGTGGTGAACTGGCCGCAAGCGCCGCCATCTTGATGGCCGGTATTCGCGAGAGCATCTATGCCCGGTCACTGCCGCTGGCCACTCGTCGGCTCCAGATCGTTCCCGCGCGGCTAGGTGATCGTGCAGGGGCGGTCGGCTTGACCAGCATGCTGGCCGACTACATCTTCGACATCCGCCGCATCGATGCGGCGCTCACGTAAGCGATTTCGGCGCGATTTCCTTCGCCCAGCGATAGTTTCCACGCCCAAATCGCTGGCGGCCGCGACCGAAGTCCAGCCGCTCTGCGCCAGAAGCCTTTTCGGGATGATCCGGACGAAGAACTGGACGAGCGGACCGATGCCGAACGCGTACAAGACTGTGCCGACGCCGACGGTGCCGCCGAGCAGCCAGCCGATGGTCAGCACGGTCGCCTCGATCGAGGTCCGGACGAGCCGTACCGAGAGGCCGGTTCGGACCACAAGCCCTGTCATCAGTCCATCGCGCGGACCGGGGCCAAGGCCTGCGCCGATGTAGAGCACGGTGCTGATCGCGTTGAGCACGACCGCGCCGACCATCATCGCCACGCGTACCTGCAATGACGTGGGCGTTGCCAGGATCGCCAGCCCGGTGTCCACGGTCACCGCGATGACGATGACGTTGGCGATCGTGCCGATCCCGGGGCGGTTGCGCAGCGGGATCCAGGCCAGCAGCACCGCCACCCCGACGACGGCAGACGCGATGCCGATGGTCATCGGCGTCCGCAGCGCGAGTCCCTGGTGGAACACGTCCCACGGGTCGAGCCCGAGTTCGGCGCGCACCATCATCGCCATCGAGAAGCCGTAGCCGATCAGCCCGAGCAGCAGCGCGCCGCCACGGGCCGTCGCGTCACGCATGGTGCGGGAAGCGGGCCCGTATCAGCTCGATTTCGTTGCGCACCCGTTCGGCGTCGCGGTCGAGGAACTCGGCCGGGATGCGTTGCGCAGGCCGGAAGATCCTGCCCAGAGGACGGGCCAGTTTTGATGTCCAATTCATAGTCATGACCAAATAATGGGGTCAACTGGCTTGTTATTCCATAGCCAGTTGGCGCACACTGGCTTGTTATGACCGTCGAAATACCCGCCAGAGCGCTCGATGTGGACCTAGTGGCTCGCGAGCTCGGCAACTGGCGGACGTCCAGTCGGAGCGGCCCGGCCTACTACGGTCTCGCCGATGCCATCCGGCTGCTCATCGTCGACGGCCGCATACCCGTCGGCGCGCGGCTGCCGAGCGAACGAGCCATGGCCGACACGCTGCGCGTTTCCCGCACCACCGTCACCGCCGCATATGCCCAGCTACGCGAGGACGGCTATCTCAACGCCCGCCGCGGCACCCGCAGCACCACGGCACTCCCGGTCGCACCCGTCGCGCGAACCGAGACCGCCTCGCCGACGATGAGCCTGGCCGCCGCCGCGTTGTCCGCCCCCGCCGCGGCGGTGAGCGAGGCGTTCGTCGAAGCCACCCACGATGTGACGCCCTATCTCCACAAGGTGGGCCACGAACTCGTCGGCGTCGATGTCCTGCGGGAGGCCGTTGCCGAAAGATATTGCGAGCGTGGACTTCCCACCGAACCCGACGAGGTGCTGATCACCACCGGTGCACTGCATGCCGTCAATCTGATCCTGACCACCTACGTCCAGCCCGGCGATCGGGTACTCGTCGAGCAGCCGACCTACCACGGCGCCCTCTCGTCGATCGCGACCGCGGGCGCGCGGCCGGTGCCGGTGGCGATGACCGAAGACGGCTGGGAGCTGGACGCATTGCAGTCCGCTGTGCATCAGCTGTCGCCGAGCCTGGCGTACCTGATCCCGGACAACCAGAATCCCACCGGGCTGACGATGCCAGCGCGGGACCGAAAGCGGTTGGCGGCCATCATCGCCGAGACCAGGACGCGCACGATCATCGACGAGACGATTCTCGACATGTGGCTGGACGAGCAGGTGCCAGAACCGATGGCCGCCGCGATGACGACGCGGCGAGACCTGGTGCTGACGGTCGGCTCGATGTCGAAGTCGTTCTGGGGCGGCCTGCGCGTCGGGTGGATTCGCGCCGAGCGCGCGACCATCGCCACCATCGCCGCGCTGCGCCCGTCGATCGACATGGGCACTCCGGTTCTCGAGCAGTTCGCCGCCGCAAGGCTTCTCGCGCAACGCGACGAACTGCTGCCCGAGCGACGAGAGATTCTGCGGGCGCGACGCGCATTCCTGCTGTCACTGCTCGACCGGCATCTGCCTGACTGGGAGCCAGGCGGCGGCGCCGGTGGCATGTCGTTGTGGGTGCGATTGCCCGCGCCGATGAGCACGGCGCTGTCGGCGGCCGCGTCCCGGATGGGATTGGAATTGCCTGCCGGACCGCGGTTCGGCGTCGACGGAACACTGGAACGCTTTGTGCGGGTCCCCTATGCGCTGCCCGAGGAGGAGCTCTCGGCGGCCATCGAGCTGTTGGCCCGAGCGTGGCACAGCGTCACCGGCTCCTCCGCACCGGAGCCGACCACGGTCGTCGTTTAGTCGTCGGGTATCTCGACCCTTCGGAACGTGCCGTCGATGGAGTCGGCGGCCTCGATCTCGCCGCGGGTGATCCCAAGGATGAACAGCACGGTGTCCAGATACGGATGGCTCAGCGATGCGTCGGCCACCTCACGCAGCGCAGGTTTGGCGTTGAATGCCACCCCAAGGCCGGCCGCGGCCAGCATGTCGATGTCGTTGGCGCCGTCGCCCACGGCGACCGTCTGCTCCATCGGCACGCCCGCCTGCTGCGCGAAATCCCTCAGCGCCTTGGCTTTTCCCGGCCGGTCGATGATCTGCCCGATGACTCGACCGGTCAGCTTGCCGTCGACGATCTCGAGCTGGTTGGCGGCAACGAAGTCCATCTCCAGCTCATGGGCCAGCGGTTCGATGACCTGACGGAAGCCACCGGACACGATCCCGCAGTGAAAACCCAAGCGCCGCAATGTCCGTATTGTGGTGCGCGCCCCCGGCGTCAGCTCGATCTGCTCGCCGACCTCCTCGAGCACCTCGGCCGGAAGGCCCGCGAGCGTCGCGACGCGACGGTTCAGGGATTCGGCGAAGTCCAGTTCGCCGCGCATGGCGGCCTCGGTGATCTCGGCGACGGCCGCGTGCGCACCGACCTTGTCGGCCAGCATCTCGATGACCTCACCCTGGATCAGCGTCGAGTCGACGTCGAAGACGATGAGCCGCTTGCCCCGTCGGGCCAGGCTGTAGTCCTCCAGCGCGATGTCCACACCCTCGTCGACAGCGACCCGTGCCATCGCGGTCTGCAGCTGGGTGTATACGCCGCCGGGCGGCACCGAGACCCGCAGCTCCAATCCCGTTACCGGATAGTCGGAGACTCCGCGGATGAAGTCGATGTTGACGCCGAGTGCGGCCACCTCACGGGCCACCACACCGAACGCCTCGGCGGTGATCGGCCTGCCGAGCACGACGATGGTGTGGGTGGAGGGCTGCCGCATCACCGGCATCTCGTCGCTGCGCTCGATCGTCACGTCGAGCCCGACGCCGTGGATGGCGTTCTCGACCTCGGCACGCAGCTCGGGACCGCCTGCCGCCTCGGCCGTACCCGACACCAGCACGCCCAGCGTCAGACGCCCCCGGATGACGACCTGTTCGACGTTGAGCAGTTCGACCTTGTGCCGCGAAAGCACTTCGAACAGCGCAGAAGTCACGCCTGGTTGATCGACTCCGGTGACGGTGATCAGCAGCGATGAGCGCTCGCGCGAAGAGCCGACAGATGAAGCCACCTTTCGACTATTCACCCTTGCTGGCCCCCCGCGCCGACATCAGGTCCGGACGTTCTCGCCGTCTAGACGAGTGACGTCGCCGTCCGATGGTCCGTGGCTGCGGCCGATATGTGCCTCGGCGCGCATCCGGTCCACCATGTGTGGATAGTGCAGCTCGAAAGCGGGCCGCTCCGAACGGATCCGGGGCAGCTCGGTGAAGTTGTGCCGCGGCGGCGGGCAGCTGGTGGCCCACTCCAGCGAGTTGCCGTACCCCCACGGGTCATCAACGGTCACCGGCTCGCCGTAACGCCAACTCTTGAACACGTTCCAGGCGAACGGAATCGTCGAGACACCGAGAATGAACGCGCCGATGGTGGAGACGACGTTCAGCGTGGTGAACCCGTCGGTCGGCAGGTAGTCGGCATACCGGCGCGGCATGCCCTCGTTTCCCAGCCAGTGCTGCACCAGGAACGTGGTGTGGAAGCCGATGAACGTCAGCCAGAAGTGCAGCTTGCCCAGCCGCTCGTCGAGCAGCCGCCCGGTCATCTTCGGGAACCAGAAATAGATGCCCGCGTAGGTGGCGAACACGATCGTGCCGAACAACACGTAATGGAAGTGCGCCACCACGAAATAGCTGTCGGTGACGTGGAAGTCGATCGGCGGGCTGGCCAGCAGCACACCCGACAGGCCGCCCAACAGGAAGGTGACCAAGAAGCCCACCGAGAACAGCATCGGCGTCTCGAACGTCAACTGGCCCTTCCACATCGTGCCGATCCAGTTGAAGAACTTGATCCCGGTGGGCACCGCGATCAAGAACGTCATAAAGGAGAAGAACGGAAGCAGCACCGCGCCAGTGGCGTACATGTGGTGCGCCCACACCGCCACCGACAGCGCCGCGATCGACAGCGTCGCATAGATCAGCGTCGTGTAGCCGAAGATCGGCTTGCGGGAGAACACCGGGAAGATCTCGGTGACGATGCCGAAGAACGGCAGCGCGATGATGTACACCTCGGGGTGGCCGAAGAACCAGAACAGGTGCTGCCACAGCAGCACACCGCCGTTGGCGGGGTCATAGACGTGTGCGCCGAGGTGGCGGTCGGCGGCCAGGCCGAACAGCGCGGCGGTCAGCAGCGGGAAAGCCATCAGCACCAGGATCGAGGTCACCAGGATGTTCCAGGTGAAGATCGGCATCCGGAACATCGTCATGCCCGGCGCGCGCATGCAGACCACCGTGGTGATCATGTTGACGCCGCCGAGGATGGTGCCAAGACCACCGACGGCCAGGCCCATGATCCACAGGTCCCCACCTGCTCCCGGGGAGTGAATGGCGTCGGTCAACGGGCGTGTAGGCGGTCCAGCCGAAGTCGGCGGCGCCACCGGGGGTGATGAAGCCGGCGATCGCGATCGTCGCGCCGAACAGGAACAGCCAGAACGAGAAGGCGTTCAGCCGCGGGAACGCCACGTCGGGGGCGCCGATCTGCAGCGGCAGCACCAGGTTGGCGAACCCGAACACGATCGGCGTCGCGTAGAACAGCAACATCACCGTGCCGTGCATGGTGAACAGCTGGTTGAACTGCTCGTTGGACAGGAACTGCAGGCCGGGCAGGGCGAGCTCGGTGCGCATGAACAGCGCCATCAGCCCGCCGATGAAGAAGAAGATGAAGCAGGCGACGCAGTACATGATGCCGATCAGCTTGTGATCGGTTGTGGTGATCAGCTTGTAGATCAGGCTGCCCTTGGGGCCGAGCCGAGCCGGGAACGGACGACGGGCCTCGAGTTCTCCGACCGTGGGCGCTTCGGCTACCAACACGTCCTCCAAACGTCTCTTGCGGTCATGCCCGCAATCTTGCTGTTCGAATCCTATCTCCCGGACGGCCCCGTGTCGGCCTGGGTCCTACAAACCGTCGTAATTGATTTTGTGACGTCTTGAACTGTGTCGTGTCGTGTGGCGAAACGCGGGTGGCGGCCGCAACAAACGCCACGAAGACGGGCAGCTGTTACCGTCGGCCCCGTGCTGATCCGCCGTCCGCGGTCTCATGTCGCCGGCCGAGCGGCTCCAGCGCCCGGCCCTTTCGCAGCTGCCGCGGCCCTGCTGACCGCCGTCGTGGTGACCGCTCTCGGCGGCTGCGGCCAGCTGGGTGGTGGGGAGGCCTCGCCCGTCGACGAGCCGACGGTCATCACCAGCACCACCAGGATCGCCGGCGCCGGTGTGCTGGGCAATCAGCGCAGGCCCGACGAGTCGTGTGCGCCCAATCCCCTGCCTGCCGACCCCGACGACTCGCCGACACGTCCCGTCGGCCACGCCGCAGGCGAGACCGTCGTCAAGGCGGAACCGGAAAGGATCGTCGCGCTGTCCGGCGACCAGCTGGACGCCTTGTGTGCGCTGGGCCTGCAGTCCCGGATCGTCGGCGCCGCCCTGCCCGACGGCTCCGAGAGCCAGCCGTCGTATCTCGGCACGGTCGTACACGACCTGCCCGCCGTGGGCACGCGCAGTTCGCCCGATCTGGATGCGATTCGGGCCGCCAACCCGGACCTGATCCTTGGATCGGAAGCACTGACCCCGCAGGCCTACCCTGAGCTGTCGGCCATCGCCCCGACGGTGTTCACGGGCGCACCCGGCGCGGCATGGGAGGACACTCTTCGGACAGTGGGTGCGGCGACAGGGCGCACCGATGCCGCAAACGGATTGATCGACGACTTCACCGCGGCCGCCGACAAGACGGGTGCCGACAACGACGCCACCCACTTCCAGGCGTCGGTCGTGCAGTTCACCGACAAGACCATGCGGGTGTTCGGACCCGACAGTTTCCCCGGCAGCGTGCTGGCCGATGTCGGCGTGGATCGCCCTGCGGCACAACGCTTTACCGACAAGGCGTATGTGGAGGTCGGCACCACCGAGGAGGACCTGGGCAACTCCCCCGACTTCTCGATCGCCGACGGCGACATCGCGTACGTGTCGTTCGCCTCAGCGGCGGCCAAGGACCGCGCGGCCGAGGTGATGGGCAGCGATGCGTGGAAGAAGCTGTCCGCCAACAAGGACAACCGGGTCTTCGTCGTCAACAACGAGGTGTGGCAGACCGGAGAGGGCATTGTCGCTGCCCGCGGGATGCTCACGGACCTGCGCAGGATCAACGCGCCGATCAACTAACGTCGGCAGGGTGATCCACGTCCTGAAGTCGACATATGCGCAGCCGCCCCACGTCGTCGAGCAGACTCGTCCCGCCCATCTCGAGTTCCTGAACTCCGAGATCGCGGCAGGCCGCCTCCTATTGGCCGGACGGCAGGAGGACGGTTCGGGCGGGGTGCTCGTCACCGGTGACATCAGCACCGAAGACGCGCAGGACATCATTGCGCGCGATCCGTACACGAAGGCGGGCGTCGCGAGCTATGAGCGGACCTCGTTCAACGGCGCAGTCCGCGCGGCAGGGCTCTAGGAGCCAATTCACAGGCTGCGCCGGGATTAGTTCTGCCGCAGAACGGGTTACTCCAGCCGTTGGGCCGCACAGTCGCGGCCGTTTCACCTACACGTTGAGCGTGTTCTCGCATGCACTGAAGAGGGATTACATGACGACCGCCGTATCCGCCTACGCCGCGACATCCGCCACCGAACCGTTGAGCAAGACAACGATCACCCGCCGCGACGTCGGCCCCAACGACGTCGCGATCGAGATCCACTTCGCAGGCATCTGCCACTCCGACATCCACACCGTCCGTGGCGAGTGGGGTGACGTCGAGTACCCCATGGTCCCCGGCCACGAGATCGCCGGGATCGTCAGCGCGGTCGGATCGGACGTGACCAAACACAGGGTCGGCGATCGCGTCGGCGTCGGCTGCTTCGTCGACTCCTGCCGGGAATGCGAATACTGCCTGGCGGGCGAGGAGCAGTACTGCGATAACCCGGGGATGGTCGGGACGTACAACGGTGTCGGTCGCGACGGTCAGCCGACACAGGGCGGCTACAGCGGCGCGATCGTCGTCGACGAGAACTACGTGCTCCGCATCCCCGACGCGATCTCGTTGGCCGCCGCAGCACCGCTGCTGTGCGCGGGGATCACCACCTATTCACCGCTTCGGCACTGGAACGCGGGCGAGGGCACCAAGGTCGCGGTCATCGGCCTCGGCGGTCTCGGGCACCTCGCGGTGAAGCTGGCGGTCGCACTCGGCGCGGAAGTCACGGTGCTCAGCCAGACGCTGAAGAAGATGGAGGACGGGCTGCGGCTCGGTGCCGCCGAGTACTACGCCACCAGCGACCGCGACACGTTCAAGAAGCTCGCGGGCAAGTTCGACCTGATCCTCAACACCGTGTCCGCCAACCTCGACCTGGCCGACTACCTCGGCCTGCTGACACTCGACGGCACCCTCGTCGAACTCGGCATGCCGGAGAACCCGATGGCCGTACCGGCAGGCGCACTCATCTTCGGGCGCCGCAGCATCGCCGGCTCGTTGATCGGCGGTATCGAAGAGACCCAGGAGATGTTGGACTTCTGCGCCGAGCATGATGTCGCGCCCGAGATCGAGGTCATCGAGCCGACCTACATCAACGAGGCTTACGAGCGAACGGTCGCCAGCGACGTGCGCTACCGCTTCGTCATCGATACGGCGTCGCTGCGTTAGGGCGTCGGGTCCGATCCGTCGACGCCGGCCAGCGGCCATCCTGCCGCCGCGAGCTTGGCGGCGACCCGCTGGACGTTCTCCGGGCCCGCGTCGTGATGGGTGACGTCGGCGATGAACTCCGCGATCTCGTCGCGGGTGATCTCCCCGTCGGCCAACGCGCCGGCATCCTCGGCGGTGATGTGGCGGACGACCTCTTTGACCTGATCCTCGGTCAGCGGTGTGGCGCGCAGCAGCGCCAGCAGCGGTACCCGGTCGGGGCCGGGCACACCCTCGGGGTAGCCGGCTCGAAGCCACTGAATGATCGACTTGAACAGCGACGTGGTCACACCGCTAAGTCTCACTGCTGCGGGCCGCGGATACCACGGTGAGCCTGCACAGTTCACCGGCCGTTCACCCAGCGATTTGCCCAGTTCGCATCGGATCGACCGTGGCATGCCGCTGGCCTGCTTGTACTCTCACGCTTGCAAACCGGAATGGTTGAATTGATGCGCTGGCCGCGAAGCATGACGAGTTAGGGGTTCGACGTTTTCGCCTGGTGGGGTCGAACGGTATACCGCTACCGATTCGCCGTGGTCGCAGTCATGGTGGCGCTCTGCCTCGGCAGCGGCATATACGGCAGCAGCCTGGGCGAGCACGTCACGCAGAGTGGCTTCTTCGACGACAACAGCGAATCGGCGCAGGCATCGCGCCTCGGCGACGAGCATTACGGCAGGGACACGTCCAGCCATGTGGTGGCCATCTACACGGCCCCGGACGGCAAGACCGTCGACGACCCGGCATTCCGCAAGAAGGTTCTGGACAACCTCGCGCAGGTAGAGAAGGACCACCCGGACCAGATCATCCGGTCCATCGGTTATTTCAAGACCCCCGACCTGCTGAAGAACATGGCGGACGCGTCGAAGAAGCGCGCGTTCATGTCGATCCAGCTCAAGGGCGACAACGACGACCTCATCCTGAAGAACTACAAGGCGGTTCAGGAGGACCTCTCCGATCCCGGCGTCGACGTGCAGTTGGCCGGACTGTTGCCGTTGGCCAACGAACTGACCGGAACCATCGCCACGGACCAGCAGCGCGCAGAGGTGCTCGCCATGCCGCTGGTGGTGGTCCTGCTGTTCTTCGTGTTCGGCGGTGTGGTCGCTGCGTTCCTCCCCGGCATCATCGGCGGGCTGACCATCGCGGGTGCGCTCGGCATCATGCGGTTGACGGCGCTGTCGGTGCCGGTGCACTACTTCGCGCAGCCGGTCGTCACGCTGATCGGCCTCGGTATCGCCATCGACTACGGATTGTTCGTCGTGAGCCGCTTCCGCGAGGAGATCGCCGAAGGCTACGACACCGAAACAGCGGTCCGCCGCACCGTGGTGACGGCGGGGCGCACCATCGCATTCTCGTCGGTGCTGATCTCGGCGTCCGTCGGCGGCCTGTTGCTCTTCCCGCAGGGCTTCCTGAAGTCGCTCACCTACGCCATGATCGCCTCGGTCACGTTGGCGGCGCTGCTGTCGATCACGGTGCTGCCCGCCATCCTGGGGATGCTGGGACCGAAGGTCGACGCGCTGAGCGTGACCACTTTGTTGAAGGTGCCTTTCCTGCGGGACTGGCCGTTGAGCAACCGGATCATCACGTGGCTGGGCGCGAAACTGGAGAAGACCAAGACCAGCGCAGAGGTCGAGAACGGGTTCTGGGGCAAGCTGGCCGACCGCGTGATGAAACGACCGCTGCTGTTCGCGGTGCCGATCATCATCGGCCTGATCGTGCTGATTCTGCCGCTGGGCAATCTGGCCCTTGGCGGCATCAGCGAGAAATACCTGCCGCCGACGAACTCGGTTCGCCAAGCGCAGGAGGAGTTCGACCGGACATTCCCCGGGTTCCGCGTCGAGCCGATCACGCTGGTCATCCAGAGCACCGACGGCAGGCCGGTCACCGACGCCGAGGTCGCCCAGGTCCGCAGTGAAGCGCTCGCCATACCTGGATTCGCCGAGCCGAACAATGATCAGGCCAACATGTGGAGGGAACGACCGTTCCTCGACGGCGCATCTAAAGATCCGTCGGTACGGGTTATCCAGAACGGCCTGGAGAACCGGCTCGACGCCAAGGCGAAAGTCGATGCGCTGAGGGCGATTCCGAAGCCGCACGATCTGAAAGTGTTGGTGGGCGGCACGCCTGCACTCGAACAGGACAGCGTCGCAACGATTTCCGCGAAGCTGCCGCAGATGATTCTCATTGCGGTCTCCATGACCACGATCCTGATGTTCTTGGCGTTCGGATCGCTGGTGTTGCCGATCAAGGCCGCGCTGATGAACGCGCTGACACTGTGCTCAACGCTGGGTGTGCTGACGTGGATATTCATCGACGGCCATCTATCCGGTTTGCTCAACTTCACACCGACTCCGCTGACGGCTCCGGTGATCGGGCTGATCATCGCGGTGATCTTCGGCCTGTCAACGGATTACGAGGTCTTCCTGGTATCCCGCATGGTCGAGGCCCGCGCGCGCGGCATGACGACCGAGGAGGCCATCCGCACCGGCACCGCCAGCACCGGCCGTCTCATCAGCGCGGCGGCACTGGTTCTCGTTGTGGTCGGCGGGGCGTTCGCATTCTCCGATCTGGTGATGATGCAGTACCTGGCGATCGGTCTGATCACTGCACTGTTGCTCGACGCGACCGTTGTGCGCATGTTCCTGGTGCCCGCGGTGATGAAGCTGCTTGGCAACGACTGCTGGTGGGCGCCGCGGTGGATGAAACGTGTGCAGGAGCGCATCGGCCTCGGTGAGATCACCCTCGAGGACGAGCGCAAGGCGTCGGAGACGCTCCCCGAGCAGTTGGACGAATCTTTGGCGTTCGGAACGGTTTTGGGCGCGCCTGCGTGGCAGAAGCCAGTGCATGACCCGTCGCGTCCGACCGCCGCGGCGTTAGCTCCCGCCGGGGCCGCCACCGGGGTGGCATTGGCTGAACGCCCGCCTGGTGGCGGCGACGAGACGCTGGCCGAAGAGCCCGCCGACGCTGAGGAGTTGACGGTCGACGACATCGAGGACCCAGAGTTGAACGGCGCCGGAGACGACGACAAATCCGTCGACGAGCCCTCAAATGACGCCGAGGAGCCTGCTGCAGACGAGGCCGACGCCGCGGACGAAGAGCCCGCTGCAGACGAGCCCGCCGACGAAGAGCCCGTTGAAGACGAGCCCGCCAAGGATTAGTCGACGATCGGTCGCCGAGACTGCGCACAGATCGCCCTGCACCTTCAAACCGCGATCTCCCAGCAGTCTCGCGACTTTCTCACCGTTCGAGTTGTCGAACAACTCAGGTAGTGCGACGCTCACTGCCGCGTTGAGGTCTCGAAAGACCTGCTCCGCGCCGAAATGATTGCTCAGGTTGTCCCGAAGGCGTCCCGCATACGGCCCACTGTCTGCCCGTCGATAGCTGATGAAGATGCCACCCTTAGAGCTTGGTCCCCTGCCGCCCCGGTAGCTTCAGATTATCTGTGAGGCACTGTCGAGACCGTGCAATTAGGTGGCAACGGTTGGCCGTTATGCTCGTCGGTGGCGTGATACTGCAACAGACCTTCGCGAGCCAGAGATGTCGTCAAAGTCGAGAGCATCTGGAATCGAGTAAGCAAATCCGCTGGGGGCCAGAATGATTCCGGATTTCCGATCGCGGCACGACGGGCATGAGCACCGCGGACTGCGGCGCTTAGCGGGGAAGGCTAGTCGGGCGCGATCGGGAGGTCCGGGCAGACCTTGATGTAGCCGATGTCGGGCGACACCCAGTCCCGCCACTGTCGGTGGCTCATATTGGTGGTGAGCTTGGCGCACAACGCCGCCGTGGGATCGGGGTACGTGGGCCATATGCGCAGACTATTGTCGCGACTGCCGGAGACGATGCGCGTGCCGTTGGAGCTGAACGCCACGCTTTGCACCTCGGCCGTGTGACCGGTGAGCGGCTCGCCGAGGGGTTGACCGGTCGCCGCGTCCCAAACCCGCACCGTCGCATCGTTACTGCCCGACACGATTCGCTTACCGTCGGCGCTGAAGGCAACACCCGTCACCGGGCCGGTGTGGCCTGTGAGCGGCTGACCGATAGGTTGACCGGTGGCGGCGTCCCACACCCGCACCGTCCAGTCCCAACTGCCGGAGACGATGCGCGTGCCGTCGGGGCTAAACGCAACGCTGTTCACCCAGTCGGTGTGGCCAGTCAGGGGTGCACCTATGGGCTGACCGGTGACCGCGTCCCACACGCGAACTGTGTTGTCGGCGCTGCCAGAGACGATCCGCCGCCCGTCGGGACTGAACGCGACGCTGATCACCGAGCCCGTGCGGCCGGCGATCGGCGCGCCCACGGGCTGGCCGGTGGCGGCGTCCCACACCTGCACCATTCCGTCATAGCTGCCGGAGACGATCCGCCGCCCATCCAGGCTGAACGCCACGCTGTCTACTGCGCCCGTGCTCTGCATCGGCGGGCCGATCGGTTGGCGGGTATCGGTTTCCCACACGCGCACCGTGCTGTCGTGGCTGCCCGAAACGATCCGTCGCCCATCCGGGCTGAACGTCACGCTCAACACCGCGTCCGTAGTGGTGATCGGCTGCCCGATCGGCTCCCCGCTGTCGGCGTCCCACAGCCGCACCGTGTTGTCCGTACTGCCCGAGACGATGCGCGTGCCGTCGCGGCTGAAGGCCACACTGTTCACGCGGTTGGTGTGGCCGGTGATCGGCTGCCCGAACGGCTCGCGCTTGTCGGCGTCCCACAGCCGCACCGTTTTGTCCCAACTGCAGGAGACGATGCGCGCGCCGTCCGGGCTGAAGGCCACGATCATCACGTCGTCCATGTGGCCAACAAGCGGCTGGCCGACCGGCTTGCCTGTGTCGGCGTCCCACACCCGCACCGTATGGTCGGCGCTGCCGGAAACCACCCGCCGCCCGTCCGGACTGAACGCGACACTCCACACCATGTCTTCGTGGCCGACAAGCGGCTGGCCGACCGGCTTGCCTGTGTCGGCGTCCCACACCCGCACCGTATGGTCGGCGCTGCCGGAAACCACCCGCCGCCCGTCCGGACTGAACGCGACACTCCACACAAAGTTTTCGTGGCCGACTAGCGGCTGACCAATCGGCTTACCGGTCGCCGCGTCCCACACCTGCACTGTCTCATTGCCGGCGGAAACGACCCGCTTCCCGTCCGAGCTGAACGCCACGCTGGACACCGGGTCCGTAGTGGTGATCGACTGGCCAATCGGTTTCCCGGTGCGGGCGTCCCACAGCCGCACCGTGTCGTCCCAACTGCCGGAGACGATCCGCGTCCCGTCCGGGCTGAACGCCACGCTCTTGACCCGGTCGGAGTGGCCGGTGAGAGGCTGACCGATCGGTTCACCGGTGTCGGCATCCCACACTCGCACAGTCTTGTCGGCGCTGCCGGAGGCGATCCTGCGTCCGTCAGCGCTGAACGCCACGCTGGACACTGTGTCCGTGTGGCCGGTGAGCGGCGGGCCTATCTGGTGGCCGGTGGCCGCGTCCCACACCCGCACCGTCTTGTCGATACCGCCGAAGACGATCCGCCGCCGGTCGGCGCTGAACGCTGCAGCGCCGTTCACGTCCAGCGGCGGACCCTCAGCGATCTGGGTGACGTTTTCCAGGTCGGGCAGCACACTCAGTAGCGGACCGTCATCCGGCGATTCCGCCAGTCGTCGCCCGGCAACAAGCTGTTGGTATGCGCGCACCGGGGCGCCCGAGTGGGCGCCGGCCAGCATCGCCTGTGCCTCTGACACCAGCCCCCGCGCGACTGCTTCATTTCGTTGGCGATTTGCCTCTTGTTGTTTCACGACGGCGATGCAAGCCGCCACCGAAGCAATGACGGTCAGCACGGCCAGGCCCGCGATCGCCGCGCGGCGGAGGCGACGGAAACGGCGTTGCTCGCGGACGTCATCGCTGGCCAGTTCGTACTTGGGTTTGCCGTGGATGGGGGCGGCTAGGTCGGTGACCTTGTCGCGGAACGTCGGTGCGTGCGGGTCCCACGGCGCGTCGGCGCTGACGTCGACGTGAAGCGGTTCGGCGGTGAGCACCCCTGGCTCGGTCAGCACAGGCACCGCCGCGTCGGACCTGTCGGGGTCAAACCGTCGGGTCGCTTCATCCCAGTACAGATGACCATCGGCCACCACGATCAACAGCGGCTCCGGCCCTCGCCGCTCCAGCCAGTGTGCGACCTCCTTGTTGACCCATTCGGATGCCGCCGCCCGCGGGGAGAGCACCACGATCAGGTATCGGGAGCGGTCCATCGCGTCGGCGACCTTGCCCCACAGGTCGGGGTTGGCCGCAAGGTCGGTGGAGTCTCGGAACACCCGCAAGGCGTTGAGCTGGCCCACCCGCCGACCGATATGGTGCAACCCCTTCTGAATTCCGGCGGCGACGGCCCCATCCTCGTGGCTATAGGACAGGAAGGCGTCGTAGGTGAACAACTCCCCTTGGCCGGGGGTGGGCGGCCCGGCAGCCAGCGTGGTGTCAGCAGACATACGACCCCGCTAGAAGACGACTCGACGTCGAGGTCATGCATAACCCCGTGCTATTAGCCTGCCTACATCACCGTTGCATCGCGTTGAAATCGCGAAATCACCGGGACTCGGTCAATCGTGGTCACCCGCGCCCAGCACAGCTAGCGGATTAGAAGTCCCAGTCCTCGTTGCAGGTCTCAGGACTCTTTCACCTGCGAGTACCAGATCCGGTCTGCGACAGCGACGATGTCGTCGGAGATCGCCGAGATCCGCCTATAGAACTCGCGTCGGGCGGTGACGATGCTGATATCGGTGACTCCAAGCAGCTCACCGGCGGCTTGGCGATAGATGCGCTCCAGATTGCGCTGCGACTTGACCGCGGCGTCGGCAGCCTCAGTCGCGGGCGGGGCGAGCTTGCTTCGCCGCTCGTCCAGGGACGTGAATGCCGTCCGGATGTGCTGGGCGCCTTCGGCGAGCAGGACCGCCATGTCAGCGGTCGCCTGATCGGGCGGGAAGGCCATTGCTTCGGATTCGCGCACGATGTTCTTGGCGCCGTTGATCACTTTGTCGAGATCGCGCGACAACTGGAACAGGTCCTCGGGCTGCAGCGGCGTGGTGAAGGCCTCGCTGACGGCGTCGACGAGTTTGCGCCGCACCTCGTCACAGTCGTGCTCGGCGGCGCGGACGTCGTCGCCGCGGTCTGAGGCCCCGCCGGCCCACGCGGCGAAGGCCTCCATTCCGGATACCGTGATCGCTGCCTGCTCCTGGAGCATTCCGACGACATCGGGGCTTTCGGGAAGAAACCAGCGAATACCTTTGCGGCTCATAACGCTCTCCAAACGAGTAGTACGGCGACCGCCATCAGCCCGGCCGCCGGAATCGTGGTCAGCCACGCGATGCCCATTTCGCGCACGATCTGCCAGCGCACGTGCTTCCACCGCCGCCGCCCACCGCCGACACCGACGACCGAGGAGGCCACCACCTGGGTGGTGCTCACCGGGGCTCCGATGAGGGAGGCGCCGAGGATAACTGCCGTAGATGAGGCCTGACTGGCGAAAGAGTCGATAGGTGTCAGGCTGAAGATGCGACGGCCGATCGTCTTGACGATGCGCCATCCGCCCAACGCTGTGCCCGCGGTAAGGGCCACGCCCGTAACGATTTTCGCCCACAGCGGCACCGACATCGTGGTGGTCTGCCCGGAGGCCAGCAGTAGGACCGCGATGACGCCCATCGACTTCTGGGCGTCGTTGCCGCCGTGGCTGAACGAAAGTCCCGCCGCCGCAATCCATCCGCCGCGGCGGACCGGACCGATCCACCGCGTCGTCCAGCGCCGCGACATCGGGCGCAGCAGGCGCAGGAGCAGGAACGCGACGGCGAAGCCGAGGAGCGGAGAGATCAGCAGGGCGACCAGAACACCGATGACGCCGGTGGGGTGCCAGCCCTCGAAGCCGCCCCACTGGACGGAGCCGAGTCCGCCGGAGCCCGAGATAATGCCGTCGACGACGGCCGCGCCGACCAGACCCCCGACCAGAGCGTGTCCCGACGACGACGGCAGGCCCCGCCACCAGGTGATGCCGTTCCAGGCTGTCGCGCCAGCGAGGCCCGCCCCGACTACGGGAATCATCTGGGCCTGCGGCACGGTGACGATCTTGCCGATGGTGTCGGCCACGGCCGTGCCGAGCAGGACCGCACCGCCCATGTTGAACACCGCAGAGAGGACGACCGCTTGGCCCGGGGTCGCTGCCCGCGTCGCCACCAGGGTGGCGATGGCGTTGGCGGCATCGTGGAAGCCGTTGGTCAGGGCGAAGGCCACCGCGAAGCCGATGGCGACGACCAACCCGAACTGCAAGTGACTTCTCCCGTGAACGCCGACCGCGCGGTGAATCCGCCGGGTATGCCGGGTGAACATAGCAAGAACTATGGGTGAACGGTGCGGCCCGATCACCCGATCGGCGGCGCGGCGACAAATTGGGCCGCTGACGTGCGCCTTTAGAAGTCCCAGTCCTCGTCTTCGGTGTTGACGGCCTTGCCGATCACGTACGACGAACCCGAACCCGAGAAGAAGTCGTGGTTCTGCTCCCGCGCCTGTTTAGGGAAACGGATACGCTGTGAGCTGCATGAACTCATCACGGTAGATCACGTGAGATATGTGTAACTGTGGGCAAATTGTGGGCACGATGTGGGCACGTGGCCTTCTTGCAGGTACCCCACTGCCGTATCTTTGATGCTCCAACCGGTGGTCGGCCAACCACGCCATGGTGTGTTCGGCATTCTGGGCTTTCCAGTCGGACACAATTCCTGTCACCCTCGACTTGTAGCGGCGTTGACGGGAAGCCACGACGTCGACAATCATCGCGCCCCTGGCACCGTCATAGGCGGCGGCGTAGCCGAGCGCACGGGCCTGCGCTTCCTCGCCGTGCTCGCTTTCTAGACCGCGCAGATTCTCGACCGCGCAGCCCCAGCCAGGATCACTGTGAAACAGATCAGCTATCCCACCCATGGACACAAGGTAGCGATGGTTGTTCGCGCAGCGACTCTCTTTGGCTGGTGTGCTCCCGGGTGATCGTTGGGGCCAAGTGCCGTAGGTAGATCGACAGCTTTTCCAGCGCCGGGCCGGGGTCGAAGAGCTGGAGAGCCGGGAGCTGCTCTACCTACCAATGCTTCCCGCCGTGACGCCAATCCCCACACCCATGTCCAGGATTGCAGTTGTTCCACGGGTTCCAGTCCACCCAGCCCGGTCCCTGCACGCAGGCCGACCACAGCCAACCGTTCCAACAGAGGCTGGGATCGGCCTGGGCCTGACCCGATCCGGCGAGAGCGAACACCGCCGACACCGCGAGTGTGGCGAGGATGACGAGAATCTTGTTCATGGCACACACCCCCTTGAAGGTTGTAGCTGTCTTGCCAAAGGCAAGCCAAGACGCGAACGCTGCTGCACGGCTAGTGCCAAAGGACCCTGAGCAGCAGCCAATGCTCCGTTCATCGCTGCGCGACGGTCCTACGCTCCGACTAGGTATGCCGCGCGTTCGGGGCGTCGTCCCCCACCTAGGTACCGTGCTCATTCCATGCTCCTGGTACCAGGGGTGAGCACTACGTGGTGCTCGCTGGACTGCTCGGGGTTACCAGTTGCGGCCGTGGCGTCACGTGAACATGGCGTTGCCTGTTCGGCGGCGGCCCGCAGTCACCGCACCATGCCTGGCCAACGTCACACTGACGAGCGGCGCTACGAACACTGACCCGTCGCGGTTGCCATAGGGTCTACCGCCCTTACCCTGCGACCATCCGGCCTGGAAGCCCTGAGGTGTAGCGTTAGCGGTCGGAAGGCCAGAGCGCCGGACACGGGAAAAATCCCCGATATTTGATGCCGCTTGTTGGAGTAGCGGCTCACTCCCCGCCCCGTTTGGAAGCCGTGTGCAACGGTCCTTCGAAAAGAGTGGTTGTCACAATGAACCAGTTGGAGCGGTTGACCCTCGACGTGCGAGGGTTTGCGAAAGAGGTACGCAGGCTGGGCTACTCGTCTCTGGGTAACGGACATGAGAACCAGTTCCTGGAATTATCGGAGCGTATGTCTCAGCGCGCCGACGCCGCAGATCAACCCCGGTAACCCGAGCTAGCCAGCTCATGCATGACTTTCGGCACTAGCACCTGATCGTTGGTGCGCGTTAGAACTGGCCACCATGAGATCCGTTGTCATCACCGCGATCATCGCCATGGGTGCATTGACCACGGCCTGCACCGGCACCAGCACCGAAAAGACCTCCCCAGCGGCAACAGAGACCACCACCGAGACCACAGCAATACAGTGCCCTTACCCGTGCGTTCCCAGCGGTGGCTCCGGTGGTGTGCGCGGCTAGGGTCAAATCACCAGCCCAACAAAACCCCCGCGACGGTCACGCGAACGCCGCCCGCCGGGCGCGATCTGGCGTCGGCGGGCGACGAGTACGGCTCCGCAGTCCAGGAGTGCGTATCAGCTGCCGAGCGGAAACGTAACGGGGGCGGATAGCCCGTGTGGATGTTGGAGGCGACGTTCCTGGGCAAGGAGAAGTGGATTCCCTCCCACCACACGCTCGAGGACGCCCGCGCGCGGCTCGAGTACTTAGTCGACGAGTACGAAATGCGGGACGCGTCCGAGGCAGAGTCGAGATGCGAATTGCGCTCGGAAATCGTGATCGCCTCCGCGCAAGACGGCGACATGGTGACCTGGTTCATTAGGTCGATGTCGCCATAGGCCCACACGACGACAAACTGGCCGACCGAGAAGGTCCTCGCTAGCTACATGGCGCTAGAGATGAGCGGCGGGGAATGTAGAGCGCCGCCGTGTCGGCGTATCCCGTCAGCCGACCGCGACGAGTCCGTGCTGCCGATGCTCGGCCGCCGCGTCCACGATCCGCTGGGCAGTCCTGTAGTTGATCCCCGCCCCCCTTGCGGCGGCGTTGATCGACGCGCCATCACGATGTGCCGAAAGCACTGCAATAACCGTGTCGAGGGATTGGGTAGTGACCCCGGACGCAATCAGGTCTGATGCAAGGTCTGCATCGTCTTGGGCCACTTCGGCTTGCGCTGAGCGCAGGGTCTGCGCTGGGTCGAGTTGTACCGATGCAAGGCCGTCTTCCGGTCGTTCTGCACTGTCTGTGTATGCAGTCTGGGCAGATCGGACCGGCGTGACGTGCGGTTTTGCATTCTGCGCAGCCCGCCGCACCGCTGGACTTTGTGTACTCGCGGGCGTGATCGCGTTGCGGCCGCGGCGGGCAGGTTTGTCTCCGAGCGCCAGGAGCATCAAGGTGCTGACGGCAACTGCTGTGTCGATGATGGCGGGGAAAGCCCATGCAGTCGCGGGTGTGTACCCGATGGCGAGCATCAGATCGCGCAGCGCCAGGAAGCTCACCGCGAACGCGCCCGCGCCCGCACCCGGTCCCGCCCCCGCGCCTGCACCCGGCCCGCCGCCTGGCACGTCGCTCGTCGGCTGGGTGACCGGTCCACAGAGCCCCAACGACACCATCAAACGCTTCGCGATCACCGGTACCGACCTCGGAATCATGTGGGACAACGGCGATCCCGGAAACAACCAGGTGTTGATGGCCTTCGGCGACACGATCGGCTACTGCAGCGTGCGCGGCAGGCAGTGGCGGTACAACACGATGTTCCGCACGAACGACCGTGCCCTGTCCAAGACGGTCAGCATCCCGAACGGCGTAGTGAACAATAAGTACTCCGGCTCGCCACTGTGGGCTCCTGCACTGTCCAAGCAGGTGATCAACAGCATCAAGTTCGCGCCGCAGGAGACGGGCATCATTCCGACCTCCGGCATCTCGGTCGGGACAACGCAGTACATGAGCTTCATGTCGATCAGGAGCTGGGACAGCCCCGGCCAGTGGACGACGAACTTCTCGGCGATAGCGGTCTCGCCGGACAACGGCGAGCACTGGGGCGTCTACCCGCAGAGCGTGCGGCCCGCGTCGGCGGATGCCACCCCGCGGGTGCCGTACGTTCCTGGCGGGGAGAAGTTCCAGGTGGGCGCGTTCCTCAAGCCGGGCGACGGCTACCTCTATTCCTACGGGACACCGTCGGGCCGAAGTGGACCCGCGTTCGTGTCACGAGTCCCGCAGGCCCTGGTGCCCGAACTGAGCCGCTACGAGTACTGGGACGGCGGGACCTGGGTCCCGAACAACCCGGGCGCGGCGCAGCCGGTGTTCCCTGCCCCGGTCAGCGAAATGTCGGTGCAGTACAACACCTACCTCAAGCAGTTCCTTGCCCTGTACTGCAACGGCAACAACGACGTTGTGGCGAGGACCGCGCCTGCTCCGCAGGGACCGTGGGGTCCCGAGCAGATGCTCGTCTCGTCTAACGACTTCCCCGGTGGCATCTACGCGCCGCTACTGCACCCGTGGTCGACTGGCAAGGAGATCTACTACAACCTCTCGCTGTGGTCCGACTACAACGTGATGCTGATGAAAACGGTGCTGCCGTAACCGCAGACGAGTATTCCAATACGCATGCTGCAGCCGTCGTTCCTTTTTACGCTTCGTGCCACGAATGCAGCTCAGGCCGTCACCCTGAACGGCGGCTTCCTTCTGTTGATGTCGGCGATGATCGCGTGGATTGCGAGGGCCAGCCGGCGCGAGAAAGAGATCATCGAGCGCCGCCACCAATAATGGATCGCCGACGGCTCCAAACCCGATGAGAAGCCGAACTTCTTCTCGGACAACCTTGGCGGAGGCAGCGGCTGAGGCGCCTTGCGTGGCCCCAAAGAGCCCGCTACTCGAGGACGAAGGTGACCAGCATGTTGACGCGGTAGGCGACAATCTTGCCGTTCTCCACATCTACCGACTGCTCCTTTATCCAGGCCGACTTGACACCACGAAGCGTCGTGTTGGCCCGATCAAGGCCAGTATTCACGGCGTCTTCAAAGCTGGTGTCGGACCTGGCGCTGATCTCGCTCACGCGTGCGACGGTGCCTGCCACGATGACCTCCAAGAGTCGATGCCGGATCGAAATGATCTGACTGTCGCCTGGGTACCCCCGCCTAGCCTCACTAACCCACCGTCCACCCAATGCTTCTGGCGACGAATTAGATTCATCGCGGCCACGAAGATCGAATTCGACGGTCCACCAAACGATCCGGTGATCGCCGACGCGTCGTCGAGCTCGGGCAGAAGCAAAGACACCGCGATCGAGGATTGGCCGACCGCTCAGCCATGCTTGGCTGCCTCCTGAGCGAGCTGCACGCGCGAGGTCAAGCCCGTTTGGTGTAGACGTGGGTGGGGTGGGCCTGCACCGTACGTGGTGAAACGAACAGCCGCGCAGCTACCTTTTGTTGCCGAGTCCTTCACTGACGAGTTTCACGACGTCGATCTCGGCGCGGGTCAGTGACGCCCATCCGCTGCTGGTGCGTTTACGCTCACTACGGCTCCTTAGCGCGTATGCGGTCGCCTCCTCGATCGACAAAGCCCCCAGCCTATGCAGCGTCGAAGTCGTCCTTAACCAAAGCATTCCGGAGGTCGGCGATCATGGACTCGTCGCCGGCGTCCATGATCTTGAAGCACACCATGCCCATGTGCTGACGGGCTGCGTCCGACGCGCCGAAGAGGCGTACAGCCAACAGATGGTTGTGTCGACAACCTTCGGGTGGCCGACGCGTCGGCGCTGCCCGAGATCCCCCGCGCCAACACGAACGCCCCTTCAATCATGTCGGTGAGCGCTGTGCGGATTTCTTGCTCGCCCACTGACGAGTGGCCACTGCGCGAAAAGGCCGGTCGAAAAAATGGCGGTGGCGGAGGGATTTGAACCCTATTTCGGAGTGCTGGTCAGGGGCCTGAACCACCGCTGAACTGCACCGATAGGTCACCGGAGATCACCTGAGATAGCTGTAACTGTGCTCAAATTGTGCTCGCGGTGTGCTCACGGGTTCAGCGTTCCGCGTCCCCGATCTCGTTCAGCGTCCCCGATCTCGCTTGTCGTGGGCACGCAGCGAGAAGATCAGCAGCAGACGGTAGGGCGGTATAGACGCCCACCTAGACCCGCGTTGCATTCCGCGCACAAAGCAACGAGGTTGTGGTCTGAGTACAACAAGGCGTCAGACATGCCATCCGCGTACCCGTCCCGAACCGAAACGGCGTGAGCGAAATCCCTTATCGCGGTGAGGATCAGGCCGTTGGCGTGGTCGGCCCCGGCCACGCGGATGCCGGATTGGGAGAGCACCCTGCGGGTGGCGAGCCGTTGCAGTGTGGCGTCATTTACGGGGGGTTTGCCGGCCAGCAGCAGTTCGATGGCTCGGGCGTTCAAATCAGCTACGGCGGCGTCGTATTGTGCGGTGTCGTCGGAGAGGCGGTGGGCGGCGTCGAGCGCCGCCGTGAACGGCTCGGGCAGGTCGACGTTCAGCTTGGTTGCGGTGTTTTGGATTTGGCGCGCGTGCGCGACGGCGCTGACGATCATCGGGTTTCCCTACTCTGGTAGCGGCGGCTGATAGGCGTCGTACTCGTCATCGAACACTCGGCGGACGAAGTCTCGGTTGTATTGTTCGTCGCTGATCGGGCCGGGATGGGGGGTCAGCCCTTCCTTGGGGACGATGAGGTTCTGGGGTTCGTCGGGTTCGGTGTCCACGAGCTCGTGCTCCGCGAAGAACTCACGCCAATCAGCGCCCGGTGGGCGAACTCTCGCGCACAACGCCTGCCAGTCGGATTCCGGCAGGGCCGACAGATACCGTTCGACGGCGGACTCAATGCTGTTGTCGGCCATCGGCGCGTCCTTCCGCGTACTGCGTTACTGCGCCGCGTCGGAAAAGTAGACGCCCGCCGAAGCTTTGGCCGTCCAAGTCGGCTTTGATGCGGCGCACCTGGCGTGGTGAGAGTTTCAAGAGTGCGCTCGCCTCCCGCGTGGATATCAACTCGTCTGGCGTCAATTGTCGGGCCACCCCATCTGATTCGTGTCCCGCTAGGGACGCCCGGTATGCAATGTCGAGGCGGTGTTGGTGTCGTCGCAGCCAGGCCGGGACGGTCCTGCCGCTGTTAGGGCGTTGAATCTCGCGGATCATCTCGGATGCGACGAAGTACGCGACTCGCACATCGGTGTGGTCGAGCTTCACGCCGCCGCCAAGGACCGTCAGTTGACCCGTCGAGCGGATGCATCAGCAGCCCTGAGTGCCTCACCCAGCGCGTGCATCAGACCTTCCTCCGCCTCACAGGGCAGTCGCCGACTTCGACACGGAGCGCATGTCTGAATGGAACAATTGCCACCATGCCCGACACCTGGAAAATCCGCTGGACAGAAATCAACGATAAGTCCGCCCGTGGCGCGGAAGACACATGGGCGTCGAACCCCTTGACGTCCGAGGCCGCGGCAAAAGATCAGTTCGTGAGCATGAAGAACGTCGCGAGCGGCATCGGCTATCAATGCATTCAACTCATGAACGGCGATACAACTGTCGATCAATGGGAGGCGGAATCGGGTACCTCCACCGACTAGTTTGGGGGCGATGCCGTCCCCGATGACCCCGACAACCAGTCGCAGGGTGAGTGCGGCGTGGCGGTTGGCGACGGGGTCGAAGCCGTGGGTGTCGGTCATCGTGGTCCTTTCGTGGTCGGAAACGCACCGCCGGTAATCACGTGTCGTATCCCGCGACGGTGTTGGCCCAGATGCGGTGGCATTGGTCGCAGCGTGGCCTACCGGGTGACTGAAGTAGCCCCCGCCATCGCCCAGGGGCGCGAAATCGCGCTTGCCGAAGATTGGTAATGCGCAAGTCAAGCCGCCGTGTCTAGCCCGCCGTCGAGCGGTGCAGGTTCACCACGTTGGTCTTCGGCACCGCCGCAACAGGTTCGGGTAGCGGGTTCTCTGTCAGTACGTCGGGTATGTAGTCGGTGGAGGTCGTCAACGTGCGAACACTTAGCTGCTGTGCCCCGAGCCACTTCGATACCCACATGAAGCGCACGCCGCGCTCCTCTTCTCTACGAAGGGCCCGCGTTTGCCTCCGGAGTGTGAGCAAGCCCTACCTATGAACTTCTGACTAGGCAGCAGTGTCGTCGACGAGGTAGCGATACGCGGTGGCGCGGGAGACCCCCAACATCTTGGCGATGTCGGTGGCCGAAATGCCCTTCTCCCGGAGCTGGCGGGCTTTGGCGGCATCGGCGTCGTCGACCTTGCGCGGGCGTCCGCCCTTGCGGCCATTGGCTGCGGCAGCGGCGAGCCCGGCGCGGGTCCGCTCGATCATGGTGTCGCGTTCGAGCTGAGCGAAGGCGGCCATGATGGTGAGCATCGCTTTGCCCATCGCCCCCTCGGTGTGCAGGCCTTCGGTGAGGCTGCGGAACCCGATGCCGCGAGAAGTCAGCTCATCGACGACCGCGAGAACGTGTTGCGTGTTGCGCCCAAGCCGATCCAATTTCCAGACGGTGAGGATGTCGCCTTCGCGGAGGTGGTCCAGGCAGGCGTCAAGCTCGGGTCGACTGGCAGTGGAACCGCTGACACCGTGGTCGGTGAAGATGCGGGTGGCCCCGGCCTCGCGCAGCGCATCGAGCTGGAGCTGGGGGTTCTGGTCGGTCGTGCTTACCCGCGCGTACCCGATAGCCGCCACCACCGCGCTCCTCTGTCTCATAATCCCGTCGAACTCCCGGTTTTGATAATACCGGTTATGAGATGGGTTTTCAAGACAGGTGATGGGCCTGGAACCGCGCATGCCAAGGGCGAGATGCCCCAGTCACATCAACCCATCGTTTTCAAGACCGGCTGATCGCCCGGCGACTAGCAAGTCGTCGGACCAGGGCACCCGCGCTTGGCTAGCCGGTGCCATTGACTTGTGTGGTCCGTTTGAGACAGGGACTCATGAGAACGAAAAATGAACGGATCTCCACCTAGGCACCGTCCGGGGACCGCGAGTGCGCGGAGTTCGCCTCGAACCGGCGCGGACGGAGCTTGGTTGTGGCTATCGCCGGTCGTAAGCTCGCCTCAGTGGCCGAGATAACTGTTGTTCGTGCCGGTGTCGAGCAGTTGGATGAGCTGGTCGGCTTCTGGAAACTTCTCCATCGCCACCAGTCATCAGTTGCTACGGCGGTGCCAGGTTTAGACGTGCTCTCGGAGTCGGACAGCGCCGTGATCGTCGGCAAGATGTACCGCGAGTGGCTTTCGGGCCCTGACTCGTTTGCCTTCCTCGCAGAAGAAGAGGGACGGCTTGTCGGCTACGTGGTCGGGTTCTACGACGAGCCGCACTTCATGTGGTCGACAGGCCGCGTCGGTCACATTGACAGCTTCTATGTCCTGCCCGAGTTGCGCGGCCGCGGCGTCGGACGCTTGCTGATGGAGGCGGCCTACGCGGAGATGCGCCAGGCCGGAGCGACCACGGTGGCGCTGGAGATGGTCGCCAACAACGATGTGGCACGAAGGTTCTACGAGCGAGAGGGCTTCACGACCACCTTCGTCCAGATGCACCGGCGGCTCGGCCCTGATTAGCCGCCCCGATGGCCCTGCTAGGCGATCAACTCGTGAACGACGGATGACTCTCTGACATCAGGTTTTGAGACTCTCGTATCCCGCCTGTTTTGAGACGTCCACACTTGGGTTCGAGCACTCACGGGCTCGCATTCCCTCCGCAGGCAGCTGTTGAATGAATCGATGTAGCCGTTGTCCCGCGGGCAACCCGGCGGAATGTAGGTCAGTCCGACTTCGCCGTCGCAGAACCGTTGCAGCGCTTGAGAAACCATCTCCGGACCGTTGTCCATCCGCAGCACCTGGTTGGCCCCATCTCGATAGGGCTACACCCCGCGAATAACGCGACAAGCTCTCTCGGTCACATGCTCCCGTTCGGGGGCGATCGCTCAGCCCTTGTCTCGCACCGAGTAACGGGCCGTCTGCACGCGGATCAGGCCGTCGCGAAACACAAACGTGTCGACACCATCGTCAGCGTGTGTTGCCGCGGAATCAGCGGCCCACTCCAGGAAACGCAGATCACCATCGAAGATCTGGGTCTTCAGTGCCCAGGATGCGTTCGGTAGATCACTGAGCAGCTCGGTGAACCCCGCCCGGACACCTTCTTTGCCACGCAAGACTCCGCGGGGAGTGATGAAGACGGCGTCATCCGCATAATCGGCGACGATCTCGTCAAGATCGCCCGCTCCAAGCGCCTCGACGTGGTGGGCGAATACCTCCTCCGGCGTGCGTGTCATCGCTCCTTACCTCCTTCGTCGTACGGATGTAATGAGGTCCACTGCCAATCGCCACTTATCATCCTCGTTGCAGCGCGTCGGCGATCGAGCGGGTCTCGGCGGGCCCGGTTCCTACTCGATCAGCCACATCTTGACCGCCACCGCTTGGCGGCTGTCCCGGCTGGAATGGCTCAAGAACACCCGCGACACGCTTCACCCCCCATCGGCACAGGCATCCGCAACGCCATCGGCCTCCCCACGGATTGTCGCGCGTACACGTCGCCTCGCCTGCCGAACCGGCGGGATTCTGTCGAACCTGCCTAACCGGGCGGGACTCACCGCAACGCGGAGCGCCGACTTCTACAAATGCGCAGCCTGTGTCAGTTCCCAGCTAGTGCAAATACGGACGACCTTGCTGCACCGGTTATGAGACGCAAGTTAGAGACTCTCGGAAGGTCTATTCCGAGACAGCGTTCAGCGCTGTTCGGGCCTGGTCGATTTGGTCGTAGGCGTACGTGACACTGCTTACACGCTCCGGATGCTAGCCCACATACTCGACTCCGATTGGCGGGCGCTGACTCGTACTTGTCCTGCCGGGCGAACTCCGCATCCGGGCAAAAGGCCCAGAAGGACACCACCAGCACAAACCAACCCCAAAAATGGGATTGGTCCACCACCGAAAGAGAAACCCATGACCGACATGTTCGACGACCTGCCGTCGCCCGACGAGTTCCGGAGGAAGATGGCCCACGTTGACCGAGAGTTCGCGGATGCCCGCCGGTACCTGTCGGCGTTGTGCGCCGAAGACAATCAGGCGCTCGGTGCGCTGATGGCGGAGATCCACCGCAGCGGACGGGCCATGAAGGTTTTGGCAGCGATGGCGGTACAGGCCCTCGACTTCGCCCACCTGTCCGCTGACCGCCTCGGCGGCGATGTCCAGAAGTGGCTCGACGAGTCGGTGATGGCCCAGGACACCGCCGAGACCGAGCGGGACCAAACCGAGCTCGGCGGCGAGGGATAACCTTCGGGGCCGTACCGGAGGCTGCCGACTCCCTCGGGGTCCGTGCGAGTGATTGCCGCGACAGTTGACGGGGCGGCTGGCCCCAAAACTCCCTGATTTGTCATGTCTCGAAATAGACCTGAGCGCTGCAGATGAGACATGTGTTTCTAAGACGAATTTCTGAGACACCGCAACGTGCGGAATCGGGCGGTCGAGAAGCAGCTCCGTGCGCGCCTCATATGTGGTCTATTTCGAGACGGCGTTCAGCTCTGCTCTGGCCTGGTCGATTTGGTCATACGCGTACAGCACATTTCTGCGGTGGTCATCGTCTCGCCCTTGCGGGCGAGCGATTCGTAGACCGGATCGCCGAGGACCTCACGCAGGTGGATGATCGCCGTGTTGATCTCGGGTACGGTCGCCACCGTGAAGGGGCTGAGGGCGAAGCCGGTGATGGTGGCTGCCGGTTCGTAGCGTCCGAGCCGGTCGAAAAGAACGGCGAGGACAGCCAGCGGAACGCAGATCGTCGTGGTGTTGCCGCAATTGTGGTAGTTGCGGATTGCCAGAGTGAGGTGATCGAACGCGGACACGGTGTCGCCATGTTCGGCCTCAAGTAGGGCAAGACCGCTCGCCAGGGCTGACGCGTGGGCGCGGTCGCCGCTGTCTTGAGCGATCAACAGTCCCCGGCCGAGGGCGTTAAGCGTCCCGACGGGATCTGCGTCACGGAAAGCCGCACCGTAGGCCCAGAGTGCCCACCCGAGGAACATCGGGTTCCCTGTTGCCTCCGCGGCCTCGATTAGGCCATCCGCGGAATCCATCGCCTCCCCACCGCAACCGGCCAATGCAAGGGCGAGAACCAGATACACCCGGATGTGGACGTGGGTGTCTTGGCGGCGTGCGAGCTGGGCGCGGCACAACTCGGCCAACCGCTCAGGCTGCCCGATGGCTAGGTATACAGATCCAAGGAAGCCTTCGATGCCGTACGGCAGCCCATCGCGGCTGTTGCCGAGAACGATTTGCCCGGCGTCGCAATAGCGGACAGCCGCCTCGATCCGCCCGGTCGTATAGCACAGCGACGCAATCACGTACAGGAACGCCAGCCGCGGGTGGTCGACTGCGCGGGCGGGCTCGATCAGCTCTTCAGCCCAGGCCGTCGGCCCATAGGTTTGGACACACAGACCGAGCTATTTTCTGGCCTTCGGTTTCGACGGCGTGCCAAATACGTGCCAAACCGCCGATGATCCGGCGGGTTTTCGGCACACGAGCGTTTCACTGGAGGCGGGCCGTAATCAGTTCATATACTGACCTATGCGGTACTGGTGGCACCGGCTGCGAGGACACCACGTGATGCGCATGCAGCGGCTATCCCATGCGACGGTGAATTGCGACACCTGCGGAAAACAATGGATCGAATCGAGGGACTTCCTCGATCCCCCTGGCGTGGATAGTGATGGAGGCTTCCCACCCGTACATTAGTAGCTAGCAGCGAAGCTGAAAGTGGCTGTCTCGCAACGTGTTTCGATTGCCATAGTTCGGTGGTGGCGCAGCGCAATATGATTCCGGATTAGCGCGGAGCGTTGGACCTCGTCGGTTAGTCTGCTGGCTAACTTCCTAAGGCGGTCACCGCGTCGGGCATCCCGCACGCGACACCGCACGACTTGCGGCACACCGCCGCGAGCCTGGCGGTGTCGGCTGGTGCGAATGTCAAGGCGGTGCAGAAGATGCTTGGGCACGCCTCGGCGGCCATGACGCTCGATGTCTACGCGGACTTGTTCAGTGACGACTTGGAGGCCGTGGCGACCGCGTTAGATGCGGCTCGTTCACGCGAAAGTGTGGGCAAATTGTGGGCACCGGGTGGGCACGGCATCGGCGAAGCTGGACGCTAGTACCGGATTCGTGATGTAGGTGCACCGCCCAAATATGCCGTTGAGCTGCGCCTTTAGAAGTCCCAGTCCTCGTCTTCGGTGTTGACGGCCTTGCCGATCACATACGACGAACCCGAACCCGAGAAGAAGTCGTGGTTCTCGTCGGCGTTGGGGCTCAGCGCCGACAGGATCGCCGGGTTCACGTCCGTCTCGTCGCGCGGGAACAGCGCCTCGTAGCCGAGGTTCATCAACGCCTTGTTCGCGTTGTAGCGCAGGAACTTCTTGACGTCCTCGGTCAGCCCGACCTCGTCGTAGAGATCCTGGGTGTACTCGACCTCGTTGTCGTAGAGCTCGAACAGCAGCTCATACGTGTAGTCCTTGAGCTCCTGCTGCCTGGCGGGGTCTTCCAACGCCAGGCCCTTCTGGTACTTGTAGCCGATGTAGTAGCCGTGCACGGCCTCGTCGCGGATGATCAGCCGGATCATGTCGGCCGTGTTGGTCAGCTTGGCGCGGCTGCTCCAGTACATCGGCAGATAGAAGCCGGAGTAGAACAGGAAGCTCTCCAGCAGCGTGGAAGCCACCTTGCGCTTGAGTGGCTCGTCGCCCTTGTAGTACTGCATCACGATCTCGGCCTTGCGCTGCAGGTTCGGGTTCTCCTCCGACCAGCGGAACGCGTCGTCGATCTCGGCCGTCGAGCACAACGTCGAGAAGATGTTGCTGTAGCTGCGGGCGTGCACCGACTCCATGAACGCGATGTTGGTGTAAACGGCCTCCTCGTGCGGGGTCAGCGCATCGGGGATCAGGCTGACGGCCCCGACCGTGCCCTGGATGGTGTCCAGCAGCGTCAGGCCGGTGAACACCCGCATGGTCATTTGCTTTTCGTGGGGGGTCAGCGTCCCCCACGACGGGATGTCGTTGGATACCGGAACCTTTTCGGGCAACCAGAAATTGCCGGTCAGCCGGTCCCACACCTCGGCGTCTTTCTCGTCCTGCAAGCGGTTCCAGTTGATCGCCGAGACGCGGTCGATGAGTTTCATGTCGCCCACTGGAACCCCACTTCACCAGGATCTTCGGATTGCCTATAGCGGTTCTATAGCCCGACACAGACACTACCCCTGGGGTGGGACAACCATCGGCAACACAACATCGTGTGTTGGCGTGTCGCGCCCGGTTTATCGCGGCGAAGCAACCGCCGCTTGCTGACCGACCCCGGAGAACGTGTACTCATCCATCTTGAATTTGCGGGTCGCCAGCCAGTACTCCCAGGTGAAGCCTGACCACAGCGCGCGGTTCACGCCGTGCTCGTCCAAATACCAGCTGCGGCAGCCACCCGTGTTCCACACCGTCCCGGCCAGATCGCGCTGGAGCTCCTCGTTGAACTGGTCCTGCGCGGCGCGAGTCGGCGCCAGCGCCTGCGCACCCAGTCGATCAGCTGCGCTGATCGCGTCGGCGACATAACCGATCTGCGACTCGATCATGAACACCGCGGAGTTGTGTCCCAGACCGGTATTCGGCCCGAGCAGAAGGAACAGGTTGGGCACGTCGGCGACGGTGATGCCGCGGTGAGCCATCACTCCCTCGCGGTTCCACCGATCACCCAGGTCCTCGCCCTTGGCGCCCTTGATGTCGAGGTAGGTGTACCAGTCGGTCACGTGGAAGCCGGTCGCGCAGACAATGGTATCGACGTCGCGCTCGGTGCCGTCGACGGTCACGATGCCGTCGCGGGTAACCCGCGCTATCCCCTCGGTGATCACTTCGGTCTTGGGGTCGGCGACGGCCTGATAGAAGTTGTCCGAGATCAGGATTCGCTTACAGCCGGCGCGGTAGGTCGGCGTGAGCTTTTTGCGCAGCGCCGAGTCGGAGATGTAGCGCCGCATGTTGGCCTTGTAGACAAGCTCGACGAACCGCACCAACTGCGGGTGCTTGGCCAGGGCGAAGGCCCTTGCATCCAGTGCCCAATATGTCGCCGCTCGCAGCGCCGCGCGCACCCCCGGCACGTAAGCGAACGCGGTTTTCAGTGCGGGTGGAAAGGCGAAGTTGATGCGTGGCTTGATCCACGCCGGAGTGCGCTGGTAGAGCTGCACCTGACCGGCGATCTTGACCAGCTCGGGAACCACCTGAATCGCGCTGGCGCCGGTCCCGATGACTGCAACGCGCTTTCCGGTGAGGTCGACGGAGTGGTCCCACTGTGCGGTGTGAAACACCGGGCCGTGAAAGTCGCTGAGCCCAGCGATATCCGGCAATGAGGGAATGTGGAGCGCGCCCGCACCCGAGATGACGAACTGGGCGACATACTCCTCGCCGCCCTTGGTGAATACGTGCCAGCGATACTCGGAGTCATCCCAGTGCGCGCGGTCGACATGCTGGCCGAAGCGAATGTTGGGCCTCAGGCCGTATTTGTCGGTGACGCCCTTGAGATAGGTGAGAATGTCGGGCTGATACGAGAAGACATGCGGCCAATCGGGTTTCGGCGCAAAGGAGAACGAATACAGGTGCGACGGCACATCGCACGCCGCGCCGGGATAGGTATTGTCCCGCCACGTGCCGCCGACATCGTCGGCCTTCTCCAGTATCAGGAAGTCCACGCCCTGCTTCTTCAGGGCGATACCCATCCCGAGTCCGGAGAAGCCGGTCCCGATGATGAGCGCGCGGGTGTGGACGGCCTTCTGGGTCGTGCCCTCGGGCGCCTGCTCGGCGACGGTCATGGCGGCGGCCTTCCTGGGATCAGCGGTACCGGGTATTCGCCGACCAGAGTACCGCGGACCATCCGACCTGCCATTGCGTAGTTGCGCCTACGCCCGCGAGACGACTTGTTCAGTCAACTCGCGGGCAAGGCCTCGCTACCCGTCATCGCCAGGATGCGCCTGGGGTGGACCGGCGGCGCAGGACCCAAACGGTCGCCACTGTCAGGGCCACGGCAAACGTTCCGAGCGCGATGAGGCTGCCTGTCGTGCCTCCGCTGAAGGTGTCGCGGTAGGCCGACATCGCGGGCATTCTGGTCGTGAACCGGTCGAGGTCGAGGTCTCGACCAAGGGCCTCGAATGCGTGACGGTTGGCCAAGCCGAAGCTCATCAGGCGCCCCGGAGCAGCCATGTCATCGACCGGGACGATGGCGCCACCGAACAGAACCTGCGGGAAGCACAGCATCGGCAGGGCCAGTGCAGCCTGGGCTGCGTTGGAGACCGCGGCCGATGCCAGCAGTCCCAGCGCCAACGCAGACGTCGCCTCGATCACGATCGTCACGAACAACGCGGCGTAAACGTGCCAGCTCATGGCGGGAAGGCGCCCGAGCACCCGCAGCACGCCTAGGAGCACCGCGCTCACTCCCGCCAGCACCGGAAGCAGCGCTGTGATTTTGGATGCCACGTACGCCCCGACGCTGAGGCCTGCCAACCGTTCCCGCCGGAACACCGCCATCTCTCCGACGATTTGGAGAAGGCCGTACGTCAGGCCGAAGAAGAAGCCATCGAACGCGATCCAGAACACGATCTGGGCGGGCCCGACATCGGCTGCACTCCCGGGGTCGAATGCACCACGCTTGAACAGCGTCGCCATCATCATCGTGACCAGCACCGGAGAGCCAAGCAGGATGGCAAGGGTCAGCCGATTGCGAATCAGGACATCGACATTGCGCCGCGTCAGAAGCCACCACTGCCGGACTGCGCCCGTGTGTCTGGTCTGCGAAGGGTCGGCCGGAATGGGCGGTATGTCGTCGCCGCGTTGAGCTTCCGTCGTCCCGACGCTTTGCATGAAGCGTTTCGTCCAGATTTGCGGGGTGCCGGGCGCTGCGAGTCGCTCGTATACCTCGGCGAGATCCCGGACTCCGAAGTAGCTTCGGGCCTCAGCCGGACTGCCGCTGAAGGCTAGGTGGCCATCGCGGGCCAGGAATATCACCCGGTCACATTTGTCGATTCCCGCCGGCTCGTGAGTCGTGAGGACGACGGTGACTCCTCGCCTGCTGAGCGTACGCAGCAGCCGCATCACGTCGGCCGCCGTGGACGGATCGAGCCCGGAGGTGGGTTCGTCGAGAAAGAACAGAGTCGGCCGAGTCAGTAGCTCCACCGCGATGCTGGCCCGCTTGCGCTGGCCCCCCGAAAGCGCTCGGATCGGCACGTCAGCCCGATCTGCCAGGTCGAGGTCTCGCATGGTCTCCTCGACCACGCGGTCCGCCTCGGCTGCTGAAGTGCCCGCGGGCATCCTCAACCGGGCGGCGTACCGCAGCGTACGGCGAAGGGGCATCTCCAAATGGATGATGTCGTCCTGCGGGACGTACCCGATACGGGCATCCATGCTCGTTCTGGCACCGCGAATGATGCCGTCGTGCCAAACCTGACCGGCAGACGGCGGTTGGAGTCCCGCGAGTGTCTCAAGCAACGTGGTCTTCCCCGCGCCGCTTCCGCCCGCGATGGCGACCAACTCGCCTGGCTTCACCGTCAGCGAGAGCTTCTGCAGAATCTGCCGCGCGCTGGCGTGCCGGCTCACATTGATTGCGTCGATTCGCCCGCCGCGGTGCGTGTCTGGTGCGATCTCAGTGCGTGTGTCCAACCCCGCCGCCGTCGGCGGCTTGATTGCGATTTCGGTCATGATTGAGGCCTCCGTGAGTGCTGAATTGCTCTGTCAGGCCCTGATCATCGACGCGCAGCCTCGGCAATCGCATGGGGCGTTTGCCTCAAAAGATCTGTCCCCCAAGCCGTCAGCAGCAACCCGGTAGAGATTTCACATCGACGTGTCGACCGAGGAGCCCGCCAGACCCCGATCGATTGCCGCAAGCGTCGCCTGCGTGCGGTTATTGACCCCCAGCTTGGCGTAAACGCGCTCGACGTGGTTGCGTGCCGTCTTCTGCGCGATGAACAACTCATCGGCAATCTGACGATTCGACCGGCCCTGCGCGACGAGACGCAGAACTTCGACCTCCCGAGCGGTGAGACCCGCTGAAAATGGTGCCTGCCTCGGCGACCGATGACCCGCGGACGCCAACACGGCCTCCACAGACTCGCCGTCATGATGGCCGGCGCGCGCTTCCCGGCGCAACTCGCTTGCGGCATCGGCGGGTTCGAGAGCGGCGCGACCGGGGCGCGCTTCCATTAGCTGCTGATACGCCACCGCCGCGGCAAGTAATCGGTCCTGCGCGGTCAACTCTGCACCGGCCAGGCCTCTTGGGAATCCCGATCCGTCGATCCGTTCCTCGTGCTTGGTCGCAAGCGACACCACCGACTCCAGCCCCTCGACCCGGCTCAGTATCCGCCCGGTCAGATACGGGTACATCCGCATCCGCTCCGTCTCAGCGGTGGTGAGCATGCCCGTCTTCTCCCAGATGTGGTTCGACACGCCCAATTTGCCCAGACCGTGCACGAGACCTGCCCTGTAAAGCCGGGTGATCTCACCCTCGGGCATCCGCCGGATTCGGGCGGCAGCCGCGGCCAGGTCGGCGACTGCACGCGAGTAGCCGGGCGAACTCGGACACTTGAGATCGACGAAATCGGCCATTGCTCTTAGTAACTCGTCGATCTCGTCGCCGACCAGCGTTCGACCACGGTCCGGTGCCTGTTCCAACGTTGCAGTCCAGACGTCGATTTCGAGCAGTCCATCGACGATGCCGGCGAAATTCTGCTCGAAGACATCGGCCACCGCAGGGCTGAACTGCGTGCCGCGCCGTGAACGAACGACGTCGACCGCCCGTTCGACGCCACCCGTGCGAAGGTGAACCTCGACGACATCGGCCAGCCGGACGATCTGAATTTCGAGCGGGATATCCTCTCCACGAACGCCGTTGGGCATACCCCTGCCATCCCAGCGCTCGAATATGTACGACAGCGCCTCGCTGACCTGCGGGTCCAAACCCATTCTGTCGGAGAGCACTCCTGCCGACGAGCAATGCGAGTTGATGAGGCTGGCAACCTGATTGCGGGCGGTGAGCACGAAGGCGGCCGAGCGGACCCCCCGTTCCCACGCCGGCATTCCACGTCCGACGTGATTGAGCATCAACCGCAGGAACGGCAGACCGGCCATGTCCACGCCGTAGGTGTCGGCCCGGAAGGCGATGTCGTCGCCGAAGAGCGCTGACAACTCGTGGGAGTCCGCGTGACAACCGATCCAACCGACCAGATTGGCGTAGTACACCGTCGCTCTGGGTTGCGCGTCGAGCCCCATCCGCTCGGCGATGCGGGTCGCGATCAACGACGACCGGAGCATGTGTTCCATTGGCTGACCCAGACCGAGATCGATCGCGAGCGATATCGCCGCCAGCAACTCGGCTCTGCGCAGGCCATTACCAGGTTCCCGCAGCGTCCGAGTGGGATGCACGCACTCATTTTGCACCCCGGATCGTCGACGTCCGCGCGAACACACAGTTCAATGCATCGGGTGGTGCCGGCTGGGGTTGATGTTTGAGGCACATGCCTCATGTGCCGATACTCAAACCCGCCGATCATCGGCGACATGGTTTTAGTCAACGTCCCCACTGACACCGCCCCGGCGGCTCCGCGGGACCCCTGGGACACGGTCCTGACCGAGGGCCACGCGTCCTTGGTGAGAGCGCGACGGTTATTTCGCTATCTCCCGTCGGCACCGCGGTGCAAGGTGTGCAACAACCCGTTCGGTGGCCCGGCGGGACGAGTTCTCGCCGCCGCCGGCTTCAGCCCATCGCGCAAGAATCCCAATCTCTGCAGCAGGTGTTGCGATGCGCTGCCCGCAGGCGGCAGTGAGGTCGACATCGCGATCCTGTTCGCCGATGTTCGCGGCTCCACCGTCCTGGGTCGAAGTGGCGGTGCGACCGACTTCGCCGCCCTGCTCAACCGGTTCTACATCGCCGCGACACGGACCCTTCTGCGGCACGACGCTGTGATCGACAAGCTCATCGGCGACGAGGTGATGGCGTTCTTCGTTCGTGGCATCAGTGGCCCCGAGTACCGCAGCCGCGCCGTCCTGGCCGGGATCGACCTTTTGAAAGCGGTTGGTTACGGCAGTGACGAGGGACCGTGGGTGGAGTTGGGAGTATCGGTAAACGCGGGTGTCGCATTCGTCGGCAACGTCGGGGGCGCGGTCGTCGACTTCACCGCTCTCGGCGACCCCGTCAATGTCTCGGCACGGATGCAACAACACGCCGCCGGCGGCGAGTTGGTCGTCGCGTCCGGGGTCGCCGACGGCCTGATGACGAAAGCATCTCGGCGCGAACTCAATCTGCGCGGCTGCGGGCAGCCGATAGACACATTCGTCCTGGGTGTCTGAATCCTTCGTCAGGCTACGGGTTGTTGCCTGCGGACCGCGGTGTGGATCGGCTGGTCGGCGTCGATCTTGATGCCCAGCAGCTCGCCGGTGCCGTAGATGGCCCCGACCATGATCGTGGTCAGGTGCGCGACGAATCGATCGGACGCCATCCGGCGCGGGCTGTCGTCGTTGGCACCCAACCACCAGTCGGTCGCCGACGCCGCGGTGCCGAAGATTGCAAACGCCGCCAGTTCGAACGCGGCCGGATCGAGCTCCATGTCCTCCAGCTCGCTGCTGACCATCTCGGCGATGGCCAGGGTGATGTCGCGGCCCTTGTTCACCGTCGTCATCGCCGCCGCGGACTGGTCGGCGAACCTGCCCTGGAGCAGAAACCGCACGACGTTGGGATGTTGCTCGACCAACTCGACGTAATGCTCGACGCCCTGGCCGACGATCTCGCGGGTGGAGTCCTTCTCCACGTTGACCGACGGGATGATCGCGGCCCACAACTCGTCGCGCATCCGTTCGCCGATCGCCTGGAAGAGATCCGACTTGTCGGTGAAGTGCCGGTAGATCTTCGGCTTGGCGGTACCAGCCTCCTCGGCGATCTCGCGCAGCGACAAATCCGGCCCGAGGCGGTCGATGGCCCGGAAGGCGGCGTCGACGATCTCCGCCCGCACCTTCTTGCGATGTTCACGCCAGCGTTCACTGCGGGCGTCGACCTTGACGCCTGGTTCATGACCAGAGCGTGACCTCGGCCTTCCGCGCATTTGGATCACTGTACCCGCCCCGAGGTCTCTGACCTGCTCAGACCGTGCCGCAACACGCCATCGACGGGTTCAACTTGGTGGATCGACCGGCGAGATGACCTGCATCGACTTGGGTATTATCTCTGCGACAGCGAAGACAATGAGACGAGAGTTATGACTCAGCGATACGACCTGGTCATCGCCGGTGGGGGGCCATCGGGCTCGGCCGCCGCATGGCAGGCCGCGCAGACCGGCGCCAAGGTGGTCGTCCTGGACAAGGCCGACTTTCCGCGGGACAAGCCGTGCGGTGACGGCCTGACCGCCCGCGCGGTCAGCTACCTGCAGAAGATGGGCCTCGCCGACGAGGTGTCGACATTTCACCGGGTCAACCGGGTGACGGTGTTCAGCCCCAGCCAGTGGGAGCTGTCGTTCCCGAAGCGTCCCGGCATGCCCGATCACGGCCACACCGTGAGCCGCACCCATCTGGACACGGTGCTGCTCAAGCATGCTGAATCGGCGGGCGCAGAGGTGCGGCAGTCCGCGGAGGTGACCGGGCCCGAGCTGGACGCCAGCGGGCGCGTCATCGGCGTGACGCTGAAGGGCGGCGAGAAGGTCTACGGCGACGCCGTTATCGCCGCCGACGGCGCCTACTCCCCCATCAAGCGAGCCCTGAAGATCGACTCGGAGTACAACGGCTACTCGGCGATCGCGATCCGCTCGGAGATGCACGCTAACCGTCCGGACTCCGATTCGTTGGACATCTACCTCAAGCTGCAGTTCCAGGGGGACCAGCTGCCCGGCTACGCCTGGGTGTTCCCGATGGGCAACGGCGTGTTCAACATCGGGCTCGGCTACGTCAACAGCTACAAGAACTGGCAGTCGATCAACGCGACGCAGTTCCTCGGCGAGTTCCTGCGGACGCTGCCCGGCGACTGGGAGCTGCCGCCGATCGAGGAGCTGAAGAAGAACAAGAGCGTGCGCGCATGGCGGTTGCCGATGGGCTTCACCGCGTGGCCGCCGTGGCGGCCCGGCGTGCTCTTCACGGGTGACTCGCTCGGTGCAGGCAAGCCGGCGTCGGGCGCGGGCATCTCCAAGGCGCTGGAGTCGGGGCTGGCCGCGGGTGAGTGCGCGATCGCGGCGCTGCAGAACGGCGGGCCCGACGACTTCACCAACTACGCGCAGCGGATGGAAGCGGCCTGGGGCAAGGAGTACAAGCGGGGCCGCTATTTCCACAAGCTCGCGGGGATTCCCGCGATCGCGAACACCGGCATCAAGTTGATCGACAACGGCTTCTTCCGCGACCGGATGCTCAAGGCGCTGTACAAGAAGGCGCAAGGCCCGCAGCACAAGTACAAATAGGCTTCCGTCTTTCGCGAGCGCTCAGCTGTGTACGCATTCAACGGCGAGTTGCGTACACAGCTGCGCGCTCGCAACCCCTAATCCCCTATCGGCGGTAACGGGCACAACCCGTAGCCGATCCGACAAGCGACGGGCGTGCGCCCCGTTTCGGCGATCGCGGCTTCGCAGCACGCTTAGCTGCATGAACACAAAGAAATTTCTCGCGACGGCCGCCATGACGGCGGGCCTGGCGATCGGACTCGCCGCCACTGCCGGCGCAACAGCCGAGGACGACTTCTGGGAGTGCGCCGCAGACCATCAGGACACCGACGGCATCGGTGTCTGCTGCGTCTTCTACGGCGGCACCTACGACGAGGGGTCCGGCGAATGCTGGAACTACCCCGAGGCCACGGTGGAACAGGTCGATCCCGGCCCCAAAACCCCTCCAAAAAGGCCTGTGCTGACGCGCCTGCCGGAACTGAAGGCAGTCTCCCTCGCGTAGCACGGCCGCCCGGCCGAGTGTGGGTCTGACTGCGCGGTTACTCCGCACACCTTGCGTGCATCAGGCCCACACTCGGCCCCCGAGCGTCATCAAACATTGACGGCTCGGTGCCCTACAGCATGCAGGAGACGCAGCCCTCGACCTCGGTTCCCTCCAGCGCCATCTGGCGCAGCCGGATGTAGTACAAGGTCTTGATTCCCTTGCGCCACGCGTAGATCTGCGCCTTGTTGACATCGCGCGTGCTGGCGGTGTCCTTGAAGAACAGCGTCAGCGACAGCCCCTGATCCACGTGCTGAGTCGCCGCGGCGTACGTGTCGATGACCTTCTCGTAGCCGATTTCGTAGGCGTCCTCGTAATACTCGAGGTTCTCGTTTGTCATGTAGGGCGCCGGGTAGTACACCCGTCCGATCTTGCCTTCCTTGCGGATCTCCACCTTCGACGCGATCGGGTGGATCGAGCTCGTCGAGTGGTTGATGTAGGAGATCGACCCGGTCGGCGGCACCGCCTGCAGGTTCTGGTTGTAGATGCCGTGCTTGCCCACCGACTCCTTGAGCTTGGCCCAGTCCTCTTGCGTCGGGATGTGGATGTCGGCGTCGGCGAACAGCTGGCGCACCTTGTCGGTCTTGGGCTCCCACACCTGTTCGGTGTACTTGTCGAAGAACTCGCCCGACGCGTACTTCGAGTTCTCGAAGCCCTTGAAGTGCGTCCCACGTTCGATCGCGATCCGGTTCGACGCTCGAATCGCGTGATACAGCACCGTGTAGAAGTAGATGTTGGTGAAGTCGACGCCCTCTTCTGACCCGTAGAAGATCCGTTCCCGCGCCAGGTACCCGTGCAGGTTCATCTGCCCGAGGCCGATCGCGTGGGAATCGTTGTTGCCCTGCTCGATCGACGGCACCGACCAGATGTGGGTCTGGTCGCTCACCGCCGTCAGCGCGCGGATCGCCACCTCGATGCTCTGAGCGAAGTCCGGCGAGTCCATCGTCTTGGCGATGTTCATCGAGCCGAGGTTGCAGGAGATGTCCTTGCCCACTTTGGCATAGGACAGGTCGTCGTTGAACACCGACGGCGTGGACACCTGCAGGATCTCCGAGCACAGGTTCGAATGCGTGATCTTGCCCTCGATCGGGTTGGCCCGGTTCACCGTGTCCTCGTACATGATGTACGGGTAGCCCGACTCGAACTGCAGCTCGGCGAGCGTCTGGAAGAACTCGCGCGCCTTGATCTTCGTCTTGCGGATCCGCGCGTCGTCGACCATCTCGTAGTACTTCTCGGTCACCGAGATGTCGGCGAACGGCACGCCGTAGACGCGTTCCACGTCGTACGGCGAGAACAGGTACATGTCCTCGTTCTTCTTCGCCAGCTCGAACGTGATGTCCGGGATCACCACGCCCAGCGAGAGCGTCTTGATGCGGATCTTCTCGTCGGCGTTCTCGCGCTTGGTGTCGAGGAACCGGTAGATGTCGGGATGGTGCGCGTGCAGGTACACCGCGCCCGCGCCCTGACGCGCCCCGAGCTGGTTGGCGTAGGAGAAGGAGTCTTCCAGCAGCTTCATGATCGGGATGACACCCGAGCTCTGGTTCTCGATGTTCTTGATCGGCGCGCCGTGCTCGCGAATGTTGCTGAGCAGCAACGCGACTCCGCCGCCGCGCTTGGACAGCTGCAGGGCGGAGTTGATGGAGCGCCCGATGGACTCCATGTTGTCCTCGATGCGCAGCAGGAAGCAATTGTGGACGACCGTGCCACGAATCGTGTACGTGTGCGTACCCTCGACGTGGAGGTTGTACACCTTCGCCGGAACGTCCTTGGTGCGTTCCAGTTCGCGGATTCCGTAAACGTGACGTCCATGGACGACCTGGTACGTCTTGCGCGACGTCCCCTTCTGCCCCACATAGTTGTGCAGGTTCTTGCCGACGTCGAAGATGAAGTCCTCGTTGGCGCCAGGCAGCCCGGGCACGAACACCTGCCCTGTCATGTTGCCGGCTTGGTTGGTGTACTGGCGAACTCGAGACATGATGCCAACCCGGCGCAGAAGGAGCTGCACCTGGTCGATGAGTTCCGGGTTCACCAAGTCGAGCACCATCCCGCCGGTGGTCGAGCACCCGTCCCCGCGGAACAACCCAGCCAACAGGCCACGCTGGAATTCTTCGTCGGCTGTCAGGACCCCGTGGGACAAGCGCTTCAGGTGGTATCCCGTGCCAACCATCGACAAGATGAGCGAAGCCACGACCTTGCTATTGCACACCATGCGCACCGACTGGTCCGACACACTTTGGTGGACGGAGAGATCGGCGGCGAAGACTCGCTTGAACGCTGCCGCCAACTCCTGCTGGTACTCGAGTTCGTGCGTGCCGATCGTAAAGTGGATGCCGTTGGGCGTCATCGCGCCGTCTGGTCCTGATCGCTTGGAGATGTGGCCTTCGGCGACGTACGAGCCGAGGATGAGGCCGAGGTCGTAGGACTCCTCGACATAGCGATTCACCGAAACGAACTTGATGCGGTGGCGCTGCTTGTTTCGGTGCTTCAGGTCCGTGTTCACCTTACGGATGAGCCCGTCGACTTCTTCGTATTCGCCGGAGCCGACGTAGTCCATCAAGTCGTGCACGCGCCGCTCGCGTCCTTCTAGCGGCGCCGCGGTCACGATGAAATCCGCGGGATGAATGTCCTTTGCAGCCAGCCACACAAAACCGTTGAACGGGTCAGCGCCGTCACCGTCGATGAGGGTTTTCACGTCGCGCGTGGTCCACACCAGGATCGGATGCTCGGGGGTGCAGAGGATCGGCTCCTTATGCCCAAAGTGCGAGATGCGAATGAGCGCTTGATCATTCGCATTGTCGATGACGGACTCGACGACGGAGAACGAGCCGTCGTGCGAAAGCACGCGATCGCCCGCTTGCAAGGTCTCGATCGCCTTCGGGCCGTCCGGAGTATCGACCGGCGTGCCAGCTGGGAAGCAGCTGACCGGCTCGCCGCGCTGCTTCTTCCCGGAGTTCAAGAACGTCGGGGTGGCCGGCTGGAAGCGGCCGTCGATGATCTCGTCGACGAGCTTCTCCGCCAGCATGGTGTCGCCTGCGGCCAGCGTCAGCGACACCATGACGACACGGTCCTCGAACCGCTCGAGATAGCGCTTGCCGTCGAAGGTCTTCAGTGTGTAGGAGGTGTAGTACTTGAAGGCGCCCAGGAATGTCGGGAAGCGGAACTTCTTGGCGTAGGCCCGGTCCAGCAGCGTCTTGACGAAGTTGCGCGAGTACTGGTCGAGCACCTCGCGCTCGTAGTAGTCCTCCTTGATCAGGTAGTCGAGCTTCTCGTCGACGTCGTGGAAGAACACCGTGTTCTGGTTGACGTGCTCGCGGAAGTACTGATGCGCGGCCTGCACGTCCATCTCGAACTGAATCTTGCCGTCGGCGTCATACAGATTCAGCATCGCGTTAAGGGCGTGGTAGTCCGTCTCGCCCGGCAACGTGCCGTGCGGGGCGGGGGCTACAGGCTCTGCAGCTGTGACGGTTGGTGACACGTCTGTTCCTTCCAGAATTCAGCCAGGCCCGCGCGGACGGCGTCCACGTCCTCCGGGGTTCCCATCAGTTCGAATCGGTACAGGTACGGCACGCCGCACTTGCGGGAGACGACGTCTCCTGCATAGGCGAACTCCGTACCGAAGTTGTTGTTGCCCGCCGCGATCACACCGCGGATCAGCGACCGGTTGTGCTCGTTGTTGAGGAAGGCGATGACCTGCTTGGGGACATAGCCCCCGTCGTTGATGTCCGGTGTGGCGCGCCCACCGCCGTAGGTGGGCAGCACCAGCACGTACGGCTCGTCGACCTCGATGCGCCCGTGCAACGGAATCCGGATGGCGGGCAGACCAAGCTTCTCGACGAATCGGTGGGTGTTCTCCGACACGCTGGAGAAGTAGACGAGGTTGCTCATCTCATTCTCCTTCTCTAACTGTCGGAAATGCGGTTATGCGGTGAGTACCCCGGCACCGGTCAATGCCTTGATGCGATCGGGGCGGAAGCCCGACCAGTGCTCGTTGCCTGCCACCACGACGGGCGCCTGCAGGTAGCCCAGCGCCATGACGTAGTCGCGGGCCTCGGAATCGAGGGTGATGTCCACCTTCTGGAAGGCGATGCCCTGCTTCTCGAGCGCCTTGTAGGTGGCGTTGCACTGCACACATGCCGGCTTGGTGTAGACGGTGATGTTCATCTGCGGTACGGCTCCTCTGCGAACGGAACTAGAGATGGACTGGCAACTGATCGGGTAATGCTCCTCGCTGAGGTTCAGCGATCCGCCTGCCCTCAAAATTCCGGTCGTCCGGGCTGCTTGGCCGACTTGTCGGGAGACCGATTCCGCCGGGTTCTGCGCTCCGGCCGGCCTCCGAACCGTGGGGGTCTGTCGGTGCGCCAAACACTACACCTGGTGTCCGACATTCAGAAGAGATACCACATCTTCTAAACAACATTTATGGAATTCCCTGGTCGTAAGCCCATCCACTGCGCGGCCCTCGGCGTGTCGCACATCACATTGAGGGTGTGTCGCCTGACAAAGACTGGTTTACCACCGGGCACCGACATCTCCCCGGCCCGGATCGTCACGGTGACGTAACAGCAAAGCCGCCGGACGGTTATGAAATCGGCCAGTGCCAGCCTCGGCTCACGTCATGGATGACGCGATCGCCTGGTGTCCCGCGAACTCGCATGACTCGGCCATCGCCCGATAACGAGCAGTGAATCGCCGGTAGGCGTCCTCGCTCCCCTCGGCTCGCGCAATCAGTGCTCGAAGGCGCAGCAGCGGCATGTCATGCAGCACGTACCCCGGGTCGGTCGGCACAGCCGCGAGACGCTCGATGGCGCCGCGGGCGGTGTCCACGTCGCCTGCGGCGTTCCGGCTCAACAGCGCTTCGACGAGAACCGAGGTGGCGGGACCACGCCACAGCATGGCGCCGGAGTCGAACAAGACATCAAGGACCTGATCCATCTGCGCGATCGCGGTTTCGAATTCACCGAGCTCACTCTGGTGCCTCGCGAGCTGGATGTCGGCGATCTGAACAATCGATGCATTTCCCCGCCCGGTCATGCCGGCCTGCCGTGCGTAGCGAAGATGCTCCCATCCCGATTCGCGCCCGGGCCCGTCCTGAGCGACCAATGCGATGCCCCGTGCCAGATGCGCGTGCGACAGCGTGAAGTCGTCACCCGAATGCTCGGCGATGGCAAGCGACTCCGCCGTATCACGCAGCGCTTGCTCATCGGCCTGCAACGCACCCAGCCCGATGTGGGCGTATTTGTGCAGGCTCGCGATCACCCGCGTCAGCGGGTCAAGGGACCGAGCGATCGCGATGGCCCGATCGAGGTCGTCCTTCCATCCGGCATGCCCCAGGCACATCCGGGAAACCCCGCGCATCGCCAGCGACAGACAAAGCGGAGAGCCGAAAAAGAGGCTTCCCTTCGCTGGGTCGCCGTCGGTCAGATCGATCAGCCTCTGCGACAAGCGCAACAACTCCGCTACTTCGCAAGTCTCCCACTTGGCTGCCTGGACGGTGAACGAGATCTCCGCTGACAATTCGTCATCGCCGATGCGCTCGAGAAGTGCACCCAGTTCGGAGCCGAGTTCGGACGCTTCCCTGGCACGGTTGTGGAAAGCGAGTGCCATGACCATGCCCGACATTCCGACGGCGATCGATCGCTCGTCTCGGATCTCGGCGGAGAGCCGGCGAAGGTCGTCGAAGCCGGTTTCGGCCGCGGTCAATCCAGCAAGCCAGGCGCTACCGCACAGAAGCGTGGTGGCATCGACGCACATCCGTAAGCGGTCCGGATCCTCCTCGGGTAGCCGCTCCGCCACCTGCCGTGCACGTAGCCAGCTCGTGCGTGCCGCCTCCATATTCCGAACGCCCACCCATTTTCCCGCCCGCATATGCCAGTCGAATGCGGCCCGCAGATCCCCCGCCGCCTCGACGTGCATGGCGATCACTGCGGACTTCTCGTCCAGAGTCCCTGGCGCTTGTTGCTGGAACCAGGACGCGAGCCGCGAGTGCAGTTCCGCACGTGCGGACTGCAATTGCGATTCGTAGGCCACCGACCGGATCAACGGGTGCCGGAAGTTGTACTCGGGCTGTGGTGTTGACGGCATATCGTCGATCAGTTCGGCGTCCACCAGTTCGGCGATGCGTACCGGGTCGACCAGGCTCGCCAGCTGATCCTCGGAGAACCGGGCACCGATCACCGCAGCCGCGTTGAGCGTGCGCTTCGCATCACCGGGGAGTCGATCGATGCGTGCCCCGATGGTCGCCTGAAGCGTCGCAGGTACGTGTATTTCGGCAGCACCGTCCCGGCGCACGTACTCGCCGAACCGACCCGCAAGAACGCCGCGTTCGGCCAGATCGCGCACGATCTCCTCGGCGAAGAACGGATTGCCTCCCGCTCGCTCGGCGACTTCTGCGCCGATAGCCGCCACCGACGGGTCGCTACCGAGAAGTTCGCCGATCAGCGTCGTGGACTGCGAACCGTCAAGAGGTGCGAGATTGATGGCCTGCGCAGCATGTTCGGCCAGCTTCCCTCGGTATTCGGGTCGATAGGTGACGAGCGCGAGCGCACGCGTTCCCCTTGTGTCCGAAAGGAATTCAGCGATGAGGGCTTCGCTGGCCTCGTCGATCCAGTGCGCATCCTCGATGACGTACATCACGGGGGCCTCCCGCGCGACCGAGGCCTTGCTCAACAGAGCCGTCAGTCGACGCCTGCGTGCGTCCGCACCGACGGCAGGTGGGTCGATCTCTTGGTCGCCGACGGCGAGGAGGTCGTCGAGAAGCAGCAGGTCCTCACGGTCCGCACCCGGCAGATGTGCACGCACCCGGTCGCGCGCCGCCTGACCACGGAGGTCACCGACTCCGATGACTTCGCGAAACAATCGCGCAGCCGCATAGAAGGGGATTTCGCGGGCATGCGCTTCACAGAAGGCCGAGACCGCTTCGAGGCCGCGTTGAGCGCCGACGCGAACAAGCTCTGCGACGAGGCGGCTCTTCCCGATGCCCGGCGGTCCAACGAGGGCGACCGCTACACCGCTACCGGCCAACGCATCGTCCATGCATCTGCGAATCGCCTCCACTTCGCGATCACGTCCGACCAGCGTCGACTGTCCTCGTATCCGGGTGGTCTTCTCAGCCACAGAGACGAGCAGGCGCGCGGGGACGGGATCGGCGACGTTCTTGATCCGCACCAGCTCGAGTTCACCCATCTCGACGACCCCGTCGACGAGCCGGGCAGTCGAAGCACTCAGCATGACTCCGCCAGGAGGGGCGACGGACTCCATCCGCTGCGCCAGGCCGACATGAGCGCCTATCGCCGTGTAACTTCCTGGGCTGGAGCCCATCTCACCGGCGATCACCTCGCCCGAGTTCAGTCCAACTCGGAGTTGCAACTCGATGCCGTCGCGCCCGCGTAGCCCGTCGGCGATCACCCGAGCTTGGTCTTGAAGGTCAAGCGCCGCCAGGCAGCCTCGAAAAGCATGGTCTTCCAGGGCGATCGGAGCGCCGAATATCGCCATGATTCCGTCGCCGGTGAAATCGACGGTGCCCCCGTATCGCTTGACGACAGTGCGCGAGCGACTCAACAGCTCGCTCATCACTTCGCGCAAGCGTTCGGTGCCCAGCGCCGAGGCGATGTCCATCGACCGGACCACGTCGGCGAACAGAACAGTGACCTGCTTGAATTCCGCAGCCTGTGGAGACGGCGCGATCGCAGAACCGCACGAGTCGCAGAATCGGGCGCCCTCACGAGGTTCGGTACCGCAGGTCGCGCAGACGACGCCCACCGTCATACCTCCGCTGCCGGCCCGAGGCGGAGAAGTCGATGCTCGACGAGATCGGCACCGCGGGCGACTCCCCCGGCCGCTGCATACCCCGCAGCCACCCGGCGGGCGCCGTCGGCCATCGCCATGGCCTCGTCGATCTTCGTCTTGAGCCGGGATGCGCTGAGTTTTTTGCTCGGCAGACGCGTACCGCAACGCGCGACTTCCACCCGGCGGGCCACCTCGAACTGGTCGCGGCCGAACGGCACGACGCACACCGGCACACCGCGAGCGAGCGCCTTCTGCGTGACGCCCATTCCTCCGTGGGTCACGGCGCACACCGCACGGTCGAGTACGGCGCCGTGCGGGATGAACCGTTGCACGGTGGCATTTTCCGGTACGGCGAAGTCGTCGGGGACTCCACACGGAAATGTCGCGACAATGTGCACCGGGCGGTCGCGCAAAGCTGTCATCACTGTTCGCGGCAGCGCATGATCGGCCTGCCGTTCAGAGGACGTCGTCACCAACACGATCGGGCGGTCGACGGCCTCGATCCAGTCGGGAACGCCCGTGCCGGGTGGCTCGAATTCACAAGGACCGATCATCTGCACCCGGTCATCCCAGCCCGGATGCGGATACTCGAAGGGCTGAGCGCTTGCGACAAGGATCAGCGGTGCTCGCCTCATCAGATCAGTGCTCGTCGCAAGTGGTTTCGCGCCAACTCGTTGACAGATGCGGTTCAGCGTTTGGAGCATTGCGCCGTCGATCGATTTGGCGATGATGGGGCGGAGCGCCTCGTCGCGAAGCCGCCCGAGCCGACCTGGCCATGGGCGAAGGCCAGGGCCGAAAGGCGGAACCGTCGGCGATTCGAGGATCGGCGGGTACGGCCAGAAGGACAGCCACGGCATCGACGCCGCGTCGGCGACGGCCGGTGCGCCCCAACAGTTTGCATCGATGATCAAACCGTCTGGCCTTACCGAGTCGATCGATGCGCGGATGTCGTCCACCTCGAGAACCGCACGCTCACCGAAAGCCTCGAACGCCGTTCGCACGGCGGCGCGGGGATTCGGCGCCAGCCAGTCGGTCATCGGCACCGCCTCGATGCGCGGGTCGACCGCCGACGCTTCGAGGCCTAACTCGCCGCCGAGTCCGACGGCATCGGACATGGTCCGCAGAACAATGCGATGGCCACGGGCTCTCAGCTCGACGAGCAGCCCCAGCAGCGGGTACAGGTTGCCGTAACAAGGAGAGCTGTATGCCAGGATCGTGGCCATCGGTCTACCAGCTTCTGTCCTCGCAGGCCGAACAGCCTCAATCGGCCCCCTCGGGTGGCAGCCTATCGGCGAATCCGCGCCTCGGGCGGACATTCGAAGCGCCGAGGCCGTGCCGCTGGAGGTCAGCCGACTTCGGCGGCCAGCTTGCCCACGATGTCGCGCAGGCTCGCGGCGACCTCGGCGTTCTCCCTCGGGTGCTTGCCGTCGAGCGACTTGAACGGCACCGACAGCTTGAGGTCCTCGACCACCCGCGGGCCCGCGAGCCCGAACGACTTGCGGGTCTCGTCATGCGCCCACACGCCGCCGTACCGGCCGAAGGATCCCCCGATGACGGCCGCGGGCTTACCCTTCAGCGCGCCGTTGCCGAACGGGCGCGACAGCCAGTCGATCGCGTTCTTCAGCACGCCGGGAATGCTGCCGTTGTATTCGGGGGTGACGACGAGAGCGGCATCGGCTTCCGCGGCGGCGGCACGCAACGCCACCACCGAGGCGGGTGCGTCGTCGTTGTCGATGTCCTCGTTGTAGAACGGCAGGTCGCCCAGCCCGTCGAACACCGTCACCGTGACCCCGTCCGGCGCGGTCTCCGCGGCCAGCTCGGCCAGCTGGCGGTTGACCGACGCCGCGCGCAGGCTTCCCACCAGCGCCAGTACTTTCACGTCCGGCATGACAAATTCCCTCCAACACGATCGCTGACATTCTCCCACGCCTCAACCGGACTATGGTCCGTTTTATTCCGATTGCGTTAGGGTGCAGAAATGAGCGTCCAACCGCTCGGCGGGCTGCCGGTATCCACTCCGCAGGAGCGGGGCGATGCCGCGCGCAACCGCGGGTTGCTGCTCGACGCCGCCCGTCGGCTCATCGCCGAGCGGGGCGCGGATGCGGTTTCGATGGACGATATCGCCGCGGCCGCGGGGGTCGGCAAGGGCACGGTGTTCCGCCGGTTCGGTAGCCGAGCAGGCCTGATGATGGTGCTGCTCGACGAGGACGAGCGGGCCAGCCAGGAAGCCTTTCTGTTCGGACCGCCGCCGCTCGGGCCGGACGCGCCGCCACTGGAACGCCTACTGGCCTTCGGCCGCGAACGGCTGTGCTTCGCCAACACGCACCACGCACTGCTCTCGGCCACCAACCGGGATCCGGAAACGCGCTTCAGCGCCCCGGCCATGGTGCTGCACACCCATGTCCGACTGCTGCTCGACACGGCAGGCACCACCGGCGACCTCGACGCGCAGACCGACGCGCTGATGGCGTTGCTCGACGCCGACTACGTGCATCACCAGCTCACCGACCGCGGCGAAACACTGGAATCCCTCGGTGACAAGTGGGAGAGCTTGGCGCGCAAGCTCTGTGGCAGGTGAGTACGCACTGGATCCTGCACGTTGACCTCGACCAGTTCCAGGCTGCGGTCGAAATCCGACGCAACCCCGAACTCGCCGGCCTGCCGATCATCGTCGGCGGCAACGGCGATCCCACCGAACCGCGCAAGGTCGTCACCTGCGCGTCGTATCCGGCACGAGAATTCGGTGTGCACGCCGGAATGCCGCTCCGCACGGCGGCACGCAAATGCCCCGACGCGGTGTTCCTGCCGCTTGACACCGACGCCTACGACGAAGCCTCCGAAGAGGTGATGGGCCTGCTGCGCGATTTCGGCCACCCGGTCGAGGTCTGGGGCTGGGACGAAGCCTATGTCGGCGCCGAGCTGAACGATTCCGACGACCCGATCAAGCTGGCGGAGCACATTCGCGAGGTGGTCGCGGCGGGCACCGGCCTTTCGTGCTCGGTCGGCATCAGCGAGAACAAGCAGCGCGCCAAGGTCGCCACCGGGTTCGGCAAGCCGACGCGCACGCGCGGAGCAGATGACGCCCCCGGCGTCTATCAGCTGACGGAATCCAACTGGATGGCGGTCATGGGCGACCGCCCGGTCGACGCGCTATGGGGCGTTGGGCCGAAAACTGCCAAAAAGCTTGCCGGGCTTGGCATAACCACCGTTGCCGACCTCGCCGCCACCGACGCCACTCTGCTGACGTCGACGTTCGGACCGACGACCGGCCTGTGGATCCTGCTTCTGGCCAAGGGCGGCGGCGACACCAACGTCAGCGCCGAGCCGTGGGTGGCCCGCTCGCGCAGCCACGTCGTCACCTTTCCCACGGATCTGACCGACCGCGCCGAAATCGACGCCGCCGTCGTCGATCTCGCCCGACAGACTCTCGCCGAGATCGTGGACCAGGGCCGCGTGGTCACCCGGGTGGCCGTGACGGTGCGCACCAAGACGTTCTTCACCCGGACGAAGATCCGCAAGCTCGCGTCGGCAGGCACGGACGGCGAGCTCATCACGCAGACCGCGCTGCAGCTCCTCGACCAGTTCGAGCTCGACCGGCCGGTTCGACTGCTCGGTGTGCGGCTGGAGCTCGCGCCGCCGCCGGGCGGGTACTGAGTCACACCCGGGCAATACCCTCGCCTCATGCTGCACACGATCGCCATCCGCGGATACCGCTCACTGCGCGAGGTCGTGCTGCCACTTGGTCGCCTCACCGTCGTCACGGGCGCCAACGGCACCGGCAAGTCGTCGCTGTACCGCGCGCTGAGACTGCTGTCCGACTGCGGACACGGCGAGGTGATCGGGTCGCTCGCACGCGAGGGCGGACTGGACTCGGTGCTGTGGGCCGGACCCGAGCAGCTCGGCGGCGCGCGCCGGACGGGGCGCATAGAGGGCACCACACGTACCCGGCCGGTGGCGCTCGAACTCGGGTTCTCCTCCGACGATTTCGGCTATCTCGTCGACCTCGGCCTGCCGCAGTTCGCAGGCCCTGGGTCGCTGTTCGCCCGTGATCCCGAAATCAAGCGCGAAGCGGTCTTCGCCGGTCCACGTATGCGGCCCAGCGCGACGCTCGTCCAGCGCGGCAGGGACTACGCCGAAGTGGCGTCGGAGTCGGGCCGCGGGTTCACCGAATTGACCCGCGCGCTACCCGCCTTTCGGAGCGTGTTGGCCGAGTACGCGGGCGGCCTGCCCGAGCTGGCCGCCGTTCGAGACCGGTTGCGCGGCTGGCGGTTCTACGACGGGTTTCGGGTCGATGCGGCGGCTCCGGCCCGGCAGCCGCGGGTCGGAACACGCACGCCGGTGCTGTCGGACGACGGCGGCAATCTGGCCGCGGCGGTCCAGACGATCGTCGAAGCCGGCTTCGAAGACCTGGAACGCGCCGTTGCCGACGCCTTCGACGGCGCCACGGTGTCGATCGCCGTCACCGACGGCCTCTTCGATCTGCAATTGCGGCAACGGGGCATGCTGCGCCCGTTGCGGGCGGCCGAATTATCCGATGGCACACTGCGATTCCTGCTGTGGGGTGCCGCGCTGTTGAGCCCGAGTCCGCCGTCGCTGATGGTGCTGAACGAGCCCGAGACGTCGTTGCATCCCGACTTGGTGGCGCCGCTGGCGGCGATGATCGCTGCGGCGGCGCGGACCGCTCAGGTGGTGATCGTGACCCATTCGCGGATCCTGCGCGAGCACTTGGCCGCCGCCGATTCCTCGGAGCTCGAACTGTGCAAGGAGTGGGGCGAGACGCGCATCGTCGGCCAGACAACGCTCAGCGCGCCGCCGTGGGACTGGGGCAAGCGCTGAAGCAAACGGTGACCAAGCTAGACAATTCGCCTTCCCGTCAGCCTCCGTTCACCACGGTGCCGTTCAATTCGCTGGGCCAATCCTGAACTAGGAGCGTTGATGTCGGTGAATCACATGTCCAAGACCGCCTGCGTGCTCGGTGCCGTCGCGGTACTCGTTCTCGCGGGCTGCAGCGGCGGCGACAAGACGGAGTCGATCGGCGACCCCCTCAGCCGCGTCGCTAAGGGCGAGTTGTCGGCCGGGGGCGGTGCCGCCCGGCTCGGCGGCGACCAGACCGACACCATCCGCGACGCCATCAGCGGCTCGGGCGCGCACAACGTCATCCTGTTGATCGGCGACGGCATGGGCGACTCGGAGATCACGCTCGCCCGCAACTACGAGAAGGGTGCGGGCGGCTTCTTCGACGGCATCGACGCACTCCCGCTGACAGGCTCGTTCACCACGTACGCACTGAAGAAGGACGGCAAGCCCGATTACGTCACGGACTCGGCGGCCAGCGGCACCGCTTGGTCGACGGGCACCAAGACCTACAACGGCTCGCTCGGCATCAACATCAAAGGCGAGCCACAGAAGACGATCCTGGAGCTTGCCAAGGACCAGGGGTTCGCCACCGGCGACATCACCACATCGGAGATCCAGGACGCCACGCCCGCGGCTCAGTTCGCTCACATCACCGAGCGGGACTGCTACGGGCCGCAGGAGATGGCCGACGACTGCCCCGACGAGACCCTCGAGAAGGGCGGACCGGGTTCGGTCACCGAGCAGCTTCTTGCTGGCAGGCCCGACGTCACGATGGGCGGCGGCGCCGAGACGTTCGCACAGACCGCGACCGGTGGCGACTACAGGGGCAAGCCGCTCGAGGTGCAGGCCAAGGAGCGCGGTTTCCAGATCGTCCGCACCGCAGACGAATTGGCAGGCGTCACCAAGGCCGACCAGGACGCTCCACTTCTCGGCCTGTTCGCCGACGGCAACATGCCGGTCATCTGGGAGGGACCGCCCGCGGTCCGGCAGGGCTACCTCAGACCCGCAGCGAAGTGCACCGACAACCCCGAACACGGTTCGGAGGTACCGAAATTGGCCGACATGACGCAGAAGGCGATTGATCTGCTGTCCGGCAGCGAGAAGGGGAAGGACAAGGGCTTCTTCCTTCAGGTGGAGAGCGCATCGATCGACAAGCGCGACCACGCCGCCGATGTGTGCGGTCAGATCGGTGAGACGGTCGTGTTCGACGAAGCGGTCAGAAAGGCGATCGACTTCGCCAAGCAGGACGGCGACACCCTCGTCATCGCGACGGCCGACCACGGCCACACCAGCCAGATCGTCGAGCCTGTCGGCGAAGACGACCTGCGTGACGTCGCCGAGGACATGAAGCTGCCGATCGAACGTGTCCGCGACATCATGTATCCGGGCCTGACGGTGAAGCTGACCACCGCCGACAACGCCGACATGACGGTGAGCTACGGGACGTCCGAAGACGTCAACGTCGAAGACCAGACGCACACCGGCACGCAGGTGCGCGTCGCCGCATACGGCCCGCGGGCGGCCAATGTCGTTGGGCTGACGGACCAGAGCGATCTGTTCTTCACGATGACCGACGCCCTCGGCATCAAGCGCTGACGGGCCGCCGTCATCTCCGGTTCGGCCGGAGCGCGCGAGTGAACACGTGGTTCGCCTGCCGCATCGCCACGCTGTAGGGCCACCACATCGCGCGCTTGAACAGGTAGAGCGCGCGGATGTCGGCTGAGGTGTAGATGAGATACCGGTTTTTGGCGACGCCGCGCAGGATCTGGTCGGCAACGTGTTCCGCCGAGACCGCGTGACCGGCGAAACGGTCGGTCCACATCTGCACGATTGGATCCTCGCGATCCACGCCCGCAATCTGAACCGTTTGCACCAGTGGAGTTTTCACTGCGCCTGGTACCACGACGGACACCCCGATGCGGTGGCGTGCCAGGTCGAATCGGAGCACCTCGGAGAGCCCGCGCAGGCCGTACTTGCTCGCGCTGTAGGCGGCGTGCCACGGCAAGGCGACCAGCCCGGCGACGGAGGACACGTTCACCAGATGACCGCCGCGGCGAGCCTCGATCATCGGCGGGACGAATGCCTCGATGACATGGATCGGGCCCATCAGGTTGATGTCGATCATCGACTTCCAGTGGTCATGGGTGAGATGGTCGACGGTGCCCCACGCCGAGACGCCCGCGATGTTCATCACGACATCCATGGCGGGGTGGTCGGCGTGGATGTCGGCGGCGAACTGCATCACGTCGTCGTAGTCCGAGATGTCGAACGCCCGGTGTGCGGGCACCTGCGCACCCAGCGCGCGGGCGTCGGCGACCGTCGTCGCCAACCCTTCCTCATCCCGGTCGGTGAGGTAGAGCTCAGCGCCGTGGCTGGCCAGTTTCAGCGCGGTCGCGCGGCCGATGCCGCTGGCCGTCCCGGTCAAGAAGCAACGTTTGCCGCCAAAGCCCTCCTTCGCCATGGCGGTGACCTTACTGACCTAGGCCTCGCGGAGGTCGGCGCCACCCCATAACGCGGCTACCCACAGCCGCTCGAGTGCGTCGACGGCGCGACCCGGATCGGCGCCGCGGCCGACGAACGCGCTGTCCTGCGTCAGCGTCATCGTCGTCGCCGCCGCCAGCGTGCGCACGAGGGCGGGCAGATCGTCGGAGATCGGCCGCGCCTCGGAGTCCTGCTCGATCAGGGTGACGATCTTCTCGATGATGCCGTCGTAGAAGTCGTCCATCATCTCGCGGATCAGCCCGTCGGTGTTGCGGGCGATCGCGCAGGCCGTCAGCACGGGGTCGTCGTTCGCGTACACGGCAGCGGCGCTGCCGACCATCCGCTTCGCGAACGCGGCGGGCGTCTCCCCCGGCTCGCGCGGCGCGAAACCGTGGGTCAGGTTGTCGAGCAGGTCACTGGCGTCGGCCAGGATGACCGCCAGCACCGCGTATTTCGAGTCGAAGTAGAAGTAGAAGCCGGATCGCGCGACACCGGCCCGCTCACTGATGGTGCTGACCGAAAGGTCTGCGAAGGACCGTTCGTGAAGCAGCTCGCGGACTGCGGCGACGATCGCGTCGCGCTGCCGGTCTCCCCGGCTGCGACGAATCTCCTGCGGCGCGGATTCAGCAGACATCGCAGTAGACCTTTGCATTACTGTCCGCCACGTCAAAACTTGACATGCGTCAAGTGTGCCCCTCAGGATGAAGATAGGAGTGACAACGGCCACAGTCTTTTTGCCCTCAGGAGCACTTGCATGCCGACGATCAGCACCAAGGATTACGTACTCGACAAGGCCAAGCGACGAATCACCACGTCGCCGATTCTGACCGTGCCCGGTATGGGTCTGCTGGAGAAGCGGCTGCTGGCCCGCGAGTGGCCCCAGCATGCGATGGCCGCCCCGCCCGCGGGCAGCGACCTCAAGGCGGTGATGGGCGACTCCGGGCTGCCCATCGTCGGCCACATGGTCGAGATGTTCCGCGGCGGTCCGGACTTCTGGCTGCACTGGTACCGCAAGCGCGGCCCGGTCATGCTGGTCGATTCGCCGATCATTCCGACGGTCGCCGCGCTGGGCCCCGACGCGGCCCAGGTCATCTACTCCAACCGCAACAAGGACTACTCGCAGCAGGGCTGGACCCCGATGATCGGGGCGTTCTTCAACCGCGGGCTGATGCTGCTCGACTTCGACGAGCACATGTACCACCGGCGGATCATGCAGGAGGCCTTCGTCCGCACCCGGCTGGCCGGCTACACCGAGCAGGTCGACAAGGTTGTCTCGCAGGTGATCTCGAACGACTGGGTGGCCAACGACGCGCGCTTCCTGCTGTACCCGGCGATGAAGGAACTCACCCTCGACATCGCCTCGATGGTGTTCATGGGCCACGAGCCGGGCACCGACAAAGAACTCGTCACAAAGGTGAACAGGGCCTTCACCGTCACTACGCGCGCGGGCAACGCGATCATCCGCACCAGCGTGCCGCCGTTCACGTGGTGGCGCGGCCTGAAGGCGCGGGAGTACCTGGAAGGCTACTTCTCCGAGCGCGTCAAGGAGCGTCGCGGCAAGGACGGCAGCGACCTGCTGACCGTGCTGTGCCACTCCGAGGACGAGGAGGGCAACAAGTTCTCCGACGAGGACATCGTCAACCACATGATCTTCCTGATGATGGCCGCACACGACACGTCGACCTCCACCGCGACGACCATGTCGCACTACCTGGCCGCCAACCCGGAGTGGCAGGAGCGCTGTCGCGACGAGTCCGACCGTCTGGGCGACGGCCCGCTCGACATCGAGGCGCTGGAGAAGCTCGAATCGCTCGACCTGGTGATGAACGAGTCGATCCGGCTGGTGTCACCGGTGCAGTGGGCGATGCGTCGCACCGTGCGGGACACCGAACTGCTCGGCCACTATCTGCCCGAGGGAACGAACGTCATCGCCTACCCGGGCATGACGCATCGGCTCGAGGAGATCTACCCCGATCCGTACAAGTTCGACCCGGACCGCTTCGCCGAGCCCCGCAACGAGCACAAGAAGCACCGCTACGGCTTCACCCCGTTCGGCGGGGGTGCGCACAAGTGCATCGGCATGGTGTTCGGACAGCTCGAGATCAAGACGATCATGCACCGGCTGCTGCGCCGGTATCGCCTTGAACTCCCCCGGCCGGGCTACGAGCCGCGCTACGACTACGGCGGCATGCCAGTCCCGATGGACGGAATGCCGATCGTGTTGCGCCCCTTGCGCTAGGACGCGGTCAGCAGGCGGTTCGCACACGCGATGACGGCGCTCAGCGCCGACTGAGTCGCGTCCGCGTTCAGTCCCATCGCCCATTCGGCGTGTGCACCGTCGCTCCCTCGGATGAAAGTCGCCGTTTCATCACCGCTCGGCAGCTGGTGGAACGCGATCATCTCGACGGGGATGCCCTGCGCATAGAGCATCTCCGTCAGGGCTCCGACCGGACCCGACGCCGCCGCGGAGGCGACGCTGATCCGGTCGCCGATCGCCAGGGTGGCCTGGTAGTTACGCGGCTGTGGACCCAGCCTGGTTGCCGGGCACTCGTCGTCAATGCACGTCCACTGCCCGAGCCTCAGCGGGCCAGACGTGGGTGCATACGTGCTACGGAACAGGTTCCAGTCCATCTGATCGGCCTCCTTGCGCAGGCCGTTGGGCACCCGTGCGGTAAATGTGTCCGCCGCCGAGGGCGGCGCTGCGCTGGTTGCGGATTGTGGTGGAGATGTCATGTGCCGGTCTTCGCTTGCTAGAAGGATTGACCGACGACGTAGCAATGACCCACAGCGAGGGGTCGGTCTGGATCAGACCCCGCTGGGGATTGCTACTACGAGTCGTCTCGGCACGTCGCAAATGCTAGTCCTGCCCGAGGACGGGGCGCAAACACATTCGGCCAAGGCCCTTAGTCGAGTGCACGGACGAACAGCGGGATGAACGGCCGGTGGTCGGTGGGGCCGCCCCGGCGAGGCGGCATGCTCTCGCGTGAGGCCGCACGCCACTCGTCGCGGGTGATCGTGCCGAGGTCGAGCCGTCTGCCGCGCAGCGTGGTCACGATGTGCAACATCACCATGCCGGTCCGCCCGTTGCCTTCGCGGAATGGATGAGCGTAGTTGTAGTCGGCGTAGAGCCGGGCCAGTTGAGAGGCCAATGCGCCGTGATGGTTTGCGGCGTCGTCGGCCACCAGCGCCCTGGCGGTGGCCTCGACCCGCCCCGTCCTGCGCTGCACCGACGATCGGCGGGCAAACTCATGGTCGCCGACTCGCAGTTCGGTGACGCGATAGTCGCCCGCCCACTCGTAGACGTCGGCGAACAACTGCCGGTGGATCGCCCGCACATCGAGATCGTCGACGCCGACGACGCCGTTTGCCAGCCTGCGATGCCAGCCCACCATCCTTCCTGCGGTGGCTACGAATTCGAGATCGGCGAGCGCACGATGGGTATCGGCTCCGAAGTTGTTGCGCAACAACGTCGTTCCCGGAATCAGGTAGGGCGCGCTGCGGCGGCGAGGCCGCCGGGCGGTCTCCTGCGCCGGCGGCGCCGGGTAACGGACTAGGTATGCCGTCAGGTAATCGCCGAAGGTGACATCGTCGTTGACCAGCGCCACAAGCGCGTCGACGTGCGCGGCGTTGGGCCGCCAGCCCTCCAGTGCCTCGGCCGCGACGGTCTGGTCGACGCAGTGGCGCAGTCGCTGCGGCAGATGGTCGGGGGCGGGCACGGGATTGATGTTTTCACACGCCCGGCAAACCGTACGTCCCCCGGTCTGCTCGGCGAATGAAACATCCCATCATGCCAATTCGACGGTCATCCCCCGACCGCAGCTCGCTTTCGGTGATGCCGAACGTCTCGCGAACCCGCACCACACCCGCGGCTGGGTCGTACGATCGGGCCTGCTTCGTCGCGCAGTCGCCAACGTCCCCACCGATCGGTTGGTCATCGTGGCAACCACCCCCGCAATGCGCTTTCGGGGGCTACCGTGCGAACCATCGGCACTGGATAGAGCCTGGTCCGGGCCCAACGCGCGATGAGGTGATGTCGACTGCACAGTGGTGGGCTGGCGCACCAGCGGACGCGCACACTCGATGAGTCATTGCTCGTCGATCCCGACGAATCAGAGCGACCGGTCGTCGACTTCCTCAGAGCCACGCCGGGCCGGATGGCATTGGTGGCCGTCGTTCTGATCGCAGCGCTGCTCGCCGTCGGTGCGACCGCGTCGAAGACGGTTTTCGAGCGGCAAGGCCAGTTGGAGTCCCTGCGATCGCACACCGAGCCGCTGGCCGATGCAGCACAACGGATCTACGGCGCTCTTTCGTTCGCCAACACGACCGCGGCCACCGCGTTCCTGTCCGGCGGCGTCGAACCGCATGACGTTCGCGATCGCTACGACGCCGCCATCGGACAGGCGTCCGCCGGCCTGGTCGCCGCCTCCAATGGCGTGTCCCCCCACGATATCCACTCTCTGACGCTGCTCACCGACATCTCCAACCAGTTGGCGGTGTACACCGGGATTGTGGCCACCGCCCAGGCCAACAACCGCGCGGGTAGCCCGATCGGAGTCGCATATCTCAACGAATCGTCGGCGTTGATGCAGCAGGGCATCCTGCCGGCCGCCGAACAGTTGTACGCGAGTCAATCCAATGCCGTCATCACGTCGGGGCGCTCGGTCGGTCCGCCGGGTGTCGTAATAGCGATGGCCGTCCTCGTGCTGGTGTTGCTGGTGCTCTCGCAGGTGGCGCTCGCTCGGCGCAGCCATCGTCGGTTCAACTCCGGCCTGGTTCTTGCGTCGGTACTAATGGCGGTGCTCGTGGTGTGGTTGACAGTGGCCGGGCTGGTGTCGACACACGCCGCCGCCAGCGTGCGGACGCACGGCAGTGAGCCGCTGATCACCGCCGTGCGCGCACGGATCCTCGCTCAGCAGGGCCGGGCGGAAGAAATCCTCGGACTGCTCAAACGGGGCTCCGACTCGATGTCCGACATGAGATTCGATGAGCGGACCGCACAGATAGGTTGGCTGCTCGACGAGCACCGAGTTGACGGGGCGGCAGACGCTCTACGCGGCTGGATGCACTCCCATGACGAGATCCGAGACAAACTGACCGGCGGCGACTATGACGGCGCCGTGGCGATTGCGCGAGATGACGCCGCGCAGCACTCGACGGCTCAGTTCACCAAGTTGGACACCGCATTACGAGACGACATAACTCAACTGCGCGAACGGCAGCGCGACGGGATCGCACAGGCCTTCTCCGCGCTGAACCTGCTTCCGTTCGGCGCGGCGGCAATCAGTGTGCTGGCCGCGCTGGCGGTGGCTGCCGGTATCGCGCCACGGCTGAGTGAGTACCACTGATGCGCACCATCACAGCTGTCCTGATACTGGCGTCGATGCTGATCGCCGGCTGCTCCAAGGCGCAACCGCTAATCGAGGTTTCCGCCTCGCTCACTACGCTGCCGATGCCCAGCGGGGCCGAGGTGGCGCCATCTGTGTCCGGCGTGGCGGTTGAAAGTTGCGACGCCACAGCGAGTTTGCGGCCATCCACCGCGGGCGGCCCGAACGTGGACGAGATCCGGCGGCGCGGCCGGCTGATCGTAGGCGTTGACCAGAGCACCAACTTGTTCAGCTTCCGCGACCCGATATCTGGCGAGCTGCAGGGCTTCAACGTCGACATCGCCCGCGAGATCGCCCGGGACCTGGTAGGCGATCCCGACAAAGTGGACTTCCGTCTGGTGTCGGATCCGGAGCGCATCCAGGCGGTGCAGAAACAAACCGTCGATATCCTCGCCAAGGCGACAACGATCACCTGCGCACGTGCCGAACTGATCACATTCTCGACGGTGTACTTCGAAGCGAGCCAACGACTGCTGGTGCCCAAGGATTCGCCGGTGCGGGGGCCTGAGGACCTGGCAGGCAAACGGGTCTGCTCGGGGCTGGACACCACGTCCCTGGCCACCGTGGCCCGAGTCGCCCCATCGGCAACCCTTCTCGCGGTTCAGAATATGGACGATTGCCTGATCGCTCTTCAGCAGGGTCAGGCTGACGCCTTCAGCACCGATGACTCGATCCTGGCCGGCATGGCCGTGCAGGATCCCAACCTTCACATCGTGGGGCCGAGCCTGGAGGCCGAACCGTACGGCATCGGCGTCAACAAATCCCAAGACGATCTGGTACGCGCGGTCAATGCAAGCCTGGAACGGATCCGACGCGACGGGACGTGGAAGTCGTTGTATCGGAAGTGGCTCACAATGCTTGGCCCGGCGCCGAGTCCCCCGGAACCGAAGTATCGGGATTGACATGGCTGGAGACGAGGGAACACGCGCAGTCCTGGTGACCCAATCGGGGCCGGTCAAGGTCGAGAGCACCCGCCCGCGGCTGCGCACCGGACGACGGCGCATCGGCGATGGCCTGGTCGAGATTCCGATTCGCGAGGATATCGAACCTGCCAGTGCGGTCCTCACCAATCCGGTTCTGGCCGAATCGAAACGGGACTGCGGCAGCTGCGGGCAGCCGGTCGGGCGGAGTGTTGCGGGCCGGCCTGGAGCCAGCGAAGGTGTCTGCCCCCACTGCGGCACTTTGTTCTCGTTCTCACCACATTTGGAGACGGGCGAATTGGTGGCCGATCAGTACGAGGTTCAGGGCTGCATCGCCCACGGCGGCGTCGGCTGGATCTATCTGGCGATTGATCGCAACGTGAGCGATCGGTGGGTGGTACTCAAGGGTCTGCTCCAACCAGGCGGACAGCAGGCGCAGGCGATCGTCGTCGCCGAACGCCAATTCCTCGCCATGGTCAACCATCCCGGCATCGTCAAGATCTACAACTTCGTCGAACACCCGGGTTTCGACGGTCGTCCAGTCGGCTACATCGTGATGGAGTACATCGGCGGCACCACGCTGCAGGCGATCCTGGCCAAGCTGCGAGCGGAAATGCCGGAAGGCGAGCCCAAGCCCATGATGCCGGTCGAGCAGGCGCTCGGTTATCTGCTCGACGTCATGCCTGCGCTGTCCTACCTGCACTCGCTCGGCCTGGTCTACAACGATCTCAAGCCCGAAAACATCATGCTCACCGAGGACAACGTCGAGCTGATCGACATGGGCGCGGTATCGGGTATCGGAGACTTCGGATACGTCTACGGCACCAAGGGATTTCAGGCATCCGAGATCGTACGAACCGGTCCGACCGTGGCAACCGATATCTACACCGTCGGCCGAACACTGGCCAAGCTAACCGTCGACATGCCCGAAGACCACTACTCCGAGACCTTACCCGAACCTGACGACGTGCCCCTGTTTCAACGGCATGAATCGTTCTACCGACTACTGGTGCGCGCAACTAATTCCCATCCAGCGCAGCGGTTTTCGTCTGCAGATGAGATGGCGATCCAGTGCAAGGGAGTGCTGCGTGAAGTTCTCGCAGAGCAGACCGGTGAGCCGCGCCCAGGGACGTCTGTGCTCTTCGCCATGCACGGCTCGGAGTTCGGAGCGGACCTGGCGCCGGAGCGCACAGACGTGTTCGTCGATGGCCGCAGGCACAGCGTCCGGCTGGGCGGCCGTGATGTCGCCCGCGCACTGCCGACGCCGGCCCCGACCGAGGGCCCGGAAAGCGAATGGCGGATGGACTGGGATGACGGGATCTCCGCGCTGGATTCCGGAAATCTACCGGCGGCACTGAAGTGTTTCCAGCGGGTGGTCGCCGCGGTACCCGGCGAAGCCGCGCCGAAGGTGGCATCGGCCGCCACGGCCGAGCTGATGCTCGACACGGAAGACGAGGCGAATGTCGAACGATTACGGCGGTCGTGCGAGGGTTACTACCGGACGTTGTGGCGCACGGACCATTCCATGGTGAGTGCGGCGTTCGGCTGGGCTCGCCAACTCGCCGCTCGCGGCGATCGGACCGGCGCGATCGATGTGCTTGACCAGGTCCCGTTGACCTCGCGCCACTACGGCGAGGCTCAACTGACATCGGTGTTGATGCTGCTCGACGGGCGGCCCATCGCTGAAATCACCGAGGCCGACCTGCGCGATGCGGCGAAGCGCGTCGGCCTGTTGTCCGAGACTGAGCCGCGCGCCCTGCAGGTGCGTGCGATCGTGCTGGGCACTGCGCTCGACTGGCTTCGATCCGGCGCGACGCCCGCTGCCACCGACTCGATCCTCGGGCAGGGGTTCGACGAAGACGGCTTGCGCACGGGCATCGAGGAAGCGCTTCGGGAACTCGCGCGACGTTCGCCGCGGCGGCGCCATCGCTACACCCTGGTCGACCTGGCGAATTCGATCCGACCGTCGAGCTGGATGTGAGCCGACTCCAGGGTGATCGGCCGACCGTTGTGGTCGCTGGTGCTGGGCTGCAGGTGGCGACACGCGGTATCGGTAGGCCGCTGTGAACTAACGCACCAGCCGCCGTATCAATGAGGACGCCATGGCGATGCCTGCGGCGGCGGCCGAAAATATGTTTCAGAGGTATTTTCACACCGGTTTCGACCCGATGCAGACCCGGGAACGACGGGCGAGGCACCATTGCGGTCAATGACTTGGTGGGACGCGGCCTTCCTCGCGACGGCGGGTGTAGCCGGCGGGCTGACCGGCAGCATCGCCGGATTGGCGTCGATCGCCACTTACCCGGCGCTGCTCCTGGTGGGGCTCCCACCGGTGACCGCCAACGTGACCAACACCGTGGCACTGGTGTTCAACGGCATCGGCTCGGTGTTGGGCTCACGGCCGGAACTGGCCGGCCAAGGACCGTGGCTCAAGCGGATCCTCCCGGTCGCTTCGGTCGCGGGCGCGATAGGGGCCGCGCTGCTGCTGTCCACACCGGCGGACGGCTTCGAGAAGATGGTGCCGATCCTGCTCGGGGGTGCATCGGTCGCTATCGTCATTCCCCGTGGCGGCAGCCGGACGGCGAGAGCGACAAGTCGCCGGCGGCAGACCGCCATCGTCCTGCTCGAGTCGGCCGCGATCTTCCTGATCTGCATCTACGGCGGTTATTTCGGTGCGGCGGCCGGCGTGCTGTTGCTCGCACTTCTGTTGCGTGCCGGCCACGCGACGCTGGCCCATGCAAACGCCTCCAAGAACGTCATCCTCGGTGTCGCGAACACCGTTGCCGCCCTGATTTTTTCGCTTTTCGCCCCGGTGCACTGGCCCGCTGTCGTCGCGCTCGGGCTGGGCTGTCTGGTCGGGTCCAGGCTGGGTCCCGTGATCGTCCGCCACGCGCCGCCAGGCCCACTCAAGGTATTGATCAGCGCCGCCGGTGTGGCACTGGCCGTCAAACTCGGAATAGACGCTTACAGCTAGCCCAAATCAAAGGGGCTGTCGCCCTTGGCGACCCGGGTCCCCATGTCGATCAGGTTCTGCGCGTTGAAATGCAGCGCCTCGCCCGCGTCTCGGCTCGCCTTTCCCATCAGGTAGCGCGACCAGGTGCCCTCGATGACCACGCCGAGCTTGAAGCAGGCCATCGCCATATACCAATCCAGCCGCGATGTCTCGCGGCCACCTGCGGCCCAGTAGGCCTCGAGCAACTCTCGTCGGGTCGCCAACCCACCGAGCGCGGCCAGGACGGCCCCTGCGGTGACCGTGCTGGTGTGCAGTGGCCACGTGATCAACATCCACCCGAGATCGAGCAGCGGGTCGCCGATGGTGCACATCTCCCAGTCGACGAATGCGGCCAGCTCCGGTCTGTCGCGGCGGAGCAGGACATTGCTCAGATGCGGGTCGCCATGCAGGATGCCCGGCTCACCGTCAGGCGGACGGTTGGTCTGCAGCCAATCCGCGAGGTCGGTCACCGCAAGCGACTCGGGATCGTAGTGGTCGTGCCGGTAGCTTTCGAGCAGCCGCAGAAACTGCGGAACCTGGCGCTCCAGAAAGGATCCCGGCCGCTTGAGCTCCGCGAGCGGCTTGCCCTCCCACGCGACGTTGCCCAGCTTTGCGAGGCTTGCGGCATAGGACAGACCCACGTCGTGCCGCATCCCCGCGTCGCGCACATACGCGTCGGACATGTCACTGCCCGGGTTGAAGCCGTCGATCTCCTCCATCAGGTAGAACACCACCCCGAGCACGTCGAGGTCTTCGCAGCCGGCGATGAAAGCCGGATGCGGGACATCCGTGCCCGCAAGCGTGCGCAGCGCCGCGATCTCACGCAGCATCGTCTTGTCACTGGTCGGCCGTGGATGGAGGGGCGGCCGCCGCAGCACCATCGGACGCCCGTCGACGTGCACCCGCACCACGATGTTCTGGGTGCCGCCGGTCAGCGGCTCGACGTCGGTGACGGTCGAGCCGAGACCCTGCTGCCGCACCCAAACCTGCAGGGCGGCTTGGTCGGCCTCGCTCAGTGTCGGGAGCACATACGCGTCATCGGGCATGCGGACATCGTGTCAGGACTGATAGTCGAGGCAAGCCTCGGCACCGTCCATGACGCCCTCACGGAAGGCACGGACCCGCTCGAAGCCGGCGCCCTGGCGCTCGGTGTCGCCCTCGCCGCGGAACACCAGCAGTGCCTTGATGCCTTCGTCGAGGTCACCCGGCGATATGTGATAAGTGCTGGTGTCCGGGCGGTTGTAGATGATGACGCTCGCGGTATATCCGCCCGCGAGGCAGTCGCCCCTCAGAGTCGACGTCTTCTCGTCGGACTCGTCACCAAGGCGCGTCAACGCCGCCAGTCCGTACTGGGTGGCCAGCAGAGTCGCGACGGCATAGTCGCCGCCCTGCCGGTACACCTCCGGCATCGCGCCGACGTTGTCCCATCCGACGTAATCATCTGGCACACAATAGAACAGCGCGAAACCCTCGGCGGACTGGTCGCCGCACATCGGCGGATTGTCCGGGCTGAACGCCTCGAGCCCGGCCACCGGCGGCCAGGCCTGGCCCTCGGTCAGCTCTGGGTAGACGTGGGTCCAGTAGTCCTCCAGGTCGTAGGGCACGCCGTTGACGATCGAGTCGTAGGGCGCGTCGCCGCCTGCGGCCTCGTCCCGGGCGTCGTTGAACGGCAGCTCGAGCACCATCGGCTCGTCGTCGCGGTAGTCCTTGCACCTGGCAAGCCCGTTGTCGTAGCCGTCCTGGAAGGCACCGACCCGGTCGAACCCGCTCCCGTGGGCGTTCGGGTCGATGTTGGACGTACCGGGGGTGTCGCGAAGATCGAGGATGCCCGCGAGCGCGGCGTCCAGATCGCCACTCTTCACGTCGAACACCCCGTCGTCCTGCGCATGCTTGGACCATGCGCCAGCGAAGCAGTCAGCCTGCAGTTCCTTGGTGACGGTGCGCGCCGTGAAATTGGAGCGCGCCTGTACGGCGTGACCCCACTCGTGCGCGAGCACCACCGGAATGACGAAATCGCCGTACTTGTCCCTCAGTTCGGGAAGCAGGTTCTCGGCGTCCCATGCGACGACGTCCTCCGTCGAGCAGTAGAACGCGTTGCCCGCGACGTCGGCGGCATCGGTCGCGCAGGGCGGAACCTCGCCCGACGACGGGATTACAGCAAAGAAGCCGCCCGCGACAGGTTCGTAGTCGCCGTCGTAGACGTTCGGATATTGCTCCGACCAGTACTGCTGAAGGTCGGCGATCGCCTCGATGGCCATCTTGTTCACCGGATCCGAGGCGTCACCGACGATCTCGATCTCGCTGGTGTCGGGCTTGGACTCGGTTTTCTTGTCAGGCACCGTGGGCGTGGGCCCGCCACAGGCCGCCAGGAACAGGGCGACAGCCATCGCCGACCAGAGTCGAATTTGCATGGGCAAACATTAGCGGCCAAGATCAAAAATGACTCGAAAAATGCGCTGCGAGTTGCTCTCAGTCCAATAGCCGGCGGGCGACGTTGGTGGTGACGAGGTCGAGCAGCTCGTCGCCACGCCCGGCGAGGATCGTCCGGATGGCATAGAGCGAGAAACCTTTGGCCTGTTCGGCGGTGATCGCGGGGGGAATCGACAGCTCCTGGCGGGCGGTCACGACGTCGACGACGGCGGGGCCGTCGTAGGCGAAAGCGTCGACGACGGCCTGCTCCAAATCGGCGGGCTGCTCGACGCGGCGGCCGAAGATGCCCATCGCCTGTGCGACATCGGCGAAGTTGGGGTTGTGCAGGTCGGTACCGAAGTTGACGATGCCGGCCGCCTTCATCTCGAGTTCGACGAAATTCAGCGACGAGTTGTTGAAGACGATCACCTTGACCGGCAACCGATTCTGGGTCAACGTGACCAGCTCGCCGAAGAGCATCGTCAGGCCGCCGTCACCGGCCAGCGCGACCACCTGACGGTCGCGGAAGGTGGTCTGGGCGCCGATCGCGTGGGGCAGCGCACAGGCCATCGTGCCGTGGTTGAACGATCCGACGAGCCTGCGCCTGCCGTTCATGGCCACATAGCGAGCGGCCCACACCACGGGAGATCCGACATCGACCGTGAACACCGCGTCGTCGGCGGCCAGCCGATTCACAAGCCCGGCAACGTATTCGGGACGGATCGGGGTGCGGTCGCGGTCGTTGACCGCCAACTCGTCGAGCCGCTTGCGGGTCTTGCGGTAGTGATCGAGCGAGCGGTCGAGATGATCGCGTTGTTGCTTCTGTCGCAGCGACGGCTGCAGCGCGGCAAGTGTGTCGCGCACGCTGCCGACCAGACCCAGTTCGATCGGCGTGCGGCGGCCCAGGTTTCGGCCGCGGATATCGACCTGAACGACCTTCGCGTTGTCGGGGTAGAACTGCTGATAGGGAAAGTCGGTGCCCAGCATCAGCAGAGCATCGGCTTCCTTGATGGCCTTGTAGCCGGACGAGAAACCGAGCAAGCCCGTCATTCCGACGTCGAACGGGTTGTCGTATTCGATGAACTCCTTGCCGCGCAACGCATGCACGATCGGCGCGTTCAAGGTGGCGGCGGCGGCCATCACCGCGTCATGGCTTCCTTCGGTACCGGCGCCCGCGAGAATGGTGACCGCGCCGGCGTCGTTGAGGATCGCCGCCGCCCGCTGCACCGACTCGTCGTCGGGACGCACCACAGACCGGGCAGCGACGACCGGCCTGCTCGTCCAGGCGGATTCGCCGGCGCGCTGCAGGAAGACCTCGCCGGGGATCACCACCACGGCGACGCCACGCTCTTCGACGGCCGCACGCATCGCCATCTCGAGGATGCGCGGTGTCATCTCCGCAGTGCTGACCAATTCGCAGTAGACACTGCACTCCCGGAACAGGTCCTGCGGGTGGGTCTCCTGGAAGTACTCGGAGCCGATCTCCGATCGCGGGATGTGGGCCGCGATCGCTAGCACGGGCACGCGGCTGCGCTGCGCATCGAAGAGGCCGTTGATCAGATGCAGGTTGCCGGGGCCACAGCTGCCCGCGCAGACCGCGAGCTGTCCGGTCAGCGCGGCGTCGGCGGCCGCGGCGAACGCGGCTGTCTCCTCGTGACGCACGTGCTCCCAAGACATTTCGGGTGCACGCCGGATCGCGTCGGTGAAGCCGTTGAGGCTGTCACCCGGCAGCCCGTAGACACGGTGGACACCGCTGAGCGCGAGCGCGGAGATGACATGGTCGGCGATGGTCGCCACCCGGTCACCCTATGCGATTTCGGCGTGATTTCTATCGCTCAGCGACACTTATCACGCCGAAATCGCTACTACTTGGGGGCGAAGCGCTGGCCCGCGTCCAGGCGCAGGCACTGGCCGTTGAGCATCGCGTTCTCGATGATCGCGACGGCAAGCTTCGCGTACTCCTCCGGCTTGCCCAACCGCTTCGGGAACGCGGCGTCCTTGGTCAGTACCTTGGCGAACTCGTCGGGGATGCCCTCTGTCAGGCCCGTGGCGAACAGGCTCGGCGCGATGGCCAGCACCCGAATGCCGAGGCTGCCGAGGTCGCGCGCCATCGTCAGGCACATTCCCGCGATGGCCGCCTTCGACGCGGTGTAGGCGACCTGGCCGATCTGGCCCTCGAACGCCGCGATCGAAGCGGTGTTGATGATGACTCCGCGTTCCTCGGCCTCATCGTCCACGGGATCGTTCTTGCTCATCTGCCACGCCGCAAGGCGGCTGATGTTGAAGGTGCCGATCAGGTTCAGGTCGGTGCACTTGCGGAACGTGTCCAGGCTGTGCGGCCCGTCCTTCTTGATGGTGCGCTCGGCGGCGCCACCACCCGCGGTGGTGATGGCGATGTGCAGCCCGCCGAGATCGTCGATGGCCTGCTGCAGCACCTTCTCGGTGCCCTCGAAATCGGTGACGTCGACCTCGTGGAAGGTTCCGCCGATGGCATCGGCGACTTCCTTGCCCTTCGACTGCGGCCTGTCCAGGATGGCCACACTGGCGCCACGCTTGGCCAGCGCCTCGGCGGTTGCCTTGCCGAACCCGGACGCCCCGCCGACGATGACGGCCTTCTTCCCCGCGATTTCCATCTGGCTCCCTTTCCAAAAAGTGCTCGATTCGTAAAGCAACCTAGCTGACGTCACTTTTCGGTAAGGCTTTCGGGTGGGCGGATCGGTAGCTTGGCCAGCATGGCGTCGAGCGGGATACGGGCAACGGTAGGCATCGCCGCAGCCGCGGTCGCGCTCGGCGTCACCCAGTTGCTCGCCGCGTTCGTCGGCCCGCGGTCCGATTCCCGCACCGCGATCGGGTCGACCGTCATCGACTCCACCCCCGGCCCGGTGAAGGAATGGGCGATCACCACGTTCGGCACGGCCGACAAGCTCGTGCTGACGGTGCTCGTGTTGGCGGTGATCGCCGTCATCGCCGCCGTCACCGGCTCGCTGGAGAGGCCGCGCGTCCCGATCGGCAGCGCGGCGATCATCCTCGCCGGGGTGGCCGGATGCGCGGCGGTACTGGCCCGCGGCGGGGAACTGCCGTTGGACATCGTCCCCACCGTCGTCGGAACGGTGTGCGGCGTCGTAGTGCTGCGCGTGCTGACCTCCGAACGGTTCAGTGACGGGCCCGCCGAGTCGGCCGAGCCCGACGAATCCGACGAACCCGATCACGGCAGGCGGCTGTCCCTCGTGACGTTGGGACTACTCACCGCGGGCGCACTCACCGGGGTGGTCGGCGTCGTGCTGTCGCGCGCGAGGACGTCGGTGGCCGGTGACCGCAACGCGTTCGCGTTGCCCGCGGTGGACATCGGTGCGCCGCCGATTCCACCGACGGTGCAGCCCAAAGGTATTGCGCTGCCCTCATTCGTCACCAGCAATGACGACTTCTACCGCATCGACACCGCGTTGAGCGTGCCGCAGCTGAGCCGTTCCGACTGGCAGCTGCGTATTCACGGCATGGTCGACCGCGAGATCACCTATCAATTCGCGGATTTGGACCGGTTCGAGGTCGTCGAGAAGGTGGTGACCCTGACCTGCGTTTCCAATCCCGTTGGCGGGAACCTCATCTCGAACGCGAGCTGGACCGGCTACCGGGTCCGCGACCTGCTGGCCGACGCGGGTGTTCACGCCGACGCCGACATGGTGCTGTCCAAATCGAGCGACGGGTTCACTGCGGGGACTCCCGTCGAGGCGCTCACCGACAGCCGGGACGCGCTGCTGGCCATCGGGATGAACGGCAAGCCGCTGCCCACCGACCACGGCTACCCCGCACGCCTCGTCGTGCCGGGCCTGTACGGGTATGTGTCGGCCACTAAGTGGGTCGTGGACCTCGAACTGACGCGGTTCGACAAGGCCGAGGCCTACTGGACGCGGCTCGGCTGGTCGCCGCGCGGGCCGATCAAGACCGAGTCCCGCATCGACGTGCCCCGCAACGGCGAGGACCTCGCCCGCGGGCCGACGACCTTCGGCGGGGTGGCCTGGGCTCAGAACCGCGGCGTGAAGGCCGTCGAGGTCCGCATTGACGACGGACCGTGGCAGCAGGCGCAGCTGGGTGCGGGCTACTCCAACGACGCCTGGCGGTTGTGGAGCTTTCCGTGGCAGGCCGAAGCGTCTGGCTCGCACACGATCACCGTGCGGGCCACCGACAACACCGGCGCCACGCAGACCGAGCAGTGGGCCGACCCGGTCCCCGACGGCGCCACGGGCTGGCACTCCGTCGACTTCGCCGTCAAGTAGTCCGTCGTCACCCGCGAGCGTCACGTCACCCCCGCGAGGGTGCGGGTCTGCACATCGACACGCCGCGGAAAATCAAGTGCAAACGCGCACGCTCGCGCGTACTTTGGCGACCCGTGTCCACCCAGCCCGCCGAGACGTGGCGCACGCTTCTACGCGCATCGCTTCTTGCCGCGCGCAAGAAGCGTGACCCGACGCGTGCCACCGCGCTGCGCTCTGTGCTCAGCGCGATCGACAACGCCGAGACACCCGCCGACACCGTCCAGGTCCTGGGGCGGACGAACGGGGAGATCGCGGGCGCCGTCGCGGGCCTCGGCGCCACCGAGGTCGCACGTCGGGAGCTGTCGGATGAGCAGATCCGCGACCTCGTGCAGTCCGAGATCGACGAGCGACGCAGTGCCGCGGATCAGTTCAGCGCGGCCGGTCACGCCGAGCGGGCGGCCGCACTTCACGCCGAGGTCGCTGTCCTCACCGGCCTGCTGGGAGATGTCTGACCCTTCTGCCAGGGTGAACATGTGCAGCTGATCGACGTCGCCACCGCATCGGCCGAGGTCGGCGCCTCCTCGGCGCGGCTGGCCAAGATCGCGCGGATCGCCGAACTGCTGGCCGGTGCCGGTGAAAGCGGTGACGCCAGGCTGGTCTCCGTCGTCGTGTCGTGGTTGTCGGGCGACCTGCCGCAGCGCCAGATCGGCGTCGGATGGGCGGCGTTGCGGTCGCTTCCGGAGCCCGCGCAGGAGCCGACGCTGACGGTCACCGCCGTCGACGCAGCGTTCACCGACATCGGCGAGGTCGCGGGCAAGGGCTCGCAAGCCCGCAGGGCGGGTCTGGTCGCGGACCTCTTCACCGCGGCGACAGACGTCGAACAGACCTTCCTGCGCAGGCTGCTCGGCGGCGAGTTGCGACAGGGCGCGTTGGCCGGGGTGATGGCCGACGCCGTCGCCAAGGCCGCGGGCGTACCCGCCACAACCGTCCGCAGGGCGGCGATGCTCGGCGGCGACCTGCCCGCCGTCGCGGCGGCAGCCCTGACCGACGGAGAGGCGGCGCTGTCGGAGTTCACGCTGCAGGTCGGTCAGCCGGTCGGGCCGATGCTGGCCCAGACCGCGACCGGCGTCGGCGAAGCCCTCGAGCGACTCGGCGGCGAGGCTGTCTTCGAGGCCAAGCTCGACGGGGCGCGGGTCCAGATCCACCGCGCGGGCGGCGATGTGTCGATCTACACGCGCAGCCTCGACGACGTCACCGCGCGGCTGCCCGAGGTCGTCGAAGCGACGCTTGCCCTGCCGGTGACGGATCTGATCGCCGACGGCGAGGCGATCGCGCTGCGTCCCGACGGGCGCCCGCACCGATTCCAGATCACCGCATCGCGGTTCGGACGAGGCGGAGGCCGGGGCGCCAAGGACCGGAGCGTCGACATCGCAGCCGCCCGCGCCACCCAGCCGCTGTCCGTGTTCTTCTTCGACATCCTGCACCTCGACGGCGTCGACCTGCTCGACGAGCCCACCGGCGACCGGCTGTCGGCCCTCGACGCGATCGTGCCGTCCAGTCAGCGGGTCGACCGCTTGCTGGCCTCCGATGTCGCAGCGGCGCAACGGTTTCTGGATGTCACGCTGGATGCGGGGCATGAGGGTGTGATGGCCAAATCATTGGCAGCACCGTATGAAGCGGGCCGCCGCGGTGCGGGCTGGCTGAAGGTGAAGCCGGTGCACACGCTCGATCTCGTCGTGCTCGCCGTCGAGTGGGGGTCCGGCCGTCGGACAGGCAAGCTGTCGAACATCCACCTCGGCGCCCGCGATCCCGCGACAGGCGCGTTCGTCATGCTGGGCAAGACGTTCAAGGGCATGACGGACGCCATGCTGGACTGGCAGACCGCCCGGTTCAGCCAACTGGCAGACGGCCCGACCGACGGTTGGGTGGTCAAGGTGCGCCCCGAACAGGTCGTGGAGATCGCGTTCGACGGCGTGCAGACATCGTCGCGCTACCCCGGCGGAATGGCCCTTCGATTCGCCCGTGTGCTGCGCTACCGGGACGACAAGAGCCCCGCCGAGGCCGACACCATCGACACGGTCCGGGCGTTCTACGAGCGCGAATAGCGCGAATTCGGCCATCTTCGGCAATCCTCTTCAGCCTCGGCACTGCCTTTGAAAGGATCACCTGAGACACGAGAGACTCCACCGTGATCGAGGGAGGGCACTGTGGCTTCACCTACCGCCGCGTCGACGGATCGCTTCGAGGAAACCGACGGCGATATCACCTACATCCGTACCGAGAAGGATCTACCACCGGTCGCCATCATCGATCGATCGCCGATAACCACCCGCCACAAGATCATCTTCGGGATCATCGCGATCCTCGGCGCGATCGCGTGGGCCGTCATCGCCTTCTTCCGCGGAGAGACCGTCAACGCGGTGTGGTTCGTCATCGCAGCGATCTGCACCTATGTCATCGGGTTCCGGTTCTACGCCCGGCTCATCGAGATGAAGATCGTCCGACCGCGTGACGACAGCGCCACCCCCGCAGAGCTTTTCGAGAACGCCACGGATTACATGCCGACCGACCGGCGGGTGCTGTTCGGACACCACTTCGCGGCGATCGCGGGCGCCGGTCCGCTGGTTGGCCCGGTGCTGGCCATGCAGATGGGATACCTGCCAGGAACCATCTGGATCATCATCGGCGCGGTGTTCGCCGGTTGCGTGCAGGACTATCTGGTCTTGTCGATCTCCACAAGGCGGCGCGGGCGCTCGCTCGGCCAGATGGCCCGCGACGAACTCGGGGCGATCGGCGGCGCGGCGGCGATCGTCGGCGTGCTCGTCATCATGGTGATCCTGCTCGCGGTGCTTGCACTGGTGGTGGTGGGCGCGCTCGCGGAGAGCCCGTGGGGCGTGTTCTCGATCGCGATGACCATCCCGATCGCCATCTTCATGGGTCTGTACCTCAGGTTCCTGCGGCCCGGCCGCGTGTCCGAGGTCTCGCTGATCGGCGTCGTCCTGCTGCTGCTCGCCGTGGTATCGGGCGGGTGGGTGGCCGAAACCTCATGGGGCGCTGACTGGTTCACGCTATCGAAGGTGGCGTTGTCGTGGTGCATCATCATCTACGGCTTCGCCGCGTCGGTGTTGCCCGTGTGGTTGCTGCTCGCCCCGCGCGACTACCTGTCGACGTTCATGAAGGTCGGCACCATCGCCTTGCTGGCGCTCGGCATCCTATTGGCCCGCCCGATCATGGAGGCACCGGCGATCTCCCAATTCGCCAGCAAGGGCACCGGACCCGTTTTCGCCGGCTCGTTGTTCCCTTTCCTTTTCATCACCATCGCCTGCGGCGCACTCTCCGGCTTCCACGCACTCATCTCCTCGGGCACCACCCCCAAGCTGCTCGAGAAGGAAAGCCAGATGCGGCTGATCGGCTACGGCGGCATGGTCACCGAGTCGTTCGTCGGCATCATGGCACTGATCACCGCGGCGATCCTGAACCAGCATCTGTACTTCACGCTCAACGCGCCCACGGCGCAGACCGGAACGACCGCGCAGACGGCCGCCGAATACGTCAACGGCCTCGGGCTGTCCGGGCCGCCCATCACGCCCGAACAGATCACTCAGGCCGCTGAGGACGTCGGCGAGGAGTCCATCGTGTCGCGCACCGGCGGTGCACCCACGCTGGCGATCGGCATGAGTGAGGTGCTGCATCGAGTGTTCGGCGGCACAGGTCTGAAAGCGTTCTGGTACCACTTCGCGATCATGTTCGAGGCGCTCTTCATCCTCACCACCGTCGATGCGGGAACCCGGGTGGCGCGCTTCATGCTGTCGGACGGCCTGAGCAACCTCGGCGGGCCGATGCGCAAGCTGAAGGATCCGAGTTGGCGGGTCGGCGCGTGGATCTGCAGCGTCATCGTCGTCCTAGCGTGGGGCGGCATCCTGCTGATGGGTGTCACCGATCCACTCGGCGGTATCAACACGCTGTTCCCGCTGTTCGGCATCGCCAATCAGTTGCTGGCGGCGATCGCGCTCACCGTCGTCACCGTGGTCGTGATCAAACGCGGACTGCTGAAATGGGCTTGGATACCGGCACTTCCGCTGTTTTGGGATCTCATCGTGACGATGACGGCGTCGTGGCAGAAGATCTTCTCCGCCGATCCCAAGCTCGGATATTGGAAGCAGCACAGCATCTGTCAGGCCGCCAAGGAAGCGGGCAAGCTGTGCCTGACAGCGAAGACGCCCGCCGACGTCGACAAGATCGTGCGCAACACCTTCATTCAGGGTTCGCTGTCGATCCTGTTCGCGGCATTGGTCGTCGTCGTGTTCGTGGCCGGGGTGATCGTCGCGCTACGGGCCATCCGCGGCCAAGGGAGTCCACTGACCGAGGACGAGCCTGTGCCGTCACGGCTGTTCGCTCCGTCAGGACTCATCCCGACAAAGGCGGAACGGGAGGTGCAAAAGCAATGGGACGCGCTACCGAAATCGCCCGCCAAATCAGTTGGTACTGGGGCACATTGATGGGCGACAACCATTACCGACGCTACGTCGAGCATCGCAGCCGCATGCATCCTGGCGAGCCGGTCATGCCCGAACGGGACTACTGGCGGATGCGCCACGACGCGACGGAGAGCAATCCGAACCCGCGTTGCTGTTGACGCCTACGTGAACGCTGCTGATCGCCTTGCCGTTTCCCGGCAACGGCGATCAGCCTGTTCGGCCTTCTAACGCTTTCAAAGCGGCGACAAAGCTCGCTCTTACGAAGCCTCCCTACCGTCGGCAATTGGGTTGGGGCGTCTATCGACGCGGAAAGGCCTGGTAATGAAACTCAGTCAACTTGTAGCTGGAGCGGCTATCGGCTGCACGCTCGGCGCCGCAGGCATAGGCCTCGGTTCTGGCATCGCTAACGCCGCACCTCAATGCCCGCCGGGGGTGCAGTGCCCCGGCGGAGGCGGCGGGCCGGGCGGGCCTCCCGGTGGCCCTCCTGGCGAACGCGGACCCGCCGGTCCTCCCGGGGACCAGGGGCCCGGCGCTCCCCCTGGCGACCGGGGACTCGGCGGTCCCCCCGGCGATCGTGGACCCGGTGGTCCCCCAGGTGATCAGCGGCCTGGCGGGCCACCCCCCGATTTCCACGACCCCGGCGGCCCGCCGCCCGGTGACTTCAACCGGCCCGGCGGCCACGATTGGCGACCGCCGTGGAATCCACAGGACAACGACTGGCGCGGGCGGTTCCGCGATGCCCCATGGGGCAACGATTTGCCGCCATGGGGCTGGGGCGCTCCGCCGCCGCCGGTGTGGGATGGACCGCTGCCGCCGGCATGGGGCCCTCCGCCGCCGCCCATCAACTATTTCGGCTACAACGAGCAACCGGTGTGGGACCCCGGCTACAACCAATGGGGTTTCTATTTCTTCGGGATCTGGATTCCACTCCCGTTCTGACGGACAACCCGGCGAGACGGCCGCCTCGGAAGCTCCGGGGCGGTCGTCGACGCGTCAGCGCAGCGAGTATCGGATCGGCAGGTGTTTCAGCCCGCCGACGAACGTCGTAGCCACGTGCTGCGGGTCGCCCGCCAATTCGACGGACTCGAGTCGCGGCAGCAGCTCTGAGAAGAAGCTGCTCACCTCCATCCGGGCCAGCGCGGCGCCGAGGCAGAAGTGCACGCCATAGCCGAAGGCGATGTGCTTGTTGGGATCTCGCGTGACGTCGAAGCGGAAGGGGTCGTCGAAGACGTCCTCGTCGCGGTTACCCGAAACATAGGACAGGAGAACCGATTCTCCCGCCGCGATCGGCACCCCGCGAACAGTGGCGTCCTCGTTGGCCGTCCGCATGAACGCCTTGACGGGAGTGACCCAGCGGATCATCTCTTCAGTCGCAAGCGGCATCAGGTCGAGATCGGTGGTCAGGCGTCGACGCTGATCGGGATTCTCGATGAGCGCCAGCATGCCGCCGGAGATGGTCGCGCTCGTGGTGTCGTGTCCAGCGGCTGCGATGATCGCATAGTAGGAAATGGTGTCGATGTCGGACAGCGGCTCGCCATCGATGTTGGCGTTGGCAATCGCGGAAGCCAAGTCCTCCGTTGGGTTTTCCCGCCGCGACGCGGTCAACGCGGTGAAGTACTCGAACATCTCCAGCAATGCCGACATCTGGTCGCCACCGTCGGCCCCGCGCTTGAACTCGTCGTCGTCGCTGCCGAACAACTCCTGGGTGAGCTTCAGCATCAGCGGGAAGTCCGACTCTGGGACGCCGAGGAGCGACATGATCATGTACAGCGGGTAATTCACGGCGACCTGCTGGGCGAAGTCGCACTCGGGCCCGATCGCTGCCATCTTGTCGACGTAGACCTTGGCGAGCTCGTCGGCACGATTCCTCAACGCCCGCATGGCCTTCGGCCGAAACCAGTCGGCTCCGATGGCCCGCACGCCGCGGTGCTGCGGGTCGTCCATGTGGATCAACGTGCGGACGCCGACGGCGGCCTGCCGCTCGTCGTCCTCGGCGGTGACGAGTACCGGCCGGGGGTAGTTGGTGAACACCTGGTTCGCCCGCTCGATGTCCATGATGTCGGCGTGCTTGGTGATGGCCCAGAAGGGTTTGTAGGACGGGACTTCGACCCACGACACCGGAGCATGGGCCCGCAGATGGCTCAGCGCGGCATGCAGTTTCGGCTCATCGGCATACGCCTTAGGGGTGGCGAGCACCTTGCCTGCCTCATCCATGATCGGCGTACTCACGCTGCGCTCCTCATCTCGTGCACTACGGCGGCGACGGCGGCGTCGTCGACCGAGGAAGGAAAGCCCACCAACACACGGTCGATGACGCCGTCGCACCGGTCACGAACAGCCTTCGCGACGTCGCTCAGCGGCGCCACCACCGCGAACTCGTTGAGGATCTCGTCGTCGATGAGCGAACCCATCGCGTCCCACTGCCCCTCTTTCGACATTCGGTGCAGTTCGGTCTGCAACTCGCCCCAGCCGTGCAGTTCGAGAACCTTGCGATAGGCGGGCGTCGAGGCGTAGAAGGCGATCTGCTTGCGCGTGCCGACTGCGTTGGTCGCCAACTCCGCGTCGTCGTTGCCCGTCACGACGAACAGCGGGCAGGACAGCTGGAAATCGCTGCGCTTGCGCCCGGACCGCTCCATGCCGCGCAGAAGGGCAGGCGTCGTCACCTCTTCGAAGTAGCGCTTCGTCGTGAAGGCATGCGCGAGCAGACCGTCGGCGACCTCTCCGCACATCTCGGTCATCGCCTCGCCGACCGCGGCCACGAACACCTTCGGGAAGCCGTGCGCCAGCGGTTCCGGCGTGAACATCGGCGTCATCAGCTTGTGGGTGTAGAAGTCGCCTTCGAACGCGAGCCTCGTACCCGTCTGCCAACACGACCAGATCTCGCGCAGAGCCTCGACGAACTCACGCATCCGTTGCACCGGCCTGCTCCACGGCATGGAGAACCGATTCTCGATGTGAGGCTTGATCTGTGAGCCGAGACCCAGGATGAAACGACCGCCCGAGTACGCCTGCAGGTCCCACCCGACGTTGGCGACCGTCATCGGATTGCGCGCGAACGCCACCGCGATGCTGGTGCCAAGTTCGATGGTCGTGGTGTGTTCGGCGGCCAGCACCAGCGGCAGGAACGGGTCGTGGTTGATCTCGGCGGTCCAGCAGCAGTCGTAGCCCCGCCGCTCCAACCGGGTGGCCGCGTCGGCGACGTCCCCGAGCTGGCTCGAGACGGCCCCGTCTACCTTGAGACCGTCGCGGTCACCCATACACGTGGACGCTACAGTAAGCGATTCAGTATGGTCAACGTGAGCACGCCGGTGCGACGATCGCCTTGACACGACGGGAATTGCGCATGACGAACGAGCAGGGCTGGAAGGAAACGCTCGAAGATCTCGATCTTCGGCGTCAGCGCTCGCGGTCGATGGGCGGCGACGAGCGGCTGGCCAAACACCGCGGCAAGGGCAAGCTCGACGCCCGCGCGCGGCTCGAGCACCTTCTCGACAAGGGCACGTTCCGGGAGTTCGGCACCCTCGTTGGCGGCGACATCGCGGCCGACGGAATCGTCGCAGGCTCCGGAATGATCGACGGCTCACCGGTGATGGTCGGTGCGGAGGACTTCACCACGCTCGCGGGCAGCATCGGTCCTGGCGGCAACGCGAAGCGCTACCGGCTGGCCGAGCTGGCGTTGCGCGACAAGGTTCCGCTCGTGATGCTTCTCGAGGGCGCCGGATTCCGGCCCAGCGGAGAGCATTACGGCCGCACCCCCACCGACCTGCTCGCGCAGGCGCGGTGCTCCGGCAAGGTGCCGACCGTGGCGGGCTTGCTCGGCCCGTCGGCCGGCCATGGCGCTCTGGTCGCCCCGGTCTGCGACTTCACCATCATGAGCCGTCAGGGTGCGATCTTCACCGCGGGTCCGCCGGTCGTCAAAGAGTCCACGGGCGAGGAGATTTCGAAGGAGGACCTCGGCGGGCCAGGCGTCGCGCTCGCCAGCGGCGTGATCCACAACCTCGCGGAGGATGACGAGGCGGTGCTCGACGACATCCGCCGCTACCTGTCGTACTTCCCGTCGAGCGCATGGTCGTATCCGTCCGCGATGGCTGCCGACGAGGCGAGCGAGCCGCGACCAACGCCGGAGCTGCTCGACATCGTGCCCCGCACCAACCGCCGGGTCTACGACATGAAGACGGTGCTCGACGTGGTCTTCGACCGGCAGGACTGGTTCGAGGTGCAGCCGAAGTTCGGGCCCGCCATCATCTGCGCGCTCGCGCACCTCGGTGGTCATCCCGTCGCCGTTGTGGCGAACCAGCCGAAGGTCCTTGCGGGCTCGATCGATGCCGACGCCGCCGACAAGGCAGCGCATTTCATCACGGTCGCCGACTCGTTCCACCTCCCGATCGTGTTTCTGGCGGACAACCCCGGCATGCTGCCGGGAAGCCGGTCGGAGAAGAGCGGCGTGCTGCGCAGCGGCGCGCGGATGTTCGCCGCACAGACCGCCGCCACGACGATCAAGTTGCACGTGACGCTGCGCAAGGCCTATGGGTTCGGCTCAATGGTGATGTCGCTGTTGGGATTCGACAGCCAAAGCGCGACGTTCGCCTACCCCGGCGCCACGATGGGAGCGATGAGCGCGGCCGCGCTCAGCCGTGCCTCGAACGCCACCGAGGACATCGAGGCCAAGCTGCGCAAGGCGGAGGTGGAGGCATCCTTCCGGTCGGCGGGGACCCTCGGCTTCGACGATCTCATCCATCCGGAGGAGACCCGCGATGCGCTGCTGTCGGCGCTGCAGCGCGGCATCTACAGCAGGCAGGCCGCCGCGGAACCGGTGAGCCGCACCGTCATCACGCCGTAGCGCGGTAGGCGTCGACGATCGGTTCGAGCTCGTCGGGGGTCGCACCGTGCATGATCAGGGCATCGGCACCGTCGTCGAACTCTCTGCGGATACGGTCCACGCACTGCTGCGCCGAACCGGTGGCCGCGGGTTCCAACCATTCGTCGGGGATCAACGTTGCGATGTGTTCGATCTGCTCGGCGGTGGCCTTGTGGTCGATGCCGCCGGGTATCGAGGTGACGACGGAATCCTCCCGGAAGCGTTGCAGCACCGAGGGATCCCAGCCGTTGGTGGACACCAGCAGGTCGCCGTAACCCTGCAGGTAGGTGGCCAACCGGGCGACCGTCTTCTTCAGCCGTAGCTCTTCGGGCAGGTGATCGCCGACGGTGGCAAAGCACGACCAGACGCGGACACTGTCGGGGTCGCGGCCCGCCTTCTCGGCGGCGTCCTTGACCGTCTTCACGCTTCGCTGCAGGGTTTCCGGCGTGAAGTAGGTGTGCAGAATGACGTCGTCGAACGCGCGCCCGCCCAGCGCGAGGGTCTTGGGCCCGAAGGCCACCAGCGCGAGCCTGATGTCTTCCCTGAAATCCGGGTCGAGGAACAGCACCTGGTACTTCCCCATCGGCCCGTCGTGGTTGAAGATCACTTCGCCGTTCCAGAGCCGGCGCATGACCTGTGCGAAATCCTCCATCTGCGCGGTCGTCACCGCCGGGACACCGAACGCCGCATACATCGCCGCGACCCCGCGGCCGATGCCCAGCGTGAAACGGCCGCCGGACAAACGATGCATGGTGGTGGCCCACGATCCGGTGATCAGCGGGTGGCGGGTGTTGTGATTGGTTGCCGCCGTGGCGATCCGCATCCGGCTGGTCACCGCACATGCGGCGCCGACCAGCGAGGAGGCTTCCTTGACGTTCCACCGCTCGGAGATGAAAGCTGTCCCGAAACCCATCGCCTCACCGCGGCGGGCCTCCTCCATCAGCGAGGCGGGACCTTCTCCTCCGGCACCCGCCAGCAGGTAATAGCCCAGCTCGTCGAGCACACGTTCAGTCACTGCCACACTCCCTGTTTGTAGCCGCAATTCCAGACTTCAGTGATTCTGCCGTCGACGACACGGAAGATCTCCATGCTGCCGACGTCGGTCTTGGTGCCGTCCGTGAGCTCCATCGGCGACTGGTACACGATCGCGACGTGCTCGCCGTCGTCGCCCGCCACCACAAGGTTCAGGTCGAATCGGATGGTGCTGAACATGTCCCAGTGATCGACGATCCGCCGCACAGCCTGCTCGTGGGTCAACGTGGTGGCCTCGCCCACTTCGTGCCGAATGACGTTCTCGCCCATCAGTTCATCTGCGAGTTCGAAGTTCCGCTCGTTCCAGACCACGAGGTTGTAGAGCTCAACCACTTCGCGAGCGGTCCTGGTCACGCGAACACCTCCAGTGCGTCGATCTCGTCGATGGTGGCCACCGCCCGGTCGGTCAGTGTCAGACAGAGCGCACGGGATCGTTCCGGAAGCGCGTCCCAACCGATGAGCGTGATGACCGGCAGCACCATCAGATAGGTGACGGCGTAGCGGTAATGCCGCCACGCCTCGTCGAAGGGGTAGTCGTTGACGCCGCACTCGGCCAGGCGTTCGAGGTACTCGCGGACGAGCGCCTCGTCGTGGCCGCGGCGGACCTCTGTCGGCAACCCCTGGCTGACCAGGTAGGCGACGTCCGCCGCGCCCGCGCCGCGCGACGCGAACTGAAAGTCCACGACCTTGAGCCGATCGCCCTCGAAGAACAGGTTGTCCGCCCTGATGTCGCCGTGCAGCAGCATCGACCGCTCGGTCAGTGCTTCAAGCGCTTCACCGGCGTGTTCGGCGAATCGCCCGGCGAAGGTGGCAACAGCCGAATACACCGGCGCCGAGGAGTTCTCGCGATAAATCTGCCATCCCGGCCCGAACGCAGGCACAAGCAGATCCCGGGCGATGGGGGTGTCGATGCTCGGAAAACTCTCGAGTGCAGCCGCGTTGGCCTCACGGGTCGACCACGCGTGCAGCCCCGCCAACGCGTCAATGCAGACCCGTGCCCGGTTCATGGACAGGCCGGCCAGGTGATCCGCGTTGTCCCAGTGCTGCAGATCCTCCAGCAGCAAGACGAAGTCAGCGGTGCCGTCGACCATGCTGGCGATGTAGACGTGGGGCGTCTCCATCGGCGCACGCTCCGCCACCTCTCGGTAGAAGGCGAGCTCCCTGCGGTAGCCGCCCAGCATCTCCATCGCACCACGCGCCTCCGATTCGGCAGGCAGCTTGGCGACCATCGTCGACGGAACGCCGTCGCCAGTCAGATGAAGTCGATAGAGCAGAGAGGAGAACCCGCTGTCCTGTGCGATCCGCTCCGCCCGGACTGCGGTAACCCTCGCCCCAAGGGCCTCGGACAGCCACTCCGCAGTAAGACCATCGACACCTGACGGAACCGCGGCCGTGGTGGTCGTCACGACCCCACCGGTAGCGACGCGAGGAACCGCTCCGAGGCATCCTGGACTCCTCCGGCGAAGAGATGGCCGACGTGGCTTCCTTTGTGCCAGAACAGCTCTCCTCCCCACCGTTCGTGTAAGGCTTGGGCGGGCTCGCGCATCGCCATCCGGTCGTGCCACGCGCCGACGATGAGCCGTCCATGCGGAGGCGCGGTCGGTTCGACGGCGGTGTGGTCGACCGCGGATGCGATGGCCGCCACCGTCTGCGAACCCAGTAGGTCGATGGTGTCGTTCACCGACGGTCCCCATCGACCGAGATGTTGAGAGATCATCGCGTTCAATCCGAGGATCGGCGTGTACACCGCGACGCCATCGACATCCTCGAAGTGCGAAACCAGTGCTGCCACTGGGCTTCCCATCGACACGCCTGACACCGCCATCACGGTCGACTGCGGCCGCAGCCACCGCACGAGGGCTCGGACCTCCGAAACGACGCGCATCATCCCCGCGACATTGGTCAGCGGGTCCATGTTCGGATACGGCGGCCACGCGGTGCGCCGCGAGCCGTGACCAGGCTGGATCGGCAGGGCGATGTTGAAACCGAGGTCATCCCGGATGCGCCGGGCCCGAGAGAACAGCAAGTCGATCGGTTGACCCTGACCGGCACCGTGCACCCACACCAGCCACGGCCTGCGGTCGTCGCCGGTTCGGCACAGGTGCGCGACCGCGGTTGCGGGGCCGCCGAGACCGGCTACGGCAAGCGAGTGCGGCAGCACCGGTTCGTGTTCGAACTTCAGCTTCTCGTAGACCAGCCGCCCAAGCCTGCGACGGCGAATTGACTTCACCTTCAACGGTTCTGGGGTGGTATGCGCCCGCTCGACACCCAGCGCGGAGAGCTCCTCGGCCGCGGCCTCACACGATTCCAGCGAGCGCTCCAGCTTGGGCGGCGGCGCGGTGAGCGTCATCCCCGACAGTGCCAGTTCGTCGAGCATCACCTCGCCGAGCTGGCGTGCACCGATCGGCGACAACGGCTTCCAGTCTCCGGAGCTTCTCAGCGCGGCGTGTGCTCGCGGCAGCACACCGGCGAAGTCCCGGCCAATGCGATAGGCCCGCTCCGAGGTCTTCATCACGCGAGCTTGAACCCTGTGTAGCCGGCCTCGGCGACCTCGTCGCACCGTCGGCGATACTCCGGAATTCCGCCGGTGTAGCCCATGTACATCCGTTGCTTGCCGGGGACGTTTCCGCCGTTGTACCAGGAGTTGCAGGACGGGTGGACGAGCACCGTCGGCGCGACGAGGGACGTGATGTGCTCGATCCAGTCTTGCTGCGCCTCGGGCAGTGCCTCGATGGTCTGATAGTCGTTGGCGCGCAGATAGGTGATGCAGTCGGCGATCCACTCCACGTGCTGTTCCAGTGCGGCAACGAAATTGCTTGCGGGCGCCGGGCTTCCTGGGGCCTGGACAATGAACAGGTTGGGGAAGCCCGCGACCGCCAGCCCGAGGTAACACAGCGGGCCTTCGTCGGCCCAGAAGTCCTTGAGCGACAACCCGTCACGGCCCCGGATGTCGATGCGGCTGAGCGCTCCGGTCATCGCGTCGAAGCCGGTGGCATAGATGATCACATCGAGGTCGTAGGACGCCTGGTCGGTGTCGATGCCCGACGGCGTCACCGCGCGGATCGGACCCTTGCGGAGGTCGACGAGCGTGACGTTGTCACGGTTGAAGGTCTCGTAGTACCCCTGATCGATGATCGGGCGCTTGCATCCGAAGGGATGGGTCGGCGTCAACGACGCCGCGGTGTCGGGGTCGTTGACGATCCGTCCCACCGCCTCCCCGTAGAGCTTGGCCGCCATCTGGCTGGACTCGATGTCGAAGAACACGTCGCCCCAGCTGAGCGCGCCCATGATGCCGTTCTGTTCGACGGCTCGCACCTGGTCTTCCCGCGATGCCGTCTTCAACGGCGGGTTGGCCATCATTTCGAACATCACCGAGAAGGCCGACAATCGCGCTGCCCCGATCGGATGCTCTCGCTGCGCGGCTCGGATCTCGCCGTAGTCGGCCTTCATCTCGTCCAACTCGCCCGGCTCGAAAGCGCGGACCTTCCACGGCAGGGTGTACGCGGGCGAACGCTGAAACACGGTGAGGTGCTCGACGTCCTTGGCCACCGTGGGGATCAGCTGTACCCCGGTCGAGCCGGTGCCGATGACACCGACGCGCTTGCCGGTGAGGTCGACGTCGTGCCTGGGCCACCGGCTGGTGAACAACGAGGTGCCTGCGAATGTATCCATGCCGGGAATGTCGGGTTCAAGCGGTGCGGACAGGATGCCTGCGGCGGCGACCACGTACGGCGCGGTGAACTGCTCCCCCGCTTCGGTTTTCGCCGTCCAGATCGCCGCGTGTTCGTCGAACGTCATCGAGACGACGTTGGTGTTGAACAGGATGTCGCGGCGGAGGTCCAGCCGGTCGGCGACGAAGTTGAGGTAGGCCTCGATCTCGGGCTGGGCCGGCATCGTCTCCGTCCACACCCACTCCTGCTGAATGTCGTCGGAGAAGCTGTAGGAGTACTCGATGCTCTCGATGTCGCAGCGCGCGCCGGGATACCTGTTGAACAACCACGTCCCGCCGACCTGGTCGGCCCGTTCGATGACCACCGCCCGCAGCCCGAGCTCTCGAAGCCGATGCAGGGCATAGAGCCCGGAGAACCCAGCGCCTATGACGATCGCATCGAAACGACCCGCTGAACCCACCACGCCTCCTTGCGCTACCGCTTCACCCAAAGCTGCCGAAAACTATACTGTAATATCTTCCGTTGACTAGGCTTGGCGACCCAGGAGGCCCGCGTGAAAGTCCCTTTCACCTGGAAGGTCACCGGCTGGTTCATGGTCGGCTGGTCGGCCGAATTCGCGGCCGGCGAGACGCGACCGCTGCGGTACTTCGGTGAGGACCTGGTCGCCTATCGCGACGAGGCCGGTGAACTCCACGTGCTGTCAGGACACTGCCGCCACCTCGGCGCTCACATCGGACACGGCGGCAAGGTGGTCGGCGATTGCATCGAATGCCCGTTCCACGGCTGGCGATGGGGCCCGGACGGCACCAACCGCTACATCCCTTACCAGCCCGACAAACCCAACAAGGCGCTGAAGTTGCGGGTCTATCCGGTGCGCGAACAGTACGGCTGCGTATTCGTCTGGCACCAACCCGACGGAAAGGAGCCGCAGTGGGAGATGCCGGACCTCTTTCACAAGTTCCCGCAGTTCCCGACCGATCCCGATGCGTATTACCGTCCCTACCCGGAGTTTTCGCGCCGCGCCGAGCACGAGCCCGTACATCCGCAGATCGTCGCGGAGAACGGACCCGACAGCGCACACTTTCACTACGTGCACGGTGCGACGGTGACGCCGGTGTGCCTCAACTGGGAGGCCGTCGACGAGGAATGGCGTTTCCTCACCGGTTGGCCCGACGCCCGCAGCGACGACCCGGACAAGATGGCGCTCTACATACACAGCCACTTCTCCGGGCTCGGCTTCGCGATCAGTGCGTTCGAGGGGTCGTCCAACCACCGGCTGATCTTCGCCTGCACCCCCGTCGAGGACGGATACTCGGACATGTTCTATTCGGTCTGGTGGCCGCGGCTTCCCGGCGACACCTCCGACGTGCCGCCCGACTCGGTGCGCGAGAAGGTCGAGCGCCAGTTCCTCGGCACCGTGTGGGACGACCTGAACATCTGGCGCTACCAGGAGTACGTCGAGCATCCCGCGCTGTCCAGGGTGGACGCGAAACCCTATATGGCGATGCGTAAGTGGGCCACGCAGTTTTATGAGGTGCCCGCATCGGTATGAGAGTCGACCTCGGCGAGATCGCGGCGCCCGGCCACACGGCGATCGTCACGCAGGAACTCCAGGGCGCCGTCGTCGGGCCCAACGCGGGCCTTGCAGTGCTCGCCAAGGAGGCCCAGAGGCAGGCGCTGCCCAACATCGAACGACTGCTACCCGCCGCGCGCGACGCGGGCGTGCGTGTCGTGCACTGCCTTGTGCAGCGACGACCGGACGGGCTCGGCGCGAACCACAATGCGCCGATCTTCATGATGGGACGAAAGCAGGTCGACATCAGTCCCGGCAGTGAGGGCGCCACCCTGCTTCCCGAATTCGGCCCTGCCCCAACCGATGTCGTGCTGCACCGATGGCATGGCGTGGGCCCGATGGGCGGCACCGACCTCGACGTGATCCTGCGCAACCTCGGTGTGACGACGATCGTCGCCGTCGGCGTATCGGTCAACATCGCGATCACCAACCTCGTCATGGACGCGGTGAACGCCGCATACCGCGTCGTCGTCCCGCGCGATGCGGTTGCGGGCATCCCCGCCGACTACGCCGACGCGATCGTCGACAACACCATCTCGCTGTTGGCAACGGTCACCAGCACCGCGGACCTGCTGGCGGCGTGGAGGTGACCGACACCAGCCACGAGACCCGCGGCTTTCCACCGATCGAACCCATCGACGCGCCGCCGGAGATGGCCCGATTCATGACGGCGATGCGCAGGCTGCAGGACATCGCGGTGTCGACCGCTCCCGACGGCGAACTGTGGACCGACGGGGCGCAGCGCATAGAAGAGCTGTGCGAGCAGCTCGAGGTGCATCGGGCGCCGCAGGGCGTCGCGCCCGCAGGCAGGGCACCGCATCTGCCCGGCCTCGGCCATCCGCTGGTGCCACCGTGGACCCTCGCGGAGTACGGACCCGACGGCGTGACCATGCACGGGCACTTCAGCCGCTTTCACGTCGGCGGGAACAACGCCGTCCACGGCGGAGTCATCCCGCTGTTCTTCGACTGGCACTTCGGCATGATCGTGTCCGCCGCGGACCGGCCCATCAGCCGGACCGCCTACCTTCACGTCGACTACAAGAAGGTGACCCCGATCGACGAGGCCCTTGTGTCGCGCGGGCGGATCGACAGAATCGATGGGCGCAAGGCGTTCCTCACCGCGACGATGACCGACGCCGACGGCACCGTACTATCCGAAGCAAGCGGCCTGATGATCAAGCTGTTGCCGCACCAGCCCTGAGAGGTTCGATGACCGCCCCCTCACCGCAGTTCACCGTCCCCGCCACCGCCGCCGCCGTCGCGGGAGCGATCGGCGACCGGGAGTACATCATCCAGGGCGACCGCCGCTACACCTACGCCCAAATCGTCGAGCGGTCCAACCGCCTCGCCGCCTACCTGCACTCCCGCGGACTGGGCTGCAAGACCGAGCGCTCGGAGCTGGCCGGCCACGAGGTCGGCCAGGACCTGTTGGGCCTCTACGCCTACAACGGCCCCGAGTACGTCGAGGGGATGCTCGGCGCATGGCGGGCGCGGGTGGCTCCGTTCAACGTCAACTACCGCTACGTGAAGAACGAGCTGCACTACCTGCTCGCGGACTCCGGTGCCACCGCGCTGCTGTACCACGCGACGTTCGCGCCCCGTGTCAACGAGGTGCTCCCCGAGCTGCCGAAGCTGCGGGTGCTGATCCAGATCGCCGACGACTCCGGCCACGATCTCGTCCACGGCGCCGTCGACTACGAGTCGATCGTCGGTTCGGGCGCGACGCAGCCGCCGCCGGTCGAGCCGTCGCCCGACGACCTCTATGTGCTCTACACCGGCGGTACGACCGGGATGCCGAAGGGCGTGCTGTGGCGTCAGCACGACATCTTCATGACGTCGTTCGGCGGCCGGAACATGTACACAGGTGAGGTCACCGGCTCCTACGAGGAGATCGCCAGGCGGGTTGCGGAGAATCCCGGCACCAAGATCTTCACCCTCCCGCCACTCATGCACGGCGCCGCGCAATGGGCCGTCATGACTGCGCTGACGACCGGGCAGACGGTCGTATTTCCCTCCACACCGGGTCATTTCGACGCCGACGAAGTGGTGCGCACGATCGAGCGGGAGAAGGTGCTGACGGTTCAGGTCGTCGGCGACGCGATGGCTCGGCCCATCGCCGATGCCATCGAACGCGGTACCGCGGATGTGTCGTCGCTTGCGGTCGTCGCCAACGGCGGGGCGCTGCTGACCCCGACGGCCAAACAACGCCTCATCGACATCAAACCCGGCCTGATCGTCATGGACGGCGTCGGATCCTCGGAGACCGGCATCCAGATGAGCCACATGTCCACGCCGGGCGCGGTGTCGACCGGCAAGTTCAACGCCGGGCCGGACACCAGCGTCGCCGCCGAGGATCTCGGCTCCATCCTCGAACCGGGCCACGACGGCATGGGCTGGCTCGCCCAGCGGGGATACGTCCCACTCGGCTACAAGGGCGACGCGGCCAAGACTGCCAAGACATTTCCGGTCATCGACGGCGTGCGGTACTCGATACCGGGCGACCGCGCACGTCATCTCGCCGGAGGCGAAATCGAACTGCTCGGCCGCGACTCGGTGACCATCAACTCCGGCGGCGAGAAGATCTTCGCCGAGGAGGTCGAAAGCGCTGTGCTGTCACACCCGGCGGTGGCCGACGTGGTGGTGTCCGGACGGCCAAGCGAGCGGTGGGGCCAGGAGGTCGTCGCGATCGTTGCCCTCGTCGACGGCGCCACGGCCGACGCGCAGGAACTCATCGAGCACGCCGCCGGTGTCCTCGCCCGCTACAAGCTGCCGAAGGCGGTGGTGTTCCGCCCCGCCATCGAACGCAGCCCGGCGGGCAAGGCCGACTACCGATGGGCGCGCGAGCAGGCGCTCAGCGAAGGCACCTGAGCACCTATTACCACCGGGAACGCCCGCAACGTACCGTTCGGTACTCCTATACTGTAATCTTTACAGTACCTATCGCAGTCCGTACGACGATGCTGGAGATCAGACGTGGATACGCCGGTGCTGGACGTCACGGCCGATGAAGCGGCCGACCTTCTTCGCAACCCCTATCCGATCTTCGAGCGCAGGCGCAGTGAGACCAGCGGCGTCTTCTGCGGCAGCGTCATGGACTGGACGAAAGCCGCGGAAGACTTCCGGCCCGAGAACCTGTACGCCGCGGTGTCGTTCGACGCGGTGAACCGCGTCTTCCGCGACGGCAAGGTGTTCAACTCGCACATCTACGACTCCACGATCGGCCTGTTCATGGGACCGACCATCCTGGCGATGGAGGGCAAGACGCACTGGGAGCACCGCAATCTCGTGTCGTCGGCGTTCAAGTCGCGCTCGCTGCTGCGGTGGGAACCCGAGGTCGTCCGGCCGGTGGTGAACGCGTTGATCGACGAGTTCGTCGATGCGGGCGAGGCAGATCTGGTCCGCGACTTCACCCTCGAGTTCCCAACCAGGGTGATCTCGAAATTGCTTGGCCTGCCAGAAGAGGACCTGGCGTCGTTCCGCAAGCACGCGGTCGACCTGATCAGTTATCACGTCAAGTACAAGCGGGCCTTCGAGGCTTCCGCCGCGCTCAAGGACTACTTCCTCACCCACATCGACAAGCGCCGGTCGCATCCGACCGAGGACATCATCGGCGACCTGGTCTCCGCAGAGATCGACGGCGAGAGGCTCAGCGACGAAGCCATCTACTCCTTCCTGCGACTCCTGCTGCCCGCCGGCCTCGAGACGACCTACCGCTCATCGGGCAACCTGCTGTTCCTCCTGCTCACCCACCCCGAACAGTTCCGTGCGGTGCAGGCCGATCGTGAGCTCATCGGTCCCGCCATCGAGGAAGGGCTGCGCTTCGAGACGCCGCTGACGACGGTCCAGCGGTATGCGAGCGAAGAGACCGAGCTGGAAGGCGTCATGGTGCCCGAGGGGGCGGTGATCGATGTCTGCATCGGCTCAGCCAACCGCGACGAGAACCGGTGGGAGCGCTCGGAGGAGTTCGACATCTTCCGTAAACGGGTGCCGCACATCTCTTTTGCTGCTGGCGAGCACACCTGCATGGGACTGCACCTGGCGCGGATGGAGACCAGGGTCGCGCTCGAATGCCTGCTCGATCGGTTGACCGACATCGAGCTCGTCACCAACGGTAACCCGCACATCTACGGTCAGCCCTTCCGCTCTCCGACAGCGCTTCCGGTGACATTCGCCGCGGCGGGGTGAGTCACCGTGTCAAGGCCCGCTCCGGGCGTGGCGCGTCGACGGCGCGAGCGCGGGTCCATCAACGCCGACGAAATCGTCAACGGCGCTTTCGAAGTCGCAGCAGAGGTCTCGTTGGACCACCTCAGCATGCCGATGTTGGCCAAGCATCTCGGCGTCGGCGTCACGAGCATCTATTGGTACTTCCGCAAGAAGGACGACCTGCTCGACGCGATGGCCGACCGGGCGCTGCGCGAATACAAGTACACCGATCCGTCCATCGACGCGAAGAACTGGCGCGAGTCATTGCGCAAACACGCCAGGACCATGCGGCAGACATTTCGCAACGATCCGGTTCTCTGCGACCTCATCTTGATCCGCGGCACCTACAGCCGCGGCGCCGCCCGCAACGCACTGGAGAAGATCGAATCACCGGTCGCCGCCCTGGTGCAGGCCGGGATGAGCCCGCAGGATGCATTCGACACCTATGCTGCGATCGCCGCGCACACCCGCGGCCAGGCGGTGCTGCAACGGCTGCAGGACAAGATGGCACGGCCGCCGGCCAACGGGGACAAGCTGATCGATGAGATGTCCATGCCACTGATCGCCGAGGTGTCGAAGAAGGGGCACCGAATCGGCGCCGCCGACGACATCAACTTCGACTTCATCCTTGACTCGATCCTTGATCGTGCCGAGGGTTTGATTACCGACGAGCGTGGCGACCAGGAGGGCTGATTTGATCAAGGTGATGGAGGGCGTGCGGGTCCTCGAGGTTGCGCAGTTCACCTTCGTTCCCGCGGCCGGAGCCATCCTCGCCGACTGGGGCGCCGACGTCATCAAGGTCGAGCACCCCGTTCGTGGCGACACCCAGCGTGGGTTCATCAACATGGGCGGTTTCGCGCTGAACCCGGAGCGGCATCCGTTGATCGAGCATCCGAACCGTGGCAAGCGCAGCGTCGGCATCGACATCTCCACCGAGGGCGGCCAGGAGGTCCTCTATGAGATCGCCAAGGCCTCCGATGTCTTTCTGACCAATTACATGCCCGCGCAGCGACAGAAGAACAAGTTCGACATCGAGCACATCCGCGCCGTCAACCCGAACATCATCTACGCCCGCGGCAGTGCGTACGGCGACAAGGGCGCCGAGCGCGACACCGGCGGCTTCGACGGTACCGCCTTCTGGACCCGCAGCGGCGTGGGCCACGCATTGACACCCGAAGAGTTGGGCGGCGCCTTGTCGCAAGGCATTCCGGCGTTCGGGGACTCGATCGGCGGCATGAACATCGCGGGCGGAATCTCGGCAGCGCTGTTCCACCGCGAGCGCACCGGCGAGGCCGTCGAACTCGACGTGTCGCTGTTGAGCACGGCGTGGTGGGCGGCGGGCGCCAGCGTGACGCAGGGCATGGAGACCGGCGAGACGATGCGGTCGCTGATGCCGGATTCCATTGGGCCGACCGTCAACCCGTTCCTCGGCAACTACCTCACCTCCGACGGCGGCACGATCAATTTGTGCATCGTCAGCCCGACGGGCTATATCCGGGACGCGTTCGAGCACCTCGGGTTGCCGGAGATGGCCGACGACCCGAGGTTCTCCGATGTGATGCCGCTCATCCAGAATGCCGCCGAGGCAGCCGAACTCATCGCCGCGGCGATCCGTAGCAAGCCGTTCGAGTACTGGCGTCAACACCTTAAGACGATGAAGGGCCAGTGGGCGCCATTCCAGAGCCTCATCGAGCTGGCCTCCGACGAGCAGGCCGTCGCCAACGACATGATCGTCGAGGTCGAAGCGGCCGACGGCGGCGCTCCGTTCAAGGTGGTCCGCGGCCCGATCCAGTTCAACCACGAACCACTGGAGACAACGCGTGCGCCACAGGCGTCCGAGCACACCGAGATCGTGCTGATGGAGCTCGGCATGGAGTGGGACCGCATCGAACAGCTCAAGGACTCCGGCGCCATCGCCTAGACCCGCCTCCGCGAAACGGAATTCCAGCAGAAGAAGTGCGAGTAGTGGCCTGCTGGAATTCCGTTTCGCGGAGCGGCTATGCCCGTTCGACGCGCACCGGGACACCGGTCAGCCACGCCATGCCCGACAGTGACTCGACATCCTGCGGGTCACTCGACGTCAGCCGGTTGACGTTCGCGCCGCCCGCTCGATTGGCCAGCCGCCACGTCCCCGTGCCCTTATGGCCCCAGCCGTGCGGCACGGCTATCACGCCCGCCATCAGATCCTTGGTGGCGGTCACGCCGACGGTGATCTCCCCGTACGGAGACGACACCCGCACCAGGTCACCGTCGGAGATCTGCAGATCGGCCGCGTCGTCCACGTGGATCAACGCGCGCTGCGCCCGTTCACCACGCATCAGCAGCGGCGAGTTGTGCATCCACGAGTTCTCCGAGCGCGGCTCGCGCATGCCGATCATCCGCAGCGGGTAGCCGTCGGGATGCCCGCCCCTGGTGAGCTTGTCGACCTCGGCGGCGATATCGGGATGCACCAACCGGATACGACGCGACAGGTAGGCCACCGCGTCGCGCAGGACACCGGTGCGGATGTGTGGTGCGACGACGATGCCGTGCGGATGCTTCTCGGTCAGCTTGCGCAGCGACAACCCGCCGCGGCGCAGGCCGAACCGGTCGCCGCCCTCCGACATCCGGATGAGCGCATCGATCATGAAACGCGGCGTGAAGCTGATTCGCAACGCGCCCAGTGCTTTTCGGACGACGCCAAGCAAGCGGAAGGCAGGCACGTCACGAGCCAGCCGCTGCGTCAAGTCATCGACGATGTCCCATTCGGTGCGTGCTTCACCGGCCGGCGCGACGACGGCATCGGTGGCCTGCCGGAACGGTGTGGCCTGGAAGGCCTGGAACGTGAACGGAAAGTCGTCGCGTTCGTACATCGTCGTCACCGGCAGAATGTAGTCACACCGGCTCGTGGTCTCGGTGACGTAGAAGTCGAGCGCCACCGACAGGTCCAGCGACTCGAACGCGGACTCGAGTTCGTCACCGTTGGGCACCGAAAGCACGGGATTGCCCGCCGACACGAACATCGCCCTGATCTGGCGGTCGCCCGGCGTGGTGATCTCCTTGGCCATCAGCGCGGCCGGTTCGGAGGTGATCGCGTTGTGGATGCCTCCGATTCGCGACCGGCGGCGATATGAGCGCCGCAGCACAACGCCCATCAGCGTGTTCTGCCACCGCTGGCCCACGGTCTGCGCCAGACCGAAGACCGAGCCGCCGGGCACATCGAGGTTTCCCGCAACGAGGTTGACCGCGTCGATGAGGTACGCGGTCAGCGTGCCGTACCGGCCGACGCAGGTACCCAGCCTGCCGTAGACGGCGGCGCGCGGCGTGCCCACCAGATCGTGGGCGAGGGACCGGACGCTGTCGGCATCGATACCGGTGTGCTCGGCGGTCATCTCGGGGGTGAACGGTGCGCACAGCGCCCGCAGCCATTCGATCCCGTCGGCTTGGCCATTCACCTTGTCAACGTCGACGAGGTCGTCGGCGAACATCACCTGCAATACCGACAGCAGGAAGAAGGCATCGGCGTCGGGCACGATCCCCAGCCATTCGAACGCCGCGGCTGTCTCGGTGCGGCGCGGATCCACGACGACGACGCGCCCGCCACGCTTGACGATGTCGTGCATGCGGTCCTTGATCCGCGGCGCGGTCAGGAAACTTCCGTGCGAGACAACGGGGTTGGCCCCCATCATCACCAGCAGGTCGGTGCGGGTCAGATCGGGTATCGGTACCGACGTCGGCACGCCGTAGAGCAACTGGCTTGCGATCAGCCTGCTGTTGGTGTCCTGCGACGAGGCGGTGAAGTAATGGCCGCCGCGGCCAACTCCCTTGATGAACATCAACGCGGCGAAAGTGTGCGCGTAGCTGAAGGCGCCGGGATTGCCCATGTACCAGCCCACCGCCCCTGAGCCGTGTCTGCGGAGGATCCCCGTCAACCGAGTCGCGATGTCGTTCAGCGCCTCGTCCCAGGTGACTACTTCGAAGCCGTTCGGTCCGCGTCGCAGCGGGGCGGTCACGCGGTCGGGGTCGTTGTGCACCTCGGTGAACGCGATCCCCTTCTGGCAGGCGAAGCCCGACGAAAGCGGATGGTCCTTGTCGGGACGCAGGGCCACCAGTTTGCCGTCCTCGACGGTCGCGATCATGCCGCACAGCGGCTCACAGATTCGGCAGAACGTCGCCTTGTGCTCGGTTACCGGCGCCACCCAGACTACGATACTGTAAGAGTTACAGTTGCAACACCATCCTGCCCGACACGGAGGAATCGTCCAGATGAACGACGTAGCGATCATCGGCGTGGGGCTGCACCCGTTCGGCCGGTTCGAGGGCAAGTCCGCCATGGAGATGGGCGTCGACGCCATCTTCGCCGCCGTCGCCGACGCGGGCGTCGAGTGGAAGGACGTCCAGTTCGCCACCGGCGGCAGCTGGACGGTGGCCAACCCCGACGCGATCGTCGGCATGGTCGGGCTCTCGGGCATCCCGTTCACCAACGTCTTCAACGCATGCGCCACCGCCGCGAGCGCCGCCAAGGCATGCGCGGACGGCATCCGGCTCGGCGACTACGAGATCGGCATCGCGATCGGCCTGGACAAGCACCCACGCGGCGCCTTCACCGAAGACCCGGCACTGGTCGGCATGCCGAGCTGGTACGCCGAGAACGGCCAGTACCTCACCACGCAGTTCTTCGGCATGAAGGCCAACCGCTACCTGCACGACCACGGCATCTCGCAGGCGACATTGGCGAAAGTGGCCGCCAAGAACTTCCGCAACGGCGCGCTGAACCCGAACGCGTTCCGGCGCAAGCCGATCCCCGAGGAAGACATCCTCAACTCGACGATGCTCAACTACCCCCTCACCCAGTACATGTTCTGCGCACCCGACGAGGGGGCCGCCGCGGTGGTCATGTGCCGCGCCGACATCGCGCATCGCTACACGTCGAAGCCGGTGTATCTGCGCGCCGTCGAGGTACGCACCCGCAAGTACGGCGCGTACGAGGTGAACACGACGTTCGCGCCGGTCGAGGAGGACGTGGCGCCGACCGTCTACGCGGCACGGGCCGCCTTCGAAAAGGCCGGTGTCGCACCGGATGACGTCGACGTGATCCAGCTGCAGGACACCGACGCAGGTGCCGAGATCATCCACATGGCCGAGTGCGGCTTCTGCGAGCACGGCGAGCAGGAGAAGCTGCTGGCCGACGGCGCCACCGAGATCCACGGCCCGATGCCGGTCAACACCGACGGCGGGCTGATCGCCAACGGCGAGCCGATCGGCGCATCGGGCCTGCGCCAGATCCACGAGCTGGTGCGGCAACTGCGCGGTGAGGCGGGTGACCGCCAGGTGGCCGGTGTACCGCGCGTCGGTTTCGCCCAGCTCTACGGCGCCCCCGGCACCGCGGCGGCGACAATTCTCACGACGTAGCTTCCGGCCATCGATATGCGCCGAACACCGCCGGAATGACGACCCCCGGCGGCGCCTCGAGCACGTACGGAATGGCGCGGACCGCGGTCATCGCGACCGCAAGCTGACCACCGGCGACTCCGGGAAGATCGATCGGATCGTTGCCGATGGTGAGCTCGACCCGCAGCGGCGGAGCCCCGTCGACGATCACCCGAACGAGGAAATCGCCGTCGAGCGCCACGTCCCAGCCCGGGATGTCGTCGGCAGCCGTCCAATATTCCTCAGCGACGAGCACCGGCATGTCATCCCGGTAAGCTGACCACGAAAGAATCTGCCCGACAACGGAACCCGCTGGCAGAGTGCCGCAGGACACCTCCACGTCGTAGTCCACTGTCGCCGTCTGGATCGTCCTGCGGATCTCGTCGAACCGCACGCCAAGGACATCCGCGGTCGCCGCAAGTGACTGCTCGTACTGGGTCGAGATGGCCCGGAACATCGCCGAGTCGACGGTGATCTCGTCCGGCTGCTTACCCATGCCCATCAGATCGATGAGCATCTCGCGCGCCGTCACCGCCCGGCAGTCAACGAATTCGGAAACGGTGATCTTGTCGACGCGCTGCGACAGCGCGGTGAGCGATGTTGCCAGCCGCTCGAACATGAAGCCCGGATGCTCCCCCGCGGCGTGGAACCGCGTCCCGGTCTCCCTACACGCGCGATTGACGCGCTCGTCGACATCGACGCCGAACGTCGGCAGATGGGTGTACGACGTCGTGGTGATGACGCTCTTCCCTGACTCGAGCAACGCCACGATGTCGTCGGTGTTGGTGTTGTCGGGGAACGCCTTGCTGGCCGCATGCAGAACGACGTCGGCGTCCAACCCCAGGATTTCGGACGGGTCATTCGTTGCGAGCACACCGGTCGGCGGGCGGTCGACGAGAGCGCCTGCGTCGACGCCGACCTTCGACGGGCTGTAAACGAGGAGCCCGACGAGTTCGAGATCGGGACGGTCAATGACCTCACGCAGCTGTGCCGTTCCGACCGCACCGGTCGCCCATTGGACGACGCGGATCGTCATGACAACGCGGGTGGTTCGAGCAGGCCCTCGATGGTGCCGTGCAGGACGATGCCGCTGGCGTCGGGCAGTACGCGGCGGGCCACCAGGAACTCACTGCCCATCCAGCCGTGCCGGATGAACTTGCCGAACCGCAGCCGCGTCCCCGGTGCGCCGGTCGCGGCGGGCAGCATCTTGATCTTCTCGAGCGCCTGCTTGACACCTGCACCCGTCAGCGGGCGTGCATTGGCCAGCGCGATCATCATCAGCCGGCCGACGTCGTAGCAGTACACCGGGAAGAAATACTCCGGCCTGCGGCCGTGGCGCGCTTCGAACCGGTCCAGAAACTGCCTGCCCGTCACGTTGCGCTCGTCGTACTGGTCCAGCCCGATCCAGCCCGCGAGCTGTTCGCGCCACCACTGGCCGGTCGACGCGAACTCGAACGCCGTGGTGGTGTAGCGCGGTGGCAGCCAACCGATCTCCCGCAGTGCGTCGTTCATGCCGGGAATGCCGAGGCCGAACCCGACGTGCATGATGGCGTCCGGCTTGTCGGCCGCCAAGGTTGCCATCGCCGTCGCCTTTTCGGATTGCACCTGCGGGATGGGCACCTCCGCGGTGATGCGCAGGCCCGCGTCGGCACAGGCCGCCCTTGTGGTGCGCAGGTATTCCGTGCCGATGAGGGAGTCCTCGAAAGCGATTCCGACGCTGCGGCATCCGTCCAGAGCCGCCACGGTCGCCATGATGATCGGCTCCTCCTCCATCGACCCCGCGGGAAGCCCGAAAACCCATTCGCCGAGCATCGTCTCGGTGGCGGCCATCGTGATGCAGGCGACCTCACCCAGTTCCTCGACATACCGGCTCAAGGCGGCCCCGTTCTCGGAGACCCACGGCCCGAAGATGACCAGCGAATCCTGTTCCACGAGTTCGAAGAACGCGTCCCGCACGGCGCGGAACGACCCGTTGGGAAGTCCCTGCACCGCGCGGACCACGAACTCGACCGGACGCTCGAGGATGCCGTTCTCGACATACTCGTCGGCGACGAGCTGCAGCGACGGCAGGATGTTCTCGTCGAATCCCCCCTCGTCGTCGATGTAGTCGACCAGCAACCCGATCCGGGCCGGCGTCACGTCGCTCATGCCTCTGTGCTCATGCCTCGGCTCCCCATCGCTCCGGTCCTCGCTCCGCTGCGATCCTCACTCGGGCTCGCCTCGGCGTTCTCGACGTAGAACTGCGCCGCCCGCCTGATCGACTCGGCGGTCGGCCGGGGTTCCCACCCGAGCTCGCGTGTCGCCTTGCCGTGGTCGGCGGGCGACATGATGTGCAGGAGCTTGAACCCTGTCACGTTCATCGAAAGATCGCGCCGCAGAATCCGACTCGCGGTACCCGCGATCCAGCCGACGGCGTAGAGCATCGCCAGCGGCACCCCGAACCGCGGCGGCTTGGCACCGACCGCAGACGCCGCCGTCTCGAGCATCTGCCGCATCGGCATGAAGCTCTCCGAGATGATGTAGCGCTCGCCGATGCGGCCGCGCTCGGCGGCGAGCAGGAACGCGTCGGCCACGTCCTCGATGCCGACGACTTCGGTGGACACGCCCTTGACGTACACCGGCATCTTTCCCAGGGCGGCCGCCTTGACCATCAGGCCTTGATGTGGTTGCCAGTCGAGGGGACCGTAGGGGTTGGAGACGCACAGGGCGATGGCGGGGAGTCCCCGGTTTCGGGCGTAGTCCAACACCAAATCCTCGGCCTGGCGGCGGGATTCGATATAGGCACCGCCGACGCCCTCCCAGTTGAACGGCATGTCCTCGGTGACGGATTCGCCGTTTTCGGCGATGGCGATCGTGCCGATGGTGCTGCAGAACACGAACCGGTCCAGGTTCGCGTCGACCGCGACGTCCAGCACGCGGCGCAGGCTCTCGACGTTGGTCTCGAACAACGGCGCCGGATCGCGCAGGTAGAAGCGCGTATCGACCACGCAGTAGAACACCACGTCCCGGTCGGACATGGCCGCGCGCAACGCGTCCTCGTCGCGGAGATCGCCGTAGGCGCGTTCGACATCGAGATCGTCGATGGCCACCGTCAGGCTCGACTTGCGTAGATACACCCGCACGTCGTCGCCGCGCTCGACCAGCTTGCGGGTCACGTGAGAACCGACGAAGCCGCTCGCGCCCATCACGAGGACTTTGCGACGCCGCGCCGATTCTGGTGTCACGAAGCCTTCTTCTGCACCGGTGGCGAGTAGTTGGGCTTGCCCAGCCCGAGCACGTATTGGGCGATCATGTTGCGGAACACCTCGAGCGTTCCGCCGTAGATGCCGACCAGCGGGGCGAAGCGGTAGACGTATTCGGCGGCACCGTCATCGGCGGCGCCGTCGGTTCCGATCGGCAACGACGCCGCCGTGCCGAGGATGTCCATCAGGTCGGGTGAGATGTCGCGCATCGTCTGCGCGAGTGCCACCCGCCCGAAGATGCTCGTCGCCGACAGCGACGCCTCCATCCGAGCGACGCTGCGGCCGAGGCGATATGCCACCGAGCCGTCGTCGATCAGCCTGCGGCCGTCCGGGCCCGCCTCCGCGACTTTCGCGGCCGCCTTGTCGGCCGCGGTGGCCATGAACCCAGCCTGGTGCATCATGATCGAGACATCCGCCAGGCCATCCGGCGCGGCTTCCACAGCGCCGTGCTCGACATTGAGCGGCTCGCGAACCACCGTCCAGCCGTCGTTCACCTCGCCGAGTCGGTACCTGTCGTCGACGCGGACGTCGCTGTAGTAGACGATGTTCGTCCGGTCGCCGTCGACGGTCCGGATGCCCTGGATCTCGATGCCCGGCGAGTCGAGCGGCACCAGGAACATGGTGAGGCTCTTGTGTTTCGGCGCATCCGGGTCGGTGTTGGTGATGAGGAAGACGTACTGGCAGTTGTGGGCGCCGGTGGTGAACATCTTCGACCCGTTGATGACCCAGGAATCGCCGTCTCGCACCGCGCGGGTCTTGCAGGTGGCGACGTCGGAGCCGCCCTCTGGCTCGGTGTAGCCGAGGCACAGTCGCACCTGGCCGTTGAAGACCCGGGGCATCACCTCGGCCTTGAGTTCCGGCGAACCGAACTTCTCGACCGAGCGGGCGATCATCGCGGTGGTGCCGAACGTCACCCACGGCACATGCGCCCTGCGCTTCTCCAGATCCCAGATGCGCTTGCGCACCCGGCTGAATCCGCCTTCGGATTCCGGCTTCCATTCGCGCGTCAGGTATCCGGCTTCGCCGAGCGCCAGATGCACGTCCTCGTTGAAGTTGTCGCCCGTCTCGCGGTCGCGGCGAAGAACGTCGTCGGTGACAAGCTCGCGCAGGTATGCGCGGGACTCATGGAGAAACGCTTCGTCCTCGTCGGACAGCTCGACCCGTGAGAAGTCCATCAGTTCGCAACCCCGCTCTCGCGCGCCGCGACGATCTCGGCGATGTACTTCGCACTGGCGCCGGGATCACCGCCTGCCAACGCCCATCCGCGGGCGCGAACCAGATACGCCGTCGCGGCCGCCTCAGCGCTGACGCCGAGACCGCCCTGTACCTGCACGGCCATGGTGGCGGCCTTCGAGGCCTCCTCGGCCATGAACACGAACGCCGACGGTGCCAATTCCGGTCGTTCGTCGGGTTCGTTGTCCAGGAACCAGGCCGCGCGGCGCGCCAGGTTGCGGCCGCCCGCAACGGTGATCGCGATGTTGGCGAGCGGATGCGAGATGGCCTGCAACGTGGAGATCGGCACCCCGAGCGTGTAGCGGTTCTTGGCGAACTCGACCGCGATCGTCATCGTCTCCTCGACGAGGCCGACCAGCGCCGCCGCGGACAGCACCCGCCATTCATCCAGCGCCCTTTGGTATTCCGCCAACGCCTCGGCTCCGCTGGCGACGACGGTCTTGCTGTCAGCCGCCTCCGGGTCCACCCACGCCATCGGCAGCTTGCCGATGTTGTCGACCTTGACCGGACGCGTACCGAATGTCAGCGCCACGATGTCCTCGCCGTCGCGCAGCAGGATCTGGTCGGCGATCGAACCGGTAGGAATCAGGCGTACCCCGGATACGCTCTCGTGCTGTGGATCAAGGGCGGCCAGCTGCTTGCCGGTGACGAGATCGGAGTCCAGCGCACCCAGCCGCGCGAGCAGGCGCGCCGCAACCACGTGGTCGATCCACGGAACCGGCGCCAGGAATCGGCCGATCTCCTCGGCCACCAGCGTCAGATCGACGAGCGTCGCGCCGTCCCCGCCTGCCGACTCCGGCAGTGCCATCGTGGTCGCACCCATCGCACACAGCCGCTCCCAGAGACTCTTGTCGAACCCGGATTCCTGCGCGGCGCGCACGGTTTCGATCGGACAGTGCGTCTTGAAGAACTGCTTGTACGCCTCCTGGATCGCCTGGTGGTCCTCGGACAGGCTGTAATCCAGCCTGCGCAGCTCGTATCGGTCCATCCTCAGTGTTCCTGTTCTCCGAAGAAGAATTCGTTGGCGTTGTTGTAGAGATAGTTGTCCAGCACGTCTGCAGGCAGATCCAGTGCGAGCGCCTCGGGCACCACGCGCCGCATTCGCAGCACCGGCCAGTCGGACGCGTAGATCACCTTGTTCTTGCCGCGGGTGCGCATGTAGTGCAGCAGGCTGTCCGGCAGCCGCTTGGGCGACCAGGCAGACGTCATCAACCGCAGGTTCTCGTACTTGATCATCAGCCGGATCGCGATGTCCCACCACGGATCCGCGCCGTGGATCATGCACAGCTTCAGTTCGGGAAAGCGGACGCACACCCGGTCGAGGTGGATCGGGTTCTGCACCTCACCGGGAATCGGCGGCCCCGGCAGGCCCGTGTTGATGCACAGCGGCAGCCCCACCTCGGCGCACTTGGTGTAGAGCGGGTAGTAGACCGCGTCGCTGGGCGGATATGTGCCATCGCCCCAGAAGCTCGGCCCCACAACGGTATACGCCACAGGAAGATCGTTGACGACGGCGCTGAGCTCGCGCAGCGACGGCATCGGCTTGAGCAGGTTCACGCCACCCATCGCCAGGCTGAACCGGTCGGGTCGCGACTCGACGAATTTGCGGGCGGTGACCGACGGTTTGGCAAGGTTGTCCATCAGGATCGCCTTGGCCACCCCCTGCTCGTCCATCTCGTCGAGCAGTTCGGACAGGTCGACTGGCGCGAACATCGAGTCGGGACCCTTGAAGTAGTCGTCGCGCACCTTGAGCATCCAGGTCGGCTGCTGTTCGGTTTCGCCGAAGTGCACGTTGACGAGGCAATCGATGGCCCGGTTGCCGGTCATGTCGTCACCCGCTGCGTTGCTTGACTTTTCGCCCACCGGTAGTCGGCCTTTCCGTTGCCGAGGCGGCGCACCTTGTCGACGAAGATGAACTCCTTCGGCGCCTTGAACCGGGCGAGGTTCTCGACGCACGCGGCGTGCAGTGACTCAGCGTCGGCGGTCGCCTCCGAGTGGGTTTCCACCAGCGCCACGATCTCCTGCCCCCACCTGTCGCTTTCGCGCCCGACGACCAGCGCGTCGACGACACCAGGGCACGCCCGCAGTATCGCCTCGACCTCCTCGACGAAGACCTTCTCTCCGCCGGTGTTGACCACCAGGGAGTCACGGCCGTACAGGCGCAGCGTGCCGTCCGGATCGAGTGATGCGCGGTCGCCCGACACCACGACGCGCTGCCCGTCGACCACGGGGAAGGTCTTGCGGGTTGCGTCGGCATCGTCGAAGTAGCCCAACGGTATCCGACCTTTGCGCACCACCCAGCCGACATCCGGTTCGCCTGGTTCGACGAACCTGCTCATGTCGTCGGACACCACGGTCCCGCCTTCGCGCAGGTCGAACGTCTCGCGGTGCGAACCCCGCTGGTTGTGCCCGAAACCCATGTTGCCGGTCTCCGACGAGCCGTAGCCGTTGATGATCGTGAGCTGGGGCAGCTTCTGCAGAAGAGCGCTGACATGTTTGGGATTGGTTGCAGCGCCGCCCGTTCCGATGGCGTACAACGATGACAACTCATAGCTGTTGCGATTGAGCTCTTCGATCAGCGGGGCCGCGTAGGCGTCGCCCACCATCGTCATCATGCCGACTCTCTGCCGCTCGGCGGTCCGCCACACCAAGGGCGGGTCGAACTTGGTGCGGTCGTCGTAGAGCACCACCGGCAGTCCCGCCAGCGTCCCGGAGAACACCGTCCACAGTCCCGCCGCATGCATCAGCGGCGACACCGCGAACCACGGCGCGCCCTCGTTGCGGCGCACCTTGTCGTGGATCTCGGTCGGGGACTCGTGGTCGGCGCCCACCATCGACGACACGTACGTGTCGCTCTGCCGCCACAGCACGCCCTTGGGCCTGCCCGTCGTGCCGCCCGTGCAGTACATGATGAGGTCGTCCGGTGACCCCGCGATCCTGCGGTCCGGATCGCCCTGCGCCACAGCGTCATCCAAGCCGATGGACCCCGCGATGTCCGGACCGCCGCTGCCGTCGTCGACGGCGATCAGGAGGTCGGCACCCAGCGACCCGAGCACGTCGGCGAACTTCGCCCCGAGGGCGCGGTGGTAGATGACCGCGCGCGGTTTGACGTAGTCGAGGAGGTCGGCGACCTCGCGCGGGGTGTAGTGGTGGTTGACGTTCACCGGGACGGTGCGGGCCTTCAGGCACCCGATCACCATCTCGGGATAGCGATCGTTGTACATGATCAACGCGACCCGGTCCTGGCCGCACTCCCAGTTGTCCAGGCCGTCACGCTCGCTGTGCGCCCCGAACCCCTTGTCCGCCAGAAAGTTCGCCAGCCGGCGTGTGCGCACCGCCATGTCTCCGTAGGTGGTGCGACGGTCACCGCACACTGTCATGGTGCGGTCCGGAATGGCGTCGGCGATGGCGTCGACGACATCGCCAATGGTCCACTCCGTCATGCCGGAACGTTCACGCCAAGCAGCTGGAGGGCGTTGTCCCGCATGACCTTGCGGGTGTCTTCGTCGCTGAACTCCGGAAACTGCGGAATGTCGGCGGTGAACGACATCGGGTCGGCGAGGCCTTCACCGTGCGGCCAGTCCGAGCCGAACAGAATCTTGTCCACACCGATCGTTTCGGCCAGCACCTTCACGTCGTCCTCGTAGTAGGGCGCGATCCAGACGTTGTTCCTCAGCTGCTCGACCGGGTCTTCCTTGAAGTGGTACGGCGCGGTGTTGGCGGCCTTCTTCAGGCGCTTGATCAGGCGGTAGACGAAGTAGGAGCCGTTCTCGATGCTGGCGACCTTCAAAGTCGGGTGCCGGGTGAAGACCTGGTGGACGATCATCGACGCCATCGAGTCGTGAATGGCTCGGTCGTCGAGCAGAACCTGGTCCAGCGGATCCTTCTTTCCGAATCCCTCGAACGTCGCCTTGCCGCCCCACAGCGCCGCGATCGCGAGGTAACCGCTGTCGGAGAGGTGGAAGACCACGGGGACACCCGCCTCGGCCAGTCGGGCCCACACCGGGTCGTGCAACGGGTCGCCCAGCGACCGCGGCTTGACGACGCCGGGCACCGGCGCGGGGCGCACACACACGATCTTGGCGCCACGCCCGAGGACGAACTCGACTTCCTCGACAGCCTTTTCGGGATCGGCGAGCGAGATGATCGGCGCCGACAGGAATCGGTGGTCGGGCCGGTCGAAGCCCCAGTCGTCGTCGAGCCACTGGTTGAAGGCGTGCACCGACACCATCGTCGCCTCGATATCGTGCTTGAGGGCCTCCTCGACCCCGCACGCGAAGGTCGGCAGCATGAACACCGTCTCGAGGTTCTGCTTGTCCAGGATCTTCACCCGGGCATCGCGGTTCTGGTACTCCGGATGGTCCGCCAGACGGTCGACCTTCATCAGCGACGCCGGATCGACGCCTTCGGGGATCTCTCCGCGGAACAGCAGATCCAGGCAGCCCGGCTCGATGATCGGGTCGAACGTCGGGTTTGGGATGAAGTGGTTGACGACGCCACCCATCACGGCGAATGTGCGCTTGCCTTCGGTGAGCATCTGCACACCGCGGCGCTTGAACTCCTTGGGCAGATGCCTGGTGAAGGAGTCGGTGGTCTCGTAGTAGTGGTTGTCGACATCGATCGCCCTATAGTCCAGCTTTGGATGCGCGATCCGCTCCGCTACTCGCTCGGCTGTCATGGCGATACCTCCTCCAGTGGCGGGAAGTTCGGTGTGCGCTTCTCGAAGAACGCGGTGATTCCCTCGATGAAATCGGGACGTTGCATGGATTCGTGCATGAGTTTCTCGGCGTGGTCGCTGGCCTCGAACACATCGCGCATGGTGTCTGCGTACACCTGTTGCTTGATCACCGCCAGGGAACTCGGCGCGCAGTTGGCGGCGATGTCCTCGGCGTAGGCGATCGCCCGGGACAGCAACTCCTCCGGTGCGACGACCTCGTTGACGAGCCCGAGCGCCGCGGCTTCCTCGGCGAGGAAGACGCGGCCGGACAAGAGCAGGTCCATCGCCACGCCCCAGCCGACGACTCGCGGGAGTATCCAGCTGATGCCGTACTCGGCGATCAGTCCCCGACGCGCGAACGAGGTGGTGAACTTCGCACCGGCGGCGGCGAACCGGACGTCGCACATCAGCGCCTGGGTCAGCCCGATGCCCGCGCAGGCGCCGTTGATGGCGGCGATGACCGGCTTGCGCAGCGTCGCAACGAAATGCGGATGCCGTTCGCCGACCAACTTCGAAATATCGGTCTCGCCGTCGGTGTTGACCGTCTCGATCGACGACAGGTCGCCCATGTCGGCGCCGACGCAGAACGCCCGGCCCGCGCCGGTGACGACGATCGCCCGCACATCCGGGTCGGCCTCGGCCTCATCGAGCAGGGTGTAGAACTTGGCCGCGAGGCCGCCGCCCCACCCGTTCATCCGCTCGGGCCGGTTGAGGGTCAGCACTGCGACCCCGCTGTTGCGCAGCTCGTAGAGGACCGGGTCTTCGGCACTCACCGTGCGGACCTCCTGGGATGGCGGCGTCGAACCGGATGTATGCACATACTGTACACCTATCGGTAGTGCCTTCCGCAACCGCTGGCGCGGTCAGAGGGAGACGAGCCCGAACCGGCGATACGCTGCATCGATCTGCGCTTTGCCCTCCGCGGGAAACTCGGCTTGCGGCGGGCGCGAGTGAGGGTAGTCGCCGATCGGCAGGCCGAGCACCGACGCCGCGTACTTGAACGCCCCACCCCAGTGCGTGAAGTAGTCCGGCCGCCCGGGATAGCACGTGAACCAGGACGCCATGTCGATACCGAACTGGTCCAGCCCTGACTTCTCGGCGTAGTCCATCGCCTCGATCAGCTTGTCGTTCCAGACCAGCTCCCAGTATTCGGAAATGACGGGCTGTTGTGGCGTTTCGTACAGGTAGCCCGCCGTACCGAGCTGTGCGGGACCGACGACCCCTGCACGCAGCCAGCCGGCGCGGTAGACGGTGAGGTCGCACTCCCAGATCGTCAGGTTCGGCGCGAGCTCGTGCAGCAGCCGGCTGCTCGCGGGCCGGAACGCGCCCTCTTTCGTCGCGCAGACGCGCCGGGATCTCGGAGTAGATGCGCGCGCTCTCCGCGGGCGTCAACACATAGCCCGACGACGGCGAGTTGAACATGCCGAGGGCGATGTCGGTGCGGTCGGCGACGTAGCGGAAGAAGTTCAGCACGCCCTGCCCGCCGTGCGCCTCCATCATCGGCGTCTGGATGTAGACGATGTCGGCGCCCGCCTGCTGGGCGTGCTGCGTCAGCTCGACGCAGTCCTTGGCGGACGTGGCCGCCGTGCAGGCCTGGACCACGACATCGGGATCGGCTCTGCGGCCCTCCTCGATTGCGATCTCCAGCAACTGCTTTCGCTCGGCGAGCGTCAGCGACCAGAACTCCGCGATGCCGCTGGTGCACCAGAGCATCGGATGCTTGAGTTCGCCGACGCAGTACCGCACCAATGTCCGGTACGCGTCCCAGTCGATGTCGTCGCCGTCCGTACCGCAGAACGGCGTGTAGAGGCTGTTGCCGATTCCGCGCAAGGTGGAACGTGCCCAGTCCCGCGCATCGCGTGCTGTTGCCATGTCGCCTCCCGTCAGGTGAAGTCGCTACCGCCGTCGACGTTGATGTTGGCGCCGGTCATGTAGGAGTTGCGCCGCGAGACCAGGAACGCCACGACGGGGCCTATCTCGTCGGGCTTGCCTGCGCGCGGCAGATGGGCGGGGTGCCCGAAATGCTTGTCGATGCCCGCCATCACCGCGTAGGGATCGCTTCCGTCGATGCCGACCGAATCGGCCCATCCCGCAAGCGATTCCGACAGGATGCTGCCCGGCGAAACGACATTCACCATGATCTCGTCGGGAGCCAGCGCCAGTGACAGGTTCTTGGAGATGCTGGTGACCATCGCCTTGGCCGCGGTGTAGGCGGGCAGGATGACGCTCTGGCGCTGCGTCGAGTGCGCGGAGAAGTTGACGATCCGCCCCCACTCCGCCTTGCGCAGCAGCGGCAGTGCCGACCGGACGCAGTGCACCATGCCCATCACGCCTTCGTCGACGGCCTGCCGCCACTGGTCGTCGGTGAGGTCCTCGAAGGTTCCCACCGCGCCGGGACCCGCCACATTGACGAGGATGTTGAGCTCACCGTCCCACCTGCGCCCCACCTCGTCGAAAACCCGTTGCGCCGCTTCGGCATCCGTGACGTCGGCCACCAGCGCGACCGCGTCGGGGCTACCCCGGCTCGACAGGTCTTTCACCGCCTCGTCGAGAACCGACTGAGTTCGGCCGACGACCGCGACGCGCGCTCCGTCGTCGGCAAGGCAGCGGGCAGCCGCGAGTCCCATGCCGCGGCCGCCTCCGACGACTACCGCGGTGGCGTTCGAGAGCCCGAGATCCACGACGTCGCCCTCAGGTACCGGTCCAATTGGGGGCGCGCTTCTCGGCGAATGCGATCGCGCCCTCCTTCGCGTCGTTGGAGGTGAAGATCGGCAGGATGTGTTCGAGTTGCTTCTTCCACATCTCTTCTTCCGACCACTCCGCGGACTTCGTGATGATCTCCTTGGTGGTCGCGACCGCAAGCGGGCCGTTGGCCGTGATGCGCTCGGCGAGTTCGATGGCGCCCGCCAGCGCCTCGCCAGGTTCGGTCACGACATTGACGAAGCCCCACTGCTCGCCTTGCTCGGCGGTGAAACTCTCTCCTGTCAAAGCCAATTCGAGCGCCTTCTGGTACGGGATGCGCCTCGGCAGGCGAAGCAGCCCGCCACCGGCGGCGACCAAACCGCGCTTGACCTCCGGGATGCCGAACTTCGCGGACCGCGACGCCACCACCAGGTCGGTGGCAAGCACCACCTCCGTGCCGCCCGCCAAGGCATAGCCCTCGACGGCGGAGATGAGCGGCTTCCTCGGCGGCCGCTCGGTGAAACCGATGCCGCGGCCGGGGATCGCGACGACCTCACCGGCGGCGAAGGCCTTCAGGTCCATGCCCGCACAGAAGTTTCCGCCCGCGCCCGTGATGATCCCGACGGACAGGTCGGCGCTGTCGTCGAGTTCGTCGACGGCGTCCGCCAAACCTTGACTGACCGCAAGGTTCACCGCGTTGCGCTGATCCGGCCGGTTGATTGTGATGACGAGGACGCGTCCGCGGCGCTCCCGTAGAACCTCTTCAGACACACGTAGCCCTTCGCCTGTGCACCAATTCTGCTAGAAAAGCTTACTATAGGTCTTACAGTAGTTGAGCGGAACAGATGGAGGTGCCCTTCGTGGCGAAGCAAGCGACCGCGGAAAAGCGTCAGCGACGCGAACGCGGTTCCATCAATCCCGACGACATCATCAAGGGCGCATTCGAGCTCGCCGAGGATGTCGGCATCGACAACCTCAGCATGCCGCTTCTCGGCAAGCATCTCGGCGTCGGGGTGACGAGCATCTACTGGTACTTCCGCAAGAAGGACGATCTGCTCAACGCGATGACGGACCGGGCACTGAAGCAGTACGTGTTCGCCACACCGTATGTGGAGGCCAAAGACTGGCGGGAGACGCTGCGCAACCACGCGCGCACCATGCGAAAGACCTTCCTGGGCAACCCGATCCTGTGCGACCTGATCCTCATCCGGTCTGCGCTGAGTCCGCGAGCGGCAAGGCTCGGGGTCGTCGCCGTCGAGAAGGCCATCGAGAGCCTCGTCGAGGCGGGGCTGTCGCCAGAGGATGCCTTCGACACCTACTCGGCCGTTTCCGTGCATGTGCGTGGATCCGTTGTGCTGCAACGGCTCTACGACAAGAACAGGGCCGGCAACGGTGGCCCAGGCGACTTCGAGGAGACGATGGTCGTCGACCCCGAGACCGCGCCGCTGCTCGCGCAGGCGACAGCGAAGGGCCACCGCATCGGGGCGGCAGACGATTTCAACTTCGATTACGGCCTCGAGTGCATCCTCGACCACGCCGAGCGACTGATCGAAGCGTCGAAGAAGTCAACCAAGACCGCCCGCAAATAGTGATTTCGGCGTGATTTCTATCGCTGCGCGACACTTATCACGCCGAAATCGCTAGACCTCGATGACGACGGCGCCGCCCTGACCGCCGCCCGCGCACATCGCCGCGACGCCGATGCCACCGCCGCGCCGTTGCAGCTCGTAGACGAGCGTGGTGACCATCCGCGCACCCGATGCGGCGATGGGATGGCCGAGGCTGCAACCACTTCCGAAGAAGTTCACCAGCTCCTCGTCAAGGCCGTATTCGCGGCACGCCGCGATCGGCACCGAGGCGAAGGCTTCGTTGATCTCCCACAGCGCGACGTCCGACGGCTTGAGGCCGGCCCGGTCGAGCACCTTGCCGATCACCTTCACGGCGCCCAGTCCGCAGTCGCGCGGCGCCACACCGACTGCCGCCCATGCCCTCACGGTCGCCATCTTCGTCAGCTTCTCGGCGTCGGCGTAGTCGCTGTCGACGAGCGCAACCGCTGCCGCCGCGTCATTGGTGCCGCTGCTGTTGCCCGCGGTGATGGAGAAGCCTTCGATCTCGGGGTGAAGCACCTTCAGCCCGGCCAGCTTCTCGACGGTGGTGTCGCGGCGCGGATGCTCGTCGACGCTGAAGTCGACGACGGAGCCGTCGAACTGCTGCACCTTCAGCGGGATGATCTCGTCGAGGAACTTGCCCGCGTCGATCGCGGCGATCGCACGCTGATGCGACCGCGCCGCCCACGCGTCCATCTCCTCGCGGGTGATGCCGACCGACTGTGCGGTGTTCCAGCCGACGGTGATCGACATGTCCTTGGCAGGCGCGTCCGGCGTCTCGACGTGCGTCGGCGGCATCCAGCGCTCCTCGAACTTCAGCTCGGGACCGGGGATGCGCCAGTTCGTCAGCGGCGTCATCGACAGCGACTGCACCCCGCCGGCGACCAAGGCGCGCTCCATGCCCGAGCCGATCTGCGCGGCCGCGTTGCCGATCGCGGTCAGGCTGCCCGCGCAGTGCCGGTTCACCGACTGACCGGGAACGCTGTCCATTCCGGTCGCGGTTGCGGCATAGCGGGCGAGATCGCCGCCGCCGTAGTGCGATTCGGCGACGATGATGTCGTCGATGGCGGCCGGGTCGACACCGGACCGGCGGACGACCTCGGGAAGCACCGTGGTGATCAGGGTTTCCGGCGGGGTGTTGACCAGCGTCCCCTTGAAGGAACGACCGATCGCTGTCCTGACGGCACCGACGATGACGGGTGTGCCCATGTTCTTTGACCTCAGCTTTTGGTGGTAGCGACTTTACAAAAGTAGCAGATACTGTATTGCCCTCGGTATGTGACCGCGCTCACTCCGGCTCGGGCACGTGGAAATGCTCGTCACGCAGGCGGAACGCCTCCTTGGTCCCGTGCGGCGCCCGCGTCTTGACGAAGTTGAACTCACCAGGCGCGAACTGCAGGTTCGTCCCGTAGGCGTGGAACAGATAGCTCGCCACTTCCTCGCCCTGATAGGCCTGGCTCTGCTCGACGAGCCGGAAGGCCTCCTTGGCGATGACGACGCCGTCGGCCGGCATCTTGGCCGCCTTCTCCGCCCAGTACCTGGCCCGCGCGGTGACCTTCGACCGCTCGCAGGTGTCGGTGAAGACGCCGAGGTGCTCGACTTCGCCGGCGTCGATGATGTCGCCGGTCAGGAGCAGCCGACGGGCCAGCACCGGACCGAGCCGGTGGAAGAACATGTGCAGGCTGCCGAGCGCGGGCCCAAGGAAGCGGGTGGCGGGCATGCCGATCTTCGTGTCGCGGGCGATGACGGAGATGTCGGTCATCAGCGCCATCTCGAACCCGCCGCCGAGCGCGTATCCGCTGATCTCGCCGACGGTGACCTTCGGGAAGCCCATCAGGTTGTGGTAGAAGCCAAATGACTTGCGGTCGACCGTGAGCCGTCGACGCTGGCTCGGCCTGCTCTTCTTGCCGTCATCGCGCTCGCCGTACCAGCCATAGGCGTTGTTCATGTCCGCACCTGTGCTGAACACCCCGTCGGCTCCGCGCAGCAGCACGACGGTGACGTCGTCGTCTTCGGCGACCTGATCCAGGCAGCGGGCGACGGCCTCCCGCATCGCAGCGTCGTAGGAGTTGCGCTGCTTGGGATTGTTCAGCGTGATCGTCGCAATCCGGTTGTCCGCATCGACGTCGAAAAGAACGCGCTCATCGGTTGAAGCAGTCATCGTCCCGAACTCCTCGAAATCAGTTTCGCCTCAATGGTTTTGTCCGCGCCGACGGCCAGTGTGTTGCGCCGGGCCGCGGCGAGATGGTCCTGCGCCAGGCGTACCGCGCGTGCCGCGTTGCCGTCCCGAATGGCGTCCAGCAGCCGCTGGTGGTCGCGCAGTGCGGCACGCATCGTTTTGTGGTTCACGTCGTCGTCGCTCCACACCGAGGACTCGTGGGCCGACCAGACCAGCTCGAGCGAGCCGATCAGCAGGATCATCGGTTCGTTGCCGCAGCGGGACACCAGTGCTTCGTGAAAGCGCCTCGCGTTCGGCACGTAGGCGGACACCTCGTCGAATTGCTCTGTCTGAAGATCGATTTCGGCCTGCAGGTACGGCACGACCTCGGTCATCCGATCCTCGCGCGACGCACACATCCCGGCGCAGATCGGCTCGAGGTGCAGCAGCGCCTCGCTGACGTCCGCGGGTGTGGAGCCGCGGGTCTGCAGCACCATGCTGATCATGTGTGCGGTGCGCACAGCCGAGGGCAGGTGCACCACCGCTCCCCCGACGTTGCCGCGTCGCACGGAGATCAGACCGTCGGTCTCCAGGATGTGGATGGCTTCGCGCAGCGCGGGCGGACTGACGCCGAACTGCTGGAACAGACTTTCCTGCGACGGCAGCACGTCGCCCTCTTTGAGGCGGCCGGTGAGAATCTCGTCGCGTAACCGCGATGCCACGATCTCTGCGACGCGCGGCTGCCGAATCCCCTGTAACTCCACGGCGTCAGGCCCGCCGCTTGCCGAAATCGAACCCCGTGAGCTTGTCCGGGGAGAGGGCGAGCGTCGTGGCCTCGCCGACGCACAGCACCTCGTCGTCCAGCAGCAGCCGCACCGTCGACGTCACTCCCCGATCGACCTGTGCGCGGGCGATGTCGAAGCGCAGCTCGGTGAGAATGGGCGTTGGCCTGCGGAACTTCACGGTCAGCGACCGGGTCTTGCCCGACAGCGCCGTTGCGCAGTTCTGGTGTTGGATCACGCAGTCGAAGAACACCGCGAGGAAGCCGCCGTGCACAAGGCCCGGCGGGCCTTCGTAAACGACGGGGAAGCTGACGCGGCCCTCGGCCGTCTCGGAATCGATGCGGTCGAACTCGTATTCCGGAAAGCACGGGTTGAACGCGCCGATGTCGAATGCGTGCGAGAGATAGACGCGCTGGGTGTCGGCGCCGTCTGCGCCGATCCGCGGTGTGGCATCCGGAGCCACCGCACCTGCCAGCTCGTTCTCCCATTCGGCGATCTGCTCGATCATGGCGTCGACGGCGGGGTGCGGATGCTCCAGCGACAGCAACTGGCCTGCGAGGCGCCGCAGAGCACCCGCTGCGGCGACGGTCTGAGCGAGCGGTTGCTCGCCGAACCGGGGGGCGTCACCGTCGGCCATTCGGGCTTTCCTTTCTATCTTGTATAGGATAGCAATGGTTTAGCCTACTGTATGGGTATCCGTATACAGCTCAGGAAGGGACCCGGCAGTGAGTCAAGAGGTCGGCTCCGCTGACGGTGAGGTGACCGCGCACCGGGACGGCGCAATACTGCGGCTCACGCTCGACCGCCAGGACAGGCGCAACTCGCTGAGCCATTCGATGGTCGACGCGCTCGTCGTCGCACTGACCGAAGCCGCCACCGACGACTCACTGCGGGTCATTCACATTCGCGGCCAGGGCGACGACTTCTGCGCAGGCGCCGACTGGGTCGCCACCAACTCCGGCGGCCAACGGCCCCGCACCGGCGATCTGGTCCGTCGCGTCCCCCACACTTCGCACCGGCTGGTCGAGCTCGTCGCAACCATCCACCTTCCCGTGGTGTGCACCGTGCGGGGTTGGGCTGTCGGCCTCGGCTGCAACCTCGCGCTCGCCGCCGACTTCACGGTGGCCGCCGACGACGCGGTGTTCTGGGAGCCGTTCGTGACAAGGGGCTTCAGCCCGGACTCCGGCGCGACGTGGCTGCTGCCGCGGCTGGTGGGCCTGGCACGCGCGAGGCGGATGCTGCTGCTCGGCGAAAAGGTCACGGCGGCGGATGCCGCCGACTGGGGGCTGATCCACGACGCCGTCGACCCGGCAGAACTCGACGAAGCGGCCGAGGATTTGCTTGCGCGGCTGGCGGCGGCGCCGACGGTGGCGATCGGGCTGGCCAAGCAGGCCATTCACTACGCCCAGCACGCCACCCTGCCCCAGGCGATGAACCAGGAACTGTTCAACCTGGAGCTGTCTTGCCGGACAACGGATTTCAAAGAAGGTTTGGCCGCGTTCCGGGAACGACGCACACCGCAGTTCCATGGCCGATGACCGACATGCGACTCGACGAAGGGAACACCGATGGCCGCTAAGTCGTACGACACGATCAACTATGAGGTCGACGGGCACAAGGCCACCATCACCCTGAACCGCCCCGACGCCCTCAACGCGCTCAGCCCCTTCATGATCACCGAGTTGCGCGCGGCCTACGACGAAGCCGAAAACGACGACGACGTCTGGCTTCTCATCGTCACCGGTACCGGTCGGGCGTTCTGCACGGGCGCCGACGCGAAGCAGATCCCCGAGGACGGCAAGGTCATCAACGAGCGGGCCTACCTGTCGACCTACGACCAGTGGGAGGCACCGCAGGAGGGCACCCCGCCGTTTCGCCGGATGGCCAAGCCGGTGCTTGCGGCTATCAACGGCATCTGCTGCGGCGCTGGCCTTGACTGGGTCACCACCGGCGACATCGTCATCGCGTCCGACAAGGCCACCTTCTTCGATCCGCACGTCAGCATCGGCCTAGTCGCCGGACGGGAGATGGTCCGGCTGGCGCGAGTCCTTCCGCGCAATGTCGCGCTGCGAATGGCGTTGACGGGCAAGCACGAGCGGATGGACGCGCAACGCGCATACGAGTTGGGGATGATCAGCGAAGTCGTCGCCCACGATCGCCTTCTTGAGCGGGCACACGAAATTGCCGACATCGTGAACTCGAATGCGCCGCTGGCGGTTCGCGGCACCCGGCTGGCTATTCACAAGACGCTGGACCTGCCGTTGCACGACGGCGAAATCCTCGCCGAGGCCTTCAGAGAGCGCAATCTGCACACCGAGGACTCGCTCGAGGGGCCGAGGGCGTTCGTCGAGAAGCGCACACCGAATTGGCAATGCCGATGAGCGAGAGCTTCGAAACAATCCTGCTCGACGTCGATGCCGACGACCACGTCGCCACCATCACGCTGAACCGGCCCGACGCGCTCAACGCGTTCAACCGGACGATGTGCGAGGAGATGGCGCGCGCATGGCGCATCGTGAAACTCGACGACACGGTGAACGCGGTGGTTCTGCGCGCCGCGGGCGACCGGGCGTTCAGCGCAGGCCTTGACATCAAGTCCTCCTACGGACAACCCGACAACGTCTGGAATCACCAGGATCCCGGCGAGGCGCTGAGCCCCAAATGGCAGAAGGTGTGGAAGCCCGTCGTCTGTGCGGTCCACGGCATGTGCACCGCGGGCGCGTTCTACTTCGTCAACGAGTCCGATGTCGTGATCTGTTCGGACGACGCCACGTTCTTCGACTCGCACGTGTCCGCGGGCCTGGTCTGCGCCCTCGAGCCGATCGGCCTGATGCGGCGCATCGGTCTCGCCGACACCCTGCGAATCGCCTTGATGGGCAACGACGAACGCGTCGGCGCCGACACCGCCCTGCGGATCGGGCTGGTGTCGGAGGTCGTGTCGCGCGACCAACTGTGGGCCCGCGCCCACGCCATCGCGGCGACGATCGCCGCCAAGCCGACGGCGGCGACGCAGGGCACCGTGAAGGCGATCTGGGAGTCGCTGGACAAGCCCTACCGGGCCGCGCTCGAACAGAACCTGATCTACACGCGGCTGGGAAACCCGATCGGGACGGCCGAACTCGCGGCGCGGGGCGGGCCGGTGAAATCCGAACCACGGATCCGGTGATGACCGATCACCCGTTGCGGCAACGGATCTCCGCCGTACTCGACATCGCGCCGGAGGCGCCCGCCATCGAGTACGACGGGCAATGGTCCACTTACGGTCAGGTGGGCACGCTCGCCCGGCGGATCGAATCGCTTGTCGACGGCCGCGGCCAGGTCGGCATGCTGTTGCGCAACCGGCCTGCCCATGTCGCCGCGTTCCTCGGCGTGCTGCTGGCAGGCGGATCGGTGGTCGTGATCAACCCGTCCCGCGGCGATGACCGCACGCGGGCCGACATCGCCGCGCTCGACTTGCCGGTGATCATCGGCGAGCCCGACGATCTGGCGAAGCTGGTCGGGCAGCAGTCAGAATCGACGCTGATAGCGATCGCGACGCTCGACGACGAGCCGAAAGCGACGTCGGCCGGCAGGGGGCACGATGCGGCCAGACCCGGTGTCGCGGTGCGCATGTTGACCAGCGGCACTACCGGGCCGCCGAAGCGGATCGACCTGACCTACGACATGCTGGCGCACAGCGTGATGGGACCCGAGCCGGCCCGGTCGCAGACACCGAAGGAGGTCCGCCGGGGTGTCGCGATCGTGAACGCACCGCTGGTGCACATCGGCGGGGTGTTCCGGGTGCTGCAATGCCTCGCCGAGGCAAGGCCGTTCGCGCTGCTGGACCGATTCGACCTCGACAGGTGGGCCGACGCCGTGCGCAGGCACCGACCTCGCGCGGTGTCTCTGGTGCCCGCCGCACTCAGGATGGTGCTGCATTCGGCGCTGCGCCGCGAGGACCTCGACGGCATCCGTGCCGTCACATCGGGCACCGCGCCGCTCTCGGCGGAGGACGCCGACGCCTTTCAGGAGAAGTTCGGCATCCCCGTGCTCACCTCCTATGCCGCAACGGAGTTCGGCGGTGGCGTGGCCGGCTGGACACTGGCCGATCATCAGATGTACTGGCAGGCCAAGCGGGGCAGCGTGGGACGCGCCAACCCTGGCGCGCGGCTGCGGGTGGTCGACGACGACGGCAAGCCGCTTGACCCCGGCCTGCCGGGCCTGCTCGAGGTCAAGCCGGGTCAGTTGGGGCCGTCGGCGGACTGGATGCGGACCACCGACATGGCCCGCATCGACGAGGACGGCTTCCTGTGGATCCTCGGCCGCGCCGACCAGGCGATCATCCGCGGCGGCTTCAAGGTGATGCCAGACGATGTGCGCGTCGCGCTGGAGAGCCATCCCGCCGTGCAGAGCGCGGCCGTTGTGGGGCGACCCGACGACCGTCTCGGGGAGACACCCGTTGCCGTGGTCGAGCTGAGGGAGGCCGCGTCCGCCGACGCCGACGAGCTGCTGCGGTTTCTGGCAGAACGGCTGGCACGCTATGAGATTCCGACCGAGATCGCGATCGTCGACGCCATCCCCCGGACACCGTCCGGCAAGCCCGATCTGAGCGCCATCCGTGGCGGCTGAACCCGACACCGTCGCCGCACTACTGCGACGGCAGACCGACTCACGGGGCCCCCATCCGCTCCTGGTGTGCGACGGCGACCGCCTCAGCTACGCCGATGCCGACCGCCGTTCGGCTCAACTCGCCCGCGGCCTGGTCGCTCTCGGCGCCGGAAAGGGCATTCACATCGGGCTGCTGTACCCGAACGGGCCCGACTTCGTGGTCGGGATGCTTGCCGCGGCCCGGATCGGGGCCGTGGTCGTGCCGTTCACCACGTTCGCCACGGCGCCCGAGCTTCGGGATCAGCTCGTCCACAGCGACGTGACGATCCTGCTCGCCACCTCGTCGCACCGCGGCAATGACTTCCGAGGCCGGCTGGCTGAAATCGGCGGCGCCGCACCGCTGCTGCGCCATGTGCTGATCGATGCCGAACCCGACGAAAAGGCCGACGAGGCGCTGCTGACGGCACTGGAAGCCGACGTCGACGGATCCGATCCGCTGGCGATCATCTATACGTCGGGTTCGACCGCCGCGCCCAAGGGCGTGGTGCACACCCATGCCGCGCTGCTCGGACACCAGCAGAACCTCAACGCGATCCGCGGACTGACCGCCGAGGACACGCTGTTCTGCAACTCGCCCTTCTTCTGGATCGGTGGGTTCGCCTTCGGTCTGCTTGCCACATTGGTCGCCGGATCGACGCTGGTGTGCTCCAACGCCGCCGACGCCGCCAAGACGCTCGATCTGCTCGAGGCCGAGCGACCCACCGTGACAAACGGTTTCGTCGCAGGCATCGCTCATCTGGCTCGGCATCCCAGCATCGGTACCCGGGACCTGTCATCCATGCGCCGGGGCAACCTGTACCCGATCATGGCGCCCGATGCGCGGCCTGCCGACCCCGAACTGCGGCACAACATGCTCGGCATGACCGAGGCGGGCAGCGTCGTTCTGCTCAGCGGAGACGAATCCGACCAACCCGAACACCGGCGCGGCTCCTTCGGCCTGCCGGCGCCGGGCTTCGAGACCAAGATCGACGAGCAGGGCGAGTTGTGCATCCGCGGGCCGTACGTCATGCAGCGCTACTACAAGCGCAGCCGCGAGGAATGCTTCGACGCCGACGGGTGGTTTCATTCAGGCGATCTGGTTCGGATCGATGCGGACGGCTACCACTACTTCCTCGGCAGGCGCGGTTCGATGATCAAGACCGCCGGCGCCAATGTCGCCCCTGCAGAAGTGGAAAGGGCGATCGCCAGGATCAGCGGCCGCTCGACCGCATATGTGTTCGGCGTGCCCGATCCCGACCGCGGACAGGCGGTGGTCGCGGTGATCGCCACCGACGACCCCGTCGACGAATCGTCACTTCGGAACGACCTCAAGAGGGAGCTCTCGGCCTACAAGATCCCGAAACGGATCGTCGCCGTGGCACCGGCGCAGATACCGGTGCTGTCCAGCGGCAAGGTGGACCGCAGTCGGCTCGCGGCGGTGTTCGATGGCTGAGTCACCGTCCACGATCGATCAACTGGTCCGGCACCGCGCCACCAGTTACCCGGCCAAGCCGATGGTCATCGACCCGGTCAACCGCGTCACCTTCGGCGAACTCGATGCGTCCACGCACGCGATGGCCGCGTCGTTTCTGGAGGCCGGAGTGACCAAGGGCACCCGCGTCGGGCTGATCATGCCCAACGGGGCTCGCTGGGTGCAGACTGCGCTTGCGCTCACCCGAATCGGCGCCGTGCTGGTCCCGCTGAGCACCCTGCTGGCACCACGGGAACTGGTCGCGCAGCTACGGGTCGCGTCCGTGCAGCAGCTCGTGGCCGTCGAGGAGTTCCGCGGACATCGCTACCTCGACGAGCTGAAGTCCGAATGCCACTCACCTACGGAACTGCCTGCGCTGCGCAGTGTTTGGATACCCGACCAACTACCGCAGGCCACCGCCGCAATGACCGATGACGTCGATGCGGTCACCGCAACCGTCACCGCGGCCGACACCCTTGCCATCATGTTCACCTCGGGAAGCAGCGGGCCGCCGAAGGGCGTCATCCACTCACACGGCAACGCACTTGGCGCCGTACAGTCCGGCCTTGCGGCGCGGTGCATCGACGCCGACACCCGCCTGTACCTGCCGATGCCGTTCTTCTGGGTGGGCGGCTTCGGCAGCGGCATCCTGTCCACACTCTTGGCAGGCGCGACGCTGGTGACCGAGGAGATCCCGCGACCGGAAGCCACGCTTCGGCTGCTGGAGCGCGAACGGGTGACCTTGTTTCGCGGCTGGCCAGACCAGGCCGAAGCCCTTGCCCGCCAGTCGGAGTCGGTCGGCGCCGACCTCTCCTCGCTGCGGAAGGGCAGCCTGGAGGCGCTGCTGCCCCCCGACCAGCGTGCGGCGCCAGGCGCGCGGGCCAAGTTGTTCGGTATGACCGAGGCCTTCGGGCCCTACTGCGGCTACCCTGCAGACACCGACATGCCGCCATCGGCATGGGGCAGTTGCGGCAAGCCGTTCGCGGGCACCGAGGTCCGCATCGTCGACCCCGACACCGGCGAGCCCGTGCCGACGGGGACGATCGGCATGATTCAGATCCGCGGACCGAACACGCTTCGCGGCATCTGCCGACGCAGTCGCGAAGAGGTGTTCACCGCCGACGGTTTCTACCCCACGGGCGATCTCGGCCATCTCGACGACGACGGCTTCATGTTCTACCACGGAAGATCCGACGACATGTTCAAGGTCAGCGGCGCCACCGTGTACCCGAGCGAAGTCGAGCAGGCACTGCGCGGCATCGACGGTGTACAGAACGCCTTCGTCACCGACGTGTCTGGCGCCGTCGGCGCCGTCGTGATAGCCGATTCGTCCGTCGATCATCTCCGGACGGCCGCGCGAAAGCTGCTGAGCGCCTTCAAGGTCCCGACGGTATGGCTGATCGTCGACTCCGACGACGACATTCCCCGTGGCGGCACCGGCAAGGTCGACATTGCGGCACTGAGACAGATGCTGATCACTCAACAGGAGGCTCGACGATGAAAACCAAGGGTGCGCTTGCCTGGGACTTCCACCAGCCGTGGTCGGTCGAGGAGATCGAGATCGGCGACCCCCGCAAGGGTGAAGTCAAGGTGGCGCTCGAGGCTGCGGGCATGTGTCACTCCGACCATCACATCGTGACCGGCGATATTCCCGTGTTGGGTTTCCCGGTGCTCGGCGGTCACGAAGGTGCGGGCGTCGTCGTCGAGGTCGGCGAGGGCGTCGACGACCTGGTGCCCGGCGATCACGTCGCCGCATCGTTCATTCCGTCCTGCGGCGTGTGCCGGTCGTGCCAGTCCGGTCAACGCAACCTGTGCGACCTCGGAATGGGGCTGATGTCCGGTACATCGGTGTCGGACGGGACGTTTCGCGTTCAGGCGCGAGGCCAGAATGTCTACCCGTACTCGCTGCTGGGAACATACTCGCCGTACCTTGTCGTGCACCGGACCTCGGTGGTCAAGATCGATCCGGCAATCCCCTTCGAGGCGGCGGCCCTTGTCAGCTGCGGCGTGACGACGGGTTGGGGCTCCGCCACCAAGGCGGCCGCTGTCCAGCCAGGTGAAGACGTCGCCGTCATCGGTCTCGGCGGCGTCGGGATGGCGGCGCTGCAGGGCGCGGTGACCGCGGGTGCACGGCGCGTCTTCGCGATCGAACCCGCCGAGTGGAAGCACGACCTGGCAATCAAATTCGGTGCCACCCACACCTATTCCGACATCGAGACAGCCACTGCGGCGATTCCCGACCTGACCGAGGGCCGTATGGCGCACAAGGTCATCGTCACCGTCGGCAGAATCAACGGCGCGGACATCGAAGGCTATCTGTCGATCACCGCCAAGGGCGGAACGTGTGTGTTGACGGCGATGGGCGCCGTGCTGGACACCGAAGCGACCATCAATATGGCTCTCCTCACCCTGCTGCAGAAGAACCTGCAGGGCAGCATCTTCGGCCACGGCAACCCGCAGTACGACATCCCGATGCTGCTGTCGATGTACCAGGAGGGCAAGCTGAACCTGGACGACATGATGACCAGGGAGTACAGCCTGGAGCAGATCAACGACGGGTATCGAGACATGCTCGAGGGCCGCAACATCCGCGGCATCATCCGCTACACCGACGCCGACCGCTGAGGAGACCTCTCTCCGCCGAGCTGGGCCCACACCGAAGGTAGGGGAACGCAAAAGTCCGGCGCCACCTGGGACTTTGCGGGCGCGAGCGTTCCCCAGCTTGCGCGTGGGCCCAGCTCGCGGGGGTTAGGTGACCACGCCTCGTTGCTTGAGGTGGTTGATCAACGGCGCCGCGCCCGCCGACAGATGATCGGACATGGCGGAGCGCGCCTGTTCGGCGTCGCGTTTGGCCAGCGCCGCGACCACCCGGCGATGATCCCTCATCGACCGCTTCGGCCACCCGTCGACGACCGGAAACACCGATTCGGGTGCGTAGCGGGTGATCTGGGACATCAGCTGTGCGAGCTTCGGCGAGTCGGCGGCGACGTTGATCGCGCGGTGGAAATCGTGATTGAGCCGGACCGCCCGTTCGTGGTCGTCGCCTGCGTACGCGGACTCCAGCTGTGACTGGATCGACTCCAGCTCGCGCACCTGGTCGTCGGTGATGTTCGCGGCGGCGCGGGCGGCGAGCTCTCCCCCGATGTGCGCCTGTACGTCGGAGACATCGCTGATGTCCCTGCGCGTCACCGGCAACACGACGAAACCGCGGTGCAGCTTCTGGTCGAGCAGTCCTTCTGCGCGCAGCTGGAAAAGCGCCTCACGCACCGGCGTCACACTGATTCCCAGTTCGGCCGCCAGCTGGTCGAGCCGCACGTACGAGCCCGCCGCATAGCTTCCGTCGAAGATGCGGTTGCGGACGTATCGCGCCACGGCTTCGGAAAGCTGTGGCCGCGTGGCGAATTCCTCTACCGTCACGTCAGATCCGATAGTCGGCGAGCAGTCGCTTGCTGATGATGTTCTTCTGGATCTCGCTAGTGCCCTCACCGATCAACAGGAACGGCGCGTCGCGCATCAACCGTTCGATCTCGTATTCCTTGGAGTACCCGTATCCGCCGTGGATGCGGAAGCTCTGTTGCGTGACCTCCGAGCAGAACTCGCTCGCCAGGTACTTGGCCATTCCCGCCGCGACGTCGTTGCGTTCGCCGGAGTCCTTGAGCCTCGCGGCGTTGACCATCATCAGGTGCGCCGCCTCGACTTTCGTTGCCATCTCGGCCAGTTGGAACGCGATGGCCTGATGTTCGGCGATCGGCTTGCCGAAGGTCTGACGCTGCTGCGCATACCGAATGGCCAGCTCGAAGGCACGGATGCCGACGCCGCATGCCCGCGCCGACACGTTCACCCTGCCGACCTCGATGCCGTCCATCATCTGGAAGAAGCCCTGCCCTGGGGTCTCGCCGAGGATGTCGTCGGCCTGCGCGACGTAGCCGTCGAAGAGCAACTCCGTGGTGTCGATGCCCTTGTAGCCGAGCTTGTCGATCTTGCCCGGGATCACCAGGCCGGGCGCGACTTCCCCGAAACCGGTGGGCTTTTCGACGAGGAACGCGGTCAGGTTGCGGTGTGGCTTCTCGGCGCCTTCGTCGGTTCGCACCAGAACCGCGACCAGCGTCGAGCTTCCACCGTTGGTGAGCCACATCTTCTGGCCATCGATGGTGTAGGTGCCGTCGTCGTTGTGCTTGGCCCGCGTGCGGATCGCGGCGACGTCGGAGCCGAGTTCGGGCTCGGACATCGAGAACGCGCCACGCGTCTCACCGGTGGCCATCCTCGGCAGGAAGCGTTGCTTCTGCGCCTCTGTCCCGTGTTGGCGCAGCATGTACGCCACGATGAAGTGCGTGTTGATCACGCCGGATACGCTCATCCAGCCGCGGGCCAGCTCCTCGACGCACAACGCGTAGGTCAGCAGCGACTCGCCGAGGCCCCCGTACTCCTCGGGGATCATCAAGCCGAACAGGCCCATGTCGCGCATCTGGTCCACGATGTGCTGCGGGTAGGTGTCGGCGTGCTCGAGCTCTTGGGCGTTCGGGATGACCTCCTTGTCGACGAACTGCCGCACGTTGGCGACGATCTCGGTCTGGAACTCTGTCAACCCCAGCGTCTGAGCGAGTTTCGTCATGCCCCAACCCTTTCGAACACCGCGGCCAGGCCCTGCCCGCCGCCGATACACATGGTCTCCAGCCCGTAACGGGCTTCTCGTCGATTCAGCTCCCGCGCCAGGGTGGCGAGCATCCGCCCGCCGGTGGCGCCGACCGGGTGGCCGAGCGAAATGCCCGACCCGTACACGTTCGTCCGCTCGCGGTCGGCGTCGGTGAATCCCCATTCCCGCATCACGGCCAGCGCCTGCGCCGCGAACGCCTCGTTCAGCTCGATCACGTCGATGTCGCTCAGTTGCAGACCGGCCTTGCCGAGCGCGACCTCGGTGGAGGGAACCGGCCCGATGCCCATGATGTCGGGAGCGACCCCCGCAGATCCCCACGACACGAGCCGGACCAGCGGGTCCAGGCCGAGCTCGGTTGCCTTCTCCGGCGTCGTCACGATGCACATCGATGCGGCGTCGTTCTGTCCGCTTGCGTTCCCTGCGGTGACGGTCGCCTCCGGATCATTCTTGCCCAGAACAGGTTTGAGCTTGGCGAGCGACTCCACGGAGGTGTCGGCGCGGGGATGCTCGTCGGTGTCGACGAGCCGCTCGCCCTGTCGCGTGCGCACGGTGACCGGAATGATCTCCTCGGCGAAGATGCCGTCCTTCTGCGCGGCGACCGCCCGCTGATGCGATGCGACCGCCAGCTCGTCCTGTTCCTGCCGCGAGATGCCGTAGCTTCGGCGCAGGTTCTCGGCGGTCTCGAGCATGCCGCCGGGCACCGGATAGTGCTGCCCGCCCGCGGTGGTGCGGCCGCGCGCCAGCCCGTCGTGCACCTTGACCCCGGAACGTCCACCGCCCCAACGCATGTCCGTCGAATAGAAGGCGACGTTGCTCATGCTCTCCACCCCACCTGCAACGACGACGTCGTTGTTGCCGGAGCTCACCTGCATGCACGCCTGGATGACCGCCTGCAGACCCGATCCGCAGCGCCGATCGACCTGCATACCGGGAACGGTCACCGGCAGGCCCGCGTCCAGCGCGACCACGCGGCCGATGGCGGGTGCCTCGCTGTTCGGATAGCAGTGGCCGAGGATCACGTCGTCCACCACATCGGGTGCAATCCCGGTTCGGTCCAACAGGCCCTTCAGCGCCGTCACCCCGAGCTCGACCGCGGTCAGGGACGCAAACATTCCGCCATAGCGGCCGATCGGTGTACGCACCGGCTCACAGATCACGGCCTCGCGACTCATACGTGCCTCCCGCCCGTGACCTCCAGGACCGTTCCCGTCATGTACGACGACAGATCGCTCGCAAGGAACAGGGCGACCTTGGCCACCTCTGCCGGCTCACCCGCCCGGCCCATCGGCACCTCGGCCAGCTTCTGGTCCCAAATGTGTTGGGGCATGGCCTCGGTCATCGCGGATCTGATCAGCCCCGGTTGAATCGCGTTGACCCGCACCCCGAGATGGGCGAGTTCCTTGGCGGCGGCCTTGGTCATGCCGACGATGCCCGCCTTGGCCGCCGAGTAGTTCGTCTGACCGACGAGGCCGACCTTGCCCGAGATCGACGACATGTTCACGATCGCGCCGCTCTTGTTCTCGCGCATGACGGCGGCGGCAGCCTTTGTTCCGTTCCACGTCCCCTTCAGGTGGACGGCGATGACCTCGTCGAACTGTTCCTCGGTCATCTTGCGCATGGTGGCGTCGCGCGTGATGCCTGCGTTGTTGACCATGATGTCGAGGCCGCCGAAGTGCTTGACCGCCGCGGCGACCAACGCGTCGACCTCGTCGGCCTTGGTCACGTCGCAGCGCACCGCCAGGGCCGCGTCGGACCCGAGCCTCTTCGCGGCGGCTTCCGTCGCTTCGAGGTCGAGGTCACCGAGCACCACGTGGGCGCCCTCGGCGATGAAGCGTTCGGCGATCGCATAACCCAAGCCCTGCGCACCGCCGGTGACGACCGCTGTCTGATCTGTCAGCAATGACACCTGATCACCTGTTCTCCGCTGTTGTCGGGCCACGAGGGGCCCCGTCAGTCCGACATCATATTTCATATATGATTCGTCCGGCCGCGCGGCATCCATCGCCGAACAGGAGCAGCTCCGATATGACCACCGCTGAAGTCAGCGACGAGGACTTCCAGGAAATCCTGGCCCAGACCCGTCATTTCGTTCGCACCGCGGTCCTTCCGCGCGAGCAGGAGATCCTGGCCGACGACCGGGTGCCCGACGACCTTCGCGAGCAGGCCGAGAAGATGGGGCTGTTCGGGTACGCGATCCCCCAGGAGTGGGGCGGCCTCGGCCTGAACCTCGCCCAGGATGTCGAGATGGCGATGGAGCTGGGTTACACCTCGCTCGCGCTGCGGTCGATGTTCGGGACCAACAACGGGATCGCAGGGCAGGTGCTCGTCGGGTTCGGCACCGACGAGCAGAAGGCGCAGTGGCTCGAGCGGTTGGCGACGGGCGAAGTGGCCTCGTTCGCCTTGACGGAGCCCGGCGCGGGATCGAACCCGTCGGGGTTGCGCACGAAGGCGGTTCGCGACGGCTCACAGGACGACGCAGACTGGATCATCAACGGGGACAAGCGTTTCATCACGAATGCCCCCATCGCCGATCTGTTCGTCGTCTTCGCACGCAGCAGGCCCGCCGACGACGACGGTCCTGGCATCGCGGTCTTCCTTGTGCCCGCGGACACCGAGGGTGTCCAGGTCGGCGTCAAGGACGCCAAGATGGGCCAGGAGGGCGCGTGGACGGCCGACGTCAGCTTCACCGACGTCCGCGTGCCTGCCACCGCGCTGATCGGCGGCAGCGAAGACATCGGCTACCGGGCGGCGATGACGTCGCTTGCCCGCGGCCGGGTACACATCGCCGCGCTGGCAGTCGGCATCGCGCAACGGGCACTGGACGAATCCGTCACCTACGCCGCGACCGCGACTCAGGGCGGCAAGCCGATCGGGAGCTTCCAGCTGGTGCAGGCCATGCTCGCCGACCAGCAGACGGGTGTGCTGGCCGGGCGCGCACTGGTCCGCGACACCGCGCAACGCTGGCTCTCGGGCGAGGACCGCAGGACAGCGCCGTCGGCGGCGAAGCTGTTCTGCACCGAAATGGCAGGCAAGGTAGCCGATCTCGCGGTCCAGGTGCACGGCGGCAGCGGCTACATGCGCGAGGTTCCGGTCGAACGCATCTATCGCGACGTTCGACTGTTGCGGTTGTACGAGGGCACCAGCGAGATCCAGCGGCTGATCATCGGCGGCAATCTCGTGAAGGGTGCGCAGGCGTGAGCGCCCGGCTGACGGACAGGGTGGCATTCATCACCGGGGCGGCACGGGGCCAGGGCCGCGCCCACGCCGTCCGGATGGCACGTGAGGGCGCCGACATCATCGCCGTCGACGTGGCAGGCGAGCTGCCGGCATTCGTCCCCTACGAACCGGCAACACCAGCTGATCTCAAGGAGACTGCCCGGCTCGTCGAGGAGACTGGGCGGCGGATCATCACCGCTGCCGTCGACACCCGCGACCATGCCGGGCTGCGCAGCGCCGTCGACGACGCCGTCGCGAAACTGGGACGACTCGACATCATCGTCGCCAATGCCGGTATCTCGTCGCCTCGGGCCTGGAACGCGATCACCCCCGACGAGTTTCGGGACGTGATGGACGTCAATGTCACAGGCACGTGGAACACCGTCATGGCCGGCGCGCAGAAGATCATCGACGGCGGCCGCGGCGGATCGATCATCCTGATCAGCTCCGCTGCCGGAGTCAAGATGCAGCCGTTCATGATTCATTACACCGCGAGCAAGCACGCCGTCACCGGGATGGCCCGCGCGTTCGCCGCCGAACTGGGCAAGCACTCGGTCCGTGTCAACAGCGTCCATCCGGGTCCCGTCGTCACCCCGATGGGCTCGGTTGAGATGGTCGAGGCGATGGGCAAGGCCGCCGATTCCGACGGCCTTCATGGGCTGATGAACGTGTTGACGCCGTTTTTGCCGACCTGGGTGGCCGAACCGGAGGACATCGCCGACGCCGTCTGCTGGTTGGCCAGCGACGAATCGAAACTCGTTACCGCACAGGCGATATCGATTGACCAGGGCTCGTCGCAGTACTGAACCGACGGACTAGAACACCACGGTTTGGTTGCCGTACCGAATGATTCGGTCCTGACAGTGCCAGAGCACCGCCCGTGACAAGACGACCCGTTCCACATCTGCGCCGAGTCGGGTCAGGTCCTCGACGGAATGCCGATGGTCGACTCGCACCACGTCCTGCTCGATGATCGGGCCGTCGTCGAGTTCCTCCGTGACGTAGTGCGCGGTCGCCCCCACCAGTTTCACACCCCGCTCCTTGGCCCGCCGGTACGGCGCCGCCCCGATGAACGCAGGGAGGAACGAGTGATGGATGTTGATCAACGGACAGCCGACGTTCGACAGGAACTCCTGGCTGAGGATCTGCATGTAGCGCGCCAACACCACCAGATCGGCATTGCCGCGCAGTAGATCGAGCAGGCGCTGTTCGGCTTCTGCCCGGGTGTCTTTCGTTGCGGGGACATGAAGGAATGGCACCCCGAACGGCCGAACCTGTTCGGCGAGGTCGGGATGGTTGGAGACCACCATGGACACCGACATGTCCAGTTCGCCACGACGATTGCGCCACAACAGATCCAGCAGGCAGTGGTCTTCTTTCGACGCCAGGATCGCGACCCGTTTGGGCTTGGCCGCCTCGGTCAGCCGGAAGTCCATGTCGAACCGGCCGGCAACCTGCTCGGCAAAATCACGCTCCAGACCGTCGCGTGCGGCCGTCAGGCCGGGCAGATGAAAAATGGTGCGCTGCATGAAGGTGCCCCCGGACTGTTCGGTGGCATGCTGATCCAGCGAAACGATGTTGGCACCCGCCTGAGCCAAGAAGCTGCTCACCGCCGCAACCAGTCCGGGGCGGTCTGCGCATCGCAGCAGTAGTCGACCGACATCCTTGGTCGGCAAGGCTCCCGCGCCGCGCCGCGGGTATTCGTCAGCGTCGGCGTCGACATCCATACGGGTGGACATCCCCTCAACCCTCCCTAGTTGGGCCCGTCGCATCCGGACCGCCTTCAGGGTCTCATTCCGGCGAACGGCGGGCAGCCGACTGCGGGGGAAAAGCTTGTGCGGTGAGGGCACCATCGATGACACGCGCTCGCTGTCCGGGCATCGAGACAACCAGCTACGGCCAGCACCACGATTTGCGGCAACGCAAACTTGTTGCGTCAGTTTCATATATTCGTTCGCTTCAAAGACCAATAGCACCCATTTTATCTGGGGTTATTGACGTATCCGACAGTTGCCCAGCAATTTCAGCTCTAAACCCCCGCAAACAACGTAGCTGACCAAGGAAATCTTTGCAGGACAAGATCGGCTCGCTAGCTGGAATAACGGTATTGAAAAGAGCAATACTCGATGCCTGGGTATTCATATAGACCGCGTGTGAATACCTCCCCGGCAACCGCGACTTATCGATGTTTTTGGTCGTCGTTGCCCGAACGATGGGACAAAAATGACCGTTCCTCAGCTGAGCGTCAGCCGCCAAATATTCGCTTCGCCGCTCAACGAGGGAATCAGTTGGTTTGATTCCGACACAAACTGCACGGTCGTCGTCTCGACGCCGTCCGCCGACCCGGCCCTGTGGGCCGATTTCGTCGACGGCGCGGCCCGCAGCTACCACACGTACGGGATTGAACGCGCCCTGGACATGGACTCGCTCACCGACGAGGCCAACACCCAGTTGTTCCACGCCGTGGTGAACGACGCCGGAGCCGTCATGGCCGGAATCCGCGCCAGGGGTCCACTGGACTCGGCCGACGAGTCGCACGCCATCGTGGAATGGGAAGGTCGGCCCGGCCTGCGCACGGTTCGCAAAATGCTGACCGACCGACTGCCGTTCGGCGTCGTCGAGATGAAGACCGCCTGGATGTCCGACGACCCGGGCCGGAGCCGAGGTATCAGTAACACACTGGCGCGCTCGCCGTTCACCACCATGGCGCTGCTCGACGCGCAGTTCGTCGTGGCCACAGCGGGAGCACACGTGCTCAACCGCTGGCGCACGTCCGGCGGCGTGGTGGCGACGAAGATTCCCGCGACGCCATATCCCGACGACCGATACCGTACGAAGATGATGTGGTGGGATCGCAGCACCTTCACCAAGGACGCCGACCCTGAGCAGGTGTCGAAGATCTTCAACGAAATGGCCATCCTCGCGCGTCGACTCGACCATGAAGGTGCTCGGGCACTCGGAAGCGGCCTGTGACCTCAGCTGGCGGGGATCATTTCACCGCAACGGTGCTGGTCGAGGCCGAGCCGCACGACCGTCGAGCTGCTATCGGAGTTGAGAGAAGACTCCAGCATCGAATTCATCGACACCTGGCACGAACAGCACGATGAGCTGCGCCGCCTCCGCCCGCCGCTCGACCCGGAGGCGGTCGCCGAGCCCAGAAGCTGGGCGTATTACCCCTGGCGGCGAACTGTTGCGGGCATCCTGGGGCCTCGGGGCTTTGCCGCCGTGCGGCTCAACCGCAACCGAAATCTGATCACCGCCGACGAACAGGAGCGGCTCGTGCAGCTTCGAGTCGGCGTCGTCGGGCTCAGTGTGGGTCACGCCATCGCGCACCTTCTGGCACAGCAGGGACTGTGCGGTCGGCTGCGCCTTGCGGACTTCGATGAGCTGGAGTTGTCGAACCTCAATCGCGTGCCTGCCACGGTGTTCGACCTGGGAGCGAACAAGGCGCAATTGGCGGCCAGACGGATATCCGAGCTCGATCCCTATCTACCGCTGGAGGTGTTCGACCGCGGGATCACGTCCGAGTCCGTCGACCAGTTCCTCGATGGTGTCGACATCCTCGTTGAGGAGTGCGACTCGCTGGACACCAAGGTCCTCATCCGCCAGGCGGCACGCTCGCGACGCATCCCGGTCCTGATGGCCACCGGCGACCGCGGCACCTTGGACGTCGAGCGATTCGATCTGGAGCCGCAGCGGCAGATACTGCACGGCCTGCTCGGCGACGTGGACTTCACCGAGCTCGCAGGGCTGCCGAGCGAGGACAAGGTGCCCTACGCCCTGCGCATGATGGACGGCGGACGACTCTCGGCACGGATGGCGGCATCCCTCGTTGAGGTCGGTACCACCCTGTCCACCTGGCCTCAGGTGGTCGCCGAGGTGGCCCAGAGCGCAGCGTTGGTGGCCGAGGCGGTCAGGCGCATCGGTCTCGGCGAGGAGATGGCATCTGGCAGGGTGAGCATCGACGTGTCGCGCGACCTCGACGAGATCCGAGATCCTTCGGCATCGAGTCCCCAAGTGGATTCGGCCGACGACCAGGACGGCGAGCGCATTCCGACGGACCCCATCGCGAGGGTCGTCGCGGCAGCGGTTCGCGCGCCCTCCGGTGGAAATGCCCAGCCCTGGCACATTTCCACGCGAGACCGTGCGGTCACGATCGCGCTCGCCCCCGAGTACACCTCAACGATGGACGTCGGCCATCGCGCGAGCGCTGTCGCGGTCGGCGCGGCGGCCTTCAACGCCCGGGTGGCAGCGGCCGCCGACGGGCTCCTCGGGCCGGTGTCCTACGAGGCCGGTGACGATTCGTGTCCGCTGCGGGCGGTGCTGCAGCTCGCCCATGAATCCGATCCCGAGCTCGCCGCGCTCTACGAGGCGATGCTCGCTAGGGAGACGAACCGCCACCACGGCAAGCAGGTCTCGCTACCCGACGACGTCGTTGACCACCTGCATGCCACCGCCCACCGCGAAGGGGCCCGGCTGCACCTGCTGACCGCGCAGGACGACGTCGCCAAGGCGGCGGCCATCCTGGCCGAATCCGATCGCATCCGATACCTGACACCCCGGCTGCACACCGAGATGATCTCCGAAGTTCGCTTTCCCGGGGACGGATCACCGGACTCGGGGATCGACGTGCACAGCCTGGAACTGATCCCTGCCGACCTGGTCAAGCTCGATGTCCTGAGGCGTGGCGACGTCATGGCCTATCTCGATGAGTGGGGTCTTGGCGCCGCCTTGGGCTCCGACACCAGGGAACGCGTCGAGGCCGGTTCGTGTGTCGCGGTCGTGTCGATGACAGGTCAGGGGCTGACCGACTACGCGCGGGGCGGCTCTGCAACCGAAGCCGTCTGGATCGTCGCTCAGCAATGCGGCCTTGCGGTCCAGCCCATCTCACCGGTGTTCCTCTACGCCAACGACGACGGAGATCTGGAGACGCTCTCCCCGACCCACGCGTCGGCTCTACGGCGGTTGAGGGATGATTTCCGCGAGCTATCAGCAATCGCGCCCGGCGAGTCAGTGGCGCTGGTGCTGCGGTTCGCCGATGCGCCCGCCACGTCGGTGAGGAGTCGGCGTCGGGCGGCCGATACCAGTAGTCTCTTGGCATAACAGCAGACCCCGGAACAAACGTGGCTCGTACCCTCGACGAAGTCGTCACCGCCGTCGCAACAGAACTGATGGCGGTGAACGCGGCTACCTCCGCCGCGGTCAGTCAGCGTGTCCTCGCCGACCTCGTCGGCCACTTCGAGGTCGACTTCAGCTTCCTGCGGCACAACGACCACAACATTCGCGCAACGAAGCTCGTCGCCGAGTGGCCGCCGCGGCCTGAAATCCCCGATCCGGATCCCATCGGCATCGTGTACTTCGACGACGCCGACCCTGTGTTCGCGCGTTGCGAGTACCAGAAAGAGCCCATCGTCTTCCGCCCTGAACCCGCGACAGACGACTACCAACGCACCATCGAAGAAGCCACGAACATCCCCGCGACTTCGATGTCATGCGTCCCGATGCTGTCGGGCGACATCACCACGGGCGTACTTGGGTTCATCAAAATCGGCGACAGGGAATGGACCACCGAGGAGCTCAATGCGCTCAAGGCGATCGCATCGCTGTTCGCGCAGCTGCAGGCCCGCATCGTCGCCGAGGACCAGCTGCGCTTTCTCGCCGAACATGACGATCTGACGGGCCTCAACAACCGTCGCGCGCTGATCGCTCACCTCGACCAGCGACTGGCCGCGGGAGCACCAGGCCCGGTGTCCGCCCTGTTCCTCGACCTGGACCGGCTCAAGGCCATCAACGACTACCTGGGTCATACGGCGGGCGACTGGTTCATCCGCGTCTTCTCCAAACGGCTGCGGGAAGGCGCGGAAGGCCCCAACCTGATCGCCCGCCTCGGCGGTGACGAGTTCGTCGTCGTCCCGGTGGCGCCCATGAGCGCCGACGAGGCCGAGGCCCTCGCCAACCGGCTACAGGCAACGCTGCGCGAGCGCGTGTCCATCGACGGCGAGATGCTCACCCGCACGGTCAGCATCGGCGTCGCGCTCGGTGTGCCCGGCAGGGACACCACGTCCGATCTGCTGCGCCGCGCCGATCAGGCGCTTCTCGCGGCCAAGAGCGGCGGCGGAAACAAGATCGCGGTGTTCTCCGACGACATGTCGCTGAAGGGCGAGTTCCGCAACGACATCGAGCTGCATCTCGCGAGTGCGATCGAGAACGGCGCCCTTGTCCTGCACTACCTGCCCGAAGTCGACATGCGCACCGGCGAGATCCTCGCGTTCGAAGCGCTGGTGCGCTGGCAGCACCCGACCCGCGGCCTGCTCTCGCCCAACGCCTTCATCGGGGTAGCCGAGTCGATCAACTTCGCCGGTGAGCTGGGCCGCTGGGTGATGCGCGCAGGCTGCGCGGAGTTCCGCAAGTGGCGGTCGAAGGGAATCGGCGAGGACGCCGTGCTGCGGCTCAACGTCTCGCCGGTGCAGTTGGTCACCGAGGGCTTCGTAGAGACGGTCGCGGGCATCATCGACGAGTTCGGGCTCGACGGCGGGTCCGTCTGCCTCGAGATCACCGAAAGCGTCGTCGTCCAGGACATCGAAACCACCCGGATCACGCTCGCGGGTCTCAAGGAGGTCGGCGTCCAGATCGCCATCGACGATTTCGGCACCGGCTACAGCGTGCTGTCGCATCTGAAGTCGCTGCCTGTCGACACGCTCAAGATCGACAAGAGCTTCGTGCGCGAGCTCGGGACGAACCCCGGTGATCTCGCGATCGTGCGTGCCGTCATCGCGCTGGCCGAGTCGTTCGGCCTCGAACTGGTCGCCGAGGGCGTCGAGACCGAGGAAGCGGCGCTGACCCTGCTGCGGCACGGGTGCTACCGGGCGCAGGGCTTCCTGCTGTCCCGCCCGGTGGCTGGCGATGCGATGGAGGCGCTACTTGCCAAGCGGCGGATACCCGTGCAGTTCTCCGCAGCGCCAGTTCGGTGAGTGCCTCAGGGTCCCGCGGGCGGTGTCGAGCAGATGCCGGCTCGTGGCGCGGCACGTCGCGCGCGGGGCGCCTGCCGGTACCCGGGTCGTCAGGAGTTCCACGCGACCGAACCTGCTCGGCGCAAGACGCAGGACACTGACCTGCAGGGTCGCCTCCTCGGGGACATCGCAGACCAGTCGTGCCCCGGCATCGTGTCCACCCGTGGAGACCAGCACCCCGCGTCGGGCCCTGACGGCGCGCGGCCCCGACGGCGTTGCGAGGACGGCTCCCAGCGCATGGCCCTCATCGAAAACGATGCGTTGTAGCGGGCTGTCCGTGTTCACGTCGATGCTCCGATGGCCGGCCTGAGCAGTCAACCAGTCGCCAAGCACGAGGTGCGGTTGCCCTGGCCCGGTCTCGATGGAACCGATCGCCGTCACCTCGAAGGGCTCGCCGCGGCTCGACCGCATCGTGACGGCCTTGCGCTCGGTGACGCGGCTGTAGAGGAACCCGTACGGCGAGGCGAGGCAGTCCGTTGCCCAGTCCTGCAGCCCGGACCCGATGAACGGTTCGACGCGCCTGGGTCTCGCCGTGGCGGGCGCCAAATCGTCGACCACCCTGACCGGCCTGGCACCCGCTGCGGCACTGCGGGCGCCGACCAGCAGGCCCTGCGACAACTCTCGGAAGTATCGGATGGTCTCGTCGTCGTCGACCTCGATGCCCGCGGCGTCCGCCACGACCACGTCAAACCCCGCATCCATCGCGGCGATGGCCGTTGCGAGACCTCCTAGGCCGGAACCGGCGCAAACGATGTCTACCTCGTCATGCCATTCCACAGCAATTTACCTTTCGATTGCCATTGAAAGAAAAATTCGACGAAAAGGCGCATCCATGACCTAATTTCCTGCGAAACAAATTGTCGCTATAGATTAGGGCAACAAAATTGGTGTGCCATTGAGCAATGGAATTCCCCCGTGCGAACATATCCCCCGATATCGAACCAAGAGTCATCATATCGAACACGTTACATACTTTTTGGATGATATACAGCAGGGTGTATGACTTAGAGTATTAGCGTGACCGAGCAGGTTGACAGACGAGCCGACGCCACGCGTCTGCAGGTCCTGCTCGCCGCGTCGCGGGAGTTCGCGCGGAAGTCCTACAGCCAGGTGAGCCTCGACGACATCCTGGCGCGCGCCGAGGTCACCAAGGGTGCCATGTACTTCCACTTCCGTTCGAAGCACGAGCTGGCGATGGCGATCATCGATCGTCAGAACGCGCTGAGCTACCAGGCGATGAGCGACGTGCTGTCCCGCAGGCTCTCCGCCCTCGAGACGCTCGTCGACATCTCGTGCCTGACCGCCACCCGCGACATCGGCGACGACGTCGGCAGGGCGGGAATGAACCTGCTCGAGTCGATCGGCCGCGCCGACGGGGTGCAGGCGCGCGTGCTGACCGAGTGGACGAAAGTGTTCGCCGAAGTGTTGCGGCGTGCCGTCGCCGAGGGCGACGTCCTCGCCGACCGTGACCCGGAAGACGTCGGCCGGCTGCTCGTCTCCGTGTTCATGGGGCTGCGCCAGACCACCGACATCGACGACCCGCAGCGCTACTTCGCCGACCTCGAGAAGACGTGGGTGCTCGTCCTGCCCGGCTTCGCAAACCCGGAGCGGATCGCCTACCTCAACCAGTTCATCAGGCGCCGAACCGGACTCGCCGCGGCGAAGGCGACGCCGCTCAACCCCTGATGAAATAAGCTCGACCGATGGCCCGCCAGGCCCGGTCCGAGGCCACCAGGAAGAGGATCATCAACGCCGCGGTGGACCTCTTCGCCGATGAGGGTTACCAGGCAACGGGACTCGGTGACATCATCGAGCGCGCGGAGATGACCAAGGGCGCCCTCTACTACCACTTCGATTCCAAGGAAGCACTCGCCACCGCGATCATCGGCGAGGGCGCCGGCACCGCACTCACTGCGTTCCGGAACATCGCTGAGCCGTCCGCGCCTGCACTGGAGAACATGATCCACGGCGTCTTCGTTGTCGCGGACCTGGTCCGCACCGACAAGATGGTTCGGATCGGCGCCCAGCTCCTGCGGGCGTTCGGCAAGTTCAACGAGGCGACGGTGCTGGCCCAGGGTCACCTGTTGGCGGAGATGGTGACCCAGGCCAGGCAGGCGATCGTCGAGGGCGATCTCCGTGACGACCTGGACCCGGACACCGTCGGAGAGGTGATCATCAGCGCGATGCTCGGCGCCGAATTGGTGTCAAGCGTGAGTTCGGGCGGGTCCGACCTCATCGAGCGCGTCGCGAGAGCATGGACGCTGCTGCTGCCCGCCCTCGCCACCGAGGGATCACTTCCGTACTTCCGGGAGTTCCTTGCGCGCGAGTCGATGCGCCACGCGCATTCCTAGACTTCTTCTGACCACAGCCGCTCGGTGAGATCCTGGAAGGCCGCCAACGCCACCGGATCGTCTCCGCGCACCAGCGCCGACTTGCTCATCCTCGCCCGCCTGATCGAGCCGTCGTGATGGACCAGCTTGACGACGAGATCGGCGTGCTGGCGGACGACGTTCACCGCGGATTCGTCGGCAGGCATGGCGTGGAAGATCTGGTGAAACTTCAAGGTGAGCACCTCGTCCGCCGCATAGCCGAGCATCTCGGCGAATGCGCCGTTGGCGAACAGGATGGCGCCGTCCTCGGCGATGGCCAGCACCGGTACCGGAAACCGCTCGAGCACAACCAATGCGGGTAGCCCCGTGAGCACTTCCATCGGGTGCTGGCTGGATTTGTCGCCTTGACGCCGCTCCACCTTGCCGATTATGCCTGCATATCGGCCACGTGCTCACCATTCCGGTGGTGCCGCTCCCCTGCCGAAACCCCATGTCGCCTGACCAAGTCGCGGCCGGTGCTCGGCCCGGCCTGCTCGACGGTGGAAGTGGCTTGCCAGCAGGGGCTCCGGGTCGGCGCCTTCGAACATGCCGAGACACGGTGACCTGAAGTCGCATGCGAGGCAGTGCGAGCCTGGACTCGGATAGATCGCAGGTGCGCCTGTCATCTCGATCGCCTCGGTCGCCATCAGGCTGCCTGCGGCGGCGATCTCTTCGCTGCTGCGCCGAATCCGCGTGCGGCGCAACATCCCTGCGGTGCGTTGCTCGATGCGGTCGCCTGCCGGTCGCGCCTCGCGCGCCGCCGTGCGCACGTGCTGCGGGATCGACCGACCGCCGCCGCTGGGTTCGTGTTGTGCCACGGGTTGGACCTTGCCGGCAGTCGCGGGTTGATCAACGGGACGGTCCAGCGGTCCGTCGAGGCGAATTTCGTTGTGCACGGTTCCCGCGATCTGCATGCCGATGTAGTCCTGCTCCCACGCCCAGCACGCGGCCGTGGCCTCCTCGTCGAGAACCATCTCGTCTGCGGACCGCCATTCGTCGGCGACCTGGTGCCGCACCACCCAGTACTCGTCGACCGCATCCACTGCCAGTACGTCGACGCTGCAGGCGTAGACGACGCCCGCGCCATCCGGGGTGAGCAGGCCCTTTTCGGGATCGGTCGGGTCGCGCACGAGGGCGGTCACGTCATGCTGGATCTTCACCGGGGCGAAGTCGTCGACGGTCATCGCCCAGGCGTCGTAGAGGTCGATCAACGTCGATCCCCGCTCGTGTTCGGCCAGGCAACCCGCGTCCTCGAGCGACCGCCGCAGCGCCTTGTGCACGAGCGACTGCTTCAATTCGTGTTGCCAGTCCCACGTTCCCGGGTAGTAGTACACAGCGAGCGCGTCCCTGAATGCCGTTGCAAGAGCGGAAGATTCGCGTGCTTCCATCGGCTCGAGATCGCGACGGTACGGCGAGGCGAAATCCCACTGCCGCCGGCAGCGCTTGAACCGTGTGCGGTCGTCGGGTCTGATCCGGTAGTCCACAGCATCCCTCGCTCCTCTCACAGTAGCCCTGTCGGCACGAGCCAGGGACCCCTGGAATTTCCTCCAGTTGAGTAACTAGGTTTACTATGTGCCTACCGAGCAGAGGGGAATCCATGGACCTGCAGTGGTCGGAGGCTGACACCGCTTTTCGTGACGAGGTACGCAGCTTCCTCGACGAGAAGCTGACACCGGAGCTGCGCACGGCGGGCCGGCTGATGACAAGCGTGTACGCCGACCACGACGCGAGCATGGAGTGGCAGCAGATCCTGCACGAGCGCGGCTGGGCCGCTCCCGCATGGCCCGTCGAACACGGCGGCTGCGACTGGAGCCTGACCCAGCACTACATCTTCAGCAGGGAATCGACCCTTGCGGGCGCTCCCTCTTTGTCCCCCATGGGAATTCGTATGGTGGCACACGCGATCATCGCCTTCGGCACCGACGCGCAGAAGGACTACTTCCTGCCCCGCATACTCACCGGCGAGGTCTTCTTCTGCCAGGGATACTCCGAACCCGAGGCCGGGTCTGACCTGGCATCGCTGTCGATGTCGGCGGTCGACGACGGCGACGACCTGGTGTGCACGGGAAGCAAGATCTGGACCACACACGCCCGCGAGGCGAACTGGATGTTCGGCTTGGTGCGCACCTCGCGGGGCGCGAAGAGGCAGCAGGGCATCACGTTCGTCCTCATCGACATGACCTCTCCTGGCATCCAGATCCGCCCGCTGGTGATGACCTCGGGCGAGGAGGTGCAGAACCAGGTCTTCTTCGACGAGGTGCGGGTGCCGAAATCCAACGTCCTCGGCAAGGTCGACGACGGCTGGACGGTAGCCAAGTACCTGCTGGAGTTCGAGCGCGGCGGCGGTGCCTCCTCGCCTGCCCTTCAGGTGATGGCCGAGGAGATCTCGACGGTCGCCGCCGCGATGCCAGGACCCGACGGCGGGCTGCTGATCGACGATCCGACGTTCGCGCGAAAGCTGGCGGACGCCCAAATTCGCACGGAGGTGCTCGAGATCCTCGAGTACCGGGTGCTTGCCGCGGTGTCGGAGGGCAAGAACCCCGGCACGGCGTCCTCGATGCTCAAGGTGGTGGCCACGGAGCTCAGCCAGACGCTGACCGAGATGGCGATGGAGGCGGCAGGACCGCGCGGGCGCGCATACCAACCGCACGCGACGCGCCCCGGCGGCCCGGTGACCGAATTCGAACCGCCGCCCGACGGGTATGTCAGCGGCGAGCCGTGGCAGGCGGTCGCACCGCTCCGGTACTTCAACGATCGCGCCGGTTCGATTTACGCAGGCAGCAACGAGATTCAGCGGAACATCCTCGCCAAGGCAGCATTGGGGCTATAGATGGACTTCAACCTGAGCAAGGAACAAGAACTGCTCCGCGACGGGCTGACGAAGTTCCTTTCGACCCGGTACGACCTCGAGAAGAGCCGCGCCGCGGCCAAGACCGGTGCCGGCTGGCAGCCGGAGATCTGGCGGGCGTTCGCCGACGAGCTCGGAATCCTCGGCGCCACCCTGCCGGAGGAGGTCGGCGGAATCGGCGGCGGCCCAGTCGAACTCATGGTCATCACCGAGGCACTCGGTCGCGCGCTGGTGGTCGAACCCTACGTCGACACGGTGGTGGTCGCCGGTGGGCTTCTGCAGCGGGCGGGCAGCGAGCAGGCCACGTCGCTGCTGGAGCGGATCGCGTCGGGCACCGCGGTCGTCGCACTAGCCGCAGGGGAATCAGAATCCGGTGATCGCTGGCAGGACATCGCGACCACCGCGGAGCGCGACGGCGACGGTTGGATACTCAACGGCCGCAAGACCGTTGCGATGACCGCACCGCTGGCCACCCATCTGCTGGTCACCGCGAAGTCCCCCGCGGGCCACTCGCTTTTCGTCGTCGACGTCGACTCGGTGGACACCGGCCTTTCGCTCACCGGCTACCGGACCGTCGATGATCGCCGTGCCGCGGATCTGGTGTTCGACGGCCTGCGGCTACCCGCGGGCGCACTGCTCGGCGAGGACGGCCAGGCGTGGCCGTCACTGGAGCAGGCGCGCGACGAAGGGGCGGCTGCGATCTGTTCGGAGGCCGTGGGATGCATGCGAAAGGTGTTGGCGGACACCGTCGAGTACTGCAAGCAGCGTCAGCAGTTCGGCGTCCCGATCGGCAGTTTCCAGGTGCTTCAACATCGGATGGTCGACATGCACATCGAGCTGGAGCAGGCCGTCGCCGCCGTCCTGCTTGCCGTGCTGCACCTCGAAGACGAGCCTGCCGTGCGCGCCAGGTCGGTGTCGGCCGCCAAGGCGACGGTCGGCAGGGCGGCCCGCTTCATCGGCCAGCAGGCCGTGCAGTTGCACGGCGGGATGGGCATGACAGAGGAACTGGCGATCGGCCATTACTTCAAGCGGCTGACGGCCGTGCAGTACGAATTCGGCACCACCGACCATCATATCGGGCGGTACGCCGACTTGTCCCGGCCTAAGCGGTAGGTCACCAACGCCGAGCCTGCTGGGAGATCGCGTTCTCGCAAGATTTCGCGATCTCGCCGCAGTTTCGGAGTCACCGGCGCGGCTCGTAGTGTGGTCGAAGTGAGCTCGCGCGGATGGCTGTTGTTCATCGCGATGAGCATCCTTTGGGGCATTCCCTACCTGATGATCAAGGTCGCCGTCGAAGGCGTGTCCGTGCCCGTGCTGGTGTTCACGAGGACCGCCGTCGGTGCGGCGGTCCTGCTGCCGCTCGCGCTGTCGAGCGGCATTCCGGCGATGGTCCGCCAACACTGGAAAGCCCTCCTCGGCTTCTCATTCTTCGAGATGATCGCCGCCTGGTTTCTGCTCTCGAACGCCGAACGCCATCTGACGAGTTCGATGACCGGCCTCCTGATCGCCGCCTCGCCGATCATCGCGGCGATCCTCGACCGCTTCAACGGCGGTGAGCAGCGGCTCGGTTTCCGGCGGGTGTTGGGTCTCGGTGTCGGACTTGCAGGTGTGGCCGTACTCGCGGGTCCGGATCTCACCGGCGGAACCGCATGGCCGGTCATCCAGGTGTTCATGGTCGCCACCTGCTACGCGATCGCTCCGCTGATCGCCGCGCGGCATCTCGCGAATGTGCCCGCACTGCCGATGACGGCCGCCTGTCTGGGATTCGCCGCTCTGGTGTACGCCGCCCCCGCCGCGGCCACCTGGCCGACCGAGTTACCGTCAACGCGCGTCCTACTGGCGCTGGGTGGGCTTGCGCTCATCTGCACCGCCTTCGCGTTCATCGTGTTTTTCGCCCTCATCCGTGAAGTCGGTGCCGCACGCGCCCTGGTCTTCACCTATGTGAACCCCGCGGTCGCGCTCCTTGCCGGGGTGATCGTGCTGAACGAGCCGCTCACCGCGTGGAACGTGGGCGCGCTGGTGTTGATCCTTGCCGGCTGCGTGCTGGCAACGCATCGGCCGGACGAGCCGGTACCGGATCCGCAGTGCGACGAGCACGTCGCCAGGTAGTCGGCATCATCAGGGCAAATACCGGCAGAACCGCTCGATTGCATTAGCGTGGTTATGTGGAGATCACCGGGCACGATGGTTCGCGCCTTGTCGATGTCCACAGGCCCGTCGATGCGGAAACGCAGCGCGCGATGCTGCGTCACATGCTGATCGCCCGGGGCATCGACGAGGAGGCGGTGCTGTTGGAGAATCAGGGCGCGCTGGACCTCTGGCTGTCGTGCCGGGGCCAGGAGGCGGCACAAGTCGGCTCGGCGATGGCGATCGGCGATGAAGCGGTGATCTTCCCGAGCTACCGGGAGCATGCGGTCGCCGTGGTCCGTGGCATTGATGCCGTCTCCTTGGTGGCTCAGTGGGCAGGCCGCACGTACTGCGGCTGGAATCCTCGAAGGCACCGGTTCTTCCCCTATACCTTGGTGCTCGCGGCACAAACACTGCACGGTGTCGGGTATGCCGTGGGCATGCAATTGCAGAACGCGGCCGAAACCGTGGTCGTGTACGTCGGCGACGGTGCGACGAGCGAGGGCGATATGTCCGAGGCGTTGAACCTGGCTGCGGTCGAGTCCGCTCGCGTGCTGTTCATCTGCCAGAACAACGGGTGGGCGATCTCCAAACCGAGTCACGAACAGATGCTGACGTCTATTGCCGATCGCGCCATCGGATTCGGCGTTCGATCCTGGTGTGTCTCGGATGACGATCCCAACAGCACCTATCTCGGCTGCCTCGATGCGAAGCGCTATGTCGATACGTCGCAGTCGCCCGCCCTCGTCGAGCTGCGAACAACCCGGATCGGCGGACACACCACATCAGATCCCCACGCCAGTTACCGCGAACCAGACGAACTCGCCGCGGCGGTGGCCAACGATCCCGTCGAGAGATATCGCGAAACCCTGCTTGCCGCGGGCATCGTCGATGCGGAGTGGCTGGTCGACGTCGATGCTGACGTCGATCGAACTCGACAGGAACTGCTGAAGGCCTTCACCTCGTGATCGATACCAAGCCCAGTTGCCTGGCCCAATCACTCAACGGTGCGCTCAACGATCTGATGCAGAGCGACGACTCGGTCGTCCTCGTCGGTCAGGACATCGGCCGCCTCGGCGGCGTCTTCCGGGTGACAAAGGGTCTGCAGGAACGGTTCGGGGAAGGTCGCGTGCGTGACGCGATCCTGGCCGAGTCCTCGATTGTGGGGCAGGCGATCGGCATGGCGCTGAGTGGACTCAAACCGGTCTGTGAAATTCAGTTCGAGGGCTTCATCTATCCCGGGATGAACCAGATCATCACCCAGGCAGCGAGGATCAGGTCGCGATGGAACGACGACGTGGCGCTCAATCTTGTGATCCGGGTGCCTGTGGGCGGCGGTATCAGGGCCGTCGAACACCACAGCGAATCGAATGAGGCATATTTCGCACACACGCCGGGTCTGCATGTCGCGTTTCCGTCTTGCCCGGACGATGCCGCCGCGATGCTGAAGTACTCGTGTTCCGTCGGCTCGCCGGTCATCTTCTTCGAGCCAAAGCGCCTGTACTGGAAGCGAAGACAACATCCGCGTGAGGTATCCGAACCGCAATCACCACTTGGCGCTACCGTCGTGCGGCGCGGATCGGACATCACCGTCGTCGGATACGGCGCGGTGCTCGAGGAAGTACTCGCCGCCGCGGATCGGCTGGCAACGACGATCGATGTAGAAGTCGTGGATCTGCGCTGGATCGCACCGATGGACACCGACACAGTACTCGGCTCGGTGGCCCGAACCGGTCGCCTGCTTGTGGTGCATGAAGCCGTCGGATTCGGCGGGGTGGGGGCCGAGGTGGTGGCGACGGTCGCCGAACACGGCGGTCATCACTTGAAATCGCCGGTGCGGCGGTTGGCGGCGCCTCGGCGGCTCTATCCGCCCGCCGACTACGAAAAGCATTATCTGGTCGGGGTATCCGATGTTGTCGGTGCGATCGAGGAGATGTGCGGTTGAGCAGCTGCATTGACATCCTGGTACCGGAGTTCGGCCACGGGCTTAGCGAAGCTCTCGTCGTGGAATGGCTGGTATCCGTTGGGGACGCCGTCGAACGCGGCGACGTGATCGCAGTATTGGAAACCGACAAGAGCAGTGTCGATCTGCTGGCCGAGAAGCCGGGCATCATTGTGGAGATCGTCGTTCCCGCACGGGAGATCACCACATCAGGTGCTGTCTTGTACAAGATCGACGAGAGTCCATGAAAGGCGAAACGCTATGGCGTCCATAGACGAGCAAATGAACTCGGTGATGCTGTCGATCATCCGACGAAGAACTCCGTCGGCGGACGTCGGCGATTTCGAGAAGCCCATCTATGACCTCGATATGGACTCGATCGACGTCGTAGACCTGAGCCTAGCGCTCGAAAAGGAGTTCGGCGTCGAAGCCGACCTCGAACGCGTCGCCGACTGCCTGACGCCGTCGGAAATCGGTTCCTACTTCCGAGAACTGATCGGCTCACCATGACCGGGGGCATCGTCGATATCGTCACGGCGACCCCTGGAGAGCACATTGACAACAGCTATTTCGATTCGATCGGCCTGACCGATGAATGGATTCGGCGACGCACGGGAGTCGGCGCGCGCTGGTGGATGGACCCCGACGAACCCCTCGAAGATGTCGGTGCGCTGGTGTGCGCGCCACTGGTTGCGCGCCACCGCGAGCGGGTGAACATCGCCGCGTTGATCGTTGTCAGCTGTTCCACCGGCGGGAAGGTTCCGGGCATCGCGCAGCGGGTCGCGAAGCAATCGGGACTGTCGAACGGCGTCCTGGCATACGACTTGAATGCGGCCTGCAGCGGCTTCGTCTACGGCGTGATCTCCGGGCTGTCACTCTGCCAGTCGGGGGGGGCGGTGATCGTGTGTGCGGTCGAGGCGATGTCACGCCTGATCGACAAATCAGACCGCAACACCGGCTGCCTGTTCGGTGACGGTGCGGGCGCCGTGCTTATCGAATCCAGGCCGGAGTTCGGCGAGCATCGATGGCAGGCAGGCTGCGACGGCGACCGGGTTGATCTCATGCGGGGAGAGATCGGCGGCGGCATACAGCTGGACGGAATGCAGGTATATAACCGGGGGGTGCGGATGATGTCCGAGACGGTGAACCGCTTGCACGCCGACGGCACCAAACCCACCGTTGTCGTCGGCCACCAAGCGAATTCGCGTATCTTGCAGAGGATTCGCGAAGAGGTCGACGTGGGAGACGCGGTGTTCGTCGACAGTGTAGAAGATTTCGGCAACACGTCGGCGGCGTCGATACCGCTCGCGCTGGGCACCTGCGTGGCGGAGCAGACCATTCCGCCGACAGGGCGGATGACGTTGGTCGCGTACGGTGCGGGTGAGGCGTGGGGGGGCGTGACACACGATTACGACCTCACCGATGCCATTGCGCGCTACGGGTCGTGACCAGGGTCTACTTGGTCACCGGGGCCTCTCGCGGCGTCGGAGCCGAAATCGCCGCGCAGCTCACGGGCCCGCAGCGTCACGTGATCGTGAACTACCGCGAGAAGACCAAGCGGGCTGACGACGTTGTCGAGGCGGTGCGAGCAGCAGGCGGAAGCGCTGACGCTGTCCGAGCCGATGTGACCGATGAGCGGGCAGTAACCGCGATGTTCGATGACATCGACCGCCGGTTTAGCCGTCTGGATACGTTGGTGCTCAATGCATCCGGCGGATTGGAACCCGGGGCCGACCCTGGCTACGCGATGCGGCTCAACCGCGACGCGCAGGTGCGGCTGGCTCAGCTGGCGCTTCCGCTGATGCTTGAAGGAGGGCGCATCGTCTTCGTCACCAGCCATCTGGCGCACTTCCACGAGAACAAACCCGTCCTTATCGACTACCTCCCCGTCGCCACCAGCAAGCAGGCAGGCGAGGAAGCGTTGCGCGGCATGCACCAAGAATTCGAGGCGGCGGGCGTCACATTCGTCGTAGTATCCGGCGACATGATCGAGGGAAGCACCATGGTGCGCCTGTTCGAGCGGCGCGACCCCGAGGCGGTAGAGGCGCGTCGCCGTGCAGGCGACGGATTACCGACCGTGACGGAGTTCGCGGGCGCCATTGTCCGCGCCACCGACGAGCCCCATGAGAACGGCGACACGGTCTACGTCGGCGGCGCCGACTACCTGTCGTAGCTGATTCGGGCGTTTTGCCCGCGGGCGCCCGGCTACATCCACAGAATCATCAATATGCGGCGCATCGAGATCCTGATGTTCAACGGCGTCGATGAACTCGACGTCGTCGCGCCGTTCGAAATCCTCGTGTCAACGGGTTACCCGGTCGAACTGGTCACCGTGGAGGCTTGTTCAAGAGTCACTGGTGCGCACGGTATGACGTTGGCCCCCGACGGAGTTCTCGGCCAACCCGACTTCCTCATCGTCACGGGCGGACGCTGGGCCTCAAGAGCTCCCGAAAGCGCGTGGGGCGAGGTCCGTCGCGGCGTCATTCCGTCGGCGATCGCCGAGCGGCACGCGGCCGGGAGCCGCATCGCGGGTGTCTGCACCGGGGCGATGTTGATCGCGGCCAGCGGAATACTCGGCGGCAGACCGGCGGTCACCCACCGATCGGCACTCGACGACCTTCGTGAATACGGGGTGGAGGTGCATCCGGAAGCGCGTGTCGTCGACGACGGCGATGTGCTCACCAGTGGAGGCGTCACGTCCGGCATCGATTTGGCGCTTCACCTCATCGAACTCGATCGCGGTCGAGACGCAGCCGTTCGTGAGGCTTCACGAATCGAGCACGATTTCCGCGGACCCATTCTGGTGAAGCGCTCCGCCTGAGCCCCGTGTCCATTGCAGCTAGCCGGAAACCTGGGTTGCGCCTGCCTGCACCCAAGATGGCGGCCAGCGTCGACGACAGTGGCTTTCCTGGCGAGAAAAGTGAACCGTAGCAACCGGCACCGCTATCGATCGGAAGGCGAACTGATGTCCACTTCACTCACCCGCTCCACCCATTCGATCTCACTGCTCGACGGAGAGATCGTCGAGGAGAACGACTTCGGTTCGATGCGACGCATCACCGCCGACAACCTGCCGATCCTGAACCGGCTGTCCATCAAGCGGGTGCTGCTCAACCCGGGCGCGATGCGCACGCCGCACTGGCATGCCAACGCCAACGAACTCACCTACTGCGTGTCCGGTACCGCCCTGGTGTCCGTGCTGGACGACGGCAGCAAGTTCGCCAGCTTCATCGTCACGGCCGGCCAGATGTTCCACATCGACTCCGGCTCGCTGCACCACATCGAGAACATCGCGACCGACGTCGCCGAGTTCATCATCGCCTTCCGCAGCGAACGCCCCGAGGACTTCGGCTTCGGCGCGACGCTCGGTGCGTTCACCGACGCCGTCCTGGGGAACACCTACGACCTGCCCTCATCCGACATGGCGAAGATCCGCCGCGACACCACCGACCACAAGCTGGCCGCCCGCGTCGGCGACCCCGACGTCCCGGCCTCCGCGTACTTCAACGATCCGCACAAATTCGACATCGAGGGCCTGCCGCCCGGGCTGACCTATGCATACGGGAACGCACGATTCGCCCGCGACCAGTTCTGGCCCGCGCTGAAGGACATCTCGATGTACTCGCTGCGCGTCGCCGAAGACGGTATGCGCGAACCGCACTGGCACCCGGTGACCGCCGAGATGGGCTACGTGCAACACGGCGACGCCCGCATGACGATCATGAGCCCCGACGGTTCGCTGGACACCTGGAACATGACCGCCGGTGACATGTACTTCATTCCGCGCGCCTATCCGCACCATATCGAGAACATCGGCAAGGACGAATGGCACTTCCTGATCTTCTTCGACCAGCCGTTCCCGGCCGACATCGGTTATCGCGCCTCGGCCAGCGCCTACTCCCGCGAAGTTCTCGCCGCCTCGTTCAACACCCACATCGACGATCTGCCGAACTTCCCGTTCACGCCCGCGGACCCGCTGATCGTCAGCCGCAACAACCCCGTCGACTGACTCCACAAACGCACAACCCCAAAACCACGAAATGGAAGTCAACACTCCCCATCTACACCTGCACCACCGTCGAGATCTCGCGTATTCACTCGGCTGGCGATCGCGATCGCCGACGCCGACTCTCAGCCCCAATACCCTTCTTGAACTTGTGCCGCCTCAGCTTCCAGCAGCGGACCGATGACGGTGATCGGACGCTGTCCATGCGCGAGGACCTCGCGGCACGGCAACGCGAACGTCGGATTCTCCGGGTTGTCGCCGGTCAATTCGAGCAGCGAGTGTTCGCTCATCCCATAGACGATTCTGCCGATCCCCGTCCAGTACGACGCGCCCGTGCACATCACACAAGGTTCGGCACTGGCGTACAACGTCGCCTGATTCATCCCCGCGTCACCCAGCACGTGCCATGCAGCAGCGGTTGCGACGACCTCTGCATGTCGGGTCGGGTCGCCGTCTGGGGGCGCCGACTCGTTGCCTCGTTCGGCGATCACGTTGCCCCCGGCGTCAGCGACCAGAGCACCGAAAGGGGTGTTACCACTCTTCCTGGCTTGTCGGGCCAATTCGAAAGTGCGCCTCAGCAATGCAAGGTCGGCTTCGCTCGCGGTCTGCTCGGCCTGAGCCGGGTTTGTTCCCATGAACTGTGTGCCGGCGATACCCGCCAGCACCCCGGCACCGAGCAAAACCGCCCTTCGTCGCAGATACATGGCCGAGGACGCTAGCCGTCGCAGACGACGATATTGGCTGTTCTGCAGTTTTCGGCACTTGTCTCCCGATCGGCGACGCGTGACGATATGGCGATGCCGCCAGCCAAACGCGTTCTCGTTCTGGGGTCAGGCTTCGCCGGGCTGTGGGCCGCGCTCGGGGCAGCCAGGCGGCTCGACGAGCTCGGCGCCGCGCAGGGCGCTGTCGATCTCACCGTCATCAGTTCGCAGCCGTACCACGACATTCGGGTCCGCAACTACGAGGCTGACCTCAGCCCGTGCCGAATCCCGTTGCCGGAGTTGCTCGATCCGGCAGGGATCGACCACATCACCGGCGACGTGATTGGAATCGACGCTTCGGCAGCGACAGTGAGTACGGCCGACGGCGCAACTCACGGCTATGACCGCCTCGTGCTCGCGGTGGGCAGCAAGGTAGCCAAGCCGGACCTCCCCGGGCTGGCCGAGTACGGCTACGACGTCGACACCTACGACGGAGCGACGAGGCTGCAGGCGCAAATCCGAGGCCTGGCCGACCGCAAGGCAGATCCCGCGAGCGCGAATGCGGTCGTCGTCGGTGCGGGCCTCACCGGTATCGAAACCGCGTGCGAGTTACCAGCGATGCTGGCCGACGCGCTGGGCGCTGGAATAACCCCGCGGGTGATCCTCGTCGACCACAACCCGCACGTCGGTTCGGATATGGGTGAGTCGGCCCGGCCGGTCATCGAGGAAGCGTTGGCCGACAACAAGGTCGACACCATGACCGGAGAGGGCGTCGTCGCCGTCGATGAGCGCAGCGTGATGTTGTCGTCCGGTGAGGTCATCCCGGCCGCGACGCTGGTGTGGTGCGCCGGGATGCGGGCCAACCGGTTGACGGCGCAGTTCGGCGTGACGTGCGACCGGCTTGGCCGACTGCCTGTCGACGACTATCTGAGAGTCGAGGGCGTCGACGGCGTGTTCGCCGCGGGCGACGTGGCGGCGGCGAAGATGGACGACGAACACATGTCGGTGATGTCGTGTCAGCACGGAAGGCCGATGGGTCGCTATGCCGGCTACAACGTGATCAGCGACCTGTTGGGTGCTCCCATGCTGTCGCTGCGAATCCCCTGGTATGTCACCGTTCTCGATCTCGGCCCGGCCGGTGCCGTCTATACAGAGGGCTGGGACCGCAAGGTCGTCAGCCGCGGCGAAGAGGCCAAGATGACCAAGCGGGTGATCAACGGGGAACGCATCTATCCCCCGCTCACCGGCGACCGTGCCGCCCTTCTCGCGGCGGCGGCGCCGAACCTGCAAGCTCCGCCCGCCTACGGACAGTGACAATCGAAAACCGTTTCAGAACGGTGGTGGTTCGTAGTTGGCGGCGAGCCATGCCGCGTGTTTGCGTCGTTCTTGCTTGTTGAGTTCTTGTCGTTGTTGGCGTTCTTTGGTGATGCGGTCTTGGCGGTCTTGTTCGCGGGTTTGGCGCCGGGTCGGCATCATCAGCGCGCGGTGCGGGGACTCCTCGGGGACGGTGATGTCGCCCAGCTCGCCGGTTGGTTGGGCCAGTGCGGGAAACAGTGCGCCGCCGTGGGGTTGGGTTTCATAGATGTGCCCGGTCGGCGCCGTCACGACGACGCTGCCGTCGGGAAGTTGACGATCGGTCCAGCCGAAGCTCGCGTAGAACGTTTTGATCAGATGATGGGTGCGGCAGTACAGCTTGGTGTTCGACGGATGCGTCGGCCCGTAGGGGTAGGGCGTGGTGTGATCGACATCGCACACCTGGGCGGGCTTATCGCAGCCCGGAAACCGGCACGTCAGATCTCGCCACCGGATCAACGCTCTCTGCGCTGCGGTGGGCCGATACCCCGGCGCTGGCTCCTCACCGGGCGTCGCAAGGGGCTTGCACGTGGCACCAGCGGCGGCCAGGTCGCGCACCGACTCGGCGGGCAGGATCCCGAACCCGGGCAGATAACCCGGCTGATCACTGGTGCCGTCCAGGGTGGCCTGCTCGGCGAGGAGATGGATGACAACCTCCCTCACTGCTTTGCGCTCGGCTAGCGCCGCGCAGTCCCCGGAGCCGCACCGGCACGCCAGAGTGGCCTCATACAACGACAGCGGCCGAATCGCGTCAGCGCGGCGCTGTTCTTTGGTGCGCGGATCGTTGTCGCAGACGGTGGCGGCCAATGCGTCGAGCTTGGCGTCGAACAGCGCCGCGTCGACGGCATCGATGTTGCCCCAAATCCCCGCCATCCCCGCGGTGGTCTCGCCGACCTCCATATACCGGGCGTCCCTGATTTTCGGCGGCACCCGTACCGCCGAAGAATCAAACTTCGTCACCCACAGGTCGATGCGGTCGCGCAGTTTGGGCTTCGACAGCCGCATCCACTTCACACAATGGCGCGCGACCGCGGCATCCAGGTCGTGCTTGCGCTCAGGGTCGACGTTCTCGGTGCGGCTGATGATGACGTCGACCATCCGGTAATCGATCTCCCCGGTGGCGAAAACCTTGGCCACCGCCGGCAACTCATCACGCAACACCCGCGCAATAGAGATCTGCCCCCGCGCGCGACCTCGGCTGATGTTCTGGGCCGCCGAAATCTCGGCAGCCACCTCCTCGAACGGATCAGTACGCCAAAACCGACACTCGGCCAACTCCCGCGCCCGCCGGGCGTCGAGCTCCCCGACCGCGGCCAGCCGCTGCGCGATCATCGCCGACGCGTCACGAGTGGCCTCGCCCATCGCGTCGATCAGCTCCGTGTCATCTCCCAAGACATCGGTGACAGTTCCGTATCAGGACATCGGTGACAGTTCGGGTGGACTTGGTGGTGACACTTCTACCCCAAGGCTCTGGTGGTGGCCGTCAATGAACCCATCGATCCTCTCGTCCGCCTTGCGATCTCGCAGTGGCCCGATGACGCGCCCCGCGGGGCGGTCTCGACGTTCTGCGCCGAGCACGGCATCTCCCGCAAGTCGTTCTACGAGTTGCGCAAACGCGCCAAGACCGACGGACCGGCCGCGGTGCTCGAACCCAGGACCCGACGACCGAAGTCGAGCCCGTCGAAATTGAGCGATGAGGTCAAGCAACAGGCCGTGGCAGTGCGTGCCGCTCTGGAGGCCTCCGGCCTGGACCATGGGCCGATCAGTGTGCACGAGAAGATGCACGCGATGGGCCTGGAACAGGCCCCTTCCACGGCGTCGCTGGCACGTATCTTCCGTGAGGCCGGCGTGGCTCGTCTTGAACCGAAGAAGAAGCCCCGCTCGGCATGGCGGCGGTTCGTCTACCCGGCCCCGAATGCGTGCTGGCAACTGGACGCGACCGAGTACGTGTTGAGCGGCGGGCGCAAGTGCGTGATCTTCCAGCTCATCGACGACCACTCCCGCTACGCGGTCGCCTCCCACGTCGCATCCGGGGAGACCGCCAAGGACGCGATCACCGTGGTGGACAAGGCCATCGCCGCCCACGGGGTGCCTCAACGACTCCTGACCGACAACGGGCTCGCACTGAACCCCTCGCGGCGCGGGTACGTCGGCCAACTCGTCGGCCACGTAGCCGCCCTGGGCGTGGAGGCGATCACCGGCAAGCCCTACAAGCCGACCACTCAGGGCAAGACCGAACGCTTCCACCAGACCCTGTTCCGCTACCTCGACAAGCAACCGATGCGGAGTCGCTGGCCGAACTCCAAACCCAGGTCGATGCTTTCGACCACATCTACAACACCCAGCGTCCACACCAAGGGCTGCCCGGTCGTGTCACGCCGCTGGCGGCGTGGGAAGCGACCCCCAAGGCCGATCCACCCCGCCCGAAACCTGACCGGCCGGTCTACGAGGTGCCCGTCCCGAGCCGATACCAGCCCCCGCGAGCGCAGCCGCCCACTGATCTGCCCGCCGACACCTGTGTAAGAACGGTGGGCACGGCCGGCACCATCAGACTGGACTCAGTCACCTACATGGTCGATGTGCAACGCACCTTTCAACAGGTCCTCGTTGTCCGCGACCGCGACAAGATCATCATCACCGACCTCCACGGCGAGGTCCTCGCCGAGCGCACCCGACCCGCACCCGGCATCAACTACGTCGGCAACGGCCGCCCCCGAGGACCACGCCCCAAAACCGGGCAACCGTCACCGAAGTCCTGACACACCAACTGTCACCGATGTCCTGATGCAGAACCGTCACCGATGTCCTGAGACATCACACGTCGATCAGCTCCGCATCCGCGACGACTCGACAGTTCGCTCCGCAGCCGCCGCGTCGATCAGCTCCGCATCCGCGAACGACTCGAACATATGTTCGACACTACACGCAGCCGCCGACACGCGCCGCGCGCGTGAGCACAATGCGCAAAAGATGCAAATCGCCTGTTAGCGCGCCTTGTGCGCACAAGCGAGCCATCGCGCGACCAGCTCCCTAACTTCGGGTGCAGAGGTGCAGAGATGCGCCGAAACACACAGAACAAGGAGCACGAAATGACCACCTTTCCCTCGAACCAGAACCGCGACTGGACCGCGACGCAAGCCGCTCCGCGGCGGACCCCGTCGCCCGACGCGCCCACCATGGCGGCTTACTTCCCGCCGACGACAGCGCGTCAGGCATACGGCCCGACAAACGGTCAGCCCCAGCTCGCGTGGTCGGCCGAGCAGCCCGAGTTCAATTCGGCGCCCGCGGCATATCCCGCCCAGCAGCCTTGGTACGCCCGTCCCCGCGTGCTGGCCTTCGCGGGCGCGGGACTCGTCGCCGCCGCTGCGGCCGGCTTCTTCGGTGCGCAATACGGCCCGTCCAGCAGCACCCCGGTGAACACCTCCGCCCAGAGCGCGCCCGCGCCCGCACCGGCCCCGGCACCCATGCCCGCCGCCCAGCCGGCAGCGCCCAGCCACCGGTCGACGTCCCACTCGGCGCATTCGTCGATGGCGAGCGGCGCGTACTCCGCGCCTGCAAGCCATCAGGCACCAGCGCAGAGCCCGCCGGCCCCGCAAGCACAGCCCAGCGGTGATCAGTCCGGGCAGTCGTATCACGACACCGGATCCGATCCCTCGCAGTGGAACAACAGCGGCAACTACTGGTGGACGCACTGGCGCGATCACGACAGCCGTTGGCGGGGTGACCACGACAGCCGCTGGAACTTCTTCAACCGCAACCACGACAGCGGCACGTCAAATGATCACGACAACAGCGGGTCGTCTGACCACGACAACAGCAGGTCGTCGAACGATCAAAGTAGCGACAGCCACTCGACCGGATCGAACGAGAGCGGAGACTCGAAGTGACAACAGCACTCGTGCAGCCCGACCGCAAGGTCGGGCTGCACGACATCGGGCGGCGGCTTGATCGACTTCCGGTCGGGCGCGTCCACCGCAAGATCGTCGTCGCGATCGGGCTGGGCCTCTTCTTCGAGGTGTACGAGATCTTTCTGTCCAGCACCATCGCCACCGCACTGAAGACCGAATACGGCCTCGGCGGCACGGCACTGCAACTCCTGATGGCTTCGTCGTTCGTCGGAATGTTCATCGGCGCGGCAGCTTTCGGCCGGATCGCCGATCGCATCGGACGCAGGCGAGCGTTTCTCATCAACCTGGTCTGGTTCTCCGTGTGGAGCATCATCGGCGCCATCGCGCCGAATCCGTGGATGCTCGTCGGAGCGCGCTTCATGGCCGGCATCGGCGTTGGCGCGGAGTACCCGGTCGCCGATTCATACCTGTCCGATGTGCTGCCGAAGGCCCATCGTGGGCGCCTGGCGGCATGGGCCTACACCTGCTCCTTCGCAGCTGTTCCAGTGCTGGGGTTCCTGGCGCTCTTCCTCAACGGCCGCAGCACGTTCGGCTTCGACGGTTGGCGGGTCCTGTTGGTGATCGGCGGGGTCGGTGCGCTGTTCGTCATCGCTTTGCGCAGAGGTCTACCGGAGTCGCCGCGATGGCTGGCGGGCGTGGGTCGCACCGACGAGGCGCAGGAAGCATTGAGGGCATTCGAATCCGGTACGGGTCCGGTAACCGACGACGACACCGACGCAGGCGACGAGGACGCACCCGCGGCACAACCAGCACCAACCGCGACTGCCGTTGAGCGGCTGAGGCTTTCGCCCTACCGGCAGCGACTGATGATGCTCGCCGTCTTCCACTTGTTTCAGCCCTTCGGCTACTACGGGTTCGGCACGCTGGCGGCGCTGGTGTTGGTCAGCCGCGGCTACGACGTGACGTCGTCGCTGCTTTTCACGGCGGTGTCGTTCATCGGCTACCCGCTCGGATCGCTCATTTCGATTCCGCTGCTGAAGAGGTTCGAACGCAAGTACCTGATCATGGCCACGGTCGCCGTGATGGCGGTGTGCGGTGTGCTTTTCGCGGCCGTGAGCGTTCCCGCGTTCATCGTCGTGTTCGGACTCTTGACCACGGCGGCGAGCAACGTCTTCTCGAACATCTACCACGTGTACCAAGCGGAGATCTTCCCCAGCGACGTGCGTGCGACCGCGGTCGGATGGACCTACTCCGTCTCGCGGCTGTCCAGCGCGGCGCTTCCGTTCATCCTCATCCCGGTGCTCGATCACTACGGTGCCACAGCGATGTTCGCCGTCGTCCTTGTCGCACTCGCCGCCGCGGTCGCCGTGCTCGCGCCGATCGGGCCGCGCACGACAGGAAGGAGTTCCGACGAGATCAACCCAGCATGACCGAGTACATCCGCAACCGCCGGCGACATCGCCGGCTTTTGCGCATTCTGCTCAGGGCGCCGCGTATCCTCTTTCCATGGCGCGGATTCGGCGCGTGGACGTGCGGCTTGCCACCCAGATTCTGCTGTTGCAAGTCGCCGTTGTGACGCTCACTCTGGGCATCGCGGGCGGGATGCTCGCCTTCTTCAGCCACGATCGCCTCGCTGCCCAATACGAGGACCAGTCGCTGGACGTGGCCCGCGCGATCGCCTTCGCCCCCGCGGTCCGCGCCGACGTCACGAGTTATGACGCCGTCCCGTTGACGCCGAGTCCGGCGCTCACCGACAGGCTGGCCGCCGGGCAATTGCAGACGCTGGCGACCGAGGTACAGAAGCACGCGAACCTGTTGTTCGTGGTGATCACCAACGACCAGGGAATCAGGCTGTCCCATCCCAACCGCGACGAACTCGGTCAGCACGTGAGCACCGACCCCTCCGAAGCACTGGCGGGCCGCGAGGTGGTGAACCGCGAGCAGGGCACTCTCGGCAGGTCGGTGCGGGCGAAAGTACCTGTCTACGCACCGAATTCGAACCGGGTGGTGGGAGAAGTCAGCGTCGGGATCTCGACGGCGGCGGTCCACCATCAGCTGTGGTCGGACGTCCGAAAGGCGGCTGTACTGGTCGGCGTCGCGCTGATCATCGGCGTCGTCGGCTCCATGCTGCTGGCCCGACGATGGCGGGGACTGACGATGGGATTGCAGCCATCCGAGATGGCCGAGTTGATCCGCGGCCAGACCGCAGTGCTGCACGGCATCGACGAGGGAGTGCTGGCCGTCGACACCGACGGGAAGGTCACGTTCGTCAACGACGAGGCGTGTCGGCTCCTCGAGGTCGGCAACGAGCCGGGCAGGCCGGTGCAAGAGATCGGCATTACGCCGCGTGTGCTCGACGTTCTGCGGTCGGCGGATCCGACGCCCGCGCTCGCCACCGTCGGCGACCGGATCGTCGTGGTGTCGGCACGACACGTGGCGCGGGAGGGACGGGATCTGGGAACGGTTCTCGTTGTGCGTGATCGCACCGACGTCGAATCGTTGACCCGCCAACTCGATGCCGTGCAGTTGATGAGCACTGTCCTTCGCGCCCAACGTCACGAGTTCGCCAATCGGCTGCACCTGCTCAACGGCCTTCTCCACAGCGGCCACGTCGAGGAGGCCGCGCAGTATGTGGAGGAGCTGTTGGGGTCGGGTCCGCTGGGGTCGGCGATTCCTGGCATCGACACCATCCGTGACGCGTTCCTTCAGGCGTTCCTCGCGGCGAAGTCCGCGTCCGCCCGAGAAGCCGGGGTGACCCTGACGATCGGTGAGAACACCTGGGTGCCTGGCAGACTCGCCCTGCCCGTGGACGTGACGACGGTGCTTGGGAATCTGCTCGACAACGCGATCTATGCGGCGCGCACCGGGGCCAGTGAGGCCAAGACGGTGGAAGTCGAGCTGCTGCAGGATGATTCGACACTGCATATCACGGTGGCCGACACCGGAGATGGAGTCGCACCTGACTTCGTCGAGCAGGTGTTCACCGAAGGCGCGTCGACGAAGCCGGACTCCGGGATACCCGGAGGGCGCGGTATCGGCATGGCGTTGTCTCGACAGATCACCCGCGCACTTGACGGTGACATCAGGCTGTCGAGCCCGGGTAACCCCGGCGCGAAGTTGTGCGGCGCAGAATTCATCGCCCGACTGCCGGGCGTGATGGTGGAGGAGGAAGCCCAATGGGCAGCTCAGAACTGACCGTGCTCGTGGTCGACGACGACTTCCGAGTCGCCAACATGCACGCGGGCATCGTCAACGCGCTGCCCGGCTTCTCGGTGACGACGACGGCGACCACACTTGCCGCAGCCCACAAAGCCGACCCCGTCGACCTTGCCCTGGTCGACGTCTACCTTCCCGACGGGTCGGGTATCGACTTCGTCCGCGAGTTGCATTGCGACAGCATGGTTTTGAGTGCAGCCACCGATGCCCCCACGATCCGCGCTGCTATCGCCGCGGGAGCGTTGAGCTACATCGTGAAACCATTCGCCCCCGCTGATCTGGCGGCAAGGCTCGGGGGTTACGCGCGCTATCGCAAGATACTGGCAGGCACCAATCTCGGCGGCAAAGAGGTGGACGCTGCATTGGACGCCCTCCGCCCGCGCATCGCGCCGACCCAATCCCCTACCGCCGTGACCTCCCCGACGAAGGACCTTGTCCTGCGGGCGCTTCACGCGGCGGGCCAGCCGATGTCGTCGGCCGAGGTTTCTGCAGACATCGGTGTTTCGCGGGCCACCGCGCAGCGGTATCTGTCGACGCTGGCCAACTCCGGCGATGTCAAGGTTCAGCTTCGCTACGGCACCACCGGTCGACCAGAGCAGGAGTTCGTGGCTGTCGATAAACCGCCCACCCGACCGTCATGCTGAGGCGAGGGCCGCATTCTGGCGCCGGGTCAGCCACCCGATGATCTTCGGGATCATTCCCGCCGCCAGCACCATCGTCACCAGCCGCAGCACCTGCAACGTGACGACGATGGGCCCGGAGTGAACCTCGTTGGCGATGGCGAGCACACCGTAGATGCCGCCGGGAGTGGTCGCGAGGTACGCGTCCGCCAGTGAGACTCCCGCCCAGTCGCTCACCGCGACGGCAACCGCGAAGCAACTTGCGATCGTCAACGCGATGAACACGAGCGTGAGCGGAATGAGCTTGACGAACCTGCGCAGCACGTCGACCGCGAAGCCGCCACCCGCCTGCCAACCGATGACGACGTAGGCGACATTGGTGACCACGGTGGTCGGATTCATCAGCAGGTCCAATGACGGATCGGCGATCGCGAGCACCGATGCGACCACCAACGGGCCCAACAGGTATGGCGCAGGCATCCGAACGAGCTTGGCCAAGTGCCCGCCTGCGAACACCAGCGCGGCGAGCGCGAGCAAGCCGGGCCAGTGCCAACTGTCGTGCGCACCCACCAGCCGCGGCATCGGGTCGCCTGCGCCGAGATGGCTCAGCACCAGCGGCATCGTCAGCACCACGATGGTCAGCCGCAGGTACTGCGACAGCGCCACGTAGCGTTCGTCGGCACCGAGCTCACGGGCCATGCTCGAGATCGTGCTGGCGCCGCCCGCGATCAGCGACAGGTTCGCGGTCGCCACGCCCAGGTACGGCGCGAACCGCGTCAGCAGGATGCCGAACACGACACTCAGCCCGAGCGTGATGCTGACCGAGAACGCCGCGCAACCGGCGAAGTGCACCAGGTCCGACCCGGTCAGCTTCGTCAGCGGCTCGACGGCGACCACACCGATGACGCCCTGCGCTGCGGCCATTGCCTTCGCGGGCGGATTGAGTTGCCGCCGAAAGAGAATCGCGGTCACAGCCGCGCCGACCATCCCGGCGATCAGCCATCCGGCGGGGAGCTTCACCGCGGTGAAGACCACACCCAGCACGGCGATCATCGTCGCGGCGAACGCCCAGCGGCCATAGCGAGCAATGAAGCGAGTTGTCATCATCATCACTCCTCTCCGATGCTCTCGTCGAGTGCGAAGAAAACGGTCCCGTCGCTGAGCTTGCGAGCGGTCGAGGTGAGTCGGGCGCCGACAGGGGCATCGCCGTCCAGCGTCACCGCCAGCTCGATGACACCGCCCGGGTGCTCGATCGTGACGGTGTCGGCCTCAGCGGCCTTTCCGCGGAGAGCGTCGGCGACGGTCCCCGGAATCGACACCGTGGACGCGAGGTTGATCGCACCCGACACGGCGTGGGCGGGGTGGCACGACGTCGGCACCAGGTAGCGCGACCGGACATCGGCGCCGTCGGTGTCGGAGATGAGCATGACCTTGGGCACGACCTTGCCTGCCACCTCGCCCATGCCCATCAGTTCGCCTGCCTTGAGCCGAATCCGTTCCACCCGGTTGAGCAGATCGGTGTTCGCGTTGATCTCGGCGGGGGTCTCGCCTCCGGTCAGTCCCAGATCGGCGGCCCGCATCAGCACGGCGCACACGCCCGCGTCGACGCAGCTGACCTCGATGCCGTCGATGAAGTCGGCCCGGTGTCCGGTGGGGAACAGCGATCCCGTCGTCCCGCCGGCGAAGTCGGTGAAGGTCATCTGCACGGGGGCGGCACTGCCACTGACCCCGGCGATCGTCTGGTCGCCGTCGTAGGAGACTTGGCCGTTCGGAGTCTTGACGGTTTCGACCACGCGGGCGCCGGTGTTCACGAGGCGAATACGGACGGTGGTCGTGTCGCCGGAGACGGCGACCAGGCCGCGCTCAATCGCGAAGGGTCCGATGCCCGCAAGGATGTTGCCGCAGGTGGGGACCCAGTCCACGGTGCCGGTCTCGGGGTTGACCTGCGCGAAGAGATAGTCGACGTCGATACCGGCCTCGGCCGAGGGGCCGACGATCGCCACCTTGCTCGTCGTGGTGGCGTTGCCGCCGAGGCCGTCGATCTGCCGCGGCGCCCCACCCATCAATGCGGACAACACCGCATCGAGGTCGTCGCCGTAGGGCTCGAGGTCTTCGCGCAGCAGATAGACACCCTTGGACGTTCCGCCGCGAAATTGCATGGCGCGCAATGGATTAAGCATTTTTTCTCCGCATCTTTCGGATCTGTTATCCCGAAAGTTACGGCTGCGTTGGCCTAAAGCCACGCTTGTGTGCACAACCGCTGGATAGTGGCGAAATTCAACTTTTGCGCATTGTGCTCAGCGGGTGATCGTTGTCCGTTGTCAAAAAACTACCCGACCTCGGTAAACGTGCGATAGTTGACGCTCGGGTAAACACTCGGGGAGGAAGTGCGGACCATGGCTCAATCTCGGCGTGAGGCCACTAACGAAGGTTCGGAGCGCGAGGTGACGGTCGACGCCGAAGTGCGCGTCTATCCGGGCACTTCACGCGAAGTCCACGGATTCGTGGTCGAGGACTTCGGTGACATCTCCGGTCAGGCTGTCGATATCGGCGAGCACCACATTGTCGATGCCGCTCGGCGGTGGGCGGTCCAACTGGCCGATGGCACCTTGGTTTTCGTCGACGACGCCGACGTCGCCTCGATCGGTTGATCGCTACCCGCTGATTACGGCGGGAACACCTTCTTGATGGTCCCGTCGGGGTTGACTTGCATGAAGCCGGTCCCCGGGGCCATGGAATGTATCGCCAACTCGATGCCGCCGCCGTCGGCGCCCATCACGAGCATGTACATCTCAGAGTTGTCAGGCGCACCGAGGGCCTGAGGCGCGCCCGCCAACGTGGCGGCCACCGCAGGCACATCGAATGCGCTGAGATCGGCGAGATAGTCAAGCGAGCTCGTCGTCGTGTCCGACCCCCAGTTCTGCCACTGCCCATTGCGATACGTGAAGTCCTGCTCGACGTGACTGTTGTCGGGAGCGACACGCTGAACTATCGCGTAATCGGTGTAGACGTTCAGTTGGAATCCCATGGTGTCCCCGAACCGGTTGCGAATGCTGTCCAGCAGGCCGGTCAGCCCGTCGGCGGTCTGCAACTGCGAGGGTCCGGCAGGCGCGGAGGCCGTTGGCGGCGGCGCAGCGGGGATGGTGAACGGCAGGGACGGAAATGCGGTCGGGATGGTCGGCGGGCGTTGAGTACCCGGCGCAGCGGTAGCAGTCGGCCGAGTGCCGGAACTGCCGTCCGGCCAGACGATGACGACGACGACCGCGGCGACGACGACGAGGACGGTCACCAGTGTCGCCAAGATGAGGACTGCCGGTTGGCGCCACCACGGCGGCGGGCCCTGTGCTTGTTGGGCTGCAGGCATCGGAGCCCACGGCGCGGGTCCTGACCCGCTGTATTGGGTGGGGGCGGCAGCCGACGGCACGCTCGGCGAGCTGTGCGGATACTGCACCGGCGCCGGCCAACTGGGCGCGGGCGGTCCCCACGCAGGGGCGGGCTGACTGTGCGGGCGATGCCGAAATCGATGAGGTAGGCGAAGTCGTCCTCGGTCACCAGGATGTTCGACGGTTTGACGTCACGGTGCACCAGCCCGACGCGGTGAGCGGCGTTGAGGGCGGCGGCTATCTGTTCGATGATCGAGACTGCGCGTTGGGGAGCCAGCGGGCCGTCGGCGATCAGTTCGTTGACCGTCTTGCCGTCGATCAGCCGCATGGTCACGTACAGGCGGTCGTCTATTTCGCCGAAATCGTGGATGGGGACGACGTGGGGCTCGTCCAGCCCGGCCGCCATCTGGGCCTCCCGACGGAACCGCGCCTGATACTGCTCGTCGTCGGCGAGGTTTGCGGGCAACACCTTCAGGGCGACCACCCGGTTCATGGCGGTGTCGTATGCCTTCCACACTTCGCCCATGCCGCCGCGGCCCAGTAGCTCGACCAGCCGGTACCGGCCGAACGGTGTCCCGTCCACCGGCTAACCATAAGAGTCGGCCGCCGGAAGCGCCGTCATTTGTTGGCGCTTCAGGCGGAAGGCATTGTGAATAAGCATTGTCGCGCGAGTCGCGGACGCCAATCGCCCGACGAAGTGCCTATCCTCGGCGCATGGTCGACCAGGATCGCAGGCCAGTCTTCGACGAGGACGTCGTGGTCATCCACACCGACGGAGGGTGCAGACCCAACCCCGGACCCGGCGGCTGGGGGGCAGTGCTGCGCCTACGTCAGCACGTCCGCGAGATGTGCGGTGGCGAGCCCGGCCAGACCAGCAACAACCGAATGGAACTGACGGCGCCGATTATGGCGCTGGAGGCGCTCACCCGGCCGGTGGTGGTGCACCTCTATACCGACAGCACGTATGTGCGGAACGGCATCACCAAGTGGATTCTCGGCTGGGAGCGAAGCGGCTGGTTGACGGCCGCGAAGCAGCCGGTGAAGAACGTCGACCTCTGGCAGCGACTCCAAGCGGCGTGCTCGCAGCACCGGGTCGAGTGGTTCTGGGTAAAGGGACACGCAGGCGTCGCCGACAACGAACTGGCCGACGAACTGGCAACCAGGGGTATGCAGGAAGCGATCGCCCTGTCTACGGCCGTCTGCTGACGTTTGCATCCGCGATTGGCGCTTGGCGCTGTGCGGGCACTATTTTTTCTCAGGTGATGTCTTCAGCTGCTGGCGCAGTCACTCGGCTTGTCTCCCCCCTCCTGGCGGTTGCGGCCGTCGTTGGCCTGGGTTATTCGCTCGACCCCGTTCAGGTCGGTCCCGCCCCGGCGGTGCGCCTTGCCAGTGACGGCAACCCATTGGCCGGGCTGCCGTTCTATGTCAACCCCGCGTCGAAGGCCAGGGCCGCCGCGGATGGCGATCCGTCCAGTCCACAGCTGAACGCCATCGCCAACACGCCGACGGCGTACTGGATGGACAACCTGTCCACCCCCGCCGTGGACGCGAAGTACATCGCCTCGGCGCAGGCAGCAGGCACCATGCCGATTCTGGCGCTGTATGGAATCCCGCACCGCGACTGCGGGAGCTTCGCCGCCGGTGGGTTCGGTTCCGCCGATGCCTACAAAGGGTGGATCGACGGCGTCGCAGGCGCCATTGGTTCCGGACCGGCGGCGGTCATCCTCGAACCCGACGCGCTCGCCATGGCCGACTGTCTGTCGGGTGACCAGCGCCAGGAACGCTTCGACCTGATGCGCTACGCCGTCGATACGCTGACTGCCAACCCGGCCACGGCCGTGTACGTCGATGCCGGACACTCGCGCTGGGTGGGCGCCGAGGACATGGCAGGCAGGCTCAACGATGTCGGTGTTGGCAAGGCGCGGGGCTTCAGCCTCAACACCGCGAACTTCTTCACCACCGACGAGGAAATCGGCTACGGCGACGCGATTTCGGGGCTCACCAATGGCGCGCACTATGTGATCGACACATCGCGCAACGGCGCGGGCCCCGCGGACGGTGACATGTACTGGTGCAACCCGGGTGGACGGGCGCTGGGTGCCGCACCGACGACGGACACCGGCAACGGGAATGTCGATGCCTACCTGTGGGTCAAGCGTCCCGGTGAATCCGACGGCTCGTGCGGAAACGGCGAACCCGGCGCAGGACGGTTTGTCAACAGTTTCGCCATCGAGCTTGCCCACAACGCGGGCCAGTAGGAGCGGTCAACGACGGATCGGGAAGTCGTCCGACAACCCCGTGACTTCCCGCCGAATAGCCAGGGCCGGGTCAGCGTCAGCACGTTCGAACTCGCGCCCGGCTTTGTGACCGGCGTACACCGCGGCAGCGATGGTCGAAGGCGCATCGGCATCGCCGACCCTGCGAACGGAATGCAGTCCGGCGCTGTGCCATTCGCCAACTCGAGCTTGTAGCCCGTTGTAGAGATCGTTATCAGGCAGGCGGGCGGTGACCAGCACGACGGAATCTGCAGCGAGCACCGACTCGGCGCGGGTGTACGCACATTTCACCGTCACCGCGTCCCCATTCACCGCGACGACCGCCTGATTGTTGTTCAACGCGACGCCCGCGTTGATCAACCTGGCCTGGATGCGATCGACCTCCAGCGTGTTCGAGGTCCAGGACGATACCTGCGGTTTAGGGCAGACGACGGTGATGGCGAATCCTTCGCTTGCGAGTAGTTCGGCAAGGACTCCCGCCATGTAGTAATGGTCGTCGTCGAAGACCACCACTCGAGATCCGGGTGGGCGCGCACCCGACATGATGTCGTCGGGCGTCAGCACATTCGCACCGTTTGCGATGGGGATGGGCTGATGGTTCCACCTGCCAACACCGTCGGCGCGCCACGTCGCACCGGTCGAGATGACGACGTGGGCGAACCCGAACTCCAGCACATCGTCGACGCTGACCGGGCTCTGCCGGTGGATCTCTACGCTGTCGAGCTTGCCGAGTTGTTGCTCGCGGTAATCCACGACACGAATCCATGCCGACAGGCCTGGCAGTGCCGATTCCCGCCGTACCCGGCCACCGAGTTCACGCCCAGCCTCCAGCAGTGTGACGCTGCAGTCTCGATGCCCGAGCGTCCTGGCAACTTCCAGGCCTGCCGGTCCTGCGCCGACCACAAGCACCGACTCCGGTTCTTGGGCAGGTGGCGCATATTCGGGATGCCAGCCCCGACGCCACTCTTCACCCATGGTGGGGTTCTGCGTGCAGCGAATCGGTGACATCGTGAGATCACCGGACACGCAGATATTGCAACCGATGCATTCCCGAATGTCGTCGACAAGGCCGGATTCGATCTTGTTGGGAAGAAACGGGTCCGCAATCGAGGGTCGCGCCGCGCCAATGAAATCCATAGTGCCGGAGCGGATCTGGTCAACCATCAAGTCGGGGCTGGTGAATCTACCGACACCGACAACCGGCTTGGTGGTGAGCTGTTTGAGGCCTCGCAGGTGCTCGCTGTGCGATCCCTCGATCGAGAAGCGCGATGGCGAGGAATCGTTGGACCAGTCGCCGACCATGAAGTCCCACAGGTCGGGCAGCTCAGCAATCTCGCCGACGACCTCATCGATGTCGTCGCGAGTGAAACCGAGCGAGCCGACCAGTTCATCGACGCAGAGTCGCACCGCGACCGCGGCGCGACCTTCGCATTCCTCGGCCGCGTCCTCGATGAGTTCGCGCAGCAACCTCATGCGATTTCGTAGCGGGCCGCCGTATTCGTCGGTCCGGTGGTTATACCGGGGCGACAGGAAGTGCTGTGCGACACCGAGGTTGTGTCCGGCGTAGACGTACACCAGGTCGTAGCCGGCGGTTAAAGACCGCCGCACAGCTGCGCGATGCCAATCGCGGAGTGTGGCGATATCGGCTTTCGACATGCTGCGCGCCTGAACCGGATGAGCCGACGTGACCGGCAGATCAGACGGTCCCAGCGGGACCTCTCGCGTGGCCGAGATTGGCCACGGCCATTCCGCTGTGCGCGAGCTCGATACCGGCGAGGGCACCGCCGTCGTGAATCGCTTCCGCGACACGTGCGTGGGCCGGGATATCGCGGTCATCCCAGAGTCTGCCCTCGACATAGGGCGTCACGTCGGTGGTGGGATGAATCTCGACCTCTTCGGTGCAGACCACAGCCCAGCCGCCTTCAGCCTTGACCTGCCGCATCATCGCGAGCGCCGAAATGTCGCGATAGCCCATGCCATTGCAGTGCGGCACCTGGAAGAAGCGGTTCTTCGCCGTGACGGGACCGATCTTCACGGGTTCGAACAGCACGTCGAAGCGCGGCTCGCGAGGGCTGCCGAACTTCCTCACCCATGCATCCCAGTTCACGAACCTGAGGCTAAGCCTGGAAGTGTTTCCGACGCAGCCGAATACAGCGGCGACTCAGGGCAGGTAGGGCCGGGTTGCGCCCTCAGCGCGGACCGAGCCGGTGCGACGGGCGCCCGCGGCTGCCAGTGGGGTCGCGATGTCTTCCAGCGACTTACCTTCGGCATCAACCGCGAGGAACCATGCCACCAGTCCCCCGACTATCATTATCGCCGCTCCGAGCAGGTAGCCGAGGAACAACAGGAACGGGTCGGACCCATCGCCGATGAGCGCGCCGTAGATGACCGGACCAAGGGCCCCAAAGCATTGGGCGATAGCGAAGAACACCGCGATCGCCTTCGCCCGAACCTCGAGCGGAAAGATCTCACTCACAGTGAGGTAGGCAGCGCTGGCGCCGGCTGACGCGAAATAGAAGATGACGCACCAGGCAATGGTCTGGGTGATTGCGTTGAGCAGCCCAGCATTGAACAAGACTGCGCTCACAGCCAGCAGCAGACCCGACAGCAGGTAGGTGCCTGCGATCATCTTCTTGCGTCCGATGGTGTCGAAGAAGTGCCCGATGGTCAACGGCCCCAAAAGGTTTCCGACGGCGAATGCGATCAGATAAAGCGGTGCGGCCTCGGAGGCGACCCCGTAGAACTTACCGAGCACGAGGGTGTAGGTGAAGAAGATCGCGTTGTACAGGAAGGACTGGCTGATCATCAGCACCGCGCCCAAAATAGATCGGCTCGGGTAGTCGCGGAAAAGCACTCGGGTCAGCGCCAGGTAGCCGATCTTTTCGGTCGGCTGCAGGTCGATGGCCTTACTTTCGTCGACCTCGGGCAGCTCGACGCCGGTGGACTCCACCTCGTGTTCGATTCGGGAGATCGAGCTCTCGGCGTCCTCTACGCGACCGTTCATGACCTGCCAGCGCGGGCTTTCCGGCAGGTTCCGCCGCACCAGAAGGATCACCAGACCCAGGACCGGGCCGATCAGGAAGGCCAGCCGCCAGCCAAGGCTCAGGTCCATCTGCTTCAGGAAGATGAACGTGCCAAGCGTGCCGAGGATCGCACCTGCCCAGTACGTGCCGTTGATCGCGATGTCGACCCTGCCGCGGAATCGGGCGGGGATCAGTTCGTCGATCGCAGAGTTGATGGCGGCATATTCCCCGCCGATGCCCATACCGGCTATGAAACGGGTGACGTAAAGGAAGGCGATCCAGGCTCCGCTGTTGCCCAAGGTGAGCGCGGTGAGACCGCTGCCAAGGAGGTAAACACCCAAGGTGATCATGAAGAGGTTGCGGCGGCCGAGCTTGTCCGACAGGCGCCCGAAGAACAGTGCGCCGACCACCTCTCCGGCCAGGTACACGGTGGCGATGAGCCCGACCGCCGCGGAAGACAGGCCGAGGGTCTCGGGCTGGGTCAAAGTGTCGGCCACCGCGCTCGCCACGGTGATCTCTAAACCGTCGAGAATCCAGGCCACACCCAGTGCGACCACCATCCGCGTGTGAAATGGCGACCAGGGCAGTCGGTCGATCCGGGCGGGAATGAGACTACGGATCACGCTCTGGGTCTCAGCGGGTGTCGCCATGGTCGCCTCCTCGCGAATGAGCACAACCCGCGTTCCCGTCACCGCGTGTTCACAAACCTCCTTTTCGCATGCGGAGGGCGTGGGTTCCGAAATCCGGCCAACTATTGCCGAGACAGGGCAATCTGTACCGCGGTGCGAAACGAATACTTCCGACGGGGGCGACGCTGCACACGGTCGGGGCACCGCAAACATTTGGGGGCAGTTGGTGCCGTGCCTTCAGGTTCGACGCCGAGCACATTGTCATGCTCGAAAGCGTCTGGCCAGACTAGATATGACTGTGCGCTACCTATGGCAAGGCGACCACGTTGCGATGCTCGACCCTGCTCCGCCCTATTAGAGCTGCCGTTACCGGTGGGGCGGCCCGAGATATGGAAAGTCGGTGAGCGTATCCGTGTGCGGGCTCAGCCCCGAGGGCGGACACTCACCCTTGGTCAGGAACGCCAGCCGGTAGTCGATCACGTCGTCGGTGAAGACCCGTCCGTTCGGGTATCTCGCCGGCTTTGACGGGTCGAAGGTCAACATGTCGGGCAGGGTGCCTTCATTGTCGATCGCCTCGATGGCTTCTTCGCGCGAGTATCCGCCGGTGTGCCCCAACTGATGGATGAACATGTCGATCCATCGCTCCCGGTCGTGCACGGGCTCGCTGGCGTTGTACTCCTCCTTGGTGTCGTCGGTGTTGAAAAAGCTGCTGACCGAAGGGTGCCCGGCGCGATCGACGTGGACCAGCTCGCCGTCGCGGCGAAGGCTGCATCGGCCCCAAATCCTGATGTCGGGGTCGGCACCCAGGAAGTCGGTGGGCATCTCGATAGCCGTGGAGAAGACATTGGCTGCGGTGTTCGAATCCACGCCCGTCCAAGGTGATTCGCCGGGCAGAGTGAGATCGGTGAAATTGCGCTTGCCCGAGGTGTCGAAGAGTTCCTTGACTCCGTCGAAGTCGAAAAAGAACGCGTCACTGCGGGCGCCCGCGAAAAACGTGAAGCCCCCGGACGTGGCGACGTGGGGCTCATCGCCGACGAAGGAGACCGGAACCGCCGAAAAGATCCTCTCGCCCACTGCTTCGGGCGACTCAGCGTCGTCGTCGGTCGCCAGGTACACATCGACTGTCTGCTTGCCATCGACAGGCTCTGAGAAGACATAGCTGAAAGCGATGTCGTTCTGCAGATCGCCGTCATTGTCGATCCCGAGACGGTAGATCGCATCGGGATGAAGGGCCTCGGCGAGCGGGTTCGCGTTGAGGATGATGACCGTCCGCGACGGGTCCGACGGCGAAACGAACGCATACAGGTCGCACAGATCCAGTCGCTGGTCTCCGAGCGGCGGCCCGAGGCTGAGGCCGGTGAAGTGGTTGGACATACGCGGATGCCTCTCTCGATCGGTGGTCAGATGGCAACCGGAAGTTACCTCTACAGGGTTGCGGCGTCGAGTCGAATCACCTGTTGACCTGAGGACCGCCCGCTCACGCGCGCCAATTCTGCTAAAGCGCCGCAATTCTTTTGGCGTAGAAAATCCGGTCGTATCCATCCTGGCGGCCGCGGGCCGTCTCGACGTATCCATGACGCGGGTAGAACGTTTGATTCTCGGTCATTGCCTGATTGGTCAGCAACCTCACCTCCGAAAGCCCGAGTTCGCGGGCGTCGTCCTCAGCACGGGTGAGCAATAGCGCACCATAACCGTGCCCCTGCGCGCCTGGGGCGATTGCGACGGTGTCGAGCAAGAGATGGTCGTCGTGGACCTCGTTGACCAACACCCCGGCGATCTCGCCGTCAGCGTCGATCACCCACACTCGCGACGACGCGACGGCGGCATGGTAGTCGGCACCCATCGGCGCCGGATCCCTGCCGATCCGAGCGACGTACTTGTCGAAAGCTTCGTGCACGATGCGCTCGATGGCCGCCACGTCGGATGGAGTCGCCCGGCGAACCTGAACGTCGACCACCGCGCCGACGGTAGCGCATCGCGGTACCGGCTCTGACTCGACCAGCTTGTCGTGGCGCTCGGGAACCGATGTCGACCAGATAGTCGGCCCAGAAAGTTCATGAGCGTCGTGAGATCCGCTCATTCACAGCGCAGTTCACGCGAAATGAGCAAATCAGCCGCCGGGCGCTGAGATGTATTGGTAGTGAATTGCTGCCGGCTGTGCCCCGGCTTTGCGGGTGATGCGCGGTTAGGGCAATGGAGTGTCCGACGGATTCGGTTGCTGGTTACAGCGGTTTAGGAAGTCGTCTGCGGGTTGCTTGATGCCCTGGAGGTCGGCCCGAACCTGCGGGTTGGCGTTCAAATACTCCTGTACCTGAGGTTGCATTTGATCCCGGGATTGGCCTTTGAGGGTCGCGAAGAAGTCGTTCACGGGGGGGTGCGTGAACAGATAGGCCGACAGCGCTGCGGCAACGCCCGCCCTGACGCCCGCCCAATCCGCGGGCGAGCAACCCTGTGGCGCAGGTGGTGGCGGCGCTGGCGGCTCGGCACTTGCAGCCGCGGCGCTCCCGAGAAACATCGCACCAGCCAATGCGACAGCGCCGACGGCTCCCACTACTGCCCGGCGTCGCCCCAGAAGTTGTGACGGCAACATCATTGCTGCTCCTCCTTCATCGAATGCGGCTACTCCGGCGATCGAAGTGGTAGGGCTCCCTGCACCGTATGAGGGCATACGATAAGTCCACTGGCCACAGTGCGTGGCATATTCGCCATTGAAGGGTCGGCCCAAACCCCTCAGAGCTCACCACGTAAGAATCTCAAATGATTTGCTGCTCAAACTGCCACGACCACCGCGTCAGCAGCAAATCGGTGAAACCCTGATTCGGCGTAAAGGCCCTGTACACCGAGATGACGTGGTCGCCACCGTCTGTGCTGAAGCGAACCCTTGGACAGTGCACGAATCGTAGGATCTCTACGCAGAGGGCAACCGAGAGAAGACGTCCAATGAAGCCTTGGCTACAACGCAGTGCCGTGTCTGCCGTCGTGTTGGCAATTCTGCCGCTGATTGAACTCGTCTCACCAGCGGTCGGCCGCGCCCAACCTCCGCCTTGCCCGCCGGGCATGTACTGGAACTTCGATACGGTTGCATGCGAATGGCCGCTGCCTCCGCCTCCGGTTGTGTACGTCGATCCGTGGTTGCCTGTGTATGTTCCGGATATTGTCGACGTCGACCTCGACATAGATATCCCAGTTCCCGGCCCTCCAGGAATCGGTGCTCCAGGTATCGGACGTCCCGGCGGACCAGGACCCCGACCTGGCGGTGGACGTGGCGGTGGGCGTGGCGGTGGGCGACGCTAAGTCACAGCACTCAAGCAGGCCCTACCTGGCAAACGAGCCAGCCAACGGTTTCGCACTAGATGAGTAGCACCGCGATCACGGCTCGAACCGCGTGGTGGGTTGCAGCCTAAGTCGTTGGCTCCCAACATGTAGCACGAAGAGGTCGGCGGGCTGAAGTACCTTCCTAAACGCCGCGCTCGACGGGCAGCAGTCCGCGGTCGACGGCGCCGACCAGTGCGGCGTGGTCGGCTTCGGTCTGATCGGCGTAGCGCCGCGCGAACTTGCACAATGCCTTGTCGACCCGGTCGGAGCTGCCCATGTAGCCGGCGATCATCGAGGCGCCGCTGGTCCTGGCATGCCCCTTGGCGAGGAGCTGACCCACCACACCGGCATAGTCGGTCAGCGCGGCCGCATCGATCGCATCTAAAGGTATGCGTCCCTTCATGTTTCGGAACTGTCGCACGTAGTATTGCAGGCCGTCCATCGTGGTCCACCCCAGTAATGGGTCGCTCACCGTCTGCAGTGACTGTTGGTATTCCACGACCCGCTGCCCCTGGTGCGCGTGCCATGCCGATTCACCGTGCACGTAGCGCCCAAGCACCGATCGGCGAGCCTGCTTGAGCTGCAGGAAAACAACGTCGGATTCCGACGAACCCTCCAGCAGCGCCACGTAGGCGCGCAGGCCGACACTGCCCACCCCGACGACCTTGTGGGCCACGTCGACCAACGTGTAGCCACCAAGAACACGTCGCCAGTACGAGGGCAGAGTTTCGAGATATTCGTCGAGTGCCTCCGCCAGTAACTCCGCTTCACCCGGAGGCAGCCGCGTGATCAGGGGTGGTTCCTCGACAATCTTTCGCTCGCCATCCACCTCATGGGTGAAGCGCGGTAGCGCCCGGTCGCCTGTGCGGTGACGCGCTCGCTTGGCCGACCGCTCGACCTGTTCGCTCAGCGGACCTGCCGTCTCGGCTGCCAGCCTGTCGACATCAAGCCGAACGAAAGACCTTGTGAACAACGGCAGGTCGGCGAGGCGCCGCAATTCGAGACGATACGAGGCCACACAGGATCGCACGGCGTTGCCGCAATGGTCTTCCGACGTCCCGTTGTGACGCCCGGCGACCCAGATACTCGCGGCCAACCGCCGCAGGTCCCACTCCCAGCCCCCTGGATGGGCCTCGTCGAAATCATTGAGGTCGATCACCAGATCCAGCTCGGGAGATGCGTAGAACCCGAAGTTGCCGAAGTGCGAATCACCGCACACCACGGGTGTGATTCCCGTTGCAGGCAGATGCGCTACGTCCTCGGCCATCACCACGGCGGTTCCGCGCAGAAATCCGTACGGCGAGTCGACCATGCGACCGACCCGGATCGGGATCAGCTCCTCGACCCTGCCCTGGTGACTGACGTTGATGAGGTCCACAGGGTCGGGACGGTGAGGAGGCGGCGTCCAGTCGGCTAGCGACTTGCGCGGCACCCGCTTACGCAGGCTCTTGCCGAGCGCATAGCGCTCGGCCCGTGTTACCGGTCTATGCCGCAAAGACCGATACGCAGTGCCGTCAGCATCGGCGAGCACGGTGTGCACGCCGGCAGCTGCGTTGCCATCCATATCGGCTGCATACCCCGATCGTTGGGAATAGTCCAGGGCAAAGCTAGCGGGTAATTATCAGGAGTTCAGGTCGATGTAGTCGTCGGCGTCCTTGTCCCGGCTGTCGATCCCCTCGCTGGCCTCGTGTTCGGCATAGAACCGCAGCCACTGCATGCCCAGTTCCTGACGCAGCTCGAGTGACGCGCTCTTGATGAAGTCCGGCATGGCCTCACGCTCTTCCTCATAGAGATGCTCGCCATTCTCCTTGCGTGCTTGAATCACGTCCTCGGTTTCGTCCTCGATCGCCTTCAGGATTTCCGGAGTCGTCTCGACCGCCGCGAGTTCTTCCTTCGACTTGGCGTCGCCGAGTCGGAAAAACTGAAGTCGCAGCCAATCGTGGTCGGCGTATATGAGGTCGATGATGTCAGCCATGGGGGAAGTATTCGCCGTAAAAGACCAGATCAAACTGGTTCGATGGGCGGCATCGGCGTCCGTGTTCTTTCCGCCATGCGTGGCCCAGCCGGCCGGACGCCCGCCTCTATGAAGAGCGGCTAACATTCCCAAATGACCAACCGTCGCCTTGAGTGGATGATGGCCTGGTGAGTGCCCCGACGACGGATCCCGTCATCCGCGCCGAGCAGCCGCGCAGAAGCGGCATAGCCAGGTGGATCCGGCGGTTGGCGGTCCTTATCATCATCGGCTGGATAGCGCTCATCGCCGTGCTGAACGTGTCCGTCCCGCAGCTTGAAGAAGTCGGCAAGATGCAGGCCGTCTCGATGTCCCCCAAGGAAGCGCCGTCGGTCGCCGCGATGATGCGCATCGGCAAGGACTTCGAGGAGTTCGATTCCGACAGCTCGGCCATGATCGTCCTGGAAGGCGACGCACCCCTCGGTGAGGACGCCCACCGGTTCTACGACGACATGATTGCCAAGCTCCGGGCCGACACCAAGCACGTCCAGCACATTCAGGACTTCTGGGGCGACCCGCTGACACGGGTCGGGGCGCAGAGCGAAGACGGCAAGGCCGCGTACGTGCAGGTGTATCTCGCAGGCAACATGGGCGAAGCACTCGGCAACGAGTCGGTCATCGCGGCTCAAAAGCTCGTTGCCGGATTGACTCCCCCGCCGGGGGTCAAGGTCTACGTCACCGGAGGGCCCGCGCTGCAGGCCGACCAGGAGAACGCAGGCAACGCGAGCATCAGGATCATCGAGTTCGTGACGGTCGGCGTCATCGTCTTCATGCTGCTGTTCTTCTACCGGTCGATCGTCACCGTCCTGCTCGTGTTGACGATCATGATCTTGAGCCTGTCGGCGACCCGTGGTGTGGTGGCTTTTCTCGGATACCACAACCTCATCGGGCTGTCCACGTTCGCGACTCAGCTCTTGGTGACCCTCGCGATCGCCGCAACAACCGACTACGCAATCTTCCTCATCGGGCGCTACCAGGAGGCCCGCTCGATCGGGCAAGACCGGGAGTCCGCCTATTACACGATGTTTCACGGCACAGCCCACGTCGTGCTGGGCTCAGGGATGACGATCGCAGGCGCCACCCTCTGCCTTTCGTTCACCCGATTGCCCTACTTCCAAACACTGGGCATCCCGCTCTTTGTCGGCATGGTGGTCGCGGTGCTCGTGGCGCTGACTCTCGGGCCCGCAATAATCACCGTCGCGAGCCGCTTCGGACTGTTAGAGCCCAAGCGCGCCATGCGAATTCGATTCTGGCGGCGCCTCGGTGCCGCCATCGTCCGGTGGCCCGGCGCGATCCTGACCATGTCCATCCTTCTCGCCTTGGTCGGCCTACTCACCCTGCCGGGCTACCGGCCCAGCTACAACGACCGCAAGTACCTACCCGCCGACCTTCCTTCGCAAGAGGGATTCGCGGCGGCCGAACGACACTTCCCCGTCTCCCGAATGAACCCGGAAATGTTGCTCGTCGAAACAGACAAGGACCTTCGCAATTCGGCTGACTTTCTGGTGATCGAGAAGATCACCAAAGCCGTGACGAAGGTGCCCGGCATCGGGAGGGTGCAGTCGATCACGCGCCCCGAGGGTAAACCCTTGAAATTCAGCACGATTCCGGCACAGATGAGCATGAGCGGCACTTTTCAGGAGATGAACCGCTCGTACATGCAGAAGACGATGGACAACATGTTGGTGCAGGCCAACGAGATGCAGACGACCATCGACTCGATGACGAAGATGAGCGCGTTGATGGGACAGATGACCGCCATCACGCATTCCATGGTGGAGAGGATCCGGGACACGACGATCCACACCACCGAATTGCGGGATAACATCGCCGATTTCGACGACTTCTTCCGCCCACTTCGGAACTATCTGTACTGGGAGCCGCACTGCTATGACATCCCGGTGTGCCACACGTTGCGGGCGATCTTCGACACCCTCGACGGCACCGACAAGTTGACCGATGATATCCAGTCGCTGCTTCCGGACCTGGAACGACTCGACTCACTGCTGCCGCAGCTGCAGGAGATGCTGCCGCCGCAGATCGAGACGATGAAGAAGATGCAGCGAATGATGCTGGAGATGCACTCGACTCAGTCGAGTCAGCAGGACCAGCAGCACGTGATGAACGAGAATCAATCCGCCATGGGTGATGCGTTCAACGACTCCCACAACGACGACACCTTCTACCTGCCACCGGAGATCTTCAACAACGCAGACTTCAAGCGGGGCATGGACAACTTCATCTCCCCGGACGGCCACGCGGTCCGATTCATCATCTCCCACGAAAACGACCCACTCAGCGGCGATGGCATCGAGCGCGTCGACGACATCAAGAACGCTGCTTTCGAGGCCATCAAGGGAACGCCGCTGGAGGGATCGCGGGTCTACCTCGGCGGGACCGCGTCCACCTTCAAGGACATGCGGGACGGCAACAACTACGACCTGCTGATCGCCGGCGTCGCCGCGCTCACACTGATCTTCATCGTCATGCTCATCATCACGCGCAGCGTCGTTGCAGCAGCCGTCATCGTCGGCACCGTGGTGCTGTCGCTCGGCGCATCGTTCGGCCTGTCGGTTCTGTTCTGGCAGCACCTACTTGGCTTGGACCTGCAATTCATGGTGATGGCGATGGCGGTCATCATCCTGTTGGCGGTGGGCGCGGACTACAACCTGCTGTTGGTGGCTCGGATGAAGGAGGAGATACCGGCCGGCATCAACACCGGCATCATCCGCGCCATGGGCGGCAGCGGATCGGTCGTGACCGCGGCGGGCCTGGTGTTCGCGTTCACCATGATGTCGATGTCGGTCAGCGCCATGGTCGTGGTCGCCCAGATGGGCACGACGATTGGGATGGGTCTGTTGTTCGACACCTTGGTGATCCGGGCATTCATGACGCCGTCCATTGCCGCGCTGCTCGGCCGATGGTTCTGGTGGCCGCAGATGGTGCGTCCCCGACCGATACCGGCTAAATGGCCAAGCGTTTCGCAGCGGGACCCATCAGAAGATCCAGAGCGGGTGTGAGCCGGCCCGACGGCCTCCAGTAACCGCGAGTGGCGGCTAGCACTACCACCGGCTTTCCGCTCGCACTGCCCTACACGATGGTCGCCGCAGCACCCATCCACGCGCAGGTGAACGCGCACCGCCCGCGCTCGACGGAAAAATCCGCCCGCTGAGGGCAGCCCGACGAACGGCTATCGGGTCGAGCCATTGTGGCTTGACCTGCGCCATGCACAGCCCTATTCGCCATTGGCGTGTAGATCTTTCGCTGAGATGGATTCGGGTTCGGTGGACTCTGCGGCCGCTTGCAGCCGGGTGACGACTTGATCCGGATCAATCTCCTGGCCGCGCCGCTTGTTCGCGTCGGCTTCGATCGGCAAGCGGAATGCCACGTCGGTGCCATTGGGGTCGCGGTACCAAAGACAAACGCCGCTGGCGTCGTTTGTGGCGCGGTGGTGGCGGGAACCGACCGCGATGAGTCGCTTGTAGGTGTCGAGGGCGGCGATCGCGGAGGGGGCCGACACCGTGAGCGAAATGACCCCAGCAACTTCGGGATTGCCGTTCATCGCGATGTCGGAATTCTCGATAACTACCCGTACGCCTGGTGTCTCGACTACCGCGGTTCGCTGACCGACTGTGCGTGGATCCACGCCGAGAAGGGCGCCCCACCAGGCTCGCATCGACTCCCACTCGTGGGTCAGCAGCACAATTTCGTCAATGCGTGGGTCCATAGCTCTCCTTGACGGTGGCCGTCAGGCCTAGTTGATCGAGTGCGGCGCCGAGCGCATCGGCATACCCCTTACCCGATGGGTCAAGAACTGCGGCGATGTGAGCATCCGGGCGCAGCAGTAGCGCCTGCCCTGCCGCCAGCGAACGCAGCGGCCCACTGCACGCCGCGAGGTCGACACCGATCACCGTCAGTGGGTGTCCAACCGCTGTCTGCGCATCGCGCCAATCCGACTTGTGCTGCGACGCGGCCAGAATCGTCAGCGTCTCGCGCGCTGGGAGGTCGAGCGTGGAGACTCTCTCTCCGTGGTACTGGACCCACGCGTGTGGCAGTCGTCCCCCCACGCGCACGATTGGCGTGTAAAACTCGATGTTCACGACGTCATCGGATACGGCGCCGTCGTCGAGGAATCCGTGGCCGTAGTGCACACCGAGATCGAGGCCCCACGTTCGGAAGTGGCCGCCTTGACGGGCGATCACCTCCTCCACCCTGGTCCGGATGCGCGCTCCGATGCGACCCCGGGAAGTCACCCGGCCAATCCGCTGCATTGCCACCGCCAAGAGGGCGGTCAGCATCCAGCGTGACGCTGGGCGTGCCGCAGCCATCGGTCGGGACCCGGCCAGAGCCTGCAACGCACTCGCCCCCGATCGGGGCAATCCGAGCGCGGCGTAAACGTCCTTCAGACCGTCGAAGTTTTTCACCGAATGCTCGGTGTTGGCGATGCCGACCGGTCGGCGTTCAGCCTCGTAGGTGTCGAGCAGATTAGCCGGTGCACGCTCAGAAATTTCCCACGCCAGTTTCCAGGCCAGGTTGTGGGCATCGTGCACGCCGGTGTTGAGTCCGAGACCGCCGGTCGGCGGGAAGCGGTGCGCGGCGTCGCCGATCAGGAATGTGCGTCCTTTTCGGTATCGATCGGCGACCTGCGCCGTCATCGCCCAGCTCTGCACCGAGTGGATGTCGACGGGTAAACCGCTCTGTCCCAACGCATCTCGGATTCTGCGCCGACAATCGTCGGCGGTAAAGTCCTCGAGACGTTGGACCGGCGGGAAGTAGGGAAACTGGAAGACGAAATCATCGGGTGAGCTGTGCACAATGATGATTCCCAGCGCGCGAGGGGTGCAGGTCAAGATGACGGGAGCTCGGCGTGACCACAGATACGGGCGAAGGTCGGCGCTGAAGTGAACACTGATCACGTGTTGAAGTACGGGACCACGCATCTGGATTCCGCATGTGCGCCGGACATGGCTGCCCGCACCGTCGGCGCCGATCAGATACCGACCCGTCGCGACCCACTCGCCTTCGCCGTCTGGGTCGGTCGCTTGAACTTCAACGCCGTCGGAGGTTTCGCGGTGAGTTTGGTAGACGCTACCCCGCTGGAACTCGACCCGCTTGCAAGCTTCGAGCTGATCCCACAGCAGCGACGCAAGTATGTGTTGCGACAGGTTCACAGCCCGAGTGGGGCTCACGGTCTGAAGCAATTGGGCTTCAGTCGATTCGGGGTCGTAAAGGGTGATCCGGCCCAGTTCGGGTCCGGTCAGGCTGGTGGCATAAATGATGTTACGCAGTTCGTAGATCGCCGAGCTGAGCCGGCGCGCATCGTGTTCGAGGCCCAGTTCGCGGAAGATCTCGAGTGTGCGGGTGGAGAGCATATGGGCGGCGGGGTGGGTCGGCGGGGCCACGCATCGTTCGAAGACAAAGGTGTCGATTCCGTGTTCGGCGAGCAGAAGCGCCGCTGTCGCTCCGGCCGGGCCGGCACCGACGATCAGGACCCGAGAAGTGCTCATGTCACTTCCCGGCTGCCTGAGTTCCGAAGGGGCCCAGCGTCAATTCACCCAGATTGCGGGGTGACAGGAAGCGTTTGAGCTCCAGGCCCGATCCCCAGGTGCAGCAGCCGGTGTCCATCACTTCGCAAGGCACGAGCGTCACCAGCGTCTTGAAGAATCCATCGTCGTCGCCCTTCCGACCCGCGATTGCCGGAGTCTATATCTGATGCTGAACCCTCCCCGGTTTATGCGCACTTCCTTTGTTGGGAAGCATGGCGCGGTGGCGAGAAGGTTCGATGGAGATTTCTTGCGGGGGACTGCGACCCGCTACACCGCTGATCTGTCGGTTCATCGTCGAGCACCGCGACCAGTCCGGGGGTCGTACCGATCTGCCGGGCACCGGCCGTGCGCGGTCTGCGGATCGCCCCCTAGTAGACCCCCTGAATGTACGCGGTTCGATACCCCGGATCACGGTGTCCAGGCGTCGCTGGCCGGGGCGGCCGGCGTCGTAGCGGGCCAGCGCATAGACCGCCTTGACCTCGTCGTTCCACTGCGGACATGAATCGAAGTCGGCGACAATGGCCATGATGGAGCCACATGGGCGGCGACGAACGCCACGGCAGACTGGGTTGATCGTAGGGCCCGGCCAGGTGCCACACATGCCGTCGCCCAGACCCCGTCACACGAGGGAGCGGTTCGGAGCCATGTGATGAGACATGGGGAGAGCAAGTTACTCGGGCGACTAACCGACCTCGTCGGCCGGCACGCGTATCTCGTTCTGGCCCTGTGGATCATCGTGGCCGCCGGTCTCAACCTGGTTGCCCCTCGCCTGGAACAGGTGGCCGTCGACAAATCCGGCCCCCTCATGCCTGACTCGGCGCCGTCGTTGGTCGCGGTCAAGAACATGGGGATTCAGTTCGGCGAATCTCAAGCGTCGGCAATCGGGTACCTCGTGCTGGAGGACGACCGCGGATTCAACGATGCGGACCGCACCTATTACGACGAGATCATCACCAAGCTTCGGTCCAATCAGTCCCAGATCGATTCGGTCCAGGACCTCCTCAGCAACCCGGCGACTGCCCACATCGCGGCTAGCGAGGACGGCAAGGCCGTGTATGCGACCGTCCGGTTCTACGGTGGCGTGGGTTCGGCCACACAGCGAGAAGGACAGAGCTTTGTTCGTGCACTGATCGACCGCACTCCGAAACCCGGTGGCCTCGCGGTTTATCAGACCGGCCCGGCGCCAACTATCGGTGATGAGATTGCGGCTCAGGAGCACTCGGTCACCCTGATCACCGCCGTGATCATCGGAATGATCGTCGTGTTGCTGTTAAGTATCTACCGTCGATTCAGCACAATTCTCGTACCGTTGATCAGCGTCGGTCTGGCGCTCGCCGTCTCACGCCCCATAGTCGCGTTATTGGGTATGCATGCCGGCCTGGATATATCCATTTTCTCGGTGATGCTGCTCGCGGCAATTGTTCTCGGGGCGGGCACCGATTACGCGGTATTTCTCCTCAGTGGCTACCACCAAGGCCGTCGGCAAGGCAAGTCGAGTCACGAGTCCATTGTGACGACCGCTACCCAAATATCGGGCATCATCGTGGCCTCGGGCCTCACCGTGGCTGCGAGCTGCGCGGTTATGTCGGCGACTCAGATCGTTCTCTTTCGAACCACCGGCCTGCCCTGCTCGATAGGCGTGATTGTCGCCGTACTTGCCGCGCTCACTCTCGTGCCGGCCCTTCTCTCGATCCTCGGCCGCCGAGGATTCGTTGAGCCAAGGGACGCGGCCACCACCCGGTACTGGCGGCGTGTGGGTGTTCTGATCGTCCGTCGGCCGGCCCGGGTACTCGCCGCAAGCCTTGCCATCCTTCTCGCGCTGGCAGCACCGGCCTTCTGGATGTCCAGCGGGTACGACGAGCGGTCAATGCAGCCGGCCACCACGCCCAGCAACCAAGGGTATGACGCCATCGCCCGGCACTACGAGACCAGTGAACTCACGCCCGACGTCCTACTCATCGAGGCAGACCACGATCTACGGACTTCCGCTGACTTCGCCGCGCTGAATTCGGTGGTCAGGAGTGTTCAAAAAGTCCGCGGGGTGAGCGAAGTGCGGGGTCCAACCCAACCGGAGGGTAAAGCGGTTCCAGAATTTACTCTGGGCGGGCAGGTCGGGGTGCTCACCGACAAACTGACCTCTGCAATTCGAGGAATCTCGGACAATCAACCCAAATTGGGCCAACTCGAAGACGGAATCCAACGGCTCACCGACGGCATTGGACAACTGAGCGCGGGTAATGCGCTCGCGGCCGAAGGGTCCGGGCGAATCCAGAACGGTATGGAGCAGCTCCGTAGTGGAATGTCTGCTGCGTTGACCGGATCCAAAGAGCTTTCCGGGGGTGCCGATCGGCTTGCCGATGGTTCACAGGAGATGGCGGATTCCATCGATTCCGTGGTGACTCCGATCCTCACCCAATTGAATATTTTCGTTCCTCCTCCCCCCAGTGACGTGACCTGTGAACAGGACAGCAACTGCCCAGAGGCCGACCAGTTGGCGATCTTGGCTCAGGACACTTCGCCGATTGGCCGGGTGCGCTACCTCCTCACTCAACTGAAGGTCGGCTCGAGGCAATTGGCGGACGGTAATCATCGCCTCTCGGATGGGATGCACCAGCTCGAGACCGGGCTGGCTGCCGCCTCGGACGGGACTATCAAGCTCACCGACGGGCAGAAGCTGCTGACCACGAAGCTCGGTGAGATCTCTGCCGGCGCGGCCGCTGCCCGATCCGGGGTCGGTCAGATCTCGAATGGCATCCAGCAGATTTCACCGCAAATGCAAGACCTCATCGACGGCCTGAGTCAGGCACGCGATTTCCTCAACGAGGTCAGCTCCAATGTAAGCGGTACTGATGCGGGTTTCTATGTTCCTAAAGGCGCATTTCGGGATCCCCGTCTGATGCAGGCAATGAGCTATTTCATATCGAAAGACGGGCACTCCGCGCGGCTGTTGGTGTTCGGTGACACCACCGCATATGACAGAAATGCCATCGGTCGTCTTGATGCGGTTATCGATTCCACCAATGCGGCCCTAGCGGAAACCACACTCAAAGGCAGCCGCGTGGAAGCCGGTGGACTTGCGGCCGGGTTTCGGGACTTGCATCATCTGGTCCTCGAAGACTTTGTGATCATCGCCCTGTTCGCGCTGCTCTTCATCTTCATGATCCTGGCATGGCTACTCGGTGGCCTGATCGCACCGCTCTATCTCGTTGTCACCATTGTGATTTCGTATTTGTCAGCGCTGGGCCTCAGCGTCCTGTTCTGGCAGGGGCTGCTCGGCATGGATGTCTACTGGGCGGTACCGCCGGTGGCCTTCGTCGCGCTTGTCGCCGTGGGTTCCGACTATAACTTGCTGTTCATGTCGAGAATCCGCGCGAATTCAACGTTGGGAATTCGTTCGGGGATCGTGAAGGCATTCAAAGCGACCGGTGGAGTCATTACCACCGCTGGCGTTATTTTTGCGGTCACCATGTTGGCCATGTTGGCCAGCCCCGTTTACACAATCGCCCAGATCGGCTTCACCATTGGCGCCGGACTGCTGATCGATACGTTCATAGTGCGCACCCTTACCGTCCCAGCGGTGGCAGCCCTTCTCGGTGCCAGAGTCTGGTGGCCCACACGGACTCTTCAATCTTGAGCGGGGGGTTTACTTCGCCGTCGTCGGCGTGTTGTTGAGCTCGAGGCCCTTCGCCTTCTGAAGGCTGACAACCGCTCTGCGGCCGCTGCTGCGGCGCTGTCGCCCGCCGGCCCCACGTGGCGCCGCGGAGGCAATGGTCAGACACTGATTGAACCCGGTGGGAGTGCTACTCGTATCCGGTATGGATGGAAATGTCATCGTGGTCAATAATCGTGCCGAGATGCCCACAGCCAGCTGCAGCAATGGATAGGATCAGAGTCTATGAACCCGGTAGTTCGTGACCCGGCCGAACAAGGGTTCGGGCGAAGGAAAATTGGACCTGTCGCGCAAGAAAACGACGTCGAGCGCGACATCGTCGAGTACCTGGGCGCGCACTACAGCATCGAACCCGACGAGATCACCGATGAATCCACGATGGAGGATCTGGGAGTCGATTCGCTCGGAGTTCTCGGCATCGCGGAAATCGTCGAAAACAAGTACGGCATCTCGCTCGATGACGAGCGAATCGCAGGGGTGCGCACGGTCTCCGATTTCAAAAATCTCATCGCCTTGAAGATCGCCGAAGTGGCCTGACGGCCCGCGCAGCCTCGTTGACAACTCGATCATTGGAACGTCAGCATGAGTGCATATATCACGGCTACCGGCGCTTTTCTCCCCGGCTACCCAGTTCCTAACGACGAAATCGAAGACTACATCGGAAAGGCGGGACGCGCGTCCTCCGATCTGAAGGACTTGATTCTCGCGAATTGCGGAATCAAGACGCGCCACTACGCGATCGACAAGAATCAGGAAACCTTTATCTCGAATGCGGCGATGGCGGCAGAGGCCGTGCGTAACGCCGCCGAGCGCGCTGGACTGGGCCCCAACGACGTCGAACTGCTGACCGCGGCCACGACGCTGCCCGATGTGCTCGGTCCGGGACATGGCAGCATGGTGCACGGCGAATTGGGCTATGGCCCGCTCGAGGTCGCGACCTCACACGGCATCTGCAGTTCCGGGATGATGGCGCTGAAGAACGCCTACCTGCAGGTGGCGATCGGCGAGAAGCGCAACGCGATCTGCGTCGCCAGCGAGTTCGCCTCACGTGGGTTCAAGAGCACCCGTTACGACGAGATGAGGCCGATCGCTGACGACGGGTCGTTGCCGATGGAAACGGCCTTCCTGCGCTACATGCTCTCTGACGGCGCCGGTGCCGCAGTGGTCGAGAGCGCGCCCGCGACGTCCGGGATCAGCCTTCGCATCGACTGGATCTCGCTGATGTCGTACGCGAACACCCAGAAGGCGTGCATGTTCTTCGGCAGCAACGACAACGCATGTGAGAAGACCTGGGGTGACTACCCGACAGCCGCGGCAGCCGCCGAAGACGGTGCGCTTGCCCCTCGGCAGAAGCTCTCTCTGCTGCCGCATCTGGTACGCGTCGGAATCGACGAGTACGAACGCCTGCTCGCCATGGGCAAATTCGACCCGAAGACGGTGACGTGGTTTCCCGTGCACTACTCGAGCGAACGAATGAAAACCATGGTGTTGGGCGAGCTGTCCCGGCGCAACGTCGCCTCGGGCCGTCCTGAAATGTGGTACAGCAATCTGACCAGAGTCGGAAACATCGGCAGCGCAGCCATTTTCGTCATCCTCGACGAGATGATGACGGACGGCCTGATCAAGGACGGCGACACGCTGCTGTGCATGGTCCCGGAGTCCGGCCGGTTCATCGTCTCGTTCATGCATCTCACCGCGGTGTCAGCGGCTGGTGCGTCGGAAACCCAGCCATGACCCCGGTATCCGAGCCGTCGGCGACCGAGAAGCAGCATCCCCCTCGTGCGGTCGTGTACCTCTATTCGCAGACCGGACAGCTGCGCGAGGTTGCCGATGCATGGACCGCTCCGCTGGTGTCAAGTGGGTGGGACGTCCGCTGGGTGGACGTCGAACCGCGCGTCGCTTTCCCATTTCCGTGGCCGATTCGGCG
>CAWEKA010000016.1:0-239511 GCA_963809515.1 uncultured Actinomycetota bacterium
TCCGGGTTGTAGCCGAGGTTGGGGGCGAGCCAGCGCTCGGCTTCCTGAAGCGTCCAGCCCTTGCGCTTCGCGTAGTCGGCGACCTGGTCCTGGGCTATCCGGCCGACCACGAAGTACTGCGACTGCGGGTGCGAGAAGTACCAGCCGCTGACGGCGGCACCGGGCCACATTGCCATCGACTCGGTCAGCTCGATGCCGGTCCGCTCCTGGACGTCCATCAACTCCCAGAGCGTCGCCTTCTCGGTGTGCTCCGGGCAGGCCGGGTAGCCGGGGGCGGGACGGATCCCCACGTACTTCTCACCGATGAGCGCCTCGTTGTCGAGCTGCTCGTCAGGCTGGAATCCCCAGAACTCCTTGCGGACCCGTTGGTGCATCCGTTCGGCGAACGCCTCGGCCAGCCGGTCGGCGATCGACTCCAGCAGGATCGCGTTGTAGTCGTCGTTGGCTGCCTTGAACTCCGCGATCTTGTCCTGGCTGCCGAGCCCCGTGGTGACGGCGAAGGCGCCGACGTAGTCAGCCAGACCGGTGTCCTTGGGTGCGACGTAGTCACCCAAAGACCGGTTCGGGATGCCGTCCCGGTGCTCGCCCTGCTGGCGCAGGTTGTACAGCTTGGTCAGCACCTCGGTACGGGTCTCGTCGGTGTAGACCTCAAAGTCGTCGCCCACCGCGTTGGCCGGGAAGAACCCGATCACGCCGTTGGCAGTCAGCCACTTCTCCTTGATCAGGGTGTCGAGCATCTCCTGGGCGTCGTCGTACAGCTTGCGGGCGGTCTCGCCGGAGACAGGGTTGTTGAGGATGTCGGGGAACCTGCCCTTCATCTCCCAGGCGTTGAAGAACGGCTGCCAGTCGATGTACTCGCGCAGCTCGGCCACGTCGTAGTCGAGGAACTCCCGCACGCCGAGACCCTGGGCGGGCACCGGCGGCGTGTAGCCGTCCCACTCGATCGGCGTCCGGTTCGCGCGGGCCTTCTCCAGCGTCAGCATCGGCCGTTCGCTCTTCTGGGCGTGCCGTTCGCGCAGGGCTGCGTAGTCGGTCTCCGTGGCCTCCAGCAGGGCTGGACGCTGCTTGTCGTCGAGGAGCGCCGCGGCGACCGGCACCGAGCGGGAAGCGTCCTTGACCCAGACCACCGGACCGGCACGACGCGGCGCCACCTTCACGGCGGTGTGGGCGCGCGAGGTGGTCGCGCCACCGATCAGCAGCGGGATTTCCAGCCCCTGGCGCTCCATCTCGACGGCGAAGTTGACCATCTCATCCAGGGACGGGGTGATCAGGCCGGACAGTCCGATGATGTCGGCGTTGTGCTCCTTGGCCGCGTCCAGGATCTTCTGGGCAGGCACCATCACACCGAGGTCGATCACCTCGTAGTTGTTGCACTGCAGGACGACCCCGACGATGTTCTTGCCGATGTCGTGGACGTCGCCCTTCACGGTCGCCATGATGATCGTGCCGTTGGTGTCCTTACTCGCAGAAACTCCGGCGGCACCGGAGGTTTCCTTCTCCGCCTCGATGAACGGCAGCAGATACGCAACGGCCTTCTTCATCACCCGGGCCGACTTCACGACCTGGGGCAGGAACATCTTGCCCGCGCCGAAGAGGTCACCGACGACGTTCATGCCGTCCATCAGCGGGCCTTCGATCACCTCGATCGGGCGACCACCTGCGCCGGCTATCTCGGCCCGCAGTTCCTCGGTGTCGGTCTCGACATCGGCGTCGATGCCCTTGACCAAGGCGTGTGTGATCCGCTCGCGGATCGGGAGGCTGCGCCACTCGGCCGCCACCTGGTCCTCGGGCTTGTCCGCGCTGTTGAACCGTTCAGCGATCTCCAGGAGCCTTTCGGCCGCATCCTCGCGACGGTTCAGGACGACGTCGGTGATCCGGTCCCGCAGCTCGGGGTCGATCGAGTCGTACGGCACCAGCGCGCCGGCGTTGACGATGCCCATGTCCAGGCCGGCCTTGATGGCGTGGAACAGGAACACCGCGTGGATCGCCTCGCGGACAGGGTTGTTGCCGCGGAACGAGAACGACACGTTCGAGATACCGCCGGAGATGTGCACCCCGGGAAGGTTCTCCTTGATCCAGGCGCAGGCCTCGATGAAGTCGATCCCGTACGTCGCGTGCTCCTCGATACCGGTCGCCAGCGCAAAGCAGTTGGGGTCGAAGATGATGTCCTCGGGCGGGAAGCCGACCTCTTCGGTCAGGATCCGGTAGGCGCGCCCGCAGATCTCCTTGCGGCGCTCCAGGTTGTCGGCCTGACCCTGCTCGTCGAAGGCCATCACGACGACGGCGGCGCCGTACTTGCGGCACAGCCGTGCCTCGCGGATGAACTTCTCCTCGCCCTCCTTCATGGAGATCGAGTTGACGATCGGCTTGCCCTGAACGTTCTTCAGGCCCGCCTCGATGACGTCCCACTTGGAGGAGTCGATCATCACCGGGACGCGGCTGATGTCTGGCTCGGCCGCGATCAGCTTGGTGAACCGGTCCATCGCGGCGACGCCGTCGATCATGCCCTCGTCCATGTTGATGTCGATGACCTGCGCACCAACCTCGACCTGCTGCAGGGCGACCGACAGGGCGGTGTCGTAGTCATCGGCCTTGATCAGGTTGCGGAACCGGGCGGAGCCGGTGATGTTGGTGCGCTCACCGATGTTCACGAACAGCGAGCCGTCGGTGATGTTGAGCGGCTCAAGACCCGAGAGCCGGGTGGCCACCGGGATCTCGGGCACCTCGCGCGGCGGCTTGCCCTCGACGACCTTCGCGATCTCGGCGATGTGCGGCGGCGCCGTTCCGCAGCACCCACCGACCAGGTTGACCAGGCCGGCCTCGGCGAATTCGGCGAGGTAGCCGGCCTGAGCCTCCGGGGACTCGTCGTACTCGCCGAAGGCGTTGGGCAGGCCGGCGTTCGGGTAGCAGGAGACGAAGGTGTCCGCGATCCGCGCCACCTCGGCGATGTAGGGCCTCATCTCCGGCGCGCCGAGGGCGCAGTTGAGACCCACCGCGAGCGGCTTCGCGTGCCGGATCGCATTCCAGAACGCTTCGGTCACCTGACCGGACAGCGTCCGCCCCGACGCATCGGTGATGGTGCCGGAGATGATCACCGGCCAGCGGCGTCCGCGCTCCTCGAACAGCGTCTCGAGGGCGAACACCGCCGCCTTGGAGTTCAGCGAGTCGAAGATCGTCTCGATGATGAGCAGGTCGGAACCCCCGTCGACGAGGCCGTTGGCGGCGTCGAGGTAGGCGGCGACCAGTTGGTCGTAGGAGACGTTGCGGGCTCCGGGGTCGTTTACGTCCGGCGAGATCGACGCGGTCCGCGTTGTCGGCCCGAGGGCGCCTGCGACGTAGCGGGGCTTCTCCGGCGTGCTGAACTCGTCGGCGGCCTTGCGCGCCAGGGCAGCTCCGGCGTAGTTCAGCTCGTAAGCCAGCTCGTGCATGTCGTAGTCGGAGAGCGACACCGCGTTCGCGTTGAACGTGTTGGTCTCCAGGATGTCCGCGCCCGCCTCGAGGTACTCGCGGTGGATCCCCTCGATGATGTGCGGCTGGGTCAGGTTGAGCAGGTCGTTGTTGCCCTGAAGGGCGGTCGGCCACTCGGTGAACCGCTCGCCGCGGTAGCCGGCCTCGTCCGGCCGGTCCCGCTGGATCGCCGTGCCCATCGCGCCGTCGATCACCATGATCCGCTGGCGCAGAGCAGCCGTCAGTTCATCGGTGCAGTCGGGGCGGATGTTCGGCTCCCCGATCCTTGGCTCAAGGGCGTTCACGTGCGTTCCTTCCATAACGGAAGGCGTCCTTTACTCCGTCGAGCGTGGCGGCTACCGGTAGCGACCCGGAACCGTTGCAACGCCTCTCGACCAGGAAAGTCTACGTCGTCACCCGATCGACGTCTGGACGCCCAGTTCATTGCACTTGAGCGACAGCTCGCGAACCTTATCGGCAGTGTCAGCCGCAATGTCGTGCCCCAGAGGTTAACCAGATTGCAGGCGAACGTATTTCGTATCGACCGCGCCCTCGAGGTTGTTGACGTCGTCGAGGGTCGGGTCGTACGGATGGTCGTTCGCGCATGTCACATAAACAGGGTAGTCGGTCTACCAAATTGGGCCCGTGTCCATAAGGCTCGCCAAGCCCGTTCAAGCCTTACGCTGGCGTAGTGACCCCGTCGGATGCGACCGGCCGCAAGCCCGCCGACCTGCCCGAACTCCGCAACACCATTGTGGTGGCGGCGTTCGAGGGCTGGAACGACGCCGGCGATGCGGCCAGCGACGCGCTGGAACACCTCGACGCCATCTGGGAAGCCGAACCGATCATCGAGATCGACGACGAGGCCTACTACGACTACCAGGTGAACCGGCCGGTGATTCGCCAGATAGACGGCGTGACCCGCGAACTGGTGTGGCCGTCGATGCACATCTCGCACTGCCGTCCCCCCGGCTCGGACCGTGACATCGTGCTGATGCACGGCGTCGAGCCGAATATGAGATGGCGCACATTCTGCGCCGAGTTGCTGGCCATCGCCGACAAGCTCAACGTCGACACGGTCGTCATCCTGGGTGCGCTGCTCGCCGACACGCCGCACACGCGGCCGGTTCCGGTGTCGGGCGCGGCGTACTCCCCCGACTCGGCCAAGGTCTTCGGGCTGGAGGAGACCCGCTACGAGGGTCCGACCGGGATCGCGGGCGTGTTCCAGGACGCGTGCGTCGCGGCGGGCATTCCCGCCGTGACGTTCTGGGCGGCGGTGCCGCACTACGTCTCACAGCCACCCAGTCCGAAGGCCACCGTCGCACTGCTGCGCCGCGTCGAGGATGTCCTCGACATCGAGGTGCCGCTGGCCGATCTGCCGACCCAGGCCGAGGAGTGGGAGGAGGCGGTCAGCGAGATGACCGCCGAGGACGAGGAGATCGCCGAGTACGTCGCCTCCCTCGAGCAGCGCGGCGACGCCGAGGTCGACATGTCCGAGGCGCTGGGCAAGATCGACGGCGACGCGCTGGCCGCCGAATTCGAGCGCTATCTACGAAGGCGCGGACCCGGCTTCCGCGGTTAGCGGAAGAACCGGCACAGCCGCGGTTAGCGGAAGAACCGGCACAGCCGCGGTTAGCGGAAGAACCGGCACAGCAGGGGTTAGGCCTTTTCGGGCTTCGGCGCCTTCCAGGTCCCGTTGAGGGCGTCGGGCTTCGGCCAGTACAGCCGCAGCACGAGCGCGAACGGCCCCTCGGGCGCGGGCAGCCAGTTGGACTCCTTGTCCGAGCCCGGCGACGAGTTCTGGACGTAGAACGTGTAGCCGCCGTCCTTGTCCGGCACCAGACTCGGCAGCATCGGCGAATTGATCAGATACCGGTTGATCGGGTTGGCGACCAGCAGGCTCTGCGGCAGCTCGTACATGGTCAGCGACCAGAACGCGTTGACCGGTGGCAGCTGATCCTTCGCGAAATGGAAGGTGTAGTTGTTCGCCCCGGTGAGCGGTTGGCCGGCGGCATCGTTGGAGAAGTTCGGGTAGATCGCCTCCGCGGCGGTGTTGCCGTAGATGCCGAGCACCGCGCCCGCCATCCGGTAGAGGTAGTTGCCCTTCAAATCCTCGGCGGTACCGAACAACTGCGCTGAGGTGACCTCGCCGGTGTCGAGCTTGTCCTTCTTGAACTTGTCCAGTTCGGCCAGCGCGTCGGCCATTCCACCCTCGATCGCAGAGCGCATCTCGGGGCTCAGCTTGTCGGCCTGGAAGTCGCCGTCGGGGCCGATGCCGATGCTCGCGAAGCGGTCGCGCATCTCCTTCTCGTCGGGCAAAGTCGGCGCGAACCGCATCACGAAGCCGAGGATCTCGAAGAACTGCGGGGAGGTCTTCTGCTGGTCGGGCGTCAGCGGCGGGACGAAATCGATGGCCGGGGCCGGCGCTGGCGGCGGCTGGTTCAGAAAAACCGACAGCGGCGTCACCTGGTAGCCGGCCTGGATCTCCTTGACCTTGTCGAGGTCGGACGGCCCGAACAATTGCGTGCGGTAGAGCACGAAAGCGAGATCGGTGTCCGACCGGATGACCTCGTTGATGCCGTCGGGTTTGTCGCCCTTCCAATTCGGCCCGGCGAGCAGATACTTGCCGCCGCCGTTGCCGGTGGTGCGGCTGCCGACGTAGTGGAAGTTGTAGGTGTAGCCATCGACGAACTGCAGTGAGTAGTAACGGTCCTGCTCGATCGGCGGGACCGTGAGCACCAACGGTTCGGTGCGCAGGTCGGCGCCGACGGCCGAGTACGGGGTGTCGGAGTTCGGCGTCTGGATCGCCTTGTCCTCCGGTGTGTACACCCGTGCGGTGTTGTGGATCTCGTTCCAGCCGCCCTTGTACTCGGGATCCTGCTTGTTGACGAAGTAGGCGTACTGCACCCGGTAGTTGTCGACCATCGGGAAGCCGTAGATGTAGGCCTCCTTCGCGATCGCGCGGGCCTGATCGGGCGTGACGGCGGGCGACGTTGGTGACGCCGACGTGGTGGTCTCTTCGCCCTCCTTTGCGGCACAGCCCGCCAACAGCACGAGCACCGACAGCACAGCCACGATCCGCGTCACAGCTTGTTGACTTCCTGGGTGCGGGTACTCAGAGATCGGCCCATTGCGGCGACTTCGGCGTCCATTCGGGCAAGCCGGTTTGGAAGCCCCTTGGTCAACGCCTTCTCGCCGATCGGGGTGCTCAGCAACGGACTCAACCATCGGAATAACCCGACCCAGCCGGGAACGTTGATTCTGCGCTTGCGGCCTTCGATGCCCTTGACGAATGCCGCGCCGCACTCTTCGACCGAGGTCGTCTTGCTGATCGGCCCTGGCGCGGTTTCGACGAGCTCCTTGAATGCCTGAGAATCGCTCTTGCCCTCCTGGACCAGCGGTGTATCGATCCAACACATGTGCGCCGACCCGACGTCGACACCGCGGTGGGCGACCTCGAGACGCAGGGTGTTCGCAAAGTGCTCGATGCCCGCCTTGGTGAGGCTGTACGAGGACAGGCCGGGCACCGGTACGTATCCGGCCAACGACGACACCACCAACACGTAGCCGCGGCGCTCGATCACCGACGGCAGCGCGGCCCGCACGGTATGGAACACACCCAGCGCATTCACCTCGACCAGCGTCCTGAACGCCGTTGGATCGACGCCGAGAACGGTGCCGACGCACGCGATTCCCGCGTTGGCCATCACGATGTCGATACCGCCGAACTTCGCGATGCCCTGATCCACCGCGGACTGCATCGCGGCCAGATCGCGCACGTCCGCGACTGCGGTGAGCACCCGGTCCCCACCCAACCGGGCGGCGAACTCCTTGAGCCGGCTCCCGTCGACATCGGTCAGCACCAGCTTGGCGCCCTTGTCGTGCAGGCGGCGGGCCACTTCGGCCCCGACACCGTTGGCCCCGCCAGTGATCAGGGCGACTTTTCCGTTCACAGAACCCATGGCCGGAAACGTACTCCACCCACAGGTGGGCTACAGCTTGATGCCCAACAACGCATCCACCGCGGCGGCCACCGCCTGCGGTGCCTCGGTGTCATGTCCGCCGTAGGTGAGGGCATCGGTACTCCACCCGTCAAGTGCGGCAAGCGCTTTCGGAGTGTCGAGGTCATCGGCAAGATAGCCGCGCACCCTGGCGACCACATCCGTCGCATCCGGCCCGGCCTGCAGCGCGACGGCGTCGCGCCACCGGTGTAGCCGCGCGTTCGCGTCGGCCAGCACCGCGTCACTCCACGACCGGTCGGCGCGGTAGTGACCGGCGAGCAGCCCCAGCCGGACCGCAGCCGGTTCGACACCGTCGGCACGCAGCCGGGAGACCAACACCAGGTTTCCCCGGCTCTTGCTCATCTTGTGGCCGTCCCAGCCGATCATCCCGGCGTGCACATAGTGCCGGGCGAATCGCCGCTCCCCCGTGACACATTCGGCATGAGCGGCGGAGAACTCGTGGTGCGGGAAGATCAGATCGCTGCCGCCACCCTGGATGTCGAGGCCGGTGCCGATCCGGTCGAGGGCGATCGCCGCACATTCCACGTGCCAGCCGGGCCTGCCGGGGCCGAACGGCGACGGCCAGCTGGGCTCGCCAGGCCGCTCCGCCTGCCACAGCAGCGCGTCGAGCTCGTCACTCTTGCCGGGACGGTCGGGGTCACCGCCGCGCTCGCCGAACAGCCGCATCATGGTGTCGCGGTCGTAGCCCGACTCGTAGCCGAACTGCGCGGTGGCGTCGGCGCGAAAGTAGACGTCTGGGTGCTCGGCGTCGTCGACGACGTAGGCCGCACCGGAGGCGAGCATCTTCTCTACCAATGCGACGACTTCGCCGATGGCCTCCGTGGCGGCGACGTAGGCGTGCGGCGGAAGGACCCGCAGCGCCGCCATGTCTTCGGAGAACAGCGCGGTCTCGCGGTCGGCCAGCTCGCGCCAGTCGATGCCGTCGCGCTGGGCCCGCTCGAACAGCGGATCGTCGACGTCGGTGACGTTCTGCACGTGGTTCACGCGGTGACCGGCATCGAGCCACAGCCGGTGCACGAGATCGAATGTCAGGTAGGTGGCCGCATGACCGAGGTGCGTGGCGTCGTACGGGGTGATGCCGCAGACGTACATGGTGGCGACGTCACCCGCGGATACCGGCCGCACCTGCCGGTCGGCGGTGTCGTACAGCCGCAGCTGCGGACCGCGTCCCGGCAGGACCGGGACGGTTGGCGCCTGCCACGACTGCATGCCTTCGACTTTAAGGGGTTCGCCGAGGGCCGCCTCCGACGACCGACCGGATCGTGGTCAGCAGCACCTCGGCGAGTTCCTGCCTGCACATCAACAAATCGGGCAGATACGGATCGCGGCGGTTGTAGATCAGCGGCGAGCCGTTCAGCCGCGACGCGTGCAGACCCGCAGCCCACACCACGCCCGCAGGGGCGGCCGAATCCCACTCCCACTGGCCGCCCGCATGCAGGTACGCGTCGACGTCGCCGTTGACCACCGCCATCGCCTTGGCGCCGGCAGACCCGATACGGATCAGCTCGACATCCATCTGGTCGGCGAGCCGCCACAGCACCGCGGGCGGACGGCTGGCGCTGGCGGTGATCCGGATCGGCCCGTCGCCGCGTGGCGCGGGTGGTTCGACGGTGTCGCTGCGGTACACCTCACCGAACGCAGGGAGCGCGACGGCCGCGTCGGTGATTCCGCCATCGGGTCCGCTCGGGCCTGATGTCGCCTGCCCTCCGGCTCCGGTGCGCTGCCAGAGCGCGATGTGCACCGCCCAGTCGTTGCGCAGGGTGGAGAACTCCCAGGTTCCGTCGAGCGGGTCGACGATCCACACCCGGTCGGCGTCCACCCGTGACAGGTCGTCGACGGCTTCTTCCGACAGCACGGCGTCGGCGGGCCGTTCGCGCGCCAAGCCGTCGAGGATCAGCTTGTTCGCCCGCTTGTCGCCGGCGTCGCCGAGGTCATACGGATCCCAGTAGCCGTCCTCCCGGCGCACTTCGAGCAGCAGTTCACCGGCGTCGCGCGCCAGCTCGGCGGCCAGCGCGGCGTCGGTGAGGGTCACAGGAGCAGTATTGCCGAATAATGAGGTAGTGATCGATCGGGGCATCAAGACCGCGCAGGTCCAGCCGCCGACGGTCAAGGTCAAAGACCTCACCGGCCCCGGCAGTTCCGCCGAGAGGTTCGGCGTCGGGGGCACGGATCTCGGCATCGCCGTCGCACTGGCCGACGGGCGGACCGGGTTCGTGTTCGGCGACACGTTCGACGAGTGCCGCGCGGGCGGCCCCGGCTGGCGCAGCCCGGTGATGCTGCGGTCGAACGACAATTCTCCGCGGAGCCTCAACGACGGCATCACCTTTCACGACGCGGTCGGCGGTGCGTACGCCCGCCAACTGTGGGACTACGAGCACGACGGGCCGCCGTGGAAGGGCGGCGGGTTCTCGACGGTGCTGCCCGCCGACGCCATCACCATCGGCGGCAGGCTCTACCTGTTCGTCATGGTCAACCGCGGTCTGCACAACGTGCTGTGGACCGAGATCAGATACAGCGACGACTGCGGCGAAACCTGGCATGACGCAGGGCCTGACGCTCGACGGCTCGGCTCTCACGACGACGGTCGTCAGCAGCTGATCACCTGGGAGCACGACCCGGAGACCGGGTCGGTGTACGTCATCGCAAGCGCATTCAACCGCCGCGAGAACGCCTACCTCTACCGGGTACGGGCGGAGGACCTGCTGGACCGCTCGGCGTGGCATCCATGGACCGGCGGCTGGTTCAACAGCGAACCAATGCCGCTGCTGCCCGCAGGCACCACGGTCGGCGAGATGAGCCTCCGCCGTGTCCAAAATCGTTGGGTATTCAGTTATTTCGAATGCAGCTCGGGAGCCATCCGGGTCAAGGTGCTCAACCGCCCGACCGACGACTTCCACTCCGCACCGACGACAACGGTCTTGCGCAACACGTCATGGCCGTCGCCTCGATGCAGTCCCCCCGACGGCTGCGCCGCCGGTACCCTCAGCCAGCTGTACGGCGGCTACATCGTCCCCGGTTCGACGTTGCGAAATCTGCATCTGGTGGTCAGTCACTGGAACACCACCGGGGGGTCGAACTGGCCTTACCGCGCGATGCAGTACCGCCACAACGCGACGACGGGGCTGTAACTCAGAACGCAGGCCACGGGATGGGTCGGTGCCGATCCGGTGACGGCATCACCGGATCGTCCAGCAGCGCAACGGCTCTGCGCCGTAGCGCATCGACTTCACGAACGGTGATGTGCTCACGCAACTGCTCGCCGAGCGGCCCGCGTACGTCGTCGCGCAATGTGGCGACCGTCGCCAGGGTTTCGTCGTCGACGGGCTTGCCCGCCCATCCCCACAGCACGGTGCGCAGTTTGTCCTCGACGTGCAGGCTGACGCCGTGATCGACGCCGTAGACATGGTCGTCGACCGCGGACAGGATGTGGCCGCCCTTGCGGTCGGCGTTGTTGATCAGCACGTCGAACACCGCCATCCGGCGCAGCCGGACGTTGTCGGCGTGCACCAGGGTGACTTCGTCACCCGCATAGTCGTAGGCACGGAGTACCGGAAGGAATCCGGGTGGAATATGGCCCGCGGGAAGCAGATCCACCAGATCGGGACCCGACTCGGGTTTCTCGCCGACGTCGTCGCCAGGCTGATCCACCCACAGCTGCAGCATCCCGCTGCCTGCGGGCCCGTCGCGGATGATGGTGTACGGCACGATATCCCAGCCCAACGCCGACGACACCAGGTATGCGGCGAGCTCCCGGCCGGCCAGCGTGCCGTCCGGGAAGTCCCACAGCGGAGCCTCACCGGCGACCGGCTTGTACACACAGTGCACCGTCAGGTCGTCGAGATGCGCCTCGCAGAGAAACGTGGCATTGCTCGCGGAACGAATGCGTCCGATGACGGTCAGTTCACCGTGCCGCAACGCCTCGCAGTCGCTACGCGTCGGGTTCATCGTCGGGCTCGAGCAGGCTCCGCCGATAGCCGTTGGTGCGCACGCAGATGTGGCCCTCCGGGTCGAGGGGTTCGTCGCACAGCGGGCAGGGCGGGCGTCCGGCCGAGATAACCCGATTGGACCGGGTCGCGAACTGACGCGCGGACTCGGGGGTGAGGAACACGCGCACGGCGTCGGGCCCGTCCTCGGCGTCGTCGAGCACGACGGACGCATCGAACTCGGTTTCGGAGACCGCAAGCAGCTCGACCACCACCGTCTCCGCCTCGGAATCCCAGCCGAGGCCCATCGTGCCGACCCTGAACTCGGCGTCGACGGGAGTGACCAGCGGGCTCAGGTCGTCCACGTCGGTCTCGGGCGGGATCGGGGTGCCGAACCGGCGGTTGATCTCCAGCAGCAAGGCCGCGATCCGCTCGGCAAGCACCGCGACCTGCTGCTTCTCCAGAATCACCGAGATCACCCGCTTGTCGTGCACGGCTTGCAGGTAGAAGGTGCGATTGCCGGGCTGCCCGACGGTCCCGGCCACGAAACGGTCGGGTGTGCGGAAGACGTGGATTGCGCGGGCCATGGCACCTCCAAAATACCGCGCTCAGTCCGTCGAGCCGCCCACCACCGCGTCGCTCGGCGGCACGTCTTTGGCCTCGCCGTCGGTGGTTTCGGGCGGCTTGGCGGTCAACCCCGCAGCCAATTGGTCGCCGGTGTGGTTGACGTGAACGACGAAGGGACGCAGCGCTGTGTATCTGATCACACTCATCGACGCGGGATCGGCGGTGATGCGCTGGAAACTGTCCAGGTGAGTGCCAAGCGCGTCGGCCACGACCGCCTTGATCACATCGCCGTGCGTGCAGGCCACCCAGAGCACGTCGCCGCCGTACTCCTCGGCGAGGCGACGGTCGTGCTCCCGCACCGCCTCCACCGCGCGGCCCTGCACGTGCGCGAGGCCTTCCCCCTCGGGGAACACCGCGGCGCTTGGCTGCTGCTGCACGACAGCCCACAGCGGCTCCTTGACCAGGTCGCCGATCTTGCGGCCGGTCCACTGGCCGTAGTCCACCTCCGAGATGCGCTCCTCGACGACGGGCTCGAGGCCGAGGGCGGCGGCCAACGGTTCGACGGTGCGCCTGCAGCGCAGCAGCGGCGAGCGCACGATGGCGCGGATCGGCAACGACCCGATCCGGTCGACAAGTGCCCCGGCCTGTTCCAGCCCCTTCTCGTCGAGGTCGACGCCGTCGGTGCGACCGGCCAGCGTGTGCGCGGTGTTGGAGGTCGAGCGGCCGTGCCGCAGCAGTATGACTGTCATGTCGCGGCCACTACCCCCGTGCCGAGCAGGATGAGAACCACCGTGCCGAGGACGACGCGATAGCCGACGAACCAGTACATGCTGTGCCGCACCAGGAACCGCAGGAACCACGCCACCGCCGCGAAGCCGACGACGAATGCGATCAGGGTGGCCACCAGAAGCTGCGGGCCGCTGGCGCTCATCCCGTCACCGACCGGATGGAATGCGTCGGGCAGCGAGAACAGTCCCGATGCGAACACCGCGGGGATCGCCAGCAGGAAACCGAACCGGGCGGCGAGTTCGCGGTTCTGCCCGAGGAACAGGCCCGCGCTGATCGTCGCGCCGGACCGGGACACGCCTGGCACCAGCGCCAGACACTGGGCAAGACCGATGGTCACGCTGTCGCGCCAGGTGAGCTGTTCGACGTCACGGGTCTGCCGACCGAAATACTCGGCCGCGGCGATCACCGCGGAGAAGACCACCAACGCGGACGCGATCAGCCACAGATTCCTTGCCCCGGTGCGGATCTCATCCTTGAACAGTAGACCCAGCACTCCGATCGGGATGGTGCCGATGATGACGTACCAGCCCAGCCGGTAGTCGGCGTCACGCGCCGTCGCATTGAAAAGACCTGTGACCCATGCCTTGACGATGCGCGCGATGTCGCGGGCGAAGTACACGAGCACGGCCACCTCGGTGCCGAGTTGCGTTACCGCCGTGAACGATGCGCCCGCGTCGTCGGCGAAGAACACCCGAGAAGCGATCGCCAGGTGGCCCGACGAGGAGACGGGCAGGAATTCGGTGAGACCTTGCAGCACCGACAGAACGACCACCTGTAGCCATGACATCGCAGGCGCCTCGATCACGACGACGACCGTACCGTGAGCGTTCGTCAGCGCGCCGTGCGCGGCACCGGTTGTGCGTTGGCCACCGCGTCACGCACGGCGGCAGTGAGGCTGCGTTCGTCGAACAGATCGATGTCATTGGCCCTGCTGGTCGCGGTGGCGACCACATCCTCGGCCTGCGGAACCGGTCCCGCGAGCCGGGGGCGGTAGATCTCGACGATCAGCTGCTGGTGTTCGACGTGGAAGGAGAAGCTGCGGCCGCCGTCCAGCTGGCCAAAACCGCTGGCGTGCAGACCGGGCGAGATATCTTCGATGGCAAACCCTTTGTCGGCCGAATCACGGCTCGGCGCGAGGCTCATGACCGCACCATACCGCTTCGGGCGGCTTGCCTACACTTGCTGTTCGACTGTCGTCCATTTCGCACGCACGAAAGCTACCCGTTGCTAAGCCGTATCAAACATGCAGGTCAAGTGGCATGTTGTGGTGTGCTCATCTTGCTGGGATGCGGTGTGACGGGGTGCACATCCAATCCCGCCGACGAGCCGCCGCCGACGATCGCACCCGCAGAGGCGGCGGTGTCTCCGCCTCCGAGGACCTCGCCGGCGGGGGTCGTGCGCCCGATGGCGGGTCACGCGACGTCGGTGTTATTCGACGCTGTGACCGCATCCTTGGTGGTGCTCGGCCCCGACAAGACCGGCCACGCGGCGGTCACCGTGATGCCTGCGAAGGGCCTCGGCCGCACCGTGGCGCTGCCCGCTGCAGCGACGGCGATGACCGGCGACAACCGTGGCCACGTCTACATCTCGGCGCGCGGCGGGTACTTCTCGGTCGACGTCGCACAAGGCCGGGTCAACCGCGTGCCGGTCGACGGTCATGACAGCACCGACTTCACCGCGATCGCCCGCCGCGCCGACGGCAGGCTGGTACTCGGCAGCGCCGACGGGGCCGTGTTCACGTTGAGCTCGGAAACGGCGGTCGGTGCGGAGCTGAAGATCTTCGCCCGCGTCGACGCTCTTGTCACACAAGGAAATACGGCGGTGGTGCTGGACCGCGGCCAGACCTCGGTGACCACCGTCGACGCCAGCGGGTCGAAGGCCGAGCACGCGCTGCGCGCCGGTGAAGGGGCCACCACCCTGGCCGCCGATTCCGAAGGCCGGGTACTGGTCGCCGACACCCGCGGGGACGGGTTACTGGTGTTCGGCACCGACCCGCTGATACTGCGACAGCGCTACCCGGTGCGGGACGCACCCTACGGCCTTGCCGGGTCGACCCGGCTGGCGTGGGTGTCACAGACGGGAGCGAATACCGTTATTGGTTACGATCTGACAACCGGAATACCAGTCGAGAAGGTGCGTTACCCGACCGTGCAGCAGCCGAACTCCCTGGCCTTCGACGAGGCATCTGGCACGCTGTATGTGGTGTCGGGTACCGGAGCAGGGGTACAGGTGATCACGAACGCTGGAGTCAGCCGGTGACGGCGGTTCAGCGCGGCTTGATGCCGCCCGGCTGGGATGCCGACCTTTCAGACGAGTACGAGTGGGTGCCGCTGCGGCTGCCGCCCGACCTCACCCGCATCAACGCGTCCACCCGGCTGTCCATCGAGGCGGAGTATCGGGGCTGGGAGCTGACCCGCGTTCGGCTGTATACCGACGGCAGTCGGCGAGTGTTGTTGCGCCGCAAGAAGTCCGCGGCCAACAGACTGGACATCGCCGACCAGCCGGCGATGTAGCGGTGGTCTACCGCGCCGTTCGGCGGGCGTTCTTCCTCGTCCCCGCTGAGCGCATCCACACCTGGGTTTTCACCGCCCTGCGCACGGGTACCGCGGCGCCACCGACGCGTCGGGCTCTGAAGAAATGGTTGGCGCCGCACGATCCCGTGCTGGAAAGCACCGTATTCGGTGTCCGGTTCCCCGGCCCGATGGGGCTGGCGGCAGGCTTCGACAAGAACGGCGTCGGGCTGGCCACCTGGGGCGCGCTGGGCTTCGGATACGCCGAGGTCGGCACCGTGACCGCGCGGGCTCAGCCGGGCAATCCCCCGCCGAGGATGTTCCGGCTGCCCGAAGACCGGGCGCTGCTGAACCGGCTGGGGTTCAACAACCATGGCGCCGGTGAGCTCGCACTGCGGCTTGCGCGGCACACGCCCGACGTGCCGATCGGGGTCAACATCGGCAAGACGAAGATCGTGCCTGCCGAGCGGGCCGTCGACGACTACCGGGAGAGTGCGCGGCTGGTGGGCCCGCTGGCGGCGTACGTGGTGGTCAATGTCAGCTCGCCCAACACACCGGGCCTGCGTGACCTGCAGGCCGTCGAGTCGTTGCGACCGATTCTGACTGCGGTGCGGGAAGAGACGACCACACCGGTGCTGGTCAAGATCGCACCGGATCTGACCGACTCCGATATCGACGAGATCGCCGATCTGGCAGTCGAATTGGGTCTGGCCGGCATCGTCGCGACCAACACCACGGTGTCTCGCGATGGCCTGGCCACCCCCGGGGTGGACGATCTCGGCCCCGGCGGCATCTCCGGGCCGCCGCTCGCGCGGAGGTCTGCGGAAGTGTTGCGGCGGCTGTACCAGCGGGCGGGCGACCGGCTGGTGTTGATCAGTGTCGGCGGGATCGAGACCGCCGACGACGCGTGGGACCGCATCACCTCGGGGGCGTCACTGTTGCAGGGCTACACCGGCTTCGTCTACGGCGGTGGGTTGTGGGCCAAGCACATCCACGACGGCATCGCCCGCCACTTGCACGAGGGCGGCTTCGCGTCGCTGGCCGACGCCGTCGGCTCAGCGGTGCGCTAGTTAGTTCTACCGACGCGAGCGCACTCCGATGTCGCGAGCGCACACCTATGTACAGAAAAGTGGCTCGAAACCGTACAAGGGTGAGCGCTCGTTAGTTCTGCTCATAGGTGCCGTGGATGATCGCCCTTGCGATCGCCTGCTGGAAGAGGTTGAAGCCAAGGTATGCCGGCGTCGCCCCCTCGGGCAGGTCCAGCTTCTCCACGCCGACCGCGTGCACGACGACGTAGTAGCGGTGCACACCATGACCCGGAGGCGGGGCGGCCCCGATGAAGCGCTTGAGACTCGCGTCGTTGGCCAAAGTCATTGCATCGCCGGGCAGTCCGCTGCCATCCCCGACGCCGGCAGGCAGGTCGGTGACCGTCGCGGGCAGGTTGGCCACCGCCCAGTGCCAGAAGCCGGACCCCGTCGGTGCGTCGGGGTCGTACACGGTCACCGCGAAGCTTCGGGTCTCCTCCGGGAAACCCGACCAGCTCAACTGCGGTGAGATGTCCTCACCTCCGGCGCCCATGATGCCGCTGACCTGGTCGTTGGACCACGCCCCGCCATCGGTGAACGACTCGGAGGTCAGCGTGAATGACGGCAGCTTCGGCAGATGGTCGTAAGTGTTGTACGGAAAAGACATGTGAGGCCATTCCTTTCAATCCAGTGATCAGCAGTGCAGCAGGAAGTGCTCGAGAACCTGGGCGCCGAACGTCAGCGCATCAACGGGTACCCGCTCGTCGACGCCGTGGAACAGCGCGGCGAAATCCAGCTCCGGCGGCAACTTCAGCGGCGCGAACCCGAAGCACCGAATCCCGAGCCGGGCGAAGTGTTTTGCATCGGTGCCGCCCGACAGCATGTACGGCACGGTGCGGGCGTCGGGGTCGGCGGCCAGGATCGCGCCGTTCATCGCGGCGAGCAGCTCACCGTCGAAGGTGGTCTCATACGGCGGCAGGTCGACGATCCATTCACGGGCGACGTCGGGCCCGATGATCTCGTCGACCTCGCGCTCGAACGCGGCCAGCCGGCCAGGTAGCACGCGGCAGTCGACCACCGCCTCCGCGGTCGCCGGGATCACGTTCGCCTTGTAGCCCGCCTTGAGCATCGTCGGGTTGGCGGTGTCGCGCAGCGTCGCGCCGACGATTCGGGCGATCGGGCCGAGCTTGGCAATGGCGCCCTCCAGATCCGGCGAGTCCACATCGAAGGTGTAGCCCGTCTCCTCCGAAACGGCCGCCAGGAACTGCTCGACGGATTCGGTCAGAACCACAGGGAACTGGTGGCGTCCCAGCTTCGCCGTCGCCTCCGCCACGGCCGTCACGGCGTTGTTGTCGTGGATCATCGAGCCGTGGCCCGCCCGCCCGCGCGCGGTCAGCCGCATCCACATCATGGCCTTCTCGGCCGTCTCGATCAGGTAGAGCGTGCGCTCCCCGCCTTCACGCCGCGGGATCGTCAACGAGAAGCCGCCGACCTCGCCGACCGCCTCGGTGACGCCGTCGAACAGGTCGGGCCGGTTCTCGACGAGCCACTTGCAGCCGTACTTGCCGCCCGCCTCCTCGTCGGACACGAAAGCGAACACCAGGTCGCGCGGCGGCACCGTGCCGGACCGTTTGAAGGCGCGGGCGACCGCGATCATCATGCCGACCATGTCCTTCATGTCGACGGCGCCGCGGCCCCACACGTAGCCGTCCTCGAGGGCACCGGAGAACGGGTGAACGCTCCAGTCCGACGCCTCCGCGGGCACCACGTCGAGGTGTCCGTGCAGCATCAGGGCCCCGCGTGAGCTGTCGGCGCCCTTCAGCCGGGTGAACACATTGCCCCGGCCGGGCGCCCCCGCCTCGATGTAGGAGGTCTCGTAGCCGACCTCCTGCAGCTGCTCGGCCACCCAGCGGGCACATTCGGCCTCGCCCCGGGTGGTGTCGGGCTCGCCGGTGTTGGAGGTGTCGAACCGGATCAGCGCACGGACGAGGTCGACGACCTCGTCGACGGCGTTGAGGGGTTGGCTCACAGTCACCTTGTCTACCACCTGCACCGCTGTCGGGTTTGAGCCCGGGCTTGTCGATCCGATAGCCTTAGCTGCTCCCAGCAGTGGTTTGGGGGCCAGGTCCGAGTGGCGGAATGGCAGACGCGCTAGCTTGAGGTGCTAGTGCCCTATTAACGGGCGTGGGGGTTCAAGTCCCCCCTCGGACACATTTTGCGATGCTAGGACGGCCGTACGAATCCGAGTCGTCGCGATCACGGTGCTGGGACCGATCGGCAGCTTCCTGAATCGTCCCCGCCGACCTTGCGACGATGCGGTCTTTGCGCACCTTGCGCAGCAGGTCCTCGAACGCCTCGCGTGAGCTGCCCTCCGGGGCGGTGGTAACCGACGCCAATGGCGCAAAGCCGGCGTAATCGCATACCGACTTGGGTTGGTTGTCGACGACACGAACACGGTGAAGGCGCTGTTGCGCATCGCCACTTCGGCCCGTCGGAGACCGCGAAGTCCGTCGGCGGAAGCGGGCAGTTCGAAGCCCATCTGGCGAGTGCGCTCGTCGACGCTGGCGCTGTGGGTGCTTTCTGATAGCGCGACGGCTCGAATCGTCGGGATTGAACCACTGCACCGGGTCGCGGCTCGTCGTTGGATGCGGGGTCGCGATGTAGCCGTGCCGGACGAACCGGGCTGGCCGCTCTCCGCGAGGGCGGAAATGCTTCCTCCGTTCGACGCGATCGTTCGGAACAACTCCATCAGAAACGCGTTCCAGCGGCAGGAACGCGGAGCCGTCCGGTCTGTCGAAGACGCCCGCCATCGTCTTGGTGAACCAGTCCTTCGCCTACGCATCCCCTTGACTCCCGGCCCAGTTTCGCCATGACGTTGTATCACGCTGTTGCCCCATTGGCTGAACGCGACGAAGTTGTGAAAGCACCGGGTGACGACGGTCCTGCGTTGATTGAGGTCCTCACCTGTCTTCACCGGTGCGCAGCCCGTCCAGGCAAACGTCTTCTCGGGCTTGGAGTCTTACCGCTTGTCGATGTCCCCATCCGATCGTCGATCCAGGACTTCAGGAAGGCGAGGTGCTTACGGACCGCCATGTACGTTGTCGTAGACGATTTTCTGCGTCGGCTCCCGATCCGCCAAGCATCGCGGTGAAATTGGTGCCGATCTCGCGAACCTGTCGGGAATCCACTTCGCCGCACACCCAAATGCAGATCCAGTAAAGATCCCAAAACGATCCAGATGGCACGCTCGGCGGCTTTCGCGTTCTGATGCGCTGAACAAATCGTCAGAAACGAACGACCTTCGCGTTGTACATCCAGTCATCAGATCAGGGGTGACCGCCGATCATGTAGATTCGCTTTCGTCGATTGTCGGGACCGCGCTTCTCCAGTCCCTGCAGGAAGACGGTGACGCCCTTCTCCGGTGCGGGTCCGAGCTGTCACTGAGCAAGCACCGAGATCGACGACAGGGCATTCGCGTTCGTCAGCGCCACGTCGATCATCGGCAGGACGGGACGTTGTCCCTCGCAGACGCGGATGCTGAGCAAAGGCCACAATCGCATTGTCGACATAGCGGCGTCGAGGCGGCCTGGTACTGCGCGCAATCGCCCACAGCCTCGAGGAATCGCTAGTTGGGGCTCAGCGGCGCCGTTCGGGCGATGAACACGGCATCCAGCGCAGCGGCGATCGCCACGACGGCCCGCTGGGCCGCCAAGGAACACGCGTCTTTTCAGGTGAGACCTCTCGTAATCCCGAGGTCGATACTCGGCAAGGGGACCGTCCATATTGAAGGATGCCGTAGTACGCCAACCGAAGTCCCGGTACTCAGTAGACGTCACGCACGTAACGCTTCGCCGCCACCAGTTCGCGCTTGTAGTGGTGGGCGGCCTCCTCGGACATCCCGCCGTGGGTTTTGATGACCGACGTCAGCGCGGCGTCGACGTCGCGGGCCATCCGGGAAGCGTCGCCGCACACATAGAAATGCGCACCCTCGTCCAGCCAGCGCCACAGGTCCGCGCCGTAGTCGAGCATCTTGTGCTGCACGTACACGCGATCGGCCTGGTCGCGCGAGAACGCCAGGTCCAGTCGATTGAGGAGGCCGTCGCTCACCATGTCCTCGAAATCGTCTCGGTAGTAGTAGTTCTCGCTGCGCCGTTGCTCACCGAAGAACAGCCAGTTACGGCCCGTGTGACCGAGCGCGCGGCGTTCCTGGAGGAAGCCGCGGAACGGTGCGATCCCGGTGCCCGGCCCGACCATGATCATCGGCGCCCCGCTGTCCTTGGGCGGCCGGAAATGCGGTGACCGCTGCAGAAACACGGGCACCGGGACCGAATGGGCGCGATCGGCCAAATACGTGGAGCACACTCCGCCGCGCTGAGCGCCGCGAGTGCCCCGATAGCGCACGACCGACACCGTGAGCTGCACCTCGTGCGGGCTGACCAGCGGGCTCGACGAGATCGAGTAGTTCCTCGGCGTCAGCCTGACCAGCACCTCCTGCCACTGGGAGGGCTCGGCACGGACGTTGAACTCCTCGACGATGTCCAGTCCGTTGCGGCCCGCCAGCCAAATGTTGCGTCGGTGCGACGGCGCGCGCAGCATTTTGGCGGCCTCGCGGCCTGCACAGTTCTCGACGACGAACCGAAGCAGATCGGGTGTGACCCGGCAGATGTCGTAGAACCGCGTCAACGCGTCGCGGAGCCGGTGCCTGGCGCCGTCGATCTCGACGGTCTCCTCGCCGACCAGGCCGGTGGCCTTCAGCCAGGCGTCGACGACGTCGCGGCTGTTGACGGCACACACCCCGAGCGAGTCGCCGACCGCGTAGTCGACGTCGTACTCCGAGATGTCGAAACCAAACTGCCGCACCTCCTTTGGCGACAGTGGTGAGGTCAGCACGGTGTTGCGGCACAGCTTCGCATGGACAGGATCGGCGCGGGTGAACGGTTCGTCGACGACGGTGCTCGGCCGCCAGGAAACGCCGAGTACCGCGGCGACCTCCTCGGCCCACTTCGACATCGGCCCGTCGTCGTAGGCCTCGCACTCAGCCCGGTCAAGCAGCTTGGTGGCGCCGAGATCGGCGAACCTGCCGTCGATCGACTTCGCATGTCCGCAGAAGTCGGCATAGGAACGGTCGCCGATTCCGAGCACGGCGTAACGGACGCCGTCGAGCGACGGCGCGTCCGCCGCACCGAGGCGATCCCAGAACGCGGCCCCGTTGTCCGGCGGCCCGCCGTCACCGAATGTGCTGGTGACGATCAGCACGTCGCGCGCCGCCGCGAGTCGCGATAGCGGTACGTCGTCCATGTTGACCACCTGGGAGTCGCCCAGCCGCCGAGCCAGGCCTGCGGCGAAGTGCTCGGCGGTGCCGGTCTGTGACGCCCACACCACCAGGGGCCCGTCCCCCTCGCCGACAACCGCGGTGTGTTCGACGCGGGTCAGCACCGGTCCGAACGGGCGCGCGCTCACCGCGCACGCCTTGAACTCGGGTTGCAGGGAGGCGGCGTCGACGGCGTCGTTGGTCAGCGCGTTGATGGTCAGGTACTCGCCGTGCTCGTCGTTCCAGTGGAACGGGACGAAGCAGTTCCCCGGCCGCACCCGTTCGGTCAGCACGGCGGGCAGCACGGCGCGTCCGCGACGCGATGTCAGTTCCACCTGTTGGCCGTCGGCGATGCCCATCGCGGCCGCGTCCGACGGATGGAGTTCGACGAACGGCCCGCTGTCGAGCTTGTTGAGCTTGGCCACCCGGCCGGTCTTGGTCATGGTGTGCCACTGGTGTTGCAGCCGACCGGTGTTGAGCACCAACGGGAAATCGTCGTCGGGAAGCTCGTGCGGATCCATGTGCGGCCTTGCATGGAACACGGCCCGGCGCGACGGGGTCGGGAATGCCAGCCGCGGTCGACGTCCGTCGGCGTCGACGAACAGGTCCTGGCTGACGCCGTCGTTGAGGTAGCGGATCGGGTGGCGGTCGCTGTGGTCGTCGGTCGGACACGGCCACTGCAGCGGGGTGTCCCGGAGCCGCGAATAGCTGATGCCGCGCAGGTCGTATCCGGTCGCCGGGTTCCAGAACCGTTTGATCTCGTCGAAAACCTGCTCGCTGGAGGAGAAGTCGAAGTGTTCTCCGAAACCGAGATGGGAGGCGACCTGACAGATCAACTGCCAGTCCGGGCGCGCCTGGCCTGCGGGCGGGATGGCCGCCTGCGTCAGCGTGAGGGTGCGCTCGGAGTTGACCATGACCCCGTCGGCCTCCGCCCACAGTGTGGCGGGCAGCACGATGTCGGCGTAGTGGTTCGTCGCGGTCGATTGGTAGACATCCTGGGTGATGACGAGCTCTGCCGCTTCCAGACCTGCGATCACCGTCTTCCGGTTCGCCACGGTGGCAACGGGATTGGTGCAGATAATCCAACATGCCTTGATGTCGCCCTCGGCGAGTCGCTCGAACATGGCGATGGTACCGGGACCGACGTCGTCGCGGATCGTTCCTGCGGGCAGGCGCCACTGCTTCTCGACGAAGTCACGGTCGGCCGCCGACGCCACCGAACGCTGGCCAGGCAACCCCGGCCCCATGTAACCCATTTCGCGGCCGCCCATCGCGTTGGGCTGGCCGGTCAGCGACATCGGGCCGCTGCCCGGACGACAGATCGCGCCGGTGGCCAGATGCAGGTTGCAGATCGCGTTGGTGTTCCACGTGCCGTGGGTGCTCTGGTTGAGCCCCATCGTCCAGCAGCTCATCCAGTCCCCCGCGTCGGCGATCATCGTCGCCGCGGTGCGGATGTCGGCCTCGGGTATGCCGGTGATCTCGGCGACCCGCTCGGGTGGGTAGTCCGCGAGGAATGCGGGCATGTCGGGCCAGCCGTCGGTGTGCTCGGCGATGAAATCGGCGTCGATGTCCCCGCTTTCGACCAGAAGGTGCAGAAGCCCGTTCAGCAGTGCCAGGTCGGTGCCGGGCTTGATCGCCAGGTACAGGTCGGCCTTCTGCGCGGTCGCGGTGCGGCGTGGGTCGACCACGATCAGCTTGGCGCCCGCCTTCATGCGGTCCGCCATCCTCAGGAACAGGATCGGATGGCAATCGGCCATGTTCGAGCCGATCACGAAAAACAGTTCCGCACAGTCGAAATCGGTGTAGGAGCCCGGCGGTCCGTCGGCGCCGAGAGACTGCTTGAACCCGGTGCCCGCACTGGCCATGCACAGCCGGGAGTTCGACTCGATGTGCACGGTGCGCAGGAATCCCTTGGCCAACTTGTTGGCGAGGTACTGCGCCTCGACGGACATCTGGCCGGACACATAGAGGGCGACCGAGTCGGGACCGTGCTCGTCGACGATGGCGCGCAGTCGGCGTCCGGCTTCGGCGACGGCGTCGTCGACCGGTGTGGGGACGGTTTCGTCCTCACGAGATGGCCGCAGCAGTGCCGATCTCAGCCGCCCGTCGTCGGCGGCCATCATCTCGGCGTGGGTCGCTCCCTTGGTGCACAGCCTGCCGAAGTTGGCCGGGTGCAGCTTGTCTCCCGAGACCTTGGCGATGACGCGCTCGCCCGTGTCGGTGGTGACTTCGATGCCACAGCCGACACCGCAGTACGAGCACGCCGACCGGGTGACCGTCATCCCGTCAGCCCGCGGGCGCGGGAAGCGCACCGACGAGTTCGCCGGTACGGGTCCTGGCATGGCGCATCCGCAGGAACACCACCCACGTCACGACTGCACAGATCACGTAGAAGCAGAGGAACACCCAGAACGCGTTGGTCGCCGACTTCGCCTCGCCCACATACGATGCGCGAAGGACGATGTTGATGAAGACGCCGCCAAGCGCGCCGATGGCGCCCGCGAACCCGATCAGCGCGCCGGACATGCTGCGCGACCACGCCGCCTTCTCGTCGCGGCTCCAGTCGTCGTGGCCCTGCGCCTTGGCCTCGAAGATCGACGGGATCATCTTGTACGTCGAGCCGTTGCCGATCCCGGACAGGATGAACAAAAGGATGAAACCGACCACGTAGCCGGTCATCTGGCCGCCCGTCGGCGCGCCTGCCGCACCGTCGTCGACCATCCCGGTGGCGACAAGGATCCCGGCGGCGAAGATCATCGCGATGAACGTGTACATGGTGACCTTGCCGCCGCCGACACGGTCGGACAGCCTGCCGCCGTACGGCCGGGCGATCGAGCCGAGCAGCGGGCCGACGAACGCGATCTGCGCCGCATGCAGCGCAGCCTGGGCTGCGTTGTCGCCGCCTGCGAGGAAGTTGATCTGCAGCACCTGCCCGAATGCGAAGGAGAAACCGATGAACGAGCCGAAGGTACCGATGTAGAGGAAGCTCATCACCCAGGACTCGCGCAAGCGCAGCGCTTCTGCCATCGCGCCGATGTTGGACCGCTGGTTGCCCAGGTTGTCCATGAACAGCGCGGCGCAGACCGCAGCCAGTGCGATCGCGACAAGGTAGATGGCACAGACGATCTCGGGTGCGGTGTTGCTGACCGCGGCGATCACCAGCAGACCAACCAGCTGGATCACCGGCACGCCGATGTTGCCGCCGCCTGCGTTCAGGCCTAACGCCCAACCCTTGAGCCGCTGCGGGTAGAACGCGTTGATGTTGGTCATCGACGATGCGAAGTTCCCGCCGCCGAGGCCTGCGAACGCGGCGACGACCATGAAGGTGGTGTAGGACGAGTCGGGCCGCTTCATCACCCACAGCGTCAACAGCGTCGGCACGAGGAGCAGCAGCGCACTGACGATCGTCCAGTTCCGCCCGCCGAACTTCGCCGGTGCGACGGTGTACGGGATCCGCATGGCCGCACCGACCAGGGTAGGCAGCGCCACCAGGTAGAACTTTCCCGCGGCGTCGACGTGATAGGTCGCTTGCGGCATGAACAGCACCATCACCGACCAGATGGACCAGATCGAGAAGCCCACGTGCTCGGCGAAGATCGACCAGATCAGGTTGCGTTTGGCGATCTTGGCGCCGCCCGCGTCCCATGCTTCGACATCTTCGGCATCCCAGTGCTCGATATTGCGGTCCCGGCTGAAAGTCTTCACGGCCACTAGGTTCACGCGAACCCATTCCGCACCGATTGCCCGGTCGTGTCCGAAACGTCAACACCCGCTCACTTCGTCCACGTGCTCGCGTGCGCGAAGGACGAAACGTCGCCGAAACAAAGGTGACCTAGGCCACGTCAGTGTTCCTCTGGCTTGACGGCGAGCACCGGCTTCGGGCACTCCAGCAGCAACTGCTGGGCCACGCTGCCCAACAGCAGCTTGCCCACCGGGTTCCGGTCGCGAATGCCGATCACCAGCAGCTGCGCGTCATCGCGCTCCATCCGCTTCAGCAGCTCCTCGGCGGCGTCGACCCCGACGGGTTGGGTGAGCTCGAATTCGACTCCGCAGTTCGCGAGCCGCTCCTCGATGTCATGCACCTCCGTCGGCTGCGCGAACCGCGAATCGACGTAGGCGTCCCCCGCGGTCGAGTTCACTACGCACAGCGAGCTGCCCCGGAGTTTGGCCTCGGCGATGCCGTGTTCCAGAGCTGCCCGGCCGAACGGGTCAGCGCTGTATCCGACCACGATCGTCATGTGTGTGCCGCCTTCTCCTGCTGGTCCCGGTCGTCCTCGACGATCAGGAGTGTCTCTTCGCTGCGGTGCATCAGCTTGAGCACGAGCGGCATCAGCAGCAGCGCCGCCATCAGCACGTAAACGATGATCGCAACGGGCTCGGTGAACAGGCCGCCCCAGTTGCCGTCGGCGAGCTGCAGCGATTGCCGCAGCTGACGCTCGATCCGTGGACCGAGGATGACGCCGATGATCAGCGGCAGCACCGGCAGCCCGAACCGACGCATCATCAACCCGAGCAGACCGAAAACCAGCAGCAGGGCCAGGTCCAACGGCTGCACATTCACCGCGAGCGCGCCCAGCGTCGCGAAGAACAGGATGCCCGCGTACAGGTACGGCCGCGGTGTGCGCAGCAGCTTGGCCCACAACGGCGCGAGCGGAAGGTTCAACACCAGCAGCAAGAAGTTTCCGATGAACAGGCTGGCGATCAACGTCCAGATCAGCAGCGGCTCCTTCTCGAAGAGCGTTGGGCCGGGCTGGATCCCGTACGAGACGAACGCCGTCAGCATCACCGCCGCGGTAGCGTTGGTCGGTAGGCCGAGCGAGAGCATCGGCACCAAAGTGCCCGCGGCCGAGGCATTGTTGGCCGCCTCCGGCCCGGCAACGCCTTCGATTGCGCCTTTGCCGAATTCGTCCTTGTGCTTCGACAACCGCTTCTCGGTGACATACGACAGGAACGTCGGCAACTCGGCGCCACCGGCGGGCAATGCCCCGAACGGGAACCCGAATGCGGTACCGCGCAGCCACGGCTTCCATGACCGCTGCCAATCCTCGCGACCCATCCATGGCCGGCCGACCGGAATGACCTCGGCCGGGCGACGGCGCAGGTGTGCTGCCACCCAAAGTGCTTCGCCGAGCGCGAAAATCGCCACGGCGATGACGACGATGTCGATGCCGTCGGAGAGCTGGGGAATTCCGAACGTGGCCCGCGGCTGCCCGGTGAGGAAGTCGATTCCCACCACGCCGATCGCCAGACCGAGGAACAGCGAGATCGCGCCCCGCATTTTCGACGAGCCCAGCACCGCGGTGACAGCGACAAGTGCGAACAGCATGATCGCGAGATACGACGGGGCGCCGAGGGTGACCGCGAATCGCGAGATCGCCGGCGCGAACGCGGCCAGCAGCACCGTGCCGATGGTCCCCGCGACGAACGACCCGATCGCCGCGGTGGCCAGCGCTTGGGCGGCACGCCCCGCTTTCGCCATCTTGTTGCCCTCGATCGCTGTGATCACAGAGGAGGACTCCCCCGGTGTGTTCAACAGGATCGATGTCGTCGAACCGCCGTACATGCCGCCGTAGAAGATGCCCGCGAACATGATGAAGGCCGCACTCGGGCTGACGTTGTAGGTGATGGGGAGCAGCAACGCCACCGTCATGGCGGGACCGATACCCGGCAGCACGCCGACGGCGGTGCCCAAGAGGACTCCGATCACCGCGTACAGCAGGTTCATCGGGGTTGCGGCTTGTTCGAACCCCTGAATCAGCCAGTCAAGATTTTCCATGTCAGAGAATTCCGTCCAAAATGCCTGCGGGCAGCGGGATTCCGAGCCCGGAATAGAACGCGTAGAAGCTGCCGACCGAGAGCACCGCCCCGATGACGATGTTTCGGACGTAGTGACGGCTGCCGAGGATCGTGGCCGCGGCGGCGAACAGGAGTGCCCCGGTGATGGCCCAGCCGAGCGGCTTCACCAAGAGGATGGTGGCGACGAAGACACCGACGAGCAGACCCACTGTGCGCCAGTCGCTTGGCATGTTCGGGTCGACGTCCTCCCCCGCGTCGGCCTCCCCGACCGAACCGCGCGGTATCGCGACCGCCAGGATCACCGCAAGGATGATCAGAATGACTCCGATCGCGATCGGGAACAGTTTGGGTCCAACGGGATCCACCTTCGCGAAGCCCGCTTCGAGCGTCACGGCGTCATAGATCAGGAAGGCGCCGACTGCCACGAGAACGACGCAGACCAAGTACTGCGCCTTGTCGACGGTCTTCGCGACGGCGTGTTCCTGCGGCTCTTCGGTGGTCGTCATAGCAGCCCCAGTTCGGTGAGCGTCGACGAAACCCGCTCGTCCTGGTCCTTCAGGAACTGTTCGAACTGCGCACCGGTCACGAATGCATCGGTCCAGCCGTTCTTCACCAGCGCCTCCTTCCATTGCTGCGTGCCGTGCAACTCTTCGAGCACTTTCACCATCGCGTCTCTGGAATCGTCGGAAATGCCCGGTGGCGCAAGGACTCCGCGCCAGTTGGCGAACGTCATGTTGATCCCAGCCTCTTTCAGCGTTGGGGCGTCGATGCCCTCGACCCGTTCGTCGCTGGAGACCGCCAGCACCCGCAGTTGACCGCCCTCGACCTGGTCGATGAGTTCGCCGGGACTCGAGGTGCCGACGGTGATCTTCTTGCCGAGAAGCGCGGTCAGCAGATCACCGCCGCCGTCGTAGGTGACGAAGTTGACGGACTTAGGGTCGACCCCGACGGCCTTGGCCAGTTCCATCGGGAAGAGGTGATCCGGGCCGCCGGGCGAGGAGCCGCCGCCGATCGTCACCTTGGACGGATCGGCCTTCCATGCAGCGACGAAGTCCTCCACCGTCTTGAACGGCGAGTCGGCGGGAACGAAGATGGCGCCCGGGTCCTCGATCAGCTTCGCGATCGCCGTCGCGTCGGACGCCTTGATCTTGGACCCGTTCGTGTAGGTGGCGCCGACGACGCCGAGCCCCATCGTCATCATGAGGTCGTCGTTGCCCTTTTCGTTCATCAGGCGAGCCATCGCGACCGTGCCGCCTGCGCCGATGACGTTGAAGACCTCGATGCGCCCGGTGATGTCGTCGTCTTCCATGATCTTGACCGCGGTGCGCGCCGTCAGGTCATAGCCGCCGCCCGGGCTGTTCGGAACCATCATGCGCAACCGGTGAAATCCCTGTGCCTCCTCGCCACGCGTGACGCCGCAGCCGCTGAGCAGCAGCGCCGCGATCACGGCGATGACCAATATCGCCTTTTGTCGGGTTGCCTTCACGCTCGTCCCCAATCACCTCAGTTGTGATGCTCAGCAATACTGGACCCCGAGGGTGACCCACGTCACTGATGAGAACGCAAAGGAAGTATTGGTCATTAAGTACATGGCCTGGTCACGAAGCCTGGGCGGCCAGTTCCTGGTTTTCCAGCTGCTGGTGGTCGTCGTCGTGCTGTTCGCCGTTGCCGCCGTCTCGGTGGCGCAGTCCACCAGCGAATTCCGTGAGGTACGGGGTCAGCGGATGATCGCGGTGGCCGAGAACATGGCCTCCACGCCCGTCGTCCGCGACCGCTTCGCCGACCCGTTCGCCGCCAAGGTGCTCGCACCGGAAGTGGATCGCGCCGTGGCGTTGTCGGGCGCGAACCTGGCGGAGATCCTCGATCCGGACGGCACGATCCGGGTCTCGTCGGATCCTTCGCGCGCCGGCTCGCGGATGGATCTGGGGCCAAGCCGGGCCGACGAGGGCAGGGCGTGGTTCGGCGATGACGACGTCGACGGTGTGCACAGCCTGGTCGGCCAGGTGCCGATCCTGTCGATCGACGGCGACGTGTTGGCGGTCGCGTCGGTGAGTGAGCGTTACCCGTCGGTGTGGGAGCTGCTGAGCGGCGCGGGCGAGCGGCTGTTGTTCTATCTCGGTCTCGGTGCGGCGCTCGGCCTGCTGGCGTCGTGGCTGCTGTCCCGGCGCATCAAACGGCACACCCGCGGGTTGGAGGTCGCCGAGATCGCCGGACTCGCCGATCACCGGGAAGCGTTGCTGCACAGCATTCGCGAAGGTGTGGTCGCGGTGAACAACGAGGGCGACGTCACTCTGTTGAACGACAGCGCACAGGAGCTGCTGGGCGTCGGCGGTGACGCGGTCGGTCGGCGCGTCGACAACATCGGCCTGGATCCGGCGGTAGTCGAGTTCCTGCTGTCCGGAGACGACGGCCGCGACGTCGTGATCGCCACCCGCACGAGGGTATTGGCGTTGAACCGACGGTCGGCCACAAGTCAGGGCGAGCTGATCGGCACGGTGACGACGATGCGTGACAGCACCGAGCTCGCGGCGCTGCAGGGCCAGTTGTCGTCGCACAAGAGCGTCACCGACACGTTGCGCGCGCAGACACACGAGTTCGCCAACCAGTTGCACACCATCTCGGGACTCGTGCAGCTCGGCGAGTACGACTCCGTCCGCGACCTCGTCGGTACGCTCACACGGCGTCGCGCCGAGATCAATGACGCCGTCACCAGTCGAATATCCGACCCCGCGGTGGCGGCCCTGCTGATTGCGAAGACCTCGCTGGCGGCGGAAAGTGGGGTGTCACTGCAACTCGCGCCGGACTCGCATCTGGCCGCGTTGACCCCTGCGGTGGCGACCGATGTGATCACATTGCTGGGCAACCTGATCGACAACGCGGTCGATGTGTCGGTGGGAGCGGAGCCAGCCAGGGTGACGGTGCAGATCGACGATCGGGACGGCCTGATGATTTCGGTGGCGGACTCGGGACCCGGTGTGCCAGAACATCTTCGCGAGGAGATCTTCGCCAGGGGTGTCACGTCGAAGCCGGATGCGCCGGGCGGACGTGGCATCGGGCTGGCGTTGGTGCGATTGGTCACCGCGCAGCACGGGGGGACCGTCGAGGTGAGCGACGCCCCGGCCGGTGGTGCGCTGTTCGTGGTGAGGCTGCCAGCGACAGCGACGATCAGGCAGGCCGCTCATGCGTGACGTGCTGGTCGTCGACGACGACTTCATGGTGGCCGAGATCCACCGCAGGTTCGTCGAGCAGGTCGACGGCTTCCGCGCGGTCGGCGTGGCCCGCACGGGCACAGAGGCGCTGACGGCGGCCCGCGAACTGCAACCGCAGCTGATCCTGCTCGACGTCTACCTACCGGATATGACCGGACTCGAAGTGTTGCAACAGTTGCGATCCGGCGGCGACAGGGTGGGCGTCATCATGATCACCGCCGCACGCGAACTGGACACCGTGACCGGTGCACTCGACGGCGGCGCGGCAGACTACCTGATCAAGCCATTCGAGTTCGACCAGTTGAAGGCCAAGCTGGAGGCGTTCGCGTCGCGCGCCGACGCACTGGAATCCGCTGACGGCGTCGACCAGTCACTGATCGACTCGCTGTTCGGCGGAACGGGCGCGCCGACACCGCTGGACGTGCTTCCCAAGGGCCTTGGCGCCGAGACCGGTCGGCTGGTGCTCGATGCCGTCAGCGAAGCCGGTGAGGTTTCCGCGGCGGAATGCGCCGAGCGGGTAGGTATCTCGCGCGTCAGCGCTCGCCGCTACCTCGAGCATTACCTCAACACCGGCGCGTTGGAGATCCGGCTGCAGTACGGTGTCGGTCGCCCCGAGCGGCGCTACCGCGCGGCGAAATGACCTACGCTGCATCCTTCGCGACAATAGCGATGCCGACGCGGGTCTCGATCTCGCTCACCTCGACAGTAATCGGCCCCGGCGCGGGTGGCGCAGTGGATCGGTAGTGATGTGCCGTTGGGGTAATGAGTTCCGCTGTGTGCACACCGTTTTGGTCGCCGGCGGTTACCTCCCAGCCGGGTGCCTGTTTGGTGTAGTTGCAGCGTTCGCAGGCGCCCTGCCCGTTGTCAGCGCTGGTGGGGCCGCCGCGGTGATGGGGGTGGGCGTGGTCGCGGTGGCGGATCGGTGCGTCGCAGTAGGGGGTGCGGCAGGTCTGATCGCGCAGTCCGATGAACATGGAAAGTCCTTTGGGGAAGCGCCGCGACCGCGACTCCATCGCCACCAACGCACCCGACGCCGGATGCCGATACAAGCGCCGCAGCGTCGCCCGTGATCGCTCATCGGTCACCGCCGCGGTGACCAACCCGCGTGCCACCGAAGCCGGAATCGGGCCATATCCCTCGACCACAGCCGCACTGTCATCGGCGCCCAGCAGCGTCTCATCGGCGATCACCAGATTGACTGCCACCGGATCGGCCACCTCAGCAGAGCGACCCGTGACCCGCTCAAACAAGGTGTCGGCCATGACCGCTCCCCGCGAGCGGTCATCGAAAGTCGTGTCGGCGGCCCGTTTCAGCGCCGCAAACACCCCGACACCCTTGGCGACCGGCAACAGTGCTGTCACATAGGTCATCGTGTCCGGGGCAGGGCGGATCGTGACCGTGCGGTCAGTCTCGGCCTTGGCCGCCCGATCCACCACCGCTTGCGGGTCGAGCCGATACGCGATTGCCTTGGCGTCGGCGGTGATCCGCTTGTCACCTTTGCCGTCGAGCTTGCTGATGTCGGCGCACAGTTCGGCGTCCAGCGCCCGGCGGTCCTCGACATCCAGACAGGCCGACTCCTTCACGACCAGCGTCGCCCGCCACTCTGAGAGCGCCCCGCACTCCAACGCGGCCAGGGTGTGCGGCATCTCGTGCACCAGCGCTTTGGCGAACCCCAGGTGCTGGCCCCCGCGTGCCGGTGAATCCCGCCGCGCCAACGCCACCTCGCTGGCCACCCCCCGACCCTGCTTTGCCTTTGGCACCCCGGCCGCGGCGTCGCCAGCACGCCGCATCTCATCCAAGGCCGCGGTCGCGCGGGCCTGACCCGCAGCTGCCGCCGACTTCACCCGTTCCAGCCGGGAAATCTCCTCGACCAGCGCAGACTCATCGATATCGAACATGCATTCGACAATAATCGCACCCTCTGACACTGACAGATGTCATCTCCCAAGACATCGGTGACAGTTCCGTATCAGGACATCGGTGACAGTTCGGGTGGACTTGGTGGTGACACTTCTACCCCAAGGCTCTGGTGGTGGCCGTCAATGAACCCATCGATCCTCTCGTCCGCCTTGCGATCTCGCAGTGGCCCGATGACGCGCCCCGCGGGGCGGTCTCGACGTTCTGCGCCGAGCACGGCATCTCCCGCAAGTCGTTCTACGAGTTGCGCAAACGCGCCAAGACCGACGGACCGGCCGCGGTGCTCGAACCCAGGACCCGACGACCGAAGTCGAGCCCGTCGAAATTGAGCGATGAGGTCAAGCAACAGGCCGTGGCAGTGCGTGCCGCTCTGGAGGCCTCCGGCCTGGACCATGGGCCGATCAGTGTGCACGAGAAGATGCACGCGATGGGCCTGGAACAGGCCCCTTCCACGGCGTCGCTGGCACGTATCTTCCGTGAGGCCGGCGTGGCTCGTCTTGAACCGAAGAAGAAGCCCCGCTCGGCATGGCGGCGGTTCGTCTACCCGGCCCCGAATGCGTGCTGGCAACTGGACGCGACCGAGTACGTGTTGAGCGGCGGGCGCAAGTGCGTGATCTTCCAGCTCATCGACGACCACTCCCGCTACGCGGTCGCCTCCCACGTCGCATCCGGGGAGACCGCCAAGGACGCGATCACCGTGGTGGACAAGGCCATCGCCGCCCACGGGGTGCCTCAACGACTCCTGACCGACAACGGGCTCGCACTGAACCCCTCGCGGCGCGGGTACGTCGGCCAACTCGTCGGCCACGTAGCCGCCCTGGGCGTGGAGGCGATCACCGGCAAGCCCTACAAGCCGACCACTCAGGGCAAGACCGAACGCTTCCACCAGACCCTGTTCCGCTACCTCGACAAGCAACCGATCGCGGAGTCGCTGGCCGAACTCCAAACCCAGGTCGATGCTTTCGACCACATCTACAACACCCAGCGTCCACACCAAGGGCTGCCCGGTCGTGTCACGCCGCTGGCGGCGTGGGAAGCGACCCCCAAGGCCGATCCACCCCGCCCGAAACCTGACCGGCCGGTCTACGAGGTGCCCGTCTCGAGCCGATACCAGCCCCCGCGAGCGCAGCCGCCCACTGATCTGCCCGCCGACACCTGTGTAAGAACGGTGGGCACGGCCGGCACCATCAGACTGGACTCAGTCACCTACATGGTCGATGTGCAACGCGCCTTTCAACAGGTCCTCGTTGTCCGCGACCGCGACAAGATCATCATCACCGACCTCCACGGCGAGGTCCTCGCCGAGCGCACCCGACCCGCACCCGGCATCAACTACGTCGGCAACGGCCGCCCCCGAGGACCACGCCCCAAAACCGGGCAACCGTCACCGAAGTCCTGACACACCAACTGTCACCGATGTCCTGATGCAGAACCGTCACCGATGTCCTGAGACATCACATCTGACACTGACAAATTCGTCAGCCGTGCTTGGCGGCCTCCTGAGCGAGCGCCACGCGTGACGCAATGCCGAGCTTGCTGTAGACGTGGGTCAGGTGCGTCTGCACCGTGCGATGAGAGATGAAGAGGCGAGATGCGATGTCCTTGTTGCCAAGCCCCTCGCTGACCAACCGAACGACGTCGAGCTCCGTCGGCGTAAGGGACGCCCATCCGGTCGACGGCCTCTTCCTCTCGCCGCGGCCGCGCTGCGCATAGGCGATCGCCTCCGTGAGTGACAACGCCGCGCCTTCGGCCCGGGCCGCGTCGAAGTCGGCATCGCCCATGGCGTTGCGAATCTCGGCCAGTGAAGCGGCGTATGCCGGCTCGTAGATCGGGAATCGAACCGTGCCCCCTTGCCGTTGGCGGATTACGTCCGCCGCACCGACGAGGCGCGCCGCTTCACGATGTGTTCCTGCCGCGCTACCCAGTTCGACGAGGATTTCCAAGGCGTCAGGAACGACTTGGTAGGCCTCGATTTCGCAGGCAAGCGAGAGCGCGTCATGCACGTCACTTTCGGCCCGCTCCGGATCACCCTGCGCAATCGCGACCTGGGCACGGGTCGTCAGCGCCCTCGCCAGGTGCCAGCCTGTCATCACCGCGATCGCTTCATCGGCCCAATACCGTGCCTCGCTCAAATCCCCGCGGGCGAAAGCCAGCTCGACCATCGATGTAACATTGGCGATCGCCAGTTCGGGATTGGCCGTCATCCATTGCCGTACAACGTCGGTCGCCTCTGCTGCGGTTGCGATATCGCCATCTAGAAGTGCTGCGTGGGCCAGTGGCGCGTACGCCCAGAGGACGAGAAAAGGGCCAAGGTCAGGGGCCACATCGACCGCCTCCTGCGCAAAGGCGCGGGCTTCGCCATACTTGCCCAAACCCAGCAGTGCGTGTGCCAGGCCGATCCGAGCGAGCAGCCCATGGAACACATCCGCCGACGCATCTGCCGCTGCAAGCAGGTCTCGCAAAACCTCCACACCGTCAGCCACATCGCCGCGCTGAAAACCCGCCATCGCGACACCCCAGTACCGGCACATGCGCGCCATGAACAGGTCGCCGACGGCTTCGGCGAGCGGTGCGCCTTCCTTGCCCGCAGCGGCCATGGTGAGCGGGTGCCCGGCGAGCGTTGCCGCATAGGCCTGCCACGCGAGGACTTGGCTCAGGCGCCACTTGTCTCCGAGTTCGCGCGCCACGTCGATCGCCTCGGCGGCATACGGGAGCGCTGCTTCGGCATCGAACGCGGCCGCACCGACGCAAGCCGTGAGCGCTCGAGCCAGGAGGGGTCGATCGTCGAGCTCGCGCGCGATCGCCAGGGCTTCTTCAGCCTGGGTGATCCCGGATGTGTTGACGGTCAAAGCGTCGAGCACCGCGTTGTCGGCGAGCGCTCGCGCGCGAACCGCCGCGTCGACCGCGATGTCCGGATCATCCATATCCGCGAACGCTGTCTCAAACCACGCCAATCCTTCCTGTGGCCGTGCACGCAGCAGCCACAGGGGATACAGGAACGACACGAGCGCGAGCGCGCGTTCTATCTCGCGGTGCTCGATGTCCCACGCGAATGCCGCACGCAGATTGTCTATTTCGACCTCTGCCCGGGCCAGCAGGGGCTCGTAGCCCGCGGGAGAGAGCGCGTCGAACTCGATTGCGATCGACGTATAGAAATCGCGGTGGGCATCTCGAAACGCGTCAGCTTCGCCCGACTCGCCGAGCTTCTTAAGCGCGTATTGCCGAAGGGTTTCCAGCAACCGGTATCGCGTTCGGCCGCCTGCGCTTTCGGCGACGACGAGCGATTTGTCGACGAGCAGCGTCAGCTGGTCCAGGATCTGATGCCGGGGCAACTCGCCTCCGCCACACACTTCTTGAGCGGCATCGAGGTCGAACCCGCCCATGAACGCCGACAGTCGACGGAACAGGATGCGTTCCGGTTCGGTCAGCAACGCATGCGACCAGTCCACTGAGGCTTCGAGACTCTGCTGACGCCGCACCGCCCGCCGCGAGCCCCCGGTCAGCAGCCGGAAACGATCGTGCAGGCTGTCGAGAATCTCGGTCAACGACAACGCGCGCACGCGTGCAGCCGCCAGTTCGATGGCGAGCGGCATGCCGTCGAGCCGCTTGCATATCTCGGTCACCGCCCCTTTGTCCTCATCGGCGATCGTGAATTCGGGCTTCACCCGACGCGCGCGCTCCTCGAACAACTGAATGGCCTCGTCACCCAGCGACAGCGACGGCACTCGCCATGTCACTTCACCGGTCAATCCGATCGGTTCCCTGCTTGTCGTCAGGATGGTCAACCCCGAACATGCCGCAAGAAGCACGAGAATGAGATCGGCGCTCGCATCGAGCAGATGTTCGCAGTTGTCCAACACCAGCAGCATCTGGCGATCAGCGATGAAGCGGATCACGGTGTCGATCCTCGTGCGGCCCGGTTGATCTGGAAGTCCGAGCGCGCGGGCGACCGCGACGGGTACCAGCTCGGTGTCGGTGATCGGCGCGAGGTCGACGTATCGAACGTCATCGCCGAACTCGCCCGCGACCTGGATTGCCAACCGAGTCTTACCCGAACCGCCCGCACCCGTGAGGGTGACCAGCCGGTTGGCGGCCAACAGCTCACGCACCTCACGGATCTGACTCTCGCGGCCGACGAAACTCGTCAACTGCACCGGAAGCCGGGCTACAGTCTGGGTTTCCGAAGTACGCAGCGGTGGAAACTCGTTGCGGATGTCCGGATGGCACAGCTGGACAACGCGTTCCGGCCGCGGAAGGTCGCGCAGCGGATGCGCTCCGTGGTCATTCAGCCAGGCATCTGCAGGCAGATGGTCGATCACCATCGCCTCGGTCGCACCTGACATCAGCGTCTGGCCCCCGTGACCCAAGTCGCGAAGCCTCGCCGTGCGGTTGATCGTCGGGCCCACGTAGTTACCCTCGTCGCGCAGCTGGATCTCGCCGGTGTTCAGACCGATGCGCAGCCGGATCGGCGCAAGCGGAGCGCGCTGCAAAGCCAACGCACACGCGACCCCGTCGCTCGCACGCGCGAAGGCGACGACGAAGCTGTCACCCTCGCCCTGTTCGACCGGGCGGACACCGCCATGAGCGGCGACCAGATCCGCCAGCATGGCATCGAGTCGCGCAACGGCAGCCGTCATCTCGTCGGGCTGGGCCTCCCAGAGCCGCGTCGAACCCTCGACGTCGGCAAGCAGCAACGTCACCGTTCCCGTCGGTAGCCCGCTCACGCCAAGTTCGCTCCACTCGAGTTGGCTCATGCTAGCCAGCATGCGGTCCTCACAGGCCGCAAAACATCAGCGCAAGCGCGTATATCCGGGCACGCGGCCAGAAAGTACGCTTGGCGTACTATCTACCTAGAGCCACGATGACCGTTCCAGTGACCAATGCCCCGGAGGTGGCCGCCCTGAGTCAGGCGGTGCACCGGTTGTCGCGTCGCTTACGCAAGCGCGCGGACCTGCACCTGACGGCGTCGCAGATCTCCGCACTCACCACGGTCGAGCGCCACGGCGAGCTGCGGCTCGGAGAACTCGCCCGGTTGGAGCAGATCGGCAAGTCCACCATGACCCGGCTGGTGGCCAAGCTCGAAGAAGCGGGCTACCTGTACCGCTGGGTGGACCCGGCGGACGGCCGCGTGTCCCTCGTGAAAGTCACCGACCATGGCGCCGAGGTGCTGCGCGTGGCCCGGGCGCGGCAGCATGCCTACCTACAGCGACAGTTCGAGGCACTCGACAACGCCGACCAGGCGGCACTGCTGGCATCGGTCACCGCACTCGAGAAGCTGCTGGCGGTCAAGGCGTGAGGCGCTACCTGGCCGCCACCTTCGTCTCGCTGCACACCCGCAACTACCGCCTGTACTTCATCGGTCAGTCGGTGTCGCTCGCCGGTACATGGATGCAGAAGATGGCGCAGGCGTGGCTGGTCCTCGAACTGACCGATTCCGGTGCCTGGCTCGGCATCACGCTCGCAGCGCAGCAGTTGCCGTTGCTCCTCCTCGCGCCGTGGGGTGGTCTGCTGGCCGACCGGATGAGCAAGCGCACGATCTTGATCGTCACCGCGACGGCGGCCATGATCCCGTCGGTCCTGCTGGGTGTCCTCACCCTGACCCACCACATCAACGTCGCCCTTGTTCTCGTTCTGGCAGTCGTCGGAGGGCTCATCGACGCACTGGACAAGCCTGCGCGGCAGTCCTTCCCGAGCGAGATGGTGCCCGCCGCGAATCTGACGAACGCGGTGATGCTCAACAACATCATCCAGGACACCGGAAAGGTGGTCGGGCCCGCGATCGCCGGGATCCTCATCGCCGCCGTCGGGCTGCCCTACACCTTCTTCCTCAATGCGCTGTCGTTTCTCGCGGTCGTCGCGGGCCTGCTCCTGATGCGTCCCGGCGAACTGTCGATTCCGGATCCCGTCGCGCGGGGCGCCGGTCAACTGCGCGCCGGTCTGGCCTACGTGCGTGATACCCCCAAACTGCTTGTCCCCCTTGCCCTGCTGGCATCGGTCGGCCTGGTGGCCTACAACTTCCAACTGCTTCTCGCGCTGCTGGGACGCGAGACCTTTCACGGGGACGCACGCACCGTCGGGTACCTGCTCGGAGCGCTCGGCGCAGGCTCGGTCATCGGGGGTCTGGCGCTCGCCGGGGTGCTGCACGCCACCGTCGGGCGCATCATCGGCGCCGCGTTGCTGCTCGCGGTCCTGTTCGTCGCGACCGGTGCCGCACCCAACCTCGTGACGGCGTTCGGGCTGGTGTTCGCGCTGGGCACCAGCAGCGTCATCTTCAAGGCGCTGGCCAGTACCTGGCTGCAGTTGACCGCCGCCCCCGAGATGCGTGGCCGGGTGTTGGCGCTACTGGTCGTTTCCATCGGGGGCACGACTCCGATCGGTGCACCCGTAATGGGTTGGCTCGCCGAACAGTTCGGCACCAGGGCGACCTTCGTACTGGCGGGCACCTGCACCGCGCTCGCGGCCGTGATCGCGTACGTGTTCATGCGCCGCACGGTGGCCGTCGCCGACGATCCTCACCATTCACCCTTGAGCCGTGCGCGGTAGGAGCGTCCGTCCGGGTCGTAGACCGCTCGATACACCGGAACCGCCCAGGAGCGGGTGAGCCTGCCAAGGTTCTCCGAACGGTGTGGACGCAGCCGGCCAGGGGGGCGCGGGCCTTTGCGACCACTGACATGCCAGTTCTCCAGCGCCAACGCCGAGGCCTCGATGGCCTCCACGACCGACCCCATGTCTTCCAGCCCGTCGTCTTCGCTGCCGTTGGCGGCCCGGTCCAGGTGCTCGCGCAGCAGCCGCATTCGAAGGTCCCGTGCGAACACGCCGTCGTCGTCCAACACAGCACACTGCAGCTCGCTGTCATGGGTCCACGATCGGCGGTTCAGGTTGTCGCTGCCGACGCACGCCCATTCATCGTCGATGACGCAGACCTTGGCGTGCACATAGACCGGCGTGCCGTCGTGGTTCTCGATGTCGAAGACGTGAACCCGATCCGGGCTCGCGCTTCGACACGTCTCGATCGCCTGGTGGCGACCAACCTTGTTGGGGGGCAACGACAACCGCCCGTCGACATCGGGATGCCGCGGCACGACGGCAACCAGGTGCAGCTCGGGATTGTCGCTCAATGCCTTCGCGAACAACTCGGCGACCTGGTTGGACCACAGGTACTGATCCTCGAGGTAGATGAGTTTCCTCGCCCGCGGCACCACCTTCATGTAGCCGTGGGCGATGCTGCGTTCTCCATGCGGCGCAAACGGATATGCGAAGTGCGCGTCCGGATAGGTACGCAGCACCTGGATCGCATGCGGACCACACGGTGGCGGGTCGGACGGTTGGTCCGGCAGTGGACCAGGATCCAGATCCGCGCCGCGCAGCTTGTCCCGAATCCAGGCGATCGGCGAAAGCATGTCCAGCGGCGTCGGGTCGGTCCACCGTTCCCGGAAGGTGGTGTCGAGCGCACCGACCGCCGGGCCCTGCACGCGCAGTTGTACGTCGTGCCACGGCGGGTGCTCGCCATAGGCTTCGGCCATCTGCACCGCCTGCGGATCGCCGCGATGGGATTCGTCATCGCGGCGGGAGTGGCACAGGTCGATGCCGCCGGCGAACGCGACATCGCGCTGTGGCTCGTCGCGGTGCCGGATCACCACCAGCTTCTGGTGGTGCGATCCGCCGAAGCGGACGCGCTGGTCCAGCAGCACCTCTCCCCCGGCCCGCTCGATCGCGTCGCCTAGATGCTGGTTTTCTTCCTCGCTGTACGCGAACTTGTCGAGGTGGGAACGCCACATCAGCCCCTTGACGACGACGCCGCGCTCGGCGGCCTTACAGAACAACTCCGCGATCGTCGGGCCACCGTCGCGTAGCTTCTCGTCGGGATCGCCACGCCAGTCGGTGAAGAAGACGTAGTCGCCCTCGCCGAGCGCCTCCACCTCGGTGGCCAGCTGGTCGAAGTAGGTCGCACCGTGGATCAGCGGCTCGGCGCGATTGCCCACACACCAGTCGGGAAGGTCAGTGGCCGGGTTACCTCGCTCTTCCGACGTGAGGAACCATTCGGCGAGTTCCGCCACGCGACCCGAATAGCCGAAGGCGACCATGTCCAAACCCGCCGTCTGTCAAGATCGCCGCATGCGTCGGACCTGTCGCTTCCTCGGCCTGGCCTGCGCTTTGCTGCTGCTCGCCGGTTGCGCACCGAGCACGCCTCCCTCCGAGGAGTCCCCCGCCGCGACAGCGGATCCCGCAAGGGCCGACGCTGTGATGGCGATCGTGCGCGACACGATGGCGCAGGCACACCTCAAAGCGGTCATCGTCCGGGCCACGATCGACGGCAAGGAGATCGTCACCCACGCGGTCGGCGACACGATGACCGGTGTTCCCGCAACGACGAGCATGCACTTCCGCAACGGCGCGGTCGCGATCTCCTATGTCTCGACTCTGCTGTTGATCCTCGTCGACGAGAAGAAGGTCGGGCTCGACGAGAAGCTGTCCAAATGGCTGCCGGACGTGCCGAACGCCGACCGCGTCACGCTCGGGCAGCTGGCCCAGATGACCTCCGGCTACGTCGATTACGTCATCGGCAACACGGAGTTCGACAAGGCGCTCTACGAGGACCCGTTCCGGCAGTGGGAACCCGACCAGCTACTGGGCTTCGCGACGTCGAAGCCGCTTCTCTACGAGCCGGGCACCAACTGGAACTACGCGCACACCAATTACGTGCTGCTGGGCAAGGCGCTGGAGAAGGCGACCGGCGAGGACATGCCGAAGCTGTTGGAAGACAAGGTGCTGCGGCCGCTCGGGCTGACCAACACCGCAAACTCGTTCACCCCGGAGATTCCTGCGCCGGTTCTGCACGCATTCACCAGCGAGCGCCGAGAAGCGCTCCGAATACCCAGCGGCACACCGTTTTACGAAGAGTCGACGTACTGGAACCCGTCGTGGACGATCACCCACGGCGCCATCCAGACGACGAACATCTACGACATGGAGGCCAGCGCGACGGGACTCGGCTCCGGCAAGCTGCTGTCGAAGGAGTCCTACCAGAAGTTCGCGTCCACCGACCTTCGGGGCAAGACCCGCGCCATGCCCGGCTGCACGACCTGTGCGGCGATGAACGAGGGCTACAGCTACGGCATGGGCATCGTGATCTCCGGCGACTGGCTGCTGCAGAACCCGCTGTTCGCCGGTGAGGCCGGCGTGATGGCCTACCTCCCGGCCAAGAAGATCGGGCTGGCGGTGGCCGTCACCTACCAACCCGAAGCGTTCGACGACGAGGGAAACTACCGCAACGATGCCGACACGTTGTTCCGCCGCATCGCCTCAGAACTCGCCCCGGACGACGCGCCGCCCGTGCCTCCGAAATAATCTGTCCCTATGGCACCCCAAGTGTTGTTCATCTACAACGAACACCTCGCGACCGAGGGACTGCTCGGCGAGGCGTTCGCCGAATGTGGCTACGACATCGCCACATTCGAGGTGGTGCCCGCCGAACGGATCGACGACCCCGTCGGCGACGTGACCTTTCCCGACCCGACCGACTACGACGCGATCGTGCCGCTGGGTGCGCGGTGGCCCGTGTACGACGAGGCGCTGCGCCAGACCTGGGTCGGTGCGGAGATGCAGATGCTGCGCGATGCCGCGGACGCGGGTGTGCCGACCCTCGGCGTGTGCTTCGGCGGTCAACTGCTGGCGCAGGCGTTCGGCGGGTCGGTCGGCCGGTCGACATCGCCGGAGATCGGCTGGCACGACGTGACAACCGACGACGAAAGCCTCATCCCCGGCGGTCCCTGGTTCCAGTGGCATTTCGACGCGTGGACACTGCCGCCTGGCGCCACCGAGATCGCCAGGACCGCCAACGCGTCGCAGGCCTTCGTGCTCGGCCGCGCGCTGGGGCTGCAGTTCCACCCCGAACTCGATCCCGGCCTGCTGGACGGCTGGCTTGCCGACGACCGCAACGGAGAGGTCGCGAGCGTCGGGTTGACCCATGACGAACTACGCTCGGCCACAACGGAACTCACCGAAAGTGCGGCGCGGCGCATCCGCGGCCTTGTGCGCGGCTTTCTATTGCGTGTTGCTCATCAGCCGTGCCCGAGCTGATGCGCCAGCGCGTCGGTGACGGTTGTGTGCCGGAACCGGTGCCCCAGCTCGGTCAGCTTCGTCGGCACCACCCGCTGATCGGCCTCGGCGAGTTCGCGGGCGCCCTGACCGCCTAACAGCAGGCGCGGCCCGAATGGCGGCACGGGCACCAAGGCCGGCCGGTGCAGCACGCCGGCCAGCGCCTTCGTGTAATCGACATTGCGCACCGGCGCAGGCCCGACCGCGTTCACGGCGCCGGTCAGCCGGCTGTCGTACAGGGCGCGGTAGTAGATGTCGAGCAGGTCGTCGAGGCCGATCCACGACAGCCACTGCCTGCCGCTGCCCATGCGTCCGCCGAGGCCGGCGAGGAACAGCGGACGCAGGAGCCGCAGCGTCCCGCCCGCCGCGGCCTGCACGATTCCGGTGCGCACGGTGACCACTCGCAGGCCTGCGTCGGCTGCAGGACGGGTTGCGGCCTCCCAGTCGGACACGACATCTGCAAGGAATCCGTCGCCGCGCACGCTCTCCTCACACAACACCGCGTCGCCCCTGTCGTACCCGTAGATACCGACCGCCGAGGCGCTGACGAACACCTTGGGGCCGTCGTCACTGTCGGCCGCCGCCTGCGCCAGCAGGCGTGTCGGCTCGATGCGGCTGTCGCGGATGGCGGCCTTGTGACCCGCGGTGAACCGTCCCGCGATCGACGCGCCTGCCAGATGGACCACCGCATCGACCCCCGCAAGCAGGTCGGGCGCGGGAGCCTCGGGCCGCCATTGCCGCTCGTCCTTGGCCCGCGCAGGGTGTCGGACCAGCCGAATCACCCGGTGCCCGCCGGTGGTCAGGAACGCCGTAAGGGCCGACCCGACCAGACCCGTCGCGCCGGTGACCGCCACGACCATCGGCTTGGCTCCCGCAGACGCCGCGTCGCGATGAGCCGCGAGGTCGTCGGCCAGTTGGCGGTGCCGGTAGACGAACGTGGGCCGCAATGCCGCAGCGGGCACCGTCGTGTCGACCTCGTCGCGCACCCTGGTGCGACCGCCCGGCTCCTCGAAGAATTCGTGGGTGTGCCGCCACCAGCCGATGATGCGGGGCGGAAGGGACCGCGGCCCGGCCGACGAGAGCACGTCGGCGAAGCGGTGGGGCGGGTCGAAGCTCTCCCGGTCGTGCTGGGCGATCCAGCGCAGCCCGCCGGGCAGGCCGAGCACCGCCTGGCCATCGGCCAGCGACTCGGTCTCGGCCACCACCGTCATCGGCTGCCACGGCGGCACGAGCCGGGTCATTGCGCCCGGCCTGGCGTGCCAGGCGAACACCTCCGCCAGCGGGTGGTCAACGACGCTTTCGTACTCGATGCCCATGGTCCCTTTCGGCTTTACTCATGCCTCGGCTCACGCCCCGGTCAAGACAGTCAGTCTCAGTGATTCGGAGTCACTGCGTAGTTGGATTGCCCGTCGTAGGCTAAATGAGTCCCCGGAATGGGAAGTCGTAGTCATGGCCGGTTGGAGTGGGCTCGCGCGACGAAGCGCGAGGCGTACCTTCCGGGACCGCCGCGAAGCCGGCCAAGTCCTGGCTCAGGCGTTGACGGCCTATCACGGCAGAGATGATCTTCTGGTCCTCGGGCTGGCGCGCGGGGGCGTTCCGGTCGGCTGGGAGGTCGCGGCCGCGCTGCAGGCGCCGCTCGATGTCTTCCTGGTTCGTAAGCTTGGCGTGCCGCAGTGGGAAGAGCTCGCGATGGGCGCTCTCGCCAGTGGCGGCGGGCTGGTGGTCAACGACAACCTGATCAGGAGTCTCGGCATCAGCGACGAGGCGCTGCGCGCGACAATCGACCGCGAGACCGACGAGCTCAACCGCCGCGAGCAGGCTTACCGGGGCGGCAGGGCGCCTGCGGACCCGAAGGGGTTGACCGTGATCATCGTCGACGACGGGATCGCCACCGGCGCAAGCATGCTCGCCGCCGTGCGCGCGATACGTGCCGCAGAGCCTGCAGGCGTTGTGGTCGCGGTGCCGGTCGGTCCGCCCTCGGCGTGCCGCCAACTGGCCGACGAGGCCGACGACGTGGTGTGCGCCACGATGCCGACGTCTTTCGACGCGGTCGGGCAGGTGTACGCCGACTTCCATCAGGTCACCGACGACGAAGTGCGCGAACTGTTGGCGAAGCCGACGCGCTAACGCGGGTTGCGGTCTTCCTCCGCGACCTCCGCGACATCACTGTCGACGGTTTCGGTTGGGGCCGCCGTGGTTTCGGCGTCGTCGGCGTCGGTCACCGGCTCTTCCGGGTACTCCTCGTCGAACTCTTCCTCGGCCTCCGCCGACGGCACGTCGGCATCACCGCGGGAGCGTTCGCGCAACGCGTCGACGATCAACAGCACGACGCCGATCACGCTCGCGGCGATGCAGACCCACGCGATGAGTTCATTGCTCGTGACGACCGCGGTCACCAGGGCCGCGAGGCCGATGACAGCGAGCACGAGGGCAACGATCAACATTGGTCACTCCCTACGCCGAGGGGGGCTCAGTTCAGTTGTTACCGCGGTTGAACTGATTGAATCCGCCGCCGTCGTTGTTGGCGCTCGAATCGACCGGAGCGGCCGAGCCGCGCTGGCCGAGTTCTTCGAGCTGGGACTCCAGGTAGGTCTTGAGCCTGGTGCGGTACTCGCGTTCGAACGTGCGCAGTTGTTCCAGCCGGCCTTCCAGGACGGTGCGCTGCTGGTTGATCGTTCCCATGATCTCGGAGTGCTTGCGCTCGGCATCCGCCTGAAGGGCGTCGGCCTTCTCCTGGGCCTGCCGCAGCTGGGTCTCCGACCGGGTCTGAGCGTCGGCCAGCATGGTGTCGGCACGCTGGCGAGCCTCTGCGACCGTGGACTCCGCGGTGATCCGGGCCTCGCTGACCATCTGGTCGGCCTGGGAGCGCGCATCGGAGAGAAGCTTTTCCGACTCTGCCTTGGCGGTCGTGGTCAGCCGGTCGGCGGTGTCCTGCGCCAGGCTGAGCACGCGTGCGGCCTTGAGGTGCTGGTCCTCGCTCATCGGGGCAGCAGCAGGCGGTGGCGGCGGCGCCTCGTATACGGGCTGAGGTGCCGGCTCGGGTTCGGGCTCGGGCTGATACAGCGGGATGGCCTGGGTGGGCTGCCCTCCACCGCCCGCCCGCGCGGTCGCCAGCTCCTGGTCCAACTCCGTCACCCGCTGACGAAGGTCGGCGTTCTCCTCGACGAGGCGGGTCAGCTCGTTCTCGACGAGATCGAGGAACGCATCCACCTCGTCCTCGTTGTAGCCGCGCTTGCCAATGGGTGGCTTGCTGAAGGCGACGTTGTGAACGTCGGCTGGAGTGAGCGGCATTGTCTGCCCCCTAGAAGGTCCGGACCGTCAATCGATCTCAAAGTGTAGAGCGTCAGTGGAGTAACTGGCGTCCATCCTGTCACACCAGACCCGGCGGTTGCATGTGTGGCCAAAATTTAAGAGCGAAATTCAATCTTCTTAAGCCCAATTGCGATGTCCGGCAAACGTCGATCCGGTGTTCTCATGCCGCGGCGCTGAACGCGAGCTGCATGCCGATGAACGCCACCAGCAGCAGCACCATGATCGACAGGTCGAAGCGGATCGCCCCTATCGTGAGCTGCGGAATGATCCGGCGCAGCAGCTTCACCGGCGGGTCGGTGAGCGTCATGATCACCTCGAGGATCACCACCGTGAAGCCTCGCGGGTGCCAGTCACGGCTGAACGAGCGGATGAACTCGACCACCACTCTGGCGATGAGCAGCAGCCAGAAGACGAACAGCGCGAAACCCAGAATCTCAAAGAACAGGGCCAACTAGCCGACCTCACTACAGCCGATGTGTGACTTCAAAACGGGCCGCGGACCGGTCTCGGCCCGCGTGATGCCGCCAGCCTACCTGTCGCCCGACCTACTGATAGGCGTAGAAGCCGGTCTCGGCGATGCGCCTGCGGTCGTCGGGCGTGACGTCGACGTCGGCAGGCGAGAGCAGGAACACTTTGGTGGCGACCTTGTCGAAGGACCCGCGCAGGGCGAAGGCCAGGCCCGCCGCGAAGTCGACGAGCCGCTTGGCGTCGGCGTTGTCCATGGTCACCAGGTCCATGATCACCGGGGTGCCGTCGCGGAAGCGCTCCCCGATCGTGCGGGCCTCGCTGTAATCCTTGGGCCGCAGCGTGGTGATCTTCGACAGCGGGCTGCTCTCGTCGAACAGCATCGCCATCCTGCGGGGGTCCATGGCCAGTGCGCCGCGGGTCGAGCCACGCAGCGGGGCGAACCTCGGTGCGGCGCGGTCGAACTCCCGCGAGTGGAAGCGCCCCTCGTCGGGATAGCCGCCGCGGTAGCCGCCGGGCATCTCCTCGTCGTCGTAACGGTCGTCATAGCGGCCGTATCCCTCGTCGGCGAAGCGCTCACGGCGCGGGTAGCCGCGTGACGGACGGTCCTCGTCGTCGTAGTACTCATCGTCGTAGTCGTCCATAGGCGCCATACCGAAGTACGCCTTGACCTTGTGCAGTGTGCTCATCGCTGGACCCTTCTTGCGTGATGCCTGTGATGAAGATGTGACTGGAGTGACTACTCATGGTGACGTTAGAGGACGTTGCCCCAATAGGGCGGTACCGACACGCACACACGTCGAACCATGTTTGACCGCCGCCTCGAGGTCGCTGGACATCCCGGCCGAGAGTTCGAGGCGCTGCTGGTAGACGGTCTGTACCCGCTGGTGCTCGGCTTGCAAACGCGCGAAGGCGTTTTCGGCGTCCGAACCAAGCGGCGGAATGCCCATCAGGCCGACGAATTCCAGGCCACTCGCGGACTGCACCTGTGCGCACAGTTCGTCGACCAGGTCGGGGCGTCCGATGTCGACTCCCCCGCGTGCGACGTCGCCGTCGAGGCTGATCTGGATGTACACCCGCAGCACATCGGACCGCTCTCCCTCGGCAAGGGCCGCAGAGGACGCGCGGTCCAGCGCGGTGATCACCTTGGCGCTGTCGACCGAGTGAGCTGCGTACGCCCAGCCGGCGATCGACCGCGCCTTGTTGCGTTGAATCCGGCCGACCATGTGCCAGCGAATCGACGGAGCTGGATCGGCGGAATTACATTCGGCGAATTTCGCGGCCGCTTCTTGTTCGCGCGATTCACCAAAAGCAGCGCAACCCAAATGCGACAGAATAAGTACATCGGTTGCTGGAAAGAATTTCGTTATCGGCAGTAATTCGATTTCGTCGCCTTTGCGCCCCGCGGCTACTGCGGCCTGCGCCAGCCGTTCGCGCACACGGGTCAGAGCCTCGGCCAGTTCGACTTCCCTCGTGGTTGCCAAGGCGGTCATTCCATCCACACCAGGGACGCCAGTCGTCCGGTCGGGGCATCGCGTCGATGGCTGAACAGGTTGCGGTCATCCACCGTGCAGCGTGGGTCGACATCGATGGCGGTGATACCCAAATCCGTTAATTGCCTAGCGATTCCGGAGCGTAGATCGAGCCCGGGGGTGCCTCGTGACGTCGTGGTGCTGCTGCCGGGCAGGGCGGCCTCCACCTCTGCGGCCATATCCGCGGGCACCTCGTAGTTACGGCCGCTGACCGCGGGGCCGAGCAGAACGGAGATGTCCTGCGCGTGCGCGCCGGCGTCATACATCGCCTCGACGGCGCGGGCGACGACGCCTTTCTGCGCGCCCACCCGGCCTGCATGTACCGCCGCCACCACCCCGGCGCGGGCGTCGGCCAATAAAACGGGAACGCAATCGGCCGTCACGACGGCCAATGCCAATCGCGGTGTGGTCGTCACCAATGCGTCGGTGTCGTCCACAACCGACGCCGGAACATTGCGGGGCCCGTCGACTCGCACCACGCGGTCGCCGTGCACCTGGTTCATCCAAACCACCGCGTCGCCGCCCAGCCCGATCGCGGACGCCAGCCGTTTCCGGTTGGCCGCAACGGCCGCCGGGTCGTCGCCGACGTGGTCGCCGAGATTGAAGGTGTCGAACGGCGGTGCCGACACGCCGCCTGCGCGGGTGGTTGTCACGCGTCGAACCCGAACACTCACAGCTCCAAGTATCCGGGCCGGATACTAGTGCCGCATGAACGGCGGAACGTCGACGTCGTCGTCGTCGTCCCCACCGATACTGACCGTCGCGCCATTGGTGTGCACCGGCACGCTGGCCGCTTCGGCCGGTTCGAAGAGCTGTGACGTGACCTTGCCCGCTTGTCCTGGAGCGATCGCCTGGCCTGCACCGACCACCGGCTTTCGGCTCGGGCCCGAGGCGTCGAAGCCCGCGGCGATCACCGTCACTCGTACCTCGTCGCCGAGCGAGTCGTCGATCACGGTGCCGAAAATGATGTTGGCCTCGATGTGCGCGGCGTCCTGCACCAGCGAAGCGGCCTCGTTGATCTCGAACAGCCCGAGATCGCTGCCGCCCGCGATGGACATCAGCACGCCCTGCGCGCCCTCCATGGACGCCTCGAGCAGGGGCGAGTTGATGGCAATCTCGGCAGCCTTGAGTGCACGTCCGTCTCCACGCGCCGAGCCGATGCCCATCAGCGCGGTGCCCGCGCCGGACATGATGCCCTTGACGTCGGCGAAGTCGACATTGATCAGGCCCGGCGTGGTGATCAGGTCGGTGATGCCCTGCACACCGTTGAGCAGCACCTCGTCGGCACTGCGGAACGCGTCCATCAGCGATACGGCGGCGTCGCCCATCTGCAGCAGCCGGTCGTTGGGAATGACGATGAGCGTGTCGCAGCTCTCCCGCAGCGACGTGATGCCTGCTTCGGCCTGGTTGCTGCGGCGCTTGCCCTCGAACGAGAACGGCCTCGTCACCACGCCGACCGTCAGCGCGCCGAGCTTGCGCGCGATGGTCGCGACAACGGGCGCGCCGCCCGTGCCGGTGCCACCGCCTTCGCCTGCGGTCACGAACACCATGTCTGCGCCGCGCAGCAGCTCCTCGATGTCGTCCTTGGCGTCTTCGGCGGCCTTGCGACCCACCTCGGGGTCGGCGCCTGCGCCGAGTCCTCGGGTTGAGTCGCGTCCGACGTCGAGCTTGACGTCGGCATCGCTCATCAACAGCGCCTGCGCGTCGGTGTTGATCGCGATGAACTCCACGCCCTTGAGGCCGTGCTCGATCATCCGGTTGACTGCATTGACGCCGCCGCCGCCGATGCCGACCACCTTGATGACGGCGAGGTAGTTGTGCGGGGGGGTCATGATCGTCCCTTCTTCGCGCGAGCGCTCATCAGCGATCCCCTTCGTCCCTGGTTGTCTTCGGTGCGCCGAACCCTCGAGCAAACTCTCAACCTCAACTAAAGGTCTACAGTTATGTCAAGTTGTTCTGCGCAAACAGAACGGTAGGGCGAGGTCAAGCACTATCCATGCAGGCGCGCCGACGGCAACGTCAGGAATTTCCGGCGATTTCGGGTGACGGGTACTACTTGACCGTCGGCAAATCGGGGCTGGAGACGTCGTAGGTGTGGCCCGGCTGGGTCAGCAGCGCCGCCAGCTTCTGCGCCTTCTCCTCCGTGCGATCGTTCGTGCCCCACACCACTTCTCGGCCGTCGACCAACGTCAGCGTGACCGCAGCGACCGACGGCGCCGACACCCTGGCGACCTGCCCGGCCACCTCGGGCCGCAGGGCCGTCATCACTTCCAGTGCCGCCCTGGTCGGTGGATCGTTTGGACCGGGGTTGTCGGCCTCGAGGTAAGGAAGGTTCGGCGGCGGCGGCGCGGTCGCGAAGTCCACCCCGTCGCGGTCGAACAGGTGTGGGCCGTCGGGATAGTCCTTGACGACGACGGGGACGCGCTCGACGACCGTGATTCGGAGGGTCGACGGGTATTCGCGCTGCACGCGCGCGGTGGCGACACGGCGAATGGTGGCCACCCGCTCGGCGATGTCGTCGGTGTTCACCTGCAGCAGCGGTGTGCCCTGCTTGACGGCTGCGGCCGCGATGACCTCCTCCTGCGTCACCGCGCCGAGGCCGGTGATCACGACGTTTCGCGCCGCCATGATCGGGGTGAAGTACAGCAACAGGCCGAGCCCGACGAACAAGGCGACAAGCAGCACTGTCCACGCCACCAGCTTCAGGCCCCGAACCGCGCCCCGCGCAACGGGTTTGGAATCGTCGGTCGACTTACCCTGCGCACGCCGCTTGGCTTCTCTTCTGGCCTGCTCGATCGCGACGGCGCGGGCCTGGGCCTCGCGGCGCGCTTCTCGTTCCCGCCTGGCCCGCCGTCGCGGACCCTCGAAATCCTCTGCGGGTGAATCTTCGGGCTCGGCCGTCGCCTCACCGTTGTCTTCGGGCTCGGCCGTCACCTCGCCGTTGTCTTCGGGCTCGGCCGTCGCCTCGCCGTTGTCTTCGGGCTCGGCCGTCGCCTCGCCGTTGTCTTCGGGCTCGGCCGTCGCCTCGCCGTTGTCTTCGGGCTCGGCCGTCGCCTCGCCGTTGTCCTCGGGCTCGGCCGTCGCCTCGCCGTTGTCCTCGGGCTCGGCCGTCGCCTCGCCGTTGTCCTCCGGCTCCGTCATGGCGCGCCCGTCCCGGGATTGCGTCGCGGCGTCGACCGGTTGGCCCGTGCCGCGAGCGCCTCGACGATCTCGGGGGCCAGCATCGTGACGTCGCCTGCGCCCATCGTGACGACAACATCGCCCGAGCGCACCGTTTTGGCCACCTCTTCTGCGACAGCGGAGAAGTCCGGCACATAGTGCACCGGCTTGCCGACGTGTTCGGCCACCGTCGCCCCACTGACGCCCGGCATCGGCTGTTCCCGCGCCGCGTAGACGTCGAGCACGAACACTTCGTCGGCGCAGTCCAACGCCTCGGCGAACTCCCGCGCGAATGCGGCTGTGCGCGAATACAAATGCGGCTGGAACACCACGACGGAACGTCCGCGCCCGCTCTGCTCGGTCAACGTCCGCAGCGCACCGAGCGTGGCACGGACCTCAGTCGGGTGGTGGGCGTAGTCGTCGAACACCCGGACGCCGTGCGCGGTGCCGACGAGCTCGAAGCGGCGGCGCACTCCCTCGAACCCGGCAAGCCCGTCGAGCACCATCTCGACCGGTGCCCCGACCTCGATCGCCGCCAGCAGCGCGGCGAGTGCGTTGAGCGCCATGTGCCTGCCCGGCACCGACATTCGCATCACCCGCGGGTGCTTCTCTCCTGCCAGCTGGAGGTGCGCCACCGCGCCGGTGTTCTGCTGTTCCCAGCTCACCAGCCTGCCCGCAAGGTCGGGCCGATCGTCGCTGCCGTAGCGCAGCACCCGAATGCCCAATGCCGCAGTGCGTTCGGCGAGGGCCGCGGCGTTAGGGTCGTCGGTGCAGACCACCAGCGCGCCGCCGGGCGCCAGCCGCTCGACGAAGTCGTCGAACACCGCGCCGTACGCCTCGGCGCTGCCGAAGAAGTCGAGATGGTCGGCCTCGATGTTGGTCACCACCGCGACATTCGGCGTGTACTCGAGCAGTGAGCCGTCGCTCTCGTCGGCCTCGGCGACGAAGCAGTCGCCGCTGCCGTGGTGGGCATTGGTGCCGGCTTCACCGAGATCGCCGCCGACGGCGAACGACGGGTCGAACCCGGATTGCTGCAGGGCGACAATGAGCATCGAGGTCGTCGTGGTCTTGCCGTGGGTGCCCGTCACCATCAGGGTGGTGTAGTCGTCCATCAGCCTGGCCAGCACGACAGGTCGCAGAATCACCGCGATGCCGCGGCGCCTGGCCTCGACGAGCTCGGGGTTGGTCTTCGGGATCGCCGCATGGGTGGTCACCACCGCGGTCGGTCCGCCGGGCAGCAGGTCCAGTGAGGACTCGTCGTGGCCGATGCGGATCACCGCGCCCCTTGCGCGCAGCGCCGCAACCCCGCGCGACTCCTTGGCGTCGGAGCCCGACACCAGCCCGCCGCGGTCGAGCAGGATGCGCGCGATGCCCGACATGCCCGCTCCCCCGATGCCGACCATGTGCACCCGCTTCAGCTCGTCGGGCAGGGCGATGGAGTGCCGGCTTCCCGGTTCCGGTGAGTTCGCGTTCACCGGCGCGCCTTTCGGCTGTCGCGCCCCGCGCGCGCCACCTCGAGGGCGACCTCGGCTACCTTCTGCGCGGCATCGCGGTGGCCCGCCATCGCCGCGGCGGCGGTCATCGCCGTCAGCCGCGAGGCGTCGCCAAGCAGTCCGGCCACCGTGTCGCCGACGAACTCGGGCGTGAGGTCGGCGTCCTCGACCAGAAGTCCCCCGCCGGCATTGACGACGGGCAGCGCGTTGAGTCGCTGCTCGCCGTTGCCGATGGGCAGCGGAACATACACCGCGGGCAGTCCGACGGCGGAGACCTCGGCCACCGTCATCGCTCCGGACCGGCAGATCGCCAGATCGGCTGCGGCGTAAGCCAAGTCCATTCGGTCCAGGTACGGCACGGCCACATATGGCGGGTCGCCTTCTGCGGGCTCGCGTAGGTCAAGGGTGTTCTTTGGGCCGTGCGCGTGAAGCACCGAGATACCCGCGGCGGCAAGCGCCTTGGCCGCAGGTGCGACCGCTCGGTTGATCGACTGCGCGCCCTGCGAACCGCCGAACACCAAGAGCACCCGCGCATCGTCGGCGAATCCGAAGTGCGCGCGGGCTTTTGCCCGCTCCGCCATCCGGTCGAGCGAGGTGATCGCCGCGCGCACCGGCACGCCGACCACCTCGGCGCGCGGCAGGCCGGGGTCGGCGACCGCGGACAAGACTCGCTGCGCCGATCGGGCACCGACCTTGTTGGCCCAGCCTGCGCTTGCGTTGGCTTCGTGGATGACCACCGGCACCCGGCGTCGACGCGCAGCCAGGTACGCGGGCAGCGCGACATACCCGCCGAACCCGATGACGACATCGGCGTCGACGTCGTCGAGCACGGCGCGGGTCTCCTTGACGGCGCGTCGCACCCGCGCGGGCAGGCGCAGCAGGTCGCCGCTGGGCTTACGGGGCAGCGGCACCGGCGTGATGAGCTCGAGGTGGTAGCCGCGCTCGGGGACCAGCCGGGTTTCGAGGCCGCGGTGGGTGCCGAGTGCGGTGATCCGCACCTCGGTGTCGAGCGCGCTGAGGGCATCGGCGACGGCCATGGCGGGTTCGACGTGGCCTGCCGTCCCACCACCGGCGAGAACTACGGAGATCGGCCCATTCACCCGTGACGTTGACCTTCCAATGTGCGAGCCCGTCGGCCCTGGTGACGTTGTCCAGCGGCGCGGTTGGCGCGCTGGCCGCCTCCATGATGCACTGAGCGTCGCACCGGCCGGTCGGCCGTATGGGGTTTACGCCGGGTTTCCTTTGCGGGTTTGCGCTTGGGCTTGGCCTGCCGCTTCTCCCCGCGGGTGCGCAGCCGGTCACGAAGCGCCTCGGTACGCGTCGGCGAGTACGGCTCTGGGAGCGGCAGCCGCAGCAGCCGGTTGACCCTGTCGTCGCGACCGGCACGCAGCGCGGCCACCGCCTCGGGTTCGTGTCGCGCGGCATTTGCGATCACACCGATGATCAGAAGTGTTGTCGCCGTTGATGTTCCGCCCGCAGAGATGAGCGGCAGCTGGAGCCCGGTGACCGGAAGCAGGCCGATGACGTAGCCGACGTTGATGAACGCCTGGCCGAGCACCCACATGGTGGCGGTAGCGGTGAGCAGGCGCAGGAACGGGTCCGCCGACCGGCGCGCGATGCGCATGCCCGTGTAGGCGAACAGGCCGAACAGGCACAACAGCCCCGCCGCGCCGATGAAGCCCAGTTCCTCGCCGATGATCGCGAAGATGAAGTCGTTGTGCGCGTTGGGCAGGTAATTCCACTTCGCGGTGCCCTGGCCCAGCCCGTCGCCGAAGACACCGCCGTTGGCCAGCGCAAACCTGGCCTGCTTGGCTTGATATCCCGAGCCCTGCGAGTCGGCGCCCGGGTTCAGCCAGGACATCACCCGGTCGGACCGGTAGCCCTCGGACACCGCGAGGATGCCCGCGGCCACCACCGTGGCGAACAGCGAGGACAGGAACACCCGCAGCGGTAGGCCCGCGTACCACAGCAGGGCCAGCAGGATGATGCCCAACGACACCGTCTGCCCGAGGTCGGGCTGGGCGACGATGAGCGCCAGCGCGATCACCGCGGCGGGCACCAGCGGAATGAGCATCTCCCGCAGCGACGCCCGCTCCATGCGACGCGCGGCCAGCAGGTGCGCACCCCATATCGCGAACGCGATCTTCGCCAGCTCGGACGGCTGCATGGAGAAGCCTGCGACGACGAACCAGCCGCGGGAACCGTTGGCCTCCTTGCCGATTCCCGGGATGAGAACGAGCACGAGCAGCACGATGGTGACCGCGAACCCGGTGAACGCGAGGCTGCGCATGGTCTGCACACGCATGCGCATGGCGGCGTAGAACGCGAAGAGGCCGACGAGTGTCCAGATCAGCTGCTTGCCGAAGATCACCCACGGCGAGCCGTCCTCGTCGTAGGAGTGCACGCCTGATGCCGAGAGCACCATGATCAGGCCCAGCGTCACGAGCAGGGCTGCGACGGCGATGATGAGGTGAAACGACGTCATAGGCTTGCCCAGCCATGCGCCGAAGCGCGTGCGCGGAGCGGTCGCAGCGTCGGCGGGAGCGCTGTCCGCTGTGCCCGTCCGGCGGAGCCGCAGCCGGGACAAAACTCCGCTCATGCCTCGGCTCCCAGTCGTCCCCTGCCCTGCGGGCGTGGGCCCATCGGTCCTCGCTTCGCGCGGGAGCTTGCGGTTCGCGCCAACGACCTGAGCCTCGCTGCGATCCTCATTCGTGGTCGCCTTCGGGTGCTCATGCGTCGCGCCTACCGGCTTGCGCGCACAGCGGCCGCGAAGGCGTCCCCGCGCTCGGCGTAGCCGCTGAATTGGTCGAAGGACGCGCCCGCGGGGGCCAGCAGCACGGTGTCACCGGGTCGGGCAAGCCGACGAGCGGCGGCCACGACGGCGGTCATCAATTGAGTCACAGAATTAACATCTGACTCATTTGTCTCATGCACCACAGAATCCTCCCCCGTCCCAACCTCCACAACGGGGACATCCGGGGCGTGTCGCGATAACGCATTGGCGATCAGTGCCCGGTCCCGGCCGATCAGCACGACGCCGACCAGGCGATTCGCCACCGCAGCGACCAGGTCGTCGACCGAGGCGCCCTTAAGCAGTCCACCGGCGATCCACACCACCCGCGGGTAGGCGGCGATGGAGGCGTGGGCCGCGTGCGGGTTGGTGGCCTTGGAGTCGTCGACGTAGGTCACGCCGTCGACCTCGGCGACCGCCTCGGCGCGGTGCGGGCCGAGGTGAAACGACGACAGCGCATCCGCGATGGCATCGGCGGGCACGTCCACGGCACGGGCCAGCGCCGCGGCGGCAAGCGCGTCGAGGACGCCGACCGGCCCAGGCACCGGGATCGACGCGGCGTCGGCGAGCACAAGGCCGTCGGCGAAGGCCCGGTCGACCAGCGCGCCGTCACGGACCCCCAGCTCGCCGGCGGAGGGCTCGCTCAACCTGAAGCCGACCCGTACCGGTGCGGAGGCACGGGCCAGCAGCGCCGCCGCGACCGGGTCGTCGAGCCCGGCGACCGCCACCCGGCCGTCGAGCGCCCGCGCCTTGTCGGCGGCGTACGCCTCCATCGAGCCGTGCCAGTCGAGGTGGTCCTCGGCGACGTTGAGCACCGCGCCTGCCTCCGGTCGCAGCGACGGCGCCCAGTGCAACTGGAAACTCGACAGCTCGACCGCGAGCAGCTCGGCAGGCTCGGCGAGCATGTCGATCACCGGGTTGCCGATGTTGCCGCACAGCACCGCGCGCCGCCCGCCCGCGACCAGCATCGCGTGCAGCATCGAGGTGGTGGTCGTCTTGCCGTTCGTGCCGGTGACCACCAGCCAGCGCTTCGGGGTGCCGAACCAGCCCGCCCGGTCCAGCCGCCACGCCAGCTCGACATCGCCCCAGATGGGCACCCCCGCGACGGCCGCCGCAGCCAAAACCGGTGCGGTGGGCGGGAATCCGGGGCTGGTGACAACGAGGGCATAGTCGGCGATGCGGTCGACGGCCTCCGCGGTGGTGACGACCGTCGCCGGCGTGATGAGGCGCTGCAGCGCGAGCGGGTCGTCGTCGCAGATGGTCAGCCGCACGCCCGTCGGTTCCAGCGCGGCGCTCACGGAGCGGCCGGTGATGCCCGCCCCGGTCACCAGCACACGGGTGCCTGGCGCGAGCGGCGCGACGGCGGAGCGGTCCACGTCAGGCCCCGACGGTGGTGAGCCACTCGCTGTAGAAAAGGGCAACACCGAGGCCGCAGGCGATCGCGGTCAACAGCCAGAAGCGGATGATCACCGTGGTTTCCGCCCAGCCGACGAGCTCGAAGTGATGGTGGAACGGCGCCATGCGGAAGACTCGTCGCCCTGTCGTGCGGAACGCCAGGATCTGCACCACCACCGAAGTCACCTCGGCGACGAACAGGGCGCCGAGCACAACGGCGAGCATCTCGGTGCGGCTGAGCACCGACAGTGCCGCGATGACGCCGCCCAGCGCCAGCGAGCCGGTGTCGCCCATGAAGATCTTCGCGGGAGCGGCATTCCACCACAGGAATCCGATGCAGGCCCCTGCCGTCGCGGCGGCGATCAGGGCGAGGTCCAACGGGTCACGCACGTTGTAGCAGCCGACCCCGGGCGCCGTGGCGCACGCGTTGCGGAACTGCCAGAAGGTGATGATCACGTAGGCCGCGCACACCATCGCCATCGCACCCGCGGCAAGCCCGTCCAGCCCGTCGGTGAAGTTCACCGCGTTCGACCACGCATAGACGATGAGGACGCAGAAGAACACAAAAATGGCGGGAGCCAGGGTCACCGTGGCGATTTCGCGCACATAGGACAGCTCGGCGCTGCCCGGCGTCAGCCCGTCGGCGTTGCGGAACTGCAGTGCGAGCACGCCGAAGATGACGGCGGCCAGCAGCATGCCGATCGTCTTGGTGGTCTTGTTCAGACCGAGATTGCGCGAGCGGCGGATCTTGATCAGGTCGTCGATGAAGCCGACGATGCCGAGCGCGGTCGCGAGCCCGAGCGCCAGGAGGCCCGACGCGGACGGGCCACGGCCGTCGAGTGCCAGCCCGACCAGATGGGTGCCGAGGTAGCCCGCCCAGATGCCCGCGAGGATCGCGACACCGCCCATCGACGGGGTGCCGCGCTTCTTGTGGTGGCTCGGCGGGCCGTCCTCGCGGATTTCGTGGCCGAACCCCTGCCTGGTGAAGAGCTGGATCAGCACGGGTGTCAGCAGGATCGACACCGTCAGCGCGATACCGACGGCGATGAGGATCTGCCTCATGAGGCAATCAACGCCTCGGCCAGCGTCCCCAGCCCCGCCGCGTTCGACGCCTTGACGAGCACCACGTCCCCCTGGCGCAGTTCGGCTCGCAACAAGGCCAGCGCGGCGTCAGCGTCGGCGACCATGGTGGCCTCTCCTCCCCATGAACCCTCCATGACCGCCCCGTGGTGCATGGCGCTCATAGATCTCCCGGTTCCCACGACGATGAGTCGACTGATATCTAATCGCACCGCCAGCCGACCGATGCGGTCGTGTTCCGATATCGCGTCGTCGCCGAGCTCGGCCATCTCGCCGAGCACCGCCCAGCTGCGCCGGGTCTCTGTGCCCTGGCGGGCCATCCAGGCCAGCGACTTCAGGCCAGCCAGCATGGAATCCGGATTGGCGTTGTAGGCGTCGTCGATGACGGTGACCCCGTCGTCGCGGGTGGTGACGTGCATGCGGTGCTGCGAAACCGGGCCCGCACCGGCCAGCGCGGCCGCCACCTGCGCGCCGCTCGCTCCGCACTCCAGCGCGACCGCTGCGGCGCACAGCGCGTTGGACACCTGGTGGTCGCCGTGCACCGCGAGCGATATGTCGGTCTCGACACCCCCCGCGTGCAGCGTGAAGCGGGGACGGGCGACCGCGTCGAGCGTGACCGGACCCGCCCACACATCGGCGCCCGGTGACCGCGACACCCGAACAACACGGGCGGCAGTCTGGCCTGCCATGGCCGCGACGGCGTCGTCGTCGACGTTGAGGATGACCACACCCGACGGCGGAACAGCTTGCGGCAGTTCAGCTTTGGTGCGCGCGATGGCTTCGCGGGAGCCAAACTCGCCAAGATGGGCGGTCCCGACGTTGAGCACGACCGCGATCGACGGTGGGGCGATCGACGCAAGCGCGGCGATGTTGCCTGGGTGGCGCGCCGACATTTCCAGGATCAGGTAGTCGGTGTCCTGCCCCGCCCGCAGCACCGTCCACGGCGTGCCCAACTCGTTGTTGAAGGAGCCCGGCGGGGCGACCACCTCGCCCAACGGCGCGAGCACCGCTGCGACGAGGTCCTTGGTGGAGGTCTTCCCCGACGAGCCGGTGATGCCGACGATCGTCAGGCCGCCCGCAACGAGCTCGGCGGCCACCGCAGCGGCCAGCCGGGCCAGTGCCGCGAGGACTGCCGCGCCCGAGCCGTCGGTGTCGTGCTCCAGAACGCTGGCCGCCGTGTCGGTTCCTGCGACGGTGCGGGGCTCGACGACGATTGCGGGCACTCCGACGGGCCGCGCGGCCAACACCCCAACGGCGCCTGCGGCCACCGCCGTCTTCGCGAAGTCGTGGCCGTCCGACCGCGCGCCGGGCAGGGCGAGGAACAACCCGCCGGGAGTCACCGCGCGCGAGTCGAATTCGACGGAGCCGGTCACCCGCGTCGCGGCGGCGTCGGCGGCCGAGATGTCGGCGAGCTCACCGCCGACGATGTCGGCGATCTGGGCGAGGGTCAGAGCAATCATGCGTGGGATCCCATGGCCTCTAGGGACTCGGCCAGCTCGTCGCGGTCGTCGAACGGCCGGGTCTGGCCGTGGCTGGTCTGGCCAGCCTCGTGGCCCTTGCCCGCGATCAGCACGACGTCCCCGGCGCGGGCCCACGCGACGGCGTGGTCGATCGCTTCCCGCCGATCTCCGATCTCGACGACCCGTGCGGGGCCACCCGACGCGCCGGCGACGATCGACGAGCGGATCGCGGCGGGATCCTCGTCGCGCGGATTGTCGTCGGTGACCACCACGAGGTCGGCGAGCTCGGCCGCCACCTGACCCATCGGCTCGCGCTTGCCGGGGTCGCGGTTTCCGCCCGCGCCGAACACCACCGCGACGCGACCGGCCGTCTGCTCGCGCAGCGACTCGAGCACCGCCCGCAGCGCTCCCGGCTTGTGGGCGTAGTCGACCAGCGCCAGGAAGTCCTGGCCGCGATCGACGGGCTCAAGCCTGCCCGGCACCCTCGCGTCCCGCAGCCCGGGCGCTGCCTGTTCGGGTGACACCCCGACCGCGTCCAGCAGCGCGGCAGCGACCAGACAGTTGGCGACGTTGTAGCGGCCGGGCAGCCCGATGCGCAGCCCGTGGTGGACTCCGGCCGGATCGACGGCGAGGAACTCCTGGGCGCCGCGCTCGACCGTGCGGATGTCCTCGACCCGCCAGTCGGCGGCTCGGCCGGTCGCGCTGACCGTCACCGGGTTCGGCGCGAGGTCGGCCATCGCCCGTCCCGCGTCGTCGTCGATACACACCACCGAAGCGGCTGCGGCCGTTGGCGATCCGGGCGCGAACAGCCGCGCCTTGGTGTCGAAGTACTCCTCCATCGTCGGGTGGAAGTCGAGGTGGTCACGAGACAGGTTGGTGAAGCCGCCGACCGCGAACTCGACGCCGTCGACGCGGCCGAGGCTCAGCGCGTGGCTGGACACCTCCATCACGACGGTGTCGACGTCCTGCTCGAGCATCAGCGCCAGCAGCGCCTGCAGATCGGGCGCCTCGGGCGTGGTCAGCTTGCTTGGCAGGTCCGCACCCGCGATCCGGATGCCGACGGTGCCGATCAGGCCCGCGACCCGTTCCGCTGCCCGCAGTCCCGCCTCCACCAGATATGTGGTGGTGGTCTTGCCCGATGTGCCGGTCACCCCGATCACCCGCAGGTGTCGCGACGGGTGGCCGTACACGGTGGCCGCCAACTCGCCGAGCACCGACCGCGGGTCAGGACGGACCAGCACGGGCACGGAGGCCTCGGCGCCCATGTGGGCCAGGCCGTCCGAATCGGTGAGAACGGCGACCGCGCCACGACGAACGGCGTCAGACGCGTAACGCCCGCCGTGCGACGCAGCACCGGGCAGCGCCGCGAACAGGTCCCCCGGTTCGGCGTCCTGGCTGCGCAGGGTCACGCCGGTGACGAGGGTTTCCCGCCCTTCGTCGGCGGGTGTGATGACCGCGCCCATCCGGTCGGCCAGTGGCCCGAGCGCCTGGCCGGCGGGATGCGAGGGACGCAGCTTCATGGCGATGACACAGTACCGGCCTGCCGACCGGTGACCCCGCCCTCAGGTGGCTTGCAGCGTCAGTGGCGGGCCGGGGTCGGGTGACAGCGGGATGTTCTCGCGCTGCAGCAGCCAGCTCGCGATGTTGTGGAACAGCGGCGCCATCGTCGTGCCCGGCTGCCCCTCGGCGGTGCGGTGCGGGTTGTCGGCCATGATGCCGATCACGTAGCGGGGGTTGTCGGTGGTGACCATGCCGGCGAACGTGATCCAGTAGACGTCGCTGTAGTAGCACCCGCAGGCCGGGTTGATCTTCTGCGCGGTGCCGGTCTTACCGGAGATCTGGTAGCCGTCGACGGCGGCCAGCGACCCGGTGCCCTGCTGGGTGCCCATCGGGTCACGCTGCACCACCGCTCGCAGCATGTTGCGTACGGTCTGCGCGGTCTGCGGCGAAACCACTCGCACGCCGTCGGGCCGGGGCTCGTCGGTGCGGGTGCCGTCGGGGGCGACGGTGGCCTTGACGATACGCGGCGGAATGCGAACCCCGTCGTTGGCGATCGCCTGGTACATGCCGGTCATCTGCAGCAACGTCATCGAAAGGCCCTGCCCGATAGGCAGGTTGGAGAAGGTGCTGCCCGACCACTGGTCGATCGGCGGGACAAGGCCCGCGCTCTCACCGGGCAATCCGACGTTGGCGCGCTGACCGAGGCCGAACTTTTCCAGCATTTCGGCGTACCGCTCGGGGCCGATCCGCTGGGCCAGCATCAGCGTGCCGACGTTGGACGACTTACCGAAGACTCCCGTCGTGGTGTACGGCATGACGCCGTGCTCCCACGCATCGCCGACGGTGACGCCGCCCATGTCGATGGAGCCGGGGACCTGCAGGACCTCGTCGGGATTGGATAGGCCGAACTCGATCACCGACGCGGCGGTGACGATCTTGTTCACCGAGCCGGGCTCGAACGGTGACGAGACGGCCGGGTTGCCCAGTTGGCGGTCCTCCTGCCGACCGATGTCCTGGCTCGGGTCGAACGTGTTGTCGTTCGACATCGCAAGCACTTCACCGGTTTTCGCGTCGAGCACCACCGCGGACAGGTTCTCCGCGCCGGAGGCGTTCTTGGCCTGCTGCACCTGCTGCTGCACATAGAACTGGATGTCGTCGTCGAGCGTCAGTTGGACGGTGGACCCGTTGACGGCGGTGTGCCGGTTGCGGTAGCTGCCGGGAATCACAACGCCGTCGGAACCGCGGTCGTAGGTGACCGACCCGTCGGTACCGGCCAGCGTGGCGTCCAGTGAGTCCTCGAGGCCGAGCAGGCCGTGGCCGTCCCAGTCGATGCCGCCGACGATGTTGGCCGCCAATGAGCCGCCGGGATACTGGCGCAGGTCCTGGCGTTCGGAACCGACCTCGGGAAACTTCTTCGAAATCGCCTCGGCGACAGCGGGATCGACAGCACGGGCGAGGTAGACGAACGACTCGTTGCTCCTCAGCTTCTTCAGCACCGTCTTGGCGTCCGGCTTGTTGTTCAGCCGCAGCGCGACCTCGGCGGCGATCTCGCGCAGCCGAGCCTCGGGGTCGGGCGCTTCTGGCGTCTTCTGCCTGGCGTCGGCAAGCTGCTTGCGGATCTTGACCGGCTGGAAGGTCAGTGCGCGCGCCTCGATGGTGAACGCCAGCTTGTCGTCGTTGCGGTCGACGATGCTGCCGCGCACCGCCTTGTCGACGTCGGTGACCTTGAGCTGACCCGCCGCCTCGGCTCGCAAACCGGCGGCGCGCGGCACCTGGAGGTTGAACAGCTGCGCCGCCGCGACGATGAGCACAAGGAAGATGACGGCGTTGCCCGCTCGGTGCCGGAACACGAAAGACGCACTGCGCAAACCGGTATCGGTGTCCGGTGCCCTGGTACGCCGCGCTCGGGCGGACCGTTCCTGGGCAGGACGCGCCTGCTGGGGCTTGCGGCCGCGCTGACCGGTGCCGCGGCTCACGTCAGGGAGCCGGGAACGGGAGCGTACTGTTCGGCGGGCGCGGGGGCGGCCGGTGCCACCGGCGGCGGCCCTGGCAACGGCGCAGCCAACGGTTCGGCGGGTCCAGGCGCGGGCGGCTGAACTGCTCCGTGCGGGCTGTCCGGCAGTGGAACGGCGAGAGGAACGGCCGCCGGATCGGGCGCGGGCGCAGGTGCCGCCGGGGCCGCCCGCTCGGGCACCCGGACGACCATCTCGCGAGGATCGGCGACCGCAGGCGGTGCCGGCCTGTTCGCGGGGGCGGCCTGTGCCTGCGGTGCGGGTGCCTCGTCGGGCAATGGCATGTTCAGCGGTGGCGGCGGTACCCCTTCGGCCGGTTTGGGAGTGCCGACGACGATCCAGTTCCCTGCCGGGTCCTGAACCAGATGAGCGGTGTCGCGGGTCGGGATCATGCCGAGCTCGCGGGCGGACTCGGCGAGGGCGGGTGCGGCCTGCGCCTCGAGCACGTCGCGCTCGAGGGCTTCCTTCTGCTGCAGCAGAGCCTGATTGGTCTCCCTGGCACTGCCGAGCTGATACGACCTCTCCGCAGCGTCGGTCGACAGCCACAGCGTGACACCCAGGCCGAGCCCGAGCGACCCGATGACCAGCACCACGAACGGGACCCGTGCCGCCAGCGTTCGCGGGTTGAGGTCGATCTCGGAAATCCGGGCGAGCAGCCGCTGCTTCAGGGGTGGCCGGACGACTCTGGGCGCCTTGGCCTTCCGTGCCTTTGCGCGGGCCTTGGCCTGGCTGGCGTTCTTCGGCCGAACCGGCTTGATCTGCGGCCGGACCGGCTTGATCTGCGGCCTGGTGATCGGCGCGGTGTCGCTCGGACGCGGCCTGCCCCGCCGCGGTGGCACGTCCGGCGAACGGCGTTGTGCGCCGCGTGCGGGCTGGCGCGGCGTGCGCCTGCGCTCGTCGGCGCCGCGCACGGCGGTCGGTCGCTTGGCCTTCATGAGTCTGTCCCTTCTGACCGTCCGGCAACCTTCTCCAGTGCCCGAAGCCGCACGGACGCGCTTCGTGGGTTGAGCGCGATCTCGTCGGGGCCTGCCCGCTCGGCGCCGCGGGTGAGGCTGGTGAATTCCGGCTCGTGCCCGGGAAGTTCGACGGGCAGACCGGGCGGAGTGCGCGATGCCGTCGCCGCGGCGAAGACGTTCTTGACGATGCGGTCCTCCAGCGACTGGTAGGACATCACCGCGATGCGTCCGCCGCGGCTCAGCGCCGCCAGCGCGGCGGGCAGCGCGTCGCGCAGCACGTCCAGCTCGCCGTTGACGGCGATGCGCAGCGCCTGGAACGTGCGCTTGGCCGGATGACCTCCGGTGCGCCGGGCAGGCGCCGGGATCGCCTCGTACAGCAGCTCCACGAGTTCACCGGTCCTGGCGAACGGCTGTCGGGCGCGCCTGCGGATGATCCTGCCGGCGATCCGACTGGCGAACCGCTCGTCACCGTATTCGCGCAGGATCCTCGCCAGCGACTTCTCGTCGTAGGTGTTGATGAGCTCTGCCGCCGTCAGCTCCGCGTCAGGGTCCATCCGCATGTCCAGCGGCGCATCGGTCGAGTAGGAGAACCCGCGCTCGGCGCGGTCGAGCTGCATGGAGGACACGCCGAGGTCGAACAGGATTCCGTCGATCTCTGCGTGACCGGATTCGCTTGCCCAGTAACCGGATTCGGCAAGCACGCCCTCGATCCTGTCGAACCTGGTGCGGGTCAGCAGGACGCGGTCGGCGAAGGCGGAAAGACGCTCACCGGCAATCCACAGAGCGTCGGGGTCACGGTCCAACCCGATCAGCCGAAGACCGGGCAGTTCGGTGAGGAATCGCTCGGCGTGCCCGCCCGCGCCAAGCGTCGCGTCGACCAGCACGGCGCCGGAGCCGTCTGGACTCCGCCGCGTCAACGCAGGCTTGAGCAGCTCGACGCAGCGGTCGAGCAGGACCGGGATGTGTCCGTGTTCGCCAGACGCCCGGCCGGATGTGTCAGGCATGCCTTGGCCTCCGAGGAAAGGCGCCCCTGCACCGGGGTCTCTGTCCGAGCGCGCGGACCTGGCGTTGGGGAAGTACGCCAGGGCCGGCTCGGACAGAGGCCGCGATGCACGGGCCTCTATGTCCCAATCAAATGATGTCGCGCAGAGTTTCATCGCTGGCCGCGGAGAAGTTCTCTTCGTGAATCTCTTGGTAGTTCTGCCACGCCTGGGCATCCCAGATCTCGAGGTAGTCGACCGAGCCGATCACCACGCAGTCCTTGGAGAGGTTGGCGTAGCGACGGTGATCGGCCGACAACGTGATCCGGCCTTGCGCGTCGGGGTGTTGTTCATCGGTTGCAGCGGCGAGGTTACGAAGGAACGCCCGGGCTTCCGGATTGCTTCGGGACGCACCCGACGCCCGCTTGGCGAGCGCCTCGAACTCGGCGCGCGGGTAGACGGCAAGGCTGTGGTCCTGGCTCTTGGTGACCATCAACCCTCCTCCCAGCGCGTCGCGGAACTTGGCGGGCAGCGTCAGCCGCCCCTTGTCATCGAGCTTGGGCGTATAGGTGCCGAGAAACATCCCCGTCACCTCCCGCCGGCGAAGGAGCCCCGGTCGCTCCTTCGCACGCCACTTTACCCCACAATCCCCCACATTGCTCCAAATGCCAGCAAATGTTGCGCTGGCTTCCCCACGTTTAGGGAGCATCCACGGTTTCGGGCCCTGACCGCCTATGCGGTGACGGCACAAAAGGCCAGTTCATGCCGGTGTGGGGCGAAGTGGGGACGTCGACGCACAAAAAAAATGGGGTAGCCCAATTGGCTACCCCATCGTGATAGGCGCGTTATTCGTCGAAGCGGCGGCGGAAGCGGTCTTCCATCCGGCTGGTGAAGGACCCGCCCGAGCCCTTGGCCCGCTTCTGCCTCGGCGCGCCCGGCTCAGACCCTGACGCGTCGCGGCGGCCGGTCACCCGGGGCCCGGTGATCGCGAACACGACACCGCCGAACATCACCAGGAAGCCGAAAACGGAAAGGATCGGGAAACTTCCGATCATGGTGGCCTTGAACGCCACGCCGCACACCAGCATCGCGAGACCGATCACGAACAGAGCCGCGCCCTGCAGCCTGCGACGGGCCGACGGGGCGCGCAGGCCACCACCACGCACGCTCGACGCGAACTTGGGGTCCTCGGCATAGAGCGCGCTCTCGATCTGATCGAGCATGCGCTGCTCATGATCGGAGAGTGGCATGCGTCCCTCCTTGCCGCCCGTCGCTTGGTCTTCAACGCCGCTTATGCCCGCGTTCGCGGACAACTAACAGTCATGATACGAGGTGAATCTGAGCCGTACCACCTAGTTCGTACCCCGATTGTATGACGTGTACCGCCCCCGTGACCCACCGGCTCGCAATGCCGATAATGGCACTGGCTCCCGCGAGACAACCTCGATCAGGCGCAGGAAAGGCGGAGAGAGAAGTTGGCGACATTTCTCATCGATCTGTCGCCTGCCGACATGGAACGACGGCTGACCGACGCTCTCGGCGTCTACGTCGACGCTATGCGCTATCCGCGCGGCACCGAGGACCAGCGTGCGTCGATGTGGCTCGAGCACACCCGAAGGAACGGTTGGAAGGCCGTCGCCGCGGTGGAGGTCCCCGATCGCCAGGACGCCGCGGCCGCGACGGCCGCCGAGCTGAGCACGGCACCGATAGTGGGTGTCGCATACGGCTACTGCGGGGCGCCCGACCAGTGGTGGCAGCAGCAGGTCGTTGCTGGGCTGCAGCGGGTCGGCGCCGACCGGTCGCGGATCGCCGACCTGATGACCAGCTATTTCGAGCTCACGGAGCTGCACATCGATCCCCGTGCGCAGGGCCGCGGCCTCGGCGAGGCGCTGACCCGCAGACTGCTCGCGGGCCGCGGCGAGTCTCACGTGCTGCTGTCCACGCCGGAGATCAATGGCGAGTCGAACAGGGCGTGGCGGCTCTACCGCAGGCTGGGCTTCACCGACGTCATCCGCGGCTACCACTTCGCGGGCGACCCCCGCCCGTTCGCAATTCTTGGCCGGTCACTGCCGCTCTGAGCGCTCCGATCTGGCACGATGACCACGTGTCGAACCGCCGCAGAACTCGCCTGCTGGCGATCGTGGCGCTGTTGGTGATACTTCCGTCGGCCGTCGGATGTGTGCGGGTGAGGGCCAGCATCACCGTCTCCCCCGATGACCGCGTTTCGGGGCAGATCGTGGCGGCCGCTAAGCCCCGCGGGGCCGATGACAAGGGCCCACAGCTGCTCAACACCCTGCCGTTCAGCAACAAGGTGGCGGTGTCGGACTACGAGAGGGACGACTACGTCGGCTCCCAGGCGGTGTTCTCCGATCTGACTTTCGCCGAGCTGCCGCAGCTGGCCAACATGAACCGCGACGCCGCGGGCGTCGACATTTCGCTTCGCCGAGCAGGCGACCTGGTGATCCTCGACGGTCGCGCCGATCTGACGTCGCTGACCGATCCGGAAGCCGATGTGTCGCTTTCGGTGTCGTTCCCCGGTGAGGTGACGTCCACCAACGGTGACCAGGTGGCCGCGGAGGTCGTCGAGTGGAAGCTCAAGCCGGGCGTCGTGAGCACGATGTCCGCCCAGGCGCGCTACACCGATCCGAGCGCCCGCTCGTTCACCGGTGCGGCGATCTGGTTGGCCCTGGCGTCGTTCCTGGTGGCGGGCATCCTCGCCGCACTGGCGTGGGTCAACAGGGACCAGTCCCCCCGCTTCGTCGACCCGATGGCGTCCTCACGGGACTAGCAGCGCCGTGACTTGCTACAAAGCCGTGGTCACGCTCTACTCTGAAGGCACTCACGGGCCAACTTCGACCGAAAGGGGCGCCGCGCTGAGCGTGGATACAGCGGCACCGTCAGCCATCGAGTTGGCCAGCGCCGTGACCGACCAACTGCGGGAGTATCTCCACGAGCGCCGCAGCCAGTGCGCCTACATCGGCACCGATTACGCCGACCTGACCGCAGCGCTCGAGGAGTTCGTGCTGCGCGGCGGAAAGCGGCTGCGGCCCGCGTTCGCCTACTGGGGCTGGCGCGCGGTCGCCGACGGTCCCAGCGACGCGGTCGGACCGTCCACCCTTCGTTTGTTCGCGGCACTCGAGCTGCTGCACGCGTGCGCGTTGGTGCACGACGACGTGATCGACGACTCCGCGACCCGTCGCGGACTGCCCACCGTGCACCGGCTCTACGCACAGAAGCACCGCGACCGCCGCTGGAACGGGTCCTCCGAGCAGTTCGGGCTGTCGGCGGCGATCCTGCTCGGTGACCTCGCGCTGGTGTGGGCCGACGACATCGTCGCGACCGCAGACCTGACCGCAGACGCGCAGCGTCGGGTTCAGCGGGTGTGGTCCGACATCCGCACCGAGGTGCTCGGCGGCCAGTATCTCGACATCGTGGCCGAGTCCAGCGGCGCGACGACGGTGGCGTCGGCGATGACCGTCAACACCTACAAGACCGCGTCGTACACCATCACCCGACCGCTGCAGTTCGGGGTGGCCGCGGCCGCCGACCGGCCAGACGTGCAGGCGATCTTCTATGAGGTCGGCAACGACCTCGGGGTGGCATTCCAGCTGCGCGACGATGTGCTGGGCGTGTTCGGCGATCCCGCGGTGACCGGTAAACCGTCGGGCGACGACCTCCGCTCTGGTAAGCGCACGGTGCTGCTCGCCGAGGCCGTCGAGCTCGCCGACAAGTCCGACCCGGCGGCCGCGCAGCTGTTGCGGTCCTCGATCGGCACTGAGCTCTCCGAAGGGCAGGTGCGCGAACTCTGTCGTGTCATCGAGTCGGTCGGCGCGCTTGCCGCCGTCGAACGGCACATCGACCTGCTCACCGTGCGGTCGCTGGAAACCATCGGCACCGCACCGATCGACGCCCAGGCGAAGGCGGGCCTTTCCAAGCTCGCAAGGTTGGCCGCGAACCGATCCGCCTGACGTCGTGACCACCTTCGCGCGGCTGTCCGCGTTCACCACCTCGCCGGAGGCCCGGCCCGCGCTGCTGGGGTTCCTTGGCGCCATGATGATCACGGCGGGCGGGCTCGGCGCGGGCAGCACCCGTCTGCACGATCCGCTGCTGGAGTCGCTGCACCTGTCGTGGCTGCGGTTCGGGCACGGGCTCGTGCTGTCGTCGGTGCTGTTGTGGGGCGGCGTCGCGGTGATGCTGTTTGCATGGCTTTGGTTGGGCCGCAGCGTGATCGACCGCAGCGCACGCGAATACACCATGGTGGCGACCACCGGTTTCTGGCTGGCGCCGCTGTTGTTGTCCGTGCCGGTGTTCAGCCGCGACACGTACTCCTATCTGGCACAGGGAGCGCTGCTGCGGGATGGCTTCGACCCATATGCGGTAGGGCCCGTAGACAATCCGAATTCGTTGCTGGACAACGTCAGTCCGATCTGGACGACGACGACCGCTCCGTACGGGCCCGCCTTCATCCTCGTCGCGAAGTTCGTCACGTTGCTGGTCGGCGACCACGTGATCGCGGGCACGATGGTGCTGCGGCTGTGCATGCTGCCGGGGCTGGTGTTGCTGATCTGGGCCGCGCCCCGGCTGGCCCGGCACGTCGGCTCCGACGGCGCGGCGGCGCTGTGGATCTGCGTGCTCAACCCGTTGGTGATCATCCATCTGATGGGTGGCGTGCACAACGAGATGCTCATGGTCGGGCTGATGGCGGCGGGCATCGCCTTGATATTCCAGCGCCATCCGATCGCGGGCAATGCGCTGATCGTGGTCGCGGTGGCGGTGAAAGCCACAGCGGGTATTGCGCTTCCGTTCATGGTGTGGGTGTGGGCGCGCCAGCTTCGCGACAGCCGCGGCCTGTCGCCGCTGCGGGCGTTCGCGGCGGCCACCGCGGGGTCGATAGCGATCTTCGTCGCGGTGTTCGCCGTGCTGTCCTGGCTCGCCGGTGTCGGCCTCGGCTGGCTCACCGCGCTGGCAGGCTCGGTGAAGATCATCAACTGGCTCACGGTGCCGACCGCCGTATCCAACCTCGTCAACGCCGTGGGCGGGCTGTTCTTCCCGGTGAACTTCTACGCCGTGCTCGAGGTCGCCAGGATCATCGGCATCGCCATCATCGCGATCTCACTTCCCTTGCTGTGGTGGCGGTTTCGACACACCGACCGCCAGGTGCTGACCGGTATCGCGTTGGCGATGGTGATCGTGGTGCTGTTCGTGCCCGCCGCGCTGCCCTGGTACTACACCTGGCCGCTGGCGATCCTGTCGGCGCTGGCCCAGAGCAGGCAGGCCATCGCCGTCATCGCCGGCTTCTCCACCTGGATCATGGTGATCTTCAAACCCGATGGCAGCCACGGCATGTACTCGTGGATCCACGTTCTGCTCGCCACGGCGTGCGCGGCGGTGGCCTGGTACTCGCTCTATAAGGAGCCGGATCAGTACGCCATCGCCTGGGCGCGCCGCACCACCTCGCGGGCTTGATGCGAGTGCAGCGCGTCGACCGGCCGCGCGTTGTCCTGGCGATCGACTGACCCGTCGCGCCTGATGGTCAGCGACGGATCCGGCGTGAACAACCAGCGCAGGATCTCGGTGTTCTGATATCCGCCGTCGTGCAGCACGACGAGCAAGCCGGCCAGGCTCTTGACGACGTGACCGGTGTCGTCGAAGAACGCCCTCGGCACCACCACCGTCCCTTTGCGGCGGATACCGACGAGGTGACCTTCCCGCAATTGTTGGTGCACCTTCGTCATAGGCACGCCGAGCAGCTCGGCGACATGGGGCAGGTCGTAAACGTCTTCGCCAGGGTCGAGGACATCGTCGGCGGCTGGAATACTGCTCACCGCCCCGAGTCTAGGACGCGCGACGCGTCCACGTAGGCGCTCTGCGAGCACAGTTGCCGCCAATTCGCTCCGTAACATGTCTGCAGTGGAGACCCACCAGCAATCCGACCCGCTCGCCGGGGCCGTGCTGGACGGGCGCTACCGCGTCGACACCCTGATCGCCACCGGCGGGATGTCAGGGGTGTATCGCGGGCTCGACCTTCGGCTGGATCGGCCAGTGGCGCTGAAGATCATGGATTCCCGCTACGCAGGCGACAGCCAGTTCCTGACACGGTTCCAGCGCGAGGCCCGCGCCGTCGCGCGGCTGAAAGATCCCGGGCTGGTGGCCGTTTACGACCAGGGCATCGACGGACAGCATCCGTTCCTGGTGATGGAGCTCGTCGAGGGAGGCACGCTGCGCGAGCTGTTGGTCGAGCGCGGGCCGATGCCGCCGCACGCGGTCGCAGCGGTGCTGCGCCCGGTGCTCGGCGGCCTCGCGGTGGCCCACCACGAAGGGCTCGTGCACCGTGACGTCAAGCCGGAGAACGTGTTGATCTCCGACGACGGCGAGGTCAAGATCGCCGACTTCGGCTTGGTCCGCGCGATAGCGGAAGCCAAGATCACCTCCACCAGCGTCATTTTGGGCACCGCGGCGTACCTGTCACCCGAGCAGGTCAGCACCGGCGACGCGAGCCCCGCCAGCGACGTCTACGCCGTCGGCATCCTCACCTACGAGTTGCTGACCGGGACAACCCCGTTCACGGGCGACACAGCGCTGACGGTGGCATACCAGCGGATGGACCAGGACGTCGCGCCGCCCAGCACCGTGATCGGCGGGGTGCCAAAGCAATTCGACGATCTGGTGCTGCGTGCCACGGCGCGAAATCCCGCGGAACGCTACACCGATGCCGAGGACATGGCAGCCGAACTCGAGGCGATCGTCGACGAGTTGGGGCTGCCCGACTTCCGGGTGCCCGCGCCGCGCAACTCGGCGCAGCATCTCTCGGCGGAGGTGCACCGCAGCGCGGTCAGCCGCGACGCCGCCACCGACACCGTCCGCCCGGCACCCCCGCGCCAGCACACCAGGGAGCTCACCCGCGGCCCCGACGACTGGCAGCAGGACGAGACTGACGTCGCGTCCTACGGCGTCGCAGGACAATTCGCGGGCATCGACATGAACGAGTTCTACTGGGCCCGGCAGCGCGCCAAGCGTGTGCTGCTGCTCTGGGTGATCGCCGTGCTCGTTCTCACCGGCGCGCTCGCCGCCGCGGCGTGGACCATCGGAAGCAACCTGTCCGGCTTGATCTAGTCGCGCAGCATCTCCGCCCGCCTCAATCGCGGAGCATCTCCGCGACTAGAAACGCCAACTCCAACGACTGCTGGGTGTTGAGCCGCGGATCGCACGCGGTCTCATAGCGGCCCGCAAGGTCGGAGTCGGAGATGTCCTGTGCGCCGCCGAGACATTCGGTGACGTTCTCGCCGGTGATCTCGACGTGGATGCCGCCGGGATGGGTGCCCAACGCGCGGTGCACCTCGAAGAAACCCTGCACCTCGTCGACGATGCGGTCGAAGTGGCGCGTCTTGTAGCCCGTGGACGACTCGTGGGTGTTGCCGTGCATCGGATCGCACTGCCAGATGACCTGGTGACCCGTCGCCTGCACCTTTTCGATGATCGGCGGCAACAGGTCTCGCACCTTGTTGTTACCGAGCCGGCTGACCAGTGTCAGGCGACCCGGCTGGTTGTTCGGGTCGAGCTTCTCGACGTACTCGACGGCCAGCTCGGGTGTCATCGTCGGGCCGATCTTCACCCCGATTGGGTTGGCGATGACTTCGGCGAACGCGACATGTGCGCCGTCGAGCTGACGAGTGCGCTCACCGATCCACACGTAGTGGGCCGAAAGGTCGTAGAGCCGCGGGTTGCCCTGTTCGTCTTCCGAAAGCCGCAGCATCGCGCGCTCGTAGTCGAGCACCAAAGCCTCATGGCTCGCGTAGATCTCGGCGGTCTGCAGGTTGCGGTCGTCGACACCACACGCGCTCATGAACGTCAGGCCGCGGTCGATCTCGCCCGCCAGCGCCTCGTAGCGGGCGCCCGCTGGCGACGTCCGGACGAACTCCCGGTTCCAGTCGTGCACCAGGTGCAGCGACGCCAGGCCCGACGACGTCAGGGCCCGCACCAGGTTCATCGCGGCGCTGGCATTGGCATAGGCCCGCACAAGGCGAGACGGATCGTGCTCGCGCACGGCGGCGTCCGGGGCGAAGCCGTTGATCATGTCGCCGCGATAGGACCTCAGGCCGAGCGCGTCGATGTCGGCCGACCGCGGCTTGGCGTACTGACCCGCGATGCGGGCGACCTTGACCACCGGCATGCTGGCGCCGTAGGTGAGCACCACCGCCATCTGCAGCAGCGTGCGGATGTTGGCGCGAATGTGCGGCTCGGTGTTGTCGACGAACGTCTCGGCGCAGTCGCCGCCCTGCAGCAGGAAGGCCTTGCCGAGGGCGACGTCGGCGAGCAGGCCCTTGAGCTTCTCGATCTCGCTGGGCACCGTCACCGGCGGCACGCTCTCCAGCACGGTCCGCATCGCCTTGGCCTGCTCGGCGTCCCAGCTGGGCTGCTGCGCGGCAGGCTTGGCCAGCGCGGCGTCCAGCCGGTGCCGCAGGTCGCCCGGCAGCGGCGGCAGATCCGGCAGCTGGTCGATGGGTACGTCGACGGTCCAATTCACCCGTCCATGGTAACTGGGCGGGACCAGCCGGTTTTCACACCAGGGCACGGTCAAACCCCTAGTCGCTGCGCTCCCACCCGGCGGATCCGCCACCCGAGGTCATCAGCTGAAATCGGCGCAGGTTGTGGCGGGCGTCGACGAGGGCATCGTGCGCGTCGCGCGGCCGCGGCGGCATCCTGGGGCAACCGCGCTCCTCCCAGAACTGGCGCAGCTCGCGGGTGAACCGCGGGATGGCGGGCGGCAGTGCCGTCATCGGACCCCACAGCTGGCACAGCACCACGTGGTCGTAGGCGCCGACCCAGGCCCACAGCTCGATCGGCTCGTCGCCGTCGATGCCGAAGAAGTCCTCGAGATCCGACCGGATCTGTTTACGCGATCGCCACAGCTGTGACGACGGCGAGGGCAACTTGGGTAGCACATGCGTGCGCACCCATCGGCCCGCCCGCTCCGGATTGAATTCGCTTGAGATAGCGTAATATTCGCGGCCGTCCTCGGCTGCGACACCGATCGAGATGAGCTCGATGGTGTAGCCGTCGTCGATGAACTCGGTGTCGTAGAAGTACTTCACGCCGGGCCTACGCGGTCGCTTTCTCGGCGAGGGCCTGCGGATCCGCCGGAGGCGCGGGCGCGGGGTGGATCTCGCGGTCGAGTTGCTGGTTCACCTCGGTGTCGTCGGGGAAACGCGGCTCGCCCGCGATGACATGCTGCAGCCAGAGCTTGGCCTGCACCACCGGCCTGCGCAGTACGCGCTCCCGGACCAGTGCCCTGTGCATCTTGCGCGGCTTGTCGGTGTAGCGCCAACGCGCCCACGGCGCGTGCGGGCGGGACAGCCGAAACGCCCCGACGAGCAGCAGCGGGGTGATGAACATGCCGATCAGGCCCGTCCACACCTTGCCCTTGAGCAACACGATCACTGCGAGCGCCAGCGTGATGACCGCCAGGGCGACGACCGAGGCCCTTGCGGCGAAGTTGGTGTCTTCGCGCCAGATGTCGATGTCGAAGAACGACAGCGGGTTGAAACCGAGGATGAGCAACCCGGCGACGGCGATCGCGGCAAACACCGCGTCCACCGATGTGCGGCCATCCTCGGCCCAGTACACGTCCTGCAGATGCAAAATCAACGCGAACTCGTCGAGCACAAGTGCGGCGCCGATCCCGAAAATAGTTGCTGCGGCCGTGAATTCGGGTACTCCCCCGTTTACTGCCAAAGTCACCATCGCGATACCGGAGATCATGACCAAGATCACACCAATGACCACATGGTGGATGTGGATGCCTCCCCCCGCCGAGATGTTGCGCGGCTGCCACCATTTGCGCGGCTTGTCACTGTCGGCGTGGCTGCGGATGTACCGCACGATCGTGCGCGTCACGAAGAAGGTGAGGATGAACGCGACGAGGCAGAAAACCAGGGGCATCCGTCCGTCCGGTATCTCCAGACTCCAGTCCAGCTTCAGGTGCACGCAGAAAACTTACGCTGCCAGGGCGGCGACGTGCCGGGGATATGGTCCGGCGCGCCACGGTCGGCCGATAGTCTGGGTTGCGACATGAGTAGGTGGCGGTCGCCCGGCGGGGCTGGTTTGGGGCCAATCGTCGCGTGGCGGCTCTTTCAGCTGCTCACGCTGGCGGTGCTGGTCTGGGCCTGCTGGCGGCTGCTCGGCCACGTCACCTACCGCATCGACATCGACGTCTACCGGATGGGCGGTCGGGCCTGGTTGGACGGCAGGCCGCTGTATGCCGACGGCGCAATATTCGAGACGCGCGCGGGGCTGGAGCTGCCGTTCACGTATCCGCCGCTCGCGGCGATCGCGTTCGCCCCGTTCGCCCTGCTCCCGCTGTCGGTGGCCAGTGCAGCCATCACGGTGACCACCCTCGTGCTGTTGATCGCGTCGACGGTGATCGTGCTGACGCGCCTCGACGTCTGGCCGCAGTCGTCGATCACCACCGAGCCCACCTGGCTGCGCCGGTGCTGGCTGGCCGCGGCGATCGTCGCGCCTGCGGTGATCTACCTCGAGCCGATCCGGGCGAACTTCGACTTCGGCCAGATCAACGTCGTGCTGATGACGCTCGTCATCGCCGACTGCGTGCCGCGCAAGACGCCGTGGCCGCGCGGCATCCTGCTCGGCGTTGCGATCGCCCTCAAGCTCACGCCCGCCGTTTTCCTGCTGTATTTCCTGCTGCGCCGCGACACCCGCACGCTGATCGTCACGGCGGCATCGGCGGTGGTGGCCACCCTGGTCGGCTTCGCGTTTGCCTGGCGCGACTCGTGGGAGTACTGGACCGACACCGTTCGCAATACCGACCGGATCGGCACCGCGACGCTGAACACCAACCAGAACATCGCGGGCGCGCTGGCCCGGCTCGGCCTCGGCGAGGGCGAACGGTTCGTGCTGTGGACGCTGGCCTGCTTCGTGGTGCTCGGGGTGACGATCTGGGCGGCGCGGCGGGTATTGCGGGTCGACGAACCCGTGCTCGCGCTCATCTGCGTGGCGATGTTCGGCCTCGTGGTGTCACCGGTGTCGTGGTCGCATCACTGGGTTTGGGCCCTGCCGACGGTGGTCGTCTGCGGTGTGGTGGCCTACCGGCACCGGCATGCGCTCCTTGGCGCGGTCACCGCCGCAGGGGTGGCGCTGATGGTGTGGACGCCCATCACGCTGATGCCGGAACACCATGAGACGACGGCCTCGCTGTGGCGCCAGCTCGTCGGTGGCTCCTACGTGTGGTGGGCGCTGGCCGTGATCGTGGTCGCTGGCACGGTGTCGACCCGGCAGGCCCACTCGCACCCCGCGGCGGTCAACGCGGCCCCAGTGCCTGCGACGAGTTAGGCCGGCCCCTCAACGCGGCTCGGAACTCGCCGCTTGATCGTCGTCCGGCGGTGAGTTAGGCAGCGAGCTCCGCGGCGGGTTGTTTACCCTCCTTGATGTCCGCGGCGTACAGATCGACGTACTCCTGGCCGGACAGCCGCATCAACTCGTACATGACCTCGTCGACGACCGCCCGCTCGATGAACCGGTTGCCCGCAAGGCCCTCGAACCGGCTGAAGTCCATCGGCTTGCCGAAGCGCACGGTCACCCGCCCGAACCGCCACATCTTGCTGCCAGGCGGGTTCACCTCGTCGGTGCCGATCATCGCGACCGGAATGACTTTCACACCGGTACTCAGCGCTACCCGGGACAGGCCCGTCTTGCCCTTGTACAGCCGCCCGTCGGGTGAGCGGGTGCCCTCCGGATACATCCCCAGCAGCTTGCCCTCGTTCAGCAACCGCGAAGCGGTGTCGAGTGCACCCCGCGCGGAGTCGGCGTCGGTGCGGTCGATCGGCACCTGCCCGGCAACGGTGTAGAACCAGCGCTGGAACCAGCCCTTGAGCCCGGTTCCCGTGAAGTACTCGGCCTTGGCCAGGAAAGTGATCCTGCGCTTGACCACGAGGGGCAGATAGAAGCTGTCCGCGACCGCCAGGTGGTTACTCGCCAGAATGACCGCGCCGTGGTCTGGAACATATTCCAGCCCTTCGACTTTGGGCCGGCCAAGCAAAGTCAGTAACGGGCCCATGAAGATGTACTTGAACAGCCAATACCACATGGACCCTCCCGGGATTGGGCCGCACCGGACGGTGCTTGGGGACAACTCTACCGTCACTCCTCGACGGTCACCGGGATGTGCTGATACCGGCTGGGACCCGACGGCGGCGGCCCGTCGGGCGGCGGCCGATCCGGGCGTGGCGACGACTCGATGCCGTCGACCATGGCGCGCACGACGGTCAGCAGGCCGACGCTGTGTTCGGCGATGACGGTCAGCAACGGGTGCTGCTCGCCGCTGACGAGAGCCGCCAGCGCGCACACCGGGCACCACACCTGCTGGCACTTCCCGGAGCCCTCGGCGCCGACCGCCGCTGCCGCCGCCGCCCGCACCGCGGGATCGATACGGTCGAGGATGGACTGCGCCAGCGCCCTCAATTCCGGGCCGAGATCGCCGTGAGCGTCACTCACAACGGCCACACCTCCGGATCCGGTCGAAATCGCACTGTCAGCTCGCTGCCCTTCAGCTGGGCGTCCACCACGATGCATCGCCGCAGGACGGACGCCAGCCGAACCCGGCGCCTCATGCCGCCTGCGCCGATGATCAGGTCGTCGTCGACCCGGCCAAGGGCGAGTGCAGTCGAGTCGATTTGAGGCAACTCTAGCCGCAGTCGATACACCGCTCCCAACCCAGATCCGGACTCGCGGTCGACGACGGGCCGCAGCGGGCCGGGCGGTGGCGAGCCGTCGCGCTTGCGGGCGCATTCGAGCAGCTCGCCGAGCGCCTTGGGCCCGATCGGCTCGCCCGCCAGGTGCGGGACCAGCACCAACTGCAGGTCACCGATGGTGGCGTCGAGCTCGTCGAGAACCACTCGCTGTTCGGAGATGCGTTCGGCGTACCAGTCGAATGCCGGATGGTCGGGCAGGTTGCGGTATTCGTACGAATCGTCCTGCACCAAAATCTGATTGACGATCAACTCGTCGACCCGCACGCCCATCAACGCCAGCGAGCCCAGGGTGCGCGCGGCCTCGGCCGCGACCACCCGCTCGGCCGTGAGCACAAGGTGTGCGCTCACCCAGTCCCCATCGGTGAGCAGGCCGGTCAACGCACCGGTGCCCGCATCGACGCGCTCCATGAGCTCGACGATCGCGGCCGTTCGCGCATCGTCGGCCGCCGAGCTCAGCCTGCGGTGGCGCGGCCACGCCCGCTCCAGGTACAGCCCGAAGGTGGAGGGCAGGGTCAGCATCCGCATCGCATCGGCTGTCGACGCGCAGTCGACGACGACGTGATCCCACTCCCCCGATTTCGCCAGCTCACCGACCTCGTGCAGGCCGAGTACCTCCTGGATTCCAGGAAGCGCCGAAAGTTCTTCTGGGGCAACGCTTCCCAATTCCGACTCTTCGAATCGGGCCGTCAACAGACCGGCGATGTCGCGCCAGCGCGCCTCGAGCAGAGCCAGCGTGTCCAGCGCCAGCGCATCCAGGAACCCGCCACCGGCGTCGGCATCGTCGGCGAGCACCCGCGTCGGCTCGCGGAGCCCGGTCGGTACCACCGGCGTGCCGAGCACATCGCCGAGCGAGTGCGCCTGGTCGGTGGACACCACAAGGACCCGCAGGCCGCTTTGCGTGTCGCGCACCGCGGTCGCGGTCGCCAGCGTCGACTTACCTACGCCGCCCTTGCCAACGAACAGACTGATCCGGGCGTGGGTAGGCGCTGGGGATTCACTCAGCCTCGACTCGTTTCTTGAGGTCCTTCAATGCGGTGTCGGTCAGCCTGCGTTCGGCCTTGCGCTTGAGCAGGCCGATCATCGGGATGACCAAGTCGACCGACAGTTCATAGGTGACTTCGGTGCCAGATCCCTTGGGCGACAAGCGGTATGCGCCGTCCAGCGACTTCAGCAGCGAACTAGACACCAGCGTCCAGGTGACCGAGCCGTGGTCGGGCGGCCACTCGTATTCCAGCACCATCGTGTCCTTGAGGACCGCGGCGTCCAGCAGCAGCCGGGCCGTCTTCGGATAGCCCTCGTCGTCGGCCTCGAGAACCTCTGTCTCCTTGTACTCGGCGACCCAGTCGGGATAGGAGCCGATGTCGGCGATGACGTCCATCACCGTGGAGGGATCCGCATCGATGTAGATGGTCTGTGCCGTCTTGTCCGCCACTGGGTCGCTTTCTGTCGTTCGCCTGCGCTCGCACCCGCGCGATGGAATGAAAATCTACCCGCCGCCGCTGAGTCTGACCCAGCATCAGGCCCGCGGAGGCATCCCGACCGGCCGCGATGCCTCCAGCTTCTGCTTCAGCTCGAAGGACATCCTCTTGCCTGCAACTCGGCGCTGGTGGTTCAGCTTGGCCAGATTCATCTTCGCCAATTGCCAGGCGGCTAAGCCCGCGGGCTCGGCGTGCAAAAAGTAGTTCAGGATGACGCCGTCCAGCGACGGCTCCAGCCAGACCTCCATGGTGCCGGTCAGCGCACCGTTGACGCTCCAGCGATGGCCGACAGAGCCGCGGTCCTCGATCACCGTCAGGTGCAGGTCCGGCCACCAGCGGCGCCAGCTCGCCGGGTCCGCGACGGCCTTGCCGACCTCCACCGGATCGGCCGCCAAGAACGTCTGGTCGGCCACCTGGATGCTGTTCATCGCCACTAGCTTCACATATGCCTCCGCCGGGCCCGCCCCTGGCCACTAGGCTGGCCCAAGCAAAGCCGCTACCAGCATCGGAGGCGAAGATCGTGCGTGAGTTCAGTGTTCCGGCGTCGTTCGAAGTCGGCGAGCACGACAACATCGTCAGCTCCGTTTACTCGCATGAACGAGAAGACCCCGGCCACGTGATCTTCCAGCGCCTTGTCGACGGCGCGTGGATCGATGTGACGGCCGCGCAGGCGGCAGATCAGATTCGCTCGGTCGCACTCGGTCTGATCGCCGAGGGAGTCCGGCCCGGCGACCGGGTCGCGGTCTTCTCGGCCACCCGCTATGAGTGGCCGATCATCGACTTCGCGATCCTGTCGGCCGGTGGCGTGACGGTGCCGATCTACGAGACCAGCTCGGCCGAGCAGGTGCGCCACGTGCTCAGCGATTCGGGTGCGGTTCTGGTGTTCGCCGAGACCGACGCACACGCGGACAAGATCGATCATCTCAAGGACGATCTGCCCGAGCTGCGCAAGGTGTTGCGCATCGACAGTGCCGACGCATCGGCGCTTGACGCACTGGCAGAGGCGGGCAGATCGGTCGACGCGAGCGAGCTGGACGCCCGCTTGGCAGGCATCAAGGCCACCGATCCAGCCACGCTGATCTACACCTCGGGTACCACCGGAAGGCCCAAGGGCTGCCAGCTGACGCACTCCAACCTGATGTATGAGATCCGCGGCGCCAAGGCGTGTTTCCCGACGCTGCTGACCAAGGGCGAGCGGCTGCTGGTGTTCCTCCCGCTGGCGCACGTGCTGGCCCGCGCGATCACCATCGCGGCGTTCTCGAACAAGGTGACGCTCGGCTTCACCAGCGACATCAAGAACCTCGTGCCGATGTTCGGGGTGTTCAAGCCGACGCTTGTGGTGTCGGTGCCCCGGGTGTTCGAGAAGGTCTACAACACCGCCGAGCAGAACGCCCGCAACGACGGCAAGGGCCGCATCTTCGGGATCGCCGTCAACACCGCGATCGAGTGGAGCCAGGCACAGGACGACGGCGGACCGGGTCTGCTGCTTCGCGCCAAGCACGCGGTTTTCGACCGGCTGGTCTACGGCAAGCTTCGCACGGCGCTCGGCGGCGACTGCCGCGCCGCGATCTCGGGCGGCGCTCCGCTGGGTGCGCGGCTGGGCCACTTCTACCGCGGCGTCGGGCTGACGATCTACGAGGGTTACGGCCTGACCGAGACCAGCGCCGCGATCACGGTGAACCAGATCAACGGCCTGAAGGTCGGTTCAGTCGGAAAGTTGTTGCCGGGCAACAGCATGCGAATCAACGACGACAGCGAACTGTTGGTCCGCGGCGGCGTGGTGTTCGCCGGCTACTGGCACAACGAGGAGGAGACCAACGCGGTGTTCTCCGACGGCTGGTTCCACACCGGGGACCTCGGCGCGATCGACGGCGACGGCTTCCTGACCATCGTCGGCCGCAAGAAGGAGATCATCGTCACCGCAGGTGGCAAGAACGTCGCCCCTGCCGTCCTCGAGGACAGGCTGCGTGCGCACCCGCTGATCAGCCAGGCGATGTGCGTCGGCGACGCCAAACCGTTCATCGCCGCGCTGATCACCATCGACCCGGAGGCCTTCCCCGGCTGGAAGGAACGCAACGGCAAGAAAGCCGACGCGACAGTCGCCGACCTTGCCGATGATCCCGACCTCCTCGCCGAGATCGATCTGGCCGTCAAGGAGGCCAACCAGGCGGTGTCGAAAGCAGAGGCGATCCGCAAGTTCCGCGTGCTGCCGGTCGATTTCACCGAGGACACCGGCGAGCTGACGCCGACGCTGAAGGTCAAGCGCAAGGTGGTGGCGGAGAAGTTCGCCGCCGATATCGAGGCGCTCTTCGACAAGAGCTGACAACGGGTCAGCCGCTCAACAGCACGTGCAGTCGCGCGGCCTGGTTGCGCCACTGCCAGTTGTCGACGGCCCAGCGCCGACCCGCGGCGCCCATCTGTGCCGCGCGCTCGGGATCGCCGAGTACTTCGCCTACGGCAGAGGCGATTTCGTCGACGTCGTTTCCGTTGACGACCCGCCCGGTGACACCGTCCTGCACGGTCTCCGGCGCCCCGCCCGAATTGCCCGCGATCACCGGCACCCCCGTCGAGGACGCCTCCAGGTAGACGATGCCGAGACCCTCGACGTCGAGGCCCGCGCCACGAGTCCGGCACGGCATCGCGAACACATCGGCCATCGCGTGGTGGGCGGGCAGCTCGGCACCGGGCACACCGCCGGTGAAGACCACATGCTCGGTGACGCCCGCCTCCCGCGCGAGCCGGTGCAGCGTCGCCAGGTACGGCCCTCCCCCGACGATCACGAGCGCCGCGCCGTCGACGCGCTCCCGGATCGCAGGCAGGGCGCGGATCAGCATGTCCTGGCCCTTTCGCGGAACCAGCCGGGACAGGCAGACGACCACTGGACGGTCGCCGAGGCCGTACCGCGACCGCATCTCCGCTCGGGCCGCCGGATCCGGCGCGAACCGGTCGGTGTCCACCCCCGGCGGCACGTACTCCAGCGCGGCGTGCGATCCGAATGCCGATGCGAACCGGCCGCGGGTGTAGCGGCTGACGTAGGTCACGACGTCGGCGCCGTCCCCGATACGGCGCAGCGCGGTACGTGCCACCGGCAGCATCGACCAGCCGACCTCGTGGCCGTGCGTGCTGGCGATGACGCGGCGCGCCCCTGCGCTGCGCGCGCGCGGTGCCAGCAGCGCCAACGGCGCCGCGGCGCCGAACCAGACGGTTTCGATGTCGTTGTCGGCGATCAGCCGACGCATCCTGTCGTCGACACCAGGACCGGGCAGCATCAGCGTCGTCGGATGGCGCACGACCCGATAGCCGGTGACGGCGGCCTCTCGGTCGAACTCCTCGCAGCCCTTCCACTTCGGCGCGTACACGGTCAGCGAGTAGTCGTCGTCGCGCTGCAGCAGTTGACCGACGAGCTCGTGCAGGTAGGACTGGATGCCACCACGTCGTGGCGGAAAGTCGTTGGTAACCAGTAGAACCCGGGTCATCGCGGTCAGGCTATCTGAGAAAGCCAGCGCCGCCACTGCACCAGCACCTCGCCGAGGTCGGCGCCGAGGGTCTCCGACACCGCCGCTTCGACGTCCGGATGGCCCGGCTGGCAGGCCCGCTGGTACAGGCGTCGCAGGGTCGAGGTCCCGTACCGGTCGGCCACGAAGCGCGTGAACCACCACGCACGGTCGTAGGCGAGCGTGCGGGTCGGTCCGACGGTGTCCAGGTCGGCGTCGGACGGCAGCGTCGCCATCTCGGCCGCCCGAACGGGCCCCGGCCGCGCCGCCTCGGGCCGTGCCACGAAGTCGGCGACGCCTTCGGTCAGCCACCGGGGCGCGTCCGCTGCGGTGTCCGCGCGGGCGGCATAGTGAAAGAGTTCGTGGCGCAGGACAATTCGCAATGCGTCATCGCTCATCGCGGCGGCCCCCGGCGCAAACACGATCCGTCGGCCCGCGGTCGCGGCGGCGATGTCGGACCCGCCACCGGCAAGTGCACGGAACTGCTCGTCGGACGCGGTCGCCACCACGACGATGTCGCGGGGCCAGTCGGCGCCCCAAAACGCCGTCACGGCCGACACGGCATCGTCCATGGCGCCGGACACCCGGGTCAGCAGCGGTTGCGTGGCGGAGCCACCCAGGCTCATCAGCTCGACCGTGCGGCCATCAGAAACCGTCTGGGTGCGCGACGCCGCCGACGATGTGGCGGGAGTCGTCTCGGGGGCCGGAACCGGAGCCGCGTCGGGCCTGCCGACAACCAACACCGCCACGACCATCTCGACGATCAGCAGCAGGCCCAGAAACCGACGTTTAGTACCGGCGGACGTTGTAGATCGGCGCATTGTTCACCGGTGCCACACGCACCGGCGTGCCGTAGGTCGACGCATGCACCATCATTCCGTCGCCGATGTAGATCGCCGAGTGCGACGCGTCGGAATAGTAGTTGACTACGTCTCCCGGCTGCATCTGCGACATCTCCACCGGCTGGCCACCCCGGGCCAGCGCCTGGCTGGAGTGCGGCAGCGAGATGCCCGCCTGCTGGAACGCCCACATCACCAGGCCCGAGCAGTCGAACTGGTTCGGACCGGAGCCGCCCCAGGAGTACGGCGAACCGATGCGGGTCAGCGCTGCCTGCACCGCCAACGTGCCCTCGCCGGTGCCGCCAGGCACCTCGGGGGCGATGGCGCCGTCCGGCGGTGCGACGTCGCCTGGGGGGATGCCGCCGGGCGGGGCGGCCACGATCGCCGGATCCTCGGGTGCAGGCGGCGCCGCCTCAGGCAGAGGAGGCGGGGGCGGAATGGCTGCAAGGGCTTCCCGCTGGCCTGGCGTCAGAGCCTTGTACTGTGACTTGACGACGGCCATCTGAACTTGCAGCTGACTTTGCTTGGATTGCAGGTCAGCGCGCACCGCCGCGGCCTGCTCGGCTGCGGTTTTCGCATCGGCCGCCGACTTGGCGGAGGCTTCCTGCGCTATAGCTGTCTGAGCGCCGACGGTTCGGTAGCTGTTCATCTGCGCCGACATCTCGGACGCCATCACCCGCTGAACCGAGAGCTGGTCGATGAGGCGCTGCGGCGAGTCGGCGGTCAGCATCGCGTCGATGCCGTTGGTTCTGCCGCCCATGTATTGGGCCGCAGCAAATTTGTCCACCGCGCCCTGGAAAGTTGCCAGTTCCGACTTGGCCTTATCGAATGCCGCCTGATCGGCCGCATGCTTCGCCTCGGCATCCTGCTGTGCGGCCAGCTTGTTGTCCAGGTCGAGCTGCGCTGAATGCATCGCCTCGGTGGTCCGCTCGGCCTGCCGTGACAGTTCATTCAACTTTGCCAGTGCGTCGGCGGCGGGATCGGCCTGCACAGTGGCGGCAAGAACCCCGCCGAACAGCGTCAGAGCCGATATCGCACATATGACGGGTCGTTTAAGTCCACGCGTGATCCGCTGAATACGCTCGAGCGTCAAGATTTTGCGTCCTCAAACTGCCGTTGGCGAGTCGCCCCGAACTGTCTTAGGTCTCAGACAGGTTACGAAACGGCATCAGCCTTGTCCAAACAAGAGACGCAAATTTAACAGCCTCTCAGAGTTTTTCGAACGCCATCCGTTGCTAGGCGTGTCGTCAGGCGACCACTCCCGAATCGCCGTGCCGGTGAATCGGTACCAGACGCAGCCGCGGTGCCAACCCGGCCTCCGCGAGTACCTCCAACGCCACGCGCTCGTCCGCCAGCAGGGTGTCTGGAACGCCGAGCAACACGCTCACGACACAGTCCTTGCAGCCGGGGCCACGCACGGCGCAGTCATCGCAATCGATGGTCACCGATCCCGTTTCGGCGCCCTGCTCGTCGGCCTCGTCCATCTGACCGTCCTCTCAATCGGAGTTGATCGCACGGTATCGGGCACCACCGACATTCGAGCGTGGCAACCAAAAGCTGTCGGTCGCAGTGCCTACCTTCAGCGCATGGGCCAGCTCAGCTTCGCCGACGTGGATCCGGCTGCTGACGTCTCGCTGCGGGAGACGACCTTCGTGGTGGTCGACCTCGAGACGACCGGCGGCCGCGCGACCGGCGACGGTGACAACGTCGACGCCATCACCGAGATCGGCGCGGTGAAGGTGCGCGGCGGAGCGGTGATCGGTGAACTGGCCACGCTCATCGACCCCGGCCGCAGCATTCCGCCGCAGATCGTCGAGCTCACCGGGATCACCTCGGCCATGGTCCGCAACGCGCCGAAGATCGAAACCGTGCTCCCCGCGTTCATCGAGTTCGCCCGCGGCGCAGTGCTGGTCGCCCACAACGCGGGATTCGACGTCGGGTTCCTTCGTGCCGCAGCGGAGCGCTGCCAGATCGCATGGCCGCGCCCGCCCGTGCTGTGTACCGTCCGGTTGGCCAGGCGGGTGCTCACCCGCGACGAGGCCCCCAGCGTGCGGCTCTCGGCGCTGGCCCGGCTGTTCGGCGCCGCCACCACCCCGACGCACAGGGCGCTCGACGACGCGCGAGCCACCGTCGACGTGCTGCATGCACTCATCGAGCGGGTCGGCAACCAGGGTGTACTCACCTACACCGACCTGCGTTCCTACCTGCCCGATGTCACACCGGAGCAGCGGCGCAAGCGAGTCCTCGCCGCGAACCTGCCGCACCGGCCCGGCGTCTACCTGTTCCGCGGGCCGGCCAACGAGGTGCTCTACGTCGGGACCGCGGTGGATCTTCGCAGGCGGGCAAACCAGTACTTCAACGGCTCGGACTCGCGCCCGCGCATCAAGGAGATGGTCGCGCTGGCCACCGCGGTCGACCACGTCGAGTGCGCGCACGACCTCGAGGCTGGCGTGCGCGAGCTGCGTCTGCTGGCCGCGCACGCGCCGCCGTACAACCGCCGGTCGAAGTTCCCGCAGCGGTGGTGGTGGATCGTGCTGACCGACGAAGCCTTTCCGCGCTTTTCGATCGTGCGCACCCCGAAGTTCGACAGCGCGGTCGGACCGTTCCGCTCGCGTGCCGACGCGGCCGAGACGGCAGATCTGCTGGCCCGTTTCACCGGCCTGCGCACCTGCACCACCAGGATCGCCCGCTCCGCACAGCACGGGCCCACATGCCCCGAACGCGAACTGTCGCCGTGCCCTGCACCGCGCGACATCCCCGCCGCCGACTACGCCGACGCGCCGCGGCGCGCGACGGCTCTGATCGACGGGCTCGAGGACGACGCATTGTCGGCGGTGCTCGCCCGCATCCGCGAGCTGGCCGAGCGCAACCGCTACGAGACCGCCGCACGGCTGCGTGACCACGCCGCCGCCGCGATCGACGTGCTGTGGCGCGGTCAGCGACTGCGCGGGCTGGCGTCGGTCGCCGAACTCGTCGCAGCGCGCCCCGACGGCCAGGGCGGTTGGCATCTCGCGGTGGTCCGCTGCGGGCAGCTTGCCGCCGCAGGCGTCGCGCACCGCGGCGTGCCGCCGATGCCGGTCGTCGACGCGATAAGCGCTGGGGCGCAAGCGATTCTGCCCGCCCCCGCCCCGTTGGGCGGGGCGCTCGTCGAAGAGGTGGCGCTTGTCATGCGTTGGCTCGCCAGGCCGGGCGTACGCATCGTGCGGGCCGAGCCCGGTTGGGCGTCACAGGTGGGGTCGGCGGGACGGTGGGCGTCGTGGGCCGCGTCGGCCAGGTCGGCTCGGCTGGCCGCCGAGCAAACCCTCGACTCGTCAGAGCTGCTGAGTGAACCGCACCCAACGCGCGAGCAGCTGTTCGGCCGCCCCGGAGTCGATCGCCTCGACGGCCCGGCTCAGGCCCGACTCCCACGCCGACAACCATTCGGCGCCGCTGGTTAACCCCGCGTGGGCGACCATCGCGCCCGCCGCGTTGAGGATCACCGCGTCACGAACAGGCCCCTTGGCGCCGGCCAGCACCTCGCGTGCCTCCGCCGCATTGGTCTCGGCGTCGCCGCCGACCAGCGCCGATAGCTCGGCACGGGCGAACCCGAAGCCCGCCGGGTCGAACGACAGCTTTTCCACGGTGCCCGCCTGCACCCGCCAGATCGTGCTCGTCGTCGTCGTGGTGAGTTCGTCGAGCCCGTCGTCACCGTGCACGACCAGCACGCTGGACCGGCGAGTCGCGAATACCCCAGCCATCACCTCGGCCAGATCGCCCCACGCGCAGCCGATCAGGCCTGCGCGCGGCGAACCCGGATTCGTCAGCGGCCCAAGCAGATTGAATACCGTCGGGACACCGATCTCGCGGCGGGCCGCACCTGCGTGCCGGTAGGACGGGTGGAACTGCGGCGCGAAGCAGAAGCCGATGCCGACCTCGGCGACGCTGCGGGCGACCTCCTCGGGACCGAGGTCGATGCGCACGCCGAGGGCTTCCAGCGTGTCGGCGCCACCGCTGCGGGACGACGCCGCCCTGTTGCCGTGCTTGACGACGGGCACACCGGCGGCCGCCACCACGATCGAGGCCATCGTGGACAGGTTCACGGTGTTCGCCCCGTCGCCGCCGGTGCCGACCACGTCGACGGTGTCGGTGCCGATCTCGTCGGTCGGCACGCGTCGGGCATAGGACAGCATCGTGTTGGCCAGCTCGGTGACCTCGGCCGACGTCGGCCCCTTCATCTTCATCGACACGCCGAAGGCCGCGATCTGTGCCGGGGTCGCGGTGCCGGTCATGATCTGGTCCATCGCCCACGCCGCCTGACCTGTTTTGAGCGGCTGCAGCGTGGTCAACCGGCCGAGGATCAGCGGCCAGGACGGCTCGGTCTGAGGAGAAGTCACGCAGAGATTATGACGAATTGCTCCACCCGGGTGGAGTTGAACAACTACAAAGCGTCATACTTGCGTTGTGACGAGCGCTGTAGGCACCTCGGGAACCGCTATCACGTCGCGCGTGCATTCGCTGAACCGGCCGAACATGGTCAGTGTCGGCACCATCGTATGGCTTTCCAGCGAGCTCATGTTCTTTGCTGGACTGTTCGCGATGTACTTCACCGCGCGCTCGCAGGCCGGTGGCGAATGGCCGCCACCGCCGACCGAACTGAACCTGGTCCAGGCGGTGCCGGTGACGCTGGTGCTCATCGCGTCGTCGTTCACCTGTCAGATGGGCGTTTTCGCCGCCGAGCGCGGCGACGTCTTCGGGTTGCGGCGCTGGTATGTCATCACCTTCCTGATGGGCCTGTTCTTCGTGCTCGGCCAGGGCTACGAGTACATCCATCTCGTCGAGCACGGCACCACGATTTCCAGCAGCGCGTACGGCTCGGTCTTCTACCTGCCCACCGGTTTTCACGGCCTGCACGTCATCGGCGGCCTCATCGCGTTCATCTTCCTGCTGGCACGGACCACGATGAGCAAGTTCACGCCTGCACAGGCCACAGCCGCGATCGTCGTCTCGTACTACTGGCACTTCGTCGACATCGTGTGGATCGCGTTGTTCGCCACCATCTACTTCGTCCGATGAGCAGGCTGTCGATGAGAAGGGGTTCGATGACCAGCAAGGCCCTCGGAGCGCCTGCGACAGTGAAGCGCCGCCGGCTTCGTCGGCGGCTCTCCGCGGCGGTGCTGCTGCTGATCGGGCTCGGGGTTGCCGGTGGCATCGCTGCCACCCTCACGCCGACGCCACAGGTCGCCGTCGCCGACGAATCGGCCTCGGCGATGCTGCGCACCGGCAAGGAGCTGTTCGACACCTCCTGCGTGACCTGCCACGGCGTCAATCTGCAGGGTGTGACCGATCGCGGGCCTAGCCTCATCGGCGTCGGCGAGGCCGCCGTGTACTTCCAGGTGTCGACCGGCCGGATGCCCGCCATGCGCGGCGAGGCTCAGGCGCCGAAGAAGCCGCCTCAGTTCGACGAGTCCCAGATCGACGCGCTGGGCGCCTACGTGCAGGCCAACGGCGGGGGTCCCGTCGTGCCGCGCAGCGACAACGGCCAGGTGGCCTCGGAATCGCTTCTTGGCGATGACGTCGCCCGCGGTGGCGACCTGTTCCGGCTGAACTGCGCGTCCTGCCACAACTTCACCGGTAAGGGTGGCGCACTGTCGTCGGGCAAGTACGCACCCGATCTGAGCGGCGCAGAGCCTGCGCAGATCTACACCGCGATGCTGACCGGCCCGCAGAACATGCCGAAGTTCTCCGACCGCCAACTCTCACCCGACGAGAAGCGCGACCTCGTCGCCTACGTGCGAATGGCATCCCAAGCGCCGGATCCCGGCGGCTACGGCCTCGGAGGTCTCGGACCCACCACAGAGGGCATGGCCATCTGGATCATCGGGATTGTGGCCGTCGTCGGGGCGGCCCTGTGGATCGGAGCCCGGACGTGACCGAGCGAGAAGCCGGAGGCGGATCGCGCATGAGCGACGACGCTGAGAACACTCCCAAGGGCACTGACGTTCCCGGCCATGCCGGCGTGCCGGGACAGCCCAGCGACGCCGAACTTGCGTCGATGTCGCGCGAGGAACTGCTCGAGCTCGGCGGCAAACTCGACGGCGTCGAGATCGTCTACAAGGAAGACCGCTGGCCCGTACAGGACACCAAGGCCGAGAAGCGCGCCGAACGCTCAGTGGCGAATTGGCTTCTGCTTGGCGGTCTTTCGGGCGTCGCACTGCTGCTGGTATTCCTGTTCTGGCCCTGGGAGTACAAGGGCGGGGAAACCGAGGGCCACTGGTGGTACGACCTGGCCACCCCGCTGTACGGACTGACGTTCGGGCTGTCGATCCTCGCGATCGGTATCGGCGCCGTGCTGTACCAGAAGAAGTTCATCCCGGAAGAGATCTCCATCCAGGATCGTCACGACGGTCGCTCCCCCGAGATCCAGCGCAAGACCGTCGTGGCCAACCTCACCGATGCGTTGGAGGGCTCAACGATCAGGCGGCGCAAGCTGATCGGGCTGTCGCTCGGCATCGGTCTCGGCGCGTTCGGTGCAGGCACACTGGTCGCGTTCATCGGCGGTCTGATCAAGAACCCGTGGAAGCCGGTGGTTCCGACCGCCGACGGCAAGAAGGCCGTGCTGTGGACGTCGGGATGGACCCCGACATTCACGGGCGAGACCATCTTTATAGCCCGCGCCACCGGAAGCGCGGGCCACGGAGCGCCGTTCATCAAGATGCGCCCCGAGGACCTCGACGCAGGCGGCATGGAAACCGTGTTCCCGTGGCGGGAGTCCGATGGTGACGGCACCACAGTCGAATCACACCACCGGCTCAACGAGATCCTGATGGGCGTTCGCAACCCGGTGATGCTCATCCGCATCAAGCCGGGCGACATCAACAGGGTGGTCAAGCGTCAGGGCCAGGAGAGTTTCAACTTCGGCGACCTGTTCGCGTACACCAAGGTGTGCTCGCACTTGGGCTGTCCCTCTTCGCTTTACGAGCAGCAGACCTATCGCATCCTCTGCCCGTGCCACCAGTCGCAGTTCGATGCGCTGCACTTCGCGAAACCCATATTCGGCCCGGCTGCGCGCGCCCTTGCGCAGTTGCCCATCACCATCAACAAGGACGGGTACCTGGTCGCCAACGGCGACTTCATCGAGCCCGTCGGTCCGGCATTCTGGGAACGGAAGACAATATGAGTCCGAAACTGCCGAAGCCACCGAGCCTTGCCGAACAGGGCGACGCGATCGACTCGCGCTACCACCCCTCTGCAGCTGTCCGCAGGCAGCTCAACAAGGTGTTCCCCACCCACTGGTCGTTCCTGCTGGGTGAAATCGCGCTGTACAGCTTCATCGTGCTGCTGCTCACCGGCGTGTACCTGACGCTGTTCTTCGATCCGTCCATGGTCGAGGTCACCTACAACGGCGTGTATCAGCCGCTGCGTGGCGTCGAAATGTCGAAAGCTTTCGCATCCACCCTCGATATCAGCTTCGAGGTGCGCGGCGGTCTGTTCGTCCGCCAGATCCACCACTGGGCCGCACTGCTTTTCGCGGCGGCGATCATGGTCCACCTGGCCCGTATCTTCTTCACCGGCGCGTTCCGGCGTCCCCGTGAGGCCAACTGGGTGATCGGCTCTCTGCTGTTGATACTGGCCATGTTCGAGGGCTTCTTCGGGTACTCGCTGCCCGACGACCTGCTGTCCGGAACCGGCTTGCGCGCCGCATTCTCGGGCATCACGATGGCCGTTCCGATTATCGGCACCTGGCTGCACTGGGCGCTGTTCGCCGGTGACTTCCCTTGCGGCGGTGTTGGAAACGACTGTTCGATCGGCCTCATCATCCCGCGGCTCTACGCGCTGCACATCCTGCTGATACCGGGGATCATCCTCGCGCTCATCGGTGCGCACCTGGCGCTGGTGTGGTTCCAGAAACACACGCAGTTCCCCGGACCCGGTCGCACCGAGACCAACGTCGTCGGCGTCCGGGTCATGCCGGTGTTCGCGGTCAAGTCCGGCGCGTTCTTCGCGGTGACGACCGGCATTCTCGGCCTCATGGGTGGCCTGTTGCAGATCAACCCGATCTGGCAGCTCGGCCCCTACAAGCCCTCCCAGATCTCGGCGGGCAGCCAGCCGGACTTTTACATGATGTGGACGGACGGCCTCATCCGCCTCTGGCCGGCGTGGGAGTTCTACCTGTTCGGGCACACCATCCCTCAGCCGGTGTGGATCGCCGTGCTCATGGGCCTGGTCTTCACGTTGCTCATCGTCTGGCCGTTCCTGGAGAAGAAGTTCTCCGGGGACAAGGCACATCACAATCTGTTGCAGCGCCCGCGGGACGCTCCGGTACGTACCGCCATCGGCGCGATGGCCATCGCGTTCTACATCGTGCTGACATTCGCCTGTATGAACGACATCATCGCCTACAAGTTCCACATCTCGCTGAACGCGACGACGTGGATCGGCCGCATCGGCATGGTGGTGCTGCCGGCGATCGTCTACTACCTAACCTACCGGTGGTGCATCGGTCTGCAGCGCAGCGACCGTGCCGTTCTCGAGCACGGCATCGAGACCGGCATCATCAAGCGGTTGCCGCACGGTGCCTACATCGAGCTGCACCAGCCGCTGGGACCGGTCGACGACCACGGCCACCCGATTCCGTTGGAATATCAGGGTGCGGCGATACCCAAGCGGATGAACAAGCTCGGCTTGGCGGGCGCTCCCGGCACCGGCAGCTTCCTTCGGGCCGACCCCGCCGACCAGCACGACGCGTTGGTGGAGGCGGAGCACGCCGGAGAACGCAAGGCGCTCACCGCATTACGCGAGCACCAAGACCGTAACGGCTCGTCGGACGGTCACGGCTCCAACGGCAACGGCTCGTCGGACGGCCACTGACACAGCCTCTCGAAGGACGGTGCGTCAGCGGTCGACGAGTTCGTGCAGCTGGCGGAGGTAGATCCACGGAATGGCGGGCATCGCCAGCGTGACCAGCCCTGCCACGACGTAGAGGGCCCACGAGAAGGTGTCGTGCCCTGCGGCCATCAGGTAGGTGGCGATACCGATGGCCAGCAGCGCGACGCCCATGGCGGACGCGATGACCACGGCACAGCGCAGCCAGAGCCGGTCCACCGCGGGCGGTAGCGCGGCATCGAACGTGCTGATTCCCGGGGACGACGGGTAGGCACTGCGCGCTCGCCCCTGGCCGGCGGGCGACTGCTGGAGGGACCGCAGGTTCTGGGTGCGCGGCTCGGGCGCCCGCGTCATCGCTTGCGTCCGACCACCGGCGGTGGGTCGGACGTTGCCGCCACGGCCGCCGCGCGGATCGTCGAGACCCGCGCGCCGGGCCCGCACCAGCAGCGGTATGGCGCCGACGATGATGATCGCAGACACCCCGATCACGCCGTACAGCAACCACGGCGTGCCCGAGTCGGTGGAGGACTCCTGGTGGCGGCTGCCGAGGTCGACCAGCGCGACGGTGGCGGCCACGGCGGATCCCAGCGCGGCAAGCCAGATCGCAGCACATGCGGCGAGCAGGATCCGGTCCAGGTTTTCGGCGTCGCCCGACGTGGGGTTGAGCCGCGAGCGGGCCGCGGCCCCAGTGTTGTGTGTCATCAGCAGCTTGTCTGTGCGGAGTTGCCGGTATTCGAGGACAATACGGTGCCGTCGCTCGTGGTGATCGAACAGTTGAGCCTGCTGACCAGAAACAGGCTGGACGCCTGCACCGAGCCAACCTCGGATTGCGAGATCGGCGTCACCGTGAGCGACCACGGGATGTAGACGTTGCGCTGTGTGCGGCTACGGCCGGACGCATCGATGTAGGTGACCGTGATGATGTCGCCCGGCGCCTTGGTGCCCGTCACCGAATAGGTCACCTGGCGCGGACCGGAACGCGTTGTCGTCGTCGGCGGAGGGGCGGCCGAGGCGGGGGGTTCCTCCGGGGGCGGCGGAGGCGGCTCTTCCGCAGGCGGCGCCGGGGCGGGCGGCTCCGTCACCGTGACGGTCTCCGGCGGTGGCGGCGGCGGTGGCTCCTCCGAGGAAGGCGGTGGTGGCGGCGGCGGTGGCGGAGGTGTCGTCGTGGTGATCTCGTCCTGCACGGGCGGTGCCGATGTGGTCGAGGTCGGCCCACCTTGGGCGTTGAGGTTGTCAGACTCCGTTCCCAGTACCAGCAGCGACACGGACACGACAAGAGAGATGGCGGCGATGATCGCGACGACGCCGACCACCCAGGGCCAACGCGGTGGCCGGCCGGTGTCGACCAGGTCGGTCTTGTCGTACTCGTCGTAGTCGTAGAGGTCGGGGTCGGCGGGCACGTAGGGGCCCGCGGTGAACTGCTCGGACTCGGGCGCCGAATAGGCCCGCGAGTGGATCTCCGTCTCGCCCGTGGCGTCCTTGAGCGAGTCTTCCTCGGCGGTCGACTCGCCCGGTTCCTGATCCAGGTCGTCCGCCCCTTCGGAGTCCGGCCCTGGGGGATTCGGCCCGCTCATTTACGCCTATCCTTCTCGACGACTACATCGGCGCGACAGCAAGCGGCTGACGTTGCCTCGGCAACACTACCCAAACCGATGAGCGGATCGAATTCCGCAGCGCGGTAGCTGAACAACTGAAGCCCAGATGTGACCTTGAGCGATCAGTGCTTCTCGGCGCCGGTGTAGTACTCGAAGACCAGGCCCCCTACGGAGGCAAGCACGAAGACCACGCCGGCGACGATCAACCACGGCAGCCACAGCGCGACCGCAACGGCCGTGACGGAGGCGGACAGCGCGATCATGATCGGCCACCAGCTGTGCGGGCTGTAAAAGCCCAGCTCGCCGGCTCCGTCGCTGATCTCGGCGTCCTCGTAGTCCTCCGGCCTGGTGTCGAGTCGACGTGCCACGAACCGAAAGAACGTGCCGGTGATCAGCGTCAGGCCCGCGGTCATCACCAGGGCCGTGACGCCTGCCCACTCCACGCCGCCCATCTGGAACAGCTGGGTCAGCGTGGCGTACACGACGGCCGCAAGGACGAAGAACGCGGTCAGGAACTCGAACAGCCTGGCTTCGATGTGCATGGAATCCCTACTTGCTCGCCTGAGGAGGTACGCCCGCCTGCTCCCCGCGTCGGGTGTCGAACGGATGGGTGGTGACCGCCGTCGGCGGCTGGTTGATGGCCTTCAGCGCCTCGGCGTTGGTCTTGCCCGCGATGCGCTGCTGCATGTAGGCCTTGAAGTCGTTGGGCTCCACCACGCGCAGTTCGAAGTTCATCATCGAGTGATAGGTGCCGCACATCTCGGTGCAGCGCCCGACGAACGCACCCGTCTTCATGATCTCGCTGATCTGGAAGACGTTGTCGGAGTTGTTGGGCTCCGGATCGGGCATCACGTCGCGCTTGAACAGGAACTCCGGCACCCAGAAGCCGTGGATCACATCGGCCGACGCGATCACGAACTCGATGCGCTTGCCGGACGGCACCACGAGCACCGGGATTTCGCTGCTGGTGCCTAGCGTCTCGACCTTGTCGAAGTTCAGGTAGCTGCGGTCCTCGGGGTTCTTGCCCGCGATGACGCCGAACTCACCGCCGTGCTCGCCCTGCAGGCCCTCCGGACCCGACGCGACGGCCATCTTGCGTGCCGGGTCGGCGCCGTCGAAGTCGAAGGTCCCGTCGGTGAAGTCGACCTTCTGGTAGCCGAACTTCCAGTTCCACTGGAACGCCGTGACGTCGATCACGACCTCGGGATTGGGCTCCTTGTGCAGCATCTTCTCCTGCACGACAACGGTGAAGTAGAAGAGCACCGAGATGATCAGGAAGGGCACCACCGTGAGCACCAGCTCCAGCGGCATGTTGTAGCCGAACTGGCGCGGCAGCTCCTTGTCGCCCTTCTTGCGCCGGTGAAACGCCGACGCCCAGAAGATAAGGCCCCAGACGATCACGCCGACCACCAGAGAGGCGATCACCGAGCCGATCCACAGCTCGCGGTTGAGGTGGCCCTCCGGGGTGATGCCGTTCGGCCAGCCCAGGCCGAGCACCTCCGACCAACTACACCCGCTGACCAGCAGCGCAGTCGCACCAAGGACGCCCGCCAACGCCGCTCTCCGTGCCACCACCCAGCGTCCGCGAGGTGTCACGTTGGAGCCTCCTAGAAGTCGGTAGAACTAGCCGAATACTACGCAGCGTAGACCACCCGCGGGTGCAGGTCTCGACACACCTCACTCATTCGGCATACTGGCGCGGTGTGCGGACTGCTGGCCCTTCTGACCGACCCGTCCGCCGGCGTCTCCGCGGGTCTGGTCGATGCGGTGTCCGGCGCCTCTCACCTGATGCGTCACCGCGGCCCGGACGAGCCGGGAACGTGGCACGACGATGACGTGGTCCTCGGTTTCAACCGGCTGTCGATCATCGACATCGCGCACAGCCACCAACCGCTGCGCTGGGGCCCCGCCGACTCGCCCGACCGCTACGTGCTGGTCTTCAACGGCGAGATCTACAACTACCTGGAGCTGCGGGCGGAACTGGCGGCCACCAACGGCGCGACGTTTCACACCGACGGCGACGGCGAGGCGATCATCGCCGCCTACCACTACTGGGGCACCGACGCACTGACCCGGCTGCGGGGCATGTTCGCGTTCGCGCTGTGGGACACCGTCAAGCGTGAATTGTTCTGCGCACGTGACCCGTTCGGCATCAAGCCGCTGTTCATGGCGACCGGGTCGGCGGGCACGGCGGTCGGCAGTGAGAAGAAGTGCCTGCTCGACCTCGCAGGCGAGCTGGGCATCGACGTCGGCATCGACGAACGCGCCGTCCAGCACTACACCGTGCTGCAGTACGTGCCGGAGCCAGAGACGCTGCACCGCGGCATCCGCCGGCTGGAGTCCGGCAGCTACGCCCTGGTGCGGCCTGGTGGCCGGCCGGAGGTGACGCGGTACTTCACCCCACGGTTCGCCGCCAAGCCGTTCACCGTGGGCGCGGAGCAGAGCCGCTACGACGAAATCACCGCTGTGCTCGAGGACTCGGTGGCCAAGCACATGCGCGCCGACGTCACCGTGGGCGCCTTCCTGTCCGGCGGCATCGACTCCACCGCCATCGCCGCGCTTGCCATGCGGCACAACCCGCGGCTGATCACCTTCACGACCGGCTTCGAGCGGGAGGGCTTTTCGGAGGTCGACGTCGCGGTGGCGTCGGCGGAGGCGATCGGCGCCAAGCACGTCACCAAGGTGGTCAGCCAGGCCGAGTTCGTCTCCGCGCTGCCCGAGATCGTCTGGTATCTCGACGAACCCGTCGCCGACCCCGCGCTGGTGCCGCTGTACTTCATCGCCCGCGAGGCGCGCAAGCATGTCAAGGTCGTGCTGTCCGGCGAGGGTGCCGACGAGCTGTTCGGCGGATACACGATCTACCGGGAACCGCTGTCGCTCAAGCCTTTCAACTACCTTCCCGGCCCGTTGCGCCGGTCGATGGCCAAGGTGTCGGACCCACTGCCCGCGGGCATGCGCGGAAAGAGCCTGCTGCACAGGGGAAGCCAGACGCTCGAGGAGCGGTATTACGGCAACGCGCGCAGCTTCTCCGACGCGCAGCTGCAAGCCGTGCTGCCGGGATTCCGCGCGGACTGGACTCACACCGATGTGACGGCGCAGGTGTACGCCGTATCCGAGGGCTGGGATCCGGTTGCACGGATGCAGCACATCGACCTGTTCACCTGGCTGCGGGGCGACATCCTGGTCAAGGCGGACAAGATGACGATGGCCAACTCGCTCGAACTGCGCGTGCCGTTCCTTGACCCCGAGGTGTTCGCGGTGGCCTCCCGGCTGCCGTTGGACCAGAAGATCACCAGATCGACCACGAAGTACGCGTTGCGTCGAGCGCTGGCGCCGGTCATTCCGCCGCACGTGCTCAACCGGCCGAAGCTGGGCTTTCCCGTGCCGATCCGGCACTGGCTGCGCACCGGCGAGCTTTTGGACTGGGCCTACGGTCTGGTGGCGTCGTCAGGTGCAGGCGAGCTCGTCGACCTCACGGCTGTCCGCTCGATGCTCGACGAACATCGCAGCGGCGCAAGCGATCACAGCAGACGACTGTGGACCGTGCTGATCTTCATGCTGTGGCACGCGATCTTCGTCGAGGGTTCGGTGACCCCGCAGATCAGCGAGCCGACCTACCCGGTGCAGCTCTAACCGAGCGCAACTCGGGCTATCGGTCGGCGCCAAGCGCCTCGGAGATCTCCGCGCCCGCGTCTGCCCCATAGGCGTCGGCCAGTCGCTTGATGTCTGCGTCGGGGTCCCAGCTCCACTCCTGAGGGCCGGGCGCCTCGAGCACCAGCGTCGCCACAAGCGATGCCAGCTGCGCGGCCCGCTCGATGGACAGCCCCTTGTCACGCCCCGTCAGGAAGCCGGCACGGAACGCGTCGCCGATGCCGGTGGGATCGTCCTTGTGCGTCTCGGGCACCACGTCGACATGGATGAAGGTGCCGTCGCGGCCGACGATGTCGACGCCCTTCTCCCCCAGCGTGGTGACGCGCATCTTGATCTGGGTCATCACCTCCGCCTCCGACCAGCCGGACTTCTGCAGCAACAGGTCCCACTCGTAGTCGTTGGTGAACAGATACGTCGCACCGTCGATCAGCTGCCGGATCTGCTCGCCGGTCAGCCGGGCCAGCTGCTGCGACGGGTCGGCCGCGAACGCCAGTCCCAGGGCGCGGCACTCCTCGGTGTGCAGGAACATCGCGTCGGGATCATTGGCCCCGACGATGACCAAATCCGGTGTGCCCTTGCGGGACATGACGTCGGCCAGTTTGATCTCGCGAGCCTGCGACATCGCACCGGGGTAGAACGACGCGATCTGCGCCATGCTCTGGTCGGTTGTGCAGACGAACCGGGCCGTGTAGGCGTCGTCCGACACCAGCACGCTGTCGCAGTCGACGCCGTGCGAGCTGAGCCAGCCGCGGTAGTCGTCGAAGTCCTTGCCCACCGCGCCGACCAGCGTCGGATCTCCGCCCAGAATGCCGATGGCGTAGGCCATGTTTCCGGCGACGCCGCCGCGGTGGATGACCAGATCGTCCACCAGGAAGCTCACCGAGATCTTCTGCAGGTGTTCAGGCAGCAGTCCCTCGGAGAACTTGCCGGGAAACCGCATGAGATGGTCGGTCGCGATCGATCCGGTTACCGCGATGGTCACGAAGCCTCACCCTTCAATTCATTAACCTGTCTAGATAATCCTAGCGAGCCTAACGGTCCCGCCGACGCCCGGCCGCTTGCGCTAACCTGCGTACAAGACTCGTTCGGGTCACTGTAGACGGCATTCCCCGACAATCCCCGGGAGAGCAACTCCATGGCTGGTCCATATCCGCCCCAATACGGCGCGGGACCGGGCGGCCCTCCTCCGCCACATCGCGGTCCCCCTCAGCCGTATCCGGATGCTCCCATGCCGCCGCCGTTCTATCCGGGCATGCTTCCGCCGCCGATCCCCTATCCGAAGCGCAGCTGGTGGCGCGCCGTCCTGGCTGCCCTGGTTGCGGTCGCGGTGGTGGCCGCCGCTGTGGTCGCCACCGTTGTGGTGATGCGCGGCGACGACGGCAAGTCGGAACCCGACAGGCTGACGACGGCCTCGGCGCAGACCGCGATTCAGGACTACCTGGACGCGCTGCAACGCGGCGATGTCGAGAAGATCGCCCGCCACACGCTGTGCGGGTTGTTCGACGCGGTCAAGGAGAAGAAATCGGACCTGGCGTTGGCCGATCTGAGCAGCGACGCGTTCCGCAAACAGTTCGGCAAGGCGGAGGTGACGTCCATCGACAAGATGGTGTTCTCGTCGCCGTATCAGGCGCAGGTGCTGTTCTCGATGAACGTGACACCCGCAGGCAGCCGCACCCAGCCCCCGCCGGAGACGGAGGAACAGGGTGTGGCACAGATTCTTGCCCAGGACGACCAGGTCCTGGTGTGTTCGTACCTGCTGCGCGCGGCAGGCCAGTACTAGATCAGTTGAAAGAGTCCCCGCACGCGCACGATCCCGTGGCGTTGGGGTTGTCGATGGTGAAGCCCTGCTTCTCGATGGTGTCGACGAAGTCGATCGTGGCGCCCTGGATGTAGGGGGCGCTCATCCGGTCAACGGTCAACTTGACGCCGCCGAACTCGGTGGTCAGATCGCCGTCGAGGGTGCGGTCATCGAAGAACAGGTTGTAGCGCAGTCCGGCGCATCCGCCCGGCTGAACGGCGATCCGCAGCGCCAGGTCGTCACGGCCCTCTTGGTCCAGCAGCGCCTTGGCCTTGCTGGCCGCGGCGTCCGTCAGGACCGCGCCGTGGGTGGCGGTGGTCGTCGCCGACTCGTCCTGAACAGTCATTGCGTCTCCTGTAATGGCTATTGGTGCGGGCCGTCCTGCAGCCCACCTGGTCAACGGTACCTTGTTATTCCGCTATTCCCGAGTTGGTCGGCCGTGATCTCCGCCAATCCTGTGAGTTGGTTGGCGGCGTCGGAGATGGCGAGCTGGACGGATCCGGCGTGGTCGGCGATGGCGTAGGCGGCCGTGATGCCCGCATCCCGCAGGGCGGCCTCCCCCAGCGTGACCTGGCCGGCCAGCACCAGCACGGGTGTCCCGCGCGCCGCGGCCGCCAGCGCGCTGACCACTTTGCCGTGCAGCGACTGGTCGTCGAACCGACCCTCACCGGTGATGACGAGCTCGGCCGCGGCCACATCGTCGGAAAGGTGGGTGTACTCGGCGATGACGGTGGCGCCGGACTCGCGCTGCGCGCCGAGTGCCAACAGGCCTGCGCCGAGACCGCCTGCGGCACCTGCGCCCTTCTCGTCGCTGACGGCTCTACCGGCCGCGGCGTCGAGTTCGGCGGCCCACTCGGTCAGCCGCCGCTCGAGCACTTCCACGGTGTCCGGGTCGGCCCCCTTCTGCGGGCCGAACACCCGCGCCGCGCCCATCGGCCCGAGCAGCGGATGTTCGACGTCGGTGGCGGCGATCAGTTCGACGTCGGCCAGCAGGTCGCGAGCCTCATCCAGTCCACCGAGAGCCTCGATCATCCCCCTGCCGCCGTCCGTGCACGAGCTGCCGCCCAGCCCGACGACGATTCTCCCCGCGCCCGCCGCGACCGCGGCCGCGATCAGCGCTCCGACCCCTCTGCTGTGTGCGGCCAGCGCGGTCTGGACGGTCGGCGGACCGCCGAGCAGCGTCAACCCGCAGGCCTGCGCACACTCGATGTAGGCCGTGCGCGGCTCGGCGTCGTCGAGCACCCAGTCGGCGTCCACGTCGTCGGACAGCGGGCCGCTGACCCGCTGGGTGCGCCGCTCACCGACGCGGCCGGCGAGCACGTCGACGAATCCCGGCCCGCCGTCGGATTGCGGGGCCAGCGTCAGCTCGTCGTCCGGCCTGGCTCTGCGCCAGCCGTCGGCGATGGCCTCGGCGGCCTGCACGGCGGTGAGGCTGTCGCCGTAGCAGTCGGGGGCGATGAGCACACGGAGGCCGTCCGAGCCGGTCATTCCAGCAGATTATGCTGACAGGCGTGAACCTGCTGGGCCGCAAGAAAGACAATCCGCCACCCGACGAAAGCGATGACGTCGAGGCGCCCGCGGACAGCGATTCCGACGCCAAGGCTTCCCGGAACACCGCCCCGAAGGGCAGGCCGACGCCGAAGCGGGATTCATCGCGACGCCGCGGTCCCATCGCGCCCGCCCCGATGACCACCGCCGAGGCCAGGCGCAGGCGCAAGGAACTGCGCGGGCCCAAGCTGTCGCGCGAGGAACGCCGTGAGGAGAAGGCCGTCCGCCGCGCAGGGATGTCCGAGCGCCGCGAACGCATGATGGCAGGCGACGACGACTACCTGTTGCCGCGGGATAAGGGTCCGGTGCGCCGGTTCGCCCGCGACATCGTCGATTCGCGCCGCATCAGCGTGCTCGGGCTGTTCATGCCCGCAGCGCTTGGGCTGATCTTCATCATGCTGGGCGTCCCGCAGGTGCAGTACTACATCTCGCCTGCGATGCTGGTACTGATGGCGATCATGATCGTCGACGGATTGTTGTTGGGCCGCAAGGTGAATCGACTGGTCGACGAGAAGTTCCCGGACAACACCGAAAGCGGTTGGAAGCTCGGGTTCTACGCCGCCAGCCGGGCCTCGCAGCTGCGGCGGATGCGCGCACCCCGGCCGCAGGTCAACCGCGGCGAAAAGGTCGCCTGAGTCCAGGTGCGCGTTCTGGTGCTCGGCGGTATCCGGTCGGGCAAATCCGAGTGGGCCGAGTCCGTCATCGCCCAGTCCGTCGGCGAAAAGGATCCGGTTCGCTATCTCGCCACCGGGCCCGTCGACGACGACGCCGACTGGGCGGCGCGGGTGGCGGCCCATCGCGTGCGTCGGCCGCGCCACTGGTCGACGGTCGAAACCTTCGATGTGGCAAAGCAATTGCGGGCCGACGATTCCGCGCCCACGCTCGTCGACGATGTCGGCGGATGGCTCACCGCGGCGATGGACGGCGCGCGGGCGTGGACCGGCGGTTCGGTGCGCACCGACGTCGACGACCTCGTCGACGCCGTCGCGGGATACGAGTCAGACCTGGTTCTCGTCAGCCCTGAAGTGGGCCTGACCGTCGTGCCCGAGACCGCCGGGGGCCGCCGCTTCGCCGACGAACTCGGCGCGCTCAACCAGCGGCTGGCGCAACTGTGCGACCGCGTTGTGCTGGTGGTCGCAGGACAGCCGGTCACGGTGAAGGAGCCGTCGTGATGGACTTCCCGCAGATCGCCGCACCCGATCAGGACGCGGCCGCGCGGGCCCGGGCCCGCCAGGACACGTTGACCAAACCGGCCGGTTCGCTCGGGCGGCTCGAGGAGCTGTCGGTCTGGGTGGCGGCGTGCCAAGGTGTGTGCCCGCCCAACCAGTTCCAGCGGGCCAGGGTCGTGGTGTTCGCAGGTGATCACGGCGTCACGGCCGCCGGGGTGTCGGCCTTCCCATCGGAGGTCACCGCGCAGATGGTGGCCAACTTCGACGCGGGCGGCGCCGCGATCAACGTGCTCGCCGAATCCGCGGGCGCGACGGTGCGGGTGGCCGACATCGCGGTCGACGTCGACGAACCGCACTCGGCGTCGATCGGCGCGCACAAGGTCCGCAGGGCCAGCGGCAACATCGCCGTCGAGGACGCCCTGTCGGCCGACGAGGCACACGCCGCGGTCGAGGCGGGCCGCCGCATCGCCGACGAGGAGGTCGATGCGGGCGCGGATCTGCTGATTGCAGGCGACATGGGTATCGGAAACACCACGGCTGCAACAGCATTGATTGCCGCGCTGACCGGGGCCGAGCCGGTGGCCGTCGTCGGCCGCGGCACAGGGATCGACGACGCGGGGTGGTCGCGAAAGGTCGCGGCCGTCCGCGACGCGCTGTACCGCGCCCGCGGCCTCACGGCCGATCCACTCGGGCTGCTCGGGGTGTGCGGCGGCGCGGATCTCGCTGCGATGGCGGGCTTCTGCGCTCAGGCGGCGGTGCGCCGGACCCCGGTGCTGCTCGACGGCGTTGTGGTGACGTCGGCCGCGATGGTCGCCGACGTGCTGGCGCCGGGTGCGCGTGACTGGTGGCGTGCGGGCCATCGGTCCACCGAACCCGCACACACGCTGGCCCTGGAGAAACTGGACCTCGAACCGATCATCGACCTCTCGATGCGCCTCGGCGAAGGCACCGGCGCGGCGGTGGCACTGCCTGTGGTGCGCGCCGCGATCGCCACACTGCGGTCGATGGCCACGTTCGACGAGGCCAGCGTCTCGTCGTGATCCGTTCGCTCACTGGCGCATTCGCGTTCGGCACGGTGCTGCCGCTGCGCGCGGGCGCCGGGGTCGGCCGCGGCGTGCTTACGGCCCTGCCGGTTGTCGGCGTTGCGCTCGGCGCGCTGGCGGCCGCTGTGGTGTGGGCGGCGTCGCATGCGTTCGGTTCGGGCAACCCGCTGGCCGGTGTGCTGGCGGTGGCGGCGCTGCTGATCGCGACGAGGGGCCTGCACATCGACGGGCTGGCCGACACCGTCGACGGCCTCGGCTGCTACGGGCCCCCGCAGCGCGCGCTGCAGGTAATGCGGGACGGCACGGCGGGCCCGTTCGGCGTGGCCGCCGTCGTGGTCGCGATCGTCGTGCCGGGGTTGGCGTTCGCCGAGTTGAGCGCGATCGGGGTGATCGTCGCGGTGGCGGCGGGCCGGGTCGCCGCCGTCGCGGCCTGCCGCCGATCGGTCCCGTCGGCGGAGGGCAGCACGCTGGGCGCGATGGTGGCGGGCAGCCAGCCCGCGTGGGTCGTGGCGGCCTGGCTCGTCGCCGTCGCAGCGGCTTCGGCGCTGGCCGGTCCGCGGCCGTGGCAGGGGCCGGTGGTGGTCCTGGTCGCGATCGCCTGCAGCGCCGTGCTTGTCGCACACTGCGTGCGGCGCTTCGGCGGGATCACCGGCGACGTGCTCGGCGCCGCGATCGAGGTGACGACGTCGCTGGCCGCGGTCGGCCTGGCGATCGGCTAACCGACGGGTGCGGGCGGAGGGCCGAGCACCTGGATGTCGAACTGGGCGCACACCTCGGCGACGTGGCCGGGATCGATCTCCTTCGGCTCCGGCAGACTGCGGCTTTCGGTCGGGTCGCCGAGGGTGGCGACGAACCGTTCGAACCCCGAGGGCGTCGACAGGCAAAACACCCGGGCCGTCTGCGAGCGAACCTGAAAGGTGTGCGGCAGCCCGCGCGGCAGCCAGACGACCGCTCCTTCGCCGTGCACGGCCTCGACGTCTCCGCACGACAGCCACAACTCGCCGTCGAGGATATAGAACAGCTCGTCCTCGGCATCGTGGCAGTGCAGTGGCGGACCGAAGTTCTTCGGCGCCAGGAACTCCACCGCGGTGAGCGTGCCGTTGGTGTGCTCACCCTTGATCTTGGCGGTGTGCAGCGTGTTCAGGAAGTGGAAGCGCTCACCCTCGTCGCGTGCGACCATAACCGGGCTCATCGTCATGGGCCCGAAGTTAGCTCAGTCGCGCCATCCAGCCGTGGGTATCGGCGAACGTGCCGCGTTGAATTCCGGTCAACGTGTCGCGAAGGGCCATCGTGATCTCACCGGGCTCGCCGTCGGCGATGGTGAACTCCCCGTCACCGTACTTGACGTGCGACACCGGGGTGATCACGGCGGCGGTGCCGCACGCGAAAACTTCGGTGATCTCGCCCGCCGCGGCTTTCTTCTGCCACTCGTCGACGTCGATCTTGCGCTCTTCGACGGCGAAACCCGCGTCAATAGCCAACTGCAGCAACGAATCCCGCGTGATACCCGGTAGCAGCGACCCGCTCAACTCCGGGGTGACGAGGCGGGCCGAACCGCCGCTGCCGAACACGAAGAACAGGTTCATGCCGCCCATCTCTTCGACGTAGCGGCGTTCGGTGGCGTCGAGCCACACCACCTGGTCACACCCGTTGTCAGCGGCCTCGGCCTGCGCCAGCAGCGATGCGGCGTAGTTGCCGCCGAACTTCGCTGCGCCGGTGCCACCCGGCGAGGCGCGCACGTACTCGTGCGACAGCCAGACGCTGACGGGTTTGATTCCGCGCGGGAAGTACGCGCCTGCCGGTGAGGCGATCACCATGTAGCGGTATTCGGATGCGGGCCGCACTCCGAGTCCTGGCTCGGTGGCGAAGATGTAGGGCCGCAGGTACAGCGATTCCTCACCGCCCGCCGGAGGCACCCATTCCCCGTCGACCGCGATGAGCTGGCGCAGCGATTCGACGAACACCTCTTCTGGCAGCTCGGGGATGGCCAGTCGGCGGGCCGACGTACGCAGCCGCGCGGCGTTGGCCTTCGCGCGGAACGACACGATGGAGCCATCCGCCCAGCGGTAGGCCTTCAGGCCCTCGAACACCTCCTGCGCGTAGTGCAGAACGATTGCAGAAGGGTCGAGCTCGATGGGGCCGTACGGGGTGACCCGCGCGTTGTGCCAGCCCTTGCCGTCGATGTAGTCGATCGACACCATGTGGTCGGTGTGATACCGGCCGAACCCGGGATTGGCCAGGATTCCGGCGCGTACCTCGTCGCTCGCCGGATTCGCGTTGCGATCGACGGAGAACTCGAGGTGGTCGGTCATGCGCCGATTGTATATCCGCCCGCTACCGGGTTTTTGCCTCCACAAACGGCGGTTTGACGACCTCGCATTCCACCGGGCGGCCGCGCACGTCGACCCAGACGGGCGCCCCGTCGGCGATTTCGTGATCGGTGTCGAGCAACGCGAGCGCGATGCCGACTTTCAAAGTCGGAGAAAAGGTTCCCGATGTCGTCACGCCGATCGGAGTCGAGCCGTCGAGCACCGTCAGCTCCGGACGCAGCACTCCCCTGCCCAGGGCACGAAGACCGCGCAGGAGTCGCTTGGGGCCCGCCTCGTTCTCGGCAAGCAGCGCGTCGCGGCCCCAGAATGCATCCTTGCGCCAACCGATGGCCCAGCCGCACCGCGCCTGCAACGGCGAGATGTCCAGGGCCAGCTCGTGTCCGTGCAGCGGGTAGCCCATCTCGGTGCGCAGCGTGTCGCGGGCGCCGAGCCCGGCCAGCTGGCCGCCTGCTCCCGAAACGGCGTCGACGAGCGCGTCGAACACCACCGGCGAGTCATTCCACGCAGGCAGCAGCTCATACCCGTGCTCGCCCGTGTAGCCGGTCCGGCACACCCGCACCTCGACGCCGTTGAAGTCGGCGTCGGCGTAGCCCATGTAGTCCATGTCGGTCGGCAACTCGAGCGAGCCGACCACATCGGCCGACTTCGGCCCCTGCACGGCAAGGACCGCGCGCGACCGGTGCTCGTCGGTGATGGACAGCCCGGCGGGCGCATCCTTGCGCAGCGCGGCGACGACGGCCGCGGTGTTGGCGGCGTTGGGCACGAGAAACATCTCGTCATCGGAGACGTAGTAGGCGATCAAGTCGTCGATGACACCGCCGGATTCGGTGCAGCACAACGTATATTGGGCCTTGCCTGGCCCGATCCTGCAGAGGTCGTTGGTGAGCGTCGAGTTCACGTATTCGGCCGCACCGGGCCCTCGGACCGACGCCTTACCGAGGTGGCTGACGTCGAACAGACCGACAGCGGTGCGCGTTGCGGTGTGCTCGCCGACGGTGCCCTGATAGGAGACCGGCATCAGCCAGCCGGAGAACTCGGCGAAGCTGGCGCCGAGCTGACGGTGCCGTTCCTCTAGCGGGCCATGCTGGATTTCGCTCACGGCGATCCACCCTAATCGGGGCAGCGCTGCTGGCAGACTCCGGTAGGTGGTCGATTTCGATGCGCTGGAGGCCGCAGGAATCGCCAACGCGCACGAGCGTGCCCCGCTGATCGAATATCTGGACGGCCTCGGCTTCACCGCCGAGGAGATGGTGGAGGCCGAGCGCCGCGGCCGGCTCTTCGGCCTCGCAGGCGACGCGCTGCGACGGACCGGCCCGCAGGCATACAGCCTGCGGACGGCCGCCGAAGCGCTCGCCCTGCCCCTGGATCGTGTCGCACACACCTGGGCATTGCTCGGGCTGGCCGTCCCCGATCCCGACGAGTTGACCCTCACCCAAGTGGATGTCGACACCTTAGCGACCTGCGCCGATATGCAAGACCGGATGGGCGACGACGGCAGCTTGTTGCGACTCATCGGCGCAGCGACGGCGCGATTGGCGGAGGCCGAGACGGCATTACTTCGGACCACACGGCCCGACTTCTGGATCACTCGCAGCAACGACGAACTCACCACCGCTCGAGCCTGGCGCGAACTCGCCGAGTTGATTCCGCGCATCGGGTCGGTGCTCGACATCGTTCACCGCCATCAGCTAACGCGGCCAAACTTGTTCACGAACATCGTCAGCAATCCGTCTGCGAGCGTGGTGTGCGGCGTCGGCTTTGCCGATTTGTCAGGGTTCACCGCGCTCACCCACGTCATGTCGCCCCACGAACTGTCGACTCTGCTCAACGGGTTCAGCGCTACCGTCACCGACGTGGTACGCGCCTACGACAGCCGCTTGGTGAAGTTCATCGGTGACGCGGCGATGTGGGTCAGCTCCACTCCTGAGAGCCTTGTGCAGACCGCCGTCGACCTCGTGGAGGACCCACGGACGCAGGAGGCAGGCCTGCAGGTCCGGGCTGGGCTCTCCTACGGCGAGGTCCTTGCCATCGGTGGCGACTATTTCGGCGATGTGGTGAACCTTGCCGCCCGCTTGGTGGCCGCCGCGTCTGCAGGGCAGATCCTCGCCTCGTCCGCCGTTCGCGAAGCACTTCCGGAATGTCAGGCGATCGCGCAAGAACCGTTGATGCTCAAAGGATTCGACGAACCGGTGCTGGCCTATGACATGCGGAGCGGGGGCGAATAGTGGTCGATTTCGATGCGCTGCAGGCCGCGGGAATCGCCAACGCGCACGAGCGGGCCGCGCTGATCGAATATCTGGACGGCCTCGGCTTCACCGCCGAGGAGATGGTGGAGGCCGAGCGCCGCGGCCGCCTTTTCGGCCTTGCAGGCGACGCTCTGCAACGATCCGGCCTGCCGATATACACACTTCGCGAGGCCGCCGGTGAGCTGGGCGTGCCCGTCGAGGAGCTCACCCGCGCCTGGCACGCGCTCGGGCTGAGCGCACCGGACACGGATCAGCCGATTTTCAGCCAGATCGACGTCGACGGTTTGGCCTCGTGGGTGGCCATGAAGTCGGCCGTCGGCGACGAGCCGACGATGACGCTGCTCCGGGTGCTCGGCGCGTCGATGGCCCGGCTCGCGGAAGCCGGGTCCACCGCCATCCGCCTCGGACTCCCCGACATCCAGATGGAGCACAGCACAGACGAGCTCACTACGGCGCAGGCCTATCGCCGGGTCGGAGAGTTCATCCCGCGCCTCGGGGTGCTCATCGACGCGGTCTTCCGCCATCACACCGTGAGCGCCCGCACCTATTTCGAGGGCGTCGTCCGCGATACGTCGGCCAGCGTGGTCTGTGGCATCGGGTTCGCAGACCTGACCGGCTTCACCGCGCTGAGCCAACAGCTCACCGCGACCGAGTTGTCCGACCTGCTCGTCGAATTCGCGGCCGCCGTCACTGACATCGTGCTCGCCGACGGCGGGCGGGTGGTGAAGTTCATCGGCGACGAGGTGATGTGGGTGAGCTCGACTCCAGAACAGCTCGCGGAAGTGGCGTTGGACCTCGTGGAACACCCTGGCGCAAGGGAGGCGCACCTGCAGGTCCGGGCAGGCCTCGGCTACGGCAGCGTGCTGGCCATCGGCGGTGACTATTTTGGCACCGCGGTCAACCTGGCGGCCCGGCTGGTCGACGCGGCCTCCCCTGGTCAGATCCTGGCGTCCTCCGACGTCCGCGACGAGCTGGCCGACTGGGCGGCGATTCCACAGGATCCTTTGGTGCTCAAGGGCTTCGATACCCCCGTCACGGCCTACGACCTGCACGGGTCCCGCTGAACGATAGGCTCAACGCTCGTGAGCACTGCAAATCCCGGATACCAGGCCCCCACCGTCACCATCAGCTCGTCGCTGCCCAAGCGCAAGGCCGGCAAGGCGGTGCTGATCGTGCCCGTTCTCAGCGGAGGGGACGACGACGCGAAAGCGACGGTCGTCGCCAACCCGTTCCTCGACCCCGAGGGTGTCGGCGAGATCGAGGTCGCGCTCGAGTCGCTTGGCGCCAAGGGCGGCACCGACCAGGTGACTCGGGTGGTTGCGCCCTCTCTGCCGGTGGGCAGCGTGCTGGCGGTCGGCCTCGGCAAGCCCCGTGACAGTTGGCCGTCCGACCTGATACGGCGCGCCGCCGGGGTCGCCGCCCGGTCGCTGAACGGCACCGAGGCGGTCATCACCACGCTGTCGGACATCGACCTCGAGGCCACCATCGAGGGCCTGATCCTTGGCGCATACCGGTTCAGCGACTTCCGCAGCGACAAGACCGCACCGAAAGACAAGGGCCTGCGCGAGATCACCGCGCTGACGGCGGACACGAAGGGCAAGACCAAGGCCGAGGCGGAGCGCGCCACGAACATCGCGACAGCGGTCGGCACCGCGCGCGATCTGGTCAACACTCCCCCGTCCCACCTCTATCCCGACGAATTCGCCAAGCGTGCAAAGGCTTTGGGTGAGGCGGCGGGTCTCGAGGTCGAGGTGCTCGACGACAAGGCCCTTGCCAAGGAGGGCTACGGCGGTGTGATCGGCGTCGGCAAGGGCTCGTCGCGCCCGCCGCGCCTTGTCCGCATCACGCACAGCGGTGCGAAGAACAAGAAGTCCAAGAAGGTCGCGTTGGTCGGCAAGGGCATCACGTTCGACACCGGCGGTATCTCCATCAAGCCCGCCGCCAACATGCACCACATGACCTCCGACATGGGTGGTGCTGCGGCCGTGATCGCGACGGTGGTGCTGGCGGCCAAGCAAGAGCTGCCGATCGACGTGATCGCCACCGTGCCGATGGCCGAGAACATGCCGTCGGCGACCGCGCAGCGGCCCGGCGACGTGCTGACCCAGTACGGCGGAATCACCGTGGAGGTGCTCAACACCGACGCCGAGGGGCGCCTGATCCTCGCCGACGCGATCGTGCGGGCCTGCAAGGACACCCCCGACTACCTGATCGAGACGTCGACGCTGACCGGAGCGCAGACCGTCGCGCTGGGGGCCCGCACACCCGGGGTGATGGGCTCCGACGAGTTCCGCGACCGCGTCGCCGCGTTGTCGCAGGAGGTCGGCGAGAACGGTTGGCCGATGCCGCTTCCCGAGGAGCTGAAGGACGACCTCAAGTCGACGGTGGCGGACCTCGCCAACGTCAGCGGCTCGCGCTTCGCAGGCATGCTGGTCGCGGGCACGTATCTGCGCGAGTTCGTCGCCGACGGGGTGGCGTGGGCGCATATCGACGTCGCGGCACCGGCATACAACACGGGCGGCCCATGGGGCTACACCGGCAAGGGTGGCACCGGCGTGCCGACCCGCACGATGTTCGCGGTGCTGGAAGACATTTCAGAGAACGGTTAACGGACTCGCCGAGCTACACGAGCTTGACGCGCGCCGCGTTGCGCATCGCCTGCGGCAGCGCCCGGGAAGTGCCGTACAGCAGGTAGGCCTCCGGGGTGATGGGCCGGATCGGCTTGTTCTTCCTGACCGCCGAGACGATCGCCTTCGCGGCTTTGTCCGGTCCGAATCGCCGACGGCCGAACTGCTTCTCCAGTTGCTCTCGTCGACTCTCGATGCCCTCGTCGGAGCGGCGCGGTGTGTCGAATCGGGTGGTATGCACGATGTTCGTATCGACGGTGCCGGGGCAGATCGTGGTGAGACCGATGCCCGCGACGTCCAATTCCGCACGCAGGCAGTCGGAGAACATGTAGACGGCGGCCTTCGACGTGCAATAGGCGTTCAACGATTTCGACGGAGAATACGACGCCATCGAGGCGACGTTGACGATGTGCCCGCCGGTGCCACGCTCGACGAGGCGCTTACCAAATGCCCTGCAGCCGTTGACGACACCGCCGAGGTTGACGTCGAGCACTCGCTCCCACTGATCAGCGGGCGTGTCCAGGAACTCACCCGCCTGACCGATGCCCGCGTTGTTGACCACCACGTCGGGCACGCCGTGCTCGGCGCACATCACATCGGCGAACCGCTCAACGGCTTCGGCGTCCGACACGTCGAGCACGTACGAATGCGCAACACCGCCGCGCTCGACGATCTGTGCAGCCGTGTCCTTGACGCTTGCCTCGTCGATATCGCTGACGATCAGCTCCGCACCCGCGCGGGCGAACGCCAACGCGGTCTCCCGCCCGATGCCGCTGCCCGCCCCGGTGACCGACACCAGCGTGTCGCCGAAGTCGTCGCGCTTGCGGCCGACCTGCGCGCGCAACAGCGACCTGCTGGCCGGCTTGCCCTCGAGGAAGTCGACGAGTTCGCCGACCGCCGCGGCCATCACCTGCGGGTGCGACATCGGCGACCAGTGGCCCGCCTTGATGTCGCGGCGCCAGAGCCGCGGCACCCAACGCGAAAGATCGTCAAAACCGTGCGGCCGCACCACCGGGTCCTTGGTGGCGACGATCAGCTGCACCGGGACGCTGACATAGCGGTCCTGTGGGGACTTGGTGGGTGGCGAAACGACGAGCGCGCGATAGATCTTCAGGGTGTTGACGAGGCCGGTGATCGCGGTTTCACTGCGGTACCGCTGCTCGGCGGGCACGCCGTCGGTGAGCAGCTTGTTCGCGCTCCTGCGCATCAGGCCCCGAAACACCGCGGGAGCGAGCACCGGCACCGCGAACGGATACCAGTACGACATCCGGAGCAGACGGTCGAGCGCGCGCACGAACTGCACGGGCCGGTAGGGACGCTTGAGGCTGTCGAAGATGTAGCCGCCGTAGTGGGCGATGCCGGGTCCCGACGCCGTCGTGAACGACGCGATGCGGTCGCTGGCCCCTGGCCTGCGCAGGTACTCCCACACCGATACCGAACCCCAGTCGTGGCCCAGGACGTGAACGGGCTCCCCGGGGTTGACGGCATCGACCACCGCCGCGAAGTCATCGGCCAGCTTGCTGATGGTATAGGCCGAAACAGGTTTCGGCACAGAGGATTTGCCCGCACCCCTGTTGTCGAACCTGATGATCCGAAACCGGTCGGCCAGCCGAGGAACGACGCCGTCCCACAGCACGTGCGAGTCGGGCCAGCCGTGCGCCATCACCAGCGTCGGCCCGTCGGGATTGCCCTGTTCGTAGACGGCGATGCGAACTCCGTCGACGCTGTCGACGAACCGCTCTGTGATCGTGTCCCCCACGACCCGTACCCTAACGGTCTTCCAGCTCCCGGCGGGCGGCGCGTTCGCGTTCGATGCGGCGCCGGGCGTCGTAGTCACGCATCCGCTGCGGGTAGCCGACCTTCTGCACGTCGTAGACCGGGATCTGCAGCCGTTCGTTCAACCGCTTTGCGCCCGCGTCGCCGCCCGCGCGCCGCCGCGTCCATTCGCCGTCGCCCGCCACCAGCACCGCGGTGACCTCGGTGACCGTGGTCTTCGGCTCGATGAACGCCTCAACGCCGTCGCGCTGAGCGACCCACTGCCGCATGTATGCCAGGTCCGCGGCGGGGTCATTGCCGCCGCTCCCGCGCCGTGACCCGCCACGCCGAAACCTGTCGAACAGTCCCAACTGGGCCGTACTCCTTCCGGAGCTCCCGCGCTCCACCTCTATCGATAGTGCCAGAGCAATCGCTGTGCAGGTCTGGGGCGAGCAGTCGGCCTCGACATGACAGGATGGGAACCGGCATTCGATCCGTGACGACCAACCGTTCGAGGGAGTCAACAGACATGGCAACTTCCGTCCAGATGCCGGCACTCGGTGAGAGCGTCACCGAGGGGACCGTCACCCGGTGGCTCAAGCAAGAGGGCGACACGGTGGAGCTGGACGAACCGTTGCTCGAGGTCTCGACGGACAAGGTCGACACCGAGATCCCATCACCCGCGGCAGGAGTGCTGAAGAAGATCGTCGCCCAGGAGGACGACACCGTGGAGGTCGGCGGCGAGCTCGCCGTCATCGGTGACGCGGGTGAAGACAGCGGAGACGGCGAGGAGCCGAAGTCCGAGGAGCCCGCGGAAGAGAAGCCCGAGGAGCCTGCCGAGGAGGAGAAGCCCGCCGGAGAAGCCCGAGCCAGAAGAGGAGTCCGAGCCGGAGGAGAAGCCGGCGGCCTCGTCGGGCGGTGGAGAGGCAACCCCTGTGCTGATGCCCGAGCTGGGCGAGTCGGTCACCGAGGGCACCGTGACGCGCTGGCTGAAGAAGGTCGGCGACAGCGTCGAGGTGGACGAGCCGCTGGTGGAGGTCTCCACCGACAAGGTCGACACCGAGATCCCGTCACCGGTGGCGGGCACGGTGGTCAGCATCACCGCCGAGGAGGACGACACCGTCGCCGTCGGTGGCGAGTTGGCCAAGATCGGCGATGCCGGCGCTGCGCCCGAAGAGAAGCCCGAACCCAAGCCGGTACCGAAGGAAGAACCGAAAGAGGAGCCCAAAGAAGAGGCCAAGGAGCCGGAACCGGAACCCGAGCCCGAGCCCAAGGAAGAGGCCAAGCCCGAACCGAAGCCCGAACCCAGACCTGAGGCGAAGCTGGCGCCCAAAGAAGAGGCCAAGCCGGAGCCGCAAGCCGCCGCGCAGCCGTCGGGCGACGGCGCGCCGTACGTGACGCCGCTGGTGCGAAAATTGGCCAGCGAGAACGACATCGACCTCGCGGCGGTGAAGGGCAGCGGCGTCGGCGGACGGATCCGCAAGCAGGATGTGCTGGCCGCGGCCGAAGCCAAGAAGGCACCCGCGCAGGAAGCCCCCGCTGCCGCCAAGGGGGCACCTGCACCCGCGGCGAAGGCGCAACCGGCATCTGCGCTGGCGCATCTGCGCGGCACCAAGCAGAAGGCCAACCGCATCCGGCAGATCACCGCGAAGAAGACGCGCGAATCTCTGCAGGCGACAGCGCAGTTGACGCAGACCCACGAGGTCGACATGACCAAGATCGTGGCGCTGCGGGCACGGGCCAAGTCCAGTTTTGCCGAGCGCGAGGGCGTGAACCTCACGTTCCTGCCGTTCTTCGCCGTCGCCGTCGTCGACGCGCTGAAGGCGCACCCGAACGTGAACGCCAGCTACAACGAGGAATCCAAGGAGATCACCTACTACGACGCCGAACATCTCGGCTTCGCGGTGGATACCGAACAGGGCCTGCTGTCGCCGGTGATTCACAACGCCGGCGATCTGTCGCTGGGCGGGCTGGCGCGGGCCATCGCCGACATCGCGGCGCGGGCGCGGTCGGGCGATCTCAAACCCGACGAGTTGTCCGGCGGGACGTTCACGATCACCAACATCGGCAGCCAGGGCGCGCTGTTCGACACCCCGATCCTGGTGCCGCCCCAGGCGGCGATGCTGGGCACCGGTGCCATCGTCAAGCGGCCGAGGGTGGTCGTCGACGACACGGGCAACGAGTCGATCGGTGTGCGCTCGATCTGCTACCTGCCGCTGACCTACGACCACCGGCTCATCGACGGTGCCGATGCGGGCCGCTTCCTGACCACGATCAAGCGACGGCTAGAGGACGGTGCGTTCGAGGCGGACCTGGGGCTGTAGACAGAAGTGGCGACCGTCGCGATTGCGGGGTCCTCGGGACTGATCGGCTCGGCGCTGGTCTATGCGCTGAGGGCCACCGACCACCGGGTGGTGCGCATCGTGCGCCGCGCGCCGTCGAATTCCGATGAGCTGTTCTGGAATCCGGACACCGGGGAGTTCGACGCGAACGCGCTGCGCGGATTCGACGCCGCGGTCAACATGTGCGGCGTCAACGTCGGCGCCAAGCGGTGGTCGGGCGCGTTCAAGCAAAGCCTGCGCGACAGTCGCATAGACCCCACGGAGGTGCTTTCCGAGGCGGTGGCGGAAGCGGGCGTCGGGGTGCTGGTCAACGCCAGCGCGGTCGGCTATTACGGCGATACCGGCAACCGGATCGCCGACGAGACCGCTCCGCCGGGCCGCGGGTTCCTTGCTCAGCTGTGCCTTGACTGGGAGGCCGCGACGGTGCCGGCGCAGCACGCAGGCGTGCGCGTCGTGCTGACCCGCACCGGGCTCGTGCTTTCGCCCCGCGGCGGGATGCTGAGCCGGTTGCGACCGCTGTTCGCGTTGGGCCTCGGCGCCCGGCTCGGCGGTGGCCGCCAGTACATGCCGTGGATCAGCCTGGAAGACCAGGTCCGCGCGATGCTGTTCGCGATCTTTCACGATGAGCTGTCGGGTCCGGTGAACTTCACGGGACCGGCGCCGGTGACGAACTCCGAGTTCACGACGGCGATGGGCCGCGCGGTGAACCGGCCGACGCCGCTGATGGTGCCGGGTTTCGCGCTGCGGACGGTGCTGGGCGAATTCGCCCAGGAAGGCCTGCTCGGCGGCCAGCGGGCAATCCCCGCCGCGCTCGAAGGCGCGGGCTACGAGTTCCACCACAACACGGTTGGCGAGGCACTGGCCTACGCCACGAGTACCGTCGAATCGTGAGCTCTATCCGGTCGGCAACCGCACCGATCGACGTTCGGCGGCTGGGCACTGTCGACTACCAGGACGCCTGGGCGATGCAGCGGGAGCTGGCTGACGCGCGGGTGGCGGGCGGACCAGACACGCTGCTGCTGCTCGAGCACCCTTCGGTTTATACGGCGGGCCGCCGAACGCTGCCCGAGGAGCGGCCGGTCGACGGAACGGCCGTCATCGACACCGACCGGGGCGGCAAGATCACCTGGCACGGCCCCGGCCAGCTGGTCGGGTACCCGATCATCGGACTGGCAGAACCACTCGATGTGGTGAATTTCGTTCGGCGCCTTGAGGAGTCGCTGATTCACGTGTGCGCCGAGTTCGGGCTGAAGACCGGGCGGGTTGCGGGTCGGTCGGGTGTTTGGGTGCCTGCGGATCAGACAGGCCCTGCCCGCAAGGTGGCCGCGATCGGCGTCCGGGTGTCGCGGGCGACAACACTGCACGGCTTCGCGCTGAACTGCGACTGCGACCTGCGCGCGTTCTCGGCGATCGTGCCGTGCGGTATCGCCGACGCCGGGGTCACTTCGCTGACCGCCGAACTCGGCCGCCACGTCGGCGTCGACGACGTCGTAGAACGTGTCACGGCCGCCGTATGCGACGCGCTGGACGGCCGGTTGCGAGTAGCGTTGAAATCGTGAGTGCCGCTCCAGAAGGCCGCAAGCTGCTCCGATTGGAAGTCCGCAACGCGCAGACTCCCATCGAGCGCAAGCCGCCGTGGATCAAGACGCGGATGAAGACGGGTCCCGAGTACACGCAGTTGAAGAACCTGGTCCGCCGCGAGGGGCTGCACACGGTGTGCGAGGAAGCCGGCTGCCCCAACATCTACGAGTGCTGGGAAGACCGCGAGGCGACGTTCCTGATCGGCGGCGAGCAGTGCACGCGTCGCTGCGACTTCTGCCAGATCGACACCGGCAAGCCGGCCGACCTGGACCGCGACGAGCCGCGCAGGGTCGCCGAGAGTGTCGCCACCATGGGCTTGCGGTACGCGACCGTCACAGGGGTGGCCCGAGACGATCTGCCCGACGGCGGCGCGTGGCTGTACGCCGAAACGGTTCGCTACATCAAGAAGCTCAACCCGGACACCGGCGTCGAGTTGCTGATTCCCGACTTCAACGCTGAACCGGCATTGCTCGAGCAGGTCTTCGAATCGCGGCCAGAAGTGTTGGCGCACAACGTCGAAACGGTGCCGCGGATCTTCAAGCGGATCCGGCCCGCGTTCCGCTATGACCGCAGCCTTGCGGTGCTGACCGCCGCACGCGACTACGGCCTGGTCACCAAGAGCAACCTGATCCTCGGCATGGGCGAGACGACCGACGAGGTACGCACGGCGCTGAGGGATCTGCTCGACGCCGGCTGCGACATCGTCACGATCACGCAGTACCTGCGGCCGTCGGCGCGTCACCACCCGGTGGAGCGCTGGGTTCATCCAGACGAGTTCGTCGAGCATGCGGCGTTCGCAGAGGAGCTCGGCTTTGCCGGGGTGCTCGCCGGACCGCTGGTGCGGTCGTCGTACCGGGCCGGTCGCCTCTATTCGCAGGCAGCGGGCTCGAGGGTCTCGCGCCCACCCGTATCCTGAACTGATGGCGAAGACCACCCGCAACAAGGCCGAACTGAAGGCCGCAAAGGCCGAGGCCAAGGCCACCCGCAAGGCAGCGTCCAAGCAGCGTCGCAGTCAGCTGTGGCAGGCGTTCCAGATCCAGCGCAAGGAGGACAAGCGCCTTCTGCCGTACATGATCGGCGCATTCGTGCTGATCGTGACGGCTTCGGTGGTGGCCGGGGTGTTCGCAGGCGGGTTCACGATGTTCACGCTGATCCCGCTCGGTGTGGTGCTCGGCGCGTTGGTTGCGTTCATCATCTTCGCCCGCAGGGCCCAGAAGTCCGTCTATCGCAAGGCGGAGGGTCAGGCCGGTGCGGCGGCGTGGGCGCTGGAGAACCTGCGCGGCAAGTGGCGCGTCACCCCGGGTATCGCGGCGACCGGGCATCTCGATGCGGTGCACCGCGTCATCGGACGGCCCGGCGTGATCTTCGTCGGCGAAGGCTCGGCGGCGCGGGTGAAACCTCTTCTGGCGCAAGAGAAGAAGCGCACCGCGCGCATCGTCGGCGAGATCCCGATATACGACTTCGTGATCGGCAACGGGGCGGACGAGGTTCCGCTGGCGAAGCTGGAACGCCACCTGAACAAGCTGCCCGCGAACATCACCGTCAAGCAGATGGACTCGCTGGAGTCGCGGCTGGCGGCGCTCGGCTCGAAGGCCGGACCGGCGGCGATGCCGAAGGGCCCGATGCCGAACGCGGGCAAGATGCGGGGCATGCAGCGGACGGTGCGCAGGCGCTAGCCCGCAGACGCCCAAACGTACATTGGGGCGGGAAAGTGCGAATAGATCGCGCCATTTTGTCGATTTCGACCGCTCATCGCCGCACCACCGCGGTGTTGGTCAGCCGATCGTGCAGCCCGCGCAGGTCGCTGTCGGTGAACAGCGGCGGTATCACCAGGGCGATCAGCAGGCCGCGGACAACTGCACGGCCTAACCCGACGTGCAGACGGTTGTCGACGGGCACCACGATCAGCCCGAGCGCGTACTGGCCGGGGGTGAAGCCGAAAAGCCGGACCGATACCGCGCCGAGCACGAACCAGACGACCAGCACGGCGGTGGACAGCGTCTGCACGCTGACCCACCCGAATGTCATGGCCAGGGCGGCCAGGCCGTAGGCGATCAGCCAGTCGATGAACAGGGCTCCGACGCGCCTGCCCATCCGTGCGAGAGATTTGGGCCCGCTAGGGGGTAGACCCAGCCGCTGACCTGGATAATCATTAGGTCGCTGGTCTGTCGGTTCCGGTCCGACGGGCGGCGGACCAGATAGCCAGGAACCGAAGCTGGAAGGCATGGTTCCAGCATAGGTCTGGAGGAATTGCGTAACTTCGGCGCAACATACGGTTGACTGCCGTGCAACATCGTGTCCATAGCGTCATGCCCCGGGTTAACACAGAAATAAAAGGAGAGTCTTCAGTGGCAGACAAGACCGCCGACGACATCATCAAGCAGATCAAGGACGAGGAAGTCGAGTACGTCGACATCCGGTTCTGCGATCTGCCCGGCGTCGTCCAGCACTTCTCGATCCCAGCATCGGCGTTCGACGAGAGCGTGTTCGAGGACGGATTGGCGTTCGACGGCTCATCGGTACGCGGTTTCCAGTCCATTCACGAGTCGGACATGATGCTGCTGCCCGACCCCGAGACCGCGCGCATCGACCCGTTCCGGGCCGCCAAGACGCTCAACCTCAACTTCTTCGTGCACGATCCGTTCACCCGCGAGGCCTACTCCCGCGACCCGCGCAACGTGGCGCGCAAGGCGGAGAATTACCTGGCCAGCACCGGCATCGCGGACACCGCGTACTTCGGCGCCGAGGCCGAGTTCTACATCTTCGACTCGGTGAGCTTCGACTCGAGGATCAACGGCACGTTCTACGAGATCGATTCCGAAGCCGGCTGGTGGAACACCGGTGAGCCGTTCGAGTCGGACGGCAGCGCGAACCGCGGCTACAAGGTCCGCCCCAAGGGCGGCTACTTCCCCGTCGCACCGTATGACCACTTCGTCGATCTGCGTGACCAGATGGCAACGAACCTGCAGAATGCCGGCTTCGTTCTGGAGCGCGGTCACCACGAGGTGGGCACCGCGGGACAGGCTGAGATCAACTACAAGTTCAACACCCTGTTGCACGCGGCCGACGACTTGGTGCTGTTCAAGTACATCATCAAGAACACCGCGTGGGCGGCGGGCAAGACCGTCACCTTCATGCCCAAGCCGCTGTTCGGCGACAACGGCTCCGGGATGCACGCCCACCAGTCGCTGTGGAAGGACGGCAAGCCGCTGTTCCACGACGAGTCGGGCTACGCGGGCCTGTCGGACACGGCACGCCACTACATCGGCGGCATCCTGCACCACGCGCCGTCGCTGCTGGCGTTCACCAACCCGACGGTGAACTCGTACAAGCGTCTGGTGCCGGGCTACGAGGCGCCGATCAACCTGGTGTACAGCCAGCGCAACCGTTCGGCATGCGTGCGCATCCCGATCACGGGCAACAACCCGAAGGCCAAACGCCTCGAGTTCCGCTGCCCCGACAGCTCGGGCAACCCGTACCTGGCGTTCGCGGCGATGATGATGGCCGGCCTGGACGGCATCAAGAAGAAGATCGAGCCGCAGGCCCCGATCGACAAGGATCTCTACGAGCTGCCGCCGGACGAGGCCGCGGGCATTCCACAGGCTCCCACGTCACTTTCGGCCGTGATCGACAAGCTCGAGGAGGATCACGAATACCTCACGGAGGGCGGGGTTTTCACCGAGGACCTGATCGAGACGTGGATCTCCTACAAGCGTGAGAACGAGATTCTGCCCGTGCAGATCCGTCCGCACCCGTACGAGATCGCGTTGTACTACGACGTTTAAGTCGTAACCTTCGAAAAGCCGGGTGGCGCATGCGCCATCCGGCCTTTTCGCTGTGAATTTCCTGGGGTCTCAGGCGTAGGGTCAGCGCATGAGCAACCTGGACGCCCGCCTGGCGGGTTATCACTCCCCTGTCTTGAGCGCTTTCCGCATCATCTTCGGTCTGCTGTATACGATCCATGGCTCGCAGAAGCTGTTCGGCTGGCCAGTTGCGGCACCGGGGCAGATCGCAGTCGGCGATTTCCCGCTGTGGTGGGCAGGCCTGATCGAGTTCGTGCTCGGCATCATGATCACCGTCGGGTTCTTCACCCGCATCGCGGCGTTCATTGCGTCCGGCGAGATGGCGTTCGCCTACTTCTATCAGCACTGGCCGCCGCTGAAGGGCGGCGGCGCGAGCTTCTGGCCCATCGCCAACGGCGGCGAGCTGGCGATCATGTTCTGTTTCGCGTTCCTGTTGATCGCGACGACGGGCGCGGGCGTTGCGGCCGTGGATGCGCGACGGCGCGGGTTTGCGCGGACCTCGGGGGCTCCGCCGCGACGTGTTGACCGGGTGACGACCGCGGACGCCGCGCCGCGCCGACGGCGTGGACTCTTCGACCGCTTCCGGCGCTAGTTACACGTCGTCTGTCACGAACTGGAGCGGGGTGACCGTCCCGTCAGTGAAGTTGGAGACGAACAGCTGGGTCCCGTCGGGGCTGGACGCGATGAAGTTGAAAGTCACGCCCAAAGAAGCGGTCGGCGTCGGGTCGAAGACCAGACCTTGGACGCCCGCCTCGGCTGGATCAAGGTCGAGCACCTCCTGATTCGCGGTGTCGATCACCCAGATCGTTCCCGTTCCCGCGTCCACGACGTAGGCGAGGCTCTTGTCGGGGCTGAAGGCGACGTTCACCGGCAAATTCCCCGTCGGCACCTCGGCGACGACCGAGGGATTGTCAGGGTCTTGCACGTCGACCACCGTGACCGAACCGATGATGGGCGAGATGTCGGTGTCCTGGTGCGGTGGTGGCTTGGCGGCCAGTGGAGCAATTTCGCATTCAAAGACACGCTGAGCGGTTAGTCACCATCCTGAGCTGCAATGTTGATCTTGAATCCATCGTCGACGATTGCGGCAGGACCTTAGTCTGTTACCGGGGCAAGCGTCCGACAGGCGCACTGTTCGATACCCCGAGGCATGCTTGCTGACGGCCATAGGCCAGCGCTGCCGAGAGTTCGCCAGCTGTGAAGTGGCTGGCAAAACGTCACAACCAATGTCGGAACCGGGGTAACGCGACTCATCTTTGCGATCAAATAGCGCACACGTAGATGAGACGTCGTAGCTTATTTGCCAAGACGCGGCCGCCTCAGCCGTCTAGCGCGAGGTCCTTACGGAACCGCTTCATGCCGTCGATCTTCTCGGCGAGCGTTGCGTCGGGGCCTGCGTAGAACATCCACGGCATCGTGACGATGCCCGTGATGCCTGCGGCTTCCGCGCGTGCGTAGTGCTCGGGCATGAAGGCATCCGTCAACGGCGTCAGCACCTCGAAACCGTCCATGGACAAACCCTTCTCGGCCCGCAGCTCCCGCACCCGCTCGACACCTGCGATCGCACGGTCCGTCGAGATCAGGTCGCCGATCCACCCGTCGTTGCGCGCCGCCCGCTTCAAAGCGATTTCGCTCAGCCCTCCGACATAGATCGGAATCCTCGGCGGCGTCGGCTCCATCTCCAGCCGCGGCGTCTCGTAGAACTCGCCAGAGAACTCCGTCCACCCCGGCTGCCACAGCGCACGGAACAGCTTCAACATCTCGTCCGTGCGCTTGCCTCGCCGGTCGAACCGCTGACCCATCAAGGTGAACTCTTCTTCACACCAGCCCACACCGATGCCCAGCTCGACACGTCCGTCCGACAGATATGCCGCCGTACCAATCGCTTTCGCCGCCGCATACGGATCCCGCATCGCCGGGATGTACACCGTCGTCACGAACTTCAACCGACTCGTCACCTGCGCCATCGCGCCCACAAGCACCCACGGATCGGGCCAGTCCGTGAAAGCCTCCCACCGGCGCTTCCCATCGTGGGTGTACGGATACGGTGTCGCGAGCGTTTCCAAGTTCACCACATGATCCGGAATTCCTACGCCGTCGTAGCCGAGATCGTCTGCGGCCTTAGCGATCTCGACCGCTTCCTTAAGCTCCCGAAACGCCGTGCTGACATAGAACTTCATCCAGCGTCCCGCGCCCACGCCGGCTTGATGAAAATGCCCTCCGCCTCCACCGTCTTACCTTCGGCGTCACACATGTGACCACTCACGAACGTCTTGTAACCGTCCGTCCGCTCGATGGCCGCCTCCGCCCGCAGCTTCCCCAGCGGCGTGCCCCGCAGGTACCGCAGCGTGATCGTGCCCGTGAACAGCGGCTTGGTCAGCCCGTCGCTGGCCGCCTCACCGAGAAGCTGGTCGAGCACCAACGCAAGGACGCCGCCGTGCACCCACCCCGGTGGACCCTGGTATGCCTCCCCCAGCTCGAACTCGCTCCACCACAAGCCATCCGACTCCTCGTGCATGACCAGCGGCGGCGCGATCGCGTTACGAAACCCGGTCACCGGATTTCCCCACACCACCGGGCGTTGGCCCACTGCAAGCCGGACTTGCTGGCCATCCCCTGTCCCGCCGAGCTTCTCGACTGCCGCGTCAATCAGTGACTGCGCCTCGCGGATCGCCGCCTCGTCTGCACCCGACTGAATGCCCGCCTTTATCAGTCGCCGTACCGAGTCGGACAGCGGCGAATACATGGCCTGCAACCGGTCGTGCTCAGCAGCACTGATCTCCTCGAACGAAAAATCTATGCTCTCAGCCACCAAACACCTTTCGCACCACCGTCTTTGCACGACGAGTCACCCGCAGGTAGTTATCAAGGAATTCGCCGCCGTCATCGGTGTCCCAGCCCGCAGCCAGCGCGACCGCATTGAGCTGACGGCCCGGGCCCGGCAGTTGATCAGTTGGCTTGCCGCGCACCAACACCAACGCATTGCGCGCACGCGTCGCCGTCAGCCATGCCTCTCGCAACAAATCCACGTCGCCTTCCGCGATCAGCTCCGCGGCGCCGATCGCATCCAGCGTCTGCAGCGTCGACGTGTTGTGCAGTGCGGAAATCCTGTGCGCATACCGAAGCTGCAGCAGCTGAACCGTCCACTCGATGTCGGCAAGCCCGCCGCGGCCAAGTTTGGTGTGCGTGTTGGGATCTGCGCCGCGCGGCAGTCGTTCGGAGTCGACGCGGGCCTTGATACGGCGAATTTCCTGTACCGCTTCGGCCGACACACCGCCCGACGGGTACCGCGTCTTGTCGGCCATCAGCAGGAACCGCTCACCAAGCTCCTCGTCGCCCGCGATCCGGTGCGCCCGTAGCAGTGCCTGGATCTCCCACGGCTGCGCCCACTGCTGGTAATACGTCTCATAGGAGGACAGTGTTCGCACCAGCGAGCCGTTGCGCCCCTCCGGCCGCAGACCCGCGTCCACCTCGAGCGGCGGGTCGGCGCTCGGCGTCCCCAACAAGGAGCGGACCTGCTCGGCGACCGTGATCGACCATCGCACCGCCCCGGATTCGTCGACGTCGGAGTGGGGTTCGCACACGAACATCACGTCGGCATCGGACCCGTAACCCAGTTCGCCCCCGCCGAGCCGGCCCATGCCGATCACCGCGATCCGCGCGGGCGCCTCACCATTCGAAGGCGTGTTGGCCCGTATCACCGCATCCAGCGCCGCCTGCAGCACCGCCGCCCACACCGACGTCAGCGCCTTGCAGACATCAACCACGTCCAACATGCCGAGCAAGTCGGCCGACGCGATGCGGGCCAACTCCCGCCTGCGCAACGTGCGGGCAGCAGCGATCGCGCGCACCGGGTCGGAGTGCCGCCCCGCCGAAGCAACCAACGCACGGGCCAGCCCGTTGGGTTCGACCTCGAGCAGCTTGGGCCCGTTCGGCCCGTCCGCGTACTGCTGTATCACTTCGGGCGCCCGCATCAACAGGTCCGGCACGTACGCCGACGTCCCCAGCACCCGCATCAGCCGCTTGGCCACCGCGCCCTCGTCGCGCAGCGTGGACAGATACCACCGGTGGTCAGACAGCTCCTCGCTGATCCGGCGGTACGACAGCAGCCCGGCATCAGGATCGGGCGTATCCGACAGCCAGTCGAGCAGTGTCGGCAGCAGCACCTGCTGCACCCGACCGCGCCGACCGCTTGCCCCGGTCAGCGCCGCCAGATGGGTCAGCGCGCTCTGCGGGCCCTCGTATCCGAGTGCGGCGAGCTGCCGTTCGGCTGCGTGGGGCGTCAGTATCGCCGGCTGGCCGACCGACTCCAACAGCGGCTGATAGAACAGCTTCGCGTGCAGCCGCGACACCCGATGGCTCTGCCGCTTGAGCTCTTCCCGCAGCACGCCAAGTGAGTCGTGCTGACCATCCGGCCGCATGTGGGCCGCCCGCGCCAGCCAGCGCATCGCCTCGTCGTCGTCCTCGTCGGGCAGCATGTGCGTGCGTTTGAGGCGCTGCAACTGCAGCCGGTGCTCGAGCAGCCGCAGGAACTCATACGACGCGGTCAGGTTGGCCGCGTCGTCGCGGCCGATGTAGCCACCCTCACCCAGAGCCGCCAGCGCATCGATCGTCGACGCCACATGCAGCGACTCGTCGTTGCGGCCGTGCACCAACTGCAGCAGCTGGACGGCGAACTCGACATCGCGCAGGCCGCCGGTGCCGAGCTTGAGCTCTCGTGTTCTCTCCCCGGCGGGCACCAGCGCCTCGACGCGGCGGCGCATCGCCTGCACCTCCGGCACGAAGTCCTCGCGCTCGCATGCCGTCCACACCATCGGCATCAGCGCCGCGATGTACTGCTCGCCGAGCTCGGCGTCACCGGCGGCGGGCCGCGCCTTCATCAGCGCCTGGAACTCCCAGGTCTTGGCCCAACGCTGGTAGTAGGCGACGTGCGACTCCAGCGTCCGTACCAGCTGACCGTGCTTGCCTTCCGGCCGCAGCGCCGCGTCGACCTCGAAGAACGTCTCCGATGCGAACCGCATCAGCTCGCCGGCCACCCTGGTGGTGACGGCGTCTGCCTCCTCGGCGACGAAGATGACGTCGACGTCGCTGACGTAGTTCAGCTCGCGGGCACCGCACTTGCCCATCGCGATCACCGCCAGCCGCGGCGTGTCGTCGCCCTCGCCGCACACCGAGCGGGTCGCCACCTCGAGCGCGGCGGCCAATGCGGCGTCGGCCAGGTCCGAGAGATGCTCCCCGACCACAGGGAACGGAAGCACCGGCTCGTTCTCCACCAGAGACGCCAGGTCCAAGCCGGCCAGCACCAGCATCCGGTCGCGGTACAGCGTCCGCAACGTGGGCATCACATGGTTTGTGCCCCTTGCCGATTGGGCGGCCTCGGTCAGCTCGCTGCGGAGCTCGTCCGCCGACGGCAACGTCACGCCGCCGGCCAGCAGGTGCCAGGACCGCGGGTTCGCGACCAAGTGGTCACCCAGCGCCAGCGATGAGCCCAGCACACCGAGCAGACGGCCGCGGAGAGCCTTGTCCTTGAGGATGGCCTGGTTGAGTTCGTCCCAGTCCCTGCCCGCCGCCTCAGCCAGCCGCACCATCGTCCGCAGTGCGACGTCGGCGTCGGGGGCCCGGGACAGCGACCACAGCAGCTCGACGTGCGCGTCGGTGTTCCAGCCGAGTCGTTCCAGATCAGCCGCCGCCGACGGTTCGACCAGCCCTAGCCGGCCAACGCTGGGCAGCTTCGGGCGCTGCGTCGCGGGTTTGGCCACATCAACGACCGTATCGCAGCCCGTCAGAGCGACAGATAGGTCTTCAGCTCGAACGGCGTGACGTGGCTGCGGTAGTTCTCCCACTCGGCGCGCTTGTTACGCAGGAAGAAGTCGAATACGTGCTCCCCCAACGCTTCCGCGACGAGCTCGGAGCCCTCCATCTGCTCGAGCGCCGCGCCGAGGCTGCCCGGCAGTTCGCGGTAGCCCATCGCGCGGCGTTCCTCGGGGGTGAGGCTCCACACGTTGTCCTCGGCCTGCGGCCCGAGCACGTAGTTCTTCTCCACACCACGCAGGCCGGCGGCGAGCAGCACGGCGAACGTCAGGTACGGGTTGCACGCCGAGTCCGGGCTGCGCACCTCGACGCGACGCGACGACGACTTCCGCGGCGTGTACATCGGCACCCGAACCAACGCCGAGCGGTTGGCGAAGCCCCACGACGCGGCCGTCGGCGCCTCGCCGCCGTGCACCAGCCGCTTGTACGAATTCACCCACTGATTGGTCACCGCGCTGATTTCAGTAGCGTGCTCCAAAATGCCTGCGATGAAAGATTTTCCGATGTCGGACAGCTGCAGCGGGTCATCCGCGCTGTAGAACGCGTTCGTCTCGCCCTCGAAGAGGCTCATGTGGGTGTGCATCGCCGAGCCGGGGTACTCCGCGAACGGCTTTGGCATGAACGACGCCTTGACGCCGTCGGCGAGCGCGACCTCCTTGACCACGTACCGGAACGTCATCACGTTGTCGGCCATGGAAAGGGCGTCGGCGTAGCGCAGGTCGATCTCCTGCTGGCCGGGCGCACCCTCGTGGTGGCTGAACTCCACCGAGATGCCCATCTGCTCCAGTGCGTCGATGGCGTGCCTGCGGAAGTTCGGCGCGGAGTCGTGCACGGCCTGGTCGAAGTAGCCGCCGTTGTCGGCAGGCACCGGCTCGGAGCCGTCATCGGGCCCCGGCTGCAGCAGGAAGAACTCGATCTCCGGGTGCACATAGCAGGAGAAGCCCAGGTCGCTGGCCTTGGCCAGCTGCCGGCGTAGCACGTGCCGCGAGTCGGCCCATGACGGCGATCCGTCGGGCATGGTGATGTCGCAGAACATCCGCGCCGAGTGATGCTGGCCCGCGCTCGAGGTCCACGGCAGCACCTGGAAGGTGGACGGGTCGGGCCTGGCGACGGTGTCGGATTCCGACACCCGGGCAAACCCTTCGATCGACGATCCGTCGAAGCCGATGCCCTCCTCAAACGCCCCTTCGAGCTCGGCGGGCGCGATCGCCACCGACTTGAGGAATCCGAGCACGTCGGTGAACCACAGCCGGACGAATCGGATGTCCCGTTCTTCCAGCGTGCGCAGCACGAATTCCTTCTGGCGGTCCATGACCGCAGCGTAGGCACCGGCTGTTAATTCTGTGTTACGAACGAGGCACCGGGCGAACGAATTCATGTCGTTGAATATGGCATCGCCGAATCGTCCGAGGTTTAGCGTGCTTGCATATCCGGGTAGACAGATACTGCTTGGGGGCTTGTATGCCAGCTCGCGCAGAACTGAGCTATTTCTGACACAGCGGCGCTAGGAAGGAGCCCACATATGGCGTTCAAGAGAATTGCCGGAACGGCTGCCGTTGCCGGTGCCCTGGGCGCGGCAGCGTTGAGTCTCGGTGCAGGTTCGGCTCAGGCCGACCGGATCTGGGTTCCAGACATCCCGGGCATTCCGTGGGGTCCGGGACATTGGATCGACGACTGGGTTCCTGACGCAAACCTGGGGCTTCCGCCGGGGCAGGTTATGAACGCTATCCCCGGTTGTCCCCCGCCCGGACACTGGACCGGGGGTCCCCACGCCCTGATCCCGTGCGTCTAGATGCGCTGGCCGCGGACGAGTGACGCGATGATCGGCTCAGCAGCGTAATCCCACCGGCGGCTCTGCCTTGTCGACGAGAAACGCGACGACGGCGGTGTCGACGCAGGCGTCGCCGTTGAACACCACGGTGTGCTGGGTGCCGTCGAAGGTGATCAGGCCGGCATCCATCTGCCTGGCCAGGTCGATACCGGCCTGATAGGGCGTGGCCGGGTCGTGGGTGGTGGAGACGACGACGACCTTGCCAGGACCGGGCGACACCGCGGGGTGTGGCGTCGATGCCGCCGACACCGGCCACATCGCGCAAATATCACGGGGAGCAAAACCCGTGAAGGACCCGTAGCTGAGGAACGGCGCGGCCTCGCGGCCTCGTTGGTCGGCGGCGGCCCACACGGCCGGGTCGGTGGGGTATTGCGCATTCACGCAACGGATGGCGTAGAACGCGTCCTGCGAGTTCTGGTAGTGGCCCGCCGGGCTGCGGTCCAGATAGTCGTCGGCGAGCAGCAGCAGGTCGCCGGGGTCGGTACCCCGCTGCAGGCCTAGCAGTCCGCTGGTCAAAAACTTCCAGTACTGCCGCGAATAGAGCGCGTTGACGGTCCCGGTGATCGCGTCCTGATAACTGAGGCCGCGCGGATCAGACGTCCTTGCAGGCTGCGTGACGAGCGGGTTGATCAACTGGTGGTACCGGTCGACGAACTGAGCCGGGTCGTTGCCGAGCGGGCATCCGGCCAACTGCGCACAGTCGGTCGCGTAGTCCTCGAATGCCGTTTGGAATCCCGCCATTTGACGCAGGTTCTCGTCGATGGGGTCCAGGCTCGGGTCGACGGCGCCGTCGAGGACCATGGCCCGGACCCGATCCGGATATTCCGCGGCGTATGCCGCACCGATTTCTGTGCCGTACGAGAACCCGAGATAGTTGATCTGGTTCTCCCCCAGTGCTGCCCGCACCACGTCCATGTCCTTGGCCGTCGGTGCGGTGCCAACATTGGCCAGAAGATCCTTGCCGACCCGGTCCGCGCAGCGCTGCGCGAATTGCCGATACAGAGCTTCGATGCGCGTGACGCCGGCGGCACTGTAGTCGGCGTTCGGTTCCCTTCGGTAGGCGTCGAACTCGGCGTCGGTGCGGCAGCGCACCTCTGGCGTGGAGTGCCCGACTCCCCGCGGGTCGAAGCCGACCAAGTCGAACCGGCTACCGATGTCGGTGTCGGCCAGCGCAGCACCCATGCCCGCGACGGTGTCGACGGCCGACGCTCCCGGCCCGCCGGGGTTCACCATCAACACCCCGATGCGGTCACCGGTCGCAGGTATCCGGATGACCGCTAGTTGTGCTTGCGCGCCTTGAGGATTGGCGTAGTCGATCGGGACTGACACGGTGCCGCACTGCGCCGTCGGGATGGCGCTGGTGTCGCCGACGAACCGTTGGCAGTCACCCCAGACCGGCGGCTGACCGAACACCTCGGTCGACTGACCCTCCGGTGTCGCCAATGCAGGCGGAGACGTGAAGCCCGCCACCACCACGCATGTCAGCAGCGTCGCCCCACACCTCCCCACCCGCCGCATGGCAGTCATCGTCGCACGCCCATCAGGGCAGGGCCGAAGCCGCAATCGGACGGTGACCTTTCGGAGACCTTGGCGTGCTCGGGGCGAGTTTCGTTGCTCAGCAACGGGTGTCCGGCGGTGGCACCTTCACGTCGATGAGGTAGGTGGCGACGATGTCGTCGATGCACGGGTTCCCCTGGAAAGCGACGGTGTGCTGGGTGCCGTCGAAGGTGACGAGTGTGCCGCCGAGCTGCTTGGCCAGATCGACGCCCGCCTGATACGGCGTTGCGGGGTCGTTCGTCGTGGAGATCACCAGTGTGGGCGGAAGACCTTTGACGGAGATCTCGTGCGGCTGTGTTGTCGGTGGGACGGGCCAGAACGCACAGGTGTCCATCGGCGCAAGGCCGGTGAACTGGCCGTAGTTCATGAACGGCGCCAATTCGCGGGCCCGGCGATCCTTCTCGACGAGTTTGGCACGGTCGGTGATCGGAGGCTGGTCGACGCAGTTGACCGCGACCCGCACGTCGGTCGCGTTGTCGTAGTGCCCGTCGGGTCCGCGGTGCATGTACAGGTCTGACAGCCACAGCAGCCCGTCGCCGCGCCCGGCCTTGAGCTCGTTGAGACCATCGGTGAGGCGGGGCCAGATGCTCGGCGAGTACAGCGGCAGAATCGTGCCGACGATCGCGTCGGTGTAGGCGAGGCCGCGAGGGTCGTCTGTCTTGGCGGGCTTGTCCACAAGAGGCTCGACCATGCTCTTGTAGACATCCGTCGCCTTGGCGGGGTCGGTGCCGAGCGGGCAGGTCGGGTCCTTTGCACAGTCAGCGGCGTAGTCGTCGAACGCCTTCTGGAAGGCCGCCGTCTGACGGAGGTCCTCCTCGATCGGATCGGCGTTGGGGTCGATCGCGCCGTCGAGCACCATCGCGCGAACGTTCTGAGGGAACTCTTCTGCGTAGCCACCACCGATCCGGGTGCCGTAGGAAAAGCCGAGATACGTCAGCTTGTCGTCGCCGACCGCGGTCCGGATCGCGTCGAGATCCTTCACGACATTGTTCGTGCCGATGTTCTCCAGGAACTCCTTGCTCGACTTGTCGACGCAGCGCTGCACGAACGCCTTGGTCTCGTTGTCGATGTGTTCGACACCTTCCGGCGAATAGTCGACCTGAGGGTCGGCCCGCAGCCGGTCGTTGTCGGCATCGGAGTTGCACCACACCGCGGGCATGGAGCCGGCGACCCCCCGCGGGTCGAACCCCACCAGGTCGAAGCGTTCGCGCACCGACGGCGGCATCGTGTTGACCAGGTTGGCCGCCGACTCGACGCCGGATTCGCCTGGCCCGCCGGGGTTGATCACCAGCGAGCCGATCTTGTCGCCGGTGGCCTTGAACCGGATCATCGCCAACTGGGCGACGTCGCCGTCGGGCTTGTCGTAGTTCACCGGCACGGAGAGCTTGCCGCATTCGGCGTCAGGCGAAGCGGGGACCGACGGATCGTCCGCCGGGCAGGGGCCCCATTTAATCGGTGACCCGGGGGGAGGCACGGAGGCGACGGGGTGACCGTCGATCACCTTGCTGCAACCCGCCACCAGCAAAACAACCAGTGAGGTCGCAAGGATCCCCTTCTTCACGCTCATGCGCCACATGCTGCCATGCAGTCGCATCAGTCCTGGCAGACCGCTGCTCCGGCGGGTCTAGACCGCGCTCTGCAACAGTTCGTCGAGTGCAACTTCGAAGTCGTCGGCGAGGTCCCACAGATCGGGCAAAAGTTCCGGACACGACACGATGCCGACGTCCAGCTTCCCGTTCAGCGACATCACAGTGATGTTGAGGCCCGAGCCGTGGAAGATCGGCCCGAGCGGATACATCGCCTTGACCTCGCAACCCAGGAAGTACAGCGGAACCTGCGGTCCTGGCACGTTGGAGATGACCAGGTTGTGCACGGGCCTTGCCCCGCTCAGCCTGGAGCTGGCGTAGACCCGCATCGCGACACCAAATACGGCGGGCGCGGCGAACTGGGTCCAGTCCTGCAGCAGCGTCGCGCCGATTGCCGAGCTGTGTTGCTTGGCAACGGAATTCGACTCCGAGATGGACTTCAGCCGCTCCGCAGGGTCGTCGATGTTGGTTTCGAGATTGGAGAACATGCCGGACACCTGGTTGCGGCCCGGGCGATCGGACTTGTCGTGCACCGACACCGGGACCATCGCGACCAACGTCGAATCCGGCAGCTCGCCGCGGTCGTCCAAGAACTTGCGCAGCACACCGGACACCAACGCCATCACCACGTCGTTGACCTTGACCCCGAAATAGTTCTTGACCTTCTTGATGTCCTCGAGGTCCAACTGGGCGTATGCGATGTTGCGGTGGCCGGTCACGTTGGCGTTGAAGGGGGTCTGCGGTGCAGCGAACGGCCGTGCCATCGCCAGCCCGCTGCGGGCTCGCTTCACCGTGTCCACCACCGACGACAAGGTCGTGGGCACGACGTTGACCAATTTCAGCGGCCGGGAGGCGAACTTCACCGCGCCGCTGATCGCGATCTCCAATTCGCTGGCGCCGCCGACGCCGTCGACCGGTTCGGGAGCGGGTGCATCGGGTTCGGTGCTGCACAGCTGCGACATCAGGTTGGCACCGGTCACGCCGTCCACGCCTGCGTGATGCACCTTCGTCATGACCGCGAGCCTGCCGCCGTCATGCGCGTCGGTTCCCGCGATGTTCTCGATGACCCACATCTCCCACAGTGGCCTGGTGCGGTCCAGCGGCAGGGACGCGATGTGCCCGCAGATCTCCGCCAGTTCCTGCCGGCCACCAGGGGATGGAAGTCCGATGCGATGCAGATGACGGTCGACGTCGAAGTCCTCGTCTTCGACCCAGACCGGATGGTCGGGATTGAACCGGCTGTCGGCGAGCTTCTCGCGGAACTGTGGCATCGCCTTGATGCGCAGCCCGAGCTGGTCGCGCATGCGGTCGAAGGTGTAGCCGCCGGGCATCGTGGACGTGTCCAGCTCCAGAATGGAGCAGACATGCAACGGCTGTGCTGCGGTTTCGAGGTACAGGAAGCTTGCGTCGAGTCCGCTGAGCCGTTGCATGTGGCCGATCGTAATGTGAGGAAATCCACTTAACCCGAAGTTCATCTTCTTGCCAGGTAGTGGCACACTGAGGAGGTCAGAAGAACCCGGGGACCCGCAAACGGGCCACGAGGATCGACCGAACAGACACAAGGGACAACGATGTCTGAACAGACTGTTTACGGTGCTGCCGAAATGAAGCCGCGGACGAAGGTCCGCACCCATCACCTGCACAAGTGGAAGTCAGAAGGCCACAAGTGGGCCATGCTGACCGCCTACGACTATTCCACTGCCCGCGTCTTCGATGACGCGTGCATCCCGGTGCTGCTGGTCGGCGACTCCGCCGCCAACGTGGTGTACGGCTACGACACCACCGTGCCGGTGACGATCGACGAACTGATTCCGCTGGTTCGCGGTGTGGTGCGCGGCGCGCCCCACGCGTTAGTGGTCGCCGACCTGCCGTTCGGGAGTTACGAGTCCGGGCCGCAGCAGGCGCTGGAGACCGCGACCCGCTTCCTCAAGGAGACCGGCGCGCACGCGGTCAAGCTGGAAGGCGGCGAGCGGGTGGCCGATCAGATCGCGACGCTGACCCAGGCGGGCATCCCGGTCATCGCCCACATCGGCTTCACGCCGCAGAGCGTCAACGGCCTCGGCGGCTTCCGCGTCCAGGGCCGCGGCGACGCGGCCGAGCAGACCGTTCACGACGCGATCGCGGTCCAGGAAGCAGGCGCCATCGCCGTCGTGCTCGAGATGGTGCCTGCGGAACTGGCCACCCAGATCACCGGCAAGCTGACCATCCCTACCGTCGGTATCGGCGCCGGGCCGAACTGCGATGCGCAGGTGCTGGTTTGGCAGGACATGGCGGGGATGACCAGCGGCAAGACGGCCAAGTTCGTCAAGCGTTTTGGCGATGTCGGTGCCGAACTGCGCACCGCGGCAACGCAATATGCCGACGAGGTGGCCACCGGGGCGTTCCCCGCAGAGGAGCACAGCTTCTAGGTTTGGACGCCGAACTCCGGTTTGTGCTTGGCCATGAAGGCGTCGACACCTTCGCGGCCGTCGGCAGATTCGGCGCGACCGGCGATGATGCGTCCCTCCAGCTCCATTTGTTCTTCCAGACCGCTGGAGAAGGTCGCCAGCATCAGGGCCTTGACCGCGCCGTTGGATCCCGCTGAGGTGGCAGCCATTTGGGCGGCCAGTTGATCGGTCCTGGCTGCCAGCTCGTCGTCGGGCACCACCTCGGTGACCAACCCCCACTGTGACGCCTCCTCGGCCGACAGGGTCCGGTTGGTCAACATCAACTCTTTCGTCCTGGTGATGCCGATCAGCCGGGGCAGGAAATAGGACGAACTCCCGTCGGGACTCAACCCGACCTTGGTGTAGGCCATCGTGAACGTCGCGGACTCGGCGGCGAGGACGAGGTCGCCGGTGACCGCGAGCGAGAAGCCGGCACCGGCGGCGGTCCCGTTGACGGCGGTGATGAGCACGGCGTCCATACGCGCGAACGTCGAGATGGCGCGGTGCAGGTCATCGGCGACACCCTTGATGTGCCGACCGCGACTGGGTGCCGTCGCAAACGATTTAAGATCGCCTCCTGCGCAGAAGAATCGACCGGAGCCAGTCAGCACCACGACCTTCGTCGCATCGGAGTCGCAGAGGGCGGCGGCATGGGCCAACTCGCGCGTCATGGTGTGATTCATCCCGTTTGCGGCGTCTGGCCGGTGCAGGGTGATTCGCGCGATCGGGCCGGACTGCTCAAGCGTGATGGTCTGGTATTCAGTCACCACTGGACTGTATCTGTGCACGTTCGCCGCTCAAATAACCCCCTGTGACGTGCGTTTATGCTAGGAATGGGTACGCCTGAAGCCACGGGGGGGTGCGTTGGTTTACCGCCTATTTATCAGTCACAGTTCGCGGGATGAACCGGCGAAGAAGCGACTGCGTGATCTTGCGGAGGCGATCAGGAACGCCGCCCCCGGTCAGATCGAGGTGCTCGTCGACTACGAACAGATCGAGGTCGCCAACGATTGGCGCGAGCGCATCGCGTTCATGTTGCACATGTGCGACGGCGCCGCGATATTGCTCGACCATGCCGCGATCGAATCCCCGTGGGTGCTTGCCGAGGCCACCTTTGCGTCGTTGCGCCACGCATTCCACGAGAAGTTCGCCTGCGTACCGATCTCATTCGCGGACGCGGCGAGTTCAGAGCAGGCAGCGCGTGAGCGACAGCGCCTTCTAGACCGACTGCGCGAGTCGGACTGGTCTGTGGTCGCCCTGCCCGATATCCAATTCGCCCAGGGCAAGACAGTCGATGAAATCGCTGACGCAGTCGTCGCAGCCCTTCGCGCCAAGGGACAGCTGCACACGGACAACCCCGTAGATCGCCTGGCGGACGGAGTTGCGGCGCTGCTGAAAGGAGCACCCCGCCTATCCATCGACGACTTGGCCACGGAGGTCGCGAGTGCAGCCCGCTATCTGTCGTCGGACCGGCGCTGTCTAGCGGGGCTCGCGCTGGTTCAGAAGATGCTGCAGTCGCTGTGTCTACGGCTCGTTCGCGACACATGTGATGGCTTCGGAATGTCGTTCTCGGCAGAAAAGGTCGGCAAAATCCTCGACTTACTCTTCCCGCTTGTGCTTCCGATCGAAGCATCCGAAATGTTGCATCGGCGTCGCGCAAGTGGCGGATACGCCCACGCGAGCATCTGCGTGGCGCATCCGCAGTTCTTCATCGAGAGATATGTACAGCGGGCACACCTATCGCGGCGCCCGCCCCCGTGTTTGGAAATCGGGAACACTTATGGGACTTTCGAGGACCTCCAGGCACAGTTGCGTGAGAGATGGCGCCGACAACAGCGCTCGGGGATTCGTGAGCTGACCCAAGAACAGCTCGACGAGGGACTGCGCCGCAGCCGCGGCGTGTACGTCTGGGTTCCCGGACCCGTCGGCGACGACGTGATCCTGAAGTTGGACGAGGCGTATCCGAGCGTCGGATTTATCGTTCACTATTCGCACGACGACGTGCCGAGTGCATTCCCTCCAAACGTCCTTCCCATCAGACCGGCGCTTACGGCAGATGAAGAGATAAGGATCATCGAGGATTACGAGGATGCGATGTTGTCGTTGAGCGGAGGAACCGGATGAATTTCACCGATGCGCAGTTCGCGCCCGAACCCGACCCGACACCAGGCGGGCAGAGCTACGTCTATCACGATCCGCGCATCGTGCTCGCCGTCAACGTCGCGATCGCAACTCGTCGGCCACTCTTGGTCACCGGCGTTCCTGGTGCGGGCAAATCGACTCTCGCCGCCGACGTCGCGAGCCAGATGAATTGGTCGTATTTGACAACGACCATCACTTCGCGAACACAACTCGACGATTTGGTTGTCCGCGTCGACTCTCTCGCCAGGTTGAATGACGCCCAATCGCAGGCAGTGAAAGAACCGGCTGCCTACCAAGTTCCGGGCGTGTTGTGGTGGGCCTTCGGTCCCGACTCAGCGTCCAAGTTGAATACGTCGAGCGATCCACGCATCGAACCCGACAATGCCAAGAACGGCGTCGTCGTCCTGTTGGACGAGATCGACAAAGCGGAACCCGACCTCCCAAACGACTTGCTTGGTCCGCTGGGCGATTTCGCCATCACGGTGTCCGGGCACGGTCGCATCGAGGCGCAGTCCGACGTGCTGACAGTGATCACCAGCAACGGAGAGCGGACCATGCCGCCCGCGTTCCTTCGACGCTGCATTTCATTGGAACTCGATGACAACGACCCCGACTTTTACACGCGGGTGGCCACTTCGCACTTCGGGCAGCGAAACGACAGCCTCTACAGCGACATCGCAGCACGCACAATCGAATTGGGCGAGATCGCGGAGCTGGATCGGCGGCGACGACCATCCATGGCCGAGTATCTCGACACCGTCAGGGCCTGCGTGGCATACGACGAACATCCACCGAACGAGTCGGAGCAAGGCAGCCCGTTATGGGACGCCATCGAAGAGGCGGCCCTGCGTAAGACCAGATCGATTGACCTGGAAGGCGATTGAGCGTGGCTCAGCGAGGCGTCATCGGGTGGGGGGACGCGATCACCGCTGCCAACGAGCTTGGGCTGCATTCGAGTACCGAGCTGGCGAACCTCGTCGAACTACTGGGGCTGCCGCTTCACGAAACCGAACCGGACGAAGACGTCGCTCAATCCCGTGGGATCCCCAGTGCGACGCCATCCTCGGCTGCGACTGGGGACTGGACGTTCTCTTCTTCGGTGGAGGCGCCCGTCGAGGCCGCGCAGGATCGCAGGACCATCGTTGACGAGCTCCCCGCACAACCGTTCGACGTGTGGTTCGAAGATGCGGCGCCGTTGGACCCGCCACCTGCGATGGACCCCGTGGTGCCCTACCAACCTCCTATCGCGGAAACGCAGATGCGTGCCGCGATCGCGGCGCTTGTCCAGCGGACGCGTCGCTCCAAACGCATCGATGTATTCGCGGCTGTCGAACTCATCGCGGAACAGCGACCGCTCGACTCGATACCTCATCTCGAGGAGCGATCGACACAGCGAGGTGCCGTCGTCGTCGCCGACGCCGGTTCTTCTATGACACCGTATGTTGCCGATGTCGAGCGATTTGTCGCAGAGGTGGAGCACGTCGTCGGGTCGCCGAACGTGGCAGTTGTCTGGTGGGACGGCGACAGCGAACTCGAGATGCTTTCGGATACACCCGTTCTGGTCATCTCGGCACTTGGTGCCGTCCGAGGGTTGGGTTCGTCCGCTCAAGAGCGGGCGGACTGGACCGCGTTCGCCGATCTTGCTTTGAGTGCCGGTGCCGATGTCGTTGCGCTTGTGCCGCATCAGAAGCCGGATTGGCCAGAACATCTCACCAGAGCCATGCGGATTGTCGCGTGGGATGATTTGTCACTCGTCGGGCGCGGCCGTGGTTGACGATCGCACCCTCGCCGAGGTTGACAACCTCGAAGCTCGTCAGCCGGCCATGGTTGCACTGGCCCGGTTGGCCAGTGTGGCGGCAGTTGTCGAGCCGCCGCTGTTGAGACGGTTACGTCTGGAGGTCGGCGGCCTTGCCCGCGCGACATTAGCCTCCGACGCTGCGCACCAACCGTGGGATGCCGGCTTGGAGACCGATTTGTGGTCCAGCCGACTCGCGCACGTCGCGACTCCGACCGCTCTGACACTTCGCCCACCCGTACTCGAAGTGTTGAGACATCAGCTCTCCGATCCGAAGCATGGTCCGGCGGTTGACCGGGCGCGCGCGATCGTCGCCGACGCGCACAGCCGCCACAGCGACATGTTCCGACTGGAGGAGCAGATCATCTGGGCGACGCTGAAAGGGGACAGCCAAGCAGTCGATGCAGCCTTGGATCGCGCACTCGCGACGTTGAAAACTGATCAGGAGCGGGCGACCGGAGTCGTGCGATGGTTCACGCAGGCACGCCGCCGGATCCCGCCGTCGGCACTTCGCAGCGCCGGCGGCCGACGGCTGCTGACCGCGGTCGCCATGCACCTTGATCGGGTGATACCTCGCGAATTACTCGAGGCCGAACGATTTCCCGACTTCGTCGCAGACCTCGCTCCTACAACCCTGCCCGAGAGCGAAGTCGGGGTCGTCGTGTCGACCGACGGAATTCGATTCACGTCGCCGGACGACCAGAAGGCGGGACGAATATCGTTGCCGGACACCCGGCCCCGGATAGTCGAAGTGACGTGGCGCGACTCACGCACCGCCGTGCGCACGACCTTGGCGCGCGCCGACGACGGCGACGCCACAACTCTTGCAGACATGACGGGATCGGTGACGCTGAGGACTCTGTCCGGCAAGCGATTTCACGTGCGTTCAGCAGAATCGCGTCACGTCGTGGTTGCCGTCTTCGGATCGATCAACGAGTGGCGCGGCGTAGATTCCCTGGCGTCCTTTCTGACGCAGGCGGTAGACGATCCCGAAATCACCGTGGGGGTGGTCGAGGATCCCGAGGACCTGTTCGCGAGGCCAGACATCATGGTCATCGGCCAGAAGCGTTGGCGCGGTGACAGGTGGAACTCGTTCAAAGAAAACATGCTTCGTGTGGTGGCACGCAGGGGCGGATCAGGGACGGTAGTGCCGATCCTCCTCCGCTCCCAGTATTCGGTCGACGGCGGCCGGAGCCTCGAGGTCGCGCAGGAGCTCAAGAGTGCGCTGGGAGACGCACTCGAAATCGCCGAAGTGGATCGATCGACGAATGTTCTCCGCGGGCCCGAATCAACGCGCGTGAACCCGCACTTCGCGGCGAAGCGGAATTTCATATCTTGCATGTGATCGGCCGTGGCACGGCGGAGATCTCATCACTCGCTGCAGCGGGGCTCGTATCGTCCAGCTTCGTCTTCCTGTCGACCGACGACGCTGCTCCATTAGTGGCAGAACTCTTGGCGGCTGGGGCCTCCGCGGTGGTAGCGCCGATGTGGCCGGTACCAGATAAGGAAGCCAGCGAGTTCGTCACGACCTTCTACGAACGCGTCCTCGAACGTGGGGTGGCAGTCGCAGAAGTTCTTCGACAGCTTCGCTGCATGGGAGGCCCGAACGGATCCCACGCCCTCGCCTACCGGCTCTTCGGGCCGACCGACTACCGATTGCAATGGCGACCGAGCGCCTCATAGCTGTTCACCCGCATATGGCACGCTGGGCTGTCCAAGGCACTCACGACGAGGGTGGAGATGGCTGCCAGCAGTCCGAAGACGTCCCGGCACACCGAGGTCGAGCGGAAGTTCGACGTGGTCGAATCCACGGTTTCACCGTCGTTCGAGGGGCTTTCGGCGGTGACGAGGGTGGAGCGGTCGCCGTCGCAGCACCTCGAGGCCGTCTACTTCGACACCCCCGGCCACGACCTGGCGGCGCACCGTGTGACCCTGCGCAGGCGCACCGGCGGATCCGACGAAGGCTGGCACCTCAAACTGCCCGCAGGCCCGGACACCCGCACCGAGGTGCGGGCGCCACTGGACGCCGGTGTCAACGGCGCAGTGCCCGACGCTCTGAAGGACGTGGTGCTGGCGATCGTTCGCGACCGGCCGCTGGGACCCGTCGCCCGCATCTCGACCGACCGGACCGTCGACTTGCTCTACGGCCCCGACGGCTCCCCGATCGCCGAGTTCAGCGACGACACGGTGATCGCGTCGGCCAATGAAGGCGACGAGCAGAAGTGGCGCGAGTGGGAGCTGGAACTGGTCGAGGGCGGGTCCGGGTCGCCCGAGGTGCTGGACCGGCTGGCCAACCGCCTGCTCGACGCGGGTGCCGCCGCTGCGGGCCATGGGTCGAAACTCGCGCGGGTGCTGGCCTCCGCGGGCGACGGCGACGGCGAGACATCGGAGCCGCCGAAGGCCGACCCCATCCACCGGGCGGTCGCCGAACAGGTCGACCAGATGGTCGAGTGGGACCGCGCGGTGCGGGCGGATGTCTACGACTCGGTGCACCAGATGCGGGTGGCCACGCGCAAGATCCGCAGCCTGCTCCAGTCGTCGGAGGGCGCGTTCGGCATCTCCGACGACGCGTGGGTTCTCGACGAGCTGCGTCAGCTCGCCAGCGTGCTTGGTGTTGCGCGCGACGCCGAGGTGCTGGCGGAGCGCTACGAACGCGCCCTCGACGACCTACCTGAAGACCTGGTGCGTGGCCCGATCCGTAAGCGGTTGTTGGACGGCGCCAAGCGGCGCTACAAGACCGGCCTGCGGAGGTCGTTGATCGCGATGCGGTCGGAACGATACTTCCGCCTGCTCGACGCGCTTGACGGGCTGGTCGCCGCGGAGCCACCGACGAAGGAAGCCGGCGATGAAGAGGCGACGGTCACTATCGATTCTGCCTACAAGCGTGTGCGTAAGGCCGCCAAGAGGGCGGCTGGCGCGGTCGACGAGGACCGCGATGAGGCGCTGCATCGAATTCGCAAGGGCGCCAAGCGGCTTCGCTACACCGCGGCCGCGACCGGTGCCAACAAGGTGTCCGATCGGGCCAAGGACATTCAGAGCCTGCTCGGTGACCATCAAGACAGCGTGGTCAGCCGCACACACCTGAGCCAGCAGGCCGTCGTCGCCCATGCGGCTGGCGAGGACACCTTCACCTACGGCCTGTTGTACGCGCAGGAAGACGACCTGGCGGGCGACTCTCGCCAACAGCTCGGCAGCGCGCTGACGAAGCTGAAGAAGTCGGTACGCAAGGCCCGCTGACGAGCGCTCGCGCGTGGGGCACCCCCGCCCGCAGGGCAGGGGGAGAACCGACAACCGAGCGGGGCGAACGAGTTGGCCTCTAAGCCGGATTCTGTCCCTCACCGCCGCGAATTACCACGGCGACGAGGCGGCGACCATCCATCTGGGCACACCGTCACCGGGTACCTCGAGCGGCCTACCCGCAGGCTCGGGCGAGCAACCCTCGAGCGCCTGCGCAGCCGCACCAGGTGCGGCCTCTTGGCCTTGCTTCGGGTGGGGTTTGCCTAGCCATCCCGGTCACCCGGGATGCTGGTGCGCTCTTACCGCACCGTTTCACCCTTACCCCCATGCGGGGGCGGTCTGTTTTCTGTGGCACTGTCCCGCGAGTCACCTCGGATTGCCGTTAGCAATCACCCTGCTCTGTGAAGTCCGGACTTTCCTCGAATTGCCGGGGAAACCTCGCGGCGCTCCGCGGCCGCCCGGCCAACTCGTTCGCCCGTACATAATATTCCGATGGCCCAGGTGCCTCCGGCCCGCTACCTGCAGCGGGCCAAAGATGTGGTCGATTCGCGCTACGCCGAACCGATCACCGTCGACGATCTGGCGGCCGCCGCGGGCCTGTCGCGAGCCCACTTCAGCCGAATGTTCACCCGCACGTTCGGCGAGTCGCCGCGGTCCTATCTGCAGACTCGGCGGTTGGAGCGGGCCGCAGCCCTGCTGCGGTACACCGACCGGTCGGTGGCCGACATCTGCGTGATGGTCGGCTTGCAGAGCGTCGGGTCGTTCACGACGAGCTTCGCCCGGGTCTACGGTCAACCGCCGGCCGCCTACCGGGCCAGCATGCCGCCCGCGGTGATGTACGCGCGGGTGCCGAGCTGCATCCTCGCCCGCGACACCCGGCCGCTCCCCGATAGCCGGGTCAAGACAGCACAAGGGGAGAAGACGAGCCGCGACGGCCGACCGTAGCGTCGGAACCATGATGAGAATCGGCAGTGCCCACCTGTGGGTCCACGATCAAGAAGTCGCGCTGAAGTTCTGGACCGAGAAGGTCGGCATGGAGGTGCGAGAAGATGTGTCATTCCCCGAGGAGATGGGCAACTTTCGCTGGTTGACCGTGGGGCCGCCGGGGCAGGACGACGTCAACCTGGTGTTGATGGCCGTGCCCGGCGAGCCGGTGATGGACGACGCCACCCGCAAGCAGGTGCTCGAGCTGACCGCGAAGGGATTCGCGGGCACCGTGTTTCTGGTCACCGACGACATCGACAAGTCCTATCGGGAGATGACCGAACGCGGCGTCGAGTTCAACGAGCCGCCGAACCAGATGCCGTACGGCATCGACTCGGGTTTCCGCGACCCATCGGGAAACAGCGTGCGTCTCACCCAACTCGCACAGGGCTGGCCCAATACTTAGGCGGTGCGAACCTCCACCGCCGCGGTCGGCTCAGCGGTCTTCTTCGTCGCCGCACCGGGAACATTCGTCGGGCTGGGCCCCTGGTTGATCACCCATTGGGAGATCCCGGGGTCCAGCCCGCCGCTCCGGGTCGTCCTGGGGGTGGTATTCATCGTGCTCGGCCTTGTCCCGCCGGTGCACGCCTTCATCCAGTTCGTCAGGGCCGGCGGAACACCGATGCCGATCGCTCCGACCGAGCATCTGGTCGTCACCGGTTTCAACCGATTCGTCCGCAACCCGATGTACGTCGGCCTGCTGACCGCAATCCTCGGCCAGGCACTGCTTTTCGACAGCATCTGGCTCGTCGTCTACGCGGTGATCGGATGGATCGTCACGGCATCGTTCGTCCGGTGGTACGAGGAACCCACCCTCGTACGCACGTACGGCGAGCAGTACGAGGAGTACCGCCGCAACGTGCCCGCATGGACACCGCGGCTCACACCATGGAACCCGGATCACAACGGCGGCGGCTTGTAGTTGGCGACTTCCCAGGCGCGTGTTTTTGTTCTTGTTCGACGATGAGTTGGCGTGGGCAGGCTGTCAGCGACAGCGGATTGTCCGATGCGCTGGCGGTGCGCACGTTCCGTCCTCGCCGCCCGGTGACCATCTCCTCTTGTACTGCGAGTGGGTGAAGAGGAGCATCGCGGAGGTAAGTGATTGCACCAGGGGTGCAGAATGAATCTCAAAAAAATTGTCGCCGTAGCCGCGACCACTGGGATGGTCGGCTTCACCGCTCTGGGACTGGGCGCAGGTGTGGCCGACGCCAGACCCCATGGGCCAGACATCCCGTGGATACCGGGGCCCGGACACGCAGATTGGGGACCAAATTGGGGCGGCGGGGGACCAAATTGGGGCGGCGGGGTGGATTGGGTAGATATCGGAGATTGGATACCGCCCTGGTGGTATTTCATACCTCCACCTCCGCCTCCTCCTCCGCCGCCACCGCCGTGCTATCCGGGGTATCCGTGCCCTCCGCCTCCGGGATATCCGGGGTACCCGGGGTATTGAGCCACCGGGCAGTTGCCGGTCGTTCCAGCCGAAGCCTGGCGTAGAACGTCTTGAGCAGGTGGCAAGGATTGGAGGCACAGTTATGACCTGGCGTGGAATCCTCAAAAGGACGGTGGCGGGATTGGGCGCGATGGCGGTGCCGGTGGTGTTCGCGGTCGCGGGTGCGGGGCAGGCGTCAGCAGATCCCGGTGGTGTCTGCGTCAGCGGCCCTTGGGGGTACGCATCCGCATGCATCAACGGGCCCGGATGGGTCGACTGGGGCCCGCACTGGAACGGTGGGTGGGACGACGGTTGGGGAAACGGTGACGACCAAGGTGAAGACGACTAGCGTCGCCTGTTAAATCGCCCGGCAGCGGCATGGGCACTCCTACGCGCGCGGTCGTGAGCGCGGGTCGGCCGGGTCGAAACGTCTTGATCAGGTGGGCATCGAATTGCAGAAGAACAATTCGGACTGTTCAGTCGCTATGTGGAGGACTCTGAGGGTTTCAAGGTCAGCGCCGCGAGCTTATTTTGCGCGGTGCCAAACGTGCCCAGTTGGTATACCGAGGCTCCGACCGGTGAGAAGGTGAACGCTTCAAAGGGCTCGGCCATCATCTCGTCCAGGTAGGTCTGCGGACCTGCTCCCGTAGTGACGTGCGGATTGAAGTTTTCGCCCGACGCGGCGGGCACGAAAGTGGCGACGTACTGCACCAAGAACTCTTGAATGTCGCGACCTTGCTGCGTGCTCGCGAATCCGTCGACGGTTCCAGTCGGAACGGTATAGGGCCTTATCGCGTCGATCAGATTCTGCTGCAGTCTGAGTAGTTCGTCGGTGGGTTCGACGACGATGCCCGCAAGGCCGATCGGCGGCGAGGGGATGTAATACGCCTTTGAAGCCGTCAAGGTCCAGGCGGTCGGATCTTCGGAGGCAAAGACATTGTTGGCTGCCGCGTAGAGGTCGTTGAGATTGGCGGCGCGGACAAACCGCTGCAGGATTGTGACGTGCGGCTGGTGATCGGCATCGAGCGCGAAACCCTCGGGATAGACGGCGAGCAGTCGAGCGTTCACCCCACGCGCTCGCACCGTCATGGTCTCGTCGGGCTCCAACACGACGTCGACCGCTACAACCGAGTCGTTCTGTTCACGCAGGCCGTCCGGATTGCTCACCTGCCAGCCCCTCTAGTCCGTCCGGTGGAGCACAACTTTACGCGTGCATCAGGGTGGGAAAGGGAACGTAGGACCGAACGCATCGGCGCGCCGCTGCTCCTTGGTGCGTGGATCACTCCGGAGAGGCTCCGACAAATCTCACGCCCCGCCACCGTCCGTCGTCTACAAGATGGATCAAGGAGGACGACGATGAACACTCGACACGCTGTCATCGACAGCCCACTGGGCGACCTGACGCTGGTCGCCGACGGCGCCGCGCTCATCGGCCTGTATTTCCGCCATCACTGGTACCGCCCGTCAACCGACACCTTCGGGACGCGCGTCGACGCCCAGTCGGACGACATGTTCGCCGAGGCGCACGCCCAGCTCGACGAGCTTCCTGGCCGGCGACCGTACGTACTTCGACCTGACGACCAAGGCGCGCGGCGACGACCTGCAACGACGAATCTGGGACCGGCTGACGACCATCCCCTACGGCGAAACCGTCACCTACGGCGAGATCGCCGAGGAACTGGCCGACGGAACGACCGCCCAGGAGGTCGGCGCGGCCGTCGGCCGCAATCCGCTGTCGATCGTCGTGCCCTGTCATCGCGTTGTCGGAAAGAGCGGGAAGCTGACCGGATACGCGGGCGGCCTCGAACGCAAGAAGTTCCTGCTCGACCTCGAGGAGCCGGCCGAACTCCGGGCGGCGCGGTTGTTCTGATGGCTACGACGACTTGGCAGAAGCGAGTCGACACCGCGGACTGGGATGCCGTCACCGCCGAGATCAACGACTTCGGCGGTGCACTTCTGCCCCAGCTGGTGACCAGGGCAGAGGCGGCCGAACTTCGCGGGCTCTATCGCGACGACGGACTGTTCCGCGCCACGATCGAGATGAGCCGGTACCGGTTCGGCCAAGGCGAATACCGCTACTTCCAGCGGCCCTATCCGCAGCCGATCGACGAGCTCAAGCATGCCCTGTACCCGCGACTGCTTATGATCGCCCGGGACTGGTGGGCCAGGCTCGGTCGCTCCACGCCCTGGCCGGACGACCTCGACGACTGGCTCGACATGTGCCATGCCGCAGGACAAAAGAAGTCGACGGCGATCCTGCTCAAGTACGGGCCGGGCGACTGGAATGCGTTGCACCGAGACCTCTACGGCGACTTGGTGTTTCCGCTGCAGGTCGTGATCAACCTGTCCGAGCCCGGCGTCGACCACACCGGCGGCGAGTTCCTGTTGCTCGAGCAGCGGCCCCGCGCGCAGTCGCGCGGTACCGCCACGCTGCTCCCCCATGGTCACGGCTTCGTCTTCACCACGCGCGAGCGGCCGGTGGAGTCGGCCCGCGGCTGGTCGGCCGCTCCTGTCCGACACGGTGTTTCGGCGGTTCGATCCGGCGAACGTTTCACGCTCGGCCTCGTCTTCCACGATGCCGCATGAGTGTCAGGGGCACCATCGGCGGCCACCGTGGCACTCGGATCTACGGTCGGCTGGACTGCCCGTCGGCACTACGCGCAATCGCCAAGGGTGGATACGTCAAATACCGCGTGTTCTTCGCCGACGAGGCCGATGCCGTCGCGGCGGGCTACCGCCCGTGCGCCGGGTGCATGCCGGAGCGCTACCGCGCCTGGAGGGCGAAAACTAGGACGCTTTCCGACGCAGAACGATGACGTTGTCCATCCACGGGCGCTCCTGCCCCTCGGGGCCGACGGCCTGCCTCTCGACGGCCTCGACCCGAACACGTTCGAATTCGTCGGCGCTCAGGTCCAGTTCGGCGACGACGTCTTCGGCGCTGGGGAATTCGTGGTGATGATCCAGCTTCGACACCCACGGCGGGGCCGAGCCGTGGTCGACGATGACCAGCAGTCCACCCGGGCGAATAGCGCGAGCGGCCTTGGCGAGGATCGTCGTCCGGTCCAACCGGATGGTGGAATGCAGGAACTGCGATGAGACGAGGTCGAATATGCCGTCGGGAAAGCCGTCGGACAGGTCGAGCTGGACGAACTCGATGCGGTCGCTGACACCACGCGAGCTCGCGGCCTCCCTGGCGCGACCCAACGCGGTCTCGGAGACGTCGACCGCGACGACATTCCAGCCCCGCTCGGCGAGCCACACCGCGTCGGCACCCTCGCCGCAACCGAGATCGAGCGCGCGCCCCGGCGGCAGATCGGCCACCACGTCGGCGAATTGGACGTTGACCCGTCCGCTCCACACCTGATCGCGTTGCCCGTAGTGCTCGTCCCAGTGCGCCTGCGTTTCGTTCATGCCGCCAGCTTGCCGCGCGCTGCACGATCTGCCAATGTAATTTGCCATGCAGGCAAAAGCCATGATCGAGGACGATGTCGACCTGCGGGTTCGACGGCGGCTGCGCGAACTCCGTGTTCAGCGTGGCCTGACGCTCGAGGATGTCGCCGGCAGCGCGCGCATCGACGTGTCCACCCTCAGCCGGCTCGAGTCGGGTAAGCGGCGCCTCGCCCTCGACCATCTCCCCCGGCTCGCCGAGGCGCTGTCGGTCAGCACCGACGAACTGCTGCGCGCACCCGAGGCGCCCGATCCGCGAGTGCGGGGCAGTTCGCACACGCACAACGACATCACGTACTGGCCGCTCACCCGCCAGGCCGCCGCGGGCGGCCTGCACGCCTTCAAGATCCGGATCGCCGCCAAACGCCGAAAGCCACCCGCCGAGTTACCCGTTCACGAAGGCCAGGATTGGACGTATGTGCTCGCCGGCCGAATGCGACTCTTCCTCGGTGAGCGCGACTTCGTCATCGAACCGGGCGAAGCCGTCGAATTCAGCACATGGACGCCGCACTGGTTCGGCGCCGCGGACGGGCCGGTGGAGGCGATCATGATCTTCGGCATGCACGGCGAACGCCTGCATCTGCACGAGTGACTACAGATACGACGTCTCGTTCACCAATCGCACTGACGACGCCCCGTCGGGGTAGAACTCGGCGATGGACAGCGATGCGAGATCCAGGTGCAACCGATAGAGGATTCCCGGTCCGGCATCCAGCGCCAGCCGCAGCAGCGTCTTGATCGGCGTCACGTGCGACACCACGAGCACCGTTTCGCCAGCGAATTCGGCGATCAATCGACCTCGAACGCGCTGAACCCGCTCCGCGACGCTGTCGAAGCTCTCGCCGTCCGGCGGGGTGATGCTGGTGTCGCGCAACCAGTTTCGGTGCAGCTTCGGGTCCCGTTCGGCGGCCTCGGAGAAGGTGAGGCCCTCCCACGTGCCGAAATCCGTTTCGATCAGGTCGTCGTCGACGGTGACGTCGAGGCTCAGCGCCTTGGCCGCCTTCGCCGCCGTGTCATAGGCCCGCTGCAGCGGCGACGTGATGACCGCGGCGATGCCACCCCGCTGCCCGAGATGCTGCGCGGCGGCCTCGGCCTGACGCTGGCCGACCTCGGTCAGTGCCGGGTTTCCGCGACCGGAATACCTTCGCTGCGTGGATAATTCGGTCTGCCCGTGCCGCAGAAGCAGGAATCGGGTGGGAGCGCCGCGCGCACCGGTCCAGCCTGCGGGCGACACCGGTGTCTCCGTAGGTGTGACGGCCTGCTTGGACTCGCCCGTTTCGGACTTCTCCAGTTCGGCCGCCGCGTCCATCGCCTCGTTGGCCAGCCGGTCGGCATGGGAGTTCTCGGCCCGCGGGATCCACGCATAGGTGATGCGCTCGAACGTCGTGGCGACGGCCTTCGCCTGCTTGAACAGCTCTTTCAGGTCGGGGTGTTTGACCTGCCAGCGGCCGGCCATCTGCTCGACCACCAGCTTGGAGTCCATCCGCACGTCGACCTCGGTGGCACCGACCTTGGCGGCCTCCTCGAGACCGGCGATCAGACCGCGGTACTCGGCGATGTTGTTGGTGGCATGCCCGATCGCCTGCTTGCTTTCGGCCAGCACGTTTGCACGGTCGGACGTCCAGACCACCGAGCCGTATCCCGCGGGGCCCGGGTTTCCGCGGGACCCGCCGTCGGCTTCGACGATCACCTTCACTGGTCGCCACCGGAGACCCGCAACAGGATTGCGCCGCACTCGGGACAACGCAGCACCTCGTCGTCGGCGGAGGCGGCGATGCGGGCGAGCCCGCCGCGGTCGATCTCGATCCGGCATGCTCCGCATCGGCGACCCTGCAGCCGGGCGGCACCTGCGCCGCCGCCTGCGCGCTGCCGTTCGTACAGCGACACCAGAGCGGGGTCGAGCCCGGCGGTCAATTCGTCGCGCCGTGAGACACGTTGGTGTCGATCCTGGTCGATCGCCGTCAGCGCGTCGTCGCGTCCCCGCTGCACTTCTGCCAGTTCGCTTTCCAACGCATCGATCTTGGTGAGCTCGTCCGTCTGCTGAGCCTGCAGCTCCTCGCGGCGCTCCATCACCTCGAGCAGCGAGTCCTCCAGGCTGGACTGGCGGCGTTCCAACGTCTCGAGTTCGTGCTGCAGGTCGGCGAGCTGCTTGGCGTTGATGGCGCCGCCGTCGAGCATCTTTCGGTCCCTGTCCTCACGGTCGCGCACCGCTTCGATCTCGGACTCGAACTTCGCAACCTGTGCATCCAAGTCCTCGAGCGCGAGCTGCAGCGACGCGAGCCTGTCGTTGGCGTCACGGTGGTCGGCCTGGGCCTGCTCGAAGCGCTGCTGTTCGGGCAGATGGCTGGACCGGTGTTCGAGCCGGCTCAGCTCGGCGTCGAGGTCTGCCAGCTCGAGCAGCGAGCGTTGTTGGATGACTTCAGCTTTCATAAACCGTTTCTCTCGATGTTCCATGGATCTGTGCGGATGGCGGACACCCGCACCGGTAGCGCGTCACCGAAGTGGTCACGCAGCAGGCCGGCCGCCTGATTGCACCACGGGTACTCGCTGGCCCAGTGTGCGACGTCGATCAGTGCCACGTCGGAGCGGCGCCGATGCTCGTCTGCGGGATGGTGTCGCAGGTCGGCGGTCACGTAGGCGTCGACCCCGGCACCCGCGACAACGTCGAGCAGCGAATCCCCGGCGCCACCGCACACCGCCACCCGCGACACCTCCGCGTCGTCCTCGCCCGACGCGCGTATCCCCCACGACGTGCCGGGTAGCGCGTCGTGCACACGAGAAACGAACGCCGCCAACGTCTGTGGCGTCGGCAGCGCTCCGACTCGACCGAGTCCGACATCCGCGGGGACCGATGCCATCGCGAAGATGTCGAAGGCGGGCTCCTCGTAGGGGTGCGCGGTCCGCATCGCCGCCAGCACATGACCGCGAAGCCGTGCGGGAGCGACCATCTCCACGCGGTCTTCTGCCACCTGTTCGACGGACCCGACGCTGCCGATCGTCGGCGACGCGCCCTCGTGGGGAAGGAACTGCCCGGTTCCGGTGACGCCCCAGCTGCAGTGCGAGTAGTCGCCGATGTGTCCGGCACCCGCGCCGAACATCGCCTCGCGGACCGAATCGGCCTTTCCGGCGGGGACGTAGACCACCCACTTGTCGTTGTCGGGTCCGCCCACCGCCGGTGCGAGCACCTCTTCCACCGTCAGCCCCAGCGCGTCGGCGAGCGCATCGGACACGCCGGGCGATGCGGAGTCGGCATTGGTGTGGGCGGTGAACAACGCCCGTCCGCTGCGAATCATCCGGTGCAGCAAATTCCCTTTGGCGGTGTTCGCGGCGACGGAGTCGACGCCGCGCAGCAGCAGGGGGTGGTGCGCCAGCAGCAGCCCGCGATCGGGCACCTCGTCGACGACGGCAGCGGTGGCGTCGACCGCGATCGTCACCGAGTCGACGTCGTCGTCCGGATCGCCGCAGACCAGACCGACAGAATCCCAGTCCTGGGCCAGCGCGGGCGGGTAGGCCGCCTCGAGCACGTCGATGACGTCGACCAGCTTTGGACTTGCCACATCACGACACTAATGCGCCGTCGGAGACAATGGATGCGTGACGACCCTGGACGACACCGCCGCGGCGATCCGGCCACAGCTGGTGATCTTCGACCTCGACGGCACCCTGACCGACTCGGCGCAGGGCATCGTGTCCAGCTTCCGCCACGCCCTCGCCGAGATCGGCGCCGACGTTCCCGACGGCGACCTGACCAGCCGCATCGTCGGGCCGCCGATGCATCACACGCTCCAAGCCATGGGCCTCGAGGACACCGCCGCCGCGATCGCCGCCTACCGCGCCGACTACTCGACCCGCGGCTGGGCGATGAACAGGCTGTTCGACGGCATCCCGCAGCTGCTCACCGACCTGCGGGCGGCCGGGGTGCGGCTGGCGATAGCCACGTCGAAGGCGGAGCCCACGGCGCAGCGGATCCTCGAGCATTTCGGCCTCGACGAGCATTTCGATGTCATCGCAGGCGCCAGCCTGGACGGCGTGCGGGCCACCAAGGCCGACGTAATGGCGCATGCATTGGCCCAGCTCGAACCGCTGCCCGAACGCGTCGTGATGGTCGGCGACCGCGCCCACGACGTCGAAGGCGCAGCGGCGCACGGCATCGACACCGTCGTGGTGGGTTGGGGATATGGGCAAGCCGACTTCGCCGAACCCGAGGTAGTCGCCGCTTCGGCGCACGTGGCGACCGTCGACGACCTGCGCGAGGTGCTCGGTGTCTGATGTCGCCGCCGGAGCGGCTCCGGCGTCTGAGCCCCTGCACGTCACCTTCATCTGCTCTGGCAACATCTGTCGCTCGCCGATGGCGGAGAAGATGTTCGCCCACCAGATCAGCGAACGCGGCCTCACCGCCGAGGTGCGGGTGACCAGTGCGGGCACGGGCGACTGGCACGCGGGCGAAGGTGCCGACAATCGCGCCAACCGCGTGCTGCGCGCACACGGCTACCCCACGGAACACCGGGCACGGCGCATCAACGAGGACCACCTGTCGGCCGACCTGGTGGTGGCGTTGGGGCGGAACCACGAGCGGATCCTGCGCGACATGGGTGTGCCGCCGACGCGGCTGCGGATGCTGAGGTCGTTCGACCCCAGGTCGGGTGCTCACGCGCTCGACGTCGAGGACCCGTACTACGGCACACACGACGACTTCGTGGACGTCTTCACCGTCATCGAGGCCTCGCTGCCGGGCCTGCACGACTGGGTGGACGAGCAGCTCCGATGAGCGAAGCGAAGAGGCGAAATTGGACCACGCGATGGTCCTTCTTGCTCAGGCCGGGCTGGCTCGCATTGTTCGTCGTGGTGATCGCATTCGCCTATCTGTGCTTCACCGTCCTCGCGCCATGGCAGCTCGGCAAGAACACCACGACCTCCCGGGAGAACGCGCAGATCTCGCGGTCGCTGAAGGCCGACCCTGTTCCGCTGACAAGCGTTCTGCCACAACAGGACTCGTCGGCACCCGACGAGCAGTGGCAGCGCGTCACGGCCACCGGGCACTATCTACCCGACCGGCAGGTGCTGGCGCGCCTTCGGGTGATCGAGGGCGACCCCGCGTTCGAGGTGCTGGTGCCGTTCGCCGTCGACGGCGGCCCGACGGTATTGGTCGACCGCGGCTACGTGAAACCCGAGCAGGGGTCCAAAGTGCCGCCCATCGAGCCCGCGCCGACCGGAACCGTGACGATCGTCGCGAGGCTGCGGGACTCCGAGCCATCACCCGAGGGCAAGGCCCCGTTCCGTCAGGACGGCGCGCAGCAGGTGTACGCGATCAACACCCCACAGGTCTCCGCGCTGCTCGACGTTCCCCTTACCGCGGCCTATCTGCAGCTTGTCGACAACCAGCCGGGCGGCCTCGGCGTGGTCGCCCTGCCGCACCTTGACGCGGGCCCCTTCCTGTCCTACGGCATCCAGTGGATCGCGTTCGGCATCCTGGCGCCGCTCGGGTTGGGCTACTTCATCGTGTCGGAGATCCGGGCCCGCCGACGCGACAAGGCCGCCGCGGAGAGTCGGCCGGCCACGGCACCGCTCACCACCGAGGAGAAACTCGCCGACCGCTACGGCAAGCGGCGCTGACCGCCGCCGTGGCCGACACCGCGCCCACGAGCTGAACGATCCGTGACAGTCGCACGGCCCGAACGAGATCGGAGATCCGCGGCGCATGTCCGTCGCCGAGGGTGGGCCGGATCTCCAACTCGTGCGCGTACTGCGTCGGCCCGCCGAGCCGGACACCCAGCGCACCCGCGAACGACGCCTCGACAACACCCGCGTTGGGGCTCGGGTGTCGGACGGCGTCACGCCGCCACGCCTTCAACGCGTCCGCAGGCGACCCACCCACCGCGGGCGCGCAGATGGCCACCAGCACACCCGTGACGCGGGCGGCGACGAAATTCAGTGCGTCATCGAACCGCGCTGCGGCCCAACCGAACCGCTGATACCGCGGTGAGCGATACCCGATCATCGCATCGAGGGTGTTGGCGCCGCGATATACGAGCAGCGCGGGCACGCCGCCGATCACGGCCCACAGCAGCGGCGCCACCTGCGCATCGGATGTGTTCTCGGCGACCGACTCGAGGGCCGCGCGCGTCAGGCCGTCGGCATCGAGCACCGCAGGGTCGCGTCCGCACAGCGACGGCAGCAGACGGCGGGCGGCATCGATGTCACCATGTGTCAGCAGGTCGGCCATCCGGGCACCGGTGCGCGTCAGCGACGTGCCGCCCAGCGCCACGAAGGTGGTCGCGCCGGTGAGAGCGGCGACCCATGCCGCCCCGCGCCTTGCGGCAACCCGCTCCCCCGCGACACCGACAATCGCCAACGCACCGAGCAGCGCGCCCGTGTGGAAGGCGCCGGCCCACCGATCGTCGGCGTAGCTGAGCCTCTCCAGGGCGCCGGCACCCCGGCCGAACAGCGCAACCGGGTGTCCGCGCCGGGGATCGCCGAGCGCCAGATCGGCCAGGTAGCCGGCCGCGACACCGGTCGCCCGGCCCAGACACATCGACGCAAACACGCAGCGAGCGTCTCACAAAGTGATGTACTCCAATGATGAGGCTGGGCCCACCGCGGCGGCCGACCCGCGTGGTCGATCTGATCAACCCTGCGGCGATGCTGGCTCCCGCGGCCAACGTCATCATGCAGTTGTCGCTGCCCGGTGTCGGCTATGGCGTGCTGGAAAGCCCGGTGGACAGCGGCAACGTCTACAAGCATCCGTTCAAGCGGGCCCGCACCACCGGCACCTACCTCGCCGCCGCCACCCTCGGGACGGACGCCGATCGCGCGCTGATCCGCGACGAGGTCGACAAGGTCCATGCGCTGGTGCGTTCGAAGAAGACAAGCCCGTTGTCCTACAACGCATTCGACCCACGACTGCAGCTGTGGGTGGCGGCCTGCCTGTACCGGTACTTCATCGACCAGCACGAGTTCCTCTACGGGCCGCTCGACGACGAGTCCGCCGACGCCATCTACCGGGACGCCAGCAAGCTGGGCACCACGCTGCAGGTCCGCGAGGAGATGTGGCCCGCCGACCGCATCGCGTTCGACGAGTTCTGGAAACGGACGCTGGACGAGCTGAGCATCGACCCGCCCGTGCGGGAGCACCTGCACGGCGTAGCGGCGATGGCGTTCCTGCCTGCCCCGCTGCGGATGTTGGCCGGCCGCTTCAATCTCTTCGCCACCAAGGGATTTCTTCCGCCCGAGTTCCGTGCGCTCATGAAGATGTCATGGTCGCCGACGCAGGAGCGCCGGTTCGAGTGGCTGTTGGCGGCGCTGCGGGTCGCCGACCGTGTCGTTCCGCGTGACGTGTGGATATTGGGCTATCGAATGTATCTGTGGGACATGCGTGCCCGCGCGCGCCGGGGAAGACGTGTGGTCTAGGCCACACTCGTGAACTCGCCGGGTGCGGGGCTCGTGCAAGTAGCAATCGATCAACTCGAGAGTGAGTGAGGAACCAATGGCGGTACTCAACCACGTCGCGGTCACCGTCCGTGATGTCGACGCAAGCCTTCCTTGGTATCAAGCGCTGTTCGGCACCGCCCCGGTGCTCGACGAGCACACCGACGCCGGCTTCCGGCACGCGGTCTGGGCGTTCGAGGACGGCACGCTGTTCGGTATCCACCAGCACGACCGGCCGTTGGAAGGCGGGCGGTTCACCGAGTTCCGGGTCGGTCTCGACCACGTCAGCTTCGGCTGTGCGGATCGCTCGGAGCTGGAAACGTGGGTGGAGAAGCTGAACGAGCTCGGCGTCGAGCACGGCGGCATCGTGGACGCCCACTACGGCTCGGGACTGAGCTTCCGTGACCCGGACGGCATCGCGCTGGAGTTCTTCGCACCACCCGCGGGATAACGACTGCACGACACCAAGTGCATTCGAAGTGGGCGCGGACGGTATCGAACCGCCGACCGCTGGTGTGTAAAACCAGAGCTCTACCACTGAGCTACGCGCCCGTGCCGGTGCAGGTTACCGGCTTACTTATCGTCCTGAGAAATCCACCGACTGTGCGGATTCGTACGCCTCTGCGGCGTGTCCCGTATGAAACCACACACTCGCGGGCCCCACGGAGGCCGAGGCGCTACGACTTGAGCGCCGTCAACGCGTCGGTCCACAGCGCCTGATCGCGCGCCTCGCCGGGGTGCTTCATCTCGGAGAACTGGATGATCCCCGAGCGATCGATGACGAACGTGCCCCGGTTCGCGATGCCCGCGTCTTCGTTGAACACCCCGTAGGACTGCGCCACCGCCCCATGCGGCCAGAAATCGGCAAGCACAGGAAACGTGAATCCGCTCTGGGTGGCCCAAACCTTGTGTGTCGGTGGCGGTCCCACCGAGATGGCTAACGTGACGGTGTCGTCGTTCTCGTACTTCGGCAGATTGTCGCGGATCTCGTCCAGCTCGCCCTGGCAGATGCCGGTGAACGCGAGCGGAAAGAACACCAGAAGCACGTTTTTGGCGCCTCGGAAGTCGCTGAGGCCGACGGGTTGCCCGTTCTGGTCCTTGAGCGTGAAGTCGGGGGCCTCTGTTCCAGCCTCCAGCATCAGTGCCGCCCCGCGGCCTTCGACTTCGGCTGAACCAGCCTGCTGGCGCTCCAGTCGCCGAGGTTGGCCGACGAGGTCTGCATCAACCCCGCCGTCGGCGCCGACTCCGCGATCTCCGCAGGCATGACGTGTCCTGGCTTGCCCGTCTTCGGGGTGAGCACCCAGATCACGCCGTCATCGGCCAGCGGCGTGATCGCGTCCATCAACCGGTCGACGAGGTCGCCATCGTCGTCGCGCCACCACAGCAGCACCACATCGATGACCTCGTCGACGTCGTCGTCGAGCAGCTCGCCGCCGCAAGCGTCCTCGATATCGGCCCGGATGTCGTCGTCGACGTCGTCGTCCCAGCCCAGTTCCTGCACAACCTGATCTTTTTGGATGCCCAGCCGTTGGGCGTAGTTCGGGGCGTCTGCCGCCGCGACCACCGTCGGTCCTCCTTCAACTGCTCGTCTGATCGTCCTATCGTCGCACGACACCCGCACTTGGCGACGCCCGGCGCTGGAAAGGTTCATCGATATGCCGCGTCGCAGAGGTCCAGCGCCGTCGTCTTGACGTCGTTCAACTTCGCCACCGCGGCGTTGAAATCGGAGGGCGCGTAGTTGCCTGCGATGGCGTTGGCCACGCCCCGAGCAGCATCGACCCAGGCATTCAGCGCATCGCGCAGCTCGGGCGACAGCGGGTCGCTGACGCTCTGAGCGACGAGGTCGGCGCTGTGGTTCAGCGAGTCGATGGCCGGGCCCGCCTTGGCAGGAGCATCGGGCGCGGTCGCGTTGAAGGCCTTCACGTAGTCGTTGACCGCGGCGATCGAGTCCACGCTGCTGGAGCTCAGCGCTTCACACGCGGTGTGGACCGCCTCGGTGGCCAACGACTCCCGACGTTCTGACTCCTTGGAACTCGACGAGGCGGCCGACTCCTCCGCCGATGCCGAAACCGACGCCTTGTAGACCGGCGCCTCGGCGCCGTTGACCTTCGGCGAGCCGTCGGTGACGGAGGTGCATCCGACGACGATCATGGCGAGACCGGCCAGGCTTCCGACCACCAGTGCGCCGATCCGCAGCCGCGGTGACCTGGTCAGCCCTCCCATCCGCACAGTCTGCAGACGTTACCGGTTTGAAAGGCCCGTCGGCGGTTCATTCCAGTAGCCACCACCGGCGGTGCATGTGGGGCACGATGGGGGGACGATAGAGGTTGTCACAGACCTGAACCTCCGACCTAGGAGTGGAAGTTGACCACCGAGTTCGCGCGCCAGGACCTGGCCCAAAACTCCGGCACCGCAGCCGAACCCGACCGGGTACGCGTGATCCGCGACGGCGTTGCCTCCTATCTGCCCGATATCGATCCCGACGAGACCACCGAGTGGCTGGAGTCCTTCGACCAGTTGCTGGAACGGCAGGGCCCCGCGCGGGCGCGCTACCTGATGTTGCGGCTGCTGGAGCGTGCCGGCGAACAACGAGTGGCCATTCCGTCGCTCACATCGACCGACTACGTCAACACCATCCCGACCGAGCTGGAGCCGTGGTTTCCCGGCGACGAGGAGATCGAGCGTCGTTATCGCGCATGGATCCGGTGGAACGCCGCGATCATGGTGCACCGCGCCCAGCGGCCGGGAGTCGGTGTGGGCGGCCATATTTCGACCTATGCATCCTCGGCGGCGCTTTACGAGGTCGGCTTCAACCACTTCTTCCGCGGCAAGTCCCACCCCGGTGGCGGTGACCAGGTCTACATTCAGGGCCACGGGTCGCCTGGCATCTACGCGCGCGCGTTTCTTGAGGGCCGGCTAACCGCCGACCAGCTCGATGGCTTCCGGCAGGAGCACAGCCACCCCGGCGGCGGCATCCCTTCGTATCCGCATCCGCGGCTGATGCCCGACTTCTGGGAGTTCCCGACGGTGTCGATGGGCCTCGGCCCGATGAACGCGATCTTCCAGGCCAGGTTCAACCACTACCTGCACGACAGGGGCCTCAAGGACACCTCAGACCAGCACGTATGGGCGTTCCTCGGTGACGGCGAGATGGACGAGCCGGAAAGCCGCGGCCTCATCCAGGTCGCGGCCAACGAGGCACTGGACAACCTGACGTTCGTCGTCAACTGCAACCTGCAGCGCCTCGACGGCCCCGTGCGCGGCAACGGCAAGATCATCCAGGAGTTGGAGTCGTTCTTCCGCGGCGCCGGCTGGAACGTCATCAAGGTGGTGTGGGGCCGTGAGTGGGATGCCCTGCTGCACGCCGACCGCGACGGCGCACTGGTGAACCTGATGAACACCACACCCGACGGTGACTACCAGACCTACAAGGCCAACGACGGCAGCTACGTGCGCGACCACTTCTTCGGCCGCGACCCGCGCACCAAGTCGCTCGTGAAAGACATGTCCGACACCGACATCTGGAATCTGAAGCGCGGCGGACACGACTACCGCAAGGTGTACGCCGCCTACCGCGCCGCCACCGAGCACAAGGGCCAGCCGACGGTCATCCTGGCCAAGACCATCAAGGGCTATTCACTGGGCGCCCACTTCCAGGGCCGCAACGCCACCCATCAGATGAAAAAGCTTGCGCTGGAAGACCTCAGGCAGTTCCGCGACGCCATTCGCATCCCGATCAGCGACGAGGAACTCGAAAAGAATCCTTACCTGCCACCGTATTACCATCCCGGCCCGGATGCGCCCGAGATCCGCTACATGCTCGACCGGCGACGGACGTTGGGCGGCTTCGTGCCTGAGCGGCGGACGAAGTCGAAGGTGTTGACGCTGCCGAGCCGCGACATCTACAAGGCGCTCAAGAAGGGCTCGGGAAACCAAGAGGTCGCGACCACCATGGCGATGGTGCGCACATTCAAGGAACTGTTGCGGGACAAGGAGATCGGCCCGCGAATCGTGCCGATCATTCCCGACGAGGCGCGCACGTTCGGGATGGACTCGTGGTTCCCGAGCCTCAAGATCTACAACCGCAACGGCCAGCTCTACACGGCCGTGGATGCGGAACTGATGCTCGCGTACAAGGAAAGTGAAATCGGCCAGATCCTGCACGAAGGCATCAACGAGGCCGGTTCGACGGCGACGTTCACCGCGGCAGGCACGTCGTACGCGACGCACAACGAGCCGATGATCCCGCTCTACATCTTCTACTCGATGTTCGGCTTCCAGCGCACCGGTGACGGTTTCTGGGCGGCCGCCGACCAGATGGCCCGCGGCTTCGTGCTCGGCGCCACCGCGGGACGAACCACGCTGGTGGGCGAGGGTCTGCAGCACGCCGACGGCCACTCGCTGCTGTTGGCCGCCACCAATCCGGCCGTGGTGGCCTACGACCCGGCGTTCGCCTACGAGATCGCCTACATCGTCGAAAGCGGGCTGGCCCGCATGTTCGGCGAGGACCCGGAGAATGTCTACTTCTACATCACCATCTACAACGAGCCCTACAAGCAGCCAGCAGAACCGGAGGGACTCGACGTCGAGGGCCTGCTGCGCGGCATCTACCGCTACCGGCCCGCCCCAGATCAGAAGTCCAAGCAGGCGCACATCCTGGTGTCGGGGGTGGGAATGCCCTCGGCGCTCAAGGCCGCCGAGTTGCTCGCCGACGAATGGGACGTGGCTGCGGACGTCTGGTCGGTGACCAGCTGGGGCGAGCTCAACCGCGATGGCGTGGAGATCGAGAAGGAGAAGCTTCGCTACCCCGACCGTCCGGCGCGCGTGCCCTACATCACCCAGGTCCTCGCCGACACCCGCGGCCCGGCCGTCGCCGTTTCGGACTGGATGCGCGCCGTACCCGAGCAGATCCGGCCGTGGGTGCCGAACACCTACGTCACGCTTGGTACCGACGGCTTCGGGTTCTCCGACACCCGTCCCGCCGCGCGGCGCTACTACAACACCGATGCCGAGTCGGTGGTGGTTGCGGTGCTGGAGGCGCTGGCAACCGACGGCGAGATCGACCAGTCGGCGGCGATCGAGGCCGCCAACAGGTACGAGATCGACGACGTCCTCGCGGCTCCGGAACAGACCTCCGACCCCGGCGTTGCCTGACTCGCGGCGGCTCTTGGAGGAATCTGCCAGAAATGTGGCGTAGCTTTTAGGGATGCCCGACAAGCGGTTCGTCCCGCCCGCCTCCACGCTCGAGGTGCTCGAGACCGTTCCCGAGTCGGTCCTGCGCCGGTTGAACCAGTATTCGGGGCGGCTGGCCACCCAGGCGGTGCACGCCCTGGAGGAGCGGCTGCCGTTCTTCGCCGACCTCGAGGCGTCGCAGCGGGCCAGTGTCCAGTTGGTGGTGCAGACCGCGGTGGTCAACTTCGTGGAGTGGATGCGCAACCCCGACAGCGAAACGGGCTATACGGCGCAGGCCTTCGAAGTGGTTCCGCAGGACCTGCGCAGGCGCATCGCGTTGCGGCAGTCGGTGGAGATGGTGCGGGTCACCATGGAGTTCTTCGAGGAGGTCGTGCCGCTGCTGGCCCGCTCCGAGGAGCAGCTGACCGCGTTGACGGCCGGAATCCTGCGGTACAGCCGCGATCTGGCGTTCGCCGCCGCCAGCGCGTATGCCGACCAGGCCGAGGCACGAGGCGCCTGGGACACCCGGATGGAGGCCAACATCGTCGACGCCGTCGTCCGCGGCGACACCGGACCGGAGCTGCAGTCCCAGGCCGCGGCGCTGAATTGGGACGCCACCGCTGCGGCCACCGTCATCGTGGGCATACCGCAGCCTGAACGCATCGACCTGGCAAGCGACGACGTCCACGATGTGGTCGGCAGGCACGGGCGCGCGGCGCTTTCCGACGTCCACGGCACCTGGTTGGTGGCGATCGTGTCCGGCCCTCTGAGCCTCCAGGACCGATTCCTCGCCGAACTGCTGGGCGTGTTCGCCGACGCGCCCGTCGTCATCGGGCCGACCGCGCCGACGCTGTCGGCCGCCCACTGGAGCGCCACCGAGGCGATCGCCGGGATGAACGCCGTCGCGGGCTGGACCAATGCACCGCGGCCCGTCGCCGCGCGGGAGCTTTTGCCCGAACGGGCGTTGTTGGGCGACGCGTCGGCGATTGCGGCGCTGGAAACCGAGGTGATGCGGCCCCTCGGCGATGCCGGGCCGGCGTTAACTGAGACCTTGGACGCGTATCTGGACTCCGGCGGCGCGATCGAGGCGTGCGCCCGCAAGTTGTTCGTTCATCCAAACACCGTGCGCTACCGCCTCAAGCGCATCGCCGACTTCACCGGTCGCGATCCCACTACGCCGCGCGACGCCTACGTCCTGCGGGTGGCTTCGACCGTCGGGCGTCTGACTCGGGGAGCACATCATTCGAGCACGTCAAACATGACCGCTGGACAGCTCGCGAAGGCGCCTGACACCGTCTCAAGTCAGGACCGCGCGGGGTAACAGGTTTCAACCTCATATCGATGGCGTCGCTTCACATGCCGTTTTGTTGGTTCTCCACAAAAAGATAAGACGAGGTTCATAATCTCTTACACCGCACAAAGTCGTCTTCACAGTGTTCTCTTAAACACGTGCTCGCAATGCTTGCTCCCGGACAGGGATCGCAGACGCCTGGCATGCTCGCCTCATGGCTCGAGCTGCCCGGTGCAGCCGACCGTATCTCCACCTGGTCGCAGTCCAGCGGTCTCGACCTGGCCACCCTTGGCACCACCGCAACTGCGGAGGAAATCACCGATACCGCCGTGACGCAGCCGCTGGTCGTGGCCGCGACGCTGCTGGCATGGGAAGAGTTGACCAAGCGTGGCCTGCTGGCCGGACGTGACTTCATCGCGGCCGGGCACTCCGTCGGCGAGATCGCCGCCTACGCGATCGCAGGCGTGATCTCCAGCGACGACGCCGTCGCGCTCGCCGCCACCCGCGGCGCGGAGATGGCCAAGGCGTGCGCCACCGAGCCCACCGGCATGTCCGCGGTGCTCGGCGGTGACGAGGCCGAGGTGCTGAGCCGCCTCGAGGAACTCGACCTGGTGCCCGCGAACCGCAATGCCGCAGGTCAGATCGTCGCGGCGGGCAGCTTGACCGCGCTGAGCAAGCTGGCCGAGGATCCGCCAGAGAAGGCGCGCGTCCGACCCCTTGCCACCGCGGGTGCTTTCCATACCCGCTACATGGCGTCGGCCACAGACGGCTACGCCGCCGCCGCCGAGCGCGTCGCGACCGAGGAGCCCACCGCTACCCTGCTGTCGAACGCCGACGGCCAACCGGTCGCCTCGGCCGCGGACGCCATGAGCAAGCTGGTCGCCCAGCTGACCCGGCCGGTGCGCTGGGACCTGTGCACGGAGACCCTCCGGCAATCGAACGTGACCGCGATCGTCGAGTTCCCGCCCGCCGGGACACTCGCCGGGATCGCCAAGCGCGAACTCAAAGGGGTGCCGACGAAGGCCGTCAAATCCCCCGCCGACCTGGACGGGCTATCCGAGCTCTAGAGGTCTGATTCCCGGCGCCGTCGGGGACAACACAACCGCATAACCAACGTAAATCGAAGTAACACAACAAATTAGAAGGAGCCATAGTGGCCGCCACTCAGGAAGAAATCATCTCGGGTCTCGCCGAGATCATCGAAGAAGTCACCGGCATCGAGCCGTCGGAGGTCACCCCGGAGAAGTCGTTCGTCGACGATCTGGACATCGACTCGCTGTCGATGGTGGAGATCGCCGTGCAGACCGAGGACAAGTACGGCGTGAAGATCCCGGACGAGGACCTCGCAGGTCTGCGCACCGTGGGTGACGTCGTCTCCTACATCCAGAAGCTCGAGGAAGAGAACCCCGAGGCTGCTGCCGCGCTGCGCGAGAAGATCGAAGCGGATCGCACGTGACCACGTCTTCCACTGCTAACGGCGGTTTCCCCAGCGTTGTGGTAACCGCCGTCACGGCGACGACATCGATCGCCGGGAACATCGAGAGCACGTGGAAGGGCTTGTTGGCCGGCGAGAGCGGCATCCGCGTCCTCGAGGACGAGTTCGTCACCAAGTGGGACCTGCCCGTGCACATCGGTGGCCACCTGAAGGAGGCCGTCGACGACCACATGGGCCGACTGGACCTGCGGCGCATGTCGTATGTCCAGCGGATGGCCAAGCTGCTGGGTGGCCAGATCTGGGAGACCGCGGGGACACCCGAGGTCGACCCGGACCGCTTCGCGGTCGTCGTCGGCACGGGTCTGGGAGGCGGCGAGAAGATCGTCGAGACCTATGACCTGATGAACGAGGGCGGTCCCCGCAAGGTGTCGCCGCTGGCCGTTCAGATGATCATGCCCAACGGCGCCGCAGCCGTCATCGGCCTGCAACTCGGTGCCCGCGCAGGCGTCATGACGCCGGTGTCGGCGTGCTCGTCGGGCTCGGAGGCTATCGCGCACGGGTGGCGGCAGATCGTCATGGGCGATGCCGACATCGCCGTGTGCGGCGGTGTCGAGGGCGGTATCGAGGCGCTGCCCATCGCGGCGTTCTCGATGATGCGTGCCATGTCGACCCGCAACGACGACCCCGAGGGCGCCTCGCGTCCGTTCGACAAGGACCGCGACGGCTTCGTGTTCGGCGAGGCGGGTGCGCTCATGGTCATCGAGACCGAGGAGCACGCCAAGGCTCGCGGCGCCCAGCCGCTGGCCCGGCTGATGGGCGCGGGTATCACGTCTGACGCCTTCCACATGGTGGCTCCTGCACCCGACGGTTTGCGTGCCGGTCAGGCGATGAAGCGTTCGATGGAGCTTGCGGGCCTTGACCCCAAGGACATCGATCACATCAACGCCCACGCCACGGCCACGACGATCGGTGATACCGCAGAGGCCAATGCCATCCGGGTCGCCGGTGTGGAACACGCCGCGGTGTATGCGCCGAAGTCGGCGCTGGGCCACTCCATCGGTGCGGTCGGTGCGCTCGAGTCGGTACTGACGGTGCTGTCTCTGCGCGACGGCGTCATCCCGCCGACCCTGAACTACGAAACACCCGATCCGGAGATCGATCTGGATGTCGTCGCGGGCGAGCCCCGGTACGGCGACTACAAGTACGCGATCAACAACTCGTTCGGATTCGGTGGACACAACGTCGCACTCGCCTTCGGCAAGTACTGAGGCGTTGGGGGGGGAAAGGAACCATCGCGAGCGTTATGAGTGGGTTGGCTACGGGGAACGGGTTCCCCAATGTTGTCGTCACCGGCGTTGCCATGACGACTTCTCTGGCAACCGACGCCGAGCGCACATGGAAGAAGCTTCTCGAGGGGCAAAGCGGCATCCGACTTCTGGGTGATTCGTTCGTCGAGGAATACGATCTTCCCGTTCGAATCGGTGGGCACCTGCTGGAGACCTTCGACAGTGAGCTGACGCGGGTCGAACTGCGCCGGCTCTCATATCTGCAAAAAATGTCGACGATCATGAGCCGGCGCGTCTGGGCGAACGCCGGAGACCCCGAGGTCGATCCCAAGCGGCTGATGGTGTCGATCGGCACCGGCATGGGTTCCAGCGAGGAGCTGCTCTTCGCGTACGAGGGCATGCGGGCCAAAGGCCTGCGTGCGGTGTCGCCGTTGGCGGTGCAGATGTACATGCCCAACGCGGCAGCCGCTGCGGTCGGCTTGGAGCGCAAGGCCAGGGCCGGGGTCATCACCCCGATCTCGGCCTGCGCATCCGGCTCCGAGGGCATCGCGCACGCATGGCGCAACATCGTTCTCGGCGAGGCCGACGTCGCGATCTGCGGCGGGGTGGAGACCAAGATCGAGGCGGTGCCGATCGCGGGGTTCGCTCAGATGCGGATCGTGCTGTCCACCACCAACGACGATCCGGCGGGAGCCTGCCGCCCGTTCGACAAGGATCGCAACGGGTTCGTGTTCGGCGAGGGGGGCGCGCTCATTGTCATCGAGACCGAAGAGCACGCGAAGGCACGCGGCGCCAACATCCTGGCCCGGCTGATGGGCGCCAGCATCACCTCGGACGGCTATCACATCGTCGCGCCCGACCCCAACGGCGAGCAGGCGGGCCACGCGATGACGCGGGCCATCCAGCTGGCCGGCCTGCAGCCCACCGACATCGACCATGTCAACGCGCACGCCACCGGCACCAGCGTCGGCGATGTGGCCGAGGGCAAGGCGATCAACAACGCGATGCACGGGCACAAGCCCGCGGTCTTCGCACCCAAGGGCGCACTCGGCCATTCGGTCGGCGCGGTCGGTGCGGTCGAGTCGATCTTGACGATGTTCGCGCTGCGTGACGGCGTCATCCCGCCGACACTCAACCTGAAGAACCTGGATCCGGAGATCGACCTCGACGTCGTCGCCGGTTCGCCGCGACCCGGCAATTACAACTACGCGATCAACAACTCGTTCGGATTCGGTGGGCACAACGTGGCGCTCGCCTTCGGGAAGTACTGAGCGCCCCGATATCCGTTCCCTACAGGAGGTTTCGATGACTATCACGGCCCCCGAGACAGTCGGCGAATCATTGGATCCTCGCGATCCACTGCTGCGCCTGAAGACGTTCTTCGACGACGACTGCACCCTCGAGTTGCTGCACGAGCGTGACCGCTCGGGCGTGCTCGCCGCCGCTGGCACCGTCAACGGCGTCCGCACCGTCGCGTTCTGCACCGACGGGACCGTGATGGGTGGCGCGATGGGCGTGGAGGGCTGCGCCCACATCGTCAACGCCTACGACACCGCCATCGAGGAGCAGAGCCCGATCGTCGGCATCTGGCACTCCGGCGGAGCCCGGCTCGCCGAGGGCGTCAAGGCGCTGCACGCGGTCGGCCTGGTCTTCGAGGCGATGATCCGCGCCTCCGGTTACATACCGCAGATCTCGGTGGTCGTCGGCTTCGCCGCGGGCGGCGCCGCATACGGCCCCGCGCTGACCGACGTCGTCATCATGGCGCCAGAGGGCCGGGTGTTCGTCACCGGCCCGGACATCGTGCGCAGTGTCACCGGCGAGGACGTCGACATGGCGTCGCTCGGCGGTCCGGACACCCACCACAAGAAGTCCGGCGTGTGCCACATCGTCGCCGACGATGAGCTCGACGCCTACGCGCGCGGCCGCCGGCTGGTCGGATTGTTCTGCCAGCAGGGCCATTTCGACCGCACCAAGGCCGAGGCCGGCGACACCGACCTGCACGCGCTGCTGCCCGACTCGCCGCGACGCGCTTACGACGTACATCCGCTCGTCGAAGCGCTGCTCGACGCCGACGCTCCCTTCGACGAGTTCCAAGCCAAGTGGGCGCCCTCGATGGTGATCGGTCTCGGCAGGCTGTCCGGGCGCACCGTCGGCGTGCTCGCCAACAACCCGTTGCGTCTCGGCGGCTGCCTGAACTCCGAAAGCGCCGAGAAGGCAGCACGTTTCGTGCGGCTGTGCGACGCGTTCGGCATCCCGCTGGTCGTCGTCGTCGACGTGCCCGGCTATCTGCCCGGTGTCGACCAGGAGTGGGGCGGCGTGGTGCGTCGCGGCGCCAAGCTGCTGCACGCGTTCGGCGAGGCCACCGTTCCCCGCGTCACGCTGGTAACCAGGAAGATCTACGGCGGCGCCTACATCGCGATGAACTCCCGCTCGCTCAATGCGACGAAGGTCTTCGCATGGCCGGACGCCGAGGTCGCCGTGATGGGTGCCAAGGCCGCCGTCGGCATCCTGCACAAGAAGAAGCTGGCCGCCGCACCCGACGACGAGCGCGAGGCACTGCACGAGGAGCTTGCCGCCGAGCACGAACGGATCGCGGGCGGCGTGGATTCCGCCATCGAGATCGGCGTCGTCGACGAGAAGATCGACCCGGCGCACACCCGCAGCAAGCTGACCCAGGCACTCGCCGAGGCGCCTGCACGGCGTGGACGGCACAAGAACATCCCGCTGTAGGTCGCTTTCTCACACCTGGTTTTCCGCGATGTTTTCGCGGTGGCCTCGACAAATCCTCGCATCCGTACTGTGGGTAACGACCCATTGCGTCGGGGGCCCATGCAGGGTCGGTGACAAAGGAGTGAGGAATGCAGATGTCTGGTATCACCATTCGTCATGGAATCGCCGGCGTGCTCGCAGCAGGAGCGCTCGGCGGATTGGCTGCTACCACCATCGCACTGCCGACGGCGTCTGCCGACGCCGACTGCACGGTGTCCGGATTGAGCAAGCGCGATCGGCACGGGGTGAACCTTTCGCCCGTCGACATCGTTGTCCTCTAAGTGGGACTTGGTGTTCGCATACCGATGGTGCGGTGGTCGTTCTGGCGTCTGGTGCTCGGAGCGCACCGGCTGAATCAGACGGGTCAGGTCGGCGATGGGCGCGAACGCGCCGTCGTCGACTATGTGTGCCGCCATGCCAGACGCGGCGACATCGACGATGTGCTGGGGACTTTCGACTGGTACGCCTACCACAAGTCACTGCTCATCAACGTCGGGGACGTCAAGGGCGAGCTGCTCGACGCCGCGGTCAAACGGGCCGATCCCAGGGTCGTTCTCGAACTGGGCACCTACTGCGGCTACAGCGCGCTGCGGATCGCCCGCGCGGCGCCGTCGGCCCATGTGTACTCGGTCGAGTTGTCGGCGGCCAACGCCGATCTCGCTCGTCGCATCTGGAGCCACGCGGGAGTGGCTGATCGGATCACGTGTCTGGTGGGCACATTGAACGATGGCGACACGATGCGGCGACTCGACGCGGCGATCGGCGAGTCCCCCGGCAGCACTGTCGATTTCGTGTTCATCGACCACGACAAGAGTTCGTACGTCACCGACCTGCAAGCGATCGCCGCGATGGGATGGTTGCACACGGGGTCTATCGTGTTGGCCGACAACGTCGGCTATCCGGGCGCACCGCGCTATCGCCGCTATATGCGCCGCAGCGAAGGTGTGCAGTGGCGCACCCGGATACACCGGGCGCACGCCGAGTACCAGTCCCTCATCCCCGACCTGGTTCTGGAATCGGAATTTCTTGGCGTCTAGCGCCGGCGACATCGTCGGTGATGGCGATCGCGATGCGGCGCGAGCGTTTGGCGACGGCGCCAAGCAGGCCGGGCCGCGACTGGAACCCGAGGAACCACAGTCCCCGATCGGCAAGGTGCGCACCGCCTTTCAGCGGTACACCGCGATCGTCCAGCACGCCGAGATGCCCGACAAGCGGCTCCAATCCGCGTCGATAGCCGGTCGCACAGATGACCACATCGGGCTGTAGTCGCCGACCGTCGACGAGCCGCACATCGGCACGGTCGAAGCCGTCGACGGTGGGTACCACCTCGATGGTGCGGTTGCGGATCGCATCGAGCGTTTCGGTGTCGATGATCGCAGGAGCGCGACCCAACCGGTGGCCGCGACTGAATACGCCCTCGGTCGGTCGCGGCAATCCGACCCCGCTCAGGTCGCCGATGGACAGCCGCCGGGCGAAATCCGCCATCGCGTCCGCGATCCGCGGCGGCATGTGATACATGGCGGTGGCGATGAAGTCCGATGGGAAGCCGCCGGGCAGGGTGCGGAGCATGATGTTGGGGGCGGTGCGGACGGCAAGCCAGGTATCGGTCGCGCCGCCACTCGCCACGTCGTACGCGATCTCCATCGCAGACGTTCCCGCACCGACCACGAGGACGCGCTTTCCGGTGCAAAAGCGGGGGTTTCGATACGCCGATGAATGCAGCAGCTCGCCGGTGAAGGACTGACGGCACGGCCAATCCGGAATGTGTGGCACCCGTTCATATCCCGTGGCCACCACGACGTGGGTCGCGTCGATCGCGCCGGACGACGTCTCGACAGACCAGGTTCCGTGACACCAATCGATCTGTCGGACGGACGTTCTCAGGCGCACGTCGATCCGGTCGTCGTCGACGTGATGCTCGAGGTGCGCGATGACGTCGTCGCGGGCCGGCAAAATTGGGGTCCCCTTGGGATAGGCCCGACCTGGCAGGTGTGAGAACTGCTTACTCGTGTTCAACCGCAGCCGGTCGTACCGCCTACGCCATGCCGCGCCGACGTTTTCGGCTTCGTCGATGAGGACCGGGCGCACACCGCGATCGGCGAGGCTCAAAGCCATGGACACGCCTGACAGCCCCGCGCCGATCACAACGACAGTCACCCCAAGAGCACGACCCTGGGAACGAGAAGGTTCAACCGCGTGACAACAGTCACGACCCTCACGCCAGCAGCGCCGTCCGCAGCGGCTCACCTTCCACGCGCAACCGGGCGGCGTCCTGCCCGGGCGGTACGCCAAACATTCGCCGGTACTCGCGATTGAACTGCGACGGGCTGTCGTAGCCGACGCGGTGCCCGATCCCGGCAACGTCGCCCGGGCCGGCAACCAGCTGCGCGCGTGCCTCCTGCAGCCGGATCCGCTTCTGAAACTGCAACGGGCTCAGGGCCGTGACCGCCCGGAAGTGCCGGTGAAACGCCGACGGGCTCATGCCGGACAGCCGCGCGAGGTCGTCGATCCTCATCGGCTCGGCGTAGTTGTCGCGGATCCACCCGATCGCCCGGCTGACGAGCGACAGGTCACTGTCGGGCAGGCCGATCTGGCGGATCGTTTCGCCTTGCGCGCCGGTGAGCAGGCGCCAGATGATCTCGCGCTCCAGCATCGGGGCGAGGACGGCCGCGTCGGCAGGCCGATCGAGCAGCCGCAGCAGGCGGGCCACCGCGTCGAGCAGCTCGACATCGGCCTCCCCCGTCCATATCGCCGGGTTTTCGCCGCGGACCGGCCGCTTCGCCGGGGCCGCCAGCACCAGCTCGGCGACAACGGCTGGGCGCAGCACAAGCGCTATGGCCAGCGACGGCGAGTCGGGGGTGATGTCGATGTAGTGGCCCGTGACCGGCAGGTTGGCGGTCACGACGAGACACTGGCCCGCCCGATACTCGTACACCTGCTCGCCAAGCAGCAGGCGCTTACCGCCCTGAGCCATCACGACCACGAGCGGTTCGGTCAGCGAATACTCCGGCGCCGTTGAGCCCGTCGTCACCTTCGACATCAAGAGGCCGTCGACCGCCGTCAGCAGGTCGGGCCGGGCGTGCGCGGAGATCCTGTCCCGGATCTCGGCGAGCAGTTCGGTGCTGCGGCACATACCCCGATCACAGCAACTCTAAGAGGATTATGCAAGAGCCTGCGTCGATTAATCTACCGTTGAGCTGCTTCTGAGGTTTGGATGAAGATGTCCACTTCATCGAGCAAGGAGCAGTTTCATGCCACTGGATCATTACCTGACACTTGGCCGGTCGGGGTTGCGGGTCAGCCCGTTCGCGCTGGGCGCGATGACGTTCGGCGAAGACGCGGGAGGGGCCGGCTCCAGCGTCGAGGAATCCGAGAAGATCCTCGCGACGTACCTGGACCGGGGCGGCAATTTCATCGACACCGCGAACTTCTACACCAACGGCCACTCGGAAAAGATCCTCGGCGACTGGTTGGCCGCCCATCCCGGCCAGCGCGACCGCGTGGTGCTGGCGTCGAAGTTCTTCACGAACATGTATCCGGGTAACCCCAACGGCGGCGGCGCGGGCCGCTCGTCGATCAGAAGCCAACTGCATGAGACGCTGCGTCGGCTGCACACCGATTACCTGGACATGTACTGGCTGCACAACTGGGACCGCCACACGCCGATCGAGGAGACCATGCGCGCGCTGGACGACCTCGTGCGCGAGGGCACGATTCGCTATATCGGGTTCTCCAACACGCCCGGCTGGGTCACCGCGCAGGCTCAGACGACCGCCGTGCTGCGCGGCTGGACACCGCTGATCGCGCTGCAGGTGGAGTACTCGCTGTTGGCCCGCACCGTGGAGGGCGAACTCGCACCCCTCGCGCTCGATCAGGGCATGGCGCTGGTGCCGTGGAGCCCGCTGAAGAACGGCTTCCTGTCCGGCAAGTACCGCCACGGCGTCGAGGTCAGCGACTCCGTTCGGACGGCCTACGTCGGCGGCCCGAGTGACGACGAGTTCGTGGTCATCGATGCCGTCGCCGCGATCGCCGACGAGCTCGAAACGAGCTCTGCGGCAATCTCGCTCGCGTGGCTGCGGGCACGCCAAGGGACCGTTGTGCCGATCGTGGGTGCCCGCAGGCTGGCTCACCTGGAGGACAACCTCGCCGCGGTCGACGTGACGCTGAGCACCGAGCACCTGCGCAGGCTCGACGACGTGTCGGCGCCGACGCTGAACTACCCGGCCGAGGTGAACGGCGCGACGCGAGCGATGCTTCAGTTCGCGGGCAGCACGGTCGATGGTGAGTCGTCGACGCCGTATCCGCCGTTGCTGCAGAGCGACGTCCGGTACTGACTCAGCCTTGCGCGATTCCGGTCATCGCGGGCGCAAGAAGGTCGGAGAGCGCTGCCCAGGGCACCGTCTTGGTCTCGGGCAGCGCGATTCCGAATTGATAAGGGGCGAAATGGATCTCCAGACCCGCTACGGTGGGGATCCAGTTCACGAAGTTCTCCGCCCGCGGCTCGGCCCCGGTGAGTTCGGACAGCCGCTCCAGCCCGGCCTGCTCGTTGGTGAACAAGTCGGCGAGCATGATCGGTTGTGCGCTTCGGCTGTCGATCACGACGGTGCCGATGTACGAGGTGGGATGCGCACCGTAGTAGTGGGTGCCGAGGATCAGCTGGCCGACCGCGATGCTGCGGAACGCCACCTGACCGTTCGACTCGAAATTCCACTGTTCCCCCGGGTTGGATTCGGTCTTCACCTTGTCGATCTGCTCCTGGGCCGCGACGCGGCTGGAGTGGTTGAACGCCTCAACCACCGCGGGGTCACCGCCGGAGAGCTCGACGATCTTCGCGTCCCAAGTGCCCAACCGATCGGTCGTGGTGCCCTGGATCGAGCTCACTGTCACGGAGTACGTCTTGCCGCTGGAAACCCCCGTCTCTGCTGCGGCAGGCGTTGCCGACGAGATCGCGAGGACAGCGAGCACTGCGGTCACTGCGGTCACTGCGGCGATGATCCTCATCCGATGGCCTTACCGATGCCGAGCATGTTGCCCTCGCTGTGGCGGAACCAAGCGCCGCGCTCGGCGCGTCCCATGCTCGGGTAGTTGTCCGCTATGTCGACGATGTTGTTCGCCATCGCCAGCCCCGGTATGCCCGTAGTCCTCGAGCTCATCGCGCACCTCCTGCGAGCAATTCCTCCGCCACAGTCAACACGGTGTCCCGGTCGGAGTCGACCAGCCCAATGCGGGTTCGCCTATCGACGATGTCGTCGACGGTCAGTGCGCCTTCATGCGTCACCGCGTACTCGAACTCCGCACGGATGACGTCGATGCCGTCGGCCACCGGTTCGGTGGGTCGGTCGCAGGTGGCCGTGGCGATGACGTTCGGCGCCTCGGCGCCGAACCGGGCGACCAGCGACGACGGCAGGTCGGTGGGGACACGCAGCGTGGCAACCGGATTCGACGGCGCACCGACGAGCGGCAGATTACGGGTGCGGCAGCGACCGACCGACAGCCGCCGCAGCTCGGCGGCCTTGCCGAGGACGTCTTCGGCCATGTACCGGTACTCGGTCAGCTTGCCGCCGATCACGCTGATCACACCCGACGGCGACTCGACGACGGCGTGGTCGCGCGACACGTCGGCGGTACGGCCGCCACCGGTGTCGATCAACGGCCGCAGCCCCGCATAGGCGCCGATGACGTCTTCGCGGCCGAGCTTGTTGTTCAGCGCAGTGTTGACAGTGTCCAGCAGGAAGCCGATCTCCTGCGAAGTCGGCTCAGGAACATCGGGTACCGGGCCAGGCGCGTCCTCGTCGGTCAGTCCGAGGTAAACCCTGCCGAGCTGCTCCGGCATTGCGAACACGAAGCGGTTGAGCTCACCGGGAATCGGAATGGTCAGCGCCGCAGCCGGATTGCCGAACGACTCCGCGTCGAACACCAGGTGCGTGCCGCGGCTGGGCCGGAGCTTGATCGAGGTGTCCACCTCCCCCGCCCACACGCCGCTGGCGTTGATCACCGCACGTGCGCTCACGTCGAACGACTCGCCCGTGAGCTCGTCGGTCAGGCGCACCGACGTGCCGGTGGCATCGGAGGCCGCGACCCGGGTCAGGATGTTCGCGCCGTGCTGGGCAGCGGTCCTGGCGACGGCTGCGACCAGGCGGGCATCGTCGATCAGCTGGCCGTCGTAGGCCAGCAGCCCGCCACTGAGGCCGTCGCGCCGAACTGCGGGCACCATGTCGACGGCCCGGCTCGCGGAGATGCGTCGGGACCGAGGCAGTGTCGAGGACCGCGTGCCCGCCATGCGGCGCAGCGCGTCGCCTGCAAGGAACCCGGTGCGCACCAGCGCTCGCTCAGGGGCGCCCATGGCGGGCAGCAGCGGCACCAGCTGGGGCATGGCGCTGACGAGGTGAGGCGCGTTGCGCGTCATCAGGATTCCGCGTTCGATCGCACTCCGCCTGGCGATCCCGACATTGCCGGTCGCCAGGTAGCGCAGCCCGCCGTGCACGAGCTTGGAGCTCCACCGGCTGGTTCCGAAGGCCAGGTCATGCTTCTCCACAAGGGCGACCGTCAGCCCGCGGGACGCGGCGTCCAGCGCGATCCCGGTCCCCGTGATGCCGCCGCCGATCACGACGACGTCGAGCGGCTGACCGTCGGCCAGCGCCGCCAACTCGCGTGCCCGGCGGGATGCGTTGAGAGCGGCCGAGTTCGTCATGGTTTCAGGTATCCGTTCAGTGAGTGGGCGAGCTCGACCGCGAGGGCGTCGGCGTCGAGGATCGGCGCGACGATCTGCGCCGACTGGATCGTCGACTGGGTGATCAGCAGACACATTGCGGCGAGCTGGCGCGGGTCACCGGCCCGCACGCTCCCGTCACGCTGGGCCCTGGTCAGCTCGGCGGCCACCGCCTCGATGAGGATCTGCTGGCTTGTGCCGAGGCGCTCGGCGATGTAGACCATGGCCAGTTCGGGCGCGGTGTGGAACACCGACATGACGACCTCGTCGTGCCGGAGGCGTTCGGCGACACCGACGATCCGCTCGACCAGCGCTTCGCGCCCGCGACCGCGTGACGGTACATCGCGCAGCACGCCGACGATCCGCGTCGTCAACAGCGCCGCCAGCAGCGCGCGCGTGTCCGGCCACCGGCGGTAGATGGTCGGCCTGCTCACTCCGGCCCTGCGGGCGATCTCGGCGAGCGTCACCCGGTCCACGCCGTAGGCCAGCACGCAGCTTGCCGCCGCGTCCAGGATGCGGTCGCCGAGGTCCGGTGCCCTCGCTACTTCGCTCCTCGCGTCCGCGGCGTCGTTACTGATTGACAGCATATGTAATACTGTAACGCATGATGAAGTGGGATGCATGGGGTGACCCGGACCAGGCGAAGCCGCTCTCCGACGGAATTCGGAACCTGCTCGAGCAGGCGCTCGGCGTCGGGGGCACGACGCTTCCCGAGCTGGAGGCAGACCAGGTCAAGCTGCGGCCGTCGGCGCTGTCGGGCGCCGACCGCGACGCGCTGGCCGACATCGTCGGCGCAGACAACTGCGGCGTCGACGACCATGCCAGGCTGCTCCGCGCGGGCGGTAAGTCCACCCTTGACCTGCTGCGACGTCGGGACCCCGGAGTCCAGGACGCACCCGATGCGGTGCTGTTGCCGGGCGACGATGACGAGATCGCCGCGATCCTGCGGTTATGCGGGCAGCGCAGCATCGCCGTCGTCCCGTTCGGCGGCGGCACCAGCGTCGTCGGCGGTCTCGATCCGCTGCGCGGTCAGTTCAAGGCCGTGATCTCCCTCGATCTGCGCAGGCTGAACGAACTGCACTCCCTCGACGAGGTGTCCGGGGAGGCCGAGCTCGGCGCGGGTCTCACCGGACCGGAGGCCGAGCGCCTGCTCGGCGAACGCGGCTTCTCGCTCGGGCACTTCCCGCAAAGCTTCCAGTTCGCGACGATCGGTGGCTTCGCCGCAACCAGGTCCTCCGGCCAGGACTCGGCGGGCTACGGGCGATTCAACGACATGGTCCGCGGCCTGCGCGCCGTCACGCCTGCGGGCGTGCTCGACGTCGGCAGGGCGCCGGAGTCCGCGGCGGGCCCCGACCTGCGTCAGCTGTTGATCGGCTCCGAGGGCGTCTTCGGCGTCATCACCCGCGTCCGTGTGCGCGTCCATCCGACGCCTGCCGCCACCCGCTACGAGGCCTGGTCCTTCCCCGACTTCGCCACCGGCGCCGACGCCCTACGCGCTGTCGTCCAAACCGCAACGGGCCCAACCGTTCTGCGACTGTCCGACGAGGCTGAGACCGGCGTCAACCTAGCCACCACCGAGAGCATCGGCGAGGACAGCATCACCGGCGGCTGCCTGGCGATCACCGTGTTCGAGGGATCCGAGGAGCACGTCGACAGCAGGCACGCGGAGACAAGGGCGCTGCTGGAAGCCAAGGGCGGCACGCCACTCGGCGAGGGGCCGGCGCGCGCATGGGAACACGGCCGCTACAACGCGCCCTATCTGCGCGACTCGCTGCTGTCGGCGGGCGCGTTGTGCGAAACGCTGGAAACGGCAACCAACTGGTCCAACGTCGCCGCGCTGAAATCCGCGGTGACCGAGGCGCTGACGACGGCGCTGGCCGAAACCGGCACGCAGGCGCTTGTGCTGTGCCACATTTCGCATGTGTATCCCACGGGGGCGTCGCTGTACTTCACCGTCGTCGCCGGGCAACGCGGCAACCCGATCGAACAGTGGCGCAAGGCGAAGACCGCCGCCTCGGATGCGATGATGCGCACCGGCGCCACCATCACCCACCACCACGCAGTGGGCGCCGACCACCGGCCGTGGATGCGGGACGAGGTCGGCGACCTCGGCGTCGAGGTGCTGCGGGCGGTCAAGGCGACCCTCGATCCGGCCGGAATCCTCAACCCGGGCAAGCTGATTCCGTGACGATCGGCCGTGTCACGATGCTGACCAACCCCGCGTCGGGGCATGGCAGCGCGCCACACGCGGCCGAACGGGCGGTCGCCCAGTTGCAGCGCCGTGGCGTCGACGTCGTCGCGATCACGGGGACCGACGCCGAGCACGCCCGGCGACTCGTCGAAGGCGCGCTCGAGCGCGGGATGGACGCACTCGTCGTCGTCGGCGGAGACGGCATCATCTCCCTTGCGTTGCAGGTGCTCGCACAAACAGACGTACCGCTCGGCATCATCCCTTCGGGCACCGGAAACGACCATGCGCGCGAATTCCACATCCCGGCAAAGGATCCCGTAGCCGCGGCCGACGTCGTCGTCGACGGGACCGTCGAAACGGTCGACCTCGGCCGCATCAAGGGTGCGGACGGCACCGACAGATGGTTCGGCACCGTGATGGCCGCCGGCTTCGACTCTCTCGTCACCGATCGCACCAACCGGATGCGGTGGCCGCACGGCAGGATGCGCTACAACGTGGCGATGGTCGCGGAGTTGTCCAAGCTGCGGCTGCTGCCGTTCCGGCTTTCGTTCGACGGCGAGGAGCTCGACACGGAGCTCACGCTCGCCGCGTTCGGCAACACGAAGAGCTACGGCGGGGGCATGCGGATCTGCCCGAACGCCGACCCCACCGACGGCCTACTCGACGCGACCATGGTGGCGTCGGCGTCACGCACGAGGCTGATTCGCTTGTTCCCCACCGTGTTCAAGGGCACACACGTCGACCTCGACGAGGTGCGCACCGCGCGTGCCCGCACGATCACCGTCGACTCCCCCGGTATCAACGCCTACGCCGACGGCGAGTTCGTCTGCCCGCTTCCGGTCGAGGTGTCGGCGGTGCCTGCGGCGCTGAAGATCCTGCGTCCCGCTAGCCCGTAGCCCGACAGTGCGGTGTAGTACGCGGCGCCGCAACTGCGTACGAATTCGCACACTGGCAAGCTGAATGTCGTCGGCTAACCGACTCCGCGGTTGAGCCAAGTGACCTCGCCGGTGTCGCCGCCGCTGCGATACGGCTCGAGGGCCTCGTCCCACGCGGTGCCGAGCACCGAGTCCAGTTCGGCGACGAGCATGTCCGCGCCCGAGGACATCAGCGACCGCATCCGCATCTCCCCGACCATCACGTCGCCGTTGGCGCTCATCACGCCGCTCCACAGACCCAGCTGCGGAGTGTGGCAGAACCGCTGCCCGTCGACTCCGGCGCTGGGGTCCTCCGTCACCTCGAAGCGCAGCACCGACCACGACCGAAGAGCGTTCGCGAGCTGCGCGCCGGTGCCGACCGGCCCAACCCAGTTGGTGACCGCCCGCAACTGTCCGGGCATCGCCGGCTGCGGGTTCCAGGTCAGGTTCGCCCTCGAATGAAGGGTCGACGACAACGCCCACTCCACGTGCGGGCACACGGCCGCCGGCGAGGCGTGGATGTAAACCACGCCTGTCGTTGAGTCGGCGAACTGGTTCGACGCGCGCATCTGCTACTCCTTCGGCTCCACGAGGGACGTCTTCCCCAACGACCTGGTGAATGCGATGAGTTGCAGTTGTGTCGAACGTGTCTATTGTGCCTTGTGAGGCCCCTGTTGCGCTAGTCCCCCAGCTATTTGCTGTCGAATTCGGAGATCACGGCGTCGGAGAGCGCGGGCCAGAGTTCGTAGGCCCAGTCACCGAAATTCCGATCGGTCAACGCGACGAGGGCCAGGTCACGCTCGGGATCGACCCAGATAAACGTCCCTGACTGGCCGAAATGCCCGTAGGTGCTGCCGGAGTTCGCCGAACCCGTCCAGTGCGGCGACTTGGCGTCTCGGATCTCGTACCCCAGCCCCCAGTCGTTGGGCCGCTGCACCCCGAACCCTGGCAGCACGCCGTTGAGCCCGGGAAACTGCACCGCGGTGGCGTCGGCATGCATCTCGGCCGATACCAGCGTTGGTCGCAGCAGGTCAACGGCGAAAACCGCGAGATCGGCGACCGTCGACGTGGCGCCGTAGCCCGCTGCCGGGGCGCCGCCTTCGAGTTCGCTGGCGGTCATTCCGAGCGGCTCGAAGACCGCCTCTGCCAGGTAGCGGCCGAACTCGATTCCCGCCTCCTTCGCCACCACCTCGGCCACCACGCCGAATCCGTAGTTGGAGTAGATCCGCCGCTTTCCCGGCGCCGACATCACCTCGTCGGTGTGCGTCGAGTAGCCGGAGGTGTGGGCGAGCAGATGGCGCACCGTCGAATCCGGCGGGCCCGCCGGGGTGTCCAGCTCGAGCACGCCCTCTTCGATCGCGATCTGCACGGCGCGGGCGACCATCGGCTTCGTCACCGACGCCAACCCGAAGCGATGCGCGGTGTCGCCCTGCTCGGCCAGCACGCCGGACGGCCCGATCACCGCCGCGGCAGCAGCCGGCACCGGCCAGTCGGCGATCGCATCGAGGGCAGACATCGGCAGCAGCCTAACGCTGATCGGAAGCGGCCCGACGAACGCCCGATCAGGTCGTCCGTCGAGCCGCAGGAACCGCTAGGCGACGGGTTGACCTGCCGCGAGCGCCTTGACGTCGGCCGTGTGCAACGGAGTTCCACCTACTCCCCAGTCCCCGCTGGCGACCTCTTCGACCACCACCCAGGTGACGGGTCGCATGTTCTCACCCTCGATTTCGACCATGGCGTCGGTCACCTTGCGGACGATGTCCTGCTTCTGCGCTGCAGAGAACACTCCCTCGATGACCTTGACGTTGACGAATGGCATCGTCGTCTCCTCTTCCTTTTCCGCCGGCCGACGGAATTCCCGGCCGGATCAACTGCTCGCGGCACGCTGCCGCGGCCAGACCCTGGTGATCATCCGATCGTCGAAAAGTCCACGAACCGAGGCGTTTTCGGCTCTTGCGGTAGTCGAAGTCCATTCACGAGGTAACTCACCATGCGGTAATAGCCGGCGAGCATGAGCAGTTCAATAATCGCCTCGTTCGAATAAAAGCGGGTGAGGCTGTGCCACACCCCGTCGTCGACTGTGCACGTCTCGTGCAGGCTGTCGCAGAGTTGGATGAGGATTCGCTCCTCGTTGGTCCAGTCACCGCTTGCGCCGTCGCCCACAAGTGACGCGATCTGCCGTTCGGTCAGCCCGGCTTTGGCGGCAAACGTCGCCGTATGCACACCCCATTCGTATTCGGCGCCACACTGCGCTGTCACGCGGTCGATGACGATCTCGCGCTGCCGAAGCGTGAGGTGACCCCGGTCGAGAAGGCCGGAATTGAAGAATCTGAAGAACAGTCGAGGGTCGCGGGCCAGCGTGGTGAATAGGACGAGCGGCTGATTGCCCCGCATCACCGCGTCTATAGCGGCCTGGATGTCGGCGGGCAGTGGAAAGGTCGCCGGCCCGATTCGGGCGCTATCATTCTTATAGCGTGTCATGGTTGCCACCGTACCCACGAGTGCTACAAAATGTAAAGCATGAATACACCGAGGGTCGGCCGGCCTGCGCGGGGCTCGTCGACCGGGCGCCCGATCATGATCGTTCTCGACGTGCTCGGACGACGCGGGGCGCTTCGTATCTTGTGGGAACTGCGGGGTGACGATCCGCTGACGTTTCGCGCGCTGCAAGACGCATGTGACACGAACCCTGGATCGCTCAACACGCGATTGAAGGAGCTACGTGAACTCGGAATCGTCGACCACGATGACGGCGGTTATCGACTGAGCCAGAGTGGCCGAGACCTGATGGAAACTCTCACAAGTCTGCAAACCTGGTCCGATCGGTGGGTCTCCGGACGCAGCGCGAGAACCTAATCCGCCGTCCACGCCGAGAGGATGGCGGCCACGTGGCGAGCATCCGTGCCGCAGCACCCGCCGAGCACCCGGACTTCGGGCAGCCGGTCGTGCATTGCGGCATGCTGGGCGCCGAGCTCCGCCGGGTCGCCCTCGTCGAGCTCGGTTGCTTCGTCGAGCTCCGCGTGGCTTCTGGCCGACGAGTTCGCGCGCAGTCCGGCGAGCCGATGCCGCCAGGGCCCGTCGTGATCCAGTGCCGACGAGAAATGGCTCGGATGCGCACAGTTGATCATGAAATAGGCTGCACCCCCGCCGGTTTCGGCATCCACCTGTTCGATCGCCTCGTGCAACGGCTGGCCCGTCGCCAGCCTGCCGTCCGTCTCCACGGTGAACGACATGGCCACCGGCATGTCGGCCGCCATTGCCGCGCGCACAATCCCCGTCGCCTCTTCGACGTTGTTGATCGTCATCGCCGTCACCTGGTCGGCGGACGTGTCGGCGAAGGTGCTGATCTGGACCGAGTGGTAGCGCTGCGCCTCTTCGACCGTCATCACGTTGGCAGCGATGTAGCCGTCGCCGCGTGGTCCGATACAACCGCTCACGACGGCGGTGATTCCGTCCGCCGCCGCGGCCGCGCGAACCTCCTCGGCGAGCTCGACCGCCGCGCGGTTGACGTCGTCGAGCTGCCCGGGCGAGTAGCCGAGTTCGCGCGCCCAGTCGGGGTTCGCGCGCCAGGTCGGCGTCTCCACCACGAAGCCCGCATCATGTCTGCGCGCGATATCCAGATAGCCGTCGTAGTAGCGACGCAGCCTGGCGCGGGTTTCGGGTTGCGCAAGCATCGGAAACGCCGCGAAGCAGGGCAGCTCGCGGCCGTCGTGGAAGACGAGCTCGGTTTCCAGGCCGCCGTCGGCCACGAATACGCGGCGGCCGGTGAGTTGCGGCAGCGACTGCCGCAGACGCGTCATGACTTGCGCAGGCTGGCGCTGTCGACCGCGCCGGCGATCCGCAGGGCGAACTTCTCAGTTGTCGTCATGGTCGATGACAACCCCGGTGATGACGACCCAGCGCCGCATGGACTCCGTCCAGCTCTGGCGGTGTTGCGCGTCGGCTCGACGACCCGACCGCAGCACCAGCCGATAGACGTCACCGGCCCATTCCAGCCGCACCCGGTCATCGAGCACCGGCAGCAGCGCGTCGTCGAGGAGTCGGTAGCCGTCATCGTCGCGTGCTTGCAGTAATGCGGTGATCCCGTCGACCACGCGGCTGAGCACGGCGAGCGTCGTGTCGGCCGTATTCGTGACCGTCTCGCGCAACGCGTCAGCCGCTCGGGTCAGCGCGGCGGCGTCGTCCTCGTCGAGTGCGGTCGCGGCGTCGAGATAGGCCAGATAGCCGTGGGTCCCGCTCGCGGACGCGCCCGCGAGCAGTCCTCGCGCACGGTCGGCCCACTGTCGCGCCACTGCCTGGTGTTCGCGGGCGCGCCATTGCAACGCAAGAAGAGCGGCCGTCATCGCCGCGGCGGCTTGATCGTTGCGCACCAGCCGGTCGTAAGTGCGCTCGGCCAGCCGGACCGCCTCGCTGCCGTGACCGAGGCGCCACGCGGCGGCGCTGTAGGCGTCGAGGTCGTCGGTCGGCATCGGGCCGAGTCCGTCGGCGCGCACGAACGCCGCGTAGCTCGCGCGCCAGTCGTTGCGTAAGTGGGCGTTGCGCGCCTCGACGAGGTGGTCGATCAATATGTCCATGGCTCCTCCATCACACCAGCTGAATCGACCGCTTCGCCAGGCCCATCCAAAAGCCGTCGACGACCTGTCGGGGCGGCTGCTCGGGGTTCCCCGACGCGCCGAGCGCCACGAACAACGGCGCGAAGTGCTCGATCGTGGGGTGCGCGTACGGCATTCCCGGTGCCTTGTTCCGAAAGTCGATGAGCCCGTCGAGATCGCCCGCGGAGAACCGATCGGCCGCCCAGTCGTCGAACTCCACCGACCACCCCGGCGGGGTGGCGGCAGGCGACGGGTCATCCAGGAACGGCAGGCCATGGGTGGTGAACCCGGACCCGACAAGCAGCACCCCGTCGTCGCGCAGCGGTCGGAGCCGTTCGCCGAGGTGCAGCAGCCGTTGCGGGTCGAGGGTGGGCAGGGAGATCTGTAATACCGGGATGCTTGCGGCGGGATACATGACGGTCAACGGCACATACGCGCCGTGGTCGAGCCTGCGGTCGAGATCGTGGGCGACCGGTTCGCCGTCGGGCATCAACGCTTCGACCGTCGCGGCGAGGCCAGGCGCGCCAGGCGCGTCGTAGGTGACGTCGTAATAGCGCTCGGGGAAGCCCCAGAAGTCGTAGGTCAGCGGCGTCTCGACGGTGGTCGAGCCGATCGTCAGCGGAGCGGCCTCCCAGTGAGCGGAGACGACGAGGATCGCCTCGGGCACCGGAAGGTCGGCGGCCCACGCCGCGAGCTGCGACACCCACAGCTCGTCGTCGACGAGGGGCGGGGCGCCGTGGCTCAGGTAGAGGACCGGCATCATGCTTACAGCGTTCCACTATCGGCCCGCCAGCGTGCACCACTATCGGCTCGCCGATGTGTCCCGCTAAGGTTTGACTCATGGGTCAAACAGTGCGCGGAGTGATCTCGCGGAAGAAGGGTGAACCGGTCGAGGTGGTGGATGTGGTCATCCCCGACCCTGGACCGGGCGAGGTGGTGGTCGACATCCTCGCCTGCGGTGTGTGCCACACCGATCTGACCTATCGCGAGGGCGGAATCAACGACGAGTACCCGTTCCTCCTCGGCCATGAGGCCGCGGGCACCGTCGAATCGATCGGGCCCGGCGTGACGAACGTGGACCCCGGCGACTTCGTGATCCTGAACTGGCGCGCCGTGTGCGGCCAGTGCCGCGCCTGCAAGCGCGGTCGTCCGCACCTGTGCTTCGACACCTTCAACGCCGAGCAGAAGATGACGCTGACCGACGGCACCGAGCTGACCCCCGCGCTGGGGATCGGGGCGTTCGTCGACAAGACACTGGTGCACGAAGGACAGTGCACCAAGGTCGATCCCGCAGCCGACCCTGCCGTCGCGGGCCTGCTGGGCTGCGGCGTGATGGCAGGTATCGGGGCGGCGATCAACACCGGCGGCGTGAACCGCGATGACACCGTCGCGGTGATCGGCTGCGGCGGGGTGGGTGACGCCGCCATCGCGGGCGCGCGACTCGTCGGAGCCAAGCGGATCATCGCCGTCGACACCGACAACAAGAAGCTGGACTGGGCGCGGGAGTTCGGCGCCACCCACACGATCAACGCGCGCGAGCTCGATCCGGTCGAGACCATCCAGGATCTCACCGACGGGAACGGCGCCGATGTCGTGATCGACGCGGTTGGGCGGCCGGAGACCTGGAAGCAGGCGTTCTACGCCCGCGATCTCGCGGGCACCGTTGTGCTGGTGGGTGTTCCGACGCCGGACATGAAGCTGGAGATGCCGATGGTCGACTTCTTCTCCCGAGGTGGGTCTTTGAAGTCGTCGTGGTACGGCGACTGCCTGCCCGAGCGCGACTTCCCCACCCTGATCAGCCTCTACCTACAGGGCAGGCTGCCGTTGGAGAAGTTCGTCTCCGAACGCATCGGCCTCGACGACATCGAGGACGCCTTTCACAAGATGCATGCCGGTGAGGTGCTGCGCTCGGTGGTGGTGTTGAAGTGAGCGGCGGACCGATACAGCGGGTGGTAACCCACGGCACCTTCGAACTCGACGGCGGCAGTTGGGAAGTCGACAACAACATCTGGATCGTCGGCGACGACAAGGACGTGGTGGTGTTCGACGCCGCACACGACGCGGGCCCCATCGTCAGCGCCGTCGGCGGCCGCAACGTCGTCGCGGTGATCTGCACCCACGGCCACAACGACCACGTGACGGTGGCGCCCGAACTGGGTGACGCGCTGGACGCCCCGGTGCTGTTGCATCCCGCCGACGACGTGCTGTGGCGGATGACCCACCCGAACAAGGATTTTCGCGCCGTCGGCGACGCCGAAACGGTGCGCGTCGCAGGCACCGAGCTGCGCGCCCTGCACACGCCGGGACACTCGCCCGGCTCGGTCTGCTGGTATGCACCGGAGCTGCACGCCGTGTTCAGCGGGGACACGCTGTTCGAGGGCGGGCCAGGCGCGACGGGCCGGTCCTACTCCGACTTCCCGACGATCCTCGACTCGATCGCGGGCCGACTCGGCAAGCTGCCCGGCGAGACCGTCGTCTACACCGGCCACGGCGACTCGACCACCATCGGCGACGAGATCGTGCACTACGACGAATGGGTGGCCCGCGGCCACTAGGCCCCATCTCCGCGAGCGGGTGGCCCGCGGCCACTAGGCGTTGAGGATCCGGCGCTTCTCGGCCTCGAACTCCTGCTCGGTCAGCGCACCGGAATCACGCAGCGCCGCCAGGTTTTTGAGCTGCTCGATGCGGATCCCGTCGTCTGTCGGCGTATACGGATCCGCGACCCCGTAGGAGTCGCCGACATTGAAGGTCGCCTGCACGGGGGTGGCCGGCGACGGGCGTTTGCCCCTGCGCACCGCGAACAGGATCGACGCCGTCAGCTCGACAAGGCCGACGGCGAACAGGCCCGCGAATACCCACGTCAGCCAGCCGTATGAGGAGTCGTGCCCGAACGCCAGTTGCGGGTTGATGTAGCCGTTGACATTGCCGTCGGTGGTGATCTCGTAGGTGCCCTCGGCCGGGATCTGCACCTTCCACACCCGGATGCGGGCGTCGTTGTTGACGGTGGTTGTGGTGCCCCAGCTTTCGGTGACCTCCGGCTGCGGTATCCCCTCCGGCGGAACGATGGTCAGTCCCAGTGCGGGCACGGGCAGACCCCCGCCGCTGGGACTGCCGATGGTCTGGGTGTGAAAGCTGACCGTCGCCTCCCCCGCGGGCAGATGCAGGCTGCTCGATCCCGGGATCGGCACCTCGCCGTAGGCGTTGTACTTGTCAAGGACGAAGGCGTTCAGCACCATCGTCGCGATGAAGCCGACGAGGGCCACCACCAAGGTCAGGACCGACGCGAGGATGAAGATCCGCGGCGCTGTCCGTCCGCCAGTCATTGGCGCAGTCTGTCACGCCCCGACGGCGAAGACTACCGTTGTCGCCATGCCCGAGAAGTCGTCGGCCGTACCCGAGTCGAGCGTGGTCGTTCGACCCGAGCCGATAGACAGCGAGACGTACTCGGTCAGCTCACGACTGCAGGCCGCTGGATTGCGGCCCGCGATAGTGCTTTTCGAACAAGCCGCCGAGACGGTACCGATTCCCCGGCCGCCGCAGCCCATCGTCATCGCCGACTACGGCGCGTCGACGGGACACAACTCCCTGCTACCCATCTCGGCGGCGCTGCCGGTGCTGCGCAGCCGGACCCGTCCGGAACATTCGATTCTCGTCGTACACACCGACGTGCCGGACAACAACTTCACCGTGATGTTCGAGACACTGGCCGACGACCCGGACACCTATCTGCGCAAGGACGCCGCGACGTTCGCCTCTGCCGTCGGGCGGTCGTTCTACAGCCAGATCATCCCGTCCAACAGCGTGCACCTCGGCTGGTCGTCGTGGGCGACGCAGTGGCTGAGTCGAGTGCCTGCGCCCATTCCCGACCACGTGCAGGTGTCCTACTGCACCGACGAAGATCTGCGCACGGCGTACGCCAAGCAGGCCGCGCACGACTGGCACGAGTTCGTCGCGTTCCGCGGCCGCGAGCTGTGTCCAGGCGGACGACTGGTGGTGCTGACGATGGCGCTCGACGAACACGGCGAGTTCGGCTACCGACCCCTGCTCGACGCCGTGGTCGACGGGCTGTCCGAGCTGACCGCCGACGGTCTGCTGACCGAGGACGAAGTACATGGCATGTGCCTGCCGACCGTTGGCAGGCGCGAGGCGGACTTCCTGGCTCCGTTCGCGCCGTCCGGCCGGTTCGAGCGGCTCTCCGTCGAGCACCTCGAGGTGTTCAACGCCGACGACCGATTCTGGATGCAGTACCAAGTCGACCACGACGCAAGCGCTTTCGGTGCGCTGTGGGCTGCGTTCGTCAGGGCTTCGATCTTTCCGACGCTGGCGACGGCCCTCGCGGACGGCCGCAACGATCCCCGGTCGCCGGAGTTCTTCGATCGGTTGGAGACCGGCATCGCCGAGCGGTTGGCCGCCGCTCCCGAGCAGATGCAGATCCCGTTTGCCAAGTTGGTGCTGACCAAGCAGCGACAGACGAAATGACGCCGGAGGCGTGCTCGGTCGTGTAGTAAGGGACCTGATGACACAACCGCGGGGGAAATCGGCCGATCAGGCGCAGCTGCACCAGTCCCTCGTCCGGCAGTTGTACCGCCGGTCGGGCGCGACGGGTCAGATCCAACTACCCGCCGTCCCCGGGTTGATCGACGAGTACGTGACGATGTGCGACACGCTTTTCGCAGGTGTCGGCAGGAAGTTCACGGCCGAGGAACTCGCCCATCTGCGGGAGTTGCTCGCCGACCAGCTGGCGCAGGCCTATGCGGCGTCGCCGCGTTCGATGATCACGATCTCCTACAACGCCCCCTCCAGCCAGCTGCTGAATTACCACATCAAGCCCGAGTGGTGGACGATCGAGGGCGCCTACGAGAACTGGATCGGCATCCGCCAGCCGCCGTATTTCGGCACCGAACCCGATGCCCGCGTGGTGGCGCTGGCGAGCGAAGCGCCGGACCCCAGCACGTTCCGGGTGCTCGATGTCGGTGCGGGCACGGGACGCAACGCGCTGGGGCTGGCGCGGCGCGGATTCCCGGTCGACGCGGTCGAGCTGACACCAAAGTTCGCCGACATCGTCCGCACCGAGGTGGACCGCCAATTGCTCGACGTGCGGGTGATCCAGCGCGACGTATTCGCCACCCTCGACGACCTCCGCCGGGACTATCAGCTCATCGTGCTGTCCGAGGTGGTTTCCGACTTCAGGACGACACAGCAGTTGCGCGGCCTCTTCGAGCTCGCGTCGCACTGTCTGGCGCCCGGTGGACGCTTGTTGTTCAACGCCTTCCTGGCCCATGAGGGCTATACACCCGACGACGCCACCCGCGAGCTCGGCCAGCAGTCGTACACGAGCATATTCACGCGCGACGAGATGGCCGCTGCGGCGGCAGGTCTGCCGCTGGCGCTCCTCGCCGACGACTCGGTGCACGACTACGAGAAAGCGCACCTGCCCGAAGGCGCTTGGCCGCCCACGACCTGGTACCCCAACTGGACTGTCGGCCAAGACGTCTTCGATCTCGTGCGGGACAGATGCCCGATAGATATGCGCTGGCTCGTGTATCAGAAGGCCGGCTAGGGCGAGGGCATCGGCAACTTATTGTAACCCGTCCGGTTCTCTGTCAAGCTGGCCCGTGAACTGGCGAGTGTTGGTGCCGCCCAGCATCATCGAGAGGTCGCTCATATAGGTTTCGCCGGTTTCGGCATAGATGACGGCGAGCTTGTCGTCACGCAGCTCGCATTGCAGGGCGATGCGTTTGTACTGCTGATCCATGTAGCCGTGGGCGGCGCGCTCGAATGACCAAGCGATGAGATGGGCGCACTTGCCGGCGGAACTGGCGACGTCAAGCACTTGGACGGTGACGACACCGCCGCCCGCTGGCACAAACTCAATCTGTTGACCGCGATGGGTGAGCTCGACTTCCTCGAAACCCACACTGTCGTGGTAGCAGTATGTCGTCCGGCCGGCCGGCGATATAACTACGGTCGTCTCCATCGTCTCGCCATCGCCGTGAAGCATGCCGCTCCACACTCCGCTTAAGGTCGGGACCGGTGTAACTGGTGGCGCTGCCGGCTCTGGTGGAGCGGCGGGTTGCGGCATCGGCGACCCTTGCGCGACCGCCGGAAGGGGTGTGCTGCTGAGGAAGTCAGCGAGCGCCTCGCGGATCGCCTGGTCGTCCGCGGCCTCCCCCGTATAGATGTGTAAACGCCGCTTGGCGATCGACGGGAAAAGCGCCTTCTCCGTGCCGGGACGGCCGATCAAGATTGTTTGGCGGCCGAGAGTGTCGGCGATCCCAAGCTCTAGGCAGACATTGGGATTGAAGTCCGTCAGATCCGCAGTGACGTACGAACAGCGCCCCAGTTCATCCCAGATTGAGCGGAGGATCTGCTGATCGGGTGTCACATCACCACGCACCGCCTTGACGCGCGCCTTTTTGCACCCTTTTGCGACCAGCCGGTAGCCCGCGTCCACGTGATCCCGGTATGGCATCACGATGAAACAACGCGGCTGGGGATCGGGATAGCGGCCGGGAAAAGCAGGGTAGGACAGATACGGAGGATTACCTCGAAACTTGGAGAGGCCGTAGCGGATCAGCCCGGCCGAGGCGATCGCGTCGCCCTCAGCCTCTTTTCTCATTTCCGCCACGGCTGCGCGATTCTCCTCGGCTTGCGCACTGTGCCCAAACGTCTGCAAGAAGTAGTCCCACGTCGACGGGACCGAATCACCGGCGGTGAAACGTTGGCTGCTGTAGAGCGCCGCGTCAATTGCGTCGCCGATACTCGACAGCTGGAGCGACTGATCACCGGTGAGTTCGACGGGCGTCAGATCAACATCGAAGGGGATGGTCTGGTCAGCGCGAGTGACGATGATGGCCGATACGCCAAGGCAGTAGGCGATGCCGAGCTGGTAACAGATTTCCCCCACCCGCGCCGCTCGCGCGACATCTTCATGTGACTCGATCGGCTCGTGTTCGCGCAAGTCGAAGATCGCGACGGCGGCAGCGCGCAGCCGATCCCATGCGTCCTGCGCGGGATCCTTGCCCGAGGTTGCGGCCGATAGAAGCTTGAGCCGCCGCTCCGCCGCCAGAGTTTCCAGCGTGACCAGCAGATCTGGCCCAACCGCGCAAAAGACGCCGCTCGCTTCGGTTCTGGCTTCGGGGGACGCCCACGGCGGGCTGAGCAGTGTCAAATGATGGCGGCGCTGAAACTCGCGCACTTCCGAGGCCACCCGCCGCAGCGTCTCAACCTCCAGTTCGTAAGCGCTGGCGTCATCCGTCAGCTCATCGGCGATGCGTCGCGCTTCGATGATGCGTACGGTGAGGGCTTCAAGCGCTTCGTTCTCGCCGGGCGTCGTAGCCATCTTCGTACGCTCTTTCAGCAGCAGTGTCTGCCAGTTGCCCGTCACGCGTTGAAGTACCTGCGCGCGCGACCTCGCGGCCTGCGAGGAGATGTTCTCCAAGCTTTCGAGCTGCCGATCCAGAAGCTGGCTGAGCCGTGATCTGTAGAGGGTCTTGTCGACGTCGGTTGCCTGCGACATGCGCGTCACCGACCGGGCTTCAGCGATCTGCGCTCTATAGGTGGCGGCGCGCGCGGGCGTCATGCTGCCGTCCTCCACGGCCTGTTCGAGTTCTCGTTCCAGTTGCTCGAGCCGGGCCAGCCGCTTCGCCATGTCATCGTCGGTGGTCGGCGGTTCGCTCGCCGACACGGACTCTGTCGCGCGATCGGCCGTCATGGTCAGCAGCTCATCGGCGAGTTCCCAGCAGCGATCCGACAAGGCGGATGCATCGGTGATACGGGCGGCGTCCGTTAGCGATACCGATAGATCGGCGAGTGACTTCTGGCGCGCCGCGGTAAGCGTGCCATCCTCGCGCTCTTGCCTGAGCGCGGCGTCGACCATGTTCTGAAGGAAATCTGCGGGAGAGACGCCGAGCGATCCGAGTGCACCGGCGCCCACCATGACGGACTCAACCCGATCGTCGTGCGATGGCGAGGGCGCCACCGCTTCGTGGCCGGCCGCCGCATTCACGAACTCGGTCGCAACACGGCGCTGGACAGCTGCACGACGGCGCTCGAGAACAATCGATTCGCTCGCCGCGAACTCTGCGTCAAGAGCAGTGAGACCCTCGAGTTCGTCGCTCGTCAATTCACCTGCTGCATGACGGGCGTCGCGGAGGCTGCGGCCAACCGTCATCAGCGCGCCGACATCCGGCGACGGTTGCCCGGCGCACGCGTCCAGTGCAGCGCGAGCCTCTGTCAGCGCATCGGACTCCGCAGCCTGTGCAGCGAGTGCAGCGATGACCGCGTCGCGAAATGCGACAAGTGCGGCTCTGGTCTCGGGTTCGTTCGCCATCGCCTCTGCACGAGCCGCGAGCGCAGTCAACCTGGCCGACAGCGCATTCCACGTGGCTGCGCTCTTCGCCTCGATCTGCGGACGACTCGCATCGAGCTCGCGCCGCAGCGCGGCGATCATTTCTCCCCGCGGAATCGCGCCCGCCCTGTCGACGAGTGCCGTAATCCGATCCCGCGCTGCACCGATTCGTTGGCTCCGCGACTTTGTCTGAGGTGTCGCATCCGTCGCGGTGGTGGCTCCCGCCGCGCGGTCGATGCCGTTCCGCAGCCCGACCAACTTCTCGAGCCGGGCCTTGCCGGCGGGCGTTCGGATTGCCTGTTGCTTGAGGATGAGCGCGCCCAGCGTCACCTTCAGGCCGGCGCGCGCGCGGTCGTCGAGAGTCGACCAGGTGCGCTCGATCTCCGGGTAGGAGGTGTCTTCAGGGAGCTCGCACAGCCGATCGATCAGGCTGGAGTGGCTCTTGTATTCGGCGTCAAGCTCGCCCGCTTTTCGCGCCTTGTTCGTGACCCACTCCCACGCCATGGTTCACGGCCGCATCTCGTAGGCGCCGTCGTGGGCCTTGACCCGTTCCCATACCCGGCCGAAGCGTGCGACGTCGGAAACCGGCTTGCGGATGGCGCCCAGCGCCCAGTCCTGTTGTGCCTGCGTCGAGCTCGACTTGCCATGCACGGCAACGGCATACGTGCTGAAGTCGCGGACCTGGAAGTCGAAGATCTGGTCCACGATGTCGTCGTCGACGCCGGTCAGCTCCGCCTGCTCGAGAATCAGCTGCCCGTAGACGATCAGCGAGAACAGGTGCCCGACCTCGAGCAGGAAGTCCAGATCCTTGAGCTGGTCGGCATCCGGGGCGGCCGTGACGAGGAACTGCTTGAACGCCTGCGCCTGCTCGTAGAACCGGGCGACATTCGGGATACCCAGATGCCTTTCGTAAACCGGTGCCCAGTCGGCGAACTGCACCTTGCCCGCACCGCGCGTCGGTCCCTGGTTCCAGAAGAAGACATCGTCGGCGGGATCGTTGCGGGTGGGGATCTCCGGATACTCCGCGGGGTTGAGCATGTAGTTCGGCATGAACTTCAGCACAAGGCCGACGTTGACGTGCACGGTGCCCTCCAGCCGGGGTAAGGCCCCGATGAGCTGTGCCACCTCGCGGAACATGGTGTTCTTCTCGTAGCCCTTGGCGGCGACCACATCATGCAGCGCCCGCATGATGGTCTCGCCCTCCATCGTGACCTTGGCCTTGGTCACCGGGTTGAACAACAGGTAGCGCCGGTCGTCGAGGCTTGCGCTGCGGAGGTAGTCGACCGAACGCTGGCTGAACAGTTTCATCGCCACGATGCGCGCGTAGGCGTCGACGAAGTTCGCCCGCACATGCGCGAAGTCGGTCACCGGGTTGCCGTAGAGGATTCGGTTCTGTGCGTGCGTGATCGCCTCGTAGAAGGCGTGCTCGACCATCCCGATCGAGCAGGTGCACAGATTGAACTTGCCGATGTTCACGGTATTGAGTGCAGCCGCAAAGGCTTCCACGCCGGTGTGCAGAATGTCCTCCTCGCGCACCGGATAGTTCTCCAGCCGGAACGTGCTGACGTAGATCTGCATGTGCACGACGTTGTCGACCAGGTGGTAGTTCTCGTGACGGCTGTCGGCGGTGAAGAACACATACGAGTCCTGCCCTTCGACGTCCCCACGGCGGCCGAACACTGAGACCATGCTCGCGACGTTGCCATTGCCGATGTAGTACTTCTCCCCCGTCGCGCGGTAGAGGATTCCGTCGGCGCGGTCCTCCTCGCTCGCGGGGGTGAGCACCATGTCGGTGTTGTAGACGTCGGCGCCGTGCTCGCGCTCGGACAGTCCGAACGCCATCACCTCGCCCGCCTCGAGGTCATCGGCGGCCTTCAGCTTGGCGTCCTTGTTCTCGCTCTGCCAGATCGGCCCGAGCCCGAGGATGGTGACCTGCTCGGTGTACCAGTAGGTCAGCCCGTAGAAGCCGAAGATCTCCGACAGTGCCGCGTTGCGGGCGGCGTCCCAGCGCTTGTTCGGGTCGCCGCCGGCGAACTCCGAGGGCGTCAGGAAGGTTGCGAACAGCCTTTCGCGCTTCACGAAGTCGATGAAGTCGGCGGGCCACACCACCTTCAGGTCGTCATCGAGCAGGCGCTTCTTGCCCTGACCCTCGAAGAAGTCGATGGTCGCGCGCAACAGCCGTCGGGTCTCGGTGTCGAACTGCTCCGGATCGTAGGTGTTCGGGTTGAACAGCAGGCCGTCCGTCTGAGTCATAGCCGAGAGCCTAAGGCTGCGCCGGTTGTATCGGTCTCGGAACGAACGGCAGACCCGGGATGGTCTCGTACGGCAGCGTCGGGACCAGTCGCGGCGGCGAAGACGGCGACGACGGCGACTCCGGGGCTGGCGGCGGGGGGGCCTCGCTCGTCGGCGGAGGTGGCGGAGGGGCCTCGCTCGTCGGCGGTGGTGGCGGCGGCGCCTCCTGCGTGACGGTCTCAGGAGCGCGCGTGATCGTCTGCGTGACGGGCGGCTCTTCCTGTGCCGGCGGCGCCTCCTCCGATGCAGGCGGTGGCGGCGCCTCCCCCGACGTAGGCGGCGCAGAGGGAGCGGTCGTGCTCACGGTCGTCGACGACGGCGACGGAGTGCTCTCGTTGTTACGCAACACGATCCACACCGCCAACGCGATCGCGAGAAGTACCAGGACCAGGCCCGTGACCAGCAGGCCGAACGGCATCGTCCGCTTGGCGGGCTCGTACGGGCCCGTCTCCGGCTCGAACTGCATCTGCGGACGCGGCCCGCCCATCGCATCGGTGCTCGCCGTGCCGCCGTAGTCGTACGGATCGGTCGGGGCAACGACGTCGGGAACGTCGTCGGCCTCAGACCAGGCGAGCCCCGACGACCCGCCGGACCCCATGTCGTCGGGAAGGACTTCGGGCGCCATCTGGGTGGCCGCCACCGCGGCGGCGGCCGCTGCGGTGGGCGGGGCGACCGCTTCGGCCATGGCCGTCGCGCCCAGATCATCGGTGCCGCGGGCGGCCAGCAGGCCCCCGCCGATTGCCGCCGTCAGTTCGGGCTGCGGAGTGGTGATGACCGGCACACCGAAGTGCTCGGACAGGGTCGTCGTGATGAGCGGGACGCGGGCGCCACCACCTGCGGTCGCGACGGCGGCCAGCCCGCGCGCACCGTTGCGGTCAAGCGTCTCCTGCACCACCCCTGCGAAGTCGTCGAGCGGCTGCCGGATCGCCTCGTCGAGCTCGTTTCGGGTCAGCCGGACCTCACCGCGGTGTCCCGGCAGCTCGGCGACCAGCGAGGTGGCCGAGGTGGTGGACAGCCGTTCCTTGGCCGCGCGGCATTGCGTGCGCAGCCTGCCGAGTGGACCGATGGCGGAGGTGCCCGTCACGTCCACAGAGCCGGCATCGGAAAACCCCTCCAGAACCTGCGTCAGCACGGCCTTGTCGATCAGGTCACCGGACATTTCGGTGTGCCGAACGGTCTGGCCGACCGGTTCGCCACCGGCGTCGACCAGCGTGATGCTCGTCCCGCTGCCGCCGAAGTCGCACAGGGCGATCACGCCGCCGGTCGGCAGCCCGGGATCGTCGCGCAACGCAGCGACGGCCGCGACCGCGTCGGAGACCACCGCCGCGCCGGAGAATTCGCGCATCCGGGACAGGGCACCGCGCAGCGCCTCCACCGTGGCCGGACGCCAGTGCGCCGGATGTGTCACCACGATCGGGTCCGTGACGCCCCGCCCGTTGGTGACCTCGTAGAGCATTTCGCGCAGCGCCTCGGCGAGCAGCACCTCGCCGCGGTGGGTGCTGCCGTCGGGCGCGACGATGCCCACCGGGTCGCCGACGCGATCGACGAAGTCGGTGATGACGACGCCACGCTCGTCCGGGTTGAGCCTGGGATTCTCGCCGGGCAGCCCGACCTCGGGCGGCCGGTTCGGAAAAAGGGTCACCACGGCGGACCGCGTCACCGCGGCCCTGCCTACCGCAACCGCCGTCAGGTTGGTGGCACCAACCGACAGCCCTACCCCATCAGCCATCTCAATCCAATCTCGCGGGCAACCCTATCGTCCATCTTGGACGGAGTCGCTGGCGTTACTCAGCGAATCGTGCCGACCCCGGCGATCAGGGGCAGGTCGAGGGCCGTCACCCAGCCGGGCGACAGATCGTTGACGGCGGGCACCGCATTGAGTGCACGCATTCCTGTCGCCAGGCAGCCCGCTGCCGCGGCGTCGCGGCCTGAGCCGTCGGTGAAGCGAAAAGCCGTCTCCTGGAAGATACTTGGGGTGCCCTCGATGTCGACGCGGTACACGTCGTTCTGGTTGCCGGTGGGCCAGTCAGGTGCCGCGTCGTCTCCGATTCGGTTGACGTGCTCCAGCTGGATCCGGGTTTCGCCCTGGTAGACGCCGTTGATGGTGAACCGCACCGCGGCGACGTTGCCGGCCGGAATGACGCCCTTGGCCGACTTGCGTTCGGTCGGAGTCACCCACTTGTCGTAGGTGGTGGTGATCTCGTCGAGCATGATGCCCGCGGCGTGCGCGATCATGGGAACCGTTCCGCCCCAGGCGAACACGAGAATGTCGGGCGTCTCGAGCATCGCCTTCTTCTCCGGCGGCCTGCCGATCCCCATCTCGCGCTCGTAGTCGCCCGTGTAGTTGGTGTAGTCCAGAAGCTCGGATGCGCGCACCGTGCGCACCTCTGAACACAATCCCATCAGCGTCATCGGGAATAGGTCGTTGGCGAAGCCCGGGTCGATTCCGGTGGTGAAGCAGGACGCTTCGCCGAGCTCACACGCCTCGGTGATCGGTTGAATCCAATTCGGCGGGTTCAGGTGCATCGTCGGCCACACCCACGGCGTCATCGAGGTCGAGCAGACGTCGATGCCTGCCCGAAGGAAGCGCGTGATCAGTGCGATGTTGTCGTCGGCGTGGGCAGCCGTCGGACCGTAGTGCACAAGCGCGTCGGGCTTGAGATCGATCAGCGCGTCGACGTCGTCGGTCGCGGTGAGGCCGAGCGGCGCGGGTAGATCGCAGATCTCGCCGACGTCGCGACCGACCTTGTCGGGGTTGCTGACTCCGACGCCAACCAGTTCGAAGAGCGGGTGCTTCACGACTTCGGCGATGACCATCTTGCCGACAAAGCCGGTGCCCCACACCACAATTCGCTTGGTCATCGGTTACCTTCCACTCGTTCCCCTTTTGAGCCCCCACCGTCGGCGTTGACGGATTCCGCCAGCATTCGTATCTCCTGGCGAAGCTCGTTGATCTGCGCGGTGGTCGCGGCCTGGTTCGCCGTGTCTTCCTCGGCGACACGTTGCACGATCCAGGAGGCGAGCGTCGCGGTGACGATGCCGATCAGGCTGATACCTCCGATCATGAGCGCCACGGCGACTATTCGACCCTCTGCGGTGAGCGGTGACAGGTCGTTGTACCCGGTGGTCACCGTCGTGATCGACCACCACAGCGCGTCGCCGAAGCGGGTGATGTTGGCGTCCGGGTTGTCGGCCTCGATGTCGATGATCGCCAGCGACGCCGCGTAGACGATGAGCACGGCGCCGCAGACGGTGTAAGCGACCACCTTGCCGCGGATCGTGTGGCCGAGGGCCCGCTGAAGCATGTTGACCACCACGACCAGGCTGAGCAACCGCAGCGGCCGCAGGAAGGGCAGCGCGACGATCGCCAGGTCGAAGAGGTGCCGGAGGAACCAGCGGCCGCGCGGGTCGGCGAGATAGAGCCGGGCCAGGTAATCCGCGACGAAGAGCACGTACAGCGCGACAAGAGCCGCAGTGAGGACGGTGGCGCCGCGACCCTCCGGCGCGGCCAGCACCTGGACCGAATAGAGCGCGAGGAACAGGATCGCCACCGCGGCGAGCGGCCACTCGGTGCGCTGTTCGTAGCGCTCAAGCCGGGATTGCGGGCTCATCAACCGCTGACCTTAACCCAACGGGAATTTCTACCCCCTCGGATAGCTTTAACGCACCATGACAAGACTCCAAGGTCGCCGGGCGCTGGTCACCGGTGCATCCCGTGGCATCGGCGCAGAGATCGTGCGGCGCCTCGCCGCTGACGGCGCGGCCGTTGCCTTCACCTATGGCAGGTCCACCGCCGAGGCCGAGAAGCTGGTCGCCGAGGTGACCGGCGCAGGCGGAACAGCCGTGGCGATTCACGCCGACAGCGCCGACGCCGACCAGGTCGCGAAATCCGTCGACGACGCGGTGGCTCAGCTCGGCGGCCTGGACGTCCTCGTGAACAACGCTGGAGTGGCCGTCCTGCGGGATATCGAGTCGTTCACCCTCGAGGAGTTCGACCGGCAGCTCGCCATCAACGTCCGCGCCGTCTTCGTCGCGAGTCAGCGCGCGGTTCCGCATCTGGGTAGCGACGGGCGCATCATCAACATCGGCAGCATCAACGCCGACCGCGTGCCCGCACCCGGACTGGCCGGCTATGCGATGACCAAGGCCGCGGTGGCGGGCCTGACGCGCGGGCTGGCCCGTGAACTCGGGCCCCGCGGCATCACCGTCAACAATGTGGCGCCCGGCCCGATCGCGACCGACATGAATCCCGATGAGGGTGAATTCGCCGAGTCCGCAAAGGAACTCATGGCAATCGGTCGCTACGGTCAGCCGAGTGATGTCGCGGGCGTCGTGAGTTATCTGGCAGGTCCGGACACGGGGTATATCACCGGCGCCAACTGGAATGTCGACGGCGGCTTCACCGTATAGCGGTTGTCACCTGCACAGGCGATTGCCTGCGGGTTCGCACACCAACGGATGGCGGTCGGCGGGGATCGGCAACGGCTTGGCGAACGCCAGCGTGAACGGCGACTTGGTCATGCCTGCCGGTGTGCCGCAGACGGCGTTGCGGAAAGACGTGTGCGTGCCGGTGAGCGTGACATCGTCGAACTTGTAGGTGTCCACGGTCGGTGCCGTGCTGCCGTCGGGACACATGAAACCGTCGGCCTTGTTCGTCGTGAGGGCCCACTGGCCGTCGGTGAGTCTGGCGTCGCCGCCCCAGTTCAGGTTGTTCAACACGAAGGTCTGCTTGCCCGAGGTCGCGCTGACGATCTTCAGTGTGCAGGCCACCGGCAAATCCAGCGGTTCGCGTAGGTCGCCGACGGTCGGCACGCATATCGGGTAGATCGTCCACTCCGCCGAAGGCGACCCCTCGGTGTTGAAGGCGTAGATGCCCTCCATCACCTGTTCGGCCGCGGAGGGGCTCGCGGTTCCCAGTGCCGCGCCCACCAGAACGGCGGCAGCGCCCAGTACACGAGCGATCGTCCCCATGTCCCCTCCTCAGGCCATTGCAGGGAGTATCACAGCGCCGCCGATCGGCATCAAGGATCAGCCCCCCTCTGGCAATCACGGGCGCCGAGCACGCGCGTCTTCTAGACTCCCGCCATGATCAGGCCGGTGCCGGTGTTCGCGCTTTGTGTGGCTGTCACGTTCGGCGTGCTGACGACGGGCTGCACCAGCGTCGTGCAGGGTGAGGCCGTCAAGCCCAGCTCCTCGGTGCCCGCCGACGACGTACCACCCCTCGAGGAGTCCGCGCTGGACGGCGTGCTGCTCAGCAACAGCGAGCTGAGCAAGATCGCCGACGTCGACCTGGAGTCCCTCTATTCGGCCGAGGAGATGAACGACAACGCCGACCTGGTTTCCGATAGCGACTGTCTCGGCGCGGTATATCCGGGCGAGGACGCGGTTTACGACGGAACCGATTGGACCGCGATTCGTGACGAGTTGCTGATCGAGGCCAGCGACGACGAAGGCTCGCGCCTCGTCGAGCAGACGCTCGTTCTCTTCGACAGCGCAGACCATGCGGTCGAATTCTTCGAAGCGTCCAAGGCCAAGTGGCGTGAGTGCGAGCAGAAGAAGGACATCGAGGTCGAGGACGGTCCGTGGGTACCCGAGAAGGTCCAGGACGTCGACGAGCGAACGATCTCGCTGAAGGCAGAGGTGAGCGGCACCCTCGAGGGGATCTGCGGGCACTCGATGGGGGTCGTCTCCAACCTGATCGTCGAGGGATTCTCCTGCGACGTCGACGACCGTGACGATGCCCAGAAGATCACCGCCCAGCTTCTCGACAATGCGGCCGAGCAGTAGGGCGGCAACCCTGTGCGCGTCGCTGACCGCACTCGCGGCGCTGTCGGCCTGTGCTTCCGGCGATTCCGATGAGGCGCCGAACTCGACATCCGCGGTCGCGACGACGACCACGGCCGTGGCCGCACCCCCGGCACCAAGGCCCCCGCGGACGAAGAACTGGTTCGACCTCGAGGTCGGAGACTGCCTGACCGAGATCCCGGCCGTCGATGTCGGAGTCGTGACCGCCACACTCGTCGACTGTGCGACGCCGCACCAGGCGGAGGTCTATCTCCTCGCGCCGTTGGCGGTCAACACCGCGATCGATCAGGTCGCCACTGAGAAGTGCACAGAGGGATTCGTGGCCTACACCGGGCAGCCCGTCAACGGCAGCCCTTTCCAGGTGACGTATCTGATCGACTCGAATCAGGATCGAACCGCCGACAATCCCACCCCGAGTACCGCCATCTGCTTCCTCCAAGCCGCGAACGGCGGGCCGCTGACGGCGTCCGCGCGCCTCTAGGTCGTCTGCTTTCGGTCGACGTAGACGGCGATGACGTCGGTAAGCGCACGCAACTCGCGGCTGACGTCGACAGGGCCCGGCACCGCCATCTTGGCGACCATCGCCCCCATCAATGTGGTCCACATCAGGTTGCCGACCGCGTCGGCGCGCTCGGGCTCGACTCCGTCGGCGACATAGCGGCCGAGGCGGGTGAGCGTGGAGAACAGTTCCAGAAGATGTTGCTGGTCGACGTCGGCGCGGCCGGACCGCGTCGCAATCAGAATCTCCAGTGCCGCAATTGATGTCGGGCTCAGGAAGGCATCCGCCACCGCATTGACCACCAGCTCGGCCCGCGCGTGTCCGGCGGTCGACTCCAATTCCGGAGCCATCCCCCGCAGGGTCTCCAGCAGTTGGCCAAACCCCTTGTCCACCACGGCCATCAGCAGACCGTCGCGGTCGCCGAAGTGATACTGGATCACGCCCCAGGTGACACCTGCCCGCTCGGTGATGTGCTTGGCGCTCGCGGCGCCGAAGCCCTCCTCGATGACACACCGCACCGTCTCATCGATGACCATCGCCCGCGTTCGGTCCGCACGGAGTTGTTTTCCGTTGACGGGTCGACGCGGCGAAATGCTGGTGGCCATGATTCAGTTATCGATTCTATTCATGGTGCGAATGCCGGCGAGATGAAGCGCTTGATCATCTGACGCTCGACCTCTGCTTCGTCGACAGGCCAGTACAGCAATGACAGCACGACGCGGACGATCCACTGTCCCGCTTCCGTGTCGTCGTCGGTCAACCCGTTGAGTTCGGTTGCGAACCGCGCGACGATCGGAGATTCGGTGAGCCAGGCTCTTTCCTCCGCACCGCGGATCGTGCCGAACATCAGCTGACCCAACGGATCCGACCGGATCTCGTCGAGCGCCACCGTGATCGCGGTGACGATCCGTTGGGCACCACTCTGCCCGTCGACCGCTCGTCGCACGGCATCGACGATCCGTGCAGACGAGCGTTCCATGACGGCGTCGCGGATTTGGCGCTTGCCGCCGGCGCACCGGTAGACGGTCGCCCGGGAACAGTGCACCCGGGACGCCAGCGTGTCGATGTCGAACGCGTCCATCCCGCCCCGCGCGATCAGATCCGTAGCGGCGGCGTAGATCCGTTCGGCGGCGGCGGTCCGTCGATCACCGCCGACAAGCCAGTCGCTGCGAACCATGACCTCAACTTTCTCATGGTGAGACGAATCTGACCAGAATTCTCACTATTGTCGCAGGTCGTCATCGCGGTGTGAGACGACGGATCTGATGCTCGCGGAACTGCACTTTTCAACTTCACCGCACATCGTTGACGCGGTCCGCGGACCGGGATCAGCCTTGACGGATGCGCGTACACGACGGCCGCCTCGGCCTCGACCTGTTCGACGATCGATTCGTTCAGGACCCCTATCCGCTGTACGAACGCATGCTGGCCGCCGGGCCGGTCCATGCGGTCGGTGATTCCGGGTTCTACGCGGTGTGCACATGGGATGCCGTCAACGACGTCATCGCGCGACCGGAGGACTTCTCGTCCAACCTGACCGCATCGATGACGTACCAGGACGGCAAGGTGGGCACGTTCCCCATGGGCGAGCTCGGCGCGGACATACAAGCGCTTGCCACGGCCGACGATCCGGCACATGCGGCGCACCGAAAACTGTTGGTGCCGCAGCTGGCGGCTAAGCGGATCAACGCACTGGAGCCCTTCATCGCCGAGACCGCACAACGACTCTGGACCGGAGGTCTGCGGAACGGAACCATCGAATGGATGTCGGCCATGGCCAACCGACTGCCGATGATGGTCGTGGCGCGCCTCATCGGTGTGCCCGATGTGGACGCCGACCAGCTGGTGCGGTGGGGCTGCGCGAGCACCCAAGTGGTCGAAGGACTTGTCGACAAGGACCAACTCGCGGCGGCGGGCATCGCGATCATGGAGCTGTCCGGCTATATCGCCGAGCATTTCCGGCGCGCCGCCTCCGATCCGCAGGACGATCTGGTGAGTGTCCTCGCAACCGCTTGCGCCTCCGGCGAATTGGCGAAGACGACAGCGTTGATGATGATGATCACGCTGTTCAGCGCCGGCGGCGAGTCGACCGCATCGTTGATCGGATCCGCGGCGCACGTCCTCGCGAGTCACCCCGAGGTCCAACGGCAGGTGCGGGAGAATCCGGCGCTGTTGGGCCCGTTCCTCGAAGAGGTGCTGCGCTACGAACCCCCGTTCCGGGGCCACTACCGCCACGTGCTCACCGACACCACGCTGTGCGGCGTTGACCTCTGCGCAGGGTCGCGTCTGCTCCTGCTGTGGGGCGCCGCCAACCGGGATCCGTCTCATTTCGACGACCCCGGCGCTTTTCGGTTGGATCGTCCGGCGGCAAGGACCACATCAGCTTCGGCAGGGGCGCACACTTCTGCGTCGGCGCGGCGCTCGCGCGGCTGGAAGCCAGGATAGTGATCGGCCGGCTGCTGCAGGCCACTTCCTCTATCGAGGCGACCGGGACGCGACGTTGGGTGCCAAGCCTTCTCGCCCGCCGGCTCGAACGGTTGGAACTCGAAGTCGCTTGAGGCGCCTCACAGTTTGAAGCGACCGGCGAAACCGCGCAGTGGCAGGTCTGCGCTCGTCACGAGTCCCGGCGGCGCGGCGACCACCGATTTGATCGCGGCGAGTGCAGGCATGCCCGTGACCGTCATCCCGATCGAGGCGAAGTTGTCCGGATTCGAAAGGTCGACACCGGGCTTCGGGAAGACCATGTGCTTGTTGTAGATGCACGGGTCGCCCTTGATCTTTGTGATGTAGCAGCCCTTGATATCCCAGCTCGGGTCGGTGTGCGGGGTCATCTGCCATTCCAGGTGTGTCTCCACCCGCGGCACGCCGTCGACCATGCCCTGGTAACGGATGTAGTTGCCGCCGAGCGATCCCTTGGGCAGCGTGTACCAGCCAAGGTCGACATCCTTTGTGCAAGCGCCCAACTCGGCGCTGAACTTGACCTCGTCGAGTTCCAGGTCGAAGCAGTCGGCCATCATCAGCACGCTGTCGGCGAAGACGCGGGTGTAGCGCTCCAGCTTCGCCGGGATGCTCGGGTCGTCGACGGGTAGCCCGTAGCCGACTTCGATCCAGGTGTCCTTGCTGTGGTGGCAGGACACGTCGACGGACTCGATCGTCGTGACGTTCTCGATCTCGGCGACGTCAGCCGAACAGACCACACCCAGAATCTGATTCACGCCGGGATTCATACCCGTTCCGTAGAAGGTCGAGCCGCCCTTGTCGCAGGCCTGCGCCAACAACTCGGAGACCGGCTTGCCGGACGGGTGCGGGTGGTTGGTGTCGCGATGCCAGCCGGTGATCCAGTCGGCGGTGGTGACGATGTCGATACCCGCCTCGAGGACCTTCACGTAGAGATCCTCATCCGGGAAGACACCGTGAAACGTCAGCACGTCGGGTTTGGCCGCGATGATCTCCTCGACGGTGCCGGTGGCTATCACGCCGTTGGGGGCAGCCCCTGCCAGCTCGCCTGTGTCCTTGCCGATCTTCTCCGGTGAATAGCAATGCACGCCGACGAGCTCCAGGTCGGGCTGAGTGGCGATGCGCTTGATCATCTCGGAACCGACGTTGCCCGTCGCTACTTGGAACACACGAATCGGCTTGTCGGTGAGGCTCATTCGGTTCGACCTTTCTGTGCATACACGTCGGCGGCGCTGCCACCGATCCCGTCGGGATAGAACTGCTTGGCCCAGTTGCGGATGGCAGTGAAACCCTGCTGCTCGGCGCCGGCCAACGCGGGCGGATCCGAATAGCGCTGGTGCTGCCAGATGTGGATGTCCTGGGTGAACTGCCGGATGATCTCTTCGCCGAAGTCGCGCGCCTTGGCCTCCGCCTTCGGCGAGTCGTCACCAGGCCGCCTGCCGATGTACACCATGAAGCGGACGTCGGACGTGCGGTCATCGACGGGAGTGATCGCCGAGATGGTTCGGTTGTCGACCATCCCCCAGCTCTTCGTCACCGCGATCCCCAGCCCACCGTTGATCGCTTTCACGCCGCTGCGGACGTCGTCGATCGTCTGGTCCTCGTCGCCCTCGAAGGTGATCGTGAAATCGACATAGGACACCGGCTCGTCGAAATCGTGGCGCGTGAAGACCGGAACGATCGGGGTCTGGTGCACGAACTTGAAATGCGCGAAGTCGACACCGTTTTCGAGGACGTACTGCGGGTGCATCTCCAAGGTCTCGCGGTACAGCCTCTGTTGCGGGTAGTAGTCGGCGGCGCTGCTGCCGTCGGAGAAACCGGCGAAGATGTCGGGCGCATCGAAAAACGGGTCGCGAGCGTCGACGTCGTGCCAGCTGTACACCGACTCGTTGCGTTCAACCGTGGGGAACGTGCGGATGCGGCGGCCGCGGTTCGGCCGATCCTGGTACGGGATGCAGACGTTGCGCCCGTCCTGATTCCACTGCCATCCGTGGAACGGACACTGCAGGACCTCCCCCTCCACGTGTCCGCCATACCCGAGGTGAGCGCCCAGGTGCTCGCAGTAGGCGTCCATGACGGTCAGCTGTCCCGACTGCGCACGCCACGCCACCAGCTCGCGACCGAAGTACTTCATCCGGTGCACGTCGCCGACCTTGATCTCGTCTGACCAGGCGACTTGAAACCATCCGGTCGGCGTCATCGACAGTGGCGGCTTGGCCATGGCTCAAAATCATAAAGCATTCAATGTAAATGGTGAACCCCGCGCTTGGGCGTTTCGATCACGGTGCAAGCCGGGTAGTTAGCGAAGGGCCGACGATTCGGGGTGATGGTGATGGCGAGAGCGGCGAGGTGGTCTGCTGTTCATGATCTCGCGGTCATCCAACGAATGAGCCACGACGTGCTCGTCATGCGGGACGGCGCGGCGGTCGAGTACCGACCCGCAGGCGAGTTGTTCGACGATCCCGAGCAGGAGTACACCCGTGCGCTTCTGGCCGCGGTTCCGCCCGCAACACCCCGCGCAGCGGTCTCGGGCTGAAGCGTCGTCGAACGTGCATCCACTGCGATAAATCGGCCCTGAAGTCGCAAAGGCTGCACGTTCGACGAAGCGGAGGAGGGCTAGTCAGGCGGTCGCACCGTCCCACCATTCGAGTACTCGTATGCCGCACAGGGTCAGCCATTTCGAGGGCTCACCCGTCGGCGCATCGACCTCGAACCAGACCCGGCCGGGCGGCCGACCGGCCTGAAGCCACGTCCCGTCTTGCTGTCGTGCAGAACGGATGAACTCGATCGCCTCGGCCATCCGCGGGTCCGGGGTTGCGCCGTCGAGAAGCGAAGCCGCCCGAAAGTAATTGGCGGCGTTGAGCACGTTGTACTTCCAACGGAACGGATAACCGAAATGATCCACCCATGGCCCCACCGGTTGGCCCGTCGACAGCCGGCGGAACAGCCCCCGCTGCAGGAGATATTCCTCGCCGGCCGATCGGGCGGTGCGCGTCGCGGCAGTTCCACCGGTGGCGACGTCATAGGCGAGTAAACCCTTGAGCGAGTTCAGAGTTGAGTGAAACGACGACCGCGTGGAGCCTTCGACCCATTCGCAGTTCCAACCGCCGTCGGACAACCGATGTTCGAGGAACCAGTTCGCGATGCCGGTGACGTCTGCTCCGAGCCACACGCCGTTGGCGACCGTCCAGGCGTTGATGCAGCAGTCGACCTCGCCGCCCCAGTACGGCAGGTCGTCGTATTCCCAGCGCGCATTCTCCGCGAGTAGCTCGGCGGTGCGGCGCTCGCACAGGACCGCGGGGTCTAGCCCCCACTCCCGCAGATCGTTGAGCGCCCACGTCGTCGCCGTCCACGGTTGGCCGTCTTCCTCAGCGCTTGCGAAGTCGAAACCGGCGGGAAAGAAGGCACCGCCGGCCCATTGACCGTCGGGGTCCTGCAGGGCGAGAAGGCGCGCGCCGAACCCCTCCGTCGCGACCCTTGTTCGGGTGGCGTCCCAAACTTCAAGGGGATCGTGGGAGACATCACGCTCGACTTGCCACCGAAGTGCCGGATCAGAGTCCAGTAGCCACGACTCCACGTCCTCGACCATCACCAGCCCATCGAACCCGGAACACCCTTGAACGGCCCGGTGATCCAGCTCGTCACCCATCCGCCGTAGAACCCGCCGGGCTGCGGGACGACGACTTCGCCGTCGACGGTGCAACGGTCGACCGCGGCCGCCATCACGGCGATGGCACCGGCGATCGGTTCGAAGCCTGCAGTCGGCTTCGGGTACGTCCAGGCGGCCTTCTGGGCGCGCTTGGTGTCGGTCACCAGGTCGAAGTAGCTCGCCTGGCCCTTCCATTCACACCAGGACGAGCCCGGCGCCGGTTGCAGCACGCCATCCGAAAAGCATTCCCGGGGCAGGTAATAGGTCGGCGGGTGGCTGGTCTCCAGGACGCGCCATCCTCGGTTCGTCGACGCGATCGTGACCCCGCCGAGCTCGACGGTGATCTCACCCGTGAAGTCCTCCAACCGGGGCGGACGGGGATAGTCCCAGACCGATTCCTGCCCGGGTCCTGGGCGTTCGGGCTCAGGCCACCGATTCATCGTCTACCCGCGCCGGTGTCATCGCCCATCGGATTCCGCCGACGACGACGTTGCCCGCCATCCTGATCACGGTGGCCTCCACCGGCGGAACGTATGGCAGCCTCAGCGGCCCGCGAGCCCATCCCGGCAACATCGACACCGAGGTCGCGGCGAGCAACCCGTACGGCGCCCGCGCGACCAACGGCAGCGGTGGCGTCAGCAGCAGGAACCGGGCGGCATCCCTGGCGGCCGCCGTGCTGCGCAGTTCGGGACGGAAATCCGAGATCCGTTGCCTCAGTTGTTGTTCAGTACGTGGTGGGTCGATGACACCGAGCGCCTCGGCGACACGGGCGGCGTCGGCGACGTAACCGTCGCGGCCCTCCTGATCCAGCGGGGCCGCCCCGTAGCGCTGGTAGGCAAGGAGAAAGCTGTCCACCTCGGCGATGTGCACCCACTCCAACAGGTGGGGATCGGACGCGGCGTAGGGCGTTCCGTCCGGGCGCACTCCATTGACCCGCCGATGGATCCCGCGCACCTTGTCGACCGCGCGTTGCGCGTCCGCCGCCGGACCGAAGGTGGTGATGGCGAGGAAGGTGCTGGTGCGTTGCAGCCGACCCCACGGATCCCCGCGGTAGTCGGAGTGCTCGGCGACGCCTGCCATGGCCAGCGGGTGCAGCGATTGGAACAGCAGCGCCCGCAGGCCGCCGACGAACATCGAGGCGTCGGCGTGCACCAGCCTGATCGGGCGGTCCTCGGCGAACCAACGCGGTCCGGGGGTGTCGTGGATGCGGGCCCTGTTGTCGGGGCCGTCGGGGCCTGCGACCAGGCCGAAGAGAGCGCGGCCAAGCGCGTCGCGCACCCCGCCAAGGTCGTTCAACAGGCTCATGCCATCGACGTTACGCGTCACACCGTCCTGTGTTTGGATGACGGCGTGGCCGCCGACGACGCCGCGTCAGCTGACCTGGACCGAGCGACGGCGCAGTTCGTCGCCGTCCGCGGGCGGCTTTTCGGCATCGCCTACCGCATGCTGGGCAGCCGCGCGGAGGCCGAGGACATCGTGCAAGACGTCTGGCTCCGGTGGCAGAAGTACGACCGCGGCACCGTCGTCGACCCTGCGGCGTTCTTGGCCACGACGACGACGCGGCTGTGCATCAACGCCCTGCAATCGGCGCGGGCGCGACGCGAAACCTACATCGGCCCTTGGCTTCCCGAACCCATCGACACCAGCGCCGACCCCGTACTCGGCGCCGAGCGCGGCGAAGCGCTGGAGCTGGCCACGCTGATGCTCCTCGAAAGGCTCACCCCCACAGAGCGGGCCGCATATGTGCTGCGCGAGGCGTTCGCGTATCCCTACGCGCAGATCGGTGACGTGCTGCAGGTCAAGGAGGACAACGCGCGCCAGCTCGTCACCCGCGCCCGCAAGCACATCGCGGCCGAACGCCGGGCACCGGTCGATTCGACCGAACAGAGAAGGCTCTTGGAAGCGCTGGTGGCTGCGGCGCAGCAGGGCGATCTGCAGCGACTGGAAAGACTTCTCGCCGAGGATGTCGTCAGCTACACCGACGGCAACGGAATGCGCGGTGCGTCGCGGATTCCGGTGCGCGGCAGGGAGACGGTGGCCAAGTTCTTGCGGGCATTCGCGCCCCACTTCTGGGCGGATACCTCGCTGTCCTGGATCGAGGCCAATGGCCGTCCCTCCGCGTTGATCTCGCGCGGCGACACTACCGTCGCGCTCCTGGCCGCAGATGCCTCTGCCGAAGGTATCGACCGGCTGATGTGGGTGTTGAGTCCCGACAAGCTGAGCCGAATCTCGTCGCCGCTGCAGTGACGGTGACGTAGATCTCGTCGCGCAGCGTCACGAACCGACAGTCGATCCGGTCATAGCTGGTAACCGACGGCAACGACGCCTCGGACCGAACCGGAAGGCTCATCATGGAAATTCGTCCCGGCCGAGTCGCCTCGGGCATCAGGGCGATCGCCCTCTTGGTCCTCTCGATCACGATCACCGCCGCGATCGCGGCGGCCATGCTCATCGACACACTCACCGCCCCTTCGCTGTCGGCATCGGCGCCGCGGGACTGCGGATGGGAAGTCCACCCGGTTGTCGCCACCCTCGAGTTCGTCGAGGCCAGGTGCTGACCGGCAGGTAGCGTGCGCCCGCGCGCCTCAGACGACCTTCAAGACGGCGCCGATCGCGAGACCGAGCACCAGCAGCGCACCGGCCTGCCGGACGTGCAGCCAGGCCAGCGCCGCGTACCACAACGGCCAGATCGGGTAGTTCGGTGGCGGCTCGTCGGGCGGTGGGCGGCGGAACCGCGGCCAGACCTTCCAAAGCCGCGGCAGCGCAAGGAAAACGAGGAGTGCGGGCCACGGCATCACGCCGATGGCGACGGCCAGCACGACGAGCACGTAGAAGCCGACCATCATCACCAGCGTTGCGACTCGGGCACGCCGCTCGCCGAGAATGACTGGCAGCGTGTGGATTCCGAGCGGCTCGTCGAACGGGATCTTGTCGATGTGCTTGCCCATCAACACCGTCGTGCACAACAACCCGTACGGAAGCGACGCCAGCACGATGTCCCAGCCGACGGTACCCACGGCGGAGTAGTAGGTGCCGCACACCATCAACGGACCCCACACCACGAAGACGTCGGGCTCGCCGAGGCCGCGCTTCTTGAGCCGCAGCGGCGGCGCGGTGTAGGCGACGCTGAGCACGAAGCCCGCGAGCGCGAAGGCCAGCACCGGCCAGCCGCGGGCCAGCGTCAGCACCACCAGGATCGCAAGATCGGCGATGTTGACAAGGAGGATCGCTATCAACAGCGTCCGGCGGGTCACCAACTCCGACAGCACGGGGTGCGGAGCGTAGAGGGCGCGAGGGTAGGTGGCGCTGTCCGTGCCGACCTGGGTGTCGAACAGGTCGTTCATCAGATTGTTGGCGATATGCGCGAGGGTGATCCCGATCAACGCCAGCACGAGCCAGCGCCAGTCCAGGCCCGGCTCCCCGACCGCCAGCAGCGCGGCCACCAGGCCGGCTACCAGGGTCATCGGCAGCACCGCCGCCCTGGTCACCACCAGCCAGCGCGTGACGATATCGATAGGGGCGTCCGGCGGCGGATTCGTCGTGCGCAGGGCGTACGCCCAGGACGACACCTTGGAGCGGGACTTGACCTCGGTCATTCCCGAATCGTATGCCCGGCGTCCATCGCCTGGTGAGGACCGTCAGATTCTTGTCATCGCGACGCGCGCCGGACGGCGAAGTAGTCCGACCAGGACGTGACCTCAGGCCTGATCCATGGCGATGTACACGGGGCCTCCGGTGATCGGCGCTGGACTGCCGCAGGCCGGCCCCTCGCTGGTGCTGATGACCGTGCCTCTAAGGGTTACGGCATCGAGCGAAAGCTCCGATGTGCCAGGGGCAGCCGTCCCATTCTTGCAATCGACCGCATCCGGCCTTTTCACAGATCCGGTCCACCGACCGTCCGCGAGGTGAACATCCCACGTCACCGCATTCTCGCCGATCACCTGCGCGCAGTCGGACCCGCACCGATTAACGGTCCACATCGCCGCCGTGTTTCCGGCCGCCATCCCGGGCGCAATTCCGCCGCTGACTATGACCGTGTACTTGCCGGGGGTCAGATCTTCGGCCCACGCCGGACCGGCCAGGCCGACTGAGCGTTGCGCCCAACAGCGCGGCCATCGCAACTGTCCGATCGATTCTCATGCACTCCCCTTGCCGGACCCGACGTTTCGCCCATTCTGCGGCCAGGTCGATCGGCAAGTCGGAAGATCGACGAGATAGAGCATCCGATCTACGACATGGCGGTAGCAGCTCTCGGCGCTTGACCGCTGGGCACGAGCCTTTACCCGATCTTGACCGTCTATTGAATCGGCCCACCGACGATGGTGGACGTGACTACGCTTCAAGCCGTGGAGCTGGGGGTTTTAGGGCCTCTCCAGGTCCGGCAGGGCGGCGCGCCCGTCCCGATTCCGGGCGCAAAACCGCGCGCCATCCTCACGATGCTCGGTTTGCACGGTGGTTCGGTTGTGTCGGCGGACACGCTGCTGAACTTGCTGTGGGGCGACGATCCGCCACGCACTGCCGCCAAGGCGTTGCAGACTCACATCTCGTCTCTGCGTCGCACCCTCGGCGACGGGTTCGTCTTGACCGAGGGAGCCGGCTGGACCCTGGCAGGGGCTGACGTCGACGCGTTGCGCTACAAGGCGGCCGCGAGGCTCGGCCGGGACGCCGCTGCCGTGGGCGACACAAGCCAAGCCGTGGCCCGCTTCGAAGAGGCGCTGAGTCTTTGGCGCGGGATCCCCGAACTGCCCGACGGCCAGAGAGGCTCATCGGAGAAAACACGCTGGCTCGAGGCGCACGCCGCGCTGGTGGAAGACCGGGCTGATGCGCTGCTCGTGACGGGCCGCGCCGCGGAGATCATCGGTGAGCTGGAAGCCGCAGTGGCCGACGCACCACTTCGCGAGAGGCGTTGGGGTCAGCTGATGCTTGCTCTCTACCGGGCAGGCAGGCAGGGCGAAGCTCTCGGCGCGTATCAGCGGGCACGGTCGCTGCTGGCCGACGAGTTGGGCGTCGATCCCAGCCCGGATCTTCGGCGCCTGGAAGCCGCAATCGTCGCCCAAGATGCGGCGCTGGAAATGTCTGTGGCACAACAAGTGTCGAGCGTCACCCGTGCGGTTACCTTCCTCCTCACCGACATCGAAGGGTCGACCGCCGCATGGGAGGCCGACGCCGAAGCCATGGCGGTTGCGCTCGCGCGCCACGACGAGCTCGTCGAACAGGTCGTGACATCACGCGGAGGGCGACTGATCAAGACGCGCGGCGAAGGTGATGCAACGTTCTCGGTCTTCGACCGTCCGTCGTCGGCGGCCGCGGCGGCCATCGAGCTTCAGGAGGCGATCACCCATGAGCCGTGGGCCCTTGGTGTGCCGATGCGCATCCGCGTGGCTCTGCACACCGGCGAGGTCGAGCTGCGCGACGGCGACTATTTCGGTAGGGCGGTTAACCGCGTCGCTCGGCTGCGTTCGCTGGCTTCAGGTGGCCAGATTCTGTGCTCGGGCGCGACCGCCGAACTCGTGATCGACTCACTACCCGACGACGTCATGCTCGCCGATCTCGGTATGCGGCAACTGCGCAACCTCGCACGCCCCGAGCACGTGTTCGAACTTCACCTGGAAACCATCGAGGACCGCGCTCAGGACGTGCAAACCGACGAGCCGGTTCAGCGACCCGAGCTGCCAGCGGTGCTCACCGGTCCCGGTCCGTTCGTCGGCCGCGGCCGCGAGCTCGCCAGCCTGTTGGCCGCGTGGCAGGGCGCGCTCGCCGGCGGTGTGGGGGCCGTGCTGATCGCAGGCGAACCGGGTGTCGGCAAGACGCGCCTGGCCGGCGAGTGGTCCATGCAGGCGTACGCGCAAGAAGCGGTCGTGCTGTACGGCCGTTGCGATGAGGATCTCGGTGCGCCCTATCAACCGTTCGCAGAAGCGCTGCGGTCACTTGTGCCCTGCCTCGGTGAAAGCCGACTGCGTGGGCTGCGCGGCGTCGAAGCCCTTCTTCCTCTGATTCCCGGGTTGACCGACGTCCTGCCCGATCTCGCCGCGCCAACGCGTGCGGACCCGGACACCGAGCGTTACGCACTCTTCGATGCGGTTGTCGCGCTGTTGGAATCCGCGTCAACGAGCGCGCCGATCGTCCTGATACTCGACGACCTTCACTGGGCCGCAAAATCGACGCTTCTCCTTCTGCGCCACGTTCTGCGGTTCGGCGAACGCGCCCACCTACAGATCGTCGGCACCTACCGCAGCACCGACCTCGACCGCTCCCATCCACTTGCCGCGATGCTCGCCGATCTTCACCGCGACGGCACAGCAGAGCGCCTTCAACTGAGCGGACTCGACGAGGACGACGTGTCGACATACGTCGCCGAAGCCGGTTACGACGACGAGGAACTCGCCCGAGCGTTGGCGACCGTCACCGGAGGCAACCCGTTCTTCCTCATCGAGGCCCTGCGCCACGTGGACGAGAGTGGCGGCGTCTGGGATCAGAGCACCTTGCCACAGGGCGTGCGCGAAGCCGTCAGCCGCCGGTTGTCCCGACTCCCGGTGGAAACGAACAAGGCTCTCGCTGCGGCCGCGGTCGTCGGGAGCCGGTTCGCCGTCGAACTCGTTGAGCGCGTTGTCGATCAGGATCTCGTCGATGCCTTCGACGAGGCGTTCAAGGCCGGCATCATCATCGAGGAACCCGGCGGTTATTACCGGTTCAATCACGCCCTCATCCGGCAGTCGCTTCTCAACGAGCTGCCATCCGTGCGGCGCATGCGGCTGCATCAGCGCATCGCCACGACGCTGGAAAGTGACCCGGGTGCCGACGAGGAGCTGCTGGCCGATCTTGCGCACCATTACTTCGAATGTGCATGGGCGGGCAACGCGACCAAGGCAGTCGAGTACTGCAGGCGCGCGGCAGATCAGGCGATGGCCCGCCTTGCCTATGAGGGCGCTGCCGACCTCTACGACCATGCCCTGCACGCTCTGGAGGAGATCGACGAAGAGCTGCCCGACCGCGACGACCAGACCGCCGAACTGTTGGTCGCGCGCTGCGAGGCACTGCTGGCCGCGGGCGATATGGCCTCGGCGACAGGGGCTGTCGCGCAGTTGCAGGAGGCGACGCGTGACTCGGCGCGTCTTGCGGCATGGGCGACATGCTTCGACGGACAACTATCGATGCTGATTCACCCGGAGCGGCTGGAGGAGGTCGCGGCGGCGGTGGGAGCTGCCGCCGACAAGCTCGCCGAATTGGGCGACGCTGCCGGGGAAGCCAACGCGCATACCGTCCGCGCCGGGTGTCTCGCGCGACTGGGGCGGATCGGCGACTGCGAGATCGCGCTCGACCACGCTCTGACCGCTGCACGACGCGCCCAAGAACACCGTCGGGTGAATTCGGTGTTGGCGAACGCACCGCTGGCGGCGCTATGGGGACCAAACCCCGTGCCGCGCGCCGGCGGGCGATGTCTGGATGTGGTTCGGCTGCTTCGTATCACGACCGAATCGCCCGCCGTCGAGGCAACGTCGACGCGGTGTCAGGCCGTGTTGGAGGCGTTCCGGGGCCGTACGGCCGCGGCGAGACGGATGATCGACTCCGCCCGCCGCTCAGTGACCGAACTCGGCTTACGTCACGCGCTACTCGAGGTCGAACAGTTCGCGGGCATCGTCGAGCTGATCGGCGACGATCCCGCCGCAGCCGAGCTGCATCTGCGCAAGGCGTACAACGGCTTTCGACGTATGGGCCTCGACGCCGACACGGCCGAAACCGCTGCGCTGCTGGGCCGCGCATGCCTGACGCTCGATCGAGACGCCGAGGCCGACGAATTGTGCACGGAGAGTGAGCGCCTCGCAGGAAACGCGTTGAAGGCGTCGATTGCATGGCGCACGCTTCGGGCGCGACTGCTGTCGCGGCGGGGCGATCACGACGAGGCTCGACGGGTCGCCGAAGCCGCTGTCAGCTTGGCTGGGCGCACCGACGCGTTGGTGGATCATGGCGACGCATGCCTGGCGCTGGCGACGGTATTGAAGGCGGCGGGAGACGCGGTTGGAGCGCGAGCAGCCGCCGAGCGAGCGGTGGACCTTTATGAGAGGAAAGGTGCTGCGGCACTTGCGAGAAGGCGCGCGTTGTCCTCGGTATAAGCGACCACGCTCATTCACCGGAGCCCGCGCCCGAAGTGCCGAGCACCGAACTTGTCAACGAATGCACACAAGTGGGTGAACGCCTGATTGCTGCTGTCCGTCGTGAAGCTTGGGACGAGCTAGAGCAGCTGTTTGCCCCCGAGGTCTCCGTGGAGAGTCGCCGAAAGATCGTCGGCTTTTCGACGATCCGTATTTCTGCGAGCCAGTGGCCACATGAGATGAGGCGCTACCTCAAAGCGGGCATGGTGCGGTTTCGTCACGAGTTTGTCGCGGTACGAGGCGAGCGACTTGCTCTCCTCCGCCTAGAGGCCGCCACTGCCGATTCGAGTCCGGGGGCACCGCGGGACGAGATGCTTCAGGTAGTCGGTCTCGACGACGAGGGTCGAATTGATCGGCAGGTGTGGTTCGACCTTGCAGATGTCGACGACGCGATCGCCGAACTCGACACCCGATTCAAAGAGCAAGGGTCTGAACCGGCGTCCAAGCCGGATAACGCGTGCGTGCGAGCGGGCGCGCGCATGGTGGCTGCCATCGATCGCAAGGCCTGGGACGAGTTCGAGTTGCTATTTGCGCCTGAGGTATTCGTTGAGAGTCGGCGGAAGATCGTCGGCTTTACTAAGACCGACCTCCCATCAGGCGAGTGGCCACAGGCGCAAAGGCGCATGCTCGAGGCTGGCGATATTCGGCTCGACCCTGTCTTTATCGCCGTGCGGGGCGACCGCCTCGCTCTCGCACGAGTGATGACGCACAATGCCGACCTGAGCGCTGGGGCGCCGAACGACGAGTTTCTCGTGCTAAACGGCATCGACGCAACGGGCCGATTTACGTTAAGCGTCGCGTTCGACGTCGAAGACATGGATGCTGCGATCGCCGAACTCGACGCGACGCACGCGCGGTTCGAGGAAGCGCAGCCGCCACGGCCTCTCGAGAATGCGGCGAGTCGAGCCTGCGAGCGCTTCGTCAGATTCTATGCCGACAGTCGGTGGGACGAAATCGGTGCAATTTTCGCCGATGACTTCCGAGGCGATGACCGGCGGCGAGGACTCCATCGAGAAACCAACGGTCGCGCTGCCGCGGTCGATGAAGTGCGGGCGATTGCCAATCTAGGTGTCGGAAGAATCACTTCAACGCCTCTCGCCGTGCGCGGCGCACATCTGTGTCTAAGTCATGAGCAATTCGCGGGGCGGGACCCGAAACCCGGTGCGTTCGTGGTCGAGTCACTGACGATCACCGAGGTCGACAGCGTCGGAACTGTTATCGCCAGGATCGCATTCGATCTCGACGACATCGATTCGGCTTTCAGGGAGCTCGAAGCGCGGTATCTGGCGGGCGAGGCCGCGGCCCATGCGCATACGTGGTCAACAGTGGTGGAGGCGTTCGAAGCGATTAATCGGCACGAGTTGCCTTCGACCCCGCCGGATCTTGTCAGCGTCGATCACCGTCAGGGGCCATCCATTGCATCGGATGAGCTGACGAAATTCCTGCCTACCAGTTGGGAGCTCACACCTGACTTCCGTATGAACATCGAGGCAGTGCATCAACTGAGCGATCTAGGCACGGCCATCACCGTAGCGGCGCAGGGGATCTCGCAGCATGGCTTCGAGGCCGACTGGCGGTTCATCGAACTTCTCGTGATGAATAGCGGCGCCGGAAACCGCATCGAGGTATTCGACGAAGCGGACCTCGATGCTGCGATCGCCCGGTTCAACGAATTCCACCCGGCAGAGCGATGGCTGGAGAACGCGGCAACCCGAGTGCTCGAAAGGTATCAGCCGTGCCTCGCGGCCCGCGACTGGACCGCGATGGCGGAGCTACTGGCCGACGACATTGTGTACGACGACCGCCGTCGGGTCGTGAATGCCGGGGTCCGACACGGTCGAGACCTGCAGATCGCGGATACGCAGGCCGCGGCCGAGATCGGGGTCGAGAGCATGACGTCGAGCGTCATTGCGACCCGCGGGGAGCGCCTCACACTCTGTCGTGTACTCGCTCGGGCCGCGACATGCCGCCCGGTGAATTCGACACCGCGGTGCTCGCCATCGTCGAGATCAATGCCGAAGACCAAATCTCGATGCAAATCTCTTCGACGTCGACGACATCGACGCGGCCTTCGAAGAGCTGAACACGCGGTATATGGACGGGGAGGCGGCCGCTCACGCGCGGACGTGGTCGGTTGTCACGGGGGCGTACGCGGCATTCAACCGGCACGAACTTTTCGCGACGACGCCAGACTGGGCGAACATCGACCATCGTCGCGGGGTCGGATTCGCGCCCGGCGAGATGGTTCCGTACATCACTGCCTCGTGGGACGTCACGCCGGACGTCACCATCAATATCGAGGCTGTGCACCGGCTGAGCGACGTCGGAGCCGTCGTCACCCACGCGACGCGCGGGAGCTCGCAGGAGGGCTTCGACGCCGAGTGGCGTGTCATCACCCTCTTGACGGTCAAAGGCGACCTGATAAACCGCTGTGAGCGGTTTGATGAGACCGACCTCGACGCCGCCCTCGCGAGGTTCGACGAGCTAAGCCGGCCGACGCCCACTCTGGAGAACGCGGCAACTCGATGGCTCGAGGGTTACTTGCCGCACTTCGCCGACCGCGACTGGGTCGCGATGGCAGAGATGCTGGCGGAGGACATCTGCCTAGACGATCGACGGCGGGTCATTAACGCCGGAGTCGTGCACGGTCGGGATGTCGAGATCGCTAGCGTGCGCGCCATCGCCGAGATCGGAGTCGAGAACATGACCTCGACCACGATTGCGACGCGCGGGGAGCGTCTCGTTCTGCATAGCGTCAGCTTCTTGGCTCCGAATTGGCCCGATGAGTTCAATCACGAGGTGATCGAAGTCTTCGAGATCACCGACGACGGCAAGGGCTCGGTGCACGTCGTGTTCGATCCCGACGACATCGATGCGGCCTTCGCTGAACTCGATGCGCGATACCTCGCAGGCGAAGCAGCCCCGCACAGGCGGACATGGTCGGTCATCGCGGAGTCCTTCGCCGCCATAAACAGACACGAACTTCCCGAGTTGACGCAAGATTGGGTGAACGTCGATCACCGACGATCGGTCGCATTCGCACCCGGTGACATGACCGCCTATATTCGCGCCACTTTGGACGACACGCCGGAATTCAGCGTCTACCTCGAAGCTGTTCATCGGCTAAGTGACCTCGGAGCGGTCGTCACCTGGGTGTCGAGCGGGACTTCACAAGCGGGCTTCCAAGCCGAGTGGCGTGAGATCAGCGTCGCGACAGTCGAGGGCGACCTCATCAATCGCAGCGAGATGTTTGGCGAGACCGATCTGGACGCTGCGCTCGCAAAGTTCGATGAGCTCAGTCGACCGGTGGCGCGGCTAGAGAACGCGGCGACACGGGCATACGACCACTTCCGGGTCCGCTTCGAGGCCCGCGACTGGGACGCGATCGCCGAGATGATCGCCGTCGACCACTACACCGACGATCGCAGACACATGGTCGGCGCCGGCGTCAGCCACGGTCGGGATGCGGAAATGGCAGGCATCCGAGCGACCGCCGGTCTCGGCGTCACAAGTCTGACATTGGTGCCCATTGCAACCCGCGGAGATCGGCTCGCCCTCTGTCACGTACGGGGGGCCACCGGCAGCGAGGCAGACGCGTTCGCCGACGAGGTGCTGCGCATTGTCGAAATCGATAACGATGATCGAATCACGACGCGCATCGCGTACGACCCAGACGACATCGATGCCGCTCTCGCTGAACTCGACGCCCGCTACCTTGCCGGTGAAGCGGCTGTCCACTCACGCATGTGGTCTACCGTAGTGGAAGGCTTTGCAGCGCTCAACCGCCACGAAATCCCCTCGGCGACAACTGACCACGTCATCGCTGACCGGCGGCTTCACACGACGATCAAAGCAAGTCTGACCGAATACATCCGTGCCTCATGGGAACTCACGCCGGACCTTCGCGTGTACGTCGAGGCCGTGCACCAACTGAGTGACCTCGGTGCGGTCATGACCCTCGTGTTCCACGGAACCTCGCGGGAGGGCTTCGACGCCGACTGGCGCGTTATCGAACTTCTGACGATGGACGACGAAAAGGGCTTTGGTAATCGATGCGAGGTATTCGACGAGAGAGACATCGAAGCCGCGCTCGCAAGATTCGATGAATTGCAGCCACGGACATCCCGGCTGAAAAACGCGGCAACCCAAGTGGGCGAACGCTTCCGAGCGCAATTTGCAGCTCGCGATTGGAATGCGCTGGCCGAGTTGTTCGCCGCCGACTTCTCCATGGACGATCGCCGACGGGTCGTAAACGGAGGTGTCCGACACGGTCGGGATGCTCAAATCGAGGATCTGCGGACGTCCGCCGGCATCGGCATCACTTACATGACGTTTGACGTGATTGCCACGCGTGGTGACCGCCTCATGCTCGGCCGCGGCGACGCGGGGAACGAAGAACGACCCGGAGCGGTCGAATTCGACGTCCTACAGGTCGTCGAGATCGACACCGATGAGTTGATGACGAGAGTCGTCATGTTTGATTCTGACGACATCGATGCCGCCTTCGCCGAGCTGGATACTCGATACGTCGAGGGCGAAGCGGCCGCGTATTCACGGACGTGGACCCTCATCGCACAGGCTCATATCGCATTCAACCGACGCGAGCTCCCCCCCAGAGCGCCAGACTTGCTCGATCATCGACCAGTCGTAACGGTTGACGCCGGGGATCCCACCGCGAACGTCCGTGCCATGTGGGAGTTCACGCCAGACCTGAGGATCCACATCGAGGCTGTGCATCGGTTGAACGATCTGGGGGCCGTCTTCACACAGGCTTCGCAGGGCACATCGCAAGCGGGCTTCGCGGCTGAGTGGCGGGTCGTGGAAGTTGTCACGGTAGAGGGCGAACGGGTCAGCCGCGCCGAGTTGTTCGAGGAGACCGACCTCGACGCCGCGCTCGCGCGATTCGACGAGTTGCACACTCTGAAGCCGCGGCTGGAAAACGCAGCGACCCGAGTCATCGAACGCTTTCAGATGTGCTTCGGAGCCCGCGACTGGGACGCGATGACAGGCATTCTGGCCGAGGACATCTCAGCTGAGTACCACAGACCGGTGATGAGCGCGGGGACACGCCCCGGACGAGACCTCAACATCGGAGACTGGCGGAGCGTCGCCGAGGTCGGTTTCACCGAAATCACGTCGAGAGTCATCGCGATACGCGGCGAGCGCCTTGCCCTCGCCCGGTTCCTCGTCTCGGCCGGCGACGAACAGCCTGTCCCGTTCCACAACGACGTACTCGGCATATGCGAGATCGACACCGAGAATCGGATCGTCGCTTCCGTCATGTTCGACCTCGATGACATCGATGCTGCCTTCACCGAGCTCGATGCGCGGTACGTCGCAGGCGACGCGAGCGCCTACGCGAATGTGTGGTCAGCTATTACCCGGGCCTACGCCGCGACAAGCGTTCGCGAGCTGCCGCCGACGACGCCGGACTGGGTCAACGTAGACCACCGCTCCGGGCCGAGTTTCGCATCCGGCGACTTCCCCAAGTACTTCAATGCGGCTTGGGACCTCGCGAGCGATGTCTGCATCCGCATCGACGCTGTCCATCGGCTGAACGACGTCGGCGCCGTCGTTTCCCACACCGCCCGTGGTACGTCGACAGGGGGTTTCGACGCCGAATGGCGGGAAGTCGTCCTTCTTGCCTTCGAAGGCAACCGGATCAGCCGTTGCGAACTTTTCGACGAGGCCGATGTCGAAACCGCGCTCGCGCAGTTCGACGAACTACGTACGCAGACACCGGTCTTGCAGAATGCGGCAAGCCGACTGGATCAACGCTTTTGGGCTCATTTCGCGGCCCGCGATTGGTCCGCTATAGCTGCGATCGTGGATGACGACATTCGCATCGACGATCGCCGTCGTGTCGTCAATGCCGGTGTCCGCCACGGTCGAGAAGCCCATCTCGAAGACCTGCGAGCCATCGCAGAAGTCGGCCCCAAAGACACGATCTCGACCGTCGTCGCGACCCGCGGGGACCGCCTTGTACTCACGTGCGTCCGCTCTTCGCACAGCGGGTTGGAGGACTCTGAGGTCAGTGCGGAGGTTTTGTGTGCGGTCGAGGTGAGCACTGCCGGAAAGATCGTGACGATAGTCGGATTCGACATCGACGACATCGACTCCGCCTTCGCCGAACTCGATGCTCGGTATCGCGACGGGGAAGCGGCTACCCATGCGCACATCTGGTTGGCCGTCGCGGGCGCCTACGCCACGCTCAACTCTCGACAGCTTCCCGCGACGGCGCCGGACTGCGTCAACATCGATCATCGACGCGGGATCGCTTACGAAGGCGACGTGGTCCCGTTCGTCAATGCCACGTGGGATGTTTCTCCCGACATCGCGATGCGCATCGAGGCGGTGCATCGGCTGACCGATCTCGGAGCGGTTGTCACATGGGCGTCGTATGGGACCTCGCAGAAGGGCTTCAAAGCCGAATGGCGGGGGCTCAACATACTGACCGTTCAAGGCGACCTGATCAGCCACGGCGAGATCTTCGACGAGGGCGACCTGGACGCCGCGTTTGCCCGATTCGACGAACTCAGCACGCCGACGTCGGACTGATTCCTCCGATTTCTGGCAAAAGGCTGTGACAAGAGGCGTAATTTACGTCCTGGTCATCTCACGGGTACGGCGGGACCTATGAGGCGACGACGGCATTGCCACGCGATTGCGCGCCAGCGGTCCCGCGTACTGAGCCCGCACATCGCCCTGACTCTGTCGTCCCACACACCGATAAACCACTTCGATTCGGTGCGGATGAACGACAGGAGAGGAACCGTCATGGGTTACGCGAGGCACATCGGTCGAGTTGGAGCACTAGCTGTAAGCCTGGGCATTGGGGCGGCCATCGCGAACTCACCCGGAATCGCCTACGCCGAAACACCAGGCACCCCGCCGAGCGGCGATACCCAAGCGAAAACCGAACCCCCCTCGACAGGTAACTCGACCGGTGCGACCACGGGGGGGCAAGGTGCGGCAGCGGCTGATGCCGATGACGCCGACTCGGCGGCGTCGGACCGGAGGTCGCAGCGCAGGTCGGTGTTGCGCTCGGTCGTCAAGTCCATCCTGCATGCTGCCGGCGACGCCGCCGACGCCATCGACAATGGCAACAGAGCCGGCGCGCAGGATTCGGTAGGCGGAGTTTCCGCCGATCGGACGCAATCGAACAGCTCGAGCGGTGCGCAGACCACTAGAACGCGGGTACTTGCGACCTCGTTGGCCGACACAGCCGACGACGGGCAGTCGACGGTTACTACGTTCACTCAACGCGTTGAGAATGCCGTCCAGAAATACGTCCCATCGGGAACGGCACCTACGGCGTACTCCGCCGCGGCCGCCTCGATCGACCCGATCAAGACCGCCGCGACGACCTTCGCGCCGTCGGCCGCGCTGGCGGCACCGGCGCCGCAGCCACGGACCAGCGTTGTCCCGCTCGTCACGAACTTACTGGGTGCGGTGCTGCATCCGTTGCTGTACCCGGGTACGGGCGATTCGCCGCCCCAGTTGCCGACGCTGATGATGGTATTGGCCGCGGTACGAGACGAGGTGGAGCGGATCGTCGTCCGGCGCCCACCGCCGCCCGCGCCCGTACAGACCGGCCAGCCCCCGGTTTACCCGGACCCGCCGGCAGACCCCACGAAGCAGCACGTGTTGGTGGTTGCCATCGACGGCACGAACATGAACAGGGTGCTTGCGGACCCCGCGAATGACAATTTCTTCGAATTGATGGATACCAGCACCGTTTCTGCGCCGAGCATCGTCGGACACACCACCGTCTCCAACCCCTCGTGGACTGCCATCCTGACCGGTGCATGGGACAACAAGACCGGCGTGATCAACAACGTCTTCACACCGTGGACATACGACAGATTCCCGAGTGTCTTCACCCAACTCGAGACATCCAATCCGGCCATCAGGACGAAGGCGATCGCCGACTGGGACGTCATCGCGGCCATCTCTGATTCCGGCGTCGGCGCCGACGAAGTCGTCTACATACCGCAGGTCGCAGACGACCCCAACTGGGCGAAGACGGACGCTGCAGTCACGGCCGAGGCCGTCAAGAGCATCGAGGGCACCGAACAGGGCTACACGGAGACGTCCCGAACTACATGGTCGCCTACCTGGTCCAGGTCGACGAGAACGGGCATATGTACGGCGCCGACTCGATCGAGTACAAGGAGGCTGTCGAGCGCACCGACGATAATCTCGGTGCGATCTTGGACGCGGTGGCGGCGCGGGAGAAGGAAACGTGCAAGTCCGCCAGCCACATGCGAGGACTGGACCGTCATCGTCGTCACCGACCACGGTCACCAGCCGCAGCAGGGCTTCGGTCACGGCTTCCAATCACCCGATGAGACAGGGACATTCGTTATCGTCGACGGGCCCCAATTCGGCGACAGCGTGTGGAATCCGGACTACGAGATCGTGGATGTCACGCCCACTGTTCTGGATCTGTTCGGGGCCCCGCAGCGCAGCTATTTCGACGGCGTGCCCCTGACGTCACTTCACGGGCGCGACTCGGATCAACTCACGCAAACTGAGCTGCAGGACGCGCTGAAAGCGCAAATCGCCTACAACGACTATCCCAACATCGTCGTCAACGTGGCCTTGAGCGTGCGCACGATCGTCGCCTTCATCCCGTACTACGTGTACGGGGCGGGTCTGCCCGCACCGCTTGGTGACATCGCCTATGTCTTGACGAACGTTCCCGCGCAGTTGGTCGCGTTTGCGACCGGCGTGTACGGCGCCAGGCTCTTCGAGATCCTTCCGCCGCCGCCGATCACGTTCACACCGGAGGAGGTAACGTCGCTCGACGCCGCCTTGCGAGCGGACTGCGGAGACGGTGGCCTAGCCGCCGTGACGTGTATAGCCGTTTAGCGCCGGGTCGCCCGCCCGACAATGAGCGGATGGACGATGGCCGGCGCGCCGCGCCACACATCGTCGTCGGCTGAAACAGCGAACCCGCAGGCGCGCATCAGCTCCAATGTCGGGCGGTTGCAGCAACACCCGCCGGCGAAGGCACGCCACGGGCGGAACAGGTAGTCCTGGCACGCTGCGAGGAACCGCGAGCTCGCGCGCACGTGTTCGAGAAACAGCAACTGCCCGTCTGGGCGGAGCACGCGCGCTATCTCGCCCAGGGTGCGCTCGGGGTCGGGGACGGTGCAAAGGACAAGTGTCGAGACGATGGTGTCCACCGATGCGTCGGCGAACGGCAGCCGCTCAGCAGGCGCATCGACGATCTGCGCGACGCGCCCACTCCGCTTCAGGCGACGCGTCAGTTTTCGACGCATCGACTCATCGGGCTCGGTGAGCACGAGCTCGTCGATCGCTTCGGGGTATAGCGCAATGTTCAGCCCGGTTCCGGCGCCGATCTCGACCACCCTCCCGCGGGCATTGCCCAGAAGAGATCGCCGCCGGCTGCGCATGCCCGCGATCTCACCTAGCCAAAGAAACGGTTCGTACAGCAGGGCGAAAATCCGCATCCACGCCCCAGAAGGTGGGGTCACCTGAAGCTCTGTGCCAACTGTGTCTGTCATGTCGCCGAACGTACGAGCCGACCCATCATGCGCGCATCGCTCTAACCGGCCATCTCTCGGCGATGGCCCGTTCCGGCTATCTCACAAGAGGCCGAGCCGCGCGGCCTCCGCGACGGCCGCCGTCCGCGAGCTGCGACCCAACTTTCGGCGGATGTTCGCAACATGGCGGTGAACGGTATGCGAGCTCAGCACCAGCTCCTCTGCGATCTCGCGATCGCTCAGACCCCGCGCGACGCACGCGAGGATCTCGCGTTCCCGACGGGACAGCAGGTCCGGTTCCGGCCCGCTCGCATGCGGCGGCGACGATTGCACCGGTGCCAGCGCTTCGCGGCAGGCGCGGACCACGGAATCGACATCACCGTGCCACGGGAAGTGCGCGCTTCCCGGCAACGGGACGAACGTCGCGCCAGGAATCCCAGCAGCGACCTCACGCCCGAGCCGGAACGGCACCGCGCGGTCGTCACGACGATGCACGACCAGTGTCGGCGAGCGGACAAGCGGAAGGTGCGCGCGTACGTCGAGGCGATAGACGAGCCTCAACAACGCGGCAGCGGTCTCGGCGGTGGCCGCCTCCCGCTGGATCTGTGCGAAACGTTCGTGCTCCGCAGGTTCGGCCCCACCGAGAAACATGTCGCTCAGCAGGCGGGAGCCGAGTCCCCAATGTGCGCGTACGGCGCCGAGAATCGCATCCGCCACACCCGGAGCCGTTATCTCCGCGCCATCGGGGTACGACCCGTAGAGCACCAGGCGCTCGACGCGCTCCGGAAACGCTGCGGCGAATGCGATTGCGGTGCAGCTCCCGCACGAGCCGCCGACAAGCGACACGCGCTCCAGCTCGAGCTCGTCAAGCAGCGCGCGCAGCGTTGCGACTTCGCCGTCGATGGTCAGATCGGAATCTCGCACCGTCCGATCCGACATACCGACGCCGAGCCGGTCATAGCGGATGAATGCGTATCCGTCTGCGACGCCTTCCCAGAATCGCCGAAACCCTGGGCTCTGCCAGTCGAGTTCGAGGTGGCTCACCCACCACGCGGGCGCGACGAGCGGCGGACCCTCACCGCGTATCTCGTACGCCACGCGGCGGGCGCCGAGCGGAAGGAACCGGATCTCAGACTCCAGCATCGCCACGAGCCTACGACGGCCACCCGTCCTAGCCGGCAACTTCGGATCTGCTGGTCAGCAGCAACATCTTTCGTTGCCTGAGACAAGCCTGGAAGTTGGCTGTGAGAAGGCACCTCTGATGTGCCTGCAGCGGACCCGTATCGTACGGTCTACCTAGTTGATCTAACCGTCCGTCGAGGAGATGTCCCACGTCCGCGCCTGTCGACCGCTCATCGAAAGGGTCACGGATGCCGCGGTTTTCGATCGGAAACCGATTGATGCGACGATGGATGCTACTGGTGGCGGTGCTCGTCATCGCGGTCGCCGGATTCGCGGTCTACCGCCTCAACGGCATCTTCGGCTCCAAGGACGTCACCTCCACCCCCAGCGGCGCCGCCAACGACATCGTCCCGTTCAACCCCAAGCACGTCGTCCTGGAGGTCTTCGGCCCCCCGGGCACCGTCGCGACCATCACCTACCTCGACGTCAACGCCCAACCCCAGCGCGTCGACAACACGCACGCTGCCCTGGGCCTACGACACCACCACCACCCAACCGGCGGTCTTCGTCAACGTCTCCGCCCAGGGTGACAGCGACTCGATCGGCTGCCGAATCAAGATCGACGACGCGGTCAAGGACGAGAGATCGGTGAACACGCTGAACGCCTTCACCTATTGCCTGGATAAATCCGGATGAGCACCCATCGGGTTCCGGACTTCCTCCGGCGGTATTCGGTGCTCATCGCGCTGTTCTGGCTCGGCCTGGCGGTAGTCACGAATGTCTTCGTGCCGCAGCTGGAGACCGTGGCCGAAGCGCACAACGTGTCGCTGAGCCCGCAGGATTCGCCGTCGCTGCAGGCCGCCAAACGCATCGGCAAGGTGTTCGGCGAGTTCGATTCCGACAGCTCGGCGATGATCGTGCTGGAGGGTGAACAGCCCCTCGGCGCCGACGCACACCACTATTACGACGGCTTGATCCAGAAGCTTCGCCAGGACACCAAGCACGTCGAGCACATTCAGGACTTCTGGGGCGATCCGCTGACCGCCGCCGGCTCGCAGAGCAACGACGGCAAGGCGGCGCTGGTGCAGCTGTACCTCGCCGGCAACCAGGGCGAGTCCTTGGCCAACGAGTCCGTCGATTCGGTGCGTGAGATCGTCAATGACACGCCGCCGCCGCCGGGCGTCAAGGCCTACGTCACCGGCGCCGCGCCCCTGGTGACCGATCAGTTCGAGGTTGGCCGCCACGGCACTCTGAAAACTACGCTGATCACGCTCGGGGTCATCGCGCTGATGCTGTTCTCGCTCTACCGGCGCCTGACCACTGTGTTTCTCGTGATCTTCACGGTGATGATCGAGTTGACCGCGTCGCGCGGCGTCGTCGCCGTGCTCGCGAACGCCGGCATCATCAAGCTGTCGACGTATTCGACCAATCTGCTGACGCTTCTGGTCATCGCCGCCGGAACCGACTATGCGATCTTCATTCTCGGCCGCTTTCACGAAGCGCGCTACGACGGGCAGGATCGCGTCTCGGCGTTCAACACGATGTACCGCGGAACCGCGCACATCATCTTGGGTTCGGGCCTGACGATTGCCGGCGCGGTGCTCTGTCTGACCTTCACCCGGCTCCCCTATTTCAACAGCCTGGGCGTTCCGGCCGGTATCGGCGTCCTTGTCGCCGTGGTGGCGGCGCTGACACTGGCACCGGCCCTTCTGGTCATTGGTCGCCATTTCGGTCTGTTCGAACCCAGCCGGCCCATGCGCACCCGGGGCTGGCGGCGCATCGGCACAGCTATCGTCCGCTGGCCCGGTCCCCATCCTGCTGGTGACGGTTGCTATTGCCGCGATCGGTCTTCTCTCTTTGTCGGGATACAAGACGAGTTACGACGCCCGTCCCTTCATGCCCGCCAGTGCGCCGGCGAATGTCGGTTACGCGGCCGCCGAACGGCATTTCTCGGAGGCACGGCTGAATCCCGAACTGTTGATGATCGAAGCCGACCACGATCTGCGCAATTCCACCGACATGATCCTGCTGGAGCGCGTCGCCAAGGCGGTGTTCCACACCGACGGCATCGCTCAGGTGCAGTCGATCACCCGGCCGCTGGGTACGCCCCTTGACCACACGTCGATACCGTTTCAGATCAGCGCGGGCAGCGCGTCTGCAGATCAACAACCTGCCCTTTCAGCAGGCCCGCGGCAGCCGACCTGCTCAAGCAGGTCGACGTGATCAACAACTCGATCGACGTTCTGCGGCAGCAGTATGCGCTGCAACAACAGTCCAGCGCCGCCACCGACGAGCAGACCAAGGCATTCCAGCAGACGGTCGCCGTGGCCAACGACCTGCGCGACAAGATCGCCAACTTCGACGACTTCTTCCGGCCGCTGCGCAACTACTTCTATTGGGAGCCACACTGTTTCGACATTCCGGCCTGCGCCGCGCTGCGGTCGCTCTTCGACGCGCTCGACGGCATTGACGCGCTGACCGACCAGCTTGCCAGCGTCTCGGGGAGCATCGACAAACTCGATGCGCTGCAGCCGAAGCTGCTTGCGCTGATTCCGCCCCAGATCGCGAGCCAGGAGACCAACCGCGACCTGACGCTGACGAACTACGCCACCACGTCGGGCATCAACGACCAGACCGAGGCGGCGCTGCAGAACTCCACCACCCTGGGCCAGGCGTACGACGCGTCCAAGACCGACGACTCGTTCTACCTGCCGCCGGAGGCATTCACCAACCCTGAGTTCCAGCGCGGGCTGAAGCTGTTCCTCTCACCGGACGGCAAAGCTGCGCGCATGATCATCACCCACGAAGGCGATTCCCGCGACGCCCGAAGGCATTTCGCACATCGATGCGATCCGACACGCCGCGCAGGAGGCCGTCAAGGGCACACCCCTGGCCGGGTCCAAGATCTTCATCGCAGGCACTGCGGCCACCTATAAGGACATCCAGGACGGCGCCAAGTACGACCTCATGATCGCAGGTATCGCTGCGCTCAGCCTGATCTTGCTCGTGATGATGTTCATCACGCGAAGCATCGTCGCCGCGATCGTCATCGTGGGCACCGTCGCACTGTCATTGGGCGCATCTTTCGGGCTTTCCGTGCTGATCTGGGAGGACCTTTTCGGTATCCCGCTCTACTGGATCGTGCTGGCGCTGGCCATCATCCTGCTGTTGGCGGTGGGGTCGGACTACAACCTGTTGTTGATCTCGCGGTTCAAGGAGGAGATCGGCGCCGGCATAAACACCGGCATCATCCGGGCGATGGCCGGTTCCGGCGCGGTGGTGACCGCGGCCGGTCTGGTGTTCGCGGCGACGATGGCCTCTTTTGTGTTCGCCGACTTGCGGATTCTCGGTCAGATCGGGACCACGATCGCGCTCGGTCTGCTATTCGACACGCTGATCGTGCGGTCATTCATGACGCCGTCGATGGCCGCGCTGCTCGGGCGCTGGTTCTGGTGGCCGCTGAACGTGCGTCAACGTCCTGTCCCCCAGACGTTTGCCTCCAACGACCAGACGAAACGACAACTGCCCCTGTGGGAGGACGAGGACTCGGCGGTTGCTTCCGAACTGCCGCCACGCCGCTAGGCCGTCGCGAGAATCCGTCGCCAGCTGCTGCGGACGAATACACAAATCACGACCGTGGTGCCGAAATTGCGCTCAGGGCTGTTGCGGTGCGCGATCAACGACCCTGTGTGCAATCTCGCCGTTAGGCCGTGGCGAGCTCATCAGTTGTCTCGGGGGCCGTCACCGAGACTTCCTGCAGTTTCCCTTTCAACCGTGCGACCCTGCGCAGCTGATTGGCCATGTTCATGGAGGTCAGCATGGGGATCCCGCCGACAAACGTACGGAAAGAAGGATTGCCGCCGTCTCTGTGCAGCATGTAGAGACACCCGACGACGTAAAAGAACCCTATGGTGAAGAGGGCGGCAGGAATGGCGTACGCGAGCGGTGATCGCGCGTCGGCAATCAGTTCCTCCGCGTAGTCCACTTCGTCCTGCGACATCGGTTCGCGCTTGCGGATTTTGGCGAGAACGGCCTTGTGGGCTCCCACCACCTCCCCCATGGGATGAGATGTGCGCCTCTCGAGACTGCTGATGTACACGAATACGCAAGTGGCGAAGACGATTTCCATCAGGGCAGCGAAGATTGAGAGATCGCCCCAGATCATGATGCCGCTCCTTAGCTCTGTGTACAGACTACTTAGATACGCTACCCGAACAATCTTGGAGGCCTCCCGCTCCGCACCCTCAGGCACCGGACCGTGGCGGAACGTTGTCGGTCATCTACCGGTTAGGTTCCGATCCTTCCATCGCGAGCTCCGCCGATGTTCGGCGGTCGGCCGATCGAGGAGTCCCGGCTGGCATACACTTGCGCGTAATCGGCGCACTGGCGCAACAACATTCATTCTTTGGTTACCTGTCGTTAACCCTCAAGCCTTCGTCACGTCACAATCGCCGAAGCGCGAATACTGCGCCATCCCTTGGCCTCTAGACAGGAAGGCCCAATGGCCTTAGCGCCTTGGGCGTGGCGCGCGCATCCTGGCTGCAGGCGCCATTCGAGGGAACGCCAAGCGAAACAGAGAGAATCCGTGATGCAAGAGGGTGTGGTAGTAGTAGGCGAACCCATGGTCGACGACGAGAGCAGACGTCGTGTGCGAGTAACCGATCGGCTTCCATCCGAGCACATTGACGGCGCCTGGTGGCCCAGATCAACGAACTTGGTCGCCGAGCTTCCCGCGCTGCTATCCACGTTGGCGGAGCGGCTGGGGCACGTGGTGATGGTGGGCTATCTTCGCAATGGCTGGACTAACACACCGCCTGAGATTGACGTGGCAGGGCAGACGATCGAGTTGCTCGGTTTTGACAGTGCCGAACCGGCCAGTGTCATCCTGATTGGAAACGGCGGTCATCACCTCACGCTGAGGGTCATCGCGCCCGGAACCAGCGAACAGGATGCGCGACAAGCTTTGGACGCCGTACCCGAAAGGGGCAGCGGTGCTACCGGGAGAGGCAGAGCGGCGGCCGTAGCACGATCCTTAGCCGATGTCGCAGACAAGTTGGCCCGTCACAAAGGGTGTGACGACGACAAGCGCCGAGCCGAGATCATGCGCTGGTGCGAGCAAGCCGCAGCCCAGTTCGACGAGGCACGAATCCAGACATTCGTTCCCATCCTCGTCGAGCACATCGTCAACAACCGGATACGCCGGGCCGGCACAGCGGCAGCCTCGTCGTCGGCTATAGGTTCCGCTGCGCGCGGCAGCGGCATTTCACCCCGTACGCGATAGCATCGACGAACCCGGAGCGCACTCGTGTCATCATCTCGCGAAGCCGGTCAGCCTGCACGAGGCGCTGGCCGGCCGCGGCGGCGACCGCATTGGTGTCGTGCTCAAAATCGAGACGCGCCGGGCATTCCAACACCTGCCGCAACTACTTCTGACGGCGATGAGACGGCCACGCGTCGGTGTGATGATCGCGCGCGGCGACCTCGCGGTGGAAGTCGGCTACGAACGACTCGCCGAACTGCAGGAAGAAATCATGTGGCTGTGCGAAGCCGCACACCTTCCGGTGATCTGGGCGACCCAGGTTCTCGAGCAGCTCGCGACGAGTGGACTGCCCTCGCGCGCCGAAATCAGCGACGCCGCAATGGGTGAGCGAGCAGAGTGCGTCATGCTCAACAAGGGCCCACACATCGATGAGGCGGTGGTGGTGTTAGAGGAAATCCTGCGCCGAATGGCGGGGCACCACTACAAGAAGAATGCGTTGCTGCGCCAGCTGCGCTCGTGGCACCCGGACGGCACGTGACCACTGCGGCCTTTTGTGCAATCCGCTGTCGCGACACCGCCGCCGAGTCAGCAACGCCCACGATCACACCGAAGGGAAGGAAACCTCTCAATGGAAAGCACCTCGAGCCGCGCATCGACGCCCGTTCGCCACCTCGAGGTCGAGCGCAAGTTCGATGTCGTCGAGTCCACGCCCGCACCGTCGTTCGACGGGCTGGCCCCCGTTACCAGGGTGAGCCAGTCGCCGGCACAGACACTCGATGCGGTCTACCTCGACACGGCTGGCCGCGATCTGGCGGCCCATCGCATCACCTTGCGGCGGCGCACCGGCGGCACCGACGCCGGGTGGCACCTGAGACTGCCGGACGGACCCGATGTGCGCACCGAGATCCGAGCGGAGTTGGGCGAGGCCGGCGACGAGGACGTACCGCCCGGCTTACGTGACGTCGTGCTGGCGATCGTGCGGGACCGTCCCCTCGTGCCGGTGGCCCGCATCAGCACCACCCGAATCGTTCACACGTTGTACGGCGCGAATGACGCCACGTTGGCCGAATTCGACGACGACCGGGTCACCGCATCCGCCGGCGGTGCCGACACCGAACAGCACTGGCGGGAGTGGGAACTGGAGCTGGCTGAACGCGCCGCCTCAAACGGCAGTGGCGATGAGCACACGTTGGCCCGGCTGAGTCGCCGGCTGCGCGATGCCGGTGCCGTGCCCGCCGGCCACGCATCGAAGCTGGCGCGAGTACTCGGCTGGTCGGTTGTCGACTCGACATCAGCTGCGGTGAAACAGGATTCAGTTCAACGGGCGGTGGCTGAGCAGATCGAGGAGCTGCTCGAGTGGGATCGCGCGCTGCGCTCCGATACCGCGGACTCGGTGCATCAAATGCGGGTCACCATCCGCCAGATCCGTAGCCTGCTGCAGGCTTCACCGGCGGCGTTCGGGTTGTCTGAGGACGCGCAGATCCTCGATGAGCTACGCGATTTGGCCGCGGTGTTAGGCAGGGCCCGCGACGCCGAGGTGCTGGGCGACCGATATGCGCAGGCTCTCGATGCGCTGCCGCAGCAGCTCGTACGCGGGCCGATCCGTCAGCGGCTGGTCGACGGTGCCCGCGACCGTTATCGGTCGGGGTGGCACGCCTCGCTCGCCGTGATGCGATCTGAGCATTACTTCCGGTTGCTGGACGGGCTGGACGCACTGGTCGCGGCTGAAGCGTTGACACCAGCGCCCGGTGCCCGACAGCTAGCCGAGGCAACCATCGCAGACGGCTACAAACGCGTCTGCAAAAGGGTCAAGGCGGCGGCCGAGGCCGACGCCGAGCACCAGGACGTTGCGCTGCACCAGATTCGCAAGAGCGCCAAGCGATTGCGCTACACCGCCGCGGCAACCGGTCAGATGAAGGTGTCGGAGGCGGCCAAAGCGATCCAGACGCTGCTGGGCGATCACCAAGACAGCGTCGTCAGCCGCGTCCACCTTGCTGAGCAGGCCACAACCGCGCATGCCGCCGGGGACGACACCTTCACCTACGGCCTGCTGCACCACCAAGAAGCCGACCTCGCCAATCAGTGCGAGCAGCGGCTCCACACCGCATTGAAGTTACTGGACAGGGCCGTCCACAAGGCATTACGACGGGCATCCGCTCCTGGCCGCAGCGCAGGACACCCTTAGAGCTCGCCGCCGGCCAGATCACCGTGCACGACAACCGGGTATTGGCAACGCCGACCGGACAGTTGTCGGCCCCACTACGGGCGCGAAAGCCGCGGCTCCAGTGCCAGGTCTCGCGACACCCCTACCTTCGAAGCGACCTGCGGGACCGACAATCCGTCACTGATCACCGCCAGCACGGCCTGATACCGCTGCTCGGCCACGCTCAACTCCCTCATCTCGGGAGTGTCTAGGACCAACCGAACTAACTGTCAAGAATCAGCCGAAGACGAAACGTCAAGCATCACCCGACGTCATACAGGGTGTTCGGTGGGGCGGGCGGGGCTCGAACCCGCGACCAATGGATTCGCGATTGGGTGATCGCGACGCTACTCGTTCTTTCTCGCAATGCCCTGCGAAGCAACGGTTTTCGTTCGCCCGCAATCCGAACAGAACGACCCGATTCGTGTCGATTCCTAGTCATTCACGACGAATAAACGGCGACTCCTCAGCATCAGAGGCGACTGCCGGCGAAACGTCCCATCAAGGTAGCGGCGAAGCACCGGCTGGCGTCGTGCCGACGTCGCTCGTCATGACGAGACCCGGGTACCATCCTCGGATCGCAATAATGGCTGACATTCGACAGCCTCCATGCAAAGCGACCTGCCGCTGATTCCTTACGACGCGCCGTATGCCTCCATCACCGACTCAGATGGCGGTGCCACGTGGCTGTTCATTGCGTTCGAAGGTGGCCCCACCGGATTCAACACACGACGCGTTCTCGACCCGAACTACGTTCCGAGTGCGCCGGCGGCCCTCGCCCCGTTGGCCCACTTCGGATTCCACATCCATTCCTCGAGCGGGAACTAACGGCTGACATCCAGCCGGACTGGCAGTCTTCAAACGACAAGCGACCCGCTCACGATGGATAACACCTTTGCGTCGCCGACAACTGGCCTCAACGCTCGGCGGGAGGCCGACCGCGATTGCGGCTCGGCCTTGACAGCCATCCCACCACCGTCGCGCACAATCGGTGGCAGGCGAAGGAACCTGCCAGATCGCTCATTTCGGTAGTTACCGGGCGGACGACCCGCAGATGTGAACCTACTGGCGGCTTCTCGGTGCTGGCCGATGAGCAACCACCAACTGACGCGTTGGGTGTTGCGTCATTCCTGGTCACGCGGTTTGCGACGCGCCGGCTTGGGCGCCGCTGCGGTGCTGGCCGCCGGTGTTGTGCTGATCGCGCCAAGCGCTCTCTGGCGCGAAATCCCCTCGGCCAGCGCCGACCACTGCCCGGACGCCGAGGTGACCTTCGCCCGCGGCACCGACGAACCGCCCGGCCTCGGGCGCGTCGGCCAGGCCCTCGTGGACTCGCTGCGCCAGCAGGCCGGCATGAACATCGGTGCGTATGCGGTGAACTACAAGGCAAGCCTCCTCCAGTTGCACACCGACGATGGCTCCAACGACGCCGTATCGCATATCAAATCCATGGCCGACAAATGCCCGAATACGCCGCAGGTGTTGGGCGGATATTCACAGGGTGCGTCGGTGATGGATATCGTCACCGGAGACTCGGTGGGGGGCATCCTCCGGGGCACTACGCTGCCCGCCCAGTACGCCAACATGGTCGCGGCGGTCGTGACCTTCGGCAATGTCGCCGACCGCAGCGGTGAACCGATAACGACCCAGAGTCCGCTGTTTTCCAGAGCGCTCGATCTGTGCAACCCCAGCGACCCGATCTGTCACGCGGGTCCCGGCAACGAATGGAGCGGGCACACAGAGGGCTACGTACCCGTCTACACCGACCAGGCGACGAGCTTCGTCGTCGCGAAGCTCCTGTGGGTCCAATCTCCCACTACCTCCGGGCCCTCTGCGACGCTCGCACCGTCTACGGCCGCCGAATCCCCCATTGCTTTCCACTGACGGGGCCGATCGGCCGAGAGATATCGGGTCGTGGACGAGGGTATTTGGTCCCCGAAGTAGAGCGTCTGACCTGCGATTTCGTCCTTAATCTCAGATGCTCCTATGCTGCGGCAACTGTCCACTGGGCTGCGGAGCCGGCCCCCGGGCTCACACCGCGGTCACGGCCGCGGCTATGGCGGCGCCGAACACCAGGGCCGGCACCGTCATTCCTGCGACAAACCCCAGCCCGAAGCGGCGACCACCGGCGGTGAAGGCCAGCACTGTCTTAACGAGCAGGTTGGAGCCCAGCGCGGCAGCGATCGCGACCAGTGCAGTGTCGACCGTGATGTCGCCCTTAGCGGCGAGGCTGGCGACCGCAACTGCGCCGGCGTGCGCGTCGGCGAGCCCTGCGGCGAACGCGGCAAGCACCGCACCCTCGGCGCCGAGCACGTCAGCGCCCCACCGGCCGACGAGCAGGGCGAAGGTCAGTACTGCGGCCAGGATCAACGCGGGCCGCAAGGCGAAAGGCCGGCATGCCTTCATCGCCTCGACGTCTTCGCCCTCCGCGGTGTTCTGTTCATGAGTCCGAGTGGCACCCCGGTAGACGAAGGCGGCGACACCCAAGAGCACGACCGCTGCGGCGACCACTGGCGGCCACAAGCGGCGCAGCACGTCGACGTCGACGAGCCCGATCACGATGAGCAGCTGCACGAAGGTGGCGAGGCTCGCCAGCAGTGCGCCGGCCAACGGCGCACGCAAGCCCGTGGCCGTGCGGCTGAGCCGGCCCATCGACGCCGTCGTCGCAGTTGCCGAGACGAACCCGCCAGCCAAACCGGTGACGAGCACGCCGCGTTCGGGCCCGAGCGCCCGAACCCCGATGTAGCCGACCCAGCCGATACCGGTGAGCAGCACCACGAGGAGCCACACCTTCGCCGGATCGAGCACGCCGTACGGTCCGAGCTGCTGATTCGGTAGCAGCGGCAGGATCACGAAAGCCACGACGAAGAACTTGATGGCGTCCTCTAGTTCGACCTCGCTGACGATCTCTCGGGCGAAACGATGGATGCGGGCCTTCGACACCAGCAGGCCTGCGACGACCACGGCGAGGGCGACGGCTACCGCCGGGCGTGTGTAAGCGAGCGCACCGAGCAGGTAGGCGACAAGCGCGGCGATCGCTGTGGTAGTTCCCGGGTCTTGTTCGCTGGTGCGAAAGTAGGCGAGCGCCAACAGCGCCCCGACGCCGACAAGCCCAGCCAGCACCGCCCACTGGTTGAAGCTCGCGGCGACGGCACCGGCCAGCGACAGGAGCGCGAACGAGCGCGACCCAGCGGGAAGCTTGCGGCTGTGGCTGCGTTCGCGCTCCAAGCCGAGCAGCAATCCTATGGCCAGCGCCACCAGGAACGGTTGGATCTGCTGCCAGCTCACACGACTCCCATTCAGCAGACCAACAGCTCGGTGTAGACCTGCCGGAATTTTCCGCTCCGCGGATGCAATGCAGGCGGTTCGTCGGCCTTCTCGATGGTGACCGTGGTTATCCCGTGTTCTGACAGAAGGGTCTTCAGCCGTTTGTCTAAGTGTTCACCAAAAACCGTTGCCCACCAACCTTGGTTAGGCGCTTTAGCCTGCCCGCCATGGGTTTCCCGCGTGTTCGTGATCAGTGAAAGCGCTGCTCACGGTCAATGTCCGCGGTCCCCGCTGGCCACTCGTGCACGCTCAGCACATCGACGATTCCTGCGCCCGGGCTTGCGCCCAACGACTCCAGGCCGCACCTAGATTGAGGGTCTAAGGACCTAGCTTGCACAAAAGGCCAGAGGTCGCCAGTGGCAGTGGCGTTCTGCCCTTGCCCGTGCGCGTGCCTGCCCGCATGCTGGTGCAGCGGATGCAACCGTGGTGCCAAACGCACACCTTAGCGACGAGCGATTGAGGTTACATTGTGACGTTCTTTGAGCTGGTTAACCCGCACGCCGAGGCTCACCGCGGCGAACATGCGGGATGGTTGCGGGCCGCGGTGCTTGGCGCCAACGACGGACTCGTCTCCACCGCGAGCCTGATGGTCGGTGTCGCGGCCAGCGGCGCCGCCGCGGGCGCGGTCCTCACCGCCGGCGTCGCGGGCCTCGCAGCGGGATCGATGGCAATGGCCGCCGGGGAATTCGTTTCGGTTAGTTCCCAAGTCGATGTCGAACGCGCCGACCGGGCCAAAGAGGAGCGCGAATTGGCTGCCAACCCGGAAGCTGAACTGGCTGAGCTGACCGGGATCTACCGCAAGCGCGGCCTAACCGAAGAATTGGCCCAGCAAGTCGCTCAGGCGCTCCACGACGCCGACCCGCTGAAAGCACACCTGCGCGACGAACTTGGACACACCGACATCACTGCCGCGCGGCCGCTGCAGGCCGCACTCGCCTCCTCGGCGAGCTTCTTTTTCGGCGGCCTCCTGCCCCTGCTCGGGCTGCTCGCACCGACCGCGGGCACCCGGCTCGGGCTGATCGTGATTGTCACGCTAATCGGCCTGGCCGTCACCGGGATCCTCAGTGCGTGGATCGCCGGCACCGGCATCGCCCGTCCCGCATTGCGGGTGATCATCGGTGGCGGCCTCGCCATGGCGATCACCGCACTCGTCGGTCAACTCTTTCACGTAGCCGCCGGGTAAGAGTGCGCCGGACCACCGACTCCCCGGAGACGGAACGGTGTATCGAGGCTGCTGGCGGCGCTGCGCGAGGTCGACCGCCGCGTCGCCGCACACGCGTGTGTTCGTGACAACCTGGCCGTCTCGTTCGCGCTGGCATTTTCGACACTTCATTCGCGGACAGGTGCACGACTGGGGAATCATCGCAACACCGTGGGGCTTTCACCCCGAAGACATTCGCGTTCCGGCGGACCTGTACCACGGCGGGCTCGATGACCGCGTCCCGCCCGCCGCATCATGCCCCGGCCGCCCCGCGATCCCCGTTGGGGCTCTCAAGCCGAATACCCGATCTAGGGCCACCCTGGTTGTCTTCTCACGCGCCGAGGAGATTCTCATCGCCACCGCCGCCGGTGCTGCGTCCTAGATGCAGCCGCTCTCATTGCCGGTCATCACCATGGTGCAATGATCCCGCGGGGAAGCAAGGGTGGCGACATCCCCACTCGGCGACCAGTGGCTCGACGCCGTGTTCTCAACTCCCCGGATGCACGAAGACGTTGCCTTCATGGGAGGCACACGGGTGCAACTCCTTCCAGCCGTCGCGAGAAGACGGTGCCTATACCACCTTCGGCCCCCGTAACCGAATTACCCGATCTGCGCCCTGAAAGGCGTTGCCGGCTTCGGGCAGTGGCTGGCGGTCGGATCGTCACGGGTACGACCGCATAGCCCTCGGCTAGGGTCGCGGGCGCCCGAACCGCACATGCGCATCGAGACCGCTGCCGTGGGTGCGTCGGATCAACTCGACGGTGGCGTCGCTGGCGCGGGCGAGCCCGGCAACGATGGCCAGGCCCAGTCCGCTACCGGCGGTTTCGGTGCGTCCGCGCCAGAACCGATCGAAAGCGCGGGCGCAGTCCTCAGGCGACATGCCAGGTCCCTCATCCAGCACATGGAGGTCGACGGCGTCGACGGTGGGGGCTGGCGTGATGGTCACGTCGATGGTGCTGCCGGCCTGGGACACGACCAGTGCGTTGTCGATGAGGTTGTCGATGATCTGCTCGGCGGCGCCGGGCACGGCCAGCGCCGAGGCCGATTCTGGCGCTGTCACGGCGAGGTGCACCCCGGATTCTTCGGCGAGCGGCTGCCATTGTTCGACCCGCGCGCGGGCGATGTCGGCGAGGTCGATCTCCTGCGGCGCCAGTGCGGCATCGTCGGCCCGGGTGAGCATCAGCAGCGCGTCGACGATCCGCTGTAGGCGCAGTGCCTCGTCCTGGGCTGCAGCGATGGTGTCGCGTGCGGCGTCGGGATCAGCATCGACGAGGTCGGCGGCATTGTCTAAGCGCACGCGCAGCGCCGTCAACGGTGTGCGCAGCTGGTGGGAGGCGTCGCCCGCGAAGGCGCGTTGCTGGCGCAGCAGGTCGTCGAGCCGATCGGCCATCGTGTTGACAGACCTTGCCAGGCTGCGGATTTCGGGTGCCCCGCCAGGCTCCGGGGCGCGGGCCTCGAGCTGTCCTTCGGCCAGTAGTTCGGTGGTGGCGCGTAGTTGCTGCAGGCGCCGCGTGACCGTGCCGGCGAGGACGAACGCCACCGCCCCGGCCAGCAGCACCGTGATACCGGCGACAAACCACAGTGTGCGCAGTTGCCTGCGCACTTTGTCGGTCACCACTTGTGTCGGGTAGGTCAGCCGCACCGCCCCGATGACCCGATCGCCGCTCACGACGGGCACCGCCACATACAGCAGGTCGGTGCCCAGGCTGACCGAATGACGTTGCCCTGTCGCGATGTCGCCAGAGAGTGCTGTGGCGATCTCGGGGCGCGACCGGTACGAGGTGTCCGCCGCGGATTGGTCGTCGTCTGAGGTCACGACTGCATCGCCGGCGGCGTTGACGATGACCACCCGCGCTCCGCTGGCTTGGCGGTAGCGGTGCACGTCGGCCACCACGCGCGGATCGGGTGACGTCGCCGCTTCGAGGGTGTCCTCGCTGCGCCCAGCGAGCAGAAAGGCGTCGCGTTCCAGTGCGGTCACAATGCGTTCGCGCTCGACCCGCTCCAGGTGGTTGCCCAGCGGGATGTCCTGCACCACCACGACGAGGAAGGTCACGGCCATGAACGCGGCCATCAGCCGCCACTTCACGACGGAATCCCAAACCGGAAGCCGACCCCGCGGACCGCCTCGATCCAGCGCGGGTCGCCGAGTTTCTTACGGATCGCGGCCACATGTGCGTCGACGGTCTTGGTGGTGCCGTACCAGTTGGCGCCCCACACCTGATGCAGGATCTCCGATCGGCGGTACACCGCGCCGGGATCTTCGGCGAGGTAGCAGAGTAGGTCGAATTCCTTGGGCGTCAACTGCACCTCCCGCTCGCCGAGATGCACACGCTGGGTGCGCCGGTCGATGCTGAGAGCCCCGATCGTGCGGGTGGCGTCCTGGTCGAGGTGACCGTCTCGAGCGGCGGTGCGCCGCAGGACGGCGCGGATGCGGGCCACCAGCTCGTGCATGCCGAACGGTTTGACGACATAGTCGTCGGCGCCCATCTCCAGCGCTAGGACGCGGTCGATCTCCTCGCTGCGGGCACTGACCACGATGATCGGCACTTGCGAGAGCGCCCGGATCGCGCGGCAGACATCGGTGCCGTCCATGTCCGGCAACCCCAGGTCCAGCAGCACGAAATCCGGCGCAGCTGCCGATACATTGGCCATGGCGTCGGCGCCGGTGCCGACGCGGCTTTCCTCGAAGCCGGCTCTGCGCAGACCGTCGCACAGCGCGGCGCTGACCGCATCGTCGTCTTCGACCACCAATACCCGCACGTCCGCATTATGGGCCCGCCGCCGCCCGGGCCGATGCATCGCGAGCATCGTCTTCGACGAGGCTTCGCCCGATCTTGGACGATTCTTGGATGTCGCCGCGACCATCCTTGACCGGCCGGAAGCTAGCGTGAACTCATGAGATCGAAAGTGGCGGTGATTGTTTCGCTGGTATTCGTGCTGGCTGTCGGAGGGGCCGCGCTGGCCGTCAACACCAGGATTCTGAACACCTCGCCCCAGCCCGACATCGGGCGGGCAAACGAACTATTGGTCCCCGGCGCGGCGCAGCCCGCTGTGGCGCCGACGCCGCCGACGGCTAGGCCAGCGGTTGTGCCTGCCCTGACACCGACAGCGCCGATATCCACGGTGTCGCCGCGAAGCGACGACGAGCACGGCGCGGGCGAGCACCCGGCACCGGAAAGGGCAGAGTATGGGCGCGACGACTGACTCCGGCACGCTGCGGCAGTCGCCTGCGCGATGGTCCAAGCTTGCCGCCACCACGCTGTCGGCTGGGGCACTGCTCGGCATCGTTCACGCTCTGAGCGCGACCGTAGCCGAACCGGCAGTAACACCGAGCAGCTCCACCGGGGCTGGGGGCGGCCCTCCGGTCACCGCAACCATCCAGCCCAATCGCCCGGCACCTGCGGCGGTCCCGGCCCCGTTGCCCCCGCCCGCCTCAGGTACGCCCGTTGTCCCCCAGGGTGTGTCGAAAGCCTCCGGTGGCTGAGATGATCCCGGCGACCGTCCGGCCGCTTGCGGGCGCCCGCAACCGTGCACACGACCACGCAGACTCGCTACCGGCGGATCGGCGCCCGGCGATGGGCGGCACCGCCGAGATCACCCTGGTCGGTGGACCGCCGGAGCTTCTCGAGGACTGCTTCGGGCTGCTGGACGAGCTCGAGCAGTCATGGAGCCGATTCCGCGAAGGTAGCGACGTGTGGCGGCTGAACTGGTCCCAGGGCCGCCCCGTGCGGGTGCGTGCCTGCACCGTGCGACTGGTGACCGAACTGATCAATGCCTGGGCATTGACCGACGGCGACTTCGACCCGACCGTGCTGCCGCGGCTGGTGGCCAGCGGTTACGACACCAGCCGGGTCAATGCGTCGCGGCGAACGACATTGCCCGAAACCGTGGCGTGGCCGGGCGCGGTCGCCGGCATCGACATTGTCGGTCTGGACATTCGGCTTCCGCTGGGCACCACACTCGACCCGGGTGGGCTGGGCAAGGGCCTGGCCGCCGACATGCTCGCCGAGCTCGCACTCGACCACGGCGCCGACGGGGTGTTGGCCGAGATCGGGGGCGACCTCGTGGTCGCCGGACAGGCCCCCGACGCCACGGCGTGGACGATCGGCATCGCCGACCCGTTCACCCCCGCGGAGCTGCTGAGTGTGATCCGGCTGGATCGTGGAGCCGTGGCGACCTCGAGCCGGCTCGTGCGGGTCTGGGCCGGCTTCGACGGTCCGGCCCATCACCTCATCAACCCCAACACCGGTGTCAGTGCGGTCACCCCAACGGTCACCTCGACCATCATCGCCGGCACCGGCGCCAGGGCCGAAGCTCTGGCCAAGCTGGCGTTCGTACGCGACCCCGATCGGCTACTGGATTGGCTGCCCCGTATCGGCGCCGCCGGACTGATCGTCGACGCCGATCAGCAGATCAAGTGCACAGCGAACTGGAGAGATTTCGCATGACCGATCCGCATCTGTGGTGGTATGTCGCCCGCGCCAGCGGCCTGGTGGCCTGGGCCGCGATGACCGGCTCCGTGCTGTGGGGTGTGCTGCTGGCTACCCGGGTACTGCGCTCCATCGACAACCCCGCGTGGCTGCAAGACCTGCATCGCTGGCTCGGCGGCACCGCGCTGATCATGACCGGGCTACACATGCTGTCGCTCATGCTCGACAGGTGGACACACTTCTCGCTCACCGAGGTCTTCGTGCCACTTGCGGCGGGCTACCGGCCCTGGCCGGTAGCCCTGGGTATCGTCGCGTTCTACCTGCTGGTCGCTGTCTACGGATCCTCGCTGCTGCGACCGAGGATGCCGCGGCGATTGTGGAAGGCGCTGCACTACGGCAGCTACGCGTCAGTGATCCTGGTGTCCTTCCACGCCGGCTGGTCCGGCAGCGACGTGGGTGCCTGGGGCTATCGACTGGTGGCCTTCACCCTGCTGGGTTTGACCACCGCGGCGGTGCTCGTGCGGGTGCTGACCCCAACGGCTTCCGCGCCGCTCCCGCCGCCGCGACGCCAACAAGCTGCGCCGCCGCGCCCGATGACCGTCACCGCAACCTACCCGCTGGCCCGCGAGGTCCTCGGCATCGACCTGTCGCCGCAGGACGGGACTGAGTTACCCGTTTGGGCGCCCGGAGCCCACGTGACCGTGCACCTGCCCAACGGGCTACCGCGCTGCTACTCACTGTGCGGCGATCCGGCCGACCGCAGCCGATACCGAATCGCCGTGCACCACGCGGCGTCCTCACGCGGCGGCAGCACCTGGCTGCACGCCAACGCGGCGCCCGGCACAATCCTGGACGTCTCCGGCCCCGACAACCACTTCATACTCGAGCCCGCAGCGGAGTACCTGTTCGTGGCCGGCGGGATCGGCATCACGCCCATCAGGGCGATGATCGAAGCGCTGCCCGCCCACCGGCGTTGGCGGCTGGTCTACATCGGCCGCAGCAAGGCCACCATGGCGTTCAGCGGCGAACTGCAGCAGCGGTGGCCCGAACACGTCAGCGTCTACGCCCGCGATGAGACCGGCGTCCGACCCAATCTCGCGCGCATCCTTAACGACACAACAGCGGCGGTGTACTGCTGCGGGCCCGCCTCGATGACCGAAGAACTCGCGGCCCTCGTCCCAGCCCCACGTCTGCACATCGAACGGTTCACCCCGGCAGCGCAACAGCCATACCCTCCCCGCCGCGCCTTCGAGGTGACCTGCACACGCAGCAACACCCACCTGCACGTCTCAGAGCACCAGTCGCTGCTCGATGCGCTCGAACGCGCCCACCTGCCCGTGCACTCGTCATGCCGCGAAGGAATCTGCGGTGCATGCCAAGTCCGCGTCATCGCCGGCCAACCCCAGCACCTGGACTCCGTTGCGAGCGAAGAGCACAAGGACAGGGCGGACATTATCTATCCGTGCGTCTCCCGCTCCCGTACCCCGTCCCTGACGCTCGATCTGTAGTCGGGAACGCACGCAGCCACTGCCAATTTCGGTTCGAGGCCCT
>CAWEKA010000017.1:0-1596762 GCA_963809515.1 uncultured Actinomycetota bacterium
TGACGACGAACATCTTCCACTTGGGAGGTGCGGGCGCGGTCCGGCCGGGCACTTCGAACCACGTTTCGAGCCCGGTCACCCTTCGCTCATGTGTGGTGGACATGACCTGCTCGCCGTGCGCCAGAAGCTGGGACCTCGTCGATGAATGCTCCCATTTGGCGAGGTCGCCTGCCGTGGCGAACCGGTACACGACGTGCCACAACTCACCGACGTGGCCCGGGCGCAGCAGACCCGCCCCCAGGAATCCATCGAAACCCGATGCAGCCCTTGTCAACTCCGAAGCCCACCGCTCGAACTCGTTCTCCATGCCCGGCCGCACGCGGCGAGCTACCAGCACGGTGACCGGTTCGCCCACGTCGTCGATTTCGCCGGCCCGGCTCATTCCCCGCCGCCACAGGTCAACTGAGCTCGGCTGACCAATCCCGCTGTTCGAGCGAGTCTCTGATGTGCAACAGGAACTTCGACGCGGTCGAACCGTCGAATGCGCGGTGGTCGTACACCAAACCGATGATCCCCATCGGGTGGATGGCGATCGCGTCGCCGATGGCGACCGGGCGGCGCTTCACACCGTCGGTGCACAGGATGGCGACGTTCGGCTGGTTGATGATCGGCGATGACGCGTAACTGGCGAAGGGGCCGGGGTTCGTGATCGTGAACGTGGAGCCGGCCATCTCCTTGTTGGACAGTTCTTTTGCCCGCGCCGCCGCCGCTTTCGTGGCGATCTGGCTGGCGATGCCCCGGATGTTCAAAGTTTCGGCGTCCTTGACGACCGGCACCACCAATCCCTGTTCGTCCAGATCCACCGCCACCCCGAGGTTGACGTAGGGGTGAAGCGTCATGGTCTTGGACTCGAGGTCGATCGACGAGTTGACGGTCGGGAATACCCGCAGCGCGTCACACACCGCCCGAGAGATGAAGGGCAGGTAGCTCAGCGAAGCACCGGTCTCCTTCTTGAAACGTGCCTTGTACTCGGTGCGCACCCGCTCGATGTTGTCGAAATCGACTTCGACCGATGTCCAGACCGAGGCTGCGAGCGTCTGTGACGCCTTGAGGGTGTCGGCGAGGATCAGACGCATTCTGCTGAGCGGCACCACTTCGTCGCGGCCTTCGGTCGCGGCCTTGGTCGCCGTCGGCGCGGCGGGGGCCTGCGCGGGGGCCGCTGCCGGTGCGGCGGTCAGGGTCTGGCCCGAGGAGATCGCCTTCTCGATGTCCTCGCGTCGGATCCGGCCACCGACACCGGTGCCCGCCACGCCGGCCACGTCGATGTTGTGCTCGGCGGCGAGCCTGCGCACCAGTGGCGACAGCAGGCGGCCGCCTGCGATGTCGCGGGTGATGGCCGCGGCGGCCGGGGTGACGGCGCCCTGGCTGCCTGCGTCGGCGGGCCTGCTGCCGTTGCCATTGCCTGCCGGTCCGGCCGGCATCGCCCCCGGCGTCCCGATGCGTGCAAGCACGGTTCCCACCGGCACCGTTTCGCCTGCGTTGACCAGGATGCTCAGCATTTTCCCGTCGTACGGACTCGGGATTTCCGAATCCACCTTGTCGGTCGACACGTCGAAGAGCGGATCGTCGAATGCGACATCGTCGCCTACCGCCTTGAGCCAGGTGCCGATCGTGCCTTCGGTCACCGACTCGCCCAGTTTGGGCATGGTGACCTCGAAGACCTCGCCCGTGCCGGACGACGGCGAAAAGTCGACGGCCTCGGTCGTTGGACCCTCCGATCCGCCCACCGACGGCGCGGAGGGATCGTTGAGTGATCGCCCGCCTGCCGCCGCCACCCCGTGCGCAGCGGACGGGAGTCGGTTCGCCACTGTGGCGCCCTTCCCGCCGATCCGCATGATCGCAGCGCCGACCGAGACGGTGTCGCCCTCTTGCGCCAAGACCTCGAGCACCACACCGTCGTAGGAACTCGGCACCTCCGTGTCGACCTTGTCGGTCGACACTTCGAACAGCGGGTCGTCGAACTCGACCTCGTCGCCGACGTTCTTGAAGAAGGTGCCGATCACCCCCTCGGTCACCGACTCACCCAACTTCGGCAGGGTCACAACCCATGTCTCATCGGACATTTCATCGCCTCCAGAGCTGTATCAGCCGTGCAACGATCGGCCGGAGAATGTGATCATCGTTTCGCCGATCGCCTCGGAAAGGCTGGGGTGAGCGTGGATCAGGGACCCGACGTCGGACGGCAGGGCGTCCCAGTTGACCGCCAGATACCCCTCGTGGAGCAATTCAGAGGCCCACGGCCCGACCAGATGCACACCAAGTATCGGGCCGTCTTTTGCCGCGACGATTTTCACCAGACCCTCGGTGTCGCCGACGATCATCGCCCTCCCGTTGCCGGCGAACGAGTGCTTGTGCACCTCGACGTCGTGTCCGGCGTCTCGCGCCTCGGCTTCGGTCATGCCCACCCATGCGACTTCCGGATGCGTGTAGACGACCCACGGAACCTTGCCGTAGTCCACCGGGGCCGGGTTCTCGCCGAGCACGGACTGGACCGCGACGACCGCCTCGGCATAGGCGACGTGGGCGAGCCCCGGCGTCGGGACGCAGTCACCGATGGCGTAGACGCCGGGCCGCGAGGTCTGCATCGTCGAGGTGTCGACCGAGATGAACCCGCGGTCGGACACCTCTACGCCCGCCGAGTCCAGACCCATGCCCTCGCTGACCGGCCGCCGACCGATGGCGACGAGCAATTGGTCGACCTCGATCTTCTCGGAGCCCTTCGGGGTCTCGAACGGGACGAGGACACCGTTGCTGGTCACCTCGACCGCCCCGACGCGGGCTTCCGCGTGGATGTCCGTGCCGCGCCTGGCAAGGGCTTTCGCGAGGACGTCGGCGGTGTCGCGGTCGGGGCCGATCGGCAGCACGCCGTGCGGAAGCGCCTCCAACAGCGTCGTCTGAACGCCGAAGTCGGTGTAGACCGACGCGAACTCGGCGCCGATGACGCCGCCGCCGATCACGGCCACCCGCTCGGGAAGCGCGTCGGCGTCGCTGTTCGTCGCCTGATCGGAGGTGACGATGCGCTTACCGTCGACCTCGAGGCCCGGGCAGCGACCGCGGCTCGGAACCCGAGCAGATGATGACCGCGCCGCCGCTCAGTGTCTGGCCGTCGACGGCGACGGCACCGTCCGGCGTCAGCGTGCCGAACCCGTTGACGACCGTGATCTTGCGCCGCTTGAGCAGGCCCGACAGCCCCTTGTGAAGATTGGATACGATGCCGCTCTTGCGCTTGTTCACCGCGCGCCAGTCCGCTGCAGGCTCTGCGCCCTTACCGAGGCCGATCCCGAAATCCTTTGCGTGGTGGACTGTTCGGAATACCTCGGCGGCTTGCAGCAGCGCCTTCGCCGGGATACAGCCGCGGTGCAGGCAGGTGCCGCCGACCGTCTGCTTCTCGACCAGCGCCACCTTCTGGCCCGCGGAGGCGGCGTACAGCGCCGCCGCGTAACCACCTGGGCCACCGCCGAGGACCACGATGTCGAAATCGCTCACGCTCTCGCCACCTCTCGCAGCGTCTGCGCGATCTCCGCGGGCTGCGGGATCGTTGCGTCCTCCAGCGCAGGGCTTGTCGGAACGGGCGTGTTCTTCGCCGCGATTCGCATCACCGGCTGGTCGAGGTGCCAGAAACACCTCTCCTGCACCTCGGCCGCGATCTCCGCGCCGTATCCGAGGCGGCGCGCCGCCTCGTGCAGCACGACCGCCCGTGCGGTCTTCTTGACCGACGTGACGATCGTTTCGATGTCCAGCGGGACCAGCGTCCGGATGTCGATGACCTCGACCGAGATGCCTTCCTTAGTCCAATTCGTCGGCGATCTCGATGCCCTGCGACACACCCGCCGAGTAGGTGATCAGCGTGACGTCGCGGCCCTCGCGAACCACCTTGGCCTGACCCAGCGGAATGGGATCGAGGTTGATCGGCCCGTCGCTGCGCAACCGCCGGTACAGGTACTTGTTCTCCAGGTAGAGGACCGGGTTGTTGTCCCTGATCGAGCTGATCAGCAGGCCCGCCGCGTCCTGCGGCGAGCCCGGCATGACGATCTTCAGCCCCGGCACGTGCGCGAAGTACGACTCGACGCTCTGCGAGTGCGTCGGCCCGGCCCGCAGCCGGGCACCGAACGGCGCTCGCATGGTCACCGGCATCGCGTCGCCGGTGCGGTAGTGGTGGCGCGCCAACACATTGATGATCGGGTCGAACGCGCACGAGATGAAGTCGGCGAACTGGTATTCGACGATCGGGCGCAGCCCGACGAGCGCGGCCCCTGCTGCCAGACCGGTGAAACCGGTTTCGGCGATCGGGGTGTCGACCACGCGCCGCGGTCCGAACTTCTCGAGGAAGCCCTTGGTCACCTTGAAGGCGCCGCCGAACTGGCCGACGTCTTCGCCGATCAGGAAGACGTCGGGGTCGGCCTCCATCTCCGACATCATCGCCTGACCGATGGCCTCGAGATAGGTGACTCCGTCCGTGTCGGTCTTAGTCGGCATAGACACCCTCCTCGACGGTGCTCCCATCGGGCATCGGGTCGGCGAGCGCCTTACGACGCGCGTCGATCGCATGCTGGCGAGCTTTTTCCCGGGTCTCTTTCGCGCCTGCGTCGCGTGAGCACACCGCCGTCGAGCAGCCGCCGCTCGAACAGTTCGACGGGATCCTTCTTGCGCCACTCCTCGAACATCTCGCGCGGCACGTAGTCCGCGGGGTCGTGCTCGGCGTGGCCGTGCATGCGCATCGTCACGGCCTCGATCAGCGTTGGACCCTCGCCCTGCCTGGCTCTTTTGACGGCTTCGTTCACCGCGTCGTAGACCGCGAGCACGTCCGTGCCGTCCACCTTCACTCCGGGAAAGCCATACGCCGCGGCCTTTGCCGCGAAGTCGTGCGATGCAGTCTGCATGCTGACCGGGGTGGAGTAGGCGAACTGATTGTTCTCGATGACGAAGATGCACGGCAGCGTCAACGCCCCGGCCATGTTCAGCGCCTCGTGGAAGTCACCGCGGGAGGTTGAGCCGTCGCCGCAGAACGCCAGGCAGACCCGGTCCTCGCCGCGGTACTTGGCGGCGAACGCCATCCCGGTCGCGACCGGGAAGTTGGCCGGAATGTGGCTGGGCAGGTTGTAGATACCCAGGTCGAGACGGCCGTAGTGCAGCGTGCCGTCCCGGCCTCCGGTCGGCGACGTGGCCTTGCCCATGAAGCTGGCCATCACCTGCCACGGCTCCATCCCGCGGCACAGGTGCGCGCCGAGGTCACGGTGGATCGGCGCCATGTAGTCGCCGTCGATCAGAGCCGCCGCGGACCCCACGGAGATCGCCTCATGCCAGTGGCCGGTGTACAACGAGCCGAGCAGATCACCGCTCTTGTACATCGCGACCATTCGGTCCTCGACGGCCCGGGTCAGAACCATCATCTCGTAGATATGGATGAGCAGCTTCGGGTCGCGGGCCGCCAGCGCGTCGTCGGCTGACTGTGGCTTGGATTCAGTTGAGGTGGCCATCGATTCGCCCGGCTCTCAGTTCGACAGGAACTCGAGCAGGCTGCGGTTGAAGTCAGCGTTGCGCTCGATCATCGACCAGTGCCCGCAATGCGAGTAGACCGACAGGTCGGCGTTGTCGATGAGTTCCATCAACCGAAGCGACGTCTGAACCGGTATCACCTTGTCTTCGCGACCGTGGATGATGAGGGTGCGGTGCGGAAGTCGGCGAATCTCGTCGTCCGGCGTGCACATAGCCTCGACCCAGCGCTGGCGCGGCGCCGGGAACATCGACGAGAACGATTCCTGGAATCCCGGCTGGATGCTGCCTTCGTAGCGCACCTGGGCAAGCTCGTCGTTCACCAGTTCGCGCGAGTAGGCGAACACGTCGAGCACCTTGCGCATGTTCTCGAAGGAGGCTTCGTAGCCCCACACGCGGTCGAGGCCCTCGGTGATCGGGAACGGCACGCCCATGCTGCCCATCAGCACCAGCTTGTCGATGCGATCCGGGTGTTGCGTCGCGATCCGCAGGGCGATCGCCGCCGCCGAAACTGTTGCCGACCAGGCTGGTCTTCTCGATTCCGAGCGTGTCCATCAGGCCGACGACCTGATCGGCCCACGTCTGCAGGGAGTAGTCGATCTTCTCGGGCCGTTCCGAGAAGCCGAACCCGACCATGTCCGGTGCGACGACGCGGAATTTCGTTGCCAGGGCGGGGATCACCAGGCGCCAGTTCGCATACGACGTCACTCCAGGACCCGAACCGTGGATCAACATCACCGTGTCGTCGCCGGAACCATCCTCCAGATAGTTCGTCTCGATTCCGTTGGCGGTGGCAGTGGCACCGATTTCGGGCTTCGCCGTAGCTGTCATGTTTCTCTCCGTAATAGTTCTCTCTTGACATGTCCTGCCCGGCAGTACGAATGCGGTCAGGTGTAGTAGCGGAAGACCAGGTCGGCGACGCAACACGGCTTGGGCGAGTCCTCGACTTCGTAAGTCAGGCGATAAACGGCTTCGGCGCCGCCCTTCAGCTCATTCACCTCCGATCAACTCGACATGCATTCGGCTGCGTGAACCCACCTTCAGCGGCGCGGGGAAACGCACCTTGTTGAGCCCGTAATTCAGGATCACGTTGAATCCCTCGACCACGCACACCGACCACAGCAGGCCGGTGGCCGTGCCGAGGGTCAGGAACCCGTGCTGGACGGTGGTGCCGAACGGTCCCGTCGCCGCGCGCTCGGGGTCGACGTGGATGTACTGCTCGTCGCCGGTGAGTTTGGCGAACGTGTCGACATTCTCCTGTGTGGTCGAGACCCAGTCGCTGACGCCCAGCACCGTGCCGACTCGCTCCTGTAAACCGGCCAGACCGTCTATGACGAGCGGCTGCCGCGTGTCGCCGGGTGCGGCATCAACACTCATCGATCGATCCTTCTCGTCAGTCCCTCAGCCGAGGGCGCTCGGCCGGCGCTGTCGCGAGTCAAACATCCGCAGGGGTGGAGTCGCCAGCACCAACGGTGCTATTTCCATCCAGCGAGAGCGCTGCCGGTTCCATCCAGCGAGCGCGCAGCGGGCTGGGCCGTAACGGGTCGGTCACCAGATGATCAATCCCGCTAGGCGGGACAGGTTGCGTGACATAGTGACGACTATCCGCGAGTGTCAATAAATCGAGTTTGCGTTATTCGGATTGTGGATAACCGGATGACAAGAGAGGGGGCCGTGTGGCAGGGAACTCGACCGAGCCCGGTCAGTCGGTGACCAGCAGAGTCGCTGCAATTCTGCTCACCTTCACCGATTGCGACGAGCGGTCACTGACCGAGATCGCCCGCCTTGCCGGGCTCCCCGTCTCCACGGCTCACCGTCTCGCGGTGGAGTTGGCGAGTCGCGATCTACTCGAGCGAGACGAGGATGGTCACTACCACGTGGGTTCGCCGCTGCGCGGAATCGGAACATCCGAATGGGGGCCGCCCACCCTGGCAGAACGTGCATCGTGTGTGCTCGACGACCTGGCCGGTGCCATCGACCGCCCCGCCCGTCTCGGTGTGCTCTCCGGCAGCGAGGTCCGCTACGTGGAGAAGCGACCGCATTATCCGGTGACGAGTTTCGACCTTGCCGCGACGCTGCCTGCGCATGCGACCGCCATCGGCAAGGTTCTCCTGGCGTTCTCGCCGACCCGGATAACGGACGGTCTCCTCATCAAGGGCCTCGTGCAATTCACCCGATACACGATCGTGGCGCCCGAAAGGTTTCGGCATAGCTTGAGCGCCATTCGCCGGGTGCGTCTCGCCGTTTCTTCCGGTGAGTTGGAAGTCGGTAATCATTGCGTCGCCATGCCGGTATTCGCCGACGGCAAAGTGCTTGCCGCAATAGAAGTTCAGCTCACGGATCTGCAGAAGGATCTCGCCCGTGTCTCCCCTGCCCTTGCGCTGGCTTGCGGAGGGCTGTCCCGCGAACTCAGCGGCACACCGAAGGGACGCCGCCCCGTCGGCCAGCTCGGTGCGGCCGCCACCACCACGATCGCCTCGATGCGCGCCACCCGCAATGACGTCGCCAAGCAGCGCTCTACGGCTTCGGTATAGGCTGCCGCGCCTCGCTTGCCGGCCCTAACGTCGCGCCTGCCGCCGATCCGTGGCCGATCTCTTCGATCGCCTGATCGAGCGTGATGGTGCGGTGCGCTCGATTCTTGGTGAACCACAGCGAGCGGCCCCACGAATACAGGGTGCCGAATCGGTTGCCCCATCCGATGAGGTACAGCACGTGGATGAACGCCCACATCAGGTAGGCGGTGATGCCGGTGAAGCTCATCCCACCCGAGTGCGCCACCGCGTGTGTTCGGCCGATGGTGGCCATGCTGCCCTTGTCGAAGTACTTGAACGGCGCGACGCTGGTGTCGCCGTCGAGGCGGGCCCGGATCACCTTTCCGACGTATTTTCCTTCTTGAAGCGCCGGCTGGGCAATACCCGGTAGGCCGTTCAGAGACACCATGTCGCCGATGGCGAAAACTTCGGGATGGCCCGCGAGGGTGCAGTCGGGTTCGACCATGATTCGGCCTGCCCGGTCGGTTTGCGCACCTGCCGCCGAAGCGAGCAGCTTCGCCAGCGGGGATGCCTGCACACCTGCCGCCCAGACCTTGGTCTTGGCCACGATGCGATCCTCACCGTCGTCATTCCTGACGGTGATCCCGTCCGCGTCGATCTCGGTGGCCATCGTGGCGCACCGCACCTCGACGCCCATCCGCTCGAGAGTCCGCGTGGTGTACCGCTGCAGGCGCTCGTCGAACGGACCCAGCACCGCAGGTGCGGCCTCGATGAGCACTATTCGTGCCTTTCGGGTGTCGATCCGGCGGTAGTCGCCGGGCAGCACGCGATGTGCCAGCTCGGCAATCTGGCCGACGACCTCGACGCCGGTCGGCCCAGCGCCGACGACGACGAAGGAGAGATAGGCTTCGCGCTCGCTCTCGTCGGTTGCCATGTCCGCCATTTCGAACGCACCCAGAATGTGATTCCGCAGATGGCGAGCGTCCTCGAGCGTCTTCATTCCCGGCGCGAACTCCGCCCACTCGTCGTGCCCGAAATACGCATGGGTGGCGCCGGCAGCCACTACCAAGGTGTCGTACGGCAGCGTTATCCGCGCGCCGTCCGGCGCGACCGCGCAGACGGTTCGCGCCGTCAGGTCGATATCCACGACTTCGCCGAGGACGACGTTGGTGTTCTTTTGTTTGTGCACAACGCGTCGCAACGCAGGCGCAATCAAGCCCTCGGGCAGGATCCCGGTCGCGACCTGATAGAGCAACGGCTGAAAGAGGTGATGGTTCGTCCGGTCGATCAGCGTGACGTCGACGTCGGCCTTGGCCAGCACCCTGCTGACATTGACACCACCGAAACCTCCGCCGACCACAACGACTTTCGGGCGTTTCCTGGTAGTCGGGCTCTCGTCCAATTCCGGCACCTCCGCTCGGTCAGCCGGCGCGCAGGGACTACTTCAATCGATCTTTGACTGCGCCGAGGTATGCCTGTGACGTCTCGCGCATCAGGTCGGCTTGCGTCGACACGAGTGTCTCAACCCAGTCCGGACCCAGTTCCTTCGCGGTGTCCTCTTCGAGCTTGAGCACGCCGTTCAACATCTTCTCGTACGCCTCCAACCACACGAGACCGTTTTCTTTGCTCAACGCCAGTACGCGCTCGCTCGTCTGCTTGATGCGCTCGACGGCCGCCTCGACATCCGGGGTGACTTTCGATGTCTGAGCCATTGCATTCTCCTCGATACGTTGCGGACAACCACTCGAGCGGAGTGTTGCATGCGGCTCGGATACCACGATAGGGCTCGACGCGGAAGTTCCATCCAGCAAGAAGCCGTGGCTCCGGTGTACTCGCAGCGGCCAACATGGAGGTCGACCCGACAGGACGTGGAGGAAACGGATGCCCACGAATGTGCCGACCGACGGGCAACCGGCCGACGCGGCCGACGTCAACGCCCAAGCGATCGACGTACACAACCATGCGATGCCGCTGCCGTTGCTCGAATGGCTCGAGCGCGAAGGTCTATCGGACCTGTCGAGGATCCGGGACGATGTCGTGCTGCTCGATCCGGCTGTCAGTGGAGTCGGCAAGAACACGCCGCTTCCCCTCGCGCGCTCCCAGTACGACCCGCGCACCCGGCTGACCGAGATGGACGACATGGGGGTTCGGGCCCATGCCGTGTCGATGCCGCCGTTCCTCTTTTGCTCCAACTCAGAAGACAGAACCCTCGTCACCACAACCATCACGCGCGGGAACGATGAACTCGCCCGGTACGTCTCCGACGGAGACGGCCGGATGTACGGTCTCGGATCGATCCCCCTCGGCTTCCCTGACGCCGCGAAGGAGGCCGAACGCTGCCTCGACGACCTCGGATTCCCCGGCGTTGCCATAGGCACCCGCGGAGGTGGCAAAGAGCTCGATGATCCTGTACACGAGGAGCTTTGGGCCCTGCTCGCAGAACGAGGCGCGTTCATCTTCGTCCACCCGAGTGGGGTTCCCGATGCCCACCGACAGCGCGATTTCTACCTACCCCAGCTCGTCGGTTACCCGGCCGAGACCGCTATCGGCATCGCCCGGATGATCTACGGCGGCGTATTCGAACGCTTCGACCTGTCCATGTGTCTCGCGCATGGCGGGGGCTGCCTGCCGTGGCTGCGCGGTCGACTCGACCTGGGTTGGCAGCGCAAGGACGTCGCTCACACCACCTCGCTGCGACCGAGCGAATTCTGCAGGCGGCTGTACTACGACACCGCGGTGTTCGACACCACGCTGCTGTCTCACCTCGTATCGGACATGGGCGTCGATCGGGTCCTGCTCGGCACCGACCACCCGTTCGAGCTGGGCGACACCGATCCAGTCGCGACTGTGCGAGCACTTGGTCTCGGCGCCGACGACACTGAAGCCATCCTCTGGCGCACAGCGGCTTCCCTGCTCAGGACGCAGCCCGCGGCCCGTTCCGCAAAGCATCGCCGGTGACGGCGATGGACGGTCTGCTCTTCGCCCGACTGCAGTTTGGATTGACGACGCTCTACCACTTCTTCTTCGTGCCGGTGTCGATCAGCCTGGCCCTGTATCTCGCCATCATGCAGACGGCGTGGTACCGCACCGGCAAGCCGAAATACCTGAAGATGGTGAAGTTCTGGAGCAAGCCGTTTCTGATCTGCTTCGCGGTGGGCGTCGTGACGGGCATCGTCCTGGAGTTCGAATTCGGGATGAATTGGAGCGAGTACTCGAAGTTCGTCGGCGACGTTTTCGGCGCGCCACTGGCCATGGAGGCATTGCTTGCCTTCTTCCTGGAGGCGACGTTCATCGGCCTGTGGATCTTCGGGTGGGATCGGCTGCCCAAAGGGCTTCATCTGCTGTGTATCTGGTGCGTGGCCATCGGCACCAACCTCTCTGCGTACTTCATCCTGACGGCGAACTCGTGGATGCAGAATCCCGTCGGCTTCACCTACAACGCAGAGTCGGGACGAGCGCAGCTCACCGACATCTGGGCGTTGTTGACCAATCCTGTTGCCGTGGTTGCCTATCCGCACATACTCACGGGCGCTCTGCTCGCGGGCGCGGCCGTCATCGTCGGGATCGCGGCGTGGCACCTCGCGCGAAGGCAGCACGTCGAGGTCATGCGCGCTTCGCTGCGGTTCGGTCTGTTCATGGCACTGGCCGCCGGCATCGGCACCACCATCACCGGTGACATGCAAGGAAAGGTGATGACGGAGGTTCAGCCGATGAAGATGGCCGCCGCGGAAGCCCTCTGGGACTCGAAGTCGGACGCGTCGTTCTCGCTCTTCACCATCGGAACCCGAGACGCGAAGCGGGAGGTCTTCTCCGTCCGCCTGCCGTATGTGCTTTCCTTTCTCGCCGAGGGTGACATTCACGCGAAGGTCGAGGGCCTCAACGACCTGCAGGCCGAGTATGAACAGCGGTTCGGGCCCGGCAATTACACCCCGCATGTCCCGACGACCTACTGGAGCTTCCGGTACATGATCGGGCTTGGCGGCGTGGTTACGGCGTTGGCGCTCCTCGGAATCTGGCTCACCCGCCGCGGCAGGCTCCCGGAGAATCGCTGGGTCTGGCGTGCCTTCGTGTGGACCACACCGCTTGCCATCCTGGCGAACAGCTTCGGCTGGATCTTCACCGAGATGGGCCGTCAGCCGTGGGCGGTGTTCGGCGAGATGCTCACCCGCGAGGCACTGTCGCCGTCGGTGCCCGCATGGCAGGTGATCACCTCCCTCGTCGCGTTCGCGGTGCTGTATCTGGTCATCGCCACCATCGCGCTGCGCCTCATCTTTCGGTACGCGAAGGCCGGACCTCCGCCTGACGGCCCCGCCGTGGAAGCCGAATCTCAAACCAAGCAACTGACCTTCGCCTACTAGGACCACCCGTGACACTGCCTGAATTCTGGTTCCTGCTGATCGGCTTCATGTTCGCCTCGTACTTCATGCTCGAGGGATTCGATTTCGGGGTCGGGGCCCTTCTTCCAGTCCTCGGCAAGGACGACATCGGGCGGCGGGTCATGATCAACACGATCGGCCCGGTCTGGGATGCCAACGAAACGTGGCTGGTGCTTGCCGCAGGGGCGTTGTTCGCCGCATTTCCGGCCTGGTACGCGACCGCGTTCAGCGCCACCTACCTGCCGCTGCTCGTCATTCTTGCGACGTTGATCGCGCGGGGTCTGGCATTCGAGTTCCGTGGAAAGAAAGACGATGCGCAGTGGCGGCGCCAATGGGATCGCGCCATCGTCGTCGGTTCGACCGTCGCTCCCTTTCTCTGGGGCGTGTTCTTCGCAAACCTGGTTCGGGGGCTGCCGATCGACGCCAGGGGTGACTATGCCGGAGGAGTTCTCGACCTCTTCTCCCCCTACACGGTGCTCGGCGGGCTGGTCGTGCTGGCGCTGTTCGTCACCCACGGCGCGATCTTTCTCACGCTGAAGACCAGTGGCGGCATTCGGCACGACGCGCAGGAACTGGGAACCCGACTCGCCGCCGCGACAACGATTCTGGTGGCGGCATTCCTGGGCTGGACCATCGCCTCCGACGGCGATGCGCGGTCGGCGATACTGGCGATCGCGGTCGTGGCGAGCACGGCAGGCGCCGCACTGGCGAATTCGCGCGGCCGCGACGGCGTCGCATTCCTTCTCACGGCCGGGGCTGTCGTCCTACTCGTCGCGACGTACTTCTCGATGCTGTACCCGAACGTGATGCCGTCGACATTGGACCCCGCCGACAATCTCACGATTGCGAATGCGAGTTCGTCGCCGTACACACTGACGCTGATGAGCTGGGTCGCAGTTCTGGTCGTTCCCTTCGTGCTGGCTTATCAGGCGTGGAGCTACTGGGTGTTCCGCAGACGGTTGAGTCGAGACCACATTCCGCTGATCCCTCAGCACGGCGCCGCCGCGGGCGCCAGCCGATCGACATAATGGGTGCGATCGACCCACGCCTGCTGCGGCGCGCGCGCTCCAGTGCAGGACTCTTGCTGGCGTGCGTTGCAATCGGGCTCGCGATCGCGGCATGCGTGTTGGCGCAGGCCGTGACGCTCGCCGTGGCCATCACCCGAGTCTTCTTGGGCGGCGCGAACTTTCACGACATCAGCAAGCTGCTGGTGCTGCTGGCGGGCGTGACGGTGATGCGAGCCGCACTGGTGTATCTGCAGGAGACCGCAGCGGCGCGGGCATCTGCTGTCGTGAAATCGCAACTGCGGCAAGGCTTGATGCATCGCGTCGTGGCAGTCGGCCCGTCGTGGCTTTCCGGGCATCGGACCGGAGAAATCACGCAATTGGCTACCCGCGGGGTGGACGCCCTTGACCCGTACTTCTCGCGCTACCTGCCACAAGTGGTGCTGACCGCGATCATCTCGCCGCTGTTCGTCGTGGTCATCTGGGCGACAGACTGGCTCTCAGGGGTCGTGCTCGTGCTGACCCTGCCTGTCGTCCTGCTCTTCATGGTGCTCGCAGGAACGTCGGCCAAGCGCCGCGCCGATGACCAGTGGCGGACGCTGGCGCGCATGTCCAATCACTTCCTCGACGTCGTGGACGGGCTGACGACCCTTCGGGTGTTCGGACGAGCGCGCGCTCAACGCCGGGCCGTGCAGACGGTGACGCACGAGTACCGCCGGACGACCATGGGGGTGCTACGGGTGTCGTTTCTGTCGTCGTTGGTGCTCGACCTGTTTGCGAGCCTGTCGGTGGCGGTCGTGGCCGTTGCGGTCGGGCTGCGACTCATCGGCGGCAGCATCGAGTTGGAGGTCGCGCTGATCGTCCTGCTGCTCGCCCCAGAAGCCTTTCAACCACTGCGCGCGCTTGGCGCCAGCTATCACGCCGCCGCCGAAGGTCAATCGGTCAGCGGCAAGATCCTCGACCTCCTCGATGATTCCGCGCCGCAACCGGCCGGCCGAACGGCGTGCGCACCTTTGGTGTTCGTCGCCGTGGACCACGTCAGTGTCCGGCGCGCCGATGGTGCGACCTGCGCGCCTGAGCCGACCTCTTTCGGGTTGAGCACGAACGAACTCGTCGCGCTGGTCGGCCCAAGCGGCTGCGGCAAGTCCACCCTGCTTGGCGTGATGCTCGGCTTCGTGCCACCCAGCGAAGGCACGGTCTGGATGGACGACGTCTCGGTAGCGCATGCCGAGCGGCAGAGCTGGCTCGGCCACATCGCGTGGATGCCGCAACGTCCCACACTGGTGGCGGACACAGTCGCGGACAACGTTCGCCTCGGCGCGCCCGACGCCACCGACGACGACGGTCGCATCGGCTATGACCGCGGCGTGCTGCGAAGGAATCGATCCTGGAAGGCGCATCTCACAGAACGGTGCCGACCTCTCCGCGGGCGAGCGCCAACGCATCGCGCTCGCCCGTTGCTTCCTGCGCGCCGAGCGCGGAGCGAGCCTTCTCCTGCTGGACGAGCCCACTGCCCACCTCGACGCGCCGACAGAGCAGCGCGTTCTTGCTGCGATACGCCGGCTCGGTGTCGGCCGTTTCGTGCTGATGGTCGCGCACCGACCCGCTGCGATCGATTTCGCCGATCGGATCGTCGAGATCGGCGCCGGCATTCCCGACGAGCTGCCGATACCCAGTGCGGCGCTGTCATGAGGAGACTGCTGGCTCTGGCCGCCCCCGGACGGAGACGGTTCCTCGTGGCATGTGCCATCGGGGTGCTTGCCGCAGGCTGCGGTGTCGGTCTGATCGCCAGCGCTGCCTGGCTCATCAGCGCTGCGTCGTTGCGGCCGCACATCGCCGCGCTCACGGTGGCGATCGTGGGCGTTCGGGCCTTCGCCCTCGGTAAGGCCGGGCTGCGCTATCTGGAGCGACTCGTTTCGCACGATATTGCCTTCCGCATGCTCGCCGACGTCCGGACGCGGTTCGTCGCTGCGTTGGAGCCGCTTGTCACCGGGTGCGCTACCCCGATACCACCGCGGCGATCTCCTCTCGCGGATGGTGTCCGACGTCGACGGACTGCAAGACCTCCCGCTGCGGGTGCTGCAACCGGTCGCCGTGGCGGCCGGAGCCGGCGCACTGGCAGTCGGCGTCGTCGCAGCTGTGCTGCCCTCCTCGGCCGCCGTCCTTGCCGTATCCCTCGCCATTGCAGCGGTGGCGGCGCCCGCGGCGACGTCGTGGGCCAACCGGCGCGCCGAGACCCGGCTGGCCGAAGCGCGGGCAGAACTGTCGGCGGGTGTCGTCACGCTGCTGAACGGGAGGGCCGACCTCGTCGCCTACGGTGCCGCTCCGCAGCACCTGGCCGAGCTGACGGCAGTCGATGCGAACCTGACACGCATCGCACGGTCGTCGGCGCTGGCCGCCGGTGTCGGAGCGGGCCTGGCCGTCGTCTGTGCAGGCGGAGCCGTCTGGGGCGCGCTGTCCCTTGGCACGTCGGCGGTACGGGATGGCGCGATGAGCGGTGTGATGCTTGCCGTTGTCGTATTGATTCCGCTCGCGGCCTTCGAGGCCGTCGCGGTCCTTCCGACGTCGGCGCTCGCGTACAGCCGCTCCCGACAGAGCGGTGAGCGGGTTCTCGGACTGATGGATACGCCGGTACCGGTGATAGAGCCCGTCGGTGTTCGACGGTCGCACCGTGCGAACGTCTGGCCGATTTCGTTGGGGCGTGCCGGCGCGAACTGGCCGAACACGGATTCGTCTGCACCCGCCGCTGTCATCGAGGTGGACCTCGAACTCATGCCGGGACGGACCGTGGCGGTGGTCGGCGCGAGCGGCTCGGGGAAGACCACGCTTGCGGCGATGCTGTTGCGTTTCATCGAGCTCAACGCGGGTTCGTATCACATTGGCGGCGTGAACGTCCGAGACATTCCTGGCGACGAGGTCCGGCGCATTGTCGGCCTCTGCGCGCAGGATGCCCACATATTCGACTCGACCATCCGGGAGAACCTTCGACTGGCCCGCCCAGACTGCGACGACGACGAGCTGCGCGACGCCGTCCGGCGCGCCCGCCTGCTCGACTGGGTGCAGCGCTTGCCCGACGGATTGGAGACACACGTCGGGGAGGGCGGCCGTCGACTGTCCGCGGGCGAACGTCGGCGCATATCCGTTGCGCGTGCGCTGCTGGCCGACTTCCCCGCGATCGTCTTCGACGAGCCCACCGCCAATCTCGACCAACCCACCGCCGACGCGCTGGTGCGGGACATCCTTGCGGCGACGACCGATCGCGCGACGGTGTTGATAACGCACAGGCTTGCCGCCCTCGAACTCGTCGACGAGATCATCGTTCTGAGCAACGGCATGGTGGCGGAGCGGGGCAGGCACGCACAATTGGTTCGCGCTGGCGGCCTCTACGCACGAGCCTGGGACACCGAACGCGCCCGCCGCAGTTAGCGACCATTATTGACGCCGTCGGAGGTAGGCTCCTTTCCAGGGCGCTCTCAGGCAGCGGGAGCGATTGCGAGGCATTCCCACTCACGACTGCGAACCTCGTTCTCTGCAACGAGAGGTCCGCATGGCGGGAAATTCAACGGATCCAGGCCGGTCGGTGACCAGCAAGGTAACCGCGATCCTGATGGCATTCGCCGATGACGGCGTCCACACGCTGACCGAAATCGCCTGCAGCGCAAGCCTGCCGACGTCCACCGCGCACCGCCTGGTATCGGAACTCGTCGCGTGGCGCCTCCTCGAACGGACCGAGGAACGCAGCTACCGAATCGGCCTGCCGTTGCGGATGATCGCCAGCGAATATTCCGAAACCGAGGTCGGCACGTATACCCAGACGGTGATGCGCGCCCTTCCGGTGCTGCACGAACTGTCCAAGGCGACCCGCAACGAGGTACGCCTCGGCGTCCTGCGCGGATCCGATGTGCTGACCTTGCAGCCGAATGCCGACAGCACTGCCGACCACGTTCGCGCCGAAGGAGTTCTTCATGCCGTCGTACCGGCGCACGCGACCGCGGCGGGCAAGGCGGTGCTCGCCTTTTCCCCACCTGAAGCCGTCGACCGCGTCATCGCGACCGGTCTACCCGCGTTCACACCGCACACCATCACCTCACCCGAGGTGTTACGTCAGAAGCTCTCGGTCATCAGACTGACGCAGATCGCCACATCGCGAGATGAACTCGAACTCGGCAGGGCGGCCATCGCGATGCCCATCTTCTACCGCGGAGGTCGCGTGGCCGCGTCGATCGAACTGGCGGTGGAAGATCTCAGTCGCGAGTTGAAACCGACCGCGGGCGCCTTGTCGGTTGCGTGTCACAGTCTCTCCCGGCAACTCGCAACCGAGTTCCACCAGCACCACTGACCACCCGGGTGGCCGTGACGGCGTCAGGGGTAGATCTGCCAGTCCTGAGCCAATCGCCGGTCCTGCGCCGAATGCGGGGCCGCCTCGACCCGTACCAGGCGAAGAATCGCCTCACGCGCCACCGCCGACGTCGACAGGCCGCGACGGGTCGCCACGCGCTCCAAGTCTTCGAGCTCCTCGGCACTCAGCCGCACCTGCACCGTCTTGTCGTGGGTTGGAAGTTCCGACATCTCGTTTCCCTTCCTGGTGTATCCCGCTTTGTGCGAAAGCGTATGCCCGCGCTGGATCCCCGAACTCCAGCCAGATGAATTTTCGCGGGGCCGTCCCACTGAGCGGAACAACGTGCTGGCTTCCACCGACCATTGACTGCGAACCTCGTATCACACAAACGAGGAGCAAGCATGGCGGGAAATTCGACGGATCCAGGACGGTCGGTCACCAGCAAGGTGACCGCGATCCTGATGGTATTCGCCGACGGTGGCGTGCACACGCTGACCGAAATCGCGTCTTGCGCAAACCTGCCGACCTCCACCGCGCACCGCCTGGTATCGGAACTCGTCGCGTGGCGCCTCCTCGAACGGACCGAAGAACGCAGCTACCGAATCGGTCTGCCGCTGCGGATGATCGCCAGCGAGTACTCCGAAACCGAGGTGTGGACCTATACGCAGACGGTGATGCGAGCCCTTCCGGTGCTGCACGAACTGTCCAAGGCGACCCGCAACGAGGTACGCCTCGGCGTCCTGCGCGGATCAGAGGTCCTCACCTTGCAGCCGCATACCAACAGGTTCTCCGAACGCGTGAAGGCGGAGGGTTTGACGCACGCCGTCATACCGGCGCATGCGACCGCGGCGGGCAAGGCACTTCTTGCCTTCTCCAGCCCCGGAGTGGTCAACCTGGTCATCGACGCCGGGCTGCCTGCGTTCACACCGCACACCATCACCTCACCCGAGGTACTGCGCCAGAAACTCTCGGTCATCAGACTGACGCAGATCGCCACGTCGCGAAACGAGTTCGAGTGTGGCAGAGCGTCGATCGCCATGCCGATCTTCTACGGCAGGGGGCGTGTGGCGGGTGCCATCGAACTCACCGGAAGCGATACGAGCGGTGAGTTGAAGCCGGCCGCCAGCGCGCTCTCGGTCGCATGTCGCAGTCTGTCGCGGCAACTCGCGACCGAGTTCGGGATGACGCGGAGCTGATCAGGCCCCACGCACAGAGTGCACCCGCACGCGCTCGGCGATCGGCTTCCAGTGCTCGGCGAGTGCGGCGCGGCCCATGAACAATCCGAGGTGACCGGCATCGACCAGCTCTCGCTCGATGTGCTGGGTCGGAGTCGATACCAGGTCGGCGAGTGCCCACACCTGCTCGGGCGGCGTGATGTGGTCCTTGGTGCCCGCAAGCAGGTAGATCGGGCAGTCGATCGATGACAGATTCACCCGTTCGCCGCCGACGACCAGTTCGCCTCGAGCCAGTTCGTTGTGGACGAACAGGTGCTCGATGATCCAGAGGTAGAACGCCCCTGGCAGATCCTGCGTCCATTCGAACCAGTTGGTGAAGTCGATGTGCCGAGTCACGTAGTCGGGATCGCGGATGTTGGCGAGCAGGCCCATCAGGCGCTCGATCTCGGCACCCGGTTCCAGCAGCTTGAATCCCGTCAGTTGGTGGTCGCCTCGTTGCACGCCGCCGCCGGCCCGAACAAGCGCCCGGTAAAGGCCGAGTTCGTTGCGCCGGGCGAGCATTCGCGTCCACTCCTGGATTGCCGACTGGCCGACATGCGTGTCGATCGGTGCCCCGCCGATGGTGAGCGTGTTGACCTGATCGGGGTGCAGGCCCGCGTACACCACGGCAAGCCAGCCGCCCTGGCAGTCGCCGACGAGGTTCACCCGCCCCCCAAGCAATTCCACGATGTCTTCCAGCACCGTGACGTACTCCCCGATGGACCAGTCGGCGGTCTGTGCCGTCGCAGGCACCCAGTCGATGGCGTAGAGCCGGTCCAACCCCGCGTCCCGAAGCGTCCTCATCTGGCTCTGGTCACGCCCGTAGTCGACGATCGACGAGGCATGGCCTGCCTGCGGTGGCAGCACAAGGGTCGGCACCGTCGCGGTGACTTCCGTTGCCGAGTAATCCAGGATGCGCGCAATGGGCCAGGCCCGAACTTCGGGAGCGTGGTGCGCCCACGTCGGCGTCTCGCGAAGAGTCGCGACACGGGCGAACTCCGCCAAGTCCTCCGCCATGTCCAGCGGCGTGCTGTTCCTCGCGACGGCCCGAGCGGCGTAGTCGGCGGCAGTGGCGGTGGTTGATGCCCATGCTTCGATTGGCGCCCAAGCGAACTGGGCAGCGATTCTGGTCGGCAGGCTCCGGGTCACGTCACGTCCTTTCGTAGTGGGCACAGACGAACACCGGCACTTCGGGGTCTCTGTAGAGCTAGTGCTCGTCAAGACCATCCGAAGTGCCGGTGCACGTTCGATGGGATTACTTCAGCAGGTCGCGCGCGGCCTTGGTGTAGGCATTGGTGGCCTCGGCGATGAAGGACGCCTGCGACTTGGTGAGTGCCGAAACCCAGTCCACCTTGGTGGAATCGGCGGCCTTCTGGCTGAAATCCAGCACAGTGTTCACGGCCTGCTCATAGGTGTCGACCGACGTGGTTCCGGTCTGCTTCGCCGCCGTCAGGACCTTCTCGTTCAGTCCGCGGATCCGCTCAGCGGCCGCCTCGAAGTCAACGTCGAACGGGTTGGTTTTCGGTGCTGTGGTTGTAGCCATTATGATTCCTCCTGTAGGTCGTACCCGGGTCGTCTCTGATCCGGCTGTTAGCAACGTTAGCACAAGTTCTGCTAACTCAGCTATTTGTGACGAGGCTCACGTCGAAGCCGACCATGACCCAGCCCCCACTGACCGATTCGGTTGATCACGAGATGCGTTGGGCGCGTTCAGATTTCAATCAATCAGACGGATAATTGGTGGTGGTCCAGCTAGTCGGCGCTGTGATTCCCAGAGGCCCGACGTACCCGGTTCGCGTCGATGAAACTCCGATGGATCTCGGCCATCGCGCGCCGCTGGGCCGCCGTGAGCTCAGGCGCCGCCGCGATGGCCTCCGCCAGGTCTGATTTCGGTTCATCCTCTGGTGACGCCTCCGGCTGCACATAACCTGCGCGCCGGTACAGCTCTTCGACCGACAGGTCCAGTGAAGCGGCCAGAGCCTCGATCACCGCCTCGGAGGGGGCCCTCAGCCCACGTTCGATCTGCGAGAGGTAGGGATTGGAGATCCCGACAGACTTGGCCAGCTGGCGCATGGGCAGCGCGGCAAGCTCGCGCTGTTCGCGAATGATCGCGCCGAGCACACTCTGTGGTCTGTCTTGATCCACGCCGTGAGAGTAGCCGATCGTTGGGCAGTCCCCGGGTTCCCTTCTAGAACCAGCCCTTGCGCTTGGCCCACACCAGAAGCGTCGTCGACATGGCCAGCATGACGGCGAGTGTGACGGCCAGCGGTAGCCACAGGGTCTGACCGTTGACGATCAGGTTCATCCCGAGAACAGACGACAGGGCCGTGATCGGCAACGTGACGGCCGCGATCACCGCGAGCCGTTCGGCCGCAATGGTCATCTTGGTGTTGGTCCGCGCCTGGTAGAACTCGATCGTTCCCTGCAGATACGACTTCTGGGTATCCGCCATCACCGAGAGATGGTGGAACTGGTCGACCGCGTCCAGGAGCAACTCTTGCCCTTGGCCGGGGCCGCAAGCAGTAATGGTGACCATCCGGCCGTACACCTCGCGGCTCAGCGCGGACATGGTGCTGACGGTGAGCAGACCGTGCCGCGCCCGAAACATCTCGTCGAGAAAGGACTCCGGATCGCCGAGGTGGTCGCCGGTGACGCGTTGCTCGAGCATCCAGACATCCTTGGTCAGCTCCGCGGTGTAGGTACGCAGCCGGCCGGTCAGTGCGGTGAGAAATGCATAGGAGAGCTCGAATGCCTTGTCCGGTTTGAGCTTTCCACTCTGGAGCCTACCGAGCACCGCGTCCACCTCGACCATCGCCGCGCTCTGGTCGACCGCGGGGTTGAGCGGGCCGTGAACCGTGACGAGGTAGCGGTCGCCGATGAACTGGTCGAGCTCGACATAGTGCACGTGGCCACCGGCACCGGGCTGCGGAGCGTGCAGGACCAGGAAAAGGTGATCGTCGTAGCGATGGATCTTGGGCACCTGATTCCGATTCGCCGAGTCCCGAATCGCGAGCGGATGAAACCCGAACGTCGTACTCAGGGTCTGTTCGGCCTGCGCATCCCATACCGGTACGTCGACCCACACCAACCCGTCGGTTCGGGCCAACAGGGCAGGCAGCTCTGCGGCGTCGTACACCTCGACTCCTGCAGGAGAAACGAAACGGACGTCCATGCCGATTACGACATTCTGCTCGCCAGAACGCGGGACACACTCAGGGCAGCGGTGTGGACGGCGGGCCCCACTCGCCGGATGTCCACCTTGCCCGCCCATCCCGACGCCGAGATCGAGGCGACAGGAATGTTCTCGGAGTCGAGCACGGCGCTCGCGACACACACGACCCCCGGCGCGGACTCCTCGTGTTCGTAGGCGATGCCGTTGACCGCCACCCGGCGCAGCTGCTGTCGAAGGACGTCGGGATTCCGAATCGTCCGGGGTCCCACGGCCACCAGTCCGGCGGCGATCGCGCGATCGATCACCTCGGGCGCCGATGCGGACAGCAGCGCCTTCCCCACTCCGGTCGCGTGCGCGGGCAGCCTGCCGCCGACCCTCGACGGCAGCAGAGGGGCATCCTCGCGGTGCAGTATCTCCACGTAGACCACCTCGGTGCCGTCCAAAACGGCAAGGTGGATCGTCTGCCGTGTCGCCGCGCGCAAATCCGCCATGAACGGCAGCGCCACCTCGCGCACCGAACGAGGGCGCGAGACCCGCTCTCCCCACTCGAACATCTGCAACCCGAGCCCGACCTTTTGGTCCCTGCGCTCCAGGAAACCGGCTTCGTGCATGTCCTTGACCAGTCGAGACACCGTCGATTTGGGCAGCTGGGTCCTGCGCGCGATCTCGTTGACGCCCAGAAAGACATCGGGGACACGGAAGGCGTCAAGGACGGCAGCGAGTCGCCGGACCACCGATGTCGACGAGTCGTCGCTCTTCGGCGCAGTGTTCCGCTCTGTGGAACGCACGCGTTGAGTATGTCTGTGACAGAGCGCAAGGTTCAAGTACCTCCGCACCAGTCCGGTCCCAGAGTCAGGACACCCATTGAGCACCCCGACACTCACGGCCAGCTACGTCACCCTGGCAGGTGCCGGCTTCACCGAACCGCCCAGGTTCACCTTCAGGCAGAGGTGTGAAGCCGCATCGGCAGCGGGATTCGCACGGATCGGCATCCACCTCAACGATCTCAAGATCCTCAAGCCCACCGACGTGGCCGACATTTTGTCCGACACCGGCCTCGAGCTCGGAGAGATCGAATTCTTCGCAGGCTGGGCCGCTCCCGGCTCCGAATCGACCAGCCAGTCGACACTGGCGAAGGTGCGGGAACTGGCTGCGTCCACCGGCGGCGGTGACCACCTCAGCTCGGGCGACTTCGCAGGCGGCCCACTGGATGTCGACGGTGCCGCGTCGCGCCTCAAGGGCGCCGCTGAGACAGTTGCCGATGTTGGATTGATGATCGCTGTCGAAGCGTTCGCATGGTCTGCGATCGACTCGGTTCCGACAGCGCGCGATCTGCTGGCGCGCGCAGATGCGCCAAATACCGGACATCTGCTCGACGTCTGGCACTTCTACAACACCGGATCGACGACCGAATCGATCGCTGATCTCGACGTGACAACCGTGGCCGCCGTGCAACTGAACGACGGCCCACGCGTAGCCGAGAACTTCCTGTGGAACGCCAGGAACACTCGGCTGCTACCGGGCGAGGGCGAGCTCGACGTCCGCGGGTTCATCTCGGCTCTGAAGTCCATCGGCTATGACGGTCCATTCGGCATTGAATCGAGCTATCCGGAGTTCAGAGCGCTCGACGTCGGCGAAGCAGCCGCCAGGGCATTCGACGCAACGATGAGATTCTTCTAATGCGCAGACCGTGTGACCGCTGCGCCTGCATCCTTCGGCAGTCGTACGGTTTCGACGACGGTCAGCATCATGAGCAGACCCAGTGTGAGATAAGTCCATGAATACGCCTGTCCTCCGGCATGACTCACCGGTGCGAACACGCCCAGCAGTAGTGCGCCCACGGCGACCCCGAGTCCAGCGGCCAGTTCCTGCATCGCCGCATTGAGGGTGCTGGCGTGGGTGAGTTGCGCGGATTCGACATCAGAGAACGCCAGGGTGTTGTAGGCGGTGAACCCGACTGAACGCAGTGCACCACTGACAAACAAAATGACCACAATCAACGCCACCGGTAGGTGGCCGCTGAGGCAGGCGAGAAGACCGAAACACATTACCGACAACACACCGTTGACCAGGAGCACCCGGCGTATCCCCCACCGCCGCATCAACGGCGTCGTGGCTGGCTTGATCGCGATGTTGCCAACGAAGAGCGCCGCCACCAGCAACCCGGCAACAAGCGGAGTCCAGCCGAACGCCAGCTGGAACTGAAGCGGAAGCAAGAATGGCACGGCAGTGATGACCATCCTGTACAGCGAGCCTGCAGATGCGGTAACCCGCAGCGTTGGCACCCGCAGCACCCGCAATTCGATCAGCGGGTAGCGATCACGCAGCAGATGCCACACCGCGATGCCAAGCAGGACGACGGCGACTCCACCGCCGACGGCGACGTGCGCCCAGTCGGTGCCCTCCACCCTGATGCTCTCCAATGCGATGAGCGCGGCGGCGATGCCGACTCCCAGCAGCGCCAGCCCCTGCCAGTCGAGTGGCGCCCGACCGGGTTCGCCTTCTCCGCGAATCAGCCTCAGCGACAACACGAATCCGATAACGCCGAGCGGGATGTTGACGATGAATATCCACCGCCAAGAGCCCACGGTGGCGACGGCACCTCCGAGAATCGGCGCGAGCACGGGAGCGGCGAGGGCGGGCCAGGTAAGCCATGCGATGGCTCGAACCAGGTCGACCTTCGCACTGGACCGCAACACGAGGAGGCGACCAACGGGCACCATCAAGGCGCCGCCGACCCCCTGTACGACGCGCATCGCGACGAGCATCGGCAGCGACAGGCTCGCCGCACATCCAACGGATGCGAGGGTGAACACCGCGATTGCTGCAATGAACACCCTGCGGGCCCCGAACCGGTCGGCCATCCACCCGCTCACCGGTATGAGGATCGCGACGGTCACCAGGTAGGCGGAGATTGCGACGTTGACATCGACCGCATCCACCCCGAGTGACGAGGCGATGAGCGGGATGGCCGGGGTGATGATGGTGGCGTCCAGGATCTCCATGAACAGCGCGCCTGCGACCAGAAGAGCCATCCCGCGGGGAACGGGCATGGTCGCACCTCCTGATAATCGCCGATCCGACTGTGCCGTAACGGAATCGCGTAGGCATCCCATTTCCCACCGAGTAGGACGCTGCGGGATCTCGGTCTGAGATCAACTTAGTGTTGGGACCGACGGAGGACTGTCATGACGACGGACGGGCAGTCCGAGCCCTCAACGACGGGATCTGAACATGGGCGCTGCACCGCCGCTCGTCGTCAGCTCCTACACGCTCGGCACCGACGTCGAGTTCGCCGAACGGGTGCGCGCCGCTGCCGCCGCCGGATTCGACGGCATTGGGCTACGCGCCGAGAACTACTGGGCGTCAGGCCTCGACGACGCCGCACTGCTAGCCATCGCCGAGCAGCACGGGGTGCGAATCCTGGAGGTCGAGTATCTCACCGGTTGGGGCACCGCGGCCGACCGCGACGAGGTGCAGCGGGCCAAGGAGCGAACCGTCTTCCACATGGCCCGTGCTTTCGGCGTGCGGCACCTCAACGCCGGGCTGCTGGAAAAGCTTCCGATTGACGTCATCGCCGAGGAGTTCGCTGCTCTTTGTGAGCGCGCGGGTCCGGACCTGACCGTCGCGCTGGAGTTCATGCCATACAGCGGTGTCCCCGACCTGGCGACAGCCTGGCGGATCGTGCAAGACGTGCCGAACGCCGGCCTCATCATCGACGGCTGGCACTGGGCGCGCGCCGGCCAGCGGGCGGCCGACCTCGATGCCGTGCCCGCCGAGCGGATCATTTCGGTGCAACTGTGCGACGTCCTGGCAGAGCCGATGGGGCCGCCGCGCGCGGAATCGCTCGGATACCGACTGCCGCCGGGGAAGGGCTACGGCGACACGGCCGGAATGGTGCGGGCGTTGAACGAGCATGGCGTGGCCCCCGCCGTCATGACGGTAGAAGTCATCTCCGACGAGTTACTGGCCCGCGGAGTGGACATCGCCGCGCGGGTGTCAGCGGACGCGGCTCGCGAGGTGCTCGCCGCCGCCGCGACTCACCGCGTGTAGCTCAACTGGAATCGCCGCGCCCGCGCGGACGGCAATGCAACGAGGGCTTCCAAGACTGCGGTCGGGGGCTGCGCCCGCAGCCGTTCACGGTCTTCCACCGACAGCTTCGCCATCTTGGCATCCCACGCGGCCAGCACGTCCTTGGCGACCACACCGTTGAAGCGGTGAATCGACAGCCGGAACCACCCGTAGAGAGCCCAGCAGAGGCCGACCAACACAGCAATCGACGCAACCACGGCCGCAATGTCGATAAGCATGGGAAACCTTCCAGGCTGGACAAGGAACTCTGGCTACATTCGACAACAGGAACCGCTCACTAGCGAATTTTATTGCTGTCGTTTCCGTCACGCCGGGAGCCGGCTGTGTCCCCCGTCATGTCTGGCCGGCCCGTCAACGCCGGCCGCGTCGACAGCGGTCAGGGTGTCGACCTCGACCGGTCGGCCTGCCTCGACGTCGGCGTGCCCGCGCGTGGACATGTGCACGACCCTGCCTCCGCGAGTGACCACGATCAGCCAGCCCGGCAGCTGCCCCTCCTCGACATACCGGCCGAAGTGTCGGTCGATGCGCTCGAGCCGTCCCGCATCGAACCCGACTTCGTCGGCGTCCGTGTCCACCTTCAGCTCCATCGCCATGGGTCGCATCATCTGCGTGCCGGCAAGGCGGCGTCAACGCGACCCCTGGTTGATCGCCCCGTCCCGATCAGCGGAAAAAAACCAGCGTGGCCGTCATCGGCACGACACCATGGAGCCACGGAGCCGGACAACACTTACCCCTCGAGGAGGAAACGATGGCGGTGCGGAAGTCCATCAACATCGCCGGATCGGGACCCACGATCGAAGCATCCATCCACGAGGCCATCGACCGGGCGTACACCACGCTCGAGGGGATCACCCACTTCGAGGTCACCAAGATCAGCGGCGACCTCACCGACTCGGGGCCGGTGTTCGACGTGGAGGTCACCATATGGTTCACGCTCCTCGAGCGGATGCACGAATGAGCCGACGGCGGTGACGACGACGACGGCGCCGGAACTGCGCGGTCAGATCCAACCCGACGGCATCGGCCTGGCCACGATGCCCATCGGCATCAACCACATCGAAAGCGTCAACGTCTACATCATCGAAGACGGCGACACCGTGACCCTGGTGGACTGCGGCATGTGGCATCCGGGCGAGCCGGACGACGGATTGGCCACGCTGCGTCACGCGCTCAACACGCGAGGCTATGTGCTCGACGACATCGCCCGGATCATCGTCACCCACGCTCACATCGACCACTACGGGATGGCCGGGCGATTGATGGAGCTCACCGGCGCCAAGCTGTTCATGCACGCCATGACGGACCTGGACTGCGAGAAATACCGCCATCCGGAGACCGCCCAGGCACGAAAGCGCGACACCTACAGCGACCACGGGGTGCCCAAGGAAGAGGTGCCGGCTTTCGCCGACACCCTCGTCGCCTGGCTGCCCTACCTCCACTCCGTTGTCGAGGCCTCCACCCGCCTCAACGGCGGCGAGGTCCTCTCGATCGGCACCCGCCAATGGGAGGTTCTGCACACTCCCGGCCATTCACTCGGTCATATCTGCCTGTGGTCGGCCAGCGACAAACTCCTCTTCTCCGGCGACCACCTGCTACCCGCCGTCACCCCGCCAGTCACCTTCGAGCGCGGATTCGACAGGGATCCCCTCCGCAGCTATCTGGCTTCTCTCCAGCTCGTAGCCGAGCGCGACCCGACCCTGGTGATGCCGGGACACGGCCGCGCATTCGCCGACGGCCGTCGCCGAGTGGATGCCATCACACGCAACAAACAGCGCAGGCTCGATGCCATCCACGCGATGATCCGGAACCACCCGTGCACCGTTCGCGATATCGCGGAAGTTCAAGTTGCCAAGGCGCTTCTCAAGTTTCAGCGCAACCTGGCGATGGCTGAGACACTCGCCCATCTCGCCTACCTCCGTTGGCAGGGACTGATCGAACGACGAACCCGCGAGGACGGGGTTTACGAGTGGTACTCGACAGACTCGCCGTAACGCCCCTCGCTTTCCCATAGGCTCTTGGCCATGGGCCGCACAGCGATCTGCGACGACGCCGCCGAGGCAGTGGCCGGAATCGAGGACGGCGCAACGGTTCTCGTCGGTGGATTCGGCACGGCAGGCATGCCCACCCATCTGATCGACGGACTCATCGATCAGGGTGCGACCGATCTGACGATCGTCAGCAACAACGCGGGCAACGGAGACACCGGCCTTGCCGCGTTGCTCGCGGCGGGCCGGGTGCGCAAGGTGATCTGCTCGTTCCCCCGCCAGTCCGATTCCCATGTGTTCGACGGGCTCTACCGCGCAGGTGAGATCGCTCTCGAGGTGGTGCCGCAAGGCAACCTCGCCGAACGCATGCGGGCCGCGGGCGCAGGCATCGGGGCGTTCTTCTGCCCCACCGGCGTCGGCACACCCCTCGCCGAAGGCAAGGAGGTCCGCACGATCGACGGAAGGGACTACGTGCTGGAGTACCCCATCCGCGGCGACGTGGCGCTGATCGGGGCACACATCGGCGACCGGGCCGGAAACCTGTTGTACCGCAAGACCGCGCGCAACTTCGGACCGGTGATGGCCACCGCCGCAGAACTCACCATCGCCGAGGTGTCACGCGTCGTCGACATCGGCGACATCGATCCGGAAACCGTTGTCACACCGGGTATTTACGTCGACCGCATCCTCGAGGTGAGCGCATGACCCTCGACCGGAACGAGCTGGCCGCCGTCATCGCCCGCGACATCCCGGCAGGCTCGTATGTCAACCTCGGCATCGGCCAGCCCACCCTGGTGGCCGACCACCTGGCACCCGAGGCGGGCGTCGTGCTGCACACCGAGAACGGCATGCTCGGCATGGGTGCCGCGGCGTCCGGTGTGGACATCGATCCCGACCTGATCAACGCGGGCAAGATCCCGGTCACCGAATTGCCTGGGGCGTCCTACTTCCACCACGCCGACTCGTTCGCGATGATGCGCGGCGGACACCTCGACGTGTGCGTGCTCGGCGCCTTCCAGGTCAGCAGGTCCGGCGACCTGGCCAACTGGCACACCGGCGCACCGGATGCCATCCCCGCCGTCGGCGGCGCGATGGATCTCGCGATCGGGGCGAAGAGCGTCTTCGTGATGATGAACCTGTTCGCCAAGGACGGCACCGCCAAGATCGTTCCGACCTGTACGTATCCGTTGACCGGACTGCGCTGCGTGCGCCGGGTCTACACGGAGTACGCGGTCTTCGATATCGACTCCGACGCCGTGCGCGTCCGCGACACCTTCGGCATCTCGATCACCGATCTACGCGCGCGGATGGCCATCGAGCTGAGCTGATCCGGCAGGCCGTCCGATCCCGATAGGCTCTTGGCTCGTGCGCGCCGTGCTGATCGTCAACCCCAATGCGACATCGACCACCGCGGCCACTCGCGACCTGCTGGCCCACGCGCTGGAGAGCCGGGTCAAGCTGACCGTCGCGCATACCGACCACCGCGGCCATGCCATCGAGATCGGTCGCGACGCGGCGCGCGACGGCATCGACGTGCTGATCGTGCACGGTGGGGACGGAACGGTGAACGAGGTGGTCAACGGCATCCTCGGCGAATGCGGCCGCATCCCCCACCCGGATGCGCCCGCCGTCGCCGTGGTGCCGGGCGGAGCGGCGAATGTGTTCGCCCGCGCGCTTGGCATCAGCCCCGACCCGATCGAGGCCACCAACCAGCTCGTCGACCTGCTGGGCGAGCACCGCCGCACCAAGTCCTGGCGGCGCATCGGCCTGATGGACTGCGGCGAGCGCTGGGGGGTGTTCACCGCGGGTCTCGGAGTCGACGGCGACGTGGTGGCGGCCGTGGAGGCCCAGCGGGACAAGGGCCGCAAGGTCACCGCGGCGCGCTACATCCGCGTCGCCGTGCGCGAAATGCTGGCCAATGCCCGTAAGGAGCCGGCGCTGACGCTGCATCTGCCCGGCCGCGACCCGGTGGCGGGCGTGCACTTCGCGTTCGTGTCGAACTCGAGCCCGTGGACCTACGCCAACACCAGGCCGGTGTGGACGAACCCGACCACGACGTTCGAGACCGGGCTCGGCGTTTTTGCCACGACCAGCATGAACGTCTGGGCCAACCTGCGACTGGTCCGGCAGATGCTGTCGCGAAAGCCCAAGATCCGCGCCAAACACCTGATCCGTGACGACGACCTGGCATGGGTCAGGGTGACCAGTGACACACCGGTGGCCTGCCAGATCGACGGTGATTACCTCGGATTGCGCGAAGATGTCACATTTCGGTCGGTCCCGGAGGCGCTTGCGGTGGTGGCGCCGCCCCCGAAAAGTCTTTGACCTGCATGAACAGCCGCCGTCGGGCTTGCTGAGAGCGCAAGTGGGTTGAGTGTAGTACAAACGATTGAGGCAATTGCGAACAGTAGTCAGTAGTGAGATAGCCCACGAGTTACCGAACGGTATTGACACCTGTTCAGCGTGTGGGAGCATCGAAGTAAGCAACAGTGCAGAAACAAATTGTTCGCATGCGTTAACAGCCGAAGAAAAAGCTCGTGCGCCCCGCTGCGCACATAGTGAGGAGTTAGACAACATGGATTGGCGCCACAAGGCCGTCTGTCGCGACGAGGATCCGGAACTGTTCTTCCCCGTGGGGAACAGTGGACCGGCCCTTGCGCAGATTGCTGACGCGAAGCTCGTGTGCAACCGCTGCCCGGTCACGACCGAGTGCCTGACCTGGGCATTGGACTCCGGCCAGGATGCAGGAGTGTGGGGTGGAATGAGCGAGGACGAGCGCCGCGCGCTCAAGCGTCGCAACGCCCGCACGAAGGCCCGCACCGGCGTCTAGCCTCACCACGAACCACCAGTTACGGCCCCGACGAAATGTCGGGGCCGTATCTCTGTGCGAATGCAATTTGTCCGAAATGCGCAGCAGTCGTCAATTTGCGCAAAACGGACGTCTACTGCGCCAGCCGCGCACGCCTGCCGATCGGCACCCGCAGCACCACGTCGGTGCCGCCGGTTGGCGAGGCATGCATGCCAAGCGAGCCGTCCAGCTCCGCCGACACCAGCGTGCGCACGATCTGCAGGCCCAACCGGTCGGCCTTCTCCAGGCTGAACCCCTCCGGCAGGCCGCGGCCGTCGTCGTGCACGACGACGTCCAGCCAGCGCGCAGAACGCTCAGAGCGGATCGTCACGAAGCCGGACTCCGCCGCGCCGTCGAAGGCATGCTCGATAGCGTTCTGCACCAGCTCGGTGATCACCATGACCAGGGCGGTGGCGCGGTCCGCGTCCAGCACGCCGAGGTAGCCGGACCGGGTTATTCGGATCGGCGTGTCAACCACGGCAACGTCATTCATCATCGGCAGAATCCGGTCCACCACGTCGTCGAGGTTGACCTCCTCGTCCACCGACATCGACAGCGCGTCGTGCACAAGCGCGATCGACGACACCCGGCGCACGGACTCGATCAGGGCCTCGCGGCCCTCGGTGTTGTTGGTCCGCCGGGCCTGCAGACGCAACAGCGACGCTACGGTCTGCAGGTTGTTCTTCACCCGGTGGTGGATCTCGCGGATGGTGGCGTCCTTGGACAGAAGCGCACGGTCGCGACGCTTGATCTCGGTGACGTCGCGGATGAGCACGGCCGCGCCCGCCGCCGCGCCGTGCACCACCAGCGGCAGCGTGCGCAGCAGGACGGCTGCGCCTCCCGCGTCGACCTCCATCCGCATGCTGGATCCGCCGACGAGTGAGTCCCGCACGTGGTCGGCCAGTTCCTGCGCCTCGAACGGGTCGGAGATCAGCGGCCTGGTCACCGCGACCAGGTTCTGCCCCTCCAGCTCCGCGGTGAGGCCCATGCGGTGATAGGCCGAAAGCGCGTTCGGGCTGGCGAAGACGACCACACCCGCCATGTCGAGCCGGATGAACCCGTCGCCCACCCGTGGGCTGGACCGCGAGATCGGCAGGTCGCCGACGTTGGGGAAGGTGCCCTCGGACAGCATGTGCAGCAGATCGCCAGCGCAGTCGAGGTAGGCGCGCTCCAGCGGGCTCGCCTTGCGTGCGGCGAACGCGGTCTGGTGGGTGAGCACGGCCACGACGCGGTTGTCGCAGCGGACCGGCACCGCCTCGATCGAGACATCGCCGTCGCCGGCTGAATCGGCTTGTCCCTCTTCGCTTTCCCGCCCGATCGCGCCGGACTTGAATGCCGCGGCGATCAACGGCAGCTCGGCGGGCCCGGCGAGCGTGCCTACGGCGTCGGACAGCAGCACCGTCGGCGCGGTGTTGGGTCGGCACTGCGCCACACACACCAGCGCGCCGTCGTCGCGGCGCACCCACATCAGGTAGTCGGCGAAGGAGAGGTCGGCAAGCAACTGCCACTCACCCACGACGGCGTGCAGGTGGTCGACCGCGTTGCCGGGCAGCATGGTGTGCTCGGCGAGCAGGTCACCGAGGGTAGACATCGGGTTTTACTCCGGGCTAGACGGTATGAGGGCTGACTCGAGGCCGAAGGCCTCGGGCTGCAATCGGACGTGGGTTGCCGGTAACGAGTGAACACTCGCACTGGTAGAGCCACAGTTGCAGATCAGGAGGCCTCCGGTGAGTTTCAACGGTACGAGTGTCGGGTTGGACGTGCACGCGCTTTCGGTAGTTGCGCATGCCGTCGATGAGGAAACAGGTCGAGTCGAGCGGGCCCGGTTGTGTCCGGATCACGGCGAGATCCTGGCGTGGTTGCACCAGCTGCGTGGCCCGGTGCGGGTGGCCTATGAAGCCGGGCCGACGGGATTCGGGTTAGCTCGGGCGTTGGCTGATGCTCAGATCGACTGCGTGGTCGCCGCGCCGTCGAAGTTGATCCGTCCGGCTGGGGATCGGGTCAAGACCGATGCCCGCGACGCCGCGCATCTGACCCGGTTGCTGAGGTTGGGTGAGATCACCGCGGTCACCGTTCCCGAGGCCGATGTAGAGGCCGTCCGCGATCTGGTGCGGGCCCGTGAAGACGCCCGTGCGGATTTGATGCGGGTGCGGCATCGGTTGTCGAAACTGCTACTGCGCCATGGCCGTATCTACTCCGACGGCAAAGCCTGGACGGGGGTGCACGAGATCTGGCTACGCCGCCAACGCTTCGACGACGGCCATACCGCAGCGGCGTTCGATCACCACTTCGACGCGGTCCTGTCCGCGACCGCGGCCCGCGACCGCCTCGATGAGCAGATCATGGTGGTCGCGGCGTCACCCCGGTGGGCGGACCCCGTCAACCGGTTGGGGTGTTTACGGGGAATCTCGGCGCTGACTGGGTTGGCGTTGTCGGTCGAGATCGGGGATTGGACCCGGTTCAGCGGATCCTCAATCGGCGCCTATGTCGGCTTGGTTCCCACTGAGTACTCCTCGGGAGCATCGCGGGTGCAGGGCTCGATCACCAAGGCCGGCAACGCCCACGTGCGGCGGCTGCTGATCGAGGCGGCCTGGCACCACCGGGCGGCCTACCGCAATCCCGGGCCGACGATGCGAGCCCGCTGGGCCAAAGTCGACCCCGCCCTCAAGGCACGTGGGCATGCCGGTAACCGGCGGCTGCATCAGCAGTGGTGCCGGTTCAACGAACGCAAGAAGCCCCACGTCGTGGCCAATGTCGCGGTCGCGCGCGAGCTGGCTGGTTGGTGCTGGTCACTGGCCACGCTGACCTGACAACAAGCTTGATCGGAAGCCAGCCGGTCGGCGCGCGAGGTAGGCGAACAGGATCTGCGTTTCAGCTATGAGCAACAACGAGATTCACTGATTCTCCGAGTGACGCCCGTCCCTAGGGAGCAGTCACCGTTCGCGCCGAACCATCGTCTTGCGGTACCCAACCCGCGTATATCAGTCTGACCCCACCGTCGTTGACCAACGATCGCCGCAGACCGTGCTGACACCGATCAAACGAAAGCCGCCCCGGCGCAAACCGGGGCGGCTTTCACCTGCCTATTGACAAACCCCGCCTACATATCAGCTGATCACCGCGATGAGGTCGCCGGCCTGGATCACGTCGCCAACGGACACGCTCACCTTGCTGACCGTGCCCGCCACCTCGGCCAGCACGGGAATCTCCATCTTCATCGACTCCAGCAGCACCAGGGTGTCGCCCTCACCGATCTGATCGCCCTCGTTCACCACGACCTCGAGCACACTGGCGACGATCTCGGCACGAACATCCTCGGCCATCTTCACCCCATTCAATCCGGCTGCCTGCCGCTCTATCGAACCACAACCGCACGGGGCACAGCGTGCTCACCGGCCCATGCGAGAATGGTTCAAACGCGCCCGCAGGATGCGGACGCACACTTTCCCCTGATCACACGGAGGTAGGACCATGGCCAAGCGTGGCCGCAAGAAGCGTGACCGCAAGCACTCGAAGGCCAATCACGGCAAGCGGCCCAACGCCGGTTCGAAGTCGGTGCGCTAGCCGCGAATGATCGTGGTCCGGCTGATCTCGATGCGCAGCCGCTGACGGAGCCCTTCCGGCGCCTTCTCGCCGCTGCACTTGGCGGCGATCAGCTGTTTCACGCGCTCCTCGACGCCGTAATGGCGAAGGCACGCCGGGCATTCGTCGAGGTGATGCTTGAGCTTGTCGCGGGTCTCCGCCGTGCACTCACCGTCGAGCAGCGTCCATACCTCGGCGATCACCGCTGCGCACTCGGGGTGCTCGGGATCTACCGGGCCGATGGGCGGGTTCCAGCGCTCGTCGTCGGTCATGACGACACCTCCTCGGGGGTGTCGAGCTGTCCCCGAATGAAACCACGGTCCTTGGCCACATCGGCCAGTAACTCGCGGAGTTGGCGCCTGCCCCGGTGCAACCGGGACATCACCGTGCCGATGGGCGTGTCCATGATCTCGGCGATCTCCTTGTACGGGAAGCCTTCGACGTCGGCGTAGTACACCGCCATCCGGAAATCCTCGGGCAGCGCCTGAAGGGCTTCCTTGATCTCGCTGTCCGGCAGGGCTTCCAGCGCCTCGACCTCCGCCGAGCGCAGTCCGGTCGAGGTGTGCTCGGCGTTGGCGGCCAGCTGCCAGTCGGTGATCTCCTCGGTCGGATACTCCGCGGGCTGGCGCTGCTTCTTGCGGTAGCTGTTGATGTAGGTGTTGGTCAGGATGCGGTAGAGCCAAGCCTTGAGGTTCGTCCCCTCACGGAACGAGCGGAAGCCCGAGTAGGCCTTCACCATGGTTTCCTGCAGCAGGTCTTCGGCGTCTGCCGGGTTGCGCGTCATGCGCAGCGCACCGCCGTAGAGCTGGTCGAGCAGCGGGATCGCGTCGCGCTCGAACCGCGCAGTCAGCTCGGCGTCGGACTCCTCGGCTCTCACGGGCGCCGACCCGTCGATGTCTGTCATCGCGGGGAACACCGTCCCTTCCGTAGAGGCGCCACCAATCACGTCGAGTAACTGCACCTGACGTATTGAGCCGTCTATGGCCAATGTTGGCACCTAGGTACCCCCTTCGTTGATCCTAGAGGTTGAGGTCGACATCTTTTCTTCGCTGGCCTGCTGCGGCCGTCACTAACCCCATCAACAGCAGGTGGGACCACGGTTGTTCCCTGGGTCACCGCGCTCCGCCGGGTTCGCGTCGGTTCTAGGCTGGGGCCGTGGCGCGTGCGGCGACCCCGGCGATCACGGCCCTTCTGGCCGCTGAAGTCCCCCATGAGGTGCTGCGATACCACCACGACCCGCAAAACGAGTCGTTCGGCGACGAGGCCGTCAACGAGCTTGCCGGCGTCGCAGGCGTCGACCCCGACCAGGTTTTCAAGACGCTGATCGTCGCGCTGCCGAAGGGGCTGGCGGTTGCGGTGCTGCCCGTCCCGTCCCAGCTCTCGCTCAAGGCCGCAGCGGCGGCACTCGGGGTCGCCAAGGCCACCATGGCCGAGCGGGCGGCGGCCGAACGGTCGTCCGGCTACGTGATCGGCGGGATTTCCCCGTTCGGCCAGCGCAAGCGGCTGCCGACGGTCGTCGACAGCTCGGCGATGCGGTGGGACCGGGTGCTGTGCAGCGCGGGCAAGCGCGGCTGGGACGTCGCCGTGCACCCGCAGGACCTCATTCGGCTCACCGAGGCGGTCACCGCCGACATCCGCGCGTCCTAGTTCGCCGAAACGGAATTCCAGCAGGAGAAGCCCCGAGAAAGGCCCTGCTGGAATTCCGTTTCGCGGCAATTACAGTGGCTCCATGACGCTAGCCGGCAAGACCATGTTCATCTCGGGCGCGAGCCGCGGCATCGGGTTGGCGATCGCCAAGCGGGCCGCGGCCGACGGCGCCAACATCGCGCTGATCGCCAAGACCGCCGAGCCGCACCCCAAGCTGGCAGGCACGGTGTACACCGCAGCCAAGGAGATCGAGGAGGCAGGCGGGCAGGCGCTGCCGATCGTCGGCGACATCCGCGACGGCGACTCGGTGGCCGCCGCGGTGGCCAAGACCGTCGAGCAGTTCGGCGGCATCGACATCTGCGTGAACAATGCATCGGCGATCAACCTCGGCTCGATCACCGAGGTGCCGCTCAAGCGGTTCGACCTGATGAACGGCATCCAGGTGCGCGGCACCTACGCCGTGTGCCAGGCATGCGTCCCGCACATGGTGGGCCGGGACAACCCGCACATCCTCACTCTTTCGCCGCCGATCCGGCTCGAGCCCGAGTGGCTCAAGCCCACCGCGTACATGATGGCCAAGTACGGCATGTCGTTGTGCGCGTTGGCGTTGGCCGAGGAGCTCCGCGAAGAGGGCATCGCGTCCAACACGCTGTGGCCGCGCACGCTGGTGGCCACCGCCGCAGTGCAGAACCTGCTCGGCGGCGACGAGGCGATGGCCCGGGCCCGCAAGCCCGACGTGTACGCCGACGCCGCCTATGTCGTCCTCAACAAGCCGTCGCGCGAGTACACGGGCAACGCACTGCTGTGCGAGGACGTGCTTCTCGAATCGGGCGTCACCGATCTCTCGGTGTACGACTGCATACCCGGCTCGGACCTTGGCGTCGACCTGTGGGTCGACACCCCAAATCCGCCCGGCTACAAAAAGCCATAGCTCTCAGTCGAATTCGGCGTCGACCGTGCGGATCTACACGCCTCAGCGGCGTGTTGCGTACGAAACCGCACAACCGGCGGCTACTTGACCCGCGACGGGCGGCCGAACCGTGCCTGCACCCCTGACGAGAACAGGGCGCGCAGCCGATCGCCCGCCACTTCCACCCCGGCGGCCGCGATCAGATCGTCGTCGAGCTCGAGGATCTCGGCCGATCGCAACGGCCACGGGCCGTGCTCGTTGGGCACCCACCATGTCTGCCCCGCCTTGCGGGCGTGCGCACCCCACCTGGCGGTCAGCCAGATCTCCAGCGGGGTCGGTTCCACCTCGTCGCCGACCCGAATGGTCAACCGGCTGCGCAGACCACGCCGCGGCCATCGGCGCTCGCTGTCATACGAGATGCGGTCGTCGTCGCGGGAGACGCGCATCCGCGCCCAGGTGTAGGGCACACCGAGCGCGGCGCGCACGACAGGCACCACGGCGAGGCGCGCCGTCTCCAGCGACCTGAACAGCACGCCGTGCCGACCGGCGTCATCGATCGAGTAGAGCCGGACGTTGGTCTCGTGGAACGCGCCGAAGTACCCCAGCGGCAGCGCGGTACCGACCGCCGTGCGCCGCATCGTGAACGGAATCAGACCCGCGTACGTCACGCCGTTGAAGATGTCCGGCCGGGTTCCCGCCGGATACAGGTGCGCGACGGCCTCCGGGCGCACCGGCCAGTGCACGAAAGTCAGGTCGGCCCAGAACTGCTCGAACGTCACAGGACGCGGCAGTGCCGGCGCGGTGATCGGGAACCCGGCCAGTGAGTTCACCTCCACATCGTGACACGCTGAGGCGGTGGCAACGCCGACGTTCTGGGCAGCCGGTCGCTACGACGCGATCGGCGATCGCGTCGCTTCGATTGCGGCTGATGTGGTGTCGGCTGTCGAGCGGCGGTTGCCGCTGCGCGACGCCGCAGTGGTCGACCTGGCCTGCGGCACCGGCAGCGCGGCGCTCGTCGCGAGTGCTGCGGGCGCACGGGTGACGGGCGTCGACATCACCCCCGAGCTGATCGCGCTGGGCGCGCAGAAGGCGCAGGCTTCGGGCGCGGCCGTCAGCTGGGTGACGGGAGACGCCTCCGACACCGGACTACCCGGCGGGTCGTTCGACGCCGTGGTGTCGAACATGGGCATCATCTTCGTCGAGCCCACCCAACAGGTCGCAGAGATCGCGCGGCTGCTTCGGCCGGGCGGTGTGCTGGGCTTCTCCTCGTGGGTGCCCGATCGCGACACCCCGTTCTACAAGCCGATCCTGACCGTGCTCGGGCCACCACCGGACTCGGGACACTCGCCCGACCAATGGGGAATGGCGGAGACGATCACCGACCGGCTCGCCCCGGACTTCGACGACATTGCGATTGAAACAGGCTCGTGCACATGGCAACTGGGCACCGTCGAGGACGCGATGCAGCTGCTGGAACATGAGTCGCCGATACATGTCTCCCTTTTCGGCACCCTCGACAAGACGAAGCGCGACGAGCTGCTGGCCGCCTTCACCGACGCGATGCGCGCAAACGTGACCGCGGACGGGCGCGTGGCGTTCGACGCGCCGTACGTGGTGGTGACCGCCGCCCGGCGGTGACTACAGCAGCGTCGCTCCCCCGCAAGCGGGAGGTGCCCCCAGCTCAGCCTCCGGTTCGACGGGCTCGATCAGCTCGGGCCCGTTGTTGCGGACGCTGTTCACCAGCCGCGACACCTCGCGGATCTCGATCCGGTCCAGGTCGCCGTGCCCGCGCAGCAGCCCCTCGTCGATGACAGCGTCGGGGTCCAGCCAGCGGTCCCAATCGCCCTTGCTGATGGTCAGTGGCATCCGGTCGTGGATCTCGGAGAGCGGGCCCGCCGAGTCGGTGGTGATGATCGTGGCGCTCAGCAGCGGTGGAATTGACGAGCCCGCCGCTGCGTCTTTTCTGGGGCGCCACGTCGACCACAGGCCCGCCATGAACAGCGGCTCGCCGTCCGCTCCGTACATGTAGAACGGCGTCTTGGCGCCCTTCTCGCCGCGCCACTCGTACCAGCCGTCCATCGGGACCAGGCAGCGCTTGTTCTTCGCCGAGTTGCGGAACGCCGGCGAGGTGGTGACGTTCTCCGCGCGGGCATTGATCAGTAGCGGACCCTTGGTGTCCGGAACACCCTCGGAGGCTTCCTTGACCCACGGCGGCACCAGTCCCCACCGCATCAGCCGCACCCGCCGCGTCGACTCGTCGTCGGGCTCGCTGTGCCGTTTCACCACCGTGCTGATCGTCGTGGTCGGCGCGACGTTGTAATTCGGGCCGCCCGCGTCCTTCTTGGCCGACGTCGCCTCGTCGATCGCCTGGATCTTCTCGGCGAGCAGCGCCGGATCGGTGGTCACCGCGAATCTCCCGCACATACAGCCCATGGTGGCAGAAAGCAGCGACAGGGCAGGATGGGAGCCGTGACGGACTGGCAGGCACCGACGGCGCCTGGTCCCGTGCACGCCACGGTGACGGTGCCGGGGTCGAAGTCGCAGACCAATCGGGCGCTCGTGCTCGCGGCGCTGGCCACTGGTCAAGGCACGTCGACGATCAGCGGCGCCCTCCGCAGCCGCGACACCGACCTGATGATCGGCGCGCTGCGCACCCTCGGCGTCACCGTCGACGGAGACGACGCCGAGCTGACCGTCGGCGGACAGATCGGCCCAGCCGCCGACGCCAGGGTGGACTGCGGCCTCGCAGGCACGGTGCTGCGGTTCGTACCGCCGGTCGCGGCCCTGGCCACCGAGACCGTGGTGTTCGACGGCGACGAGCAGGCCCGCGCCCGCCCGATCGCGCCGCTGCTCGACGCACTGCGCGGGCTCGGGGTGGACATCGACGGCGACGGCCTGCCGTTCTCCGTGCGCGGTGACGGATCGGTGGCGGGCGGCACCGTCGAGATCGACGCGTCGGCGTCGTCGCAGTTCGTCTCCGGGCTGCTGTTGTCCGGAGCGTCCTTCACCGACGGGCTGACGATTGTGCACACCGGCGACTCGGTGCCGTCTGCGCCGCACGTGGCGATGACGGTGTCGATGCTGCGCGACGCGGGCGTCGACGTCGACGACGCGCAGGCCAACCGGTGGCGGGTCTCCCCCGGCCCGGTCGCCGCGCGGCACTGGGTGATCGAGCCGGATCTGTCCAATGCCGTTCCGTTCCTTTCGGCCGCAGTCGTCAGCGGCGGAACCGTGCGCATCGCGGGCTGGCCGACGGTGAGCACGCAACCCGCAGACACCATCCTCGCGATTCTCGAGAAGCTGGGTTCGGTTGTCCGGCACAGTGATTCGTACCTCGAGGTGCAAGGCGCCCCAGTCTACGGCGGCTTCACCGTCGACCTGCACGATGTCGGCGAGCTGACACCTGCGGTGGCGGCGCTTGCGGCGCTGGCGTCACCCGGTTCGGTGTCACAGCTGACCGGGATCGCCCATCTCCGCGGTCACGAAACCGATCGGCTTGCTGCACTGCGCGCCGAGATCAACGGCCTCGGTGGGCAATGCGAAGAGACACCCGACGGTCTGGTCATCACCGCCCGGCGCCTGCACGGCGGGCTGTGGCGGTCCTACGCCGACCATCGGATGGCCACGGCCGGTGCGATCGTCGGCCTTCGGGTGAGCGGGGTCGAGGTGCAAGACATCGGCACCACGGCCAAGACCCTGCCCGAGTTTCCGCAGATGTGGGCCGGCATGCTGGCCGGTCAGACTTGAGCAGCCCCGAAGGCGAGCGCGAGTGAGGATCGCAGGGAGGAACGAGCGAGGACCGGTGGGCCCACGCCCGCAGGGCAGGGGACGAGCGGGAGTCGAGGTTTGAGCAGGGACTACGACGAGTCCGACGTCCGGGTTCGGCCGGGTCGGGGGTCCCGGCCGCGCACCAAGACGCGCCCCGACCACGCCGACGCCCAGGAGGGCATGGTGGTCACGGTCGACCGCGGACGGTGGGGCTGCGCGATCGGCCGCGACCCCGACCGCGTTGTGACAGCCATGCGCGCAAGGGAATTGGGCCGAACGTCGATCGTGGTCGGCGACGACGTCGGTGTGGTCGGCGACCTGTCCGGCCGCGCGGACACGCTGGCGCGCATCGTGCGGCGCGGTGACCGCCGAACGGTGTTGCGGCGCACCGCAGACGACACGGACCCGACGGAACGGGTCGTCGTCGCCAACGCCGACCAACTGCTGATCGTTGTCGCGCTTGCCGACCCGCCGCCGCGCACCGGACTCGTCGAACGCACGCTGATCGCCGCCTACGCCGGCGGGCTGACGCCGATCCTGTGCCTGACCAAGACCGACCTCGCACCGCCGGAGCCGTTTGCCGCGCAGTTCGCCGACCTGGACCTGACGATCGCAATCGCGGGCCGCGACGACCCGCTCGACGCCGTCGCTCCACTGCTGACCGACAAGGTGACGGTGCTGCTCGGCCACTCCGGCGTCGGAAAGTCCACGCTGGTGAATCGGCTTGTGCCGGAGGCGGAGCGTGCAACAGGCGATGTCTCCGGCGTCGGGAAGGGCAGGCACACGTCGTCGCAGTCGGTGGCGCTGCCGCTGGCGGGCTCCGGCTGGGTCGTCGACACCCCCGGCATCCGATCGTTCGGGCTGGCCCACATCGAGCCGGACGACGTGATGCTGGCCTTCTCGGATCTGGCCGAGGCGATCAAGGAATGCCCAAGGGGCTGCGGGCACCTCGGCCCGCCCGCCGACCCGGAGTGCGCGCTCGACGGGCTGACCGGGCCCGCAGCGGGGCGGGTCGTCGCGGCCAGGCGCCTGCTGACGGCGCTCCGCGAGGCGTAGAAACCCCGCATGAAAAGGCCCTCCCGCGACGGGGAGGGCCTTTGTGGCGGGCCTATCAGTTGCCGTTCAGGGCGTTGATGTGCCAGACACCGTGGTGGTTGTGCCAGCCCGGCTTCTGCGTCGGGGCCGGCTTGGCCTTGACGCTCGGGGCGTAGGAGTAGCCGGGGCCGGTCGGGCTCGTCGGGGTAGCGGCGCTGGCCATGCCCGCCAGGCCGACGGCCGCACCGCCGAGCAGGCTTCCGCCGACGGTCAGCAGGACGAGGTAGCGAGCGAAAACGTTCTTGATCATTTCGAGTTCTCCTCTGTAAGTTGGTTTTTCGTTTGTCTACCGGTGTGTTCCGGCGATGACTTAAGACTGCCGGAGCGCAACGGCGCTGTATGTCCTGCGATCGGGCCGAGCATCGGATGAACCGGGTGTCCCCCGATCGGTGGACATAAATCCGGGGAGGGGGGTGTTTGACCTGATCGACTACCGGGCAGGCTGTCCACGAGGAGGATCAACTGTGAGCGAAGTACCGACCATCGAACTCAACGACGGCACGAAAATCCCGCAGCTGGGGTTCGGCGTCTTCCAGATCGACCCCGGCGACACCGCCGAGGCCGTCAGGAAAGCCCTGGACATCGGCTATCGCCACATCGACACCGCGGAGATGTACCAGAACGAGGCGGGCGTCGGGCAGGGCATCCGCGACGCGGGCATCGACCGCGGCGACGTGTACGTCACCAGCAAGCTGAACAACGGCTTCCACAAGCCCGACGACGCCCGCCGTGCGTTCGACGCCACGCTCTCTGAGCTGGGCTTCGACTACGTCGACCTTTTCCTGATCCACTGGCCGCTGCCGACGCTGTACGACGGTGACTTCGTCTCGACGTGGCAGACGCTCGAGGAGTTCAAGAAGGACGGCCGCGCCCGCAGCATCGGCGTGTCGAACTTCCAGGTCGCCCACCTCGAGCGGTTGGCCAAGGAGACCGACACCGTGCCCGTGGTCAACCAGATCGAGGTGCATCCCTACTTCACCAACGACGAGGTGCGCGCCTACGGGCAGAAACACGGCATCGTCACCGAAGCCTGGTCACCCATCGCGCAGGGCGCGGTGCTCGACGACCAGGTCGTCGACGGCATCGCCAAGGCAACGGGCAAGTCGCCGGCGCAGGTGGTGTTGCGCTGGCACGTCCAGCGTGGTGACATCGTGTTTCCGAAGTCGGTGACACCGGAGCGGATCAAGGAGAACTACGAGATCTTCGACTTCGAGCTGAGCCCGGACGACGCCGAGGCTCTCACCGAACTGAACAGGGGCGAAAAGGGCCGCAGGGGACCCAACCCCGACACGTTCGACTACATCCCTGACTGACACCGCGTCCATCGCGTCACTTTGGACTATCTAGTCTCATTTATGCACATAGTGCCATTGACTAGGCCCATTACTGGACGATATAGTTCAGTTCGTACATCCACGTCGTTCCGCGCTACGAACAGGACTGAAACATGAAGACAGGTTGGTCGACCCGTCGAGTCGCCGCCTCGCTCGGCATCGCCGCCCTCATCTCGATGGGTGCACTGACCGCATGCGGTGGCGAGGAGAAAGAGGCTCCTTCCGAAACCTCAACCACCACAACGACTACCACGACACCGTCGGCGAGCCCGACCGAGAAGGCACCTCGTCTCGATCCCAACGGGCCGAATCCGTTCTCGCCCGATGTCAAGGCGCCGCCCGCGCCGACCGCCCCTCCCGGCGACAACTAGCAGAACGGACCGAGCGGGCCAGTCACCGACTGGCCCGCTCGCTGTTGTCCGGGGAAAACGACATGATGTGGGCGATCGCGGCGTTGAGCGACGTCTGCATCAGGCGGGGATCATGCGCGGTCTGCGACAGGAGGTAGCCGCCTTCGACGGCAGCCAGAAGCCCGGTCGCCAACGCGGGAGCATCGATGTCCTCGCGGAGCACGCCGTTGTCGCGCATCCGCTCCAGTGCCGCCGCCAGGATCGCCCGCCAGTCGGCGAAGTGCTCGGCCAGCGACGCCCTTGCCTTGTCGTCGGTGTCCGACAGTTCGGCGGCCAGCGACCCGAGCTCACAGCCCCACAGGCCCCGCCGCAACACACAACGCTGCACCATTGCGTCACGCCACTGATGAAGTCCGCGTAGGGAATCCACTTTCTCCAGCCGCAGCCGCTGCCAGGACAGGACCTCGTCGGCGCGCAGCGTGATGACGTCGTACACCAGCTCCGACTTGTCGTCGAAGTGTTGGTAGAACTGCGACTTACTGGTGGCGCTCGCGGCGAGCACCTCGTCGATGGTCGTCGTCGCCACACCCCGCGCGTGCATCAACTCCGCAGCGGCCAACACGATCCGGTTGCGGGTCGCGGCGCCGCGGGAGGTCAGCCGTGACCTCGCCCCGCGGCTCTCTTGCGGCGACACGGACTAACTGTAACGCGCTAGTCCAATCCGCTAGGCCGCGCGCGGCGTTTGCCTGACCGTCCGCATTTCGCGTCGGCGCCTGCGGACCGCGGAGATGGCCGACTTGAGGCCACGCCGGGGAGCAGGTCCGAGCTCGTCGAACATCCGCTCGCTGCGCGTCTCCGGCGCATCGTCGGAGGTATCACGCAGGTATTTGTCCGGCAGCGAGAGCTTGGCGATGGTCCGCCACGTCTTGCCGTACTGCACGAGGAACGAGCCCGTGGTGTACGGCAGGTCGTACTTGTCGCACACTTCCTGGACCCGGAACGAGATCGCATGGAGCCGGTTGCTCGGCAGGTCCGGGTACAGGTGGTGCTCGATCTGGTGGCACAGGTTGCCGCTCATGAACCGCAGCGCGGGCCCGCCCTCGAAGTTGGCGCTGCCGAGCATCTGGCGCAGGTACCACTGACCCTTGGTCTCGCCGACCATGTCGGTCTTGGTGAACTTCTCTGCACCGTCGGGGAAATGGCCGCAGAAGATCACGGCGTTCGACCAGACATTGCGGATGACGTTGGCCACCGCATTGGCCTTGAGCGTCGAGGAGAAGGTGGCGCCAGGCGACAGCGAGGTCAACGCCGGGTAGGCGATGTAGTCCTTGGCCACCTGGTGGCCGGCCTTCACGCCGAACTCCTTCACGCGTTTCATCGTGGCGACACGGTCGTCGCGGCCCTTGAAGATCTTGCCGAGCTCCAGGTGCTGCAACCCAACCCCCCACTCGAATCCGAGCGCGAGAATGGTGTTGTAGAGCACGTTGCCGAGGTTGAACGGCTTCCACTTCTGGTCACGGGTGACGCGCAGCGTGCCGTAGCCGACATCGTCGTCCATGCCGAGGATGTTCGTGTACTTGTGGTGCATGAAGTTGTGGGTGAAGCGCCAGTGCTTGGACGCCCCGCTCATGTCCCATTCCCATGTCGAGGAATGGATCTCGGGATCGTTCATCCAATCCCACTGGCCGTGCATGACGTTGTGGCCGATCTCCATGTTCTCGATGATCTTGGAGAGGCCCAAGGTGACGGTTCCTGCCCACCAGGCGGAGCGCTTCGAGCTGGCGGCCAGCATCAGCCGGCCCGCCACCTCCAGCGCGCGCTGGGCGGCGATGGTACGGCGGATGTAGCGCGAGTCGCGCTCGCCGAGAGAGTCTTCGATGTCTTGGCGGATGGCGTCCAACTCGACGGCGAGGCTCTCGATGTCGGCGTCGGTCAAGTGGGCGAATTCCGGAACGTCAGTTATTGCCATCGTGTGTCTCCTTCCTTCGTACCTACGCTACCGTAACTTACGGTTTCGTAGGTTACCAGCCAGTAAACCTTAGACATCCAGCACGCAATCCCCGGAAGCTGCGGAAATGCACGTTTGCACCCGGCTCCCCGGCTCGTGCTCGACGCCGGTCCGCAGATCGCGAACATGGCCCTCGACCAGCCCGACCACGCAGGACTGGCAGATGCCCATCCGGCAGCCGAACGGCATCGTCACGCCCACGCGCTCACCGGCTTCCATCAGCGGCGTCGCTGCGTCCACGGCGAGTGTCTTCCCACTGCGCGCGAATTTCACCGTGCCGCCCTGACCGTGCACGGCCGCGCGGGACACCGCGAAGCGCTCGAGGTGCAGCCGGTCCTCGATCTTCGCCGTCGACCAGGTGCGCTCGGCGCCGGTCAGCATGCCCTCCGGTCCGCAGGCCCACGTCTGGCGGTCGCGCCAGTCCGGCACCTCGTCGGCGATCTGCGACAGGTCGAGGCGGCCGTGCTCACGCGTCATGCGCAGCCGCAACCGGTAGCCAGGGTGGCTCTGCTGCAGTTCGGCCAACTCGCCGGCGAACATCATGTCGGATTCCGTTGGCGCGGAATGTAAATGAACAACATCGGTGATCTGGCCGCGCCGGACGAGCGTGCGCAGCATCGACATCACCGGGGTGATCCCGGACCCGCCGGTGATGAACAGCACCGACGCGGGCGCTGGATCGGGCATCACGAAGTTGCCCTGCGGCGCCGCCAGGCGCACGATCGTGCCGGGTGCCACCCCGCCGACCAGGTGCGTCGACAGGAACCCCTCTGGCATGGCCTTCACCGTGATCGTGATGGTGCGACTCGGTCGCGATGTCACCGGGCTGGAGGTCAGCGAGTACGACCGCCACCGCCAGCGGCCGTCCACCAACAGCCCGATGCCGACGTATTGACCGGGCTGGTAGTCGAAGGAGAAGCCCCACCCCGGCTTGATCACCAAGGTCGCGGAGTCGACGGTCTCGCGGCGCACCTCCAGCACGCGTCCCCGCAGCTCGCGGGCCGACCACAGCGGGTTGGCCAGCTTCAGATAATCGTCGGGAAGCAGCGGTGTGGTGATGCGCCCGGCGAGGGTGCGCAGCGCGTGCCAGCCAGGGTGTTGCTTGGCACCCGCGATCTTCGGCCGCACCGTATCGGCGACATTGGCCGAGACCTTGATCGAATTCTTGGCCACGCAACCTACGGTACCGTAACCTACGCTCCCGTATCCACCCAAAAACCTGGCGGATCTACATCAATTCCAGCAGAAATGACAGTTCCTGGGCGCCGTACCAGGCCAGGTCGTGGTCCTGCGCATCGCCCACGGTCAGTTCGGCGTCCTCATCCCCCAGATCGGCGGCGTCGACGGCGTCGATCGCGGCCAGCACGGCGGTCTCGGCGGCCTGGTTGTCGACGTAGACGGCGATCACGTCATCGATGGCGACGGGCCCGGACAACCGCACCACAGCGTCGTCGAGGTCGGGTCGGGCGGTTGCGCCGTCAACCTCGGCGACCAGCACCGCGCGCCGCGGCGGAAGCCCCGCAGAGGGCTCGTCGGCGACCCCGGCCAGCAGCCGAACCGAAGCCAGCGCCGCCTCGCGCAGCGCCACCTCGGCCAGCTCGTCGTCATCGCCCTCGGCGTAGGACTCCCGCAGCGTGGGCGTCACGGCGAACGCCGTGCCGTTGACGGCGCTGACGGTCCGGTCGGCGACGAGCTTCTGCAGCATTGCCAGGGTCGCCGGCACATAGACACGCACCAGGCGAGGTTAGCCGCCTGCGCGGGGATCCTTCTCCACCGAGATCATGAAGTCGTCGCCGTGTTCGGTCACCCCGTGCACCACCGCGCTGTCCACCGCCTCGGTGGCGTACTCGCGCCGCACCATCAGCGGGTCCCGGCGCAGATCCTTGACCAGCGCGACGGCCAGACCCACCATCACGAGCACGAACGGAAGCGCGGCGATGATGGTGATGGTCTGCAGACCGGTGAGGGCATCCTCCCACCAGGAATCCGACGGCGATTGATCGCGGTGACGCCGAACACCACCTTGTCGAGCCCGCGGTTGCGGGTGTGCAGTTCGTCGTCGATGGGCACCGCGAAGATCGGGTGCGAGACGGGCTGACCGTCCTTCCAGTGCTGCGCCGGGGCCACGGCGTCCTGTGAGGTCTCAGGAGATTCGGAGCTGATTGTCATGGTGAATTCATTCGAAACCTGCTCGGCAGCCCCCGTCAATACCCGGCCACGCAACGATTGCGTTACTGCGCGGCTTCGAGCAGCTCGTCCAGCGACTCGCGCAGCAACGTCGGTAGGACGTCGACGTCGCTCATCGCGTCGCGGTCGGCGTTGATGCCGAAATAGAGCATGCCGTTGTAGGAGGTAACCCCGATCGCCAGCACCTGGTTGTTCAGCAGCGGCGGCACCGCATACGACTCGAGGAGCTTGGTGCCCGCGATGAACATCTGCTTCTGGGCTCCGGGCGCGTTGGTGATCAGCAGGTTGAACTGCCGGGCCGGGAACGTCGTCGCCACCCGAATTCCCATGGCGTGCAAGGTCGGTGGCGCGAAACCCGACAGCGTGACGATGGTTCTTGCGTCGACAAGGCTTGCGGCTGTCGGATGCGACTCGGTCATGTGCGCGATCTGGGACAGCCGCACCACCGCGTTGCCCTCTCCGACGGGCAGGTCGACCAGGAACGGCGACACCTCGCTGATCGCCTGGCCGGGGCCCGAGTGGTCCAGCTCCTCTTCGGGATACACCGACATCGGCGCCATCGCCCGGACGGTGGCCGTCGGCGCCACCGGCTCGCCGCGCGACAGCAGCCAGTTGCGCAGTGCGCCCGCGATGACCGCGAGCACGACGTCGTTGACGTCGCAGTCGTAGCGGGCCCGCAGGTTGCGGTAGTCCTCCAGCTTCGCGCTGGCGACGGTGAACCTGCGGTTCCGCGACACCTTGGTGTTCAGCGGGCTCGACGGCGCGGTGCCCCTGACGAGGGTGCGTGCGGCAGCGGAGAACCGGCGTCCCACGTCGACGAGCTGTCCAGAGTTGGTCGCCACGTCGATGACCGCGGACCGCACGGCGGCCAGCTGCGTTCCCGGCCGGGCGATCCACTCGCCGACGGCACCCGCCAGCAGCTGGGCATCGCCGGGCTCGCGCGCCGGGATCCAGATGTCCTCGCCGAACGCCGGCGGCTTCTGCGTGCGGTCGGCGATGACGTGGCCGATCTCGAGCGCGGTCATCCCGTTGACCAGCGCCTGGTGCGACTTGGTGTAGATCGCCAGGCGGTTGCCGGCCAGCCCCTCGACGAGGTACATCTCCCACAGCGGCCGCGTCTTGTCCAGCGCGCGAGACCCCAGCCTCGCCACCAGCTCGTGCAGCTGCGCGTCGCTTCCCGGCGACGGCAGGGCCGACCTGCGGATGTGGTAGGTGATGTCGAAATCGCGGTCGTCGATCCAGACCGGCCGGGCCAGGCCGAAGGTCACCTCGCGCACCTTCTGCCGGTAGCGCGGAATCTGCGGCAGCCGCTGCTCGACCGTCTCCAGCAGCGTCTCGTAGCTCAGCCCGTTGCGGGGCTTGCGGAGAATCGACAGCGAGGAGACGTACATCGGGGTCGAGGAATTCTCCAGGCCGAAGAACGACGCGTCAGACGCCGACAACCTGGTCACCATATGCGGCGCAGCCCCTCCCCTGGATGTGCACGGCGACACTCACCGAACCCCGACACGGTAACCGCCGATTCTGTAGGCGCGCATCACGGGTGCGTGCGGGCCCTGCGGACCATGGGATCATTGAGGTGTCTGGTTCCTCCCCGGCAGACGCAGCCCATTTCCCTGACGATCGCTGGAGAGGCCCGTTGAGCGCACCGCAGATCCCCTTCGAACCGGGCGCCTTCACCGCGCCGGTCGTCGACTACGAACCGCCGCCGTTCGACGTCGCCGGCGGCCCGGCTCCGCCGCTTGATGTCGCGTTGCACCGCTCACCCCGGCGCCCGTTGCGGCCTTTCGGACCTGAGGCGTCCGTGGTCGCGCCGCCACCGGAGGCGGCCGGCTTCGCCGATGCTGCGCTGCGGCGGGTGCTCGAGGTGCTCGACCGGCGCAGGCCGATCGCGCAGCTGCGACCGATGCTGACGCCCCCGCTTCTCGACATGGTCTTCACGCTGACCCGCAGCGCCACACCCGACAAGGCGGCGGTGCTGCGGCGGGTTCGACTGCGCACCGCCGCCGTCGACGAGCGGGAGCCACACCAGCCGACGGCGGCCGAGGTATTCGCGACATACACCCGAGGGCAACGCGTTCGGGCCATCGCGGGCCGCATCGAGGTCAGGGAGGGCCGCTGGCGGATGGTGGCCCTGCAGGTCGGATAATGGGCCGGTGCGGGAAGACAGCGTCAGCGTCGAACGCGTCATCGCGGCGCAGGCACGCGAGATCTTCGCGCTCCTTGCCGACGCGGGACGGCACGCGAGCTTCGACGGGTCGGGCACCGTCGACCATGCCGACGCGACATCCATTCCGCTCGAGATGGGCACCACGTTCTCGATGAGGATGCGCGGGCGTCCTGAGACCCTGTTCCTGCCCTACACGATGAACAACACGGTGATCGAGTTCGAGCCGGACCGCCGCATCGCCTGGCAGCCCACCACCCTCGGCGGCCTGGTCGGCGGTCGCATCTGGCGGTATGAACTCACCCCCACCGCGGACGCAACACTGGTCCGCGAGACGTGGGACGTGTCAAAGGACCGGCAGCGGCTGATGCTGAAGATGGGCGCGATGCCGCGACAGGCCGAGGACGGCATGCGCGCGACGTTGGCGCGCATCGCCGTCCTGCTGGAGAACTAGCCCTTCTTGCCGGCCTTCGCCTGCTTGCGGGCGGCCTCGCGACGCTCGCGCCTGCTCGGAGCCGCGTGCCTCGGGCCGCCGTTCCCGCTTTGGCGCTGCACCTGCGCCGAGCCGTCCTCGGAAGGGCCGCTGTAGGTCAGCTCCGGCGCGTTGTCGTCAATTCCCTTGGCGCGCAACGCCGGTGCCTGCTGGCGCTCCTTGGTCGCGACGGCGCCCTCCTGGGCCGCCGCGGCGGCTTCGGCGGCGAACTCGGCAAGCCCGGTAGGCGCGGCAACCGGTGCCACCTGCGCTGCGGGGGTGGCGGGCACCGCCTCGACGGTGACGTTGAACAAGAAGCCGACGGCCTCTTCCTTCATCGCGTCGAGCATGCCGTTGAACATGTCGAAACCCTCGCGCTGGTACTCGACCACGGGATCCTTCTGCGCGACGGCACGCAGGTTGATGCCCTCCTTGAGGTAGTCCATCTCGTAGAGGTGCTCACGCCACTTGCGGTCGACGACGTTGAGCAGCACGTTGCGCTCGAGCTGTCGCATCGCGCCTTCGCCGGCGATCTCCTCCAGCTGCTTCTCGCGCTCGTCGTAGGCCCGCTCCGCGTCCTCGATCAGCGCGTCGAGCAGCTCCTCGCGCGTCAGCTCGCCGGGCTCGCCGATTGCGTCGGAGTCGATGAGGTCATGGTGGTCGATGCTGATCGGGTACAGCTGTTTCAACGCGGTCCACAGCGTCTCGAGGTCCCAGTCCTCGGAGTAGCCGTCGGCGGTGGCGCCGTTCACATAGGCGGTGATGACGTCGACCATCATCCCGTGGGCCTGCTCCTTGAGGTTCTCCCCCTCGAGGATGCGGAGGCGCTCGGCGTAGATGACCTTGCGCTGCTGGTTCATCACCTCGTCGTACTTGAGCACGTACTTGCGGATCTCGAAGTTCTGCTGCTCGACCTGCGTCTGTGCGCTCTTGATGGCGCGGCTGACCATCTTGGCCTCGATGGGCACGTCGTCGGGCAGGCTCAGCCGGGTCAGCAGCGACTCGAGCGCGGCGCCGTTGAACCGCCTCATCAGCTCGTCGGCGAGCGACAGGTAGAACCGGGACTCGCCCGGGTCGCCCTGACGGCCCGACCGACCGCGCAACTGGTTGTCGATGCGGCGCGACTCGTGGCGCTCGGTGCCGAGCACGTAAAGGCCGCCGGCATCGATGACCTCTTCGGCCTCCGCCGTGGCCTCGTCCTTCACCTGCAACCGCAGCTCGTGCCATGCGGCGTCGTACTCGTCGGCGGTCTCGACCGGATCGAGTCCCTGCTCGCGCAGTCGCTTGTCGGTGAGGAAGTCGACGTTGCCGCCGAGCACGATGTCGGTGCCACGGCCCGCCATGTTGGTGGCGACGGTGATCGCGCCGCGCCGCCCGGCCTCGGCGATGATCCCGGCCTCCTGCTCGTGGTACTTGGCGTTGAGCACGTTGTGCGGGATGCGGCGCTTCTGGAACTGCCGCGACAGGTACTCCGACCGCTCCACGCTGGTGGTGCCGATCAGCACCGGCTGACCCTTCTCGTAGCGCTCGCTGACATCGTCGACGACCGCGATGTACTTGGCCTCTTCGGTCTTGTAGATCAGGTCGGACTGGTCCGCGCGGATCATCGGCTTGTTGGTCGGGATCGACACAACGCCGAGCTTGTAGATCTCGTGCAGCTCGGCGGCCTCGGTCTGCGCGGTGCCGGTCATTCCCGCGAGCTTCTCGTAGAGCCGGAAATAGTTCTGCAGCGTGATGGTGGCCAGCGTCTGGTTCTCGGCCTTGATCTCGACCTTTTCCTTGGCCTCGATCGCCTGGTGCATGCCCTCGTTGTAGCGGCGCCCCAGCAGCACGCGGCCGGTGAACTCGTCGACGATCAGCACCTCGCCGTCGCGCACGATGTAGTCCTTGTCGCGCATGAACAGCTCTTTGGCCTTGATGGCGTTGTTGAGGTAGCTGACCAGCGGCGAGTTGGCGGCCTCGTAGAGGTTGTCGATGCCGAGCTGGTCCTCGACGAACTCGACGCCGAGCTCGCTGACACCGATCGTGCGCTTGCGCAGGTCGACCTCGTAGTGCTTGTCCTTCTCCATCAGCGGCGCCAGCCGGGCGAACTCGCTGTACCAGTTCGACGACCCGTCGGCGGGACCGGAGATGATCAGCGGCGTGCGGGCCTCGTCGATCAGGATGGAGTCGACCTCGTCGACGATGCCGAACGCGTGGCCGCGCTGCACCATCTCTTCGACCGTGTGCGCCATGTTGTCGCGCAGGTAGTCGAAACCGAACTCGTTGTTGGTGCCGTAGGTGATGTCGGCGTTGTAGGCGACACGACGCTGGTCCGGTGTCATCTGGGCCAGAATCACGCCGACGTCGAGGCCGAGGTGGCGGTGCACACGGCCCATCCACTCGCTGTCGCGTTTGGCCAGGTAGTCGTTGACGGTGATGACGTGAACGCCCTTGCCCGAAAGGGCGTTCAGGTAGGCGGGCAGCACACAGGTCAGCGTCTTGCCCTCACCGGTCTTCATCTCGGCGACGTTGCCGAAGTGCAGGGCGGCCCCACCCATCACCTGCACGTCGTACGGCCGCTGGTCCAGGACGCGCCAGGCGGCCTCCCTGGCCACCGCGAACGCCTCCGGCATCAGGTCGTCGAGATCCTCGCCATCGCTGTACCGCTTCTTGAACTCGTCGGTCTTGGCGCGCAGTTCGGCGTCGGAGAGCTTCTCGACGTCGTCGGACAAGGTGTTGACGTAGTCAGCCACCCGCTTGAGGCGCTTGACCATGCGGCCTTCACCGAGCCGGAGCAACTTATCGAGCACGCTATTTTCCCCTGTGGGTCTGATGGATCTCGTGACGTATTAGACGAGGTCCATCCTAGGTGACTCGTCGAACTGGCTGGTCGATTGCAATCAGGCCAGGCGAATCAGCCCGTAGTCGTAGGCGTGCCTGCGGTACACCACGCACGGCTTGTCGCTCTGTTTGTCGTGGAACAAGAAGAAGTCGTGTCCGACCAGTTCCATCTCGTAGAGCGCGTCGTCTACGGTCATCGGCTTGGCCGGGTGTTCCTTGGTGCGTACGACCTGACCCGGCTCGTGCACCTCGACTCCGTCGGCCGGCACGGCTTCGTCTCCGTTCGGCGGAAGGAATGCCTCGGCAGCCGAGACCTTCGTGGCCTCGGCCAGCGATACCGGGGTCTTGTCGCCGTAGTGCACCTTTCGACGGTCCTTGCTCCGCCGCAGCCGGTTCTCGAGTTTGCAGACCGCTGATTCGAGGGCGGCGTAGAAGCTGTCCGCACATGCCTCGCCACGGACGACCGGTCCACGGCCCCGCGCGGTGATCTCCACGTGCTGACAGTTCTTGCGTTGGCGTCGGTTGCGCTCGTGGTCGAGCTCGACATCGAAGAGGTAGATGCTGCGGTCCAACCGCTCGAGGCGGGCGAGCTTCTCTGAGACGTAGATGCGGAAGTGGTCGGGGATCTCGACGTTGCGGCCCTTGACGACGACCTCGGCGTCGGGCACGGCCTTCTCGTCGTCAGCGATCATCGAGCGGTCTGTTTCCATGGAACGGATTGACATGCTTGGCGACTCGTTTCTCTTTCGCGTCGCACGCGCACTGCGTGCCTACCTGGGCGGAAATGCACCGACGGGGCACGCGTCGTTTTCGCCGCTCGCCGGTACAAGGTGTCGATCACTCACCTCCTACCGCTGGGCGATGGTTGGCGCTTCGCGTCTGAGCGCCGCCGTGAGGCGTTCACGGATGTTGGCCCCGACGGTAGTCCGTGTTCACCCGGTAGTGCCACTGATTTGGCCCACCTGTTTTCAGTTCTTCACGTCGGTTTGATCTGGGAGAAATTGGCCCCGCCGTCAGGGTGTGAGGTCAGGCGTTCGCAAGCGCAAGGACGGCGACCACCCGGGCCCCAGAAGTTTGCAGGACACGCACCGATTCGGCGGCGGTCGCGCCGGTGGTGACGATGTCGTCGACCACAAGCACATCCCCGCCCAGCAGGTTCGAGACGGCGGAAAGCCGGACCCGGTCCGCGACGTTCTTCTGCCGCGCCGCGCCGGACAGTCCGACCGAGTCGCGGACAAGGGCCCTCATCCGAAGCGCCCGGATGACCCGCGCGTCCAGGCCGCCCGACGTCGCCGCGAGCGCCATCCGCATGACCGGGTCCCCGCCCCGCCTCCGGGCGGCAAGGCGGCGGGTGGGGGCGGGCACGACGGTCAGCGGCGGGTCGAGCACGCCCCACGTCAGCAGTTGACGCAGCCCGCTGCGCAACGCGGCGCCGAGCGGGTGGATCAGGTCGGCGCGGCCGTGTTCCTTGACGGCCACGATCGCGTTGCGGCGCGCGCCCGCGTATCGGCCGAGCGAGAACACCGGCACGCCGGGTGGCACCCGAGGGGTGACGAGGTGCGGTTCGTCGGGACGGACAAGGAGTTGCCGCGCGCAGGCGTCGCACCACCGGGTCGACGCTGCGCCGCACCCGCCGCACTCCAGCGGAAGAACCAGGTCGAGCACGCCGCCAGTGTCGCGGCAGGCGGTGACAAGAGATTCGGCTCTATCCGGATTCGTGGCCCGACAGTTTCGCCAGGGTGACCTCGGCGGCGACGAGGTCTTGTGCGCCGATCCCGACGAGTTTGGCGACGGTGATGTCGTCGTCCGACGTGCGTCCCGTGGTGTGGCCCGATATCACTTCACCGAGCTCGCCAGACAAGTCCTGCATGGAATAGCGGCCGGTGTGAACCGCTCTGTGGACGTCGCCGTTGGCTTCGGCGGTCTCACGCATGTCGACGAAGACTTTCGCGCGTTGCAGCGCCGTCGCGTCGAGTTCACATTTCGTCGCGTCATCGGCGCCGACGGCGGTGATGTGCATGCCCTGGCGCAGCCAGTCCCCCGGCACCAGCGGCTCACGCGCCTGCGTGGCAGTGATCAGGACGTCGGCGCTGCGAACGGTGCCTTCGATATCGGACGAGCAGTGGATCTCCACCTCGGGTAACTCGTGGCTCAGCCGGGTCTTGAGGCGCTCGGCCTTGGCCAGACTGCGCGCCCAGATCAGCAGAGTTGTGAACGGGCGCTCTCGGTACAGCGCCAGGGGCTGCCAGTACGCCTGCACACCCGCGCCGAGCACGGCTGCGGTGCCGACGCGCGACGGCGCAAGCCATCGCGCGGCGAGTGCTCCGGCGGCAGCGGTCCGGATGTCGGACAGGTAGTGCTCGTCGTACAACAGGGCGAGCGTTCGGCCCGTGTGGCTGTCGAAGACGGCGACGAATCCGCCCTGGGGCTCACCGCGTTCGACATTTGCGCTGAACCAGGGCGACACCTTGACGATATAGACGTCATGACCGCGCAGGCTGCCGGTCTTCACATAGACATCACCCATGTCGCGGCGCTCGGCGGGGAACATCACGATCAGCCCGCTGTCGGCAAGACCCGCGCTCGACTCCTCGAGAGCCCGTGACACCGGTTCGACCAGATCGTCGAATCCCACGCTGGCGCGGATGTTTTCGGCACCGATGATGGGGATGCCGGATTCGACCGAGGTCATGGAAGGGCCGCCATCGTTCCATGTCCGACGAAGGAGACGTCGCCCCCCACGTTCACCGTGTCGACGCGGGTGGCGCTGCCCTCGGGCCGCACTCGCAGTTCGCTTGGGCGGCCGGTGAATTGGCCCTGGTTGAGGATGAATGTCTCCCCGCCGCCGACCATTCCATGGCGTAGGCGGTAGGCGCCGATCGTGCCTGCGGCGCTGCCGGTGGCCACATCCTCGATGATTCCGTCGTTGTTCCAGTGCCGCACTTCGACGGCGGACTCATCGAACAAGACCGCGAACTGGGCGCCGGCTACGCGAACCAAATCCGTGATGTCGTACGAGATTCGCGCCCGCGCCAAGGCGCCGGGACGGACCGGCACGATCAGATAGCGAAGCCCGGTGCTCACGACCTCCAGCGGCAGATCCGGATGGAGATCGTGCGGCGCGAGGTTGAAGGCGCGGGCGATGGGACCACCATCGTGGACCGTTCCCAGGAACTCGGGGCTGCCCTGATCGAGCCAGCCCGAATAACCTGCGGCCGTGACCTCTGTCCTGACTTCGACTGTCTTGCTGACCAATTGGAAGCGCCAGCTTTGTGCACCACCGATTCCCCGGCGCTGGTGCAGCACCGCCGCGGCCCCGATGATCGGGTGCCCGGCGAAGGGCAGTTCCTCGAAGAGATCGAAGATTCTGGCCACAACGGTGCCGGGCTCGTTCGTGGGTAGCAGGAAGACGGCTTCGAAGTGTCGCATCTCCTGAGTGATGCGCAGCATCTGTTCTGCGTTCAGGTCAGCAGCGTCGGGAAAGACGGGCAGGCTGTTCCCGCCGTACGGTACCCGGCTGAACACGTCGACATGACTGTAGGGAAGGTTCACCGGACTGTCCGCATCACAGCTCGGACTCGAGAGATCGGGTGAACCGGTTGATCGCAGGCTCGTCGCGGCGATAGAAGGTCCACCCCTTCTTCCGCGTCGCGACCAACAGGCCGGCATCGGTCAGCAGTGTCAGGTGGCGCGACGCCGTTGCGGCCGCGATCCCCAACTTCTCCCGGATGAAATCAGCGCAGACCCCGTCGCGAAGCAGATCGCCGTCGGTCTGCGGCGGGAAGTTGCCGGCCGGATCCTTGAGCAGGGACAGGATCTCGAGCCGCACCGGGCTGGAAACGGCCTTGATCGTCTTGAGCAGCGTGCTGTGATTCGCTACTTCGCTATTTAGCATAGATAGAAACTAGAGCCCGATCACTCCGATGTCAACGGTTGGCGGCGTCGCCTCCCCATCGCCGAAACGGAATTCCATCAGCGGAAGTGCGAGTAGAGGCCTGCTGGAATTCCGTTTCGCGAGCGGAGGTGACGTCGAATCCGCGGAGTCTGGGTACTCCCTGTGGATGACCGATCGGGAGTCCTTCATCGTCGATTGCCTGGTGCAGGCGTTCTCCGATCTGATGGAGGCCGACCCCGACGCGTTCCGGACCAAGTTCCGCAAGATGGCCGCCGACCCGTTCGCGTTCTACCGGGGCAGCGCCTGCGTCTTCTACGCCGACGTCGCCGACCGCGAGGACCGGTGGGCCGACGAGCGAACCGGGCGGGTCTGGATACAGGGCGATTTGCACGCGGAGAACTTCGGCACCTACATGGACGGCTCCGGGGTGCTCATCTTCGACGTCAACGACTTCGACGAGGCCTTCGTCGGGCACTTCACATGGGACCTGCAGCGGTTCGCCGCGAGCGTGGCCTTGATGTGTTGGCAGAAGGCCCTGTCCGACAGCGTGATTCGCGACTTGATCACGACGTTCACCCGGTCCTATCTCGAGCAGGTGCGGTGGTTCCGCCAGACCGACGACGACTCGACCTTCGCATTGAACCTCGACACCGCCCGCGGCGCCGTGCTCTCCGCACTGCAGGAGGCGCGGCTGTCGACGCGCGACACGATGCTCGACCGGACGACCCACGTGGACGAGTCGGACCGGCGCTTCCGCGAGTCCGCCGGTGTGCGCCGACTCGATAAGGCCGAGTACGACAAGGTCAACGCGGCGTTCGAGGCCTACCAGGAGACCATCCCGAAGTCGAAGTTGTTCCGCGATGTCGCCTACGACGTCAAGGACATCGTCGGTCGCACCGGGTTCGGGATCGGCAGCGCGGGGCTGCCGAGCTACAACGTGCTGATCGAGGGCTTCAACCAGGCGCTCGACAACGACATCGTGCTGTCGATGAAGCAGGGCAACGTCGCCGCACCCAGCCGCGTGGTCGACGACGAGTCGGTGCACAAGTACTTCAAGCACCACGGGCACCGCACCGCGGTGTCGCAGCGCGCGCTGCAGGCGCACGCAGACCCTCTACTGGGCTACACCGAGATCGACGGGGTCGGCTTCGTCGTCGCAGAACTCTCGCCGTACGAGTCCGACCTCGACTGGAGCGAGCTGACCGAGCCCGAGGAACTCACCGAGGTGATCGAACAACTCGGCCGTGCCGTGGCCAAGGTGCACTGCGTCGGCGACGCCGACAGCGACCAGGAGCTCGTCAGCTTCCAGACCGAAGATGCGATCGCCGAGCTGATCGGTGATCGCGACGATGAATTCGTCGACGACATCGTCGAATTCGGCCTCGGCTACGCCGACACGGTGCGCGACGACCACCGGCACTTCGTCGAGGCGTTCCGGGAGGGCCGGATACCGGGCGTCAGCTCGACCTGATCCGTTAATTCGACGTGGCGCAGACAATTGCCTGCGCCACGTCGGTCACCCTCAGTCTGCCGTCATCACCGCATTGATCTGGTCCTCGAACCCCGGCGGCCCGAACCAGTGCACGGCCATCTGGACGAAGAAGACCACCTGCTCGAGCCGATAGGTCGCGGTTGGCCTGCATGATGTCGCTGACGATGCGCTTGAACTGCTTCTTGTTCGGGTGCTTGAGCAGCAGGTTGACGGCCTCGAATCCCAGGTTGACGGCGACATCATGCTTCTCGACGGGGAACGCGGAGTGGATGCTCTCGAGAAACTTGTCGTTACACATTTGCGGTGTCAGACCGTCGAGGACACAGGCGCTTTCGGCGCTGGCCACCGGGGCGGCAACGATCGCCGCCCCCGCAACCAGGACCGCGACACACAGTGCGCGGATTGCGCGGATCCTTCTCATGAGCAGACGCCGTCCTCGTCGCAGGTGACCGTCGTTCCCTCGTCATAACTGGAGCTGGAGTCCGAGTCGTCATAACTGGAACTGGAGTCCGAGTCGTCATAACTGGAACTGGAGTCCGGTCGTCATAACTGGAACTGGAGTCCGAGTCGTCATAACTGGAACTGGAGTCCGGCTCGTCATAACTGGAGCTGGAGTCCGGCTCGTCATATGTGTAGCCAGGCGAGTCATAGGTCGACTCAGGCGCGTCGTACGTGTAATCGGGCGCGTCGTACGTGGACTCGGGCGCGTCGTAGGCAGGTGCCTCGTAGGTTTTCGGCATCTGGTAGATGGGCGTCTGGTCATACGTGATCGCAGGAGGCTCGGGGACATAGACCGGTGACGCCCGTGGCGGCTCAGGGGGCAGCGGCAGCTGCGGAATCTGCGACTCCTCGACGGGTGGCAGCGGCGGTGGTCCAGGGTTGGCCGGGTCCGCATACGGCTCGTCGGCACTGAACGCCGGTTGGGCCGGCTCCACGTCCGGCAGCGGCGGAGGAGGCTTTATCGGTCCGAGCCCCGGCCGCTGCCAGTCCGGCGGCGGAGGAATCTGCGCAGGAAAGACCGCGTTCTCCGGCAGCTCGACCACCGGCGGTGGGTTTCCCGGCGGCAGGACCTCCGACACGTCCGGTAAAACAGGGGCAGGCACCGGCGGCATGTTCGGATCTGCGCCGCGCGGGGTGCCCTCGAGGATGAGTTGAGGGGGGCTCGCCTCAGGTATCGCTGGCATGACCCCCACCAGACCGCCCTCCACGTCGCAGTTGCCGTCCCCGTCGAAGTCGGGGCAGGTGTTGTCGCAGATGCCGTTCTTGTCGTTGTCCGGGCAGGACGGATCGGCATACGCAGCGGGCATCATGGGGGAGAAACTGCCGATAGCTGCCGCGGCGGCAAGGACACATAGGGAACGGGTGATCATTTTGACCTTCTTCTCGCTGTTCATGGGCACTTCTTCATTGCTGTCTGAGGCATGCGGTAGTCGCGCTGTGATCAAGATCACCTTTCGGAATGTCGGATCTAGCTGCTTCATGTGCAGCTGAGCAGTCAGCCATCGGCTTTGCTCTGAAATTGCTAGCTGTTAGCTGTCAGCTAATCGCCCCGGAACGCCGGGTACTAGGGACCAATGGCCTATCGGCAGGAGTCGAAGGGTTCCTTCACCAGATGGGTTGACGGGCCGTTTAGGGCATGCTTGGCTACGGCCGACACTTCGGCAAAGCCTTCGGTTTCGAGCCGATGTTCTGCGGCGTAACGGCTGTCAGGCCAGGACGATCGAATCGCCCTGCACCGAAATGGTTTTCGCCTCCAGCGGCTCGGTGGCTGGGCCCTTGGCGACGGTTCCGTCCAGGTTGAATTTGCTGCCGTGACACGGGCAGTCGATCGTTCCGTCGGCCACCTTGTTGACGGCACATCCCTTGTGCGTGCACTTCGACGAGAACGCCTTGAACTCGCCCGCCGCCGGCTGGGTCACCACCACGTCGTCGACGATCACACCCGAACCGACCGGCACGTCCGCCGTCTTGGCGATCGCGGCGTCCGGTGCGGCGGCGGATGCTGATGTCGTCGGTGCATCGCCGGTGGCCGCGGCTTTGTCGCCACCACCGCTGCATGCCGCGAGAGCGCCCGCGGTCACCACGAGGCCGGCACCGCGAATCACCTGTTGCCGTGGCAGACGGACGTCGTCAACGTTCATAGGAGGACCTTTCGGCGGGCTGGGCCTTGGGTGAAAGCAAACTCCACTTGATGCTCTCCTGTCTGCACAACGGGGAAAGCGGTGCTGTGGTTCAGCCCGGTAGGACGGGTATCGCGCCGGGCGTCATGAGCGGGCGGACCTCGACCCATCGAGGGTCGTTCTCGGCCGCCGAACCCGACAGCTGCAGGATGCCGCGGGCATCGGCGACGTACACCGTCGACGGGTTCGCGGCGACGGCCCCCACCGGCATGAGCAGGTTTCGGGTCGGGCCGTCGGAGTTCACCCCGTCGAGGTTGACGTAGGAGACCGGGTGTTGCGGGTCGGTGCGGCTGACGACGATGTCGTCACCGGTGCGCCAGCACAGCGACACGACGGTGTCCTTCAGACCGAAGCCCAGCCGGCGGGGGTAGGTCAGTGCGAAGCCGCCGCCGGGGGTCTGCTCGACGCTGGCCAGAATCACCTGGCCTGCGATCAGGATCGCCGCGCGCGTTCCGTCGCGGGACAGCTGCAGCTCCGCGATCGGCCCGGGGAACCGCGTGGACACCGCCGTGGAATCGACAGGTATGCGGCCCGGCTGCCCCGACGCGTCCTGGACTGTGCGCACCACATTGTTGCCGTCGACCACCACCCACACCGCTTCGTCCAGCGACCAGGTGGGCCGCGAAAGCGAGCGACCGTCCATCGCCTGCAAGGGATTTCCGCCGATCGGGCCGACCCACAGCGAGGAGGCCATGTCCGGCGCGCCCGCGTTCAGCGTCACCACCGACGCCGCCTCCTGTCCGCTGCGCGACACGGCGGCACCCGTCTGGTTGGGTGTCGCGCCGAACGGACCGGGAACCCGCGGCGCCCGCTGTCCGTCCAGTGCCACCAACGACCCGCCGACGAGGGCGTGCAGCCCGGCCGCCGCACCGTCCGCCGCACCGGGGTCGGTGGCCGCGACGTCGGAGGTCTGCCAGCCATCGGCGAACCGGTCGTCGAGTGCCGCGCCGTCGGCGTTGATCACGTAGGGGCCGTTGATGCCCGCGCGTGACAACGTCCAAATGATCTGCGCGGCAAGCAGTTGGCGGCTGTGCGGGTCGGTGGTCGACAGATTCTCCAGGTCGATGCGGGCACCGCCGTAGCCGCGGCCGACGCCCATCTTGCCGCCGTCGGCACGGGTCACCGGGCCACGCAGGCGCAGCGGCGGGCCGAGCAGATTGCGCACGGTGTTCGCCATCTCCGGACGCGGGCCCGCGATCAGCTTGGTGACGAGCTCGGTGGCCAGCTGGTCCGGATCGGACACCGCGACATAGCGGGGATCGGGGACCACGGTCTTTCCGGTCGGGTCGGCGAAGTACAGCGTGTTGCGCTTGTATGTCTCCTGAAACTGTTGCCAGTCAAGGAAAACCCCGTTCGGCAGCCTGTCGATGCGCCAGCCGTCCGACGTCTTCACCAAGTCGATCGAGCCGGGGTCGGGCAGCGCGCCCTCGCCCGTTTCGAACACCCCGATGTCGGAGAGCGAACCGAGGATGTCGGCGCGCATGCTGACCGAAACCTTGCCAGGCCCTCGCGTTTCGACGAAGACGACGCGGTCGATCAGCAGCGCGCTGCCCGCGTCGTCCCAGGCGTTTGACGCCGATTCGGTGAGGAACTGTCGCGCGGCAAGGTGCCGGTTGGACGGGTCGGCGGTGGCCTTGATGAATTCCCGCAACAGCACATCGGGATCCATGTTGGGCGTCGGCTTGGGCAGGCTGGGTGGCGCAGGCCGGTCGACGGTCCCGATCGCCTGCGGCGCCGACGAGCTGGGCACGCCCGCGCAGCCGGCCAACACCATCACGCACGCGGACACGACGACGAGGATGCGCTTCACACGGTTTCCCCCGCCGGTTCCCGCTCCCGTGCTGACGGTCGTGACTTGCGTTCGCGGCCAACTGGTTTCAGCGGGAGCGGGCTCGTTGTCACCTTGTGGCCGCGAATCAATGGCAGGGTGAGCCGGAAGCAGGCGCCCTTGCCCGGCTCGCCCCACGCCTCCAGCCTGCCCTGGTGCAGCCGGGCGTCCTCGATGCTGATGGCCAGCCCAAGCCCGGTGCCGCCCGAGCGGCGCACCCGCGACGGGTCGGAGCGCCAGAACCTGCTGAACACCAGCTTCTCCTCGCCGGGCCGCAAGCCGACGCCGTAGTCGCGGACGGTCACCGCGACGGTGTCCTCGTCGACGCCCATCCTGATCCGCACCGGCTTGCGCTCGGCGTGGTCGATGGCGTTGGCGATGAGGTTGCGCAGGATGCGTTCCACCCGGCGCGGGTCGACCTCGGCGATGACCTCCTCGGTCGGCATGTCGACGATCAGATCGATCTGGGCGTCGCCCGCGAGGTGACCGACGTTGTCCAGCGCGCTCTGCACGGTGGCGCGCAGGTCGACGGCTTCCACGGACAGTTCCGCGACGCCCGCGTCGTGGCGGGATATCTCGAGCAGGTCGCTGAGCAGCATTTCGAACCGGTCGAGTTCGCTCACCATCAGCTCGGTGGACCGCCGCAGCGCCGGGTCGAGTTCTTCGTTGTGGTCGTGGATCAGGTCGGCGGCCATCCGAACCGTCGTCAGCGGCGTTCGCAGCTCGTGGCTGACGTCGGAGGTGAAGCGGCGTTGCAGGTTGCCGAACTCCTCCAGCTGGGTGATCTGCCGCGACAGGCTCTCGGCCATGTCGTTGAACGACACCGCCAGGCGCGCCATGTCGTCCTCGCCGCGCACCGGCATCCGCTCGGTGAGGTGGCCTTCGGCGAACCGTTCGGCGATCCGCGACGCCGACCTAACCGGCAACACGATCTGGCGCGCGACGATCAGCGCGATGGCCGCGAGCATGAGCAGCAGCACCACGCCACCGGTGGCCATCGTGCCGCGCACCAGTGCGATGGTGGATTCCTCGTTGTTCAACGGGAAGACGAGATACAGCTCGAGGTTGGTGACCGGCGACGACGTCGGGGTGCCGATGATCAGAGCGGGCCCCGAGAAGCCTTCGGTGCGTACCGTGGCGTACTGGTAGCTGACCTGGCCGGCCTTCACGAAGTCGCGAAGGGCGTTGGGGATCTGTGCGACTGGGCCCGCCGCGGTGGCGGCGCGTGGTCCGTCGCCGGGGACGACGAGCACCGCGTCAAACGCGCCAGCCAGTCCCGCGCCCGCATCGGCCTTGCGGTCGATGAGTGTGTTGCGGGCCAACTGCAGGCTGCTGTCCAGCGACCGGGTCTCCTCGCCGCCGACGATGCCGCTGACGGTGTTGCGGGCCCGTTCGATCTCCTCGGTGGCCGCGCGCACCTTCACCTCGAGGATGCGATCGGTGATCTGGCTCGTCAGCACGAAGCCGAGCACAAGGATCACGGCCAGTGACAGCCCGAGCGTCAGCGACACCACCCGCAACTGCAGGGAGCGGCGCCACGCAAGGCTCAACGCTCGACCCAGCGCACCCAATCCGCGTACCAGTGGTGCGGAACGCCGATGTATGCGCCGCCTCGAGCTGAAGATCACGGCGACCGCCGGGCGGTCAAGGTCACGACCGCGGCTGAGCCGCGCAAACTCACGGAGGTCCGGCCTTGTATCCCACTCCTCGAACAGTCAGCACAACCTGCGGGTTCTCAGGATCCTTCTCGACCTTGGCCCGCAAACGTTGGACATGCACGTTCACCAAACGGGTGTCGGCGGGGTGCCGGTAGCCCCATACCTGTTCGAGAAGCACATCACGAGTAAACACCTGCCGCGGTTTGCGTGCCAGCGCCACCAACAGGTCGAACTCCAGCGGTGTCAGCGAAATCTGCTCGCCCTGTCGGGTCACTTTGTGGGCGGGCACGTCGATGTCGACATCGGCGATGGACAGCATCTCTGCGGGCTCGTCTTCGTTGCGGCGCAGCCGGGCGCGCACACGGGCCACCAGCTCCTTCGGCTTGAAGGGCTTCATCACGTAGTCGTCGGCGCCGGACTCGAGGCCGAGCACCACATCGACGGTGTCGGTCTTGGCGGTCAGCATGACGATCGGCACGCCGGAGTCGGCGCGCAGCACACGGCACACGTCGATCCCGTTCATGCCGGGCAGCATCAGGTCCAGCAGGACCAGATCGGGCCGCAACTCACGCACGGCGGTGAGCGCCTGGGTGCCATCGCCGATCACTGCGGTGTCGAACCCTTCACCGCGCAGCACGATCGTCAGCATCTCGGCGAGCGAAGGGTCGTCGTCGACGACCAGAATCCTTTGCCTCATGGAGTCCATGGTGTCACCAAATTGCGATAAATCGCTGATAGCGCGCCCGCGAGTCGGCTATTGACCCAGCTCGACAGCTAGCGCGGCCCCGTCGACGTCCGGTCCCGCCACGATCCACCGCCCGCCCCAGTCGGCGGCGGCCAGCCCCGCATACACCTGGCCGGTGCGCCGCTGCAGACCGTCGTCGCGTTCGTAGGCGTCCTTCGCGCGGTCGGCCTCGGTGTTGGCGCGGTGCTCCGCTCGCTCGGCGGCCAGCTCGGCGGGCACGTCGAGCAGCACCTGCCAGTCGGGCACGGGAAGCCGCAGCCTGCCGTACTCGAGTTCGCGCACCCACGCCACCACGTCACCGTCGGCGTCCTGGTGCAGCCGCGCCGCACTGTAGGCGGCATTGGACGCGACGTAGCGGTCGAGGATCAGCACGTCGTACTCCGCCTGCAGGAGTTCGATCTCGTCACGCGCGGCGGCACGGTCCATGGCGAAGAGCACGGCCATCGCGTACACGGAACCCGACAGGTCACCGTGCCCGCCGTGCAGCGCCTCGGCGGCGATGTCGGCCGGCACCGACTGGCCGTAGCGGGGAAACGACAGGCTCGCGACGGTCTTGCCGTCGCGCTCGAACGCGGTGCGAAGGCCGTGGGTCAGCGTGCGCTTGCCCGCCCCGTCGACACCCTCGATCGCGATCAGCACGCGGCGAGCCTAACCCTCCTCGTTCTCTTGGGGTTTCCTGCCAGACCGCTTGTGATCGGCGCCGTCGGCCACGGCGTGGGAAAAACTAAGAGGTATGAAGCTGCTCGTATGTTCTGCGATGGTCGGCGCGGCGCTGTTCGCGGCCGTTCCGCTGGCGCATGCCGATGATCCGAACGCCAATCCCCCGAACTGCAGCGCCGCCGACCTGGAATTCGCGCGGGCAGGCGTGCAGCAGGCGACGGGGCAATACCTGGTCGATCATCCCGACGTGAACAACTTCTTCAACGGCCTCGAGGGGCTGACGCGTGATGCGGCCCGGCCGAAGGTCGCGGCCTACATGAAGTCGCACCCGCAGACCAAGGCCGACCTCGCAGGCATCCGCCAGCCGCTGATGGACATCAAGAACCGCTGCGGTAACCCGGCGCCGCCTCCCCCCGCTCCGCCGACTCCGTAGGGCCGCGTTTGTGAATCAAACGACGGTTTCGAGGGGAATTCGTCGTGAGGTTCACAATCGATGACGCGACTGTCGGGACTCGCCGCGACGCACCACAGCGCCCGCCCGTGGCGGTTGTAGAGATGCCCGCCTTTGAGCGACAAAGTCGCTAGTAGTTAGTCGAGCGCGGGCTTCAGCGACAATGTCGCTCAGAGGCGGGCACTTCGCCGACGGCGTCCGGCGGCGGCGGATACCACTCCAGTGACCGCGTACCTAGAACTCGCCGCAGTTGGGTGTGCTCGGTAATCCGTTGAAGCGGTCGGCGATCCACTGCATCGCCCGTTCGCCGTCGACCAGCATCGGCAGGGCGTGGTTGATGATCGCCTTGTTGAGGAACGGCGGCTCCTCGTTTGTCCAGAACTGAACGTCGGCACCCTGTGCGCACCAGTCGCGGCCGAGCTGGTTGGCCGCCGTCCACGGCACCAACGGGTCGAATCGGTTGCTCAGGATCATCACGGGCGCATTGGGTTTGAAGCGGCCGAGCTTTTGTTCGTCGAACAGGCTGCTGAACGGCTCTTCGTTGACGAGTTCGTTGATGTCCTCGTTGAAGTACGGCTGCAGGTGGCGGAACATGAATTTCGCGAGCGTCTCGGCGACGCACTGGTCGGCCACCTTGAAGATGAAGTCTTCGCCGCGCGGCGTCAGCTTCGAGCGGATGGCGTCGGCGTGTTCGGGATAGGCCGTCATCACCGAGTTGAGCGCATAGCCGACGGCGCCGACGAGGACGCTGCCGTCGGCGTAGGGGAACAGCTCCTTGAGATCGGCGGGCGGCGCACCGGCGTACGTGCCGACGACGTTCAACTCCGGTGCGTACGACGGCGCCAGTTCGGCCGCCGATGCGGCCGCTCCCCCGCCCTGTGAGTAACCCCAGAAGGCAAGCGGGCCTTCGGGATCCAGCGACGTGCCCGGCAGCCTCTTGGCCGCGCGGGCCGCGTCGAGCATCGCGTTGCCCTGCGGCACCCGGCCGACGTACGTGTGCAGCCCTGGGGTGCCGAGCCCCTGGTAGTCCGTCATCACGATCGCGAAGCCGCGCGCAACCATCGTCGAGACGAACAGTTCTTCGTAGTTGAATGCGAGGTCGAGGAACGGCCGCCAGTGGATGCCCTGGTTGAACTGCCGCGACGGCGCGCACTGGTCGCCCTGGCCCTGGGTGCCGGGGCCGTACACCAGCAGCGGCCGCGGACCACCGCCAGGCCACTCGTTATACGGTTCGAAGTACGTGCCGGTGACCGCCATCGGATTGCCGTGAACATCGGTGCTGCGGTACATGATTCGGGTCGCGTCGGCCATGATCATGCCGAGCTGACCGGACGGCTCGAGAACCAGCCGGGACGGCTCGGTGCGGATCAGATCACCGGGCGCACCCGGCGGCAGCGGATCCGGTGGAGTGTAGAACTCCTGGTACTCGTCCTCGTTGAAATACGGGTCGTGCGCGTCGTTGGTCGGATCGTCGGCGGAGACCGGTGGCGCGATACCGAGGGATCCGATCAACAGCAGCGCGAGCAGAACCCCCACGACTCCCCGACCCACGCCGGGGACGCTAACAGATCAGTAGCGGTAGTGCTCCGGCTTGTACGGGCCGTCGACGTCGACATTGATGTACTCGGCCTGCTCCTTGGTGAGCTTCGTCAGCGTGCCACCGAGCGCCTCGACGTGGATCCGCGCAACCTTCTCGTCGAGATGCTTGGCCAGCCGGTACACCTCATTGTCGTATTCGTCGTTCTTGGTCCACAGCTCGATCTGCGCGATCACCTGGTTGGAGAAGCTGTTGCTCATCACGAACGACGGGTGACCCGTGGCGTTGCCCAGGTTCAGCAGCCTGCCCTCGCTCAGCACGATGATCGAATGGCCGTCCTCGAAGACGAACTCGTCGACCTGTGGCTTGATGTTGATCCGGCGGACCTTCGGGTCCTTCTCCAGGCGCGCCATCTCGATCTCGTCGTCGAAGTGACCGATGTTGCCCAGGATCGCCTGGTGCTTCATCGATTTCATGTGCTCGAGGGTGATGATGCCCTGGTTGCCGGTCGCCGTGATGATGATGTCCGCCCAGCCGACCGCTTCTTCGACGGTCTTGACCTCGAAGCCGTCCATCAGCGCCTGCAGGGCGTTGATCGGGTCGATCTCGGTGACCGCGACGCGCGCACCCTGAGCCTTGAGCGCCTCGGCGCAGCCCTTGCCGACGTCACCGTAGCCGCAGACCAGGGCCGCCTTGCCGCCGATCAGCACGTCGGTGCCGCGGTTGATCCCGTCGATCAGCGAGTGCCGGGTGCCGTACTTGTTGTCGAACTTGGATTTGGTGACCGAGTCGTTGACGTTGATGGCCGGGAACTGCAGTTCGCCCAGGGCGGCGAACTGATAGAGCCGCAGCACGCCGGTGGTGGTCTCCTCGGTGACACCCTTGACCGACTCGGCGATCTTGGTCCACTTGGACTTGTCGGTCTCGAAGCGCTTGCGAATGAGCGCCAGGAACACCTTGTACTCGTCGGAGGCGTCGTCCTCGGTGGGCGGCACCACGCCTGCCTTCTCGAACTGGGCGCCCCTCAGCACCAGCATGGTGGCGTCGCCGCCGTCGTCGAGGATCATGTTGGCCGGCGCCTCTGTTCCATCAGGCCCAGTGGGCCAGGTCAGCATCTGCTCGGCGGCCCACCAGTATTCCTCGAGGCTCTCGCCCTTCCAGGCGAAGACGGAGACGCCCTTGGGCTCTTCGGGAGTCCCGTGCGGGCCGACGACGGTCGCGGCGGCCGCATGGTCCTGGGTGGAGAAGATGTTGCACGACGCCCACCGCACCTCGGCGCCGAGCGCGACGAGCGTCTCGATCAGCACGGCGGTCTGCACCGTCATGTGCAGCGAGCCGGAGATCCGTGCGCCCTTCAGCGGCAGCACGTCGGCGTACTCGCGGCGCAGCGTCATCAGGCCAGGCATCTCGTGTTCGGCCAGCCGGATCTCCTTGCGGCCGAATTCGGCAAGGGACAGGTCGGCCACCTTGTAGTCGATGCCGTTGGCCACATCTGCGGTCAGCCGCTGCTCAGTCGTCGTCATGGATATCCTTCATCTCGCACGCAATTAGTTAGCTAGGTTAATATTAGCCCGCGCGGCCTTACTCTCCCAAGCCGCGGCTAATTCGATTCGATGACACCGTACCGTTCGCCGAACGGCGTCATAAGACGTGCCAGGTCTCGGGCCACATCGTGGTCGGCTTCCGGCGGCATCGAGACGTAGCTCATCGCCAGCCGGACGATGGCCCTGGCGAGCACGCCGGAGTCCTCCTCGCTGGCGCGCACCCAACTGTCCATGAAGGTCGTCGTCAGCCGCTCCGAGCAGTGGGTGATGATCGGGCCGCTGTCGGTGGTGATGAGCTGCAGCAGGTCGGGCTTGGTGCCGCCGGTCAGCAGCGAGATAACCAGCGGGTCGGCGGCGGACTCGGAGAAGAAATCGCGGAAGCCCTCGAGAAAGGCCGCGTACATGTCGCCGACGTTGCCGGTGATCGCCTTCTCGACGGCATCGACGAGATGGTCGGCCAGCCGCATCGCGTAGCCCTGGGCCAGGCCGTGCCGCGAGCCGAACTCGTTGTATATGGTCTGGCGGCTGATGCCCGCCGCGCTCGCCACGTCCGAGAGCGTGATCGACGACCAGTCCCTGGTGAGCAGCAGGTCGCGCATCCCGTCCAGAATCGAATCGCGCAGCAGCACCCGCGACGCCTCGGCGTAGGGGATGCGCTGCGCGGTCCGACCCTCGTTCACAGCCGCGAGACTAGCCCTCAAGAGCGGGCGACCTCGACCATCTCGAAATCCGACTTCGCCGCGCCGCAGTCCGGGCAGCTCCAGTCGTCTGCGATGTCGTCCCACCGGGTGCCCGGCGCGATGCCGTCCTCCGGCCAGCCCTTCTCCTCGTCGTAGGTGAACCCGCACTGCACGCAGACGAACAGCTTGAATGGATCGGTCTGTCCCCCTGCCCTTCGGGCGGGAGGTGCCCCCACTTCGCGCAAGCGCTCATCGCTGCTCATTTGGTTACCTCCATGGTTTCGAAGTCGACCTTCTCGCGGACCGCACAGTCGGGGCAGGTCCAGTCGTCGGGTATCTCGCTCCATTGCGTGCCCGCCGGAAACCCCTCGCGCGGAGCGCCTTTCGACTCGTCGTAGACGTAATCGCAGCCGGGGCAGCGGTAGGTGCTCACGAGCTCGCTCCGTACTTCGCCAACATCTTGGCCCGCATCCGCGGCTGGATGTTCACCCTGGTGATGTCGCCGTCGTAGTGCGCGAGCACCCGGTGGTCCATCACCTTGCGCCACAGCGGCGGGAAGTACGTCAGCCCGATCATCGACGCGTAGCCGCTGGGCAGGTTGGGCGCACCTTCCATGCTTCTCAGTGTCTGATAGCGCCGGGTCGGATTGGCATGGTGATCGCTGTGCCGCTGCAGGTGGTACAGGAACAGGTTCGTGACGATGTGGTCGGAGTTCCAGCTGTGCACCGGCGCGCACCGCTCGTAGCGGCCGCTCTCGAGTTTCTGCCGCAGCAGCCCGTAGTGCTCCAGGTAGTTCACGGTTTCCAGCAACGTGAAGCCGAACACCGCGGAGATGACGATGTACGGGATGAGCGCCACACCGAACACCGCGATCAGGACGCCGTAGAGCACCACCGACATCGCCCACGCGTTGAGCACGTCGTTGGACAAGTGCCACGGGCTCTTGTCCGCCCGGCGCAGCCGCTTGGCCTCCAGCTCCCACGACGACTTCGCGCTGCCCCACACGCTGCGCGGCAGGAACTCCCAGAACGTCTCGCCGAACCGGGCCGATGCGGGGTCCTCCGGGGTGGCGACGCGGACGTGGTGGCCGCGGTTGTGCTCGATGTAGAAGTGGCCGTAGCAGGTCTGTGCCAGCGTGATCTTGCTCAGCCAGCGCTCCAGTTCGTCCTTCTTGTGGCCCATCTCGTGGGCGGTGTTGATGCCGATCCCGCCGAGCACCCCGACCGACAGCGCGAGCCCGATCTTGGCCGCCCAGCCGAGCCCACCGTCGAAGCCCAACCAGCTGAGGTCCGACGCGGTGAACAGGTACGCGCCCAGGATGACGCTGGCGTACTGGAACGGGATGTAGATGTAGGTGCAGTACCGGTAGTACTTGTCGTTCTCCAGCCGCTCCATCACCTCGTCCGGCGGGTTCTGCCCGTCAGGACCGAACCGCAGGTCGAGCGCGGGCAGCAGGATGTAGAGCAGGATCGGGCCGATCCAGAACGGCACCTGTGCCGCGATGTGCCAGCCCCACTGGTTGAACGCCCAGACCAGCGGCAGCATCACGAACAACGCGGTAGGGGCGATCAGCCCCATCAGCCACAGATGCCGTTTCTTGTCTCGCCACTGGTCGATCTCGAGTTGTGAAAGTGCGACATTGCCCTCATTCATGAAGTTGACTATAGAGCGTCTTTTGTACGCTGTCTAGACATTGATGCCTATTTTGTAAACTCCAGCGCCTCCCGCTGGGCGAGCTTCGAGTGTCGACGATGGCGGGCGTTCCGAAGATTCCGCGGGGCACTTCGCGCTGCGGGTCCTCGATCGACTGCTCGACTGACTTGGTTCGCTTGCCCAGCAATGTGCGTTCCATGCGGCTTACCCCTTCGTGACGCCACCCGGGCGGTGGACGGCACAGGTCGGGATACCCATTACTGTGGAACTCCATGGCGCGACTTGGGGAACACGCGGTGGTCATCGGAGCGAGCATTGCGGGACTGTGTGCCGCGCGGGTGCTGTCGGAGCGCTACGACCGGGTCACGATTTTCGATCGGGACGGCCTGCCTGCCGGCCCGCAGAATCGTCAGGCGGTGCCGCAGGGCAGACACCTGCACCTGTTGCTGGCCCGCGGCGCCGAGGAACTCGGCGAGCTGTTCCCCGGTCTGCTCGAGGACATGGTGGCCGCGGGTGTGCCGATCTTGGAGAACCAGCCCGAATGTGTCCACTTCGGCGCCGCGGGGCACGTGCTCGGCACCACCGACCGTCTCCGCGAGGAGTTCACCACCTACGTACCCAGCCGTCCGCAGTTGGAGTGGCAGATCCGACGTCGCGTCGAGCAGATCGACAACGTCGATTTCGAAAAGCGCTCGGTGTCGCAACCACGGTTCGACAAGGCCACACAACGCGTGACCGGCGTCGAAGTGGATACCGACGTCGGTGAGCCGGAGTTCGTCGCCGCCGATCTCGTCGTCGACTCCACCGGCCGCGGCACCCGGCTGCCGGTGTGGCTGGAGCAGTGGGGTTTCGAGCGTCCGCGCGAGACCACAGTCGACGTCGGGGTGACCTACGCCACCCACCGGCTGCGGATGCCCGACGGCCTCATCAAGGAGAAGCTCGTCGTCAACGGCGCTTCACACGATCAGCACGTGGGTCTCGGACTGCTGCTTTACGAGGACGGCACGTGGATCCTGACGACGTTCGGCGTGGCCAAGGAGGTGCCGCCACAGAACTTCGCCGAGATGTGCGCCGTGGCGGAGAAGATCCTGCCGCCGCACCTCGCAGCAGCGGTGAGGCAGGCCGAGCCCGTCGACGACATCGCCTTCCACAAGTACCCGACCAGTCGCTGGCGCCGGTTCGACAAGTTGCGCCGGTTCCCGGCCGGGATCGTGCCGGTCGGCGACGCCGTCGTCAGCTTCAACCCGACCTTCGGGCAAGGCATGACTATGTCGATCCTGCAGGCCGCCAATCTGCGGCAGGCGCTCGACAAGTCCGGCGCCGACCCGACCCGCGCATTCATCAAGGCCACCGCCAAGTCCACCTACCCGGTGTGGATGACGGACGCGGTCGCCGACCTGACCATGCACGGCGCCGAGGGCGATGTTCCGTGGTGGTATCCGCGCGTCAGCAAGCTGTTCGACCAGTTCCTGGAGGCCGCCGAAACCGAGCCCGTCCTCGCCGAATGGTTCTTGCGCCGGTTCAGCCTGCTGGACAGCCTCTGGATGGTCCCTGGACCTGGGATCGTCGCGCGCACCATGCGACACAACCTGCGCTGCTGGTTGGCCGAGCGTCGAGAGGCAAAGCTGTCTGCACCCGACCGCGATCTGGTGACCAATAAATAACCCCCTTGCCGACGGGTTCGGCGCGACTCCGTCGGCCCGGTAGCGTCGCCCCGATGGGGCGGACTGGGGAACACGCGGTAGTCATCGGGGCGAGCATCGCCGGCATGTGTGCCGCGCGGGTGCTTTCGGACTTCTACGACCGGGTCACGGTATTCGAACGCGACGAGCTGCCCTCTGAGCCGACCAACCGCACCGCGGTGCCGCAGGGCAGGCACGTGCACCTGTTGATGGCTCGCGGTGCCCAGGAACTCGACGCGCACTTTCCTGGGCTGCTCGACGACATGGTCGCAGCGGGTGTCCCGATCCTGGAGAACCGGCCGGACTGCATCCACTTCGGCGCCGCGGGCCACGTGCTCGGCACGACGCGTCAGCTGCGCGACGAGTTCACGGCGTATGTGCCGAGCAGGCCACACCTCGAGTGGCAGATCCGGCGCAGAGCCAGTGCGATCCGCAATGTGAACATCGTGCGCGCCGGGGTCACCGAGCCGACCTTCGACGCCACCAGCCGACGGGTGACCGGCGTCCGGCTCGACACGGCAGAGGAGATTGCCGCCGATCTCGTCGTGGACACCACGGGCCGCGGCACCCGACTGCCGGTCTGGCTGGAGCAGTGGGGGTTCGGCCGTCCTCCCGAGGACAGCGTCGACGTCGGCATCGCCTACGCCACCCACCAGCTACGCATTCCCGACAGTCTGATCACCGAGAAGGTCGTCATCGCGGGCGCGTCCAGGAACCAGCTGCGGGGACTGGGAATGCTGTACTACGAGGACGGCACCTGGGGCCTCACCACGTTCGGCATCGCCAAAGTCGAACCGCCGCAGGACTTCGCGGGCATGTGCGACCTAGCCGACGAAATCCTCCCACCGCACATCGCAACCGCCATCCGCAGGGCACAGCCGATCGGCGAGGTGGCGTTCCACAAGTATCCGGCCAGCCGCTGGCGCCGGTACCACAAACTGGACCGCTTCCCCGCGGGCATCCTCCCGTTCGGTGATGCGGTCGCGAGTTTCAATCCCACCTTCGGGCAGGGCATGACGATGACCTCCCTGCAGGCGGGCCATCTGCGGCGGGCACTCGAGACGCCGGCCACGGACCTCGCCCGCGAATTCAACACCGCGACCGCGAAGTCGACCTTCCCGGTCTGGACGATGAATGCGATCGGAGACCTGGTCCTGCATCGAGCCGCCGGTCCGATGCCGTGGTGGTACCGCCCCGTCGGGGGGCTGTTCGACCAGTTCCTCGGTGCAGCCGAGACGGATCCTGTTCTCGCCGAATGGTTTCTGCGGAGGTTCAGCCTGCTGGACAGCATCTACATGGTGCCGTCGATGAAGTTGGTCGGACGCACGATCCGGCACAACATGCGGCTGTTGCTGACCGAGAGACTGGCGGCCAGGCGCCGCGAACCGGTCCCGATAGGCTAGCGCGCATTCGCCTGCGGCACTTCGTCTCCGGACAGCCACGCGGTGAGCATCGCGTAGGTGAGTTCCTTGGACAGCGCAACGTCGTTCTCGCCCCAGATCAGCAAGGTCGGCACGGTGATCTTCTTGTGGGACAGCCACAGCCGGTGCGCTGCGGGGTTGACGAAGTTGGCTCGGTAGTAGTTGACCATCGCCCTTGCGCCGCCGGGACTCATCCCGTTCGTCCGGTAGTCGCGAATCACGTCTTTCGGCACCACGCCGTCCTCCGGCGGATTCTCGACGAGCTCGCGGAACATCCGCCCGACCCCCTGGGCCTTCTTCCGCGAGAGGAGCCACTCCGGCAGCCAAGGCAGCTGGAAAAACGCCATGTACCAAGACTTCTTGAGCTGACGAGGTGTCATCAGGCCGCGTAGGAACAACCGCGGGTGCGGGAAGTTCATCACGACGAAGCGCTCAACCGGGCGGACGTCGGCCATCAGGAAGCTCCAGCCGATGATGCCGCCCCAGTCATGCGCGACCAGGGTGACCGGCCCGGCTATCCCCCTGGCTCGGGCGGCGTCGATCAGCCCCGCGACGTCCTCCAACAGGTGCTCCAGACGGTAATCCCGCCGCCGGGCAGGTCTCGAGCTCGCGCCGTAGCCGCGCATGTTCGGCGCCCAACACGTGTAGCCGAGTTTCGCCAGCGCGGGCATGTGCAATCGCCACGACGCCTTGCTCTCGGGGAAGCCGTGCAGAAAGAGCGCAAGCCGAGGACTGTCGCCGCACTGGTCGACTTCGAATTCCATCCCGTTCGCTTCGACGAGTGTCGTTGTGATCAAGGCGTATTCCGATTCAGGTTGTCGGCGTCCGGTCGAGATCGGGCTCCAGGTAGATCACCTGCGCGGCGGGTACGGCCGCACGGATCGCCGCTTCTGCGACGTCGATGGTGGCGGCCACGGTGGCCAGGTCGGCCGACGGCGCAAGCGCGATCTTGGCGCCGACCAACAGCTCCTCGGGACCCAGATACTGGGTGCGCAGATGGATGAGACGGTCGATGTTGTCGGTCTGCTCGAGCGCCGACCGGATCGCCGTGTCCTCGTCCCTCGTTGCGCCCTCGCCGATCAGCAGGCTGTGCATCTCGACCATCAGCACGACCGCAATGACGCCGAGTAGCACGCCGATGGCGACGGTGCCGACACCGTCCCACACCGGATTTCCGGTGAGCACCGTGAGCCCGACGCCCAGCAGTGCGAAGACGAGGCCGACGAGCGCGCCCGAGTCCTCGAGCAGCACCACCGGCAGCTCCGGGTTGCGCGACGTGCGAATGAACCGCCACCAGCTACCGGACCCCTTCAGCGGTCGCGACTCCTTGACCGCCGTGCGAAAGCTGTAGCCCTCCAGACCTATTGCGAGGACCAGGATCACGATGGCCACAATCGGCGACGTGAGCTCCGACGGGTGCGAGATCTTGTGGTAGCCCTCGTAGAGCGCGAACACCGAGCCGAGGGAGAACAGGACAAGCGCCACCACGAACGAGTAGAAGTACCGGCTGCGGCCGTATCCGAACTGGTGAAGCGGGTCGGCTTCCTTGCGCGACTGGCGCTGCCCGAGCAACAGCAGACCCTGGTTGCTGGTGTCGGCGACCGAGTGCACCGACTCGGCAAGCATCGACGAGCTTCCAGTGATCAGGAAGCCGACGAACTTCGCGACGGCGATGCCCGCATTGGCGAGCAGGGCCGCAAGGATCGCCTTGGTGCTGCCCTCTGCCGACATCTAGATGCCCACGGTTGCGCGGAACAGCTTGGTCGGACGCTGTGCGACCAGCCGGATGGGCCCGTCGTCGGCGGCCACCCACGCCGCCGCACCGCGCTCCAACGTCACCACGCTCGATTTGGCGTGCAGGACCGCAGAACCCTCCGTGCACAACAGGATCTGCGGGCCGTCGTGGTGCGACGGTGCGTCCACCTCATGGCCGAGCAAGTCCCCGTCGATGCCCAACACCGACACCGAGAACTCCGGCGCCGCAGTCTGATACACCGTTTCCATTCCATCGGTCAATGTCTTCGGGCGCAGGGTCGCCTCTCTGGCAGGCGTGAAGTCCAGCACCCGCAGCAACTCCGGCACATCGACGTGTTTCGGCGTGAGGCCGCCACGAAGAACGTTGTCGGAGTTGGCCATCACCTCGATCCCGACGCCGTGCATGTACGTGTGCAGATTGCCTGCGGGCAGATAGATCCCCTCGCCGGGACGCAGCGTGAACCGGTTCAGCAGCAAGGCGGCGAGCACTCCGGCGTCGCCGGGGTAGCGCTCCCCGAGCTCGAGTACCGTCTTGGCCTCGGCCGCGAATTGCTTCTTCCCCGCACGGAGATAGTTGATCGCGCCGTCGATCACGGCGGGCACCAGCAGGTCGAGATCGGGTTGCGGCGCAGTGATCCATGTGGTGAACAGCGCGCGAAGGCCATCCGCGTCGGGCTGTCCGGACAGCAGGTTGACGAACGGGTCGAGATCGGAAACCGCAAGCGCGCGCATCAGTTCGACCGATTCGGGCGCGGGCCGGAAGCCGGCGAGCACCTCGAAGGTGTGCAGCGCCACCAGCAGCTCCGGTTTGTGGCTGCGGTCGCGATAGTTGCGGATCGGTGAGGATACCGGGATGCCGAGCCGGTCCTCTCGCGCGAAGCCCTCCGCGGCCTGTTCCGCACTCGGGTGGGCCTGCAGCGACAGCGGTTCGTCGGCGGCCAGCACCTTCATCAGGAACGGGAGCGCGTCGCCGAACCGGCTCCGCACCGCCGCGCCCAACTGACCCTCGGGATCGGAGCGCACGGCCTCCAGCAGCGAGTGTTCCCCGCCGTCGGTCTCCAGCCAGGCCGGGTCGCCAGGGTGGGCGCCGAACCACAGTTCAGCTTCCGGATGCGCTGTGGGACTTGGCTTTCCGGTGAACTCGGCAATGGCGGTCCGCGAACCCCAGGCATAGGTCCGCAGCGCTCCTCGTAACAGGTTCACCGCGTCAACCTCGAGCCAGTCGCAGGTAAGTCGCCGCCATCTCCAATCGAACGGCCAGCATCGCCAACTGCTGTTCGGGACGACCCGACTGTACCGGTGACTCACCGACGTCGGGCACGTCCTCCGCGCCGACGATGTCGACGTCGTCGAGCCCGGCCACCCGCGCCGCGACAACCGCGCGCTCGGTGTCCAGAGTCAGCGCGATGGTCCGGACCCGCTCCGGCACCGGACCGTCGATCTCGTCATCGTGGAACAGGGCGGCCTCACGATCGGCGTCGGACTGGCCACCCAGCCCGGTGCGTATCGCCACGATGGCGTCGGCAAGGCCGACGGCGGCCACCGCGTGGTGTCCGATCCGCAGCATGGTCGCGGCGCCGTGACGGGCCAGCGCCAGCGTCGCCGCGCTGTCGCCTGCAAGCACGACGGCGCGCCCGGACATCCGGTCGGCCAGTGACTTGGCGGGATTGGTGAACAGTTCGCGTGATGCGCTGTTGCGCATCGCTTCCGCGTCGAGTTCGTCGGCGAGCGCGAAAAGATCCGTGCGCTGACCCTGGTCGACCACGTGCAGAACCGCAAGACCCGCGGCCAGATAGCGGGGCAGCCCGAACTCGTCGGGAACCCACAGTCTCGGCTCGAGCACGGCCGCGCGGCCCGCGGTGGCGTCGCGCAGCGGCCCGTCATAGGGCGCGACCACGACCACCCTTGCACCGCGTCGCACCGCGGTTGCCGCCGCTGCGACCAGAGCCGGGTCACCGGGATCATCGCCCACGACGACGAGCACGTCCAGTGCGCCGATCCAGGGCGGCGCATCGGCGCAGACGACGATCGGCGCCGCGGCCGTTCCACCGAGCGCCGCAGCGAGAAGCGACCCGGCCGTCTCGGCATTGCCGCGCCCCGCCAGCCAGATCAGCGTGCGCGGCGGGTCGCCCCCCACCGTTTCGAGTGCCCCCTCTTCGAGCGCGGCGGCGATTGCGCGCACCTGGGCGCCTGCCATCGACGCACCGCGCAGCAGCCCGCCCCGGTCGGCGGCCAGCAGACCTTCGGCGTCGTCGAAGTCGATCGTGGCGGGCGCGATCATGTCGATATCTCGGTGTCCAAGGCGATTTCGGCGGCCACCTGGGCCACCACCTCGTCGACGTCTTCGGTGGTGCGCGCCTCGACGTTGAGTCGAAGCAGCGGTTCTGTGTTGGAGGTGCGCAAGTTGAACCAGCTGCCGTCGCCGAGGTCGACCGTCACCCCGTCGAGGTGGTCGATGCTTTGGATACGGTCTGAAAACGACTTCAGCACCGCATCGACGCACGCCTGCGAATCTGCGACGGTGAAGTTGATCTCGCCGGAGGCTGCGTAGCGCTGATAGTCGGCCATCAACTCCGACAACGGCCGCCGCTGCTCGCCGAGGGCAGCAAGGACGTGAAGGGCGGCCAGCATCCCCGAGTCCGCGCCCCAGAAGTCGCGGAAGTAGTAGTGCGCCGAATGCTCGCCGCCGAATATCGCGCCGGTCTCGGCCATCAGCCCCTTGATGTAGGAATGGCCGACGCGGGACCGCACCGGTGTGCCTCCCCGCTCGACAACCAGTTCGGGCACCGCCCGTGAGGTGATCAGATTGTGGATCACCGTTGCGCCGATCTCCCTGCTCAACTCGCGTGCGGCGACAAGGGCAGTCACCGCCGACGGCGGTACCGGATGCCCCAATTCGTCCACCACAAAACACCGGTCGGCGTCGCCGTCGAAGGCAAGCCCGATGTCGGCGCCGGTGGCAACGACGTGCTTCTGCAGGTCGACGAGATTGGCCGGGTCCAGCGGGTTGGCCTCGTGGTTGGGAAAGGTGCCGTCGAGTTCGAAGTAGAGCGGCAACATCTCCAGCGACGAGATCACACCGAGGACTGCTGGAGCGGTATGGCCCGCCATCCCGTTTCCGGCGTCGACGGCCACGCGCAGCGGCCGCAGGTCGGTCAAATCGACCAGCGAACGCAAGAATTCGCCGTACTCGGCCAACACGTCGCGGTCGGCCATCTTGCCCACCGGGCCGTCGTATCCTGGCACGCCCGCGATCACGTCGTCGCTGACGGTCGACAGCCCGGTGTCCTTGCCGACGGGCTTGGCGCCCGCGCGGCACAGCTTGATCCCGTTGTAGGACGCCGGGTTGTGGCTGGCGGTGAACATCGCACCGGGGCAGTCCAGCAGTCCCGACGCGAAATACAACTGATCCGTCGACGCCAGCCCGATCCGCACGACGTCGAGACCCTGCGACGTTGCGCCGTCGGCGAACGCGGACGCCAACGACGGCGAGCTTGCACGCATGTCGTGGCCGATGGCCATCTGCACGGCACCCTCGTCGCGCACCATCCGCGCGAACGCCGCCCCCACGTCGCCGACGAAGCTCTCGTCGAGCTCGTCGCCGACCAGGCCACGGATGTCATACGCCTTGATGACGCGGTGCACTGCCGCGGCCGGTCGGGACATAGCGCCAGCCTATCCGTCGCGGCGACGACTCTTTCCGATTACTCCGCAGGGTCGGGTAACACGCGCAGGTGGCCGCGCCTACGGCCGTTCGACTCGGGCCGCGGGGCGGGCGGCGCCATCAGCGCGCCGCCGTGGGCGCCGGTGACCGGATCGGTGAAACCGGTCGCGATACCGCCCATCGGAGCCTCGCGCCCCTCGCGGACGGCCTCGGCCAGAGCAATCAGGTCGTCCTCGTCGGGATGTGTCGGAAGCGGCCCGGCGTGACGGACCAGTTCCCAACCGCGCGGGGCAGTGATCCGGCCTGCGTGGCTCACGCACAGATCCCATGAATGCGGCTCCGAGACCGTGGCCAGCGGGCCGACCACCGCCGTGGAATCGGAGTAGACGAACGTCAGCGTCGCGACGGCATAGTGGGGACACCCGGGCCGGCAGCAGCGACGGGGAACATTCACGAACCAGAGGCTATCGCGGGACAAACCCGCCGGGCGGTCGGACACGCAGCCGTCGGCGGGCCGACTTCCAACCGTGACAATTGTGCTCCTCGCGTGCGCAGTACTCTTCAAACCGTGGCCGACCGCAATCTCCGGCGATCACGCCGTGGCCGCGACATGCGCGGTCCGTTGCTTCCCGCCACCGTTCCCGGCTGGCGCAGCCGTGCGGAGCGGTTCGACATGGCGGTGCTCGAGGCCTACGAGCCGATCGAGCGTCGGTGGCAGGACCGGGTGAGCGCGCTCGACGTCGCCGTCGACGAGATCCCGCGGATGTCGCCGAAGGATCCCGAGAGCGTGCAGTGGCCGCCGGAGGTGGTGGCCGACGGCCCGATCGCACTGGCCCGGCTGATACCGGCGGGCGTGGACGTCCGCGGCAATTCCACTCGCGCGCGAATCGTGTTGTTCCGCAAGCCGATCGAGCGACGGGCGAAGGACACCATCGAACTCGCCGAGCTGCTGCATGAAGTCTTGGTGGCGCAGGTGGCCACGTATCTGGGCGTCGAGCCCTCGGTCATCGACCCTTCGATCGACGACGAATAGGCGAAGCGATCAGATGATGCCGCGCTTGAGGCGGCGGCGCTCCCGTTCGGAGAGACCACCCCAGATGCCGAAGCGCTCATCGTGGGCAAGTGCGTAATCGAGGCACGCGTCGCGAACCTCGCAGCCCAGGCAGATTCGCTTGGCCTCGCGAGTCGAACCGCCCTTTTCGGGGAAGAACGCCTCGGGGTCGGTTTGCGCGCAGAGCGCGCGCTCTTGCCACTGATCGTCGTCGGGCGTTGCCGGCGCAATGGCTTCGAGCTCCGGCCGCTCCGGCACCAGACTCAACTGGGGACGTCCTGGTAACCCCAGTGGTGCCGGCCCGGTATTGGTGTGCGGGATGTTGCCTACGGAGCCGAGAACCCGAATGTCGAACCCTGTGTGGTTGCCGAAATCGGCCTGCTCAAAAGACATCTTTCCCCTCCTCACCTTGCTGTCGCTGATCCGCTATGGAGCCTCACGATGAAGATGTGCGGCCATCTCAATTCGAACAAGTGATCGAATCTCGGTCTGCGACACCGGAACCGGCCGGCCAACCGAAAAATGACACTGGTGTGATTACACACTTGTTAGCTGCCGGGGTCAAGCGCTTGAACCGATTTTCATACCATCTCGTTATCTCAATTCGGCGCGTCGCTGCTCCGGCGTGTCTGTCACAGCCTGATATCGCCTGGCTGCCGAGACCTCTTCGTGACCGAACGCCTAGTCTCGGTCGGTGTGAGGGTCACCGTTCTGGTCGGCGGAGTCGGCGGTGCGCGATTCCTGTTGGGCGTGCAGCACTTGCTCGGCCTCGGCCAGTTCGCTGGCGGGGATTCACAAGATCATTCGTTGTCGGCCGTCGTCAACGTCGGTGACGACGCATGGATGTTCGGCGTGCGCATCTGCCCGGACCTCGACACCTGCATGTACACCCTCGGCGGCGGCATCGACCCCGAACGCGGCTGGGGACACCGCGACGAAACCTGGCATGCCAAGGAGGAACTCGCCGCCTACGGCGTGCAACCCGACTGGTTCGGTCTCGGCGACCGCGACCTGGCCACGCACCTTGTCCGCAGCCAGATGCTGCGGGCCGGGTACCCGCTGTCGGAAGTCACCGAGGCACTGTGCAAGCGCTGGTCCCCCGGCGCGCGACTGCTGCCCTCCACCGACGACAGAAGCGAAACCCACGTCGTCGTCACCGATCCCGAGACCAGCGATCGAAGGGCGATCCACTTTCAGGAGTGGTGGGTGCGGTACCGGGCACAGGTGCCGACGCACAGCTTCGCATTCGTCGGGGCCGACAAGGCCACGGCCGGCCCCGGAGTCACCGACGCGATCGAGTCCGCAGACGTGGTGCTGATTGCGCCGTCCAACCCGGTGGTCAGCATCGGCTCGATACTGGCCATCCCCGGCATCCGCGGCGCACTGCGGTCGACGTCGGCGCGCGTGATCGGCTACTCCCCCATCGTCGCCGGAAAACCGTTGCGCGGCATGGCAGACGAATGCCTCTCGGTGATCGGCGTGGCCAGCACGTCGGAGGCGGTCGGCGGCTACTACGGACCGCGCTCGGGCGTAGGCATTCTCGACGGCTGGCTGGTGCACGAAGGCGATGACGCCGAGATCGCGGGAGTCGACGTGCGGTCGGTGCCGCTGCTGATGACCGATCCGGCAACGACGGCCGAAATGGTCCGCGCCGGACTCGAAGTGGCGGGGGTCAAGCCATGACGGAGCACGGTTCGGGAGCCGCTATCGAGCTGCTGCCGGTTACTGGCCTGCCGGAGTTCCGTCCCGGCGACGACCTGGCCGACGCGATTGCCGCCGCCGCACCGTGGCTGCGCGACGACGACGTCGTGGTCGTCACGAGCAAGGTGCTGTCCAAGTGCGAGGGCCGCATCGTGTCGGCGCCTGCGGATCCAGAAGAGCGGGATGCGCTGCGGCGCAAGCTGATCGACGAGGAAGCGGTTCGAGTGCTTGCCCGCAAGGGCCGCACACTGATCACCGAGAACAACCTCGGCATCGTGCAGGCCGCAGCGGGCGTCGACGGCTCCAACGTCGGCGCCACCGAACTCGCCCTGCTTCCCGTCGACCCCGACGGAAGTGCCGCGGCGCTGCGCGCTCGCCTGAGCGAGCGACTCGGCGTGACCGTCGGCGTCGTCGTCACCGACACCATGGGCCGCGCATGGCGCAACGGCCAGATCGACGCCGCCATCGGCGCGGCGGGTATCGAGGTGTTGCACGGATACGCGGGGGCACACGACGTCCACGGCAACGAGCTAGTCGTCACCGAGGTCGCGGTCGCCGACGAGATCGCCGCAGCCGCCGATCTGGTGAAGGGCAAGTTGACGTCCATCCCGGTCGCGGTGGTTCGGGGACTGACGTTGCGGGACAACGGATCCACTGCTCGCGCACTGTTGCGGCCCGGCGAGGAGGACCTGTTCTGGCTTGGCACGGAAGAGGCGCTTGCGATGGGTCGCAGCCAGGCACAGCTGTTGCGCCGATCGGTTCGACGGTTCAGCGCCGAGCAGGTTCCACCCGACATCATCGAAGACGCCGTTTCGGAGGCACTGACGGCGCCCGCCCCGCACCACACCCGGCCGGTGCGGTTCGTGTGGATGACCGAAACCGCGGCCAAGACCCGGTTGCTGGACCGGATGAAGGACAGGTGGCGGTCCGATCTCACGGGCGACGGCAAGGCACCCGAGGCCGTCGAGCGCAGGGTCGGCCGCGGCCAGATCCTCTACGACGCACCCGAACTGGTGATCCCGTTCCTCGTCCCCGACGGGGCGCACACCTACCCGGATGCCGTACGGACCGCCGCCGAGCACACCATGTTCACCGTCGCGGTCGGGGCCGCCGTTCAGGCGCTCCTCGTCGCGCTGGCCGTCCGCGGGGTCGGCAGCTGCTGGATCGGCTCGACGATCTTCGCTCCGGAACTGGTGCGGTCGGAGCTCGACCTGCCCGTCGATTGGGAACCGATGGGCGCCATCGCGATCGGCTACCCGGCCGAGCCGTCAGGACCACGCGAGCCTGCCTCGACCGAGGGCCTGCTGGTGCGCAAGTGAAACTGCGCGAGTCCACGATCGAGGCGCTGACGTCGTGGACGGCGCCCGATCCCGCGCAGGACAGTCTGCGGCATGCCGTGCTGTCGTTCGTGCTCGCCCGCGAGGAAGCGTGCAAGAGGGAGTGCGTGCCTGGCCACATCACCGCCTCCGCGCTGGTGCTCGACCACACCGGAACACAGGCCCTGCTGACGCTGCATCCGCGGTTCGGCCGCTGGCTGCAGCTCGGCGGCCATTGCGAGGACGGCGACCCCGACATCGTCACCGCGGCCTTGCGGGAAGCGTCCGAGGAATCCGGGATCGCAGGACTGACAATCGACCGCGACATCGCGGCCCTGCATGTGCACCCGGTGGTCTGCTCGCTCGGCGTGCCGACCCGTCACCTCGATCTGCAGTTCGTCGCCCACGCTCCTGCCCACGCCGAAATCGTGTGCAGCGACGAGTCTTTGGACCTGCGCTGGTGGCCGCTCGACACGCTGCCCGACGACACCGACTTCGGCCTCACGCAGCTGGCGGCCGCGGCCTCACGTCGCCGGATCCGCGGTCGCTGACCGCCGACGCAGCAGACTGTCGACGCAAGCATCAACCGTCACACAGATAACTCGTCGTCGGCATGTCTCTTTTCTGAAGCGTCATCATTTGAGGACACCTCGCAAGAGCGACCCGCCGAAGGCTCGAGACTAGTGATACTCGTGGGGTTTCGATGTGCCCCGCATGATTCAGACGTCGCTCGAGTAGCGGATGCCGCCGTCGGGGATGGCCACCCCGGGCCACACTCGGGCACCGCGTAAAAGCTCACAGCGCGCACCGATGTCGGCACCGTCGCCGATCACACCGTCGCGGATCAACGCGCGCGGTCCGATGCGGGCACCGAACCCGATGATCGAGCGCTCGATCACCGAACCCGCCTCGATGCGCACCCCGTCGAAGATCACCGCCCCGTCCAGCCGCGCGCCAGGACCGATTTCGGCGCCCCTACCGACGACGGTGCCGCCGATCAGCAGCGCGCCGGGAGCCACCGCGGCGCCGTCGTGCACCAGCGACTCGCCCCGGTGCCCGTGCAGCGCGGGCGACGGAGCGATGCCGCGGACGAGGTCAGACGAGCCGCGCACGAAGTCGTCCGGCGTGCCCATGTCGCGCCAATACGTGGCGTCGACGTACCCGCACACCTTGAAACCGTCGGCCAGCAGCTGCGGGAAGACCTCGCGCTCCACCGACAGCGCCCGGCCCTTCGGCAGGCGGTCGATCACCTCGCGCTTGAACACGTAACAGCCCGCATTGATCTGGTCGGTCGGCGGATCCTCTGTCTTCTCCAGGAACGCGGTGACCACCCCGTCGGCATCGGTCGGCACGCAGCCGAACGCCCGAGGGTCGCCGACGCGTACCAGATGCAGGGTGACATCGGCACCGTGGTCCTGATGGCTGGCGAGCAGTGCGCCGAGGTCGGCGCCCGACAGCACGTCACCGTTGAAGACCATCGCGGTGTCGTACCGCAGTTTGTGCGCGACGTTGGCGATTCCGCCGCCGGTGCCAAGCGGTTCGTCTTCGACGACGTACTCGATCTGCAGGCCGAGCTTGGAGCCGTCGCCGAACTCCGACTCGAATACGGCCGCCTTGTAGGAGGTGCCGAGCACGACGTGCTCGATTCCGGCCGCGGCGATCCGGGACAGCAGATGGGTCAGGAACGGCAGCCCGGCGGTGGGCAGCATCGGCTTGGGCGCCGACAGGGTCAGCGGCCGCAGCCGGGTGCCCTGCCCGCCGACCAGGATGACGGCGTCCACCTCCGCGGGGTTGATGGAATCCGCCAAGCTAGTGCCGTCCCTTCGCCTTCCGTCGACTGCTTCTGACCACCAGTCGCGAGCGCACCTCGAGCGCGCCTCTCATCGTCCACCTCAGCGGCGCCTGCCACCGCTTGTTGTGCCGATCAGACAAGAAAGTGTAAGTGCTCTTGTGATGTGCGGCCAAGTTGCGGGCGGGGTCGCGGCCGGTGGAGTGGCCCTTGTCGTGCAAAACCTCCGCCGACGGGACGTATACGTTCTGCCACCCCGCCGCGGCCAGCCGATCTCCCAGGTCGACGTCTTCCATATACATGAAGTAGCGCTCGTCGAAGCCGCCGACCTCGTCGAAGGCAGCGCCGCGCAGCAACAGGCAGGATCCCGACAGCCAGCCGACCGGACGTTCGCTGGGCACGAGTCGGTCCTGCCGGTATGCGGCCGTCCACGGGTTGGATCGCCACAGCGGACCGATCACGGCGTGCATGCCGCCGCGAACGATGCTGGGTAGGTGCCGCGCCGACGGGTATACCGAGCCGTCCGGGTCGCGGATCAGCGGGCCGAGCGAGGCGGCCCTTGGCCAGCGGTCGGCCGCCGCCAGCAGCGCGTCGATGCTGCCGGGGCCCCATTGCACGTCGGGGTTGGCGACGACGAACAGGTCGAGGTTCGCAGAACCCTTGCGGAGTTCGGCGACGGCGCGGTTCACCGCCGTGCCATAGCCCAGGTTCCCGCCGGTGCGCAGCAGCCGGGTATTGGGAAACCGCTCGAGGGCCTCCTCGGGGCTGCCGTCGGTCGACCCGTTGTCGGCCATGATCACCGTCACCGGCCGCTCGGTGGCGTGCGACAGCGTGGCGAGGAACCGACCGAGGTGGGGTCCCGGTGAATACGTCACCGTCACCACTACCAACTCATCGCTCACGCGACGGCTACTGACTCGCCACCCACGGCGTCGAGGGTAGCGGGACGGTCAATTTCTGATCGCCTCGGCCAACGCCTCACGCCACGGCCGCAGGGGCGCCAGGCCCGCCGCCGTCGCGGCGCGGCCGGACAGCGCGGAGTACGGAGGGCGTGCGGCGGGCCGCGGCGCGTCCTCGCTCGACACCGGGTGCACCCGTTCGGGATCGGCCCCGACCCCTTCGAACACCGCCCGCGCCTGCTCGAACCTGCTGGCCGCGCCCTCGTTGGCGATGTGCAGCAGCGGCGGCGTCTTCGGTCGCTCGGCGATCTCCAGCAGCGCCGAGACGAGGTCGGCGACGTAGGTGGGCGATCCGATCTGGTCGACGACCACGCTGACGGGTTCCTCACCCGCCGCCAGCCTGCGCATGGTGCCGACGAAGTCGGACCCGACGCCGGTGTAGACCCACGCCGTCCGCACCACGTGAGCATCCGGAAGCGCGGCGTGCACCGCCCGCTCACCGGCCAGCTTCGTCTTGCCGTAGACGCTCAACGGCCCGGTGGCGTCATCGACGTCATAGGGCCGGGGCGCACCGTCGAACGAGCCGCTGAACACGTAGTCGGTCGAGATGTGGATCATCCGCGCGCCCGCCACCGCACAGGCCCGCGCCACGTTTCCCGGGCCGAGCGCGTTCACGGCGTTGGCGCGCTCGGGGTCGCCCTCGGCGGCGTCCACAGCGGTGTAGGCCGCGCAGTTGACCACGACGTCGCCGGGCACAACGAAACGCTCCGCCGCGTCGGCGTCGGTGATGTCCCACTCCGCCGAAGTCAGGGCCAGTACGTCGAGCCCCCGCCTGCCGGCCTCGCCGGCCAGAAAGCCCCCAACCTGCCCACCCGCGCCCGTGATCACGATCCGATTGCCCACCAGCCGAGTCTGGCACGCCGGGCAGCGGCTACCGGGTCTGCGCCCCTAACCGAAGTAACCTGGGCTGATGCCCTCCCGCCTCATCCGGATCGTTGCCGTCATGCTTGCGGCGACCATCGTGATCGGCACGGGTGTGGCGTGGAGCAAGATCCGGTCCTTCGAGTCCGGCATCAACCACATCTCGCCCGACGCGCTCGGCGGCGGCGGCGAAGACGGCGCGATCGACATCCTGCTCGTCGGGATGGACAGCCGCACCGACGCGCACGGCAACCCGCTCTCGCAGGAGGAACTGGCCACGCTGCGGGCAGGCGACGACGAGGCCACCAACACCGACACGATCATCCTGGTCCGCATCCCCAACAACGGGAAGTCGGCCACCGCGATCTCGATCCCGCGCGACTCCTACGTCGACGCGCCGGGCATCGGCAAGATGAAGATCAACGGCGTGTACGGGTCGGTGCACCTCGAGAAGTTGAAGCAGCTGGTCGAGGAGCAAGGTGTCGACCCGTCGGTGGCCGAGCCCGAGGCCACCGAAGCGGGCCGCGAGGCGCTCATCAAGACCGTCGCCAACCTGACCGGCGTCACCGTCGACCACTACGCCGAGATCGGCCTGCTCGGCTTCGCGCTGATCACCGACGCCTTAGGCGGCGTCAACGTCTGCCTGAAAGACGCTGTGTACGAACCTCTTTCGGGTGCCGACTTCGCCGCCGGCTGGCAGAAGCTGGACGGTCCGCAGGCATTGAGCTTCGTGCGCCAGCGCCACGACCTGCCTCGCGGTGACCTCGACCGGGTGGTGCGTCAGCAGGTCGTGATGGCTTCCCTTGCCCACCAGGTCATCTCGGGCAAGACGCTGTCGAGCCCTGCCACCCTGAACCGACTTCAGGAGGCCGTGCAGCGGTCGGTCGTGCTGTCCGACGGCTGGGACGTCATGCAGTTCGCCGAGCAGCTGCAGAAGCTGGCGGCGGGCAACGTTGCGTTCGCGACGATCCCGGTGCTCGACGAGAACGGCTGGAGCGACGACGGGATGCAGAGCGTCGTGCGGGTCGACCCCAACCAGGTGCACGAGTGGGTCGACAGCCTGTTGCAGGAGCAGGACCAAGGCAAGACCGAGGAACTCGCGTACACGCCGAGCAAGACCGCGGCAGAGGTGGTGAACGCCACCGACATCAACGGCCTTGCCGCCGCGGTGTCGGCGGCTCTGACCAACAACGGGTTCGCCCCCGGGCCGGTCGGTAACCACGACGAAGGTGTTCTCGAGACCAGCCAGGTGTTCGCCAACACGGTCGATGACCTTGGCGCACAAGCGGTTTCCAAGGACCTGGGCGGGCTGCCGATCGCCGCCGATCCGTCAGTGCCTGCGGGAACGGTGCGGGTGGTGCTGGGTAACGACTACACCGGCCCTGGCTCCGGCCTTGACGGCATCGACCCGACGCTGGCGACGGTCGACCCGGCGGCCACCGACTCGACCGATGGCGCTCCCCCGCCGTCGCCGATCATCACCGCGGGTTCGGACAACCCGGACTGCGTGAATTGACGAATTTCAGTGCCGCCCTGCTGGACCCGTTGCTCAGCCGCGATCCGGTCGGCCCCCGCATCACCTACTACGACGACGCGTCCGGCGAGCGGATCGAGCTCTCGACGGTCACGCTGCTCAACTGGGCGGCCAAGACGGCCAACCTGCTTCGCGACGAACTCGGCGCGGGACCTGGCAGCAGGATCGCCGTGCTGCTGCCCGCACACTGGCAGACCGCAGCGGTGCTGCTCGGCATCTGGTACATCGGGTCCGAGGTCGTCCTCGGGTCCGGCGAGGCCGACGTCGCCCTGTGCACCGCGGACCGATTCGCCGACGCCGAGGCCGCGGTCGGGCCCGGCGAGATCGCCGTCCTGAGTTTGGATCCCTTCGGCAAGCCCGTGGCCGATCTGCCGGTCGGGGTCACCGACTACGCGACAGCGGTGCGCGTGCACGGAGATCAGGTCACCCCCGAACGTCAGCCCGGGCAGGCGCTGGGCGGCCGGTCGGGGGCCGAACTCCTCGCCGCAGCCAGCGATTCCGCCGCCTCGCAAGGATTCACCGCCGACGACAGGGTGCTGTCGACCGCGCGATGGGACACCCCCGACGAACTGATCGCAAACTTCCTGGCGGTGCTCGCCGCAGGCGCTTCGCTGGTGTTGGTTGCGAATCCGGATCCGTCAGCACAGGATCGTCGCCGACAGACGGAGAAGGTCACCCGGGGCTAGCACCGAGCCTGCTGACAGATCGCGATTCGGCGAAATTCGCGATCTGTCAGCAGACTCGCGGAATTGTGCGGCGGCAAGTGCCACGCTTTAGCGATGCTCGACAGACGACAGTTCATGCTGCTGACGGCGGCCGCGGGGGTGGCGGCGGGCTGCTCATCGCGATCGATTGAACAGCAGCCGGCGCCACCCGCCGTCGACCTGACGTTCGAGCCCGCCGAGGCCGACGTCGACCTCGGCGGCGTCAAGCTGCGCACCTGGGCGTACAACAGCCAGGTCCCCGGCAGAGAGATCCGCATCGGCAAGGGCGAAACGCTGCGCGTCGCGGTGTCGAACAAGCTGCCCACCGACACCAGCGTTCACTGGCACGGGCTGGCGATCGTCAACGACATGGACGGCGTTCCGCCGTTGACGCAGTCGCCGATCCCGGCGGGTGGGAACTTCACCTACGAGTTCACGGTCCCCGACGCCGGAACCTACTGGTATCACTCGCATGTCGGCGCACAGTTGGACCGAGGCCTGTACGGCCCGTTGATCATCGAGGACCCGGATGAGACCGCGGACTACGACGAGGAACTGGTGCTGGTGCTCGACGACTGGATCGACGGCACTGGAACCAACCCGGACCAGGTGCTGGAGAACCTGCGCAAAAAAGGGATGAAGCCGATGGAGCCCGGCGGCCCCGGCGTGAGCCCGACGACACCGCTGGGCGCCGACGGCGGCGACGTCACCTACCCGTACTTCGTCATCAACGGCCGCGTACCGACCGACCCGCAGACGCGGGATTACCGTGCCGGACAACGTATCCGGCTGCGGGTCATCAACGCCGGATCGGACAGCGCATTCCGCGTCGCCGTGCCCGAAACCGACCTGTTCGTCATCGCCACCGACGGCTATCCGGTGGTGCCGGTGGTCGCGAAGTCCGTCATCCTCGGGATGGGCGAGCGCGTCGACGCCATCGTCACCGTCAACGGGTCGGTGCCCGTGGTCGCCGTGCCCGAGGGCAAGAAGGGCCATGCCCAGCTGAACATCCGGGTCGGCGGTGCGCCGAGCGCGGTGAAGGTGGACGAGTTCGTCGACGCCGTCCGCAAGGAGGTGGTGCTGGACACCGCGAGCCTGTCGCCGACACCGGAGGTGACGCTGCCCGCGCGCACGCCCGACCAGGTGATCGAGGCGAGGTTGAGCGGACCGAGGCCGGGCTACACGTGGCCGTTCAACGGCAGGCTATACGACCCGGCGAAGGACGGCATCGGCGTCAAGCGCGACCAGCGGGTGCGGATGCGAATGATCAACGAGTCCATGATGTTCCACCCGATCCACCTGCACGGGCACACGTTTCAGGTGGTCGGTCGCGACGGGCCGCGGGCGCGAAAGGACACGGTCCTGGTGCCGCCGAAGCAGACCGTCGAAGTGGACTTCGACACCGACAACCCCGGCAAGTGGATCACCCACTGCCACAACACATACCACCTCGAAGGCGGCATGGCGGGCTGGATCTTCTACGAAAGCTGATGCGCTACTTCAGCAGAGCGCGCGACATCACCATGCGCTGAATCTGGTTGGTGCCCTCGTAGATCTGGGTGATCTTGGCATCGCGCATCATCCGCTCCACCGGGAAATCCTGGGTGTAGCCGGCACCGCCGAAGAGCTGCACGGCGTCGGTGGTGACCTCCATCGCCACGTCGGAGGCGAAGCATTTCGACGCCGACGAGATGAATCCCAGTGCGGGCTCGCCGCGTTCGGCACGCGCCGCGGCGGAGTACACCATCAGGCGCGCCGCCTCGACCTTCATCGCCATGTCGGCCAGCATGAACTGCACACCCTGGAAGTGGCTGATCGACTTGCCGAACTGCTTGCGGTCCTTGGTGTAGGCGATCGCCGCGTCCAGCGCGCCCTGAGCGATGCCGACGGCCTGCGCGCCGATCGTCGGGCGGGTGTGGTCGAGCGTGCGCAGCGCGGTCTTGAAGCCGGTGCCGGGCTCGCCGATGATCCGATCGCCAGGGATCCGGCAGTTCTCGAAGTACAGCTCCGTCGTCGGCGATCCCTTGATGCCGAGCTTGCGTTCCTTCGGCCCGACCGTGAAGCCCTCGTCGTCCTTGTGCACCATGAAGGCCGAGATGCCGTTGGCGCCCTTGTCCGGGTCGCTGGACGCCATCACCGTGTACCAGCTCGACTTGCCGCCGTTGGTGATCCAGGCCTTGGTGCCGTTGAGGATCCAGGAGTCGCCGTCCTCACGGGCGCGGGTCCGCATCGCCGCGGCATCGCTGCCGGCTTCACGCTCGGAGAGCGCATACGACGCCATCGCCTCGCCCGAGGCGATCGACGGGAGCACATGCTTCTTGAGCTCATCGGAACCGGACAGGATCAGCCCCATCGTGCCGAGCTTGTTGACCGCCGGGATCAACGAGGACGTCGCGCACACGCGCGCGACCTCTTCGATCACGATGCACGTCGCGACCGAGTCGGCGCCCTGCCCGCCATATTCCTCGGGAACGTGCACCGCCGAGAACCCGGACTCGTTGAGGGCCTTGAGTGCCTCGTCGGGAAAGCGCGGTTTCTCGTCGACATCCGCGGCGTGCGGCTCGATCTGCTTCTCGCACAGATCGCGCAGCACGGCACGCAGCTCGTCGTGCTCCTCCGGCAGCTTGAACACATCGAAATCAGGGTTACCAGCCATGAGAACTCCTTGCTACTCGCCAGTAACTTTACCGTCGCCCCCAAGCACACGGTCCCGCAGGGCGGCGTCCTTGTCGAGCACCGATGCCCCGAGTTGCTCCTGGAACGCCTCCACGCGCTTGCGCAGCTGGGCGTCCGTTGCGCCGAGGATGCGCACCGCAAGCAGCCCGGCATTGCGGGCACCGCCGATGGACACCGTCGCGACCGGGACACCCGCAGGCATCTGCACGATCGACAGCAGCGAGTCGAGGCCGTCGAGCTTGGCCAGCGGAACCGGGACGCCGATCACAGGAAGTGGGGTCGCCGACGCGACCATCCCCGGCAGGTGCGCCGCGCCGCCCGCGCCCGCGATGATCACCTCGATGCCGCGGTCGGCCGCCGTGCGCGCGTAGTCGAGCATGCGCTCGGGCGTGCGATGCGCCGACACCACACCCACCTCGAACGGAATGTCGAACTCCGCCAAGGCATGCGCGGCGGCCTCCATCACCGGCCAGTCGCTGTCGCTGCCCATGATCAGCCCGACCCGAGCGGCGTCAGCCATTTCCGTCCCATCCGTCGGTCCACTGCGCGTGCGACAACCAGTGTGCAGCCCGCCCGGCCCGTTCACGCAATTTCGGCACGTCTTCGCCGACGACGTTCACGTGGCCGATCTTGCGGCCAGGGCGCTCCTCCTTGCCGTACAGGTGCACCTTCGCGTCGGGGATCCTGCCGAACAGATGGTGCAGCCGCTCGTCCATGCCCATGGCGGGCTTCTCAGCTGCGCCAAGCACATTGGCCATCACCGTCGCCGGTGCGAGCAGACCGGTGTCGCCGAGCGGGTAGTCCAGCACCGCGCGCAGGTGCTGCTCGAACTGGCTCGTTCGGGCGCCGTCCATCGTCCAGTGACCGGAGTTGTGCGGTCGCATCGCCAGCTCGTTGACCATCAACGCGCCATCGACGGTCTCGAACAGCTCAACGGCAAGCAGCCCGACCACGCCCAGCTCGGCGGCCAGCCGCAGCGCCAGTTGCCCTGCCGCGCTAGCGGTCTCGTCGTCGAGATCCGGCGCGGGTGCGATCACCTCGACGCAGATCCCGTCGCGCTGGACCGTCTCCACGACCGGCCATGCCGCGCCCTGCCCGAACGGCGAGCGGGCCACCAGCGCGGCCAGCTCCCGCCGCATCGCCACGCGCTCCTCGACAAGAACCGGAATGCCCTCGGCGAGGTTGCGCGCCGCGAAGTCCCGCGCCTCGTCGAGATCGCGGGCCAGCAGCACGCCGCGGCCGTCGTAACCGCCGCGGACGGTCTTGAGCACGATCGGCTCGCCGGGGGCGAACGCCTCCAGCGCAGCGACGTCGGTCACCTCGGCGTAGCGCGGAATCGGCGCCCCGATGGCCTCCAGCCGCCTGCGCATCACCAACTTGTCCTGGGCGTGGATCAGCGCCTCCGGCGGCGGGGCGACGTTGACGCCCTCGGCGACCAGCTTCTCCAGGAATTCGATCGGCACGTGCTCGTGGTCGAAGGTGAAAGCTTGGGAGCCTTCCGCCGCGCGACGAAGCGCGTCGAGATCGGTGTGCGAGCCGATCACCACGTCCGGCGTCACCTGTGCCGCAGGATCATCCGGTGTGACGGCCAACACACGCAGCGTCTGACCGAGGGCGATAGCGGACTGGTGGGTCATCCTGGCCAGCTGTCCGCCGCCGATCATGGTCACTTTGGGTGTCACCACAGTGATCATGGTGTCATGGCGTGCGAGGCGTTGACCTGCACGGGTGCGCGTAGCGTGCGATGTTTCCGTAGACTCCGTTGTCGTGTCCTTCACCGACGCCACGATCGCACGGCTGCCAAGCCCGATCCGGCCGTACTTCGAACGGCACCATGAGCTCATCAAGTTCGCCATAGTCGGCGCGACCACATTCGTCATCGACTCGGCGATCTTCTACACGCTGAAGCTGACGGTGCTTGAGCCCAAGCCTGTCACCGCGAAGATCATCGCGGGCGTCGTCGCGGTGATCGCGTCCTACATTCTGAATCGCGAATGGAGCTTCCAGAACCGTGGCGGTCGCGAGCGCCACCACGAGGCGCTGCTGTTCTTCGGCGTCAGCGCGGTCGGCGTGTTGCTCTCGATGGCCCCGCTGTGGTTCTCCAGCTACGTGCTCATGCTGCGCGTCCCCGACGTCTCTCTGATGACCGAGAACATCGCCGACTTCATCTCCGCCTATATCATCGGCAACCTGCTGCAGATGGCGTTCCGGTTCTGGGCATTCCGGCGCTGGGTCTTCCCCGACGAGTTCGGCCGCGAGCCGGACAAAGCCATCGAGTCCACCTTCACCACCGGCGGCATCGCCGAGGCGTTGGAAGAAGTGCACGAGCATCACGAGCACGATGCGTCGAACGTCACCCCGCTGCGTCGTCAGCGCCTGCCGGAAGACCGGCTGTCGGACTCCTCACCACCGAGTGTGTCGAAGACTTCGTGATACAGCAGCGAGTGGACGCGCTCCACTTGCGGAATGTCGTTGAACTCCAACGGGTCCTGTGACGCCGACTCGATGATCAGCGTGCCGGTGCGCACCATCCGGTCGATCAGGCCGTGCCGGAACTCCACACTGTTGATCCGCGCCAGCGGGATGTCGATGCCGGTACGCGTGAGCAAACCGTGCCGGAACATCACCCGCCGGTCGGTGATGACGAAGTGCGTCGTCAGCCAGGTCAGGAACGGCCACACGGTCAGCCAACCGACGATCAGCAGCCACACGGCGAGGATCACCAGCTGAACGACCGTCTTCGCGGTCCCCCAGTCCTGCTTGTCGACGACGGCGGCGGCGAATGCGGCGACGGCCGTGCCGATGACCAGCGCCAGCACCGGGCCGATGAGCCGCTTCCAGTGCGGGTGGCGGTGCAGCACCACCTTCTCGTCGGCGGCCAGCACGTTATCCGGATAACCCACGATCGAGACTCTATGGCTTGACCGGCCGCAAATGCGTGATATCGCCCGCCGACACCGTCGACACCTCGTCGCCGGTGTCGATGCGCAGCCTGCCGAGATCATCGACGTCGACGGCAACGCCCTCGACGACGCGGCCGCCGGGCAGGCCGGCCCGCACCCGGTTGCCGATCGTCACGCTGCGCGAGCGGTAGTCGGCGGCCAGTGCGGCGTCGGCGCCCCCTGCGCTGCGCCAGGCGGCGATCCTGGCCGCCAGATGCCTCAGGACCGCCTCGGCGACGTCTTCGCGGTCGACGGTGGCGCCGAGCATCGACAGCGACGTGGCGACGGGATCCGGTGCCTCGGTGACGTTGAGGCCCAGCCCGACGACCACGACCGGCTCCGGTGCGGCCACCTCGGCGAGGATGCCCGCGAGCTTCCCCGTGCCGACGAGTACGTCATTGGGCCACTTCAGCCCCGCCTCGACGCCCGCCACCTCGGCGACCGCGTCCACCACCGCGACGCCGGTGAGCAGCGGCAGCCAGCCCCACGTCTCGCTGGGCAGCGCGCCGACCGCGACGCCGACCGAAAGAGCGACCTGCGACCGCGGCGGCGTCGACCAGGTTCTGCCGTTCCTGCCGCGGCCGGAGGTCTGCGATTCGGCGATCAGCACCGCGCCGTCGACGTCCTCACCTGCGGCGGCCCGCGCCAACAGGTCGGCGTTGGTGGACCCGGTCTCGGTGACAACATCGATGCGCCGCCACGGTCCGCTTTTCATCGGACCAGCGTATGTCGATAGCATCGACGACCATGACGAGCAGTACCAAGGACACCTCAGACCACACGGCCGAGCCATCCGCCGACCATCAGCCGGACATCCACACCACGGCGGGCAAACTGGCCGATCTGCGCAAGCGGGCCGAAGAGACGCTGCACCCGGTCGGCGAGCAGGCGGTCGAGAAGGTGCACGCCAAGGGCAAGCTGACCGCCCGCGAGCGCATCCTGGCCCTGCTCGACGAGGACTCCTTCGTCGAGCTCGACGCACTGGCCCGGCACCGCAGCGTCAACTTCGGGCTGGCCGAGAACCGCCCGCTCGGTGACGGCGTGGTGACCGGCTACGGCACCATCGACGGCCGCGACGTCTGCATCTTCAGCCAGGACGCGACGGTGTTCGGCGGCAGCCTCGGCGAGGTGTACGGCGAGAAGATCGTCAAGGTGCAGGAGCTGGCGCTGAAGACCGGCCGCCCGCTGATCGGCATCAACGACGGCGCGGGCGCGCGGATCCAAGAGGGCGTCGTCTCACTTGGCTTGTACAGCAACATCTTCCACAACAACATCAAGGCATCGGGCGTCATCCCGCAGATCTCGCTGATCATGGGCGCCGCGGCGGGTGGCCACGTGTACTCCCCCGCGCTGACCGACTTCGTCGTGATGGTCGACCAGACCAGCCAGATGTTCATCACCGGGCCGGACGTCATCAAGACCGTCACCGGCGAAGAGGTGACGATGGAGGAGCTCGGCGGCGCGCACACCCACATGGCCAAGTCGGGCCTCGCGCACTACGTCGCCTCCGGCGAGCAGGACGCCTTCGACTACGTCCGCGACCTGCTGTCCTACCTGCCAAGCAACAACCACTCCGATCCGCCGCGATATCCGGCCGAGGTGCCAGAGGGCGCCATCGAGGACACCCTCAACGAGGAGGACCTGGAGCTGGACACGCTGATCCCGGACTCGCCGAACCAGCCGTATGACATGCACGAGGTCATCACCCGCATCCTCGACGACGACGAGTTCCTCGAGGTGCAACAGGGCTACGCGACGAACATCCTCGTCGGCTTCGGCCGCGTCGACGGCCGCCCGGTCGGCATCGTGGCCAACCAGCCCACCCAGTTCGCCGGCTGCCTGGACATCAACGCCTCGGAGAAGGCCGCCCGGTTCATCAGGACCTGCGACTGCTTCAACATCCCGATCGTCATGCTGGTCGACGTGCCGGGCTTTTTGCCAGGCACCGACCAGGAGTACAACGGCATCATCCGGCGCGGCGCCAAGCTGCTGTACGCCTACGGCGAGGCCACCGTAGCCAAGATCACCGTGATCACCCGCAAGGCCTACGGCGGCGCGTACTGCGTCATGGGTTCCAAGGAGATGGGCGCCGACGTCAACGTCGCGTGGCCGACGGCCCAGATCGCCGTGATGGGTGCGTCCGGCGCGGTCGGCTTCGTCTACCGGGGGCAGCTCAAGGAGGCCGCCAAGGAAGGCAAGGACGTCGACGCGCTGCGGCTGGAGCTGCAGCAGGATTACGAGGACACCCTCGTCAACCCCTACATCGCGGCCGAGCGCGGCTACGTCGACGCGGTCATCCCGCCGTCGCACACCCGCGGCTACGTCGCCACCGCACTGCGGCTGCTGGAGCGAAAGATCACCCAGACGCCGCCCAAGAAGCACGGGAACATCCCGCTGTGAGCCACGACGAAACCCACATCACCGAGGTCAGCGACCCACGGGCGATGACGATCGACGAGCCGCCGACGCAGGCGGTCGACGAGATCAAGGTCGTCAAGGGTGAGCCCACCGTGGCTGAACTCGCCGCGCTGGTCGCGGTGCTGAGCGCGGCCACAGGAGGCCGGGTCGAGCCGGGCCCGCAGGAACTCAACCTGTGGGGGCATCCGGTCGACAAGCTGCGCTTCTCGCCCATCAGCTGGCAGCTGGTGACGCTGGTTGAGCGGACGCACATGCGCCGATGACGCGCGTGGTGCTCGCGTCCGCCTCACCGGGCAGGCGAACGGTGTTGCGCCAAGCCGGAATTGACCCCGCGATCGTTGTTTCGGGCGTCGACGAGGAATCTGTGGTCGACGCGCAGGGACCCGACGCTGCGCCAGGTGACGTCGCCAACGCCCTTGCAGCCGCCAAGGCCGAGCAGGTCCTCGCGAACCTCGACCCGGCGCTGACGGCGGATTGTGTTGTCATCGCCTGTGATTCGATGCTGTTCATCGACGGTGCGCTGCGGGGCAAGCCCGATTCCGTCGCCGAGGCGCGCAGGCAGTGGGACTCCATGTGCGGGCGCTCCGGCGTGCTGTACACCGGCCACTGTGTGATCCGGCTGCGCGACGGCTCCGTAACGCACCACGAGGTCGAGTTCGGTAGCACCACAGTCAGATTCGCCAGGCCGACGGACGAGGAGCTGACGGCGTACCTGGCCAGCGGCGAGTCGCTGCGGGTGGCGGGCGCCTTCACGATCGACGGGCTGGGCGGGTGGTTCGTCGACGGCATCGACGGCGATCCGTCCAATGTGATCGGCCTTTCGCTGCCGACGATGCGTGAATTGTTCGCCCGCGTAGGGCTGTCCATCGGCGAACTTTGGGCTGCGAACCCGCTGTAGGCTCGTGGTGTGGCGCTTCCCCCAGACCCCGATCCCGCTCTCGCCTCCTACGCTCACCCGGAACGGCTGGTCACCTCCGACTGGCTTTCGGGCAACCTGGGCAGGCCAGGGCTGGCCGTCGTCGAGTCCGACGAAGACGTGCTGCTCTACGACACCGGCCACATTCCCGGCGCGGTGAAGATCGACTGGCACACCGACCTCAACGACCCGCACGTCCGCGACTACATCGACGGTGAGCAGTTCGCGGAGCTGATGAACCGCAAGGGCATCTCCCGCGACGACACCGTGGTGATCTACGGCGACAAGAGCAACTGGTGGGCGGCTTACGCGCTGTGGGTGTTCACCCTCTTCGGCCACCCCGACGTGCGACTGCTCGACGGCGGCCGCGACCTGTGGATCTCCGATGGCCGCGACACCACGCTCGACGTGCCCAACAAGCACACGACCGGCTACCCGGTCGTCGACCGCGACGACGCCCCGATCCGGGCCTTCAAGGACGACGTGCTCGGCATTCTCGGCGAGCAGCCGCTGATCGACGTGCGCTCCCCGCAGGAGTACACCGGCGAGCGCACGCACATGCCGGACTACCCCGAGGAAGGCGCGCTGCGCGGCGGCCACATTCCCACCGCCCGCTCGATTCCGTGGGGCAAGGCCGCACAGGACAGCGGCCGGTTCCGCAGCCGTCCAGAACTCGAAGAGCTGTACGGCTTCCTGACCGCCGACGACAAGACCGTCGTGTACTGCCGCATCGGCGAGCGGTCCAGCCACACCTGGTTCGTGCTGACCCATCTGCTCGGCCTTCCCGGGGTGCGCAACTACGACGGTTCGTGGACCGAGTGGGGCAACGCCGTGCGCGTCCCGGTCGCTGTTGGGGAAGAGCCCGGCGAAGCGCCATGACCATGCCAGCGCCACTGGCCGAAGTGGTGTCGGATTTCCAAGAGGTCCAGGGGCAGGACAAACTGCAGCTGCTACTGGAGTTCGCGGGCGAGTTGCCTCCGCTGCCCGCCGACCTCGAGGAGGCGGCGATGGAGCCGGTGCCCGAATGCCAGTCGCCGCTGTTCCTGCACGTCGACGCCGAGGACCGCGACCAGGTGCGGCTGTACTTCAGCGCACCGCCTGAGGCGCCGACGACGCGAGGGTTCGCGTCCATCCTCGCCCAGGGTCTCGACAACCAGTCCGCCGATGACATCCTCGCCGTGCCCGACGACTTCTACACCGACCTTGGGCTTGCCGCGTTGATCAGCCCACTGCGGCTGCGCGGCATGTCGGCGATGCTGGCAAGGATCAAAAAGCACCTGCGCTGACACCAGGCCTATGGCCTCGGCGCGTCGACTGTATGGGCTATGTACGGAATCACGCGTCTCGGAGTGCATAGCCCATACACTCGTGCGGCTACCTAGGGTCAATTGGGGTTGGCACAGCGTGGACGCTTAAACTGCGCGGGATACATTCTTAAAGACGATTCTTAGATATCTGCCGATCAGGAGGCGCAGTGCCCAGTCACGCCAGCTCACGCATCCAGAAAGTGCTGGTAGCCAATCGCGGTGAGATCGCCGTCCGGGTGATCCGCGCGGCCAGGGACGCCGGGCTTCCGAGCGTGGCCGTGTATGCCGAACCCGACGCCGACGCGCCACACGTCCGGCTCGCCGACGAGGCGTTCGCGCTCGGCGGCCAGACCTCCGCGGAGTCCTACCTCGACTTCGGCAAGCTGCTCGACGCAGCAGCCAAATCGGGTGCCAACGCGATCCATCCGGGCTACGGATTCCTTTCGGAGAACGCGGATTTCGCGCAGGCGGTCATCGACGCGGATCTGATCTGGATCGGCCCGAGCCCGCAGTCCATCCGCGATCTCGGCGACAAGGTCACCGCGCGTCACATCGCGGCCCGCGCGCAGGCGCCGCTGGTTCCCGGCACCCCGGATCCTGTCAAGGACGCCGACGAGGTCGTCGCGTTCGCCGAGGAGTACGGCGTGCCGGTCGCGATCAAGGCAGCGTTCGGCGGCGGCGGTCGCGGCATGAAGGTGGCCCGCACCATCGAGGAGATCCCAGAACTGTTCGAGTCGGCCACCCGCGAGGCCGTCGCGGCGTTCGGCCGCGGCGAGTGCTTCGTCGAGCGCTATCTGGACAAGCCTCGCCACGTCGAGGCCCAGGTGATCGCCGACCAGCACGGCAACGTCGTCGTCGCGGGCACCCGCGACTGCTCACTGCAGCGCCGGTTCCAGAAGCTGGTCGAGGAGGCTCCGGCCCCGTTCCTGACCGACGCGCAGCGCAAGGAGATCCACGAGTCCGCCAAGCGCATCTGCAAGGAAGCCCACTACTACGGCGCAGGCACCGTCGAGTACCTGGTCGGCCAGGACGGGCTGATCTCGTTCCTCGAGGTCAACACGCGACTGCAGGTGGAGCACCCGGTCACCGAGGAGACCTCGGGCATCGACCTGGTGCGCCAGCAGTTCCGCATCGCCAACGGCGAAGCGCTCGACATCACCGAGGATCCGACACCGCGCGGCCACTCGATCGAGTTCCGCATCAACGGCGAGGACGCGGGTCGCGGCTTCCTGCCCGCCCCCGGCCCTGTCAGCAAGTTCGACCCGCCGACCGGCCCCGGTGTGCGGCTGGACTCCGGCGTGGAGACCGGATCGGTGATCGGCGGCCAGTTCGACTCGATGCTGGCCAAGCTGATCGTCACGGGCGCCACCCGCGAGGAGGCGCTGGAGCGGTCCCGAAGGGCGCTCGACGAGTTCACCGTCGAAGGCCTGGCCACGGTCATCCCGTTCCACCGGGCGGTCGTCTCCGACCCGGCGTTCATCGGCGACGACACCGGGTTCACGGTGCACACCCGCTGGATCGAGACCGAGTGGGACAACCAGATCGAGCCCTTCACCGGCGGTGATCCGCTCGAGGAGTCCGACACCATCCCGCGCCAGACGGTCGTCGTCGAGGTGGGCGGCCGCAGGCTCGAGGTGTCACTGCCCGGCGACTTGGCCATCGGCAACGGTAGCGGCGCGGCCGCGCACGGCGTCATCCGCAAGAAGCCCAAGGCGCGCAAGCGCGGCTCGCACGGAGGGGCCGCCGCATCCGGCGATGCGGTGACCGCCCCGATGCAGGGCACCGTGGTCAAGGTGGCCGTCGAGGAGGGTCAGGAAGTCGCCACGGGCGATCTCGTGGTCGTGCTCGAGGCGATGAAGATGGAGAACCCCGTCACCGCCCACAAGGACGGCACCATCACCGGGCTGGCCGTGGAGGCGGGCGCCGCCATCACACAGGGCACGGTGCTGGCAGAGATCAAGTAGGTCAGTCCGGCGTCACCAGGCTGCGCTCCTCGAGCACGGTGCCGAAGTACTTGGCCTTCGGGTCGACCACGACGGCCTTGTCCTCGCCGCGGCGCGCCAGCGAGTCGCGGGCCATCTGCTCGAACGAGATCTTCTGTGGCCCACCGATATTCACGTAGCCGTTGAGCGGAGCGGCGACAGCCGCGCGCGAGACGACGGACACCACCTTCCACGTCGGGATCGGCTGAATCAGGGCGTTGGGAACGCGTACCTCGCCGTCGACGACCAGCGAGTCGGTGATCTGGTCGGTGAACTCCTCGAACTGGGTGGCCCGCACCAGCGTGTAGGGCAGACCCGACCCGGTGATGATTTTCTCCTGGGCGACCTTGGCGCGCAGATATCCACTTTCGGGAAGCCCGTCGGTGCCGACGATCGACAGCGCGACGTAGTGGCCGACCCCGGCCTTCTTCGCTTCCGCCACCAGGTTGGTCGTGGACGTGGTGAAGAAGTTCATCACCGGGCCGTCCGAGAAGTCCGGCGAGTTGAGGACGTCGATCAAGGCGTCTGCGCCCGCGAGCGCGTCGGCGAGGCCCTCGCCGGTGAGCACGTCGACGCCGGTATTGCGGGAGGCGGCAACGACATCGTGGCCGTCCGCGGTCAGCCGTTCAACGAGCTTGGTTCCGATCAGGCCACTGGCCCCGATCACTGCGATCTTCATGCCTACTATTACCCCTCGTGGAACCGGTGGAAATCAATGCCGGCGCTTGGTATCTACGCGGTGTGCGGGCCGGCGCCTGCTACCGCTGGGATGTGTGTGAACCGGTCACCGGAGAAGTCGTGGCGGAGGTGACGCTGGACCCGGATTCCGCCACGATGTCTTCCGCAGGCGCCGACGCCGCCGCGACCGAGGTGGCGCGGCAGGCGGTCCGCCGCTTCGCCGCCGCGGCGCTCGGCATCACCGTTGCTGATTGACGTCGATGTCGGCGCCCGTCGCGAGGTCGGCGCAATCCACCCAGGCCACGTCGTCGCGATCGGCAAGGAACGCCCGACCACCTTGGTCACCCTGCGCGCGTGCCATCAGGTCGACCCAGTGCCTGCGCGCCACGACGACGGGGTGACCGGGTCGCCGACCGTACCCGGCCCGAGCGATGCCGGAGGGCGCGGCGCGGGCGGCAACAAGCACGCGGCGCACCGCGGCGGCGCCGATGTCGGGGGTGTCGACGGTGAGCAGCACGGCGTACTCGGCGGGTCCGGATTCAAGCGCCGATATGCCGGCCCGCAGCGAAGCGCCCATGCCCTCGGCCCAGTCGCTCGCCACCACCGGACGCGCCGGGAGAGGGACGTCGACGATCGCCGCACCGAGAACCACCACCACGTCGTCGCATCCGCCGTCGGCGAGCGCAGAAACAGCGCCGACCAGCCATTCCCCGTCGCCTGCGAGCACCTTCGGCATGCCGTAGCGAGTGCCCGCCCCCGCGGCAAGGACAACTCCGCTGACGTGGGATGACATGCCGACAGTATTGCCGACTCGCCGGGCTGACCAGGCGCTATCAAAAACCGCATTTCACAATTGATGTGCGGGCGCGATGGGGCGTAGGGTCAAAGCAGGTTGAGTTCACAGCCGCGGGATACGTCATCGACGTGCAGGGCTGCGTGCTCCCTGCTGCGATGGGCTTTGAGGACCCAGGGCCTTGAACTTTTGACGTGAACCACAGTCCGAAATTTCTTCCGACTGATGGAGTCACAAAAGATGTCTACAGCTATAACCACTTCTCGTCCGGTCGACCGCCGAGAGAGCCACGCCGCCTCGTTCGCGACGCGCTGGCTGCAACCCTCGGTCGCGGTGATCACCGCAGACGGTGAATTGGACGCGTCGAATGCCCAGGAACTCGTCGATTACGCGTTGCGCTATGCGGAACGCACCAAGCGACTTGCCCTAGACCTGTCCGGCGTCGATTTCTTCGGCACCGCAGGCTTCTCCGCGCTGCATACGTTGAATGTCCGCTGCGCCGGTGCCGCTGTCGAATGGGTGTTGGTGCCCAGCACCGCAGTCAGCAGGCTGTTGCGGATCTGCGATCCCGATTCGACATTGCCGATCGCGGCCACGATGCCCGCAGCGCTGTCGACACTTCAGGCCGAACAGCGACGGCTACTGCAGCTGGTCTCTGAGCCGAGTTAGGGATTTCGCCAGCAGCCGGGACACGTGCATCTGTGAGATGCCGACGCGCTCGGCGATCTGTGTCTGGGTCAACGACTCGAAGAACCTGAGCACGAGCACGGTGCGCTCCCGTTCCGGCAGCGCTTCGAGCAAGGGCCGCAACGCTTCCCGGTTCTCGATCTGATCCAGGCTGAGATCGACGTCACCGAGCGTGTCGGCGATCGCAGGCGCATCCTCTGTGCCGCTGCCGCCGCCGCTGTCGATCGACAGCGTGTTGTACGAGCTGCCAGCCACCAGGCCCTCGACGACCTCGTCGCGGTCCATGCCGAGTTCGGCGGCGAGCTCGGTCGGGGTGGGAGCGCGCCCCAGCCGCTGCGACAGGTCGGCGGTCGCCGCCCCGAGCCGCAGGTGCAACTCCTTGAGCCGGCGCGGCACCTTCACCGACCAGCTGTTGTCGCGGAAGTGCCTGCGGACCTCACCCATGATCGTCGGCACCGCGAACGACACGAAGTCCGAGCCTGCGTCGACGTCGAACCGGATCACGGCGTTGACCAGGCCGACGCGGGCGACCTGTACGAGGTCGTCGCGAGGCTCACCTCGGCCGTCGAATCGACGCGCGATGTGGTCGGCGAGCGGCAGGCACCGCTCGACGATGCGGTCACGCTGACGACTGAACTTCGCAGAGTCTTCCGCCAGCTCCTGCAGCTCGCGGAACATGCCTGCGACATCCGCGTATTCAGAGTTCTGCCGTGATGACGAACCCTGCGAGGCCTGCCGACTCACCTGAGCGAACTCGCTCGTCTCGTCGTCATGGATATTCCGAATACCTGACCCTCTTCGGCGCCATGGCCGTCCTGGAACGTCTTCACCTCATCGGTGAGCGAGCTCAGCACGTGCCAGCTGAAGCTGCCGGGGGTCAGAATGTCTTGGCTCTTGCATGTGGTCGACACCTCGACCACCACTTCGTTTTCGCGCGGGTGCACGACGACCACCAGGGTGGAGTTCGGCACCGCGGAACGGATCAGTCGCGTGCATGCCTCGTCCACGGCGAGCCGGAGATCGGACACCGCGTCGAAGTCGAGATCCTCGAACGTTCCGATGGCGGCGACGACGGTGCGCACCACGGCGAGGTTCTCCAGCTGCGCTGTGACCCGAACCTCGACTGAACGGTCACCCTGTTGGTGCCCGTTGTTGTTCTCGTCGGCCATCTGACCTCCCGGCAATGTCGACCCGAGACTACTCCAAGTAGTAGTCCAGCTAACCACTGGCGCTCCTGACAATTGGTGACGTGTGACGCGGCTGCCGGCGGGGTAGTAACCCGACATGAACGACTTCCAGCCGTCGCAAACGCCGTGCCGCATCCTCGCGCCGATGATGCAGTGACATCGATGCTTGATACCCGGCCTGAGCATGTTTCTAACGGCAGGTTGCGGGCTGGATCGACATCCATGCCAACGATCTCAACGGGCGGTTCAAGGAACTGGTCGGCGACGAGTACTCGGTCAAGGATCTGCGCACCTGGCACGGCACCGTGCTGGCGGCCGCGGCGTTCGTCGACGCCGATCCACCCGTGAACAAGACGGTGATCAAGCGGGTGCAGTCCGCGGTGATGAAGGAGGTGTCGGAGGAACTCGGCAACACCCCCGCGGTCGCCAGGAGCTCCTACGTCGACCCGCGCATCGTCCAGGGATACGAGAAGGAGATGACCATCGCGGCAGGCGTGCGCCGCGCCAATCGCACGAGAAAGCCCGGCGAACGACAGGCGATTTTGGAAGAAAGCACCGCACGGCTGATCCGGAAGGTGGCACGCAGCTAGACAGGTCATTGCTTCGCAACGTGGCTCCGCGTTTAGCCTCCCGGCTATCGGGAACCCTTTGATTGCGCGGGGAAATTTCCTCGTGTGGCCCTCAAAGAGGGCAAACCCCAAGCTGATTCCTTATTGGAGAGGTGAACTATGACCGAGAAGAACAGTGGTCCCCAGGAAGCTGTCAAGGGCGCCGTCGAAGACGTCAAAGGCAAGGCCAAGGAAGCAGTTGGCACCGTGACCGGTCGCGACGACATGGTCCGCGAGGGCAAGGCCCAGCAGGACAAGGCCGACGCCCAGCAGAACGTCGCGAAGAAGGAAGCCGAGGCCGAGGCGGCTCGTGGCAGCGCGAAGGCAGCAGAGAAGCGGCAAGAGGCCAACCAGTAAGACCTAGTGCGAGCGAGAATCCCAGCCGGGAAGCCGGCTGGGATTCTTTTCTTCTCTCTGTCGACTAGCTGCTTGGACGCTGTCGGTGCGCATCGGGATGTTCGGCGTACCAACGTTCTTCGATGCCGCGCACCCGTCGATGCTCGATGGCCAACCAGAGCATGCCGATCGCGAAACCGGCGACGGCAATCGAGACGAATGCCAGGCCGGTGTCGTGATGACTTGTAGCGAAGGCGGCCAGCGACCCGACGAAGCACACCAGTGCGACGCCGATGACGATCAGCGCGGGCATGTTCTTGGTGTCCGTCATCGACTCGCCGGCATGAGGCCGGGTCGTCCTCGCGTGGTCGACGGGATCTTTAGGGCTCTTAACCGACGTCACCTATTTGGCGGACGTCGTCTTCCAGTCAGATCAAGGCGATGGCCGGCAAGCTCTTAGCGAGCATCACCAGCATTGCGGCCATCAGGAACCAGCCGGCCCCCTGCCATGGCCATGAGATGCCCTGTAGCCGCGAGAGTTGGTACGTCTTCAGAAACGCACGCAGGCCGCCTGCCAACAGGATCAGCGGGGCGCCGAGGGCGAAAAGGGTGAGTTGTGTTGCACCACAGGCAACTGTGTCGTAGGTCGACCCGCCACAGGTGCCAACCCAGACCGCGGCAACCGCAAGGAACACCGCGGCGGCCACCGCAACGCCGACGCTGAAGCGGACAGCCTGCAATACACCCTCCCGGGTGCGGGCGTCGCTGTGGCGCAGGTCTTCAGTGGTGCGGTACACAGCTTGCTAATTCCCCTGGTTAGGCGGGGATAAACCTGCGATCTCGCGAGTGGAAGCCCTTAGAAGGGTGGTGGGTTGGCGAGGTCGCGGGCGATGTTGATGCCGCGTTCCCATTCGATACGCGCTGCCCGGTCTTGGGCGCGAGTGCGTTTTCGGGTCGGCATACACAAACCGCGCATCGGGTTCGGCGGTGAGGTCGCAACCGGAATGATCAGCTCGCCGGTGGAGGCTCCCAGCTGCGGGAAGTAAAGCGCACCTTCCGGTTTGGTGATGAAGGTGCGGCCGACCGGCGAGGCCAAGATCAGGGTGCCGTCGGGCAGCTGCTGTTCAGTCCATCCAACCGCACCGCAGTAGAACGTCTTGAGCAGATGATGCAGACGGCAGTACAACTTGCAGTTCGACGGATGGGTCGGCCCGAGCGGATAGGGCGTCGTGTGGTCGATATCGCACGCCTCGGCCGGCGCGTTGCAGTTCGGCCAGCGACACCCCAAATCCCGGCAGCGGAGGAACCGCGCCAGCCCCGCCGAGGGCCGATACTGCGGCTCAGCGGCCAGATCCTTCGGGATCACCACCGGCCGCAGCCTGGCCCGCTTGGCCAACTCACGCACCCGCGCCGCGGGTATCGCGCCGAAGCCGGGCACCAACCCCGGCTTGTCGCTGGTGCCCTCGACGGTGGCGGCCTCGGCGATCACCTGAATCTCCACCCCGCCCGATCGCTTATCCGGTTTGTCGGACGCCGCCGCGCACTGCTCCGACCCGCACTCACACGCCAGCGACGACTCGCCGCGCGACCACGCCCCGACCGCATCCGCGCGTCGCTGCGCCTTCGTGCGCGGATCGTCGTTGCACACCGAGCCGGCCAGCTCGTCGAGCTTGTCATCCAGGGCGCCGCCGTCCTCGGCACGCACGTTGCCCCAGATCTCGGCCATCCCGTACTCGGCAGGCCTGACCTCGATGCGGCGGTCGTCGTCACGGCGGCGCGCCACCCGTAACGCATCGGGATCCACCTCGGACACCAGCCAGTCCACCCGCTCAACGACCTTCTCGTCAGACAGCGTGTTCCAGCCCGGCGCCTTGCGCGCCAACTCATCATCGACCTTCGCCACCGCCTCGGCATCGGTGATCAGATCGGTGCGATAGACGGCGACCGCGACCACCCGGAAATCGACATCCCCGGCCGCGAACGCCGCACCCAGCTTGGGCAACCGATTGATCAGCGCCTGCCCGTAATGCATATGCGACGAGGCTCGGCCCCGGCTGATACCCAACTCGGCAGCCACCTCAGCGGCCGCGGCCTCCCAGTCATCGACACACCAGAAATCGCGGTCGACATCTCGTATCCCCATCCGACACAGGCCGAACCGCCCGACCGCCAACAACTGCCGGGCGAACTCGACCGGCCCGCGCGCTGCGCATCACGCATCGCATCGAGCAGCCCAGCATCCGTGCATTGTTCGAACATATGTTCGATAATAACCGACAACCGACCGACACGCCAACGCGTTATCCACAACCATTCTCTGTCGGCCCCCGGATTTACCATTCGGCTCGTGACGTGGACCCGCGCGAGGCTCTACGCGGCCGTCGGGTTCGCATCGGGTGTGGCCGCCCACCTGCTCGGTGCGAGCACCCTCTTGAGCCTGGCCATCGGGCTCATCGCGCCCATACTTCTGGCCGCCGCACCCCGATTTCTGCTGGCCACCGTCAGAGGCGCGTTCACCCCGAGTCCCCGAGAGGCAACTGCGGCATCGGTGATGTCGGGCATGGAGTTCGAAGACCACGTCGCGCGGATCGTCCGATCCTGCGGGGTGCCCGTGATCATGACCGCGGTGACCGGCGACTGGGGCGTCGACCTGATCGTCGGCAATCGGCCCGATCGCGTTGCGGTGCAGTGCAAACGGCAGTCACGGCCGGTCGGTGCCGGCGCCGTCCAGGAGGTCGTCGCGGGTGCGCCGATGCACGGCTGCACGAAGACCATGGTGGTCACCAACCACGAATTCACCCCCGCCGCAGTCAAACTCGCGGAACTGCACGGATGCGAGCTCGTCGGCGGATCGGAACTGCCGAGACTGCGATCGATCGTCCGGCGGCTCACCGAGCCGTCGACGCCGACCGCGCCCTAGCGGAGCACGTCTCGTACGGCCGCGACGGCTTCGTCGATCTCGCGGAACGACACCGTCAGTGCGGGCCGGAACCGAACACTGTCGGGGCCGCTGGCGAGCATCACCACGCGGCGATCCCACAACTTGCCGATCAGCTCGTCGCGCTTCTCGCCCGACGGAAGGCTGAAGGCGCGCATCAGCCCGCGGCCGCGGACGTCGCGCACGAGTTCGGGGAAGTCGGCCGCCAACTCCTCCAGCCGGGCATGCAGATAGCGACCCGCCTCCGCGGCGTGCTCCATCAACCCGTCGGACTCGATGACCTCGAGGATGCGGCGCGACCGGACCATGTCCACCAGGTTGCCGCCCCAGGTCGAGTTGATCCGAGAGCTGACCGCGAAAACGTTGTCGGCGACCTCGTCGACGCGACCGCCGGCCATCAGGCCGCACACCTGGGTCTTCTTACCGAAGGCGACCACGTCGGGCGCCACGCCCAATTGCTGGTAGGCCCAAGCGGTTCCGGTCAGCCCACAGCCGGTCTGCACCTCGTCGAAGATGAGCAGCGCGTCGAACTCGTCGCACATTTCGCGCATCGCCGCGAAGAACTGCGGCCGGAAGTGCCGGTCACCGCCCTCCCCCTGAATCGGCTCGGCGATGAAGCACGCGATGTCATGCGGGTGAGCCTCGAACGCCGCCCTCGCCTGGCGCAGCGACTCGGCCTCGACCGCATCCATGTCGGCGTCGGGTCGAATGTACGGGGCGTCGATGCGCGGCCAGTCGAACTTGGGGAACCGAGCGACCTTGTTCGGGTCGGTGTTCGTCAGCGACAGCGTGTACCCACTGCGGCCGTGGAAGGCGCCGCGAAGGTGAAGCACCTTCGTGCCGAGCTCGGGGTCGACGCCGCGCGACTCGTTGAGCCTGCTCTTCCAGTCGAACGCCACCTTCAGCGCGTTCTCGACGGCCAGCGCCCCGCCGTCGACGAAGAACAGGTGCGGCAGCGCCGGGTCGCCGAGCACGCGCGCGAAGGTGTCGACGAAGCGCGCCATCGGGACGCTGTACACGTCGGAGTTGCTCGGCTTGTTCACCGCTGCCGCCGCGAGCTCGACGCGGAAGGCCTCGTCGTCGGCCAGCGCGGGATGGTTCATACCAAGCGCCGAGGACGCGAAGAAGGTGAACATGTCCAGATAGCGCTCGCCGGTGCGTGCGTCGACCAGGACCGACCCGGTCGAGCGCTCGATGTCGAGCACGAAGTCGAGACCGTCGGCGAGGATGCTGCGGGCCAGCACCTCGCGCACGTCGGCGGGGCCGATCGCGTGGACGGCGGCTGTCGTTTCGGCAGGGGTCATCACGGCGGTCATGCTGCCATATTAACAAACTATTTACGGCCTAAGCACCATTTGACCGGAACTATTACGGGATGTGGTCGCGTCCTGCGTAAAAAGTCTGTAATATGATCGTGCTCCGGGTGCGGACATTGGCCGCGGTCCGGATCTGTTGCAGCAAGTCTTCGAGCGCCCGCGCCGACTCGACACGCACGAGCAGGATGTAGCTCTCTTCGCCGGCCACCGAGTGGCATGACTCGATGGCCTCGATGTGTTCGAGCCGGGCGGGCGCATCGTCGGGTTGAGAGGGATCGAGAGGAGTAATGGCCACGAACGCCGAGAGCATGTACCCGACGGCTTCCGGGTTGATCCGGGCCGAATACCCCGTCACCACGCCGCGCGCCTCGAGTCGCCGCACCCGTGACTGGACGGCAGACACCGACAATCCTGCGGTCGCGGCGAGCTGCGCCAGCGTGGCCCGACCGTCGGCGACGAGTTCGCGCGCCAGCACCCGATCGATCTCGTCGAGCGGTTCGCTCATGGCCGCACTGTATCCGAGCGGGTGGGCGAAATGAGCCGACCAATCGAAACATGGCAGCTGCGCGCGAAATTCGCCGCCGCGCTGTCCCGCATGTACGGCGCGGAGGTGCCCGCCTACACGACTCTGGTCGACGTCAGCGCGCAGGTGAACCACGAACTGGGCGGGTCGCAGCGGGTGACCGCCGAACGGCACGGCGCGATACGCGTCGGCAATGCGCGCGAACTCGCCGATGTCGCCGACCTGTTCGCGGCATTCGGCATGTACCCGGTCGGGTTCTACGATCTGCGCGACGCCACGACGCCCGTGCCTGTGGTGTCCACGGCGTTCCGCCCGATCGACGCGGATCAGTTGGACCTCAACCCGTTTCGGGTGTTCACGTCGATGCTCGCCACTGCCGACACGCGCTTCTTCTCCCCCGAACTGCGCGGACGCGTCGAGCGATTCCTTGCCGAGCGCAGGCTGTTCGACCCCGCGTTGATCGTGGAGGCCAGGCGCATCGCCGAAGCGGGAGGTGCGGAGTCCGAGCGCGCCGAGAAGTTCGTCGCCGAGGCGGTGGCCGCGTTCGCGCTGTCCCGCGAACCGATCGACCGCGGCTGGTACGACGAGCTGACCGCCGTGTCCGCCGTCGCCGCCGACGTCGCGGGCGTAACGACCGCGCACATCAACCACCTCACGCCGCGGGTACTAGACATCGACGAGCTGTACCGACGGATGGCCGCGCGCGGCGTCACGATGACCGACGCGATTCAGGGTCCACCGCGTTGGCACGGTCCCGATGTGCTGTTGCGGCAGACGTCGTTTCGGGCGCTCGCCGAGCCACGGCGCTTCCGGGATTCCGACGGCTCAGTTGTTGACGGCGAGCTGCGGGTGCGATTCGGAGAGGTCGAGTCGCGCGGCGTCGCCCTCACTCCGAAGGGCCGCCGACGCTTCGACGCGGCCATGGCCACCCCGGATCCGGCCAGGGTGTGGGGCGACTACTTCCCCGCCAGCCACGAGCACATGGCGTCGGCGGGCCTGGCCTACTACCACGGTGGCGACGCGTCGAAACCCGTTGTCTACGAGGATTTCCTGCCTGCGTCGGCGGCTGGGATATTCCGGTCAAACCTCGATACCGACGCGCAGAAGGCCGACGGCGAGGAAGATCGGGACCGGGACTACCACGCCGGATGGATGGCGGGACAAATCGAACATCACATTCACGACCCCTACGAGCTCTACGAGAAAGTCGCATCATCTTGACGTCCTCCCCAGACCGGGTCCCGGGATTTCAACCCTTATCCCATCGACTTAGGCGGCAGGAGTGCAAAGTTGAGGTTCACGGTTCGCAGACCGCCCAGCGGCGAGGTCTCCCCGTGCTGTCACCGCCCGTCCGGCGGCGATGTTGCGTGCAGCGTTGACGTCGGCGTTGCACCGGCCAGCAGCGCAGGCTTGGCACTCGAAGACCGCTTGGCTCTTGCGGTTCTCCGGAGCTACATGCCCGCACACCGAGCATCGTTGCGACGTGTACGCAGCCGGGATCTGCTCAACCCGACCAGAAGCCTTGTGCTGCAATCGGGCGGCGAGAAGCCCCCAACCGCTGCGGCTGATCGCCCGGTTAAGCCCACGCTTCTGAGCAACACCCTCGCCGGGTCGCTCGAGAGTGCCCTGCGCAGACCGGGTCATGGCCCGCACGTCGAGGGCTTCGATCCTGATCGTGTCGAAGCGGCGAGCAATGTCAGTGGTGGTCTTCTCCACCCAATCCTTGCGCCGGTCGACCTCCCGGGCTCTCAGCTTCGCGATCGCCAGTTTCGTGCGTGCGCGCCGATTGGAGCCCCGCTCAGCCCGGGAGAGCCGCTGCTGCAACACCGTCAACCGCTTGGACTCACCCCGGGTCAGACTGGGTGCGTGCAGCAGTTTGCCAGTCGACAGCGCCGCCGAAACAACAACACCTCGGTCAATGCCCACCACGCTCCCATCCCGGGGCCCGCAGATCGGAGCGGGGATGTGGGCGAATGCGATATGCCAGCGCCCGGACCGATCACGGGTAACTCGGTAGGACTTCACACCCTCAGGCACGGGCCGCGACAGCCGAAACCGCACCCAGCCCACCTTGGGCACCCACACCCGACCAAAGCGGCGGCTCAGCCGCACGACGTGACGCGGCTTCATCCCGACTTGCCGAAAACCCTCGTGCACACCGGCCTTGCGCCACGTCGGGCGACGATGCGTCCTGGCGAAGAAACTCTGCATAGCTTGCGCGAAATCCCGCAACGCCTGCTGCTGCACCGTCTGACTCCCAGCACGAAGCCACGCGAATTCGGCGCGAGCCTCCGTCAACTGCGCGGCCTGCTCAACATAACCGGGCGCCCTGCGGCCCGGCTGCCAATGCTGCTGCTGCTCCACTGCCAGATTCCACACATACCGCGCGTCCCGGCAATGCGCCAACAGAGCTTCCTCCTGCTCAGGGGCGGGCAGCAGCCGGAATCGCGACATAACTGGACGATAACCGTCACCACCGACACCCCCGCCGCAGCACACCGGGGATCAGCTTCTCCCGGACCAATGCCCGGGATTTCTAACCGAAGGAGAATCGATGACCAGCGTTCAGACATCACAGCTTCCAACCGCCGAGGATCTTCGCGCCCAAGCCCGCGACGCACTGCAGGCGGTCGGCTCCCGGGTCGCACTGGGTGAGCCGGGCGCCCACGCGCTGCACGCCAGCACACCGATCACCGGAGACGTGCTGTTCACCGTCCCGGAGACCACTCCTGAGCAGGCCGACGCCGCGATTACCGAGGCGGCGCAGGCGTTCACGACGTGGCGCACGACACCGGCCCCGGTGCGCGGTGCGCTGGTGGCGCGGCTCGGCGAGCTGCTCGTCGAGCACAAGAAGGACATCGCCGCGCTTGTCACCATCGAGGCCGGCAAGATCACCTCCGAGGCCCTCGGCGAGGTGCAGGAGATGATCGACATCTGCGAGTTCGCCGTCGGGCTTTCGCGGCAGCTGTACGGCAAGACCATCGCCTCCGAGCGTGCCGGGCACCGGTTGATGGAGACCTGGCATCCATTGGGCGTCGTCGGCGTCATCACCGCGTTCAACTTCCCGGTCGCGGTGTGGGCATGGAACGCCGCGATCGCGCTGGTGTGCGGCGACACCATGGTATGGAAGCCCTCGGAGCTCACGCCGCTGACAGCGCTGGCCTGCCAGGCACTGGCCGAGCGCGCCGCCGACGACGTCGGCGCCCCGCGTGCGGTGAGCCGGCTGATCATGGGTGGACGCGAGGTCGGCGAACGACTGGTCGACGACCCGCGGGTGGCGCTGCTGAGCGCGACGGGTTCGGTGCGGATGGGTCAGGAGGTCGGCCCCCGAGTAGCACAACGCTTCGGCCGCGTGCTGCTGGAACTCGGCGGCAACAACGCCGCCATCGTCACGCCGTCGGCGGATCTCGACCTGGCCGTTCGGGGCATCGTGTTCTCCGCGGCGGGCACCGCGGGCCAGCGCTGCACGACCATGCGCAGGCTGATCGTGCACCGTTCGATCGCCGACTCCCTCGTCGAGCGGATCGTGTCGGCGTACCGGCAACTGCCGGTCGGCGACCCCGCGACCGACGGCACCCTCGTCGGGCCGCTCATCCACGAGACGGCCTACCGCGACATGGTCGGTGCGCTGGAGAAGGCCCGCGCCGAGGGCGGCGAAGTGTTCGGCGGCGACCGCCATGACCTCGGGGACAACTCGTATTACGTCGCCCCCGCCGTCGTGCGCATGCCCGCGCAGACCGAGCTGATGCACTCCGAGACGTTCGCGCCGATCCTCTACGTGCTCACCTACGACGACCTCGACGAGGCGATCGAGATGAACAACGCGGTGCCACAAGGGCTTTCGTCGGCAATCTTCACCCTCAACGTGCGTGAGGCCGAGCGTTTCATGGCCGCCGACGGTTCCGACTGCGGCATCGCCAACGTCAACATCGGCACCTCGGGTGCCGAGATCGGTGGCGCGTTCGGCGGCGAGAAACAGACCGGCGGCGGCCGTGAATCCGGGTCGGATGCGTGGAAGGCCTACATGCGCAGGGCGACCAACACCGTCAACTACAGCTCCGAGCTGCCCCTGGCCCAGGGCGTGCACTTCGGCTAAGGCGTCTCCAGGCCCTTCGCGCAGCCGGCCAGTACGGCGAGGAAGCTCCACCGCAGCAGACGCAGGCTCACCGCCTCTAACGCTTTGCCGCCCATCCACGCCGGATGGGTGAAGACGGTGACCCAGTCGACGTGGGTGCCACCGCTGGTCGGTGTGAAGGTCAGCGTGCCGCCCTCGTGGTTGAACGCGGGAAACGAGCGCAGGATCAGGTACGAGTAGCTCCGCGGGGCGTCGTAGGCCGTGTACTCCTCGCGGAACCACAGGCCCGCGCCGGAGACCTCCCGGACCGCGCCGGCTCCAGGTCCGGATGATCCGTTCGCGTACTTCGCGCTGAGGACCAGCGGGGCCGCCTTGAGACTGGCAGGGTCGGCGAGCCAGTCGAAGACCCGGTCCGGCGACGCGGCGATGGTGCGCTCCACATGAAGACTGACCACGCCGTCACAATACGGAGGTAGCCTCCGCGGCTGTTGTACATGCGCTAACTAAAATGGCGAGCGTGTCGGAACCCAGGCGGCGGCTGTCCCCCGAGGATCGTCGGAGCGAGCTGCTGGCGCTGGGTGCCAAGGTGTTCGGCGAACGCCCGTACGACGAGGTCCGGATCGACGAGATCGCCGAACGCGCGGGCGTGTCCCGCGCGCTGATGTACCACTACTTCCCCGACAAGCGCGCGTTCTTCGCCGCGGTGGTGAAGGCCGAGGGCGACCGGCTGTTCGAGGCGACAAACACCCCGCCGGTGGCCGGCCAGACGATATTCGAGCAGCTGCGCGCGGGTGTGCTGGCGTATCTGCACTATGACGAGCAGCACCCGCATGGCGCATGGGCGGCCTACGTGGGCATGGGCACGTCGGACCCCGTTCTGCGCGGCATCGAGGACACCGACAACGAGCGTCAAATCGACCGGCTGCTGGGCCGGATGAACGAGACTCTCGGCGGCGACCTTGACTCCAAGGTGGAGCGCGACGTCCGCATCACGATGTACGGCTGGCTGGCCATGACGATGGAGATGTGCCGGCAGCGCATCCTGGATCCGTCGATCGACGCAGGCCAGATCGCCGACACGTGCGCGCATGCGCTTCTCGACATGGTCGGGCGGGTTCCCGGTGTCCCTGCCGAGCTCACCGAGGCGGTCGCGCCCGAGCGACGCGGTACATGATCTTCGGGCGCAGCCGAGGCTGACCGCTGACGTTTGTCGGTGCCGCTTGGCACGATGGCTACGTGAGCTCTACTCAGGACCCGCTCGCCCGGTTCAGCACGCTGACCCGCGAGTGGTTCACCGGCACCTTCGCGGCGCCGACCGACGCGCAGGCGGAGGCCTGGTCGGCGATCGCCGACGGTGACAACACGCTGGTCATCGCGCCGACGGGGTCGGGAAAGACGCTGGCCGCGTTCCTATGGGCGATCGACCGGCTCGCCGCAGAGCCCCGGCCCGCGGGTATGGGCACGCGTGTGCTGTACGTGTCACCGCTGAAGGCATTGGCCGTCGACGTCGAGCGCAACCTCAGCACGCCGCTGACCGGCATCACCCGCATCGCCGAGCGGCACGGGCAGCCCGCACCCCAGATCAGCGTCGGCGTCCGCTCCGGCGACACCCCGCCCGGGCGGCGGCGCGAGCTCATCGCCAAGCCACCCGACGTCCTGATCACCACACCCGAGTCGCTGTTCCTCATGCTGACGTCGGCCGCCCGCGATTCGCTCGCCGCGGTGCAGACCGTCATCGTCGACGAAGTCCACGCGGTCGCAGCGACGAAGAGGGGCGCGCATCTGGCGCTCTCACTCGAGCGGCTGGATCAGATCCTGGAGAAACCCGCACAGCGGATCGGGTTGTCGGCGACGGTGCGCCCGCCAGAGGAGGTGGCGCGCTTCCTGTCCGGGCAGGCGCCGACGACGATCGTCGCCCCGCCCGCGACCAAGACGTTCGACCTGTCGGTTCAGGTGCCCGTTCCGGACATGGCGAACCTCGAGAACAACTCGATCTGGCCCGACGTCGAGGAGCGCATCGTCGACCTGATCGAGGCGCACCGCAGCTCGATCGTGTTCGCCAACTCGCGGCGGCTTGCCGAGCGACTCACCTCTCGACTCAACGAGATTCATGCCGAGCGCAACGGCATCGAGTTGCAGACGGGCCCCAACCCGCAGGTGGGCGGCGGCTCACCCGCCCACATCATGGGCAGCGGCCTGGCTTCTGGTGCTTCCCTGCTGCTGGCCAAGGCCCACCACGGCTCGGTCAGCAAGGAGCAACGCGCACTGGTCGAGGACGACCTCAAGACCGGACGGCTCAAGGCCGTCGTCGCCACCTCCAGCCTGGAGCTGGGCATCGACATGGGCGCCGTCGACCTGGTGATCCAGGTGGAGACGCCGCCCTCGGTGGCCAGCGGCCTGCAACGCATTGGCCGGGCGGGCCACCAGGTCGGTGAAATCTCGCAGGGCGTGCTGTTTCCCAAGCACCGCACCGACCTGATCGGCTGCGCGGTGACGGTGCGGCGAATGCTGTCCGGCGAGATCGAGACGATGCGGGTGCCGACGAACCCGCTGGACGTGCTGGCCCAGCACACCGTCGCCGCCTGCGCCCTCGAGCCGCTGGACGCCGACCTCTGGTTCGAGGCGGTGCGGCGCAGCGCGCCGTTTGCGACGTTGCCGCGCAGTGCATTCGAGGCCACGCTGGATCTGTTGTCCGGAAAGTACCCGTCCACGGAGTTCGCCGAACTGCGCCCCCGCCTCGTGTACGACCGCGATGCGGGCACGCTCACCGCGAGACCCGGCGCGCAGCGGCTGGCAGTGACCTCCGGCGGGGCCATTCCCGACCGCGGCCTGTTCACGGTCTATCTGGCATCCAGTGTGGAATCCGAAAAGCCCTCGCGGGTAGGCGAACTCGACGAGGAGATGGTCTACGAGTCGCGGCCGGGCGACGTGATCTCTCTTGGCGCGACCAGCTGGCGGATCACCGAGATCACCCACGACAGGGTGCTGGTCATCCCCGCGCCGGGCGAGCCTGCCCGGCTGCCGTTCTGGCGCGGCGACGGGGTCGGCAGGCCCGCAGAGCTCGGGGCGGCGATCGGCGCGTTCACCGGCGAACTCGCCGTCCTCGGCCGCGAAGCCTTCGGTGAGCGTTGCGCCGCAATGGGATTCGACGACTATGCGACCGACAACCTGTGGCAGCTGCTGACCGACCAGCGACAGGCCACCGGCATCGTGCCGACCGACGCCACCTTCGTGGTGGAGCGGTTCCGCGACGAGCTGGGCGACTGGCGGGTGATCCTGCACTCCCCGTACGGGCTTCGGGTGCACGGCCCGCTGGCGCTTGCGGTGTCGCGACGGCTGCGCGAGCGCTACGGGATCGACGAGAAGCCGACGGCCTCCGACGACGGCATCATCGTGCGGCTGCCGGACACCGAGGATGCGCCGCCGGGAGCCGACCTGTTCGTCTTCGACGCCGACGAGATCGAGCCGATCGTGACGGCCGAGGTGGGCGGATCGGCGTTGTTCGCCTCCCGGTTCCGCGAATGCTCGGCCCGCGCCCTGCTGTTGCCGCGCCGCCACCCTGGCAAGCGGTCGCCGCTGTGGCATCAGCGGCAGCGTGCCGCGCAGCTGCTTGATGTGGCGCGCAAGTACCCGGACTTCCCGATCGTGCTCGAGACCGTCCGCGAATGCCTGCAGGACGTCTACGACGTGCCGAAGCTGACCGAGTTGATGCACCGCATCGCCCAGCGCAGGCTACGGCTGGTCGAGGTCGAAACCCAGACACCGTCGCCGTTCGCGGCCTCGCTGCTGTTCGGCTACGTCGGGGCGTTCATGTACGAGGGCGACAGCCCGCTGGCCGAGCGCCGCGCCGCCGCGCTGTCGTTGGACAGCATGCTGCTGGCCGAGCTGCTTGGCCGGGTCGAACTGCGCGAGCTGCTCGACCCTCAGGTGATCGCCAGCACCGCCGCACAGCTGCAGCACCTCAGCGAGGACCGCGCAGCCCGCGACGCCGAGGGTGTGGCCGACCTGCTGCGGCGGCTTGGGCCGTTGACGGAGGCCGAGATCGCCGAGCGGTGCACCGCAGACGATGTCGGTGGCTGGCTGGAAGGGCTGCGCGAGGCCAAGCGCGCGCTCACGGTGTCGTTCGCCGGGCAGACGTGGTGGGTGGCCATCGAGGACATCGGCCTTCTGCGCGACGGTGTCGGTGTCGCCGTTCCGGTCGGTGTGCCCGCGATCTTCACCGAGGGTGCCGCCGATCCGCTCGGCGAACTGCTCGGCAGGTACGCCCGCACCCGCGTTCCGTTCACGACGCACGATGCGGCGGCGCGATTCGGCCTGGGCCAGCGCGTCGCCGCGGATGTGCTTGGCCGCATGGCAGTCGACGGCAAGCTGGTGCGCGGCGAGTTCACCGCTGCGGCAGAGGCGGGCGACCAGTGGTGCGACGCAGGCGTGCTGAAGATTCTGCGGCGGCGGTCGCTGGCGGCGCTGCGGGCGCAGGTGGAGCCGGTCGGCACGGCCGCATACGCGCGGTTCCTGCCCGCGTGGCAGCAGGTCGGGGTGGAGCGGGCATCGGGCATCGACGGCCTCGCATCGGTGGTCGATCAGCTGGCCGGGGTCCCGATACCGGCGTCGGCGGTCGAACCGCTCGTGTTCTCCGCGCGCGTTCGTGACTACCAGCCCGCGATGCTCGACGAACTGCTCGCCGCCGGCGAGGTGACATGGTCGGGGGCGGGCCCGATCGGCGGGAGCGACGGCTGGATCGCGTTCCACCCGGCCGAGTCCGCGCCGCTGACACTCGCGCAGCCGACCGAGATCGACTTCACCGACACCCACCGCGCGATCATGGAGACCCTCGGCGGCGGCGGAGCGTACTTCTTCCGCCAGCTCGGCTCAGGGCTGATTGCCGGCTCGGCCGGCGGCGACACCGAACAGTTCAAACACGCACTGTGGGAGCTGATCTGGGCCGGCTGGATCACCGGTGACACTTTCGCACCGGTGCGGGCGTTGATCGCCGGCACCGGGCGGAGGTCGAGTCGGCCCGCACACCGCCAAGGCTCTCGGCCGCCGCGGTTGAGCCGCTACAGCGTCGCCCACGCGCAGACGCGCGCGTCCGATCCAACGGTGGCAGGCCGATGGTCGGCACTTCCCGCCGCCGAGCTGGATTCGACTGTGCGGGCGCATTTTCAGGCCGAGCTGCTGCTCAATCGCCATGGCGTGCTCACCAAGGGTGCCGTCGCGGCCGAGGGCATCCCCGGTGGGTTCGCCATGCTCTACAAGGTGCTCACCGCCTTCGAGGATGCTGGCCGGTGCCAGCGCGGGTACTTCGTCGAGTCGCTGGGCGGGGCGCAGTTCGCGGTGGCGTCGACGGTCGACCGGCTGCGGTCCTATCTGGACGGCGTCGATCCGGAGCGTAGGGAGTACCAGACGGTGGTGCTGGCCGCCGCGGATCCCGCCAACCCGTACGGCGCGGCGCTGCCGTGGCCCGAGGGTGCCCACCGACCGGGCCGCAAGGCCGGCGCCCTGGTCGCGCTCGTCGACGGTGAACTCACCTGGTTCCTCGAACGCGGCGGACGCACGCTGCTCACCTTCACCGACGACGCAGACGCCCACCATGCCGCCGCAGGCGCGCTCGCCGATCTGGTCGGCACTCGCCGGGTGCAGTCCCTGCTGGTCGAGAAGGTCAACGGCGAGCCGGTGCTCGCCCCCGACGCACAGGCCGGCCAGGCCGCCGTCGTGGCTGCACTGACCGACGCCGGATTCGCACGAACACCGCGCGGGCTGCGGCTGCGATGATCTAGGCCATGGCCGACCGCGTCACGACAGCATTCGGGTTCGAGTCGACCGCAGCCGACGTCATCTCGGGTGTCGACCTGGCGGGCAAGTCGGCGATCGTCACCGGCGCCTCGTCGGGCATCGGCGTCGAGACGGCGCGGGCGCTGGCCGCGGCGGGCGCGTCGGTCGCGCTGGCCGTCCGGAACACGTCCTACGGCGACCGCGTCGCCGCCGAGATCCGGGACAGCACCGGCAACGGGAGCATCGGCATCGGTGTCATCGACCTCAGCGACCTGTCCAGCGTCGCCGCCTTCGTTCGGGCCTGGACAGGGCCGCTCGACATCTTGGTCAACAACGCCGGGGTGATGGCGGTGCCCGAGCTGACCATGTCGAGGAGTGGCCATGAATTGCAGTTCGCCTCAAACCATCTCGGCCACTTCGCCCTCGCCGTCGGGCTGCACGACTCGCTCGCCGCTGCAGGCAGCGCCAGGATCGTGTCGGTGAGTTCGGCGGGCCACCTGCGCTCACCGGTGGTCTTCGACGACATCGACTACGGGTTCCGCGACTACGACCCGTTCAGCGCCTACGGGCAATCCAAGACGGCCAATGTGCTGTTCGCCGTCGAGGCCACCCGGCGATGGGCCGATGACGGGATCACGTCGAACGCGCTGATGCCCGGTGCGATCTTCGACACCCGGCTGGGACGCCACGTCGATGCGGGACAAGCGGTTTCGGCGATGAAACAACTCAAGGTCAAGACCGTCGAGCAGGGCGCGGCGACATCGGTGTTGTTGGCGACGGCGCCGTCGCTCGAGGGCATCGGCGGCCGCTATTTCGAAGACTGCAACGAGGCCCTGGTCATCGAACGAAGGGGTGCGCCGGGAAGCGGCGGGGTGGCGGCCTACGCCGTCGACCCGGCGAATGCCGAACGGCTGTGGGAAGTCTCGCTGCGGATGATCGGTTAGCGATGCCAGAAGGTGACACCGTCTTCCACACTGCCGCCAAGCTCCGCGATGCGCTGGAGGGAAAGACGTTGACGCGTTGCGATGTTCGCGTACCCCGCTATGCCACCGTCGACCTGACCGGAGAGCGGGTCGACGAGGTCGTCAGCCGCGGCAAACACCTCTTCATCAGGGTCGGCCAGGCGAGCATTCACTCCCACCTGAAGATGGACGGCAGCTGGTGGGTGACCAGCACCGACCGGCCGAGTCGTGCGGGCCACCGCATCCGCATCCTTCTGGAGGCCGGCGACGTGCAGGCGGTAGGGATCGACCTCGGTGTGCTGGAGATTCTCGAGCGTGCCGCCGACGAGGACGCCGTCGCCCACCTCGGCCCCGATCTGCTTGGGCCGGACTGGGATCCGCATGTCGCGGCCGCCAACCTGGCCGCCGACCCAGACCGACCGTTGTCGGAGACCCTGCTCGACCAACGGGTGATGGCGGGCGTCGGAAACGTGTACAGCAACGAGCTGTGCTTCGTCTTCGGGCACCTGCCGACGACGCCGGTGAGTGCGGTGAAGGATCCGCTGCGGCTGGCGCAGCGGGCCCGTGACATGTTGTGGCTGAACAGGTCCCGCTCCAACCGGACGACAACGGGCGACACCCACCGCGGGCGGCAGGTGTGGGTGTACGGCAGGTCGGGCGAGCCGTGTCGCCGATGCGGTACCCCCATCGAGGCGGATCGCACCAGCGACCGGGTGACCTTCTGGTGCCCGAACTGTCAGAGCTGAACTCACATCGCTGACGGGCTCGCGCTGTTCACTCTGTGGCCATTCACCCGGCTTGTGCAAGCCTTCAGCAGCCGCGATGTCGCCGGAGGAACGAACTCGTGGGGTCGCAGCCACACCGACGCGGTTGGTAACCACACTGGGGCAGGGTCTTACGGCCCTATCGGCTCAGACATTCGTTGGGCGACGCTGGAACCACTTGGGATGAGGTGAATTATGTCTGACGACGACGAGCTAGTCACCGTGCTCGGCGAGGATGAGAGCTGGAGCCTGCTGTCAAGCGTGGCGTTGGGCCGACTGGCTACCAATGTGACCGGGCAGGCGGAGATCTTTCCGGTCAACTTCGTTGCGAAGCGCCCCACGGTGTTGTTCAAGACCGCCCCCGGCACAAAGCTGCTCACTGCCGTGATGGACCGCCGAGTCGCCTTCGAGGCCGACGACCACACCTTGACCGAAGGATGGAGCGTGATCGTCAAGGGCTTTGCTCACATGCTGTCGACCAACGCCGAGATCGAGGAAGCCGAACGCTCGCAGCTCCGTCCCTGGGTCGGGACCTTGAAGCCTTACTACGTCACGATCACCGCGTCGGAGATCAGTGGCCGACGGTTTCGATTCGGTCCCGAGCCGGATGTCGAATCCACCTTCGCTTGAAGTCAGCCGCTGAGCTCGCCGTATGCGGGCGCGCGGACGTCATCGGCCTCGCGGGTGCGCTAGGGAAGTGCGAGCCTGACGATCTTGCGCACCACGGTGGCAAACTGCTTGGGCAGCGACCCACTGTTGTAGGGAATCCCGTAGCGCTTGCAGATCTCTTGCACCTCCGGGGCGATCTCGGCGTGACGATGGGCCGGGACGTCGGGGAACAGGTGGTGCTCGATCTGGAATGACAGGTTGCCGCTCAGGATGTGAAAGAGCTTGCCGCCGGTCAGATTCGCCGATCCGAGGATCTGCCGGAAGTACCACTGACCGCGGCTCTCGGCCTTGGTCTCCTCGATCGTGAACTCCTGCACGTCATCGGGGAAGTGACCGCAGAAGATGATCATGTAGGACCACACGTTGCGCATCAGGTTGGCGGTCAAGTTGCCCGCGAACACCCACGGCGCGAACGGTCCGGCCAGCAGCGGGAAGGCCACATAATCCTTGAGCGTCTGCTTCTTGGTCTTGCGCCAGATGCCCTCGAGAATCTCGCGCTTGTCGGCCAAGCTGATCTCGCCGGCGCGGATGCGCTCGGTCTCCATCTCGTGAAGAGCCACACCGTATTGGAACAGCACCATCAACAGGAATGCGTAGACCGGGTTGCCCAGGAAATACGGGCGCCATTTCTGGTCCTCGCTCATCCGCAGGATGCCGTAGCCGACGTCGCGGTCCATGCCGACGATGTTGGTGTAGGTGTGGTGCATGTAGTTGTGCGAATGACGCCACTGGTCGGCCGGGCACGCGGTGTCCCACTCGAACTTCTTGCTCGACAACGCCGGGTCGCCGGTCCAGTCGTACTGGCCGTGCATGACGTTGTGGCCGATCTCCATGTTGTCGAGGATCTTCGACAACCCGAGCATCGCGGTGCCCGCGAGCCAGAAGGGCGGGAAGATGCCGCCGAAGAGCAGTGCCCGTCCGGCAACCTCCAAGCCGCGCTGCGCCTTGATGATTCGCCGGATGTACGTGACATCGCGCTCGCCGAGGTCGGCGATCACGCGCTCCTTCAGTGCGTCGAGCTCGCGGCCGAACGCGTCGGCCTGCTCGGTTGTCATGGTGACGGTCTTGCCTGCGACCGTCTTCTGGAGGGTCTTCTGCTGCGCGATAGTTGGTGCAGTCATGATTCTCCTTTCCTAGAGGGCGATCTCGACGTCGCCGACGGGGGCGGACACGCAGATCTGCACGTCCTCCTCCTCGGCGGTCGAGACCGTCCCGGTGATCAGGTTGCGTACTACGCCGCTGGTCTTGCGGCGGGTGCAGCTGTGGCAGATGCCCATCCGGCATCCGCTTTCGGGGGTGAGTCCGGCGTCCTCGGCCTGCTGCAGCAGCGGCCTGCCGTCGTCGGTTGCCTGGACATCGCTGTCGGTGAACGAGATTCGGCCGCCGATGGAGTCGGCGGGGGCACTGAACGTGGGCGGGACGAAGCTCTCGGACTTCGCGTCGGGGCAGTGTGCGCGAACCGCGTCCACCAGGGCAGGCGGCCCGCATACATAGACGGCGTCGGGCTCGGGCATCGCAGCGGCCAGGTGGTCGGCGTCGAAGTAGCCGGTCACGTCGCCCACTCCGTCGCGGGTGTAGCCGTGCAGCACACGAACGCCCGTCATAGCCGCGAGTTCGTCGACGTAGCACGCCTCGTCGGCGCTGCGTGCGTAGTGGATGAAGGCGATCTCACGATCGGAGCCTTCATCGCGCATGGTGCGCAGCATCGACATCACCGGGGTGATACCGCTGCCGCCGGAGACGAACAGGATCCGAGTGGGCCGCTCGGTCGGCAGCGTGAAGTCGCCACCGACCGAGTCGAGGCCGACGATCATGCCAGGGCGGGCGTTGTCGCACAGATAGGTGGACACGAGCCCGCCATCGTGGCGGCCGATGGTCAGCTCGATGTGCGTCGCATCTTCTGCGCTCGCAGGCGAGTAGCAGCGGGTGCGGCGGCGCCCATCGATCTCGACGGTGAGGTTGATGTGCTGGCCGGCGCGGAAACCGGTGAACGCTTGATTCGGTTCCAGGATGAGCGTCACGCTGCGGGGGGTCTGCCGCCGCACGGCGACGACCTTCGCGCGGGCCTCGCCCGCTGTCCAGGTCGGGTCGACTAGCTCGGTGTATCGGTCCACGCCGTGGGGGCCGGTCAGCAGCTCAAGAAGAGGCGACCGTCGCACGCGGCGTGTCAAAGTTTGAGTGAACATGTGTACACCATGCTGCGGTACACCAGGGCGCGTCAATAGAATCAGCCCTGATTGTGGTAGGTTTCACAGAGTGAACAGTCGTTCGCCTAGCTCACATACGCGCAGATCAAGTCGGTCGCGCTCGCGGGACACACTTTCGCGCGAGGAGCGCAAGGAAGCTACCCGTCGCGCCATCATCGCGGCTGCGCTGCGCTTACTGGAGGACCGCAGCTTCTCGCAGCTGAGCCTGCGCGAGGTCACCCGCGAGGCAGGCATCGTGCCCGCCGCGTTCTATCGGCACTTCGACTCGATGGAAGCCCTCGGCCTTGTGCTCATCGACGAGTCGTTCCGCGCGCTGCGGGACATGCTGCGCGGCGCCAGGGCAGGTCGACTGGACCCGAAGCGGGTCATCGAGTCGTCGGTCGACATCCTCATCGACGGCGTCAACGAGCGGCGCGAGTACTGGCGGTTCATCGGCCGCGAGCGCTCCAGCGGAGTGACCGTGCTGCGCTATGCGATCCGCACCGAGATCCGGTTGATCACCTCAGAGCTTGCCATCGACCTGGCCCGGTTCCCCGGGCTGACGAGCTGGAGCAGCGAGGACCTCAACATCCTGGCCAGCCTTTTCGTCAACTCGATGATCAGCATCGCCGAAGCCATCGAGGATGCGGGCGACCAGGCGACACTCGACGAGATCAAGCGCGTCGCCGTCAAACAACTCCGGATGATCACCGTGGGCGTCACGGGATGGCGCAGCAGCAGCTGAGAAATACCTGAGGACGCGCGGGCGTTCCCACATTCATGAGGTTCGCATTTTCCGCAGTCGCAGCCGGCGTTCTGGCGTTGAGCGCGTTGGGATTCGCCGCTGACGCCGGTGCCGCCCCGAGCGGCATCGGCTCGGCGGCCGACACCGTGAAGGACCTGCAGGCCGACGGCTATACGGTCCAGGTCAACGGTGCGGCGACCACGCCACTGTCGGAGTGTACGGTGACCGGCGTCCATCCCGGCTCCACGGTGTATGTCGACATAGCCTGCCCGTCAACGTAATAACGTGTGGCTCATGCCACACCTGGAACTGACCTACCCGCGGCCCGAGATCGCGGTCGTCACCCTCAACCGGCCCGAGAAGCTCAACGCGCTGTCCTACGACCTGGTGGAGTCGCTGCACGCCGCCATCGGCGACATCGCCGCCAACAGCGAGTGCCGCGTCGTGGTGCTCACCGGCGCAGGACGGGGTTTCTGCTCGGGTCTGGACCTGACCGACCCCAACCCGCCCGGCGTAGGTGCCGGCGTCGAATTCCCGCGGTCGGGCATGCGGTGGCAAGAGCGCATCGCCGACCTCACCGCGCGCATCCACCGACTGCGTCAGCCCGTGATCGCGGCCGTCAACGGGGCCGCATACGGCGGCGGCCTCGGCATCGCGGCGGCCTGCGACATTCGGATGGCGAGTACTTCCGCGCGGTTCTGCACGCAGTTCATCAAGCTCGGCCTCGGCGGCTGCGACATCGGCGTCAGCTACACACTCCCCCGCATCATCGGCGCGGGGCCGGCGTTCGACATGATCCTGACCGCCCGCGTGGTCGACGCCGAGGAAGCGCTGCGGCTCGGGCTCGTCACCCGGCTGTCGGAGGACTCGTCACTCGTCGACGACGCGTTGGCGGTGGCCGAGACCTTGTGCGGCTACGGGGAATTCGGGTTGGAGTCGACGAAGCAGGTGCTGTGGGCGAACCTGGAGGCGTCAAGCCTGGAAGCCGCCTTGCACGTGGAGAACCGCAGCCAGATCCTGGCGTCGACGGGAGGCACGGTGGCCCGGTTCAGCGAGGAGTTCCGCCGCCGTCAACGATGACCACGGTGCCCGTCATGTAGCTGCCCGCATCCGAGCACAGCAGAAGCGCGGGGCCGATCATCTCGTCGGGCGTGGCAAGCCGTCTCACCAGCGTCCCGCCGACCATGGCGTCGACCATCTCCTGCGGGTTCTGCTGCATCATGTACGTGTCGACCGGGCCCGGTGCGATCGCGTTGACACGAATGCCGTGATGCGCGAACTCCGCGGCCATCGACCGGGTGAACGACATCATCGCCGCCTTCATCGACGAGTAGATGGACAGCATCGGCGAGAAGATGAACGCGCCGACGGACACCACATTCAACACCGCGGCGTGTTGGCTGGCCGTCAGATGCGGCAGCGCCTCCTGCACGAGAAACACGGGGCCGCGCAGGTTCACCTCATAGGACTTGGTCATGGCGTCGACGGTCATCGCCCCCAGCGGCTGCGCCAACGGGTTCGCGGCGTTGTTCACCACCACGTCGACGCCGCCGAACTCGTCGACGGTGCGTTGCACGAGCGCGCCGAGATCCTCGACCTCGCCGAGGTGGGTCGGTACGCCGATGGCCTGGCCGCCGAGGTCACGCAGATACGCGGCGGCCTGTTCGCAGGCCTCGGGTTTGCGGCTGGCCACCACGACACGCGCGCCCGCGAGGACGAACCCCTCCGCGAGGGAAAGGCCGATGCCGCGGGTGCCGCCCGTCACGATCACGGTGCGGTCGGTCATGTCGAAGAGACGGTCAAATGCTGTGCGGTCCACACCGGTCAGCTAAACACGTCCGCGTGCGCGGCCACGTACTGCTCCACAGTCTGCGCCGGGACGCCGGTGATCTGCGCGACGTCGTCGGTGCTGCGGTCGTATCGCCCCTCGCGGTGCAGTCGCGCCATCGTGGCGATGTGCTGCTGGACGTGTGGCGGCAGTCCCATCGGGGCAAGGACCTGCTCCGTCCACTCGTCGAGGGGCACGTCTTCCGCCGTCACCGGTCGACCAAGCGCGCGAGCGTACTGCTCGGCGATCCCGTCGATATCGAGCACTTCCGGCCCGGTCAGCTCGTACACGGCGCCGATGCGGCCCGCGGGATGGCGCAGCACCGCCGCCACGACGCGGGCGACGTCGGCCGCGGCGATCGGCGACGTCCGGCCGCTGCCGAACGGCAACACCAGCGCGCCGCGCTCACGGATCGAGTCCGCGGCCAGCATGGTGAGCAACGGGTTCTCCATGAAGACCGTCGGCCGCACGTGCACCGCGGGCACACCCGACCAGTTCACGATGTGTTCGGCGAGCCAGTGCAGCCGGTGCTGCTTGGATTCCGACGTACTGGTCAGCGTCATCTGCGACACGGTCATCTGCGACATGTTGACGATGACCTCGACGGGGGCCGCCTCGAGTGCGACCGCGCACACGATGGACGTCGCCGTCAGGTAGTCCGGCGAGACGCTCATGTTGAAGAACATCCGGTCGACGCCTGCCATCGCGTTCGCGACGTCCTGCGGGTTGGTCAGATCTCCGACCACGACGTCGGCGCCGAGCTCGCGGAGTGTGGCCGCCCGGTCGTCGTCTCGACGCACCATCGCCCGGACGGGCAGGCCGTCATCGAGGAGCAGCCCGACCACCTGGCGGCTGACGCTGCCTATGCCCCCGCCCGCCCCGGTGACCAGGTACACGGTTAGTCGGCCGCGAGCGCGGCGGTCATCATGTCGATGGTGGCGGCGAGGGCACCCTTGCGGGGCTGAACGCGCTCGAAACGTACCGGGTCGCCACGGCGCACCACGCCGGGTGTGACAACCTCGGCATACGAACCGGCACAAGGGAATTGGCCCAGAGCGCCCATTTCCTTCATGTTGACGCGGGCAACCGTCTTCAGCACCTCGGAGTCCTTGGGCAGGCCGGGCTGGGGCAGCGTCGTCATCACGCAGCGCGGTGTCGGGCCGACGATGTGCACGACGGCCTCATCGCCGATGTGCACGTCGCAGCCGAGCCAATCGTCCTCGTTGCCCGGCTCAGCAGTGTCGTCGATCAAGATGTTGGGCCGCATTCGTCGCGGATCCCACTGGCCGTCGGGATGCGCGTCTGCCATCCGCTGCAACGTGCTTGTCGCCAGCACGTGCATGGCCGCCAGGTCCAGAAGCGTGCCGGGGGCAGCCATCGCAACCGGGAACTGCAGCACTTTGTCGCCCTGAACCTCGTCGAAGGCGAGGCCATCGGGCGCGGTGCTGATGAGCCGGACTTCGCGACCCAGCAGCTCCGCCGTCCGTCGCGTCAGCTCAGCTCCGCCGTCATCGTCGGTCCGCACCACCGTGCCGTCGGGGAATGTCACCTCGACAGAGGGCGGCCCATCGTCCCCGGTTGGCGCCGCGAGGAATCTCGCGTGGCAATCCAACAACGCACCGAAGTGCCTGGGCCGTTTTGCGCTGGCCAACTTGCCCGTCTCGACGTCCACGAACCCGTATGCGCGATCGCCGACGACGCCGCCGGGCGATAGCAGGATTTGTTCTACCTCTTCGCCCTGCATGGATTTGACGGGGTAGTGCCAAAGGCTGCCGACCGAAGTGCCAGTCATTGCTTGATAGTAGTGGGACCCGTTCGGCCACCGTTAAATATGCGGTCGCTCAACCCGCCGCGCCATGTCCTACAGCTTGCATTGCCTCATGTGCGTGCAAGGCGATTTCGGCTTCATCGTGCGCCGGTTGAAGGTCGAACACGACCTCTTTGACGGTTCCGGTGAACGCATAGGGCGCTTTGTCCTCGTAGTCGCGATCGACGACCAGACCGTTGTCGCGGCCGATGTCCATGCCTGCGTAGGAGGAGAAGGCGATCGGAACCGTCCGCGGCATGTCGCCATCGCCGACCACTTCACCGTTGAACCACAGCGACACATGCCCGCCCGTTCCCGGTGTCGGCGTCTCGGCGTCGAATTGCATCTTCACCGTGACGTCGCCCGTCGGGATCGGCTTGGTGGACTTTTGGTGGTATGTCTCCACACCGAGGAACGAGTAAGTGTGGTGCAGCAGGCCCTTGGCGTCGACCCACAGCGCGAAGCCGCCGATGAAGTCGGCGTTGGCGACCAGCACGCCCTCGGCGCCTCCGTCTGGTACGCGCAGGTGCGCTTCGATGGAATACGACCGTCCCAGAATGCGCGGAACCATGCCGCGCTGGATGTTCTGCACGTCTCCCTTGAACGTGTGCTGCGTGATCGTCGGCATGGGTGGCAGATTGCCGAAGAACACCGACATCCCGCCGAGCAGTGGCAGTACCCGGTGTCGTTCGGCTTCTTGCCAGAACAGCTCCTTGAGTTCCTCGAGCTTGTCGGACTTCACCGCCGCCAGATTCTTGGCCTGCGAGAAGTCGTCGGGCAGGTAGTACAGCTCCCACACGTCATTCGCCGGATCGTAGACACCCGGTGCGAAGCGCTTGAGAGTCTCCGGCGAGAAATCCCACGGTGGCTTGTCCAGCCGCGCACACGCCCACCATCCGTCTTTGTAAATGGCGCGGCTGCCGAACATTTCGAAGTACTGCACCGTGTGGCGTTCTTCAGCCGAGGCGTCGTCAAAGGTGTGCAGGAAACTCGTCCCATCCATGGGCTCCTGCTCGACACCGTCGACGGAAGTCGGCTCGGGCAGTCCGACCGCCTGTAGCACGGTCGGAGCGATGTCGATGCAATGCGTGAACTGATGCCGAATCTGCTTGTCCTGCTTGAACCGTTCCGGCCATGCGACCACCATCGGATCCCTGGACCCGCCGAGGTGGCTGGCCATTTGCTTGCCCCACTGGAACGGGGTGTTGTTGGCGTGGGCCCAGGCGGAGGCGAAATGCGGCGCGGTGTGGTCGCCGCCGAGCGCCTCGACACCGCCGTACTGTTCGATGAGCTGTATCTGGTGCTCGGCGTCGAGGACGACCCCGTTGAGGAAGGTCATCTCGTTGAACGAGCCGGTGATCGTTCCTTCCATGCTCGCGCCGTTGTCACCCCAGATGTAGAAGACCAGCGTGTTGTCCAAGTCCCCCAAGTCCTCAATCGCGTCGAGCAGCCGGCCGACGTTCCAGTCCGCGTTCTCCGAGAAGCCGGCGAAGACCTCCATCTGCCGGGCATACAGTGTCTTCTGCGCGTCCGAGAGGCCGTCCCAGGCCGGAAAAAGCTCCGGCCGCTCGGTCAGTTCGGTGCCGGGCGGCACGATTCCGAGATTCTTCTGGCGTTCAAGTGTCTTCACTCGGTAGACGTCCCAGCCCTCGTCGAACTGGCCTTTGTACTTGTCGGCCCACTCCTTGGGGACATGGTGCGGGGCGTGGGTGGCGCCGGTCGAGTAGTACATCATCCACGGCTTGGTCGTGTCCTGGGCGCGCACGGCGTGCAGCCACTCCACCGCCTTGTTCGTCAAGTCGTCGGGGAAGTAGTAGGGTTCGCCGTCTTTGCCCTCCGGTACTCCCACGACCGCGTTGTCCTGGGTGATGATCGGGTCGTACTGGCCCGCCGCGCCGGACAGGAATCCCCACCAATGGTCGAATCCCCAGCTCTGCGGCCAGTGGTCGAACGGGCCTGCCGCGCCCTGCACGTTGTCCGGTGTTAGGTGCCACTTACCGAAACCGCCTGTGACATAGCCGTTGTCGCGCAGAATCCGAGGCAACGCCGCACAACTGCGCGGCTTGGCAGCCGTGTATCCGGGGTAGGGGCCGGGATACTCCGCGATCGAACCAAAACCCACCCGATGATGGTTGCGCCCGGTCAGCAACGCCGCGCGGGTAGGCGAACACACCGCGGTGACGTGGAAACGGTTGTAAGTCAAGCCCGTCTGCGCGAGGCGTGTGAGGGAGGGCGTACGGATGGCACCGCCGAATGTGTCCGGGCCGCCAAACCCGGCGTCGTCGATCAGCACAATCAACACGTTCGGCGCCCCGTCCGGTGGCTTCGCTCCAGCGGCCATCGACCAGTCGCCCACCGAATCGTCCAGCGTGCGCCCGACCCTTCCGCCGAAGGGGCGGTCAGCAATCGGCAGCCGTGTTCGGTCGATCTGTTCACCCATGACGTCTCTCCTGCAATTTGCGGCCCGCACCCGGTGGTGATAGTCGCGTGCGGTGATCAGGCCAACAAGAGGCGAAAGTCCCATGATGGACGACGTCTTCGGGCGAGTTCCGGCCGCCTAACGCAAAAGAGATCGAGTCAGCGCAGTGCGCGGCGACTGGCGAATCTCCGCAGGCGCCCGGTAATGGGGTCGTCGAACTCGATGCTGTAGGCCAGCAGCCGCAACGGGTCGGAGAAGTCGCCGGGCGCGACATCGACGACGGCCGGATACAGCGAATCCCCGATGATCGGCAGGCCCAGCGACGCCATGTGCAGCCGCAGCTGATGCGTCCGGCCGGTGCACGGCGTCAGCCGGTACAGGCCATCGCCAAGATGCTCGATGAACGTCTCGGCGTTCGGCTCGCCCGGTTCTTCAAACGCCTGTAACCGGCCGCGCTCCTTGATGATTCGGCTGCGGAGCGTCACCGGGAACTCCACCGACGGATCGACGGCGGCCCGCGCGAGATACGTCTTGCGCACCTGCCCCCGCGCGAACATCGACTGATACGCACCCCGCACCGCTCGCCGCGCCGTGAACAACAGCACCCCGGCCGTCAAGCGATCCAGCCTGTGCGCCGGCGACAATTCCGGTAGGTCCAGCTCGCGGCGCAGCCGCACCGTGGCCGTCTGCGCGACATGCCCACCCCGCGGCATGGTCGCCAGGAAGTGCGGCTTGTCGACCACCACGATGTCGTCGTCGCGGTAAAGCACCGGGATGTCGAACGGCACCGGCACCTCGTCGGGCAGGTCACGATACAAGTAGACATGCGCGCCGGGCGGCAGCACCGTCGCCGCTGTCACCACGGCGCCGTCCGCGCAAACCACCTCACCGGCAAGCACTTTGGCCGCGGCCGCTTCGCCGAACCGATCCGACAGCTCCACCAGAACGGCGCCGCCGCGCAGCCGCACCCGCGCTGGGCCGAGCCCGTCACGCGGCGGCAGCGGCGCCGGACGTCTCAATTGAGCGGCACCGGCTCGAGGATCTCAGCGCGCGCCTCGGGCGCGGCGGCCCTAAGCGCGTCGGCGGACTCGTCGTCGGGCTGCTGCTGCGACCGGACCTCGGCGTCGACCCGCGCAATGTAGGTGTTCACCTCGCGGTCGACATCCTCGGGCGTCCAGCCGAGGACCGGCGCGACGACCTCGGCGACCTCGCGGGCGCAGTCGACGCCGCGGTGCGGGTACTCGATCGAGATCCGCATGCGGCGGGCCAGGATGTCCTCGAGGTGCAGTGCGCCCTCCGCCGCCGCGGCGTAGGTGGCTTCGACCTTCAGATACACCGGCGCTTCCGTGATCGGCGTCAGCAGCTCGGGGTTGCCGTCGGCCATCGCAAGCACCTCGCCGATCAGCGAGCCGTAGCGGTCAAGCAGGTGACGCACGCGGTAGGGATGCAGCCCGTACATCGACCCGAGGTGTTCGGTTTGGTTGATCATCGCGAAATAGCCGTCGGCGCCCATCAGCGGCACCTTGTCGGTCACCGACGGCGCGACCCGCGTCGGCACGTACTCGCTGGCGGCGTCGATCGCGTCGGCCGCCATCACGCGGTAGGTGGTGTACTTGCCGCCCGCGATCGCGACCAGCCCTGGCGCGGGGACCGCGACGGCGTGCTCACGCGACAGTTTCGATGTCTCCTCGCTCTCGCCGGCGAGCAACGGCCGCAGTCCGGCGTACACGCCGTCGATGTCGTCGTGGGTGAGCGGCGTCGCGAGCACGGTGTTGACTGTGGTGAGGATGTAATCGATGTCGGCCTTGGTGGCCGCGGGGTGGGCGAGGTCGAGGTTCCAGTCGGTGTCGGTGGTGCCGATGATCCAGTGCGTGCCCCACGGGATCACGAACAGCACGGACTTCTCGGTGCGCAGGATGATCGCCACCTCGCTGACGATGCGGTCGCGGGGCACCACGATGTGCACGCCCTTGGAGGCGCGGACGCGGAACCGGCCGCGCTGCTTGGACAGCGCCTGAATCTCGTCGGTCCACACACCGGTGGCGTTCACGACGACATGGCCGTTCACCTCCGTGACGTCGCCGTCCTCGGAATCGCGGATCTTCACACCGGTGACGCGATCACCCTCGCGCAGCAGCGCGATTACCTGCGTCGAGGTGCGAACGACCGCTCCGTAGTGCGCCGCGGTGCGAGCCACGGTCATCGTGTGCCTTGCGTCGTCGACGACGGTGTCGTAGTAGCGGATGGCGCCGATCAGCGAACTCCGCTTGAGCCCGGGCGCCAACCGCAGGGCACTCGCCTTGAACAGATGCTTTTGTGCGGGAACGGATTTGGCGCCGCCGAGCTGGTCGTAGAGAAAAATGCCCGCGGCCACGTACGGCCGCTCCCACCACCGGTGAGTCAGCGGGAACAGGAACGGCAGCGGTTTGACCAGGTGCGGCGCCAGCGTCGTCAACGACAACTCGCGCTCGTGCAGCGCTTCGCGGACCAAGCCGAACTCGAGCTGCTCGAGGTAGCGCAGCCCGCCGTGGAACATCTTCGACGAGCGGCTCGACGTACCCGAGGCGAAGTCGCGGGCCTCGACGAGGGCGACCTTCAGCCCGCGGGTCGCGGCATCGAGCGCGGCGCCCGCACCGACAACGCCGCCGCCGATGACGACCACGTCGAACTGCTCGCTGCCGAGCCGGTCCCACGCCCCTTTCCGCTGGTCGGGGCAGAGGAAGGTCTGCCCGCTACCCGGACCGGGGATCGGGTCGCTCACGCAGTACTCCTCTTGTTACTCGTGGGTAGCTTCTTAGCTCCAGGCTACCTGCGGCTAGTCCAAGTCGTCGTGGCGCATCAGCCGGCGGCCGGCTTCGGTGATCGAGCCCGACAGGCTCGGGTAGACGGAAAAGGTCTCCGCCAGCTCGTCCACCGGTAGGCCGTCCTGAACAGCCATCGCGATCGGCATGATCAGTTCGGAGGCGATCGGCGCGACGACCACACCGCCGATCACCACGCCGGTTGCCGGGCGGCAGAAGATCTTCACGAAGCCACGGCGGAGGCTGGACATCTTGGCGCGCGCGTTGGTTTCCAGGGGCAGCATGATCGTGCGGGCGGCGACCGTTCCGTCGTCGATCTTGGCCTGCGGGACGCCGACGGCGGCGATCTCCGGGCGGGTGAAGACCGCCGCGGCGACAGTGCGAAGCCTGATGGGGCTGAGCGCCTCGCCCAGCGCGTGATACATGGCGATGCGGCCCTGCATGGCCGCGACCGAGGCCAGCAGCATCAGGCCCGTGCAGTCGCCTGCGGCATAGATGCCCGGCGCGGAAGTGCGCGACACCCGGTCAACGGTGAGGTAGTTGCCCTGGCCGAGTTCGATGCCGACCTTCTCCAGTCCAAGCCCGGACGTGTTGGGCACCGAGCCGACAGTCATCAGCGCGTGGCTGGCCTCGACGGTGCGGCCGTCGGTCAACGTCACCAGCACACCGTCTTCGGTGCGGGTCACCGAGTCGGCCCGCGCGTTCTTCTCGAGTTTGACGCCGCGCTGTTCCCACAGTTCCTCGAGCACGGCGGCGGCGTCGGAGTCCTCGTGCGGCAGGATCTGGTCGCGGCTGGCCACCACGGTGATCGTCACGCCGAGCTCGGTGTAGGCGTTGACGAATTCGGCACCGGTTACGCCGGAACCGACCACGACGAGGTGATCAGGCAGTGCGGTGAGGTCATAGAGCTGGCGCCAGTTGAGGATTCGCTCGCCGTCGGTCTCTGCGCCGGGCAGCACGCGGGGGCTGGCGCCCGTCGCGATCAGCACGACGTCCGCTTGCAACACATTCGTCGAGCCGTCGGGTTTCGTGACCCTGATGCGGTGGGCAGCCATGCCGGGCACGTCGTCGACGAGCTCGCCGCGTCCGTTGATGAGGGTGACTCCCTCGCTGCGCAGCCGGTCGGCGATGTCGGCGGATTGGGCGGAGGCAAGCCTCTTGACGCGCTCGTTGATTCGCGGCAACTGAATCTTGGCGTCCTCGAACTCGAGATCGAACCCGAGATCGGGCGCCCGCCGCAGCTCAGTCCGCACGCCGGTCGAGGCGATGAACGTCTTGGACGGCACGCAGTCCCACAGCACGCAGGCCCCGCCGATGCCGTCGCTGTCGATGATGGTGACCTCGGCAGCGTCGCGCCCGCGAGCCGCGGCGACCAGTGCAGCCTCATAGCCGGCGGGGCCGCCGCCGATGATCACGATGCGGGTTGCCACTGCCCTAACCTAGCCAAGCGCGCCGTTGATCGCCCACATTCATTGCCAAGCCTTAGGCTGCTCCCGTGCCGATCTACGCCGCTTACGGGTCGAACATGCATCCGGAGCAGATGTTGCAGCGGGCACCGCACTCGCCGATGGCGGGAACGGGATGGCTGCACGGCTGGCGGCTCACCTTCGGCGGCGAGGACATCGGCTGGGAAGGCGCACTGGCCACGCTCGTCGAGGACCCGCTGTCGAAGGTGTTCGTCGTCCTCTACGACATGACGGAGTCCGACGAGCAGAACCTCGACCGCTGGGAGGGCGGCGAGTTGGGGGTGCACAAGAAGATCCGGTGCCGGGTGGACCGGCTGTCATCGGACACCACGACCGATCCGGTGCTGGCCTGGCTGTATGTGGTAGACGCGTGGGAGGGCGGGCTGCCGTCGGCGCGCTATCTCGGTGTGATGGCCGACGCCGCCGAAATCGCAGGCGCACCAGACGAATACGTCCGCGACCTGCGCACCCGCCCCTCGCGCAACATCGGCCCCGGCACGTAGCCGGCGTGTGACCAGCTAGAAGGCGGCGGACTGCTCGACGACGTTCACCAGCGTGCGAACGCCGACCGCGAGCGAGCGCTCGTCGATGTCGAACGTCGGCTGGTGCAGATCGAGCTGCGGGCCGCGGCCCGACCAGACACCCAGCCGGGCCATCGCGCCGGGCACCTCCTCGAGATACCAGGAGAAATCCTCGCCGCCGCCGGACTGGCGGGTGTCGGCCAGCACGTCGGGCCCGATGTCCTCGATCGCGTGGGTCAGGATCCGCGTCGAGATCTCCTCGTTGACCACCGGCGGCACGCCGCGCTTGTAGTGCAGGGTGTGCTCGATGCCGAGCGGCGCCAGCAGCGAGGTGATGGACTCGCCGACAATCGATTCCAGCGTCAGCCAGGTGTCGCGGTTGGCGGTGCGGACGGTTCCGGCCATCATCCCGGTCTGCGGGATGGCGTTGGCCGCGACCCCGGCGTTGACGGCACCCCACACCATCACCGTGCTGGTGCGCGGGTCGATGCGACGGGACAACACGCCGGGCAAGCCGGTGATCAGCGTGCCGAGCCCGTACACCAGGTCGCCGGTCAGGTGCGGTCGCGAGGTGTGTCCGCCCTGGCTGTGCAGCGTGACCTCGATGTGGTCGGCGGCCGACGTGATGGGCCCGGCCCGCAGGGCGACCCGCCCGACAGCCAGCCGCGGGTCGCAGTGCAGCGCGAAGATGCGGGACACCCCGTTGATCGCCCCCGCCGAGATGGCGTCGATCGCGCCGCCGGGCATCAGCTCCTCCGCGGCCTGGAATATCAGCCGAATGCCGACCGGCAGCTCGGACACGGAGTTGAGCGCAAGCGCCGCGCCGAGCAGCACGGCGGTGTGCGCGTCGTGGCCGCAGGCGTGTGCGACGTTGGGCACGACGGAGGCGTAGGGCATTCCGGTGCGGTCGGCCATCGGTAACGCGTCCATGTCGGCGCGCAGCGCGATGCGCGGGCCGTGCTCGGGTCCGAAGTCGCAGATCAAGCCCGTGCCGCCGGGAAGCATCTTCGGGTTCAGGCCGGCGTCGGCCAGATGGGAGGCGACGAACTGGGTGGTGGCGAACTCCTGCCTGCCGAGCTCTGGGTGGGTGTGGATGTGCCTGCGCCAGGCCACCACGTCGTCGTAATGATCGGCCAGCCAGCCCTCGGCGGCTCCGCTGAGCTTCATGGCGCCACCCGCTTGGCGTGCAGTTCGAGCACCCGATCCCGCTCCGTGGGGGTTTCGGCGAGGGCGACGACCGTGCGGGCCAGCATGAGTGCGCCATCGAGGACGGCCTTGTCGCCGCTCGGGCTCGCGGCCGCCTTCGCGAAGCCGGGCTGATGCACCGACGCGCCTTCGGCGTCGATGCCGACGACGGGGTGGATGCCCGGCATCACCTGCGTGACGTTGCCCATGTCGGTGCTGCCCAGCGGCACGGCTGCCTCGATCTCCTCGGCGACCGGCGTCCTGCCCAGTCGCGTCATCTCGCCGCGGAACACGTCGGCCAGCCACATGTCTGGCGCCAGTTCGTCGTACGGCGGCTCCGTCTCCTCGACCTCGTAGTCGCAGCCGGTCGCGACCGCGCCGGCGAGGAAGCAGTCGTTGATCTTGTCCTCGAGGTGACGCAGCGATGCCGCATCGGTCGCGCGCATCGTGTAGCACAGGACGGTGCGGGCGGGGATGACGTTGGTGGCCTGACCGCCGTCGGTGACGATGCCGTGCGCCATCTGGCCCGGCGCGAACTGCTGGCGCAGCAACCCGATCGCCGTCTGGGCGACGGTGATCGCGTCGGCGGCGTTGACGCCAAGATACGGCGCGACGGCGGCGTGCGCCTCGCGGCCGAGGTAGGTGACCTCGACCTGGGACAGTGCCAGCGAGCGTGCCCGCGCTATGTCGATCGGGCCGGGATGCATCATCACCGTGGCGGCGATGTCGTCGAAGGTTCCGGCGTTGAGCAACAACACTTTTCCGCCGCCGGCTTCCTCGGCCGGTGTACCGAGCAGCACGACCGTCAGACCGAGCTCGTCGGCCACATCGGCGAGCGCCAGCGCGGCGCCGACGGCCGAAGCCGCGATGATGTTGTGGCCGCAGGCATGTCCGAGCCCCGGCAGCGCGTCGTATTCGGCGCAGATGCCGATCACCAACGGGCCGCTGCCGAACTCGGCGCGAAATGCGGTGTCCAACCCGCCGGGGGCAGCGGTGATCTCGAAGCCGTGCTCGGCGGCCAGTGCCTGTGTCTTGGCGCAGCTCTTGAACTCTGCGAACGCCAGCTCCGGCTCGGCATGGATGGAGTGCGACAGCTCGATCAGGTCGCCACGACGCCGGTTGATCGCGTCTTCGACGCTGACGGCTGCGGTGGCAGTGGGCATCCTCGCAGTATCTCACTGACAGCTAAGCTGCTTAAACTGTGACCGATCCGGAGGCGGTAGCGCGGCAGGCCGCAGCCGCAATCCGCGAGCGCACCGGAGTCGAGAGCCACGACGTGGCGGTGATCCTGGGCTCCGGCTGGGCGCCCGCTGCCGCCGAATTGGGTGCGCCGACGGCGGTGGTACCGGTGGGCGAACTTCCCGGCTTCACTCCTCCGACGGCCGAGGGACACGGCGGCGACGTGATCTCGGCGCGGACCGGCGATCACCGCGTGCTGGTGTTCGTCGGCAGGATCCACGCCTACGAAGGTCATGACCTGCGCCATGTCGTGCACCCGGTGCGCGCGGCATGCGCGGCCGGAGTGCAGACGGTGGTGCTGACCAACGCCGCCGGCGGCCTGCGGTCCGACTTCGCCGTCGGACAGCCCGTGCTGATCAGCGACCACCTGAACCTGACCGCAAGGTCGCCGCTGGTCGGGGCGCAGTTCGTGGACTTGGTCGACGCGTACTCGCCGCGGTTGCGGGCGTTGGCGCGAGAAGTCGACCCCGACCTCGCCGAGGGCGTCTACGCCTGCCTGCCGGGGCCGCACTACGAGACACCCGCCGAGATCAGGATGCTGCGGACGCTCGGCGCCGATCTGGTCGGCATGTCGACGGTGCACGAGACCATCACCGCTCGGGCCGCGGGCGCACAGGTGCTGGCGGTGTCGCTGGTGACCAACGCCGCGGCCGGCATGACGGGACAGCCGCTGGACCATGAAGAGGTGCTGGCCGCAGGCCGTCAGTCGGCCACGCGGACGGGTTCCCTGCTGGCCTCGGTGATCTCGAGGCTCTGACGTCGCGCGCGGCGCTCGGTCAACCGGATCACGGTGCGCGCCAGCAGCGGCGCCGTGAACAGCATCAGCAGCACGCGGAAAACCTGGGCGGCGATGATGAACGTGACGCCAGAACCCGTCTCCACCGCGATCGCCAGCACGGCGTAGACACCGCCTGGGCTGGTGGCGAGGTACCCCTCGAGCGGCGTCTTGCCTGCGATCGCGGCCAGCAGCACGCCGAAGCCCGCGGTGGCCACTCCGAGCAGCACGATCAGCGCGATGGCCGCAGGCAGCATCCGGCCGACGGCGCGAAGCGACTCGCGCGTGAATACAACGCCCGCCTGCCACCCGATCACCATGTAGCCCACCTGAACCAACACGTTGGGCACCGAAAGGCCGAACGACAGCCCGCTGATCTGTAGGGCGACGGTCAGCGCGAGAGGCCCGAGCAGCCCTGCGCCGGGAAGGTGAAGGAGCCGGCCGCCCGCCGCACCGGCGACGATGAGCACCGCCATCATCGCCACGCTGAAATACCAAGGGGCCGTTCCATTCTGAGTGCTCGCCGCCGCATGGTGCGTCCGGTCGGCGTGGTAGATCAGCGTGACGACGACGGGCATCGACGCGGTCACCAGGGCCACCCGCAGGTACTGCACGACCGCGACCACGCGATCGTCACCGCCGAGTTCGCGGGCGATTGCGACCAAACCGGATGCGCCTCCGGCCACCAGTGCCAGCGAACCGGTGAGCGGGCTGACGTCGCGGTGCAGGCCGAGCAGAGCGCCCGCGACGATGCTCAGCACCAGCGTGGCGACCGCCACGGCGATCACGATCGGCCAGTCTGGGCCGAGGGCGCTCACCGCGTCGCGGTGAACCATGGTGCCGATGTAGACGCCGAGCACACCCTGGGCAGCTATGCCCGCAGGGCGGGGTATCCGTGCGGGAGCCAGTGAAGGCAGTGCCAGCGCAATGCCGACGATCAGCGCCGCGAACAGCGCGGCAGAGGGAACGCCGACCAGGGTCAGCGGGACGGCTACAGCGACGGTGACGGCGACCAGCAACGCCCACTTGGCCGCCTGCTTCAGTCGCTCTCTCATCACTATGACAAGTATGCCCTTAACAAAATTGGCACGCAACACGGCTTTCTAGCTATGACGGCGAAGAATTACCAAGGTATAACTTGGTTATGACCGACATGCGCGCCGGATCGCCTGCCACCGAGCTGCGGGAGTCGATGATGGCGGTGACCAGGCAGATGCGCAGGCACCGGCCCGACCACGGGTTGACGCTGACCCAGATGGAGATGCTCGGCGAGGTCAGCAGGACCGGAGTCAGTACGCCCGCCGAACTGGCCGCCAGGCTGCACGTGCGTGTGCAGTCGCTCACCGACAGCATCAACGAGCTGGTGAGTCGTGGACTGGTGTCCCGGCGTCCCGACGACAATGATCGGCGTCGCCAGCTCGTCGAGATCACCTCGGCGGGCATCGCACTGCTCGACGACGACCGCGCCGAGCGGGACGCCTGGTTGAACGCCACCATGCGCGACAACCTCTCGGACCTGGAGTTCAACCTGTTGATGTTGGTGGCGCCTGTGCTGCGCAAGCTGGCATATGCGGAGGGCAAAGTGGGAACACTTGCCCCATGACGAGCGCTTGCGTGGCCGCGCGGGAGTGGATCGAGCACGACCCTGATCCGAACACCGCGGCCGAGTTGGCGGCATGTAGCGACGAGGAGCTTGCGCAGCGGTTCGCCCACCCGCTGACGTTCGGCACGGCCGGTCTGCGAGGCCCGCTGCGCGGCGGCCCGGACGGGATGAACCTCGCTGTTGTCTTGAGGACCAGCTGGGCCGTCGCCCAGGTGCTCAAGGGCCGCGGCTACGACGGTTCCAACGTCGTGGTCGGCGGCGATGCCCGCCACGGCTCAGAGGAGTTCGCGCTCGCCACAGCCGAAGTCTTTGCCGCCGAGGGATTCATGGTGACGCTCTTTTTCGCCGCGGTACCGACGCCGGTGGTGGCGTTCGGCGCTCGGCACCTCGGTGCGAGTGCAGGCATCCAGATCACTGCGTCACACAATCCGCCGTCGGACAACGGCTACAAGGTCTATTTCGACAGCGGCGTTCAGATCATCTCGCCGACCGATCGGGAGATCGAGGCGCTGATCGCAAAGGCACCGCACGCCGACGAGATTCCGCGGGCGGCGGTGGCGACGTCCGGCGTGGACCTGATCCAGCGCTATGTCAATCGCGCATCGCATGTGCGGCATACCCACGGGTCGGCACGGCTGGCTTTCAGCGCCATGCACGGCGTCGGTGGCGAGTACGCGCTCGATGCTTTCGCCCGGGCGGGAATGTCGGACGTGCATGTGGTGGAGAGTCAATTCGCACCGGACCCGGACTTCCCCACCGTTCCGTTCCCGAATCCGGAGGAGCCGGGTGCCACCGACGAACTGTTGAAGCTGGCCGCCGATGTAGAAGCGGAAGTCGCCATCGCTCTTGATCCCGATGCCGACCGGTGCGCGGTCGGGGTGCCGACACCCGACGGCTGGCGCATGCTGACCGGCGACGAAACCGGTTGGCTCTTAGGCGATTACATCCTCTCGCAGATCGATCCCGGCGAGGTCACCGAACACACCGTGGTGGCGAGTTCGGTGGTGTCGTCGCGGATGCTGGCTCGCATCGCCGAGGCGCACGGCGCACGCCACGTCGAAACGCTCACCGGCTTCAAGTGGCTGTCGCGGGCGGACGCGGACCTACCCGGCTGCACGCTGGTGTATGCGTACGAGGAGGCGATCGGCTATTGCGTCGACCCCTCTTCGGTTCGCGACAAGGACGGCATCAGCACGGCGGTGTTGTTCTGCGACCTTGTTGTCGCGCTGCGCGAGCAGGGACGTACGGTGCTCGACGCCCTGGATGACCTTGCCCGGCGTCACGGCGTGCACACCACCACCGCGGTATCTCGGCCTGTGGCGGGCGCCGATGACGCCGCGGAGGTGATGACCCGGCTGCGGTCCAAGGCGCCGACGAAGCTGTGCGGGTTCGACGTCACGATGACGGATCTGGCCGCTGTGCGGCCGTACGAGCGGCGAACCGACGCGGTGATCCTCGAGGGAGGAGACACCGACACCGCAGTGCGGGTGGCGGTGCGCCCGTCGGGAACCGAGCCGAAAGTCAAGTCCTACATCGAAGTTCGGCGAAATTGCGTCGACGGCGACTTGGCTGCGGCCCGCGCCGAGGCCCGACGCGTTTCCGAGGAGCTGGTCGAGCTGGCAGGCAAGTTCTAGCGCGGCCCGAACTGCCTGTCGCCGGCATCGCCGAGGCCGGGAACGATATAGGCGATGTCGTTGAGGCCGTCGTCGACGGTTGCGGTGAACAACTTGAGGTTTGGGGCCACCTTCTCGATGGCCGCGATGCCTTCGGGGGCGACGACGACGCAGATCGCCGTGATGTCAACGGCATTGCGGGCCTGCAGCAGCTCGATGGTGTGCGCCATCGACCCGCCGGTCGCCAGCATCGGATCGAGGACGAAGACGGGTTGGTTGCTCAGATCGTCGGGAAGGGACTCCAGATACGGCGTCGGCTGGTGAGTCTTTTCGTCGCGCGCGACACCGACGAAGCCGACGCGCGCCTCGGGGATCAGGGCGTGCGCTTGATCGACCATGCCCAGGCCGGCCCGCAGCACGGGCACCAGCAGCGGCGGGTTGGCCAGGCGCGATCCTGTGGTGTCGGCGAGCGGTGTGCGCACAGCGACGCTTTCGGTGGCCGCGTCGCGGGTGGCCTCGTACACCAGCATCAGGGTCAGATCACGCAGCGCGTCCCGAAAGTTTGCGTTGTTGGTGCGCTCGTCGCGCAATGTGGTCAGCCGCGCTGCGGCCAGCGGATGGTCGACGACGCGCACGTCCATGGGGCGACCCTAACGTCAGGGGAACCACCTGGCGCGCTCGATCGTCGTATCGCCATGCTCGTCGACACAGATGCCATTCGCACGCTCGGCACGAACTGCTCCACCCAGGCCGATGACCTGTGCACCGCCGCCGCCGCCCTCAAGTCGCTGCCCGGTCCCGACGCGGGCGCAGCGTTCGGTCCCGTCGGTGCCGGATTCCTCGCGACGCTGTCCGACGCCGTCACCGCGGAAGCGCGTGCCATCGCGGCGCTCAGCGAGGATCTCGCCTCGGCCCACTCGGTCTCGGGCGTCGTGGCGGACGCGTACGCCGACGCCGACCGGCACGGCAGCCGCCTGCTCTAGCGATGCCGAGCGGGCTGATCACCGCGCTGGCGGCGCCGATCCGCGAGGTGGCGGCGCAGGTCGGGCCGGGTTGGTCGGACCAGGGGGATCCGACCACCTCGCTCGCCGAGGTGCGAGATCTGTTGGCCGACGTTTCCGCGGCGGCGCGCACCGGTTGGAGCAGGACCGCCGACGGGTGGACGGGCGCGGGCGCCGACAGCGCGGCCGATTTCACGTCCGCGACAGCCAACGCGGCGGACAGGCTTGCACAGCGCATCGACGAACTGCGGGTCAGCACGGCCGGCGCCGCGGACGCGGTGAGCCGGGCACGCTCGCGTCTGCGCGACATCGTCAACCGCTTCGAAGACCGCGCGTCCGCCATCGAGGCGCGGCTCGATGAACCCGGAGCGGTTGAGGAGCTGAGGGAGGAGGCTCGGCGCGCGTTGGATGAGGCGCTCGCTGTCGTCGATGAACTGCGCACGGAGCTCGACGGGCACGCCGCCGGCGTCGCTTCGCCGACCGCACCGGCAGGCGTACCCGCTGGCGCGCCGACGGCGCCTACCGGGTTCACCACGCCCGCAGGGTTCGGTGCGAGTCCGGCAGCGGCGCCGTCGAATTGGGGCGGCATGCCGGGCGGGACGTTCGACGGCGGCGCACCCACCGACGCCGAGCTCGCCGCTCTCCCGCTACCCGACTCGGACCGGTTCGCAGACGGTGTGGCCGTCACACTTCCGGACGGCAGCACGGTGACGGCACCGAACGCCGTCGCCGCCAATGCGGTTCGATACGCACTGACACAGCTCGGGGTGCCCTACGTCTGGGGTGGCACCGCACCGGGTGTCGGACTGGACTGCAGCGGGCTGACACAGTGGGCGTATCACCAAGCGGGACTGGATCTTCCGCGGCTCGCGCAGGAGCAGGATCTCGGCACCGCGGTGAACCAGAACGCGCTTCGACCGGGAGACCTTGCGGTGTGGGACGGCCATGTTGCGATGGTCGTGGGTCACGGCCAGATGATCGAGGCGGGTGATCCCGTGAAGTTGTCGCCGATTCGAACGACGAACGCAGGACAGGGATTCCAGGGCTTCTGGCGGCCGACGGCGTAGGCGTCGCCTCGGCCTAGGGCGGGCAAGCAGAAGCCTGAGACCGCGACTAAGTAGTACCGCGCCGAAACCGGGCGCAATTGCCGTAGCGCGCTACTTCGCTCGTCGCACCGAGGGGAGCGACGATTCCCATGGCGGAACTCACACCCGACGCGGTGGTCATCGTTCCGCCACTGCACGGACGGGGAAACGACGATGGGTAACGCAAAGCACGTCGGTCGCGTCGGGGCACTGGCGGTCGCGCTGGGAGTAGGGAATGTTCGTCACACCGCCACCCGGATGGCGGTGTCGATCGGCGTCGCAGTGCTGGTGGTGATGGCCACAGTCACGCCGGTGTCGACGGCGTCGGCGTCATCCTCGGACCCACCGCCGCCTGATAGAACCGCCTTGATCACGGGTACGAGCGGCGTCCCGACGCCCGACGACTTCTACGTCGAGTCGGTCAAGGACCAGTTCATCGCACCGACTCATCCGCGTCAGGACATCGAATACGTCAAGGTGACGACGCCCGAGGAATTGTGGCCCGCCGCGTTGCCTGGTCGCCTCCTCTCGCTGCTCGGGATCGGCGGGGCCCCGGAGATTTTCGGGCCTGGCGGCCCAGCCTGGGGCGTGCCGTGGTGGAAACTCCCAGGACTCTTCGACCTCACCCTCAATCAGTCAGTCCTGCAAGGGGTCTCCGACCTGGAGCGGGCGATGGCCGAACACGGCAACGACGATCTGGTGATCTACGGCTACTCGCAGAGCGCACTCATCGCGAACCGGGAGAAGCGCAAGCTCGCCGAACAGTACCCGAAGGGATCCGAGGCCCCCGACATCGACTTCGTGCTGGGCGGTGACCCCAATCTGCCCAACGGGGGCTTTTTTGCCCGGTTCCCGGGCATCTACATCCCGATCCTCGATTGGTCGTTAAACGGCCCCGCACCGACCGACACCCAGTTCGACACGGTGGAAATCAACCGGCAGTACGACTTCATGGACGATTTCCCCTTGTATCCGCTCAACTTCGTCGCCGACCTGGACGCGGTGCTGGGCTTCTTCTTCGTCCACTTGTACCCGTTCGACGTCAGCCTGCCTGCCGATCCGACGACGTCTCCGGCGTATCAGGGCACCCACGGCGACACCAGCTACTACTTCTTCGAGACCCAGGACCTGCCGCTGTTCGCTCCGATGCGCATGTTGGGGGTGCCCGAGTCGGTGATCGATGTGGTCGAACCGTTCTTCAAGGTGATCGTGGAACTGGGCTATGACCGCAGCATCAAACCGTGGGAACCCACCCCGGCGCGGCTGATCCCGACGACGCTCGACCTGGCAACGGTGGCCACCGATCTCGTCAACGCGATCGGCGAGGGAATCGACAACGCCACGGCCCTCATCGGCTCGCCACCGCTGCTGAGCATTCCCGCGCCTGTCACTCGTGCGGCACCGGCCACCGAAACGGCAAGAGCCGACATCTCCCACCAGGTGACGGCGACTGACTCGCTGACCCAAACCGAGCAGGTGACGTCGACGGGAGTGACGGTCACGAATAGGGGTACGGCGGCAGACCCGGCATCCGTTACCGAAACCGTACAAGCGGACCACTCTCCGCAGGTCACTCCGACTGAAACGGTGACCGAAACCAGCCATGTGGCGTCGACGAAGAAGGTGATCGAAACCGCCAAGGCCGACGAAGCGTCGACGGGACCGAGGGCAACGCTCAATCCTTCGGTTAGCGTCCCCATGCCCAAGCCGGCGAAGCCTGCCCGTCAGCCGGGGACGCCTCGGCCCGTGGTGCGCGGTTCGCTTGGGGTGGGCGAGCAGCTACGCGATCTGCCGCACCGCGGCAATCGCGGCGGCCAGACCACCCAGGCCTCCGCTGCCGGCGACCAGGTGGCGACCGCCGGACCATCCTCGGGCCCATAATCGTCAGCCGCTTCACCGTCGATAGGCAGCAACTCCGCAGGCGGCGGCCTCCCACGACGGGACGAACGCTCGACATCGGTGAACAAGAACGTCACCATCCCGAAGGAGCAGGCGCCGTCATGGCGTCGCCTCGGCCCACGCCATATGCCCCTCGAAGCCAAGGGATTTCGCCATCTCGTGATAGCGACTCGCCAAGTCCCGGTAGGCCACGTCGTCGCCGCGTGCCCGGGCAAGCAGCGAGCGCAGCCGCAGCAGCGTGATCTCAGGTATCGCCGAACCGTCTGCGGGCAGGTTGGCCAACCAGTCGATCGCCTCTTGGGCTTCGGCCAGGTCACCCTCGGCGCCACGCTCCAGCAGCGTCTCCACCAGAACGCCGGTGCCCCAGACGTCAAAATAGAGCCGTCCTGCCTGGTGCAGCTCGTCCACGGCTTGGCGCATCACCGGTATGGCAGCATCGCGGTCGCCGCGCCTGGCCCTCTCCCGGGCGGCAAACAAATCGACGACCGGGACCATGAAGAGAGCACGCTCGCGCAGCCACATGTCGCGGACCCGCACCGTGACCTCCAGCCCGCGGAGACGGTCGGCTACGGCGTCCCGACTCAGCAGCGCGACACCCAGCGTGTACTCGGCCAAGCTCAGTGCGACAACGTTGCTGGATCCCTCGGCGGTCTGCACCGCCTCCTCGATGGCACGCACCGCGGAGTCATCGGCCCGAAGCACCCCGTACTGCATCGCGAAACCGTAGGTCCAGGCGACGACGCTGGCGAGGGTTTCGGGGGTGCTGCGTCGGGCCATTACGAGGGCGTCGTGGAGGTCCTGCTGCCATCCGGGACGGCCCAGCCACCACCGAGCAGTGCCGCGGAATGCCAGCGCGGTCGCCAGCGGTGATCCCATACCGAAGCCGGCGCCCTTGGTGGGGTCGCCCCGGGCCATGTCGATGACGGTCTGCGACCACCGCAATATCTCGCCGAATTTACCGGCGTCGCCCCAGACGCAGAACGCTCCGAACGACAACCCCATGGTCGGGGTGGGATCGCCGATCGACTCGAGCAGCGCCATCTGTTCGGATGCCAGCCGCGTCGCCTCACGCGAACGCCCTGCGTAGAGCAGCTCGGCGACTGGCCCGGTCATGCCGATGGCCAGCGAGAGCTTGTCCCCTGCCGCGCTGCACAACTCCCGCAGCTCCTCGAAGCGGCCCTGGCCTTCCTGGACTGCTCGGGCCAACCCGCCGGTGGCACACAGCATGGTGCGGGGGGCGATCCGCATCGACAGCTGGTCGGGGTCCTCGGCGGGCAGCGCGTCGGCGATCCGGCGTGCCCGCTCCCAACTGAGCCGGGCGGCGCCGATGTCGCGGTTGGCTGACCACGCGCCGGCGCGCATGTGCCAGCCATACGCCGCGGGCAGATCACCGGCGGCCTGCAGATGTTCGGCGATCAGCGCCGCGTTCTCCTCCACCGAGCCCGGGTCACGCTCTTGGATCGCGGCGGCAAGGCGCCGGTGCCACTGGGCGCGATCGGATATCAGCTGTGACTCGTAGGCAACCGCGCGGATCAGCGGATGCCGGAAGGCGTACTCGGGGCTCGGGGTGAAGCGCACCTGATCGATCAGCTCCGCGCCCAGCAGCTCGTCGAGCATCGCATCGATGCCCAGCGCGGCCAGCAGGTCGGCCCCGAAACGGGCACCGATCACCGATGCGGCGTTCAAGGTCTTCTTAGCCGGTACAGTCAACCGGTCGATGCGCGCCTCGATGGCCGCCTGCACCGTGGCCGGCACGCTGACCTCCGCGACATCCCCGCGGCAGACATACTTGCCGTGCTCGCCGGCCAGCACCCCGCGCTGCACCAACTCGCGCACCATCTCCTCGGCGAAAAACGGATTCCCGGCGGCCCGCTCGGCGATGACTGCCGTCAGCTCGCCGACCGAGGGATCCGACCCGAGCAGCTCACCCAATAGCGCCGCGGTGTCCGAATCACCCAGCGGCCCAAGCGCGACCGTCTGTGCGCCGTGGACCCGAGTCAACACCCCCTCATATTCGGGGCGGGAGGTGATCAGCACCATCAACTTGGTTTGCGGGATCACGGTGAGGAAGTCGGCCAGCATCGACTCGCTGACCGCATCGATCCAATGCACATCCTCAATGAGGTAAAGCGCCGGTTCGGTCCGGGCAAGTGCGGCGGTGTTGACCAGGGCGGTCAACCGGCGCCGCCGCGCGTCCGGGTCGATCTGGGGCAGCGAGACATCGGGGTCGGCGATGCCCAACAGATCATCGAACAGCAGCAGATCCTGCATGTCGACATCCGGCAAGCGGGCCCGGACCCGGGCGCGGGCGGATTCGCCGTCAAGGTCTTCGATCCCGCTCAGCGCACGCAGCAGCTCCCTTACCGCATGGAATGAGACCTCGCTGGCATGCGATTCGCAGAAGGCCCACACCACCTCGACCCCGCGACCGGCCGCGGCCGCCGCGGCCTCCCGCGCCGTCCGGCTCTTGCCGATGCCCGGCGGTCCCACCACATTCACCACTCCACCGTGGCCACGGATCGCGCGATCCACTATGGCGTCAAGCGCCGCCATCTCCCAGCGTCGACCGACCAGGCGCGCCTCCGCCCGCCCGATCAACCCATCCCGCAGCCCGATCGCTACCAGCCGGCGCGCCGGGACCGGGTCGTCCTTGCCCTTGATCGACACCAGCTCGGTGTCGGCGAGCACCGCGGCGTGCCCAACCAAATGAGCGGTGGACTCGCTGAGCATCACCCCGCCCGGCGGAGCCACCGACTCCATCCGCTGCGCCAACCCCACCTGCTCCCCGATCGCGGCATAACCCGCTACACCCGAGCCGATCTCACCGGCAACAACCTGGCCCGAATTCAGGCCCACCCGCAGCCGCAGCGAGGTACCGTCACGGCGTTGCACCTCGGCCGCCAACCGGTTCGCGTCCTCCTGGATGGCCAGCGCGGCCAGGCACGCCCGAAAAGCGTGATCCTCCAACGCCACCGGTGCCCCGAACAAGGCCATCAGGCCATCACCGGTGAACTTTTCCATCGTGCCGCCGTAACGCTTCACGACCGCCGCGCCGCGGCCGACCAACTCGGCCATGATCTCGCGCAGGCGTTCTGCTCCGACGGTCGCGGCAATGTCCATCGAACCCACCACGTCGGCGAACAACACAGTCACCTGCTTGTACTCCGCCGATTGCGTGAGGTGTGCGACGGGCGTCCCACACTCACTGCAGAACTTTGCGGTCGCAATCAACTGGGTACCGCACGATCCACAGGGGTCGCTCGCCGCCGTCAGAGCGCCGCCGTTCCCAGCGCTATCCACGCGAGTATCGTGTCACCACTGGTCAGACGTGTCCTGGGTATCGCACGGGTGACGCTGGCTGCCATCGACTGCACCCCCATTGATTTCTGGCTGAGGCGGGTGATCCCGTGAAGTTATCGCCGATCCGAACGACGAACGCAGGACAGGGCTTTCAGGGGTTTTGGCGGCCTACCGGATAAGTCCTCGAATCCGCTATCCGATACAGGCGCAGCGACACAATGCATGAAAGTTGCCTTAGTGAATCGCGCAGTCGTCAAGCTCGTAGAGGTCCCACTCCCCCGGGATACCCCTCAGGGTCGTCGGTCCGATGGCCTGGGTGCTGGATGCGACCGCGCCCAGCGAGGCGACGGATTCGGCGGTGACACGCACCCCGCCGTCGATCGCGCTGGCCATCACCCTCGCCGCGATGTGTAAACCGAGACCATGCAGGTCGTCGCCGGAGACCAGCAACGATCCGGTGTGAATCCCGGCCCGTACCTCCATACCGACGCAACGGATTCGACCGCGGATCGCAAGCGCGCAGCGACAGGCATCGACCGCCGACTCGAACAGCGCGAGGGCACCATCACCCGTCATCTTGATGAGAGTGCCGCTGTGACGCTCGATTTCAGCGTGAACAGCAGCATCGTGCTCAGCGAGGAGCCGATCCCATGCATCGTCTCCAAGTCGAGCGGCATGCTCGGTCGATCCGACGATATCGGTTATCAGGACCGTGCCATCGATGCGCCGAGACTCAGCCTGATCCCGTTTGAGCTGAAGTTCCTCCTGGTCCAGTAGCCGGCCGGCTGCTTCCATCAGAAAATCGAGCAGGAAGTCGCGCGACTCCCGGGGCCGATCTCGGTGGTGCAGGTGACCGGCGCCCGCGATGAGGCGGAGCCGCGCACCGGGGATGTGCCTCGTCATTCGTTTTGCGTTCAACGGTGAGACGAAACGGTCCTTCTGGCCATGCATGACCAACGTCGGCTGCCGGATCGTGTGCAGCCGGCGCAGACTGCTGTAGCGCAATTGCGCGGCCAGCTGGCGCTTGATCGCTGGCTTATTTCGCGGCGCACGGGCGTGACCCGGGAACGGCTCATCGGTTACGGAGATTGGCGTCGCCGAGAGGAAGGGCGCCGAGGCACGAACGAGATCTTCCGGGCCCCTCCGCGACACGAGCAGTGGGAGAAGCCGCACAGCGCGGCTGAGGGGCGGACCACCGGCCCAGGTGGCACCGAGCACGAGTGAGAGCACCCGCTCCGGGTACCGAATGGCCAACTCCTGCGCGATCTGGCCGCCCATCGATGCGCCGTAAACGTGCGCGCTTGGCATCCCCGCCGCGTCCATCACCGCGGCGACGTCGTTCGCCATGCGCTCGATGGTGAAGGCCTCATCGGGGGCGTCGGACAGGCCCGCGCCGCGGTTATCAAGACGCAGAACACGAAACCCCCGCAACTCGGGCAACAGGTCGTCCCAGAACGACAGGTCGAACGCGGTCCCCGCGATCAGAACGAGAGGCTCACCCTCGCCGTCGACCTCGTAGTGGATGCGGGCTCCTGCCGCGACGCAGTGCGGCATCGTGCGAGCTTACGCCCCACTTCCGTCAGGATTGACGCTTCGGGCAATCCCTGTCCCCGGCGCGCCCGTCCAACCTTCGCCGGTGCACAACACCTACGCCAGGCACGGATTTCACAGTTTCTCTCTCCACGACGTGAAGCCGTGACTTGGTCACGGTCAGCCTCTCGCCTCAATCTCGAAAACGTACTCGTGATCGCAGATCCGGGATCCGGTCGCGGTCATCGAGCGCGACGCTGCCCCGGATTCGCCGGCCCTGTACGTAAACACCGTTGGCAGAGCGCAGATCGGTGAAGCTCGTGCCGGTATCGCTGACCACGGCGTGGTGGCGGCTGACGTCGGCGTCGTCGAGCACGACGTCATTGTCGGCAGACCGGCCCGATCGGCGGATACACCTGTCCCGACAGGGCGTGAAGGCGCGCCGCGGCGGGCCAGCTGCTCGCCGTGGTCCGCCGATCGAGGGTGCTCGCGGCGGCGGAGGCTGCGAGGAGGCGCGGCGCGCGCTGGATGAAGCGGTCGCCGTTGTCGACGGACTGCGGGGTGCAAAGGCGTTGCCCCGAGGGCGGCCGGATCAACGTCTCTGACAACAGCGGCGGTGCGGTGCCCGTCGTGTCCATCCTCCGGGCACGCATCGTGTGACCGCAGTAATGCCTGCGCTCGATGTCACGGAGTGACATTGTCAGTCGCAGGCAGGTCGGCGCACAACAGCACCACCGAATGTGCGTCCACCGGGTACGTCTCACCCGAGATCGGTTGTGCGCCGACGAGATCGGCGACATCGTCGGGTGGATCGAGGGCGGTGTCAACGATCCGGCGCCACGGCAGGTCCGGGCTCGCGACCGGGGGCAGGTCGAATTCCAGCGCCACGTCGGAGCTGTTGAGCATCGCGTGCACCATCCGTGTGCCGATCACGCTGCGGACGGTGAGTGCCAGTGTGCGGGATTCGTCCGACCAGTCGGGCTGATGAAGACGGTGGCCGTGGAACTGCACCAACGACCGGGTCAGGAACTCCCCCAGCGGCAGCCCGTGCATCACACGGGTCATGTCGAGTTCGAGCCGTACGTCGACCAGCTTCTCGACGAATCGGCGGATGTCGGCGTATCGATCCGTCAGCGACCAGTCGAACCAACTGATGTCGTTGTCCTGACAGTAGGCGTTGTTGTTGCCAGACTGAGTTCGCCGAACCTCGTCGCCCATCACGATCATCGGCACACCCACTGCGATCAACGTGATGCCGAGCAGGTTCTTCACCAGACGCGTCCGGACACGCTCGATTTCGGGATCATCCGAAGGTCCTTCGACTCCGCAATTCGTAGAATAGTTGTCGTCAGAACCGTCGCCATTGCCGGAAAGGTTGGCCTCGTTGTGTTTTCGGGCATAGCTGACGAGGTCGTTGAGGGTGAAGCCGTCGTGACAGGCGACGAAGTTGATGCTGTGCTCGACCTCGGCCGGCCGACCCCCGAACAGGTCCGGACTGCCAAGCAGCCGGTTGGGCAGCAGCGCGACAGTGCCACGGTCGCCGCGCACGAACCGCCGGATGTCGTCACGGAACTTCCCGTTCCACTCGCGCCAGCGATCACCGACGAACGACCCGAGCTGATAGAGGCCTGCGACATCCCACGCCTCCGCGATCACCTTGGTTCCGGCCAGCACGGGATCACTCTCGATTTCCCAGATGATCGGCGGATTGGCCATCGGGGCGCCGCCCTCATCCCGTGTCATGGCCGAGGCGAGATCGAACCGGAAGCCGTCCACATGCATCTGATCCACCCAGTGATGCAGCGCATCGATGATCATCCGCCGTGTCACCGAGTTGTTGGCGTTGACGGTATTACCGCATCCCGTGAAGTCCAGGTACCGCGCTGGATTCGTCGGATCGAGAATGTAGTAGACCTCGTTGTCCAGCCCGCGCCAACAGAACGTGGGACCGTCTGCCCCGCCCTCGGCCGTGTGGTTGAACACCACGTCGAGGATCACCTCGATGCCGGCCCGGTGCAGTTCCTTGACCATGGTCCGGAACTCGTCCAACGCGCCGATCGGGTCGCGGGCCGACGCGTATGCGCCGTGAGGCGCGAAGAACGACACCGGGCTGTAGCCCCAGTAGTTGACCAGACCCGCTGGCGCGTCCTGCGAATCGAAGGCCAGCACCGGCATCAGTTCCACCGCCGTGATTCCCAGGGCGTGCAGGTAGGGAATCTTGGCCACCAGGCCGGCGTAGGTGCCTGCCAGCTGACGGTCGTCCAGCCCGCTGCTGGGGTGGGCGGTGAAGCCCCGGACGTGAAGCTCGTAAATCACGGTGCGCGCGAACGGTCGCCCGAGCGGGACATCTCCTTCCCAGTCGTAGCCGGAAAGATCGGCCACGACGCTCTTCATCGCGGTGCGCGGGTCGCGATCCGTCCGCGTCCCGGCCGCCCGGTCGTACTCCGTCGGCACCGCCACCGCGAACCCGTACGGATCGAGGAGAATGGGCGACCTGTCGCGGACGCGCCAGGCATACACCTGCCCCGGCGCCACTCCGGGCACGAACACATGCCAGTAGTTGGCCGTGCGGTTCCGTAGTCGGTCGAGCGGGATCACGCATGACGGCCGCGTGTCGTCGACATCGTCGAACAGCAGCAGCTCCAGCTGTCCCTGCGTGCGCGACCACACCGCAAAGTTGGTGCCGCCGTCAACACGATGGGCACCCAGCGGGTACGGGCGGCCGACAGTGTGGGCGCCGGTCACGAGCTAACTCGTCTCGTGCGCAGCCTCGCCGTAGTAGCCGAGTCGGAGCAGCGTAGTGATCTCGCTGACGAGCGGCATCCGCGGGTTGGTGCGGTTGCTGAGGTCCTCGAACGCCGTCATCGCCAGTTCGGGCAGGGCGGACAGGAACTCCTCCTCGGGCACGCCGTACTCCTTCAGCGAGCGCGGCATGTCGAGATCATCGAGCAGATCCTCGACGGCGTGGAACAGCCGCTGTCGGCTGTCCTCTGGCTCATGGCCGCCGAACACGAGTTGACCTAGTTGCGCGTACTTCTCGGGCACCACGTAGGCCGAGTATCCCGGCGCCGGCATGAACTTGCTTGGCAGGCTTGAGTTGTAGCGCAGCACGTGTGGCAGGAAGATTCCGTTGGCCCGGCCGTGTGCGATACCGAACTTCGCCCCGACGGCGTGTGCCAGCGCATGGTTGGTCCCGACGAACGCATTCGAGAATGCCAGCCCGGCCAGTGTCGCCGCGTTCGACATGTCGGTCCGCGCAGACATGTCGGCTGGATCTGCATACGCCCGCGGCAGCGCGCTGAAGATCAACCGAACGGCCTGGGCGCACAACGCATCGGTGTAGGACGACGCGAAGATCGAGATCACGGCTTCCAGCGCATGCGTCAACGCGTCGACGCCGGTGTCGGCGGTCAACGTCGGGGGCATCGACGACGTCAGCACTGGATCGACGATCGCCAGGTCGGGCACGAGGCTGTAGTCGACCAGCGTCTCCTTCCGACCGTTGACGGTCAGCACCGCCGCGGGAGACACCTCGGATCCGGTTCCGGAAGTCGTTGGGATGGCTACCAATTGGAGCCGGTGCCGGTCGGTCGGGAACTCAGCCACCCGCTTTCGGGGATCCAGGAACGGCATCGTCAGCTCGTCCAGGTTCATCTCGGGATGCTCGTAGAACAACCGCATCGCCTTCGCGGCGTCCAGCACCGACCCACCGCCCACGGCGAGCAGCACATCGGGCTCGACCCGCTGCAGCAGCGCAACGCCACGGCGGATCAGCGCCTCGTCCGGCTCCGGCGTCACCTCGCTGAACACCTGCACGTGATGGGTGCGCAACCTGCTGCGTAACAGATCCACCACACCGCGCTCCTCGCTCAGCGCATCGGTGACCACCACGGCGGTCTCGCAGTCGAGGTCGCGCAGATTGTCCAGCGCGCCCTCGTTGAAGTAGGTGTTCGACGGCACGCGGAACCACTGCGGCGGCGTGCGCCGCTGCGCGACGGTCTTGATGTTGAGCAGTTGCTTGTAGTTGACGTTCTCGGTGGTGCTCGAGCCGCCCCACGTCCCGCAGCCCAGCGAGAACGTCGGCGTCAGGTTGTTGTAGATACCGCCGAGCGCGCCGACCGCGGTGGGCGCATTGACCAGGATTCGACCGGTACGCACCGCCAAGCTGAAGGCGTTGACGACGTCGTCGTCGTTGGCGTAGATCGCCGACGTATGCCCCAACCCGCCGTGTTCGGTGACCAGCACCGCGGCGTCGATACCGTGTTGCACGCTGCGCGCCCGCACCAGCCCCAGCACCGGCATCAGCTTCTCGGCCACCAGCGGATGGGCGGCGAGCTCGTCGAGGTCCGACGGCAGCGGCGCGAGGAGCACCTTCACCGTCGGTGACACGACGAAGCCTGCACGCGAAGCGAGTTCGGATGCCTTCTGCCCCACGGCATCCAGCGATACCTTGTCGCCGCAGCCGAACGCGAACTGCGCGATCTTCGCGGCCTCGTCATCGCTGAGCACACGGGCGCCCATCCGCTCGAATTCGGCGACCACCTCGTCGTAGATCTCGCTGTCGATGATGCATGTCTGCTCGGCCGGGCAGATGACGGACGAGTCAAATGTCTTCGAGATCAGCACGTCGACGACGGCGCCCTTGATATCGGCCGTCTTGTGGATGTAGATCGGTGCGTTGCCCGGACCGACGCTCACACCAGGCTTCCCGGACGCGTTGGCGAGCGCAACGATCTTCGGTCCACCGGTCACCCAGACGAAGTCGACCTTCGGATGCTTGAACAGATAGTGGGTCACCTCGTGCGCAGCGTCGGGAATGACCTGTAGCGCACCTGGTGGCATTCCGGCCGCTTCGGCGGCCTCGCGCAGGATCTCGACACTGCGCTCGCACGAGCGCACCGCGTACGGCGAAGGGCGAAACAGCATCGCATTGCGCGTCTTGGCGGCGACGATCGCCTTGAACAGCACGGTCGACGTTGGGTTGGTCACCGGGGTGATGGCCAGCACGACCCCGATCGGCTCGGCGACATAGCGGATGTTGTTCTCGATGTCCTCGTCGATGACGCCGACCGACTTCTTTTCCCGCAGGTAATCGTGGAGGAACTCGGTGGCGACGTAATTCTTGACGACCTTGTCTTCGAACACGCCGAAACCGGTCTCCTCGATCGCCACCGCGGCCAACTCGGCGGCGGCCCGAAGTCCTGCGCGCACCATCGCCTCGACGATCGCGTCGACCTGCTCCTGGCCGAGCTTGCGGAACTCCCGAGCCGCTTCGGCCGCGGCGTCGACCATCGCGTCGACTTCGCGTGTTCTGTCCTTTTCGAGCGGGGCTGGCTCACTGGTGCGGTGACGCCGGACTGATTCGGTGCTTGTATGTGTCGGTGCCATGTTCGCGCCCTTGACGGTGGGAAGACTCGAACCGGACGCTACGCCCCCCGCGACCACCGACCGGCCGATTCGCGGACAGTCGGGACTTTGGTCACTGCGCGTCGGGCGGCGAGACGACGCGCAGCGCCAACACGCCCAGTGCGAGCACCGATACCACCGGCGTCAGGAACAGCAGAACCGCCCACGCGAAGCCCACACCGGCGCCGCTGAGCGCCTTCACCAACGTGAACACGGCGACCAGCCAGCTCACCCCACCGGCCACCACAGTCACCACCACAGCCACGGCGAGCGCGCGGCCGACACCAAAATGCCGATATCCCGTCGCCGTCAGCAACGCCGCGGTGGGGACGACGATGAGCAACGCCCCCAGCCATGGTTGTGTGGCGCCGAGCCGTAGGCCGGGCACCAGTACGAGTGCTGCAAGGATGGCCGCGCCTATAACACCGAGCAGTGCGATGCCTCGTCCGTTCGTCGTGGGCATGAGCCAGATTCTGCCGAAGCTACCCGCCGGACCAGCCGGTTTCCAGCATGCTGCTGACGTGCACTTGCAGCCGAGTCACCGGTCAAGAGGTCCGCGGGCCGGGTGGGCAGCTGATTGGCCGAATCGCCGACATCACCGTGAGCCTGGGCGAGCACAACGGCCCACCCTGATCGACCAGGTGCTGGTGCGCCGCCACGACGCGCCGGACCTGCTGGTGCCATGGTCGGTGATCGGTTCGTTTCAACACGACGGCATCACGTTGATGTCGGACGGAGTCCTATTCGCCGTGGAGTCTTTCGCCGAGGCGCTCGACGACGACGAAATCTTTCTGGTCAGAGACGTCCTCGACACCCAGATCGTCGATATCGCGGGCCAGCGCGTCGCCCGCGTCGCACTCGCAGTCGCAGATCGATGTTGTCGCGGTCGCGCACCTCGACAGAAAGCCCCTTCGCCTCCGCCTGAACACCCAAGGCCGCGAGACACGCACGGACGGCGTGGTCTTCCAAGGCCGCCGGTGCACCGAACAGGGCCATGATCCCGTCGCCGGTGAACTTGTCGACCGTGCCGCCAAATCGCTTCACCACTGCCGCGCACCGATCGGCGAGCTCAGCCATGATCTCGCGCAGCCGCTCCGGACCTACCGCCCCGGCGATGTCCATCGAATGAACGACATCGGCGAACAGAACAGTCACCTGCTTGTATTCCGCCGCTCGAGGGACCTGTGCGACCGCCGCGCCGCACTCGCTGCAGAACTTAACCGATGCGCCTATCTGGCTGCCGCACGTTCCACAGCACACCCCCGGACTGTCGTCCACGTCAGTATGGTGTCACCGCTGGTCGGCTACCGTCTGGCAATCTGCCAGGCGACACGCTCTAGGCTGTGCCGCATGGCTGCTGACATCGTGCCGATCCGGCTCGGGTTGACCAAGGGCGACCTGTACACACTGTGGGCTCCTCGCTGGCGGGATTCCGGCGACGAGTGGGAGGCACTGCTCGGCAAGGACGAGGACCTCTACGGCTTCGAGTCCGTGGCCGATCTGGTGGCCTTCATCAGGACCAACAGCGACAACGACCTCACGGACCACCCGGCCTGGGAGGGCCTGACGCGGGCGAACGCGCACCGATTCGATCCGTCGAAGGAACGCCAGTACGACCTGATCGGCGTTCAGGAGCTGCTGGCGGAGAAGCCGACAGAGGATTCGGTGGCGACGCTGCACCGGACGCTGGCGATCGTGTCGTCCGTCGGCTCGGTCTGCGAACTGCCCGCGGTGACGAAGTTCTTCAATGGCAACCCCATCCTTGGTTCGCTTGGCGCGGGTTTGGACAGCTTCAGCGGCAGGAGCGGCCGCAAGCGCTGGACCGAGATCGGGACCGTGATCGGGCGAAGTTGGGACAACGTCGTCGACGCGATCGACGAGGTCATCACCATCCCCGACGTCGACAATTCGGCGTCGGAGAAGGCGGCGGCCGAACTCGAGAAACCCAAGCCCGAGCCCGAAGACATTGAGGACATCGAGGAAGCCGCCGAGATCGAGGCCGACGAGGACGACGCAGAGTCCGACGCCGACGACACCTCGGAATCGGAGACCGCTCTCGCCGCTCGCACGAGCAGCCTGGTGCTCGGCGCCGACGAGGACTTCTGGCTGAAGGTCGGGATCGACCCGGTCCAGATGATCACCCGCGGCGGCACGTACTACACACTGCGGTGCTACCTCGACGACGCGCCGGTGTTCCTCGGCCGTAACGGCCGGGTCAGCGTGTTCGGGTCTGAGCGGTCGCTGGCGCGGTACCTGGCCGACGAGCATGACCACGACCTGTCCGATCTGGCGACCTACGAGGACATCAAGACCGCCGCCACCGACGGCTCGTTGCGCGTCGATGTCACCGACGACAACGTGTACGTGACGAGCGGCCTCGCCGACGACCTGGCCGACGGTCCCGAGTCCGTTGACCGCGATCAGCTGGAACTGGCCGTCGAGTTGCTCAGGGATGTCGGCGAGTACGCCGAGGACGACATCGTCGACGAGACGTTGGACGCCGACATGCCGCTGGGGCGGTTTGTCGCCCATGTGCTGGACCCCGGCACGGTCAGCAAGCCCAGCGCGCCGTACGCCAAGGCCGTCGAGCAGTGGGAGTCGCTGGAGACCTTCCTCGAGTCGCGGCTGCGGCAGGAGTAACCGCGGTCGGCACGACCCCCAGCGGTCGACTTCGGGGCGACCGCAGTGAGGCTCCGCAGCGTGCTGAAACCGCTACCAGCACCCTGATTCGCGGTAGCATGTTTCACCGGAATCACGAGAGAGAGGCGGAGCCATCATCCACTATTCACGTCCGAAATTGGCTGCGGCCCTCAGCGATTAGGTTAATTCGGTACCGCAATCGAGTCGGAGGTCCGCCCACAGAAGGGACCACCCATGACATCGTCAGCCCCCAGCAGTCTGCGTCGCCTCATCACGGCAGCTCTATCCGTGGCGGCCATCGCCCTCGGACCCGCCGCGACAGCAATAGCCGAGCCGGAATGGGACATCGACGCGTACGACAAGTGCATGGCAAAGACGGTCAGAGATCCAGCTACCTGCTGCCTTCTCTCCGGCGGTAATGTTGGCGACAAGGATCCCAATGTGTGCACCGCGCCCGCCGCGGTACAGCAAGGCGCCGCTGTGGAAGGAACCGGGCCGACAAGGCAGCCACCGATGGGTGACCTACCCACGCTGGTGCCGGACGGCCCTGCATTGATGCCGGGCCAGACGGTGGGTTAGCTCCTGCGAATCGCCGACATGCTGCGGAGTGTGTTGGTCAACTAGTTCTTTCACGCTCAACTATGGAATACCGTTTCTACTGCGGACGGCGCTTCGGCGAATACGAGTAACCAACTACTCGCGTCGAACGCGATATCCCTCGGCATTCTGTCGTCAAGGACCGCGACGGACGGAGATGTGACGATGACCGCTCAACAGCAACAACTCATGGATTCCTTCTATGCACTCGACAATGTGATCACGATCAAGATCACAATGGCCCAGGCCGAGTGGGACAAGGTACGTACCGAAGAGCCGAAAGGCGGCCGCTGTTTCTGGGAGTGGACCGGCGGCAGCCGGTACACGTGGCGAAAAGCCGACTCGGTCGAGATTTCCGGAACCACGTTTCCCGCGCGTACGACATTCACGAATGTGGGCATCAAGAAGAAGTCGTTCTGCGGCTCCATCGACAGCAACAAGCCCTGCATTCATGTCGACTTCGGCAAAGGCAACAACGCTGGCGAGGCGCAGGCCGAAGCGCTGATCGGGACACGATACGTGACCTTGAACAACTCCATCCAGGACAAGTCCTTCGTCAAACAGACGCTGGGCTACCGGATGATGGATATGGCGGGCCTGCCCAACTCTCGGTGCAACTACGCCCGTGTGTTCGTGAACGGAACATTGATCGGCCAAGGCGTAGGCGGCGTCAACGCCCCAGGCATCTTCGTCAATGCGGAACCGATCATGAGCCAGTACATCGAACGCAATTTCAGCGGCAATATGAACGGCAATCTGTACGAGATCGCGCACAAGAACGACTTCCTCGAAGAGCGATTGGAATTCATTGGGGTCGAAGACCTCTCGAAGTTCGAGGACAAAGCCGATCTGAAGTTCGCCTGCGAGCACATAAAGGCGAACGGCCTCGCCGGGGCGGACCAGCTGATCGACATGGAGCAGTACCTCAGGCTCTACGCGATGGAGTTTCTGCTCAAGCACTGGGACGGCTATGCCGACAACACCAACAACACCTATCTGTACAACGACGTCGACGCTGTCGCCACACCGGGCGTGGGCGACATCAAGTTCAAGTTCGTCCCCTGGGGGGTCGACCAGACGCTCCAGCCCGGCAGGCCGTTCAAACTCGGCCGAGACGGGCTGATCGCACAGCTCGTGCGCAACGACGAGGCGCGTCGCAAGCTGCTGATCGACCAGATTCGGCAGTACCGGGACACGTTGTTCAGCCGCGAGCATCAGCAGACCGTCCTGAAGCCGCTGATCGATCAAATGCAGGGCCTACTAACGGGACTCGGCGTAGCCAATGTCGTTCAGGAGATCGACACGGTCCGGCAACAACTGCGGCTGGCGGAATCGGCGGGCTTCATGTTCGCCGGACTGCCCGAACCCACCAACCCCGTCTACATTCTCAAGCACGACACCAGTGACTGTCTGCATGCCAGCAACACCGAATCGATCCCAGCCGGGGAACCCGCTCCGGTGAACTTCGAGGTGTACCACCAGCAGCTGTTCGACAACAACCAGCCGACGGATCTGTGGGTTCTCAATGATCTGGGTTCCGGAAAGTCGTTGACCAATCAGGCATTCAACCGCAATCTGCACGCCAGTGCCACGCTGGTCACGCCTGCTGGACACAAGTTTCTCTACACCTGCGCGCCGAGCAACGGCGACCACGGCGAAGAGTTCACGATCGTGCCTGTCCCGGTACCGGTCACCGATCCGGCCAACCCACCTGGCCGGTTCGCGTTCACCGGCTACTTCAACATCGTCAGCGTGCGGACCACCGAGATGGCGAAGTTCGGCAGCGACCTCACACCCGGCGGTAGGCCACGCGTGCACCAGGAACTGCCCGGTTCCAACCTGTACTTCTACTGATCGCGTTTCGGGTAGCCGACGACGGCGTAGCCGCCTCCGTCGTCGACGATGAGGAGCCGCCTTTCGTCGGCGCTCGAGTAGGCCACGACGCCTTCGGGCTTCATCGCGCGACGGAATTTGACGTCGAGCAGGTCGACGGTCTCGCTGCTGCCGTCCCACGCGCAGAGCTGAAACGGTTCGTCGTCCGTGCTGATCGAACGCCCGACGATCATCAGAACGTCGCCGGCCCGCTCGTCGTAGGAGATGTCGCGGATGCCCTGCTTCGCCTTCGATCGCGGTAGGTGAACGTGCACGATCGACGGCGGTTCGAGCTCCTCCACGGTCCAGGGGGCAGCGCCTGCATCGATGGACACCCGAATGACCGTGACGATTCCACGGTCCGCCGGCCCGCGCAGGCCGAAGAGCAGTGCCCGCGCCCGCGGGTCCCACGCAAGGCCTTCGATGTTCAACCCATCTGCATCCGGTTCGCGCTGGGCGGCTTCGGCGATCGACGGCACCTGGCGCAACAGCCAGTCGCGGAATCCGGGCATCGCTTGTGCCTGCAGGTCGCCGTGGGGCGTGTAGCGAACGCGCACCAGTCCGTCACAGACCTGTTGTCGCCTTGACTCGTTGGCGCCGAGGACGCAGAGCGAGGACGCGACGACGAGAACGGTCTCGCTGCCACTGTCGACGCGGGTCAGTCCTTCGGGGTCACGCAACTCGCCCTCGGCCAGGCCGGCAAAGGGGCGGCGCGAAATCCTTTCCACTTCATTGCCGTCGGGATCGAGCGCGAGCTCGAACAACGCCGACGGGTCGTGATTGTCGACGAAGACGAACCGGCCTGGACCGACTTCGACGACACCCGAGGCGTTGAACGGCGCATTGCCGTTCCTCTGGTCGAACGACGTCGGCTTGACCTTCTGCTTCAGGCCCAGGCGATCCGCGGCGGCGCGAAAAGCAGCCCCGACTCCTGCGATCCAGTTCGCCATCTGCGTCAGCCGATCAGCACGGCGAACCGCGGTTTGATTACATCGTCGATGATCGCCAGTCGTTCGTCGAACGGGATGAACGCCGACTTCATCGCATTGATGGTGAAGCGCGCCAGGTCGCTCCAGCCGTAACCGAATGCCTCCACCAGGCGCAGCATCTCGTGACTCATCGTGGTGTCGCTGATCAACCGGTTGTCGGTGTTGACGGTGACGCGGAAGCGGCACCGGGCGAGCAGGTCGAAGGGGTGCTCGGCGATGCTGTCGACCGCGCCCGTCTGCACGTTGGAGCTCGGGCACAGTTCCAGCGGTATCCGCTTGTCCCGCAACAGCGATGCCAGCCGACCCAGGTGCACGGTGCCGTCCGGTGCCACCGTGATGTCGTCGACGATGCGTACACCGTGGCCGAGGCGGTCGGCACCGCAGAACGCGATGGCCTCGTGGATGGATGGCAGCCCGAACGCCTCGCCTGCGTGAATGGTGAAGCGGCCGTTGTGGTTCCGCATGTATTCGAAGGCGTCGAGGTGTCGCGTCGGGGGGTAGCCGGCCTCCGCGCCCGCGATGTCGAAACCCACAACGCCCTTGTCCCGGAACCGGATGGCCAGCTCGGCGATCTCCAAAGATCGCGCCTGGTGGCGCATCGCGGTCACCAGGCAGCGCACGGTGATGGTGCGGTCTTCGCTGCTGGCGGCCTTCTCGCCGTCGACCAAGCCGGCCAACACCGCGTCGACCACCGCGTCCAGCGACAGACCCCGGTCGATGTGCAGTTCGGGGGCGAACCGGATCTCGGCGTACACCACGTTGTCGGCGGCCAGGTCTTCGACGCACTCGTAGGCCACCCGGTACAGCGATTCCGGCGTCTGCATCACCCCGACCGTGTGCGCGAACGGCTCCAGATACCGCTCAAGCGAACCGCTGTGCGCGGCGGTGCGGAAAAAGGTCGCCAACCCGTCGACATCCGTGGCGGGTAGGTCGTCATAGCCGGTCTGCTGGGCCAGGTCGAGGACGGTGGCCGGCCGCAGCCCCCCGTCGAGGTGGTCGTGCAGCAGCGCCTTGGGCGCCTGCCCGATGGAAGCCAGAGTCAGCGGGCTCGTCATGTGGTGATCCGATCGATGATCAACGGCCCGATGTCGGGGGCCGTATCGCCGACGCTCCAGCCACCGTCCATCTCCGCCATCGCGCCGTCGAACCGCTCCGGGGTGTCGGTGTAAAGGGTGAACAACGCCTCCCCCGCGGCGACGGGCTCACCGGGTCGGCGGTGGATGCGCAGACCCGCGCCTGCCTGCACGCGCTCACCGGGAATCGCGCGGCCCGCGCCGAGCCGCCACACCGTCAGTCCCACCGCCATTGCGTCGATATCGCCCATCGTGCCACCGCGGGCTGCCGTGATGGTCTCGGTGTGGGCACCGAGTGGCAACGGTTGCGAGAGGTCGCCGCCCTGGGCGGTGACGAGTCGGCGGAAGTGGTCCATCGCCGACCCGTCGCGCAGCGTCTGCGCGGGGTCGACACCGTCAAGACCGGCGGCGTCGAGCATCTCGGCGGCCAGCGCCAGCGTCAGCTCCACGACGTCCGACGGGCCGCCACCGGCGAGCACCTCGACCGACTCCTCTACTTCGACGGCGTTGCCGACGGTCCGGCCCAGCGGCCGGTTCATGTCGGTCAGCAGCGCGCGGGTGACGAGCCCGTGCTCGGTGCCCAGCTCGACCATGGTGCGCGCCAGCTCACGGGATTCGGCCTCGGTCTTGAGGAACGCCCCCGAGCCGACCTTGGAGTCGAGCACCAACGCCCGTGTCCCCTCGGCGATCTTCTTGCTCATCACCGAGCTGGCGATCAGCGGCAGGGACTCGGTGGTGCCGGTGACGTCGCGCAGCGCATAGATCTTGCGGTCGGCAGGCGCCAGCTCACCCGCGGCGAATATCGCGGCGCCGAGATCGCAGAGCTGTTGCCGGATCTGGTGTTTCGAAATTTCGGCGGTGAATCCCGCGATGGCTTCCAGCTTGTCGAGCGTGCCGCCGGTGTGCCCGAGTCCTCGCCCGGCCGCCTGCGGCACAGCGCCGCCGCAGGCCATCACGACGGGCACCAGCGGAATGGTGATCTTGTCTCCGACCCCGCCGGTGGAGTGCTTGTCCACCAACGCAAGTGGCCTGTTGTCGCGCCGCAGATCGCTGAAGTCCATGCGTTCGCCCGAGCCCACCATCGCCGCCGTCCAACGCGCGATCTCCTGACCCGTCATCCCGCGCAGGAAGATCGCCATCAGCAGAGCCGACATCTGCTCGTCGGCCACCCGTCCGTGGGTGTACGCGTCGATCACCCAGTCGATCGCGGCGTCGGAGAGTGCGCCTCCGTCGCGTTTGGTGCGGATGACCGTCGGAGCGTCGAACGGACGCGACATTGAGTCATGAGCGTCGAATATGGGCTGGGTCACGGCTTTTCCGGCTCACCGCGGGCCAGGTCATCGGGACCGAACGCGTCCGGTAGAAGCTCGGCCAGCGTCCGCGGACCCGACGGGTGGTCGATGAGCATCTGCGGCCCGCCGTGTTCCAACAACACCTGCCGGCACCGGCCGCACGGCATCAGCGGCTCGCCGTCGGCGGCTACACACGACAGGGCGATCAGCCTGCCGCCGCCGCCGGAATATAGGGCGCTGACCACCGAACACTCGGCACAGAGACCTAGGCCATATGAGACATTCTCCACATTGCATCCGGCCACTATTCGGTCGTCGTCGACCAGCGCCGCTGCGCCGACCGCGAACCCCGAATACGGCGCGTATGCATTGCTTGCGGCCTCTGTTGCCTTGTGCCGCAACATCTTCCAGTCGATATCGGCCGTCACGTCAATACCGCCGTCCGGGCTGAAGAATGCATTCCGAACCCTCCGTCCCGGCTCGACACGTGATGTAGGTAACCCTAACTTCGGGGTCAAACACCTGCGAACGGCTAACACGGTCGTGCTTCGGCTACTACAAATGAGTTTAGAGTCGCCCCGACCACCGATGGCGTTGGAGGCCCGATGAGCACGAATACGGAGACAGCGGCCCCGCGAGAGAAGCCGGCGCGCAGACGCACCCTTTACCGCGGCGACCCGGGCATGTGGTCCTGGGTGTTGCACCGCATCACCGGCGCCACGATCTTCTTCTTCCTCTTCGTCCACGTGCTGGACACCGCCCTGGTCCGGGTCAGCCCCGAGGCCTACAACGAAGTCGTCGACACCTACAAGACCCCGATCGTCGGGCTGATGGAGGTCGGGCTGGTCGCCGCGGTGCTCTATCACGCACTCAACGGCATCCGGGTCATCCTCATCGACTTCTGGCAGCACGGCCCGCGCTACCAGCGGCTGATGCTGTGGGGGGTGGCGGCGGTCTGGCTGGCCGTGATGATCCCCGCGCTGGGCGTGCTCGGCATGCACATGGCGGAGCGGTTCCTGTGAGCGCGCCATCGGGCGGGGCGGCGGGAGGGGCCTGGACGCCCCACCACCGCGAAGGCCGGATCGCACCCGTCCAGGAGAAGGAGCACGACCGTCCGGCGTCGCTGGACCATCCGCGCGCGCCGCGGCGCCCGAGGGGCGTTCCCTACTTCGAGAAGTACGCCTGGCTGTTCATGCGGTTCTCAGGGGTGGCGCTGGTCTTTCTCGCGCTCGGCCACCTGTTCGTCATGTTGATGTGGGACGACGGCGTGTACCGCATCGACTTCAACTACGTCGCGCAACGCTGGGCGTCGCCGTTCTGGCAGATCTGGGACATGGCCCTGCTGTGGCTGGCCATGATCCATGGCGCCAACGGCATGCGCACGATCATCGGCGACTATGCCCGCAAGAACGTCACCAAGTTCTATCTGAATTCGTTGTTGTTGCTGGCGACCGGCTTCACGTTGGTGCTGGGCAGCTACGTCCTGGTCACCTTCGACGCGAACATCTCGTGAGGTTTCAAAGGAACATGAGCTCCAATGATCATTGAACATCGCTACGACGTCGTCATCGTCGGCGCAGGCGGCGCCGGCATGCGGGCCGCCGTCGAGGCCGGTCCGCGGGCTCGCACCGCGGTGCTGACCAAGCTGTATCCGACGCGCAGCCACACCGGTGCCGCGCAGGGCGGAATGTGCGCCGCACTGGCCAACGTCGAAGAGGACAACTGGGAGTGGCACACCTTCGACACCGTCAAGGGTGGCGACTACCTCGCCGACCAGGACGCCGTCGAGATCATGTGCAAGGAAGCCATCGACGCGGTGCTCGACCTGGAGAAGATGGGGATGCCGTTCAACCGGACCCCCGAAGGTCGCATCGACCAGCGCCGGTTCGGCGGGCACACCCGCGACCACGGCAAGGCGCCGGTGCGTCGGGCCTGCTACGCCGCGGACCGCACGGGCCACATGATCCTGCAGACCCTCTACCAGAACTGCGTCAAGCACGACGTCGAGTTCTTCAACGAGTTCTATGCGCTCGACATCGCGCTGACCGACACTCCCGGCGGGCAGGTGGCGACCGGCGTCATCGCCTACGAGCTCGCCACCGGCGACATCCACGTCTTCGCGGCCAAGGCGATCGTGTTCGCCACCGGCGGTTCCGGGCGGATGTACAAGACGACCTCCAACGCGCACACGCTGACCGGAGACGGCTTGGGCATCGTCTTCCGCAAGGGACTTCCGTTGGAGGACATGGAGTTCCACCAGTTCCATCCGACCGGCCTTGCCGGGCTGGGCATCCTGATTTCCGAGGCGGTCCGCGGCGAGGGCGGCAGGCTGCTCAACGGCGACGGCGAGCGCTTCATGGAGCGCTACGCGCCCACCATCGTCGACCTGGCGCCCCGCGACATCGTGGCCCGCTCGATGGTGCGCGAGGTGCTTGAAGGACGCGGAGCGGGCCCGCTGAAGGACTACGTCTACATCGACGTGCGCCATCTCGGCGCGGACGTGCTCGAGGCCAAGCTTCCCGACATCACCGAGTTCGCCAGGACTTACCTCGGTGTCGACCCGGTCAAGGAGCTGGTGCCGGTGTATCCGACCTGTCACTACGTGATGGGCGGCATCCCGACCACCGTGCACGGCCAGGTTTTGCGCGACAACACCAACGTGGTCGCCGGGCTGTACGCGGCGGGCGAATGTGCGTGTGTGTCGGTGCACGGCGCCAACAGGCTTGGCACCAACTCGCTGCTGGACATCAACGTGTTCGGCCGTCGGGCAGGCATCGCGGCCGCGAACTACGCACTGGGACACGACCACGTCGACATGCCCGAGAACGCGGAAGAGATGGTGGTCGGCTGGATCGGCGACATCCTCTCCGAGCAGGGCAACGAGCGCGTCGCCGACATCCGCAGTGCGCTGCAGCAGTCGATGGACAACAACGCGGCGGTGTTCCGCACCGAGGAGACCCTCAAGCAGGCGCTCACCGATATCCACGCACTCAAGGAGCGCTACGCCCGAATCGCGGTGCAGGACAAGGGTAAACGCTTCAACAGCGACCTGCTCGAGGCGATCGAGCTTGGCATGCTGCTCGAGCTTGCGGAGGTCACGGTCGTCGGCGCGCTGAACCGCAAGGAGTCCCGCGGCGGTCATGCCCGCGAGGACTATCCCAACCGCGACGACACCAACTACATGCGCCACACGATGGCCTACAAGGAGGGCACCGAGCTGCTGAGCGACATCCGGCTGGACTACAAGCCGGTGGTGCAGACCCGGTACGAGCCGATGGAACGGAAGTACTGACGCCGATGAGCGCTTGCGCGAAGAGCGAGGACAGATGACGATCGCACCCGACGTCGAGACGAAGGACCCCGGGCTGCCGCCGATCCCCGACGGCGCGGTCATGGTGACGCTGAAGATCGCCCGCTTCAACCCGGAGGACCCCGACAGCGCAGGCTGGCAGAGCTTCCGGGTGCCGTGCCTGCCGACCGACCGCCTGCTCAATCTGCTGCACTACGTGAAGTGGTACCTCGACGGCACGCTGACGTTCCGGCGGTCATGCGCGCACGGCGTCTGCGGCTCGGATGCGATGCGCATCAACGGCGTCAATCGGTTGGCGTGCAAGGTGCTGATGCGCGACCTGCTGCCGAAGAACGCGGACAAGAAACTGACGATAAGCATCGAACCGATCCGCGGGCTGCCGGTGGAAAAGGACCTCGTGGTCGACATGGAGCCGTTCTTCGACGCGTACCGGGCGGTGAAGCCGTATCTCGTCGTCAGCGGCAACCCGCCGACGCGCGAGCGGATTCAGAGCCCGACCGACCGCGCTCGCTACGACGACACCACCAAGTGCATCCTGTGCGCGTGCTGCACGACGAGCTGTCCGATCTACTGGAGCGAAGGGTCCTATTTCGGGCCTGCCGCCATCGTCAACGCGCACCGCTTCATCTTCGACAGCCGCGACGAAGCCGCCGCCGAGCGCCTCGACATCCTCAACGAGGTCGACGGTGTATGGCGCTGCCGCACGACGTTCAACTGCACCGAGTCGTGCCCGCGTGGCATCCAGGTCACACAGGCGATTCAGGAGGTCAAGCGCGCGCTGATGTTCGCGCGCTAGGTCATCGCATCGGCGATCGCCATGTGGCCTTCGAAGCCGAGAGATTTCGCCATGGTGCGGTAGCGGTCGGCAAAATTCCGGTAGGCCGCGGTGTCACCTTTGGCCCGAGCCAGGAGCGCGCGCATGCGGAGCAGCTGAATCTCGTTCAGCACGAAGCCGGGATCTGTCGGTATCGAAGCCAACCGCTCAACTTGGTTCGCGGCTTCGCGTATGTCGGCGTCGGATCCCCTACGAAGCAGAACCTCTGCCAGTGCGGCGATCGCGGCACCACGAAACGCCATCTCACCATGCTCGACAAACCGGTCGATGACGGCAATCCCGTACTCGATCGCCGTGTCGACGTCCCCAGCGTCCGCGATCAACCGAACGATCTCGACGTCCGCCATGGCGACGGTGCTCAACAGAGTGCCTCTGGCTTGCTGCGCGTCGCAGGCCCGGCGGATCAACTCGAACCCGATATCGCGTTCTGCCCTCTCGGGTCGACGGCTCAGCACGAGTCCGCGGGACATCTGCGCCATTGCGACTGCGATGTCGTCGCCACAGTCGACAGAAACCTGCTCCGCCTTCGACATTTCCGTCACCGCATCGTCATCCGACAGCAGCGTCCCGAAAATGACGCAGAACGCATACTTCACGCTCGTCATGAGCGCGAGGTTCATCCCCCTTTCATCGCGCGCACGCAGAATGGAGATACTCCGCTCCAGATCTTGTCGCCATGTCGAATGACCGAGTGCCATTGACGCAATTCCACGCCACAGCAATGTCATGGCAAGCGGTGAGCCGACGGACATCCCATCCGCGGCCGCATCGCGCTCCGCAAGCCCAATCGCCCAGTCCGCGAAGCGATATGCCTCAAGGGGCTGACCCGCCAGAAGCATCGCCATGACCGACCCGTGGATGACGCCGACCGCCAGGGCAGGCCTCCGGCACTGTTCCAGAATGGCGAACTGCTCGGAGGCCAGCGCAGCCGCCTCCTGATGTCGCTGGTCGAAGCTGAGCGCCACAATCGGCCCGTACATTGCGACCGCCAGAGATAGGTCATCACCGGCCTCGGCACACAGCTCGCGCAATTCCTCGAACCCGCTGTCCTCGCGGCCAACGCGCCATGCCGACGCGCTCAACTGGAGCCTCGGGGCGATACGCATCGCCGCTCGCTCGTGGTCGGTACCGGGAAGCGCGTCAGCCAAGCCGGCGGCCCGGCCCCATCTTGCCCGTGCCGCTTGAATATCGCGCTGCGCCGACCACTTGGCTGCTCGCAGGTGAAAGGTGTAAGCGTCGCGCAGATCGCCTGCGGCCTCGAGGTGTTCGGCGATCGCCGCGGAGTCCTTCTCTGGCGATCCGTGCTCGACCATTACCGACGCAATTCGCCGGTGGAGGTCCGCGCGATCTGATTTGAGCTGAGATTCGTACGCCACCGCTCGAATCAGCGGGTGGTGAAACGCGTACTCCGATTGTCGGGTGAATGTGACCTGATCGATCAGCCGAGCGGCCACCAGGTCCTCGACAGCCGGATCTACCCCCAACAGTTTCAGCTGCTCAGTGCCGAACCGTGAGCCGATGATCGCCGCCGCGGTCAGCGTCTGTTTCGCCGCCGGGTCGAGCCGGTCTATGCGTGCCGCGATCGTTGTCTGCAAAGTCGCAGGAACGTTCACCTCGGCGACGTCGGCAGTGCTGACATAGGCGCCGGACCGCCCTTCGAGCACACCACGTTCGGCGAGCTCGCGGACGATCTCTTCGGCGAAGAACGGGTTGCCGGCCGCCCTCTCGGTGATCGACTCGCGCAAGGCCCCCACTGACGCGTCCGAGCCGAGCAGTTCGTCGACGAGCGCGGTTGCCTCCGAATCACGAAGCGGTGCAAGAGCGATGGTCTGCGCACCGGCTACCCGGCTCAACGCTCCTTGATACTCGGGCCGAAATGTCATGACCAACAGCAGCTTCGTCTGCGGAATGACGGCCGCGAGTTCGGCCAGCATCGACTCACTTATCTCATCGATCCAATGAGCATCCTCGATGACGTAGACGGCTGGTGACTCTCGAGAGAGCGTCGCGGCCTTGACCAGAGCGGCCAGCCGCCTTCGACGCGCGTCGGGATCGATCGCTGGCAATTCGACGTCGGGGTCACCGATGCCCAGCAGGTCGTCGAGCAGCAATAGGTCTTCGGCATCCACGTCGGCCGCACCGGCGCGAATCCGTGCCCGAGCCGATTCACTGTCGAGGCCTTCCACTCCCCACGCCGCGCGCAAGAGCTTGGTGATCGCATGGAACGGAATCTGCTTGGTGTGTGACTCGCAGAAGGCTCTGACAACCTCGACGCCGCGGCCGCGCGCAATGCCTGCGACTTCACGGACGAGGCGGCTCTTGCCGATGCCCGGTGGTCCAACCAAGCCGACCACTGCGCCGTGCCCGTCCATGGCGCCCTCGAGTACGCCCTCGACGGCGGACATCTCCCAGCGCCTGCCGACGAACGCGGACTCGTCACGCACCCTCTCCTGTTTCGCCATGTCGAGCAACCGGCACGCAGAGACCGGATCTGTTGCGCCCTTAATCTGGACGAATTGCGGCACATCGAGGTGAGCGACCCCGGTGACGAGACGGGCCGTCGACGCGCTGAGCATTACCCCGGCGGGAGGCGCCGCTGCTTCCATCCGTTGCGCCATGCCGACCTGTTCGCCAATCGTGGTGTAACCGAAGGTGCCGGAACCTATCTCGCCGGCGATCACCTGACCGGAGTTGAGCCCGATTCGCAGTTCGAGGTCGACTCCGTCGCGCTCGCAGACTTCGGCCGCAAGCTGCTGAGCTTCCTTTTGCACGCCCAGCGCGGCCAAGCAGGCCCGAACGGCATGGTCCTCCAGTGCCACCGGCGCACCGAACACCGCCATCAGCCCGTCACCGGTGAACTTGTCGACCGTTCCGTCGAAACGCCTTATCACTGCCGCTGAACGCTCGACCAGTTCGGTCATGATCTCGCGCAGCCGCTCCGCACCGAGATTTGCTGCCAGGTCCATCGAATGCACGACGTCGGCGAAGAGGACAGTCACCTGCTTGTACTCCGCGGTGCGGGTCGGCGACGCGACCGGCCTGCCGCATTCACCGCAGAACTTGGCCGCCGCAGCCAGTTGTGTGCCGCACGATGCGCAGGAGACGTCATCCACGTCAATATCGTGTCGTGAAGTGTGCGCGAGCGTGCACCGAATGCCGGTGTTCAACGAAGTGTCGGTGGGCAAACACGCACGACCGCGGTTGATACCGGATGCGTGTGGGTACATGGAACTTTGCGAATTGACCGACTCACAGGAATGAGTACTCAACCATGACTGACCGCTTGATCTTTCGTCGCTTCTCCGTCACCACAGGGATTGCCGCCGCGGCAATGGCCTTGACGCTGACGGCCTGCGGCGGCGGCGAAGACAAAGGTGACGAGAGCAGCACCTCCTCGACCACCACGACGACGACCACGTCGATGACCACGTCGCCGTCGGCGGCCACTCCTGCACCGGGCACCGGTACTGGTGTACCTGGCACCCCCGCGCCTGGTGCCGGAGCAGGACCCGGCGGGGCCACCGCAGGCGTGCCGGGTGCGGGCGCAGGAGCCGGACCGGGCGGAGTCGAGGCAGGCGCGGGTGGCGCTGGTGCCGGAGCGGGACCCGGTGGGGCCACCGCGGGCGTGCCTGGTGCGGGCGCAGGAGCCGGACCGGGCGGAGCGGGTGCCTGCGCAGGCGGCGTTTGCGTCGGGACACCCTGACCCGTCGCTGACTAGCACGTAACCCGAAACGGAATTCCGGCAGCCGTCTCCTCGCACTTTGGCTGCTGGAATTCCGTTTCGGCGAAAAGGTGCCGTCACACATTGGCGGGCTGTCTCGTCTAACGGGTATGACACAGAAAACGCGTATCGCGCCCCTGCCGCCGCAGCAGGCGTCGCTGATGACCAGGCTGATGTACAAGTTCGCCAAGCGCAGGTTCGGCGAGGTGCCCGAGCCGTTCACCGTCGCGGCGCATCACCCGCGGCTGATGATGGCCAACGGTGTGCACGAGATGCTGTTGCAATCGGGCTCGAAGAAGCTGCCCGTCAGCGTGCGTGAACTGGCCGTCTTCTGGACCGCCCGCACGGTCGGATGCTCGTGGTGCGTCGACTTCGGCTCCATGCTGATACGCCTCGAGGGGCTCGACGTCGAGCGGCTCAAGTCCGTGGACGAGTATGCAACTTCTCCGCTTTTCACCGACGACGAGCGGGCCGCCATCGCATACGCCAACGCGATGACGACCGATCCGCACACCATCACCGACGACCAGGTCGACGACCTCAAGCGCCGCTTCGGCGACGACGGCGTGATCGAGCTGACCTACCAGATCGGTGTGGAGAACATGCGGGCCCGGATGTACTCGGCGCTCGGCATCACCGAGCAGGGCTTCAGCTCGGGTGATGCCTGCCGGGTGCCATGGGCGAAGCCGTGAACTTGTCGGGGTTCGCGATATCCCATACCGCGCAGATCCTTCCGTCGCGCACGGTCATCGCGGTCACCCGCGGCATCATCTCGGGATAGCCGTCAACCGCAGGCGCGCCAGGCGTGTAGCTGCCGAGCTGGCCGTTGACCAGAGCCAGCTCAGCCGTCGCGAGAAAGTTCGGGCCGTAGCGCTTCGCCAGGCCGAGCAGGAAGCGCGCAACCTTGTCCGGCCCGTGGATGACGCGTGCCGCCGTCGGCGCCCTGCGATTGGCGTCTCCGGTGAACGTCACCTCCGGATGTAGTAGGCGCACAACGGCATTCATGTCGCCCGCAGCGAGCGCGGCCATCAACGCACCGGCCACTTCGTTGTGGGCGTCGTCGGGCACGGGTTCCGGTGCGGACGCGACCGCCCGTCGCGCCCGAGACGCCAGCTGCCTGGCCGTCGCATCGCTGACACCCAGCACCTGGCCGATCTCGCCGAACGGCACCGCGAACCCGTCGTGCAAGACGAACGCCACCCGCTGATCCGGCGTCAACCGCTCCAGCACGACCATCGCAGCGAAGCGAGCGTCCTCGCCGGCCACCACGACCGCGAGCGGGTCGTTGCCGTCGAATCCCGTCACCACCGGCTCGGGCAGCCACTCGCCGACGTAGCTTTCGCGCCGGTGAGCCGCCGAGCGCAAACGGTCCAGACACAGCCTGCTGACCACGGTCGTCAGCCACGCCCGCAGGTCGGTGATCTCATCACGCTTGGGGCCCAAGCCATTCCACCTGAGCCAGGAATCCTGTACAGCGTCTTCGGCGTCGGCGACGGTGCCAGTCAGCCGATAGGCCACCGCCACAAGATGTGTGCGCAGGTCCTCGAATTCGTCGACCCCTGTGGTCACTCTGCCGAGGGTAATCGCGAAGAGTTCACCGAGAGCCACCAGCATCCTCACAACGAGATCGGTGCTGTGAACCAGCTGTGAGATCGAATTTCGTTGTTGAAGAGCGGTCGGACAACTAGAACCGTATTCTGCCAAGGCTGGCTACGAGGAAACGATCAGGGAGTAGGGCCATGTCCAAAGGCGAAATCGTCGTGCAACCTGGAGAACCCGGCAGCACCAACGTGGAAAGCAAGGGCCTGAAGGGCGGCGCGCTCGGCCTGGTCTCCAGCATCGTGGTCGGGATGGCGTCGACGGCGCCCGCCTACAGCCTGGCGGCGACACTCGGGCTGATCATCGCCAGTGGCGGCGCGCTGCTGTCCGGCGTGAAGGCGCCCGCGATCGTACTGATCTCGTTCATCCCGATGTACCTGATCGCCGTCGCGTATCAGGAGCTCAACAAGGCCGAAGCCGACTGCGGCACCACCTTCACGTGGGCATCACGTGCGTTCGGCCCCATCATCGGCTGGCTGGGCGGCTGGGGCATCATCGCCGCCGACGTCATCGTGATGGCCAACCTCGCCCAGATCGCGGGCGCGTATTCGTTCACCTTCGTCGGCGACCTCGGCTGGCGCTCGGTCGCCGACCTCGCCGACAGCACCTTCTGGTCGACGGTGGCCGGGATCATCTGGATCGCGGTGATGACCTACATCTGTTACCGCGGCATCGAGGTGTCGGCACGCATCCAGTACGCATTGCTCAGCATCGAGGTGGTCGTGCTGATCGTGCTGTCGATCGTCGCGCTGATCAAGGTGTACACCCACAATGCCGAGGACTATTCGCTCTTCCCGTCGCTGTCGTGGTTCTGGCCGGGCGGCTTGGACTTCAGCACCGTCATCGCGCCCGCGGTCCTCACCACGATCTTCATCTACTGGGGCTGGGACACCGCCGTCGCGTGCAACGAAGAGTCCGACGACCCGGGCCGCACCCCCGGTCGCGCCGCGGTGATCTCCACCTTCCTCCTACTCGCCACCTACGCGCTGGTGAGCGTCGCGGCCGTCGCCTTCGCCGGTGTCGGGACCGACGGCATCGGTCTTGGCAATCCCGACAACGCCGACGACGTATTCGCCGCAATCGGGCCAAATCTGTTCGGCGACAGCTTCATTGGCCACATCGGAATGCTTGCGCTGTCGGCGTCGATCCTGACGTCTGCATCTGCCTCCACACAGACGACGATTCTGCCGACCGCGCGCACCACGTTATCCATGGGCGTCTACAAGGCACTGCCCCAATCATTCGCGAAGATCCACCGGCGGTACCTGACGCCGACCACATCGACGATCGTGATGGGCGTCGTCTCGGCGCTCTTCTACGTGCTGTTCACCGTCATCAGTCCGAATCTGCTCACTGCACTCATCGGTTCGGTCGGTCTGATGATCGCGTTCTACTACGGCCTCACCGGCTTCGCCTGTGTCTGGTACTACCGAAAGACGTTGACCCGCAACACCCGTGACATGGTGATGCGCGGCTTGGTGCCGCTGCTCGGCGGCATCGTACTGCTGGTCGTCTTCATCTACGGGTTGATCCAGTACGCCCGGCCGGACTGGCTGACCGACGACGACGGCAACAACGTCACGATCCTCGGCTTCGGCGCGGTGGCCGTCGTCGGGATCGGCGCGATGGTGCTCGGATTGATCCTGATGGTCGTCTGGCGGGTCTTCGAGCCGGCCTTCTTCAAGGGCATCACGCTGCCGCGCCGCATCCACGATCTGGTTCTGGAGACCGCGGGGGATGTGGACGCAACGGCCGCTCGCTTCGGCCTCCCGGATGCGGGTGACACGCCAACGGTGATCGCACCCGACCTGTCGAACCTTCCTCCCGGGGAGAGTGCGATCGATCCGGTTACCGGGGACGAATTCACAAAGGGCACCAGCGGCGGCTGACGGAAGCAGTTGAGCCAGGGCGAGTTCACAGGAATTTCGCACTAGCCAACCAGGAGAGTGCCAGGACCGTATATTCCCGCACATGGCAATCATGGAACCTGAGGCACCGTTAGTCGGCGACAAGGGCCTGCAGGCCGGCGCCATCGGCCTCGTCGGCAACGTGGTCATCGGGCTTGCGGCCGTGGCACCCGCGTACAGCCTGGCGGCCACGCTCGGCTACGTCGTGCTGGCCGTCGGCGAAAAGGCGCCATCGATGTTCGTGCTGGCCTTCATTCCGATGCTGCTCGTGGCCTTCGCATACAAGGAGCTCGCCCAGGACACGCCTGACTGCGGCACGACCTTCACCTGGGCCACGAAAGCCTTCGGCCCATGGATCGGGTGGATCGGCGGCTGGGGCCTTGCCGTCTCGGCGATCATCGTGCTGGCCAATGTCGCCGAGGTCGCCGCGATCTACCTGTTCAAGTTCCTCGGTCTCGACGACCTGGCGGAGAACCTGCTGGCCAAGGTGCTGCTCGGCTCCTTCTTCATCATCGCGATGACGCTGCTATCCGCCCGCGGCATCGTGGTCTCCGAGCGGGTACAGAATGTGCTGATCGCCATCCAATTCGGTGTTTTGATCGTCGTCAGCATCATCGCGTTGGTCCGAGTGTTCGCGGGTACCGCAGGTGCGCAGGCGATCTCGCCGCAGCTCTCGTGGCTGTGGCCGAGCGGCCTCGATATCTCCTCGATCGCCCAGGCCATCATCCTGTGCATCTTCATCTACTGGGGGTGGGATGCCTGTCTTGCGGTCGGCGAGGAAACCAAGGATCCCGGACGCACCCCGGGCATCGCCGCCGTCATCACCACGCTGATCCTGGTCTGCACCTACGTGTTGGTCGCCTACGCCGTCCAGTCGTTCTCCGGGTTCGGCGACGTGGGTATCGGTCTGAACAACGCGATGAACACCGACGACGTCCTCACCGTCCTCGGTGAGCCGGTCGCGGGCACCCTCGCCGCATCGCTGCTGCTGTTGACGGTTTCGGTGTCGGGGCTGTCGTCCACGCAGACGACCATTCTGCCGACCGCTCGCGGAACACTCTCGATGGCGGTGTACGAGGCGATACCGAAGCGGTTCTCAGTTGTCCACCCTCGCTACATGACGCCCGCCTTCGGCACGATCGTGATGGGGTCCGCGGCACTGTTCTTCTACCTGGTGTTGACGTTCCTCTCGGAGAACGCGCTCGCCGACTCCGTCGCCTCGCTGGGGCTTGCCGTGGCCTTCTACTACGGCATCACCGCGTTCGCGTGCGTCTGGTACTTCCGCAAGACCTTGTTTACTTCGACGCGCAACCTGTTCTTCCGCGGGGTTTTTCCGCTACTGGGCGGCATCGCGATGGCACTTGCGTTCGGAATCAGCGCCAAGGACATGATCCAGCCCGACTACGGTTACACCGCATTCGGTCCGATCGGCGGAGTCTTCGTACTGGGCGTCGGAATGCTCGTGCTCGGTATCCCGTTGATGTTGGCCTGCTTCGCCTTCGGCACCAAGCGGTTCTTCCGTGGCGAGACGCTGAACGCCACCACCGAAGTCAAAGTCCCAGATGTCTTCTAGAGTGTCGCGGACGAAATTACAGGAGCGGCAATGCATCTGACCGTCGGATACCTGGCGACCCCCACCGGCGACGACGGCGTCGCGCTGGCAAGTGCTCTCGCCAAGACGTTCGACGCCGAGGTGGACGTCGTCCTCGTCGTCCGCGAGGAAATGCCGGATGGTCACCCCGGCCGTGCCCAATACCAGCAGCTCCTTGTGAAGCGCGGCGAGGAGTGGATCTCGCGCGCGATCGCCGCATTGAAGGACCGGGGCGTCAACGCCAACTCGACAGTGCTCGTCGGGGAGTCCTTCGCCCAGTCGCTGATCAGCTTCGCCGAGGAGAAGAACTCAGATCTCATCGTCATCGGCGGCGCCCGCGACGGCGTCTTCGGCGGCCACGTCATCGGCTCGGTCACCGGCGCCCTGCTGCACGCCTCGCCGATCCCGGTCGCCCTCGCGCCACGCGGCTATCACGAAGACCCGCCGGACACCGTCACCGCGGTCACCGCAGCCGTCCCCACCCGCCCCGGCGACGACAATCCCTTGCCGTTCGCCATCACGCTGGCCAGCGCGGCGAACCTGCCCATCCGCATGGTGTCGTTGGTGTCGGCCGAGAATCTGGCCCACGCCGAGAGCACCAACGAAGTCCGCCAGATCCAAATCGAGGCCGCCGAGGAGAACCTCGTGCTGGCCGCCCGCGCATTGCCCGATGCCCCCGAGATCGAGTCCCTCGTCGCCGACGGCTTGACGCTGGAGTCTGCGCTCAAGAAGCTGAACTGGGCCGACACCGACATCTTGGTGGTGGGCTCCAGCCGGTTCGCGGCGCCGCGCCGGATCTTTCTCGGCTCAACCGCGGCCCGCATCCTCGCCGGCACCGACGCCCCGGTCATCGTCGTGCCACGCGACGGCGGCTAGTGCTGCGATTTTCTCTCCTAGCCTGAGCATCACCGACCGGAATTCGTCGCGATCGTTGCACTCGGCGACTGATTTCGTGCAGGATCAGAGTCAGGATCAAAAGGCGCGAAAAAGCACTTCAGCGCTTCGTGAACGAGCGGCAAAGGAGCACACTAAAATGAGCGCATCACTGTATGCAGTGGTCGACCCCTCGACAGGCGAGACGGTGAAGGAATACCCGACGGCCACCGACCAACAGATCGAAGCCGCCGTCGCCGCGGCCAGCAAGGCTCATCGCGAATGGTCGCGCGGATCGACGGTGGCCGAGCGCGCCGAGCTGATCCGCAAGGTCGGGAAGCTGCACGCCGAGCGCAAGGAAGAGCTCGCCAAGATCATCAACCGCGAGATGGGCAAGCCGATCGACCAGTCCGAGGGCGAGGTCGACTTCAGCGCGGCGATCTACGAGTACTACGCCGACAACGCCGAGAAGTTCCTCGCCGACGAACCGATCGAACTGGTCGACGGCGAAGGGTCCGCGCTGATCCGTCGCAGTTCGGTCGGTGTGCTGCTCGGCATCATGCCGTGGAACTACCCGTACTACCAGGTCGCCCGGTTCGCGGGGCCCAACCTGACGCTGGGTAACACCATCCTGCTCAAGCACGCACCGCAGTGCCCCGAGTCGGCCGCGGCCATCGAGCAGATCTTCACCGACGCCGGCTATCCCGAAGGCGCCTACGTCAACATCTACGCGACCAACGACCAGGTCGCCGACATCATCGCCGACCCACGCGTGCAAGGCGTTTCGCTGACCGGCTCCGAGCGCGCGGGCGCCGCCGTCGCAGAGATCGCGGGCCGCAACCTCAAGAAGGTCGTCCTCGAACTCGGCGGCTCCGACCCGTTCATCCTGCTGAGCTCCGACGACCTCGACGCCACCGTGGAGGCGGCGATCGACGGCCGCTTCGAGAACACCGGGCAGGCCTGCAACGCCGCGAAGCGAATCATCGTCTCCGAGGGCATCTATGACGACTTCCTGGACAAGTTCACCAAGAAGGTGCTCGCCAAGGCCAAGGGCCTTGCGCCGTTGTCGTCGGTCGCGGCGGCCGAGCGGCTGGACGACCAGGTGAAGCGGGCCGTCGACGACGGCGCGACCCTGGTCTCGGAGGGTGAGCGCAAAGGTGCCCACTTCCCGCCGGGCGTGCTGACCAACGTGTCGCCGGATTCACCGTCGTACAAAGAAGAGCTGTTCGGACCCGTCGCGACCGTCTACAAGGTCCGCTCCGAGGACGAGGCCGTGCAGGTGGCCAACGACACGCCGTTCGGGCTGGGCTCCTACGTCTTCACCACCGACAGCGAGCAGGCCAAGCGGGTCGCCGATCAGATCGAGGCGGGCATGGTCTTCGTCAATGCCGTTGGGGCGGAAGGCGTCGAGCTGCCGTTCGGCGGCGTGAAGAGATCCGGCTTCGGCCGTGAACTCGGTCGCTACGGCATCGACGAGTTCGTCAACAAGAAGCTGATCCGCATCAGCTGAGCAGGGCGCGGGCCTTCTCCTCCGCGGCGTCCGCATCGATCTCGTGACGCTTGTTGAACCGCTTGTTGAGGAAGAACAGGCCCAACACCACCACCCACGACAACAGGCTGAGTATCAGCTGCGACCGCAGTTCGTCGTCGAGGAACATCTGCACCAGGAAACTAACGCTTCGTGAAGATGATCCGGTGCCAGTCCTTTTCGGCGGCCTCGGTGATGTCGCTCATCACGTGCTTGATTGTCAGGTACTCCTCGAAGGAGTAGTCCGACATGTCCTTGCCGAACCCCGATGCGCCGACGCCGCCGTGCGGCATCTCGCTGATGATCGGGATGTGGTCGTTGATCCACACACATCCCGCGCTGATCTCCCGTGACGCCCGCTGCGCGCGGTAGACGTCACGGGTCCACGCCGAGGCGGCAAGGCCGTAGGCGGTGTCGTTGGCCTGCCGCAGGGCGTCGTCGTCGTCGGTGAACGACCGCACGGTCAGCACCGGGCCGAAGATCTCGTCGCGGTAGATCTCGGAGTCCTCGCCGACATCGGCGACCAGCGTCGGGCGGTAGAACGAACCGGGACCCTCGGGGGCGCTGCCGCCGGTGACGATGCGGCCGCCCTCGCCGGGCGCCCGCTCGACCATGCCTGCGACCTTGGCGCGGTGAGCCATCGAGATGAGGGGCCCGAGGTCGGTGTCCTCGTCGTCGGGATCGCCCACCACGATCTTGCTCATCACCTCGCCGACCCCGGCGACGAAGTCGTCGTAGAGCTCGCGCGCGACGATGGCGCGCGTCGCCGCGGTGCAGTCCTGTCCGGTGTTGATCAGCGAACCCGCGACGGCGCCCTGTATCGCGGCGTCGAGGTCGGCGTCGCCGAACACCACGAAGGGCGCCTTGCCGCCGAGTTCGAGCTGGGTGCGGTGCCCGTGCACGGCGGCGGCGGCCATCACCTTGCGGCCCACCGGCGTCGACCCGGTGAACGTCACCACGTCGACGTCGCGATGACCCGCCAGGGCCGTGCCGACGTCGCCGCCCGCGCCGGTGAGGACGTTGAAGACACCGTCGGGAAGGCCGGCCTCGGTGGCCAGCCGCGCCAGGGTCAAAGTGGTCAACGGCGTCAGCTCCGCGGGCTTGATGACGACGCTGCATCCCGCGGCCAACGCGGGCAACACCTTCCACACCGCCATCTGCAGCGGATAGTTCCACGGGGTGATCGTCGCGACGACCCCGACGGCCTCGCGCCGGATGCTTGACGTGTGGTCGCCGGAATATTCGGCGGTGGCCTTGCCCTCGAGGTGGCGGGCCGCGCCCGCGAAGAAGTCGACGTTGTCGATGCTGCCCGGCACGTCGAACTCACGGGCCAGCCGCGCGGGCTTGCCGGTCTGGCTGACCTCCTCGGCCACCAGCTCGTCGGCGTGGTCGGACATCAACACCGCCAGCTTGGCCAGCACGGTCGCGCGGTCCACCGGGGTCGCGCTCCCCCACCCCCGCTGCGCCTCGCGTGCCGCCGCGACCGCGGCGTCGACATCGGCCGGGGTGGCCAACGCGAGCTCGGCGACGACGTCGCCGTTCGCCGGGTTGATGACCTGATGTTGGGCGCCGCCGGTGACCACCGCCGCGCCATTGATCCAGCTGCCAGCCACGCTGGCCGAAACCGTCGCAGTCATGGCCCAACGCTAGCCGACGGCGCTCTCCGGCGGCTACGCATTCCTGCAGTCGCGACGTGGCTGGGCGCGTGATTTCATTGGTTTGGTTGCTTGTGACGACGGATTCCGTGCACAATCTCAGGCATGGCCAACCCGGGTGCTGATGGCATCCACCCCGTTTCCCTGCGCGTCCAAACGCGTCCAGGGGCGGCGGTCCAACTCGACGAGCTGTCCAAGGCGATCATCGAGAAGCTGCAGCAGGACGGCCGTCGGTCGTATGCGGGCATCGGCAAGGCGGTGGGACTCTCCGAGGCCGCGGTGCGGCAGCGGGTCCAGCGCATGGTCGACGCGGGCGTGATGCAGATCGTCGCCGTCACCGATCCGATGCAGCTCGGCTTCGCCCGACAGGCGATGATCGGGATCCGCTGCACGGGTGACACGACAAGGGTGGCCGAGAAGTTGGCCGCGATAGACGCGGTCGAGTATGTGGTGCTGACCGCAGGCTCCTTCGACGCCATCATCGAAGTGGTCTGCGAAGACGACGACGATCTGCTCGGTCTGCTCAACACCCAGATTCGCGCACTGCCGGGAGTGATATCCACCGAAACGCTCGTATACCTGAAACTCGTTAAACAGCAATATAATTGGGGTACAAGATGACTACAACTGATATCGCACCACAAGTTTCTGCCGACCTCGGAGCCAAGGCGAACCGCCATCTGTGGGGCCACTTCGCACGGCACGGCAAGGGCATCACGCCGCCGATCATCACCCGCGGCGAAGGCGTCATGATCTGGGACAGCACGGGCAAGAGCTACATCGACGGGCTGTCGGGGTTGTTCGTTGTCCAGGCCGGCCACGGCCGCAAGGAGCTCGCAGAGGCGGCGGCAAAGCAGGCCGAGACGCTGGCCTTCTTCCCGCTGTGGTCCTACGCGACGCCGCCCGCGATCGAATTGTCCGAGCGGCTGGCGAACTACGCACCGGGAGACCTGAACCGCGTCTTCTTCACCACCGGCGGCGGCGAGGCCGTCGAGTCCGCGTGGAAGCTGGCCAAGAACTACTTCAAGCTCGTCGGCAAGCCGGGCAAGTACAAGGTGATCTCCAGGGCGATCGCCTACCACGGCACCCCGCAGGGCGCGCTGGCCATCACGGGCCTGCCCGACTTCAAGAAGCCGTTCGAGCCGCTGACACCCGGCGGGTTCCGCGTGCCGAACACCAACTTCTACCGCGCCCCCGCACCGTTCGACACCGACATCAAGAGGTTCGGCGAGTACTGCGCGGACCGCATCGCCGAGGCCATCGAGTTCGAGGGCCCCGACACCGTCGCCGCGGTGTTCCTCGAGCCGGTGCAGAACGCCGGCGGGTGCTTCCCGCCGCCGCCCGGATACTTCGAGCGGGTCCGCGAGATCTGCGACGAGTACGACGTGCTGCTGGTGTCCGACGAGGTCATCTGCGCGTACGGCCGGATCGGCTCGATGTTCGCCTGCGACGACTTCGGCTACGTGCCCGACATGATCACCTGCGCCAAGGGCCTGACGTCGGGTTACTCGCCGATCGGCGCAATGATCGCCAGCGACAAGCTGTTCGAGCCGTTCAACGACGGCAAGACCACGTTCAGTCACGGGTACACGTTCGGTGGGCATCCCGTGTCGTCGGCGGTCGCGCTGGCCAACCTCGACATCTTCGAGCGCGAGGGCATCAACGACCACGTCAAGGAGAACGCACCGGTCTTCCGCGCGACGCTGGAGAAGCTGCTCGAGCTGCCGATCGTCGGCGACGTGCGCGGCGAGGGCTTCTTCTACGGCATCGAGTTGGTCAAGGACAAGACCACCAAGGAGACGTTCAATGAGCACGAGAGCGAACGGCTGCTGCGGGGCTTCCTGACCAGCGCGCTGTTCGAGGCGGGCCTGTACTGCCGCGCCGACGACCGCGGCGACCCGGTCGTGCAGCTGGCGCCGCCGCTGATCAGCGGGCCGAAGGAGTTCGACGCGATCTACGACATCCTGCATCGCGTGCTCAGCGAAGCCAGCCGGCTGCTCTAGACCGCGGGGTTCGGTCGGCGGCGTGCCAACGAAGTCACGTAAGCCGCCGATCGATCCCGTCCGCTGGCAGCCGCCGCTCGACCTGTAACCCGCCGAGATCGACGTTTTGGCGCGCCCCTCTCGCACTTTTCCGCCCAAACGTCGGTTTCGGCGAAGTCGCGCGTCACATTTGAAACTCTAACCACACGAGTCACAGCGTGGCTCCCCGAAATCCGGCCGGAAATCGCCTAATCTGCGCTCACAATGGCGACCTTCACTACTGCGTCTCGGCGGGCTACCGCCCTGGCAGCGGCGCTTTTCCTGACGGCGTGCCCGGCGCTGGCGAACGCCGAGCCCAACGCCGCACCCGAGGCCTGCCCGTATCAGGTCAGCACCCCGCCCGCCGTCGACTCGTCGGAGGTCCCGACGGCAGGCGACCCGCCCCAGCCGCTGGCGGTGCCCTCGGATCCGGTCGGCGGTGACGCACTCGGCGGCTGCGGTGTGATCACCGCGGCGGGCACACCGCCGGTGCCTGGCGACATCTCCGCCGAGTCCTGGCTGGTGGCCGACCTCGACACCGGCGACGTCATCGCCGCCAAGGACCCGCACGGCAGGCACCGGCCGGCCAGCATCATCAAGGTGCTTGTGGCCATGCAGGCGCTGCGGGACCTGCCGATCCACAAGGTGGTGGCGGGCACCCCCGACGACGCGGCCGCAGAGGGCACGAAGGTCGGCATCGGCGACGGCGGCCACTACTCGATCCGCGACATCCTGCACGGGCTGCTCATGCACTCCGGAAACGACGCGGCACACGCGCTGGCCATGCAGATGGGCGGAATGGACGCGACGCTGACCAAGCTCAACGACCTGGCGAGCAAGCTCGGCGGCCGCGACACCCGGGTGGCGACGCCGTCGGGTCTGGACGGGCCCGGCATGAGCACGTCGGCCTACGACATCGGCCTGTTCTACCGATATGCCTGGCAGAACCCGACATTCGCCGAGATCGTCGCGACCCGCAGCTTCGACTTCCCCGGTCGCGGCGACGCGGGCTACCCGGTCGAGAACGACAACCAGCTGCTCTACAACTACCCGGGCGCGATGGGCGGCAAGACGGGGTACACCGACGACGCGGGCCAGACGTTCGTCGGCGCGGCCAACCACGACGGCCGCAGGCTCGTCGCGGTGCTGATGCGCGGCACCCGGCAGCCGATCGCGCCGTGGGAGCAGGCCGCCCACCTGTTGGACTACGGCTTCGCCACCGCGCCGGGCACCAAGGTGGGCTCGCTCATCGAACCGGATCCCTCGCTGGTGGCCACGCCCGAGCAGGCCGCCGACGACACCGCGCTGAAGGCCACCGCGGCGCTGCCTGCGGCCGATGCGCTGCCGGTGCGGGTCGGCGTCGCGTTCGTCGGCGCGATCATCGTCTTCTGCCTCATCATGGGGGCACGATCGATGAACCGCCGACCGCAGCACTGACGCTCAGCGACGCCGTGCCAGGCGCGAAAGTCCCAGCGCGCCAAGGGCGCCGACTGCCGCTGCGCCGAGCGCGCCTGCAGGACCCATGCCCTCCCTGACCTGAACCCGCGGGGTTATCTGGGCGGCTGCGGGCGGCTCGACCGGCGCCGCCTCGAGATTCTCCCTTGCGGTGGCCGCCCACGCCGTCGCGAAGAGAATCATCCGCGCGGTGATGTAGGCGAAGACCATCAGGCCGAGCACCGGCCCGAAGGTCGCACCCGCAGGGCCGGTCACCACGGACTTGAGATAGATCGACGCAACCAGCTTGAAGATCTCGAAGGCCACCGCGACCATGAGCCCGGCCCGGGCGGAGCTTCGGAAGGTGATCGACTCACGAGGCAACCGAGCGATCATCCAGGTGAACAGCACCCACGAGACCAGGATGGAGACCACGATGGATGCGATACGCAGGACAATGGTCATACCCGGAAGATCTTGTAGCCCAAGCCATTCGACGACTTGTTTCATCAAGCCCGAGCTGGCGAGTGCGGTCAGCACGACCGTGACGGCGATCGCGGCGAACAACCCCACGATGGCGACCAGATCGGAGAGCTTGGTTCGCAGGAAGCCCGGGGGCTCCTGGCGCAGCAGTCCCCACATCTGGCTCAGCGCTTCGCGCAGGTTGGCCATCCAGCCAAGCCCGGCCCACGCGGCCGCCGCCAACCCGATGATCCCGACCGACGTCCGTGACTCGATCGCGGAATCCATCAGCTCGACCAACTGCTGGCCGAGATCACCCGAAACCGTCGACTTGATCTTGTCGGTGACCTCGGCGAGCAGGTCCGGCTGGCTGGCGAGGACGAACCCGGCAATCGAGAACGCGACCATCAGCAACGGAAAGAGGGCGAAGATCGTGAAGTAGGTGATGCCCGCGGCGTAGAAGTCGCCCTTGCTGTCCTGATAGCGCTCCTGGGCGCGCATGACGTGGTCGAACCACCTGAACCGAGTTCGAAAGCGGTCCAGAATTCCCGGTTTGGCCGGTTCGGTCATGCCGACCTCCGTCGAAGGCGTTATTGCGGTTGCTGTAGGAAACCTAGCCGCTCATATACCCGCTTCAGCGTCTTCGCAGACACCTCGTTGGCCCTGGTGGCCCCCGCAGCGAGGATCCCCTCGAGTTCCGTGGTGTCGGCAAGCAACTCGTCGACCCTGGTCTTGATCGGGGTGACGAACTCGACCACTGCGTCGGCGGTGTCCTTCTTCAGGTCGCCGTAGCCGCGGCCGACATAGCCCTCGACCAGTTTGTCGACGTCGGTGCCGGTGACCGCGGACTGGATCGTCAGCAGGTTCGATATGCCCGGCTTGGCCTCGGGATCGAACCGGATCTCCCGCTCGCTGTCGGTGACCGCAGAACGGATCTTCTTGGCGGTCACCTTCGGGTCGTCCAGCAGCGTGATCAGCCCGGCGTCGGTGGCCGCCGACTTGCTCATCTTGGTCGTCGGATCCTGCAGGTCGTAGATCTTGGCGGTGGCCTTGGGAATCATCGGCTCGGGGATGACGAAGGTGTCGGGGAAGCGCGAGTTGAAGCGCTGCGCGACGTCGCGGGCGAGCTCCAGGTGCTGGCGCTGGTCCTCGCCGACGGGCACCAGGTTGGTGTCGTAGAGCAGCACGTCGGCCGCCATCAACACCGGATAGGTGAACAGGCCGACAGTGGTGGCGTCGCTGCCCTCCTTCTGCGACTTGTCCTTGAACTGCGTCATTCGCGACGCCTGCCCGAAACCGGTGAAACATCCCAGCACCCAAGTGAGTTCGGTGTGGGCGGGCACGTGGCTCTGCACGAAGATGGTCGCCCGGAACGGGTCGACTCCCATCGCCAGGTACTGCGCAGCGGTCGCGAGCGTGCGACGGCGCAGGGTGGTCGGATCCTGCGGGAGCGTGATGGAGTGCAGGTCGACGACACAGAAGTAGGCGTCGAACTCGTCCTGAAGGCCGGCCCACTGCGCAACCGCGCCCAGCGCGTTGCCGAGGTGCAGGGAGTCAGAAGTGGGTTGCACGCCGGAGAAGACGACGCGCTCGGCTGGCTTGCTCATGATCGGTCAATCCTTCCACCCCCGTCATCCCCAGTCGCGCGGGGTCAGCCGCTCGAGGACACGCAGGAAGATGCGGCGTTCCTCGGCGGTGAGTTCGCCGAGCCACCGCTCTTCCCCGCGCTGGATCTCGCGCTGTACTGCGTCTTTGATCCGGCGGCCCGCGTCGGTGATCGCCAGAAGCCGCACTCTGCGGTCGTCCGGGTCGGGTCGGCGCTCGATGTAGCCGTCGTCCTGGAGGTCGTCGAGAGTGCGGATGATCCGTGTCTTGTCGGCGCCGATGGCCGCGGCGAGGGCGGCCTGGGTGCGCATCGACGACCTGTCCAGTGCGAGCAGGACGACGTAGCCCCACATCGTCAGGGCGTGCGCTTCGAGCACCGGCTCCTCCGCGGCGATCATCTCGCGAAGGAGCGGCGCGAGCATCGCGGCCAGATCGGGACGCCGCGAGTCCGACGACTTCGCTGCCACGGCGTCATGATAGGCATTGCTTTATCGTATGCATGTGTATACTATATGTACATGCCTACTACTTCCACCGACCTCTTGCGCTTTCATCGAGTAGCCGTATTGAGGTCGATCGACGTCGTCGACTCCGTCAGTACGACCGATCTCGGGCGAGCAACGCCGTGCGAGGGCTGGAACCTCGCCGACCTCTTGGCGCACATGACCGTCCAGCACCGCGGATTCGCGGCCGCTGCACGCGGTTTCGGCGCAGACCTCGATACATGGCGCGTCGAGTCGGTGGTCGACGCGGTGAGGGCCGACCCGCCGCGGTCCTATGCCGAGGCGGCGCACGATGTGCTCGACGCCTTCGCAGCCGACGGGACAGCCGATGCGTCGTTTGCTCTGCCCGAGTTTGGCGAGGGCGCGATGTTCCCCGGCGAAATGGCGATGGGCTTCCATTTCGTGGACTACGTCGTGCACGGCTGGGACGTCGCCGCCTCGCTGGGTGTTCCCTACGAACTGCCCGCCGATGTCGTCGAGGCCGTGCTGCCGCTGGCACTTGCGGTGCCCGACGGCGACTTTCGCACGATGGCAGGGGCGCCGTTCGCTCCCGCCGTCGAGCAGGGCGGCGTCGACGACTTCGATCGGATCCTGCGGCATCTCGGGCGCAGGCCGGACTGGCGCGGCGAACTCTAGTACCCGTGGTTTAGTCGACGTCGTCGCGGAATCGGCGGTGCAGCAATTGCCTCGGCACGCCAAGCAGCCTGCCGATCTCGCCCCACGACCACCCGGCCGTGCGCGCCGCTCGGATGGCCTCTTTGTACCGGGCGCGAGCGCGATCGAGGTCATCGCGCGCCGCGACAAGCTCGCGACTGCTCGTCCCGCTGTAGAGATCCACCACCACCGGATCGGGCTCTTCGGACAGAGTCGGCCTTTCCTCAGCAGACAACAGCCACCCCAGGGCCTCGTTGCGGGCGGCTTCAATCTGAGGGTCGTTCTGCCACCACGGTTGGCCGGTGGCCTCCGCCGGAGCACTTGTCGTCTGTGGCGCGTCATCACTTGATGACGGTTTCTGTTCGCTCGTCATCGTTTGATGACGCGTCCGAAGAGGCAGGTGGTTCCGGCCTGTGACAGATGAGGCGGAGCGGGCGAGCTTGCGATACCGGCGGTATCACCTTTAATGTCGGCACCATGACCCAGCGCGATCCGATCCACCTCGGCTCCGGCGAGCCGATGGTGTTGCTACATCCCTTCATGATGTCGCAGAACGTCTGGAAATACGTTGCGCCGCAGATAGCTGAGACGGGCCGCTACGAGGTGTTCGCACCGACCATGCCAGGTCACAACGGCGGGGCGCCCGGCTCGTTCTTCCTGGACTCGGGGACGCTGGCCGACGACATCGAGCGTCGGATGGACGCCATGGGCTGGGGCACCGCACACATCGTCGGCAACTCGCTCGGTGGCTGGGTGGCGTTCGAGTTGGAGCGCCGCGGCCGCGCCCGCACGCTGACCGGCATCGCGCCTGCGGGCGGCTGGCACCACTACACCCCCGCCAAATTCGAGATCGTCGCCAAGTTCGTCGCGGGTTTCCCGGTGTGGCTGGTAACGAAGTTGCTCGGCGAACGCGCACTCAAGCTGCCTTTCGCCAAACAGTTTGCCTTCGTTCCGATCAGCGCGTACCCCGACGCCCTCAACGACGCCGACCTGCCCGACATCGTCGACGACGTCAGGCACTGCCCTGCCTACTACCAACTCCTGGTCAAATCGCTGCTGCTGCCCGGCCTGATGGAACTCGCCGAAGGGCGCGCACCCACCCACCTGGTGATCTGCGACAAGGACCGTGTCCTGCCGCACCCGCGCTTCACCAGGCACTTCACCACACACCTGCCGGAGTCCACGACGATCACCCATCTCGAAGGGGTCGGGCACATCCCGATGTTCGAGGCACCCCAGCGGGTCACCGACGTGATCCTCGGCTTCGTCGACGCGCACGTCGACCCGAAACGGGCAACGGGTTAGTCGAGAGTCCAGCGCCCGCTCGGTGGGTCAGCCCTGTGCGGCCTCCAAGACACCGTTGAACGTCTTGCTCGGCCGCATCACCGCCGTCATCTTCTCCCTGTCGGGGTAGTAGTAGCCGCCGATGTCCACCGAATCCCCCTGCACCTCAGCGAGTTCGGACACGATGGCGTCTTCGTTCTCCGCGAGCGTCTTGGCCAGTTTGGCGAAGTGGTCGGCGAGCTCCTTGTCTTCGGTCTGCTCGGCGAGCTGCTGCGCCCAGTACATCGCGAGGTAGAACTGGCTGCCGCGGTTGTCGAGTTCACCGGTCCGACGCGACGGACCCTTGTCGTTCTCGAGCAGCTTGCCGATCGCAGCGTCCAGAGTCGTGCCCAACAGCGTGGCCCGCTTGTTGCTGGTCTTGGTGCCCAGGTCTTCGAAACAGGCTCCGAGAGCGAGGAACTCGCCGAGCGAGTCCCAGCGCAGATGGTTCTCCTCCACGAGCTGGTGCACGTGCTTGGGCGCCGAACCGCCCGCGCCGGTCTCGTACATCCCGCCGCCTGCCATCAGGGGCACGATAGACAGCATCTTGGCGCTGGTGCCCAGCTCCAGGATCGGAAAAAGGTCAGTCAGGTAGTCCCGCAAGATGTTTCCGGTCGCGGCGATGGTGTCCTGTCCGCGGGTCACCCGCTCCAGCGTGTACCGCATGGCCCACACCTGCGGCATGATCTGGATGTGCAGGTCCTCGGTGTCGTGGTCCTTCAGATAGGCCTTGACCTTCTTGCGCAACTCGACCTCGTGCGGACGTTCGGTGTCGAGCCAGAACAACACCGTCATGCCGGAAGCACGCCCGCGGTTGACGGCCAGCTTGACCCAGTCCCGGATCGCCGCGTCCTTCACGATCGGCATGCGCCAGATGTCACCGGCCTCGACGTCCTGGCTGAGCAACACCTCGCCGGTGTCGATGTCGACGATGTTGGCGACGCCGTCGGAGGGGATCTCGAACGTCTTGTCGTGGCTGCCGTACTCCTCGGCCTTCTGCGCCATCAGGCCGACGTTCGGGACGGTGCCCATCGTCGTCGGGTCGAACTGACCGTTGGTCTTACACCAGTTGATCATCTCCTGATACATGCGGGAGAAGGTGGACTCGGGGTTGACCGCCTTGGTGTCCTTGGTCCGTCCGTCCGCGCCGTACATCTTGCCGCCGAGCCGGATCATCGCGGGCATCGACGCGTCGACGATCACGTCGCTCGGTGAGTGGAAGTTCGTGATGCCCCTCGCCGAGTCCACCATGGCCAACTCGGGCCGGTGCTCGTGCACGGCGTGGATGTCCTGGACGATCTCTTCTCGCTGCGACGCAGGCAGCGACTCGATCTTGTCGTACAGATCGGACATCCCGTTGTTGACGTTGACGCCGAGCTCGTCGAGCACCTCCTGGTGCTTGGCGAAGGCGTCCTTGTAGAAGACCTTCACGCAGTGGCCGAAGACGATGGGGTGGCTGACCTTCATCATCGTCGCCTTGACGTGCAGCGAGAACATCACGCCGGTCTTGTAGGCGTCCTCGATCTGCTGTTCGTAGAAGTCGCACAGCGCCTTCTTGCTCATGAACATGCTGTCGATGATGTCGCCCTCGTCGAGCGCCACCTCCGGCTTGAGCACGATCGTCTCGCCGCTCTTGGTCTCCAGCACCATCTTGACCTTGCGGTCCTTGTCGAGCGTCATCGACTTCTCGCCGTGGTAGAAGTCGCCGCCCTTCATGGTCGCGACGTGGGTGCGCGACGCCTGTGACCACTCGCCCATGCTGTGCGGGTGCTTCCGCGCGTACTCCTTGACGGCGTTGGGGGCCCGACGGTCGGAGTTACCTTCTCGGAGAACGGGATTGACAGCGCTGCCGAGAACCTTGGCGTAGCGGTCCTTGATCTCCTTCTCATCGTCGTTCTTCGGCTCACCCGGATAGTCGGGAAGGTCGTAGCCCTTCGCCTTCAACTCCTTGATGGCGGCGAGCAACTGCGGCACCGACGCGCTCACGTTCGGCAGCTTGATGATGTTGGTCGCGGGGTCCTGCGTGAGCTCACTGAGGCGGGCCAGGTTGTCGGGCACCCTCTGCTCGTCGGTCAGCCGGTCGGAGAACTCGGCGAGGATGCGCGCCGCCACCGAGATGTCGCTGCTCTCGACCTCGATTCCGGCCGGCTCGGTGAACGTTCGGATGATCGGCAGAAAGGCATAGGTCGCCAGCAGGGGCGCCTCGTCCGTCAGCGTGTAGATGATCGTCGGCTTCTCGTCGCTCATGTCTTGTTCTCCCGGCATCGGTGTCGGCTATCAGTATCGCGTCGGATACGAACCTACGCGTGCCCAAGATGGGGGTATTTGCCCCATGCCGGGACCGGGCGAACGGCAGCAGAATCGCATCATGATCGACCTGCTGGCATCCACGACCTGGGATGCGATATTCTTCTGGTCGGTCATGAGCGCCAGCGTCAAGCCCCGGCTTGCTGGCCGGCAACCCTCCAACCGCGGTGGGGTGCCCCGGGTGATGACCAGGTTGAGTAGCTGACTGGAGTTTTTGACAACAGCCGGCTACAAGGCAAGCGCGGGTCCGTCGAACGGGCCCCCAGAGTAGATAGATGGAGGCCCCTCCTATGAGCACGCCGGAAGACACGACTGCCAACTGGTCGTTCGAGACCAAACAGGTCCACGCCGGGCAGACCCCCGACAGCGCCACCAACGCGCGGGCGCTGCCGATTTATCAGACGACGTCGTACACGTTCAACAGCACCGAGCACGCCGCAGCCCTCTTCGGGCTCGCCGAGCCGGGCAACATCTACACCCGCATCATGAACCCGACCCAGGACGTGGTCGAGCAGCGCATCGCCGCGCTCGAAGGCGGGGTCGCGGCGCTGTTCCTGGCCTCGGGCCAGGCCGCAGAGACGTTCGCGATCCTCAACCTCGCCAACGCCGGTGACCACATCGTGTCCAGCCCCCGGCTGTACGGCGGGACGTACAACCTGTTCCACTACACGCTGCCCAAGGTCGGCATCGAGGTCAGCTTCGTGGAGAACCCCGACGACCTGGACTCCTGGCGGGCGGCCGTGCGGCCCAACACCAAGGCGTTCTTCGGCGAGACCATCTCCAACCCGCAGAACGACATCCTCGATATCCCCGGCGTGGCCGGGGTCGCACACGAAGCCGGGGTCCCGCTCATCGTCGACAACACCGTCGCCACCCCGTACCTGATCCAGCCGATCAGCCACGGCGCCGACATCGTCGTGCATTCGGCGACCAAGTACCTGGGCGGCCACGGCGCGGCGATCGCGGGCGTGATCGTCGACGGCGGCACCTTCGACTGGACCAATGGCAACTTCCCCGGCTTCACCACGCCCGACCCCAGCTACCACGGGGTGGTGTTCGCCGAGCTGGGACCGCCGGCATTCGCCCTCAAGGCCCGGGTTCAGTTGCTTCGCGACATGGGCTCGGCAGCGGCGCCGTTCAACGCGTTCCTGATCGCACAGGGGCTGGAGACGTTGAGCCTGCGCGTCGAGCGGCATGTGGCCAACGCACAGCGGGTCGCCGAGTACCTCGACGCCCACCCCGACGTCATCTCGGTGAACTACGCGGGCCTGCCCGGCTCCCCGTGGCACGAGTTGGGTAAGAAGCTGGCCCCGAAGGGCACCGGCGCCGTGCTGGCGTTTGAGCTGGCGGGCGGCATCGATGCAGGCAAGGCATTCGTCAACGCGCTGACGCTGCACAGCCACGTCGCCAACATCGGCGACGTGCGCTCGCTGGTGATCCACCCGGCGTCGACCACCCATTCGCAGCTGACCCCGGAGGAGCAGCTGGCGACGGGTGTGACCCCCGGCCTGGTGCGCCTGGCGGTCGGCATCGAAGGGATCGACGACATCATCGCCGACCTCGACCAGGGTTTCGCCGCCGCGAAGCCGTTCCACGCCGCCGGAAGCACCGATCCTGCAACGGTCTCAGCGTTTTAGAGAACGCTCGACAAGGATTCTGACGTGACAATCTTTGACGTGCCAACCACCGCGCTGCCCGCCGAGGGCGAGGTCGCGATCGTCGACATCGGCTCTCTGACGCTGGAGAACGGCGCCGTCATCGACGACGTCTCCATCGCCGTGCAGCGGTGGGGCGAGCTCTCACCCGACCGCGACAACGTCGTGGTCGTATTGCATGCGCTGACCGGCGACTCCCACATCACCGGTCCTGCGGGCCTTGGGCACCCGACCGGAGGCTGGTGGGACGGCGTCGCGGGCCCCGGCGCCCCGATCGACACCGACCGCTGGTGCGCGGTGGCCACCAATGTTCTCGGCGGCTGCCGCGGGTCGACGGGTCCGAGTTCGCTCGCGCGTAACGGGAAGCCCTGGGGCTCAAGGTTTCCACTGGTGACCGTGCGCGACCAGGTCGAGGCCGACGTGGCCGCGCTCGCCACACTGGGCATCACCGAGGTCGCGGCCGTGGTCGGCGGGTCGATGGGCGGCGCCCGCGCGCTGGAGTGGATGATCAGCTATCCCGACAATGTCCGGTCGGCGTTGGTGCTCGCGGTCGGGGCTCGTGCGACCGCCGACCAGATCGGCACCCAGAGCAGCCAGATCGCCGCTATCAAGTCCGATCCGAACTGGTGCAACGGCGACTACTACGGCACCGGCCGCTCGCCGGACATCGGAATGGAGATCGCCCGCCGGTTCGCACACCTCACCTACCGCGGCGAGGTCGAGCTCGACGAACGCTTCCGCAACGACGGCCAGGGCGTCGAGGATCCCGCGACCGGCGGCCGCTACGCGGTGCAGAGTTACCTGGAGTATCAGGGCCACAAGCTGCTGAGCAGGTTCGACGCGGGCACCTATGTCGCGCTGACCGAGACGCTGTCGAGCCACGACGTCGGACGGGGCCGCGGCGGCATCCGGGCGGCGCTGAGCAACTGCCACGTGCCGGTGGTCGTCGGCGGCATCACCTCCGACCGGCTGTATCCGCTGCGGCTGCAGGAGGAATTAGCCGAGCTGCTCCCGGGTTGTGCGGAGTTGAAGGTTGTCGACTCGATCTACGGCCACGACGGGTTCCTCGTCGAGACCGACGCGGTCGGCGTCCTGATCCGCGAGACATTGGAGCTGGCATCCAGGTGACCCGATCGTCGCAGCAGCGTTCCCTGTCATTCGGCGCAGAGGCCGCGGCGTACGAGCGTGGCAGGCCGTCATATCCGCCCGAGGCCATCGATTGGCTGCTACCACCCGATGCCTCCGATGTGCTCGACCTCGGTGCGGGCACGGGCAAGCTGACCACCCGGCTCGTCGAGCGCGGGCTCGGCGTCGTCGCGGTGGACCCGATCCCGGAAATGCTCGAGCTGCTGAGCAATGCGCTGCCCGACACGCCCGCACTGCTCGGCACGGCGGAAGACATCCCGCTGCCCGACGACAGCGTGGACGCGGTGCTGGTCGCGCAGGCATGGCACTGGTTCGATCCCGTACGCGCCGTCAAGGAGGTCGCCAGGGTGCTGCGGCCCGGCGGGCGCCTCGGCCTGATCTGGAACACCCGCGACGAGCGGATGGGCTGGGTCAAGGATCTCGGTCGCATCATCGGTCACGAAGACGACCCGTTCAGCCACAAGGTCACGCTGGCCGAACCGTTCGACAATATCGAGCGCCACCAGGACGAGTGGACGAGTTACCTGACCCCGCAGGCGCTCATCGACCTCGTCGCGTCCAGGAGCTACTGCATCACCTCGCCGACCGAGGTGCGCACCCAAACGCTCGAGCGGGTGCGCGAGCTGCTCGCGACTCATCCCGCGCTGGCCAACAGCACCGGGCTCGCGCTGCCCTACGTCACGGTGAGCATCCGCGCGACGCTGCCGTAGTTGGCCAAACCGAACCAGCGGGTCAGCGCCGCTCGCAGCCGTACGGCATCGTGGGCCTCGAATGTGTCTGCGGCCCAGGCGATGTAGCCGTCGGGTCGGATGAGCAATGCGGCACCATCAGGCCGGACAGCGGATGCTCGTCGCCGACGTCGTAGCGCACATCCGAGCCGGCACGGCGGGCAAGTTTGCCTGGTAGGCAGAAAATCTAGCTGGTGCCCAGCGGGTCGATCGTCGCGGCGATGTAGAGCACCGCCGCGCTGACCGTCGCCGTTGTGACGAAGTCGACGCCCTTGCTGCGCACCACGAGCAGTCCCGCCCGATCGTCGGTGAGCGCGATGCGCAGTGCCGCGGCCACGGCGACGCCGATGCCGATCACCAGCGCGCCACGCCGCCAGTACCCGGCTATCACCAGGCCGAACGCCCCAAGAAAGAAGAGGCCCACCAGAAGGATCGGCCACTGGCCGCGGAACACCCTGCGGGCGAACTCGCCGACGGTCACGACTGCTTTTCGGCCAACTCGACGACGTTGACCAACAGGAACGCCCGGGTCAGCAGGCCGACACCGCCGGGATTCGGCGACACGTGACCCGCGACCTCCCACACGTCGGGCGCAACGTCGCCGACCAGCTTGCCGTTGTCGTCGCGGCTCACGCCGACATCGACGACGGCGGCACCTGGCCGCACCATCTCGGCTGTCACCATGTGCGGCACGCCCGCAGCCGCGATGATGATGTCCGCCTCGCGGGTCAGCTGCGGAAGATGTCGAGTTGCGGTGTGGCACAACGTCACTGTGGCGTTCTCTGAACGCCGGGTGAGCAGCAGCCCGAGTGGCCTTCCGACGGTGACCCCCCTGCCGATCACCACCACCTGGGCGCCCGCGATCTCCACCTCGTAGCGCCGCAGCAGGTGCACGATTCCGCGCGGCGTGCACGGCAGCGGTGCAGGCTCGTTGAGCACCAGCCTGCCCAGGTTCATCGGGTGCAGGCCGTCGGCGTCTTTGCCGGGATCGAGGCGCTCCAGCGCGGCGTTCTCGTTGAGGTGCTTGGGCAGCGGCAGCTGCACGATGTATCCGGTGCACTCGGGATTGGCGTTGAGCTCGTCGATCGTCTCGTCGAGCTTGGCCTGGCTGATGTCGGCGGGCAGATCGCGACGGATCGAGTTGATGCCCACCTTCGCGCAGTCCGCGTGCTTGCCGCGCACGTAGGCCTGCGAGCCGGGGTCGTCGCCGACCAGCACCGTGCCGAGCCCCGGCGTGCGTCCGGCGGCGGTCAACGCCGCTACCCGCTCGGAGAGGTCGACGAAGATCTCGTCGCGTGTGGCCTTCCCATCCAATGTGATCGCACCCACGGCAGCCAGTCTGACATGCCTCTGTGGCAGTCTCTGACCCATGAACACTCAGCCCAATGTGTTCACCCCGGCCAAGCTCGGCCCGGTGACGCTGCGCAACCGCATCATCAAGTCGGCAACCTTCGAGGGGGCCACCCCGAACGCACTCGTCACCGACGATTTGATCACCTACCACCGGCTGCCTGCCGCAGGCGGAGTCGGCATGACGACGGTCGCCTACTGCGCGGTCGCGGAGGCCGGGCGCACCGAGCCCACCCAGATCTGGATGCGACCAGAAGCGGTGCCGGGACTGCAGAAGCTCACCGAGACCATTCACGCCGAGGGTGCGGCGGTCAGCGCGCAGATCGGACACGCCGGACCCGTCAGGCATGCGCGCGTCGGCAAGACAAAGGCCCTTGCTCCGGTGCGCCTCTTCAATCCCCTTGTGATGCGCTTCACCAAGAAGGCCACCCGCGACGACATCACCGACGTCATCAACGCGCACGCCGACGCCGCGCGGATCGCCATCGACTCCGGGTTCGACGCCGTCGAGATTCATCTCGGCCACGGCTACTTCTGCAGCTCGTTCCTGAGCCCGCTGATCAACCGTCGCGATGACGAGTTCGGCGGGTCGCTGCAGAACCGGGCGAAGGTGGCCCGCGGCGTGGTCAACGCGGTCAGGCAAGCGGCCGGCGACCAGATCGCGGTCACGGCGAAACTCAACATGACCGATGGGGTGCGGGGTGCCATCAAGGTCGAGGAGGCACTCCAGACGGCCAAGTGGCTGGAGGAGGACGGCGGCCTCGACGCGATCGAGTTGACGGCGGGTAGTTCGTTCATCAACCCGATGTATCTGTTCCGCGGTGACGTGCCGCTCAAGGAGTTCGCCAACGTCTTCAAGCCGCCGATCCGGTGGGGCGTGCGACTTCTCGGCAACAAGGTGTTCCGCGAGTATCCGTACCGCGAGACGTATCTGCTGCGCGACGCCAAGCTGTTCCGCGCGGAGTTGACGATGCCGCTGATCCTGCTCGGTGGCATCACCAACCGCGAGTCGATGGACCTGGCGATGGCGGAGGGTTTCGACTTCGTCGCGATGGGCAGGGCGTTACTGGCCGAACCCGACCTGATCAACCGGATTGCAGCCGACGGCGACAACCATTCGGTGCGGTCGTTGTGCACACACTGCAACGAGTGCATGCCGACCGCCCTGCGATCGAGCGCGTCCATCCACACCCACTGCGTGGTGACCGGGTCGCCGGACCGACGTCCGACCTCCCTAACACCGTCGTAGAACAATGGGATACCTATAGAGTTGGTCGCGATGAGCCGACCAGCCCCGCCCGCGCTGACCGTTCGGAACGACGGGTCAGCCCGCACCTTCGCCGCTGGAAATGATGTCGTCATCGGTCGCGACCTTCGCGCCGACGTCCGCATCGCACACCCACTGATCTCGCGGGCACACCTGGTGCTGCGGTTCGATCAGGGCCGGTGGATCGCCATCGACAACGGCAGCCTCAACGGCATGTACGTCAACGGGCGCCGGGTACCGACCATCGATCTGCACGACGGCCAAATCATCAACATCGGCAACCCGGACGGGCCGCAGCTGTCCTTCGAGGTCGGTAGGCATGAAGGCGGCAGGCCCCCGACCACGTCGATCCCCGTCACCGGCCGGCCGAGCGGAAGCTGGCCCGGCCAGCAGCCGCCCACGCAGCAACCGCCCGTCTCCCGCCCGCAGCCCTACCCCACCGGTCAGCAGGGCTACCCGTCGACCCAGCAGCCGCGCTACCCCAGCGCCCCGCAGCCCAGCTACACCGGCTCGCAGCCGCAGCCCACCCGTCCGCCGAGCGTCGTATCCCAGCAGGCTGCGCAGCCGCTGTCCCAGCCGGCACTGGAGTCGGTGACCGCGATCGGTCCGATGGCCGCCCCGCGCTCGAGCGAGGGCAACCTCGCGACGAGCATGCTGAAGATCCTGCGGCCCGGTCGTCCCGCAGACTCCTCTGCGCCGGGTTCGGTCAAAATCGGCCGCAACACCGACAACGACATCGTCATCTCCGACGTGCTGGCGTCGCGCCACCACGCGACCTTGGTGCCGACCGGCGCGGGCACCGAGATCCGCGACAACCGCAGCATCAACGGGACGTTCGTCAACGGGTCGCGCGTCGAAAGCGCCCTGCTGAACGAGGGCGACACGGTCACCATCGGCAACGTCGACCTGGTGTTCCGCGGCGGCACGCTGGTCCGCCGCACCGAGACCACCGCGGCCAGCGGCACCGGCGGCCTGGACGTTCACGGCGTCACGTGGACCATCGAGGGCAACAAGACGCTGCTGCACAACATCTCCCTGACCGCGCGGCCCGGCACACTGACGGCCGTGATCGGGCCGTCGGGCGCGGGCAAGTCCACCTTCGCGCGGTTGGTCGCCGGCTACACCCACCCGACGGAGGGCACGGTGGCCTTCGAGGGCCACGACATCCACGCCGAGTACGCGTCGCTGCGGTCCCGGATCGGGATGGTGCCCCAGGACGACGTGGTGCACGGCCAGCTGACCGTGGAACAAGCGCTGATGTTCGCGGCCGAGCTGCGGCTGCCGCCGGACACCAACAAAGAGGACCGCGAGCGGGTCGTCGCGCAGGTGCTCGAGGAACTCGAGATGACGCAGCACCGCAAGACCCGCGTCGACAAGCTCTCGGGCGGTCAGCGCAAGCGCGCATCCGTGGCGATGGAGCTGCTGACCGGTCCGTCGCTGTTGATCCTGGACGAGCCGACATCAGGCCTCGACCCCGCGCTGGACCGGCAGGTCATGACGATGCTGCGCCAGCTCGCAGACGCGGGCCGCGTCGTGCTTGTTGTCACCCACTCGCTGTCCTACCTCGACGTATGCGATCAAGTGCTGCTGTTGGCGCCAGGTGGCAAGACCGCATTCTGCGGGCCACCCAGCCAGATCGGCGCCGCTATGGGCACGACGAACTGGGCCGATATCTTCAGCGGGGTCGCGCGCGACCCGGACGCGGCCTATCAGCGGTACGTCGCTCTGACCGGGCCCACGCCGCCGCAGCCGCCCGCTCAAACGCCCGCGGATCTCGGCAACCCGACGCGCACCAGTGTGCGACGACAATTCTCGACGATCGCGCGGCGCCAGATGAGGCTGATCATCTCCGACCGCGGGTACTTCATCTTCCTGGCATTTCTGCCCTTCATCATGGGCGTGCTGTCACTCTCGGTGCCGGGAGACGTCGGCTTCGGCGTGCCCGTTCCCGCGATACAGGGCGGTGAAGCACCCAACGAACCGGGCCAGATCCTGGTGCTGCTCAATGTCGGCGCCATCTTCATGGGCACCGCGCTGACCATTCGCGCACTGATCGGCGAGCGGGCCATCTTCCTGCGCGAGCAGGCCGTCGGGTTGTCCACCACCGCCTACCTGATGGCCAAGGTCTTCGTCTTCGCCGCGTTCGCGGTGTTGCAGGCGAGCATCGTCACCGGCATCAACATCTGGGGCAAGAAGTGGGGCCCCGGAGCCGTGACCAGTGGCGCGGTGATCCCCAACCGGAGCCTCGAATTGTTCACCGACATGGCGGCCTGCTGTGTGGCCGCGGCGATGGTCGGCCTGGCGCTGTCGGCGCTGGCCAAATCGAACGAGCAGATCATGCCGCTGCTGGTGATCGCGATCATGTCGCAGCTGGTGTTCCAGGGCGGCATGATCCCGGTAACGGGCCGAATCGGGCTCGACCAGTTGTCGTGGGTCACGCCCGCGCGGTGGGGATTCGCCAGCACCGCGTCGACTATCGATCTCTTACGGCTTGTACCGGGTCCGCTGACGCCGCAAGACTCGCATTGGCGGCACACCCCCGGCGCGTGGTGGTTCAACATGGCCATGCTCGGGTGTATCTGCGTCGGCTACCTGAGCTTTGTGCGGTGGAAGATCCGCCTCAAGGGCGGCTGATTTACCCCGCGAGCAGACGCAAAAGCCCCCGTTTTCGGCCTCTTTTGGGGGGTTTCGCGTCTGCTCGGCGGAGGAAGTTACCACTGACTTCCTACTCGCCGTTGACGTCGAGCCCGTGAGCGGCGGCGAAGGCCAGCGCCTGCTCGATGTCGATCCGCGCGCCCCGCACGGAGGCGGTGGTCCACAGCGTTGGGTCGACGCGCGCGCCCCGCAGGTCGGCCTCCTCCAGTCGGGCGTCCTGCGTGCGGGCTCCGCGCAGATCCGCCCGACGTAACACCGCCTTGCGCAGATCCGCCTTCACCAGGCCGGTCTCACTGAGCCGGCAATCCGACAGGTCGACGCCACGCAGATCGCATTCGCCAAGCACCGCCAGCGTGAAGTCCACCTCGACGAACGTCACCGGCCGAAGCCGGCATTCGGTGAACACCGAGCCTAGCAAGCTGCAATGACGAAACGTGCTGTGCCACAGCGTAGTCCGGCGAAATTTGCAGTTGCGGAAGGCGGACCCCACATGTTCCGACTCGCCCAGATCGACACCGCTGAAGTCGCATTCGGTGAACACCACGCGTTCGGTTCGCAGCCGGCTGAGGTCGTCGTCCCGAAAGTCGTGCTCGACGAATTCCCGTTCCGTCCAAACTGTTTCGGTATCGGCCACGCGATCAGCCGGGCACCGAAGGGAGCACATTCAGCGCATATTCCGTGACGGCGATGAGCGCGGCCGTCGAGGAATGTCGATCCCGTGCGTCGACGGTGATGATCGGTATGTGGTCGGGCAGCGCCAGCGCCTTGCGCACTTCGTGCGGGGGATGCCTTGTCGCGTCGTCGAATTCGTTGATCGCGACCAGGAAGGGCATCTTTCGGGCCTCGAAGAAGTCCACCGCCGCGAAGCTGTCCTGGAGGCGACGGCAGTCAACCAGGATGATGGCGCCGATCGCACCGCGGACCAGGTCGTCCCACATGAACCAGAACCGTCGCTGCCCCGGCGTGCCGAACAGATACAGCACCAGCTCCTCGTCCAGAGTGATCCGGCCGAAGTCCATTGCCACCGTCGTGGTTCGTTTGTCCGGCGTCCCCTCGAGCCCGTCGAGGCCGGCCGATGCGTTGGTCACCAGCGCTTCGGTGCGCAGCGGCATGATCTCCGAAACGGCGCCGACGAACGTGGTCTTGCCGACGCCGAAACCGCCGGAGATGACGATCTTGGTCGACGCCTTGCGGCCCTCAGAGTGCTCGTAAGCCACGGAGGGTCCTCCCTATCAGTTCACGCCGCTCGTCGATGGTCGACCGATCGCTCAGGGTGGTGCGCACCCGCAGATGCCCTGCGGCCACAAGATCGCCGATCAGCACGCGGGCCACGCCGACCGGTAACGATAGCCGTGCGGCGATCTCGGCGACCGACGGGCTGCTACCGCACATCGCGCAGATCTGAGCCCGCACATCGTTTCCCGGCCACCGTTGCGGCTTGTCGCTCACGACGGCCTCGATCGGGGCCTCCAGCGGCAGGCTGACGCGCGAGTCCGTGCGCCCTGCCGTCAGCGTGTACGGCCGTACCAGGCTCGGCTGGTCCTCCGGGGCGAAAGGCTCGAGTTCGTCCATGGGCCACTCACGAGTGTTGATGTGCGCGTCGTGACGACTGGACCACGCTGCCGACGCGCTCGACCAGCATCGCCATCTCGTAGCCGATCTGGCCGATGTCGCATCCCGTGGTGGCCAGCGTCGCGAGGTTGGAGCCGTCCCCGACGCGCATCAGCAGCAGATAACCGTTCTCCATCTCGACGACGGACTGCAGCACATAGCCGCCGTTGAACAGTTGCGACGCCCCGGTCGACAGACTGGCCAGGCCCGAAGCCACCGCGGCGAGCTGGTCGGCGCGTTCGATCGGCATGTGCTCACTGGCCGCCATCAGCAGACCGTCCGCGGACACCAGAACCGCGTGGGTGACGCCGGAGACTTCGCGGGCGAACTTCGAGACCAGCCAGTCGAGCGAATCGCGCTGCGTCAAACTTGGCGGATAGGTCATTCGTTATCGGTTCCTCTGGTCTCCTGGGCGTGCGACCGCGCGGCGTGAACACCGCTGAAGTGGCTGCTCATGCTCGCGCGAACAGCCTCTGGATCGCGTACCGGTATCGCGTGCGCGCCGGTATTGAGGTCGGACGCCGACTCTACCTCGTCGTCGTCATCGTGGCTGCGATGCGCTCCGCCGTTGGCATGGCCGCCGTTGGCGCCGTGGCGCGCTGCGTAACCCGCCGCTCCTGGCACCAGCCGGGCGCCGGGATCGCGGACGGGCAGGCCGTGCTCGGTGTGCGCGTCCACCGGCGCATCCTCTGCGGCTTCTGCGGCCGACCAGCCGTGGTCCCAAACGGACTCCCAATTCAGATCGCTGCTGTTGGCCAGTTCTGTCGGATCGACCAGCCACTCCGAGAGCATCCTCTGGTAGATCGCGTCGTCGGCACCCGCCGTCGTCGAGGATTCCACCTCCGCGACCTGCGGCAGCTCCTCGGGCTCAGGCTCGTATTCGGACTCGGGCGTCAACCCGTGGACACCGTTGGTGGTCGATTCGTGGACACCGTTGGTGGACGTCTGTGCGCGCGAGGCGAAGAACGCGGAGGTGTCGACGGGCGCCTGCCGCGGCTGTTCTGCGACCGGCTCCTCCCACGCCTCGTCGTCGTATTCGTATTCCTCGTCCTCGTCCTCGTACTCGAATTCGTCCTCGGCGTCCACCTCGGGCTCGAGTTCGGGCGTCACGACCTCCTCGACAGGAGAACCGGAGATACCGCTGGCGCCGGGGCTGCGTTGCGGCAACAGCGTGACGGGTCGTTCCGAGTGCCCGTTGAGCTGATCCACGCCGACCTCGTCGTGGTAGTCGCCGTATTCGTCGGTGTCGGCGAGGGACAGCGCCGCCGCGATGCCGGAATGCACATCGGCGGGCGTGCTCTGTGGGCCGGTGTCGAGGTCGCGCATGCCTGCGCGCAGGATCAGCTCGGTCGGCACGTAGACGCCCGCGGTGGTGCCCGAGTTCGGTTCTCCGGCAATGGTGCTCCGTAGCCGGACGACAAGCCCGTGCTGTTGGGCGAGCCTGCCGACCACGAACAGACCCATGTGGCGTGCGGTGTAGGGCGTCACCTCGCCGCCGGACTGCAGACGGGTGTTGGCGACCCGCAGATCGGACTCGGTCATGCCGAGCCCGATGTCGCTGACCTCGATGACGAGCCCGCCGTTTCCTGTGTGCACCCCCGATACCCGCACCTGCGAAATCGGCGGCGAGTAGCGCAACGCGTTGTCGAGCAGCTCGGCGAGCAGGTGCACGAGGTCGCCTGCCACCGATCCGACGATCTCGCTGTCGGGCACCGTCGCGGTGACGACGCGGGTGTAGTCCTCGACCTCGGACGAGGCGGCGTTGATCAGGGCCGCGACGGGCACCGCGTCGGCCTGTTCGCGCGGCACCTTCGCGCCTGCCAGCACCAACAGGTTGGCTCCGTTCCGGCGCATCCGTGCGGCGAGATGGTCGAGCCGGAAGAGGCTCTCCAGCCGATCCGGATCCTCCTCGTTGAGCTCCAGCCGGTCGATGAGCGAGAGCTGCTGATCGACCAGCGTGCGGCTGCGCCGCGACAGAGTCTCGAACATGTCGCTGACCTGTAGCTGCAGCCTGCTCTGCTCGCCGGCCAGGAAGATGGCCTGCTCGTGCAGTTCGTCGACGGCGTGGGCGACCTGACCGACTTCCTCGGTGGTGTGCACCGGGATCGGCTCGACGGGTCCGGGCTCCTTGCCGGAGCGCACCCGGTCGATTTCGCGCGCGAGGTCGTCGTGGGCCACTCGAAGGGCGCTGTCGCGCAGCGTGCGCAACGGCCTGATCAGCGACCTGGCCACCAGGGTGACGAGTAGCAGGGCCAGCACGATCGCGCCGAGCACGATCGCCGAATCGCGGATGGCTTCTGTGCGCGCCGCTGCGGCCTGGTCGGTGACGGCGCCGGTTATCGCGGGCACCGTCCTGTCGATCAACTTGGCCGCCACCTGATCCGTGGTCTGGAGCGACTGGAGCATCTCGGGATTGCCGACGATCGGCACGTTCGGATCCGAGATGAGTGCCGTCCGGTGGATGTACTCGCGCTGCAGCTGCTTGGCCTCCGGCGAGCCGACGCCCAGTATCTGGGCCATGCCTAACAGCATCGACGGCTCGGTGCCTGCCACGGTGATCAGCCGGGTGCGCAGCTCCGGGTCGGGCAGTTCGGCTCCAGCGTTCACGACGAGCTGTTCCATCATCATCAGCCCGCGGGAGCCGACAGCGCGGCTGAGGCCCTGCGCCTCGGCGCGGATGCGTTGGTCGTCGACCCGGACCAATCCGGTGATGGCGTCCTCTGCGGTCAGCAGGATCGGCACGTAGGCGGTGACCCGGTCAACCAGAGGGACACTGTTGCCGATCTTGTTCACCTGCGCCTGCCCGCCCTCGAGCAGGCTGGTGACGCCCTTTTGGACATCCGGCGGGATATCGGAGGTGCCGTTGAGCCGACGCTGAAGTTCGGCGCGGCTGGAGTCGAATGCACCTATCGCGGCTTGAACGTCGCCACCGGCGGCCGGAGCCAAAATCGCGCCGTTCAGCGCGTTCATGTAGCTAACGATTGCGGGCACCATTTCGGCACGGTCGGCGGCGCGTTGCAGATCACGTGCCTCGATCACGTTGGAGTAGATGCGCAACCCGCCGAAGGCGCCGGCCAGAATCAGCGGCACCAAAACGATCGCAAACACCTTCCAGCGGACCGGCCAATTCTTCAGCGACCATCGGGACGGACGTTTCGGCGTCACGGGTCCCTGGGCATCGTCGTGTTCGACAAGTCCATCCACCAGCTCTTGCTGGGTGAACGTGGTCATTGCTGCCCCATCGTTCGACCGGCCGCCTGACCGGCTTTTTCAAATTGAGCGAGGTTCATAAAGCTTCCTGCTGATTTTGCCCCTCTGCGGGCTGGCGTTCTTCGCCTGGCAATTGATCGAGTATGCCAGTAGCCCGCTGCTGTTTCCACAATTCTTACTGAACAGACAGAGTTCGGGGGGGCTGCCAGAACCCCCTCAGTCGGCGTCCGAGCAAATGCCGAACAGGGCGCCCGCAATCATCGTCAGATGTTCCTGGTGGACTCCTTCATGGAAGGGGAAGAGAGGTGCAACTCTGTTGCGATGGCCGGTATGGCGGATCGCAACTCATTAGGAGCAAGCCGCTTGGCGGTATGGGCGATCAAGCACCTGGTGGCGCCTGCGCACCTCTGGCTCTATCGCCGAACGGGCGGACGGATGTTGAGCCACGACATTGCGCTGTTGACCACGACTGGCCGGAAGACCAAGCAGCCCCGCACTACTCCGGTCTTCTTCCTTCGTGATTCCGATCGGTTCGTGGTGTGCAATGTCAAACCCGTTGCCGAGCACACGAACCCGTGGGTACTCAATTTGCGTGCCAATCCGACGGCCACCGTCCAGGTCAACTCGGATGTCATCGATTGCGATGCGCGCGAACTGCGCGGCCCCGAGGCGGATCGCTACTGGCCGGCACTGGTCGCGCTGTGGCCCGCCTACCGGGCGCATTACCAGCGCAGTGGTGAGCGGGCGATATTCGTTCTCGAACCTCGACGCTGAGACATGTCGACCCCGCTGCACCCACTCGCGCCAGGCTTAAACCCTTTGTGAAGATGCCAACAAGTGCTTGCACCAGCTAGCACCCACGCGAAGTATCGGCAGTGAACGACAGCCATCGAAAAGGAGGGGAACTAATGGCGGAGAACAACAGCGGTCCGATCGAAGCCGTGAGGGGCATCGTCTCCGGCGCTATCGGGTTCACCAAGCAGGTCATCGGTTTGATCCTGAGCCGCAGCGATCTTCAGGAAGAGGGTCGAGCGCAGGTCGACAAGGCCTCGAACCAACTGGAGGCAGCAGGCAAAGAGGCCGAGGCCGAGAAGGCTCGCGCCAAGGCCAAAGTGCAGGAAACGCGCCAAAAGGCTGCCAGCAAGTCCTGACAATCGAACCACTGAGCACCCCCGGCCCCATGGGAGTCGGGGGTGCTTACGTTTTCCAGGAGGTGCGGTACCGCTCCGCTCTCGACGGGCAGGATTGCGCGTTGTGTTCAACGTTCTGTTCTTCTCTCCCCGCATCGCGCCCAACACCGGCAACGCGATCCGCATGGTCGCCGCGACGGGTTGCGAGCTGCATCTCGTCGAGCCGCTGGGCTTCGAGCTATCCGAACCGAAGCTGCGCCGGGCCGGACTGGACTACCACGACCTCGCATCGGTGACCGTCCATCCGGATCTGACGGCCGCATGGGACGCCATCGCACCGACGCAGGTGTACGCGTTCACGGCGCATGCGACAACGTCGTTCGCCGACGTCGCCTACGAGCCCGGTGACGTGTTGATGTTCGGCCCCGAGCCCACCGGTCTGGACGACGCGACCCTTGCCGACCCGCACATCACCTCACGGGTGCGCATCCCGATGCTGGCGGGCAGGCGCTCGCTGAACCTGTCCAACGCCGCGGCGGTCGCCGTCTACGAGGCGTGGCGCCAGCACCGCTTCAGCGGGGCGTGGGGGCACCTCCCGCTTGCGGGGGATTGATCACCACTCGTTCCAGTGCGCGAACTGCTCTGCGGGTAGGCGCTTGGCCCTCCTAAACTCGGTGCCCGTGGTGTAGGCGATCGGGAAAAGGCCGCCCTGGCGGTACTTCTCGAACGGAATGCCGAGGACGTCGGCCGCCAGCTTCTCGCCCTTCCCGACCAGATGCAGCGTCGTCCACGCCGAACCGAGGCCGCGCGAGCGCAGCGCCAGCATGTAACTCCACACCGCGGGCAGCAGCGACCCCCAGAACCCTGCACTGCCCGCTACGGCATCGTCGGGACTTCCCTCCAGGCACGGGACCAACATCACCGGCACCTCGTGCAGGTGTTCGTTGAGGTATTTCGCCGAACTCGTCACGGCGCCGATCTGGTCGTCGCGGATATCGCCGCGCGTCGGTCGCTCCCGGTCCAGATAAGGAGTCGCATTGTGCCGGTAGATGTCGGCGAGCGCCTTCTTCTTCTCCTGGTCGTCGACGAAGACCCACTGCCAGCCCTGGGAATTGGAACCGGTCGGCGCCTGCAGCGCCAAGTCGAGACATTCCATCAGCACCTCGCGTGGCACCGGCTTCTCAAGATCGAGCCGCTTGCGCACCGAGCGGGTGGTGGTCAGGACTTCGTCGACGGAGAGATTCAAGGTCACTTCCCGAGACTACATTCGCTTCTATGGCAGTCGAATTCACACAAGAAGTGCTCGGCAGGCTCGAAGGCGACCAGTACGGGTGGCTGACCACGGTGGCGAAATCGGGTCAGCCGGTGGCGCGGCTGGTGTGGTTCTACTTCGACGGCACCGACATCGTCGTCTATTCGATGCCCAACGCGGCCAAGGTCAGACACATCACAAGACATCCACGGGTCAGCCTGAACCTGGACTCCGACGGCAACGGCGGAGGCGTCATCGCCGTCGGTGGTGAGGCGAGGGTCGATGCGACCGATGTCGACGGCCGCGAGGACGACCCGTTCTGGGAGAAGTACAAGGCCGATGCCGAGCGGTTCGAGTTGACCGAGGCCTTCACCGAGTACAGCACTCGGCTGACGATCAGCATCGACAAGGTGTGGACCACCCCCGGTAGCTGACGTGCACACCCGATCCGATTTCGAGCGCCAGGTCCAACGGTGGCAAGACATTCCGGGCTGGTTCCAGTGGCGCCGCGCCCAAGAGGAGGCCGTCGCGCACTTCGGCGATGGCAGCCGGTTCGTCGAAGTGGGTTGCTATCTGGGCAAGAGCCTGTGCTCGTTGGCCGAAGTGGTTCGCGACAGCGGCCGCGACATCGCGCTCACCGGGGTCGACACCGGGCGGGGCAGTGGACCTGAGGGCAGCCGCGACACCGATGCACACGGCCCCGCCGTCGAGTACGGCGGCGGCACCTTCGCCGGCTTGCTACACCGCAACGTGATCGCCTGCGGCGCAGACGATCTGGTGCAGCTGCTCATCAGCGACTCGGTAGCGGCGGCGCAGCTGTTTCCTGACCGGTCGCTGGCATGGGTGCACATCGACGCACGGCACGACTACGCCAGCGTCTCGGCTGACATCGCGGCGTGGGCGCCGAAGGTCCGTGCTGGAGGCTGGCTGTCCGGCGACGACTTCAACGCCGACTGGTGGCCGGGGGTTGTCGGCGCCGTCCGCGATGCCCTGCCCGACGCCGCTGTTTGGTGGTCGACGCAGTGGCGGTGGGTCAAGAGTTGACTATTGCGGAGAGCCGAGCGACGACTGTCGCGAATGTGGTCTATTTCGAGACAGCGTTCAGTTCTGTTCGGGCCTGGTCGATTTGGCCGTAAGCGTACGTCACCATATCGGCTGTGGTCATCGACTCACCCTTGTGGGCGAGCGACTCGTAGGTCTGGTCGCCGAGCGCATCGTGTATGTGCGCGATCATTGTGCTGAGTTGGGGGACTGCCGACGCGCTTAAGGCACTGAATGCGAACCCGGCGATGGTGGCTGCGGGTTCGAGGCGTCCGAGGCGGTCGAGGAGCACCGCGAGGGTGGCCAGGGCGAAACGGATGTACGCGACGTTGCCAGAGTCGCAGAAATTGCGGATGGCCAGAGTGAGGTGATCGAGCGCCGCCCGCGAGTCGCCGTGTTCGGCCTCAAGCCGAGACAAAGCCGTGGCTAGCAGTGATTCGATGAAACGGCTGCCGCTGTCTTGGGCGATCCCCAGTCCCCGGCGCAGAGCTTCCAATGCGCGGACGGGATCAGCATCGCCGAAGGCGTAGCCATAGCCGTAAAGCGCGTTCGCGAGCACATAGGGGTTGTGGATGGCTTCGGCAGCTTCGATCAGCCCGTTCGCGGCGGCTCTCGCCTCCTCACCGGCCCCGGCGACCGCCAGTCCGGCGACCAGCATTGTCCTGGTGATTGTATGGGTGTCGCGGCCGCGTGCGAGTTGCGCGCGGCACCACTCGACGTTTCGTTCGGGCTGGCCGATGACCGCGTACACAGCGCCGAGCGAGCCCTCGCTGCCGAACGGCACCTCGCCGCCACTGCCGATCACCGGCTGGCCGGCGTCGGCATAGACGACAGCTTCCTCGATCCGTCCAGTCCAGTAGCACTGCGATGCCAGCACGTACAGAGTCGCAAGCCGGGGATGGTTGACGACGCGGGCGGGATCGATGAGCTCTTCGGCCCAGGCTATCGGCTCATAATTGTCGACCATAACGCCGAGGACCGCCGCGTAGGCGGCGATGGCGGCGGCCGCGTCGAGGTCGCCGTGGTCGGCGGCCCACTGAAAGGCGGTGCGCAGATTGGCCAGCTCGACGGTGAACCAAGCGTAGGCCTCACGCTGCCGGGGGCTGTCCCACAGCGCCAGGATGTCGGCTTCTCGTCCGGCGAAGTACCGCGAGTGGATGGTGCGAATCTCGGATGCTTCGCCGCGGGCGACCAGTTGATCCTCGGCGAACTGGCGGATCGTCTCCAGCAGCGAATACCGGGTCCGCCCCGAAGACCTGTCGGCGACCAGCAGCGACTTGCGCACAAGAGCGTCGAGCACATCAAGGGTGGCGAAGTCATCATCGGAACCCATGACAGCGCAGGCACTTTCGAGGTCAAATCCCCCTGCGAACACCGAACACCGCTCCAGCAGCGGTTTCTCCGCGTCCTCGAGGTGGTCGTAGGACCACGCCACCGCGTGGCGCAGTGTTTGGTGGCGTGACAGCCCACGCCGCGATCCGACCAGCAGCCGGAACCGCTGATCGAGACGATCACGCACCTCGGTTACCGTCATCGACGCCATCCGCGAGGCCGCCAACTCGATAGCCAACGGGATGCCGTCGAGTCTGCGGCAGATTTCCACCACAGCGTCCGCCTCGCCGGGCTGGGCAAGCGAAAAGTCCGCCAAGACGCTGTGCGCCCGGTCGACGAAAAGGTTCACGGCGGCGGATTCGGTTCCGGAGTTGATATCGAGCGACGGGACACGCCATAACTGTTCGTCGCTGACTCCCAATCCTTCGCGGCTGGTCGCGAGAATTGTTACGGTCGCCGAGGCAACGAGGATCGCCTCGACCAAGTCTGCGACACTGTCGACAACGTGCTCGCAGTTGTCGAACACCAGCAGCCGGACTCTGCCCTCCAACGCGGCCGCGACACTGTCAGCAACGCTCTTCCCGGGCTGTTGGATGATGCCCAATATGCCCGCTACGGCGTCGGGCACCGCCACTGGGTCGGTGACCGCGGCGAGTTCGAAAACCCAAGTCCCGTCGGGAAATTCATCGGCGAGCTGGCCCGCTACCTCCACCGCGAGACGGGTCTTGCCGACCCCGCCGACCCCGGTCAGCGTGACCAACCGATGGCTTCGCAACGCCGCTTTGACCTCATCGACCTCGGACTCGCGTCCGATCAAGCTAGTGGTCGCAGGCCGCAGATTTCCCGGACTCGTATCCAGTGCCCGCAACGGCGGAAACTCGGCCCGTAGCCCAGGTGCTCCGACCTGAAAAACTCCGACAGGCATCGGCACGTCGCGCAGCCGACGCGGCCCCAGATCGACCAAATCAACTCCACTGAGAAGAACCGCCGTCGAGTCGGCCACCAGCACCTGGCCGCCGTGGCCCGCGGCCATCACCCGTGCTGCCCGGTTGAGTACCGTGCCGAAGTAGTCCCCGTTGCGCAGCTCGGCTTCGCCGGTCGCCAGGCCCATCCGCACCGGCAACGCCAGTGCCCGCTGCGCCGCCACCGCCGCATCCACCGCAGACCTGGGTGATGAAAACGCGGCACACACCCCGTCCCCGGTGTGTTTGAACAGGAAGCCGCCGTGCGCCTCAATCGCCGAGCGCAACCCCTCGTCATGGGCCGACAGTGCTGCCCGCATCGCATCCGCGTCGGCCTCCCACCGACGGGTCGAACCTTCCACGTCGGTGAACAGAAAGGTCACCACTCCCGAAGGGGCAGCCGCCGTCGGCGCCCCGCCACCATCCCTGCCAAGGGGGTCCACGTCAGTATCGTGTCACCGCTGGTCAGGGATGTCCGTCATATCGACAGGCATCTCCACGACAAAGTGTTGACTCTTATATGTCGTCGATTTCGAGACAGCTGTCCCTGGGACCGCACTAAGGCTGACGCAATATTTTCGGCGATGTCCGAATCAGGCACGACGCTGCAAGAGGAGGTGTAAACCGAAAGATGCGGGCGCCGGGCTCCTCACGTCGCTGCCATACGGGTTGGTGCCGCACCCACGACGAAGGGGGCTCAACATTGATGGTCAGAAATCTCACACCTTCCGGACACCGCTCCTTGGCGGAACCGGCGACCAGCCGTGAGCGGCTGACTTAACGGCCATGTATCTGATTACGGGCGGGGCGTGGGCTTCGGGCAAGGTCAGCGACTCGGTTGTGGAGCTGTTGCGGGGCAAGGGGGAACCGGTCCGGGTGCTCGTGCAAATCGACGATGAACGCGCGAGGCGGTTTCGTCAACTCGGAGCCCAGGTCGTGGTTGCCGATCTCACCAATGCGGTCGACGTGGTCGAAGCGATGCGGGATGTCACGCGGATGTTCTTCAGCACCCACATCTCGTTCGAGTATCTGGAGGAGGTCACGATCGTTTGCGCGGCCGCGCGTGAGCTGGGCCGTCTGGAGTTGATCGTCAACCTGTCGCAAATGACCGTCGCGCAAATGTGCCTGACCAGCGGTGACGAGTCACACCAGCAGCGGCTGTTCTGGCTCGCCGAGCAGATCATGAACTGGTCGGGTGTACCGGTGGTTCACGTGCGTCCCACGGTGCTATTGGACAATCCGCTGTTCACGGTCTTAGCCAGGCGATCCGTGCGGGAGCGCGATGTGCTGGCGTTGCCCTTCAGCACTGGGCGCACCTCGCCGATAGCCGCCGAGGACGTGGCGCAGGTGGTCGCAGCCCTGCTGCTCTCCCCGCCAAAGCCGGGGCAGGTGTACGGGCTGACCGGTCCGCAGGTGCTCGACGTCGAGGGTCTGGCCGAGCAGTACTCGCGCGCGCTGGGACGTACGATCCGCGCGGAAAACATTCCCTACGATGACTGGCTGCGCCATTACTTACGCAACTCGGGGCAGTCCGACCTCGTTCAGCAGCATCTCGCGACCGTGGTACGTATGCATCGCGAGAACCGCTACGACCGGTCCACTCATGACGTAGAAGAGGTCACCGGTCAAGCCCCGCAGACCGTCGAGCAGTACGTCGCCTCGCATCCGGAAGTGTTTGCCTGAATCCGTCGCCGATGCGGGTCGCTCTCAACAGGGCACGACCACGGGCTCGGCGAGCAACCGGCCCCATTCATGACGCGCGGCAAATTGCGCGGCGTTGAAGGTTTCCGGTGATCTCTCGCCGCCGCAGGTCAAACTGACAAGTGCCCAGGCCATGGCGAACACAGGTACCCGGTGGCGTTGGGCGGCCCCGAGCAGCTCTTGAAACGCTGCTTCCGAACGACACCGCCGAAGGCCGATCAAGATCCCCTTGGCGGTGTCGAGGATGCGCCCGCCCTGCGCGTCGGGAGATGTCTGGGAGGGAACCCACTCTGCTGTCATGTCTTTCCTAACCTGCTATGACGGCCACCGATGCCCGATTCCTGCACCGGATTCGGAGCGGGGGTACACCATGAGCGCGCTTTGCATCTTTTGCGCCGAACCAGCAATCGGTCTAGACCCTGTCAGGCATCGGTATGGAGTCGTGATCGCCTTGCGACAGCACCGTGGCGATCGACCAGCGTCCCCCGGATATCGTCGTACAGCTTGCCGGGTCATGGCATTTTCGGCGGCGATTCGGCTGCAACCGCAATCTCGCCGATTCACGACGCCAACGTCGATACGATCGATGCCTCATCGCACAACCCCTGCGAGGCCACCATGACGATCCAGGCTCACGACCCCCATCATCAGCCCGAAGCTGATCTCCGGGACAAGGGGCTCTCCCACAACGCCGTCGGCCTCTTCGGCGGCACGGTGCTCGGCATCTCCTCGGTGGCGCCGGCCTATGCGCTGACCGCCACCATCGGCATTCTGGTGGCCGAGGCCGGTTCGAAGATGCCGGTGGTGATCATCGCCGGGTTCCTGCCAATGTTCTTCGCTGCGTACGCATACCGCGAGTTCAACAAGGTCGCGCCGGACTGCGGGACGTCGTTCACGTGGACCACCAAGGCATTTGGGCCATATGTCGGCTGGCTCGGCGGGTGGGCGGCTGTGCTGGCCACCGTCATCGTGTTGTCCAACCTCGCAGGCGTTGCCGTGCAGTTCTTCTACCAATTCATCGGTGACGTCACGGGTAGCGAATTCGTCGGGACCCTGTGGGAGAACCGCACCGTCAACGTGCTCACGTGCCTGGTATTCCTGTCGATCGCGACCGCCGTGGCCTATCGCGGCATCACCACCACCGAGCATGTTCAGTTCGTCCTGGTCGGCTTCCAGATGGTCGTCCTGATTCTGTTCGCCGGAATGGCGTTTGTGAGATCGGGCTCGTCGGAAACCGGCATGACGTTCAGCCTCGACTGGTTCAGCCCTGCCGGCCTCACCATGTCAGCGTTCATCGCGGGGCTGTCCGGGTCGATCTTCGCGTTCTGGGGCTGGGACACCGCGCTTACCGTCAACGAGGAGTCGAAGGACTCCGACAAAACTCCCGGCCGGGCAGCGCTGCTGTGTGTCGTGTCGATTCTGTGCACGTATCTGCTGGTGGCAGTCGCCACGCAGATGTATGCCGGCGTCGAGACGGAGGGACTAGGCCTTGGGAACGAAGAGATCTCGGACAACGTCTTCGGGGCTCTCGCCGAACCCGTGATGGGCAGCCCGCTCGACACGTTCCTGTTCCTTGCCGTGCTTGCCTCCAGTGCCGCGAGCCTGATCACGACGTTCCTGCCGACGTCTCGGACCATGTTGGCGATGGGGACCTACAAAGCATTTCCGGAACGGTTCGCCACCATCCATCCCCGGCATCTGACACCGTCTTATGCGACGGTTGCGGCCGGTGTCGGCGCGGCGCTGTTCTACTCGATCCTCACCTTCCTCAGCGAGAGCGTGCTCACCGACACGATCTACTCGCTCGGCATCATGATCTGCTTCTATTACGGTCTGACGGCGTTCGCCTGTATCTGGTTCTTCCGTCGCGAGCTGTTCTCGAGCGTCGCGAGCTTCGTGTTCAAGCTGCTGTTCCCGTTGCTCGGCGGACTTGGTCTACTCGGGGTCTTCTTGGTCACGCTGCGGGACAGCGCATCGCCGGACTATGGCAGCGGTGCGAGCATCGGCGGCGTCGGCCTCGTCTTGATCCTTGGCCTCGGGTTGATCGTGTTCGGCGTGCTCTTCATGTTCCTCATGCGTGCTCGGCAGCCCGCGTTCTTCCGGGGTGAGACCCTGCGCAAGGACACACCTGTCGTGATCGAAGACTCCTAGTGGCAGGGTTCGCTGGGCTCAGCGGCAGGGTTGGATGTCCGCTTCGCTGCGCTCAGCGGCAGGGTTGGATGTCCGCTTCGCTGCGCTCAGCGGAAATCGCGGCTGCGAGAGGCGATCCTCATGTCGAGCTTGCTCAGCCGATCGGCGACGACGGTGACCGCGCCGGTGGCATTTTGCACCTGTCCCCGGATCACCATCGCCGACGCCGTTTGCGCGAGCTTGCGCTGGCGATTCCACACCCCTGGTGAGCACAGGATGTTGACCATGCCGGTCTCGTCTTCGAGGTTGATGAACGTCACCCCCTGCGCCGTCGCCGGACGCTGCCGGTGTGTCACCGCTCCTGCCACCAGCACCCGGGTTCCGTCGGGCACCGACAGCAGTTGATCTGCGGGGACGACCCCCATCGCGTCGAGGTCCGCCCGCAGGAACTGGGTGGGATAGCTGTCCGGCGAAATCCCGGTGGCCCAGACGTCGGAGGCCGCCAGTTCCAGCTCGGTCATCCCCGGCAAGGTCGGGACGTGCGACGACGCCCCAACCCCTGGCAGCCGATCCGGTCGCTGGGTCGCCGCAGCGCCAGCGGCCCACAGCCCTTCGCGGCGGGTGATGCCAAAGCAGCTCAGCGCCCCCGCCGTGGCAAGTGCCTCGGTCTGCGGGATGGACAGCTGCACCCGCCCGGTCAGATCGAGCAGAGAACCGAACGGCCCGTGGGCTTTTCGGTCCTCCACGAGCTGCTCGGCCAGCTCGTCCCCGATGTGACGGACGCTGCCGATGCCCAGCCGCACCTCGGTGCCGACGTTCTCCAGCGTCGCGTGCGCCAGGCTGGCGTTGACATCGGGTCCGTGCACGGTGACTCCGTGTCGGCGAGCATCGGCCACCAACGTCTGCGGCGAGTAGAAGCCCATCGGCTGCGCCCGCAGCAGCGCGGCGCAGAACGCGGCGGGGTGGTGCAGCTTGAACCACGACGAGTAGAACACCAGCGACGCGAAGGACAGTGAATGGCTTTCCGGGAAACCGAAGTTGGCGAATGCCTCGAGTTTCTCGTAGATCCTGTCGGCCACGTCGCCGGTGATGCCGTGCCGTTCGCGCATGCCGTCGTAGAACCGGCCGCGCAGCCTGCGCATCCGCTCGGTTGACCGCTTGGACCCCATCGCCCTGCGCAACTGGTCGGCCTCGGCGGCAGTGAAGCCTGCGCAGTCGACCGCGAGCTGCATGAGCTGCTCCTGAAACAACGGAACGCCAAGGGTTTTCCGCAGCGCGGACTCCATCGACGGATGGTCGTAGACAACGCGCTCCTCGCCGTTGCGGCGCTTGATGTACGGATGCACCGATCCGCCCTGGATCGGCCCTGGCCGGATCAGCGCCACCTCGACGACCAGGTCGTAGAACACCCGTGGCTTCAGCCGGGGCAGTGTGGCCATCTGCGCGCGCGACTCCACCTGGAACACGCCGACGGAATCGGCGCGCTGCAGCATCTCGTACACCGCGTGCTCGGAGAGGTCGAGCTTGGCCAGGTCGACGTCGACGCCCTTGTGTTCGGCCACCAGGTCGATGCAGTAGTGCAGAGCGGAGAGCATGCCGAGACCGAGCATGTCGAACTTCACCAAACCGATTGCCGCGCAGTCGTCCTTGTCCCACTGCAGCACGCTGCGGTTCTCCATCCGCGCCCACTCCACCGGGCACACGTCGGCGATCGGCCGGTCGCAGATCACCATGCCGCCGGAGTGGATGCCCATGTGCCTCGGCAGGTTCGAGATCTGCACGGCAAGGTCGATGACGGGCTCGGGAACATCATCGACGTGAGTCGATTCGGTCAGGTTGCCCCACTGGCCGATCTGCTTGCTCCACGCGTCCTGCTGGCCTTGTGAGAACCCCAGCGCGCGGGCCATGTCACGCACCGCGCTGCGGCCGCGGTAGGTGATGACGTTGGCGACCTGGGCGGCGTAGTCGCGGCCGTAGCGGTCGTAGACGTACTGAATTGCCTTCTCCCGCAGGTCCGATTCGATGTCGATGTCGATGTCGGGCGGCCCGTCTCTCGCAGGGGACAGAAACCGCTCGAACAGCAGCTCGTTGGCGACCGGGTCGACGTTGGTGACGCCGAGGGCGTAGCAGACCGCAGAGTTGGCCGCCGATCCCCTGCCCTGGGCAAGGATGCCGTTCTCCTTGCAGAACCGGGTGATGTCGTGCACCACCAGGAAATAGCCCGGGAACCGAAGTTGGGCAATGATCTTCAGCTCGTGCTCGATCTGTTCGTAGGCGCGCCGCGACCGTTCGGGCGGCCCGTACCGGTTCCTGGCGCCCGTCATGACCAGGTGCCGCAGCCAGCTGTCCTCGGTGTGCCCGTCCGGAACGTCGAACGGCGGCAACTGTGGGGCGATCAGCGCCAACTCGAAGGCACACTGCTCGCCGAGGTCGGCCGCGGCGGTCACCACCTCGCGACGGTGCGCGAACACCCGCGCCATCTCCTCCCCCGACCGCAGATGCGAACCACCCAGCGGGGCAAGGTAGCCCGCCGCTTCGTCGATCGAGTTACGGGCCCGGATCGCTCCCATGGCCATCGCCAGCCGCCCCCGGGACGGCTCGGCGAAATGGGCTGCGGTGGTGGCGACGACGCCGATGCCGAACCGGGGCGCCAGGTCCGCGAGTGCGGCGTTGCGCTCATCGTCGAGGGGATGGCCGTGGTGGGTGAGCTCGATGCTGACCCGGTCGACGCCGAACCGGTCGACCAGATCGGCGAGCGCCGTCTGTGCGGCTTCCGGTCCTCCGTCGGAAAGTGCCTGGCGGACATGGCCTTTGCGGCAGCCGGTGAGGATGTGCCAGTGTCCGCCCGCCGCCTCGGTCAGCGCGTCGTAGTCGTATCGCAGGACACCCTTTTCGCCGCCGGCAAGATGCGCCGACGCCAACTGGCGCGACAGCCGTCGATACCCCTCGGGACCCCGGGCAAGCACCAGCAGGTGCGGCCCGCGAGGGTCGGGCTCCTCGGTGCGGTCGCCGCCACCGAGGGACAATTCGGCACCGAACACCGTCTGCATGTCGAGTTCCTTGGCGGCTTCCGCGAAGCGCACCACACCGTAGAGCCCGTCGTGATCGGTCAGGGCGACGGCGCGCAGATCGAGCCGGGCGGCCTCCTCGACGAGTTCCTCCGGCGTGCTTGCGCCATCGAGGAAGCTGTACGCCGAATGCGCATGCAACTCGGCATACGGGACCGCGGAGGATGGCCGCTGCACATCGGGAGCTTCATGTCGCCGCCGGCGCGGCTCCGGCGGCTGATAGCTTCCGCGCTTGCGGGACCAGGCCGGGCTGTCACCGCCGTCACCGATCTGCTGGTCGATGGGCCAGCCGGCACGGCGCGGTTTGCTCGTGAGCACCCGTTCCATCTCGGTCCAACTCGGCGGCCCGGTATGCCAACCCATCTCGACAGCCTATCGAATGTTTGTTCGATAGACGAGCCGGCTCGACCGTGCGCTGCCGAGCGCGCGACGGCACTCTACGATGCCCTTGGCCCAGCGAAAGGACGGCAATGACGTCAGCGAAATACATCGGTTATCTCGGGGGCGCCGCAGTCGCCGCGGGCGTCGGAGCGGCCATCGCGGTCGCGGTCGCGGCATCCGCCAACGCCGAGTCCGCCGATGGCGAAGCCGCCGCCGCGCCTGCGAAGGCAGAGGCGAAACCCGACCACCCGAAGCCGCTGGAAAAGCTGACCGACCGCATCGAGAAGGTCGCCGCAGAGGTGACCAAGAAAGCGTCGGCCAAACAGACGCCGCCGTCGACCTCGAAGCCGGACGACGCCAACATCTCGGCCACCCAGATCACCGTCCGCAGGCCCCCGCCGTCACCGCGGCCGAAGCGGTCCCCTACGACCCCAACCCGTTCCGGCAGAACGATCCGGCGCCGGTCGACATCCCGGCTCCGGTCGTCGCGGTCAGAGACCAGCTCGTCGGAGCCGCACCCGAAGGACTCGCGCCGTACGTCCGCGAAGGCGTCGAGCAGGCCTATCGGGGCAGCCAGATGGTGCCGTGGGTGAACGCGATCGTGCCCGTCACCAAGATCGTGCCCTCGGTCGGGGCTGCCCTCGACGGCGACAGGGACGCCCGACAGTTGATCGTCAACGAGCTGATCAAGACGACGCCGCCGGGGTCGTTCCTGTACTACGGCTATGACCTGGTCGCCGACCTGGCCAACCGGGAGGACGAGGCCAAGGCCCTCAAGGAGCAGGCGTTCACCGGCGTGTGGGATCTTCTCGATCCAACCGGTGTTCTGCACCCACCGGGCAAGCCCGGCATCTAACCCTGGCGGGCGACGACCACGGGCGACTTGACCGCATGCACGACCGCGGTGCTGACCGAACCGAGCAGCATGCCCGCGAACCCACCGCGACCGTGGCTGCCCACCACCACCAACTGCGCGCTCTTCGCACGCTCGACCAGCTCACGGGACGGCGGACGGCAGACCACGACCCGATGCACGGTGACGTCGGGGTAGCGCTCCTGAAAACCCGCCAGCCGCTCGGACAGTGCCAACTCGGCTTCCGCCTCAAGCTCTTCGACGTTCAGTCCCGGCAACTCGTACATGGTGGTGACGTCCTGCCACGCGTGCAACGCCACCAGGTCCACGCCTCGGCGCGATGCTTCGTCGAAAGCGATCTCGGTCGCCGCCAGCGACGCTGGTGAGCCGTCGACTCCGACCAGAACGGGCGCGTCCGCAGGCGCTGCGGGCGGGTCGTCGTGGATGACCGCGATCGGGCAATGGGCGTGGTGGACGAGACCCGTGCCGACAGAGCCCAGCAGGGCCCGGCTCATCGCGCCGAGACCCCGCGAGCCGACCACGATCATGTCGGCGTCCTTCGACAGGTCCACGAGAGTGGCGACCACGCCGCCGTGCAACACCACACTGTGCACCATCGCGGGCGCCGCGCCATCAGAGGATTCCGCGACGGTTCGGCGCGCATCGTCGAGGACGCGCACCGCCTCATCCTCCTGCCACTTGAAGAAGTCGGTGCCGACGACGAATTCCGGTGATGCCGCCGGAGACGCGGTGGGGATCACCGGCACCACCACGTGCACAAGGGTGAGCGGCATGTTGTGCATGGCCGCGTCGCGCGTCGCCCAGGCCACCGCGGCGTTCGACGCTGCAGAACCGTCGACACCGACCAGGATGCCTCGATGTACCACTGACTCAGACATGGCCTCACGCTATGGATGGCCGAGGCGACGCGGCAGGGGCCTTTGGTCATCAAGGGCGCTGACTAAACGCCTTTTACGGTCAGGGCAGGCCGTCCCCGTCGAGTTGGTCTCGGGGTACGACCATCATCGGGATGTCCAGCACGCGAAGCATCTTCGCCGCCGTCGAGCCGAGGAACAGCCGCTTGGGTGCGCTGAGCCTGCTCGACCCGACCATGATCATGTCGCCGTCGCGCCAGTCGAGCTTGCTGACCGCATCTTCAACGGTGGATCCGTCGACGACGGTCGATGTCACCGGAATATCTTCGGGCAGAGCCTCTTTCGCGGACTCGAGAGTGTGCTCGGCATGGTCGAGCGCACGCTCGCGAACGGCGTCCGCGTCGCCACGAAGCTGGCCGTACGTCGGATCGAGCGGGACCAACGACGCCAGCCGCAGCGGTGTTCCGGCCGCCTTGCTGAACCGAACCGCGGTACGCAACAACAGATCCGCGCCCTGCCGCTCGCCGATCGCGCAGGTCACCTCGCGGACCCGTTCGACGTCGGTATGACGGGTGCCCCGCGGCGCAACGACCACGGGAACCGGCGACGAGTGCAGCAGCTCGTTGACCACCGAGCCCAGCGAGAAGGGTCCTGCCAGGCCGCCGCCGGAGCCGCCGACGACGATGGCGTCCGCTTCCAGCCGGGCGACCTCCTTGAGCAGCCCGTCGGCGAACGAGTCGGCGAAACTGATATGACTGCGGGCGACGACGTCGGCCGGTACCGCCGCCTCGCGGAGCCACTGCTGCGCCTGCTCTGACAGCAGGTCGTTGAAGTCACCAACCGAAAGGCGGGCGGTCGTGGCCCGCTCGTGCGGCAGCACGATGCACAGCTCCAACTCCGCGCCCAGTGTCCGGGCGAGCCGGGCACCGAGTGCCACTGCGTCTGCGCCACCAGGGGTGGCAAGGTATCCGATGACCAGCTTCATGGTGGACATCCTGTACCACTGAGGGCTGCTCAGTCGGTGTATTCGACGACGCCGTCCTCGAGCACCAGCCGCGCGTTGGCGCCGTCTCGGTCCGCTGCCTCGGTGCGGAACACCGCGCGCCCCGCTTCCGTGCGCCAGATCGACGTGGTGAGCGTCTCGCCGGGAAAGACCGGCGAGGTGAAGCGCGAGGCGATCGCGGTGACCTTCGTCGCGTCACCGCCACCGAGCTCTTTGACGAGTGCGCGACCGGCGACCCCGTAGGTGCACAGGCCGTGCAGGATCGGCTTCGGAAAGCCGGCCAGCTCGCGAGCGAACCACGGATCGCTGTGCAACGGATTGCGGTCGCCGGACAGCCGGTAGATCAAAGCCTGGTCCTCGCGGGTCGGCAGCGCGAGCCGCGCATCGGGTTCGCGGACGGGAATCTCGGGTGCCACCCGCCGCTGGCCCGGCTCTCCGCCGAAGCCGCCCTCGCCGCGGATGACCGCGGTCGACATGGTCTCGGCGACGACCTTCCCGGTGTCCGGGTTGGTGCCCGTCGCCTTCAACATGACCACGGCGTTCTTGCCCTCGCCCTTGTCCTGGATGTCGGCGACCTCGCCGACCACGCTCAGCTTTCCCGCCGCGGGCAGCGGCTCGAACAGCCGGATCTCCTGGGATCCGTGCAGCAGCATCGCGAAGTTGAAGGAACCGATCTTGCCTGCCGCCGCGAAACCGGTGCAGGCGATGACGGCGTACGTCGGCAGCACCTGCTGCGGAATGTCGTGACTGTTCTCCGTGGTGAACGCGAGCTCGTCGGTGCCCGCACCGACACCGAGTGCGTAGAGCAACGTGTCTCGGTCGGTCCATTCGAAGACGTGCGGGTCGGTTTTCGCACCTACCGCGGTGGGGTCGATCGGCATTGACGCTCCCTTCAGGTTGCTTGGAGACGATATCCGCCACACCTGCGCGGGGATTGAGCGGCCACGACCGGGCGTACGGATCGGCGCCGACCGACCTGACCTTATCGACCGCGTCACATTGCGTTGACGTTTGCCGGGTAGCCGACGACCATGAGCGCATGCGCTATGTCGTTACCGGCGGTACCGGGTTTATTGGCCGCCGAGTCGTATCGCGAATCCTGGGCCGATCGCCCGACGCCGAGGTCTGGGTGCTCGTCCGTCGGGAGTCGCTGACCAGGTTCGAGCGGCTGGCGACCACGGGCGAGCGCGCCTGGGGTGAGCGGGCAAAGTCGCTGGTGGGAGACCTGACCGCAGAGAACCTGGGCCTGTCCGACGAGTCCATCGCCGGGCTGGGCTCCGTCGACCATGTGGTGCACTGCGCCGCCATCTACGACATCACCGTCGACGAACAGGCGCAGCGCGCGGCGAATGTCGATGGCACGAGGGCGGTGATCGCGCTGGCGCGCCGACTCGGCGCGACCCTGCACCACGTGTCGTCGATCGCGGTCGCGGGGACCCATCGCGGCGAGTTCACCGAGGACGATTTCGACGTCGCACAGGACCTGCCGACGCCGTATCACCAGACCAAGTTCGAGGCCGAGCTGCTGGTGCGCTCCGAGCCCGGCCTGCGTTACCGCGTCTACCGCCCCGCGGTGGTGGTCGGCGATTCCCACACGGGAGAGATGGACAAGGTCGACGGCCCGTACTACTTCTTTCCCGTTCTGGCGAAGCTGGCCAAGCTGCCGTCGTTCACTCCGGTTCTGCTGCCCGACACCGGACGCACCAACATCGTCCCCGTCGACTACGTCGTCGACGCCATGACCGAACTGATCCACGTCCCCGACCGTGACGGTCAGACGTTCCACCTCACCGCGCCCGACAGCATCGGCCTTCGCGGCATTTATCGCGGCATTTCGCATGCGGCGGGGCTGCCGCGGCTGCGCGGCTCGCTGCCACGGGGCGCGGCAACACCGTTCCTTCGGGTGTCCGGTCGCGCCAAGGTGCTTCGCAACATGGCGGCGACGCAGCTTGGGGTGCCCGCCGAGATCCTCGACGTCGTCGACCTGATGCCGACCTTCACCGCCGACAACACCCGGGAAGCGTTGCGAGACAGCGGGATCAGCGTTCCAGAGTTCTCCTCGTATGCGCCGAAGCTGTGGCAGTACTGGGCAGAGCACCTCGATCCCGATCGTGCGCGACGGGACGACCCGGCAGGCCCGCTGGTCGGCAAGCACGTCGTCATCACGGGGGCGTCCAGCGGCATCGGCAGGGCCGCGGCGATGGCGGTGGCCGAACGGGGTGCGACGGTCTTCGCGCTGGCCCGCAACGCCGAGGCACTCGACGACCTGGTCGCCGAGATCCGCGCCGCTGGAGGCGACGCGCACGCGTTCACATGCGACGTCACCGACAGCACGTCGGTGGAGCACACGGTCAAGGACATCCTCGGCCGGTTCGACCACGTCGACTACCTCGTCAACAACGCGGGCCGGTCGATCCGCAGGTCGATCTCGGCCTCGACCGATCGGCTGCACGACTACGAGCGCGTGATGGCGGTGAACTACTTCGGCTCGGTTCGCATGGTGCTGGCCCTGCTGCCGCATTGGCGCGAGCGCCGTTTCGGCCACGTGGTGAACGTATCGAGCGCCGGTGTGCAGGCCAACAGCCCGAAGTACAGCGCCTACATTCCGAGCAAGGCCGCGCTCGACGCGTTCGCCGAGGTGGTGGGTACGGAGACGCTGTCCGACCACATCACGTTCACCAACATCCACATGCCGCTGGTGAAGACGCCCATGATCGCACCGTCACGCAGGCTCAACCCAATGCCACCGATCACCGCTGAACACGCCGCGGCGATGGTGGTGCGCGGCCTGGTCGAGAAGCCGGCGAGGATCGACACTCCGATCGGCACGCTGGCCGACGTCGGCATGTACTTCACCCCGAAGCTGTCGCGGCGGGTGCTGCACCAGCTGTATCTGGGCTATCCGGACTCCGCGGCCGCCCGTGGGCTGGACGAAGCGCAGGCATCGAACACCCCCTCGCGGCGACCGAAGCGACCGGCTCGGGCGGTGGCCAAGGTGCGGGTGCCCCGCCCCGTCAAGCGCGCGGTTCGGTTGGTGCCCGGCGTGCACTGGTAGCCGAGCGCCCGCAGTAGGGTTACGTCCGTGCCGCAGCCCGTCTTTGCAGACGTCGACACGGGTGTGGACGACGCGATGGCGTTGGCGTACCTGTTCGGCAGCCCCGACGCGATACTCGTCGGTATCGCATCCACCGCGGGAAACGTTCCGGTGCAACAGGTTTGCCAGAACAACCTGGGCCTGCTCGAGTTGTGCCAAGTCGACGACATTCCGGTTTCCAAGGGTGCCGAACAGCCGGTGAGTTCACCGCTTCGAACGGCCGAGGACACCCACGGGCCGCAGGGGCTGGGCTATGCCACCCTTCCGTCGACCGAGCGCGTGTTGACCGCGCACGACGCCGCACAGGCGTGGATCACGGCCGCGCGGGCCTACCCCGGTGAGCTGATCGGTGTGGCCACCGGCCCGCTGACCAACTTGGCGCTGGCGCTGCGGCGGGAACCGGCCTTGCCCACCCTGCTGCGGCGGCTGGTGATCATGGGCGGCGCATTCGAGTACCGCGGAAACACGACGCCGGTCGCGGAGTGGAACATCAGCGTGGACCCCGAGGCCGCCCGCGAAGTCTTCTCCGTCTGGTCTGCCGCGTGGGGGCTCGATCGGCCGCGACATCTGCCGATAATTCTGGGGCTGAACCTGACCGAGAACATCGCGATGACCCCTGCGCTGCTGGGTCGGCTTGCGACGGAGGCGAACTCCCCTACCGCGCCGATGAGCGTGCTCGACGACCGCGGCACCCGCTCGGCGGCGGCCAACCCACTGATCCGGGTGCTCGAGGACGCCATGCGGTTCTACTTCGAGTTCCATTTTGACCAGGACGAGGGCTATCTCGCGCATCTGCACGACCCGTTGGCCGCGGGCGTCGCGCTGGACCCCGAGTTGGTGACAACCCGGGCCGCTACCGTCGACGTCGAGCTAACCGGCACGCTGACGCGCGGCATGACCATCGCCGACTGGTCGGGACATTGGCGGCGAGAACCCAACGCGCTCATCGGCATTGACGTCGATCCGGCAGCATTTTTCGACCGGTTCATCGCACGCGTCGGCCAATTCGCTCGCAATCTAGCGTGACGCTCCCCTAGAAAGGTGCAGTGTCGCTTTGGTTGAGTTCGCGTTCGGCTTTGATAGCTGCGGCGACGTCGGCGGCTCGGGTGCGTTTTCGGCGCGGCATCATCAGCCCGCGGTGGCTGGCTGGCGGCGGCTGTTCTGTCGGCGCGGGGAGTTCGGCGGTGGTGACGTTCCAGGTGGGGAAGAACAATCGGCTGCCGGGGTGAGTGGTGTACGCCTTGCCGCTCGGCGCTGTCCAGACGACGGTTCCGTCGGGCCACTGTTCGTCGGCCCAGCCGCCGGTGCCGGTCCAGAAGGTCTTCATCAAATGGTGTTTGCGACATTTGCAGTTCAGATTGGAGGCATGTGTCGCGCCCGACGGCCACGGGATGGCGTGGTCGAGGTCGCAGCGGTCAGCGGACACAGTGCAGCCGGGGAAACGGCAGAACAGATCGCGCATGCGCACGATCTCGGCCAACTCGGTTGAGGGCCTGTAGTGCGGCTCTGGCTCCATACCGGGCATCCGGATCGGCTTGATGGTCGCTCCGTTGCGGATCGCCTCGGCCAGAAGCGTATTCGAAAGCGCGCCACGGCCCAGCAGCAGCGCCGGCGATCCCGTCTGGGTGGCGAGCTTATGCCGGCTCGCATCGGCGGCGGTGTCGGCCGAGGTTTCAGTGGGGGCGGTGTCGGCCGCAGCGATGTCGGCGATTGCGGCGTCGACGGCGCTTTGGTCGGCGATCACCCGGATCACCACGTTCGACGTCGCTGTCCGCCCGGCGGCCGGGCAGTCCGGTGAACCGCACCGACAGACCAGGGTGTCGTTACCGTTGGCGATCGCGCCGACGGCGTCCGAGCGGCGTTCGCCGGCGCTGCGCGGATCAGCGTCGCAGACGCCGGTGACCATGGCGGCGATCCGCTGCCGCAGGACAGCACCGTCAGGGGCGAGCAGCCGCCCCCACACTGCAGTGGTTTCGGCGTCGTCGTCACTGGCGCCAACGGTGAAATCACGGCCGCGGATGTTCGTCTTGGAGCGGCGGAGCGCGTCGGGATCGTAGCGCGCCACCTGCACCTCCACGGTGTCGCGCAGCTTGTCCTCCGACAGCACTTCCCAGTGGGTGGCCCGCTCGGCAAGCGCGGAGTCGACCAATGCCACCGCGTCGGCGTCTTCCACCAGCCGGGTGCCCCATGTGATGGCCGACACCACTCGGGTGCTCAGTGCCCCTTTGCGATACAGCGCCGCGACGGCGGGGAGGCGATCGCGCAGCGCTTCGGCGATCCGCATCTCCTTGGAAGCGCGCCGCGGCCCCACCCCCATCGCGGCGGCCACCTCAGCAGCTGCGGAATCCCACGCGTCGAAAGCCCACAACGCGCGCTCGTCATCGTCGTCGACGCGGCGACGGGTCAATTCGGCGATCGCGGCCAGCCGGCGCGCCCCGGCGATCGCCTCCTGCCGCACACCGTCCTCGATCGCGGCGACGAGCTCTGCTTCGCTGGTTGCCGAGAACTCGGAGTCGAACATACGTTCGAATATACGTCGCCGGTCCGACAAAGCCACGCGATCTCGCCTGACCTGCGGTTGAATGGCGGCAACGCGACGTGGGAGACGCGCCATGCGCACGCTTTGGCAACGGCCGGAACCGTCAGCGGGTCCGCCGTCGAACCCGGCCGAGATCGCCGACCGGGCGCTGCATCGCCGTGCCATCGAGGCGGTGATCTGGGGCATGCCTGCGGTCAACTACGAGCTGATGCGCCGCCAGCTGGTCAAGCTCGGCGGAGCGCCCAACCAGATTGTGTTCTGGTCGCGGCCTGCCGGCTGGAAGAACCAGACGCTCACGCCCAACCCCGACACCATCTATTTCATGCCGTTCTTCGACACCAGGGACGTCGGGCCGGTCGTGTTGGAGATACCGCCCGCCGACACCGGCACGATCGTCGGCTCGGTCGACGACTGCTGGCAGACGGCGATCGAAGACATCGGGCCCGCGGGCGCCGACAAGGGAGCCGGGGGCAGGTATCTCATTCTGCCGCCCGACCACGAGGGTGGCATTCCCGACGGCTTTCTCCCGTGCCCTTCGCCCACGTATCGGTCGTACGCTCTGTTGAGGTCGAACTATCGGAGCGCCACGAACGCCGACATCGTCGACGCAGTTGCCTACGGGAAACGCGTTCGGGTTTATCCGCTTTCGACGGCCGACGATCCCCCGTCGACCACGTACATCGACGCGAACGACACGTTGTTCGACGCGACGATCCCATACGACGCGCGGTTCTTCGACGCGCTGAACAGCGTCGTGCAGGCCGAGCCGTGGCTGCTCCGCGACAAGGCGATGATCGACAAGCTGAAGTCCATCGGCATCGAGAAGGAGCGGCCGTTCACCCCGAACGACAAAGCTCGACGGATCTTCAATCTGGCTGCGCACGAAGCACACTCGTGGCTGGCGAATCGGCTCGAGACGTCCTACTTCCCGCCGCCGTATTTCGACGGCGGCCACTGGCATGTACCCGCCTCCAACGAGGTCATCGAAGGTATGACGACGAACTTCGCGGACCCGGACGGATACCCCGTCGACAATCGCGCCGTCACCTATTCGATTGCTTTCTTCAGCGCCAAACACCTTGGCGCAGGCCAGTTCTACCTGATGACGCTCAAGGACGCCAAGGGCAACAGGCTGGACGGTGGAACCACGTACCGTCTGCACGTGCCGGCGTCCGCGCCGGTGCACCAGTACTGGTCGGCAACCGCATACGACGGCAGGACCCATGCGCTGATCCGCGACACCCCCTGCTCCAGCCGGGCATCCACCTCTGCGAACCTGGCATCGAATCCCGACGGTTCGGTCGACATCTATTTCGGTCCCATGGCACCCGACGGTGCATCGTCGAACTGGGTACCGACCAAGGCCTGCAACGCTTTCGAGGTGATCTTCCGGTTCTACGGACCCGATCAAGCGCTTTTCGACAAGACCTGGAAGCTTCCGGACATCGAGAGGCTGCACTGACTACTCGTAGATCCCTTCCAGGTACCACCGCCGCTGGCGGTAGCACAGCAGAAGCGCCTGCCCCGAGCTGCCGTTCGGCTCTCCGCGCGAGCCCTCATCGGTGTTGAGCAGCACTTGAGCCCGTGCCGTGCGGCCGGGCTTGCGGTCCGGATCCCACCACCGTTCGTCGACCGGCCATGGCCCTGCCCACCAGGACAACACGCCCTCCCTGCCGGGGGCGGCCAGTCGTGCAGGCTCCGCGGAGAACAATCCCCTGTTGGTCACTCGCACCGGATTGCCTTCGCCGTCGAGTACCTCGACCGGATCGTCGAGCAGCACGGTCGGCGAAGGCTCGGGCAGTTGTCCTGGCCACGGCTGCCCCGGGTCGGCCCGAGGTACCGGCTCGTCGCCCAACGGCGTCAACGTGATGCGTTCGGCAGGTCCGCGGCCCCCGCTGAGCACCGGCACCTGCACGGCCTCCGGCCCGAGTAGACCTTGAACCCGGACAAGCGCACGACGGGCGCGCAGCCGGTCCTCTTCGCCGATGCCGCCCCAGAGCGGCAGTTGCAACGCCTCGGCGGACACCACTTCCACCGGATGCAGCCGCAGCACGGTGATCGGGGCGGTGGGTCTGTCGTTCGGATTGCGGCGATTCAGCCAGCCGTCCAGCTGCCAACGCACCCGGTCGGCGGTGGCGTCCTCGGTCAGCGGCTCTGCGCAACGCCAAACCCGGCTCAGCTCTTGGCCGTTGGCGGTCACGGCATGGATGGCCAGCCGGGTGCAGCCGACGCCTGCCCCCTCGAGGCTGCGATGCAGGTCGCCGGCCAGTGACCGGCCCGCGAACGCCGCGGCATCCACCCGGTCGATCGGCGGGTCACAGTCCATCACGGCGTCGAGCTCCGGTGGCGGTTCACGTCCCGACGGCCCGCGGCTCGGTTCGGCACGGGCGAAGCGATGTGCGGCCACCGCGTCGGCCCCGAACCGGGAGGCCACATCGGCGCGGGCCAAGGCGGCGAACTGGCCGATGTTTCGGATTCCCATGCGCCACAACAGATCCGCCAGGTCTTCCCGGCCGGGCGCGGCCAGGCTCGGTTCGGTGGCCAGCTGCCGGATGGACAACGCGGACAAGAACACCGCATCCTTCCCCGACTCGACGATCCGCCCGGCCCGCGCGGCGAAGACCGCGGTGGGCAGCCGGTCGGCGATCCCGACCTGGCATTCGGCTCCTGCCGCGGCAACCGCATCGACCAACCGCTCGGCCGCTGCCTGCTCGGACCCGAAGTAGCGCGCCGCGCCGCGGACCGGCAACACCAGAAGGCCAGGCCGCAACACCTCGGCACGCGGCACCAGGTCGTCCACCGCGGCTGTCACGTTTTCGAAGTGGCGGGCATCGCGCGCCGGGTCGGCGGTGACGACGTGCAGCTGCGGGCACCTCGCCTGGGCCTCCCGGCGACGCAGGCCGCGGCGCACCCCCGCCGCACGAGCCGACGCCGAGCAGGCGATGACCCGGTTGGCCAGCGTGACCGCCACCGGAGTCGTCGGGGACAGATCCGCTGCCGCCGCCGCGGCCACCGCTGGCCAATCCATGCACCAAATGGCCAGCACCCGCGGCGTGCTCATCGGTGCCCTCTGCTCTTCGCGCAGGCGCTCATCCGCCTACCGCATGCACCGACCCGAAAGCGCGCCCACTCGCCCGCATGGCCAACCGCACCCGGCTGATCCGGCCGCATCCCGATATGGGCCGACCGTCCCCCGCAAGCGGGCGGTACCCCCAGCTGCCGCCGGTCACTTCGTAGCCGCTGACCCTGGCCTCCAGCCGAGCGGATGCACCCTGCCAGTCGCCGCCGGTGACCAGCAGCGTGCAACCCCTCTGGCGCGCGCGGGCCACCACCGCCCGCGCCCGTGTCGCAGGCACCGAGCGGCCGCCAAGGCCGAGCAGGACCAGATCCATGCCGTCCATCAGCACCGCTGCCACCTCAACGGGATCGGCTCCCGGTTCGGGGATGACAGCGAGCCGGCTAAGGTCCGCCCCCATCTCAACGGCCGCAAGCAGACCGATGTCGGGCTGACCGACGATGGCCGCATGCCCACCCGCTGCCGTCACCGCCGCCACCATGCTCAGCGACAGTGACCGGGCGCCCGAGAGCACCGCCACGGTTCCCCTCGGCAATGTGGTCGGCAACTCCTCGGTCTGAGGGTCCCAGCTGCTTGCTGCGGAGGATTCGGGCAGCGACAGCAAACTTTCCGACTCGGGAAGCACGTCGTTCGACGGCACCCGGCCGCGTCGACCTGGACCTACCTTCCCGGATATCGCCGCCATCTTGCGGCGCAGGTGTTCTACCTGCTCAACACGGTTAACCTGATCCCGATCCAGGCTCATCGCCGCCGTCACAACAGCACCTTCCACCTCATCCGAATCATCGTTTGTTCGAAAGTATGTTCGATATGATGAGTAAACACCCGCCCACCGACACCGTCAAGCGTCAGCAACACAATCTGAGGGTCCCGCTGCCCCTACGCCTGCGGCTGAATACCCGAGGAATTCTTCGTATATCGGATAAGGTTTTGAATGACGAACCGCATTGACAGCGGTTCTACAGCAAGTCGGGGAACAGATAGGAAAACCATGACGACACGTCGTTCGGCTCGTCGCATTCCGGCCATCGCCGGAGCCGCGGCAATCATCGCCCTTGTCGGCCTCTCTGCCGCGTGCGCGAAGGAAGAGAAGAAGGCTCCCGAGACCTCGACCACGACGACCACGACCACGACCACCACGACGGCTCCGGCAGAGCCGACCGAGAAGGCGCCGCGCCTCGATCCCAATGGGCCGAACCCGTTCTCGCCGTCGGTCGTCGCACCGCCGGCGCCGACGGCCATTCCCGGCGACAACTAGTACACCGCGGTGCCCGGTTGGCGAACAGGCGCCGGGCACCGACTGCTGGCGTTGATCGCGGCGGCGGGGGTGCTTGTGCTGGCGTCGGATCTGCGGATCACCCAGGTGCACGACGCTCCCGCGATGATCGGCGGACCGTTCGCGCTGTTGCTCGGCGCCTCAACGGACCTCGGACCCTCGCACCGCGATGACACCCAGCTGACCGTCGAACTGCGCGACTCGGCCCAGCCGACCCAGCTGGTCGGCTGGGCACGTGGCCAAGGCCTGTCCGTGCGGTGGCAGCCAGGCAAGAACTGGGCCGTCGTCGAGGGCGAGGCAGGCAAGGTGGGCTCAGCCTTCGGTGTCGAGGTCCACGACTACCGCGGCCAACGCGGTCAGCTGTTCTATGCGTCCCCGCAGCAGCCGTCGGTGCCCACGGAGTTGCAGCCAGAGGTCGTCGAACTCGGCCGCATCCTGAGCTACATCCCGCATCACACGTCGACACCACCGATGCTGCCGCTCGACGTGCCGGACCAGGGATTGCAGCCGAGCGCGCTGCGCAACAGCTACAACGTCAGCAAGCTGGCCGCGGGAGGATTCACCGGCAAGGGCCAGACCATCGTGGTCTTCGCGTTCGACGGCTTCGACCAGGCCGACCTCGACAGCTTCGCGACCCTGTACAAGTTGCCGAGGTTCACCCCCACCGTTGTCGGCGGCCAGCCCGCCAAGCCGCGCGGCGAGACCACGATGGACCTCGAGGTCGCCCACGCCATCGCACCCGACGCAAAGAAGGTGGTCATCAACGCCCGGCCAACGGTCGAGGGCGACGGCGGCGTCTACGAGAAGATCGCGCAGATGCTGGCGTCGGCCGACCGCGACTTCCCGGGCGCGGTGTGGAGCTTCTCGATCGGATGGGGCTGCGACAAGCTGATCACCGCCGCCGATATGGCGCCGGTGCGGTCGGCCCTTGGGGATGCACACGCCAATGGCACAACGGCTTTCAACGCAAGCGGTGACCTCGCGGGCCTCGAGTGCAAGGGCGGCCAGGACTGGTCGTCGCCGCCGAGTGACGCCGATATCGGGCTCGACTCGGTCGCATCGCTGCCGGAGATGACCGACGTCGGCGGCACCACCCTGTCCACCGACGCGGCAGGCGCTTGGCAGTCGGAACAGGCCTGGTTCGACGTGCCGCTGTCGTTGGGCAGCGGCGGCGGGGTGTCCGCACTGTTCGACCGGCCGCCGTGGCAGCGTGCGGTGCTGCCGGACAGAGACCAGGGGCGCAGGCTCACCCCGGACGTCTCCGCCGTGGCCGACCAGTTCACCGGCGTGAAGATCGTGTTCAACGGGAAGCAGTTGGTCGGCGGCGGCACGTCGCAGTCGGCGCCGATCTGGGCGGGCCTCGCCGCGGTGATGAACCAGTATCTCGTCGAGAACGGCGGACGACCGCTCGGAGACCTCAATCCCCTGCTGTACAAGGTCGCCGAAGGCTCGAGGCTGCCGGGCTTCCGCGACATCACCCTCGGCGGCAACGCGGTGGCTGACGCGGAGCCCGGCTACGACCTGGTGACCGGCCTCGGCACACCGGACGTCGACAACCTCGTCCAAAATATCCTTGTGCTGCAGAAGCTGACGGCATGACGACCGGCCCCGACCAGGACTCACCCGCCATGATGGAGTGCCGGGTCTGTCAAACCGATGTTCCCGCAGGCGAATTCTGCGGACTCTGCGGCGACTTCCTGACGGAGAAGCCTGGAAACGGGCCGTCCTGGTTACGACTTCGGGCATACGGGGCCGATCCCGGTGAGCACCTCCTGCGGCCGTCGTTGGCGAGTTCGCTGTTTCCCCAGCTGCCGCACCGGTCCCGACGACCGTTCCAATTGGCCCTTGTCGTCGTGCTGCTTGCACTGGTGACGTTCGCGAACTTGCGAATGCCCGCGGCATTGATCTCGGTAGCGTCGCTCGGCCTTCCGTTGTTGTTCCTGTTGTACATGCGCGAGACCAACGTCTTCCGCGATGTACCAAGGCGCACACTGCTTCTCACCGTGGTGCTGGGTATCGGACTCGGCATTGGCTGGGTTCTGCTGACCGGTGCGATCGTCGCGCGCTCGTATGGCGTGCCGCTAGGCGCCGGGATCGCGGCGGGTCGGATTGCCCGAGAGGGCCTCGGCATCCCGGTCGGGAGCATGCTCTTGATGTTGGTGCCTGTGCTGGTGGTGCGCCTGCTGCGGCCGCCGACGCGAGAGTCCATGGACGGCTTCATGATCGGCGCGCTGGGAGCGCTTGCCTTCACCGCGGCGGCGACCCTGACCCGGCTGGCCCCGCAGTTCGCCACCGGGATGGTCGCCCGTGCCCGTCCCGTCAGCTCGCTGATCGTCGAGGCGGGCATTCGGGGAATCGCGGTCCCGTTGACGGCCGCGTGCGTGGGCGGGCTCATCGGCGCCGCGCTGTGGTTCACCCGCCCCCCCAACAAGATTCACCAGCACGGCAGTTTTGTCCGCGCCACGCTGGCGGGCTTCGCAGCGGCGGTGCTGGCCGTCTACGCCGCACTGGGAGTCGTCGACGTCGCCCACATTCCACAGATACTTCAGCTGGCGATCCATCTGACGGTCGCGGCGGTTGCACTTCTTCTGCTTCGACTCGGTCTGCACCTTGCGCTGCTGCATGAAGCGCAGGACGAGATCCAGTCCGATCAGCCGGTGCTGTGTCCGCACTGCAACCACGTCGTGCCCGACATGGCGTTCTGCCCGGCGTGCGGGGTGGCCACTCACGCGTCGTCCCGGTTCTCCCGCAACGAGCGCCGCCAAACGCGGCCGACAGCGGCAGGCGCCGACGCACCGGACGGCGCCACGGTTCCCGGCTATTCCACGACCCCGGGAACCTATACCGCACCGGCACTGCACCGAACGTCGTATCTGCGGTTGCTGCGGACCTGGGGCGTCGCCATCGTCGTCGCAGCGTTTTCGCTCGTCGCGCTGTCGGTGGTCATCCACAAACCCCCGGCGCGTTACGTCTGCCCACCGGATTGCGGGCACCCACCGACCGGCGAGCCGGTCGCGGTCAACCCACGCTTCATCGCCCCGGACGGCACCTTCTCCGTCTCGTACCCCGCGCCCAGTCAGGTGTACAAGATCACCACCAGCCCGACCGGGGTTCGCGCCGATTTCCTCGGCGGCGACGGCGGCACCATGCAGTTGATGAGCCGACCCGCCAACGGCAGGTCGGCGGAGGACATCGCGAAAACCCTTGTGCACGAAACCTTCCCGGATACCAAAACCGCGTACGAGATACCCAACACCATGGTGGGCTACGTGCCGGGGTACGGCCTGGTCGCCGACTGCTGGCCGCAGGGCGCCAACAGCAATTACATGCGGATGCGGGTTATCGCGATGGTGGCGGTGAAGGACGACCTTGCGCTCGTCGCCGCGGCCGTCGGCCCGTTCCGGCAGTTCGGCCCGGATTTCGGGTTGGGCAAGCCGTCGGGAGCGAACCTGCAGCTGGCCCTCGACATGGGTAAATACGTCAACAGCTTCAGCTGGCGGGGCGACCCACCCCGCTGACACCTGTGAATGTTGACATTGACAAATGTCATCATTTGCTGTTGTACTTCGGAACGTGGCGGATACCTTGCCCGCCCGCGGCTCGATGAGGAGCCGTGGAGCGGCCGCGATCAGCACCGTGACCCTGCGACCGATCAGCGCGGTGCTGCCGCCCGAGCGGGCCTGGGGCCTGTGGGCCGCGCGCCAGATCGTCGCCCGTGTCATGGACACCCTCGGCCCATCGCTGGCGGGAACCCAGGTCGAGCACGTCGACGTGCGGATGCCCGGTGGCGGCAGGCTCATCGGCGAATGGGTCCTTGCAGCGGGTGTGCGTCGAGGCAACCGCGCGATCTACTACGTCCACGGCAGCGGATACGCGTTGTGCTCGCCCCGCACTCACCGCAGACTGACCGCGTGGCTGTCGGCGCTGACCGGGCTGCCCGTATTCGTCGTCGACTACCGCCTTGCGCCGCGTCATCGATTCCCCTCGGCCGCAACGGATGTGCGGACCGGTTGGGACTGGCTGACAGACCAGCACGGCTTGACCCCGCAGCGCTTGGTCATCGCAGGCGATTCGGCGGGCGGCCATCTGGCCGTCGACATGTTGCTTCACTCCGAGGGCGCCCACCCGGCCGCGATGGTCCTGATGTCGCCGCTCATCGACCTTTCCTTCGAGCTGTCACGCGCCCGTGAAGCGCTGCGTCGCGACCCGGCGATCCGTGTCCGCGACGCCAAGCGACTCGTCAAGTTGTATTGCACGGAAACCGATCTTGCGCATCCGCGGTTGACGCTCGACGTCGCACGGGGGCGACCGATGCCGCCCACACTCGTCCAGGCAGGCGGCGCCGAAATGCTGGTCGCCGACGCCAGACGGTTGGCCGCCGATATCTGCGCTGCGGGCGGCGAGTGCGAACTGCAGGTCTGGCCGGACCAGGTGCACGTCTTCCAGGCATTGCCCCGGCTGACACCGGAGGCCTCGGCGGCGATGCGGCACATCGCACGGTTCGTCGCGGAATCGCTCGGCGACAACGACATCAACCTGCAGGCGGGGTGAGGCAGTGGGCATCTTCGGATCGTCTGAGAAGCGCAGTCGCGAGGCCGCCGCGGTGATCACCGGCGCAGGCAGTGGCATCGGCGCCGCCTTCGCCGTCGAGCTGGCCCGGCGTGGCGGCCGGGTGGTGTGCAGCGACGTCGACGAGACAACCGCGCGCGCAACCGCCGACGCCATCGTCGACTCCGGTGGTGAGGCGTTGGCCGCGCGCTGCGACGTCAGTCGCGTCGACGATGTGGCCCAGCTCGCCAAGGTCGCGCAGGACTGGTTCGGCGGACCGCCGACCGTCGTGATCAACAACGCAGGCGTCGGCGCGGGCGGAACGGCCATCGGCGAAACCGACATCGACGACTGGAACTGGGTCCTCGGCATCAACCTGTGGGGTCCCATCCACGGCTGCCATGTGTTCGCTCCGATTTTGAAGGAAGCGGGCTACGGCGGCATCGTCAACGTCGCCTCCGCTGCCGCCTTCGGCGCCGCACCCGGGATGGCCGCCTACAACGTGAGCAAGGCCGGAGTGCTTTCGCTGTCGGAGACACTGTCCGCCGAACTCAGCGGCACCGGCGTCAACGTCACGGTGCTGTGCCCGACCTTCGTGAAGACCAACATCGTCGACGCGGGCCGGATCTCCGACAAGTCGACACAGATGGCCGACCGGCTGATGCGCTGGACCGGCTTCTCCCCCGAGCGGGTGGTCCGTACCTGCTTGGACACCCTCGACCGCGGCGGCCTGTACTGCATGCCGCAGCCAGATGCCCGGATCGGTTGGGGTATCAAGCGTCTCGCCCCGACGGTGTACACCCGCGCCGCGGGTCTCAGCACGCGCATCGCGACATAGGAGGATCTGATGGCCATCGACATGGATGTCATGCTGGCGAAGATCAAGGACCGGCAATGGGCATTGGCCGACATCGACTGGACCGCACCAGGTGCCGAGCTCATCACCGACGAGCAGCGGCCCCAGCTGAAGGCGTTCATGGCCGACCTGTGCTGGATCGAGAACATCGGGGCAAGAGGGTTCGCCGCGCTGGCCAAGAAGGCGCCGACGCCGACCATCGCCGAGATCTACCGCTACTTCCACGCCGAGGAGCAACGGCACGCCAATGCCGAACTGGCACTGATGAAACGCTGGGGCATGCTCGAAGACGGCGAGGTCCCCGAACCCAATATCAACATCCGGCTGGCCATCGACTGGCTAGACCGCTGGGCCGACGACATGCCGCTGTCACTGCTCGGCACCGTCATCCCGATGCTCGAGGTCGCCCTTGACGGCGCGCTGCTGAAGTTCCTTCTCGACGAGGTGGCCGACCCCGTGTGCCACCAGGTCTTCGAGAAGATCAACAACGACGAGTCACGCCATCTCGTAGTCGATTTCGAGGTGCTCGACATGATCGGGCACGCAAAGATCCGGCGGTTGCTGATCGACTTCGTCGGCCACAACGCCACTCCGGGTCTCGTCATCGGCGCGATCATGGGCGCACCGCTGATCAACAGGATCCGCAACGAGATCGCCGCCATGGGCATGGAGCCGGAGCGGTTGTACCGGGCCGTGAAGCGGTTCAAGGAACTCGGCGATCGCGGCCAACACACCATGCGGGTGCCGACATACCGGTTCCTGCGGCGCTACGCCGGCGTGGTCACCAACCCGCGCCACCCCTACCACCTACTGGCCAACACCATGGTGTGGCTCTCCGACCGGTACCCGCGGCCGCTAATGCCGTCGGTGCCGACCTGGGTCACAGAAGTCACCCACGAGCCGGCGGCCTGAGGAGTTTTTGGATGCCCACCCAGATCCACGACACGCTGATCGTCGGTGCCGGATTCACCGGCATCGGCACCGCCATCAAGCTGGCGAAGGCCGGTGTCGACGACTTCGTCATCCTCGAACGCGAAGACCGCGTCGGCGGCACGTGGCGGGACAACACGTATCCCGGTGCGGCATGCGATGTTCCGTCATTGCTGTACTCGTTCTCGTTCGTGAAGAATCCGAACTGGTCGCGGGCCTACTCGCCTGCGGGTGAGATCTGCGACCACATCGAAGACATGGTCGACGCCTTCGACCTGCGAAGGCGGATTCAGTTCGGCGTCGAGGTCAACGGGCTCGACTTCGACGAAGACGAGGGCGTGTGGACACTCACCACGTTGCAGCGCAAGCGATTCCGGGCCCGCACCGTCGTCCTGTCCTCCGGTCCGTTGCCTGATCACAAATGGCCGGAAATCCGCGGTATCGAGACATACGTTGGCCACAAGATCCACAGCGCCCGATGGGATCACGACTACGACTTCACCGGTAAGCGGGTCGCGGTCATCGGTACCGGCGCCAGCGCCGTGCAGATCGTCCCCGAGCTGGTGAAGCGAGCCGACTTCGTCAAGGTGTTCCAGCGCACGCCCGGCTGGGTGATGCCAAGGCTGGACATCTCGATGCCGGCCGCAGCGCAGGAGCTCTTCGCGAAAGTGCCTGCCACCCAAGAGCTTGCCCGCCAGGCGCTGTACTGGGGTCACGAGGTCACCGCGACCGCGATGGTGTGGAACACCCCGCTCACCTCGCTGGTGGCACGGCTCGGCAAGGCGCACATCCGGTCGCAGGTGTCCGATCCGTGGCTGCGGCGACAGCTGACGCCGGACTTCACCCCCGGCTGCAAGCGGATGCTGATCTCCAGCGACTACTACCCGGCTCTGCAGAAGGACAACTGCAAGCTGATCGACTGGCCGATCGCGACGATGAGCCCGGTCGGGATCCGCACCAGCGACGGTGTCGAGCACCATCTGGACTGCGTCGTGTTCGCCACTGGATACGACGTTCACCTGACCGGACCGCCGTACCCGATCACCGGGCTCGGTGGACGGTCGATCAACGAGGAGTGGGCCGACGGCGCGCAGGCGTACAAGAGCATCAACGCCCACGGGTACCCGAACCTGTTCCTGATGACCGGGCCGAACTCCGGGCCGGGGCACAACTCGCTGCTCGTCTACGTCGAGGGGCAGATTCAGTACGCGGTCAGCGGGATCACCACTATCCTGCGAAACAACCTGCGCTATCTCGATGTCCGCGAGGACGTGCAGCGGCGCTACAACCGGAGGATCCAGCAGCGGCTGACCAAGACGACATGGATGTCGGGATGCAGCAGTTGGTATCTGACCAAGGACGGCTTCAACGCATCGATGTACCCGGGCTTCGCCACCCAGTATCTTCGACAGATGCGGGACTTCCGATTCGGCGACTATGTGGCCGTGGCACGCGACGCCACCCTGCCCGCGGTCACATCCTCGGCCTGAGATGTCTGCGGCCAGGCAGCCTCGACAGTCCGCTGGGGCGATCTCGACCGTCCTCGCCGGTCTGCGCCGCGCACCCCGGCAGATCCGCAGGGGATCCCGCGACGTCATCGAGAACGCCGTGTCGCAGTTGTTCGACGCGGCCGTCCAGCCGCACGGTGTCGCGGCCTCCGGCGAGTACCGCATCGAGGAGCTGGCCCGGCTGGCGGGCACCACCACCCGCAACATCCGGGTATACCGGGACCGCGGCCTGCTGCACCCGCCATTGCGGGTGGGCCGGATCGTCCTTTTCAACGACACGCACCTGACGCGGCTTCGGCTGATCACTTCACTGCTCGACCGCGGTTACAACATCTCGCACGTGCACGAGATGTTGTCGGCGTGGGAGCAGGGCAAGGACGTCGGCGACATGCTCGGCCTGGAGTCGGCCATCGCAGGCAGCTGGGCGACCGAGAAGCCCGAACGGATGAGCGTCGCCGACGCCAAGCGGTTGGTCGACGACGACCCCGGCTTCGACCGCATGGTCGGCCTGGGCATCATCAAGTTCGAAGGAGAGCGAGGCCTCGAAGAGGCGGTAGTGGTGCGACCCAAGCTGATCGAGGCGTTCAACGACATTCGCCAGTACGGCGTCGCGACAGACAAGCTCATCGACGTTCACGAACAGGTCGCGCCGCTGATCGATCAGATCAGCGGCATCCTGGTGCAGGCGGGTGTCGAGGAGGTCATCGACCGTCTCAAGCCAGGAGCGGCCCTGCCGGCGGATACCGAAGTGGCAGAACTGATCACGATGCTGGTGCGACTCCGGACTCAGGCGGTGTCGGCGGTGTCGGCGACCCTGGCGTTTTCGATCGAGTCGTCCATCGAGTCAGCGGTCGGTGGGATTCTCGGTGACCTCATCGAGAAAGAAGCCGAGAAGGAAGCACCACCGGACGCCTGATCACTCCCACTCGATGGTGCCAGGCGGCTTGCTGGTGACGTCCAGCGTCACCCGGTTGACCTCGGGAACCTCGTTGGTGATGCGGGTGGAGATGCATTCGAGAACCTCGTAGGGCACCCGTGTCCAGTCCGCGGTCATGGCGTCCTCGCTGGACACCGGCCGCAGCACGATCGGGTGGCCGTAGGTGCGGCCGTCGCCCTGCACGCCGACGGACCGGATGTCGGCGAGAAGCACCACGGGGCACTGCCAGATCTGGTTGTCCAGGCCGGCCGCCGTCAACTCCTCGCGGGCGATCGAGTCGGCGCGGCGCAACGTGTCGAGCCGGCCCGCGGTCACCTCGCCGATGATCCGGATTCCCAGGCCGGGTCCTGGGAAGGGTTGCCGCGCAACGATTTCCTCGGGCAGACCGAGCTCCCGGCCGACGGCGCGAACCTCATCCTTGAACAACAGCCGCAACGGCTCGACGAGCTTGAACTTCAAGTCGTCGGGCAGGCCACCGACGTTGTGGTGGCTCTTGATGTTCGCCGTGCCCGAGCCGCCGCCGGACTCGACGACATCGGGGTAGAGCGTGCCCTGAACCAGGAACTCGACGTCAGAGCCTGTATCCCCCACGATGTCTCGGACCGCGCCCTCGAAGGCCCGGATGAACTCGCGGCCGATGATCTTGCGCTTGCCCTCCGGGTTTGTCACCCCGGCCAGCGCCTCGAGGAACCGCTCCTCGGCGTCGACGGTGACGAGGTTGGCGCCGGTCGCTGCGACGAAGTCGCGCTGCACCTGTGCCCGTTCACCGGCCCGCAGCAGGCCGTGGTCGACGAACACGCATGTCAACCGGTCGCCGATGGCACGTTGCACGAGTGCGGCCGCGACGGCGGAGTCGACCCCGCCGGAAAGCCCGCAGATCGCCCTGCCCTTGCCGATCTGCGCGCGCACCTGTTCAACGAGGCTGTCGGCGATGTTCGCGGGCGTCCATGTCGAATCGATGCCCGCGAACTCGTGCAGGAACCGGCTGAGCACCTGCTGCCCGTGCGGGGTGTGCATCACCTCGGGGTGGTACTGGACACCGGCGAGCCGGCGCGCCTGGTTCTCGAAACCTGCGACCGGTGCACCAGCGCTGCTGGCCACCACCTCGAAACCCTCCGGTGCGGCGGTGACGGCGTCGCCGTGGCTCATCCACACCGGCTGGATCTCCGGCAGGTCCGAATGTAGTTGTCCGCCAGAGACATTCAACTCGGTTCGGCCGTACTCGCTTGTGCCGGTGTGGGCAACGGTGCCGCCGAGTGTCTGCGCCATCGCCTGGAAGCCGTAGCAGATGCCGAACACCGGCACACCCAGGTCGAACACCGCGGGGTCCAGCTGCGGCGCCCCTTCGGTGTAGACGCTCGCCGGACCGCCGGAAAGCACGATGGCCTGCGGATCCTTGGCCTTGATCTCGTCGACGGTTGCGGTGTGCGGGATGACCTCCGAATAGACCCGCGCCTCGCGGACACGGCGCGCGATGAGCTGCGCGTACTGCGCTCCGAAGTCGACCACCAGAACGGGGCGGGGGGATGCCGGTTGCACCTGCTCAGTCTACGGGCGGGGGCCGTCGCCGCCGTCCGACCGCCGCCAGAGCGACCTCAGAGCAGGTCCGTGATCGTTTTCAATCCCGCCTCGTACAACGTGCCGGGAAGCATGCCGCCGTCGATCTCGATGGTGGTGCCGTTCACGAAGTCGGCGGCGCCACTGCACAGAAAGACGCACACCCGGCCGACCTCGGCGGGCTCGCCCGCACGACGCAGCGGAACGTTCCGGAAGTAGTTCTCGCCCGTCGGGTCGTCCTTGGGCAGCACGAACGACCGGAAGTTGTCGGTCATCGTCGGGCCCAGCGCCAAGGCGTTAACGCGCGCATGCGGCCCCCATTCCTCGGCCAGTGACCGGGTGAGGTGGTTGAGGCCCGCCTTGGCCGCACCGTAGGAAACCAGCGTCGGCGACCCGGCCGGGTGACCGGTACCGCTGGAGATGTTGATGATGGACCCGATGCCGTCCTGGTTGCGCATCTGCCGGTAGACGCGCAGGGCGAACCACAGCGGGCTGATGAGGTTCATCTGGATGGCGAAGGAGTGAAACAGCGCCGTCCGCTCGAAGTCGTCGTCGGCGCGGGGCGCACCCTGCATTCGCTGGACCAGTTCGGGGACGTCTTCGACGTTGGGCGTCGGCAGGGTTCCGCCCGCGTTGTTGACCAGGATGTCGATGCGCCCGTAGGTGTCGGCCACCTCCGCGACCATGGCATCGATGGCGTGCAAATCGCCTTGGTCGCACACCAATTGGGCGCTGCGCTGCAGCCAAGCCTCGTTCTGGTCAGCGCCGGGAATGGTGTCGAGCTTCGACCGGGAGCAGCCGATGACGGTGGCGCCCGCGCGCAGCAGTTCGTGCGCGATGCCGACGCCGACCCCGCGACTGGTGCCCGTGACGACGGCAACCTTCCCGTCGAGGACATCCTCGCTGTTCACCCGCCAAACCATAGACCAGTGCCCATGGTGTGATTGGGTATCCCGTGAGCAAGCTCGTTCACAGTCGACAAGGAGATTCATGCCAGAGTGGGTGGTCGTTCTGCTGGCGCTGGCCGCCGCGGTGACCTCAGCACTCGGAATCGTGATCCGGCAGCGCGCGACGTTGGAGATCCCTCAGGACGAGGGTGTCAGCACGACGATGTTCAAGAAGCTGCTACGCAACCGCCTGTGGTGGGCGGGGACGGCGGTCGCGGCATCCGGCTACGGCTTTCAGGCTCTCGCGCTGACCTGGGGCTCGTTGATCCTCGTCGCGCCACTGCTGGTGTCGGCGCTGTTGTTCGCGCTGCCGATGAGCGCCCGGCTGGCCCATCGCCGGGTCACCACGCATGACTGGGTGTGGGCGCTGGTGCTGACGTTGGGTCTGGCGACATTCCTGACGATCGCGCGCGTGCAGCCGGGAAATTATCGACCGCCGCCCGCCGTCTGGATCTTGGCCACGGGGCTGTGCATTGCCGTCGTGCTGGTCTGCGTGATCGGCGGCGCCCGCACCGAGGGCCGCAACCGCGCGCTGCTGATCGCCACGGCGGTCGGCGTGTTGTTCGGCGTGGTGTCGGTGCTCACCAAGGTCACCGTGCAGCGGCTCAACGAGGAAGGCCTGTGGGGCACGCTGATCGTCCCCGCGCCGTACCTCGTCGTGATCCTCGGCGTAGCGGCAACCCTGTTGCAGCAGTCGGCGTTTCACGCCGGTGCACTGCAGGCCTCGGTGCCCACCATGCTGGTGCTAGAACCGTTGGTCGCGGTGTCGCTTGGTGTCATCGTGCTCGGCGAGGCGCTCGCGGTCACCGATCCGGTGAAGGTGGGGCTGCTGGTGGTCGCCGTAGGGGCGATGGCCGCGGCGACCATCGCGCTCGGTCGCGACGAGGGCGCATTCGAAGAGATGCTCGAGGAGGAGATGGCGCGCCGAAAAGAGGCGCCGACCTAAGCCAGTTTCTGCGTCGGCAGCCCGCCGGTCGCCTCGAACACCATGCGCCTGCCGATCTCGACGGCATGGTCGGCGAACCGCTCGTAGAACCGGCCAAGCAGCGCGACGTCGACTGCGGAGCCGACGCTGCTCTGCCACTCCCGGTCGATCAGCACCGTGAAGAGATGACGGTGCCGGGCGTCGACGGCATCGTCCTTGTCGCGCAACTGCGCCGCCTTTTCGGCGTCGGGCGACAGCAGCAGCTCCTGCGCCATCCTCGCGAGTTCAACTGCCACATCGGCCATTTCGGTGAACGACGTGCGAACGTCGTCGGGTAGTGCCTGTTCGGGATGCCGAAGCCGGGCGATTCTGGCGACGTGCACCGCCAGCGCGCTCATCCGCTCGATGTCGGCGCCGACGTGAAGTGAGGCGACGACCTTTCTCAGGTCACCCGCCACCGGCTGCTGCAGCGCGAGCAGTTTGACCGCGGTGTCCTCCGCCCCACGCCACTTGGCCGCGATGCGGTGGTGGTCGGTGATGACCTGTTCGGCGAGCTCCAGATCCGCCTCCAGCAGGGCGTGCGACGCGTGTTCCAACGCGTCGGCGGCCAGCCCACACATGTCGGCCAGCTGGGTGCGCAGTGCCGACAGCTTGTCCTGGTACGCCGAGCGCATGGCGCCATACCTCTCTGCGCCGCGACCCGTGCGGCCACAGCGTGCAGAGGAAATACCCGGTATTGCCTGCCGGTTAACCGGCCGAGCTGACCTTTTCACTCGGCTCGAACGGGATGCGGCGCAGCGCGCCGAACGCGTCGGCGGGCACGACAGGACGCTCGGGCTCGACCGGAGCAAGCCGCTTGTAGGCCTCGCCCTGGTCCGGCCGCAGGTCCTCCTCGCCCTTGTTGGGCCACAGCGACGCCGCCCGTTCGGCCTGCGCGGTGATGCTCAGCGAGGGGTTGACGCCGAGGTTGGCCGAGACGGACGCGCCGTCGACGACATACATCGTCGGGTAGTTGTACACGCGCTGGTAGGGGTCGATCACGCCGTGCTCCTGGCTGTCGCCGATCGCCGCGCCGCCGAGGAAGTGGGCGGTCAGCGGGATGTTGAACAGCTCACCCCAGGTTCCGCCCGCGACACCGTCGATCTTCTGCGCGAGACGGCGGGTGACCTCGTTGCCCACCGGAATCCAGGTCGGGTTGGGCTCGCCGTGGCCCTGCTTGCTGACCATCCGACGGAAGCCGAGCTTGGTGCGTTTGGTGTAGGTGGTGATCGAGTTGTCCAGGTGCTGCATCACCAGCGCGATCACGGTGCGCTCACTCCACCGCGACGGGTTGAGCATCCGCAGCATCTGCTTCGGGTTCTCGCCGGCCTGGTCGAGCAGCTGCCGCCAGCGCGGGATGTCGCTGCCGGTGGGGCCCGCGCCGTCGGTCATCAGCGTCTGCAGAAGGCCCATCGCGTTGGAGCCCTTGCCGTAGCGCACGGGCTCGATGTGGGTGTCGGAGGTCGGGTGGATCGACGACGTGATCGCCACGCCGTGGGTGAGGTCGAGGTCGTCGCGCACCTCGAGGCGTCCTGCGCCGACGATCGATTCGGAGTTGGTGCGGGTGAGCACGCCGAGTTTGTCCGACAGCTTCGGCAGGTTGCCGCGGTCGCGCATCTTGAAGAGCAGCTTCTGCGTGCCGAACGTGCCCGCCGCGAGAATGAGGTGGGTGGCGGTGTAGGTGCGACGCTTGCGGCGCAGCAGCCTGCCGGTGTGTGCGGTCTTGACCTCCCACAGCCCGTCGGGCCGTTGTTTGAAGCCGGTCACCGTCGTCATCGGATGTACTTGTGCCCCAGCAGATTCCGCCAAGCCGAGGTAGTTCTTGACGAGGGTGTTCTTGGCGCCGTACCGGCAACCCGTCATGCAGGAGCCGCACTCGATGCAGCCGGTGCGGGCGGGCCCGGCCCCGCCGAAGTATGGATCGGGCACGGTCTTGCCCGGCGTCTTGGTGCCGTCCGGCCCGAAGAACACCCCGACGGGTGTGGCCACGAATGTGTCGCCGACACCCATGTCGTCGGCGACCTCTTTCATCACCTTGTCGGCGTCGGTGAATGTCGGGTTCTGCACCACGCCGAGCATGCGCTGCGCCTGCTCGTAGTGCGGCATCAGCTCGGCGCGCCAGTCGGTGATGTGCTTCCACTGCGGGTCGTTGAAGAACGGGTCCGGCGGCACGTAGAGCGTGTTGGCGTAGTTCAGAGATCCGCCGCCGACGCCTGCGCCTGCCAGGATCATGACATTGCGCAGCAGGTGGATTCGTTGGATGCCGTACATGCCGAGCTTGGGCATCCAGAGGAATTTCCGGAGATTCCACGAGGTCTTGGCGAATTCCTCGTCGGCGTAGCGAGGTCCGGCCTCCAGCACACCGACGCGGTAGCCCTTCTCGGTGAGCCGCAACGCGGAAACGCTGCCCCCGAACCCCGAACCGATGATCAGAACGTCGTAGTCAGGCTGCATCAAACCAGTATGAACTTACCCGCCGGTAACCAAAAGTCCGGGTCAGCTGCCGACGGCCAGACCGACCTTCTGGAACTCCTTCAGGTCGCAGTAGCCGGCCTTGGCCATCGACCGGCGCAGGCCGCCCACCAGGTTCAGCGAGCCGAACGGATCATCCGACGGGCCGGTGAGCACCTGCTCGAGCCCTGGCCGCTCCCCGATCGCGATCTGCAGCAGCGCCCCGCGGGGCAGCGACGGGTGGGCCGCGGCGGCGGGCCAGAACCAGCCGTCGCCGAGCGCCTCGGCGGCCAGCGCCAACGGGGTGCCGAGCACGACGGCGTCGGCTCCGCAGGCGATGGCCTTGGCCAGGTCGCCGGAGGTGTGGATGTCGCCGTCGGCCAGCACATGGACGTACCGACCGCCGGTCTCGTCGAGATACTCCCGGCGCGCGGCGGCCGCGTCGGCGATCGCGGTCGCCATCGGCACGCTGATGCCGAGCACCTCGTCGCTGGTGGTGACGCCGCTGGTGGAGCCGTATCCGACGATCACCCCCGCGGCGCCGGTGCGCATCAGGTGCAGGGCAGTGCGGTGGTCCAGCACGCCGCCCGCCACCACAGGTATGTCCAGCTCGGAGATGAACGTCTTGAGGTTCAGCGGCTCACCGCCCTGTGCGACGCGTTCGGCCGACACGATGGTGCCCTGGATGACCAACAGGTCGATGCCCGCGGCCACCAGCGCCGGGGTCAACGCCTGTGCGCTCTGCGGGCTCACCCGGACCGCGGTGGTCACCCCTGCTTCACGGATCCGGGTGACCGCCGCACCGAGCAGCTCGGGGTCAAGCGGAGCCGAATGCAGTTGCTGCAGAAGACGAATCGCGGCTGTGGGTTCGGGCTCCTTCTCCGCCGCCTCGACCACTTGGCCGATCTTGGCCGCCACGTCGGCATGCCTGCCGATCAACCCCTCGCCGTTGAGCACGCCGAGACCGCCGATGCGGCCCATCTCGATGGCGAACTCGACCGACACCAGCGCGTCGGTCGGATGTGCGACGACGGGGATCTCGAACCGGTACGCATCGAGCTGCCAGGCCGTCGACACATCCTGCGACGACCGGGTCCGACGAGACGGAACGATGTTGATGTCGCCGAGTTCATAGGTGCGGCGGGCGGTTCGGCCCATCCCGATTTCGACCATGTCGCGCATGCGGACTCGCTATCGGGTGTAGTAGTTGGGCGCTTCGACGGTCATCGCGATGTCGTGCGGGTGGCTTTCCTTCAGCCCCGCCGGCGTGATCCGCACGAACTGCGCCTGCTGCAACTGCTCGATCGTCGCCGCCCCCGTGTAGCCCATCGCCGCCCGCAGGCCACCGGTCAGCTGATGAATCACGGTGGACAACGGGCCACGGAACGGCACCCGCCCCTCGATGCCCTCGGGAACCAGCTTGTCCTCACTCAGCGCATCATCTTGGAAGTAGCGGTCTTTCGAGTACGACTTCGTGTTGGCGCGCCCCTGCATCGCACCGAGCGATCCCATGCCCCGATAGCTCTTGAACTGCTTGCCGTTCACGAAGATCAAGTCACCGGGGGCCTCGGCGGTGCCGGCCAGCAGCGAGCCGAGCATCGTCGTGGATGCGCCCGCTGCCAGCGCCTTGGCGATGTCACCCGAGTACTGCAGGCCGCCGTCGGCGATTACCGGAGTCCCCGAGGGAGCACACGCTGCGACCGCCTCGAGAATCGCGGTGATCTGCGGCGCACCGACCCCGGCGACCACGCGGGTGGTACAGATCGAACCGGGCCCAACCCCGACCTTCACGGCGTCGGCGCCCGCATCGACCAGAGCGGCCGCCGCGGCGCGGGTGGCGACGTTTCCGCCGATCACATCGACCCGTTGCCGCACTTCACGTTTGAGCTTGCTGACCATGTCCAGCACCAGCCGGTTGTGGGCGTGGGCGGTGTCGACGATCAGCACGTCGGCGCCTGCGTCGGCCAACGTCATCGCCCGCGTCCACGCGTCGGGACCGATGCCGACCGCCGCGCCGACCAGCAGCCTGCCGTCGCTGTCCTTGGTCGCGTACGGGTGCTGCTCGGTCTTGACGAAGTCCTTGACGGTGATCAACCCGGTCAGCCGGCCGTGCCCGTCGACGATCGGCAGCTTCTCGATCTTGTGGCGGCGCAACAGGCCCAACGCCGCATCGGCGGTAACACCCTCGCGGGCGGTGATCAGCGGCGCCTTGGTCATCACCTCGGAGACGGGCTTGCTCTGATCGACCTCGAAGCGCATATCGCGGTTCGTGATAATTCCGACGAGCGCGCCGGTGTCGTCGACGACGGGCAGCCCCGAGATCCGGAACCTCGCGCACATCGCGTCGACCTCGGCCAGCGTGTTGTCCGGAGAACAGGTGACGGGGTCGGTGACCATCCCGGCTTCTGACCGCTTGACCGTTTCGACCTGGCCGGCTTGCTCGGCGACCGGAAGATTGCGGTGAAGCACGCCCATACCGCCTGCGCGGGCCATCGCGATCGCCATCCGCGACTCGGTCACGGTGTCCATCGCCGAACTGACCAACGGCACCTTCAGCCGGATGCGCCGGGTGAGCTGACTGGATGTGTCGGCCGTGGCGGGCACCACATCGGAGGCGGCAGGAAGCAGTAGCACATCGTCGAACGTCAGTCCGAGCATGGCGATCTTGGTGGGATCGTCGCCGCCGGTCGGCACCGGTACGGCGATGGGGAGGTCGCTTTCAGCGATCGACATGGGTTACAGCCTCCATACGGCGGGGAGCTAGATAACTATCTTATCGGCATCGGCATGAGAGAACTCGGCCCCACACGCGGCCGCCGCTTAACCCGGGCCTGCTGGGCAACCGCTGGCGGGACCCAGTGCGGCTAGCTAGGGTGGAGTCGTGCGAGACCACCTCCCGCCTGGTTTGCCGCCGGATCCGTTCGCCGATGACCCGTGCGACCCTTCGGGGGCGCTCGACGCCCTCGAACCCGGCCAGCCGCTGGACGCACAGGAGCGCACCGCGGTGGAGGCGGACCTCGCCGACCTCGCAGTGTACGAAGCCCTGTTGGCGCACAAGGGAATTCGCGGCCTGGTGGTGTGCTGTGACGAATGCCAGCAGGACCACTATCACGACTGGGACATGCTGCGAGCCAACCTTTTGCAGCTCCTGGTCGACGGCACCGTGCGGCCGCACGAGCCGGCCTATGACCCCGAGCCCGACGCGTACGTGACCTGGGATTATTGCCGCGGCTACGCCGACGCTTCGCTCAACGAGGCGACGTCGGAGTCCGACGGCGGCTATCGCTGACAGCTGATCCGTCAGTCCCCTTGTTTCGGCTTTTGCCCCGGAATCGGGAGCAGAATCGTCGTGGTTGGCTGCTCCACCGGCGGCTCTTCCTGCGCAGGCGCTAAGGCCGGCGGGGCCTTCGGCGCGGGCGGGGCCTTCGGCGCGGCGGCGACTCGGGCGCAGGCGCGGGCTTCGGCACCGGAATGTCGCCAGGTATCAGCGGCTTCGGCTGCTCCACCGGCTTCGGCGGCTCCACCGGCTTGGGCTGCTCGATCGGCTTCGGCAACTCGATCGGCTTGGGCTGCTCGACCGGCTTGGGCGCGGGCGCGGGTTCATCGGGCACCGGCAGCGGCTTCGGTTGATCCTGCCCCGGCTTCGGCAGCGGGATCGGTGACGAATCGCCCGGGTCCGGCTTCGGATCACCTGGGACCGGCTTGGGCTCGTCGGGCAGTGGCTTCGGCCCATCGGGAAGCGGCTTCGGCAGCTGCGGCAGCGGAATATCCGGCAGCACAATGGGTCCGGGCGCACCCGATCCGGGCAGCGGTATCTGCGGCAGCGGCGGCAGTTGCGGCAGCGAGATGTCGGGCAACGGGGCACCCGGCGCAGGCAGATCGGGCAACGACGGCAGCTCGACAGGCAGCGATATCCCTGGGCCACCGGGCGCCACAGGCACCTCCGGGTTGAGGGGCGCCGATTCGGGAACCGTCGCATTGGGATCGCGGTTCTCCACCTTGACCGTCAGGTTGTTCAGCTGCTGTTGCAGTTCCTGCTGCCGCTGCGGATCCTCGACGGTCTGCACGGTCGAGGTGACGGTCTGCAGCTTGTCCGAGGCGGCGTCCCAGTTGCCCTGATCGATGAGCTGCTGAACCTGTTGCATCTCGGTCTGCGCAGCCAGCGTGACCTGGTCGTCACGGGTGACCCGCTGCTCGCCGAACACGGCGACGCGCAGTCCGTAGAGCGCGTCGCCCGGCCCCGCGCCATAGACGACGGCACCGAACCCGCCGAGGCACAACAGCGCGGCGGCCACCGAGCCCATGACCGCCATCGACATGCGCGTCCGTTGCCGCGAAGCGAGCGCGCGCTGCAGCACGATCTCCGCGTCGCGCTGAAGCGCGACCCTGGCCGATGGCCTGCGCACCTCGTCGCGCCAGCCGGCCATCAGGTTGGCCAGCTCGGCGTCGGCCGGGTCGGTGGCGTACACCGGCTGCTCGGAGGCGAGTGAATCGAGATAGCGGTCCGTGCGCGCGATGGCGTTGAGCGACGGATCGCCCCCGTTTGCGCCCCAGCGGCTGAAGTCAGGCACGGTCGTGTCCCGTCGCGATGATTTCCGCCTTCAGCCGTGCCAGCGCCCTGTGCTGTGCGACCCGGACGGCGCCCGCAGTGCTGCCGACCGCCTCTGCGGTCTCCTCGGCGCTCATGCCGACGACCACACGCAGGATCAGAATCTCCCGCTGTTTCTCCGGCAGAACTCCCAGCAGCTTGTTCATCCGCTCCGCGGACTCACCCTCGAGGGCCAGTTGTTCAGGTCCGGCCTCCGCGGAGAAGCGCTCCGGTACGACCTCAGTCGGCTCAGAGCGGTTCCGGGCGGCCGCGCGATGCGCGTCGGCAACCTTGTGGGCAGCGATGCCGTACACAAAGGCCAGGAACGGTCGTCCCTGATCCTTGTAGCGCGGCAGCGCCGTGATGGCGGCCAAGCACACCTCCTGTGCCACATCGTCAGCTGAGAGGCCGCTCCGCTCGGCCGTCCCGACCCTGGCCCGGCAGTAACGGACAACGATGGGACGGATGATCTCCAGCACCTCCCGGAGCGCGTCCCGGTTGCCCGCCACGGCTTCAGCAACGACAGCATCGAGACGTTCTCCCGAAAATGTCATCGGTGAAGCTCTCTCCAGCGTTACTAATGGGACAGGTGGCGTTTAAGTAACTGGGCTAAACACTAACTGTCGGGTCGGCACGGCCTGGCTCAGCGATCTTGCAACACGCCGCCTCGGCGGCGCACCGTATCAGCGGACACGTCGCGAATTCCAACGACTTCGTCTGCGGAGTGGTTCCCGCTGCCGATTTCGCCGAGCAGACACGCCAACGCCCAGCTCAGCGGGACCAGTCCCAGCCGCTGCGTGGTTTCCAGTGCCGCGTCGGCCACCGCGCGAGACCGTTCCAGCCTGCCATCGCTGCAGAGTGCCGCGGCCAGCACGACCTCGGATTTCACGCTGTGGCGGGCCGACCCGAAGGCGGTGGCCAGCTCGCCCGCGCGCTCGGCGTGGCCGACGGCCGTTGCGCCATCGCCGGCCGCCATCGCCAGTTCGGCCGACACCCAGGACAGCCGAACCGCCAGCCGAGGCGGCCCGTCGTCGAGCAAACGCTCTGCCCGCCGCAGCGCGGCGGTGGAGGCGGCGAACCTGCCAACGCCGAGTGCGTCGGCGGCAAGACCGATCATCGCGTCGACGCTGCCCTCGGGATCTCCGCCCGCCACCGCGAGCGCGCTGCCGTCCCACCGGCGGGCCTTGTCGTGCCAACCGAGCTGACGCAAGAAGGACGCCTGGGTGCTGTGGGCCAACGACGGCAACCGCCCGACGCCGCGCGCCCGCCGGATGGATGCGAGATCTGCGGTGGCGGTTGAGTAGCGACCCTGTCCGCCCGCCACGACCGCACGCAGCCACAGCTCCTCGGCGGAGTGTGCCGCAGGCAGCGGCCAGTGCCCCGGGTCGTCGCCGAAGGCGGCGTTGGCGATCATCAGCCGCCGACGCTATCAATAGGACGTCGTGATCCCGATACCGATGGGCACGGGTAAGTGGTTGACACAGAATCTGTTTGGTTAACAGTTTGTGCGCCACGTGTTACAGCCATGTCAACCGCTTACCGAACGCACGAAAAAATCGTCGCAATGTCGTTCTGAGCGAACTGCGGAAATACGAGTCATCGTGTATTACCGGGCCATTGGCTATCATCCTCTTCGATGACCGCGGGTCGAACCGATGAACGTGATGTAAATTCTCGGCCTGCGGTTATGTCCTTGAGCACATGTGCGGGCTATTGACTCGTTTTGCTAGGCGCCCCTACCTTGTGTGCACGAGGAGTCATCGGCGACTTGTGCTCGGATCGGTTCCACAACTCACGCACCGGTGCGTGCCCCAAATCGGTGCGTAGAGAGGGGTTTTCCACATGCCACAGCCGCAGCAGTTACCGGGACCCAATGCAGACATCTGGGATTGGCAGATGCACGGGCTTTGCCGAGGCGTCGACTCGTCGGTGTTCTTTCACCCCGATGGTGAGCGTGGCCGGGCCCGCGCGCAGCGTGAGATGCGCGCAAAGGAGATGTGCCGTAGTTGCCCGGTGATCACGCAATGCCGCTCGCACGCACTTGCCGTCGGAGAGCCGTACGGCATCTGGGGCGGCCTGTCCGAATCGGAACGTGAATTGCTACTCAAGCGAGGCATCCGCCGCGCTTCCTGATCGCGACAAGACGCGAAAGCCCCCGACGACTCTGCGTGTCGGGGGCTTTTGCGTCTGCTCGGCAGAACAGTTAGCGCTTGCTCTCGGCAAGCCGCGTGGCGCGAACACGGCGGGTGCGACCGCTGCGCCTGCGAACCTTCCACGAGCCCCATTCGCCCAGTGTGACGCCTGCCGCGAGCGCAGTACCGATCGCCAGTGCACCCAGCACAGAAGCGAACCCGACGGCGTGCTGATCGTTGAGGATCGCGTAGATCCCGTGCAGCAGCGACAGGCCCGGTAGCAGCGGCACGATGCCAGTGATCGACACCACCAGCGGCGGCGCGAGGTTTCGTCGTTCCATCAGCCTGCCGACCAGGCCGATCGGAACCGCCGCGACGAACGACGCCACCACGGCGCCCAAGCCCGCGCCCTGGGCCAGAAGAAACACGATGGTGCCCGCGGCACCGCCGAACGCCGCGGCCATCGCGGCGGACCGCTCGGCATAGCAGGCCAGGGCGAAGGCCGCCGCGCTCGCCGCACCGAACGCGACACGTGCAGGCATCTCCGCAAGTGCGGGCGGGGCAGCCGCGCTGATACCGACGAACGGCGCGCCGAACCGGCTGGCGAGATGCAGCACCAGCGCCACCCCCGCGATCGTCGCGGCCGTCAGCATCACCAGTTCGAAGAATCGGGCCGCAGCGGTGACCGGGGCACCGGAGATGACGTCGCCGACCGAGCCAACCAACGAAAGGCCGGCAAGGAGGACGACAAGGCCTGCCGCGATGGCCACCGTGGGTTCGAATTGGAACCCCAGCTTGGGGCTGAGCGCGTAAAGCAGGATCGGGGGCGCGGTCGCGATGGCACCGCCGACGGCGTACTGAAAGAAGAACGGCAACCCGTGCCTGTTGAGTCGCCGATTGACCCGGTCGATCGCCATCGCGCTCAGGGCGCTGACCAGACAGGCCAGCAGGCTCGCGCCGAGGGTTCCCGCCGTCGCGAACGCCAGCGCGCCCCAGGCGAGGGTCGCTATCCAGCGCTTGTAGGGGTGCGGCGCGGTGACGATCACGTCGAGTTCTTCGCGGGCTGTCGTCGGCGACACCTGGCCTGCCTTGATACGCCCGATCAAGCGGTCGACGGCAGCCAGCCTGCTGAAGTCCATCGACCGCGATTGCACGATGTGCAGCGTGGTCGCCGCGGGCATCGTCGGCCCTCGGTATGCGGCCACGTGGATCGTCGTGTTGATGACGTCGACCTCGCAGCGCTCGATGCCGTACGCGGCTGCAATGGCGGCCACCTGGTCCATCGTGGCCGTCGCAGGCGTTCCCGACGCCATCAGGATGGCGCCGATGTTTCCCGCCAGATCGAGCACCTCGCCGACGAGCGCGTAGTAGGCCTCGTCACGCTCGCTGCGCTGTGAATCTGCGATTCGCGGCATGGCATCTGTCGGCGGCTCGGTCTCCCGGACGATTCGACTCAGGATCTCGCGTTGGCGTGCCCGCCATGGCTGGCCCGCACGGTCACGGGTCAACTCCACAGCACTCCCCCTTCAGTAACATTCGGCCGACTCGGATCAGCGCAACAGCCATGCGCCGACGAACGTTCCGTTAATTGCTTTATTTTCTGGTGTCTTCGCTCACATCGTCAGCGCTTCTGCATAACGGGAGCTACTCAAATCATTCTACTGGGATCGTCAAATCCAGTGCGTACTAATCATCTTGGCCGCACATTCCCCATGCCGAAGTCACTGCACAGGGCGATGAAGTCGGATGCCAGCAGCAGGTACACGTATTCGTACTTGCGCCGGTCCGATGACACATAAATGCCGTCGAAGAGGTCGTCGGTCTCGCCACAGCAGAACGTGAAGACAAAGCTGTCCACGATCTCGTGGCACAGGGCGACAACGGAAAGCAGCCGTCGACGGCCGTTCTCCAAGTCGTAGAAATCCGTGATCTCCGCGGCAGATAGCGGATCGGGCGGACCGCCTGTCCGGTCGAAGCGCCGAACCGGGACCTGGCGTTGCGTGAGTTGCGCCGACGCGCTGTCCGACTCGATCAGCTTCCGCATGGCGAATGCGCCCAGCGCGAAGTCCCGCTCGATGAGGAAGCCGGTTCGGTCTGTCCACCGCTTCTGCTTCGTCTTCTCCTCCAGTCGGCCGGCAATGCTGACGAGCTCGGCTTTCCACGGGTCATCGATCACTCAGCGACAATAAGGTCGTCGACCTCCAGGGCTGGTGTTCTCGACCCCCATGGCCCGCTGGCTAATTTCGCTCAGAAGTGTCAATTTTCCGCCATGGCCTTTGCCCCAGACCTATGCTGCGCGTGGCTGACAGACAGCCTCTTGGGCAAACGAGGAGGACAGTGCCATGCCCGAAATTACAAGGATGTTTGCTGCTCTAATCTTTACTCTTGGAATGGGAGTTGCTGTCGCGGCGCCGGCCGCGGCTCAGCCCGACGAAGACGGCTATCTGTCCGACATGCGCGACAACGGAGGGTTCACCGGCTCGGATTCCGAGATGCTCGACTGGGGCTACCGCGCGTGCGACGACTGGCGCGACGGCATCAACCGCAGTGTCATCATCGACAACATCTATGACAACACAGACGAGTCGATCGCCCGCGATGACGCCACCTTCCTGTTCGACTCCGCGACGATCTACTTGTGCTGACCCGGCACTGATACCCTTCGCCGCACCACGGCGAATAGCGAAATTGTGCGAACCGACTCACCCCAACTCGTAGTTCTCGCGTGAGGCACGGAAGAAGTGTCCGGTGGAGGTGTCGGTGCAGGTCACGCCGGACAGCTCGCTGTTGCAGGTGATCGCGCCGTGCGAGTAGGTCTGGCCGTAATCCAGAGTCTTCAGGCCGGGCGCATCGAACTTGCTGGCTCCTTCGTAGCACCCGAGCTTCGCAGGCTTGGCTTGACTCACGTAGAAATCCAGACCCCCGAAATTGAAGTCGCACGCTCTTCCGTAGGGGCCGGTCGTGGATGCTGGCACCACCCAGGTGTGTTCCCGGACTTCGCAATTCACGCCTGAGCTGTCGGCGTAGATGCTGCAGGCGATGTTTCCCGACGGAGTCACGAAATCGTGATTCTCAGGGATTTCGCCACCTCCGCCGCAGGCGTTCGCGATGGCCGCAAGCGGCAGCGTTGCGGCCGTGGCAATCGCGAGCGCCGCGATGATCTTGACCTTCATGACGAGTCCTCTCTGTGGCTGGTCGGGCCGTGGTGGCAGCCCGTCACCCAAAGAGTGGAGTGGACGTCTTGGCGGATTCTTGGGGCGAATCTCGCCACGTGCGGGCTGGGCTAGGGTCGGCGGGCCCTGACCAGCCGGATCACGCCGTAGCCGATACCAGCGGCGACGGCCAGCACGCCCAGCCACGGAAGCAGCAGGCCGAATAGCAGCACCAGATTTCTTGCGACGGAAACCAGTGCGTCCCAACCTCTTTCGACCTGCCCCGCAAAGCCCTGGTACTCCTTGGGCGCCGGTCCGCCGATCGTTTCGGCCACGAAGGTGACGTCGACAGTGCTGTAGTCGATGCGGTCGCCGAGCGCGTCGCGCTGCGCACGCAGGCTGTCCAGATCTGCTTGGCGCTGTGACAGTGCGCTTTCAGCCGAGATGAGCGCTTCGGGGTCCTTGGCGTCGCGCATGATGGCCAGAAGGCGATCCACCGAGGTCTGCAGGGCCTTGATGCGGGCGTCCATGTCGACCCGTTGCGCCGTCACATCCTCAGATCTCGTCTCGGCCGTCTGCACGGCTCCCAGAGTCTTCAGCTCCCGCACCACACCGTCGAGCTTCGCCACCGGAACTCGCAACACGATCGACGTGCGGGCCAAACCCCGGTCGGATCCCGCATCCTCGCTGCGACTGTCGACTCGACCGTCGGAATCCTCCACCATGACGGCCGCCTTGTCCGCGGCCTCGGAGGTGTCGGAAACCCTGATCGTCATCGACGCGGTCTTGACGACGTCGCGCTGTGCGTCCTCCACCGGCTGAGGTCCCTGCTCGGGCGGGGCTGCCGGTGCGCCTGCCACGCCATCCTTGAGGCTGGACGCGGGCTCGTTGTCGGGGAGCGACGGGCCTGCGCAGGCCGTCAGAACCCCCAACGTCGCGATGCCAGTGATCGCCAACGACATGCACTTGCGGTTCAACCTGCAGGAAATGCGGCTCATGTCAGCCACCTTGCCATTAGCTGTGAGGTTCGCCCATTTCCGCTGGCAGCACCGCCGGGTCGGCGCAAAGCGAGTCACATTCCCAGCACCCACAACGCCGTTGAGGCTGGTAGCGATTGGTCGACGATTGGTCGACGACCGAGTGACACGAAAACCCCCGCCGATAAACCGGGGTTTTCCGATTCGCTCGGACTTCTAGTGCGCTTCTAGCGCGCGTGGCGTGATCGTCTACCTCTTCGGCGGGCTTCTCGACAATCGCCGTCTCGGTGGTGCTCGATTACACAATCCGTTTAATGACAGATCGAAGACCGTGCCGTATTTCGTGACTCGATGTTCCTACCTGGGGTGGCTCGCGGAATGCAGTTAGCTCGATCTGTGTCCGGTCCATTGTTGGCCATTCCACCAAGTCAGTCCTCGACCGTCTGGCGACGGGTACCAACCCTGCGGGGGGATACCGCCGCTACTCGCTGCGATCGTCGTCCTAGGGTTCATCTCGCTCGTCGGCGGGGTTGCGCCGCCAGGGCGCATTTCGGAACCCGCAATGGCCGGTTCTCGTGAGCGTCGATAGCGACGCCACGAGCGAGCATTGCCGCGCAGTTGAATCGCAGGCAACACTACGGTTGGTAATAGGACCAGGGTGACGGCGCAGGCTACTGCCACCGTTAACGCCTTGTCACCGGTATCTTTCGCGGACGACAGATTTCCGAGTAGGGCGAGCCCAGCCAGCGCGGCACCCAAACCAAGTAGGATCAGCAACACTCCGTAGCCGATTCCGAGCATGGCAATGACTCGGGCTTTGGCGCGACTGGAGGCCAGTATGGGCTCGACCAGCGCGTCGTGGCTGAGTTCGTAATACACACTCTCGGAACGGTTTTCGGAACGCAACAGACGAGCGCCCACCAGGCGGTCCAGGGTCTCCTTGGAGAGCTTGAATTGTTGACGAATTTCGTGTTCCTCGAGGCTGAGGCGCCGACCTTCGGTGCTGATCAGACGGTTCTGACACAGCCGACGAGCCGCGCGGCGGACGCGCCAATCCGGCAGGCTGTCGATCGCTTCTTTGCAGAAGGTGCGCAAAGTCTTGTTGAGCCCGGCTTCGCCGCCGAGGTCTGCCATCGTCACGGTCAGTTCGGCGGCGCCCGACTCCCGCTGCCGGGCATCCGCAACCTGCTCCATGCGCTGGCATAGCAGCTGCAGCTGAAATGGCTCGACATAGCGCCGTTTTTGGCCAGCGACAGACGAACGGGCGTGAGAAAGGTAGTCCAGGAGCGCATGGACGGCGGCGGGATCCACCGCGAACGGTGCGGTCTCGAGGGTGGGGTCGGTCACTGCAGCCGGCCGGACGATCGCCTCCTGCGCGGCGGGCAGATCGAGGGGGGCGAGCCGGAAGCGCGCATCCAGGATCTGCGGGATGTGTTCCGCCGCGTCCTCGAGCAGGCCCAGAGAATCCTCCCGCAGAGACAGCACAACCCGCAGCGGCGGCGGACGCTCGCTGAGTTCTTCGCCGCGCGGCGCCTCCTCGTGGTGCGGTGGCCGCACCCCGCGGATCAGATAGCTCAACTCGTTCAAGAAATGCGCGCGTACCTCTTCGCTCTGTAGCGTGAACAACTCCTCGAACTGATCGAGGATCAGCACCGGTGTGAGCAAGACGTCGTCGCGCCAGAACTCAGCGGTCTTGAAGAAACTCCACAGCGACTCCCATCGCCCTGGCACATACTCGATGTTCTGTCTCGCCGCCTCGCCACCGACGGTCTCGAGGAGTGCGCGGTAGGGCCCGACGCGAAGGTCGTTCACCCTCACGAAGAGGGGCAGATAGCCTGCGTCCCGCAGCAGCGGTGCTACACCTGCCTTCAACAGTGAGGTCTTTCCCAAGCCCGACCTTGCGTAGACGGTGACAAGCTGATTTGCCAGGATCTTGTCGGCGAGTTCCCGCGCGGCGGTGTCACGCCCGAAGAAGATCTTGCGCGAGAAGTAGTCATCGGAGAACGGCTGGGCACCGGGATAGCGGTTCCTGTACTCGGTCATGGCAGTTGGCGGTCTCGGAGCTGCAGTTCGCGGCGCATGGTCGTGATCACGTGCGCCATGTCCTCGTCGAAGTTCCTGTGCCGCAACGGCATCTCGTGATATGCGCTCAACTCAGCGATGCGGTGCTCGTCGGGGATCTCGGCTGTGCGGAGGGGAATCAGAAATGGGCCACGAATCCAGCGGTCTCGTTCGCGTGCCAGGTCGATCTCCTTGTTGACGTAGCTGTCCGTCTTGCGACATAACGCCGGGCTGTACAGCACCAGCGTGAAGTGGGCGGCGTTGATCTCTTCGGGGATACGCTCGTCCCAATGCTCGCCGCCGATCAGCGAATCGGTGTCGAAGAAGGTCTCGAAGTCAGCTTTTCGCAAGGCACTAGACGTCATGCCCGCAAGCTCGCCATCTTCGCGGGCGTAGCTGATGAACACGCGCGGCCGCCGGCCGGTCGACGCGGACTGCAAGGCGACACCGCCTTCGGCCGCGATCCGCTCCTTCAGCTCGGTCAAAAACGCATTGATGTCCGCATCTTCGAGCTCGATGGGCGTGCCGCGCCGATAGAAAAGGATCGTCTGCTCGCGATCGACCTCGGAAAGCCCGAGTAACGGCTCAGTGGCGATGTTGCTGCCGTTGCGATCAAACTCAAGCGATCGCATCAGCACCTTCAACAGGACGCGCAGATACCACTGCGTGATTCCGAAACCGACGAACAGAAAGTGCTGTCCGCCCCTGAGCGTGCGGCGCAGGCTGCTGGGCAGCGGCGGCCGGTCGGACACCACACGGATCAGGAAGTCGAGCAAGTCGTTCTCGCTCAGTACCAGCGAACCGGGCTCCTGTGCGTCACCGAAGAGGTGGTAGACCAGCGGCGCCTGCGGCGAGCTCTGCAGAGGGAACTCGGGATTGTCACGCCCGTCGCCGCGATGGTTGTAGCGCCGAACGATCGGGTTCTTACCAGCGGCCTGCAGAGCAGACGCCATGAGGTCGTCCTGGCAAGTGGTCAGGATCAGGCTGAAAGGCAACTCCGCGAGGGCCGCATGAACCTCCGAGGGCACGAAGCCAGACATTGTGTAGAACCTTGCCGCAAGCGCCCGCAACGCACTGGCACCGAAGCCTTCAGTGTCCTCGTACTGCTGCGCGACCGCGGCCAACGTCGTTCCGGTGACGTGCTTGCCGTCCTCTTCGAGTTCTGTCGCGAGTGCGCCGGTCAACTTTTCGGCGAAGCTACTCGCGGGAGCTCCAACGGGTGCGCCGACGGTACCGACCGGGATCTCCGGGCCCAGGACGAGAATGCAGTCGCCATACCGAACGCCAGAGACGAGAGTGTTCCAGTGCCGGTCCTTCATGCCGCTGCCCTCCTCGCCACCGCCGTCTGGTTGGACACCGCTTTCTCAATGTTGACTCGGCCACTGGGACCACGGGCGAGTACTGCACTACTCCTTTCGGAATTTGCGTTTTTGTTCCGCTTGACCCCGGTCTGGATGGTGCACGACGCTGCAACGCATCCTCTCCGGCAGTGCCGACACCACGGTGCGGCTGTGGGACGTCGTGACCGGCGGCCCGATTGGTCAACCCATCAACGGACTTCGAAGTGCAGTGTTGATTGTGGCGTTCAGCCCGGATGCGGGACGCATCCTCTCCGGCAGTCAGGACGGCATGGTGCGGGTGTGGCCAGGTCCCGCGGAATGGCGGGATGCATTGTGCGACAAGCTCACCACCAACATGAGCCGCCAGCAATGGAGCGACTGGGTATCACCCAACATCGACTACGTCGCAACCTGTCAGGGATTGCCGATCTCTTGACCGTCGTCGGCGTATCGATGGCGATATCCGGTGACGCTGGACTCTGCATGTATTGCCTTGCCCGCCTTCGTCGAATACAGGGAAATGCACAGCAGCCGCGAAGCGGACAGCAGCTCAGGCTTGCGGTCACGGATCTTGTTCGCAGCTGCGGGAAGGTGTCGTTCACAGCGCAAACTTGCTTTGCTTCTCGCCTAGACGCCCGGTTCGGGACACCCTCAGAGCCGCTCATGACGTGGATCCGCTGTCCGGCAACAAAACACCCCCGGCCGCTAGGACCGGGGGTGTTTTGTTACGTGCTTCTAGTGCGAGTGGCCGTGTCCGTGGCTGTGACCATGGCCGTGGCCATCGTCTTCGGACTCGGCCGGCTTCTCAACGATCGCCGTCTCGGTGGTGAGGATCATCCGGGCCACCGACGCGGCATTGAGCACCGCAGAGCGGGTGACCTTGACCGGGTCGACCACACCGTCAGCCACCAGGTCGCCGTACTCCAGCGTCGCGGCGTTGAAACCCCGCCCGGCAGACAGCTCACTGACCTTGTTGACGACGACGGAACCGTCCAGGCCCGCGTTGGTCGCGATCCAGTACAGCGGCGCCGACAGCGCCTGCGAGAACACATCGACACCGAGCGCCTCGTCGCCGGACAGCGAGTCCTTCAGCGACTTGAGCGCCGACCGGGCCTGCACCAGGGCGGCGCCGCCGCCGGTGATGATGCCCTCCTCGACCGCGGCCTTCGCGGCCGATACGGCGTCCTCGACGGCCTCCTTGCGCTTCTTGAGATCCGTCTCGGTGGCCGCGCCGACCTTGATGACCGCGACGCCGCCGGACAGCTTGGCCAGCCGCTCCTCGAGCTTCTCGCGGTCCCAGTCCGAGTCGGAGGCCTCGATCTCCGCGCGCAGCTGAGACTTACGCGCATCGATGGCGTCCTGAGTGCCGCCGCCGTCGACGATCACGGTCTGGTCCTTGCTGACCACGACGCGGCGAGCGGTGCCCAACACGTCGAGTCCGACCTCACGAAGCAGCAGACCGACGTCGGGGTTGACGACCTGACCGCCGGTGACGACGGCGAGGTCTTCGAGGAACGCCTTGCGGCGGTCACCGAAGAACGGCGCCTTGACCGCGACGGCCTTGAGGGTCTTGCGAATCGCATTGACCACCAGTGTCGAAAGCGCTTCGCCTTCAACGTCCTCGGCGATGATCAGCAACGGCTTCCCCGACTCCGCGACCTTCTCCAGAAGCGGCAGCACATCGGGCAGCGAGCTGATCTTCTCGCGGTGCAGCAGCACCAGCGCGTCCTCGAGCACCGCTTCCTGGGCGTCGAAGTCGGTGATGAAGTACGCCGAGATGAAGCCCTTGTCGAAGCCGACACCGTCGGTGATCTCGAGCTCGGTATTCAGCGTCGAGGACTCCTCGACGGTGACAACGCCGTCGGTGCCGACCTTGGTCATGGCCTCGCCGACCAGCTCGCCTACCTCCTCGTCGCGCGAGGACACGGTGGCGACCTGAGCGATCGACTTCTTGTCGGTCACCGGGGTGGCCGACGCCAGCAGGGCCTCGGACACCGCATCGGCGGCCTTGCTGATGCCCGAACCCAGTGCGATCGGGTTGGCGCCTGCGGCAACGTTGCGCAGACCCGCCTTGATGATGGCTTGCGCCAGCACGGTTGCCGTCGTGGTGCCGTCACCGGCGACGTCGTTGGTCTTGGTGGCCACCGACTTCACCAGCTGGGCGCCCAGGTTCTCGAACGGGTCCTCCAGGTCGATCTCGCGGGCGATGGTGACGCCGTCGTTGGTGACCGTCGGGCCGCCGAACGCCTTGGCCAGCACCACATGCCGACCTCGAGGGCCGAGCGTAATGCGCACCGCGTCGGCGAGCTTGTCGACGCCCGCTTCCATTGCGCGGCGAGCGGTTTCGTCAAACTCAATCAGTTTTGACATAAGCTTTTCCGTCCCTTGCTAAGCATGACGCCCCGGGAGTCCGCCGCTATTACGCGGGGATCGCCCGGGGCGGTCACGTTTGCGTTACTTGTTGACGATGGCCAGCACGTCGCGCGCGGACAGGATCAGGTACTCCTCGTTGTTGTACTTGATCTCGGTGCCGCCGTACTTGCTGTAGATGACGGTGTCGCCCTCGGAGACGTCAAGCGGGATCCGCTTTTCGCCGTCCTCGTCCCACCGGCCGGGGCCGACTGCGACGACGGTGCCTTCCTGCGGCTTCTCCTTGGCGGTGTCGGGGATGACCAGACCGGATGCGGTCGTGGTCTCGGCCTCGTTGGCCTGTACGAGGATCTTGTCCTCGAGTGGCTTAATGTTCACGCTCGCCACGATGGAGCCCTCCACTAGTTCGGGGTCGACCCGGGGCGATCCCCGGATCTATTGACTTGACAGCATTAACAGGTGTTCGGCATGCGTCCGAGCCCTCGCGCCGTCGTCGCGGGTGCCGGTCGAGGGCGTGGCCGCCTGCCACCTAGCACTCTATACATGAGAGTGCTAGCACTCAAGGTCGGCCCATGCCTATCGCCCGTGGCGAACACGCAGATCGCCGAAATACGCGATGACCAGCGGGTTGAACAGGTCCGCGCGCTCCCACTGAAGGAAGTGCCCGGCGCCGGGCAGCACAACGGGGCCGGTTCGGTTGGTGAATGCGACCTCACAGGTGGGCAGAAAGTCGGGTCCGACGACGTGGTCGTCCATGCCGTAGAGGATCAATGTCGGCACATCGACCAACTTGTCGAGCATCGGCGGCTCGCTCACCGGCCGTCCGTGTGCGAGCTGGTAGGCAGCCCAGCCCGCCCGCATCCGCTCCTCGGTGGAGAACGGTTCGGTCATGAAGTCGACGTCGGCCGCGGTGAAGGTGCCCGGCGACGCCCACATGCGGTGGCCGTACATCCCGGCGATATAGCGCCTGCGCTTGGCCGGTGTATCGAGCTCGGCCGCCAGCTCATCGGGCGTCGCGCCCTGCAGATATCGGTAGTCACTCGTCGGCCCGTCGCCGATGGCGCGAATCGATGCGACGTCGATGCCCGCCGCGACGAAGTCGTCGAAGACCAACGGCGGCACGGAGTCGAAGAAGACGAGCTTGTCCACGAAGCCCGGATAGCGGTGCAGCAGGTCCACGGCGACGACGCCGCCGATGTCGCCGCCGACCACACCGCAATGCTCATGGCCGAGCACGTCGTGGACCAGAAGGTAGACATCACGGCTCCACGCGGCGGGGTCATACACATCGGCGGCCGACAGATCCGAGTCGCCGTAGCCGCGCAGGTCGGGCGCGATCACCTCATAACCCGCGTCGGCCAGCGCCGCGATGTTGCGCCACCAGATGCGCTTGGTCTCGGGGTAGCCGTGCAGCAGCAGTAAGGGATAGCCGCCGAGGCCCTCGTGGACGAACGCCAGCGACAACCCGTCGCGGCCGTCGCTCGGCGGAACCTCCCGCCGATGGATCGTGAACGCATCCGGCGCCGAGGTGGCCGGCTGCGCGGGACGCAGGCGCAGGTCGTAGTGCACGTCGCTACTTCTCGTACGCCGCGGGATCGACCATGAGGTGGGCCGACACGTCGCCGATCATCTGAATCTCGACCTTTCGCTCGGTGAAGTACCAACCGCCGTCGTCGCGGCCGAACCTGTCGTAGTAGCGGCCGACGACGATGGGCTGTATCGGCACCGTCTCGGTGTCCTGCACGACGCAGAAGGTGGAGCGGGTTGCCGCGGTTCCGTCGGTGTCGACTTCGACGACGGGATTGAGCACCAGATGCCTTGTGCGCGGAGTGTTTCCATGGTCGGGATATCGACGGGTGGTCGTCGCGAACAGCTTGGCGATCCTCTCGGCGCCCGACACCGATCCGGAAGCCGGACCGCCGAATGTCGACCGGGCCAGCAGCTGGCCGACCCCGTCGAAGTCGCCGGCGTCGATGAGTTCCGCGTAGCGGTACAGCAGCTCGGTGATTTCGAGTTTGTCTGTAGGGCTCACGTGACTTGTCCCTTCACCACCGGCAGACCAGGATCGCTTGCGACGTCGAGCGGGGACGGCGGCGCACCCGCCGCCACAAGGTGCGCCGCGAACGACGCGATCATCGCACCGTTGTCGGTGCACAGCCGGGGCCGGGGGATGCGCAGCGTCAAACCGTTTGCCGCGCAGCGCTGTTCGGCCAGCTCCCGCAGCCTCGAGTTGGCGGCGACGCCACCCGCGATCAGCAGCGTCGACACCCCGAGTTCGGTGGCGGCCCGCACCGCCTTCATGGTGAGCACGTCGGCCACCGCCTCCTGGAAGCCCGCGGCCACGTCGGCCTGCGGCGCGGTGGGGTTCTTTTCGACATAGCGCGCGACGGCGGTCTTGAGCCCGGAGAAGCTGAACGCATACGGGTCATCGCGCGGCCCGGTCATCCCGCGGGGGAACACGATCGCGTCGCGATCGCCCTCGCGGGCCAGGTCGTCGAGCACCTTGCCGCCGGGATAGCCGAGGCCGAGCAGCCTGGCGACCTTGTCGTAAGCCTCGCCTGCGGCGTCGTCGACCGTGCTGCCGAGTTCCGCGATCGGTTCGGCCAACGACCGCACGTGCAGCAGGTTGGTGTGGCCGCCGGAGACCAGCAGGCCGACGCATTCCGGCAGCGGCCCGTGGTCGAACACGTCGGCTGCGAGGTGTCCGCCGAGATGGTTGACCGCGTAGAAAGGCACCTGCCAGGCGACGGCGTAGGCCTTGGCCGCGGCCACGCCGACCAGCAGGGCTCCCGCCAGCCCTGGCCCGATGGTGGCGGCGACGACGTCCGGCTTGGCGATGCCCGCAGCGTCAAGTGCGCGGCGCATGGTGGGCCCGAGTGCTTCCAGGTGCGCGCGCGACGCGATCTCGGGCACGACGCCGCCGAACCTCGCGTGCTCGTCGACGCTGGAGGCGACCTCGTCGGCCAGCAGCGTCACGGTGCCGTCCGCTGCCAGCCCGGCGATGCCGATTCCGGTTTCGTCGCAGGAGCTTTCGATGGCCAGGATGGTCGTCACACCGAACCTCCTCGTGCCGGTCGTTGCATGGTGAAGGCGTCGGCCCCGCTGACCCGGTAGTAGCGTTTACGCAGTCCGACGTTGACGAAGCCTGCGCTCTCATACATGGCGATCGCGGCCGTGTTGTCCGTTCGCACCTCGAGGTAGACCGGGTCGTCGGCGGCGAAGTCCAGCAGGCGATTGAGCATCTGCCTGCCGATGCCCTGGCCCTGGTATGCGGGATCGACACCGATGGTGTGAATTTCGTACTCGTAAGGCGGCTTTCGCCCGAGCCGCGCGATGCCTCCGTACCCCACGAGCTTGTCATCGGTGCGGGCAGCGACGTAGTGGATGTGCGGTGCGGCGAGCTCACGCAGGAAGGCGACCTCTGGCCACGGGTCGTCGCCGTCGAACAGTTGCGCCTCCAGTTCCGCGCACCGCGCCGCGTCGCTCGGGGTCAACTCGTCGTAGGCGACCGTCATGACGGCACTCGAGCGACGACCTGCGGCTTGGCGTCCGGCCTGCGAAGGTACAGCGGAACGAGGGGCTGCGGCGGCATCGTCCAGTCGACGACGCGCACCAGCCCCGAGGCCGTCGGGTACACCGCAGGCTGCCGCGGCAGGGCGAAGAGCGCCGCGTGCTCGGGCGAACCGGCAACGGCGCCAACGTCGGTCGGCACGTCGGCGGGTGCGCTGACGGCGGGCCCGTCGATGCGCACACCATCGTGGTACCGCGCCCAGTACACCTCGCGGCGGCGGGCGTCGGTGACGACGAGCACCTCTCCCGCCGTGTCGACGCCGATCGCGTCGAGGCTGCATACGCCGTACACGGGAACGCCGAGGGCCTGCCCGTATGCGGCGGCGGTGGCCATGCCCACCCGCAGCCCGGTGAAGGGCCCTGGGCCGCAACCCACGACGACGGTGTCCAGGTCCGTCACCGCGACCCCCGCGTCGGCGAGCGCCGCAAGCACATTGGGCGTCAGCTGTTCGGCATGCGCGCGGGCGTCGACCGTCACGCGCTCGGCGAGCACGTCGATGCTGTCGCCGTCTCGCCGCACGATTCCGGCGGTGACAGCGGGCGTCGCGGTGTCGATCGCGAGGATGACGTTGGTCATGGCAGGCTCCACCGCCAGATCGCCGTCCGCACCTCGGTATCCGCCGCGCGTTCGAGGCGGATGTCGAGGTGCCGGTCGGAGAGTCGCTCGACGATGCCCTCGCCCCACTCGACCACGACGACGGCGTCGTCGAGGTCGGTGTCGAGATCGAGTGAGTCGAGTTCGTCGAGCAGGTCGGCACCGGTGTGGTCCAGCAGCCGGTACATGTCGACGTGCACCATGGCCGGCGACCCGGACAGCCGCGCGCGATGCACTCTTGCCAGCACGAAGCTCGGCGATGTCACCGGACCGTCCACATCCATCGCCTCGGCGATTCCCTTGGCCAGCACCGTCTTTCCGGCGCCAAGGGGTCCAGACAGCACCACCACGTCACCGGCGCGCAGCCGCGCACCGAGCTTGGCGCCGAGCGCCTTGGTGTCCTCGGCGGTCGGCAGCTCCGCGGTCCCTGCCGACTGTTCAGCCATGGGGTCTTGCCCGATCGCGTAGCCGTCGCGTCATCGCGACCAGTTTCGACGGTGTGGCACGCTCTACCAGCCGGACCAGCGCGTCGTCGATGACCTCGGGCTGCTCCAGCTGCACCAGATGCCCTGCGCCGCCGACGATCACCAGCTCGGACTTCGGAAGGGCGGCGGCCATCGCCTCCGAGTGCTCGACCGGTGTGATGAGATCGCGGTCGCCGCAGGCGATCAGGGTCGGCACTTTGGCCAGCGTGCGCAGGCCCGCGTCCTCGTCGTGTACCTCGAGCGCGTGCAGGAACTCCACCAACGTGGCGATCGGGGTGCCGTGCATCATCTTCTCGGAGAAGGCGACGACGCTCGGGCTGACCTTCTCGTCGCCGTAGGACGCCGCGCGCAGGATCGGCGCGATCACCGACTTGGCCGCTCCCCTGGTACGGTGCACGGTCTTCGGCACGTAGCGGACAGCGAACCGAACCGCCTCCAGCACAGGGTTTTTCAGGATCTCGGTCAGGGGCGACCTTGCGACACCTTCGGCTGCCGACGAGATCAGCGCCGCACCGACGATGCGCGCGGGATAGCGGCCAGGAAACTGCCGCGCGTGCGACAGCACGGTCATGCCACCCATCGAGTGGCCGACAAGGACCACCGGCCCCTTGGAGGCCGTCACGGCGAGCACGGTCTCGAGGTCCTTGCCGAGTTGCTCGATGGTGTAGGTGTCAGGGGAAGCCTGCGCCGACTGGCCGTGCCCGCGCTGGTCGTAGAAGACCATCCGCACCTGCGGGCCCCACTGCTGCGCCAGCCGCGCCCGCTGAAAGTAGAAGGCGCCCATGCGCAGACAGAAACCGTGCGAGAACACCACCGTCAGCGGCGCCTGCTCGGGGCCGACCTCCCGCACCGCGAGATCCACGCCGTCGGGTGTGGTCACCACCGAGCTGCGGTCGGCGTCGAGCAGCTCGAAATCCTCGCCGACGTAGGGATCCTCGCTCGTGGTGCGCCTGGTCATCGACCGTGCGACGGACACTCCGGCGAGGGTGCCGACAGCGGCCAGCCCCGCGGCGCCCGCCAACAGGCCGGCATTCGCTTTGCGCCGCGGCCGTTTCGGGTCGTTATCGCTCACCGGCTGCGCCTTCCGCCGAGGCGCCGAGGTACGTCCTGACGACCCGGCCTCGCGGACTGGTGACAACCTCGTAGTGAATGGTGCCCAGAGTTTCGGCCCAGTCCTGCGCGGTGGGCTCGCCGTCGGTGCCCGGCCCGAACAGGATCGCCTCGTCGCCGTCGCTGACATCGCCTGCGTCGGGGCCGAGGTCGACGACAAACTGGTCCATGCAGATGCGGCCGACGCTGGGCCTCAGCCTGCCGTTGATCAGCACGTTCATCCGTCCGCTCAGAGTGCGGAAGACCCCGTCGGCGTATCCGACCGGCAACAGCGCCAACGTGGTGTCGCGGTCGGCGATCCAGGTGTGCCCGTAGGACACGCCGTCGCCGGCGCGGATCGACCTGACCAGTGCCACAGGGCATTTCAGCGTCATGGCCGGCCGCAGCCCCATGTCGCCGCGCTCAGGGATCGGGCTGAGACCGTAGACCGCGATGCCGGGACGGACGAGGTCGTAGGCCAGGTCGGGGCGGGTCATGGCCGCAGGCGAGTTGGACAGGTGCGCGATCTCGAAGTGCACACCCTGGTTGCGGGCCTGATCCCGCATGTCGGCAAGCCGCCGCGCCTGCAGGTCGTTGACGGGGTTGTCGGGGTCGTCGCCGTGCGCCAGATGCGACATGATGCCGCGCAGCCTGATCGCCTCATCGGCCACCGCACGGCCCAGGGCCGTCAGCATCGACGGGAAATCGGCGGCGCTGACGCCGTTGCGGCTCAACCCGGTGTCGACCTTGACCGTGACGTCGGCGGTGACACCGGTGAGCTTGGCCGCGGCAAGCAGCTCGTCCAGTTGTCGCGGCGAGGACAGCGCCACCGCAACGTCGGACTGCAGCGCAGGCGCGAAGTCGGTGCCGGGCGGATGCAGCCACGCGAGCACCGGCGCGGTGATCCCGTCGCGGCGCAGCGCGAGCGCTTCGGAGACGGTGGCGACGCCGATCTCGGCCGCGCCCGCAGCAAGCGCGGCCCTGGCGACCTGGGTGGCACCGTGGCCGTAGCCGTCGGCCTTGACGACGGCCATCACCCCCGCCGAACCTGCGAGTTCGCGCAGAAGCCGGACGTTGTGCGCGATCGCGGCGAGGTCCACCACCGCCTCGGCGTTCGCGCCGGGCGTCAGTGATGTCGTCAGTTCGGTCGTCGGCATGGTCATGTCACCATCGCCGATTGTCCCAGACGCCCGAAATGCCCCTCGAAACTGCGAACAGATCGCGAAATTGCGCGCAATCGCGCTCTCTCAGCAGGTTCGGCGAGGCAGCTAGCCGGCGTGGCCACTGTGAATCCAGTCGCGTGGCCGCACCCGCCACGTCGCGCGGGCATAGTCGAGTTCGGAATGCGGCCATTGGGTGACGATGCGGCCGGAGGGCGATCGGTAATAGCTGTCGCACCGCGTCCATACGGTCTGCTCCAGATCCGCGGAGATCTGGTCGTTGAACCGGCGCTCGACGTCGGGATGGACGTCGACGAAGCCGCCACGGCGCGCGAGGCGGCTCACCGCGCTCGCGATGAGCCGGGCACCCGCCTCGAGGATGTAGATGATCGAGTTGGCCCCCTGGTTGGTGTTCGGGCCGTACAGCATGAAGAAGTTCGGGAAGCCGCTCACGGCCGTCCCGAGATAGGCCTGCGGGTCCGAACCCCAGCGCTCATGCAGGCTTTCGCCGTCCACCCCGATCACTTCCAGACTCGACAGATAGCTGCTCGTTTCGAACCCCGTCGCCAACACGATGACGTCGGCGGTGACCGTCGTGCCGTCGGCGGTGACGATTCCCGCGTCGGTGACACGGGTGATCGGGTCGGTGACGAGGTCGACGTGATCGCGTTGCAGTGCGGTGTAGTACTTCTCGCCGAGCAGGACCCGCTTGCACCGAAACGGGTAGCGCGGCGTCAGCGCGTCACGCAGCCGGTCGTCGCCGACGTGCTTGTGCAGGAATCCCTCGGACAGTTTCTCGACGACGGCCATCCGCGGGTGGTCGGGTGTCAACGCCGTGTTGTCGTGCTGCAGCTTCCACAGCCTCCACCGTTCACGCCACGATGCCCATGGCAACCGTCGGTATCGGGACAACTCCTGTGCGCTGTAGGGACGATCCTCTTTGGGGACCATCCACGGTGGCGTGCGCTGGAAAACGGTCAACGTGCTCGCGACGTCGGCGATTTCGGGTACGACCTGCACGCCGCTTGCCCCTGTCCCGATCACCGCCACCCGCTTGGCCGCCAGGTCGACGGTGGTATCCCATTGCGCGGTGTGCATCAGCGTGCCGGAGAAGTCGGCGAGGCCGTCGATGTCGGGATACCGGGCGGAGCCGAACAGGCCGACGGCGCTCACGACGACATCCGCGACCAGTGTGGCGCCGTCGGCCAACGTCACCTCCCAATGCGACGCGTCGGCGTTCCAGCGCATGCCGCGTACCGCCGTGTTCAGCATCAGGTGCCTGCGGAGGTCGAAGTCGTCGGCGACCGACTCCAGGTAGCCGAGGATCTCCGGTTGATAGGCGTAGGTACGGCTCCACGCCCGGTTCGGCGCAAACGAGAACGAGTACAGGTGGCTCTGGATGTCGCACGCCGCGCCCGGATAGACGTTGCGCCGCCACGTACCGCCGACGCCGTCGGCGCTCTCGATGATCGTCAGGTCGTCGATCCCTCTGCGCCGCAACGCCACTGCGGCGGCGAGTCCGCCGAAACCCGCCCCGATGATCACCACTCGCGGTGACCGACGGCGACGCGTGAGCGCCAGGAGTCGCCCAGGCAGATAGCGACGTCGCCGCTTCACGAAACCTCGAATCCCTCCGGTACACCGTTGGCCCTCGATGCGGCGAGAATGTCGGCGTATTCGGTCGGGCTGCCGAAGAAGAAGCTGCCCTGACGGGTCTGCGCGTTCGCCTGGCCTTCCCGGTTGTAGTAGCCGGGCGTGCACGCCTTGGCCCTCCCCGCGCTCGCCGCCGACCGCTCGACAACGGTGTCGACCCAGGCCGTTTCGGCGTCGGCGGCGGCCTCGAGTGTCTCGGCCCCACTGCCCAGAGCCCAGGCGATCAAGGCCGCCGTGTGGGTCGCCTGGACATCGAGCAGGTACGGAAAGTTCACGGTGAAGCCCGACTGCGCGATGCTGAGCACGAAGCAGTTCGGGAAGCCGCTGACGCTGACACCGTGCAGGGTGCGAATGCCGTCGCGCCACTTCTGGGTCAGCGTCAGGCCGTCGCGTCCGACGAGGTCGAACCCGGTGCGCCGGGAATAGTCGGTGCCGACCTCGAATCCGGTTGCGAAGATCAGGCAGTCGATGAGGTGTTCGGTGCCGTCCACAACGACGCCGCTGGTGGTGATCCGCTCGACGCCAAGGCCGCGGGTGTCGACGAGCGTCACGTTGTTCCGGTTGAACGTCTGCAGGTACTCGTCATGGAAGCACGGCCGCTTGCAGAAGTAGCCGTACCACGGCTTGAGGCCCTCTGCGGTGGCACGGTCTGCCACGATCGAGTCGACGCGGCCGCGGATCTCCTCCATCTTGGCTAAGTCGGCGAGTTCGACTGCGCGCAAACGGTCTTCGTCCGACATGCCCGCGACACTGCGCTGCCGCATCACGAACAGCTTCTTGACGATGCTCGTCCAGGCGTCGTCGACCAGGTCCTCATCGGCCTCGCCGCCCGCGGTGAGAAGCTGGAAGTTCTCGATGCGGTGGCGCTGCCAGCCGTTCTTGAGGTCCGCCGACCATTCCGGATCCGTCTGCCGGTTGCCGCGCACATCCACCGTCGACGGCGTGCGCTGGAACACCAACAGGTGCCCCGCCGCCCTACCGAGGTGCGGCACACACTGAATCGCGGTCGCGCCCGTGCCGATGATGCCGACCCGCTTGTCCGCCAGCTTGGCGAGGTCGTGACCGGTGTAGCCGTAGTCCCACCGGCTGGTGTGGAAGGCCTGCCCGCGGAACTCCGCGATCCCGTCGATGCCGGGCAGTTTCGGTTTCTGCAGGTATCCGTTGGCCATCGAGACGAAGCGCGCCCGGATCGCGTCGCCGTGGTTGGTGGAGATGACCCACCGAGAAAGCTCGGCGTCCCAACGTATTTCGGTGACTTCGGTCTGCAGGCAGGCGTCGCGGTACAGGTCGTAATGCTCGGCGATGCGCCTGCAGTGCGCGAAGATCTCGTCGCCCTTGGCGTACTTCTCGGTCGGGATGTAACCGAGTTCCTCGAGCAGCGGCATGTACACGTACGACTCGACATCACATGCAATGCCTGGGTAGCGGTTCCAGTACCAGGTTCCGCCCACGTCGGCGGCCTTGTCGATGAGCCGGATGTTCTGCACACCCAGCTCCCGCAGCCGGGCCCCGGTCAGCAATCCCCCGAACCCGGCGCCGATGATCGCGACATCGACGTCGTCGCGCAACGGAGGCCGGGCGAAATGCGGATCGCTCCATGGATCATCGGCGAAATCGGCGAAGGCCCCGGCGATCTCGACGTACTGGTCAATTCCGTCCGGCCGAAGCCGCCGGTCGCGCTCGCGGGCGTATTTCTCCCGCAGAGCCTGCACGTCGAACGCCACGTCCGGGTCTTGCACGGATGAGCCCGTCAGTGCGCGAACGGCTGTAGCTCGTCGAAATGGCCGCCGGGCTTCAGTTCGTCGAGGTGTCTCAGGGCGGTGATCATGTCGTCGTGCAGCGCCCGCGCCAGGTCCATGGAGAAACCCTCTCGCACGACGATGCGCAGCACCGCGATGTCGGTGGCGTTCTCCGGCATGGTGTAGGCAGGCACCTGCCAGCCATAGGACCGAAGCGCGTGGGAGACGTCGAATTCCGTGTAGCCGGGATCGCCTTTCAGCCGGAAGCTGACCACCGGGATTGCCGACCCGTCCGAGATGAGCTCGAAGTGCTCGCTGTCGCGCAGTTGGTCACCGAGCCAGCGCGCGGTCTGCGACAGGCACCCCATGATTTGGCCGTAGCCTTCCCGTCCGAGCCGCAGGAAGTTGTAGTACTGGCCGACCACCTGGTTGCCTGGTCGCGAGAAGTTCAGTGTGAACGTCGGCATGTCGCCACCGAGGTAGTTGACCCGGAAGACCAGATCGTCGGGCAGGTGCTCGGCGCTGCGCCACACGACGAAGCCGATGCCGGGATAGGTCAGGCCGTACTTGTGGCCGCTGACGTTGATCGACACCACCCGCGGTAGCCGGAAGTCCCAGATGAGGTCGGGATGAAGGAACGGGGCGACGAAGCCGCCGCTGGCCGCGTCGACGTGCACAGGCACATCCACTCCGCCGTCGGCGGCGACCTTGTCGAGGGCGGCGCAGATCTCGCCGATCGGTTCGAATTCACCGGTGAACGTGGTGCCAAGGATCGCCACCACGCCGATGGTGTCCTCGTCGACGTTCTCCAGCACCTGCTCCGGCGTGATGACGTAGCGGCCCTTCTCCATCGGCAGGTACCTCGGCTCGACGTCGAAGTACCGGCAGAACTTCTCCCACACCACCTGCACATTGGAGCCCATCACCAGGTTCGGCCTGCGCTTCCGCCAGGCATCTTCCTTTCCGCGCGACACGCGTTCGCGCCACCGCCAGCTCAGCGCGAGACCGGCCAGCATGACCGCCTCGCTGGACCCGATCGTGGAAACCCCTGTCGCGCTTGACGGGTCGTCGTCGCGAAGTCCCTCGGCGTGGAAAAGGTCGGCGACCATGCACACGCAGCGGGACTCGATCGCTGCGGTGGCCGGATACTCGTCCTTGTCGATCATGTTCTTGTCGAACGTCTCCGCCATCAGCTTCTCGGCCTGCGGGTCCATCCATGTGGTGACGAAGGTCGCCAGGTTCAACCGCGAGCTGCCGTCCAGCATCAGCTCGTCATGGATGAACCGGTAGGCGGCATCGGGATTCATCGATTCGTCGGGCATCCGCAGCGAAGGGACGGGCGCCATGGACAGCCGACCGGTGTATGCCGGTGCGATCTGTGGGCCGCGGGAACGCTTGGAGGTCATGGAAAGTCCTTTCGTGACCGTTCTACAGACGGGCTACAGCGGTGCGTACGTGCGCCAGGATGCGCGACGCGGAGGTGGGGGCGGGCCGCGGTCCCGGGTCGGCTGCCGACAGGTTGGCGGCGCGCGCGTGCACGAACGCCGCGGCCGCGGCCGCTTCACCGGCGGGCAGGCCTGCGGCGAGCAGGGCGCCGATGATGCCCGACAGCACATCGCCCGACCCCGCTGTCGCCGCCCATGACCCCCCGGCGGGGTTGAGGTAGACGGGCCCGCCCGGTTCGGCGATGACGGTGATGTTGCCCTTCAGCAGCACGGTCGCACCGAACTGGTCGGCCAGCCTGCGGGTGGCGGCGACACGGTCGTCGCCGGGTGACGAGCCGGCCAGTCGCGCGAATTCGCCTGCGTGGGGGGTCAGCACCGTCGGTGCGCTCCGGTTGGCGAGGAGGTCGGGGTGCGCGGCGAGGATCGTCAACGCGTCGGCGTCGACGATCACGGGCAGGTCGGTGTCGAGCGCGAACCACAGCGCCGATGCGCCGACGTCGTCGGTGCCGAGCCCAGGACCGACGGCCCAGGCCTGCACCCGGCCCGCCGCGGCAGGGCTCGGCGCTGCGATGACTTCTGGCCAGTGCGAAAGCACTTGCTGTGCAGCACTTCCCGCATAGCGCACCATGCCGGATGTGGCGGCCACCGCGGCACCGGTGCACAGCACGGCCGCGCCAGGATAGGTCGCCGAGCCGGCGAGCACGCCCGTGACGCCCTGGGTGTACTTGTCGTCCTTCGGCCCTGGCGTCGGCCAGACGGCGGCCACGTCGGCCGCCTCGAACCCGATGATGTCGGGCTGCGGCAGGTCCAGGCCGATGTCCACCAGTTCGACCCGGCCGCAGTTTCCCAGCGCGTGAACGGGTTTGAGGCCGCCGAAGGTGACGGTCAGCGCGGCGTGCACGGCGGGACCGCTGACGGTGCCCGTCTGGACGTCGACGCCGCTGGGAATGTCGACGGCCACCACTGGGATGCCCGCGTCGTCGACCCCGGCGAAGACTTCGGCGGCCGCTGGTCGTAGCGGACCGGAGCCGGAGATGCCGACGACACCGTCGATCACCAGCTCGGTTGACGCGGGAACACTTTGCACCACCCGGCCGCCCGCCTTCCGGAACGCCGCGAGCGCCTTCTGGTGGGTGTGCTCGGGATTGAGCAGGACTGCCGAGGCCGACGCGCCGCGGCGACGCAGGAACGTCGTCGCCCACAGTGCGTCACCGCCGTTGTCGCCGGAGCCGACGACCGCACAGACGGACCGGCCTGCGATTCCACCGGAACGGACCACGAGCTCACGGGCGATCGCGGTGGCCAGCCCGTAGGCCGCCCGCCGCATCAGCACACCGTCGGGCAGCGACGCCAGCAGCGGTGCTTCGGCTTCGCGGATCACATCGGCGGAGTAGTAGTACCGCATCGCGGAACCACGTTACGTGCTGTTGCCGGCCTGAAGTCAGGCTTTCCCGCCGCGGGGTCGGCAGACGCCCACTATTCCGGATCTAACGTAACTTTGCGCCTCTGGTAATTTTCCTCACCGAACTCGCTTTCCCACTCCTGGTAGCGCTCCTCGATGAAGTCACCGAATGCGGTGGGTGAGCCTGCCGGCCTTCCGGGGTCGCCGGCCAACTCGTCGAAAGTCACACTCATCCCGTAAACCTACAATCGCTTATTCGACGGTGACGGACTTGGCCAGGTTGCGTGGCTTGTCCACATCGTAGCCGCGGGCCTGTGCCACGCCCGCGGCGAACACCTGCAGCGGGATCGTCGACAGCAGCGGCTGGAGAAGCGTTGACACCGCGGGGATTTCGATCAAGTGGTCGGCGTAGGGCCGGACCGTGTCGTCGCCCTCCTCCGCGATCACGATGGTGACCGCGCCGCGGGCCTGGATCTCGCGGATATTGCTCAACAGCTTGGAGTGCAGCACCGCCGCGCTCTTCGGCGACGGCATGACGACGATGACCGGCAGGCCGTCCTCGATCAGTGCGATCGGGCCGTGCTTGAGCTCGCCTGCCGCGAACCCCTCGGCGTGCATGTAAGCGAGTTCCTTGAGCTTGAGCGCGCCCTCGAGGGCGACGGGATAGCCGACGTGGCGGCCGAGAAACAGCACGGTCTGCGACTTGGCGAACCGGCGGGCCAGCTCCGAGACGGGTTCGACGGTGGCCAGCACCCGCTGCACCAGTTCGGGCATTGCCTCGAGCTCACGGAACTCCCGCTCCACCTCGTCGGGGTACTTCGTCCCGCGGGCCTGCGCGAGTGCCAGGCCGACGAGGTAATTGGCGGCGATCTGCGCCAGGAACGTCTTGGTGGAGGCGACGCCGATCTCCGGGCCTGCCCGGGTGTAGAGCACCGCGTCGCACTCGCGGGGAATCTGGCTGCCGTTGGTGTTGCAGATCGCCAGCACCTTGGCCTTCTGCTCCTTGGCGTGCCGCACCGCTTCGAGCGTGTCGGCGGTCTCGCCGGACTGCGAGATGGCGATCACCAGCGTGCTGCGGTCCAGCACCGGGTCGCGGTAGCGGAACTCGCTGGCCAGTTCGGCCTCCACCGGCAGCCGCGTCCAGTGCTCGATCGCATACTTGGCCAGCAGGCCGGAGTGGTAGGCGGTGCCGCAGGCGACGATGAAGACCTTGTCGATCTCGCGCAGCTCCTGGTCGGAGAGGCGCTGCTCGTCGAGCACGATGCGGCCGTCGACGAAGTGCCCGAGCAGGGTGTCGGCGACGGCGGCTGGCTGCTCGGCGATCTCCTTGAGCATGAAGTACTCGAAGCCACCCTTCTCGGCGGCCGAGAGATCCCAGTCGATGCGAAATTCGCGGTAGTCGGTGACGTCGTCGCCACCGAAGTCGGTGACCCGGTAGCCGTCGGCGGTGACCACGACGGCCTGATCCTGGCCCAGCTCGACGGCGTCGCGGGTGTGCTCGATGAACGCCGCCACGTCGGAGCCGACGAACATTTCGCCGTCGCCGACACCGAGCACCAGCGGCGTGGACCGGCGGGCGGCGACTATCGTCCCCGGCTCGTCGGCGTTGGCGAACACCAGCGTGAAGTGGCCCTCCAGCCGGGGCAGCACGGCGAACACGGACTGTGTGAAATCGCCTGCGGTGTCGCCGTGGCGGTACGCGCGGGCGACGAGGTGCACCGCGACCTCGGTGTCGGTGTCGCTGGCGAACTCCACACCGTCGGCTTCCAGCTCCTGGCGCAGCCCGGCGTAGTTCTCGATGATCCCGTTGTGGACGACCGCGATCTTGCCTGACTTGTCGAGGTGCGGGTGGGCGTTGCGGTCGGTCGGCCTGCCGTGGGTGGCCCAGCGGGTGTGGCCGAGGCCGGTGCTACCCACGAGGCTTGCGGCGTCGGTCTCGGCCAGCGCAGCTTCGAGGTTGGCCAGCCGACCTGCGCGCCTGCGGACGGTCAGGCCGCCGACGCCGTCGAGCAGGGCGACGCCGGAGGAGTCGTAACCGCGGTACTCCATCCGGCGTAGCGCCTCGACGACGACTCCGCGAGCGTCCCGCGTGCCGACGTAGCCGACAATTCCACACATAGGTACTAAGCGTAGACGACTATCCAGCTAACGTCATGCTCACTGGCAAATCCGTTTATAGTGCGATTTGTCCCATGACATGCAAGATGAGCGAATCGGCGTTCGTTGATGGATCCCTAGGCGCACGCCTGAGCGCCGGCCGAGGTGTTCGCTCAACCGCTGTGACGATGACGGTAGATCCCATCGGTCATCTGTTTGACTACGCAATCATCTTTCAGCTTCATCACCGTCGCATTGCGAGTTTGCTGTACCGCCCTCAAATAGCATTCATGCTGATCACTGTGCTCTCCGTCGGATGGCCTTGTTTTGCCGTTTCTGCATCCAGATGCGAAATGAACAGGGACAGAAAGCAAATATTGTCTTCTCCGATAACTTTTGCCGATTTTGTCCCCCACGCCGAAGTGGCGAATACCGTTCCACCGAACAACCACCAAGGGGGAGGCACGAAAATGCTTATGCGCCAAGTCAGCTCGAAGAGCAAGGTATCGAATGGCCTACTGGGGTGTGCCTTGGTGTCGGGCTTGGCCGCGGCATCATGGAGCGGCGTCGGACCTGCGAATGCAAGCTGCCTGTCGATCAGCGGCTTGATCAACATCGGTGACGGAACCTGCACGAGCAGCCCGCTCAGCTTCGCATTGGCACTGGGCCCCAACTTGAATGCGAGCGCCAATGGGCTGTTCACGGCTGCCATTGCGATCGGCACGAGAAACGTCGCGGACGCAGAAGGATTCCTCAACGCCGCAATAGCGATCGGCCTCGACAACATTCAATCGGGGCCTCCACAAGCTGAAGCCCACTCGGCGGGGGCCATCGGCCTGGCCTACGCAGGCGGCAATCACACGTGGGCGCAGACGGTTGGCAACCTCGCTTTCGCCGTGGCGCAAGGCGATGACAATGTCACATTTGCGGGCGGAACACCCGCTGATATCGGCAATATCGCCCTCAACCTCGGCGACAACAACCGGGTGATCACCGGCGACGCACTAGGTAACCCTCCGACGCGGCAGCCTTCCTATTTCAACCTCGGATCGAATATTGGCGACGGCAACTTCATCCTGACACGGGGCCTTGCCAACAGCGGGTTGAGTATCTTCGGCGACCGAAACAGCCTTCTTGCGGAGGGCGTCTTCAACAACGCCACCAACTTCTTCGGAGACGACAACGATTTACTTGCGTCCAACGCTCCGGACCCGGCCGCGAACATCCTGCGGCAGATAGGCGGCAACGTCGTGTTCAGTGGCTTCGGCGATCGGAACACCTTGGGCGCCGGCCCGGGCCCGTTCTCGATCCTTGGTGCGCTCGGCGTGGACGATCAGATCGCCAGTCAGCCGGGCACGGGGATCACCATCAGGAACCCGTTCAACACTCCCGTCAGTAGCAGCTTCACCAACAGCGATTTGGCCACACGCGGCACGCAAACGAGCGGGGCCAATCCACTCCTCAGCTTTCGGCCGGTTGCCAACGCCGCGGACAACCGTCCCGAGACCGCCTCTGCAGCCGGGTCGTTGCGCACGCCGCTCGCGGACCGGATCTCGAAGTCGGTCAAGAGAATCAGCGACACGGTCGACAAGATCACCAACAAGCTCACCAAGGGTGCCAGTGCCCGTCCGGCTGCCACCGCGAGCGGGTAGTGACGCGCCGCTGGCCGGCTATGCGCAGACGCTGACGAAGCCAAGGGGCCCGCTGATGCAAGGCGGCGGGGGCGGTCCGTAGTTGTTCCAACCGCCGTAGTTGTATCCCCAATCAGGGGGCGGAGGGGGCGGCGGACCCGGGCGCCACGAACCTGGTCCCGGGCCCCAGCCGGGACCCCATTGCGCGAAAGTCGTCTGCGCGGCAGGCGAAAGGGGTGCGGCATTGGCGGTGGCGGTGCCAATTCCCACGGCAGCGACCCCGATCGCGCCCGCGACGCCGAGCGCGACGGCGGCGTTCATCAGCTTCTTCCTCATCACTATCTCAAAGTCGTTATCAGACATCGTGACTCGTTCCCGACCCGATTTCGACGCTACGCCGACTCACATGTGTAGAGGCTGTGCAGGAGTTATGGATCTCGACCGCAGACTGATCTCGGCCAGTAGCGCGACGACGACCCGGAACGCGAAGTACAGCGCGGGCAGCCACGGCGCAACGCCGAGCAGCGCGTCGGAGTCCTCGGCGTAGCGGGCAAGTCCCGCCGCGGCGACGACAGCCTCGACCAAGGGTCCGACGACGGCGGCGAGCACGCCGCAGACCGCGCCCCACCGGTCGCCCAGTGCGCACCAGGTGATCGCCGCGAGCGAATAGATGAGCACGTTCGCCGGTATCGGCGGCGCGGTATGCACCAACGCAGTGGTGACATAGATGCCGATGACCGCGGCGACACCCGCGATCCCCTGCCGCACGGAGACAGACGTCCGGAGATCGGGCAGGTGCAGCCGCAGCTCGGCGATCGAAACGGCCGCCAAAGCGACCAGGATCGGAAACCAGATCGGGCTGCTCCACACGAAGGGCACCGCATCGGAGAGGTATTCGGTGGTGCCGGTGGCGACGTGACTGTGGTCGCCGACCAGCGACGCCACCGCTCCCAGGGCGAAGAGGAACGCCGCGACGGGCCAACGCAGTTTCACAGGTTGGACCCTAGCGTCACGATTACGCGCGTGGGCTACGGTCGTCAGGTGGCCAGCACGAAGAAGCTTTTCGCCGCTCTGAGGCGGCGCGGGCCGCACCGTGTGCTGCGCGGTGACCTCTCCTTCGCAGGCCTGCCCGGCGTGGTCTACACCCCCGAGTCGGGCTTCAACCTTCCCGGTGTCGCGTTCGCCCACGAGTGGGTGACCGGAGCGGAGCGCTACGAAGGCACCCTCGAGCACCTGGCGTCGTGGGGCATCGTCGCCGCCGCGCCGGACACCGAGAAGGGCATTGCACCCTCGGTGCTGAACCTGGCGTTCGACCTCGGCACCACGCTGGACATCATCGCCGGCGTGCGGCTTGGCGACGGCAAGATCAGCGTGCATCCCACCAAGCTCGGCATCGTCGGCCACGGCTTCGGCGCATCGACCGCGGTGTTCGCCGCCGCGGGGATACCTGCAAAGCCCAAGGCCGTCGTGGCCGCGTTCCCCACGGTGACCAAGCCGCGGGCCGAGGAAGCCGCCGCGACGTTGAAGGTCCCCGGCCTGATCCTCACCGACCCGGGCGATCCGATGTCGCTGCGGTCCAATGCGATTGAGCTGGCACGGGTATGGAACACAGCGACGCTGCGCGCAGTGCCGAAAGCCAAGGCCGGTGGCCTGATCGAGGGACGCAGGCTGGCGCGGGTGGTCGGCCTACCCGGCGCCGACCGCGGCACCCAGAAGATGGTGCGGGCGCTGATGACCGGCTACCTGCTGCACATGCTGACCGGCGACAAGGACTACCGCGACTTCGCCGACCCCGAGATCGACCTGCCCAAGGCGGCGACCATGGATCCGTTCGCGGACGACCCCGTCGACCTGGAGAACAAGGTCGTCGCCCTGCTGAAGCCCTGATTCGGCCAACCAACCGGTTGGGTGTATAACTTGTCTGTGCCTACGGAGACCTCGATGCGGACTGGGATCTTTCTCAATTACGCCGGCGGCTTTCTCGAGGCCGTCGACGAGGTCGTCGAGCTGGAGAAGGTCGGCGTCGACATCGCGCTCGTGGCCGAGGCGTACTCGTTCGACGCGATCAGCCAGCTGGGATTCCTCGCGGCGAAGACGTCGCGCATCGAGCTGGGCTCCGGCGTCGTCCCGATCTACACCCGCACGCCGTCGCTGCTGGCGATGACGGCGGCGGGGCTCGACTATGTCTCCGACGGCCGGTTCCGGTTGGGCATCGGAACGTCCGGGCCGCAGGTGATGGAGGGCTTCCACGGTGTTCCGTTCGATGCTCCACTCGGCCGCACCCGCGAAGTCGTCGAGATCTGCAGGCAGGTGTGGCGCCGAGAGAACGTGGAGTTCAACGGCAAGTACTACCAGCTACCGCTGCCCCACGACCGCGGCACCGGACTCGGCAAGCCGCTTCATCTGATCAATCACCCTGTCCGCGAACGTATTCCGATCACGATCGCAGCGCTCGGCCCGAAGAACGTCGAGCTGACGGCGGAGATCGCCGAGGGCTGGCAGCCGGTGTTCTTCTACCCCGAGAAGGCCGACGAGGCCTGGGGCGACTCGCTGCGGGCCGGGATGGCCAAGCGCGGCCAGGAACTCGGACCCCTCGACATCATGGTCAGCGCCCCTCTGGCCATCGGCGACGACGTCGAAGACCGGCTGGCGTGGGCCAAACCGCAACTGGCGCTGTACATCGGCGGCATGGGCGCTCGCGGCAAGAACTTCTACCACAACCTGGCGACCCGCTACGGGTTCGGCGACGTGGCCGACCACATCCAGGATCTCTACCTGTCGGGTAAGAAGACCGAGGCGATCGATGCGGTGCCCGACGAATTGGTGCGGCATGTATCGCTCATCGGGCCAAGGGGTTTCGTCAAAGAGCGTGTCGCCGCGTATGCGGAAGCGGGAGTGACGACGTTGCTGGTGCACCCGTTGACTGGGGACCGGCGTGAGTCGGTGCGCTTCGTCGAGGAGCTTTTAGGGCTACTGCCCTAGGTCACTCCATTTCGGTGGGCAGCCCGCGCGGCGCCACCTGCGCCACGATCAGGCACGGCCCGGAATTGGCCTTGGCGGCGGCAAGTTCGGAGTCGAGGGCCGCTGCAGTGTCGACGACCTTCGCCCACTGCACGCCCACGCTGTTGGCGAACTTGACGAAGTCCCATTGGTTGATGACCGCGTAGGGACGGGCCGCCGTATTGCTGTTGGTGTTGAAGTAGGTGCGGTCCAATAGGAACTGCTCGAATCCGTAGATGCCGTTGACGATCACCACGACGATGGGGTTTCGGCCGTACCGCGCCATCGTCGACAGCGCCTGAGCGGTCATGTGGAACCCTCCGTCGCCGCAGATCACGAGCGGACGCCTGACCGAACCGAACGATGCGCCGACCGCAGCCGCCACCGAGTGGCCGATCGACGCCCACACCGCATCGGACAGGAATGCACCCCTGCCCGTCACGGGCAGGTTCGCTGCGGAGTAGGTGCCGAGGAACGTATCCGGAATGGTGATGAGCGTCTCGTCCAGCGCGTTGCCCACGCGTTGGAACACCTGCTTGTAGGTCAACGCGCCTGCGGCGGCAGGCGGAGCCGTCGGCACCGCACCGGCGGGAACATTCGCGGGCGACTGCTCGGCGGCCTTGACACGCATCGCCTCGACCAGCGCGCGGATTTCGGCGCCCTGCTTGGGCTGGTTCTTCACCCGCACCTTGCCGTCGTACACCGAGACCATGCTGTTGAACTTCTGGGTGATGAGGTTCGCAAAGCTGTTGGGGTACACGCAGCCGAGAGTCACCAGCAGATCGGTCGATTCGACCTGGGTGCGAATGGCCTGCGGCACATACGGCGGGTCGTAGACACCGATCCACCCCGCGCCCGTCTCGGGAAGCGTGGATTTCGACAGCATGTCGCTGGCCCACCGCACACCGAGCTTGGCGATCAGGTCCGCGACCGCATCGGCCAGGCCGTAGCGCGCTACCTCGCAGCCGATCAGAATCACGGGTTTCGCGGCGCCTCGAATCAGACCCACAATGGTTGCGGCGAGCTGTGTCTCGGTTCCGGCGGGCGCGACGTTCGACGTCAGCGGCGGACCGGGGTTGGCGCAGGTCTGTGGCCACAGATCCATGGCGATCTCGAGGTAGACCGGCCGCTTCGACGTCAGCGCCGCGGCGATCGCGCCGTCGACGGCGGCGGGCACCGCATCCTTCGTGGCTGCGCGCACCGACTTGGCGGTGACGAGCGCGAAGGCGTCGAGTTCGGTGTTCGCGCGGCCGGTCGAGTGCGAATAGACGACGTCGCGCTGTGCCAGATCGGCGAGATGGCCCGCGGTCGGTCCGCCGTTGATGACCACCACCGGACTGCGCTCTACATAAGCCCCGGCGATGGCGTTGATGAGGCTCAGGGTGCCGACGCCGTTGGCGACCGCGACCGCAGCCAATCCCTTGGTCCGCGCGTATCCGTCTGCGGCGTAACCGGCTTCGAGATCACTCGCGGTCACCACCGGGGTGATGCCGTGAGCGGGCGCCGCGTCGAACAGCGCCGCGCAGTACAGGGCGGGCACCCCGAAGAGGTGGGTGACGCCCTGCTCCTTCAGTCTGGTCAGCACATAGTCGACGACGGGGATTGCCACGGTGGTTTTCCTCGCGCTCACACGTTGAGACTCGGCTGCGCCGGGTCGTTGGGAAGCACGGGCTCGTAGATCCCCGCGTTGTCCGGGTGGTGAATGTGGATCCGCGGCATCGGCACGGCGGCCATCACACCGAACCGGGACGCGAGGTGTCTCACCAGGTCCTTGCAGACGGCTTGCGACGCCACTTCGTCGTTGACGTCGTATTCGAAGGTTCCGCCGATCACGACGTGATCGGAGCGCGGGAACATGTAGCCGTCCTGACCGTAGAGATACCGTAGTGCCCCCTGCGCGGGCAGCATGGCCAGCTGACCCTTGATCGGCCTCATCGCCGCGTCGTTGAACAGGTCCTTGGCGCCCATACCCGTGCAGTTAACGATGATGTTCTGCGTGACCGTCGTGAGCACGTCGGCGCGGGACAGGAAGCGACGGTCGACGAATGTCACGCCGCGTTCGCGCAGATCGCACTCGAGGCGTTTCAGGAAGGTCGGCGGCTCGACCAACAACGTGCGGTATTCGAACCCGCCACCGGTGTGACCCTGGAAAGGCAGGCGCGCCAACGGGATCGGCGCAGGGATCAGACCCGGACACAGCTGCAGCACCACCTCGAGGTTGTTGGACCGCACGGCGCTGTAGTTGGGCCGCTCGTGGACACCGAAGCCCTTGCCGATGTCGCCCTTGAAGCGGGTGTAGGAGTCGGTGAGAATCTTCTTGAACTCTTGTTCACGACCCTGGTAGGTGAGGAACGAGACCGCCCACTGCCCGCCCGCCTTGTACGACGTGGTGTCGATCGGCTTGCGGTCGGCGTAGATCGTGACGGTGAGGCCGAGCTCGCTGAGCAGAGTCGCTGCGGTCAGTCCCATGACACCCGCGCCGAGCACCGCGGCGGTGGTGTCGTGCGAGGTGGCGATGCGGCCGGCGACGATGTCGTGCACCTGCTGCGCGCAGCCCCAACTCAGGGTGATGCCCGCACCGCCGTGGCCGTAGTTGTGTACCAGGAATTTCGCGCCTGCCAGCTCGTGGTCGAGCCTGTACGAACCGTTGCGGTAGGGCCGCACACCCGCAATACAGGCGCCTGGCGCGGTCGCGTCGAAGGTGAAGTCGGGCGTCGGAAGGTTGATGTCCGGTGGCATGTGTCCTCCAGCGCTGCGCAGCAGTAGGCGCGGTTTCGCGTCAGATCGCAGCGTAGGCACGGATGTCGGTGCCGTACACGAGTAACGCACTACCCGTGCAGCCCGTTTGGTTACGGCCCCGCTTGAGGCAACTCGTCGGCGGCGATCTCGCACGGGGTTTCGGCGCCGAGCGGCTCGGCGCCCGGCGCCGGTTCCACGATGGGCTGCGGTGGCGGCGGCGTCGCTATCGGTTCTGGCATGTCGTCGACGACGCCCTCGGCGCACGCATCGACGGATTGGTCCGCTGGCCCCGCGGCTTCGGCGAGATCGTCTGTCTCTGGGTCAGATTCGTCTTCGCGATCATCTCCGGACACCGGCTCGTCGTCATCGGGGGCCGGCTCGTCATCAGGCGCAGGCTCGTCATCGGGCGCTGGCTCGTCGTCGACGTCGTCGAGCCCGTCCACGGCGTCCGGCGGATCGGGCAGCGCATCGTCGGGACGGTCGAACAGGCCGCCGATGGCGTCGGCGAGCTGGGAGCCCAGACCGGTGAGTCCGCCGGCGGCGCCGGGTAACCCGCCGCCCATCTCGCCGAGCGACGGCATGGTGGGCATCGCCGGTGCGGCCGATGTGGGCGCCGTCGCAGGTGCGGAGACCGCAGGCGGCATCGGTGCGGCGAGCGGTTCCGGCGCGGCGGGAAAGGCTTGCGCCGGAGCGGGCATCGGACCGGCGCCCGGCGCGACGGCCGCAGGAGGCGGGCTCGGCCACCCTGAAGGCACGGTGCCCCCCACCTCGACCGGCGACGCACTGCTCGGCGGCGACGGCATCGGCGTCGGCCCGATGTCTCCCGGCACCTCGAAGGTCGCGGCGGGTTGGCCCGTCAGGATATTGGTCGCGTCATCGAGGGCAGCGGAGACTGCGGCCATCGCCTTCTGCATCGCGGTCAGCCAGTCCGACCGAATATCGTTGTCCACGAACGGCTTCACCTGCTGATCGATGAGCTCACTGGCCACCGCGCGGTCTCCGGCCCCTGTGGTGACGGTCTGCGCGGCGGCCCGCCATTCGGCACGCTCTGTCTGGCGGCGGCCGTCGATCGACATGGCTGCGGCGACCTTCTCGTCAACCGCACTCCACAGATCGTCGCGAAGTGCGGCCAGAACATCGACGGCCCTGCGCACCGCCGATGCCACGGCCGCGGATGCAACGTTATGCCGGAGAAGAAACTCTCGAGAGGCGTCGCCTGCGCGGCCCTGCCACGCCCCTGCCAGCACTCCGAGCTGCTGCTCCTGCAGCCGAAGTGCACTGTCCGTCGCCGTCGCGGCCGCGTCGAGGGCCGCCCGATCCGCCTCGAGCGCATGCAGGTCGAGCCCGTCTTCACTGTCGTACCAGTCTCGCACCTGTGCGGCGTGCAGGGTGAGATCCGGATTCTGGTAGCCGAGCAGATGGCACGCCCACACATAGCCGCCGATGGTGTCGACGGCGGGACGTCCTTCGGCCAGTTTCGCGGCGACTTCGAGCGGTTCGGCCACGGTCAGCCGATCCGCCGGCCGCCGCGGGCATCGACGTCGACGTAGCGATCCGCGCACGACCGCAGTTCGGTGGCGATCTCCGTTGCGGCCCGCGCCCATTGGTGCAGTCGCTGCACCAGGTCGTCGATCGCAAGGCGCAGAGCATCACCCTGCGCGGCGTGCACGCGGCCCGCGACGGCCCCGTCGAACCGCAGGCCGGTCAGATGAGTTCGGACGGCGGCGTCGACGATGTCGGAGGCCGTGTCGTACTGGCGCGCAGCGTCGAGGACCGCCGCAACATCGACACGTGCGGTGTCAGGTTCTCCCACACTGGCTACGACGTCGGCGAAACCGTGGCGGTTCCACCCGATTCAGCGCTGTTCGCTGACCGACTCGGCGACACGGATCGCCAGCTGGCGCGCGGTGTCTTCGTCTGCCGCTTCCACCATCACCCGTACCATCTGCTCGGTTCCGGAGGGCCGCAACAGGATTCGGCCCGTGTCGCCCAGCTCGGCTTCGGCTGCGGCCACCGCGGAGCGCACCGAGGGCGCGTCGGCCACGGTGGCCTTGTCGTCGACCTCGACGTTGATCAGCACCTGGGGCAGCTGCTGCATTGGCGACGCCAGCGCGGCCAGCGGTGTGCGCGTCTGCGCCATCCTCGACATCAGCCGCAGCCCGGTGACGATCCCGTCGCCGGTGGTGCCGAGCGCGGGCATCACGATGTGGCCGGACTGTTCGCCGCCGAGCGAGTACTCCCCTGCGCGCATCTCCTCGAGCACGTAGCGGTCGCCGACGCCGGTGGTGCGCACCTCGATGCCCGCGGAGCGCATCGCCATGTGCAGCCCGAGATTGCTCATCACGGTCGTCACGAGGGTGTTGGACGCCAGCTCACCCGCGTCCCGCATCGCCAACGCCAGCACCACCATGATGGCGTCGCCGTCGATGATCCTGCCCTCGGCGTCGACGGCCAGGCAGCGGTCGGCGTCGCCGTCGTGGGCCAGGCCGAGATCGGCGCCGTGGGACACCACCGCCCGCTGCAGCGTCTCCATGTGCGTGGATCCGCAGCCGTCGTTGATGTTCAGCCCGTCGGGTTCGGCATTGATCGCGATGACGTTGGCGCCTGCGGCCCGGTACGCCCGTGGCGCGGCGGCCGACGCGGCGCCGTGTGCGCAGTCGACGACGACGGTCAGCTCGTCGAGGCGGGTGGTGAGCGCCTTGCCGACGTGGCGCAGGTATCGGTCCAGCGCGTCGTCTGCGTCGACGACGCGGCCGATGGCGGCACCGACCGGGCGCTCGCCCGGCCCCGACGCGACAAGTTCCTCGATACGGTCCTCGGTGGCGTCGTCGAGCTTCTGTCCGCCCGCGCCGAAGATCTTGATGCCGTTGTCGGGCATCGGGTTGTGCGAAGCCGAGATCATCACGCCGAACTCGGCGTCGTAGGCATGGGTCAGGTAGGCGACCGCGGGCGTCGGCAGCACACCGACGCGCAGCGCGTCGACGCCCTCACTGGTCAGCCCGGCGATGACGGCGGCCTCCAGCATCTCGCCGCTGGCCCGTGGATCGCGGCCGACCACGGCGACCCGGCGACTGGCCTGCGAGGAGTTTCCGAGTCGACGGGCTGCCGCCGAGCCCAGCGCAAGTGCCAGCTCAGCGGTCAGATTGCCATTGGCGACTCCGCGGACTCCGTCGGTGCCGAACAGTCGACCCATCGGACAAATTTCTCATAGATGACCCCCGATGACACAACCGCCGACGTCAGCACTCGTGCCGCCGCCGAATCGTTTCCCCACCGAGACCCCTGGCTGCGATAGGGAAACACCCTATTTATTTGCTCGACGACGGTCGATAACGTCGCCAACGTCGAAAGGATCACCATGCGCAGCGACCTGTTTTCCCCGCAGAATGCCGAAGCCCAGACCGCACAGCCGGGCATGAAGCTGCAGAACGGCAAGATGCTCAAGATCGCGCTCAACGGCGAGATGATGGTCCGGCAGGGCGCCATGGTGGCCTACCAGGGCAACATCCAGTTCCAGGGGCTGGGTGCCAGCGGTGTCGGCCAGTTCGTCAAGCAGCACCTGACCGGTGAAGGCGTCCCGATGATGAAGTGCACCGGCGCCGGTGACATGTTCCTCGCCGACCTGGCCTCCGACATTCACCTCATCGACCTCGAGGGCCAGCACGACGGGCTGACCATCAACGGAAAGAACGTCCTCGCGTTCGAGCCGACGCTGTCCTACGACGTCCGTCGCGTGCAGGGCGCGGGGATGCTGTCGAACGCGGGCTTGTTCAACTGTGTGTTCTCCGGCCAGGGCCGCATCGCGATCACCACAAAGGGCACCCCGGTGGTGCTGCAGGTCGACCAGCCGACCTATGCCGACCCGCAGGCCGCGGTCTGCTGGTCGGCCTCGTTGCAGACGGGGTTCCACCGCGCCGACCAGTTCGGCCTCGGCACGCTGATCGGGCGCTCCACCGGCGAGGCGTTCACGATGTCGTTCAGTGGCCAGGGCTTCGTCGTCGTGCAGCCGTCGGAAGAGGTGCCCGGCTCGTTCGTCAGCGGCACCGGCGGCGGGCAGCAGGCAGGCAGCGCAGGGTCTGCCGCCGCCGGAATCCTCGGCAACTTCCTCGGCCGCTGACGCACACCGCCCGGCATGCAGTAGGCATACCGGGCGGTGAGGCAGAACAGATCAGCGCTTGGAGTACTGAGGCGCCTTGCGGGCCTTCTTGAGTCCGTACTTCTTGCGCTCGATGGCGCGCGGGTCGCGGGTCAGGAAGCCGGCCTTCTTCAGCGCGGGCCGGTCCTCGGGCTGCACCACGATCAGCGCACGGGCGATCGCCAGGCGCAGCGCCCCGGCCTGCCCGGACGGGCCGCCACCATCGAGGTGGGCGTGGATATCGAAGCTGTCGACCCGGTCCACGGTCACCAGCGGAGCCTTGATCAGCTGCTGATGGACCTTGTTCGGGAAGTAGGCCTCGAGGGTTCGCCCGTCCAGATGGAACTGGCCGGTGCCGGGCACCAGACGCACCCGTACCACGGCCTCCTTGCGGCGGCCGACGGTCTGGATGGGGCGGTCGATGACGACGGGTTCGCGCGGCTCACGCGCGGGCGGCGCCTCAGTTTCCGTCTCGGCCACCACCTCGGGAGCCTCGGCATCAGGGGCTTCGGTGGCCTCAGTGGCCTCAGTGGCCTCTGCGGCCTCGGGGGCTTCGGTGGCCTCTGCGGCCTCTGGAGCCTCGACCTCGGGGGCTTCGGTGGTTTCGGTCGTGTCGTTTGTCTCGGTCACTGGCTCACCTGCTTGATCTCGAACGGCTCCGGCTTCTGGGCAGTGTGCGGATGCTCCGGCCCGGCGTAGACCTTCAGCTTCTTCTGAATCTGACGGCTGAGCTTGTTGTGCGGGAGCATGCCGACGATCGCCTTCTCGACCACACGGTCGGGATGGCGCTGCATCTCGGTGCCGAGCGAACGCCTGTGGAGACCACCTGGGAAACCCGAGTGACGATAGGTGAACTTCTTCTGCAGCTTGTCGCCACCGATGGCGACCTTGTCGGCGTTGATGACGATGACGAAGTCGCCACCGTCGACATTCGGCGTGAATGTCGGCTTGTGCTTGCCACGCAGCAGATTGGCTGCCGCGACAGCGAGCCGGCCGAGCACCACATCCGTGGCGTCGATGACGTACCACGTGCGCGTGGTGTCACCCGCCTTCGGCGTGTACGTAGGCACAGCGCTTTCCTATCTTTTGGCCCTCTCGGGTTTCGGATCCCGGTATGACCCGGGTGCCGGTCAGGCGTCTGCGGCCCGGCGTGATCTCGGCGACCGACATTGACCCGAGACCGCGTGCCCGAAGGCGTACCGCATGCCAACCGAGCAGCATACCGGGGGCCGTCGTCGCAGGTCAAAATGCGCAAAGCCCCGGCCGCCGATGCGGTCCGGGGCCCTGCGCCTGCGTCAGCGGTAGTCGATGACGATGCGGCCGTCGATCTGCCCGCGCTCCATCTTGTCGAACACCTCGTTGATGTCGTCCAAACCGGCGCTCTGCACGGTCGGGTGGATCAATCCGCGGGCGTAGAAGTCCAGCGCCTCGGCCATGTCCTGCCGGGTGCCGACGATCGAACCGCGGATCGTCAGGCCCTTCAGCACGATGTCGAAGATCGGCGCGGGGAAATCCCCTGGCGGCAGTCCGTTGAAGACGATGGTGCCGCCGCGCCGGGTCAGGCCGATGGCCTGTCCGAACGCCTGCGGATGCACCGCCGTGACGAGCACGCCGTGCACGCCTCCGGTGGCCTTCTGTACGGCCTCGACGACGTCGGTGGTCTTGGCGTTGACGGTCACCTCGGCGCCGAGTTGCTTGGCAAGGGCGAGTTTGGAGTCGTCGATGTCGACGGCCACCACCCGCAGCCCCATGGCGCGCGCGTACTGCACGGCGATGTGTCCGAGGCCGCCGATTCCGGAGATCGCCACCCACTGGCCGGGCCGCGTGTCGGTCACCTTGAGGCCCTTGTAGACGGTGACGCCCGCGCACAGGATGGGCGCAACCTCGAGCGGGTCGACGTTGTCGGGGATGCGCGCCGCGTAGGCGGCGTTGACGAGCATGTAGCTGCCGAAGCTGCCGTTGACGGAGTAGCCGCCGTTCTGCTGGCTCTCGCATAGCGTTTCCCAACCGGTGCGGCAGTACTCGCACGTGCCGCACGCCGACCACAGCCATGCATTGCCGACCTTGTCGCCGACCTTGAGGTCGTGCACGCCGTCGCCGAGCGCGACGACGGTGCCGTAGCCCTCGTGACCGGGAATGAACGGCGGTTGCGGCTTGACGGGCCAATCTCCGTGTGCGGCATGCAGATCGGTGTGGCAGACGCCGGAGGTCTCCAGCTTCACCAGCGCTTCACCGTGGCCCGGTGTCGGCAGGCCGAGTTCTTCGACCTGTAGTGGTTGACCGAATTCGGTGACGACGGCCGCGCGCATGGTTTCCGTGGTGTCGGAGGCGCGTGGCGCGCCGAGTGTCTGTGTCATGTCAATACTCCATTCGTGAAAGTGGTTTGTCAGCAGGGTCTTTGGTCGTGGATCAGAAAAAGCCTTGGGCCTTGTTGCTGTAGGACACCAGCAGGTTCTTGGTCTGCTGGTAGTGGTCGAGCATCATCTTGTGGTTCTCGCGGCCGATGCCCGACTGCTTGTAGCCGCCGAACGCCGCATGCGCCGGGTAGACGTGGTAGCAGTTCGTCCACACCCGCCCGGCCTTGATGTCGCGGCCGGCCCGGTAGGCGGTGTTGCCGTCGCGGCTCCACACCCCTGCACCCAACCCGTACAGCGTGTTGTTGGCGATGGAGATGGCGTCGTCGTAGTCCTTGAACGACGTCACCGCCACGACCGGGCCGAAGATCTCCTCCTGGAAGATGCGCATCTTGTTGGTCACCGGCGAAAATCGTTGGCTGCGACGTAGTATCCGGTGTTCAGATCTCCACCCAGCTCGGCGCGTTCGCCGCCGGTGATCAGCTTGGCGCCCTCGCTCTTGCCGATCTCGATGTAGGAGAGGATCTTTTCGAGCTGGTCGTTGGACGCCTGCGGCGCCGATCATCGTGGTGGTGTCGAGCGGGTCGCCTTGGCGAACGGCCTTGGTGCGGATGGCGGCCAGCTCCAGGAACTCGTCGTAGATGTCGGCCTGGATCAGGCTGCGCGACGGGCAGGTGCACACCTCGCCCTGGTTCAGCGCGAACATCGTGAACCCCTCCAACGCCTTGTCCTGGAAGTCGTCGCCCGCGGCCATCACATCGGAGAAGAAGATGTTGGGGCTCTTGCCGCCCAGCTCCAGCGTGACCGGGATCAGGTTCTGGCTGGCGTACTGCATGATCAGCCGACCCGTCGTCGTCTCCCCGGTGAACGCGATCTTGGCGATCCGGTTGCTCGACGCCAGCGGCTTACCCGCCTCGACCCCAAAGCCGTTGACCACGTTGAGCACCCCGGCGGGCAGCAGGTCACCGATGAGCGACATCAGGTACAGGATCGACGCCGGTGTCTGCTCGGCGGGCTTGAGCACCACGGCATTGCCCGCGGCCAGCGCGGGTGCGAGCTTCCAGGTGGCCATCAGGATCGGGAAGTTCCACGGGATGATCTGGCCCACCACGCCCAGCGGCTCGTGGAAGTGGTAGGCGACGGTGTCCTCGTCGATCTGGCTCAGCGACCCCTCCTGCGCGCGGATCGCACCCGCGAAATACCGGAAATGGTCGACCGCCAACGGCAGGTCGGCATTGAGGGTCTCGCGGATCGGCTTGCCGTTGTCCCACGCCTCGGCAAGCGCCAGCGACTCGAGGTTGGCCTCGATGCGGTCGGCGATCTTGTTGAGAATCCCGGCCCGCTCGGCCGCAGCGGTCTTGCCCCATGCCGGCGCTGCCGCGTGCGCGGCGTCCAACGCCTTCTCGACGTCGGTCTCGTCGGAGCGGGGCACCTCGCAGAACGGCTGACCCGTGACGGGGCTGAGGTTCTCGAAGTAGCGGCCGGCGTTCGGTGCGACCCACTCCCCGCCGATGTAGTTCTCGTATCGGGCGGCAAAGGACATCAACGAGCCCTCTGCCCCCGGTCGGGCGTATACAGCCATGGCTTTCTCCTGCCTCATGTCGCCGCCGCGGCGGCTCCGTCCGCCTTCACGACGGGCCTATGTGTCGGACGTCACTAAAGGTAGGTTTCGGACCGTTGCAGCACGGTTGCACGAGGTTGCAACCTCAGCGGGCCCACTCAGGCCAGATCGAAATCCAGGCCGGCCAAATGGCCTCTGGCCTGCGCACGCATCACCGAATCCGGCGCGGTCCTGTCGTACAGGATCCGCCAGCCGTGCCGGTCGTCGCGGCCTTCGGGCGACTCGAGCCAGCGGCGAAGCAGCCGAAGGTCGCCCGCGGCGAGGACCGCTCCTCGGATGCTCGCGCTGAGTTCGGTGCGCAGCCGCGCGACGCCCGGCGACACCGACTGGGGAAGCAGTGCACCGGTGTATCGGCGGACCGCGCTGTCCACGTCGCCGGATTCGAGCGCGTCGACGACTTCGTCCATGTCGGTGCGGATCGGTGTCAGCAGCCGGTACGGGCGGGACGCGACGAACTCGGGTCCGATGACCCGGCGCAGCCGTGACACCTCCGCGCGGACCGTCACCGTGTCGAGATCGTTGTCGTCGAGCAGCATCGCCAGGTGATCGGCCGACAGGCCTTCGGGGTGGCGGCTGAGCAGTACCAGGATGTCGGCGTGCCTGCCGGTCACCGTGGTCGATTGGCTGCTGCCGTCGGCGTCGGTCGCCCGCCACTGCGCGCGGTCGGCACCGAGAACGGTCAGCCGCGCACCGCCGGTCGGTTCGGTGGCCGCGGGCTGACGCAGGTGCAGCAGCGCCAAATGGTTTTCGATCGCCACGCCGGTCGCGCGGAGAAGGGCGAGCGTCTGGGGTGAGGCGACGTCGGACCCGCCGGTGAGGTCGATCGCGCCGATGAGCGCGCCGGAGATGGGGTCGTGCACGGGCGCCGCGGTACAGCTCCACGGCTGAACGATGCGGGAGAAGTGCTCGGAGCCGCGGATCTGCAGCTCGGTGTCGAGCGCCAGCGCCGTGCCCGGCGCGTTGGTTCCTGCGCCGCGCTCACTCCAGTCGGCGCCGGGCACGAAGTTCATCGCCTCGGCTTTGCGGCGCGCTACCGGGTCGCCCTCGACCCACAGCAGCGTGCCGTCCGCCGCGGTCACGGCGACCACCACACCGGCGTCGGAGGCGTCCTCGATCAGCAGTCGACGGATGATGGGAAGCGCCGACGCCAACGGGTGGGCAGCGCGCATGTCGTCGAGCGCGACGGAGATGGACGCGGCGTGGGCTGCACCGATGTCGGGGTCGACGCCCGTGGCCCGGCTGCGCCGCCAGCTCGCGGCGACGACGGGGCGCAGCGGGGTGGAGTCCAGGTACGTGTCATCCACCTGACCCGCCACGAAGAGCTCATGAAGAGCGCGCAGATTCGACAGCCGAGCCGTAGCCCTGCCGCCCCGGGACCTCGAAGTAACCATCGGTGAATACACTTTCCGCACGCGGACCCCATGCGCGTGGCCGCCACCATAGCTCAAAGTCGGCGCCTGCGAGCAGGGACTTTGGCCTCCTCATATCCCGCGCAGAACTGTGCGGTCCCGTGGGCTACCGTTCGAACGCAACAGCTTTAAGTGTGCTACTTCCCGCATTAGCGGCTGTCAGACCTTATACGCGCAGCGGCTAGTGCTCGGCAGGCTCATGCAGCCCGTCGGCGTGGCCTTTGCAATCCAGATCCGCACACCGCCGCCGTGGCGACGTAACCTCCACCTGATGCTTGATACCGGCGTCGTCCCATGACGTGAGAGTCTCTGAAACGAGTTCGGTATCGCCGCCGCAGACCGGGCATGGATGGTCGGGGTCTCGTCTGTGAAGTGACTCTATCGGCATGTCCATGTCGCGCACGGTAAACCCTCGTGGGTGTTGAAATGAGGGGCCAAAGGTCCTCCGGCGCGGGGGCACATCTTCCCTACTTGCTTCTGTCGCGCCCGAGTTAACTGGGATCGTTCGATCCAACATCGACTCTGGGAGGTCATCGTGTCAGGCACCGTCGCTCGCGTCACCGAGATCAGCGCCAGGTCCGACACCAGTTTCGAAGACGCCGCGAAGACCGGCCTCGCTAAGGCCAACGAGACGCTGCGTGGCGTCAAGTCGGCCTGGATCAAGGAGCAGTCGGTGGACGTGGAGAACGGGAAGATTGTTGCCTACCGCGTCAACATGCTGGTCACATTCGTCCTCGAGTAGCTGGCGAAATCCGGGGTCGCCAGTCGTCCTGTAGCCAGGGTGGTGCAACCACCAAAGCAGTCATGGCAGCAGTGCCATATTTCATATCCCGCATTGATGGCGTCGTGATTGCGCTGGGAGCGACGGAGACGGGGCCGATCAGGGCCGGGTGGGCTATGGACTATCAGCAAACGGATACTTCGGCTCCCCTCCCAACGGGACCAGCAAAAGAGTCACGCCATCGTGGACGTCACGTACCCGTCCACGGTGGCGTGAACTATCCCTGGCGGATTCCTGGGCTCCCCTCCCGACGGGACCGCACAGTGGTCTGTGCCTGCGTCACGCCCCCCATGCGCTGGCCGCGCTGCGATCGGTGGTCGCGACGTCGTCCGCGCCGTCGCGGACCGCATTGCCGAGGCTGAACAGAATCTCGTTGAGAGCACCCGCCGCCTGGTCCCACTTGGCCTGCTCGAGCCGATAAGCCTCCGCGGCCTCCCGAGTCCAGACCTCCTGCAGCGGGGCGATCTGCGCCCGCAGGTCATCGAGCGCCGCATTGAGTCGGGCCGAGGTGGTGTGAATCTCCTGCCGGACGGTGTACTCGATCTCGTCGAAGTTGTACGAGAGAACAGGTTCCATGGTCAGTCTCCTCAGATGTTGGTGCCGACGGCATCGATTTGATGCGAATGACTCTCGGCCGCCTCGCGCAGGGCTCTCTCGTTGATACGCATGGTTTCGGCGATGCCCTGCAGGGCGACGTGAAGCTTTGCCGACTCGGCGTTCCACCGGTCCACGACATCCCTGAACCGTGTTGCCGCGACACCTCCCCAGACCGACGGTGGCACGTTGGTCATCTGCCCGATGAATGACTGGAGCATGGCCCGGATTTCGTCGTTGCGGACGTCGATCTTGCCTGCGACGGCAGTCATCAGATCGAAGTCGGTATTGAGCGATCCGCCCGAGGGTGTCGTCATCAGGTCCTCTCCAGGTGTTTGTCGATTGAGTCATGTTTTCGACGTCGTGCGAACGTGTTTGGTTCCCTCGGATCACAGGAGTGCGTGCGCGGACCGGATGGCTTCCTCGCAGACGTCGCGGACGGCGTGTTCGCTTCCCGGCGCACTCTGGCAGCCGATGCCGATTCGCACGGTGTCGTCGACGAACACCGCCCAGTCGATCTGGCGGCCGTCGCGGACTTCCCGGTATGTGGCCGCGGGTCGACCCGCGCGACGATCGTCGGGATCGAATTGGCTGAATATGCCGGGTTGCTGGTCGTCGAGAGCGCTGCGCAACGTCGCCGACGTCGCGGTCAACGTCTCACCCTTACGCACCTGCGACTGGGTCATCAGCACGCCTGTCGAGTCATCCGGCGCCGTCACCTGCACCCGGGCAGAGCCCGGCCCCGACGTGATGCGCCGCACCGTCCACAGCGCTGGAACCTTCAGCGCGACCCTGCCTTCGACCAGAAGAGTCATCGGAGTCGACGTTCGGTCGGGTTCATCGGTGACCGGGCTGAGGCTGAGGCCGACGCTGAGCAGTGCCGCCGAGACGACGGCGGCGGCAGGCGCCGCGACCCGTCGTTCGCTCCGCCGAGGTCGCGGAGAATTCGCAGGGGGCGGCCGCCGGCCTCGAACGGCGGCCAGTACCCGGTCCTGGTGAACCGTCGTCACCGCAAAGTGTTCGGAACTCAGATGCGCGGCGATGGCACGGGCGAGCTCGACCGCACCGGCAACACCGACCGGTGGGTCCACCAACACCGTGGTCGCCGAGCCGATGCCACCCGCCAGTGATCTGGCGATGGCGGCAGACTCGCCAAGGCGGGGCTCGGCAGTGACTACGCCGCCGTCCCGCGAGACAACAACGAACTCCGGTGCGATCTCAACGACCGTCGAGATGTCGGCGACATCACCGGAAAGCACGTCAGCGCGTTGTCGTACAACGACTTTCGTCGACCGCGCCGCTGCGGCTTGTCGTACGCGATCGACGCGTGGCGAGGGCCACCATGTCGGACAGACCAGCACAGTGGTCTCGACGCGCTCGGGCAGCACCGCGTGGAACACCTGACGCCATACGGCGGCCACCGCGACGGGCTGCTCATCGAGAACCGCGATCTCGTCGTCGATGCACTCCAGCGCCGTCGAGACCAGATTCCGGGCTGCGCCACACGGGCCGCGAACCGTCGCCGGTCCCACCTCGACGACGCATTCCCTCACGCCGGTTCGCTCCATGCGATCTGGATGAGCTGATCCGGTCGCGCGCGGCTGAGAAGCGTTCCCCTGCCTGGCGGCAGTTGCGACGGTCGAACCGCGCCCAACAGCACACCCTCGTCCGGGCTTGCGCTCATCATCAAGCCCATACATCCGAGGTCGCGCAGCCGGCCCAAAACAGGGTCGAACATTCCTCGTGCGGCGCCGCCGGAGCGCCGAGCCACCACGACATGCAGACCGAGATCCTTTGCGTGTGGCAGCAAGTCGACCAGCGGCACAAGCGGATTGGTGCCGTTCGGCGGGGCCACCAGGTCGTAGTCGTCGACGACGACGTAGATCTCCGGGCCTGACCACCATGAGCGTGTCCGCAGTTGCTTCTGGTCGACGTCGGCGCCCGGCATCCGCGCTTGCAGCATTTCCAGTAGGTCAGACAACTGCGGCGTCAGCGCCGCCGCAGACGGTGAATACCCGGCGAGATGGTCCGTCTCGACGACACCGAGCAGAGTCCGGCGAAAGTCGACGATGAACAGTTGAGCCGACTCGGCCGGGTTCGTCCGCATGATCTCGCGGCAGAGAGTCCGCAGCGCGGCCGTCTTACCGCACTCGCCCTGCCCGATGATGACGAGATGTGGCTCCGCGGCGAAATCGACTGCGATCGGCGCCAATTCAGCCTCGCTGATGCCCAGCACGATCTGCATCGGCGGACGCGACGCGGGTGATCGAGCGATCACTGCGTCGTGTTCCACCCGAGCCGGTAGCACCTCAATGGGCGGTGCGGCATGCCCGCCGTGTTGCGTTCTCAACCTGGCGGCGGCTGCGGCATCGAAACGGGGCAGGGCGATGACAAGCTCGCGGCCGTCGCGGGTGATGCCGCGACCGGGAGGGCTCTGGGCCAGCTGCCGGGCGCGCTTGCGGTCCATCTCGGATTCCGCCGGATCACCCAACCGCAATTCGATACGGGTGCCGATCTGATCCTTCAGCGCCGGCCGTATCTCGGCCCACCGCGACGCCGAGACGACGACATGTATGCCGTACGAAAGGCCTTGGGCGGCAAGCGTGGTGATCGACGCCTCGAGCGCGTCGAACTCCTGACGGATGGCGGCCCAGCCATCGATGACGAGAAACACGTGGCCGTACGCGTCACCTGCGGACGTCACATCGGGCGTACTACGCCGCGCCTCCCTCGCTCGCAGCAGCGACTCCAGCTGCACGACCGTCCGCCTGATCAGGTCGACATCGCGTCTGCCTGCCAGCGACCCGATGTGCGGGAGCTCTCGCAGCGATGACAGCGCGCCCCCGCCGAAGTCCAGACAGTAGACCTGCACCTGTCGGGGGTCATGCATTTCGGCCAGTGCCAGGATCAGTGTTTGCAACGCCGTCGACTTGCCCGACCGCGGTCCACCCACCACGGCGACGTTGCCCGCCGCACCGGCCAGTCGAGCGGTCAACAGGTCCCTGCGCTGCTCGAAGGGGGAGTCCACCAGGCCGATCGGCACAGTGAGTGGGGTCAGGGCCGACGCCCGCTGCAGCAGGTCATCGAGGTTGGGCGACTCCGCGAGCGGCGGCAGCCACACTCGGTGGGCGGGCGACCCGCGGCCCTCGAGTCGGTCGAGAACGGTGTCGAGCACGGTCGGGGACGAAGCGGGCAAACCGTCGGTCCGCCGCCCGCCACCGGATACAACGCGGCCCGCAGGCGCCGCCGTGAACAACCCCGGGGCGGGCGCGGCCGAACCGGTAGAACGAGGTGGATGGCCGTCATACGGCCCCGAGACGAAGGCCGTTTGGATACGCAGCGGATCACCCGAGCCGGTCTTCACATATGCCGCACCCGGTGTACTCGGCAGGTGGTAGGCGTCGGGAACCCCTAGAACCGAACGGGATTCACCCGCCGAGAAGGTTTTCAGACACACTCGATACGACAAGTGCGACTCCAACCCGCGCAGCCTGCCCTCGTCTACTCGTTGACTGGCGAGCAGGAGGTGTATGCCGAGCGACCGCCCGAGCCGTCCGATCGCGATGAACAAGTCGATGAAGTCGGGGTGCTGACTGAGCAGTTCGGAGAATTCGTCGACGACGATGAATAGCGCGGGCAACGGGGCCAGTCCGGGACGGCGGTTGCGTGCCCGGTCGTACTCCGTGATGTTGGCGAAGTTTCCCGTCGCCCTCAGGAGCTCCTGGCGCCTGTTCATCTCACCGGCCAATGCATCCTTCATCCGGGCGACCAGGTGGGCCTCGTCGGCGAGGTTGGTGATCACCGCTGCCACGTGAGGTGCGCGCTCGAACCCCAGGAAGGTGGCACCGCCCTTGAAGTCGACGAGCACGAGGTTCAGGAGCTCTGGCGGATGTGCGGTGATCATGCCGAGGGTCAACGTGCGGAGGAACTCCGACTTGCCCGAACCCGTTGCGCCGATGCAGAGGCCGTGTGGCCCCATGCCATTCGCGGCGGCCTCCTTGATGTCGAGCTCGATCGGCCCGCCATCGTCCGATACGCCGATGGGAACGCGCAGGATCTGTTCGGGGCCACGAGCACGCCACAGCACGATGGGGTCGACCGAGCCGATATCGGCGATGCCCATCAAATCGGCCCACCCGACAGACCCTGAGATGCGCACCGACCCACCGGTCGTGGTGGCTGCGGGCTGAAACGGGGACATTCGCCTGGCGCAGGCGACGGCCTGTCCCGCCGTCAACGTGTCGGGGCGTGCGAGCACCTCCTCGCCCCCCTCACGCCGCGCCACCAGCTCATCACCGCGCAAGACCAGGCGTAGGTCGGCGACGTCGTCGCACGCCGCGCCGACCTCGAGGATTGTCACGTCGGCCAGACCACGAGCGGTGAAAGGCCCCTCGGTACCGGTGATCAGACCGCCATCGATCACAAGCAACGCATGGGTGGCCTGGCAGTCCGCTAGTGCGGCCTCGGCAGCCGAAAGACTGCAGTGCGTCAAGCGGGCCGGGCCACGGTCGTCGACGGCATACGGATGCTGATGGTGCGGAAGCCATTTCAGCCAATCCCAGTCTCCTTGCGCCAGCGGATCGACGGCAGCGGCAATCCGCAGATCCTGCGGGCTGTGCATCACCGCCATCTGACAGATCACTGCGCGAAGCAGGCTCCTGGCGGCCGACGTGTCGCCGCTGACGGTGATCACCGGAAATGCCGTGAGAGCAAGCCAAACCGGTAGATCCGGCACCGTCGACCGATGGCGGATCAGCCGACCCACTTCCATCGACGTGACAGGGTCGAGCTCTTCCACCGACCCGAGCTCTGGCATGACCAGTGGGGTGGCCAGGCGCCGAGGCCCCGATCCGATCCGAGCATGTCCGAAGTCGGCGTCGTCGGACCTGCGCTCCCACATGCGCCTGCCGCCAACCAACGTCCACAGCACGTCAGGGTGTGGGTGGCTCCATGAGAGTGAAAGCCGTTGGTCCTGAATCGTGTTGACGATCTTCGAATCCAACGACGCGAGATAGCGAAGATAATCGCGGCGGTCTTGATTGACGTCCGCGGACCGGTTTCCGCCGCGGGCCCCCGAAACCATCGTCCCGAGAAGCGAGACCGACATCATCACCGGGAAGAACATGAACATCGGGTTCCGCATCGCCGAAGCGCCCGACGTGAAGTAGAAGGCCATCATGCCCACGGTGGCGACGACCATTGCCACGGGCATCAACTTGGCGAGCAGATTGCCCGGCACGTCTCGCGGCACGTTCGGGGGCGCCTTCACGACGAGCTCGCCCCCTGCTGTCGGCGGTATCGCCAGACGCGGCTCGATCAAGAACTCCATCGGGAGATAGACGCGGCGACACGCGGTCTCGTTCCCGATCCACAGGACGAAAATCGCCGCCGTTCACCAGGTGTGTACGCGGTTACGGTGATCCGCGGGGGGTGACATGACGGTTGTAGATCTGTGTCGGCTGACGGTCCGGACGCATCAACTGGGCCTGACGGCCGCAGTGGACGTAGCCCTGCCCGCTCGCTTGGAACTCGGCGAGATGCTTCCCGACATCGTCGTTCTGGTCGGTGCGCAGCCCGAGGCAGCGGGTAAGGATTGCGCCGAGCGATGGAGATTGTCGAGACTCGATGGCTCTTCGCTCGACGAATCGATGACATTGCACGAGAACGGTATTCGTGATGGCGATGTTCTCCTGCTGACCACCGAGGCCCCGGTACCCGAACGCAGCTTCAATGACGTGAGCGGGTATGTCGTCGACGCATCAGCTTCGGTTGATCGAGACAGCGGTTGGCCGCGTCGGATCGGTGCACTTTCGTGCTTGTGGTCTGCAGGGTTCGGCGCGACGACACTGGCCTGGCCCGGCCACGCAACGCCCGGCGGCCGCGCGGTTATCGCTGCGATAGTGGCTGTCGTGGCCACCGTCTCGGCCATCCTGTCGAGCCGTATCGATGCGCAGCCGCTGCCGACTTTGACTCTTGGCATGACGGCTGCCGTGTTCGGCGGGGTCGCCGGGTTCCTGATGGTGCCCGGCGGTCCGGCGCCACCGAACTTCTTTCTGGCGGCTGCGATCTGCTCGGCGGTATCGACAGTGCTGCTTCATGCCACAGCCCGCGGTACGACGTTCTTCACCACGATCACGACGTTTTCGTCGGTGGCAGCCCTCGCCGCGGCCATAGTGGCCGTCTGGCCGGCACCGACACGGACGGTTGGCGCCGTTCTGACAGCCGCATCCCTTGCGATGCTGAGTGCCGCGGCCAAACTGTCGATTTTGTTGACGGGCTTGTCTCCGCGGCTGCCGAACGCAGCCGAAGCGTCAAGCGAAGATGAGATTGTCCCCGCTGCCGTTGGCGCATTCCGTGCGAAGCGCGCCCACGACACGTTGACGGGACTTCTGGCCGGCTTCTCACTGTCGGCAGCATCGGGCGCAGTGCTGGTCGCCGCCGACCAGCCCGGTCAGATCGCTTGGAAGTGTGTCGCATTCACCGGCGTCGTGTCCGTGGCGCTGATCCTGCGGGCTAGCCAGCAGCGGGGTGCCGTTCGATCCACAATGATCCTGATCGCGGGATTGGTCAGCACCACAGCAGCTTTCACACTGACCGCCATCTCGGCGACGCAGCACGCCGCCGGGATCTGCCTGGTCGCAGTCGTCCTCGGCGCGGGCGCGCTGTTCTTGACAGGCACAGATGTCGGATCACGGTTGAGTCCATCCGCGCGGCGCGGCATCGAAGTCGTCGACTACGCCGCGATCGCGGCGGTCGTGCCGCTGGCTTGTTGGGTCGGCGGCGTGTTCGATTTCGTCCGCGGCGTGAGCCTGACATGACACGTCGGCTGGCGCGGGTCGCCGGAGTCATCATGCTGACGTCCATCTCCGTGTGGTTGTCACCCATTGCCGAAGCGGTCACCCCACCATCGGTCGATGACTCGCGGCTACCTGAACCGCGACCGCCCGCTCCGCCTGAGGCCACCGAGCAGCGGCAGCAGTGCCTCGCCTCCACCCCGGGCTCGCCGACCGCGCAGACCGCGACCGCAGGGCAGTTGACAGGTCTCAATCTGCCTGCGGTGTGGCGACTCAGTCGAGGCGCAGGCCAGACCGTCGCCGTCATCGATACCGGTGTGGCGCGCCACCGCCTATTGCCTCATCTCGTACCGGGGGGTGACTATGTCTCCACCGGCGACGGCACCGACGACTGCGACGGGCACGGAACAATCGTTGCGGGAATCGTCGGCGCGGCCGAGGACTCAACGGGCGGTGTCGGATTCAGCGGTGTTGCTCCGGACGCGACGATCATCGGCATCAGGCAGTCGAGCGTGAAGTTCGCGCCCGCTGGTCGATCGGCCCCCGGCTTCGGCGATGTCGACACGCTGGCGATGGCCGTACGGACCGCAGCGGACATGGGCGCGTCGGTGATCAACGTGTCATCCATCGCCTGCGTTGCCGCCGCCGCGTCGCTCGACGACCGTGCCCTTGGCGCAGCGTTGGCCTATGCGGTCGACGTCAAGAATGTCGTTGTCGTCGCGGCAGCGGGAAACGTCGGCGGCCTCGGACAGTGCCCGGATCAGAATCCTCCGATGGACCTGGCTCACCCAGGCCAGCCGGACTGGGAATCGGTGAAAGTCGTTGTGAGTCCGGCCTGGTATGACGACTACGTCCTCACGGTGGGTTCCGTCGATCCCCAGGGCGCACCGTCGCGGTTCACGCTCGCTGGCCCATGGGTGGACGTCGCGGCACCGGGTGAGGCAGTCGTGTCGCTGGATGCAGACGGAGAAGGTCTCGTCGATTCGCTTCCCGCCCTGGGCATTTCGATGCCGATCGTGGGGACCAGCTACGCGGCACCGGTGGTGAGCGGGATCGCCGCGCTGGTGCGGGCACGATCACCGCAGCTGACCGCGCGACAGGTGATGCAGCGGATCCAGGACACCGCGCATCGGCCTCCCGCGGGCTGGGATCCGTTCGTCGGTCACGGTGTCGTCGACCCGCTTGCCGCGGTGAGCGGTGGCACAGCAAGGACGGACATGACCGTCCGGACCGACGCATCGAGAGACGACGGCATGCGTCCGGCGTCGGCGCCGGAAAGCAAAACCGAACCGGATACCAGCGGGCGACGAATCGCGTTCGGCGGCGCCGGGGTGTGCGTCGCTGTGGTGGCCGCCGCGGTGGCGATGACAGCCACACTCAGCCGACTACGGGGGCGGAGAAATACCGTCGTGCGCGACTAGCGCGCCTTCCCTGCTCAATTCGGGTCCGCGGGGTAACCACGACAGCACCGGCCATGGTGCCGCAACGGGCTCGTCCTGCAAACCGAGAAGCTTCGCGGTGTTCTCGTCACGAAGGCCGAAGAGCACTCCGCCGTCCGTCACCAGATACAGCGGACCGGCGTCACCGCCATCGCCGGCGAGGGGCGCCGCCCGCACATAAGCGCTTCGGCCCGACGGCAACGCGACGCTGTCAACGTTGGGCCCCTCACCATCGTGCTGCGCCAGATCCATCGGATAAGAGTCGGTCGGCAGTGAATCGCCCATCCACAGGACACTTTTCGATCCGTCCGGTAGCCAGCGGGCGCACAGCACACCGCCGTCGCTCGCCCCGGAGGTCGCGCCCGCCCGCCGCGGGAATGTCGCCACGGGCAGGGTGTCGACGACCGGTACGTCGCCAACGGCATCAGGCGAGACGGACGCGACCTCACGGCTGCCTCGTGAGTCGATGACACGAATCAGGTTCGCCGCGACTTCGCCGACCCGTTGCACGCCATCGGCCAACACGACGAAGTAGTCGTTGGCGTCGACTCGTGTCACCCGCACCACTGTCCCTACCCGCAGGCCGTTGATCGAGCCCGGCTGACCCGCGCCGGGAACATGTGGCGGAGCGATGGGCGGCGCTTCGGGAATGGCATCAAGCAGAGCCCTCGACACGGGGCGCGGCTCGACACCGTCGAGACCCAGTGCCCACACGACGCCGGGCCTACGGAGATCGACCTCCGCGCGCCAGCCGTCGTACAACAGGTACGTCGTCGCCGCGCTCTCCGATCGCGGAGTGACAAGGACGTTCGGTTGACGGTCCTGTGGATCAGGCTGGGCGGTCCGGCCTGCGATCACCGACGTGGTCGCACCGTCGCAAACCGTCCAGGCGGATTCTCTGTCGGACAACGGCTTTGCGATGACGGCGGGCGCGCCCGGGATGCCCAGTAGCGGACCCCGCTTGGCCTTGTCGACGTCGGCTGAGCTGACGAGTTCGGGCTTCGCCGCACTGCCGGTGATCAAGTGCGCCGAAGCCAGGTTCACCACGGGATGCAGGGTGTCGCCGACGCGGACGTACAACGAACCCGAGTCGCGGGACATGACGATCGCGGCATCGCCCAACCCGGCGTTCGGTCGCAGAAAGGCCAGGATCGCGCACAGCGCGACGACGACAACCGCCAGAATGCAGCCCGCGATCAGCGCAAGCGACTGTGCTCGCATCGGATCGTGCAGCATGCGGATGTCGCCGCGCAGCAGCGCGTGCTCCATCCGGCGCACCAGAAAGCGGTACCCGCTGACCTGCAGCCGGGTTGTCGGTTGACGAACCATTCTCCCCCGGCGCCCAGCCTAATGGCGCTCGAGGCAGGGCCTTTCACCAATTTTGGAGCGCCCTGGGCGAAACGGAATTCCAGCAGGTGCCTACTCGAACTTTCGCTGCCGGAATTCCGTTTCGGCGCTTGGCCCTACTCGGCGTCGTCGCCCGCCGAGGAGGTGTCGTCTTTTCCGAGCGCCTTGTTGACCGTGCCCGAGACCGCCTTGACAACATCGCGCACTGGATGGAAATCCTTCAGCGCGTTCTGCAGCGGACGATTCGTGCTCGAGCCATTCGAGCCTGTCGCCGTGACGCCCTCGCCGGGCTTGGCGATGAGGCCCAGTCGAACCAGCGGCTTGCGGTCGAACAGCTTGGGCTGCGTGTTGGAGACGACAGAGTTGGTGCCACTCGTGTCCGACAGCGTGCTGGCGGTGGCCGGCAGCGGCGGAGACCCCGGAAGCGGTGTGCGGCCGGGTGTCAGCGCCATATCGATGCCCTCCGGAATGTCCTGGATGAGGTCACCCGCGACCTTGATCGGGTTGAAGTTCGACGGAGGAAGCAGCGTCCCCGGTGTCGGCTTGCTGTAATCCTCGCGGTTGTAACCGGTTTCGATGAGCGTCTGGGTGAAGGGAGACAAGAAATCGGTGATTGGCACGATCAGCGCCGAGGTGCCGGTCGCGTCGCCGATGTCGATGAACGGCTGGTAGATCGGCAGGTACCTTGCGGGCAGCACGACGTAGATGGTGTCACTGCCGGGCGCTTGCTGGCAGTACGTCGCAGCGGTGCAGCTGGTCTGCGCGGCGTTTACCGCATCCTGCACCTCCTCGACGCTGTAGCCGTAGGGCGTCTCGGTGACCGGATCGTCGCCGTTCGGGGCGAGGTAGGTGCCGTGCACGTACTGGAAGCCCGCGACGGCATTCAGGAGAGATACCGGATTGGCCAGCCACTGCGGGAAATCGACGACTCCGTCGTACTGCAGCGCGAAGTCGGTGGCACAGGTTCGCAGCGCACCGGTTGCATCGGTGCAGGTATCGGTCGGCGTAGGGTCGCCGAACTGCGCGTCGAGGATCGGCACGTTGCCGAGGAACGCGAGCCGCTCGAAGAAACCGCCGTTGGGCTTCTGCGGGTTACCGATGTAGGAGTAGTCGGTCAGGGCCTTGAGCGCCCACGAATCGGTAGCGTGCTCGCGCTTGAAATTGCTCGCCACCGTGGCGCCTTGTGAATAGCCGAAGACGACTATGCGGTCTCCTGGTTGCAGGTCATCAACTGCGTCGTCGTAAGCGTCATTGAGGTGATCCACTCCGTCGGCCACGGACACGTTCCACTTCTCGCCGTCCAGTCCACCCCGCCGGGCAGTGGAATGGGCCAGAAGGTTGCGAAGTACTTGATGCCTGTCGTCGGGCAATTGGCAACCGTGTTGTCGGCGCACTTCCCCTCAGGCACGAGGTAATAGTCGACCACGTTGTCGATGTAGTCCGGCGCAGCGTCGGGCGTGCCGGTGCCGGGGACGATCAATGCCTGCACCGCCGTGAGCCCGAGCGACGCGGTCACCGCCGTCGTGAGCATCTGCGTCACGCCGATGATGAGCGCAGCCATCGCCGTAAGAACCGCGACGATGGTCGACCTTGCAAACGATCGGGTGGTGGCTCGCATAACGCTCCTTATGGCTCTGCCCCGGAGGCATCCTGCCACTGAGCGGAGGCTTGCACGGCAAGAATCGAGCAAACGAATTCGTTACGGCACGCCGACGCCGAGTTCGTTTCGGTGGCAAACCGCCGAGATCCGTCAGTTCGGATGCAGCCTCAGGAGATCTCCGCAAGCTGACATGCTCTCCGCGATCTCGGCATACTCGCGCTCGGCCGCCAGACGTTTCTCCTCGGTACCGGCTATCACCGTCTTGCAGAACGCCGCGCACAACTGCATCGCGGGCAGGTTGAGTTGGCCGGCCTGGAACTCGAGCCCCTGCACCACTGCTGCCGCCTCGGCAATGTCTTCGTCGCTTCCCCGCTCGACCAGAAGCTGGATCAGCGCGGGAACAGTCACACCCATGAATGTGACGTCGAAGTTCTCCAGCTGGCGTCCGATCACCGCTCGCATCGAGTCGATGCCACCGTCGACCTCACCTGCCTTTGCAGCCACGATGGCTAGATCTGCTTCGATCGGAGCGAGCGCCACGACGACCGTGCGATGTTTGGTGATGACGTCGCGTGCCGCCTTCAGGTGTTCAACAGCCGCCGTCTCCGAGCTGGGGTCAAGGCGCAACAGCATTGTGCCGCAGGCCCATAGAGCGCACGCCGTCGCGAAGTTGTCGCCATACGCCTCTGCTCGCCGCAAGGCTTCGTAAGCGTCGTCCATCGCCGCGGCGGTCGGTGCTTCGAGGCCGACGGCGGCCAGACAGCATTTGAGCGTCATCACCGCTGCGAACGTGAGGGGATCGGTCTGGCGGGCCTGCTCGATGCCAAGGCGCAGCTCGCGCTGGCCCCTCTGGGCGTCACCCGTGACGATCCGGCTTGTCCCGCTGACTGCCGTCGCCCGAGCGACCGAGCTGTTCACTTCGGTTCCGGCGATGGCCTGTATCCGGTCGGCGGTTCTGAATAGCGAGTCGTAATCACAGACCAGAAACTGCGCCCACATGACGGTGAACAGCAGATCGACCTTGAGCATCGCATCGGCGTCGATGTCGTCGATCATGGCCGCCAGATCAGCGGCCGACGCCACCGCCTCCGCGGGCTTGCCGTAGTTGGTGCACAGAGCGGTCATCCGCCCGGCGATGCCCATCGCGAGCGAAAGAACATCACCAGATTTCGCAGTGAGCTCTCGCAACTCCGTCTGACAGGTGTCGGCGTCGGGGTCAGCGCCGACCAGCCAGTCGGTCCAGGCCAGCATCGCGCGTGGGGCTGACATCAACGCGAGCACACCCGGCTTGTCGCTCGGGAGATCGTCGGCGACCCTGCGCGCCCGCTGCCAGCTGGTGCGGGCGGCAACCATGTCGACGGTCTTCAGCCGATCAGCCGCGCGCATGTGCCACGCGTGCGCCGCCTCGAGATCACCTGCCGCCTCGAGGTGTGTCGCGACCATTGCCGCGTTGTCCTCGACGGCAGCAGGATCAACCGCCTGGATCGCACTCGCGAGGCGGCGATGCGTGGCCGCGCGGGTCGAGGTGAGCTGGGTCTCGTAGGCGACCTTCCGGACCAGCGGGTGACGGAAGCAGTATCGCGACCGCGGCACGAATTCGATCTGGTCGACAAGTTCCAGCGAAACGAGGTCTGCCAGGTCCGCACGGTCTGTGTTCGGTAAAACAGCTCGCACCACGTCGATATCAAAGGTCGACCCGATCACGGCTGCGGCGTTGAGGACCGACTTGGCTTGAGGCGGAAGCCTATCGATGCGCGCCGCGAGAACGGTCTGCACCGTCGCGGGAACCGTGATCTGGTTGATTTCGCCTTGCCTGCGGTAGCTGCCGCGACTTCCGGCCAGTACGCCGCGGTCGGCGAGCTCGCGCACCATCTCCTCGACGAAGAAGGGATTACCTACCGCCGCGCCTGCGATCTGGTCCGCGATTCCCTGAACAGTCGCATCACTGCCGATGAGCCGACTCGCCACCGCCGCAGTCGCTTCATCGGACAACGGCCCCAACGTGATTGACACATCCCGCAGCTGACGTAGCGGGCCGCGGTACTCGGGCCGATAGCTGGCCACCAGCGTCGAGCGGGTGGCCGACAAGCCGACGGCGAACTCGGCGAGCGTCACTTCACTAGCCGGATCGATCCAGTGCACATCCTCGAGGATGAACAACGTTGGCTGCGGCCGGAACTGGGTGGCGGCCGTCATGGTGTCGATAAGTCGACGACGCCTTGCGTCCAGACTCAATTCCACGGGTGCCTTGGCTGACTGCGCGATACCCAGCAGCTCGAAGAGAATGCTCGCCTCGTCGGACCCCATTGTGATGGAATGCGGCAAGCGCTCGATGACTTGAGCGCGGGCGGCGGCGGCTTCGAGCCGGCCAATGCCGAACATCGCGCGCACCATGCGCGACAAAGCCCACAGCGGTACATGCGCGGTGTGCGCATCACATTGAGCAATGACGACATCGGCGTCGATCTGCGTGGCCCGATTGGCCACTTCACGGAGAAGCCTGCTCTTGCCGATCCCTGGCTCACCCACCACGCTGACAAGGGAAGTATTGCCCGACCCGAAAACGTCGAGGAGCTTCGCGAGTTCCCCTTCGCGTCCGAGCATGGGGCCTTCGTCGCGCCCAACCACGGCCCGCTCGGCGGCGATTGCCAGGACCCGGTGCGCGACTGCCGGTTCAGTCTGGCCCTTGACCTCGACCTGCTCCGCCGGGCCAAGCCGTACGCCGCCCTCGACAAGCCGGGCCGTCGCGTCTGTGCAGAAGACCACGCCGGGCGGAGCTGCGGCCTCCATCCGTTGCGCCATCCCGACAGGATGTCCGACGGCGGTGTAACTGGCTGGGCCGCGGCCGATTTCGCCGGTGATTACCTCACCCGAGTTCAACCCCACCCGCATCCTGAGGTCGACATCATCGCGACGGCGGACGTCAGCTGCGAGCCCAGCCGTTGCTTCCTGGATCTCCAAGGCCGCGATGCATGCGCGCAACGCGTGGTCCTCGAGTGCGACCGGCGCTCCGAAAAGCGCCATCAGCCCGTCACCTGTGAACTTGTCGACTGTTCCCTGATAGCGCTGCACGATCGCGGCCGACTTGTTGAAGAGCTCGTGCATGATCTCCTGAAGCCGTTCGGGATCCAATACCGCTGCAAGCTCCATCGAGCCCACGACATCACCGAACAACACCGTGACCTGCTTGTGCTCGCCAACCGCCATCGGCACAACAGCCCAGCCGCAGGCATCGCAATACCGCGCCGCGGCCCGAAGTACGCGTCCGCACGCGGCGCAGCTCCCAACGGACCCCCGTTCGGAGACGCTTAGGTCGCTGACCACGGAACCACCCTCTCCGATCATGATTATGCGGCGGCTAGCAAGTGTTTTGCCAAATAGGGGGCAGTCGCGACACCCCTATGTCAGCTATGTCAGCGCCATCGTGCCCATACATATGGCACCAACGAGCGCAGGAAGTCCAGATCCTGGCCCGGTTGGCCACCGGCGAAAGCCTCTTCGAAGTAGTCCTCCGCCACCGAGAGGATGCCCTCGGCGAACTCGGTTGTGAACTCGATACTTCCGTACTGATCCATCAGCTCGCGTATGGTGCGCACCAGTTCGGGCGTGCGTTCTTCGCGGTTTCTAAGCAGGTAGTCGCGGACCAGATCGCGGTCGGCCCCACGGGAGTTGGCAGTCAGGTGCACGAGTGGCAAAGTGCGCTTGCCTTCGTAGAGGTCCCCGAGAATTTCCTTTCCATACGTCTGCTCGTCACCGACGAGATTCAGCATGTCATCACGAATCTGAAATGCCGAACCGAAATGGAAGCCGAACCGCACCAGCGGCGCCAATTCGGCGGTTCCTCGGGAACCCACCATCGCGCCCACTCGAAGCGGATGAATTGTCGTGTACCAACACGTCTTGTGCATGATCAGCTCGAGATAATCCTCGGGCCGCAGATCCTCGATATTGTCGAAGAGCCATCCCGCTTCGGTCGCCTGTCCCTCGAGCGTGCGCATCGCCATGGTGTCGAACTCCGCCCACACCAGGTCGGCAAGGTCGCGATCGAATCGCCGGGTGGCGCGGCGCAGCACCTGACCAGCCACGACGGCAAGCGCATCGCCGGCGTTCAGCGCCGCCGCCAACCCGTATTTCGACGCCAAAGTCGGCCTGCCACGCCGCATCTCGCTTCCGTCGACGAGATCGTCGTGCACGAGAAAGGCGTTGTGCAGCAGCTCGATAGCGACCGCGATTCCGAGCAAGTCGTCGGCAGTGCCGCCGAACACCCGGCCCGCCGCCATGCACAACGCGGGTCGCAGCGCCTTGCCGGGCCGCGACGGGTACTCGCGCATCGGTCCGTACAGCCATTGGACCGGTTCGCCGTCTGGCATTGCGTCGAGCATGGAGGTCCGGATGGTTCTGCCCACTCGTCGCAGCCGATCCTCGACCGCCGCCGCCAGGTCTGCGCGGTCGGCAGTGTCTGTCACGACGCGTGCGATCGGATGTTCAGCACGACCGGCAACCAGACATCGGCGTGTCCGTCAGCGAGCAAGGTACCCCGATAGCAGCCCGGCGGATGGTCCTGCGCCACATCGATTTCAATGGTCACGCCGCGGCTGCAGCGGCTCGGCATCGGCACCACATCCGGCTCGAAGTGAATGGCCGAGGATTCGATAACGGCACCGTCATGGGACAGCAGATCACTGCACCGAAGTCGCACTTTACCCAGATCCCCCGGCCCGCGATTGTGCAGCCAGATCTCCGTTACCGTCGGGCCGGACTCGGCCGCCTCGAGGTATGCCTCGCCGGTGGTCGCGGAGTTTACGAGGTCGAGACCGGGGTCTGCGGATTCCTTCGCCCCTCGCGCCGAGTCGCCGAGCTGGGTGACCGCCTTCTGCAAAGACTTGACTATTCGCCCGATCTCGGGGATCCGAGGTGCCTCGAACCCCGCCGGCGCGTCCTCGTCTGTAGGACCTAACGGCGCGCCGAATCCCCTCTCTGTGATCCGCACGAATCGATCGACGACTTCCGACGCTGCGCGAAAGCCACGAGCCTGAATTGCGCTGAGCGCCCGCGCATTGGCGGCTGGATCGAATACCGACGCCCACGGCAGGTCGGCGATGCTGCCGTCGTCGTCCCCCACCCGACTGGCCATTGATATCTCTCCTGCGTTTGCTCTGCGTATTGGCTTTGTCTCGATATGCTAGATCCGCGAAGAGCGGGAGGCGCAATATGGCGGAACTTATAACGAAACTTCAAGCGCAAATGGCTCTATTCGGGACGATCGACGAAGTCGTGTGCCGCAGCAAGAACCCCGAAACGGCGAAGTTGGTTGAAGGTTTTCTGCCGGGCACCACCGGTGTGGGTCAGCAGGGTTGGTACCGCGAGCTGAAACACTTTCTGAGCAAGAAAGAACTCTTCCCACGCGACGACGCGGGCAACATCGTCGAACGCGAAGGCCCGGTGACGTTTCCCAGTCTTTCGGAGGCCGTCAACAATCTCAGCACGCCACCTCGAGCCGGATCGGAGATGGCCGATCCAGGGGTGAGATCTCGATCGCTCTACGGGGCGCTTGTCTTGACGAAGGCCATGCAGTCAGAGGGCGCAGGCGTCCGAGAGATGCCCGGGTTCGAGCCATTGAGCGGGCTCGATCCGTTGCAGGCCATTCTGCCGAGCGTCACTGGCGATCTCAGCAGATCGATGCCGGGGATCGAGCCGACCGACGGCCCCCCCGAGGAAGCCGTGCAGAACGCGCTTCTGGATCTTCGGGACCGCTACGCTTACCGCGATTTCACCAGCGGCCTCGCTCGTTCGAACGTGCTGGACGCCGAGGCCATGGACCGGCCGTTCTGCTCAGGATCGCTACGGAAAATCGGGGGAAAGTTCTGCACGATTCTGACCACCGCGTGGGACACGCCCTTCACGATCAGTCAGGTCAAGGAGATCATCGATCCGCACAACTGGCCAAAGATGTGCGGATTCTTCGCGTCGATGACCGACCAGCCGGACAGACAGCCAGACCTATCGCGAGGCTGGACGCGCGTGCTCGAAAGCGTCAGCGGCGACAAGACGCAATGGGAAATGCGGACGGCGCTGCGCTACTGGAAAGGCATCAGCGCGGGCGGTGAAGGCTTCTACATCAACTACGATCTCGACGACGATCCCCGGGTCGGTGACTGCAAGTTCGTCGAGGTTGATGCCGGCTACATCTGGGCAACACCGATCACCCCCGGCGATCCGAATTCGCTGGTGAAGCTGCGTACCTGCAAGCAAGTGCGAATTCGCGGCGTGAGCCCGACGGCAACCGCCGCCCTGGGTTGCGGGTTCGGCTGGGGCGACGCGATGAGCCAGATGTTCAAAGACGGGGTCGAGGTCCCACCGGGGGACAGAGTCGCATTCGGCCTGCCGTCAACCGAGCGGCCGATAATTGGCGACCTTGACAACACGGCAACGAATCGACCTGCCAACGCTGGACACTCCGATGCCGGCATTGCGCAAGCGGCAGAAGACGTGGAGCTGATTGACGGGTGGCGCGGTGCGATCATCGAAGCAATGCGCGTCCAAATGGGGGATGGCATCGACAGAGCGAAGAGGCTGGGGACGGACTTCGCGGTTCGATGGAGCGACGGCGACGGGTTCGGCCTCGATGACGTCGTGAAGCTCGGAGCAGATTCCGGTCGCGAGATGACTGAGTACGCAACCGGGGTTTTCGAGGCGGCCGCCGCTGCACTGCAGCCGCAGGCCGAAGACGCTAATGGGAAGGGTGGAAACGACTGATGACAGAACCCGAACCACCGTTGGCGCGCGTAACGAAACGCGTCGCAGAGACCGCCAAGGGCATAGTCGACGAATCGGCGGCCGTCGTGTTCGCCGAGTCGAAGAAGATCGACGGCGAAGAATACGAGATGAAGGATGCAATCGACACGGTGACGAAGTTGGCCGGGATCGGCATCACCGGCGCGACACACATCGGTCGCATCGCCGTCGAGGAGAAGCCGCCGGACACCGTACTGGCGATGGGCGAATACATCGCTTCGGTGTTCCGCCGCATGGTCAGCCAAACGGGAACGGTCGCGCAGGATGCGTCGATCCATGTGGAGAATAAGGACTACACCCCGAAGAAGTGGCTGGAGTCGATGACGCGATTGATCGACATCGGGATTGCCGGCGGCATGGAGATCATCGAGACAGTGGCGGCCGGCCCGGCCCGATTCGAAGTCCAACCATTGCGTTCGGACGAGTTTGAAGCGCCGCCGACACGCGACGGCAAATCACGCACACTGGTGCCAGGTGACCTCAAACGCGATGGGACCGACACACCGATTCCCAAGCACAAGATCAGCTTCGATCCGCCGATCTTGGACGTCGAGACTACAAAGTTCACCATCCTGGTCGACGCGGCCGATCTGCTGAGCGGCGTATATGAAGGCAAGGTATACGCGGTCTACCCCGACCCGAACCCCGACGACAATCAACCTCCCGACCGCGACTCCGTGGACGTGTCAGTCTCGCTGTGAAACCGGTTCCCATCCAAGATATTTCGCATAATCCGTGAGCCGCAAAAAAGAAAAGATCGCCATCCTCGGCGGTGGCATGGCCGGGTTGACGGCTGCGTGGCGACTCAGCGAGCCTGGCTGGCAGGACCGCTTCGAGTCGATCACCGTGTACCAGCGGGGATGGCGACTGGGCGGCAAGGGTGCGTCCAGTCGCGGTGAAAACGGTCGCATCGAGGAACACGGCCTGCACGTATGGATCGGCTCCTATGAGAACGCCTTCACCCTGATCCGCGAATGCTATGCCGAATTAGACCGTCCCAGAACCGATCCTACGGTGCCCATCCGAACCTGGGATCAGGCTTTCACCCCCGCCAACGACGTCGGTGCGACGGACCGCTGGAACGGTGAATGGCAATTGTGGCTCGGCCGCTTCACCGGAAACGACGAGCTGCCCGGCGAACCCGACGGTCCATCCGAGCAGCTGGACGTGGTTCATTTCGTGCAACGCGCCCTGCAATTGATCCTCGACTTCTCCGACTCCCTGCGGGTGATGGGTGACACCGGCCTGACGTTGTCGACTTCCGCCGAAATGCCCTCCAAGGAGCGATCTCTCGATGCCGTCGGGCGGGCCGTTCTGGCAGTCTCGGCAGCCCTGGCCGACCCACAGCCATCCAACGACGCCCAGATCGACCTCCTGACCCGCGCGCTCGAAGCCGTCCGCGCCACCCTCGACTACGAGCGACGAACAGACCACCGGCTGATCTGGATCCTGCTATCGCTGGTGCTGACGATCACCCGAGGTGTGATGGCCGACGGCCTGATCACTGACCCGCGTGGCTTTCGGGCGATCAACGACGAGGATTACGGCGCATGGGTGATTCGGCACGGCGCACACCCCGACGTGCTGGAATTCCCCGTCCTGCGCGCGATGTACAACATGGTCTTCGGCTATGAGAACGGCCAGTTGGAGCGCCCGACGTTCGCGGCGGGCGTGGGGATGCTGCTCGTCGGCCTGATGTTCTTCACCTATAAGGGCGCGATCTTCTGGAAAATGACCGCCGGTATGGGCGATGTCGTGATGGCGCCGATGTACGAAGTGCTGCGACGGCGGGGAGTGAAATTCGAGTTCTTCCACCGCCTCGATGCGCTTCACCTCGACCCGCACCGACACAACATCGATGCGATCACGATGGGGCGCCAGGTTTGGCTCGCAGACGGTGTGGACGAGTACGACCCGCTGACGCGGGTGCACCGACTGCCGGTCTTCCCGCATTGGCCACGCGCCGAGCAGATTCAGCCCAGAGACGGCATCGATGACCTCGAGTCGTATTTCGGCGTACGCGACGACGCCGAAGTGCGGACGCTTCGCCGCGGAGTCGACTTCGATCGGGTCATCCTCGCGGTGTCCCTCGGCATGGTGGAGGTCGTCGCGCAGGAACTCGTCGAAGACCGACCTGAGTGGCGGGAGATGGTGACCCACGTGCGCACCATCGCCACCCAGGGCCTACAAATCTGGCTGCGTCCCGACCACAAGGCCCTCGGCCTGGCGGCGCCCGGCATCACCACCAGCGGCTACATTCCACCGATCGATACCTTCTCGTCGATGCCGCAGACCCTGTGGGCCGAGGACTGGCCGGCCGACGATCGCCCCCAAACCGTCGGCTATTTCTGCGGAGCCTTGGATGCGGAGTGGCCGACCACCATGGCCAACGCCGAATACGTCGCGCACTGCAAAGCGCGGGCAGAGGCCGAGGCGCTGCAATTTCTCGACCACCGCGTCGGGGTGCACATGCCCGGCGCCGTCACCGAAGACGGCTTCGCATGGAATCTGCTGTCCGGGGCGCACGGCAGGCGCGACGGCGCAGCGCTGTCGACGCAGTACCTAAGCGTGAACATCGACCCGTCAGACCGGTACGTGCTGTCGGTTCCCGGCAGTGACAAATACCGCTTACGTCCTGACGAGAGCGGATACGACAATCTGGTCCTCGCCGGCGACTGGACCGACTCGGGTTTGAACTCGGGATGCATCGAATCGGCGGTGCTTTCGGGACTGCAGGCGGCCAACATGGTGCTTGGACACGGTCGCTACCACCGCATTCGTGGCTTCTACCTGCCGTAGCGGAGATCACAGGGCGCGCTTCATGAGCAAACCGCGAAATATTTGCGTGGGGCAGTAACAATTGGGTTGTGACCGACCCTGGACGCGACCGGTCGGCGATCGACGAGTTGCTCGATCGTGCCATCCGCGCGATCAATCAAGGTGACAGGGCGACCGCGGACGCTCTTGCAGGTCGGGTGCTTGCCGTCGACGAGACAAACGTCGACGCGGAGGAGCTACTGGCTGCGCCGGTCGACCATGGCGAAATTCGGCGGATCACGATTCTGTTTGCCGACCTCGTCGACTCCACCGAGCTGTCCACCCGAATCGGGCCGGAAACCTACCGCACCGTCGTGGGGCGCTACCGCGACGAGGTACTCCGCATCGTCAATTCGTACGGTGGTCACATCGCCAACACGAAGGGTGACGGCCTGCTCGCAGTCTTCGGCCACCCCCTTGCCCACGAGAATGACGCCTGGCGAGCGGTGCAGGCGGGCCTCGACATCACCCGCGATGTCGGACGGCTCAGCGCACGCGTGCGACGGCGGTTCGGCTTCGATATCAACGCGCGGGTGGGTGTGCATCGAGGGTTGGTTTACCTCGACACGGCGCAAGACGATGTGTACGGCTTCGCCGCCAATCTCGCGGCCAGGATGTGCAGCATCGCCGATCCAGGGTCGGTCGCGGTGTCTGAGGCCGTCGAGCGACTGGTCCGTGAGAACTTCACGTTCGAAGTTCGTCCAGCCGAGCACGTCAAGGGCGTCCAAGAGCCTGTCGTGTCGTATCGCCCGACCGCCGAACGCGAGGTGATTCCCGTACCGGCCGGCCCACTGATCGGTCGTGAACGGGAACTCGCCTTCCTCGAGGCGCAGTGGAACGGCATCGTCGACGGCACACAGACCGATGGGGCCGTGGCGTTCCGCGGTGAGGCAGGGATCGGCAAGAGCCGTTTGGCGCGCGCCGCGATCGCATTGGCGGAGCGGTCCGACGGCGTCGTCCTCGAGTTGCTCGGCTCGCCACTCCACACCGAAGTCGGCCTGTACCCGGTTCGGAAACTCTTGGAGCGCCGCTGTCAGATCAGTCGCATGGCGGAACCCGAAGAGCGGCTACGACTCCTGAAAACGGAACTGGAATCACGCTCGATGGATCCGCACACCTTTGTTCCGTTGTTGGCGCCAGTGCTCGGCGTGACGCCGGGCGAGGGCTATGAGCCGATCGCCGCCGAAGGCAATCGACTGAGCGAACAGATCCGACACGCCATTCACGACTACATCGTCGGGTGCACGTCGGGCGGCCCGGGCCTCGTGCTGGCGGAAGACATGCACTGGTTCGACCCGTCATCGATCGAGGTCGTGCGGTCACTCCTGGAAGCAGACCGCGGCAGGACGCTGGTCGTGATGACTTCGCGTGAGCTGGCGTCGCTGCCGGACAGCTCCGTGTCTGTGTTCGACCTTGCCCCGTTGTCCGATGAGGAGACAGACAGACTGGTTACGGCATTGAATCCTGAGATGCCGGCGCATGACCGGAGTGATGTCGTGCGCCGTTGCGACGGTGTGCCGCTGTACATCGAGGAAGTCGTGGCCAAACTGACGGAGCGGCCGATCGACGCAGGAGACTCGGCGCGGGTGCCCGATTCATTGTACGAAGCGTTGTTCGCCCGGTTACGGTCCGGCGAGGGCGCGATGTCGGTGGTCCAGGCGGCAGCGATCATCGGCAGTCGCTTCGATCGCGGCCTACTCCAGTCAGTGGTGGCAACGACCGACAACGACTTCGATGGTGTGCTCGAAGAACTGCGGAACGCCAGAGTGCTCGAACCCGACGGCGACCAGGTGTGGCGCTTTCGTCACGAGTTGTTGCGTGAAGTGGCGGCCGAACTTGTTCCTCCGAGCGTCCGACGAAAACTGCACGGCCAGGTGGCCGAAGCACTGGAATCGGTTTCTTCCCAAGGGGACAGGAACTGGCCGATAATCGCCGGCCACTTCGAACGCGCCAATCGCTTCGACGAGGCGGTGTCGGCGTATCAGCGGGCCTCCCGCGCCGCCCGCCATGTCGGTGCACTCGGCGACGCCAGGATGTTCTTGTCCAGGGCGCTGACTCAATTGCAGCGCCTGCCGAGCGGACCGGAACGCGACCACCGTGAGATCAATCTGCGGCTGCGCCACGGATTCCTGGCCGCGGCAGCCGAAGGGCCGGGTAGTGCCGACGCCGCGGGCGACTTCGAACGGTGTCTGGAACTCGGCGCGACGGATCCACAAGCCGACGAGATGTTCGCGACGCTGATGGCGCTTTTCACTTACTACGTGGGGCGTGCCGATCTGGCTCGCGCACAACAGATCGTCGAGTCGCTGCGACTCGGGGTCGCCAACGGGCGAGAATGGTGGCTAACAGAGAATATCGGTGGCTCTGGCACCCTGGCGTGGTTCCGCGGCGAGTTTTCCAGCGCGAGTGAACAACTCGAGCAATCGGCCCAACTGATGATCAGCCGCGGGCGTCGCGACTTCGAATCGGAGTGGTTCATGCCACACGATCCCGAGGTATTGGTCCTCACGGGATTGGCACAGGGGCGCTGGGTACTTGGCGATCTCAACGGGGCATCAAAGGCACTGAGCGACAGTCTCATCCGGGTCGACGAGCTCGGGTTTCCTCAGGGGCCCTTCAGCTTGTGTTATGCCCGATTCGTCGAGGTCTGGATGTGGTTGGAGGCAGGCAACTTCGAACGCGCCGCCGAACTGGCCGCAGAAATTCCGCAACGAGCCGCACGCCATGGCTTCGACCAATGGAGTGCGATGGGCGCCGTTCTGTACAGCGACGCCGTCGCAATGGCAGCTCTCGCCGATGGCCACGTCGATGCACCGGCTGTGTCCACCGGTATCGACGTCCTTATGGGCTGGACTGCGGCCTGCCGCTATGTCGGTGCCAAGAGCTTTCTTCAATCATTCGATGCACACGCCGCGCAGCTTCTCATCGCGGCGGGCAGGTGCACCGAAGCCGCGGCGCAGATCAGCGCCGGCTTGGAATTGGCTAACGACACCGGCATGCACTTTTATGACGCAGAGCTGCTTCGGCTGCGCGCCGCTACGCATGGCGACCCCGAGAAGCGGCAGGCGGATCTGCGTGCGGCGTTTGACTTGGCCCGCCGGCAGGGAGCGCCGGTCTTTGCGCTGCGCGCCGCGCTGGATGATCACCGGCTCCGCGGTGCGGCGGCCATCCCGACGGTTGCCGAGGCCGTGGGGCTCTTCGCACCTGACAGCTCCTGGCCCGCACTCGTGCGTGCACGCGCCTTGCTTGGCTGAGATTTCAGAGCAGCCGGTAGACCTCGTACTCGACTCCCCCGCCCTCACGTGCGCGGCCCCTGGCGACGAAGACGCTTTGGTTCATCCACGAATACCGCGGATCACCGGTCTCGAGCCGGGGGGTCGTCCGGAAATACTGGTCCTCGTACTTGGTGCCGCTACCTGTCGCCAACGCCTGCGCGACAGCCTGGTTGATCTCGAGCAGTCCGAAGTACTGCACATATACGCGCGCGTCGTCGTCAGTCTCGAAGTGCAGGCGAACATCGATGCGCCCAAAACCATCCGGACCTATGAGTATCCAGTCGCCGCCCCCGCCGACCGCTCGCCCGTTGAATCTCTGGCCGGTCGCGGCGCCGTCGATCACCTCAAAGTAGGTCCGCTGGCCAAAGGGTCCAGCGCCGAAGTCGATGGGCGGCTTGAGCGATACCCAGAATGAAAACTCGTGCTTCAACTCGAGGCTCATCCCGACCCCTGTCTTGTGTGGCACGACGGCCCCTGCCTGGGCGTACTCACCATACGTCGTCAGCCCCCTTGGGCGCGACGTTCGCGGTAAGCCGCGACGTGCTGCCGGTTACCGCAGTTGCCGGTGTCGCAGAACTTGCCAGATCGGTTGCGCGACAAGTCAACTAGCACCGCTTCGCAGTCGGGGGCCGCACAGATCTTGAGGCGGCGCAGCTCGCCCCCGCGAATCAAGTCGGCCAGCGCCATCGCCAACTCCGCGCCCATGCGTTGCCACAACGGGTCGTGCACCGAGGCCAAGTGCAGATGCCACTCCGGCATTTCCGGGTGCCGCGTCAGCCACGGCTGTGCCTTCGTGTCGCTCAGCAGCGCGTTGACTTGCGCGACGGCGGCTTCCTCGTCGTCGGCCGCCGCCCAGATGCCGCCGAGCCTTTCGCGCAGCCGAAGCACGGACTTGAGCTCGGCCTGGTCGTGGTCGCGCCTGCCGGTCCAGCCGAAGCTGTCCAGATAGGCGTCGAGCGCGTCGAGGTCACCGAGTTGCTCACCGTCCACCCGTTCGGTGTTGACCAACACACACCCAGCCCGCAAGGTGAGCTCGGTGTCATGACTGAAAATCATTTGACTCGTGACCTCCCCTCCGGCTATTGTCATGACCAATCGTTATTTTACTCATTACACGCCGGAGGTGAAAGATGACAGCCACGCAGCCCACCGAGAGCGTTGACCACTTCCGGCTCGGCCTCGTCTTCGCCGTCGCCTCCGCTATTGCCTTCGGTGTCTCCGGACCATTCGCCAAGGCGCTGATGGAGGCCGGCTGGAGCCCCACCGCGGCGGTCACCGCACGGATGGCGGGCGGCGCGGTCGCGATGGCGATCGTCGCCACGTTCATCAGGCCGGGCTGGATCCGTGAGGCTGCGCAGCACGCCAAAACCGTGGTCGTCTACGGCCTCGTCCCGGTGGCCGGTGCTCAGCTGTTCTATTTCAACGCCGTCGAGCACCTGTCTGTCGGCGTCGCGCTGCTGCTCGAGTACACAGCTCCCATCCTGGTGGTCGGCTACGTGTGGGTCACGACGCGACGCAGGCCCACGAACCTGACGCTGGCTGGTGTGGCGCTCGCGATCGCGGGAATCATGCTGGTGCTCGACGTCTTTGCGGGCGCCCACATCAACGGAATCGGCGTGGCGTGGGGACTCGCAGCGGCGGTGTGCGCGGCGTGCTACTTCGTGATGTCCGATGAAGTGAGCGCCGACGGCGACGAAGGAAGCCTGAACTCGATCACGCTCGCCACCGGCGGATTGATCGTCGGCGCGGCGGCGACCGCAATGGTCGGCGTCACCGGTGTGATGCCGTTCCGCTTCACGACCGACGACACCGTCGTCGCGGGGTTCACGGTGTCGTGGGTGGTGCCCGTCATCGCCCTGGCGGTGATCCCGACGGCGATCGCGTACAGCCTCGGCATCATGGGCATCGCGCGACTGCGCCCGCGGTTCGCATCGCTGGTCGGGCTGTCCGAGGTGATGTTCGCCGTGCTGGCGGCGTGGCTGCTGCTCGGCCAGGCGATCACGCCCGTGCAGGCCGTCGGCGGCGCCGTCGTCCTCGTTGGCCTCGCGCTGGCCCGGCAGGGTGACCGCAGCGAGAAGGTCGAGGCTGCGACCTGGCCCGACGCCGGCGCACTTGGGGACCACGCTCCGTGCAGCAGGGCAAACGGTTAGCCTCCCGTTACCTGGGTGTGGAACTATGGCCGCGTGACTTTGGCACGTAGCTTGGCCCGGGGGGCCGCGATCCTGTCCGCTCTCGGCGCCGCGGCCACCGCCGTGATCGTCGCCCCAACTGCGGCCGCGGTGCCCTGCCCGGACATCGAGGTGGTGTTCGCGCGCGGCACCGCAGAACCCGAAGGCGTCGGCCGGGTCGGCCAGTCCTTCACCGACGCGTTGAGTGCACAGGTCGGCGGTCGCACGGTCAGCTCGTATGCGGTGAACTACCCGGCGAGCTACGACTTCCTCACCACCGCCGACGGGGCGGCGGACGCGACCAACCACATCTCGCAAATGGCGCTGTCGTGCCCGTCGACCAAGATCGTCCTCGGCGGCTACTCGCAGGGCGCGGCGGTGATGGACATGCTGGCAGGCGTTCCGCCGCTGGGCAACAAGATCGGCGAGATCGGCTCGGCGCCGCCGCTGTCGCCGACGACCGCGGTGACCGTGGCGGCCGTTGCGGCGTTCGGAAATCCCGCAACGAAGTTCGGCAACCCGTTATCCTCGGTGGGCCAGTTCGCGGGCAGGTCCATCGACCTGTGTAAGGACGGCGACCCGATCTGTTCTGACGGGCGAAATCCCCTCGCCCACAGGGGCTATGAAGACGCAATGGCTCAACAAGCAGCCAACTTCGCAGCGGGAAGGGTGTAGAGAATGACTGCACTACGTCTAATGAAGGCAGCGGGCGCAACTCTCGTCGCCGCCACAGCGGTGGTCACGCCGTCGATCGCGTTCGCGCCGGTCGCTTCGGCTGACTGCCCCGATATCGAAGTGGTCTTCGCCCGCGGCACCGATGACTCGCCAGGACTCGGTGCAGTCGGCGGCGCGTTCGTCAACGCGCTCAGCGGAAAGGTCGGCGGCCGCTCCGTCGGCTCTTATGCCGTCAACTACCCGGCCGACTACGACTTCCTTGCTGCCGCAGACGGAGCCAATGACGCCAGCGCCCACGTCCAGTACATGATGGGCGCCTGTCCGAACACGCGGTTGGTACTCGGCGGCTACTCGCAGGGCGCCGCGGTGATGGACGTCATTGCCGCAGTGCCCATCCCGGCGATCGGCTTCACCAACCCGCTGCCGCCCAACGCACCCGACTTCGTCGCCGCGATCGCCGTGTTCGGCAACCCGTCGGCCAAGCTCGGCCTGCCGCTGACGATGAGCCCGGTGTGGGGCGGACGGGCCATTGACCTGTGCAGCGGCGGTGACCCGATCTGCCAGACCGACGGCCAAGATGTGGCCGCGCACAGGTCCCCCAGCTACACGGGCGGATTCGTGAACACCGCAGCCGACTTCGTCGCAGGCCGGGTATAGCTCAGAGTTTGCGCGTTGAGACGCGTGCGTCAATTCGTCGGCTAACATCGGCGTGGTGATCGCAGTCGAGCGCAACAGCATGGGTCATCGCATTCGTCGCGGTGTAGTCGCCGCAGTCATCGCAACCCTGGCAGCGGCGAGCCTGCTCATCGGCCCTTCGATCCTTCCCGGTGGCGGGGCCGTACCCTCGGCGTCGGCTGCCTGCCCGCAGGTCGAGGTGATCTTCGCCCGCGGACGGCTCGAATCACCTGGCGTCGGGGTCCTTGGCAATGCATTCGTCAACGCACTGCGCTCGAAGGCGAACAAGAACATCGGTGTGTACGCGGTGCGCTACCCCGCCGACAACGAGATCGACGTCGGCGCCAACGACATGAGCGCACACATCCAGAACATGGCCAAGAACTGCCCGGACACCCGCCTGGTATTGGGTGGTTACTCCCTGGGCGCGGCAGTCACCGACGTACTGCTCGCAGTCCCGTTCAGCTTCTTCGGCTTCGACAACCCGTTGCCTGCGGGCATGGACCAGAAGATCGCCGCGGTCGCGTTGTTCGGCAACGGCGCCGCATGGGCAGGACCGATCACGAACTTCAGCCCGCTCTACTCCGAGCGAACCATCGAGTTATGCCACGGCGCAGATCCGATCTGTAACCCCGCCGACCCGAACACGTGGGAAGAAAACTGGACGGACCACGCCGCAAAGCAGTACATCGACGCGGGCATGGTGAACCAGGCCGCCGACTTCGTCGCGGGGCGGCTCAACACCTAGTCGATGCGGCGTAGGTCCCGGGTGACCGCGATGCGGGCCTCAAGCTGATCGTCGGGTGGGTAGTCCACGCTGACCAGCGTCAACCCCTTGGCCGGTGCCGCCGCGAAGTCGCTGGATCGCCGTGACTCGGTCAACAGGCTTGCGCACCAAGATGGTTCGCGGCGGCCCTCCCCCACCGCCAGGAGCGCGCCGATCAAAGAGCGCACCATCGACCAGCAGAACGCGTCGGCGGTGACGTGGGCCGTGATCAGATCGCCCGACATCGACCAGTCCAACCGTTGCAGGTCCCGGATCGTCGTCGCGCCCTCCCGGTGCCGACAGAACGCCGCGAAGTCGTGCAGCCCGATGAGTTCTCGGGACGCGGCCACCATTGCGTCGACATCAAGCGGGCGCGGCCACGGCGTGACGTACCGGGTTTCCTGCGGGTCGACGCCGTGCGGTGCGGTGGACAACCGATACTCGTAGTGGCGCCGAAGCGCCGAGAAGCGGGCGTCGAATCCCGCTGGAGCACGGATGATCTCACTCACCCTGACATCGGGCGGCAACAGGCGCGACAGCCGTCGCACCAACGGCAGGAATTCGTGATCACTCGGGCGAGGGTTGCGCGGGTAGCCATGCGGAATCAGATCGGCAGGCACATCGACGTGAGCCACCTGGCCGGTGGCGTGCACGCCGGTGTCGGTGCGTCCGGCGGCGCGCAGCTGGACTGGCGTGCGGAACACCGTCGTCAGCGCCTCATCGAGCACCCCTGCGACGGTGCGCTGTCCGGTCTGCGCCGCCCAGCCCGCGAATTCCGTCCCGTCGTAGGCGATGTCGAGGCGGAGACGAACGAGCCCGCCACCGGATTCGATGGCGGGCTCGCTACTCATGTCCCTAGGACTTGTCGGCATCCTCGTCGGAGTCAGCCTCGTCGGCCTTCTCAGCCTCGATCTCGGCCTCCGCCTTTGGCTCCTCGGCCAAGGCCTCGTCGGAAGCCTCGGCGGTCTGTGCGTCGGCGATCGCCTCGTCCTCCGCCTTTGCCTCCTCGACCGAAGTCTCGTCGGAAGCCTTGGCCTCCTCGACCGATTCCTCGGCTTCGGGACCTTCGGCGGCTTCCGGCTCCACCGCGGCCTGCGGCGCAGCAGCGGCCGCAACGGGTGCAGCCTTCTTCGCCGCACCCGCGCGACGCGCCCTGTTGGCCTCGGACGTCACCGTCTTCTCCCGGACCAGTTCGATGACGGCCATCGGGGCGTTGTCTCCCTGACGTGCCTCCACCTTGATGATGCGGGTGTAGCCGCCGGCGCGGTCGGCATAGAACGGCCCGATCTCGGCGAACAGGGTGTGCACGACATCCTTGTCCCGGATCTTCTTGAGCACCTCACGCCGGTTGTGCAGCGTGCCCTTCTTGGCGTGGGTGATCAGCTTCTCCGCGTACGGCCGCAACGCCCGCGCCTTGGGCTCGGTGGTCTTGATTCGGCCGTGCTCGAAGAGCGACGTGGCCAGGTTGGCCAGCAGCGCCTTCTGGTGTGAGGACGATCCGCCGAGGCGACGGCCCTTGGTGGGCTTGGGCATTGCGACTATCTCCTAAATGGGGCCGGTCCCCGTATCAGGTAGGACCGGGACGGATGTTCTTAGAGCTGTTCGGTTTCGGCGAAGTCCTGGTCGTTGTCCAGCTCGTAGCTGGCATCGCTGTTCCACGTGCCGGTGGCGACGTCGTAGCCTGCGACCTCGGACGGATCAAACGTGGCCGGGCTGTCCTTCAGCGAGAGACCGAGCTGGTGCAGCTTGATCTTCACCTCGTCGATGGACTTCTGGCCGAAGTTGCGGATGTCCAGCAGATCGGACTCCGTGCGGGCGACGAGCTCGCCCACCGTGTGCACACCCTCGCGCTTGAGGCAGTTGTAGGACCGAACGGTGAGGTCCAGATCGTCGATCGGCAGTGCGAACGACGCGATGTGGTCCGCCTCTGCAGGCGACGGGCCGATCTCGATGCCCTCCGCCTCGACGTTGAGTTCGCGTGCCAGACCGAACAATTCGACCAGCGTCTTGCCCGCCGACGCCAGCGCATCACGAGCGGTGATCGAGCTCTTGGTCTCGACGTCGAGGATCAGCTTGTCGAAGTCGGTGCGCTGCTCGACGCGGGTGGCCTCCACCTTGTAGGTGACCTTCAGCACTGGCGAGTAGATGGAATCGACCGGGATGCGGCCGATTTCGGCACCCGACGCCTTGTTCTGCACGGCGGGGACATAGCCGCGGCCACGCTCGACGACGAGCTCGACCTCCAGCTTGCCCTTGTCGTTCAGGGTGGCGATGTGCATTTCGGGGTTGTGCACCGTCACGCCGGCCGGCGGCACGATGTCACCCGCGGTGACCGCACCGGGGCCCTGCTTGCGCAGGTACATGGTGACCGGCTCGTCCTCCTCGGAGGACACGACCAGACCCTTGAGGTTCAGGATGATGTCGGTGACGTCTTCCTTCACCCCGGGGACGGTCGTGAATTCGTGCAGCACGCCGTCGATGCGAATGCTGGTGACCGCTGCTCCGGGAATAGACGACAGCAGCGTCCGCCGAAGCGAATTGCCGAGGGTGTAACCGAATCCGGGCTCCAACGGCTCGATGACGAACTGGGAGCGATCCTCGGCAAGGACCTCTTCGGACAGTGTGGGTCGCTGTGAAATCAGCATGGTGTTTCTTTCCTCCTTCGCGACAACCGCTATTTGATGTCGCGTATCCCAACCGCCATCCGGGCGGCTGGAAGTCTTACTTCGAGTAGAGCTCGACGATCAGCTGCTCGGTGAGCGGGATGTCGATCTGCGCCCGCTCCGGCAGCTGGTGCACGAGGATGCGCTGGCGTTCGCCGACCACCTGCAGCCATGCCGGGATCGGTCGATCACCCGCGGTCTCCCGCGCGATCTGGAACGGCAGCGTGTTCAGCGACTTGTCCCTGACATCGATGATGTCGTACTGCGACACGCGATAGCTCGGGATGTCGACCTTGACGCCGTTGACGGTGAAGTGGCCGTGGCTGACCAGCTGGCGGGCCGCCCGACGAGTGCGCGCCAGGCCGGCGCGGTACACGACGTTGTCCAGCCTGCTCTCCAGGATGCGCAGCAGGTTGTCGCCGGTCTTGCCGGGGAGACGGTTGGCCTCCTCGTAGTAGCGACGGAACTGCTTCTCCATCACGCCGTAGGAGAAGCGGGCCTTCTGCTTCTCCTGCAGCTGCTGGCGGTATTCGCTCTCCTTGATCCGCGCGCGGCCGTGCTGGCCGGGCGGGTAGGGGCGCTTCTCGAAGGCTTGATCGCCGCCGACGAGGTCGACGCCGAGGCGACGCGACTTGCGGGTCGCGGGTCCGGTGTAACGAGCCATTTGTCTGTCTCCTCCTAGACCCGGCGCCGCTTGGGCGGACGGCAGCCGTTGTGCGGCTGCGGCGTGACGTCGGAAATCGCGCCGACCTCGAGGCCGGCCGCCTGCAGCGACCGGATCGCGGTCTCGCGGCCCGAACCCGGGCCCTTCACGAACACGTCGACCTTCTTCACGCCGTGCTCCTGCGCCTTGCGGGCGGCGTTCTCGGCGGCCAGCTGTGCGGCGAACGGCGTCGACTTACGCGACCCCTTGAAGCCGACATGGCCCGACGACGCCCAGGCGATGACGTTGCCCTGCGGGTCGGTGATCGACACGATCGTGTTGTTGAACGTGCTCTTGATGTGCGCGGCGCCGTGCGGGACGTTCTTCTTTTCCCTGCGGCGGGTCTTCTGACCCTTCTTGGGGGCGGCGCCGCCCTTTTTCGCTTGTGCCATCCGGGGTTACCTGGCCTTCTTCTTGCCGGCGATGGTGCGCTTGGGGCCCTTGCGGGTGCGCGCATTGGTCTTGGTCCGCTGGCCGCGCACCGGCAGGCCGCGGCGATGCCGAATGCCCTGGTAGCAGCCGATCTCGATCTTGCGGCGGATGTCCGCCTGCACCTCGCGGCGCAGATCGCCCTCCACCTTGAGGTTGCCCTCGATGTAGTCGCGCAGCTGGGTCACCTGATCGTCGGACAGGTCCTTGGTGCGCAGTTCCCGGCTGATGCCGGTGGCTTCCAGGATCTCCTGGGAGCGGGTACGGCCGATGCCGTAGATGTAGGTCAGCGCGATCTCCATGCGCTTGTCGCGCGGGAGATCGACGCCCACGAGGCGTGCCATCAGGCAGTTTTCCTTCTCTATGCGGAGGTCTGGTCCCAGCCCGTTCCCTCGTCTTGCGGGGTCCGGCCTCCGTGCCGGACGTGATGAGCGGCCTATCCGCTCAGTGGTGCTGGGGTTTCGTCATTCAGTTGTGGGTGCAGGGCTTAGGCGAAGTTGCCCCACGCGCAAGCGCTTGGCGGCGCTCAGCCCTGCCGTTGCTTGTGACGCGGATCGGAGCAGATCACCATGACCCGCCCATGCCGACGGATCACCCTGCACTTATCGCAAATGGGCTTGACGCTCGGGTTCACCTTCACGGCTTGTCGATCCTGTTCTTTCTCTGTGTCTTCTAGCGGATTACTTGTACCGATAAACGATGCGGCCCCGGGACAGGTCGTAGGGAGACAACTCCACCACCACCCGGTCCTCGGGCAGGATGCGGATGTAGTGCTGCCGCATCTTGCCGCTGATGTGGGCGAGCACCTTGTGTCCGTTCTCCAGCTCAATGCGGAACATCGCATTGGGCAGGGGTTCGACCACGCGGCCCTCTACCTCGATGGCACCGTCTTTCTTGGCCATTATTTTTCGGAGATCCTCCGTGTCCTTCTGATCGTTGGCGCCGGCCGCCGCGAGCGGCGACAAATCTTGCAGGCGCAGTATTCACTCCGACTACAAAACGTGAGCCGGTAGCTAGAAATTCCAGACCTGGGGCACGCAAGAGCCGGCGCGGATGCCGCACCGTCGGTCCATACTACCTGCTCGGCGGCGTGCCCCAAAATCGCTGAACGGCCACCTCGGCGTCGTCTCCTCGACCGCATATCCGCTGGACAACGGGCGCATAATTGGTGGCGATGACTGGACCCGCACCCGAGCCCCGCAAACCCGTAATTCTGACCGTCGACGACGACCCATCGGTGTCCCGGGCCGTCGCGCGCGATCTGCGACGCCACTACGGCGAACGGTACCGGATCGTGCGCGCCGAATCGGGCCCCGACGGCCTGGACACGCTCAAGGAACTCAAGCTGCGTGGCGACGCCGTCGCGGTGTTCGTCGCCGACTACCGGATGCCGCAGATGAGCGGTATCGAGTTCCTCGAGAAGGCGATGGACTTCTTCCCGTTGGCGCGACGCGTCCTGCTGACGGCCTACGCCGACACTCATGCCGCGATCGACGCGATCAACGTCGTCGACCTCGACCACTACCTGCTCAAGCCGTGGGATCCGCCCGAGGAGAAGCTCTACCCGGTGATCGACGGCCTGCTCGAGGAGTGGCGCGCGGTGGGCGACCGCGCCATGCCCTACACCAAGGTCATCGTCCACCGGTACAACGAGCGGTCGTGGGATGTGCGGCAGTTCCTTGCGCGTAACCAGTACCCCTTCCGCGCCTTCAACGCCGACGAGCCGAAGGGCCAGCAACTGCTCGAAGCCGCGGGCGTCGACGACACCCGGCTGCCTGTTGTCATCACCGAGAAGGGCGAAACCCTCGTCGAGCCGACGGACGTCGAACTCGCCACGCTGCTCGGCCTTTCCACCACCCCGCAACTCGAGACATATGACCTTGCAGTGATCGGCGGGGGCCCCGCGGGCCTGGCCGCAGCGGTGTACGGGGCTTCGGAGGGGCTCAAGACGGTCCTGATCGAGAAGGCCTCCACCGGCGGTCAGGCGGGCCGCAGTTCGAAGATCGAGAACTACCTGGGCTTCCCGATGGGAGTCTCCGGCGCCGAGCTCACCACGTCGGCCCGCCGTCAGGCCGAACGCTTCGGCGCCGAGGTCATCACCACCCAGGAGGCAGGCAAGCTCGAGGTCAAGGGAGTTGGCGCGGCGCATTCGATCCGGCTCAACGACGACCACACCATCGGCGCGCGCGCCGTCATCCTCGCCACCGGCGTCGACTACCGGCAGTTGGAGATCACGGGATGCTGGGATGACCCCGACGATCCCAGCTGCAACTACATCGGCCGCGGGGTCTACTACGGGGCCTCAGTGTCGGACAACACCGAATGCGCCGGCGAGGAGGTCTTCATCGTGGGCGGCGCCAACTCAGCCGGCCAGGCCGCTATGTACATGTCGCAGACGGCCAAGTCGGTGACCCTTCTCATCCGCGGTCCCTCACTGGAGGCCGGCATGTCGCAGTATCTCGTCGACCGGATCCTCAAGACGCCGAACATCACCGTCCGGACCTGTACCGAGGTCGTCGACACCGTCGCGACGGACGACCATCTGTCCGGGTTGGTGCTGCTCGACAAGCGGACAGACGAAAACGAGACGGTGTCATGTGACCGGATGTGTTGTTTCATCGGCGCGACGCCGCGAACGGACTGGCTGGAGGAAGCGGGAATAGCCCGCGACGATTACGGCTTCGTCCGGTCCGGGCCGGATGTGACGAAGGTCAGCGGGTGGGCGCTCGACCGCCCGCCGCACCACTTGGAAACAAGTGTGCCGGGTGTCTTTGTTGCAGGAGACGTGCGCTCGGAGTCCGCGAAGCGGGTGGCGGCAGCTGTCGGCGAAGGGTCGATGGCTGTGATGTTGGTGCACAGATACCTGGCAGAGGCCTAGAGAGGACCACCGATGGGCGAGCAATGTCTGCGCGACGAGCTTCGAACGCTGTTCCTGTTCGAGGATTTGTCCGACGCCCAGCTCGACATGCTGTGCCAGGACGGCACCATCGAGACGTTCCCCGCGGGCCCCCTGTGCATCGAGGGTGAATCCGCCAGCTGCTTCTACGTGATGATCGACGGCGAGTTGATCATGTCGAAGCGCTCGGGCGGCGTCGACATTCAGACCGGCAAGACGTCGCAACGCGGGGTGTACTTCGGCGCCTGGTCGGCCTACGTGCCGGGCGAGGAGCACATCTACGAGGCCTCGGTGCGGCTGACCAAACCGTCGCGCTGCTTCGTCCTCGATTCCAACGCGTTCGCGCGGTTCATGCAGACCCAGTTCCCGATGGCCGTACATCTGCTGGAAGGGCACAAGGTCGGCGGTCGGCGGCAGAGCCAGATCATCGGACAGCGCGAGAAACTATTGGCGCTGGGCACCATCACCGCCGGGCTGACCCACCAGCTCAACAACCCGGCGGCGGCCACGGCCCGCGCGGTGGCCGATCTCCGCGAGGGCGTCGGCCACATGCGGCACAAGCTCGCCATGGTGGCCGAGGCCAAGTTCACGCCGGAGGCGCTGCGCGTCCTGGTGAACATCCAGGATCAGGTCGCCGAGCAGGTGGCCAAGAACAGAGACGTGGAGCTTTCTGCCCTCGAGGCATCCGACCGCGAGGACCAGATCGGCGACTGGCTGGAGGACCACGGGATAGCGAGCGCGTGGGACTACGCGCCAACGTTCGTGGAGGCCGGCCTCGACACCGACTGGCTGGAGCGCGTCTCCGCGCTGGTCGACGACGTCGACGCCTCCGCGTCGCTGCAAAGCGCGATCGGGTGGCTGAAGTACACGATCGACAACGAACTGCGGATGAACGAGATCGCCGAAGCGAGCAAGCGCATTTCGGCGCTGCTCGCAGGCGCCAAGCAGTACTCGCAGATGGATCGCGGCTCCTACCAGAGCGCCGACGTCCACGAACTGCTGCGCAGCACGATCATGATGTTCGGCGACAAGATCGGGCACCAGGGCAAGGGCAGGCCGGTCACCCTCGTCAAGGACATGGACAAGACGCTGCCCGAATTGCAGTGCTACCCAGGCGATCTCAACCAGGTGTGGACCAACCTCATCGATAACGCGATTCAGGCGATGGACGGCCGCGGCACCCTGACCATTCGCACGGCGCGCGAGAACGAGCAGATGATCCGCGTCGAGATCTGCGATGACGGCCCCGGCATCCCCGAGGACATCATCGATCGAATCTTCACCCCGTTCTTCACCACCAAGCCGTTCGGCGAAGGCACCGGCCTTGGGCTGGATCTCGCCTGGCGCATCGTGGTGGAAAAGCATGGCGGAAACCTGTCGGTGCAGTCCAAGCCGGGCGACACCAGGTTTATCGTGTGCCTGCCTCTGGTGGCGCCTGCCCCGATCACGCCCACGCCGGGAGAACTCTCTGCGGCGGGAACGGAATAGCCTCCGCCCAGCAGTAGGTTGTCCGAACCATGACGACTCAAGACTTCGGCACGTTCGGCGCATTCGGTCACCATTCGCTGTGGCAGCGGGTGAGCCCTGAGCAACTGCGGGACATCGAGGCCCTCGGCTACGGGGCCATCTGGGCGGGCGGCTCACCGGCGGCGGAGCTGTCGTGGGTCGATCCCATCCTCGAAGCGACGACGACGCTGAAGCTGGCCACCGGGATCGTCAACATCTGGTCGGCGGAACCCGGCCCGGTCGCGGAGTCGTTCCACCGCCTCGAGAAGGCCTATCCCGGCCGCTTCCTGCTCGGCATCGGTGTCGGACATCCCGAAGCGACGCAGGAGTACCGCAAGCCGATCGACGCGGTCACCGACTATCTCGACAAGCTCGACGAGTACGGGGTGCCCAAGGACAGCCGCGTGGTCGCCGCGCTCGCGCCGAAAATGCTGAAGCTGTCGGCGGAGCGCTCGGCGGGAGCCCATCCCTACCTCACGACGCCCGAGCACACCGCCGAAGCGCGCAAGCTGATCGGTCCGGATGCGTTCATCGCCCCAGAACACAAGGTGGTTCTGACCACCGACGCCGAGAAGGCCCGCGCCGCCGGCCGTAAGGCGCTCGAGATCTACCTGAACCTCGCGAACTACTTGAACAGCTGGAAGCGACTCGGCTTCACCGACGAAGACGTCGCCAAGCCGGGAAGCGACAGGCTGGTCGACGCCGTCGTCGCCTACGGCACGCCCGATCAGATCGCGGCGCGGCTGAAGGAGCACATCGCCGCCGGCGCCGACCACGTGCCTGTGCAGGTGCTGACCGGACCTGACAAGCTGGTGCCTGCGCTCGCCGAACTCGCCGGACCGCTCGGCCTGCAGTGACACGGCCCACCCACCACCCGACGACTTTTCTGACAACAGGGGGACCCGCATGACCGACGCCGTCCAGCTCAAGCCCGACCTCGGCCGCTACGGCGTGTGGACCTTCGGGACCCCCAAGCCAGAGCAGGCCGTCGAGATCGAGAAGCTGGGCTACGGGGCGCTGTGGATCGGCGGGTCACCGGCAGGGGACCTGAACTACGTCGACCCGATCCTCGAGCAGACCGAGACGCTGCAGGTGGCCACCGGCATCGTCAACGTGTGGACAGCCCCCGCCGATCAGGTTGCCGAGGCGTATCACCGCATCGAGGACGCCTACCCCGGCCGTTTCCTGCTCGGCATCGGCATCGGCCATCCCGAGCACACCGACGAGTACCGCAAGCCCTACGACGTGCTGGTCGAGTACCTCGACGTGCTCGACGCCGCCAAGGTGCCCACCAGCCGCCGGGTCGTCGCGGCCCTCGGTCCCAAGGTGCTCAAGCTGGCGGCGCAGCGCAGCGCGGGCGCGCACCCCTACCTGACGACACCGGAACACACCGGCTCGGCGCGCGAATTGATCGGTCCCAGCGTGTTTTTGGCGCCTGAGCACAAGGTGGTGCTGACCACCGATGTCGACGAGGCGCGCGAAATCGGCCGACAGACCGTCGACTTCTATCTGAACCTGAGCAACTACCTCAACAACTGGAAGCGACTCGGCTTCACCGACAAGGATCTGGCAAAGCCGGGCAGCGACAGGCTGATCGACGAGGTGGTGGCCCACGGCACCGCCGACGACATCGCCAAGCGTCTCAACGAGCACCTGCAGGCCGGGGCGGACCACGTCGCCATCCAGGTGCTCGGCGGCTGGGACAAGCTGCTGCCGACGCTCGAGGAGCTGGCCGGGCCGCTGGGGCTGAAGGACTAGCAAGCCCCCGACCGCTACGGTAGGTCCATGCGGTTGCTGGTCACTGGAGGCGCCGGTTTCATCGGCGCCAATTTCGTGCACCGAGCGGTGGGCGAGCACGCGGTGACCGTGCTCGACGCACTCACCTACGCAGGTAGCCGCGAATCGCTGGCGCCAGTAGAGGCCGACATCCGGCTGATACAGGGCGACATCGGCGATGCCGAGCTGGTGTCGAAGCTGGTTGCCGAGGCGGACGCCGTGGTGAATTTCGCTGCGGAGACTCACGTCGACAATGCGCTGGCGAATCCCGAACCGTTCTTGCACACCAATGTGATTGGTACCTACACGGTGCTGGAGGCGGTGCGCCGACACGGCGTGCGGCTGCATCACATCTCGACCGATGAAGTCTACGGCGATCTCGAACTCGACGAGCCCCGCCGCTTCACCGAAGGCACGGCGTACAACCCGTCGAGCCCATACTCGTCCACCAAGGCCGCTGCCGACATGTTGGTGCGGGCGTGGGTGCGGTCCTATGGCGTGCGCGCAACTCTTTCGAACTGTTCCAACAACTACGGGCCGTACCAGCATGTGGAGAAGTTCATCCCGCGGCAGATCACCAACGTGTTGACCGGCAGGCGTCCCAAGCTGTACGGCTCCGGCGCCAACGTGCGTGACTGGATCCACGTCGAGGACCACAACAGCGCGGTGTGGCGGATCCTTTGCGACGGCGAGATCGGGCGCACGTATCTCATCGGCGCAGAAGGTGAACGCGACAACCTTTCGGTGATGCGGACAATCCTCAAGTTGATGGGGCGCGACTCGGACGACTTCGACCACGTCGTCGACCGTGTCGGTCACGACCTGCGGTACGCGATCGACCCGGCGAGGCTGCGCGACGAGCTCGGATGGAAGCCAAAGCACACCAACTTCGAAGAGGGCCTGAGCGCGACCATCAGCTGGTATCGCGACAACGAGTCGTGGTGGCGTCCGTTGAAGGAGCAGGTCGAATCGACCTACGAGAAGCGTGGCCAGTGAAATGAGTATTCGCGAGCTAGCCATTCCCGGCGCGTGGGAGATCACGCCGCAGCAGCACGCCGACGACCGTGGCGTCTTCTACGAGTGGTTCACCGATGCCGGGTTCCAAGAATTCACCGGGCATCGGCTGGACCTGCGTCAGGCGAACTGCTCGGTATCGGCCGCCGGCGTGCTTCGGGGGTTGCATTTCGCGCAGTTGCCGCCGAGCCAGGCGAAGTATGTGACCTGTCTGCGCGGCGCGGTATTCGATGTGGTCGTCGACATCCGGGTCGGCTCACCGACATTCGGGCAATGGGACTCTGTTCTGCTCGACGACCGCGACCGTCGTTCGATATACATCAGCGAGGGTCTGGCGCACGGTTTCCTTGCTCTGCAAGATGATTCGACGGTCATGTATCTCTGCTCGGCCGGATATGACCCGTCCCGCGAGCACACCATCCGCGCGACCGATCCGGCCTTGGACATTCAATGGCCCGGCGCCGGACATGTGCTGTCCGACCGCGATGCCGAAGCGCCCACGCTCGATGAGGTCAAGGCCGCCGGTCTCTTGCCGACGTGGGAGGACGCGAAGGCGTTCGTCGAGGAACTGCGCCGCCGCTCCTGACCTCCGAGTAGCGTGCGCAGCATGCTGACGGCCGAGATTCATCCCGACGGCATTGCGACGCTACGACTGGACGAGCCCGAGCGTCGCAACGCGCTGTCCATCGCGATGCGCGACGCGATCAGCGACACTCTCGAAGCGTGGACGACTGACAACCGGGTGCGCGTCGTCGTCCTGACCGCATCGGGTTCGACGTTCTGCGCGGGCTTCGACCTCAAAGAGTTCGCGAAACCCGAGTTGGCGAAGACGATCCGCGACAGTTCGCATCGCTACCACCTCGCGGTGTGGCAGTTCCCCAAGCCGGTGATCGCCGCGGTGAACGGCCCCGCGTTCGGCGGCGGGTTCGACCTCTGTCTGCTGTGCGACATGCGCATCGCCACTCCGAACGCCGTGTTCGCCCACCCCGAGATCAAGTTCGGCGCTCCCCCGCTGTTCACCCCGTTGCAGTGGATCGTGGGCGCGGGCATCGCGCGCGAGCTGTGCCTGACCGGCAGGCGCGTCGACGCGACCGAAGCACACCGGATCGGCCTGGTGAACACGGTCGTGGACGCTGACCGCCTCGAGGACGAGGCGATCGCCACGGCCCGCGTAATGGCCGAGGCACCGCAGCCCGCGCTGGAGGCAACCAAGCGCTATCTGGTCTCGAATGCGGGCGTGACGTTCGACGAAGCGTTCGCGATCGAACACGACCGCGTCTTCGACAAGTTCCTACTGGGCGGCCTTTAGTCTTCGGAGCCCTTCGCCGCGTGCTTGCCGCTCACCGCGTTGTTGACGGCGTTCGTGATGTTCTCGACCGCGTCGCGCAGTGGCGCGCGGTGCCTGCCGCCGGTTTCGTTGGCGGAGGACGACTTTTGCGGGACGGCCCGGAACGAATCCCTGACGCTCTGCTGTTGCCGGCTGCTGGTCGAGGACATCATCGAAGCCGCGCGCGGGATCTGGATGTCGATCGGAATCGGTTGTCCGATCGAAGGGACCGCCGACCGACACGGTGCCGCCGATCGCGCCCGTCACCGCGAACTGACCATTCCCCAGCGTCGAGCCAGACTCTGTTGGTGGAAAAGTCGCCGGAAATGATGTTTCTGCCTGCGACCGTCAGAGCCTAGTCCGGTCACTGGCGCGCCAACTCGAGGAACGCGGTGTTTCCGTCCACAGCTCGCCTTGGCGGACCCCAGGCAGAGACCGGCGCCACCGTCGAGCGTTACCGGTGCTGCCGCTTCGCCAGTGAGCGAGCCCAGCTTGAACTCGGTGACACGGTTGGTGTCGATCAGAGTTGCCGGGCGGCGGCTTCGGTACCAGGTCCGTTACCGGGCAACGACCTTGAACCCATCCGAACGGCAGCAGCGCCAGCTCACCGTTGAAGTCGCCGACAGTGCTGTCTCCCTGAGAGCCGAATAGCTGCCGAGGAAGGTCAGGTGTGCGCGGTGACGGTCGAGTCGCCCAACGTGCCGTACAGGGATGCACCGATGCCCCCGGCTCCACCGAGAAGCGGCCTGAAATGGAGGTTTCTCGCGTCGTCGATGGTGGCCGAGCTACTCACGATGCCGAGAAGATCCCACGAACCTGTTTGGCCCGCTCGGAGGATGCGCCGAAGTCGACGAAATCGGGTTCGCGGATGGCCTCCACGAGCGGTTTGGACGTCGAGTTCAACTGTCGTGTTCAGACCAGGCAGGTCATACGTGTTTCCAGCCTGCTGGATCAGGCCTGACGGTGAGCGGGTCCAAACCCACCACGCACAGAGAGCTGCCGCCAATGAGTCGACAACGGGCCGACCGTGTCGTCGAATATCGATGATCGGGATCGTCGGTCGCGGCCAGGTCGACGCTGCAGCGACGGCGTCACGGAATCGTCGGGCCGTGTACCGCCACCACGTTGGCCGCCGCGATTCCCGCCGTCATCGCGCCGGCTACGACCGCGGTCAAATATGTACTTGCTGCACCCATGGGTGGACACCGTAATTGACAACGACGTGGAAAGGCGAATAACGGAGGAATGCGGCGGCCGACCGCCGACTTGTACGGATACGGGGCCCAGACCCCCAGACCCCGCCCATCGCCTTCTCGAGGAGCTATTTCCCATGGACCTCGGATTTCACCTGCCGATCTTCGATATCGACGGAGGAACGACCGCCATCGCCGGTGAGCTCGCCAGGGTCGGCACCGCTGTCGAGGCCGCCGGTGTGAACTGGTTGTCCTTCATGGACCACTTCTTCCAGATCGAACCCACCGGGCTACCGGCCGAAGCGAACATGCTTGAGGGCTATACGACGCTGGGCTACCTGGCTGCCCACACGTCAACCGTCAACCTCGGCCTGCTCGTCACCGGCGTGACCTACCGCCATCCGGGCCTGCTCGCCAAGACCGTCACCACGCTGGACGTGCTGTCGGGCGGCCGTGCCGTGCTGGGCATCGGCGCGGCCTGGTTCGAACGTGAGCACCGCGGGCTCGGCGTGCCGTTCCCCCCGCTGGCCGAGCGATTCGAACGGCTCGAAGAGGCACTGCAGATCTGCAACCAGATGTGGGACCCAAACGACAACGGCTCATACGAGGGCAAGCACTACCAACTGGAGGAGACGCTGTGCTCACCCCAGCCGATCAACCGGCCCAAGGTGATGATCGGCGGTAGCGGCGAGCGTAAGACGCTGCGGCTGGTCGCGCAGTACGGCGACGCATGCAACCTCTTCCCCAGCTCGCCCGAGGACGTCGCACACAAACTCGATGTCTTGCGCAGACACTGCGACGACGTCGGACGCGACTACGACGACATCCACAAGACCCTCACGGCGAACAACCCGAGGCACGGCCCGGAGACCCTCGACGCGTTCGTCCGTCAGATGGCCGACTACGCCGCGCTTGGCGTGCAGACCGCGATCGTCACTCCGACGACGGGCGCGCCGGCGGCATACATCGACGGTATGGCGCGTGCCATTCCGCAGCTCGCGGAACTCGGCTAGGCGGCGCTGCTCGGGCACTTGCGCGGCGTCCCGCGCCGTTACTAGGATGTCCTAGTAATCAGAAATTCCTGTCAAGGGACCCGCTCATGAGCACACAGATTCAACACTTCATCGATGGTCGCCGCAGCAACCTGGCGTCGACCCGAACCGCCGACGTGATGAACCCAAGCACCGGCGAAGTACAGGCCAAGGTCCTGATGGCCTCGGCCGCCGACGTCGACACCGCGGTGGCCTCGGCCGTCGAAGCCCAGAAGGAATGGGCCGCCTGGAACCCGCAGCGCCGGGCTCGCGTGATGATGAAGTTCGTCGATCTGGTCAACGCCAACATCGAGGAGCTCGCCGAACTGCTCTCGCTGGAACACGGCAAGACGGTCGCCGACTCCAAGGGCGACATCCAGCGCGGTGTCGAGGTCATCGAGTTCGCGATCGGCATTCCGCACCTGATCAAGGGTGAGTACACCGAGGGCGCAGGCACGGGCATCGACGTGTACTCGCTGCGTCAGCCGCTCGGTGTGGTCGCGGGCATCACCCCGTTCAACTTCCCGGCGATGATCCCGCTGTGGAAGGCGGGTCCCGCGCTGGCGTGTGGCAACGCCTTCATCCTCAAGCCGTCCGAGCGCGACCCGTCGGTGCCGGTACGCCTGGCCGAGCTGTTCATTGAAGCCGGACTGCCCCCGGGTGTCTTCCAGGTCGTACACGGCGACAAGGAAGCCGTCGACGCCATTCTCGAGCACCCCGAGATCAAGGCCGTCGGTTTCGTCGGCAGCTCCGACATCGCGCAGTACATCTACTCGAACGCCGCGGCGCACGGCAAGCGCGCACAGTGTTTCGGCGGCGCCAAGAACCACATGATCGTGATGCCCGATGCGGACCTCGACAACGCCGTCGATGCGCTGATCGGCGCGGGCTACGGCAGCGCGGGCGAGCGCTGCATGGCCATCAGCGTCGCGGTGCCCGTTGGCGAAGAGACCGCAAACCGGTTGCGCGCCAGGCTCGTCGAGCGCGTCAACCAGTTGCGTGTCGGTCACAGCCTTGACCCCAAGGCCGACTACGGCCCGCTGGTCACCGAGGCAGCTCTGAACCGGGTGCGCGACTACATCGCCCAGGGCATCGAGGCAGGCGCCGAGGCTGTCGTCGACGGACGCGAACGCGCCACTGACGAACTGACTTTCGACGAGGCCGACCTGTCGAAGGGCTACTTCATCGGCCCCACCCTGTTCGACCACGTCACCAGTGATATGTCGATCTACACCGACGAGATCTTCGGCCCGGTGTTGTGCATCGTTCGCGCTAACGATTACGAAGAAGCGTTGCGGCTGCCCACCGAACATGAGTACGGCAACGGCGTCGCAATTTTCACTCGCGACGGTGACACCGCACGCGACTTCGTGTCCCGGGTTCAGGTCGGCATGGTCGGCGTGAACGTGCCGATTCCGGTGCCGGTGGCGTACCACACCTTCGGCGGCTGGAAGCGTTCCGGGTTCGGCGATCTCAACCAACACGGGCCGTCGTCGATCATCTTCTACACGAAGGTCAAGACGGTGACCCAACGGTGGCCCGCGGGCAGCCACGGCGCCGAGTTCGTCATCCCGACGATGAAGTAGATGGACATCTTCGGCCTGGACGACGACGAACGCGTGATCGCCGAGACGGCGGCCGCGTTCGCCGAGAAGCGTCTTGCCCCAAATGCGTTGGAGTGGGACAGGTCGCATCACTTCCCGGTCGACGAGCTGCGTGAGGCTGCCGAGCTGGGCATGGCGGCGATCTACTGCGGTGAAGACGCCGGTGGCAGCGGCCTGCGCCGCATCGACGCCGTCCGCATCTTCGAGCAGTTGGCCGCCGCCGACCCGACCGTCGCGGCGTTCATGTCCATCCACAACATGTGCGCGTGGATGGTCGACACCTACGGCACGCACGAACAACGAAAGTCGTGGGTGCCGAAGCTGGCCTCGATGGAGGCCATCGCCAGTTACTGCTTGACCGAGCCGGGTGCGGGATCGGATGCCGGCGCGTTGCGTACGAAGGCCGTCCGCTGTACTGATTCGGATGGCGACCACTACGTGCTCGATGGCGTCAAGCAGTTCATCTCCGGCGCGGGCGAGTCGGACGTCTACATCGTGATGGCCCGAACCGGCGGTGACGGACCCCGCGGGATTTCAGCGTTCATCGTCGAAAAGGGCACTGCGGGGCTCAGTTTCGGCGCGAGCGAGGAGAAGATGGGTTGGCACGCCCAGCCCACCGCGCAGGTCATCTTCGAGGGCGTCCGGATTCCGGCCGACGCGATGCTCGGCGGCGCCGAGGGTGAGGGCACCGGCTTCTCCATTGCGATGAACGGCCTCAACGGCGGTCGGATCAACATCGCGGCATGCTCACTGGGCGGCGCCCAGGCCGCCTACGACAAGGCGGCGAGCTATCTCGCCGACCGGCAGGCATTCGGCGGCCCCTTGCTCGACGAGCCGACGATCCGGTTCACACTCGCCGATATGGCCACTGCGCTGGAGTCGTCGCGAACACTGTTGTGGCGGGCGGCAACCGCGCTCGACGACGGCCACCCCGACAAGGTGGAGTTGTGCGCGATGGCGAAGCGATACGTCACCGACACCTGCTTCGACGTCGCCGACAAGGCCCTGCAACTGCACGGCGGCTACGGCTATCTCACTGAGTACGGGCTGGAGAAGATCGTCCGCGATCTGCGGGTGCACCGAATCCTCGAGGGAACCAACGAAATCATGCGCGTGGTCATCGGTCGGGCCGAAGCCGCCCGCGCCCGCGCCTCTTAGACCGGGAGGGTCAATGACTGTTATCGCGTTCTTGGGGCTGGGCAACATGGGCGGGCCGATGGCGGCAAACCTGGTCGCAGCCGGGCACACCGTGAACGGATTCGACCCAGTGCCCGCACTCAAGGCCGCAGCAGAAGAAAAGGGCGTCAAGGTATTCGACACCGGCGCTGCCGCGGTGGCCGACGCCGACGTGGTGATCACGTCGCTGCCCAACGGCGCCGTCGTCAAGGCCTGCTACGACGAAGCGCTGCCCGCGGCGAAACCCGGTGCGCTGTTCATCGACACGTCGACCATCTCGGTCGCCGACGCCCGCGACATCCACAAGCAAGCCACCGAGCGCGGCTTCGCACAGCTCGACGCCCCGGTGTCGGGCGGCGTCAAAGGGGCCACCGCGGGCACGCTCGCGTTCATGGTGGGCGGCGAGGACGAGGCCGTCGAGCGCGCGCGCCCGGTGCTGGAACCGTTGGCGGGCAAGATCATTCACTGCGGCGGCTCCGGAAACGGCCAGAGCGCCAAGCTGTGCAACAACATGGTGCTGGCGGTGCAGCAGATCGCCGTCGGGGAGGCGTTCGTGCTGGCCGAGAAGCTCGGCCTTTCGGCGCAGTCGCTGTTCGATGTGATCACAGGAGCCACTGGCAACTGCTGGTCGGTGCACACCAACTGCCCGGTGCCCGGTCCGGTGCCGACGTCGCCCGCCAACAACGACTTCAAGCCGGGCTTTGCGACCGCTCTGATGAACAAGGACCTCGGGCTGGCGATGGACGCGGTCAGCTCGACGGGCTCATCGGCGCCGCTGGGCAGCCACGCCGCAGAGATTTATGCGAAGTACGCCGCCGACCACGCGGACAAGGACTTCAGCGCTGTCATCGAACTGCTGCGCGGCAGCTGACGTCCTCGACGTCAGGCGGCGTCGGCCGGCTTGTGCGCTGCGTACCAACGACGATGCAGCCGGTGGCAGTCGGCAATCCGCATCGGCTCAGGGCCCGCGTAATCCGGTCGCACCGTCACGGCGGCGGGAATGTCAGGCGCACCGTCGCCGGTGATCACCGCGGTGGCCAGACCCGTGGAGGTCGCCGCGCGCAGCCCAGAGGCAGAACCAGTGACGGCGAGCGCGTTCTCCGCGGGTATCCCGAGCTCCCACAGGGCGGTGCGGAAAGCCTCGGGATCCGGCATGGACTTCTTGACATCGTCGGCGGTCACCACCGTTTCGACGACACCGTCGCCGACCAGTTGTCGCACCAACGGCTCCACCCAGCTTCGCTGGCCACCTGCAACCACGCTCACCGCGACGCCGGCGGTGAAAGCCTCCATGACGAGATCGACAAGGCCTGGTCGCGGCCTCAGGTCGGCGTCGAGGATCATCTCGTCGAGCATCATCGTCTTGGTGGTGTAGATGTCGTCGGCGAGCAGCTTGGTCAGCACGTCCGACTCGGTGGAAACGCCGCGCTTGCGCAGCTCGGCTGTGACCCGCTGACGTTCGTCGGACAGCGCCAGCAGCTTCCGGTACCGCGCGACCGACCACTCGAAGTTCAGGCCGTGCGCGGCGAACGCGGCGTTGTAGGCCATGCGGTGCCCGTCGCATTCGACGTCGGCGAGGGCATCGAGGTCGAAGACCAGTGCACGAAGCGGTTCCACGGCCGCGCCGACCGGTGAATTGCAATCCCACCAGAATCGACCGGCACGCCAAGTCTTGGGCTGTGTCATAGGCACGTGACAAGGGTGACCCAGAGCACAGGTCGCCAGCCTCCCCCATTCGGGGGATTGGCCAGGCCAAGTTGCGTAACCCCGATGAGCGCCGGTCTTAAGGTGTTGCCATGGCGTCCGACAGCTCGCTCGCCTCCGGACCAGTGCGAATCGTCCTTGTGGACGACCATGTCATGGTCATCGAGGGTCTCAAGGCGATGCTCGCTGCGTTCTCCGATCGGGTGACGGTGGTGGGGCAGGCCGTGGGTGCTGAGCGAGCGCTCAGCGTGGTCGACGAGCTCGATCCCGACGTCGTGCTCTCCGATGTCCGCATGCAGGGATCCAGCGGCCTTGACCTTTGCCAGACGCTTCGTGAGCGTCGGTCGGACCGAAAGGTCGTCATGCTCTCGGTCTACGACGACGAGCAGTATCTGTTTCAGGCGTTGCGGGTCGGCGCGTCCGGATATCTGCTGAAGAGCATCAGCGGCGACGAGCTGGTGCGCCAGTTGGAGTTCGTGGCTGGCGGTGCGACCGCGATCGATCCGAGCATGGCGGCCAGGGCGGCCGACACCGCGGCGAGGATGCAGCGCGACGAGTTCTGGCCAGGGGCCCGCCAGGGCCTCACCCAGCGAGAGAGCGAAATCCTCTCCTACGTCGTCAACGGCCTTTCCAACCGCGGCATCGCCAGCAAGCTGGTGATCGGCGACGAAACGGTGAAGACACACCTGCGATCGATCTACCGCAAGCTCGGCGTCAGCGACCGGACGGGAGCGGTCGCGACCGCGTTGCGGGAAGGTATCTACCATTGACGTCCTCCCCAGACTGTGAAAGTCCCGAGATTAAACCCGTCGCCACCGGTTTACGCGGCAGGAGTACGGAGTTGTGGTTCACGGTTCGCAGACCGCCCAATGGCGAGGTCTCCCCGTGCGGTCACCGCCCGTCCGGCGGCGATGTTGCGTGCAGCGTTGACGTCGGCGTTGCACCGACCGGCAGTGCAGACTTGGCACTCGAATACCGCTTGGCTCTTGCGGTTCCCGGATGCCACGTGCCCGCACGCCGAGCATCGTTGCGACGTGTACGCGGCCGGGATCTGCTCCACCCGGCCGAAAGCCTTGTGCTGCAAACGCGTAACAAGAATGCCCCAACCGCTTCGATTGATTGCGCGGTTGAGCCCGCGCTTTTGGGCGACTCGCACACCCGGCTGCTCGACGGTACCGCGCGCCGAGCGGGTCATCGCCCGCACGTCAAGCGCCTCCACCCTGATTACCTCGAACTGTCGCGCGAGGTCAGTGGTGGTCTTCTCCACCCAATCTCTACGCCGATCCTTCTCGCGGGCTGTCAGCTTCCCGATCGCCAGTTTCGTTCGCGCGCGCCGGTTGGAACCCCGCTTGGCCCGGGCGAGTCGCTGCTGCAGCACCTTCAACCGCTTGACCTCACCCGTGGAAAGAGTAGGTGCGTGCAGGAGGTCGCCGGTGGACAGCGCCGCCGAGACGGTTACACCGCGGTCGATGCCGACTACGCTTCCGTCGCGTGGCCCGAAGATCGTGTCGGGGATGTGTGCGAATGCGATATGCCAGCGGCCGGCGCGATCCCGGGTTACTCGGTAGGACTTGACTCCCTCGGGCACCGGCCGCGTCAGCCGAAACCGCACCCATCCCACCTTGGGCACCCACACCCGACCAAACCGGCGATTAAGCCGCAAAATATGACGCGGTTTCAACGCAACCTGCCGAAACCCTTCGTGCACTCCGGCTTTGCGCCACGTCGGGCGACGGTGCGTGCCATTGAAGAAATATTGCATGGCCTGTGCGAAATCCCGCAGGGCCTGCTGTTGCACGGTCTGACTCCCCGCTCGAAGCCACGGGTAAGCGGCGCGGGCCTCGGTCAATTGCGCGGCCTGCTCGACGTAGCCTGGTGCCTTACGTCCCGGTTGCCAGTGCTGCTGCTGCTCCACGGCCAGATTCCACACATATCGCGCGTCCCGACAATGCGCCAACATTGCGTCCTCCTGATCAGAGGTCGGCAACAGTCGGAACCGCGACATATCCGCACCGTAACCGCCACCACCGACATCAGCGGCCGCACAAGGCACGCGCTTCTCAAGAACGGCAGCCTCCGATTGAAGTCCAGGCTTTCCGTGCGAAGGAGACTTCGATGAACGCCAAACGCCCCAACGCCGTTCGCGATCTCGTCGACGCGGATCGCGAGCTCGCGTTGCTGCGGGAGTTGATTCAGGCGGCCTCAAGCGGTCCTGGCGTCGAGCCCCTCGCCGCAGCGGCGGCCAGGATGATCACCGCGGCCACCGCCACCGACGTCTGCTTCGTGCACGTCCTCGACGACAGCGACCGCTCGCTGACGCTGGCCGGGGCGACACCGCCATTCGATTCCGAGGTCGGCAAGATCCGACTGCCCCTTGGTTCAGGTGTCTCGGGCTGGGTGGCCAGTCACCGCGAGCCCGTCGTCATCACCCACGACAAGGAGTCCGATCCGCGGTACATGCCGTTCCAGTCCCTCCGCGGATCCGACTTCACGTCGATGGTGTCGGTGCCGATGGAGACCGATCCCGGCGGTCTTGTCGGGGTGCTCAACGTGCACACCGTCGAGCGGCGCGAGTTCACCGCCGGTGACGTGGAGCTGCTCTTGGTGATCGGCCAGCTCATCGCGGGCGCCCTGCACCAGGCACGACTGCACCGCCAGTTGGTGGTCCGCGAACGCGCACATGAGAACTTCGTCGAGCAGGTCATCGAGGCGCAGGAGCTCGAGCGACGCCGACTGGCAGGCGACATCCACGACGGCATTTCCCAGCGGTTGATCACGTTGTCCTATCGGCTCGACGCGGCGACGCGCGCCGCGGAAACCGATCCCGCCGCGATGGCCGAACAGCTGGGCATGGCAAGGGAACTGGTCGACCTGACGCTTCAGGAAGCGCGCGCGGCGATCGGCGGGCTGCGGCCGCCGGTGCTCGACGACCTCGGCCTCGCGGGTGGGCTGGCCAGCCTGGCGCGCTCGATCCCGCAGATCGACGTGCAGGTCGACCTCACCGAGACGCGCCTGCCGGACCACATCGAGATCGCGCTGTACCGGATCGCGCAGGAGTGCCTGCAGAACGTCGTCAAGCACGCGGGCGCGTCGACGGCGCGGCTGACCTTCGCGGTCGACGACGACACCGCACGACTCGAAATCGTCGACGACGGAGTGGGTTTCGACACGTTCGAGCGCCCATTGGGCAGCGACGAGATGGGTGGCTACGGCCTGCTGTCGATGGCCGAACGCGCCGAGATCGTCGGCGGACGGCTCAACATCCGCTCGCGGCCCGGCGCGGGGACGGCCGTCACGGCGACGATCCCGCTGCCCTCTCCCCCGCGAGAAGACGCGAAAACCCCCTGATTCTCGGCATATTGGGGGCTTTCGCGTCTGCTCGCGGTCAGAAGTCTCCTGCGTTGCGCCGCAGCGTTTCGATCGCGGCGGCCAGCGCACGCGATTCGTCGTCGGAGACACCGACGTCGGCGAATACATCCTTGTTGAGCGTCACGGTCGCGTCCTCGACGGTGGAGCGGCCGAGATCGGTGATCTGCACCAGCGTGGTGCGGCCGTCGGTGGGATGGGGCAACCGCGCCACAAGGCCGTGTGCCTCGAGCCGACGGATCGCGTGCGTCACGCTGGTGACGTGCACCTGCAACCGGTCCGACGCCTTGGTGATCGGGAGCGCGCCATTGCGGCTGAACGCCAGCAGCCGCAGCAGCTCGTAGCGCGCGAAGCTGAGGTCGTACGGACGCAGCGCGTTCTCCACCCGGGCGAGCAGGATCTGGTGGGCCCGCATCACCGAGGTGACCGCGACCATCCCGTCGGCGACGTCGCCCCAGCCGGCGCGCTCCCAGTTGGCACGCGCCAGATCGATGGGATCTCGTTTACGCGCCTCGGCAGGCGGTTCTGAGGTCACGCCTCTTCATACCGCAGGCTGCGCCATAGACGAGGAGAATTCAGCCCGACGCGAATGGTGCCAGTGCCTTGAGCACGGCCCTGGTGGACTGCCGGTTACCCACGGTGATCCGCACGCTGCCATCGGCGTAGTTGCGGATCTGCAGACCGGTGTCATCGAAGAAGCGTCTCCACGGCCGGCTGTTGGCGGGCAGATACACGAAGTTGGCGTGCGCGTCGGTGCTGTACACCCCCATCGAATGCAGCTTCATCCGCAGATAACGCCGCTCCGAGGCGATCATCCGAATCCGTTGCTGCAGCTGGCTTTCCGCATCGTAGGAGGCCGCGACCGCCACCAGGGCGGTGATGCCGACACCGAACGGCAGCTGCATGGTCCACAGCCTTCTGGCCAGATCGGGCGCGCAGAAGCCGTATCCGATCCGCAGCCCGGCCAGCCCGTATGCCTTCGAAAAGGTGCGCAGCACGACCACATTGGGGAACCGCTCGATCAACGCGAGAGCGTCGATCCGATGCTCGGGGGCGAGGAACTCGACGTAGGCCTCGTCGAGAAGGACGACGGTGTCGGACGGCACCCGTAGCAGGAACCGCTCGATCTCATCGGCAGGCTCGACGGTGCCGGTCGGATTGTGCGGACGGCACACCACCACGACCCGTGCCTGGCTTGCCGCCTCGGCCATGGCATCGAGGTCGTGGTGGCCGTGCTCGTCCAGCGCCACGGTGACCGAAACCAGCCGGGCCATCTGGGCGAAGATCGGATAGCCGTCGAATGTCGGCGAGGTCATCACCATGCGGTCCCCCGGGCTGGTGACCGCGCTCAGCACCTGCATGATCACGCCGGTCGCACCGGCGCCGATCACCACCTGTTCCTCGCCCACCCCGACGTGGCCTGCGATCAACGCGCGCAGCCGTTCCGGCAGGAACTCCGGATACCGGTTCGCCACATCGACGGACTCGGTCAGCGCCGACCGCACTCCTGGCAGCGGCGGGAACGGATTCTCGTTGAGCGACAACGCGAACGGGTTCACCGCGCTCGGCAGCGCGGAGACCGCCTCGGTGAGATCCCTCCTTGGTGTGCTCATCAGTCGCGACCCCCCCACTTGATCGCGGCCGCACCGGCGAAGTCACCTGCGTGTGCGAAGGCAGCCAACATCGCGACGTCACCCTTCTTGAGTTGGCCGTCGGAGATGGCCCGCTCGAGGTTGATCGGGATGCCTACGGCGAAGAGATTGCCGCATTGCTCGAAGGTGTCACGATGTCGCTCCTTCGGCAGTTCCAGCGCATCGCGCCAGTTCCGCAGGAAGGCCCTGTTCGGCTGGTTGGTCACCAGGAGGTCGATGTCCTTGGGCTTCATGCCGATGCGATCGCAGACCGCGTAGGACACCTCGGGCACCTGACGGTTGCCGCGGGCCAGCACCTTGGTGATCTTGCTTTCGGTGAAACCGATGGAGCCCTCGCCGGAACCGGCCGCCCACCACTTGCGAGGCGGATTCATGGAAATCGCCATGTCGCCTGCGAACTCGCCGTAGGTGCGGCATTCGATGTCGAGGATCGGTGACTTGTCCGATAGCGCGACAAGACCGACGGCGGCACCGTCGCCGGGCACCGAGGCCTGAGCCTTCGTGCGGATGGTCTTCTGGTCGAAAATCGTGCCTGCGGCGTTCTGCGCGACGGCGATCAGCGCGGTCTCCCCCTGCCCCGACTCGATCAGGGTGCGGGCCACCTTCATTCCCAGGACGAAGGCGGCGCACCCGCCGTTGTGCAAGTCGAGCACCCAATTCGGTTTCATACCAAGGCGATGCGCCATCCCGCCGCCGCCGCCGTAGAACGGCACGTCCGGCAGTTGCACGTGGGTGATCAGGATGTCGATGTTCTCGATGGTGTCCTGACCGTGGCGCTCGACGATGCCCGCAGCGGCGCGTTCCACCATGTCGATAGCCGTTTCGTCCTCGGCCACGTGATGGCGGAACTTCGGCGCCTTGAACATCACGTTGTCGCGCAGATCGTCGGATTCGGCGAAACCGGCGTAATAGTCGGCGGGAACCGGTTCCCCGGGCAGATATGTCGAAATGTCGAGCAGGCTGACGGTCATCTGATTCCTCACTTCATCCAGTCCGGTGTGACCGGCAAGCCGTTGTGGTGTCGGTATTCGACGATTGCCTTGAGGTTCTTCATCTCCAGCAGATGGCCGGGTCCGAACATGTCCCAGAAGTCCCCAACCCATACCGGACGTTGAGGGGGTGCGGTCTCGGGATAGGGATTCTTGTCGTAGAACGGGTGGTGACAGTTGGTCCACAGCACGACCGAACCTGGCTTGTCGAAGACCACCTGCGCGTCGACGATGCGCATCAGGTAGATCATCCACAGGTGCTTGCCCTGGTCCCACGCGCAGTGGTAGTCGACGGTACGGGCCGCCTTGTTGGTCTCCGTGCGGGTGAAGATCGGGCTGCCCTTCTCGCCACCGAGCTTGTCGTAGGCCACCCACAGGCCGGGCTCCTCAGTCGGAGAGAACCCCCGCAAGCTGTACGTCCACTCCTCGAGGGAACGGGTGTCGGACATGTAGTCGAACAGTTCGTCGGGCGGACAATCGATGTAATCGTTGACGGTGCAATACGTTCCGAATACCTCGTCGTGCGGATAGACCGACCGCATCATCTCCATGATGATCGGCGTGGCCTTCTCTCTCGGCGCCGTCTCGACGCGAATCACTCCGTCGATCGGTTCGGCTGTGCCTCGGTGGGCGGTGATGTCATCAAGCGCGGGCAACGACATTTGAACGGTTCTCCTCTGCGATAACAGGTTTCTTCACGGCCGCCTTGCCGAGAAAGTTTGCGAATGGCGGGATTTCGTCTGCCGAGCACTCGACCACGACGACCGACGGCCCCTCCATGTCGAGTGCTGACTGCAGCGCCGCGGGCAGAGCGTCGATCGTGTCGACGTCGACCGATGACAGCCCGGGGAACATGGCCGCCAGACCCGCACCGAGTCGACTCGAGCCGAAGCGGTTGTAGCTGTAGAGATCGTCGTACAAGAGCTGCTCGCGGGTCACGCACATCGCATGCGCGTGGTTGTCGAACAGCAGGAACGTCACCGGCAGGCCGTACTGCACCGCGGTGTGAATCTCCATGCCGTGCATGAAGAACGAGCCGTCACCGGCGATGACGACGGTCCGGCGCCTGCGGCCGAACGCCATACCCAGCGCGGCGCCGAAGCTGTATCCCATACCGCCCATGCCGAGCGCGACGATGAATCGTCCATCGCGGCGGGCAGGTAGGTAGTGGATCGCCGATGCACCGATATTCCCGGCGTCGACGACGATATCGACACCATCGGGCAGCGCGCCGTCGAGCACGGCCATCGCCTCGCGGTATCGCACGCCATCGCCGTCGTGTGGCGGCGGTTGCAGCTCAGCCCTTTCCACCACGTCGGGCACGCGCACACCCGTCGGCCGGCCATCGCCGTTCAACGCCTGCGTGAGCAGTCTCAGCGATCCGCGGAGATTCCCGGTCTGGACGTGCGTACACGGCACGAACGGCGCCGCAGAACCGATCGAATACGTCGGCACCGATGCCAGCACGTCGTCCAGGCCTGCGCGCGCGGTCACGCTCAACTGCGTGCCGACCAGCAGGCAGAGCGCGCTGTCGGCGATCGCCTTGGCGACCCCCGGATGTCCCATCACCCCGGTCACTCCGAGCGCTGACGACGATCCGAACCCCGGCGTGCCAGCGACATCCTTGGCATCGGGGACGGTGGCGACGCGTGCACGCAGCATCGAACGCAGCTGTGCGAGTTCGGCGCGCGCATCGTCGCGGGCGATCTGTTCGCCTGCGATGATCGTGATCGGGCCGTCGGCGTGCCGTAGCGCCCACGCGATGGCTTGCGGGTCACCAAGCGTGGCGCCGATTGCCACTCCGTTGGAATGGCCGTTCACCGAACCAGTGAGGTCCAGGCTGGACTGCTGGATGTCTTTCGGGAGCAGCAGCACCGCAGGGCCACCCCGGTTGGCCGCCGCGATGGCCTCGGGCAGAGCGGTCGCGATCTCTTCGGGTGTCAGGATCCGTCGGCAGAACACCGACACCGCGGAGAACAGCGCCTCGCCGTTCAGTGCGCCGTTCCGCCCGCTGGTGTCCTGGAAGGCGCCGCGACCGTCAAGCGTCGTCGGGGGTTGGCCGATCAGCGCCAGCACAGGGACCCGGCTCGCTAGCGCCTCACCAAGTCCGGCAACGGTATTCAGGCAGCCGCCACCCGAGGTCGCGGCGACGACCCCGAGTCCGGCGCCACTTCGGCTGAGTCCGTCGGCCATCGTCGCCGCGGAGAATTCATGCTTGGCCAAGATCGCGGTGATGTCGTCGTTGAAGTGCGCGGCGTCGTAGAGATCCTCGATGTTCGCGCCGTCGACGCCGAATATGTACTCGACGTCGGTCGCCGCCAGATAGCCGACGATGTGGTCGACAACCCGAACCGCTCTGGCCATTCAGTCACCTGCTTTCACACCTGCAAGTGACACGACTCGTGAGTAATCACGGTTCAATCCGTGATCCGACTCACAGATCTGATTGCAACAGCACAGCTCTCGTGTCGGTATCGACGAGTTGCACGGACTTGATCTGGTCCTTCTGCATCGTCGTGTTGCCGCTGGGCAACGCGGTCGCACCGTTCACACCGACCCAGGTCGCGATCTCGCTCTGAGTTCCGTTGTGGTCCACCAGAACCATCGACAGGTTCTCCGTCGTCGCCTGGCCGCGGCTCGCATAGTCGCCGTACGTGCAGACCATGTCGATCCTTGTGCCCCAACCGAAACCGGTCAAAGTGACGGCGGCGTTAATAGGCGTTTCGGCGACCTTGCTCATCGTCACCTCAGAGGCCATCGGCTGATCGCCGCCCTTCCCGATGACGCCGGGCAGGATTCCGACCACCAGGGCGATGGCAAGCACCGCCGCCGCGGCGGCCAACGTGATCACACTCAGCCTGCGTGTCCGGCGCCGTCGCCACTCGACCTTCTGCAGCAGCGTGTCGAGCACCTCGGGTCGCATCGGCGGCGCTTCCGTCGCCGGGTCGTCGAGTGCTTCCACTTCTTCAGCGGTCAGCTGCGTCAACAATGCCGGGATGCCGCTCAGTTCGGCGACAGCCGCGCTGCATCGCGGGCAGGTGGCGAGATGCGCCTCGAACTCGCGCCGTTCATTTCCCGACAGTGAGCCAAGGACGTAGGCGGCGTCCCACGTTGCATACGGGTCGTCGCCGCGCACATCCTCATCGCGGTTTGCGGGTTGCGTCATCGGGTCACCCCCATTTCCTGCAGTGTCAGCCGCAACGCCCGTACGGCGTAATGCAGCCTCGATTTCACAGTGCCTTCTGCAATATCAAGATCGGCCGCGATCTGCGCGGTCGTCCAACCCTGGTAGTACGACCGCCTGATCACCGCGCGGTGTTCAGGCGACAACTGTGCCAGGGCACCGGTCAATAGCATTCGGTCCAAGGCGGAGTCCACCTCATCCGGGCCGGCGCGATCGTAGGTCTTCTCGATGTCCGGGGTTCCGGTCTCGCTGCGAAACCTAGCGCTGCGCCGCTCGTCGATGATCATATTTCGGGCGACGGTGAACAGCCAAGCTCGCGCCGACCTGTCACCGTCGGTTACCTCTGGGTGCTGCCAAGCGCGCAGCAACGTTTCCTGCACCACATCCTCTGCTCGTGCCGGGTCACCGGTGAGCCGCACGGCATAGCGCCATAGGGCGGGGCCGTGCTCGTCGTAGAGCACACGCATCAGGGCGGCCTCCGGATCGTCCATTCGCACCTCCCTCGTTACTACGAGGACGGACTTGTTCCGGTTCACCGATTGTGCCCGACCAACTGGGCAGTTCGGTGGATTTAGCTGGTCAAGATGCGGGGCCCGTCCTCGGTCACAGCAACGGTGTGCTCCCAGTGGGCGGCGCGGGATCCGTCGGCGGTGACCACGGTCCACTCGTCGGCCAGCACCACGGTCTTCGACGTGCCGAGGGTCAGCATCGGTTCGATGGCCAGCACCGAGCCGGCAACCAGGTAGGGCCCGCGTCCCGGTTGGCCCTCGTTGGGCAGGAACGGGTCCATGTGCATCCGCCTGCCGATGCCGTGGCCGCCGTAGCCTGCGACGATGCCGAACTTGCGGCCATGACGCTTCTCGGCCGCCCTGGTGCCGGTCTCGATGGCGTGCGACACGTCGGTGAGGCGGTTACCCGGCACCATCGCGGCGATGCCCGCTTCCATCGACTCCCTGGTGGCCTGCGACAGTGCGTCATCGACCGGGATCAGCGTCCCGACCCCGAAGGTGATCGCCGAGTCGCCGTGCCAGCCGTCGACGATCGCGCCGCAGTCGATCGATATCAGATCACCTGCGGCGAGGGTCTCGTCTGCCGACGGAATGCCGTGCACGACGCGGTCGTTCACCGACGAGCAGATGCTGGCCGGGAAGCCGTGATATCCGAGGAAAGACGGGGTGCCGCCTGCGTCGCGGATTACGGATTCGGCGATCTTGTCGAGGTCGAGGGTGGACGCCCCTGGCACCGCGGCCTTGTGCACGGCCTGCAGCGCGGCGGCGACGAGTGACCCGGCGACGGCCATCGCGTCGAGCTCACCGGGTGTGCGCGGGTCGACCACCTTGCGGGTGCGAAGCCCCGGGAGGGTGATCATCGACTACCTGCCGAGTGCACGCAGCGCGCGGGCGAAGACCTCATCGAGCCCACCGACCGCGTCGACTGTCTGCAGGTTGCTGCGGCTGTAGTACTCCAGCAGCGGCCTGGTCTCGTCGGCGTACACCTTCATCCGGTTGTGGATGACCTCTTCGGTGTCGTCTGCGCGGCCGCGGGCCTTGAGGCGGGTGAACAGCTCATCCTCGGAGACCGCGAACTCCAGCACGGCGTCGAGCTTGGTGTTGTGGTTCTTGAGCATCTCGTCGAGCGCCTCGGCCTGCGCCACCGAGCGGGGGTAGCCGTCGAGGATGAACCCATCGGCGGCGTCGGCCTGTTCGATGCGGTCCTCGACCAACTTGTTCGTCAGCTCCGAGGGCACCAGGTCGCCTGCGTCCAGATAGCGCTTGGCCTCGAGGCCGAGCGGCGTGCCGTTGCTGATGTTCTCGCGGAAGAGGTCGCCGGTGGAGATCTGCGGAATGCCGAGCTTCTCGGACAGCTTCTGGGCCTGTGTCCCCTTGCCCGCCCCCGGCGGGCCGAGCAGTACGACTCTCACTTCAGGAACCCTTCGTAGTTGCGCTGCATCAGCTGGCTCTCGATCTGTTTGACCGTATCCAAGCCGACGCCAACCATGATCAGAACCGCCGTACCGCCGAACGGTATGTTCTGCACGCCGCCGGTGTTGCCGATCTCCAGGAACAGGTTCGGCAGGACGGCGATGACGCCCAGGTAGATCGAGCCGGGCAGGGTGATCCGGTTGAGCACGAAGCGCAGGTAGTCCGCCGTCGGTTTGCCTGGCCGGATACCGGGGATGAAGCCGCCGTACTTCTTCATCTCATCGGCCCGCTCATCGACGTTGAACTGGACCGACACGTAGAAGTAGGTGAAGAAGACGATCAGGCCGAAGTAGATCGCGATGTAGGACGGGCTGGCCGGATTGGTCAGGTAGTTCGCGACGAACTTGTCCCACCGGCCGTTTCCTGGGGTCGCCTGCCCGCTCTGGATGAGCTGGGTGATCAGGTGCGGGATGTAGATCAGCGACGACGCGAAGATCACCGGGATGACGCCGGCCTGGTTGACCTTCAGCGGCAGGTACGTCGACGTGCCGCCGTACATCTTGCGGCCGACCATTCGCTTGGCGTACTGGACAGGGATACGGCGCTGGCCCTGCTCGACGAACACCACGCCGACGATGATGACCAGCGCGGCGACGCAGACCGCGGTGAAGACCACAGGGCCGCGGCTGTCGAGGATGTTCTTGCCTTCAGACGGGATGCGGGCGGCGATGCTGGCGAAGATCATCAGCGACATGCCGTTGCCGATGCCGCGCTCCTGGATCAGCTCGCCCATCCACATCACCAGCGTCGCGCCCGCGGTCAACACGATGACGATGACGGCAAGGGAGAAGATCGACGAGTCCTGGATGATGTCGAGGGTGCAGCCCTGCAGCAGCCCGCCGTTGGCGGCCAGCGCCACGATGCTGGTGGCCTGCAGAAGGGCCAAGGCGACCGACAGGTAGCGGGTGTACTGGGTGAGTTTGGCCTGGCCCGCTTGCCCCTCCTTGCGCAGCTCTTCGAAGCGCGGGATGACCACGCCGAGCAGCTGAACGATGATGCTCGCGGTGATATAGGGCATGATGCCGATCGCGAACACCGCCAGCTGCAGCAGCGCACCGCCGGAGAACAGGTTGATCAGCGAGTAGATCTGCGCCGAGTCGCCGCCGCTGAGTTGCGAGATGCACTTCTGGACGTTGGGGTAGTTGACCCCGGGCGACGGGATCGACGCGCCGATCCGGTACAGGATCAGGATGCCGAGGGTGAAGAGGATCTTGCGTCGCAGGTCGACTGTCCGCAGCGATGAGATGAAAGCCGAGAGCACTCTTCCTCCTGCGCAGCCGGGCTCATATCGCGGCGTGCCAATGGGGCTGGTCTCTACCAGCGTCGGTTACGTCGTGTTGCGCAGTCCCCGGGCAGCCTGGGTGCTAGTCAGCCCAGGCTATAAACCTGCGCCCAGCCTGCGGAGTCACGCAGTCTCCGAGAGTAACAGTTGCCGAAGGTCTATCCCGCATCCGCTGGGCAAGGCACTGAGGTCAGGCGACTTTTCAGATTCAGGGCGTACAGTCGGATCAGCTCGTTACATCAGCTAAGTAAATTGACGGATAGCGATCGACAGGGGTTCTTCATGGCTCGCACGGATAACGACACCTGGGATCTGGCCTCGAGTGTGGGCGCGACAGCGACGATGGTTGCGGCCGCCCGCGCGATGGTGACCAGGATCGATGGCGCGTTGATCAGCGACCCGTACGCCGAGCCCCTCGTGCGGGCGGTCGGCGTCGACGTATTCACCAAGCTGGCCAGCGGCGAGCTGCACCCGTCGGCGTTTGACGTCGATCACGACCAGAACGCCGGGATGGACCGGATGGTCGACAACATGGCGGTCCGGACAAAGTTCTTCGACGACTTCTTCATCGATGCGACGGCCGCGGGGGTGCGGCAGGTGGTGATCCTGGCGTCCGGCCTGGATTCGCGCGCCTACCGGCTGCAGTGGCCCGCGGGCACCGTCGTCTACGAGGTGGATCAGCCGCAGGTGATCGAGTTCAAGACGCGGGCGCTCGCCGAGATCGGCGCCGAGCCCAGCGCCGACCGCCGGGCGGTGGCGATCGATCTTCGGTACGACTGGCCCGCCGCCCTGAAGGACGCGGGTTTCGACCCCGACCTGCCTTCGGCGTGGAGCGCAGAAGGACTGCTGGGCTATCTGCCGCCCGACGCCCAGGACCGGCTGCTGGACACCGTCACCGCGCTGAGCGCCCCCGGCAGCTGGCTGGCCACCGAGAGCGCACCTCCCATCGACCAGAAGGACGTCGACGAGGCGATGGAGAAGATGCAGTCGGCCGCCGACCGGTGGCGCGAACACGGCTACGACCTCGACTGGGCCAACCTCGTCTATCTCGGGGATCGCAACGAGCCCGCCGCCTACCTGACCGGGCACGGCTGGGAAGTGAGCGGCACCGATGTCAACGAGCTGTTGACGGCCAACGGTTACCCGCCCTTCGACGGCGATACACCGTTCACTCAACTGCGCTACATCAGCGGCATCCTTGGCGGGAACAGGTGACCAGGGCCGACGCCGACAGCTGGGACATCGCGTCGAGTGTCGGCGCCACCGCAACGATGGTCGCCGCGGCACGGGCGATCGCCAGCCGAGAGCCGGACGCGCTCATCGACGACCCTTTCGCCGAGCCGCTGGTGCGGGCGGTCGGACTGGACTTCTTCAACCGTCTGATCGACGGTGAGATCGGCCTGTCCGACGACGACGGCGGGGCGGCCACGCGGTTGATAACCAATGTGATGGCGGTGCGCACCCGCTTCTTCGACGACTTCTTCACGTCGGCGTGCGAGGGGGGAATCCGGCAGGCGGTCATCCTGGCGTCCGGTCTCGACGCCCGCGCCTATCGGTTGCAGTGGCCCGCGGGCACCGTCGTCTACGAGATCGACCAGCCCAAGGTGATCGAGTTCAAGAACGCGACGATGGCGTCAATCGGCGCGGAGCCGACGGCGGTGCGCCGCGCGGTTAGCATCGATCTCCGTGACGATTGGCCGGACGAACTACGCCGCAACGGGTTTGACGACACCAAGCCGACGGCGTGGTCGGCCGAAGGACTGTTGGTGTACCTACCGCCAGAGGCGCAGGACCGGCTCTTCGACGACATCGCGACGCTGTCGGCACCCGGCAGCATGCTGGCCACCGAGTACCACCCCGATGCAGGCGCGAGCATGGGCCAGCGCGCAGAAGCGTTTCGGCAACGATGGCAGAAACACGGGTTCGACATGAACCTGGCAGACCTGTTCTATCCGGGTGAACGCAACCCCGTCGTGGAGTACCTCACCGAGCACGGCTGGCAGGTGACTGCCCGCGACAGGACAGAGATGTTCACCGAATACGGACGACACTTCCCCGACAGCGAAGAGCTCGCACCGATGCGGGACTCGCTCGCCGTCACTGCAACCCGAAGGTAAGCAATCAGATGGCACGAACAGACAACGACACCTGGGACCTGGCATCCAGCGTCGGCGCCACCGCCACCGCTGTCGCGGCCTCGCGCGCGGTCGCCTCTCAGGGGCCCGACGCGCTTCTCGACGACCCGTTCGCCGAACCGCTGGTGCGCGCCGTCGGCCTCGACGAATTCGTGAAGGTCGTCGATGGCGAGGCATTCGACGAAAGCGATCCGGTGAGGACTCGTCGAGCAATGAGTGAGCAGATCGCTGTCCGGACAAGGTTTTTCGACGACTTCTTCACAGCCGCCGCCAAGGCAGGGATACGGCAAGCGGTCATTCTGGCCGCCGGCCTGGATACCAGGGCCTACCGGTTGGGTTGGCCTGCGAACACCGATGTGTACGAAGTCGACCAGCCCGGGGTCATCGCGTTCAAGACCGCCGCGCTCGATGACCTGGGCGCCGCGCCAAAGGCGGACCGCAAGACCGTCGCCATCGATCTGCGCGACGACTGGCCGTCAGCTCTGCGTGCGGCAGGGTTCGATCCGGCTCAGCCGACCGCGTGGATCGCTGAGGGCCTGTTGCCGTATCTGCCACCCGACGCGCAGGACCGGCTGTTCGACCACATCACCGCCCTCTCGGCCCCTGGCAGTCGCCTGGCCACCGAGCACATGGACATGACCAACCTGCCCGACGACTGGGCCGACCGAATCAACGACCGGTGGCGTCGCGCGGGCTCCGACATCAATCTGAGCGACCTCTTCTACCACGGAGAGCGAAACGAGGCCCGCAACTACCTGTCGTCGCACGGTTGGCACGTCACGGTCTATTCGACCAAAGAGCTGTACGACGGACACGGGTTCACCCTTCCCGACGACGAATTGGTCAGAATGATGGGTGACTCCGGATATCTGACGGCAACCCTGCAAGGAGCATGATGGCGCGGACCGACAACGACTCATGGGACCTGGCGTCCAGCGTCGGTGCGACAGCCACCATGGTTGCCGCCCAGCGCGTGCTTGCCGATCGCCAGGGGCTGATCGACGATCCGTATGCCGAGCCGCTGGTGCGTGCGGTCGGCCTCGACTTCTTCGTTCGCGCGCTCGACGGCGAGATCAACTTCGAGGACGTGGATCCCCGGTTCAGCATCGAGAGGGCGGCCAGGGGCATGGCGGTGCGGACGCGCCACTTCGACAGGCTTTTCACCGACGCCGCGGAGGCAGGAGTCCGGCAGGCCGTGATTCTGGCGGCGGGGCTGGACGCCCGGGCCTATCGATTGCCGTGGCCCGACGGCACGACCGTGTTCGAGGTCGACCAGCCCGCGGTGATCGAGTTCAAGTCGCGCACGCTGGCCGACTTGGGCGCACAGCCGAAGGCGGACCGACGCACCGTCGCCGTCGATCTTCGCGATGACTGGCCGAAGGCATTGCTGGACAACGGGTTCGACCCCAGTCAGCCGACAGCATGGACGGCGGAGGGTCTGCTGATCTACCTGCCGCCGGAGGCGCAGGACCTGTTGTTCGACCGGATCGACGAACTCAGTGCACCGGGCAGCCGGGTCGCCACCGAGCACATCCCCGATGTCAGCATGTTCTCCGACGAGCGCTCGCAGCTGATCTCCGACCGGCTCAAGCAGTACGGCCACGACTTCGAGATGGGTGACCTCATCTATCACGAGGAACGCAGCGACGTCATCTCTTACCTCGAGGGTCACGGCTGGGATGTCTCGGCGCGAAAGATGCCGGATGCATACGCCGACAACGGATTCGAGTTTCCCGACGACGGTGCGATCGGCTTCTTCACCGACATGAGCTACGTCAGCGCGATCAAGCGCTAGATTTCTCCCGGCGAGCAGACGCTTGCGTCCGCAAAACCGCAGGACGCGCGGTGCGTAAGCGTCTGCTCGCGCGTCAGAGGCGCCCCGCCAGCTGCAGGAAGCGGCCGTAGCGGTCCTCCATCGGTCCCTTCCACGCCGGGTCCGGCTCGACGGTGCGCTCGGTCGATGCCCATCGGGCAGCGTCGGCGATCGACGACTCAAGCCCGACCGCCACGCGCGCAAGGAACGCGGCGCCGAGCGCAGCCCCCTCCGGTACCCCCGACACGTCGACGGGAAGCCCGGTCGCATCGGCGATCGCCTGCATCCACGGCCCGACGCGGGTGCCCCCGCCGGTCGCCACGATGCGGGACGCCGGGGTCGCGCCGAGCTCGATCAGCTGCCGCACAACGAACCCGGACGCCTCGTATGCGGCGCGACGCACCGACGCGGCACCGTGGCCGAGGTTGAGCCCGTCGAGAACAGCCCGACGGCCGGGATCGTGGTACGGCGTTCGCTCGCCGCGCACGTACGGCGACCAGACCGGCACGTTGCCTGGGTCCACTGCCGTCGGATCACCCTGCGCCACAAGGCGATCGACCCAGTTGAGGAAGAGACCGCCCGCGTTGCTGGCCCCGCCGATCTGACACTTGCCCGCCGCCGTGTGTGGAATCGTCCACAGCCCGGGCACATCGCGGGGCGCCGGCATCGTCGCCCAGACGATCAGCGTGGTTCCGCACAGCACCAGTACGTCGCCGTCCTCGTCGGCGCCTGCCACCATCTGCTCGCAGGTCGCGTCGATGGCGCCCGCAGCCAGCACGGCCTCGCCGCCGCGCACGGTTCCGACGGCCGCACCCGGTGCCTCCACCCGGGGCATGCGGTCGGCGGACGCGCCGCAGTCGGCGCATTCCGCTGCGTTCCATCCGGTGCCGTCGAACAGCGGAAGCGTGGTGAACGCGGTGGCGAAGTCGATCACCGCTTCGCCACCAAGCGCGTAGTTGGCCACTGCGGCCGCCGGCCAGTACCCGGCGGCGTCGGGCGCTTCCCGCGCCGTCCAGCGCAGGAACTCGGCGGCCTCGCCGATCATGAAGCCCATGCCTGCGGCCGGTGTCGCAACCCTGCCGCGGCTGTCCCCGTACAACAGGCCCGGCGTCAGCGGAACGCCGTCGCGGTCGACGGCCGTCAGGGACGGCACCATCGCCGACACGGCCACCGCGCAGGCGTCGGAACGGTCCAGCTGTTCGAGGGCCGCCACCGCTCCGTGACGCCACGCCTCGTCGGCGTCGTGCTCGAGCTTGTCCGGTTCCGGCACCCGCAACTGGTGCGGGATTCGGGTCCTCGCGACCACCCGGCCGTGCTCGTCGGCGGCCACCGCCTTGACCGCGGTCGTGCCGATGTCGATGCCGATTGTCACCTCTTTGCGTGACACGCGCGTCACCGTACGCCAGCATGGGCAGTCGTGACCCCGAGACCGCGCGCCCTGGTGACCGCCCCGTTGCGGGGGCCGGGTTTCGCCAAGCTGCGCGAGCTGGCCGACGTGGTCTACGACCCGTGGATCGACAAGACCCCCTTGCGGATCTACACCGCCGAGCAACTGGCCGAACGCGCGGGCGCAGAGGACGCCGATGTGCTTGTGGTGGAATCCGATTCGGTGGGCGGGCCGGTGTTCGAGCTTCCGCTGCGGGCCATCGCCTCCACCCGAGGCGACCCCAACAACGTCGACATCCCCGGTGCGACGGCCGCGGGGATTCCTGTTCTGTACACGCCGGGGCGCAATGCCGACGCGGTCGCCGAGATGGCCGTCGCGCTGCTGTTCGCGGCCACCCGTCACCTGCTGACGGCCGACGCCGACGTCCGCTCCGGCCAGGTGTTTCGCGACGGAACCATCCCCTACCAGCGATTTCGCGGCGGCGAGATCGCCGGGCGCACCGCAGGCCTTGTGGGCCTGGGCGCCGTCGGCCGGGCGCTGCGCTGGCGCCTGGAGGGGCTTGGCGTGCCGGTCATCGCCCACGACCCGTACAGCGACCATGCTCGCCACAGCCTCGACGAGCTGCTCGCAGAGGCCGACATCGTCTCGCTGCACGCACCGGTCACCGACGACACCATCGGGATGATCGGTGCCGAGCAGTTCGCGGCGATGCGCGACGGCGTGGTGTTCCTCAACACCGCCCGCGCTCAGCTGCACGACACCGGCGCGCTGGTCGCTGCGCTGCAGAGCGGCAAGGTTGCCGCGGCGGGGCTGGACCACTTCGAGGGTGAGTGGCTGCCGGTCGACCATCCGCTGACGGGAATGGCGAACGTGGTGCTGACGCCGCATATCGGCGGGGCCACGTGGAACACTGAGCTTCGGCAGGCGCAGATGGTCGCCGACGGGCTCGAAGCGCTGCTGTCGGGTGGCACACCAACCCACATCGCGAACCCGGAGGTGCTGGCGCCGTGAAATTCACCGACGACCCCGAGGCCGCTGTGCTTGCGGCGGCCAAGGACATGTTGCGGCGCGGCCTCGTCGAGGGCACTGCGGGCAACATTTCTGCCCGGCGGGAGGACGGCAACCTCGTCATCACCCCGTCGTCGGTCGACTACGGCGACATGACAATCGACGATCTCGTGGTGATCGACGCGGCCGGCGCCGTGGTGCAGGCCGCCGACGGCAGGAACCCGTCGTCGGAGATGGCTCTGCACCTTGCGTGCTATCGCGCGTTCGACGACATCGGCAGCGTCATCCACTCCCACCCGGTGTGGGCCACCATGTTCGCCGTCGCGCGCCAGCCGATACCGGCCTGCATCGACGAGTTCGCCGTGTACTGCGGCGGCGAGATCCGCTGTGCGGACTACGCCGCCTCCGGCACACCCGACGTCGGCCACAATGCGGTGAAGGCGTTGGAGGGCAGGGCCGCCGCGTTGATCGCCAACCACGGCCTCGTCGCCGTCGGACCGCGACCGGACAAGGCGCTGCATGTCACGGCGCTGGTCGAGCGCTCCGCCCAGATCGTCTGGGGTGCAAGGGCTCTCGGTGGACCGGTCCCGATTCCCGACGAGGTCAACAATAACTTCGCGAGCGTCTACACCTACCTACGCCAACACCCGCTGTAACCCCGGCGAGTTGGGGGCACTCCCCTCGCAAGCTGGGGGCCCACCCCGCGAGCGTGCGCGTTTGCACACGACACGCCCCGCGGGAATTTCGACATTTGTGCACCCTCGCGCAGCCACGAATTCAGTCGCGCTCGGGCAGCGATCGAGGCAGCCCGAACCAACGGAGCGCATCACTTTCGAATCGCGTCATCGCAGAGATGTGATCGCCGGCAAGGGTGAGCACCATCAGGCCGGCGCCGTGGCAGATCCCACCGGCGCTGGTGCGAAGGTAAGTCGCGAATGCCGGCTGACCATTCGACCGTGTCGGCACCAGGCGGTATCGCCGGCCGCTGTCGAACATGGCGCTGTAGAAGCGGGCGACCACATCGCGTCCTTGGTACTCGAGAGGGATTGGCGGCATCGATAGGTTCACATCGGCAGTCAGAAGCTCGACCAGTGCCTCGACGTCACCGGATTCGAAGGCGCGAACAAACCTCGCCACGAGCTCCCGTTCGGCAGGCGAATCCGGTGCCGGCGGCAGTTCCTGCTCACGGTCGGGAAGCCGCTGCTGCAGACCGGCCCTGGCACGCTTGAGTGCACTGGTGACCGATTCGACGGTGGAGTCGAGCATGTCAGCGACCTCGTTGGCGCGGTATCCGAGCACCTCGCGCAATATCAGCACCGCGCGCTGCCGAGCCGGTAGGAGCTGCAGTGCGGTGACAAAGGCCAGCGAGATTGCTTCCGTCTGCTCGTAACGCGCTTCCGGACCTGCGATGTTGACCGCACCTTCTCGCAGGATGTCGGGATACGGTTCGAGCCAAACGATTTCACCCAGCCGACTCGGCTCGGGCACATTCATTTCGGCGATGTCCCACTCCTTGGCCGGTTGTCGATGAGTAGAGCGGAGAGCATTGAGGCACCGGTTGGTAGCGATGCGGTAAAGCCATGTCCGGATTGATGCACGGCCCTCGAACGTACGGAGGCCCTGCCACGCCGACAGCATTGTGTCCTGTAGGACATCCTCGGCGTCCTGGTACGAACCCAGCATCCGATAGCAGTGCACCTGCAACTCCCGCCGGTGCGGTTCGGTCAACCTACGGAACGCTTCGCCGTCCCCGGCCTGCGCTCTGGTCAACAGGTCGGCTGTCATCACTTCACTTTCGCGTCTACGGCTCGCCGTCATCGGCAGCCTCAAGTATTGACACCGGCTGGGCCGGGAAATGGGCGGCGAAACGGCGCCACATTCGTCGGTCCGCGGTGTCTACACATTCGACGGCGCCACAAGGCGCTGCGCGAGAGGAAGTGGACAGCATGAGTGACTTATCGGACAAGACGACTCTTGTCCTCGGGGCGAGTCGGGGTCTCGGCCGCGGTATCGCACTCGCATTCGACGAAGCGGGTGCTCCGGTGGTCGCGGTCGCCCGCTCACGGCCTGCGCTCGACGAGCTGGCCACGGCCAGCAAGAACATCCAGATCGAGGCCGCCGACGCCACCGATGCGACGATGGCGTGGCACCTGATGGACCGGCACCAGCCTCAGGTTCTGATCGTCGTTGCAGGTGCGAATCCGGTGATGCGATCGCTTCAGCACCAGACCTGGGAAACGTTCTCCACCAATTGGCACACCGACGTGAAGATTGCGTTCACGTGGCTCCGCGAGGCGCTGCTGCAACCACTACCGCCCGGCAGCCGGGTGATCGTGGTCAGCAGCGGCGCAGCGATCAACGGTTCACCAGCCAGCGGTGGATATGCCGGGGCCAAGGCCACGCAGCGATTCATCGCCGGATACACCCAGGAAGAGTCGCGCCGCACGGGCCTCGGCATCACCGTCACCGCGGTCATGCCGAGGATGACTCCGTTCGGGGACGTCGGAAGACGGGGAATCCGGGCATACTCGGCCCGCAGCGGGCAGTCCGAGCAGGAGTACCTGGAGCAGCTCGGACCGGTCGTGACTCCGGAGCTGGCCGGGGCCGCCCTCGTCGATCTCGTCCGCGAGGACCCGACGACGACCGCGCCCGGCTACATCCTCACCGGTGATGGTCTGCAGGGGCTGCCCTGACACCCGCGGACCTAGAAGCGGTAGTCGCCGAGCCAGAGTGCGGAAACGCCGGTCAACGACCGCTCTGCCTGGCCGAACAGCTCCACCACGGATCTGCCGAGCATCGCCGCGACGGCCTCGGGCAGCGACGCCGCGGCGGGCTGCGATGACGGCTTGGGTCGCAGGAAGTCCAGGAATGACGAGCCGGGATAGCTGACGATGCGGACGTCGTCGTCCTCGTCGTGCCCGGCCAGCACCTTGGCCCGGTTGATCGCGGTGCGCAGCCCGCCGAGTTCGTCGACCAGGCCCCTCTCGAGTGCGTCGGCGCCGGTCCACACCCTGCCGCGGGCCACGGCGTCGACGGCCTCCACGGTGAGCTTGCGCCCCTGCGCAACGCGTTCGATGAAGTCGGTGTAGAAGAGGTCGGCTTCGGCCTCGACATGAGCGCGCTGCTCGTCGGTGAACGGCTTGTTGACCGACCACGCATCGGCGTTCTCGTTGGTGCGCACCGAGTCCGAGCCGACACCGAGCCGGTCCTTGAGTTCGCGGGCCACCAGCTTGCCGGTCACCACGCCGATGGATCCGGTGATCGTGCCCGCGTTGGCGACGATCGCGTCGGCGCCCATCGAGACGTAGTAGCCGCCGGATGCCGCCACCGCACCCATGGATGCGACGACCGGCGTGCCGCCCTCGCGGATCCGGTTCACTTCCCGCCAAATGGTTTCCGACCCGGTGACCGAGCCGCCGGGGCTGTCGACGCGCAGCACCACCGCGTCCACGGATTCGTCGGCGGCCGCCTCACGCAGTGCGGCGGCGATGGTGTCCCCGCCTGCGCTGGAGTTGCCGAACGGCAGCACCTGCGGGCCGCCCCGACCGCTGACGATCGGGCCGTGCAGGGTCACCACGGCGATCGTCGGCTTGGGCTTGCGGCCGGGAATCCACGGCATCTGCGGCACGGGCCGGTTCGCCGCGGTCTTGGCGTACCGCGAAAGGTACAGCCGCGGCGGCGCGTCGGGGCCGCTGTCCGCGTCGCCGGTCTCCGGTGAAATGCCCGGCGCGCCAACGAGTTCACTGATGCGCGCATAGGCCTCGTCGCGGAACCCGATCCTGTCGACCAGCCGTCCGGTGACGGCGTCGTCGCGCAGCAGCGGTGCCCTGTTCGCCAGTTCGTCGACCGCCGCGGGTTCGATGTGCCGGGATTCGGCGATGGCCCGCCACACCTGGCCGTGCAGGCTGTCCAGCAGCCGGCTGTCGGCCTCGCGGTGAGCGTCGGTGTAGCGGTCCTGCGTGAAAAGGTTTGCGGCGGACTTGTATTCGCCGCGGGCGATGAACTGCGCCTCGATGCCCGCCTTGTCGAGTGCGTCGCGCAGGAACAGCGCGTTGGTCGCGAAGCCGACCAGCCCGACAGTTCCGGACGGCTGCATCCAGACCTCACGGAACGCCGAGGCCAGGTAGTAGGACAGCGTGCCCGGATAGGTCTCGGCCCACGCCAGCGAGGGCTTGACGTCGCTGAAAGCCGCGATCGCGTCGCGGAGTTCCTGAACCGGGCCTGCCGCTGCGGCCGGAATCTGCACACGGGCGATGAGACCGGAGATCCGCGGGTCGTCGGCTGCCCGGTGAATAGCGGCGATGGCCTCCCGCAGCACCAGCGGCCTGCCGCCACCACCGATGATCGCCAACGGGTCGAACCCGCTCGCCTCGGGTGGCGCGGCCAGTAGGTCCAGCTCAAGCACACAGCCGTTGGGCACACCGTGGTGGCGGGCGGTGTCTACTTTGCGGGCCAGGGACCGCAGGTCGTCGGCGCCGGGAATGCTGGGCAGAAAGCTGAACATGGCCCGAGCCTACCGATGCGATATGCGTCGCCGCGGCGGCTGTCCGTCCGGCTAGACGGTATGAGGGCTGACTCGAGGCCGAAGGCCTCGGGCTGCAATCGGACGTGGGTTGCCGGTAACGAGTGAACACTCGCACTGGTAGAGCCACAGTTGCAGATCAGGAGGCCTCCGGTGAGTTTCAACGGTACGAGTGTCGGGTTGGACGTGCACGCGCTTTCGGTAGTTGCGCATGCCGTCGATGAGGAAACAGGTCGAGTCGAGCGGGCCCGGTTGTGTCCGGATCACGGCGAGATCCTGGCGTGGTTGCACCAGCTGCGTGGCCCGGTGCGGGTGGCCTATGAAGCCGGGCCGACGGGATTCGGGTTAGCTCGGGCGTTGGCTGATGCTCAGATCGACTGCGTGGTCGCCGCGCCGTCGAAGTTGATCCGTCCGGCTGGGGATCGGGTCAAGACCGATGCCCGCGACGCCGCGCATCTGACCCGGTTGCTGAGGTTGGGTGAGATCACCGCGGTCACCGTTCCCGAGGCCGATGTAGAGGCCGTCCGCGATCTGGTGCGGGCCCGTGAAGACGCCCGTGCGGATTTGATGCGGGTGCGGCATCGGTTGTCGAAACTGCTACTGCGCCATGGCCGTATCTACTCCGACGGCAAAGCCTGGACGGGGGTGCACGAGATCTGGCTACGCCGCCAACGCTTCGACGACGGCCATACCGCAGCGGCGTTCGATCACCACTTCGACGCGGTCCTGTCCGCGACCGCGGCCCGCGACCGCCTCGATGAGCAGATCATGGTGGTCGCGGCGTCACCCCGGTGGGCGGACCCCGTCAACCGGTTGGGGTGTTTACGGGGAATCTCGGCGCTGACTGGGTTGGCGTTGTCGGTCGAGATCGGGGATTGGACCCGGTTCAGCGGATCCTCAATCGGCGCCTATGTCGGCTTGGTTCCCACTGAGTACTCCTCGGGAGCATCGCGGGTGCAGGGCTCGATCACCAAGGCCGGCAACGCCCACGTGCGGCGGCTGCTGATCGAGGCGGCCTGGCACCACCGGGCGGCCTACCGCAATCCCGGGCCGACGATGCGAGCCCGCTGGGCCAAAGTCGACCCCGCCCTCAAGGCACGTGGGCATGCCGGTAACCGGCGGCTGCATCAGCAGTGGTGCCGGTTCAACGAACGCAAGAAGCCCCACGTCGTGGCCAATGTCGCGGTCGCGCGCGAGCTGGCTGGTTGGTGCTGGTCACTGGCCACGCTGACCTGACAACAAGCTTGATCGGAAGCCAGCCGGTCGGCGCGCGAGGTAGGCGAACAGGATCTGCGTTTCAGCTATGAGCAACAACGAGATTCACTGATTCTCCGAGTGACGCCCGTCCCTAGGGAGCAGTCACCGTTCGCGCCGAACCATCGTCTTGCGGTACCCAACCCGCGTATATCAGTCTGACCCCACCGTCGTTGACCAACGATCGCCGCAGACCGTGCTGACACCGATCAAACGAAAGCCGCCCCGGCGCAAACCGGGGCGGCTTTCACCTGCCTATTGACAAACCCCGCCTACATATCAGCTGGAACACACCACTGTGCCGTTTTGGCTGCAACACGCCGTGTCGGCGCACGGATCGGCACACTCGCGGATCCTCGCTCCTTGGCGGGCACCTACCGTGGATGCGTGAGGTTCTCGATCTCGATCCCCCAGCTGGACTACGACCGCTTCGACGACGTAGGCGTCAAGGACTATCTCGCCCGTGCCGAGGAACTCGGCTTCGAGGCCGGCTGGACGATGGAGCAGGTCGTTGGCGGCTCGCCGCAGATCGCACCGCTGGAGATGCTCGCCTACGCCGCCTCCTGTACGACCCGGCTGCGGTTGGGGGTTGCGGTGCTGATCACCACGCTGCACGACCCGCTGCAGCTGGCGTGGGCAGTCACCGCCGTCGACCGGCTCAGCCACGGCAGGGTCGACGTCGGCGTCGGCCATGGCGGAAAGCGCAGGCCGTTTTCGGCGTTCGGCGTGGAGCCCTCGACGTTCGTCAGTTACTTCACCGAAGGCATCGAGCTGATGAAAGCGGCGTGGTCCGACGAGCCGACCGTGACGTTCCACGGCCGGTTCCGCGACGTCGACGATCTGCCGATCCAGCCGAAGCCGGTGCAGCGCCCACACCCGCCGCTGTGGATCGGCGGCACCGCCCCAAAGGCGCTGGCCCGCGCGGTCAGGCTCGGCGACGCCTTCATCGGCGCGGGCTCGTCGACCACGTCCACCTTCGTCGAAGCCGTCAAGACGGTTCGCCGCGAGCTCGGCGAGCAGGACAGGGACGCAACACAATTCACCATCGGTAAGCGGGTGTACGTGACCGTCGACGACGACGCAGGCCGTGCCCGCGAGCGGGTCGTCGCCGGACTGCACCGCATCTACGGGGACATGCCGGGCATCGAGGATGTGCCGGTTTCCGGTACGCCGAACGACGTCGTACGCGGTGTTCGCGAGGTGATCGACGCGGGCGCGGAGATGGTGCTGCTGAACCCGGTCGGCACGAATGTGACCGAAGACCGCGGGCAGATGGAACGGCTTGCCGCCGAGGTGATCCCGCAGCTGAGCTGAAGGTGGACGACCGGCATTACGTATGGTGACCGATATGGACGCGTCTCTGCCCGACCGGTCCAGAGAAGGGCCGGGACTCAGCCGTCGCCGGTTACTCCACCTGGCCGGAACGGCCGGCCTTGCGGTCGCCGCCGCGGGCGCCTGCGCGAAGACGCCCGCCGCAGGCACGGCGTCGTCCGCCTCGTCGAGCCCCGCCGCACCACCCAGCCCCATGGCGGGCCCGCTACCTGCGCCCGCGGTGACACCAACGCCGGCTGTCGGCCCGCCTGCTTCGGGCGTGGTGTTGTGCCGCGACGCCTGGGGGGCTTTGCCGCCGCGCCCCGGCGGCACGCCGCACACCCCGAACTTCATGACGATCCACCACACGGCCGTGGTTCTCGGCAGCAACGCCAACGCACCCGCTCGGCTCCGACAGCACCAGCACTACCACCAGGACACCCAGGGCTGGATCGATATCGCCTACCACCTCAGCGTCGATCGCAACGGAAACATCTACCAGCTGAGAGACCCGTCACTCGTCGGCGACACCGCGACGAGCTACGACCCCACCGGCCACTTCCTCGTCGTATGCGAAGGAAACTTCGACGAGGAGGACGTGACGGAAGCGCAGCTCAACGGAGCCGCGCTCGCATTCGCCTGGGCAGCACAGCAATACAACATCCCGACCGATCGGCTCGCAGGGCACAAGGATGCCAGCGGGGACACCTCCTGCCCCGGCACAAGCCTGTACGCCCACGTCACCTCGGGCGACCTGAAAAGCCGCGTCGACAGCATCTCAGCCGCGGGCCCGGTGGATCTGCCGATTGTTTGCGGACCAGAGGCCGACGCAATCGTCGCGGATATCGAGGCGGGCATTCATTGAGCAGTCCCCCGCAAGCGGGAGGTGCCCCCAGCGAAAGCCCCCGACACGCAGCGCGTGCGGGGGCTTTTGCGTCTTGTCGCGGAGGTTAGGTCTTGTCGTGGAGGTTAGGAGGCCTCGGTCGCGGAACCGCCTGCGGCCGTGATCTTTTCCTTCGCGCTGCCACTGAACTTGTGCGCGGTGACATTGACCTTCACGGTCAGCTTGCCGTCGCCGAGCACCTTGACCAGAGAGTTCTTCCGGACCGCGCCCGCGGCCACCAGTTCCTCGACGCCGACGTCGCCGCCCTTGGGAAACAGCCTGTTCAGGTCGCCGACGTTGACGACCTCGTATTCGGTGCGGAACCGGTTGCGAAAGCCCTTGAGCTTGGGCAGCCGCATGTGAATCGGCATCTGGCCACCCTCGAACGTCGCGGGGACGTTCTTGCGGGCCTTGGTGCCCTTCGTACCGCGACCGGCGGTCTTGCCCTTTGACCCCTCGCCGCGGCCGACGCGGGTCTTCGCGGTCTTCGAGCCGGGGGCCGGCTTCAGGTCATGAAGTTTGATCGTCACTTGACTTCCTCCACCTCTACGAGGTGATGCACGGACTTGATGAGCCCGCGGGTCTGCTCGTTGTCCTCGCGGACGACGGACTGACGGATCTTCCGCAGTCCCAACGACCGCAGGCTTTCCCTCTGCCGCCAGCGGGCACCGATGGTGCTACGCACCTGGGTGATCTTCACTTCTGCCATGGCTATGCCGATCCTTCACGAGCGGCGGCGCTGGCGCTTGCGGCCAGTGCCTCGGCCTCACGGCGCGCCCGCAGCATGCTTGGCGGTGCCACGTCCTCGATGGGCAGGCCACGGCGGGCGGCCACCTCTTCGGGACGCTGCAGCAGCTTCAGCGCGGCAACGGTGGCATGCACCACGTTGATCGCGTTGTCACTGCCCAGCGACTTGGCCAGGATGTCGTGCACGCCAGCGCATTCCAGCACCGCACGGGCGGCGCCACCGGCGATCACACCGGTACCGGGGCTGGCCGGGCGCAGCATGACCACACCTGCGGCCGCTTCGCCCTGCACCGGGTGAACGATCGTCCCACCGATCAGCGGAACCCGGAAGAAGCCCTTGCGTGCCTCCTCGACACCCTTGGCGATCGCGGCCGGAACTTCCTTGGCCTTGCCGTAGCCGACACCGACCATGCCGTTGCCGTCGCCGACGATGACCAGGGCGGTGAAGCTGAACCGCCGACCACCCTTGACCACCTTGGAAACGCGGTTGATCGTGACGACGCGCTCGAGATAGTTGCTCTTCTCGCCGCCGTCGCGATCGCGACGACCGCCACGGTCGTCACGACGTCCCCGGCCCTCGCGGTCACCGCGGGGCGGCCTGCCGTCCGAACTCGAAGGCCCGGCGGCTCCTGCTGCCTGCTCGGCCATTACGCAGTCCTTCCAATTGTTTTCAGGTCATTCGTCATCAGAACTTCAGCCCACCTTCGCGTGCCGCGTCGGCCAGCGCCGCGAGGCGTCCGCCGTAGGTGTAGCCACCCCGGTCGAACACGACGGTCTCGATGCCTGCGGCCTTGGCGCGCTCGGCGATCAGCTGACCGACCCGCTTGCTGTGAGCCTTCTTGTCTCCGTCCACACCGCGCACGTCTGCCTCGATGGACGACGCCGCGGCCACCGTGGTGCCGGTCAGGTCGTTCACGAGCTGCACATGAATGTGGCGCGCAGAGCGGTGGACCACCAGGCGCGGCGTTTCGGCCGTCCCCTCGATCTTCTTGCGCAGCCGGGCGTGCCTGCGCAGCCGCGAGGTCCGCCGGGCCGCCGCGATGCTCTGCCCTGCCCCGGGCTTCTGCTTCACGCCTTTTGTCTTCTGGGCTTGAGCCATTGCTACTTACCTGTCTTTCCGACCTTGCGGCGGATCTGCTCACCCTCGTAGCGGATGCCCTTGCCCTTGTAGGGGTCGCTCTTCCGCAGGCGACGGATGTTGGCCGCGATCTGGCCGACCTTCTGCTTGTCGATACCGGTGATCGAGAACTTCGTCGGCGTCTCCACCGCGAAGGTGACCCCCTCCGGGGCGGTGATCAGCACCGGGTGGCTGTAACCAAGGGCGAACTCGAGGTTGCTGCCCTTGGCCACCACGCGGTAGCCGACGCCGAAGATCTCCATCTTGACGGTGTAACCGTCGGTGACGCCGGTGACGAGGTTGGCCACCAGGGTGCGCGACAGCCCGTGCAGCGAGCGGTTGCGCCGCTCGTCGTCGGGCCGGCTCACCACGATGGCGCCGTCGTCGTCACGGGCCACCCTGATCGGCTCGGCGACCGCCAGGTCCAGGGTGCCCTTGGGCCCCTTGACCGAGACGTTCTGGCCGTCGATCGTCACGTCGACTCCGGCGGGTACCGGAACCGGCTGCTTTCCAATGCGCGACATGGCTAGTTCCCCCTCACCAGACGTACGCGAGGACTTCGCCGCCCACGCCTTGTCGTGATGCCTGACGGTCGGTCAGCAGCCCCGAGGACGTGGAGATGATCGCCACGCCGAGGCCGCCGAGCACGCGCGGCAGGTTGGTGGATTTCGCGTACACCCGCAGACCGGGCTTGGACACCCGGCGCAGGCCGGCGATGCTGCGTTCGCGGCTCGGGCCGTACTTCAGCTCGACGACCAGCGACTTGCCCACCCGAGCATCCTCGGTGTGGTAGTCGGTGATGTAGCCCTCCGCCTTGAGGATCTCGGCGATGTTCGCCTTGATCTTGCTGTGCGGCAGGGTCACCTCATCGTGGTACGCCGAATTGGCGTTGCGCAGACGTGTCAAGAAGTCTGCGATCGGATCCGTCATGGTCATGACAGCCGGTTCACCTTCCTCGCGGCGGTTCCCCTCTCAGGGCCTGCCGCAACTTTCTTTCGAATGGGACGTGGTCTTGTGCGTTACCAGCTGGACTTCTGCACGCCTGGCAGTTCGCCGGCGTGCGCCATCTCGCGAAGGCAGATGCGGCACAGCCCGAACTTGCGGTAGACCGCGTGCGGGCGACCGCACTTGTTGCAGCGGGTGTAGCCGCGCACCTTGAACTTGGGCTTCTTGTTGGCCTTGTTGACCAGAGCCTTCTTTGCCATCTGCTCAGTTCTCCTTGAACGGAAAGCCGAGGGCCCGCAACAGCGCTCGTCCTTCGTCGTCGTTCGTCGCCGAAGTGACGACGGTGATGTCCATGCCTCGGGACCGATCGATGGAGTCCACGTCGATCTCGTGGAACACCGACTGTTCGGACAGCCCGAAGGTGTAGTTGCCGCGGCCGTCGAATTGCTTGGGGCTCAATCCGCGGAAGTCGCGGATACGCGGCAGCGAAATCGAAATCAGCCGGTCGAGGAACTCCCACATGCGATCGCCGCGCAGCGTGACGCGGGCGCCGATCGGCATACCCTCACGCAGCTTGAACTGGGCGATCGACTTCGTCGCCTTGCGTACCTCTGGCTTCTGGCCGGTGATCAGCGCCAGGTCGTTGACCGCGCCGTTGATCAGCTTGGCGTCGCGGGCGGCGTCGCCGACGCCCATGTTGACGACGACCTTGACCACACCGGGGATCTGCATGACGTTGCCGTAGCCGAATTCCTTCGACAGAGCGTCGCGAATCTCCTCGCGGTAGCGCTGCTTCAAGCGGGGCAGAGTCTTCTCAGCGGTAGTCATTCTCAGACGTCCTTGCCGTTGGTCTTGGCGATGCGGACCTTCTTGCCGGTCTCTTCATCTCTCCGGTAGGTAATGCGGGTCGGCTTGCCGTCGGAGTCGACCACCATCACGTTGGACACGTGAATCGGCGCCTCCTGGGTGACGATGCCGCCCGAGGACGCACCACGCTCGGTACGGGACACCGGGGTGTGCTTCTTGATGCGGTTGACGCCCTCGACCAGCACCTTGTTGCGAGTCGGGTACGCCTGAAGCACTTTGCCTTTGGCGCCCTTGTCCTTGCCGGAGACGACCAGGACGGTGTCGCCCTTGTGGACCTTCATCTACAACACCTCCGGGGCGAGCGAGACGATTTTCATGAAGCGCTTCTCGCGCAGTTCGCGGCCGACCGGGCCGAAGATGCGCGTCCCGCGCGGATCGTTGTCCGGCTTGATGATGACGGCGGCGTTCTCGTCGAACTTGATGTAGCTGCCGTCGGCGCGGCGGCGCTCCTTGACGGTGCGCACGATGACGGCCTTGACCACCTCACCGCGCTTGACGTTGCCACCGGGGATGGCCTCCTTGACGGTGGCCACGATGATGTCGCCGATGCCGGCATAGCGCCGCGACGAGCCACCGAGCACACGGATGCACAAGATCTCCTTGGCGCCCGTGTTGTCGGCGACCTTCACCCGCGATTCCTGCTGAATCACTCGATCTCCTCGACCTGGTTATGTGTGCACGGCAGGTCCCGATATTCCGGTGGGCACAGCTCACCGGGGACCTGACGTACGCGGTCTTGCGTTTCCGAAGGGCACGCGTGGCCTGCCAACGATGAGCGCTTGCGCGAAGAGCAACAAGCATCAGCGGCCGGCCAAGGTCTGCCCAAGGCAACCAGTGAATTCTAGGCGACGAGCAGCAATGCGCCAAATCTGTACCCGTTGCCCCCGACCTGGGGGTACCTCCCGCTTGCGAGCGCGCGTGTCTGTCCCCCGACACGCCGGCGAACACCGGCGGTTCGCGCACGCTCGCTGGCGCCGGCGACGGCGAGAACACCCAGGTCAGCGCCCTCAGGTCAGCGAGTGAAGCCGGTGCCGCTGCGGATCAGCGGCAACGTGGCGTTGGTCGCGAAACCCGCGGGCGCGTCGCACACCGCGGGCACGGCGTTGAGCACCTGCATGCCGGTGGCGATGTTTCCGGCCTGAGCGTGCTCCGCGATGGTGGCGTTGCGGGTGAAGCTGGCCAGCGTCAGGAAGTGGACGCGCATCGACGGGTCACCCTCGATGGTCAACGTCCAACCGTGGTCGGGCGACGGCCAGTGCTGCGGGTACTCGTTGCCGACGGTCCACAACGTCTCGATCTCGATGCGAGGTTCGCCGTTCCGCCGGCCCACCATGTTCCACCGTTGGCCCGCCGTGGTGCCCGCCCGCAGGAGTCGGTCGAAGATCTGGTGGTCCTGCTGCGCGGGGATGGCTTCGATGTCGACGGTGACCTCGTCAAGGTCCGCGTTGAGCGCGTCGCCAAGCAGCCAGATCTGTTCGACGAACATCGACCGCATGTCACGGAGGTACTCGTCGACGTCGGGGTTGATGACGTCCGGCGCTTCGCCGAACTTCATGTTGCCGAAGCTGATGTCGGTGCTCTCGTAGAGCGTCATGTCGGCGCGTTCCTGCAAGGTGATCTTGTCGATGGTGCGGCTCATGCCGGACAGTGCGAGCGGAAGGACGCCCGACAGGTTGCCCGGGTTGATGCCGCTGGCGTGGAACGTGCTGTCGCCGTCGCGGCAGGCCGCCTCCAACCGGTGACGGTCGGCGTCGGGCAGCCGGGGCGGATAGAAGAGGAACACCGTGGTGGCGACGTTCTTGCCGCTGGCCAGAAGGCGACACACCTCGTCGATGTCGCCGTTGCGCGGCGTGTAGATGACGCAGTCCGCGTCGAGCGCGACGATGTCGTCGGCGTCGGTGGTGGCGGCGACGCCGATCGGATCCCGGCCGACGAGCTCTCCTGCGTCGATTCCGTTCTTCTTGTCGGAATACGCCTTCACACCGACGATTTCGAGGTCGTCGCGGTGGTCGATGATCGCCGTCAGCAGCTCGCTGCCGATCGATCCCGGCCCCCAGAGGATCACGCGGTATCTCTTGTCGGTCACGGCGGTGACCATATCCGCAACTCCACCGCCCTGGGCCAAGATTGCACTCAGGGTCGCGAAGTCAGGGCGGCGACAGCCCTGAGAGCAAAAATGCGGCTATCGCTAATCCTTAAACGTCGGCCACGCAACGAAATCCGATGTGGGTGGTTGCGCTGTCCTGCGATTGCGGAGAGCGTGCGGCGGGCCGGTACCGGTGGCAGTACTCGGGCGCGCACAGGTGAGAGCCACCCTTGAGCGCCTGGCTGACCGTCGGGTCGGCGTCGTCGGTCGGCGGACAACACCCCTGCGTCCGTTGGTCCAGTCGGTGGTGCCCGACGAACTCCGTCGTCGTCCACTCCCAGACGTTGCCGATCATGTCCAGCAGGCCGTAGCCGTTGGGCGGGAAGGCGCCGACCGGCGATGTGCCCGTCCAGCCCAACGCGCCGTCGTTCTGGAACGGGAAGTGGCCCTGCCACGTGTTGGCCATCAACCGGCCGTCGGGCGTCGCGTCGTCGCCCCACGCATAGGTAGTGGTGCTGCCGCCGCGGGCCGCGTACTCCCACTCGGCCTCGCTCGGCAGCCGGCGTCCCGCCCAGCGCGCGTAGGCCGCTGCGTCCGGATAGGCCACCTGCACGACCGGATGCTCGAGCCGTTCCGAGATGTCGCTGTCGGGCCCGAACGGATGACGCCAGCAGGCGCCGGGCTTCCATTCCCACCACTGCCGCCAGTCGCGCAGATCCACCGGTCCGGCCGTCGCGCGGAATACCAGCGCGCCAGGCACCAGGTCCGCGGGGTTCGCGCCGGGATACAGCGCGGGGTCGAGTTCACGCTCGGCCACGGTGACATAGCCGGTGTCGTCGACGAATTCGGCGAACTGCGCGTTGGTGACCGGATGCCGTTCGATGGCATACGCGGCCACCGCAACGGTGTGTATCGGCGCCTCTTCCGGATAGAAGCTCGTCGAACCCATCCGAAACGATCCGCCGGGCAACTCGACGAGCTCTGTGAGCATGGCTTCAGGGTATGCCGACGGCGAAGTCCTCGATCAGCACCGTCGAGGCGGCGTCGAACCCGTCGGTTCCCGCGGGTGCCTGCACGTGGACGGCGACCAGATAGTTGCCGGCGTCGGTCCAGATGTGTGCGATGCGGTCGAGGAATTCGACGGACTGCTGCGGGGTGTCCGACCACGCACCCATCAGCTTCTGACCGCTGTAGCCGCACAGTTCGGCGGGCAGCACGCTCACGCTGCTGACGGGGGACACGGCCATCACCTTGTCGGCGTACTCGGTGAACGCCTCCTCGGGATCGAGCGTCGTCTGCGCGATGGTCACCGTCGCGAACATCCCGTCGGGGCCCTGCATGCGGACGCCGACATCGTCGGAGCCCGGCTCCACCGACCAGCCGTCGGGGACGGCCACGGTGATCCGGGGGGCCGACGGGTCGGACACCTGGGCCACCGCCGTCACGGCGGGCTTGACGGGTTGGGAGCAGGCGACGCCGTCCGGCGGGATCGGCGTTCGCGTTGTGGCGACGATGCCCGGCGCCGCGGGCCCCGCGTCCTCCGTCGGCTTCGTCGGTTGCGGCGGGACGCTGGTGGATTTCGGGGCGTCCTCGCTGCGGATCGCCACGCCTTCATCGGTACGGACGCATCCCGAGGCCATCGGGACCACCAGACTCAGCAGGACCAGCGCCGTCCAACCGCACCGTTTCACGACTCCACCATCAGTCTTTTGAGAAGGCCAGTGCGAGTTCTTTCTCGACGTCGACGTACGGCGCTCCCGAAAGGTCCACGTTGACCTGCGCGATGGTACCGCCGGTGAATGCATAGGGAGCCTTGAACGTACTGGACACCGCCGAGCCGGTGTTACGCCCGACGCTGATGGTCGCACCGGCGAGCCCGAACGTTCCCGGATGCGCCTTCACGTTCGGCAGGGAGGCGACGACGTCCCCGTCGATGTACAGCGTGACATCGCCGAGCGGCGTATGGCTGTTCTCGACGGTGCCTGTGCGGCTGTAGCTGACTCCGAAGACGTGCTTCCCAAGGGGCACCGCAGACGGCGATGACACCGACTGTTCCTCCTCGCCCATGAAGTTGTAGACGTAGTGCAGCCGCCCGTCCTGAATGAACAGCACGTGGCCACCGTGCCCGGCGCCCTGCTTGAACAGCACGCCTTCGGCCCCGGTCGTATCGATGGTGACCTCGGCGAGCACAGAAATCGACTGACCGCGCGGTTCGGCGGCGGCACCCATGCCGACCTCGGCCGCATTCGGGTAATAGGTGAAGCTCTTTCGCTCACCCACCAGATAGGGGCGCCACCGCGTCATCGTCTCCAGGATGTTGAGATCGGCAAGCGGGAGCCCGTTGTACTTCCCGGCCTCGGTGAACCACAGCTTCTTCAATTCCTCGAGCTTGTCCGGGTTGTCGGCGGCGACGTCGTGACACTGACTGCGGTCGGCCTCGATGTGGTACAGCTCCCAGCGGTCCTTGTCGAAGTGCGACCAGCCGGCAGGCGTCGCCGCATGCACGGTGTTGGCGAACCAGCCTTTGTGCCAGATCCCGCGGGTGCCCAGCATGGTGTAGAACTGCGTGTCCTTGCCCGTGTCGGCGGCCGGGTTGTCCAAGGCCGCCTTGAAACTCACCCCGTCGAGCGGCTTCTGGGCGATCCCTCCGACCTCGGCAGGCGGAGTGATTCCGACAAGGTCGTAGACCGTTGGCGTGATATCGCAAACGTTCACGTAGTTGTCCCGCACTTCACCGTGCGCCTTGATCCCGTTGGGCCAGCTGATGATTGCGGTGTCGGCGATGCCGCCTTCATGGGAGGCGTAGCGCTTGTACAGCTTGTAGGGTGTGTTGAACGCCATCGCCCAACCGATTGCGTAGTGCGGGTATGTTTCTGGTCCGCCGAGGTGGTCGATGTAGCGCATGCTCTCTTCGACGGTGTCGATGTAGCCGTTGAAGAATTTCACCTCGTTGACCGATCCGTTCGGGCCGCCCTCGCCGCTGGCGCCGTTGTCGGAGATCACCACGATGATGGTGTCGTCCAGCTGCCCCGATTCCTCGAGATAGTCGAGGATGCGGCCGATCTCGGCGTCGGTGTAGGACAGGAACCCGGCGAACACCTCTGCCATCCGGCTGAAAAGGCGCTTCTCCTCGTCGTTCAGCGACTCCCATGGCCGCACCGTGTCCTGCGGCGGCCACGGCTCTCCGCTGGGGCCCTTGACGTCGAGATACGGGTTGATCGGCGACAATTCGGTGTCCCGCGGCACGATGCCGAGCTTCTTCTGGTTCTCCAGCACGATCTCGCGGTAGTGCTCGTAGCCCATGTCGAACTTGCCTGCGTACTTGTCGGCCCACTCCTTGAACACGTGATGGGGCGCGTGCCCCGCGCCTGGGCACACGTAGGAGAACCACGGCTTGTCCGGAGCGACCACCTTGGCATCGCGGATGAACTCAATCGTCTTGTCGGCCAGGTCCTTCGACAGGTGATAGCCCTCTTCGGGCGTCGCGGGCGGCGAGACCTGATGGTTGTCGTAGACCAGATCGGGATACCACTGGTCGGTCTCGCCGCCCATGAAGCCGTAGAACCGTTCGAACCCGCGCGACAGCGGCCAATGACGCCTTGTGGCAGCAAGATTCGCCTCTTCCAGCGGTGTCAGGTGCCACTTGCCGACGCAGTAGGTGTTGTAGCCCCGCTCGTTCAACACCTCGGACAGCAGCGCGGTGTCGGCGGGAATGCGGCCGTTGCAGTTCGGGAATCCGTCGGTGAACTCCTCGATGGTGGCCATGCCGACGGTGGTGGCGTTGCGCCCCGTCAGCAGCGAGGCGCGCGTCGGCGAGCACAGCGCCGTCGTGTGGAACTGAGACAGCCGCACGCCGCGTTCGGCGATGCGGCTCATCGTCGGCATCTCCACGAGGCCGCCGAAGCAGTCCCACGTCGCGATGCCGGTGTCGTCCCAGACGAGGTAGAGGATGTTGGGCGAGCCTTCTGGCGCGGTCGGTGCGGCGTACGGCCCCCAGTCGGGTTCGGAATCGCGGATGTCCAGCTCGATCTTGCCGTTGAATTCGGTCGCCATTGCCAGCCTCATCCAGGTAGGTGCGTCGCCGCGTGGTCCCCAACCGCCCGGAGATTACACCGGCTGCATATGGGCGGACTGAGAAATTGACGCCTGTGTCGCGGTACGAACGGCGCGCTTAGCAAATTCGGATTTCGGGTAACGCCCACCTGTCAGGGCTGTGACGGTGCGACGGCGGAGGTGCAGTACCCGTGCACGAAGATGGCGACGGTGGAAGTATGCCGAACGTGGCGACAAGCAAACCGCAGACGATCTCCTATCCGGCTACCGACGCACGCCCACAGCGCAATGACGACCACCTTGCGGTCGACCCGCACGTTGTCGTCTTGTTCGGAGCGACAGGTGACCTCGCCAGACGAAAGTTGATCCCGGGCCTCGCCTACCTCGACCAGTCCGAGTTGACGCCCAATATCGAGATCGTCGCCACGTCGCTTGAGGACATGTCCCGAGACGAATTCCTCGACCTCGCCAAGGCCGCCATCGATGACTTCGGAACGCACAAGATCAGCAAGGAGCAGTGGGCCCGGTTCGCCGAAACGGTCACCTATGTCCCGCAGAGCGAGGGACCCGAGGCGTTGGCAGCCGCCGTCGAGGCGGCCGAGAAGAAATTGGGGCCGGACGTCCGTCGACTGCACTATCTGTCGGTGCCGCCTAAGGCAGCCCGCGCGGTGATCACCATGCTTCGCGATGCGAAGCTGGTGGAGCGCTCGCGCGTCGTGATGGAGAAGCCGTTCGGCACCGATTTGGCCAGCGCCGTCGAACTCAACGAGTTCGTCCACGAGACCTTCGACGAAACCCAGATCTTCCGCATCGACCACTTTCTCGGCAAGGAGGCCGCGCAGAACATTCTGGCCTTCCGGTTCGCCAACGGCCTGTTCGAGCCGATCTGGAACCGCAACTTCATCGACCACATCCAGATCGACATCCCGGAAACGTTGGGGCTGGACGAACGAGCCAACTTCTACGAGAGCACGGGTGCCTACAAGGACATGGTGGTCACCCATTTGTTCCAGGTGATGGCCTTCGTCGTGATGGAGCCGCCGACGGCGTTGGAGCCCCGCGCCATCAGCGAGGAGAAGAACAAGGTGTTCCGGTCGATGCTGCCCGTCGACCCGGCCAAGGTCGTCCGCGGTCAATACGTGGGGTACCGGAAAAACAAAGGCGTGGCACGCGATTCCGACACCGAGACATTCATCGCCCTCAAGGTGGGTATCGACAACTGGCGCTGGGCGGGCGTGCCGATCTATCTGCGCACAGGCAAACAGATGGCCGAAGGGATTCGTATCATCTCGATCGCGTTCAAGGAGGCGCCTCGTTCCATGTTCCCCGCGGGCTCCGGCGTCGGGTCGCAGGGCCCCGACCATCTGACGTTCGACCTTGCCGACAACTCCAAGGTGTCACTGTCGTTCTACGGCAAGCGACCCGGACCCGGTATGAAGCTGGACAAGCTGTCGATGCAGTTCTCGACACAGGAGATCGACACGGTCAATGACGTGCTCGAGGCCTACGAGCGGCTGATTCTCGACGCGATGCGCGGCGACCACACATTGTTCACCACCGCGGAGGGCATCGAGTCGCTCTGGGAGCGATCGGAGCAGCTGCTGTCCGATCCACCACCGGCCAAGATCTACCAACCGGGCACGTGGGGGCCCAACGCAATTCATCAGCTGATCGCACCCAACGCGTGGCGGCTGCCATTCGAACGGGCATGGCGCGAAGCCAAGAACCACGACGAGGCAACAGACGAAGAAGCCCCCTAACGCTCGGCGTTTCGGGGGCTCTTGCGTTCCCCAGCTCGCGCGGGGGACTTCGTCTGCTCGCGCAGAAAGTTACTACTTGGCCTTCTCGAGGATCTCGACGAGCCGCCAGCGCTTGGTGGCCGACAGCGGACGCGTCTCCATCAGGGACACCCGGTCGCCGATGCCGGCGATGCCGTTCTCATCATGCGCCTTGACCTTGGTGGTCGTCCGAATGATCTTGCCGTACAACGGATGCCTGGTGCGCTCTTCGAGCTCCACCACGATCGTCTTCTGCATCTTGTCGCTCACCACGTAGCCGATGCGGGTCTTGCGACGGTTGCGCGGCTTCTCGGTGCGCGGGGTGTACGCGGGACCCTTGGTTGCCTTGTCTGCCATTACGATTCCTCACCAGCGGGCCCGGAAGCCAGGCCCAGCTCACGTTCGCGCAGGATGGTGTACACGCGCGCAATCTCCTGCCGTACGACGCGCAGCCGACGGTTGTTGGCCAGCTGACCGGTCGCCATCTGGAAGCGCAGATTGAACAGCTCTTCCTTGGACTCGCGCAGCTTGTCAGTCAACTCGTCGTCGGTCAGCTCGCGCAGTTCGCCCGGCGTCACTCCCACTGCCATCAGAACTGCTCCTCTCGGGTAACGATGCGTGCCTTGATCGGCAGCTTGTGGATCGCGCGGGTCAGCGCCTCCCTGGCGATCTTCTCGTCGGGGTAGCTCAGCTCGAACAGCACGCGACCCGGCTTGACGTTGGACACCCACCACTCCGGCGAACCCTTGCCAGAACCCATGCGGGTTTCGGCAGGCTTCTTGGTCAGCGGGCGATCGGGGAAGATGTTGATCCACACCTTGCCGCCACGCTTGATGTGCCGGTTGATGGCGATACGAGCGGACTCGATCTGCCGGTTGGTGATGTAGGCGTGCTCCAGTGCCTGGATGCCGTAGTCACCGAAGCTCACCGACGTGCCACCGCTGGCGATGCCGCGCTGCCTCGGGTGATGCTGCTTGCGGTGCTTGACCTTACGGGGAATCAACATGGCTCAGCTCTCCGTGCTTTCCGTCGACGCCGGGGTCGCCTCGGCTGCAGCACCTGCAGCGGCCTCGGTGCCTGCCGACGCCTCCGCGACGGCGGGTGCCTCCTCGGTACCCGACTGCGCCGGACCGGTGTCGCCGCCTGATGCGGCGCGACCGGCCTCGGTGCTCGTCGCGGTGGTACCTGATGCGCCGCTGCGACGCGGGCGGGTGCCCGACGGACGCTCGCGACGCGGACGATCGGCACCGGCGGGGACGGCGGCGGTCAGCTCACGCTTGCCGCCGACGATGTCGCCCTTGTAGATCCACACCTTCACGCCGATGCGGCCGAAGGTCGTCTTGGCCTCGTACAGGCCGTAGTCGATATCGGCGCGCAGGGTGTGCAGCGGGACGCGACCCTCGCGGTAGAACTCCGAGCGGCTCATCTCGGCACCGCCGAGGCGGCCCGAGCACTGCACCCGGATGCCCTTGACGTTGGGCTGGCGCATCGCCGACTGAATGGCCTTGCGCATCGCGCGGCGGAACGCCACGCGGTTGCTCAACTGCTCTGCGACGCCCTGGGCCACCAGCTGTGCCACCGACTCGGGGTTCTTCACCTCGAGGATGTTCAGCTGAACCTGCTTCTTCGTCAGCTTCTCCAGGTCGGCACGGATGCGGTCGGCTTCGGTGCCGCGACGGCCGATGACGATGCCCGGCCGGGCGGTGTGGATGTCGACGCGGACCCGGTCACGGGTGCGCTCGATCTCCACGTCGGCGATGCCTGCGCGCTCGAGACCGGTGGCCAGCAGCCGACGGATCGCGACGTCTTCCTTGACGTAATCCTTGTACTGCTTGTCGGCGTACCACCGAGACTTCCAGTCGGTGGTGATACCGAGCCGGAAGCCGTGGGGATTGATTTTCTGGCCCACTACTCCGAGCCCTCCTTCGCTTCGTCAGAAGCCGTTTTCGCCGGAGCCTTCTTGGCGGCTCCGGCTTTTTTCGCCGGTGCCTTCTCGGCGGTCGCCTTCTCGGCGGGTGCCTTCTTCGGTTCGGCCTTCTCGGCCGTCGCCTTCTTGGCCGGAGCCTTCTTCGCGGCCTCGGTCGTCGCCTTCGTTGCGGGCGCCTTCTTCGCAGGCGTCTTCTTCGCCGCGGCAGCCTTGCTGCCCTGCGCCCGACGCGACCGGGACGTGCCCGCCGACTGACCGCCGCGCTCACCGCGTGCCGGACGGCTCTCGACGATCACCGTGATGTGGCTGGTGCGCTTGCGGATTCGGAACGCGCGTCCCTGCGCGCGCGGCCGGATGCGCTTGGCCGTCGGGCCCTCGTCGGCGTAGACGGTGGAAACCACCAGCGTCGAGGGATCAAGGCCTTCGTTGTTCTGCGCGTTGGCCGCCGCGCTCGCGATCACCTTGGCGACCGGCTCACTTGCGGCCTGCGGTGCCCAGCGCAGGATGTCCAGCGCTTCGGACACGGACTTGCCGCGCACCAGGTCGATCACCCGGCGCGCCTTGCTCGCCGAAACGCGGACGAAGCGGGCCTTCGCCGTCGCGGTCGGGAATTCGGTCTCACAGAGGTCATCGCCGTTTGGCCTTCCGGTCATCCTTGATGTGACCCTTGAATGTGCGGGTGGGGGCGAACTCGCCGAGCTTGTGTCCGACCATCGCCTCGGTGACGAACACCGGGACATGCTTGCGGCCGTCGTGCACCGCGAAGGTGTGCCCGATGAAGTCGGGGATGATGGTCGACCTGCGCGACCAGGTCTTGATGACCTGCTTGCTGTTCTTCTCGTTCTGGACGTCGACCTTCTTGAGCAGATGGTCGTCGACGAACGGGCCTTTCTTGAGGCTGCGTGGCATCGGCTACTCCTACCGGTGGTGCTTCTTGCCGGTGCGCCGGCGTCGGACGATGAGCTTGTCGCTCTGCTTGTTGCGCTTGCGGGTACGGCCCTCGGGCTTGCCCCACGGGCTGACCGGGTGACGGCCGCCCGAGGTCTTGCCCTCGCCGCCGCCATGCGGGTGGTCGACCGGGTTCATGACGACGCCGCGGACGGTGGGGCGCTTGCCCTTCCACCGCATGCGGCCGGCCTTACCCCAGTTGATGTTCGCCTGCTCGGCGTTGCCGACCTCGCCGACGGTGGCGCGGCAGCGCACGTCGACGCGACGGATCTCGCCGCTGGGCATGCGCAGCGAGGCGTAGCTGCCTTCCTTGCCCAGCAGCTGGATGCCCGCACCCGCGGACCGGGCCATCTTGGCGCCGCCGCCCGGCCGCAGCTCCACCGCGTGCACGACGGTGCCCGCGGGGATGTTGCGCAACGGCAGGTTGTTACCGGGCTTGATGTCGGCGTTGGCGCCCGACTCGACGACGTGACCCTGCTTCAGACCCTCGGGCGCGATGATGTAGCGCTTCTCGCCGTCCAGGTAGTGCAGCAGCGCGATATTGGCCGTGCGGTTCGGGTCGTACTCGATGTGAGCGACCTTGGCGTCGACGCCGTCCTTGTCGTGCCGACGGAAGTCGATCACGCGGTAGGCGCGCTTGTGGCCACCGCCCTTGTGCCGGGTGGTGATTCGACCGTGCGCGTTACGTCCGCCCTTGCCGTGCAGCGGACGCACCAGCGACTTCTCCGGCTCCGAGCGAGTGATCTCGGCGAAGTCGGAGACGCTTGCACCGCGGCGACCGGGGGTCGTCGGCTTGTACTTGCGAATTCCCATAACTCTTGTCTCTCAGCTTCTCTCGCTAGGACGGTGACCCGAACAAGTCGATCGGCTTGCTGCCCTCGGCAAGCGTGACGATGGCCCGCTTGGTGCTCTTGCGCGTGCCGTATCCGGCGCGGGTGCGCTTGCGCTTGCCCTGGCGGTTGGCGGTGTTCACGGACGCGACCTTGACCTTGAAGATCTTCTCGATCGCGATCTTGATCTGGGTCTTGTTCGAGTCCGGGTGAACGACGAACGTGTAGACGTTGTCCTCGATCAGCGCGTAGGACTTCTCGGAGATGACCGGCGACAGGATGATGTCGCGCGGATCGGTGATGGTCGCCATCAGGCCGAAACCTCCTCTGTGGTGTTGGCGCTGATGTAGGAATCCAGCGCCTCCACGCTGAAGACCACGTCGTCGGCGCGCAGCACGTCGTAGGTGTTGAGCTGATCCGGCGAAAGCACATGGACGCCAGGCAGATTCCGCACGCTCTTGGCGCCGGTCTCGTCGCTGCGGCCGATCACGATCAGCACGTGCTTGCCCTCGACCAGCGTGGCCAGGAACGCCTTGGCGCTCTTCGTCGACGGTGCCTGCCCCTCCAGGAGCTCGGTCACGGCGTGGATGCGGCCATTGCGGGCCCGGTCGGACAGTGCGCCGAGCAACGCGGCGCGGATCATCTTCTTCGGGGTCCGCTCGCTGTAGTCGCGCGGCTTCGGGCCGTGCACGGTGCCGCCGCCGGTGAACTGAGGCGCCCGCGTCGAACCCTGACGGGCGCGACCGGTCCCCTTCTGCCGGTAGGGCTTCCGACCGCCACCGCGAACCTCGCCGCGGGTCTTGGCCGAGTGCGTGCCCTGCCGGGCAGCCGCCAGCTGCGCCGTCACGACCTGATGCATCAGCGCGATGTTCGGCTCGACGTCGAACAGCTCGGCGGGCAGCTCGACGGAGCCGTCCTTCTTGCCGCCCGGTGTGTGGACGTCGATCTTGACAGTCTTGGTTGCCATTACTTCTCGCCTCGCTTGATCGCGCTCCGCACCATCACCAGGCCACCGGTGCGGCCGGGGATGGCACCCTTGATCAGCAGTACGCCGTTCTCGGCATCGACCTTGTGCACCAACAGGTTCTGCGTCGTCACGCGGTCGTTGCCCATGCGGCCCGACATCCGGGTGCCCTTGAACACACGGCCGGGGGTGGCACAGCCACCGATCGAGCCGGGACGACGGTGCACGGCCTGCGCACCGTGGCTGGCGCCCTGGCCCTTGAAGCCGTGCCGCTTCATGGTGCCCGCGAAGCCCTTGCCCTTGGACGTACCCGTCACGTCGACATAGTTGCCGTCGGCGAAGATCTCGGCGGTCAGCTCCTGGCCGACCTCGAACTCCGCGGCGGCCTCGTCGTCGATGCGCAACTCGGCGAGATGCCTGCGCGGGTTGACGTTTGCGGCGGCGTACTGCCCGGTCAACGGTTTGTTCACCTTGCGCGGGCTGATCTCGCCGTACGCCAACTGAATTGCGCTGTAGCCGTCGCGCTCCGGGGTACGGATCTTCGTCACGACGTTCGGGCCGGCCTTGACGACCGTGACCGGCACGACCTTGTTGTTCTCGTCGAACACCTGCGTCATACCCATCTTGGTGCCCAAAATGCCTTTTCTAGCCATTTGTCTCGGGTCTCCTACTGGATGTTGACGTCGACGCTCGCCGGCAGATCGATGCGCATGAGAGCGTCAACGGTCTTCGGCGTCGGGTCGAGGATGTCGATCAGCCGCTTGTGAGTGCGCATCTCGAAGTGCTCCCGCGAGTCCTTGTACTTATGCGGGGACCTGATGACGCAATACACGTTTTTCTCGGTCGGCAGCGGCACTGGACCCACCACACTGGCGCCGGTACGGGTGACCGTTTCCACGATCTTGCGCGCAGAGGCGTCAATCGCCTCGTGGTCGTAGGCCTTGAGCCTGATGCGGATCTTCTGTCCCGCCACGCTTCTCCTACCTCGCTCCTACTTCGTACTTCGGCCGGCCCGTGCTCGGACCTGGTCCCTGCGCTTCGTCCATACGGGCGTCGCGCTGGTGTTGCCGCCGCTGTTTACCTGTCTGAAGTTCACCGATCCCCGCGGTCGGGTGTGTCGCCCGCACGCGCACTTCGCCTCGGCGGAAATCCGCCTTCGTCGAAGTTGGCACCGGATGCGCCCGTTTGGGCGCCGGTTGTATGCCCAGCCAGGCGCTAACCCGGCTCAAGGCAACCCGAACAGTATGCCTCAGATCTTTGGTTGCTCCAAATCCCTGGCCAAGGGATTGCCGCGCAGGCGGGCGGCCTCCGCGGCGCCGTCGCGGCCCGGCTTCCTTACTCCAGAGTAAGGTAGCTCGTCATGGCCGCTCCTACCACCACCTACCAGGCGTGGAAACGCCTCGCCGGACGTCCGGGCGGCACCCGCCTGTTCTCAACAGCGGCGATGCTGCGGGTGCCCTACTTCGCGTCGATCGCTCCGCACGTCGTTCGCATGGAACCGGGGCTCGCCGAGGTCACCGTCCCGAAATGGTTCTTCGTCTACAACCATCTGCACACCGTGCATGCGATCGCGTCCTGCAACGCCGCGGAGATCGCGATGGGGATGTTGATGGAGGCCACCGTGCCGACCAGCCACCGTTGGATCCCCAAGGCGATGACGGTGCAGTACCTGCAGAAGGCCACCACGTCGCTGCGGGCGCAGGCCCGTCTGGACCCGCCGGACTTCTCGGCGATCACCGAGGGCGCCGAAATGGTGATACCGGTCAGCGTGACGGACAAGGCGGGCACCGAGGTGGTGCACGCCGACATCACGTGCTGGGTGACGCCCGCCCACTGACCTCGCAACTGAGGAAATATACGGGCGCATGCCAGTGATTCCCACGCCCGTGGCCGGCGAGCGCGAAAGCCTGCTCGAGTATCTGCGGTATCACCACGCTGTGTTCGTCGCGGTGTCCGACGGCTTGACCGACGAACAGGCTCGCAGCACGCCGACGATCAGCACCCTGAGCATCGGCGGGCTGATCAAACATGTGACGGTCGTCGAATACGCGTGGACGCAGCAGGTGGCGGTTGCTCCGGAGCTGCTCGTCAACGATCCCTGGTCGTTGGAGGGGATGATGTCGCATCGCGAGGAACAGCATGTGATGCATGACGACGAGAGCCTCGCCGAACTTCTTACCGCATTCGACGCGCAGAACACCGACACCATCCGCGAATCCATCGACGGCGCCACGATGTTCCCACCCGGCCGCCGCTGACGTCGACAGCACGTCGACATCACCACCTGGGTGACGCCTGTCTGGGTACGATCCGCCAATGGGCCTCGTCAGGCGGTACTTCGAGCGCAGGTACGAGCAGATGTCGCCGGAGGAGAAGGCCGACTACGACGCAAAGATGGCGCGTCAGATGGAGCGCGCTCAGGAGCAGATCGACGCGGCGCACGCACGGCAGGCCGAGGCCGACGAAATCAATCGACAGTCGCTCGCCGAGCACGCAGGCCGGCTCGACGCGGAGGTGTTGGGCGGTCCTGCGGGCGCAGCGGTGCACGGAACCGTGCCGTCGGGACCGCAACCCAGCGCGCTCGAGCAGTTGAAGCACACCGCCCGCGCCTTCACGGACGTGTCAGCGTGGCTCGGCGTTGGCAGCGGATTCGGCCCGGGCATCAGCGATCCACGGGAACGGGCTCGCGTACAGGCCGCGGAGCGCGCGGCCAGGGACGCGGCCCGCAGGCCATATCTCGCACCGCAGCCACACCCCGTGACGATCACGCGGCTGCCATGCCGCGGAGCAACCCAACACCAGGACGTGGCCCGCTTCCTGACCGAGCGTGGATTGGCGGCACGGCCCGACCTCGTCTTCGGCCTCTACCGAGTGCCGGACCGAATCAGTCCGCGCACCCTGGGTAGCGAGATGAACCGGTACGTCGAGTGGGACGTCGTGCACACCCCCGGTCTACCGCCGAGTCCGTCGGCGCAACCGCACGTCGCGCGGTTCGACGCCGGAACACATTGGGCGCGAAGGGCGTACGGCGATCCGACGGTGCTCGACGAGGATCTCGCGCTGGCCTGGCTCACCTCGGCAGGCATCGCGCCCGAATCTTGCTTCGGCATCGCCCGCGACGTCGTGATGCAGGCCGGAGCCGAGTTGCGCGACATGCGCGCGGGCTCCACCGGGTCCGTCGGCGTCGCACGCGTCACTGGCGTCTCGGCTTTCCACACGGCACCGCAGCAGCCGGCCGGACCCGTGGACGTCCCGTTCGACGGCGTCGCAGGCACCCACGTGGAAGTGCTGAATTGGGCCGCGATTCGCCGCGTCGTGCACCCACGGCCGCAGAAGGAACCCGAGACGCCGTCCCCCTTCCCCTATCTCCCGTCGTCACCGCAGGAGGTGCTGGTCGCCTACCTGGAGGTCGTCGGACTGCGCCCGCAGGACTGCTACGGCGCGGAGGTGACCGTCGACGAGTTGGCCGCATATGGTCCGGTGACGTCGACGAATGACGAGGCCCTGTCGGCCGATGACCTGCGCTTCGGCGGATACCAGGAATTCGCCTGTGCCGACGGCAAACCCCGCACGCGCCTGCACGGCGGGACGCTCGTCGCGATCAGCTATCGCGACCGCCCCGAGTACGCGGCCGGCCGGGCCCGCTGGAACGCCTATCAGAACGACGTGCTGTTCGCGCGGATGCACCTCAAGACCGGGGCGCGGCGCGTCATCGCCGACGAGTTCGAGGGAGTGCCCGGTGCAGGTGCGATGCGGGCCGTCTCGCGCGTCGCAAGCGCGCTGGACCGGGTGACGTCGTTCACGTCCGATCCAGACTACTTCCGGCTGAATCTTCGCTACTGTCAACCACTTCAGCCCCACCGCTGATTCGAAACTGCTGACAGATCGCGATTCACCCTCGAAATGCGATCTCCCCGCAGGCTCGGGGAGTGGGTTCAGTCGCCAGGGTCAGTCGCCGCCGCCGCCGCAACCCCCGCCGCAGCCTCCGCTGCTGCAGCCGCCGCCATGGTGGCCGTGCCCGAATATTCCGACAACCACGTAGACCACCGTCATGATCCCTGCAACAGATAAGTGCCGTGACCCACTCGCACCAGGGCGCCGTCGAAGGTCAGCACCTCGTTGACCAGTTCGCCGCGGTGGTTTCGGTAGTTGATCACGAGCGTCGACTCGCCCTGGTACACCCCGATGACGTCGAAGTGCAGGTCGGGCAACATCGTCAACGCCGTTGTCCAGTAATGGCGCAACGCGTCCTTGCCGCGCACCACTCCTTTCGAGTCGGGTAGCACGCGTGCCGCCACCGGCGATGTGAACACGACGTCGTCGTGGAAATGCGCGAGGACCGCTTCGACGTCATGGGCGTTCCAAGCCCGCACCCATTCGTCGGCGAATGTCTGAGGATCCGGCGTCGGCATCTCGCAGACGTTAGCCCGTCCTGGTCATCGACGACGCCATTGGCCACTGGCGCTATCGCGGCAGGCCCGCCCAGAACGGGCACTGGTGGCTCTCGCCGAAGTCGGTGACGACGCGACTGCCGTCCGGCTGCAACGACATCCAGGGCTGCGCTGCGTCGTCGGCGCCAAGGCCCGGCCACTCCGGTCGACCCGCGACATCCGGCGACCCTGCGATGACGAACCGGCTCCAGTAGTCGAGCATCTGATCCGACAGCTTCTGCTGCGCGGGATCCAGCGGATCCGCGCCGCCGACCTCGAAAATGAAACGCAACTCCAGCGAGTGGCTGGCGCCGACGGGAAACGGCAACGTGCGCATCGACTCTGGCGCGGGAGCGTCGCGGTCGTTGAACTCGTAGGCGTAAACCGGCCCCACCCGGGCCAGGTCGTCGCTCATCCGTTCGCTCACGCACGAGAAAACGCCGTCGGTGACCGCCGCCGAGTACGCGGACGGCACATTGCCGCCGTACTTGCTCAGCGGATAGCGCTCGCCGACGGCAAGAGCATTGGCGCCGAACGTATCTCGCAGCAGTGCCGGATACTGCTCGGTTGTGTAGACCTTTCCGTACCGCAGGTACTGCAATGCGACGAAGAGAGTGAACTCGTCGCGGTTCGTGCCCATCAGCACCGGGACCCTGGCGGCTTCGTTGTTGGCCATCGCGGCGACCGGATCGACCGGAAGCACCGCGCTGCCGGTCACGGGTCCGGGCAGCGCATCCTCCCCGATGTTGAAGAACGTCACCGGTTCTCGCAGTTTGTCCAGCGGCAACGCCCGAAGGCAGTCGGCAGCTGTCTTGGGGTCGCCGCACCCGACTTTGGCTGCGTAGTCGACGCTGCGCTGTTCTGCCGTCGGGAGATCTGCTTGGGCCCCACACGGCGCGCTCTGGATGATCGCCGCGCGGAACAGTCCCTTCGAACCCGGTGCGACGAGGTGGTCGCACACCGACATGCCGCCCGCGGACTCCCCGGCGACGGTGACCCGTTCCGGGTCGCCGCCGAAGTTGGCGATGTTGTCCCTGACCCAGCGCAGTGCCGCTTGCTGATCCTGCAATCCGTAGTTGCCGACGTCGCCGGGCGGCCCGAGCGCCGGATGGGCCAGGAACCCGAGCGTTCCTAGCCGGTAGTTGATGGTGACGACGATGATGTCGCCGCGCGACACCAGCCACTTGGCGTCATAGATCTTGCCGCTGCCACCCGTGAACGAACCGCCGTGTATCCACACCATGACCGGTCGCGGCGACCCCGTCATCGCGGGAGTCCACACGTTCAGGCTCAGGCAGTCCTCGTCGCTCTGCTTGCCGAACTCCGGGTCGGCGCCGGGGTCCTGGATACATTGCGGCCCCGGCTTACTCGCATCACGTATCCCTGTCCAATCCCGCGCAGGTGCGGGCGGCCGGAAGCGTAGCGGGCCCACAGGCGGTGCCGCATACGGGATACCGGCGAACAACCGGTGATCCCACTCGACTTTGCCGCGGACCATGCCGGTTGCCGTCTGCACCAGCGAGGTATCCGACTGTGGCGCAGGCGTCGGGACCACCGGTGACGGCGGCTCGAGTATTTCCGGGATGGCCGCCCTCGGCGACGCGCCGAGGAGCCGTCCGAGCGCAACCACCAGCACCGTCGCCATCACGACGAGCAGGACCACCCGCAGGCTTCGAGCCGTCCCTGGCTGCACGGACTCCGAGCCTACGCAGCCTTTCAGCCGAAACCCTGGATCAAACGTGCCGCGATGTCCTACACTCCAAACTTGACACCCGTCAAGTTTCCCTCAGCCCGCACCTCTGGAGGCTCGATGAGCTCGCGCACGATGGACGACGCCGCCAAGGTACTGGCCGACCCGACCGCCTACGCCGACGACAACCGGCTTCACGAGGCGCTGGCCCACCTACGGGCGAACGACCCGGTGGCGTGGGTCGACAACCCGCCCTACCGGCCGTTCTGGGCGATCACCAAGCACGAAGACATCATGGCCATCGAGCGGGCGAACGACCTGTTCCTGTCGGAGCCGCGACCGCTGCTGGCCGCCGCCGAAGTGGACGACATGTTGAAGGCGCAGCAAGAGGCCGGCCTTGGCATCCGCACACTCATTCACATGGACGATCCGCACCACCGCAAGGTTCGCGCGATCGGGGCCGACTGGTTCCGCCCGAAGGCGATGCGCGCGCTCAAGGTGCGGGTCGACGAACTCGCCAAACGCTACGTCGACACCATGCGTGATATCGGGCCCGAATGCGACTTCGTCGAGGCGATCGCGGTCAATTTCCCTCTGTACGTGATCCTCTCGCTTCTCGGCCTGCCCGAGGACGACTTCCCGCGGATGATGAAGCTGACGCAGGAGATGTTCGGCGGCAACGACGAGGAACACCAGCGCGGCGATTCGCCTGAGGACCTGATGGCCGTGCTGACGGATTTCTTCAACTACTTCGGAGCGCTGACGGCGTCGCGACGCGCCAACCCGACGGAGGACCTGGCGTCGGCGATCGCCAATGGCCGCGTCGACGGCGAACTGATGTCGGATATGGACACCTTGTCCTACTACGTGATCGTCGCCAGCGCCGGGCACGACACCACCAAGGATGCGATTTCGGGCGGCATGCGTGCACTCATCGAAAACCCCGGTGAACTAACGCGTTTGCGCGACAACATGGATTTGATGCCGACGGCTGTCGAGGAGATGATCCGCTGGGCGACGCCGGTGAAGGAGTTCATGCGGACCGCAGCCGAGGACACCACCGTTCGCGGCGTGCCCATCGCCAAGGGTGAATCCGTCTATCTGGCATACGTTTCGGCGAACCGGGACGAGGACATCTTCAAAGACCCGTTCCGGTTCGACGTCAGCCGCGATCCGAACAAGCACCTCGCCTTCGGCTACGGCGTCCATTTCTGCTTGGGCGCCGCGCTCGCGCGAATGGAGATGACCAGCCTCTTCACCGAACTGGTGCCCCGCCTGGAGTCCATCGAATTGGCCGGCGAGCCCGAACTTTCCGCGACCACGTTCGTGGGCGGACTCAAGCATCTTCCTATCCGTTACTCGCTGCGTTGAGGCCCTTGGCCTTCTTGCGGTGCGTGGCGAGAAAACCGTCGACGGCCGAGACCGCAATCTCGCGATAGTCGAAGTCCGGCAACGTCGATAGCTTTCCCAACGCGATCGGGCCGAGCAGCAGCGCCGCCGCCTTGGTGCGGTCGACGTCGCCGAGTTCGGCGATCGCCTGCGGGCTGCTGAGAATCGCCTCGAACGGCGCCGCGTACTGCTCGGCGACGCGCTCGCGCAGGGTCTGCACCTCCGGGCTGTCCGGCGAGCCACGGTGCGGCGCGCCCGGCAGCCGCTCGAGGTCCCCGCCCAGGGTCAACCAGGACATCGCGGTCAGGGTGACCGGGGCCTCGGCTATCAAGTCGGCCTGTGCCTGCACCAGCGCGATCAACCGCTCCCGCAAAGACCCCTCGGCGGGCGGCGTCGGCGCAGGCGGGATCAGCGCGTGAAAAGCCGCTGCCAGCAGATCATTTCCACTCGGGAAGTGGCGGTAGAGCGTGGCGCGAGCCACGTTGGCCGCGCGGGTGACTGCATCGACGGTCACCGCACTCGGGCCTCCCGAGCGCAGCAGCGCGGTCGCCGCATCGAGTAGACGGGCCCGCGATCGTGCCGGTCGGGGGTCGTTACGCCCGTCGGTCATGGTTTCTGCCCCCTTCCCTGCGGGTACGAGACTGTCAGTCTCTGACCAAGACTGTTAGTCTCGAAAGTAGCCGATCGAAGGCAGGCGACGACTTATGGTCGACACCCTCGTCCGGTCTGATCAGGATATCGACGCCAACCCGGACTCACCCCGTCGTCTGGGGATGCATGACGGCGGGCGTCGCACTCGCGATGGTGTTCGTGCTTGTCGAACTGCGACGCAGGCATCCGCTGCTCGACGTGAGGCTGTTCATGCGGCCGGACTTCACCACCGGCGCGGCGGGCATCACCTTCCTGTTCTTCGCCAACTTCGGCTTCTTCTTCGTCGTCATGCAGTACATGCAGTTGGTCCTCGGCTACAGCCCACTCCAAACAGCTTGGGCGCTGGCGCCAGTGGCGGTGCCGATCATCGCCTTGGGCGCGACGATGCACCTGATCCTGCCCAGGGTGGGTCTCCGGCTCGCGGTGTCTGTCGGCTTGCTGCTGATGGCCATTGGGTTGTTCAGCATGCGGTGGCTCCAGGCCGACTCCGCCTACATCGAACTCGTGTGGCCGTTCCTGATCACCAGCGCAGGCATCGGCTTGTGCGTGGCGCCGACGACGTCGGCCATCATGAACGCGGTCCCCACCGAAAAGCAGGGTGTCGCCTCCGCCGTCAACGACGCGACACGGGAGGTCGGCGCGGCGGTCGGCATCGCGGTCGCCGGATCGGTGCTGGCCGCGCAGTACACCCATGCGTTGACCCCTGGTCTCAACTCCTTCCCGGAAGCGATCCGCGGCGCCGCGAGCGACTCGCTGGCCAACGCGCTCGAAATCGCGAAACAGCTTGGCCCGCAGGGACCCGCGTTGGAGAAGCTCGCCGAATCGGCATTCCTCGACGCGATGGACCTGTCGCTGGTTGTCGTCTCTGCGGTGCTCGCCATCGCGGCCGTTCTCGTTGCGGTCTGGGCGCCAGGACGCGACGGCAGACAGCTGCCGTTCGTTCGCCGCTTGACGGCGCGTTCGTCAGGCGACGACGAACTCGGCGGCGCGATGCCCGAGCATCACGATCGTGGCGTGGGGACCGCGGCCGGTGACGGTAGGCAGGACAGAACCGTCGACGACCCATAGTCCGTCGACACCGCGCACCCTGCATTGCTCGTCGACGACCGCCGTCGCATCCCCTTCCGTCCCCATCGGCGCAGTCGCGCACAGGTGCTGCGACGTCGACCACGTTGCCGGGCCCACTTGCGTTGACGACGAGGCCAATTCGCGCGCAAGTTCGGCACCGGCACTCAATGTCGCGACGTCATGTGGGTCGCTGTCGTAACGATGCTCGATGATCGGAGCCACGTCGGGGTCCCCGGACGTCACCCGCAGCCTGCCCCTTGAGCGGGGATGCATCAGCGCGACGCCGATGTGCGGTCGATCGGTTGGGTCCACACCCGCACCCTCCACCATCGCGCCGAAGCCCCTTGTGTACGGCCTGACCTCGAGCCCGTTCGGCGTGGTCAGTATCGCCTCCAGCGGAGGGAGATCGTGGGTGGGCGCCCAGTCCACCGGCAGCACCCATTCGGGATGGTCGCTCGTCCGTGCCCCGACCGGCGAGTTCAGGACAATCGGGATTCCCGCGGTCGTGAGCACGTCCTCGGGTCCCACGCCCGACAGCATCAAGAGATGCGCCGACCCGATTGAACCGGCACACAACACAATTCGATCTGCAGACAGCTGGACGTGCCCGTCGGGGCCGATGCAGTCCGCGCCGACTGCGCGCCCCCGGTCGAACCGGACGCGCACGACGCGCGTGTCGGCGATCAGTGTCACATTCGGCCGGTCAAGCGCGGGCTGTAGGAAGGCACCGCCCGGCCCGATCCTTATCCCGCCGTTGATGTTCAGCGGTATGGCGCCGACACCGGCAGGCAACGGTCTGGCTGTGTCCGCACCGTTGAGATCCGCCAGCCAGGTGTATCCCATTTCGGTCGCCGCGTCTACGAAAGACGCTGTGCAGCCGTCGAGTTCAGATACGCGACGAACGAGTATCGGTCCGTTCGATCCGTGTAGCGGGCCGACGAAATCCAGATCGTTCTCAACCGCGCGGAAATGTGGCAGCACGTCGGCCCATGACCAGCCGGGAAGAGCCCAACTCTCGAAATCCTCAGGAAGCGCGCGGCAGAAGTAGCCACCGTTGACGGCTCCGGATCCACCCACCACTGCCCCGCGCATGATGTGTCCGACGCGCTTCGGCTCGTCTGTCAGGGTCGACGCATAGTGCCGCACGACAGAGCTTGCGGCACCGATCGGCATCCTTACGGCATCGGTTATCTGAGCGCTGACCTTCGGGTCGGACGGTGCGGGACCCGCCTCGACAATGGTCACATGACAGGTGCTATCAGCCGAAATACGTTCTGCTACGACAGATCCGGCACTGCCAGCGCCGATGATCAGCACTTCGCTGTGCAAATGCCTCAGGTCCGGATCTGCGGCTTGAGGGCGCCGATATGCCGTTCCCGGACCACCCCGGTCCACAAGCCTGTCCCGTAGGCGATGTCGTCGAGGCGCTTCAGCAGGACGTAGCTGACCAGCCCGACGGGCTTCGTGTCGTCGTCAGCATTGCCGTGCCGCTTCACCCAGTCCACGACACCGTCGATGATCGCCGCCATCAGCACCACATGCCGACAGCGACGGGACAACAAGGCGAGGAGCAGGGCGATCGGCCAGTAGTGCCTGCAGATCGCCGCGGCGAGCTGCAGCGCCCCCGACCAGAGCCCGTATGCGACGACGACCGCGACCTCCCTCGGCTCGGTGTCGACCGCACCGAGCGAGTTGGCGATCCGGCGGCCGGTGATCGTCGCCACCACCATGGATGCGAGGTAGCCGATCGTCGAGCCCATCGTGAGCAGGATCCACACCACCAATGTCCATCCCGAGATGACCAGCGGCGCGGTCTTACCCGGGTGACGAACCGAGAGTGGTGCAGCTGATTCACCGTAGAAAGCTCTGCGCGCAAACCATTCTCGCAGTTGCGTACGGTGCTCGTGCGCGACCATCGCGATGGGTTCATAGCGCAACCGCGCTCCGGCCTCGACGAACCGCCAACACAGGTCGACGTCCTCGCCGGACTTCAGCGTCTCGTCGAATCCGCCGAGCTCGTTCAACACGGAGCGGCGGCAGATGATCGCTGCGCTCGGCACGTAGGAGACCGGGCCGTACGGCACGACGGGAGCCTCTCGCTGCCCGAGGTCTAGCGACGACCGCACCGCCTCGTACCTGGCCACCAAACTGTCCGGTTGCGCCAGGTTCACGATGCGGGGTGCCACCAACGCCACTGCGGGATCGCAGAAGTGGCCGAGCAGTGCCTCCAGCCAGCCGCGCCGCGGCACCACGTCGGAGTCGAGGAACGCGACGAAGTCGGTGGTGCAGACGCCGAGGCCGGTGTTGCGGGCAGCGGCCGGTCCCTTGCTGCGAGGATGACGCAGCACCTGGACGTCGCAGTGCATCCCGTCGAAGTCCGAATGTTGAATGGGAGTCGCCGAGCCGTCGTCCACCACGACCACTCGCATACCGCGCAACGCCGCGACCAACCGATACGCACCAGAAGGATTGTCGCGCACCGGGATTACGACTGTGACGTCGCGGTGTGACGGGCCGCTGGCCGGCCTCGGATGTGCGACGGTTGCATCGAGCAGCGTACGGGCGACCTGTGCGCTGAGGGCGTCGTGCACCTCGAGCCTGCCGCCGTTGATCATGGTGCGCGCGGCAGGCGCCAGCCGCAGCAGACGGGTGGGGGAACCGCCGAGCAGAGCCGAGCCCTCACCGAGCACCTTGACTCGGCGATCGACCTGCACGGCGAAGCCGTCGGGCAGCCGGGGCTGACTCACCTCAGCATCCCATCGCGGTCGGGTTTCCAGCGCGCAATCCTGCCGACGCATCCGTCAACCATCTCGGCAAACAGGCGTTCGCCGTCGGCCGCGGTGGCCGTCGTGGGATCACCGAGTACGCCCAGTTCGCTCACCGCCGCCACCCCGCCGCTGCGCATCGCAGGCAGAAGCTCGGCCAGTGGAGCACGGTTCCCCGCCACTATTTCGTCGAGCCGTACGATATCCGGCGAAATATGTAGCAATACCGACGTTTCGGTGTGCCCGGCATGGGCGTCGGCGGGATCGACTGCGCAGGAACACCACCCGACGTCGCGGCCCTCGTACCTCAGCAACGCGGTCGCAGCGGCCAGTGCCTCCACGTTTCCGCCGTGCCCGTTCACGAACGCGAGCCGCCGCGCCCAGCTTGCGGCCGACCGGCCGAACTCCACCAGCAACAGCCGCAGTGCTGCCGTACCGATCGACACCGTGCCGGAAAAGCTCTCGTGTTCGCCACTGGCGCCATAGCCGATCGGCGGTGCAATGATCCATCCGGAATCATGATCGGCGTCCGCCAGCCCTTCAGCAACCCCACGAGCGACGGCCGCGGCGATCCTGGTGTCGGTGTCCAGCGGCAGGTGAGGTCCATGCTGTTCGGTGGAACCTATCGGGATAACCAACGCGGGTGATGTGCCGTGCAGCTGCCTCGACGTTGAGTTCCCAAGCTCGCTGGGGAAAGCCACCTGCCGATGGTAGGACGAATTCACCTGCTATGCGCCGGTTGTTTGCGCATGCGCAGATTTTGTTTTCCATGAATTTGCCGCAGAAGGTGTCGGCTAATCACGTCCGTCTCCCCTTCCACGCATGTTTCACCAGCAATCGCGCTGGTAGTGGAGTTGAAGCGTCAGGCGCCGGCGTCGGAGCGCACGCCGAGCGCCCTGATGAAGTCCGCGGGCACCACCACATCGCCAGCGACGAGATCGTGCACAGACGCCCGCCCGAGGCCCATCATGGCCGAGTCGATGCCGGCGCGGAGGACGTCGAGCACGTTCTCGACGCCGGCCTGGCCCTCCGCCGCCAGCCCCCAGAGGGCCGATCATGACGGCCCGCGCGCCGAGTGCCAGCGCCTTGACCACGTCGCTGCCGCGACGCACGCCGCCGTCCAGCAGCACCTCGATCTGGTCCCCCACAGCTTCTGCGATGGGTGCCAGCGCCCGGATCGAGGCCGGTGTTCCGTCCAGGTTGTTGCCACCGTGGTTGGACACCGAAATCGCCGAAACACCGGCATCGACAGCACGTTTCGCGTCGTCGACACGCATCACACCCTTGAGCATGAACGGTCCGCCCCACAGCTCACGCAGCCAGGCGATGTCCTCCCAGGTGGGCGGAGGCGTCGCCATCCACTCGCCGTATGCGGCGAAGAACGGCGGCCCTGGTTCGCCCATTGGTGCCTGGTTGGGCACCCGGAGATCCGGCGGACGCATCGTTTTGGCCCATTGCAGTAGCCACCGCGGCCGGGTGAGGCCCTCGGGGAGCATCCGCACCGTCGTGCGCAGGTCCATGTGCTCGGGGATCTTCGGGCTGCCCCAGTCGCGGCCGTGCGCGAAGCTCCAGTCGGTGGTGGCGATGAGGCCGACGGCGCCCGCGGCCCTGGCGCGCTCGACCCGTGCGGCGATCGCGTCCCTGCCGCCAAGCCAATAAATCTGGAAGAACGTCTTGGGGTTGGTAGCCACGACGTCCTCGACCGGCTTGCTGGCGAACGACGACAAACCCATCGCGGTGCCCCTCGCCGCGGCCGCCCGGGCAACGGCGAGCTCACCGTCTGGGTGCACCGCCTGCACGCCGGTCGGCGAGATCACCACGGGTAGCGAGATCTCCTGTCCCATAACGGTTGTCGACAGGTCGCGCTTCTCTATCGCGCCGATCACGTGCGGTGCGAATCCGAGCTCACCGAACGCGTCGACGTTGTCGGCGACGGTGATGCCCTTTTCGCTGGCGGCGAGCAATGCGCTGTACACGGACTTCGGCAGCCGCTTCTTCGCCCGCTGCTGGGCGAACGCAACCGTCTCGAACCACTTGTCGCGTGCCATGGCTAGACGGGGCTCTCGTTGCAGAGTCGCGCAGGAGCCGCTTTGGCGGCGACATTGAACCTGAGCGGCGTGGGCGTAAGAGTGAGCGGGATCGGCCCCTGCTTTGATCCGCGGGAGTGGTTCCCGCTGGGCCTTGGCTTGACCCGTTCCCGCTCGAGCGCCGGAACACCGTAGCCTTCAACACATTCGGGATCGGGCCCGTCCAGAGGCAGGCCGGTGAAGAACTTGGCGGCCATGCAGCCGCCGCGGCAGCTGTCATAGTGTCCGCAGCTTCCGCACGCCCCCGCCGACTGCGGCTCCCTAAGCTCACGAAACAGTGGGGCGTTCTTCCAGACGTTGTCAAAACCACCGTCGGACAGGATGTTTCCTGCCAGGAACCGATCGTGGATGGCGAACGGGCAGGCATAGACGTCGCCGATCGGATCGATGAGGCAGACCACCCGGCCTGCCCCGCACAGGTTGAGGCCGGCGAGCGCACCCGGTGCACCCAGCCCGGACAGATGGAAGAAGGAGTCGCCGGTGAGCACGCCGTCGCCGCGCGCGACGAGCCAGTCGTAGAGTTGCACCTGCTGCTCCGGCGTCGGGTGCAGCTCGTCCCAGACGTCCGCACCGCGGCCAGAGGGACGCAGCCGGGTGATGCGGAGCGTGGCGCCGTAACGCGCTGCCAGAGCGGCGAATTCGTCGAGCTGATCAACATTGTGTCGAGTCACGACGACCGAGATCTTGGCGTCTTTGAAGCCCGCGGCGGCCAGATTCTCCAGCGCCCGGACTGCCATCGCGAACGAACCATCGCCACGCACGGCGTCGTTGACCTCCGCCGTGGCGCCGTCGAGCGAGATCTGCACGTCGACGTAGTCACTGGCCGCCAGCCGGGCCGCCACCTCAGGCGTGATGCGCACCCCGTTGGTGGAGAACTTCACCCCGACATGGTGGGCGGTCGCATAGTCGACAAGCTCCCAAAAATCCGGCCGCACTGTCGGTTCGCCGCCGCCGATGTTGACGTAGAACACCTGCATGCGCTCGAGCTCGTCGATGATGTCCTTGCACTGCTGTGTCGACAGCTCACGCGGGTCGCGCTTACCCGACGAGGACAGGCAGTGCACGCAGGCGAGATTGCAGGCGTACGTCAGCTCCCAGGTCAGGCAGATCGGTGCGTCGAGCCCATGCTCGAACTGCTCGACCAGCCGCGGTACCGGTTTGGCTTCCGGCGCGGGCGCCGAATCGGTTTCCGGCGCGGGCGCCGAATCGGTCACAGTCATCGGTTATCTCCCGTTACGAGCATCTTCGACTGGGCCAGTACGCCCAGCGCGTGCAGATACGGACCCTGCTGCGCGTCCTCGACTCCGGCCGCGCGGCATGCGGATCTGACGTCGGGGTGTTCGCCAAGGGAGTTGATCACCTCGACGATGGTCCGGTTCTTCAGGAACGACAGCTTGCGCGTGCCGAAGTGATAGAGCAGCGCGCCGAACGGCTCGGGCCGCACCGCCACCTGGTGGTGCAGCCGCCAGCTGACGTCCGGGTCGAACGTCATCGTCAGTAGACCCCGCACATCCCGTCGATCGACACCTCTTCGACCAGCGTCTCCGTCACGAGCTCGGTACTTCCGGTCGCCGCCTGCGCGGCTCCAGCGTCGGTCTCACTGAGCTGATTCGGCTCCATCGTTCCCACCTTTCTTCAACCGGGTCTCGACAATTGTGATCGAGATCGCAAGAATATGGCATCGAGTGCCAGAATGGAAGAGCGGGGTGGTGATGCGGGAGAATTCCGAGCACCGGGTGGGCCGGCGTCGCTCAACGACCTGGGACCACCTCAGCAACGTCGCTATCGATCTCTTCGCCGCGCGCGGCTTCGACGACGTCAGCGTCGACGACGTTGCGCACGCCGCCGGGATCGCGCGTCGCACCCTCTTCCGCTACTACCCGTCCAAGAGCGCACTGCCCTGGGGTGATTTCGACGCGCACCTCGAGCGCATGCGCGATCAACTCGTCGAACTCGATCCGAGTGTGCCGATCGGCGATGCGCTACGGACGGCGCTGTTGGCGTTCAATACTTTTGACGAATCCGAGACAGCGCGGCACCGCCAACGGATGCGGGTCATCCTGCAGACAGCCGAGCTGCAGGCCTACTCGATGACGATGTATGCGGGGTGGCGCGCGGTCGTCGCCACGTTCGTCGCGAGGCGGCTCGGTGTCAAGGCAGGCGATCTCGTCCCGCAGACGGTGGCCTGGACGATGCTCGGGGTGGCGCTGTCCGCCTACGAGCACTGGCTGGGCGACGAATCCGCCTCGCTGGCGCAGGAGCTGAACGACGCGTTCGACACGGTCAGCGACGGCCTCGGCGCGCTGACGTGACGCCCGTCTGAGAAAGATTCGGATTGGGGCGTCGGAGTTCGGGCCGTTGCGGCGACGATAAGGGTGTGAGCGCCGAACCAGAGCCGGGTGAAGCTCCGCGGGCGCTGTTGGCGCTGTACAACGAGGCGCTGCCCACGGTGTACGGATATTTCGTCCGCCGCTGCGGTGACCGCGGAGCCGCAGAAGACCTGACGTCGGAAACATTTCTGGCGGCGATGGACGCCGCACGGAAAGACCATCCGCCGTCGATCTCGGTGCCGTGGCTGATCGGGGTGGCGCGGCACAAGCTGGCCGACCACTATCGGCGGCGGTCCGACCGGTTCACCGTCCCGGTGGCCGAATTACCCGAACCGCTAGACCCTGCCGACGACTGGGACGCCGAACTGGATCGGATAGTGGCCGAGAGTGTGCTGGCCAAACTAACCGACCAACACCGCACCGTGCTCGCGCTGCGCTACATGGACGACTGCAGCGTGGGCGAATGCGCCGAGCTGATCGGCCGGACCGTGCACGCCACCGAAGCCCTACTGGTGCGGGCCAGGCGCGCGTTCAGATCGCACTATCCAGGACCGGAAGGAGGCACGTCATGAACAACAGCCACGATCCGTTGACCGTGCTGCGTGACGACGAGCTTCCGGTCCAGCCCGATCCGGCGTTCGCGGCTCGACTCCGCGCGCGCCTGGAATCGGCGCTGTCATTGCCGAATCGAACAGAAGGAGTCGACATGAGCGGCACAGATACCGCCATCGCAGAGCTGACCGAGCCCACCGCCGAGCCCGAGGTGGCGACCGCACCCCCGCGTGCCGCAGCGCTGCCCTATCTGTCCGTCGCCGACGCGCGAGACGCCATCGCCTGGTACATCGACACCTTCGGCGCGTCGCTCGTCGGCGAGATGTACGAGATGGACGACGGCCGCATCGGGCACGCGGAGCTGCAGATCGGTGACGGCGTGCTCTACCTGGCCGACGAGTATCCCGAGCTTGGTCTGAAAGCCCCTGACCCACAGGCGAGTTCGGTAAGCCTGATGCTCCACGTGGCCGACACAGACCTCATCCTGGACCGGGCGCGGGAGCGTGGGGCCGCCGTGCAGCGGGAGCCCTACGAGAACTACGGCGCCCGCAACGCCACGATCATCGACCCGTTCGGACATCGCTGGATGCTCAGCGGGCCGGTCACCGGAGCGCCGATCCAGATCCAGCACGGCGACGTCGGCTACATCTCGGTGTGGACGCCCGATGCCGGCCGCGCCGCCGCGTTCTACGGCCACGTGCTCGGCTGGACCTATGACCCGGAGACCCATCAGGTCACCAACACCAAGGCACACATCGGCATCTACTCGGTCGACGGTCCGCCCACCCTGTTCTGCTGCTACGCGGTGGCCGACCTCGAGGGTGCCCGACAAGCGATCCTGGCAGGCGGCGGCACCGTCGACGAGGTCGAGGAGTTCGACTTCGGCACGCTGCGCGGCGCCACCGACCCGCAAGGGACATCGTTCGGCGTTTTCCAGCCGAACCCGGGCCAGCCGCGGCCCGAGCTCAATGGTGCTGGGCCAGGCGAACTTTCGTACATCACCTACCAGGTCGGCGATTCGACGGCATTCAGGGCGTTCTACAGCCGGGTGTTGTTCTGGACCTTCGAGCCGGGCCATATCGCCGACGGTTGGCAGGTGCAGCAGACACACCCGATGGCTGGTGTCGCTGGAGGCAATGCTGCTGCACAGGTGACCGTTCCGATGTGGACCGTCGAGGACATCGACGCGGCCGTCGCCCTGGTGCGGCAGGCAGGCGGGACTGTCATCGAGGAGCCGACGCAGCAGCCCTACGGCAGGTCCGCGCTATGCACCGACGACCAGGGCAGCCGCTTCTACCTCGGCGAGTTCTAGTGATTTCGGCATGATTACTATCGCTCAGCGACACTTTTCACGCCGAAATCGCAATTAGCCGAGCACGTCGGCGATCGGGGCGCCGGCGGCGATCTTGCTGCGCACCTTCATCACCTTGCCCGGCATCCCGCCGCCGACGACGCCTGCGACCACACCGTCACGTTCATAGAAGGCGAGGAACTTGCGGCCGTCATCCTCGACGACGTGCACGGTGTCGTCGGCCTGCGGTTCACCGAGGCACTGGATCTTGACGTCGTACTGGTCGCTCCAGAAGTAGGGCACCGTCACCGTTCCCGGAATCTCCTTGCCGAGCATCGCGGGCACCATGACCCGTGCCTGGTCGGCGACGTTGCTCCAATGCTCAACGCGGACTTGGTGTCCCACGGGGTGACGCCATGACGCGACGTCGCCGATCGCCCACACGTGGGGCGTAGCGGTTCGGCCGACGTCGTCGCAGACCACACCGTTGTCCAATTCGATTCCGCTGCCGTCGAGCCAGTCGGTGGCCGGCTTCGAGCCGATCCCGACAACTACCAGATCGGCGTCGAGCTCGCTGCCGTCGGACAGCACCACCTTCTCGACGCGGTCGGTGCCGCGCACCTCGTCCACCCCGACGCCGCAGCGCACGTCGACGCCCTCGGACTGGTGCAGCCGGGTGACCAGGGCGCCGATCTGCTCGCCGAGCACAGACGCCAGCGGAGTCGGTTGCGGTTCCACCAGAACGACATTCACTCCCATGCCGCGCAGGCTCGCCGCCACCTCGCAACCGATGAAGCCGGCGCCGACCACGACCACGTGGCGGGCCGAGGCCGCATGCTCGCGCAGCGCGATGCTCTCGTCAAGGGAACGAAGCACCCGGATGCCTTCCAGATCCGGGAACGACGGAATGGTCCGTGGGACAAGCCCCGTCGCGATGATCAGCTCGTCGTATGCGAGATCGCTGCCGTCGGCCAGCGTCACCGTCTGCGCGGCGGGATCCACCGAGCGCACACCGTTGCCGAGCCGGACGGTGATGTCGTTCTCCTCGTAGAACTCGGCCGGTTTGAGGGTGACGTCGTCCACTTCGGCGCGCAGCACCTCCTTGGACAGCGGCGGCCGGTCGTAGGGCAGATGGTCCTCGTCGCTGACGATCGTGACGGCGCCGGCATACTCCGACCGTCGCAGCTGTTCGGCGGTCCGGGCCGCGGCCAGTCCGCCTCCGACGATGACGATGCCCGCAGATGTGCTCACGTGGGGTTTTCTACACGATGGCGGCAGCCGAATGTGCGCCACCCTGCCGTTCGGCTACTTCAGCCGCGCATCCGGTCGATGACATTGGTCAGGACGACGATGCTCTCGCTGCGCTCGACGTCGGCCGCCGACCGGATACGCTCGAGCGCTTCTTCCAGGTGGCGCATATCGCGGGCGAGGACATGAAGCATCGCGTCGGCGGTGCCGGTGACGGTGGCGGCGCTGACCACCTCAGGAATGTCGACCCACGCCTTTCGCAGTTCGTCGGGCGCGATGGTGCCGTGGCGGAATACCTGCACGTACGCCTCGGTGTTCCAGCCAAGCGCGTTTCGGTCGACGACGGTCGTGAATCCGCGGATGACCCCGCTGTCGAGCATGCGGTCCACCCGTCGCTTGACGGCCGGTGCGGACAGGTTGACGCGCTGGCCGATGTCGGCGTACGTGGCCCGTGCGTCCTGCGCCAACTCGGCGAGAATGCGCTCGTCGGTCTCGTCCAATCGCTCCATGCCCACCTCCACGCAACAAATCGCTGCCGTTCAGATTCTGACACAATAGATCACTGGTAGACACGCAATAGACGGCGATTGATTGCAAAATCGGTAGCAAATATCGTTTGATCATGACGATCTCAGATGTCGCCGCCAAGACGGCCCCGGTATCCGATGTCGCCGCAATGACGCAGCGATCCGCACGCATCCGCCACTACGCGATGACGCCACCGACGTTCTTCGCCGTCGAATACGCCATCAACCCGTGGATGGACACCTCGACTCCGGTGGACACCCACCTGGCGATGAACCAGTGGGAGAGCCTGCGCCAGACCTACAAGGAACTCGGCCACACGGTCGAACTGGTCGAGCCGCTCGCCGGGTTGCCGGACATGGTGTACGCCGCCAACGGCGGCCTGCTGGTCAACGGCAAGGCCGTCGTCGCCAAGTTCGCCTACCCGCAGCGCGCGGGCGAAGCCGCGGCCTATGCCGAGTGGATGGACCGCCATGGGTACCACCCCACCGAGACGCGGTATGTCAACGAAGGCCAGGGCGACCTGCTCGTCGTGGGCTCGATCGTGTTGGCGGGCTATGGATTCCGCACTGACCGACGCGCGCACGACGAGATCGCCGCCGCCGTCGGGATGCCGCTCGTCAGCCTCGAACTCGTCGACCCGCGCTTCTATCACCTCGACACCGCGCTTGCTGTGCTCGACGACACCACCATTGCCTACTACCCGCCCGCATTCAGCGACGAGTCGCGCACGCGGTTGCTCGAACTCTTCCCGGACGCCATCGAGGTGGCCACCCCCGACGCCTACGCGCTCGGGCTCAACGCCGTCTCCGACGGTCGCAACGTCGTCCACCCGGCGGCCGCAACCGGCTTCGCCGACCAACTCTCCGATGCCGGGTTCACGCCGATCGGCGTGGACCTGTCGGAGCTGCTCAAGGGCGGCGGATCCATCAAATGCTGCACGCTGGAGGTGTATTCGTGACCATCCTTGATGCCGTGACCCCAACCACCGACGCGATCGCCCTCGACGATCACTACGTCGCGCACAACTACTCGCCATTGCCCGTCGTCGCGGTGAGCGCCGAGGGCGCCTGGATCACCGACATCGAGGGCAGGCGCTACCTGGACTGCCTGGCCGCCTATTCGGCCGTGAACTTCGGCCACCGCAACCCCGAGATCATCGCCTCCGCACACGCGCAGCTCGACACCGTGACGCTGGTCAGCCGAGCCTTCCACTCCGACCGGCTCGGGCCGTTCTGCCAGGCGCTGGCCGAGCTCTGCGGCAAGGACATGGTGCTGCCGATGAACAGCGGCGCCGAGGCCGTCGAGAGCGGCATCAAGGTGGCCCGCAAGTGGGGCACGGATGTCAAGGGTGTCCCCGCCGGTCACGGCAATATCGTGGTGGCAAAGAACAACTTTCACGGCCGGACGACGACAATCATCAGCTTCTCCGACGACGATGCCGCGAGACGGGGCTTCGGTCCCTACACGCCCGGCTTCCGCTCGGTCCCGTTCGGTGACGCCGAGGCGCTGGCAGCCGCGATCGACGACAATACGGTCGCGGTGCTGCTCGAGCCGATCCAGGGTGAGGCCGGGATCATCGTCCCGCCCGATGACTATCTACCCCGCGTCCGCGCGGTGTGCACAGAGCGCAACGTGCTGATGATCGCCGACGAGATCCAGTCCGGGCTCGCCCGCACCGGACGTACCTTCGCGTGCGACCACTGGGGCGTTGTGCCCGACATCTACCTTCTTGGCAAGGCCCTCGGCGGCGGCGTCGTGCCGGTGTCGGCGGTGGTGGCGAACAAGAACGTTCTCGGGGTGCTGCACCCCGGCGAGCACGGTTCCACGTTCGGCGGCAATCCACTCGCCGCGGCGATCGGCACCACCGTCGTGGAGATTCTGGACCGCGGTGAATTCCAGTCCCGCTCAGCCGAACTCGGCGAGCGGCTGCATACCCGACTGCGCGCCCTCATCGGCGAGGGTGTCCTCGCTGTGCGCGGGCTCGGACTCTGGGCGGGCGTCGATATCGACCCCTCCATGGGCACCGGAAAGCAGATCAGCATGCGTCTCGCCGAGCGCGGTGTTCTGGTCAAGGACACCCACGGCTCGACGTTGCGCTTCGCACCCCCACTCGTGATCACGGCCGAGGAGATCGACTGGGCTACCGGTCAGTTCGCCGACGTTCTGGCCGAATCAAGGTCACACTTGTCCGATACATAGAACTAGTCCAGCAGGAGGCAACCATGACCGCCCCATCTCTAAGCCTCTCCCAGCAGCTGTGGCGACGCAGGCCGGTGGCTGGCGCACCGATCGCACACGGTGCCTCCGACCACCTGAAACGAAGTATCGGCACCTTCCAGCTGACGCTCTTCGGCGTCGGCGCGACGGTCGGCACCGGCATTTTCTTCGTGCTGTCGGCCGCGGTGCCCGAAGCCGGACCCGCGGTGCTCGTCTCGTTCGTCCTCGCCGCGGTCGCGGCTGGCCTTTCGGCCATCTGCTATGCGGAGATGGCCTCGTCGGTGCCGGTGTCCGGCTCCACCTACTCCTACGCGTACACGACGATGGGCGAGTTCGTCGCGATGGGTGTGGCGGCATGCCTGTTGCTCGAATACGGCGTGTCGATCTCCGCGGTCGCGGTCGGCTGGAGCGGGTACCTGAACAAGCTGCTGGACAACCTGTTCGGCTGGCAGCTACCGCAGTCGCTGACGGCAGCACCGTGGGACGAGGTCCCTGGCATTGTCAACCTGCCCGCCGTCCTGTTGATCGTGATGTGCATGTTTCTGCTGATCCGCGGTGCCAGTGAGTCCGCCGCCGTCAACACGGTCATGGTGCTGATCAAGCTCGGCGTGTTGAGCATGTTCATCGTCATCGCCCTCACCGCGTTCAACACCGACCACTTCCACGGCTTCTGGGACAAGGGCATGGCCGGCATCACGACCGCCGCCAGCATGATCTTCTTCTCGTTCATCGGCCTCGATGCGGTATCGACGGCCGGTGACGAAGTGAAGGATCCGCAGAAGACCATGCCGCGAGCGATCATCGCCGCCCTCATCGTCGTCACCACCTTCTACATCCTGGTCGCGTTCGCCGGACTGGGTACGCAGGACGCCGCCGAGTTCGGGTCGGACGAACAGTCCGAGGCGGGCTTGTCCGTGATCCTGGAAAACATCACCGGTGGCACGTGGGCCAGTACGCTCCTGGCCGCGGGGGCCGTGATCTCCATCTTCTCGGTGACCCTGGTCGTGATGTACGGCCAGACACGCATTCTGTTCGCAATGGGACGCGACGGGCTGCTGCCGTCGATGTTCGCAAAGGTCAACCCGCGCAGCATGACTCCCGTCGCCAACACGATCATCGTGGCCGTCGCGACGAGCATCCTGGCCGGATTCATCCCGCTGAACTGGCTCCTGGATGCGGTGTCGATCGGCACCCTGGTCGCGTTCATCACTGTGTCGGTCGGTGTCATCATCCTGCGCGTGCGCGAACCCAATCTGGAGCGCCCATTCAAGGTTCCCGGCTATCCCGTCACACCGGTGCTCTCGGTCCTCGCTTGTATGGCGGTGCTCTACGGGCTGCGCTGGCAGACGTGGCTGGTGTTCGGCGCCTGCGTCGCGGCGGTGCTGGTGTTCTACTTGGTGTGGGGCAGGCGCCACAGCGCATTGAACGACGGCGGCGACGGCTACATCCCGACGGCCGTGCCCGGTGACGACGATGTGCTGACCACCGGGCACCCGCAGGACACGCCGTGACCGTCGTCGTCGGCTACCTCGCGGGAAAAGCCGGGCGGTCGGCGCTGCACCTGGCCGTTGAGGCGGCGCAGACGCTGAACACCTCGGTCGCCGTTGCCACCGTCGTTCCGAAGCCGTGGACCACCCCGTCTCCTGCCCGGATCGACGCCGAATACGCCTCGTGGGCAGACAAGTTGGGCGCCGATTCGCAGCGGGAGGCGCAGCGGTGCCTCGACCAGATCGCCAAGGGGATCGACGTCAGCTTCCACAAGTTCGCGAGCCGCACCGCGGGCGAAGGCCTTCTCGACGCGGCCGAACAACTCGACGCTGCGGTGCTCGTCACGGGTTCGTCGTCTGACGGCTCACTGGGCCAGGTGGTGCTCGGCTCGACCACAGACTGGCTTCTGCACTCCTCACCGATACCCGTCGCGATCAGCCCGCGCGGATATCGGGGCGCCAAGTCCGGCAAGCTGATCCGCGTCACATGCGCATATTCGGGCACACCCGAATCCGTTAAGGTCGTCGAGCGGGTAAAGGCGCTCACCGACGAGCTGGATGTCAAGATGCGGGTGGTCACCTACGCGATCAGGGGACGAACGATGTTCCCACCCGAAGTGGGTCTGCACGCCGAGGACTCCCTGCTGTCGGCATGGGCGGAGCAGCTGCGCGAGACGCTCGGAAAGTTGAAGGCCGACGGCGTCGTCGGCGATGACGTTGAGCTACAGGTGGTTACGGGCAACGGTTGGGACGAGGCGCTCGACGACACCGAATGGGACGACGGTGAGCTACTGGCTCTCGGTACCTCGTCGCGCCGCAGCCTGAAGACCGTCTTCCTTGGCTCACACGGCGCGAAAATCATCCGGCACAGCCCGGTGCCGGTGCTGGTTCTGCCCAGCTAGTACTTCGCGGTTCCGCGGTCGACGGCGATCTGGCTGCCCGAGATCGTCGCCGACCCGTCGCCCGCCAGCCACGCGACCACGTCCGAAACCTCTTCGGGCATCATGAATTCCATCAGCCCCTTCTTGCCCTGATGGTTCACCGGTTGGTACGGCATTGGCGAGAAGCTGTGGACGTAGTTCGGGTATTTGGTGAAGAGGTCCAGCATGGCCTTCTTCTCCACCATCGGTGTCTCGATGGAATAGGGGTGGATGGAGTTCACCCGAATCCCGAACTCGCCCACTTCGATCGCCAACGCATTGGTGAGTGCGACAAGGCCGTGCTTCGACGCCGAGTAGTGCCCGTTGCCGGGGGTGGCCTTCAGGCCGGCCGATGAGCTGACGATGATGATCGAGCCGCCGTTGCCCGCCTCGATCATCGCGGGCACCACCGCGCGGATGGTCTTCCAGGTGCCGTTCAGGTTGATGTCGATGACGGTGTCCCACTGTTCCTCCGACATCTCGAACAGCCGCCCCCAGCTCAGCACGCCTGCGTTGGCGACCACGATGTCCAGCCGGCCGAACTGCTCGACACCGTCGGCCACCACCTTCTGCAGCGCGTCCAGGTCGCGCACGTCGACCTCGCGGGCCAGCACCTTGCGGCCGGTGGCCTCCACCGCGCGTACGGTGTCCGCCAGTTCCTCGGAGGTGCCAAGCGGATAGGTGACGGTGTCGGAGACAGGCCGGCAGATGTCGATGGCGATGATGTCGGCGCCGTCGTTGGCCAGTCGGATCGCGTGGGCCCGGCCCTGACCGCGTGCGGCCCCGGTTATGAACGCCACTCGCCCTTCCAGAGGGCCGCCAGTTGCCGTCACCGCTGCTCCTTTCGTGGGCTGGCCAGCGTGGGCTAGCACCGGAGTCAGGCTAACAGCAGATCTAGAACGTGTTCTAGATTGGGTCGCGGATTATCGGGCAGGTCATGCAGTGGCCGCCGCCGCGGCCGCGGCCCAGTTCCGCCCCGACGATGGTGATGACCTCGACTCCGGCCTTGCGCAGCAGAGAGTTGGTATGGGTGTTGCGGTCATAGGCGAATACGACTCCGGGTTCGACGGCGACGAGGTTGTTGCCGCTGTCCCATTGCTGGCGCTCGTAGTCGTACTTCGTGCCGCCAGTTTCGACCACCCGCAATTGCGGCAGATCGAGCGCGGCGGCGACCACCTCCACGAACGGCTTCGTCTCGTCGATCACGTCGACACCGATGTCGTTGTCGCCCGGCACCAGCGTGAACGGCGCGATGCTGTCCACGATTTCGGGATAGATGGTGACGACGTCGTGGTCGGCGAAGGTGAACACCGTGTCCAGGTGCATGGCCGCGCGAAGCTTGGGCATCCCGGCGACGATCACCTTGTCGGCGGCACCCTGTTTGAACAGTTCGGCCGCGACCTGGGTGATGGCCTGGCGTGAGGACCGCTCACTCATGCCGATGAGCACCACCCCGTTGCCGGGAATCAACACGTCGCCGCCTTCCAATGTGGCGAGCCCCCAGGCTTTTTCGGGATCTCCCCACCACACCGTCGAGCCGACGTACTCGGGGTGGAACTCGTAAATCGCCTTCATCAACAACGTCTCGTCGTGCCGGGCGGGCCAGAACAGCGGGTTGAGTGTGAGACCGCCGTAGATCCAGCACGTGGTGTCACGGGTGTAGAGCGTGTTCGGCAGCGGCGGCATCAGATACTCGGTGACCCCGGTGTCCTCCCGCGCCAGCGCGCGGTAGCCGGACTGGATCTCGGCGGGTAGGTCGCGCGTCGACATTCCGCCGATCAGCAGCTCGGCGAGCCGCCGCGGCTGCAGCGAGTCAAGGAACCCCCGGGTGTCGTCGACCAGCCCCAGGCCGACTTCATTGGGAACGATCTTGCGGTCCAACAGCCAGGTCTTGGCGTCGGGAATCTCCATGGTCTCGGTCAGCAGGTTGTGCAGCTCTACGACCTCCACATCGCGGTCGCGCATCTTGTCCATGAAGTCGAAGTGGTCGCGGCGGGCGTTCTGCACCCACAGCACGTCGTCGAACAACAGGTCGTCGCAGTTGGTCGGCGTCAGCCGTTCATGGGCCAGGCCCGGCGAGCACACCAGCACCTTGCGCAGCTTGCCGACCTCGGAGTGCACGCCATAACTAGCGGACGGATTCGTCACTTGAGTTCCTCTCGCGCCGTGGGCTCTTAGATCTCGATCGCACCTGTCGCCAAGGACACCACACCCGCGACGGCGCCGAGGAGAATCACGCCGAACAGCACCGCCTCGGCGGGCGTGAAGACCCGAAGGCCCCGTTCGCGGCGGGCCTTGAAGTACAACGCGGCGGCGGGCGCGTACAAGATGCACGACAGCAGAAGCTTGTCGACGCCCGCGGCATAGATCAGGAACAGCGTGTACACCGTCGCCACCGCGGCGATCACCATGTCACCGACGAGCGACTTGCCGTCGCCATAGGTTTCGCGGGTCGCAGTCAGCTTCAGCGCGTAGGCCGCCGCAAAGAGGTAGGGAATCAGGGAAAGGGCAGCCGTCAGGTCGAGCATGAAATCGAGCGCGTCCGAAGCAAACAGCAATGCGACGAGCAACAGCGATATCAGCCCGGCCGCCATCATCAGCGCGGGTAGCGGCGCGCCGTGGCGGTTGGTGCGCGCCAGGAATCGCGGCATGTCGTCGGTAGTCGCGGGAATGAACAGCACCTCGGCGGCCATCAGCGTCCACGCGAGGTAGGCACCGAGAACCGAGACGATCACGCCGACGCGAATGAAGATCGATCCCCACGGCCCGACGATGGATTCCAGCACCGCAGCCATAGAAGGCTGACTGATACCGGCCAACTCGTTCTGTGGCATCACGCCGTAGGACACCAGCGTCACAAGCGCGAAAACGCTGAGCACACTGAGGAATCCGATCACCGTCGCGCGGCCGACGTCTTCGCGCCTGCGGGCCATCCGCGAGTAGACGCTGGCGCCCTCGATGCCCAGAAAGACGAACACCGTGATCAGCATCGTGCCGGTCGCCTGGTCCCAAATGGAGGAAAACGAATACCCGTCGTCCCCACCCCAGAAGTTATCGGCAAAGACGTCGGCCTTGAACGCTATGACCGCGATGACGATGAACACCAGGATCGGCACGACCTTGGCGACGGTGACGATGTAGTTGATGACAGCGGCGTCCTTGACGCCACGCGAGACCAGGTAGCAGAACAGCCACACGCCGATCAACGAGACGACGACCGCGAGCACCGTATCTCCGGCGCCGAACGCGGGAAAAACTGCGCTCATCGTGGCGGTGATCAGCACCCAGTACGAGGTATTACCCGCACATGCCGACGCCCAGTACCCGATTGCCGAGTTGAACCCGACGTAGTCCCCGAATCCCGCCTTGGCGTAGGCGAAGATGCCGGCGTCCAAATCTGGCTTACGCATCGCCAGACGCTGAAAGACGAAGGCCAGCATCAGCATTCCTGCGCCGGCGATTGTCCACGCGATGATGGCACCCAGCACACCCGTCTCGGTGCCGAACCGGCGGGGCAGCAGGAACACGCCCGACCCGATCATCGAACCGACCACCATGGCGGTCAGAGTGGGCAGGCTGACCTTGTCGCTCGACTTCTCCGTCGAGGATTCAGTGGCGGTCATCTAACACCTATCACGCGTCCGACCCGATTACAGATCGGAGAGGATCTGTGCCCGTTTCGCGTTGTACTCCTCTTCGGAGACGGCACCGGTCGCGCGCAGGGTCTCCAGTTCCTGCAACCGCTGTGAAGTAGTTGGCTCCGGAGCCATCGCCGGGTACTGAGGCGGCGGCGGCGCGCCCGGACTGGGCGCCGGGCCGGGCATGGCGGGTGCTTGCTGCGCGGCGGCCCGGCGGACGATTGCCTGCACCTGTTGACGCGCAGCGGGATTGGACCGCAAATCGATCATGTTGTTCATGCCGATGCCGTTCGCCTTGAGGATCTGCAGGATCTCCATCAGCGCGCCAGTCTGACCGCTGAGATCATAGGTCCTGTTGTCCTCGGCGATCGTGAACGTCGCCGGAACCAGCCCGTTGATCAAAGCGCTTCGCTCCCAATCGATTTGATACTGCTGCGTGGATGGGTCCACCAGCACCACCAGCTTGCGGTTGGTGAGGTTGCCCAGCCTCGTCACGCTGGCGATGACGCGGTCCTGCGAGTTGAACGGCGCGATGCCCGGGCCCTCGATGTGCAGCTGCAGCTTCACCAACGGCTGGTCGTTGATGCGGGTGCCCGTTTCGCCCATGCCGGTGATCTGCGCGAGCGCCAATACGCCGGTCTGTTCGAGGGCAGCGGTCTTGGCCGCCGATTTCGCGCCGAAATTGGCAAGAGCCAAGGCGATCAGCACGTCGGCGGCCGTGATGAGCAGACCGACGTAGAACATCCACTTCAAGAGGGAGCTCTGACCCGTGGCGAAGTACACCGCCAGAAAGATCGGGCCGACGAGACCACCACATAGCAGAACCATCAGCTGAGCTTTGACGTAACGCCACACCATCTTCCACGCTCCTCGCTTGACGCGGTTTGCGTGTCAGATTAGCGCCAACAGGCGCCGTTTGACGCCGAGTTAGGACAGGGTGGTGACGCCCTCGGGAACCTCAGGTGCAGGCGTCGATGACGGCCCGAGGAGTTGGTGGACCATCCAGGTCCACATCTGCCCGTTGCTGCCGCTGACTGTGTAACTCGTGTGAATCGCCACCGCGGTCGCTGAGACCTCGTCGGCGTCCGGGTCGTAGTCGCAGACCGCGTCGCCTGCGTCGCAGACGCTGATCGTCCGGACTCCGATGTTCGCGGGCAGCAGCGCTGGAGCGTGTGCCAAGATCGGCCAGTCCTGCGCGGCGCCGCCCGTCTTCTCCGGATCCGTCGACGCCGAACCGATGTTGACCGTGGTGTCGTCCGGATGGCGATCGCCGTCGGCGATCAGCAGGGCTGCGGCGAGATTGGGATCGGCGCCGATCGCGAGCAGATTCCTATGCACCGCCATCGCGCCCTGCGAGTAACCCGCCAGCACCACCTTGGTGTCGGGGCACTGCGCGGTGAATGCCGCGTACTGCGCACCAAGGGCGTTCGTCCCGGCATCCACGCTGCCCATGTAGTCGAGCCAGTCCCCTATGCCGGCATCGGCGGGCACATCCGTGGCCGGATAGTTGACCGCTTCCGCGGTGATGGTCCGACCCTCGGCCGCAAGCTGCTGCTGGAGCGTCTGATACGACTGGTAGACGATCTGACCCATGCCACCGTTGGCGGCCATGTCGTATTCGGTCCGCTCACCCGAACCTGCGGCACCCATCCAATGAACGTCGGGGCAACCGGGCGCCGCGTTTGCGGTACCGGCCGTCAACCCGACCAGAGCACTTCCTGCCACAGCGACCGCACAGGCCGCCGCATTCGTTCGACGAAACATAGAACCCCCAACCCGACCAGCAAAAACATGTTATCTGCGAGATCTATCGCCACACAGGTCTCACGCGTTACAGGTGCATCACAAAATCCGAGACCAGCCAGATCGACGGTTGCGGGTCGTATCGTCGGCGCGTGAGTTCGCCGAGCGGCGCCGTGGCTTCACGGTGGATCCTGGCGGCGGTGTCGACGGCGCTGTTCTGCGTCCAGATCGACTACTTCGCGATGAACCTGGCGCTGCCACGGATGGCGGCGGACCTCAACAGCAATGCGACGGATCTGCAGTGGGTGATCAGTGTCTACATGCTGGTGCTGGGTGCGTTCATGGTTCCGGCAGGTCGGATCGGCGACATCTTCGGGCGCCGACGGGCGCTGCTGGCAGGCATCGCGATATTCGGGCTCGCGTCGGCGTTGTGTGCCGTTGCGCCGTCGGCCGCTCTCGTCATTGCTTTCCGGGCCGTGCAGGGTGTCGGCGCGGCGCTGATCTTCCCCGTGTCGGTCAGCGTGCTCACCAATACCTTTCCTGCGGCGCGTGCCGGATATGCGATCGGGTTGGCTTACGGCATCGCGGGTTTGGGTAATGCGGCAGGGCCGTTGGTGGGCGGGTTGCTGACCCAGACGTTGGGTTGGCGATGGATCTTCTGGTTGTTGGTGCCGTTCGCATTGGTGGCGTTCGTGATCGGAGCGCTGACGGTGCCCGAGAGTTCGGACGACACCGTGCCGCGCCGCATCGACGTGACAGGCCTGGCACTGATCACCACCGGAATCGGCTTGTTCACGTTGACCTTTGACCGCGCACCGAGTTGGGGCTGGCTCTCGCCGGGCACGATCATCGCGTTCGTTTGTGCGATCGCGGTGTTGGGCGCCTTCGTTCTTGTCGAGAGACGGGTGCGCTGGCCGCTGCTCGACCTGTCGCTGTTCGGCAACGCGCGCTTCACCATTCTCGTGGTCGCGGGCACCATCGCGAATGTCGCCTACGCCGTGACCGTCTACCTGTCCACGCTGAACCTGCAGCAGGTGCGCGGCCTGGACCCGTTGATGGCCGGCCTCGCGTTTCTGGGGCCGTCCGTCGGCGCGGCACTGGGCGGCCCGCTGTCGGGTCGGTTGGCGGCGAGGTATCCGACCATGCTCGTCATGGGAGTCGGCTGCGTGGCCGCGGCTGTGTCGCTGGCGGCGCTGGCTGTGTCGCGCGGCTGGGTCGTCTACGTAATCGCGCTGACCGCATGCGGATTCACCATGGGTCTGGTGTACGCGTTCACCACGGTCGCGACGCAGGCCGTCGTGAGGCCCGAGCGCGCGGGCGAGGCGGCCGGGGTGGCGCTGACGTCGCTGGTGACGCTGGCAGGCGTCGGCGTCGCGGTGTCCGGCACGATGCTCGAGGTGCTCACGCGCGCGGGCATGTCCGCAGGCCCAGGCATCGGGGTCATCTTCCTAGCCGTCGCCGCCACGCTGCTGCCCGCCGGTGGGGTGGTGATGCTGATGGCACGGCCTCGCGCTACGCCGTCGGAGTAGTGTCCACCAGCGTGGCAACGATGAAGATCGCCCGCGTGCCCGCGGCGAATGAAAAGTTCGAACTGACCGAGGTCGACATCCCGGAGCCGAGCCAAGGACAGGTCCGCGTCAAGGTCCATGCCTGCGGCGTCTGTCATTCAGACTCCCTGACCGTCAACGGCGGCCTCGGCAACTCGTTCCCGCGCGCGCCCGGCCATGAGGTCGCGGGCGTGGTCGACGCTATCGGAGAAGGCGTCTTGAACTGGAGCGTCGGGGATCGCGTAGGCGTCGGCTGGTTCGGCGGTTGCGACTTCACCTGTGAGCCCTGTCGCCGAGGCGACTTCATCTCATGCGAGAACGGTCAGATCCCGGGCATCGCGTACGACGGCGGTTACGCCGAGTACATGGTGGCACCGGCGGAGGCGCTCGCTCGCATTCCCGACGACCTCTCCGACGTCGATGCCGCTCCACTGATGTGCGCGGGCATCACGACGTTCAATGCCCTGCGAGAATCCGTCGCGCGACCGGGCGACGTGGTGGCGATCCTCGGAGTCGGTGGACTCGGCCACCTCGGCATCCAATTCGCGGCGAGGATGGGTTTCGAGGTCGTTGCCATCGCGCGCGGCATGGACAAGGAGCCGTTAGCGAAAGAGCTTGGCGCGCATCACTATATTGACTCCAGAGCCTCCGACGTCGCCGAGGAATTGAACAAGCTCGGCGGCGCACAGGTGGTCCTCGCGACCGTCACCGTCGCCGATGCGATGACGGCGACGCTGGGCGCACTCAAGGCGCGCGGCCAGCTCGTCGTCGTCGGAGCGCCCAACGACCCGCTGCAGGTGCCAGGGGCGGCAATCATCTTCAAGTCGTCGTCCGTGCAGGGCCATGCGTCGGGAACGTCGCAGGACTCCGAGGACACGCTGCGGTTCTCTGCGCTGACCGGAGTGCGGCCGATGATCGAGACGGTGCCGTTGTCCGAGGCGCAGGCCGCCTACGACAGGATGATGAGCGGGGCCGCGCGCTTCCGCATGGTTCTGACCATGGACTAAACCCGCTGCGCGACCACACAATAAGAAGCGGCGCTCACCCGGTGGGGGGTGAGCGCCGTTCCGTTCTGTGGGCGGTTAGTTGTCGTTGGTGGTGTTGCCGCCACCGTTGGTGTTGTTGTTGCTCCCGCCGTTGCCGGTGTGGTTGGTGCTGTTGGTGCCGGCGTCCTGCGACCCGTTCGTCTTCGACGGGCTCTGAGCAAGGTTCTGGCCAGCAACGCCGTTCGTCGTGGTGCGAGCGTTGGCTGAACCCGCGGTGCCGCCGTGGCGCCGGCGTTGACGGTCGTGTTGCCGGAGTGCTGGTTGGTCTGCGTGATGTTGCCGTTGGAGTTCGCCGCTGAGCTCGACGTCTGGTTATTGGTCGCGTTGACGTCAGTCGCGCCCGTCGTCTGCGTCTGGGTCAGCTTGATTGAGCGTCCCGTTGGTTTGAGTTCCCGCCGTGGCTGTTGCACTGCCACCTGCCGTTGACGCAGGCACCGGCGAGCGCTCCGCAGGCAGCCTGAATAGCAACGTTGGCCGCTACGGGGACACTCAAATTGACTGGAGCCGCTATCGGTGCCTGGGCGCCGATATTGAAGCCGCCGACACCCAGAGCCAAGCCCGCACCGACGTTGGCGGAGATCGAGGTTGCCGGGTTGAGGCCCACGGTCAATCCGACGTTGCTGCCGTTGCCTACGGTGATCGGTAAGGCGATCGCGGTGCTGAAGCCGCCGACGCCCGCTGTCACGCCGATGTTGGCCGAGATGCCGCCGATGACCGGGTTGAGAATCCCAGGTTCACCTGGTTGTTGATGCTGTTGCCCGAGGCCCAGGTCGACTGGTTCGTGTTGCCGTTACCGTGCACTCCGCCCAGGTACTGGTTTTGGTCGGTGAAGTTGCCGTTGCCGTTACCGTTGCCGTTACCGGAGAAGGTGCCGTTACCGCTGCCGTTCCCGCTGAGCGGGCCGTTCAGCAACCCGAACCAATCGGCCTGTGCGGCGGGCGCGCTGATGGCGGCCAGCGCACCGAACCCGATAGCGACAGCACCGACGGTGAGCGTGCGATTACGCTTCGCTGGCTGTGACCTGCGATGAGTACCCATTGTCTTGAGCTCCTTTGTCGTTTGGCTTGTGGTTTCGAGGGCGGTCAGTCGCCGTTGTTGCGATTGGTGGTGTTGCCGCCACCGTTGGTGTTGTTGGTGTCGGTGTTGTTGCCGGTGGTGTTGGCACTGTTCCTGCCGCTGCCCGACTGCGTGTTGCTCTACGACGGGCTCTGAGCAACGTTGCCGCCGGCTGCGGCGGTCGTGTTGACCCGGGTGTTGGCGCTACCCGCAGTGCCGCTCAAGGCGCCGCAGGTCACGGTGGTGCTGCCGGCGACCTGGTTGGTCTGCGTGATGTTGCGGTTGGAGTTCGCCGTTGAACTCGACACCTGTGTGTTCGTGGCGGTCGAGGTAACGGTCCCCTGGTTCTGGGTCTGGTTCGCCACATTCAGCGGGCCGTTATTGTTCTGTGCTCCACCAGTGGCTGACGCAGTTCCACCTGAGTTGGTGCAGGCACCGATGCCCGCTACGCACCCAGCCTGGGCTAGAACGTTGGCCGCTATCGGGGAGCGCTCGCATTGATGGGGATTGCCACCGGTACTTGGAGGCCGACGTTCGAGCCGCCCAGAGCCAAGACCCACCGCCGCACCGAGGTTGGCGGACGCCGAGGTTGCCGCGTTGAGCGCCAGTGTCGCACCGATGTTGGTGCCGTTGAGGGCGGTTACCGGTGCGGAGATCGCAGTGCTGAAGCCGCCGATGGACGCCGTCGCGCCCGCGTTGATCGCGATGCCGCCGACCACCGGGTTGAGGAACCCCACCCCCAACTGGTTGTTGATGGTGTTGCCCGAGGCCCAGGTGGTCTGGTTCACGTTGCCGTTACCGTGCACTCCGCCCAGGTACTGGTTTTGGTCGTTGAAGTTGCCGTTGCCGTTACCGTTGCCGTTACCGAAGAAGAGGTCGTTACCGCTGGCGTTGCCGCTGCCGAGCCCGCTCGCCCCTCCGAACCAATCCGCTTGTGCGGCAGGCGCGATCAAGGTGGACAGCGCGCCCAACCCGATGGCTGTTGCGCCGGCGACGGCACCGAAGGCGAGCGTGCGATTCAACTTCGCGCTGTGCGAGTTGCGATGAGTACCCATTTTCTTTGAGCTCCTCTGTTGATGTGATGTTGATCTAGAGCTGGTTAGTTGCCGTTGTTGGTGTTGCCGCCACCGTTGCTGTTGCTGCTGTGGCTGTTGCTGCCGGTGCTGTTGCTGCTGTTGTTGCCGTTGCCCGACGAGGTGTTGGTGTTCGACGTGTTGTGGGAAACGTTGCCGCCGACAGTGTTCGAGTTGCTGATGCTGCCGTTGGCCGAACCGCCGGTGCCACTGGTGGCGGACGCCGTTGACGGTCGTGTTGCCACCGGTCTGGTTGGTCTGTGTCGTGTTGCCATTGGCGGTGGCACGGCTGCCGACGATCTGCGTGTTGGTCGCAGTCTGGGTGCTGTTGCCCGTTGTCTGGGTCGCGGTTTCCGTGTTGAGGCCCGGTATTGGTCTGCGATCCTCCGGTGCCTGAGGCACTTCCGCCTCCGTTGCTGCAAGCGCCAATCGCCGGCGCAGCAGCTACCCGGTTGTGTGTTGGTGGAAGTTACGGTTTCCGTTATTGGTAGGGGTCGCGGTCGACGTCTGTGTGCTGGTATTCGAGCCGGTCGTACCCTGGGCCAGCGCGCCACCGACATTTCCGGAAGTCGCCGTCGCCGTGTTGTTGCCCAGTGTTTTTCCCACGTTGTTGCCGTTACCCGTGGTCGTCGGCGAGGTGGTCGCGGTGCTGTTGCCGCCGGTGGCGGTTACGTGCCGGTGTTGGTGGCCGAGCCACCGGTGACCGGGCTGAGGAGGTTGAGCTGGGTGTTCATGTTGTTGCCCGCACCCCAGGTCGTCTGGGTCGTGTTGCCGTTGCCGTTCTGGCCTCCGATGAACAGGTTGTTGTTGCCGAAGTTGCCGTTGCCGTTTCCGGTGCCGTTGCCGGAGAGGGTGTCGTTGCCGCTGGCGTTGCCGCTGCCCGGCCCGGCGATCAGCGCCCACCAGTCTGCATGTGCCGCAGGCGCATTCACGGACGACAGGGCGCCGAATCCGATCGCCGTCGCCCCGGCGACGGCGCCGATCGCAAGCGTGCGATTCAGCTTCGCGCTTCGAATCTTACGATGATTACCCATCTTCTTGAGCTCCTGTTGAGTTGTCGTGGTGTTCTTCAGATGTCTTGTTGTTCAACAACATCGGCCGATGCGATCGTCTAACCAAGCCTGGTTGCAGTGCGGACTCGGCCCTTCACTGCTGTGCGCAGTCACCTCATCGTCACCACCCCGGGCCCGTCATGTTCCGCATCACCCACCGGATTCCGGGTTGTCCCCGCTGGGCGGGTCGCCGCTGTCAGGCTGACTCGGGGTTTGGCTCCCGCTCGGTGCGGGCTTGTCGATCCCGAGCGCTTTGTTGACACCGTCCTGCGGCGCGTTCGACCGCGCCCTTGACGTGGTTGACGACATTTCTGAGCGGACGAGGACGATCGGTAGTACCAGCCGTGTTCGAGGCCGCGGCACCGGCGACACTGGCATTCGTGCCCTCGGCGATGGCATTCCCCTGGACGACGAGCACCTCCAGGGGCTCGGGAACAGGCATCCCGGGGAGCCAAGTACTCGTGGTATTCGTGCCCTCGGCGACGACATCCCCCGTGTTGACGACATCCGGCGCGGGTGCGGGAAGAGCCATCCCGGGGAGCCAGGTACCCAGGCGAAGCTGCTCGTTGATGTTGTTGCCGGCGGCCCAGACAGTCTGGGCGGTGTTGCCGTTGCCATTCGCGCCGCCGACCTGCACCGGTGCCCGCAGATCCCACCTCGTTGTTGCTGTGGTTGCCGTTACCGCCCGAGAGGTTGGTGGTGGCGTCGTTGTTGCTCGTGTTCTTGCCCCCGAAGGTGAACTGCGGGTTGATGATGTTGGTGACGCCGGCCGCGAGCTGATTGGTGTTGCCGTTGCCGGTCAGCGAACCGAGGAAGCCCGCGAACCCGTCGCCCGTGCCCGAGTTGTTGCTGAAATTGCCGTTGAACAGCGACACGTTGGCGATCGCGGTGTTGTTGCTGTAGTTGTCGCCGAACAGGGAGAACTGAGGGTTGAAGATGTTTCCCGAGAAGAGGGAGACCTGCCTCGTGTTGCCGTTGCCGAACGAGCCGCCGAACATCGTCGTGCCGCCCGACGACCCCGAATTGTCGCTGTAGTTCCCGTTGCCCACTGCGACGTTGCTGACGGTGGTGTTGTTGCTGTAGTTCCCGCCGTTGACGCTGAGCTGCGGATTGAAGATGTTGAACGACAGAATATTGATCTGCGTGACATTTCCGTTGCCGCTCGCACCCCCGAGCGCGAGCGGCCCGAACAGTCCGCCGCCGGACGTGCCCTGCGAACTGTGGTTCCCCTGCCCGAAGAAGACGTTTGCGATGGTCGTGTTGTTGCTCACGTTGCCGCCGGCCCCGAACTGCGGGTTGAAGATGTTGCCCTCGAGGATGTTGATTTGCGTCGCGTTGCCGTTGCCCGCCGGAAGCAGGATCGACAAAGCGTCGGCGTCGGGGGCGGTCATCTCGGCCAGGAAGCCGATGCAGGCGGCCACGCCGCCTACCGCGAGAGTGCGAACAACGATCTTCTGGTAGTTGGTCGACGTCCGGTGCGTGCAAGTGTTCTGGTCTGCCGGGAGGCCAGCATCGCTACTGGTTCCGTTCATCCAAGTCCCACCCTTCGGATGAAGCTGTGAAAAACCTAAGTTGCGAAACGAGACATTAGAGCTTTGCTATCAGATGTGTCAAGCGTCACACTTAACAATTCTTGAACATCCTGTGCAAAGTTAGCTAAATATTTGACCACGCGTCCGCAAAGCGTTGTGCAAGAAGCTCGTTACGAAGATATCAGCGGCACTTGACCAGCGTCTATCACGTCTACCATGCTGTGGCGCTGATCGACCCAGCTGAGTCCTCTGTTATTAGCGGACCCGTCAGTCGGCTATGTGAGACACGAGATTCTTATTTGTCTCACGTCACGATTATTGTCGTTTCCGTAATTAGCTCGTGACACATCTGGTAGTGTGCTACGCCAAAAAATTATATTGTCACTCAGGTAGAGCTCAGTCAACACCCGGCCCTGGGGCTCGACGGCCAGTTCGTGTTTGGCACTTTCCTAGTGCGTCCGCACAGTGGATAGGAGGAGGCCGATTATCGGTTGAGCGTCGCGGTCTTGGTTGCTCAAGCAGCGTCGCGCGATTCCGCATGGTGCTGACGTCGGTCTGAGTTCGCCGTCGAAATGCAAAGTGGCGCCCACCCTTTCGGGTGAGCGCCACTTTGGCGTACTAGGTCAGAACGTCAGTTGACGATCTTGGTGACCCGGCCGGCGCCGACGGTACGGCCGCCCTCGCGAATCGCGAAGCGCAGGCCCTCGTCCATGGCGACGGGCTGGATCAGCTTCACCGAGATGTCGGTGTTGTCACCGGGCATCACCATTTCGGTGCCCTCCGGCAGCGTCACCACACCGGTCACGTCGGTGGTGCGGAAGTAGAACTGCGGACGGTAGTTGTTGAAGAACGGCGTGTGCCTGCCGCCCTCGTCCTTGGACAGGATGTAGACGCTGCCTTCGAACTCGGTGTGCGGCGTGGTGGTGCCGGGCTTGACGACAACCTGGCCGCGCTCGACGTCCTCGCGCTTCACGCCACGAACCAGCAGACCGACGTTGTCGCCTGCCTGGCCCTGGTCGAGCAGCTTGCGGAACATCTCGACACCGGTGACCGTGGTCTTGGTGGTGCCGGGCTTGATGCCGACGATCTCGACTTCCTCGTTGACGTTGATCACGCCACGCTCGACACGACCGGTGACGACGGTGCCACGGCCGGTGATCGTGAAGACGTCCTCGACGGGCATCAGGAAGGGCTTGTCGGTCTCGCGAACCGGATCCGGGATCGACTCGTCGACGGCGTCCATCAGTTCTTCGACGGACTTGACCCACTCCGGATCGCCTTCGAGGGCCTTGAGCGCCGACACCTTGATGACCGGGGCGTCCTCGTCGAATTCCTGGGCGGCCAGCAGTTCGCGGACCTCCAGCTCGACGAGCTCGATGAGCTCCTCGTCGTCGACCATGTCGGCCTTGTTCAGCGCGACCAGGATGTAGGGCACGCCGACCTGACGGGCGAGCAGCACGTGCTCACGGGTCTGGGGCATCGGGCCGTCGGTCGCCGCGACCACCAAGATCGCGCCGTCCATCTGCGCCGCGCCGGTGATCATGTTCTTGATGTAGTCGGCGTGGCCGGGAGCGTCGACGTGTGCGTAGTGACGCTTCTCGGTCTGGTACTCCACGTGGGAGATGTTGATCGTGATACCACGCGCCTTCTCTTCAGGTGCGTTGTCGATCTGGTCGAAGGCCGACGCCTCGTTCAACTCGGGGAACTTGTCGTGCAGAACCTTCGTAATAGCCGCAGTCAGCGTGGTCTTGCCGTGGTCAACGTGACCGATGGTCCCGATGTTGACGTGCGGCTTCGTCCGCTCGAACTTCGCCTTCGCCACTTCTGTGTCCTCCTGGACTGTTGGTGCTTGTTGTAAAGCAGTGTGTTGATCTTTGCAGTTACAGTTCGCCGCGGTGGCAACAGGTCAGATTTACTGACCCGTCGCCTTCGCGGCGTCCATTGCTCGACTCCGGGCCAGCTCCGAGCCTCGGGCCTGGCGGCCCTCGATTCTCACTGACCCGTCGCCTTCGCGATGATCTCCTTCGACACCTGCGCCGGAACTTCGGCGTAGCTGTCGAAAACCATGGAGTAGTTCGCCCGGCCCTGGGTCTTCGACCGAAGGTCGCCGACGTAGCCGAACATCTCCGACAGCGGCACGTGCGCCCGTACGACGCGTGCACCGCTCCGCTCCTCCATGGCTTGGATCTGGCCACGGCGGGAGTTCAGGTCGCCGATCACATCACCCATGTAATCCTCGGGTGTGGTGACCTCGACGGCCATGATCGGCTCCAGGATGACCGGCTGCGCTTGTCCCGCAGCCTTTTTCAGCGCCTGTGAGCCGGCGATCTTGAACGCCATCTCAGACGAGTCGACGTCGTGGTACTGGCCGTCGAGCAGGGTGACCTTCAGGTTCACCAGTGGGTAGCCAGCGAGCACGCCGTACTGCATGGCGTCCTGCGCGCCGGCATCCACCGAAGGAATGTACTCACGCGGGATGCGTCCACCGGTGACCTTGTTCTCGAACTCGTAGGTCGCACCGTCCTCGCCGCTGAACGGCTCGATGGAGATGAGCACCTTCGCGAACTGGCCAGAGCCACCCGTCTGCTTCTTGTGGGTGAACTCGACCTTGTCGACCTTGCGCTTGATGGTCTCCTTGTAGGCCACCTGCGGCTTGCCGACATTGGCCTCGACCTTGAACTCGCGCTTCATCCGGTCGACCAGGATGTCCAGGTGCAGCTCGCCCATGCCGCCGATGACGGTCTGACCGGTTTCGACGTCCTGATGCACCTTGAAGGTCGGATCCTCCTCGGCGAGCTTCTGGATCGAAAGGCTCAGCTTCTCCTGGTCGCTCTTGGTCTTGGGCTCGATGGCCACCTCGATCACCGGATCGGGGAACGTCATCGACTCCAGCACGACCTGTTGATTCGGGTCGCTCAGGGTGTCGCCGGTGGTGGTGTCCTTCAGGCCGATCACCGCGTAGATGTGGCCCGCAGACGCGTACTCGACCGGGTTCTCCTTGTTGGAGTGCATCTGGAACAGCTTGCCCAGCCGCTCCTTCTTGCCCTTGGTCGCGTTGATGACCTGTGAACCGGAGTCGACCTTGCCGGAGTACACCCGGACATACGTCAGCTTGCCGAAGAACGGGTGCGTCGCGACCTTGAACGCCAGCGCCGCGAACGGCTCGTCGGTCGTCGGGTTGCGGACGATGACCTCGTCCTCCTTGCCGGGCGCATGACCGGTGGCAGGCGGCACGTCCAGCGGCGAGGGCAGGTAGTCGATGACCGCGTCGAGCATCGGCTGGACGCCCTTGTTCTTGAATGCGCTGCCGCACAGCACCGGGTACGCCTCGGAGGTGATCGTCAGCTTGCGCAGCGCGCCCTTGATCTCCTCGACCGTGAGCTCCTCGCCACCGAGGTACTTCTCCAGGAGCGCCTCGTCGGTCTCAGCGACGGCCTCGAGCAGCTTGGTGCGGTACTCGTCGGCCCGCTCCTGCAGGTCGGCGGGGATCTCGATGGTGTCGTAGGTCTCGCCCAACTTGGTCTCGCCCCGCCACACCTTGGCGTTCATCTCGACCAGGTCGACGACGCCCTCGAACTCGCTCTCCGAACCGATCGGCAGCTGGACCGGGATGACGTTGGCGCCGAGGCGCTCCTCCATGGTCCGCACGGAGAAGTAGAAGTCGGCGCCGATCTTGTCCATCTTGTTGACGAAACAGATGCGCGGGACCTCGTACTTGTCGGCCTGTCGCCAGACCTGCTCGGACTGCGGTTCGACGCCTTCCTTGCCGTCGAACACGGCAACGGCACCGTCGAGCACCCGAAGGCTGCGCTCCACCTCGACGGTGAAGTCGACGTGTCCGGGGGTGTCGATCAGGTTGATCTGATGGTCTTTCCAGAACGTGGTGGTGGCGGCCGAGGTGATGGTGATGCCTCGCTCCTGCTCCTGTTCCATCCAGTCCATGGTGGCGGCACCGTCGTGCACCTCACCGATCTTGTAGCTGATACCGGTGTAGTAGAGGATGCGCTCGGTGGTCGTCGTCTTGCCGGCATCGATGTGCGCCATGATGCCGATATTGCGGACCTTGTTCAGGTCGGTAAGCACGTCCTTCTGTGCCACGGAAGTTTCACTCTTTCGGTTGCTTGGTTGCTGTTGTCGTCACGCCCGGCGGCCGCATCGCGCGCCGGCGTTTGTCACCAGCGGTAGTGCGCGAAGGCCCGGTTCGCCTCGGCCATCTTGTGGGTGTCTTCGCGTCGCTTGACGGCGGCACCCAGGCCATTGCTGGCATCGAGGATCTCGTTCGAGAGACGCTCGATCATCGTTTTCTCGCGTCGCTGCTTGGAGAAGCTGACGAGCCAGCGCAGGGCCAGCGTCACCGACCGATCCGGACGAACCTCGACCGGAACCTGGTAGGTGGCGCCACCGACGCGTCGGCTGCGCACCTCGAGCGAGGGCTTGACGTTGTCGAGAGCGCGCTTGAGGGTGACAACCGGATCGGTGCCGGTCTTGTCGCGGGCCTGTTCGAGCGCACCATAAACAATGCGTTCGGCCAGCGATTTCTTCCCGTCCAGCAGAACTTTGTTGACCAGCTGGGTGACCAACTGCGATCCGTAGACCGGGTCGTTGACCAGCGGACGCTTGGGCGCGGGTCCCTTGCGCGGCATCAGCTCTTCTCCTTCTTCGCGCCGTAACGGCTGCGCGCCTGCTTGCGGTTCTTCACGCCCTGGGTGTCGAGCGAGCCGCGGATGATCTTGTATCGCACACCGGGCAGGTCCTTCACACGACCGCCGCGGACCAGCACCATCGAGTGCTCCTGCAGGTTGTGACCCTCGCCCGGGATGTAGGCCGTGACCTCAACCTGGCTCGTCAGCTTGACGCGCGCCACCTTCCGAAGCGCCGAGTTCGGCTTCTTCGGAGTGGTGGTGTAGACGCGGGTGCACACACCGCGCCGCTGCGGGCTGCCCTTGAGGGCCGCGGTCTTCACCTTGGCGATCTTGTCGCGGCGACCCTTGCGGACCAGCTGCTGAATGGTTGGCATCTACCGGCTTTCTCTCTTCGTCTCTTCGTGTCGTTCTAAGTCTCTGTACTGCAGTTATGCCCCGCTCGCTTACCCCGCGACCGGGAGTGTCGCACGCGCTCGCACCGGAATCTTTTGGCGATCCATTTCCGATGCTTCACGACATGCGAATTGGCCCGGCGCGCGGCAACCGCCTACCTGCCAGGCACGGCGATCCACGATACCAGGGCAGACCACGTCGATCCAAACCCGCGACAAGGCACCTAACCGCAGGTCAGCCCGTACGGAAACTCAACGCCTCTGCATGCCCGACGCGAGCCGCATGACCATGTCACTGAACACTGTATCGGTGTCGACGATTGCGTTCATCACCCCGGTCATCTCCAGCAGCACGAAGCCGTGCAGCGCCGACCAGAACTCCAGCGCAGCATGGAACGCGTCCTCGCCGTCCAGGCCGTAGGACGACAGCACCGAGATGACCGGCCCCGCAGCCGCCCTTGTGGCGTCGGTGAACTCGGGATCGTCGCCGCCGAGCGGCATCCGGGTGAATGCCGAATACCGTCCCGGGTGATGGTGGGCGTAGCTGCGGTAGGCGCTGGCCATCGCGATCACCGCGTCGTCGCGGGTGCGGCCCTGGCCAACGGTGTTCAACATGTCGATGATGTCGCCGACGACTCGCATCCGCACCGTGCGGCGCAGGTCTTCGAGGCTGTCGACGTGGTTGTACAGCGACGGCCCCTTGGTGCCGAGCTGGGTGGCCAGTGCGTTGATCGTCAGCGCGTCCCAGCCGTCGCGATCCAGGAAGGTGAGGGCGGCGTTGACGATGGAGTCCCGGCTCAGCTTGGCCGGTCGTCGACCGGACGTATGGGGCGCGGGACGGCCTGTCATATGCGAAAACTAACACCTCTAGTTTTCCGCGGAGTCAGTTGACACGTTCCTGACTGAGCTGGGCGAGCTGCTCGGTGATGCCGCACAGATCGGGCAGCGTGGCCGGGTTCATCGTCTGGATGGACCAGGTGATGACGTCGCCACCCTTCGAAACGTAGATGCTGCAGGCGTTCGCGTCGTGAGCCTTGAAGCCCTTGTTGCCGTCGACGGACAGTTCGGTCAGCGTGCGGCCCGCCTGCTGCTCGAGGGTCCGCTCGGTGTCCATGTCGCTGCCGCGGTACCACCACGTCGAGATGCCCATGCCCGCCCCGAACGAGCCGAGCATCGTGTTCTCCTGCCAGAAGCAGCCGGCGTCGCTGTCGATGACCTTGGTGAACGTCGCCGAGCCGACGGCCTTGGTGACGTCCGCGTCGGTGACGTTGTTGCACTCCCCGCTCTGGAAGCCGCCGCTGGCCGAATCGGCGGGGGCGTCCGGCGCGGAGGGGTGTTGCGGCGTGCCGCAGCCGGTGGCCAGCACGGCGATACCGGCGATCAGCGCGGCGCAGAAGGTGACTGGCTTGTGGCTGGACATGGTCACAGGTCCGACGACAGCGTGGCCGCGAGTAGTTTCTCGGCGTCGGTGCAGGGGTCGGCGTCGGTCTTGCCGCGCGTCTGCACCCACCAACTCAGCACACCGGGGCCTGCCGCTGCGGTGGCCGAGCAGCCCGCGCCGTTGGTGTCGCGGCGCGCAAGGAAGGCCTGGTGCCGCTCGACGACCTTCTCGGTGACCTTGGCGCCGCGCTGTTCTGCCAGGGTCCGTTCCCTGTCCACGCTGCCGGTCTCGAACCACGAGAAGACGACGTCGATCGTGGTGGCCGGGGGAGCACCGGCGCCGGCGTCAGACCGCGAGTCGCGCTCGAGCACGTACTGGCACACGGCGCCGCTGTAAGGCCGCACCACATTGTCGGCGCCGAGCATCTCCTGGATCGAGCTGTCCTCCAGTAACCCGCACCGGTTGTCGACGTAGCCGTAGCTGCGCTCCGGATCGGGCACGGCCGGACGGGCCCTCTGCGCGGTCCCGTCGACGGTCTGCGCACATCCCGCGACGGTCACCACCGCTGTGACCGCCGCGATAGCAACCGCTTTGACACGCCAACGCATCGCCTGCACACGCTACCCAGCGCAGTGCGGCGCCGCGACTCGTTCGGCGCAGGCCGGGCAGGAGCCGAAGTGATCAAGTACAGCCGTGAACCACGCCCACGACGTACGCTCTACAGCCATGACCGCTGGGGGTTGGACAGCACTGAGCCGGGAACTGGGCATGATGAATCGGATCGACCGCATTCCGGCGTGATCGGCCGAGTTCTCATCGCACCGAACGGAAGCGAGGAACCATGCGCACGCACGTCTTGATCGGTGTGGCCGCCGTCGCGATGATCGGCCTGGCCGGCTGCGGCGCGGACAGCACCGACTCCAACACTCCCACCGCGACATTCGGATCCGGGGGCGGTCAGGTCGAGATCGGCAACACCATCAACTACAGCTCGGTCGGTACGACGACCGAACTCGACTGCGCCGACGGCAAGTCGCTCAACATCGGCGGCAACAACAACAAGTTGACCGTCAAGGGCACCTGCGCCAACGCGAACATCGGCGGTGCGGACAACACGGTCAACATGGACCGGATCGACAAGGGCCTCAGCGTCGTCGGCTTCAACAACACCGTCACCTACAAGCAGGGCGATCCCAGGATCAACGACACCGGCTCGGGCAACAAGATCAGCAAGGGCTGACCCTCGCGATTTTGGCGTCCATAACTATGGACACCAAATGCGGATTTGATGTACCTTCTAATGGACATGAAATCGCGCAAGTACGACATGGGCGCGCGTCAGCAGGCCAAGACCGCGACCCGCGACGCCATCATCAAGGCCGCCATCGACACGTTCATGGCCGAACGCTCGTTCGCGATCACACTGCCCGCCGTCGCCGAACGCGCGCAGGTAACCGTTAAGACGGTGCTCCGGCATTTCGGTAGCCGCGAAGCCCTTATCGATGCGGCGTGGTCGCACGGGTGGGACGACGTCATGGCCGAGCGGACACCGCCCTTCGACGACGCCGACGCCGCACTACGCGTTCTCATCGCCCACTACGAGCGCCGGGGCGAGATGGTGCTCACCATGCTCGCCGACGGGAACGACCCGCGCGCCCGGCGGATGACCGACGCCGGACGGCTCGCCCACCGCGAATGGGTGGAGGAAGTCTTCGCGGACCGGCTTCCCGAGGGAATCGACGCGCGATTGCGACTGATCGACGTGCTCGTCGTCGCCACCGACGTCTACGCCTGGAAGTTGTTGCGGCTCGACCGCGGGCTGTCTGTCGACGATGTCCATGACCGGATGTGCCTGATGACCCAGGCGTTATTGACTGGAGCTCGAACGCCATGAAGGTCCTCTTCGCAATCGTGGACGGCGGCGGCAACATCCCGCCGCAGTTGGCGGTCGCGCGCGCGCTTCAGTCCCGCGGCGTCGAGATCGTGGTGCTCGGTCATCGTGGCATTCGCGAACGGATCGAAGTCGCCGGTCTTGCGTTCGAACCGTTCACCGGCGGACAGCATTTCGATCCCACCGTGCAGCGGTCGCTGCCCGCCATCATGACGGCCTTCACCCGGGTAGCGGCGGATCGACGCCTTGGCCAGTGCGTGGTGGAGGCCGCGCGTCGCCACGATGTGGATGCCGTTGTCGTCGACATGATCCTCACCGCGGGAATTCCCGAGATCGTCGACTCCGGCATGCCGACGATCGTCTTCGTGCACTGCTTCTATCGCGCCGTTCAGGATCTCGCGGCGAGCCCGGTCGGATGGATGCTTCGTCTTCGAGGAACGGATCCGCTGGCGCCGGAACACCTAGGGCTCTTGCAGGTGGTCTCCGCTCGCGCTGATCTCGACCCGATGCGCGGAGATCCTGCGGTATGCCACACCGGCGTCGTGTGGCAGGGCGTGCCGAGAGCCGCAGAGCCTACATCCGTGCCGCGAATCCTGGTCAGCCTCAGCACTTGTGCCTTCGCCGGGCAGCGCCGAATGCTCCAGAACATCCTCGACGCGATTGCCCCGCTCGCCATCGAGGCGACCGTGACGGTGGGACCGGGTATTGACGCCTCGGGCTTGCGGGTGCCCCAGAACGCGGTGATGCACGCGTGGCTGGACCACGACGAGGTGCTGCCGACCGCGTCTCTGGTGGTGGGACACGGCGGCCACAGCACGGCGATGCGGGCACTGTCGTTCGGCGTGCCGCAGGTGGTCATGCCGGCAAATCCGCTGATCGATCAGAAGGGTGTCGGCGCAGCGCTCGAGCGCGTCGGCGCGGGCCTTCTTCTGCGGAAACATGCTGGGCCGAAACGCATTCGAGCGGAGATCCAGACCATCCTGAATGACGACGCGTACCGCGAGGCGGCCGATCGGCTGGGCGCTCAGATCCGACAACGCGATGGCGCCGAGGTCGCCGCCGACGCCATCGGCGACTTCGTCAGGAAGTCTCAGCTCGTCGAGTCTTGAGCGGGAGCGCCGTGGCGCCCGGCTCCCTTGGCGAAACGCTGTGCGCCTTCCAGTGATTCGGCCGCGACACGCGACAGGCTGCCGAACTCGAAGTCCATCGCGTCAGCTTCGGAGCGCCCCCACTGATTGAGCTGCGACGTCCGGTCGGCCCGCATGCACTGCTGTGGCAGCGCGGCCAGTTCGGCCGCAAGTTCTTCGGCCTTCTGCCGCGCCTGGCCCTTCGGCACGACGCGGTTCGCCAGACCCATCGCCAGCGCCTCGTCGGCCTCGACACCGCGGCCGGTCAGGATCATGTCCATCGCCCGGCTATGGCCGATCAGCCGCGGCAGCCGAACGGTGCCGCCGTCGATCAGCGGGACGCCCCATCGCCGACAGAAGACACCCATCACCGCGTCCTCCTCCACCACCCGCAGGTCACACCACAGCGCCAGCTCAAGTCCGCCGGCCACCGCGTAGCCACTGATGGCGGCGATCACCGGCTTGGACAGCACCATCCGCGTCGGCCCCATCGGCCCGGGCCCCGTCCGGTGCGCCGGGTTGACGTCGGGCGTGCCGAACGCCTTGAGATCGGCACCGGCGCAGAAGGTTCCGTTGTCACCCCACAGCACAGCCACCGATGCCGAGTCGTCCTTGTCGAACTCGTCGAAGGCGGCGAACAGCTCGGCCGCCGTCGGGCCGTTGACGGCGTTGCGCGCCTCGGGCCGGTTCATGACGACCGTCGTGACCGGACCATTGCGCTCGACTCGCACACTCATGTCGCCTCCGTGAGTTCGTATTCGTTTCGTCTGGCCACCAGTTCGGCGGCGAATTGCGCATACGAGTCTCGCAGCGCGGTGCCGGGCCAGCCGTCGGGCAACAGCTCGCCCGGCAGCACGGGATCGGTCAGCAGATGTCGCACCATCCCCGCGGCGGCAACGAAACGGCCAGGAACGTCGGCTGCTGCGGACATGTCGTCGAGCAGTTGTTCGCCGGTCGCCGCCCATTTGGGCAGATCCCACAGCAGGGCCGCCAGCTCGGCGGGGTCGTCGTCGTAACCGTGCAAGACCCGCACCCGGAACAACACCTCGTCCGGCAGGATGATCTTCACGTTGTCCGGACGCAACCAGACACCTTCGCGCAATTCGGCAAACCTGTTCTGCTGCAACGTCGTTCGCAGAGCGGCGCGGGTGCGCGCATCGATGCCGACGCTCGTGATCACCAATGTCGTCCAGGTCCCGTCCCACGTGCGCAGCTGCGGGTTGATCGCGTCGTCCTGGCGTCGCTGCCGGGCCAGCAGCCGGTCGGAAAGCCGGTAGCCATCCTGGGAACGCACTAGATCCCCCGCGCTCACCATCCGGGTCAGTGCGACCCGCAGCGTGGCTTCCTTGATGTCGAAATCCGCCGTGAGACGGACGAGTTCGGCCGCCGTCGCCCACGCAGGATGAGCGCCGAGCAGCACGCTCAGCACCACCGAACGCGCGGTCATCCGGCTGAGCGTGGCCACCGGTCAGACCCCGGACGTCTTGCGGCCTGCGTCGCCGAAGGGTTCGTCGCGGCTCTTCACGGCATCCCGGAAGCCGTGCTCGCGGGCTTCGGCGACGAATGCGTGCCCCTCGGGGGTGTGGCGGGCGACGCCGTCGAAGACGGTGCTCACCATCCGGCTGGTGGCGACACCCTGCTGCAGCAGCGCGGTGTTGAGCGCCAGCTTCGCCATGATCAGCTGGTTGACCGGCATAGAAGCGATGCGCTCGACGAGTCGTTCGGTGCGCTCGTCGAGGTCGGCTGGCGCAGGGGCCTCGACGGCCAGCCCCCACTCGGCCGCCTGCGCACCGCTGATGCAATCACCGGTGAACAGAAGGCGTTTCGCCCGCTGGTCGCCGAGCCGGTGCGCCCACAGGCCTGCGGCGGGCACGCCCCACACGCGCATCGGCGGGTAGCCGATCTTGGCGTCCGACGCGGCGACCACCTGGTCGGCGTGCAGCGCGATGTCGGTGCCACCCGCAACGCAGTAGCCGTGGATCTTCACCACCGTCGGCTTGTCACAGTGCATGAGGCTGGAGAAGCCGCGAACGAACCGGCTCATCATCTGGTAGTCGATCATCGGATCCCACGGCTGATCGGGCAGATGGTTGATGGCCTGCGTCTTGCCGGACAGCACCGTGTTCGCATACGGGTTGCCACCGCCTGCCGACGACGAGCCCTCGGCGTAGGCGGACAGGTCGAAACCGGCGCAGAACCCCTCGCCGCGGCCCGACACCAGGATGACGTGCACTGCGGGGTCCAGATCCGCCCGCTCGACGAGCGCGGACAGCTCCAGCGGGGTGTCCGCGATGATCGCGTTGCCCTTTTCGGGCCGGTTGAACGTGATTCGCGCTACCCGATCGGTGACCTCGTAGGTCATCGTTTTCAGGTTGTCGAAGTCGACCGGCCTGATCGCGTGGGTCATGAACGGTCACCTTCTTTGCGCGAGCAGACGCAAATGTTCGCCATCAGCTGGGAAAACGTGGACATTTGCGTTCCCCTACTGACGTGTGGGCCCAGCTCGGCGGTGGACATCAACCTTTGACCAACACGCGCTCGAGGATCGGCGCGAGATCCAGCCCGGCGGGCATGGTTCCGTAGGCGCCGCCCCACTGGCCGACCATCCGGGTGGCGAGGAACGCCTCTGCGACGGCCGGATGCCCGTGCCGCACCAGCAGTGAGCCCTGCAGCGCAAGACCGATGTCCTCGGTGACCTTGCGGGCCCGGTACTGGATGCTCTCGAGGTCATCGAGCTGCGGCTTGAGCCCGTCGATGTGGGCATCAAGCCGCGGGTCCTGGCCCATGCTCTTGGCGAGCTCGTCGAACAGCACGTCGACGCTTTCCGGTCGAGTTGCCATGGCCCGCAACGTGTCCAGCGCGCTGACGTTGCCCGACCCCTCCCAGATGCCCATCAGGGGTGCCTCGCGGTACAGCCGCGGCATGCCGGACTCCTCGACGTAGCCGTTGCCGCCGAGGCATTCCATCGCCTCTGCGGCGTGACCGGTCGCACGCTTGCACACCCAGTACTTGCTTGCCGCCAGGCCGATGCGGCGGAACAGCGACTCACGCTCGTCGCCGCGCACCGCGCGGTCGGTGGCACCCGCCATCCGCATCGCGAGGATGGTCGCGGCTTCGGCCTCCACCGCGAGATCGGCGAGGACGTTTCGCATCAGCGGCTGGTCGATCAGGTAGGCGCCGAACGCCTTTCGATGCTGCGCATGGTGGACGGCGCGCGTCAGACCGGTGCGCATGCTGGTCGCACTGCCCAGCGTACAGTCCAGCCGGGTGAGGTTGACCATCTCGATGATGGTCGGCACACCGCGGCCCTCCTCGCCGACCAACCACGCGGTGGCGCCGTCGTACTCGACTTCCGACGAGGCGTTGGCATGGTTGCCGAGCTTCTCCTTGAGGCGCTGCAGGAACATTCGGTTGCGGGTGCCATCGGGAAGGATTCGCGGCAGGAAGAAGCAGGACAGCCCGCCGGGAGCCTGGGCCAGCACGAGGAAGACGTCGCACATCGGCGCCGAGGTGAACCACTTGTGTCCCGTCAGGCTGTAACTGCCGTCGGCGTTCGGGGTCGCCTGCGTCGTGCCCGCGCGGACGTCGGACCCGCCCTGCTTCTCGGTCATCGACATGCCCGCGGTGATACCGGCTTTGGTGGCAGGCACTTTCAGCTCGGGATCGTAGGAGCGGCTCGTCAGCAGCGGCTCGTAGACGTCGGCGAGCTCCTTGTTGAACCGCAGCGCGGGAACCACGGCGTAGGTCATCGAGATCGGGCAGATGTGGCCCGGCTCGGGCGTCCACACCGACGTCTTGGCGGCGCGGACGACGTGTGCGCCTCGCCGGTCGTCGGCCCATGGGGCCGCGTGCAGGCCGTGGCCGATCGCCACCGTCATCAGCTCGTGGTACGCGGGGTCGTACTCGACCTCGTCGACGCGATGGCCGAAGCGGTTGTGGGTGTGCAGGACCGGCTGGTTGCGGTCGGCCAGCTCGCCCCACCGTTGGGCCTGCGAGCTGCCGGACAGCGCCCCGAGTTCGGTGACCTCGTCGAGGCCCCACTCGCCGCCCTCGCGGATGAGTGCCTCGGTGAGCACCGGCGACGATGCCGGGTTCCAGTCCTCCAGCTGCGGGACCTGGTTGGTGACGACGTGCGTGTCTGACATGCTTCGATATTACAGTTTCACGACAGCCGCACAAGAGATGTAACGGAATTTTAGTACAGCAAATTCACAGGAGCTTGCAAGCAATCGGGTCTTTCGCAAAGTACGAGTTTGATGCCCCTCACCGGAGTCATAATCCGAACGCACAGCAAACGTTGTACACCTCTACGGAAGGAGAGGCGAAATGTCGGCGAAGACGATGGTCAGAATGTTCGCAGGTGCGTGTGCCAGCGTAGCGGGATTGCTTGCCGTCCAAGTGCCCAGCCAGGCACTGCCCGGAGACCCGTTCCCGCTCGCCCCCAGCGACTGCGACTGGATCATCTTCGACACCGATTCGACGATCAAGCAGGACAACGGTATCAACGTTCATGTCGCGTGGGCCCATACCGACGGTGGCGGGACCGCGGATTTCCCTGCGAATGGCGGTACGTGGCAGGGGCCGGTTTCCGGCGGAATCGTCAAGGGCACCAATCAATTGGATTTCACGGCTGACTTCAAGGGCGGCTTCCCAATCGGCGGCGGACCGCAGGAACAGGTTTCGAACCACTACACCGGCACAATTAATTCGGCGGGGAACGGTGCGAGCGGCGTCACCATCAACAGCACGGGCGTAAAGAACAACTGGACCATCGATGGAGGCTTCAAATGCATTGGGCGAGCACCCGCTGAGCCCGCGAAGAACCCCGAAAACACACCACCGGCGTCCCAAGCGCCACCGCCGGCGGAGAAACCGCCGACAGACATGGTCCGCATGCTGATCACTCCGGCATTACCGAATGTAAAGGTGCACGTTTCGAGCACCGCCACGATTCCCGGACATTGCACGTATCACGCAGAAGAGGTCAACGGCCTCGTACCGCCGGTAGACGAGGCGTTCGACATCGCCAAAATGGGCTCAAAGGACCTGACGTTCTTGGCTCCCGGAATCGGCCAGAGGTGGCAGGTCGTGCTGTCCTGTCGCGGTGACTTCAACGGCCAAGATGTCGAGTTCGGCCATCAGGAACAATCGGTGGCCGGCTTCGGCGGCTGAGCCCTACTTGCAGAGGTCGGCGACCCTGGTCCTGCCTTCCTCGCCGGTCGTCAGACGCGCGGCCTGTTGCGGGTCGTCGTTCGTGACGCCTGCCAGAGCGTTGAGCCCGATGTCCTCGAGGTTGTTCGCAAACAGGCGAACGGCGTCGGCCAGATCGGGCGGCGTCTGGTCGTCGAGACGGCTCAGCAGGTACTCACCCCCGCCGATCAACGACAACCGAGCGTTGCTCGCCACCGCGGTCTGCGCCGCGGGGTCGGGCCCGAGGTCGGCGTGGGTCTGCAGCTGGACGGCCTTGCTGACCGTGTCGAATGCCGCGCACACCTTCTGTTTCGACTCGGCGGTCGGTTGAGCCGCTTCCTCCCTCTGCGGCCACGCCATCACCATGGCCACCGCGGCCACACCGATGGCCGTCAACGCGATGACGAGCGAAAGCAGCGACACCCAGCTGCCCCCTCCCCCTCCGGCTTTCTCAGGCGGCTTCGCGTGGGATGACGGTTGCTGCGTTCGATCCTCGTCTGCCATGCCGGAATGGTAACGGCCGGTTGCGCCCAAGCCCCTTAGGCGCTCGGCCGCGGATGGGCGGCAAAGAACTGCCAAAGAGCGGCGGTGGCGAAGGCGGGCCACTCGTGTCCGCCGTCCGCCACGGTCTTCAGCACAACGCTTCGGCCGTCGGCGCAGTCCGCCGCGGATGTCGTCACCGCGCCGTCGGTCATCGTCGGCGGCGGCGCGCATTGATCGACAGCGCGCCAGAAGGCGTTCAGATCCGGCACCGCGGGACCGTCGATCCTGGCGACGCCGACGCCAGGCTCGCCGTCGTAGCGGATCAACCGGTCGGCGGTGCCGTGGATGTGCATGACCGATGTCGGGTGCGGGGCGGCGCATCCGTCCAGCTGGGTCGCCGAGTCAGGGCCGATTGCCGCGAAAGTTCCTGTGTTGCATGCCAGTGCGTACGACATCATGCCGCCGTTGCTGATGCCCGTTGCGTAGACGCGGTTGGCGTCGATGCCGACATTGGCACCGATGTCGTTGACCGCAGCGGCGATGAAGCCGACGTCGTCGAGGCGCTGGCGGCCCGGGCGGCCGCAGCAACCGCCGTTGGTGTTCCAGGCGCGCCCTTCGCCGTCGGGGTAGGCCACGACGAATTTCGCGCTGTCGGCCAATTGATCCCAGCCGTAAGCCCTTTCGGCTTGCTCTGCACTACCGAAGCCGCCGTGCAGCATGACCACCAGCGGAGCGGGCGTCGGTAGCGCGTCGGGAATGTAGAGGCGATAGGAACGATCGAGGCCACCGAAGGTCAACGCATGGTCGGTCGAGCCGACGGTGAAGCCCTGCGGGGCGGCCGATCCGGGCGCGGAGCAGCCGACGACGACGAGAAGCAGGCCCAGCAGGGCCCCGAATCGGGCGGACACGGCTTCACGATAGGGAGGCTGCGGCCACATCGCACTAGCCCAACCGAACACCTCAGCGGAAAATCAGCATCCTCTTGTCACCGCTTAAGGCGTGCCTCCATTGCGGCGAGTACCGGATCCGCCGACGCGAAGAACGACCCGAGGTGCCCTTGGCCGTCGATCACGTCGAGGCTGGCGCCGAGGGCTTCGACATCGGCGCGCACGTGGGGCACTATCCAGTCCTCGGAGCCGACGTAATAGGTTGCGGGACAACGGATCGATGCGGGATCGACATACCGGGTGGGGCGCTTCGAACCGTCGATGGCCGCCGCAACGGCGAGCGCGTCGTTACTGTCTTCCATCATTCGCTGAAATTGGCGGTCGGTCACACCGAAAGCCCGCCAAAGAGCGGCCCAGTCCCCGTCCCGCAGAAATCCGGCCAGCGGCGTCAACAACCGAGCGGCCTCCTCCTCATGGGCGTGCATTGCATAGGCGCCAACGACAATGCGGTCCACTCGGTCCGGATAGCGGCTGGCCATGTTGCACGCCAACCAGCCCCCACGGGAATAGCCCCAGACGGTTGCGCGGTCCACACCCTCGGCGTCCAGAACGGCAACGAGGTCGGCCGTCACACCTGCGACCGCGTACGAATCGGCGTCGTGCGGCGTATCGCTGGCACCGTGCCCCAGCGGATCGATGTTGATGACACGCCATTGCCGAGTAAGGGTCGCAGAATATCCGTAGTCGACCCAGTGCCGAGCCGCACAAAGCGTTCCCGCGACGAGGACCAGGGGCGGCCCGTCCCCATCCACGGAGTAATCGATGGCGAAACCGCGAGACTCTACTTGCACGCGGGGATCACATCACGAAGTGACGGCCGCGCTCGGTTGAATCTCCGCTTCTGCCGCCGACGGTCCTGCCCGACGCGACTTGAACCAGCTCATCGCCAACATCACGACCGCCGCCAGTGCCCATCCCAGAAGAATGTCGATGACGAAATGCTCGGCGGTGTACACCAGCGTGAAGGCCATGATGATCACGTAGGCGGCGAGCACCGGCCGCCAGCCGCGATTGACCCGGTTCCACAGGAACACCGCGATCGCGAGGGTCATGCCGGCGTGTAGCGACGGGACTGCCGCTACCAGGTTGACACTGGCCTGGCCCTGGTCGATCAGCGCGCTGGCGGTGTGCATATTCAGCTTGCCCCATCCGCGGCCGACGATCCGTTCGATCCAGCCGTTGGCGCCGTCGTGGGTGGTTTGCATCGCGCCGAGTAGCCCACCGTCGGGAACGCCTCGCGCGGATCGGAACATGCAGCGCGGCCCTGCCGGCCCGCCCTCGACATCGGCGGCGGTGCAGCGGGACGCGGCCCACGGCGGCGCGGCGGGCAGCAGCGCGTAGACAACCAAGGCCGCGAACGACAGTCCGACGAAAAGCTTGACGAACGACTTCCACTCGTCGCGGTTCCGCAGCCACAGCACACCGGCCACCACGTACGGGAGCACGAAGAACGACATGTAGACGGTGCTGAGGACGACTTCCCACCACGGCGGATTCGGCAGCTTGATGTGTTCCTGCAGCCAGACCGTCGGCATGGTGCCGAAGAACAGCCAGCGGTCGGCGTCGACCTGCCAGTGCCACATCGTCGGCCGCCCGATGAGATCGGCCGCTCCTCGGCTGAGGTCGTAGGCGACCAGCACCAATGCGAACGGCAGCCAGTCCCTGATGACGTAGAACATTCGGCGGCCCTGCCCGATGCTGGCAGCCGCCAAGCCGGTGCAGATGTAGAGCAGCAGCAGCTCGCGGTTGAATGCGAAGCCGTCGGTCGCCGTGCGGTACACGATCACCGTTGCCCATATGGCGATCGCAACCCAGCGCACGATCGTGAGCCTTCTCCCGCGGGTTTCGACGGAGTCGACGTCGGCGGCGCGCGGAACCGCAGTTGGCACTTCGTCAACTGCGGTCATTCGGAAGAGATTAGTTCACTGAGTCGCAACCGCACGTTCGTTCCGAATTCGGTAATAGAGCCGAACTAGCCGATGTGCTCCCGCAGGAAGGCGATATCGTCCTTGCGGCCCGCGTCGGCGGTCTCGCAGATGACTGGGGCGTCGGCGGTCGTCACGACGGCAACAAGCAGGTCAGGGTCGATCTGGCCGGTGCCGAAGTTCGCGTGCCGGTCCGCGCCGGAGCCCGCCGCATCCCTCGAGTCGTTGCAGTGCACGAGGTCGATGCGGCCCGTGAGGGCCTTGATACGGTCGACGGCGTCGATCAGCGCCTCACCCGCCGCCCAGGCGTGGCAGGTGTCCAGGCAGAAGCCGATGCCGGTGTCCCCGATGTGGTCCCACAGCCTGCCGATGGTGTCGAAATAGCGGGCCATCGCGTGGTCTCCGCCTGCGGTGTTCTCCAGGTAGACCGGCACGTCGGTCTCGAGGTACTTGAGCGCCTTCACCCAGCGCTCGAAACCGGCCTCCATGTCGTTGTCGTCGGCGTGGCCGCCGTGCACGATCACCGCGGTGGCGTTGATCTCCGATGCCGCGTCGCAGGTGTCCTGCAGGATCTTGCGCGACGGGATCCGAACCCGGTTGTTCGCCGACGCGACGTTGATCAGGTACGGCGCGTGCACGTACAGCGGCATGCTCGCCGCCTTCAGCGTCTCGGCGTCGTCGCGGGGCTTGGGTTTCTTCCAGCTCTGCGGGTCGCCGAGGAAGAACTGCACGACATCGGCGCCGTCGGCTTCCGCCGCTGCGATGGGATCGTCTTGATGGACGTGGGATCCGATAAGCACCCGGCCAGTCTAGTAACGCCGCCCGACGCCTCTTCCCGCGAGCAGACGCGTAGACCCCCTTTTCGAGCGAATTTCGGGGGTCTACGCGTCTGCTCACCCGGCTAATGGGGCGCGATCAAGATGGCCGAAGATGCGCGCGACGAGTTCGTCTGGATACTTGCGGACGTCGTCGACGACCATGGTGACGGTCGTCCATCCGCATTCCTGCAGTCTCGCGGTCTTCATGCGGTCATGCTTCCAACCCTCCGGGTTGGCATGCCACTCAACGCTGTCGTACTCAGCGATGAGCTTGTACTCCGGCCACGCGAAGTCGACTCGCCACGCTTTGCCGTGCAGGTCGACGATCTCTAACTGAAGTTCTGGCAGTGGCAATCCACCGTCGATGAAGACGAGTCGAGCCTCGCTCTCCATCGGTGACTCGGCACGCCCGTCGGCAACACTCACGAGTTCGCGGACATGGACGATGCCGCGTCGCCCCTTCTGCTCCTTTACTGCTGCATCCAATTCGTCACGCGTGCAAGCGCAGCAGTGCAATGCGGCGTCGAGGACCGCAAGCGCTCGTGGACGACGTACCGTCCTCGCGATCTCTACCGCCGTCCACGCCGGCGCAGTCGCAAGTCGGCCGCGAACCTTCTTCAGTGGCGCGCCAATTCGTTGGTGCACCATGAGATCGGCTGCCGGTCGCATACGTATGCCGGGATCCAGAACATGCAACCGATCGTCGGGTTCGGTGTCAAAGCCGTACATGTCGGCAGCGGTGTGCATGCAAGCGACGATGTGCGTTCCCGACACCCGGTCAAGTCCAGCGAGCCGGGCCGGCACGCCCGGAGGACTCATCGCGTAGACGCCGCGCCGAACCCTGACGAATCTGCCCGCGCGGACGGCTACTTCCAACCCCTTGCGGGACAAGACGGTGAGGAGATCCTGGGTCGTCGCCACTCCACCGTTTGCGACGAATATGGCTTCGACCGCCTCGCGGGACATGCAACGCATGCTCGCCGTCAGGGCCGCCCCGCGGAAGCCCTGTGTAGCTAGCCTGTGGATAACTTGCCCGCCGAAGAGGGCCCACGCGCAAGCTGGGGAACGCGAAAGCCCCCAAAACCGTAGGATTTTGGGGGCTTTGGCGTCTGCTCGCGCAGAAACGGTTAGCGGTAGTCGCTGTAGCCGTAGTCGTCCAGCGGAACCGCGGCTCCGGTGGCCTGGCCGAAGTCGGGGCTGTAGTACTGATCCTCGTAGGACGGGATCGTGTACGCGGCGGCCCTCGCCTCTTCGGTCGGCTGCACCTGGATGTTGCGGTACCGGTTGATACCGGTACCCGCCGGGATCAGCTTGCCGATGATCACGTTCTCCTTCAGACCCTGCAGCTTGTCGCTGCGGCAGTTGATCGCCGCATCGGTCAGCACGCGAGTGGTCTCCTGGAACGACGCCGCCGACAGCCACGAATCGGTGGCCAGCGACGCCTTCGTGATGCCCATCAGCACCGGGCGACCCGCAGCGGGCTCGCCACCCTCGGCAACCACCCGACGGTTCTCGGTCTCGAACTCGCCACGTTCGGTCAGCGAGCCGGGCAGGAACTCCGTCGCACCCGAATCGATGATCGTGACGCGTCGCAGCATCTGCCGGACGATCACCTCGATGTGCTTGTCGTGGATCGACACACCCTGAGCGCGGTAGACCTCCTGGACCTCCTTGACGAGGTGCACCTGCACCTCGCGGGGGCCCTGGACACGCAGCACCTCGTGCGGGTCCGCGGAGCCTTCCATCAGCTGCTGCCCGACCTCGACGTGGTCGCCGTGGGTGAGCAGCCGCTCCGAGCCGTCCTCGTGCTTGAACACCTTGAGGCGACGGTTGCGCTTGGGCAGCTTGTCGTAGACGACTTCCTCGCCACCGTCGTCGGGGACGATGGTGATCTTGTAGAAGGAGTCGGTCTCCTCGAGCTGCACGCGTCCGGAGACGTCGGCGATCGGCGCCTTGTTGCGCGGCACGCGGGCCTCGAACAGCTCCTGCACGCGGGGCAGACCACCGGTGATGTCCTCACCGACACCGCCCTGGTGGAAGGTGCGCATGGTCAGCTGTGTGCCGGGCTCGCCGATGGACTGCGCGGCCACGATGCCGACAGCCTCGCCGATGTCGACCAGCTTGCCGGTCGCCATCGAACGTCCGTAGCACATCGCACACACGCCGGTACCCGTGGTGCAGGTCAGCACCGAGCGAACCTTGACCTCGGTGATGCCCGCCGCCAGCAGTGCCTCGATGGCCGGGTCACCGAGATCGTGACCCCGCTCGACGACGACTTTGCCCTTCTCGTCGACGGCATCGGCGGCCAATGTCCGCGCGTATGCCGAGGTTTCGATGTGCGGGTCGCGGATGTGCGAGTTGTCGGAAGCCAGCTCGGCCAGCGTGACAGTGATGCCGCGCTCGGTCTCGCAGTCGGCCTCGCGAACGATGACGTCTTGGCTCACGTCCACCAGACGACGGGTCAGGTAACCCGAGTCAGCGGTCCGAAGAGCGGTGTCCGCCAGACCCTTTCGGGCGCCGTGGGTGTTGATGAAGTACTCCAGCACCGTCAGGCCCTCGCGGAACGAGGACTTGATCGGCCGCGGGATGAACTCACCCTTCGGGTTGGTCACCAGACCCTTCATGCCGGCCAGCGTGCGCGTCTGGGTGAGGTTGCCCGTTGCTCCGGACTTCACGATCGTGATGATCGGGTTGTCCTCCGGGTAGTGCTCCTCCAGCGCCTTGCCGACCTCTTCGGTCGCCTGCTGCCAGATCTTGACCAGCTCGCCGTTGCGCTCGTCGTGGTTCAAAGCACCGCGCTGGTACTTCTTTTCGATCCCGTCGGCTTCCTTCTCGTAGCGGTCGAGGATCTCCTGCTTGTTCGGCGGCACCAGCACGTCGGCCATCGACACGGTGACACCCGAGCGGGTGGCCCAGTAGAAGCCGGCGTCCTTCAGCTTGTCCACGGTCTGCGCGACCACGATCATCGGGTAACGCTCGGCCAGGTCGTTGATGATCGACGCCTGAACCTTCTTGTGCATCTGCTGGTTGATGAACGGGTACTGCGTCGGCAGCAGCTCGTTGAACATCACCCGGCCCAGCGTGGTCTCCGCCGTCCATGCGTCGCCGGGCTTCCAGCCCTCGGCGCCGAACAGCTCGGCCTCCAGCTCGACGGGCGGACGCAGCTGCGTCAGCCGCACCTTGATCTTGGCCCGAACCGACAGCGCACCGCGGTCCAACGCCATGATCGCCTCGGCCGGCGACGCGTACACGCCCGTCTCCGGCCGATCCTTGGCGGCAGGCGTGTATTCGCCTGTGTCGCCGGGGATCTCGGTGGTCAGGAAGTACAGCCCGGTCACCATGTCCAGACGCGGCATGGCCAGCGGGCGGCCCGACGCGGGCGACAGGATGTTGTTCGACGACAGCATCAGGATGCGGGCCTCGGCCTGCGCCTCGGCGCTCAGCGGCAGGTGCACCGCCATCTGGTCACCGTCGAAGTCGGCGTTGAACGCCTCACACACCAGCGGGTGCAGCTGAATTGCCTTGCCTTCCACCAGCTGCGGCTCGAAGGCCTGAATGCCCAACCGGTGCAGCGTCGGTGCGCGGTTCAGCAGCACCGGGTGCTCACCGATGACCTCTTCCAGCACATCCCACACCTGCGGACGCTGACGCTCCACCATCCGCTTGGCGCTCTTGATGTTCTGTGCGTGGTTCAGGTCGACCAGACGCTTCATCACGAACGGCTTGAACAGCTCGAGTGCCATCAGCTTGGGCAGGCCGCACTGGTGCAGCTTGAGCTGCGGACCGACCACGATGACCGAACGGCCTGAGTAGTCGACGCGCTTACCGAGCAGGTTCTGGCGGAACCGGCCCTGCTTGCCCTTGAGCAGATCCGACAGCGACTTGAGCGGACGGTTGCCCGGTCCGGTGACCGGACGGCCGCGGCGGCCGTTGTCGAACAGCGCGTCCACCGACTCCTGCAGCATCCGCTTCTCGTTGTTGACGATGATCTCGGGCGCGCCGAGGTCGATCAGCCTCTTGAGGCGGTTGTTGCGGTTGATCACGCGGCGGTACAGGTCGTTGAGGTCCGACGTGGCGAACCGGCCACCGTCGAGCTGCACCATCGGGCGCAGTTCCGGCGGGATCACCGGCACCGCGTCGAGCACCATGCCCATCGGCGAGTTGCCCGACTGCTGGAAAGCGGCGACGACCTTCAGGCGCTTGAGCGCACGAAGCTTCTTCTGCCCCTTGCCGTTCCGGATGACGTCACGCAGCGAATCGGCCTCGGCGTCGATGTCGAAGTTCTCGATGAGCTTCTTGATCGACTCCGCGCCCATGGCGCCCTGGAAGTACTCGCCGTAGCGGTCGATCAGCTCGCGGTAGAGCACCTCGTCGACGATCAGCTGCTTGGGAGCCAGCTTGGTGAAGGTGGTCCAGATCTCCTCGAGCCGGTCCAGCTCACGCTGGGCACGATCGCGGAGCTGACGCATCTCGCGCTCGCCGCCGTCACGCACCTTGCGGCGGACGTCGGACTTGGCGCCCTCCTCCTCGAGCTCCTTGAGGTCGGCCTCGAGCTTCTGCGCACGCGCCTCGAGGTCGGAGTCGCGCTGGTCCTCGACGGCCTTGCGCTCCACGACCATCTCGGCCTCGAGCGTGGACAGCTCGTTGTGCCGCATCTCGTCGTCGACGGCGGTGATGACGTAGGCCGCGAAGTAGATGATCTTTTCCAGATCCTTCGGCGCCAGGTCGAGCAGATAGCCCAGACGCGACGGCACACCCTTGAAGTACCAGATGTGCGTAACCGGCGCGGCCAGCTCGATATGGCCCATCCGCTCACGACGCACCTTGGCGCGGGTCACCTCGACGCCGCAGCGCTCACAGATGATGCCCTTGAAGCGGACGCGCTTGTACTTGCCGCAGTAGCACTCCCAGTCGCGAGTCGGTCCGAAGATCTTCTCGCAGAACAGGCCGTCCTTCTCGGGCTTCAGCGTGCGGTAGTTGATGGTCTCCGGCTTCTTGACCTCACCGAACGACCAGTTGCGGATGTCGTCGGCGGTCGCGAGACCGATGCGGAGTTCATCGAAGAAGTTGACGTCTAACACGTAACTCCCTTTCCCCTTTCGGGATTAGAAAAACTAATAACTAAGCGAGATCTTCAACAGAAGCAGATTCGTTGCGGGACAAGTTGATTCCCAGGTTCGCAGCAGCGCGTTCCAGGTCCTCGTCATCGCCGTCGCGCATCTCGATCGCGGCGCCGTCACTCGACAGCACCTCGACGTTCAGGCACAACGACTGCAGTTCTTTGAGCAGCACCTTGAACGACTCGGGGATGCCCGGCTCGGGGATGTTCTCGCCCTTGACGATCGCCTCGTACACCTTGACCCGGCCGACGGTGTCGTCGGACTTGATGGTCAACAGCTCCTGCAGCGTGTACGCCGCGCCGTAGGCCTGCATGGCCCAGCACTCCATCTCGCCGAACCGCTGGCCACCGAACTGCGCCTTACCGCCCAGCGGCTGCTGGGTGATCATCGAGTACGGGCCGGTGGACCTGGCGTGGATCTTGTCGTCCACCAGGTGGTGCAGCTTGAGGATGTACATGTAGCCGACCGTCACCGGGTACGGGAACGGTTCGCCACTGCGGCCGTCGAAAAGCTCCGCCTTGCCGTCTCCGTCGACCAGCACGTCGCCGTCACGGTTGGGCAGCGTCGACGAGAGCAGCCCTTGCAGCTCGTTCTCGCGGGCACCGTCGAACACCGGCGTCGACACGATGGTCTCCGGCTCGGCCTCCAACAGTTCCTTGGGCAGGTTGGCCGCCCAGTCGGGTGCGCCGTCGATCTTCCAGCCGCTCTTGGCCACCCACCCGAGGTGGGTCTCCAGGATCTGGCCGATGTTCATCCGTCGCGGCACACCGTGCGTGTTCAGGATGATGTCGACCGGCGTGCCGTCCGGCAGGAACGGCATGTCCTCGACTGCCAGGATCTTGCCGATGACGCCCTTGTTGCCGTGGCGTCCGGCGAGCTTGTCGCCGTCGGAGATCTTGCGCTTCTGGGCCACGTAGACGCGGACCAGCTCGTTGACGCCAGCGGGCAGCTCGTCGTCGTCCTCGCGGGAGAACACCCGGATGCCGATGACCTTGCCGGACTCGCCGTGGGGCACCTTGAGCGACGTGTCGCGGACCTCGCGCGCCTTCTCACCGAAGATCGCGCGGAGCAGCCGCTCCTCCGGGGTCAGCTCGGTCTCGCCCTTCGGGGTGACCTTGCCGACCAGGATGTCGCCGTCGCGGACCTCGGCGCCGATGCGGACGATGCCGCGCTCGTCGAGGTCGGCCAGCACCTCATCGGAGACGTTCGGGATGTCCCTGGTGATCTCCTCGGCGCCCAGCTTGGTGTCGCGGGCATCGATCTCGTGCTCCTCGATGTGAATCGAGGTGAGCACGTCCTCTTCGACCAGGCGGTTGGAGAGGATGATCGCGTCCTCGTAGTTGTGGCCTTCCCACGGCATGATCGCCACGAGCAGGTTCTTGCCGAGCGCCATCTCGCCCTGCTCGGTGCAGGGACCGTCGGCGATGACCTGGCCGGACTCGACCCGGTCGCCCTGGTCGACGATCGGCCGCTGGTTGGCGCAGGTGCCGTGGTTGGACCTGGCGAACTTGCGCATCCGGTAGGTGTGCCGGGTGCCGTCGTCGGCCATCACGGTGATGTAGTCGGCCGAGACCTCCTCGATCACGCCCGACTTCTCCGCGACGACGACGTCGCCGGCGTCGATCGCAGCGCGCAGCTCCATGCCGGTGCCGACCAGCGGGGCCTCGCTGCGCACCAGCGGAACAGCCTGGCGCTGCATGTTGGCACCCATCAGGGCACGGTTGGCGTCGTCGTGCTCGAGGAACGGGATCATGGCCGTGGCCACCGACACCATCTGGCGCGGTGAGACGTCCATGTAGTCGACCTCGGTCGCCGAGACGAACTCGACCTCGCCGCCCTTACGGCGGACCAGCACGCGCTCCTCGGTGAACTTGCCCTTGTCGTCGATCGGCGAGTTGGCCTGCGCCACGACGTGGCGGTCCTCCTCATCGGCGGTCAGGTACTCGATGTCGTCGCTGACGACGCCGTTGTTCACCTTGCGGTAGGGCGTCTCGATGAAGCCGAACGGGTTCACCCGCGCGTACACCGACAGCGAACCGATCAGGCCGATGTTCGGACCCTCGGGCGTCTCGATCGGGCACATCCGGCCGTAGTGGCTGGAGTGCACGTCGCGGACCTCGAGGCCGGCACGCTCACGGGACAGACCACCGGGGCCCAGCGCCGAAAGGCGGCGCTTGTGGGTCAGGCCCGACAGCGGATTGTTCTGGTCCATGAACTGCGACAGCTGGCTGGTGCCGAAGAACTCCTTGATCGCCGCCACGACGGGACGGATGTTGATCAGGGTCTGCGGCGTGATCGCCTCGACGTCCTGGGTCGTCATGCGCTCACGCACGACGCGCTCCATGCGCGACAGGCCGACCCGGATCTGGTTCTGGATCAGCTCGCCGACGGTGCGAAGGCGACGGTTGCCGAAGTGGTCGATGTCGTCGACCTCGACCGGCACCTCGACGCCGCCGGGGGCGGTCATCGAGGTTTGGCCCTCGTGCAGCCGCACCAGGTACTCGATGGTCGCGACGACGTCCTCTTCGTTCAACGTCGACGACGTGATCGGCTGGCCCACGTTCAGGCCGAGCTTCTTGTTGACCTTGTAGCGGCCCACCCGGGCCAGGTCGTAGCGCTTCTCCTTGAAGAACAGGTTCTCCAGCAGGGTCTGCGCGGACTCCTTGGTCGGCGGCTCGCCCGGGCGCAGCTTGCGGTAGATGTCCAGCAGCGCCTCGTCGGTGCCCGCGGTGTTGTCCTTCTCCAGCGTCGACATCATGATCTCGGAGAAGCCGAACCGCTCGGTGATCTGCTCGGTGGTCCAGCCCAGCGCCTTGAGCAGCACGGTGACCGGCTGACGACGCTTGCGGTCGATGCGCACGCCAACGGTGTCGCGCTTGTCGACGTCGAACTCCAGCCACGCGCCGCGGCCGGGGATCACCTTGACGCTGTGCAGCGTCTTGTCGGTGGTCTTGTCGCGGGTTTCGTCGAAGTAGACACCGGGCGACCGGACCAGCTGGCTGACGACGACACGCTCGGTGCCGTTGATGATGAACGTGCCCTTCTCGGTCATCATCGGGAAGTCACCCATGAACACCGTCTGGCTCTTGATCTCGCCGGTGTTGTTGTTGATGAACTCGGCCGTGACGAACAGCGGGGCCGCGTACGTCATGTCCTTGTCTTTGCACTCGTCGACCGGCGCCTTGACTTCGTCGAAGCGCGGATCGCTGAATGACAGCGACATGGATCCGGAGAAGTCCTCGATCGGGGACAGCTCGGACAACACCTCTTCGAGGCCACCGACGGGGTTGACGTCGCCGCGGGCGGTGGCGACCTCACGCCAGTGGTCGGAGCCGACCAGCCACTCGAAGGACTGGGTCTGCACCTCGAGTAGCCCCGGAACCTCGAGAGGCTCGCGGAGCTTGGCGAATGAAATTCGGTTGGGTGCTCCAGGTACGGAGCTAGAGGTAGTAGTAGCGGACTTGCTCTGGCGGGAGACTGCCAAGATGCATCCTTCCAGCACCTAATGCGACTGTCGGGAAGGTGTGCACCACCCCTACGCCGCGAACTCTTTCGTCGGTTCGGCTGGCGTTCTCCCAGTCCAGACGGCCCCAGACGACGGGCACGCAACTAGACACTGAGCCGAATACGGGGCTCAGCCTAGGACCACGGTGTCAGAGGCGGTAGATGGGCAGGAGGCAGCCAGCGCAACGTCCAACAATAGCGCAGGACGGCGTATTCCTCAACCACGGCATGCAAAATCAACTCGGGCGCTGGCTGGCGTCCTTGACCCGTTTACACATGCTGCCCAACAGACTGGCCCGTCGGAGCCTTTCCGTCAAGAGATAACGCCGTGTCGCATGTGGAAAATTGCGCGGCCGCTACACCGCGACCATGCCCGGTTCCACCGCTAGCTGCTCGGTCCGGGCGTTCGGGCCCTCGACCCCCAGCACGATCGCGGTCGCGGGGCCCAAGGTGATCAGCTGACCCGGTTGGCCGTACGTCCCGTACGGCGGGTCGGGGTCGTCGGGGCCGCTGCCGGCATACATGTCGTTGATCCATCCGTCGGCGAGTGTGTAGACCGCCGCGGTGTTGCCCGGCGGTGAGGGCCTGATCACCAGCTGGGCGACGAAGTCGATGAGCGGGTTCCCGCCGATCAACGAGTCGACGTGCGAGCCGTTCTTGAGCACCGCCCCGGTGAACTGGCCCGGACGCAGAGCCACCAGATCATCGGTGGTCTGGCCGTCGGCGTTCCACGGCTGCGGGGGTGCTGCGATCTGATACACGGGAATGTCGCGCGTGTCCAATTTGGCCAACGCGGGGGCGAATGTGCCGTTCGACGACACACCGTCAAACATCACCACACCGAGCAAGTCTTCGGCTGCCCCGTTGTCGACGGTGTAACCCGCGACCGCCGTGGCGAAGCCCCCACCGGCGGAATGTCCGGTCAAGACGAACTTCTCCGGCAAGGTGCCCTGGAAGCCGGCCGCATCGGCGCTGGAGTTCAGCGCCGACCGGTCATCGAGGAACATGGTCGCCGTCGCCTCCTGCAGCGCCGCGCTGTTCAACGTGCAGTCCCAGCAACCAAGCAGCGGGAACGAGGACACGTTGGGCACCACCACCACGCTGTTGGTTCGTCGTGCCAGATCGGCCGCCTGCGCCGAGTACCACGACTTTTCGCCGAGGAAACCGTGCTGCAGCCAGATCACACCGTCTGCCTGGACCGACCCGTCCGCCTGCGTCGGGAAATACCAATCCGCTGCCGTCGTGTACCCATTCCGGCCGTAGGGAATGGTCAGATCGGAGTGACCGACTCTGACTCCTGTCACCCCCGCGGTGGTGCCGGGAGCGGCCACGGTCTCGGGCCCCGCCAGCGCGACGCCAGCGGCCGGCGCCGGAACGTCGGTGGCGAAGTTGATGTGCGACAGCAGCCCGATGAAGACTCCCGTCAGCTCACGGGCCAGGGAGGTGACGACGCCCTGCCGCGGCTGCACCAGGCCGAAGGCCGGGCCGAAGACCGTCGGGATCTTGATGGTCGAACCGGGCGGGCCGGAGAAGACCGGCGGGTCCGAGGGGTCGAACATGTCGTTGACCCAGCCTGCGGCGAGGATCTGGGAGCCCGTGACGTTCGCCGGACCGCCGTAACCGGTGAGGAGATAGGCGCCCAACTGCACGAGCGGGTTGCCGCCCACCATGGCATCCGAGTGCCAGCTGCCGAACAGCTGGGCCCCGTGGAACTGATCACCCCGTACCTCAGCGAGCGCGGCGTCCATCGTCCCGAAGAGGTTCCACGGGTTCGGTGTCGAGGACAGGTTGTACACCGGGATGTCGGCGGGGATGCCTGCGATGATCGGCTTCGGATCATCGAACGAGACACCGTCGAGCATCATCACCCCGGCCAACTGGTAGCTCGACTTCGGGACGTCAGCCCTCTCGTCGGCGGCCATCATGCCCGCGACGTCGATGACCAGCCCGCCGCCGAGGGAGTGTCCGATGAGGACGACGTTCGAGGGTAGGGCGTCCTGGCCGTATCCCGCGTCTTTGGCGCTGTCCAGCAATGCGGTGTTGTCATCCAGGAACAGGTCCGCGACGGCACGGTGCATCTGTTCGCCGCCCAGCCACATTCCGTCCGTGGCGAAGATGTTGGACGTCAGAGTGGGAGCGACGACGACGCTGTTTGTTGATTTGGCCAGATAGGACGCTGTGTAGTCGTAGAACACGCCTCTGGCGAGGAAGCCGTGCTGCAGGTAGATGATGCGCGCGGGCGGCGTATCGCTTTCCGGGTCGTAGGTGTCCGGGAAGTACCAGTCCGCGGGAACTTCCTGATCCCCGACCTTCAGCGTTGACCGCTCGACCGTGACTCCGCTTCCCGGCAGAGCCTTCGGTGGGCCCTCGAACACGCTCTCGGCAAGGGAGATCAGGCCGAAGACGGCGGTACCGATCGCGCTGACCACCGGCGGCACATCTATCTGTGGCGAGGCGGCCGCGACCCGTGGTTGCGCGAGCATCGGCGTGGCCAGCGGGAGATTCGACCGCGTCGGCGCGAGCGCCGCGAGCCTATTGACCACGCTGGTCTGGACGGCCTCCTGTCGACGGTCGAGTGTGGCGACGTTCGTCGACTCGATTTTGACCGGATCGACGGCCTCGACCGGATCAGGCGTCTCGACTGGCTCGGTCTCGCGTGTCTTCTCGACCACGACCTTGCGGTCGGGCTTCTGCGTCACCGCGGCGATGACGTTGTTGACCAAATTGGCGGTCCGCTGCCCAGGCTCGGGTTTGGGCGTGGTTCGGACATTCGATTGGCCGACGGCTCCGGGATCTCTGTCGCCCGCGGCCTTGACGGCCTTGACCGCATCGTCGACCGACTCTTTGACCGCTTTGATGACCTTGACCACCGGCCGGTTGTCACGTGCCGCCGCTACACCGTCGGTGTCCGAATCTTGTTTGTTCTCAGCGGTGTTCGCCGACTGCGACGTCTTGACTCCGCCGTCTCCGTCGGATTCGGTCTGCGCGTGGGCCGTGCCCGCTCCGACCAGCATCCCGACCGTCACACCGCCGCAGACCGCGCCCGCGCCGAGCCAAAGCAACAATCGGTCGACCATGCCGTCTCCTGTCCCGCGACCGCCGGTAACGGTAACGCTCGACGCGAGGGTCAGGAGGGCGTTCACAGAATTGCACTAGGCCGTAAGCGCAGAAGACGACTGCCGGCGGAATGTCGTCCGCCGGCAGTTCGCGAAAGGGGTTTGGGTCAGCGCTCTCCAGAGACCGGGATACGGCCGGTCGGCGCCTCGTCCTCCCCGTGGCGGTGCCGTGCAGTCTCCTGCTCGGCAAACTCGCTGGTCGAGTACCTATGCGTGCCCTCGAGGTCGTCGCGGATCGCCTCCTGGGCGTTCGGCGGCAGCGTGTCCATGATCTCGCGGACGCGCGCCTGGCGTCGGCCGACGGCCTGACGTTCCGGCATGCCGGGAGTCGCGCTGATCTGCGGCGGCACGCCCACGATCTCTTCGACGCCGCCGTCGTGGTGACCGGCGTCGACCATGGCCTGTTCTTCGGCCATCTGCGTCTCGTCCTTTTCCTCGGACATGCCGATGGGGCCGAGGCGCCGACCGTTGAGGAACTGACGGACGACGGGCTCGTCGCTGGTCAGTAGAACCTCACGCGGACCGAACATCACCAGGTGCTTGCGGAACAGCATGCCGATGTTGTCGGGCACGGTGCGGGCGATGTTGATGTTGTGCGTGACGATCAGGATCGTGGCGTCGATCTGCGCGTTGATGTCGATCAGCAGCTGCGACAGGTAGGCCGTACGAACCGGATCGAGACCCGAGTCGGGCTCGTCGCAGAGGATGATCTGCGGGTCGAGCACCAGCGAGCGGGCCAGGCCGGCGCGCTTGCGCATACCGCCGGAGATCTCGCCGGGGAACTTGTTCTCGTCGCCGGCCAGGCCGACGACTTCAAGCTTCTCCATGACGATGTTGCGGATTTCGCTTTCCTTCTTCTTGGTGTGTTCACGCAAGGGGAAAGCGGTGTTGTCGTAGAGGCTCATCGAGCCGAAAAGGGCGCCGTCCTGGAACATCACGCCGAAGAGCGTGCGGATCTCGTAGAGCTCCTTGGCCGAGCACTCGATGATGTTGGTGCCGTCGACGATGATCGAGCCGCGCTCCGGGCGAAGCAGCCCGATCAGCGACTTGAGGAACACCGACTTTCCGGTACCTGAGGGGCCGAGCAGCACGCTGACCTCGCCGGGCGGAATGTCGAACGTGACGTCTTCCCAGATTCGCTGGGCGCCGAAGGACTTGGTCAGTCCCTCTACCTGAATGCCGATGCCCACGCGAGATCCTTCCGCCGGTAGGTTGTGCCGCCACATGGCCTCCCGCCTGTGGCTTGAGTCACTGTAGCTTACGACGCCGGTTTGGGGACACTTGTCGGAGGTCACATCTCGGCCCCCACCAGCACCGACAGCAAAAACAACTGTGGGGCCGACCCGTTTGCCAGATCAGCCCCACAGTATTTGTTTGTCGGCTCCGCCGACGGTGAGACGGTGCTACTTGACGGTAACCGTCGCGCCTGCGGCCTCGAGCTTGGTCTTGGCCTCCTCGGCAGCTTCCTTGGCGACCTTCTCGAGCAGCGGCTTCGGGGCGCCGTCGACGAGATCCTTGGCCTCCTTCAGGCCGAGACCGGAGACGATCTCGCGGACGACCTTGATGACGCCGATCTTCTTGTCACCGGCGGCCTCGAGGACGACGTCGAACTCCGACTGCTCCTCGGCGGCCTCGGCAGGCGCGCCTGCGGCGGCACCGGGGGCGGCCGCAACGGCGACCGGAGCGGCGGCGGTGACGTCGAAGGTCTCCTCGAACGCCTTCACGAACTCGGAGAGCTCGAGCAGGGTCAGTTCCTTGAACGCGTCGAGCAGATCCTCAGTGGACAGCTTTGCCATGGTGTTGGTCCTTCCTTACTTCTTCTTCTGTCTGGGGGTGAATGTGATTTACGCCGCCTCTTCGGCGGCCTTCTTCTCCTGCAGTGCGGCAGCCAACCGGGCGACCTGCGACGCCGGAGCCTGGAACAGCCCTGCCGCCTTGGTCAGGTTGGCCTTCATCGCGCCTGCCAGCTTGGCCAGCAGCACCTCGCGCGACTCGAGATCGGCGATCTTCTCGATCTCCGAGACGGTCAGCGGTCGACCGTCCATGTAGCCGCCCTTGACGACCAGCGCCTTGTTGTCCTTGGCGAACTTCTTGATCGCCTTGGCCGCGTCGACCGCCTCGCCCTTGACGAACGCGATCGCGGTGGGGCCGACGAACAGCTCGTCGAGACCCTCGATACCGGCATCCGCCGCCGCACGCTTGACCAGCGTGTTCTTGGCGACGGTGTAGGTGGCGGAGTCACCGAGCGAGCGGCGCAGGTCCTTGAGGTTGGCCACCGTCAGTCCGCGGTATTCGGTGACGAGCGTTGCCGTCGCCTCCTTGAACTGCTCGGCGATGTCGGCAACCGCGGTGGCCTTGTCAGCCTTGGCCATGCATGCCTCCTCGTAGTTGGTGACCGGGGTCGCATGTCAAAAGGGCCGGGAAACGACGAACGCCCCGACGCAGATGGTCGGGGCGCGCTGTTGTACGGCTGCCTCGTCCTCCTGCGTGGGCCGCCCGGGGCAATCCCGGGACCTTCAACCGATTTCTCGGTGACCGACGGTCTTCGGTGGAACGGGTCAAGAGTAGCGGATCGCCCGCCGATCAGCCAAAACGGTGTGCGCGGTCGCGCTCAGAGGTGGCTGTCGGCGACGTCGAGTGCCTTGTCGAGGATCGCCAGCCCTGCGCGTGCCTCGTCTGCGCTCACCGTGCACGGCGGGACCACGTGAATCCGGTTGAAGTTGGCAAACGGAATCATCCCGCCCTGCCTGCACGCCCCGATGACCGCGCTCATCGCGGCGCTGGATCCGCCGTACGGCGCCAGCGGCTCCTTGGTGTTCTGGTCGGCGACGAGCTCCACCGCCCAGAACACGCCGAGACCGCGGACCTCACCGACACTGCGGTGACGGCGCGCGATGTCGGCAAGGCCGGGCCCGATCACCTCTTCACCGATGCGTGCCGCGTTGGCGACGACGCCCTCGTCGTCCATCACGTTCATGGTGGCGACGGCGGCTGCGGTGGCCAGCGGGTGACCCGAATAGGTGAGGCCGCCGGGATAAGCCCGGTGGGCGAATGTCTCCGCAATCGCCGGGCTGATCGCCACCCCGCCGAGCGGAACGTAGCCGGACGTCACACCCTTGGCGAAGGTGAGCAGATCGGGTGTCACACCGAAATGGTCGATGGCGAACCACTTTCCGGTGCGGCCGAAGCCTGCCATCACCTCATCGGCGATGAACACGATGCCGTAGCGGTTGCAGAGGTCCCGCACACCGGCCAGATAGCCGGCAGGCGGCACCATGATGCCTGCGGTCCCCGGGACCGGCTCCAGCACTATCGCCGCGATGGTCGCTGGCCCCTCGAGGCGAATCACCTCGTCGAGGTGCGCGAGCGCGCGTTCGCATTCCTGCTCCTCGGTGGTGGCGTGGAAATGCGAGCGATAGAGGAACGGGCCGAAAAAGTGCACTGCGCCACTGTTTCCGTAGTCGTTGGGCCAGCGTCGCGGATCACCGGTCAGGTTGATGGCGGTGTCGGTGCCGCCGTGATAGGAGCGGTACCGCGTCAGGACTTTGTAGCGGCCGGTGTGCAGTCGCGCCATGCGCACTGCGTGTTCGTTGGCGTCGGCGCCGCCGTTGGTGAAGAAGACCCTGTCCAGCTCGCCGGGAGTGCGCTGCGCGATGAGCCGTGCCGCCTCGGAACGGGCGTCGTTGGCGTGCTGCGGAGCAATCGTGCACAGCTTGGCCGCCTGCTCTTGGATCGCCGCGACGACCTTGGGGTGCTGGTGGCCGATGTTGGTGAACACCAGCTGAGAAGCAAAGTCCAACAAGCGGTTTCCGTCGCCGTCCCAGATATAGGAGCCCTCCGACGCCACGACGGTCATCGGCGTGATCTCCGCCTGGGCAGACCAGGAGTGGAATACATGCGCCCGGTCCAATTCGAACGCGCGGGCCGCCTGGCGGCGGGCGTCGTCGAGGTTCAGACCGTTGGGCAGGGCCGCGTTGTCGGTGCGATTGTCGAGATGTGTCATGTCGCTGTCACTCACTTATCTTGGGGGAAGCCGAGGTGATTTCGGCGTGATTTCTGTCGCTGAGCGATACTTATCACGCCGAAATCACCAGAGCCGCGGCGCCGACGAGACCGGCGTCGCCGCCGAGCTCGGCGGGCACCACATGAAGGTCGCGTAGGAAGTCCAGGCCGGCGTGCACAGCGAGCATCTCGCGCACCGGGTCGAACAGCAGCGCACCGGACTTCGCCACCCCCCCGCCGATGACCACGCGGTCCAGGTCGCAGACCGCCCCGACCGACGCGATCATCGCCGCGACCGCCGTCGCTCCGCGCCTGAACGCCTTGAGCGCCACCGGGTCCCCCGTGTTGGCAGCCTCGGCCAGCTCCTTGGCATCCGCCTCCGGAGGCGCGTTCCAGCCGTTGTCGCGCGCCCACCGCGTCATGTTCGGGCCCGACGCGATCGTCTCCACGCAGCCGCGGCCACCGCACGTGCACGGTGCTCCGTCGGGGTCGACGACGACGTGGCCGACGTGCCCCGCGTTGCCGGTGCGGCCGTCGTAGGGCGCGCCGTCGAGCACCAGGCCCCCGCCGACGCCCGTCGACACCACCATGCCCAGCATGAAGTGGGCCCCGCGGCCGGCGCCGCGCCACCGCTCGCCCATCGCCATGCACAGACCGTCACCGCCCAGCCGCGCTTGGGCGCCGACCAACTCGGTCACCCGCTCGACGATCGGAAAGCGTTGCCACTGCGTGATATTGATCGGGCTGACGGTGCCCGACGGCAGGTCGATCGGGCCCGCCGACGCGATCCCGACACCGCAGACGTGACCCCCCGCGGCGGCAAGCGCCTCGGTGACCAGCGAGTCGACCACCGCCCAGATGGCCTCGGCGTCGCCGTCAGGCGTCGGCAGCTGGGCGTGGTGGCCGAGCTGCCCGTCCGCACCGACCAGCCCGACGGCGACCTTCGTGCCGCCGATGTCGATGGCCAGTACCGGGTCCGACATCAGTGCCTGTGGGTGTTGTCGGGCTGACGGGGATCGCCGGGATGCTCGTAGCCGGGAGCGAGCCGAACCAGCTCAGCCCGCCGCGCGTCGAGCCACAGCCGGAACGCGCGTCGCCTTGCGGCGCCACGCAGATGCTCGACGATCGACGGCCGAACGGCATCCAGCGGCGGCGCGTCGACCGTCGCGGTGCGCCAACCGTTTCCAGCATCGGACTGCGCCGCGAAGCGCAGTGGGTTGCGGGCGTGGTAGTCCGCCACGTCGGTGTCGGCGACGTCGACATCGGCAGTGATGTGGACGAACATCGCCCTGGCGAGCGGGTCCGCCAGCGCGGCCGCCGCGACGCTGCCGATCTCCAGCCGCGCCGAATTATCCGGCAGCAGTTCGTCTTCCGCGGGCACCCCGTGGCCGATCAGACCCGCAGCGGCTGCCTCAGCGGCGATCACACGCTCGGTGACCAACAGCTGCGTCAGCCAACGCCGCAGCTGCCGTCCCTCGCTGGTGCCCGCCCGCGGCAGCGTCGCAGCGGGCGCCGCGTGGCGCAGCAGGGCCTCCCGCGCGTCGATGTCGGCCACCGGCACGTCGAGACCGGCGACGGTGGCGGCGAGATGCGCGTGGCTCATCGGACCGTCACCTTCACGGCGGGCGAGTACAGCAGCCGTCCCGCACAGCCCACCCGGACCAGTGCCCACCACTCGCCGGGCTGCACCCACGGCGGCGGGGCGACGTCGAAACCGAGTTCCACCGTCTCGCCGGGCGACAGCACGGCGCCCTGCACGGCGGGACCGATCCACTCCCAGGTCCCCCACGGGCTGATCAGGTGCGCCTCCAGCGGCAGGCTCGCGCCCGCCGACGTACCGACCGTCACCGCAAGCCGCGCGGCACCGCCCGCAGATACCTCGACGTCGGCGGGCTCGCCGACCAGGTGGACGATCTCGTTGTCCTCCCGCGGCGTGCCGACCGAAACGGTGGCGACGTCCTCGACGACCTGGCGCCAGGACGGGGGCATCGACTCCGCGTCGTCACCGGTGACAAGGAGTTGAGCGCGGATCGGATACAGCCCCGGCGCCGTGTCTGGCGGCATCGTCAGCTCGATGTCGGCCTCCAGGTGCCCGCCGCTTGGCAGCACGAACGGCAGGCGTTGCGGGCTGGCTTTCCAGCCGTCGGGGCACACCAGACGCACCGTGCCGTGCAGCACCGAGTCGGTGCAGTCGCTGGCCGCGGTCAGCCGAAGCACGACTTCGTCACCTGCCTCGGCGACGGTGGCGTGCGGGTGCAGATGCGCGACAGCAGGCAGCCCGCCCAGCGGCGCCGGGCCGCGGTTGTGCAGCCAGTACCGCGCAAACAGCGGCTGCGCGGCCTCGGCCTCGGGCGCCAGCTGCGCGTGGTCGGCATCGACCAACTGCGGCATGTTGAGCTTGCTCAGCACGGTGGCGATCTCGTAGCCGTGCAGGGTAAAACCCTCGAAAGCACGGTGTTTCCGCAGTCGCGGCTCCTCGAGCAGGTTGACGCGCGACGCCGATGACACCCTGTGCAGCCCGGATGTGATCGCGACGGAGGTTGTCGCCCCGGCTGTTTCGACGAGGCGCATCGCCACCGCTTCGGTCGGGTCGACGGGCCTGCTGCTTCCCGACGCCAGCGGGTTGCCTGCCGCCTTCAGCGCGGCCAACTGAACGGCCCCGGCGGGCTCGATCTCCAGCAGCGAGCCCCAGCTGGGCAATCCGCCAGCAGGACTGAGCTTTCCGTCCACGGCCAGAAGGGGGTGCGAGAACTCCGCACTGCGGTCAGGGACGGCGGCCGACCGCCAGTCTCCTTCGCCGGAGACCAGCGCGTAGTCGAAGGCGTGGGTCCAGTGCTGCAGCTGGAAGTTCGAGCCGTCGGGTGCGGTGCGACGCGGCTGCGGGTCCATCCACACCCCGGACGGCCAACCGGTGCACGACCTCATCAGCGACGTGTGCAGGGTGCCGTCGGTGTCGACGGCGAAGCCGGGCACGCCGCGGTTGAGCACCGCGACGGTCCGCTGCTCGAATTTCTCGACGTCCGACGGCGCTTGTTGGTCAACCGAGATCTCGGCGTCGGCAAGGTCTTCGACGACCGACGAGACCGCCTCGTCGAGGCCGTCACCGCTGGCGATGACGAGCACCGGCAGCGTCCGCACGCCGCGCAGGTCCGCGCCGGGCAGCCACGTCGTCGCGAGCGGTGCTGCGGCGGGCACCCACACCCTGGCCGCGCCGGTGGCGTACAGCTGCCGCTTGAGCTCGTCGGTGTAGGCGGGGTCAGCCTCGGCCAACACCGCTGCGGTGAACGGGTTCTGGTCAGGTCCGCCGAGCGCGATCCTGGCGTCGGGGAGGTTGGAGTCGACGTCGAGGCTCCCGTAGCGGGGCTTGTCGGCGCTGCTGCAGGTGGCGGTGACGCCTGCGCGGACCAACGCCACCATGAGATCGCGGGCCAGCGGCGCCGATTCCGCCTCGGTCGGCGCCACCACCTCGGCCACCGACACCGCGCGCACCGAGTCGTTGACGCGCACCCGCATCGCCGACGAGAGCCCGAACCAGCCGTACGCCGGATTGTCCAGTGTGTAGGGATGTTTCGCGGTGTCTACCGACTCGTCGGAACCGGGTTCGTGAAGCAGCGCGAAGCCGCGTCCGATCACCGCGTCGCCGACCTCGCTGACCGGCGTGGCGCCGGGGACGGGGCACGGCCAGCGCATCCGCAGCAGCTTGTCCTCGCCGGTGAACTCGTCGATCGTGGTGCTGCAGTCCACGCGTGCAACGTCGTGCCACAGCGTCAGGGTCTGGGTATAGCGCAGCACCGAATCGATCCGGCCCCGCACGACCAGCCGCTCGCCCAGCGGCGACCGGTAGGACTGCACGGACTCCGCAGCGGAGGTGGACGAGACGACGACGGGGCCCTTGGGCAGCAGGTGCCATGGCCCCTCGCCCGCCTCCGGATGGGCCGGGTATTCGTCATAGACCGCAAGCTCGTTGCCGATCGCCCCATCGGCGAGCAGTTCGAGGCCGTCATCCGTCAGCGACGACACCCCGCCGCCGCGCGCCGGGTCGACCCGTAACCGATAGCGCTCGTTGCCGATCTCCGGAAAAGCGCTGTCGCTCAATTCTTCCCAGCCGGCTTGCGGCCGGCCCGCGACCATGCGGTAGCCGCGCCAGCCCAGCGACGGGATGTCGCGCGCCAGCCAGGTGACCGACCGGCCGCCGTGCTCGACGAGTGCGGGTAGCTCGTTGCCGTCGGGGTCGGTCACCTGCACACCGTCACCGAGCGGCTCGTCGAGTCGCACTGTAACCACGTCGGTTCGCTTGTGCACCAGCGTATTCCACACCACCACCGTGCCGTCGACGGCGTTGGAGATCAGGGTGAGCGCATTGTCGCGGACCGCGCGACCCAGCTCCCACGCGTCGCGCCAGCCGGTCAGCAGGTCGAGGTACACCTGGTCGGACTCCGAGCCGGTGATCGCGTCGTGGTGCGCGCCGTAGGCCAGCTGGACCCACGCCTTCTCCAGCGCGGCCTGCGGATAGCTGGCGCCGCCGAGCAGGCTGGCGAACACCGCGAAGCGCTCGCCGTCGAGCACCGCGTTCTCGGCGTCACGGTTGGCCTGCTTGGTGTCGATGTAGGAGACGTCCTTGCCGGTGTAGATCGGGTTCATGTCGCGGGTCTGCGGCGACGGGCCGACCCCCCGCTCGTCCAGCTCGACCCGCACCGACCCGAAGAACTCGCGCGGCAGCCCGCACACGAAGCGCGGCCACGTGTAGCGCTCGTTCCAGTCGCGGTGAATCTCGGTGACCCACTTGTTCGGCGGCGTGTAGTCGGTGCCGACCGGCAGCAGCACGTTGCGTGTCAGCGCCACCTTCTTCAGCTTCGAGAACAGGTCGTAAGTGGCGATTTCGGCCTCTTCGAGAGTGGCCGCGGAATCCATCCACCAGCCCGCCGAGTAGTGCGCGGGCATGTAATGGGTGAGCAGTCCGCGACCCGACGGGGAGATCCACTCGAACTCGCTGGAGAACTGCATGCGTTCCGGGTCGCCCTGGTTCTGCATCGGGCCCCACTGGTGGAACGGCCCGCGCGCCCACGAGCTCGACGTCAGCCCGGCGTCGGCGGCCATACCCGGGAACTGCGGATCGTGCCCGAACACGTCGAGCTGCCATGCCGTCGCAGGCTCGGCGCCGACTACGTCGCGCTGAAAGCCGATGCCAGCCACAAAGTTTCGTATCGTCGTCTCGGGACTGGTCAGGTTGGTGTTCGGCTCGTTGTATGTTCCGCCCATGATCTCGACGCGACCCTCGGCGATGAACCGGCGCAGGTCGGCGCGGTCTTCCGGATGGGTGTCCCAGTACGGCTTGAGGTAGTCGACCTCGGCGAGCACGAACTTGTATTCCGGCTCCCTGCGCGCCATTTCGAGGTGCGCGGCCACCAGGTTGAACCCGTTGGTCTGCCTGCACCGCCCAGGCGGCTCCTCGGTCCACAGGCTGGTGTAGGCGGCCTGCGTGTTCCACCACACCGGGTCGTAGTGGAAGTGGCTGATCATGAACATCGTCCAGCCCGGTTCGGCGACCACGAACTCGAAGTCGGTGGCCGCGCCCTCGAACAGCACGCGCGCCGCGCGGCGCTCGCCGGGTACGGCGGCGGTCACCTCGACAGCCACCTCCGCCACGCCACCGGCGGGGTCAGCCGACGGCGGCTCGGGCGTGGCAAGGCCGTCGCCCTCGACGACGATCGGCGACGTGCCGCCGGTGTGGGCGACCCTGACCACCTGCAGCGGCGCATCCGGCGGCCCGACATAGAGATCCGTCGACTCCGCGGAGGTCACGCCGAACGCCACGACCGCCACCCTACGTAGTTACGGCCGCGATACGTCCACAACGAGCGCGCGGTGATCCGAGATCGGCAACTCGGGCGCCCGACAGTCGTCGACCCGACGTGTCGGATCGTCGGTGAGGATGTGGTCGAGCTGACGTTGCGGGTCGTCGGCCGGGAACGTGGGCGCGCAACCGAGCGGGCGCATGCCGACCCAGCGCCCGGTCCTCGGCGGCGTCATGTTCAGGTCGCCCATCAGCACCCGCGGCCCGGCGAACCCGCGCAGGTCGCGGACGAGATGGCGCAGCTGCAGACGATTCCAGCCCGGCACGAAGGTCAGGTGCGTGTTGGCGACCGTCATCGGGCCCAGCGGGGTGGCCAGCTGGGCGACCATCGCCGCGCGCGGTTCCTCGTGCACCATCAGCACCTTGTTGGGCTCGCGCAGGTACATCGGAAACGTCATCGGGATGCGGGGCAGGCGCAGCACCTGCCAGCTCTGCACCGGAAAGCGGGACAACAACGCGATGCCGTAGGCCGCCGTTCCGGGCTGTTCACGACCCGTCGCCGCCATCCACGTCGCCCCCGGCGTGCCCGAGATCGCCGCGACGAACCGGTGCGTGGCGGCGCCCATGGCCTCGGCAGCCACCGCCGTCAGGTCGGCCATCGCCGAGCGGGGCTGGTCGAGGTCGACCTCCTGCAGCGCCAGCACGTCGGCGTCGAGCTGGCGGACGGACTCCGCCAGCCGGCCCAGTTCGACGGCGCCGAGGAGCTCGACGTGCTGGCCATCCGGATGCGGGTGCTGTCGCCGACCCACGTGATCACCGAGAAGCTGAATTCGCTCAACGAGCATCACTGCGATTTCGCCGCCCTGTTACCCGCGGTAAGGGCGGTGCGCGAACGGGTGGACTGGGATCAGCTGCGCGCCGATGTAGGTGAAAACGACTTTGCGGTGGCATTTCTGGTGCTCGCCGACCGGTTGGGTCTGACCGCGTAATCCGTGCTGGTGAGACTTGTCACACCGAGCTCAATGTCACAGACGCCTTTTCGTCGCCGTGACGTTGAGTGCGGTTGGGCCACAATTCATTTCGTTAGACGATAGACAGGCACATAACGGCGCGTCCTCTGCAGGCTTTGCGCTCAGATGCCACAATGGAAGCATCATGACGACCGAACGTAATTCGTCAGGCGGCGCGCGCAACTGGTCAGACCCACTGTCGATGGGCTTCGAGGCGCACCGCAGGCTGCTGCTGCTGCGATTGCGCCTGCGCGGATCGGCGGCCAAGCGCGAACGTCACGGCCTGCTTGCGGCACGCCGCAACCGCTCGGCGACGGACGCGACCGCCTCGGCCACCTCCGGTGGTTCGAGCACCTCGAAGTCGGCACCGACCGTCGCGAAGTAGATCACCATCCGCTCCGGGTCGTCTGCACCCGCTGTGACGATGCAGGCGTCGGGGCCGTCCGCCTCGATCGTCACCGACGATGGCGAGAAGTGCTGTGCCACAACATGCTCCGGCGCGAAATATCGGACGCGCGCAACATGTCGGTACGGCGACGCGCTGATCGACCGCCGCACGTACGCCGAGGCGTCGGGTGCGTCCCTGGCCACGAACGTGCTGCCACGCGCGCGGACGTCGTGCATGCGATCCAGCCGCAGGCTGCGCCAGTCCTCTCGGTCACGGTCGAACGCCAGCAGATACCAGCGCTTTCCCGTCGTGACGAGCTGGTAGGGCTCGAGCCGCCGCTCGGTGGCGTTGCCGGCACGGTCGACGTAGGACGTCGAGACGTGCTCGAGATCGCGGCACGCGCGGGCCAGGGTCATCAGCACGTCGGGTTCGACGGGCGAGTCGGAAGAGTTCCAGGTCAGCGTCACGGTGGACTCGTGCACGGCCGACACCTGTGACCGCAGCCGCGACGGCATCACCTGGTCCAGCTTGCTCAGCGCCCGCAGCGCCGACTCGCCGACCCCCGCCACGCTGCCGCCGGCGGCCAGCCGCAGGCAGACGGCCATCGCCACCGCCTCGTCGCCGTCCAACAGCAGCGGCGGCAGCGCGGCGCCCGCGCCCAGCTGGTAGCCGCCACCGAGTCCCTTGCTGGCCAGCACCGGATAGCCCAGGTCACGCAGCCGTTCGACGTCGCGCCGCACGCTGCGGGTGGTCACGCCGAGCCGCTCGGCGAGCTCTTCACCCGACCACACCCGCCGCGACTGCAGCAGACCCAGCAGCTGCAGCACCCGGCTCGTCGTCTCGGACATGTTTGTCAGACTCGCACAGTCTTAGGACAGAAACTGTCCTATATAGATGAGAGGTTGGTGTCATGAGCGCGAAGACGAACGACAAAACAGTCAGCCAACTCGCCGATCAGCTCGATTTCCACTGGACCACCCAGCTGCGGCCGCGATTCGATGGACTGACCGACGACGAGTACTTCTGGTGCCCGGTGCCGAACTGCTGGACCGTCCACCCCGACGGCGCGATCGACTTCGAATACCCTGCGCCGGAGCCGGCACCGTTCACCACGATCGCGTGGCGGCTCGCGCACGTCATCGTCGGGGTGCTGGCCATGCGCAACCACTCCCACTTCGACGGGCCACCCGCGGACTACCAGAGCTGGCAGTACGCCACCGACGCGGCGACCGCCTTGCGTCAGCTCGACGACGCCTACGAGAAATGGATAACGGGTGTGCGCGCGCTCAACGACGATGAACTCGACCGGTCGTGCGGCCCCGCCGAGGGTCCGTACGCCGACTATCCTTTCAGCGCGTTGGTACTGCACATCAACCGCGAGATGATTCACCACGGCGCCGAGATCGCCTGTATCCGAGACCTTTACGCCAACAGTCCAGAGAAGAAGGAGAAGTAGCCGATGGACGGAATGCCCCCACCCGCCAGCGACGAGCGCCAGACGTTGATCGAGTTCCTGCGGTTCAACCAAAACGCGTTCTTCGCGGTGGCCTACGGCCTGACCGACGAGCAGGCGCGGTCCAAGCCGTCGGTGAGCGCGCTGTCGATCGGCGGGCTCGTCAAGCACGCGACCGGCGTGCAGCACAGCTGGATGGCGCGCGTGACGGCGGCGCCCGGTTCCCCGCCGCGCGACGACCGGCCGTTCGAGGAGCAGGCGGCCGAATACGAGGACCAATACGTGATGCGCGACGACGAGACGCTCGACGAGCTACTCGACAAGCTGCGCGCGCAGAACGAGGACACGCTGCGGATCTTCGGCGAGGCCGACCTCGGCACGCAGGTTCCTGTCCCGCACGACGTGCCCTGGTTCCCGCAGGATCTGGACTTCTGGAACGTGCGCTGGGTGGCGATGCATCTGGTCGAGGAGCTGACCCGGCATGCCGGGCACTGCGACATCATCCGCGAATCCATCGACGGCGCAACGATGTACGAGCTGATGGCGGGCGTCCTTGGCTGGCCGGAGACCGACTGGATCAAACCCTGGAAGAAGTCGGCGTAGCCGCGGGGTACAAAGGACTCGTGCAAACCCGAACCGGGACCGCGCTCTGCGGAGACGTGGAGTTGTTCTACGAGGATCTCGGCGACCCCGACGCCCCACCCGTGCTGCTGATCATGGGAGTCGGGGCCCAGTTGCCGCAGTGGCCGGACGGTTTCTGCGAGCAGCTCGTCAGGCGGGGCTACCGGGTCATCAGGTTCGACCACCGCGACACCGGCCTTTCGACCAAGATGCACGGCGAAAAGGCCGTCGGGTCGGTGTACCCGCGGGTGCTGCGGCACGTCACGGGCCGCCGCAGCGAGGTGCCCTACACGCTGGTCGACATGGCCGACGACGCGAAGGGCCTGCTGGACCACCTCGGCATCGACCGGGCGCACGTCGTCGGCGCGTCGATGGGCGGCATGATCGCCCAGGTGCTGGCGGCCAGCCATCCCGACCGGCTGGCGTCACTGGGGCTGATCATGTCCAGTTCGAACCGGCTGCTCTCGGCGGTGCCGCGGTGGCGGGTCATCAAGCTGGCCTTCGGCGGGCCTGCCAAGGACGCGCCATGGGAGGAGCGGCTTGCGGCCGAGGTGCGCAGCATCTCGATCATCAACGGCCCCAACTTCTTACCGTCGGTCGACGTGCTGCGCCGCCGCGTCGAGGAGTTGCGCGCCCGCAGCGACTACCCGCAGGGCATGCTCCGTCAGTTCGACGCGATCCTCGGCACTGGCAGCCTGCTGCGCTACACCCGCAGCATCACCGCGCCGACGCTCGTGGTGCACGGCACCGACGATCCGATGGTGCGGCCGCGCAACGGGCGCAACCTGGCCAGGGCGATTCGCGGCGCGCAGTTCGTCGTCGTCGACGGCATGGGCCACGATCTGCCCGAGCCGGTGTGGCGCCCCATCGTCGAGGCGCTCACCGAGAACTTCGCCCTGGCCGGCTGACGTCCCTCCGCGAAACGGAATTCCAGCAGCCAAAGTGCGAGAGCAGGCCTGCTGGAATTCCGTTTCGCGGGTGTGCTGGTATCAGCCGTTGCGGGCTGGGCGCTCGTGCGCCGGATGCTCGCCAGGGACGGTAGGCCGCTTCGGCTCCACCACGGGCCGCGTTGTCGGCGCCGTCCGCTGACCGACATCGCCGGGCTGGTGTGTATCGCGGTACTCCGCCGCGCGCTCCTGCTTCGTCTGCGCAGCGGTTGCGGTACTTGCGTTCGCGCCCGCGGCGAATCCCAGCGCGCCTCCGCAGAGGATGCCTGCGGCCGCAATGGTGGCCGCCGCGAACCGGGTGAAGCCCTTCGACTTGTTGGTGTTCATTCGATTTCTCCTTTGTGTGTTTCTTGGTGTGTTCTTGCAGAGAGACGCTCACTGCGGTTGTAGCGCAGCGCCTTTCGTCTCGGGGAGTAGGACGGTGCACACGAGGCTGACCAGCGCAACGCTCGCCATCATGACGCCGATGGCGGGCACGCCCACGGTCGCCAGTAGTGGAGCAGCGATGACCGTCGGCACCGCCCCACCGATCAGACCCGCGAGGTTGAGAGCCAGGCCGGCACCGCTGTAGCGATACCGAGTCGCGAAGATCTCCGGGATGAACGCCGCCATCGGTCCGTACGCGAAGCCCGCGACCGCATAGGTGCCTGCGAGTGCCAGCGCGAAGAGCACGGCATTGCCGGTGTCGACCAGCGGAAGCACGATCAACGACAGCGGCACACCGACCGCATATGCCGTGATGATGACGCGGCGGCGTCCGAAGGTGTCACTCAACGTTGCACTCAGCACGTTGAAGACCACCACCACCACGCCGCCCAGAAGGCCAACGGACAGGATCAGCTTCGGCGAATAACCAACGTGGGTATGGGCGTAACTCATGAAGTAGGCATTGGCCATATAGCCAAGGGTGAAGAAGCCGATCATGCTGCCCGCGGCGAGAACGACCTCGCGACGCTGGTTGGCTAACAATGCGGCCAAGGGTTTCACCGGGGCGGTTTCACGGGCCTTCTGCCGAGTGAACACCGGCGTCTCTGCGACGCGAAGCCGTACGTACAACGCGATGGCGATGAGCACCGCGCTGAACAGGAACGGGATCCGCCAACCCCACTCGATGAAGGCTCGACTGCCCTCTCCGATCGTCTGATTCACGATCAGGAACAGCAGGCTGCTCATGACGAGGCCGCTGCCGACACCCATCTGGGTGAACATCCCGTAACGGCCGCGGGCTTGCGCCGGTGCGTACTCGGCGGACAACAGTGCGGCGCCGGCCCATTCGCCGCCGACCGCGAACCCCTGCACGAGGCGCAGCGTCAGCAGGATCAGCGGCGCGGCCATGCCGATCGTCGCTGCACCGGGCACCAGCCCCACCGCCAGCGTGGAGGTACCCATGATCAGCAAGGTGGCGATCAGGGTCGACTTGCGACCGAGCCGGTCGCCGAAGTGCCCGAAGAACGCCGCGCCAAGCGGCCGGGACAGAAACGCCGCGGCGAACGTCGCCATCGACGCGACGGTCGCCATGGTCGTTCCGAGGTGTGGGAAGAACACCTTGGGGAACACCAGCGCCGCCGCGGTGCCGTAGATGTAGAAGTCGTAGTACTCGATCGCAGACCCGACGAAGCTCGCCGACGCGACGCGCTTCATCGAGGTGCCGTGCGGTTCGGCCAGTATCGCTGCCATTTGCGCTCCTCGGACGGTTCTGTCACGTCCGAAGTTATGGAGCCGCGGCGGCGATGGCGCGCTTGTGCTCACTACCCGCCGTAACCGGCGATCTTGAGGTTGTGCGCATTGTGCTCACGGGTGCGAGGCCGCCACAACCGCAGGTCAGTGTGACCGGCTCCACAGGTTTTCGCGGGTCACGGCCGATTTTGAGAGACTCTAGCCATGAGTACGACTAAGCACCGCGAGGTGGCCAAGCTTGATCGGGTCCCGTTGCCCGTCGAAGCCGCCCGCATCGGAGCGACGGGTTGGCAGGTAACCCGCACCGGGGCACGAGTCGTCACCAAGCTCGCCGGCCGCGGCTCACTGCAGCAGAAGGTCGTTCGCGAGATCCCGAAAACGTTCGCCGATCTCGGCCCCACCTACGTCAAGTTCGGCCAGATCATCGCGTCCAGCCCTGGCGCGTTCGGCGAAGGGCTCTCGAGGGAGTTCCGCAGCCTGCTGGACCGAGTGCCACCCGCTGACCCCGCCGAGGTCCACAAGCTCTTCGTCGAGGATCTCGGCGACGACCCCAAGAACCTGTTCAAGACCTTCGACGACGAGCCGTTCGCGTCGGCGTCGATCGCGCAGGTGCACTACGCGACCCTGCACACCGGCGAGGAGGTCGTCGTCAAGATCCAGCGACCCGGCATCCGTCGCCGCGTCGCCGCCGACCTGCAGATCCTCAAGCGCGGCGCGCAGCTGGTCGAGCTGGCCAAGCTGGGCAGGCGGCTGTCCGCACAGGACGTCGTCGCCGACTTCGCCGACAACCTCGCCGAGGAACTGGACTTCCGCCTCGAGGCCCAGTCGATGGACGCGTGGGTGTCTCACATGCATGCGTCGCCGCTCGGCCGCAACATCCGGGTGCCGCAGGTGTACTGGGACCTGACCAGCGCGCGGGTGCTGACCATGGAGCGCATCCAGGGCGTGCGCATCGACGACGTCGCCGCCCTCCGCAAGAAGGATTTCGACGGCACCGAGCTCGTCAAGGCCCTGCTGTTCAGCCTCTTCGAGGGCGGGCTGCGGCACGGCCTGTTCCACGGTGACCTGCACGCGGGCAACCTCTACGTCGACGACGACGGCAAGATCGTCTTCTTCGACTTCGGGATCATGGGCCGCATCGACCCGCGCACCCGCTGGCTGCTGCGCGAGCTGGTGTATGCGCTGCTGGTCAAGAAGGATCACGCCGCGGCGGGCAAGATCGTCGTGCTGATGGGCGCCGTCGGCACCGTCAAGCCCGAAGCCGAGGCCGCACGGGACCTCGAGAAGTTCGCCACCCCGCTGACCATGCAGAACCTCGGCGACATGTCCTATGCCGAGATCGGCAAGCAGCTCTCCACGCTGGCCGACGCCTACGACGTCAAGCTGCCCCGCGAGCTGGTGCTCATCGGCAAGCAGTTCCTCTACGTCGAGCGCTACATGAAGCTGCTGGCGCCGCGCTGGCAGATGATGAGCGATCCGCAGCTGACCGGCTACTTCGCCAACTTCATGGTCGAGGTCAGCCGCGAGTACGAGGATCCCGAGCAGGACCCCGAGAAGAATCAGGTCGACGCCTAAATGGAGATGCGCACCGGGACGGCCAAGTCCGGAGACCCGGACAACCCGATCGAGATCTACTACGAGGACATGGGCGACGAGAACCATCCCCCGGTGTTGCTCATCATGGGTCTCGGCGCGCAATTATTGTTGTGGCGCAAGGGTTTCTGCGAGAAGCTCGTCGACCAGGGGCTGCGCGTCATCCGGTACGACAACCGCGACGTCGGCCTGTCGAGCAAGGTGACCGGCCGCCACACCGGAGCGAAGCTGCTGCCGCGGATGGTCCGTTCGTTCCTCGGCAGGCCCAGCCCGGCGGTGTACACACTGGAGGATCTCGCCGACGACGCCGCCGCGCTGCTTAACCACCTCGACATCGACCGCGCGCACATCGTCGGCGCGTCGATGGGCGGCATGATCGCCCAGATCTTCGCCGCCAGCTTCCCCCAGCACACCTTGACGCTCGGCGTCATCTTCTCGAGCAACAACCAGCCGCTGCTGCCGCCGCCAGGGCCCCAGCAGCTGCGCGCCCTTCTGCAGCGGCCCGCGGACTCCACCCAGGATGCGATCGTCGCCAACGCGGTGCGGGTCAGCAAGATCATCGGCAGCCCGGGTTACCCGCGGCCGGAGGAGAAGCTGCGGGCCGACGCCATCGAGAGCTATCAGCGTGCCTACTACCCCGCGGGCATCGCCCGCCATTTCGCCGCGGTGCTCGGCAGCGGCAGCTTGCTGCACTACGACCGAAAGATCACCGCGCCGACCGTGGTGATCCACGGCAAGGCCGACCGGCTGATGCGGCCGTTTGGCGGACGCGCCATCGCCCGTGCCATCAGGCACGCGCGGCTGGTGTTGATCGACGGCATGGCCCACGATCTGCCCGAGCAGCTGTGGGGCGACATCGTCGGCGAGTTGAAACTGACCTTCTCGGAAGCTAATTAGCAAACTGGTATTGTTGCGATACACAAACCCCGCCCGGTTCACACGAGAACGCCCAGGACGTTATGCCTAAGTTGAAGCCCGATTACGAACTGCTGCAATCCATTTACGATATCTCGGATGAGTTCTACGAACTGTTCCTCGGCCCGACCATGGGTTACACCTGCGGTTACTACAAAGAGGACGATTACACGTGCGACCAAGCACAGATCGCCAAGTTCGACCTGGCGCAGGGCAAGCTTGGACTCGAGCCGGGAATGACGCTGCTCGACGTCGGCTGCGGCTGGGGCGCGGGCATGCAGCGTGCGCTGGAGAACTACGACGTCAACGTCATCGGCCTCACCCTGAGCAAGACGCAGCAGGTCGCCGCCGAGAGGCGGCTCTCGCAGGTCAAGCCGCACGGTAAGCACGGCAACTGGGAGGTCCGGCTGCAGGGCTGGGAGGAGTTCACCGACAAGGTGGACCGCATCGTGTCGATCGGCGCCTTCGAGCACTTCCGCCACGACAAGTACCCCGCGTTCTTCGACATGACCTATGACGCGATGCCGGATGACGGCGTCCTGCTGCTGCATACCATCAGCTCGCTGCACCCCGACGAAATGAAGCGTCGCGGCATCCCTCTGACGTTCGAGATCGCCCGCTTCATCAAGTTCATCGTCACCGAGATCTTTCCGGGCGGACAGCTGCCCTCGCAGCAGATGATCGAGGAGATGGTGCCGAACCACGGCTTCAACCTGACCCGCGTGCAGTCGCTGCAGCCCTACTACGCGAGGACTCTCGACGACTGGGCGGCCAACCTGCACGCCAACAAGGACAGGGCCATCGAGATCCAGGGCCAGGAAGCCTACGACCGGTTCGACAAGTACCTGGTCGGCTGCGCAGGCTACTTCCGCAGCAAGCACCTCGACGTCTGCCAGTACACGCTGGAGAAATAGAGGGCCCGGGCCGCTCACGATGGCCCGCCTTGCGATTAGGGCGCTTACCGACGGTTCGGATATCATCCGCGGAGAATCAGGGCGCACTCCGGGGGGAGCCTCAGGCACTTTCCACCGTGCGCGCTTTAAGTCGAGAAAGGCCCGTCCGTCATGTCCAAGCAGCTGAAACCGCACTTCGAGGACGTGCAGGCCCACTACGACCTGTCCGACGACTTCTTCGCGCTGTTCCTGGACCCGTCGCGGACGTACAGCTGCGCGTACTTCGAACGCGACGACATGACGCTGGAAGAGGCGCAGCAGGCCAAGGTCGACCTGGCGCTGGGCAAGCTGGGGCTGGAGCCCGGGATGACGCTGCTCGACGTCGGCTGCGGGTGGGGATCGACCATGATGCGGGCGATCGAGCGCTACGACGTCAACGTCGTCGGCCTGACGCTGTCGAAGAACCAGGCCGCCCGTGTCGAGCAGGTCTTCGAAGAGTCGGACAGCCCACGGACCAAGCGGGTCCTGCTGAAGGGGTGGGAGGAGTTCGACGAGCCCGTCGACCGAATCGTGTCGATCGGCGCCTTCGAGCACTTCGGCTTCGACCGCTATGACGACTTCTTCAAGTTCGCCTACAACTCGATGCCCGACGACGGCGTGATGCTGCTGCACACGATCACGGCGCTCACCGGCCCGCAGATGGTCGAGCGTGGCATGCCGCTGACCTTCAACTTCGCCCGCTTCGTGAAGTTCATGATCACCGAGATCTTTCCCGGCGGCCGGTTGCCGTCGATCGAGAAGGTCACCGACCACAGCGGCAAGGCCGGCTTCACGCTGACGCGCCGCCAGTCGCTGCAGCCCCACTACGCCCGCACGCTGGACATCTGGGCCGCGAATCTGGCTGCCAAGAAGGATGAGGCGATCGCCATCCAGTCCGAAGAGGTCTACGAGCGGTACATGAGGTACCTGACGGGCTGCGCGGACGGATTCCGGGTCGGCTACATCGACGTCAATCAGTTCACCCTGGAGAAGTAAATGGCCGACAAAACGGCAGCCACCACGAAGAAGCGGCAGAGCGTCGACGAGGTGCGCGCGCACTACGACCTCTCCAACGAGTTCTTCCAGCTGTTCACCGACCCGACGGTCACCTACAGCTGCGCGTACTTCCCCCGTGAAGACATGACGATGGAAGAGGCTCAGATCGCCAAGCTCGATCTGAGCCTCGGCAAGCTGGGGCTCGAGCCCGGCATGACGCTGCTCGACGTCGGCTGCGGCTGGGGCTCGATGATGAAGCGGGCGCTGGAGAAATACGACGTCAACGTCATCGGCGTGACGCTCTCCAAGAATCAGCACGAGTACTGCCAGAACGTGCTCGCAGGCGTCGACACCGAACGGTCCTACAAGGTTTTGCTACAGGACTGGGCGGAGGTCAAGGAGCCCGTCGACCGGATCGTCATGATCGAGGCCCTCGAGCACTTCGGATTCGAGCGCTACGACGACTTCTTCAAGTTTGCCTACGACCTGATGCCCGACGACGGCGTGATGATGGTGCACTCGATCTGCGGGCTGACCCCCCAGGAGATGAAGGACAAGGGTGTCCCGCTCACCTTCTCGTTCGCCCGATTCATCAAGTTCGTCCTGACCGAGATTTTCCCCGGCGGACGTTTGCCGTCGATCGAAAAAGTCGAGGAACATTCGACAAAGGCGGGCTTCAAGGTGACCCGGATCCAGTCGCTGCAGCCCGACTTCGCCAAGACCCTCGACATGTGGGCCAACGTGCTGGAGTCCCGCAAGGACGAGGCGATCGCGATACAGTCCGAAGAGGTGTACGAGAGGTACATGAAGTTCCTCAGGGGAACCGCCGATGGCTTCCGCACGGGATATGTCGATATCAACCAGTTCACGCTGGAGAAGTAATTCAATTGATCCACCAACAGGCACCTGAGAAGCGGCAAGAGGGGAGTGAGGCCGAGTATGGTGCCGGACAAGTCGGAATTCCGGCGTGCCAGGATTCTGACCAAATAACCGGGAGGCGAGTTGACGGACATGTCCGTTAAGGCAAGAGATCCGTTGAAGCCACATTTCGAAGAAATCCAGGCTCACTACGATCTGTCCGACGATTTCTTCGGGCTGTTCCAGGACCCGACCCGTACCTACAGCTGCGCGTACTTCGAACGCGACGACATGACGCTGGAAGAGGCGCAGATCGCCAAGATCGACCTCAACCTCGACAAGCTCGATCTCAAGCCGGGTATGACGCTGCTCGACATCGGCTGCGGCTGGGGCGCCACGATGAAGCGGGCGCTGGAGAAATACGACGTCAACGTCATCGGTTTGACGCTGTCCAAGAACCAGCACGCCCACACCACGGCGCTGCTCGACGCGGTCGAGACAGACCGGTCGCATCAGGTCTTACTGCGCGGCTGGGAGCAGTTCAGCGATCCCGTCGACCGAATCGTGTCCATCGAGGCGTTCGAGCACTTCGGATTCGAGCGCTATGAGGACTTCTTCAAGAACGCCTTCAACATCATGCCCGACGACGGGCGGATGACGATCCAGAGCAGCACCGCGTTCCGCCCCGAGGACTACCTGGCACGCGGGAAGAAGTTGACGTTCGACGTGGCCCGGTTCATCAAGTTCATCGTCACCGAGATCTTCCCCGGTGGCCGCATCCCGACTGCCAAGATGATGGTGGAGCATGGCGAGACGGCGGGATTCGTTGTGCCCGAGGTTCTTTCGCTGCAGGAACATTACGTCAGGACCCTGTGCACGTGGGCCGACACGCTGGAAGCCAGGAAGGACGAAGTCCTCGCGGTGACCACAGAAGAGGTCTACGACAGGTACATGAGGTACCTGCGCGGCTGCCAGCACTACTTCACCGACGAGATGCTCGACTGCAACCTCGTCACGTACCTGAAGCCCGGCGCGGCCGCCTGATCTTTCTGCCCACGCGCAGCTACTAGCGGGTGCTCAGCGTCCCGTCGATGTACTCCGCGCGGCACGCGCGCCGCGCCAGCTTGCCACTCGTGGTGCGCGGGATGACGCCTGCGGCGACGAGCCGAACGTCGTAGACGTTGACGGCATGCTTGCGTGACACTGCCCGACGGACGGCGTCGACGATCGGCTGTGGGTCCGCCCGACCGGCACCCGGCCCCCGCTCGGCGACGATGACCAGCTTCTCGCTGGTATCGGTGGGCGAGCCGTCGGGAAGTTCTCGCGACGGGACCGAGAACGCCGCGACGAAACCGTGCCGTATCCCGTCGGATGCTTCGGCGACCGTAGCCTCGATGTCCTGCGGGTAGTGGTTGCGGCCGTCGACGATGACCATGTCCTTGATGCGACCGGTGACGTACAGGTCGCCGTCGATGTAGCAGCCCAGGTCGCCGGTGCGCAGCCACGTCGCATCGGGGGCGGTGCCGTCGGCATGGCCGCCGGTGTCCAGCCGGGATTGCAGCTTGTTCACGAAGGTGTATTCGGTCTCCTCCGGGCGCGCCCAGTAGCCGCGGCCGATGTTGTCGCCGTGCAGCCAGATCTCGCCGACGCGCTCGTCGGGTAGCTCGGCGCCGGTGTCGGGGTCGACGATGGCCGCCCACTGGCTGACCGCGACCTCGCCGCACGACACCTGCGCGAGCGCGTTGGGCGCGTCGGGCTCGACGCGAACAATCCGCCCGCGCCCCAGCTCCTCGCGATCGACGTATACGGCGGTCGGCTCGGTGTAGGGCAGGATCGACGACACGAAAAGCGCCGCTTCAGCCATCCCGTACGACGGCCGGACGGCGGTCTTGGTGAGGCCGTACGGCAGGAACGCCTCGGTGAATTTGAGGATCGACTCGAGGTTCACCGGTTCCGAGCCGTTGATGAGCACCACTTTGCTCAGGTCGACGGGCGTATCACCAGGCATTCCCCGCTGCGCGACCAGATCGAACGCGAAGTTTGGTGCGGGAGAGACGATGTGGCAGTTCTTCGACTCGTCGGAGAGCACCTGGATCCAGCGCAGCGGTCTGCGAACGAATGCCATCGGCGACATGAAGGTGAGGTGTCCGCCGTAGAGGATCGGGAAGCCGATCATCATCAGCCCCATGTCGTGGTACAGCGGTAGCCAGCTGACGCCGTTGATCTCGTCGGCGGCGCCTTCCAGGCCGATGGAGAGCACCATCTGCAGCAGGTTGGTGCCCGCGGCGCGGTGGGTGATCTCCACGCCGGTCGGGGTGCGCGTAGAACCGGACGTGTACTGGAGGTAGGCAACCTCGTCGTTGAGAAGCGTCACAGGCGCGTACGTCGACCCCACGGAGTCGGGGATGGCGTCCACCGCGATGATGCGGGGCCGCTTCTCGCGCGGCATCAGCCGCACGAACTTCTGCACGGCGTCGCCCACCGCGGTCGTCGTCAGCACGACGGCGGGCTGGGCATCGGTGAGGACGGCGTCGAGTCGTTCGGCGTGGCCGGGCAGCTCGGGCGCGAAAAGGGGCACCGCGATGTTCGCGGCCTGGATGGAGCCGAAGAAGCTGGTCACGTAGTCGAGGCCCTGCGGCGCAAGGATCGCGACGCGGTCACCCCTTGACGTCACCTGCTGGAGGCGGGCGGCGATGGCCCGCGAGCGCGTGCCCACCTGCTCCCAGGTGAGCTCGAGCGCCTTTCCATCGGGATCCTGGCTGTAATCGACGTAGCGGTAGGCGAGCGCGGAGGCGAAGTCGGTGATGTTCTTCTCGAGCAGCGCGGACAGGTTCGTGCCCTCTGGCAGCGCGATGTGACCGTTCTCGTCCAAGTAGGGCTCGGTGGCCGGCCCTACTCCCCGACCCGGTGCGCCACCCACGGAAGCACTATCCATAAGCGTAGTCTAAGAGATGCCGTGCTCAAGCCGTGAATCGGCGCGGACCTCGGGATTCAATTCATTCCTCCTTTAGGCGTTCCGATCAGCGAAAATGTGGCCACGGCTTTCACATTCGTCACATCCGTTACCCTAAGTCAGCTTAGATCGGAACAATGAGACGTTCTGCCATATTTGTGTGGCAGATAACCCTCTCACAGGGCAGGGGCTTGCGACTCGGCCAGACCTTCCGACGACGACGGCTGCGAATGTGCCCAGCGTTGTCGTGCCCGACCATCTGATGCCTCATTTCCCCGACCTGCAGCACCACTGAAACCTGTCGTGCGACTTCTGACGAGTCTTCGTCGACCCTACCCAGACAGACAGGTGCGTGTGCCGTGAGCGCGCCGACTCAAAGCAGTTAGTCGTTGTCGGATTCTCGGCATCCGGTTCGTCGGACGGGTAGAGAGTGGAACACAGGGTTCTGCTCCTCACGCGGAAGGTTTCGAAGATGCACTACTTCGCCCTGCTGATCAGCCCCGAACGCGATCTCACGCCCGAAGAGGGCGTCGCCGAGATGACGGCCTATCAGAACTTCCATGCAAAAGCCGCGCCGGCGATTCGTGCGGGCGATGCGTTGCAACCGCAGGCGACCGGCGTGCGGATCACCGGCGGCCCGGACGCACCGGTCGTCACCGACGGCCCGTTCGCGGAGGGCGCCGAGGTGGCGGGCGGCTACTACGTCTTCGAGGCAGAGAACCTCGATGAGGCGTTGTCCCTGGCCCGAGACATCCCGGCCGCGAAGTACGGCGGGGTTGAGGTGTGGCCGATGGTCCAGTTCTCCCCGGCGCGTGCACCACTGACCAGTGAGAGCTGGCTGGCGCTGCTTCTCGAGCCGCCGGCAACGACCGTCGAGCCGGGGACTCCGCGCTGGGACGAGGGCATCAAGGCGCACATGGAGTTCGGCAAGCTCGCCGGTGACCGCGCGGTGGGCGGCGCCCCGCTGCACCCGCCGACGACCGCCACGACGGTGCGGGTGCGCGACGGCGAGGTGCTGTTGACGGACGGGCCCTACGCCGAGGGCGCCGAAGTGGCCAACGGGTTCTACTACATCAACGCCGCCGACCGCGACGAGGCGATCAAGGTGGCGTCGATGATTCCTGCGACGACGGTGGAGCTGCGGCGGCTGGCCGGCGTATCCGGACTCTGACACATCAATGGCCAATCTGGACAGCGTTTTTCGGCGAGAGTGGGGGCCTGCCGTTGCGGCGCTGGCGCGCTGGTCGGGTGACCTGACCGTCGCCGAGGACGCTGTCCAGGAGGCGTTCGCCGAAGCGTTGCGCGCGTGGCCCCGCGACGGTGTGCCGGAGAATCCCGGTGCATGGGTCGTGAGAGTCGCACGCAATCGCGCGCTGGACCGGCTGCGTCGTGAGTCGGCCCGGGCGGGTAAGGAGTTGGCTGCCGTGGTGGACGACATTCGCGCCCGCACCGACCGCGCGGGCATTCCGCATCAGGTCCGCGACGACGAGCTTCGGATGATGTTCACCTGCGCGCATCCGGCGCTGGACCGGGCTTCCCAGCTGGCGCTGACCCTGCGGCTGATCTCCGGGCTTACGGTCGCCGAGATCGCCAGGGCACTGCTTCAGTCCGAGTCGGCCGTGGGACAACGAATTACGAGAGCCAAAGGCAAGATTCGGCATGCGAACATCCCCTTGCGGGTGCCGCCCAGCGAGCTGTTGCCGGAACGCACTCCGCATGTACTGGGCTGCATCTACTCGGTGTTCACCGAAGGCTACTGGTCGACGGCAGGGCCGTCGGCGATCCGCGACGAGCTGTGTGACGAAGGCGTTCGGCTCGCAGGTGAGTTGTGCACGCTGATGCCCGACTCGCTTGACGCGCATGCGCTCGCCGCCCTTGTCCTGCTGCACGATTCGCGGCGAATTACCCGAGTGGACGGCGATGGCGCACTGGTTCCGCTCGACGAGCAGGACCGTCGTCGATGGGACCGCGGCAGGATCGCCACCGGATTGCAGCGCCTGCAGCTGGCCGCGGGCGCTGCGGGGCCGTATCTGCCGCAGGCGGTGATCGCAGCGATCCATGCGACGGCGCCCAGCTGGGAACAGACTGACTGGGCAACGATCTGCGCGGCATACGACCAACTCCTGCAGATAGCCGACTCACCCGTAGTACGGGCCAATCGGGCGCTGGCCATCGGGTTTCGCGATGGCTTCCCGGCCGGTCTCGCCGCAATCGACGGTGTGGCCGACGATCCGCGGCTCGCGCGGTCGAGCACGGTGCCGTCGATCCGGGCCGACCTGCTGCGGCGGGCAGGCCGCAGGCGCGAGGCGCTGAACTGGTACGAGACGGCGTTGGCCCATGCGGGTTCCGACCCGGCCAGGGTCTTCCTGGCCCGCCGCATCACGGAGTGTTCGCCTTGACCTGCCGAGCAGACGCTAATGCCCGCAAAGTCCCAGGAGAAGTGGGGCGTTAGCGTCTGCTCGCGCTAGGAAAGCGGGACGTCGAGGATCGGCTGACCCACGTCGGCGCCGGGGCCGTCGAAGTGCCACCACTCGCCGGAGTACACGGTGAGACCACCTGCAGCCATGCCGTCGCGCAGCCACTTCCGGTTGTCCTGCTGTTGTGCGGTGACCCCGACGGTGACGAAAGCCTTTGCCTTGGCGGAGAAGTCGTCGAAGCCGGTGCCCATGTCGATCAACCACCCGTAGTGGCCGTCGGCCAGCGTCACGTCGACCGACCGACCCGACTCGTGGCTGCGCGCCGACGTCCCTGGTCGCGCCACCCAGTTCGAGTCGGGCACCGCCTCGAACAGCTCCTCCTGCACCGCATGCGGGCGGTAGCAGTCCCAGAACACCAGCTTGGCCCCGCGGGCCCGGAACACCTCGGCGGCCTTCGCCAGGCCCGGCGCCAGCGACTCGTCCACGAGGCAGCGCGCGTCCGGCGGATACAACGGCTTGCCGACGAAGTTGTCCGCCGTTGCATAGCGCAGGTCGACGACGGCGTCGGGGATGACGCTGCGAATGTCGACGAAGCCGGCCGCCTCAGCCGTCGCGGGCTCCGCACACGCAATCGGCGCGCAGGCAACGGGCATCGTCAGCGCGACGAAAACCGTTGCGAGCGTGCGCACTACGACGGGATCAGGCCTCGGCGAAGTTACGGGTGACCGCCGGGTCGACGGGGATGCCGGGGCCGGTGGTCGTCGAGACGACGACCTTCTTCAGGTAGCGCCCCTTCGACGACGACGGCTTGGCGCGCAGGATCTCGTCGAGCGCGGCGCCGTAGTTCTCGGCAAGCGCCTTCTCGTCGAAGGATGCCTTGCCGATGACGAAGTGCAGGTTGGCCTGCTTGTCGACGCGGAAGTTGATCTTGCCGCCCTTGATGTCGTTGACGGCCTTGGCGACGTCGGGGGTGACGGTGCCGGTCTTCGGGTTCGGCATCAGGCCGCGCGGGCCGAGAACGCGGGCGATGCGACCGACCTTGGCCATCTGATCCGGGGTCGCGATCGCGGCGTCGAAATCCAGGAAGCCGCCCTGGATCTTCTCGATCAGGTCGTCGCTGCCGACGATGTCGGCGCCTGCGGCTGTGGCCTCTTCGGCCTTGTCGCCGACGGCGAACACCGCGACGCGGGCCGTCTTACCGGTGCCGTGCGGCAGGTTGACGGTGCCGCGCACCAGCTGGTCGGCCTTGCGCGGGTCGACGCCGAGCCGGATGGCGACCTCGACGGTCGCGTCCTGCTTCTTCGACGACGTCTCCTTGGCCAGCTTCGCGGCCTCCAGAGGGCTGTACAGCCGCTCCCGGTCGATCTTCTCGGCGGCTTCGCGGTATGCCTTGCTGTTCTTGCTCATTCGTCTCTCCTAATCGAAAGGTGTGGTTAGTCGGGCCGCAGCTGGCCCTCCCACTCAGATCGCGTCGAACTACTCGACGGTGATCCCCATCGACCGGGCGGTGCCGGCGATGATCTTGGACGCGGCGTCGATGTCGTTCGCGTTCAAGTCTTCCTTCTTGGTCTCGGCGATCTCGCGCACCTGATCCCAGGTCACCTTGGCGACCTTGGTGGTGTGCGGCGTGCCGGACCCCTTCTGCACGCCTGCGGCTTTCAGCAACAGCTTGGCCGCGGGCGGGGTCTTGAGGTTGAAGGTGAAGCTGCGGTCCTCGTAGACGGTGATCTCCACGGGGATGACGTTGCCGCGCTGGTTCTCCGTCGCGGCGTTGTACGCCTTGCAGAACTCCATGATGTTGACGCCGTGCTGGCCGAGCGCGGGGCCGACCGGCGGGGCGGGGTTGGCCTGCCCGGCCTGGATCTGCAGCTTGATCAGCCCGATGACTTTCTTCTTCGGAGCCATGGTGGTGCGTGTTCCTCTCTCGTTCCTTTTGCGATTTCGGCGTGATTTCTATCGCCCAGCGATACTTTTCACGCCGAAATCGCTAGATCTTGGCGACCTGGTTGAAGGTCAGTTCGACGGGTGTCTCGCGGCCGAAGATGGACACGAGCACCTTGAGCTTCTGTTGTTCGGCGTTGACCTCGCTGATCGACGCGGGCAGCGTCGCGAACGGGCCATCCATGACGGTGACCGACTCGCCGACCGTGAAATCGACCTCGATGGGCGCCCGTTCCAGGCTCGCCTCGGAGGAGGCCGCACCGGAAGTGCTCTTGGCGACCTTCTTGGGCTGGCCCTGCGGCAGCAGGAACTTGACGACGTCGTCCAGCGTCAATGGCGACGGCCGCGACGTCGCACCGACGAAGCCGGTGACGCCGGGGGTGTTGCGCACCGCGCCCCACGACTCGTCGTTGAGTTCCATGCGGACCAGGATGTAGCCCGGCAGCACCTTGCGGTTGACCTGCTTGCGCTGGCCGTTCTTGATCTCGGTGACCTCTTCGGTGGGCACCTCGACCTGGAAGATGTAGTCGCCGACGTCGAGGTTCTGCACGCGGGTCTCGAGGTTGGCCTTCACCTTGTTCTCGTAGCCGGCGTAGGAGTGGATGACGTACCAGTCGCCGGGCCGCAGACGCAGCTCCTTCTTGAGCGCGACGGCAGGATCTTCCTCTTCGTCCTCTTCTGCAGCCGGCTCAGCTACCTCTGCAGCCGGCTCGTCGGAGTCGAGCGGCGCACCCTCGACGGCCTCGGCCGCGGTGGTCTCCTCGAGAGACTCGGCGGCCTCGTCTGCGATCACGGTCGCCGGGTCCGCGGCTTCAGCGAGCGCGTCGGACACGCTCGCGGCCGTATCGCCGTCGAAGCTAGTCACTTGTCAGTCCTCTCAATATCTCAGATCAGCCGAACACCATCATGACGGCCTTGGCCACGCCCAGGTCCACCAGTCCGATCAGCGTCACCATGAACGCCAGGAAGACCAGCACCACCATGGTGTAGGTGACCATCTGCTTGCGGTTCGGCCAGATGACCTTGCGCAGCTCGCCGATGACTTCGCGCAGGTAGTTGATGACGTACGCGATCGGGTTGCGACGCGGCCCCTTGGCGGCCTTCTTGGTCTTCTTCTTGCTCTTACCGACGTCCTCGAGCGCGACGGCTTCCGTGGCGCCGGTGGAGGTGTCGGCGTCGTCGGCACTGCCGCGCCGCGACCGCTTGCCGGTGGGTCGCGCCGGCTGCGTCGATACGGCGCCGGTGCCTTCGGGCTCGTCGCTCACCGCATGCCTTTCGTCTGGTGTGTGTTGGTCACCTTCCAGTGTCCACACTGTGTCGAGTATTCAGTTGAGCAGGGGCGACAGGACTTGAACCTGCAACCTGCGGTTTTGGAGACCGCTGCTCTGCCAGTTGAGCTACGCCCCTTCAGCGGACGGCACTGCTGGCAGGCCATCAATCCCGTCCGAGACTCACACAATTTGCGCGCTCCCCGATCGGCCGATCAGAAACCGACGGACAGCGCGCATGATTGGGAAAATCCCGAGGTCCGAGTGTACATCGGGCCAGGTCTGAGTTACTAATCCGGCTTTGCTTCGCCGTTGGCAGCCGGCTCCGGATCGGCCGTGGCCGGATCGGCCGCCGTCCGCACGACCTGGCCGGTTTCCAGGTCGTACTTCAGCGAAACCGAGTTGTCGCCCTCGTGGCCCATCAGCGTCGTGAAGGCTTCCAGGTACAGATCCCCGTTCTCGTCGAGGGCCAGGTTCCTGGTCTGGACGATGTCCGCGCCGAACCGTTCGTTGACGGAGATGACCTCCATCTGGCCCCAGACCTTGTCGCCGGCCAGCATCGGCTTGTGATAGAGGAACTTCTGGTCCACCTGCACGATCTGCATGGTCTCGAAACCGGTGTCGACCTTGCGGAAGAAGTCGCGCTGCATGATCAGCGCCAGCGTCGAGATGAAGGTCGGGGGCGCCACCAGCGCCTGGTAGCCGAGGTCTGCGGCGGCACCCTCGTCGAAGTGGGCCGGGTCGTCGGACTTGATGGCGCCGGCATACTCGCGGATCTTCTCGCGGCCGATCACGAAGTAGTCGGGGTGCTTGTAGACCATCCCCAGAACGTTTGTCTTGATCGCCATCCGTTACGCCAGCTTCGCTGACGCGACGGCCCGGCCGAAGATCTTCTTGCCGCCGGATGTCGCTGACAGCGCGATGGTCACTGACTTGGATTCGGGATCAACGGATTTCACCCGGCCATTGAATACGATCTCAGCGCCGACGCCATCGTTGGGCACCGGTACAACAGCCGTGAAGCGGACGTTGTACTCGGTGACCGCGGCAGGGTCGCCGACCCAGGATGTGACGTATCCGCCGCCAAGACCCATGGTCAGCATGCCGTGGGCGATCGCGGTGTCCAGGCCGACCTGCTTGGCGATGTCGTCGTCCCAGTGGATCGGGTTGAGGTCACCCGAGACGCCCGCGTAGTTCACCAGGTCCTGCCGCGTCAGCGCAATGACCTTCTCGGGAAGCTGGTCACCCACCTTCACCGAATCGAACTCACGCAGTGCCATCGTTGAAGCCACCTTCCCCGTCGTCACCTGAACGGCCCGCCAGGGTCGTGTAGGTCTCCTGTACCAAGTCGCCATCGTCGTTCGTGATGATGTTCTTGGTCACGATGATGTCCGCGCCGAATGACTGCCGGATCGAGTGCACATAGACATCGCAATGGAGCTTGTCGCCCGCCTTGATCGGCCTCAGGAATTTTAGCTCCTGATCGACCTGGACGATCTTCTCGTCCGCGATCGCGACGTTATTGTGCTTGAACATCGCGAGCTGGGCCTGGTAACCGAACACCGAGATGAACGTCAGCGGGGCCAGGAGCGCGTCGTAGCCGAGTTCGGCGGCCGCCTTCTCGTCTTGGAAGGCGGAGTCGTCGTTCTTGACGGCGACAGCGTACTCGCGAATCTTCTCCCGACCCACCACGTAATGCTCGGGATGCCTGTAGTGCAGCCCGATCAGTTTCGTAGACAACGACACGGCTAGTGAACCTACCTAAGTCCTTCAGCAAACCCAAAAGCGTTGGCGGTCAGCGCGACTCTTTGTGCGCCTGGTGCTTGCCGCAGTTAGGGCAGAACTTCTTGATCTCGAGCCGATCGGGGTCGTTGCGTCGGTTCTTCTTGGTGATGTAGTTGCGGTGTTTGCACACCTCGCAGGCCAGGGTGATCTTCGGCCGTACGTCGGTACTGGACGCCATGTCAGCTGCCCTCTTTCACGCGTTCTCGTTGTTGCCTTGTAGCGATGGCCGGACTCGAACCGGCGACCTAACGATTATGAGTCGTTCGCTCTAACCGACTGAGCTACATCGCCTGGTCGGGCGCCGCCGGCATTCGGGAATTGTCCCGTCGCTGCGCTCGCCCCTTGTCCATCGAGCCCCCTAACGGAATCGAACCGTTGACCTTTTCCTTACCATGGAAACGCTCTACCGACTGAGCTAAGGGGGCCTGACCCCACGCAGTCACGCCCGTGGGCCTTAAAGAGGGTACATTCTCGGCGTTTAGGTCTCCAAACCGCTTAGAGCCCGACGGTTACGCCTTCCGAGAACGGCCCGTCGTGAAGCTCGATGGACTCCGGATCGGTGCCGACCGGCACGTCGAAGACCACCGCGGTGTCGATCGAATCGCCCGGGTTGAGGTCGGCAAGGGTGTTGCCGAGATAGATCCACGCTTCGTCGTCGGACGCGAACTCGGTGGTGCCGTCGGAGAGCGTGTTGAACGATGCGAAGAACGTCTGCGGGTCGGTGCCGACGTTGGTGACCTTCATCTTGACGAGGACGTACTCGCCCGCGGCCGCCTTCTGCAGATCGGGGAACTCCGGGTCGGCGACGAGGGGCGCCCGGTCGATACCGGTAACCACGAACTCGAAGTTGCCGTCGCGGACCGGCTGGCCCACGCTCGAGGCCTGGTTCTCCAGCGTCGGCGCCTCGACGCCGGCCTCAGACTCGGAGGGGAGGACGGACGTCTGGGCCGAGGCGTCGGACGGCTTGTGGGTGACCGTCGACTCACCCACATCGGTCTTGAGTGTCATCACGATGGCGGCGGCGCCGACGATGACGAGCACGACGACCGCTGCGATCACGCCCGCGATGACCTTCCCGTTCGGCCCCGACGTCCGCGGCGCGGCGGCAACCGCGTCCAGCGGCGGCGCCTCGACGGCTGGGCCTGCAGCTCGGTGGGCGGTCCAGGACTGGCCGTCGAAATAGCGTTGGCCGCCCGATCCGTCGGGGTCCGGATACCAGCCTGCAGGTGTGGTCACGAGTTGCGACCTTTCTGTGAGCTAATTAGCAGAGCACCGCAATCGGACACTAACCCAGGTCTGTGAGCGCTGGAGCAATAACGAATCGGTTTGCGAACGAGGGTTGGCGCCTCACCGCTGTGGTAGACCAGACCCATGCCGGAGTCGGTGACAGCGGGCGACACCCCACGGGTGGCGGTCTACCTCGATTTCGACAACATCGTGATCTCCCGCTATGACCAGGTGCACGGGCGCAACTCGTTCCAGAAGGACAAGGCGCGCGGCCTCGAGGACGACAAGCTGACGAAGGCCACCGTCGACCTCGGCGCCATCATCGATTTCGCCTCGTCGTTCGGGACGCTGGTGCTGACGCGGGCCTACGCCGACTGGTCGGCCGACCTGAACGCCAAGTACCAGGGGCAGCTCGTCGGCCGGGCGGTCGACCTCGTCCAGCTGTTCCCTGCGGCCGCCTACGGCAAGAACGGCGCCGACATCCGGCTCGCCGTCGACGCCGTCGAGGACATGTTCCGGCTGCCGGACCTCACCCACGTGGTGATCGTCGGCGGCGACTCCGACTACATCGCCCTCGCGCAGCGGTGTAAGCGGCTGGGCCGCTATGTCGTCGGCATCGGCGTGGCGGGCGCGAGCAGCCGGTCGCTGGCGTCGGCCTGCGATGAGTTCGTCACCTACGACGCGCTGCCCGGCATTCCGACCGTCACGCCCGCGCCCGCGAAGAAGGCCACCAAGCGCACGGCGAGGTCGAAGGAGCCCGACGAAGAGCCCGAGCCCGACGCCGCGGACACGCAGGCCGCGGCGACGGGGCTGCTGGAGCGGGCGCTGCGCATCGGACACGAGAAGGACGACGCCGACTGGCTGCACAATTCGGCAGTCAAGGCGCAGATGAAGCGGATGGACCCGTCGTTCTCCGAGAAGTCGCTGGGGTTCCGCTCGTTCAGCGACTTCCTGCGCTCGCGCAGCGACGTCGCCGACCTCGACGAGAGCAGCACGACCCGCATGGTGCGGCTGCACAAAGAGGATTAGCGCTGCCTAGGCTGGGACTGTGACGGAACGCCTCTACTTTCGGCAGCTGCTGTCGGGCCGCGACTTCGCGCAGGGCGACGTGATCGCCGAGCAGATGCGGAACTTCTCCTATCTGATCGGCGACCGCGAGACCGGCGACACACTCGTCGTCGACCCGGCGTATGCCGCCAACGACCTCGTCGACATCATCGAGTCAGACGGCATGAAGCTGTCCGGCGTGCTGGTCACCCACCACCACCCCGACCACGTCGGCGGTTCGATGATGGGCTTCGAGCTCAAGGGCCTCGCCGAGCTGCTGGAGCGCAAGAGCGTCCCCGTACACGTGAACAGCCTTGAGGCGGAATGGGTTTCGCGGATCACCGACATTCCCCGCAGCGACCTGACCGCACACGAGCACGGTGACAAGGTCAACGTCGGCGACGTCGAGATCGAGCTGCTGCACACGCCGGGTCACACGCCAGGCAGCCAGTGCTTCCTGCTCGACGGCAGGCTGGTGGCGGGCGACACGCTGTTCCTCGAGGGCTGCGGCCGTACCGACTTCCCCGGCGGCGACGTCGACGAGATGTTCCGCAGCCTGCAGCAGCTCGCGCAGCTGTCCGGCGACCCGACGGTGTATCCGGGCCATTGGTATTCGATGGAGCCGAGCGCGTCGCTGTCCGACGTGCGCCGCACCAACTACGTGTACCGGGCCAGCAATTTGGATCAGTGGCGAATGCTGATGGGCGGCTGATCTCTTAGTAGGGTTCTGACCACGGCGATGCTGCCGTGTCTGAGCGCCCACGAGCGCCCAAACGGGAGGGATCCACTCGATGACTACACCGCCCACACCCGCAGGCTGGTATCCCGATCCCGAGCAGGCCGGCCGGCTCCGGTACTGGGACGGCGGGACCTGGACCGAGCATCGATCCCCCGCGCAGGCGCCCGCCGCGCCGACGGCGCAGGAGCCGTTCGGCGAGCCGACCCCGCCGCACGGCTCGGAACACGTCGGCTCCCATCGCGCTCCGGAACCCGATCCCGAGCCGCTGTCGGTCACCGAGCAGCCGACCACCAAGGTGCCGCTGCGCGACTGGACGCCCGAGCCCCCGCCGGAGCTGAGCGATTGGGCGTCCGAGCCTGCGCCGTCGCCGGAGCCGACGACCGACCCGACCCCCGAGCAGACCCCCGCGCCATCCTTCGAGCCGGCGCCGCTGTCGCTCATCGAACAGCCGACGACGAGGGTGCCGCTGCGCGAGCCTGCCCCGTATGCGGACGCCACCACGTCGACGCCGCCAGAGCCGCAGGCCGTCGAGCCACCCGCAGGCACGGAGCCGCAGGCCCCGGTCGACAACCGCAAGCTGGTCATGGGCTTCGGCGGCGCCGTCGCCGGCCTGCTGCTGGTGTTGATCCTCGCTGCCGTGTACGCGTTCGTCATTCACAAACCCGACACGGTGCAGCTCAGCTCCCCCACCACCGAAACCTCAACGACCACAGTCGAAGAGACGACGACGTCGGACGAGGCCACCTCAACCGAGGCGGCGACGCCGCCGCCCTTGGCAGGTGCCGTCGACGGCCCGCTGACGTTCTCGGTCACCGGCGTCGAGAGCGGCACCACGGTCACCGATTCGGCGAACGAGTTTCTCACCAAGGACGCACAGGGCGAGTTCATCGTCGTCCGCCTCACCGTGCAGAACACCAGCCCGGATCCCGGTCAGTTCCTCGGCACGTTCCAGAAGCTGAACGCAGGGGGTCAGGCGTACACCATCGACGACGAGGCCACGTTCTACGTCGGCGGCGGGCTCGTCGACATCCCGCCCGGCGGCCAGGTCGACGTCGGCCTCGCCTACGACGTGCCGCCCGGCACCGTGCCCGAGTCGGTCGAGTTGCACGCCGATCCGATGAGTCCGGGGGTCGTGCTGCCCGTCGGCTAGCGCAGCTGGGCGTAGCCGTTGCTATGTACCGTGACAATTGAGTGCATCCAGCCTCACTTGAATCACTCCAGCAACGGGCACAGCGACAAACATCACCGCCACGGCGAATAATGGCTCGGTGCGGCGTCGGACTGACGTCGGTGCCTGCGCCGCATTTCCCGCCGACATGGCACAACAGCAGAGACATCGACGACCGAATCCGCACTGACCAGGCCCACTCGCTCAAGAAAACGCAGGGCCGATAATTCGAGTAGTTCAATACGCAAGACACCATCGGCTTCGCCTGGCAAACTCGGACTGTCAACGTCTCTAGGCATTGTGGCGTGCGGTCAGGGAGTTTGCTATGAAGAACGTCGTCTTGTGCTTTGACAGCACAGTTAGTCGTCCGGGTCCCCGTGACGCCACCAATGCCGAAACGCTGTTCCGGCTGCTGGACACCTCAGACGACGATCGGCAGCTCACCTGGTATGACGCAGGCGAGGCGGCGCTGAACTCACCGCGTCTCTTCAACCCGGCAGCCCGCCGGTGGCGCGGAGACGTCGCCGCGGTCGCCCGCGAATCCGTCATCGACGCGTACTTCTTCCTCGCCGAGAACTGGGATCCGGAGGACCGGATCTTCCTACTCGGTGCGGGACGCGGCGCGTACTGCGCGCGGGCGCTGGCCAGAATGCTCGGCACGGTCGGGATGATGGCCGACCGCGCCGACCACGTCGTGGAGTACGCGCTTGCCGCCTATGCGCTACCCGCCCAGAGTCGCACGACGCAGGACTGGAGGCACATCCACCAGCTGGCGTGTGCCCTGGAGGGGCGAGACGACATCGCCGTGCCTGTGCACTTCCTCGGTCTGTGGGACACCGTGAAAGTGCCTGGGACGCCGTCACTTTGCGCGGAGGACTGGTTGGGAAACGTCATGTCGGGGCGTCACGCGGTCGCCATCGACGGCGGGTCGGGGCCGTTCGGCGAATGCCGAATCGGGCGGGACGACGACTCCATCTCCGAAGTCTGGTTCCGCGGCGCCCACTGCGATGTCGTCGGCGGGCCCAACGCGTACTGGCCGCTTGCCGACATCACGCTCGACTGGATGCTCGACGGTGTGGTCAAGGCGGGCGCGATCATCGGCGACGACGCAATGCCGCGCACGCCCGCACCGACCGATCGCGACGCACTCGCCGAAGGCGCCCGATCGCTGCGCTTCCGCAAGGTGCCCGAGGACGCCCTCGTGCATGCCAGCGTGGACGTATATGTGCGCGCGCATCCCGACTACTGGCGCAGGCTGCCGTGGCACATCGTCTGGTCCGATCTGGACTGGGCGGCACGCGCCGAGCGACTGCCGCGACGGGACACCGCAACCGCCGCGAAGACGGCGAAGGCGGAGAAGGCGGAGCCCGACTCCGGCGAACTCACCGCGGTCGCGTCGTAGTCCAAACGCACTGCAACACCAGCTGATTCACAGGTCGTAAAGATCCGCTGCGCTCGGTGCGCAGGAGTAAAGTCGCAGGTTATGGCCAATTGGCCGGTCGTTCAGCGGGATAACGAATACACGACCATCCAGTCCGCGCTGATCGATCAACGGGGCGTCTGTGGCATCGTTCTGGTCGGCGACGCGGGCGTTGGCAAAACAACGCTTGCTCGCTTGGTCACACAGGCGCTTCCGACGCGGGTGCAGTGGGTCGCGGGCACCGAGTCGGCCCGCAGCATCCCACTCGGTGTGTTTGCGCACTTGGTGGGCACCGCGACAGCACGGGACCCGGTCGCATTCCTCGCAGCGGCGCGCGAAACGATTATCTCCGAAGGACATTCGGTGATCGGCGTCGACGACGCGCATTTGCTTGACCAACTGTCGGCAACGCTGCTGCATCAGCTCGCGCTGGACGGCTCCGTGCGCATCGTGGCCACCGTCCGGTCCGGGGAGACGGTTCCCGACGCGATCACATCGCTGTGGAAGGACGGCTATCTGCAGCGCCTGCACTTGATGCCGTTCACCAAGGAGCAGTGCGTGAACCTCATCGAGTCGGCGCTCGGCGGCCGGGTGGAGGGTTTGTCGGCGGACTTGATGTGGGAGTCGTCGGGCGGCAATGCGTTGTTCGTTCGGCATCTGGTCGAAGGCGCGCTGGAGGCGGGCACGCTGCGGCAGGTCCGCGGGGTGTGGCAGCTGCGCGGTCGCACCGCGGTCACATCGGAGTTGGCCTCGCTGCTGGACAGCCGGGTCGACCAGTTACCCGACAACGTGCTGCACGCGCTGCGTCTGCTGACCTTCTGCGAGCCGCTCGACCTGGATGCGTTGAGCAGCATCGCCGGTGCCGAGGCCGTGGAGGAGGCCGAGAGCCGCGGCCTGATCCGCGTCGTCGAGGAACACAACGCAATCGACGTGCGGTTCAACCACCCGCTGTTCGGCGAGGCCATCCGCCGGCGGCTGGGCATGGCTGCGGCGCGACGGCTGCGCGGCGAGGTGGTGCGCGCGCTGCAGGATCAGCCGCTGCGAGGACCGACGGATCGAATTCGGCTGGCGGAGTTGACCCTCGACAGCGATCAGTCACCCGAGCTCGACCTGCTGGTGTCCGCCGCACGGGATGCAATCGCGCTGACCAATGTGACGCTCGGCGAACGATTGGCGCGCGCGGCGGTGAATCGTGGCGGCGGCCTGGTGGCCAGTGAGCTGCTGGCGCGCTCGCTGCTGTGGCAGGGCAACTCCGCGGAAGCCGAGGAGACGCTCAGCGCGTTCGACCCCAACCAGATGAACGAGCTCGAGCTGGTGCGGTGGGGTTTGGTGCGGATCGCCAACCTGCACTGGTCGATGGGCGACGCCGAGGGCGCCGACGACGTGCTCGACCTGCTGTGCGACAGGGTCGCTCACCCCGGCCTGAAGTTGGTCGTCGCAGGCGTCGCCTCGGCATCACGGCTGTTCGAGAACCAGCTCGAAGAGGCGGTCCAACTGTCGAAGATCGTGCTCGACAACCCGGATGCGTCCGCGGCCGCCGTCGAATGGGCGGTGTTCGGCGGCGCGTTGGCGCTGGCGCTGATGGGCCGCGGCGAGGAGGTCGAGGCCGTCGCGCAACGCGGGCACCAGGTTGACGACAAGGTCGACGGGCTGCTGCGCTATCTGACGGCGTTCGGCGAAGTGCGCGCGCTGGTGCTTGGCGGCGAATTCGACGTCGCCGCACAGCGATCCGCCGACATCGTGCGGATCACCTCGGCGGGCCAGTACCTGGCGTGGGGCATGGCCAACGTTCTCGTCGGCACCGTCGAACTCGGACGCGGCCGATTCGCCGACACCGTCTGCCGCATGGAACAGACCGTCGCAGCGCTGACGTCGGAGTCGGCGGCGTCGTGGAGCTTTCCGGCCCGGCTCCTGCTCGCGCAATCGTATTGCGCGCTTGGCCGCGCGGATGCGGGCGCCAAGATGGTGGCCGAGCTGCGGACCCGCAGCGGCAAGCACGTCGCGGTGTTCGGCCCGCAGCTGCGGATCGCCGAGGGCTGGCTGGCCGCTGCGGAGGGAAATGTCAGCGCCGCAATAGAACTCGCGCTCGATGCGGCACGGCTGGCGGCGGAGTCCAAACAGACGGCCATCGAGATGCTGGCTCTGCACGACGCGGTCCGCTTCGGCGACCAGACCTGCCTTGACCGGTTGGTCGGGCTCGCCTCGAGCACCGGGGGCCGGCTTGCGTCGGTGATCGCGGCGCACGCGACGGCCCTGCGTGATCGAGATGCCGTCGCGCTGTGGGAGGCCGCGCAGCGGTTCGAGCAGATCGGCGCCCTGCTGTCGGCGGCCGACGCGTCAGCGCAGGCGGCGGTGGCGTTCGAGGCGGACGACGACCGTCGCCGCAGCATGGAAGCCGCCGCTGCGGCCACCAGGCTTGCCGCGGAGTGCGGCGGTATCCGTACGCCTGCGCTGGAACTGGCCGCGCACCCGCTGCCGCTGACCGTTCGCGAGCGCGAGATCGCCAACCTCGTCGCGGCGGGACTGAGCAACAAGGAGATCGCCGACCGGTTGGTGGTCTCGATACGCACCGTCGAAGGACATCTCTATCGCGCATGCATCAAACTCGACATTTCCGACCGCGAGGACTTGGCCGCGATGATCCGCACCGGTGCGACCGCGTGAACCTAGGGCAACCTGCGCAAATAGCCTCGTGAGGCACTTCAGCCTCAACTAACTCACCAGAAATTGCCGCCACAGCAAATTTTGCGGGGCGGGCATATCGAATGCTGACCGTAGCCGCCGACCGTGGTATAGACGACGCGTGGGGATTACGGAATGGTTCGACGAGCGTGCCGGCGATATTGCGAATTTGTCCCCTGGCGCGTGGACGGCGATGGCGGCCTGGCTGGCTGTCTGCGTCACCATTGCCGCACTCGTCTACGCGTGGCGGCAGTTCCAGTCGGCCAAACACGAGACCGAAGACCTCTCGCAGCCGAATGTCGCGATGTACATGGAGCCGAGCGCGTCTGACTGGCATCTCGTCGAGCTGGTGGTGAAGAACTTCGGCCAGAAGCCGGCCCACGGGATCAAGTTCGAGTTCGCGACGCCGCCGACGGTGCCTCGCTACGAAAGCGCCGACGCCGACAACTATGTCGACATCATTCCGCTGAAACTGCCCGCGGAGATCCCGTATCTCGCGCCGTCGCAGGAATGGCGGACGGTGTGGGATTCGGCGCTGGACCGCAAGCAGCTGGGTGAGTCCATCGGATCGCGGTTCGCGGGCGCTGTCACGTTCTACGACCAGCCGAACTCGTCCCGCCAAAGCAAGGCCAAGGGCAAGCGCACGCGCCATCAGTACCGCACGCCTGCGGTGCTGGACTGGGCGACGCTGCATCCGGTCGAACGGCTGGAGCTGTTGACCACCCACGACTTGGCCCGTCAGGAGAAGCAGAAGCTGGAACTGCTGCGCGGTCTGCTGTCCTACTACCACTACGCGACCACCGAGAGTCGACAAGAGGTGCTGCAGGCCGAGATCAACAAGATCAACGCGGCCGCCAACGAGCAACGCGATCGATACCGCAGCCAGTTCGTCGCCCCACAGAACGCGCCGCCGCGGACTGCGCCCGTGGCTGCAGTGGCGGTGGCCGAGCTGCCGCCCCAGCAGGTGCGGTACGAGAAGCAGTCGCAGCAGCGATACGACGGCCTACCCCCTGAGTACGACGATCCGCCGCCGTACGACGATGAGCCGCCCTACGACGACGACGACGCCCAGACCCGGGTGATCAACGGCAGGCATCGTCGCGGCCTCGGCGGCGGCTGACACGCCTCCCGGCCGGCGGGCTTGGCTTTCGTAACATCGTTTCGTAACATCGATCTGAAACGAAAGCGCACGTCAAGGGAGACCTGATGACCAGCCCGGTGAACTACGAGCTCAGCGAGTCCGTCGCGACCATCACGCTCGACGACGGCAAGGTGAACGTGCTCGGGCCGACGATGCAGTCCGCCGTCAACGAGGCGCTCGACCGTGCCGAGAAGGACGACGCCAAGGCCGTGGTGCTGGCGGGCAACCAGCGAGTGTTCAGCGGCGGGTTCGACCTGTCGGTGTTTCAGTCCGGCGACGCGCAGGCGGCGCTGGCGATGCTGGCGGGCGGGTTCGAATTGTCCGTGCGGTGCCTGACCTTCCCGAAGCCGGTGATCATGGCCGCGACGGGTCCGGCCATCGCGATGGGCTCGTTTCTCCTGCTGAGCGGCGATCACCGGGTGGGCGCGGCCAAGTCGCGGTGCCAGGCCATCGAGGTGGCCATCGGCATGACGATTCCGATCTCGGCGATCGAGATCATGCGGATGCGGTTGACGCCTGCGGCCTTCCATCGGGGCACGGCGATGGCGTCGACGTTCGTGGGCGACGAGGCGATCGCCGCGGGCTGGCTGGACGAGATCGTCGACGCGGACAAGGTGCTGGCGCGCGCGCAGGAGATCGCGACGGAGGCGGCGGCCACGCTGCACGCGGGCGCGCATTTGGCGACGAAGCTCAAGGCACGCGAGTCCGCGCTGGCGGCGATCCGCGCCGGAATCGACGGGCTTCCGACGGAATTCACGGCCGGCTAGGTCACTGCCATGCCGAGGGCGAAGCAGCGCACGCCCGAGCTTCGGGATCGGGTGCTCGAGGTTGCGATCGCGACGCTCGGCGAGGAGGGCATCGCGCGGTTCACCACACGCCGGGTGGCCGAGCGGGCAGGCACGTCGGTGCCCGCGGTGTACGAGCTGTTCGACGACAAGGCCGGTCTGGTGCGGGCGATGTTCTTCGAGGGCTTCCGGCTGCTGGGCGCCGAGCTCGCCAAGATCCCGCAGACCGACAGCGCGCTGGCGGATCTCGAGCGGCTGGTTCCGGTGTTTCGGCTGTTCTGCCGCGCATATCCGAAGCTGGCGCAGGTGATGTTCTCGCGACCGTTTGCAGATTTCGAGCCGGGCCCCGACGAACTGGCGGCGGGCGCAGCCGTGCGCGAAATATTTGTCGGCCGGATTCAGCGGTGCGTCGACAAGGGTCTGCTCGGCGGGGATCCGGTGGACGTTGCGCACGTATTGCTGGCGCTGGCACAGGGTTTGGCGGTGCAGGAGGCCGGCCGGTGGTTGGGGACCCCCACGGAGATCGAACGACGATGGAGGGTCGGGGTGACGTCGGTGCTCGACGGCTTCAGCCTGGCGAATCCATGAGAATCGCAGGGGAGTCTTGGAGAGCGAGCCTGCCGGGGTAGGCTCGTGTCAGCAGGTTGAGTTGCCAGCCTCCGGAAACGTCGCAGGCCTGGCAGGACCACAGATCCCTGCCACACGCAATCACATCAAATGCTTTACGACCCATGGAGTCGACCTATCTTGACAACTCTTACATCACCCGAGTCATGCCCGGCGGGATCCATCGCGAAAACCGCAGGCGACCGGCTACTTCTTCGCACCGAATGGCACAGCAGGACAGTGGTCCGCATCACTGTTGCCGGTGAGGTGGACGCATCGAACATCGACCGTCTCGCAAGCTATGTGTTTCGATACGGTGCCAACAGCCGACGCTTGATTCTCGACCTGGCTGGCGTGGAATTCTTTGGTGTCGAATGCTTTTCGGCGCTCAATATCATCGGCGATCGGTGCACGACGGCCGGCGTCGCCTGGACCCTTGTCCCCAGCCCCGCTGTCGCGCGGGTATTGCGCATCTGCGACCCGCACCGCGCGCTGTTGTCGCAAGGCCTGATCGCGAAACAGCACAGTAAAACGTGAAATCAGGCGGTTCAGCCGGTACCGTCAGACCCGGTTGACTTCCCAGCCCTTACGGAGACGTCACGGCGGCGATCTGAATCCCCGTCGGAAGTGCCGAGCACACGGCGTACCCGCCTATTCACGGCTGCTTTCCGATCCGACGGGGTTTTGTGCCAACGGATTCAATCTCGCCGGTGTCAATCGACGCCGATCTCGGCGCGCTTGCACGAAGGGTGGCGCGCGAGTCTGTACAGTCATGGCGTCTGAAATCCTTCGTACCGCGCTCCGAAACGCGCGGGCGATCACTCGAGGTCAAAACAAAGGGGCTTAGCTCTTCCGTCATAGTCGTCCACGCCATCGGCGAAGGACGGCGGTCGTACCTCAGCGGCTCAAGCAGCGTCTGCATATCGGGTCACCCCGTGCCACCACTACGCGTCAAAACGCAAGAGCCAGGGGGAAAGTCGTGAGCACATTTACCGAGACGATGTACCGCAACGCCCGGTGGAGCCTCAAGGGCATGGTCACGGGCGAACCCGAAGCGCCCGTTCGGCACACCTGGGCGGAGGTGCATGAGCGCGCCAGGCGAATAGCCGGTGGGCTGGCGCGGTCGGGCATCGGTCGCGGAGACGCGGTCGCGGTGCTGGCAGGCGCCCCGGTTGAGATCGCGCCCATGGCCCAGGGCATTTGGATGCGCGGCGCGAGCCTGACGATGCTCCACCAACCCACTCCGCGAACCGACCTGGCCCGGTGGGCCGCAGAGAGCATCGGCGTCATCGACATGATCCGGGCGAACGCGGTCGTCGTCTCCGACCCGTTCATGGCCGCCGCACCGGTGCTGGCCAACGTGGGAATACGCGTGCTGACCATCGGCGAACTGCTCGAAAGCGCACCGATCGACCCTGTCCACACCGACGACGACGATCTGGCGCTGATGCAGTTGACGTCCGGGTCGACGGGCTCACCCAAGGCCGTTCGGATCAGCCATCGCAACTTCGTCGCCAATGCCGAGGCGATGTTCGCAGGCGCGGAGGTCGACCCGGACAACGATGTGATCGTCAGTTGGCTGCCGTGCTTCCATGACATGGGTATGACCGGATTCCTGGCCGTACCAATGTATTTCGGCGTGGAACTGGTCAAGGTCACCCCGATGGACTTCCTGCGCGACACCCTGCTGTGGGCGAAGCTGATCGATAAGTACAAGGGCACGATGACAGCCGCCCCCAACTTCGCGTACAACCTCTTCGCCAAGCGTCTGCGCAGGCAAGCCACCCCCGGCCAGTTCGACCTGTCATCGCTGCGGTGGGCGCTGTCGGGGGCCGAACAGGTCGACCCGGTCGACGTCACGGATCTGTGCGAGGCAGGTGCACCGTTCGGGTTGCGGCCGGAGGCGATCCTGCCTGCCTACGGCATGGCCGAGACGACGGTTGCGGTGTCGTTCACGGAGTGCGGCAAGGGCCTCGAGGTCGACGAGGTCGACGCCGACCTGCTCGCCGTCCTGCGTCGGGCTGTACCCGCGAGCCACGGCCGCACCCGCCGGTTGGCTTCACTCGGCCGTCTGCTGAAGGGCCTCGAGGCTCGGGTCATCGACGTGGACGGCGCCGTGCTGCCTGCGCGCGGCGTCGGTGTGATCGAAGTGCGCGGCGATCCGGTGACGCTCGGGTACACCACGGCGGCGGGATTCGTTTCGGCCCAGGATGACGATGGCTGGTATGACACGGGCGATCTCGGCTACCTCACCGAGACCGGCAACGTGGTGGTCTGCGGACGGCTCAAAGACGTCATCATCATGGCGGGCCGCAATATCTACCCGACTGACATCGAACGGGCCGCCTGCCGCGTCGCCGGCGTGCGGCAGGGCTGTGCCGTGGCGGTGCGACTGGACGGCGGGCATTCGCGGGAATCCTTCGCCGTCGCGGTGGAATCCGCGGCCTTCGACGACCACGACGAGGTGCTCCGCATCGAGCACCAGGTCGCCCACGAGGTCGTCGCGGAGGTCAATGTCCGGCCGCGCAATGTGGTGGTGCTCGAGCCGGGGATGATCCCGAAAACACCATCGGGAAAGCTCCGCCGTGCCCATGCATTGGCGCTCATCGGCTGACCCCCGTCCCCAACGGCGAGTAAATTTGGTGCTCACCCCGGGGAGGAGGGCGCTGATGGCTGATTACGACGCGCAGCCCGACCGCAACGCGCCGCGAGAAGCCGATCTCTCCCCCACACAGCTGGAAGCAGACGACAGTGACCTGCTCGCCGGACTGAGCGGTCTGGCCGGCATCGTCGCGGGCGGCCGCGGCGTCGTCGACCTGTTGCGCGACGTGGCCGAGTTCGCCGTGCAGGCGATACCAGGTGTCGACGGTGCCGGTGTCACGTTGGTTCACACGCATGACACACCGCAGCCCGTAGCCTGGGCGGCGACCGCGCAATTCGTCCGCGACATCGACGCCGTCCAATACGAAACCCTCCACGAGGGCCCCTGCATTACCTGCATGCAGTCCCGGCGACCGACCGTCAGCGGATCGCTTGGCAGCGACAGTCGGTGGCCGCGCTTCGGCGGCCGGGTGGCCCGGATGGGCGTTCACTCCGTCCTGGCGCTACCCCTGGTCATCGAGGATCAGGTGATCGGAACGATCAACTCCTACTCCCACGAGCGCGATGCGTTCGCCGACCATGCCGTGCAGTTGGCCTCACAATTCTCCGGGCCCGCCGCGGTGTCGGTGTACAACGCGCAGCTGCTCACCCAGGCGAAAGGCAGGGCGGAACAACTGCAGCGCGCATTGAGCAGCCGCACGGTGATCGATCAGGCGGTCGGCATCCTGCGCAGTCGATCCGGTTGCAGCGCGGAAGAGGCGTTCGACCGACTCACCCGGATAAGCCAGGCGGACAACGTCAAGCTGCGTGTCGTCGCCGAGCGGCTGGTCACCGAGGCCGTGAATCGTGCCCGCGCGCGACGTCGTGAGCCTTGATTCGCTAAGGCGGCGGCGACATCGCGAGCTCGGCAAGGCCCGCTACCAACGCGGGCCTGGCAATCCGGTCGGTCATCAATCGTCGGGCGACGTCGGTGAGGTGTTGGCCCTTGGCGTGGGCGTAGGTCCGCAGCAGCCGGAAGGCGTCCTCGACCGACACGTTGAGGCTCTCGCGCAGGAAGCCCTTGGCCTGCTCGACGACGACGCGGCTGGCCAGCGCGGACCGCAGCCGCGGTATCACGCTGTCCGTTGTGTGCGGGTGCTCCTGCAGGATCGCGACACACGCGATGTGGGCCAAGGTCTGGCCGACCAGCAGATCGGACTCACTGAGCTCCCCGGGTCGGGTGCCGAACAAGCCGAGGGCACCGAGCACTCTGCCTGCGGCGCGCATCGGCACGGCGTGCACCGAGGCGAACCCGCCGTCGATGGCGGCGGGAACGAACTGCGGCCACCGCCGGACCGCAGTGCGCAGGTCGGCGACCGAGACCGGCTGGTCGGTCGAGTAGCAGTCGACGCACGGGCCCTCGTCGGCCTGGAGCTGGAAGAGCTCCAGTTCGCGGGCCTGCTCGGAGGTCGCCGCCAGCAGGCGGAGCTGATTCAGCGGGTCGGCGAGCAGAAGCCCCGCGGCAGCGACGTCGAGAAGCGCAGCGCAGCGCGCGGTGAGATCGGTCAACAGGTCCACCACGTCGAAGTCGTCGAGCAGGCTGTCGACGAGGGTGACGACGGCGTCCAGCACCTGGGTTTCGCGAGGGGTATCAGTCACCGTGTCCTCCATCCTGAATCGTTGCCGGGTCTTGTGAAATCGGCGTGCATCAGTCGGCCTCCAATTTCAGTCGGCGGTCGAGGATGTCAAGCGCAACGTCGGTAGCGGTCCGCCCGGTGGCATAGGCATGCCCGCGCAGCCGCACCAGCGCCTCGGTCGGCTCGATGCCCAACTGGGCGACCAGCATGCCGGTGGCCTGGCTGACCTCCGCGCGGCTGAGCGCGTTCAACTCCGCCCAGGCATTGCTGGCCGGGTCGCCCGCGGCGGCCCGCAGATCGCCGTCCATGAGATCCAGGAGCGGGATACCGGCGAGTTCGGCGGCGACGACGGCGCCCGCAATCTGTTCCCCGTTCAGCCGCCCTGGCGTCGCACGGAACAGGTCGAGGGCGCCCATGTGTTCGCCCGCCACCACCACCGGCATCGCGAAGACGAACCGAATGTCGTCGGCCAGCATGGCGGCGCCGTAGGCAGGCCAACGGATGTCTCTGGGGTCGGCGAGGTCGACCATCAGAACCGGTGCGCGGCGCGCGACCGACTCCAGGCAGGGGCCCTCGCCGAGGGTGAACTGCAGCTCGTCATACCTCCGGGCGGACGCGTCGCTGGCGCCGAGGGTTCCTGCGTTGGCCCCGTCGAAGACCAACGAGATGGCTGCGGCGTCGATGTCCAACAGGCTCACGCACGCCTCGCACAGCCGGTTGGCCGCGTCTAACCCTCGCCTGCCTTCAAGGGCGGCGAGAAGCTCGTCTTGGATCGCCACATCTAGCCGAACAGTGGCCGGGCAGCCGTGAGGGTGCCCGCGGGTCGCAGTGGCGGGGACATACCACCAGCATTCCCTATCGCACGCGGCTCGAAGCGGTTTGCGCTGACATGATGACGGGGTGACCGATGTGCGGGGGCGGGTGTGGCGCGGCGGCAAGCCGCAGGACGACTTCGACTTCTCCTCGATCTCGGACTATCTCGTCGAGGACGACACCCTGGTGTGGTGCGACCTATGTGAGCCCGACCACGCCAAGCTCGCCGATCTGGCCCAGGAGCTCGGGCTCAACACATGGGCGGTCGAGGACGCGGTCGCCGACGCTGAACGCACCAAGGCCGTCGTCTACCGCAGCCACACGTTCTTCACGGTGTACTCGGTCACCGTCGTACCGCCCGCCGATGAGTCGCCGTCGTGCCTCGACGTCCACCGCATCTCCGGGTTCGTGCTGCCGCGGGGACTCATCACCGTGCGGCTGTCGCCGCATCTCGACATCGACGCGGTGTCGCAGCGCTTCGACGAGCTCGGCGGACAGGAATACGGGGTGGGTGCGTTGGTGCACGGCCTGCTCGACTACATCGTCGACGGCCACTTCGAGGCGGTGCAGTTGCTCGATGACGGCATTGATGGACTCGAGGACGACCTTTTCGAAAATGTGAATCCGCGGGCTGGAGTGCAGCGCAAGACTTTTCGACTGCGCAAGGATCTGGTCGAGTTGCGCCGGGTGGTATTGCCGATGCGGGAGGTTGTCAACTCGATCCAGCACCGCAGGCTGGACGCCAAGACCTCGCCGGAGCTCGACCCGCTGTATTCCGACCTGTACGACCATGTGCTGAGGGTGTCGGAGTGGACGGAGTCGCTGCGCGACATGGTCACCACGGTGTTCGAAACCACCCTGTCGCTTCAGGATGCGCGGTTGAACACCGTGATGAAGAAGCTCACCGGCTGGGCGGCGATCATCGCGGTGCCGACGGCGATCACCGGCTTCTACGGGCAGAACGTGGACTATCCGGGCATCGAGACAGTGGGCGGCTTCGTGACGAGCACCGCGCTGATCGTGCTGATCGTGCTGGCGCTCTATTGGATGTTCAAGCGGCGGGACTGGTTGTAGGACACCTCGGCTCAGGATTCGACGTCGTCGGCCGTGACGCCCCACACCAGGCAGAACGGGTGGCCTGCCGGGTCTCGGAACACCCGGAACCGGTCTTCGCCTTCGGCGTCGTTCACCCGCGAAGCACCTAGCGCCAGGACGTCACGCTCGGCAACCTCGATGTCGTCGACCTCGATGTCGAGGTGGAACTGCTGCGAGCCCCGCGGGTCGGGAAACCGCGGGGCTTCATGCTCCGGGGACAGCTGGAACGCGAATCGCCTGCCCTGCGGGTCGGTCAGGACCGACCACGTCTCGTCCACCTCGACGACAGAGCCGCCGAGTAAACCTTCGTAGAAATTCGCGAGCTTGAGAGGGTCTGTGGTGTCGAGGACCACGGAACGAAGCTTTCCGATCATGACCATCGAGTTGCCGTATTGCCCGCCGCACAAACGACCGGGCTGTTGAATATATTGACGCTCTGTCCGGGAGGTGCGATGACGGCGTGCTCGGTGTGTGGCACCGAACTGCTGCAGAATGCACGCTTCTGCCATGGGTGCGGCTCCTCGGTCAGCCCTGCGGAGGCCGCGGCCGAGTACAAGCAGGTGACTGTGCTGTTCGCCGACGTTGTGCACTCGATGGACATCGCCGCAGCCGTGGGCGCCGAGCGATTGCGCGAGATCATGACGGCACTCGTACAACGGGCGACGGCAGTGGTGCAGCGCTACAGCGGGACGGTGGACAAATTCACCGGCGACGGGATCATGGCGGTTTTCGGGGCTCCAGTGGCGTTGGAGGACCATTCGTTTCGTGCGTGCCTGGCCGCGCTCGACCTTCAGACGCAGGCTCAGCAACTGGCTCTCGACGTCCGGGCTCGTGACGGTGTCGATCTGCAGCTTCGCGTCGGATTGAACTCTGGAGAGGTCATCGCCGGGGAAATCGGTGTGGGTGCAGGTGCTTACACCGCAATCGGCGAACAGGTCGGCATGGCCCAACGCATGGAATCGGCTGCCCCACCGGGCGGGGTGATGCTCAGCGAGTCCACCGCACGGCTCGTCGACGAAGCGGTAGAGCTCGGCGAAGCTGAGTTGGTCTGCATCAAGGGCGCCGAACAGCCGGTGCCCGCGCGTCGCCTACTGGGCTTGGCCGAACACGAGGCAATCGCCCGCCGTGACACGACTTTGGTTGGCCGCCAATGGGAGTTGGCCGCGCTCTCCGGTGTGTTGGACCGGTCGATCGCAGGCTCCGGAGCCGTTGTCGGCGTGGTGGCGCCCCCGGGTGTCGGCAAGAGCCGCCTCGTCGCCGAACTGGCGGCCACGGCAGGCAGCCGCGGGGTGTCGGTGTATTCGACGTTCTGCGAGTCGCATGCCACGGAGATCCCTTTTCACGCGGTGTCCCGGCTGCTTCGGGGCATCTTCGGCGTGGCCGAGCTCACCGATGAGGCTGCGCGCGATCACATCCGGGCCCTTGCCCCGGATGCAGATGCCGAGGACCTACTTCTGCTGGACGATCTGCTCGGTATCCGCGACCCGGCGGTGCCTTCACCGGAGATAGCGCCTGAGGCCCGAAGGCGACGGCTCACGGCCTTGGTGAACGCGGCGTCGATGGCACGCTCAACGCCGGCCGTTTACGTCATCGAGGACGTGCATTGGATAGATGAGGTCAGTGAGTCGATGCTGGCCGATTTCCTCTCGGTGATTCCGCGGACGCAATCGCTGGTGCTCATCACCTACCGGCCGGAATATCACGGACCACTCAGCACGACACCCGGCGCCCAAACGATTGCACTTGCCCCGCTCAATGATTCGGAGACGGGAGCGCTGATCATCGAGATGCTGGGTCGCGATCCGTCGTTGGCCGCCCTGACGACCCAGATCGCCGAGCGTGCCGCAGGGAACCCGTTCTTCGCCCAGGAGATCGTCCGTGATTTAGCCGATCGCGGAGTGTTGGACGGCGAACGCGGCGCCTACCGCATCGAACGCGAGACAACCGAGACGAGTGTGCCGGCAACGTTGCAGGCCGTTATTGCCGCCCGCATCGACCGGCTGGATGCAGCGGCCAAGCGCACGCTCAACGCGGCGGCGGTGATCGGCTCTCGGTTCGATGCCGACCTGCCTGCGACCCTGGTCGGTGAAACCGCGCTGACTGCATTGGTACAGGCGGAGCTCATCGACCAAGTCAAGTTCGGCCCACACCAGGAGTATGTGTTCCGTCATCCTCTCATTCGCACAGTCGCCTACGAGTCGCAGCTCAAGGCCGACCGCGCGGCCTTGCACCGCAAGCTGGCAGCTGAGATCGAGCAGCGCGATCCCGATTCGGTCGACGAGAACGCCGCCCTCATCGCCGAACATCTTGAAGCCGCAGGCGACCTGCCTGCTGCGTATGCATTGCATATGCGCGCCGGTGGCTGGTCGAGTATCCGCGACGTTGCAGCGGCACAGACGAGCTGGCGCAGGGCACGCGACATCGCCGATCAGCTATCCACCGACGTTCCCGATCTGCTGGCGATGCGGATCGCGCCACGGACCCTGTTGTCCGCCACCGCGTTTCGCGTCGGCGGTAGCGGCGCCGAGACCGGCTTCGAAGAATTACGCAAGCTCTGTACAGAGGCCGGAGACAAGCGCTCGTTGGCCATCGGCATGACGGGGCTGGTGGCGCAGCATTACATGGCTCACAGCGCCAAGGTATCTGAGCTTTCATCCGAACACATTCGACTGCTCGAGTCGATCGACGACCCGCTACTCACTGTCGGGCTGCTCATTGGCGACCTCGCCACAAAGTTGCAGACTGGCGAAATCCGGGAAGTCCTGCGATTGGCCGAGCGCGTCATCAAGCAGGCCGACGGTGATCCCACCAGAGGCAACCTGATCATCGGATCCCCTCTGGCGATCGGTTTCACCTTTCGCGGCAGCGCGCGATGGGGCCTCGGACTGCCGGGTGCCAATCACGACTACGGCGAAGGCATCAAGTTGGCGCGTGCCGCGGACGCAACGACACAAGCCATGGTGGTGTTCTTCACCTACGCCACGACCATCCCATGGATCCTGCCGGCGGACACCGAGGCAGGGGAACTGACAGCGGAGACGTTGGCGCGCGCTGAGAGGTCGGGTGACGACCTAGCGCTGGTCTTGGCTCAGTGCACTCGGGGCATCGTGCTGGCACACCAGGACACGCCAGATCTTGCAGGTGCCTTGGCACTCTTCAGTCAGGTTCGCGAAGACATCGTCAGTGACCGGTTCAGTCATGCGGTCTTGAGTTTTCTCGACTGCGAGACCGCGAGAGTCAAGATGCGGCAGGGTGATCTGGACGCTGCCGTAGCCTTGGCGCAGGCGGCGGTCGACGGCCTGTACCCCACCGGTGAGAGTCTCTGGGGCGTCGTTTCAGGTGCCTTGGTGGAAGCACTCGCTCTCCGAGGGTCACCCGGTGATGTCGAAGCTGCGCAGGACGCACTCAACCGGTCTGAGGCGGTTCCGATGGAGGACTTCCCCGGAATGGAAGTGCAGCACCTGCGGTCGCGCGCGATGATCGCGAAGGCGAGTGGCAACCTGAACGAATACCGGGAGATTGCGGCCACCTACCACGCGATCGCAACATCGTTTGGCTACCCCGGCCATATCGCGGCGGCAGAAGCGATGCTTGACCATTCCGCATGACAGACTGCGCCACTTCACCGTCCCGGCTGTGGGACCATCTGCGCATGAATCCGCAGGACGATCCCGAGGCCAGGATCAGGGCACTGGAACAGCCACTCTCGGAACAAGCCCGGGCGAGCGAACTGGGTGGCGCGCACTACGGTAGCGGCACCGACTACGTACCGCCGCCCGCGCCTGCGTACACCCCGCCGGACTACAGCACCCCGGCCTATGGAAGCCCGCAGCCTTACGGCACCCAGCCCCATGGCACGCAAACCTACGGCGCCCAGCCCTATGGCACGGAAACCTACGGGGCCCAGCCGTACGGCCAGGTCCCGTCACCACCGCGGAAATCGTCCGGGGGCATCCCGTGGGTGGTGTTCGGGCTGATCGCGGTCATCTTCGTCGGCGGCCTCGTTGCAGGCGCTGTCGTCTACACGACGAGGAGCGGTGACGGGTCGGGCGTGTCGGGCGGCGGCGGCTCCATCGACCTCCCGTCGATACCGTCCATCAATATTCCGAGCATGCCGAGCGTGCCTGCGGTGCCGGGTGCGCCGAATGCCGACCCGAACGTGCTCGTCGCATCGCCAGGTCAAGACGCCACCGTTTCGGGCATCGATGGGAACAAGACGGTCACCTGCACCGACGGTTCGGTGTCGATCAGCGGCATTCGCAACACCGTGAACATCACCGGGCACTGCGTCAAGGTCTCGGTGTCGGGCATCGAGAACGTCATCACCGTCGATGCCGCCGACACCATCGGTGCGTCGGGATTCGACAACCGGGTCACGTACCACTCCGGATCGCCGCAGATCGACGCCGACGGATCAAATACGGTGACGCAGGGCTGACCCGAATTCATCGGTCATAACGGACCTACACCTCAGCGCTCCGGTGACGATTTGGCCCAGAAACGACCCTTCGACCTCTTCTGGTCGCCCTCCACGCTGGACCACTCACCCGACGCATAGCTGTACGGCTTCCTGGCGCCGCCGCGGAACACGTCGAGGGTGCCGTCGGTGTGCTTGATATATGCATCACCGAACCGCATGTAATTGTCGGTTCCGCCGTCGTTGCGGGTCACGCTGACCGTCATGAGAGTTTCCGTTTCAGCTCGATGAGTTGGGTCCGCATCACAGCACGTGCGCGCTGGCCGCAAGCAGATCGTCGACGGTCGATGTGTCGCCCGGCGCCGCTGCGGTCATCATCGCCTCGTGTGCAGCGTCCGGTTCGGAGTGCGGAGGAACGACGAGCAAAAGGATCCTGTCCCTGCCGTCGGCGCCCAGCACTTGGAGGGTGCTTGCAGGTTGGCGCCGGTAACCGTCCAGTCGAACGGCCCGCCCGCCGGTCGTCAGCCGCCGCGGCACCGTTGCCCATTCGGCGAGGTTGAACAACACGCGATCGACAGCGCCGAGGCGCACCGACAGCACGGCCAACAAATCCGGCAGCTCGATCGCAAGGTCGTCGCTACGCGGCCACCATGCCCCGTCAACGTGGCCCGTCGTCGCCGCTTTCGGCTTCAACCGCAGTCGAGGCGTGTGCTCGGGTCCCGCGTGGTCATCACCGGATGCGTCGGGGCCATTACGTCGTGTCATACGACTATCCCGTCTCGACCGCGAAGTGCGGCCGAATATTCGAATCGGCGACGACGCGATCTCAAGTGGTCGCGCGCGAGGTACCGCCGACGCTATGCGTTGAACTTCCGCCGATGGAAGTAGCACCCTATTGAAACGCGTTGCGCTTCAAGGGTTCTTGTTTAGAATAATCTTGGGACGTCGACAGTGACTGCTTGCTAATCGATTGTCGGCGAGAGTTGTCAACCGTTGCAGAACCCTTTGATTGTGAGGGCCTGACTGGTCCCGATGTTTCAAGCTTACGCCCCGCGGTCGAGTCGACCGACGGAGCCCCTGAAAAGCATTGTGGGCTGGTGGAAAACCACCAGCCCACATAAGCAGCTTTTTGCTAAACAGCGGTTACTCGTACCGCCTGCGGTCCCTTCGCGCCCTGCTCGACGCTGAATTCAACCCGCTGGTTCTCTTCAAGCGACTTGTAGCCGTTCCCCTGAATTTCCGAGTAGTGAACGAACACGTCTTCTGCGCCGCCATCGGGGGCGATAAAGCCGAAGCCCTTGTCGCCGTTGAACCATTTCACAGTTCCCTGCGTCATACTTTTCTTCTTCTCTCATTTTCCAACGGATGCCGACAGGCATCCCGGGTAACCATAGCACGCGCAGGACCAAAACCCGTCTTCAGCTGCGGCAGAATGCTTTTCACAAACGAACCGGGTGCCTACCGCACCGGCGCCGCCGTTGTGTGATGCCAGGGGTGTACGGAGCCGCCGAACGGGGAACCCAGATCCGCATGCCGCGGAGGCCGGGTGGACCCCTCCACCACCACCTTTCCGCCGCCGACGAGCGATTCGGACTGCGACTCGGCGCCGGCAGCTGGCCCTGTGGCTCGGTCTGCTCGCTGCGAGCGTCGCGCTGACGACGGCGATGCGCTCGGCGACTCTCTTGCCGCAGCGTACGGCCTGGGCGAAACGTTCCAGACCATGTGGACGATCGGCAGTTGTCGCTGGCTAGCAGGCGACAGCCGCCCTATCGCACCCCCAGACCCGGACATCGCCGTTATCGTGAGCCGGTGGAAGGCACGCCGGAGGAAGGCACGCCGTTCGGCCGCTACAAGCTGATCGAGTTGCTGGGCCGCGGCGGCATGGGTGAGGTGTGGCGCGCCCATGACACGGCCATCGACCGCATCGTCGCGCTGAAGATGCTGCTGCCGCACTATGCGTCGGACCCCGATTTCGACCAGCGCTTCCGTCGGGAGGCCAGGGCCGCCGCGCGCCTGGACGACCCCCACGTCGTGCCGATCTACGACGTCGGCGAGATCGACGACCGCCTGTACGTCACCATGCGGCTGATCAACGGCACCGACCTGCAAACCCTGATCGACCAGGGCCCGCTTGAGCCGCAGCGGGCAGTGGCGATCATCGACCAGATCGCGTCGGCGCTGCACAACGCCCACAACGTGGGGCTGGTCCATCGGGACGTCAAACCGTCCAACATCCTGGTGGACAAGAACGACTACGCCTATCTCATCGACTTCGGTATTGCACGCGCCGCCGACGACACCCGGTTGACGTCGGCCAGCTCGGCGATCGGCACATGGGCCTACATGGCGCCAGAACGGTTCAATTCCGGTGAGGTTCACCCCAGTTCGGACATCTACGCCCTGGCCTGTGTGCTTTATCAATGCCTGACGGGCCAGCAGCCCTTCCCCGGCAACACGCTCGAGCAGGTCGCCGTCGGGCACATGGTGACCCCGCCGCCGAGGCCCTCCGAACGCGCGGCCATCCCGGCGGCCCTTGATCAGGTGATCGCCACCGGATTGGCCAAGCAACCCGCAGACCGGTATTCGACTGCGGTCGAAATGGCCTCCGCGGCAAGGGAAGCCGTCACCGGTTCGGTCCCGCTGAGTGCGCCGACACCGCCGATCGCAACCCCGAACCCTGCGCCCGCCGCACAAAGCTGGCCCGAACAACCGTGGACGCAGGTGGGCAACACCCCTGCGCCGTATCCGGCGTCGGCGCCGACACAGTTCAGCGGACCCCATCACGTGCAGCAGCCGCCGCCGCCCCGGACGCCCGCACCGAAGAAGTCGAGCGGGCGTCACGGCATCCTCGTCGGCGCAGCAGTGTTCCTCGCGACCCTGCTCATCGTCGGCGGCGTCATCGGCTTCGTGGAGCTCACTAAGCGCGACGAGCCCACCTCCGCCACCCGACCCTCCGCCGCACCCGGCGCTGCCGACTTCAACGGCACGTACCGGGCCGACTACGGCCCGGGGACGGATCTCGACGACAAACCGGTGCCGAATGCGCCTGCCACGACTAGCAATTGGGACGTCCGCTCGGAATGTGGCGCGGGCGGATGCGTCGCGACGGCGGCCAGCGCCAGCGGCAATTCCCTTCTGTCGAATCTGACCTTCGATCAGGTCGGCGGCGCATGGGTGGCTGTCGGTCTCGCCACGTCAGACTGCGGCGGCGAGGCGCCCTCCGAGATCTGGGTCATCTTCACGTTGCAACCACAACCCGACGGCACACTCGTCGGCGACAGCGTCAGGGCGTCCACCGACAGCCTGTGCGCCGCCAAACGCACGGTGAAGTTCACCCGTACCGGCGACGCCGATCCGAACAAGGTCCCCGATCCGGCCGTCATTCCGCCGCGGGCGATATCCGCCGCCGACGGACTGCACGGCAGCTATCGCCAGACCACCACGTTCGCGAACGGCAACATCCTGCCCGGCCAGGTGCTGACCGCGAACACATACTGTCTGCGCACCGGCGAGCGGTGCATGAGCCTGTTCCACGCGGGCGGTCAGGCCGTCACCCTGATGTATGCGGACCAGAAGTGGACACGCAACGAGACGGGCACAACGCCGTGTGCGGCGGGCGGCACGGCGAAGGTGACGATCACCGCCGAGTACCCGATGCTCCCGACGTTGGACGACCCGATCTCGGTGCTCACCGGCCGCGGCACTCAGACGATTGCGCCGGGAAGCGCATGCACCGGCGGCGGGGATTTCGAGGACAGGTTCGAGCGAACGGGCGACTAGCTCGCCTCGCGCGTGAGGTGCGTGCGTCAGCAGGCGCAGCGCGAGACGAACGCCCCGGTGAAGATCGCGATGATCAGGGCCTCGGTCGTCAGGCCCATCGCTGCCGTAATCGCAACAGCGGCGATGCCGGCGATGACGAGGACCAGCATCAGGATGCCCCACCACATGTGCGCGTGGCTCTTCGACGCGGCACGCGACGGGCTGGCCTGGGACGCAAGCGCCGCACCGTTGTGCGCTTCTAGCATGTGAAGCCCTTTCGCTGTGATGACAGACACAATATAGCGCCATCCGTGAGCTGACTCACAACTCGACCGTCAATTCGTGATCTTGTCCATTTGGCCCCATATATAGAGGTGGACTAAGGATTTGGGCCCGCGAAATTGGGGGCACCTCCCGCTTGCGGGGGACATTCCGGGCTGTGATTTCCGCGGATCGACGACCAGGAGTGCTATTTCGGCGGGGTGACGGCGGGCGACAATGGCAGCGTGAGCGACGCAACGACGTGCGCGGTCGTCGGGGGTGGCCCGGCTGGACTGTTTCTGGGGCTGATGTTGGCGCGCGCAGGCGTCCAGGTGACCGTGTTGGAGAAGCACGGCGACTTCCTGCGTGACTTCCGCGGCGACACCGTGCACCCGGTCACCATGCGCCTGCTCGACCAGCTCGGCCTGTTCGAACGGTTCGACCGGCTGCCGCACAGTGTCGTCGAGAGGGGGCAGTTCGACGTCGACGGCACGCTGTACACCCTCGTCGACTTCAGCCGCCTCAAGTCTCAGCCCCATCCCTATGTCGCGATGGTGCCGCAGTGGGATCTTCTGGACCTGATCGCCGACGCCGCGCAGGCGGAGCCCACCTTCTCGTTGCGGATGCAGCACGACGTCACCGGCCTGCTGCGCGACGGCGGCAGGGTCACCGGCGTGCGCTACGTCAGCCCCGACGGCGCGGGCGAACTTCGGGCCGACCTTGTCGTGGGATGCGACGGGCGCACGTCGGCCGTGCGCCGAGACACGGGTCTGCCCATCCGCGACTACCCGGTGCCGTTCGACGTGTGGTGGTTCCGGCTGCCCCGTGATCATCAGGCGCAGTTCTCGCTGATCCCGCGCACCAGACCCGGGCGGGCGTTGATCATGATCCCCCGCGAGGGCTACTTCCAGATCGCCTACCTGGTTCCCAAGGGCAGCGACGGTGAGTTGCGGGCACGCGGGCTCGACGCGTTCCACCGCGAACTCGCCGAGATGATCCCCGAATCGACGCCAGAGGCCGTCACGTCGTGGGACGACGTCAAGATGCTCGACGTCCGGCTGGACCGCCTGCGTCGGTGGCACCGCGACGGGGTGCTCTGCATCGGTGATGCCGCGCACGCCATGTCACCGGTCGGCGGTGTCGGCATCAACCTCGCGATCGCCGACGCCGTCGCCGCCGCAGGCCTTCTCGCGGAACCCCTTCGCGCACAACGGTTGACGGGCAAGCACCTTGCCGCGGTGCGCAGGCGCCGAATAGTGCCCACTGTCGCGACCCAGACGGTTCAACGCGTACTGCATCGCCTTCTGCTCGGCACCGTGTTGCAGGGCCGCGAGGCGGCCAGGCCGCCGGACGCGGTGCTGAAACTGTTGCAGCGCTTCCCGGCGTTGACGGCCGTGCCCGCCTACGTCGTCGGCGTCGGCCTGCTCCCGCAGCAGGCGCCCGACTTCGCCCGCCGCTAGGCCTGCGCAGGCAGCACGTGGTCGGCGACCTTGTCGGTGCTCAGGCACAGCGAGCAGACATGGGCGTCGTGCGTCTCGCACTTCATCATGTCCGGCCGTTCGTAATCGTGATGACAGACATGGCATTTGAGGTGCTCGCCTGACGGGTTGCCGTGCTCGTCGTACATCGGCAGGTCGATGCCGTCGTCGGTGCGGCGAAGGTAGTACTTGCCCTTGGTGGCGACGGCGAAGATCGGCGGCAGCACCAGCGTAGCGCGCCGAGTAATAAGCCACCGGAAATCCCGTGGCCATCACGACGATCGCGAAGATGAGGATGCCCCACAGCGCGTTGGTCGTGCCGTAGGAGATGCCGACGTTCGCGCCGATGGCGAAGTCAGCGAGGTAGGCGATGCCGCCGAGGGCCGAGATGCCGACGACGCGCGTCGACCACTTCCGGTAGCTGCGCGGAGCGAAGCGCAGCGTGTAGTCCTCGAGCGTTTCCTTGGTGGCGGTCATGGTGTCGAGGTCGGCTTCGACGACCTCGTTCACCGGCTCCTTGCTGACGTCCTGGGTCATTCGGCGAACGTAGGACCGCTTTGTTTCGAATCAATGACGCTGATGTTCCGGCCTTGAAATGGCATTTGCGTCAATTGGATTGACGCGTGAGGTCGTCGTTACGCGTTCAGCGCGCTGCCCTTGCGCCACTCGTTCCACGGCACGGTCCAGTCGCCGTTCTGCCACAGCTGCAGCGGCGGTCCGCCGGTATTGCGGACCTCGACGATGTCACCGGGCACGGAGAAGTCGAAGAACCACACGGCGTTGTCGCCGTTGAGGTTCAGGCAACCGTGGGACACATTGGTGTTGCCCTGGGCCCACACGGTCGAGTTCAGCTGATGCAGATAGATGCCGTCGATGCTGATGCGGGTGGCGTAGGGGACGGTCGTGCGGTAACCGCCTGCGCCGGTGAGTCCGTATGTCGTGGAGTCCATGATCACCGGGTTGGCCTTGTCCAGCACGGTGTACGTGCCGGGCGGTGTCCAGAAGTGCAAGGTCTTGCCGCCGACGGTCTCGGTGCCGCCCATGCCCATCGAAGTGGGCATGGTGCGGACAAGCTTGCCGTTGTCGAACACGCTGACCTGTTTGGTGGTGTCGTCGGCGATGGAGACGTGCGCGTTGCCGATCTTGAACGAAACGTGCTGATTGTCTTGGCCGTACATGCCGTCGCCGAGCCGGGCGCCATAGATGTCGGCGGTTACGTCGACGGAGGTGCCCGGTGCGAAGTACTTCTCGGGTCGCCAGTGGGCGTTCTGGTCGTCGACCCAGTTCCATGATCCCGTGACGGCCGGTTTGGTGGTGACGTGCAGGCGCTTCTCGGCGGCGATCTTGTCGGTGATCGGTTCGTCGAAATGCGCGACGACGACCGTGCCGACGCCGTAGGTGTTGCCGTCGACGAGCGAGACGCCCGCGGTCGTGTTGAGGTTGACGGCGGCCTCAGAGTCGGGCGACACGGTGGTGAAGCTCGATGTCTGACGCGTTGGCATGCCGCGGGGGCCGCGGGCGGTGACGGTCATGGTGTAGGTGCGCCCGTAGTCGAGCTGTTCGGTCGGATGCCAGCCCTTCTTGTCGGGTGACACGGCCCCGGGCACCGCAGTGCCCCAGTCGTTGACCATCTTCACGTCGTCGATGGTTCCTTTGAAGGCGGCGACGGAGACCGGCGCGGCCGGGTTGACGTCGTCGGCCTTCGGCTGCGGGAAGACGCCGATGGCGGCCGGCTGTGGCGGAGCCGGCTCAGGGGCAGGCACGGTCCGCGCGGCGCTGGCTACCTGGCATTGGGTGGAGCACTGGGCGTTCGTCGACGCGACATCGCCGCCGAGCAACACCAACGCCGCGACGGCGGCGATGGCGGAGGTGGCGCGAACGCGACGGGGCCAGAACAATTGCACTCCAATGTGGGTCGGCAGGGGCCGGGCAGTCGATCAGGCTAGGCCGACCGGGCTCCAACTATAGGGCGCTCGAATAACGGCCGGCGCCCGCATGGGTTAAGGCTTGGTGGCAATTTCGAAGATGGGGATGACGCGGTCGGTGCTGGTCTCGTATTCGGCGAACCCGGGGGCGCGCTCCTTGACGACGGCGAAGATGCGATCGCGCTCGTCGCGGGGCAGTTCGTTGGCGACGACGGCCTTGGGCGGATCGGAGCCGATCTCGACCTGGACGTCGGGGTGGGCGCGCAGGTTGAAGACCCAGGCGGGGCTCGCGTCGCGGCCCGCGGCGGAGCCAACGACGTAGATCTTGTCGTCGATGTCGAAGTAGGCGACCGGGTTGACGCGCTCGGCGCCGCTCTTCGCCCCGGTGGAGGTCAGCAGCAGCAGCGGGAAGCCTTCGAACTGGCCGCCGACCTTGCCGCCGTTGCGGCGGAACTCTGCGATGTTGCTCTCGTTGAACTCGCGTTCGGAGGCCATATCGTCGGGCATGTAGCCATGGTGGCACGTGAACCTTCGAGCGCAATATTGCGCGCACGGTCGTTATTCAGTCGCATCAACGACCATGACTGCAATTTTCGCGGCGCCGTCAGCGTCACCCGGCTATTTCTTCCTCGAGTGTCTGGATCACGCGAGCCAGCTCGTCGACCAACCAGCTCTCACTCCGCCGCCGATATACCTCCAGCAGCGACTGGTAGTACCAGAGATGGTCCTGCGGATCGTCGGTGTTGAACCGCCGCCACACGCTCGGACCCTCCCGACGGAGGTCGCGGAGGATGGCCCGCGCGTTGTCGAGCTTGTCGGCCATGGACACCCTGATCGTGCTATCCGACGCCTTGTCCAGGTGCCTGATGTAGTTCTCCTTGCGCTGACGCCACGGCGGCTTCGGCGTGACGACGGTGTCGCTGCACTCCGCAACGATCGCCGCGACCTCCTGGCCGAACAGCTCTTCGATCTCGGCCAGCGTCACGTCCCCGCCCTGGTCCTCGGCCGCGTCGTGCAGTAGTCCCGCGATCGCCTCGATTTCGGTGCCGTCGGCCTCGATGACCAGGCCGGCGACCGACAGCAGATGGCCGACGTACGGAACCTCGCTGGCCTTGCGCGTTTGGGTGTTGTGCAGCGCGGCCGCGTAGCCGAGCGCCTCCTGGAACCTCTCCCCTAGCCGAGGCGACGTCGTCGTTTCGCTCATGTCGTCTCCTTTCCTCTGTTAGCTCAACTGTCCCATCCGCCTAAGACATGTGAGCGAAGGGCGTCATCGCTTGATGACGCCATCAAGTCGCGAGGTTCGGCTGACTGCGTCGGACCCAACTCCTAGGGTGGCGACCAATGGCGTTTCACATCCACCGTGCCGAACGCACCGACCTTCTGGCTGACGGCCTAGGCGCACTGCTTTCCCACCCCCTGCCCGACGCCTTCGCCGAGGAGCTCGTCATCGTCCCGGCCAAGGGAGTCGAACGCTGGCTGAGCCAGCGGCTGTCGCACATCCTCGGCCGCGGCAGCGGGCAGGACGGCGTCTGCGCGGGCATCTCCTTTCGCAACCCGCGCTCGCTGATCGCCGAGATCACCGGGACAGACGACGACGACCCCTGGCACCCCGATGCGCTCGTCTGGCCGCTGCTCGAGGTCATCGACGCCAGCTGCGACGACGACTGGTGCAGAACGCTGGCCACCCATCTCGGGCACTTCGAGGCCGGCGAGGAACGCGAGCTCCGGATGGGTCGGCGCTACGCCGTTGCCCGTCGGCTGGCCGCGCTCTTCGCCTCCTACGCGCGGCAGCGGCCGCAGCTGCTCATCGACTGGGAAAGCGACACCGCCGGTGATATCGCTTCCGACCTGGCGTGGCAGCCGCACCTGTGGCGCGCCCTTCTGGACCGCGTCGACGCCGACCCACCTCACATCCGGCACGCGAAAACGCTTGTCTCCCTGCAGGAGTCCCCCACCGACCTGCCCGAGCGGCTTTCCCTCTTCGGCCACACCCGCCTGCCGAGCACCGAGATCGAACTGCTCGACGCCCTGTCCACTCATCACGACCTTCACCTGTGGCTGCCGCACCCGAGCGACAACCTGTGGCAGTCGCTCGCCGGCGTGCACGGTCAGATCCCCCGTCACGACGACACCAGCCATCGCGAGGTCGCGCACCCGCTGCTGGCCACCCTCGGCCGCGACCTTCGCGAACTGCAACGCAGCCTGCCGCCCGAACCGCAGACCGACGACTACCTGCTTGGATCGGCTGGCGCCCACGACCGCCCCGACACGCTGCTGGGTTGGCTGCAGTCCGACATCACCGCCAACGCGCTGCGACCCGACGGCCGGACGCTGACGCCCGACGACCGGTCGGTGCAGGTGCACAGCTGCCACGGCCCGGCCCGCCAAATCGATGTCCTCCGCGAGGTTTTGCTCGGCCTGCTCGCCGACGACGAGACGCTGGAACCCCGCGACATTCTCGTCATGTGCCCGGACATCGAGACCTATGCGCCGCTGATCGTCGCCGGCTTCGGGCTCGGCGACATGATCAAGGGCGTGCACCCCGCACACAAGCTGCGGGTGCGCCTCGCCGACCGGTCGCTCGTGCAGACCAACCCGCTGCTCGGCGTCGCGTCGCAGCTGCTCGCGCTCGCCAGCGGTCGGGCCACGTCCAGCGAGGTGCTCAACCTCGCGCAGGCGGCGCCGGTGCGCGCCCGGTTCGGGTTCACCGACGACAACCTCGAGGACATCACCCGCTGGGTGCGACAGGCCAACATCCGCTGGGGCTTCGACCGCGAGCACCGCAAGCCGTACGGCGTCGACTTCGTCCAGAACACATGGCGTTTCGGCATCGACCGCATCCTCGCCGGGGTGGCGATGTCCGACGACTCGCACGCCTGGATCGACACCACCCTGCCGCTCGACGACGTCAGCAGCAACCGCGTCGAGCTCGCGGGCCAGCTGGCCGAGTACGTCGACCGGCTGCAACACGTCGTCGACTCGCTCACCGGGCGCAAGCCGTTGCGCGAGTGGCTGACTGCGCTGGAGACCGGCATCGACCTGCTCGCCCGTGTCGACGACGACGACGCCTGGCAGACCAGCCAGCTGCAGCGCGAGTTCGGTGACGTGGTCGCCAATGCGGGTCCCCGGGCCGACACAGAGATGCGCCTGCCCGACATCCGCGCGCTGTTGGACCGCCACCTCGCCGGGCGGCCGACGCGGGCCAACTTCCGTACCGGCACGCTGACGGTGTGCACGATGGTGCCGATGCGTTCCGTGCCGCATCGCGTGGTCTGCCTCGTCGGCCTCGACGACGGCGTGTTCCCGCGGCTCGGTGTCGTCGACGGCGACGACGTGCTGGCCCGCGACCCGATGACAGGCGAGCGCGACATCCGTTCCGAGGACAGGCAATTGCTGCTCGACGCGATCGGCGCCGCGACCGAGAAGCTCGTCATCACCTACACCGGCGCCAACGAGTACTCCGGCCAGGATCGGCCGCCCGCGGTGCCGCTGGCCGAGCTGCTGGACACCCTCGACCTGACGACCGAGAACAAGGTGCGCGACACCGTCGTCGTCAAACATCCGTTGCAGCCCTTCGACACTCGCAACGTCATCCCCGGCAAACTGATACCCGGCAAGCCGTTCACCTTCGACTCGACCGTGCTCAGGGCCGCCCGCGCCCGGTCCGGCGACCGCGCCGAGAAGCCGCCGTTCATCTCCGGCCTGCTGCCCGCTCCCCCGCCCGACGATGTCGTGCTCGCCGACCTCGCCGCCTTCTTCCGCGATCCGGTGAAGGGGTTCTACCGCGCGCTCGACTTCACGCTGCCATGGGAGGTCGACGGCGTCGAGGACGCCATGCCCGTCGACATCAACGCCCTCGAGGAGTGGACGGTCGGCGACCGGATGCTCGACGACATGGTGCACGGCATGGCACCCGAGGAGGCGATACACGCGGAGTGGCGACGCGGCACCCTGCCACCGGGCCAACTGGGGTGGCGCAAGGCCACCGAGATCCGTGACCAGGCCACCCTGCTTGCGGCCGCTGCGCTCCGCTACCGCGACGTGCAGGCAGGCGCCATCGACGTCGACATCGACCTCGGCGGCCGACGCCTGACGGGCACGGTCTCCCCGGTGTTCGGCGATCGACTGGTCACGGTGACGTATTCGAAGCTCGACGGCCGCCACCTCCTGCAGTCGTGGATCCCGTTGCTGGCCTTGGCTGCCCACGATCCGTCCCGCGACTGGTCGGCGGTCTGCATCGGCCGCAGGAAGCGCGGCTCCGACCCGCGGCATGAAACGCTGCGCTGCTCCGACGACGCTGTCGACCTGCTGGCCGATCTGGTGGCGATGTACGACGCGGGCCGACGCGAGCCGCTGCCGTTGCCGGTCAAGACCTCGTTCGCGTGGGCGGACGCCGTGCACAGCCACGGCGATCCCGAACAGGCGGCGCGGTACAAGTGGGTGACCAACCGCTATCCCGGCGAGGATCAGGAACCGGCGCACGTTCGCACATGGGGCCACGGCGCGTGGCTGAAGGTCCTCGTCGATGCGGGCCTCGACCACTACGCGCGCCGACTGTGGCTGCCGATGCTGAAAGCCATGGACGGCTGATGGACGACTTCGATCTGCTCGGTCCGCTGCCCGCAGCACGTTCGACCACCGTGCTGGAGGCGAGCGCAGGAACGGGCAAGACGTTCGCGTTGGCCGGTCTGGTCACCCGCTACATCGCCGAGGGCGAGGCGACGCTGGACCAGATGCTGCTGATCACGTTCGGCCGGGCCGCGACGCAGGAGTTGCGCGACCGCGTGCGGCGCCAAATCGTCGACGCTGTCGTGGCTTTCGACGATCCGTCTGCCGTCGGCGACAACCAGGTGATCGCGCATCTGCTCGACTGCGGTGACGACGAACGTCGCGACCGTCGTCAGCGGCTGCGCGACGCGCTGGCGTCGTTCGACGCCGCGACCATCGCCACCACGCACCAGTTCTGCCAGATGGTGCTCAAGTCGCTCGGCGTGGCAGGCGACAGCGACTCCGGTGTGACGCTGGTCGAGAGCCTCGACGAGCTGGTCGCCGAGATCGTCGACGACCTCTACCTCCGCCACTTCGGCCTCGACCGCGACTACCCGCTGTTGAACCACGAAGACGCGCTTCGGCTGGCCCGCGAGGTGGTCAAGCATCCGGCGACGGAGCTCCGACCGAAGGAGCCGCCACCGGACTCCCGCGCCGCGGTGTGCGTCAACTTCGCGAAAGATGTTCTGGCCGAACTGGAAGTCCGCAAGCGCCGCCGCGGCGTGCTCGGCTACGACGACCTGCTCACGCGGCTGGCCGATGCGCTGAACGCCGACGACTCGCCCGCCCAGGTGCGCATGCATCAGCGGTGGCCGATCGTGATGGTCGACGAGTTCCAAGACACCGACCCCGTGCAGTGGAAGGTGATCCACCGAGCGTTCACCGACCGGTCCACGCTGATCCTGATCGGCGACCCGAAGCAGGCGATCTACGCGTTCCGCGGCGGGGACATCGTCACGTACCTCAACGCAGCGGAAACCGCGGGCGTGCGGATGACACTCGGCAAGAACTGGCGCAGCGACGGAGCGCTGGTGGACCGACTGCAGACGCTGCTCGGCGGCGCGCGGCTCGGAGACGAACGGATCATCGTTCACGAGGTCGAGGCGCAGTACCACGGTTCGCGGCTCGATGGCGCTCCGTGTGACGACCCGCTCCGGTTGCGGGTAGTGCACCGTAACCAGTTCGGCTGCAAAGGGACTCGGACTATTGCCATCGGCGACCTGCGCGCGCACATCCCGCTGGACCTGGCGGCCGACATCGGAGGCCTGCTGACCAGCGGCGCCACCTTCGACGGCAGGCCGCTGGAGGCACGCGATGTCGCGGTGATCGTCGAGAGCCACAAGGACGCGCGCGCGTGTTACCGCGCGCTGTGCGAGGCGGACATCCCCGCGGTGTACACCGGCGACTCCGACATCTTCAACTCCGACGCCGCCGAGGACTGGCTGTGCCTGCTGGAGGCGTTCGACCAGCCGCACCGTCCCGGCATGGTGCGCGCCGCCGCGGCGACGATGTTCTTCGGCAAGACGGCCGACGATCTCGTCGAGGGCGGCGACAAGCTGACCGACGACGTCGCGGAGACGTTGCGGGAGTGGGCGGGTCATGCCCGCGAGCGCGGTGTCGCCGCCATCTTCGAGCACTCCCAACTGAGCGGGATGGGCGACCGGGTGCTCTCGTGGCAGGGCGGCGAGCGGCAGATGACCGACTTGGCGCACATGACCCAGCTGCTGCAGGAGGCCGCGCACCGCGAGCACTTCAGCCTGCCCGCGTTGCGCGACTGGCTGCGCGAGCAGCGCGAAGAGCGAAGCGGCGCAATGGAACGCGCGCGCCGACTCGATCACGACGCGGCCGCGGTGCAGATCATGACGGTGTGGGTGGCCAAGGGTCTGCAGTTCCCGGTGGTGTACCTGCCGTTCGCGTTCAACCGCAACGTGCAGAGCCGAGAGCTGGTGTTGTTCCACGACGGGGATCAGCGGTGCCTGCACGTGGGCGGCAGCGACAGCCCGGACTTCAACGCCGTCTCGGTGATGGGCCGCAAAGAGGATGCCAGCGACGACAGCCGGCTGATGTATGTGGCGATGACACGCGCGCAGTCGCAGGTGGTGGCGTGGTGGGCGCCGTCGTACGACGAACCGAACGGCGGATTGTCGCGGCTGTTGCGCGGTCGGCGGCCCGGCGAGGCCGCGGTGCCGGATCGGTGTTCTCCGGACAAGATCGACGACGAGGACGCGATGGCGCGGTTCCAGGAGTGGGAGGCGGCGGGCGGGCTCGTCATCGAAGAGTCCGTGCTGCGGCCGGTACCCGCGTTACCTGCCATTGAGTCACGCACGGATCTGGCTGCGCGGCACTGGCACCGGTCGATCGACACCGCGTGGCGACGGACGTCGTACTCGGGCCTGATCCGGGAAGCGGAGACGACGCCGGTCAGCAGCGAGCCGGAGGTCATCGAACTGGACGACGAGGCCGCCGAGATTCCGTTGACGACGACGACGGTCGGGGCGGAGGTGCCGTCGCCGATGGCGGATCTGCCGATGGGTGCGAAGTTCGGCACGCTGGTGCACGCCGTGTTGGAGACGGCCGACCCGTTCGCCGCTGATCTGACCGCGGAGCTGGAGGCGCAGATCCGCGAGCATGCGGTGTGGTGGCCGGTCGACGTCCCGTCGGCTGAGTTGGCGGCGGCGATGGTGCCGATGCACGACACGCCCCTCGGCCCGCTGGCCGACGGCCTGACGCTGCGGCAGATCGGGCTGAAGGACCGGATGCGAGAGATGGACTTCGAATTCCCCTTGGCGGGAGGGGATCTGCGTGCCGCGGCGCCGGACATCCGGCTGGCGCATATCGGCGAGCTGTTGCGGGCGCACCTGCCGAAGGATGACCCGTTGGCGTCGTACGCGGATCGACTGACAGGAGCGGCGCTGGGCGGGCAGTCACTGAAGGGGTACCTGTCGGGCTCGGTGGATGCGGTGCTGCGCATCGGCGACCGGTACGTCGTCGTCGACTACAAGACGAACTGGCTGGGCGACCCGGCGGAGCCGTTGACGGCCGCCGACTATGCGCAGCCGCGACTGGCCGAGGCGATGCTGCACTCGGACTACCCGCTGCAGGCGCTGTTGTACAGCGTTGTGCTGCACAGGTTTTTGCGATGGCGCATACCTGGATATGCGCCGGAGAAACACCTCGGCGGCGTGATGTATCTGTACCTGAGGGGCATGTGCGGGCCGGACACCCCGGTGGTCGACGGCCATCCGGCAGGGGTGTTCAGCTGGCAGCCGCCTGCGGCGTTGATCACGGCGTTGTCGGATCTGGTTGGGGCGGTGGCCGCATGACGACGATGGAGTGGCGTCACGCGCGCAGCGCGACCGGACTGCTACGGGCGTTCACCGACGCGGAGGTGCTCGAGTCGTCGGATATCCATGTCGCGCAGCGTCTTACCGCCATGGCGAAAGAACTGAACGAGATGGTCGCGTTGGCGGTGGCGATCGCGGTGCGGGCGCTGCGGAACGGGTCGGTGTGTGTGGACCTGCGCTCGGTCGAGCAGCAGGTCGGTGTCGACGGGCTGCCGTGGCCGGACGTCGACGCCTGGCTCGCGGCGGTTCGAGCGAGCCCGCTGGCAGGCACACCGTCGGCGCTGCGTCTCGACGGAGACCTGCTGTACCTCGACCGGTACTGGCTGGAAGAGGAACAGGTCGCGGCCGACGTGCGCACGATGATCGAGGTGAAGCCCGAAAAGGTGTCTCCGGACATCGACCGGCTGTTCCCCGCGGGGTTCGAGGAGCAACGCGCGGCGGCGAAAGTCGCGTTGTCGCAGGGGTTGACGGTGCTCACGGGCGGTCCGGGAACCGGCAAGACGACGACGGTGGCGCGGCTGCTGCGCGTTGCTCGCCGCGGGCACGCGGTTGCGGATCGCGCTTGCCGCGCCGACGGGTAAGGCGGCCGCGCGATTGCAGGAGGCGGTGCAACTGGAAGTCGGCAAGCTGGACGCGGCCGACCAGGAGGCGCTGTCGGGAATGCATGCGACGACGCTGCACCGGCTGCTCGGGAGCAGGCCGGACACGTCGGCGAGGTTCCGGCACAACAGGGGCAACCGGCTGCCGCACGACGTGATCGTGGTGGACGAGACGTCGATGGTGTCGTTGACGATGATGGCGCGCCTGCTGGAGGCGGTGCGCCCGGATGCTCGGCTGATCCTGGTGGGCGATCCGGACCAGTTGGCGTCGGTGGAGGCGGGCGCGGTGCTGGCGGATCTTGTCGACGGGTTGGACGAGTCGAAGCTCGCGGCGCTGAAGACCCCGCACCGGTTCGGCGAGTCGATCGGTGAACTGGCGTCGGCGATTCGAGCGGGCGATGCGGACCAGGTCATCGAGGTGCTGCGCGCAGGCGGCGAGCACATCGAGTGGATCGACACGGACCAGCCGACGGAGCACCTGCGGAAGGTGGTTGTCCCGCAGGCGCTTCGGCTGCGGGAGGCGGCAATCCTCGGTAACGCGGAGGTGGCGCTGGCGACGCTGGACGAACACCGGCTGTTGTGTGCGCATCGCCGTGGCCCGTATGGGGTGCGGTTCTGGAACCGTCAGGTCGAGCGGTGGCTGGCCGAGGAGACGGGCGACCCGATCTGGTCCGAGTGGTATGCGGGTCGGCCCGTGTTGGTGACGGCGAACGACTACGGGTTGAAGCTGTACAACGGCGACACGGGTGTGACGGTGGTGCGCGACGGGATACTGCGGGCGGTTATCGCCGGGACGGAGCAGTTGGAGTTCGCGACGAGCCGGTTGTCGGATGTGGACACCATGCATGCGATGACGATTCACAAGAGCCAGGGCAGCCAGGCCGACGAGGTGACGGTGCTGTTGCCGCGGGAGGATTCGCGACTGTTGATGCGCGAGCTGTTCTACACGGCGGTGACACGCGCGAAGAAGCGGGTGCGCGTCGTCGGTGCGGAGCAGGCGTTGCGGGCCGCGGTGGAACGGCGCGCGGTTCGCGCGTCGGGCCTGGCGCACCGACTGCAGCTGTCAGGCTGAGATGAGCACCGTGACGTCACTGTGCAGGTGAGCCAAGCCGCCGTCGAGAGTCGCCAACTTCCCGTCATAGCTTCGTGCGAGCTGAGCGAGGTAAGCATCGGTGACTTGTCGGTGCCCGACCACACCACCGACCTCGACATCAGCGAAAGAAACTCGAGCGGACCAGAATTCGTGGCGGGTCACGTTCTCGATGCCCTTGACGACATCGCGTGCCGCTGCCGCGGACTGGCCGGCCCGCAGTAGGAAGCGAACCAGACTGCCTTGGGTGATTGGGCACGTCGCGAATCCTTCGTCGGACGCCGACAACCACTCAGCGGCGACGTCGTGATGCACGTGCTCCGTGACTACTAGTGCGATGAGCACGTTGGCGTCGAGCAGGGCCGTCACTCCTCATCCTCCAATGACCGCACATCCTCGGAGGTGACGACCGTCCCAACGCTGACTACGGGCAGTCCCGTCCTGCGGTCGATGGAGATCGCGGCGGTGCTGCCGGCTCCCAGGCCGCGTCGAATGAGGTCGGCGACCGTCTCGCTCAATGTGCGGCGGGTGTCCCGTGCAATTGCCAGCGCCTGTTTGTGCAGGTCGTCCGGCAGATCGATGGTGGTTCGCACACCAGATATTAGCATCATTGCATCATGATGCATGGATGCTGAGACAGATTGTGCGATGCGGAACGGAGATTCGCTCCGCCTGTGGACACCTTCGGCGACGGCAGCAGGGCAGTAATCTGAGCTCCGTGGCGGGAGTTACCGACGGGCTCGTCGTCACTGACGAGTTCCGTCGTGCGCTCGACGATTCACCGGTTGTTCGGGTTTCGCACGACGACGACGCTGGACGACGTCCGCAGCGGAGATTATCGGCCTGGCCGCTTCGCCAAGACGCTGGCCTCGCTGCAGACGCTGATCATCGACGAGGCGTCGATGGTGCGCGCCGACGTGTTCGACATGGTGGCGCTCGCGCTGTCGCGCTTCGGGCCGCAGCCCGGGACGCCGTTCGGCGGGGTGCAGATCGTGTTGGTGGGCGATCTCTATCAGCTGCCGCCGGTCGTCACAGAGGGCGAGGCCGGCTACTTTTCGACGACGTACGAGACGCCGTACTTCTTCTCCGCGCACAGTTTCCGCCGAGAGGATTTCCCCACCGTCGCGTTGACGACGGTGTTCCGTCAGCTCGGCGATGACCGGATGACGGCCATTTTGAATGAGATTCGCGAGGGCGTGCTGCTCGGGCATGCGCAGGAGCAGCTCAATGCGCGCGCCGACGCCGACTTCGTTCCGCCCGACGACGAGTTCTGGCTGACGCTGGCGCCGACCAACCGCCTCGTGACCGCGCGCAACCGCCAGCACCTCGCGCGACTGCCGGGCGCCGAGTTGGTGCACCAAGCGCGGGTGTCGGGTGATTTGTCGTTGTTCGACCCGCCGGTCGAGGAAACGCTGCGGTTCAAGGTCGGCGCGCAGGTGATGATGCTGAACAACGACCAGGGCAACCGATGGGTCAACGGCACCATCGGCCGCGTGATCGGGGTCGACTACGACCGCTATGACGCCGTCGTCGAGGTGGAGTTCGCCGACGGCTCATGCGCGGACGTGGCGCCGTATACGTGGGAGGCGACGCGGCCGGTGGTCTCGGGCGGCTCGTTGGGTCGCGAAGTGATCGGCGCGTACACACAACTGCCGTTCAAGCTGGCGTGGGCCATCACGATCCACAAGAGCCAGGGACAGACGCTGGAGCGCTGTGTGGTGGACCTGACCGGCGGAATGTTTTCGACGGGCCAGCTCTATGTGGCGTTGAGCCGCTGCACTTCGTTGGCGGGACTGGTGCTGAAGAGGCCTGTGCTGCCGAAGGACCTGAAGGCGGACCGGCGTATCGCGCGGTTTCTGCGCAGTTCGGTCGGTAGCTCTGGCGCGCGGCGGTACTGCGCGATCGGGATGCTGACCGTGGGCGACGAGGGCCGGATGTCGCGGCCGCGGCCGGTGGAGTTGGCGGTGGCTTTCGACGACGGCACGGCGGTGACAACACTGATCAACCCGCAGCGGGATCTGGCGGATTCACGGAAGGCGTTCGGCATCAACGTGTCCGACGTGTTGTTGGCGCCGACGCTGCGGGAGGCGTGGGCGGTGATCGCGCCGATGATGGCGGGCTGTACGCCGGTGGGGGCCGGGGTGGACGAGACGCTGGGCCTGATCGACTTCGAGCTCAAGAGGCTGGGCTATGTGATGGCAATGCCGTTGGGTGTCGAGCTGCGCGGGACGCGGGTGTCGGGTGCAACCGCACTGGAGAAGGCGCAGTCGGCGCTGCAGGCACATGGCGGTTCGGATTCGGAAGACGGGTCATCGGCGTTCGAGGAACCCGAACCGGCGGAGGCGATTTCGGGCCTGCTGGTCAGTCGGGATCACTCGGTGGCGACGCCTGCTGCGGATCACCTACCCGGGTTGTCGGCGCTGCTACGGGTGAGCCGAGACGTCGGCGGTGCGCTGTTGGGTTTGACTGCGTCAGCGGTGCGGGCCGGCGGGGACACGCCGTGGGATGCGGTGGCGCGGCAGTCGGTGGCCGATCAGCTCCGCGCAGCGGCCGGGCGGGCGCAGCTGACGACGGAAGTGGTGGCACGGTTGTGCGCAGCGTCGGAACGGTTGGGCGTCGAAATCGCCTGGGATTCTGTCTGTTCCGAGCGAGACGACATCGGCTCGGTGTTGGTTCCAGAAGCGCGGATTTGCTTCACGGGCACGGCGCAAGACAGCGCGGGACGGATCGTCGAGCGGTGGGAGATGGAACAGCTCGCGGAGTCGGCGGGGCTGCGGGCGGTGTCGTCGGTGACGAAGACGCGCTGTGAGGTGCTCGTGACTGCGGAGGCGGGCAGCCAGTCGGGAAAGGCGCGCAAGGCAGTCGAGTACGGGAAGCCGGTGTTCACCGCGGACGAGTTCCTCGCCTGGGTGGCAGCGCGGTAGCTCATCCGTCGCCACTGGTCGGTGCGACGCACGACTTGCTACCCTGCGATAGTTGAGCAATCAGCCCGGCCGGGACGAGGCGTCCGCAGTCTGCCGCCGCCTCGCGCAAGCGCTCCGCTTTCGCCGACCAATCCGGTGACATCCGCATGCCGGGAGCACCATGTTCGAACGCGACACCTGGAAGGCCGTACACCGCCCCAAACACCCGTCCCGCAGCTCAGCTGAGGTGCTTCAGGGGCTTCCCGCCCAAATGCTGCTGAACCGGTTGGACATCGCGACGATCGTGATCGGACTCGACGGCGTCGTCGTCTACGCCAACCCCGCCTGCGAAAGGCTGCTCGGCTACCAGGCGGCAAGGACCCTCGAGGGGCAGTCGTTGGCCAGCCTGCTCACCGGGCAGTCAGACACCCCGCCCCTGGACTGGATTGAAATGTTGTGCGACCCGAACACGGTCACCCATTGGAATCACAGCGATGGCTACGCGGTTGCCACCCTCGCATCGGACCCCGTGACTCTGCGTGAATCCGATCTGATGTTCTTGGTCAGCCTGACCGACGTCAGCGATCGAGTGTGGTCAGAGGTGGATAGAGCGGTCCGCTTCGCGGCGCAGGGCGGGCGATAGCGACCAGCCGCTGCTGCCCGCCTTATTCTTCCTCGCTCGTCGCCACGTCCGCATTGGCCTCAGTGTCCGCAGCGCCGCTGTCAGAGCCCTCCGATTCGGCCCCGCTGGCGCCCTCCTCGGGAGCAGCCTCTTCTTCTGGGGCGGCTTCTTCTTCTGGGGCGGCTTCCTCTTCGGATGCGGTGGACGGTTCGATCCAGCCCAACGTCTGCCCACCGCCGTTGAAGACGACGCCGTTCGGGGCGTCACCCACGGCGTCGAAGTAGATCTTGCCGGTCGAGCTGCCACCCGGCAGCAAGACCGCGTTGCTGAGGCCCTGGGGTGTCCAGGCGCCCGCGAGAGCGGGGTAGGACTGCCCGTCGTCGGTTTGAGCGCTGAATGACGGGATCACCGGAGCGACGATCCCGTTTATCGCGTTGGCGCGCACCGTGACTTCGTACAGCTGGCCGGAGACCGGATAGGGAACCGCGTCACCGCTCGGGAGGAGCTTTGTGACGGTGTACGCGATTTCCCCGCCGTTGGGGTCGGTGACCGTCTGCTGGATACCGAACACTTGGTTGTCGGCCGCCCACGCAGGCGCGACGGCGCCAACGCTGAACATGACAGTCGTGGCCGCAACGGCCCCGGCTAGCTTCTTGATTTCCACCTTGATTCGCCTCCAGTGTTGACCCGGCGTTACACCGCGAAACAGTACCGGTGGAGTGATCGTCGCGAAACCCGTAGCGGGGCGGGCTATTTGACCGTGCAAAGAGACAGGCCAACAGGGCAAAGACCGGCGACCTCGGGCCACGACCTGACTATCGATTTGCCGACCCGTCGGCCGGAAGAGCGCCCGCAACGAGGACCGAGACTTTCGAGTAGCCCGCCTCTGAGCGAATAATTCGCTCAACCGGACGGGACCACTGTTGGCTCGTCGATAGCAGCGAATTTGTCGCTCAGAGGCGGGCACCGCGGACTGCATGCTCTGCGCCCGCTAAGTCGGCGTCCAAAACAAGCACTCGGCGTACTGTTCGACCGTGCAGGTCGACGCGATGACGACTCCCCAGCCGCTGGCCAAGATCGGCGATCTTGCCCGAAAGGTGCAGGTAGCGGGGTTTTCCGGACTGCTGTTCACCGAAACCGGTCGGACCGCCTATCTCAACGCCGCGGTCGCGTCGCAGGCCGCGCCGGGCCTGGAGCTGTCGACGGGCGTCGCGGTGGCGTTTCCGCGCAGTCCGTTCGTGACGGCGGCGACGGCGTGGGAGCTGCAGGAGTCTACGGGCGGCAAGTTCCGTCTGGGCCTGGGCACACAGGTGCGCACGCACGTCGTGCGGCGATACGGCATGGAGTTCGAGCGCCCCGGTCCGCGGCTGCGCGACTACGTGCGCGCGGTGAAGGCGTGCTTCCACGCATTCCGGACTGGCAAGCTCGACCACCACGGCGACTTCTACGACCTCGACTTCATCACCCCGCAGTGGAGCGCGGGGCCGATCGACGCGCCGGACCCGAAAATCGATGTGGCGGCGGTGAATCCGTGGATGCTGAGGATGGCGGGCGAAGTAGCCGACGGTGTGCATGTGCATCCACTGGGTGAGCCGGGCTACATCAAGCGTCACGTGGCGCCGAACGTCGCTGCGGGAGCGGCGAAGTCGGGTCGCGACCCATCGGACATCGCCGTGATCGTGCCGGTGATGACGATCGTCGGCGACACCGACGAGGAACGGCACAACGAGCGTGAGTTGGTGCGAGCCAGCATGAGCTTCTACGGAAGCACCCCGAACTACTCGTTCATCTGGGACGAGGCCGGGTTCGAGGGCACCACGGCCCGTATCAGGGAGAAGCAGAAGGCGGGTGACTACAAGGGGATGGCGGCGCAGATCACCGACGAGCACATCGCGACGTTCGCGGTCGAGTCGACGTGGGATGGCTTGGCCGGCGCACTGACAGACAAGTACGGCCAGATCGCCTCGCGCATCGTCCTTTACAACGCCCTCAGCGATGTGGAGCGCATTGAACGATATGGCGCCGTCGCGAAACGCATAGCGGGCGGGTAGGGCGGTCGATCCAGGCGTCGTCAGAACGACGAAACTCGGCCAATGCTGACGAACATGCCGTGTCCGCTCACATCGTTGGTGAAACGGGTTCCGTCAAACGCAGGGAACACCAGCCAGCCCTTGAAGTGATACGCCTGGCCGTAGGTCAACGTCACTTCGTCGGCGTCCACGCCGCCGATGTTGCCCTCGCCCCAGTCGAAAACGCCGTCGGCGTCGACTCCGGCGATATTCCAGTTGCCGGGGCCGCTCTGGCTCTTCGGGGCGCCGGGGAACCCATCGATGCTCGTCCGTTCGCAGCCCACGTGGGCTGCACTGATCACACAGCGCACGGCCCCCGACTGAGTCCGCACGTACTGAAAATCGCTGGGATCCGCCGAGGCTGACGGCGCGAGAGGGACAGCCAAGGCCATGGCCGCCAACGGTATCGAGATTCGCAACATGCCACCTCCTGAGGTTCAGTCGTAGTCGCAGTCCTACTATTCACCTTGGTGCGACTCGAGGAGGAATCATGGCGGCCAAGACCGATTTCACAGAGCAAGAATGGGATGCGCTGCAAAAGGGTGTGACCGGGGCGGGGATGTTGGTGTCGCTGGCCGACCCCGGCTTCTTCGACAGCTTCAAAGAGGTTGGCGCGCTCACCAAGCATCTGTCGGAAGCGCGTAGCAATAGCGCGAACCCGCTGATCGGTGAACTGGCTCAGGTACGCGGCACCGGCTTCGGGCTGACGTCGTCGCCGCAGGAGATCGAAGCTCAGACGATCGAGGCGCTCAAATCGTCGATGAGCACACTTGCCACGAAGGCTCCCGGCGATGTGCAGGCGTATCGCGACTTCGTGCACAACGTGGCGAAGTCGGTCGGCGACGCGGTGAAGGGGACTTCCGCTGCCGAGAGCGACGCGATCAACAAGATCGACGCCGCCCTGGCGACGCCATAGTGGCCTACTGAACGAGAGCCGCCGGGGTGGCCCTCTGCGGTTTCCCGGATCGTGGCGCAGACTTGCCCGATACTCGTTCAATGTCCACTGGTTCAACGGAGGCTCCGGTGATCAGGGGTTCCGTTGGTGACGCGGGCTCTCCGTGGTCGCCACGGGAGGCTGAGCTGCTCGCGGTGACGCTGGAGCTGCTCAAGGAACACGGCTACGACCGGCTGACCCTCGACGCGGTGGCCACGACGGCGCGCGCTAGCAAGGCCACGCTCTATCGACGGTGGCCGACGAAGGCCGAACTCGTGTTGGCCGCATTCGTCGAGGGCACCCGGCATGTCGCGGTCGACACTGACACCGGCACGCTGCGCGGCGATCTTCTGCAGCTCGGCGAGGCGATCTGCGCTCACGTCAGCACCCATGCGGGCACCATTCGCGCGGTGCTCGTGGAGACGTCTCGGAGCACCGAGCTGGACGCCATGATGCAGGAGCAGTTTCTCGATCAAAGAAAAGCGCTCATGTCGCATGTCCTCGCCCGCGCCGTCGACCGCGGCGAGATCCAGGCCTCGGCTATCACCGAGGATCTGTGGGACGTTTTGCCCGGCTACCTCATTTACCGCGCGGTGTTGACCGGCCGTGCCCCGTCCCGCAGCACGATCCATGACCTCGTGGACAACGTGCTGATCCCCGGCCTCACCCGCCACAACAGCTGACGTTGGAGTTAATTACGAAGCACTTGAGGAGTCCGGTCCCGTACCGTACTGTCAACTAAGTTGATATTAGCCACCTATTGAAATAAGCGCTCCCACCGTCCGTCAACGTGTCGCCGCTCGTCGAAAGGGTCACGGATGCAGCGGTTTTCGATCGGAAACCGATTGATGCGACGGTGGATGCTACTGGTGGCGGTGCTCGTCATCGCGGTCGCGGGATTCGCGGTCTACCGTCTCAACGGCATCTTCGGCTCCAAGGACGTCACCTCGACACCCAGCGGGGCCGCCAACGACATCGTCCCGTTCAACCCCAAGCACGTCGTGCTGGAGGTCTTCGGCCCCCCGGGCACCGTCGCCACCATCACCTACCTCGACGTCAACGCCCAACCCCAGCGCGTCGACAACACGACGCTGCCCTGGGCCTACGACACCACCACCACCCAACCGGCCGTCTTCGTCAACGTCTCCGCCCAGGGTGACAGCGACTCCATCGGCTGCCGAATCAAGATCGACGACGTCGTCAAGGACGAGAGAACGGTCAACACGCTGAACGCCTACACCTACTGCCTGGACAAGTCCGGATGAGCCACCACGTCGCCGAACACCCGACGATGACGGACCGGGTCGCCAAGTGGATTCGTTGGCTTTGCCTGCCGATCGTGTTGTTCTGGGTAGCCATGGCCAGCCTGACGAACGCGCTGGTGCCGCAGCTCGAGGCGGTCGGTGAAAAACACAACGTGGCGTTGAGCTCCCCCGATTCGCCTTCGCTGCAGGCGTTTCAGCGCATCGGCAAGGTGTTCGGTGAGTTCGACACCGACAGCGCCGCGATGGTGGTGCTCGAAGGTGACCAGCCCCTCGGCGCTGACGCGCACAAGTACTACGACGAACTGATCAAGCGATTCAACGAGGACACCACGCACGTCCAGCACGTGCAGGACTTCTGGGGCGATCCCCTCACGGCGGCGGGCTCGCAGAGCTCGGACGGGAAGGCCGCGTATGTCCAGGTGTTCCTCGCGGGAAACCAGGGCGAGGAGCTGTCGCTGGAGTCGGTTGACGCGCTCCGCGACATCATCGCCAAAACGCCTGCACCGCAGGGCGTTCACGCATACGTGGCCGGCTCGGCGGCCCAGATCGCCGACCAATTCGAGGTGGGCAACGAGGGCACCGTGTTGGTTACGGCGTTGACCGTCGGGGTGATCGCGATCATGTTGCTCATCGTCTACCGATCGCCGGTCACGATGATCATCGCGCTCGTCACGGTGCTCATCGAGATGTCGGCGGCGCGCGGGATCGTCTCGTTCCTGGCGAACGCCGGGGTCATCGGTTTGTCGACGTATTCGACCAACATCCTCACGCTGCTGGTCATCGCCGCCGGTACGGACTACATGATCTTTCTGCTCGGCAGATATCACGAGCGTCGCAACGACGGCATGGACCGGGAGGCCTCCTTCTACGACATGTACCGCGGGACGGCGCACGTGATCTTCGCTTCGGGCTTGACTATCGCCGGCGCGGTGTTCTGCCTCTACTTCACCCGCCTGCCGTACTTCCAGAGCCTCGGCATTCCGGCGGCTATCGGTGTGCTCGTCGCCCTGCTCGCCTCGTTGACACTGGCGCCGGCCGTGATCGTGATCGCCGGCCGCTTCGGACTGCTGGAGCCCAAGCGCAAGACGGCCAAGCGCGGCTGGCGGCGGATCGGAACGGCGATCGTGCGGTGGCCGGGGCCGATTCTGATCGCCACGCTGGCGCTCGCCTTCGTCGGACTGGCCGCGCTGTCCGGCTACAAGGTGAGTTACGACATCAGCCGGTACATGCCGGACAGTGCCCCGTCGAATGTGGGATACGCCGCCGCGGAGCGGCACTTCTCGAAGGCGCGGCTGAATCCCGAACTGATGATGGTCGAGAGCGACCACGATCTGCGCAATCCGACCGACATGATCCTGCTGGAGCGGGTTGCCAAGGCCGTCTTCCACACCGACGGCATCGCGCAGGTGCAGTCGATCACGCGGCCGCTGGGCACACCGCTGGACCACACGTCGATTCCGTTCCAGATCAGCGCGAACAGCGCGGCGCAAATCAACAACCTGCCCTTCCAGCAGGATCGCGCCGCCGACCTTCTCAACCAGGTCGGTGAAATCGACAAGACGATCAACATCTTGCGGGATCAGTATGCGCTGCAACAGCAGTCCAGCGACATCACGCACGAGCAGAGTGAGGCGTTCCAGCAGACCGTCGCGGTGGCACAGGATCTGCGCGACAAGATCGCCAACTTCGACGACTTCTTCCGGCCGCTGCGCAACTACTTCTATTGGGAGCCAAACTGTTTCGACATCCCAGTGTGCTTCGCGCTGAGGTCGCTCTTCGACGCGCTGGACGGCATCAACTCGCTGACCGACCAGCTGGCCAATGTGTCGGGAAGCATCGCCAAGCTGGATGAGCTGCAGCCGAAGCTGGTTGCGCTGATTCCGCCGCAAATCGCCACTCAGCAGACCAACCGCGATCTGACGATGACCAACTACGCCACCACGGCGGGGATCTATGACCAGACGGCGGCGGCGCTGCAGAACTCGACGCAGCTGGGCGCGGCGTACGACGCGTCGAAGACCGACGACTCCTTCTACCTACCGCCGGAGGCGTTCAGCAACCCGGAGTTCCTGCGAGGGCTGAAGCTGTTCCTCTCGCCGGACGGTAAGGCTGCGCGGATGATCATCACCCACGACGGCGATCCGGCTACGCCAGAAGGCATTTCGCACATCGCGGCGATTCGGCATGCGGCGCAGGAGGCCGTCAAGGGGACGCCGTTGGCCGGGTCGAAGATCTACATCGGCGGCACGGCGTCCACCTACAAGGACATTGCGGAGATGGCGCACTACGACCTGATCATCGCCGCCATCGCCTCAATGAGCCTCATCCTGCTGATCATGATGTTCGTCACGCGCAGCCTGGTCGCCGCGCTGGTCATCGTGGGCACGGTGGCCTTGTCGTTGGGTGCGTCGGTCGGCGTGTCGGTGTTGGTGTGGCAGCACCTCCTTGGCATCAACTTGTATTGGGTGATCTTGCCGTTGGCGGTCATCCTGCTGCTGGCCGTGGGGTCGGACTACAACCTGCTGCTGGTCTCACGGTTCAAGGAGGAGATCCATGCCGGCATCAACACCGGCATCATCAGGTCCATGGCAGGCAGCGGCTCGGTGGTGACCGCTGCGGGGCTGGTGTTCGCGTTCACCATGGCGTCGTTCATCTTCAGCGACCTGCTGGTGCTCGGCCAGATCGGCACGACGATCGCGCTGGGCCTGATGTTCGACACGCTGATCGTCCGGTCGTTCATGACGCCGTCCATCGCCGCGTTGCTCGGGCGGTGGTTCTGGTGGCCGGTGCGAGTGCGCCAGCGGCCGGTACCGCAGAAGTTCGGCGACGAGGACACGCGGCAACTGTCGCTGTTCTGATGGACTACTTGTCGCTGCAGTCACAACCGCAACATCGGCCCCAGCTCCGGAACGGGGTGTCTTTTGCGAGCCGTCATCAATTGAGGCTCTGCGTCGACTGATGAGTGGGTCATTGAGCGGCCGGGCAGGGCTGGGCGGTGCCCTGCCTAGGGTCTGAGCATGGCCAGGGTCGATAACGGGGACGGGGTTGGCGAAGCCGAAGGCCATGCGGGTGATGAGTCGAATCTTGTTGTGCTTGGACCGACTCGATGAGTCCGTTGGATAGGTCGTGTTCGATGGAGGCGAGGATCTGTGGCGCGGTGAGGCCGCGACGATGCGACGTTGCAGCGTGACGAACGGATTCGATGCGGCAGCGCCGGGTCCAGCCGACCCACCTGGTCCAGTGCCTCGGCGGCTGGTCGGCGGGGAGTTCGAATGGGACCGTGCGTAAGCCTTCTTTGAGGCTGAGCCGTAGGCGACTGCCGGTACGAGCCGCGGGTGCAGGTGTCTTGGGCCGATCCAGCGCCAGACTTCACCTGTTCGGTCGATCGGTGAGGTTGTCCGGGTTAGCTTCCACAGCGCGTACCAGTGCGCGTCGCAGGGCTAGCGCAGGTTCGCGTGGCACACGGTGGCGCGCCGGCCATGAGCCCATCACGTGATTGCGGGTGTGACCACCGCGGCGGGCGTTGCTCGACGCGTTCGCGACGCACAGCATCGAGTGCGTCAGTGGCCGACGAGACCGACGACGTGAAACGGGTCAGCACATCGGATGGCTTTCGGGCATCGATTGCTGACCACGATCAGCGATCCGATTCGTGCGGGCCCGTCGGCGGTGACCGGGCGATCGGGCGCATCGGCCTTGCTTCGATGCGTCGAACGCATCGAAGCAAGGCGATGCGCCAGATCACCCAGGTCCCGGCCGGCACGGGCGCCGAACGGATCGCTGATCGTGGTCGAGCAATCGACGCCCGAAAGGCACTCCGATGGCTGACGCGTTGTCGGACGATCGTCGGCTGGTCCACTGACGCACTCGATGCAGTGCGTCGGCGAACGCGTCGAGCACGCCGGCCGCGGTGGTCACGCCCGCAATCGCGTGATGGGATCACTGGCCGACTGTGCGCCAAGCGATCCGCATCAGCTCGGTGACCTGCGCTTGGAGCCCTGCGACGCGCTACAGGCTACGCTGCTGGTGGAACGAGCGCGGTATGATCCTGCACCGTACCGGGCCAACAGGTGCAGCTGTCGTGGATCGTCGAGCCCGTGGGCAGCGGCAGTCTACCGCGCCGGGCATCAGCCTCGAGGAAGGCCTGGCGCGGTTCCCATGTCGAACTCACGCCGCCGCCGTCGCCGCCTGAGGCACGGTCATACCAGGAGGTCGGCTCGATCCGCACGCTGCCGCATCGACCTCGGCTCGCTCGTCGCGGCAACGTCGCATCGGGCCACGAGAACATGATGCCTCGCGACATCGAACTCGACCTATCCTACGGACTCATCGATGTTCGGTCCAAGCACAACAAGGCGCGACTCATCACCTGCTGGCGTTCTGCTACGCCGTTCCCCGTTCTGCAGTTGATCTGACCCTCGGACAAGCTCAGAAACCTAGACGAGGGAACGGCGTGTGGCCGTGTCAGGCGCGTCAATGACCCACTCATCAGATCAGCAAGAGCCTCAATTGATGACGCAGCGGGGCAACGGCATTCCTACTGACTGAGCGCAGGCGTAATACCTGTATGTCCGAAGTCGTCGCCCTTCCACAGCAGCGGCTCCCGCATGTCGAGCGCCAGCGCATAGGAAAGGCAATCGCCGAAATTCAATCCGGCGACGTGACCGCTTCCCTTCCCGAAGTCTGCGTAAGCCTGGCGAGCCAGACGCGCCTGGTGTTCGGTCACCGGCTCGATGACGAACTTCCCTTCCGTAAGCAGCTCGTCGAGACTTCTACTGACGACCGGATCACGCTGGCTATCCAGAACAATCCCGCACTCGAGATAGCTTGCCGCAGAGAGCCTTCGCACATCGGCATCGGCGATCGCGTGAGCGTAGATCGCCGCGTCTTCTTCGGCACTCAGGATTGCGACGACTGCCGAGGTATCGACGATCACGCCGGCAGCCCACGGTCGTCGTAAAGCAGCGCGCCATGGTCGAGTCGCCTAGACTCTGGGGTCATGCGGTCTGCGGTCTTGCGGCCGATGGCCAATAGCCGTCCTGCTAGATCGTCCTTCTCCAGCCTGGCCAGACGCTCGTTCACCGCAGCCGCCACCGCTTGAGCTTGAGACTCGCCGGTGATCTGAGCGATCTTCCTGACGGCCTCATGAACCGACTCATCCTTGATGTTCAGGGCCATTGGTACCTTTCTACCATTCGAATGGTACCACCGCCTTGTCATGGCTAAGCCGACTCGACTTGCGCGGATCGCAGCTGGTCACAAGCGCTAACGAATCGAGACCACTCAGCCTTGGTTGGGCGGACCGCGCAGTCGCTCACCGCATCAGGGCTGACCACGAAACCCGGCGCGACTGGCGCCAACATCCCTGCGAGTTTGACGATCTGCCCCGCCGGACTGTCCTCGAAGCTCTCAAACACCCTCTTGCGGATCCACTCCTCGGCGCTGTCGATGCCTGCGACTACATCCAACTCGGGAACGCGTAGAGCGCCGCCGCACCGTTGGACATGCTCTTCGAAGCGGTCCTCCCAGACCTCGGTGCGCCACCCTGGCCATAACTCGGGTAGAGCTTGGAAGAAGCCCATTGTGTCGGCAGTTTGCCAGGCACCCAACGTTTTTCGACGCATATCGATGTGAGCGCCGCCTTCGGGTATCTTCCCGAGTTTGATCCGCCGAATTCCCGGGCCGGGCAGCTTGTCCAACAGAGCTGGTCCATGCCAGGCCTTGCTGAGGTGCCACCACAACGGCCAGAACTTGAGCTGGCCCTCGGTGTCGACCACAGAGATCAAGTGGCACAGGTGGTTTCGACCGCGGGCGAGCTTCAGGGTCGGCTTCCGGTCCCAGGGATCGGGCCGCAGCTCGGCTCCCACGTATCCGGCCAGTTCCTCAGTTCCGTCGTACGCCCAGCAGATCTCGTAGCCGAGCCACACCGTGGCGAGCACATTCATCAGGGCGCGCCGCTCGTTCATCTCCACCATCAGCGGCTCGCCGAAGAACAAGACCCGGCGACTGTCGAGATCCACCACCGTTCCGCCGTCGGCCCACGTCGGGTCGCACCACTCGTTCTTCTCGCATCGCCGGAGCGACGCCGCGTACCGCAGCGCGAGCTCAGGTCCGCCGATCAGCGCATCGAGCATGCGGCAGCCGCCCCAGTGTGAGTAGTACAGCTGCCAGTCCTGATCCTTGACGATGACGAAGTTGGCTCTGTTTCCCATGTCGCCCCGATCTCTGAGGACGCGGCTTCGGATCGCGCGTCGATTGGGGCGAGTGTCGGTCGGGAGCCCGACATTTTGAGAGCGAATCGGTTCACGAAGGGCGGAGGTTGTGGATAACCTGGCGCGCCACAAACTGGTGCGCTCGCGCTGTACGACCGTCAGTATGCTCAGCCTATGGAGCCCGGCAATCTCGAGTCGCGGGTCACCGCTCTTGAACATCAGGTGCGCGACCTGTCCGGACGCGTGCAGGCAAGTGAGCAGGACGCGGCGGCGGCACGCGTGCTCGCAGGGGCGGCCGACCGCGACGTCGGCGCGCTCAGCGGGGAACTCCGCGATTTTCGCGCGGACACTGCCGCGAACTTCAATGGTCTGCGCACCTCTACCACTGCGAGCTTCAATGCTCTCCGTGAGGATTTCGTCGACCTCCGAAATCACATGGACCAAGAATTCGCAAAGGTCGATGGAGAGTTCGCGAAAATCAACCAAGAATTCGCAAAGGTCGATGGAGAGTTCGCGAAAATCAACCAAGAGTTCGCAAAGGTCGATGGAGAGTTCGCGAAAATCAACCAGGAGTTCGCAAAGGTCGACCGGGGGTTCACGGAGATACGCGGCAGGCTCGACGCCACGGCCGCCGGCCAACAGCAGATCGTTGACTTACTGCAGTCATTCACCGGAAGTCCAGGTTCGGACGCTGACGACTAACAGACGCTTACATGACCTACCCATTCACGCCTGAGCCTTATAGCCGTCAACGCCTTCACCCCCAGTACTCCGCCTTGTCCAGTATTTCCTGCTTGTAGGCCGATGCCATCTCGTCGATGACCGCTAGCGCCTTCGAAGTGAGTTCGTTCCGGATTCCGCTCTCTGAGTGGGCAAACGGAACAAAGGCTCGCAACAGTTCGGGTACCTCCAGCACACGCTTCAACGGAAGATGCTGGCCGTAGAGCGGTAATCCATCCAGCAAGCGGGCGATACGTGCTGCGCTCCAACGCAATGGGTCGCCGGTACCCGAGTCGATCAATTCCTGCAGCAACACCTCGTTGTCAAAGTCGTTGAAAGGTGCGCCTGCCGGGGAGACGAAGAAGCTGCGGATCAACTTCGAGAGTGGTGCCCAATCCCATTCGGGCATCTGAAATCTCGCGCCACCTTCTGGCAGATGTGAAGCTAGCCATGAGACAAGTGCCCGACAGTCCGGCCATGTGCCGGAGCCGGTCGGTAGCAACGGTTGTTCGAGTCCATGATCGATCCACGCGCGCGCATCGGCAAGATTCATATCGACGAAGCTGACGTTAGGGTCGGTGTTGCGCTCGATGGCGACGGACAGCACCTTGTCGATCGACTGCGGCAGCAAGTATGCATCATCGACTTCAGAAGGCATGTTGTGGTTGAGGTGGACCACGCAGGTCAGTTCGTGTCCGCCTGGGAGTTCAGCACCTAACAGCAACTCGTCCTCGTCACCGAGCACGTGTGTCGCCCGCACCGCGCGATGGACCCTGATATGTGACAGATTCGAGATCCACTCAGGCAGTGGATCATTCCGCGCAGCCGCCTCGCGTCGGCAGCGATCTTGTCGATCCGTCTCGTTGAGCATCAGTTCGGCGAGGACCGCCAGCAGCGCGGTGGTCTCCCGAGACTTCTCGCGGCTGAAGCTAGCGACAACAAGGTCCATATCGATCGGCTCGCGCTGGCGGGAGCCCCAGTTGGGAAACGGATCGGACTGTGCCATGCGAATCAGCGTGCTGGCGAAACTGAGTAGACCGAGCGGATGCCCACCGTTCAGCGCGCCGCTCATCACGTCGGTGAGTGACGGTTCGTCACGAGTTTTCCGGTCACGCGTCTTCGTGCGACGCATGTCGCGTCGTGCCTGTTTCGCCCGACGTCGTTTGCGTCCATCGCTCCTTGGCGGACCCTAGGCTCGCCCACCGACAACCCGGAACGCGTCGCCGGGCGCGACCGCCTGAATCAGATGCTGTATGTCAATGCCAAGACGGTGTTGCCGAATTTCATCCTGAACTATCTCGCCGACCGGATGGAGATGGCGCACTCCATCGAGGGGCGCGTGCCGTTCCTGGACCACAATGTCGCCGAAGTCGCAGCCCGCGTGCCGGTGAATATGAAAGTGAAAGGCATCCGGGAAAAACACGTCCTTCGCGAGGCGGCGAAGGACGTGTTGATACCCGAGGTGTATGACCGCCAGAAGCACCCGTTCACCACGCCTCCGACACGCGACGAGAACGATCCGATGCTCACGTTCTACCGGGATACGTTCGCATCGCAAGCCGCGAAGGACCAGCCGATCTACGACATGAAGAAAGTCTCAACGGCGCTCGATCAGCTGCTCGAATCCCCGGACGACCAACGCATCGCGGTGGAAGGCGGTCTGCAGCGTGTTGCGAGCGTGATTGTGATGCAAGAGCTGTTTTCTCTGGCGTGAGCGCCTGGCGTGCCTCAGCGTCCGATTACTGGTTTGCCCCCGAAAGCCAATACGATCGCTGACGCTATGACCGACAATGCCCTGGCCGATCCGCTGACCGTCGACTCCTCGCCACCTCGACGTGTTTCCGCTGAGGCTGGCCGCCGCAGAACCTTTGCCGTCATCAGCCATCCCGACGCGGGCAAATCCACGCTGACCGAGGCGCTGGCGCTGCATGCCCGGGCCATCACCGAAGCCGGCGCGGTCCACGGCAAGGCGGGCCGTCGCGCGACGGTGTCTGATTGGATGGAGATGGAGAAGGCCAGGGGCATCTCGATCACATCGACGGCGTTGCAGTTCCCGTACCGCACATGCGTCATCAACCTGCTCGACACCCCCGGGCACGCCGACTTTTCCGAAGACACCTACCGGGTGCTGACGGCCGTCGACTCCGCGGTGATGCTCATCGACGCCGCGAAAGGACTTGAGCCGCAGACACTGAAGCTGTTCCAGGTGTGTAAGCACCGGCGGATCCCGATCATCACGGTGATCAACAAGTGGGACCGGCCGGGCCGCCACGCCCTGGAACTGATGGACGAGATCCAGGCACGAATCGGGCTGCGCCCCACTCCCCTGACGTGGCCGGTCGGCATCGCCGGAGACTTCAAAGGCGTGCTTGATCGCCGAACCGGAAACTTCATCCGGTTCATCCGCACCGCGGGCGGCGCCACCGCGGCCCCCGAAGAGCACATCGCGGCGGGCGACGCGCACAGTGCCGCCGGCGACGACTGGGATCACGCGGTCGAGGAGTCCGAACTGCTGTCCGCGGACGGCTCCGACTACGACGGTGAGCAGTTCCTCAGTGGCGAGGCCACACCGGTTCTGTTCACCTCGGCGGCGTTGAACTTCGGCGTGAATCAGCTCCTCGACGTGCTCGTCGACATCGCGCCACCGCCCCGCGGAGCACTCGACGTCGACGGGACCCGGCGCGCGACCGAATCACCCTTCAGCGCCTTTGTTTTCAAAGTTCAGGCCGGAATGGACTCCGCGCACCGCGATCGCATCGCCTACGCGCGGGTGTGGTCGGGCTCATTCGAACGCGGGGATGTGCTCACCCACGCCGCTACCGGCAAGCCGTTCGTCACCAAGTACGCGCAATCGGTGTTCGGTCAGCAACGCGCCACGCTGGATACTGCGTGGCCGGGCGATGTGATCGGGTTGGCCAACGCTGCGGCCCTGCGCCCGGGCGACACGCTGTATCGCGATGTGCCTGTGCAGTATCCGCCGATACCGAGCTTCTCCCCTGAGCATTTCGCGGTGGCGCGCGGCTCCGATCCGAGTAAGCACAAGCAGTTTCGCCGCGGGATCGAGCAGCTGGAGCAGGAGGGCGTTGTTCAGGTGTTGCGCTCGGACCGTCGTGGTGACCAGGCGCCGGTGCTCGCCGCGGTCGGCCCGATGCAGTTCGAGGTGGCCGTCCACCGGATGGCCAACGAGCTCAGCGCCCCGATCACCCTGGAGCCATTGCCTTATCAGGTCGCGCGGGTCGTGGAACCCGCGGATGCCGAGTTCATGAACAGGCAGGTGTCAGCAGAAGTCCTGACCCGCACCGACGGCGCCATGCTCGTGCTGTTCTCCACCCCGTGGCGGCTGCAGGGCTTTCAACGGGACAACCCCGACGTGAAGCTGGGGTCATTGGTGGCGGCGGAGGCATAAGCCAGACGCGGTGCCGGCAACTACCGGGCCCGGTAACCAACTTAATTGTTTGTTGGTGGTGCCTGTGGTTGGAACGGTTCGTACCACCACCAGTCGGCGCGCTCGCCGCTGGGCCCTGGGTAGGGTGCCACCGCCGGCGGGGGACGGTTCGGCGGACGCGCTAGCGATCCTGCACTGAGTCGTCGGCCGGCGCTGTCGGTGACGACGAGATCGTCTGCGGGTCCGGCAATGGTGATAACGCCTCGATGGTGCAGCCGGTGGTGATACGGGCATACCAGTACCAGGTTGAACAGCTCGGTGGGACCGCCGTCCTCCCAGTGCCGGATGTGGTGTGCGTGCAAACCGCGGGTGGCACCACAACCGGGAACCGCACACATGGGATGGCGGTGCTCCAGCGCGCGGCGAAGCCGCCGGTTGATCTGGCGGGTCGCTCGGCCGGCGCCGATGACCTCTCCGTCACGTTCGAACCAGACTTCGCAGGTGGCATCACAGGTCAGGTATCGGCGTTCGGGCTCCGAGAGCAACGGCCCCAGATGCAGCGCCGCGGCGCGCTGCTCAACGTCGACGTGCACGACCACCGTGGTGTGGTGCCCGTGCGGCCGGCGGGCCACCTCGGCGTCCCACCCGGCCTCAACCAGGCGCATGAACGCCTCGACAGTGCCCGGCAACGGCGGCGCGATATCTGATGCCCCACCGCGGTTCTCGCGATCGAGTTTCCACTCGGCGATCAGCGCATCACGATGAGACGCCAGTGCCGCATCGAACTTCGCCGCGTCCAGGTGCGGAAGTTTGATCCGCCAACTGGTGAACTCCTCGTCGGACGTCTTGGTGATCGAGGACTGTGGTTCGGACCGAGGATCGGGTTCGGGTCGGGGTTCCAGCTTGACCGCGGTGCGCAGCTGGTTGACCGTTGCGCTGCGCGCCAGCTCTGCATAATGCTCATCGGATCCCTCGCCCGCGCGCGCCGCGATGACGCCGATCTGATCCAGCGACAGTCGACCCTCCCGCATAGCCTGCGCACAGCGGGGAAACTCTTGCAGCCGGCGCGCCACGGCGGTGATCGTATGGGCGTTTCCCGATGACGAGCCCATCTTCCAGGCCACTAACGCCGCCACCGACCGCGCGCCCGTGGCGCCCCACAACTCGTCGCGATCCACCTCGGCGACGATCTCCACGATGCGCGCGTCAATCGCGTTGCGCTGACCGGCCAACTCCGCCAACTCCTCGAACAACACCTCAAGACGCTGGTCAGGACGCACTTCCGCAGCGTCGGAGCATGCGGTCAAGGACATAACGTCATCATCGCAGCCGGGTACGACAAATGCCGGTCGGCCAATCCGCGCCGGGATGCGGCCGTCATCATCTGCCAAGAGGCAGAGCATGATTGGCCGATAAATGCTGCTGCTCGCCGCTGCTCGACTCGAGCTATCTGAAAGCTGGTTCAACCCGGACCACCACGCGTGCTAATCCGATTTATATCTCTTAACTCGGATTAGTGGTAGCGTTAGTCCGTGTTGAGAGAGCCATGAAGCCAGCCGAACAAGCGTGGCCACAGCATGGCCAGGAATCACGCCGTTGGGCACAGACACGCCGAGGTGGCACACGAGACGATCGGACGCTCCGCTCGATCGTCGTCTCGTTGCCCCCAATGATCGCGGACCGCACCGTCGCTCTCGACTCCGAAACCGCAGCCGATCTGGAAGCAGCCACATCCGAGATCGCCAAGCTCGACAGCAGCCACGCCGATGACCTGTCGGCATTGGGCACGCTACTGCTTCGCACCGAATCGGTGGCGTCATCGAAGATCGAGCAGATCCAGGCCAACGTCGACGACTACGCCCGTGCGCTGCACGGCGTCCGCACGAACTCCTCTGCGATCGCCATGGCCGCGGCGACAACCGCCCTGCAGGCGATGATCGCGACCGTCGGTCCGAACGCACCCATCCGCCTTTCCGCAATCACCTCGGCCCACGCAGCACTCATGCACGATGACCCACTGGAGTCGGCAGCCGCAGGTGACCTCCGTACCGTGCAGAACTGGATCGGTGGCAGCGACTTCTCCCCGCGAGGCGCGCTCTATATCCCGCCGCCGCCGGAAACGGTGCCGCGCTATATGGACGACCTCGTCACCTTCGCCGATCGCAGCGACATGCCGGCACTGTTGCAGGCCGCGATCGCGCATGCGCAATTCGAGTCGATCCACCCATTCACAGACGGCAACGGCCGCATCGGCCGCGCCCTCATCAACACGATCTTGCGTCGCCGGGGCGCAACCACTCGCGTCGTGGTGCCCCTGGCCTCGGCACTGGTCGCACGCCGCGAAAACTACTTCGATGTACTGGGCAGTTACCGCTCCGGTGATCTTGCGCCCCTCGTGGGCACCTTCGTGCGCTCGACCCGGATCGCCGCGGCCGAATCACGCATCACCGCGCAACGCCTTCACGAAATCCACAGCCAGTGGCGGGAATTGACCGGGCCGGTGCGACGCGGCAGCGCTGCCGCCAAGATCCTGGCGCTGTTGCCTGACGCACCCGTTCTGACTTCTGACGATACCGTCGCGCTAATCGATGCACCGCGCAGCAGCGTGTTCGACGCCATCGGCCGGCTTCGCGATGCCGGCGTGCTGCGCACATTGACTGATCGCCGACGAAACCAGATCTGGGGTGCCGGTCTTGTTCTCGACGAACTGGAGGATCTCGGGGTGCGGATCGCAACGGCGGTGCGTCGATAACAGTGACGATCGTCGTCGGTGGCGGACCCACCGCTAGCCCGCATCGTCGAGACCCCAGTACTTGGCTTGCCTCAGAACCTCCCGCTTGTAGCTCGACCTCAGCGCGTCGACCATAGCCAGCGTTCGTGACGTCAGTTCGTCTCGAATTCCGCACTGCGCGTGAGCGTATGGGACGAACGCGCGTAGTAGATCGGGAGCGTCCAGCGCGACCTCCAACGGAATGTGCTCGCCGTAGGGCGCGCCGCCGATCGCCTGTTCGACGCGCGCCACGCTCCATCGCAATGGGTCACCCGTACCGGTCTCGAAGAGCTCCAGCAGCAGCTCCCGATGGCTGGAGTCGGTGAACGGCGCTGCAGAACTAGTCGCGAAGAACCTGTCGCACAGCTCTTCGTAGGACTCCCACTCCCCGGCCGGTGACCGGTGTTCACCACCTTCTGGTAGCCGACCTACCAGCCACTGAACCAGTGCCCTGTAGAGCGGCCATGTATCGGTCTCAGGTGCAAGCGCCGGCTTGTTGAGCGCATCTTCGATCCATACTCGCGCATCGGCCAGTCTTATCTCGAAAACGTCTGTATCGCTGCTGGATTCGGCTACCCGCGCAAGGGCCTCGTCGATCGGATCCGGTACCGCGCCTGCATCGGCGACGCTCGACAACATGTTGTGGTCGATCTGGACGGCGATGGTCAGCTCGTGCCCACCGTCGAGTCGCATGCCGATGACGAGTTCGTCGACATCACCGAACACATTGGTTCTGCGCACCGCGCGGTAGACGTCGACCCGCGGTAGAGCGGTGATCCATCGCGGCAGATGCTGGCCTCGTTCGGCCAGCTCGTGTCGGCATCGGAGCTGTGGCGCTGGATCGTCGACGAGGAGTTCGGCGATGACGGCCAGAAGCGCCGTCGTCTCGCGATTCCGCACACCGATCAAGCCGCTAAGGACCCCATCCAGATGACACGTATCGCACCGGCCGGACTTCAGCGATAGCAGCGGTTCGGGTTTCGCGACGTGGATCATCATGCTGGCCAAACTGAGCAGGCTGAGTGGATGCCCACTCGCCAGGGCACGGCGTACCGCGTCCCTGAGTGTCGTGTCGGCAGAACTTTCTCCGTTGCGCTTCTTTGCCCGCCGTTGGTCACGTCGGACCTGTTCGGCCTTGCGTGCTCGTCGTTCGCTATTCATATCGCGGACGCTACTCATCGGCGGTGACATCGCCGGCTGTTGAACCCCGCGGTTCAGAGCCCCTTCGCGTCCAGCGCCTTCATCAGCGAGGGTCGCCTACCGTAGTCCTCCCGGATCTGCGCGATGAACGACACGAAATCAGCACTGCGACCGCCTCGTTCGTAGAGTTCGGCCATCGTCGCCAACGTCGCGGCGATACCGGGATAAAGCTTGGAGTTGGGGTGCCGCAGATCGCTCTCGAGCTGCGGCCGGTACAGATCTGCGGCCTCGACCGGCCGAGCCACGGCGCCACGGACGGCCAATTCGCGCCACGCCCAGCCGGGGCCGTACCGGTCGGCGGCCAGCCACGCGGCATCGACATCGCCCTCGCTCATATGGAGCTGCACCAGGACCGCGCCGGCGGCGAAGCGGTCAGAGGCCGCCAGTTGTCGCGCGTGGTCAAACGCCCAGGTGCGTTCGGTATCGACGCGGTCGACGCCGGCCGCGAAATCGAGAAGGACACGGTAGGCGCCCACCGACGGCTGTCGGACGAAGTCCGCGCGAAGGGCGGCGACCGCATCGTCGATCCGGCCCAGTCCCCGATAGGTTTCGGCGACATCGTCGGGGCTCAACCAAAATTCGTTACCACCACCGTGGCTCGAGATTCGCCCATCGGCGACTGCACGGTCGATCCATGCCACCGCATCCTCGGTGCGGCCGGCTGCCCGCAACCGGTCGACGATCGCCCCGTACTGCGGGTGTTCCCGCTGAGCAAGCAAGTGGACGGCCCGGTCGACATCGCCGTCGTGATCGGCGAGCTCCAACAACATTGCGTCGACTTCGAACCGCCCCCATTGATCACGATCTTCGAGCTTGCGGTCCAGCGCCGCCACCGCTCGGCGGTACGTCTCGAGTGCCTGTTCGTCGAACGCGTCCACGAAGTCCGCCAGGACCACGTTCGGCCACCCCGGCGAGTCAGCCCGAAATTTCACCAGCCACGTTGCGAGTTGGACAGGGTCGGGCTCACCCAAGCGGCAGGCCCGCGCATAGAGGTCTGCGGCCCGCTGGCATTCATCCCCGATCGAGCCCGAGGAGTCGTCAGCCTGCTCGGTGATCTTGCGCAGCCGGGTCAGTGCGCGCAGCAACGCCGGCCGCACGGTTTCGGCGGCCCCACTGTTGAGGTGGTTCTCGAGTTCGTCGAGCACTTCACTGGCCACTCCCGCGACCTCAAAGGAACGTCGGTAGTCGACAAAGCCGCGGAACGCCAACGTGTTTCGCACGTAGGACTCCAGCTCGGCTCTGGCGTGCGCGTCGTCGCCTGTCGCCGTCATGGCGCGAATCTCCAGCAGGCGGCGCACCCCGTCATCGCGCTGCGCAAGTGTCATGACAAGTTCACGCAGCTCATCGACATCCATCGCCTGCACCGCTACTTTCAGCGCTGGCTCGGCGGTATTGCGGACTGTGTCGTCGACCGCGACCCGGCCCGTGTCGATCGCGGCAAGTCCCGTCGCGACCAGATGCTTGCAGAAGTTGCCGTCGGCATGATGCGGGCAGGTACAGGATCCGTCGGGCAGCGGACCGGACCAGTCGAGCTCCACGGTATAGACGTTCTTGGCCTGGATCGACGCATAGGCCTTGGACTCTGTCGTGCGGAGCCCTCGGACATAACGAACGTAGTCTTCGCCCCGCGCGTAGACCAGATCACCGGCAACCTCGAGCAGCGTCGTTTCGGAGAGCGGCACCTCACAATGGTGCCCGATTCGTGGGCCAGACTCAGCACGTATTGATACCCGAGGTGTACGTCCGCCAGAAGCACCCGTTCACCACGCCTCCGACACGCAACGAGAACGACCCGATGCTCGCCTTTTACCGAGATACGTTCGCATCGCACGCCGCGAAGGACCAGCCGATCTACGACATGAAGAAAGTCTCAACGGCACTCGATCAGCTGCTCGACACCCCGGACGATCAACGCATCGCGGTAGAAGGCGGTCTCCAACGTGTCGCGAGCGTGATTGTGATGCACGAGCTTTTTTCCATGGCGTGAGCCGATGTGCGTCGATGAACACTGTGGAGCGAGACAGACGCCATCAGGTGAGCCGCCGAACCAATTGCGGCAACGGTGATTCGGCCGACGGGGCTCTGACGAGGGCTGGCCTCTGCAATGCTGGTGCCTGCAGACCCATGAGGAGGTGCAAATGTCCGATTCCGCTTCGGTATGGCCTGAACTTCCCTTGGCCCAGTGGGTCGACACTCGCGACACCCTTCAACTGATGACGCAGGTCGTCGGCAAGGTGCGGCTGGCGAACACACCGCTGATGAGCCATTGGTGGAACGTTGTGCTGTATGTGTCGACACGCGGTCTGACGACCGGCCTGATCCCATACGGCGACAAAGGGTTTTCGATCGACTTCGACTTCATCGACCACCAACTGATCGTCGCCACCACCGGCGGGGATAGGCGCGCGCTGCCGTTGCAGCCGGGCCCGATTGCCGATTTCTACCGCAACGTCATGGCTGCGCTCGACGAACTGGGGCTGTCCACCGAGATCTGGACCACGCCGGTCGAGATTCCTGAGGCGATTCCGTTCGACGCCGATCGACAACATATCGCCTATGACGGCGATCAAGCACACCGGTTCTGGCTGGCGCTGGTGCAGATGAATCGCGTGTTCGAGGTATTCCGCTCGCGCTTCGTCGGCAAGGTGAGTCCGGTTCACTTCTTCTGGGGTGCAATCGATCTGGCGGTGACGCGGTTCTCCGGACGTCCCGCGCCCAAACATCCCGGCGGCGCGCCGAATTGCGGCCCACACGTGATGTGGGAGGCGTACTCCCACGAGGTGAGCAGCGCGGGATATTGGCCCGGCCCGCAGGGCGAGGGGGTGTTCTACTCCTATGCCTATCCCGAACCGCCGGGGTATCGGGAGGCGTCCGTCTCGCCGGAGCAGGCAGCGTTCGACGAAGGTCTCGGTGAATTCACACTGCCGTACACCGCCGTGCGGGAGGCCGACAACCCCGACGCCGTGTTGCTCGAGTTCCTGCAGAGCACCTACGAGGTCGCCGCCGACAGGGGCGGCTGGGACCGCGAGGCGCTGGAACGCCGATGATTCGCCACGCGCGATAGCTGCGGGCAATCCACGGGGCGTCTGGCTTCGAATCACAGACGCACTCGCGGAACCACGCGCCGCGACGGAGGGAGGCGAAGTGGCAGAAACGCAGAAGACGCAGATGGCGAACGCACGAGTAGTGCGGACCTGGCGATGGGTCGCCGCGGCCTTGGCGGTGAGTCAGCTCGTGGCGCCGGCGGTCGTGAACTCGTTGGCCGGCAACTTTCTAGAGTCGGGTGCAACGAACGAGGCGCTCATCACGCCGGCGGGCTACGCGTTCGGCTTGTGGGGAGTGATCACCGTTCTGTGTGCGGTCACCGCGGCGGCGGTGGTGCGCTACGGGTTGGGCGCGTGGTGGGAGACGAGTCTGCTGATCGATGCGAGTGTGGTGTTCGTCGGGTTCAGCGTGTGGCTGGTGGTGGCGGCGCAGGACTGGCTGTGGGTCAGCGTCGTCGTATTCATGGTGATGGTGTCGGCGTTGATCCATATCGTGCGCCTGCTGGTTCTGCGTCGGCACGACTTGACGTGCCCGTCGTGGTTGGCGGTGCTGGCGACGGTCACCTTCGGGCTGTATCTGGGGTGGAGCAGCGTTGCGGTGTTCGCGAATGTCGCCGCGGCGCTGATCACCAGCGGCGTGTCGGCGTCGACGGCGTGGTGGCAGTTCGTTGTTCTGGTACTGGCCGGCATCTTCGTGCTCGCGTTGACGCGGCTGTTCCGCGCGACGCCGGGCTTTGTGGCCGCTGTGTTGTGGGCCCTGGTGGCGATCGCGATTGGAGCCGCACAGCGAGACAGCCCGGTGTTGTCGGCGACAGCGGCGGTGGCCGCGGTGCTCGTGGTGGTTGTGGCGGTCTCGGCGTTCTTCGGACGGCGACGCGCCGGATGAGTGGGCGCGCAGCGGCTCGACGCGGGACGGCGACAGCTACCTGAACCGAGACCCGGGGGCCTCAGGGCACCGGTGGATCGAACAGGCCGTGCGATTCGTAGTGCTGAACTTTCTCCGGCTTGGTCAGCAGGAAACGGTCGTCCTCGGGGTAGTAGACCGCGCGCTCGACGTCGTCGCCCGCGAATCCCCTGATCGCGTCCATCGATGGCCACCAGCTCAACGTGATGACCTCCGCGCGTTCGTCATCCAGATCGCGAACCGCAATCAGCGCGCCGAGATTGCCTGGCGTCGCGCGGTATTCGGCGAGACCGGTGTCGCGCATATAGGCGATGTATTCGCCGGCCAACTCTCGGCGGAGTTCGCCCCGCCATTCTCGAAGAATTGTCATAGTCACCGCGATTTTAGCCGTTCGCTCGGCTGCCCGATCTGTCCGTCACCGGAGGCGGTCATCTGCGGTAGAACGGCGTTCGTGTCGTTCACCACGCCCCAGAAGTCAACGTCGATTACGCATACAAGAGATGGGTCGGCCAGCGCCCCGAACAGGTGCAGCAGCCTGCGCACGGCAGGATGAAAGATCGGTTTCGCCCCAGCCTTGCGGCCGATGACCAGCAGGCGTATAGGTCACCTCAGCGATGTGTTGATCTGCCGTGCTGTTGTGGCGGTCGAGATTCAGAAGTGCCGAGAGGAGGTGCTCCATGGGTGACCGCGTCGAAGCGTCGGCCCTGGTTGTCGGCCGCGACCCCGAGGTGCTGCGCAGGCTCCAGCGCAGCGTTGCCGTGTTGCGGCGCATGGTCGACGACGGCTGGTTCGTCGCCCATGAGGACACCATCGGTATGGAGGTGGAGCTCGATCTCGTGGACCCGTTGGGCCGGCCGCGGCTGGTCAATGACGCAGTCCTGGAACGCCTGGGTCGGGCGGACATGCAGCACGAGCTCGGCCAGTTCAACGTCGAGTTGAACATCGCTCCCCGCCGGCTGCAGGGCCACGTGCTGCGGGACAGCGAAGCCGACCTCGCCGAGGTGCTCGACCAATGCCGGGCGAGGATCGAGGGCCTCGGTGTTCGAATGGTTGCCGTCGGTATGCTGCCCACCCTCAGCGCCGAGCAGTTGACCGTCGAGCGGATCTCCCACAACCCGCGTTACGAGCTGCTAGCGCGGCGCATGCGCGCCGCTCGCCACCGGCCGTTCCTGGTGAGCATCGTCGACGGGTGTGAGCCGGTGGAATTCACCACCGACTCGGTTGCCCCCGATGCCGCCGCGACCAGTCTTCAGCTGCACCTGCGGGTGCCGCCGGACCGGTTCGCCGCCTACTACAACGCCGCCCAGACAATCGCCGGAGCCCAGGTGGCGGTAGCCGCGAACTCGCCGTACCTGCTCGGTTACCAGGCGTGGCAGGAAACCCGCATCACCCTGATGGAGCAGCTGCTCGACACCCGCCGGCCCAAGGAGGTCCGGACGGGCGCACCGGCGCGTGTTCGCCTCGGCGACCGGTGGATCAACGACCCCGTGGAACTCTTCGACGAGGTCGTCGGCGACTTTCCGCCGCTGTTTCCGACGATCGAGGCCAATGACCCCGATACCGCCCTCGAGACCGGGTGCGTGCCGGGCCTGCGCGAGCTTCGGCTGCACAACGGCACGGTGTGGCGCTGGAACCGTCCGGTCTATGACGTCCAGGCCGGGTGTCCGCAGCTGCGCATCGAAAACCGGGTGCTGCCCAGCGGGCCGACCGCCGTCGACATGATCGCCAACGCCGCGTTCTACTACGGACTGGTCCGCGCGATCGTCGACACCGACCCTGCCCCGTGGACGCAAATGCCCTTCGCGATGGCCGAGCGTGACCTGCACCGCGCGGCACGGGATGGGTTGGCGGCGCGACTTTCTTGGCGCGGCGTCGACCACCCGGCCGATCAGCTCACCCGTGAGGTCCTGCTGCCGGCCGCCGCGGCCGGGCTCGACGCCTGGGGCGTGGATACCGACGACCGCGACCGGTACCTCGGTGTCATCGAAGCGCGGGTTCGATGCGGCCGTACCGGCGCTGCCTGGCAGACCCAGGCGGTGCACTACCTCGAGGAGCACGGGCTGGAGCGCATCGCGGCGCTCCATGAGATGACTCGCCGCTATGTCGAGCATGCGCACACCGGCGCCCCAGTGCACGAATGGCCCGTGCCATGACCGCCTGCGGGCGGTGGATCTCCGACCCTGGGTGGCGACCCACATCAATGCTCGGTCGCATCTTCGCGATGGAAATGCGTCCACAGCCGGGCTCCGCCGGAGAGCGCCACAAGTACCCCGATGCCGCCGATGATGATGCCGATGAACAGGGACAGGAACATCGGGTCGATCGAGTCGCCCACCGTCCCGGCACCGAAGATGCCGCCGACGAGGAAGCCGAGCAGCGGCGCCAGGACGGCGACTGCCATTCCCAGCAGCGCCCGCCACATGCCCGGCGGGGTGGGCTCGAGAACGACGGGGCGGCCAGGCTCCGCGGCGCCGAACTCGTCGACGGCTGCGGGATCAGGTGCTCTGCTATTCATCGGATCTCACCCTTCTGATGCGGGGAACAGCGTCGTTGGGACCGCCCGCGTCGTCTGTCCGGTTCTGCCCACCGTCGAGGAACGGGCGGACGAGGTCCATCGGAATCGGGAATACGACCGTGGAGTTCTGGTCGGCGCCGAGTTCGAGCACGGTCTGTAGGTAGCGCAGCTGAAGCGACGCGGGGCTCTCGCTGAGCGTGATAGCGGCGTCGCGCAGTTCCGCGGACGCCTGCAGCTCGCCGTGCGCGCTGATCACCTTCGCGCGCCGCTCCCGTTCCGCCTCGGCCTCGCGGGCCATCGCGCGTTGCATCATCTCGGGTATCTCGACGTCCTTGATCTCGACGACCTCCACGATGATGCCCCATGGTTCCGTCTGTTTCGCGATCGAGGCCGCCAGATCCTCGTTGAGATCGGCGCGGTGTGCCAGCAGTGTGTCGAGGTCCGCGCGCCCGACGACGGAGCGCAGGGTGGTCTGGGCTATTTGGGAGGTGGCGACCGCGAAGTTCTCCACGGCCATCACCGATTTCGTGGGATCGGTCACCCGGAACAGCACGACGGCGTTGACGCGGGCGGTCACGTTGTCGCGGGTGATGACCTCCTGCGGAGGGATGGTCAGCGTGACCGTACGCAGCTCGACGCGCACGAGCTTGTCGATGCCGGGCAGGACGACGACGATGCCCGGCCCGAGGGGTCCGCGCAGCCGGCCAAGGCGGAATGCCACGCCGCGCTCGTACTCCTTGACGATGCGCAGCGAACCGATCGCCAGCGCCACAAGCAGGACGACTAGGAATACGACGACAACGACCCAGGCACCCATCAGCGCACCCTCCGTGGCTGAGGTTCCGTTTCAACCCGCCGATCGGACGCGTACGACGTGCGGCGGCGGATTTCGGCCTCGGCCAATCGCTTTCGATCCTCGATGTTGTCATCAAGAGACTGGAACACCACCCCGGCCGGCACCGCCGGGGTGCGGCGCAGGTGCGAGCACAGCGGCAACGACCCCAACACGACCGCGACAGCGCACCCGATCAGCAGGAGCGCCTCCGGTACGGTTTCGGCCGCGATGGCCATGGCCAGCGGCCAGATGACCGCGATGGCGCTGACCGCACACGCGATTCCGCGGTGGAAGCGCGCCGCTTCCGAGGCCGGCCAGCTGTCGATCGCCCGGCTCACCTCGCGGCCGTCGTTCGAGGTGGTGCACGTCTGCTTGACAGGGCACGCGTTGCAGATCGACGGGCTGCCCCGGTAGCGCATGACGCGGTTGTCGGTGTCAAAAGACTTGGGCCACAACCACTGATCCTCCGGGCACAGCCAGGCGTCGTGGTCCTCGTGGTAGACAAACGCACCCGACCGGTGTTGCTCCACCTTGGCCGCGACGCGCCGGGCGAAGGTGTCGATGCCGTACGCGACAGCCATGAGCAGCGCCGCGTACCCGATCGTCAGCCAGGTGGCGATCCCGATACCCGCGATCACGGGCTGTCGCCGTCGTCGCCGTCGTCGGGCGCCAGACGGCGGTCGGACGCATAGCGCGACGCGCCGCCGCCAGTCGCAGCCAGTCCGGTCCGGTCCTCTTCCGCCTCGGGGTGCTCCTCGACGAACAGCGTCTCGGCAGGCAGCGTGTGGGTGGTCGCCTTGACTCCGTAGCGAACCCCCTGCCAGGCGATCCAGACGAACGGCAACACGCCGCCGAGGATGAAGAGGAAGTCCCCGGGCATCCGCAGCCACTCCAGCACGACGTTGCCCTGCTGGGTGATATAGCCCAGCGTCCGGGCTTCGTAGTAGCCGTCGTTGACCGAGTGCCACAGTTGCAGGACGCCGAGCGGCAGCAGGGTCGCGAAGACCATCCACGCCAGACCGATGTTGAGCGACCAGAAGGACAGCTTGGCTAGCTTCTCCGGCCAGCGCTGCGGCGGGATGATGTAGCGCAGCGCGAACAGGGCCAGACCAACGGCGAGCATCCCGTAGACGCCCATCATCGCCCCGTGCGCGTGGTTTGCGGTCAGCGCGGTGCCGATCTGGTAGTAGGACACGATGGGCAGGTTGATCAGGAAGCCGAATATGCCTGCGCCGACGAAGTTCCAGAAGCCGACCGCGACGAGGAACATCACCGCCCAGCGATGCGGGAACGGTGCGCTGCTGCGGGACTGCTGTCGGGAGCCGAGCTGGAGGAACGTCCACGCCTCGACGGTGAGGAAGGTCAGCGGGATGACCTCCATCGCGGAGAAGAACGCACCCAGGGCCATGTGCTCCACCGGTGTGCCGGAGAAGTACAGGTGGTGCATCGTGCCGATCACGCCACCCGCCGAGTAGAGGATGACGTCGAGGAAGATGAGCTGGATCGCGATCCTGCGTCGCACCACGCCAAGCATCACGAAGATGTAGGCGACCATGACCGTGGTGAACAACTCGAGGAAGTCCTCGACCCACAGGTGCACCACCCAGAAGCGCCAGAACTCGGCGACGGTCAGGTGTGTCTGGGTGCCGGCGAGCATGCCGACCGCGTAGAACGCGGGGATGGCCAGCCCGGCGTAGAAGAACAGCCACGGCATGTTCAGCTTGCTCTCGGTCTTCAGGCGCGACCGGATCGCGCGGTAGATGATCGCCATCCACAGGAACAGCCCGATGACGAGCAGGATCTGCCAGAACCGCGGCAGGTCAAGGTATTCCCACTGCTGGTCGAAGAAGATCGAGCCCTTGGCCCAGTCGACGCCGAACGTGCTCAGCGCCGTGCCGGTCAGCGTTCCGGCAACGACGACGAACAGGGCGCCGAGCAGCCCGTACGTCAGCCACGACTGTCGGCGGGGTTCGCGGCCGGAGATGATCGGGGCGAGGAAGATGCCGGCGGCGAGGAAAGAGGCCGCGGTCCACAGCAGCGACAGCTGCACGTGCCACGTCCGCGCCAGGTTGAACGGCAGGATCTGGGCCAGGTCGAAGCCGAAGAAGTTGGACAGCTCGGCGCGGTAGTGCTCGATGGCGCCGCCCAGCACCGCCTGGCCGAGGAACAGCACGGCGACGACGAGGAAGAACCAGGCCGTGGCTTTCTGCGAGGGCGTGATGGCTACCTCGCCCGGCTGACGGAACGCGAGCGACGGGGTTTCGGTGGCGTGCCAGCCGATCTTGCGGCTCCACCGACCATAGAGCGCGAACAGTGCCCCGAGTCCAGCGAGCAGGGCGATCAGTGACATCGCCGACCAGACCAGGATGTCGGCGCTCGGCGTGTTGTCGACGCGCTTTTCCGGTGGCCAGTTGTTGGTGTAGGAGTAGGCGTGCCCCTCGCGCTCCGCAGCGCTGGCCCAGGCGGTCCAGCTGAAAAACGCGGTGAGGTCGTTGATTTCCTGCGGGTCGGTGATGACCTGTGGGATCAGCCCGTGTTCTGTCGAGTCGGTGCCGAAGAAGTCGGCGTAGTACGCGCGTATCTTTTCGAACGCGCTCACCTGCTCGGCGGTGAACTGGAGGGTCCCGCTGCCTTTGTCGTAGCGATTGGTCCGCATCATGTCGACGACGGCGGCGGTCGGGTCCGGCGATCCGGAGTCGCGCAGTTCCTGGCCGACGTGGTCGGCGGACAGCCGTAAGTACTCGGCCGTGTAGTCCGGCCCGAGGTAGCCACCGTGGCCCATTACCGAGCCGTACTCCTGCAGTCCGCGGCGCAGGAAGATCTGCTGGCCTGCGGTTATCTGCTGCTCGGTGTAGAGGGTCTGGCCGCCAGGGCCTACCACCCGCTGCGGCAGCGGCATCGAGTCCGAGTAGGTTTTGGCGGCCAGTATTCCCATGGTCAGGAAGCCGAAGACCATGACAAGGGCGACGCCCTGAACCCAACCCTTCGAGATCGTAAGCTCGGCCTTGGTTGCACCCGGCTTCGAGGACTGCACTGTCATCGCCACACCTTCCGGTGAGATGAATCACAACCGCCACATCCTTGGTCAACGTATCGAAACACCGTCGCGAAAGTGGCGATGTGCGCAACTTCGTGCCGTGCGGGGAGACAACCGTGAAGCGCGGCATCGTCGCAGTATTGGCTGCCCTGCTGATCGCCACAGACCTGATTGCCTCGGCGCCTCCGGCCCGCGCCGGCTGCCTGTACGGAGGACCCGTGATCAGCAAGTGCGATGCCTCCGTGTCCAGCCCACCCTCTCGAACAGGCTGGGTGGCGCTGAGGACGCTCAAGGCGTTATCGAAAAGGGCTGTTCTTCGTTATCAGGAAACACCAATCACCTCACATATACGTCGACGGAATTACTGCACCATTTCTTCATGAGCCGTGCGACGGGGGAGGTCGCGCCAGGCTGACCGGGTTGGGCACAACTGGCATGGGGAGGAATACATGCGCCAGCCAACGGCCGCACTTGCGGTTGCAGTCATCTGCGTTTCGATCGTCGGGTGCGCCAGCACGATAGGCAACGCCGAGTCGCCCACCACCACCAGGTCGATGATTCCGCGCCCTCTTGTCGAGCGCGAGCTGAAGGGGTTGCTGCTAAACCCAGAACAGGTGAACGTCGCTATGGCGACGACCGGAATGGTGGTCACAAATCAGCAGACCTCGATGTCTGATGACAGCGCCACCATGGCGCCGCAGGAGTGCCTCGCCATCGATGGCGCGGCGGAGGCTCCGGTCTATGCCGACAGCGGCTACTGGGCCGAGCGCGATCAGAGCCTGAACAACGGCGATAACTTCACGCACTACCTCAAGCAGGCGGTGGTGTTGTTCCCCACCATCGAAAAAGCCGGTGAGTTCTTCGGCGCTTCCGCCCAGCGGTGGCCGGCCTGCCGCGAGTACACCCACACGCAGAGCGAGTCGCAGTGGACCGTCGGACAGCTCCACAATGCTGGCGGCACACTGAGTGTCACCGCGACTCAACAGAACGCCGGCGCCCCCGGCTGGGGCTGCGGACGCGCACTGGTGCACAGAAACAACATCATTATCGACGTCAATACGTGCAGCGCTGACCCCGCTGATTCGGCGGTCAAGATTGCCGAACAGCTCGCGGCCAACGTAACTGCGCGGTGGTGAGGCATCCTGCTTGATCGGACGGCCAGCGCCGTCGTCACAACCGAAACATTGGCCCCAAATCCGGGACGGACTGTCTTTTGCGAGGCGTCATCGATTGATGACGCCTGTTCGGAAACTGTCATCAGGTGATGACGCTTCGCGGAGGGCACATGGTCGGGGGAGCTACCGCCGCGACGCATCGGGTCACCGGACGACGCGGTAGCGCAGGTGTGCAACGCCAGGGGCTTCGAGCACCCGGACCAGCTCGAGTGCGGGCTTACCCGCCTCGAACCCGTCGAACAGGCGCTCACCGGAACCGAGTATCACCGGGTTGATCTGGAGATCGATCTCATCTACCAGTCCCGCTGCGATCGCCTGGCGTGCGCACGAGGCTCCTCCTGCGATCGAGATGTCACGCCCACCGGACGCCGCCTTGGCCTGGGCGTAGGCGGACTCGATCCCGTCGGTGACGAAGTGAAAGGTGGTCCCGCCCTCCATCTCGATCGGGTCGTGCGGGTAGTGAGTCAGGACGAACACTGGGCAGTGGTAGGGCGGTTCGTCGCCCCACCAGCCCTTCCAATCCGAGTCGTCCCATTCGCCACGAATTGGGCCGAACATGTTGCGGCCCATGATCGTCGCTCCCATGCCGTCCATCATGTCGGAGACCACCTGCCGGTTGACGGGATGGTTCTCGGCGGGGCCCAAGTGCCAGTCATGAAGCGCCTTGCCTCCGATGCCGAGCGGCTGCTCCTCGCTCTGGCCGGGCCCGGCAACATAGCCGTCGGCAGAGATCGACATCGAAAGGTTGGTTCTGGACACGTAGCCTCCATTCGGCCGTGATCACGTCAGTTGTATCTAGGCAGACTGAGCCGACCTGAAAAACTCATCGTGACCCTGGATCAGCCGATCGGGGTCAGGCCAGAGCAACTAGTGGATGACGGCTTCCTCCTCGAGCGCCAGGTCCGCCTCGCGAAGGAGCACCTTCTCCGCTTCCTGATAGAGCCGCCACGCCTCCTCCGGGCTGTCACCGACGGCGGTCATCCCGATCCGGCCGCACTCGGTGAGACAGCTGATCATGTGGAACACCACGCCGGTGCGGCGCGACTGGTCGAAGTGCACGCCGTGCTGCACCACCACGTCGAAGAGGTCCTCCACCGTCAGCACTTTGAGCCGGTCGTCTTCGAGATGGTCCGTCGCGACCAGATACTTGCTGGCGCCTTCGGGGGTCACGAACACGCCGCGCTCGCCGTCGTAGTTGCCGCCGCAGAGGAACTGCAGCGTCAGGAACGGGTGTGTGGTTCCGCCCTTGCGGAGGTTCAGCTCGATCGCATAGGGCGTCCACTCCCCTTTCTCGTCCTTCACGGTGACGAAATCCACCGCGAACCGACCCAGCACGCCCCGCTGCGCGAGATGACGTCCGACCACCATCGCGGGCTCCGCGATCTTGGCCGCGTAGCCGGGATCCGCTGGGAACACACAGCCCAGGTACTTCTGGCCGCTCGCACCGCCGAGAAGCTGGTCGTGTGTGGACAGCAACTCGACGGTGCCGTCGGGCAGCGCACGCATCTGCACGCTCGGGCTCTCCAGCGCGACCCCGGTGATCCGCTCTTCGACGATGCCGCCGCCCTTAACGAATGCCGCAAGGAAGTCGTCGACCGTCAGCTTCTCCGACTCGGGAACCAGGCTCCGCAGCCGCTCGGCGATCGCCGCCGCTTCGTCCGACGAGCCGGGCGCAGGCAGTCCGTCGAGATCCAGCGACGCGTTGCCCGAGCCAGACACTCCCTCGTTGGTCTTCACGATCGCCTTGCTGATCGACGGCCGTCGCGCACGCATGCCCTGTACCGCCGCCACGATGTCGTCGACCGAGTGGAGGTCCTCCGCCCCGATCGGATACTGCACCTCGCACTCCTCGAACATCCGGCGGCAGCCGGTCTTGCTGCCCATGTCGACGAGGCGGGGATCGGCCCCGTACATCGGAATGCCAAGCGACAGAGCGACATCCCGCTCGAGAGCGGTCGTGTTGTACGGAATCAGGTGACACCGTGCCGGGTTCGGGATAAGCGACCGGATCTCCCGTAGCAGCCGGGGGCGCGCCAGCAGCTTCGAGCTGAGCGACGTCCCCGACGCGTCGCCGACCGGGACCAGGGTGAGCCGGGCGCGGGCGTGGCTGGGAATGACACCAGGAAGCAACCCGAGGTAGTACTCGATGATCGCCTCGGAGATCGGCTGGGAGGTTACGTAGATCATTTGCAACCTCGGCTGACGCAGCAGCAACAGCAGGAACAGTGCGCGCTCCTCCATCGCCTGCGTGACCGTGCCGCTGGACGCCGTGGCGCGCTCGATGCTGATCGAGGGCACCACCACGACCGATTCGTCCGCCAGGTTCTTCTGGATCGAGTCCCACGCACTGCCCATCGACAGTTGCAGGTCGTCGAATGCGCGGTACCGGTCCTCGTCGGTCAGTTGGCCCAGAGTCCTTGCTGGGGCCTGTGTTTGCGTCATGTCCTCTCCTCACTCATTCCAGAAATGTTGTGGACGCGTACCGTCCGGCTGAATCCCTTGGGTTGCACGTCGCCGATTTCTTCTGCGACGGCGCTGTGCTCGATAGCAGCGAGAATGCGGTCGGTGACCCGCACCTCCCAGGGACCGGCGTCCGAGCACAGGCGCGCGGCCAGATTGGTGACGCTGCCGATCGCGGCGTAGTCGAAGCGGCCTTCGAAGCCGATCCGGCCGAGCGTCGCGTAGCCCTGGGCGATCCCCTGCCCCAGCGCCAGGTCGTAACCCCGTCGACGCCATCCGACGGCCAGGTCGCTCACCGCATCGCGAATCCTCAACGCCATCCGAACGGCGCGCTCGGCGGCGTCGTCGTGCGGGATCGGATCGTTGAAGAACACCATGATCCCGTCGCCGGTGAATCGCTCCAGCGTGCCTTGGTATTCGTGGACCAACGCCCCCATCGCGTTGTGGTACTCGGCGAGCACGCCCATCACTTCCTCGGGCTCGCTGGTTTCCGCGAACGGCGTGAAGTTCCTCAGATCGGCGAACAGCACGACTATTTCGCGGCGATGGCTCTCGAGCAGGTGCTCGTCGCTGACGACCAGATCGGCCAATTGCGGTGACAGGAAACGACGCAACCGGCTCGCCCGCTCGAGTTCGGCGACCTGCGCGGCGACCCGCGACTCGAGCTCGGCGTTCCACGCGGCCAACTCCGCGGCTTGTCGACGGATCGTGTCGTGGTACCGCTTGATGCGAGCCAGGGACGCCACCCTGGCGAGCAGCTCGCTCTGGTCGAACGGTTTGGTGATGAAGTCGTCCGCACCGGCCATCAACGCATTCAGCCGCTGTTCGCTCCCGCTGGCCGTGATCATCACCACCGGAAGAAACTCCGTCGACGGGTTCGACCGGATCCGGCGACAGACTTCGTAGCCGTCCATCTCCGGCATCACCACATCCGACAGGACGAGATCGACGTCCTCGGTTTCGAGCAGTGAAAGGGCTTCCGCCCCAGAGGATGCGGCGATGACGCGATGCCCGCGGGGACTCAGCACCGCGTCGAGCAGGCGGAGGTTGACCGGCTGGTCGTCCACCGCCAACACCGTCACAGGGTCATCCACCACTGCTCCCCCTCCCGTGGACGCCAACGCGGCGCAGCGCGTCGATCAGGTCGTCGCGGCTGACCGGCTTGAGCAACTGGGCATCCGCGCCGAGCGCCGTGCCCTGCGGGCGGTCGTCGACAACCGATGCGATGACGACGGGAATGGCCGCGGTCTCATCGGCCGCCTTGAGCTCGGCGAGAACCTGCCAGCCGTCGAGGCCGGGAAGCTTGATGTCGAGCACGACGACGGCGGGCAGCACCTTGCGAATCAGCTCGAGCGCACTCGCGCCGTCCGTCGCGCGGATCACCTGCACCGCCGCGTCGTCGAGGTACGCCGACATCAGATCGAGCGAGGCGCGGTCGTCGTCGACGAGGACCACAACCGGGAACTCTCCCTGAGGCTGTGCAGTGACCGGCTCCATCGGTCGCGTCGACACGGGAATCGCGAAGCCAAACGTACTTCCCACTCCTACTGTGCTTTCCAGCCACATTCGGCCGCCGAACAGCCCGACGATCCGCCGGGACAGCGTCAGCCCGAGTCCGGTGCCCTCTGCCCGTGCCGGGCCGCGCCCACCCTGCTGGAACGAGTCGAAGATCTTCTCCTGATCCTCTGGCGGCACACCGATGCCGGTGTCGGTCACCGTGACCACGAGCTCGGCGTCCTCTCGGCAGGCGCGGACGGACACGCTGCCGCCGTCGGGTGTGAACTTGACGGCGTTGGACAGCAGGTTGAGGACGACCTGTTTGAAACGCAGCTCGTCGGCCTCGATCTCCCCGACGTCGTCGGCGATGTCGACGGAGATCTTGATGGCGTGCGCCGCCGCGCGCTCGCGGACCATCGCCAGCGTGTATTCGAGGGCGCTCGCGACCGCGAATCTGGTTGGGTCGAGCACCATTCGGCCCGCTTCGACCTTGGACAGGTCCAGGATCTCGTTGAGCAGTTCCAGCAGGTGGCGACCGGAGTTCCAGATGTCGCGCAGGTATTCCTCCTGACGCTGGTTGATCTCCCCGAACATGCGCTCCAGCAACACTTCCGAGAAGCCGATCACCGCGTTGAGCGGTGTCCGCAGTTCGTGGGACATGCTGGCAAGGAACTCCGACTTGTGGTTGCTCGCGATCTCGAGCTGCTTGCTCTGCGTCTCGAGCTCGCGGAAGAGGCGTGCGTTGACGATGGCGAGCGCCGACTGACTGGCGAATGTTTCGAGCAGCTCGACCACATCGGACGGGAAGTCGCCGGTGCCGCGCCGGCGGATCACCAGCACACCGATCATCTCGTCGCCTGCGATCATCGGGACGGCGAGCAGCGAACGCCAGCTGTCCTGGAAGAGGGTCTCCAGGAACTCGTCACGCTCGGCCGCGGCGAGGTCGGGAATCTCGAGGGGTTGGTCGGCGAGTGCGGTCTGGCCGATCAGGCTCGACTTGCGGTCGATCGTGATGTCCCGCAACCGCTCCCACAGCGCAGGGCTGCTGCCGTACTTGCCGCGGACATGGAACGAGTCGGTCGCCTCGTCGTACTCCAGAATCGACCCGCCCTCGGTGCTGAGGGTGATGTCGCCGAAGCCAAGGTTGGTCAGCCGCACCGCGTTGGTGACGATGCGTTCGAGGACCTCGTCGAGGTCGAGGCTCGAGCCGACCGCCTCGTCCACCTCGCGAAGGGCTTCGAGTTGCTCGACCTTGTCCGACAGTTCGGCGCCGCGGGATTCGAGGGCGCGCATCAGGTTGACCTGGCGCAGCACGATCGCTGCCTGCACGGCGAACTCTTCGAGGAGCTGACGTTCGCGATCGTCGAAGGGCGCGACGTCGGTGCGCCACATGGCGAGCACGCCGACGACCTCGTCCTGCAGGATCATCGGCGTCGACAGGAGCGTGCGAAAACCGGTGAGCTGCTGGAGGTCCAGGCGGCCGTACTCGGCGTCGGCGAGCACGTCGGGGATCTGGACGGTGCATTTGTCCTCGGCCGCACGGCCGACGGTGGACAGGCGGTTTCGCGCGATCGGATGGGCCAGTCAGGTATCTGCGGTACTCCTCGGGGGTTTCGCCGGAGACTCGCGAGAGGCGGAACAGGTCGTCGTCGCGGATGAACAGCTGGGCGGCGGCCGCTCCGCACAGTCGCGCGGCGTACTCGAGCACCGTGTCCAGGACGGCCCCGGGGTTCGACACGTCGCGTCCGAGCGCGGCGAGAATCTCCCGGCTCGCCGCCAACTGCTCGCGCGCGTCGTGCAGCTCTCGGTCCGCGGTGGTCATGTCCGTCCCTTTTCGGACTTGGTGACCGTGATCGTGGTCCAGGCGCCGACGTGGACGCGGTCGCCGTCGGCGAGTGCGACTTCTTCGCCGTTTCCGAGGAGCTCGTCGCTGTCGTTGAGGCTGGTGCCGTTGGTCGAGCCGAGGTCGGTGACCGTCAGACCCGAATCCTGGATCCGCAGGACGGCGTGCTGTGTCGACACCCCGCGGTCGATCGGGTGGATGCCGAGGTCGATGCCGGGCTCGACACCCTGTTTGCGGTTGGCCCGGCCGATCAACGTGTTGCCGTACAGGGTGATTCGGCGTTCCGGGAAGAAGTCGGGGAACTCGACGGTGTCGGGGCCGCCGCGGGCGATGACGCGTTTGTAGTAGTCCTGATCGGCGGCGACGGTGGCGGTCCACTCGATCGACACCGACGCCTCAGTCGGTTGTGGTGCCGCGGCAGGCTCGGGCAGTGCCGAGTCGTGGCCGCACGCCTCACAGAAGCGACCGCTGATCGGCGCGCCGCACGACGGGCACTCCTTCGCGGACGCAGCCGTCGAAACCGGTGGCTGCAGGTGTCGTGACCGGCGACCCGCACACATCGCAGTAGTCGGTGGCCTCGGTGGCATGGCCTTCGACGCAGGTCGGCATCAGGCTTCCTTCCGTACGCGTGCGGTTCTCGTCGACCGCGCATCGAGGGCCATCTCGTCGGCCGCGGAGACGTCGCGTCGCAAGCGCGCGGTGCCTGTCTGCTCGTCGACCTCGATCAACTTCTCGAGCAGTTTGGCTGTGTCGCTTCCGGATTCCTCAGCGAGTTGCATTGCGCGGTGCAGCTTTGCGGTCGCGGTGACGATGTCGCCGCTCTTGCGTGCCGACAGCCCTTCCTGCACGGCCTGCGCGAGTTCGGCCTGGCCGGTGTAGTGCGCGACCCGGTTGCTGATGCGCGCCGACAGCGCCGTGTCGGTGGTCCACATCGCCTTGACAAGTCCTTCGCCGAGGACCTCGTCGCCCGCGGCGACCTTGACGCGCGCGGCGAGCTTCTCACGCCCGGCCGCTGCCGGTTCGACCTCGACCTGGATGTGGTAGTCGCGTTCCTCCTGACCCCATGCGCCCAGCGGGTATTCGCCGTTCTGGTCTCCTGTGTCGACGCGACGCTGGGTGAGGTCTTCGACGGTCGGCGCCACCTGCTTGACGAACACGACGCGGGCCCCCGCCGGTGTCCACAGGCGCAGGGTCAGGTCGGGGATCGACTTTCCCATGGAGGCGCGCATCATCGCGGCGAAGTCGGCGGCGAGATCTGCCGGGTCGGCGACGATGTCGACGGTGCCGAACAGTGCGGACGAGATCGCCCGCAGCTCCTCGACGCGCCAGTCGGTGCCCACTCCCCTGCAGTCACAGGTGAATTCGCCTTCGGACAGGCCGATCTCCTCGCCCAGTTCCTCGGGAGTCTCGTGCTCATCCTTGCCGTCGGTGAGCAGAATCGCGTGGGTCAGCGCACCTGGATGTTGCCCGGCGATCTTCCGGACGTGCGCGAGCCAGGTGCCGATCGCCGTGCCACCTTTGGGTTGCAGGCTGTCGACGGCATGCGCGGCCGCGGACCTTGTCGCTTCGCTTGCCCGCGTCGGTTGTCCGTCTTCCGGGTAGACGGCCGCGGCCTTGTCGGATCCTGCGATGATCGTGAAGTACGTGCCGTCGACCATTTCGTCCAGGGCTGCCTTGGTGGCCCGTTTGGCTTCGTCGAACTTGCTCGGCGGCGACAGCATCGAGGTCGAGCAGTCGATGATGATGGCCTCGACCCGCTCCGGCGGCTTGTCGGCGACCATGTCGCTTCCGACGGCGACGCTGACGATGGCGTCGACGGTCCCGGCGCCCTCGGCAAGATACGGGTTGTGGTCGACGTCGACGGCGATACCCGAGATGTGCTGCTGCTCAGCCGTACTCATTGAAGCCCTCCGATCGGGATCACGGCGACGGTGATGTTGTCATGGCCACCGGCGGCCAACGCGTATTCGACGAGTGCCCGCGCGGCCGCGTCGGCGTCCACTCCGATGCAGAATCGCGCGATGTCGTCGGCCTCGGGTAGGTAGTTCCACAGTCCGTCGGTGCACAGCAGCAGCAACCCGCGGTCGGTGGTGGTGATGGTCCGCACGCTCGACTCCGACCACGGTGTCGGGTCGGCATCGGCGCCGAGCCATCGGGTCAGCGTGTGCGCGCCTACCTGCACCGCTTCCGAATCGGCGGGAACGCCTGCGGTGATCAGTTCCTGCGCAAGGGAATCGTCGACCGTCAGGCACTGCGCCTGCGCGGGAGGTTCGGGAAGCCAGTACACCCTGCTGTCGCCGACGTTGCCGACGGCGATCTCGACGCCGGCCTCGGTCGGCACGACGGTCGCCGCCGCGTAGGTGCACGACGGCGCCATGATCAGATCCATGCTGCCGAGACCCGCACCGGCCGCGGCGATCGAGGCATCGGTCAGGCCGGCCAACACCGCCGACCGCGCCTGGCGCGTGCCGGCGAGCGCACGCAGCATCGCGTCGACGCCCGCCATCGAGGCGCCCACCGCTGCGAGCTGAGCATCGGCGGACGCGGAGACCCCGTCGCAGACGGTGACCGCGATCGCGGATGATTGCTCCCCCGCGGCGGCGACGATCCCGGCCGCGGCGGCATCCTCGTTGCGGGGATGCTCGAGACCGCGGTCGGTGATCAGCACGATCCCGTCGAGGTCCGCCCTGTCGCGCGGCGGCTCGGCGCGCCGGTTCCCGCACGCGGTGCAGTAGTCGTCGACGTACGTCTCGTTCCCGCAGTCGGCGCACGGAATGTCCGGAGATCGTGCCGGGCCGGGGATGGCGACTCGGCGGACGGCGCGCAGTATGGCGCCGCAGCTCTCACAGAACAGGTCTGCGGCCACGAAGGTCGAACCGCACTGCATGCACGTCACCTCCTCGCTGTTCATAGCCTGGTCCTCGGCCGGATCGCATTTGCCTTCTCCACCAACGAGATGCGCTCCCACACGTCGGTCGCCTCGTGCGCCAGCGCGCGGTACGACTGCTCCATGCCCATGCGGACGCCTTCTGTGTCGAAGTCGGCACCGTAGAGCCGGGAAGCCTTGGGAGTGTGTCCCGCCTCGAGCCAGTCCAATGCGGCGCCGAGCACCTTCAGCCGGATGGTCGCCCGCTTGGTCGCCGACTCCAGGGTCAGCGTCGAGGCGCGCTTGCCCGCATCGAGAAGCGTCGGCTCGTCCAGATCGCCCGCGCTTCGCCCGTCGAGGAGGATCTCGATGGCGGCTGTGCCCGCGGCGGTGAAATGCGCTGACGCCGTGGTGATCTGGTCAAGGGTGGCGATGGCGCCCGCGCGGTCGCCCGCCCTGGCCCGCAGCCGCGCCAGCCCGAACGCCGCGCTGTAGAAGCTGTGGTTCGTGCGCCACACCGTCTCGTAGTAGCGTGCGGCGTCGTCGTACGCACCACGCAGTTCGGCGGTGGCGGCGAGCGCCAGCTTGGGATCGAGCTCGCCGGGCAACATCGTCAACACCGCATCGAAATCTGCTGCAGCGGCGTCGAAATCGCCCTCCAACAGTGCGCACTGTCCGCTGTACCACGTCAGCCGCCAGTCGCCGGGAATGACCGGTTCCAGTTCGGCGAGCCGCCTGCGGGCGTCCTTGGCGGCGCCGAGCTCCAGTGCGGCACGGACCAGACGCAGCGGGACCTCGACGGAGTTGCCGCGATGGTTCTCGCCGCCGACGGCATGCACGAGCGTCTGCTCGAGTTGGGCGGGCGGCGTGCCGCTCGTCGTGGCCAGCAGCGCCGCGCCGGGATCGTTGGCGTCGACCCGTGGCACGCCGAGCGCCGCGATCACTGCCTCCGTCGTCAACGGCACGTCCCAACCCGCGCGCGTAGATGGCGCGCTGCGGGCTGAAGTGAGACGAGAGCCGCGGCTGCGGGTGACCGGTGTCGGCGGCCGCGATCTCGTGCAGGACGCCGGTCAGCTGGTCGGCGAGCTCGGCCATGGACGTGAAGCGCCGCTCGGGATCGGGATCGGTGGCGCGTCGGATGGCGCGATACAACGACTCGTGTTGCGCGAACACCGGGACGGTCTCGGGGCCTGGCAGCTCCCCGGTGGAGTGGCCGTTGTTCGCAGGGAAGTCCATGACGAGGACCGCGAGGGTCCGCCCGACGGTGTAGACGTCGGTCGCGACAGTCGGCCCGGTCCAAGCGATTTCGGGTGCCTGGTAGCCGCGGGTCCCGTAGATCACCGCGTCGTCGTCGTCCATGGCGACGGTGGCACCGAGGTCGATGAGCTTGAGCTGCTCGTCGCTCTGCATGACGTTGTCGGGCTTGAAGTCGCAGTAGGCCAGACCCTCGTCATGCAGGTATCCGAGCGCGGGCGCGATCTCGACGATGTAGGCGACCGCCTGGTCGGGCGGCAGAGGACCGTTGTGCGCCTTGCGGATCTCCTTGAGCGATGTCCCGCCGACGTACTCCATGACGATGTAGCCGACCGTCGAGCCTTCGGAATCCTTGTGCTCGACGAAGTTGTGGATTCGGACGATGTTGGGGTGTTCCACCTCGGCGAGGGCGAGCGCTTCGGCGGCCGCGGTGGCCATCGCGTCGGCGTCGCCGGAGTGGACGAGGCCCTTGAGCACCACCATGCGGTTGTGGACGTTGCGGTCGATGGCGAGGTAGATCCAGCCGAGGCCGCCGTGGGCGATGCAGCCGCGCACCTCGTACTGCCCGCCGACGAGGTCGCCGCGAGAAAGCTTGGGCACGAACGAGAACGGTGTGCCGCACTGCGTGCAGAAGCCCTCCGCGCGCCCGGGCTCTCCGTCCCGCCCGCGCCCGACGGGTTTGTTGCACTCGGAGTTGCCGCAGAACCGGTGGCCCTCGGGAACCTGTGGATCGGTCAGGATGGCCTTGGTCGGGTTACCCCGCGGCACGGGCGGGACCGTCACCACCCCGGCGCCCAGGCGGCCGCGGGTGCCTGCGGACTTGGACGACCCGGTGCGGGCCGAACCGCGCGAACGAGGCGTCGACGCCATCGGTGCCGTCGACGTCAACACGCCCTTTTCCGGAGGCGGGCGCCGTGCCGCAGATGTCGCAGTAGCCGTCGACGACGGTTCCGCTGCAGCCGGTTTCGAGGCACGTCATCGCGTCTTCTCCCGCTTCGCGGTGAGCATCTGCTGATAGTCCACGACGGCCTGGGTCACGGCGCGCAGGTCGCATGGTTGTCGTGTCAGCAGGCCCGCCGCAATACGGCGCGACGACAACAGGTCCTGGTCCTCAGCGAGCCCCAGCCGCGCGGCCTTCGCCGCGTACGACCTCAGTCGTCCCCTGAGTTCGGTGCGCCTGTCGAGCAGCCCCTGCGCCAGCGCCTCATCTTGTCGAACGCGTTGCAGCGACGACTCGATTCGTCGCTGCAACTCCCGAAGCGCGGTCGGATCGGGTGTGGTCATCGCATCCAGTTCGGCACGCAGTTTCGGTTCGGCGTCGGCCGCCACCGGAAGCGGCCCCGTCAGCACCTTGTGGGTGGCGCGTTCGCGGGTCTGCGCGGCGTGCCGGACGGCGTCGCGCAATGCATCGAGACGTGCGGATGTCTCGGAGATCGCCTGCGGCCAGTTCTCCTGGAAGGCAACCAGTTCTGTGATGGCGGCGATGCGTCGCTCGATGTCGTCGGGCGTCAACGACAGTGGATCGGACGCCGATACCGCGAGCAGGTCGGTGATCTCCTGCGGGACCGGCGACCCCGTCGCGTCGATCTGTTTCAGCGGCGGGGCGATCTGTTTCGCAACCATCGAATTGATGTGTTCGACGGCGTCCAGGAAGTTCTTCACCTCCGGGTACGCGGCATTGATGCGCTCGAGATTGTCGGCGATGTCGTCGGCGTCGCTGAGTCCTTCGAGCTCGGCCAGGTCGTCCCACAGTTGTCCGAGCGCGCCTTCGACCACTGTCCACCGTCGCGCGGTCACGCCTGACGGTGCATAGCGCTGCACATGGTCGAGGCCTGGATGGCTCTCCAGCTCAACCAGTTTCGTCGACACGTCGGCGAGAGTGTGCATGGTCATGGTCAGTCCTGATACCTCGGCTCGGGCGGGCCTGGCGATGGACCGAGGCTGCGCAGCCACTTGTCGTAGAGGCGTTCCCAGGTGCCGTCGGCTCGAATGTCTTCGAGGGCACCGTTGACGAACCGGACGAGGTCGTCGTTGTCCGTTCTTGACGCCCTACCCCGTAGGGCTCGATGCCCAGGCTCTCGCCGACGACGTCGACGTCGGGATCTTGGCGGGCAAGACCTTTCAGCACCACGTCGTCGGTGCTGATGGCATCGACCTGCCCTTGCTGCAACATCAGGAGGCAGTCGGTCCAGCTGGTGACACCGATCAGCGTCGGCCTGCGGATTCAGGTCGAACACCCGCTTCAGGGATGTCGTCCCGGAGACCGAGCACACCCGCTTGCCGGAAAGATCTGCGGCGGACTGTATTCTCGGAGCCTCTGCGGGCGAGGATCTTCTGGTTGGCGTAGAAGTACGTCGACGAGAAGTCGATGTTCTGCTTGCGCTCGCAGGTGATGGAGAAGGTCCTGACCACCAGATCCACCTGGCCGGACTCGAGTGCCGGCTCTCGCTGGTTGGCCTCGACGACCTGCAGGTCGATGCGATCGGGATCGCCGAATATCCGGCGTGCGATCTCGCGCGCGAGGTCGATGTCGAAGCCCTGCGAGCTCGCCCGAGAAGGGGTCGCGGTAGCCGAACATGAAGGTGTTCTGGTCGACGCCGACGATGAGCCTGCCGCGGTCCTGGATGGCCGCCATCGTCGACCCCGGCGGCATGGCACCGGGGGGAGGCTGCGGGCCGGGCCGCAGGCTGGCTTCGGCGTCGCCGCAGTCCGCCTTGGCCGCCTTCGGAGCATCCGTTATCTCCTGTGCGCCAGCCGGTCTCACCGGTGTCGGCGCGATCGACACGGTCGGCTGTGGCGTCGGCGACGCACCACAGCCGGCCACGACGAGGGCGACTGCGGCCAATGTCGTCACGATCCGCGCGGTCATAGGAACTCCCGCAGGCGTGGCCACAGTCCGACGACGGCGGCAGCCGCGGCCGACGCCATCAAGACCAGCGTCGCCGTCGGGGTCCACGCAAGGTAGCGCCCGGCGTCGGACACGTAGCCGCGCATGGTGGTTCGGGACTGTTCGATCGCGTCGCGCAGGCTCGTCTCGACGACGGCGAACTGTGCGCCCGATGCGCCTGGGTCGGTGCCGAGCGCCTGGGCGACCGCACCCGGGTAGTCGCCCGCGCGGTAGGCCTCCACCTGCATGCGATGGCTGGCGACCCATTTCTCGACGGCCTCGCTTGCCGCGGGCGAGCTGGTGCCGATGCGGGCGACGAGGTCTTCGATGTGTCCGAAGAAGGACTTCTCGCTGGCGGTGATGTCACCGCGGGTGATCAGTTGCAGGGTTTCGTCGGTGCGGGCCTGCTGGGCGAGGATGCGCGCCTCGGCGAGTTGGCCGAACCGCGCGGTGCCCTCGGTACGGCCCCGTTCGAGGTCGCCTGCGGCAAGGCGGACTCCCCCGACGATGGCGCCGGTCACCACCACGGCGATCACCCCCGCCGCGACCAGACCGAGGTTGAACGTCCGATTCGTGCGCCGGAACATGATGACCGAACCGGTGACGATCGCTGCGAAGGCGATGACGAGCAGCGCGAGACCCGCCTTCGGTAGGGATCCGACGCGGCGCTGCGCCTGGTCGACCCGCGCGAGGTCGGCGGCATAGATCTTCTCGGCGCCGGGAAGCAGGTCGTTCTGCATCGACGACGACGCCTCGCGCAGGTAGGCGGATCCGATCGGGAAGCCGTGCACGTTGTTGGCGCGCGCCGCTTCGACGAGGCCCGTGTACGTCGCCAGGTGAGCGGACACCTGCGCGAGCGCCTTGCGGGTGTCGGCATCGGGTGCGCCCGCGGTGGCGTCGGCGAGTGCGGATGCCGCCGATGCCAGCGCCTGCTCGTATCGCGCCCGCATCAGGGGTGTCTGGTTGCCGCCGGACAGGAACGCCGTCGCTGCGGCGGCGTCGGCGGCCGAGGATGCGGCATAGAGGTTCTGCGCCGCGTAGGCGAAGGGCTCGGAGTGTTCGAGCACCGCCTTCTGCTCGGCGATCCGCCCGTTGAGCGCGGCGGCGCACACCACGCCTGCGACGACGCACAACGCCGCGACCGCGACGGCGATCAACACGACGAGCCCGGGTGTGGTGCGGGCGAACCGCCGCGCCCACGCGCGGGACGCATGCGCGTCCAGCGTGAGAGGAGACCCCGTTGCGATCACCACTTGCCCACCCGCTCAGTCCCCGTTACTTGAGGAGCAAGCCCATGATTGCTCATCTCGGTCTCCCGTTCGGGCGCTATAGATGCAATTGACGTAGTGGTTACACCGATATTCGCCGGGCACAGGGTGGGCGAAGAGAGTAGAGCGGTACTCGTATTCGGCCGCTTTCGCCGCTTCCGACTACTCATCTCTCAAGATCAGGTCTCTGGTTAGCGCGCGCGCCTCCTACCTGGTCTTTTAGGCTGGGGTTCATGCGGTTGACGTGGCCGTTAGTCGGGCGCGGGGAGGAGATGCGGCTCATCGAGGCCGCGCTCTCCGATCCGGATGCGTCCGGCGTCGTGATCAGCGGCTCGGCGGGCGTGGGAAAAAGCCGGATCGCGCGCGAGACCCTGGCCGGTGCCGCGGCCGGTGGCTGCGAGGTCCGCTGGGTGGTCGGCACGTCGTGCGGGCGGGGCATCCCGCTCGGTGCGCTGGCGTCGTGGCCGGGGTTGGTCGGCGACGACAGCCTGCAGCTGGTGTGCGGGGTGATCGACTCGCTGACGGCGGCATCGTCGGCGGGCGACGTCCTTGTGGGGGTGGACGACCCGCACCTGCTCGACGACCTGTCGATGTTCGTTCTGGACCAGGTCGTGCAGCGAGGCGTGGCGAAGGTGCTGCTGACGATCCGGGACGACGAGCTGATTCCGGTTGCGATACAGGAGCTTTGGAAGCTCGGCGAGTTCGAGCGGGTCGACCTTTCGCCGTTGTCTTTGGAGGAGACGACGGCGCTGCTGTCGGCCACGCTGGACGGCTCGATCGACCCGCACACCGCCAGGAGCCTGTGGCGGCTGACGCAGGGCAACATCCTGTATCTGCGGCACATCGTCGAGCAGGCGGTCGCCGACGGCCATCTGCAGAACCGGAACGGCTACTGGCAGTGGGTCGGTGATCCGGTCGTGCCGCACGGTCTGGTCGAGCTGGTCGAGACGCGGATGGGTGCCCTGCCCGATGCGGTCGGCGCCGTTGTCGATGCGCTGGCGATCGGTGAACCGATCGAGCTGGGGACGCTGCGGCGGATCGTCGACCCGGACGCCGTCGAAGAGGCGGATCTGCGTGGCCTGATCCGGCTCGACGATCTCGACGAGCGGCTCGAAGTGCGGCTGGCGCACCCGCTGTATGGCGAGGTGCGAAGGACACGGGCGGCGTCGACGAGGCTGCGGCGGCTGCGGGGATTGTTGGCTTTGGAACTGGCGGCGTTCGGCGGACAGCGGGGATGTGCGGGCGCTGGTTCGGCGCGGGGCGCTGAGCCTGGACTCGGACTTGGAACCGGACGCGGAGCTGTTGATCCGAGCGGCGCAGGGGGCGATCGCGTTGGCGGATCTGGCGCTCGCGGATCGGCTGGCGGGAGCGGCGGTGCGGGCGGGCGGCGGACCGGAGGCTTCGTTTCTGCGGGCGCATGCGTTGTCGTGGCAGGGCCGGGGACAGGACGCGGAGGAGCTGCTGGCCGGGGTGGCGGTGGCGGAGTTGACGGACGAGGAGCGCGCGCGGTTCACGTATCTGCGGGCGAGCAATCTGTTGTGGGCGCTGGCGGATCCGGTGCGGGCGAAAGAGGTGATCGACGAGGGGGCGGCGGCGGTCGCCTCGGGCTCGGCGCGGAGGTCGATCGACGCGGTGAGTGCGGTGTATTGGTTCGCGATGGACCAGCCGGATGAGGCTCTGGCGGCGTCGAAGAGCCTTGTGTTGGAAGAGCTGCCGCCGATCGTGGGTGCGGAGATGGCGTGGGCGTTGGCGTCGATCCACGGGGATGCGGGTCGGACGACGGAGGCTGTGCGCGCGGCGGAGGCGGGGTACGAGATCGCGATCCGGTGTTCGGATGCGCCGCACATGAGGTTCAACATCGCGGACTCGCATGTGAGTGCGTTGGTGTTGGCGGGCCGGATCGGCGAGGCGGTCGGGGTGGCGGAGTGGGCGGAGGGCCAGGCGGCGGACTTGCCGGGGACGGCGCACTTGTTGGGACCGGCGATCGCGGGCCGGGCGGCGTTGGGGGCGGGGCGGTTGGAGGAGGCGTGCCGGCTGTTGGAACAGGCGGCGGGAGCGTTGAGCGCGACGGGGCATGAGCAGGGTTGGGGGTATCGGTACAGCATTCCGAGGGCGACGGCGCTGGCGATGAGGGGCCGGTGGGAGGAGTCGGCCGGCGTGCTGGAGCGGCTCGAAACGGTGCCGCGGCCGTTCCGGAAGCTGGACTACGAGAAGGCGTTGGCGCTGGCGTGGGTGGCGGCGGGGCAGGGTGCGGTCAGCGAGGCGATTGCGATCTTGAGGTCGGCGGCGGAGACGGCGGCAGTGCATGGGCGGTTCGCGGCGGAGGTGGTGTGCCTGCAGACGGCGACGCAGTTCGGGGACAGGTCGTGCGGGCCGAGGCTGAGGGAGCTCGAGGAGATGGTCGAGGGGCCGCGGGTCGGGCGTGGCGGGGCGGTTCGCGGAAGCGATGGAGCGCGGAGATGGGGCTGAATTGGCGTCGGTGTCAGAGGGTTTCGAGGAGATGGGCGATCGGGTAGCGGCGGTCGAGGCGGCGGCGCAGGCGAGCGTGGCGTATCGGAGGCAGGACCTAAGGGGTTCGGCGTTGGGATGCGCGGCGAGGGCGGAGGCGCTGGCGGAGCAGTGCGGAGCGGATACGCCGACGCTGCGGCAGGCAAGAGAGCCGTTGCCGCTGACGGATCGGGAGCGAGAGATCGTGTTGTTGATCGGCCAGGGCTTGACGAACCGAGACGTGGCGGAACGACTGACGCTGTCGACACGCACCGTCGAAGGCCATATCTATCGGGCGATGAGCAAGACCGGCACCACGAGCCGGGAGGAGCTGGCTGCGTTGCTGATTCGGTAGACGATGACTGCAAGTCCGGCGGCAGTTGCCTGTTGCAGGGCGTCATCACTTGACGACGCGCGTAGGCACTAGCGTCTCGTCCTCTACTGGTGCGGTGGCCGCGGTGAAGGGTTCAAGGTACTGCCTGAGTTCGATCAGGTGCCGGGCGTGTCGGTCGAGCCGGCGATCTTCGTCTGTGGTGGGTTGCCACTGGGGACCGGTTGCGCTTCACCGTGCACGCCAAGTGACACGACGACCACCCCTTCTGCGACCAGGAGCGGTTGGCCGACCGCGCTGGCAGTAACGGCACGGATGCCGATATGGATGCTGAGCGGCCCGGTGTGAACGATTCGCGCGGTGACATCAACGACGTCACCGACGAAGAACGCTCCGGTGATGCTTGATCTAGACACGTCCGGGCGAGCGCGCACATGCTTGGTCGAAGGTGCACGGGTGATAAATCAGGCCGTATGCACTGATGATCCGGTGAAATGCCTTCCCCTCGAACGGATTCCGTCACTCGTTGCAGCTGGCCGGCAAGTCAGTTGTTTGTCGGTGGTGGTTGCGGTTGGAAGGGTTCGTACCACCACCAGTTGGCGCGCTCTCCGGTGGGCCCCCGATAGGGCGCCACGGCCGGTGGGGGTCGGTTCGGTGGGCGGGCAAGCGATCCCGCGCTGAGTTCCCGCCCCGCGCTGTCGGTGACGGTCAGGTTGTGGCCGGGTCCGGCGATGGTGATGACGCCGCGATGGTGCAGCCGGTGATGATACGGACACACCAGGACAAGGTTGTCCAACTCGGTTGGGCCGCCGTCTTCCCAATGCCGGATGTGATGGGCATGCAGACCGCGAGTGGCGCCACAACCGGGCACCGCACACGTGGGATGGCGATGCTCGAGGGCACGACGAAGCCGGCGGTTGATCACCCGCGTCGCTCGTCCGGCTCCGATGACTTGGCCGTCCCGTTCGAACCAGACTTCGCAGGTGGCGTCACACAACAGATAGCGGCGGTCAGCCTCCGACAACAGCGGGCCCAGGTGTAGCGAGGCGGCGCGTTCTTTCACGTCTACATGCACCACTACGGTGGTGTGCTGCCCATGCGGGCGACGGACGGCCTCGGCGTCCCACCCGGCCTCGACCAAGCCGAATGAATGCCTCGGCGGTGCCCGGCAGTGGCGGTCGATTCGGTGCGGGCCGGTCGTCGTGATCGCGCTTCCATTCGGCGATCAGCGCATCCTGGTGTGACTGCAGCGCCGCATCGAACGTCGCCGCGTCCACATTGGGCAGTTTGATCCGCCAGCAGGTGAATTGCTCGTCGGTGGTTTTGGTGACCGAGGCGCTGCGGCTGCGGTGCCGAGACTCGGGTTAGGGTCAGGTCGCGGTTCGAGCTTGATCGCGGTGCGTAGCTGGCTCACCGTGGCGACCTCGGCCAGCGCCGCGTAATGCTCATCAGAGCCCTGACCTGCCCGCTCGGCGATCACGCCGACCTGATCCAGCGACAGCCGGCCCTCCCGCAAGCCCTGCACGCAACGGGGAAACTGCTCCGTGCGGCCAGCGACAGCGGCGATCGTGTGCGCGTTCGCCGGAGACGAACCGGTCTTCCACGCCAGCAACGCCGCCACCGACCGCGCCCCGGTAGCACCGCACAGCTCATCGCGATCCATCTCGGCAGCGATCTCCACAATGCGCCCATCAATCGCGTTGCGCTGCCCAGCCAACTCCGACAACTCCTCGAACAACACCGCGAGGCGCTCCTCAGAGCACACCGCTGTGGCGCCAGAGGAAGCAGTCGAAGACATGCCGCGATCATCGCATTCAGGTACGACAACTTTCCGCTGCCCGATTCACCCCGGGGATGCGGGACAGCGCCTCGTAAATCGTTATCAAAAACGACGTTCTTCGTTATCGCGAAACACGGTTCGCCTCACGTATGCGCCTGCGGAGTTACTGCACCATTTTTCAAGAGCTGCGCGGCGGGAGAGGTCGCGGCGGGCTGATCGGGTTGGGCACACCTGGCATGGGGAGGTACACATGCGCCAACCAACGGCCGCACTTGCGGCGGCACTCATCTGCGTGTCGATCGTCGGGTGCACCAGCACGGTGAGCAACGCCGAGGCGCCCACCACCACCCGGCCGAGGATTCCGCGCCCCCTTGTGGAGCGTGAGCTGGTCGGGTTGCTGCTCAACCCCGACCAGGTAAACATCGCGATGGGGACGACCGGGATGGCGGTCACAAGTCAGCAGACCTCGATGTCCGACAACAGCTCCACCATGGCGCCGCAGGAGTGCCTGGCCATCGACGGTGCAGCGGAGGCGCCGGTCTATGCCGACAGCGGCTACTGGGCGGAGCGCGATCAGAGTCTGAACAACGGCGACAACTTCACGCACTACCTCAAGCAGGCGGTGGTGTTGTTCCCCACCATCGAAAAAGCCGGTGAGTTCTACGACGCCTCCGCCGAGCGATGGCGAGCCTGCCACGAGTACACGCACACGCAGAGCGAGACGCAGTGGACCGTCGGCCCGATCGCCAACGTAAATGGCACGCTGAGTGTCATTGCGACTCAACAGAACGCCGCCGCTCCCGGCTGGGGCTGCGGACGCGCACTTGCGCACAGAAACAACATCGTGATCGACGTCAACACGTGCAGCGCTGACCCCGCTGATTCGGCGGTCAGAATCGCCGGACAGCTCGCTGACAATGTCACTGCGCGGTGGTGAGGCGTTACTGCTTGCTCCGCTGGGGTGGATTGCAGAGTCTGGGAAGCGATAGCCGCGAGGCTTCGATCGCGCGATGATGGTGGGTGGGAGACTCTGGCGTCAGGTCGAGAGCCATGAAGGATGGTGTGACGTGGAAGCGGATGACTACGGTACCGATAAGCCACTCATCGACCCGGTCTACGACTACGAGTACGACGAGGCACATGAGGTGCCGGTCGGGACACTCCGTCAAACTCCCGCACCGCGCCGCGTGGACGCCCCAACGGAGGTACACCTCAGCGAGGGTGGGGACTACGGCTACGACGAGGCCCATGATTTCTGCGCCCGACGGTCTACCGAGAAGTGACAGCGCGAACATCTTCTGCTCAGCATTCGCCGACAACGCTTGCCCGGTCGGCAGCGGTGTTAGCGCGCAGGGCACATCGCCGCGAGCCGCAAGCAGTGGGCACGGTGCCGAACTCAATCGGCCCTGCGGCTTAGGGCGCGGGCGTCGTCATAGTCTTGCGTCGTGGGAGATGTGTCGGCCGATCCACTGCTGTTGGGGCAGCGCGTCGTTGCGATCCTGGAGACCGGCCAGCGCGATGCCACGTACAAGCTGGCGACGTTGATGGCTCTCATCGAACATTGCATCGAGAACCTGCCGGAACACCGCGACGACGCGCTGCGCGTCCCGATCGCCGCCCTGGCGCATCGGGTGCTTGCGCTTTACTGGCGCCAGGTTCGGCTGTTCGAAGGCCATGAGCTCGCGCAGCGCCGAACCGGGACCAAGGCGCGGATCACGGACGCGACCAAGGCGCTGCGTGACGCCGTTGGGGCCGGCAACAGCGCGCTGTCACTCGAGGTGGCGATGATGCGGGCGCCGGACGCCTACCGGCAGGCGATCGACAAGATCGTCATCGCGTTGGCGAAACAGCCGCTACCGCGACTGCAGAAGCTGCCGGGCGCGTCGACCAGCGATCCGTTTCTCTACGACGACTCGTTCCTGGGTGAGAACGTCTCGCGCAAGAGCCTGCGGGAACACGGCGATGCGATCGTGCTGAAGCCGGGGGTAGCGCACGGGTTGGCTCGACTGGCGGGGTTGCTGCGGCCGGCGCTGGAGATCATGTGGGTCGACGATGTCCGCCGGATGAACAGGTTCCTCGACGCGGAGGTGCCCGATGTGGCGGGTCACCTATTCGGTCGCGAACGTGCTGTGTTGGCCGCCGTCCGCGACCCATTCAAGGACGCTTTCGGGCCGCACTGCTTCTACTGCAGCGCGCACCTGCCGGCCAACAATCCGATCGACCACGTGCTGCCGTGGTCTCTGGTGGGCATCGATGGGCTCTCGAATCTGGTGCTGTCCTGCGCGCGCTGCAACGGTGACAAGAGTGGGGCGCTGCCGGCTCTCACGATCATGGATCGGGTCCTTATGCGTGATCATATTGTGCTGGAACAGATTTCGTCTGACATTCAGTGGCCGACGCAACATGAGCGAGTGACGGCGGCCGCACGTGGCATCTACCGCGGCCAACCGGCCGGTGTGCCGACGTGGTCCGGGTACAAACACAGCGTGAGGTTGGACGTCAGCTTTCCGCCGAAGTGGATGCGCGCCCAGGTTTGATCACGCCGGCCGGCTCTTCGCTCATCCAAGCGAGTCCGGAGTTGCGGTCGATGCCCGGCGGGGTAAAGGTCAGCTCAGCATTGTGTCGATCTGCGGGGCCGTTGCGGCGGTCGAGATTTGAGACGTGCCGACAGGAGGTGCGCCATGGGTGAGCGCGTGGAGGCGTCGGCCCTGGCCGCCGCCCGCGACCCTGCGGTGCGACACAGGCTCCAGCGCTGTGTTGCCGTGTTGCGGCGAATGGTCGACGACGGCTGGTTCGTCGGCCATGAGGACACCATCGGTATGGAGATCGAGCTCGATCTCGTCGACCCGTTGGGCCGGCCGCGGCTGGTCAACGATGCGGTCCTGAACCGCCTGGGCCGGGCCGACATGCAGCACGAGCTCGGCCAGTTCAACGTCGAGTTGAACATCGCTCCTCGTCCGCTGTCGGGCCGTGTGCTGCGGGACAGCGAATCCGCCGTCACCAAGGTGCTCGACCAGAGCCGGGCCAGGATCGAGGGGCTCGGCGTCCGGATGATTACCATCGGCACGCTGCCGACACTGAGCGCCGAGCAGCTGACTGTCGAGCGGATTTCCCACAACCCTCGTTACGAGTTGTTGGTGCGGCGCATACGCTCCGCTCGCCACCGGCCGTGCGTGGTGAGCATCACCGACGGGTGCGAGCCGGTGGCGAGCCGCGCGTAAACATCGCGGATGCGGTCGTCGATGGTCACGGTGGTATTCACGTCGGGGGTGTACCCGAAGATATCGGCGAGACTCTGGTCGGCGCCGTCCAGGTAGCGGGATAGCGCGCCGAGGACGGTGTAGAGGGTTTTCGCTGGTCCTGTCGACCGCGGCGGCGGGCCGGCGGCGAGGATGTCGCGGCACAGATGCCAGCCGCGGTCGGTGAGCTCGTGCACGAAGCGGCCGCTGCTGCGTTCGGACTCGATGAGGCCGAGGTCGTTGAGTTTGTCGCGGCTGGGCTTGTCGAGTTTGGGGCCGAGAGCAACCAGGTCCGGATTGGGCACCGGCTGCGACTCGGCCATCAGCACGAGAAGGACGGCGCGCGCTCGGTGCCCGTCAGGTCCGTGGGCGTCACACTCACGGTTGCCAACCTAGTGCGTGTCGAGAATGCGAGTAATGCCTGTCGACCGCCATTCAGCCGACGGCCTGAGCGAGGGGTGCTCAGGACGTTTCGACGAGTTTCTTGACGCGCGGATCGACGGGACGGCCCGTCTTGGCGCTGGCGCTGACCGCCGCCCTTGCTGCGGCCTTTCGCTTCTTGGGGGTCTGCACCGGTGAACGTTCGATCGGTCGGACCTCAAACATCAGGCCGACAGGTGCGAGCATATTGACCAGCGCATCGAGGCTGAACTTGGTGATCTTTCCGTTCAGGAGATCAGAAACTCGGGGCTGGGTGACACGCAGATGTGCGGCAGCTTCAGCCTGCGTCCAACCTTGCTCCCTGACGCGCTGCTCGATCGCGACCATCAGCAGGCCACGCGCAGTGAGGTTGGCCGCCTCCTCTGGAGAGTCGGCGAGGTCCGTGAAAACGCTGTCAGCCATCTCTTGCCTCCCGGTAGCGCTTCTTGGCGATATCGATGTCGGTCTTCGGTGTTCTCTGCGACCTCTTTGTGAAGACATGGAGGACGCAAATCGTGTCGTGGAACTTGGCGACGTACATGAGCCGTGCGATGCCGTCGGCATCCCGCACCCGTATCTCGTACGTACCAGGTCCCACTGCTTTCATCGGTTTGTAATTGGTGGGCATCAGTCCCATCTGCACTCGAAGCAGCTGCTGGCCGAGCTCGTACCGGATGTCCGGGCGCAGTTCGCGAATGTCATCTCGAGTAGTGCCAAGCCATCTGATGGCCCTGAGATCGAAGTCCATTCTATATCAGAACCGATATAAATTCCGCGGCGGGGCACAAATGGCGAGAGACACGACATGAGTCAACGTCGCGGGCCACTTTGCCTTGCCGGAAGGCCCCACTCTGCACGTTGAACTCCCGTCGCCCGTTGACGTTCGACCAGTTCGCGTCGACCTTGCCGAGTCTGCGCGATAGGTCCGACATGATCGGGCCACCAAAGGCCCGGCCATTTTTCAGGGAAGGAACGGGCGCTCAGACTGGCGGGAGATTGAGCCGCCACGCAAGGTCCGGTCCGCCCACCTCGCGGATGAAGTCCGGGTCGCCACACACGACGAGTTGGTCACGGGCTCTGGACAATCCGACGTAGAGACGTTCGCGGGAGCGGTCGAACTGGCTGGCCTCGTTGACGACGAGCACGACAGCGCGGCGCTCGAGACCCTTGAACCCCAGCACGTGGCCGTAGAACACCTGATCGGCGTCCCAGAAGGTGTCCCAGTACGCCTTGTGTCCTTCCTTCTGCCGCTCGGTCTGCTCGGGATGGCGGCCGCCGGTAGTCAGCAGCGCGAGATCCTCAGGGCGCCAACCCTCTTCGAGGAGTGCTTCGATCTGGTCGTCACCGACGCTCAGCGCGTCGTCGCGGCTGCAGGCAACGAACGAGACAGCCGGCCCCTCGCCGCCGAGAAACCGCATGGGGTGATCGACGAGCGGCTGGAAGGCGTTGGCGATCTGGCGGGTGTTGCGCAGGTTGTGGTCGAGGATCAGTGGCACCAGCGGCACCGGCGGGGAGCCGTACCGGTTGAAGACGCGCTGGCCCTCGTCGGTGAACACGTACAGGCCGCCCTCGTCGGGGTCCCTCAGCGCGATCAGCATGGGTTCCCACCACGAGTCGGCGAAGTCCTGCGCCTCGTCGACGACGATCGAGTCGAAGCGGTGTCCGGGTTCGAGTTCCATTGCCAGCTCGGCCATTTGCCGCGGCAGGTCGTGTTCCCAGAACTGGACGGTCTCCTCGGTGCGCAGCGATTCGTCGGGCCCCTGCGGCGCTCCCCACTGCACGCCGAGGGCGTGAAACTCGCCGACGTAGGCGGGCTGCTGGCGGCGCGGCCAGGTGGCGGTGACGCGCTCCAGGTAGGACGCGAGACCGTGCGAGTAGCAGACGAGGGCGACGCGCTGGCCTCGTTGCGCCAGCCGCCGCGCCTGCTCCATGGCCAGGAACGTCTTTCCGCTGCCGGCGCCGCCGCGGACTTCGATGCGGTTGAGCAGTCGGATGGCGTCGAGGATGACGCCCTGGTGTTCGGTGAGCGCATCGGCGGCGTCCTCGTTGGCCAGGGCCCGGGCGACAACGTCGCGCTGCGGCAGTCCCCTGCCGCTGAGCGCGGTGGTGATCTGGTCGATGCCGCGCTGGTTGAGTAGCGGCCGGTCGAGCTCCTGGCGGACGAGCACGTCGCGCAGCTTGGCGACCATGGTCGGTAAGTCGTTGCGGTCGATGACTTTCCAGCGCGGGCAGTCAGACAGCGCGAAGTCGTCGGGCAGCTCGGTGTTGGGCAGCACGACGACGTGGTCCCAGCGGAGTCGGCCCTGGCTCCAGCGGGGATCCTTCTCGATGTAGTCCCGCAGGGCGTAGCAGGCTTCGCGGGCTTGGCGGACGGGCTCGATGGAGTGGTCGCGCCCGCCGCGTTTCTGCCGCCAGCCGTGACCGTCGTGCCAGACCTCGCCGCCCTTGACCTCGAGGCAGACGATGCCGGCGCCTTCGATCGCGACGACGAAGTCGACCTCGTGGTCCTTGAGGTGGTCGGTGACGCGCTGGCCCGCGACGACGAGGTCGTTGGGCTGGAGTTGGTCAACCAGCGCTTGGTAGACGCGGCGCTCGGCGCGGTTGGCCAGCCGCGGGGTGTCGGTCGGGGTGATGGTCATTGGCGCGTCGGCCGTCTGGTGTGGATCCCCGGCAGCATCTCGAACCCTCCCCTGTGAGCGTCGTGTCGATGTTAGCGAGGGGGCTCGTCACGTCGGTTGACACGGCCGCAGATTTTTGTCGGTGGCCGGGTCTACTGTCGGCTTCTCAGCGCGAATCTAGGGGGGATCATGCGCGGACGTGGGGGTATTGCTGGCGTGCTCGCGATGTGCGGGGCGGTGGCGTTGTCGAGTCCGGCCCGGGCCGACGAGTACGACTTCATCGGTCAGCTCGACAGCTCGGGGGTCTACTACGAGTCGATCCTCGACATGATCGACATCGGCAAGGAGCTGTGCCACGACCTCCGGGGTGGGACGGCGCCGCCGGTAGTGCTGGGCAAGCTGCAGAACACCGGATTCGCGGCAGCGGAGGCGGCGATCGTGTTGATGTCGGCGGTGAACAACATGTGCCCCGACACTAAAGCGGCGGTCGTCGGATGGGCGCGCGCCAACGGCTACACCGGCCCGGCGTGAGGGGTCGGGACGATGTACACACAGACGTTCGACGTGATCGACTTGATCAATCTCGTTGCCGCCGATCACGACTGGGACCTGTGCTTCGACTCGGGTCCCGGCGATAGCCGAGAGCTGATCTTCTCCCGGTCGAGTCGGTTCGACGCCGACCTGGAAGTTGACATCGTTTTCGACTTCACCGGTCGAATCGAGTGCTCGGAGTACCGGCGCGATGGCGAGCTGTTTCAGCGCAATGCCGTGGACAAGCGGACATCGGCCGCTGACGTCCACGCCGGGACGCTCGAGCTGTTCAAGCGGTAGGACTTCAGGTTTCCACGGCTCTCGGTGAGACCGAGGTCGCCATGGTGCGCTCCTGACGGGGCAACTTCCAAGATGTGTGGTCCTGGCTGCTATGGGGCACTCTTATGCTGTCGGGGCCAGAAAGTCGGGGAGGACCTCAGTGGCTCATGATTTGGACGGTGGAGCCGACCAGGCGGGGGATCTGCCAGCGACCGTCGAGTCGCACAGCGATGAGATTGTCGTGTCTGTGCAACCCGAGGGCCTGCTCGTCGGCGGTGACCCGGACGCTGTCGAGTCGTATTTGAAACAGATCCAGGACTCAACGACGTACGCAATGCAGGTGGTTGGCGTCGACAAGGCGTCCCTCGGAAACGCCACCGGGGTAGCCGCGAGCGCAGCGTCGCTGCTCGGCCAATCCGCGAAGTTTGTCCAGCTCCATCCCGAGAGTGTCAAAGCCATCGATAAGTACAATTTGATCCCTGGTACGGATGGCTTCCACCGGATGATGGTCCGGGGCGCCGACAACAAGTTCGCCAAGCAACTGCAGTGGAAGCGTGCCGATGTCACCCCGGCCCGTCTCATGTCGGCCCAGATGCTTGCGGTTCAGATCGCTCTCAAGACCGCCATCAGCGAGGTAGAGGACGCGGTGCAACGCGTCGAAGACAAGGTCGAAGAGGTCCTGCGCCTGGCGCAGGCCAGTCGTTCCGGTGATGTTCTCGGCGATCGGACGTCGGTCGATCGCATGGTTTCCTACCTGGAGAGACACGGTTCGTTCTCCGATGCCGACTGGGACTGGATCTCAGGAATCGGTCCGGGGCTGAACCGCACCGTCGAACAGCTACGTCAACATGCGATCGGGACATTGAAGACATTCGACCCAACGCGGCCGATCCAGGAGCGGGCCCAGTTCATCGTGAACGCCGTCGAAGGGCAGGCACTCGGCGAAACGCTCAGCCTCCTGGTGGTTGCCGAGGAATCTCTGTTCAAGTGGCAGCGTCTCCGGATCGCCCGGGTCGAGGCGACCGAGCCAGAGCACCTCCAGAAGGTGCTCGATGACGCACGCGAGCTCTTGGCGCACCAGTTGATCGCCGACGGTGAGTTGTATCGACGTGCTCAAGAGGTGCTCAACGCGGTGTCCAGAACCGAGGCCATCGACGGGTTTCGCTTCTGGTCGGTCCAAGGGTTGGCGCGCGACCTACCCAAATTGCGCGAGGATCTCGACCGCTTCGCAAAAGCTCGGCGGGCTCAGGCGCAGGAGTGGAACGACTTTCAGGCGCCGACGCCCATGCAGGCGGTCCAGGCGGCGGCCGATCGGGCCAGCGAGACTGCGACACAAGCCATCTCGGCCGCCACTGAAGGGTATGTGCGTGTCAGCGACTTCTTGTCAAAGACGACTCGCAGTAGATCAATGGCGTTCCGAAAGCGCAGGCCCGACGAGGACAGCTCGGAAACCTAAGGTCGCTGCAGCCTTGGGGGTCTCTCAGCAGCCGGGACAGGGTCGTTAGACCTGTGTCGGACAAGTTCAATCGCGCCGCAGAGCCCCGGGCCTCCCGGCCGCATACCGGTCGGCGATGCGCAGGGGCAAGATCGGGATACGACGTGGAATCGGAGGAGTTTCCACTGGCGGAGGGCTGGGTGTCGCCCGAGCTGTAGGCATCAATCGGTCCTCCCCTCCATGGAATGCTCCGTTGGAGGTTTCATGATGGCGCGCTAGGTCGATCGCGTCTTGGAATACTCCGTCGAGACGGTAGTAACCGCCTCCAAACAACCAGTGACATCCCAGGCAAGCCGCCATCCCGTGCAGGACAACACCGGGGTGCTGGGTCGGCCACGTCGCCGGATCGGTGCCGTGTGCTGCCTCGTATGCGCGGCGCAGCTGTTGGCGCCGTTGCCAGAGCCTCGCAGCATGATCCATCCACTTTGGCACGACCTTCCACGCGATCATCATGTGGACTTTGCGGGGTGGATGCATGGCGTCGTAGTACGGGCCCCACGTGGCGGCCGCATGCGCCGGTGCGCGTTGCAAAGGGACCCTCCCGTCTTGGTCCGGGCTCACGAATCATCCTGTGCTGCGCCGGGTTGAGATGTGTTCGTGACTGCCCTGGTCGCACGATCACGGAAGGCGCCGTCCGACGTTTCGTGGCGGCGCGCCAGGACGAGTGCTTGCTGCAAGTCGTCCGGTCTTTCGCATGCTGTGCCCGGTCGGGTCGAACCAGTGGCAGCGCAGGCATGCGGCGTGCGCCACCCACAGCACCTCGTCCAGGACGACGCCGGGATGCTGGGACGGCCATTCAGCCGGATCAGTGCCGTGGACCGATTCGTATGTGCGGCGCAGGTATTCACGCTGGTCCCACAGCCTTCGGGCGATGTTCACTCCGGACGACATTCGCTTCCAGTTGATCCATGGGCTGACCAGTCGGGGCGGAAACAGCGCGTCCCAGTACGGGCCCCACGTATCTCCGGACTCGCCGACGGCCGCGTGTCGAGGGCTTCAAGTGGCCACGCCTGCTGGGTCACGACGCAACCTCGCGTGTCGGGTGCAGGCGTCGCAGCGCCGCGCGGAACTCAACGTTCGGGTCAGCCCCCGGCAGCACCGCCAGCACGTCGCGCAACGCCTGGTCGATGTCGATGCCCCGTTTGCGGGCTCCGTAGAGCGCGGCGATGGTCGGCGTGCGACTGTAGCGCCTGAACGCAGTGGACGAACACCGTGCGGCCCTCGGCTCGCAGTTGCTCTATCGCCCGCACGGTGTCGAGCAGCACGAAGTCGAGATGGTCGTTCTCACCCTCCTCGGTCGATGAGACGGACGTCGAGCTGTTTCACACCGGCGGGCAGGTGCACGTCTTTGACCCGGCACAGCGACACGATCGCGTCCACTTCCTTGGGCAACTTCCGCAGGGCGGCGATGCCACCGATCCACACCTTGTCGTCGTAGGGATGCCGGACGGGTTTGCGGGCCTCGGGGAACCCGCCGTAGGTGTAGTCGAACGTGTCGGGCCGGCCGTTGCGAACGATCTGGGTGGCCAGTTGCGACCAGGCCGCGGGTGGTCAGACCGGGCCAGCCCTGCAACGCCAACCGCCAGCGCGAGGGCACCGCCGATGCGCCGTACACGGCGCCGAGCAGGCCGCCCGCGATCGCCGCGACGGTGTCGGTGTCGTGGCCGCCGCGCACCGCCGCCTCCAGCGCCAGCCGCAGGTGATCGGCACGGAACACCTCCGATGCGGGATCCTCCACCGGGACGGGCGTGTTCACGATCGATGACCAAGCGCCCTGCAGCGCGGCGACCACCCAGCCGTTCTTGGCGGCGAAAGCCGACGGCTCGCGATGCCTCGGCTTCGTCCAGTCGGGACGCCCACAGGTCGCGGCGGTCGATGTCGATGTGGCCCAGGCCGATCCGCACGTCGAGCTTTCCGGTCAGGATGGCGTGGCGGATCGCGGTGCACCACAGCACACAAGCGTCAACGGCGTCGGGGTCGTGGTGCGTCAGCTCACTGACCGCACGCGCCGCCTCCGCCAGCGCCGCCTCGTCGTCGAGATAGGCGAGCGCCACCGGCGCGGTCCGCATCAGCGAGCCGTTGCCGGCGGTGCGGCCGGTGCGCTTGTGCAGAGCCGCGGCCTCTTCGCGCGCGGTTCGTCGCGCGAGATTCCCCGCCGAGCCGCAGCGGACAGGACGGAGCGCGTCTGGACGCCAATGTCTTTGGCGGTTTTCGACCACCAGTGCCAGCGCTCGACGATGTAGTCCAGCGCCTGCTTCGTCACGCAGGTCCGCCCCGGTGGCCGCGATCTCGGCGATCGCGATGGCCATCGATGTGTCGTCGGTCCACTCGCCGGGCTTGAAAGGTCCCAGTCCGCCGCCGATCATGTCGACGGGGGCGTCGGGGGCGAGCGGGGGCCCGAATTCGTAGCCGGCTCCGAGGGCGTCCCCGGCGGCAACGCCGAGCAGGGCACCGCAGGCCCGATCACGTTGTGCAGCAGTCAAAGTCATGGTTGGCCTCCTTCGTTGCGCGTATGCGCAGAGTCGAGTTGAGTAAATTGAAGTAGATGTGTGGGGTGTCGGCTTATCTGGCGACCGAGATACTCGTACGCCGACCAGGCGCGGTCGTAGATGTTTCAGTCCGAGGAGAGCTCCAGCGAGTGCCCTGGTCAGACGAATCCTTGATCGACCAGGACCGAGCCTTCGGGGGTGACCAGGTGGGCTTGGCCGGACCCTTCGACCAAGCCACACCAGCTCTTGACCTCGAGGGCTCCGCGTTGCTGCTCGATATGGAAGCCGTACTTGGCGGGTAGTGGAAACCACACCCGCTGACCGGGCAGCTCGTGCAGCATTTCGACCGGCGGATAGCGCAGCACGGTGCGCAGGTCGCCGTCGTACACCCGCCCCTGGATGCGTCCGTCGATGAGCTCGGCGAGTCGTGCGTCGAGCGCCCGACTCTGCTCCCGCGTCAGCGGTGAGCGCGGCGGGCGCAGCAGTTCCCGCAATGCGGGAGACTGGTCGTGTGCGACTGCCACGTCGAACGCGGTGCGCCCCTTCGAGTCTCGAAGAGACCGCAGCGAGCCCCGGTCGATCAGTTCTGCGACGATCTCGGTCGGCGCGCCATGCCAGGCGGCCTGGTGCAGCGCGGTGAACCACGCCGTGCCACCCGGCCGCCACTGGTTGATGACCAGCCAGTTCCACTCGCTGTCGAGCACGGTCATCACCGCGGGCCAGTTGCCGACTTTCGCGGCATCGGCAAGCCGATGACCGGCGCTGACCATGTCATCGGCCATGACCGAGGTGTCCAACACGCCCTGCCACGGGCGGGCACCCCGGATGATCTCGCTGTAGGACGTCATGGGGACCTCCCTGTTTTCGGGCCTCCCCGCGGGAGGCGCTCTTGCCAGCACCGGTCGGTGTCGGCCGCTTCGTCATCCGAGCCACCCACGAGCGTGGGGTTGGCGCGCCGTCCAGTCGGAGCTTGGCGACGGCGTCTCATGAAGCAACGTCAGTTTAGAGCAACGCACCGACAATTCGACGTGTACGTGGGCCGACGCTCTTCCCTGCTCAGTCCTTCAACCGTTCCGGAGGCTGCTGCCTTCATGCAGCAACTCCTGTGCTCATACAGTAGCACAAGTTTCTGCACTTCTGCAATTAGGCAGTGTAGGCTGCAACAGTGCAGAGACCCGGTGATCAATCTGCGGCGCTCAACGACGAGGTCAGCAGCACCTTCGCTGAGCGGGCGAAGGCGGCTCGGCTGCGGGCAGGCATGACGCAGCAGCAGCTGTCTGACCGCCTGAGGAATGAAGCCGAGGTCCTGCTCGACACGTCGGCGATCACCCGGATCGAGGCCGGGCAGCGAGAACCACGACTCGGCGAGGCACTCGCTATTGCCCGGGTGCTGGAATTCGGCCTGAACAACCTCGTCCCGCGGGCAGATCTCGACTTCTACATGAGCGACGTCGAGCGGTTGATGGACGAAAGCCGCGCGGCGCTGGTCAAGATGATCCGGTCGGTGGATCCCGTCGTCGACTTCGTACGACGAAATCCTGACTGCCTGGGCGACGACCGCCTTGAGGACCGATTCCGCGAAGTGTTCGAGTGGTTTCATCAGCGCGTCTCGCATGAAGACGTCGGGCATGAGGACCAGCAGACGTCGAACTTCGCCATCACCACAAACCGGGCCGACGAGAAACTGAAACGTCAACTGCTGCGTGCGGTCAACGAAGGAATCCTCGTCAGACCCGACGAGATCCAACCCGCATACGAGAGATGGTTTAAAGAAGACGTCGGCGAAGACCGCCGGGAACGCCGAGGAGCTTCAACGACGGGCGAGAAGGGTCACGGGTGGCAACGCGTCGAGTCGCGTGTCCGTGCCGAGCAGTGGGAGAGACATTTCGGTGAGCTCCTGGACTACGTCCGCCAGCACGGCGACGCCCGGGTTCCGCGCTCCTACACCACGCGCGACGGGGACCGGCTCGGCGCGTGGGTCGTCGACCAACGCAACCGCTTCGCGCGGGGGATGCTCGATCCCGATCGCTCAGTGCGGCTCGAGGAGTTGCCGGGCTGGACCTGGGGCCCACGAGCCAACCGGCCCAACGTGAAAACCACGACACCGGAAGCGACATGAACAGCGATCCCACCGCGAGGAGATCGATCTCATGGTGAGAGGAACGCAGGAGCCCGTCCTGCTTGGCGCCTATGCGGCTAAACAGTGCCCGGTGCGGGTGCAGAATGACTTCCTGCCGCTGGTGCCGACACTGGAGTGGGTTCCGTCGCCGGAGGATCAGGCTCGCCTTGACGCCGGGATTACGTTCGAGCGAAACGTGTTCGCGGATCTCGCCGCGCTTCACCCGACCGCGGTTGTGGTAGACCCGCAGCTGCCCAAGGCGGATGCGATCGCGATGACGGTGCAGGCGATGGATGAGGGTGCACCTCTGGTTCTGGGTGGGTGGCTCCCGGATGACGTCGAGGGCGGCCGCAAGGGGCGACCCGACATCCTGATCAAAGCCGGCCGCGGCTACCTTCCGGCCGACGTCAAGCACCACTTCACCCTGAAACGAGCGAAGGTCAAGTGCGCCCTCGTGTCGTCCCTCGCATCACCCGATGAGCGGCTTGAGGCGATGGGATGGACCGCGACCGCGCACCGCTATGAGGACGGGCTACAACTCGGCCACTACACGCGCATGCTTCAGGCCTGTGGCTACCACCCCGGACCCGAGCAGTTATGGGGCGCGGTTGTGGGCACGACTCAACTGGAGGTGACACCGGGCCAGGATTTGGAGTTGGTGTTCGCGTGGCACAACCTGGCCGAGCCGCTGTTCTTCACGTTCTCTCGTACTCTCGGCAAGACGCGGCGCTCACTGCTGGAGCGGTACGACCACGAACAGGCCTTCCGCGTCAAGGTGGCCGACAACGCCCGGCGTGCCACGGGTGCCGACGATGACCCGCAACTCCTGGTCGAACCGGTCGGGCAGGACGAATGTCTCAGGTGCCCATACCAGCAGTGGTGCGCGCGGGAAATGGGCGAAGACGACCCGTCGGGTGCGCTGACAATCGCTCGTCTCGGCACGCGCGAGTGGCTCACTCTTCGGCGAATGGGCATAACGACGACTGCAGCCCTGTCAGCCGTCAACCCCGACGACCCGCTGTTCTTCGACGAGTACTTCGCCGAAGTGAGCCACCTAACTCGCGATCAAGCACGCAAGCGTCTCACAGCAGCGATCGAACGCGCCGAAATGATCTGCGACGGAATCGAAATCAAACGGGCCGACGAGATTCCGTGGAAGTACCGGTCGCCGATGTGGAGATCGATGTCGACATCGAGTACGACCTCGACAATCGGGTCTACATGTGGGGTGCCCGGCTGCGTCGGGGCAGTGACGACTCCAGCGCACAGTACTTCGCCGACTTCGTCGAGTGGGACCCAATCGACTCCCAGCGCGAGCGGGCGCTCGCCGCACGGTTCGCCGCGTGGTTGGGCGAGCAGCGCGACGCGGCCGAGGCTGCCGGCCAGACACTGAAGGTGTTCCACTGGTCTCACCCAGAGCGGTCGAAGCTGAAAAGCATCCTGGGGCTGGCCGAAGTCGGGAAGCTCATCGATCCCGAGACTGGCGTCTTCGTGGACCTAGAGAAAGTGTTCAAAGCGAATTTCGTCTCGCTGCACGGCTCGAGCATCAAGAAGGTTGCGCCGCACTTCGGGTTCGCCTGGCGGGTCGACGACCCCGGTGGCGCCATCTCCCAGACCTATTTGTCCAAGGTGCACACCAGCACCGATCCAGACGAGGTCGCCAAGGCCAAGGCGTGGCTGCTGACCTACAACGAGGACGACAACGCGGCCATGGCCAAGATCCGCGACGGCATGAGGTGTTGGACGCCGTGATGGCACAACGCTGCTCAGCATGGCGATAGAGCCGACCGGGGTGCTCGGCTAACTGTCGAATCTATGCGGTTAGGTTTCGGTCCAATTCAGGGCCAAGGGTTTTGAGCGTACGCCTCCGAACGGTAACCGCGACACCGTGACGGTGCGCGCCTTTGGGAAGGCCGGCCGACTGCGTAGTCCCGCATCTCGAATCCTCCCCGCTCTGCGCGCTTCCTTCGCGCAGCCTTGGTGATGGTATCGAGGGTGACGTCATACGTTGCGGCGAGCGCGACGACGACCTCGAAGACGTCTGCGAACTCGTCGATGACCGCGGCGCTGTGCCACCCGTAGCTCGGCGGCCTCCTCCAGCAGCTTGTCGTGGAGAGCCTTGCGGTAGGTCTGCTCGTCCACGGTCGTGACGTGCGACGTGCGGCCAGACTGCCGGATGATCTCGGGAATCCTGTCCCGAACGAGTTTACCCATCCATGTCCCCCCTTCGCGACAAATGCGCTCTACTGATTTTCTACAACCGGGACCGACAAAGGGGGACGCACGGTGGATCCGTTGCTACTGGGCCAACGTGTGGTGGCGATCCTGGAGACCGGGCTGCGCACAGCGACGTACAAATTGGCGACGCTGATGGCGCTGATCGACCACTGCATCGAGAACCTTCCGGAGCGGGCTGACGATGAGCTGACGGTGCCAATCCCCGAGTTGGCGCGTCGCGTGCTTGAGATCTACTGGCGCCAGGTGCGGCCGTTCGACGGTCACGAGTTGCGTCAGTCGACCCAGCCTCGAGCTCGGATTCTACTCGCCGCGAACGACTTACGGGCGGCGGCATCCGCGGGACTGGGCGGCCTCTCGCTGGACGTCGCGACCTTGCGGACGCCCGAGGCCTATCAGAAAGCCATTGACGAGATCACGTTGTGTCTGGCCCAGCAGCCGTTGCACCGGCTGCAGCGGCTTCCCGGGTCAGAAAGCGCTGACTGCTTCCTGTACGACGACTCGTTCCTGCACGATCACGTGACCCGGTCGATGCTGCGCGCCCATGGGGATGCGATCGTGCTCAAGCCCGGTGTGGCGCACGGTTTGGCACGGTTGGCCGGCCTGCTGAAACCGGCGCTAGAGATCATGTGGGTCGATGATGTGCGCCGGATGAACAAGTTCCTCCATGCGGAGATGCCCGATGTTGCAGGACACCTATTCGGCCGCGAGCGCACCGCGATGGCGGTCGTACGCGAGCCCTTCAAAGACGCGTTCGGTGCGCACTGCTTCTACTGCGGCACACACCTATCGGAGGACAACCCGATCGATCACGTGCTGCCCTGGTCGCTCGTAGGGATCGACGGGTTGGCGAATCTTGTGCTCGCGTGCGAGCGCTGCAACGGCGACAAGAGTGGCGCGCTGCCGGCCATCGCCATCGTTGACCGCGTGCTGGAGCGCGACCGAAAGGTGTTGGAGGAGATCGCATCCGAGATTGAATGGCCGACTCAACGGGAGCGTGTCGTTGCCGCGGCACGTGGTATCTACCGCGGCCAGTCCGAAGGCGTGCCGACCTGGTCGGGGTACCACGACACCGTCAGACTCGACATCAGCTTCCCGCCGTGGTGGATGCGAAGCAGTTAGCCGTCGGCGCAGGGAACGAACTCAAGGACTGTCGGCCGCGTTGAACCAACAACAACATCCGGAAAACTGAGCCAATAGGGCATTTCACGAACGATGGGCTAGATCCCGTTTGGTAGACACGGGGTAAGGCGGCTTGTGCCGTCTGAGTGTGTCGGTTCTCGTAGTCGGCGGGGCTGATCATGCCGATCGCGGAGTGGCGCCTGCGTCGGTTGTAGACTCGTTCGATCCAATCGCCGACGGCGAGCTCAGCCGTCGCCTTGGTCGGCCACAAGTAACGGTCAAAGAACCCTACTTTTATTGTGGCCCAGAAAGATTCAGCCTGCAGCAGTTGTCCCGCGTCGTCAACTACACTTGACCCCGAACTAAGGGGTTGGTGATGCTCCACCGCTACCACGGAGTGAACTTCGTGCATCGACTTGACCTACTAGGAGGCAGCAATGGACCGCGACGGACTGATCGATCGCTACCTCGCGGCGCCGCCGCGTTCGCGCAGTGAGGTCTTCACAAGGCCAAGTCCAATTCCAGCGACACCTGGCGTCTACGGTTGGTGGTTTCGCTCTTTACCGGCAGCGGTCGACATTACGGGATGCCAGCGAAAAGGTGACCTCACATTGCTCTACGCCGGCATTAGTCCCGGTCGGCCACCTCTTAATGGAAAGCCGCCGAGCCAGCAGAACATCCGTAAGCGCATCACATACCACTTTCGAGGTAATGCGGAAGGTTCAACCCTGCGTAAGACTCTCGGCTGTCTGCTGGCCGACGAACTTGGGATCGAGCTCAGAAGAGTCGGATCAGGGACAAGGCGGACTTTCGGTCCTGACGAGGCGGTCCTGAGTCAATGGATGGCCAGCAATGCACTTGTCTCCTGGCTAGCTGTTCCCCAGCCATGGCTGCTGGAACGCAAATTACTTAGCTCACTAGATCTTCCATTGAATCTTCAGGACAACGCGCACAATAAGTTTCACAAAGAACTTACCGACATACGAGCCGCCGCAGAAGCACGAGCACGCGCGCTTCCTGTGCTGGAAATATGATCCGGCTACCGATCAGCCCATCCAACGTCGGCAACCCGTCTGACCGCCCGCCGCGAACTGATCCTCGACGTCGGCGACCGACCTCAAGCCACCGCCGCAGCAAACGACTGATACAAATCCCCCGGCAACGGCATCTGCAGCTCCCAGGTGATGGCCATCGGCTTCTCACCCACGTGGCTGCGATAGGTGGCGGGCCCGAGGAACCAGAAGGCGCGGTCGTCGGCGCGCAAACGAGTGAACAGCATGATCGAGCGGCCGTCACGCTCGTGGTGTCGGTAACGCAGACCCGTGTCACTGTCGGCCCGGGTCATCGACTGGCTCTCCCAATGGATGCGAGTGGGGCTGATGGCGTAGTCGCGATAGCGAGTGGTCGGCGAGAAGGCCCCGCTGCTCTTGTCGAGCGTGAATGCCAACAGCTCGGCATTGGCACTCTTGGCTTCGTAAACGCCCTCCCGCCACGGGGGCACCGTGGCCCGGTCCCCAATGCCGAAGGCGGCCAGGATCTCGATGCGCGTGTAGCGGGCGTGCACCTGCAGCGGAACGTCGGGATGACGCTCGAGCGGACCGTGTAGGTGGTCGACGCGGTCGTCGAGTTCGACGAGGAGCTGGGCGAGCTCGGCGCGCACCTGCGGATGCGACCAGACGAGATCGACGCCGTCCTGCACCGAGTGGTCCTTGGTCAGTACCTGGTCGCCCAGGCCGGCGACGAGCATTCGCACCAGGCGCCGCTCACGCTCCGGCATCGTGGAAACGTCAGGCGGCGTTGACGACTCCAGAAGTCGCCGGTAGATGGCGATGCGCTCGTCGTCGTCGATGTGCAGCAGCCGGCCCAATGCTCTCCGCAGCGGCTTCTCGTGCGCCCCAGCCGGCGCGATCGGCACCCCCGCCGCCTCGCACAGATCCGACCACCCCCGTGAGCCGTCGTACACGTCGGGCAGGTCGAGCCCGGACTCCTGGAGATACTTCGACAGCGTGACGTCGGGGTAGGCCGCGTGGACGAGCCGCAGTTCCTCGACGCGGGCCGGCCAGCGTGTCGGAATCGCCTCACGCAGGCTGCGCAGCACGATCTCGGAAGCCTTCTCGTCGAGTTGCATGTAGCACCCGGCGGGTAGGAACGGAAAGCCTTGCTGCACAGCCCGTTCGATGTCGCGGCGTGTACCGCCGATGAGAGCGCGGTAGCGGCGGTCGAAGCGGAACTCCCGGCGATGTGTGCCTACAAAATCGAGGACGGTGCAGAACGTCTTGCCCTTCGATCGGCGCAGGCCACGACCGAGTTGTTGGAGGAACAGCGTGGGGCTCTCGGTGGGACGCAACATCAGCACGGTGTCGACCGCGGGCACGTCGACGCCTTCGTTGAAAAGGTCGACCGAGAAAACGACGCGGATCTTGCCGTCTGCGAGGTCTTTCAGTGCCGCCTTGCGGTCGGCCGGCGGGCTGTCGCCCCACACCGCGACGGCAGGCATTTCGTGCTGGTTGAAGTGCTTCGCCATGAATCGAGCGTGTTCGATGCTGACGCAGAAGCCCAGGGCCCGCATGGTGGCGGGATTGTCTGCGAAACGTAGCGCCTCTTGCAGGACGGTGCGAGCCCAGGCGTCGGTGCTGGTGTAGAGATTGCTCAGGGCTTCGACGTCGTAGCCCTGGCCGCGGCGCCACGGGATGTCAGTCAGGTCGAGCCCATCGTGGATGCCGAAGTACATGAAGGGCGAGAGGCGCTGCTGGTCGATCGCATCCCACAGCCGCAGCTCGGCGGCAATGCGGTCGTCGAACCAGTGCAGGATTGAGAGGTCGTCGCTGCGTTCGGGCGTGGCGGTGAGGCCGAGCAGCTCGACCGGCTCCACATGGTCGAGGAGCTTGCGGTACGAGGGCGCCGCCGCGTGATGGAACTCGTCGACGATCACGACGTCGAAGTGATCGGGCGCCAGGTCGTCGAGGTTGGCGGCGTTGAGGCTCTGGATCGAAGCGAAGACGTGGTCGAAGCGTTGCGGGCGGGAGCCGCCGATCCACTTCTCGCCGAACGACGCGTCGCGCAACGCGTGGCGGAAGGTGGCCAGGCTCTGATCGAGGATCTCGTTGCGGTGCGCGACGAACAACATGCGGGACCGCTGCAATTCGTCACGGAGGCGCCCATAATCGACGGCGGCCATGACGGTCTTGCCCGTGCCGGTGGCGGCGACGAGCAAGTTGCGATGGTGACCGCGGCCGCGTGACAGCGAGATCTGCTCGAGTAGACGTTCCTGAAACGGTTCGAGGCGAAGCTCAATGGGGCTGAGGTAAACGGCTGGTCCGGTGTCGGTGCGAGCGACCACCTTGTCGAACTGTTCTCGGTTGTAGGGAACGAAATCGCTGCTCTGCCAATAGCTCTCGAACACGGCCTCGAACTTGGCGAGGATGTCGGGGTTTCGGGCCGACGAGGCGCGGATGTTCCACTCCAGGCCGGTGACCTGGGCGGAGTGGGTGAGGTTCGATGAGCCGACATAGGCGGTCGAGAAGCCCGAGCGGCGGTGGAAGATCCACGCCTTGGCGTGGAGGCGCGTGGTGCTGATGTCATAGGAGATACGCACCTCGGCACCGAGGCCGGTGAGTTGCTCGATCGCAGCCCGCTCGGTGGAGCCGGTGTAGGTGGTGGTGAGAACGCGCAGCGGTCTGCCGCGTTCACAGTGCCGGCGCAGCGACGCGAGAAGCGGATTGATGCCGCTGCGTCGGATGAAGGCCATGACGACATCGATAGCGTCAGCCGAATCGATCTCGGCGTCGAGCTGCTTCAACAGGCCCGGCTCACCGGGCGCGTTGGTCAGCAGCGTGGAATCAAGCAGTGGGATAAGCGGTTCAGCGATCGGCTGCGGCATCCCGTCGGGCCGCCGTTCGAGGATCGCATGCAGGACCTCGCCGGGTTCGACGAGGATGGCGGACGTATCTGTATTGACAAGCTCAGCGAGCCGGGTCATGAGGCTGCGTGCAATCTCTATCCCGACTCGAACTCGATCACCGTCGGCTACGTCCGACAACGATTGCTCAATCTGCCGACTCAGATGCAGCGCGATCCGATCCGCAGCCTCAGCCGTGTGTAGCGAACGTCTACGCACGAGGCTTCCAAGTGGGTCTAGATAACGGCGCAGAGCCTCGGTAACGACTACCTCGTAGATCCCAGGATCCATCTCCGCCACGTGTTGACCCTATGACGCGGACGGGGGTCGAGGCCGATAGGCGGTCCGCAACTCGCGGACGCGTCTCCGCCGATCGTCGTGATTCCACACATGCAGCCAACCCACTCGGCGATCATAGTGGCGTCGGCACGTCGGTGAACTGGGCGCGGATCGCGTCTCGAAATGCATCCACTGCCGAGCCCATCGACTTGCGCTCCTACTTCGGCGACCCTTCCGAAGCCAGCGCGGCGCGCACCGTGTTGCGAGATCCCCAACCGTCGTGGCGGTCAACTTGATCGGCAACCCCTCCGGTCGATGCCGCCTGCGGATTTCAGATACGCCGATCCCGGTTCGACTGCACATTGGTACGGCAGATGGAAGACCGTCGAATTGTGCATGGGACTGTTTTGCGAACGGCAGCGGGTGCGGCATGAGCTCGTCACCGCAGGCCAATGGAGTGGTCCCACACGACCGCAGCCATCACGCACCAAGCGTCGCCAGTCCCGTCGAAAGCGGTGAAAGTGTGCCTCACTTGCTCGTGGCTGTCGGCGGACCTCGATGCGGAGCACTCCAACCTCACCTGATCCGGTCGCCGCGCCGGCCGGATCAGCCAAGGATCAATGCAGCTCCGCGAGCCCTGAGCGCAATAGGTTGACACTGTCCGCGACGATCTGGCCGAGATCGCCGGTGCAGCCGCCGCGGCCCCAATTCTCCACCGCCACAACAAGTGCCGCCGCCAGCGCCGCACCCGCCACCTCCGCCTTCAGATCGATGTCAGGCACGTCGGCGTAGCGCGACCGGACGAACTCCGTGATCACCGCCGCGAACGACGCCTGCACCACCCGCAGGTGACCCGCCGCCCGCTCGCCGCCGATCAGCTCCGCCCGCAGCAGCGCCGCCTGCCGCACCACCTCCAGGTCATGCGGGAAGCTGACCACGCTCGCCAGCACCGCATCGAACAGATTCTCTGACGCCGGTCGCCGCGCCAGCGCCTCGGCCAGCCACTCCAGCTGCGTCTCGTAGTCCTCGAACAGCACCGCTTCCTTCGTCGGGAAGTGCCGGAAGAACGTCCGCTCCGTGACCCCGGCCTCCGCGGCCAGTTCCGTCACCGTGACATTCGCGAACCCGTCCCGCTTGAACCGCTCGAGCGCCACCCGCCGCAGCGCCTCCTTCGTCGCCTGGCTCCTCTGAGCATGCAGGTTCACGGGCATCGCCATAGTCCCGACGATCGTATCCCAGAAATTCGTCAGTACCGACACAATTGCGTCAGTACTGACATATATTGCCGATGCCATGAGTGACTATGACGCGATCGTCGTCGGCGCCGGACACAACGGACTCACCGCCGCCGCCCTGCTCCAACGCGCCGGCCTCAAGACCCTCATCCTCGAGGCCAACACCTACGCCGGCGGCATGGCCGCCACCGTCGAGCTCATCGACGGCTTCCGCTACGAGATCGCCGGGTCCGTGCAGTTCCCCACCCCCAGCGACATCACCAAGGACCTCGGCCTCGACACCCTGCCCACCGTCGACGCCGACGTCATGTCGGTCAACATCGGCGAGGCCGGCGAAGAAGCCATGATCTTCTACCGCGACCCCATGGAACTCATGACCCACCTCGCCGAGAAGCACGGCATGGACGCCGTCACCGGCATGGCCGAACTCATCGCCTGGAGCCAAGGCCCCGCAAAAGCGCTGGGCCGCTTCGACGTTCGCCAACCACCCAAGACCATCGACGAGATGTACGCCTGCGCCGCCAACGAAGCCGAGCGCCGCGCCATCCACGAGACCCTCTTCGGCTCGGCCATGGACGTCATCGACCGCTACCTGCCCGACAAGAAGAAGCACTCCGTCATGCGCGGCATGCTCGCCTTCCTCGCCATCAACTCCACCTACCGCGGGCCCTACACCCCCGGCAGCGCCACCTGCCTCGCCTTCGCCCTCGCCGTCCCCGAAGAGGGCGGGCAGATGATGACCAAACTCGAAGGCGGCATCGGCGCGCTCACCGAGCACCTGCGCGAGATGTTCGAGAGCCGCGGCGGCGAGATCCGCTACCGCACCAAGGTCGAGCAGATCCTCGTCGACGACAACAAGGTCACCGGCGTGCGCTGCAAAGACGGCGAAACCATCACCGCCCCCGTCGTCGTCTCCAACCTCTCCCCCGACACCACCCTCACCGAACTCGTTGGCGCCGATCACTTCTCGGCCGAACTGGCCGCCCGACTGCAAGGCCGCGACCACCGCGCCTCCTTCGTCCAGATGCACTTCGCCCTCGACGGTCTGCCCGAATTCGCCCCGCCGTACGAGTTCCTCAACGAGCCCGGCATGCAGCCGTCCGTCGGCATCTTCGGCTCCCCCGAAGAGCAGCAACGGCAATGGGAGAACGCCTGCCGCGGCATCGTCCCCGACAACCCGTCGCTGGGCATGCAGATCCCGTCGGTGCACGACACCGGCATGGCGCCGCCCGGCATGCACGCCGCCAGCGCCTACGCCTACGCGTTCCCGGTCGAGACCCCACGCGACCAACACGGCCACCTGAAGAACGAGATGGCCGACCGCGTCGTCGACAAGATCACGAGATACGCCCCCAACTTCAAGGACATCCAGATCCGACACATCACCTTCGCGCCGTACCACATGAACACCATGTTCGGCGCCCCCGCCGGCGACTTCTGCCACGGGCTGCTGCACCCGGACCTGATGGGCCCGAACCGGCCCGGGCCCAAGGGTTTCCGCGATCTGCCGATCGGCATCGACGGGCTCTACCTCGGCGGCGCCGGCTGCCACGGCGGCCCCGGCATCACCTTCATCCCCGGCTACAACGCCGGATACCAGGTGCTCGACGACCTCAGCTGACCAGGGCCACGCACGGTCCCGCTCCCATGCCGAGGCAGCAGCGCCCCACAACGAGCACATGCAACGTCACGAAAAATGGTGGGAGATGCGAGAACTCGTTGTGCCTATATCCATGAGCGAATTACATCGATGTATAGCGACACGGTCACGGATGCGTACCTATCGGTACATCACTAAGCGCATGAGCCACACAAGTCACTATCGTCACATCCGTTAACTGGCTGACGTCAACGCGACGTTTGCACCCGTGAAAGGTGTGTCATGCCGCCGATTCTGCGAATGGCCTCGATAGCGGTAGCTTCGGCGGCCGCCATCGGACTGTGCGCAGCGACCGGCGTCGCGCCACCCGCATTCGCCGAGCCCTGCATAGGGCCCGCCGCGGCGGCCCAACCGCAGGTCCCTGCGGCCCCTCCCGCACCGCTGCCCACGACCGGCGGCCCACCGGTGGGGCACCGGCCTGCCTACGCGAGTACGCGCGCACCACTACCAAGAATCGGACAGCTATCGCGGGCCATCCTCAACGCGTTCACTCCACAATCCAAGCAAGTAGAGAAGCAGGCCGGAGTCGCGCCTCCACCCACTCCACCGGCGCCAGGCCAACAACCGCCCGTCGATGCACAGCCCATTCCTCAAGCAGCCCCCGCTCCGGCCCCTGCACCGCCGCCGGCCGACCCGCCCGGAACATCGCTCGTCGGCTGGGTGACCGGACCGAACAGCCCGAACAACACGCTGGAACGCTTCGCCGTCTCCGGAACCGACCTCGGGATCATGTGGGACAACGGCTCCCGCCAAATTCTGATGGCCTTCGGCGACACCTCCGGCTATTGCAGCGCCCCCGGTAATCAATGGCGGTACAACGTGCTCATGCGCAGCCAGGACAACGCGCTTGCCGACACCGTCAAGGTGGCCGATTCGCCTCTGTGGGCGCGCGGCATCTCCAAACAGATCATCAACAGCACCAAATGGGCGCCCGATGAGACCGGGATCATTCCCACCGCGGGCATCTCCGTCGGCGGAAAGCAGTACCTCAACTACATGTCCATCAAGAGTTGGGATGCCAACGGCGCGTGGACAACCAACTACTCGGCCATCGCGGTGTCGCCTGACAACGGCGATCGCTGGGGCATCTACCCCGGATCCGTCCGCACCCCCAGGGAGAACGCCATCCCGGGAGCCCGGCACGCTGCGGGAAATGAGAACTTCCAGCAGGGCGCGTTCCTCAAGCCCGGGCCCGGCGACCCTTACATCTACTCGTTCGGGACACCGGCGGGCCGCGGTGGTCCGGCGTTTGTGTCGCGGGTGGCGCCCGGCTCAATACCCGACCCCACCCGGTACGAGTACTGGAACTCGGACCGCAATGCCTGGGTCCCAGGCGATCCGGGGGCTGCGACGCCCGTCATCCCCGGACCGGTAGGCGAGATGTCTGCCCAATACAACACTTACCTCAGGCAGTACCTCGCGATGTACTGCAATGGCGCCAACGACGTCGTATTCAGCACCGCACCCGCGCCACAAGGACCTTGGACTCCGGGTCAGATGATCGTCCCGTCAGGGCAGTTCCCCGGCGGCATCTACGCACCGTTCCTGCATCCCTGGTCGACAGGTAGAGAGCTCTACTTCAACCTGTCGGAGTGGAACGACTACAACGTGATGTTGATGAAAACCGTTCTGCCATAGTGATGCCGACGGGATTGGGAATCGGGATTGGGTAACCGGACGGCCGGTCAACCCGACGTCACCATCGAGTGACACGCGTATTCGGCCGCCCCCACTGCGCCGTCGTCGCGACCCAACGGCTACAACGCCGGATACCAGGTGCTCGACGACCTCGGCTGAGCTCACTCTGCCGCTGCGCCACCCGGAACGCGTCGCGCCACAGTCACGCCATGACTTCGCCGACTTGCGGCCTCAATCGGCTAAACGTCTGAGTTCATCGCCTCGGACGAGCACAATCTCCTAGATGAATCGCCGGACACGGCGATCACCGAGGCAGGGGTCCGCCATGAGGACCAAGCGATTACTGGCCGCGGCCGCCATCGTCGGCGGCACGGGACTCAACCTCGTCGGGTTGAGCCCGATAATCGTGACTGCTGACGCGTCCCCGGCCATCGCCTCGAACGAGCCCGACCCTTCCGGGCCGTCGATCATCATCGAGCCGGCGCCCTCCGCGCCGTCACCCGATATCGCAAGCGACACCGGCATTGCAGCGTCGACGGACACTGACGCCGGCATGCCCAGCGAGTCGATTCCCGATCCAACTGCCGGTGCTCCATCCGATATGCCACCGATTGTCGATATACCGGCTACCGCACCGCCGATCGAGAGCACCACCGGTCCCGCCAACCCTTCGATACCGAGCGCTCCGCCAAATCCCGCCCTCGGTGATCCACATGAGTGGCCGCCAGACCTCGATCATGGCTGCCGTCCGCTGTGGTGCCCGCGACCGCCCGACCCACCCATCCCGCCTCCGCTCTGGCCCAACGATCCGTTCTGGCCGGACACGTCGGACTCATGGGAGTCCACTACCGTCCTGCCGTCGCCGTGCGTGGCGCCACCATCGCCGGACGCTGCGCCTCCCCCACAGCTGCAGTACGGCGGTCAGACCGTCACTCCGGTCATGGACGACGGCTTGCGGCAGTGGGGCTTCTGGTATCTCGGCAACTGGGTTCCGTTGTTCGGCCCCGAATGCCAAACACCGGATCACCGGACTTCATGACGCAACCGCAATTCACCCTGTATCGAACAGTTACCCAACACCGCGAGACATTGCGTAGCGTTTTCCGCTAATTGCCGACGCGACGCCTGGGGGGCGAATGGCTTTTCCGTGGGAATTGAATCTCGAACGTACATGCCGTCACGAGAAGTGCCCTACTCCCCGACAGCGAGCCTGGGGCGAGTCGATTGACTCAGTACTCGAGAGCTCCGGCGAGGAACTCGACGGAGTCCGGGCATATGGCCGGCACCGAAGACCCTGAACCCCGCCTACGCAGGTGGGAACTCCACCGGCGGAGCTGCCGGCGAGCGGAACACATCGAGGCGACCTTCGAGGACATGACCGCGGGGCATGGGCACGCAGCGTGGTCTGCTTCGGGATAGGGCACGAGACCAGTACATGACCAGCCGGGCCGCGCTGCTATTCGCGTTCACCTTCGCTGTGATGGCCGACCCGGTGTCCTCGGTCGCCTACGCGATCGAAGCCGCTCTCCGCGCGTTGCGAGGCGACCTCGCGCTGCTGCTCCCCACAATGACTCTCGTCGTCGTGATCATCGTCGTCGTGATCGTCAACTATCACCAGCTGGTTGGCCGTTATCCCCGAGGTGGGGGCGCCCCCGCAGCGGCCGCCGAGGCATTCGGAGAAGCCAGCGCATTCATCCCCATTGCAGCACTGATCGTCGACTTCGGCCTCACCATCGCCATCAGCACCGCGGCCGCCGCGTCCGCGATCATCGCGTTCTTTCCCGCCCTCGACGGTCTACGGGCCCCGATTGCGCTGCTGCTAATCGCCGGGGTCGCCGCCGGCACCTGGTTCGGTCATCGGGGGCGCACCGTGTTTGCGGTGATGACAGTTGCATTCGTCGTCCTAACCGTCGTTGTACTCATCTTCGGACTCTTCCTCACGCCACGTTTCGGTTCTCCGGCCAACACCGACCCCGGCCACGCGCCGCCTTTGGCGGTCGCCCTCGCGTTTCCCGTAGCCATGGCGCTTGCCACGGGCATCGAGGCCCCGTCGTCGGCGATCGCACAGCTCGGGGAGCTCGACGATGCCGGCCGCCGCAGATTCGGCCGGATTACGCTGTGGCTCACCGCGCTCGTGGTCGGCACCCTCACCCTCGGCTTGACCGCAGAGCTGGCATATCTGCACATCGGCGTCCCGCCAAACGACTCAACCCAGCTCGCAGAACTCGCCCGCGCCGCCACCGCCCCCCCGCTGTTCGCCGCGTTTCAGCTCGCCACCGCGTTACTGCTGCTGTCGGCGGCCAGCTCCTCCTTCCAAGCTGGTCCCGGCCTTTTGAAAGCGCTTGCGCGGCAACGAGACATCGATGGAACCAGCACCGGGATCCTGCCGGCGTGGCTGGGCCGCACAAATGGCAGATATACGCCGTATTGGGGTGTCGCGGTTTTCATGCTCGCGGCCGGCGCGGTCACCCTGGCCGCACGCGGCCGCGACCAGGAACTCGTGCTTTTCTACGCCGCGGCGGTGTTCGTGGCCTTCCACGCCGGCTTGGTCTCCATGTGCCGGTTTTCTTGGCAGGAAAGGCGGTTCGGCTCTCTTGCAATCAATTTGGCAGGCGCTGCCGCAGTCAGCTTCACACTCGCGATCAATGTCGCGCGCGGGGAGCCCATTGTCTCCATCGCCGCGGCCGTCCTGATCGCCGCTGGGCTATACGTACTGTGGGTGCGATCCGGACGGCCTCGGGGCATCCGGCATATGGAGCCCCCACCGCCCAGAGCCAAGACCACCGGGTAGGGATCGGATTGTGCTCACCGCGTAGGCCGTCGATCAGAGCTGATCGCGAAGTCTTTCGACCATGCTCACCAACCTTGCATGATGTGACCCGGGCCAGTAAATCCGACCGCATTCCGCGCAACGGCTGAACTCGTTGTAGTACCGGCGTGTCAACGGCTCGAGGTGCTCGATCACCTCGTCCTTGGCAACTGCGGCCAACCTGCCGTTGCACCGCACGCACCGAGTGAACGGCGCCAACCGCTGCCGGAGGTCCAGTCGCCGAATCACCTCGAGCGTCTGTTCCTCTACTTGGTCGGAGTGGACGAATAGGCCATGCGTGATCGACCGACGCTTCAGCAGGCCGCGGTCTCGGGTCAGCAGGATCCGCTGCTGATCAAGGCTGATATCTGCCAGGGTCCGATCATCGGCGTCACTCGACCACCACACGTCGAACCCGAGCGTTCGAAGCATCCGCGCCAGCCGACCGAGGTTGACGTCGACGACGAAGCGCGGATCGCGCAGCGGTACCGGCCGCAGCCGGGCGGTCGACCCGATGTCGAGCGCCTCGAACACCGGGTACACGGCGATGCGATCGCCAACAGTCGGGCGGTGGTTGAAGTCCTCCGGATCCCCGTTCACCAGGATGAGGTCGACCTCGGTATGCGGAATGCCCATCGCCTCCAGAACGTCCTTGACCGTCTGATGGGTCCGGAACGGACGGCGCACGGTCCGACCGCGCGACTCGGCTTCCACGAAGTCATTGAGCTCGGCGTATGCACGGACGGTCACGAAGCCGGCCGTGACAGAAGTGGTGTCAGGCGGCGGCACTGAACCGCCCGTCAACGCGACTCCTCGAGCTCACAGTCACGGCTTCAGCTCGTTCCGAACGACCTTGCCCGCCGGATTGCGGGGAATCGTCGCCACGATCTTGATGTCCCGGGGTTGTTCGTAGCCAGATACTCTGTCTTTCAGGACCTCTCGGACTGATTCTTCACCGACGTCGGCCTCCGGTTGCGGTACGACGAACGCCACCAGCCGCTGGCCGTAATCCGCGTCGGGCACGCCGATCACAGCGTGGTCGGCGACGTCCGGATGCTCGGCGAGGGCATTTTCCGCCGCACGCCGGTAGACGTTTTCGCCCCTGGAGACGATCATGTCGTCTCCACGGCCGACAATGAACAGCCGTCCCACTCGGTCGAGGTAGCCCATGTCCCCGGTGTCCATCATGTCGTCGACGACGTCCTTGTTCTCGGCGCCCGTGTAACCCTCGAAAGTCAAGTCGCCGCCGACGAAAACCCGCCCGGTCACGTCTGCCGCATCTCTTGTTCCCGCCGCATCCCTACTGGATCATGACCCGTCCCCCAGCCGACCGCAAGGAGTACGAGCGCAGATTGGCTCGCGCTCTGCGATGGGCCATCGCCACGACATGACCGAACCGATTGATATGAGCGGCTTTACGGGCTGGGTTCCCTTCGCGCGGCTTTCCGACGCTGGTGTGCCGACCGAGCCCGGTGTGTACGTCGTTGTACGGCCAAGCGATGACCCGCCTAGCTTCCTCGATGTGTCGCCGGCCAGCCAAAAGAACGAGATGACCGACGGCGTCGTCGAGAAAATCACGAAATACGTCCCAACTTCAGTGACATTCAGATCCGGCACATCACATCACCTTCGCGCCCTACCACATGAACACTATGTTCGGCGCCCCCGCAGGCGACTTCTGCCTCGGGCTGCTGCACCCGGACTTGATGGACCCGAACCGACCCGGGCCCAGGGGATTCCGCGACCTGCCGATCGGCATCGACGGGCTCTACCTCGGCGACGCCGGCTGTCACGGCGGCCCCGGCATCACCTTCATCCCCGGCTACGACGCCGCATACCAGGTGCTTGACGACCTCGGCTAGCGCCAACCGCGCGCCGAGAACCTTCACGGGACGATTGCCTTGCTCAGGTAACACCCGGCCAATGCCGACGACGGCTTACCGTCGCACGACGGCGTCTTGACCGATGACTGCAGCCACTCTTGGACGACATTCGCGAGTACAGCTGGGTCGGCTGAAGTCCCTCGACATCGACGCCCACACATAACCCAAGGGGGCTACCACTTCCCGTCGCTGACAGTGTCGGCGCTGGCCCCGCCGATTGCGATCACCGTACCCGGGTTAACGGGAACAAACGGATTCTCCTCTGCGCCAAGCTTTTCCCCGACAGTCTTCACCTGCGTCAAGATCTCGGAGGGTTCGAGGTCGCGGGCGTCGGCGTTATAGAAGTCGAACCACGGCAGACCTGCCTCCACGTACGCGTCCCGGTCGACCGGCGTCGGGGGCGGCACCTCTCCTGTGATGGCGGTCCACTGCGCGGCCGAGCACAGGTGAACGAACACCCGCCGGGCACCGCTCTCGTCGTAGTCGGCGAGCGGGCGATCATCGGCGTACACCTCCTGCCGCATCCGCCCGCCGGCCCCCAGCCCCATGCTCGCCGATGGCGCCGGGAGCGGGGCGCCGTCCAGCATCGGGTCCGCGCAGCACTCCGTGCGCAGCGTTTGTGCGGCGTGCCAGGCCGCAAGCGCCTCCTGGGTCAGACCGACGGCCCGGAGTTGTACTCCGCCATGGGTCTCCTGCCCGGTGACCTGTCCTTCGACGGTGGCACCCGAACCCAGCGGCACGGCAACGAACTGGCGGATGAACCCGTCCCCCGCGTTGATGCCGTCCAGCCACGGCTGATCGGGCAGCGCAACGTAATTCTGCGGGTCACCGACGAGGTGCTCGATCCACGGCAAGCCGCTGACCGCGCACACCTTGCCCACACCAACCTGCAGAGCAGAGGGTTCGGAAGCATTGAACGACAGCCACATTGCCTCGCGCTGATAGATCGGCAGCATGACCCCGCCCCGAGACAGCCACTCAGGTGGTGCGGTGTCGGGGTAGTCCGCAACTCTGCGCAGCGGAAACCGGCCCAGACCGGGCGGCAGCGGATGCAACCCCGTCTCGGGGATTCGCAGCGTCCGCTGAAAATTCACCGTCACCGGACCCAGCACCAACTGGTCCCTGACGATCTCTACTGGCGCACTGTGCGTCATCACTACCTCCATCTCGGCGTACCGCGATATGGATAGCACCAGGCACCGACACGTCAAGATCACGCCGAAGTGCCCCGCTAGGCAATCGCCTCGATCCCGCATTTGATCCCTGGCGCGCGGGAAAGCCGCCGGTCAGCGGTGACCAACACTGCGCCAAGCGCTTCGGCCACAGCGATGTACGCGGCATCGTATGGCGAAACCCCATGCCGCAGCTGCCAGATTCGCCCGAGCAGCGGCCGGTGCGCCACTCGCTGTAGCGGAAGCATTTCGAGATCTGTAATCGCGGCGGCAGCCCTGCGCGCCGTCATCAGCTTCGCGCCGACATGGCGACGCCAGACAGACACGACCTCGAGATCGATCAGTTCAGGCGCAGCCAACTTTTCGCTTGCCAATCGATCGCGGGCTCGGGCGCCGTCCGTCCCGTCGTCCCCGAGGGCTACCGCCAGCACGCTCGCATCAACGACGATCACGCTCTGCCCGCGTGTGGATCACCGCATCTTCGAACGACACCCTGCCACCCGAACGCCGCGCCGTGCGGGCGAAGACTTCCTCCAAGGTCGGCTGACTGGCGTCGGCGATGAGGCGGCTCCGCAGATATTCCTGCAGCGACTGGTGTGCCCGTGCGGCACGTTCCCGTAGGACCCGGTGCGTATCCTCCGGCACATCTTTGATCTGCACGCTCGGCATGGCGCCATTTTGGCGCTGGTGGCGCCAGAATACAAGTACAGCCGACGGCCCGATCACTGCTTTTCACCAAGCTCTTCGACGATCGCCGCACCCGCGCGCGTTGGGTTCGGGTGGTCCCACGCCGACTCGAGCACGCTACTGGGCGTGTTTTGTACACCGGGCACCGGTTCGACGAGATGTCGACGCATCATCGCGATCCGACGCGCGATCTCGTCCGGGTCTTCGCGACGACGAAACCATTCGGCGTTGGCCTTCTCCCTCGCATCTTCCTCGGTCGACCCCGTCGCGGTCCAACCGCCGCTGGCGAACCACGCCCGCCAGCTGCCGTCGCTGAACTGTTCTGCCTGAGGGGTGAAGCGCCACAGCCAGCCGATTCTCGGATCGTCGTCTTCGAGTTCGATCACTCGCCGCGGCGCGCTTCGCACCACTTCGTCGGCGTCTTCGCCAACTTCGATGGCGTGCTCGACCGCCCGCTCTCGCGCTTCCTGCTCGCTATTGGCCACCGTCGTCCAACTGCGGCCCGGCAGTCCGGCCTGCCACGTGCCGTCGTCCCACTGTGTGGTCTCGACGATCAGCCGCCAGACCTGGCGCGCCTCGGTTTCGTTCATTTACGCCACCCCCGATGCGTCGAACGGCGAGCCGAAGGCGTAAGGACCGCCCCCAACTTCGTAACCTTCACACCACCAGAAGTCGGGACGAGGAGGCGGATGACAGTAGCCCAAATTCGGCGCCTCAGGATCGTCCTCCACGTCGAATCCTCACGAAGATCGCGGCGGCGCGCGACGCCGGAGGCTTCCCATGCTCGAGCGCGCGCGGTCCACGTGTCGGCGGCCACCTCGAGATGCACAGCACCCCATTCGTGGATCTGGGTGAGCGTCGGAGAGGCGGTCTCAGCAATCACGTGGCCACCACCATGTCACCGACGCCGCGATCTGCTCGCAGGCCGATCAGGGTTGCAGCCCGGTCGGCCATCGCCTGGGCGGCGTCGACCGCCCCGGTTATCGCCTGAAAGACCGGGCCTGCCTGCGACGTTGGACGATCGGCGGTGAGCGCCTCGGCTTCTCGAACGCATAGAGCACCCAACGCCGACAGACCGTCGACGTCTGCCTCGATGGAATCCATTTCTCGACCATAAGGCCGTTGGAGGGCAGGTCTGCGCGGAACTTTTCGCGCCCTGCGGGACTGCGACCAGCTTTGGATACCTCTGTTCGCCTTGCGGCGATCAATGCTGCCCCCACCTGTAAATCTCGGTCCGCGGTTACAGCGGTTGCGGCATCATTACTTTCGGCAATCCTCACAAAAGTACGGAAGGTGCCGCAGTCACCGCCCTACCAGTGCAAACACACCGACAACCATCGGTCTACGGCTGTGGTACCAGAGCCAGTTGCAACTGAAGGAGGCGTTCGAATGGTCAGAACACATACTGTCGTCGCGGGGGAAACGCTCTCGGCATTGGCGCTGCGCTTCTATGGAGACGCGCAGCTGTATCGGCTGATCGCCACCGCCAGCGGGATCGCTAATCCCAACGTCATCAATGTAGGGCAACGGTTGATCATGCCCGACTTCACGAGATACACCGTTGTCGCGGGAGACACGCTGTCCGGTTTGGCACAGCGCTTCTATGGTGACGCGGAACTGGATTGGCTGATCGCCGGTGCGAGCGGGATCGCTAATCCCAACGTCATCAATGTAGGGCAACAACTCATCATCCCGGACATCACGAAATACACGGTTGTCGCCGGGGACACGCTGTCGGCATTGGCTGTGCGCTTCTATGGTGACGCCGCGTTTTATCCGCTGATCGCCAAGGTCAACGGCATCGCCAATCCCAACGTCATCAACGTCGGGCACGTGCTGGTCATCTTCGTCGGGCGTAGCGACGGGTTCGGCCTGCGTATCGTGGACCGCAACGAGAACGATCCCCGCCTGTGGTACTACCGATTCCAGACCGACGCGATCGGCTGGAATCCCGGCATCAACGTTCTGCTTCCGGATGACTACCGCACCAGCGGAAAAAGATATCCCGTCCTCTACATGCTCCACGGCGGCGCCGCGGATTTCCGCCAGTTCGACTTTCTGGGCATCCGTAACCTGACCGCCGGAAAGCCGATCATCGTGGTGATGCCTGACGGCGGACAGGCGGGCTGGTACTGCAACCCGGTTGGCTCGTTCGTCGGCCCGCGGAACTGGGAGACGTTCCACATCGCCCAGCTGATCCCGTGGATTGAGGCGAATTTCCGAACATTCGCCGAGTACGACGGCCGTGCGGTCGGTGGGTTTTCAATGGGTGGGTTCGGTGCGCTGAAGTACGCGGCCAAGTATTACGGCCACTTCGCCTCGGTGAGTAGTCACTCCGGCCCGGCGAGTCTGCGCCGCGACTCCGGCCTCGTCGTGCATTGGGCAAACTTGAGCTCGGCCGTCGTCGAACTGGGCGGCGCCACGGTCTACGGCGTGCCGTGGGACGAGGCCAGGGTCAGCGCCGACAACCCGGTCGAGCGAATCGAGAGCTACCGGAACAAGCGGATCTTCCTGGTCGCGGGCACCAGTCCGGACCCGGTCAACTGGTTCGACAGCGTGCAGGAGACCCAGGTGCTTGCCGGCCAGCGAGAATTCCGCGAAGACCTTAGCGCTGCCGGCATCCCGCACGATTCGCATGAGGTGCCCGGCGGCCACGTCTTCCGGCCCGACATGTTCGTCCTCGACCTCGACGGCATCATCGCCCGGCTGCGCCACGCCAGCAGTGCTGCGGCTGCGACTGCCGCCGATGCCGACCCGGACGTTGCGATCGACTAGCTACATCGAGTCGACGACCTCCGTCTCACCCGGCATCAGAGATTGACCGCCTCGCTTGGACTCAATCCTGTTGTGGTCGTGTCACTAAGGGTCGCCTTGAACTGCATCGCGCGGTACGGCCAGCCCCATGTGGTGTCCCACTGGGAAACGACGAGACCGACGCCGCCTGAGACATCGAGTCGGGAACCCCGCAGCACATATCCGCCGTACAGCTGGGCCACCCGATTGTTTGCATGGTCTTCGCGGTCCCACGACGTACCGACCACCGGCATCTGAACCGGCGCCTCGTAAAGGTCGGCGATCGGCGACTCGATTGTGCGGTACCCCAATGCGTATTGGGAGGACAGGAACCCGCCGAGGATCCACTTGCCCCGCTCCAGCCGACGCAAACACAGCTCGCCCCACGTTTCCCCGGCAGGTGTGATCGGCGTGGGTTCGTTCCCCCATGACCACCCGTTATTGGCCCATCCCCAGCCTGAGTACTTCCACATGTCGCCGATGTCCTCGGGGCGAACACGCCTCAGGATCATGCCTTTGTCTCGCTGGAACCCCGTTGAGACGATGTATACCCAACCGTCGTCGGGGTCGTAGTCCCACGACCAGCACTGCGCGTAGCCGTTGTGCAATGCGCCAGGGAATTTGGCTTTTTCACCCATGTGCTGCCACGAGACGCCGTTATCGGCAGAGGACCAGATCTCAGTCCAAATCACATTTCCGAATCCGCGGTTGACGATCGCGTGCAGGTATAGAGATTGGCCCAACCGCAGCAAGTCGGAGGGGATCACCGTGCTGATGCCGCCGTGGGTCCAGCCTGTGCTCGCGTCGTCGTGGACGTAACTCCATAACTGCCGCGCATAATTCGGGTCCGCACCGCCGGCATACTCGTACCGGATCTTGTGGTTGGCGTCCCCGGTACCGATCAGGACGATGGGTGAACGCCAATCGCCCTCCCCTACTCTGTTGCCGGAGAAGGTGTCTCCGAACACCGACACCAGTTTGCCGTTGGGCGCCAGAACCGACGCGCCGAGATCCGCACATCTCGCACCCCACCGGTCGGTGATGCCGGGGCCGGTCATGTCGGCCACTTTGCCGTCGACCGCGGCAATCTTCGGCAGCGGCACCGCTGCCGATGTCATCGTCGGCCGCCGCCGCTGCACCGGGGCCTTTGTAGACGCGCGTGCACCTTCACGTTTCCACCGATACAACGTCGAACGGCTGACCCCGGTCTCCGCGGCGATCGCGGCGACCTTCTCGCCGGACCGCAGTCGCCGCAGTATCTGACGGCGCACGGTCGCCGCATCAGGGTTCGGCATATGCCCTCCGTGTATGGCTCATGCCCACCCGCACATTGTCTGGCAACGTGGCCGAGAAGTGAATAGACGTGCGCATCATCGTTTCCCGAAGCCTGCCCGTGGAATCGGGTCAAGCGCCGCCCCACGCGAAGTCAATTGGCTTATGCTGGTTGCCGGGATACCACATTCAAGGCATCTGGAGAGAGTCATGCCGGTGAATAGGTACATGCCGCTGAAGGCGGGAACGTATCACCTGTCCTCTCCATTTGGTCCGCGCGACCGTCAGATGCACTGGGGCCAAGACTTCGCGGCCAATGACGGCACGCGCATCTACGCAGCGCAAGCCGGAACCGTTAAATACATTGGAGCGGCACAGGGTTTCGGCCAGTGGATCGTGATCGATCACCCTCGTCCGGCAGGGGGCGGCACCACCGTCTACGGCCACATGTGGAACGCCTTTGCCACCGGTCTGAGGCTAGGCGAGAGCGTGGCCGCCGGTCAGCACATCGCCTTTGTCGGAAGCAACGGCCAATCCTCCGGCCCGCACCTGCACTTCGAAGTGCATCCCACAGTCTGGCGGGCTGGCTCTCAAATTGATCCCATGCCCTGGCTGGCGGGAGCGCTGGATCCAGAAACCATGCTCACGGCCGCGGCGGTCCCGGTAACCGACACCCTGTATGCCGACGTCTCGGAATGGCAACGCCCGGTAGATGATTCCTACCCCTATCGAGTGATCGCCATCCGGTCCAACGACGGCACGCATCGGGACAGGAACTGGGCATCGAACTACGCCTGGTGCAAGAGACGCTGTGACGAGAATGCGCTGGTCTTCTTCGTCGTCTACTTCGTCTGGCGGAAGAACTGGCAGCAAACCGTGAAAACGCTGAAGGATCTTGTTGGACAGCCTCATCCACGGATGACGGTCATGATCGATGTGGAGAGCTGGGAGGGACAGATCACCGGCAACCAGTCCGATGGATTGAACAAGGCCTACCAAGCGGTCGCGGACTGGCTGGGCGATCGGCGACGAGTCATCGCCTACGGCAACAGGGGCGACCTGAACAGTCTCTGGCCCGACAAGCCCGTCGGACTTCGGATCGTTCTCGCCGCCTATGGGTCAAACCCGGGCTACCCCGGCAAGATTGCCCACCAGTACACCAACGGGGAGGGTTACGGTGGCGGCCTGCCGGAGGGATGTCCGCCATTCGGGAAGTGCTGCATGGATTCCGCGGATGGGCTCACCCCCGAACGGTACGCAGCTGCCTGCGGTATCGGCGCCGCGGTCGAAGGCGAGCCTAGAGCAAACGACGTGTTCACCGACGACGATCGTGTCATGCTCGCCGCCGGGCATGAGCTTCAATTGAAGACCGCTATCAACCAGGCGGCCGCCGCGGAACCGAAGCCGCCAAAGACAGCCCGCTCCCAAGCCAAGCCGGCGAAGAAGACCCGCTCACAGCGTGGCCCCAAGGCCGGGCAGGCGGGCGCGCATAAGACAACCAAGACTTAGTGGTCTCGCCCGTAAGTTCGTCGGGGGTCATGTCCAAGGCATTGATCGCCGCAGTCCTAAGACTCAGTTTCGCTCAGTGTCTAGGAACGGGCCGGAACTATGCTCGGTGGGCGGCATCGAACTCCGGCTTTGCGATGTCGAAGCAGCAAGGGCCCCCGCGACCCGGACCTGGCCGGTCGGCTACTCCGCTCATGCGGCCGATGAGGGCCGGGCCGGGCGCACGCATAACAGTCCCGGGACCGCTCGACCCGGGGCTGTTGCGACGCGACGCACTACGGCGCTGCGCCCCCATCCCCGTCCGCATCGCCGTCGGTGCCGCGGCGGCTCAGCGCGTTCTTGACGCGGTCGGACACCCCGCTGACGACCTTGGTGATATCGCCGCGGGCCTTGGTGACCGCATCGCGCACGGGCGTCCTGCGGGCCGGGCGGGCGGTCGCCGTGGGTGAGCCGTCGTCACCGCCGGCCGACCGTCCGTGCGTGCGGCCGTTTCCGATAATCGCCGTCACTGCATCGACGGTCTGGTTGATCCGGTGTGTGATCGCCACCGGCGCGCGGCCGAGCCGGCGCTGGCCTGGCTCCAGCGCGTCCCGGGTGACCGCGGGCGGCTCCGGGAGCCGTGGCCTGAGCGCGGTCACCGCAGGAGCCGCCAGGTTCGCGGCCTTGGCTTGTGCCGGCGCGGCGACCGTCGTCGACGGGAGGATGCCGCCCACCGCAGTCAGTACCACCTGGACCGCGCTGGTGGCCAATTGCCCAAGATAGGGGCCAACCGTCGGGGCGATGCCGGCGAGGGCTTTGGCCAAGTCGACGACCCCGCCCTGCAGTTGGGTGGAAAGCGTCGCCAGCGCAACTGGCAGTTGAGTCGGATTTGCGGCGACGGTTTTTGCCGCATCCAGGATGTAAACCGGCGCGTTGACGAGGAGCTTCGTAAGTGCCGTACCGCCGGCGATGTTCGCTGCGATAGAGTCCTGCGCTGGCGTTGTTGCAGAGAGAGTGTCGGTTTGTTGCGTCGCGGCGGCCATCACCGGCGCGGGGAGGGCGCCGCCAAGCCCCTTGATGATGGTGCCGACCGCGGTCAGTACAACATCGACCGCGCCGGTGGCCAGTGACCCGAGATAGGTGCCAAGTGGTGTCAGGACGCCTCTGAGTGTGAGGGCGATGAGGGCGACCGACACGAGCGCCTGGTCAGAAAGCTTGGTCAGCGCTTCTTGGAGTTGATCCGGATTTTCGGCGATCGCCTGGGCCGCAGCCAGGATCTCCACCGGCGTGTTGATGGTGACGCCCACCTGTGTCGAACCGGCGACGACGATCGCCGCGATAAGGGCATCCGCTGCGGGGCTGCTGGTTTGCGCCGTCGCGGTCGACCCGCCCGGCAGCAGGTCAAGGAGGCCGGCGAGGGGAGCATTGAGCGCGTCGCCCGGATTCGGCAACCTGGGCGCAGAGGCTGCGATCTGTTGAATGGAAGGTAGTTCCAGCGACGGCAGTGTCGCGGGGTTAGCAATCAGGACGCTGGCTCCAATGATTGCCACGCCGGTGGTCAGGTACGGGCGAACGGCCAAACGCATGGTGCCCCCCCTGGGCTGGCCGGGTGTGGACATTAGCAACCTAACAGACCTGCCAGTAGATTGTGAAAATTCCCATGTCCGAAAGAGACTCGTCTGCGTAATTGCTGAGTTCCGTTAGCGTAGCTAATGCTTCAAAATCCCCGCGACGAGTGGATGTGCGACCCGTACCTGCACAACGCCCACGACGGGCTCGAGCGTGATCAGGCCACGGATGTCGCCCTGCTGGACCGCGGCAGGATCGGTCATCCGCCGCAGGTCTCCCAGCTCGATCGGCTCCGCGACGGCCAGCGCGTCGAGCACGTCGCCAACCGGCGCGGGCAAAGTCCCGATGCGGGATTCGATCAGCTCGACCAGGCCGGGCGGCATCATCGGATCACCGATCCACCGCCAATAGCCGTGCCGTCGCACGAGTCGGCCGGCGGCGATCTCCTGCTCGACGATGTTTGCGCAGATACAGAAAATTGCCCCGGGTCAGCGTCCACAGCCGTCGAGCGGCATCCGGATCCATCGATCCGTCCAACGTCGCCGACAACAGCGTGCGCCCACTCAGTCAGATTCACACAACCAACACAATCACCAGAACGTCCGTACGCTCACTACCACTTAGTGGTCTCGCCCGTAAGTTCGTTCGTCGGGGGTCAGGCTGCCCGTGGTTCGGCGGGGCCACGCTCGGGTGCTGGTTTGTGGTTGTCGAGTCTGGCCAGCAGTTCGGTCAGGTCGGTGGTGGTGAATTTCCACTTGAAGGGCTGCGCGGTCTGGTTGTAGCGGTTCTCGAACGTCGACAGGCGGTCCGACACGGCGTCGATATCGGTGAAGTCGTTGGGCGACAGCGCTTTCCGTTGGACGATGGAGAAGTAGATCTCTATCTGGTTCAACCAGGAGGCGTGCACCGGGGTGTGCACCATGACCGCGTTGGGGTATTGCGCGGCGAGTCGGTCGATCGCGGCCTGGCCGCGGTGGGAGGACCCGTTGTCGACGATCCAGAACACCCGTTCGGCGGAGGCGTAGGGTTCGGCGGTCATGACCTGGGTGACCAGGCGGTGGAACGGTTCGATGCCGGTGGTCTGCTCGCAGCGGCCGAAGACTTTCCCGCGGTGGACGTCGTAGGCGGCCAGGTAGGCCAGCGCGCCGCCACGGCGGTAGTCATGGTTGACCCGGATCTGGCGGGCCTTGCCGGCGGGCAGGGTGGGGTGGCAGCGGCAGCGGGCCTGGATGGAGGTCTTCTCGTCGGCGGAGATCACATAATCGCCTGCGCCCAGGGGTTTCCCGTCCCACCTCCGGGCGTAGAGGTCGAGCACGCGTTGCGCCTTGACGGCGAAGTCTGGGTCGGTGATGAAGATCCACGACTGGTACTGCCAGGGTTTGAGCGCGTCCTCGGACAGCCACCGGCGGATGGTCGCCGGCGATATGGACCCGCAAATCCCGTGGGCGATCGCCTGTTCGGCCAGCTCCGGGCACGACCACCGAGACAGCGGTAACCCCTTGTCCTTCGGTGGTGTGCAGGCCATCGCCTTGACCTGGGCGACTTGCACAGCGGTGAACGTCGGTCGGCGACCCGATCGCTTCGCGTCGCCCAGCGACGCCACCCCCGGCGCCGCGCACCAGCGGCGACGCCACTTGCGCACGCTGTCCTCGCAGATCCGAAGCCACCGTGCGATCTGTGCGTTGGACTCTCCCGCAGCAGCCGCGAGCACGATCTTGGCCCGCATCACGAGCCGTTGCTCGGTGCGTCCCGCTCGGGTCAAACGCTGCAGCGCGCGGCGCTGCGACCCGGTCAGCGTGATGCGGTCGGTGCTGGCTGGTGACATCGGAGCGCTCCACAGATGAGATTCCCATTGGTCACTTCAACCTCACCCGTCACGGTGGGAGACGGTGGTCAACGACACGCCGATCCGGCAGGATCGGTCACCATGGCCGCACCGCCCCCATCGACGAAAACGTCCCTGCAACAACGGCTGTCCGCCCGCGCGCGCGAACAGTGGCCGCAACTGGCCGGTGTCGACGTCCGATTCCGCGGCGCGTTCGCCTACATCAGCGCACACCTGCCCGACGGCGACACCATGCCGCTGATGCGGTTGCGCTACGGCGGATCAGCCACCCGCTGGGGATTCGCGATCTACCTGGCCAGCAAGGACGGATACCAAGACTCGGTCCTGCCCACCGGCGAGCTGGCCGGCGCACCCGAGGACGCCCTCGACACCGCATGTGGCCTCTACCTCGGCGACCCGACCGCCTGGACATGACCCCCGACGAACTTACGGGCGAGACCACTTAGCCGCCAAACCTCGGAGCTCATCGGGTCGGTCGACGACAATTGCGAGGGTGCGGTCACGTGGTCGGGGTCGCGCCCAACCATCCCGGCAATGGCAGCACGGTTCGCAACCTCTCAGCCGTCGCCTAGGGGGGTGGCGGCGGTGGCGGTTCTTCCGGCGGTGGCGGTCCGAAAAATGGCACGGTGATCGGCGGCAGCCCCGGAATCTCCAAGACCGTCATACCCTCCGGAGGACCTGGGACGTCCGGCGGGGGGGCGACAGGGGGCGGCGGTGCCGGCGCAACACCGTTGCTGATGTTGATCGTGATGATCGATCCTGGGAAGGTCTGACCACTCGGCGAGGTCCCCACTACGGTGCCATAAGAGGCTGAGCTGTTCACCGATGTGGGCTGGTCGGCGACCTGGAAACCGGTGTCCTTGAGGCGCTGACGCGCAGCATCCACGTCCAAGCCGGACACACTGGGCACCCGGCCGCCCGGCGCGCCATCGACGTAACGCGGATCGGTTGGCGGCAGATACACGTCGCCGAAATCGGTCGCAATCGGCTTCATCGCCTCAAACCAGGTACGTGCAGGCTCGTTGCCGCCGTATAGATCACCGTCGCCGCACAAACGCAGTGGGAAGGAGCAGATGCCCGACGGCGTGCCGGAATCGGCGAAGATGTAGTTCGCCGCGGCGTAGCGGTTGGTGAAGCCCACGAAGCCCGACGACCGATGAGACTCAGTGGTGCCGGTCTTGCCGGACATCGGCAGGGTCCACCCCACCGAGCCGGCCGAGCCTGATGCGGTGCCGCCGCTCTGATCGTCCTTGCTGAGCGCGTTCGCGAAGGTGTTCGCCAGTCCCTCGGGTACCGCCTGCTCGCATGGCTCGATGGTGTACGTCACCTCGTTGCCGTGGCGGTCGAAGATCTTGTCGATCGGGGACGGCGGACACCACGTCCCACCGGAGGCCAGCGTCGCCGCCACATTCGACAGCTCGAGCGCGTTGAGCTGGAACGGGCCCAGAGTGAACGAGCCCATGTTCTGTCGCTTGATCAAGTCGCCCAGGCTTTCGTTGCTTTCCGGGTCATAGGCCCGCGCCGTCGCGGGCGTCGCGTAGGAGCGCAGCCCCAGCCGGACCGCCATGTCGACCGCGCGGGGAACGCCCACCTGTTGAATCAACTTGGCGAACGCCGTGTTTGGTGAGGTGGCCAGCGCGTCAGTCACGTTCATCGAGCCGCGGTAGTTGCCCGCGTTCTTCACACACCAGGTTTCCCTGGGACAGCCTGGCGTATCGCTGCTGCCAAGGCCCTTGGCTTGAAACGAGCCAGGGACAGCCAGTTGAGCGTCGATACCCATGCCCATGTCCAGCGCCGCGGCCGTGGTGAAGATCTTGAAGATGGAGCCTGCCCCGTCGCCGACAAGCGAGAACGGCAGCGGCTGCACCGTCTCGTTGGCGTCGTTGTTGAACCCATACGTGCGGTTGCTGGCCATCGCCATCACCCGATGCGCGTCCTTACCAGGCTGGATCACGCTCATCACGCTGGCGATCCCATCCAAGGTCGGGCTGGCGACGTTATCGACCGCCTGCTTGACCGACGACTGCACCTTCGGGTCCAGCGTCGTGCGGATCAGATAACCGCCGCGTGCAACTTGCTCCTTGTTGATGCCTGCCCGCGCGAGGAAGTCCAGCACATAGTCACAGAAGAACGCACGATCGCCGGCGGCGATGCAGCCGCCCGGCAACTGGTTGGGCCGCGGCAGGATGCCCAGCGGTGTAGCGATGGCGGCCCGGAGCTCGCCGGCGTACTGCGGCAGGTTCTTGATCATGGTGTCCAGCACCAAGTTTCGACGCGCCAGGGCACCCGCGGGGTTGGTGTACGGGTTCAACGAGCTCTCTGACTGCACCATCCCGGCCAACAGCGCGGCCTGCTGCCAGTTCAGCTGCGAGGCGTCGATATCGAAGTAGGTCTGGGCTGCGTCCTGGACGCCGAAGGCGTTGTTGCCGAACGACAACAAGTTGAGGTAGCGGGTGAGGATCTCGGCCTTCGTGAACGTCTCATCGAGCGTCAGCGCCATCCGGATCTCGCGCATTTTGCGCGCCGGAGTGACTTCGACGGCCGCCCGCCGGTCGGCGTCGCTCTGCGCCGTCACCAGCAGTTGATAGTTCTTGACGTACTGCTGCTCGATCGTCGAGCCGCCGCGAGTGGTGCGGTCACCGGAGAGGAAGCCGGACAGACCTGTCAGCGTGCCCTGCCAATCCACACCGTTGTGCTCGGCGAACCTCTTGTCCTCGATCGAGACGATCGCCAGCTTCATCGTGTTGGCGATCTGATCGGTGGGCACCTCGAACCGGCGCTGGGAATACAACCACGCGATCGGATCTCCTGCCGCGTCGACCATCGTCGTCACCTGCGGGACGTCACCTTCGAGAAGCTGCGCCGAGCCGTTGGCGACGATGTCGGAGGCGCGATTGGACACCAGCCCGAGGCCCCCCGCGAGCGGGAACATCAGGGCCGCCATCACTACCCCGGCCAGCAGGCAGCAGCCTGCCATCTTGATGACCGTTACCCCCGCCGGCCGGCCCTCCGACATGCCTACAGAGTAGATCTCCTTTTTTACGGAGCTGCTTATTTCGTGCAGCCTCGACCGGGGATGTCGCCGCTCGGCCTAGCCCGTCCATGGGTGAGGGCAACCGCATCCGGACCACGCCGGCGATGACTGGTCGGTCAGCGCTTGTTGGCCCACGGGAAGAACCGCCGAACCGCGGTGGCCATGACCCGCTGATACCCCGACCCCGTGAGCCGCGACAGCACGTCGAGGGCTTTGGCCTCCCAGCCGATCACCACCCGCGCACGGCCATCGCGGACACCGTTGACGATCGTCGCCGCGGCCATCTCCGGTGAATGCAGCGCCAGGTACTTGTCGAAGAACTCCGCGAACGTCTGCGCATCCTCGCCGTCGCAGACGGTCGCATTGCGCGCGACCGCGGTCTTGATGCCGCCGGGATGCACACACGTCACCTTCACCGGATGCCCGGCGACAAGCATCTCCTGCCGCAATGCCTCGGTGAATCCGCGGACCGCGAACTTCGCTGCGTTGTAAGCACTTTGACCCGGCACCGCGATCAGACCGAACAGGCTCGATATGTTCACGATGTGTCCGTCACCCGACGCGATCACATGCGGCAGAAAGGCTTTGGTGCCGTTCACCACACCCCAGAAGTCAACGTCCATTATCCGTTCGATGTCCTTGAAATCCGAATCCTCGACGTTGCCGTTGTGGGCGATGCCGGCATTGTTGTACACCTGGTGCACCGTGCCGAAGTGCGCGACGACGTCGTCGGCGTAGGCCAGCACTTCTTGCCGCTCGGCGACGTTCAGCCGGTCGGCCTTCACCTCCGCCCCCAACACCTCCACCGCACGCACCGTCTCCTCGAGACCATCGGCGTCGATGTCGGAGAGCGCCAGCTTTGCGCCCCTCGCCGCGAGATCGAGCGCCAGCGCCCTGCCGATACCCGAACCCGCGCCGGTGATGACCGCGACCTTGCCCTCGAACGAACTCATATCGCTGCTTCCTTTTCGGTCATGAGGGTGCGCAGCCGCGCGCCCATGTGGTTGATCGCCTCGTCGGCCTGGGCGAGAACGCCGGCCTGCAGATGAAAGTCGTGCCACAGGTCATCGAACCGGCGGTGTTCGACGAGCCCTGTTCCCGCTTCTGCGGCGGCCTTCTCGATCTTGTCCGCATCGATGGACAGCGGATCGTCGCCGGCCGAATGCAGCACGATCGGCGGCAGCCCCGCCATGTCGCCATGCGCCGGCGAGATGCCGGGCAGCCGCGGGCCATGCTCGCCCACGTACTTCGGCACCCATTCGGCGGCCATCGACGGATTGATCAGCGGATCACACGTCTTTGGGCGGCCGCCGTCGATGTCGATGGCGAGGTCGGCCCACGGGCAGATCAAGCCGATCGCTGCCGGGCCGGGGATCCCGCGATCCCGAAGAGCCATGGCCAGCGACAAGGCCAGTCCTCCGCCCGCCGAATCGCCCACAATGACAAGGCTTTCCGGCTCGACCCCATAGTCGGTCAAAGATTGATAGACCGCGACCATCTCCTCGAGCGCAACCGGATAGCGCGCCTCCGGCGACCGCGAGTAGTCGGGCACCAGCGCCGTCATCCCGGCCGCATCGGCGAGCCGCGCCACCACGCCGCGATAGCCCTTGGCACTACCCAGTGCGTACGCACCGCCGTGCAGGTACAGCAGCGTCGCGCCGGAGTCCACCCCCGGCGGTCGCACCCCCTCCACCGGCACACCCGCGATGGTGACGACGTCGTAGCCCGTACCCTTCGGCATCCGAGCCACCCGCGTGAACAGGTCGTACAGTCTGCGCTTGCCGCCGACCGTCACCCGGCGGGAGGCCAACAGTGGTCGGCAGCCGCGCAGCGCGACGCGGACCACGCCTGGATGGATGCTCATGCGAATGCCTCCACCCGCGTCGCGTCGAACGACAGCACGCCGTCTTCGACGGGCTCGTCGAGCAGCATCCGAGAGTCCTTCTCGTAGTGCATCAGCACCTGCCACGGCAGCTTGGAACCCTGGCGCGGCATGACATCCTTGCCGCGCTGCACGTAGCCGGATTGCAGTTGGTCCAGCATGCCGTCGCCCGTCACGCAGCCCTCGATGTCGCGCGGCGTCGCCACCGCATGACCGTTGTCGTCCATGTGCCGCATCAGCCGGCAGAGATACTCACCGGCCATGTCGGACTTCAGCGTCCACGGCGCGTTGGTGTAGCCGAACATCCACGCCAGGTTGGGCATGTCCTGCACCAGCACGCCTTTGTAGGTCATCGCGTCGTGCAGCTCACGCGCCTCGCCGTCGACCGACAGCGCCATGCCGCCGAGCATCTGCAGGTTCAGACCGGTCGCGGTGACGATGATGTCGGCCTCCAGCTCACGGCCCGACTTCAGCAGAATGCCTGTCTCGGTGAAGGTTTCGATCTGATCGGTGACAACCGACGCCTCTCCGGAGGCCAGGACGTCGAACAGGTCGCCGTCGGGCACCGCGCACAGCCGCTCGTCCCACGGCATGTAGTTCGGGGTGAAGTGGCTCATGTCGAACGACGGGCCGACGCGACGGCGGACCTGCCCCAGCAGGAATCGGCGCATCGTCTTCGGCCACCGCCGGCACGCCTTGTACAGCGACCGCTGGATCACGATGTTGCGCTTGCGCCCGAGCGCGTACACCGTTTCCTCGGACAGGAAGCGGCCCAGCGCCTGTGAGATCTTGTCGAACGCGGGCAGGGAGAACACGTATGACGGCGAGCGCTGCAGCATGGTCACGTGCGCCGCGTCGCCCGCCATCGCGGGGACCAGGGTGACTGCCGTTGCGCCGCTGCCGATCACGACGACCTTCTTGCCCGTGTAGTCGAGGTCTTCGGGCCAATGCTGCGGATGGACGCAGCGGCCCGTGAACCGCTCGGCGCCGGGGAAGGTCGGCAGATAGCCCGCGTCGTAGTTGTAATAGCCCGTGCAGCTGATGAGGTAGCCACACGTGTAGTGGCGCGTCTCGCCCGTCGCCTCGTGCACCGCGGTCACCGTCCAGCGACTCTCGGCCGTCGACCAGTCAGCGCCGACGATCTTCAGCCCGTACTGGATCTTCTCGTCGACGCCGTACTCGACGGCGGTGTCGGCGATGTACTGGCGGATCGACGGCCCGTCGGCCAGCACCTTCAGCTCCTGCCACGGCCGGAACTTGTAGCCGAAGGTGAGCATGTCCGAGTCGGAGCGGATGCCCGGGTAGCGGAACAGGTCCCAGGTGCCGCCGAGGCGCTCGCGGCGCTCCAGCACCGCGAGGGTCTTGTGCGGAAACTCGGCGGTCAACTGAGCGGCCGTCCCGATGCCCGACAGACCTGCGCCGATGATCAGGATGTCGAAATGCTGTGCGTTCATGACTAGAAGAATGGCCGTCGGCGACGCTGCGGGTCTTGACATTTCCCGACAGATTTTTATCATTTCCCGACAGGTGATGTTTATGGGCAGTCTGATCCGCACCGCGGCCCTGCGGGGTTACAGCGATCTGGTGCGCGAACTGGGCGGCGACCCCGAGTCGTTGCTGGGGCGATTCGGTATCCCCGTCGGCGCCGAACAGCAAGCGGACGGCTTCGTCGCGGTCGACGCGTTCATCCGCTTGCTGGAGGCGAGTGCCGAGGACCTGAAGTGTCCGGATTTCGGGCGTCGCCTTTCCCGTTTTCAGGGCCTGGACATTCTCGGACCCATTGCAGTGATCGCCCGCAATGCCCAAACGGTGCTGGGCGGTTTCGAGGCGATCGCGCGCTACCTGTACGTCCACTCCCCCGCGCTGACGCTGACGGTCGGCAGGGCATCTGCGGAGTCCGACGTGCGGTGCACGTATGAAGTGACCGAGCCCGGCGTTCCGTACCCGGCGCAGAGCTACGAGCTCAGCATGGGTATCGCTGCGCAAATTCTTCGGCTCCTCGGCGGACCGCAGGCCCGGCCCCGGGCGGTCTCGTTCATGCACAGCCAGCACGGATCGCCGGACGCCTACCGCGCGGAGCTGGGCTGCCCGGTGCGCTTCAATCAGACCTGGAGCGGATTCGAGCTGTCCGCGCATGTTGCCGACAAGGTCATCGACACCGCCGATCCCGAGACCCGACGCATCGCGACGAAGTACCTGGAATCCACCTACCTGCCCAGCACTGCCGCGCTGTCCGAACGCGTGGCCGAACTGACCAGGCGGCTGCTGCCCACCGGTCAATGCAGCGCCGAGGCCATCGCCGACCAGCTCGCGCTGCATCCGCGGACTCTGCAGCGACAACTTGCCGCCGAGGGCGTGCGCTGTCACGACATCATCGACGGTGAGCGCCGAGCGCATGCGGCGCGTTACCTGGCGGTGCCGGGACTGCATCTGCAGCAGATCGCCGGTCTGCTCGGCTATTCCGAACAGAGCGCGCTGAACCGGTCATGCCGTCGCTGGTTCGGCCAGACGCCGCGGCAATACCGGGCGAGCCGTTCGGCGACCTGATCACCGCGGCAAAGGTGCGCATCGAGTCGGATCAGCGAGTCGACGAGTGCCCACCTACGAGCGAATTTTTCGCTACATCACAACAGCACGCACCTGCGCGGTTTACGATCACCCCCCGATGAAGTTGCGAATGACCAACGCGATGCGGCACCCGTACCGCGTACCCCGCGTCGAAAAGCCGCGCGCCGAAGGCCGCTTCTTCCTGCCCACCGGCCGGCGTCTCGGCTTCGCCGAGTTCGGCGACCCCGCGGGGGAGCCGGTGCTGTGGTTCCACGGCACCCCTGGCGGCCGGCGCCAATTTCCGCTGATAGGCCGTCGCGCCGCCGAGAAGCTCGGCCTGCGCGTGGTCGCCGTGGGACGACCCGGCACGGGGTTGTCCGACCCGCACCCATATGAGTCGGTGGCCGACTGGGCGACAGACATGGCGCATGTGGCTGAGGCGCTCGGCGCTCAGCGACTCGGCGTCGTCGGCCTCTCCGGTGGTGGCCCGTATGCCCTGGCCTGCGCGGCGGTCCCCCCGCTCAGCGGCAAGGTCGCGGCCGTGGCCGTGCTGGGAGGTGTCGTCCCGTCAGTCGGCCCGGACGCCCTTGCGACTGGCGCCATCGATTTGGCCCGCCGCTTCGCCCCGGTACTGGGAGGACTGCGCCGACCCTTGGCGCAGGCGGTATCCACGCTGCTGCTGCCAATCGTCCCGATGGCGCACTATGCCTGCCAGGCCTATGCCAGCACAACGCCGGAGGGTGACCGGAAGGTCCTTCGCGATCCCGAAATGGAGGGCATGTTCATCGACGATCTCGTCTTGCTTGCCAAGGGCCGCTTCCAGGCAATCATCGACGACACCCGACTCTTCGGCCGCGACTGGGGCTTCCGGCTTTCCGACGTGAAGGCGCCGGTGCGGTGGTGGCACGGCGACGCCGACAACATCGTGCCGCTGCGCGACGCACAAAAGGCGGTAGCACTCCTACCCGACGCCGAACTCGTCTTGCGGCCCGAGGAAAGCCACCTCGGCGGCTTCGCCACGGCGGACGAGGTCCTCGTCTTCATCCGATCCCGCCTCTAGTAGGTGTGTCCACCGTCACCTACACCACCGGTCAGAAAATACCTTGGCACACTTCGCTTTCCGAGCTGCACATCAACATGCCCGGCGAGAACAGGACCGCAGTTAGCCTCTCAGCCGTCGCTTGACGCGGGTGGCGAATCCGCCGACGTTGGCGGTCCGAGAAGACGCACGGTGATCGGCTAGGTCCGTCAGCGAGCGCAATTCGGCTATGGGTGGCAAACGGCCAGCCGAAATCTCCAAGAATGCTCCAAGAATCCACCAAGGGCCGGGCGCGACTCTTTGAGTGTCAACACCGCCACCCCACCCCAAGGAGTGATCCGCATGATGAACCGCATCCGCACCCTCGTTGTCACCGCCGTCGGCGCAGCCGTCCTGGCCTCGGGCTTCGGACTCGCCGCCGTCGGTGTCGCCGGCACTGCCAATGCCGACGTCTGCGTCGAGTACTACGGCGACGGCACCCCCTTCTACTACTACTGCTGACTACTACTACTGCTGACCACCCCGTCTGGCCGCCCACATGAACCACGCGTGGGTGGCCAGACCTATTCGTGCTTCGAACTGAACGATCAGTTCACGCTTCGCTTCGGAGGACGCGGCTGAAAACTGATTTCTCAGCCGCCGAGCTCAGCAAGCAGCTCAGGCGCTTCTGGTTCTCGAACGAAGTGAACCGTTCGCCTTCTCACTTCGTGAATAATTCGTGAATACATTGTGGTGATCGCAAGGATCTCCACCCTCGTCGTGGTCAGCCACAGAGTGGAGGATTGACCCTGCTGCATCGAACCGCCCGACTGGCCATCGCCGCGCCGCGCACCGTCATCGCGATCGCGGGGCTCTTGGCGATTGCGCTCGGCGTCTTCGGCCTCCCCGTGGCCAACAAGCTGTCCGCCAGCGGATTCCAGGACCCCACCTCCGAGTCGTCCAGGGCCACCGAGATGTTGACCGGCAAGTTTCACCAGGGCGACGTGCAGTTGCTCATCGTCGTCTCCACCCCCGACGGCGTCGACAGCCAGAACGCCAAGGAGGCAGGCCTCGACATCGCCGACCAGCTCCGCCGGTCCCCTCACGTCGCGGATGTCAGCTCACCATGGACCTCACCGCCGTCCGCCGCCGACGGCTTGATCAGCAAGGATCGCACCTCCGGACTGATCGTCGCCGGCCTCGTCGGCGACGAGGCCGAGCAGCAGAAGTACGCCAAGGAGCTGTCCGACCAGGTGGCGCGCGACCGCGGCGGTGCGACAGTCCGCTCGGGCGGCGTCGCGATGGTCAACATCCAAATCACCAACCAGTCGCAGCGCGACCTCCTGCTGATGGAATCGTTCGCCGTCCCGCTGAGCTTCATCGTGCTGGTCTGGGTGTTCGGCGGCCTGCTGGCGGCTGCCCTTCCGGTCGCTGTCGGCCTCATGGCGATATTGGGCAGCCTCGCTGTCCTGAGGCTCATGACATTCGCCACCGACGTGTCGATCTTCGCGCTGAACCTCACCACCGCGATGGGTCTGGCGCTGGCCATCGACTACACGCTGCTCATGATCAGCCGGTTCCGCGACGAGCTCGCCGGCGGCGCGAGCCGCGACGAGGCCCTCATTCGCATGATGATCACCGCGGGCCGCACGGTGGTGTTCTCCGCGACGACGGTCGCGCTGTCGATGGCGGCGATGGTGTTGTTCCCCATGCACTTCCTCAAGTCGTTCGCCTACGCCGGTGTTGCCACCGTCGCCTTCGCCGCCGCCGCGGCCATCCTGGTGACGCCCGCCGCGCTCGTTCTGCTCGGCGACCGCCTGGATTCACTCGACGTCCGTCTGCTCGCCCGCCGCATACTCGGTCGACCCGATCCGCAGCCCATCCCCCTCGAGCAAAGTTTCTGGTACCGCCAAGCGACATGTGTCATGCACAAGGCAATCCCGCTCGGGCTCGCGGGGGTCACCCTGCTGCTTCTGCTCGGCACGCCCTTCCTCAGCGTGCGGTGGGGCTTCCCCGACGACCGTGTCCTTCCGAGTTCCGCCTCCGCGCACCAAGTCGGCGACCAGTTGCGACGCGACTTCGCCACCAACACCGACACCGCGGTCACCGTCGTCCTCCCCGACGCGGTCGGCGTCAGCGCCTACGACATCGACCGATACGCCGCCGACCTGTCTGCGGTGCCCGACGTTTCGGCGGTGTCGGCCCCGACGGGCACCTTCGTCGACGGCCGCCGCGCCGGACCGCCCTCTGCCCCTGCGGGTCTTGGCTCCGGCAGCGCTTTCCTCACAGTCGACAGCACCGCGCCGTTGTTCTCCGATCGGTCCGAAGCTCAACTCGACCGGCTGCACGCGGTGCCCGGGCCCGCAGGCCGTCACGTCGACATGACCGGTACCGCCCAGATCAACCGCGACAGCGTCGACGCCATCACGACGCGGCTTCCGCTTGTCCTCGGGACCATCGCCGTCATCATGTTCGTCCTGCTCTTCTTGCTGACCGGCAGCATCGTCGTCCCGCTGAAAGCGTTGGTGCTCAACGTCCTTTCGCTGACCGCTGCGTTCGGCGCGATGGTGTGGATCTTCCAGGAGGGCCACCTCGGCGCGCTCGGCACCACATCGACTGGCACGTTGGTCGCGAACATCCCCGTGCTGCTGTTCTGCGTCGCGTTCGGCTTGTCGATGGACTACGAGGTCTTCCTGGTGTCGCGGATCCGAGAGTTCTGGCTGGCGTCTGGCAAGACGCGCGCCGACAGCGACGAGAGCGTGGCCCTCGGCATCGCCCGCACCGGACGGATCATCACCGCCGCGGCGCTCATCATGTCGATCTCCTTCGCGGCGCTGATCTTCGCCCACGTGTCGGTGCTGCGGTTGTTCGGCGTTGGCCTGACGCTGGCCGTCCTGGTCGATGCGACGTTGGTGCGGATGGTCCTCGTGCCCGCGTTCATGCATGTCATGGGGCAATGGAACTGGTGGGCACCTGCCTGGATGACCGCACTGCACCGCCGCCTCGGGCTCAACGACGGCCACTCGGCACCGCCGGCCGAACCGGTCAACAGCGACGTTGAACCGCGGCACCCTGGTCATCGTGTCTAGAGGATGAGCCCTTCCAGCATTATTGCGGGCATATACGGGGCGTTACCGCCCCACCGGTACGCCCAGGATGAGATCACCGAGGCGTTCCTGCGGATTCCGGCTTTCGCCGGATACGAACAGGCCCTACGCGGACTCCACAAGAGTGCGAAGGTCGACAGCCGCTACAGCATCCTGCCGTTGGACCAGTTGATGTCGCTCGCCGATTTCAAAGAAGCCAATGACCTTTTCATCGAGCACGCCGTCGAGCTCGGGTGCGAGGCGCTGTCGGGTGCGCTCGACGACGCGGGGTTGCGTCCCAGCGACGTCGACCTGATCGTCACGACGACGGTGACCGGTGTGGCGGTGCCGTCGTTGGATGCCCGCATCGCGGCGCGGATCGGCCTGCGGCCCGATGTGCGACGGGTTCCGATTTTCGGCCTTGGCTGCGTGGCCGGTGCGGCCGGCGTGGCCCGTCTTCACGACTATCTGCGAGGTGCACCCGACGAAGTTGCTGCGCTGGTGTCGGTCGAGCTGTGTTCGCTGGTCTTCCCCGCGGCTCAGCCGACGATCGCCACGCTGGTGGGCAGCGCTTTGTTCGGTGACGGCGCGGGCGCTGTCGTTTCGGTCGGTGAGCGTCGCGCCGAGCGCATCGGGGCCATCGGGCCGGACGTGCTGGCCTCACGCAGTCGGCTCTACCCGGACTCGTTGGGCACGATGGGCTGGGACATCGACGGCGCGGGCTTCCATCTGGTGCTCTCGCCCGATCTGCCCGACCTTATCGAGCGATATTTCGGCGATGACGTCACCGGCTTCCTGGCCGACCACGACTTGACGATCGACGACATCGGTTCGTGGGTGTCGCACCCCGGCGGCCCGAAAGTTCTCGAGGCGATCAACACCGCCCTCAGCCTCGACGACGACGCGCTGGAGTTGTCGTGGCGCTCGTTGAGCGAGGTCGGCAACTTGTCGTCGGCGTCCGTGCTGCACGTGCTGCGCGACGCGCGTGACAAGCCACCACCGACCGGCACGCCGGGGCTGCTGATGGCGATGGGGCCGGGCTTCTGCGCGGAGCTGGTACTGCTGCGCTGGAACTGAATCGGGTTCCGATGATCTGGTATGCGTTGTTGATCGCCGCGGTGGCGGTCGAGCGCGTCGCCGAACTCGTTGTCTCGCAACGCAATCTGTCCTGGAGCCGGGCGCACAACGGCATCGAGTTCGGTGCGCGGCACTATCCGGCGATGGTCTTGTTGCATGGCGGTCTGTTGGCGGGATGCCTGGTGGAAAGTATGTACCGTCCCTTCCTACCAGCACTGGGCTGGCCGATGCTGGCGGCGGCGTTGGCCGCCCAGTGCCTGCGGTGGTGGTGCATCGCCACCCTTGGCCACCAGTGGAACACCCGCGTCATCGTCGTTCCCGGCGCCGGGCGGGTGACCCGCGGGCCGTATCGGGTGATGCCGCACCCGAACTATGTGGCGGTCGTCGTCGAAGGGGTGGCGCTGCCGCTGGTGCATACCGCGTGGATCACCGCGCTGGTGTTCACCGTGCTCAATGCCGCGGTACTGCGGACACGGATCGAAGTCGAGAATGCTGCGCTCGCGGGGCTGCAGTGATCGACCTTCTCGTGGCGGGCGGCGGGCCGGCCGGTCTGGCCACCGCGATCCACGCCGCGCGGGCCGGACTCGAGGTCGTCGCGGTAGAACGACGGCGCGGACCCGTCGACAAGGCGTGCGGCGAGGGGTTGATGCCCCATGCGCTGCGGCATTTGCGCCGCCTCGGCGCGGACCCGCGGGGCGTGCCGTTTCAGGGAATCACTTACCTCGACGGCCCGCGTTGCGTCACTGGCCGATTCCGCTCCGGGCCCGGGCTAGGTGTGCGCAGAACATTTTTGCATGCAAGCCTTTTGGATGCAGCGACGGCAGCCGGGGTGCAGATAGTGCATGGCGAAGTCGGCCCGGTCAGCCAGGACGCGACCACGGTGCGCTGCGGCGACTTCCGCGCCCGCTATTTGGCCGCCGCGGATGGACTTCACTCGCCGATCCGGGCCGCGCTCGGGCTGAGCCGTCCCTCTGCGGGCCCGCGCAGGTGGGGAATCCGCCGTCACTTCGCGATGAAGCCGTGGACTGACTGCGTCCAGGTGTACTGGTCTGCAGGTGCAGAGGCATACGTGACGCCGGTAGCCGAGGACTGCGTCGGCGTCGCGATCCTCACCACGCGCAAGGGCGCTTTCAATGAGCAGCTCGAGGCGTTTCCCGCCCTGAAGGCTCTTGTCGACGGCCGCGCACACGGCCCCGATCGGGCGGCGGGTCCGCTGCGGCAGAAAGTGCGCAGCCGAACAGCGGGGCGGGTGCTGTTGGTCGGTGACGCGGCGGGTTATGTCGACGCGCTGACGGGCGAAGGCCTCGGGATCGCATTCAGCGCGGCCGAGCTGCTCGTGAACTGCATCGGCACCGGCCGTGTCGACGACTACGACCGGCAGTGGCGCCGTATGTCGCGCCGCTACCGGCTGCTCACCGCTGGTGTGCTGCACGCCAGTACGTTCCCAGGGCTGCGTTCTCAGATTGTGCCCGCCGCCAAGATCTTTCCCGGCGTCTTCACCGGGGTGGTCAACCTGCTCGCCGACTAACAGTGCGCGAAATTCGTGCGATCGATATCACCGTAAAAAGGGGGCATCATGCATACGCCAAGCCGCTCGCACGCCTGGTCCTGCCCGACGTACGAACCCGAATACTCAGCCGCCGAGCTCAGCAAGCAGCTCAGGCAGCGGCACGGTCGCAATGCCGATGGCCGCGTCACCGATCCCGTAGGGAATCACCAACGTCTCGCCGTGCACTAACCCACCGCAGGAATACACAACGTTGGGCACGTAGCCGTCCTGCTCGTCGGCAGCCGGGCTCAGCAGCGGCCCCTTCAGCTGACCGATGATGCGGGTCGGCTCCTCGAGATCCAGCAGGATCGCCCCGATCCGGTACGTCCGCATCGGACCGACGCCATGCGTCAGCACCAGCCACCCCGCCTCGGTTTCGATGGGCGGTCCGCAATTGCCGAGCTGCACCGCCTCCCAGGCCTGCGTCGGCTGCTGGCAGGGCGCGGAGTCCGGCCAAACGAACGGATCGTCGGCATAGGCAACCGAATTCGACTCGCGGTCCGACCTCGACATGGCGGCAAACCGCCCGCCGATACGACGCGGAAACAGCGCCAGCCCCTTATTGGCCGCGGCCTTCCCAGCCATCGGCGCGGACGTGAATGACTGGAAATCCGTCGTCTCCAGCAGCTGCTGACTGATTTCGCTTCCGCTGTAGGCCGTATAGGTGGCATAGAACCTGACCGACCCGTCGTCGTCGACAAAGCGGACGAACCGCGCGTCCTCCATGCCCGCCGACTCGGCGGCCAACGTCGGGTGCAGCACCCGCTCGGACAGCGGTACATCGTCAGCGAATTCGACGGCGTAGAACCGCTCGGCGATGGCCCGAATCAGCGAAATCGTCTCCTGCGCGTGGCCGCGGGTACTCCTGTGCATCTGCAGCGCGCCGAGCTGGTCCTCGAGGTCGGCTCTCGTGAACCTGTCGCCGAGTGCATCGAGAACGTAGTCGGCGGCCTCGCCCCCGTCGCGGAGCCGCGCGAGCTCAATGCGGAACACGGCAGCGTCGAGCAGCGTCGACCCGACCGATCCGACGGTGGCAAACGGAGTCGGAGCGTCGACCGTGACGCCGCCTTCGGCGTCGACCACGCCCGTCCGAAACCCGATCGATGACCGGTGCCCTTCGCCGATACCCCGAACGCTCATCACGAATCGCAGGTTGCCCGCAGCCATCCCCGCCTGATCCGGGTGGGCGACGATGCTGGGATTGCACAATGCCGCGGCCTCGATGGCGTATTCACTGGTGAATGTGGCTCCCAGCAACAACATTCGAGCCTGCGACAGTTCGATGTCCGTATTCAGTCGATCGGCGAACTCATCGGCATGCCTACGGAAGGTGCCGACCAGATCTCGGTGCCGCCCGTCGAACCGCGTTACGACATCGTCCAACGACGAACGCACGTCATCCTCGTCGAGGGCAAGGACGCGTCTCAGCACGGCTCCCGCTCGCGAGTCCTCGTGCTCGAACCCTTCCGTTCCGGGTACGAAAAGCCGGGTGATGACCCTCGACGGGTCGGCCGCGAGCCGCTGCGGGCTACGGGTGACTAGTCCGGCCCGCACCGAAGTCATTGCGGCACAACGGCGAAGCGTTGCGCATGTTGCAACGTCGAGATCACAGCGAGCGTCGACTCGGCGCCCTGATTCTGGTTCACCCCGTCGACGAGAAGTCCGTCGAACCCGCCGCCCGTCTCCGGGTCCCACATGACCTGTCCCGCGTCGTTGGCACCCTGGAACCAGGCTGCAGCGGCCGCGACACCGTCGGGCCATGTCGCTGCGGCGTCGACCCCAGCGGCACGCGCACACGCATCGGCCAGTGCGGCCACCTCGATCGGCTGCTGGTCGAAAGCGGGCCCGACGTCTTCGGGCCCTCTGCCACCGACCGGGCTGGGAGACAAATGGCCGTCAGCCGTTTCGTAGTCGAGCAGCCAGCCCAACAGATCCAGGCCACGCTGCTGCAATGCCATGTCGTCAAGCGCAACTCCCGCGGCGATCATCGCCTCGGGAAGCACCGCGTTCCCGTAGGCCAACCGCGGCTCGGGCCACGGCCACGAGCTGTCGCTGCTGGGTGCGGGGAGCGACGCCGCATAGTCGGTGACGAGCTTGCGTGCCGCCGGGTGCTCGGGGTTGACGGTGAGAAGCTCGGCGGCTCCCAGTGCGGCGAAAGCCATCGCTCGCGCCGATGTCGACCGTGTCTGGGCGGCGCGCTCGAACTGAATCACCGCCAGCTTCTGCACAATGCCCACCTCACTGTGGGCGGCGGCCGTGCCGAGGCCCCAGATGCATCTGCCCCAGTGGTCGTCCGTGGTCGGCTCGTCGGTCCAACGGCCGTTGCGGTCCATGCGATTACGGCATGCACCGCTGTATGCCTGCGCCTCGTTCAAGAACCGGATCGCCAGCCCTGCGAGACCTTTCACTGGACCCTCGGCGTCGTGTTCTCTGGTGGCCACGACAAGAACACGGGCCATGTCGTCGGTGCAGTAACCGTCCTCGGGCCGGGGCTCGGCGAAGCACGCGTGCTCGAAGGTGCCGCGACGATCTGTCATTCGCAGCAGATGGTCGAATTTGGATGGCGGCGCCGCGGCGGTCATACCAGCGCCCCCCGCCGGTCGGCGAGAAGCTGGTCCGCCAGGCTCAGATACGCACTCGCGACCACCGGCCATGCCATCTCCGGCGCCAGCCGACGGGCCTCCGCGGCCATGGAACCAGCAAGTCGCGGCTGTGTCAGCACTTGGCGCAGGGCGGTGGCCATGGCATCCGGATCGTCGTGGCCGACGACGATGCCTGCTCCGGTACCCAGGAGCTCGACGGCGTGCGGAAACGCGGTGGCCACGACGGGCCTGCCGCATGCGATGGCGTCGACCAGGACACCGGAGGTGACCTGATCGGTGGAGTCATAGGGCAGTACGACGACCGAAGCCGACTGGATGAGGGCAGGCAAGTTCGACGTTGTCCAGTAGCGGGAGTCGAACTTTACCGAACCGGCTACGCCGCAGTGGCGCGCTTGCTCCTTTCGGGCATCGCGGTATGCCTCGCCATCCTCGGCGAGGACCTTCGGGTGGGTCTGGCCTGCGACCAGATACTCGGGCCTGCCGGGCAGGCCATGCAGCAGACGCATCGCATCGATCACCCGCTCGATACCCTTCCCAGGGCCCAACAGTCCCCATGTCAACAGGGTCGGCCGACTCGGACGCTTCATAGCGGGGCCACTCGATAAGGCCGCGCCGTGCGGGATCGTGGTGACCTTGCGGCTGTCCACGTCGAACCCGAGACACAACCGCTGCCTCGCTGCGTCGGACATGACGACTACCTGATCCGCCATCGCCGCGATCGCCTCGAGAACCGAACGCTGGTGTGGCGTCGGGTCTTTGAGGACTGTGTGGGCGACGACGATCGACGGCACGCGCAGCCCGTCGATGATGTCCAGGACGTCGTCTCCGTCAACACCACCATAGATTCCGTACTCGTGCTGGATGATGGCGACGTCGCTCTGATTCAGCAGCTCGGTGCTCGCCGCTATGGATGCCGCCGAACCGCTGACCAGCTCTCCGATCACCCGCTCACGCGAGGTAGGCCGCCCGTCGGCCACGCGTACGACGCTCACATCGATGCCATTCGCGCCCAAGGCGTCGGACAGGGCAGCGGTGAACGTCGCCAGTCCGCAATGCGTCGGCGCATAGGTACTGAGGACACCGACACGAGCAGTTCGGGAAAGACGTTTCGCCTCAACGGGGTCGAGGATCGATGTGAAGGGGGAGGGACTGATGGGAAAGAAGGGTGGTGCGCTCAAGGTAAATCCGATTTGACGGTTGTTACCTGCGTGTCCGGCATGAGCGGTTGCTCGGCGATCAGCGGAAGACGGCGAATGCGTTCCGGACTGGCTGGATTACCAACAACGCCAATGATACACCCGGGCATGCACCGCGACGTCGGCGGGTTGCGCGCGAAAAGCTTTTGTAAATATTGGAATTCGCGTCACTTCAGCCACAACTACCGCAAAAGCGCAACGGTGTGACTCAGCTCACTCAGCTGATGTCGCGCCTGGCATGCGTCGCGCGATAGTTGCATCGATGAGTTCGCGCAGCGCCGGTAGCTCCTCGAGCACGCGGTGGAAATCATCCCGATCGATATGCAGCACTTCGGCTCGGCCCGTCGTCGTCACGGTCGCACCACGCAGCTTGCCGTGCTTGAGCGCGGATTCGCCGATCACCTCGCCCGGCCCAACGACGGCGACCCGGTCCGAGCCGACGTACACGGCCGCCTCGCCGCTGAGCAGGATGTAGCAGGCGTCCGACACGGTCTGCTCACGGATCAGAGGCCACGGCCCCGATGTCGAGGTGCGGTGCGCCGCTTGGACAAGACGCTTCCGGTCGGCATCGGAGAACTTCGCGAAGGCCTCGAAATCCCGCAGCCGGGCGGCGTCTTCTTCCTGCTCCTTCGTGATGGCTTGAGCCTTCTCACGGTGGATATGACGTTCGCTCATAGTGGTCTTCCCCGATTCGCGATGTGGTCTGACATCGGGAGCGTAGCGAGGAACAGCATCCCATCAGGGCAATCTGCAAAACCTTGCCGTGCGCGCTGGTGACACAGCTAAGCAAGCCCGACGGCCTGAGCTGCCGCCGTTGCCACGTCACCCCGCAGCTTCGAGGCCGGTGGACTGCCCCGTGTGTGGATCGAATTCGTCAGCAGGACCACATAGGTATCCGAGCCCGGATCGATCCACATGCTGGTGCCGGTGAAACCCGTGTGGCCAAAGCTGCCAATGGGAAAGAGCTTGCCTCGCGGCGTCGATTGCGGTGTATCGATATCCCAGCCGAAGCCGCGCAGGTTTTCCCCGTTGATCGCGGGATAGTGCGGCGCAAGCAGCGGGTCGGCTGTGTTCGGTGTCGTCATGATGGCCTCTCGCTCGGCCTCGTTGGCCGCTTCGATCTGTCCCTCGCTGTGCCCGGGCTGCTGCGGACTCGTCATCAACTGCGCAGTCTCTTGCGTCAGCGGGTACGGGCTCGGCCGTCCCGCCAGCCGGTCGAGAAGCGCCTGCGCATAGATACCGACATCGTGTGCCGTCGAGAACACACCCGCGTGCCCCGCCACTCCACCCATCCGCCGCGCCGTTGTGTCGTTCACGGTGCCCCGCAGCAGGTAATCGATGTCGGGATTCTTGTCCGGCTCGGCTCTGCTCTCTTCGTCCCGTGCCGTCGGCGCGATGCGAGACAACAGGCTGGTGCTCCACGTGCCTGGCTGACAACCGACCGGCGCGCCCTCTTCTGGTGCCCAGGCGATCGCCGCTCCACGCATCGAGTGCGGACCACACGCCTTGGCCGCGGGAAGATAACGCGTCTCTGTCATGCCAAGCGGCGCAAAGATATTCCGCTGCACGTAATCGTCTTCCACGTCGCCCGTGAGCTTCTCGACGATCGCGCCGAGCAGAATGAAGTTGATGTCGGAGTAGCTGAAGCCGGCGCCGGGTCATCGACTGCAGCGGCGTCGTCAGCGCGCGCCGAAAGCCTTCTTCTCTGTCGACGTGTGCCAATCCCCACGGATCCTTGAGCTCGACGTCACCCGGCTCGCCCGACGTGTGCGTGAGCAACATGCGAACCGTCACCGCTGCACGCAGAGGATCGTTCGCGGTGTTGAAGTCCGGCAGATACTTCTGCACGGGATCGTCGAACTGAACCTTGCCCTGCTCGAACAACTGCATGACGGCGGGCGCCGTAGCGAGGGGCTTCGTCAACGACGCCACGTCGAAGATCGTGTCCTCGGTCATCGGCTCAGCGGGTGCAGGCGATCCGTCCAGCCCCGGCTCCCCCGCGAGCTTGCGCTCGCCATACGCCTTGCGGAACACGACCTTGCCGCCATGCCCGATCAGGACCACGGCACCGGGCAACTCGTTGGCCGCAATCGCATCGTCGATCAACGTGGAGACGGTTGAGAAGTCATACGGCGAAGGCGCAACGGGCGGCAACGTCGGCCTGGGCGCGGGCGGAGAGGCAACGGGAACCGGCGCCGGCTGCGAGGTGGCGGTGACGGCTGTGTCGGCTGCGTCGCCGTGCGAACACGCCGTAGCGAGTGCGAGCAGTGTCGCGCCAATCGCGATGACCGTGCGCGCGTCCCGCTTGACGAACATGGATTACGGCGACAGCACCGGCGTCGTCGCGGGCGCCTGGATGACACCCCCACCTCCGCTGGAGGATCCGCTGCCACCCGACGGCGCCTCCGGAATCACGGGGGCAGGAGCTATCGCAGGTGCGGGCGCCGGTGCGATGGCTGGGGCGGGTGCCGGAGCTGGTGCGATGGCTGGGGCGGGTGCTGGAGCTGGCGCGATGGCTGGAGCCGGAGCGGGTGCGGGGGCAGGCGCCACCGGAACGGGTGCGGGCGCGACCGGAGCAGGAGCGGGCACAGACTCAGGCGCAAGAGCCGGCGGCTTATACGCCGGCGCGGGCTCCGGCACTGGCTCGGGCTTCGGCTCGGGTTTCGGCGCGGGTATCGGCTCGGGCTCAGGCTCGGGCTCGGGCTTGGGCGGCGGGGGGCTCGACGACGTCGTCGTAGACGTGGTCGTTGTCGGCGACGTGGTCGTTGTCGTGGGGCTCGTCGTCGTGGTGGTCGGTGACGTCGGGGTGACCGTCGGCCATGGGAACGTCGGCATGGGGAACGGGTTCCATGGCGGGAAAACCGTCGGCGGAATCGGGACCGGCGGCACCTCCGGGATCGGTACCGCCGGCACCTGCCCGGGCTCCAGCACGGGCGGGGCCAACGGCACGTTGCCGGGCGCCGGGACCTGGTTGGTCCTCACCCGCGGCAGGGCCGGAGCGGCTGGCTGCGGCGACACCACCGCGATCGGCAATGCCACCGGATCCGGCTCGTGCGGCACCACAGGCAGGAAACGCCCCGGCACCGTCTCCGACTGGATGGCCGGTACCGGCTGCGCCTGCACATCGGCTACTGGCCGGATGTTGACCGCGACCGCGACGGCCAGCGTCGCGAAGCTGATCACCACGAACGACAGCGCGCTGCCCATGAGCATTGCCCTTGGCGGTGGCGGCGCGATCACCGCGGTGTATGGCGCCTCGTCCTCCAGCTCCGGAACGAACTCGTCGAGCGACTCCGCGGGCATCTCGTAGTAGTCCGGCTCTTCCTGCGAGTAGGCCAGCAGCGGCCCCACTGCCCCATCCGAAGCAGGTGCCATCTGTGTCGCATCCGACGCTGGCGCCATCTGCGTCGCGTCGGCGGCGGCAGGAGCCATCTGCGTCGCGTCGGCGGCGGCAGGAGCCATCTGGGTCGCGTCCGAAGCGGCCAGTCCCATCTGCGTCGCGTCAGCGACTGGCGCCATCTGCGTCGCCGCACCCGCCGGGAAGAAGCCAGGATCGCCTGCTGTCTGCGCAGCACCTCGCGCGATCGCGAAGCCCGGATCCGGCGGCACCTCCACCGGCGTCGTCGAACGTAGCTCTGCCGCAATCGAATCGAGGTCCAAGCGCTGGCCCACAAGCATGACCCGGGTGGTCGGCTCCGAGGCCTGCTGCAACACGGCAGCACACGCGACGGCCGCACCGGCCGTGCCGATCGGCATCGACGCCAGCACCGACGTCGACTCCTCGTCCTCGCCGACGACGGTCAGCGCGACGGTGTCGTCGTCGGCCAGCAGTAACGCGGCGTCCGCGCCGGCACTGCGGGCCAAGGCCGCGGCCGCCTCGGCCTCCGCCACGACTTCGACGTTCTGCACACCCGCGCTCGACACGGTCTGGCGCAAGGTCTCGGCCTCTGACGCGTCGGGCAGGCAGAGCCGTGTCGCGGCCACCCGATTGCCCGACTCGGCCACCGCGCGGTAGGTGCCGACGATGGTCTCGGCAAGATCAGACATCGCGTCATCGGCCAGGTCGAGCGCGTACTGGTCGAGAACCTGGCCGCCGGAGGCGGGCGAGCCGATCATCGCCAGGCGCGCCACCCGTCCCGTGACCGCCACCCCAAGGGCTACGTCCACAGGTCCACTCCTTGCCTCATCGACGTTCCAAGCTACCGGACAGTTTCCGCATCCTCGCCGGTCGAGCCGACGCCCGAACCGCTTGTGCACGGATGCAAAAATGGCACGCTGGGGTGGCACCCCTCGATTTGCCACCCTGAGAGGAAATCGTCACGTGAGCGACCAGCGTTACGACGCGCCCGACACCGCCGTGGTGGCGACCGCCGCCGCGGCCGTCGTCGCCCGGTCGCCCCGAGTGGGCTACGTGCCCACGCGCACCAACCTCGTGCGCGACGGAGTCGCGGTCACACTGCTCGTCCTCGGACTCGTTCTGCCGTGGAACCTCGACTTCGGTCTCGGCATCCCCGGCACAGACGGCTCGCTCTTCGCCGTCATCGCCGTCGTCACGCTTCTCGCCATCATCGCCGCGCTGGCACCGCACGTCGGCCCGTTCCGGCTCACCGCCACCGACCAGACCGTCCGACGCACAGGTCGGGTCCGGTTGCTGCTAGGCGTCGGCTACCTGATCGTCGCGATCGGCTTCGTCGTGTATCAGCTGCTCGAGACATGGCACGGCGGCGGAACCGGCCTTGTGCCGCCGGGGATCGGACCCGGCTTGCTGCTGGGCGTCGGAGGCGCGCTGCTCGCGTCACAGCCGCCGATCACCAGTATCACCATTGCGGACAACGGGTTTCGGCGCTGGTATGCAGCCGCACGGCTGCTGGGTGCGGTGTCGACCGTGCTCGCGACGCTGGCGGTCGCCTTCAACGTGTACTGGCGGCTGCGCTATCTGTTCGTCACGAACGGCGAGTTCGGCGGCCAGGACGTCGCCGTCATCGTCACCACGCTGCTGTACGGCGCGGAGGCGATGATCGCGTTGGTCATCGCGTCGGGCTGGCTCCTCGAGAGGACTGCCGCCGCGAGGCTGGCCACCACTGCGCTGGGCGCCTCGGGCGCGCTGGCGGCCACGCTGGTGTGGATCCTTCCGATCGGTCGCGACGTCGACGCCTTCCACGGCATCGCGCAGAACACGTCGACGGCCGCCGTCGGCTACGAGGGCTACCTGTTCTGGGCGGCCGCGGCCGCGATCGTTGCGCCGACGACGCTCTACGCCGTCTTCCTGATCAAGCCGCCGACGGTGGGCGCCTACCGCTCGGCCGCGGAGAAATGTCTGACGCTCATCGCGTTCTGGGCGTTCGCCGCGGCCGCGCTGCGCATCGTCGACTATCTGATCGCCTGGTCACTGGACCTGCCACACGCCCTGTACGACAGCGTCGCGATGACGGTGTTCAACCTGATCACCGGCTTCATCGCGCGGTGGCTGCAGCGCCAGCTCGTCAAGGGCGAGATCCTTCCGCCCGTCATCGCGGCGTTCAGCGGCCTGCTGTTCGTCTTCACGGTGGCGAACCTGGCCATCGGCGTCGCACTCGCCCCGCGGTACGCCGAGCCGTCGCCCGACGGCGTCTACGGCAACAACCTGGCCCAGCAGATCACCAGCACCTTCGACGTGACGATCTGCCTGCTGAGCCTCGCCGTGCTGGTCGCCATGCTGTTCACCGGGCCGCTGGCCGGCTACCTGGTGCGTCGCCGCCGCGAGACCCGAAGCGCAAAGCCCGCTCACTCGGTTTCCGCGGCGCCAGTCTCCGCGCCGCCGACTCTCGCTCGGCCCGCGCAACCGGCCGAGCTGCCGAGAATTGTTCGGCTGAAGGAAGATTCGACGACGGTGCTCGCGCCCCCGACGGAGGAACTCTCCGCGCCTACCGCCGCGCTTCGCATCCAGCGTCGCGAACGGGCAGCCGAGCCGACAATTGCGCCGTCGACGCCGCCGGACGATGACGGCGAGCACGCGACACCGTCGGGGCCCGTCAGCGGCGGCTAGCGATTAGGCGGCGATATGCCAGATATCACCGACCAGCGATGAAACGATAAGTGACGTGGACGTCAGCCAGGATGGTGGACTGACCGCAACGGGACTGATCTGTGGGTCCTGCGGCGCGCATTCCATTTCGACGACGGGCAAGTTTTGTAGCGAGTGCGGTGCCCGACTCACGCAGGCAACCCGATCGGCTGAGTACAAGCAGGTCACGGTGCTGTTCGCCGATGTGGTGCGGTCGATGGACATCGCGGCTGCCTTGGACGTAGAGCGTTACCGCGAAATCATGACCGAGTTGGTGGAGCGGTCGGCGGCGGTAGTGCAACGCTACGGCGGAAGCCTGGAGCACACCGGCGACGGGGTGATGGCGCTGTTCGGCGCCCCAGTGGCGTTGGAGGATCACGCTTTTCGGGCGTGTCTGGCCGCGCTGGCCATCCAGCAGGAGGCCAACCAGTTGGCGGACGAGGTGCAACGGCGCGACGGTGTGGATCTTCGGCTGCGGGTGGGCCTGAATTCAGGTCAGGTGATCGCCGGCGACATCGGTTCGGGATCGCTGGGCTACAGAGCGATCGGCGAGCAGGTCGGGATGGCGCAGCGGATGGAATCGGTGGCCCCGCCCGGCGGCGTGACGCTGTCCGAGTCGACCGCGCGACTGGTTGAGCACCGAGTGCTGCTGGGCGAGGCCGAGCAGGCGCACATCAAGGGGGCTGTTGAACCGGTTCCGGTGCGTCGGCTGGTGGCGATCAGCCCGCGCGACGGCCGCGGCGGCCGCACCGAGGCGAGTCTGGTCGGTCGGCGCTGGGAGATGGCGGCCCTTGATGCCCTTGCCGACCGCACCATCGGTGCCCGCGGTGGCGTGGTCAATGTCGTCGGACCTCCGGGCATCGGCAAGAGCCGGGTGGCCAGGGAGGCCGCCGTCGCCGCGGCCGGACGCGACATCGAGGTGTTCTGGACGTTCTGCGAATCCCACGCCCGTGAGGTCCCGTTCCAGGCGGTGACGCGACTACTACGGGCAGCCACCGGTGTGGCCGACCTGGAGGGCGAAGGCGCCCGCGCTCGGGTGCGGGAACAGGTCCCGGATGCCGACCCGCAGGATGTGCTGCTCCTTGATGATCTGCTCGGCATCGCCGACCCCGAAGTCCCACTGCCTCAGATCGACCCTGACGCGCGACGGCGCCGATTGACGGCGCTGATCAACACCGCATCGCTTGCGCGCACCGAGCCAGCGCTTCACATCATCGAGGACGCCCACTGGATCGATGCGGTCAGCGAGTCGATGCTCGCCGACTTCCTCACGGTGATCGCGCAAACCAAGTTGATGGTGCTGATCACCTCGCGCCCCGAGTACGCGGGCGACCTAACGCGGGTGCATGGCGCCCAAACGATAGCCCTTGCCCCACTCGATGATTCGGACACCACAACAATCCTGGGTGAACTGCTGGGGTCGGATCCCTCGGTCAGTGCCTTGGCGGCAGTCATCGCTGAGCGGGCCGCCGGGAACCCGTTTTTCGCCGAGGAGATGGTGCGCGAGCTGGCCCAGCGCGGGGTGCTCGCCGGCGAGCATGGGGACTATGTCTGTCGGGTGGATGTCGCTGAGCTGAGCGTGCCTGCCACGGTGCAGGCGGCCATTGAGGCGCGCATCGACCGGCTGACCGCCCCTGCCAAGCGGACGTTGAATGCGGCGGCGGTGATCGGAGCGCACTTCGGGGCCGAGCTGCTCGCCGCACTCGGCATCGATGCGGTGCTCGACGAGGCGTTGGCCGCCGAGTTGATCGATCAGGTGCGGTTCACCCCGCACGCGGAGTACGCCTTCCACCACCCGCTGATCCGCGCAGTGGCCTATGAATCGCAGCTGAAATCGGATCGCGCCTTGTGGCACCGGCACCTGGCGACCGCGATCGAAGAGCACGGAGCCGGCAGTCGGTGGAGGACAACGCCGCGCTGATCGCCGAACACCTCGAAGCCGCCGGCGAGCTGCGCGCGGCGTACGGCTGGCACATGCGCGCCGCCCTGTGGGCGACCAACCGCGACGTAGGCGCCGCCCGGGTCAGCTGGGAGCGGGCATGCCGGATCGCCGACGCACTGCCCGTCGACGACCCCGACCAGTTGTCGATGCGTATCGCTCCCCGCACCATGCTGTGTGCAACCGACTGGCAGGACCGAACAATCAAGGAGACCCGGGGCCGCTTCGCGGAGTTGCGGGAGTTGTGCAGCACGGCCGGGGACAAGGTCTCGCTGGCCATCGCCATGACCGGGCTGGCCACCGAGCTCTGCTACTTTGGTCGCCCAGGTGAGGGATCGCGGTTGGCATCCGAACAGATGGCACTCCTGGAGTCGATCGGCGATCCCACCTTGACCATCGGGTTGGCGTTCGTAGCGTTCGCCACCTGGTTCAATACTGGTGAATTTGGCGAGATCTTGCGGTGGTCGCAGACCGTCGTCGACTTGGCCGATGGCGACCCCGTCAAGGGCGCCGGCTTCGGGATGGGATCACCGCTGGCGATCGCGTTGGCACTTCGCGGCGTTGCTCGGTGGTGGCTGGGCCGCCCCGGCTGGCGGCAGGACCTCCACGACGCCGTCACGATTGCCCGAAACAGCGACCCGAGTACCCTCGCCCTTGTCCTCTGCCTGGACCTACGGTCTGGCGACCGTTTACGGGGTGCTTCGGGCCGATGACTCCGCGCTGCGCGCGGGAGAGGAGGCGTTGCAGGCCGCCGAGAGATCGAGCAGCGATACCGCATTGAGCTTCGCCGAGTACTCGTTGGGTATGCACTGCTGAATCGGCGACGCCGCGGCCGATCGTCACCGCGGGCTGGAGATCATGGTGCAGGTCCGCGAGTGTGGCTGCGCGACCGCATTCCCTACCTGGTCCCGTCACCGAGTTGGCGCCGCTCCGGGAGCGGGCCAGGCGCGGTGACCGCGATGCTGCCATTGAGGTGATGCGCTATGCCGAGACGAGCTGCACCAGGCAGGACGGCTCTGTATGTCGTGTAGGGCACCCGCGTGCTCGTGGAGACACTGCTGGAGCGTGGAGCCGAGACCGACCTGGCCGAAGCCCAAGAGGCGATCGACCGGTTGACCAATCTGCGGCCGCCGACAAGTTCGGCGATGCTCGACATCACGCTGCTGCGGCTGCGCGCGCTGCTAGCCCGGGCCCACGGAGACGACGTTGCCTACCGAGACTTGGTGGGGCGCTATCGCGCGATGGCGGAATCGCTTGGCTTCGAAGGGCACATCGCCTGGGCCGAGGCGATGATCGAGGAAGGCGACTAGTCGGAGCTCGTCGAGCCCTGAGGTTGGCTTCCACCGTCCTCGCTTGCGTCCTTCTTGGCGTCCTGTTTGCCGACGTTCATCGCTTTCTTGATGCTGTCGGACACGTCGACAACGACCTTTTTGATGTCGCTGTTTAGTTTCTTGACCGCGTCTCGCAAGGGTGTCTGTCGCGCGTGGCCGGAGTCGAGTGGCGTCGAGTCGTTGGGATGGCCTGGAGACCTCACTGTCGTCCGACCGTCGACAACCGCCTGCACTGCACCGATGGACTCGTTGGTCTGCAAATCCGCCTCGTGGACATCCTCATCCACGTCCGTATTCGTCGATGCCGCAGGAATTTTCAATGATGCCGGGGGGGTGACGAGCGTGGCGGCGTTGTCGATTCCCTCTCCGATCGCGTCGACGAGATCGGTGGCCACCTTCCCTGGGTCGAGCGTCGGGATCAGCCGCGCCGGGGTGGGTTCCCACGGCTTGATGCTGCGGTCATAGCCAAGTTCCACGATCTCGCGGAAGAAGGGCTCGACCACGTCGATCACCGGCTCAGGCACCCCCAGCGTGCGCAGCGGACCGAACAGCGGTAGGTCTGGGTTCTCGAAGAAGTAGTAGCTGGTGTCACCGTGGGTGCCCTGGTAAACCGGCGACGTCGACGCATCGGGAGCCATGCTGACGTCTAGGCCGTACGCGTGCACGTAGAAGACGCCCAGAATCGCGTTCAGGTCGGCGATGAAATTGAGCGGATACAACGGGAAATCGCTGAATCCGTCATACTGCCGGTTGATCTCGACCGTGTCGAATTGGGTGTTGGTCGCTGCGGAGCCGTTGAAACTCATATCGAGGATCGGTATGTAGAGGCCCGGGAACCGGGATGCCAGGCCACCGTTGGGCAGGTTGGGGTCACCGCCCAGCACGAAGTCGATGTCAGGGGCGGGGGTCCCCTCCGGATACTGCTCGGCGAGCCTCTTCTTCACCACGTTCGCGATGCCCGCACCCTGCGAGTTGCCATAGATCACCAACGGCTCGCCGGGGTGCTTAGCTATCTCCGCCTCGAGAGCAGCGACCCCGGCCTGCAGCGACTGATTGGCAGTTAGGTCGAAGAGCCCAGAGAGTTTCCACAACGGCTCGTCCGGCCACCCCGGGCCACCAAGCCCCCATAGTTCCGAGGGTCCCACGGCGAGGAGGATGACGCGGAAGAGCCCGGTGATGGGCCAAAACTGCATGGGGGCCGTCACCTTGACTGGATCGATTGTGTCACTCGGATGAGTTGGCGCGAGATACTGGTTGACGATGGACTCGACCCAGAAGTCGTCGGGTGTCGGGCAGGTGGTCCCGCACATGATCAGGGCGGTCCTATCGGGCGGCGGCGGTACGTCCGACGCCGACGCCGTCGGCACCGCCGCGGCCATCCCCACTCCCAGCGCGACCGCCATTGCTCCGATGCGACCGATGTGCTTCGCAGCGCCCATCATCCGTCCCCCTTTGGGTCCTGGCGAAACGATGGCCCACCGCATCCGGTGTCGAGTTCCGCGAGGAGAACCTTCCTCGCGTGCGGTGTGCGGGAGCGCAGTAGTGCACCACTGCAATCTCGCCGAGCGCCGCGCGGGACTACCTAGTCGGCTGACGGGACCTAGTCCGCCTCAAGGCTGCTCGTCAAGCCCCTCGATGATTCGCCCCACCGCCTGTGCGGGGTTTGGCTCGTTCCATGCCGACTACAGGACATTGCTCGGCGTGTTCTGCACGCCTGGGACCGGTTCGACGAGATGGCGTCGCATCAAGGCGATCCGGCGCGCAATCTCATCCGGGTCTTTCGACGTTGGAACCACTCGGTGTTCGCGTTATCAATCGCGTCTTGTTCGGTCGCTCCCGTGACGGTCCATCCACCGCAGGGAAACCACGCCCGCCAGCTGCCGTCACTACTGGTCAGATTCTCGGCTCGATCCGCGAGCGTCAGGACCCGATCTACCGCCGTGGCCGTTGGTTGAAAGCTTGGGTCGCGCTGCGGAGCAGGACGGCTCCTGGTCAATTCGTCAGCTTTTCCCATGCACGCGACGCCCAACGCGGAAAGGCCGTCGAAGTCAGCCTGGATCGTCTCCACAGCTCGACCATAAGCCCGTTGGACGGCAGCTCTTCGCACAGAATTTTAACCTCAGCGGAGCGGACCCGTCGCTCCTGCCCGCCTCCGGGCGACTTTGTCGCGCAAGCGTAGGGCGCCTAACCACTAGCGACAATGTCGCCGAGAGGCGGGCAACGCCGCAGGTGCTATCCGTCGGCTGACGGGAGCTGACGACGGCCGCCGCTCGTGTGAATCTCGGTACGCGCCTGCCGCTTCGGCCGATCGATCCGCGTCGTCTTCGCCTTCTTGACCGACGCCGCGGGCGTCGCTTCGACCCACTGCTCGACCGGCTCGGCGGACTCCTCGGAAGTCACACTCACCCGGTGGCTGCGCCGCAGGCTGAAGTGGATCTCCTCCGTCTCCTCGAATACCTGGCGCGCACCGCGCAGTGGCCTCGTCGTCGTCTCGATGGCGCTCGCGACGATCGGCGGCACGAACGGACGCATCCAACGCGCCGCCGCCCCCGCCACGTCCGGCAACGCCGGGATCAGCGAGCGCTTCTCCCCCGATGCCGACTCGGCCAACGCGGGCAGGTTGTCCGATTCTTCACGCGGCGACTCGGCCTCCAACTCGGCGACGACCTCGGTGACCCGTTCCGACGACACCTGCGTCGGCGCCTCGATGGCTGCCTCCACACGACGGCGCTGCTCCTCGCGATCGATCTCGTTCTGCGCCTCGAGCTCCATGCGGGCACTGGTCAGCTCGTGCTCGGCCCGCATCGTTTCGATGGCGGCGCGCACCTCGGCCTTCTTCACCGCGATCGCGGTGTCGGCCTCCAGGTCCGCCCGTTCCTGCTCGGCGCGGGCGGCCGTGCGGCGGTCCTCGGTCGTCTTGGCCCGCGACAGCCTGAGAATCAACGGGAAGAGGAACAGCAGCACAAACAGACCAGTCAGAAGCGCACGCAACACCGTCGCGCCCGGGCTGGCGAGCGTATGAGCGTTCATCGCCAACCACCGCGCGCCGAACCCGCGGTCTGCGCTCGCGATCGCGGCGTCACGCGCCTGCGTGAGCTTCTGCTGGTCGTCGGCCACCGTCGCGTCCAGCGATGGAGCCAGACGGTCGCGCTCGACGACTGCCTTGTCGAGCTGCCCCTGCGTGTCCGCGAGGAACTCGTCGGCGGTGCGGTGTTCGGGCCCGGCGCCGGGCACTCCGGTGATGTGCGTCTGCGGGCAGGCCTGCGACGGGTTGAACTCACAGCGCGCGACGACGAGCGCCTCGTCTCGCTGGCGGCTCGCCTCCACCACGGCGTCGTCCAGAGCGGTGCGGGCCTGTCGCGTCCGCTCCAGATCGGCCGACGCGGCGACGACGGCGGGTGCGGCATCGGCGCTGCGCGCGGCCTGCTCGTCGAGGCGACGGTCGCTGGAGCCCGCGAAGATCAGCATGGCCGCAAGCTCGCCGACGACGACACCCATGACGACCGCGGCAATCGCATACGCCACGGCGCGCGGCCACGACACAACGGCACTGAAAGGTTTGGCAGACATCGGAACTCCACAAGTCGGGTTACGTGGGGACGCGGCGGATCGGTCACGCCGGCGTGAATGCTGCACATCGTCTCATACGGGCGTCCGCCGGCGCACATCGTGAGACCGGTGAGACGTCTAGCGCGCCACGCGGTAGCGCAGGTAGACGACTTTCGAGCTGAAGGTGCGGTTCTCGACGAGTTCGAGATCCACCCGCCGCTCGCGCTGGGGAAAGAACGGAATGCCACCGCCGACCAGCACCGGGTAGACCCTGGCACGGTACTCGTCGATCAGGCCGAACGCCGCTGCCTCGGCGGCGAGAGTCGCGCCGCCGATCGCGATGTCACCCTCCCCCGGCTCGGCTCGTAACCGCTCGATCTCCGCTACCAGGCCGCCCGAGGCCAAGCGGGTATTGGTGCCCTGCACCGCCGACAGCGTGGTGGAGAACACCACCTTGGGGAGGGCCTTCCAGATCGCGGCGAACTCACGCTCCAATTCGTTGAGCGATGGATCCGCCTCGGCGTTCTCCCAGTACAGCATCGTCTCGTACAGCCGGCGTCCCAACAGGTGAACGCCGACCCCGCGTACTTCGTCGGTGGCGAGGCGAAAGACGTCTTCGTCGGGCGCCCCCCAGTCGAAGTCGCCCTCCGGCCCGACGATGTAGCCGTCAAGTGACATGGCCAACGAATAGGTCACGCTGCGCACCAGAGGTCCTCCTCACCTAGGGAATTCGAGAGTATGACCCCCGAACGCCGCAGAACTCATCGCGGCACGCAAACCTAGGACCGGCGGCTCCCGACGACGCGTTCGGTGGTGAAACGCACCCAGCGGCCTGTATCGCCGCGCGCGGCCGACTTCTCCCAGTCGACAACCGCCCGGCCCGACAATTGAAGTGTGCGGCCGCTCTCGAAGTCGATGAACAGCAGCGCGGCCGTCGGGTCGATCTCGAGATTGCCGAAACTGTTGAACATGTTGTTGCCCGGGAAGTCCGGCCACTCGACGGTGTTGTGGTCGGCGTGCACGAATCCCGCCGGGCCTCCGCGATGCGACGCGTCGTTGCCGCGCTCGGGATGGGTGGTGCCGAGGAAGAATGTATCCGCCGACCGGATCTGCGCAATGTCGTCGGCACCGAGGGAAGCGCCGCGCTCGAATTCGGAATCGATTGCGGGAACATCGCTTTCCGTGCTGATCCGCCGAGGATGAATGTACTGCGGACAGTTTCCGTAGGCCTGGGTGACGTCCACTTCGAGCGTGCCACCGTCGGCTGCGGCCAATGTGCCGTTGATGCGAACGCGTCGCTTGGCGGCGAACTCCATCACGACGATTCCAACCGGCTGACCCTCGGGAAGCCCGTGCAGTGGGTCGCCGACGGGCAACACGTTGCGCAGTGACAGTCGCGTGGGCGTCGTCGCCGCCAGGAAGCCGGGTGGTCCGATCAACGGGGACGTCCACAGGCGCCCGTCACCATCGCGCGCGGTGATCGCGGCAAACGATGCGTGCGCCAAAAAGGCGGGGACGCCGCCGCGCAACTCGCCGGGCGCCATCATCGGCCGCAACCGGGCCGCTTCTGCCTCGACTCCGGCCTTCCGTTGCGCCGCAAGTTCGCCGCTGTGAAAACCGACGGCGCCAGTCTGGGCCTGCTGACTCGACATCGCTACACCCCTCAAGGCATTTGCACGCTGCAACGCCGGGAGGTTCACTGTCATTCCGGAGCAGGCTTAGCTCTGCCCGCCTCCGAGCGACTGGATAGGACACAGATGCCGATCGCCCGAACCGCCGATCTCGTGGCCGCCGCGCATCGCGCGGGCTCCGGTCTCGTGGCGTTCAACGTGATCACCCTCGAGCACGCCGAAGCCATCGTCGCAGGGGCCGAACAGGTTGGTCGGCCGGTGGTCCTGCAGATCAGCGAGAACGCGGTGAAGTTCCACCACGGGCGCCTGCGGCCCATTGCCGCAGCCACCACCGCAGTCGCCGACGGGGCCATCGTCGACGTCGCGGTGCACCTCGACCATGTCGAGGACAGCGACCTGCTGCACGCCTGCGCCGACACCCGGGCGACGTCGGTGATGTTCGACGCCTCGAAGCTGGACTACGACACCAATGTGGCCGCGACCAAGGCCGCCGCGGAGTGGGCGCACCAGCACGGCCTGTTCCTGGAGGCCGAACTGGGCGAGATCGGCGGCAAAGACGGCGCCCACGCCCCTGGTGTACGCACCGACCCCGATGAAGCGGCGGCGTTCGTCGCGGCCACCGGAGTCGACGCGCTGGCGGTCGCGGTCGGCAGCTCCCACGCCATGTCGGCGCGCACCGCCTCGCTGGACTTCGACCTCATCGCACGGCTGCGCGACGCGGTCGCGGTTCCGCTTGTGCTGCACGGCTCTTCGGGTGTCGCCGACGCTGAGCTACGCAAGGCTGTCAGGGCCGGCATCACCAAGGTCAATGTCGGCACGCTTCTCAACGTGCGCTTCACCGCTGCTGTGCGCGCCTACCTGGAGTCCGATGGCGACGTGAGCGACCCCCGCCGCTATCTCACCCCTGCGCGTGTGGCGATCACCGACACGGTGGCCGCCATGATGACCGCGATCGACTGACGAACGGCGACGACGTCAGTCTTCGCTCACGTCGACCACGTGCACGTGTACGCCTGCCGCGGCGATGTGCTCCAGTTGCCGGGTGTTGGCCGTCGTGTCGGTCACCAGGTGGTCGATCTCGCTGAGCGACACCATCTTTGCGAGCGTGACCTTGCCGATCTTCGAACCGTCGACGGCGACGACGACGCGTTGTGCGTTGGCGGCCATGGCGATCGCGGTGCGCGCTTCGGCCTCGTCGAACGTGGTGGCGCCGACCTCCGCCGACATCCCGTCCGCACCGAGAACCGCGGTGCCGACGGTGATGACCTGAAAGGCGTGCTCCGACATCGGGCCAACTGCCTCAAGGGAATTCGCTCTCACCAGCCCGCCGGTCGCAATCACCTTCATGTGAGCGTCCACGGCGCAGTCGGCCGCGATCGTCAGCGAGTTCGTCACGATCGTCATCTGCGGGCGGCCCCTCAGCGCTCGGGCCACTTCGCCTGTGGTGACCCCGCCGGTGAGAGCGACCGCCTGCGGCCCTGCGGGCACCAGCGCTGCGGCGTGCTGGGCGATCCGCCGCTTGATCGCGACCATCCGGTGATCGCGAAGCCGCACCGGAATCTCACCGCCGCTCGGATCGAGTGCCCGGGCTCCGCCATGAGTCCGCACCAGCAGCCCCTGCTCCTCCAGCTCGCTGAGGTCACGCCTCAGCGTTGCGGCAGAGACCCGCAGCTCGGCCCGCAGCACCTGAGAATCGACCTCGCCGCGGCCACGAAGCAGTGACAGCACCTCACGCATCCGATCGGTACGCCTGACCGACATCTGGGGCGGCTCCTCGAGATCGAACCGAAACGATCATTTTTGGTGATCGTTTGGCGGCTATCCATTGCGCACTATGAGCGAGCTTCTCATGATCGATGAATGTTGCACATGCTGGCGGACACGATCAGCAGGCACAAGGCCGGTGAACCCGTCGGGGTCTACTCCGTGTGTTCGGCCCACCCCACCGTGGTGGAGGCGGCCATCGCTCAGGCCGCCGCCGACGGCAGCTTCGTCCTGATCGAGGCGACGTCGAACCAGGTCGACCAGTTCGGCGGCTACACCGGCCTGCGTCCGGCGGAGTTCCGGGATCTCGTGCTCGGCCTCGCCGACCAAGCCGGCTTTCCGCGAGACCGCGTCGTCCTCGGCGGCGACCACCTCGGCCCGAACCGGTGGCAGCGCGAAACGTCCACCGAAGCAATGGCCAAGGCGGAGGTGCTCATCGCCGCGTACGTCGAGGCGGGCTACACCAAGATCCACCTGGACTGCAGCATGTCCTGCGCCGACGACCCGGCCGTCCTCGACGACGAGGTCGTCGCAAGCCGGAGCGCCCGCCTGATGCAGGTCGCCGAGGACTCAGCACACCGCGGCGGCACCGACGGACCGATGTACGTCATCGGCACGGAAGTGCCCGTACCTGGCGGAGCGCACGAGACGCTCGACCGCCTGACCCCGACGCCGCCCAACCGGGCCCGGCGGACGATCGCCGCGCATCGCGCCGCCTTCGCAGAGCTTGGGCTGCACCATGTCTGGCCGCGCGTCATGGCCCTGGTGGTGCAGCCCGGCGTCGAGTTCGACCACCTGCACGTCATCGACTACCAACACGGCGCGACGGCTGAGTTGCGGCGCGTCCTCGACGGCGAGGACCACCTGGTCTTCGAAGCACACTCCACCGACTACCAGCGGCCTGCGCAGCTGCGCGAACTCGTGGAAGACCACTGGGCTGTCCTCAAGGTCGGGCCCGCGTTGACGTTCGCGATGCGCGAGGCGCTGTTCGCGCTCGCACTGATCGAAGCCGAGCTGATACCGCGACCCTGCCGGTCGAACCTGATCGAGGTCGTCGAACGCAGGATGCTGGCCGAGCCCGACCAGTGGCAGGGGTATTACGGCCAAGGCGATCCGCTCGGCCAGCGCACCGCCCGCCGCTACAGCTACAGCGACCGGCTCCGCTACTACTGGGCCGACGACGAGGTCGACGCAGCGCGGCGGAACCTGCTGTCGAACCTCGACGCCACCGGTATCCCGATGCCGTTGATCAGCCAGTTCCTGCCCTACCAGTACGACCGGATACGCGCAGGCGAACTCGAGCCCGTCGCGCAGTCCCTTGTCATCGACCGCATTCGCGACGCGATGCGGCCCGTACGCCCGCGCGTGTCGTGTCGCCACCGCCAATGCCCTCGCCTTCACTGGAGCAGCCGAATGACCATCTCCCCGCCCGCCCAGAAAGACGGCGGCGCAACCATTCTCGAGATCGGGCAGCAACCCGACGTCTGGCGCGAGGTCGCGGCGCGCAACGACGAGGCGGTGGTCGGGTTCCTGCGCGAGGTGGTCGGTCGGCCTGATATCCGGATCGTGCTGACCGGGGCGGGCAGCTCGGCGTTCCTCGGCGAGATCGCGGCGCCCGCCCTTCGTCGCCATCTCCAGCGGAGGGTCGAAGCCATCGCGACGACGAGCATCGTCGCCAGCCCTCTCGACTTCCTGGAGCGCGACACCCCGACACTGCTGGTGTCGTTCGGCCGGTCGGGCAACAGCCCCGAAAGCCTCGCGACCACGGCGCTGGCGGACGAACTCGTCGACGACGTCTGGCATCTGATCCTGACCTGCGATCCGGACGGCCAACTGGGCCGCGCGCACAGCGGTCGCGCCAACTCCTGCGTGGTCTACATGCCGGAACGCACCAACGACAGCGGATTCGCCATGACGTCGAGCCTGACCTCGATGCTGTTGACATGCCTACGACTGCTCGGGCCGGCCACCGCAGACGACGGTGAAGCGCTCGCCCGCGCGGCCGAGTACGTCGCGGGTCTGCAGCCCGACATCCGGACCCTTGCGCAGACCAAGAAGCAACGGTTCGTGTACCTGGGCAGCGGACCTCTCGAGGGACTCGCACACGAATCGGCCCTGAAGATGCTGGAGCTGACCGCCGGTGAGGTGGTCACCTACTTCGACTCGCCGCTGGGCTTCCGGCACGGACCGAAATCCGCGCTCGACGGCGACACGCTCGCCGTCGTCTACGTCTCCCCCGATCCCTACACCCGTCGCTACGACCTCGACATCATCGCCGAAATCCGCGGACAGCTGGGCGAGGACGCCGTCACGGTGATCAGCACCGAGCCGATTCCCCAAACACACGGGCCCGCTGTGGTCCTGCCGGGGCTCGACGGTCTCGACGACACTCTGATCGCCCTCCCGTATCTGGTGTTCGCCCAGTACCTGGCGCTGTTCACCGCGCTGGAACACGGCAAGACGCCCGACAACCCCTTCCCCTCCGGTGAGGTCAACCGCGTCGTGCAAGGCGTCACCATCTATCCGATGACGAAGAGCGGACGGTAACGATGGCCTGTTATCTCGGGGTCGACGGCGGAGGCTCGAAGACGGCGTTGGCGCTCATCGACGACGCCGGACGTGTCATCGCCCGCGCGACGGCGCCGACGTCCTATCACTTCAACGACGGCTTCGACGTCGTCGAACAGGCTCTGACACAGGGCGTTACGGACATCTGTACCCAGGCCGGAATCGCGCCGGCCGATATCGACGCGGCGTTCTTCGGCCTTCCCGGCTACGGCGAGGCCAGCGGCGACATCGAACAACTCGATACCGTCCCTGCCGGCGTACTCGGTCACGACCGGTACAGCTGCGACAACGACATGGTGTGCGGCTGGGCCGGCTCGCTCGCCTGCGAGGACGGCATCAACGTCATCAGTGGAACCGGGTCCATGACGTACGGCGAACGGCAGGGCGTCGGCCACCGGGTCGGCGGCTGGGGTGAGCTCTTCGGCGACGAGGGCTCGGCGTATTGGATTGCGACGCAGGGTCTCAACGCGTTCTCCCGAATGAGCGATGGCAGGCTGCCGAAGGGTCCGCTGCACGGACTGCTCATGGACCGCCTGCAGATCGCCGGTGACCTCGACGCCGTCAGCCTGGTGATCGACACGTGGAAGGGAAATCGCAGCAAGATCGCCGCCCTGGCCACGACGGTCACCGAGGCCGCCCGCACCGGCGACGAAGCGTCGGCGCGCATCCTGTCCGAGGCGGCCGACGAGCTCGTCATGCTGATCGAAACGACCCGCACGCTGATCGGGTTCACCGACGACGAGACCATCCCGGTGTCCTATTCCGGCGGCATGTTCTCCGACGACGGCTTTCTCACGCTGTTCGTCACCGCGTTGCAGGGCGCTCAAGCCAAGTACGACCTGCAACGTCCGAGGCTCGACCCGGCGGTGGGCGCCGCGCTGTACGCCGCCAAGCACAGCGGACATCCGTTGAGTCCGGATGCTGTGCAACAACTTTCGGAGAACGACTCGACGAGGTGAATCATCTTGACTGAGACGACTGCACACACGGGACAGACCCGCAGCTGGATCTTCTACGCTGCCCTGCTCATCCTGTTCTGGGGCGTCTGGGGCGGGCAGTGAAGTGAAACCCACCGTCGTCATCATCGGCGCGGGCAGCGTCGAGTTCACCCGCGAGCTGCTCGGCGACATCCTGTCGTTCCCCGAGCTGGGCTCGGTTCGGGTGGTGCTGCACGACATCGACGACGAACGGCTGGAGACGGCCGAGGCCATCGCCAGGGCCACTGCTCGCGCGGCGGGCGCCGACCCGGAGGTGGTCGCTACCAGCGACCGCAGGCGCGCACTCGACGGCGCGAACTACGTCATCAACGTCATCGCTGTCGGTATGCACGAGGCCACGGTGCGCGACTTCGAGATTCCGGCGCGCTACGGGCTGAATCAGACCATCGCCGACACCATCGGCGTCGGCGGAATCTTCCGCGGCCTGCGGACCTTCCCGGTCCTTGCCGACATCGCGCGGGACATGGCGGCGGTGTGCCCCGACGCGTGGTTACTCAACTACACGAACCCGATGGCCATGAACGTCACGTTCCTCCATCGCGTCGCGCCGAAGCTGAAGGTGCTGGGGCTGTGCCATTCGGTCTACTGGACGATGGTCGGCCTGTGCGAGCTCGTCGACGTGCCCTACGACGACGTGTCTTACTGGTCGGCGGGCGTGAACCACCAGGCCTGGGTGTTGCGGTGGGAACGCGGCGGCGAGAACCTCTACCCGCTGCTGGACCAGCGCATCGCCGCCGATCCGGAACTCCGCAGGCGCGTGCGGGTCGACATGTACCGGCGGCTAGGTTACTACCCGACCGAAACGAGCGAGCACAGCAGTGAGTACGTCGGTTGGTACCTGCATCGGTCCGACGAGATCGAACGGCTGCGGATCAACGTCGGTGAGTACGTCTCCATCAGCGAAGCCAACGTCGCCGAATATCACAGGGTGCGAGCGGAATTGGCGGATACGCAGTCGCTTCCGATCGATACCACATCCACCGAATACGCGCCGCAGGTGATCCACTCACTGGAGACCGGGACGCCGCGGGTCATCTCGGCCAACGTCGCCAACGACGGGCTGATCACCAACCTGCCCAACGGGGTAGCCGTCGAGGTGCCGACGCTGTTGGACGCACTTGGCGCGCACCCCATGAAGGTCGGCGACCTACCACCGCAGTGTGCAGCGCTCAACCGGAATTTCCTCGGCCCGGTGGACCTCACGGTACGTGCCGCGATCGACGGCGATCCGCGACTTGTGCGCGCGGCGGCCATGGTCGATCCGAACACCGCCGCGACGCTGACCGTCGACCAGATCTGGAAACTGTGCGACGAGCTGACGACCGCGCACGGCGAGCTGCTACCCCCGTCACTGCGTTCCACCCTCGCCCGAGATATCGCCAACTAAAGGAGTGTCACCGTGATTCGACGTAGGTTGTGCATCGCACTGATCGCCGTCCTTGCACTCGTCCTCGCTGCGTGCGGTGGCGGGGGCGACAGCGAATCGTCATCGGGCCCTACCGAAATCCAAGTGTGGCACGGCTACCAGGACACCGAGGGCGACGCGTTCAAGGGCCTGGTCGACCAGTACAACAAGGAGCATCCGGACGTCAAGGTGTCCGAGTTGTATTCCTCCAATGACCTTGTGCTGCAGAAGGTTCTTACCGCAGTCCGAGGCAACAGCGCACCGGACGTTGCGTACATGTTCGGATCGTGGGGACCGAACATCGCCAAGATCTCCTCGCTCGTCGACATGACCGAAGAGGTGGCGAAGCCCGACTGGAAGTGGGACGACTTCTACGAGGCGGAGCGCAAGGCCGCAACCGTCGGCGACAAGGTCATCGGCGTGCCCGCCCTGGTGGACAACCTTGCGATCGTCTACAACAAGAAGCTGTTCGCCGACGCCGGTGTCGCGCCTCCGACGCCAGAGTGGACGTGGGACGACTTCCGTGCGGCCGCTGCCAAACTGACCGACCCCGCCAAGGGCCAGTACGGTTGGCTGATTCCCGCCGACGGCAGCGAAGACACTGTCTGGCACTGGCTTCCGATGCTCTGGGAGGCGGGCGGCAACATCCTCAACCCGGACAACACGAATGCCACGTTCAACTCCGAGGCCGGCGTCAAGGCGCTGACGACACTGCAGCAGATGGCCGTCGACGACAAGTCGCTCTACCTCGACACCACCAACGAGAACGGGCCGAAGCTGATGAACAGCGGCAAGGTCGCGATGCTGATCACCGGCCCGTGGGACCTCAGCCAGCTGTCCGACATCGAGTACGGCGTCCAGGTGATGCCCACCTACGCCGGTTCGACCGGCGGACATCAGACCATCGCCGGACCCGACAACTGGGTGGTGTTCGACAACGGCGACAAGCGCAAGCAGGCCGCCATCGACTTCGTGAAGTGGCTGTCGGCGCCCGAACAGGTCAAGGCGTTCTCGTTGCAGACCGGCGACCTGCCGATCCGCACCTCGGTCGGCGACGACAAGACCGTGCTCGACGAGCTCAACAAGAACGTGCCAGGCACAGCCGAATTCGTTGAGAACCTGAAGAACGTCCACACGGTCAGGCCGCAGGTCGAACAGTATCCGGCGATCTCGGAAGCACTCGGGCAGGCGATCGTGTCTGTCATGCTCGGCAAGGAACAGCCGAAGGCTGCCCTTGACGGCGCAGCCAAGGCTGCAGACGAGAAGCTGGCCGAGAAGTAGGGAGTCGATGCCTGCACTGCTTCGGCGGCTGAGCCGCACAGACACCGTGTCGGGGTGGGCGCTGGTGAGCCCGGCGGCCGTCCTGATCGGCATCTTCGGCCTGCTGCCGGTGCTGATGTCGCTGCAGTTGTCGTTCCAGAAGTCCGACCTGCTCAGCGACGAGACGCCGTGGGTCGGCTTCGACAACTACAAGAAGCTGGCCGACGACCCGGTGTTCGTGGAGGCGATCAAGCACACCATCGTCTACACGGCGCTGTTCGTGCCCGGCACGATGCTGGTCGGGCTGTTCATCGCCGCCGCGCTGAACCGCTCGGTGCGTTTCATCTCGGTCTACCGGACGGCCGCCTACATCACCATGGCGGTGTCGACCATCTCCCAAGGCATCATCTTCCTGTGGCTGACCGACCGTGACTACGGTCTGGTCAACGCGGCGCTCAACGCGGTGGGCGTCCCGTCGCAACCGTTTCTGGCCTCGCCGTCGCAGGCGCTGTTTGTGATCGTGGCCATGACGATCTGGGGCTGGACGGGATTCTCCGTCATCGTGTATCTGGCTGCGCTGCAAGGTGTTCCGGCTGAACTGCATGAGGCGGCCGCGATCGATGGGGCATCCGCGTTCACCCGGTTCCGCACCATCACCGTGCCGCTGCTCGGCCCGGCGAACCTGTTCATGCTGGTCTGGCTGACGATCAACGCGCTTCAACTCTTCGACGAGGTCTACGTCACCACACGCGGCGGACCGCTTCGCGCCACCACCGTCATCGTCTACTACCTGTGGGACCGTGCGTTCGTGCAGTTCGACGCCGGCTACGCCGCGGCGATGGCCTACGCGCTGTTCGTCGTCATCCTGGTGATCACGGGCGTGCAGTTCCGGCTCGCGCGTCGGCAGGTGCCCTGATGACCGACATCGCGACGCCCACGCCCGCCCGTCCCGCACCGCTGGAGCATGCGCCGACAAGGAAGTCGGGGATGGGTCGCCTGCGGCTGCCCTTCAGCCCGTGGCATCTCGTCCTGATCCCGGTGACGTTCATCCTGATCGTGCCCCTGTTGTGGATGCTCGTCACGTCGCTGGAGACCGAGGGCGAGGCGAACCGCTTCCCGCCGGTTCTGCTGCCCGAAAGTCCGCAATTCGGGAACTACTCCAAGGCGTGGTCTGAGGCGCCGTTCGCGCACTTCTTCGTCAACAGCACACTGGTGACTCTCGTGGTGCTGGTGAGCAACCTGGTGGTCTGCAGCCTCGCCGGCTATGCCTTCGCCCGAATTCGATTCCTCGGTCGCGGAGCGCTTTTCGTCACGCTGATGGCGACGTTGATGGTGCCGTTCCAGGTCACGATGATCCCGGTGTTCCTCATCGTCAAGTGGTTCGGCGACAACGTCTGGGAGGGGCTGGGCATCGACCACATCGGCGCGTTGATGCTGCCGAACCTGGCGACGGCGTTCGGCATCTTCTTTCTTCGCCAGTTCTTCCAGACCGTTCCCGTCGAACTCGAGGAGGCCGCCAGGGTGGACGGGACGTCGCGGCTCGGCGTGCTGTTCAAGATCGTGTTGCCGCTGTCGCTGCCGGCGTTGTCGACCCTGGCCGCGCTGACCGTTCTGACATCATGGAACGACTTCCTGTGGCCGCTGATCGTCATCACGTCGCAGGATCAGATGACGATCCCGTTGGGGCTGAGCTACTTTCAGGGCGCCCACTTCGTCAGATGGCCGCTGCTGATGGCGGCCAACGTGATGAGCCTGTTGCCGATGCTGCTCGTGTTCATCGGGGCGCAGCGGTACTTCGTTCAATCAGTGGCCAGTACCGGTCTGAAGGGCTGACCGATGGCGGGCATGACGTCGAGAAGGGAATCACGTTGGCGGAGGTAGAGTTCCGTGACGTCACGCGACGTTACCCGGGTGGCGTGGTTGCGCTCAACGGTCTCAACCTGACCGTGGCGGACGGGGAGTTCCTCATCCTCGTCGGCCCTTCGGGGTGTGGGAAGAGCACCGCCCTGCGGTTGTTGGCCGGGCTCGACAAGCCGACCTCGGGCGAGATCAGGATCGGCGGCACGGTGGTCAACAACCTGGCGCCCGGTGACCGCGACATCGCGATGGTGTTCCAGAACTATGCGCTCTACCCGCACATGTCGGTCTACCGGAACCTGGCATACGGCCTTCGACAGCGACGGACGCCACGCGCCGAGGTCGATCGACGGGTGCGTGAAACGGCTGAACTGTTGGAGATCGACCAGCTCCTTGACCGCAAGCCCGGCCAACTCTCGGGCGGCCAACGCCAGCGGGTCGCCATGGGTCGCGCGCTGGTGCGGGAGCCGCAGGCGTTCCTGCTCGACGAGCCGCTGTCGAATCTCGACGCGAAACTTCGCAATCAGGTCCGCGGGGACCTCAAGCGTCTGCACCGCGAACTGCCGATCACGTCGATCTACGTGACCCATGACCAGGTCGAGGCGATGACGCTCGGCGATCGGCTGTGCGTGATGTCCAACGGCGAAGTGCAGCAGATCGGAACCACCGACGAGATCTACAACCGACCGGCGAACACGTTCGTCGCAGCGTTCATGGGCAGCCCGCCGATGAACCTGATTCCGGCCGACGTTCGCTCCGGGGTGCTGCACGTCGGTGGCACCGTCGTGACGGCGGTTCCCACCCCGGACGGGCCGGTGACCGTGGGGGTGCGCCCCGAGTATCTGCGGCTGCACAGCCGTTACGCGCAGGGGATGCTGCCTGCCAGGGTCGACTTCACCGAGCCGCTGGGCAGCCACGTCCTGGTGACCGCGCTGGTCGACGTGCACGACGACGACTCGACCACCGCGCCGAAGGAGGCGCGCGTGATCATCCAGGCGCCTGCGGGCACCGACCTCGACCCCGGCACCCGAATCGGCCTCGAGATGCCGCCGGAGCGGACGTACTTCTTCGACGCCGACACCGGAGACGTCCGAAGCAGCCGCGAGCGCATCGCGCTCTGACCCCCGCATCGGCTGAACCACCGCACACTCGCCCAACGCGGCACTTGGACACTCAAGCTCGGGCCATTGGTCCCTACTCTCTGCCACCCACCCGAACAAGGGTGGGTTCGCAGAACATAAAACCGTTGGGAAACTTGCATGAGGCGCCCGGGTCATACACCTTCGTTTCGAACGCCCGCGGGTGAGATCGTGCCCGGAAGTGTCGCCGAAGTCGGTTACTGCCGCCTCGGTGGCGTCGACCAATGGGTGATGATCCGCGGCGAGAATCTCGCCAACCCACCGCTCATCCATCTGCACGGCGGGCCGGGTTTCAGCGAGACCCGCCTGTTCCGTCACTTCAATTCCGATCTGGAGAAGCGATTCACCGTCGTCTACTGGGACCAACGCGGCGCGGGTAAATCCTTCGATCGGTCGCTTTCCGAATCGTCGATGGCAGTCGACCAATTCATCGCCGACCTCGATGAGCTGGTCGACATGGTCTGCGCCCGCGTCGGCCAGGAGCAGGTCGTGCTCCACGGACATTCGTGGGGGTCCGCGCTCGGCGTGCTGTATGCCGCCCGTTACCCGCAACGGGTCGCCGCCTTCGTCGGCACTGGCCAGATCGGCGACTGGTCGGCCGCGGAATCGGCTTCCTACGCCTACGCGCTTGCCGAGGCGCAACGTCGCAACAACCGCACAGCCCTTAAAGCCCTGCGCACCATCGGCCCGCCGCCGTATCCCGCGTCCAGCGTGTTCAAGGAACGGACCTGGGTGCAGCGCCTCGACGGACAATTGGGCCCAAGAGCCTTATGGCGATTCGGACGGATCGCGCTCGGCGGCACCGAGTCGACCCTTCTCGATCTGCCTCGTCAGGTCCGGGGCTTCCGCTTCTCGATGACCGCGATGTGGGACGAGGTGAGCTCCCTCAATCTCCTGCAGGACGCTCCCGAGTTGCGCGTGCCTGTCTTCTTCTTCCTCGGCCGACACGATCACTGGGTGCCACCCGAGACGAGCATGGCGTATTTCGATGCGCTCAGCGCAACCTCCAAAGAGGTTCTCTGGTTCGACGAATCCGGGCATGAACCCTTCGCGGACGAACCAGACGAGTTCAACCGAGCGGTCGCCGAGATGGTGCGACCTCTTGTAGCGCGATGACTTTCACCGCCGACGACGGAGTCAGGCGCCTTTGGCCCACTCGGCGGTGAACGACACCGTCACCTCGTCGGCGACCTTCACCGACCCCAACAGCATCGAGTAGGGCTTCAACCCGAACTCCGAGTGGCGGACCTCGGATTCGCAGGACATCCGCCAGCTGTCGCCGACGTCCTCCACACCCAGATCGAGCGCGTGATCGCGAGTCGTCCCGTGGATCTCCAGCGTGCCCGCGATGCGATAGCCGTCGGGCGTCTTCTCGATGTCGTTGCCGTGGAACCGGATCCGTGGGAACCGGTCGGCATCCAGCACCGCCAACGCGTTCGACCGTGCCAGCGCCTTCTCCGGACCCGACAAACCCTTCACTCCGCCTTCGCCGGCCACGACCTCGAGCGAGGCCACCTCGACGGTCAGGTCGACGTCGACGGGTTCCTCACCGGCCCAGCGCACCGCGGCCTGCCACGTGTTCATGGCGATGGTCAGCCGGTGACCCATCTTCGCCGCCCTGCCGGCGACGCCCGTCTTGACCAGCAGCCTGCCGTCCGACGCTTCGAGGTTCCACACGGTGCCAGTCACCAATCGAATGTAGTCGGTGTACGACCGCAGCATTTCGCTGAGGCGGGCCTGCGACGGCCAGTAGCATCCGCGCCGGTCCCCGCGGTGCTGATCGTCGCCCGCGCAGGCGTCGGCGTGGCGCTGGCCGAGCGGTCGCTGAGATCGCTGTTGTTCGCTGCTGACGTGCCAAACGGCTGAGTTCATCGAGTCGGGCGAGGACACTTACGAGACGGATCGCCTGCCACGGCGATCGTGGGACAGAGGTCTCGCCATGAGAACCAGGCAATGGGTGGCCGGGGCCGCCATAGTCGGCGGCGGAGGGCTGGCTGTGGTCGGACTGGGCCCGATGGTCGTGACGGCCGACGCGTCGCCGCCCATGGTGTCGAACGAACCGGACCCTTCCGGGCCGACTTTCACGATCGAGCCGCCACCCTCCGCACCGTCGCCCGACATCACCAGCGACACCGGGATTGCGTCGTCGACGGATACCGGTTCCGGCGCGCCCACCGAATCTCTCCCCGATCTAACTGTCGGTGCTCCCTTCGACCTGCCCCCGCTTCTCGACGCACCGAGCGTCGCTCCGCCGATCGAGGGTGCCACCGGTCCCGCCGACATACCAGAGGTGAAAATCCCTGGTGCTCAGTCAAATCCAGCGCCCGGCGATCCGGATGGGGCACCCGAACAAGACCTGGGTCACGGGTGCCGCCCGCTCTGGTGCCCGCGCCCACCCGACGGACCCGGCCAGCCTCCTACTTGGCCGTGGACCGATCCGTTGTGGCCCGACACCTCCGACTCGTGGGAGTCCACGACCGTCCTGCCGTCGCCGTGCGTTCCGCCACCACAGCCGGATACGCCTCCCCCGCCGTTGCAGTACGGGGGTCAGACGGTGTCCCCCGCCTTTGACGTCGGCACGCGGCAGTGGGGTTTCTGGTATTTCGGAAGCTGGGTTCCGCTGTTCGGATCTGAATGCCAGCCGCCCGCTGATTCCGGAACTGCGGAACCGCACACCTAAGCGCAAGCCGGATTAGCCCGCTTGCCACACAACGCGCACAAAAGCATAGCCGTGCAAAGGAATTCGCCAGTCGGCACGATCTCAAGAATCTCTCTCCAACACGCGTCAGGACTGGACTGAGCGAGTAGTGTTTCTCCCGCAGGGCAAGCGCGAGCCCGCGTCGATGTGACCCGCTGGAAGTGGTCAGCGGCGATGGGCGGAAGGACGTTTACGGCTTGCGTGGCACGCGCTCCCCGCCGAAACCCGAATATGCCTAGCAAATGCGTTGGAGTGGCGGTGGAGATCGTACTCGGTGTGTCGATGACACCCACGACGGTGAGCATCGCACTCGTTGAGGGCGAAAAGGCCGACGGCGTCATCATCGACCACGACGTCTTCGAGATCACCGCCGTCGATGGCTCCGCAACCTCGAGCCCACCCGAACACGTCATCGCGGCGATCCTCGGTACCCAGGAGGGCGCGTTCGCCGCAGGCCACCATCTGGTGTCGACTGGGGTGACGTGGACTGACCACGACGAAGCGGCCGCGCTGCGGGAAGCGTTGGTCGACCGCGACATCGAAGGTGTGCTGCTGGTTTCGGAGTTGCACGCCGCAGCGGCCCTCGCCCAGACAGTCGGCCGCGCGGTCGGCTACGACAAGACCGCACTGATGTTCGTCGAGCAAGAAAAGGCCACGCTGGCGGTCGTCGAGACTGTCGACGGCTCTGTCGTAAAGGTACTGAGCCAAAGTCTGCACAACGGTAGCGACGCAATCGCCGTGGCGGGCGAGATGGTCACCAGCCTGCAGGCCGAGGAATCGATGCTCCAGGGCCTGTTCGTCGTCGGCTCCGGCGTGGACGTCACCGCCGTCAAGGCGCATTTGCAGGGCGTTGTCTCGGCGCCGGTCATCGCCCCCGAAGAACCCGAGCTGGCGTTGGCGCGCGGCGCTGCGCTGGCGTCGGCGAGTGCGCCGCGCTACGACACATCCACCATCGGGCTGGCCTACTCACAAGTCCTCGACGGGACCACGGACTACCAGCTGGCCCTGGCCGATGACGCCACCGCTGTCCTAGGCGCCGACGCAGCCCCAGACGCCACCGACATCGCGTCGAACGCCGACGACATGGCGGAACGACGCAAGCCGTTCCTGCTAGTGGGGAGCTCCCTGGCCGCCATCTTCGTAGCGGGAATGATGGCACTGACCATCGCATTGGCGATCAATATCCGGCCGACCGCGGATCAGGGCTCGGAGGACATGGTCATGCATCCGGGCGCTGCGGCGCCGCCCGCATTGCAGGGTTCGCCACCCGCGCCGCAGCTGCTGCCGCCCACGGTCCCCGTTCCCCCTCCGGCCGGCCTATCGTCTGCTCGCCTCGCCGAGGCGCAGCCGATGGACCTGCCCGCCCCGCCGCCGCAAGTGGTGGTGCGCAACGCAGCACCCGCACCGGCCGCGCCACCACCCGCACCCATCGCGCCACCACCCGCACCGCTGCCCTTTGCGCTTCCGCCGGGAATACCTCCCGTAGTCATCCAGTGGATGCCGCCACGCATTCCGCCACCGCCCTTCTTCAACCCGCGGTTTGGCGGCGGCGGGGGCCACGGCGGCGGAGGCCACGGTGGCGGGCACGGGCACGGCGGCGGTGACTAGCCGGTCACCGGGCATTCGCCGAGCAGCGACGTGGTCAGCATGATGCGGCCCAGCGCCACCCAGGCGGCGCCGTAATAGGTCGGAGACCGCTGCTCGAGTTGCGCCGCCGCGTCAAGGCGCTCGAGTGTGCCGTCGAGATTGCCTGCGCCCTGTTGGGTGGCAGCGGCGGCGACCAGGGCGATGGGATGCCGCAAATTGCCGGCAGCCGACCCATTCAAGTTGCGCAACGCGGGAACTTCACCCGGCGCTGTGAGGACGGAACGCATCGCACCCGCGAGGGCTCGGTCCTCTGGATCGCATGATTCTGCGAACCGGATTGGTAGGCGTGCAGCGTCCAGACTGAAGCGAACGGGCCCCCCGGTGGGGGGTCCGGTGGGCACCGCATGGCCGACTTCACTGACGGTGGCCCAGTCCGGCGGCAGCATCCCAGTCCCGACAAGCTGCCAGCCCAGCACCCGCTGGGTGCGGGTGATGTCCGTCCACCGCGGGTCGGCCGACGCCTCGAAGAGTTCCGATTCGGCGCGAGGACTGAAGTACCCCGGGTTGACGACGTACGGCGCCGTTCTGGCCCAGTTTCCGCCGACCAGCACGCGCCCCGATCCGGCTACCCACGTGCCCGGCGGATTCACATCGCTCGCAGGGGCGGGCCCGGTGCCGACGGCGACGGTCTCGGTCTCCAGGATCGCCGCGCCCAGCCGTCTGCCGTCCTTGGTTAGCTCCGGCGCATCGAAGCGCCGGCCGGCCAGCACCAACGCCCGCGCCGCGTCGAGATCGGCATCCGCGGCGCTGTTGACATCGGTGACCTTGTCATCGGCCCACCGCCAAGCCAGCACGCCGTCGGCGCTGCGCAGGTGAGTCTTCGTCCACTCCCATATCGATCGGAACCGGGTCTCGTCACCGATCGCCACCGCGATGAGCATCGCGTAGGCCTGTCCCTCGCTTACGACGTCGCCGCCCTCGTCACGTCGCACGACCCGCCCGTCGGATTCGACGTACTCATCCAGGAACTTCTGGCCGGCGATACGCGCTGTGTCCTCCCGCATGCCGGCGATGTCGGCCGCGTCCAGCCGCGGATCGATGGTGTTCGCGATCCACCAGCCAGCGCCGAACACCAACACCAGCACGAGCGCGATCACCGACACGGTGGCCAGTCGTCTCTTCATCTGGGCTCCCGCGGAGGCGGATCGTTCTGCCTTCCCGGCCGCCGCGTCGGCCGCACCCGGGCCGTCAGGAACGCCGCACCCACCATGGCCGCGACGCACAGTACAACCGCGATCCGCGTTCCGTCCGACCGTTCAACCGCAGGCGTCTTGGCCTTGTTGTCGTCCAACGCACTTCGGCTCGCGGGCATCGTCAACGTCGGAGGATCCAGCGCAGCGGGGGCCTCCGGAACATCCCGCAGCGTCCGCAGCACGGGACCGTCCGGCCCGTCGGTGAGCAGAAGACTCGTCGGCTCGCCAGCGTGGAATTCGACGGGTTGGCGCCATTCCCGGCCGTTCGCCGTCACGACCGCTTCGTACTGTCCGGCGGGCAGCGCGGCATACCCGGTGATCAGCCCGTACCCAGCTTGGTTCGCCAGCACCATCGGCTCGACCATGCCGGGTGCTACCAGCGCCAGGTAGACGGATCCCGTCGCACTCGCAGCATGCAGCATCCGCACCCCGGAGTCGGGCGTCGAACCGGTGGGCGGGCCGTCTGGTGCGAGTTGCACTGCGACCTGGCTGGATTCGGCCGCGGAGAATAGTGCGAGCGTGTAGGCCACCCCAGGACGAAGGGTGATTACCTGACGGATAACCGGATCGCCTCCACCGACACGGTTCGTCACCACCACATATGTCCCCGCGGGCATCGACCGATAGCCCGACGGATTCGCCTCGTCGCTGGTCTCAAGCGAGCCGGCAGGGGTGCCATCGATGCGCACCAGGTTGAGGTTCTCCGCTGGTCGGCTGCGACGCAGGTCCGCCACGCGCAACGCGGCCGGGTCGCCCTGCACTTGCACCGGACCTGCGCCCAGACCGATATCCTTGGTGCGCAAAGGAAATCGAACTCTCAGCCCCTTCGCGGTCCGATCCACAGACTGCACTGCGAACGGGCCCACCTGGTGTTCGAAGAATGCGGCGACACCGAGTAGCCGCTGGCGCGGGCCTGTCAGCGTGATATCGCGTCGCGGCGTTCCGGTGTCGCCCTCTCCTTCGATAACAGAAATGTTTTCGACCCGAACGGGTCGCGTCGCAGCGATCACTGCCAGCGTCGCAAGCACGCGTTGATCCACCGTCCGAGACTGCAGGGCCGCAAGCACATTCGGATCGGTGGTACCGGCAAGGCGGGCCGCGAGTTGCCCTCCGAACGCCGGCGCCGCGGGCAGCGGCGGTTTCGAGGTCGGTGCGCCATTGTCGACGCGGAGCACCTCGACGCGCGTCCCGCCGGAGCCGAATGTCGCCGCGGGTTGTGCGTGCGCGACCGCATCAGTGAGTACACCGTTCGGCGGCATGTTGGCACGCAGGGATGCCGTCGACACCACCCAGTCGTAGTCGGTCCAGCCGCCGGGCGCCCAGCCCCGCACCTGCTCGTCGGTGTCCACCTTGTAGGCCCACACGACGTTGCGCCGGTCGCGGCCGTCCCGGATGAGGTCCAGCCAAAACGCATCGTCGACGATCAGACGGTCGGCCCTTGGCACGTTCCGCTCGATCCACTGCTGTGTCTGCCGCATCGACGCGTCAGCGTCGGACTGCAACAAGCCGTGATAAGCGGGCAGCCAGAGCGCCACGACGATGGACACGACCAGCGCCCCGGCGGCCAGGGCCGGAATCTGGAAGCGCCGCAGGACGTTCGATCGCTGCTCAGCCGAACGGAACAGATGGCGCGCCGCCACCTCGCCGGTGCCCGCGGCCAGAAGCGCTGTTAACGGCATGGCGGACAGGATGAACGGCACCGGCAGGTATCCGGGACGCAGAACAATGGCGATGAGTACCACCAATCCCACCGCGAACGGCCTCAGCCGCTTGACGAACAGTGCGGCCATGGCGATCGGGATGGCCAAGAACGGCAGCGCCGGATCGAGTAGGAGCCATTCGTCAACGGTATGGCGTTTGAGCGAATAGGGGTCATCGAGCGTGCCGCCGGCCGTGCGTTCCCACAACTGGAACCTGATGCCGTCCCACAAACTGACGTGTCCGGGCCCGGGGACCAGCTCACCGCGCAGGACGGCCATCAAGACGTACGTGCTCACCACAACTCCGAACACAGCGACGAACACGGCAACTGCGTAGCGGCGGGTCGCTGGTGCGGTCCTGGTCCACACCAGCCAGGCGAACATCGGCAGGAGCAGCAGCATGGTCTCTTTGGTCAACACGGATATGCCGAAACATGTTGCGGCGCCGAACATCGCCGATAGTCGGTACCGGGGTGAGCACAGAAGCACCAGGGCACCTAGCAGCCATGCGGTGGCGAGATTGTCCAGATATACCGTGCGGCTCAAGGAGATTGCCAACGGAGAGAGCGCGAGGACGGCGACCGCGGCCGCGGATGCCGACCGCGACATTTCGAGTCGGCGCGCAAGAGCCCACAGCAGGGCGGCGGTGATCACGGCGACGATGACCATCAGGAATCGCCCGGCAGCGACCGCGTTGCCCCCGAAGTCGGGACCCGAAATCGCCGTCCACAGCGCCAACTGCAGCCAGCCGGCCGGCGGATGGTCGTACCAGTAGGTGTAGTGGGCGAGTTCCCGCCATTCGGCCACGGCGTAGGCCTGGGCCATGTACGTGCCTTCGTCGTCAAGTCGCGCCGGTGATCCCGTCAGGTTGATCAACCGCACTGTCGCGGTGAGTATCAACAGGATCCCGAGTATCGGGATCGAGGGATTCAGGCGGAATGAGCGTCTGTCGTCAATCGGTCTTGCGTGCCGAACCACCTCATCGCCGCCGCGGCCCCGCGGCGCTTGGTGCAGCGAGGCAACGTTCTGCTGTCTTCGCCGCTGCGGCGAAACCAGATCCAGTCGCGCGGTCTGCGCAACGCCCAGATCCAGTCGCGCAGTTCGGTCAACACCCAGATCCAGTCGCGCAGTTCGGTCAACACCCAGATCCAGTCGCGCGGTCTGCGCAACGCCCAGATCCAGTCGCGCAGTGTTGTCGACCGGTCTTGCGCGGCGAACTACCTCACGCCAGCGCGCCCGCACCGCTTCGTGCAGTGAAGCCTCGTTCTGCTGACTCGGCCGCCGCGGCGGAACCGGCTGCGTAACGGCCCCCCTATCCGGACCTAGCCGCGCAGTGTCGTCAACACCGAAGTCCAGCCGCGTGGTCATACCGGAACCGGCCGCTTGGGTGTGGTGGTGCGGTGGGCGTTGGTGTGAGTGGTCTTCTCCCAGCCTCCGTGCCCGCGGCTCTCACGCCACACCGACCGCACCGCGGCGGCCGCGAGTAGCAGCTGGTATGGGAACGTGCCCAGCAATAGTCGTAACTGATCACGGAAACGTATTCGGATGCCGAACTCCCGTCCGAACTCCCCGAGTGCCGCAGACTCGACCGCCATCGTGACGAGCGTCGGCGCCAGCGGCAAAAACGTCACCAACGCCGTCGGCACCGGAACCTTCAGCAGGAACATCGACGCCAACGACAGTGGAATCAACACACCCGTTGCCGCCTGCAGCAAGGGCATCGCCAAGGTATAACGGGCCAACCAGCGCTGTCTGCGGCTAGGCAGCTTGCGCCACTCGCCCTTTCGGAGTACCTGCAGAAATCCTTGATCCCAACGCGTGCGCTGCTTCACGAGGGCACGGATCGAGCCGGGGGTCTCTTCCCGAGTCACCGCTTGCGGATCGTAGGCGACGGCCACGACCGCACCCCTGGCGGACAACCGCACGCCGATCTCGCAGTCCTCGGCCAGACAATCGGGATCCCAGCCGCCCACTTCCCGCAGCAGCTCCGTGCGGGTGAACACGGTGTTGCCGCCAAGAGGAATGAACCGTTTGTCCGCGTGGAAATGCAGGCGGGAGCGGAACCAGAAGTAATACTCGAGGCAGTTGCGCACCGACCACCAATTCGTCTGGACGTTCATCAACTGCACGCCCGCCTGAACGACATCTGCGCCGGATTCCTCGAAACGCGCTTCGACCAGGCGCAGTAGCCCCGGATGCACCTCATCCTCGGCGTCAAACACACCGACGATGTCGCCCCGACATAAGGGCAGCGCCGTGTTGAGCGCCTTCGGTTTGTTCTTCGGCACGTTGTGGTCCATGACCACCTTGACGATCCTGCGGTGGCGCGCCGCCGACTCACGCGCCACAAATTCTGTCCCCGGGTCGTCGTGACCGATGATCACGATCACCTCGTAATTGGGGTGGTCGAGCCGAGCCAGCGCGTCGATCGTGTCCCCGAGGACGTCCTGTTCGTGGCGAGCCGGTAACAGCAATGAAAACGACCAAGGCGCACCAGCTGATCGACGCCGAAAACCCGTTGCTGCCAACGTGTCCGGACTGCGCCACGCATGCAGCATCCACCACAGGGTGGTGCCGGAGACTGTGAACAACCCTAGCGACAAGAGCACCAGCACGCCGTTGAGGAGGAGCTGCGGCCACGACGGCGGACGATTCTCGCTCTGCTCGGCAGGCGTGAGCTGTACGCGCGGCTCAGCGCCGCCCGGAATCGCTTGCACTCCTTGGGCCGGTGGCAGTGCGCCGCCGGATGAGCCTTCGCGTTTCGCCGCCGGGGGTGAAACCGTTCCCGGTTGCTGTTGTTCCGTCGCGCCAGATGACCCGTCTTCGCTGGCTGAGGGCACCGACGGCTGCGGCGCTGGTTGGTCGTCGGCCCCGAAGGGCTGCCCACTGAAGACCACCAACGCGACGAAGAGGAGAACGGCGGCGAACGCCACGGCGGTCCGCTTCACCCGGAGCCCCCAAAGATTTGCCTCGCCGACAGTCACGGCTGCGCGCAGTGCGGCAGGGTGCTGCTGTATCGGCCGAGGCGGCGGAACGAAAGGCTTAACGACCGCCCGCCGAAGACGCGCAGTGTTGCCAACCGAGCGTGCGCCGCGAACCACGCTCTGCTGTCTCGGCCGCCGCGGCGGAACCGACGGCTTGACGGCCGCCCTACGCGGATCTAGTCGCGCTGTCTTGTCAACATCGAGATCTAGTCGCGCGGTGCTGTCAACCGGTCGTGCGCGGAGAACCACCTCACGCCAGTGCGCCCGCACCGCTTCGAGCAGTGCAGCATCGTTCTGCTGTCTCGGCCGCCCCGGCGGAACCGAGGGCTCAACGGCCATCACGTCCCGATCTGATTGCGCAGTGTTGTCAACCGGTCGTGCGCAATGAACCAGCTCGCAGCCGCGACCGCGCGTTCGCGCCGATTCGCTGCACATCGATATCTTATTGCCGGCGGTAACGAAATTGACAGGGTTTGAACCCCGCTGAAACTGCTGGCCCACATGCGGCCGAACACCTGCGGGCGGTGCCTGCGAGTGGGATCGTGCGAGCATGCGATCAACGGAGATTGTCAATGCGTTCTGGGACGAAGTCTGGAACGCCCACGCACCCGATGCCGTCGACCGGTTCGTGGCCGACGACGTCGTCATTGAGGCAGGTGGCCAGGAAATCTCTGGCAGGAACAACGTCAAGAACTGGGTCAAGGAGTTCCTCGACCACGTCAACGGCCTGCACGTCGACACCATCGAGACATTCCAGAACGAGGACGGTAACCGCGTCACGTCCCGATGGGTGCTGACCGGGACCAACAACGGCATCCTCGGCACCGAACCCAACAATAAACCGATCGCGATGACCGGCACCGCGGTCTGGACCGTTGACGGGAACGGAAAGCTACAGCGCGGCTCGGTCGAGCAGGCCTCATTCGAGCTCTACCAGGACCTGCTCGCCAAGTAAGACACCGGATAGTCCAGATTGAGCTGGCTGTCGGCCAGCTTTGCCCAGAACTCGGGGACGGCCGCGATTCTCAAGGCCAGTTCGTCGCGGAGCCGATCAAAGGTGTAGCCGCCCGGCACCGTGGAGGTGTCCAACTCCAGGATCGAGCAGACATGCAGGGCTGGGTGCCACTCTCGATATAGAGAAAACTCGCGTCGAGCCCACTGAGCCGTTCCAGGTGCCGATGCTAGGCGCACACACCATGCGTCGAAACCGAATTGGGCCGAACTGCAACATGTTCCGCAGATTTCACCGCGTGCTTGACTGCTCGTCAAGTAGCGCCATCGCGTATGACGCGGCCCACCCGGGACAGTCGCGTTTGGAGAACCCGCTGTACGGAATCGAAGCACCCTGCAGACCCGCGGCCAGTAGCATCCACCGCGTGCCGACGGATGCTCGTGCCGATAGGGAACATCAATACGTCTCGGGCCTGGCTGCCGTCATGACGGTCATCGCCATGGGCCTCGGCTATGCGATCTCAATCGGCGACCCGACGATCCTGTCGGCCAACCTGCAGGTCGTCTCCAGCGGCCTGCACATCACCGGAAGTACCTCGACATTCGTGGCCAGCCTGGCGACTCTCACGCTGGCGGCCGCCGTGCTCAGCGCAGGTGCGTTGGGCGACCTCTACGGCATGCGACGCATGTACTTGATCGGGTTGTCCGGCGCGATCGCCTTCAGCGCGCTGGCCGCCGCTGCGCCGACCGCGGCGGTGTTGATCGTCGCCCGCGCCGGCGCAGGGGTGGCACTGGCGTTTCTTGTCGGCCTGTCGCTGGCGATCACCAACGCGGTGTTCCCGCCGGGTCGGCGGGCCGCGGCGATCGCGGCGTACTTCGGCGTGGGATACGCCGTCGCCACTCCGCTGCCCGCACTCGGTGGCGCGCTGGCGCACGCCATCGGTTGGCGCGCATGCTTTTTCGTCGTGCCGGCCATCGCTGCATTGGGGTTAGTCGTCGCGTGGCGGTTCGTACCCGAGACGGTGCGCGCCGACCGCCGCCTGGATGTGCCCGGCCTGGTGCTGTTCGCCGTCGCGCTGCTCGGGCTGATCTTCGGCACCTCACGAATGGAGACGGGCATCGACCTCGTCGGCCTCGTGTCCATCGCGGTCGGCCTTGCGGCCGGGTGTGCCTTCGTGATGCAGGAGCTTCGCACGCAGGATCCGGCGTTGGACATGCGAGTCTTCCGCTCGAGCCGATTCAACGCGGCCGTGACGGCCGGGGTGATGTTCAACATCGTGCTCGGCGGGTCGATGGTCCTGCTGGCCTTCTACCTGGTGACAATTCGCAAGGAATCCCACGAGCTGTTCGGCTTCCTGCTGATTCCTGCCACCGCGATGGCGGCGCTGGCTGCGTTCTCGGCAGGCCCGGCCGCGAACCGGTTCGGCGCACGCACCGTGCTCGTCGGGGGGCTCGTCCTCATGCTCGCCGGCCTGGTGGTGCTGAGGACCTTCGACCTGGACACATCCCGACCAGTGGTGTTCGCCACCACGGCGCTCATCGTCGTCGGCGGCGCCCTCGTCACCACGCCGCAGGCCACGATCATGATGAGCAGCGCACCAGACGATCTCGGCGGTTCCATTTCCGCCGTCAAGAGCGCCGTCAACGAGGGCGGATACTCGCTCGGGCCCGCCCTCTTCGCCCTGGTCGGCATCAACCTCTTCCTCACCGACAGCGCCCACGACCTTTCCCGGTCAGGGATCACCCGCACCCAGACACGTGAGGCGTTGCAGACCGTGCACGGCGGCCGCGAGGCGCATCTGGTCAACCCCGAGCAGGCGCGGCTGGTCATCGACCAGGCGCCGCACAACGCCGTCGACGCGATTCACACTCTGAGCCTGATCATGGCTGTCGGGCCGGTCGTCGCGATCATCCTGGCGCTGTGGCTGATCAAGCCGGTCGCCACAGCTTGATCTCGGTTGCCGATTCCCGACATCGGGCGGACCTGCAGGTCTAGCGTCAGAAACGTCTAGTCACGGCGACCTAGGGGGTCAACATGCCACGACGCGACCGTCGAGACGATCATGATGTTGAGTACGTCCAACCTGTTTCTCGGCCGAAGCCCCAGTCCAAGATCGCTTGCGGCTGCGGCTGCGCTACATGCAGTGGCGCCGGGCACTGCCACAACATGGGCAGCGGCTGCAACGTCAGATGAGCTGACGCTCGCACCACGGCACCGAGCGGTCACCGCCCAGGCCCGGCTCATCGCGTCGAGACAACAGACGGCGCATGACTAGGTGCCCGCCTCCGAGCGACTTTGTCGCTAGTACTGAAGGCGCGACGGTATGAGCGACTTTGTCGCTCGGAGGCGGGCAGCTCAGCGTGTGGTCAGGATGAGGCCCGGATAGCCCTGCGCCGCAACATCGTCCAGCGATCTGCGGTAGTTGCCGAACCCGCCGATGTAGGGCATGAACACGCGCTTCTTGCCGTCGATGTTCGAGCCGAGATACCACGACGACTCGGCCCTCGGGAACAGCGTGCGCTCGGCGGCCTCGGCCACGTGGGCCGTCCACGCCCGCGCGGCGTCGCGTCGCGGCTCGACCTCGTTGAGGCCCCGACGCCTTGCCTCGACGATCAGCCCAACCGCCCAGTCCACCTGTACCTCCGCATGCAGCACCATGTTCGCCAGCACCGACGGGCTGCCAGGCCCGCTGAAGCTGAACAAGTTGGGCAGCCGCGGCACCATCACGCCAAGGAACGTGACCGGCCCGTCCGCCCACAGCTCCGAGAGCCGCTGCCCGTCCGGGCCCACCGGGTCGATGCGGGTCATCGCACCCGTCAACGCGTCGAAACCCGTTGCGAACACCAGCACATCGCACGCGTACGTCGCCTCGCCCGTGCGCACACCGTCCGGCGTGATCGCCTCGATCGGCTCGCGGCGCAGGTTCACCAGCCGCACGTTGTCGCGGTTGAACGTCGCGTAGTAGCCACCGTCGGTGCAGATGCGCTTCGTCCCGATCGGGTGGTCGGTGGGGATCAGGTCCTCGGCGACGGCGGGGTCGTCGACGATCTCGCGAATGCGGTCCTCCGCGAACTCGCGTCGCGACGTCGTTGGCCTCCAGCACCGACGTCTGGTCCGGGAACGTCTTGCTGAACAGCACCCCGCCGTCGCGCCAGCGCTGCCACATCGCCTCGTCCCGTTCCTCGGGATCCGTCTCGAGCGCGTTCTTGTGATACGCGCCGTGCGGTGTGCCCGCGGGTGCGTACGCCGAGCGTTGCCTGCGCTCCGGGTACTCCCGTCTAATGCGCGCGACGTCCTCCTCCGACCAGGGGTAGTTCGGCATCGGGATGGTGTAGTTCGGCGATCGCTGGAACACCACAAGCGACTCGGCCTGCTCGGCGAGGATCGGCGTCACCTGGATGCCCGACGACCCCGTGCCGATGATGCCGATCTTCTTGCCGCGCAAGTCCGGATCGTCGCGGGGCCACGCCGCGGTGAAGTACACTTCCCCCGCGAACTCGTCGAGCCCCGGGATGTCGGGCCGGTTGACCGCCGACAGGCAGCCCGTCGCGCACAACAGGAACCGCCCGCGGTGGCTCTCGCCCGTCGACGTCTGCACCACCCACTCGCCCGCGTCGAACCGTGCACCGACCACTTCGGTGTCGAAGCGGTAGTGCCGCCGCAGGTCGTACCGGTCGGCGACATGGTCGAGATACGCGAGGATCTCGGGTTGCGCCGCGAACCGCTCCGTCCACGTCCACTCGTTCTGCAGGTCTTCGTCGAAAGAGTAGGAGTAGTCGACACTTTCGACGTCGCAGCGCGCACCGGGATACCGGTTCCAGTACCAGGTGCCGCCGACGCTCGGCGCCGCCTCGATTCCCAGCACCGTCAGGCCCTCCGACAGACAGCGGTGCACCGCATACAGCCCGGCGAACCCGGCACCGACCACAATCACGTCCGTGTTCACACCGACGCCTTCACTGCCGTCGCGAACAGCCGCCGCATGTCGGACCACAGCAGCTGCCGCCCGGCCGACCCCGCCGAGAAGGGCATGATCGTCAGGAACCCGTGAAACAACCCCGGGTAATCCCGATGCACGACAGGCACATTCGCGGATCGCAGCCGCTGCGCATACGACACGCCCTCGCTCTGCAGCACGTCGAACCCGGCGGTGACGACCACCGCGGGCGGCAGGCCGTCGTGCGACTCTGCGCGTGCCGGCGCCACCAGGTACTCCGGCGACGGCATCTTGTCGTCGAGGTACTGCCGCCAGTAGTACTGCATCGCGTCGCGAGTGTTGACGTATCCCGTCGAGTACTTGCGATAGCTCTCGGTGTCGAAGAACGGCTCGATCACGGGATAGATCAGCAGCTGCCCGACGGGCATGGCCGCGCCCCGTTCGCGGCACATCAGCGCGGTCACGGCGGCCAGGTTGCCGCCCGCGCTGTCGCCGGCGACCATCACCCGCGACGGGTCGATGCCGAGCTCGTCGGCGTGCTCGATCACCCAGCACCACGCCGCGAACACATCCTCGGCGGCCGCGGGCGCGCGATGCTCCGGCGCCAGCCGGTAGTCCACCGACACGACGACCGTCTCGGTGCGCCGCGACATCGCCCGGCAGAAGCCGTCGTGCGAGTCCAGGTCGCACAGCACGAAGCCGCCGCCGTGCGCGAACACCACCGCCGGGCGCGACTCGCTGTCGCCGTGCGGGCGGTAGATCCGTACCCGCAGGTCGCCGTCGGGGCCGCGAGATGAGGCGGTCGTCGGCACTCGCCACGTCGTCGAGGTTCGCGATCGGCGGCCGCCTGCCGACGAGCACCGCCCGCGCCTCCTCGGCGGTCATCGTCGAGAGGTCGGGAAACGTGTCGTTCATGGCACGCATCAGTTCCTGCACGCCGTCGTCCATGATCGGCAACCGTAATGCACGATCGCTGGCTACCATCACGAAAGCCAGCCCGAGGAGGTCCACATGACCGCTCCCAACCTGCCGCCCGGCTTCGATTTCACCGATCCCGACATCTACGCCAACCGCCTCCCGACGGAGGAGTTCGCCGAGGTCCGCCGTGCCGCGCCGATCTGGTGGAACGAGCAGCCGCCCGATGTCGGCGGGTACGGCGACGGCGGGTTCTGGGTCGTCAGCAAGCATCGCGACGTGCGCGAGGTGTCGCTGCGCAGCGACGTGTTCTCGTCGGCGGCCAAGACCGTCGTCCCCCACTTCAACCCGGCAGTGGACGTCAAGGGACAGATCAAGGCTTCCAAGCTGTCCATGATCATGATGGACGACCCCGAGCACACCCGACTGCGCAAGATCATCTCCCGCGGATTCACGCCCCGCGCCGTCGAGCGGCTGCGCGCCGAGCTGAGCGACCGGGCGCAGCGCATCGCCGCCGAAGCCGCCACCCAGACCTCCGGTGACTTCGTCCTTCAGGTCGCGCGCGAGCTGCCGCTGCAGGCCATCGCCGGGCTTCTCGGAGTTCCGCTGGAGGATCGCAACAAGCTGTTCGACTGGACGAACCAGATGATCGGCGGCGACGACCCCGAGTTCGCGGAATTCGACTCACTCGGCGCAACCGGCGAGTTGATCTGGTACGCCATGCAATTGGCGCAGCGCAAGGCCGAGGAACCCGGCGACGACATCGTCAGCACGCTGATCGACTCGGAAGCCGACGGGCAGCTGACCGAGGCCGAGTTCGGGATGTTCGTCGTCACGCTGACGGTCGCAGGCAACGAGACGACCCGAAACTCGATCACCCAGGGCATGATGGCCTTCGCCGACTATCCCGACCAGTGGGAGTTGTTCAAGGCGCAGCGGCCGAAGACCGCCGCCGACGAGATCATCCGCTGGGCGTCGCCGATCACGGCGTTCCAGCGCACCGCGCTGGACGACACCGAACTCGGCGGCGTGCAGATCAAGAAGGGCCAGCGGCTGGTGTTGTTCTACCGGTCGGCGAACTTCGACGAGGACGTCTTCGACGACCCCTACACGTTCGACATCATGCGGGATCCCAACCCGCACCTCGGGTTTGGCGGCACGGGCGCGCACTACTGCGTCGGCGCCAACCTCGCGCGGATGACCATCGACCTGATGTTCAACGCGATCGCCGACCACATCCCCCACCTCACGCCCGTCTCCGCACCGGAACGCCTGCGGTCGAGCTTCATCAACGGGATCAAGCACTGGCGGGTCGAATACCGATGAATGCGCCGCCCTTTGGCCTGCAGCCGCAGGTGTTCAGCATTCTCGTTGTCGTGCTCTGGCTGACGGTCGTCCCCACGATCGCGTACTTCGTCAGCCGGAGCAGACGAAATCGCATGAGGAACATCGCGGCCGCACAGCCCCAGCAGGCGGCGGCGCCAGCGCAGGCACCGGTCTACCCGTACACGAGGCCGCCGGAGCAGCCATGGGAGGACCTCGTGGGGTTCTGGCAGTTCAAGTCGGCGGCCAGGTGGATCGGGGTAATCATCGGCGTGGTCTTCGCGCTCGGCACCCTGCAGCTCCCGTTTCCGATGAACATCGTCTACACCGTGCCACCGGCACTCATTGCGCTTCTTTCCCTGTTGCGCCCGACCCGCGCGGCGCAAACGTGCACCGTCGCACCGACCCTCGCAGTGACCCTGGGCCGCGGCGGCCGCGAAATTCCCTTGGACCTCAACAACTATCGCTATATCAGGACGCATACCAGCCAGGTCCGCTACGGCGACAACTACCCGAGCATGGTGATCTTTGACCGTGACACCCCACCCGGCTTCGGCACGATGGTGAGCAGCGTGCTGTTCCCCCGGGTCGACGACGGGCGCATCGTGCTGTTTCACAGCCGGTGGTACAACGCCCAGGCCAACATCATCTCGCCGAACCGGATAGACGACTTCTTCCTCGACATGTGCAGACGCGCTGGTTACGAGCCGCGCATGACAAAGACGTGGTTCACGAGAGGTCGTCCCGCCTGGAGCGCTGGCCCCAACTGGTCGTAGAGCGGGTGCTACCCGAGAGTGCGGTTTCGTACGCGACCCGCCGCGGCGCCGTACGAAAGCGCACAGTCAGGGGCCGGACCGTCGCGCGCCTTGTCGGCCAGTCCTGCCATAGTGGGGCATGCCCGCGTCGCCCAATGCCTCAGTGCTGATCACCGGCGCCAACTCCGGCATCGGTAAAGAGGTCGCTCGACAGTTCGCCGAATCCGGCAGCTTCGACGCCGTCTACCTCGCCTGCCGAAACCCGGCCAAGGCCGAGGCGGCCCGCGCCGAACTCGAGCGCACCACCGGCAAGTCGATCTTCACGACGGTGCCGCTGGACACCAGTGATCTCAGCTCCGTCCGCGCGGCGATCGGTTTGATCGACACACCACTACGCGCAGTCGTCATGAACGCGGGCGGAACCGGCGGATCGACGCCGACGGCGCTGACTCCCGACGGGGTCACCAATGATCTTCGCGTCGAACGTGCTCGGCCATGCGGCGCTCCTCGAACAGCTCATCGCGGCGGATGCGCTGACGGGCTCGGCCGTTCTCGTCGGAAGTGAGGCCGCACGTGGTGTGCCGAAGCTACGGCTCCCCCGGCCCACCTTCGCCGAGCATTCGGAGGACGAGTTCACCAGCGTCATCGACGGGTCATTCTTCGCGGGAGGCAAGGTCGACAAATCTCGCGCGTACGGACAAGTCAAATACCTGGGCGCGCTGTGGATGTCCGAGCTCGCGCGTCGCAACCCGCAGCTGCGGCTCGTCACTGTCAGCCCGGGCAACACCGCGGGCACCGACGTATTCAGAGACTTGGGGACAATGGCGACGCCCCTGATGAATCGGATCCTTATGCCGTACGTATTGCCCAGGCTCGGCCTCGCTCATCCCCTGGATGCGGGCGCTCGGCGACTGGTGGACGCCACGGTCTCAGACGACCTCGACAGCGGAAAGTTCTACGCGAGCGCCGCGAATACGTTGACGGGCCCGCTCGTCGACCAGGCCGGCATCGTCGCCGACTTCGCCGACCCGACCATCCAGAGCCACGCCTACGATGCGGTTCAACGCTTCCTCGCTGCTCGCTAGGGAGACGGAATCGGGTCGAGCGGCTTGCCGGGCGCTATCGACGAGCAGTTGTTCGGCGCAGGCTCTCCGGCGAAGCGGTCGTTGATCCAGTCGATGGCCTTCATCAGCCAAAGTCCAACGGCCGAAGTGTGACTGAGAAGGTCGTACTGGTCGTAGTACACGACGGTCCCGCCAGTGCAATAGTCGCGTGCAAGCGTGCGGACGTCGCCGGCGATCATCACGCCGTCACCACGGCCAATGCCCGGCTTGTTGCCCGGAGTTCCCTCCGGAATTCCGTTGGCGCCCTGGCCAATGAACAGCGGGACCGTCGGAGCACCTCCCGTGCCCATGATGAGTTTGTTGGCCAGCCTGACGAAAACGGGAAGGCTTTCCGGCGTCGGGTAGTCCGGGATGACGACATCGGTCCACTTCAACCGCCAATACGGACGCTGCCCAAGAACATGCACGATCGACGAGTTCTGCATGCTCCGGTAGAGGTCCGAGCCCCGTGGAGTGAGGTACGGCGTGAAGTCGACCTCGAAAGCTCGCGCGAGCCCGATGAGCGCCATCGGCATCACGCCCGCCCAGATGTACGTGTCCTCGACGTAGTGCAGGTTATGCGCCGGGTGGACCAGCACCCCGCCGATGGCCGCGCCGATCAGGTGGGCGTTGACATCCGGCGCGTATGTCGGAGCGAGTTCGGCGGCCCATTCGCTGGCGATCGCACCACCGGAATAGCCGAGCAGTGCGACTTTCGCGTCGCTCGCGGTCTCGACCGCCGGTGCGTTGAACGCGGCGCGGACAGAGTCGAGCGTGTTCTTGCCGTACTCCGGGCCCGCGGCGAAGTCGGCGCGCTGGCCTTCGGTGTCGGGCACGATCACCGTGAAACCCTGCGCGAGAAAGACTCCGAATACCGCGAGCTCGACGCTGGGGACGAGGCCGCCGAATGTCAGTCCGCCGTTGATCGCATACGACGGCTGATCGTTGCGGTTCAGCGAGTCGTAGGCGGATTGATACGACAGTATTCGCGTCGTATCGGGCTGGTGCAGCGGCTGGATGACGGATGTGACGTTGGCGGTCGGCTTGCCGGTCTGGCTCGTCGATCGGTACAGCAGCTGCGTCGTCTTGAGCAAGGTTGGGAAGCCCAGGATGTGGTAGGGAATGCTGCGAGTCGCAAGCACCTTTCCCGGCGGAATCTGTTCGAGCGGTGTGCTGCCGGAGTAGGTGTAGAACGGGTCGTCCTTCGGCTGCGGCACGAAGGCGCGGGCCGGGGCGACCTGTACGGGCAGCGCGCTCGGAAGCGGATAAAAGCCCTCTGGTGGCAATGGAACGGTCATAGCGCCGTCTTACCGCGTTGGCGAGGATTATGCGAACTGCCCGCCTTCGAGCGACATTGTCGCTGAAACTCAGCCGGTCTAATCACGAGCGACTTTGTCGCTCAGAGGCGGGCAGTACGCGTCATGGTCCTTCGACGGTGAAGTGGCGTCCGCGTGCCTCCCGCGCCCACAGCACGCCGACGCCTGCCGTCACGCCCTCCTGGATCAGCGCGCGCTTGAGGATCTTGTTGGTGGCGGTCTGCGGCAGTGCGTCGTTCAGGCGGACATATCTCGGCCAAGCCTTCGGCGACAGGTCGGGCTGTGATGCGAGGAAGTCCTCGAACCGCTCGGGCGACAACGACGCTCCATCGTTGAGGACGACGGCCGCCATCACCTGGTCACCGACGCGCTCGTCTGGCACGGCGTACACGGCGACGTGGTTGATCTCCGGTAGCCGCTGCAGGATCCGCTCGATCGGACCCGCCGCCAGGTTCTCCCCGTCGACCCTCATCCAGTCGGCGGTGCGGCCGGCCAGATAGATCCAGCCGTCGGCGTCGCGGTAGGCCAGGTCGCCCGACCAGTACATGCCGTGCCGCATCCGCTCCTCGGTGGCGGCGGGGTCGTTGTAGTAGCCCGTGAAGCCGCCGACGCCGTAGGTGTTGACCAGCTCGCCGACCGCCTCGTCGAAGTTGAGCCAGCGCGCCGTGCTCATCGAAAACCGCTGGCGCGCACTCGGTCACGGTGTCCGCGTGGTAGATGCTGACTCCCGGGTATCCCTTGCCGATCGATCCCGGCGGACAGCCGTCTTCGCGCATGACGACGACGGCGAACTCGCTCGAGCCGAAGCTGTCGACGACCTTGCAGCCGAATCGCCGCGCGAACTCGTCGACGTCGCGCTCGGTGGCCTCGTTGCCGAACGCCGCCCGTAGCGTGTTGTCGGCGTCGTCGGGCTTCTCGGGTGTACCCAGCACCAGCGCCAGCGGCTTGCCGACGTAGTTCATGTACGTCGCGCCGTAGCGGCGGATGTCGGGGAGGAACCGCGACGGCGAGAACTTCGCGGGCACCATCGTCGCCCCGCACGCCAGCGCCACCGCCCAGCCCGCCGCAACGCCGTTCGAGTGGAACAGCGGCATCGACAGGTAGCAGACATCGTCGGCGGTGAGCTCGAACCGGTCGGCCAGGCTGGCGCCGCACAACACCGCCATCGCGTGGGCGAACCGCACGGCCTTCGGGTCGCCGCTTGTGCCCGACGTGAACAGCATGACGACGGGGTCGACGCCTTCGGCTTCCCGATGCGGCTCAAGCGGTTTCGCCTCGGCGACCGCGTCGCGGTAGGCGGGCCCGTCGACGTCGAGCACCGTCGCACCGCCGAGGTCGAGACCGTCGAGCAGCGGCATGTGCTCAGCGTCGACGAGCACCAGCTGGCAGTCCGACCGCCTGATGTCGGCAGCGAGGCCGTCGCCGCGTCGCGTGGTGTTGATCCCGCACAGCACGTACCCACCAAGCGCGGCCGCGGCCATCGACCGAAGCATCGCCGGCGAATTGCCCAGCAGCGCACCGACATGCATGGGGCGCGACGGGTCGGCGAGCGCGATCAGGGCCGATGCTTCCGCCGCAGCTTCGGTCAGGTGCTCGCGCCATGTCCACGTCCGGTCCTCGTGCAGCATCGCGATGCCGTCGTCGTCCATCCGCGATCGCAGCAGCTGTTGGACTGTCTCAAACATGGTTGCCTGGTCGCTCGGACAAGCCTCGCTCCGTGGCAGGCCGGTAGCGCAGCAGCGTGATTCCCGCATCGGGCACATCGCAGAACACGGGCGTCACCCGCATTCCGATCCTGATGTCGTCAGGTTCGACGTCGACGAGTTCGGTGCTGACCCGCGGGCCGACGTCCCATTCGACGACGGCCAGCAGCTGCGGCAGCTTCTCCGCCCACGGCGGACCCGTCGGCCGTCGCGCGACCGTATAGGTGTACAGCGAGCCGGCGCCGTCGATCTCGCGCCACTCCAGGTCGTCGGCCAGCGTTCCCGGCGCCAGCGTCCGCGGGTAGAACACATACTGCTTCGTCGACGGCGAGTACTGGATGAGAATCCGATGCTCGCGCAACGCATCCCAGAACGGCTGCGATACCGGCGTCGGCTCCGGAAGCGGCATTGTCACTCAGTCACCACCCAGTATCAGCGCGACCTGCTCGCTCATGATGCCGCCGTTGCCCGTGACAAAGGCGATGTTGCAGTCAGCAATCTGAGCATCCCCCGAGCGGCCCATCACCTGGCGGGCGCCGTCGACGACATGGTGCATGCCGCCTGCCATGCCTGCCTGCCCGAACGACAATTGCCCGCCCGCGGTGTTCACCGGGAAGTCGCCGCGGAACGTCAGGTCGTGCTCCGTCAGCCACGCCATGCCCTCGCCCTTGCCGCAGAAGCCCGCGTCCTCCAGCGTCATCAACACCGTGATCGTGTAGCAGTCGTAGATCGACGCCATGTCGACCTCTGCACGTTGCAGCCCCGCCATCGCGAACGCCCGTTCCGCTGCGCGGGCGATCGGCGTGTCGGATGAGGTCGTCGGAGTACGTCGGTGTCTTGAACCGGATGTGCTCGCCGAAGCCCTTGATCCACACAGGGCGATGACGAGCGCTGCGCGCGACATCGGCGTTCGCGATCAACACACCCGCGCCGCCCTGCACGCGCATGACCGTCTCGAGCATGTGGATCGGGTCGGCGATCACCGGGCTGTTCAGCACGTCGTCGACGGTGATCGGCTTGCCGTGGAACACCGCGCCGGGATGGGCGCACGCGTTCTCGCGCTGGTGCACCGCGATCCGCGCCAACGCCGCTGCGTCGTAGCCGAATTCGTGCGCGTACCTCTGTGCGATCTGCGCGTACGGGCCGTTCTGCCCGACGTTGCCGTACGGGATCTCGAACTCGGCCTGCGGGGAGCCGTAGTTGTTGCTCGACGCCCCGTACCAGCTGAGTGCCCGGCGCGGGCTTCGTCTCCGACCGGGGAACCTCCGTCGAGCCGGGCATGACGACGAGCACGGCCTCGCACTGGCCCAGTTCGACGGCAGCGGCCGCCCGCCACACCATGCCGGCCGCGGTCGCACCGCCGAGGTCGACGCGGTCGCCGAAGTCCAGCGGCAGGCCGAGGTACTCCGACAGCGTCGCGGGTGCGAACATGTTCGACTCGGCGATGCCATGCGTCGAAAGCCCGTTCACCACTGCGGGATCGACGCCCGCATCCTCGATGACCATCTTCGCCAAGCGCGCGTACTGGTCGAGTGTGAACGACGGCGGGGCGCTCTGGCGCTTCTCGGCGGGCAGCTCCGCGATGCCGACGATCGCGGCTTCGCCGCGCAGGCCCGTCACTGCGCACCCCGCCGCGGAAGGGCGACGGTCGCGGTGCCCGGCATCAACACGTCGTCGCCGCGTTTGCAGAAGATGTCGAGGTCGACGAGGCCGTCGCCGCGCTTGCCCGTGACGACGCCGCCGAAGGTCAGCTCCTGCCCGGGCAGTGCGATCGCGCGGTTCTGCACCGAGAACGCCACCAGCCGCCCGTCGCCGCCGATCCAGTCGGTCAGCGCCCGCGACAGCAGCGCCGCCTGCAACGGGCCCTGCACCAGCACGTTGTCGTAGCCCTCGCGATCGCGCGCCCATTCCTTGTCGTAGTGGATGCGGTGCCCGTTGTAGGTGGCGGCGCTGAAGAAGAACATCTGCGTCTCGTCGACGGCGACCGTCAGCGATCGGGATCGCATCCCCGGTGTCGACGTCCTCGTAGTACACCTGCGTTTCCTCGCGAGCAGACGCGAAAACCCCCATTTCCGGCGCTTTTTGGGGGGTTTCGCGTCTGCTCGCGGGAGGTGGTGAGGTCATGCGGGCCTGGCGATCATCGACGTCGTCGCTTCGGCGAGCAGCTCGCGGTGCTGGTTGCGGTACTCGGCGCGCCAGGTCACCAGCACGAATCTTCCTGACCGGCCTTCCTTTTCGACTATCGAGTCGACGGTGCGTGTCATCTCGACCTCGTCGCCGTGATACGCGGGCAGGTGGAACGTCGTGCTCTCACCGCCCGCCATCCGCCGCGGTGCGCGCGGGAACGCCATGCTGCCCGTCACGGCACCCGACGAGCCGTCCGGCCGCAGATCGCCGAGCGCCGCCACGCCGAGGATCGCGTACTGCAGGTACAGCGGCGGGCAGACGATGTCGCGGTAGCCATGCTCCCGCGCGTAGGCGGGCTCGAACCACAGCGGGTTGTGGTCGCCGACGGCGGCGGCCCAGCGCTGCCAGTCCCGTCGGTACACCTCGCCCGTCGCAACCGCGACGACCTGGCCGATCTTCTCGGCCGACTCCGGGTCGATGAGGCTGCCGGCAGTCATCGCGCGGGCTCCCAGTTCATCTCGCCCTCAAGCCATTTCGCGGCGATGTCGGCGCCGCCGCCGAGCGTCGACAGTATGCGGGCGCGCTCGGAGAACTTGTGCAGGCCGGTGTCGACGACGTAGCCCATGCCGCCGTGCAGCTGGTGCGCGTCGAGCGTGATCTTCTTGACCTCGGCGGCGCGCATCCGGGCGACGGCAGTCTCCCGCGTCGCCGTGCGGCCCTGTCCGATCCAGAAGACAGCCGACTGCGCGGCGAGCCGGGCCGCAGACAGCGCGATGTGCATGTCGGCGACCAGGTGTTGCGCGGCCTGAAACGACGCGATGGGCCTGCCGAACTGCTCGCGCATCGTCGTGTAGTCGACCGTGCGGTCGATCACCGCCTCGCCGAGGCCTACCAGGTCCAGACAGTCCAGTGCCACAAGGGCATTGGCCGTTCGCCGCAACTGCTCGTCGTCGACGGCGGCCGCGTCGACCACCACGTCGTCGAAGCGCACCGTGAAGGCCGGATGCCCGCCCATCATCGGCACGGGCTCCACACCGAGCGCCGAGGTGTCGCAGGCGAACGCAACCGGACGGCCGTCGTCGTCCGCGCTGCCGACGATGACGTCGGCGACATCCGCATCGGCGACGAAGTCGACCACTCCGCTCACCCGCCAGCGGTCCCCGTCGCGTCGAGCCTGCAATCGCGGAGCCACGTCGGACGCATCCCGCGGGTTGAACAGCGCCGTGGTCGCGCGCGCCTCGCCAGAAGTCAGCCGGGGCAGCCAGCCCGGATCCACGCCGAGCCACTCAACGGCCAACGTCGCGTAGAGCGTGCTTTGAACAGCCCTGGGACACAGTGCTCTTCCCGCCTCGACGCAGAAGACACCGATGTCGGTGAGGCTGCCGTCGATGGCCAGACCGAGCACGCCCGCGTCCGCCAGCGCTTTCCACAAACCATCCGGCTCGAGCTCGGCGGCCAGCACGCTGCGGCACATCGCGGCCAGATCGCGCTCGTCCTGAGAAGGAATTACTCGCATAACGTCACCGACCGTACGACGGCATCTTGTGACCACGCTGGGCGATGACGTCGCGCAGCACTTCGTTGGTGCCACCACCGAAGCGCATCAGCGGCGACACCCGATACAGCCGCTCGAAGAAGTTGCCGACACGGAGCCCGTCGGGCCCGAGCAGATCGATGGCAAGGTCGGCGATGCGCTGCCGCAGCTCGCTGGTGAAGATCTTCTCGACGCTGACCTCGATGCTGGGAATGCGGCCGCTGTCGAGCAGAGACGCCGCCTCGTAGCCCATCAACTTGGCGACCTCGACGTCGGCCTCGGCCTGCGCGAGGCGACGGCGAAAGACCGGGTCCGGCGAACCCGCCATGGCGATCAGGTCGTCGAGCGCGCGCCGCAGGTCCCCCGCGTTCGTCAACGCGCCGCGCTCGAGGTCCAGCGCACCGGTGATATACGTCCACCCGGCGTTGACCTCACCGATCAGGTTGGTCACCGGCACGCGGACATCATTGAAGAACGTCTCGTTGGTGCGGTATCCCGACCATGCGATCAGCGGATGGATCTCGATGCCGGGAGTGTCCACCGGCACCGCGATCACCGAGATGCCCCGGTGTCGCGCGGGCATCGGGATCGGTTCGCACACAGAGCCATTCGTGGGTGGACCGCTGCGCTCCGCTGTTCCAGATCTTCGACCCGTTGATCACCCATTCGTCGCCGTCGCGGACCGCGCGGGTGCGCAGGCTGGCCAGGTCGGTGCCTGCGTTGGGCTCGGAATAGCCGAGCGCGAAGACGATCTCGCCCCGTGCGATGCCGGGCAGGAACTCCTTCTTGTTCTGCTCGGTGCCGTGCCGCATGATCATCGGCGCGATCGAGGTCACCGTGAGGTCGGGGCCGGGCACGCGGGCGTACTCGAACTCGCTCATCAGGAGATGCTGATGCATCGCCGTGAGCCCGAGGCCGCCGTACTCCTTGGGCCAGTTCAGGCCGAACCAGCCCTTCTCGCCGATCCTGCGGCGGAAGGCGGTGAGCTCGCCGCCCTGGTACTCGAGGCCGTGCTCGGCCATCTCGGCCTTCAGCGCGGGGGTGACGTTCTCCGCGAGGAACTGCCGTACCTCGGCGACCCAGGCACGCTGCTCGTCGTCGAGCTCGAAGTCCACGCAGGCGACACTATCGAGAAGTTGTCTACGACAGCGGGCGAACGGGTCAACGCCGGAGGCGGGTCCTGATCGTCTCGAGGACACTCCAGCCGATCAGCGTGCCGAGGGCAATGGAGAAGATTGCGGCAACGGTCACCCCGAGCGTCGCGATGTCGTTGCCGCTGCCCGCGACGGCCTGACCGAGCTCTTGAAAGCTCAACGCGCCCGGCACCAGCGCCCAGAACGCCGCCAACATCATCACGATGGCGGGCGGTGACGTCTTGATCCTCGCCCCCAGCATCGCGAACGGCACGACCAGGAACGCGCCGACGGCGCCGGAGTGCGTCGGCGACAGGAACAGGCCACCCACCTTCTGCCCCACCAGCGCCACACCGACCGCCAGCATCAGCCACAGCAGCGAGCCCTTGGGCGCCGACAGATAGATGTACAGGCCGATCGCGATCACGACGACGGCGACGTAGAGCGACCACCCACCCATCTGCGGCGACGGCGGCTCCGGCGCGACCCGGCCTGCGACATGGATGCCCAGCCCGACACCGAACACGAGCAACATCAGTTGTGTCACACCGTAAATCAGCCGGCTGGCGCCGCTGATGATCTGCGCGCTCGCCAGCTCCATCGAAGCGATCGTCAACGCCAGACCCGGCAGGATCGCCACAAGAGGCGGGCTGATCACCCGCAGCAGCCCATCGTTGGCCGCGTCCGCGACGAACCAGGTCGCCAGCATCGTGACGACCATCGCGGCCAACGTCGGCAGTATCGCGTTGAGCGTCGGAAACGGCCGCCCCATGATGACGATGACGCCGACGACCGCGCCGAGGAACACGTAGCCCCACAGCGACGCCCACGTCGGGTTGATCACCATACCGAAGCCGAGTGTGGTGATGACGTAGCCGATCACCGTGGTGACGGGCCCGAACCGCGGCTTCATGGTGCGCGCGACGGCGGCTTCCCGCGCCGCGTCGGCCGGAGTGATGGCACCGACCTCGGCGAGCTCGGCGATCGCGTCGATCCGGCCCGCGAGGTTCAGCTGCGTCGTCGGGTTAACGACCGTCTCGACCTCGTACGCGATGTTGCCGACCTGGACCACCAGCGCCGTCGGCAGCACCACGACCCGCACAGTCTCGTGGGTGTACTGCTTGGCGATCGCCAACAGCCGCCCCCTGACGAGCTGCGCTGGCTGTTCGCACTCGATCAGCGCGATCCCCAGCTCACGCAGCATCGCGGCGACCTCGGCATCGTCGTGGTCCTGCCCCTCGACCGCCTCGGGGATCTCCTTGCGAATCGACTCGAGGAACCGCCGCGTCCTGCTGTTCATCGGCCTGCGCGGATCGCTTCGAGCACCTCGTCTGTGGACACGACGGCCGCGTAGTTCGGCAGGTTCACCTCCAGCGCGGCGTGCATGTGGTCGTCGGAATAGCTCGTCGTCGCGTCCTTCACCACCGTGACCTGATAGCCGAGCTCGGCGCCGTAGCGCACGGTGGCCTCGACGCAGGAGTGCGCGATCAGACCGATGACGATCAGCTCGTGGATACCGTGCTTCTTCAGCAGCAGGTCCAGATCGGTGTTGGCGAAACCGCTTGAGCACCAATGCTCTTGAGCAACGATGTCGCCCGGCTCTGGCTGGAACTCCTCGCGCAGCTCGCCGCCCCACGTGCCGAACTCGAACGTCCTGCGGTCCCACGCCGCCTTCTGAATCGGCGCGATGTACTTCCAGGTTTCGTAGTCGCCGGGACGGTACCGGCGGTGCAGCGCGTAGAACACGCGGATGTCCGCCTGCCGCGCGGTGTCGAGCACCTGCTTCATGTGGCGAATGCAGCCGTTGGCTTCGGCGACACCCTTCAGGCGGTCCCACACCTTGCCGCCCTCGGAGATGAAGTCGTTGTACGGGTCGATCACCAGCAGTCCCGTGATGCCGGGCGCGAACGTCATGAGGCCATCCTTCTCTCGCCATCGGCCCGCGGGTACGGCATTTCATCGCGATCCGGCACCACCGGGGTTGCTGCGAGCCCGACGACGAAGGCCGTCAGGTGACCCACCTCCGTGAACGTCGGCCGCAGTACCGCATTACCTGTCAGCGCGGTGACCGCCACCAGCTGGCTGCGTGACCTCATCGGCGGTCGAACGTATCCCGTCAGCGCGCCCGCCACACCGAGGACGAAGTAGCTCACCCGGTGCGATGACCCCGACGAACATCGGCACGTACGGCCACCACATGCGGCCGTCGAGCCAGAACAGGCTCGCCGCCAATACCCGCGACGGTTCGCTGCTCAGCCGACGCAAGTTGGTCGAATGCCTGCGCTGGATCCGCTTCGACCCCCGTCGCCCCGCCGACCGCTGGATCCGGGTCGTGAGGAAGAGGATGAGCAGCCACCCGAACGTGAGCGGGGCGCTCGCAACGCCCCTAACCAGGCCGTCCAGCCTCTCGTCCGTCACCCAGCCAACCTAGCGCCCCGGTCGTTGAACATAACGTGGGAGCCATGAGCAACGTGGTGCTCCAGCGCCGTGGACTCAGCGCACCTTTTCCGGGATTGAATTCAGCACCTGCAGGACGTGCACCGCGAGTTCGCCCGCTTCCTGGTCATCCATCTTGGAGTGAGCCAGGATGGCGTCCTTGACGATGTCGACGCGGATGTCGTAGGGCGTGCGGAGCATTGTTGGCGAAGCCATCAGATTTTCCTTTTTAGTCGAGCATGTTCGCTCGCAACCGAGCTACCCGATACTCATGACAGTACGCCGTTGCCCGTCACCGGAATTCGGACACCCGCTTGCGACGACGTGCCCGCGCCTGCAACGCCGTTCGAAGCCCGAATTTCGGGCCACCCGATCCGACAGCCGACGCTGCCGCATCGAACATCCGCTCCGACGCAGTCTCCGGCGCGTCGTCGACCGTGGCCGTCAACAGGCTGTCGGGAAGAGCCAGTTTATGGATGGTGCGCAGCGTCAGAAGATACTGGCGCACAAGCGAACCGCTCGTGTAGGGCAGGTCGTATTTGTCGCACAGCTCCCGAACCCGCACGGCGATCTGCGCGTAGCGGTTGCTCGGCAGGTCGGGGAACAGGTGGTGCTCGATCTGGTAGCACAGGTTGCCGGTCGAAAACGCCAGCAGCGGACCGGCTTTGAAGTTCGCGGCACCCAACATCTGTCGCAGGTACCAATCGCCTCGACTTTCATGCTCGAGCACGTCGGCACTGAACTTCTCGGCACCGTCGGGGAAGTGGCCGCAGAAGATCACCACGTATGTCCAGAGGTTACGCAGAAGGTTTGCGACCACATTTGCGCCGAGTGTTCTGCGCCAGCGTGACAGGCTCAGCGCCGGGAAGACCACATAGTCCTTAAACGTCTGGCGCGCAATCTTTTCGACCAGCGTCCGCCGCGCTCGGGCCACCTTGCTGGCATCCGGCGTCAGCCGATCCCGCTCCGAGTGAACGCCGTGAAGAGCAATACCCCACTCGAAAATGCTCGCCAGCAACAGGTTCCGAAGCGGCTGGAACAGATGCTCGAGTCGCCACGGCTCGTCGCGAGTCACCCGTATCACGCCGAAGCCGAGATCATCGTCCACGCCGACGACGTTGCTGAACACATGGTGGCGGTAGTTGTGCGAATACCTCCACTGCGACGAGACGGCCACCATGTCCCACTCCCACGTGCTGGAGTGAATTTCGGGATCGTTCATCCAGTCCCATTGGCCGTGGCTGACGTTGTGGCCGATCTCCATGTTCTCGACGCATTTCGCGAAGGCCAGCGACGTGGTCCCGATGGCCCAGCCGGCTCGCGATCTGGTGCAACCGATGAGCAGGCGCGACGCGACCTCCAGCAGCCTTTGGAACCTGATGGTCCGCCGGATGTAGGCGGCGTCCCGCTCACCGAGCGACTCCTCGATGTCACACCGAATGGCATCGAGTTCGCTGCCGAGGGCCTCGATGTCCGTTTGAGTCAGATGCGCGTACGCAGCGATGTCGGCGATTGCCAATGGATGTCCTGTCGATCCGGTCCGGCTAGGAAGGGCTGTTGTGCCAACCCGAGTGCTTGCGGATCACCGGCCGAAATCGAAAAGAGGACGGCAGCGCGTCGGCGTATCCCCAGCCTAGTGACGACGACGCCGGGTGTCCAAGGATTGAGACGACCTCCAACAGCGCCATGGCGTAGGCGCGACGATCCGCAATCGGGCGGACGAGGATGCGCTGCGGCTTCGGCGTCAAGAAGACCTCGCCGGTTGACCTACTCGGTCGGTTTGTGTCGGGCGCGGGCGCGGCGCACGGCCTCGTCGACGAGTTGTTCAGCCACATCAGCCAACTTGCGGTGCTCAGCTTGGCTTATCTCCCGCAGGTGGGCGAATGCGTCCTCGACGCTGCGCCCGGTACGTCCCCGGATGAGGCCGATCGCTTGATCGATCACCGGGCGTGTCGACAGCGCCGTCTGCAATCGGGCGGTGAGAGAGAACGCGTCGGCGAGGATCTGTGCGTTGTGCACGGCGACCGCAGCCGGTTTGGCGAACAATTCGCCGAGCTCGGCCGCATGGTCATCGAAGACGTCTTTGCCGCGGGCGTATACGTTGATCGCCCCGACCACCTGATCCGGCAGCAGCAGTGGCAGCGACAGCGCACTGTGCACACCCAGCCTGCCCACGCGCGGACCGAACCGCGGCCACATCTTCTCCCCGCCCAACGAGCCGGAACGCACTGTGCGGCGTTCCAGGGCCGCCGTGATGCACGGCCCCTCGTGGAGGGTCACGTATTGGATTTCGTCGATCTCGGCGACAAACGGAGCGCTGGCCGCCAACGCCGCCACCATGTTGTCCGGCCGGTCAATCCGCAACAACGTCACTCCAGCGCCGTCGGCGCCGGGGATGGCGCCCACTGCGAACGCGGCCACCTCAGCCAACAGCTCAGGCAACCCGAGACTGTCCGCAACCAGACCCGCGAGGTTGCCGATGCCAGCTTGTAAATCGGCTTCGTCGGCACTGATCCGCCCCGATGGCGGCGAACCGTCATCGCCTGCAGTCAACTCCGCCATCGTCGGCACCTGCGCTTACAGCCTCGGCGGCGCCCCACGTGCATTGGGGCGACCTGCCACGTATCTCCTAGAATAATGCGTTTTGCCTGGCAGGTGCCTGATTTTGGCCCGCCGCCGGATGTCACCTTTGAACCACTACAAAGGTGTAGCGTCATGGGTGCTGAGAACCTCAGCTGGTCCGGGATGGGTTCGGCTGTCCGCCGCTGAACTCAAGGAGCGCTGCTCCGAGCCCTCACACACCGGTGATCGTCTGCCCGCCGGGATCACCATGACTGAATCGATTGTTCGTTCCACCAAACCCCGATCACTCACCCAGCGTCACGCGGCGCATTTCGACACTCGATGGACGACGTCGTCGGTGGCAATTGTCAGCGCTCACGGCGAAATCGACGGGACCAACGCGAACACCCTCACCTCGTACGCGGTCGGGAGAGCGGCGCCGTGCCGCGGACTGATCCTCGATCTCAGCGGTCTGGACTTCTTCGGCACCGAGGGGTTCCCGGCGCTGCACCGGGTCTCGGTTTGCTGTGCGCGCACCGGAACGAGATGGGCGGTGGTGCCTAGTGCCGCTGTCTACCGACTGCTGCGAATCTGCGACTCCATCGGGTCGCTGCCCGCTGCCGACACCGTCGATGCAGCATTGGCCAACCTGCTATCAGCGAGCCGCTAGGACCGGTCGGGAAGCGCCAGTCTGTTGATGGTTCGTAGCGTTGAAAAGTACTGGTGCACAAGTGAACCGCTGGTGTAGGGCAGATCGTACTTGTCGCAAAGTTCCCGAACGCGCACGGCGATCTGCGCGTACCGGTTACTCGGCAGGTCGGGGAACAGGTGGTGCTCGATCTGGTAGCACAGGTTGCCACTCGAGAACGCCAGCAGTGGGCCGGCCTCGAAGTTCGCCGCACCCAGCATTTGTCGCAGGTACCACTCCGGCCGGGTTTCGTGTTCGAGTACGTCTTGGGTGAACTTCTCCGCGCCGTCGGGGAAGTGTCCGCAGAAAATCACCACGTACGCCCACAGGTTGCGCAGAAGGTTCGCCGTCGCGTTCGCCGCCAAGGTTCTGCGCCAACGAGATCGGCTCAGCGCCGGAAAGAGCAAGTAGTCCTTGACTGCCTGGCGGGTGACCTTTCCGATCAGCGCCCTTGTCTGCACACCCTTTTCGGCCGCTGTCCCCGCCCGAGTCCGCTCGAAGTCGACGTCGTGCAGCGCGATACCCCACTCGAATGTCGCAGCCAGCAACAAGTTCTGTAGTGCCTGCAGCAGATACTGTGGTTTCCACTCTTGATCTCGAGTCACCCGCATCACGCCGAAGCCGAGATCGTCATCCATGCCGAGCACGTTGCTGAACACGTGGTGGCGGTAGTTGTGTGCGAACTTCCACTGCGAGGTGACCCCGACCATGTCCCAATCCCACGTGCTCGAGTGAATCTCGGGATCGTTCATCCAATCCCATTGGCCGTGCAGGACATTGTGGCTGATCTCCATGTTCTCGACACTTTTCGCGAATGCGAGCGCCGCGGTGCCCAACACCCAGCCGACGCGGGTCCGGCTGCCGCCGATCAGCAACCGCGCGCCAACGTCGAGCATCCGCTGGAAGTTGATGGTGCGCCGGATGTAGGCGGCGTCTCTTTCGCCGAGTGACTCCTCGATGTCGCAACGAATGGCGTCCAGTTCGTACCCGAGGGCCTCGATATCGGTCCGGCTCAGATGCGTGTACGCAGCGATGTCGGCAATAGCCATTGGATGTCCTGCTGATCCGGCCGTGCGGCGGGGCGTGTGGGCTGTTGCGAAAACCCGGAGCGAGTGCGGACCACCGGCCGATATTCGAAAAGACGACGGTGCGTCGGCGTATGCCCAGTCTACGCTGCGCCACGCCGTGCGCCGCCGTGGTTTGCCCACGTCGATGGTCCACGTCACGGGCATTCCAGCGAGCCGAAGCCTCAGGGGTAAGGTCAACGAATCGGGACCACCCAGGCCCCCACGATCAAGGGGCGAGCGATGTCTGATAAGTCTCCTCGACAAGCCATGTCCAAGAAGTCCGGAAAATCCCTGAAAGAGAAGCGCGCCGCCAAGAACCAGAAGTCCGCGGCAAAGGAATCCGCCGCCCAATCCCTGTTCCATGACAAGAAGCGCTGAGGCGCAATCGCTTTCGCTGGGCGTCCTGGCCCGTTCGCGGAAACCGAACGAGCAGAGACTGCCGATCCACCCGGCGCATTTCAGCAGGATTGACCCCAGCATCCTGCCGCGGATCCACCTCGAACATGGTTACGGCTCGGACTTCGGCGCCACGGACGACGAACTTGCCGGACTCGTCGGTGGAATCGGCACCCGCGAACAACTCATCGCCGACTGCGACGTCATTCTCTTGCCCAAGATTCAGGCTGAGGACCTCGCGGAACTGCACGTCGGGCAGACCGTCTGGGGCTGGCCCCACTGCGTGCAGGATGCCGTCCTGACGCAGACCGCCGTTGATCGGCGATTGACGGTGATCGCGTTCGAGGCGATGAATCACTGGCAGGCCGACGGCGGGTTCGGCCTGCACGTTTTTCACAAGAACAACGAGCTCGCGGGCTACTGCTCCGTCCTGCACGCCATGCAACTGACCGGGATCACCGGCAGCTACGGCCGCAGGCTGCGCGCGGCGGTCATCGGGTTCGGCGCCACCGCCCGTGGCGCGGTCACCGCGCTCAACGCCCATGGTGTTGACGACGTGCGTGTGCTGACCAACCGGGATGTGGCGGCCGTCGGTTCGCCGATTCACTCCACCCAGATCGTTCAGATGGGGCGCGACGAGGATGCGCCCGATCGGGTCTGGGCGGATACCCCAGACGACGGCATCATCCCGGTGGCCCGCCTGCTCGCCGACAACGACATCGTCGTCAACTGCGTCCTTCAGGATCCCGACGCACCACTGGTGTTCGTCACCGAGGACGACCTGGCCACCTTCAGTCCTGGAAGCCTGATCGTGGACGTCTCGTGTGACACCGGTATGGGTTTCGACTGGGCACACCCGACCTCGTTCGACCGGCCGATGATCGAGATGGCAAGCGGTGTCCACTATTACGCCGTGGACCACAGCCCGTCGTACCTGTGGAACTCGGCGACGTGGGAGATCAGCGAGGCCTTGTTGCCCCACATCGAAACGGTTCTGGCGGGACCCGCTGCGTGGGACGCTTCCGCGACGATCGCCAGGGCGATCGAGATCCGCGACGGTGTCGTCGTCAATCCCGGCATCCTGTCGTTCCAGCACCGCGACGATGCCTATCCGCACGCGGTCCGGAAAGAGCACACGGCTAGCCGGACGTACCGGGATGCCTGATGGTCGCGTCCCGCAGCCTGCGGTTGTTCATGGGTTCGCGCGCCGACTTCTGGTGCTCGAGCTGCCGGATCAGCTCACGCTTCGCTTCGGACAGTGCGCAGTCGATGTCGGGGTTCTCGGCGACCGCTATCAGCGGCGGATGGCCGGGCAGGGCAGTGCGCAGGGTGACGCGTTGCTCCTTGCCGCCGCGGTCGTGCAGCGAGACATCAAGGTCCACATCGTGCGGGTCCCACCGTCCCAGGTGCGGTCCGAGCGTCGACAGCACCTCCACGACGTGCTGGTGTTCCTTCGCCACGAAGCCTGCGCCTACGTGAATCGCGTTCTCACGAAAAGCACCTTCTTGTTGGCTGTCGTATTCCGTCATCGCGGTCACTCTCCTTTGAATGCGCGGCGGGTGGAATGGGGCGGTCAGACCGCTGCAGGGCGCTCGGCGATGAGCCGATGCGCCAGGCGCAGATATGCGTCAGCAACGGCGGGCCACGCCATATCCGGCGCCAACCGGCGCGCCTCTGCGGCCATCGACCCGGCGTGCCGCGGCTGCCTCAGTATGGTGCGCAACGCCGTCACCAGTGCTTCGGGATCGTCGTGGTCGACGAGGGCGCCTGCGCCATTACAGAGAAGTTCGACCGCGTGCGGGAATGCGGTGGCCACAACGGGCCGCCCGCACGCGATGGCGTCGGCCAGAGCACCGGACGTGACCTGGTCGGTGGAGTCATAGGGCAGTACGACGACAGCGGCAGACTGAATCAGGGCGGTCAGCATCGGCCCGGTGTAATAGCGAGGGTCGAGGAGCACCGAATCCGCCACCCCGCTGCGACGCGCTTGTTCGGTCAGGGCATCGCGATATGCCTCGCCGTCATCGGCGAGGACCTTCGGATGCGTCGGTCCGACGACCAGGTACCGCGGCCGGCCCGGCAGCTGTTTCAGCGAACTCATCGCCTCGATCACCCGCTCGATGCCCTTTCCCGGGCCCAGCAGCCCCCACGTCAAGATCGTCGGTCTGCTCGGACGCTTCAGCGGAGGTTCGGTCGGGACGGTCGCACCGTGCGGGATCGTCGTGACCTTGCGGCGGTCGACGCCATACACCGCGCGCAACCGTTGTTTGGCGGCCTCGGACATGACGACCACCTGGCCTGCGGTGGCCGCGATCCATGTGAGGATCGAATGTTCATGCGGCGTAGGAGTTTTCAGGACACTGTGCGCGACGACGATCGACGGAACCCGCAGTCCGCCGATGATGTCCACCACGTCGTTTCCGTCCACGCCTCCGTAGATGCCGTTGTCGTACTGGATGACCGCGACGTCGTTCCGGTTGAGCAGGTCGACGCACATCCCGATCGATTGAGCCGAGTCATTGACCAGTTCTCCGACGATCCCGCCTGCCGACGGCGAACCGTCGGCGACGCGCACCACGCTGACGCCGGAGCCATGGGCGCTCAACGCTTCGGAAAGGTTGACGCTGAATGTCGCCAGTCCGCCAAGACTCGGCGGATAGGGACTGAGAATGCCGACCTGGGCGGCGCGGAATGGGCGTTGGACTCGAAGCGGGGGAGCCAGCGATGGAAGCACGGGAGGAGCGCTCAAGGTGATTCCGATTGACGGTTGTTACCGGCGCGTCCCGACGTGAGCGGTTGCTCGACAAATCAGCGGAAGACGGCTGTTGCATTCCGGACTGGCTGGGTTTCCAACCTTCCCAACGTTACACCCAAGGGTGTTCGCGCCACGCCCTCGGGCCCTTTGTGCCGCGTTTTTGGTTGCGACAGCGAATATTTCGTGCACGGTGGCGGGTGCACCCTGGCCCGATGCGCGCGCACCACACTGTCGCAGGTGTAGCGTCGATGATGAACCAACCCTCGCACTCATGCGTCGGGGCAGCTCAAAGTGAGGGAATCGCCCATGGATCACGCTGGCCCGATCCGCCTCACGTTGGTCGCTGAACTCGGCGGCGGCGCGCTGGACGGGGGCTGGTGGCCGTACACAGGGTCGATCGCAAAGGAACTTCCCGAGCTGATCGAGGCGCTGGAACGACCTCTGGGCCCCATCGGCAATATCGCCGTGAACTGGGGGTCGTTGGAGGGTGTGCCAGACCTCGACTCACTGCACTACCGCGGTAATGCGGCCGTGCGCAGTCGCAACGGCCGCCCGCAACGCGTCATGACCGTAACCGGAAGCCGTGCCTGTGCGCGTCTCCTGGTCGTGCCGTGCCAGACGAGCACAGCGCTGGCCGTGATGTTGCTGCGTCAGGCCGCTGGGCTACCCATCTTGTCGGCCCACCGAGATACCGAGGCGTTCCGGACCGCCGACGACATCGTCTGCGCGGCCCGTACCGAACACCCGATGTTTGTCAGGTCGGCGCTCGGTTCAGCGTGAAACGCTGCGGCGTCGGCCCGCGGAGTTGCGATGCTGACCGCGCGCCGAACCGCCATTACCGGAATTACCGGCATTGCCTCCACCGCGCCTGCGACGGGGGCCTCCCGACGTCTTCGCGGCCGTAGCGTGCGCGTCCGGGTTCGGGCGGCGCGACGGAGCCTTGAACGGAGCGACCTCGCCGACCAGTGCGGTCACCGGCGCCGAGTTCGCGACGACTTCTTGCGGGCGGACGTTGATCCCGGCCTTGCGCATCAGTGCGTTCAGATCCCTGCGCTGTTCAGGAAGCACGACGGTGACCACATCGCCCGAATTTCCGGCCCGTGCCGTCCGACCGGATCGGTGCAGATAGGCCTTGTGTTCCACCGGGGGGTCGACGTGCACGACGAGTTCGACGTCGTCGACGTGCACACCGCGCGCGGCGATGTCGGTGGCCACAAGCACACGGGCTTCACCCGTGCTGAAGGCGGCCAGGTTGCGATCACGCGCGTTCTGAGAAAGGTTGCCGTGCAGGTCAACTGACGGCACACCGGCGTCGGTGAGCTGCTTGGCGAGCTTGCGGGCCTGGTGTTTGGTGCGCATGAACAAGATTCGGCGTCCGGTACCGGAGGCGAGTTGGTGCACCAGTTCCTTCTTGGCCTGTACGCCCGTCACGTGGAACACGTGGTGTGTCATCTCGGGCACCGGTGAGTGCGCCTCGTCGACCGAATGCGTCACCGGGTTGTGCAGGAACCGCTTGACCAGCTTGTCGACGCCGTTGTCCAGCGTCGCGGAGAACATCATGCGTTGTCCGCGTGCGGGCGTGGCCGCCAAGATCCGGGTCACGCCGGGCAGGAAGCCGAGGTCAGCCATGTGATCGGCCTCGTCGACGACGGTGACCGCGATCGAGTCGAGGTTGAGGACGCGCTGGCGCATCAGGTCTTCCAGCCGGCCCGGGCAGGCCACCACGATGTCGACGCCGGAGCGCAGCGCCGATACCTGACGGTTCTGCGGGATCCCGCCGAAGATGGTGGTGACCTTGAGCTGATAGGCGGATGCCAGCGGCTCTAGGGTCGCGGCGATCTGGGTCGCCAGCTCACGAGTGGGCGCGAGGACGAGAGCGGTCGGTCGACCGCGGCGTTGCATGGCTGCGAGCCGGGTGACCAGCGGGATGGAGAACGCAAGCGTCTTGCCGCTGCCGGTCTTGCCGCGGCCCAACACATCTCGACCGGCGAGCGTGTCGGGAAGGGTCTTCTCCTGAATGGGAAAAGGATTGAGGATTCCGCGCGCGGCAAGCGACTGGATCAGCTTGTCGTCGACGCAGAGATCAGCGAAGGATTGTTGAGTGTTAATTGCGAGTGCCTTTCAGGCATTGGGTTGCACAACACTCACGCGATTGAACGGCACGAGCGAGCACAAGTCTGGCGAGATTGCCGGTGGGCAATATCGATCGCCGTGAGAAAACCTTGTGCTGTCTGCACGATTGGGAAGTGATCCACGACGCTGTCGGCAAGAGTCATTGAGCGCCAACGTTGCTATCAGACTACAGGGCTATGCGCCGATGCGGCGAATTCGGGTGCTCGCCGAGTCGTGATATCGGTCACCTCGGGTAGGGAACGGTGGTCGTGGCGTCGTCGGCCGGCGGGCTGTGCCGCTCCTGGATGCGCGCCTGATCCTGGAGCGGAACAGGAGGCTCCTCCGGCTCGGGTGCGGGAGCTTGCTGTGCAGGTGCCGGTTCGGGCGGCGGCAATTCGGCCGGTTGTGGATCCGCCTGCTCCGGCTCGGGAGGAGCCTGCGCGGGCGCACGCTGCTGCGGTGGGGGCGGTGTGATCGTGCGGGCCTGCTGTGTTGTCGGCCGTTGCGCCTCTTGGCTTTTCGCAACCGTCGGACCCGGTTGTGTCGGGGCGACGGCAGGTAGCGGAGGTGAATTCGGTTGCGGCGGTAGCGGTGTGACGACCGAGCCGACACTTCGCGGGGTACGGGCCTGCTCAGCATCCGCAGGAGTGGCGGCCGTCGGCGTGGTAGCGGCGGGATTGCCAGCCGTCACCGCAGGCCCCTTCTCTGTATCGCCGATCGGGGCAACCGCCGCGTCCGGCAGCCGCATCACCACGATCGTCAGCCCGATCGCCACGAGCGGAAGCCCGACCAACAGCACGAAGAGGAGCATCAGCCGCGATCGATCTCGCTTCTCACCGTCCTCGGCGTCGCCAGGGTCTGGGCCAAAGCGCTCCGTTGGTCCGTCGATGTCGATCGGCCTCGCGCCTTTCGCCGACCGCACAGGCAACCGCTGAGTCGGCTCCACATCGGCCGAGGCCCCGCCGCCCGAACCGGCTTCGGGCGTCATGTCGGCGCCAGAGGCTGTCAGCTGTATCCGGCTCAGCGTTTTGTCGCGCAGCCAATTCGGGGCGGGCAGGAAGACCGGCGCGGCGCCTAGCAGCGCAACGGGATTGAGCAGCCCGCGGCGTTCCCGCTCACAGACCGCACACCCCTCGATGTGACGGGCGACGCGCTTGCGAATCAGGATCGTGAAATGCCCGTCCCAGCCATGCAATACGGCGGCCAGCTCCGGACAGCGGTCGGGGTTGGCTCGAGCCCGTCGGCAGACCAGCAGCGCGCCGAGGCTGCGCTCCATGGTTTCCCGCAGCCGGTGCACCATCGTGTTCGCGTTGGTCTGGCTAACGCCAAGTGCCTCAGCCAGTTCCGGTGGGCTCAGGTCGTGGCGGTAGGACAACTCCATCACTGCGCGGTCGCGGTCCGACAGGCCCCCTGCGGCCTCGGCGATCAGATCGGCCAACTCCGTCCGTCTGGCCAGTGCGTCGGGACCCGCGTCGGCCGACACCACATCCGGCAGGGCATCGGAGGGCTGTTCTCGGCGTCGGTGTCGCAGTCGGCGCAGACACTGGTGGCGCGCGACCCCGTACAACCACGCCCGGAGCTTGTCCGGTTCGCGCAGGTCGCGCAGGCAGATCGCTGCCTCGCAGAACGCGTCCTGGACGCAGTCGGCGGCCGCGTCGCGGTCGGCGAGCATCCCCGCGCAGAAGTCGTGCAGGCGGTTGGCGTAGCGGTCATAGATGCCGGCGAACGCCCGCCGATCACCGGCCGCTGCGGCGACGGCCAGTTCCGCGTCGGAGCTGTCCGGCCCGACGAATCCCCAGTCCTGTACTGCGGTCATGACAGTGCTTTCCTCTACCGGCCTGCGTCGGTATCCCGTAACGGTAAACCCGACAGAAGTGGCGTATTGCATTTCAGACATTCGCTGAAGACGGGTTGCCCTGCCGCCGATGGCGGACAGGGCAACCCGTCGTTGGATTCAGCAGGAGAGAAGTCCGCACGGCGGCTCGGCGGGGGCAGGCACGGGTGCCGGCGCCGCGGGAACCGGGGGATCGAGCTTCGGGCCGATCCTCGGGTCGATCTTCGGCGGATCGAGCTTCGGGTCGGTCGTCGGGTCGATTTTCGGCGGGTCCAGCTTCGGATCGATCGTCGGGTCAAGCTTCGGGTCAACCTTCGGTGGTGCAGGGTCGAGCTTCGGACCGATCCTCGGGTCGATCTTGGGCGGCGCGGGGTCGAGCTTCGGCTCGATCTTCGGTGGGTCGATCTTTGGCGGTGCCGGCGTTGGCGGCTTCGGCGGTTCCGGGTGAACTTTGACCGGGATGGGCACCACGATGGGGCCGGGCGCCTGCTGAACCGGCGCCGGAAGCGGAGCAGGAGCCGGGATGGGAGCAGCGGCCGGCGCGGGATTGGCGGGCAGCGGCACATTGATGACGGGGCCGTTGTTCCGAGGCGGCACGATCACCGCATCAGTGCCGGGCAGCGCGACCCCCTCAGGCGAAGGCCCCGCTGGAGCGGGAGCGAGGGACGTCGGCGTCTGCACCACGGCGGCGGACTCGCCGTCGGCCCCCGGCACCAGATAGACCGGCTGAATCGGAGTCGAGGTCGATCCGTCCTTGCCGAACAGGGTCACCCCGATGAGCACGCCTGCGCCGACTGCGGCCACCGCACCCAGCAGCATGACGCCGCTGCGCAACGCGCTCGGCGTCTTCGACGGGCCTGCCGGTTGCGGCATCGCGGCCGGGAAGTTGTCGTGCATGACGGCGCGAGGTTCGTCGTAGCCGAACTCACGGCCGCCGAAGGCGCGGTCGAAGGGCCGGGGCGCCGGGGACGGCTGGGGGTAATACGTGGTGGTCATGGCTGTTCCTTTGGTTACTCGCCACCCCTTTTGAGTGGCTTTCACGGGTGTGGGAAGCAAGCCAGGTCCCCGGTCACACATTTTTCGAAGATTTATTCTGCGCCGGTCCGTAGCCGCAGCTAAGTGGGCGAAAATCAGCTGATCGCGCCGTTGATCACCGGCTTGGCGATCATGCCCTTTTCCACGCCCCACTTCGTCGCGATGGCCTTGTACTCGCCGGTCGACATCACGTGTTCGAGTGCCTGCCGCAGCGATTCGGCCAGCCCCGAGTCCTTCTGCACCGGCCAGCCGTAGGGCGCGGTGTCGAACTGCTCCCCTGCCGGTTCCAGCGCACCGCCGCTGCCCTTGATCGCGAACCCCGTCACCGGTGAGTCCGCCGACATCGCGTCGATCTCCCCGTTGATCAACGCCGTGGTGAGCTCATCTTGCCGGGCGTAGACGACGCCCTCGACCGGCGGCAGGCCCGCCGCAACGCATTGATCGCTCTTGGCCGGGATCTCGACGGTCTCGTGCGTCGAACCCGGCGTCATCCCCACGCGAAGCCCGCATGCCGCGTTCGGATCGATGCCTGACCCCGTCCGCTGCGCCCACAACGTCCCCGCTTCGAAGTAAGTGACGAAGTCGACCTGATCCTGGCGCTCGAGCGTGTCGGTGAACGACGACATCCCGACGTTCAACTCGCCGCGCTGCACCGTCGGGATGATGTCTTCGAAAAGGAACTCCCGATACTCGGGGATGAGCCCAAGCGTCTTGGCCACCGCGTTCACCAGGTCGACGTCGAAGCCGACGATGTCACCCGCGGAGTTCTTGAATTCGTTCGGGGCGTACGGCACATTGACGCCGACCGTCAGCCTGCCCGAGTCCCTGATGTCGGCCGGCAGCGTGGCCGCGATCGCAGGCACAAGGCCGCCCGATCCGTCAGACGGCCCCGGCGCCGCGGACGTCTGCGTCGGCCCGGCCGATCCGCCGTCACCGCGGCCGCCCCACAGCTGCCACGCGCCGAACGCCAGCGCCGCGCCGACCAGGACCGCGGCACCCAAGATGGCCAACGTCCTCGCGGAAATCCCGCGGCTCGACTTCTGCTTGACGCGACTGGCCGAATGCTTCCCGGAGCCGGCCGTCGTACGGACCGGTGCGCTCAGCGCCTGGCGCGCGGCGGCCGCCATTTCGCCTGCCGACTGATAGCGCTTGCCCGGCTTCTTGGCCATGCCCTTCGCGATGACGTCGTCGAAAGCGGCCAGCTTGGGGTTGATGGCCGACGGCTTCGGCGCCGGGGCGCTGATGTGCTTGGCGATCTGCTGCTCGAGGCTGTCCACCGGATAGGGCCGCCATCCGGTCAGACACTCGTAGAGAACGCACGTCAGGGCGTAGACGTCCGAGCGCGGGTCGATCTCGCCGCCCTCGAACCGCTCGGGCGACATGTAGGCCATCGTGCCGAGCGTGCTGCCCGCCGTAGTCAGGCCCTGCTGACCGGCCGTGCGGGCCAGGCCGAAGTCGATCAGGTAGGCGAAGTCGTTCTTGGTGACCAGGATGTTCGACGGCTTGACGTCGCGATGGATCAGGCCGAGCTCGTGCGCGGCGTCCAGCGCCGCGGCCACCTGGTCGATGATCGACACCGCCAGCGTCGGCTTCAGCGGCTTGCCGCCGTCGCCGATCATCGCGCCGAGGTTGCGACCGTCGATCAGCCGCATGTCGAGGTAGAGCTTCTCGTCGATCTCGCCGAAGCCGTGGATCGGCACCACGTGGGGTTCGTTGATGCCCGCCGCGGCCTGCGACTCGCGCCGGAAACGCTGCTGGAATACCTCGTCCTTGGCCAGGTGCGACGGCAGCACCTTCAGGGCGACGATGCGGTCGGTTCTGGTGTCGAAGGCCCTGTAGACCTCGCCCATTCCGCCCCGGCCGATCAGCTCCTGCAGCTGATATTGCCCGAATGGTGTCGCATCCACCGCGTTTACTCCTCGGCACGCGAACCCGCGCTAATTTGTTGCTTGAAGCTACACCACGTTTGCCGAGGTTGTCCGCGCGTGCGTCAATACGGGTTAGCGATGTGCCAAGCTCTCGAGCCTCAACATCAGCTGGTCGGGCCGATGTGTCGAACGGCCTAGCCCTGCTGGGGCCACGCGCCATGAGCGTCGAGGCCGGCGTCCCAGTCGTCCCAGGTTTGGTGGCGTCGTTGGCGGGGGGCGGCGATGCGGCACCGTAGCTCGTGCAGCAACTCCTCTGTCGAGGCGCGAGACAGCGCGTCGGACGAGGGGTTGGACGCCGGAGCCGACGCTGGCCGACGCAGTTCGGTCACTGTTTCGTGAGGTTCCCCGCCGGCCAGGATGGTGTCGATGCTGCCAGGGGCCCAGGCCAGTTTGTTCTCCAACATGGCGTAGGTGCCCGGGCTGGCTTTGCGCACGCCGTGCTCGATGTCGGCCAGCGTGCGCCCGGTGAACTGCAGGCTGCGCGCCAAATCGGTGCGGTTACGGTAACCCAGCGCGACGCGCCGACTGACGACGTAGTGGCCTAGCCGTTCGATAGAGCACCGATCCATGCAGGCATCATGGCCCACAAGAGTGGAAATGTCGAACCGCCATGTCCATTTAGTTCCACTTTCCACACGGGAGGGTGGTGATTATTTCCACTGGATCCCCGCCAGGTCTGCCCTGGCCTCGGTAACCGCTTCCCAGAAGACTTCTTCCACCTTCTCCTTGGACAGGCCAACTACCTCGATCTTCGGCACACCGGCTAGTTCTCGGCGCACCAGCTTCGCGTCGGGCAGAGCGTCGCCGGTCCACCATTCTTGGCGGATCGCGAAGTCGTCGAAGCGCTCGCCCTCATCGGTGTCGCGGAGCGCGCCGCGACGCTTGCTGTCGGGTACGCGCGCCCACCACTCCGCGCGCCAATACAGGCCGTCGTAGTCGGCCGAGGGGGCACCGGTCTGCCACTCCTCCACCTGCATTTCTTCTACCGGCGCGATGCCGTTGTAGGCCTGGGCGAACCCGTAAGCCTCCTGGCTATCGAGGAAGATCCGTTCGATGCGGTACGTATCGCCGCTGCCCGCCGTCACCACGTACACCGTCGTCATCGCTGCCTCCCGGTCCCCTGGTAGCTGGACTTCAGTCTGACAGCCCCCCACGGCCACGTCCGTCAAACCGCCGCCCCACTTGCGGAGCATCCAACCAGCGGCAATCCGGCGGCCATTGCGATCGGTATCGACGCTGTGACGGAGGTCATAGTGGAAACAGTTTCCTCTTTATTGACACAATTGCTGTTTATTTCCTATCGTTGCATCACATCGCCACACCAGCACCCCGTTGCACCCCGCGACGCTGGACGGTGAACCAAGGAGATCCCAATGAAACGAATCCTGCTTCTGGCGGCCGGCGCACTCGGCACTGCCGGCATGATCGCTCTTGCTGCCCCCGCGTCGGCAGATACGTCCGCGACCCAACAGAGCCAGCTAGAAACGTTCAAAGAGAGCGTCGACCCCGAGACGGTCGTTAATGAGTTCCTGAACGGTAACTGCACCCCCTACCCGGATAAGTGCCCCGCTCCCCCAATCGAGACGAACCCCGGCGTCTTGCACCAGTTCGACTACTTCCGCCAGAACCTCCAGGGCCAGTCAAAGACATTCGGGGAGAGCATCGATCCGCAGAAACAAGGTGAAAAGTTCGTCAAGAGCATCACCGCCCCGCCCTCCGCTGCCCAGCTCCGACGAGGACAAGTAGTCCCATGTCGAGGACGGAGGCAAAGATGCACGACGTTTTCCTCGTCACCAGCAAAAGCTCGGGCGGCGGACACACCACGCGCATCGTGTACGCCGCCAGCGAATACGACGCGCGCCGAACACACCAGGAAAACTACGCCGGCGAGCAGATCGTCGACGTCAACCAATGATGAAGAAAGCACTCATCGGCGGCGGAGGCATCGGGTTCTGCGACGGCGTGCCCTACGGCGACGGGTCGAAGTGGCAGGTCGCCCGTGGATTCATCCCGTTCAAGGGCTACACCTGGAAGCTGTCATGCGTCGTCGACGACGGCACGATCTTCCCGCCGGAGGCCATGCCGGGTCAGTGCGGCGGTGGTTGGTGATGAAGGCCACCGCGGCAGCCATCGGCGCATGGCTTCTCAGAGGTTCACTGCTTGGAGACGGGTCGGCCAGGGCCGACGATCGTGGCGGCTCTGACGCCCGAGATGCCGAGCGTCATGGTCGCGCCTCACACCGCAGTGGCGGGTCACGTTGACCGGGTGGCCGTCGGGAATGAGCGCCATCTGATGCGCATCCGCAGCGTGGTCGCGGGACTCGCGACCGCTGTAGCGCTGATTGGCGGGGTGGCGTTAGCCGCTCCGGCACACGCTCAGTATCCGGTGATGCCCGATCAGGTTCGGGGCCCCGTCACGGTGATCAAGGTTGTCGACGGCGACACCATCCGGGTCGACGACAACGGCCAGCGCCAGACGATCCGCTTGATCGGACTGGACACTCCCGAGTCGGTAGATCCGCGCAAGCCGGTGCAGTGCTTCGCGCACGAGGCCTCGGCTCAGGCCGAGACAGTCCTTGACGGTCAGTCGGTGTATCTGGAGCCAGACCCGTCACAGGACTCCGTCGATCGCTACGGCCGCACGCTGGCCTATGTCTGGACCGAGTCGGGACGGCTGTTCAACCTCGACATGATCGCCGAGGGCTATGCGCATGAGTACACCTACGACTTGCCCTACCGCCATCAGCAGATCTTCCGCACCGCCGAAGACGACGCCCGAGCCGATGAACGCGGCTTGTGGTCGCCGAGCACCTGCGCGACGTAAAGGTCGCCCCCATTGAACTGGCCCGGAGCCAATCAGGCTGCGGCAGAACGGAAACAACGGAAGGCAACTCCGAACCATGAAGAAGATAATCACTGCCGCCATCGGCGGTGCACTGCTCAGCGGTGCGCTGCTGGGGGCCGGGTTGGCCAGCGCCGACGTTTACTACGCGACCTGCTCCGATGCACGCGATGCCGGGGTGACACCGCTCTTCGAGGGTGATGAGGGCTATGCGCCGCATCTCGACCGCGACCACGACGGCATCGCCTGCGAGCGCTGAGACCTACTCAGGCCAAACGAATCTCGGCAGACACAACAAAAGGAACGCCAACATGAAGAATCAGATCAAAGTCGCCCTAGTGGGCGGCGCCGCAGCAGCGGCCATCGCTGCTGCACTGAGCGGGGCAGGGTCGGCTAATGCCTCCTGTGCCTCGCTCAACGGCCACAGCATCGGCCAGGGCTGCACGAGCACCGTCGGCAGCGCCTCGGTGGGACTGGGCACCAACGCCAAAGCGGATTCGGTAGGCCCCGGCAGCGTTGCCGTGGCCGTTGGTAACCCTGGAGTCAATAGGTTCTACCACCGCACCGACATGCCGACTCAGGCGTACGCGAACGGCACCGGCAACACCTCCATCGCACTCGGCAACGGCTCCCTCGCGGGATCGCTGGGCAACCGCAACACCGCGCTGGTGGTGGGCAACGGCTCCAACGCCTTCTCCTACGGCGGCTCCCTTCCGAACCCGAGCCAGATCACGGACTACAAGTCGAGCAACGGCAACACGTCGGTGGCAATCGGCAACGGGAGCGAGGCGGGGGCCGTTGGCTCGCACCACAGGCTCTCCACCGCCGTCAATGGTCACCAGCGGCAGAACAACGGGCTGGGCGGCTAGCCAAAGACCTGACCGGGGTCAAACGAGTCTCGGCGGAAAAGTGGAACCGAACTTAACACACGAGAACGACGCACGGCCAAAGACGCGGGCTGTGGTCACCGGGCATCTGCCCACAAACCCCCAAACTGACTGAGGCCCAACGTGTCTCGGCAGCGTAAAAAGAGGAAACAATATGAAGAAAGCAGCAGCAGGATCGGTTCTCGTCGCAGGCGTTCTGACAGCCCTGTTCGGCGGTACCGGAACGGCTCAGGCCGCACCCGGTGTCTCGCTTGACCCCGGTACCAACGGCGAGCACACCATCGGGATCGGCGATCAGAAGCCGGGTGGCGCGGTCGCGGTCGCCAGCAAGGGCAACGCGGCGATGGCGGTGAACTTCGGCCTGTCCCCGGTGGGCTCACAGGCGTACGCGCTCGGCGGCCAGGGCAACACCGGCCTTCGCGCTCGAAGGCGTGGCCGGAGTCGGCTTCGGCCCCAAGGGTCCGACCGGCGCAGCCGGGAACAACAACTCGGCGGTGGCCATCGGCGGTGCGAGCTGTCATCGCGGCAACGCGCAGGACAACCACATCTTCAGCGTGGTCAGCGTGGGCAGTCAACTGGCAGCACGAACAACACCGCAGCGTTCTGCGGTGGATCGCTCAATGCGCAGAGCGCGACTCTTTCCAGCTACAAGATCCCGGCCGGAAAGGGCAGTCTCTGCTAATCCAGCAGGACCACGATAGGCCCCCGGAGTGATCCACCGGGGGCGCCCATCGTTAGGCGATAGCGGATCTGACCCATGGAAATAGAGAACCTGAGCCTGTAACTGCCCACCTCCACTGAATCAGCTCGCAGCTAGGTCTCGTCGGCGATTTGTTTCCGGCTTTGATGCCCGCCCGGCGCGTCTGGGTCGTCGTCCTGGTGATCGAGCTCGTCCTGAAGTTCCTGCTGGTCCTGCGTCGGCTTCGTAGCGTCCTTGGGCGTCGCGAGCGGATCGTTGTGCTGTCCCATGGCGCGAGTGTCGACCAATTTCCGAGTCGCTAAACAGCGCACTCTTTCGAGGTGCCCGCCTCAGAGCGACTTTGTCGCTCGAATTTAGATCGACCCACTATGCGCGACTTTGTCGCTGAGAGGCGGGCACCGCGACGCTCACTGCAGCCGGCCTCAGATCTACCGGGACCCGTACTGCAGCGCAGGCTCGTCGGAATCGACCCCGCCATTGCTGAGGATCCGAAGCCGGTCGGGTCTCACCTCATAACGTGCGCCGTCCGCAGGGTTGATGGCATTGAATCCACCGTCGGCGGGCGTCGCGTTGGCGAGCTGGAGGTTGGCGCCGTCGCGCAACCGCTCACCCCGGTACTGATAGGTCCCCGGCGACGTCTCACACACCACAGCCATCGACAACGCCGTCTGGATCGCCGCCACCGGGCTTGCCCCTGCGTCGCAGCGCGTCGTGTGCCCGACGAAGCCCTGGCCGTCCATCCCGGTCATGCCCGCCAACCCCGCCGAACTCGTCGTCGGCGATGTCGTGGTCGACGTCGTCGTCGGCGAATCAGAGGTCGTCGTGACCGTCTCCGTCGTCGTGCTTGCCGACGGCGGCACCGCCAACGTGCTCTGCGCCGACGGGCTGTCGTCGCTGCCGCTGGAGATCAACAACGACGCGAGCACCGCTGCCACACCGAACAGCGCGACCACCGAGGCTGCCAGCACCACCTGGGTCCTGCCGAATCGCCTCTTGCGCGCCGCAGGCAGGCTCGGCGGCGCCGACGCGTGCAGCTGCGGCGGGTAGGGCGTGTAGCCCGTCCCGGACGGGTTCTCGTAGATCGCCGAGAACTGCCTGGTGCTCGACGGCGGGCTCGGCGCAGGAAGCGGGGGCCGCGGCGCGTCGACCGCGCCCACCGCGGCGTTCGCCGCCTTCGCCAGCTCACCCGCCGTCGCGTACCTGTCCGACGGCTTCTTCGCCAAGCCGCGCGCGACGACGTCGTCGAACGCGCGGGTGATCCCACGCCGCATGATGCTCGGCCGTGGCGGCGGCGAGAACATGTGCGCGCTCATCAGCTGTCGCAAATCGCCGCCGGTCTCGAAAGGTGCCCTGCCGGTGAGGCATTCGTACAGCAGACACGTCAACGAGTAGATGTCGGCGGCAGGCCCGACCTGTCCGCCCGCAAACCGCTCCGCTGCCATGTACGCGCACGACCCGATGATCAGCCCTGTCGACGTCACGCTCGCGTCGCCGTCGCCGTGCGCGATCCCGAAGTCGACGAGATACGCGAAGTCGTCCTGCGTCAGCAGCACGTTCTCCGGCTTGATGTCGCGGTGCACCAGCCCGTCGGCGTGCGCGGCGTCCAAGGCCGCCGCCACCTGCGCGATGATCGACGCCGCCCGCCGCGGCTCCAGCGGCCCGTTGGCCCGTAGCTCGTCCTTCAGGCTGGCGCCCTCGACGAGCCGCATGTCGATGTACAGCGTGCCGTCGATGTCGCCGAAGTCGTGCACGGGGATGACGTGCGGTTCCTGTAGCCGCGCCGCCACCCGCGACTCGCGCCGGAAACGCGCCTGGTAGCTCTTGTCCGCGGCCATCTCCGCGCGCAGCACCTTCACGGCCACTGTGCGTTCCTTGACGGTGTCGTAGGCGCGATACACCTCGCCCATACCGCCGACGCCGATCAGAGCTTGCAGCTCATACGGGCCGAATCGCGTGCCCAGCCGCGAGTCGCCCTGCGCGGAGGCCATTCGTAATCCTTTCCGTCCCTTGGCAGGTCGTGAACCGCCGACGCCGGTTCGACGTGCGGCTATAGGTCTTGTTCCCGCATCGGACGTTCGCTTAACGCATCCGTCAGCCAGCCGAGCCGGCCGCGGACATACGTTCCCCCAACTGAACGCGACGCGATTGAGGGCACAGCGGCCCCAATACGTCATACGGTAGCGGCATGACAGATCAAACGCCCGCGGTCACCATCTCGCACCCGCCTGAAGGGCTGCTGAGAGCCGTGAACCCCGCGGTGAAGTTCCTGCTGGGTACGCCGCTGGGCGGCGGCATCCGCAGACAGATGATGGTGCTCAACTTCACAGGGCGCAAAAGCGGACGCCAGTACTCGGTGCCGGTCAGCGCACACCGACTCGACAACACCCTCTACGCGCTGGCCAGCGCGGGTTGGACGGCCAATTTCCGCGACGGCGCCAACGCCGAGGTGCTGTGGGACGGGAAGAAGACCACCATGCGCGGTGAACTCATCCGCGACCCCGCAGCCGTCGCCGACCTCTCCCACCGCGCCGCCGAGTCCTACGGCGCCAAGAAGGCCCAGCGCATGATGGGCCTGAAGTTCCGCGACGACCGGGTTCCGTCGATCGAGGAGTTCACCGAGGCCGCTCAGCGCGAAGGCATGCGCGCCGTCAAGCTCACCCCGGCCTAATACGTCGCGGCGGCGAGCTCGAGGATCTCCGAGCGATCCGCCCGCACCAGATAGCCCGCGCGGATCGTCGCGTCGAGCGACTCCGCGAAGCGTTCCAGGTATTCACTCTTTCCGCCGGGATACAGCCGGCTGCGGGTGGCGTCGTCGAACGGCTCACCGGAGCCGAACAGATGTGCAAGGACGTTGTCGCTCTCCGCGATTCCCGACGTCCTGGCGATCGGCACGTCGACCCAGGGTGTGCGAACACCACCCTTCGCGATCCCGTTCGCGTCCAACAGCAGTGGCGGCGGATCGCCTTCGCCGATCTCGATGCGGGGCGCGCTCGGCGGCGCGGTGCCCGCGCGGACCCAGTCGTCCAGGCCCGCGATCGCCGCCTGAAGGACGTAGTGATGCTGGGGTGCGAAGTTGATGTAATAGCTCATGTCCTGACCCATCAACATCGTGGTCGGGGCATACCCGGCCGCGAGTCGCTCCACCGGCGTGGAACCGGTGTCGATGAAGCCGACGGCGATGGTGTACGCGTCGGCGTGCGCGGTGCCAGGGATCTCCCACGTGCGTAGCCGGTCGTTGTCGGGTTGCCTGGACCGGTAGTAGCCGGCAAGCACGGCGCCGACGAGGTCGGTCTCGGTGATGACGTTCATCACCGGCACACGCAGATCGGCCCGGAACGGGGCGGGGTCCGACGTGCCCTCCTGCAGCGCCTCCAATGCGGACACCCCGTCCAGCGGTGCCGCGGCGCCGAAACGGGAATGGACGAGGAAGCCGTCGTAGACACTCGCGAACCGGTCCACCGCATTGATGTACGTCGTCAGGAACATCGCGGACTGCGATTCCCCCACCGCCACAAAGCGTTCGGGCTCCAGCCCACCGAGCACGTCGTGCGGCGCATCCCGAACCAGCCTGCCCGCCTGGCTGAAGATGTCGTAGGCGAAAGCGTCGCCTGGGTGACTGAGACTCGAATACCGTCGGGAATCCTGCGTTTTCAGCGACATGTCCATGCCGGTGATGGTTAGCAGCCCGCCGTCGACACCGACTTTCTGCGCGGATACGACGACGTACGCATATCCCGCACGGGCGATCTCGCGGTGGGCCATCATCCAAACGGCGGGCGTGTCGATCCCTCCGCTGACGTTGAGCCACTCGACGAGGACGGTGCCGTTGAACGTCGATGCGTCGATCGGTGTCAGTGCCACGATCCGGGTCGTGTACTCCGCGTCACCAGCCGCGCCTTCACCTGCGTACGACGACGCCGTCCCGGAGATGAAGAACTCGCTGGCGGCATAGCCGAGATCGGCGAGGACGTAGCCGCCGATGAGCAGGTTCGGCTTGCCTTCTACGGGCGTGACGGTTGGCATGCCACGACCCTAGTCATGAGGCGATACTGGGCCGATGCCGGATCTGAACGTGCTGGGAACACCGATGGAGCCGTGCGGCACCGACCCCCTCACCGGTTTCTACCGCGACGGCTGCTGTTCGTCGGGACCCGAGGACATCGGCCTGCACACCATCTGCGCGGTGATGACCGCCGAGTTCCTCGAACACCAGGGCCTCATCGGCAACGACCTGTCGACGCCGCGGCCCGAGTACAGCTTCCCCGGGCTTGTGCCCGGCGACCGCTGGTGCGTCACGGCCACGAATTGGCTGATTGCCTACGAGGACGGCCGCGCGGCGCCGGTGGTGATGGCGTCGACGCACGAGCGCACCCTCGAGGTGGTGTCGCTCGAGGCGCTCGCCGAGCATGCCGTCGACGTGCCGGACGATCCGGGCGACCTCTGACGCCTGCGAGTCAGCGGGCTTTACCGCGGCCGGCCCGCTTGGCCCGGTACATCGCCCGGTCCGCGTCGCGCAGTATCTCCTCGGCGCTTCGCCGATCATCGCGGTCCACCTCGACGATGCCCACGCTCGCCCGGATCGGCACTGTCGTCTCGGCGATGTCCACCGGCTCCGCCAGCCGGACCCGCAGCCTGCTGACCAGACCGTCGAGCCGTTTGCGGGTGGCATCCCCGTAGACGAGAAGCACGAACTCGTCGCCGCCGTGCCGACCGACGACGTCCGCGGAGCCGACGGCCTGCCGCAGTCGAGTCGCGGCCGCGTTCAGAAGATCGTCACCGGCTTCGTGGCCGAGGGTGTCGTTGGTGGTCTTGAGGTCGTCGAGGTCGATGAACAGCACCGCACGCAGCCTGCCGCATTCGGTGGACGCCAGCGCCTCGCTGATCCTGCGAAGCACGAACGCGCGGTTCGGCAGTCCTGTCAACGGATCGTGATTGGCTTGGTAGACAAGGCGATCGAGATCCTCGCGCTCCGTTGTGATGTCGGAGAACGACACCAGCACATCCGAATCGGGATCGTCGGGCTCAAGCCGCCGCGAGCTGGTGCGCAGCCACCGGCGCCCGCCGTTGGGCATGTCCACTCCGTAGACCTGCCTGGAGCACTCGACGACCGCTCCGACCGACCCCGGCCCCGGCCGCAGCTCGGGCGGCACCGGTCTGCCGTCCGCGTCATACACCGCCGCCGAGGCCGCCCGCCGGGCGAAGTCCGCGGTAACGGCTTGCCGCCCAAGGCCATAGATGTGTTTGGCTGCCGCGTTGATCAGCTTGATGTGCCCGTCGTGTCGCAGCACCATCACGCCTACATCGAGTGACTCGATGACCGCCTCCAACCGGCGGAACCACTCCCCGGTCACCCGGTGGTCGACCTGCTGGCTTTCCAGCCTTCCCACCTTCGATCAGCCCTTCTAAATTACGGTGCACGAAACTTTGCTCCGGTTCAGTTCAGCATAATCTCGGAAGATGTTGTTGCACCAAGACATTCCCGGCGCGTCTATGTGCGCTCAGCTGCGATTTCAATTGGCTCGTTACTCGCGCGACTATCGCAAACCTCAGATTTAACGCCGGTGAAAGTTACCGACTTGTCACTTCAGCAACACGCGACACGTTTGCGAAATCGGCTGTTCGACGGCGCGTTTCCACTAATCTGAGCATCCGAAAGCACCGGTCCGGCATTCAGGGGAAGACGTGGCAAAGATTGGCTGCGCTGCGCCGGCGGTTGTGTCATGACGTGGCCTCGACTCGTCCCGCCCGAGCCGGACGGCCCACCTCCGGTGGCATCGACGCCGACGTACGAAGGCCTTGTCAGCCAGCTGGGAATCCGGTCGGATGCGGGCGTCGACGCGGCATCGAACGGCGTCGGCCTTGTTCCGATGTTCCAGCCGGTGGTGACGCTGCCCGACGAACGCGTGATCGGTTACGAAGCCCTCGCCCGCTGGCCGTTGTTCGACACGGTCACACCGCAGAACGTCTTCTCGTTCGCCAACGCATCGCGGCGCGCGGGCGTGCTCGACCAGCAGTGCATCGACGCGGCCGTCCGCACCGCGCTGGATGCGGGCATGCCCCGCGGCAGCCTGCTGCTGATCAACACCGAGCCGACGGTCGCGCACGTCCCCCGAAGCCGTCACCCCGCGCTGAGCGAGGCATGTCAACGGTTCCAGGTGGTCTTCGAACTCACCGAACGCCAGCTGCTCGCCCACCCGCAGGCGCTGCTGAAGAAAGTTCAGGCGATTCGTGCCGACGGTATCGCCATCGCCGTCGATGACGTTGGCGCACATCCAGATTCGCTGGCCGTGCTCGACGTGCTCGACCCCGACATCGTCAAGCTCGACATGACGATGATCCAGAACAGCCCCGAGCGCGACAGGGCGACGACGCTGACCGGTGTGCTCGCCCACCACGAACGCACCGGCGCGCTGATCATCGCCGAGGGCGTCGAGACAGACGAACACCTCGAGCAGGCACTCGCCGTCGGCGCAGGCTTCGCGCAGGGCTTCCGCTTCGGCCGCGCCGCGCCGCTGAACCGCCATCAGTGCGCTGAAGGACTGCCGCGGCTCGTTCACCCCGCACGCCGCGGGTCGGCCCACACCGCCGCGGCGGAGAGCCGCAAAGCGCTGCGGGTGGCGCGCAAGGAAGTCGTTGCCGCGTTTTCTCACCACATCGAGGAGCAAGCGCGCCACGCCGTCGACCATCCGATGGTGCTGGCGGCGGTGCAGCGGGCCGACGATTTCTCGGAAAGTTCGCGCTACCTCTATCAAGAGCTGGCGAAGATATCGCCATTGGTCGCCGTGTTCGGCCGCGACGTTAGCGCCGATCTCGGCGGCGGCGTCCGCGGCGTCGCTCTCGGACCTGACGACCCGCTGTGCGACGAGTGGGCGGTGGTCACCCTCGGCGCGGACACCTGCCGGGCCCTCGTCGCGCGCCAGGTCGCCGACTCCCCCGACCACTACGGCGAGCGACGCTTCGAGTTCCTCATCACCACCGACCGCGCGATGGTCACCAAGGCCGCGCGCGACCTGCTGGCGCGCGTGCCGTAGCAGCACAGACCATTTGGGTGACCTCTAGCGCTGTCGGCCGCGCCCGGCCCGTTTCGCCTTGTACATCGCCCGGTCCGCGGCGCGCAGGATCTCTTCGGCGCTGCGCCGCTCGTCACGGTCGACCTCGACGACGCCGACGCTCGCGCTGATCGGCATGGCCGTCCCCGCGATGTCGACCGGCTGCGCCAGCCGGATCCGCAGCTGGCTTACCAACTCGTCGACCCGGTTCCGCCGAGCGTTCCCGTGCAGGAGCATGACGAACTCATCCCCGCCGTGGCGCCCGACCACATCGGCGGGACCGACGGTGTCCCTAAGCCGGCTGGCGGCCGCGTTCAGCAATTCGTCGCCTGCGTCGTGACCCAACGTGTCGTTGGTGGTCTTCAGGTCGTCCAGGTCGATGAACAGCACGGCGCGCAGCCGTCTGCACGCCGTCGATGCCAGCGCCTCGGTGATGCTGCGCAGCACGCACGCGCGGTTGGGTAGTCCGGTCAACGGATCGTGATTCGCTTGATAGACGAGTCGATCGAGGTCTTCGCGCTCTGCGGTGATGTCGGAGAACGACACCAGGATGTCGGAGTCGGGATCTCCCGGATTCAGCGGGCGTCCGCTGGCGAGCAGCCATCGACGCTCGCCATTGGGTAGATCCATGCCGTAGATCTCTTTGCTGAAGGACAACCCCGTGCGGAACGCGAGCGCCGCCGGATGGAGGTCGGGCGACACCCGCTCGCCGTCGGCCTTGTAGCACGGAGAGGTCGCCGCCTGCCGGACGAAGTCGGCCGCGGCCCGCTCGGAGCCCAGGTCGTACATGCGCCTGGCCGCGGGGTTGAGGTACTTCAGGTAGCCATCCGGTCGCATGACGACGACGCCCTCGTCGATCATGTGCACGATCGCTTCGAAATCCTGTTGCCGGGCGGCATGCGGTCCTGCGGCGTTGCGGTAGGTGAGCTGGTAGGCAGGCTCCCACATCGTCAGACCGTCTTGTCATCCCCGGAGCCGAGTTTGCTCGCCATTATGTCAGCACAAACATTTGCGTAGCTGACAAGACGATCAATTTCCCGGCGCGCCCGACTTTTTGAGCATGCATGTCGCGATGATAATTGACATACGTGCATATTGCGACCGACAGAAGCCTGAGAATATGCTGGCCGGCCGTAGAGCGCCGGTCATCACCGGCCACGCCTGATCGATCACCTGAGCAATGCAGAAATTATTTGCGAGATCAACGTTGTGGCTTTTGCACGTTATCGTGGGGCCATCAGGGATTGCAGGCCGATCGGCGTACTGGTGGCGCTGGTCACCGTCGCCATCGGCACGCTGCAGTGCGGCAGGGCGCCGGCGCCCGAGCAGCCGACCTCGTCCCCGGCGGCGACCATCTCGTCGACGAGAACACCGTCCCCGCCGACGAGCACGTCGCCGGCTCCCGCGCGTGCCGCCGTCCATCCGGTCACCGCCGCCGAGCTCGGGGCGACCTGGCGACCGGGTTGCCCCGTCGCTCCGGAGCTGCTCCGTCGGGTCGAGGTGAACTATGTCGGCTTCGACGGGCAGACACACCGCGGCGAGCTCGTCGTGCACCAGGACGTTGTCGCCGATGTCATCGCAATCTTCGAGCAGCTGCGGCGAGTCGGCTATCCGATCGCGCGGATGCGGACGGTCGACCACTATCCCGGTGCCGAGGATGAGCTGTCCATGGAGGACGACAACACCTCGGCGTTCAACTGCCGACCCTTGCCCGGGTCGAACGAGCCGTCGCTACACGCCTTCGGCAGAGCCATCGACGTCAACCCGATGATCAATCCGTACGTCGACAGCAAGGGCCATATCGAGCCGTCGACGGGCGGCCCGTACCTGGACCGCAACCGCACCGACCCTGGGATGCTGCACGCAGGCGACCCCGTCGTGCGTGCGTTCACCGATCGCGGGTGGCGTTGGGGCGGCGACTGGCGAACCCCGAAGGACTACCAGCATTTCGAGCGCCGCTGACGTCTGCCGTGACGCGGCTAAGGCGTCGGGTACATCGGCTGCGGGTCGTGGAACCGGTTGAGGATCGGAATGCGCTCGATGATCTTGTCGCGCAGACGCGGTTCCGGCTGCACCGCAGGGACCTGCGGCTGCGGTGGAACGTAAGCCGGAGGCGGCACATAGGCGGGCGCGGGCGGCACATAGGCGGGCGGATCGGCGTCGGGCACCGCGGCAGGCGCAGGCGGCGCGGCCACCATCGTTTCCGCAACGACAGGAGCGGCAGGCTCGGGAGCCGGCGGGAGTGCCGCAGGCGCGGGCTTCGGAGCAGGCGCGGCAGGCCGCTGTTCCAGCTTGGGCGCGGCCATCGCAGCCCTCGCCTTCGACGGCGCGGTCGGCTCTTTGAGCTGTTCGCCGGTGGCGCTGGCGTTCTTGGTCTCAGACGGCGAATCCGACGTCGCCTGCAGACCCAGCACGACCGAAAGTGAGATCACCAATGTGACACCGGCGGCGACGAGGACAGACGCCAGGACGCTGGTCCTCGACATCCCGCGCAGCCGCATCATCGCCGTCGGCCCGCCGACCATCGAGTTCACCGCCATGGCCGACGCCACCGCCGCGCCGCGCGACATGGCCATGTCCGCTTCGGACGAGGAGATCACCGGTGCCGCCGCGACCGCGTCCATCGAGGACACCACCGGGTCGAGGTCAATGGATCCGACGACGAAGATGGCGTCGAGTTGGCGGTCGTTGAGGTCGAGTGCGATCACGCTGCCTGCCAACTCGAGGTCGGCAGGCAGGTCCTGAGGCTCGGTGAACACGCCGTCGGCGTTCACCAGGGCGACCAGAGTGGCGTCGGGTTCGAAGACGCAGACCGCGACGGCCTCGTATCCGGCGATGTCGGCGATGCCGCTCGCCAGCGCCTCGGCCGCCTCGGTCTCCGATACGGAGACGGCGTTCTGCACACCGCGCGCGTCGAGTGCTTCGAAGATCGCGCCCGCGACGAACTCGCCGCCTGCGGTCCATGTCACCCCGACGGCATGCAGGCCGCTCTCCACGACCGCCTCGTTGGCGTCCAGCAACACCGTGAGCAGGGCTTCGGCGTCGAACTCCGAGTCGCCGAAGACGTCGAGCGCGCCGCGGTCGACGGCATCACCGTCGCCTGTCACTCCTTCGACGAGCACCCATCGGACCGCTGTCGAGGTCACCGAAAGACCGAGCACCAGGTCCATTCGCTATCCTCCTTACGCCTGTCATCCGGGTCAGAGACTACCGCCGTGGCCTGCCAATGGACATCCGGCGAGGTAGAGGCCCCACAGATCCACCAGCCAATTCATGCGAATCGGGCATACTGCCACGATGCCCGACACCCAGCTGACGGGACAGATGCTCATAGCCGGCGAGCCGGTGCGGGGTTCAGGGAAACAGATCCGCGCCTTCGATCCGACCGCAGGCCAGGAGCTCGAGCCCGCCTACTCCTACGGCGACGCGTCCGACGTCGACGCCGCATGCGCCGCCGCAGCGGCGGCCTTCGCCGACTACCGATCGACGACCTCCGAGCAGCGCGCCCGGCTCCTCGAGGCGATCGCCACCAATATCGAGGCCGCCAAGGACGCCATCGTCGAGCGCGCCGTCGCCGAGAGCGGACTGCCGCAGGCCCGGCTTACCGGCGAGGTCGGCCGCACGACAGGACAGCTTCGCCTGTTTGCCGACGTCCTCCGCGAGGGCAGCTGGAACGGCGCCCGCATCGACCCGGCACTGCCCGACCGAACACCGTTGCCGCGGCCCGACATTCGCCAACGCTCCATCCCGCTTGGCCCCGTCGCGGTCTTCGGCGCCAGCAACTTCCCGTTGGCGTTCTCTGTCGCGGGCGGTGACACCGCGTCAGCACTCGCCGCCGGCTGCCCCGTCGTCGTCAAGGCACACGACGCCCACCCCGGCACCTCCGAGCTCGTCGGCCGTGCGATCAGCGACGCCGTCGCCGCGTCGGGCCTGCCCGCGGGCACCTTCTCGCTGCTGTACGGATACGGGCCCGAGCTCGGCGTGACCCTGGTGACCGACCCGCGCATCAAGGCCGTCGGCTTCACCGGATCCCGTTCCGGCGGAATGGCACTCGTCGCCGCCGCGGCCGGTCGGCCCGAGCCGATCCCGGTCTACGCCGAGATGAGCTCGATCAACCCCGTGTTCCTGCTCGACGGTGCACTGGCCACCCACGGCGCCGACCTGGGTCGCGCATTCGTCAACTCGCTCACGCTGGGCTCCGGGCAGTTCTGCACCAATCCCGGCCTGGTGATCGCGGTCGACGGCCCGGACTCGACGCCTTCATCGTCGCGGCGCGCGACGCGCTCGCGGAGTCGTCGGCCACGCCGATGCTCAGCGCCCGGCATCGCCGATGCGTTCGCCGACGGCGTCACCAAGCTCAGCGGCGAAGCCGACCTGATCGTCCGCGGCGAAGCCGGTGACAGCCAGACCACCTGTCGCGCTGCATTGTTCGGCACCGACGTGCACAGCTTCCTGAAGTCCGAGACGCTGCAGGCCGAGGTATTCGGTTCGTCCAGCCTGATCGTCAGGTGCGCCGACGCCGCGGAGATGCAGACGGTGGCCGAGAACATCGAAGGGCAGCTCACCGCGACCGTGCACGCCGACGAATCCGACTACGACGATGTTCGGCAACTCCTTCCCCGCCTCGAGTTGAAGGCGGGCCGGATCGTATTCGGCGGCTGGCCCACGGGTGTCGAGGTCTGCCACGCGATGGTGCACGGCGGCCCGTCGCCAGCGACGTCGGATTCGCGCACCACGTCGGTCGGTGCGCGCGCGATCGAACGCTACCTGCGGCCCGTCTGCTACCAGGACGTGCCGAAGTCGTTGCTGCCCAGCGCAATCGCCGACGGCAACCCCGACAACCTGTGGCGGCGCATCGACGGTCGGCTCCAGCAGGACTGAGGCCAGGAGGGTCAATGACCACCAACACGCTCTGCCCCAGCGTCTTCGATGCCGGACTTCCCAGCCTCGAATACGAATTCGCGGAGCCTCCCGCGACGGTCTACCCCCGGATTCGGGCGGCACAGCAGCAGGCGCCGATGGCGCTGGGGCCTTACGGGCCGGAGATTCTCGGGCATGAACTGGTGCGGACGGTTCTGCGGGACCCGCGGTTCACCATCCCGCCCGGCATGACACTGATGGCCCACGGAATCACGTCGGGCCCGCTATGGGACAAGATCGTCAGCAGCCTGTTGGGCCTCGAGGGCGATGCGCATCACCGGCTGCGCAGCCTGGTGTCCAAGGCATTCACGCCGAGGGCGAGTGCGCGGCTGCACGACACGATCGTCGACGTCCTCAACGAACTCATCGACCGCGTCGCTCCGGAAGGCCGTTGCGACATCGTCGAAGACATCGCCCGGCCCTATCCGGTCCCGATCATCTGCGCGCTGCTCGGTGCACCCGAGAAGGACTGGGAACAGTTCGCGCAATGGGCCGACGACATTTTCGCGGCCTTCACCTTCGATCCCGACGGCATCGACGAGAACCACGTCATGCGTTCGTGGCGGGAACTCGACGACTACGTCGACGACATGATCGCCCGTCGGCGACACACGCTCACCGACGACCTGCTGTCCGACCTCATCAGGGTGGAGGAGGACGGCGACCGGCTCAACGCCGACGAGCTGCGCATGCTTGCGGGCGGCCTGCTGCTCGCAGGAACCGACACCACCCGCAACCAAGTGGCCGCTTCGGTCGACGTCTTCTGCGACCATCCGGATCAGTGGGCGCTTTTGAAGGACCGGCCCGAGCTGGCGGCCCAGGCGGTCGAGGAAACCATGCGGCATTCGCCGATCGCCTGCGGAACCCTTCGGACCGTGACCGAGGACACCGAACTGGCCGGCGTCGTCTTCCCGGCGGGCACCTTCCTGGTCGTGAATACCTTTGCCGCCAACCGTGATCCGGCCGTCTACGACGATCCCGATCGTTTCGACATCACCCGCGAGGGCGCTCCCGCCGTATTGACCTTCGGCGGTGGCATCCACTACTGCCTCGGAGCGAACCTGGCCCGCAAGGAGCTTGTCGAAGCGCTCAAGGTGCTTGCTCGCCGGATGCCCAACCCCGTCCGCACGGGGCCTGCGCCGTGGAAGCCGATGCTGGGTCTGAGCGGCCCGGCCGCGGTGCCCATCGAGTTCGCGCGTGCGTAGCCACGGCTGGTCGGGCAATGCGCCCGCGACCGACGAGGAAGCGATCGACCGCATTCTCGACGCGACAGACGCGATCGTGGCCGAACGGGGGCCCTCGCTTCGGATAGCGGACGTGGCCCGCACACTCGGCGTCACTAGGCAGACGGTGTACCGCTACTTTCCGAGCGCCGAGTCGCTGTTGATCGTCAGCGCGATGCGTTCGGCCAACGGGTTTCTCGACCAACTCTCCGCACACCTCGGGGATGTGACGGACCCCGCCGAGGCGATGATCGAAGGTGTCGCGTACGCCGCCGAACAACTCGCAGGGGATCGCCAGATGGACCACCTTCTCACCATTCGCACGCAGAGCGGCTCGAGTGCCATGCTGACCTCCGACACCGCGATGTCGTTCGGGCGGTTGATGATGCACCAACTCAACGTCGACTGGGAAAAGCACGGCTACGACGAAGCGGCGCTCGACGAGCTCGCCGAAATCGGGCTGCGCACACTGCATTCGCTACTGACTGATCCTGGACAGCCGGCCCGCGCCGGCGTCGAGTTACGGCGATGCGTGGCGCGGTGGATGGGCCCCGCCATCGTCTACCCGCAGCTGACGCAAGCACTTGGCGCCTTGACGCCCCCTGCTGCAGGACCCAAGCGGCGCAGGAGTTCCGCCTAGCCGTCCCGGCGTTGGCGCGCGCGCTTGGCCTCGTACATCGCGAAGTCGGCATCGCGGAGGATCTCGTCCGCCGTGCGCTGGTCGCCGCGATGCACCTCGACAACGCCGATGCTGGCGTGAATCGGCATCTTCGTCGCACCGACACTCGCCGGGAAGTCGAACTCCTGGCGCAGCCGCTCGACCATCTCGTCGAGATCCGAGCGCGTGACGTCACGGCGTACGAGAACGACGAACTCGTCGCCGCCCAATCTCCCCGCCACGTCGCCCTCGGCCATGACACGGCGCAGACACTGCGCGGCACTGCGCAGCAATTCGTCACCTGCTGTGTGACCCGAGGTGTCGTTGACCGTCTTGAGGTCGTCGATGTCGATGAAAAGCACGGCGCGCAACTGCGTGTGCCCATCGGGCGACCCAAGGGCTCTGTTGATCTTGCGCAGTACCGACGCGCGGTTCGGCAGCTTCGTCAGCGGGTCGTGGGAGGCGTAGAACATCACCCTGTCGGCGGCAGCCCGTTCATTGGTGACGTCGGTGAAGGACAGGAGCATGTCGGACTGTCCAGGCATGTCGGGGTTGAGCAGGCGGCAGCTGGACATCAGCCAGATACGGTCTCGGCCAAATCGGTCGAAACCGAATATCTGATTGAAGAAGGGCACGCCGGTGCGCAGCACGGCCAATGCAGGACGCAGGTCGGGCGGGATGTCGACGCCCTCATGGTCGTAGAACGGGAACTGCCCGGTGATCTCGAAGAAGTCGCCACCGAGGTGCTCAGGCCCCGTGCCCATGATCTGGACCGCCGCCGGATTGATCGACTTGATGCGCCCGTCTTTGTCCATGACGATGACGCCTTCGGACATCGACCCCACGACGGCTTCGAAATGCTGTTCGGCGCGGTGCAGAGCGGTCATGTCGCAGCAGACGAATACGTAGCCGTCGTCCATCGCGGCGGCCGAGACGCGTACGTCGAGCGGCACGCCGTCTGCCGAGCGATGGGTGCTGTGGCCGACTCCGCCGGACGCGACGATCGCCACGGCATCGACTCGGGCGCCGACGAGCTCACTGATCGGCTTGCCGTGAGCCTCCGCGGCGGACCGGCCGTAGATGGTCTCTGCGGCGCGGTTCCAGCTGGTGATGATCCCGGTCGAGGTCGTCCCGATGATGGCGTCGCTGACGTGATTGACCAGCGCGGCTTGATACCGCAGGGCGGCGTCGGCAGCGTGGCGGGCGCTGACGTCCCGGGTGACGACCTGATGGGCGAGCTCGTCCTCCCAGATCGTGAGCACGATGACGATCTCGACAGGGAGCAGGGTGCCGTCGGCCCGGATCATCTGTGCCGGGTAATGCGGGGAGCAGTCGCCGACTTCCCGAAGCTCGGACACACCGGCTGCCATCGGCGGTATCGAGTCGGGTGCCACGAAGTCGGTGATCGGGCGGCCGATGAGTTGATCGCTGGAGTCGGCGAGCATCAACCGCACACCGGCGTCGTTGACGTAGAGAATGCGGCCGTCCTTGTGAACACAGATCCCGTCGGGACTGCGTTCGACGAGTCGGCGATAGCGTTCTTCGGCGAGCGCCTGACTGGGCTGCCGGTCATCCACTTCAGCAAAACTACCGGTTGCGCAAAACGGCGGCGAGCGAATCACCGAGGGCTGGCTTGACGCTCAATACAGGCAGAGATCACTCTCGCACCTGGCGCGTGATCCATCGTCTGTCCGCTATTCCCAGATCAGGACGTTGGGTAGAGATCCATCTACTCGACGCAGGAAGGTATACCCGACTCCGGCGAGGCCACGGAAGAGACCCAAATTGAACCGGCTGCTTCCGGTGTTCCAGCGGTAGTCTCCTGCGTACGTCTTCGTATTCAGCACAGCGCTGAGATGTCGTGAGCCGCTCTGTACGAGCTCAGCGCGTCGCAGGACCGTGCCCGCTTCGGCGAGTAGTTCGACGGCGCCCAGCGAGCCGCAACAAAGAGTGTCGACGTGGCAGGGCCAGATGAGTTCCGCACCGCCCAGCGCGGCGTCGACGTCGTCCGCCACGGTGGTGACGGGGACTGATCCGAACTTGGCCACGGCCAACCGTGCCAGCCCGATACCGACCGCGCCGTGACACCACTGAGAGCGGGGAGGATTCTCTGCCCTGAATTGACCGCTTGCGAACGCGAAGCATTCCACCGCGGCTTCGGCGAAGTCGGCCCGCCCTGTCACCGCCGCCAACTCGCAAAGGGCGTACCCGAACCCGGCAGCTCCGTGCGACATTCCCGTGATCCCCGCTAGATTGGGCTGCGCTCCACGCCAACTGCGTTGCCCTTCGGCTCCGAGCCGCTCTGTTTCCATCAGCTGCTCGCCGCAGCGCTCAGCTGTCTTCAGTGCGTCCGGCCAGCCGGTTTCGCGGTACAGCCGCAGTAAGGTCAAGATCGCGCCGGCGCAACCGGAAACGACGTCGAGTTGTCGGTCTTCGGCGATCAGATCATCCGATATCAATGCGGTCGTGGCCCTCGCGTCCTCCAGCAAATCGACGTCGTCGAGCAGCTTGGACATCACTGCGAACGCGTACAGCACCGAACCCAGACCCGTTGCCCCGCCGAGGCCGAGAACCCGGGCCTGATGTTTAGCATTGCGGCCGGTCACCTCGCGACGGAGCTGTGAAACGGCCGCAAAGGCCAGATCGGCCGAGCGTCCGCTCTTCCGAACCCGGGCGTGAGCTGCCAGGAACAGGGCGATGCCGCATGACCCGCTGTACAGGTCCGGACCGAGCACCTCGAGCCGACAGGCGTCCGAGCCGGGAAGGAATCCGAGGCCGACCCACGCCGCGCCCGAACCACGCCTAACGGCACCAGAGACAATCTGGTCGGCGACTGCATCGGCTTCTTTGACGAATGCCTCTGATGGCGGTGCCGACTCCACTTCAACGGAAGCGAAAGGTATCGCGGAATCAGTGCTCGGCCGCTGCCCGACAGCCGCCCACGCTTGCCGTATCACCTCTGTCTGCCAACTGATCTCGCTGGCATCTAAACGTCGTAGACGATCGGTAGCGCGGACGAGCCCTTTGGAGTTGTCGACGGTGAAGCGCGGAACATCGAGGCGCAGCAAGGCTTCCCGCTCATTCCGTTGGAAAGGCCAGCGAGGGTCGTTATCGTCCCAATCGGCTAGCCGGGCGAGGAAGTCGGCTTGCGCGGACCACGCCACACCGTCGTACATAGTTCGGTCGTCACGCAAGCGACGCAACAACATTGAGTAGAACTGTGTCGGGCGCAGAACGCGGCGAACGGGCAACCCGGAGAACCCATCGAACAGGTCACGAGCGCGAAGTCGGGAAAGGAACGTCGCATACGCAGTGAAACCAGCGACGAAGTCCTCGGCATGGGCGCCAAGGTCGGCGTAGTTCCCATCGATATGGGGAAGGTTGTGCGACTGCGCATGTACTGGTACTTCGACAGGGTGCATCGCAGCCGTGTTGACCTGCCGCCACTCGACTCTTGTGTCGCCGTCATTGTGGGGGGCAACACCGCCGACGAGGTGACTGCCATTGCCGGGTGCTCGGAGGTGGCTCGGCAGCAAGCCGGTAGCGAGTACAGAATCTGCGACCACCGCTCTGGCCGCACCTCGTGCCTCGGCGACGTCACCAGGCGCGGACGACTCACTTTCTTGGAACAAGGTTTCAAGATCGACGGGCACCGGGTGATCGGCCGCGGCGATGAGATTCTCTTGGTGCACATCGCTGGCCGCGAAGCAATGAAATAAGGCTAGCCAAGCACCGGCCCGTCGAAAGTATGTGGCGAAATCCGTGATGTCGCGACACCCGGTATGCACAACGTATTCACTCCAGCCGTAGCCGGCTCCGGCGATCGCCTTGGCTGCGCGAAGGCGAATCGGCGCGCGGCGGTTCAGCCGCTTCACCAATGCGTGCCAGGCGATGTCGGCGCGCAGGTCCTTCGGTTTGTAGATCAGCGTCGTGCCCGTCTCGAAGCCGACGAGCATGGCCTGCCGACCGCCGTGATGCCTGTCGGACAGGCCGCCGCGAAGAACAGTGACCGTGGCGCCGGGGAAGTCGGTGTCGAGCCGGTTGAGAAACTCACATGACGCCTCCAGCCATTGCCTTGTGACGCTCGCGATGAGGCGTAGCAGCACCGGCTTCGTGGCGAACAACTCGGCGAAGCGGCCGCCATGCAGTTCCCGGATGAACCGGCCATAGTCTCGGTCGACGTCGAACTGCTCGTAGAGAACGGGTACGCAGAGACGGCACAGCTCCCAATACAGCAGCTCGCGCAACTGTTCATGCGCATCGTCAGTCAAGCGGTGGATCGCGGCAGTGGCCGACTCGAGCCGACGGTCAGCCGCATCGACGAGCGGGGCGAAGGCGTCGTCGAAAGGTAGTTCCGTCGAAGCGCGGCCCCGACGTCTTTGGGGCTGTTGTGGTTTCGTCAGAGTGGCCTGAACCCATAGGGCGCCGTCGAGCCACTCTGGGCACGAGGCCGCCTGGGCATTCGCCAATCGGGCGGTGACTTCGTCGATCGTCCAGCCGTCGCGGGCCAAGCGGCGGACGAATTGCGTCTGGTCTCCTGCGGCGCAGGCAGCGGCCCAGGCCGCCAGTTGCTCCGGTACACGCTGGGCGCCGACCCCACCATGCGACGTGCTGACGTACCGGCCGGACAGCAACTCGTCGATTGTCGCGGCTCGGGCCGCCAGATCCTCGGGCCGATCGGGTGGCACTTAGTTGCAGCAGGGGTAGTAGGCCGAGGTTTGGTATGTGTAGGACAGCGCGAGTTCCTCCGCGGCGATCTCGAGCTCGCGGTCCGAGAACTCGGTTCGGAGCATGCTTTCCGTGATTGGCATGGTCAATCCTTCCTGTCAGGTCAGTCTGCTACTGGCGTGGTGGCATCCACGGCGGAATTGCCGGGCCCGTCGTCCTCGCCGGCAGGGTGAACGTCATCGGTGTGGGAGTTCCGTTGACTGTTGGAGTGGCAACCGCTGCTGTGGGCGCCAACGCGATGGGTTTTCCGCCGACCGTCGCAGTCAGCGGAATGTAGGTCGCGGTGACGCTGGTCAGCGACGGGCCGACGACTGCCGGGACAACGGTGGTGGACACCGTCACCGACGACGCAGCCATCGGAAAGAAGCACGACAATGGCAGAGGGTTCATTCGGCAGGGGTCTGGTGGCTCCCACGGGGTGGCGAAGGCCAAGGCCGCTGTCGGTACCGACGCCGTTACCGCGACCAGTCCCAGTCCCGCCGCACAACGGCGCATTGTTGGACCGTTCATGAGGCTGGACTCCTTTCTGGTTTCTGCTGCTGCTCACTTGTCTGACCCGCGTCGGGCAAGTTCGGGCACAATTTCTCGGGACCGATGAAGGATTCGTCGGAAATCCACTCGCGCCATTGAGATTCGCTCATGTTGCTCGTCAGCTTGCTGCAGATGACGTCTTGCAGAGCCGCCGGTGCCTGCCACACGTGGATCGTTCCGTCCCTACTTCCAGACAGGATGCGGGAGTCGTCTGAGTTGAACGCGACGCTGTAGACCCAGTTCTTATGACCCTCAAGGGGGGTGCCGATCGGTTCGGGTGGATCCAACCCGATATCCCACAGTCGCACCTTGCCCTCGTCGCTGCCGACCACAATCCACGGATGCCGGTGTGCGACAGCCACGCTCAGAAGCGGGTTCTGGCCGATTGCGAGCGGCGCGCCGATCTGTCTGTGGTGTTCAACGTCCCAGATCCGGACGGTTCCATCCGAGCCGGCGGAAATGATTCGTGTGCCGTCGGGGCTGAAGGCAACGCTGTACACGTCGCGATCATGCCCGGCCAACGGGTCCCCGGCGGCGGACAATCTCGCTCGGGGCGGGGCCGAGGGATCAAGATCCCAGACTTGGATCAAGTTCTTGCCGCTACCGGCCCCGGTCACGATGTGGCGGCTGTCGGGACTGAAGGCCAAGCTCCAGATCTGGTACGGCTGGCGTCGGCCCTGCGCGTCGATGGTGGCCGCGACCTCGGCGGCCAGCGGCATGAATCCGTTGGTGTCCCAGACCCGTACCGTCCCATCCATGCCCGCGGCGGCGACAAAATGACCGTCCGGACTGAAGGCAACCCCTTGAACGCGGGGATTACCGACGGCGACCGCACCCACCGGGTCGAACGGTGACAGCACAGCGACTGGATCGTGCCGGTAACGTGCCCAGATCCGCACGGCACCGTCCCTGCTTCCGGTGGCGATACGGTTGCCGTCGCTGCTGAGGGCCATGGCGTTGATGGCCTGGCCTCCGTCAGCCGACGGGGTGCCCAGCTGGGCAAGTAAGGACGCGGTTTCTGCGTTCCAAAGCTTCACCGTGCCATCTGTGCCCGACGATGCCATTACTTGCGTCTTGGGGCTGAGGCTGAATGCGACAGCACGGACTTCGCCCTGCTGCGTGGGGATCGGTAGACCAGTCACCGCATCCCACACGCGCACCGACCCATCCGATCCTCCGGAAACAATCCGAGTGCCGTCCATGGTCACCCCGACCGCGGATACGCCGCCGTGGTGGCCGATCAGCGGGTCAGTGATCGGGGCCAGTGTCGTTGCGTCCCATACACGCACGGTGTTATCGGCTCCGCCGGACACCAGGCGGCTACCGTCCATGGTGAAGGTGACGCTGTTGACCGCGTAGGGGTGCGCGTCGTTCAACGTCCTCAACGGTTGTAATGTCTCGCCGTCGAAGAGGTGGATGCTGCCGTCGGCGAATGCCGCGGCGACGCGACCGTCGACGGGATTCAGTGCGACACTTCGAGCCGGGGCGGGCTGTGGCGTCGGCGGTTTCCAGGAGAGTTGGGAGTTGTTCTGCAGGTTCCACAAGTGGACGGCGCCGTCGTTACCACCGGACACCACCCGGTCACCGGAGCGGTTGATCGCCACGCTTAATGCAACGTCGGGGCCGGTGGGCATTGAGCCGACGTGGCTGCCGGTCATCCGGTTCCACACGCTCACCGTGCCGTCGCCGCCGGCGGCGGCGATCCGTTCACCGTTACCGCTGAAAGCCAGACCCCACACTTTGGCGCCTACGGACGTTGCGTCCCCGTATCGCTTACCGGTTGCCGCGTCCCACAGTTGGAATGCATCGTCGCCTGTCCCCGCAGCGACCCAGGCGCCGTCTGGGCTCATCGCGACGGCAGCGGGAGCCTCTTCACCGTCGACTTGCAGCACGCGGACCTTGCCGGTGTCCATGTCCCAGATCCGGACCGTGTTGTCATCGTTGGCCGCTGCAATCTGCTTGCCCGCCAAGTCCACCGAGACGCTGCGCACGGGTATGACTCCAATTGCGCTCGACGCCGACGGGTTCTCGAAGATCTTGAGTTCGTCACGGCGGCTGTTGAGCACAGCCTCGGCGCTGGAGTCAGCGCTTTCCGGCCCTAGATAGCTGGCCGCGAGCAACTTTTGCAGGGCTTGAACATCGCCCCCCGAAAGGCTGCCTTTGAGAGTCTGGTCGGCCTCCGATACCAGGCGCCACGCGGTGTTCTGCCTTATCGTTTCGCGACTTGCGCTCCTCTGCGACGCATACTGTATGAAGCCGAGAACCGCGGCTATTACCGCCATTACGGCGACAGCTGTCAGGCCGCGCGACGTCACCTTCCGCCGCCGACTCTGACGGTTGGATGCGTCGACGAACGGCCGCGCCGGCTGGAGATGTTCGCGGTAGTCGGGCCGATTGATTAGCCGTTCGGCTTCAGCGAGGCGCTTCCCTTTGAGTAAGTAGTCGCGGTTGTGGCCGTTCTCCTCCCACTCCTTCGCGCTGTCCTGCAATGTGTCCGCGATCTCCAGATCGCCGCGCGCCTCCTCCAACCATGCGGCTAGCTCCTTCCATTGGCGCAGCAGGCTGTCCAAGGCGACCTCTACGACGTCGCCGCCGTCGCGGGTATCTCTCATGAGCAGTCGTCTGTCAACGAACTGTTGCATGAGGTCCAGCGCGTTTTCGGGCAGATTCTCCCATTGCGCGACCCGGCGGATCGGCAGATTACTGGTCCTATCGAAGGTTGCCAGCCACGGCAGGAAGGCCGGTTTCAGCAAGTCCAGTCGCGCCCGGCGCTTCTTCGGATCGTGGGACAGGATGGCGTCCACCTCGGTTTGCACGATGTCGCGCATCCCGCCCATCCGCTGGTACTCCTCGAGAGTCAGGTCACCGTCGGCCCCGTATTCCTTGAACAGCCGCGCAAGGGTCAAAGCCAGCAGGGGCAGCGTGTCGGCTCCCTCGGTGCAATCAGTGAGGAGCTGCTCGACGAGATCAGGCCGGATCTCGAGTTTGCTGCCGCTGTCGGATGCGCGCCGTGCAGGCCCTTCGATAACCTCCCGAAACTGCCCCTGCGGCATGGGTTTGAGGTCATCGAACACCACGCTTCTCGCGTCGGACAACTGTTCAGCGGTTTGCAGGGCCTCATGACGATCGGTGCGGATGGTTAGTGCGAAGATGAGCGAAAGCTGCCGGGAGACGTCGGCGCGGGAGTGCAGGGCGAGCAGTTCCAGGAAGCGCGGGGCTTCGTCGCCGCAGTCGTCGTTGAAGAGTTCTTCGGCCTGGTCGATCGGTATCACCAGGGTAGGAAGCTCCCCGGCATCGGCCTCGCTGGATCCGGGTCGTGCGGCGGCCCCCTGAATCTCCAGTAATAGTTCTCGTACCCGACTGCTATCGACCATGCAGGCCTCTTGGATGTCGGCGAGCAGCGGCTCATCGAGTCCGCACCTGACCCGGGTCGCATAGATTGACTCAGCGACCCCGTTTCTGCCTGTCAGGACATGCGTTTCGGGACGCACGACTTTATCGAGCACCACAAAATCACGGTCGAGGCGGCGCAGCCGCGGCAGTAGTCCTGCGCGGAGAAATGACGACTTCCCCGCGCCGGACGGACCGAGGATGACGAACAGTGACTCCTCCCCGGAACGCCGCATACCGCGAAGCTTGTCCATGGCGCGGAGCAACTGTGCATCCCGACCGAAATAGACGGCGGCATCCACCTCTTCAAGGGGCTCCCAGCCCCGGTACGGGCCGCGGTCGGGTTCCTCGGGAGGCGGCCACACGAAGGAATCAGGGCCGATGCCCTTCTTGACGATCTCCTCCTTGAGCTTCTGAAGTCCTTCGCTGAAGAAGGCAACGGGAGGTTTGTCGTCATCAAGCGGAATCTCGGTCTGCGGCTCGCCCAACAAATCCACGCGTTGCCAAGCGCTGGTCACCTCGTCGGCGTCGGAGGGTTCGAGTCGAGCGCAGAAGATGCGCTTATTCAGATATTCGGCTGTACGGAATTCGGCGAGGCATTCAGGGCGACCGGCCCAGCTCTTCGACGTGAGGCAGATGACTGCTTCGCAGTTCTTCATCGCCTGCTTGAGTTGATCTTTCCACTGCAGGCCGGGACGCATCATGTCCGCATCGAGGAAGATCTCATTCGCCAGCGGCGGGTCTTGTTGGACCAACCAATCCTTCAGCGCCGTGGCTTCGCGGAGCTCGACGCTCGAATGGCTGATGAAAATGCGGTACATGTCATCACCGGCTCACACCCATGGAAACGTCTTCGCCGTACACCACGCCTCCTCTGATCGGGTGACAGGAGTTTATGGCCAAAGTAGGGATCGCCCCACGAGTAGTGAACTACTCCATTCAGAGATTGTTGCCACCCGCAACAAGTATCCACCTTCGTGGTGCGGCAGTTTGCGGCTTTTGCTTCGTACGTGTAGTTCGAGCCGTCATTGTCGCGGACGAGATCTCCGCTTTCCCGAACGGCTGACCTGCCGTATCGCCGATTGCCGTTCCCTCGTCTTATAAACACCGCCGTTTCGCCCGACAATTCAGGGTCGGTGTCGGCCGAACGATCGAGATCTGCCCGCCCGACGCGCCACCACGGGCGATCACTGCACTGCTCGGTGGATGACCTCGATCAGGAAGGCGCAGACGCCAGCCCCCTTCAGCCGTTCACCGTCGACATAAGACTGAGCCGTTCACCGCCGACATCCGACTGAGCGGGCGCCAGGCCCCGCCCCGGCATCGCCGGCAGCGACGGGCGAGTTGGCATGTGTAAACGTGGGCCACTGCGCAGCGGGCGGCAACGCGATATCAGAGCAACTTTCCACCCGGCGAGGCCGGTGCGAATACCGCGATAAACGCACAGAAAAACTACGGTAGGCGAATTTTCTCTTCAGGAAATTGGTGATGAACAAAGGGCGGGAACTCTAATGTATTCAAACGCTTTGTGGACGGCCGTACCGTTTTATGAACACGACCGGATTGCACAGCGCGAACAGCGAGTCCCGCCCAATGAGTTGCGCAGCGTCAACCAATGCGATTAAACGGCAATTGGAGTAGTGATCTACTCTACGGTTCGCGCCTGTCACACGCCTACTCTCCAAATCGGGGGTCACTTATAGAAGACTCCCACTGTTCCGATGAGGAGTTCGAATATGACTGCACGAAAGACGGCAGTGCGCACAGCCGAAAAAGTCGAGGGTTCAGCAAGCGCTCCGGTGGAAAGCCCCGTTGCCGCACCGGCGCCGAAACCTCAGCATGCACCTAAAGGCGACAGTCCCAGACTTGTTCTTGACCGTTCGGCCGACCGCAACCCATTCACCGAACTGCCGGCCGAGGAATCGGACGAAGCCGGCGCGGTGCGGGGCGGCGCCAATGCCTACGGCGCGTTCTCGATAGAGACCTTCGCCAACTCCGGCGGATTGACCTATACACACGAAGACGCCCAGGGCTTCTACGACTACGTGAAACAGTTCGCCGCACCGAATTTCTGGTACCGCGACGGGGGCGTGGCGGTCTGGGCGTACTACGAAACGTATGACAACTGGCAAGACACCTACGGCATGGATGCGGTAAATGTCGTCTACCACTCGGGTCATGGCGGCAGGCTCGCCGACGGCCGGGTGTGGTTTCCTCTGGGCGCGGACTGGTCCGGCCAGGGCACAAATGCGTGGTCTGACCAGATGCGCTTGGGCAATGAACGGGTCAACTACATCTTCTGGTCGACCTGCTTCGCCTGCCCCGTCTTCGCACCACTGAACCCCATCACCACGTGGAACTCGGCGAACCTCGGGTTCCGCATGTTGTTCGGGTATGAGACCACCAGCGTCGACGACCCCAATTACGGCAAGTACTTCTTCCAGGAGTGGAACAAGAACAAGTCCTTCAGCACCGCTTGGTTGGACGCGAGCTGGCGCATCTCGCACAGCCAGGTGCCCTCCGTCGTCGCGTGCGGCGCGAATCAGGCCGACGCGGACGCTCGTCTGAGCGGCGAACGCTTATTCAGTTGGGCTCACGTCCCCAAGAATTGGTGGTCGTGGCGGTGGTACTACGCCTCCCGTCTGGCTCCTCCCAATATGGCCGCGCGCGAGCGCAACGTCACCGTCCCGCAGGACATGTCCAGCGCGGTGCTGCGACCGATTGACGTCAACGCGCGTGTCCTGCGCTCGGCCGTGGACCGCTTCGGGATGCGGCTGACAATCCCCCGTGAGGTCAGGATCTCGCCGTCCGGCGCTTCGCAGATCAGCGACGGCGAGTCAACCCTGGCGTTCGGTGCGGACGGCTCGGTCGAAGCCCATCTGGCGGAACACAATTACGACAACCGCGACCAGATTTCGCTCACCGACGCCGCCGCCGTCGCGCAAGAGGCCCTCGGCCTGTACGGGCTGGCGCGCGATAACCAAATCGTGTTCGACAAGGTCCGCTACGAAGCCCAGGCCGGCGGCAGCGCCGAGGGTGACGGCGAACTGCTGGACCCGTCGGTGACGGGAACGACGGTCCAGTTCCGCCAGCTCATCAATGGGCTGCCTGTGGTCACACCGGGAGCAGGCGAGGTCCGGGTCACGGTGGACAACGACGGCAAGGTCACCCACGTGGCCAACTCCGCCCGCGTCGTCGACCGGCTGACACGCGGAGGCGGCAACCCCACCCCCGCACCCGACGGCAGCGTCATGAGACGCACGCCGCCCGGCGACGACGACGGGGTAGAACAACGCCTCGGCGCTTCGTGGGCACAGCAGATGGGCCGCTGGGCGATTCGGGGACAGATGCCCGTCGGCTACAGCCTCGTCCCAGGCACCACCGAGGTCGGGTACGCCATTGACGGCGATCAGGCGGTGTTGGTGGCGACCCGCGAGATCGAAGTCGATTTCGGCCAAGGGCTGTTCAAGCGGTACCGCATCGAAGCTCCGCTGGCCTAGCGGGCGACCGGGGCGAACACGAATTCGGTAGCGGTGCGCAATGCCGAAAGGTAGTGCGCACCGCTACCCAACCCAGTCAAAGACCTTGGGAGACCGCCGCGTTGGGCGTCGGCGGTGCGGGGTCCTCACACAATGGGGTGTGCGTCATGGCAACAACGTTCGAGATCCATCCGTCCATCGGGATCGCACGGGTTGGAAACAGTCGGCAGCACTTCGTCGGCCCCGAGCCCGACACCTCGCCGCCAACGCAGTACCGCGATGCTGCGGGCGAGCTGCTGCGGCAGGCTGCCCGCTTCCGCGTCTTCGAATGTGACCGCGACGAGGAGGGTGTGCTGATCGGATGCCGGGCAGTCGGCTCCGACGCGGGCGCGATCGAATGGACGGTGCATCTGGCCAACACCAAGGCGGCCGGCCCGAAATTCCTGCCCGCCGACGGCGATGCCGAACGCGAGCTGCGCAATGCGTCGCAACCGCGCAAGGACGTGACGATCGACCCGGGTCCGCGCACCGTCGACCAGTCAAACCCGTTCGCGTTCTTCGACACTGGTGCATTTCAGCAACGGCCGGTGCCGCTGGGCGAAATTCGCACCGATGAAACCGGACAATTGCTCGTTCTTGGCGGGTTCGGCGTCGCCGGCTCGGTGCCCGAGGGGCGGACGATCGACAGTTTCGCCGACAACGACAACTGGTTCGACGACGTCTCCGACGGGCCGGTGCGCGCTGTGGTCACCATGGCCGACGGCAGCACCCGTGCGGCGAAGCCGTCGTGGGTGATCGTCGCCCCACCGGACTTCGCGCCGCCGATCATGAATTTCGTCACCATGTACGACGTCGCGCGCGACGTCGCCGTGAAACGGGGATGGCTGACGGTTCCTGAGCGCCCGTCCTTCACCCACGACATCTACCCAATCCTCAGTCGACCGTTCAGCTACGCGTGGGTCAGCGCCCGGGCGGCACTGGCCCATCGGTCCGGGCAGTGGTCGCCCTCCTCGGCGATGTGGGCCGCCCTGGCCAATCCGGCCGGCAACGCGAATATGCGCCGCCGCCTGGTGGATCGCCTGCGCGACCCGGCGACGCGGCGTCCGTCCACCGTGGACAACATGCCTCGGCTCCACGACCAGTCCGGCCAGGACGGACAAGTTCTACCGCCCACCGCGACCCAGTACGCCCTCCTTGAAAGATGGATGGCCGGCAGTTTTGTCAACGATTGGCAGGCCCCACCCCCCACCGAGATAGCCGCAGAGGCGTTGGATCGGTGTGCGCTGCAGGCGTGTTCGGGCGGCGCGTTCTTCCCCGGCATCGAGGCGGGCCGGATCATGACGCGCACCGACGTTTACTGCGAGCCCTATCGGCTCGACGCGGATGCGCTGTCCCCGGGCCAGATCACCCAGGGCAACGCATTGCCCTGGCAAGCCGACTTCCTGCTGTGCCGCGACGACTCCGAAGACCCGCAGCATGGCGAGTCGGCGATGGCCTGGTGGCCTGCGCAGCGTCCCGACAAGGTGTTCGTCGATATCGCGTCGGCACAGGCGGGGAAGAACCCGCAGCCATGGGCCCGGGGACTATCACGAGAGCTCGATGAAGGCGCCCGGCAACTAGTAGAGCACTGGGCCGAACTGGGCGTGGTCGCCGAACGGACCGGCAGCGACGGGCGACCGGTCTGCGTCGAAACCGAACGTCTGCTGAAGTCGGTCGAGGAGTAGCGACATGAAGCGCGTCGACGTCACCGTCATCGGGGGTGGTCGGGCCGGCTGTGCGGCCGCGATCGCCCTGTCCGCGGCGGGCCGGTCGGTAGCGGTGCTGGAGCGTACACATTACGAACGCCCCCGGGTGGGCGAGATTCTGCCGCCCGCCGCCAAACCGGCACTGTGCGCGCTGGGGGTGTGGGACCGGTTCCAAGACAGCGAATTCACCCAGTCTCCCGGAATCGTCTCGGCCTGGGGGCAGGCGCAGCCCTACGCCAACGACTACATCACAAGCCCCTACGGCCGTGGATGGCATATCGACCCCAGTCGCTTCGACCGGATGCTGGCCGATGCCGCCCGCTCGGCCGGAGCCGCCGTGCACACCGGGGCTGGCGCCGCCAGCTGCCGCCGCACCGCCGATGGTTGGCTCACCACGGCTCGCACGGGCGACCAACAGCTCTGCCTTCGTTCGGATTTCGTCATCGACGCCACCGGTCGGCCTTCGTGGTTGGCTCGCCGTCTGGGTCAGCGCCGCCTGGTGTACGACCGGCTTGTCGCCGTAATCGGCGTGATCGATCGCGCCGAGGACGAGCAGACCCGTGACCGGCGGACCCTGATCGAGTCTGGCCGCGACGGCTGGTGGTATTCGGCCGACCTGTCGAAAACGCGTGGCGTCTGCGTCTATATGACCGATGCCGACCTGCTGGGCGCTCGCCGCTGCCCGAACGACCAATGGCGGTGCAGCGCCCCGCTCACCCGCGCGCGCAGCGGCCCGACAATCGACAACCTCGATCTCCGGATCGTCAGCGCCGCCACCTCCCGGCTGCCCACCGTTACTGACGGTGCGCGCTGGCTTGCTGTCGGCGACGCCGCCGTCGCGTGTGATCCGCTGTGGGGCCAGGGCATCGTCAGCGCGCTGGCGTCGGGCCAGTCGGCAGCGCAGGCGCTGGCCGGAGGGCCTGAGGCACTGGCTGAGTTCGCGACCGCTGCCCAGCGTCGTTTCAATGACTACCTGAGATTGCGCACCTACTACTACCGGCGTGAAAACCGTTGGCCCCATTCGGTGTTCTGGGCGCGCAGACGACTCGGCCACGCCCAGCAGACGCAGTCAGCAATGCAAGATTCCACAACCTAAGGAGAACAGGAATGCAACCACATATGCACGGCGAGCACGATCACCACGACGGCGGCGACGCCAAGGGATTCCACGGAATGGTGCTGTGGGGGCTCGACAGCATCTACCTATCCCACCTGCCTATGTTCATGGCTCCCCCGCACGCATATCAGGTGATCGTCGAGGCCGACCTCGCCCGTCCCACCGGCGGTCCGGCCACCGAATACGCCACCGATCGCGCACAGCACCCAGGACAACTGCTCTATTCGCTCGCACCCGAAGAATTCGTGTTGCCCGATATCCTGCCGCAGGCCGGCAAGCCGCCGAAGCTCTCCGCACTCCGCGGCGCACTGTTCCGCAACCGGTTCGACCAGGAGACCGGCGTGGAGATCGCACCCGACGTCGTCGTCAACATCAAGAACGTCATCCACGGACGCAAGTTCGACCCGGCGGCAGCGGAGCTGAAGAGTCTCGAGTACATCGCCTTGGGTAAGCCCGGCGAAATCTACCTTGCGCACTTGATCACTCGCCCACCCGACTTCGACCACATCGTGCGCGTCACCTTCGACACGATGCCTGCTGAGGAGTCGCTTCGCCGCGGGATGACCTTGACCATTCCTGCTCTGCGCAATGAGAAAGACGAGCGGCCCGCTGCCGGCGATCGCAGCGTGTCAGCCACGCTTAGCGGCATCGACGGAAATGAGACGGCGGTCGAAGTCACAGTCGTCGAAGAAGTGTTCTTCAACGACGATCCCAACGACCTAGACCGGTAGCGTCACAACCTGCCCGAGCCGGATCACCCATCTTCGAAAGGAAACCAACATGGCCGACGACTACCCAGCAGGCACGGTGTTGACCTGTACCCATGAGGGCTGCGGGTGTCGCGTCCGCGTCGAGTCGCAATGCGACTGCCCCGACGCCGGCGTGGCCTACCGCTGCACTTGTGGCGCCGATATGGTCACGGTCAAGGAATCGCCAGACGCGGACTAAAGCCTGTCGTGTGCTCGGTTGGCGGCGGCGTGTGACAGCGCGAAATCAGCCCACCTTCGTCAGGTAGTGGTGCAGAAAGTTCGCCCACTTCTGCTTGTCGACGAATTCCACCGGGTACACGGTGTTTCCGGGCTGGTAGGCGGACCCGTCCGCGTCGTTGTCGAGGTCCACTTGCGTCTTCGGGAAGTAGATGGCTACTCCCTCGGATCCGAACTTGCCCTTACGCTGGGCCGACGCGCAATTGTCGATGACCATATCGTGCAAGGCATTCCGCGCTGTGGTCGCTTTCTTGGCCAGCGCGGGGTTGACACCGGCAGCGTTGGCGACCTGGTCGAGGAACCGGCCGAGGTCGATCGAGTTCAGCCCATAGCCGGGGGCATAGTTCGCGCACGCGTTCCGCGCTTGTTTGAGCACGGGCAGGTGGTCGGCGAGTTTGTCGCTGGCGGTAGCGGCGAACTGTGAGACCGCGTTGGCCAGCTTGGTGGTCTTGGTCAGGTCGACCGCCGACAGCGTGGTGGCGTCGCTATCGCCGTAGTACTTGCGGTAACCCTCGACCATCAACGACCCCAGTCCCGCGGCGTCGATGCCTTCTGGGTCGGCTACCAGCGGCGCAAGGAAGTTGTCGTAGCTCCAGCCGTCCCCCGGTTCGAGCTCTTCGCTGCCTACCATCACCGTGCCAGCCTCGCGTAACGCGTAGGCGGTCTCCAGCATCGCCATCAGACACGCGTCGAATCCGATCACGTCGATCTTGGCGGTCTGCGCCAAGCCTGCCAGGGCGTCCTGGATCTCACGGTTGTACAGCTTGTCGCCGGTGTCTTCGTCGTGTGACACATATCGGTACCCGCCGAGGATCCGAGTGTCATCGGGAATGGCCCCCAGGCTGCCCACCGCGTCGCCGAGGCGAGAGCGCGCCGCTTCCCGGCTACGGGCTATGTAGCGCAGCGCGCTGCGCTCGGCGCGCAGGTTCAGCAGCTGCCTGCGCCGCCAGCCCTGGCCGTGGTCCCAGATCGCCAGCATGGTCTTCTTGGCGGGATAGTTCGTCCGCGCCCAGGTGACGAAATCGGCCAGTGCCGCACCGTCACCCATGTTTGTGGCGCCGAGATCTTCGACGGCAGCGTTCTCCAACGGCTCCATGTCCTTTTCGACGCGGAACCGCAGCGTCTTCGACCATGCCCCGCACGCGTTGCTGTAGTGGTTCTGCGGGCGACCGAATTCGACGAGGACATTGACCTTGTCGGTGCTGCCGATCGCAGCCATCTGCTCGAAGTTCTTGAACGCGAAGGGTTCAAGGTTGTTCTTCGCGTTGAGAAATACCATGATGGTCCACTCAGCCTGTGTGGCCCTCTTCGTCCGCGCCATGGTCAGGACACCTCCTTGAGTAGGTTGGCGGCGTTGATTCGCACCGCCTCGCCGCAAGAGGCGAGCAGTCCGCTCGTCGCTTCGGCGATGATTTTCTTCAACTCGCGCAGGGTTTGGCGGACCACCTGCACACCGTCCGCGCACACCAGGTCGGCCACCTCCTCGCGGCTGGTTCCGACCACATTCACCCGTTGCATTGATTCCTGCCCTTATTCACTCTCGTTGATAGCGTCCTCGCGCCGCGGCAATTATTGATGAGTAGCGGGGTACTCCAATTTCACGCCCACTCCGCCTATCCGAGGCCCCTTGGGCAACCACGGTTGGCTCATCGAGCTGGCCGATCTCTGTTGTCGTTGAATCACGTTGTCCCTCAATGCGACTCGCGATTCCTGCTAGTCCGGGTAGGACAGCCACGTCAGATAGCTGTGGACCAGGGCTGACCACTGCTCATTATCGACGAATTGCACCGGGTGGGACGGGTTCGTGGGCCGATACGCGTCGTAGTCGGGATCCAGGTGGTACATCAGATGAGCTCCCGGAAAGTAGATGGCCACTCCGTGCGAGCCGAACTCACCCTGCCGCGCCGGTGATGCGTAGTTGTCGAGCACGATGTCGTCCAGCGCGGCCCTAGCAGTCGCCGCCATCATGGCAGTCCCCTCGACGTCGGGAGTATCGCCCAGCTCGTCGAGGAATCGCCCGAGGTCTATCGAGTTGACGCTGACGCCGGACTCGGGGCCATATCCGTAGTCCGCGCATGCATTTCGGGCTTGACGGATAGCGCCGAAATAGGCCCGTCGGGCGTCATCGTCGGACGGCAGGTGGCCGAATTTCGAGACGGCGTCGGCCAGCGGCTTCGTTTTCGTCAGATCTACGGCCGACAGTGTGGCCGCCTCGTCGTTGTCGTGGCTGTCGCGGTAGGACTGCACGATCAGACGGGCGAGCCGGTCGGGTGAAGTATGCCGTTCCGCCCCAAGGGCCCTGAGGAAGCCGGCATAGTTCCAGCCCCCGCCGGGTTGAACGTCCTCACTGGCCACCAGGATGGAGCCGCATTCGCGCAGTGCGTAGGCGTTTTCCAGCATCGCAGTTAGACCCGCGTCCAGGCCGATGATGTCCAACCGGTCTTTGTAGGGTGACAGCACTTCCTGCACGTCACGCATGTACAAATTGTCGCCGGTGTCCTCGTCGTGCGAGACGTACCACAATCCGTTGTGCAGCTTCTGCCGTGGCGGCCCCGGACTCCAGATAACCAGCATGTTGTGCGTGCTCGGGGAGGACGGCCAGGTCAATCCCCATTCGACGAAGTCGGCTAACGTCGCCGGGTCAGCCATGTTCACCTGCCCGAGGTCCTCGACCGCCTCGTCCTCTTTCGGCCGCATGCCTTTGCCGACGGCGAAGCGCATGGCTTTCGACCAGCCCCCAAACGGCGGAGTCTCGCCCCGCGGGTAGTGCTGTTGCGGGCGGCCGTACTCCACCAGAATGCGGACGTTGTCGCTACCACCGATCTCGGCCATTTGCTCAAAAGCCTTGAACGACTGCGGTTCGAGTTCGTTTTTGGCGTTGAGATAAACGAGGATGGTCCAGTCGGGTAGGAATGCCATTGTTAGCTCCCCTCCTCGGGAAGATGGAAATCGTGATCCGATCGATATGACCACCAAGAAGCGCGCCATTAGTTGATTTCGTCAGATTTGGCCCAGCACGGGACCTTCCGACCGGTGGTCTTCATCAGGAAAGCAGGTAGTCAACTACTCACGACGCCGCGCCGCACCGCGTCATACTTCCCTATTAGGGGCGGAAGGCCCTCGATCCCGAAGGGAGGATTGCGATGAATAACTATGGCGGTGGCGAGGATGAGCGCGGCGACTTCGGCGGCGAACCCCCGGCCACAACATCCGGTCCGGAGGCCGCGGAGGAAGAGGGCGGCTACCTCGAAGTGCCCGGCGGTTACCACGAACCTGAAACCGAACGGTCCAGCGACGACGAGCGTTCGCACCAGCCGGCATTGGAAGAGGGCTGAGCCATGAGTCTGAGGATCTACAACGATTGGTCTGCTCCGCTGTCGGCGGCGATCATGTTCTACAGTCCGAACACCTGCGGCGGTGAGGGCAAGAATTTCGAGATGCGGGGGTGGTGGAACATCGCCCCGCATGGCGGCAGAGCGGTTGTGTTCGGCGGTGACGTCGATTTCAACCGGTATTGGTTCATCTACGCCTTCGCGACTGACGGCCGAAACTGGACGGGCCCGTGGCGACACGGGTTGCCGCAGCAGGCCTTCTCAGCGTGCTGGGGGATCGGCAACACGCAACAGACCATCGACGGCCAGTTCTTCCGTTTCGACGTGGGCGACAACGAGACCTACAACATGCACCTCACGTAGTGGAGGCCAGGTAAACGCGTCTTCCAGGCGACGTCAGAGTCGTACTGGAAATGCCTGCGCTACCGGTCGTACGCCAGCAGATAGAGCTGACCGTGCAGTGTGTCTGGTACCTGCACCCCGCTCCCCCTTCCCGCGAGGATTAACGGCCCGACCGATCCATTACCGGTGAGAGGCGGGCTACGCCGCGCAGGACCCACGGGGTATGTCTGGCCATCGCCTCGACTGCGCGATCCGTCCGGCGCATGGCGGCTCGTCCGGGGGTAGGCGCGCACGCAAGCTTGGCTTCGGCCGAACCTGGTTGCGCGCCTTTACGATCGACCGCCAAGAGGTGCCAGCTGCCTGGCACGCCCCGCAACTCAGCGCTGCCGCGATTCTCGAAGACGGTGCCAGAGCCGACGACAAGGTCGCGCACGGTGCTCGACACGAGGATGTCACCCGGGCCGGCATGGCCAAGTATGCGCGCTGCGATGTGAACAGCAAGGCCGCCGATATCGGCACCCAGCAGCTCACACTCTCCGGTATGAATACCGGCACGGATATCGATCCCCAGCAATTCAGCGTCTGCCCGCAAGTCTTCCGCGCATCGAATCGCGTGTGTCGGTCCATCGAAAGTCAGCAGGTGGCCATCTCCGGTGCTCTTCACCACCGTGCCGCCGAACCGTTCCACGATTTCGGCGGTGACCTCGCCGAACCGCTGCAAGACCGATCGCCACCGCTCATCGCCCATCGCCGCCGCAGACCGGGTTGACGCAACGATGTCGGTGAACAGCACGGTGCGCAGCGCACGATGTGAGGGTGACGGCGCAGCATGACCGCCGGTGAGCAACTCTTCGATCTCGCTCAGGATCCTGGCTGGTTCCGTCAAGAACGGCGCGTGGTCCCTTCCTTCGACTTCGAGCATCCGCGCGCCGGGGATGTGGTCGGCGATGTAGCGGCCCAGCTGCACCGGCATCGGTTCGTCCCGAGCGTGGATGACCAGAGTCGGCACGGCGATCGTCGGCAGGATCGGCCGCACGTCGATGCGGAATGTCGATTCCATCGTCGCTCGCATCATTCCGGGGCTGGCGACCATGCGCTCGAACATAGCGAGCTGCCGGATCGATTTCACCGACGGCAACATGTACTGCATGGTCTCGCCGCTACCCCAACGAAAGCGGGCCGCACGCGCCATTTTCTGGATATGTGCGATCTGATCTTCCGACCATGCATACTTGTCCTTCTCGGACGCGTCGTCGCTAATCTGGATCCCTTGGTTCACCAACAGCTCGGACGGTTCGCAATCGAGGTCATCCCACCCGACGGACATGAAGGTGTACGTGCCGTAGAGGATCAGCGCTCGTGTTCGCTCCGGCCGAGTGGCCGCGAAGAGAATGGAGGACGGACCGCCCTCGCTCACGCCGAAGATGGCAGGTTTGGTGAAGCCGACCGCGTCCATGACGGCTTCGATCTCCGCCGCCCGTTCGTCGAGTGTCCGTACTTTCGCAATCGGGTCCGACAGCCCGAGCCCCGCCTTGTCGAACATGGCAACACGACAGAAGGTGCCCAACTGGTCGAAAAACGACTTGAACTCCGGCAAGGTCCACAGCAGCTCGACATGGCTGACCATCGGCCCGACGAAGACGAGCTCTATCGGCCCGTCGCCGAACACCTGATAGGCCAGGCTCAGGTCACCGCATGTGGCGTAGGCCGTCTCCGGCATGGCGTGAGCGTAATTGACGCCAGCGCCGGGAAGTCACAATTAGCAGTTGCAGAAAGAATGCGCCTATTTGGACGCATTGGCAGCCATCGGCACCGGAGTCACCAGTTGGCCTCTCGTAAGGAAGCTGTCGAGGTTGCGCAGCGTGAGTGCCTCCATCGCGGCGCGGGTCTGCACCGTCCCGCTGGCCACGTGCGGTAGAACGACGACGTTGTCCATCGTCCACAGCGCCTCGGGCACATTCGGCTCATCGGCGAACACGTCCAGCCCCGCACCGGCGAGCCGTCCAGCCGCCAGCGCTTCGACCAACGCGTCCTCGTCGACCACGCTTCCCCGCGCGATGTTCACCAGGTAACCGTCGACGCCGAGCGCATCGATCACCTCTCGGCTGACCAGATTTCGCGTACCCGAGCCGCCTGCCGCCGCGACGATGAGGACATCGACCCGTCGCGCCAGCTCCTCCGGCGACGACACGTAGTCGAACGGGGAATCGTCGACCTGGTGCCGATTGCGGTAGGCGATCGTGCAACCAAAAGCACTGAGCCGCTTGGCGATTGCACTCCCGATCCGACCCAGCCCGATTATTCCCACCCGTGTGTTGCTCACCTGACGCGTCAGCGGGTACATCCCGTCGACGGGCCACCGGCCCGCCCGCACGTACCGGTCGGCCGCAGAGAACTGCCGCATCACGTCGATCATCAACCCGACTGCGGTGTCGGCAACGCAGTCGGTCAGCACGTCCGGCGTATTGCTAACGACGACGCCTCGCGCCGCCGCGGCGTCCACATCGGTCGTGTCGTAGCCGACCCCGAAGTTCACGATCGCGCCGAGCGCCGGCAGCGCCGACATCAAACCCGCGTCGACGCCCGTGCCCCCCGAGGTCACCGCCGCCGTGATCTCGCCGCCGTGCGAGGACAGAAACGCCGCTCGCTCGTCGGCCTCGTCGGGCAGCACATAGGCCGCATAGTCGTCCTGGAGAATCTGCGCCAGCGACGGCTTCAGCGGCCCGACCTGAAGGACGGTCCGGCTGTGCGGGCTGCGGGCTGACGTACTCATCGTTAGACCACGGTACGGCGCTGCCGACTGACCCTGTCGGTGTTAACTAGTCGGCGTGCGAGTCGACGGGAGGGACATCACCGTTTCGGGCAGCTTGCTGCAGCCGCTGACTCGGCGCACCAGCGACATCCTGCGGTTGCTGCTGGCTGCGATCTTCCTCGCCGTCGTAATCACCAGCTCGCTGATCACCCGCTACGACTGGGTCAGCCTGGAGAGGTCGATCTCCGACATCGTCGGCGTCCTCACGCCCACCCAGTCCAACCTGGTCTATCTGGCCTACGGCATCGCGATCCTCGTGCTGCCGTTCGCCATCCTCGTCGGGCTCATCGCGGGCAGGCACTGGAAGCTGCTCGGTGCGTACGCGGCCGCGGGCGTCATCGCCCTGCTCGCCTTGTCGGTGCGGCCGGGTGGCTTCGCTGCGCCGCAGTGGCACTGGGACTTGGCCGACCAGCCGAAGACCTTCCTCTCGCAGTTCCTCGACGACCCGCGCTGGATCGCCATGCTCGCCGCGATGCTCACGGTGTCGGGGCCGTGGCTGCCCGCGCGTTGGCGGCATTGGTGGTGGGCGCTGCTGCTGGCCTTCGTGCCCATTCATCTGGTCGTCAGCGCCGTGGTGCCCGCCCGCTCACTGCTCGGCCTTGCGGTGGGGTGGTTCGTCGGCGCGTTGGTGATCCTGGTCGTCGGAACGCCTGCGTTGGAGGTGCCGCTCGAGGGCGCCGTCCGGGCGATGGGCCGACGGGGATGCATGTTGACAGGGCTGACCGTGCTGCGACTGCCAGGACGCGGATCGCTGCTTCTCTCCGGCGAGTGCGCCGACGGGCCGATCACCGAGATCGAGATGTACAGCCCGAATCAGCGCAGCGGCGGAGCGCTGCGCCAGCTGTGGCGGAAGTTCACCCTGCGCGGCGGCGAAACCGCGCCGTTCCACGCCTCGATGCGCCGGGTCGTCGAGCACCGGGCGTTGATGGCGATCGCCATCGGTGATCTCGGTGTCGCCAATACCTCGCCGCTGGCCGTCACACCGCTCGACCGCGGCTGGACGTTGTACGCGCACACGCCTGCCCGCGGCACACCTCTAGACGAAGCCACCGAAACGACCCTGGTACCGAGGATCTGGGGGTCGTTGCGGGTCCTGCACGATCAGCACATCTCCCACGGCGACCTGCGCGCCAAGAAGATCACCGTCGACGGCGACACCGTGTTGTTCGGCGGGTTCGACCATGCGGAGTACGGCGCCACCGACGCACAGCTGCAGTCGGACATCGCACAGCTGCTGGTGACGACGAGCGGGCTGTACGACGTCCCCACCGCGGTGCGCGCCGCGATCGGTGTCTTCGGCAAGAGCGAAGTACTGACGGCGTCCAGGCGCCTGACGAAAGCTGCTGTGCCCAAACGTATCCGGGATGTCACCCCCGACTCCAAGCGGGTGCTCGGGACGGTGCGCGACGAGGTCAAGCTGCAGACCGGCGCCGACGAGATCAAGACCGAGACGATAACGCGGTTCAACCGCAACCAGATCCTCCAGATGGTGCTGCTCGTCGCGTTGGTCTACGTCGCGCTTCCGTTCATCAGCACCGTGCCGACGTTCCTGTCCGAACTGCGAACGGCGAACTGGTGGTGGGGCCTGCTCGGATTGGCTGTCTCCGCACTGAAGTACGTCGGCGCCGCGGCAGCGCTGTGGGCCTGCGCGGACGGGTTGGTGAGCTTCCGCAACCTCACGCTGATGCAGGTGGCCAACACGTTCGCCGCCACCACGACGCCAGCAGGCGTAGGCGGGCTCGCGTTGAGCGCACGGTTCCTGCAGAAGGGTGGACTCGGCGCGCTGCGGGCGGCCACCGCCGTCGCGCTTCAGCAGTCGGTGCAGGTCGTCACCCACGTCACGCTGCTGATCCTGTTCAGTGCCTTCGCAGGAGCGTCGGCCAACCTCTCCCATTTCGTTCCGTCCGCGACGATCGTCTATCTGGTCGCAGGCGCGATCCTGGTAGTGGTCGCGGCCTTCGCCATCGTGCCCAAGCTGCGCACCTGGCTGACGGCCACCGTCGGACCGCGGGTCAAGGAGGTCCTGCGTGACCTGCGCGAGCTCGCCAGTGAGCCACGGCGCCTCGCGCTCATCGTTCTCGGTTGCGCCGCAACTACTCTCGGTGGAGCGCTGGCGCTATGGGCGAGCATCGAGGCGTTCGGCGGCAACGCCTCGTTCGTCACCGTGACCGTGGTGACGATGATCGGCGGCACCCTCGCGTCGGCGGCCCCCACCCCTGGCGGCGTCGGCGCAGTCGAAGCGGCACTCATCGGTGGGCTCGCGGCATTCGGGGTGCCCGCAGGGATCGCCGTCCCTTCGGTGCTGCTGTACCGGGTGCTGACGTGTTGGCTCCCGGTGTTCGTCGGCTGGTTCCTGATGCGCCGGCTGACCGAGAAGGACATGATCTAGCCGCGGGCGGCGATACGGTGACCCCCGTGACGGATCAATCGCCTGCGGTCGTGCTCTCGCACCCGCCGGTGTCGCTGCTGCATGCCGCTAATCCCATTGTGCGGTTCCTGATGCGCACACCGCTGGCGGGCGGCTTGCGCGAGCAGGTGATGGTCGTGAACGTCACCGGACGCAGGACCGGCCGCCGGTACTCGATTCCGTTGAGCGCGCACCGGATCGACGGCGACCTGTATGCGCTGAGCAGTGCGCCGTGGAAGCACAACTTTCGCGGCGGTGCGGGCGCCGAGGTGCTGGTCGGCGGGAAGACCACACGCATGCGCGGAGAGTTGATCGAGGACCGCGCTGTCGTCGCCGAACTGTCGCGGCGCTGCGCCGAGTCCTACGGCGTCAGGCGCGCACAACCCTTTCTGGGACTGAAGTTCCGCGACGGGCGCCTACCCACCGTCGAGGACTTCGCCGACGCCGTTGATCGCCACCATTACGCCGCCGTGCGATTCACGCAATAACGAGTGACGCCAATTCAGCCCGCCCCCTTCCAGGCGTCTGGACGCAAATGAACGACGGCATCCCTATTCCCGTGAACACGGATATGGACGACCACTGCGTCACGCGCCCGACACCCTCGACAACACCGACTCCACCGAAATAGATCCGCGTCGAATCGATCCGCTGAACGGACAGCGGAATTGCCAACCTCCGAGCGAATAATTCGGCGGCGGACGGACACGATCGACAGCACTCGTCGACGGAACCCGCCGGTGCATATTCTCGCGAACGTCGAATTCATTAAGCCATCGGTGGCCAATTGATAAGACGTTCATTAGCTGTTGGTTTTTCGAATCGCCGATGTCGTCGAGGTATGTCAGCATTGCGCCGTGAGGGGACGCAATATCGCCATACTGGCCGGCGCGGTGACGGTAATGAGTTTGGCTCCTACCACCGCCGTTCCGTCCGCGTCCGCGCAAGCGTGTCCCGACGTCGAAGTGGTGTTCGCGCGCGGCACCGCCGAGGACCCCGGTCTCGGTCCAACGGGAGAGGCGTTCGTGAACTCGTTGCGGTCGCGCATCGGGACGAAGTCCCTCGAGGCGTACCCGGTCGACTACCCGGCCAGCACGGAATTTCCCAAGGCGCTGGACGGGGTTCGGGATGCCAGCGCCCGCGTCGAGTCCACGGCGGCGAGCTGCCCGGACACCAACATCGTGCTCGGCGGGTTCTCCCAGGGGGCGGCCGTCGCCGGATTCGTCACCGCGAACGTCATTCCGGATGGCGTCCCCGAGGGCGTGCCCAACCCGATGCCCACCGACGTGGCTGAGCACGTCGCCGCGGTCGCCCTCTTCGGGAAACCCAACGAGCGGTTCATGCGGGTGATCAATCAGCCGCAGGTCGCGATCGGCCCGCTGTATGCGGACAAGACCGTCGAGCTGTGCGTCCCCGATGACTTCGTCTGTTCGAGCGGGCGGGACTTCAACGCGCACACCCAATACGTGGAAACCGGAATGGTCGACCAGGCAGCCACGTTCACCGCTGCCCGCCTTGTGACGGCGCCCCCTCCCGAGGCGACTCCGCAGGCGCCGACCCCAGCCGGTCAGCCGCACCTGCCCACGCCTGCCGCGCCGCCGTTGTCGACGATCCCCGTCGCACCGCCGCAACCGGCCGCTCCCCCACAAGCGCAGCCGCACTTGCAGCGCTCTCCGGAGACCATCAACTCGTGTGCGACTGAATGCCGTGTCGTCGGACCTGAGTAAGGGAATCCTCTCCCGGCGCAAGGTCCTCACCTACGCGCTGTGCGGTCCGGTCCTCGCCGGCCTCGGCGCGCTGTCTGTCAACGTTCCCAACGCGTCGGCCGCCAACTCCAAGTTGATCGACTTCACCGAACGACTGGTCCCGGCGGATCAAGTCGCGGCCGCGGGTTATGCCGGTGCGCTGGTCTACGTATCGGAGCTACGGCCCGGCGCCACCTTCGACTTCAAGCCCGTCACCCGCGAGTATGCGGATGCGCTGCGCGCGTTGGGCCTTCACGTCGTCAGCTGCTACCAGTACGGCAAGCCCGGTTGGCCGACACCGTCGGACTTCACCCGCGGATTCGACGGCGGCGTCGCGGACGCTCAGACGGCGCAAGCGCTGCACGCCGCGGCGGGCGGTCCGGATTCGGCGCCCATCTTCTTCAGCATCGACGAGGACATCGGCGCCGACACCTGGAAAAGCGTTGCGGTCAAATGGCTTCGGGGTATCAACTCGGTACTGGGTGTGCAGCGCACCGGCGTATACGGCCACGCCGGGGTGTGCGGGTGGGCGATCGCCGACGGCGTCATCGGGCAGTCGACCACCCCGGGATACCGCTGGGCATGGCAGACCAGAGCGTGGTCGGATGGCGAACGCGAACCCGCCGCAGTGCTCTATCAGCGGGTCATCGTCACCGCGTCAGACCCGGGCATCAGCCTGGGCGGCACCCATGTGGACGAGGACGACATCCTCGCAGCCGACTTCGGGCAGTGGGATCTGTCTCGCTGACCCCTACCGACTCGCGGAAACTCCGATAATCCAGATCGCCACTCCTCGACGACGACCGGCACCTACAGTCGAGAAGCCCTTGACGCGTGATCTTTCGGGAGGAGAGCGACTTTGAGTCAGTGGTTGGCGAGCACCCTGCCGTCGTGGCTGCTTCTGTTGGTAATCATCGTATTCACGACATCCGCAGCGATTGCCGTCCAGATCTTCGTTCGCCGCCGGTACCCGAATCTCAGGGGAGAAGAGCACAACGACGTCACGAAGTTCGCCTTCGGAGTCGTCGGGTTTGTGTTCGCATTCTTCATCGGGTTTGTCGTCTCTGCGATGTGGGGCCAGATCAACGACGCCGACGGTAGGGCACGGACCGAGGGTGCCGCCGGCGTGGAATTGGCCAGAAGCCTCCACGTGTTCGACCAGACGGATCGCGACCGGATTCGGCAGAGCCTCCTGGACTACGAACACGCCGCGGTCACGGAATGGAGCGAAGCCGCCAGTGGTCGTCACTATCCTGCGGCCGACGACGCATTGGTTCGCGTCCGTTCAGCTTACGAAGGAGTGCAGGCGCATACCCCTGCCCAAGAGGCTGTGCTCTCGGCGTCCTTCGCCAACCTCGACAACCTCAGCCAAGCCCGCACCCAACGCGTGCTACAGGCCCGAACGGACATCGGGCCGCCCTGGTCGCTGTGGGCAGTCATCTTCGTGACCAGCGGGCTACTTCTTGGCTGCGCCGTCATTTACGGTGTCGAGAAGCCCGCCACGCACTACACGATGGTCGCGATCCTCGGCGTACTCGTGGGTGCGCAACTGTTCCTTGTCGTGATTCTCTCGCACCCCTTCATCGGCGAAATCGCAACGTCGCCGGAACCCCTACGCGAAGTCATCCGCGTCCTGGAGGCGAACACGTAGCGAAGGCGCCGTCGGCCCTGCGCCTTTAGTTTCTGGGAACCTTCGAAGAAACCGCTGCGAGCATCGGCAGCATGGATTCACCGCGTTCGGGATTCCGTCGAGCCGCCGCGGCATCGTGGGCGCTGGCCGGCATCGGCATCGCCGGTGTCGTCGGCGCCTCCACGCTTGCCTACGGCGACACTTACAAGCCTCCGTCAGAGGCGCTGACCGACGTCGTCGAGGAGGCGCCGGCACCCTTCTTTGACCCCGCACCTGTACCGGACGCTCCCATGCCATCTCCCGCCCCAACGACCGTCGCACCGCCACCGCCACCGCCACCGCCGACCGATGCGCCTGCGCCCGAGGTGACACCGAAGACAGCGCTCGAACAGGCGCCGGTTCGCACCTACGCGCCCGAGCCGACGTATGTTCCCGAGACAACGGTCGAGCAGGCACCCGTCACACGTCAGACCACGGCGCCGACGGCCACAGCTCCACGAACGACCCAGCGGCGCGCCCTCACCCCTACCACCGTCACGGCTCCGAACTTCTCCCCCCGCATCTCGCGGTCGAGCGGGTCATGACCGTCGCCGAACAGGTCGGTGCCACGGTCGCGTCGACTGCATCCGCCGAATGGCAGCGGTGGACCATGAGCATGCAGACCGTCGTCACCGATCCCGAATGCCTCGGTGCGGCCCGACGGGAGGTCGATGCCGAACTCGACGCCATTGAATCAGCCGCGTCGCGTTTCCGTTCGGACTCTGAAATCAACGCCCTCACAATGTCGGCCGGCCAGCCGACGCTGGTGAGCGTTGTCCTTGCCGACTTGCTCGATGCTGCGCTCACCGCAGCCCGCCTCACCGACGGTGATGTCGATCCCACCGTGGGCGCCGCCCTGATCGCGCTTGGTTACGACCACGACTATGCGGGCCTTCCTTACAACCCCTCACTCGCGGGATCGGTGACCATTCCCGCCAAATGGTCGATGGTCACGTTGCACGACCGCGTGGCCACCCTGCCGCACGGCGTCGTGCTCGATCTCGGAGCCACCGCCAAAGCGGTCGCCGCGGACCGGTGCGCGCAGAGGGCGCATTCCGCCACCGGCAGCGGGGTTCTGATCAACCTGGGGGGTGATATCGCGACGGCCGGGACGGCGCCACTCGGAGGGTGGCAGGTACTGGTTCAGGACGACGACGGAGAACCGGCCAGTTCGATAGGGCTGCCTGCCGGATCGGCGTTGGCGACGTCGAGCACCCTGCGCAGGCAATGGCGCCGCGGCGAGGAGGTTCTCCATCACATCATCGATCCGCGAACGGGGGGGTCGGCGGATCCGGTGTGGCGCAGCGTCAGTGTCGCGGCACAAACCTGTTTTGCCGCCAACACAGTCAGTACGGCAGCGATCGTCCGCGGCTGGCGAGCCCTGGAATGGATTGCCGCCCTTGGTATGCCCGCCCGGCTCGTGGATTGCAACATGGTCGTCCACGCCGTCAACGGCTGGCCTACCGAGGAGCGGGACGAGCAGCGATGACCAGCGAAGCGCTTTGGGCAATCGGCCGCGGCTCTGGAATTGCTGCGCTTGGATTTCTTACCATTTCGGTGGCGTTGGGAATCGGAACACGTTCGGGTCGTTCGCTTTTAGCCTTGCCCAGGTTCGCCGTCGCTGACGTACACCGCTTCGCCGCACTGGCCGGCTCGCTGCTTGTCGTGCTGCACATGGCACTGCTCTTCCTCGACCCATACGCCCAACTTCGGTTCATCGACTTCGTTGTGCCGTTCCTCGGCGCATACCGACCCCTCTGGCAAGGGTTGGGAACAGTCGCCTTTGACATCCTCATCGTCGTGGTGGTCACGAGTCTGCTGCGCCAGCGCCTAGGAGCGCGCGCCTTCCGCCTCATCCACTGGGTCACCTACGCTCTCTGGCCGATCGCGCTGGCGCATTCGCTCGGCAACGGAACAGATGCCTACCGCGGATGGTTTCTGGCGTTCGCCGTCTGCTGCGCACTGACGGTTGGCGCCTCTTTGGCGTGGCGGCTGCGCGCCAATTTCACCGAGTACGCGGATGCGCGCGAATCCGGGCGTGCATGGTGACGAGCCGACGACACCCCCCGCAGCCACCCCAGATGCCGCGCTTGTTCGGCGCCGATGGACCCGCGCTCGCCGCACATCACCTACAGTTCGGCTCGCTGCCGAAAATCGGTACAACCGAATTGATCCCGCTGCTCGATGCCGCCCGGCTCTCCGGGCGCGGCGGCGCCGGCTTTCCCACAGGACGCAAGATCGCCTCGGTTAACGGTGCAAAGCCCATCGTCGTGGCCAACGGCGCCGAAGGCGAACCGCTGAGCGCCAAGGACGCCGTCCTGCTCAGGCGCGCACCGCACCTGGTGCTCGACGGACTCCAACTGGCAGCCGACGCGGTCACCGCCGACAAGGTCTACGTGTATCTGCCCGCCCATGCCACCGCTGCGGTGACGTACGCACTCACCGAGCGACGCAGAGCCGGGATCGATCGGCGCAAGACTGTTGTGGTCGAAGCGCCGGACATGTTTGTCGCAGGGGAAGAGTCGGCGGTCGTCAGGCGAATCGAGGGTGGCCCTGCACTGCCGCGCGACCGCACCGTCGTCACCTCGGTATCCGGGGTACACGGGCGGCCCACGTTGGTCAACAATGTTGAAACGCTTGCCCATATCGCGTTGATCGCCCGGTACGGCTCGGATTGGTTCACATCAGTGGGCGGTCACGCCGACCCCGGCAGCATGCTCGTCACGCTGTCGGGCGCCGTGGCCAAGCGGGGCGTCGTCGAGGTGCCGACGGGTGCTCTCCTAACCGACCTCATCGAACGAACCAGCGCGACCGATCCCAAGACCGTGCGCGCGGTCCTCGTCGGTGGCTATCACGGCAGATGGATTCACGCCAGCGCGTTTGGCAGCACTCCAGTGTCGGGAGTCGGCATCGTTCATGCATTGGGGCGCAACGAGTGCGGGCTCGCGCATACGGCGGGAATCGTCTCCTACCTCGCCGACCAGAGCGCGCGTCAATGCGGGCCCTGTCGCATCGGCCTCCCACGCCTGGCACATCTGCTCGGCGGACTCGCAGCCGACGGAGCAGACGACACCTGCCTGAGGGAGATCCGCAGATTGGTCGATCTCGTCGACGGCCGGGGCGCGTGTCGGCACCCGGATGGAAGCGTGCGCATGATTCGCAGCGCACTCGACACCTTCGCCGACGACATCGAGAACCACCGTAACCGGCGCTGTGAAGCCGCCGTTCCCATGTCCTATCTCGGAAATCGTCACCTCGCCGTCGAAGCAGGGGCGACATGACCTCCACACCCAAGTCGGAGTCCAGACTGCATATCGACTGGACGCGTTGCGATGGACGCGGACTCTGCATCGAACTGCTGCCCGGCGTGCTCCACCGCGACCCTTGGGGCTATCCCCTCGTCCGTGACGGCTCCCGGGACCCTGAGATCCCCGCCAGAGCGCTCCGCGATGCCCGTGCTGCCGTCGGCCGATGCCCGCGACTTGCGTTGTCGCTCGTCACCTCCACCCCCAAGAACGATGAGCGGCAGGCCCTACCGCGCCGCCGACATGGACGGTGAGGACCGCCGTTTGGAGCCGTCGCAGGAGTCCGCATGGCACCCTCGCTACGTGTCCACACCACAGCCCGCGTTGTTGCTGGTTGAGGACGACCGCGCACTCAGCGCGATGCTCGTCGAACTGTTCGCCGAGCAGGGGTATCGCGTTGATACCGCCTTCGATGCCCAGCAGGGCCTGCACCGCGGGCTCAGCGGTTCATACGACGCGATGATCGTGGACCGTGGCCTGCCGGTCATGGACGGCTCCGACCTGATCGCGCTCCTGCGCTCGCGTGGGGTAGTCACGCCGGCACTCGTGCTCACCGCCCTCGGTTCGGTGGCTGACCGGGTCCAGGGTCTCGACGCGGGCGCACAGGACTATCTGGTCAAACCGTTCGAGATCCCCGAGCTGCTGGCACGGGTCCGGGCTTTACTGAGGCGCACGGACAGCGCCTCGGCTGCGGTGTGCGCCGGCGGTCTGCGGCTCGACCGAGTCACGCGTCGCGTGTCAGGCGCGACACCGACCGACGCTGAGGTGGAGCTCTCCGAACGCGAGGCTTCCTTTCTTGCGGTGCTGATGATGGCCCCCAAGCGGGTGTTCAGCCGCGCACAGCTTCTCGACGCGGTGTTCGACGGTGCGGAAACACCCGGCGCCGTCGACTCCTATGTGCACTACCTGCGGCGCAAGCTCGGCAAGCAGGTGGTTCGAACCGTCCATCGGACCGGTTACCGGTTCGGTCTGGAGTGACCATGCCGCGCCGAACCGGGCATCAGGCGGAGCCGCCCGCCCCTGCAAGCGATCTGACCGTCGTGCACCGCGCCGCTCGCGTTGCGGCCATCCAGGCCTCATTGGCATTGGCCGCAGTGCTTTTGGTCGTCGGGTCGGTGGTGTTCGTCGTCGATGCTCGAGCCCAGAGCAAACAGATCAGCAGCCACCTGCAGGCGGTGGCAGCGGCGGCCGACGACGTCAACGATCCGCCTCCCGGTATGGAGCTGGTCCTGCGCGACAACGACGGCAGAGTGTCGGTAAGCGACGGTGGCCAGCCGGGAGTCGGTTTACTCTCGGGCCCAACAGGTTTCGCTGACATCGAGGCGGGTGGCACCGAATTTCGTTCGCTGGTCGTGGACCGACCCGAGGGCAGGGTGGTGGCGCTTCTCGATCTCGCGCCGTACCACGCCAGTCGAGATCGGCTGCTGATGTCGCTGGGACTCGCGGAGTTGGCAGGCATCCTGGCTTCGATTGCGGTCGCCGTGCTCTTCACAAAGAGATCGGTGCGACCGCTCGCACAGGCGCTCGCCCTGCAGCGCCGCTTCGTCGCCGACGCATCCCATGAATTGCGGGCGCCATTGACAGTGCTGCACACCCGCGCGCAAATGCTGGCACGTCGCGCCGCCGACGGCGACGCCAACGCATTGAAGAAGGACGCCGACGCGTTGGTGGCCGATACCAGAGTCCTGGAGGACATAGTCAACGACCTGCTTGCCTCGGCGACGATGATGGCGGGCACGGCGCCCCGCGACGTCGTCGACTTGTCGGGGGTGGCGGCTGCGGTGTGCGACAGCGCGGCAGCCCACGCAGCCTCTCTGGGCATCACGATCCTTTTCGCATCCGAGGAGGCGTCCAGAGTCGAGGTCATCGGGTCGGAGTCCGCGCTGCGGCGGGCGCTGACTTCGCTGATCGACAACGCACTCGCCCACGGGCACGACGGGGGCACGATCGACGTGGGTGTGCGCCGGCGAGATGGCGAGGTCAGCGCGACCGTCGCCGACGACGGGGTCGGCATCGATCCCGAGACGGCCTCCACGCTGTTCACTCGCTTCTCACATGGCGCGGACCACAGCGGGACGGCTGGCCGCCGACCTTATGGCATCGGGCTGGCGTTGGTCCGCGAGATCGCCCAAGCACACGACGGCGACATCACCGTCACATCGACCCCGGGACAGGGAGCGACGTTCACCCTCACCCTGCCTGCGGCGCCTGCGGGCTAGACCGACGGATTCAGCCGGCGGCCGGCATGCAATCCGATCGATGAGGTCAGACAACGGGTGGAGCGACTCACCGCGAACGACTACCGGCCCACTCCCGCCTGCTGACCGAGTCGCGCACCGTGGCCGGACCGCAGAAACTCATTAGATGTGCTTTATTGTGAAACACGTATTGTACCGGTGCGCAACGGATTTCAGCGGCCGCGACCCATTGCCATGCCTTGCCTCTGGGAGGACGATGAAGTGGTCCGGCGGCGCCGTCGAGACGCTGCCCCACACGCACAACGGAGGCAGATCATGTACGCACGAAGCACGACCATCCAGGCCCAGCCCTCGTCCATTGACGCAGGAATCGCCCATATGCGCGATACCGTGATGCCCGCGCTCGAAGGCATCGACGGGTGCATCGGCCTGTCTCTGTTGGTCGATCGAACATCAGGCCGCTGCATTGCCGCCACCTCCTGGGAGTCGGAGGAGGCCATGCGCGCGAGCACCGAGTCGCTTCGGCCGATTCGTAACCGGGCCGCTGAACTGTTCGGTGGTAGCCCACAGATCGAGGAATGGGAGATCGCTGCATTGCACCGCGAGCACCGCTCGACTGAGGGCGCCTGTGTCCGGGCCACCTGGGTAAAGGTCGACCCCGGTCAGATGGACCAGGGCATCGACTTCTACAAGACGACCATCCTGCCCGCACTCGAGGAGCTGGATGGATTCTGCAGCGCGAGCCTGCTTGTCGACCGAGCGTCCGGCCGTGGCGTGGCCTCGTCGACATTTGACAGCGCCGAAGCGATGGAGCGGGTCAAGGACCAGATGGACAGCATCAAAGCCAAGGGCAGCCAGGAAGCGCGTGCAGAGGTCCTCGACGAGTGCGACTTCGAGTTGGCGCTCGCCCATCTGCGTGTGCCCGAGACCGTCTGACCGACTGACCGGTTCCGCGACAACACAATCTGAAGAGCATCAGCCGCGACAGGCTGCTGTCCTGATCATCGTGGTGTCTACCGCTCGGGAAGCGCCATGACGTTGGCGGTCACTGTCATCCTGGGGCCGCGGTGGCCCGGCTCCTCCGCAGAACGGTCACAGATTGTCAGTGGTCACCGACGCCGAACCGGTCGCGCAAACGCGCCATCACGTCGTCCTGATCCTTTGCCGCTGCGCTCACTTCGATCGTCTGCTGCAGTGGCTCGCGCACATCGGCGTCGGGAATATCGATTTTCATCGCGCCCCCTCTCAATTGTTGGGGCACTTCGCAGCGTACGCCGCGGCCGCACTGGCGGCCCGGGCTGCCACCGCCGAAACCGGGCGCTATCCCAAGGTGTACTGAAATAGCGTCTGACCTCGGTGGCAGTTGCAGCTAGGGATAGTCACCAATTTGGTGGTGACGTGAAGCCGAACGCCGCCCCGTCAGCCGGAGACGAGCGCCCGGTCGGCCAATGCGCCGATTACCGGTGCCAACTGGCTGTTGTATTCCAATGTCAAGTGACTCTTGTCCATGTACATCAGGGTGTTGCCCACGATGACCGGGCAACGGGCGGCGGTGCAGAACAGGGCTGTGAGGTCGGCGTATCGCCCGCCACCGGCTGTGACCGCGGCGGTTTCAGCCGCGATGCCAGGGTCGTTGACCGCCGTCGAGCGTGGCGGCGAACAGGCCGCCACGTCATCGAGGTGAGCGGACAGGCAGTCCGGTACGTCTGAGCCCGGATTGGGGATCGGCCCGAGCACAAGCACATGCGCAGCAACGTCGCGAAGCTGCCGCACGAGGCGGGTGATGCTGTCGATCCACGCCGGACTGTATGACGGGAAGCCGTTGTCGACGGTGTACTGGCGGGAGATACTGAGCACGATCAGTCGCGGGCGTTCGGTTCGTAATCGGTCGATTCGTAATCGGTCGATGATCTGACCCCGCCACTGCTCGCACTCGGTGTACTCCCGGTTCAGGCGGGCCTCGAAGATCGGCTGGTCCAGCAGTGGGCAGCCCGCCTTGGTCAGAGTTTCCAGCCGCCAGTGCCGTTGCGCGGCGATCTGCTGGAACGTCGGGCTCCACATCGCAGCATTCGAGTCGCCGAGCAAGGCGACCGTTGTCGTGGATGCGGTGTCGCCGCGCGTGCACTCGGGATGTCCGACTTCTCGAATCAAGCGCATACAGCCGTCGAGTAGGAGGGCGGTTTGCTCCGCTCTAGCGTCGGCAAGCGGCGGGGCGAGGTTGGACGGAACTGCATTGACGTCGGCCGATTCAGCGACTGCGGCCTGCACCTGCGCGAACGCGTGCTGCACCGCGGCGTCGTACAGGTCGAGGTTTGCCCCCAAGGGGGCGGGCGCTGCCACGACGGACAGTGTTGGGGCAACCGGGCCGCGGCCGACCGGTTCGGGCGTGAATATTGTCAGAGCCACGCCGACAATGACTGCCACGGCGGTGGCCGCCGCGCCGAGCGCAAGGCTGCGGGCGGCTGAGCGGCGCAGCGAAGGCGCAAAGCGCACAGGATTCTCGATGTGGCGCAGTGTGAGCACGGCCAAGCCGGCGGAGATGAGGACCGCGGCTAGCCTGCCGGTCAACCCCAGTGGATGGCCCACCGCCGTCGGTGCGAGCACCAGCACCGGCCAATGCCACAGATACCACGAGTACGAGATCCGGCCCACCGCTCGCATCGGCGACAGGGAGAGGGCGCGCCCGACTCCCCGGTCAGGTACGGCACAGCCCGCGCCAATCACCAACACCGCGCCGAGCACGGGAAACAGCGCGGCGGTGCCGGGATAGGGCGTGGTCGGGCTCAACCAGGTACACGTCAGCAGGATCACCCCGAGGCCTGCCCATCCCGCGATCGTGGCCAGCAATGGCGGAAGCCGGTGCCACTGGGCGACTGTCAGGGCCACCACGCCGCCGATCGCCAATTGCCAGGCACGGGTGGGCATCATGAAGAACGCCACCATCGGCAACACGTAAGTAAGCACGAGCGACGCCGCGAAGGACGTCACCCCGACTAGAACAAGCACCAACAGGTACGGCTTCCGTCAGGACCGGGCACGGGTGCCGGCACGCTGGCCCCTACGCCGGATGAGCCCTGCCGCACCGATCAACAGGATCGGCCACACAAGATAGAACTGTTCCTCGACGCCTAAAGACCAATAGTGCAGAAACGGCGACGGGGTGTCGGGAGAAAAGTAGTCGGCCTTGGCCAGGGTGAGCCAGATGTTGCCGACATACAGTGCGCTGGCTAAGCCGTCATCGAAGATGGGGATGGCCTGCAGCGGCGGCAATAGGACAGCCGTGCTGATCATGGTAACGATGGCTACAGCGGCTGACGCAGGCAGTAATCTTCGGGGCCCGCGCTCCGTAGAACCGACCGAGTCGGACCGTGCTGGCGGTATTCACTTCCCGCCAAAGCAGCCCGGTGATCAGGAAGCCTGAGATGACGAAGAACACGTCCACGCCGAGAACCCGCCACCGAACCCTGGCACGTCGGCATGGAACAGCACAACGGCCAACACCGCGACAGCACGCAAGCCCTCGATGTCCGCGCGAAATCTGGTATGTGCCGGACGGCCAACTGCATCAGAAGAGCCAATGTCATCCTCTGGCAGCGTCGGTTTGAAGCCGTCGCGCGGATCAGCGCTCACCTAGCTCTCCAGACTGTGCAGCGGAGATCGAGTGCAACGATCCGCAACATAGCGGTAGAAAGCGAGGTTTGTCCTGGCTTCTCGCTCGGCTCGGAGCCCTTCTCTGGCGCCGGCTCGCATGTTGACCACAGCCAATCCCGAACGGAAGCCAGCCGCCGCCAACCCTGGAGATGGGTCGACCGGCCCCGCGCAAGGGCGGATATGAGTGCGCAGGTGAACCAGTCGGCAACGTCATCGATGCGGACCGGACAGCCACCTCGATAGCGAGAACCTGTTACGTCTTCAACGGCACTGTGTACGAGATGCCGCGGAATTGCCGGCTTCCAGCATCTCCCGGTCCCATTGCAGCGTCGTCCATCCGTCGCGTGGCGAGCCGCTAATCATCACCATCGAAGTGTTCTTGAGCCCGTTTGTTATTGCCCAAGTCGGACTGATGTTCTTGGTGCGCGCGCTGACCCAAACCCGTATCGCAGCCCCGTGGCTAACGATTGCAACGTTCGACAGCCCCCGCTCTGAGATTTCGTTGATGACAGTGTCAAAGCATTCGAAGAATTCGTGCCCGTTTGGGCCACCTGGTACTCGAACATCGGGTGCGCCGGATGACCAGCCGAAGATGATGTCGTGATAGCGCTCTCGAGCCTCGGGGTCATTGCGCGTCTCGAATTCGCCGGCGCTGATCTCGCGTAGCCCGTCGCGTATCTCTACGCTGAGTTGCCGGTTCGCGGCTAGGGGTTCCGCGGTCATAACGGCCCGACGCAAGGGAGACGCATACACCACATCGAGCGTCGTGCCGACGAGGGTGGGCAGCATGTGGGCTTGCGCGAGGCCGCAGGCGTTCAATCCCGGACCTGGATGAACGGTGTCGAATCGGTGGTCGATGTTGGAGTCTGTCTGGGCGTGGCGGATGAAGAGCAGTCGCAAAATTGGCCCTCTCTTCAGGTTCGTGTAATTCCGTTTCATGACTTCATAGACGAGGGGATCACCCTGCGTGATGAATTCGATGATCATGGCGTCGAGCAACGCGACGCCGACGGAGCCGCTTTCTCGCTTCCCTGTCTTCACACACGATCAGGTGATCGACCACAATCGCCCCGGTACGGTCATCTACGTGTGCAATTGCTACGGCCTGACCGAAGTCCAGGTGTTCGTGGCCGGCGACACGACTAATGACATCGAGATCGTTCGCATCCACCCGCTGGCCATCTGTGTGCCGAACTTCGATGACGAACTTGACGGCCAGCGCGAAATCGTGCAGGCAAATTCCGTTTCCCCACAACATGTCCGGCGCGTTGGCGCGGGCATCGACCACTTCAGAAGCCCCAGGGGGGTTCCCGAGTAATGCGTGCGTGTTATCTCATGGCCGGCATCGCCTCGATGGGCGGACTGCTCTTTGGCTACGAGACCGGCGTGACGGCCGGCGCCTTGGAGCGTGGCGAGTCCTCCTGGCTGAGCACGGCCACGCTGATCGGCGCGATGATCGGCGCATTGGCCGCTGGACGCATCGCCGACCTGGTCGGACGCCGCGACGTCATCATGGCCACCGGTGCCCTATTCACCCTCGGCGCATTCGTGAGCGCTATCGCGCCGTCGGAACTGGTGAACCTGATCGGAGGACTCGTCGTCGGAATCGGCGTGGGAGCCATTTCGGTGGCGGCCCCGTTGTACATCGCCGAGATCGCGCCTGTTGCCCGCCGCGGCACGCTGATCTGCATCTTCCAGTTGATGATCACGATCGGCATCCTGCTCGCATACGTCGGCCTTGCGGTGTTCCCGGAGGAGAACGATTGGAGATTTCTTCTGGGCGGCGGCGCGGTCCTGGGCGTGATCTTGAGCGGGCTGGCCCTGTTGTTGGTGGAATCGCCGGTGTGGCTGACACTCATGGGCGATCACGAGACGGCAAAGGCGGTGCGGGCCCGGCTGGGTCTTGATAGCTCGCATCAGCAGATTCACGAGGTCGATCCGCCGACCCGCGATCCCCGCATCGATGGTCTATCCGCGGTGTTCTCGCTGGCGGGTCGCGGGGCGATCTTCATCGGCATCGGGCTGTTCTTCGTGCAACAGTTCGTCGGCATCAACGCCGTGCTCTACTACTCGACCGCGAACCTGCCGAGATTGGCCGGTACGACCTCGGAATTCGGTGCGGCAACCTCGACCGGCGAATTGCTTGCGGCGGTCAATGTGGTGGCAACGCTCGTGGCCGTTGCGCTGGTCGATCGGGTCGGACGCCGCCCACTGTTGCTGGTGAGCCTCGTCGGAGTTGCCGTCGGCTGTGCCGCGATGGCGGTGGGGGCCGGACTGCATTCAACCGGCACCGGTCACACGCTTTCCATCACAGGCCTGTACCTGTTCATTGTTTCGTTCGCGATAGGCCTCGGCCCGATCGCGTGGGTCACCGCGGCGGAGATTTTGCCGATCCGTGTCCGCGGGGTCGCGATGGGCATAGTGGTCGCCTCGCACTGGCTATTCGACGGCCTGGCGGCCCCGACGGGCCTGTTGTTGGCCGATCAGCTCGGGCTGTACCTGCTGCTCGTGATCTATATGTGCACTGCGGTAGGTGGGTTCGTCGTCTTCCGCCGACGCTTTCCGGAGACAAAGGACCGATCGCTGGCGGCGATCGATCGCTATTTCGCTGTCTGGGCTGCACAGGTTAGGGAAACCCGCTTCGCTCACTATGCGGTGGGGATTCTGGGTTCCCTGTGCGGACTGCTCGCCGGATACAACTTGGCAATCACCGCGGTGACGCTGGTGCTGATTAACGACGACTGGAGCCTCAGCGGCTTCCAACAGGGCCTGTTGGCCAGCGCGGTGGTGGCCGGAGGGGTGGTGGGCGCATCTATCGCGGGTCTGCTGTCGGATCGTTTCGGTCGGCGCTATCTCCTGATGTCGATGGCCGCGTTGTTCGTCGCTAGCGGTTTCGGCGCCGCGCTTGCCCCATCGTTGGCCTGGCTCATCGTTGCCCGCGCAGCTGCCGGTATCGCGATGGGCGTGTCGACTCCGACGGCTGGTATCTACGTAGCGGAGGTGGCGCCCGCCGTCATTCGGGGCCGGATGCTTTCTATACAACTTGTCGCGAATACGCTCGGCGTGATCCTGGCCTACAGCGTGGGCCTGGCGCTGGTGAACCAGCATTCAGGGTGGCGCGTGATGTTCGGCTTCATCGCGCTGCCCGCAGCGATCTACGGCTTGGCTCTGCTGCCGCTGATGGAATCGCCGCGCTGGTTGATCGCCGTGGGTCAACCCAACGCGGCACGCCGCTCCTTGCGGCGGCTATTCGGCACGCAGGCCGACCGCGAATTCGCGGAAATTACCGCCGAGCGCGCCCGCCCGGACTCGGATCACGACGCCACCGCAGGCGCGCGGGCGCGGTTGTGGCTGCCCGCGCATCGGCCGGTGGTCGTAGTCGGGCTCGTGTTGGTTTTCGTCGCCGTGTTTTCGGGTGAGAGCATGGTGTTGTTCTACGCGCCAACCATTTTGGAGCAGATCGGCTTCACCAACACCGCGGTCTCATTCGCCGCCACGCTGGGGCTTGGAGTGTTCGGCCTCATCGCGACCCTGATCGCGCTTGCCGTTATCGACCAGACGGGCCGCAAGCGGATGGTGGTCACGGGCCTGTTCGTGCTGGCCGCCTCCCTGCTGGCCATGGCCGCGCTGACCAAGGCTCCGCAGGCCACCGCGGTGGTGTGGGGCCAGGTCGCATGCCTTGCGGTTTTCGTCGCAGCCTTCGGGTTGTCCGTGGGTCCGGCCATCGGAATTGTGCTGTCCGAGATCTTCCCGCAGTCGATCCGCGGCCGCGCCACCAGCCTGACCTCCACCATGAACGGCGTGTTTGCGATCATTTTCACGTTGACCTTTCCGCTGCTGCTCGACGGGGTGGGGTTGACCGTCACCCTGCTCGGCTACGCCCTGATCGGCATCGTGGGCGCGTTATACCTCGTGCGGGCGCTTCCGGAAACGAAGGCCCGAAGCCTTGAGGAGATCACTGAGTACTGGAATAGACGTGCAATGGCAAGGCGCGCCGTGACGGTTTCTGCGCGACGGGTCGAGTTCGACGAACCTGTCTGACAAAGAGCGCAAGGGTCAGCCGATCAACACCGCGAAGCGCGGCTTGATCACCTCATCGATGATTGCCAGTCGCTCGTCGAATGGTATGAACGCTGACTCCATCGCATTGATCGTGAGCCGCGCGAGGTCGGTCCACCCGTAACCGAACGCTTCGACGAGCAGCAGCATCTCTTTGCTCATGGAGGTGTCACTCAACAACCGATTGTCGGTGTTAACCGTCACACGGAACCCCAAGCGGGCGAGCATATCCAACGGGTGCTCCGCGATACTGGCCACCACGCCGGTGTGCACGTTAGAGGTCGGGCACAACTCGAGCGGAATTCGCTTGTTCCGCACGATGGCCGAGACCCCGCCCAGGCGGGCCGTAGCCCAAGAGGCGGTCGCGGCATCGGCTCCGTTGTCCTCGTCGATGTCGTCGACGATGCGCACTCCGTGACCGAGCCGGTCGGCCCCACATAATGCGATCGCCTCATCAATCGATGGCAGCCCGACCGCCTCGCCAGCGTGAATGGTGAAGCGGCCGTTATGTGCTCGCATGTGCTCAAACGCATCGAGGTGGCGGCCGGGTGGGTATCCGACCTCGGCGCCGGCGAGGTCGAAACCAACAACTCCCTTGTCGCGAAACCGGATCGCAAGCTTGGCGATCTCCAGCGACCGCGCGGCGTTGCGCATCGCCGTCATCAGACACCTGACCACGATGATGCGGCCCTCGCTGCGCGCCATCTGCTCTCCGTCGGCGAAGCCGGCCACCACAGCGTCGATCACCTCATCGAGGGAGAGTCCGCGCTCGATGTGCATTTCGGGCGCGAAGCGCACCTCGGCGTAGACAACGTTGTCGGCGGCCAGGTCCTCGACACATTCGCGGGCCACGCGGTAGAGACTCGAGGCGGTCTGCATGACACCGACCGTGTGCGCCATCGGCGTCAGGTAGCGCAGCAGCGAACCGCGGTGCGACGGTGTGTGAAACCACCTCGTAAGCGAAACCACGTCCGACACTGGAAGCTTCTCGTAGCCCAGTTCGTCGGCCAGCTCCAGCACTGTCGCCGGCCGCAGGCCCCCGTCGAGGTGATCGTGCAGCAGCGCCTTGGGCGCCTGCCCGATCGTGGCGAGGTTCAGCGGGACCGTCATGCCACGATCACCCGCAACTAGTCATCGAGTTGGATGTAGACGCCGTCACCATCGACCTTGGTCTGGTAGGTCCGCAGATCGTCGACCACCGGCGCCCCGAGCGCCTTCCCAGTGCGGTAATCAAAGCGGCCGTTGTGCTTCGGGCACTCAATGACGCCGTCCATAACCAAACCATCGCAAAGAAGGGCTCGTTTGTGCGTGCAGGACCCGTCGCTGGCGTAGAACTCTCGGTCTTCAGACTGGTAGATCGCGTAGGCCTTCCCGTCAATGACGACTCCGATCACGTCGTCTTCATCAACGTCGTCGGTCGCACAGGCCTTGACCCACATAGTCATTCGCACCTCCCTCCTCTGCTGACTATGGCGACTATCGGGGATTGGCCGCCTCGGGCATGAGGCCGTCAACAGGGCCGTGATAAGGGGCCGCGGTCGGAGGAAGCTCGCTCTTGAGGCAGTACGTCTGGTCGTTCCTCTGGCGCCACAGGGTGGGGATGATGTCCTTCAGCGCTGCCCACATCGACGGGTACGGGGCGGGAACATCGTTCTTGATGGCTTCGTGCAAGGCAGGAAGCTTGTGGTACGGCACCGCAGCGAACATGTGATGTTCGAGGTGGTAGTTCATGTTCCAGTAGAGGAAACGGTTCACTGGTCCCATCAATACCGTTCGGGTATTGAGGCGGTGATCCAGCACGTTCTCGCCCATGCCGGCGTGCTGGGTTAGGGCATAGAGAATGTGCATGAAAGCCCCGTACGCCCGCGGGCCGCCGATGAGCACTATCGGAATCCAGCTTTGAGTCACGATGGCAACGCCGATCGTCGTCGCATAGATGGCAACCCATATGCGCGCCGTTCGATATGCCTTCGGGCGCTCCTCGACAGGAACCCAGTCCTTTTCGGCTTCGGTCAGGCGGCCGCTCGCGTGCACCAACATCTGATACAGGCCGCCTGGGACGTCAAGCAGCCCAAAAAGGTTGGCGACGATGCCGGCCAGCCGCGCCGGCCGCATCGCCAGGACCTCCGGGTCGATTCCGACGATCAGCGTGTCGGTGTGGTGGAGAGTGTGTTGGTACCGCCATGGGGTGGGGTTACGCATCATGCAGAACGAGGCGAGTTGATAGACCGCCTCGTTCATCCAGCGGGTCTTGAACGCCGTACCGTGACCCGTTTCGTGCCACCGCGAGTCGGATGCCGATCCGTAGAGCACGCCGTATGCGATGAAGCACGGCACCGCCCACCAGGTCCCCCACAGGAGTACACCGGCAGTCGCAAACCCGATGGCGAGCCCGATCCACAGGATCGTGTCCCGGATCGCGGGCATATCCGTGCGCCTCATCAACTCCTTCATCTGCTTGCGAGGAACGTCGCAGAGGTACCAGTCGGCGCCCGCCAGACCTTGCTCCCTTGCGAAGTCGCTCGCCGGACTGTGCAAGCCATAAAGCTCTCGCCGCTGTTTGTTGATCATCTTCAGAACGTCCAGTCCTCATCGTCGGGACGGGGCATGCCGGGGATACGCACCTGATCTGGCAGCCGTGCGTCGGTTGCTGCGGTCCTGGCGAGCGCCAAGTCGGCGAGAAGACGCTCCTCGGCGTACTTCTTCGTCACGTGACCGAGTTCGAACTCCATCGTCCTGATGGCCGCGATGCTCACGACTTGACTGGCGCCTGCCGCACGAAGAGCTCGGGCAGTCTCCTCCGCAGTCGCTCCGCTGGCGTACACGTCGTCGACGATCAATATGCGGTATCCGGAAACATCGTCGGGACAACGGAATTTCCCGCCGAGGACTCCGGCGCGAGCAGAAAACTCGAGGCTCCTTATCGGGGCGCGAAATTCCTGCGATGACGCGCAGCGCACAAGTGGGACGCCGCGCCGCATCGCAACTCCTGCCGCGACCCGAGATCCAAAGCTGAGCGCCGTTGGATCATGACCCGGAGGGGCCGCGATCGCGTCCACGGCCTTCAAGAGCGGATGTTGTCCGACGAATTCAGCGATCTCGTCAACGACAGCGCAACCGACGCCCCGCAAGTTCTGGACGTCGCCGAGAGGTGTGTACAAGTGCTTGCCCCGATGCACGAGGTCAGCGAGATCTGTAAGGCCGGCCGTCGTGCAGTTGTCGATTTTGTTGAACCAGTCGAGCGCGATGGCGAAGTCGAGCGAGCCTCCGCAAGGCACCGTTAGAGCGCCGGTCAACAACTCCAGGAGCGTCGTCGTCTGGGGGGTCGGACGAATTCCTGTGCCGTTCAAGGCGTGGCCGTGGGTCGTGGAGCTTCTGAGGGTGTAGGTGGGATCCGTGAGCCGTACCTGAGTGATGGCGCCCTCTGGACCGGAGACGAACAGCACGTGCCCACCCGGTGCGGGATCGTGGCGATGCGCGGTGACGTACCCGCCGCCGGCGTTACACGGCCCCTGCTGGGACAGATCTCTGATGATCAATTCAGCTGCTATCTTTCGCCGTCCCATTCGGAATGGAATTGCTCGAGGAAGTTCTCCATATATCGATGGCGTTCATCCGCGATCCGGCGGCCGGACTCGGTGTTCATCCGGTCCTTCAACAGCAACAGCTTTTCGTGAAAGTGATTGACTGTTGTCGACGCACCGCTGAAGTAGGCCTCCGGCGATTCGTGGAACTGGTGCCCGATGCCAGGGTCGTACATCTGGTTGCCCATGGCGCCGCCGAAGGCAAATGCCCGTGCGATCCCAAGTGCCCCAATGGCATCCAGTCGATCGGCGTCCTGAACGACCTGAGACTCCAGAGTCGCGTGTACATCGGGAACGCCGGCACCTTTGAAGGATGCCGATGAGACGATGTAGCACACGTGATCGATCACTTCGCCGTCGGCGCCGCACGAATTGAGCCATTGCCGCGCCACCGTCGGCCCAATCTCGGTGTCGCCGTCGTGAAATTTCCAGTCGGCGATATCGTGCAAGAGAGCACCGAGTTGCACGACTGTCATGTCGGCACCGGTCTCGTGCGCAATACGGGTCGCCATCTGCCATACCCTGTACACGTGCCACCAGTCGTGCCCAGTGGCATCGCCTTGCATCGTTCGTTTCACATACTCGGCGGTCTCGTTGATCAGATCTGTGGTTGTCTTCACAAGTAATCCCCTTGTATTGATTTCTGAGCCTGCGGGATTCATCGCCTACGAGTAGATGTGCCGCCATACATCGGCGATGGCTTCCTGTTCAACGATGTCCAGAGTCTGGAGTCCGGGCCGGCATGTCCCTTCCGACAACTTGCGTATGCACATGTACAACTCGGTGTACACCAGATCCAGCACGTAGCCCAGCACTCCCTGGTCAGCGAAGTTGATCGGGGTTCCGTCATTGACCAGCCAGATGGTTTTTCCGCTGATCATCAGCCTCGTCAACCCGAGTTCCGTGGTCACGTCATCCGCTGCGGCATAAAGGCCTTCGACATCGATCTCGACGCGCTTCGAGCTTCCGCTGGCGAGTATCGCCCCGTCCTTCAACAACCTCACGTCGTCTGCAGTTATTGAGCGCTGACCCGAAACACCAAGCAGCACATCCGCTTCGCGCAGGACAGCTTCCCGATCCTGGGCGTTGAGACCCTCGACGAACGCGCGTGCCATGCGAATCGGGTTCGGGTCGTAGACAAGAACCCGGGCGCCCATCCCCGTGAGGCTCGTAGCGGTGCCTTCTCCTATACCGCCGTATCCGAGAACGCCAATCCTGGTCTCAACCGGGATACGGAAGAAGCGGGATCGCAGGATTGTCTCGAGGGAGTAGGCAATTGCGCGACCGACCTGACGGTTCTCCAGCGCTTTGAGCGGGCTCTCCGCAATCGTCAGTACCGGACACGCCAAATCCTCGATCGCCTGGTATCGCCAATGACCCTGCATCGTGTCCTCGACGACCCCACCGAAGTTCGCACGACGTGCGAGCTGCGCGATTCGGGAGGCGCAGTACCCACCAATCTCCTGCACGATCACATTCCGCTCGACCGATCGCGCGAGCGCGGTGCGCACGGCGTCGCTCACAGCAATCATCATGTCGGCCGCGGTGACCGGCTCGAGCAAATCGAATTGAGTACAGAGCTTGTCGCGGGCAGTGATGGTGGTCGAGTACGGGATCGCGACGATGCTGGCTATGTCAGCGGTCGAGGCGACAAGCTCAACGAAGCGCACCGCCGTGTCAAGCACGTGCGTAACGAAGACGACCGAAGCTGGTTTGCAGGGATACCGCTCGACGTGGTGGGCGAGCACAGGCAGGTCTACCGGGAACGTCGCCGACCCACCCCGAGCTACCCCGTCCACCGTTGCGGCGACCGGGTCTCTCACCGAACTCGCCTCCTTCTTGATCTTGAGAGAGCGAACACGAGCAAACGATACACGACGATCAATCATACGGATGTGCAACGCCAAATCGAGGCCTCACAAGCGAGCCGCGCGCCGTCACATCATACGGCCACAGCGCAGACGAGAGCACTCGTTTGCGCTGTACCATCAAGTTTTGACGGCAGCGTATATAATCCGGCATTCGCGTGTGAACGACGGGTGTTCGAAGCGAACCAAGCAAACAACTGGTGCGCCGGTGTACACCTGCGCCCGCAAATGGATTACCGTATGCGCTATGGCTGCCCACGATCCGCCGCTGGTGACCGCGATCATGCCAACCCGCGATCGGCCGGAATTCGCCATGCAGGCCATTCGCTACTTCTGTGATCAGGACTATCCCAACAAGGAAATGGTGGTGCTGGAGGACGGAACCCCCTCTCTGGCGGGACAGTTGCCCGACGATCCCCGCCTCCGCTACATCGCCACGGGGAAGCCGTTGCGAAGTATCGGGGCCATGCGCAACGAGGCATGCGAGCTCGCACGGGGCGAGATCGTGGCCCACTGGGACGACGACGACTGGTACGGACCCCAGCGCCTCACCCGCCAGGTCGAGGCGATCCGTTCCGGCGAAGCCGACCTCACCGCACTTCGCGACAGCCTGATGCTCGATCTGGCGACATGGCGCTTCTGGCGTTGTGAACCCGACCTGCACCGCCGCATCTTCTACATCGGCGACGTGCACGGGGCCACCATGGTGTACCGGCGCCGAATCTGGGAAGAAGCCAAGTTCCCCGACCAATCGTTGGCCGAGGACGCCATCTTCCTCCAGCAGGCTTTGGACATGGGCTCCCGGTTGCACGCGATCGACGCGGAGGGGCTATTCATCTACATCCGCCACGGCGCCAACGCCTGGGAGATGGAGTGCGGACAATACGCTGGAACGGACGGCTGGGAGACCGTGCCCGAACCCGATATGGAGACCGACGCGCGCACCTTCTATTCGGCCCTCTCCGGGGCCGCCCCCAGGTGAGCCACTATGGACGAGATGATTCGAGTTCCTCGAGGGTCGCGGACAATTGCCTGTTGAAGGCTCTTCGTCGCCAGAGCAGCAGGATTACCTCCGGCGCCTGGTCAGGCAGTCGAAGGCGCTCGGCTGGTTGGCGAGATCGGGTTCAATGCAGGATTTTCCAGTCTCGCTTTCCTGAGTGCGAGTGCGGACGTGCAGGTCGTCTCCTTCGATATCGGCTGCCACGAAGTCGTAGGTCCTGCAAAGGAGTTCGTCGACGCGCAGTATCCGGGTCGACACGAACTCGTACTCGGCGACTCCGCGCGGTCGGTTCCCAGGTACCGAACACGAAATCCTGAGGCTTGCTTCGACATCGTCTTCATTGACGGCGGACACGAATATGAGGAAGCAAGAAACGACATCTCGAATATGAGAGCGATGAGCCATCCTGGAACCAGCGTGGTCATCGACGATCTCACGCCCTGGTTTTGGTGGGGAGAAGGTCCGACACGGGCATGGACCGAAGCGATTTCGCTAGGACTGATCGCCCCAGTCGAGATATTCAAGGACGGACAGCTCGTGCACGACATCGAGCCTCCGGGTGAAAGAAGCTGGGGTCTCGGTCACTACTGCTTCGACGAAAAGGAGCCGCTGGCATGACCATCTTGGACACCGTGTCCGGTCGGATAATCGACACCGACAACCACGAATACGTGCCCGCCCACATGTGGGCTGAACAGTTCGGTGAGGTGTCGAAACCCGTTGCCGAATTCTTCATGCGGGAACACGACCCGAACGCGCTGTCCAGCTACAGCGCCCCGGTCTACGACGATGAGGGGCCGGTGAGCAAGGAGCTCATCGAGAAAGGCTGGGGAACCAACCGCCCACCGGTCGGGGCGATCGCCCCCGGCGCGATCAACATGAGACGGCGCGTCGACGTGATGGACACCTACGGCGTCGATCAGACACTGCTCTTCGCAGGCGGCCCCGGCGTCATCGGCTACATGTTCATCCAGGTCCCGGAGCGCGTCGGTCAGCTCATGGGCGATCTGAACATGACACAAGAACAGCTGCTGGAGTGCGGGCGCGCCATGCTGATCGGCTACAACGACTGGTGTATCGAGACCGCGAAGATCAGCCCACGTCTGCGGCCGGTGGCATTCATCGACACCACCGACCTCGACCTGGCCATCGCCGAAATCGATCGAGTTGCCGCCAACGGGATCCGCGCGGTGTCGATACCGCAAGGAATGCCGCCGGGCGGCGTCTCGCCGGGACACCCCGATGCGGATCCGTTGTGGGACGCCGTCGTTCGTCACGACCTGCCGGTGCTGTTCCACCCTGGCGGCGACTACGGCATCCTCGCCTCGCCGGCCTGGGCCGACTACGGACACAGCAATGGCTCTGCCCCGAGGGTCGTCGACAGCCCGGAGGGTCTGCTCAATCCGTGGATCTGGTCGATCATGCATCTGGGCGCCCAGACGTTCATCTCGGCGATGATTTTCGGGGGTGCGTTCGAACGCTTCCCCACGCTGCGCCTGGGCGCCATCGAGGTCAGCGCGCACTGGGTCGGTCCGATGGCCGAGAACATGCGCAACGTGGGGTCACAGTTCCGGCGTCTGACCAGCCATCTGACCCTCACCCCCGAGGAGTACATTCAGCGCAACGTGCGGGTGTCCGGATTCCTCTGGGAGCCGATCGACGCCTACTTCGACCGTTTCCCGTGGCTGCAGAACGTGCTCGTGTACGGCAGCGACTACCCGCACTACGAGGGCGGTCAGGACCCGAGCGCGCAGTTCGCCCACCGGCTGGCGAGGTTCGGCCCGGAGACGATCGAGAAATTCTTCGTCACCAACGCCCAATTAGTGATGCCCTAGAACGAGTTTCGTGAGTCATGAATTCGTTGACTGTAAGCCCCAGTTCGTGACGCAAAACCAATGCCACGCCCCAAGGGTGGACGTTCCGACCACCATGCCCAGGCGCAGCGAGGTGAGCCCTCGGCGATTCCGGTTGGCATCGAGTAGTCCCGCAGATACCAAACGCGTTGAAAGGCATGCGTTCTGGAAGCCCATGTTCGGTCGAGCCGGCGGTTACCGCTAGCGGACCGGGAGGCAGTCGGACCCCGGGGGGCACACACCCGGCGGAACGATCGCCCCCGGTGGTATCTCTGTTGGCCTTGCGGTGGTTTGGCAGCTGAACTTGTCGCACATGGGGGGCCAGCTCGGCGAATCGTAACGCCCTTCCTGGGTCGGCCAGCGCGATGCTTCCGGCGGGGGCGAGCTGCACGACAGGGCTTGGGGCGACGCAGAGCAGTCGTCGCCATAGTCCGGCTGCGCGTAGGCAATGCCTGCACACGCGCCGGTCACCAGCCCGGAAGCGACGGCCGCCACCGCCAGCCACCCTTTACCCAGTTGTTTAGTGCCAACGAAGATCTCGGCAGGGTTCATACGCTCACGTTATCCCCGTACGCGTTGCTCTCGCTCTCGTTCTTCCGCGTGCTCATGCGCGCCGTAACGCCCAGGCGGACAGTCACCGGACCACCGCAGGCATCGGCCTTGAAACTCGCGGCGCTCACGTCTATACGCATAACTGTCTGGCCGAACGCGTCTATGTCGCTTTGGGCCCCAATCGGATCGATCTGCTTCGAGTTCAGCAACTCGTAGGCGATCCGGCCAGGCATCAGCTGCAACGAGGAAGTCGGGTTTACCTCCGCTTTCGGGGCGGCCAACCCGGCCAAGTTGTTCAAAATGCTACTGATGCCAACGGTGCTCCCCAGGCCAAGAAACCCGCCCCCCTCCATGCCGATCTGGCAGCCGGCCATGAACCACAGTTCGAGCTTGCCGCCAGTGACTGGCTCATTACCGCCGGAGATCGTTGCCGTGGCCGTTGCTGATAGGAAAGCCTCCCTGCTGAAGGCTGTCGCGGCCATGTTCGGGACAGATTCGATAGTCACGTTGGTAAGCGACGCACTCAGCTGGTAGCCGTCAGGTGTGGGGACAGTGCGCGTCACGTCTGGGACAGTTATGGGATTGGCCGCGGCCACGCCTGCGGTGCCGAATACAAGTGCCACCACGACGATCCCTGCCGGAAAAGACCTGCGCACAAACCGCCTCTTTTCTAGCTGACCATCGGTGATAGCAAATAGTCGGACCGGATAATTTTATGGGCCCTCGCCTCGATTTTGTGTAGCCACGCCGAGTACTTCTGATCCAGCCGAAATCCTCAGCTACTCAATGTAAATTTCCGTTCGTATGGCGAAAGCCTTGCACACCACTGATACTCGGATCAGCAAACGCATCGACCAGGGGCGCCGGCCGCCCAACGATGGCCTGAACCTCAGGACAACCTGCTAAATTCTCGTCCGACGTTCACTGAGGCATTAGTATCTGGGCGTTGGTGACGAAGAATTTCTCGATCGCCTCCGGGCCGAACCTCGCCAGCCGCTGGGCGAACTGCGCGCTCGGGTCCTGGCCGCCCTCGTAGTGCGGGTAGTCGCTGCCGTACACCAGCACATTCTGCAGCCACGGGAAACGGTCGAAGTAGGCGTCGATCGGCTCCCAGACGAATCCCGACACCCGCACGTTGCGCTGAATGTACTCCTCGGGGGTGAGGGTCAGATGGCTCGTCAGACGCCGAAACTGTGACCCCACGTTGCGCATGTTCTCGGCCATCGGACCGACCCAGTGCGCGCTCACCTCGATGGCACCCATCCGCAGCGTGGGGAAGCGTTCGAACGCACCCCCGAAAATCATCGCCGAGATGAAGGCCTGGGCGCCCAGATGCATGATCGACCAGGTCCACGGATCGAGGATCCCTTCGGGGCTGTCAATTAACCTGCCCACGCCATTGTTGCGCCCGTAGTCGGCCCAGGCCGACGAGCTGAGGATTCCCTCGTCCCCGCCGGCATGGAACAGCACCGGCAGGTTGTGGCGAACGACGGCGTCCCACAATGGATCCGCATCGGGGTGCCCCGGCGAGATACCGCCCGGCGGCATTCCTTGCGGTATGGCTATCGCGCGGATCCCGTTGGCCGCAACTCGATCGATCTCGGCGATGGCCAGGTCGAGGTCAGTCGTGTCGATGAATGCCACCGGCCGCAGACGGGGGCTGATCTTCGCGGTCTCGATGCACCAGTCGTTGTAACCGATCAGCATGGAGCGACCGCACTCCAGCAGCTGTTCTTGTGTCATGTTCAGATTGCCCATGAGCCAATCGACGCGCTCCGGCGAGACCTGGATGAACGTGTTGCCGATGACGCCGGGACCGCCCGCGAAGAGCAATGTCTGATCGACGCCGTAGGTGTCCATCACGTCCACGCGCCGTCTCATGTTGATCGCGCCGGGGGCGATCGCCCCGACCGGTGGGCGCTTGGTTCCCCAGCCGCTCTCGATGAGCTCCTTGCTCACTGGCCCTTCATCGTCGTAGACCGGCGCGGTGTAGCTTTCGAGTCCGTTCGGGTCGTGTAAATGCATAAAGAGTTGGGCGATGGGTTTCGACGCTGCACCGAAGTGTTCAACCCACATGTGGGCCGGCACGAACTCATGGTTGTCGGTGTCGAGTATCCGGCCGAGCACGGTGTCCAAGATGGTTATGGCAGCGGCTCCTTCACTCTGAGGTGCTCACTCATGGAACCTGTGCCGCACGCGCCGGTCACGAGCGGAGGCTACCCCATCCGCGGCCGATCCGATGCTCGATCGGCTCATCCAACAGCCCATCGGAAACGCACTCACTGAACCTATTGAGCCACTTGCAGTTTGTCGCTCCATCTGCAGATGGGTCGGCAGGCGGTGTTTCGTTTCTGACCGCGCACCTGGGCTCGGGGACCCCATCGCCGGCGATCATGAAATGAATCGGCATTGCGTTTCGCCGGGCGGTGGCTGCGTTCGCCGAAGCAAACAAGATCCCAGTGGTGCGCTTCGGCAAGAAGCCCGGAAATCGGTGCACAGGCCCAGGCGACCGAAAAGCAATGAGGGCGAATTCATTTGGTCTTCCTACGCCTTGCCCCAGCGGGGGTGACCTGTTGTACGTCTCGTATTCGATGACGATTTGGCTCAGCGGGCACAGGGGCCGAGCTGCGGATCTTCGTGGATCTTGATGAGCTCCCGCATCAACCACTTTCTATCTTCGGCGTTGCTGTAACGCTCGAATAGCTCCTGGTTGCGGCGGTTGCGGTTTCGCTCGAACAGCTCCTGATTGCGGCTGAAGTCTCGGCTCCAGCCGGGCGTGTCGGCGCTTCCATCGGGGCGGTTGTGTTCCACCGAGAACGTGATGCCGGGTATCCTGCGGAACGTCGACAGCGTGAGCACGAGCAGGTGGAACGCGGTGTCCTCGTAGCCCCACCCGACGAACTCCTCCGGCTGCCCGCCCAGCCGCCAGTACTCGGCAGTGGTCGTCACAATGGCCCCGCAAAAACTGTGCTTGTGCTCTCGCACCACGGGCGCCTTCGGAAATTCGTTGATCGGTTTGTCGACCCAGTTGGCCGGGATGAGCCGCCATGTGGTGTGCGGGTAGGTGACGCCTACCGGATCGGCGACGGCGGTGAGCACGTTGTCCATCGGGGGGATGGTGTCGGCGTCGCAGATGACGACGGTGCCCGTCTCCGCCAGCCGGACGGCGTTGTTGCGCGCCTGACTCGCCGAGAAGATCTCGGTGTCGGAGTCGGCGGTGATGATCGGCCAGCCCGTCTGCCGCCAAAAGTCCATGACGCGCCTGAACGGCGCCATCCGTGACGGCGACGCTCGCCAAGGGATGCAGACGGTGACGGTCACGGGGCCGTCACTTCGCCGGCTGGAGCACTGCTCCGCAATGGAAGCAGTTCGACTCGTCCCTATTACGTTCGTGATAACAGTCGCCTGTGCCGGCCATCACCGGGATCGGCCTGACATGACCGGGATACGTGCCGTCGCGATAGCAGGAGAGCATCTGCTCTACCTTGTCCCGTCCGGTACAGGTCATGATCCCCGTTTTCATCGCGTTCGGCACGATGGCCTGGCTCACTTTCGCACGGGATGGTACCGACTTCGGGCCACGGACTGCACCGTCATTGCGCGAGCTGCAGATCTCGTCCACGCGGCTGCGTTTCGGGAAGCACGTCGTGGAGGACACACCGAAGTCCCGCGCGGGGCGCTAGAACGCTTCCGATATCTGATCACCTCGTGGCAGAACGCTGATGCATCTGCGGGATGTGCCGATCGCAGTGATCTCAGCTTGGTTAGGTCATACGGCGAAGGCGTTCACTATGCAGACATACGTGCACTCACAACCCGAAGCGCTGGGCGATGGCGGCGCAGAGTTTCGCGCGAGTTGTGACAAACCGTGACAATTCGCGCTGACTCGAACGTCTGATCAAGAAGCGGAATAGCCTCTGACCTCGGTGGCAGGTGCAGGATTCGAACCTGCGTAGGCGTAAGCCGACGGATTTACAGTCCGCTCCCATTGGCCGCTCGGGCAACCTGCCTTGGTGCGCATAGCAGGGTACAACGAGGACGCGCCTTCGACGAAAACGGCCAAGCCCACCCGTCACGCCGATCAACGTTTTGGCGCGGTCTTCTCGCACTTTGTCTGCAAAACGTCGATTTCAGTGACGTGCGATAGTACTTACCGAGCACCTACCGAAGGAGGACGGAGTCCAATGGCGGATTCAAGCTTCGACGTCGTCAGCAAGGTCGACCGCCAGGAGGTCGACAACGCCCTCAACCAGGCCGCCAAGGAGCTCTCTACGCGCTTCGACTTCCGCGGCACCGACACCCGCATCGAATGGCAGGGCGAGGAAGCGATCACGATCACCTCGTCCACCGAGGAGCGGGTCAAGGCCGCCGTCGATGTGTTCAAGGAAAAGCTCATCCGGCGCGACATCTCGATGAAGGCCTTCGACGCGGGCGATCCGCAGGCGTCTGGCAAGACCTACAAGGTCAGCGGCAGCATCAAGCAGGGCATCGACAGCGACAACGCCAAGAAGATCACCAAGCTGATCCGCGACGACGGGCCCAAGGGCGTGAAGGCGCAGATCCAGGGCGACGAGATCCGCGTCAGCTCCAAGAAGCGTGACGACCTTCAGGCCGTGATCGCTCTACTGAAGAAGGCCGACCTCGAGGTCGCGCTGCAGTTCGTCAACTACCGCTGATCAGCTGGTCGGTGACGTTCACGCTCGACGCCGTCGCTGTGGTCGTCCATATTGCGGCACTCACCGAACACGTGCACGTAGCCATCTTCGCGCGCGACCGGGTTCTGGCCGATGATCGCGAACACGGTGTCTGTGTGGATGACAGTGCCGAACGGGTTCTTGCCCGGTGGCGGACCGTCATACCAGCCGTTGCCCTGCTGCACCATCGTCTGGGCGATCTGCTCGAAGTACTTCTTCGGCTCGATGTCGTCCGGAATGCGGAAGCCCATCTCGAGCCTGCCCCGATACGGCGGCTCGCCCTGGTCGTTGCACGCCTCGAATCCGACGCCCCCACTGACGTCCTGCAGCGCGGCCACAGCCACGATGGTCTTGGCAGGCTCGACCACCTGTTTGATCGTGTCCTCCTCGGAGAGCGTCTTCACCGGAGCCGGCGGCGGTCGGGTGGACGAATTCTCGTGGTGAGGCAACATCGAGCACCCTCCTAACACCATGGCGAGCCCGAGGATCGCCGCACCGAACTGAAATTGCTTAGAAGGCATGGTCTTTGGTCACTGACTCCGATGGACGATCGGCTTCGGGATCGATGTACGCGGGCGAGCCCGGTACGTCGAAGCCTACGGGCGGTACGTCGATCTTTCCGCCGAACGGCAGGTCGATCTCGGTCGGCAGGTCGACGTGCGGCTGGTGCCGGCCCTCGGCCAGCAGCCCTTCCTCGCCCAGCTTGCCGGACTCGCCGGTGGCGATGTAGGTCATCGCACGCAGTGACTCGCTGCCGCTGTCGTAGTAGTGCGAATGGTCCGCTGGGTCGAGGCCGTCGCGCCCGGCCACCTCGGCGTCAAAACGAAGCGAGCCGAACGCATCGCCTGCGGGATCCAGACCGAGTCCCGCGTTGAGCCCCATCGGATAGCCGAGTTTGCGGTTCAGGTAGTCGTGCAGATACTCCGGTGCCGTGCCGATATAGCTCACGGGGTCCGTCGATGCAGAGCCGACGTAGACGTTGCCGCCGTCGAGGTGGAAGTCGGCGGCACTCTTGGCCAAATCCGTTCCCGGACAACCAATGAGGACGGCGTCGTTGGCGTGCATACCGGACCCGGCGAACGCATCGGCAACCGTCGTCGACCCGTAGGAGTGCCCGATCACGGTCACGTGCTGTAGCGGATCCTGGTGGGTGGTCCACAGCCCGTTGACGTCGGCCGCCAACAGATCGCCACCCGCGCGCGCCAGATCCGGGTTGGCGATGCGCGTATCGGCGAAGCTGTCCGGGGCGTCGTATCCCATCCACGAGATCACCGAGTGGGTGCTGTTCGGGTCGGCCAAGTTTGACTGGTCCCACATGTTCATGGCGTCGTTGTGGCCGTCGCTGAGCCAGCCGCCTTCCACACTGCTGCCGGTGCCCGGCACGATGACCGTCGTGTTGTCGGCGTAGTCCGGGTTGCCGATCGCGATGGCGGCGCGGCCCTGACCGTTGTCGGCGAGCGGCTCGTACTTCCACAGCATGACGGGCCTCTGCCGGGACGGGTCGGGGTCGTCGCCGCGCTGATGGTTCATCCCCTGCTGGACCTTGACCGCGTTGTTGTAGCGCGTGACATCGTCCGCCGAGAGCCCGTAGAAGCTGGGATTCGCCAACACCTGCTCGTTCGAAACACCGTGCTGCGCCGCGGTGTCCGTGATCCGGTTCAAGTCGTCGGCGTGCACCTGCTGGTTGATCGTGTCGCGGGCCGCCGCGGGAATTCCGTTGAGGTTGCCCAGCTCCGCGGGATGCTCGGCGACCAGCCGCTCACGGTCTTCCTGGCTCAGCGACTTCCACCACTGCTCGACCTCCTCGGTGCTGGCACCGTGCGGCGGCAGCGGGATCGGCCGCGCCTCCGGTGGCACGTCGACGACGTCGTCGGCCCGGTCCATCGCCGCGGCCAGCTGCTGGTCGACCGTATTCGCTTGCGCCAGAACCTGTTGGATCGCCTGCTGCAGCACCTCCGCGTTGCGCCAGTCGTTCGGCAGGGCCGTGGACGGCAGCGCAGGCCTGACCGCGCCCGAGACCGGATCGACCACCATGCCGCAGTCGCGGGCCATGTTCAGCACCTGCTGCAGGTTGTCCTTGACGATCTGGACGTTGACGGCCGCCGCGTCTGCCGAGCGCGCCGCAGCGAACGCTGCGTCGGCGTCCCGCATCAACGCCTTGCGGGACTTCTCGATCGCCTCCTTGGCTTCCTCGGAGCCGGGGCCGGTCCAGTCCGGGAACGTCGGCAGGCTGTTGGCGGTGTCGATCGAGGTCTGCGCGCGGGTGCGTGCGGCATCGCCTACCTCGCGAACCGCACCGGGATTCCAGCGCTGCACATCCTCGACCGTCAGCGACACGAGGGGCTACAGGTTTGTGGGGTCCAGCGACGCGATCATGTCGCGGTTGTCGTCCTCGGTCTGGGCGTACGCCGCCGCGGCGCTCGACAATGCGTCGGCCTGTGAGGTCAGCACGAGATGCAGGCCCGCGGTTGTGGTCTGCCATCGTTGCGTCCTGGCGTTGATCGCCTGCGCCGACTGCCCGACGAGGCCGGGCTGTGCGCTGTCGGCGGTCGCCAACGACGATCCGTGTCCGGCCCGCAGTTGTTCTGCGCGACCGCGGAGTCGCTCGGCGGCGTGCGCCAACTCCTGCGGGTCGACTTTGATCGGTTGTGGCACGGGGAGCCTTTCTGCCGCTGGCAATCGACGCTACCAGCGGCGCAGAGGGGTCCTCCGCGCCAATTTGCACCCGCCAGCTAACTTCGGCGAACAGGCGCGACGCAGTTCGTCAACTGCCAGTGGAACGGCATGCGTCGGCAATACGCTGAAGCCATGGCACCCGCTCAACGCGAACCCAAAGTCGTCGTCCTCGGTGGAGGCTCCTGGGGCACCACCGTGGCCTCCATCTGCGCCAGACGCGGGCCGACGCTGCAGTGGGTGCGCTCCGAGGAGACCGCCAACGACATCAACGAGAAACACCGCAACAGCAAGTACCTCGGCGACGAGGTCGAATTGGCGCTGACGCTCAAGGCCACGACCGACTTCTCCGAGGCGGCCGACTGTGCCGACGTCATCGTCATGGGTGTGCCGTCGCACGGCTTCCGCGGCGTGCTTGAGCAGCTGGCCAAGGAGTTACGGCCGTGGGTGCCGGTGGTGTCGCTGGTGAAGGGTCTCGAGCAGGGCACCAACTACCGGATGAGCCAGATCGTCGACGAAGTGCTGCCCGGACACCCGGCTGGCATTCTGGCCGGGCCGAACATCGCGCGCGAGGTCGCCGAGGGGTACGCCGCGGCGGCGGTTCTCGCGATGCCCGACCAGCATCTTGCGGCCAATCTCGCAAACCTGTTCCGCACCCAGCGATTTCGGACGTACACCACTGACGATGTAGTCGGCGTGGAGATGGCGGGCGCGTTGAAGAACGTCTACGCCATCGCCGTCGGGATGGGGTATTCGCTCGGAATCGGCGAGAATACCCGCGCATTGGTGATCGCCCGCGCACTGCGCGAGATGTCGCGGCTGGGCGAGGCGATGGGCGGCCACCGGGACACGTTCGCCGGCCTTGCGGGCATGGGCGATCTGATCGTCACGTGCACCAGCCAGCGCAGCCGCAACCGCCACGTGGGCGAGCAGCTCGGCTCGGGCAAGAAGATCGAGGAGATCATCGAGTCCATGAACCAGGTCGCCGAGGGCGTGAAGGCGGCCAGCGTGATCATGGAGTTCGCCAACGACTACGGGCTGTCCATGCCGATCGCGCGTGAGGTCGACGGCGTCGTCAACCACGGCGCGACCGTCGAGGACGCCTACCGCGGGCTGGCCGCAGAAAAGCCCGGGCACGAGGTGTACGGCTCGGGCTTCTGAGCTAGTTGAAGTAGGGGCTCGTGCCCTCGGGCCGGTCGACCAGCGGATTGACCTCGCCCACAATCCAGCTGCCTGCGGGGGCGACCACGAAGCCCGCCTGGTTCTTGCTGTCCACACACGTCGTCAAGGTGCCGTCGTTGCCACAGCTCAACGTCTGGAAGGACAGCCGCGAGTTGGCAGGCAGCGGCCTGACCCCGCCGATGTTGGCGAACGGGTTGGCCGCGACGTTGGAGAAGACGGGCACCCCGCCCATCGCTCCGCTGACCATGTTCGCGCCTTCGGGTGCGCCGGGGATCGGGCCGCTGCACCCGTAGCCGCCGGACCGCTGCATCATGCACGTCAACCCGTCGGGTGTGGTGAAGGCGTACGCGCTGTCGCCCAGCACCGCGAAGTCCGACGGCTTCACCGGCGCGTAGGCATTCACATTGGGCGGCGGCGGCGGGGCCGGCGGCTCGGTCGGATCGGCCGCGGCGGTGGCCGGCGCACAGATCACGGCCGCTGCCGCAGCGCCAAAGAGGATCGTTCTGCTGCGCATCGGCACAGCCTATGTGTTGCAGAAGTGAATAGCAGCACCTATCGGGTCAGTACTGATCCGGGCCGCGGCCCGCCATCTCCTCGAGCCTGCGAATCCGTTCCTCGATCGGCGGATGCGTCGAGAACAGCTTCCCCATCTTCTCGCCCGCGCGGAACGGGCTGGCGATCATCAGGTGGGCCTGGTCGGCCAGCTGCGGCTCCGGCGGCAGCGGCGCCTGCTGCACGCCACCGCTGATCTTGCGCAACGCCGACGCGAGCGACAGCGGATCACCGGTCAACTCGGCGCCGGACTGGTCGGCCTGGTACTCGCGCGACCGCGAAACCGCGAGCCGGATAACCGTCGCAGCGATCGGCCCGAGCAGCGAAACAAGCAGGATGGCAAAGGGATTCGTGCCGCCCTCGCGGTTTCCGCCGAACATGCTGGCGAAGAACGCCAGGTTGGCGAGCGCGGTGATCACCGACGCCATCGCGCCTGCCACACACGAGATGAGGATGTCGCGGTTGTACACGTGCGACAGCTCGTGGCCGAGCACCGCCCGCAGTTCTCGCTCATCGAGGATCTGCAGGATGCCGGTCGTGCAGCAGACGGCGGCGTTGCGCGGGTTACGGCCCGTTGCGAACGCGTTGGGGTTGGCGGTGTCGCTGATGTAGAGCCGCGGCATCGGCTGATGCGCGGTGGTGGCCAGCTCCCGCACGACCTTGTACATGTACGGCGCCTGCACCTCGGTGACCGGCTGAGCGTGCATGGCCCGCAGCGCCAGCTTGTCGCTGTTGAAGTAGACGTAGATGTTCATGCCGATCGCGAACAGCACGGCAAGGAACATGATGTTCCTGCCGAACATCGCGCCGACGGCGACGATCAGCCCCGAGAACAATGCCAGCAGGAAGAAAGTCTTGGCAGTGTTGGCGTGCGGATGCCAGCTCATCAGCGTCCTCCGGTAGTTCTTCCGCTCCTCGCGTACGCGGGAAGTCTTCGGTCCCTCAACGCTCGACCAGCCATCGCGGGTTCCTCAGCCGTGGCGGTTGACCGTGTAGTCCACCAGCGACGCCAGCGCCTGCCTGCCCGGGCCCTCGGGCAGGTTCGCCAGCTCGTCGCCTGCCTGCACGGCATATCGGGTGACCGTCTCCTTGGCCAGCACCATGCCGTGCGACCTGCGCAGCAGGCCCAGAGCCTCGGCCAGCTCGTCGTCGTCCTCGACCGGGCCCGCCAGCAGTTCGCGCAGCCGGTCGGCGTCGGGGCCCGTCTCGCGCAGCGCGAAGAGCACGGGCAGCGTGTGCACGCCCTCGCGCAGGTCGGTGCCGGGCACCTTGCCGGACTCGTCGGGGTCGCTGTCGATGTCGATGATGTCGTCGGAGATCTGGAACACCGTGCCAACGATGCCGCCGAGCCTGCCGAGCCGCTCGATCTGCTCGTCGTCTGCGCCGGAGAACGTGCCGCCGAACCGGCCGGACGCCGCGATCAGGCAGGCGGTCTTCTCGTACACCACCTTCAGGTAGTGCTCGACGGAGTCGACGTGATCGGCGGCACCTCGGGTCTCGCGCATCTGGCCGGTGACCAGTTGGGCGAACGTCTCGGCGATGATCCGCACCGCGTCGGGGCCGAGCCGGGAGACCAGCCTCGAGGCCGTCGCGAACAGGTAGTCGCCGGCCAGGATCGCGATGTTGTTGCTCCACCTGGCGTTCGCGCTGGGCGCACCTCGTCGCACCTGCGCCTCGTCCATCACGTCGTCGTGGTACAGCGTGGCCAGGTGCACCAGCTCGATGACGGCGCCTGCGACGGTCACCTGCCAGTTGTCGGGATCGGGACCCAGCTGCGCGGTCAGCACGGTGAACAGCGGCCGGAAGCGCTTGCCGCCGGCCTGGAAGAGATGCTGCACGGCCTCGGCCATCAGCTCGTCGGCTTTGCCCAGCTCAGTGGACATCAGGTCCTCGATGCGGGCCACGGCTTCGCGGACCTCCTGGGCAAAGGCGGGGTCCCCGAAGTCCACGCCCGCGACCACGCTCGCCGGTGTCCTCACCCTGCCAACATACTGGGAGATATGAACACCAGCGCTGACGTGGTCGTGGTCGGAGCCGGGCCGGCCGGCTCGGCGGCGGCCGCGTGGGCCGCCCGCACCGGCCGCGACGTGCTGGTGATCGACTCCGCCCAGTTCCCACGTGACAAGGCGTGTGGCGACGGGTTGACCCCGCGGGCGATCGCGGAGATGCAATTGCTCGGCCTCGGGCCGTGGCTCGACGGCCGCATCGCACACCACGGGCTTCGGATGTCCGGATTCGGCGCCGACATCGAGATCGCGTGGCCGGGCCCGTCGTTCCCGAGCACCAGCAGCGCGGTGCCGCGCACCGAGCTCGACGACCGCATCCGAATGGTCGCTGCCGACGAGGGCGCGAAGATGATGTTGGGTACTAAAGCCATGGCAGTGCAGCATGATTCGGCAGGCCGCGTGTCTTCTGTGCTGTTGGACTCCGGCGCCGAAATCGGGTGCGAGGAGTTGATCGTTGCCGACGGCGCGCGGTCGACGTTGGGTCGCGCGCTGGGCCGCGAATGGCACAAGGAGACGGTGTACGGCGTGGCGATTCGCGGGTACATCGGGTCGCCGCGCGCCAGCGAGCCGTGGATCACGTCGCATCTGGAGCTGCGGTCGCCCGACGGCGAGGTGCTGCCGGGCTACGGCTGGATCTTCCCGCTGGGCAACGGCGAGGTGAACATCGGCGTCGGCGCGCTGGCGACCTCGAAACGGCCCGCGGATGCGGCGCTGCGGCCGTTGATGGCGTACTACGCGTCACTGAGACGTAAGGAATGGGGCTTCGAGGGCGAGCCGCGGCTGGGACTGTCGGCACTGCTGCCGATGGGCGGCGCGGTGTCCGGAGTCGCGGGGCCGAACTGGATGCTGATCGGGGACGCCGCGGCGTGCGTGAACCCGCTCAACGGGGAGGGCATCGACTACGGGCTGGAGACCGGGCGACTGGCGGCCGAGATGCTGGGTACGGGCGATCTGACGTCGGCATGGCCGTCCGTCCTGCAACAGCATTACGCCCGTGGCTTCTCGGTCGCTCGTCGGCTTGCTCTGCTGGTGATGATGCCGCGGTTCCTGGCGTCGTTCGGGGGGGTTTCGGTGCGGTCGAAATTCTTGATGAACATCGGGGTGCGGGTGATGGGCAACCTGGTCACCGATGAGGACGCGGACTGGATCGCACGGGTGTGGCGGCGAGCTGGCGCGGGGTCACGACGCCTCGACCGCCGACCCCCCTTCACCTGACGTCGTTTCGCCGAGCGACCGTAGTGAGAGGCTGTGTCGCTCGTTGGTGCTAGGCGAGGGACTTGGCGAAGCCGCTGACGTCGCGGATGGTGGCGGCGAACACGTCGGGCAGGTAGCCGCCCAACAGCAGGTCGCAGCCGTGCCCCGTGCCCACCACCACGCGGCCGACCGCGGGCACACCCGCACGCACCAGCCTGCGGTAGTAGAGCAGTCCCTCGTCGCGCAGCGGGTCGATCTCGTTGACCGAAATGACATGGGGCGGAAGGCCGCTCAGCTCTTCATCGGTCGCCCGGCCCGCATAGCAGGTCGCGTCGTGGGAGTTCTCGCCGGTCGGGTCGTACACAGCGCCCGCGAGTCCCATGACCTCGCGGGTGAGGAAGTACCCGTCGCACTCCTTCAGCGACGGCAGGTCGTCGGGCTGCTCGTACCAGCGGCCCGACAGGAACGGGCAATGGGCGTATGCGCCCGCGATCTCGTCGAGCCAGCCCTCCCGCTTCGCCTTGTGCAGGGTGGTCAGCGCCAGGTTGCCGCCACCGGACTCGCCGCACGTGATCAGGTGGCTGATACCGAGATCCGCGCGGTTGGCATACGCCCACCGGATGGCCGACGCGCAGTCGTTCAACCCGGCCGGAAACGGATGCGGTCCGAGCCGTCCGCCCGCATTGCGAAACTCCACGCCGATCACCACAAGCCCTGTGGCGGCGAGGTTTTCGCGGGCTCGCGTGTAGCCCGTATCGGTCATGCTGTTGATGGCCATCCCGCCGCCGTGGAAATGAACGACGCCCGGTAGCTCACCGCCCGCCGGGATCGGGTGGGTGATCAACAACGCGATCTCGTTGCCGTCGACGCCGGTGATGGTGGTCGACATGGTGGCCACGCCCGTCGGGCTCGGCAGGTTCTGCGCCAACGCCTCCAGCACGGCGCCCATTCGCTTCTCCGTCGCCGCGACGGCGCCCAGCCGGTCCGGCATCGGCGCGTCGGGCGCCACCGGCGGCACCGGCATGTGCCCGTCGAGCCCGAACTGCGCCAGCGCCTTGACCATGCGGGGGTCGGCCCGCGGATCGGTGCCGATGGTGGCTTCGGGATCCGCAAGGCGACCGTGCATCTCGCGACCCTAGCGCGAGGGTTTCACGGCGGCGTGCAGGGCGACGATGCCGAAGCTCAGGTTGCGCCAACGCACCGCCGACCACCCGGCATCGGCGATCTGGCGGGCGAGTTGGGCCTGGTCGGGCCACGCCCGAATCGACTCGGCCAGATACACATAGGCATCCGGGTTCGACGACACCCGCCGCGCGATCCGCGGAAGCGCCTGCATCAGGTACTCCTTGTAGCCGGTGGCGAACAGCGCGTTCGTCGGCGTCGAGAACTCGCACACCACCAGCCGACCGCCGGGCCGCGTCACCCGCGCCATCTCACGCAGTCCCGCGCCGTGGTCGACGACGTTGCGCAGGCCGAAGCTGATGGTCACCGCGTCGAACACCCCGTCCGCGAACGGCAACCGCGTCGCGTCGCCTGCGACCTTGGGCACCTGACGGCCCTCGCCGGCGGCGAGCATGCCGACCGAGAAATCCGCGGCCACACACCACGCGCCCGACCGCGCCAGCTCCACAGTCGACACCGCGGTGCCCGCCGCGAGGTCGAGCACCTTGTCGCCGGGACCGATGCGCAGCGCCGACCTCGTCGCACGCCGCCACAACCGGTCCTGCCCGAGCGACAGCACGGTGTTGGTCAGGTCGTAGCGCTTGGCGACGGCGTCGAACATCGACGCCACTTCGCGCGGGTCTTTGTCCAGCGACGCCCTGTTCACGCCCGCGACGCTACCTGTCAACTTCCTTCGACCGGGAATGCCCAGCGCGATAGCGGGCATTCAACAGTCATGGCTGAAAAAGTTTGGTTCATCACCGGGACGTCACGTGGCTTCGGCAGGGAATGGGCCATCGCGGCCCTCGAGCGCGGCGACAAGGTCGCCGCAACCGCCCGCGACACCGCCACCCTGGCCGACCTCGGCGAGAAATACGGCGACGCGCTGCTGCCGATCCAGCTGGACGTGACCCATCGCGCGGCGGACTTCGCCGCGGTCGAGCAGGCGCATGACCACTTCGGCAGGCTGGACATCGTCGTCAACAACGCCGGCTACGGGCACTTCGGCTTCATCGAGGAGCTGACCGAGCAGGAAGCGCGCGACCAGATCGAGACGAACGTCTTCGGCGCGCTGTGGGTCACCCAGGCTGCGCTGCCGTATCTGCGTGCCCAACGCAGTGGACACATCATTCAGGTGTCGTCGATCGGCGGCATCACCGCATTCCAGAACGTCGGCATCTACCACGCGTCGAAGTGGGCTCTGGAGGGATTCTCCCAGGCTCTGGCGCAGGAGGTTGCGCCGTTCAACATCCACGTGACGCTGATCGAGCCGGGCGGCTTCGACACGGACTGGGCCGGTCCGTCGTCTAAACGGTCGACCCCACTGCCCGACTACAAAGATGTGCACGACGAAGCCGACCGGGCGCGTGCGCAGCGGGTGTCCAAGCCCGGCGATCCGACGGCGTCGGCAGCCGCGATCTTGAAAGTTGTTGACGCGCCGGAACCTCCGCTGCGGGTCTTCTTCGGCGAAGCGCCGCTCTCGCTGGCCAAGGCCGATTACGAGAGCCGGCTGGCAACCTGGGAAGAGTGGCAGCCGGTGTCGGTGCTCGCCCAGGGCTGACTCATGCGCCTGAGTCTCACGCGGCCCTGACGCCGCGCGTTCCGAGCACAGCCTCGTAGTGGCCGATCAGCTCGTCGCAGATCGCGGGCCATGTGCGGCCGAGCACGCTGCGCCGGGCGGCCACCGAGTAGCGCTGACGCTCGGCGAGCAGGTGATCGACCGACATCGCCAGCCGGTCCTCGAACTCGCCGACCGGCAGCAGCAACCCGGTGTGCATGGGCGCGACCAGGTCTCGAGGACCGCCCGCGTCGGGTGCGATGACCGGCAGGCCCGACGCCATCGCCTCCTGAACGGCCTGGCAGAAGGTCTCGTGCTCGCCGGGATGGACGAAGACGTCCATGCTGGCGTACGCCGTGGCAAGCTCCCCGCCGTACAGTGCACCGGTGAAAACTGCTGTCGACATGGCGGATTCGAGCTTGGCGCGGTCTACTCCGTCGCCGACGACGACCACCTGCAGGTCGTCCCGACCGGCCAGCACCGCGAGGCGCTCGACATGTTTCTCGGGAGCGAGGCGGCCGACGAAGCCGACGACCGGCTTACCGTCCGGTGACCACCGCCTGCGCAACTGCTCGTCACGGGCAGACGGCGCATAGCCTGCGATGTCGACTCCACGAGCCCACTTGTGCACGCGTGGAATGCGATTCGCAGCAAGGTTTTCCATCGCAGAAGCCGACGGCGCCAAGGTGCGGTCGGCCCGGCTGTGCAGATGACGGGTCCACGCCCACGCCGCCCGTGCGGCGATGCCGATCCCGTAGCTCTGTGCGAAACCCGCTACGTCCGTTTGGAATACCGCGACGGTCGGCACGCCGAGGTAGCGCGCGGCGTGCAGGCCGCCGTAGCCGAGCAGCGCTGGCGACGCGAGGTGCACGACGTCGGGGTCGAATCCCCGCAGCACGCTCACCATTCGGGGCCGCGGCACACCCAGCGGCAGCGAGGTGACCTTCGGGAACATCCGCGACGGCACCCGGTGAACCCGGACCCCGTCGTGGACCCGGTCCGCGGGTGGCTCGCCACGCGGCGTGTCCGGGGCGATGACGAGAACTTCATGACCGTGGTGGCGGAGGTGCTCGATCACCCGAAGCACCGAGTTGGTGACGCCGTTGACATTCGGGAGGAAGGACTCTGCGACGATCGCAACGCGCACACCACGATGGTGGCATCAACGGCTGTCGGCAAGGTTGCCTCCGGGGATACGACACGCAAAGTTCTCGTGCCGATAGCCACGAACTCCGGGGGCGGCGTGCGGGTATTCTGCGCTCAACGAAGGGCGGTTGACATGCGAATTCCCCGCGCGGCGGTGGCAGTGACGGCGGCCCTGCTGATCTGCGCCGTCGGCTGCACCACCCAGATCACCGGCACCGCGACACAAGATCCGACGCAGCCGCCGCTTGGCCTCAGCGAAGACGGATACGGGATCGTGGCGGGCTATCCCGACGCGCCGACGCAGATCGAGTTGTACACCGAACCGCAGTGCAGCCACTGCGAGGAACTGCAGTCGGCCTACGGCGGCGACATCGAGCGCTACATCAACCTCGGCCAGCTCGCGGTGACCTACCGCCCGGTGACGTTCCTGGACACGCCGAGCACCGATCGCCATTCGGCGCGGGTCGCCAATGCGCTGTTCCTCGCCGTCGGAGCGCCCGAGGGGGCGGACGAGGCCGACATGGCATCGGGTCTCGAGTTCCAGCGAATGGTCGAAGACCTATGGGCCCATCAAGAGCCGGGCGGACCGGGTCCCAGCGATGAGGGAATGGCCAGGATGGCCGGAGAATCCGGCATGCCTGACGATGTACAGGGCAGGATCCGCGACGGCGAGACCGCCGACAACGTCGACATCGACGAGATGGCGGCCTACAACTACGGCGCGCTGATCGGCATAGACCCGATAACCACAGGAACGCCAACGGTTTACGACCTCAGCACACAGGAGAAGGTCGACATTCACTCCGACGACTGGCTCGACAGCCTGATCTCGTCGTCGGCCTGACGCGCCAGCCTGCGTTCGAAGAACGTCAAGGCAATCAACGCCGCCCCGGCGACCAGCCAGCCGACAACGGCGATCGATCCGGCCGGAATGATCGCCAAGGCCGCGTTGCGGTCCTGCACCCGAACCAGATCGGGGTTGTCTTTGTCGTACTCGACGTAAATCCGCATGCCCGTGTCCAATTCGGACGGATACAACACGCCCAGCTCGGGCCGGTAGGTGATGCGGTCGGGTGTGACGAACTCGATCGTCGAGCGCCGCGGTCCCGCACTGAGCACCTCGGCGGCCGCCACGCCCATGTTGCCTTCGATCTGACGGTCGTTGCGCCACGCGCCGAGCACGAGCAGCAGTGACTGCAACGTCACCAGGCATGCAACGACCACAATGCCGATTCGCATTCGGCGGAAGTTCCGCCCGCTGCGCGTCTCGCCGGGTTCGCCGTACAGGTGCGGAATCACGATGCGCACCAACCGCTTCACCCGTTCGATCACAGCGCCGCCTTGATCGACGCGTGCAACGCGCGCAGCGACGACCGGTCGGCCTTCACCTCCAGCACCCGCATGCCGTCGAACGGCTCGTCGAGAGCGGCGGCCAGATCGTCGACCTCCATCTGCCGGCTCTCCACGTGGTACGCCCGGCACAGCGCGCCGACATCCACGTCGTGCGGTGTGCCGAAGATGCGCGACGACACGTCGGAGAATCGCGGGTCGCCCTGCTCGAGGAGTTCGAAGATGCCGCCGCCGTTGTCGTTGGACACCACGATTGTCAGGCGCCGCGGCGTCGGCTCGGTCGGTCCGATCAACAGGCCGGAGCTGTCGTGCACGAAGGTCATGTCACCGATCAGCGCGACGGTGCGCCCGCCGGTGCGGTCATGGGCGAGTGCCGCTCCGATCGCCGTCGACACCGTGCCGTCGATGCCTGCGACGCCGCGATTCGACCGCACCGTGATGCCGCGCGGGTTCAGGCCGACCAGCGCGGCGTCGCGCACCGGGTTCGACGCGCCCAACACCAGCTGGTCGCCTTCACGCAGCGCGTCGGCCACCGCCGCGGCGACGTGCAGCCCCGTCGTCAGCGGATGGGCCTCGAGCTGGCCGCGCACCGCGTCGTTGGCCTGCGCGTTGACCGCAGCGCAGCGACGCAGCCAGGCCGGGTTGGGTTCACCGGAGATCACCGCGCGGGTGCCGGTGGCCTGCGAGTTTCCCGAGACGTCGGGCCAGCGCGGGCCGGTGGTCAGCGCGTAAACCGGCACCGACGGGTCGGCCAACAGCGCCGAAACCGGCCGGTGCAGCGTCGGGCGGCCCGCCATGATCACCTGCTGCGGCCGCAGCAGCGGCAGGGCCATCGGATGCAGCGGGTTCTCGGCGGGCGGGGCGGTCGGCTCGGCGACCGTCGGCAGCGCTGCGAGGTTCGGGTGCACTCCCGCGCCGTGCCCGGCGATGACGACGGTGTCCGGCGTCAGGTCGATGTCGAGGGGCTGGTCGAACGTCACCGGCGGGGTGTAGGTCCACGGCTTGCCGCCCGGCCTGCCCTGCGGCGCGTACGTCGTTGCGGAGTCGACATCGCGGTCCGGCACCAGCGGCTCGCGCAGGGGGATGTCGAACTGCACCGGTCCCGCGTTCGCGGTGCGAGAACCGGTGGCGGCCACCAACACTCGGCATGTCGCCGACCGCCACTGCGCGTTCAGTGCATCCATCCGCTCGGGGGCGTGCTCGGCGAGCCCGAGGCTGATGTTGGCCCGTACCTGCGTGCCGAAGTAGCCCAGCTGCTCCATCGTCTGGTTCGCGCCGGTGCCAAGCAGCTCGTAGGGCCGGTTGGCAGACAGCACGATCAGCGGCACCCGTGCGTAGTTGGCTTCCACCACCGCGGGTCCGAGGTTTGCGACTGCGGTGCCCGACGTCATCGCCACACACACCGGCGCGCCCGCGGCCACCGCCAGCCCGATCGCCAGGTACCCGGCGGTGCGCTCGTCGATGCGGACGTGCAAGCGGAGTCGGCCCGCACGGTCGGCGTCGTGCAGCGCGAACGCCAGCGGGGCGTTACGCGATCCCGGGCACAGCACGACGTCGCGCACGCCGCCGCGAATCAGTTCGTCGACGACGACACGCGCCTGTGCCGTCGATGGGTTCACCACTACAGCCTATTCGCCGAAGAATTTCAGCGCCGCCGCATTCACCACCTGCGGTTTCTCGATGAAGCCAAGGTGGCCGGTGTCCGGAATCTCCAGGTAACGGCCATTGGGCAGGGCGTCGGCGACCTCACGGCCGAGGTGCGGCGGCAGCACGATGTCGTCGCCGAACCCGATGACGAGCACCGGCGCCGTAATACTTCGGTAAGCGGGCAGCCGGTTGTCCTGCGGGCCGACGTCGAGCTGGGCCCGCATTCCAGGCGTCGGCTTGCTCGGCCACATGGTGAACATGTCGATCCAGTCGCGCACCGCGACGTCGTCGTTGAGCGTCGCAGGCGAGAAGCTCTCCAGCAGCCGCAGCTTCGCATCGTAGGAGGCGGGCAGCTCAATGCCGGATTCGGCCAGCTCGCGTTCGGCGGTGCGGAAGAACTCGCGGGCGCGGTCGTGACGGCCTCTTGTGGCCATCAGTACCGCCGCGTGGACCAGTTCAGGACGGGCCAGCATCAACTCCTGTGCGATGAACGAGCCCATCGAGACCGACACGATTCGCACAGGCCCGGCGTCCAGGTTCTCGATCAGCGCGGCGGTGTCGGCGACCATCTGGTCGATGCCGAACCCACTGGCCTGCTCGGTGGCGCCGATGCCCCGGTTGTCGAACGTGATCGCCCGGTAGCCGGCCTTCACGAAGTCGGGGACCTGGTACAGCTGCCAGGTGCGGCCCGCACCGCCTCGACCGGCGATGAACAGCACCGGGTCGCCGGAGCCGCGGTCGTCGTAGGCCAGATTCACCCAGCAGAGGCTACGCGAGTGATTTCGGCGTGATTAGTGGCGGTCAGCGACAGAAATCACGCCGAAATCGCTTTGCGGCCCTTGCGGCGCTTCGCCCTTGCGCGGTCGATCGCGTGGTCCCACAGCAATCCGGTCGCGGCCTTCAGCTGTTTGGGCTTGATCAGGTCCTTGCCCATCAGCGCGGTGGCCGCCGCCTTCGTCGTCGCCGACGCCTTGGACATGTGACCGGAGTCGAACGGCGGCTGCGGGTCGTACTCCATCGACAGCTGGATGACCTTGGCACGACCCTCACCGCCGATCTGGCCCGCGAGCCACAGCCCCAGGTCGATGCCTGCCGACACGCCTGCACAGGTCACAATCTTGTTTTCGGCGGAACCCTCCACCAATACGATGCGCTCGTTGCCGACCGGCGTCACGCCCAGCGCCTTCAGCGCCGACAGCGCCGCCCAGTGCGAGGTGGCCCGCTTGCCCTCGAGCAGCCCGGCTGCCGCCAGCATGATCGAACCGGAGCACACCGACGCCGTCCACGTCGCGGTCTCGTGCGCCTTGCGCAGCCAGTCGAGCACCTTCTCGTCGCGGGCATGCTCCATCGTCGAGAACCCGCCGGGCACCAGAATGATGTCGGGAGAAGGCGTTTCGTCGAACGAGTGCGTTGCTCCGACCACGAGCACACCCGAGTCCGCGGTGATGGGGCCGGCCTCGTGCCAGACGAAGCGCACTTCGGCGTCGGGCAACCAGCGCAGGCTTTCGTAGGGGCCGATGAAGTCCAGTGCGGTGAAGCCTGGGTACAGCACGATGGCGATCTGCATGATTTCCTCCTCTAGGCGAATGCCTTGCGGTACTGGTCGGGCGAAATGCCCATTCTTCGAACGAAATTGCGGCGCAGGGTCTCCGCGGTGCCGAAGCCGCATCGGGTTGCGATCACGGTGACGGTGTCGTCGGTCTCCTCGAGCTGTCTGCGCGCGGCGTCGGTGCGGATGCGCTCGACGTATGCGCCGGGCGCCTCGCCGACCTCGTCGGTGAAGACCCTGGTGAAGTGTCGCGGGCTCATCGCGGCGCGGCCGGCCAGATCGGAGATGCTGTGCGCGGCACCGGGTTCGGCCTCGATCGCCTCCTGCACCTCGCGGATCGGCGCCCGTTTGGCGCGGGGCATCCAAACCGGTGCGGCGAACTGGCTCTGACCGCCGGGCCGCCGCAGGTACAGCACGAGATACCGCGCCACCGTCTGCGCCACCTCCGTGCCGTGGTCCTCCTCGACCAGCGAGAGTGCAAGATCGATCCCGGCGGTGACGCCTGCCGCCGTCCACACCGTCGGTGAGCTCTGCACGAAGATGGGATCGGGATCGACTGCGACGGCGGGGAACTCGCGGGCGAGTTGATCCGCGAACGCCCAGTGCGTTGTGGCCCTGCAGCCGTCCAGCAGCCCAGCCTCGGCAGCCAGGAACGCACCCGTGCAGACACTGACGATGCGGCGTGCGGTGCCCGACACCGCCTTCACCCAGTCGACGACGCCGGGGTTCTTCCGTGCTTCGTCGAGACCCCAACCGCCGGGTAGAACGACGGTGTCGATGGCGCCGTGCGGGTCGGGAAGTGGTTGGGCGACGAGCACCAACCCGGTTCCGGTGGTGACGTGCTCGCCGTCGACGGACGCGATCGTGACGTCGTATCCGTCGTCGGCGCGGTTGTGGGCCGCCAGGTTCAGCGTTGCGCCGGTGAACACGTCGAACGGCCCGACCAAGTCCAGCGCCTGCACGCCGGGATAGCCGAGGATCACCACCGATCGCGTCACGTTCCCAGTGTTGGCCACCCCAGGCCATGTCGTCTACGCCCTGTACCCCACAAATTAGGACATCGTTCGGCCATGTCACCGAAAGTCCTGCCCACGGCGGAATGATCATTAACATAGGCCCGGTGCTCGATACAGTGCGCAGGCTTCTGGGCTTCCAGATGACGATCGCGGAATGGATCGGGACGGCGATCCTCGCCGCGATCCCCTACCTGGTGATCGGCGTGGTCTGGTCGGCGACCCACACCAGCCACCTCGGCGGGATGACCGGCATCGACCGAACGGTGTCGTTTCTCGGCGCGATCGTCGGTTGGCCGGTGCTGTTGTTCTCGGACGTGTGCGTGGCATGAGCGAAACCCGTATCTCCGTAACGAGACAGACCGCACGCTGGGATCCCGACGCGGAGGTCTCCGTGACGGAAGCGATGGATTTCTGGTCGTTCGCCGGCGCGGCGGCCAACGTGGTCATGCAGTTGGCGTGGCCTGGGGTCGGCTACGGCGTCGTCGAGAGCAAGGTCGACTCAGGCAGCATCCTCAAACACCCGTGGAAGCGGCTCCGCACGACTTCTCAGTACCTCGCCGTGGCAGTGTTCGGCTCCGAACAGGACCGTGCGGCGTTCCGCGACGCCGTCGATGGGGTGCACCGGCAGGTGATCTCGGATGTCAAGAGCCCGGTGAAGTACAACGCGTTCGACCGCGAGCTCCAGATGTGGGTGGCGGCATGCCTTTTCGTCGGGCTCGAGGACACCTACACGTTGCTGCGCGGCGAGATGACCCCCGACCAGGCCGAGCAGTTCTACCGCTCGTCGTGGACGCTGGGCACCACACTGCAGGTGACCGACGACCAGTGGCCCGCTACCCGCGCCGACTTCGACACGTACTGGGATGACGCATGTCGACGGGTGACTATGGACGCTCCCGTTCGCGACTACCTGTTCGACCTGATCAACCTAAAGATGATCAATCCCGTTGTCGCGCTGCCCTTCCGGCCACTGCTGAAGTTCCTCACCATCGGCTTCCTCGCTCCCGTGTTCAGGGACGCGCTTGGTGTCCGGTGGACCAGGGGCAAGCAGCGCCGCTTCGAATGGCTGTTCCTTGTGGTGGCGTTCACAAACCGGTTCCTGCCGGTGTTCATCCGCCAGGGCGGCAGCCATATCGTCCTGGCCGACCTGCGCAGGCGGGTCCGCGCGCACAGCAGCTTGGTGTGACGGTGACCGGTCTGCGGCGGCTGCTGAGCCGGAAGGTGAGCGTCGAAGCGATGCTCGAGGCCGCGATGTGGATCGCGATCCCATATCTCGTCGTCGGCATCATGTGGACATTCATCCACGCCGACGACGTCGCGCGGATCGAAAGCCATCTGGAAACACGCGTGCCCGCGGGTGCCGAGTTGGCGGCGTTCGGCGCGACGACCGCGCTGTGGCCGTTTCTGCTATTCGGCCACGAGGTCTGTGCGCCGTGACGCGTAGCAGGCGTTGATCCGGTCGATCCACCACTGCCGCCTTTCGGCGGGCGCGGCCAACGCCGCCAGCCGGGCCGGATCGGGTGTGGCCGTGGCGACGGGCAGATAACCGTCGACGGGCGTCAGCGGTTCGGCGACGTCGTCGACGAACAGCCCGCCGGTGCCAAGCCCGCATGCGTACCGAAGCTCCGGCAGAGCACCCGCGGCCAACAGACCCCGGCCGATGCCGACCGCCGAGTCCAGCGCGCTGGACACCACCACAGGGATATCGATCTGCCGGGCGATGGCGAGCATCCTGGCGACCCCACCAAGCGGCGCGACCTTCAGCACGGCGACGTCGGCCGCGCCGGACCGCACGACGTGCAACGGGTCCTCGGCCTTGCGGATGCTCTCGTCGGCCGCGATCGGCACGTCGACGAGCCGACGCAGTTCAGCCAGTTCGGGCACCGTCGCGCAGGGCTGTTCGAGGTATTCCAGCGGTCCGTCGGCGGTCAACGCTCGAGCCGCATCGACAGCCTCGGCGACACTCCAGCCGCCATTGGCGTCCACCCGCACCTTCGGCACCCGATCGCGGACTGCGTTCACGCGGGCCACGTCGTCGGCGAGCGTCTGGCCCGGCTCGGCGACCTTAACCTTGGCGGTGCGCGCTCCAGGGAAGCGGGCCAACACCTCAGGCACCTGCGCGGCGGCGACGGCGGGCACGGTCGCGTTGATCGGGATGCGGTCGCGGAGCGTCGGCGGCGGCGGGTTGTATGCGGCCTCGACGGCGGCGGCCAGCCACGCCGCCGCTTCTGGCGGTTCGTACTCGAGGAAGGCGCCGAACTCACCCCAACCCGCCGGGCCGTCGATCAGCGCCACCTCGCGAACGGTGATGCCGCGGAACTTCACCCGCATGGGCAACGCGACGACATGCAGGCGGTCGACGACGTCGGAAACTGACGGCACGGCGTCCATGATCCATGACGTCATGGTTCGGTAAGAGTTCGGTAATGATTCGCAGGTTTCGACGGCGGTGCGACCGGGATAAATCTCAGTTACTTAACTAACCGCCGAATTGCGAGGTACGCCATGCACATAACCCTTCGTTCTTCTCTCGTCGCGGGTGTCGCCGCCGTGGGCGCCGGCGTCATCGCCGCGGGCACGTCCACTCCCGCTCCCGTGGCCGCGCCACAGCCCGCGACCACCGACGTCTCGCTCGGGGCCGCGATCCTGCCGCTGCCGTCGCTTCCCGAGATCGCCACCGCGGGGTCGACGCAGCTGCCCGCGATCGGCAACGCGGTCGCAGCGGGGGCGGGCTTCGCTGTCGCACCCGTGAGTTCGGCCGCGCAGGCGCTGCCCGATCTGCCCCTCATTCCTCCCGGTGTGCAGCTCAGCTTCCTGACCGGCTCGCCGAACCTGGGGGCAGGCAATGAGGGGAACTTCAACACGGGCCTCAACAACGACGGCAACTTCAACACCGGCACCAACAACACCGGCAACTTCAACATCGGCGGTGACAACGAGGGCAGCTTCAACATCGGCTTCAACAACGTCGACTCGGACGACCTCACCAACGGCGCCGTCGCGAACATCGGCAACAACAACGACGGCGACTTCAACGTCGGGCTGAACAACACCGGCACGAGCAATTTCGGCACCAACAACACGGGCGTGCTGAACGTCGGCAGTGGCAACACGGGCGCGCTCAATTTCGTCGGCGCCAACAACACGGGCACCTTCAACGCCGGAATCGGCAACGCTGGCAACGGCAATGTCGGCTTCTTCAACACGGGTGACAACAACATCGGCGCCTTCAACTCGGGCAACACCATCGGAATCGCGAACATCGGCATCCCCAACCCGGTGGGCTCGACAGCGTCCGCGGCCGCGACGACGGCAACCGCCAGCGAGGCGGGCGGTAACGCGGCGGTCGCAAAGAAATCGGCCAAAGACTAGGCGCGCGCCTTTCCGTTCCGACGCGGCGCCGGACGTTGCTGCCGGGCGCGCCCAGCGCTCGGCGGGGCATCCGGCGCGCGGTCGAGGGTTTAGCACCCGAGTCGGCAGGGGTATAGTTAAGTTTCTTAACGATTTGAGTTGAGACCGCCACCTGACCCATGTCACCCGGCGAGAGCGACTGACGAGGAGAAGTCACCATGAAGATCCGCACCCTGGTACCGAACGCACTCGCGGTCACGGCGACCGGCGTGCTCGGCGGCCTTGCGAGCAGGCCGGCGCAGTCGGCGTGGTACGCGGCGCTCAAGAAGCCGCCCTATCAGCCGCCGCGGCAGGCGTTTCCGATTGTCTGGCCGATCCTCTACGCGGACATCGCCGCCGTCTCGGCGTCGACGCTCGACGATCTCGAGGACCGGGGCGACCAGCGCGCGCGGCGTTCATACATCGCCGCCCTGACGGCCAACCTCGCCCTCAACGCCAGTTGGTCGTGGCTCTTCTTCACCAAGCGGTGGCTGGGCACGTCTGCAGTCGCGGCGGGCGTACTCGCCATCAGCAGCGCGGACCTCACCCGTCGAGCGGCTCAAGTGCGTGGCACGCGCGCTGCGCCGTTGGCCCTCTATCCGCTGTGGTGTGCATTCGCGACCGTGCTGTCCACCCATATCTGGATCCTGAACAAGCGCTGATGCGAATCACCAAGCTGCCCATCCAGATCGCGGAGTCGGTCTTGTCGATCGTCGGAATTCGAGTCGGCACCGAAGAACCGCACTTCATCAGCACTCCGGTGACCGCCGGTGTCGAGGTCCGCAAGTATGGCCCGCGCATCGCGGCCGAGACGACGGTGAGCGCCGACGAGGATCGAGCACGCAACATCGGGTTCCGGCGTCTCGCCAACTACATCTTCGGCGGCAACCACCGCGACGAGGCCATCGCCATGACCGCGCCGGTCGCTCAGCAGTCAGGTCGCCAGGGTGACGACATCGCGATGACAGCGCCCGTCGCTCAGGCGCGGTCCACCGGCGACAGCTGGACGATCCGGTTCTTCATGCCGTCGAAGTGGACGATGGACACTCTCCCGACGCCCGACGACGACAAGGTGCAATTGATTTCCGTGCCCGGCGAGTCTGTCGCGGTGCTGCGGTTCACCGGGGACCGCAGCGCGGGCGCGGTGGCCGCCCGCACCGAGGAGCTCGCCAAAGTCTTGCGCGACAACGGAATCGAGCCGGCAGGAGAGCCCGTTGCCTGGTTTTACGACCCGCCGTGGACCTTGCCTTTCCGGCGGCGCAACGAGATCGCCATCCCCGTGAAGACCTGACCTAGGCCTTCGCGTAAACCCGCCGACCGGCCAGGAACGTTGCGCGCACGTCGAGGTCGGCGATCTGTTCGGGTGGCACCGATCGCGGATCTGCTGACAAGACAACGAAATCCGCGTACTTGCCAACCTCCAACGAGCCGATCGCGTCGTCGCTGAAAAGCTGCCACGCCGCATCGATCGTCTGGGCCCGGATGGCCTGTTCGACGGTCAACAGCTGCTCTGGTCCGAGCACCCGCCCGCTCGGCGCGGTCCTGGTGGCCGCGACGCTGATGTTGCGCAGCGGCTCCTCGGGCGTCACCGGCGGGTCGTTGTGCAGAGAGATGCGCATGCCGGTGGCAACCGCGGAACCGCATGGCATCCAACGTGATCCGTGCTCGGCCCCGAACAGGCCGTCCACGATGATGTCGCCCCAGTAGTGGATCTGGTCGACGAAGATGCTGCACGTGACCCCGAGATCGGCTGCGCGCTGCAGCTGTTCGTCGGATATCGCGCCGACGTGCTCGAGCCGCAGCCGGTGGTCGGTGCGCGGGTGCTTCTTCAGCGCCTCGGAGTAGACGTCGAGGATGGTGTCGACGCCCTTGTCGCCCTGCACGTGACAGGCCATCTGCCAACCCTGCGGGAAGTAGGCCTCGACGATCTCGGTGAGCTGCTCGCGGGTGTAGTTCGCGTGCCCGCACGAGCCGGGCACCACACCGATGGCGCGGGTGGCGTCGGTGTCCAGATACGGGAAGGAGAGGTCGATGTTGCCGACCCACGGCGAGCCGTCGACCCAGATCTTGATGCCGACCTGACGCACCGTGTCGTCGCCGTTGTCGACGGCTTCGTCAGTGGTCATCTCCGCGGTGGACATCTCGTAGGTGCGCAGCCGGACCGTCAGCTGGTCACGCAGCTGTTCGAGCATCGGACGGAACATCGGGTCGAAGGCCATCTCCGAACACGTCGTCAGCCCGGCCCGGTTCAGCCGCGCGCATTCGGCGAGCAGCATCGCCGGGTAGTCGCTGGGCTGGATCGCGCCTGCCAGCAGCGGGAACACCGCGCCGGTTTCCTCGGCCGTGCCGTCGAGCTCGCCATCGGCGTCGTGCCCGTATTGGGCGCCCTTCGGGTCCGGGGTGTCGCGGGTCAGCCCGGTCCGGGTGGCCGCCGCCGAGTTGAAGTACGCCTTGTGGCCGGAGTTGTGGATGATCACCAGCGGGGTGTCGGGCGCAATGCCGTTGAGCCACTCGAGCGTCGGCTCGGGAAGACCCTTCTGCAGAAGCGGGTCCCAGCCGTTGAGATAGGCGCCTTCGGCGCCGCGCTTGGCGACCTCCGCCTTGATCGCCGCGACGACCTGGTCGGGCTCGGCGATCGTGACCGGCCGGATGTCGACCAGTCGGTCCGACAACGCGATCGCCTCCATCAGCGGATGCCCGTGCGCCTCGATCAGCCCGGGCAGCACGCAGCCGTCGCCGATGTCGAGGACCTCGGTGTCGGGCCCGATGAGCGAGTCGACGTCGGCGCGGCTGCCGACCGCGACTATCCGACCGTCGGTGACGGCGAGCGCCTCGGCGGTGGGTCGTGACTCGTCGACGGTCAGCACTGTTCCGTGGATGACTAGCTCTGCGTTGGGCACAGGGTCATCTTGCTGGACGCCGAGTATTCCAAAGCAGAAATGAACCCAGCCCAGGCCGGGACGACCTGGGCTGGGGCTGGGAGAGAGTTCTTGTCAGAGCTGTGCGGCCGCGGCCTCCAGCGAGACGGCTTGTGCCCTCATCTGGGCCCCCTGCGCCGCCAGCGCCGGGTTTCCACTGGCTTCGAGCTGCGACGCCTGGGCCTTGAGCGCCTGGGCCTGGGCGAGAAGGCCTGCCTTCTGGTCGGCCTTCGCCTTGGCATCCGCGGCCGCCTTCTCATCCGCAGCTGCCTTCGCATCCGCGGCCGCCTTCTCTTCCGCAGCTGCCTTCGCATCCGCGGCCGCCTTGGCCTCTGCGGCCGCCTTCTCCTGCGCGTCCTTCGAGGCCTGGCCGTCGGCCGGGTTGCCCTGCTGCTGGACCGGACCTTGCTGCTGGACCGGAACCTGCTGGACAGGGGCCTGCCCGGGAACCGTGATGACGCGAGGAGCGGGGTTGTTCACGACGACCGGCGCACTCGGAGAGGAGGAGGTACCGAGCGACGGGATGTTGATCTCCGATGGAATATTGAAGACCGTGGAAGGCGTGCTCTGCGCGCTGGTGGTCTCCACATTCGAGTTCTTCATGCCGAGCATCAGCGCGAAGGCGCCGATGCCGATGGCCAGCAGGGCCAGTGCTCCCGCGGCCATCTTCATGCCGGACCCGGAATTCTGGGCGACGGGCATCGGAGCGTACTGCGGCTGAGGAGCCGGCGCGTACTGCGTGGGGTAGCCGTAGTTGCTGTTCTGGGGGCCGTAGTAGCTGTTCATGATCTCTCCTGTGTGTGCTGGCGCTTCCCGGTTTGGGCTGCTCTCACGGGTAGGAGCGCCGGGCCTATGGCACTCGCACACATTTTTCGAAAACTTTTTCGAAAGTTTTTTTCCAGACCTTGTCGATTCGGTGGGGGTGCCGTTCGACGTGTCAACGAGGGCACGATGGACGAGCCCCTTCCACACCGATCGAAGGAGACAAAACAATGTCGCGCTACATGCTGATCATGCGGTCCACCCCCGAGGCCGAGGTCGCGATGCAGGAAGCCAACATCGACTTCAGCGAGGTCATCGAGGCGATGGGCCGGTTCAACGAGGAGCTCATCAAGGCCGGTGTGATGCTGGCCGGTGAGGGCCTGACCGGGCCCGAGGAGGGCTTCGTCGTCGACTTCAACGCCGATCCGCCCGTCGTCACCGACGGCCCGTACACCGAGGCCAAGGAGCTGTTCAACGGGTTTTGGATCCTTGACGTGTCGTCGAAGGAAGAGGCCAAGCAGTGGGCGCAGAAGGTCCCGCTGGGCAAGGGTGTGAAGCTCGAGGTGCGCCGGGTGTCCGAGAGCGACGAGTTTCCGCTGGACAACCCGTGGATCAAGAAGGAGATCCAGTGGCGGGCCGACCTGGCCGAGAAGATCGCCGCTGCGGCCCGCGCAGACGCCGACAAGTACGGCCGCTGACGTTTTCGCGAAACGGAATTCCAGCAGAGGAAGTGCGAGTAACGGCCTGCTGGAATTCCGTTTCGCGGGACGCTTACCTGGCGCGGATCCGGATGGGTCTGCGCCAGGTGGCGTCAGGGTCGACGACGTCGCCCTTCTGCAGGATCTCTACGTCGCCCGAGCGGGCCAGGTCTCGCGCGATGTCGCGGGCTTCGTCCATCAGGTCGCGCCAGCCGTCGCCACCGACCCTTCGTGCCGCGTCGGACGGGCAAATGGTCTTGGCTGGACCGCGCTCCCTGGCGAGGTCGAGGATCGCCGCGCGAAGCCGTTGACTCACGCTATTCAGTCAAGCCGATGTACTCGGCCCTTGAAACCATTTCTGGAACACGTTCTAATCTGAAGTCATGACCCAGGTTGTTGCTTCCTCGCGCGAGCGCTCGTCAGACGACCTGCTGCGCCATCCCCTGCACTCCGGCCACCTTACTGTGGGCGCACTCAAGCGGAACAAGGACAAGCCCGTCCTGTTCCTCGGCGACACCACCCTGACCGGCGGCGAGCTCGCCGACCGCATCAGCCAGTACATTCAGGCGTTCGAGGCGCTCGGAGCAGGCAGTGGCGTCGCCACCGGCCTGCTCGCCCTCAACCGGCCCGAGGTGCTGATGATCCTCGGCGCGGGGCAGACGCAGGGCTACCGGCGCACGGCACTACACCCTCTCGGCTCGCTGGACGACCACGCGTACGTGCTGAACGACGCCGGCGTCACGTCGCTGATCATCGACCCGAACCCGATGTTCGTCGAGCGTGCGCAGGGCCTCCTCGAGAAGGTGCCCGGACTCAAGCAGATCCTGACCATCGGGCCGGTGCCCGACGCGCTGTCCGACGTGGCCGTCGACCTCACGGCCGAGGCCGCGAAGTATTCACCGAAGCCAGTGGTCGCCGCCGACCTGCCGCCGGATCACATCGGCGGCATGGCCTACACGGGCGGCACGACCGGCAAGCCGAAGGGCGTGATCGGCACCGTGCAGTCGATCACCACGATGACGACGATTCAGCTCGCGGAGTGGGAGTGGCCCGAGCGGCCGAAGTTCCTGATGTGCACGCCGCTGTCGCACGCGGGCGCGGCCTTCTTCGTGCCGACCATCATCAAGGGCGGCCAGCTTTTCGTGCTGACCAAGTTCGACCCAGCCGAGGTGCTGAAGACCATCGAGGAGCAGAAGATCACGGCGACGATGCTGGTGCCGTCGATGATCTACGCGCTGATGGACCACCCGGACTCGCACACTCGGGACCTGTCGTCGCTGGAGACGGTGTACTACGGCGCGTCGGCGATGAACCCGGTGCGGTTGAAGGAAGCGATCGACCGGTTCGGGCCGATCTTCGCGCAGTACTACGGCCAGTCCGAGGCGCCGATGGTGATCACCTATCTGCCGAAGGGCGATCACGACGAGAAGCGGTTGACGTCATGCGGGCGGCCGACGGTTTTCTGCCGCACCGCACTGCTCGGCGAGGACGGCAATCCCGTGCCGCAGGGCGACGTCGGCGAGATCTGCGTCAGCGGCCCGCTGGTGTCCGGCGGCTACTGGAACAAGCCGGAGGCGACGGCCGAGACGTTCCGCGACGGCTGGATGCACACCGGCGACCTCGCCCGCGAGGACGACGAGGGCTTCTGGTACATCGTCGACCGCACCAAGGACATGATCGTCACCGGCGGCTTCAACGTGTTCCCGCGCGAGGTGGAAGACGTTGTCGCCGAACATCCTTCGGTCGCCCAGGTCTGCGTCATCGGCACCCCGGACGAGAAGTGGGGCGAGGCGGTGACCGCCGTCATCGTGCTGCGGCCGGATGCGCCGAGTGACGACGACGCGGTCGCGACGGTGACCGCCGAGATCCAGGCCGCGGTCAAGGACCGCAAGGGTTCGGTGCAGTCACCCAAGCAGGTGATCGTCGTCGACTCGGTGCCGGTGACCGCGCTGGGCAAGCCGGACAAGAAGGCCGTGCGCGCACAGTTCTGGGAGGGCGCGAGCCGCTCTGTCGGCTGAGTTCTTCCCGCGAGGAGACGCTAAGGTCCGCAAAATCCCAGGAGAAGGCGGACAATTGCGTCTTCTCGCGCTAGAGGGTGACGCTCGTCGACCACGCGCACCCGCGCCCGAGACGGCCCAGCAGCGCCGCCACGCGAGTGTTGTCCACCTCGGCACAATGGGCACGTGCCCGCCACCGATCTACGCCAGACCGTCGATGCGGTGTGGCGGATGGAGGCCGCCAAGATCGTCGCGACGCTGACGCGTGTGGTCTCCGACGTCGGTCTTGCCGAGGATCTGGCTCAGGAAGCCCTCGTCGATGCGCTGACCCAGTGGCCGGACACCGGTGTGCCGCGCAACGCCGCGGCATGGCTGACCACGGTCGCCAAGCGCAAGGCGATCGACTTCTGGCGACGCCAGGACAATCTCGACGCCAAGTACGCGACGCTGGCTCGCGACCTGGAGACCCAAATCGACGAGCCCGCATGGGATCCCGACCGCATCGACGACGACGTCCTCCGCCTGATCTTCATCTCGTCGCACCCGGTGCTGCCCCGCGAGGGCCAGATCGCGCTGACGCTGCGCGTCGTCGGCGGCCTCACCACCGAGGAGATCGCGAGGGCGTTCCTGTCGTCGACGCCGACGGTCGCCGCCCGGATCACCCGGGCAAAGAAGACGCTGGCCGCCGCGGATGTGCCGTTCGAGGTGCCGGACCGCTCGGAGTACCCGCAGCGGCTGTCGGCCGTGCTGTCGGTCATCTACCTGATCTACAACGAGGGCTACTCGGCGTCGTTCGGGCAGCGGTGGATCCGCGACGAGCTGTGCACCGAGGCGCTGCGCCTCGGCAGGGTGCTCGCGGCGCTGGTGCCCGACGAACCCGAAGTGCACGGGCTGGTGTCGTTGATGGAGTTCCAGTCGTCGCGGTTCGCGGCGCGCACCGACGCGGACGGGACGCCGATCCTGCTGGAGGACCAGAACCGCACGAAGTGGGACCGCGCGCAGATCGGTCGCGGGGTCGCCGCGCTGGAGCGCGCGGCGCAGGCAGTCGAGAAGAGAGGAACCGGCTGGGGGCCGTATGCATTGCAGGCCGCGCTGGCCGAATGCCATGCCACCGCACCGACGGCCGCCGACACCGACTGGAACCGCATCGTCGCGCTGTACGACGGCTTGATACAGATCGCCCGGTCGCCGGTCGTCGAGCTGAACCGGGCCGTCGCGGTGGCGATGGCTGACCCCTCCGAGGGACCCCGCCTGGCGCTGGAGATCGTCGACGGGCTGACCGGTCTCGACGCGTCCTATCTGTTGCCGAGCGTGCGCGGGGAGCTGCTCGCCCGCCTCGGCCGCACCGAAGAAGCCGCTACCGAGTTCGCGAGGGCCGCCGAACTCACGGACAACGAACGCGAGCGGGAAGTGCTGACGGACAAGGCTATTCGGGCGCGGACGGGCTAGCTCCGGGGACGCTCGTGCGCGCAGCCACGGAGTCAGGCGAAGCGGTGTCGAACACGTCGATGGCGACGTCGTCGTCGCGGTAGCCGCCGACCAGGTGCAGACCGGGCGTTGCGGCGATGACGTCATTGGTCTGGTCGCCGGTCATCGGGTAGTCGGAGACGACGTGACGCCAGTGTGCGGCGACGATCGTCGCGGGGTTGGTCAGCCGCGGCAGTTCGCGGTCCAGTATCGAGCGCAGCGCTGTCGCTTCCAGGTAGTACCCGACCTCCGACAACACGATCAGATCGAAATCCGTTGCCGGCCAGTCCTCGTCGAGTGAGCGACGCAGCAGCGTGACGCCCTTGTCGCGGCCGACGCTCTTCAACCGACGGTCGGTGGCCTCAAGCGCGGCGGGGACAAGGTCGGTGGCGGTCACATGGTCGCATCGGCCTGCGAGCTGCTCGGTCAGCACACCCACCGAACAGCCTGGCTCGAACGCGTGCCGAAATCGCGGAAGTGGCAGCAGCGCAAGCGTGATCGCGAACTTGCGTTGCTCGTACCACCGCTCCTGCAGCTGCCACGGGTCGTCCGACCCCGCGTACATCCGGTCGAAGTACCCGTCAGGTAATCGCGCGGTCATCGAAACCGTCCCGCCAGCCGTCCGAGCTCGGCCAGGTCGCGCTCGGCGTGGCTCTGCCGCACGTACATGGTCAGATCGGCAACCCGCTGGGCATGCTCGGCGTCCTGAGCCAGCGGCCCAGGCCCGAGCGCGCGTCCGGTGCGACCGATCGCTTCCTCCACGGCCGTCTCCACCACCGCCCTGGTCCGACGCGCAATCAGCTCCGCCCGTCCCGTGGCGTTCGAGGGATCCGCGTCGACCTGGCAGGCCGCCGAAAGCAGCGTCGCCTCTGCGGCTGCGATCGCGGCGTCCACCGCACCGAGATGCGCGAGCGTGTGCGGGTCGACGGACTCGCGGGCCGCGCGCGCGTACAGCGGCGCGGCGACGGCGCGCGCGCCGCCCAGCCAGCAGGCGCTCACCCCGACGGCGCCGTGCCAGAACCCCGACCGGTCGAGGTAGTCGCCGGGAGCGCCGACGACTACCGCGGACGCGCCGGCGAATTGCACCGATCGGGTGTCGGAGTCCGCCATCCCTGCGCTGCGCCAATTGCCGGGCAGCGGCCGCACATGAGGATCAGCGAGGTCGACGGCGAACAGTCCGCGCCGTTCGTCATCGACTCGCGCGGTCACCAAGGCATGCGTGCAGATGCCCGCACCCGAACACCACACCTTGGTGCCGTCGAGCGTCACGTCATCGCCGTCGCCGTGGGCAAGCAGGGCCGCATCGCCGCCCTCGGCGGCCCAAACACCCCACAGCTGACCGGGTTTGGGGTCTGGCCCCCGCAACTCGGCGAGGATCGCGACGGCGTCGGTGTGCGCCTCGGCAAGCCGCCCGGCGACCACGTCGACCTGGGTCAGTTCGGCCAGTCGAAGCCAGCGCTGCGCGGTCCGGCCCGACCCCGGCAGCGGAAGGTCCAGCTCGCCCGCCGCCAGCCATTGGCCAACCAGACCGGTCACGCCCGGCCGCCCGCTGTCTTCTTGAGCACCGACCCCGACAACTGGCGCAGATCCTTGGCGAATCCGCCTGGCGCACGGCCCTCACGCCGATCCGAGGTCGCCACCGACAATTTCGCGTCGCGGTGGATACGCAGGCCCTCCGCCTCGAACCGGTCGACGAGCTCGACGTCCTCGCCGGTTGGCAGTGCCCGGAAGCCGCCGACCGCCCAATAAGCGTCGGCCCGAAAGCCCATGTTGGCACCGTGAATGTGGTTGTGGCCCGGGCCCTTTGAGTGGTAGGCGCGCAGGTAGCGACGGGCTACCTCCGCCGGGTAATGCCGCCAGGCAGGCACCCGCACAACGCCGAGCACCATGTCGGCGCCGGAGGCGCTCATCTGAAGCAGCCAGTCGGCAGGCACCACGCTGTCGGCGTCGGTGGTCGCGTACCAGGTGCGCGCGGGATCGACGCCATCGCACAGTGGCCGGGCGTACTCGAAGCCCGCCGCCCTTGCCGCGCCGACGTTGCCCGCCTCGACGGAGACGAAGTGCACGTCTGGGCCGAATTGCCCGACCAGGCGGTCGCTGCCGTCGTCGGTGGCGTCGAGCACCACCACGACAACCGTCGGGACCGGCAGGCAGACCGCCGCCGTAGCCAGAGCGCGAAGACAGCGCGGCAGATGTGCGGCCTCGTTGTGCGCTGGCACCACGACGACGGCCTTCGCGAGTTCCATCCCAGCTAGATAGCCGGATTCGGGTGCTTTCAACCCGGTTCAGACGAATACGATCTCGCCGACCGCCATCTGCCGCTGGACGACCTCCGGGGTCAGCAGGGGCGGCCCGTCACCGCGATCGAGTTGGCTCGCGAAGCACTGCATCGCTTCTGTCTTGATAGCCATCTCGTCCGATGTCAGCACCATCCGTCTCGCCCGATGCCACGGCACTGCCGGGTCATCGGGAGTTGCCCAGTGCCACATCCATATTGGGTATTCGACGAACCGCGAGCCGGTGTCCCTGCTGGCGGCCGCCGACGCCCGCCCCGTCGCCTCGTGGTCGGGATGGCCGTCGCCGCGCCACGTCGCCGCACACCACGTCCCGCTGCCGAAGCCCACGAGCAGGGCCCCGATCCTGGCGGTGAGCCGCTTCTCGTGGCTCGCCACCTCCCCGTCCGGTATCCGGAGGAAGATCGGTCTCGGCAGGCCGAGTCGCTCGGCGGCAGCGACAAGCTCGTCACGACGGCACTTCGCGAGATCTTTCCGACCGTCGCCGTCATCGGGATACGCCGCTTCCCCGTCGGTCACCGCGACGACCTGGACGGTGACACCGCGATCGCTGAGCTTCGCCGCGGTAGCGCCGAGACCCAGCGTTTCATCGTCGGGATGCGCCGCGACGAGGACGAGCGTTCGGCAGTCGTCGACGTCGAGCTCGGGAAAGCGGCGTTGCCACTGCGTCCACGCTTCGACAGCGGTACCGCCATCGACGATCGGCCGCGACGCCAACCGCGCACTGTTCGTCGTCGACTTGGTCATCGGCGTTGAATAGCCGGTGGCGCGCGTTTCACACGTCGCGGACGTGACAGGATTCTGTGGTGAAGGTACGTGCCGTGATGTTCGACTACTCCGGCACGCTGTTCCGCCTCGAAGAGGACGACAGCTGGTTTTCGGGCATGACGGCTGACGAGCGCGAGGTCGACGGGCACGTGCAGGCCGAGCTGATGCGCAGGCTCACCGCCCCGACCGGTCGCTCGGTCGAGATGACCCCGCAGGCCTATGAAGCGTGGGTCAACCGCGACCTCGCCCCGCACCTGCACCGCGAGGCTTACCTGCACGTACTGCGCAAATCGGGGCTGCCCGACGAGCACGCGATTGCGCTCTACGAGCGCGTGATCAACCCGACGTCGTGGACGGCATACCCCGATACCGCCGAGGTTCTCAACGGTCTTCACCGCCGCGGCATCAAGACCGCCGTGGTGTCCAACATCGCGTTCGACGTCAGGCCCGCGTTCGAGGCGATCGGCGTGGCCGACGCCGTCGACGAGTTCGTGCTGTCGTTCGAGGTCGGCTCGGTCAAACCCAGCGCCGCGATCTTCCAGACCGCGCTGACGCGCCTGGGCTCAGCGCCCGAGTACACGCTGATGGTCGGCGACAGCGAAGAGGCCGACGGGGGTGCCCGAGCGCTGGGCTGTGGGTTCGCGCTGGTGGATCCGCTGCCCACCGCGCAGCGACCCGACGGCCTGCGCAGCGCGCTGACCGGCCACGGCGTCGAGTTGGACGGGCAGTAACGTCGGGCCATGCCCGACGGCGAGCGCGTCCGGCCACCGCGGTGGCTCAAGCCGGTCAACAAGGTGTTCATGGTTCTGCTGAGGCTCGGCGTGCCGATTTCCCGCGTTGAGTCGCCGGTGGTGCTGACCGTGCCGGGCCGCAAGACCGGGCGGCCGCGCTCGACGCCCGTCACGCCGATGACCGTCGACGGCAACCGCTACGTCGTGAACGGCTATCCCGGCGCGGACTGGGTCGACAACGTCCGCGCCGCAGGTGAGGTGACGCTTGTGCAGGGCAGGCGCAGTGAGCGGGTTCGAATGGTGGAGCTGTCGCCCGAGGACGCGCGTCCTGTGCTGCGGGCGTTCCCCGCGGCGGTGCCCACCGGCGCAGACCTGATGAAGCGGGTCGGCCTGCTCACCGAGGGCACGCCCGACGAGGCGGAGGGGTTGGCGGGCCGCTGCCCGGTGTTCCGCATCGACGCCATCACGTAGCGTCGAATCGTGTCCAACAGCGAGCGCATCCGGCCGCCGTGGTGGCTGAAGTACGTCAACAAGGTGATGATCGGCGTCCAGCGGCTCGGTTTCGGGTTCGGCGGCAAGGGGCCGGTGATCCTGACCGTCCGCGGCCGCAAGTCGGGCAAGCTGCGTTCGACGCCGATCACCCCGATGACCGTCGACGGCAAGCGATACGTGCTCGGGGGTCTGCCTGGCGGCGACTGGGCGGCCAACGTACGCGCCGCGGGTGTGGTGGAGCTGCGTCAGGGCCGCAACACCGAACGCGTTGCGATGGCGGAGTTGCCGCCCGAAGAAGCACGGCCCCTGCTGCGGCTCTTTCCCGTCGAGGTGCCGACCGGTGTCAGCTTCCTGAAGAACGCGGGACTGGTGACGGGGCCGAACCCCGATGAGTACGAGGCACTGGCCGGCCGTTGTCCGGTCTTCCGTTTCGATCCGGCAACCGCATGAGCGAGAACCCTTTTGACGCCAAGCTGTGGCGGCCGGTCGACGGTTTCGACCTGACCGACATCACGTATCACCGCCACGTCGTCGACGGCGCACCGCAGCCGACCGTGCGGGTGGCGTTCGACCGGCCCGAGGTGCGCAACGCGTTCCGCCCACACACCGTCGACGAGTTGTACCGCGTTCTCGACCACGCCAGGATGTCGCCCGATGTCGGCGTCGTGCTCTTGACCGGGAACGGGCCGTCGCCGAAGGACGGCGGCTGGGCCTTCTGTTCCGGTGGCGACCAACGCATCCGCGGCCGTACCGGCTACCAGTACGCGGAAGGCGAGACCGCCGATACCGTCGACGTGGCCCGCGCCGGACGGCTGCACATTCTCGAGGTGCAGCGGCTGATCCGGTTCATGCCCAAGGTCGTCATCTGCCTCGTCAACGGATGGGCCGCGGGCGGGGGCCACAGCCTGCACGTGGTCTGCGACCTCACGCTGGCCAGCCGCGAGCACGCCCGGTTCAAGCAGACCGACGCCGACGTCGGCAGCTTCGACGGCGGTTACGGCAGCGCGTATCTCGCCAAACAGGTCGGCCAGAAGTTCGCCCGCGAGATCTTCTTCCTCGGCCGCCCGTATGACGCCGAGCAGATGCATGCGATGGGCGCGGTCAACGAAGTCGTCGACCATGCGGATCTCGAGACGGTGGCGCTCGACTGGACCACGACCATCAACGGCAAGTCGCCACAGGCCGTCCGGATGCTCAAGTACGCGTTCAACCTGACCGACGACGGGCTTGTCGGTCAACAGCTATTCGCTGGTGAGGCAACGCGATTGGCGTACATGACCGACGAGGCCGTCGAGGGCCGCGACGCGTTCCTCGAGAAGCGCGACCCGGACTGGGACCCGTTTCCGCGCTACTTCTAGCGATTACCGTGTCGCTTGTCTGCGGGGTGCTTTCGTCCCGCGAGCAGACGCTCACGCTCGCAAAGTCCCAGGTTGCGCTGGACTTAAGCGTCTGCTCGCGCTAGAAGCGGAACCTCGTCTGGCCGTGCGGCGACTTCGCGAACGCCAACACCTTGGCGGGCCGCACTCGGAAGACGTATGCGATATTGCTGTCACCCGAATCGTCGGTGTGGCCGAGGCCGTCGTCGGCGGGGGTGAAATCCCAGTCGCCGTGGTACTTCTCGCGGATGACGTCGGCGAGCGTCGTCAGCGTCTCGCGGCCGGTCACCCGTTCGGCATCCCCCTCGACGACCACATCGAGGCCGTCGTTCCAGGTGTTGACCCCGGTGGTGACGGCCACCGACGTCGAGTGGTCCAGGTTTTGCGCCTTCTGCTCCTCGGGTCCGGTGCAGAACACGAACGCGTCGTCCACCCACGCGCCGACCAGTGGCGTGATGTGCGGCCGCCCGTCCTTGCGAACCGTGGTCAGCCAGTAGAGCTCGGCCGCGGCGAGCGCGTCGCTGACCTGCTGCCAGCCGACCGGTTCGGACGCTTCACTGAATCTCGTATCGAGCTTTCCGTTCATCGTCATACCCATACCGACCCTGTGACGGCACCGAACTCATCGTTCATAGACTCCACGGGTGAGTAAGAGCCCGCTGCGCCGGCTGGCCGACGAGCTGGTGCTGGCCAGCATGCGACCGCCGATCGCGCAGAAGTTGATGCTGTACCGACCCGGCCAGCGCGACGTCGACCTCGGGGGCAAGCGCATCCTGCTCACCGGCGCGTCGTCGGGCATCGGCGAGGCGGCCGCTGAGAAGTTCGCGCGAAGGGGCGCCACCGTCGTCGTGACCGCCCGCCGCAAGGACCTCCTCGACGATCTCGCCGACCGGATCCTCGCCGACGGTGGCGACGCGCTCGCCATCGAGTGCGATCTGGCCGACCTGGACGCCGTCGATGCGCTGGCTGCCCGCGTCGAGAAGGAGATCGGCGGCGTGGACATCCTCGTCAACAACGCGGGCCGGTCGATCCGCCGCCCGCTGGCCGAGTCGCTGGAGCGCTGGCACGACGTCGAGCGGACCATGGCGCTGAACTACTACTCGCCGCTGCGGCTGATCCGCGGCCTCGCGCCCGGCATGCTCGAGCGCGGCGACGGCCACATCATCAATGTCGCAACCTGGGGCGTGCTGAGCGAGTCCTCACCACTCTTCGGGGTGTACAACGCATCGAAGGCGGCGTTGTCGGCGGTCAGCAGGGTCATCGAAACCGAGTGGGCACACAAGGGCGTGCATTCGACGACGCTCTACTACCCGTTGGTGGCCACACCGATGATCTCGCCGACAAAGGCCTACGACGGGCTGCCCGCGCTGACGCCTGCCGAGGCCGCCGACTGGATGGTGACCGCCGTCCGCACCCGGCCGGTGCGCATCGCCCCTCGGATGGCGGTCACCGCCAAGGCACTCGACACCGTCGCCCCCGGCTGGCTCAACGCGCTGATGAAGCGGCAACGACTCCAGCCGGGCGCCTGACGCGCCTGTGCCTGATCCGGCACGCGACGTGATAGACACGACCTTATGGAGATCCTGGCCAGCCGGATGCTCCTGCGGCCCGCCGACTACGAGCGCTCGCTGCGGTTCTACCGCGACGAGCTCGGGCTGGCGATCGCCCGCGACTACGGGGCGGGCACCGTCTTCTACGCCGGCCAGTCGCTGATCGAGCTGGCCAGCCACGGCGGACCGAACGCAGGCGGCACGCTGTGGCTGCAGGTGCGCGACGTCTATGCCACCGAGAAGGAGCTGACCGACCGCGGCGTCGCAATCGCGCGGGAAGCCCGGCAGGAACCGTGGGGGCTGCACGAGATGCAGGTGGCCGATCCCGACGGCGTCACGCTGATCTTCGTCCAGGTGCCGGAGACGCATCCGCTGCGTCGCGACACCAGAAACTGACCGAAGCGCTCAGCGAGCCGGCGACGCCAACGGCCAGCCGACGGAAGCCAACCGCGAGGCGACCTGAAGGATCTCCTCCGAATTCGGCTCCTTTTCGATCACCTCGTGCACCGCAAAGCGGATCTCGTCCGCGGTGACGGAATCGGAGTCCGCGTTCTTTAGGACCGATTGTGCGGCCTTGACGACCTCGTCCTCGGTCAGGCTCCGCTTCAACAAGGCGAGCAACGGAAAATAATCCTTGGGCGGCACACCCTCCGGGTAGCCCTGTCGCAGCCAACCGAGGACGTTGTCCAGTACGCCTTCAGTGGTCTCGGTCACGTGATCTCCACTCACTTCTTGGGCATGAACGGGAACAGGTCAACACCGAAATGGTGAATGATCGTGGTCCTGGTGACCCAGAAGACCGCAGTGATGATCAACCAGCCGACGAACAGGAACAACGCGATCCCGAGGTACTTCAGGATCGGATTGGGTGCGTGCACGGTGCCGTCGGCCTCGGTGCCACCCGCACCGTGCGAGTACGCCACCAGTCCGGCGGCGAAGACCGCGGGCAGGCCCGCGCCGAGGACGAGTCCCACCATCAAGACCTTGAGGATGCTCTCCAGGTAAGTCATCGAATTCCTTCGTTTCAGCGACCGGTGGCGTCAGACCGCGGCCGTGTCCTTGGAGGAGTCTTTGGCGGGCTTGGCCACTGCGGCGGCTTCGCGGACCTCGGCGGGCACGACGGAGTTCGTGGTGTGGTCCCAGTCGGCGTTGACGTTGCGGTGGTCCACCTTCTGCTGCTGGGCACGCCACCACATATAGCCGGACAGCGCGACGAGGATGAGGAAGATCACGCCGTCGCCCACCAGGCCGGAGTCGGTGAGCGACTCGACTCCGTGGGAGAGCCAGAACGCCAACGCCCCAACGAGTCCGGCCGCGGGAAGGGTGACGAGCCACGCCACGGCCATCCGGCCTGCGACGGCCCAGCGCACCTCGGCGCCGGGCTTGCCGACGCCGCTGCCAAGGATCGATCCGGTCGCGACATGGGTGGTCGACAGCGCCATGCCTGCGGCGCTCGAACTCAAAATAATTGCGGCCGAAGATGCTTCGGCGGCGAAGCCCTGCGGTGACTCGATCTCCACCAGGCCCTTGCCCAGGGTGCGGATGACTCGCCAGCCGCCGATGTAGGTGCCGAGGCCGATAGCCAGCGCGCAGCTGAAGATGACCCAGAACGGCAGTCCGTCTTCCTTGACATTGCCGCCCAGGTGGCCGGTGGTGATGAGCGCGAGCGCGATGACGCCCATCGTCTTCTGCGCGTCATTGGTGCCGTGTGACAGTGCGACCAGCGATGCGGTCGCGATCTGGCCCCATCGGAAGCCGTCTTCTCGCCGCTTCTGCAGCACGTTGCGGGTGATCCGGTAGATCAGCCACGTTCCGCATGTGGCCACGAAGCACGCGATGACGGGCGCGGCAACCGCCGGGATCAGCACCTTCTGGGTGATGCCCGACCAGTTGACCCCCGCTGTGCCGAGCGCGGCAAGGCCGGCACCGATAAGGCCGCCGAAGAGCGCGTGCGATGAGCTGGATGGAATGCCGAATAGCCAGGTGAGGAGGTTCCAGAGGATGCCGCCGATGAGGCCGGCGAAGATGATCGTCAATCCCGTCGATGCGTCGATCGACGGAATGAGGGCGCCTGACTTGCTGTCCTGGATCTTCAGCACCGACGTGGTCACGGTGACCGCAACCTCGACCGACAGGAACGCGCCGACCAGGTTGAGGACGCCTGCCAGCAGCACGGCGGTCTTGGGCCTGAGCGCACCGGTGGCGATCGACGTCGCCATCGCGTTTCCGGTGTCGTGGAACCCGTTGGTGAAGTCGAATGCGAGTGCCGTTGCTATCAGCAGCACCAGGATGATCGTCTCTGCGCTCACGGTTGCCAATTCTGAGGCATGCTCGGCGATTTTGACCAGGGACCAACGGCCCTAAACGACCCTTCCAACAGGCACTTTGCCGGATGCCGAAAGGAGTTCATTCAGGGTTCACCTACTGTCTCGAGGACGTTTGCCTGTGGCGGTGACGCGGGCCGCGCAGGCGGCGATTCCACTATCGTGCTTTCCTGGGATCAGTCTGAGTCAGCCACGCCGTGGGGAGTGAGAAATGGTGAACAATTTTCTCGCCAAGATCGTCGCGTGGATCACCGCGGGATATCCGGAGGGTGTGCCTGGGCCTGACCGTGTTCCGCTCTTCGCCCTCTTGAAGCCGCGCCTGACCGACGACGAGGTCAAGTCGGTCGTCAGGGAGTTGCTGGCCCGCGGCGAGTTCGACCACATCGACATCGGCGTCCTGATCACCGAGCTGACGGACGCACTGCCCGCACCAGACGACGTCGAGCGGGTGCGCGCCCGCCTCGCGGCCAAAGGCTGGCCGCTCGACGATTCGCGTGACACCGAGGAGACGGAATAGCCGTCCTACGCCCCGTGCCGGTGCCGTCAGGACCGTCGGCACTGTCGGTGCTGCCCGCCGTGGAAAGCGCCCTCTCCGGCACCGGTTCCGCGATGCTGCCCGTACCCGTCGATGACGAACGTCAAACCCGTTTACTGACAACGTCTTTGAGGGCCGGCGAAGAGATCGACGACGACGTCGCGGTCGTGGTGTCCACGTCAGGGACGACCGGCACGCCAAAAGGTGCGATGCTGACGGCCGCGGCACTGACCGCCAGCGCGGATGCGACGCACCGGCGACTCGGCGGGCCTGGGCGGTGGCTGCTCGCTTTGCCCGCCCATCACATCGCAGGTCTGCAGGTGCTGGTGCGCAGCGTGGTCGCGGGCCGCGCGCCCGTCGCAGTCTCTGCCAGGTTCGACGCGTCCGAGCTACCCGCGGCGGTCTCTGCGATGGGACCTGGCCGTCGCTACGCGTCGCTGGTGGCCGCGCAATTGGACAAGGCGTTGGCCGACCCGTCTGCGTGCGCGGCACTCGCTGAACTGGACGCGATACTGATCGGCGGCGGTCCGACACCCGCTCGCATCGCGGAAAGGGCTGCGGCTGCGAAGCTTTCGGTGGTGCGAACCTACGGCATGAGCGAGACGGCCGGTGGATGCGTGTACGACGGCGTTCCTCTGCGCGGAGTGCGGGTCCGTGTCGACCTCGACGGCCGCATCGCCCTCGGCGGCGCCACGTTGGCGAAGGGGTATCGCAATCGTCCAGAGACTGACCCGTTCGCGGAGCCGGGCTGGTTCATGACCGACGACGTTGGCGCCCTTGACAGTTCGGGGATGTTGCGCGTCCTCGGTAGAACCGACGACGCGATCAGCACCGGCGGGCTCACCGTCTTCCCACAACTGGTCGAGACGGCGCTGGCATCGCATCCGCGGGTGGTCGACTGCGCGGTTTTCGGGGTACCCGACGAGCGGCTGGGCCAGCGGGTTGTTGCGGCCGTCGTGGCGGCCGACGGCTACGCCCCACCGACACTTTCGGAACTACGAACCCACGTCAGGACGGTGCTGGATCCGACGGCCGCACCGCGTGAGGTGCACATCGTCGATGAGCTGCCGCGACGCGGAATCGGCAAGGTGGACCGGAGGACGCTCGTCGCGCGGTTCGGCGGTTGAGCTAGCATCCTGTGATGTTCCGGACCTTCGCGATCGCCGCCAGTGCCGTAGCCGTTTTCGGCGCGACAGCCACCGCCTTCGCGGAGCCTGCGCAGGAGCAGGACGCGGCGATCTACGCCATCGGCAAGTGCTACGACCCGAGCCAGCCGCCGGTGCAACGACCGACATCCTTCGCATACAACTGCGACAACACCGGCGTCATGCAGGACATGACGTGGAGCGCATGGGGATCCGACGGCGCAGACGGCGTCGGCACCGACAACTCGGTCGAATGCAAGCCCAACTGCGCGCAGGGCACCACGCTGATCAACCCGATCGTCGTGCACGCGTGGAACCCTGCAACCGCGCGGAGTGCTACGTGCCCGCAGGACGTCAAGTTCTACACCGACATGACGATCGCGTATCCCAAGGGCGCGCCGCCGTGGATCAACCCGGGCACAACATGGTCCCCCGGAACCGATTTCGTGACCGTGGACGGTATGCCTGCGGTGCACTACTCGGAGCTGACGCCGACCTGCGCGCCACTCTGACGGGCCGAGAAGGTCACCTCTCCACCTTGACGGTGACCGGGCGGACGTTCCAGATCTCGTCGCAGTACTCCGCGATCGCGCGGTCCGACGAGAACTTGCCGCTGCGCGCGGTGTTCAGGATCGACATCCGCGTCCATGCGTCCGTGTCCTGCCAGGCGGCGCTGACCCGCTCCTGGCAGTCGACATAGGACGCGTAGTCGGCCAGCACCAGGAACGGGTCGTCGTAGCGCAGGTTGTCCACCAGCGGGCGGAAGACGTCGGTGTCACCGCGGGAGAACCGGCCGCTTGCAATCAGTTCCAGCACCGTCTTGAGTTCGGCGTTGCGCTCGACGTAGTCGCATCGGCCGGTAACCGTCGCGCTTGACGCGCTCGCACCTCGTCCTCGGTCAGCCCGAACAGGAAGAAGTTCTCCGCGCCGACCTCTTCGCGGATCTCGACGTTGGCGCCGTCCAGCGTGCCGATGGTCAGCGCGCCGTTGATCATGAACTTCATGTTGCCGGTGCCCGACGCTTCCTTGCCCGCGGTCGAGATCTGCTCGGACAGGTCGGCGGCCGGGTAGATCAGGTGGGCGTTCTGCACGTTGAAGTTCGGCACGAACACCACCTTCAGGAACCGATTGACGTCCGGGTCGCCGTTGACCGTCTCGCCAACGGCGTTGATCAGCTTGATGATCCGCTTGGCGATGAAGTAGCCGGGCGCGGCCTTGCCGCCGAAGATGAAGGCACGCGGCGGGATCTCGAAGGTCGGGGTTGCTTCTTGAGCCGGTGGTACAGGGTGATGATGTGCAGCACGTTGAGGTGCTGCCGCTTGTACTCGTGGATGCGCTTGACCTGGATGTCGAACAGCCAGTCCGGGTTCAGCTCGACGCCGGTGGTCGCGCGTGACGTAGTCGGCGAGCCGCGCCTTGTTGGCGCGCTTGACTGCGCGCCACTGCGGCCGGAACGCGGCGTCGTCGGCGTACGGCTCGAGGCCGCGCAGCCGGTCCAGGTCGGTCAGCCAGCCGTCGCCGATCGTGTCGTCGAGCAGCGTCGCGCAGCCCCGGGTTGGCCAGCGCCAGGAACCGACGCGGGGTGACGCCGTTGGTCTTGTTGCTGAACCGCTCCGGCCACATCTCGTAGAAGTCCTTCAGGACACTCTGCTTGAGCAGTTCGGAGTGCAGCGCGGCGACCCCGTTGACGGCGTGGCTGCCGACCGTGGCGAGGTGTGCCATCCGCACGCACTTCCCGCCGTCCTCGCCGATCAGCGACATCCGCCGCAGCCGGTCGTCGTCGCCGGGGAACTTCGCGCGCACTTCGTCGAGGAAGCGGCGGTTGATCTCGTAGATGATCTCGAGGTGGCGGGGCAGCGATTCGCCGAACATCGCCAGCGGCCACGTCTCCAGCGCCTCGGGCAGCAGGGTGTGGTTGGTGTAGCCGAACGTGGCGACGGTGATTTCCCACGCCTCGTCCCAGTCGAGGCCGCGTTCGTCGACCAGCAGCCGCATCAGTTCGGCGACGCCGATCGACGGGTGGGTGTCGTTGAGCTGAACGCGAACGATCTGGGAAGCGCCGAACCGCGGCGTCGGCGCAGATCGTCCATGGATGTGCAAGATGTCCTGCAGCGAACAGGACGACGAAGAAGTACTGCTGCAACAGCCGAAGCCGCTTGCCGACATCGGGTTCGTCGTTGGGATAGAGCACCTTGGTGACGGTCTCCGAGCTGACCTCGTCCTCGACGGCCTTGTAGTAGTCGCCGGTGTTGAACGCGTCCAGCGCGAACGAACTCACGGCCCGCGCGCTCCACAGCGTCAGCGATGTTGCACGTGTTGACGCCGTACCCCTGAATGGGGGTGTCGTAGGAGACGCCCTTGATCACCCGCGCCGGCACCCAGCGGACGCGGTCGCGGCCGGCGTCGTCGACGTAGTGCTCGGTGTGGCCGCCCCAGTTGACCAGGTAGCTGACGTCGGGCTTGGCGATCTCCCACGGGTTCCCGTTCGACCAGCCAGTTGTCGGTCTTCTCGACCTGCCAGCCGTCCTGGATCTCCTGGTCGAAGATGCCGAACTCGTATCGGATGCCGTAGCCGATCGCCGGGCGCTGCAGGGTGGCCAGCGAGTCGAGATAGCAGGCGGCGAGCCGGCCGAGGCCGCCGTTGCCGAGCCCCGGCTCCTCCTCGCAGGCCAGGACGTCGTCGAGGTCCAGGCCGAGTCGCTGCGAGCGCCGTCGCGGGTCGCGTCCTCGATCCCGAGGTTCAGCAGGTTGTTGCCGAGCTGCGGGCCCATCAGGAACTCGGCCGAGAGGTAGCACGTGACCTTGCGGCCGAGATCGAGCGACGTCCTGCGTGGTTGCCGACCAGCTGTGCTGCATGCGGTCGCGGACCGCCAGCGCCAGTCGCCCGGTAGTAATGCTCCGGTGTCAGCACCGCGGCCGGGCGGCCGATCGAGTACCGCAGGTGGTCGATGATGCCCCGCCGCAACGCATCGACGGACAGCCCGCTGCGGCTGCGGTCGGACGCATCGGCAGGGGTGCTGGCGATTGGGCGGACGACGTCGGTCATCGGCGCAGTGTCGCATTAATGGCGATCGCACAAATGAACTTCGGGCGAGCATGATGTAGCCATGCGCCGCGAAGTCACCACCGTCGACGATCTGCGGGCGATCGTCGGGAACCCGAACCACTATGTCGCGAACAAGGTCGGCACACGGCTTTCCGCGGCCCAGCGGCTCTGGTTGGCGCACTCTCCGCTGGGTTTCGTGGCGACGGCCGACGCGCAGGGTCGCGTCGACGTCTCGCCGAAAGGCGATCCGCCGGGCTTCGTGCACGTCATCGACGACACCACGATCGCGATTCCGGAGCGTCCGGGAAACAAGCGCGTGGACGGCTACCTCAACGTGCTGCAGCGGCCATATGTGGGCACCGTCTTCTTGATTCCGGGCCGCGGGGACACGCTGCGGATCAACGGAGCCGCGCGCATCCTCGCCGACGCCGACTACTTCGATGCGATGACGGTGGAGGGCAAGCGCCCCATCCTGGCGCTGGAGATCGACGTCGAAGAGGTGTTCTTCCACTGCGCCAAGGCGTTTCTGCGGTCCGACGCGTGGAACCCGGAGAGCTGGAACCCGACCGCGGTGCCCAGCGTCGCGCAGCTGGCCAAGTCGTTCAAGAAGGACATGAGCATCGAGGAGCTGGAGCGCTACTACAGCGAGGACAACTACCGCACGATGCTCTACTGACTCGCAGCGCGCGTTCGGATCGGGATCAGCGAGACCATCTCGTCGGCGGCGGCCTTCAGCTGTACGGGCGTGGCGCCGCCCTTGTGCAGGGCCTCCTGGCCGCGCATGAACGCGAGCAGCGTGCCGGCCAGCGCCGCAGGCTTGTGTCTGGCGTCGACGGCCCCGTCACGCTGCGCTTCCTTGATGCAGGCGACCAGTTCATCGCGCCATGTCGAATATGCTTGCTGCACTTTCTGTTCGACGGCGTCGTCGGTGGCGCCGAGCTCCGCGGCACTCTTGGCCATCAGGCAGCCACGCCTGTTCTTATCTGCGGCAAGCACTTTGGCCTGCGCGCGGATGTGACGGGCCAGCCGGTCGTAGGCCCTGTAGCCCGGATCGCGGAGACCGACGCGGACATCGTCGAGCGATGACGTGATGTAGTCGTCGAGTGCTCGCAGGTAGATGCTGTGCTTGTCGCCGAAAGCCCCGTAGAGGCTGCCCTTGCCGAGACCGGTGGCAGCCGTGAGGTCGTCGACCGACGTCGCAGCGTAACCGCGGTTCCAGAACTCGTCTCGCGCAGCTGCTACGACGTCGCCTTCATCGAACGTGCGGGGACGCGCCATACAAGTAGATTACGTCCGTTCTGGACCGAATATTCCGAATCTATTTGACCAGCACGGCCCTCGTGTAGAGCAGGTGAAAGCCCTGCCGCTGCACGTTCTGCTGAGACTTCGATCCCGGCGCCGTGGTGACCACCGCGATGTCGTAGCCCGCCTCGGCGGCGTCAGCGAGACGCTTCGTCAAGAGCGCGCTCTGCACACCTCGCCGACGATGCTCCGGTGCCGTCGCCGCGCCGACCAACTGCGCGAGCCCGTCAGTGATGCGCATGCCGCCCCCGCCCGCGATGACGCCGTCCACCAGCGCGAGATACGTCCGTGCGCCTGCCGCGACCAAGTCGCGTTCGGCCCGCTCGACGATGTCGCGGGGGAAGTCCTCGTGCGTGGCGACCCCCTGGTCGTCCGGGTGCGCGAACCCCGTCGTCACCACCTCGAGCCAGGCGTCGAGCTCGTCCTCACCGCTCAGCCGCACCTCGATCCCTGCGCAGTCGAACGGCAGCACGTCGGCATCCAGCGACCGCCCGAGCACGTTCTCGAACGCGACGAGCCGGTAGCCCCGGTCCGTCAGCATCGCGCCGATCTCGGGGTCGGACAGATTGGCGAGCTCCACCTGGGTGTGGGCGCCCCGGGCCGCGTATGCCCCTTCGATGTCGTCGAGTGCGGCCGCGCCCGGAACACCGCCGAAGCCGAGCCCCACCACCTTGTTGAACGGTGCGCCGTCCTCCCCGAAGCACGCGAATCCACCCGCGACGGAAGTGACGAACGCCGTGTCGGGGTTTCGCCGAAGCGCGGCACCCGTGCCCGCAGCAATCAGCTGGGCCTCGGCCGACTCGATGCGCGCGGCCAACTCGATGCCGCAGAACAGGAAATCGTTCACGGGAGTCATCAGACATCACAATCCCGCAACCACCTAACCTGGCGGGGTGCTCAAGCTGCAGATCGGTCGCAGGGAGGCGGTGGCGGTCGTCGTCGCCGTCATCCTCGTGGTGGCGGCGTTCGTCGTCCCGCACCTGCATCTGGGCATCGTCACGCCGCTCATCAACGCCACAGCGGACCGATTCCGCACCTTCGCAGGCACCGCCCCGATCTTCGGATGGTGGAAGGCCCACGTCGGGTGGGGCACGGCTCCGGCGATCCTGATCGGCGTCGCCGCGGTGGTCTGGGGGCCCACCGTCGCACAGCGGTTGCCGTGGCGCGCGCTGACATTGGCGACGTGGGCGACGTCCTGTGCATGGGCGTTCTCGCTGGCCATGATCGACGGCTGGCAGCGCGGATTCGCAGGCAGGCTGGTTGCCCGCCATGAATACCTGCGGCAGGTGCCGACCATCGACGACATTCCCAAGGCGCTCAACAGCTTCTCCCGCAGAATCCTCGACTACCAGCCCGATTCGTGGATCACGCACGTATCCGGACATCCACCGGGGGCGCTGCTGACGTTCGTCTGGCTGGACCGCATCGGCCTCGGCGGCGGCGCGTGGGCCGGCCTGTTCTGCCTGCTGGTCGGGTCGAGCGCGGCGGCCGCGATCATCGTCGCGGTGCGCGCCGTCGCCGACGAAGCGACCGCCCGGTTGGCCGCACCGTTCGTTGCGGTGGCGCCGACGGCCATCTGGGTCGCCGTCTCTGCCGACGGCTACTTCGCAGGCGTGGCCGCATGGGGCATCGCCCTGCTGGCGTTGGCAGCGATGCAGAAGGTGCGGGTACCGCTGCTGGTCGCCGGCGGCGCCGGTGCGCTACTGGGCTGGGCGCTCTTCCTCAACTACGGCTTGGCGCTGATCGCGTTCTTGGCGCTTGCGGTGCTCATCACCGCCGTCGACTGGCATACGGCGCTGCGCACATTGGTTCCCGCCGCGCTGATGGCCGGCTTCGTCGTCGGGGTGTTCTTCGCCTTCGGGTTCTGGTGGTTCGACGGCTATAGCTTTGTGCAGGAACGCTATTGGCAGGGCATCGCGCTGGATCGGCCGTTCCAGTACTGGTCGTGGGCCAACTTCGCGTCGGTGGTGTGCGCGATCGGGCTCGGGAGCGTGGCAGGCATCGGCCGAGCCTTCGACATCGCCGCGATCCGCAAGGCTCCCGGCCTGCACCTGCTGGTGCTCGGCGCGCTGCTGGCGATCGTGTGCGCCGACCTCAGCATGCTCAGCAAGGCCGAAACCGAGCGCATCTGGCTGCCGTTCACGATGTGGCTCACCGCGGCGCCCGCCCTGCTCCCCGCCCAGTCACACCGGTTCTGGCTGGCCCTCAACGTGATCGGCGCCCTATTGCTGAACAGTTTCCTTCTGACGAACTGGTAACGCTCTGACCGAAATCGGACACTCACCACTGGTGCCGATGTGGAATGGAGTGATGACGGTGGACGACAAGACCGCCCCGGAGCAGCCGCCGACGGACTCTGGTGGCTACGGGTTCCCTCGTCGACTATGGCGGGGGCTGGACCGGCATCCGCCCCCGGGCGTCGAACGGATCACCCGGTGGCGCAGCCCGTTGCGCGGGCTCTGGCTGACGTCGGTGTTCGGATCCGTGCTCCTGGTTGCGCTGCCGATCGTGATCATCACCGGCCTGCTCTCCTATATCGCGTACGGACCACAGTTCGGGCAGGCCATTCCCGGCGGAGTCGGATGGTTGAAGCTGCCGACCTTCGACTGGCCCACCGAACCCGCGTGGATCTACCGACTCAATCAGGGTCTGCACGTCGGTCTCGGCCTGATCCTGATTCCCGTCGTACTTGCCAAGCTGTGGTCGGTCATCCCCCGGCTCTTCGCGTGGCCCCCGGCACGGTCGATCGCGCAAGTGCTGGAACGTGTTTCGCTGCTGATGTTGGTCGGCGGGATACTGTTCGAGATCATCACCGGCGTGCTGAACATCCAGTACGACTACATCTTCGGGTTCAGCTTCTACACCGCCCACTACTACGGCGCATGGGTGTTCATCGCCGGCTTTGTCGTCCACATCGCGATCAAGATCCCGCGGATGTGGACGGGCCTGCGGTCGATGTCGATGCGGGACGTGTTGCGCACCAGCCGAACCGACACCGTCCCCGAGCCGTATGAAGCGGACGGCCTGGCCGCCGAGAATCCCGTAGCGCCGACGATCAGTCGCCGGGGAGCCCTCGCCTTGGTCGGCGGCGGTGCGGTGTTCATGGCGATCATCACGGCGGGACAGACTGTCGGCGGCTTCACCAGACACGCAGCCCTGCTGCTTCCGCGTGGCCGGACGCGCGGTGACGGACCCAACGACTTCCAGGTGAACCGGACGGCTTGGGCGGCGGGCATCACGCCGGAGGTCACCGGCGACCGGTGGCGGCTCACGCTCACCGGCGGGCCGTCGAACGTGACGTTCGACCGTGCAGCGCTGAGCGCCATGCCACAGCACACGGCCACACTGCCGATCGCGTGCGTCGAAGGCTGGTCGACCACCGAGACGTGGACCGGCGTGCCCCTGCGCGATCTCGCTCGACTGGCCGGCGTGCCGAACCCCACGTCGGCGTTCGTGCGATCGGTCGAACGCCGCGGCGGGTTCAACCGCGCGACCCTGCAGGCGAACCAGGTGTTGGACCCGGATTCGCTTCTGGCGCTGCGGGTCAACGATGCCGATCTGTCGGCAGACCACGGTTTCCCGGCGCGCATCATCGTCCCGGGCCTGCCTGGTGTGCACAACACCAAGTGGGTCGCCTCCATCGACTTCAGGGCGGGCTGACGTGCGTACGGCACTGACGCGGTTCCGCGCGGCGTACGGCTCGAACCCGCTGCATCTGTTGACACTCATCGCCGGCTTCGCGCTGTTCGGTTACGTGCTGGCCACCGTCAAACCAACGACGTTGTGGAACCCCAACACGTGGTGGCAGTCGATCCTGGTGTGGTTCGTGGCGGCCATCGTCGCCCACGACCTCGTGCTGTTTCCCGTCTATGCGCTCGTCGACCGAGTGCTGGTCGCAGGCAATCGCATTCGCCCGCGGGCTGAAACGTCGGTCCCGGTGCTGAACTACGTGCGCGTCCCTGCGATGGGGGCAGCGCTGACGCTGCTGGTGTTCCTTCCTGGAATCATCAAGCAGGGCGCCTTCGTGTACGCCGCCGCCACCGGCCAGACTCAGGAGCCGTTCCTTGGCCGCTGGCTGTTGTTGACCGCGGCCATGTTCGCCGCGAGCGCGGTCGCGTACGGCGTTCGGGTTGCGTTGGCGCGCCGGGTCACGCCGTCGTCAGGCTAGCGACGACCCGGTCACCGATCGGATGGATCCCGCTCAGCGTCAACCCCGCTTCTTCGGCGAGCTCTGCGGCACAATCGATGCCGACGGACGCCCAGCGGAACCACGGGCCAATCGTTCGCGACGACTCGAGCCGCACCCAGCCGGTGCGGATGCCGATCATCACGGCGTCGAATTCGACGATGCAATGGCCACCGCGCCTCAGAAGCTCCGCGGCCCGCCGAAGCACGCGCAGCGGGTCACCACCCAGTCCGACATTGCCGTCGGCCAGCAGCACCGTCTGCCAGCGGCCGGTACCCGGCAGCGCTTCGAACACATCCCGACGAAGTACCGGCGCACCACTGCGACGCGCGATCCCGACAGCCGTCGCGGACTGGTCGACGCCGAGCGCCGGAACACCACGCCGAACCAACTCCGTCACCAAACGGCCTGGACCGCAACCCAAGTCGATGGTCGGGCCCCCGCACAACTTCAACACGGCTCGGTCGAACTCACCGTCGGCGTGCCTGCCGCCGAGCCATCTCCGCACCGGAAGGTGGCGGATTTCGCCGTCGTCGTGGCGGACCCAGCACCGCTCGCCGTCCAGCGCCCGGTCGTAGAGATTTCCCAGCATCTACAGCCCCGCCGCCCTGATCGCCCTGATGAATCGGCTGTCCGGTGCACACTCGGCGCGCACGATGTCCACGTCGTCGACGGTGTCGACATCCGACAGCTCGGAAACCAGGGCGACAGCCAACCCCTTGTCGCGCAACGCTTCCAACGTGGCCGGGCCGGTGTCCGAGCGCGAGGTCGGGATGGAGTGCAGGCATTCGGCCATCCCCGGCTCGGTCACCCCGAGTACCCACCATCCGCCGTCGCGGGCCATGCCGAAGACAACATCCGTCTGCAGCAGGAGCTGTGCACATTCGGTGAGCAGGCCCGCGGTCACCTGCGGCGTGTCGGAAGCGATGAGCAGAACGGGGCGGCCGCCGCCTACCGCTGCCGCATCCGCGATCGCATTGGCCAGCCTCGCCGAGAAGTCATCGCCGCGCTGCTCGACGACATGCACATCGTTGAGGCGAGAACGGATTTGGCGACTACTGCTGGCCTGGCCGAGGTCGCCCGTCAGCGCCACCACGGTGGACTCGACGGGCGTCGCGTCGACGGCATCGAGCGTATCCAGCAATGTCGAGGCTGCGATATCGGCGGCGGCCTGCTCGCCGACGGTCACCGCCAGCCGCGTCTTGGCCAGGCCAGCGACGGGCGCCTTCGCGATCACCACCAACGTCACGGGTATCACGAGATCGCCTGCCAGAAGTCAAGTCCCGCATGGATACTCCCGCGAAGCGAGCCGCTCACCTTCGACTTGCCGCCGGTGCGCGGGCCGTAGGGCACATCGCGTTCGACGACGGTCCAGCCCGCGTTGGCGGCCCGCACCATGAGCTCGACGGGATATCCGGTTCTGCGGTCGGTGATGCCGAGGGCCAGCAGGGCGTCGCGGCGGGCGACGCGCATCGGGGCGATGTCGTGCACCGGCAACCCGTAGCGGGTGCGCAGCCGCCAGCACACCGCCGCGGTGCCGAGCCGCGCGTGCCAGGGCCAGCGCAGCCCCGGCACGGGCCTGCGCCGACCAATCGCCATGTCGGCGCCCCGGTCGAGCTCCTCGACCAACGCGGGCAGTTCCGCGGGATCCAGCGACCCGTCGGCGTCGACGACCGCGATGATCGGCGTCGTCGCCGCCTCAACCCCGGCATGGACCGCCGACCCGTACCCAGGTCGACGCTCGGTCACCACTCGAGCGCCGTGACGGACGGCCACCTCGGCGGTGTCGTCGGTGCTGTTGTTGTCGACCACAAGGGCCCTATACCCATTCGGTATGGCGGCCAGCACGCCCGGCAAAGAGGCAGCCTCGTTGAGACAGGGCAGCACCACAGTCACAGAACCGTCGGCCATACCAACCGACGCTAGGCCAGGTGCGACGCGGGTACCAAGGCCAACGATGACAAAAGGGTGACATCAGCGCAGGTAACAGCGCCCGCACAGCTAGCCTCAAAGGTAATGACGCGCGTGATGATTGCCGACGACGACACTGTCGTTCGCGATGTCGTGCGCCGTTATCTGGAACGCGACGGCCTCGAGGTCGCAATCGCACGCGATGGAAACGAGGCGTTGCGGCTGCTCGGTACCCAGCGGATCGACGTCGCGGTGCTCGACGTGATGATGCCCGGCCCCGACGGCCTGGCCTTATGTCGCAGCCTGCGCCAGCGCGGCGACTACGCCATTCCGGTGATTCTGCTGACCGCTCTCGGCGAGGAGGATGACCGGATCGCCGGGCTCGAGGCAGGCGCCGACGACTATCTGACCAAGCCGTTCAGCCCGCGCGAACTGGCGCTGCGGGTCCGCTCTGTGCTGCGCAGGGCCCCGACGCCGGTCGGGGTGTCGCCGGTGGAACTGACGGTCGGTGAGTTGACCGTATCCACCGCGTCGCGCTCGGCGGCGGTTCGGGGAGAACCGATCAGTCTGACCAACCGCGAGTTCGAGCTGCTGTTGTTCTTCATGACCCACGCCGACACGGTGTTCTCCCGCGAGGAACTCCTCAAGCAGGTGTGGCGGTGGGACTTCGGCGACCTCTCCACGGTGACCGTGCACGTCAAGCGGTTGCGGTCCAAGCTCGGCGACCAGCACAGGGTGCAGACCGTGTGGGGTCGCGGCTACCTGTGGAGTAGTGGTGCCGGCGACTGACTTCTGGGAGATCGTCGGGTGGGCGCTCGCCTGTTCAGTCCCAGTCGTGCTGGCAGGCGCGTTGATCATCAAGCTGGCCAGGTCCTGGTCGCTGGCCGTCAGCATGGTGGCGCTGGTGTTGATCCCGACGATCGCAACATTCACCGGCGTGATGGGCGCCAGCGGGTTCATGATCACCGAGACTTTCGAAAGTATCGCCGTCGTGTTGGTGATCGTGTCGATCGTGACGATCCCTGCCGCGATCATGATGGCCCGCTACCAAGCCCGCCGCACGGTGTGGGAGCAGGAGATCCGCGAGTCCGAACGCTCCGCCGAGGTGTCGCGGCGACGGCTGGTCGCATTCGTCAGCCACGACCTGCGCACACCGCTTGCCGGTATCCGCGCGGTGTCCGAGGCCATCGCCGACGGTGTGGTCCCCGACGAAGAGGTCCGCACGCACGCCAAACACATTGAGCAGGAATCGATTCGGCTGTCGGACATGGTCGACGACCTGTTCGAGATGTCGAAGATCAATGCTGGCGCGATCCAGCCGGCCTTCGACAAGGTGGCGCTCGACGAGGTCGTCGACGACGTGATGGCCGCCCACCGCATCGCGGCCGAGCGGGCCGGCGTGGTGTTGACGGCGGACCTGCCCACCGAGCCCGTTCGGGTGGTCGGCAGCGACCGGGCGCTGGTGCGGGTGCTGTCCAATCTGGTGGCCAATGCGATCGCGCACACGCCGGAGGGCGGCAAGGTCGAGCTGGCGCTCGGTGCCGACGAGAACGGCGCGTGGGCGCGCGTCGACGACACCGGAGTGGGCATCGACGAAGCGGACCTGCCCAAGGTGTTCGACGTGGCCTACCGGGGCTCGAACGACCGGGTGCCGAGAACGGATGCGTCGCTGCCGAGCGGCTCGGGACTCGGCCTGGCCATCGCTGCCGGGCTCGTGCAGGCGCATCGCGGCACGCTGTCGGCGCGCAACCTGGACACAGGTGCGCGGTTCGAGGTGCGGCTTCCGCTGGCCAGCGACTGACGTCGGCCTTGATTGGGCTACTCGCCTTTGTCTTCGGGCAGCAGATAGTTCTCGGGGTGGTGGTAGTTGTTGACGCGGGCGCGGTGGTTGTCGAGTTGTGGTGGTGGAATCCATTCGACGCGGCCGTCGGCGCGTATTCGGGTGACCCAGCCGCCCTTTTCGACGAGGCGGTTGTGGGGTGGGCAGGCGAGGACTTCTTCGTCGATGTCGGTTCGGCCACCGTGGGCCCACCCTTGCTTGCCGTGGTGGGCTTGGCAGCCGTAGCCGGGCACGGTGCAGCCGGGGAAGGTGCAACCGCGGTCGCGTGCGTGAAGGACGATCCGTTGGCCTGGTGAGGCGAGGCGCTTGGTGCGGCCGAGGTAGAGCGGTTCGCGGTGATGGTCTTTGAAGATCGCGAGGTAGTGGAACGCGTGGCTGGCCAGGCGGATGACATCGGTCATCGGAAGCAGGGATCCGCCGGCGGTGACGGCTTGTCCGGCACCGGATTGGAGTTCCGTGAGTGTGGTGGAGACGATGATGGTGACCGGCAGGCCGTTGTGCTGGCCGAGTGTCCCCGACGCGAGTGCTGCCCGACCGATGGCGGTGAGGGCGTCGTGATTGCGTTGGGGCTGCGACCTCAGATCGGTTTGCGATGCTCCTTGTGGCGGTTCCCCGTCGACGCAGGGGTGCTGCTCGTCGGGGTTGCACATGCCGGGTGCGGCGCATTTGGCGAGAACGGCAGTGATGGTGGCGGCGGCCTCGGGGTCGAGTAGTCCGCGGAAGGGGGTCATCCCGTCGGCTTGCTGCTTGCCGATGGTGAAGCAGCGGCGCCGCGCCCGGTCGGCATCGGTGGGTGCGGGCCCGTCCTGGTCGAGCAGGCAGGCGAGCCGATCGGCGGCAGCGCGCAACTCGGTGGGACCGAATTGGGCGGCCAGCCTGCCCAGGTCCTTCTCGGCTTCGTCGCGGGCCTGATAGTCGACGGCGTCGGGCAGGTTCGCGAAGAACGTGCGGATCACCTTGACGTGCTCGACGCCGATCTTGCCGGCCAGCTGAGCGGCGGCAACCGTGGGCAACAGCGGCTGCAGGGGTTCACCCGACAGCGCGATGCGGGGACCGAGGTCGCCCGCCTCGGCGATGCGGCGGCGCGCGTCGTCCTTGCTGATCCGCAGCCCGATGGCCAGCGCCTCGGCGAGGGTGGCGGCGCCCAGGGTTTCGGGAGCACGCTGGGTGGCCAGCTGGTTGATCAACGGATGTTCGACGGCAGGCAAGCGGCGACGGTGGGTCTCCAGCCGGGCCAACAGGCGCTGCTTTTCGGTGGCGGTGAGCGCGTCGCAGGACAACGCGGCGACGGTCTCGAACGCGCTGTCGAGGTTGTCGTACGCCGCGGCGATGTCCTCCCGGTCGAACTCATGCTTCGAACACTAGTTCGAACCACCGACAAACGGCTCCGGATTTGTGACTGGTGAAACCACAGTGGCACAAGTGATTTGACGGGTTGCAGCCTTGAACCCCGCTACCTTCGGCTGCATGCCCTTGCGCAACGGCGAACACGGCTACGGCGTGGTCACCAAGGTTCTGCACTGGTTGACGGTCGCCGCGATCGTCGGGCAGTTCCTGGTCGGCTGGACGATGGCGGCCGATGACGACGCGTTCGACCGCGAGAAGGATCGCATCGATGCGCTGGAGGACGCAGGCAAGGACCGGGCCAAGGAGCAGGGCGACACCGCCGAAGACGCGTTCAAGGACGACATCGATCGCCTCGACGACCAGCTGGATGCGCGCGAGGACGACTACGTGTCGGCGGCGTTCTCCGACGTGGTCTCGGGCGACGTTTTGAACGACGGCCTATCACTGCCGGAAGTCCATGTGCTGCTTGGTGTTTCGACCATCACGCTGGGTGTTCTGCGAGTGGTGTGGCGGGTCGCGACGCCTCTGCCGCCATGGGCGCCGTACCTCCGGCCCGGTGAACGACGGCTCGAGTCGGTGCTGGAGAAGTTGTTGCTCACGTTGCTTTTCGTCGTGCCGGGGACGGGCCTGTTGTTGATCGCGGGTGAAGACGACTGGCTTCCAGTGCACATCGTTGCCCAGGTGGTGCTGCTGGCGGTGATCGCGGTGCACGTCGGGCTGGTGCTGAGCCATACGGTCGTCAGGCGCGACGGACAGCTGCGGCGGATGGTCTGACGTCATCCTCCTTGTACTAGAGCGATCTTTCTATTATCGTCGTTAACACACTCCGATCGGAAGGTGCCGACGATGGCCGCTGTCGATTCCCGCAAGGCACTGCGGAAGTTCAAGTTCGAGCGACGGGTCGGTCGCACGATCTTCAACCCGTTGGTCTCCGCGCTCGACAAGATCGGCATCCGAGCATCGTCAGTCGTCGAGCTGGAGACCACCGGCGCCAAGTCCGGCCAGCCGCGCCGTGTGCCGCTAACCGGCCGCGCCGACGACGGCGGCGTCTGGGTGGTCTCCCAACACGGCAAGCGCGCAGGCTGGGCACACAACATCACCGCCAACCCCAAGGTTCGGGTCCGCGTCAACAACGAATGGCGCGACGGCACAGCCGCATTCGCGCCCGACGATGACGTCGTCGCAAGGGCACGCAGCTTCGGCGGAAGCAGCAAGCTCAGCCAGTCCGCCACCGCGCTCGGCATGCGCGCCCTGCAGAGCGACCCCATTTCTGTGCGCATCACGTTCGACTGATTGCGATTTCGGCGTGATTGGTATCGATGGTCGACACTTTTCACGCCGAAATCGCTATTGAGACAATGGGTGCGTGCAGATTCGCATCATCGGCTCCGACCTGCCCGGCCGCGACTGTCGCGCCCGGCCACAACTTCCCCGGCTACTCGAATGTCCACGTCGCGGTGCAGACCAAGAAGCGTCCGCCCGAGCTGCTGGACCTGCAGCCCGGCGATGCGACCACGGTGAACTGGGTTATCGACTGCGACGTGAACGGCTCCGACGTGCGAGGCCCGCACATCCAGGGGCGGCCTGGCGAACGGTTCATCTATCTCAACTGGGGCAGCGTTGACGGCGACGGCCGGATGGATATGTTCCGTCGCGCCAAGCTGATGCTCGACGCGGTGCCCAGCGAGGTGCTCGCGAAGGCCGCGAAATCCGGACTTCTCGTCGGGCGACTCGGGCTCACCGACGCCAAGGGCCAACCGCTGTGCGCGTCGGTGCGGCCACCGGCGATCGATTGGTCAGTCGGGTAGCGAGTTGCTGAGCCGTTCGGTCGCGGCAAGGTAGTCCTCGATGAACTCGCGCACCACTTCGCGGGCGGGCTTGACCTTGTTCATCAACCCGACTCCCTGCCCGACGAAGTAGGTCGCAAGCGCCTGCGCACCCGGATGCCCCTGGGAGGCCAGCACATCCACGCGGCGGATGACCGGCTCGCAGAGCATCGACTGCAGCGGCAGCGGCAGCGTCTTGTGGCCGCCTTCGTTGGGCTGCCATGCGTCGGTCCAGTCCGACTTGAGTTGGCGTGCAGGCTTTCCCGTTCGACCCGTCGAACGAATGGTGTCGCGCGACGTCGCTGCCAGAAACTTCTCCTTGGTGTGCGACGCGGTCTCTGCCTCCTCGGTCGTCAGCCATACCGATCCCGTCCAGGCGCCGTCGGCGCCCATCGCGACGGCGGCGGCCATCTGCCTGCCGGTCACGATCCCGCCCGCTGCCAGCACGGGGATTTTGCTGCCGATCGCCGCTAGAGCTTCTAGGACTTCGGGGATCAGCACCATCGTCGTCACCTCGCCGCAGTGCCCGCCCGCCTCGGTGCCTTGCGCGACAATCAGATCCACGCCTGCGGCGACCTGTTTGACGGCGTGTTCCTTGGCGCCGACTAGTGCCGCGACCGGGATGCCACGCTCCTTGCCCGCGTCGATCATGTAGTCCGGCGGCACACCCAATGCGTTGGCGATCAGCTTGATCGGGTGGCTCATCGCCGCCTCGAGCAGTTCACGGCCCGTCGTGCCCGCCAGCGACGAGCCACCGATGAACGGCTTGGGATCGGATTCGATGTCGTGCTTGGCGAGTAAGTCGGCGACGAAGCCACGCACCTCGTCGGGAATCCGCGCGGCAAGGTCCGCCGAGCTGACCTTCTCACCCTTGCCCTCGAACTTGGCGGGCACGATCAGATCGAGGCCGTACGGCTTACCGCCGACCTGCTCGTCGATCCACGACAGCTCCTGGTCGAGCTGCTCGGGCGTGAACGCGGTCCCGCCGAGCACGCCGAAGCCGCCGGCGTTGGTCACCGCGGCGACGACATCGCGGCAGTGGCTGAAGGCGAAGAGCGGAAAATCGATGCCGAACTGTTCACAGATCGCGGGCTTCACTTGTTCAGTATCGCTATCGCACTTCCGAGTCCGACAGGAACCTCCCGACCTCCTCGAGCATGCGGTTGCCGTCGACGAGCTCGGGGTCGTTGTGGCCGGCGCCGGGCACGAGCAGGAAGCGCTTGGGTTCGCGTGCGGCCTCGTAGAGCTTCCTGCTCAGCGACTCCGGCACGATGTCGTCGCGGTCACCGGCGATGACCATGACCGGCACCGACAGCGACCCGATCCGGTCGATCGACGGGTAGCGGTCGATCAGCAGCCGCCCGACCGGCAGCCACGGGTAGTGCACCTTGGCGACCTCGGCCAGCGACGTGAACGGCGAGCGGAGCACCAGCGCGACGGGCGGACGCTCGAGTGCGAGACCGATGGCCACGGCGGCGCCGAGGGACTCGCCGAAGTAGACGATCCGGTCGGGGTCGACGTCGGTCTGTGTCGCAAGCCAGGCTTGGGCGGCGCGCGCGTCGATCGCGAGGCCCTTTTCCGACGGGCTGCCGGGATTGCCACCGTATCCGCGGTAGTCGAACAGCAGCACGGACATGCCGAGTCGTGCCAAGCCGACGGCGAGCACCGCACGCCCGGACCGGTCTCCGCCATTGCCGTTGAAGACGACGACGCCCGGCCCGGGTTGGTCGCCTGCTACCGGTAAATACCAAGCGCCCAAGCGCTTTCCGTCGTCGGTATCCAGGACGACGTCGCGAGCACCGGGAATCAGTGTCGCTATCGACGGCACAGGGTCACGCGACGGGAAGTAGATCATCCGTCGCTGCTGCGACTGGATCGCGACGATCAGTGCGGAAGCCACGAGCGTGACGATAAGCGCCGCGGCGAGAATCCGCCGCTGTCTAGCCCTCGTCGCCGGACTCGGCAGGCTTGCCTGCAAGCTTGTTGAGCGAATCCTTGACGTCATCGGCAAGCTTCTTCAACGGGCGCGGCCGTTCGTTCGACGACGTGCTTGTGGCCGGCTTCTTCTGCGTCGGAGCGTTCTTGGCTCCGAGCGTGGTGAGGCTGCTCGTGCTCTGCGACAGATTGGTCAGCGACGAGATTCCCGGCAGCTTGGCCGCCTCGCCGATCGGCTTGGTGATGAAGTTGGCCGGATTGGCGATGTCCGCAAACGCCGTCGTTGCACCGGCCGTCGCTCCCTCTTGCGCGGAATCCTGCAGGTCGCCCGCGTCCAAGGCAGACAGTGACGAGAAAAGCTTCATCGGTCGCGGCACGGTCGGGTCTTTCGGTATCGCTGGATTGCCAGTTATACCCAAGCCGTCGTTATAGCCCGCATTAACAAGATCGGTCAGGGTCGGATCCACGGCGTTGGCAAGGATGTCGCCGCCAGGAACGACCCGCAGCAGCCTGGTGAGAGGCAAGTTGTCGGCCTGAACCGTCACGTAGATGGTGCTTGGGTTCGATGCCGCCGTTCCGGCCGGGTATGTCGCGACGATGTTGCCGTCTTTGACGACGTAATGCGTTCCGGGCTCTAACTTGACCGGATCGCTCCCCTCAGCGGCCGGCTGGAACATCACGGGGCCACCGGGCTCTTCCTGCGTGATGTTCAACGCCGTGGACTCTTGCCCGTATCCGAAGGCATACGCGGCCAAGCTGTTGCCGAGGGCGAATGGATTGGCCGGGTCGACCGCGGCGTCGCCGTTGATGTTGTACTCGTAGCCGACGTCCAAGATCTTGAGGTTGGTGACGCCGGGACCAAAATTGGTAGGCGTGGGATCCGCAGAGGTGAACAGCAGCGGTGCGAACGGGTAATAGGTCGTCCAGAAGCCGCCGCCGGCACGGTTGGTGTTGTTGTCGAGGATGACGAGTCCGATGCTGTTCAGGGCCTCGGTGTTTTCGCCCTCGGCGAGTATCCCGAGCGCGGTGCCGGTCTGGCCTGCTCCCCAGCCGGAAGCCGTGACACCGGTCTGGTCATCGTTGTCCTGGTAGTCATTGATGGCGTCTGCGATTCCCTGCGGCCCCCGGAAGAACGGCACAACCACTTTTTCAGGGCCGTATGCGGTTGCCGATGCCCAGTCGGTGCCGTAGTAAGACGTTCCCGCGAAGAACTGCGACGTCGAGTTGGCGGCCGAGACCAGCGCCATCAATTGCACGTTCGGCGCGACGGCAGCCGTCGTGCCGGTTACGACGGCGGTCGACAGCCCAGTGATGCTCAACGCGGCGGCCGCGACACCGCTGCCCCCGCGCTTGGCGACGGTCGTGCGAACCTCGGAACGTTTGCGGTGCCTACCGGCCATCGGGAGCCCTCCAACTCATGCCAACGCGGCGGACGCAGGATAGCGAGTCCCCCAGATCGAGCAAACGCTAACACGGCTCCCCGCTTCGAGCCATCCTTTGCCGCAAGCGTAAGTAAGCGCGCTGGTTAGCCCCGCAGGGGCGCATATGCGAACTCCCGCAGACCGTCGCGCGGATCGACGACCGCATTAAATTCCAGCAACTCCGCCGCCCCGGCCGGGCTGGCGACGATATGTCGCACGTCGCCGCTGCGGTACTGGCCCGTCACAAGCGGCGCAGCGTCCCCGCGTGCCTCGCACAATTCGGTTGCCACCTCCAGGATCGAGATCGGCCGACCCGAGCACACATTGACGGCCGTGAAGCCGTCGCGGTTCGCCTCGACGGCCGCAACGTTGGCGGCGGCGATGTCGTCGACATGGACGAAGTCGCGCATCTGGCCGCCGTCCTCGTACACCCTTGGCACGTCGCCGGCTTCAAGCTGCGACCGGAAGATCGCCGCGACCCCGGAGTACGGCGTATCTCGCGGCATGTTCGGGCCGTAGACATTGTGATAGCGCAGCGCCACCACCGATCCGCCGGTGGCCTCCGCCCATGCCAGCGCATAGTTCTCCTGCGCCACCTTGCTCGCCGCGTACAGGCTTCGCGGCCGCAGCGGCGCATCCTCGTCGACCAACTGCCACGCCAACTCCTCGCCGCCGATCGGGCAGCGGTGCTCGAACACCCCGGCGTCCATGTCGGCGCGCGTGCGCGGCAGCGGGTCGACGACCCCATGCACGGCGCAGCTGTACCGGCCCTGGCCGTACACCACCATCGACGACGCCAGCACCAGCCGCTGGCAGCCCGCGGCGAACATCTCCGCAAGGAGCACCGTCGTGGCGTAGTCGTTGTGGCTGCCGTAGGACGGCGCATCCGCGGCGTCCACCCCTGCGCCCACCACCGCGGCTTGATGGCACACCACGTCGACCCCGCCGAGCAGCGAAGCGATCGCGCCGCCATCCCGGACATCGACACGCTGCACGCCCTCGGGAGGCTCGGCGTCGTCGCCGTGCGCGGCGGGCAACATCGCGTCGACGGCGACGACGTCGTGGCCCGTGTCGGCGAGCGCCGCCGCGACCCGCGATCCGATGAAGCCGGCCGCGCCGGTCAGCAGGACCCTCACGGCAGGTCGATCGGCAGGTCGACGCCCTCGTGCGGGAGGCAATGGGTGCACAGCCGTTCCTTGGTGACCTGATCGATCGCCTCGTGCACCAGCTTCTTGAACGGCACGAGGTTGCGTTCGAACTCGGCGAAAACGTCCACCGCTCGAACGCCGGCCCCGACGGCCACCCCGGCGTCCACGTCGGTCACCAAAGCGATTGCCGCATAACACATCTCCAGCTCACGTGCGAGCACCGCCTCGGGATAGCCCGTCATGTTGACCAGCGTGAAGCCCTGACGCGCGAACCACTGGCTCTCGGCACGTGTCGAGAAACGCGGGCCCTGAATCACCACCATGGTGCCGCCGTCGACGACTCCGGGCAGGTCGGTGACCGCGGCCCGCAGCGCCGGGCAGTAGGGGTCGGCGAACTCGACATGGACGCCGCCGGAGTCGAAATAGGTGTCCTCGCGACTGCGGGTCCGGTCCACCAGCTGATCGGGCACCACCATGGCACCCGGCCCGAGCTCCGGGGTGAGGCTGCCCACCGCGCACGGCCCGAAGACCCGCCGCACGCCAAGCGCGCGCAGCGCCCACATATTGGCCCGGTACGGCACCGCGTGCGGCGAGAACTCGTGGTTCACGCCGTGACGCGGAAGAAACGCCACCTCGTGGTCACCGACGGTGCCCACCGTGATCGGCGCGCTCGGCTCCCCGTACGGGGTGTCGAGGTTGATGCTTCGCGCGTCCTGGCCGAAAAACGAGTAGAAGCCGCTGCCGCCGATGACTCCGAGCATCACTCCATTGTGTCGTCGGTGCGCTGCTCGGCGCGCTTGACCCCGTCCCGGATCTCGAATACATCCGTGGCCAGCCCGCCGATCGCACCCGCCACATCCTTGACGGCGGTGGTGAGGATCGATGCCACCTCGCCAACCGTCGTGGCCACGGACTGCACGGTCTCCTGCAGGGCGTCTTTGCGAATCTCATTCTTGCTGAGTCGGTCGTCCATGGCCTCAGTCTTCGTACCGCGACCGGCCCCGACAATGTGTCCGTCGTCACTCCGCCCGTCGCAGACCCGGCCGTGAAACGATGACGTCCGTGGCCAGTGTCGCGCAATGGGTCGAGGGCGCCCGCCCACGAACCTTGCCCAACGCAATCTCCCCCGTCATCGCAGGCACCGGCGCCGCTGCCTGGTTGGACGGCGCGGTGTGGTGGAAGGCCCTGCTGGCGCTGGTGGTGGCGGTCGCGATGATCATCGGGGTCAACTACGCCAACGACTACTCCGACGGCATCCGCGGCACCGACGACGTCCGCGCCGGACCGCTGCGGTTGGTCGGATCCCGGTTGGCCACACCACGTTCGGTGCTCATCGCGGCGGTGGCGAGTTTCGGGGTGGCCGCGGCGGCCGGGCTGACGCTGGCGCTGGTGAGCGCGCCGTGGCTGATCGCCGTCGGCGGCGTGTGTATCGCAGGCGCGTGGCTCTACACGGGTGGTTCGAAGCCGTACGGGTATCTGGGGCTTGGCGAGGTCGCGGTATTCGTGTTCTTCGGTCTGGTTGCGGTGCTCGGCACGCAGTACACGCAGGCGGGACGGGTCGACTGGGTCGGGCTGGCCCTCGCGGCTGGAATCGGGTCGCTGTCGTCGGCCGTGCTGGTCGCCAACAATCTGCGCGACATCCCGACCGACAGGGAGGCCGAGAAGATCACGCTGGCGGTGCGGCTCGGCGACGTCCGCACCCGGCTGCTGTATCAGGGTCTGCTTGCGGTGGCGCTGCTCATGACGCTGCTGCTGCTGTTGATCGCGACACCGTGGTGCGCGGTGGGCCTGGTCGCGGCGCCACTGGCATGGCGGGCCGCGCGCCCTGTGCGCACCGGCGGCATCGGCAGAGACCTCATCCCCGTCCTTCGCGACACCGGCTTGACGATGCTGGTGTGGTCGGCTGCCGTCGCGCTCGCGTTGGCGATTTCGGCGTGATTGGTCGCGCTCATCGCAACTGGCCACGCCGAGATCACTAGGTGACGCTCGTCGGCGCGTCGGACACCTTCACCAACTGAACCTCCGGGCGGGCGGGCACCTCGTCGGCGAGGAACCACCGGAATGCGAGGTTTCCGAGCGGATAGTCCAGCGTCGTAATGGAATTCGGGTGCGCTGTCGTGCCGCGTGACAGAACGACCGTCACGGAGCCATCGGCGTTCGGCACCGCACTGTGGCCGTTCACCGAGCTGCGGGCGTCGGCGACGCCGGGAGTGGCCATGAACTGGTTCCACACCACCAGGTTCCAGAACCGGCACGGCGGCGGCCGATGGGTGATGACGAGCGCCTCGTCGTCCTCCAGCACGAAGCTGCCGTACGCGTAGCAGGCGTCGCGCGCTGACCAGCCGAAGTTCGCATCGGGCACCTGGTACGGGTCCGCGAATTCATTTGCAGCCTGCGAGATCTCGTGCCCGAGTGTGTGAGCGTCCTCCACCCGGGCACCGACCGCCAGCGGCAGGATCGCAAACATGGTCCGCATCCACGCCGCGCTTGCTCGCAGCGCAGCGGCGGTCTCGGCGTCGCCATGGCGGAACGGATCCGGCTCGTCGAGTGCCTCGATCTGCCAGCTGACCGGCCGACCCGTCTGCGGGTCCGCCTGATAGTCGCGGGTCATCAGCACGGCCGCATCGGGCGTCGGCCCGAGTTCGAACGAGAAGTTCCCGTCGGCATCGATGTCGAGGTCGTCGTCGCGGATGATCGCGACGATCCGGTCCGACCAGGCGCCCGGCGACGGCTCGTTGTAGGCGGTCACCGAGAAATACACGCTGTCGCCCTGGTTGCCGCTGACGCGATAGCGCCGCTTCGGGTCGACCGGGCACATGAAGTAGTAGGCGTCGGTGTTGTCCCCACCCCAGCGGCGGTCCTGCCGCGACGGTGAGTTGACCTCGACCCAGCGTGGTCGGCTCGGGTCGGGATAGAGGTAGGTGTCGAACGCGACGCCCAGGGTCGTCGCGAGCATTCGGTAGCCGTCGGCGATGTGCCGATCGTCGGTGACTGCGCGATCACCGGAGAGAAACGAAGCATCAAGTCCGCCAAGCGTTTCGAGCAGTTCGCGCCAGGCAGCCGTCGACTCGTGTGTGCTCTCGGTCATGCACTGATTCCTTTCGTGATGAGGGTGGCGGTGCGCTCCACCCAGGCTTCGTCGAGGGCTTGGTTGCGGGTGATGATCGCCATCAGGGCGATGCCTGCGATGGCCTCCACCAGGTCGGCGGCCGTCACGTCCGGCCGCGCCTCGCCCCGGGTCATGCTTGCGGCCAGCCGATCGCTCATGCCGCGGGACGTGACGTCGCCGAACCGCTCCAACAGCTTGGTGTGCAGCGTCGGGTCCGTGGCCATCTCCGCCAGCAGCCCCGGCATGGCCGCCCGCGCGGCAGGGGTGGTCAGCACGCCCGTCGAGCGCCGCACCATCTCGCGCACGTCCCCGGCGAGCGAGCCGGTGTCGGGCAGCTCGGTCGCCTCGGAGATCGGAAAGACCGCCTCGTGAACCAGGTGCGCCTTGCTCGGCCAGCGTCGGTAGATCGCCGGCTTGCTCGTGCCCGCCCGCTTGGCGATCGCATCGACCGACAGGTCGGCGTAACCCGTTTTGCCCAGCAGCTCGACGGTCGCGCGCAACACCGCGTTGTCGATGCGTGGATCGCGGGGCCGACCCAGGTCTGTTGTCATTACGAAACTCAGAGTAACATAAGTCCCCGTGACCGATGTCAAAGCAGCCGTCATCCACCTCGACGACCTGGCCGAGCCATGCTTCAGCCAAGAGGCACAACAGATTCGCGACATGATGGCGACGATGGCGCCCGACTGCCCACTCGATGCCGACGTACTGCACGCCAAAGCCACCGCCGAGACGGGGTTCGAGGACTTCGGCGACGACGACTACCGCGAGCGTCTGGGCGTGTATCTCGCTTCGCTGCAGGAGATTCCAGGCCTGCACCCGGCCGGGGTGGTCAACTTCCACGCCCAGCTGTTGCAATGGCTGAAGAACCGGCTGTTGCTCACTGACCTACTGACGCGACACCCCGAGATCCACGACATCGAGCTGCTGCCGCCCATCGTGATCGCGGGCCTGCCGCGCACCGGAACCACGCACCTGCACAACCTGCTTGCCGCGGCGCCGACCTTCCGCACCATGCCGTACTGGGAAAGCAACGAGCCCTTCCCACTGCCCGCCGAGGCCGGCGTCGAGCCGGATCCGCGCAGGGCCCGGATGGACGTCGCCGTCCAGGTTGTCGACATCGTCATGCCGCGCTTCCGGCTGATGCACGAGATGACGACCGACCATGTGCACGAAGAGATCCAGCTACTGGCCAACGACTTCTCGACGATGCTGTTCGAAACGTTGGGACATGTGCCGCGGTGGCGTGACTACTACATGGCCCACGATCAGACGTCGCACTATGAGTACCTCGAGACCCAGCTCAAGGCGATGCAGTTCCTGCGCGGTGGCCGGCGCTGGCTGCTCAAGTCGCCGCAACACCTCGAGCAGTTGCCGGTGTTGAACAAGGTCTTCCCCGGCGTTTTCGTCATCTTCACCCACCGCGACCCGGCGCCGGTGACGCTGTCGATGCTCGCCATGATCACCTACTCCGCGCGGATGCACTGCACGCCGGTCCCAGTCAACGAGATCGCGGCAAGCTGGGTCGACCGGCTGGGGCGGATGCTCGGCGCTCTGGTCCGTGACCGGGACACCATCCCGCCAGAGCGGTCGATCGACGTTCGCTTCGACGAGTTCATGGCCGACGAGATGGCGGTCGCTTCGCAGGTGTACGAGAAGGCGGGCGAGGAACTCGACGACGAGGCGCGGGCGGCGATCGGCGGCTACCTGTCCGGCCATCAGCGCGGCAGGCACGGCACGGTCGCGACGTCTCCCGAGATGTTCGGCCTCGTCGCGGATGACCTGCGCGAGCCGTTCGCCCCGTACGTCCAGCGCTTCCTGGCCTGAGTCCTCTCGCGAGCTGGGAAAGGTGTGCTGCAAAGCCACCCCGGGTATCCCAGAAGCTGACTTCTCGCAGAAAGCCCGGCTCAGAAAGGCATCGATGACGGCAGCGCCCGTACAACTCAGCCAGCGCGATATCGCCGACGCGCAGCGCATCGTCGGGGCGGTCGGCAACGCGTTCTCGGCGAAAGTCGTCGGACAGGGGAATCTGCGCGAGTCCCTGCTGATCGGCCTCCTCACCGGCGGGCACATCCTGATCGAGAGCGTTCCCGGGCTCGCAAAGACGACCGCCGCCCGCGTGGTCGCGGAGGCCGTTCACGGCGGCTTTCAGCGCATTCAGTGCACACCGGACCTGTTGCCGAGCGACATCATCGGCACCCAGATCTACGACTCTGCAACCAACTCGTTCGTCACCGAGCTGGGCCCGGTGCACACCAACATCGTGCTGCTCGACGAGATCAACCGATCCAGCGCCAAGACGCAGAGCGCGATGCTGGAGGCGATGGAGGAACGTCAGACCACCATCGCGGGCCGCGTCTACCCGATTCCGGAGCCGTTCCTGGTGATCGCCACCCAGAACCCGGTCGACCAGGAAGGCACCTATCCCCTTTCGGAGGCTCAGACCGACCGGTTCCTGCTCAAGGACGTTCTGTCGTACCCGTCGCCCGAGCAGGAGGTCGAGGTGATGGACCGGATGGACGCCGGGCTCTACGACAAGGATCACCGAAGCCAGCCGGTGGTGAACCTCGACGATGTGCGGCGGCTGCAGAAGATCGTTGGCCACGTCTACATGGACCGGGCACTGATGCTCTATGCCAGCGAGCTCGTCGCCGTCACCCGCACACCCGACGAATACCTGCCCCGCGAGCTGTCCCGGCTCGTCGAGTACGGCGGCAGTCCACGCGCGACCATCGCGTTCTGCAAGTCCGCCCGCGCGCTGGCCCTCCTGGCCGGCCGTGCGCACGTCATCCCCGACGACATCGAGCGGCTCGCCCACCGGGTACTGCGGCATCGACTCATCCTGGGTTTCGAGGCCGCCAGCTCCGGCATCACACCGGAAACCATCATCGACGCCGTCCTGCAAGCGGTCCGGGTCCCGTAGAGGCCGTTGTGGGCAAGCATCTCAACAGGGCGAGGTCGCATTTCGGCACCGACACCCGCGGCCTTCTGGAAGGTGGCCGCTATGCGCTGTTGCACAGTCGCAGCCTGGAATTCGACGACCTGCGGCCCTACGTGCGCGGCGACGATGTTCGCGACATCGACTGGAAGGCCTCCGCCCGTTCGGGAAGCGTGCTGATCAAGCGCTTCGTCGACGAGAAGCACCACAAGATCCTTCTCGTCGCCGACGCGGGCCGCAACATGACCGCGCAGGCGCCGAGCGGTGAGGCGAAAATCGATGTGGCCGCCAACATCCTGGGCGCCGTCGGCTTGATCACCCTTGGCCGCGCCGACCAGATCGGCATGGTGTACGGCGACGCCCGCGGCTGTGTCAACATCCGCCAAGGACGCGGCGAAACCCACATCGAGAGCGTGCTGCACCGGTTCTACGGGCATGCCTTGGCTGCGCCGGGTCCGAGCGATATCTCCTGCCAATTGGAGTATGTGGCAACGCATTACCGCCATCAGATGCTCATCGTCATCGTCTCCGACGAACCCGACGTCGATGGCCGTTTCAAGGAGATAACCGGGCGCCTCGCGGGTCGCCACGACGTCATGTGGGCGATGGTCTCCGACGTGCCCGCACTCGGCACACCGGAGGCCAATGCCGACGGATACGACGTCGCGACGGGCAGATTCGTGATCGGTGGTGCCAGCCTCGGCCCGCGGGTCGTCGCGGCATACCAACGTGCGGAGCAGAACCGCAGGCGCGCACTGGAGGAGTTCATGACCGCCCGCGCGATCCCCCACGCGGCCATCGGCAGCAGCGGTCAGATCCGTTCTCGACTGGTCGCGATGACCGAGGTGTTCGCACGTGCCGGATGACGTACTGAAGTTCGTGATCGGCCCTTCGCCGTACGCGACGTTGTGGCTGTGGCTCGGGCTGGCACTGCTGGCAGTCGTGATCGCCTGGTACGTCGGTGTATTCGTCTGGACGCTGCCCGCCGACCGGCTGCGGTCCATCCCGTGGATCCGATCTGTGCATTCGAAGCTGCTGCGGCGCAGGTTCTCTGGTGCCATTCGCGCCATCGAGGGGCGTTACCGCGCCGGTGAACTGTCGGCCGCGCAGGCCAGCCACCAGATGAGCCGGACGTTGCGCAGCTTTCTGCACCAGGCGACCGGCACTCGTGCACAGTTCATGCACGTCGACCACATCGAGGCGAGCGACATGGCCGATGCGGCACCGTTGATCGCGGCGCTCAACGACGCGCAGTTCAACGCCGCGTCACCGGTGGATATCAGCGAGGTCGGGTCGACGGCCGAGGAGTTGATCCGGTCGTGGCCCTGACCTGGTGGCCCGTCGCAGTCGCTGGATTCGCCTGTCTGGCAGTGGCCGTCGCCCTCGCGCTGCTGCTGCCGATGGAGCAGGTTCGCCGACAGCTGCGCCGGATGGCGAACACGTCGCGACTGACCCGGCTCCCCGAGTACGCCCGGCTGGCCAGGGCGAGGCTGGTGTCGATGCTCGTCGCGGTCGTCCTGCTCGGCCTGTTGTTCAGTAGCGCGGTGCTGGCCAGCGCGCGGCCGAGCGGATGGTGGTGGTCGAGCGCGGCGACCGATCCTCCGCAGGACGTCATGCTGTGCGTCGGCCAGCCGGTCACCGAAAAGACCACCGGCGACTTCCTCACCTACTTCGCAGGCCAGGCGCGAACGTACGGCACCCAGCGCATCGGTCTCACCTCGCCGAACCGTCGCGTGATTCCCATGACCCGCGACTACCAGTACGTGGCGGGCAAGCTCGGCGATCTCGCCCAGCTGTCGCAAGACCAGGCCGACGACACCGCCGTCGGCACCGCCGCTTTCTCCCCCGCGGTGTCGTATGTCGACTATGCGCCGAGCGTGGAGGACATCCTGGCGCTGTGCATGACCGGATTCCCGTCCTTCGATTCCAAGAGCCCGCAACGCCGTTCACTGATCTACCTGGGTCCCGGGCAGATACGCGAGCCGAGCGAGCCACGGCGGTCGCTGCTTACGGCAGCGCAGGTCGCCAGCATGGCAAGTGACGCCGGTATCCAGATCAACGCGCTCAGCCCGTCGGGCCGCACCGCCGGTGATCTACCATCGATCGCGAAATCTTCGGGCGGACAGTACTTCTCGCTCGAGAACCGCGAGAGTCAGCTGGGCGGTGACCTGGACTCCATTCGGAACCGTCCACCCGGCGCCACCGCCCCGGCCGATGAAACGGTCACATCATGGTTCGGCGATGCCCCCGCCGTACCACTGGTCATTGCCGTGATCGCATCGATGCTGCTGTGCCTGTCGCTGATGGTGCTGCGACGATGACGTTCCAGCCAGTGCTTCCACCGGCGGTGCTGCTCGTGATCGCCGCGGTGGTCATCGCGCTGCGGCTGCTCACCATGCGGCGGCTGCACACCACAGCGGGAGCGGCGTGGACGACGGTCTGGCGCTGGTCCGGACTGACGCTCGCCGTCCTGCTGATCCTCATCGCCGCAGCCCGGCCCGGCATTGAGCACGGTGAGCGCGGAGCTGCCGCGGCAACGCCGTCCGCCGAGAACACGAACGTCTTCTTCGTCGTCGACCGGTCGGCGGACACCGCCGTCGAGGACTACGGCGACCGGCAATCCCGAATGTCGGGGATTCGCAGCGACATCGAAGCCTTGATCGATCGGTATCCGCAGGCCCGGTTCGGCATGATCGCCTTCGGGTCCCGGGCGTCGTTGGACTGGCCACTGTCCGAGGACGCATGGAGCCTGCGGCCCGAGGTCGCGCGCCTCGCGCCGTACGCCTCGACCGCGACGGATGAGGGCACGAACGCGGCGGCCGCCGCGAATGTGTTGCGGTATCAACTCATTGCGGCCGGCCAGCAGTACCCGGACTCCAAGAGCCTGGTGTTCTACTTCGGCTCCGGCGCAGCCGGCTCCCGCGCACCACAGGGTGAGTTCGATCCGACCAAGGGCTCCGTCGACGGCGGGGCGGTCTTCGGCTACGGCGCGGCCCGAAACGAGCCCGGTCTGCGTCGGATCGCCGAGCAACTCGGCGTGCCCTATGTCGATCGAGACGACGGCAGACCCGTCTCGGAGTCCGCTCCGGACAGCGGCGCACCGCCGTCCGCCACCGGTGCGGTGACGCCGTCGGGCGTCGCCGAGCGCACGGAGCTGTACTGGGTGTTCACGTTGGTCGCCGCGGTGCTGCTGCTCTTCGAGCTGTTCGCCAGCATCCGCGACGTCCGCCGCACGCGATCGGCCAAACGGGACGTGACGCTGTGACCGCTGCCCGCAGACCGTCGCGGTTGTCGTTGCGTCGCAGGCTGGTGCTGTTCTCTGCGCCCGTGATGCTTGCCGCGCTGCTCGCGGCCATCAAGATGATTTCGGTTGTCGTTGCAGGGAACTCGGCGGTGACGAACTTCGCAGACGGCGATGCCGACGCCCTGGGTCGGGACGCGTCCACACTGAGCGCACTCAACGTGGTGCAGCCGGCGAAGGCCCCGTTTGCGGCGGGCACGGCGGCGGTTCTGCAGGGGCGGCTCGAGGAGGCCGACGCGCGGTTCTCGGAGGCGCTGTCGCTCAACGACGCCGGGGAGTCCTGCCCTGTCTTGGTGAACCTCGAATTGGTGCGCGAACGGCGAGGCGACGTCGACGGGTGGGAGGGCCGACCGGACCAGGCCCGCGAGCAGTACCGCAGCGCACTGGCCATCGTGCAGCGTGCGCCCGGCGGATGCTTCGAGAACAACACCGACCCCGACCCGGAGCGCCGCGCGGTCAGAAACGACTCGGCGGCCCGGCTGACGGCCAAACTCGCCGGAGTCGACAACGCGCCGCCGCCGCTACCGCCCGCTCCGCCGCCCGCCCCACCTCCGCCGCCAGCCGCGCCGCCGCCTGCCGCGGGCGCGACGGATCCGGAGGGACAACCGGGAGAACTGCGGCTGGATCCCGGTGCGGGCGACCCGACGGACAAGCTTCGGCAAATACTGCAGGACGCCGCTGGCTGACCGATGTCGGCGCGTAGCCTCGGGCCCATGACTGACGACGACGTCGAACAGGCAAGCCGACTCGCGAGCGGTAACGTTGCTGCGCTCCTCCCGGAGGAGGGCCGCACGATGGAACAAGAGCGCCTGCACCGTAAACAGAACCTGGCGGCCGCGTTCCGCCTTTTCAGCCGCTTCGGCTTCGACGAGGGCGTCGCTGGCCACATCACCGCCCGCGATCCCGAACTGGCCGATCACTTCTGGGTCAATCCCTTCGGCATGCACTTCGGCCACATCCGCGTCAGCGACCTGCTGCTGGTGCGCCACGACGGCACGGTCGTCGAGGGCGACAAGCCGTTGAACCAGGCCGCGTTCGCCATCCATTCGCAGGTGCACGCCGCTCGCCCCGACGTGGTCAGCGCCGCGCACTCGCATTCGGTGTACGGCAAGACGTGGTCGACGCTTGCCCGGCTGCTCGACCCGATCACCCAGGACGCGTGCGCCTTCTACGACGACCATGCTCTGTTCGACCAGTACTCCGGTGTGGTGCTCGACCTCGAAGAGGGCAAGCGCATCGCGCACTCGCTCGGCGACTGCAAGGCCGCCATCCTGCGCAACCACGGTCTGCTCACGGTCGGCCACTCGGTCGAGGAGGCGGCCTGGTGGTTCATCACGATGGAACGGTCCTGCCAGGCCCAGCTGATGGCCGAGGCCGCGGGGAAGCCGGTGCTCATCGAGCCCGCGATGGCCAAACACACTGCGGGACAGGTCGGTACGCACTTCGCCGGCTGGTTCAGCTTCCAGCCGCTTTTCGCGCGCATCACCCGCGAGCAGCCAGACCTCTTCGACTGAGCAGTCGCCGGAGGCAGTACCCGATCGGCGCTGACCGCTAGCGCAGCACGTCGAGCAGCCGATCCAGGTCGTCCTCGGTGTTGTACAGGTGAAAGCCCACGCGAACGGCTCCGGCACGGATCGACGCCCGGATCCCGGCCTGCCTGAGCTCCTCGGCGGCGGCGGTGGGAATCGAGACGATCGCCGAAGGTTCCTGCGGCAGTTGCAGTTCCGTGCGCAGTTTCGACGCGAGACCCAACGCATGCGCCTCGATCGCGGCGCGGTCCAGCGACGCCACCCACGGCAGGGTCAGGCCCGACCCCAACACGCTGAACCACGTCGGCGACACATCGAACCGCCGCGCGCTGTCGGCCAGCCGCAGCGGCAGCCCGTAGATCGTCGACCACGGCTCCTCCCCCGCATACCAGTTGGCGGCGTGCGGAATCATCGAGCTCGAGACGCGGTCGCTCAGCGACATCCATGCCGTGCCCCGCGGCGCCATCAGCCACTTGTAAACGGCAGCGACGGTGACGTCGACCCACGGCAGATCGACGTTCTTCCAGCCCAGCGCCTGGGTGGCGTCGATCACGGTCAGGGTGTCCGCTCCCGCCACGTTCGCCCGCAGGGCGTCGACATCGAGCACCGCGCCGTTCGCCGACTGCACCAGGCTCGCGGTGACAAGGTCGTAGTCGCATGCCGTCGTCACCAACTCGTCAGAATTGAGCTCGGTGACCGTGACGCCGCGCGCCGCCTGGGCGGCGAACGGAAAACTGGTACTGGTGAATTCGCCGGGCAGGGTCGCCACCCGGCTACCGTCCGGAATGGAGGCGGCCACCAGACCAAGCGCAGAGGAGACGGTTCCCGCCATCGTCACCGAGTCGGCAGGCACACCGACGAGCGCGGCGTAGCCGGCCCGGCCCGCACGGACGGATTCGTCGAAGGACGGAACGTCCATCGTCCCGGCCTGCCATGCGCGCAGGCAGTCCTGCAGCGCGTCGAACATGAACTGCGGCGGCAACCCGTATGTCGGAGAGTTCAGAAAGCCTTCGGCGCCAACAAATTCCGCTCCGAACGTCTCGCGCGCCATGACCGCAGTCACTCCTTGGGCGGCTCGTCGCCGCGCAGCCTGGCCTGAAGCTGCTCGCGATCCTGGCGCCGCCGCTCGTCGAGCACCGCGATGCTCGCGGTGGCGCGCTTGCGCAGCGGAGCGAAGAGCCAGATGCCCAGCGGCAGTGCGATCACGATCGCGAACAGCAGCGCGACGATGAGCGGGAAGTCGCGCACGCCGAGCAGATGGCCGCCGCCGAAGATGACCGCGGTCAGCGTGACGACGAGCAGAAGTCGGGCCAGCGTGTAAGCCAGCACATCTATTACGAGGCGGGATCCGGGGCGAGGCTCAGACACGGACCGAGCCTACCGACGGCGCGTATATTCAGATCAAGGAGGTTTCTGCGTGGCTTTTCTGCTCCTCGTGCTTGTCCTGGCCGGCCTGATCTATGTCGGCTGGCGGTTGACCCGGGCCACGGCCAGCCGTCCCGGGACCCGCACGATCGGCCCCGACGACGACCCGGATTTCCTGCGCCGGCTCGGGCACGGGGACAATCCCCGCCCCAAGTAACTGCGCGGCCTCAGAACAGGTCGTTGGGCCGCTGCGTGCCAGGAAAACCGTCGGCCACCACCGCAGCCAGCTCGATCAGCGCCTCGCGCGTCTCGCGCCGCAGGCGTTCCAGGCTGATCTCCGCGCCCTCCTCGAGGTGCGGGTCGAACGGCACAAGCCGCACCGCACGGCAGCGGCGGGAGAAGTGGTCGACGACCTTCTGCATGTCGACCTTGCCCGACCGCGGGCGTACCGCATTGATCACCGCAATCGAGTTCTTCACCATCTCTTCGTGACCGTGCGCGTCGAGCCAGTCCAACGTCGCCGATGCGCTGCGGGCGCCGTCCACGGAGCCGGAGCTGATCACGATGAGCACGTCGGCCTTGGCCAGCACCGACGACATCGCCGAGTGCATCAGCCCGGTGCCGCAGTCGGTGAGCACCAGGCTGTAGAAGCGCTCGAGCACGTCCAGCGTCCTGGCGTAGTCGTCGGCGCTGAACGCCTCGGACACGGCGGGGTCGCTTTCGGACGCCAGCACTTCCAGCCGGCTCGGCCCCTGCGATGTGTAGCTGCGGACGTCGCTGTAGCGATCGATGCCCTCGGCATCGCGGAGCAGATGGCGCACCGTTGCCGGCGTCTCCAGCGGTACCTTCTGGCTCAGCGTGCCGCGGTCGGGGTTCGCGTCGACCGCGACCACGCGATCGCCCCGGATGGAGGCGAACGTCGCGCCGAGCGTCGCGGTGATGGTCGTCTTGCCGACCCCGCCCTTCAGCGACAGCAGCGCGATCCTGTAGCAGCCCTGCAGCGGCCGATTCACCTGCGACAGCAGGGTGTTGTGGTGGGTTTCCTTCGGGCTCTCACCCAGGTTGATCTGCTTGCCGGAGGCCAGGAACAGCCACCGCCGCCAGCCGGACGACGGCGGTCGCTTGTTCTGGCGCAGCAGCGAGGCGGTGGAGAGCTCCGGATACGGCGGCGGCACGGTATCCCCGCCCGGTTGGCTGATCGGAATCCCCGTCGGCGGCGTCGGATCGGTCCACTCCGCGGGCGCCGACTCATCCGTCGCCGGATCGCTGAACCGCTGTTGTGACCGAAAGCCGTGCGATGGTTCGTCAGACAACGGCTAGCCCCTTCTCATGTGGATCGTTCAGCCGACGTTGCCCCATTGTCGGCTCAGCCGACGCCGGCATACGAGTGCAGCCCGACAGTGACGAGGTTGATGAAGAACAGATTGAACACCATCGCGACGAAACCGGCGACGTTGATCCACGCCGCCTTCTTGTCGCGCCAGCCCGCGGTCGAACGGGCGTGCAGGTAGGCGGCGTAGATCACCCACGCGATGAACGACACCGTCTCCTTGGGATCCCAGCCCCAGTACCGGCCCCACGCCTCTTCGGCCCAGATGGCGCCGAAGATGACACCGAACCCGAACACCGGGAAGGCGAAAATAGTTGTGCGGTAGGCGATTCGGTCCAGGGTCTGCGCGTCGGGCAGCCGCGCCACGATCCTGGCAACGGTGCCCTGCGCATCGGGTGCACCGAGCCGCGACATCTTGACCAGGAACAGGATGCTGGACACGCCCGCGACCAGGAACACCCCTGAGCCGAGGCTGACGACCGAAACGTGGATGGGCAGCCAGTAGGACTGCAGGGCGGGCATCACCGGCGCCGCGTTGGTGTAGAGCCAGCGACCCGACACCGTCAGCAGGATCAGCACAGGCACGAGCACGAACACCCACAGCGTGCGGAACTGCGGACGGCGCAGCACGATCGCGCCCGCGATGAGCCCCGAGAAGCAGGTCAGGTTGATGAACTCGTACATGTTGCCCCACGGCACCCGCGCGGTCGCCATGCCGCGAAGCACGATGCACACCAGCAGCAGCGCGATGCCCGCATAGACCAACACCAGCCCGGCCCGCCCGATGCGCTCGTCGAAGGGACGCTGCGGGCGATCGACGACCAGGCCGGGGGTGGCGCTGTCGGCGCTCACGGTTCCCGCCGCGACCAATTCCCGCTCGGCGACCGTCCTGCTGCGGGCGTAGGCGAGCTCGAAGGCGAGGAAAAGCATCGCGATCACCAGCAGGACGACCGACGACGTGAAGGCCCAGTCCGAATAGCGGGCCAACCCGATGTCGATGTGCTCGGTGTTCATCAGACCTTCTCCTTTGACGGCTCCGCGGTGTCGAGGCCGTCGAGCAGCCGGTGCGTCAACCGCTCGAACTCGTCGCCCCAACCAGAGTTGTCGGTGCGGGCGAGCCCACCCAGCTCGACGCTTACGGTACCTGCACCACCTGCTGCTATTCGAACCCAGACCCGGCGCCGCCGCACGATGAGCGACACCAGCAGCCCGGCCATCATCGTCAGCGCCGACACCAGGACCCACACCTGCGCCGGGTCGTGGGAGACCTGCAGATTGATGAACGGCGCCGCCCCGTCGAACCGCACCCGCGTGCCGTCATCCAGCCGGGCCTGCTCGCCTGCGCCGAGGTTCACCCGCGCCACCTTGGTCAGCCGCTTCTGCTCGATGAGCCGCGGGTCGAGAGAGAACAGCGACTGCGGCCGCCCGGTATCAAGCCCGGCGTCGCCGCGATAGATGTCGACCGCCACCGCAGGGTCGTTCAGCGCCGGGAAGCTCGACGACAACAGGGTGCCGTGCAGCTGCTCTGTCGGCGCGAACAAGCCCTGGATGGCGATCTGATGCTTGCGACGCTCGTCGGCGTCGGGATACGTGCCGCCGGGCGGGTCGAACCGCATCACCCCCGACGACAGCAGCGTGACCGGATCGTCGGGCCGCCACTGCATCGTCTGGGTCCGTGTCTGCCCGTCGGGGAAGGTGACGGTGAACGTCGGCGCGTAGCCGTGACCCTGCAGATACACCCGGTCGCCGCCGATCCGCAGCGGTTCGTTGACCTTCAGGTGGTAGGGCCGCCAGGTGTCCGTGTCGAGGTCGGCGCCCTCCTGGTAGTCGATATTGGCGGCGAAGGAGAGGGCCTGCCCGGACGGCAGGTAGTGCGCGTCGAAGTCGTTGACGCGCAGGCAGATCGGGTTCAGCGAGGTGCCGTCGACGGTGTTGCCCGCGCGGAACGAGTCGAATGCGGCAGGCGACGCGGAGCAGAACCCCGGTCCGCCGTCGGCGATCACGATGACGTTGCCCTCGTAGCCGAACAGCTTGCCGACGGCCACGGCGACGAGCAGGCCGAGCAGGGCGAAATGGAAGACGATGTTGCCGAACTCGCGCAGATAGCCCTTCTCCGCGGAGATCTCAACGGTGTCGCCCTCGGTGCGGGTGATGTGCCGCCATCCGGTCAGCCGCTCCGACACCGAGGCGGCGACCGCGTCGCGTTCGCCCGCAACCTCGGCGGTGTGGTGCTTGGGCAACCGCCCGAGGTTGCGTGGGGCCGGAACGGGTGTGGCGCGAAGGCTTCTGATGTGTTCGAGCAGCCTCGGGGTCAGGCAGCCGACCAGCGAGACGAAGAGCAGCGCGTAGATGGCGGTGAACCAGAAGCTGGAGAACACCTCGAAGGCCTGCAGTCGGTTCAACCACGGCCCGATCGTCGGGTGCTCGGCGATGTACTGCTCGACCTTTGCCTCGTTGAGGCTGCGCTGCGGCAACAGCGCACCGGGGATGGCGCCGAGCGCCAGCAGGAACAACAGCACCAGCGCCGTACCCATCGACGTCAGCGTGCGCCACGTGTTGCGTATCAGCGCGAGCAGTCGCGAAAACCCCCCAGAACGCTGAGTTTTGGGGGTTTTCGCGTCTTCTCGCGGGGAGTCGGGACTCATATCGGCAGCCTCACGTCGCTGACGAACGCGTCGCGCACCCACGAAACGAAGTCGTTCCACACGCCGGTGACCAACGCGGTGCCCACCAGGATCAGCAGCACGCCGCCGAAGACCTGGATCGCACGGGTATGCCTGCGCAGCCAGCCCAGGCCCTGCACCGCGCGCGCCGAGCCAAAGGCCAACAGCACAAATGGGATTCCCAACCCCAGGCAGTAGGCGATGACCAGCAGCATCCCGCGGGCAACGTTCGCGCCGTCGGTGGCGGAGGCGACCGCGATCACCCCGGTCAGGGTGGGGCCAAGACACGGTGTCCAGCCGAGCGCGAACACCGCACCCAGCAGCGGCGCGCCCCCGATCGTCGACAGCTGCCGCGGCGCGAACCGGGTGTCGCGCTGCAGCAGCGGGATGAAGCCGACGAACACGAGGCCCATCAGGATGGTGATCACGCCGCCGATGCGTTGCAGCAGAACCTGATTGGTGATCAGTGCGCCCGTCATGCCGAGCACCGCTACGGTGCCGAGCACGAACACCGCGGTGAAGCCCGCGACGAACAGGGCCGCCGCGCCCGCGACGCGAAGCCGCGCGGTCCTGACGGCGACGCCGCCGGGCTCGTCCTCCACACCGACGATCGCGGCGAGATACGACAGGTAACCGGGAACCAGGGGCACAACGCACGGCGATGCGAACGACACCAGCCCGGCAAGCACGGACACGCCCATCGCCGCCAGAACCGGCCCGGCGGAGGCGATCTCGGTGAAACCGGTCATGTCTGCGTAACCGGTTCGGCGGCCAGCCGCTGTACGACCGGCTGCAAGTCCTCGGCGAGCAGCTCCCGCAGGAACACCGCCGCAACCCGGTGCTCGCGGTCCAGCACGATCGTCGACGGGATGACGGTGGTCGGGTACTTGCCACCGAACGCGATCATCGTGCGCATCGACGGGTCGTAGATGGACGGGAACGTCACCTTGCGGTCGGTCACGAAGTCGCGCGCGGCGTCGCGATTGTTGTCGCGCACGTCGATGCCGAGGAAGGCGACCCCGTCGGCCTTGGTGGCGTCGTAGACCTTCTGCAGTTGGCTGATCTCCGAGCGGCACGGACCGCACCACTGGCCCCAGACGTTGATGACGACGACCTTGTCGGCGAAGTCGTCGAGCGAGACGGTCTTGGCAGGGTCCATCAGGCTGGGCCCGGCCAACCGGCCTGGGCGGCCACGGCTTTCGGGCGGGTCGTAGAAGATGTCGGTCTTGCCACCCGGTGCGACGAACTCGAAGGTGCCGCCCTGCGCGACGGCGTCGTCACCGGTGGAGCATCCGGCGAGCACGACAAGCGCCGCGCTCGCGATGACGACCCACCACCTCACTGCCCGGCCAGCTCCGAATAGCCCCAGCCGACGTAGGAGTCCCCGTGGAAGTAGAAGGAGGTCAGCGAGGCCAGGTTGCACAGTCGACGGGTCGGGAAGTGATGCAAGGGCTTTTCGGTCATCGCACGTCGCAGGGTCTCGACCGGAAGTTGATGGCTGACACACACCGCTTCGTGGCCCTCCGCCTTGATCCGGGCACGCTGCAGCGCGGCCGTCATCCGCTCCGCGATCTCGGCGTAGGGCTCGCCCCATGACGGGGCGCGCGGATTGCGCAGGTGCCACCAGTTGCGGGGATCGCGAAGGGCGCCGTCGCCGGGCGAGACCCTTTGGCCCTGAAAGATATTGGCCGATTCGATGAGTTCGTCGTCGGTGTGGATCGGCAACCCGTGTCGTTCCGCGATCGGGGTCGCGGTCTCCTGTGCGCGCTCCAACGGCGAGGCCACGACAAAGACGATGTCGCGGGTCGCCAGCCAGTCGGCAACCCTCTTCGCCTGCGCCATGCCCTTGTCCGACAGGTGGTAGTCGGGCAGCCGGCCATAAAGAATCTTGTCCGGGTTGTACACCTCGCCATGGCGCATCACGTGCACGACCGTTTTGTCGCTCATCGCTCGACTCCCGCTCGTCCCCTGCCCTCCGGGCGTGGGCCCACCGGTCCTCGCTCGTACCTCGCTGCGATCCTCACTCGCGCTCGTCTTCGGTCGCTCATGACGGTCGGGCCTCTGCTGCTGCCCGCGCGGCGGCGGGTAGGGCGTCGGCGATTCGCTCGAACGCCGCGTCGTCGAGCGCGGCCGACATGAACCACGTCTCGAACGCGCTGCACGGCGGATAGATCCCCGCGTCGAGCAGCGCATGGAAGAACGCCGGGTAACGCCACGTCTCGGTGGCCTTCGCCGATGCGAAGTCGGTCACCGGAGCATCGGTGAAGAACACGCTGAACATGTTGCCTGCCCGGGAAATCCCATGGGCGACACCGGCGTCGGTCAAGGCCCGCGACAGCATGTCGGCCAACCGGTCGGCGTTGGCGTCCAGCTTCGCGTAGACGTCGTCGTCGGCCGCGCGCAGCGTCGCAAGCCCGGCGGCCATCGCAACGGGATTGCCCGACAGCGTGCCCGCCTGGTACACCGGCCCGAGCGGCGCCAGCCGCTCCATGACATCGGCCCGTCCGCCGAAAGCCGCCGCGGGCAGCCCACCGCTCATCACCTTGCCGTAGGTGAACAGGTCGGCATCGACGGGATCCACGCCGTACCAACCGGATCGGCTGACCCGGAAGCCCGTCATCACCTCGTCGAGGATCAACAGCGCGCCGTGCGCAGCGGTGATGCGGCGCAGTTCGGCGTTGAACCCTGGCAGCGGCGGGACGGTGCCCATGTTGCCGGGGCTGGCCTCGCTGATGACGCAGGCGATCTCGTCGCCGAACCGGGAGAACATGTCCTCGACGGCGGGGATGTTGTTGTACGGCAGCACGATCGTGTCGGCGGCCGCGGCGCCGGTGACGCCGGGCGAGGACGGGAGCCCGAGCGTCGCGACGCCGGAACCCGCGTCGGCAAGGAGCGCATCGCTGTGGCCGTGGTAGCAGCCGGAGAACTTGATGATCTTGGCGCGGCCGGTGTAGCCGCGGGCCAGCCGGATGGCGCTCATCGTCGCCTCGGTGCCGGAGTTGACCAGCCGCAGCCGTTCGACGGCGTCGACCCGTCCGATGATCTCGGCGGCCAGTTCGGTCTCGGACGGTGTGGGGGCGCCGAAGGACAGCCCGCCCGCCGCGGCGCGCTGCACGGCCTCGACGACGGCGGGATGGGCGTGGCCAAGGATCATCGGGCCCCATGAGCAGACCAGGTCGACGTATCGGTTGCCGTCGGCGTCGGTCAGCCAGTAGCCCTCGGCTGAGGTGATGAAGCGCGGGGTGCCCCCGACTGCGGTGAACGCCCGCACCGGCGAGTTCACGCCGCCGGGGATGAGGGCGCACGCGTCGGCGAAGAGTTTCGCGGAGACGTCGGTGCTGGACATGGCACCAGTGTTCCAGCAGGGCAGAATGCGTCAACTACAGGGTGTAGTGGTCAGCCCGGCATCATCGCGGATTCAGCTCGGCGCCGACGTCGTATCGCCCCAGCACGGCGGACCCCACAGGCCGCGTTGTGCAGCCTGGGCGTCTGCCTGCGCCGCTTCTATGGCGTCATAGCGGCTGACAGGGATGCCGCCGTACACGTACGACTTCGCCGTGCCCGCCCGAGCAGCCTCGACCGAATAGTCCCAGCCGTCGGCCTTCACGAGGTACGCCAAAGTGCGGCCGTACCGGTCGGTCCTGTCCTGTGTCGGATCGGTCTCCATCGCTACCCGCTGGCCGACCAACGTGGATTGAGCGAACTCCGTGGCCTCCGGTCCCCAGCACCCGACCGAGTAGCCGGGTTTCTTGGTCTCGGGGGTGTCGATCCCCAACACTCGGATTCGAAGCCGGCCACGGACATCGTCACGAATGTCGATGGTGTCGCCGTCCACAACCTTGAGGACGGTTGCCGTCACCGTGACGGGCTCGGCGACCGCGGCCGGTGTTGTCGGAATCACGATGGCGCTCAGCATCATCGCCAGGCCGAGGCCGCGCATCCTTTGAACCATCAAGTCACTGAACCATCGACGGCTAGCACGGAACCACATAATCAGGCCTGTGCTCTGCATCGAGCCACTTGCCGTAGGCGCCACCGCCCTCACTCCCGACGGCTGCGCAGATATCGGCCTCGGTATAACCGGCGACGCGGTAGACCGCGTAGATCGGATCACCGGTTTCGGTCGCTTGCCGCAGTGACGGACACGATTGGTCTGTCCGCAACCACATCGCTCCGGGGTTGGCGTCGAGCAGTCGTTGTAAGTCGGCGGCATAGCTGCCCGGCGTGAAGACCGATTCGATGACGACGATTCCCGTCGGCGGTTCGCAGGACTGGTAGGTGGCGCCGTCGCCAAGGCCAGATCGTTTCCGCCCGGCACGACGTATGCCGCGCCGATGTGCCCCAGCTGTTAGTAGCTGAACAGATGGGGCTGCGCCACGCCGAGATCTGCATGAGGGTCGTGATCGCCGGGCCGGTAGCGACCACCACGCAGAACTCGGCATGCCTAGCCCGGCGTGAGCGCGAACGTGGGGTGGTCGGCGTCGGCGGGCAGCTCTTTCCAGTAGCCCTCGACGACCTTGCCCGCCAGCGGCCGGTACGCGGCGATGATCGGCCCGCGATCGTCGACGGGCACCTCGGTGGCCACGTACTTCGTGTCGCCGAGCTTCACGTTGGGGTCGGCGCGAACGTTCTTCACCCACTCAGCTTCGCCACGGGTGGACACCAGGTATTTCACCCCGCCGACCTCGGGAACGACGACCGGGATGTGCTGCGGTTCCTTGCTGACGCGCTTGATCACGGTCAGGGTCTGGCTGTTGCCGACGCCGGTCGCCATCGCGACCCTGTTGAAGATCTTGCGGACGAACCATGGAGGCTTGAGGTAGGCCATGTCCACGAGTTTGGCCCCGCTGATAGCCGACCGCAACGGCTCACGGTCAACCGCCATCCGGCACACCTATCGATGACTTTCGCCAGTACCGGCCGGTAACGCCAACCGCCACTGTTTGCAGCGACAACCAACAAGCCAACCGAAGGTGACCGGAGTGAAAACGATTTCGAAGCTCATTTGTGCAGGAGCCGCCGCACCCGTGGCCGCGCTCATCGTCGCGGGCCCAATTGCCACCGGGCTTGCGATACCCGCGATCGCGGCGCCGCTACCGCAATCTTCGGGCTGCATCGACTACGACGACGACGGCTACTGCGACGATTACACAGACGACAGCGGCGACTACGACTTCCCCGAGCCCACGCCCGTGTGTGTCCCGTCGCCCTACGGGTGCCCCGGCGACTAGACGGTATGAGGGCTGACTCGAGGCCGAAGGCCTCGGGCTGCAATCGGACGTGGGTTGCCGGTAACGAGTGAACACTCGCACTGGTAGAGCCACAGTTGCAGATCAGGAGGCCTCCGGTGAGTTTCAACGGTACGAGTGTCGGGTTGGACGTGCACGCGCTTTCGGTAGTTGCGCATGCCGTCGATGAGGAAACAGGTCGAGTCGAGCGGGCCCGGTTGTGTCCGGATCACGGCGAGATCCTGGCGTGGTTGCACCAGCTGCGTGGCCCGGTGCGGGTGGCCTATGAAGCCGGGCCGACGGGATTCGGGTTAGCTCGGGCGTTGGCTGATGCTCAGATCGACTGCGTGGTCGCCGCGCCGTCGAAGTTGATCCGTCCGGCTGGGGATCGGGTCAAGACCGATGCCCGCGACGCCGCGCATCTGACCCGGTTGCTGAGGTTGGGTGAGATCACCGCGGTCACCGTTCCCGAGGCCGATGTAGAGGCCGTCCGCGATCTGGTGCGGGCCCGTGAAGACGCCCGTGCGGATTTGATGCGGGTGCGGCATCGGTTGTCGAAACTGCTACTGCGCCATGGCCGTATCTACTCCGACGGCAAAGCCTGGACGGGGGTGCACGAGATCTGGCTACGCCGCCAACGCTTCGACGACGGCCATACCGCAGCGGCGTTCGATCACCACTTCGACGCGGTCCTGTCCGCGACCGCGGCCCGCGACCGCCTCGATGAGCAGATCATGGTGGTCGCGGCGTCACCCCGGTGGGCGGACCCCGTCAACCGGTTGGGGTGTTTACGGGGAATCTCGGCGCTGACTGGGTTGGCGTTGTCGGTCGAGATCGGGGATTGGACCCGGTTCAGCGGATCCTCAATCGGCGCCTATGTCGGCTTGGTTCCCACTGAGTACTCCTCGGGAGCATCGCGGGTGCAGGGCTCGATCACCAAGGCCGGCAACGCCCACGTGCGGCGGCTGCTGATCGAGGCGGCCTGGCACCACCGGGCGGCCTACCGCAATCCCGGGCCGACGATGCGAGCCCGCTGGGCCAAAGTCGACCCCGCCCTCAAGGCACGTGGGCATGCCGGTAACCGGCGGCTGCATCAGCAGTGGTGCCGGTTCAACGAACGCAAGAAGCCCCACGTCGTGGCCAATGTCGCGGTCGCGCGCGAGCTGGCTGGTTGGTGCTGGTCACTGGCCACGCTGACCTGACAACAAGCTTGATCGGAAGCCAGCCGGTCGGCGCGCGAGGTAGGCGAACAGGATCTGCGTTTCAGCTATGAGCAACAACGAGATTCACTGATTCTCCGAGTGACGCCCGTCCCTAGGGAGCAGTCACCGTTCGCGCCGAACCATCGTCTTGCGGTACCCAACCCGCGTATATCAGTCTGACCCCACCGTCGTTGACCAACGATCGCCGCAGACCGTGCTGACACCGATCAAACGAAAGCCGCCCCGGCGCAAACCGGGGCGGCTTTCACCTGCCTATTGACAAACCCCGCCTACATATCAGCTGACCCCCGGCAGCAGCTGTTGATCGCCGCGCCATGCGTGGGTTGGATAGCGGTATGCAGCTCCCGCAATGGCTGGCGCGCTTCAATCGTCACGTCACCAACCCTGTCCAGCGGCTGTGGGCGGGCTGGCTGCCGGGGTTCGGCATCCTCGAGCACGTCGGACGCAAGTCCGGCAAGCCCTACCGGACACCGCTCAATGTGTTCCCGACCGACGACGGCGTCGCAGTTCTGCTGAGCTACGGGCCCGACCGCGACTGGTTGAAGAACATCACCGCCGCGGGCCAGGCACGGATCAAGCGGATGGGTAGGACGATCGAAGTGACCGATCCGCGCGTCATGTCCAAGGCCGATGCGGCCGCACATGTGACGGGGTTCTCACGCGCGGTCTTTCCGCGCCTGCCGTTCGAGTCCGCGGTTCTACTGACGCGGCGCTGACGTCACGTCCGCGCTGTGACGCGCGCACGGATCGGGCCCTTGGCGACCGTCGTGAAAGGCACCTCGACGGGAAAGTCGTCGTCGAGCGATCCGATTTCCGTCGACCGGACGATGGTGGCCAGCGCCAGCGTGGTCTCCAGCCGCGCGAAGTGCTCGCCGATGCACGATCGTGAGCCGCCCGCGAAGGGAATGAACTGCCAGCGGTCGCGGGCCTTGACGGCTTCGGGGCTGAACCTGTCGGGATCGAACTCAAGCGGTTGCGGCCACAAGGCCGGATCCCGTTGCGCCGCATAGATTCCCACCAGGACGAGGGTGCCCGCCTGCACCCGGTACCCGTCGACCGCGATGTCGCGCACGGCCATCCGGCCGACCCCCGCGGCGGGCGGGCAGAGCCGCAGCGCCTCGTGCAGCACCTGAACGGTGTAGCCGAGACGCGGCACATCGTCGGGTGTGATCTCGCCGTCGATCTGGCCCGCCTCTGCGGCGACGCGGTCCTGCACGTCGGGATGGTGTCCCAGTACCCACAACGCGTAGGTGAGCGCGGTCGCCGTCGTGTCGTGGCCGGCCAGCATGAAGATCAACAGGTCGTTGATGATGTCGTCGTCGGCGATCGACTGCCCCGTTTCGGGATCGGTGGCCCCGATCAACGCGTGCACGAGCGGTGCGTCGAGGGTCGGGTCCGCGCGGCACGCCTGCAGCATGTCGTCGGTGACGCTGCGCAGCGCCGCCACCGACGCGCGCGCACGGGCACGGGCGGGCGTCGGCAACCACCTTGGTGCGCGCACGGGGCGCAGGGCACGATCGGCGGTGTAGGACGACGCGACGTGCATGTGTTGGGCGATCACGTCTTCGCGTTCGTTCAAGTCGAGGCCGAGAACCGACCGGCCCAAAGATCGCATGGTGGCCCGCCTGCAGTCGACATCGAGGTCGACTTCCCCACTGTCCGGCCAACTTTCGCACAACGCCTGAGCCGCATGCGACATATGGCCGCCGAAGTTACGCACGTTCGGCTTGGTGAAGACCGGTTGCAGTGCGCGCTTGCGGGGCAGCCACGGATCGTTGGGCAGAACGAACAGGCTCTCGCCCGCCAGGTGCTGTACCTCTTCGTGCACGACGCACCGCTCGGCGAACGTGTCGTTGCGGCCGAGCACGTCGCGGATCCCGGTCGGCGAGAACACGGCCACGACAGGCGGCGCCACCCACTTCGGGCCGAACTGAATGCGGGTGACGGTGCCGCCCGCATCGCGCAGCACTTCTTGTCCGGCGTCGAGATTCCTTACCGCCCTGAGCAACTGCCGAATCGACAGGGGGCTCTTCGGCGCCAACGGCAGCGCGTTGACGTCGCTCACGAGTGCCAGAGCAGAACCTCGCCTTCGCCCTGCGTCATCACCGTGCCGGGCATCACCCTCAGCCGGTACGGGCTCAGCCGCAGCGCGGCGAACGCGTCGGACGTCGGGCCGTCCTTCCACATCGGGATGATCGTCGGGTCGTAGCCCACCGGCTCCGGGCCGTTGGCGAACTTGTCCCACACCGCTTTTCGGGTCTCGTCGTCGGAGTACCACTCGACAAGGCACTCGGCGCTGCAGGTGTCGTGGCTGGGCGCCCAGTAGCTCACCGACATCTCGGGGTGCGCGGCCAGATGCGCCCGCTTCACCGGGGTGGGCACCGTGGCGATCCAGCCGAACATGTCGGTGCCGTCCCACTCCCAGAACGGGTGCAGGATGCGGGTGCGCGGGCGGCTGTCGGCGTCGACGGTGGCCGCCGAGGCCCACACGATCGAGTGGGCCATCTCGATGAAGGCCGGTGCGATCTGGTCGAGCTGTGTCATCGCTGACTAGCTTAGAGAACATACCGCTGCCCGACGAAGATGTCGCCGTCGTTGACGCGTAGGTCAATTCAGACCGCGAGCAGACACAAACTCCCGCGAATCTCGCCGAATGCGCGCGATTTTGCGTCTGCTCGCGCTTAGGCCGGCACCGCCCGTAGCGCCGTGGGCAGGCTGGGCAGGAAGTGCTGGGTCGCGAATGCGCGGATGTCGTCGGCGGTGTCCAGCGGCCGGGCGCCGGGAAGCAGCAGCGCCATCGCCGCGTAGCGCAGGATCGTGTCGGCCAGCTCGTTGACCGCCTGCTCGCCGATGCGGTCGGCGAATCCCGCGGGGAAGATCTCGCGCAGCGCGTCGGCCATCCGCTCGATCGCGGCGCCGTAGTGTCTGCGGGCCATCTCGAGTACCAGTGCGGGCTCGTCGCTCATCATCCGGTTGAGCACCCGGTGCCTGCGGAACCGCAGGATCGACAGGGTGAACGCCTCGACGTAGTAATTCGACTGCGGCCCGGCCTGTTTCAGCTCGGCGGCGATATCGGCGAACAACGAGACGTTCTCGCGCTCGACGACGGCGGCCACCAGCTCGTCTTTGTTGGCGAACCGCCGGTAGATGGTCGTGCGGCTGACGCCTGCCCGGCGGGCGACGTCTTCGAGCGCGACGCGGCGCAGGCCATGCCGTTCGAACTCGACGACGGCGGCGTCGAGGATTGCTTCGGTGCTGGGGTCAGCTGTGGCCATACCCGGCTTGGGCGAACGAGTTGAAGCGCAGCCGCATCGGCAGATGATCCCACAGCCAGTTGACCGGACGCGACCGCCACAGCGCCGCGAACCGTTGATAGCGCCGCTCCTGGCGCTCGCTCCACGGCAGGCCGAGCAGCTCACGGGTGCGCGGCGGCATGCCGCCGGTGGTCAGGAACGCCGCCGCAGGGTTGAACACCGCGGAAACCACCCGCCACAGCGCGGGCGGCACTCCCTTCGGGCACGGGTAGCCCTTGGTGACGTAGCCGACGCCGTACTTGGCGGTCGGGTGGGCGACGACGATCTCGTCGATCATCGTGTCCCAGTACCGCTCGAAGGCGGCGTAGTCGGCGGGCATCGCCTGCTCGCTGACGCCGTAGCGGCGATACCACGTCTTGGACTCGAGGTAGATCTGCTCCTTCTCCTCGCGGCTGAGGCGCTTGACGAAGGTGTCCGCGAAATAGAGCACCTGCTCGACGAACGTCGCGTGCGCCCAGAAGTACGTCTCCGGATTCAGCGCGTGGTAGCGCTCGCCGTCGGGCATCGTGCCCTTGATATCGGTGTGGAAGTCGCGGACCTGCTGGCCGGGATTGTCGTCGTCGCTGCCGTACACCGTCATGAAGATGGGCGGCAGCGACCGCTTCACCCGCGCCGCGGTGTCGGCGAAGAACACCGAGTGGTCCAGCACGCCCTGGCCGAGCTCGGCGAGCATGTTCTGCAGAACCGCGGGCCGCGGGCCGATCAGATACATCCGGTTGTCGCCGAAATAGCGCCAGACCAGTGACTGCGGGCCCAAAGGCAGCGCGTCGGCAAGACCTTCTCGAGTGTCCGCCAGTTCGGTCATGGGAACAGTGTTACAAATTTCGCACTTTGTACCAAGAGCTCTGTGAGCGGCCTCACTCATGCGCAAACAATCAGGCCGTGACGCGAGATAGCAGCCAGGGCTGTGGAAACGCCGATTCAACGACCCGGAATGCTATTTCGCGGGGAAGGAGGCGGAAGGGAGAAGGCTCGGCGCAGGCGGGCGACGCCGTCGACGGCCAGCACTCCGGCAACGGTCGCCAGCATCAACATCAGCACCAGCATCGGCGGGCTGTAGACCACCGAGGTCGTCTGCGGCTCACCCTCGAGGATCGGGGCGACCGTGACGGTCGCCTGCGCGCCGAACCAGCTCAAGACCGCGCCCGCCGCCGCGAGGACGGCCAGCACCAGCTCGGTGGTCGCGCGGCGCTTCTGTCTTCTGCCTTGACTCCCGCTCGTCCCCTGCCCTGCGGGCGTGGGCCCACCGGTCCTCGCTCGTTCCTCGCTGCGATCCTCACTCGCGGTCGTCTTCGGGCGGCTCATGCCTTGGGCTCCGGGGGGATCCGCTCGTCGACCAGGTGGACCAGCTGCGACCGCAGTTGCCGGTGCTTGCGGGCCCAGGCCTGAGCGGTGCGGTCGTTGGTCAGCTTGACGCCGATGCCGGTCCGACCCTTGGGCACCCCGGTGAGCTCGCCGAGGGCCCGCGCGGACATCCACGTGAGTTCCTCGTTGCCCTCCGGCTCCGGATAGATCCGCACGATGTCGTCGATGTGGATGCGCTCGGTGCCCTCGCGCAGCGTGGTCGGTGTCAGCTCAACCGATGTGTGGATCCGGGCCGCCTTGACCTGAAGGGCGACGAAACTCGACACCAGCGCGAAGAAGACCGTCGGCACCAGCCATTGAAAGCCCAGCCCCGCCGACATCTGGATCAACACCATCGTGATGCCCGCAGCGGGCCCGCTCGCCACCCACCACCAGCTGGCGCCCTGCTCGTAGAACAGGACGTCGGACTGCTCACTGCTCTGCGTCACGGCTTCTCCTCCCGGGGAAACCACTCCTGCGCCGACGGCCTCATCACCAGAATCGCGCCGACAAGGGTCAAGATCATGGGGAGCACCCAGAGGACACCGCCGCCACCGATCAGGATGAACATCGCCAACAGCACCACCAAGGCAAGGGCGAGGCCCACCGCGGCGCGGCGGTAGCGGGTGTGCCCCGTCCTTGTGCGGCCTGCGAGGTAGCCCAGCGCCAGTCCGGCGACGACGAAGAGCGCGGCCGCACCGCGAAGGAAGACCGGTAGGTGCGCCTTGTTCAGCGCGAGGAGCAGGCCGAGTGCCGCCAGCAGGACCGCGGCCACCAGCCAACACCAGATCGCGGCGCTGACGATGCGCGGGCGCTGCAGAGGAGCCGACATTCGGGCCAGCCTAACGTCCGTCAGCGAACGAAGAAGGCGTGGGCGTCCTTGCGGTGCAGCAGGAACACTCCGCCGGCGATCAGCACGGAGCCGACGATGGCGCTGACCGCATAGAGCACCGCGGCGGTCGTCGGACGGTCGGCAGAGAACAGGCTGGTGCCCGCGTACACCATGGAGGCGACCCCGCCGCCGGTGAGCACCGTGCGGGCCCATCGATAGCCCTGCCGCATCAGGAACAGGAACGTCACGACGACCGCGGCGATGACGAACACGAACATGCCCGAGAAGACGTACACGACGGCGGGTGGGTGCGGACGCTGGGAGCTCACCAGGTCCACCAGGTAACCGGAGACCATCAACGGCACCGCCACCAGCCACAGCCAGAAGCCGGTGTCGACGTCCGCCGGGCGTGCCTCTTGGCCGGCGCGGCCTGTCTCTTCGCTCACGCCAGCCAGCCGGCCACGTCGGCCGCCCAGTACGTCAGCACGATGTCGGCACCCGCGCGCCGGATGCCGACCAGCGACTCGAGCGCGGCGGCCTTGCCGTCGATCCAGCCGTTGGCGGCCGCGGCGCTGATCATCGAGTACTCGCCGGAGATCTGGTAGGCGGCGACCGGCACCGGCGAGATGTCGGCCGCGGCCGCCACCACGTCGAGGTAACCCATCGCGGGTTTGACCATCACGATGTCGGCGCCCTCTGCGATGTCCAGCTCGATTTCGTGCACCGCCTCGCGGGCGTTGGCCGGATTCTGTTGGTACGTCCGGCGATCCCCGCTCAGGCTGGAGGCCACCGCCTCGCGGAACGGGCCGTAGAACGCCGACGCGAACTTGGCGGCGTACGCCAGGATCACCACATCGGTGTGTCCCGCCGCATCCAGCCCGTCCCGGATCGCGGCGACCTGGCCGTCCATCATGCCGCTCGGGCCGACGACGTGTACGCCCGAATCCGCCTGCGCCACGGCCAATTCCACGTAGCGGGCATTGGTGGCGTCATTGTCGACACGGCCGGACGCGTCCAGCACCCCGCAGTGGCCGTGGTCGGTGAACTCGTCGAGGCAGGTGTCGGCCATCAGCACGGTCTCGTCGCCGAGGTCCTTGGCGAGGTCGCGCAGCGCGACGTTGAGGATGCCGTCCTCGGCCACTCCGGCGGACCCGGTGGCGTCCTTGTCCTCGGCGCGGGGCACGCCGAACAGCATCAGCCCGCCGACTCCGGCGTTGACCGCCTCGGCGGCCGCCTTGCGCAACGAGTCGCGGGTGTGTTGCACCACGCCAGGCATGGACTCGATCGGCTTGGGCTCGTCGATACCGTCGGCGACGAACATCGGCAGCACCAAATGCCTTGGCTCCAAGGACGTCTGCGCGACCAATCGACGAAGAGCCGGTGTCGACCGGAGTCGACGCGGACGGTGACTCGGATAGGGCATGTAAAGCCATCCCTCCGTGATTTCCACCGAGCTAGCGGCGGCGACTCTTCTTGCGCGGTGGCGGCAGTGCACCCTCGGCCCGCAGCCTGGCGGCGTGCTCGGCCAGCGCCTCCACCAACGGACCGACCGCGGCGACCTCGGGCTGCACATCGACGCGAAGGCCGAATTCCGCTGCCGTTTCCGCGGTCTTGGGCCCGATGCACGCGACGATCGTGCGCGCGTGCGGCTTGCCCGCGATGCCGACCAGGTTGCGCACCGTCGAGCTCGACGTGAAGCACACCGCGTCGAAGCCACCCGTCTTGATCATCTCGCGGGTCTGCGCCGGCGGCGGTGCGGCACGCACCGTGCGGTAGGCGGTGACGTCCTCGATCTCCCAGCCGCGATCGCGAAGGCCTTCGGCCAGCGTCTCGGTGGCGATGTCGGCGCGCGGCAGCAGCACCCGGTTCACCGGATCGAAAACCTCGTCGTACGGCGGGAATTCGTCGAGCAGCCCGAGCGAGGACTGCTCACCCGATGGCACCAGCTCCGGCTCGATACCGAATGCGCGCACCCGGTCGGCGGTGGCCTGCCCGACGCACGCGATCTTCACTCCGGAGAACGCGCGGGCGTCGAGGCCGAACTCGTTGAACTTCTCCCACACCGCGCGCACCGCGTTGGTCGAGGTGAACACCACCCACTGGTAGCGGCCGTCGACAAGACCCTTGACGGCGCGCTCCATCTGCGCCGGGCTGCGCGGCGGCTCGACGGCGATGGTCGGCACCTCGATCGGCAATGCGCCGTGCGACACCAGCTTTTCGCTCATCTCGCCTGCCTGGTCCTTGGTCCGCGGCACCAGCACGGTCCAGCCGTACAGTGCACGGCTCTCCCACCAGTTCAGCTTGGCGCGGTTGACCACCGTCTTGCCGATCGTCACGACCAGCGGACCGGTCAGCGGGCCTGCGGGCTCGTTCGCACCGATCGCCGCCTTGTCGTTGAGCCCGCCGAGCGTGGTCTCCACCGAGCGCTGCTGGCACGTGGTGCCGTGCGCGGTGACGACACACGGCGTGGTGTCGGCCAACCCGTACTCGATCAGCGTGCTCGCCGCTTCGGCCAGATGCGACGCGGTGGCCTGCAGGATCAGCGGGCCCGGCGCGGCGGCCAGAGCCGCCCAGTCAACGTCGCCGCGGACGTCGGCCTCGGTGTGCGATGACCCCAGCGGAAGGCCCGCGTAGGTCGGCACGGCCGTCGTGGCGGGCAGCCCCGGCACGATCTCGAACGGCAGGTGCGAGCGCGTCAGCGCGTTCACCTCGGTGATCACCGAGTCCACCGACAACGGGTCGCCCGCGACCAGCCGAACCACGTCGACGCCGGTGCGGGACTCCGTGGCCAGTGTCTTGGCGACCTCTGCCGGATCACCGAGCGCGGGCCGGATATCGGGGCCCCCGGGGATTGTGGTCACGGTCTCGGCGCCGCCGTCGGCGTCGGTAGCGGCGTCCCCTACCGGCGTGTGGGCCTGCTCGGGACCCGACGGCGGCGGCAGCTCCGACCCACACAGGGCCAGCACCGCTTCGGGCACGTCGGGGTCGGTGAAGATCAGCGCGGCGTTGGCGAGCACCGTGCGTGCTCGCGTCGTCAGCAGGCCCGGGTCGCCGGGTCCAGAGCCGACGAACGTGATGCGGCCGGGCCTCTGCTGCTTACGCCCTCGGGTCGTCATCTGTCTCTCCCAGCTTGTGCCAACAGATCGCGTGCCCCCAGTTCGAACAACTCCGCGGCGACAGAGAGGCCAAGCTCTCGTGCCCGCTCGGGAGACCCGATGCCGGACGCACGGATCACGTCGGATCCGTCCAGCGTCGCCACGCAGCCGCGCAGCGACAGCTCTTCGAAGACGCGGCCGTCCTCATCGATCGACTCGACCACCTCCGCGATCGCGCCAACCGGTGCGGAGCAACCCGCCTCCAGTTCGGCGAGCAGGACACGCTCAGCGGTGACTGCGGCGCGCGTGTCGGCGTCGTCCAACTCCGCCAGCAGCGCGGCGAGCTCGGTGTCGCCCGCGCGGCACTCGACCGCGAGGGCTCCTTGAGCCGGCGCCGGCAACATCTGCACCGGCTCGAGAGTCTCTGTGACATCGCCCAAACGCCCGATGCGGGCCAGTCCCGCTCGGGCGACGACGACGCCGTCGAGATCACCGTTGCTTACCCTGTTCAACCTGGTGTCAAGGTTGCCTCGTAGGGGGCGGATTTCCAAACCGAGACCCAATGCTCTAAGCTGCGCGGTCCGTCGCGGGCTCGACGTGCCGATCACCGAACCCACCGGCAATTCCCCGAGCACAAGTCCGTCGCGCGCGACGAGCGCGTCGCGGGCGTCTTCGCGCGGGGGTATCGCCGCGATCGTGAACCGGGAGTCCTTGGCGGTCGGCAAATCCTTGTAGGAGTGCACGGCCATGTCGACCCGGCCGTCGTGGATGGCCTCCCGCAGCGCCGCGGTGAAGACGCCGACGCCGATCGAGGCGATCGGATCGCTCGATCTGTCGCCGTCGGTGGCGATGATGACCAGTTCGGCGGGATGCCCCTTGGCCACCAGGGCGTCTTTGATGACACTCGCTTGGGTCGTCGCCAACAGGCTGCCGCGGGTGCCTATCCGGATGAGATCTACCAAGTGTTACTCAGGATTTTCGAGATCGGTTGTGACGAAGGGCATTTCGGGGCCGGCGACCGCTTCGACGGCCTGCGGGTCCAACTCGAACAGTTCGCGCAGCGCCTCGGCATAGCTGTCGCCGCCCGGCGAGCTGGCCAGCTGTTTGACCCGCACCGTCGGCGCGTGCAGCAGCTTGTCGACCACGCGTCGCACGGTCCGTGCGACCTCGTCGCGGTGCGCCGCCTCGAGGCTGGGCAGCCGGTTGTCCAGCCTGAGCAGCTCCGCCTCGACCACGTCGGCGGCCCGCTGACGCAGCGCGGTGACAGTCGGGGTGACCTCGGCCATCCGTTGTCCGGCCAGGTAATTGGCCACTTCTGCGGCGACGATCGAGCGGGCCGCTTCGGTGTCCGACGAGGCGGCGCGGGCCGACGGTTCGCGCTGGATCCGGTCCATGTCGACGACGTAGACACCGGGAAGGCCCGAGACCGCGGGGTCGACGTTGCGCGGCATGCCGAGGTCGCAGATCACCAGTTGCTTGGGCTCGAACCCGTGCGCGAGACCGCGGTGCACGTCGGCGAGCGAGACGACGGGCCGAACGGCGCCGGTGCAGCTCACGACGACTTCGGCGTCGGTCAGCACGGGCGTCAGGTGGTCGAACGGGAACGCGTCGGCGGAGACACCCATCTCGCGAACCTTCTCGGCGAGCTTCTTGGCGCGGGGCAGCGTCCTGTTCACGATGTGGACCCGCTCGACACCTGCCCGCACGAGATGCTTGGCCGAAAGGGCGCCCATTGCGCCCGCACCGATGACGACCGCGCTGCGCCCGGCCAGCCCGTTCAGCTTGGTGTCGGCCATGCCGAGCGCGACGGAGACGACCGATGCGCCGGCCGCGTCGATGCCGGTCTCGTTGTGCACCCGCTTACCCACCGACAGCGCCCGCTGGGCCAGCTCGTGCAGGGTGCGCCCGACGGTGTGGTTGGCCTCGGCGGCGGCATAGGCGCGGCGCACCTGCCCGAGCACCTGCTGTTCGCCGATCACCGCCGAATCAAGGCCGCTGGCAACGGCGAACAGGTGCTCGACGGCCGCCTCGGCATAGCGGACGTATGCGTATTTGGTGAGGTCGCCAAGGCCCATGCCGGAATGTTCGGAGAGCACCTGGCCGATGACCGAGAGGCCGCCGTGGAATGCGTCGACCACGGCATAGACCTCTACGCGGTTGCAGGTGGACAGCACCATGGCCTCGGTAACGAGTGAGGACTGCAGCACCTGGTCGACGATCTTGGCCTGATCGGACTCGTCGGTGCTCAACTGCTCAAGCACGGACACCGGCGCGCTGCGGTGCGAAACGCCGAAAAGCAATACGCTCATGGCCTCATCACCACGTTGACCACGGTAATCGCTTGTTGCTTAGGTCACCAAATTCGTGACGGGGTTAACCCTTGTCCCGCGCGCGGAGATCGGCCCGCAATCTGGGCTCGTCGAGCTCCCAGTAGCTGTGCTCGCGGCCGTCGAGCAGCACCACAGGCAGCCGGTCGCCGTACTCGACGCGCAGTGCGGAATCGCCGCCGGCGGCCGCGGCATCGACGTCGGTGGTGGCGAAGTCGAAGTCGAGCTCGCGCGCCAGCTCAGCCAGCCGTGCCGCGGTCCGCTCGCACAGCGAGCAGCCCGCCCTGGTCAGCAACACCACCTGCGCCCGGTTCACGGCAACCAGTATCGACACAAACCGGTGTCTTAGGGTTGACATGTGCCCGTTCGCGATGGTGACGAAGCCGCCGTGCAGGCGTTGGCAGGCGATGCCAGCGCTGAGACCGCTGTCGCGCACCTCGTCGAAGACGACGAGGCCGGCCCCGAGGCGCCGCCGCCGGATCTGACCGCGGCCGCCTTCTTCGACGTCGACAACACCCTCGTCCAGGGGTCGTCGCTGGTGCATTTCGCCCGCGGCCTGGCGGCGCGCAAGTACTTCACCTACGGCGATCTGCTGCGATTTGGCTACGCGCAGGCCAAGTTTCAGCTCACCGGCCGGGAGAACAGCGACGACGTGGCGGAGGGCAGGCGCAAGGCGCTGGCGTTCATCGAGGGCAGGTCCACCGCGGAGCTGGGTACCGTCGGCGAAGAGATCTTCGACGAGATCATCGCCGACAAGATCTGGCCCGGCACCCGCGCGCTGGCGCAGATGCATCTGGATGCCGGCCAGCAGGTGTGGCTGGTCACGGCGACGCCCTACGAGCTGGCGGCCACCATCGCCAGCAGGCTAGGGCTGACCGGAGCGCTCGGCACCGTCGCCGAGTCGGTCGACGGGGTGTTCACCGGGCGCCTGGTCGGCGACATCCTGCACGGCACCGGCAAGGCCCATGCGGTGCGGTCGCTTGCCATCCGCGAAGGCCTGAACCTGCGCCGCTGCACGGCGTATTCGGACAGCTTCAACGACGTGCCGATGCTGTCGCTGGTCGGAACGGCGGTGGCCATCAACCCCGACGCCGACCTTCGTGACCTGGCCCGCGAACGCGGCTGGGAGATCCGCGACTTCCGGACCGCGCGCAAGGCGGCGCGGATCGGGGTGCCGTCGGCCCTTGCGCTCGGCGCGGCAGGCGGCGCGCTGGCCGCGATCGTGTCGCGCCGCGGTGACAAATAGTCCACCTCGAGGTGCGCTGATAGGCTCTCGCCAGCCATGGCCATTGCTGAAGACATCATCGGAACCCACTACCGGTATCCGGACTATTTCCAGGTCGACCGGGAAAAGATCCGCGAGTTCGCCGCTGCGGTGAAGGACGACCATCCGGCCCATTTCGACGAGGAGGCCGCGAAAGAGGTCGGCTACGACTCCCTGGTGGCGTCGCTGACGTTCCTCGCCGTCGCCGGCCGCAAGGTGCAGTTGGAGATCTTCGACAAGTTCGCGATCCCGATCAACATGGAGCGGGTTCTGCACCGCGACCAGAAGATCACCTTCCACCGACCGATCCTCGCAGGCGACAAGCTGTTCTTCGACTCCTATCTCGACAACGTCATCGAGGCCCACGGCACCGTGGTCGCCGACATCCGCGGCGAGGCCAGCGACGCCAATGGCGAGCCGGTGATCACCAGCATCGTCACCGTCATCGGCGAGGCCGCCCATGACGACGAGGCCGACGAGATCAGCGAGGTCATCAAGGAACGCCGTGAAGCCGCCATCGCGAAAATGATTGCCGGGCAAAGCTCTAAGAGCTGACGCGGCTAATCCGGAGAAGCCGGCGTAATGGTCAGCCGAGGAACATATTCCTACGGTTGGCCAGCAACTGATACAGCGTCTGCTGGATGGTTTCGCGGACCTGGTCGGTCAATTCGAATGTGACCATCGGATCGTCGGCGGCCGCGTCGTCGTAGTCCGCCGTCTCGATCGCCTCACCGAACTGGATGTGCCATTTCGACGGCAGGGGCACAAGGCCCGCGGGCCCCGCGAGCGGGAACAGCGGCGTGATCGGGAAGTAGGGCAGTCCGAACAGGCGGGCAAGCAGCTTCACGTCGGCGATCATCGGGTAGATCTCTTCGGACCCGACGATCGAACACGGCACGATGGGCGCCTTGGCGCGCAGCGCGGCCGCCACGAAGCCACCGCGCCCGAATCGCTGCAGCTTGTACCGGTCCTTGAAGTGCTTGCCAAGACCCTTGTAGCCCTCGGGGAACACCGCGGTCAGCTCGCCAGCCGCGAGCAGCCGGTGCGCGTCGGAGGTGCAGGCCATGGTGTGGCCTGCCTTGCGGGCCGCCTGCCCCATCACCGGCATGTTGAACACCATGTCGGCGGCGAGCAGCCGCAGGTCCCTGTGCGCGGGATGCTTGTCGTGAACGGCCACCGACGCCATCAGCCCGTCGAACGGCAACACGCCCGCGTGGTTGGCGACGATGAGCGCGGCGCCGTCCATCGGCAGGTTCTCGATGCCGCTGACCTCGACGCGGAACCACGAGTTGAAAAAAACTCTCAGCAAAGGCAAGAACACCGAATCATTGAGGTGTTGATCGAAGCCGAATTCGTCGACGGTGTAATCGCCCATCATTCGCTTGCGAACAAATTCAGCAACCGCGGCAATCCGCTTGGCGAGTTCGTTCGGCGTCTCCTCGGCGGGAGCGCTACCCGACGCCGCGGAACGGCGGTCGTCGATCTCGCGTACCACTGCCGCGATCTGCTCGGCCGACGCGCGGCCTGCCGGGTCGCTCAGCAGGGAGGGATGTCGGCGTCTGTCATCGCCACGCGCGGCGGCGCGCCGCTGCGCGGCCTGGCGTATTCGAGTGCAGCGGAATCACTTTGGCTTTGGATTCGCCCGCCACGTCGTTACCTTCTCCCCACCCGATTAAGAGCCATTGTTCAACGTCCCCAACGTTGCGCCGCCGATACGGCGCGACTCTCCATTGAGCGTACCCATCGCGGGTCAACGATCGGAGTCAATCCACGACCACGTACGTAATCGTCAAAAGCTTCCGTCGTGGTCCACTTTGGGCTATAGCCTAAGTCATTGCGCATCCGAGTGGTGTCCATGACTCGGCCATAGCTCAGATAGTCCAACTGCTCGCGATCCACCTCAGTGTAGCGAGTTGCGCGCCACAGCGAATCCGCAGCGGAAAGCGCAAACCTCGGCACCGGCAAGGCGACCCGGCCCGCGCGCCGGATGGCCTGAGACATCATGATGATTCCGGGCGCGCCGACGTTGAACGTGCCCGATTTGCCTGCCATGGTCGCGCGCTCCAGCGCGCCAAGAGCGTCCTGCTCGTGCAGCAATTGCAGCCGGGGGTCGCGGCCGACGATCGTGGGCACCACGGGTGCGGAGAGGTAGCGCGACAAGGCGGTGTCCATGGCCGGGCCGATCATGTTGGCAAGCCGCAGGATGGTCAGCGTGATGTCCGGTCTGCGCCGCGCCAGGCCGCGCGCATAGCCTTCGATGTCGATGCTGTCGCGGGCGAAGCCCTCGCCGGGCGGTCGCCTGCTGCTGGTGTCCTCGGTGAACAGCACCGGGTCGGTTGCGCTCGAGCCGTACACCTCGGACGTCGACTTGAGGATGACGCGTCGCACCGCTGGCGCCTTCTGGCACGCCGCGAAGAGCTGGATCGCGCCCATCACGTTGAGCTCCTTCAACGCCGCCCTGCCGCCGGAGCGCGGCGCGTAGGACGCCGCGGCGGCGTGCACCACGGTGTCGACGTCGCCGTTACGGATGACCTTGGCGATGAACGGGTTGCGGATGTCGGCGCGGACGAATTCCGCACGGCCCATCCGGCGCAGCAGATCCTTGCTCGGCGCGATCGCGTCCACAGCGATGACGTGGTTGATCAGGGGGTTCTGCGCGAGCCGCGCGGTCAGGTACCCGCCGAGGAACCGGCAGGCGCCGGTGACCAGCACGACCTTGGGGTAGTGCAGGGTGTCATCGTCTTGCCCCGGGTTACGGCCACCGGAGCGATCTTGCGAATCCATCCGGTTCAGCCTATCGACGGAGCCGTAAAACTACTTGCCGAGTTTTCTGCGCTGGACTCGGGTGCGACGAAGCAGCTTGCGGTGCTTCTTCTTCGACATGCGCTTGCGCCGCTTCTTGATGACTGAACCCATGAACTCCGCTACCTAGATGTTTTAGACGTGCATACGCGCCACTTGGCTCGACCCGCACACTTTACCGGGCAGGGTGTTGCGGAGAAAAACCGACGATCGATCAGCCGGCGTCGAAGTACGAGGTCTCCAGCAAGTCGTGCACCGCCTTGGCGTGCACGCGGAACGACCGGCCGACCCGCACCGCAGGTAGCTCGCCGTTGTGCACCAGGCGGTAGACCGTCATCTTGCTGACCCGCATGAGGCTGGCCACTTCCGCGACGGTGAGAAATTGAGCCCGCGGAGGCTGATCGGGAGCCGCGTCACGCGCGTGCTTCCCGCTCGCCGAATCCCGCCCCGATGGCCCGTTCATAGACGTCATCGCAACCCAATCCTTCAGGCACGGGCTGTTCCAGCGGCTTCCCCACCGCTGGGTACGACCCCGCGCTTACACGAGGAGAATAGCGGGGTTATTGGGGTTATTGCGACGGGTGTGGGCTAATCGATTGAAATTCGTTGAATTACCTGGATGTGATTCCGAGCTGCGAAGATTGCCGTTTTGCGGCCTCGACAGCGTCTGCCAGCGCGGCGCGCAACCCGCCCTTTTCGAGTTCTCGCAGACCAGCGGCGGTTGTGCCGCCCGGAGAAGTGACCGTGGCCCGCAGTTGGGCCGCCGTGGTGTCCATTCCGGTGCCCATCGCCGAGTCACTGGCGGATTGCACGGCATCGAGACGCTCCAGCAGCATTGCGGCCGATCCGGCCATGGTCTGCACCACCAGATCGGTGGCAACCGGCCTCGTCAGACCCGCCGCGACGCCCGCGTCCACCAAGGCCTCGACGACCAGGAAGAAGTACGCCGGGCCGGAACCCGACAGCGCCGTGACGGCGTCCATCTGTGATTCCGCCACGGTCAGTACCCCGCCGACCGCGTCGAAGATCCCCGACGCCTCCTTGAGCTGGTCGGCGGTCGCGAACCGGCCGGGCGCCAACGCGCTGACACCGCCGCCGACGACGACGGGCGCGTTGGGCATCACCCGGATGACCGGTGCTCCGGCAGGCAGCTTCGACTCGTAGAACTCGGTGGTGACACCCGCTGCCACGGTCACGAAAACCTGCTCCACGCTTTCGCTTTCGGCGTGCGCGGCGGCCTCGGCGATCTCATCGACGACGAATGTCACATCGGTGGGCTTGACGGCAACGATGACGAACGAGGCGTTCTCCGCCGCGTCGGCCACCGTGGTGACCAGCACCGAGTACGTCTCGGACAGGTACTTCGCGCGCTCTGAGTTCTTCTCGGCCACCACCAGGTCCTTGACCTGCCTGCCCGCGCGGATGAGCCCGGCCAGTAGAGCCTCGCCGATGCTTCCGCCGCCGATGATCGCGATCCTTGCCACGGTCAAAGCATTGCAGACGCCGCCTTCGGTTACTGCGGGGGCGGCACCATCGCCAGTTGCCGGCTCTGCACGACGATGTGGCCTTCGCAGTCGACGACGATGTGGTCCTCGTCGAACCAGTCCTGGCCGATCTGCACCGTCGTACACACGATCCGCAGCCAGCCGTCGGCGGGCAGCGTGCGCAGAAAGGCCGTCAGCTGCACGGTGGGCGCCCAGCCGAATCGGTTGACGCCGAACGTGACCGGAGCCGACACGTCGCCGCACAGCAGTGCGAACAGGGGGTCGGGCGCCACGCCCTTTGGCCGGACCCAGTACTCGATCACCGGCGGCCCGCCGTCGGTGCGCGGCTGCAACGTCGTCAACGAGGGCCGGATATCGCAGCCGTGGGCCAGGTTGACGACGGCGGCCATCGGATGACCGGGACCGATCGGTTCCAGTCCCGGCGGTGGCTCCGGCGGCATCAGCGGCACCACCGGGTTGAAACCGGATGGGCCCCCAGCGGAGCTAGGGGACAGCGGCGGGACGTGATGTTCGGGCTCGCCCATCGTCACCGCCGCGCGCACCGCAGTGCGGTCCCCCTGCGTCAGCTCGACGTCGATCAAACTCACCCGGCGGCCACGCTTGCGCACCGTCGTCGAGACGCGCATCGGCCCGGGATCCGGTGCCCACAGGTAATTCCCGGAGATCGCGACCGGCCACGCCGATTCCACCCCGTGCTCCAGTCGGGCCGCATTCGCACACAGCGCCAGCATCGCGCCGCCGTGCACCTTCGGGCCGGAACCCCTCGGGCCGATCGTCCAGTGCTCGTTCAGCTCACCGTCGTAATGGCCGTCGCCCGCGGGCGTGAGCGCCATCGCATCGGTGAACAGGGTGGATCCAGACACGGGTGTCCTTCTCGGTCAGCGCAGCAGGTGCTTGCGGGCGAACTGGAGCGATTCGTTGAGCAGGGCCTCGCGCTCGGCGGCCGTCCTCGCGCCCGAGGTGGTGACCTCGAGGATCACGTGGCCGGAGAATTCGCTGCCCGCAAGCATTTCGCAGACTTCCACCGTCGGCTGGGTGCCGTGGCCCGGCACCAGGTGCTCGTCGGTCGACGCGCCGCTGCCGTCGCACAGGTGCAGGTGCACAAGCCCGTCGCCCATCCGGCGGGCCATGTCGACCGCGTCGGTGCCTGCCGTCGCGGTGTGCGACAGGTCGAGCGTGTAGTGGGCGTGGCCACCGTCCAGTGGGTCATAGGACGGCGCGAACGCCGAGATACCCGGTCCCGGCCTGCCTCCGCGCTTGCGCATCCGCTCGATCGACGTCTGCCCCGCGCCGAAAAACCGGTCGGCGCGGAACGGGAACATGTTCTCCACCGCCACCATCACGTCGCTGCCCGCCTCGAGCTCGGCGACCTGGTCGGAGAACCCCTCGGCGTAGCGGCGCTGCCACCGAAACGGCGGATGCACGACGACCGTCTGTGCGCCCAGCTGTTCGGCGGCGCGCACGCTGCGCTCCAGCTTCGGGATCGGGTTGGCGCCCCACACCCGCTGCGAGATCAGCAGGCACGGCGCGTGCACCGACAGCACCGGCATCGAATACTTTTCGGACATCTTCTCGATGGCGTCGACGTCCTGGCTGACCGTCTCGGCCCAGACCATCAGCTCAACGCCGTCGTAGCCGAGCTTGGCGGCGTACTCGAAAGCGGCCTCGGTCCTCAACGGATAGACCGAGGCCGTCGAAAGACCGACCTTGATGGCGGGGCGCACGGTGCTGTTGAGGCGGCTATCCCGATTGCAGGAGCGCCAACGGCCCCAGCGTGACCAACGCGCCTACCGCCACCGCAATCAGTGTGCTGCCGATGTCCTCGGTCTTGCGCACCACCCGTACGCCGACCACCAAGCCGAGGATGACCAGCACGGACAACACGAGAGCGACGATGTTGTTCCACTTCCAGAGCTGATCGAACGCGATGAACAGGCCCGCACCGAAGAGCACCGCCAAGATGCACTGGCCGACGACGAGGGCGCCGCGCGCGAACGACGACATCGTCGAGGATTCGTCGACGTCGAAATCGTCTTCGTCCTCGTCGTGCTCGTCGTGTTCGTCGCCGAACTCGAGGTTGTCCAGGCGCGCGCCGCCCCGGCGGGCGATGTCGTCGGCGACCGTCTCGCCGCTGAACAGCGTGCCAGCCGACGAGCGCAGGTACGACGGCAGCTCGTCGGCGTCGTCGTCGGTCTCGGGCGCGGTCGCGGCGGCCATCGCGGGCCTGGTGAGACCGAGATCGGAGGCGACGGCGTCGACCGCGTCGTCGTCGTCGACGTCGACCGGGTCGGGGCTCATGTCCTCGGCGCCGACGGTGAACCCGCCGCTGGGATAGCGGCGCTGGGCGTGGGCGTAGTGGGGTCGTCGCGGCGGCGGCTCGAAGAGCAGCGGCTCGGCGTCGCGCTCCTCGATGTGTGCGGCGTAGTCGACTTCCTCTTCGGTTAGCTCGGCTTCGGTCAGCGCCGTTTCGGTCAGCTCGGCTTCGGTCAGCGCGGCTTCGGTCAGCGCCGTTTCGGTCAGCGCCGTTTCGGTCAGCGCGGCTTCTTCGGAGATTTCGGCGACGTCGTCGTCGGATTCGACGTGCTCGACGACGCCATTGCTCGGCTGCGGACCGGTGTAGTCGTCACGGACCTCTTCGAGCTCGTCGGTGGCGGGGTCGGCAGCTCTGTCGCGGAGATCGGCGTGGGTGTCGTCGGTGACGATCGGGATCTCACCGGTCAGCTCGGCGACCGTGACGGCCTCGGTGTTGCCGCGCCTGCGCCTGCGCCTGCCGCCGACCGGCGGTGCTCCGATCGTGCCGTTCTTTGCCAGCAACTCCGCGACCGATATCGGCCTCGTGCTGCTGTAGCTGTCTTCTGGTCCTGTCATCGTGTGTTGCCTCTGGGCTTAGCGGGGCGTCGGTCCGCGTCGCGTACAGCAGTTTCGACCAGTGCGGTTCCGTCGGCCTCGCTGTCGAGTTTCCGCAGAATCAGGCCTTCTCGCAAGGCCCACGGGCAGATGTCCACGGTATCTATCGCCAGCGCTTTCATGCTCGCCTCCGCAACCAAAGCTCCGGCCACGATCTGTGGCGCCCGTTCGGCACTCACCCCTTCCAACTCTGCTCGGTCAGCAGCGGTCATCCTAGAGATGAAAGCTATGAGCTGCCTAAGGCCGGTAGCTGTCAGTGTCCTCTTCACGCGCGGTCCTTCCCCCGAAGGCGCGGCTCCGGTGAGTCGCGCAAGCGAGCGGAAGGTCTTGGAGGTGGCGACCGCGAGGTCCGGGTTGCCCGCCTTGAGCATCTCGGCGCCGGCATCGGCCAGCTCGGTGGCCAACCAGTCCCGCAGCATCCCGACGCGCCTGCGGCCCGGCGGATCGTCGGGCAGCCACTCCCTGGTCAACCGGCCCGCGCCGAAGGGCAGCGACAGCGCCACCTCGGGCTCCTCGTCGACCCCGTTGGACAGTTCGAGCGAACCGCCGCCGATGTCGATGTTGATGATGCGACCCGCGCTCCAGCCATACCAGCGGCGCACCGCGAGGAAGGTGAGCCGCGACTCGTCGACGCCGCTGAGCACCTGCAACGCCACCCCGGTCTCGGCAAGCACGCGGGCGAGCACGTCCTCGGAGTTCTTCGCGTCCCGCACCGCAGAGGTCGCGAACGCCATCAACTCTGCACAGCCCGAGCTGGCGGCGATCTTGGAGAACTCGTCGATGGTATCGATCAGCTTGTCGGCGCCCTTGCGGGTCAACTTGCCCGACGAATCGATGGCCTCGGCGAGCCGCAGCGACGCCTTGGTGGAACTCATCGGCGTCGGATGGCCGCCGCGGCGGGCGTCCACCACCAACAGGTGGACGGTGTTGCTGCCCACGTCGAGCACACCCAGTCGCACGCATTCAACCTATCCGGTCGGCGAGTGAACATCGTGCGCGCACCGCGGTGTGGCGCAGCCGACATCGATTTCACAGGTCGCCCGCGAATCATGATCACCGAAATGTCATGTGCCGACGGCCGTGGCTACTTCGCGTTCGACAGGATTGAGCGCTAGCGTTTAATGCTGTGACGTCAGAACATCCCGGCGAGGTCGAGCTGGATTTCGCCCGTGAATGGGTGGAGTTCTACGACCCGGACAATCCCGAACATCTGATCGCGGCCGATATGACGTGGCTGCTGTCGCGGTGGACGTGCGTGTTCGGCACGCCGGCCTGCAAGGGCACCGTCGAAGGACGGCCCGACGACGGCTGTTGCTCGCACGGCGCATTCCTGTCCGACAAGGACGACAAGAAGCGCTTGGACGCCGCCGTCAAGCTGCTGACGGACGACGACTGGCAGTTCCGGGAAAAAGGCTTGGGCGGCAAGGGCTATCTCGAGATGGACTCCTACGACGACAAGCCCAACCTGCGCACCCGAAAGTACAAGGGCGCCTGCATTTTCCTGAACCGGCCCGGCTTCAAGGCGGGCGTCGGCTGTGCGCTGCACACCAAGGCGCTCAAGCTCGGTGTCGAGCCGTTGGAGATGAAGCCCGACGTGTGCTGGCAGTTGCCGATCCGGCGAACCCAGGAGTGGGTGACGCTGCCCGACGGCACCGAAGTCCTCAAGACCGTCGTCACCGAGTACGACCGGCGCGGCTGGGGCGAGGGCGGAGCCGACCTGCATTGGTACTGCACCGGCGACCCCAACGCACATGTCGGGTCGAAGCAGGTCTGGCAGTCCTACGGCCCCGAGCTCACCGAACTGCTCGGCGAAAAGGCGTATGCGGAGCTCGCGGCAATGTGCAAGCGGCGCAGCAGTTTAGGGCTGATCGCCGTGCACCCCGCCACCCGAGCCGCCGAGTAGCGGCGTCAGCCCTCCAGCTTGTAGCCCAGTCCCCGCACCGTCACCAGGTGCACCGGGTTGGCGGGGTCGGATTCGATCTTGGACCGCAGCCGCTTGACGTGGACGTCGAGGGTCTTGGTGTCTCCGACGTAGTCCGCGCCCCACACCCGGTCGATGAGCTGTCCGCGGGTGAGCACCCGTCCGCTGTTGCGCATCAGGTACTCGAGCAAGTCGAACTCCTTGAGCGGCAGCGTGATCGCCTCACCGTTGACCGACACGACGTGGCGCTCGACGTCCATCCGCACCGGACCCGCCTCCAGCACGCCGTCACCGATTCCGGAGTCGTCGGGATCGGCGCCGCGGCGCAGCACCGCCCTGATCCGCGCGATCAGCTCTCGCGCCGAGTACGGCTTGGTGACGTAGTCGTCGGCGCCGAGCTCGAGCCCGACCACCTTGTCGATCTCGCTGTCGCGCGCGGTCACCATGATGACCGGCACGCTGGACCGCGACCGCAACTGTTTGCAGACGTCGGTTCCGCTCATCCCGGGCAGCATCAGGTCGAGCAGCACGATGTCGGCGCCTGCTCGTTCGAACTCGGCGAGCGCCGAGGGCCCGTCGGCCACGACGGTGGCCTCGAAGCCCTCCTTGCGCAGTAGGAACGCCAAGGGATCGGCTAGGGACTCCTCGTCCTCGACGATCAACACGGTGGTCATGGACGTTATGTTCCTCTCATTCGTCCGACTCACTTGCGTGGTCCGGATAGGCCGGGATCGACAGCGTGAACGTCGATCCCGTGCCCGGCTGACTCCACAGCCGGATTGATCCGTTGTGATTGGCTGCAACATGTTTGACGATCGCGAGGCCGAGGCCGGTGCCTCCTGTCGCTCGTGATCTGGCCTTGTCCACACGGAAGAACCGTTCGAACACCCGCTCCTGATCGGCGGCGGCGATGCCGATTCCCCGATCGGTGACGGCGATCTCGATGTTGTCGCCCCGGCGCCTGCGGCTGATGGACACCGGAGATCCGTTGGGTGAGTATGCGATTGCGTTGGACACCAGGTTGGCCAACGCAGTTACCAGAAGGGGCTGGTCGCCGAGCACCTTGTAGCCGGTCGGCGCGTCGGTGGTGATGGCGATGTCGGCGTTGTCCGCGACCACCTTGTACCGCGAAAGCGCCTCTGCGACAACGGTGTCGACGTCTACGGCCTCGAGATCGGGCAGCGGCTCTGCGCCCTGCAACCGGGACAGCTCGATGAGCTCGCCGACCATGTTGGCCAGCCGCTTCGACTCGGCGACCATCTTCTCGGCGAACCTGTGCACGTTCTCCGGGTCGTCCGCGGAGGCAAGCAGCGCCTCGGCGAGCACCCCCATCGCCCCGACCGGCGTCTTGAGCTCGTGGCTGACATTGGCGACGAAGTCGCGACGGGTGGCTTCCATTCGCGCGTGCTCGGACTGGTCGTCGACGTACACGACCGCGAACCGGCGGTCCTCCTCGGTCAGCAATCGGACGTGGCCGCGCACGGACAGCCCGGACCGGCCGGGCTGTGCCCGCCTGCGCGGGGAGAGGTCGACCTCGACGTCGTCGCCGGTGGCCAGGGTGCGCTGCGCAGCCAGCCAGGCGCGGTCGTCGAGGAGGCGGTCGCGCACCAGACCCAGTTCCCTTGCCCGGTCGTTGGAATAGACGACGTCACGGTAGGTGTCGACCACGACGATGCCCACCGGCGATAGCGACACGATGTGGGCAAGCATCTCCGAGACGGTGATTCCGGACTCCTCGACCGCCCGCCGCTGCCTGCGCTCGGCGATCCTCGGCACCAGGCCCGCTCCGACCCCGACACCGATCACCAACGCGAACAGTGCCACGACCGCCGTCAGCAGCAGTGCGGATACCACACTCACGAGCAAATCGTACGAAACTGGTGAACGTCATCCCAGCAGCGTGCGGCCAAAACGGTACAAGTCACACAGCCAAACGCAGGTGTTCGGTTGGCGTTTACCCAGTGTTTGCCCATAACTGCCGTTCGGTCGACTATTTCGCCCCCTGGCTCGCAACTGCCGCAGCGCCCGCCGCCGCAGCCTCCGGGTCCAGGTAGGTGCCGCCGACGACCTTCGGGCGCAGATCGCCGTCGAGGTCGTAGCGCAGCGGGATGCCGGTCGGGATGTTCAGGGCGACCACGTCCTCGTCGGACATCCCGTCGAGGTACTTGACCAGGGCCCGCAGCGAATTTCCGTGCGCGGCGATCAGCACCGTCTTGCCCGCCTGCAGGTCGGGCACGATCGTCTCGGTGAAATACGGCACGAACCGGGCGACCACGTCTTTCAGGCATTCGGTCTTCGGCGGTCCGCCCGCGATATCGGCGTAGCGCGGGTCGGCGTCCTGGCTGTACTCGCTGTCGGACTCGATCGGCGGCGGTGGCGTGTCATAGCTGCGCCGCCAGGCCATGAACTGCTCCTCGCCGTATTTCTCCTTGGTTTCCGCCTTGTTCAAGCCCTGCAGCGCGCCGTAGTGGCGCTCGTTGAGCCGCCAGTCGCGGTGCACGGGTATCCAGTGCCGGTCCGCCTTGTCCAGCGCCAGGTTCGCGGTGGTGATCGCCCGCCGCAGCAGAGACGTATACAGAACGTCGGGCTGGCGTTCCAGCTCCTTGATCAGCTCGCCGGCTCGGATGGCTTCGGTCCTGCCCTTTTCGGTGAGGTCGACGTCGACCCATCCGGTGAACAGGTTCAGCGCGTTCCACTCGCTTTCGCCGTGGCGCAGCAGGATCAGCGTGGAATCTCCCATGGCAGAGAGACTATCCCGAGGCCGTCGAGTCGGCTCCGTTGTTCCCGTCGTCCCATCCGTCGTCGATGAGATGCTCGAACGCCTGCAGGTTCTTCAGCGACTCGCCGCGCGACACCCGCCACTCCCACTCCTTCTGGATCGACGAGCGAAAGCCCAACTCCAGCAACGTGTTGAAGTCGTTGTCGACGGCCTCGAGCACCTGGCCGAGTATCCGGTCTATCTCGTCGGGAGTGACGGAATGCAACGACATCCGGCCGACGAGGTAGATGTCTCCGACGTTGTCGAGGGTGTAGGCGACGCCGTAGAGCCTGCGGTTGCGCTTGAGCAGGAACCGGTACACGCCCTCGTGGTTCTCGTCGGGCTTGCGGCAGACGAACGCCTCGACGCGCACCGAATGCTCGCCGATGGACAGGATCGTGTTGGTCTTCAGCCGCCGCTCGCCGGGCAGTTCGACGATGATGCCGGGCAGGCCGCCGCGCACGCCCTTGTGACGCGTGCAGACCAGGTCGTTCTCCTTGCAGGCGTCCTCGATGACCTGCGCAGCGCGCTCGCCGTCGCTCACGCCCGCACGCCCCTGCGCATCGAGAACCGCCGTCCCGTGCGGCGCGCGGTGGCGTCGCGACGCTGATGGCGCGAACGGTAGTCGCTGATCGCCCGCCCGTAGCTGGCCAGCAGTCCGTCGACGGTGTGCGCCCACGAGAAGGTGGCGGCGTGCTCGACGGCCGCGCTGCGCATCGTCTCGGGCCCGCGGTCGGCCAGGCCGGCGATGGCCTGCGCCCAGTCGTCGACGTCGTGGCTTCCGACCAGCGTGCCGGTGACGCCGTCGCGCACCGCGACAGGCAGGCCACCGACGGCGGCGGCCACCACCGGTGTGCCGCAGGCCTGGGCTTCGACGGCGACGAGGCCGAACGACTCGGAATAGCTCGGCACCGCGACGAGGTCGGCGGCGCGGTACACGTCGACGAGTTGTTCGCGTGATTGCGGCGGGAGGAACGTCACCCGGTCGGAGATACCCAGTTCTCCGGCGAGCCGAACCAGTGTGTCGGGCGCCGCGAGGCCGGTGCCGGACGGGCCGCCTGCCACCAGCACCCGCACTTTCGGGAAACCCACTGTGAGCCTGGCCGCCGCGCGCAGCAACACGTCGGGCGCCTTCAGCGGCTGGATGCGTCCGACGAAGGCGAGGATGAGCTCGTCGGGTGCCAGTCCGAGTTTCTCCCGCGCCGTGCGCTTGTCGCCGGGGGTGAAGGTCTCCAGGTCCACCCCTGGATGGACGACGTCGATGCGCTCCGGGTCGGCGTGGTGAAGCGAAACCAGTTGCTGCGCTTCGTGTTCGGTGTTGACGATCAGGCGATCCGCTTCGTCGACGACCTGTTGTTCACCGACCGCGCGAAGCGGCGGCTCGGGTGCGTCGCCGTTGGCGAGCGCCGCGTTCTTGACCGCGGCGAGGGTGTGCGCGGTGTGCACCAGCGGCACCGCCCACCGATCGCGCGCCAACCAGCCGACCTGTCCCGACAGCCAATAGTGCGAGTGGACGATGTCGTAGTAGCCCGGCTCGTGGGTGGCCTCGGCGCGCAACACGCCAGCGGTGAAAGCGCACAGCTGGGTGGGCAGGTCGTATTTGTCCAGGCCCTCGAACGGGCCCGCGACGACGTTGCGCACCAGCACGCCGGGCGCCACCCGCACCGTCGGCGGGTCGGCCGACGAGGTGGCCCTTGTGAAGATCTCCACCTCGACGCCGCGGCGGGCCATCTGCAGAGCACTCTGCAGGACGTAGACGTTCATGCCGCCCGCGTCGCCGGTACCGGGCTGCGCCAGCGGAGACGTGTGCACGGACAACACGGCAACTCTTCTGGGTGCCGCAACGGCGGCGGCATTCGACCGGGGCAGTTCGCTCGCTAGGCGCACACAGTCATGTCTACACCGTGTTCAAGGCCGGTCGTCGCCGAGTTCGAGTCCGAGCACGGTGTCCCAGAACGCCTTGTCCGAGTCAGCCGACAGAGCGGCCGCCTCCGCCCGCAGCGCGAGTGCGCGCTGATGAATCCGGTGCTCGGTCGAACGCGGCATCGACGCGGGTCCGTATTGCCCGCGCCTCAGTCGCCGAACTCTGCCGTGGGCCATCTCGCATCGCAACGCATCCGATACCGCCTTCGACGGTCGGCCTGCGACGTCGAAGCCGTGGTAATCGAGCATGTCGATCAAATCGACGACGGTGGCCTTGCCGTGCTGAAACAAGTGAAGTGTGAGCACGCAGCGCAGTTGGTAGCCACGCAGACGTCGCCTTGTCGTCATGATCGGACCGTGCCAGATCAGACCGACATCAAATGTGCGTCACCCGCCATCGAACGGTCGGATGTGGATGGTCTCGCGCTGCCCGGCTCCGGGCGACAATGTCGCGCGCGGTTAGCCGGTCTTAGTTCGGGCGACAATGTCGCTGCGAGGCGGGCAACTCCGCGTGTGCTCGGCACGCTCGTTTGCGACCTCGAGCCCCGAAGTCAGGCGGTGGCTTCCGGCCTGTGGGCGAGCACCCGCCGCATCGCGCCGATCGGGTCGGCGTAGATACCGCCGAGCGAGACCACGCCCGCGCCCGCCTCCTGCACGCGGTTGCCGAACGAGGTCACCCGGATGTCGCGCGCGGGCAGCACCGAACGCTCCCGGTACGCGGCCTCGACCAGGTTCATGCCCTCCGGATACTCGGTGAACGCCTGGCCGCCGACCACCAGGTCGTCCGGGTTGAGCATGTCGCGCAACAGCGCAACTGCCTCGCCAAGCACCCGCGCGCGCTCGGCAAGCAGGTCGCGCGCCTGCTCGTTGCCCTGCCTTGCCGCGCGCAGCACGGCCGCCATGGTGGACGCGGGCCCCTCGGCGGGGATCACCCGTTGCTTGCGCGCGGCGATCAGCACCGCCTCGTCGCTGACCGTTGACTCCAACTGCCCGGTGCCGCCGAGCAGATCCGAGTGGGCGGGCAGGCCCGCGATGGTGCCGGGACCACTGGCGGGCGAATGGACCTTCCCGCCGATCGACAACGCGTAGCCGACGGTCTCGCGGGCGTACACGTACAGGCTCGTCGCGGCATGCGACGCCCGACGCGTGCCAAGCAGCAGCTCGGCGCCCGCCATGGCGTCGACGTGCGACGCGACCGACACCGGCAGGCCGAGCGTTTCTGCAATGACGGGCCCGACGGGCGCATCCACCCAGCCCAGCCGCGGATGGTCGAGATATCCCGCCGCGCTGTCGACGACGCCGCCCGCGGCCACGCCGACCCACAGCGGGCGGCGGCGGTGCCAACGGCTCAGGTAGCGACGCGCGCTGCCCGCCAGCGACGCGAGCGCGGCCGCCTGCGCGCCGCGTGGCGTCGGCGTCTCGACGACGTCGAGCGTGCGGCCGAACAGGTCGGCGGCCACGATGCTCGTGGTCCGTGCGCCGATGTGGATACCCAGCGTCAGGAAGGGCTCGTGGTTGACCTCGACGGGCACCCGCGGCCTGCCGATGGCACCCGACACCGCGAGGTCGGCGCGCTCGCGCAGCACGCCAGCGTCGAGCAGGGCGGTGACCTGACGGTTCACCGTGGCGATCGACAGGTGGGTGACCTTGGCGATGACGTCACGGGCGATGGGGCCGCGCGACCTGGCGGCGTTGAAAACCGAGGCGGCTGCGGCGTCGGCGACGTGCAGCGACGGCGCCACGATGTGATGGCGCGACAGCAGGGCGCGCTTGGTATGTGCGGTGGGGGCTTGGCGAAGAGCGGTGGTGCGCACGGAATGTCCTTAACAAGTAGTCGGCTGGTGGGGTTGTGCCACACCTGGCGACTCAGTAGGACAAGTGAGATTGTCTCGACTCGGGTCAGGCGCGGCGGGTTGCGCGGCGACAACAACAACACGCGCGCCGTGCGCCGATGGCCTGACTACTCCGGGTCACGCCGTGAACTTAGCACAGCCAACTAGTCGTCTGCCCAGTGACGTCGGGCACTACCGGGGGAAGTGCACCGTCTGGCCGGCGAACAGCTTGTGCGGCCTTCCGATGTGGTTCGCCGCCTCGACCACGCCCATCCAGGTCGGAATGAGGTCGGAGTCGCCGTAGACGAAGCGGCATGCCGACTCCAGGGTGTGACCGGCGATGTGCAGGCGGAAGTTCAGGCCCGGCCGAATCAGAACGGTGCCGGGGGTCGGCTCGGTGCCCGGGTCCATGTCGTTCGCGAACGCGATGACGATCGCGAGATGGTCGTCGCCGTACCAGCTGCCCGCGAGGCCCGCGAAGCTCTCACCGTCGACGACGGTGTGGTGCCCGACGTCGCCCAGCTCGGGGATGAGCAGCCAGGCGCCGCGCTCGATCGGCTGCTGGGCAACGCCGCTGGCGACCTCCCAGATCAGCTGAATCTTCGTGTCTTGGGTTCCGTAGTAGTGCTGGGTGATCTGCGCGCGGGCGGCAGGGGTGTCGTCGGTGGTCCACAGGTGCCGGAAGGTGACATAGGGGACCAGCAGCTCCTGGCCGACCAGGATCAGGTCGGGGTTGGCGAGGTTGTTCATTCGGGCGATCACCGGATAGAGCTCGCCGTCGCCGTACTCGCGCGCGGCGATGCCGAACAGGGTGTCGCCCTGCTGCACGGTGTAGTTCTTCATCTCATGTCCTTTCGGAGTGTGGGGGGACGGCACAAAGCCTTCGCCTGCCTGGGTGAGGTGCACACGCGTAGCCGACTACTCGATTTCGTAGAGTTGGTCGCATGACGACACCCGACTCCGACCGCCGGATCGCGGTGGTCACCGGTGCCAGCGCGGGCATTGGTGAAGCGACCGCCAGAACGCTTGCCGCCCAGGGCTTTCACGTCGTGTGCGTGGCGCGCCGCGAGGAGCCCATCGAGAAGCTGGCCGCGGAGATCGGCGGCACCGCCTTCGTCGCGGACGTCACCGACGAGGATGCCGTCGCGGCGCTGGCCGACAGCCTGGACCGGGTCGACGTGCTGGTGAACAACGCAGGCGGCGCCCGCGGCCTGGAGCCGGTGGCCGACGCGGACATCGAGAACTGGCGGTGGATGTGGGAGTCCAACGTGCTCGGGACGTTGCACGTGACGCGCGCGCTGCTGCCCAAGCTCATCGAATCCGGCGACGGGCTGATCATCACGGTGACGTCGATTGCGGCGTTGGAGATCTATGACGGCGGGTCCGGCTACACCGCAGCCAAACACGCGCAGGGCGTGTTGCACCGCACGTTGCGCAGTGAGTTGATCGGAAAACCCGTGCGGCTCAGCGAAGTTGCGCCCGGCATGGTCAAGACGGACTTCTCGCTGCGCCGGTTCGGCGGCGACGAGGAGCGCGCCGACGCCGTCTACAAGGGCGTCACCCCGTTGGTGGCCGGGGACATCGCCGAGGTGATCGGCTTCGTCGCCAGCAGGCCGTCCCACGTCGACCTCGACCTGATCGTGGTCAGGCCGCGCGATCAGGTCACCGGAGCGACTGGGTCACGCTTCAACCGGCGCGACGGTGAGTAACCGAATACGCAGGCGTCAGAGGGCGGTCTCGGTCAAGATCAGCAGATGAAAAGAATCCGTGACGCCGCGATAGCTGTGGGCGCAACCGGAGCCCTGGCTTTGGGATCGGCGATTCCCGGCGACGCAGCGACCTACTACTACGCAGCCGGGACGCGGCAGTCGGGTCAGCCCTCCCAGACTTCGGAGACCGAGTGGAAGGCGTTCCTCGGGCAGAATCACGTGCCCCCTGCGTACACCGTTCAGTACCCCCGCGATCTCGCGCCGCTGATCGGCGACAAAACCCTCGACCGATCGGTGCAAGAGGGGGTGGACGCGGCACGGCAGCTGATCCGCATCCACGACGACGGGCAGGGCATCACACTCGTCGGCGTCAGCCAGGGTGCGGTGGTCATGGCCAAGACCAAGCAGGCTCTGATCGGCGGGGGCTTCGACCCGAAGGACATCACCGTCGTCACCTTCGGCGACCCCACCAACCCCGACGGTGGCTTTCTCTCCAAGCTGGATCGGTGGAACGTCGTCAACATCCCGGGATACACGCCGGTGACCCACGCTCCCGGTCAAGGGGCCTATGTCACGTTCGCCATCGAATACGATCTGATCGCCGACTCCCCCGACAACCTGAACCCCCTGTCGTGGGCCAACGCGGCACTGGGCGCGATATACGACCACCCCAGCTATTCCCGAGACCTCGTTAACCAGGCCGCCGCTGAGGATCGGGTCGTGAGCAACGCCGAGGAGTGGTACCAAGTCTCCGATACCGGCCAGGTTTCCGACCAGGCGGTGGCCTACTACCAGCACAACTTGATCAAGCAGAAGAACCTGCCGCTGACGCGCGGAGTTCGGGAGTTCGGCACAGCGGTCGCCGACGATCAGGGCGACGTGGCCGTCAACAAGCTCGTGGATCAACTCGACAACGTGTTGCGACCGATCGTGGACGCCGGTTACGACGGCGGTGAGCCCGGCGGTACCCGCACCGTGGGCACCACGACGACCCACTACCAGGATGACGACGGGAACCCGGTTGCCAATCCAAACCGGTCCATCGCCGAAGAGCCGAACAAACCGGTGAGGGACGTCGTCAAGAAGATCAATGGCACGATCAAGAAGATGACCGAGAGGTTGAGGCCGAACGTCAACGGCTGAGCTAGCCGCCGGGCCTGCCGTTGACCGGCTGCGGCGCACCCGACGGTGTCGCGGGCGCGGTGCTCGGGATTCCCGACGGCGACGCCTGCGACGACAGAGCCGACATCGCCACCCACTCATCCCACGACACGGCCCAGTCCCAGATGTCGCCGTCGGCGTAGGACAGCTCGATCGAGGTCCCGGTCACCTCGACCGGATCGCCGTAGATGGCACTGCCGAAGTACTGCTGGGCGTTCTCGAGGTTCAGATTGATGCAGCCGTTGGTGACGTTGGTGTTGCCCTGCGACGCAATGCTGTTGGGGTTGCAGTGGATGAACTCGCCGTTGTTGGAGATGCGCACCGCGAAGCGCTCGTGCACGTTGCTGTAGCCGGCGGCCGGGTTGGACATGTAGAAGTCCTCGTACTTCTCGCTGACCACGTGGGTGCCGCTGCGGGTGATGTTGCGCGGCAGGTCACCCTCGCCGTAGCTGCACGGGAAGTCCATGATGACGCCCTCGTCGGTGATCACCTGGATGCGGTGCGACGAGGCTTCGGCCTTGACGACCTGGCGGCGCCCGATGGCGAAGTTCAGCGAGATGTCCTGGCCGCCGTAGGCGTCGTCACCGAACTTCACCCCGTACAGCTTTGCCTCGACGTTCACGGTGGCGCCCGCCGGGTAGTAGTCCTTGGTGCGGTAGTGCACCCGCGATCCGCCGACCTCGTCGGGCAGCCACGCCCAGCCGCCCTCGACCGGCGGATCGGTGGTCACCTTCAGCGCCTTCTCCACGGTGGCCCTGTCCTCGTCGGCGATCGCCGCGTCGAACTGGAGGATCACCGGCACCGCGACACCGACGACCTGACCGTCGGCAAGCTGGAACTGGCCGTTGACCTGAGTCGTCGGGTCGACGGTCGTGAACTTGCCCGCCAACGGGACGGCTTTCCCGTCGCGGCCCACCACCGACCCCGCCCAGGTGTAGTCGAGCCCGTAGCCCAGCGGTTCGGTGACGGTGAAGGAGGTGCGCTCGCGGTTCAGCGCCCCCGCGACGGCCCTGCCCTCGGCATTGGTCAGGGTGACCCGCTGGAACCAGCCGTCGGAGACCTCGACCCGGACTAAAGAGGTCGGCACCACATCGGAGGCGGCATCGGCCGGGGTGTAGGTCAGCGACGGCGCAGAGGGTGCCTCGGCGGCCTCGGACGGCGCCTTCGTCTTGCCAGCGCAGGCAGCGAGCGCCCCTGGAGCCACCACCCCGACCGCCAATGCGGCCAGGGCTCGCCGCCGAGAAATCGACGGCAATGGATTGGCGGGGGTCACGTGTTCCAAAGATACCTAGAGAGAGGCTCCAACCAGAATCGGCTCGGGCGTGAGTTCGATCCCGAACTCCGCTTTGACACCGTCGCGCACCCGTCTGGCCAGGGAAATCACGTCCGCCGTCGTCGCTTTGCCCCGATTGGTCACAGCAAGCGCGTGCTTGGTGGACAGCCGGGCAGGTGCTTCGTCATCCGGATAGCCCTTGTGGAACCCGGCGTGCTCGACCAGCCAGCCCGCCGCCAGCTTCACCCCGTCCGGCGCCGGATAGTTGGGGACGGCCGTCTCCGAGCGGCCCTGGATCCGGTCGAACTCCGCGGGCGTGACGATCGGGTTGGTGAAGAACGAGCCGACGCTCCAGGTGTCGTGGTCGGCCTCGTCGAGCACCATGCCCTTGCGTCTGCGCAACGCCAGCACGGCGTCGCGCACCGCTGCCGGATCGGCGCGGGCACCCGGCTCGACGCCGAGCGCCGCCGTCAGTTCGCCGTAGCGCAACGGCGCGCTGCGGCCGCCTGCGTCGAGCGCGAACTCGACCTCGAGCGCGATGGCGGCATCGGAGTGTTTGAGAATGCTTGTCCGGTAACCGAATCCGAGCTCGTTTCCGTCAACCCAGCGGTCCTCGCCGGTGGCGCGGTCGAGCAGCCTGACCCGTCGGATCGTGTCGGAGACCTCCGCCCCGTAAGCGCCGACGTTCTGCACGGGCGTCGCGCCCGCCGAGCCGGGGATGCCGGAAAGGCATTCGAGACCACCGAGGCCGTGCTCGAGCGCGGTGACGACGACGTCGTCCCACACCGCGCCCGCCTCGGCGCGCACGACGTCGCCGTCGACGTGAATGCCCGCGTTGGCCAGCCGGACCACCGTCAGGTCGGGCATCTCGTCGGCCAGCACGACGTTTGAGCCGCCCGCCAAGACCAGAACGCGCCCTTGGGGGGCAGTGCCGCCGTCGAGGGCGCGGATGACGGCGATGATCGCCTCGGTCGTCTCGCAGGTGATCACGCGGCTCGCGACGGGGCCGACGCGCAGGGTGGTCAGCGGTGCGAGCGGCACCTGCTCGGCGACGGGTACACCCCGTAGGCGCGAACTGACCACGGGCGGTAACGGTAGCCTGGCCAGCTATGCCGCGTTCATTCGACATGGCCGCCGAGTACGAGGGCACCGTCGAACAGGTCCACAGGGCACTGCGCGATCAGACCTATTGGCTGCAGCGGTTGGCCGACTCCGGCGCCGACAAGGCGACGCTGGACTCGATGAGGGTCGACGGCGATGGCGGCATCGACGTGGTCACCACGCAGGTGCTGCGTCGCGACCGGCTGCCCGGCGTCGTGACGCAGTTCCACCCCGGCGACCTGGCGATCGTGCGCGAGGAGGCGTGGAGCCCGGTCGGCGACGGCAGGGCGTCGGCCACCGCGAACGGTGCCATCCCCGGTGCACCCGTATCGCTGACGGGCACCGCGGTTCTTGCGGCCATCGACAACGGCGGCTCGCGGCTCCAGTTCACCGCGACCGTCGAGGTGCGGATCCCGCTCGTCGGCGGCAAGATCGAGAATTTCATCGGCAACCAACTCGTCGAGCTGCTCATCGCCGAGCAGCGGTTCACCACGGCGTGGATCAAGGAGAACCCGTAACCTGCCGGTAACCTGGGTTTATGGCGCGTCGGATGGATTACCGCATCGTCTTCGGCGCGCCCGCCGAGAAGATCTACTCCGACTTCACCAGCCGCGACTACTGGGAAACCCTGATGGACGCCTACCGGTTCCTGACCCCGCAGTCCGAGATCACGAAATTCGAGTCGAACGGGTCGGGCACTGACATCGTCTTCAAGCAGAATCTGCCGCGCATGTATCTGCCGCCGATCGCGCGCGCCGTGATGCCCGCCGACATGATCATCACGCGCGAGCAGCACTTCGACCCGTACGACCACGACGGCAAGCGGGGAAACGGTAGCTTACCGCGCCAGCATCCCGCACGGGCCGGGCCACTTCGGCGGCAAGTACTTCCTCTCCGAAGCCGACGCGGGCAGCGAGCTGCGGCTCGTCAGCGTCTGCAAGGTGTTCATCCCACTCGTCGGCGGTGCACTCGAGGATTTGATCCTGCACCACATCAAGCAGCTGTTCGACGCCGAGGAGGCGTTCACCGCCGACTGGATCGCCAAGCGCCACTAGCGATTCGAGGGGCCGAGCGCTCACCCTTGTACGAATCTGCGGCCGCTAACCGTACAAGGGTGTGCGCTCGCGGAGGGACCGACCCGCAGGCACCGTCCGCGCCGCGCCGCGCGGATGAGAGGAAACGGCACTCGACGCCCTAAAATTCATTTCATGGTCGCCCCGGTCGGACAGCTGACGCGGGGCACGACCGGTCACAACCGGCTGCGTCGCTGCGACCGCTGGCTCGTGCACTCACCGCGGGTCCGCACCGCACTGCAGTCGGCCACCGAGCCGCTGGTGATCGATCTCGGTTACGGCGCGCTGCCGGTGACCACCCTCGAGTTGGCCAGCCGGTTGCACTCGGTGCGCACCGACGTGCGGGTGATCGGCTTGGAGATCGATCCGGAGCGCGTCCGGGCCGCCCGCGCAACCGTGAGCGGCGCCGTCGAGTTCGGTCTCGGCGGCTTCGAGCTGGCCGGCCACCGCCCGGTGCTGGTACGGGCGTTCAACGTGCTGAGGCAGTACCCGGAGGACGCCGTCGACGAGGCCTGGTCGCTGATGAGGACGCGACTGGCGCCCGGCGGCCTGATCGTCGACGGCACCTGCGACGAGATCGGCAGGCGATGCGGCTGGGTGCTGCTCGACGGCCATGGACCGGTCAGCCTGACACTGGCCTGCGACCCGTTCGCCATCGACCGCCCGTCAGACCTCGCCGAGCGGCTACCGAAAGTCCTGATCCACCACAATGTTTCGGGCCAGCCGATCCATACGCTGCTCGCCGCGGCCGATCACGCGTGGGCCAGCGTCGCAGGCCACGGGGTGTTCGGACCGCGGGAGCGCTGGCGCGCGATGCTGAACACGTTGCGGGACGACGGCTGGCCGGTCGAACCGCCCCGCCGCCGCATGCGCGACGGCGTCCTCACGGTGCCGTGGGCTACTGTTGCCCCGCATCGGCTTTGACCAAGTCCGACTCCGGCTCGTCGACATCCACCTCGTCTAGTGCGTCGTCGACATCCTGGGCGACCTGGATGTCCAGCCCGCGGATCGGTGCGGGCGGCGTGACGAGAGCGATTGCCACATAAGTGATCAGCGAGGAGGCGAAGGCAATGAAGGTCGGCCAGCCGTCGAACGATGCGTCGATCACGCCGTTGGGAACGTAGAGGATCGTGTTGTCAAGGCCGTACATCGTCGGCGTCATCGCGAACAGCACGAGGCGCACGGTCAACCCGACGACGATCGACACGAGTGCCGCGACCGCCGTCCCCTTGCGCCACACCAGCCCAAGGATGAACGGCACCACCAGGCAGGCCAGCAGAAGATCGAAGGCGAGGGTGAGCAGGATCCCGGTCTGCTTGACGTAGATCGCGATCAGGATCGCGACGAGCGTGGCAGGAACCATCGCGATCCGGGTCGCCCACAGCAGCGGATCCCGTTGCCCCGCCACGTGCACGCGCCGCACGCCGCCCAGGTTGCGCACCGAGACATTCGAGATGGCCAGGATCGCACCGTTGGCGGTGCTCATCGATGCGCCGACGAGACCGCAGAGCACGACGATGGTCAGCGCCAGGGGCGCGTAGCGGTCGAGTAGCTCGAAAAGGATTGGGCCGTCGAGCTCTTCGGGCATGAACGCCTGCGCCGACAGCACCACGATGCCGAACGGCACGCAGATCGCCACCACGCCGGTCGCCGCGCCGAAGCAGGCCCTGCGGGCGGTCTCCGGTGATTTCGCGGCGAAGATCCGCTGCATGAAGTCGATCGCGACGATGTCGCCGATGCCGAGCGCGATCAGGGTCGCCCAGTTGATGGTGGCGCCCTGTGCGGGATCGGTCATCTGACCCAGACCCAGCGGGCCCATCCCGTCAGCGATCGCAATACCGTGCGTGACGGCCATCCAGATCAGCAGACCGACAGCGCCGATGAGAACGAGCGCCATCTGGATGATCGCGGTGTACGCATCGGCGATCAAACCGCCGGTGCCGGTGTAAGCGACGGCCAGGATCGCGATGATGACGGCGCCGAGCCAGTACGGGATGCCGAGGAAGTAGTTGAACAGGAAGCCGCCCGCCACCAGGTTTCCCGCGACCAGAAGGCAGAAGCCGACGATGAGCATCAGGGATGCCACCGCTTCGACCTTCCTGCCGAACCGCAGTCGGTAGTAGTCGGGGAACGACGTCAGCCCCATTCGGTTCATCGGCTTGGCGAAGAACACCCCCGTCAGGAACAGACACAGCGCCAGCCCGAGCGGCAGGCACGCACCCGCCCAGAAGCCGAACTCGGCCGCCAGGTCGGTGTTGCCGAGGGTGGCATTGGTGTCGACGGCCGAGCCCATCAACGCACCGCCGACCAACATCAGCGGCAGCATGCGGCCGCCGACAAGGAAATTGGCGCTGTCGCCTGCTATTCGTTTCGAAACCAGGAAGCCGACGAGAACGACGACCGCGATGCTGATTCCAACGCCGAGAAGAATCATGGGAGCCTCCTTGCGAGCTGCGGAGCCTCCCGGGTTTTTGTCCCGCCGTGGAGCGGCCGGCCTCGTCGCCGAACCGCCTGCATCTCTCGGACCAGACCCGGTGAGAACCGGCGGAACCCTAGACGCGCCCCACAACACCAATGTGGGTCGCCCGCCAGAAAAACCCCGAACCGTTACGACGGGTTGCGGGCCGTGTTAACGACTCGTTGCATTTTCAAGTGGCGGGTTCGCCGATCGCTGCCAAGATAGGAAACCAGGAGCCGCAGACCGGTTCCCCGGACGAGGTGCGTCGTACCCGGCAAGCGACAAGACGGCGCTCGGGGAGTCACCATGGCCGATGACGAATCATCTGAACCGCTCAACCGCGAAGGCGCGTGGGCCCAGCAGGCCGAGGCCGCGCTGCCCGACCGCCGGGAGCGCGAGGAGATCGAGCGCTGCCTGACGTTCGGGCTGGAGGCCGCGCCGACGATCACCGACCGGCGGATCTCCACGTTCGTGCGGGGGGAGCTGCCGCACTTCGCGGGCGAACGAGGGACATTCCTGAAGTGTCCGTTCATCGAGGACGTCAACAAGGTCGACGACGCCGAGGTGGCGTTCTTCGGCGTCCCACTCGACGCGGGTGCCACCTACCGGCCGGGCACCCGGTTCGGTCCGCAGGGAATTCGACGCTCCACCAACCTCTTTGGCACCTACAACTATGAGATGGGTGTCGATCTGCGTGAGCAGCTGAACATGGTCGACATCGGCGACGTGTTCACGATTCCCGGCAATCTGGAGAAGTCTTTCGACCAGATCAGCCAGGCGATGGCGCACGTCGTACAGAAGGGCGTGATGCCCGTCGTCCTCGGCGGGGACCACTCCATCGGCTTCCCCACGATCCGCGGGCTGGCGCCGTACATGGACGGCAACATCGGCATCATCCACTTCGACCGGCACGTCGACACGCAGGAATCCGACCTCGACGAGCGGATGCACACCACGCCGTGGTTCCACGCGACCAACATCAAGAACGCGCCCGCCACCAACCTGGTGCAGATCGGCATCGGCGGCTGGCAGGCGCCACGGGCGGGTGTGAAGGTGGGCCGGGAACGGAACTCGACGGTCATCACCGTCGGCGACGTCGAACGGGTCGGGGTCGAAAAGATCGCCGAGATGGCCCTCGAGGTCGCGTGGAAGGACGCCAAGGCGGTCTACCTGTCCTTCGACATCGACGTGATCGACGCCGGGTTCGTGCCGGGCACAGGATGGCCGGAGCCGGGCGGGCTGCTGCCGCGGGAAGCGCTCAACCTGGTGCGGATGGTGTCCGAGCCCGGGCTGGCGGGCATCGAGGTGGTGGAGTGCTCGCCGCCGTATGACTGGGCCGAGCAGACCGCGCTGCTGAGCTCGCGGGTGATCCTCGACAGCCTGGCCAGCCAGATCCGGTCCGGCAAGCTGGGCAGGAAGGCGGCGGCCCAAGACCGGCACGCCTGGGGGCCGTGACTCTCTAGTCTGGAGCTATGCGAATCGCGTTGGCGCAGATCCGGAGCGGCACCGAGCCCGCGGCCAACCTGGCACTGGTCGAGGAGTACACGCGCCGGGCCGCCGATGCGGGCGCGACCCTTGTGCTGTTCCCCGAGGCGACGATGTGCCGCTTCGGTGAGCCGCTGGCCGAGGTCGCCGAACCGCTCGACGGGCCGTGGGCCGACGGTGTGCGACGCATCGCGGCGGGCGCGGGCGTCACCGTCGTGGCCGGGATGTTCGTGCCCAGCGACGACGGGCGCGTCACCAACACGCTGGTCGCGTCGGGCGCGGGCGTCGATGCGCACTACGACAAGATCTACCTGTACGACGCGTTCGGCTTCACCGAGTCCCGCACAGTCGCGCCGGGTCACGAGCCCGTGGTCATAAAGGTCGCCGGGGACGCCGGCCCTGTGACCGTCGGGCTGACCCTCTGCTACGACGTCCGTTTCCCCGAGCTTTACGTGGAGCTCGCTCGGCGCGGCGCGCAGCTCATCACCGTGCACGCCTCGTGGGGCACCGGGCCGGGCAAGCTCGAGCAGTGGACGCTGCTGGCCCGTGCCAGGGCGTTGGACACGGGCAGCTTCGTCGGCGCCGTCGGCCAGGCCTACCCGGGTGACGAGATCGCCGCGCTGGGTCCGACCGGGGTGGGCGGCAGCGTCGTCGCATCTCCGCTCGGCGAGGTCATCGACGCCGCGGGACCGGACCCGTCGCTGCTCGTCACCGATATCGACCCGGACGCCGTGCAATCGGTGCGGGACACGATCGCGGTGCTGCGCAACCGCACAGACCTCGCTCATCCGGATAGGGCAGAATCGCGGGCGTGACTGATCCCTGGGCTCGTCCGGCCGGCCAGACCCCTGAAGGCCAGATTCCGCAAGGGCCCCCTCCGCAGCAGTACCCGCCGAGCGCACCGCCGCAGCAGGGTCCGCCACCGCCCGCACCTTCGCAGCAGGGTTCCTCGGCGCTGGGGAAGATCAAGAACCTGTTCCGCGATCCGCTGTCGATCGTTCTGGTGGTCGTCATCGTCGTGGCGCTGATCGCCGCGGGGCTGATCGGTGCGGAGCTCTACGCGCGCAGCCGCGCCGACGACGTGGTTGCCGCGGCCACCGAGTGCGTGGTTCAGGACGACGTCACCGTGTCCTTCGGTGCGTCGCCGTTCCTGATCCAGCACATGACCGGGCACTACAGCAATATCTCGATCGAGACCGCGGGCAACCAGATCCGCGACGCCAAGGGCATGAAGGCCCAGATCAACATCGACGACGTCCGGCTGCAGAGCAACGGCGACTCGAAGGGCACGATCGGCGCGTTGGACGCCACGATCTCGTGGACCGCCGAGGGCATCAAGCAGACCGTGCAGAACGCCATCCCGGTTCTGGGCAGCTTCATCACCGACGTGAAGACCAATCCGTCAGACGGCACGATCGAACTCGAAGCGGCGCTGGGAAGCATCACCACCAAACCCACGGTGGCCGACGGTGGGATCGCGTTGCAGATGGTCAATCTGAACGGCCTCGGTTTCACCCTGCCGCGTGAGATGGTCCAGCCCGCGCTCGACACTTTCTCGGCGACGCTGACCAAGGGCTATCCGCTCGGCGTCAAGGCCGACGACGTGACGGTCAGCGACACGGGGGTGACGGCGCACTTCTCGACGAAGGACGCGTCGATTCCCGCGGGCAACGACGACCCCTGCTTCGCGGGCCTCTGATACGCCCAAACCAACGTTTGGGCGGAAAAGTGCGAGTAACTGCCGCCGTTTTGTCGATCTCGGCGGGCTAGGTACGGGTCAGACCCTCCAGCACCGCGCGGGTGCCCGAGAGCCCGAGGCGGGTGGCGCCCGCATCGAGCATCGCGACGGCGTCGTCTGCGGTGCGGATGCCGCCGCTGGCCTTGACGCCGAGGCGCGGGCCGACCGTCGCCGCCATCAACTCGACCGCGTGCACCGAAGCGCCGCCGCTGGGATGAAATCCGGTGGAGGTCTTCACGAAGTCGGCACCCGCGTCGGCTGCCGCCCGACACGCGGACGCAAGGGCATCCTCGCCGGCCAGGACCAGTAGCGCCGCCGATTCGACGATCACCTTCAGGACCGCATCGGGAACGGCGGAGCGGACCGCGGCGATATCGGCTCGCACAGAGTCGAATTCACCGGACACGGCGGCACCGACGTCGATCACCATGTCGATCTCGTCGGCGCCTGCGGCGACCGCATCCACGGCCTCGGCGGCCTTGATCGCCGAAAGATGTTTGCCCGAAGGGAATCCCACCACGGAGGCGACGTGCAGACCCGCAGGTGTCGACGACTTGGCGATCGCGACCATCGACGGTGACACGCACACCGCGTACACCCCGAGCTCGGCGGCCTCGGTCACCAAGGCCGTCACATCTGCTTGCGTGGCTTCGGGTTTGAGCAGCGTGTGGTCGACGACCGCGGCAACTTCCCCGCGGCTGCGAGGCTGTCGCACTAGAACGGTTCTTCTGTGCCGCCGGGATTGCACTGCGCCGCAAGCATTTCGTCACCGGATACCTCCGGCCGCCACGGCTCGAGGTTCCAGCTGGTCTTGCCTGGATAGGCGATCTCCGCGTACTGCCAGTGGCACATGAATTGTTCACGCATGCCGGGAATGTCGGCGTCCGGGGACAGCGTCAGCACTTCGGTCCATGCCTCGTCGGCCTGGGTGCCGGTGCCGAATTCGGCGGACGCGACGCGGGCTGCGTCCGTCGGGTAGACGCGAAGACTGGACAGGTCGCCCCACTTCGCCCATTCGGCCGAGGCGACGTACGGCGGGCCGGGAACGTCGGCCGACGCCGTGCCAGCGAGGACGAGGGCAGCAGAGATGGCCGCCGCCGAGGCGGCAAGAATGCGGAGCACCCTGCTACCGCGACTTTCCCTGGATATCGAGGATCTTGGGCCGGACGTCGACCAGATAGATGCCCGAGGCGACGGCCGCAATCGCAGCGCCGAAGGGATCCCTGAACACCAGCAGCAAAAGGACGCTGCCGCCGAGGATGAGCAGCCAGACAGGCTTGGTGAGCTTGCCTGCCGCGGTGTACGCGTCGGGGCGTTGCATGGCGGCGTGCACGAAGGCATAGACGGCCACGGCGAATGCGAGGACGACGAGCACCAAAACGATGACGCCCGCTAGGTCGGCAAGGATCACCTCACCAGCCTAAGCGGGCGCCACCGTCGGCGTCGAATTTACTTCTGGGTGACCTTCTTGGCCGGAGCCTTCTTGGCCGGGGCCTTCTTGGCCGGGGCCTTCTTGGCGGCCTTCTTCACCGGAGCGGCGGCCTTCTGCGCCTTCTTGGGCAGCTCAACGCCGACCAGCTTGGCGGCACGCTCGCCGACCGCGCGGGTCTGCGAAGCAACGTTGCCCAGCGCTTCCTGGGTCAGCTCGACGGCCTGGTCGGTGTAGGCCTCCACCCGATCGGCGGCCTCTTCGAGGGCAGGCTGGCTGCGCAGCTTCTCGATGGCCACCTCGCCGCGCTCGACGAGCTTGTTGTAGGTGGTCTGCGCGGTCTCCGCGTAGCTCTCGGCGAACTTGCGCAGCTCGTCGGAGGTGAGCCGGTCGCGGAGGTCACCGAACTGCGTCGGCAGGTCCTCCTGCAGCTTGGTCAGCCGGGCCCGGCTCTCCTCGACGCGCGCCTCGGCGTCGGTGCGGGCCTCGCCTGCACGCTCGCGCAGGGTGGCGACGATCTCGTTGACCCGCTCGAGAGCCAGGTCGGCAGCACCCACCGCGGCGAGCAGCGGAGCCTTCAGGTCGTCAACGGTCGGCTGGGTGTTCGTCTTGGCAGTTTTCTTAGCCATGTCGATATTTCCTTTCACTGAATTAACTTGGTCGTTCGTTTTTCGTCGGAACAGCGGCGATTCGTCTTGGTCTCGTCAGGTCGTCGTCTCCTCGTCCCCCTCGATTTCGACGGCTTGGTTCTGTTCGCAAAACGACGTGTAGATGTCGAGCAGCACCTGCTTCTGCCGCTCGGTGATCGCCGTGTCGGTGATGATGACGTCACGAACCTCGTTGGTCTCACTGGGCTCGAGGATTCCGGCTCTGATGTAGAGCACCTCCGCAGAGACCCGCAGTGCCTTGGCGATCTGGCTGAGCACGTCGGCTGAGGGTTTCCGCAGTCCCCGCTCAATCTGGCTCAAGTAGGGATTGCTGACGCCGGCCTTCTCGGCCAGCTGCCGCACCGATACCTGAGCCGCCTCACGCTGCGAGCGGATGAAGCTCCCGATGTCTTGCGCAGCGTTGGAGACCACATCGACGAGCTTCTCGTCCTGCGACATGGGTTACCCCCTCGGTGCGTCGGGTATTCGGTGTGACGACCCAACGGTACGGCGGGGTGCTAACTTTTGCAAGCACTAGTTAGCGCAGGTCAGAAGAGTAGTTGGGCTATCGAATAGATGATCAGGCCCGCCAGAGCGCCGACGACCGTGCCGTTGATTCTGATGAACTGCAGGTCACGGCCGACATGAAGTTCGATGCGCCTGCTGGCCTCGTCGGCGTCCCACCGTTCGATCGTGTCGGTGATGATCGTTGTGATTTCCGCCCCATATTGGGTGACCAGGTGCTGAGCGGCCCTGATGATCCAGTTGTCCACCTTGTCGCGCAGGTCGGCGTCGTCCCGCAGCGCTTCGCCGATGTTCACCACCGAGTCCGCGATGCGGGTGCGCAGGGCCGATGACGGGTCGTCGACCGACTCGAGGAAAATCCGCTTCGCCGCGTTCCAGGCCGTTTCGGCAGCACGGGCGACTTCATCGCGGGCCATGATCTGGTTCTTGACGTTCTCGGCCTTGTCGATGGTGAGCTCGTCGTGCTGCAGGTCGTCGGCGAACTCGAACAGGAACCGGGTGGCCGACCGGCGCAACTCGTGGTCGGGGTTGCGACGCACCTTGTCGGTGAAGTCCATCAGCTCGCGGTGGATGCGGTCGCCGACGAGATGGTCCACCCAGCGAGGTGACCAGGTCGGCGAGTCGCGCTCCACCACCCGCTCGATGATCTCGCCCGCATTCAGCGACCATTGGAACGCCCGGTCCGCGAGCAGTTGCAGCAGGGCTTCCTGACGGCCCTCCTCCAGGAGGGTGGCCAGCACCCGGCCGATCGGGGGCCCCCACTGCGGTTCGGCGATCCTCTTGACGATCATCCGGTCCAGCACGTGCTGGACGTCCTCGTCGCGCAGCATCTCCACGCCCACCCGCAGCACCGTTGAGGCCTCGGCCGCCACCCGCTCGGCGTGCGCAGGCTCCGACATCCACTTGCCCAGCCGGCCTGCGACCTCGGCGTCGCGCAGCTTGGTCTCGACGACCTCGGGGGACATGAAATTCTCCCGCACGAAGGCACCGAGACCCTCCCCCAGCTGGTCCTTCTTGCGTTTGATGATCGCGGTGTGCGGAATCGGTATCCCCAGCGGGTGCTTGAAAAGGGCCGTCACCGCGAACCAGTCGGCCAGCGCACCGACCATGCCCGCTTCCGATGCGGCAGCGACGTAGCCGGCCCATGACCCGGCGCCGTTGGCTTCGGCCCACCGGCAGAACAGGAACAGAATGGTGGCCCCGACCAGGAATCCCAGTGCGACGATCTTCATCCGCCGCAGGCCACGACGGCGTTCCGCATCGGCGGCGCTGTCCGCGCCCGCCAGCGATTCAGCGAAACTCAACCGCTCGGCTGATGGCGTAGGAGGCGCCTGCATTCCGCGGCCTCCGGCGTCTGGTCTGTGTGCCACCCCTCCATCATCCGCTACAACTCGAGCTGTTCGCCCGTGCCAACGAGGCTGACGTCGCTTGCCCGCCGTAGTATCGAGTAGATCTACGGAACGGACTAGCGCGATAGTGGCACAGCAGACTCCGCCCGGGGCGGTCAAGACCGATGGACGAAAGAGGCGCTGGCACCAACACAAGGTGGAGCGCCGCAACGAGCTGGTAGATGGCACTCTGGTCGCCATTCGACAACGCGGCAGCAACGTCAGCATGGACGAGATCGCCGCCGAGATCGGGGTGTCGAAGACCGTTCTCTACCGCTATTTCGTCGACAAGAACGACCTCACCACCGCCGTGATGATGCGGTTCGCGCAGACCACCCTCATTCCCAACATGGCCGCCGCACTGTCATCGAATCTGCAGGGCTACGAGCTGACGCGCGAGGTCATCCGGGTCTACGTCGAGACGGTGGCGGCGGAGCCCGAGCCGTACCGGTTCGTGATGGCGAACAACTCGGCGAGCAAGAACAAGGTGATCGCCAACAGCGAGGAGATCATCGCTCGCATGCTGGCGGTCATGCTGCGCAGGCAGATGAACGACGTCGGCATGGACACCGGGGGCGTCGAGCCGTGGGCTTATCACACCGTCGGCGGGGTGCAGCTCGCCACGCACTCGTGGATGTCGCACCCGCGGATGAGCTCTGACGAGTTGATCGACTACCTGACGATGCTGTCCTGGAATGCGCTGTGCGGCATCGTCGAGGTGGGCGGGTCGCTGGAGAAGTTCCGGGAAACCGACCACCCGTCGCCGATCCTTCCGCCACAGTTGCTCAAGAGATGAGCAACCAATCCGATCTGCCCTCGATGTGGTCGCACGAGCCGCATAACTACCTGCGCTTCAGGCCGGGCGACAAGGTCGGTGACATCGAGACCAACACCACCCCCGGTTTCAGCGGCAGCAAGTCCGACGCTCCGGCCCTCCACGAGGAACGCAGCTTCCGCTACTCGGAGCTGCAGGAGATGCTGTACGCCAACAGCAGGGAAGGCGATACCCGTTCAGTGCTGCTTGTCCTGCAGGGCATGGACACCGCGGGCAAGGGCGGGATCGTCAAACACGTTGTCGGAAGCGCAAATCCGCAGGGAATCAGCTACACCCAGTTCGGCAAGCCAACCGAAGAGGAGTTGGCCCACCACTACCTGTGGCGCATCCGCAACGCGCTGCCCCCGGCGGGCCACATCGGCGTTTTCGACCGCTCGCACTACGAGGACGTGCTGATCGTTCGGGTGCACAACCTTGTGCCGCCCGACGTTTGGGGCGCTCGCTATGACGAGATCAACGCGTTCGAGCGCGAGCTTGTCGATGGCGGCACGACGATCGTCAAGGTGGCGATGTTCGTCTCGCTCAACGAGCAGAAGAAGCGACTGGCCGAGCGGTTGGAACGACCCGACAAGTATTGGAAGTACAACCCCGGCGACATCGACGAGCGGAAGCTGTGGCCCTTGTACCAGGAGGCGTACCAGGCCGTGCTCGACCGGACGTCGACGGACTACGCGCCGTGGTACGTCATCCCGTGCGACAAGAAGTGGTACAGCCGACTCGCAGTCACCGAACTGCTCATCGAGGCCCTGAAGAGCCTCAACATGTCTTGGCCGCCACCCGATTTCGACATCAAGGCCGAGAAGAAGCGGCTCGCGCAGAGCTAGTCCTGGCCACCCTGCTTGACGAGGGTGAACTGGCCGACGTTGGAGATTCCGCGCCGGAAGAAGTCCGCGCAGCCGGTCAGGTATCGCATATAGCGGTCGTAGACCTCGTCGGACGTGACCTCGATTGCCTTCTGCCTGTTGGCTTCCAGGCTCTCGGCCCACATGTCGAGCGTGCGCGCGTAGTGCGGCCGGAGCAGATGCGCGCGCTCCAGCGTGAAACCCGAGTTAGCCGCCAGCGCCTCGATGTCACCGACCGCGGGCAGCTGTCCGCCGGGGAAGATCTCGGTGCCGATGAAGCGCATGAACTTCAGGTCGTTGATGGTCAGCTTGATCCCGTTGTCGCGGAAATAGGCCTGCGGATGGGCGAGGATCGTGTGCAGAAGCATCCTGCCGTCGGCGGGCAGGACGTCGAAGGCGCGCTGGAAGAACAGCGGGTAGCGCTCGGCCTTGAACGCCTCGAACGCGCCGATGGAGACGATACGGTCGACGGGCTCGTCGAACTCCTCCCAGCCCTGCAGCCGCACCTCGGCCTTGCGGCCGGACGGCAGATCCGCCATCAGCTCCTTGCTGAACTCATACTGATTGCGGCTCAGCGTGAGCCCGATGACGTCGACGTCATAGACATCGACCGCGCGGCGCAACGCTCCCCCCCAGCCACAGCCGACGTCGAGCAGTGTCATGCCCGGCTCCAGGTTCAGCTTGCCCAGCGCGAGGTCGAACTTCGCGAGCTGTGCCTGCTCGAGTGTCAGGTCGTCGCGCTCGAAGTAGGCGCAGGTGTACGCCATCGTCGGGTCGAGAAACGTTCGGAAGAAGTCGTCGGACACGTCGTAGATGGACTGGGATTCCTCGTAGTAGGGCTCCAGACCAACTACGTCGTCAGACATAAGGGCACTACTCCGCTCCACTGGTGGGTCACTTTACGAGGTTAACCTAGCCAAGAAGCGAAGCTATCCCAAGTCGACGGCGCGGTATTCGAGTAGTCGATTACTCAGGAATCAGAAACCGAAAGGCGGATGCTTGAAGGGTCAAGCAACGAAGGACGACGAGCATGCTCAACGCCAAGCGCTTCCGGCAGTCCATGTTGTTTCCCGCTGCGTGTGCCGCCACCATTGGGATCGGGGTCAGTGCCTGCGGCGGCGACAGTTCCGGGGATGGGTGGACCACGCGGCGGGCCGACGTCGACCTTGTGTCACTCGAGGCGGCCAACACGCCCGGCGACTCGCCGTGGACCCCGTCGGTCACGTCCGCCGATCCACCGCAGCAGGTCAACCGCGTCGACACGCCGAATGCATCACGCACGGTGTCGGGGGACCAGATCGGCTTGTACGGAGGGTCGATCGATCGGGTGGTGTGCGACCGCGACAAGTTGATCGGCTATCTGAAAGCGGATCCGGCCAAAGCCGCCGCCTGGCAGCGCGTGACCGGAAGTCCCGATCTTCGCTCTTACATCCTCGGGCTGTCGCCGGTCTTCCTCACGAAGGACACCCACTTGACCAACCACGGCTTCGACAACGGCAAGGTGACCACCTTTCCGGCGGTCCTGCAGACCGGGACGGCGGTGCTGGTCGACAATCGCGGCCTGCCCCGCGTCCGCTGCGACTCGGGAAGTCCACTTGGTCAACCACGTGGCGACATCACTGTCGACAGCTACTCGGGGACGGGCTGGCAGAACCTGGACGCCGAATCGATCGTCGCGGTGGAGGAGTCCGAGGAACCGGTCACCGATCTGAAGGTGATTCCGATCGCCGACGAGGGACCATGGGCGGCGCCGACGCAGACCTCGGCGCCGATCAAGGAATTGGTCTTCAGTGTCGTTCTGGGCGACGCGACCGCGGTTCCCGCGCCCGACGTCACGCTGCCGACCGACGTGACGCTGCAAACGGTCGACGTGACACAGAGCATCGTCACCTCGACCGACGTCACGAGCACCGTCACGTCCACCGTGTCGACCACGGCCACGACGACAGAGACGACCACGGTGTCGAGTTCGACACCGACGACCGAAACCGAACCGACCGATACCGAAACGGCAATCGAGCCCGGCGGGCTGATCGACCCCGGATCGCCGATCGTAGAGCCGGCCAGCTGACCCATGGCGCGCGTGTTCATCAGCCACGCCAGCGCTGACGCCGGCTGGGCCGAACAGGTACGTGAGTGGCTCGCCGAGGACGGGCACGAGACGTTCCTCGACCAGCACCAAGACGACGGGATTCTGCCAGGCGAAGACTGGGAGAAGCGCCTCTACAGCGAACTACAAGCGGCCGACGCGGTCGTCTGTGTCGTCACCCACTCCTACATACAGTCCGTCTGGTGCGCGGCCGAGATCGGCGCCGCCCGCGCGCTCGGCGCCGAGTTGCTCCCGGTGCGCTTCTCTGCAGGCGGCGAACTGCATACGTTGCTCAAGACGCTGCAAGGTCTGGACGCCGACGCGGATCCGGGCGGTGCCCGCGAGCGCTTGCGGGACCGGTTGGCCGTCATCGACGGAGGCGGCGGACGCGGGTGGTCCGACGGCAGATCTCCCTATCCCGGTCTGCGCCCGTTCGACCTCGGCGAGCACCGAGTGTTCTTCGGTAGGTCGCGTGAGATAACCCAGATTGCCGAGCGGCTTCGGTCACCGGAGCGATCCACCGCGGCGATCCTCACTGTGGTTGGCGCGTCGGGATGCGGAAAGTCCTCGCTCGTTCGCGCCGGGGTGCTGCCCCGAATCGCCGGTGAGGACTTCTGGCTGCCGCTTCCCCCGATCGTTCCGGGGCGCGATCCGGTGGGCAACCTCGCGCGAGCGATCGCCGCCGTCAGCACGGATCGCCATATCCCGTTCGACGTGACCGCGTTACGCACGAATCTTCTCCGCGACGGGCTCAATGCGGTGGCCACCGATCTTCTGATCGCCGCCGGTGCCGACAACCAGTGCAAGCTCCTCGTCGTCATCGACCAATTCGAGGAGCTGCTGACGCAGACCGAACCCGACGCACGCGCCGAATTCGTGGCGGTGTTCGGACCCGCGCTCGGCGGTCCCGTGCAGGCACTCGCGACGCTGAGGCCGGAGTTCCTCGATGCGCTGGCGAGAGACAAAGAGCTGTCGAAGCTCGCCAGGCGCATCCGGGAGGTGCGCCCCCTCGAGACCGACGCGCTGCGGGCGGTCATCGAAAAGCCCGCGCAGATAGCGGGATTCGAGGTCGACGATGAACTGGTGACCCGCCTTGTCACCGACACCGGCAGCGGCACAGCCCTTCCGCTGCTGGCGTTCACCCTCGAACAGCTCGCGGAGGGAGTGACGCGCGGCGGCAGGCTGTCCCACCAGCGCTACGCCGAAATCGGTGGTGTGCAGGGAGCTTTGCAGCGGCAAGCAGATGCCGCCCTGCAGGAGGCGTGCGAGGAAGAGGGTGCGACGCGCGAGCGGATCATCGGATCTCTGCTGAGCCTGGTGACCATCGACGAGGAGGGCCGGCCCACCAAGCGCAGCGTCGGGATCGACGACGCCTCGTCTGCCGCGGGTGATCTCGCGCCGTTCATCTCTCGCCGGCTGCTGACCACCTACACCGAGGGCGACCGAACAGTCGTCGCGGTGGTGCACGAAGCGTTCCTTGCGAACTGGCCGCCGCTCGCGACCGAAATTGACAAGCAGGCAGCCGCATTGCGGGCTCGCCGGGTTGTGGAGAACGCCGCGAACGAATGGGTCGCGGGTGGACGCGATGTCGGCGCGCTCCTACATGGCCCCCAGCTCGCCAAGGCGACCGTCGACACCGGCGCGGAGCTGACCCCGATTTCCGATACGCCGCGTCAGTGGCGAGCTCCGCGCCGTCTGGTGACGCGCGTCGACATCAATGACACCGGGCGGGAGTTCCTCGAGGCCAGCATCCGCACGGACCGGTCTCGTCGCCGCCGCCGCATAATGCAGGTTGGCGCCGTGATACTGACCCTCGCACTCGCCGCGGGTTTCGCTTTTGCGAACTACGTGCGGGCGCGCGACGAACGAAACAATGCGCGCGACAGCGCCGTGGAGTCGACCGTGTCTCGCTTGCTGCTCGAGGCTGACAAGATACTGTCCCGCAACACGCCTGGTGCCGACACAGAAGCGTTCTTCAAGTTGTTGGCGGCGAACAAACTGCAGAAGGGCAGCGCGGACAGCGGTCTGCTAAACGCCGTCCTACGGCGCATGGACACGGCGAAGATCATCACCACGGGTGTTCGCGTGGAGGACGTCGCCTTCAGCACGGACGGCAAACGTCTTGTGAGCTTAGACGCGCGGGGCGCGGTGCAGACATGGGATCCGCGTACCGGCGACTTACTCGGACCCGAACGCACGGTACCGCTGGACGATGGTGAGGCACCGCTCGCGTTGGCGCTCAGCGCCACCGATTTGCGAGTCGCAAGCCTTTGGGATGTCGACAGTGTGCGGGTCCAAGACACCGCGATTGGCCTCGTGGGTCCCGACCAGACCGGCCTTGACGCCCAAGTGCAGGCCGCCGCCTTAAGTTTCGACGGCCATCGCCTGGCGACCGGCGGGATCGACGGCACTGTGCGTTTGCGGCAATGTGACACCGGGCAACCGGTCGGCCCGGGGACGGTAGACCATGGTGCGCCGGTGCTCGCCGTCGCGTTCAGTCGCGATGGGCGGCGACTCGCCACCGGCGGTGCCGATGACACCGTGCGGGTATGGGACACGCGCTCCGGTGCACCGGTCGCCACCATTCCGCGCGTCGGCAAGGTGCGTAGCGTTGCGCTCAGTCCCGACGGACACCGGCTGGCGGTCGGTAGCAGCGAGAACGTGGTGAGTGTCTGGTCTGTCGACACCGCCAAGCGCATTGGCGCTCCGCTGACCGGTCACGAGAACCAAGTGACTGCAGTGGCTTTCGGGACCGATGCCGATCACCTCGCGACCGGAAGCTCCGACGAGACGATCCGGGTGTGGAACCTTGCCACCGATCGACCGGTGACGATGGACCACCCTGGCCAAGTGCTGGCGGCCGTGTTGAGCGGAGACTCACGCCGACTTGTCACTGGCGGCGCCGATTCCAGCGTGCAGCTGTGGGACGCGCAGAGCGGGCACCCGATCCCGTTGCACAACAACATCGCCGGTGTTTTCGCCGCCGCGTTGAGCGGCGACGGCCGACGGCTTGCCACAGGTGGCCAGAATGGCGAGGTACACGTGTTCGACGCGGACAGAGGTGATTCCATTGGCGACCCGAGGGTTCAAGCTTCACCCGTCGAAGCCCTCGCGTTGTCCAGTGACGGCCAGCGACTCGCATCTTCCGGCATGGACGGCACGTGTGCGGCTGTGGCGACTCGACACCAACCAGTCTGAGCCGTATGTCGAGATCGAACCCGGACAGGTGAACACCATGGTGTTTTCCGGGGACGGAGAGGTCTTGGCCACCGGAAACTACGACGGCACGGTGCGACTGTGGAACACCGAGAACGGCACGCCGCGCGAGACCAGCCATCAACCCCACTCTGGGCGGGTGCTTGCGATGGCGTTCAGCGCCGACGGACAGATCCTGGCCACGTCCGGCGAGGATCGCGCGGTGCACCTGTCCAACAGGGACGGGCAGGCCTTCCGCGGCTTTGCGACCGGAACCACCGGCGGCGTATTCGGGCTTGCGTTCGGCTCTGACCCGCGGCTCCTCGCCACCGCCAACGCCGACGGGACGGTGCGATTGTGGCGCACCGACACCGGCGATGCGATCGGTGACCCGCTCACCGGCCACTCCGGTCCAGTGCGCAGCGTGGCGTTCACGTCCGACGGGCAACGAATCACCAGCGCGGGCGTCGACAAGACCGTACGCACGTGGCTCGCCGTCGCCAGCCCAGAGATGTTGTGTGACAAGATTTCTGGCGACATAAGCGATGATGAGTGGCGTGCATGGATCTCCGACGACGCCGACATCGGACCCCAAAAGTTGTGCTGACCCCGCTTCGTCAGTATGCGTAGAAGCCTTGGCCGGACTTCTTGCCGAGTTGCCCGGCCTCGACCATGCGCAGGAGCAGCGGCGGTGGAGCGAAGTTCGGATCCTTGTACTCGTCGTACATCGAGTCCGCGATGAGCTTCATCGTGTCGAGGCCGATCAGATCCGACAGCCGCAACGGGCCCATCGGGTGCGACAGCCCGGCCACCACGGCCGTGTCGATGTCCTCGACGGTGGCGACACCCGCTTCTGCCATCCGAATGGCCGAGAGCAGATACGGCACCAGCAGCGCGTTGACGACGAAGCCCGACCGGTCGCCGCACCGCACGACCTTCTTGCCGAGCACGCCGCTCGCGAACTCCTCGGTGCGCGCCAGCGCCTCGTCGGAGGTGACCAGCGTGCTGATCAGCTCGACGAGCGGCAGCACCGGCACGGGATTGAAGAAGTGCAGGCCGAGCACGCGGCTCGGGTTCTTCGTTGCCGCAGCGATTTTCATGATCGGAATGCTTGAGGTGTTCGACGCGAGGACGGCGTCGGGGTCGGTGACGAGCTCGTCGAGCTGAGCGAAGATCTTGCCCTTGACCGTCTCGTCCTCCACGACGGCCTCGATCACGAGCTGACGATCCCAGAGGTCGGCGAGGCTCGTCGTGAACGTCAGCCTCGCCAGCGCGGCGTCGCGATCACTTTCGGAGAGCTTGCCCTTGCTCGCCGCACGGTCGAGCGATGCGGTGATGCGGCTGCGGCCCGCGGTGACCAGCTCTTCGGTCGGCTCGTAGACGGCCACGTTCGCGCCTGCCTTCGCCGACACCTCCGCGATGCCCGAGCCCATCTGCCCGGCGCCGATGACGCCCACTCGTTCAATGCTCACGTGCTCAACTACTTCCCAACCGCGAGCAGACACAAAATCGCGTGTTTCGAATCGAATTTGTGCGACTCTGCGTCTGCTCGCGGCTATAGGCGACTCAGTGGAACTGGCCTTCTTCGGTCGAGCCGGTCAGCGCGGTCGTCGACGAGGTCGGGTCGACCGTGGTGGCGATGCGGTCGAAGTAGCCTGCGCCGACCTCGCGCTGGTGCTTCGTCGCGGTGTAACCCCGCTCCTCGGCGTCGAACTCGCGCTCCTGCAGCTCGACGTAGGCCGTCATCTGGTTGCGCGCATAGCCGTAGGCCAGATCGAACATCGAGTAGTTGAGGGCGTGGAAGCCGGCCAGCGTGATGAACTGGAACTTGAAGCCCATCGCGCCGAGCTCCTTCTGGAACTTCGCGATGGTCGCGTCGTCCAGGTGCTTGCGCCAGTTGAAGGACGGCGAGCAGTTGTAGGCCAGCATCTGGTCGGGGAACTCGCTCTTGACGCCCTCGGCGAACTGCTTGGCCAACTCCAGGTCCGGGGTGCCGGTCTCCATCCAGATCAGGTCGGAGTAGGGCGCGTATGCCTTGGCGCGGGCGATGCACGGCTCGAGGCCGTTCTTGACCCGGTAGAAGCCTTCCTTGGTCCGCTCGCCAGTGATGAACGGCTGGTCGCGCTCGTCGACATCGGACGTGATGAGCGTTGCGGCCTCGGCGTCGGTGCGGGCGATGACGACGGTCGGCACGTCGGCGACGTCGGCGGCGAGGCGACCCGAGGTCAGCGTGCGGATGTGCTGCTGGGTGGGGATGAGCACCTTGCCACCGAGGTGGCCGCACTTCTTCTCCGACGCCAGCTGGTCCTCCCAGTGCGAGCCGGCGACACCTGCGGCGATCATGGCCTTCTGCAGCTCGTAGACGTTGAGCGCGCCACCGAAGCCCGCCTCACCGTCGGCGACGATCGGCGCCAGCCAGTTCTCGACGGACGTATCGCCCTCGACCTTGGCGATCTCGTCGGCGCGCAGAAGCGCGTTGTTGATGCGGCGCACCACCTGCGGCACCGAGTTGGCCGGGTACAGGCTCTGGTCGGGGTAGGTGTGGCCGGAGAGGTTCGCGTCGCCCGCGACCTGCCAGCCCGACAGGTAGATGGCCTTCAGGCCCGCGCGGACCTGCTGGACCGCCATGTTGCCGGTCAGCGCGCCGAGCGCGTTGACGAACTCCAGGTCATGCAGCTGGCTCCACAGCACCTCTGCGCCGCGGCGGGCCAGCGTGGCCTCCTCGACGACCGAGCCCTGCAGTGCGACGACGTCGGCGGGGGTGTAGGTGCGCTCGATGCCCTTCCACCGGGGGTTGGTATCCCAGTCGTGCTGGATCTGTTCGGGTGATTTCGGCGTGCCAACGGTAGACATTGGGCGGCTCCTTCTTCCTTCTCGGCTATCGCTACGGCGCTGCCGTGATTCCCGGCTTGTTAACGCCCGCATAACTTGGCTGATGTGCTAATCCGATAATGCACCTCGGTATATGCGCAGGTCCACCCGTTTCGATTGCCAAGTTTCGCTAACGGGCATCGTGATTTTGCAAAGTCTGCGAAGAGAGCTATCAGCTGAACCGGTTCAGCTTCTACTGGTCAGTAGCCAATTTTCGCTGGTCAGTACGCTTGTACTGTTAAACGACCGGAGTCAAAGCGCGAAGATGGATGCGATGGCCTTCGTCTCGTCGCCGGCCGCATATGTGAGCGTTGTAACAGTGCGATCCGACAGTTCGGCGCCGAATTGCTCGGTCGAACCCGCTGGGTGAACGTGCGCGATGATCTCCAGCTTGTCGCCGAGCGCCACCGCAGCATCATGTTCGATGGTCACGCGCAGCGGCGCCTTCAGCATCTCCGGCGTGCCGGCGAGATAGTCCTCGACCACGCTCCAGTACACGGAGTTGTTCATGTGGTCGAAGATGTCGATGTCGCTGACGCGCACCGGGTACTCCCGGATTTCGGCCGCATCCTCGCGCCCGCCTGCCTTCAGATAGGCCTTCCACCGCAACCGGTCTACATCGGTGGTGCGCTGCAGGCCCTCGAGGAAGTCGTCGGAGATGCGCGCGGGGCCCTGCGTCTCGCGGTTGATGTTGATCCAGAACGCCTCGGACTCCATCAGCCCGCCCCTGCGTCCGTCGATGCGAACCCGCATCTCGCACCAGCGGTTGGAAGTCCCCGAACACCAGCGCCGCAGCCGCAACATGTCCTTGAACTCGATGGGCTCGATCAAGTCGACCATGGTGCGGCGCACGATCCACAGCGGATGCGTCTCCTCGAACCCCATCTCGCGGAGCTGATCCGAGCCGATGTCCTGGATGTGGCGCGTGGCGGCGTCGAACTTCAGCCTGCCCTCGCGGTCGACGTCGGCGACCCGCAACGGCCATTCGATGTCGAAGACATCGGGATGCGGGTCGGGCACAGGCATCATCACCTTTGCCAGGCCGCTCACCGGGCCATCCTTGGTACTCATTGGTGCAGATACTGCCATAGGTCGCCCGGATGCAAAGTCTGCGAAGAAGGCCTTCACATTCTCGTTATGCTTGTTGACGTGCCTAAAACGTTCGTCGGCTCACGGGTGCGGCAGCTGCGCAGCGAGCGCGGGTTCAGCCAGGCCGCGCTGGCGCAGATGCTGGACATCTCGCCGAGCTACCTCAACCAGATCGAGCACGACGTCCGTCCGTTGACCGTCGCGGTGCTGTTGCGGATCACCGAGGTGTTCGGCGTCGACGCGACGTTCTTCGCGTCCCAGGACGACACCCGGTTGGTCGCCGAGCTGCGCGAGGTGACGATGGACCGCGACCTCGACATCGACGTCGACCCGGCGGAGATCGCCGACATCGTCAACGCACATCCCACGCTGGCCCGCGCGATGGTCAACCTGCATCGGCGCTACCAGATCACCACGACGCAGCTGGCCGCCGCCACCGAGGACCGGTTCTCCGACGGCAGCGGCAGCGGCTCCATCACGATGCCGCACGAGGAAGTGCGCGACTACTTCTACCAGCGGCAGAACTATCTGCACGAACTCGACACCGCCGCCGAGGATCTCACCATCGACCTGCGCATGCACCGCGGCGACCTGGCCCGCGACCTCTCCGACCGGCTCAAGGCCGTGCACGGTGTGCACATCGTGCGGCGCACCGACCTCGGCGGCACCGTGCTGCACCGCTACGACCCCGCGACGCGCAGGCTCGAGATCGGCAGTCATCTGTCGTCGGGCCAACAGGTGTTCAAGATGGCCGCTGAATTGGCCTACCTCGAGTTCGGCGACCTGATCGACAAGCTCGTCGAGGAGGGCAAGTTCACCAGCGACGAGTCGACCACGCTGGCCCGCCTCGGTCTTGCCAACTACTTCGCTGCGGCGACGGTGCTGCCGTACGGGCAGTTCCACGAGGTCGCGGAGAAGTTTCGGTACGACGTCGAGCGGCTCTCGGCGTTCTATTCGGCCAGTTACGAGACGATCGCCCACCGGCTGTCGACGCTGCAACGGCCGTCGATGCGCGGTGTTCCGTTCTCGTTCGTTCGCGTCGACAAGGCGGGCAACATGTCAAAGCGCCAGTCCGCCACCGGTTTTCACTTCTCGTCCAGCGGTGGCACCTGTCCCCTGTGGAATGTCTACGAGACATTCGCCAACCCGGGCAAGATCCTGGTCCAGGTCGCGCAGATGCCCGACGGGCGCAACTACATGTGGGTGGCGCGTACCGTCGAACGCCGCGCGTCGCGATATGGTCAGCCGGGCAAGACGTTTGCGATCGGGCTCGGCTGCGAACTTCGGCACGCGCACCGGCTCGTCTACTCGGAGGGACTGGACTTGTCTGGCGACATCGCCACACCGATCGGGGCGGGCTGCCGGGTATGCGAACGGGACAACTGCCCGCAGCGGGCGTTCCCAGCGCTCGGCCGCGCGCTGGACATCGACGAGCACCGCAGCACGGTGTCGCCCTACCTGGTGAAGCAGTCGTGACCACGCCCGCCCGCATTCCCTCCACCGGCAGCCTCCGCGAGCTGGGTCCCTTGGGATGGGCGTTCTGCAAGCTCGCCGCGCGGCGTCAGCGGATCCCGCAGATGCACCTGTTCACCACCCTCGGCATTCACCGGCCGCTGCTGTGGGCGTACCTGCCCTTCGGCGGATACCTGCTCTACCTGGGCAAGCTGTCGCGCACGGATGCGGAACTGGTCATCCTGCGCGTGGGCCATCTCCGCGATGCCGAGTACGAACTGCAGCAGCACCGCCGCCTGGCCCGCACACGCGGCGTCGGGCCGGAACTTCAAGCCAAGATCTTCGAGGGGCCGGACGCGGAAGGGCTCACCGACCGCCAGCGGGCGCTCATCACGGCCACCGACGAGTTCATCGTCACCCGCGGCGTCTCCCATGAGACCTGGGCGGCGTTGGCCGCCTACCTGACCAAGCCGCAACTGATCGAGTTCTGCATGCTTGCCGGACATTACGACCTGCTGGCGGCGACGATGTCGACGTTGAACATTCCGCTGGACTACCCGGACTGAAACCGGGAGAGTTTGATCATGAACTTCAAACTCGAGGTGGTCGTGCTACCCGTCGCAGACGTAGACCGGGCCAAGGCGTTCTACGAATCACTCGGCTTCCGGCTGGATGCCGACTTCCCCGGCGAGGACGGCTTCCGCGTGGTTCAGCTGACGCCGCCGGGCTCGCCCGCGTCGATCATCTTCGGCAGCGACGTCACAGCGGCCGCGCCGGGCACGGTCCAGGGCCTGTATCTGGTCGTCGACGACATCGAGGCCGCCCGCGACGACCTCGCGGGTCGCGGTGTCGACGTCTCGGAGGTCTACCACGACGCCGGCGGCGTGTTCGAGCACGCGGGTACCACCCACCGAGTGCCGGGGCCGGATCCCAACCGGGCCAGCTACGCGTCGTTTGCGTCGTTCAACGACCCTGACGGCAACCGGTGGACGCTGCAGGAGATCACCGAGCGGCTGCCGGGTCGCTGACCTGAAGATTGCACCCACGGTCGTGCCGAGGCCACAGACACGACCCTCAGTGCAAAATCGGCGCCGAAAATCGACGCCGAACGACCCCTAGAGGTACGTCACGCCGAGCACGACCAGCGACAGCAGCACCGGCGATATCGGCAGGGCGCACAGGAACGCCGCCCACACTTCCGACTTGCGCTGATAGGCGCGCCAACCCAGTAGCCAGACGACGATGCCGACGACGATCGACACGGCGGCCACCACAAGGACCCAGCTGCTGACCGTGCGCGTCGCGATGGCGACGGAGATCCCGGCCAGCCACAGCATGTGGCCGACAATCAACCCGCCGATACCGGCGACCCAGATCGCTCTCAAAAGTTGATCATGTGGCCGGCGAGCCCGTGGAAGCACTCCTGCAGCGCCTCGGACATCGTCGGGTGGGTGTGGACATTGCGGGCCAGTTCGGTGGCGGTCAGGTCCCACTTCTGCGCCAGCGTCAGCTCGGGCAGCAGCTCGGACACGTCGTGGCCGATGAGGTGGCCGCCGATCAGCTCGCCGTAGCGGCCGTCGGCGATCAGCTTGACGAACCCGCTCGGGTCACCGACGCCGTGCGCCTTGCCGTTGGCGGTGAACGGGAACTTGGCGACCTTGACGTCGTAGCCCTCGTCGCGCGCCTGCTCCTCGGTGAGGCCGAAGCTGGCCACCTGCGGCTGGCAGAACGTCGCACGCGGCAGCATTCGGTAGTCGCCGAGCGGCAATGTGTCTGCGCCACCGATGGTTTCGGCCGCTACCACACCCATCGCTTCGGCCACGTGGGCAAGCATGAGTTTCCCGGTGACGTCGCCGATCGCATAGATGTGGCCGACGTTGGTGCGCATGTAGTCGTCGATGCCGATGGCCTTCCGCTCGGTGACCTCCACGCCGGTCTTCTCCAGGCCGTAGCCCTCGATGTTGGGCGCGAAGCCGATCGCCTGCAGCACCTTCTCGGTCTTGATCTCCTCGGACTTGCCGTCCTTGCTGACCGTGACAGTGACGTCGCCGCCGTTGTCCTTGATCGACTCGACCTTGGTGCCGGTGAGCACCTTGACGCCGAGCTTCTTGAACTGCTTCTCGATCTCCTTGGAGACCTCGGCATCTTCGTTGGGCAGCGCCCGCGGCAGGAACTCCACGATGGTGACGTCGACGCCGTAGTTCTTCATGACGTAGCCGAACTCCATGCCGATCGCGCCCGCCCCCGCGATGGCGATGGATTTCGGCAGCTCGCGCGACATGATCAGCTCTTCGTAGGTGACGACGTTGTCCGACAGCGACGTGCCGGGCACCAGCCGGGTGCTGCTGCCGGTGGCGATGATGACGTTGTCGAACGTCACCGTCTCGGTGCCGCCCTCGTTGAGGTCGACCTCCAGCGTGTGGTCGTCTTTGAACTTGCCGTAGCCCTCGATTTCGGTGATCTTGTTCTTCTTCATCAAGTAGTGGACACCGGCAACGCGGCCGTCGGCGACCTTGCGGCTGCGGTCGAAGGCGACCCCGTAGTCGAACGTCGCCTCCCCGCTGATGCCGAACTGTTTGGCTTCGTTGGTGAAGATGTGCGCGAGTTCGGCATTGCGCAGCAACGCCTTCGACGGGATACAGCCGACATTGAGGCACACCCCGCCCCAGTACTTCGGTTCGACGACTGCGGTGTTCAGCCCCAGTTGGGCGGCACGAATGGCGCCGACGTATCCGCCGGGCCCGCCTCCGAGAAAGACGACGTCATAGTGGCTCACCCCGCCAACACTAATAGGGCAGGACGCCCGCGAAACAACGGCTTGCGTGTTCGCAGAAGTAGAAGCCGTACAACACGGACGCCGCGGCCGTCGACGCGAACGGCGCCGACATCAGCGCGATACCCAGCGCGGAGATCAGGGGCTTGCCGCCCGCCATCGCCGCGATCAGGGCCGCGACGGTGCACATCACCAGGTAGACCAGCACGATGAAGACGGCGGGCGTCTTGTTGATCGAGTGGAACCACCAGTAGAAGAGACCCAGCCCGACGGCGGCGGCCACGACCCACACCGCAGCCACGACGAGCAGGAACGTCCAGCGCTTGAGGGACAGATCTGCGGGTGGCGGGACCGCCTGCTCGGCCGGGACGGGCACGGATTCCAACGGTGCCTCGTCGGCGACCGCGGGCAGCGCGCCCGTGAACGTCGGTGTGAACGGCGCCGTCGGCTCAGTGGGCGGCGCAGCAGAGTCGCCGTTCGACTCCTGGATGCGTGGGGGATGCCAGCCCAGCGGTGCGCGGTGGCGGTGCGTGCCGCGGTACGTCTGCTCAGGCACCATGCACCACCTGGATCGCGGCGAGCGCGGCGAACCACGCAGGCGCGATGGCGAGGATGAACGCACCGATCGCCGTCATCCAGCGCCGGTGCGACAGCGTGATCAGCACCAGCCCGGACACGCTGGGCACGCCCACCACAAAGGCGAGTACGAGATCGGGCCGAACGGTCGCATCGACCAGCTTTGTCGCCGCGATACCGCCGAGCAGCCCGACTGCCGTTCCGACCAGCATCGCGCTGGCCAGCATCCACGCGCGCGGTACGGGGATCACGCCTTCGACGATAACGCCGCGCAGTGCGCGAACGCGGTTAGCCGCGCGGCGCGCCACCAGGTATCGGGCTGGGGGCACCTCCCGGTATCGGGCAGGCGTCGACGGCTTCCGCGACGATGTGCGTCCCCGTGGAGGGTGGCCGCTCCCCCCGCTCGTAGGCGGCACCCGTCACCGGCGGGCTGTCCGCCAACGATCGATTCTCGTCGTCGGTGAACGCCCGGCCCCGCGACAGGAACCGCACGCCCTCGGGGGCCTCGAGGCTGAATCCGCCGCCGCGCCCCGGCACCACGTCGATCACCAGCTGGGTGTGTTTCCACGCCTCGAACTGCGGGCCGGATATCCACACCGGCACCCCGGCGTCCCCGACGTCGAGCACGGCCAGCAGAACGTCGCGGTCGCCGACGATGAAGTCGCCGTCGGGATAACACATCGGTGACGACCCGTCGCAGCAGCCGCCGGACTGGTGGAACATCAACGCCCCGTGCCTGCCCTGCAGCGAGGTCAACAGGTCGGCGGCCGCGCGGGTGACCAGGGCCCGAGGTGGCGATTTCGGCGCGCTAACCGACGCTGAGCGAACGTCAGCGCGCCGAATTCGCTGCGTCACTAGAAGAACCCCTGGGCCTTGTTGCTGTAGGACACCAGCAGGTTCTTGGTCTGCTGGTAGTGGTCGAGCATCATCTTGTGGTTCTCGCGGCCGATGCCCGACTGCTTGTAGCCGCCGAACGCCGCATGCGCCGGGTAGACGTGGTAGCAGTTCGTCCACACCCGCCCGGCCTTGATGTCGCGGCCGGCCCGGTAGGCGGTGTTGCCGTCGCGGCTCCACACCCCTGCACCCAACCCGTACAGCGTGTTGTTGGCGATGGAGATGGCGTCGTCGTAGTCCTTGAACGACGTCACCGCCACGACCGGGCCGAAGATCTCCTCCTGGAAGATGCGCATCTTGTTGGTGCCCTCGAAGATGGTGGGCTGCACGTAGTAGCCGCCGCTGAGGTCGCCGCCGAGTTCTGCGCGCTCGCCGCCGGTGACCACGCGGGCGCCCTCGTCCTTACCGATCTCGATGTAGGACAACACCTTTTCCAACTGGTCGTTGGAGGCCTGCGACCCGATCATGGTCTCGGTGTCGAGCGGGTCGCCCTGGCGAACGGCCTTGGTGCGGATGGCGGCCAGCTCCAGGAACTCGTCGTAGATGTCGGCCTGGATCAGGCTGCGCGACGGGCAGGTGCACACCTCGCCCTGGTTCAGCGCGAACATCGTGAACCCCTCCAGCGCCTTGTCCTGGAAGTCGTCGCCCGCGGCCATCACATCGGAGAAGAAGATGTTGGGGCTCTTGCCGCCCAGCTCCAGCGTGACCGGGATCAGGTTCTGGCTGGCGTACTGCATGATCAGCCGACCCGTCGTCGTCTCCCCGGTGAACGCGATCTTGGCGATCCGGTTGCTCGACGCCAGCGGCTTACCCGCCTCGGCCCCAAAGCCGTTGACCACGTTGAGCACCCCGGCGGGCAGCAGGTCACCGATGAGCGACATCAGGTACAGGATCGACGCCGGTGTCTGCTCGGCGGGCTTGAGCACCACGGCATTGCCCGCGGCCAGTGCGGGTGCGAGCTTCCAGGTGGCCATCAGGATCGGGAAGTTCCACGGGATGATCTGGCCCACCACGCCCAGCGGCTCGTGGAAGTGGTAGGCGACGGTGTCCTCGTCGATCTGGCTCAGCGACCCCTCCTGCGCGCGGATCGCACCCGCGAAATACCGGAAATGGTCGACCGCCAACGGCAGGTCGGCATTGAGGGTCTCGCGGATCGGCTTGCCGTTGTCCCACGCCTCGGCAAGCGCCAGCGACTCGAGGTTGGCCTCGATGCGGTCGGCGATCTTGTTGAGGATGATGGCCCGCTCGGCCGCAGCGGTCTTCCCCCACGCGGTGGCCGCGCCGTGGGCAGCGTCGAGCGCCTTGTCGATGTCGGCCTCCGTGGACCGGGGAATCTCGCAGAAGGTCTGGCCGGTCACCGGGGTGGGGTTCTCGAAGTACTCACCACCCGAAGGCGGCACCCATTCGCCGCCAATGAAATTGCCATAGCGCGACTCGTAGGCCATCAGCGCGTCGGCGGCACCTGGTCGGGCGTACACGGTCATTGTGTCCTCCTTTGATGAGCGGCATTCATGCGAACCGCCCTGACCGCCGGGGCGGTCGAGGACGGCAAGAGTTTGGATATGTCATCGGGGTAGATCAGCTCGAGGTCCACCGATGAGGCGAAGCGATACGGCTGCGCGGCAAGCAATCCGGTGAACAGCTTGCGCAGTCGCGAGACCTCGGCCCGCACGGTGACGACCCGCGACCGGTCGCCGTACAGGTCGTCGGCGAGTTCCGGCGCTGTCCGTCCGGTCGGCGATGTCGCCAGCACCAGCAGGATCTCGGCGTGGCGCAACGAGATGTCCTGTCGCCATGCGGCGAGCCCGCCCGCCGTCTGCAGCGACGGTGTGTCGGGGTTGCGCAGATCCAGCGTCGTTCGGGTGACGTGGCCGACCGACTCCTCCGATGCCAACCGAACCAACCATCCGCCGGGCAGCGGTTCGACGTCGCAGGGGCCGAGCGTGGAGAGCAGGACCCGCCCCGGCGCAAGATCCGACGGCAGCAGGATCCGATTGTGCAGAGGCATGGCGTCCACCGCCGCAACCCAGCCGTCCTGGTCCACCGCGAGGGCAGGCGTGCCGATCCTCGCCAGGATCGGCGCGGCCACCATCCTCAGCCGGTTCAGCGTGCGGTCGTGTTGCTCGCGCAGGTGCGATTCGGCCAACCGGGCCACCGCATCCACCAGCGCCACGGTGGTGGGATGGACAGTGGCCGCCGGTCCGGAGACGTCGACAACGCCGATCACCTGGCCGGTTCTCGGATCCTTGATCGGAGCGCCCGCGCACGTCCACGGATGGTGGCTGCGCAGGTAGTGCTCGGCAGAGAACACCTGGACGGCTCCCCGTGACGCGAGCGCGGTACCGATGGCGTTGGTGCCGACGGCGTTCTCCGCCCAGTGCGCACCCTCGACGAAGCCGAGCCGATCGGCCTGGCTGAGTACCTGATTGGAGCCAGACCTCCACAGCACCCTGCCCTGTCGGTCGGCCACTACGAGTATGTTCTCACCTTCTGCGACAAGGGATTCCAGGCCGCGAGTGATCTCTTCGAGGACGCCGAGCAGACCCGACGTGCCTCGCAGCGCGTCCAACCCGTCCGCCTCGACCACCGGTGCGGGCATGCCGTCGGGGTCGATGCCCTTGGCCATCAACCGCTGCCAGGAGTCCCCGATCACCTGGCGTGGTCGGGCCGGCGCGTGATCGCCTGCCATCGTGGCGTCGTACACGGCAGACATCAGCCGGGCATAGTGGCGTGGGTCCTCGCCGACCGCGACAGCGGGCTCGGGCACCGAAGGACTAGGCATCACAGCCGATTGTGCTCTCGATCACAGTGGGTGTCATCCGGCGGGGTCTACCAGGACCTTCATCTTGGTGCCCGCGTGCAGCGCCTCGAATCCCTCGTCGATGACATCGTCGAGGCCGATGGAGGTCACCCAGCCGGTGGTGTCGTAGGCGCCCTGGGCCATCAGCGCGATGACCGCTTCGAAATCGTCGGCGGTGTAGCACAGCGAGCCCTGGATGCGGGACTCGTTCATCACCAGGTTCAGCAGCGGAGTCGTCAGCGGCTTCTCGTAGATCGCGACACTGACCATCGGCCTGCGGGATCCGACGCATCCGAGCGCGGTCTCCACTGCCGGTGTGACACCGGCCGCGTCGAACACGGCATCGGCGCCGCGCCCGTCGGTGTGGTCGGCGGTGAACGCGGGCACGTCGACGGCCGTCGGATCGAGTGTGCTGGCCCCCAGCCTCTCGATCGCAGCGCGCCGTGTCGCCGACGGCTCGACGACGAGGACGTCGTCGACTCCCTTGCCGCGCAGGGCGAACCACAGCCCGATCCCGATCGGGCCAGCCCCGAAGACCATCGCGGTGTCGCCCGACTTGACGTCGCCGAGAGTGGCCGCGTGGTAGGCCACCGACATCGGCTCGACGAGCGCCCCGAGTTGAAGCGACACGTTGTCGGGCAGCCGGTGCAGCATGTCGGTCGGCACGACGGTGTACTCGGCCATCCCGCCGTCGGACATCAGGCCATGGAAGCCGATCTGTTGGCAGACGTTGTAGTTACCGGCCCGGCATGGCGGGCAGTGCCCGCACTTGTAGATCGGCTCGACGGCGACCCGATCGCCCTCCGCCCATCCGGTCACCTCCTCGCCGACATCGGTGATGACGCCCGAGAACTCGTGTCCGATCACCAGCGGCAGCTGTCGGTGGGTCAGCGGGTGGGGTTCGGTCGGTACGAAGATCGGCCCTGCGTAGTACTCGTGCAGGTCGGTGCCGCAGATGCCGTTGAAGCCGACCTTCAGCTTGACCTGGCCGGGACCGGGCGACGGTTCTTCGACGTCGGCGATCTCGACGTTGGTTGGTCCGTAGTACACAGCTGCTCTCATGGGACCAGTTGTATGTGACCGCCGCCACACGCCGAAAGAGTTGCAGACGGTTGCAAGCCGCATCGAGATCGACGAAATGGCGCGATCTACTCGCAAAAACTCGCCCAAACGTACGTTTGGGCGCACGGGGGGAGCCGCAACCCGCTGCAACTCTTGCCAGCGGCCGGTGTGAGGGCGTGTCCTGGGTCACATGACGCAAACGCTGGAATCTCCGACCACCGATTCGCCTGCGGCTCAGGTGGCTGCCTGGCTCTCCGACTTCGAGGCGGCCCTTGCCGCGCGTGACATCGACCGGGTCGTCGCCAAGTTCGCCACCGACAGCTTCTGGCGCGACCTCGTCGCGTTCACCTGGAACATCAAGACCGTCGAGGGCCGCGATGGCATCGCGGGCATGCTCACCGCACAGCTCGACGACACCGCTCCCTCCGGATTCCGCGCACGCGAGACCCCCACCGCCGACGGCGGCGTCACGTCGGCGTTCATCGAGTTCGACACGGCCGTCGGCCGCGGCGTCGGGCACCTGCGGCTGCGCGGCGACGAGTGCTGGACGCTCTTGACGGCGATGCAGGAGCTCAAGGGGCACGAGGAGGCCAAGGGCTCGACCCGGGTCCTCGGCGCGGTGCACGGCTCCGACCCTGACCCCCGGTCATGGGCCGAGAAGCGTGACGAGGAGGAGGCGGCGCTCGGCTACACCACGCAGCCGTATGCGTTGGTCGTCGGCGGCGGTCAGGGCGGTATCGCGCTCGGCGCGCGGCTTCGGCAGCTCGGCGTCCCCGCGATCGTGGTCGACAAGCACGAGCGGCCAGGCGACCAGTGGCGCAAGCGCTACAAGTCGCTGTGCCTGCACGATCCGGTGTGGTACGACCACCTGCCCTATCTGCCGTTCCCGCAGAACTGGCCGGTGTTCGCGCCGAAGGACAAGATCGGCGACTGGCTCGAGCTCTACACCCGGGTGATGGAGGTGCCGTACTGGTCGAAGACCACCTGCCTTTCAGCGTCGTTCGACGAGAACACCAGGACGTGGACGGTCGAGGTGGACCGCGACGGCGAGCGGGTGACACTGCGCCCGACGCAGCTCATTCTGGCCACCGGCATGTCGGGTAAGCCCAACGTGCCGACGCTGCCGGGACAAGACGTCTTCGGTGGCGACCAACACCACTCCAGCGCGCATCCCGGCCCCGACGCCTACGTGGGCAAGCGGGCCGTCATCGTCGGATCGAACAACTCGGCCCATGACATCGCAAAGGCGTTGTACGAGAACGGTGTCGACGTGACGATGGTGCAGCGCTCGTCGACGCACATCGTCAGGTCGGACACATTGATGGACATTGGGCTCGGCGATCTCTACTCAGAACGCGCCGTTGCGGCCGGAATGACCACGGAGAAGGCCGATCTCACGTTCGCGTCGCTGCCGTACCGGATCATGCACGAATTCCAGATCCCGCTGTACGACAAGATGCGGGATCGCGACAAGGACTTCTACGACAGGCTCGCGGCGGCCGGCTTCGAACTGGACTGGGGCGACGACGATTCCGGGCTGTTCATGAAGTACCTGCGGCGAGGCTCCGGCTACTACATCGACGTCGGCGCATGCGATCTGGTGGCCGAGGGCAAGATCAAGTTGGCCCACGGCCAGGTCGAGCGGCTCGCCGAGGATTCGGTTGTGCTGACCGACGGCACGCAGTTACCTGCGGATCTCGTCGTGTACGCCACCGGATACGGCTCGATGAACGGCTGGGCCGCCGACCTCATCGGCCAGGACGTCGCCGACAAGGTCGGCAAGGTCTGGGGGCTCGGCAGTGACACGACGAAGGACCCCGGCCCGTGGGAGGGCGAGCAGCGCAACATGTGGAAGCCGACCCAGCAGGAGAACCTCTGGTTCCACGGCGGCAACCTGCACCAGTCCCGCCACTACTCGCTCTATCTGGCGCTGCAGCTGAAGGCGCGCCACGTTGGCATCGCCACCCCCGTTTACGGCCTTCAGGAGGTCCATCACCTGAGCTGATCGGCTACCAGCCAGAATGGCTGGCGTGGACGACGCCGATGAGCGCTTGCGCGAAGAGCCGACAGGTGCAGACCCCTACCTCTGGCTCGAGGAGATCACCGGCGACGACGCGCTGGACTGGGTCCGCAGCCACAACGAGCCCACGCTCGCCGAGCTGTGCGACGTGGGGGCACCTCCCCCCCGAAGGGAAGGGGGACGCTTCGAGCAGATGCGCGCGGAGGCACTCGAGGTGCTCGACACCGATGCACGCATCCCGTACGTCCGCCGCCGCGGCAACTACCTGTACAACTTCTGGCGCGACGCGGCCAACCCCCGCGGGCTGTGGCGCCGCACCAGTCTGGCCAGCTACCGAACGGATGCTCCGGTCTGGGAGGTCGTGATTGACCTCGACGCGCTCGCTGATGCGGAGGAAGAGAACTGGGTGTGGGCGGGCGCCAAGGTCATCGAGCCCGACCATTCGCTCGCGCTGATCACCTTGTCGCGGGGTGGCTCGGATGCCGCCGTGGTGCGTGAGTTCGACATGCGCACAGGCGAATTCGTCGTGGACGGTTTCGAGGTGCCGGAGGCCAAGACCCAGATCAGCTGGGAAGACGAGAACGCCGTCCTGATCGGAACGGACTGGGGCGAGGGCTCGCTGACCGACTCCGGGTATCCGCGGCTGGTCAAGCGCTGGCGTCGGGGCACACCGCTCGACGATGCCGAGACCTTGTTCAGCGGGTCGAGCACCGACGTCATCGTCGCCGCATCAAGGGACCGCACACCCGGCTTCGAGCGGACGTTGCTGAGCCGCGCCGTCGACTTCTTCAACGACGTGGTCTACGAGCTGCGCGACGGCGAGCTCATCCGCATCGACGCGCCCACCGACGCGACCGTGTCCATTCATCGCAACTGGCTGCTGATCGAGCTGCGCACCGACTGGTACACCGGGACCGGCTCGTACGTCGCGGGGTCGTTGATCGCGGCCGACTACGACGAATTCCTCGCAGGCACAGCCGATCTGCACGTCGTCTTCGAGCCCGACGACCACACCAGCCTCAACCACTACGCGTGGACGAAGGACAGGCTGGTCATCGTCACGCTCGCCGATGTCGCCAGCCGCGTCGAGACGGTGACCCCCGGCACCTGGGCAACCGAGCCGGTGGCGGGCATTCCGGACAACACCAACGCGGTCATCGTTGACACCGACGACCTCGGCGATGAGATCTTCCTGGACTTCAGCGGGTTCACCACGCCCTCGCGGCTGCTCTACGGACCCGTCGAGGGCCCGCTCGAAGAAATCAAGTCGGCGCCCGCCTTCTTCGACGCCGAAGGCGTCACCGTGACACAGCATTTCGCGACATCGAAGGACGGCACGGCGATCCCCTACTTCGTGGTCACCGGCCGCGACACCTCGGGGCCTTCGCCGACCCTGCTCGGCGGCTACGGCGGATTCGAGGTATCCCGGACCCCGGGCTACGACGGTGTGCTCGGCCGTCTGTGGCTGTCCCGCGGTGGCACCTACGTGTTGGCCAACATCCGCGGCGGCGGCGAATACGGACCGGGTTGGCACACCCAGGCGATGCGGCAGGGGCGCCACCTTGTCGCCGAGGACTTCGCGGCTGTCGCACAGGATTTGGTGCGAAGCGGGATCACCACCGTCGAACGGCTCGGCGCGCAGGGTGGCAGCAACGGCGGCCTGCTGATGGGGATCATGCTGACCCAGTACCCGGAGTCGTTCGGGGCGCTCGTGTGCAGCGTGCCCCTGCTCGACATGCGGCGGTTCCACCTTCTGCTTGCGGGCGCGTCCTGGGTGGCGGAGTACGGCGACCCCGACAGCACGGAGGATTGGGAGTTCATCGGCGAGTACTCGCCATACCAGAACATCTCGGCGGTGCGGCGGTATCCACCCGTGCTGATCACCACGTCGACGCGCGACGACCGGGTCCACCCGGGACACGCACGCAAGATGACCGCCGCGCTCGAGGAGGCGGGCCACCGCGTGCACTACTACGAGAACATCGAGGGTGGGCACGCCGGCGCCGTCGACAACGCGCAGACGGCGTTCCGGTCCGCCCTGATCTTCGAGTTCCTGCACCGCACGCTGACCACTTAGCGCATCGAGCACCCCGCAGGCCACGGTAGGCTTGCAGCAAACAGATATCGGCATAATGCTGGAGAGAGCCATGTGGGTGGAACCCGACATCCTCAAGGACGGTGCGGACGTCTCGCGCAGCGCCGGAAATATCGCGCTGAGCGGCGCCGATGCCTTGTCGCATGCTGCGATTCCCGCCGGAATGTTCGGCGACTTCGAGGCCGCCCATGCCTTCCACAGCAAGCTGACCGCCGGGCACCAGTCGCACGTCCAAGCGATGCGCGGCAACCATCGGACCCTTACCGACGTCGGCGACAAGGCGCACAACGCCGCGACCTCGTTCGAGGAAACGGAAGCGCAGAACAAGGCCGCAGTCGACACCCTGCCGGATGCCTGACTATCCGCAGTTGGTCTATCTGAGCGTCCAGGAACTGATCGGCGCGGCCGGGGGTGACCCCTGGAAAGTGGACGACACCATTCAGGCGGGTGCGCCGGGCGAGATCAGCGAGTTGGCCCAGTCGTTCTACACCGCGGGCGTCTCGATGACGCAGACGTCCGAGGAGTTCAACGCGGCCAAGAAGCGCTTCCAGGCGGCGTGGGACCGCGACGACCCCGCGCACCCCATCAACGACTCCGTCGAGGTGCAGCGCGCCAGCCAGTCGATGAAGTCGAACTCAGAAGCGCTGACCCGGGTCGGCGTCGACCTGCAGACCATCGCCGCCTCGCTGGCCGAAGCCCAACGCAGCGGCCATATTTCGATCGGCAACCTCAACGCCCGCCTCGTGCAGATCGACAACACGATCGCCGCCGAGATCCAGAAGGCGCGGGCGGACGGGGTACAGCTGGACTGGTCGGCGCTGAAGACCGCCGCGATCGAGGCGACCAGGCACAGTCTCGGCGAGATAAACGCCGTTCGCAACGCCTACGGCGACCAGCTCAGCCAGGCCCGCGTGGAGATTGCCGCCGAGGGATACGACCCCGCACCGGTCACCGGCGCGGCGCCGAACCTTCCTGCGCCACAACCGAATGGAGGGCCTGCCGGCCAGCCGGCCAGCCTCCACGACGCGCTCGACCAGATCGCCGGTGCCCCGGTGCCCGCGCAGGCCACCCCGACGCCACCACCCCCGCCTGATCCGAAGGAACTCGAAGCTGCCACAGCAGCAATTCGGAACATGCTCCAAGAGCAAGGTCTGCCGCCCGATCAAATCGAATCGCAGCTGGGTGCCATGCTCGCCCAGGCCCAGCGGGGTCTGCCTCCGAGCTCCCGTGCACCGGATCCGCCGCGTCAGCCACCACCGGGCTTCGGAGAGGGGTTCGCTGACCGTTGGTTCTCCACCGAGCAGAGCATCAAGAACCTTCTCGGCCAAGGCGGCCCAGGCGCTCCCGGGGTACTCGAGTCCTGGGGTGGGCTGCTCCAGGGCACCGCCGAGACCGTCGTCAACCCCGCCGGTGCTGCGGTTGAGGAAATCAAGAACGCCGTGAACTCACCATCCCCGGCCTACTACCTGGGCGAGAAGACATTCGATGCTGCGTCCACCGCCGCCACGCTGCCCTGGGGCGGCGAAGGTGCGGCGATTCGAGGCGGCCTTCCTGTGAGAACCGTCGCCGAGGGCGGCGCGCCGGAAGCTCTCGTGCGGGGCTGGGACCCAACGGGCGGCATGCCATGGGACGAGTTCGGGCCGCGGTTCGGAACCACCGACTCCCGAATCTGGCCGGAGAACAACGGATTTCCGCCGGGCTACGACCCGCAACCCGCCCAGCTGCCCCCGGGGGCCATCATCGACAGGTTCGGCCACGAAGGGGGCCGCTACCTCGCGCCGGACGGCACGCTCTTCGCGGATCGCGCCCTGACGCCGGAAACGGTTGTCTCCGAATACCACCGGTACTCGGTCACCGGACAACCGCTACCCGACGGCTGGCAGATCGTCGAAGGACCCGTGGAACCCTGGTACGGCCAGACGCCGTCGCCGGGAACCGTCCAATATATGATCGTGGGCCCAGAAGGCGTCAGGGTCAGCGTGGAAGAACTGGTCGACAGGGGGATTCTCACCGAACATGGACCCGTCCTCGGATACGAATACAAGTGAACTTCAAGTCGAGATCAACCGGCTGGCGGAAAGGCTCGACGTACGTCCGATGGCTGTCGGACTGCGAACCAACGACGGCCTGAACATCTTCGTCGACGACGACGGTACCTACCATTACACGACCTACGAGCGAGGAAAACTCGTCTGGGACAACGCAGGCACCCTCGACGATGTTCTGTACTGGTACTGCAAAGGAATCGTGCGCGGCCAAGGCTCCAGACACTTCGAGGACCGCAAGGAACGCTTCCTGTTCGAGTACCAGGTACTGAGCCACTACAACCCCGACTGGGCCAAACGACGGGTGCGTGAACTGGCCGCGACGTTCCGTGACGGCCAGCCGGAGGACATCGCCTTACTCCCCGACATCGGCGAACCTCTGTGATGCGCGTAGTCATCGCAGGCGGACACGGCAAGATCGCGTTGATACTCGAACGCCTGCTTTCGGCGCGAGGTGACTCGGTCGCCGGGTTCATCAGAAACCCGGCACAAGCGGGTGACCTCGAAGCCGCGGGCGCCGAGCCGTTGGTGGTCGATCTGGAGAAGGCGTCGGTCGACGACGTGGCCGGACATCTGCGTGGCGCCGATGCCGTCGTGTTCGCCGCGGGCGCAGGTCCGGGAAGCGGCGCGGCGCGCAAGGAGACCGTCGACCGCGATGCGGCCATCCTGCTGGCCGATGCGGCAGAAGCCGCGGGCGTCGACAGGTACGTGATGGTCTCTGCGATGGCCGCCGACCCACAGGCCACCGCCGACGACGAGGTCTTCCAGGTGTATCTGCGCGCGAAAGGCATTGCCGACGAGGCGATCCGGGCCCGCACCGCGCTGAACTGGACGATCGTGCGACCGGGCGCTCTCACCAATGAGATGGGCACCGGCCGCGTGGCGATCGCCGAATCCACCGGACGTGGCAGCATTCCCCGCGAGGACGTCGCGGCGGTACTCGTCGCGGTACTCGACAATCGGGCCACCGCGGGCACGAGCTTCGACCTCATCTCGGGTGAGACGCCGATCGCCGAAGCCGTGGCAACGCTCGCCCCCTGACGGCGATACTGCAGGCATGTCGACGACGCCTGAATTCGAAACCCTGCTGTACAAGACGGAGCCGCCCGTCGCCACCATCACCCTGAACCGCCCCGAGGCGTTGAACACCATCGTGCCGCCGATGCCCGACGAAGTGGAGGCGGCCGTCGGCCTCGCCGAACACGATCCGGCGGTCAAGGTGATCGTGCTGCGCGGCGCCGGTCGGTCGTTCTGCGGCGGCTACGACTTCGGCGGCGGCTTCGAGCACTGGGGCGAGTCGATGAACACCAACGGAAAGTGGGACCCGGGAAAGGACTTCGCGTTCACCACCTCACGCGCCACCAGCCCGACCCAGAAGCTGATGGCCATCTGGCGCGCGTCAAAACCGGTGATCGCCCAGGTGCACGGCTGGTGTGTCGGCGGCGCAAGCGATTTCGCGCTGTCCGCCGACATCGTGATCGCCAGCGACGACGCCGTCATCGGTACGCCGTACTCCCGGATATGGGGCGCCTACCTGAGCGGGATGTGGCTGTACCGGATGAGCCTCGCGAAAGTGAAGTGGCATTCGCTGACCGGGGAGCCGCTGACCGGCCGCGAGGCCGCGGACGTCGAGCTGATCAACGAGTCTGTGCCGTTCGATCGGCTCGAGGCACGTGTCGCCGAGGTGGCCGCCATGCTGTGCCGAATTCCGTTGTCGCAGTTGCAGGCTCAGAAGCTGATCGTCAACCAGGCCTACGACAACATGGGGCTGGCATCCACGCAGACGCTGGGCGTGATCCTGGACGGGTTGATGCGCAACACGCCGGATGCACTGCAGTTCATCGAGACCGCCTCGACCGAAGGTGTGCGCACCGCGATCGAGCGCCGCGACGGGCCGTGGGGCGACTACAGCCAGGCCCCTCCCGAGCGGCGGCCCGACCCGTCACACGTCATCGATCCCTAGAGCGCGGCCCGCAGGTCCAGGAGTGCATCGAGGTCGGCGACCGCGCGCAACGTGTCGTTGAGGTGCGTGCAGGTGCTGGTGCCGACGAACTCGCCGCGGACCCGGTCACGCATCTCCGACAGCGTCATTCCCCGGATCCGTGACGCGCTTCCGATGGCGCCGGGACACTCCTGCCACGGCAGCACGCGCACCGCCGCCGCGACCGACGTGATCGTCCTCGTCGACGCGTCGACCGTGCCCTCGACGGTGTACTCGTGCACGATCGTCTCGACACCGTCGCCGTCGACGTGCGAGTCGCGGAAGTGCGCGTCGAAGGCGCCGTCTTTCGTGAGGTCCAGCCTGCGGAACCGCCGCATGCCGTGCGCGCGTAGCGGTTCGACGCCGTGGATGCCGTCCTGGTCCAGCGGCGGTGCCACCGGTCCGTGCACCGACGGGATGATGCCGTTGCGTTTGGCGTACGGGACGAGCGAGGCGTCCTCCGCGAAGCCCGCGCAGATACCGGCCATGTGGTCGGCGGTGCCCGCAGGCATCTTCTCCTCGATGCCCAGCGTGATCGCCGCGTGCTGCACCGCGTAGCCGGACACCAGCGCAGCGCCGACCCAGTCGTCGAGAAGAAGGTGCAGCAGCCCGGCCCGCGCGACCTCGTCGGGAAACAGTGTGCCGACCCTCGCGCGGAAACCCGGCCCGACCCGGCTGCCCGCAAGACGGGCCATGCGGTCGTCGTGCGGATCGGCGGCGATGTCGGCGATGGCGCGCTCGGCGAGGTGCGCCCGTACGCCGACCCGGCCGAGCTCCTCCACGGCGCCCCGCTCGCGGCCCACCGCGTCGCGGGCCCGCAGGTCGACGTCGGAGTTCCCGGTGCCTGCCGGGTGGGTGTCGATCGTGCTGGTGCGGCGCAGCGCACCGACGGCCAGCGGCGGCCACGTCTGGACCGGCCGCTGGGGGCCCGCGATGTCCGTGACGAATGGCATGGCGCGACTCTATTCGCTTCTGCGCAGGCCACCGAGCATCGAGGCGATGATGCCGATGATCACAAGCCCGCCGCCGACGGCCAGCGTCAGGTTCAGCCACTGGTGCAGGCCGGCCTCGGCCGTGTTCACCATGACGTCGGCCACCTGCCTGATGTCACCGGTCGTGCTGTTCAGCGCGTCATCGACATAGCGCCTGCCCACCTCCATGCCTGCCCACCCCGCCGCGCCGACCAGCAGTGCCGAAACGCCAAGTGCGGCAATCGCCTTGCCCCGCGAACGGGCCGTTGCCAGTGTCAGCAGTGCGAACACCCCGGTGAGCACGCAGGCCCCGATGCTCGCCCACGGGCCCCACGTCGACAACGTCTTCAGCTGGCCGGGGCGCAACGACGAGGACTCGGGCACCGTGATCGGCACGGTCAGCGTCTCGGGAACGTCGAGATTGAGGTTGCCGAGCGTCTGCCGCAGCGAATCGTCCCTCAGCATCGGTGCGATGTCGACGAGCCAACGGTCACCGTTGCTTTGGTCGCGCTGAACCGAGTCGGTGAACATCCACCGGTGGGCGATACGGTTGGCCTGGGCGAACTGGCCGGGAAATCCCTGGTTGGCGGTGTAGGCGGCGGTCACTCCGCGAACGAGCTCGGTGTTGTTGAGGTCGTACCCGTTGTCGGCGCCCAGCTCGGTGATCTGCGCGGTCAGCTCCGAGGCCATCGCCTCCTGCAACCGGGGATCCCTGGCCGCCTTCGCGGCGAGCGCGGCATAGCCGTCCTCGCTCACCACGTTCTTCTCCGCCCACGACACCGGGACCGCCACCGCCAACAAGGCCGTCGTGATCAGCCAGAACAGCAGCGCCGCGACAAACCGCACGCCGTCCTCCTACGGGATCTGTCGTCGGTCTACTTCGCGGTGCGGCGCGGTCGAAGCAGTGCCAGCCGGGTCATCAGCTTGTTCATCCGCATCAACGCCTTGTGCGAGTTGTTGTAGTAGTTTCCGCCCGCTCCGACATTCGTGCGGGGCGCCACGACGGCCTCCTGCCTGCAGTACTTGCGCAGGCCCTCGGCTCCGCCGAACCGCGCGCCCATCCCCGACGTCTTCCAGCCGCCCATCGGCGCGGTGGTGCACATCAGGTTGGAGATCACGTCGTTGACGTTGACCGCCCCGCAGTCGAGTTGCACCGCAACCTCTTTGGCGCGCTCGACGTCCTTGGAGAAGACAGAGGCCGACAGGCCGTAGGGGCTGTCGTTGGCGAGCCGGATCGCTTCGTGGACCGTCGACACCTTCATGATCGGCAGCGTCGGGCCGAAGGTCTCCTCGGTCATGCAGGCCATCGAGTGGTCGACGTCGACGAGCACCGTCGGCGGATAGAAGCTGCCCCGGCCCGCCGTGCGCTCTCCACCGGTGAGCGCCTTGGCGCCCGCGGCCACCGCTTCCCGCACATGCCGTTCGGTCACGGCGACCTGGTCGTCGTCGATGAGCGCGCCGAAGTCGTAGCCCTGGCCCGCGCCCATCTTCAGCTTCTCGACGTCGCGAACGACGGCCTTGACGAACTCGTCGTAGACCGGCTCGAGCACGTAGACCCTCTCGACCGACACACACGTCTGGCCCGCGTTGAACATCGCTCCCCACACCGCGGCGTGCGCGGCGAGTTCGACGTCGGCGTCCTCGAGCACGATCATCGGGTCCTTGCCGCCGAGCTCGAGGCTGACCGGCGTGAGCCGGCGGGCGGCCCGCTCCATCACCTTGGCGCCGGTCGCACACGAACCGGTGAACTGAATGAAGTCGGCGTTATCGATGACCGCCTCGGACACCTCACGGGCGCCCTGCGCCAGCGCCAGCACCTCGGGCGCGCCCGAGTCCTGCCAGCCGCTCAGCAGCACCTCCGCGGTCAGCGGCGTGCGCTCCGACGGCTTGAGCAGGACCGAACAGCCCGCTGCCAGCGCGCCGATGGCGTCCATCAGGGCGTTGGCCACCGGGTAGTTCCACGGCGCGATGATGCCGACGACCTGGCGCGGCCGGTAGTGCACGGTGACCTTCTTGATCGCCAGGAACGGCAGCGACGCGGGCCTGGTCTCCGGGGCGAGCGCCTTCTCCATCGTCTTGATGTAGTAGGACAGGATCATGATCAGCAGCGGCACTTCTTGCGCCGCATCGACGGCCGACTTGCCGGTCTCCTTGATCAGCAACGACTCGATCTCGTCGCGGTGCTCGCCGAGCCAAACGGCGTAGCGGGCAAGCACTTTGGCCCTGCCCTTGGCGCCGCGCGCCTCCCATTCCCTCTGCGCCTCGCGCAGACCGGCCGCGATGCGCGGCACGTCGGCGGGATCGGTCCAGCGCACCTGGCCGGCGACGTCGCCGGTGGCGGGGTTGCGGATAGCGGTGGCAGCCGAGGACGAGTCAACTTCTGGCGTCGCGGTCATAGGGCCATGTTAACCAGCGGTGTGATCTGCGTCGCACGCGGGTTGACGCGTGTCAAGTTCGACTGTGAGCGCCGCGACACAAACCACCGCGCTGCCCAGCAGCAACCCGCCGACCGCGTCCGTGAAGTAGTGGTAGGTCACGCCCTGCCCGATCATCGCGAGCACGCTGACGACGGCGGCGACAAGGACCGCAGAGGCAGTCCACGCCAGCAACACGATCAGGCCCATCACGATGACGGCAGCCGTGGTGTGACCGCTCGGATACGCGAGGGACCCGCCGTTGTACCGCCCGAAGAACTGCTTGAGCATCTGCGCAAGCGCGATTCCCACGAGCGGCGAGAGGACCATGACACCGGCCAGCCGCCGTCGGCCGACAAAGAGCGCAACGGCAACGCCGAACATGAGCGCGATCGTCAGCACCCACGGGTCGGTGAAGAACAGCAGCCATCGCGCGGGGCTGTGCCGGAAGCGGTGGAACCAGTCGTCCAGCGGGGTCGACCTCTGCCCGACCGCCGAGCCGAGCGCGAACATCGCCACGACCGCGATACCCGACCACAGCAACAGCGCTCTGCGGCCGACGAGACCCGTTCACGTCAGGCGGCGATGCCGCGGATGTAGGCGGCCTGACCGAGGTGCTGCGCCGCGTCGTCGACGATGCTGACCAGCCTCGCGCTCGCAGTGACCGGCGGTGTCCAGTGGGTGTCGACCACACGGCCCAGCTCCTCGGTCGTCACCGACGCGATGTACTCCAATGTCGCCTTGTGCACGGCGTGGTAGTAGCCGGCCAGCAGGTCGGCGGGCACGCGGACCTTCGCGACATCGTCGGGGCCGTGTCCGTAGCCGTGGTCGTTGCCCGCCAGATCGAGTCCGAACCGGTCGTCCCAGCCGTCGCGGGTCCACACCTGCTCGATGCCCGCGATGTCGCAGAGTTGGAGGTCCTGCTGGCGCGCGCTGTGCCAGATCAACCACGCGATGCTGTTGGCATCGCGCGTTGGGCGGAAGAACGACACCTCGTCTGTCAGGTCGTCGGTGAGGTCGTCGACGTGCTCGATCTGCCGGGTGAAGGCGTCGCGGAGCAGTTCGCGGACCGCCTGTACATCGGAATCAGCCATGCGCCCGACGCTACCCGGCGGCCGTCGACGAGCTCGCCGCACTCGGCGCCACCGTCGTCGGCGAACACCAGGTGCCAGGCACAGTCAGCGCTCCAGCGTGATCGCACTCTCCGGGCAGTTCTGCGCACCGATAGCGGCATGCTCCTCGAGCTCGCCCGCGACATTGTCCGCGAGAACGATCGAGTGCCCGACCTCGTCAGCGTCGAAGACGTCGGGTGCCAATGTGTAGCAGCGCCCGTGTCCGGTGCAGATATCGGGGTCGACCGAGATGCGCGTCATGACGTGGGGAACCTCAGCGGCAGTGATTCGACTGAGCGCAGTGCGCTGGTGTATTTGAGTTCGGTACCAGGGACGATCTCGTAATCCGGTATGCGACGATGAAATTCGCGCAGTGCGACCCGCAGCTCCAGTCGCGCCAAATGCGAACCGAGACAGCGGTGCGGGCCGCCTCCGAAGGCGCGGTGCCGATTGGGGCTGCGCGCGAAGTCGACGACGTCAGGCTCGGCGAACTCGTCCGGGTCGGTGTTGGCGGCGCCCAGAAGCGGGCTGACCCGCTCCCCCTTGCTGATCGGACACCCACCGACCTCGAAGTCCTGCAGGGCGATGCGCACGACACCAGGGACCGGTGTCTCCCAGCGCAGCAACTCCTCGATCGCGCTGGGCACGATGTCCGGCTGCTCGACGATGAGACGCCGCTGCCCCGGGTGGCGCGCCAGGTAGACGAAGAAGCAGTCGAGGGAATCGGTGACGGTGTCCAAGCCCGCGATGAGGAACAGGAAGCAGATGTCGAGTAGCTCCTCGCGAGACAGCGGCTCACCGGCGATGTCCGCGGCGATCAAGGCGGACAGCACATCGTCGCGGGGGTTGGCTGTGTGGTCCTCGATGGCGCGCTCGAAGTACTCGTAGATCTGGTGCGCGGCAGGCGCCGCCGCTTCGCGGTGCTCATTGAAGCCAATGGCACCGTCCGGGCGGATCACGTCGTCCTTCCAGGCCAGGAACTTGTCCAGGTCTTCGAGCGGCAGCCCCAGCAGCTGGAGAAACACCGTGCACGGCAGTGGGACCGCGAATTCCTCGTGGAAGTCGCACTCACCGCGATCGGCGAAGCCGTCGATCATCTGATTCACCAGTGCGGTCACCATCGGTTCCCGCGCGGCCATCTGGCGCGGCGTGAAGAGCGGGTCCAGGATGCGGCGGTACTTCGCGTGCTCGGGCGGGTCGATCTGTAACGGGATCAGCGGCCGCACATTGCCGAGGGCGACGGCGTCCATGTTCGACGAGAACACGTCGGTCCGCTTGAGCGCCATCTCGATGTCGGCGAGGCGGCTCAATACGACCGGGCCCTCCGGTCCCGGACGGAACACCGGGCTCGACTCGCGCAGCATCTTGTACATGGGCTGGGGCTCCGCAAGACCCGCCACCGTTTGGTCGACATAGCCCTCGGTGTCCACCATTCCGACAGCGTGGCACTCGATCGGGTCGATCGCCGCGGAAACGACAAGGCTCGGCGTCTGGCTACTCCGGCGGTACGCCGTGGAAGACGGCCTCGACGTTGTTGCCGTCCGGGTCGCGGACGAAGGCGCCGTAATAACCGGGGTGGTACTCCGGCCACAGCCGCGGCGCGTGCAGTGACTCGGCGCCGAGCGCCAGGGCGGTGTCGTAGAAGGCCTGTACGGCGTCATGGTCCTTCGCATGGAACGCGACGTGGACCTCGCGGTTGGGGCCGCTCGCCTCACCCGCGTTCATGTCGGCGATCCAGAAGTCGGGCTTGCCGTCCCTGCCGTATCCGATGGCCACGTGGTAGTCCATCTGCCGGGTGTAGCCCAGCACGCCAAGGACCTCGTCGTAGAAGGTCTTCGATTTCTCCCAGTCCGCACAGTTGATTCCCAGATGGTCGATCACGGCCCCATCCTGGCATGGCGCCAGGACACAGTCGTACATTCAGCTCATGGCGTACGACTTGATCATTCGCAACGGCACCATCGTCGACGGCCTCGGCGGGGAACCCTTCGTCGGCGATGTCGCGGTCTCCGACGGCGTGATCGTGGCGGTCGGCTCCGTCGACGGCGAGGCGGCACGCGAGATCGACGCCGCCGGGTTGCTGGTCACCCCCGGCTTCGTCGACCTGCACACCCACTACGACGGGCAGGCCATCTGGTCGGACCGCATGACGCCGTCGTCCGCGCACGGTGTGACCACCGCCGTGATGGGCAACTGCGGAGTGGGTTTCGCACCGTGCCGCGAATCCGACCACGAGGTGCTTGTCGATGTGATGGCGGGCGTGGAGGACATCCCCGGTGTGGTGATGGTCGACGGACTGCCGTGGACGTGGGAGACCTTCCCCGAGTTCATGGATGCACTCGACGCGGGCAGGCGCGACATCGACCTCGCCGCGTTCCTGCCGCACTCGCCGCTGCGCGTCTACGTGATGGGTCAGCGCGGCGTCGACCGCGAACCCGCAACGCCAGAAGACCTGTCGCAGATGCGCAAGCTGGCGGCCGAGGCGATCGACGTCGGCGCGCTCGGGTTCGCGTCGTCGCGGCTGACGATCCACAAGACCGAAAGCGGCCAACCGATTCCGAGCTACGACGCGGGCCACGACGAGATCGAGGCCATCGCCCGTGGCGTCGTGGACGCAGGCGGTGGGCTCATCCAGTTCGTGCCCGACCTCGTCGCAGGCGACTACGAGCCCGCGCTGCAGACGGTGTTCGACGTCGCCGCCGACGTCGGGCTTCCTGTCACGTTCACGCTGGCGATCGGCAACGCGGGGCCGGCCTTCTTCGAGGACGCGTTGACGATGGTCGAGAAGGCCAACGCCAACGGCGGCGACATCACCGCGCAGATTTTCCCGCGACCCATCGGCCTGGTGCTCGGCCTCGAGTTGTCCGGGAACCCGTTCGTGCTGTACCCGAGCTATCGGGAGATCGCCGATCTGCCGCTTGCGGAGAAGGTCGCCGAGATGCGCAAACCCGAAGTGCGCGAACGGATCCTGTCGGACAAACCGGCCTCGGACGGGCACCCGTTGATGTTCGCCGTGCAGGCGTGGAACTGGATCTTCCCGCTGGGCGACCCGCCGAACTACGAGCCGGACCCGTCGGAGAGCATCGGCGCACGGGCGAAGGCCCGCGGTGTCAGCCCGCAGGAGGAGGCCTACGACCGACTCCTCGACGACGACGGCCATGCGATGCTGCTCGTGACGCTGGCCAACTTCCGCGACGCGTCGCTGGACACCGTCGCCGAACTGGTCCGCCGCGAGGACGTCGTCCTGGGGTTGGGCGACGGCGGCGCACACTACGGAATGATCTGCGACGCAAGCTTTCCCACGTACATGCTCACCCACTGGGTGCGCGACAGGGCCGCGGGTCGGTTGACGGTCGCCGAGGCGGTCCGCGAACTCACGTCGGCGCCGGCCCGGGTCGCGGGCCTCGCCGACCGCGGCCGAATCGCGGTGGGGTACAAGGCCGATCTGAACATCGTCGACCAGGACGCGTTGCGTCTGCACAGGCCGATCGTGCGCTACGACCTGCCCGCGGGCGGCCGTCGACTCGACCAGGCCGCCGACGGCTACGTCGCGACGATCGTCAGCGGCGAGATCATCGCCGAGAACGGCGAACCGACCGATGCCCGTCCCGGCAGGCTGGTGCGCGGCCGCAGGCCCGCACCGGCGTAGGCAACGGCATCGCTCGAACCGACAAGGTCGCCGATTAGGGGAGCGAACTACGCCCAGATATCCGATACGGCAGGCGCGTTGGCGGCCAGCCCGGTCTTCGGTAGGCCGTACATCTCCTCGATGGTCGACAACACGTTGTAGTGACTGATCGGCTCGCTGTAGCTGCCGGGTTTGACGTGGCCGCCGTAGATGATCGTGGGGATCTGGTTCTTCGAGCCGCCGTCGTCCTCGTCGAACGTGATGATCAGCAGGCTGTTGTTGGCCATCGCCCAGTTCGCATAGTGCGACAGGTTGTTGTAGAGCCATGTGTCGGCCTGCGAGACGGTGCCGTCGTGCATGTCGTTGTCCAGGTTCGGGATCACGAACGACACCGTTGGCAGGCTCGCGTAATCGGTCCGGTTGTTGAAGGCCGAGAACGGAACCGAGTTCGCGGCGGGCACATTCGTGAAGTTGGCCCACGGCACGTGCTTGCGGGCGTACTTGCCTGCGCTGCAGACCGCGGATCCGACCGCGGGCAGATCCTCCGAGAAGCCGGCGAACGTGTAGCCCGCCGCCAACAGTTCCGAACCCAGGTTCGGCGTCGCGCCGGCATTGACGGGGCATGCGTCCGAGGTCAGGCCGAAGGTGTTGCCGGAGAACAGCGCCAGGTAGTTCGGCTCGCTCGGATGTGCCTCGGCGAATGACTGCGTCATGTTCGCGCCGCTGTTGGCGAGCGCATTGAGGTACGGCGCCGACTTGCTGCCCATGATTGCGCTGTCGGGTTTGTTCTCCTCGACGACGATGACGATGTGTGCGGGCACCGGAAGCGATTGCGCGGTCGCGACGGGCGCGGGCCCGGCGGTCGTCAGCACGCAGAGCACTGCGAACGCATACCGCCAGCGCCTCATGCAGCGAAGTGTAGGAGTCTGATCGACGATAGGTCACCAGGCACGCTCACCACGTCCTCGGGCATCCGCGCGAGATCAGCGCGGCTCCGACGCGATCGAGAAAGTCCTGTCGGCGGTGGTGAAGGATCCTGGCAGTCGCCCGGATATCGTTCCAGCCGAGTTCCGCCAACTTTGCGTAGCGTTCGACATCCCAGTCCCGCTGGCGCGGTTCGGTCCAATGGTGCTTGCCCTCGAAGTCGACGCCGACTCGGTACTCCGGCCAGCCGATATCGATGCGCGCGAACAGGCGCCCACGCTCGTCGTACACCGGTATCTGCGTTCGCGGCCGCGGAAACCCGTTCTGTATCAGTAAGAGTCGCGTCAGCGATTCATACGGCGACTCCGCTCCGCCGTCTACGAATTCCAACGTCTGGCGCAACTGTCGCAGCCCGCGCGCGCCGGGATGACGCTGCACGACGGCCTCGACATCGGCGGGCTTTATGAGGCTCGCGTTCATCAAGGCATCGAGATTCTGCAGGCCCGCTTCCAGCGGCAGGCGTCGACCGAGATCGAAGGCGGTTCGCGCCGGTGTCGTCACCCGCATGCTCCTGGCGAGACATACGTCGTCGTCGGTCAGTTGGTAGCGGCGCACGATCATGTCCTTCTGCGGGTAGGGGTTTGCACGGACCACCTCGGCGGGGGCCAGCGGGTCCAGCCATTTCGTGCCGTGCACGGCGGCCGCCGACACACCGCACAGCGTCGCGCGGGTCGACAGCCACGCCGCCCGCGCCTTGACCGCTGCCGTGATGTCGGCGTCTTGACCGACATAGACGTCGCGGAAGATCGGCCGGAACCGGGTGCGGAGGTCATTGCGGGTGAGCTCGCCGCTGCGCAGCGCGGCGCTGCCGAGAAAGGGTACGTCCATGGCCTGCAGGTTGGGCGTGGGTGCCGACGACATACCGGCCGTTGCGCGCCGCGAACGTATGGCCTGTGGATCGATATCGGACTGTTGACGTACGTAGCCCATACGGTCGCGGATCGGACCTACGCTCACACCATGAGCGTGAAGGTGGACATCGATCAGCTGGCCGACGCGCTCGGCGACTACACCTTCGCCTACCTGGTGACCGTCGGCGACGACTTTCACGCGCACACCGTCGCGGTGGAACCCGTGCTCGCCGACGGTGTGCTCGACGTCGGGCCGGTCGGCGGCACGACGAGCAGGAATCTCTCAGTACACCCCGCCGTCACACTTGTCTGGCCGCCCAGCGAACCCGGCGGCTACACGCTGATCGTCGACGGCCGCGCCGAGTCGTCGGCGAAGATCGTGCCGAGCCGCGCGGTGCTGCATCGGAAGGCTGCGCCGGACGTCGCAACCAAGCCCGGCTGCAAGGACGACTGCCGCCCGTTGGAAAAGAGCTGAGACACGAAAAAGCCCGACTCCTTGTGGGAGCCGGGCCTTTTCTCGTGAAGCGTGGGCTGAGGACTAGAAGTCCATGCCACCCATGCCACCGGTCGGGTCGCCGACGGGTGCGGCGGCCTTCTCCGGCTTGTCTGCGACGACCGCCTCGGTCGTCAGGAACAGCGCCGCGATGGACGCGGCGTTCTGCAGTGCCGAACGGGTCACCTTGACCGGGTCGGCGACGCCCGCCTTGAGCAGGTCCTCGTACTCGCCGGTGGCGGCGTTGAGGCCGGTGCCCGCCGGGGAGTTGCGAACCTTCTCGGCGACGACGCCGGGCTCCAGACCCGAGTTGAAGGCGATCTGCTTCAGCGGTGCCTCGAGCGCAACCCTGACGATGTTGGCGCCGGTGGCTTCGTCACCGGACAGCTTCAGATCGTCCAGCGCAGGCGAGGACTGCAGAAGGGCCACGCCACCGCCTGCGACGATGCCCTCCTCGACGGCCGCCTTCGCGTTGCGAACGGCGTCCTCGATGCGGTGCTTGCGCTCCTTGAGCTCCACCTCGGTGGCGGCGCCTGCCTTGATCACCGCGACACCGCCTGCCAGCTTGGCCAGGCGCTCCTGCAGCTTCTCGCGATCGTAGTCGGAGTCGCTGTTCTCGATCTCGGCGCGGATCTGCGAAACCCGGCCCGCGATGGCGTCCGAGTCGCCGGTGCCCTCGATGATCGTGGTCTCGTCCTTGGTGACGACGATCTTGCGAGCCTTGCCGAGCAGCTCGACGCCTGCGGTCTCCAGGGAGAGGCCGACCTCTTCGCTGATGACCTGGCCACCGGTGAGGATCGCCATGTCCTGCAGCATCGCCTTGCGACGGTCACCGAAGCCGGGCGCCTTGACGGCGACGGACTTGAAGGTGCCGCGGATCTTGTTGACGACGAGCGTGGACAGCGCCTCGCCCTCGACGTCCTCGGCGATGATCAGCAGCGGCTTGCCGGACTGAATGACCTTCTCCAGCAGCGGCAGCAGATCCTTGACGGTCGAGATCTTCGAGGACACCAGCAGGATGTAGGGATCCTCGAGGACCGCTTCCTGACGCTCGGCGTCGGTCACGAAGTAACCCGAGATGTAGCCCTTGTCGAAGCGCATGCCCTCGGTGAGCTCCAGCTGGAGGCCGAAGGTGTTGCTCTCCTCGACGGTGATGACACCCTCGTTGCCGACCTTGTCCATGGCCTCGGCGATCAGCTCGCCGATGGACGGGTCGCCGGCCGAGATGCCCGCGGTGGCAGCGATCTGCTCCTTGGTCTCGACCTCCTTGGCCGACTTCAGCAGCGTCTCGGTGATCTTCTCGACGGCCTTCTCGATGCCGCGCTTGAGGCCGAGCGGGTTGGCGCCGGCCGCAACGTTGCGCAGACCCTCGCGCACGAGCGCCTGGGCCAGCACGGTGGCGGTGGTGGTGCCGTCGCCCGCGACGTCGTCGGTCTTCTTGGCGACTTCCTTGACCAGCTCGGCGCCGATCTTCTCGTAGGGGTCCTCCAGCTCGATCTCCTTGGCGATGGACACGCCATCGTTGGTGATCGTGGGGGCGCCCCACTTCTTCTCGAGGACGACGTTGCGGCCCTTGGGACCCAACGTCACCTTTACCGCGTCGGCGAGGGCATTCAGGCCCCGCTCGAGGCCGCGGCGGGCCTCTTCGTCGTACGCAATTATCTTGGACATTGCGAAGTGATTCCTCCGAATAGGGGATGACACGTTGTTGGGCCGGGAGCAGTGCCCGCGACGGACGGCTGTGGGTGTGCTCCGCGTGCGCGGCCCCTTGCCTCACCGTCCCGACCTAGCACTCACTGGTCGCGAGTGCCAATTGCATTTTTAGCACTCAGGCAGGGAGAGTGCAAGGTCGGCTACGGCCGCCGCAGCCCGTCCAGGACCACCTCGGTGAGCCGGCCGGCCGCCTCCGGATTGGCGGCCTGGACCCCGAGGCATCCGGAAAGGATGGCCTTGACGTCGGCCACATCGACATCGCCCCGTGCCACACCCGCCGCCTGCGCAGACTCCAGCAGTTCGCCCAGAATGCCGAGGAAAGCCTCTTCAGCGTCGGGCATTGCGGTTTTGATGTCGATCCCGATTCCCGCGAGAGCGTCGGCGAGGCCGCGATCCGCGGCGCCCCATTGCAGCACCACCGAGCGCAGGAAGACGAACAGCGACCCGGGGTCGTCGGCGGCCAGCAGGTCGCGCCCCTCGTTCACTATGCGCTGAATCCGGTCCTCCACGACCGCCCGATACAGATCCTCCTTGGTGGGGAAGTGTCGGTAGACGGTGCCCGCGCCGACACCGGCTCTGCGAGCGATCTCGTCGATCGGAACGGACAACCCCTCGGCGGCGAAGGTGTCGTAGGCGACCTCGAGCACGCGGGCGCGGTTGCGGGCCGCGTCCGCGCGCAGTGGCCGGTCGGTTTCAGTCAGCTGGGTCACCTCGGGAATATGAAAGCGGGGCGCGCGTTCCGTATAGTTGCAAGCAAACGGAGCGTCCGCCCCGTTTAATCGATTGTAGGAGACCGCCGTGAGCAAATGGACCACTACCGACATTCCCGACCAGACAGGCCGGATCGCCGTCATCACCGGCGCCAACACCGGGCTGGGCTACGAGACGGCCAAAGCCCTCGCCGCGAAGGGCGCACATGTCGTCCTCGCCGTCCGCAACACCGACAAGGGCAATGACGCCGCGGCCCGCATTGCAGACGCCGCGCCCGGCGCCAGCGTCGCGGTGCAGGCACTCGACCTCACGTCGCTGGACTCCATCCGCGCGGCCGCTGACCAGCTGCGGTCCGAGCACGACACCATCGACCTGCTGATCAACAACGCGGGCGTGATGTTCACGCCGAAGGCGACGACCACGGACGGCTTCGAATTGCAGTTCGGCACAAACCATTTGGGCCACTTCGCGCTGACCGGCCTGCTGCTCGACCGGGTTCTGGCGGCACCAGGATCGCGCGTGGTGACGGTCAGCAGCGTGGGTCATCGCTTTGCGCGCAACGGAATCCGTTTCGACGACATCCAGTGGGAGAAGGACTACAGCCGGGTCGGTGCGTATGGACAGGCCAAGCTGGCCAACCTGATGTTCACCTACGAGTTGCAGCGGCGCCTGCAGGGCACCGACACCATCGCCGCCGCCGCACACCCCGGCGGGTCGAGGACCGAACTGACGCGCAACCTTCCGCCGCTCATCGGGGCTGCTACGAAACTGGCCGAGCCGCTCTTCCAGGGCGCGGACATGGGTGCGCTGCCGACACTGCGCGCAGCCACCGATCCGGGAGTGATCGGCGGCCAGTACTTCGGTCCCGATGGGTTCGGCGAGCAGCGCGGCTATCCGGTCGTGGTGGCATCCAGCCGGGCATCGCACGACGTCGCCGCACAGAAGCGGTTGTGGACGGTGTCCGAAGAGCTGACCGGCGTCACGTTCCCCGTTCCCGCCGTGGTCTGAATGTGACGGTGCGGACCGATCACTCGCCGGGCGTCTCCCGTTCAGCCCGCCGTTCCGCAATCCTCTCCTTCAGCTGCCTGAAGCCGGCTTCGACTGCCTCGACCCGGTCCCGCAGATCTTTGCGGATTTCCTGCCGTATCTCGCTGCGGTGGTCACGGCGCTGTTGACCGACGATCTGTCCCGTCTCGCCACGCTCTCGCGACGGTTCCCGGACCTGCTGCTGACTCTGAACATTGCGGTGGATCTCGCCGTCGTACAGATACGGACGGGTGTCACCGGGTAGATCGTGTCGAACGTATCCGGCATCGACGACGGGACGAAGAACATCATCGGCCTTGTCCACGAGGGCGTCGGGCAAGCCGACATCACGAAACACCTGCGTCAGAGGGAGGTGCTCGGTCGGGACGAGATAAGTCGTGATCGACCCGCGCGTTCCATCTTCCGTTCCCGGGGTGAAGCTCTCGTACGGCAAGTTGCTCACATCGGCGGTGAAGCTCGGCGGACCGTGGACGTAGACAATGCCGGCCAGCGTGTTGGCGGAGGAGGCCAGGTTCCACGGACGATCAGGCGGGTCGGCCCAGCCGTCGTACTCACCGGTCACGATCGTCGTGTCGTAGGGAGATTCTGCAATGCGGGTGATCCGATAGTTCAAGACGGGGATGAAGGTGCCCTCCTTGAAGTACTCGGCCACGCCCGCCTCTGGCGGGGCGATCAAGACGACTCTGACGTCATCGCGATCCGGAGGTTCAGAGCTGTTGGGCAGTTCTTGGGCGACTCTCCAGGCAACCATGGAGCCCATCGATTCGCCGATGATCACGACTTTGCCGTCGGTCTGAAGTACAGCGGCACTGGCTTGCGTCACGCCGTCCCGGAGTGCCCAGTCAGCGGCAAGAGGGTTCTGCGAGTAGGCGACTAGTTGCGGGTCGTCATCGTTGCGAAAGTGGATCCCGATATCCGGGTAGGACTGCGCGACGATCGGATAGATCGGGTTGATCTGCTTGAAAGGCATCGCCCCGGGAATCAGGACGGCTTCCTCAGCCTGGCTGACCGCGTTCGCCAGAGTGCCGGACGCCAACAGCAGCGTCGTCGCGGCGATCGTTGGGACCAGCGGTTTGCGCCAGTTGACCATTTCCCTCTGCTCCTGCCTGAACCGAAGTTGCCGACCGCCTCGACGGTGCGGGTTGACGGGGAGCCTTACACACAGATCGTCGCCCGCCCGGCGAGTTTGCAGAATTTGACGCAAACGAAAGAGCGCCGAGTCAGGGGATGTCGAGCAGCTCCTCGTAGAAGCCGCCGAACCTGCGCACGGGATCGGTCAGGTGCACTTCGAGGATCCAGTGGCAGACACGCCCGGTGCGGTCGGTGCGCCGCATCGGGTTGTCTGACCCCGGCGCGATGTAGGACTCGATGTCCTCGCCTTCGATCGTCTCGTGCGGGAACTCCCCGACCAGATGACCGGCAATCGTCCCGCCGAACTCCCAACCCCTTTCGTGGCTCAGCTCGACGACATGGTCGAACAGCTGCGCGCCGGTCACATCCGGATGCGACTCGAAAAACTCCCGCCCCTTCGCCCAGACCAGGGGCAGGTCGTCGCACAGGGCATGCTTGCGCTCGTCGTCGCCCAGCACGAACGTGCGCCCGAAGTCGGCCTCCCAGCGATCGAAGATCGGCCCGAAGTCGCAGAACAGAATGTCGTCGTCGGCGATAACGCGGTCCGGCGGATTCAGGCGATAGGGCTGCAGCGTGTTCTCGCCCGCGCGCACGATCCGCTTGTGCCAGTGCCGATCGACACCGAACATCTCGGCCGCCATGTCCCGGATCTCGTCGGACAACTGCTTCTCACCGACGCCTGCGCGGACCATGCCGTTGCGTTCGATCTCGGCGAACAGTTCCGCTGCCTTATTCTGGGCATCGAGGAGCATCTCGATGCGGAGGCCCTCGGCCGCAAGGGTCTTCTGCACCGGCTTGCCCACTCGTCAGATGCTACGACGGCGATGGAGCGCTGATGTCACTCTGGGATCCCCGAAATGTGCCGCCATACCCGCCGGCCCGGTTCACCAAGGACGAACCGGAGATCAGTGCCAGGCTTCGGCGAGGCACAGATGCACCGGACTACGAAACTCCCGGCAAGACCGAATACCACTATCTGGCCAACCAGAAGGCCACCGACGGCGACTACGGGCTCTACCGGGTCGAGTTGCCGCCCGCCGCGGGCGGACCGGGCCCGCATTTCCACCGCGCGATGTCGGAGGCGTTCTTCGTCCTTTCGGGAACGATGAGGTTATATGACGGCACCGACTGGGTCGACGGGCACACCAACGACTTCCTCTACGTCCCACCCGGCGGCATCCATGGCTTCCGCAATGACGCCGACGAACCCGCGTCGATCTTGATGCTGTTTGCTCCCGGCGCACCTCGCGAGGCCTACTTCGAGGGCTTCGAAGCGCTCGCCGACCTAACCGACGAGGAACGCCAGGAGTGGTTCGTCAAGCACGACAGCTTCTTCGTCGACTGATTCCGACACGGCGTCCTGCGAAGATGCACACCCGTAATCCCTTGCGTTAGGCTGCTGCCCGATCAGTGAGGAGTCTTGGGTGCGGGCTAACGGCGCGCCCGACACCCAGGCTTTGCGGAGCTGGCAGCGTCGGGCATTGGTGCGGTATCTTGCCGCCCAGCCGCGAGATTTTCTGGCCGTTGCGACCCCCGGCTCAGGCAAGACGGCGTTTGCCCTCCGTGTCGCAGGTGAGCTGCTGGCCGACGGCGCCGTCGAGCAGCTCACCGTCGTGGTGCCGACCGAACACCTCAAGACACAGTGGGCGCTTGCCGCGGCCAGGGTGGGCATTGCGCTCGACCCGAAGTTCAGCAACTCGGCCGCGCACACGTCGTCGGAGTATCACGGCGTCGTGGTGACCTACGCCCAGGTCGCCAGCCACCCGACCCGGCACAGGGTGCGCACCGAGAACCGTCGCACGCTGGTGGTGTTCGACGAGATCCACCACGGCGGCGACGCGAAAAGCTGGGGCGAGGCCATCCGCGAGGCGTTCGACGACGCGACGCGACGCCTCGCGCTCACCGGCACGCCGTTCCGCAGCGACGACTCCGCGATCCCTTTCGTCACCTACGCACCCGACGCCGAAGGGCTGATGCGCTCGACGGCCGACCACACCTACGGCTACGCCGAGGCGCTTGCCGACGGCGTGGTCCGTCCTGTGGTGTTCCTCGCCTACTCCGGTGAGGCGCGGTGGCGAACAAGCGCGGGCGAGGAACATGCCGCCCGGCTCGGCGAGCCGCTGAACGCCGAGCAGACGGCGCGGGCGTGGCGCACGGTCCTCGACGCGAAGGGCGAGTGGATCCCGGCGGTTCTTCAGGCCGCCGACACCCGGCTCACCCAGCTGCGCAACGGCGGGGTGCCCGACGCGGGGGCCATGGTCATCGCGTCGGACCAGAAGGCCGCCCGCGCCTACGCCGCCGTCCTGACCAAGCTGACCGGCGAGACGCCGACCGTCGTCCTTTCCGACGACCCCGGCTCGTCGGCGCGCATCGCCGAATACTCGGCGGGAACCGGCCGCTGGCTCGTCGCTGTCCGGATGGTGTCCGAGGGTGTCGACGTGCCGCGGCTGGCCGTCGGCGTGTACGCCACCAGTGCGTCGACGCCGCTGTTTTTCGCACAGGCGGTCGGGCGCTACGTCCGGTCGCGGCAGGCCGGGGAGACCGCGAGCATCTTCCTGCCGTCGGTGCCGACGCTGCTCGACCTGGCCAGCCAGATGGAGGCCCAGCGCGACCATGTGCTCGGCAAGCCGCACCGCGAGTCGCTCGGCGACGAAGAGCCCATCGAGAAAAGGCGCACGGAACCGACCGACGAGGACGGTTTCGAGTCGCTCGGCGCGGACGCCGAATTGGATCAGGTGATCTTCGACGGCTCGTCGTTCGGCACGGCGACACCGGCGGGCAGCGACGAGGAAGCCGACTACCTCGGCATCCCCGGCCTGCTCGACGCGGCCGCGATGCGAGACCTGTTGCGCCGCAGGCAAGAAGAGCAAATGACACGTCGGAGCCGCGCAGTCGGCGACATCCAATCGAGCACGGCGACTCCGTATTCTTCTCGCTTGTCGACGCACGGGCAGCTGCGCGAGCTGCGCAGCCAGCTCAACGCGCTCGTCACCGTCGCCCACCACCGCACCGGCAAGCCGCACGGTTGGATCCACAACGAGCTGCGCAGGCTCTGCGGCGGCCCGCCGATCGCGGCCGCGACGACCGACCAGCTGAAGGCCCGCATCGAGGCGGTACGGGAACTGCGAACCTAGCTGCGCGCCCGCGCCAACTCGGCCAGGTGCTGCAACGAGTTCTCCAGGTGCTGCGCCTCGAACGGCGGAAATTGGATGTACTCGCGCACCTCCGGCGGCACCGCCGACCAGTCGTAGGTCAGCGTGACCTCGGTCCGGTCGTCGGCGACGGGCTCGAGGTCGTATCGCCACATCCAGCCGCCGTACTCGAGTTCCGCGTCGGTAGCCCCCGCAGATGTGGCTCGACCGGGTGCATGACCGGTCCTCCACGCGACGGCGCGCGGCGGGTCGAACACCTCGATCCGATTCGCCGTCTCATAGCTTCCGGTCCCGTCGGGATGGCCGTCGACGTACATCGCCATCCGGAAGATCTGGCCGGTCCCGGTCAACGGTTTGCCGTCGCGCGATTCGCGAACCCAGCCGGTGCCGTCGATCGCCTCGTGCGTCGTCGGGTCTGCCAGCACGTCGAACACCGTGTCGACCGGTGCGTCAATGGTCGTCTCCGCGGTCACGTTGTCTTCACTCATGTCAGTACAGACTGGCAAGCCACTCAATACTCATCGAGCCGGGGAAGTCATCGCTACAGCCCGAGCACCTCCGGCAGGTGGGCGACCGAGTCGATGACATGGTTGGGCTGCATCGCGAACTCGTCGGCGGCCCACCGGTCGAGGGTGTCCTGCCGGAACTTGCCGGTACGCACGAGGACGCCGGTCATTCCGACCACCTGAGCGGCAAGCACGTCGTTGTTGAGATCGTCGCCGATCATGTACATCTCGTCGGGGTCGACGCCGAGCCGTGAAGCGGCAGCGAGGAATCCGGCGGGGGCAGGCTTACCGACCGCGGTCGCCTTTCGCCCCGACGTCTCCTCCATCCCGATCAGATACATGCCGGTGTCGATGCGCAGCCCCTCGGTGGTGTTCCACGACGTGCTCCGGTGCATCGCGACGACGGGGACACCCTGGGCCATCCAGTCGTAGACGCGGCTCAGTGTCAGGTGGTTGTACTCGGGCCCCGCCCCGCCGAGCAGGATCACGTCCGGGGTTTCCGGCGTCGGGCCGTCCTGGCCGTAGTCGCCGGAGTAGACGATGTCGATGCCCGGCATGTCCTCGGCGATCTGCCCGCTGTTGACCAGAAAGCACCGCGCGTCGGGGTACCGGCCGCGGACGTACTCCGCCGTCAGCGCCGCGGCGGTGATCACCTCGTCGGCGGCCACGTCCATGCCCGCGTCGGTCAGCAGGCCGGCGATCTGGCGGCGGGTACGCGTCGTGGTGTTGGTCAGATACGACCGGGCAATCTGGTTGTCCGCCAGCACCCGAAGCGTCTCGGCCGCACCCTCGATGGGCTGCCACGAGGTCACCAAGACGCCATCGATGTCGAACAGCACGCCACCGACCGCCATGTTGCGACAGTAAACGGCTCGCTAGGACCGCGCCCACTGACTCTCGGCCACCCACGGTGACGCCGCCCCCGCGATCGACCAGCTGAGCCCGGCGGGAACGTCGATCACCTGATAGTGCTTCACCCCCGCCGCGGTCGCAGCGATCAGCGTGGCCACCCCCGCCCGCCGCTGGAAGAACGTCTGGCGCACGGTCCAGCCGATGATGCCCTCTGCGGCTATGCAGTCACGACGGCGTTCCAGGCTGCCCGCGCGCGCAACCAGCCACCGGCCGTCGACCCGGTGCCCGAGCGCCCGGACCCGGTCGGCGGCCAGTAACGCACAGCACAGCGCCAACAGCGCCACCAGGATCCACGCCCATGCGGGCACCGGCACAAATGCCGCCGCCGCGATCAGCGCGACCGCGACGACGAGCGGCAACGCGAGCCCGCGCGTCCAGCGCCTGCGCGTGGCCGCCGCGCCGTGCCCGCGCACCGGGCCTGACACCGCATCGGCGTCGTCGATCAACTCGGTCAGCACCGACTCCGCCTTGGTCGCGGGGCACGGCGGCAGCAGCAGCGACGCCTCCCCCGCTCCTGCCACACCCGTCATCACCGCATCCAGCCGAGCGCCGCCGAGCAGCCGGACAAGCAGTGGCTGGCGCAGAGTCCCGCCGCGCAGCCTGCGCATGTCGAAGGTGTGCTCGCGCTTGCGCAACAGGCCGTGCTGGAGATGGAGCACCTCCGCGTCGCGGCGCAGCATCAGGTTCCCGAACGTCACCAGCGACCGCAACACCGACAGCACGACGGAGACGAGCAGCACGACCACGACGACGACGGCGACGCTCGCGACGACACCGAACCGTTGCGTCGCATCGCGGCCCGACTCGGCGATCCGCGAATGCTCAAGCGCCGCACCGAGACCCGCCTGATACACCACGCCTACCGCGGCGACGATCATGGCGAGACCGGTGAAGCTCAGCGGGCTGTAGCGCAACCACGACGGGTGCCAGCTGGCCAGCAGCCTGCCCGGCGACTGCTGCTGATCGCCGGTTTCGTCGGCGGGAGCCAGCGAGTCGGCAAGCAGGATCGAGCGCAGCCGCGGCACCTCTTCTGCGCGCACCGCGTCGAGTGCGAACCCGGTGTCACCGCTTGCCTGCTGCCCGGTGCTCACCCGCAGCACCGTCAGCCCGAGCGCCTGGTGCAGCAGCCGGGCATCGGTCTGAACCGACCGAATCCTGTTGCGCGGCACAGAAACCACCTTGCGCTGCAGCACACCGGTGCGCAGCTGCACCTCGTCCGGCTCGATGCGGTAGGTGGTGGTGAACCAGCGGAGCACACCGAACCCGATCGTCACGCCGAGCACAGCGAACGTCCATATCGAGTTGCCCGTCGCCGAACCGAGCACGATCGTTCCGACCAGCAACGGAATCTGGCGCAGCACCTCATGCACGGGGTGCACCAACAACATTCGCGGACTGAGCCGGTGCCACACCCGTTCAGCGGCCGGTGAGGTCACGTCGCGTCCTCCGCGCCGATCGCGGCGATGTCGGTCAGCTGCGCGACGACCCGGTCGGCGACGGCGACGTCAAGGGCAACGATTCGCACCGCACCAGCCGATGACGCCGTCGTCACCGTGATGTTGGCCAACCCGAACAGCCGGTCCAGCGGGCCGCGGTAGGTGTCGACGGTCTGCACGCGCGATACCGGCGCGATCCGGCGCTCCTGGACCAGCCAGCCCGACCGGGTGTACACCGCCTGCGGGCTGATGTCCCAGCGGTGCACCCGGTACCGCCACAGCGGCACGATGACCACGAACACCGCGATGCCGACCGCGGTGACGCAGGCCGCGGCAACGTGCGCCCATGCCAGCCTGCTGTCGAGTGCCAACCAGACCACCTGGGCGACCACGAGCACCAGCCAGGGGATCGCGGCGCCGATCGCCCACACCAGCGGCGCTCTGCGGCTCGGCGGGTTGGCGGGATCAACCAAGTCCATCGGCCGACCTTTGCAAATGCAGGCACTCGGTGACGCCGAAGAGGTGCAGCGTCCGAAGCGTCCTGGCAGGGATCTGACCTGCGACCTCAGCGGTCGTGGCGATGATCGGGGCGTCGGCGTCGACGGTGTGGCCCTCGCTGACGATCGTGGCTGAGCCCGCGGCCAGCACATTGCGCACCCAATCGGCCCTGGTGCCGTACGGCAGGGCGATCAGGAATCCGTCGGCGGTCGCGATGACGTCCACCGGCGTCTCGTAGGTCCGGCCGCTGGTCCGTCCCGTATGGCGGATGACCGACGTCTGGGCGCCCGTCGACCCCGCCGTGCGCATCACGCGCGGGTTGGTCAACGACCGGTTCATCCGTCGCACCGCATCGATCACCGGCGGCAGCTTCCACCGCATGCCGACGACCAGCACCGAAAGCAACACCACGGCGATACCTGCGACCGCCCCGACAACCATCCCGACCGCTCGACCGCCCGCACGAACTGACATGGGAACGACGGTAACCGCCCGTGAGTAATGTGCTGATCATGAGCCAGAAGTGGACCTCCGCCGATGTACCCGATCAATCCGGCCGCGTCGCCATCGTCACAGGCGCCAACTCCGGCATCGGCTATGGAGCCGCTGCCGTGCTGGCCGACAAGGGCGCGCACGTCGTGCTCGCCGTGCGCAACCTCGAGAAAGGCAACGACGCCAAGGCGCGCATCGCCGCGAAGAGTCCCAACGCCGCCATCACGGTGCAGGAGCTGGACCTGACGTCGCTGGACAACATCCGCAAGGCCGCAGACGAGCTGCGCTCGGCCCACCGGCGGATCGATCTGCTGATCAACAACGCCGGCGTGATGTACACGGACAAGGCCAAGACCAAGGACGGCTTCGAGCTGCAGTTCGGCACCAACCATCTCGGTCACTTCGCGCTCACCGGCCTGCTGCTCGACAACATGCTCGGCGTGGACGGGTCCCGGGTGGTTACGGTCAGCAGTGTCGGCCACCGGATCAGGGCCCGAATCCATTTCGAGGACCTGCAACTGGAGCACAACTACGACCGCGTCGTCGCGTACGGGCAGTCCAAGCTCGCCAACCTGCTGTTCACCTACGAACTGGCGCGCCGGCTGAAGCTCAAGGGCGCTCCGACGATCGCGACTGCCGCCCACCCCGGAGCCGCTGACACCGATCTTCTGCGCAACATGCCGGGCGGTATCAGACAGGTCAGCCAGTTCGTCTGGTCGACCTTCATCGCACAGAACGCGGATATGGGGGCCGAACCGACGTTGCGCGCCGCCACCGATCCCGCCGCCCAGAACGCCGAGTACTACGGGCCCGGCGGCTTCGGGGAGCAGCGCGGCCACCCGAAGGTCGTGAAATCCAGCGCTCAGTCGCATGATGTGGATATCCAGCGCCGGTTGTGGACTGTCTCTGAAGAGCTGACCGGCGTCACCTACCCCGTCTGATCCCGGTCATGAGCGCCAAGTGGACTTCCGCCGACGTGCCCAGCCAGTCCGGGCGCGTTGCCGTCATCACCGGCTCCAACACCGGCGTCGGCTACCAGGCCGCTGCTGTGCTGGCCGAGAGGGGCGCGCACGTCGTGCTCGCCGTCAGGAACCTCGCCAAGGGCGACGACGCGAAGGCCCGCATCACCGCGAGACATCCCGACTCCATCGTGTCCGTACAAGAGCTTGATCTGGCGTCGTTGGCGAGCGTGCGTAAGGCCGCCGACGAACTCCGCGCCACCCATCCGCGCATCGACCTGCTGATCAACAACGCCGGTGTGATGACGCTGGAAAAGGCCGGCACCGAAGACGGCTTCGAGTTGCAGTTCGGTACGAACCATCTGGGCCACTTCGCGCTCACCGGCCTACTTCTCGACACCATGCTTACCGCGGACGGTTCACGCGTGGTGACGATGAGCAGCCCGGGCCATCGGATCTTGGCCACAATCGATTTCGACCATCTTCGGCTGGACAGCAGTTACAACCGGTACAGCGGCTACGGGAAATCCAAGCTCGCCAACCTGCTGTTCACCTACGAACTGGCCCGTCGGCTCAAGGCGAAGGGCGCCCCTACGGCCGCGCTGGCCGCGCACCCCGGCGCGGCGGACACCGAGCTGCTGCGTAACGTCCCCGGCGTGATTCGCAACCCCGCTCAGTTCGTGTGGCACCGATACGCCCAGAGCCCGGCGATGGGTGCGCTTCCACCGCTGAGGGCGGCCACCGATCCGAACGCCCGGAGCGGCCAGTACTACGGTCCCGACGGACGCGGTGAGCAGCGCGGACACCCCAAAGTGATTGACTCAAGCGCACAGTCGCACGACGAGTCGCTCCAGCGGCGACTGTGGGACGTCTCCGAAGAACTCACCGGCGTCACCTTCGGCGTCTGATGCGGTCCGTCGAAGAGCACCAGGGCGTCGTCGCCGGGCTGATCGCGTCGCGCCCACCCGTCGCCGTGCCGATCGCCGATTCGCTCGGGCTGGTACTCGCCGAGGATGTGGTGGCTCCATTGTCGCTGCCCGGCTTCGACAACTCGGCGATGGACGGTTACGCCGTCGTCGCCGACGACATCGCGGGGGCGAGCGACGAACAGCCGGTGCGCCTACCCGTCGCCGAGGACATTCCCGCGGGCCGGACCGATCCGCTGACGCTGAAACCCGGTACGGCGCACCGGATCATGACGGGCGCGCCGGTTCCGACGGGCGCCACCGCGGTGGTGCCCGTCGAGGTCACCGACGGCGCGACCGACACGGTGGCGATCCGCGCGACCGCAAGGGCCGGCCAGCACATCCGCCGCGCGGGCGAGGACGTCGAAGCGGGCACCACCGTGCTGCGGGCCGGCCAGGTCGTCACGCCCGCGGTGCTCGGCCTCGCGGCTGCACTCGGACTCGGCGAGCTGAAAGTTGTTCCGCGACAACGGGTTGTGGTCATCTCCACCGGCTCGGAGCTGGTGGCAGCAGGCACACCGCTGAAGCCCGGCCAGATCTACGAGTCGAACGCCGTCATGCTCGCGGCGGCGGCGAAGGACGCAGGCGCGCAGGTGACCACCGCCCCGATGACGAGCGACGACGTCGACGAGTTTCGCGCCGTGCTGGACCGTCACGCCGGCGAGGCCGACCTCATCATCACCACCGGCGGGGTGAGTGCGGGCGCCTATGAGGTCGTGAAGGACGCACTCTCGGCGGCAGGGGTGGACTTCGTCAAGGTGGCCATGCAACCCGGCATGCCACAGGGTGCGGGCCGCATAGGCGACACCCCGATCATCACGCTGCCCGGCAATCCGGTGAGCGCCCTGGTGTCGTTCGAGGTCTTCATCCGAACACCGCTGCGCGCGGCGATGGGGCTGCCGGAGCCACGTCGACCAAGGTTGACGGCGGAGCTGAAAGAGGACCTGACGTCGCCGCGCGGTAAGCGGCAGTTCCGGCGAGGCGTGCTGGACGCCGAAAGGGGTCAGGTCAGCAGCTACGGCCCGCCTGCGTCGCACCATCTGCGCTGGCTGGCGTCGGCCAACTGTCTCTTGGAGATCGACGAGGACGTCGTCGAGCTGGCCGCGGGATCTCCTGTGCGGGTTTGGGACCTTTCGAACGGGTAGCCACCCGTAGAATCGCTGCACGATGGCCAGACGCCCCGACCTCAGATCAGGCCCCGCGCGACTGGTGGCCCTGGCGAGAACCACGATCCCCCCGATGCACCCCGCAGGCCTGCCGTTCGTCGGCGCGAGCCTCGCGGTCGCCGCCGCGGGCCGCCGCCATCGGTGGCTGCGCAACGCCGGCCTGCTGGCGGCGGGTGCGAACGCCGCGTTCTTCCGCCACCCGCCCCGGGTGCCACCCACCCGCCCAGGCGTCGTCGTCGCACCCGCCGACGGGCTGATCTGCCTCGTCGAGAACGCGGTACCGCCCGCCGAACTGAACCTGCCCGACCAGCCGCTTCCCCGCATCAGCATCTTCCTGTCGATCTTCGACGCCCATGTCCAGCGCATCCCGATCAGCGGTGAGGTGGTGGCCGTCGTGCACCGTCCGGGGCTCTACCGGTCCGCCGAGCTCGCCGCGGCCAGCGAGGACAACGAGCGCAACAGCGTGCTCGTCCGAACGCCCGAGGGCCACGAGGTGGTGGCCGTGCAGATCGCTGGTCTGGTCGCCCGCCGCATCGTCTGCGATATCAGGCCCGGCGAGAAGGTGTCGGTGGGCGACACCTACGGCCTCATCCGCTACGGGTCGCGGCTGGACACCTACCTACCGGTGGGGTCGGAGATCGTTGTGCTTCCTGGCCAACGCGCGGTCGGCGGCGAAACGATCTTGGCGGAGCTGCCGCGATGAAGCCACGCGTCAAGAGGCCGACCGTCAGCCTGCGGATACTGCCGAGCGCGATGACCGTCGCCGCGATCTGCCTCGGCCTGTCGGCGGTGAAGTTCGCGCTCGACGACCGGCCCACCGAGGCGATGGCGTTCCTCGCGGTGGCCGCGATCCTTGACGCGCTCGACGGCCGCATGGCCCGGCTGCTCAAGGCCACGTCGAAGATGGGCGAGGAGATCGACTCGCTCGCCGACGCCGTGAATTTCGGTGTCGCACCGGCATTCATCGTCTACGGGACGCTGCTGTCGCACTCGCGCATCGGCTGGATCGTGGTGCTGCTGTACGCGGTGTGCATCGTGCTGCGGCTGGCGCGGTACAACACCATGCTGGCCGAGGACCAGCCTCCCTACACCAAGGAGTTCTTCGTCGGTATGCCCGCACCGGCGGGCGCGATCGGCGCGATCGGCCCGCTGGCGGCCAAGATGCAGTTCGGCGAGGGTTGGTGGACGTCGGAGCCCGCCGTGGTGATCTGGATGGTCGGCGTCTCGCTACTGGTGGTCAGCACCATCCCGATGCGCAAGGTGCACACCTTCGCCATCTCGCAGAACATGGTGGTTCCGCTGTTGGCCGCACTGGCGATCCTGGTCGCCGCGTCGATCCTCTACGGCTACATCGTGATCCTGCTGATCATCCTCGGCTACGTGATCCACATACCGTTCGCAGTACGGACCGAGGCTTGGCTTTCGGAACACCCGGAGGTGTGGGGAGACAAGCCGAAGGAGCAACGTCAGGCGCGGCGGGCGGTCCGCCGGGTCCGCCGGGCCCAGCCGCGCCCACACCGTCGTTCGATGGCACGCCTCGGACTTCGCAGACCGCCGGGCCCGTGACGTGACAGCGATCGACGTCGCGGACCGCCCGACGCCCCGGCACCAACTGACACTCACCGCGCGGCTGAACACTTCAGCCCTCGACTCTCGCCGCGGCGTCGTACGGCTTCATCCCGAAGCCATTGCAGCGCTTGGCATTCGGGAGTGGGATGCGGTCTCGCTGACCGGTTCGCGCACCACCGCCGCGGTCGCCGGGGTGGCGCCGGACGGAACTCCCGCAGGCACCGCACTGCTCGACGACGTGACGCTGTCCAACGCCGGGCTGCGGGAGAACACCACCGTGCTCGTCGCGCCGGTGACGGTGTACGGCGCCCGATCGGTGACGGTGCGCGGCTCGAATCTGGCCACCCAGTCGCTCTCGTCGGCGACCCTGCGTCAGGCCCTACTCGGCAAGGTGATGACGGTCGGCGACACCGTGTCACTGTTGCCGCGTGAGCTCGGCCCAGACATTCCGACGTCGGCGGCAAGCAGTGCGCTGGCGTCGGCCGTCGGCATCACCTGGACGTCCGAGCTGCTGACGGTGACCGGGGTCGATCCCGCCGGACCCGTTAGCGTGCAACCGAATTCGGTCGTCAGCTGGGGTGACACAGTCGCCCCTTCGCAGGAGACCGTGTCCGGTCAGTACACGGTGTCCACCCCCGACAAGTCGGCGACGGTCAACATCGACGACCTCAAGGGCTCGCATGTGCAGGCCGGCAGGCTGACCGAATGGTTGAAGCTCGCGCTCGATCAGCCGGAGTTGCTCCAAACCTTGGGAGCCAAGCCGAATCTCGGCGTCCTGGTGTCCGGACCTGCTGGTGTCGGGAAGGCTGCGCTGGTTCGCGCGGTGTGCGCCGACCGGCGGTTGGTCGAACTGGACGGTCCCGAGGTCGGCGCCTTGCGCGCCGAAGACCGACTGAAAAGCGTCGCATCCGCGGTGGCGAGCGTGCGTGAGGGCGGGGGCGTCCTGCTCATCACCGACATCGATGCGCTGCTGCCGGCCACCGCCGATCCCGTGTCGACGCTGATTCTCACCGAACTGCGCAATGCGGTGGCCACCCCCGGCGTCGCCTTCGTCGCCACCTCACAGCGGCCCGACGACCTCGACCCGCGATTGCGCGCCCCCGACCTGTGCGACCGCGAACTCGGCCTGAGCCTGCCCGACGCCGCCGTCCGTAAACAGCTTCTCGAGGTGTTGTTGCGCGACGTGCCCGCCGGGGACCTCAACCTCGACGAAATCGCCGAACGGACACCGGGTTTCGTGGTCGCCGACCTCGGTGCGCTGGTGCGGGAGGCGGCGCTGCGCGCGGCGGCGAGGGCCAGCGAGGACGAGAAGCCGCCGACGCTGACCCAGGAGGACCTGACGGGTGCGCTCAGCGTCATCCGTCCGCTGTCGCGGTCGGCCTCGGCGGAGGTGGCCGTCGGCTCTGTCACGCTCGACGACGTCGGGGACATGGCCGCAACCAAGCAGGCTCTCACCGAAACGGTGCTGTGGCCGCTGCAGCATCCCGAGACGTTCGAGCGGCTCGGCGTCGAGCCTCCGCGCGGCGTGCTGCTGTACGGACCGCCTGGGTGCGGCAAGACGTTCGTCGTGCGGGCGCTGGCCAGCTCGGGGCGGTTGTCGGTGCACGCGGTCAAAGGCGCCGAGCTGATGGACAAATGGGTCGGCGCATCGGAGAAGGCGGTGCGCGATCTGTTCCGCAGAGCCCGCGACTCCGCGCCGTCACTGGTGTTCCTCGACGAGCTCGACGCGCTGGCGCCTCGGCGCGGGCAGAGTTTCGACTCAGGGGTCACCGATCGCGTTGTGGCCGCACTGCTGACGGAGCTCGACGGCATCGAGCCGCTGCGCAACGTGGTGGTGCTCGGCGCGACCAACCGGCCCGACCTGATCGATCCGGCGCTGCTGCGGCCTGGTCGGCTGGAGAAGCTGGTGTTCGTCGAGCCGCCCGACGCCGACGCCCGTCGCGAGATCCTGCGCACCGCAGGCAAGTCCATTCCGCTCAGCGACGACGTCGACCTGAATGCGCTGGCCGACGAACTGGACGGCTACAGCGCCGCCGACTGCGTTGCGCTCCTTCGCGAGGCCGCGCTGACGGCGATGCGACGATCGATCGACGCCGCGGACGTGACGGCCGCCGACGTCGCCCACGCCCGCGAAACCGTCCGGCCGTCGCTGGATCCGGTGCAGGTCGAGGCGCTGCGGTCGTTCTCGGCCGCGCGCTGATCGACTAGGGCCTGGCCTCGAGCACGAGGTTGAACGGCGTCTCGGTGGCACGCCGGAAGCGCGTGAAACCGCCGCCGTCCACAATGACTTCGCGCAGCCGCGCTTCACCGGCCTGGGCGCCGAGAGCGGGGCCGTTGCGCGCCAACGAGACCGGCACACAGATCTGGGCGGACGCGCCGTACATCACGCGGCCGACCGGATTCAGGTTGTCGCGCACGCCGTCGTTGGCGAAGGGCTCCACGATCATCGCCGTGCCGTCGTCGGCGATCGCCTCGCGCGCGTGCCGGGACACCCCAACCGGGTCCCCCATGTCGTGCAGGGAGTCGAAGAACGCGATCAGGTCGAAGCCCGTGCCCCTGTAGCTGATCGCGTCGGCGAGTTCGAACCGCGCGTTCGTAGCGCCTGCCGCCGCTGCCTTCTTGGTTGCCGACTCGATCGACTCGTCGTGGTAGTCGTAGCCGATGAATTCCGAATCCGGATACGACAGCGCCATCAGAATCGTGCTGGCGCCGTGCCCGCACCCGACGTCGGCGACCTTGGCTCCGCGCTGCAGCTTGTCGACGACGCCGTCCAGCGCGGGCAGCCACGAGCCGATCAGGTTGGCGTTGTAGCCGGCGCGGAAGAATCGCTCCGTTCCATCGAACAGGCACGGGTGGTGCTCGCCCCACTCCATGCCCTCACCGGATTTGAAGTTCTCCAGCGTGCGCCCGAGCGCATGGAACGTCGCCTCGACGATGTTGTATGCGCCCGGCATGTCGACTGGGCCGTTCGGGTCGGTCAGGCACAGCGCCTGCTCCGTGCTGAGCGACCACTCGTCGGTTGCCGGGTCGTACTCGACATATCCGCCCGCGCCTTGATTGCCGAGCCATTCGCGGACGTAGCGCTCGTTGGTGCCGGTGCGCTGCGCCAGTTGGGCCGACGTCATGGCGCCCTTGGCCAGTTCGCGGTACAGCCCGAGTCGGTCACCGACCAGGATCAGCGCCGCGCTCATCGCGGCGCCGAGATCGCCAACCGCCTTGCCGAGGAATTCGTTCAGCTTCGTTTCGTCGACGGCCACGGCTGCCTCATTTCGCTGGTCGGGATCTACGGCCTCCATAGTGATGTTCGGCCGAGACCGCCGCGGCACATTCGACATTCGGATCTTGACAGTGACTAGTTGGAGGCGCATAGTCGTATCTACAACTAGGCACTGTCAAGATCGAGACGGGAGGCACCATGACCGCCCCAACCACACCCTCCATCCGGGCCGGCGACCGCGAGCGGGAGAAGACCGCGAACCAACTCGGGTCGGCACTGGCTCAGGGGTATCTCGAGATGGGCGAATACGAGAACCGGCTGCAGGCCGCATTCGCCGCAGGCACCACCGCGGAGCTGCGGCTGCTCGTCGCCGACCTGCCGCTGGCCCAATTGCGGCGCAACGACCCGCGCCGCCGGGAAGCGCGTCGGGCGGCAGCGCGCCGCGGCGTCCAGCTGCACCTGGCCGGCTACCTGGCGATGGTGATCATCGTGCTCACGGTGTGGCTCGTCGTCGGCCTGACCGCAGGCGCCTGGTACTTCTGGCCGATCTGGCCCATCCTCGGCGCGGGCATCGGCGTCGTCGGGCACGCACTGCCGATCCGCTTCGCGACGGGTTGCCGGGCAAGCTAGGCGGGCCGCAGTTTCCAGTGGGCGATCGCGGCGGCGACGTGCGCCTCGGTCGGCGCCTCGTCGTCGGCCCACGCGATGTAGCCGTCGGGGCGCACCAGCACCGCGGCGGGCAACCCGTCGTCGTGATGCACGGCGTGCACGATGTCTGCGCGGTCGACGTCGACGCCAACCGTCGTCACGATCACGAACCGCCCCTCGCGCAACAGTTCGTAGAGCCGGGTGCCGCCGCAGTCGACGTCGGGCATGCGCTTGCCGACCATCGGGTGATCGTCGCGGGATGCGCGCGGATAGCCGATGCCGAGCTGGCTGAGCTGCCCGCCCATGAACCGGCGACCGGCGGGCACCCGCGTGATCGTGCCGATCGCAATCGTCCGTATCAGTCGTTGCGCCCTCGACCGGCCGAGCACCAGCTGGTTGAACGCGTCGGTCAACCGAAGCACCGCCGCGCCGACGGGAAGGCGCTCGCTCTCGTAGCTGTCCAGCAGCCAGGTCGGTGCGAACCCGCGCACCGCCTCCGCGAGCTTCCAACCGAGGTTCATGGCGTCGCCGATTCCGGTGTTCATCCCCTGCCCACCGAGCGGCGAGTGCACGTGCGCGGCGTCGCCTGCGATGAAGACCCGCCCGGCGCGGTAACGCTCGGCCTGCTTGCGTTCCGACAGGAACCGTGAGCTCCAGCGCATGTCGGTCATGCCGTAGTCCTCGCCGGCGATGCGGTTGAACGAGTCGCGGATCTCGTCGATCGACACCGGCTCCTTCAGCGGCGCCTGCTCACGCAACCGGTCCCACGCGATGGCGCGGAACCAACCGTCGCCGAACGGAATCATCAGCACCGCGCCGCGCTCGTTGGTGACACCGGACAACGTCTCCTGCGGTGCCCGCGTCAAATGCACGTCGGCGAGCAGGATGTGGGTTTCGTACTGCTTTCCGGTGAAGTCGATGCCCACCAGCTTCCGCACGGTGCTGTGCGCACCGTCGCATCCCACGACGTAGCGCGCCCCGATCGACGTGCCGTCGGCGCACTGCACCGTCACGCCGTCGCCGTCCTGGGTCAGCCCGACGACCTCGGCGCCACGCACGACCGGCACACCGAGATCATCGACCCGCGCCTGCAGCACGTGCTCGGTGCCGCTCTGCGGGACGATCAACAACATGCCGAATCTGCCCGGCAGCTCACGCAGGTTCATCGTCACCCCACCGGGCGGCGCGATCTCGTAGACCGGCGCCCCGCGCGTCAGCAGCTCGTCGGCCATCCCGCGTGCGTCGAGCAACTCAAGCGTGCGCGCGTGCACGGCGAATGCCCTGGTGATGTTGGGCATGTCGACGCGCTCCTCGAGCAGCCGGACGTCGACGCCGCCGAGCGCCAGTTCCGCGGCCAGCATCAGCCCGGTCGGCCCGGCGCCGACCACCACCACGTCGGACGTATCCACGGGCCGGATGGTAGCCGCATCCGCCCACGTAGACTGGGGTTCAGCCATGCTCGCCGTCCTCTTCGCCCACGCGGTCGCCACCGCGTCGGCTCCGCTTTTGGTGTACCGGTGGGGGCGAAAGGCGTTCTATCCGCTGGCGCTCGTCCCGCTCGGATCCCTGATCTGGGTGGCGCTGAACTGGCCGGGACAGGGCGAGCCCCGCAGCGTCACGGTGTCGTGGGTGTCGGAGCTGTCGATGGACATCACGCTGCGCTTCGACGCGCTCGCGGCGATCATGAGCGTGCTCGTGCTGGGCATCGGGGCGCTTGTGCTGTTCTATTGCGCCGACTACTTCCACCATCACGACGGTCGCTCCGAGAAGCGGCTCCCGAGTTTCGCCGCGGAGCTGGTCGCGTTCGCGGGCGCCATGTTCGGGTTGGTGATCAGCGACAACATGCTGGTGCTCTACGTGTTCTGGGAGCTCACCACCGTGCTGTCCTTCCTGCTGGTCGGTCACTACGCCGAACGCGCCTCCAGCCGCAAGGCCGCCGTCCAGGCGCTTCTGGTCACCACTGCAGGTGGCCTGGCCATGCTCGTCGGCATCGTCATGCTCGGCACCATCTCGGGTACCTACCTGCTGTCCGAACTGATCGCGGCGCCCCCGTCCGGGTTGGCTATCTCGGTCGGCATCGTGCTGATTCTCGTTGGTGCACTGGCGAAGTCGGCGATCGTCCCGCTGCACTTCTGGCTGCCGGGCGCGATGGCCGCGCCCACTCCGGTCAGCGCCTACCTGCACGCCGCCGCCATGGTCAAGGCCGGCGTCTACCTCGTCGCCCGGCTGAACCCCGGGTTCGCCGACTCACCGCCGTGGCGGCCCATGGTGATCACGCTCGGCGTGGTGACGGTGCTGCTCGCGGGCTGGCGCGCGATCCGCGAGTACGACCTGAAGTTGATCCTCGCCTTCGGCACGGTGAGCCAACTCGGCTTCATCACCGTGATGGTCGGTGCAGGCGGCAGCGACTTGATGCTCGCCGGACTGGCGCTGCTGTGTGCGCACGCGATGTTCAAGGCCGCGCTGTTCATGGTCGTCGGCATCATCGACCACACCACCGGCACCCGTGACATCCGCAGGCTGGCGTGGCTCGGGCATGCCAGCAAGCCGCTGCTCGTGATCGCCGTCGGCGCCACGGCAAGCATGGCGGCGCTGCCACCGTTCCTCGGCTTCGTCGCGAAGGAAGCCGACTACGAAACCCTTTTGCACAGTGAGTCATTGGGCCACGCCGCGCCGTTCGTGCTCGGCGCCATGGTCGCAGGCTCGGTGTTCACCACGATCTACAGCCTGCGGTTCCTGTGGGGCGCCTTCGCGCGCAAGGGTCGGCCCGAGCCGAGCAAGCGGGTTGCGGGCATGCATCAACCGCCTGCCACCTTCCTCGGCCCGCCTGCGATCCTCGCCGCGGCGGGCCTGATGTTCGGGCTGTGGCCGTCGCCGCTCGACAACGCCCTGGACACCTACGCCGACACAATCCCCGGCGAAGGCGACTACGAGCTCGCGCTCTGGCACGGCTTCAACCTGCCGCTGCTGCTGTCGGCCGTTGTGCTTGCGGCCGGCACCGCGGCCTTCTTCGCACGGGCGCGGCTGCGCCGAACGCGGGTGGGCTACCTGCCGCTCGGTAACGCCGACCGCATCTACGACGCGGTGATCCGCGGCGCCGACGTGCTGTCGGTGCGGCTGACCGGCATCACCCAGCGCGGCTCCATCCCGGCCACCCAGGCGGTGATCCTGGCCACCCTGGCGATCGTGCCGGTGGTGGTGCTGGCGCTCGGGGCGCGCGAGCGGCCCGAGTTGGCCTTGTGGGGGTCGCCGTTGCAGGTGGTGGTCGGCGTGCTGATGCTGGCCGCAGCGGTCGGCGCGACGATGATGCGCAACCGACTGGCCGCGGTGCTGCTGGTCGGGGTCACCGGTTACGGCTGCGGCACCATCTTCGCGTTCCACGGTGCGCCCGACCTGGCGTTGACGCAGTTCCTGGTGGAGACCCTCACGCTCGTCATCTTCGTTCTGGTGCTGCGCACGCTGCCCGCCGAATCCGACCGCGCCAAGATCCGCAGGCACCGGCTGCCCCGCGTGGCGCTGGCACTGGCGGTCGGCGCCAGCGTCACCACGCTGGCGGCCTTCGCGATGGCGGCCCGCACCGGCGTTCCTATCGCCGCGCTGCTGCCCGACGCCGCGTACCACCGCGGACACGGCGCCAACACCGTCAACGTCCTGTTGGTCGACATCCGGGCCTGGGACACTCTCGGTGAGATCTCGGTGCTGCTGGTTGCCGCCACCGGTGTCGCGTCGATGGTGTTCCGGCACAGGCGTTTCGGTGCGGCTCCGCGTGTCTCCGACGCAGGCCAGCCGGACATCGGACCCAGCCAGGCGGCGATCGCGACCAGCCCCGCCGCCGGTGACACCACCTGGTTGCGCGGCAGCGACCTGCGCGACCCGAAACACCGGTCCCTGGTGCTCGAGGTCGCGACGCGGATGATCTTCCCGCTCATCATGGTGCTGTCGGCATACTTCTTCTTCGCAGGCCACAACACGCCGGGCGGCGGGTTCGCGGGTGGGCTCACCGCGGGGCTCGCGCTGGTGCTGCGGTATCTCGCGGGCGGACGCTACGAACTCGGTGAGACGCTGCCGCTGGACGCGGGCAAGATCCTCGGTGTCGGGCTTGCCCTTTCGGCGGGCACCGCCGTGGCGTCGCTGCTGCTGGGAGCGCCCGTGTTGTCGTCGGCGGTGCTGCAGTTCGACATTCCGGTGCTGGGCACCGTCAAACTCGTCACCGCGTTGTTCTTCGATCTCGGCGTGTATCTGATCGTCGTCGGCCTTGTGCTCGACGTGCTGCGCAGCCTCGGCGCCAGGGTCGACGTCGAGATGGCCGAGCAGCAATCCGCGGCGGTGGCGCGACGATGACCGCCTTCCTCGTTCCGCTCGTGTTGATCGGCGGCCTCACCAGCGTCGGGGTGTATCTGCTGCTGGAACGCGGCCTGACGCGAATGTTGTTGGGGCTCTTGCTGGTCGGTAATGCCGTCAACCTGTTGATCCTGCTCGTCGGCGGCCCGTCAGGGAACCCGCCCGTGCGCGGCAGGGTGAGCGACGGCCAGACCGCCACCGCCGACCCGTTGGCGCAGGCGATGATCCTCACCGCCATCGTCATCAGCATGGGCATCGCGGCGTTCGTGTTGTCGCTGATCTACCGGACGTACCGGCAGACGACCGACGAAGAGATCGCCAACGATCCCGAGGACGCCAGGGTCGCGAAGCTCACCGACGAGGAACTCGCCGCGCTCGATGAGGCCCGTCCGACCCCCGTCGAGTCCCGCGACACCGACGAACCCGACGAGTTGGACGCGCTGCCGGGGCTGGAGGGGTCGCGATGACAGCCGGAGCGGTGTTGACCCCGCTGCCCGTGCTGATCCCGTTGATCGGCTCGGCGGCGACGATGGTCGCCGGACGCAGGCCGCGGCTGCAGCGGACCATCACGCTGGTTGCGTTGTCGGCGGTGGTCGCGGTGTGCGCGGCCCTGCTCTATCTCGCCGACCGCGACGGCACGATCGCGGTGCATGTCGGCGGCTGGGCACAGAGCGTGGCCGGGATGGGGCCGCTCGGCATCACGCTTGTGGTGGACCGGCTTTCGGCGCTGATGCTGGTGGTCTCGTCCATCGTCCTACTCGCCGTGGTCTTCTACGCGATCGGGCAAGGCATCCGGGACGGCGACGACCGTCAACCCGTTTCGATCTTCCTGCCCAGCTATCTTGCGTTGTCGGCAGGCGTGTGCAACGCGTTCCTGGCCGGCGACCTGTTCAACCTCTTCGTCAGCTTCGAAGTGCTGCTGGTGGCCAGCTTCGTGCTGTTGACCATCGGGGCGAGCGCCGAAAGGGTTCGCGTCGGCATCTCCTACGTCATGGTCTCGATGGTGTCGTCGGTGATCTTCCTGATCGGTATCGCATTGGTCTATGCGGCGACCGGCACGCTGAACATGGCCGAGGTTGCCGTCCGGCTGGACGGGGTGCCTGCGGGCACCCGCAGCGCCCTGTTCGCGGTGCTTCTCGTCGCGTTCGGCATCAAGGCGGCGGTGTTCCCGCTGTCCTCCTGGCTGCCCGACTCCTACCCGACCGCGCCCGCGCCCGTCACCGCGGTGTTCGCCGGCCTGCTGACGAAAGTCGGTGTGTACGCGATCATCCGGGCACACACGCTGTTGTTCCCGAGCGGCGGGCTGGACCGGATGTTGATGGTGGCGGCGTTCCTCACCATGCTCATCGGCATCTTCGGCGCCATCGCGCAGAGCGATATCAAGCGGCTGCTGTCCTTCACGCTGGTCAGCCACATCGGCTACATGGTGTTCGGCGTCGCGCTGTCCAGCGAGCTCGGCATGTCCGGCGCGATCTACTATGTCGCACACCACATTCTGGTGCAGACGGCGCTGTTCCTGGTCGTCGGTCTGATCGAACGGCAGGCCGGTGCATCCACGCTGCAGCGGCTCGGCGGCCTGGCGGCCGCGAGCCCGCTGCTGGCCTTCGTGTTCGTCGTACCCGCACTCAATCTCGGCGGCATTCCACCGTTCTCCGGATTCATCGGCAAGGTCGCGCTGCTGGAAGCGGGTGCCCAGAACGGCTCGGTGCTGGCCTGGCTGCTGGTCGGCGGCAGCGTGGTGACCAGCCTGCTGACGCTGTACGTGGTGTCCCGCGTCTGGACGCTTGCGTTCTGGCGCACCCGCACCGACGCGCCGGAGGGTGAGCTCGCCGCGGCGGCACCGTCGGCCCTGCTCGACGACATGGAAGACATCCTGCTGGCCGACCGCACGGACGTCGGGCGGATGCCGGTGGGCATGCTGGTGCCGACCGGGGCGCTCATCGCGGTGGGGCTCACGCTGACCGTGCTTGCGGGGCCGATCGTCGCCTACAGCGATCGCGCGGCCGCCGAGGTGCTCGACCGCGATCGCTACATCTCCGCCGTCCTTGGAGGGGCGACACGATGAGGAGCCGCCTGCTGCGAGTCTGGGTGCTGTGCTGGCTGATGCTGGTGTGGGTTCTGTTGTGGGGCAAGGCAACACCTGCCAACATCATCGGCGGCCTTGCCGTGGCTGTGGTGGTCACGGTGCTGTTGCCGCTTCCGGTCGTGCCGGTCGAGGGTCGGGTGCACCCGCTGTCGCTGCTGCGGTTGATGGTTGTCGTCGCCTACCAGTTGGTGCTGTCGTCCCTGCAGGTGGCCTGGCTGGCGATCAAGCCGGGACCGCCGCCGCTCACCGCGGTGCTGCGCGCGCGGCTTGCGATCAAATCGGATCTGGTGCTGGCACTGGCCGTCAACATCTTCACCTTGATTCCCGGCTCGATGGTGTTGGAGGTCGACCAGGAGCGGCGACTGGTCTACGTGCACGTCATCGACGTCGGCAACGAAAAGGCCGTCGCACGGTTCTACCGACAGGTCGAGCAGATCGAGCGCCTGTTGGTCGCATCGTTCGAGCGAGACGCCGACTGGCAGCCGTCTACGGGAGTCGAGCAATGAACACCGAAGGCGACCGCGAGTGAGGATCGCAGCGAGGAACGAGCGAGGACCGGAGCGAGCGGGAGTCGAGCAATGAACACAGTCTGGATCATCGCCGCCGTCATGTTGACCGCGGCCGCGGCCATCGTGATGTTCCGAATCCTCGCCGGGCCGAGCACGCTGGACCGCCTGGTCGGGCTGGACACCCTGGTGGCCGTGACGATGTGTGCCATCGGCACGTGGGCGGCGTTCAGCCTGGACACCACCGTCACGTACGGCCTCACCGCGCTCGCGCTGATCAGCTTCGTCGGCTCGGTCAGCGTTGCGCGGTTCCGCGTCCCCGACATTCGCCGCCAACGCGAGAGCAGGTACCAGCGATGAACATCGCAGACATCGTCACCGCGGTGCTGGTCCTCAGCGGATCGACGCTCGCGCTCACCGCAGCGATCGGCGTCGTCCGCTTCCCTGACACGCTGTCTCGCATGCACGCGGCGACCAAGCCGCAGGTATTGGGCCTGCTGCTGGTGCTGATCGGCGCGGCGATCCGACTCCGTGGCAATGTGGATGTCGGAATGCTGATCCTGACCGGCATATTCACCATGATCACCGCGCCGGTCGTGGCCAATCGGGTGGGGCAGTTGGCGTACCGCGAGCAGAACATGCACGACAGGCTCACCAGGGACGAACTACACGAGTACGCCGAAGGCGAGCGGGAGTGAGGATCGCAGCGAGGAACGAGCGAGGACCGGTGGGCCCACGCCCGCAGGGCAGGGGACGAGCGGGAGCCGAGCAAAGTAACACTGAAGGCGGAGCGAATGGCAAGAACTGACGACGACTCCTGGGACATCACCGAAGGCGTCGGCGCGACCGCTCTCGGCGTGGCGTGGGCGCGGTCTCAAGAGGCGACGTCGGAGTGTCCGTTGTTCACCGACCCGTATGCCGAGGTGTTCATCGAAGAGGCCATGGCGCGCGGTTGGCAGACTCCGCATCGTCACATGGCAGAGCGGATCCGCTCGATATCGGGATACGCCGCATCCCGCACCAAGTGGTTCGACGAGTTCTTCATCGCCGCAGGGGCAAGCGGCATCGACCAGGCGGTGATACTGGCCGCGGGGCTTGATGCCAGGGCGTGGCGGCTGCCATGGAACGTCGGCACCGTGGTCTACGAGATCGACCAACCGAAGGTGCTGGCATTCAAGACCGAGACGCTGCACAGCCGCGGTGCCGACCCCGCGATCCGGTACGTCCCGGTGCCCGTCGATCTCCGACATGACTGGCCGATGGCGCTGCGGGATGCCGGATTCGATCCGGGCGAGCCGACGGCGTGGGCGGCCGAGGGGTTGCTGCCGTATCTGCCCGCCGACGGTCAGGATCTGTTGTTCGAGCGCATCGCGAGCCTCAGCGCCCAGGGCAGCCGCGTCGGGGTTGAGGCTTTCGGGGCCGGGTTCTTCGATCCGGAGTACCTCGCCAGTCGCCGCGAACGGATGCGGCAGATGCGCGAACAGGAGGGCGTGCCGGACGACACACCGGACGTGGCTGACCTGTGGTTCATCGAGGACCGCACCGAGGTGACCGACTGGTTCTCAGCGCACGGCTGGGAGGTGTCAACGATCGACGCCGCGGACCTGATGAAGCGATTCAGCCGAACGCCCGACGACGACACAATGCCGCGAACGGCTTTCGTCGAGGCGCGGTTGGGCTAGTCGCCCGAAAGCTGAAACTCGACCAGCGCGGTGACGGTCTCGACGGCCTCGCTCAGCGCCGCCAACCGCGCGGCCACAGTCGGTGCGGCCAGCACCGAATACCGGTCGGCCTGTCCCATCGGCAGACGGGTTGTCAACGCGTACAACCACATCGCCGCGTCGGGCGCCGCGTCGGCTCCGGCAACGATGTCGCGCCCGCTGATCTCGGCGCCGCGGGCGCCCGCGATCCGCTCGAACAGGGCGACCATTCGGTCCTCGATGTCGCGGATCGCGTCGGCGCCGACCGGTTCACCGGGCTCGTCGGGCCACAGCTCGATCGCGGCCCGCGGGTACGGGTTGTCCGGTTGCCATTCCAGCACCCGGAACCGCTCGGCCATCACGCAGTTGAGCCGGTAGTGGCCGTCGCCGAAATCGGCGACCTCGGTGATATGGGCCAGCGTGCCGACATCGCTGCGGGCATCGCCGCCGCCCACCTCGCGGCCCGCCTCGATCAGCACGACACCGAAGGCCGGGTCGTCGGTCGCGAGGCAGTCGGAGACCAGCGCGGCATAACGCGGTTCGAAGATCCGCAGCGGCAGCTCCTCGCCGGGCAGCATCGCCCGCTCGAGCGGAAACATCGGGACGTTCGGCACGGCTAGATGTCCAGCTCGCCGACCAGGGCGTCGACCACAGCGCGAAGGTCGCCGTCGGTGTCCTCGGCGACGCGCCGCTGGCGCTGATAGGACGCACCCAGCCGGTAGATCTCGGCCACGTCGGCCAGCTCGTCGGTGCAGTGCAGCGACTTCGCCACCGGTTCGAGCCGGTTCAGCAGCTCGTCGAGGTCGTCGGTGACCAATCGCTCGTTGCTGTCGGCGTCCAGGATGATCACCGCGTCGAGGCCGTATCGCGCTGCGCGCCATTTGTTTTCCTGCACATGCCACGGCGGCATCGTCGGCAGCTGTTCACCGGCGTCCAGCCTGCGGTCGAGATCGACGATCAGACAGTGAGTCAGCGCGGTCAGCGCGCCGAGCTCACGCAGGTTGGACACGCCGTCGAAGATGCGGACCTCGACGGTGCCGAGATGCGGGGAAGGCCGGATGTCCCAACGGATCTCGTTCATGTGGTCGATGATGCCGGTCTTCTTCTGGTCGTGCACGAAGCCTTCCCACTCCGCCCACGTTTGAAAGTGAAACGGCAGGCCGGCCGTCGGCAACTGCTGAAACATCATCGCCCGGTTGCTGGCATAGCCGGTGTCCTCACCTTCCCAGAAGGGCGACGACGCCGACAACGCCAGCAGGTGCGGGTAGTGGTTGAGCAGGGAGGTGACGATCGGCATCACCTTGTGCGCCGACGAGATGCCGACGTGCACGTGCACACCCCAGATCAACATCTGACGGCCCCACCACTGCGTGCGCTTGATCAGCTCCGCGTAGCGCGGCGCGTCGGTCAGCTTCTGCGCCGACCACTTCGCGAACGGGTGCGTGCCCGCGCAGAACAGCTCCATGCCGCGGGCGCGCACGATGCGGCGGGCGGGCACCAGCGTGGTACGCAGGTCCGCCATCGCCTCGCCGGCGTTATCGCAGATGCCGGTGACGAACTCCACCGTGTTGCGCAGCAATTCCTTGTGCACGCGCGGGTTTTCACCGATCTCGGCGATCACCGCCGCCGCTTCGTTGCTCAGGTCGCGGGTCTCGGCGTCGACGAGGGCGAATTCCCATTCGACGCCAAGTGTCGGCCGGGCCGAGCCGGCGAAATCTATTCGACTGCTAACCGGTACCGATGACACCGCACGCGACCCGCTTTCCGGCGTCGCCGGTAGCCAGCGTGGTCTGGTCCGGAGGCGGGGTTCCGTTGGTCTGCTGGTAGCGCTCCGGCGGGATGTTGGCGAAGTTGTCGGCCTTCTCGTGAATGATGATCGACGTCTTGGCGCCCGCGAGCAGATCCTCGGAAGTGAAGGCATCGGTGGTCGTCACCAACTCGGCGGTGCCGTCCTCGCGCACCTGAAGCGACGTGAGGTCGCCGCTGGCCGGATGCCCGCTGTGCCCTGGCACTTGGAAATGCGCTCCGGCGGAGTTGAAGTCGCCCGGTTCACCGCCGGTCGGGGCGACCGAGCTGGCCTCGCACTTGCCCACCGAGTGGATGTGCAACCCGTGGAAGCCAGGCGCGAGCTGTCCGGGGCTGGTGGTCTTCACGGTCACGGTCGCAAAGCCGCTGGAGAACTCGAAGTCGGCCGTGGCCACCGTGGCACCGCTGGCGTTCTTGAGCTGAGCGGTCAGCTTGTCGCCCGCAGGCGCCGCTTCACCCTGGCTCTCGCCGGCCGATGCCGACGGCGCAGGCGAGCCCGTCCAGACCGACGGGGTGGTGCCCGGTGTCGAGCTCGGCGTCTCGGGTGCGCTACATGCGCTCATCGCCAGAGCGGGTAATGCGAATAGGGCAGCGACTGTGACGGTCCTAAACATGCCGTGAGCCTATCCCGTCACCGCCACGATCACGCCCGGTGGTTGGTCTGTGAGCTCAGGTGACCTCGGCTCGACGGGAGCGGCGAGCAGTTGGCCGACCTCGTCGGCGGACTCCCGCTCGCCCGGCGCGTCGCTGAAGTAGACGGTCGTCGCGGTCACCCCTTCGAGGGTGAGGTTCCCGGTCTCGGTGACGTTCCAGCCCGCATCCCGCAGCTGGTTGGCCGTGTTCTCGGCCGCCCCTGCGGTCTCCGAGATGTTGTAGACGCGCACCTCGGCCTTGGCGGGCGCGGGCGGCGCTGACGTCGGCGACGGTGTCGACGTCGTGCTGACCGTGGCGACCGGCGAATCGTCGGCGCTCGAGTCGTCTCCCGAGCCCATGGCCTGGAATCCGACCAGCAGAAAGACCACGCCCAGGAACAGCAGCACCATCACCATGGCGCGCAGGGGCAGCCCGGAGGAGTCGGAAGGGCGCTCGTTCATTTGGCCCACTGTATCGGCGTGGTGCGCGAACCCACGAAAGGCTCAGGTCACCTCGAAGCCGAGACGGCGTGCCGCCCGCGCCTTCTGCCTGCTTGCCCGCAGCCGCCGCAGCCGCTTGACCAGCATCGGATCGGCTGCCAGGGCCTCCGGCCGGTCCACGAGCGCGTTCAGCACCTGGTAGTAGCGGGTCGCCGACATCGAGAACAATTCCTTGATGGCGTCTTCCTTGGCGCCTGCGTATTTCCACCACTGTCGTTCGAACGCCAGAATGTCGTGTTCGCGGCGGCTCAGCCCATCAGTGAGTTCAGAGTCGTCCCCGGATTGCTCAGTCCGCGCCATGGCGCCGTCCATGTTGCTCCTGGACCCTTCCCACACTCGATGTCGCTAGCGATACGGCGAATATTGAACCACGGCATTGCTTGTTGGGCCGTCAGCCAACCGGGCGAGTCGGCTCACTTAAGCTTGCCAACCGTGGCAGTCGTACCCATCCGAATCGTCGGAGATCCCGTCTTACACACCGCGACCACTCCGGTGCCGGTGGCCGACGACGGTTCGCTGCCGCCCGATCTCGCCGACTTGATCACAGATCTCTACGACACCATGGACGCCGCCTACGGAGTCGGCCTTGCGGCCAACCAGATTGGGGTCTCCAAACGGGTGTTCGTCTTCGACTGCGCCGAGGACCGCGGCAAGACTGCCCGCAGGCGCGGCGTCATCGTCAACCCGGTGCTGGAAACCTCCGAGGTGCCCGAGACGATGCCCGACCCGGAGAACGACGACGAAGGCTGCCTTTCGGTGCCCGGCGAGTCGTTCCCGACCGGCCGTGCCGACTGGGCGCGGGTGACCGGCCTCGACGCGGACGGCACACCGATCACGCTGGAGGGCAGCGGGTTGTTCGCGCGAATGCTGCAGCACGAGACCGGGCACCTTGACGGGTTTCTGTACCTGGACCGGCTTGTCGGCAGGCATGCGCGCAGCGCCAAGCGGGCGGTGAAGTCGCACGGCTGGGGTGTGCCGGGCCTGACCTGGATGCCCGGTGAGGACCCCGACCCGTTCGGTCATTGACGTGGCAGACCTTCCCGCGGTGGGCACCCGGGTCAGCCTGCGCTACCGGCGACCGGAGGGTTCGGTGCCGCCGCTCACCGATGTGATCGGTCACCTGATGGCCGCCGAGCCGTTGATCCGTATTCAGACGAAAACCGGTGCGGTGGTGGAGATCGCGGCCGACGACGTCGTCGCGGTGCGGGCACTGACGGCGGCGCCGGTGCGGACGTCGCAGATCCGCGCGACGGAGCATGCCGCCGCGTTGGCGTGGCCCGGTACCGAACAGCAGTGGATCGACGGCTGGCTGTTGCGTGGCGCGGGAGGACACACCCATCGAGCGAATTCGGCTGTGCCGCTTGGTGTCCAGGCGGGCGCGGGTACCGTGCCCGCGATCGTCGACTGGTACGTGCGACGGGGCCAGACACCGTGGCTGTCGGTGCCCGACCGGCTTCTGAAACTTCCGGGGACGGTTCCCCCTCACCTCGAAACGGTCGTCATGGTCCGCGACCTGCCCTCTGATGAGCCCGATGCGACGGTGACGCTCGCATCGCGCCCCGACGCGAGGTGGCTGGCGCTCTACGAGCGCGAGGTTCCCGTCGGCGTGCTCACCGCAGTTGTCGACGGCGACGTCGTGTTCGCGACCCGCGGCGACGCTGCTGTGGGCCGCGCGGCGGTCACCGTGGCACCGGACGGTACCCGCTGGGCGGGCATGTCGGCGGTGCGCGTTGCCGAAGGGCGGCGGCGAGAAGGCCACGCCCGCGCATTGTGTTCCGCGCTGATGGCCTGGGCCACCGAACGAGGTGCGCACCACTGCTATGTACAGGTGCTCGTCGACAACGCGGCCGCGATCGCGTTGTACGAACGCCTCGGCTTCACCACGCAACACCGTGCGCGCTATATCGACGGTCGTAGCCTGTAGCCATGCGGCTGGCCACCTGGAACGTGAACTCGATCCGGGCCCGCGTCGACCGCGTCACCGACTGGCTGGCCCGCGCCGACGTGGATGTGCTGGCCATGCAGGAGACCAAGTGCGCCGACGACCAGTTCCCGACGATGCCGTTCGCCGCCATCGGATACGACGTCGTGCACTGCGGCTTCAACCAGTGGAACGGCGTGGCGATCGCGTCGCGGGTGGGGATCGACGATGTCCAGATCGGCTTCGACGGGCAGCCGACGTGGAGTGCCAGCCCCGACGTCGAGGCCGCCGCCGAGGCGCGGGCGCTAGGCGCCACGTGCAATGGGGTGCGGATCTGGAGCCTGTATGTGCCGAACGGCCGCACGGTGGATTCCCCGCATTACGGCTACAAGCTGGAATGGCTTGCCGCGCTGAAGGATACGGCACAAGGCTGGCTTACCGACGACCCCGGCGCGCAGATCGCGCTGACCGGTGACTGGAACATCGCGCCCACCGACGAGGATGTGTGGAGCGTCGAGGCCTACCAGGGCAGCACCCACGTCACCGAACCCGAGCGCGCCGCGTTCAACGCGATCGTCGAAGCCCAATTCGCCGACGTGGTACGACCTTTCACGCCTGGGCCTGCGGTGTACACCTACTGGGACTACACGCAGCTGCGCTTCCCGAAGAACCGGGGCATGCGCATCGACTTCATCCTCGGCTCACCCGTGCTTGAGCAGCGCGTTACCCATGCCGAGATCGTCCGCGAGGAGCGAAAGGGCAAGGGGCCCAGCGACCACGCGCCCGTGCTGGTAGAGCTGGTCTAATCGGCGCCCACTATCCACTGTCTGGCCGGTTCGGTCTGACCGGCCTTGAAGTGTTTGATCTGCGCCGAGACGAAGTGGGAGGCGAGATGCTCGGCGAGATCGCCCATCGCGGAATCCGTGACGACGGCGACCTTCTTGACGTGCTTTTGATGGTCCCGCACGAAGCGGAAGTGGCTGACCATCGAGCCGAAATCCTCCCATCCCGGGAATGACGGCGCATCGATGATGACCCCGGCCAGGTCGCCCGTCGCTTCGATCTGGGGATCGACAGTGGCGGCGAGCTTGGCGAAGTCATCCTTGTCGAACCGCGAATGCGGCCGCACCACCACGATGGAGTGCGCGGTGTCGAGATCGACGTCAATCATCTTGTGCTCCTTCGCACGATCTTCACTTGTAAAGTGCGGCGATCAATTCATCGGAAGTCTTGGTGACGACGTTGCGCTTCAGCTTGAGACTTGGGGTGAGATCGCCCGCCTCGATGGACAGTTCGCGGTCGATGATGGCGAATTTCTTGATCTGTTCCCATCGGTTGAGCTGGTTGTTCAGCACATCGATGTAGCCGCTTATGAGCTGGTGAGTCTTTTCGTCGCGGGCGATGTCGGCGAAGGAAGCCCCGGCCATCCCGTTCTTGCCCGCCCATTCGGTGATCGCTTCACCGTCGAGGCTGACCAGGGCGACGCAGTACGGCTTGCCCTCACCGATCACGATCAATTCGCCCGCGTAGGGACAGATGCCCTTGAACGCCGCCGAGATCGGTGACGGCGCGACGAACTTGCCCTGCGAGGTCTTGAACATGTCCTTCTTGCGGTCGGTGATCCGCAGGAAGCCGTCGGCGTCCACCTCGCCGATGTCGCCGGTGTGGAACCAGCCGTCCGCCTCGAGCGCCTCGGCGGTGGCGTCGGGCAGGTCGTGGTAGCCCGTCATCACGCCGGGACCACGAAGCAGGATCTCGCCGTCGTCGGCGATCCTGACCTCGGTCTCCGGGAACGGCCAGCCCACTGTCCCGAACCGGTACGCGTCCGGCCGGTTGATGAACGATGCCGCTGCGGTCTCGGTCAGCCCGTAGCCCTCCAGAACCACGATGCCCACGGCGTCGAACCACTGAGCCACTTCGCGATCCAGGGCGGCGGCCGCCGATACGAAGAAGCGCAGCCTGCCACCGAACCGCTTTCGGATCGTCGAGAACACCAGCCTGTCGGCGACCTTGTGCTTGACCTTTAGCGTCAACGGCGTCCGTTGCCCCGCCTGCCGAGTCCGGGACACCTGCAGCCCGACGCCCAGCGCCCAGTCGAAGATTCGCTTCTTGACCGCGCCCTCCTCGGCAGCCATCGAGAGGATCCGCGAATGGGCCTTCTCGAAGATGCGCGGCGCCGCACCCATCACCGTGGGATGCAGCTCGGCGAGGTTGTCCACGATCCGGTCCACCCGTCCGTCGATCGCGGTCGGGAAGCCGATCAGCAAGGGCAGCGCCAGCATGACCTTCCCGAAGGCGTGCGCGAGCGGCAGCCACAGGAAGTTCAGGTCGTCAGGTCCGAGCACATTCAACGCGTCGATCGCCGCGGCCGTGTAGGTCCACGCGCCGTGCGTAAGACGAACACCCTTCGGCTTACCGGTGGTACCCGAGGTGTAGATGATGCTGGCCAGCTGCCCCGGGCGGATGGCGGCGACGCGTTCGTCGACCACCCGAGGAGCCTCGTCGAGCAGCTTCTGGCCCCGTTCCTCGAGTTCGGCGAGGGTGATCACCCAGTCGCCGTCCCCCTCGCCGTCGATGACGACGACCGCCATCACGTCGGTGAGTTCGCTGCGATGCTCGCGCAGCTTGTCGACCTGATCCTGGTCTTCGGCGACAACGACACGGCTGCCCGAGTTCCCGACGATGTAGGCGACGTCACCGGCCTTCGTCGTCGGATACACGGTGGTGGTTGCCGCACCGGCGCACATGATCGCGAAGTCGACGAGGACCCATTCGTAACGCGTCGAGGAGGCCAGCGCCACTCGCTCCTCGGGCTCGATCCCGAGGGAAATCAGTCCTGCCGCAATGCGTTTGACGCGGTGGCCGACTTCTCGCCAGCTGACGCTGGTCCAGCTGTGGTCGAGCGGGTAGCGGAAGGCCTCCCGCAGAGGGGTTGCCTTCACGCGGTCGACGATCATCTGGGCGACCGAAGGTGGACGCTTCTCTATTACCGGGGGGCTCCCGGCTGCGGTGACCATTGGCGACACTGCCATGTGCGGAGCCTAGGTTCGCGCATGACCCGGCCGTCAGGGTCGAAAGGCCCTCTTTCGACCCGCGTCAGTCCTCGTCGCTAGTGCCATACCGGCCGGGGTTGAACATCGAGGCGACGGCTCCGATGAGCATCATCACGGCCGCGGCGATGAACACAACGCTCAGGCCGGAGTGGAACGGCTCGGTGATCAGCTGCGGGAAGAACGTCTTGCCCGTCAACACGTCAGCGTTGACGCCAGGATCCTGCAAGGCTCCCGACGGCTCCAGCAGTTCGGCGATCGGGTTATAGCCGAGGAACGCCGCGAACAGGCTGCCGACGGGGGGCAGGTTGGCCACCTCGTGCGCGACGGACGCCGACACGCCCTGCGCTTGCAGCCCGCTGCTCATGGCCGACGGAAGGGTGTGCGCCAGCCCGACGATCATCAGCGAGAAGAAAACGCCGATCGACAGCGATGAGCCCGCGTTGAAGAACGTCGCGCGCACACCTGAGGCGGCGCCGCGCTGGGCTGCCGGGACGCTGGACATGATCGCGGCGGTGTTGGGTGCAGTGAAGATGCCGCCGCCGAGGCCGTTCAGGAACACCAGCACCGCGAACACGACGTAGTTGAAGTTCACCGGGATCATCACGAGCGCAACGAAAGTCGCCGCCATGAGCAGCATTCCGCCGACGGTGAACGGGCGCGCACCGAAGCGGTCGGACAGCGAGCCCGCTAGGGGGCCTGCCACAAGGAACCCTGCCGTCATCGGCAGCATGTATATCCCCGCCCACAGCGGTGTCGACTCGAAGCTGTAGCCGTGCAACGGAAGCCAGATGCCCTGCAGCCAGATGATGAGCATGAACTGCAGCCCGCCGCGGCCCATCGAGGACATCAGCCCGGCGAGGTTGCCCATGCCGAACGACGCGGAGCGGAAGAGCCTGATATCGACCATCGGGTCGGCCACCCGCAGCTCGATGAAGCAGAAAGCCACAAGCGACAGCAGGCCGAAAATGATGGCGCCGAGGACATACGGGCTTGTCCACCCGGTCGTCGAGTCACCGTAGGGCTGAATGCCGTAGGTGATGCCGGTCAGCAGCACCGTCAGGCCGACACCGAAGGACAGGATGCCCGCCCAGTCCAGTCGGCCCGGCGTGCGAACGCCGAGTTCCCTCAGCGACCGGATACTCCAGATGGTGCCGAGGATGCCGATCGGCACGCCGACCCAGAAGATCGCCTTCCAGTGCCACTCGGAGAGAAATCCGCCGATGAGCAAGCCGAGGAAGGATCCGGCCACGGCGGCCACCATGTTCACGCCGAGTGCCATGCCGCGCTGGTTCGACGGGAACGCGTCGGTCAGGATCGCCGACGACGACGCCATCAGCATCGCGCCGCCGACGCCCTGCACGACCCGCCAGCCGATCAGCCACAGGGCACCGCTGCCGAGGTGAAAGGGGTCGAATGACAGCGCGACGGCCGCGAGGGTGAACACCACGAAGCCGAGGTTGTAGATCTTCACCCGGCCGAACATGTCGCCGAGACGGCCGAACGGGACCACAAGCACGGCCGTGACCACGAGATAGCCCATCAGCATCCACAGCAGGTAACTGACGTTGCCCGGTGCCAGTGGATTGAGGCCGATGCCGCGGAAGATGGCGGGAAGCGAAATCAGAACGATCGACGCATTGATGGTGGCCAGCAGCGTGCCCAGCGTGGTGTTGGACAGCACCACCCACTTGTAGAAGGGGTGGTCGTGGTCCATTCGCCTGCGCCGGCGCGCGGTCTCGACGACAGCGACGTCGGCGTTCGCTACGACTGGGGCTTTCGTCATCTCTGTCTCGGTCGTCATCAATTCGCTTACGTATCGTTTCGGTTCAAAACACATATGTTAGCTATACAAACCATTGGGGAGCAATTTGTGTTCCATGCGATAGCGTGAGGACGGCCTGTAGAACGCGGGAGCGCGCACCGAGCGCGCTGAGAGGACGGCTGGAGCCGCCGTCGACCGTATGAACCTGACCGGGTAATGCCGGCGTAGGGAGTAGTCGTGAGCTTTCTACCTCTGACTCCCGGCGGTCAGACGCCGCCGCGGGTGATGACGATCGCAGGCTCGGATTCCGGCGGCGGCGCGGGCATCCAGGCCGACATGCGGACGTTCGCGTTGCTCGGCGTGCATGGCTGCGTCGCGGTGACCGCCGTGACCGTGCAGAACTCGATGGGTGTCAAGGGTTTCCACGAGATCCCCGTCGACGTCATCGCGGGCCAAATCGAAGCGGTCGCGAGCGACATCGGGATACAGGCCGCCAAGACCGGGATGCTGGCGTCGTCCGCCATCATCGGGACGGTCGCCGATACCTGGCGCTCGCAGGGCTTGGCGGGCATGGTGCCGCTGGTGGTCGACCCGGTGTGCGCGTCGATGCACGGCGATCCGCTGCTGCACCCGAGCGCGCTGGATTCGCTTCGGACACAGCTTTTTCCGCTCGCGACGCTGGTCACCCCCAATCTCGACGAGGTGCGTCTGATCGTTGACATCGACGTCGTCGACGCCGCGTCCCAGCGGGATGCGGCCCGCGCCCTGCATGCGCTCGGGCCGACATGGGCGCTGGTCAAGGGTGGCCATCTGCGGTCGTCACCCGAAAGCCCCGACCTGCTGTATGACGGCACCGACTTCTATGAGTTCGGTGCCTCGCGAATCGACACCGGCGACGATCACGGCGCGGGCGACACGCTTGGGGCCGCCGCGGCCAGTGCGCTGGCGCACGGCTACACCGTTCCCGACGCGGTGGCGTTCGCCAAGTCGTGGGTGACCGAATGTCTGCGTGCCGCCTACCCGTTGGGTCACGGCCACGGCCCGGTGTCGCCGCTCTTCCGGCTGGCGCGGGAGACGTCGTGAGCCTCGACGACATAGCGGGGATCGCGCACGAGCCCAACGGCGAGCCGAAGGGCAGTGTGGTGCTGACCCACGGCGCGGGGGGAAGCCGAGAAGCCGTGCTGCTGAAGAAGGTCTGCGACGAGTGGGCACGCCGCGGCTGGCTCGCCGTGCGCTACAACCTGCCCTACCGCAGGCGCAGACCGAAGGGCCCGCCGTCGGGGTCCGCGGCCACCGACCAGGCCGGTGTCGTCGAAGCGATCGAACTGGTCGGCGCGATGGCCAAGGGCCCCGTCATCGCGGGCGGCCATTCATACGGCGGCCGGATGACGTCGATGGTGATTGCCGACGGCACGGCGCGCGTCGACGCGCTGGCGCTGTTCTCCTATCCCCTTCATCCGCCCGGCAAGCCCGAAAGGTCGCGGACCGAACACCTTCCGCGCATCGAGGCGCCGACGGTCTTCACGCACGGCACGTCGGATCCGTTCGGCTCCATCGACGAGCTGCTCGCGGCCGCGGCGCTGATCCCGGCGTCCACCGAAGTCGTCGAGATCACCGGCGCCCGCCACGACCTCGGCTCCAAGACTCTCGATGTGCCAGCGCTGGCGGTCGACGCGGCGCTACGGTTGCTCTCGTGACCATGCCGCCGGGCAGTTATCCGCCACCCGACCAGCCGCCACCGCCTGGACCGTATCCGCCACCGCCACGGGGGACATATCCGCCACCGCCGCCGCCTCCGGGGGCGTATCCCCCGCCGCCGCCGTACTATTCGCCCGCTCCTGGGGCGTACGCGCCGCCGACTCCAGGCACGAACTGGTGGGCGGTCATCTCGCTGATTTTCGGCATCATCGGCGGCGTCCTGATCAGCGTGGTCTGCGGCATCGTCGGGCTGAACCGGGCCAAGAAGGGCCAGGGCGGACGGGGAATGGCGATCGCGGGCCTCGTGCTGTCCGGTCTCTGGGTGCTGGGCATCGTGGTTCTGGTCGTCTTCCTTCTGATCTTCGACAAGGGCACGGTCAGCGCCACCGAGGTGAAGGCGGGCGACTGCCTCGCCGAACTGCCCGCCTCCGGATTGGTGATCACCGTCGACACCGCACCGTGCGGCGAGCCGCACACCGGCGAGATCTTCTCGGTGATGAAGATGCCTGACGGCGATTTCCCCGGCCAGTTCGCGATTGAGGAGTACCAGAACAAGTGCGCGCCCGAGCTGGCGAAGTATTCGCCAGAGGCCGCAGAGGATCCCGACGTCGGGCTGTTCGTGCTGTACCCGAGCGAAGACTCGTGGGGCCAGGGCGACCGGACCGTGACCTGCATCGCAACCACCGACAAGCCGCGCACCGGAACCCTCAAGAACTGATCGGAAGGGATCAACGTGGCAACGAAGCGTTCTAGAGGATCACGCGTCGCGACGCTCACCGGCTTGGCCCTCGCGGGCGCCGGGGTCGCGCACTTCGTCACGCCGGAGGTGTTCGAGGGTGTCACCAGGCAGGCGTTCCCGCGTGACACCCGCAAGCACGTCTACATCGACGGCGGCATCGAGACCGCGATCGGGCTGAGCCTCGCCTCGCCGAAGACACGAAAGCTGGCCGTCGTCGGGCTGCTCGGCTACGGCGCCTACCTGGCGGGCAACGTCGTCCGCAACCGGTAACGCCCGAGCAACGTGAGGTCGAGCAGCCGACCGACCATGACCCGCGACGCCACGGTGTTGTCGTAATGCACCAGCCTGCCCACGTCAATCACCAACGCCATTGCGGCGTGCACGGCGAAGCGCGCCTGACCGACCGTCCAGTCCGACCGGATCGCGGTCACCAATCGCACCCACGATTCGACGGTCGCCCTCTGCAGGTTGCGCAGGATCTTCTGGTCGGCGGGTGCCATGTTGACCCGCTCGGTGTAGTACACGTACGCGAGTTCCGGATGGTCGAACGACCTCTTCACGTAGGCGTCGATCAACCCGGTCAACGCCTCTTCCGGATCGGAGACCGAGCCGAGAATCGACGAGGCCTCCGACGACAGCCGATCTGCCGCCCGCCGGTATATCGCGGCCAGGATGTCGTTCTTGCCGGAGAAGTACCTGTAGATCCCCGACGTCGGCATCCCGACCGCCGATGCGATCTCCTCCATCGTGGTGTCGCGGTAGCCCTTCCGGTTGAACAGCCGGACCGACTCCGTAAGCAGCGCTTCATATTTCGACGAGTCGACCCTCCGCACGTGCTCCTCCGCGACGGACTCGTCGGGCAGGTCACCTACGTCGGCCGTCGAGATGGCGGTGGCGATTTCGGCAAGCACGACACGAATGTGCATCGCAGGCAGCTTCGCGTGATGGTCGACGATGCTGCCGATCACGCTGAGCATCGACGACGACAGCATCCAGCGCTGCCGCGAGGAGAGCCTCGGCCGAAGTGCCTTGAGCGGCAGCTGAATTCGACGGTTAACCGTTCGCATCTGTCCGTTGAGGGTGGTCTGGTCATCGCCGCGCAGATACCGCGCCTCCCACCGGTAGAGGCCGCCCGACTCGCGGTTGGCCAGCGCGGTGTCGGTGACCGCGGAGATGAGCCGCTGCAGCGTCTCGGCGTCGGGCTGCGCCTCGTCGGCGAACGCCGTGCAAGCGACCAGCTGCTCGCCGAGCGCCAGCACCGCGTCGCGGAACAGGTCGTACTTGCTCGGATAGTGCCGGTACAGCGCGGTCGCCGTAATCCCAACCCGCGAGGCGATCGCCTCCATGCTGACCGCGTGATATCCGAGCGTGCTGAACGCCTCAGCGGACGCGCGGGCGATCTGCGCCTTCCGATCCTTCGGCCGTCGCCTGATGCCGGCATCAGGGATCGGCCGGCTGCGCGCCATGGCGATCACCCTAACGGAGTTCACCCACACATATCTGCCCACTTCGGTTGCAAAATATTGACAAAGCGGTAGCCAAAAGCAGAATGCTCATTAACATCGTGGACGGGCTGTGGGCATGAACGAGGGAGACTGGAGGCCTAGGAAGTGCATCACTACCATCACCGCGCCTTCTACCTCGGCGTGCTGAGCATTGCCCTGATCGTCGGCGGGCTGCTCGCGCTGAACTTCCCGGTTTTCCTCGACGCATACGACCAGTTCGGCTTCCAGATCAAATGCGGGACCGGTTTCTTCGCGAACCTGACGCAGGCGGCCGAGGCCAGCGGCGGCGACTACGTCGGGCAATGCGAGACGGCGCTGACGCTGCGCCGTCTCTGGACCATCCCGCTGGTGGTGATCGGCTCGATCCTTCTCGCCGTCATCGTCTTCGTGGCCGCCACGATTTGGGGCCGCGAGTCGGTGTTCGGAGAGGACGCAACGGCCTGACCTAACATCAGCTTCGGTGAGCACGCCGGAGGAGCCCGCGCTGCGACGGCGGCTCGGTATCGCAGACGCCGTGACGATTGGTCTCGGCTCGATGATCGGCGCCGGAATCTTCGTCGCACTGGCGCCGGCAGCGGAGGCGGCGGGTTCGGGCCTACTCATCGGGCTGGCGATCGCGGCCGTTGTCGCCTACTGCAATGCGACCTCGTCCGCGCGGCTGGCCGCGCTCTATCCGCAGTCCGGCGGAACCTACGTCTATGGCCGCGAGCGGCTCGGCGAGTTCTGGGGCTACGCGGCGGGCTGGAGTTTCGTCGTCGGCAAGACGGCCTCGTGCGCGGCGATGGCGCTGACGGTGGGAATCTACGCATGGCCCGCACACGCCCACGTCGTCGCGGTCGCCGCCGTCGTCGCCTTGACCGCGGTCAACTATGCGGGCATCGAGAAGTCGGCGTTGCTCACCCGCGTCATCGTCGCGATCGTGCTCGCGGTGCTCGCCGCGGTCGTGGTCGTCGTTTTCGGGGCGGGCGACGTCCAGGCGTCGCGGCTGTTCGGTGTCGACGCCGGCGTCGTCGGGGTACTGCAGGCGGCCGGTCTGCTGTTCTTCGCCTTCGCCGGATACGCCCGCATCGCCACCCTCGGCGAGGAAGTGCGCTCCCCGGAGCGCACGATTCCGCGGGCGATCCCGATCGCGCTGGGAATCACGCTGGCGGTCTACGCGATCGTCGCGGTGGCGGTGCTGGGGGCGTTGGGCAGCGCTGGACTGGCGGCATCCAGCGCCCCGCTCGCCGACGCCGTGCGCGCAGCGGGCGTTTCCGGCGTCGAACCCGTGATCCGCGCCGGAGCGGTGGTCGCGGCGCTGGGGTCGTTGTTGTCGCTGATCCTCGGCGTCTCGAGGACGACACTGGCGATGGCGCGCGATCGCCACCTGCCCCACGCACTGGCCGCGGTGCATCCGCGCTTCGCCAGCCCACACCGTGCCGAGCTGGTCGTGGGTGCCGTCGTGGCGGTGATTGCCGCGGTCGCCGACGTGCGCGGCGCGATCGGCTTCTCGGCATTCACCGTCCTGGTTTACTACGCGATCGCCAACGCGTCGGCTATGACTCTGGAGCCGGAAGGCGGGCGACGTCGAGCCTTGAGCCGCAAGGTGATTCCCGCGGTTGGCCTGGCGGGTTGCGTGCTGCTGGCCGTTCTGCTGCCGATCACCTCGGTGCTGGTCGGTGTCGGTGTGGTGCTAACGGGCGCGGTCGCGTACTGGTTGCGGCGACAATACTCATCGTGATCCCGCTGACCTGGAAGCAAGTAGACGCCCGCGCCGACCCGGACTTCGTCGTCGCACCCGACGAGCGGCTGGACTGGGCCCGCACCATCGGCATCGGCGCCCAGCACGTGGTGGCCATGTTCGGCGCCACCTTCCTGGTGCCGGTGCTCACCGGCTTCCCACCCGCGACCACCCTGCTGTTCTCCGGCGTCGGCACGGTGCTGTTCCTGATCATCACCGGCAACCGGCTGCCCAGCTATCTCGGCTCGAGCTTCTCGGTGATCGCGCCCGTGACGGCGGCGGTCGCCTCGCACGGCACCGGCAGCGCTCTCGGCGGCCTGGTGGCCGTCGGCGTCGCGCTGATCGTCATCGGCCTCATCGTGCACGTCGTCGGCACCCACTGGATCGACGTGACCCTGCCGCCGGTGGTCACCGGGGCGATCGTCGCGTTGATCGGGTTCAACCTCGCGCCCGCGGCCAAGGCCAATTTCGAGAAGGGCCCTCTGGTCGGGCTCGTCACCCTTGTGCTTGCTTGTCGCCACCCTGGCGTTCTTCCGCGGCATCGTCGGCAGGCTCGCGATCTTCCTCGCCGTCGTCGCGGGTTATGTGCTGGCCCTGATCCTCGGCGACGTCGATACGTCGGGAATCGCCGCGGCGCCGTGGATCGGATTGCCGGAATTCCAGGCGCCGACCTTCACCGTCGCGGTGCTGCCGATGTTCCTGCCCGCGGTGATCGCGCTGATCGCCGAGAACATCGGGCACGTGAAGTCCGTCGGTCAGATGACGGACACCGACGTCGACGCGGTGATGGGCCGTGCGCTGGCCGCCGACGGCGTCGCCACCACGCTCGCCGGCTTCGGCGGCGGGTCGGCAACCACCACCTACGCCGAGAACATCGGCGTGATGGCCGCAACGCGCATCTACTCGACCGCCGCGTACTGGGTGGCCGCCGCGGTGGCCATCGCACTGTCGTTGTGCCCCAAGGTCGGCGCGGCGATCTCGGCCGTCCCGCCTGGTGTGCTCGGCGGCGCCACCATCGTGCTCTATGGGCTTGTCGGCGTGCTCGGCGTGCGCATCTGGCTGACCAACGGCGTCGACTTCGGTCTACCGCTGAACCAGATGACCGCAGCCATCCCCCTGATCATCGGCATCGCCGACTTCACTTGGCAGTTGGGTGATTTGACGTTCACCGGTATCGCGCTCGGCTCCATCGCCGCGCTCGTGGTCTACCACGGCATGCGGCTGCTCGGCCTGCGCAGGAGGACCTAATTTCAGATGCGGTCGAGGCGGATCAAATTCAGCCCTACCTGTGTGTAGGCGTCCGGCAGGGCAGACCAGCGCCGCCACGCCTCTTTGACGCTGTCAAAGTCGTATGTGAGCTCGCCGACCTCACGTACTAGATCCACAAACAGGCTGTAGGTCTGCGTAAAGAGGTCTAGGTTTCGGTTGATCGTGGACGGTATTAATAGCGATAGCGTGCCACCATGAATCCACGTAGTGCTCTCCGAAAGCGCCTTCTCGATACGGTCGGCCACGCATCGATCACGCCCCGCACATAGCTCCTGCTCCGCGTAAGCGGCGAAAAACGCCGTGAACTGCGGAAGCTGTGGGTGGAAGAAGCGCACGGCGTCATTGGCATCGATTATCAATGCAGTTCCGCCAGGCCGAGTCAGCTGGGAAACACGGTCCAGTGCCGCCGGAATATCGTCAAGGTGCTGAAGCAAGAGGCGCATCAGCACGAAATCGTACGTACCGGCGTGATCAAATAGATGACTGTTTTCGAACGTAATATTTTTCTTGCGTACCTCCCGATTGGCAACGCCGACAAGCTCCGGGGAGGTGTCGATGCCGGTGTAACTCTTTTCTGGAAACAGCGCCGCGATCTTCTCGAGGTAGTAGCCGTTTCCGCTGCCGATATCGAGTACGGTACGAGCCTCATGCCACTGGGGAGACGTGAAATAAAAGCTGAGTTCTTGTGGGATTGCAAAGTCGGTCTGAAGCCGCTGCATCTGGTCCCAGATCCTTTGGATAACGCCTTTATGGGTACCGAAATGCGGGTCGGGGACAGTGGTGGTCTGTTTGGTAATCATCGCTCACCCCTGAGTGGGACAATGTGCCGTCCCATTATTAATTGCGATATACGCGACCAGCAGATACATTTTGTGGGGCCCAGCCTTATCACCATCGATGACCTCGGCGACCATGCAGGGAAGGTATGACTTGCCTTTGAATTGATCGTCTGGGTGAGTGCTGTTAATCTTGAGCGGAACATAGGCTCGAGCAAACTCATAGTTCTTGACCACAGTTTCGGTGAGCTTGAGCTGCTCCTGTAAGAACTCGTTCCAGTCGTCGCCGTCTGAATATCTCTCTATCCGCTTGAGCAATCTGTCCAACGTGAGCGGTTCATCTCTGGTCGCAGCGATTTTGCCTGGATAGCCGTATAGGCGGCTGAAGTCTTCATCGAAAGCGACAACCTTTGCTGGGACGTTCGGGTCCTCGAACTCGCTGTACTTCGAGAATGAGACCTCGACAACGGAAAACGGGTAAAACCGGTCGATCGACTCGGATAGCAAGCCCCGGAGCTTCTGCACAGGATCAGGTTCGTACACGACAAATTCGTTTTCGATCTCCTGGAGAGCCAATTGCAAGTTGTTTACAAGTTCGTCATCTTTGGCGTCGATCACTTCCTTCAAGGAAGGGGGTATATCTCCTCGGAAGTCGACCAACGAGGGGTAATCCTTGTGGGCAATGCGGTCGATTTCCTCCACAACATCGTCCTGCTTCCAGACCAGATAAGCCTCAGCAGCCTCATAAACGGGGACATCGTCTTGCGAATCAACCATCAGCATCACCGGGGTTCGCTCGCGGCCTCGGCGATATCCGAGTTCATAGGTCACGGTGAAGTTACGCTCCGACAAGAGCGCGATGAGAATATCTGCCTGATAGATGTGCGAAAGCGCTCTCTCGGGGATCTCATTCGTTATGGTCCTCGCCACATCCACGTCGTAGGCTACACGCGATCCCGTCGTTGGAGAAGGGACCACCTGACACTTCTCTTCGATAATATATTTAAGGCGTCTGAAATTCAGAATTGCCTTTCTCTTTTCCACTGCGGTCCTGCCAAACGGCATCGCCACTACTACATTCCTTGTACTCATCTCCGCACCTCATACTTTCTTATCGACCAGACCTCAAGATGATCGATTTCTTCGCCGATCTCAGATCGTCATCCTGAAGGTCGGCCACCAGGCCACGATCGGTTGTATTCATTTTCACTACCCGCCTTCCCCACGACCATCACGCCGGTATTCCCCCAACGTCGTCTTCTTTGATCGAGGAATCACGAGTAGTCGACTACTCGAATTGACGCGCCAGCCGATTGATAGCCGAAAGAGGGTGGACAACGCCCGGGGCGACCAAGGCTGTGGTCGGGCGGTATACCGTGCGCACATGCCGTATGAGAACAGAACTGCCGGAATGGCGTGAGGGTGTTCACTCGCCACGCACTGGTCCGGCGGCCGTCTCCCCGGCTCGCCGAAGGGCTCATCACCCACATCGACAGAAGTGATTACGTGAATGCCGAACTGGCCCAACGCCAATGGGACGGCTATGTCGCGGCACTCCGAGACTCCGGCTGGACCACGCACGAGGTCTCCGCCGCGCCGGACTGCCCCGACTCGGTGTTCGTCGAGGACACGATGGTGGTCTACGGCGACCTCGCGGTGATCGCCCGTCCCGGAGCCGACCAGCGGCGGCGCGAAATCGCCGAGGCCGAAGACGCAGTGCGCGAGCAGGGATACCGCATTGCGGCGATCGAAGCGCCGGGCACCCTCGACGGCGGCGACGTGTTGAAGCACGGCGGGACCGTCTGGGTCGGCACCGGCGGCCGCACGAACGCCGACGGCGCAGCGCAGTTGCAGGCGCACCTCCAACCGTTCGGCGTCGACGTGGTGTCCGTGCCCGTGACGAAGGCGCTGCACCTCAAGTCCGCGGTCACCGCGCTTCCCGACGGCACGATCGTCGGCTACCGGCCAGTCGTCGACGACCCTGGCATCTGGGGCGCGCGGTTCCTGGCCGTTCCCGAGGAGCCGGGGGCACATGTCGTCCTTCTCGACGACGACGCGCTCCTGATGTCCTCGGCAGCGCCGCGCACGGCGAAGCTCTTCGAAGAGCGCGGCTACCGGGTGGTCGGCGTAGACATCTCCGAGTTCGAGAAACTCGAGGGGTGCGTGACGTGCCTCTCCGTCCGGCTGCGCGGCAGGCCCGACGGTCACTAGCTCGAGTTCTGCATGAGGGCTGCTAAACCGCCTTATCCACAGCCCTAGTGCAGAACTCGTCGTCGATCCGGGCTAATCGTCGGTAGGCACCGTCACGATCCGGGCATGCAGGAGCCATTTATCGGCGGCGAGGCGATACGCGATGGCCACTTGACACGGGGACAGCTGCGCTGGAACCACACCGCGATGCACCCCGGCGTTTACCTATCAAACAGTGCCGAGCGGACACTGCACCAGAACACGGTTGCGGCCTGGCTCTGGACCAGCCGCAGAGGAGTGGTCGCCGGGCGCGCTGCAGCGGCGCTGCACGGAGCGAAATGGGTCGACTCATCGACACCGATCAAAATGATCGCTGAGCACACCCGTCGCCGTCAGGGAGTCATCATCCACGAGGAACGGATCGCCGCCGACGAGATCACATACTTCGGAAAGCTTCCCGTGACAAGCCCTGCTCGGGCGGCGTTGGACATCGCGCGTCACCTGCCACGAGATGTCGCTGTCGCGCACCTCGATGCGTTGGCTAGCGCGACGGGCGTGCGGTACGACGATGTCATCGCCCTGGCCGGGAGATACCGCGGTGCCCGTGGCATCAGGCGAGCGCGAACCGCGCTTGCGCTGATGGACGCGGGCGCGCAGTCGCCCGGAGAGACACGCCTCCGGCTTCTGCTCATCGACGATGGCCTACCCGCTCCGCGCACGCAGATCCGGGTGAGCGACGGGTACGACGAGGCGTTCATCGACATGGGTTATGACGAACCACAGGTGGGCCTGGACTATGAGGGCTCGCATCACAGCGAGAACCGCGGCCAGTACGTCTACGACATCGGTCGCGCTGAGCTGATCGAGAGCCAGGGCTGGACCGATTTGCGCGTCGTTAAGGAGCACAGTGGGCGATACACACTCCATCGGGTCCGCGAGGCATTCGCCAAGCGCGGTTTGGGTACCGCCGAGATCTGCATGAGGGTCGTGAATTCGGAGCGACAACAGCCCTGACGCAGAATTCGACGAAGCGCCTACGGGGCCGTCCGGACGTCAGCCGCCCTCCAACACCGCCGCCGGTCCGCGAGTCATCATCTGACGCGCCACGATGATCCGCTGGATCTCGCTGGCTCCCTCCCAGATTCGTTCGACGCGAAGCTCGCGGAACATCCGCTCGGCGACGTTCTCACGCATGTAGCCGCGGCCGCCGAACACCTGCACGGCGCGGTCGGCGACGCGCCCGGCCATCTCCGAGCAGTACAGCTTGGCCATCGATGCCTGGCCGTGCAGTGTCTTGCGGTCGTACCCGGCGTCGATGGACCGGGCCACCTCGTAGAGCATCGTGCGCGCGGCGAACAGCTCGGTCGCGCTGTCGGCGAGCATGCCCGCCACCAGCTGATGCTCGCCGAGCGGCTTCCCGCCGATCTCGCGGGTCTGCGCGAACGCGGTCATCTCGTCGACGAGCCGCCCTGCCGCACCCACGCAACGCGCCGCGACCATCATTCTTTCGAAGCGGAACCAGTCCTGGGTGAACGTCATCGGTTCACCCTCGGCCCCCACCAGGTGAGTGGCGGGAACACGGACGTCGTTGAACGCGACGATCGGGTGCTCGTCGGCGATGTTGTGCGAATAGTGGGGCGTGCGAACGACTTCCAGCCCTGGCCACGGCACATCGACCACCAGCAACACATGGTCGCCTTCATGTTCGCCAGTCGTCAGCACCGCTTCGACGAAGACGTAGTCGGCGAGGTTGTACGACGTGACGTGCCACTTGACCCCGTTGATCACGTAGTCGTCGCCGTCGCGGCGCGCGGTCGTCTGCAGCGCCGACACGTCGGACCCGGCGAACTCCTCGGTGATCGCGTACGCCTCGTGCTTCTCGCCACGTACCGAAGGCAACAGCCAGCGCTCGCGATGGAAGTCGGTGGCCACCTCGGGCCACCACTGCGGCGGCGTGGCCATCACCCAGGCGAGGCCGTTGGTGACCCGGCCGCACTGTTCCTGCACCAGCACCTGCTGCAGGGCCGTGCAGCCGGGACCGCCGACCGACGTCGGCATGTTCGTGGCGTACAGGCCCAGCTCCTTCGCCCGCCGCGAATGCTCGGCCGTCAGTTCCTTTGGCAGCAGGCCGCCCGCCATCTCGGCCTCCACCTCGTGCGGCATCAACGACTCCACGAAGGCCCGCGCTGTGTCGCGGATCCGCAGATCCTCTTCCGAGAGTCCATACATCGTGGAACCACGCTCCTTGCTCTTGACTGAGCGTTCAGTCTATGCCAGCGTTCCTGGGTATGACCAGTGCCGACGTTGTAGTAGTGGGTGGCGGAACGGTCGGGGCGTGGACGGCCGTCCAGCTGGCCGAACGCGGCGTCAAACGGGTGATTCTGCTCGAGAAGGCGACGCTCGGCGACGGGGCGAGCAGCCGTGCCGCGGGCATGGTGCGCGCCCAGGGCGGCACCGAAGCCGCCATCGTGCTCGGCATGCGGACCCAGGACTTCTACGCAGCCAGCGGCGACCGATACCCGCTCGACTGCGGCTTCGTCGCGCAGGGGTACCTGATGCCGTGCTTCAGCGACCCCGAGGTGGCGCAGGCCCACGACCGCATCGCATTGCAGAGGAAACTCGGCCTCACTGTCTCGTGGCTGTCCGGCTCGGACGTCGACAACATGCACACCGGCATCGCGCAGGGCGCCACCATGGGCTCGTCGTACGCGCCGGGCGACGGCTACATCGACGCACCGCGCAACGTGCTGGCCTACACCGCGGCGCTGACGGCGCAGCGGGTCGACGTGCGGGAGCGCTGCCGGTTCACCGGCCTGCGCACCGCGGGCGGTCGCGTGGTCGGTGTCGACACCTCCGACGGGCCGATCGACACCGAACACGTCGTGCTCACCGGCGGGCCGAAGCTCGCCGAAGTCGGTGCCACGGCGGGTGCGAGGGTGCCTGCGGGCGGAGCGCGTCACCAGGTGGTGGTCACCGCACCGGTGACGGCCTTCAACGTGCACGAGGTGCCGATGGTGTTCGACCTGCCCTCCGGAATCTATTGGCGGCCAGGCGAAGCCGGCGGTCTGCTCTGGGGCATGAGCAATCCAGAAGAGGCGCCGGGGGTGGCGGCCGACTTCGACGAGATCTACTACCAGAAGGTCCGCAACCGGATCGAGGAACTGCTCCCCGGCCTGAAGGGGCTCGGGCTGCGCAGGACGTGGGCGGCGACGATCGACTACACCCCCGACCACCTGCCGATCCTCGGCCCGCTGCTAACCGACGACGGCCCGGTCGAGGGCACCGTGGTCGCCAGCCCCGCGGGCCACGGCATGATGTGGGGCCCCGCGGTCGCCGAGGTGGCCGCCGACCTGACGATGACCGGTCGGTGTGACTGGCTCGACCTCACCGACCTCGGTCTCGACCGCTTCGACGCCGACGGCAACAGTCGCGTTGCGCCCGAACCGATTTCACTACCCTTCCCAGAGAAAGCAGCACTGTGAACACTGTCGACACCGCAATACTCGCCAAGGCCGCCGACGCGGAACTCGAGGACTGGGGCCCGCTGGAAGAGGCGACCGGTGATCCAATGGCCACCCACGGACTCGAGATATGGGTCGACGGCGATAAGTCCGCGGGCATCTGGCAGTGCACACCAGGGCCGTCCTACTGGGTGCAGGACGAGAATGAGGTCATCTATTTGTTGTCGGGCCGGATGACCGTGACGCCCGACGGCGGTGAGCCCGCAGAGGTCAAGGCGGGCGACATCGCGGTGTTCCCCACTGGCTGGAAGGGCACCTGGGACGTCCACGAGACCGTGCGAAAGGTCTACTCCATCTTCTGATCTCTATTCGATCAAGGTCGCGTAACGGGTCGTGCGGCGCCGCGGTTTCGGTCGCGCCGTGATCGACAATCCGGAACGTGACCGAATCGCGGGAGACCTACGTTGGCGCGTGAAATCTCCCGCCAGACGTTTCTGCGTGGCGCCGCAGGGGCATTGGCCGCGGGCACGGTGTTCGGCTCGGTGCGAGCCACCGCGGATCCGATCGCCACCGGCTGGGAGGGTCTTTCCTCCGCCATCGGCGGGCAGGTCCTCCTTCCGGACAACGCGCAATTCGGAACGGCGAAGCAGGTTTTCAACACCAACTACAACGGCTCTGCGCCGGCGGCGATCGTCACGCCGACATCGGTGGCCGACGTGCAGAAGGCGATGGCGTTCGCCGCTGCCCACAATCTCAAGGTCGCTCCGCGCAGCGGTGGGCATTCCTACATAGGCGCGTCAACGGCGAACGGCTCCATGGTGTTCGACCTGCGCCAGCTGCCAGGCGGAATCAACTACGACGCCGCCAGCGGGCGGGTCACGGCGACGCCGGCGACCAGTCTCTATGACCTGCACCAGGCGTTGGCCGCGTCGGGTCGAGGTATTCCGACGGGGACCTGCCCGTCGGTCGGTGCTGCGGGGCACGCTCTTGGCGGCGGCCTTGGCGCCCAGTCCCGGCATGCGGGCCTGCTCTCTGACGCGCTGACGTCGGCGACGGTGGTGTTGCCCGGCGGCCAGGCGGTCACCGCGTCCGCCGCCGAAAACCCCGACCTGTTCTGGGGGTTGCGTGGTGGTGGCGGTGGCAATTTCGGGGTGACGACCTCGCTGACCTTCGCCACGTTCCCCACCGCGGACGTCGACGTCGTGAACCTCAACTTCCCGCCTGAGGCGTTCGCGCAGGTGCTCGTCGGTTGGCAGAACTGGTTGCGGACCGCCGACCGGAGCAACTGGGCACTGGCGGACAGCACCACCGACGCGACGGGTACGCGCTGCCGCATCATGGCGACCTGCCCGGCCGGGTCGGGAAACAGCGTGACGAGCGCCATCACCTCGGCCGTCGGAGTGCAACCGACCGGGACCGACGGCCATACGTTCAACTATCTGGACCTGGTGAAGTATCTGGCCGTGGACAATCTCAACCCGGCGCCGGTCGCCTACGTTGGCGGATCCGACGTTTTCCCGGTCATCAACGCGGCCACGGCACAGGGCATCGCCGCGGCGGTCAAAGCCTTTCCGCCCGAGGCCGGTCGCATGATCGCGATCATGCACGCCCTCGACGGCGCCCTCGCCACCGTGGCACCGGGGGCCACCGCATTTCCGTGGCGCGGGCAATCCGCGTTGGTGCAGTGGTACGTCGAAAACAACGGATCCCCGTCGGCGGCCGTCGGCTGGCTCAACACCGCACACAAAGCGGTGCAACCGTATTCGGTCGGCGGCTATGTGAACTATGTCGAAGCAGGCCAGCCGCCTGCGCGGTACTTCGGCCCGAATATGTCCAAGCTGAGCGCAGTACGGCAGAAGTACGATCCCGGCCGGGTCATGTTCTCCGGGCTGAATTTCTAGCGGCGGCTTCAGGTCTCGGCAAGCAAGCTCGCCGATTTCACCATCCTGGCTTTGGCGGCCAAGATTTGTCGTACCCGGCTGGAATGATGAGGTTATGTCCTTGACCGCATCCTCTGGCGCTGTGGCGGTGCGTCCTGACCAGCGTCTGGAGGTGCTGTTCGACGAGTTGGCGGAGCTGACCGGTCAGCGCAACGCGATTGACGCGCGCATCGTGGAGATCGTGGCCGAGGTGGATCGCGACGAGCTGTGGGGCGCCACCGGCGCGCGGTCGGTCGCGGCGTTGGTGGCCTGGAAGATGGGCTCGTCATCGGCTAACGCCACCACGATCGCCACGGTGGCGGCCCGGCTGGGTGAGTTTCCCCGCTGCGCGCAGGGCATGCGCGAGGGCCGGCTGTCGCTGGATCAGGTCGGGGTCATCGCCGCGCGGGCGGGCCAGGGATCCGATGAGCATTATGCGGAGTTGGCGCGCCACGCCTCGGTCCACCAGCTGCGCACCGCGGTCAAGCTGGAACCGCGACCCGACCCTGCGCCCGAACCACAGGGTGAACCGCAGGGCTCGATCACCAAGACCGCCGACGAGCAGTTCACCTACTGGCGGATCAAACTCCCCCACCTCGACGCCGCGAAATTCGACGCAGGCCTGGCCTCCCACCACGACGCGATGATCGCCGAATGGAAACGCGACCACGACAACAACAATCGCGACAACAACGATCGCGAGTCAGAACAGCGGCCCCCGATGCCCAATACCGTCGACGCATTCCTGCGGCTGGTGGAAGCCGGCTGGGACGCCGAGGCGGCCCGCCGGCCACACGGGCACCACACCACGGTGGTGATGCACGTCGACGTTGAGCAGCGCGCCGCGGCGCTGCATCTAGGTCCGCTGCTGTCGGAGGCCGAACGCCGATACCTGACCTGTGATGCCACCTGCGAAGTCTGGTTCCACCGCGACGGCCAGGTCATCGGCGCCGGGCGAGCGACCCGGCTGATCAACCGGCGGCTTCGCCGGGCCCTGGAGCACCGCCATCCCACGTGTGCGGTGCCCGGCTGCGGGGCCACCCGCGGTTTGCACGCCCACCACATCCGGCACTGGGAAGACGGCGGCGAAACCGAGCTGGCCAACCTGGTGCTGGTCTGCCCCCATCACCACCGGCTGCACCATCGCGGCATCATCACCATCGCCGGAACCGCGCACACCCTGACCGTCACCGACAAAGCCGGCCGAGTACTAAGCAACGCATCGCTGGCCCGTCCGCCGACGAAGCTCCCGCCCGCCGTCCCACCGTGGCACGGCTCCAGCGGTGAACGCGCCGACTGGTGGTGGTATCAACCATTCCAACCCCAACCACCACCAACCAACAACTAGGCCCAACCCACACGCCTCCGCCGACGCACGCAGTTCCGGTTCAGCCTCTGATGTTCTCTGGGATGTCCATATATAGCGGCAGCTCCTGACGGAGTCGGGCACGATGGCGGCGTGGAAGAGCTGACGGTCACGAACGGCGACATCACCCTTCGCGTCGAGGTCACCGGTGACGGCCCGACCGTGCTGTGCGTGTCGGGCTGGCCGGAGCTTGCGAGCTCGTGGCACAACCAGGTCGACTTCCTGTCGTCGCACGGGTATCGGGTTGCCGCGCTCGACGTGCGCGGGTACGGCGGCAGCTCGGTGCCGACCGGGGTCGAGCGATACACGCTGAAGGAGCTGGCGGGCGATGTCGCTGCGGTCGCGACCGCGCTCTCCGATGAGCCGATCGTGTTGGTCGGCCACGACTGGGGGGCACCGATCGTGTGGGACACCGCGATCCGCCACCCCGATCGGGTGCGGGCGGTCGCCGGCCTGAGCGTGGCCTACCTCCCGGCGACGGGGATGTCGCTGATCGATATCTTCGACCAGGTCTACGCCGGTCGGTTCTTCTACATCCTCTACTTCATCCGTCCCGGCGTGCCCGAGGCCGACTTCGGCGCGGACCTGCGTGGTTCGCTGAAGCGCATCTTCTACGCGCTGTCAGGCGACGCTCCGCTCAACTGCTGGCTCCCGGACGCGCCGCGTGACGCGGCACTACTGCCTCTGCTCCCCGAACCGCCCGACGGTCCGCTGAGCTTCATCACCGACGCCGACCTCGACGCGCTCACCGCGAGCCTCGAGCGCACCGGCATGATCGGTGCATTCAACCGCTACCGGGCGTTGGCCCTCGACGCCACGGAGTCGGCCGACATCATCGGCGCTCCGGTGACTCAGCCCTCGTGCTTCATCGCGGGTGAGCGCGATCCGGTGCGGGCGTTCATCCCCGGCATCGACGGCTATGCGGACCCGGGCGCGGCGTGCACCGACTTTCGCGGCAGCACGATCGTGCCCCGTGCAGGGCATTGGGTTGACCAGGAGAGGCCGGCCGAGACGAACGCGGCGCTGCTCGCGTTTCTTCGGTCGTTGGAGTGACCCGCCCACGCGTCTCAGCGCCGATTGCGGAAGTACTTCTTGTACGCCTCCGCCGAAGCGCGTAATTCGGGGTCGGCTTCGAACTTCGGCTCGAACTTCTCCCAGGCCGCCTCGCGCTTGGCGGGCAGGTACTCCGTCGGCCAGTACGGATGAGTCTGCGGTGAATAGTCACGCAGCACCCGGCGGGCAACCGTGGCCTTGTGCACCTCGTCGGCGCCGTCGGCGAGGCCCATCGTCGGCGCGCTCGCGTACATCGCCTGCAGCGGCGTGAGGTCGGTCGTTCCGAGCGACCCGAGGATGTGCAGGGCGTTGAACGACACCTCCCGCAGCACCTTGGCCATCGTGAACTTGACAGTCGCGATGTCCGTTCGCGCTTCCTTTGTGCTGGAATTGTCGATCTTCCAAGCGGTTTCGAGCACCAGCAACCGCAGCATGCGGATGGCCGCGTAGGAATCGGCGATCTTCTCCTGCACCATCTGGTGCTCGGCGATGACCTTTCCGTGCGACTCGCGCGACAGCGCCCGCTCACACATCATGTCGAAGGCGAGCTTGCACTGGGCGATGGTGCGCATCGCGTGATGGATGCGGCCGCCGCCAAGCCTGCGCTGGGCAAGGGTCTTGGCGCCGTCCTCCGGACCGAGCAGATGGTCGAGTGGGACCCGAACGTCGCGGTAGATGATGTGGTTGTGGTTGCGGGGCTCCGGCTGGATCTCAACGCCGGGCGTGCCGCGCGGCACGACGAACATCCCGTTGGTGCACATGACGAAGAGGATGTCCGCGACCCGGCCCGCCGACGTGAACCACTTCTCGCCGTTGATCACCCACTCGTCGCCGTCGCGCACGGCGGTGGTCGTGAACAGGTTGGGATCGGATCCGCCCTGGGGCTCGGTCATCGAGTACGCGGAGAACATGTCCTGATTCAGCAGCGGCTCCAGCCACCGCTTCTTCTGCTCGTCGGTGCCGAAGGCGGCGAGCATCTCGATGTTCCCGGTGTCGGGGGCGGCCGCACCGAACATCTGCGGGGCACCCTGGTAGCGGCCGATGATCTCGTTGAGCAGCCCCAGCTTGAGTTGGCCGAAGCCGGGACCGCCGAGTTCCTCGTCGAGGAAGAGCGCCCACAGCCCCTGGTCCTTGATCTGCTGTTGCAGGCCGCGGACGTAAGCCTTCACCTTCGGGTCAGGTGAGCGCACCGCATAGGGGAAGACGAACTCGAGCGGTTCGACCTCCTCCTTGCAGAACTCCTCGACCCAGTCGAGTTTCTTACCGAATTCCGGATCAGTCGAGAAGTCCCATGCCACGTTCTAGGATTCTGCCCCACGCACCTGGACGAGTGCATCGACCGCGACAACTCCGCGCGGTGAGGCGATCACCGGGTTGGCTTCGACGGCGTCCACCACGTCGCCGATCTCGACCGCCATCTGCGAGAACGCCACGATCACCCCTGCCAGCGCGTCGACGTCGACCGCCGCCTGACCGCGCCACCCGTCCAGCAGCGGGCGGATGCGCAGGCCGTCGAGCAATCGGATGGCGCCCGCATGCGACACCGGCGGGCAGGCCACCACCCGGTCGGCGAGCAACTCGACCAGGGTGCCGCCCGCTGCGACGATCAACAGCGGCCCGAAGGCCGGGTCACGAACGATCCCGACCGAGATCTCGACGCCTGCCTCGACCATCGGCTCCACGGTCACCGCGGGCCCGAGCGAGGCGGCCATCGCCGCGTATGCCGTGTTGAGGGCAGCTGGGTCGCGGATGTCGAGCACGACGCCGCCGACGTCGCTCTTGTGAAGGGCGGTAACGGTTTTCAGGGCGACCGGATATCCGACCGCATCGGCGGCCTCGAGTACGGCGTCGACAGCGTCGGCCGCGCGGACGTCCACGACGGGTACGCCGTAGTCGGCCAGCAACTCGAACGGCGGCACGCGGGAGACCAGTCGGGCGGCCCACCGCGCCCGTCGCACAGGGTCCGCGTCGGGCTGTGCGTGGTCGACAGCCAGTGGCCAGCGGGCGAGGTGCCCGAGCGCCACCAGCCCGCTGCGAGCTCCCTCCAGGACCGGAATCCCGCTGTCCCGCAGCCGTTCCGCGGTCGACGCGTCGATCGCCGACGCCACCGAGGCCATCACCGCGATCGGCGCGTCGGTGTGCTTGGCGACATCGGTGGCCGCGTCGGCATAGGCGGTGTCGCCGTCGAATTCGGTGACCAGGTCGACGGCGAGCGCGGTGACCGCGACGGCCGGATCGTCGACCATCGCGCGCAGGCAGGCGCCGAACAGATTGCGAGTGTCGGCGCCGGTGCCCCACACGTCCAGCGGGTTGGTGGCCGCAAGCCCGTCGTCGAGCAGGCCGCCGATGGCGGTCAGCGTGTCGGGGCCGAGGTCGGCGAACTCGACACCCAGTTCGTGGGCGAGGTCGGCCACCAGCGCGCGTTCGGCGCCTGAATCATGAACGGTCGCGATGCCTCCCGGCCCGGCCCTTCGGCCTGCGGAGAACAGTTCGAGTGTGTCGCTGAACTCGGCCAGATCGCTGACGTGTATCGCACCGGTCGCTGCGCAGAATGCCTCCCACGCGGCGCGCTCGCCCGCAAGGGCGCCGGAGTGTGCGGCCACCATGGCCCTTCCCCGCGGCGAACCGCCGACGGTGAGGATCACGACGGGCACGTCCTGTTCCGCGGCGCGCAGGAGCGCCTTCCGCAGTCGGGGAACCGCGCGCGGCGTCTCGAGGAGCAGTCCGACGATGCGTGTTTCGGGGTCGTCGAGCGCGTATTCGACGTAGTCGGCGGCGGTCGTGACGAGTTCCTGCCCGGACGACACCGCCAGCCGGAAGCCGAATCCGCGGCGGGACCGCAACAGTGTGGAGAACGCCGAACCGGAATGGGTGACCAGGCTGACGCCGCCGTCGGGCAATGGATCCGGCTCCAGGTAGCCCATGGCCCGCACGCCGAGCGCGTTGTTCACGAAACCCATGCAGCCCGCGCCGCACACCGCCATTCCGGCGTCGGTGGCGATCGCCGTGATCTCGTCGCGCAGTCCGTGGGCGGAGCCGAACAGCACCGCGGACTTCGCGCCCGCGGCCGCGGCGGCCGCCAACTGGTCGGGCAGCACGGCGTCGGGGACGCCGAGAAGGGCCACGTCGACGGGCTCGTCCAGGTCGGCGATGGACGGCGCACACGGCAGCCCGTCGATCTGGTCGTAGCGCGGGTTCACCAGGTGGAAGCGAGCCGAACCCCGTTGTGCCTCAATCATCATGCGCGAGCCGAAGCTGTCGGGCCGGGGGCTTGCACCCACGAGCGCCATCGACCGCGCGCCGAGCATGGCGGCGAGGGCGGGAGACTTCATCGATTGCGCCGGAACCGCTTCAGCCCTCGCTTCTTGTCGGCGAGCGCCGCGCGCGCCGCCTGCCAACCGGGAATCCCGCAGACGCCGCCACCCGCGTGCGTGCCGGAGCTGCCGTTGTACAAGCCGGCGATCGGCGTGCGGTAGTCGGCGTAGCCCGGTGCGGGCCGCATGTGGAACAGCTGCTCGAGCGACAGCTCGCCATGGAAGATGTTGCCGCCGATGAGGCCGTACTCCTGCTCCATCTCGTAGGGACCTACGACGTCGCGATGCGTGATCGAAGCCTTGAAGCCAGGCGCCACCTGATCGTAGGTGTCGATCACCCGGTCGGCGTAGGCGTCGAGTTCCTCGGCATGCGGCGCCTCACTCCACTCGGCGGGCACCCACTGGGTGAACAGCGACATGATGTGCGTGCCATCGGGATTGAGCGTCTTGTCCAGAGTCGTCGGGATGACGCCGTCGCTGAACGGCAGTGTCGCCGGCTTACCGACGCGGGCCTCTTGGAACGCGGCCTCCAGGTAGTCGATCGAAGGCGCCATCTCGATCGAACCGGTCAGATGTTCGGCCATCCCGGAACTCGGGTTAGCGGTGAAGCTGGGCAGCTCCGACAGCGCGACGTTGACCTTCACCACGCCGCTTCGCGTCTTGAAGTGTTCGATGTCGCTGACGAAGTCGTCGGGCAGCTCGGTACGCGAAAGGTGGTCGAGGAAGGCGATCTTCGGATGCAGGGTGGTGACCACGAGCGGAGCCGAGATCTCGTCGCCGTTCTCCAACACCACGCCGGTTACCTTCCCGCCGCGCGTCAGCACGCGGGAAACCCGTGCGTTGGTGCGGATCTCGGCACCGAAGTTACGGGCCGATTTTGCGATGGCCGCGGACACACCGCCCATACCGCCCTCTGGGTAGCCCCAACTGCCCAGCTGGCCGTCGCCGACGTCGCCGATCGAGTGGTGCGCCATCACGTATGCGGTGCCAGGTTCGCACGGTCCTGCCCATGTGCCGATGATGCCGTTGACGGCCATCAGACCTTTGACTTGCGGAGATTCAAACCAGTCGTCGAGCAGATCAGCGATGCTCATGGTCAGCAGCCGGGTGATGTCGGCGGTCATTCGCGGCGTGATCTTGTTGCGCATCGGCCAGGCCAGCTTCGCCAGGTCGAGCAGATCTCCAGGCCGCTTTGAGCCGACGTTCGGCGGCACCTGGGTCAGCAGCGGACCCATCACCTCGGCGATACGTCCGATCCAGTCGTAGTACTCCGGCAGCGCGTCGGCGTCCTTCTTGGAGAATTTGGACAGCTGCTCGTGGGTGCGCTTCGGGTCGTCCTCGTAGATGATCAGCGAGCCGCCCTCGGGAAACGCCTGGTAGGACGGCCCCATCGGGTGCACCTTATAGCCGTGCCGCTCGAGTTCGAGCTCACGCACGATGGTCGGCGGCATCAGGCTCATCACGTACGACAACCGGGTGACCCGTAGGTGCGGGGCGTCCTCCCACGGCGCTTCGGTGGTGGCGGCGCCACCCAAGGAGTTACGGGATTCCAGGACCAGCGTCTTGGCGCCCGATCGCGCGAGATACGCCGCGGAGACCAACCCATTGTGGCCGCCGCCGATGACGATCGCGTCGTATGTGTTCGACATTGAGGCCCCTACTTTCACGCCGCGACTGTCACATCGCGAACAGGTCTTTGACTGACTGTTCAATCTAATCAAGTGTTAGGCTTTAGACAAGTGGCAACGCTGCGACTACGAGGGGGAGCACCAAGCCATGGCGGAACCGGCACCCGCGACCGAGAACAACGAACGCCGTCGCATCGAGATGCTCCGCGCGGCGGCGGAGCTGATCTGCGAGCGGGGCTTCGGCGACACCCGCATCGCCGACGTCGCCAAGCGCGCCGGGGTCAGCTCGGCGCTCGTCATCTACTACTTCGGCACCCGTGACCGCCTTCTGGTCGACGCCCTGCGCTACTCCGAGGAGTCGTCCTACGAAGCCACCAAGAAGCTGCTGGCGGAGATCCCGTCGGTGCACGAGCGGCTGTCACTTCTTGTCAAGTGGACCTGCGTCCGTGAGGCGGACGATGAGATCCCCGGCGCCTGGGGACTGTGGTTTGACCTGTGGGCGCAGGCTTTTCGGCACGACGAGGTCAAGGCGGGCAGGGCCGAACTCGATGCGCGCTGGCGCAGCATGATCATCGATGCGGTCAAGTCGGATGAGGTCGGAAGCGACGTCGACGCCCGCACGTTCGCCCTTGAGTTCTCGGCATTGCTCGACGGGCTGTCCATCCAGGTGGCACTCGACGACCCCGAAGTCGACTCCGCGGTGGCCTACGACATCGCGATGCGGTTCGCCGAGCGGGAGCTCGACCTGCCCGCGAAGAAGCGGCCGCTTCGCGCGGTCAAGAAACGCTGAGTACGCCGAGGTCTTCGGCGACCGGATCGGAGATCACCGGCGCCGTGCTGCGCTGCAGCACGCGCACCGCGTCGTGGGTGCAGACACAGTTGACGCGTTCCCCCGGCTGGTGGCCCACCGACATTGGACCGGAATGGTTGGGCACCTCGACGATCAGCGCTGTCGGCGCGCCGACGTCCACGTGCACCTGCGTGCAGTGGCCGAGATAGACCACCTGCGAGACCACACCGGCGATGGCGTTGTGCCCCTGCCCGATCGGCTCGTCGGGGCCCTGAACGGTGATGCGTTCCGGCCGGATGACGATGGCCGCCTCGCCACGGGGGACCCCGTCGTCGACCGCCGCCCCGAGTCGGGTGTCGAGCGCTGAGCACACCGCTGAACCGTTCCCCGACTCCAGCACGTCGGCGTCAAAGATGTTGGCAGCGCCAAGGAAACCGGCGACGAACGTCGTGGCGGGCGCCGAGTAGATCTCCTGGGGCGGGCCAACCTGCTCGATGCGACCCTCGGCCAGGACGGCGATCTGGTCGCTCATGGTGAGCGCTTCTTCCTGGTCGTGGGTGACGTACACGAACGTGATGCCGACCTCGCGCTGCACGGCGCGCAACTCCAGCTGCAACTGCTTGCGCAGCTTGGCGTCCAGCGCGCCGAGCGGCTCGTCGAGCAGCAGCACCTTGGGCCGAAGGACGAGTGCCCGCGCCAACGCGACGCGCTGTTGCTGACCGCCCGACAACTGAGCGGGCCGCCGTTTGGCGAACTCGCCCATCCGCGCCAGTTCCAGCGCTTCACCGACCCGCGTCTTGGTCTCCGCCTTGGATGCCTTCTGGTACTTGACGCCGAATGCGACGTTGTCCCACACCGTCATGAACGGGAACAGTGCATAGGTTTGGAAGACGGTGTTGACGGGCCGCTTGTGCGGCGGATCGCCGGCGACGTCACGGCCGTCGAGCTCGATGCGGCCGGAGTCGGGTTTCTCGAATCCGGCGATCATGCGCAGGGTGGTGGTCTTGCCGCAGCCGGAGGCGCCCAGCAGCGAATAGAACTGGCCTGCCGGGATGTCGAGGTCGATACCGGTTACCGCCGGGACCCCGTCGAACGACTTCACCAGCTGCTCGAGCCGGATCGCGCCGCCTTTCACGGGGCCCACTCGATCAAGGCGCTACCGCCACCGCGGCGAGCCGCGAAATGGAGTCCGCGAACCGGGCGAAGTTGGCCGCGAACCGATCGACATCGTCGCGCCCGTGCTGAACCGACAGCAGCCATTGCTCCACCTTGCCCCATGGCGGCAGGAATACACCGCCATTGTGCTGCATCAGCCAGTGCAGGTGGCCGAGTCTCGCGTCGATCTGCAGGAAGTCGCGGAACTCCCGGACGGGGTCGCGGCGGAACGTCACGCAACCCTTGGCGCCGACGGACACGACGTGCCAGTCGAATCCGTGCCGGGCGATGGTTGTCTCCAGCGAGGTGCGCAGCCGGGTCGCCAACTCGTCGAGGTGTGCATAGGCCTGCGGGGTGAGCACCTCGGTGAGCGTGGCCCTGGTTGCCGCCATCGCGAGCGGGTTGCCGTTGAACGTGCCCACCTGCTCGTAGCGGCCGTCGGCGATCGCCGACATCACCGTCTCTGTGCCACCGATCGCCGCGACCGAAATACCGCCGCCGAGCGCCTTGGCCAGACACACCATGTCGGGCACCACCCCGCTGCGGGCGGTGATGCCGCCGGGTCCCGTGGTGAACCCGGTCTTCACCTCGTCATAGATCAGGAACGCGCCTTCGCCGTGCACCAGGTCGCGGATGACGGCGAGGTATCCGTCGTCTGGCGGGATGATGCCCGCGTTCATCATCACCGGCTCGAGGATCATCGCGGCGACTTTTCCGCGGTGTTCGGCGAGTGCCCGCGCCACCGCACCGGTGTCGTTGAAAGGCACCACCACGACGAGATCGCGGATCGCTTTGGGGATGCCCGAGTTGCCCGGCACCGCGTTCGGCCTGTCCCGTGGCCCGACTTCGTCGGCCTCAGGCAACACCGAGACCTGCACCGAGTCGTGGTGTCCGTGGTAGCAGCCCTCGACCTTGATGATCAGGTCCCGCCCCGTGAGCGCACGCGCCAAATGAATGGCGTCCATCGTGGCCTCGGTGCCGGAGTTGGCGAAGCGCCACAGTGGCAGTTCGAAGCGCCGCGACAATTCGCCCGCGATCCAGATGGCATCCTCTGTCGGCTGCGCGAAATGCGTTCCGCGCCTTACCCGGTCGCTGACCGCGGCGACGATTGCCGGGTGGGCGTGCCCCGCGATGGCCGCTCCGTAGCCGCCGTGCATGTCGACATACTCCGTGCCGTCGACGTCGTACACCTTCGAGCCGAGGCCGTGGCTCATCCACACGGCCTGCGGCTCGGCGATCTGCCAGTTGGACGTTGCCCCTCCGGCAAGGTGCACGCGGGCCTCGGCGATGAGCTCGGAGCTGCGCGGCTGACGGCGCAGGAACACCTGCTCCTCGTCGGCGATCAATTTGTCTACGGTGTCGGCCACCGTGCTTGATATTTCGCCCGACACTACCGACGAAGACACGGTGAATCCTCCACTCCATTACGGTTGACTGAGTATTCAGTCTATGCGAGAGTCCTACCAGCGACAAGCCGCGAAAGCAATGGGGAGGCCCGCATGCCACCGCCCAACGGACACGGTCCGACCCGACGACAGTTCCTCACGCGAGCGGCGATTCTTGCCGCGTCCGCACCGACACTCGGCGCCTTCCTTGCGGCGTGCTCGAAGTCCGGACCGTCCTCGGGACAGCCCACGCTGACGCTGGCCTCGCCGGACAGCCCGGTCAAGTGGGACATCGCCGACGACAACAAGGCCATCGCCGACGGGCTCGCGCCGGAGAAGGGCGCAACGCTTCAGCTCTACACCTACGCCGACTACACCAGCCCCGACGCGGTGAAGGCGTTCGAAGACAAATACGGCGTCAAAGTCGAGATATCGACGTTCAACGACACCGACGAGGCGATCACCAAGATCCGCGGCGGCAGCGTCAACTACGACATCTACTTCCCGAGCTATGACCAGATCAGCCGGCTGGTGACGGGCAAGCTCATCCAGCCGCTGAACCACAGCTACATCACGAACATCTCCAATGTCTGGCCGATCTTCACCAACCCCTGGTACGACCAGGACTGGCGCTACTCCGTGCCATACACCATCTACACCACCGGCATCGGCTGGCGGAACGACCAGGTGAAGACAGACGTCCCCAAGATGCAGAATCCCTACGACGTGTTGTGGGATCCGCAGTACAAGGGCAAGACCGCCGTCATCGACGACTGGCACACCGCGATGTCGATGGTGCTTCTGCAGCAAGGCATCACCGACGTGAACACCTCCTCAGCTGACGACCTGAAGAAGGTCGGTGAGCAGCTCACGGCACTGGTCGCCGCGACGTCGCCGAAGGTCACCATCACGATGTACAACGACCTTCCCGCGGGCCAGCTCGGTGTCTCGCAGATGTGGTCGGGCGACATCATCAACGCCCAGTCCTATCTGCCAGAAGGCACTTCGACGGACATCCTGCAGTACTGGTTCCCGCCGGACGGCAAGGGTCTGGTCGACAACGACCTGATGGTGGTGCTGAAGAGCGGCAAGAACCCGGTGCTCTCACACCTGTTCATCAACCACATGCTGACGCCGGAAGTCGCCATGCAGAACTTCGAGGCCATCGGCTACCAGCCGCCACAGAACTCCATCACCGCGGATTCGCTTGTGGCAGAGGAGTTCATCCCCGAAGACCTGCGCACCGCCATCGTCAAGCCCGAGTACTTCGACGCTGGCTACCGGCTGCTCGAGCTCGACGCGGCCAACCAGGACGCGTGGCAGAAGGTGTGGCAGGCGTTCAACGCCGGCGGGTCGTAATACTTCCGTGGCGGTCCCGGTAGTCACCGCACCATCGCGGGCGGCCTCGCCGCCGCCGAGCGAGCGCCGCACCCGGCTCTGGGCATTGCTGTCCGCACCCGGAATCTTCTGGCTGGCAGTATTTTTCATATTCCCGCTCTATGTGGTGCTGTGCATCGTCTTCGGCCAGATCGACCCGCTCTTCCGCACGCCCGTTCCGGTCTGGAACCCGCTGCAGTGGGATCCCACCCAGTTCAACTACGTACTCACCCACATCGTCGGCGACAACGGCGTCTACGGTCCTGCGATCCTGCGCACGTTCATCTACGTTCTCGTCGCCAGTTGCCTGTGTCTCTTGATCGCCTTTCCTGTCGCGTACTACGTCGCCCGGCTCTCCGGGAAGCGTAAGGGCCTGCTGCTCGCCCTGCTGATCGCCCCGTTCTGGATCAGCTACATGATGCGAATGTTCGCGTGGGTCAACCTGTTACAGGACGACGGGCTGTTCAACAAGGTGCTGAGCTTCGGCGGCTTCTTCACCCCCGACGTGAAGTGGCTCACCGGCCAGCCCGCCGTCGTGGTGTTCGGACTGGTGTACGGCTACGTGCCGTACATGATCCTGCCGCTCTACGCGGGCCTTGACCGGCTCTCCCAACCGATGCTCGAGGCGTCGCGTGACCTCGGCGCCGACCGCTTTTCATCGTTCTGGCGGGTGACACTGCCGTTGTGTCGGCCCACGATCGTCGCGGCCGTGCTGCTGACCTGCCTTCCGATGCTCGGCGACTACTTCACCAGCGACATGCTCTCGGCGTCGCCGAAGACCACGATGGTCGGCAACCTGATCAACGACAGCGTCCAGTCCCCCGGTCAGACGGGCCAGGCGGGTGCGTTCGTCATGCTGGTCTTCATCGCGGCCCTGTTGCCGATGCTCTACTACATCCGGGTCACGTCCCGACCCGACGAGGTGTCGTCGTGAGATCGCCTGTGTCGTGGTGGAACAACCCGTGGCGGCCACCGCGGTTCCTGGTCGCGATCACCATCGGCTATCTGGTGTGGTCACTGCTGCCGGTCCTGATCGCGGTGGCGTACTCGTTCAACGACGGCAAGTCCCGCACGACGTGGCAGGGCTTTTCGTTCCGGTGGTACTGGGGCGACCAGACGCTGTCGGTGTGGCACAACGACGCGCTGCACACTGCGCTGCTGCAGACGCTGAAGCTGGGCGTGATCGCGACCTTGATCACCGTGCCCCTCGGGACGCTGTTCGCGATCGGCATCGACCGCTGGCGCGGCAGGCTGCCCGCAGGCGCGAACTTCCTGATGCTGCTGTCCTTCGTCCTGCCCGAAGTGCTGCTCGCCGTTGCGCTGCTGTTCGTGATCACCACGGTGGCCGTGCCTGTGCAGCTGGGCACCACCGCACAGGTGATCGGCCTCGTCACCTTCCAGGTGTCCTACCCCGCGGTGCTGGTGCGAGCGCGACTGGCCACCATCGGGCCCCAATACGAAGAGGCCGCAATGGATCTCGGTGCGTCGCCGCTGGGCGCACTGCGCCGGATCATCGTTCCCATGCTGCTGCCCGCGATCTTCGCCAGCACCGTTCTGGTGTTCGCCGATGTCATCGACGACTTCGTCCTTGTGCGGTACCTGTCCGGCGACGCCTCCACCGAGCCGGTCTCGGTGAAGATCTACAACACCGCCCGCGCCGCACCGACGCCTGCGCTCAACGCCCTCGCGAGCCTGTTGCTTTTCGCCGCGCTGGCCGCCGTCGTCATCGGCTTCCTGGTGTATCGGCGCATGACGCGCGGCGACAGCACCGCCAACAGCGGGATCGGCGGCTTCACCGGAGAGGCCTGATGGACTAGTCTGACTGTATGTTCAAACAGCATCCTCCGGCTCCACTCCCCGCCGACGGCGTCGCCGCGGCGCTGGCACCGTTCGGCCAGTCGCGGATGCTGCCGCGCGAAGCCTACGTAGACCCTGCGGTCTTCGAATGGGAGCAGCGGCACATCTTCTCCGGGTGGACCTGCGTCGGGCACGCCTCCGACCTGGCCGCAGTCGGCGCCCAGAAGGCCGTCGGCACGGGCGCCAACGCCGTGCTGCTGGTGCGCGGCGAGGACACCGTCCGGGCGTTCGCCAACACCTGCCGCCACCGCGGCCACGAGCTGTTGGCCTGCAACGCCACCACAAAGGGGCGCAGCATCGTGTGCCCGTACCACTCGTGGTCGTATCGACTGGACGGCAGCCTGCGCAACGCGCCGCATTTCTCGAAAGTCGAGGGCTTCCAGGCCGACGAGTTCGGGCTCGCCGAGCTGCGGCTGGTGAACTGGCACGGGTGGCTGTTCGTCGACCCCAGCGGCGAGGATGCCGAGTTCGCCGAGCACGTCGCGGGCTGGGAGGACATCGTCGCGCCGTACCGACCGGAAGAGCTGACGGTCGTGGACCGGCACTCCTACGAGCTGGCCACCAACTGGAAGGTGATCGCCGAGAACTACCAGGAGTGCTACCACTGCTCGACGATCCACCCGGAGCTGTCCAGGATCAGCCCGCCGACCAGCGGGGAGAACCTTCATACCGAGGGCTCGTGGATCGGCGGCTGGATGTCGCTCATCGACGAGGCCCAGACGATGTCGCTGACCGGCGCCAGCGGCGGGGTGGCGATCAAGGGGCTCTCCGAGCACGAACTGCGCACCGTGATGTACGTCGTCGGCTATCCCAACCTGTTGGTCAGCCTGCACCCCGACTACGTGATGACCCACCTGATGACTCCGCTCGCCGTCGATCGCACCCACGTCGAATGCGCATGGGCGTTCCCGAGGGAGGTCGCGGAGAAACCGGACTTCGATCCGTCCTATGCGGTCGACTTCTGGGACCTGACCAACCGTCAGGACTGGGCCGCGTGCGAATCGGTGCAGCGCGGCTTGTCGTCACCGCACGCGCGGCCCGGGCCACTCGCCCCCGACGAGGACGGCGTGTACCAGTTCGTCAGCCGGGTGGCTAAGGCGTATTCCGGCGGCGCTGCTCGCGGCTAGGCACACCGTTGACGCCCTCGATCGATTGGGCGTAGGTGCCGACCGCGAACGCGACCCCTGGGCCCGTGACCGCCAGCGCATCGCGGTTGACGTTGTCGACGGTGTCACCCGCGAGGTGGTAGTTGCGGTCGAACGCGACGCCGGCGGTGCCGCCCCACAGCCGCTCCTGCAGCTCCGTCTTCCTTTGCGCCGCACCGGTTGTCGTGCCACCGATCGGAATGCCCGCTTCGAGGAACGGGCTGTAGTCGCTGGCCTGGCCCAGCGGCATGTCGGCGGGCCGGATCCCGGCCAGGTTCAGGTAGCCGGCGAGTGTGCGTTCGATGCCCGCCGAGCCGACGGGCACGGTATCCGCAGGGACGGCCGGGTTGGGCTGGCCCGACTGGTCGCCGTCGTAGGTGAAGAACCCGGCGTTGGGCGAACCGAGCATCTCGAAGTTGAGGTACAGCGCGATGTCGTTGAGCTGGTCGCGGTCCAGGCCCTCGACATACTTCGACGACCCCGCAAGCACCATCTCCTCGGATCCCCAGAACCCGAACCGCACCGCGTTGGCGATCTTCGGCTGCGCGCCGAGAGCGGCGGCCGTCTCGAGCAGCGCTGCCACCCCTGTGCCGTCGTCGTTGATGCCAGGGCTCCGTGCGACGGTGTCCAGATGCGCGCCTGCCACCACCACGTTGTGGGTGTCGCCGGTCTTCGTCTGCGCCACCACGTTTCGTGACTTGACCATGACCGACTTGGCGTCGAGCGTCAGCAGCACGGGCGAATCTGTGCGGCGCAGCGCGGCGTCGGCATTGGCGTCTATCACCCCGACCGGCACCTTCAGTCCTCGGTAATAGCCCCGCGGGAACAACCCGCGCGGCGTTTCCGCGCCGCTCACGACGAGAAGTCCGACAGCGCCCTCTGCGACGGCGGTGTTCAGCTTGTCGACGACCGAGCATCCTTTGTCGTCGACGACGGCGATGGCGCGGGCCATCCTCTTCGTCCCGTAGTCGGCGGCGGTACAGCCTGCAGGCTTCTGCGGACGCAGCGTGACGGCCGTCAACCCGCCCGCCGGGGTCGGGGTCAGCAGCGACGCCTGCTCGACGGGGTAGTCGCGGCCCGCTGTCGTCAGGGTCGGCTTTCCCGGCGACACCATGCCGAGCCGCTCGTACTCGGGCGTCTGCACATCAAAACCCTTGTCCCGCAGCGTCTGCGCGACGTAGTCGACGCTGGCGTCGTACCCCGAAGTGCCTTCCGCGCGGGACCCGTTGTTGGCGTCGGCGATCTCCTGCAGCTTGCGCAGGTGGACGTACATGCCGTCGACGCCGACCCGATCGGCGAGGTCGCGCGCGACGTCCTGTGGCGGTGGGGGCGGCGCCGACGAGCACCCGCCGAGCAGCATGGCGACGACCACTGCCGCGGCCGCCAATGCCCGATGTCGCCGCAGGCGCGGCTCCGATGCCTGATGTCGCCGCCGTCGCGGCTCCGACGGCCTCGCCGTCATGACTTCCCGAGAACGTGGCGGGTGCGGTCGTCGCGAATCGGCACGCCGTTGCGGCCACGCTGATCCTGGGCGTAGATGCCGACGACGTAGCCGACACCGGCGCCGTTGATCTGCAGCGCCCGTGGATCGACGTGGTCCAGGGTGTCGGTCTTCTTGTGGTAGTTCGGGTCGAACGGCTCGTCGGCCTTGCCGTCCCACAGGTCGGCCTGCTCGCGGGACATCTTCTCCTCCGCACCGGAGAACAGGCCGCCCGCGGGCACGCCCGCCATCGTGAAGCCGTCGTAGTCGGAGCGGCCGTCGAACCCGGTGTCCTGCGCCGTTTTGCCCGCCTCCTCGAGGTAGGCGACGAACGTGCGCTCGATGCCCGCCGAGCCCTCAGGAATCCGCGGGGTCGGATCTCTGGGGTTCGGCGCCACCGACTGGTCCCCGTCGTAGGTGAAGTAACCGGGGTTGGGTGAGCCGAGCATGTCGAAGTTCAGGTACACCGCGATGTCCTTGAGCTGGTCGACGTTGAGGGACTGAACGTAGTTGTTCGACCCCTTCAGCCCGAGCTCTTCGGCTCCCCAGAAGCCGAACCGCACCGCGTTCTGCACCGGCGGAGTAGGGCCGAGCGCAAGGGCCGTCTCCAGCACGGCGGCCACACCGGAACCGTTGTCGTTGATGCCGGGCCCCTCCGGCACGCTGTCCAGGTGGGCGCCGACCATCACCACGTCGGCGGTGGAGCCGGTCTTCGTCTGGGCGATCACGTTGCGGGTGTGCTCGACGCGGACCCCGGCCTTGAGCTTGAGGCTGGTCTCGCCCGGCGCACCGCGTAGCTGCTCGCCCGTGGCCATGGTGACGCTGATGACCGGGATCTTCGGGTTGCCGTCCTCCCCCAGAGTGCCGCCCATCTCGTCGTTGTCCTCGTTGTTGGCGACGACCAGAGCGAGCGCTCCGCGCTCGGCGGCCGCGGCCTGCTTCTGCGAGAACTGGCAGACGCCGCGATCCACCAGCACGATCGCACCCTGGACCGGCAGGCCGTCGTAGTCCGACGCGGTGCAGCCCGGCGAATCGTCCGCACGGGCGACGACCATCGGACCGGAGACGCCCTGGTCGGGGGTGCCGATGGTGTACTCGAGCGGCTTGGCCTCGATCGCCGCGCCGCCGACGATGAGTTCGGGTTTCTCGGCGAAGGGCAAGCGCACCTCGAAATCGGGTGTCTGCACGTCGAAACCCTTGTCGCGCAGCGTCTTGGCCACGTAGTCGACGCTCGCGTCATAGCCGGCGGTGCCGAGCGCGCGATTGCCGTCGTGGGCGTCGGCGATCTCCTGCAGCTTCTTCAGGTGCGCCATCATCGCGTCGCCCCTGATCCGGTCACGCACCGTCGACGCGTACTGCGCGGCAGCTCCGGAGACCGCGGGCGAGGAGGGCGGGTTGGTGGCCTTCTTCGCCGCCGTGTCTCCGCAGCCGCCGACTGCGGCCACGATGACGACCGCCGCGAACACAGCGGTCACCCCACGCGTTTTGCGCCCCATCGCCCCCACGTTAGCTGCTCCTCGTAGGGGCCTCATGCGTCCCGCCGGTTGATGCCGACCAGCGCCGCCACGAACGCGGCAGCCGCAACGCCCGCGAAGTACCCGATCGACCCCAACGGTCCCCACGGCATGGCGTAGTCCGGGTAGAGCCATTGCACGCCGGTGAAGGTGAACGCATTGCCGAACGGCAGGTACGGGCCGACCTCCGTACTGATGTTGGGCATGTTGCCCAACAGCGGCTCGGCGACCAGCGGCCACAGCAGCAGGAGCGCGACCGCGCCCGCCGAGGCCCGCAGCAGTGCACCGACGGCGACGCCGAGAACAGCGGCCAGCGCCGCGTACAGCGCGATCGCCCCGACCAGCCGCCAATCCAGATCGGAGCGCGCAACCACGATCGAGGCCACCACCATCACCGCGGCGTAGAAGCTGGAGAACGCCGCGGCGACAATCGCTTTGGCCACCAGAACGAGCGTCCGGTTCGGCACCGCCATGAAGGTGGTGCGGATCAGGCCGCTCCTGTACTCGTTGGTGACGGTCAGCGCCGACAGGATCATCAGCACGGGCACCCCGAAGACGGCGACACCCATGGCTGCCTTCTGCGGCTCGAGGGGGCCGGGACCGTAGACCGTCGACGCCTGAATCGCGGCCAGCCCGAGGCTCAGCACCGCCACCGCGACCGCCGACCACAGCGGCGACCTGGTGGTCGACAGCTTGATGCGTTCGGCGTTCAACACCGCTGCGGCGCTCACGTCGCCGTCCGGTACTGCACGGCGTCATCGGTCAGCTTCATGTACGCGTCCTCCAATGACACCTGCTGTGAAGCCAACTCGTGCAAGGTGATTCCGTTGCGGGCGGCCAGCTCACCGACCACCTCGCTGGCCACACCACGCACCGAAAGCGCCGCGGCCGCCTCGTCGTCGTCCACCGCGATGCCCGCATCGGCGAGCACTTGCCGAAGCAGGTCCAGCTGCGGGCTGCGGACACGGACGCTGTCCGCGCGGCCGACGAACTCGCTGACCGTCGTCGACGCGATCAGCTTGCCGCGTCCGATCACCACCAGCCGGTCCGCGGTGTTCGACATCTCGGCGAGCAGGTGGCTGGACACGAAGACAGTGCGGCCTTCACCGGCCAACGTGCGCATCAGCGTGCGAACCCAGCGGATGCCCTCGGGGTCCAGCCCGTTGACCGGCTCGTCGAACAGCAGCACCGGTGGGTCACCGAGCAGCGCGGCCGCGATGCCGAGTCGCTGGCTCATGCCGAGCGACAGCGTGCCCGCCTTCTTGCCCGCGACGCCTGCCAGCCCGACCATGTCGAGCACTTCGTCGACCCGGCCGATCGGCAGCCGGTGCGTCGCCGCGATCCAGCGCAGGTGCGCGCGCACGGACCGGTTGGGATGGGTCTGCCTGGCATCGAGCAGCGCACCCACATGTCGCAGCGGGTCGGGCAGCTCCCGGTACGGCTTGCCGTCGATGGTCGCGGTGCCCGACGTCGGACGGTCCAGTCCCAGGATCAGTCGCATCGTCGTGGTCTTGCCCGCTCCGTTGGGGCCGAGAAACCCCGTGACCACCCCTGGCTCGATCGTGCAGGTCAGGTCGTCGACGGCGCGGGTGCTGCCAAATACTTTGGTAAGCCCGGCCAGTTCGATCATCAGGCCCATACTGTCACCTCGTGGCGTCATACGACTTCATCGTGGTCGGCGCAGGCTCGGCGGGCTGCGCGGTCGCCGGGCGACTGGCGTCGGAGTCCTCGGCGAGGGTGCTGTTGATCGAAGCAGGCGGCTCGGACCGGAAGCTGACGGTGCGAGCCCCGCTGGCCGGCATCCGGCAGTGGGGGTCCGCGCTGGACTGGGGCTACAAGACCGAGCCGGAGCCCGGCTGCGCCGACCGGCGGATCGCGCAGCACCGGGGCCGGATGCTGGGCGGCACCAGCGCGATGAACGCGATGGTGTGGGTGAAGGGCAGCGACATCGACTACGACGGCTGGCGGCTGCCCGGCTGGGCATGGAAGGACGTGGCGCCGGTTTTCGCCCGCATCGAGGGCGGTCCGATGCGCATCAGCCGCACCGCCTATCCCGACGAGTTGTCCGAGCGCTTCGTCGCTTCGGCGCGGATGGCCGGTATCGCCGCCACCGACGACGTCAGCGGGCCCCAACTCGACGGCGCAGCGCTGAGCCCCGTGACCATCCACAATGGCCATCGGTGGACGGCAGCAAGCGGTTACCTCCGCGGCCAGAAGAATCTGACCGTCGTCACCAAGGCCGACGTCGGCCGCGTGATCGTTCACAACGGTGCGGCGATCGGTGTCGTTTACCGCCGCCGCGGCCGGGTGCAGCAGGTTTTCGCCGACCGCGAGGTGATCCTGAGCGCAGGCTCGTTCGCGACGCCGCAGCTGCTGCAGGTGTCCGGCATCGGTCCGGCGGACCACCTCCGCGGCGTCGGAATCACCCCGGTCGTCGACAATCCCCGCATCGGCCAGGGCCTTACCGACCATCCGAATGTGTGGGCGGTCTGGCCACTCGCGGCAGGCCACGTCGGCCTGGCGGATGCAGCGCACCCGAAATGGTTGCTGCAGTGGCTGTTACACCGCAGCGGCAAGTTCGCCAACAGCGGTGTGGAGGCGGTGGCCCACATCCGGTCGGGAACCGACGCGCCCGCGTGCGACTTTCAGTTGATCTTCACGCCGGGCGATGCCACGGCCGACTCGAAGGCGAGGAGTCTCGAGCCCGCCCTCTCGGTAGGGCACTCCTACTGGACACCCGAGAGCCGGGGCAGCGTCCTGGTGCGGTCATCAGATCCGTTGACACACCCGGCCATTCGGCTGAACCTGCTCACCGAGCGCGAGGACGTCGACGCGCTCATCCTGGCGATCGAGCGCACGCGCGCGATCATGGCCACCGAGCCGATCGCCTCAGCAGTCGGGCGCGAACGTCTCCCTGGGACAGCCGCGGATCTCGAGAAACACATCAGGGAGACCGCGGCGACGACGTTCCACGCGGCATGCAGCGTTGCGATGGGTGACCAGCCCGACAGCGCACTCGACGAGAAGCTGCGGGTCCGCGGCGTGGAGAACCTGCGCGTCGCCGACGCCTCTGCCCTGCCTCGGATTCCGCGCGCCAACACGAACGCGCCTGCGATCATGATCGGTGAGCGGTGCGCGGACTTTCTGCTTGCTCGGTGACGAGGTCGGCCACGGCGCGCATGCCCGCCGCGTTGGGGTGCAGGGGCTTCGGGCGGTCGAGCCGGAACAGACCGAGCAGGCTGGGTCGCGTGGTCCATGGGTCGGTCGACCACGCGTGGTGTGTGCGGCTCGCTTCGGCGGCGCGCACCCATCCGCAGCCGGTTTCCGCCGCCGCCTCGCCCGTCAACCGTTCGAGCGTGTCGGCGACACGACGGCCGAGCGCTGCGTCTACGCCCGACAGCGGCGGCGCGGACTGCCCAGCGGGCGGAAGCAGCGTGAGGTAATCGACGAACAACACCCGCGCCCGCGGTGCCCGCTGCCGAACCGCGCGCCCGACCTCTTTCAGCGACTCGCCGACCTCGACCAGCGCGCGATCCCGAAGAGTCGGGTCCAGCAGGTCTTTCAGCGCATGGCCCAGCAGCGGCAGTGACCGCGCCGCCCGAGGAAGGCCAGCAACCATCAGCATCGGTACGTACCCGACGTCGTTGCCGCCGATCGTGACGGTGACCAGCGTCTCTGAGCCGTCGAGCGCGTCGACCTGTGGTGGCGCGCCGTTCTGCCGATCGGTCAGCACATGAGCGGTGGTGGCGCCCGAGTAGGTCACATCGACGAGGTCGAGGCCGAGGCGCTGCGCGACCAGGTGCGGATAGTTGACCGCCGACCGTGCCGCCAGCAACGGCGCCGTCTTGTCGCGAGGCCGGATGCCGGGGCCCGCAGCCATCGAACTGCCCAGCGCGACATATCTTTCCGTCATAGGGAGGGGCTTGACGGCTGCGCCCAGAACCGCTTCGGGATGCGGCCCGCCTGACGCGCCAGGTGGCCGGCGGTCACGGCGGCGGCCATGGCGGCGGCCATCAAAGCCGGGTCGGCGGCCCTGGTGACCGCGGTGGCGAGAAGCACGGCGTCGCAACCCAACTCCATCGCCTGCGCGGCGTCACTCGCGGTGCCGATCCCGGCGTCGAGGATCACCGGGACGCCCGCCTGCTCGACGATCATCTCGATGTTGTGCGGGTTGGCGATGCCGAGGCCGGTCCCGATCGGCGATCCAAGCGGCATCACCGCCGCACAGCCGGTGTCCTCCAGCCGCCGCGCCAGCACCGGGTCGTCGTTCGTATACGGCAGAACGACGAACCCGTCGTCCACCAATTGCTCTGCGGCACGGACCAACTCGATGGCATCGGGCAGCAGGGTGCGTTCGTCGGCGATGACCTCGAGCTTGACCCAGTCGGTCTGCAGCGCCTCGCGGGCCAGCTGCGCCGTCAGCACGGCTTCTGCGGCCCCTCGGCATCCCGCGGTGTTGGGCAGCGGCGTGATGTTGAGCCGATTCAGCAGGCCGAGTACGCCCGTGCCGCCGTCGGCGTCGACGCGCCGCATCGCGACCGTGGTCAGTTCGGTGCCTGAAGCGATCAGCGCCTCCTCCAACACGGCCAGGTTGGCGGCGCCGCCGGTGCCGAGGATCAGCCGCGAGCCGAACTCGCGGCCCGCGATCGTGAGTTTCGCCGATGAGCCGCCTGCGCGAAGAGAATCAGTGTCAGCCACCCTGCACCGCCGTGACCACTTCCAGTCGTGCGCCGTCGGTCAGCGTCGTCTGCCAATCCGACCGCGGTAACACCGTCGCATCCACCGCGACCGCGATGCCCTTCTCCGGGATGCCGAGCCGCTCGAGCAGGCTCGCGACGGTGGTCTGGTCGTCCACCTCGACGGCCTCGTCGTTGACGATGATTTTCATCGCACCCTCACCAGATCGGCATCGGCCATCGGAGCGCCACTGAGTTCCCCCGCGATCGCTTCCGCGGTCCACGGCGCCAGCAGGAAGCCGGACCGCCCGTGCCCCGCGGCCACCAGCGTACGGTCGTCTAGGCGCCCGACGATCGGCAGGTTGTCAGGGGTCATCGGCCGCAGGCCCGCCGCGCATTCACCGAATTCGTACTCGCCAAGCGCAGGCATGATCGTGCAGGCGTCGTCGAGCAGCTCCCGTACCCCCCACACGACGGGTGCGGTGTCCCGGCCGTGTTCGTACTGGGTTGCGCCGACCACGACACCGTCGGGCCGCGGCACCAGATAGATCTGCCGCCCGTGCACGCGAGCGCGAATCGCCCTCTGCGGCACAGGCATACAGCCGGGCCTCCATCGCAGCCGCAACACCTCGCCCTTGACCGGGCGGATCGGCAGGTCCGGCCACAACGCAGGCGCGTCGATGCCGTTGGCGATCACTCGCACGTCTGCGTCCAGCGTGGCCAGATCGTGAACCGGTGGCGCCCACTGCACACCGAGCCGCTCACAGTGCGCGGCCAGCGCACCGACCAACGCCCTATTGTCGACGGCAAGCTCTGTCTCAGCCAGGAAGCCATGCCGAATCCCCTGGGCGAGAGCCGGTTCGACGTCGCGGGCAGCAGACGTGAAGGTCACTGGATGTCCCTGCGCGGCTAACCATTCCCCGATGGTCCTCAGGTCGGCGGCGTCGGCGCGGTCGAAGGCGACCACAAGCGAGCCGTGTGCGGTGACCACGCTGTCGGGCAATCCGTCGAGAAACGCGCCGTGCCACAACTTCAGGGAGGCCAGACCCAGCGCCAACAGCCGCTCCTCGCCGGGCCAGCCTTCGCTGTGCGGCGCCAGCATGCCCGCCGCCACCCACCACGCACCGGGCTCGGTGGTCCGGTGCACGCGCACCGACCAGCCGTCGAGCGCCGCGCGACGAGCGACCGAAAGGCCGATGACGCCGCCACCGATGACGGCAAGTGATTTCGCCGGCGAGCCGGCAATCCCATCCAGTGGCATTTTCTCCCTCCCTTCGCCGGCATGACCCGGATCAGGTGCGACGGTAAGGGCAGGTTCAACGTGCCCACTCTCAGTCCCCGGTTCCCGGGACTCCCGTGTCGACGTCCCACATTACTCTCGCGGGTGTGGCACACCCCGTGGATCCGTCGGCTCGGCTGGCTTCTGCGTCGCTGTATCTGTGCACCGACGCCCGCCGCGAGCGCGGCGACCTTGCCGCATTCGCCGACGCGGCGCTGGCGGGCGGGGTGGACATCATCCAGCTGCGCGACAAGGGCTCGCAAGGGGAGCGGCAGTTCGGGCCGCTCGAGGCGCGCGACGAGCTCGCCGCGCTAAAGGTGCTTGCCGACGTGGCGCGTCGTCACAATGCGTTGCTCGCCGTCAACGACCGGGCCGACATCGCGCGAGCGGCGGGCGCCGATGTGCTGCACCTCGGGCAGGACGACCTGCCGTTGCCGATCGCCCGTGACATCGTCGGGCCCCTGCCGCTGATCGGCCGCTCCACCCACGACCGTGACCAGGCCGTCGCCGCGGTGTCCGAGCCAGTGGACTATTTCTGCGTGGGGCCGTGCTGGCCGACGCCGACGAAGCCGGGCCGGCCCGCCCCTGGGCTGCCGCTCGTGCGCGCCACCGCCGAATTGCGCACGGAGAAGCCGTGGTTCGCGATCGGCGGCATCGACGAGCAGCGACTGCCGGAGGTGCTCGACGCCGGCGCGCGCCGCGTGGTCGTGGTGCGGGCGATCACCGCTGCCGACGATCCTCAGGCAGCAGCGAGCCTGCTCAAAGCTCGGCTTGCATCAGCGGGATAGTCGCCGCCACCTCGCGCAGCCGCTGCCAGCTTGCGGCGAACCCGGGATGCAGCGGCAGCGCTGCGACGTCGTCCTCGGCCACCCAGCGCAGCTCTGCGCTCTCCCGGTTGGGCACGGTCTCGAGCTGTTCGCATACGTCGGCGATCACGGTGGTGTAGGTCCAGTGAGTCCCGTGGGTTCCGGAGACCTCGGCGGTGATCACGGTGGTGCGAACGACCAACAGGTCGGCGGTGAGGCCTGCCTCCTCGTGGGCCTCGCGGACGGCGGCCTCTTCGACGGTTTCGTGGCTGTCACGCGCCCCGCCGGGCAGTGCCCATGTGCCGCCCTGGTGGCTCCACGGCGCCCGGTGTTGCAGAAGCACGGCGGCCGAGCCGTCGGGGCGCGGCGCGCGGAGAAGCAGACCCGCGGCGCCGTGCTTGCCCCAGTAGGCCGCGCCGCTGTCGGACACCACCCACCCGTCGCCGTCGCCACGCACCCGTTCAGCTTAGGGAACACAGGGCAGGCCCGTGGGGCCCGAATGCCCACACGTCACAGGAATAACTCTTAGAATTCTTTTATAGAGTTGGAAGCAGGTCAGAACAGCAGCCGGAGAGCGTAAAAGATGGAGCCCGGGCACCCGTGACCGTGGAGTTGGCGCACCCGTCGACCGAGCCACTTGCGTCGCGGTCGCCGACAACACCTGCGCATCCGCGCTGGTGGTTTCTCTGGACGACGCCGGGGCGAATCCTGACCATCGGCATCGTGCTCTCCGCTCTCGTGATCGCCAGCGCGTTTGCCACGTCGACCACCGTCAACGGCCGCCAGCAGGCGCTGACCACCGTCCTCGAGCACACCGAGCCGCTGGCGTTCGCCGCGGGACAGCTCTACACCACGCTGTCCGTCGCCGACGCCGCCGCGGCGACGGCGTTCATCGCGGGCGCAGAACCACGGGATGTCCGGCAGCGCTACGAACAGGCGATCACCGACGCGGCGAGCGCCGTCACCAGGGCGTCCAGCGGGCTGACCGACGAGCCGATGATCCAGCTGCTCGGCCGGATCAACGCCAACCTCGCGGTGTACACGGGGCTGGTCGAGACGGCGCGCACCAACAACCGCGCGGGCAACCCGGTCGGCTCGTCGTATCTGTCCGAGGCGTCGTCGCTGATGCAGCAGACGATCCTGCCCGACGCGCAACGGCTTTACCAGGAGACCTCGGCGCGGGTGGACAAGGAGACGACGGCGTCGACGCGCATCCCGGCACCGGTCATCCTCGTGGTGCTCGCCACTCTGTTGTTCGGCGCGTTCGCGAACCGCTGGCTGGCACGACGGACCAGGCGCCGCGTCAACATCGGGTTCGTGGCGGGCGGCATGGCCGTGCTGATCATGTTGATCTGGGTGTTCACCGCGCTGGTGATCTCGACAATCGACAGCCGCAGCGCAAAGAACACCGCCGCGGAATCCCTGAAGACCGTCACCACCCTTGCGATCACCGCTCAGCAGGCGCGGGCCGATGAAACGCTGTCGCTGATCCGGCGCGGCGACGAGACCGTGCGCAAGCAGTCCTACTACCAACGCATCGACACCATGCAGCAGGAGCTGTCGGAATACCTCGATCGCGACGATGCGATCGACAAGGGTGACCTCTCCGATGCCGAGCAGCTGCTGCGGCGCTGGCGTGCGGCCGACGACCGGATCAGCTCCTACATCGCGGTCGGCAACTACCAGGCCGCGACGCAGGTCGCGCTCGGCCGCGGTGAGGACGACTCGACGCCCGCGTTCGACCGGCTGGACGAGGCGCTGAACAAGGGCATCACCGAGAGCCGCGACCAGCTGCGAAACGACATCCTCAACGCACGGCGGGTGCTGTCCGGCGCGACCGTCGGAGCGGCGGTGCTGTCCGTCGTTGCTGCGATCGCGGTGGCGCTGGGACTGTGGCCCCGACTGAGTGAGTACCGGTGATGTGGGGGTACCGCCCGCTTGCGGGGGACGGCTCGCGCGAAGAACGAAAGACCATGAAGGTCAGGATTCTCTGCGTCGCGGTCGCCACGGTGACCGTGCTTGCGGGCTGCGGCCGTGCCGATGGGGTGACCCCGGTGCCCACCCTTTCGCTCGCCCCGCCCACCCCCGCGGGGATGGAAGAACTTCCGCCCGAGCTGGTGCCTCCGCAGGAGAACACCGACGAGGACTGCGACCTGACCGCGAGCCTGCGGCCCTTCCCGGACCGCGCACAGGCCGACGACGCCGTCGCCCCCATCAAGTCCCGCGGCAGGCTGATCGTCGGACTCGACATCGGCAGCAACCTGTTCAGCTTCCGCGACCCGATCACGGGAGAGATCACCGGATTCGACGTCGACATCGCGGGCGAGGTGGCCCGCGACATCTTCGGCTCGCCTTCTCAGGTCGAGTACCGCATCCTGTCGTCGGCCGATCGCGTTGCCGCACTGCAGAACAACCAGGTCGACATCGTCGTCAAGACCATGAGCATCACCTGCGAGCGCAAGACACTGGTCAACTTCTCGACGGTGTATCTGGTTGCCAACCAACGGATCCTGGCGCCCCGCGACTCGCCGATCTCGCAGGCCAGCGACCTCTCGGGCAAGCGGGTCTGCGCGGTGAAGGGCACCACGTCGCTGAAGCGGATCCAGGAGATCAACCCGTCGCCCATCGTCATCGAGGTGGTCACGTGGGCCGACTGCCTCGTGGCGCTGCAGCAGCGGCAGGTCGACGCGGTCAGCACCGACGACTCGATCCTGGCCGGGCTGGTGGCACAGGACCCGTATCTGCACATCATCGGGCCGAGCATGAACGAGGAGCCCTACGGCATCGGCATCAACCTCGAGAACACCGGCCTCGTCCGCTTCGTCAACGGCACGCTGGAGCGCATCCGCCGCGACGGCACATGGAGCACGTTGTACCGCAAGTGGTTGACGGTGCTCGGCCCGCCGCCTGCTCCCCCCGTCCCGAGGTACTCGGACTGATGTCAACCGCAGAGGAAGGATTCGAAGGCCCCGGCACCCAACCGGCGAGCCTGGAGGACCTCGAAGAACTCGACGTGGATTCCGTTTCGACGGTGCGGCCGATGGCCACCCAGGCCGTCTTCCGGCCGCACTTCGACGACTCGGACGGCGCCTCGGTCGGAACCGCCGACACCGAGCCGGAAGACAACACGACGACGATGACGCGGGCACTGTCACCCACCCGCAGGCTCGGTGGCGGGCTTGTGGAGATCCCGCGGGTGCGCGAGATCGACCCGCTGTCCGCACTGATGACCAATCCCGTTGTGGCCGAGTCGAAACGGTTCTGCTGGAACTGCGGGCGCCCGGTCGGTCGGTCGTCGACGGATGGCAGGGCGCTGTCGGAGGGCTGGTGCCCGCACTGCGGCAGCGCGTATTCCTTCCTGCCGCAACTCGTTCCGGGCGACATGGTCGCCGAGCAGTACGAGATCAAGGGCTGCATCGCGCACGGCGGCCTCGGCTGGGTGTATCTGGCCTTCGACCACAACGTCAACGAACGGCCCGTCGTGCTCAAGGGTCTGGTGCATTCCGGCGACGCCGAAGCGCAGAAGATCGCGATGGCCGAGCGTCAGTTCCTCGCCGAGGTGACGCACCCAGGAATCGTCAAGATCTACAACTTCGTCGAGCATCCCGACCAGCAGGGCAACCCAGTCGGCTACATCGTGATGGAGTACGTCGGCGGAAAGTCGCTGAAGCAGGCAAGGGGCGACAAGCTGCCGGTCGCCCAGGGCATCGGCTACATGCTCGAGATTTTGCCCGCGCTCGGCTATCTGCACTCCATCGGTCTTGCCTACAACGACCTCAAGCCCGAGAACATCATGATCACCGAGGAGCAGCTCAAGCTGATCGACCTCGGCGCGGTGTCGCGGCTCAATTCGTTCGGATACCTCTACGGCACACCGGGTTACCAGGCACCCGAGATCGTGCGGACGGGGCCGACGGTGGCCACCGACATCTACACCGTCGGCCGCACGCTGGCGGCGCTGACGCTGAACCTGCGCCTGCGCAAGGGCCGCTACGTCGAAGGGCTGCCGGAGGACGATCCGGTGCTGACGGAGTACGACTCGTTCGGCAGGCTGCTGCGCAGGGCCATCGACCCCGATCCGCGCAGGCGGTTCGGCAGCGCCGAGGAGATGACCAGCCAGCTGCTCGGTGTGCTGCGCGAGGTGGTCGCCCAGGACAGCGGGATGCCGAGGCCCGGCCTGTCGACGGTGTTCAGCCCGTCGCGTTCGACGTTCGGCGTCGACCTGCTCGTCGCGCACACCGACGTGTACCTCGACGGCCAGGTGCACTCGGAGAAGCTGACGGCGCAGGAGATAGTCAAGGCGCTGCAGGTGCCGCTGATGGACCCGACCGACGTCGGCGCCGCGGTATTGTCGGCGGCGGTGCTGAGCCAGCCGGTGCAGACGCTGGACTCGCTTCGGGCCGCGCGCCACGGCACGCTCGACTCGGAGGGCGTCGACCTTTCGGAGTCGGTCGAGCTGCCACTGATGGAGGTGCGTGCGCTGCTGGATCTCGGCGATGTCGCCAAGGCCACCCGCAAGCTCGACGACCTCGCGGACCGGGTGGGCTGGCGGTGGCGGCTGATTTGGTTCCGGGCCGTATCGGAGATGCTGACCGCCGACTACGACTCGGCCACAAAGCATTTCACCGAGGTGCTGGACACCCTGCCTGGCGAGCTGGCCCCCAAGCTGGCGCTGGCGGCGACGGCCGAGTTGGCCGGAAACGCCGACGAGCGCAAGTTCTACAACACGGTGTGGTGTACCGACAACGGCGTGATCTCCGCGGGCTTCGGCCTTGCCCGCGCGGAGTCGGCCGCGGGTGACCGGGACGGCGCCGTGCAGACCCTGGACCAAGTGCCAGCCACCTCAAGGCATTTCACGACGGCGCGGCTCACCAGTGCCGTGACGCTGCTGTCCGGCCGCTCGATGAACGAGATCACCGAGCAGCACATCCGCGACGCCGCCCGTCGCGTGGAGGCGCTACCCGACTCCGAGCCGCGGGTGTTGCAGATTCGGGCCCTGGTGCTCGGCACCGCGATGGACTGGCTGGCAGACAACACCGCCAGCACCAACCACATTCTCGGCTTCCCGTTCACCGAGCACGGCCTGCAGCTCGGCGTCGAGGCCTCGCTGCGGGGGCTGGCGCGGGTGGCGCCGACGCAGGCGCACCGATACGCGCTTGTCGATCTCGCCAACAGCGTGCGGCCGACGAGCACCTTTTAAACTCGCCGCGTGGCGACGTTCAAGCGGTACCTGTTCTTCCAGGGGATGATGTTCGTCTTCGGGATCGTCGGGCCGATCTTCCTCATCGGGTACTTCGCGTCTCAGCCGGACCCGACGTTGAAGTGGATGTACTGGTGGGGCCTGTTCATCACCTTCGCCGACGTGCTCATCGCGTTGAGGCTCGCCAAAGCCGGCGATGCGAAATCAGTCGTCAAGAGGCCCGAATCCGATTAGGCCCCTGATCCGCCCCCCGCTGGACCGGCTAAATGCCAGGTCAACCCTCTGGAATTGGGGATCGCCGTACGACGGATTTCGTAGTAGCCTGCAGTTCAGGCTGAGTTCACAGCCCCCACAGCGACACCGGTCCGGCTGAGGGAGGTCGCCAAATGTCGAACATGGGTACCAGTCGGGTGTTCCGCAGCGATCCCCGGACACTCGACCTTCGCGAAGAACACGGTCGCTCGATATTCTCCGCATGCCATCGGCCGTCGTCGACCGTCGTGGTCACCGTCGAGGGTGAGGTCGACGCGACCAACGACCGCGCGCTTGCCCGATACGTCGAGAGCCAGGTCGCCGGGTCCACCAGGCTCGAGCTCGACCTCCGGCTCGTCGACTTCTTCGCCACCGCCGGTTTCGCCTCCCTTCACAACGTCAACGTCATCTGTTGCCGATACCAGGTGAGCTGGACGCTCCGGGCGGGCAGGCAGCTGCGACGTCTTCTTGCGATCTGCGATCCAGACGGCAGCCTGCCTCTGGAGGAGCCGCAGTCAGTCCTCGATGACCTGCACGCAGGCGCGCGCAATCGCGAGCTCCTCGTCGGTCGGGACAACTAGCACCGTCGTCGGCGACGTGTCCGCCGAGATCCGGCGCGCCGCCCTGTCACTGGCGGTGTTGCGGCTCTCGTCGAGCTCGATGCCCAGCGCCGTCAGCCCGGCAAGGGCGTCACGACGGACAGCCGCGTCGTTCTCGCCGACGCCCGCGGTGAAGGTGATGACGTCCGTTTCGCCGAGCAGCGCCATGTAGGCGCCGATGTAGCGGCGCAGCCGGTGAATGTAGACGTCGTAGGCCAATTGTGCTGCCGCGTCGCCGGATTCGATCTGCTTGTGCAGCACCCGGAAGTCGATCTCGCCACCGAGGCCGAGTACGCCGGAGCGCTTGTTGAGCATCGTCTCGATGTCCTCGACGCTCATGCCTGCGGTGCGCGACAGGTACGTGATGATGCCAGGGTCGATGTCGCCGGACCTGGTGCCCATCACCAGACCCTCCATCGGCGTCAGGCCCATCGACGTGTCGACGGGTCTACCCCCGGCGATCGCGGACGCGGAGGCGCCGTTGCCGAGGTGCAGCACGATCTGGTTGAGCGACCCGAGCGGTCTGTCCAGGAACGCCGCCGCCTGTTCGCTGACGTATTGATGCGATGTTCCGTGGAACCCGTAGCGGCGAATGCGCCACTGCTGCGCGATATCCCGGTCGATGGCATAGGTCGCCGCGGCGGGCGGCAGGTCGTGGAAGAACGCGGTGTCGAACACAGCGATGTGCGGCAGGTCGGGCAGCGCTTCGCGGGCGACACGGATGCCGAGCACGGCGGGCGGGTTGTGCAAGGGCGCCAGCGGTGCGAGTTCCTCCAGCTCGGCGATCAACGTGTCGTCGACAAGCGTCGGCCGGTACAGGTCCGGCCCGCCGTGCACGACGCGATGGCCGACGGCGACCAATCCGAGTGTCTCGAGCGGCTGCCCGGATGCGGCGAGCTGCTTGAACGCCTCCTGCAGGGCGACGCCGTGGTCGGCAACCGGCCCGTCGCCGATTCGCTCGACGATGCCGTCGGCGACCATCGTCTGTGAATCCGGCTCGACAACAGCGTATTTCAACGACGACGAGCCCGAGTTGATCACCAGAACCGCGGGCGATGCCACCATCAGTCACCCTGCGCCTGGATGGCGGTGATCGCCACGGTGTTGACGATGTCCTCGATCAGCGCGCCCCGCGACAGGTCGTTGACCGGCTTCTTCAGCCCCTGCAGCACCGGCCCGATGGCGATGGCGCCCGCGCTGCGCTGCACGGCCTTGTACGTGTTGTTGCCGGTGTTGAGGTCGGGGAAGATCAGCACCGTCGCCCTGCCTGCGACCTTCGAGTCGGGCATCTTGGAGGCCGCCGTCGTCGGATCGACGGCAGCGTCGTACTGGATGGGGCCGTCCACCAGCAGGTCGGGCTCTCGCTGTCGCACCAATTCGGTTGCCGCCCTGACCTTGTCGACGTCGGCGCCGGTGCCGGAGGTTCCTGTCGAGTAGGACAGCATCGCCACCCGGGGCTCGATGCTGAACTGCGCGGCGGTGCGGGCCGACGAGATCGCGATGTCGGCCAGCTGCTCGGACGTCGGGTCGGGCACGATCGCACAGTCGCCGTAGGCGAGCACCCTGTCGGCGAGGCACATCAGGAAAATGCTGGACACGGTCGTGATGCCGGGCTGGGTCTTGATGATCTCGAACGCGGGCCGAACGGTGTGCGCCGTGGTGTGCATGGCGCCCGAGACCATGCCGTCGACCATGTCGTTGTGCACAAGCATGGTGCCGAAGTAGGAGACGTCGTGGATGGTCTCGCGGGCCTGCTCTACCGTGACGCCCTTGTGCTTGCGCAGTTCGGCATACTGCTCAGCGAACCGATCGGACAGTTCACTGGTTCGGGGGTTCAGCACCTTCGCATCGGACAGGTCGACGCCGAGTTCGGCGGACCGTGCACGGATCTGCGGCTCGTCACCGAGGATGGTCAGCTCGGCGACATTGCGCTGCAGCAGTCGCCCCGCCGCCTTGAGAATGCGGTCGTCCTCGCCCTCCGGCAGCACGATGCGCTTGCGATCGGCTCGTGCCCGGTCGATCAGCTGGTAGGTGAACATCTGCGGCGTGACGACCGTCGGAATCGGGATGGCCAGCTGCGCAAGCAGATCCGCGGTGTCGACGTGGGTGTCCATCAGTTCGATCGCGGTGTCGATCTTGCGATGCGAAGAGGCGGTGACACGGCCGCGGGTCGCTGCGACCTTGCTCGCCGTTTCGAAGGTGCCGAGCGTGGTCGCGATGATGGGCAGCCGCTGGTTCAGCCCGGACACAAGCGCGGCGATCGACGGGTGCAGCTCGAGCCCGCCGTTGAGGATGATGCACGACAACGACGGAAAGCCCTCCGCCGCATGGGCACTGACCACCGCGAGCACGACGTCGGAACGGTCGCCAGGGGTGATGACCGCGACACCGTCGGTGAGTCTTTCCAGCACGTGCTCGGCGGTCATGCCCGCCACGAGCACTCCCATCGCCTCGCGCTTGAGCAGTTCGGGGTCGCCGCTGACGACGACGCCGTCGACGGCACGCGCAAGGTCCCCGACCGCGGGCGCATCAAGCAGCGGCTCTTCTGGCAGCACGTACGCCTTCGGCGTGATGCTCTTGAGCGCTTCCGCGACGGCCGCCATCTGCGACGGCTCGCATCGATTGGCCACCACCGCCGCGGTGTGGGCGTGCTGCCCGGCGATCTCGACGAGACACAGCTCCACGACCTGGGCCACCTCGACGGGAGTGCGGTCTCTCGCCTTGACCGACAGCACGATCGGCGCGCCGAGGTTGGCGGCGATGCGGGCATTGGTGTCCAGCTCGCTCGGGGTGGTGACGTCGGTGTAGTCGCTGCCGACGATCACCACGGCATCGCAGCGGTCGGCCACCTCGTGGAAGCGGTCGACGATGTCGGCGATCGACGCGTCCGGATCGTCGTGCAGCTGCTGGTAACTCACGCCGACGCACTGCTCGTAGGACAGGCCGGCCGTGGTGTGCGCCAGCAGCAGATCCAGGATGTAGTCACGGTCTTCACCCAGGCGGGTGATCGGCCGGAACACCCCGACCTTGGCGACGGTGGCCGCCAGCCGGTGCAGGATGCCGAGCGCAATCGTCGACTTGCCGGTGTCGCCCTCCGGCGAAGCCACATAAATGGCGGATGAGCGCTCGCGCGAAGACCATGTACCGGTGGGCACGCCGCAAACGTATCAGCCGAGCCGGCGCAGCCGGGGCTCCAGATCCTTGGCAAACAGCTCGAGGAAACGGCGTTGGTCGTGGCCGGGAGCGTGGAACACCAAATGGTTGAGGCCCCACTTCACGTACTGGCCGACCTTCTCGACGGCCTCGTCGGGGTCCGACGCCACGATCCACCGCTTGGCGACCTGCTCGATGGGCAGCTCGTCGGCAGCCTTCTCCATCTCGAGCGGATCGTGGATGTTGGTCTTCTGCTCGGCGGTCAGCGACAGCGGGGCCCAGAACCGGGTGTTCTCCAGCGCCGCCTCGGGATCGGTGTCGTAGGAGATCTTGATCTCGATCATCCGGTCGACGTCGTCGGGATTCTTGCCCGCCGCCTCGGCACCCTCCCGCATGGCGGGGATGAGCTTGTCCTTGTACAGCTCCTCGCCCTTGCCGGACGTGCAGATGAAGCCGTCCCCAGCCCGGCCCGCGTACTTGGCGACCTGGGGGCCGCCCGCGGCGATGTAGATCGGAATGCCGCCCTCGGGCACGTCGTAGATCGATGCGCCCTTGGTCTTGTAGTACTCGCCGTCGAAGTCGACGCGGTCGCCCAGCCACAGTTCGCGCATCAATCCCACCGACTCGCGCAGGCGGGCGTAGCGCTCCTTGAACTCGGGCCACTCGCCCTCGTAGCCGGTGGCGATCTCGTTGAGCGACTCGCCGGTGCCGACGCCGAGGAAGATCCGGTCCGGGTACAGGCAGCCCATCGTCGCGAAGGCCTGCGCGATGACGGCGGGGTTGTACCGGAACGTCGGGGTCAGCACCGAGGTGCCGAGGACCAGACGCTTGGTGCGTTCGCCCACCGCGGTCATCCAGGCCAGTGAGAACGGCGCGTGGCCGCCCTCGTGACGCCAGGGCTGGAAGTGGTCGCTGACTGTGGCGCTGTCCATGCCGTGCGCTTCTGCCGCGACGGCGAGCTCGACGAGCTCACGCGGTGCGAACTGTTCCGCCGATGCCTTGTATCCCAGTTTCAAGTCCATTGCCCTTTTTGCTCCTCACGTCCGCTGCATTCGTTTCTACTCCACCCTCATAGACTCGGCAGATGGCACCGACCCTGAGCGCCATCAGCGACATCGTGTATTTCGCGCACACCGAGCTGGTCAACTGGGCGCTGGTCGCCGACGACACGGGTGTTCTGTTGATCGACGCGGGCTTTCCCGGCAGCCGCGACGACGTGCTGGCATCGTTGCGCGAGATCGGATTCGGCGTCGACGACCTACGCGCGATCCTGTTGACCCACGCCCACATCGACCATTTCGGCTCGGCGATCTGGTTCGCGAAAAACCTTGGCACGCCGGTGTATTGCCATGCCGACGAGGTCGGTCACGCCAAGCGCGAATACCTCGAGCAGGCGTCTCCCGTCGACGTCGCCGCGCATGTATGGCAGCCGCGCTGGCTGAAGTGGTCGGTGGCGATCAGCCGCAAGGGAGCGTTCACGCGCGACGGGATTCCGACCGCGCGGGCGCTGACCGAGGACGTGGCCGCCGGGCTGCCAGGGGCGCCGATGGCCATCCCCAGCCCCGGACACACCGGCGGGCACTGCTCGTTCGTCGTCGACCGCGTGCTGGTGAGCGGAGACGCCCTGGTGACGGGCCACCCGGTCGCCACCCGCACCGGCCCTCAGCTGCTGCACAAGGTGTTCAACCACGACCAGGACGGCTGTATGCGCAGCCTGTCAGCGTTGGCGATGCTCGACACCGAGGTACTCCTGCCCGGCCACGGCCAGGTGTGGCGCGGCCCGATCCGAGAGGCCGCGAGTCAAGCGAGCGCTTCGTAGCCCAGCAGGAAGATCGCGGTCAGGCACAGCCCGCAGCACAGCACGAATGTCGGCATCAGGATCTTGTCGTCGAGATCGGCGTCGTCGGAGGTTCCGCGCCGACGGCCGATCAGCGACCGCAGCACGAGCCCGGCGACAAGGGTCAACCCGGCGACGGCAAAGAGCAGCCACCCTACGGTCGTCTGCGAAAGTTGCACCCCACCACACCCCCGCCGCTGCGTGCGACAGCTTCGGCCCAGCCTATAGGCAAAGGTGGTCGCGCAGGGTGTGGCCGGCGTATTCGGTGCGAAACGCGCCCCGCTCCTGCAGCAGCGGTACCACCAGGTCGACAAAGTCGTCGAGGCCGTGCGGGGTGAGGTGCGGGACCAGGATGAAGCCGTCGCAGGCGTCGGACTGGACGTGCAGATCGATCTCGTCGGCGACCTGCGCGGGTGTGCCGACGAACTGCTGGCGGCTGGTCACCGCGATCACCAGTTCGCGGATGCTGAGATTGGCGGCCTGTGCGCGCTCCCGCCACTTCGCGGCGACGGCCTTCGGGTCGCCGTGCCGCACCCGGCCCTGGGTGATGGTCGGGTCTTCGGCAGGCTCGACATCGGGCAACGGGCCGTCGGGGTCGTAGCCGGATAGGTCGCGCTGCCAGACCTGCTCGAGCATCGCGATCGCGGTCTGCGGGCCGACCTGCTGACTGCGGATATGGCGGGCCTTCTCGGCCGCATCGGCCTGCGTCTCGCCCAGCACGAACGTGGCCGCCGGAAAGACCTTGAGCCGGTCGGGATCTCGGCCGTAGGACCTCGCCTGCTGTTTGACGTCCGCGTAGTAGGACTGTCCCGCCTCCAAGGTCGAGTGCAAGGTGAACGCCGCATCGGCGTAGCGGGCCAGGAACGCGCGTCCGTCGGCGGAGTCACCCGCCTGCAGCAGCACGGGATGGCCCTGCGGCGCACGCGGCAGCGTACTCACCCCGCGAACGTCGAACTGCGGTCCGCGATGTTCGACCACGCGAACCCGGGTGGGGTCGACGTAGACGCCGCCGTCCCGATCGGCGAGCACGGCGTCGGGCGCCCAGCTGTCCCAGAACTCGCGCGCCACGGTGACGAACTCCTCGGCCCGCTTGTAGCGGTCAGCGTGATCCAGGAATCCGCCCCTGCGGAAGTTCTCGCCGGTGAACGCGTCCGACGAGGTGACGATGTTCCAGCCGGCGCGGCCGTCGGACAGATGATCGAGGGTGGCGAATTGCCGTGCCACCTCGAAAGGTTCGTTGAACGTGGTGTTGATGGTGCCTGTCAGGCCGAGGTGGTCGGTGACCGCGGCCAGCGCCGCGAGGATGGTGAAAGTGTCCGGCCGACCGACGACGTCGAGGTCGTGGATGCGGCCGCGATGCTCACGCAGTCGCAGGCCCTCAGCGAGGAAGAAGAAGTCGAAGAGGCCGCGCTCGGCGGTGCGCGCCATGTGCACGAACGAGTCGAACTCGATCTGGCTGCCCGACTCCGGCGCCGACCACACCGTGGTGTTGTTGACGCCGGGAAAGTGCGCCGCCAGGTGAATGGGTTTGCGGTGCTTGCCTTCTCGAACGGCTGTCATCCGGTCAACCCCCAGCGCTTGGCGATCAGTTCGTGAGAGTGCAGCCGGTCGGCGTGCCGATGGACGACGGACGTGATCACCAGCTCGTCGGCGCCGGTGACGCGCCGCAACGTTTCCAGCTTGTCGGCCACCTCGTCGGGATCTCCGACGAATTGCGTTGCGGTGCGGTCCTTCACGATCTCCAGCTGCTCGGCCGTCAGTGGCTTCGCGGTGTCCGGATCCGGGTAGGGAGTGGCACCGCCGCCCTTGCGGATCGAGTACACCCAGTGCCCATAGGTCGACGCAAGGTGCCGGGCGGTTTCGGTGTCGTCGGCCACCACCACGTCGGCCGATACCACCACGTACGGCTCGGACAGCACCGCCGACGGCGTGAACGCAGCCCGATAGGCGTCAACGGCGTCCAGCGCGGTGGCGGGCGTGATGTGGTAACTGGCTACGAACGGCAGCCCGCGGGCACCGGCCACCTGTGCACTCTGGCCCTTGCTGCTGCCGAAGACCCACGGCGTCAAGCCACTTCGTTCACCGGGCATGGCGTGCACATCGTAGTCGTTGACGCGGTAGCTGCCGTCCAGCATGGCGAGGATGTCGTCGACCTGGTCGGCGAAGTCCGGGCTGACCGCTTCTGGCTGTTGCAGGATCGACATCTGCGCGCGCAGTGCGTCGGTGATGATGGTCCGGATGTCGAACGGCGGCGGCACGACGACGCCGCCGACGTCGCGCCATTCCGTCGGCAGCTCGCGCTTCGGTTTCGGCTCCGCAGACGGCTTCTTGGCCGCCTCACGGCGCCGCTGCCCTGACCTGCCGACCCCGAGGTCGATGCGGCCGGGATAGAACGCGTCGAGGATGCCGAAGCCTTCGACCGCTGCCGACGCCGTGGTGTGGCCCATTTGCACCGCGGCGGCGCCGACCCGGATGTGCTCGGTGGCCGCCGCGATCTGGCCGATCACCAGTGCGGGCTGCGAACTCGCGACCGCGACGAAGTGATGTTCGGCGAGCCAATACCGCTTATAGCCCCACTGCTCGGCGTGCTGCGCGAGGTCGACGGTGTTGCGCAGCGCGGTCGCGGCGTCGCTGCCCTCGCTGATCGGCGACAGGTCCAGGATCGACAGCGGGACGGTCATGACGGCTCCACCCTGGCATAGCGGTTGTCGGCGACGGGCAGTCCGAGCCGCCCACGCAGGGTTTCGCCGTCACCGTAGGCGGTGCGAAACAGTTCGGCTTGCTGCAGCAGCGGCACCACCTCGTCGACGATCACCGGAAGGTCGCTGGCGTTCACCGCGGGTCGCAGCCGGAAGCCGTCGAGGCCCAACCGCTGCCAGCGGGCAAGCAGATCGACCAGCTCGGCGGGGGTGCCGTCGAAAACCACCGCGTCGGAACGGGGGTCGACCGTTCCCGAGAACGAGACGAAGACGTCGGCGTAGACCTTGAGATCGGCGCCGCCTGCCTGTCGGACCTGACCGAGGATCGACGTCACATCGTCGTCGTCCTGCGGGGTGATGAAGACCAGATCGACGCTGCGCGCAGCGAATTCGTAGACCGGCAGTTGATGCGCCAGCGCGGCGACGACGGGTTGACCCTGCGGTGGTCGCGGGGTGATCGACGGTCCCTTGACGGAGAAGTACTTTCCGGTGAAGTCGATGTAATGCAGCTTGTCGCGGTCGACGAATCGACCGGTCGCGACGTCGCGGATCACCGCGTCGTCCTCCCAACTGTCCCACAACCGGCGGACGACCTCGACGAAGTCGTCGGCCTCGTCGAACAGGTCGACGCCTGCGACGTCTCGGCGGCCGAAGAGCTGCGCCTCGTGCGGGGAGCTGCTGATCCGCACCTGCCAGCCGGCCCGGCCGTGAGAGACGAAGTCAAGCGTGGCAATGGCTTTGGAGACGTGGAACGGCTCGGTGTGAGTGACGGTGGCGACCGGAATCAGCCCGATGTGTCGGGTCAGCGGTGCGACCCTGGAGGCGACCAGCACGGCATCGGGCCTGCCCGCCAGCCACCGCGGCTCGATCTCGGGCCTGCGGCGCCGCTGAGGGCTGAGGCCGTCGTCGAACGTCACGAAGTCCAGCAGCCCGCGCTCGGCGGTGACGGCGAGTTCGGACCAGTAGCGGCCGCTGGTGACGGGCTCGGCGTCGGGCGACCGTCGCCACGCCTCGGGATGCCAGCCGTACCCGTCGAGTGCGACCGCCAGGTGTAGATGCTCCGTCATGGCACCAGCACCTTCAGGAAGGCCAGGGGATAGACCTCGCCCTCGGCGGGCAGGGGTTCATCGAGCCGCCGGTATCCCGTGGTCAGATACAGCTCTTCTGCCTCGGGCTGGCGGTCGCCCGTCGTCAGGTAGATGCGCCGGTAGCCGCGGGCCGCGATCTCCTTCTCCAGTTCGACCAGCAGGGCCTTGGCATAGCCTCGCCGCCGATGCCTGCTGTCGGTCCAGATGCGCTTCAGCTCTGCGGTTTCGGCGTCGAACCGCCGGAACGCGCCGCCGGTGACGGGCTCGCCGTCGTACAGGCCGATCAGCATCGCGCCGCCGGGTGCGGCGAACTCGTCGGCCGGATAGGTGCGCAGCCACTTGGCCACCGCCTCGATCGGGGCGCTATATCGACTCGCATACTCCAGCGCAAGCTCCGCGAGCAGCGGTTCGGCCAGTGGGTCGTCCTGGTCGACCGCCTGAAAGCGGAGTTGTTCGACGGCGTGCGCGGACATCACTTAACTGTCTAACGCACTTCGCAAGACCGCATTCCTTACCCGTGATTCGGGTCAGGGTGATCGCAAATCCCCGCAGGTCGCTGGTTTTTGCAGCCAGGGTCGTGATGCGGGCGCCATCACAGCCCTCACTGCAAAATCCGGCCTTCACACCTCTTCCAACCGAAACTTGACACCTGTAAAGTTTGGCCGCATGGACAACATCAGGGGCAAGACCATCGCGATCACCGGCGCCGCCCGTGGGATCGGGTTCGCGACCGCCAAGGCGCTGCTGGCGCGCGGCGCGCGGGTGGTCATCGGCGACCGCGATGTGGCGTTCCAGGAGTCGGCCGTCGCCGACCTCACCAAGCTCGGGCCGGTATCGGGCTACCCGCTCGACGTGACCGATCGCGACTCTTTCGCCACGTTCCTCGACAAGGCGCGCACCGATGGCCGTGGCCACATCGACGTGTTGATCAACAACGCGGGCGTGATGCCGATCGGCCCCTTCCTCGAGCAGTCCGAGCAGACTATCCGGTCGACCATCGAGGTGAACTTCTACGGCGTGCTCACCGGATGCCAGCTAGTGCTGCCAGAGATGGTGGCCCGCCGCAGCGGCCACATCGTCAACATCGCCTCGCTCGCAGGCATGCTGGCCGTGCCCGGGCAGGTTGTCTACGCGGGGACCAAGTTCGCGGTGGTCGGCCTGTCCTCCGGATTGTCCGATGAGTTCGCGGCGCAGGGTGTCGAGGTGAGCTGCGTGATGCCCACGTTCACCAACACCGAACTCATCACCGGCACCCACACCTCTGCGGTGCAGAAGCCGGTCGAGCCCGAGGACATCGCGGCGGCCGTGGTCAAGGTGCTGGACAAGCCGACCACGCTGGTTTCGGTTCCGCCGTGGGGCCGGTTCATCAGTGCGATCACGCCGACGCTGTCCGCCAGGGCTCGCCGCTGGATGTCGCACAAGATGGGCAACGACACGGTGTTCCTCGACTTCGATGCGAAGGCGCGGCAGAACTATGAGCGGCGCGCGCAGGCAGCTCAGGGTGTTGTGGAGTCCCCGGAGCGGTAGGCCTCGATCGCGTCGATCCGCTCGAAGAACTCGTCGGGCGTCATCGGCTGATCGTCTGCGGTGCCGGCCAGGATCACGTGCACGAGCTCGGCGTTCTCGGCCACGTGCATCCAGATCGTCGTCACCGGCTCGAAGCCCTCACCGACCTCGGCGCCTGACGGCGGATAGAACCAGATGACGAACTCCTCGTCGGACTGGTCGTCATCGAAGGCCCAGCCCCGCTCGATGACCCGTGCGTCGAAGCTCTCCAAACCCTCGACCAGCTCGACGCCGCCGACCATCTCCTCCAGAACCGAGTCGGGAATCCAGTTCTGGTCCCGCTTGGCCCGCCGCTTGCTGCGACGCGCCTTCTTCGATTCCGCCCTCGACACCTAACCCAGCGCCCGGTCCAGATCGTTGATCAGATCCTCGGTGCCCTCCAGCCCCACCGAAACCCGCACGACGCCGTCGCCGAGCCCGATCGCCGCACGACCCTCCGGCCCCATCGCCCGATGGGTGGTGGTGGCCGGATGGGTGATCAGCGACTTGGCATCGCCGAGATTGTTGCTGATGTCGACGATCTTCAATTTGTCGAGGACCTCGAAGGCGCGCTCCTTGGTGCCGCCCTTCAGCTCGAAGGTGACAACCGTTCCGCCGCCGGTCATCTGACGCTTGGCCAGATCGTATTGCGGATGCGACTCGAGGAACGGGTAGCGCACCCAGCTGACAGCGGGATGGTTCTCGAGGAACTGCGCGATGCGCATCGCCGAGTCGGTGCTGTACTGCACCCGCACAGCCAGCGTCTCCAAGCCCTTCAACAACACCCAGGCGTTGAACGGGCTCAGCGCAGGACCCGTGTGCCGCATCAACTTCTGCACCGGCTCGTCGATGTAGGTCTTGTCACCGAGGATCGCGCCGCCGAGCACCCGGCCCTGACCGTCGATGTGCTTGGTGCCCGAGTACACCACCACGTCGACACCGAGCGGGAAACCCTGCTGCAGGATCGGCGTGGCGAACACGTTGTCCAGCACCACTTTTGCGCCTGCGCTGTGGGCCATCTCGGACACCGCCGCGATGTCGACCAGCGACTGCATCGGGTTGGACGGCGTCTCGAAGAACACCGCCTGCGTCGGCTTGGACAGCGCCTCCTCCCACTGCGAGAGATCCTCGCCGTCGACGAACACCGTCTCCACGCCCCATCGCGGCAGGATCTCGTTGCACACCACGAAGCACGAGCCGAACAGGCTGCGCGCCGCGACCAACCGGTCGCCCGCGGCCAGCAGCGCACCGAGCGAGGTGAACACCGCGGCCATTCCGGTCGCCGTCGCGAACGCCGCGGGCGCGCCCTCGATCAGCCGCAGCCGCTCCTCGAACATGGTGATCGTCGGGTTGCCGTACCGCGAGTACACGTACCGGTCGATCTCGCCGGTGAACGCCTTCTCGGCCTCCGAAGCACTGGCATACACGTAGCCCGAGGTCGGATAGATCGCCTCCGAGGTCTCTTCGAAGCCTGACCGCAACAGGCCGCCGCGCACCCCGATGGTGGCCTGGCTGACGCCCTCCGGCAGCTCGGCGGGCGTGCGCACCGACGGCTTGTCGCTCACGACTGCTTCCATGGCAGGCCGACGGCCTTCCAGCCGGTGGCCCCGCGATGCTTGTCCTCGTCGAGGTCGCCCTCGAATCCGTCCAACACGTTGTAGGACGGCGCTATCCCCGCTTCTGTGGCCGCCTTCGCGGCGCCGATCGACCGGTTGCCCGAGCGGCACAGGAACACGACCGGCCTATCGCCCGGTTCGACGCCTGCGGAGACGAGGTCGTCGACGAAGCCCTCGTTTCGGCTGCCGTCGGTGCGGCTCCACTCGACGTAGACGACCTCGCGACCGAGGTCCGTCAGGTCGGGCACGCCGACGAAACGCCACTCGGCGTCGGTGCGGCAGTCCACGAGCACGGCCCGGGGGTCATCGTTGAGCACTTTCCAGGCCTCTTCAGGCGTGATGTCTCCCGCGTAGCTCACGATCGCGAGTGTCCCATACCTAACTGGGACCGGTCGAACAGACCTTCCATGCCCCGTCCTCGCGGACGAACGTCATCGGAACAGGCGTTTTATCGTCCGGCGCCTTGTCGAAATGGTAGGTCACGGTCGCGGTGGCCGAGTCGCCGTCGATCTTCACGTCGGTGACATCGTCGACGAACCTGGCGCCGCGCTTGCCGACCGAATCATGTTGACGCGCAAGCACATCAGCCTCAGCCCCGCGCATCTTCGCACACGTGTAGGCGCCGAAGTCGGCGAAGTTCGCACGCTGCAGCGCGTCGTTCTGGCCGACGGCCGCCCTGCCGACCTTCTGGTCCTCGGGTGTGCGGTCACCCTGGAAAACGCTGAACAACCAGATTGCGATCACGACGACCACAATGATTGCCAGCGCCCCGAGGAACGGGGCCATCGTGGGCCGGTCGTCGGCCTCGTCGGACGGCACGGCTACCAGAGTTTGCGCAGCACGCCGGTCACCCGGCGCACCCTGTCCCTGGCGGTCGTCACGTCCGGCGCGGTGGCCAGCGCCAACCCGAGTCGACGGCGGGGTTCGGTCTCGTCGGGCCGGTTGAACAGGCGGGCATCGCTTTCTGCGACGGCCAGTGCGTCGGCCAACACCGCGTTGACGTTCTCCGGTGCGATTTCGACCGGTGCCGTTTCGGCGCGTGCGTACGTCACTTCCGCGGCACCCGGCGAGATCATGATGGTGTCCACGTGCAGCCCCAGGATCGCCCGCGCGTGCAGTTCGAACTCCGAAAGCCGCTGCGACCGAAGGGTTACCAGACCGCTGTCGTGCGGCCTGGTGCGGACGTCGGAGAAGTAGACCTCGTCACCGCTCACCAGCAGCTCGACTCCGAAGACGCCGCGCCCGCCGAGCGCATTGACGATGCGCGCGGCGATCGACTTCGCCGCGTCCAGCGCGGGGGCGGACAGCTGCTGAGGCTGCCACGCCTCCAGCAGGTCACCGTCTCCCTCGCGATGCCCGATCGGTTCGCAGAAGTGCAGCGCGGGCCCCGTCGGCCCGGTGGTCCTGACCGTGATCAGGGTGATCTCGTAGTCGACCTCGACGACCGTCTCGACGAGCACCCGGTTGTGTGCGACCCGGCCAGCCGAAACCGCGCGCTGCCAGGCGGCCTCGACATCGTCGCTGCGCAGCAACACCGACTGGCCCTCGCCCGGCACGCCCGCGATCGGCTTGACCACCAGCGGAAATCCTGCGTGTTCGGCCACCGCGGTCAGTTCGTCGACCGACCCGGCGAACCAGAACGGGACGGTCGGCAGGCCCAGCTCGTCTGCGGCCAGCTTGCGCATGCCCTCGCGGTCCTGCGTCATCCGCACGCTGCGCGGGGTCGGGAACACCTCGAGGCCGCGCTCGGCGGCCGCGACAAGCGCGTCCACCGCGATGATGCCGGACTCGGCGACCACGTAGAGCGGGTTGGCCCGCTCGATGATCGCGGTGAGCGCCTCGGCGTCGTTCATCTTGACCACCGCCGCGCGATCGGCCACCCCGTGCGCGGGTGCGTTCGCATACCGGTCGACGGCCACCACCTCACGGCCCAGCCGCTGGAACGCCAGCGCCAGCTCTCGGCTCAGCTCACCGGAGCCGAGCAACATCACCGCGCTTCTGTCGTCGCGCTGGGCCGCCGGCTCGCTGTCGGTCGGCTCGTCGTCGGTCGTGTCCTCGAATTCGGGTGACTCAGTGGTTTCACTCATCGCCCGTCAAGCCTGCCAGATATTCATCCCAGCCGGACATCGATGTAGCACCATCGCCAGTCCTCGCCCGGCTCGACGGATCGCATGACGGGGTGACCGGTCTGGCGGAAGTGTTCGCTGGCGTGTTGGTGCGGGCTCGAGTCGCAGCACCCGACGTGGCCGCACGTCATGCACATCCGCAAATGCGCCCAGGTGTTCTCGCCCAGCTCGGCACAATCCTGGCATTCTCCGGGAGTAAGCGGCTCGGGTTCAGAGGTTGCAGCCGAGAGATGCGGGCACGTGTTCGGCGCTGTGGGCGCCTTCGAATCGCGGTCGCGAGATCTCTTCAGCATGCTGACCAAGGATAGGAGGTGCGGCGAAGTGCATGGCTCCCTGCTCGCAGTGCTCGTGGTGTCGGTCCTGCTGGCGGCGTTGGCCCGCCGGTTCGATGTATCGGCGCCGCTGGCGCTGGTGGTGGCGGGCCTCGCGGCAAGCACGATTCCCGGCTTCACCGACATCGACCTCGAACCGGACCTGGTGCTCTACGTTCTGCTGCCGCCGCTGCTGTGGTCGGCGGGCCTGGAGAGCAGCTACGTCGGCTTGAAGAACAACCTCCGCCCGATCGGTCTGCTCGCCGTCGGGCTGCCGCTGGCGACGACGTTCGCGGTCGGCTTCGTCGCGTACAAGACGGTGCCAGACCTGACGCTGGCGGCCGGTCTCACCCTCGGCGCGATCGTGGCTCCGCCGGACGCGGTGTCGGCGACGGCGGTCGGGCGCAGGCTGGGGTTGCCGCGCCAGATCATGACGCTGCTCGGCGGCGAGAGCCTGCTCAACGACGCAACCGCGTTGACCGCGTACAAGGTCGCGCTCGCCGCGGCGATCGGTGCGGCCGCGACCTGGAGCAGCGGCCTGGCGACGTTCGCGTTGGCCGCGGGCGGCGGCATCGTCATCGGTCTGGCGCTTGGTTTCCTCATCGCCTTCGTCCGCTGGCGGCTCAACGATCCGCTGGTAGAAAGCGCTGTCGGTCTCGTCGCGCCGTTCGTCATCTACCTCACCGCCGAGCAAGCGCACGGCTCGGGTGTGCTCGCCGTGGTCGTCGCGGCGCTGATTCTCGGCCAGAAGTCGTTCCATGCCGGCTACGAGACCCGGCTGCAGGACCAGGCGGTGTGGAAGGCCCTTCAGCTGGTGCTGGAGTCCTTCGCGTTCCTGATGATCGGGCTGCAGCTGCCGAGCGTCATCGACGAGATTCGCGGCATGCCGTTCTCGACGATGGCCTTCTATTCGCTTTCGGTGCTGGCGACCGTCATCGTCGTGCGCATCGTGTGGGTGTACTCCTTCGCGTTTCTGCCGAGGATGCTGTCGTCCCGGATCAGGGCCAGGGAAACCGCGCCGACAGTCGCGCAGGTCTTCATCGTCGCGTGGGCGGGTATGCGCGGGGTGGTCTCGCTGGCCGCCGCGTTCGCGGTGCCGCTGACGACGCTGTCGGGTGAGCGGTTTCCTGGGCGCGAACACATCGTGTTCCTCACCTTCGTGGTGGTGATCGGCACGCTGCTGTTGCACGGCCTGACGCTGCCGTGGCTGATCCGACGGCTCGGTGTGCAGGGCGACGAGGCACGTACCGATGCGATCGCCGCGGCCGCCGCACAGGAGAAGGCCGCGATCGCCGCCGCCGACCGGCTCGATGAACTCCTCGCGGAGAACGACACCACGGAGGCGGAGCGGGCGGCAGATGTGTTGCGCGCGTGGAACACTCGGCGTCGTAACTCCGCGTGGGAGCGACTCGGCCGCACCGCGGAGGAGATCGGCGAGAGCCCGACGTCGGCGTTCCGGCGGCTGCGGCTCGAGATGCTGGCCGCCGAACGCGCGGCCTTCATCGCCGAGCGCGACAGCGGGCACATCGACGACGAGGTTCTGCGAACGGTGCTGCACGGACTCGATCTCGAGGAAGCGACGCTCAACCGGACGTAGCGGGAGCCGTATTTCCTTCCCTCTTCAATATATAGCGCACAGGGGGCCTTGCGGCAAGACCCCGGTCATGCCCCAGAATCATCCCCTGACCTGCGGCCGGGGGCCCAGAGCCAAGCCAGAAGTCGGTGCTTAGGGGCGGTATAGAAGGGGGCAGACTGTGCGTGTTTTGTTGTCGTCATGGGGTTCACGCGGGGACGTCGAACCGCTGATGGGGTTCGCGCTGCGGCTGCGCGAGCTCGGCGCGGAGGTGCGGGTATGCGCACCACCGGATTTCGCCGACCTTGTGGCGAGGGTCGACGTGCCGCTGATCCCGATGGGCAAGTCGCTGCGCGAGCTGCTGCACGGCGAAAAGCCACTGACACCGGCGGACGCGCCCCAGACGGCGGCCAATCTCGTCGCAATGCAATTCGACACGGTCGCCGCCGCGGCCGATGGATGTGACGCCGTGGTGGCGACCGGGTTGATGCCCGCGGGCGTGCGATCGATTGCGGAGATGCTGGACATCCACTACGTGTGCGTCGGCTTCCTTCCCGGCACCATCCCGTCACCGCACCAAACGCCACTGCAGCGGCCTGGCCGACCGTTCCCGCCGGGCGAGACGGACAACCGGGTGTTGTGGGACATCGACGCGGAGCGAGTGAATGCGCTCTACCGTGACCCGCTCAACGCGCATCGCGCGGCAATCGGATTGCCGCCGGTGGACAACGTCCGCGATCACGTCCACACGCGCCGGCCGTGGCTGGCGGTGGATCCGATCCTCGGCCCGTGGCCGGGTTCGCCGGATCACGACGTCGTGCAGACCGGCGCGTGGATCCTGCCCGATGACCGCCCGCTCCCTGCCGATCTGGTCGCCTTCCTCGAAGCCGGCACACCGCCGGTGTACGTGGGGTTCAGCAGTGTGCGCGCCCCGCAGGACGTCGCCAGGGTCGCCATCGAGGCCATCCGCGGTCAGGGTCGCCGCGTGTTGGTCTCTCGCGGCTGGGCCGACCTGGCACTGATCGACGACAAGGACGACTGCTTCGCCGTCGGCGAGGTCAACCACCAGGCACTGTTCAAGCGGGCGGCCGCTGTCGTGCACCACGGTGGCGCGGGCACGACGACCACGACTGCGAGGGCGGGCGTGCCGCAGGTGGTGGTCCCCCAGATCGCCGACCAGCCCTACTGGGCGGGCCGCGTCGCCGAGCTGGGCATCGGGGCCGCACACGATGGCCCGACGCCGACGGTCGAGTCGCTGTCGGCGGCGCTTGGAGCTGCACTGACCCCCGAGACCCGTGCGCGGGCCGCAGCCATGCCGCCCAGGATCCGCACCGACGGGGCCAGGGTGGCCGCCGAGCTTCTGATCGAGGAGGTCACTGCTCGTCGAGCTGGGAGCGAAATTCACGCATCGCGTCGATGATCGCGGCGAAGGTCCGGTGCGCGGCGGCGAGATCGTCATTCGGCAACCCCGCCATCGCGCGCCGGTTGTGTTCGGCCAGCGGCATGAAAAAGCCTCGAGCGACGGTGATTCCGTCGTCGGCAACCCGCAGGATGACCTTTCGGCGATCGGATGGATCGGACTCGCGACGAAAGTGGCCGGAGGCGATCATCCGCTCGACGAGATAGGTGATCGCCGCGCCCGACATTCCCATTCGCGTCCTGAGCTCGCCTGCGGTGAGCGGTGATCCCGCCGTCTCGGCCACCATGACATGCAGTAGAGCGCGAAAGTCGTTGGCGGCCACATCATGCCGGGCGGCGAAATGTCTGCCGATCTGATCGGACTCGGCAGTCATCGCCCGCACGTCGGCCGCGATCAGCGACTCCAGCGCGGACCGATCGGTGTTGGCCACCCGATCAGCATAACGCCGAGAGTTTCATTTGATTAATAATTAAGTATCTGAAATATTGGTGGTATGACCGGACGGTTCTCGTGGCTGCTGGCTCTGGCCGTGCTGCTCGTTTCCGGTGCGCTGATGGGACTGATCGGCAGCGACGACTCCAGCGAGCAGTCGCCCGTTCCCGTGCCCAGCAACGCCGAGTCGACGCGCGCTGACGCCGTACGGGCACAACTCCCCGGTGGTGACCGCGTGCCCGCCATCCTGGTCTTCAGCCGTCGCGACGGGGCCGCCCTGAGCCCGTCCGACCTCGGTGCGATCAAGCAACAGCCCGTCATGGTGTCCGACGACGGCCTGGCTGCGGTGGCCACGGTCCCCTTGGACGCCGGCCTGTCCGGCTTCGCACTCAACGACGCGGTCAAGTCGCTGCGCGAATCGGCTGCCGACGGACTGCCCGGCGACCTCCGGGTCGAGGTGACCGGCGGCCCCGCGTTCGGCGCCGACATCGCCAACTCGTTCTCCGGGGCCAACATCACGCTGCTCGCGGTCACCGCCCTCGTGGTGGCGCTGCTGCTGATCGTGACCTACCGGTCGCCGGTGCTGTGGCTTGTCCCGCTCGCCGTGATCGGTTTCGCCGACCGCGTCGCCGCTGTCGTCGGTAGCGCCATCGCCCAGGCCGTCGGCATGACACCGGACGGCTCGACCTCCGGCATCACCAGCGTGCTGGTGTTCGGGGCAGGCACCAACTACGCCCTGCTGCTGATCTCGCGTTACCGAGAAGAGTTGGGCCGCAACGACAATCACCGTGACGCGCTACGGGTGGCCGTGCGCCAGGCCGGGCCTGCGATCCTGGCAAGCAATGCCACCGTGGTGCTGGCTCTGCTGACGTTGTTGTTGGCCTCCTCGCCGAGCACCCGCAGCCTCGGCGTTCAGGCCGCGGCGGGCCTTGTCGTCGCGGCGGTGTTCGTCCTTCTCGTGCTGCCGCCACTGCTCGCGCTGTTCGGCAGGCGGCTGTTCTGGCCGTTCGTCCCCAAGGTCGGCGCGAAACCCCTTACCGACAGCGGTGTCTGGCACCGCATCGCCGACGCGGTGGCACGCAGACCGGCCCGCGTCAGCGCGGTGGCCATCGCGAGCCTTGCGCTGCTGTGCCTCGGACTTCTGACCACACCGATCGGCCTTTCGCAGACCGAGCAGTTCCGAGTGCAGGCCGAGTCGGTCAGCGGCTACGACACGCTCGCGGCCCACTTTCCCAGCGGCCTGACCAACCCCACCCGCGTCATCGCAGCGACCAGCAAGGCAACAGAGGTCGAAGCGGCGATCACGTCCACGCCGGGTGTGGTCTCGGCGAATCCGGCAGGCGCATCGCCCGACGGACTCAGCCAGTGGTCGGTGGTGCTGCGCGCTGAGCCTGCGTCCGATGAAGCGTTCAAAACCATTGACACACTGCGCGACTCGGTACACAGCGTGGATTCAGGTGCATTGGTCGGTGGGCCGGACGCGCAGGCCCGCGATGCGAGCGCGGCAGCCGCGCACGACCGGCTCGTCATCATCCCTGCCATCCTCGCCGTCGTGCTGATCGTGCTCTACGTGCTTCTGCGATCGGCACTTGCGCCGCTGATCCTGGTCGCCGTGACGGTGCTGAGCGCGCTGGCGGCACTCGGGCTCGGCAGCTGGGCGAGTGTGCACGTCTTCGGCTTTCCCGCGCTCGATGACACCGCCCCGCTGTTCGCCTTCCTGTTCCTGGTGGCACTCGGGGTCGACTACACGATCTTCCTCGTCACCCGCGCCCGCGAGGAGACGCCCGCCCACGGCACCAGGGACGGCATCGTCCGTGCCGTCTCGGCCACCGGCGCCGTCATCACCAGCGCGGGCATCGTGCTGGCCGCGGTGTTCTGTGTGCTGGGGGTGCTGCCGCTGATCGTGCTCACCCAGGTCGGCATCATCGTCGGCCTCGGCATCCTGCTGGACACCTTCGTCGTGCGCACCGTGATCATCCCCGCCCTGTTCACCCTCATCGGGCCGCGGATCTGGTGGCCCGCACTGCGCGATGCGGGCTACGGTTCGAACGGTGGCAAGACACATGGTCGACACCGCGCCGGGGTGGCTAGGGGTATAGGTCCGCGGTAGCGGCGACGCGATGATGTTCTGGCCGAGCCTGCTGATGCTCAAGGCGTTCGTTTTTCGCGGGTAGCGTTTCAATCATGGCTCAAACCGATGCCGCGCCCCGCGACGGCGAAGCGACCGAACTGCCGCCGCTGCACATGCGCCGCGATGCGTTCAGCCCCACCGCCGCGCTTGGGGAGATCCGCGAGACCGAGGGCGTGCGGAAGTTCACCAACGCGTTCGGCATGCAGGTGTACCTGGTCACCCGGCACGAGGACATCAAGGCGGTGCTGGCGGACCACGAGCGGTTCTCCAACGAGCGCCCACCCGGCTTCGCGGTGCAGGGCGTGCCGCAGGCAAGCGAGGAGGAGCAGGCCACCGCGCGCGCAGGCAACCTGCTCGGCCTCGACCCGCCCGATCATTCGCGGCTGCGCCGCATGCTGACACCCGAGTTCACCATCCGACGGATGAAGCGGCTCGAGCCCCGCATCGTCGAGATCGTCGACGCGCAGCTGGACGCGATGGAAAGTGCGGGCCCGCCAGCGGATCTGGTGGAGAGCTTCGCGCTGCCGATTCCCTCGCTGGTCATCTGCGAGCTGCTCGGCGTGCCGTATGACGACCGCGAGGACTTCCAGCGGCGCAGCGTCCGGCAGCTGGACTTCTCCGTTCCGATACCGGAGCGGCTGGAGCTGCAGCGGCAGGGACGCGCGTACATGGCCACGCTGGTTGCGCGTGCGCGGCGCCAACCGGGCGAGGACATCCTCGGCATGCTGGTGCGCGAACACGGCGACGAGCTCACCGACGACGAGCTCATCGGTGTCGCGAGCCTGCTGCTGCTCGCCGGCCACGAGACCACGTCGAACATGCTCGGCCTCGGCACGCTCGCGCTGCTGCGTCACCCCGAGCAGCTCGCCATGGTGCGCGATGATCCCGACGCCATCGGTCCCGCGATGGAGGAGCTGTTGCGCTGGCTTTCCATCGTGCAAAGCGCGATCCCCCGCATCACCACCACCGACGTCGAGGTCGCGGGCGTGATGATCCCGGCAGGCAATCTGGTCTCCCCGTCCATGCCGTCGGGCAACCGGGACCCGGACTTCATCGACTCACCCGAAGTCCTCGACATTCGCCGCGGGGCTCCCGGCCATCTGGCGTTCGGGCACGGCGTACACCACTGTCTCGGCGCGCCGTTGGCCCGGATGGAGATGCGCATCGCGTTTCCGGCGCTCCTGCGCAGGTTCCCGAACCTGACTCTGGCAGAAGATTTCTCGGATGTGGCGTTCCGGACCTGGAACTTCATCTACGGGCTGAAGTCACTGGAGGTGAGTTGGTGAAGGTGCACGCCGATCGCGACGTCTGCATCCAGGCGGGCAACTGCGTGATGGTCGCGGACAGCCTCTTCGACCAGGACGACGACGGCATCGTGGTGGTGCTCGTCGACGACATCCCCGCCGACGACGAAGACAAGGCGCGCGAAGCGGTCAAGCTGTGCCCGTCGCAGGCGCTGACGATCGAAGGTTAGTCGTCGCGGTCCAGGTCGATCACGCCTGCGCGCGTGAGCAGCAGCACGCTGACCACGAACACCCAGATCGGGAACGCCAGTACCAGCCACATGGTGATGTCGCTGGCCAGGATGAGGCCAAGCGCCACAAGGTAAGTCAAGCCGACCAGCCACCGCGGCATCAGGCCGGTCTTGAGCCAGATGGTGGCCAGCGAGATCATGAACACCGCGCCCATGCGCAGCGCATAGGTCTTGGACACCGCAAGCAGCACCATCTGGCCGAACGTCGCCACCTCGCCGTGGGCAGCCGGATCCACGACGTCACTGCTGATGGCTTCCAGGCCGGCGCCGACTCCGACCGCCACGAACATCATCGCCAGGAAGAGCAGCCCGCTGCCGATGAACACCGTCGAGAAGAACTTGTCTTCGAAGCCGCCGAAGCCGTCGCGGACAACGCCGATGAACCACAGGAAGGCGATACCGGCGAACGGCATGATGGACGCGGCAACCCTGATGTTGGTGCTGCCCGCGAGTAACCACTGCGAACCCGGCTCCGCGCCCTCCGGCAACGCGAGCCGGATGAGAACAATCACAGCGCCGAACAACAGCGCGAACAGCACCCCGGCCACCGCCGCTGCCCGCGGCGTCGAAAGCGGATGCGGCTGCCGCGTTTTCACGGCTGCCCCGGCAGGAGTCGGATCATCAGCCCGTTGGCCTCGGCCAGCAGGTTGCCGTCTGGGTCTCGAAGTTCTGCCTTCACGAACGCCTTGCGGCCCTCCGTCCGGTCGACCCAGCCCCTCATGGTCAGCGGCGTGTCGATCGGCGTCACCTTCCGGTAGTCGACATGCAGAAAGCCGGTCCGGCTGATCGGCCGTCCGGAGGCGTGGATCACCATGCCGAACATCGAGTCGAACATTAGCGGCAAGACACCGCCGTGCACCGCGTAATTGCCACCTACGTGATAACGGCTGAACTGCACGGTCAACTCGACCGCGTCGGACTCGAACTTCGTCACCCGGTATGGCGGCATCAGCAGGCTGCCCGAGCCTGGAAGCTCAGGCACCCGGTTTGCAGGCCCCACGCCTTCGGCCGCCTCGTACGGGTCGAGCAGCTTCACCAGCCTCTCGGCCAGGTCGGCCGCTTCGTTCCAGGTGTCGCTGTCGGGATCGGCCGACACCGCAAGGTCCTGCGTCCGCCGCATCGCGATGAGGAACCGGCCGAAACCCGGACCCGGCTGTGCCGCTTCGAAATTCGGAAAGCCGCCGTGCCTGTCGTATTCGGGGTCGACGAGCCTCGGATCGTCCGCGGTCACGGGCCGGCCAGGATGTCGCGGCGCACGATCGTCTGATCCCGGCCGGGTCCAACGCCGATGCACGAAACATGGGCACCGGCAAGCTCTTCCAGCCGAAGCACGTAGTCACGGGCCTTGGCGGGCAGGTCATCGAATTCGCGTGCCCCGGAGATGTCCTCCCACCAACCCGGCATCTCCTCGTAGATCGGCTCGGCAACCCCGATCTCGCTCTGCGTCATCGGCATGTCGTCTGTGCGCTTGCCGTTCACCGTGTATCCGACGCAGATCGGGACCGTTTCCAGGCTGGACAACACGTCGAGCTTGGTCAGGAAGTAGTCCGTGATCCCGTTGACCCGGGTGGCATAGCGCGCGATCACCGAGTCGAACCATCCGCAGCGCCGACGCCTGCCCGTCGTCACCCCGAACTCCCCGCCGGTCTTGGACAGGTACTCGCCCATCTCGTCGAACAACTCGGTCGGGAACGGACCCGAGCCGACCCTCGTGGTGTAGGCCTTCAGAATCCCCAACACCGTGGTGATGCGCGTCGGGCCGATGCCCGAGCCGACGGCGGCACCGCCTGCGGTCGGATTCGATGACGTGACAAAGGGATACGTGCCGTGGTCGACATCGAGCAGCGTGCCCTGTGAGCCCTCCAGCAGCACGATCTCACCGTGGTCGAGTGCGACGTTCAGCAGTCGGCGGGCGTCCGCGATGCGGTGCTTGAACCCCTCGGCCTGCGTCAACAAGCTGTCCAGCACCTCCTCGGGTACCAACGCCTTGCGGTTGTAGATCTTGACCAGTACCTGGTTCTTGAACTCCAGCGCCGCTTCGATCTTTCCGACCAGCTGCCCCTCGTCGAGCACGTCGGCGACCCGAATCCCGATGCGGGCGATCTTGTCCTGGTAGCACGGGCCGATGCCGCGGCCGGTGGTGCCGATCTTCTTGCTGCCCGCGTACCGCTCGGTGACCTTGTCGATGGCCACGTGGTAAGGCATCAGCAGGTGCGCATCGGCGGAGATCAGCAGACGCTCGGTGTCGACGCCGCGATCTTCCAGACCCTTCAATTCGTCGAGCAGCACGCCGGGGTCGACCACCACACCGTTGCCGATCACGTTGGTGACGCCGGGTGTCAGGATGCCCGACGGGATCAGGTGAAGCGCGAAGTTCTCGCCGGTCGGCAGCACCACGGTATGGCCGGCGTTGTTGCCGCCCTGGTACCGCACGACCCATTGGACGCGACCCCCGAGCAGATCGGTGGCCTTCCCCTTGCCCTCGTCGCCCCACTGGGCGCCGATGAGCACGATTGCCGGCATGGCGTTTCTCCCGCTTATTGTGATCCAGCCGGTGAGCCACTGTATCTGACCTGGTCCCTCCGGACCGCTAAGGAGCTGTCTTGAGCACGGCTGATGTCGCAGTGTTGCTGTTCGGCGGCCGACGCCTGCCCCGTCCGCTGGCCGGTCTGGCCGCGCATCAGGTCGACGGGGCCGACGACATCGACGCCGTGGCCGGGCGCTGCAGTCGGCTGGTCGTGGTGGGCTCCGATGCCGATCTGGCCGCGGTGCTGACGCGGCTACTGCGCACGGACCGGCTCGGCGTCGAGGTGGGCCACGCAGCCGGATGGTGGACGGCGCGGCGGGCGCGCCGCGGCACCGCGCGACGGGTGCCGTTGATTCGCGACGAGACCGGCCAGGTCATCGTCGGCGCGGCCGAATGGCGCGGCGAGGACGGCGGTCCGCTGCGTGGCGAAGCGGTCGTCGACGACACGCATCTGTTCGACGGTGAGGTCGCCGGTGTGCGGATCGAACCGACGCAGGCCATGCCCGGGCTGCGGGCGGCCGTCAGCGGCGGCGGACGACGCTGGGTGGTCGGGCGGGCGGCTCAGCTCGGCACGACGGGCGCGGTGGTGATCCGCGACGGCGTACGCGCGGAGAGAGTTGTTCGCCGATCTACGTTTTATCGCCACACGCAGGGCTGGCTGCTGGTGAGATAGGCCCGTGCGAATCATCGTCACCGGTGGCAACAGCGGTGTTGGCAGGGAAACGGCGACGGCGCTGGCCGCCGCGGGTCACAGTGTGCTGATCGCGGCGCGCGACATCCCGAAGTCCGAGCGGGCCGCGGCCGAGATGGCGGGCGACGTCGAGGTGGCCCACCTCGACCTGGCCGACCTGACCAGCGTGCGCAAATTCGCCGACTCGGTGGACACCGTCGACGTGCTGGTCAACAACGCGGGCGTGCTCGGCTTGCCGCTCACCCGCACCGCCGACGGGTTCGAGACGCACATGGGCACCAACTACCTCGGCCATTTCGCGTTGACCTGTCTGCTCGGCGACCGGATCAAAGATCGCGTCGTCTCGGTGACGAGCATGAACCACATGTTCAGCCGGATGCACCTGGAGGACCTGAACTGGCGCACCCGTCCGTACTCGAAGTGGGCCGCATACGGGCAGTCCAAGCTCGCGATCATGTTGTTCACCGCCGAACTGGCGAGAAGGGGCGTGCGCGCGATCGTCGTCGATCCCGGCGGCGCCGACACCAACATCGTCCGGTACAGCACGGGGTTTCTCGGCTGGTCGTCGGGGCTGAGTTGGCTGCGCAACTTCCCGCAGAGCGCGAAGACCGCGGCCCGCTCGAGCATCATGGGTGCCACCAGCGACCTGCCGCCGGGGACGTATCTGGCGCCGGTCTTCAAGCAGTTCGGCAAGCCGAGGGTGACCAAGCCGCTGAAGAAGGCGCGCGACGCGCAGACCGCGGCCCGGCTGTGGAAGCTGTCGGCCGAGCTCACCGAATGCGACTGGCAGTAGCTTTGTGACGTGAACGTTCCAGTCGTGCATGCATCGGTGCGGCCCAGCCCGATCTTCCTGGCCATCGTTGCGGTGACCGCGGGCGGTGGCGTGCTGGCCTGGCAGGTCGGCAACGACATCAAGCCGCTCTCGTACGTCGGGGTGTTCATCTTCGTCATCGCCGGCTGGATCGTGTCGCTGTGTCTGCACGAGTTCGCGCACGCGTTCACCGCATGGCGGTTCGGAGACCACGGTGTCGCGATGCGGGGCTACCTGACGCTGAACCCGTTCAAGTACACCCATCCACTGCTGTCGCTGATCCTGCCGATCGTGTTCATCGCACTCGGCGGCATCGGCGTGCCCGGCGGGGCGGTGTATGTCCGGACGTCGTTCATGACCAAGTGGCAGAGGACGGTCGTCAGCCTCTCGGGGCCGTTGACCAACGTGCTGTTCGCCGTTGTCCTGCTCGCGGTGACGGCGCTGTTCTACGAGCCCGACCACAGTGTGTTCTGGGCCGGGATGGCGTTCTCGGGCTTCCTCCAGGTGACCGCCGCGGTGCTCAACCTGCTGCCGGTTCCCGGCCTCGACGGCTACGGCGCGCTGGAACCGCACCTGAGCCCGGACACCCAGCGCGCGCTTCAACCCGCAAAGCAGTGGGGCCTGTTCGTGCTGCTGATCCTGTTCATCGCGACGCCACTGAGCCAGTACTTCTTCGCGGTCATCACCTGGTTCGTCGACATGTCAGGCGTCGACAGGTACCTGGTCGGCGACGGCCTGCGGCTGACCCAGTTCTGGTCGGCCTGGCTCTAGGGCAACGCCTTGCGACATATGCGTCATTGCGCATAGATTGAAACCATGGGTGCGGGCCACAACCACGGAAGCGCCGATGCCCGTGTCAGCCGGATGGTCATGGCGGCGGCCATCCTGTCCGGCTTCTTCGTCCTCGAGCTGACGACCGCGCTGCTGATCAATTCGATCGCGCTGCTGGCCGACGCGGGCCACATGCTCACCGATCTGGTGGCCTTGTTCATGGGCCTGACCGCCGTGCTGGTGGCCAGGCACGCCAACGCGTCGCCTGCCCGCACCTACGGCTGGCACCGCGCCGAGGTGTTCACCGCGGTGGCCAATGCGGTGCTGCTGTTGTTCGTTGCGGCCTTCATCCTCTACGAGGCGTTCGAGCGGTTCGGCGACGCGCCCGCCATTCCCGGCGTCCCGATGATCCTTGTCGCGTTGGCGGGCCTGGTCGCCAACGCCGCCGTGGTGATGCTGCTGCGTTCGCAGTCGGAGGGCAGCCTCGCGGTCAAGGGCGCCTACATGGAGGTCGTCGCCGACACCGTCAGCAGCGTCGGGGTGCTGATCGCGGGCATCGTCACCGTCACCACACACTGGCCCTACGCCGACGTCGTCGTCGCGGTCCTCGTCGCGCTGTGGGTACTGCCGCGCGCGATCTCGCTCGCGCGGGCGGCGCTGCGCATCCTGTCGGAGTCCTCGCCCACCCACATCGACGTCGAGGAGCTGCGGACCGCCCTGTGCGCTGTCGACGGCGTGAGCGAGGTGCACGACCTGCACGTGTGGACGCTGGTGCCCGGCAAGGACATGGTCACCGCGCACCTGACGTCGACGGCCGACTCGGCGAAGGTGCTCGACGAGGCACGGGCGGTGCTCACCGCGCGGGGGCTCGAGCACGCGACCGTCCAGATCGAGCCACCCGACGCCGCGGGGGACTGCAACTGCGAAGCGACGTGGTAACTACGCCAGGCCTAGTTCGGCGCGCGCCGCCGGATCGCAGTCGTCGAGCAGGTCAAGGCAGCGCGCGTGTTCATCGGACTCGCCGATCGCGTCCGCGGCCTTCGCCAGCACGGCCACACACCGCAGGAAGCCCCGGTTCGGCACGTGCGAGTACGGCACCGGCCCGAATCCCTTCCAGCCGTTGCGGCGCAGCTGGTCGAGGCCGCGGTGGTAGCCGGTGCGGGCGTAGGCGTACGCGGTGATGACCTTGTCGTCGGCCAGCGCATCCTCGGCCAGCGCCGCCCACGCCACCGAGGCGGTGGGATGAGCTGCGGCCACGATCGCCGCGTTTTCGTTGGCTTCGAGTTCGGCCTCGGCCGCACTGTCGCCGGGAAGAAGGACCGGATCCGGTCCGAGAAGGTCACCCATCCGCGTCATGGGCCTATTGTGCCGTGGGGCAATTAAGCTCGACTCAGAGACCGTCGGCCGAGCCGACAACAGCTCACGTCGGCCGAGCCGACAAGGCGTTCACGTCACGGGAGGACTGCAGCAGGGATGTCGAACCCATCAGGGCCGGACGAGGGACAGGAACCAGCTGTGGAATCCGCGGACGAACCGGCCGACGATTCGTCGACATCGCAGGGCGGCGTCGAAGCGCCGCAGGAGGACCCGCAGCCGTCGGACAGCGACGCCCCCACCCAAGCCGCCCCGGTGGTCACCGACGACCCACCGCCGATCGTCGAGGAGCACCCCACCGAGGTGATGGCGGTCGAGGAGACCGGCACGATCGAGCCGGAGCCTCCTCAGGAGGAGCCAGCCGAGCGGCGGTACACCGCCCCGTCCGGGATGGACTCGTCGACGACGAAGTTCATCCAGACACCTCCCGACCCCGCCACCGAGGTGTTCTCGACGCCCACCGAACCAATCTCGCCCAACAAACCGGTTGCGCCACAGACGATTCCGGGTCGCGGCGAGACGGCCAAGCCGCCGGGCCGCAGGCGTAGCTGGGGCTGGGTGGTGGCGCTGATCCTGGTGATCGCCGCGCTCGCCGCCGTCGCGATACTCGGCACCCTGCTGTTGACCCGCGACTCCGAGTCGAAGGAGTCGCAGGAGGACATGGTTCGCTCGACGATCCAGAACTTCGACGTCGCCGTGCAGAAGGGTGATCTGGCGACCCTGCGCAGCATCACCTGCGGCGCCACCCGCGACAGCTACGTCAACTACGACGACCGCGCCTGGACGGACACGCACGCCCGGGTGGCCGCCGCGAAGCAGTACCCGGTGGTTGCCAGCATCGACCAGGTCGTCGTCAACGGCGACCACGCCGAAGCCAACGTCACCACGTTCATGGCGTATGCGCCGCAGACCCGATCCACCCGCAGCTTCGACCTGCAGTTCCGCGACGACCAGTGGAAGATCTGCCAGGCGCCGAGCAGTTAGTCAGCTTGCGCTCACGCTCCGGCCGGCGCTGTGCAGGTCGTTACACGCCTCCACGATCCGCTCCGACATCGACGCTTCGGCCTTCTTCATGTAGCTGCGCGGGTCGTAGACCTTCTTGTTGCCGACCTCGCCGTCGATCTTCAGCACGCCGTCGTAATTACTGAACATGTGGCCTGCGACGGGCCTGGTGAACGCGTACTGGGTGTCGGTGTCGACGTTCATCTTGACCACGCCGTAGCGCAGTGCCTCCTCGATCTCCGACTTCAGCGAGCCGGAGCCGCCGTGGAAGACGAAGTCGAAAGGCTTTGCGTCCTCGGCCAATCCGAGCTTGGCGGCGGCCACCTTCTGGCCCTGGTCGAGAATGTCGGGGCGCAGCTTGACGTTGCCCGGCTTGTACACGCCGTGCACGTTGCCGAACGTCGCGGCCAGCAGGTACTGGCCGTGCTCCCCCGCGCCGAGCTCCTCGATGGTCTTCTCGAAGTCCTCTGGCGTGGTGTAGAGCTTCTCGTTGATCTCGGCCTCGACGCCGTCCTCCTCGCCGCCGACGACGCCGATCTCGATCTCCAGCACGATCTTGGCGGCGGCCGCCAGTTTGAGCAGTTCCTTGGCGATCGTCAGGTTCTCGTCGATCGGCACGGCCGAGCCGTCCCACATGTGCGACTGGATGAGCGGGTTGCCGCCGTCGGCCACCCGCTTCGCCGATATCGCCAGCAGCGGACGCACGTACGTGTCGAGCTTGTCCTTCGGGCAGTGGTCGGTGTGCAGCGCCACCGTGATGGGGTACTGCTCGGCGACGACGTGTGCGAACTCGGCAAGCGCCACCGCACCGATCACCATGTCCTTCACCCCCAGACCCGAGCCGAACTCGGCGCCGCCGGTCGAGAACTGGATGATGCCGTCGCTGCCCGCATCGGCGAATCCCTTCAGCGCGGCGTTGATCGTCTCCGATGAGGTGCAGTTGATCGCGGGGTACGCATACGAGTGCTCCTTGGCGCGGGCCAGCATCTCGGCGTAGACCTCGGGTGTGGCGATGGGCATTCAGACGTCCTCTCCCTGGTTCGGCTGTCCACCCGCAGTATGTCAAGTCCGGCCGCGCTGAGCAGGCCGTCCGTCGCACGACGGTATCTTGGTGAGCCATGACCAGCGCCACGGTGATGTTGATGCCGGATTTCCTGGACCCGATCAAGCTCATCGGCTACTTCGGCGCCTGGGCCCTGGTGGGGTTGCTGGTGGTGATCTTCGTCGAGTCCGGCGTGCTGTTCCCCGTCCTGCCCGGTGACACATTGCTGTTCGTGGCGGGAATGCTGGCAGCGGGCACCGCGGCGGCGGGCGAGGCGAACTTCGCGCTGTGGCAGCTGCTGGTCTTCATCCCGATCGCCGCCATCCTCGGCGGGCAGGTCGGCTACTTCATCGGCCGGTATGTGGGCACACACATGTTCAAACCCAACGCGCGCTTCCTCAAACAGCGCTACCTGGACGAGGCGCACGCCTTCTTCGAACAGCGGGGACCGTTTGCGATCGTGATCGCCCGCTTCGTGCCGATCGTGCGGACCCTGGCGCCGATCACCGCAGGGGCCGCCAAAATGGGCTACGGCGTCTTCACCCTCTTCAACGTCATCGGCGCCGTCGTGTGGGGCGTCGGCCTGACGCTGCTCGGGTACGGGCTGGGTCAGTTCGAGATCATCCAGAAGCTGATCGAGCCGATCTTCATCCTGATCGCCGTCGCCTCGATCACCCCGATGATCGTCGAGTGGTACAAACGGCGAAAGGCGGCGAAGGGCTCAGCTGCTCAGGGCGTCGAATAGCTCACGCAACCCGTCAATCGAGTGCGCGGGCAAAAACAGGTCGCAGTACGGCAGCGCAGCCGCCATCGAACCCGCGAGCGGTTCGAATCCGGGCTGTGCGGCCCGCGGATTGAGCCAGACCACCATCGCAGCCCTGCGCCGCACCCGCGCCAGCGCATGCGCCAACACGTCCGGAGGGTCGCTGTCCCAGCCGTCGGAGGCGACGATCACCAGCGCGCCGCGCAGCGTGCTGCCGTGCGGTGCTGCCAACAGCCCGGCCACGCAGCGGCCCAGGTGTGTTCCGCCGTAGCGGTCGACGACCTTCGCGTTGGCCCTCGCCAATGCGACCTCGGCCGAGCGATGCGACAACGTCGACGTCAGCCGGGTCAGCGATGTCGAGAACGCGAAGACTTCGGGGCGAACGCCCTTCTGGCGCAGTGCCGCTGCCCGCATGAGATGCAGATAGATGGCCGCGTAGGGCTGCATCGATCTGCTGACGTCGCATACAAGCACGACCCGGCGCGGCCGATAGCGCGCGCGGGTGCGCTGCAGCCGCAACACCTCCCACCCGGTCTGGCGCGCTGATCGCATCGACGCCCGCACGTCGATGCGCTTGCCGCGGCGGTGCACCTCCCTGCGCATGCTTCGCCGCTTGGGCCAACGGGCGGACAGTTGTTCCAGCCAGGTGCCGATGCGGTGCAGGTCGTCGTCGTCGAACCGATCGAACGACTCATCCGCCCTCGCCACCAGCCGGCTTGGCAGCGCATCCGGCACGGCGACGCCGCCGTCAGTCGGGTCTGCCGCGCGCATCGACGTGGGCAATGTCGTCCACGGCAGACCGTCGCCGTCGCTACGGCCGCTGTCACTTCCGCGGCCGCCCTGCCTCGGATCACCCGATGGCAGAGGTCTGCGATCTTCGGGTTGGATCTGGCGCCCCGCGAACGCGTCATCGAAGATCGCGGCGAAAACCGCGTCGAAGGCCCTCAGGTCCTCCGCCCTGTTCACCAGCGACAGGCGGGCGGACCAGTAGAGCGCGGTGCGCGACTGGGGTGTGATGTGGCCCATCGCCTCGACAAGCGTGGCGGGACCTTCTGCCGACACCAGCACGCCTGCTCCGCGCAGGTTCGCGACCAACGCGACCGCGAACGCGGACACGTCGACACCCCGAAGTACGTACGGCGTCGTCATCGACTGCTGCGCAACGCCTTTCGCGCAATCAGCAGCCGCCCGAGAGCGAACACCACAGCGGCGATCAGAAAGGCGGCGAAGATCGGCGGCCCGTATTTCTTCAGTGCGCCACCGCCTGCCAACTGCAGCAGGTCGATCGCCTCGGCGGCGGGCTGTTCCAGTGGCCTGGCCGCAACCGCCGGCTCGGCACCGTTGTTGGCCGGGGCCGGGGGTGCACTGTCCGTAGCGAGCTTCGCCTCGAGCGACTCGACGAACTGGCCGAGCAGTTTCTCGGAGACCTGTTGCAACATGCCGCTGCCGAACTGGGCGAGCTTGCCGACGATCTTCAGATCGGTGTCGACGGTGACCCTGGTGTGCTCACCAGCGTCGTGAAGCTGGGCGGTGACTGTCGCCGCGGCGTTGCCGGTGCCGCGCGCCTCTTTCCCCCTGCCGTCGATGACGGCCCGATACGCCGCACGATCCTGCTCGACGAAGTGCACCTTGCCGCTGAACTCGCTCGTCACAGGGCCGACCTTCACCTTTACCTTGCCCAGCACGAGGTCGCCTTCGCGGCCGGTCATCTGCGCGCCCGGCATCAACGGGATCACCTGCTCCAGGTCGGTGAGGACGTTCCAGGCGTCCTCGATTGGCGCGTTGACGGTGAACTCGTTGGCAATCTTCATCAAGCATTCCTCTCACTGTGAGCTGTACTCGGCGAACGCCTCGCTGATCAGGGTGCAGTCATCGGGCGTCTTCGCCAGCGCGCCAAGGCCTGCCAAGCCCCCCTTGGTGTCTGCGTCGACAAGGTCTGCGACCCCGAGCGCCACCAACGCGGTGACCCAGTCGATGGTCTCTGCCACGCCCGGCGGCTTGTCGAGGTCGAGACCCCTTGTGTTACTGATGAACTGGGTGGCATGTTCGATGAGTGCGGTGCGAGCACCGGGTACCGTGCGCCGCACGATCGCGGCGGCCCGCGCCGGTTCCGGGTAGTCGATCCAGTGGTACAGACATCTCCGCCTCAACGCGTCGTGCAGGTCACGGCTGCGGTTGGAGGTGAGCACCGCGATCGGTGGCCGCTCTGCGGCGAACGTCCCCAGTTCGGGAACCGTCACCGTCGCCTCGCCGAGAAACTCGAGCAGCAGCGCCTCGAATTCGTCGTCGGCGCGGTCGATCTCGTCGATCAGGAGCACGGGGGCGCCCTCCCCGCGATACCGGACGCACTGCAGGATGGGGCGATCGACCAGGTACTCCTCCGTGTAGAGGTCGGACTCGTCGATCCCTGCACCCTTCGCCTCGGCGAGCCGGATGCTCAGCAGTTGGCGTTGATAGTTCCAGTCATACAGGGCCTCCGCCGCGGTAAGGCCCTCATAGCACTGTAGGCGGAGGAGCGGCGTGTCCAGCACGGCGGCAAGGGTTTTGGCCGCAGTGGTCTTACCGACTCCGGGCTCACCCTCGAGCAGCAGCGGACGGCCGAGCGCGATGGCCAGGTAGATCGCCGATGCGGTGCCGACGTCGAGCAGGTAGTCGTGCGCGTCGAAGCGACGGATCACGTCGCCCACATCGGCGAACTGGTTCACCGGTCGGCTTTCAGCCCGTCGACCCGGATCGACTTCACCACTTCGGCGACGATCGACACCGCGATCTCAGCGGGTGTCTTCGCGCCGATCGGCAGGCCGACCGGTGTGTGCACCCTGGCACGTTCGGCTTCGGTCAGCGCGAGGTCACCGAGGATCGACGCGCCGCGGACCCGGCTGGCCACCAGCCCGATGTATCCGACATCGGCGTCGAGCGCCGCACGGATCGTCTCGGCCTCCGGACCGCCGAGGCTGGCGATCACCACCGCGGTCGCCCCTGACAGGTCGGTGACGTCGCCCGCGCCCACGTCGTAGCTCATGGCACCGCAGAGCTCCACCACCGCGTCGGCGATCGGCGTTGCGCCGAACACCCGCACCAGCGGCGCCGGTACCTGAGGCACCAGGAAGATCTCCAGCGCCCCGCCCGACAGACACGGGTTGACCACGACACAGGCGCCCGGCGCCTCGGGGAAGTGCACGTCCCCGTCGGGCAGCACCCGCAGCAGCACACTTTCGTTCGTCTGCAGGGCCCCCATCGCCGCCTTGCGTACGGAGTTCTGTGCACAATGGCCACCGACGAAGCCCTCAATGGTGCCGTCGGACAACAGGATCGCCTCGTCACCGGGGTGCGCGGAGGTCGGCGGTGCGGCACGCACCACCGTGGCATGGACGAACGGCGTCCTCGACCGCAGCAGCTGCCGCGCCCGTTCGTCCATCTTCATCGCTCTCCGCATGGCTTTATTCAGATCGGCGGGGTGGGCCGGCCCTGCATGGCCTCCCACACCCGCGACGGGGTCAGCGGCATGTCTGCGTGGCGAACACCGAACGGCGCCAACGCATCCACGACCGCGTTGACGACCGCTGGTGGCGACCCAACGGTCGCGGATTCCCCGATCCCCTTGGCGCCGATCGGGTGGTGTGGCGACGGGGTAACGGTGTGACCGGTCTCGAAGTGGGGGACCTCCATGGCGGTCGGGATCAGGTAGTCCATCAGCGAACCGCCGAGGCAATTGCCCTCTTCGTCGAACGCGATCATCTCCATCAGCGCCATGCCGATGCCGTCGACCAACCCACCGTGCACCTGCCCTTCGATGATCATCGGGTTGATGCGGGTGCCGCAGTCGTCGACGGCCAGGAAGCGGCGCACCTTCACCACCGCGGTACCGGGATCGATATCCACGACGCAGAAGTACGCGCCGTAAGGGTAGGTGAGATTCTCCGGGTTGTAGCAGACCTCGGCGTCCAGCCCACCCTCGATTCCCTCGGGCAGGTCGCCCGCTCCGTGGGCGCGCATCGCGATGTCCTGGATCGTCACCGATGCGCTCGGGTCGCCCTTGACGTGGAAACTGCCCTTGTCCCACTCGAGGTCGGCCACGGAGGCCTCCAGCATGCCAGAGGCGATGATCTTGGCCTTGTCCCTGACCTTGCGTGCCACCAGTGCCGCGGCCGCACCCGAAACCGGTGTCGATCGGCTGCCATAGGTGCCGAGCCCGAACGGTGTCTGGTCGGTGTCGCCGTGCACGACGTCGATGTCGTCGGGCGGGATGCCCAGCTCCTCGGCGACGATCTGCGCGAACGTCGTCTCGTGGCCCTGGCCCTGCGTCTGAACCGAAAGGCGCACAACGGCTTTGCCGGTCGGATGGACCCGCAGCTCGCAACCGTCGGCCATGCCGAGGCCGAGGATGTCCATGTCCTTGCGCGGTCCGGCTCCGACGGCCTCGGTGAAGAACGCCATGCCGATGCCCATCAACTCGCCGCGCTCGCGCTTTTCGCGTTGCTCTTCCCGCAGTGCGTCGTAGCCGATCATGTCCATGGCCTTGCGCATGGTGGTCTCGTAGTCGCCGGAGTCGTACACCCATCCGGTCTTGGACTTGTAGGGGAACTGGTCGGGTCGCAACAAATTCTTCAGCCGCAACTGCGCGGGATCCATCTTCAGCTCGTGGGCAAGACAATCCACCAGCCGCTCAACGAAGTACACCGCCTCGGTGATGCGGAACGAACATGCGTAGGCGACGCCGCCGGGAGCCTTGTTGGTGTACACCGCCGTCATGTGGCAGTACGCCGCTTCGATGTCATAGCTGCCGGTGAACACGCCGAAGAAGCCAGCGGGATACTTCACCGGTGCCGCAGTGCCGTTGAACGCGCCGTGGTCGGCCAGCACATTCGAGCGGATGGCAAGGATCCTGCCGTCCGAGGTCGCCGCGATCTCGCCGACCATGATGTAGTCGCGGGCGAAGCCTGTGCTGGTGAGGTTTTCGCTGCGGTCCTCCATCCACTTGACCGGTTTGCCGAGCACCAACGAGGCGACGATCGCGCAGACATAGCCGGGGTAGATCGGCACCTTGTTGCCGAACCCGCCACCGATATCCGGTGAGATGACCCGGATCTTGTGCTCGGGCAGGCCTGCGACCAACGCGTAGAGCGTGCGGTGCGCGTGCGGCGCCTGCGTCGTCGACCACAGCGTCAGCTTTCCGCTCACCGGATCGAGATCGGCCACGGCGCCGCATGTTTCCATCGGCGCAGGATGGACGCGCGGGTAGACGATCTCCTGTTTGACGACGACGTCGGCCTTGGAGAACACGGCCTCGGTGGCCGCCGCATCGCCGGTCTCCCAGTCGAAGCAGTGGTTGTCGGTCTTGCCGTCCAGATCTGTGCGGATCACTTCTGCGTCGGGGTCGAGCGCCTTGCGCGCATCGATCACCGGTGCGAGCGGCTCGTAGTCGACGTCGATGAGCTCCAGCGCGTCGCGGGCCGAGTAGCGGTCCTCGGCGACGACGAACGCCACCTCCTGACCCTGGAAGCGGACCTTGTCCGTGGCCAGCACCGCCTGCACGTCGTTGGACAGCGTCGGCATCCAGGCCAGGCCCTTCTCCGCGAGGTCGGCGCCGGTGACGACGGCCTTGACCTTCGGATGTGCTTGAGCCGCAGAGACATCGATGCTGTTGATCCGCGCATGGGCGTAAGGCGAGCGCAGGATCGCCAGGTGCAGCATGCCGCGCAGGTTGATGTCGTCGACGTAGTTGCCGCGGCCCCTGATGAACCGGGGATCCTCCTTGCGCAGCATCCGGCCGTGGCCGCAGGGCTTCTGGTCGTTGTCTGCCATGTCTTCCGCCGACGGCGGACGCGACTCTACTGTTGTCATTCCTCGACTCCCGCTCGTCTTCGGGAAGTGGTCATGCGTTTGCCCCCTCGTCCGCGTGCCGGGCCGCCCACTGCACAGAGCGCACGATCGTGGTGTAGCCCGTGCACCGGCAGATCTGGCCGGAGATGGCCTCGCGGATCTCGTCCTCGGTCGGGTCGGGGTTGCGGTCGAGCAAGGCCCTGGCGGTGATCATCATGCCGGGAGTGCAGAACCCGCACTGCAGTCCGTGGCATTGCATGAACCCTTCCTGCACGGGGTCGAGGCGGCCGTCGCGCTCGAGGCCCTCCACGGTGCGGATGGCATGGCCCGACGCCATGGCCGCCAGCATCGTGCAGGACTTCACCGGTTCGCCGTCGACGTCGACAACACACGTTCCGCAGTTGCTGGTGTCGCAACCCCAGTGAGTTCCGGTGAGCTGCAGGTGATCCCGCAGGAAGTGCACGAGCAGCATGCGGGGCTCGACTTCGGCGCTCACCTGCTCGCCGTTGACTGTCATCGTCACCTGCATGTCAACGGCTCCTCTCGACGGCGGTGCGAAGGGTTCGGACGGTCAGCTCGCCTGCGAGGTGCCGCTTGTAGTCCGCGCTGCCGCGCATATCGCTCAGTGGGTCGCAGGCCGCTGCGGCCCGCCGACCCGCCTCGGCGAACGTCTCATCGGTGGGGGGCTCGCCGACCAGCACCTCGGACACCGCGGCGAGCCCGGCCGCGTCGGCGTTGACCGCGGTGAGACCGACGCGGGCCGCCGCGATCGATCCGTTCTCGAGCGTCACCGCCGCACCGGCCGCGGCCACCGCCCAGTCGCCGACGCGGCGCTCGACCTTCGCATAGGCACTCGACGACCGCTTCCGCAGCGGGATCCGGACCTCGATGAGCATCTCGTTGAACGCCAACGACGTCTCGTACGGCCCTTCCAGGAATTCGTCGATCGGAATCTCCCGCTCACCGTCGGGTCCGCGAACCAGGCAGACGGCACCCAGGACGTTGTTCACGGTGGTCAGGTCCTCGGCGGGGTCGGCCTGGCACAGCGACCCGCCCAGCGTGCCGCGGTTGCGGACCACCGGGTCGGCGATCACCCGCTCGGCGTCGCGGAATATCGGGCACACCGCGGCCAGCTCATCGCTCTCCAGCACCTGGCGGTGCCGGGCCATCGCACCGATCCGCACTTGCGTCGGCTCGGCTCCCCCCTCGACCACGATGTGTCCGAGCTCGGCCGCCAGGTCGTTGATGTCGACCAGGTACTCGGGGTTGGCGATGCGCAGCTTCATCATCGGCAGCAGGCTGTGCCCGCCCGCGACGATCAACGCCCCGTCGCCCAGCCGGTCCAGCAGGCCGACCGCGTGGTCAACGCTCGTCGCGCGTTCATACTCAAAAGGTCCAGGTACCTGCATGTGACCGACCTCACATCGATGGGCTGTGTGCCCAGTCTCAGCCGGTTCGGCGGACCCGTCAATATTGAGTTAAGTGATCGCTTAACTCGCTCATCTCGTGGTGAATCCGGCCGTCGGTCTCGGTCAGCGGCCTCCCCCCGCCGCCCCACCTGCGGGCGATGATCTCAGCGGCGATCGACACCGCGGTCTCCTCGGGGGTGCGCGCACCCAGGTCGAGCCCGATCGGGCTGTGCAGGCGGCTGAGTTCGGTCTCGGTCAGCCCGGCTTCGCGGAGCCGCGCCAGCCGGTCATCGTGCGTGCGCCGCGATCCCATCGCGCCGAGGTACCCGATTTCGGGCAGCCGCAACGCGACCTCCAGCAGCGGAACGTCGAACTTCGGGTCGTGGGTCAGGACGCAGACGACGGTGCGCCCGTCAATCTCGCCCGCCTCGTGCTGCGCCGCCAGGTACCGGTTGGGCCACTCGACGACGACCTCGTCGGCGGTCGGGAACCGCGCGCGCGTCGCGAACACCGGCCGCGCATCGCATACGGTGACCCGGTAGCCCAGCAGCGAGCCCTGCCGCGCGATCGCGGCCGCGAAGTCGATGGCACCGAACACCAGCATTCGCGGCCGCGGCGCGTAACTCGCCACGAACACTTCCATGCCCGCGCCGCGGCGCTGACCGTCGGGCCGTAGGTGAGCACCTCGCTGCGACCCGAGGCCAGCAGGCCCGCGGCATCGTCGGCGACCGCGGCGTCGGCCCGCGTGGACCCGAGCGACCCGTGCGTTGCGTCCGGCCCGACCACCAGCCTGCGTCCCACCCACTCGGGATCGACATGGGAGATGACCGTGGCAACCGCAACCGGCCGATGCCCGCCGATGGCTTCGGCGACGGCGCCCAGCTCGGGAAACGTTGTCCGTGACACCGGCTCGACGAAGACGTCGAGGATGCCGCCGCAGGTGAGCCCGACGGAGAAGGCATCGTCGTCGCTGATGCCGTAGCGCTGCAGTCGAGGCTCTCCTTCGCGCACAACGTCATTCGCGAGTTCATAAACCGCACCCTCGACACAGCCGCCCGACACCGACCCGCTTACCTGGCCGTCCGGCGCCACCACCATCGACGCTCCCGCAGGTCGCGGCGCCGACTGGAAGGTGCGAACGACGGTGCCGACACCAGCGGTTTCACCCGCTTGCCAGATAGCCAGCAGCTCGGTCAGCACTTCACGCACGCAACCCAACGTAGGCTCAATTCGTGACACCGGCTCAGCTTCGGGCCTTTTCGGCCGTGGTGCGGCTGGGCTCTGTCCATGCAGCAGCAGCGGAACTCGGCATGTCGGATGCCGGAATCTCCATGCACGTTGCGCAACTGCGCAAGGAGCTCGACGACCCGTTGTTCGCCAGGACGGCCGCCGGACTCGCGTTCACGCCCGGCGGCTTGCGACTGGCGAGCCGGGCGGTGGAGATCCTCGGCCTGCAGCAGCAGACGGCTATCGAGGTGACCGAGGCGGCACACGGGCGGCGGCTGCTGCGGATCGCGGCATCGAGTGCGTTCGCCGAACACGCCGCGCCGGGTCTGATCGAGCTGTTCTCGTCCCGGGCAAACGACCTGTCGGTGGAGTTGTCCGTCCACCCCACGAGCCGATTCCGCGAGCTGATCACTTCCCGTGCCGTTGATATCGCCCTCGGCCCGAGCGCAGACGACGAGACGGCAGGCGGGTCGATCGTCGTGCGACCGTTCCTGAAGTATCAGATCCTCACCGTCGCCGCACCGGGATCCCCGCTCACCACACATCCGCCGACCCCTGCGCTGTTGCGTGAGCAGCAATGGATGCTCGGACCGTCGGCGGGCAGCTCGGACGGCGAAATCGCGGCGATACTAGGCAATTTGGCCATCCCCGAGTCGCAGCAGCGGATCTTCCAGAGCGACGCCGCGGCGCTCGAGGAGGTGCAGCGCGTCCGCGGCGTCACGCTGGCGATCGGCTTCTCGGTAGGCAAGGACCTTGCGGCGGGACGGTGGGTGCACGTCAAGGGACCGGGTCTGCAGGTGCCCGGCGAGTGGTGTGCGATGACCCTGGCGCCGTCGGCCCGTCAACCCGCCGTCTCGGAGCTGGTCCGATTCATCACCACGCCGCGGTGCACCCAGGCGATGCTGCGCGGCACCGGTGTCGGCGTGACCAGGTTCCGCCCCAAAGTGCATGTGACACTATGGAGTTAGTTATCGCGCCGATCGATTTCCCCGGGAAGATTGCAACCAGGGTTGTAGGCAGAAGGATCGAACAGCCCTACGCGCAATCTTCAGACGCCGGGAAACGCGACGGGCGCGCTACCCGACGGGCCGACCCGCCTCCAAGGCACGAATCAGGCTGGCGGCGTCCCACGGCCCCTTGTGCCGCTTGCCGTTGACGAAGAAGGTCGGCGTCGAGTTGAGGTCCATCGCCTCGGCGTCCTGCGCGTCGTCCTGAACCCTGTGCACGGCTTTCGACGCGTGCACCCGCACATCTCTGTCGAAGCGTTCGATGTCGCAGCCCGCCGTGACGGCGTAGCGGTAGATGTCCGACCACTCGAGATCATCTGGGTGGGCGAACATTTCGCGTGCCATCTCCCAGAACCTGCCCTGCTGCGCCGCCGCCTCACTGGCCCGCGCCGCGTCGAACGCGCGCGGGTGCACGCGTTCCAGCGGTAGGTGTCGCCACACGTAACGCAGTTCGTCGCCGAAGTGTTCGCGCACCTGATCGATCGATCCGGTGGCGCGGCTGCAGAACGGGCACTCGAAGTCGCCGTACTCGACCAGCGTGAGCGTCCCGTCGGGGTCGCCGCGGAGATGGTCCCGCTCCGGATCGACGGCTCGCGCAAGCTTCAGCCCGACCGGCTTCGGCGGGCTGATCCAATCGGTGATCCGGAAGATGGCCCAGCCGAGCACGAACGCCAGCAGCGATGCGAGCAGCACACCGACCCGGGCCTCGTCCTGGCGCAGCGGATCGCCGATCGCGATGTCGATGATGAAAAGCGAGATGGTGAAGCCGATTCCGGACAGTGCCGCCCCGCCGGCGATCCGGCGCAGGGTCAGGCCAGGGGCGAGCTGGCCCCAGCGCAGCCGCGCAATCAGCCATGTCGCCGCGGTGATCCCGATCAACTTGCCGAGCACGAGGCCGGCCACGATGCCCCATGTCAACGGCGACCGCATCGCCGCCGCCATCGTCTCCGCAGTCAGTCGCACACCGGCGTTGACCAACGCGAACAGCGGCAGCACGAGGAACGACACATAGGGGCCGAACTGCATCTGCAATCGCTCGTTGATCGAAATCGAGTCCCGCAGCCCGCGGCTCGCTGCGCGGGCATACTCGGAGTTCGGTGACTGGCGGAACGCACGGATCAGGTCGACGGTCTCCTCGACCTGCCTGCGAGCCGGGGTGAACACCGGAATCAGCAGCGCGATCGCCACCCCGGCAAGCGTCGGGTGCACCCCACCCATGTACAACGCCACCCACAGCGCGAAGCCGATCACCGCGTAGGCGGGGCCGCGGCCCACGGGAAGGTAACGCACCAGCGCGATCGCGACGATCAGGAGTGCCGCAACCAGCAGCGGCCCGATCCTGATGCCGTGGGAGTAGAACAGCGCAATCACGGTCAGCGCGCCGATGTCGTCGACGACCGCAAGGGTGAGCAGGAAAAGGCGCAGCCGCGCAGGGAATTTCGGGTTGATGATGGCCAACGCGCCGATCAGGAAGGCGGTGTCGGTGGAGATCACCACACCCCACGCGCTGGCATTGTCTCCCGACGAGTTGATCAGCAGGAAGATCAAAGCGGGCACGGCGAGACCCGCGACCGCCGCGAGCACGGGGACCGCCGCCCTGGCCCGGTCGGTCAGCTGACCGATGGTGAACTCGGCCATCACCTCGAGGCCGACGACGAAGAAGAAGAACGTCATCAATCCGTCGTTGATGAGGTGCTTGACCGTCATCTCGAAGTGCGTGTCGCCGAAGCTGAACCCGACGTGGGTGTCCAGTAGTGTCCAATAGGTCTGCGACCAAGGCGAATTCGCCCACAGGATCGCGACGACGGTGGCCAGCAGTAGCAGCCCTGCGGCGGTGTTCTCGGTTGTGCTCTTCGTCTTCGGGTTGCGACTGAAGCGGGTGGGCAGCATCCTAGCGATGCGCGGGAAGCCGCCTGCGCTCGATTCTCCCGCGTCGACGCTCACGCCCGGGCATGCTCCGTGAAGACGATGAGCAGGTCCGGCTTGTCGACGGCGCTCGACGACACTACGTCGGCGGGATTGGCGCCCAGCAGGATTCGCTTGATGGGAATCTCGAGCCGCTTGCCGGTCATGGTGCGGGGGATGCCCGGCACGCCAAGGATGTCGTCGGGAACATGGCGGGGCGATGCACCCTTGCGGATGGCGACGGTGATCTTGTCGCGCAACTCGTCGTCCAGTTCGGCATCGTCGGCGAGGTGGACGAACAACGGCATCCAGTAGCCGCCGTCGTCCTGTTCGACGCCGACGACCAGGCAGTCATGGACCTCGGCAAGCGATTCGACCGCGTTGTAGATCTCGGCGCTGCCCATCCGGACGCCCTGCCGGTTCAGGGTGGCATCCGAACGACCGTGCACCACAACCGAATTGCGTTCGGTGATGGTGATCCAGTCTCCGTGACACCAGACACCGGGATACTTGTCGAAATACGCGTTGCGGTAGCGGCTGCCGTCGGTGTCGTTCCAGAAGAACACCGGCATCGACGGCATCGGCTGGGTGATCACCAGCTCGCCCGCCTCCCCCACCACCGGTGTGTCAGCGTCCGTCCATGCCTGCACGTCGACGCCGAGGCAGATGACGTTCAGCTCACCCGCGACGATCGGGACGAGGGGACAGCCACCGATGAACGCCGTCACCACGTCGGTGCCGCCGCTCATCGACATGACGGGCAACCGACGGCCGACGCCCTCCTGGATCCAGCGGAACCCGGATGCCGGGAGCGGCGATCCGGTGGAACCGACCCCTCGCAACGAGTCGAGCCCATACTCCTCGCCGGGGCGTAGCTCCTCCTTGGCGCAGCTCAGGAAATAGCCTGCGCCAGCGCCGAACAGGGCGACGTCGTGGTCGGCGACGATCTTCCACATGCTGTCGATCCGGGGATAGGTCGGGCTGCCGTCGTAGAGCACCACCGTGGCGCCGACCAGCAGCCCGCCGACCAACAGGTTCCACATCATCCAGCTGGTGGTCGAATACCAACAGAAGCGCTCGCCCGGTTTCAGGTCGGCGTGCAGGCTCAGATACTTGAGGTGCTCGAGCACCACACCGCCATGACCGTGCACGATGCCCTTCGGCGTGCCGGTGGTGCCGGAGGAGAACAGCACCCACAGCGGATGGTCGAACGGCACCGGGGTGATCTCCAGTGGCGCGTCGAGGTCGAGGATCTTCGACCACGGCGTGACGTCGTCGGCGGGCTCGGTACCCAGCCGGGGCACCAGCACGGTCGCCTTCAAAGTCGGTAGCTTGGACCGGATCTCGGCGAGTTCGGAGCTGCGGTCATGGCGCTTTCCCCCGTAGACCGAGCCGTCGCTGGCCACCAGCACCGTCGGCTCTAGCTGCCCGAGCCGGGCCACGACGCCGTCGACGGCAAGGTCCTGGTTGCAGACCGCCCACGTCGCACCCACGCTGGCCGCCCCGAGGAACGCGGCGACGGCCTCGCCGATGTTCGGCAGGTAGCCGACGACCCGGTCCCCCGGCTTGACGCCGAGCCTGCGCAGATAGTTCGCAAACGACGCGGTCTCCTGCCGCAGCCGAGCCCACGACCAGTCCGTCGAGCCGTCCTCCCCGGCCACCACCAGCGCCGGGTACTCGTCGGTCTCGTGCCGGAACGCCTCGACCGCATAGTTCAGCGTTGCACCCGGAAACCACTGCGCCCCAGGCATTTCCCGACTGGCGAGGACGGATTCGGCTGGTGTCGTCGCACGGATGTCGAAGAAGTGCCACACGGCGTCCCAGAACCATGCGATGTCGTCAAGCGACTTCGCCAGCAGCTGGTGGTAGTCATCGAACTCGCCGCGACCGGTCTCGGCCAGCCACGCCATGAAGCGGGTGACGTTGGCGTGCTCGACGGTCTCTTCGTCCGGTGTCCAGCCGCCGGGTTCGGTCATTCCGGTGTGTCCTCCTCTGTGCCTGATGCGCTCTCTCCGTTCGCAGAAATCGCGTGCGCCGCCTCCATCAGCATCCAGCCCGACAGCTGCACCGACAGGTCGCGCTCGGGAATCGACGACGAATTGACGGCGCCCTCGACGAACTGGGCGTCCTGCCCGCCCGCCACCGGCAGCTCGGCGTTCTGGTCCCAAGACGGCCCGAACAGCGGCAGCCCGTCCACGTTCTGGCGGTAGTCCCACGCCGACTGCGCGGATTTCAGCACGATGTTGCGGGCGGTTTCCCGTGCCGCGGCATCCTCCGGTGTCTTGTTCGGCAGCGTCGTGACGACCAGCGCCAGGTAGCGGGCCGTGACCCCGTTGAAGAGGCCGCCGTCACCGCCGCCCGTGCCCTTGATGACGCCATCGGGGGCCATCTCCTTGTCGACCGCCGCGACGAGCCGGTGCACCCGCTTGGCATGGTGGTCGTCCTCGGTCCGCGCGGCGAGCTCCGTCTCCAGCCCGATCACCACGCCCTGGCAGTACGTGTACTGGGCCCGCACCATCGAGCCGGCCTTGATGCCGTCGAACACCAGATGGGTCTCCGGGTCGATGAGGACCTCGTCGATCCAGTCGGCCATCTGCTGGGCCCGGCGCAGCCGGTCGTCGTACCGGGCAAGGAAGATGCCGGCCGGGCCGTTGGCGGGGGCGTTGAAGAACTGGTCCTGCTTGCGCCATGGGATGCCGCCGCCGTCCTCGGGCACCCACGCGTTGACGAACTGGTTGCAGAGCTTCTTCAACGCGCCGGCCTTCTCCACGCCTGCGAGCCTGCCCGCCCGTTCGAGGGCCAGCGCCAACCACGCCATGTCGTCGTAGTAGTTGTTGACCCAGGACCCGTTGTTGCGCAGGCGATGTGACCTGATCTGCCGCCTGATCTTCTTCTCGCGGTCGGGTTGCGGGTCACGCAGCTGCGCGTCGACGAGATTGTCGAGCAGGTGCGCCTGCCACCAGTAGTGCCATGTGCCGAACGAGAGGTCGCGGCGCGTCGGCGGCCAGGCGACCACCCCGAGCTGCGTGCCGGGCAGCTGCCAGAGCCGTTTCAGATGGCGCTTTGCGACGGCCGCTTCTGCGCTTGCCGCCCGATTTGCCCATACCTGATCCATGTCGTTGATCCTGCCTTACCAGGCCTTGGATATGTCACTGTGTTGAGCGATCCAGGTGTGCATCGCGATGCCTGCCGCGACGCCTGCGTTGATGCTGCGGGTGGACCCGAACTGGGCGATCGACACCGTCAGCGCGGCACCCGTCTTCGCGTCGTCGGTGATGCCGGGGCCCTCCTGGCCGAAGACCAGCAGGCAGCTCCTCGGCAGCGTGGTCTCTTCAAGGCGCTGCGCGCCGGGCACGTTGTCGACCGCGACGACCGTCAGCCCGGCGTCCTCGGCGAAGGTCAGCAGGTCAGCGGTCGTGTCGTGGTGGCGCAGCCGCTGATAGCGGTCGGTCACCATGGCGCCACGGCGGTTCCAGCGCCGTCGTCCGACGATGTGGACGGTGTCGACAGCGAACGCATTGGCGGTCCGCACCACCGCACCGATGTTGGCGTCGTTGCCGAAGTTCTCGATCGCCACGTGCAGTGGGTGGCGGCGCTGGTCGATGTCGGCGACGATCGCCTCGCGGGTCCAATAGCGGTAGGCGTCGACGACGTTTCTCGAGTCCCCGTCGCGCAGCAGTGCGAGGTCGTAACGGGCATCCTCGGGCACCGGGCCCTGCCACGGGCCGACGCCGGTGGTCTCACCCCATTCGGTCGGGCCGGGCGGGCCCGTCATTTCGTGGTCCACAGCCCCGCGTGCGTGCCGACCAGCGACACCGACGCATAGAGCAGTGCCGCGTTCATCTCGCCCTGGGTGCATAACGACGCCCGGACCTGGACGGCGTCGAGCGACGCGTCGGGCAACACCAACAGCGAGCCCCCGTAGATGTCACACGCGTGGGACAGGCCGGGGGCGGGCAGCGTCGGCGCGGCCAGCACCATCAGCGGACCGCCGCGGTTGGCCGAGTCGTCGCGGTATCGCGCTGCCAGACCGCTGATTTCGAGGCCGAGCAGCATGTAGCCCTTGCCGTTGAACGCGTTCGGGTCGCCGAGCGCGCTCGGGTCGAGTTGCGCGCCGTCGGCACTGAACGCGTCGACGCTCGTCGTTGCGATCGACAGCCCAGCGTCGTTCTGGTTGGTCTCGGGCAACCCGACAGGGAAGGCGGCGCCGTAGGAGACCGTGGTGCCGGCCATCCGGTCCTTCGGCGAGTACACGTAGGCGCCGCGCACCTGGGACTGATCGCGCATCGGGCCGATGCACACCGTGCCGGAGAGCCGGTCGGGTGTCGGTGCGGCGGCGGGCTGGACCGCGAGGCTGGTCACATCGCGACAGCCGCCGATCGCGTTGGCCTCCAAGGGATGCGCCAGCGCGCCGTACAGGCCGAACCGGATGTCCTCCGGCTTGGCGTGCGGACCGTCGGCCTGCGCAGGCGATGCGTCGATGTCGAAAAGCACGTAGTCACCGTCGAACCGGAGGTTGGCCACCGACATGTTCCACCCGAGCACGGACTGCGTCTCTCCGATGGCGGCGCCCGACACGCCGTACGGGTGCGCGCCGTCGTCGTCGCGGGAGCATGCCGAGGTCACCAACAGCACGGCCGCCGACAGCAACGCGACTAGCGTCCGCACCAGGACTCAGGTGCGGCCACGGCCCTTGGCCACCGACTTGTTGATGCGCCGCAACAGGTTTCGCGGTACCAGCCTGCCCGCGGTGGTGAGCGCCTTGTATTGCAGGCCGGGAACGATCACGACATCGCCCTTGGCGGCATCGGCGAGGCAGTCCCGCACGACGTCTTCGACCTCGAGCCACATAAACGACGGGGTGCCGTCCATCCCGATGCCCGCGCGCTCGTGGAACTCGGTGTGCACGAAGCCGGGGCAGAGCGCGTGCACGCCGACGCCGGTGCCGCCGAGGCCGTTGGCCAGGCCCTCGGTGAACGACACCACCCACGCCTTCGACGCGGAGTAGGTCGATCCGCGGCCGGGGAGCAGTCCGGCGACGCTGGCGACGTTGATGACGGTGCCCGCGGCCGCGTGCAGCATCGGCGGCAGCGCGGCGTGCGTCAGCTGCATGACTGCGGTGACGTTGACGTCCAGCTGTGACTGCAGCACCGAGAGGCTCGCCGTCCAGAACTCGCCGGATGTGCCGAACCCGGCATTGTTGACCAGCACCCGAACCCCGGCGGAGAGTCGGTCGGCGACCTTCGCGCGGTCGGCCGCCTCGGCCAGGTCGGCGGGCAGCACCTCGACGGCGGCGCCCGCCTCGTCGTGCAGTTCGGCGGCGAGCCGTTCCAGCCGGTCGACGTCACGGGCCACTAGTACGAGGTCGTAGCCGTCGATGGCATAGCGCCGTGCAAAACCCGCCCCAAGCCCGGATGTCGGTCCGGTGATCAAAGCGACGGGACGCGGCATGCAGACAGGTTACTTACCGCTGATAGTGCGGTGACTGGCGGCCGTTTCGCGGTGGCGGTGGCGAAGCGCAGGGTCGGAGCGGGTGGCGTCGGCAGGTGGCTGCGGGTGGCGCGGCTCTGCGGGGGCCGGCTGGAGCGGCCGCCCTGGCGCTGCGGCCCGGCGGGCAGGTTGGCCTGTCGCAGCGCCGACGCCGGTCTGCGGTATCGGCGGCAGCACCCGCAGCAGGTCGTTGAACTGGCGCACGGTGCGCAGTCCCTCGTCCCACTGGGCGCGTGTGCTGGTGACGGGCATGCTGACCAGCGTCCAGTGCTGCTCGTTCCACATGATCTCGGCGCAGTCGGGCGCGGTGTGGGCGAAGGTCACCATCCGCCGGTCGCAGGCGCGCCGGGCGGCGTCGAGGTTGGTGGAGTACACCATCCGCGGGCCGATCGCGCCGAGCAGCCAGATGTCGTTCTCGCGCGGCTCCTTGATGCCCTTGAGCCTCAGGTCGACCACGACGTTCGTGCCGACCTTGCGGTGCAGGGCGATCACCGTCGCCACATCCTCGAGGTCGAAGATGAAAACCGCCTCGCCGCGGATCTGACCCAGCACGACGTTCTTGGCGCTGATGTCGCCGACGGTCGACATGACGCCGCGCTTCCAGCGCTGGATCAGGTCGTCCGACCCGTGCTCGTAGTCGAAGCCGTGCGACTTGGCCCACGACTTCCTGCGGCGCCCTAACCCGCGTCGACGGTCGATGTCGACATACAGCAGCACCGCCGCACCCACGAAACAGAGCGCAGACAGCGTGAACCAGAGGGGGACCATTACGCCTAGCCTATCTGCTCAGACCTATATAGCCAGAACTCGAGCAGGTCACAACCCAATTACGCGTAGCCTCACTGGCCCCATTCTCCCAGCGCTCAGACCGCGAGCAGGCGTTCGAAGAATTCGCGGTAGCGCTTGAGCGCGATACGCAGGTCTTCCGTCGAGGCCTCCTCACCACGCGCCCACTGTTCCTCCAGGTGCGCGCGGGCCCCGGAGAACCCCGCCGTCAGCTTGTCCACCACATCGGCGACCAGGCCGTCGGCCTTCTGAACGCAGTCGCGCGGATCATCGACGAAGGCCGACTGCACCTCGGTCCACCGTGAGCGCATTTCGTTCAGCTCGCCGTCGGCGAAGAGCATCTCGACGGTCGAATCGTTGGACTCGGCGGCCGCGGTGGTATCGGCGGTCTGCGCGGGCGGTTCGAATTGGCTTGTCGTATCGACGGTTTCGAGGGGCGCTTCAGCGTGCATCGGCTCTGCAGCTTCGATGCGGTCGTCGCGCACGGCCGGATCGACCGTCTCGGGCTGCATGCCGGTTCCGGGTTGCATGTCATGCGTGGTCATGGGTCTGCCTCCTGTGTTCGCCGTTCTGGATGTTGGGCTCGACGTCGGAATCGGATCCGAGCAGTCGATCGAAGAGCGCGCGGTAGTGCACGAATGCCTGACGTGCGTCTTCGGTGTTGATCTCACCGCCCCGCTGCGACTGGTAGATCGCATGAGCACCGCGGTAGTTCTCGACGATGTCCGGGTGGTCGACGGAGATGTCGGCGGCGCGCTGATCGAAGTCGTCGATCGGGTAGCCGCGCTCCCGCATCACCCGAGTCACCAGACGTTCTGCCCGCCCAACGGCGTCGGGCGGGGCGTCGACGAAGTCGGTCTGCACCATCTGCCATGTCGCCATGTGCTCTTGGCGCGCCTCCGGTGTCAGGTCGACGATGTCGAGCTTCTTCCGCTTCTTCTCACGTGCGACCAGGTCGGCCTCCGCTGCGCGTTGTTCGCCCAGCTCTCCAACTGTGCGCTCGTATTCGGGACCGAAGTGCTCCTTCAGACGCGTTGACCGCCGACGCCGGCCGAGAGACCAGCCAACGACCGCCAATGCGGCGATGACCAAGACCGCGATGAGAACCCATACCAACTCGGACATTTCGTTGACCCTTTCGTCAATCGGAGGGATGCCCCACACCGCTTCAACGGAAACGTCAATTTGTGACCGAGCTCGCATAGCGTCTATGCATGACCTACGACGACTACCGGCTTATTCGGATCTTCGTCGCCGACGGAATCTGCCGCGTCACGATAGACAATCCTCCGATCAACCTGCTGGACCTCAATCTGATCGGCGAGCTCGGCCGCTTCGGCGCCGAGGTCGCCGCCGATGTCTCGGTGCGTGTAGTGATCGTGGACTCGGCCGACTCGGAGTTCTTCATCGCCCACGCCGATGTGACGCTGATCCAGCAGCTGCCGACCGATGACCTCGCGCTGCACGACGAGCCATCGCCGTTCGACGCCGTTGTCGATCTGTTCCGCACCATGCCAAAAGCGACCATCGCGGTCATCGAGGGCATCGCGCGCGGCGGAGGAAGTGAATTCGCAATGGCTTTCGACATGCGCTTCGCTGCCATCGAAGATGCACGCCTCGCTCAGCCCGAGGTCGCACTCGGCATCATTCCCGGCGGCGGAGGAACTCAGCGGCTGCCCCGGCTGGTCGGCCGTGCCCGTGCGCTCGAGGTCATTCTCGGGTGTGACGACGTCGACGCGCCGACCGCCGAGAGGTGGGGCTATGTGAACCGCGCGCTGCCGGCGGACGAGCTGCGACCGTTCGTCGACCGGCTGGCCGCGCGGATCGCGTCGTTTCCTGGCGACGTCATCGCTGCGGCCAAACAAGCCGTCGACGCGGCCGTCGGCGATCCCACCGCGGGGTTGTGCGTCGAAAACCAGTTGTTCCGCCAAACACTCACGGGCCCGGCCGCCGTGGAACGCATGCAAGCGTTCCTCGATAACGGCGGCCAGACCCGTGAGGTCGAGACCGGTGATTTACGGCTCGACGATTTGTTCCGCTAGCCCAGGACGAGGGAGTCGCCGTCGGCGCTGACGTTGACCGGCACGACGTCGCCGTCGTGCACATCGCCTGCCAGCAGCAGCTTCGCCAGCTGGTCGCCGATGGCCTGCTGGATCAGCCTGCGCAGCGGGCGAGCACCGTAGAGCGGGTCGAAGCCGCGCTCGGCCAGCCACGCCTTGGCGGGCAGCGACACCTCGAGGGTGAGCCGCCGCTGAGCCAGCCGCTTGTCCAGTTGCCGCAGTTGGATGTCGACGATCTGCACCAGCTCCTCGGGGTCGAGCGGATCGAAGACGATCACGTCGTCGAGCCGGTTGATGAACTCCGGCTTGAACGCCGAGCGCACCGCCGCCATCACCTGTTCCTCTGTCCCACCTGCGCCCAGGTTGGACGTGAGGATCAAGATCGTGTTGCGGAAGTCGACCGTGCGGCCCTGACCGTCGGTCAACCGGCCCTCGTCGAGGACGGCCAGCAGCACGTCGAACACGTCCGGGTGGGCCTTCTCTATCTCGTCGAACAGGATCACCGTGTACGGCCGCCTGCGCACCGCTTCGGTCAGCTGACCGCCCTGGTCGTAGCCGATGTAGCCGGGAGGCGCACCGACGAGGCGGGCCACCGAGTGCTTCTCGCCGTATTCGCTCATGTCGATGCGGACCATCGCGTGCTCGTCGTCGAAGAGGAACTCCGCCAACGCTTTTGCCAGCTCGGTCTTGCCGACGCCGGTCGGGCCGAGGAACATGAACGACCCCGTCGGACGGTTCGGGTCGGCGACGCCGGCACGGCTACGGCGCACCGCATCCGAGACCGCCTGGACGGCCTGCTTCTGGCCGACGACGCGCTTGCCGAGCTCGTCCTCCATCCGCAGCAGCTTGGCCGTCTCGCCCTCGAGCATCCGGCCTGCCGGGATACCCGTCCACGCCGAAACCACGTCGGCGATGTCGTCGGGCCCGACCTCCTCCTTGAGCATGACGCCCTCGCGCGCTTCGGCCTGCGGGACCGCCGCGTCGAGCTTCTTCTCCAGCTCGGGAATGCGGCCGTAACGCAGTTCGGAAGCCTTGGCCAGGTCACCGTCGCGCTCGGCCCTGTCGGCCTCGCCGCGCAACGTCTCCAGCTGCTCCTTGAACTCGCGGACCACGTCGATGGCGCTCTTCTCGTTCTGCCAGCGGGTGGTCAGTTCAGCCAGCTGTTCCTTCTTGTCGGCCAACTCGGCGCGCAGCTTCTCCAGCCGCTCCTTGCTCGCGTCGTCCTCCTCCTTCGCCAGCGCCATCTCCTCGATCTCGAGGCGACGCACAAGGCGCTCGACCTCGTCGATCTCGACGGGCCGCGAGTCGATCTCCATCCGGAGCCGGGACGCGGCCTCGTCGACGAGGTCGATGGCCTTGTCCGGCAGGAAGCGTGACGTGATGTAGCGGTCGGACAGCGTGGCCGCCGCGACGAGCGCGGAGTCGGTGATGCGCACACCGTGGTGCACCTCGTAGCGGTCCTTGAGCCCGCGCAGGATGCCGACCGTGTCCTCGACGGACGGCTCACCGACGAACACCTGCTGGAAGCGGCGCTCCAGCGCGGCGTCCTTCTCGATGTGCTTGCGGAACTCGTCGAGCGTGGTGGCACCGACCAGGCGCAGCTCGCCGCGGGCGAGCATCGGCTTGATCATGTTGCCCGCATCCATCGCGCCCTCGCCGGTCGCGCCTGCACCCACGATGGTGTGCAGCTCGTCGATGAACGTGATGATCTGGCCCGCGGAGTTCTTGATGTCGTCGAGCACGGCCTTCAGCCGCTCCTCGAACTCGCCGCGGTACTTCGATCCCGCGACCATCGAACCGAGGTCGAGGGAGACCACGATCTTGTCGCGCAGGCTCTCCGGCACGTCGCCGGCCACGATGCGCTGGGCGAGGCCCTCGACGATCGCGGTCTTGCCGACGCCAGGCTCGCCGATCAGCACGGGGTTGTTCTTGGTGCGCCTCGACAGCACCTGGACGACGCGACGAATCTCGTTGTCGCGCCCGATGACCGGGTCGAGCTTGCCTTCGCGGGCGCGCTCGGTCAGGTCTGTGGAGTACTTCTCCAACGCCTGGTAGCTGCCCTCGGGGTCGGGGCTGGTGACGCGGGCACTGCCGCGCACCTTGACGAACGCGTCGCGAAGCGCCTGCGGCGACGCACCTATGTCGGTCAGCACCTTGGCCACATCCGAGTCGCCGGTGGCCAGACCGAACATCAGGTGCTCGGTGGAGACGTACTCGTCGTCCATCTCGGTGGCCAGGTTCTGTGCCGTGGTGATCGCTGCGATGGATTCACGGGACAGCTGCGGCTGCGAGCTGGCGCCGCTGGCGCTCGGCAGCCGGTCGAGTAGCCGTTGCGTCTCGGTGCGGACTGTCGCGGGTTCGACGCCGACGGCCTCCAGCAAGGGGGCGGCAATGCCATCGTTCTGGGTGAGCAGTGCCATCAACAGGTGCGCAGGCATGATCTGCGGGTTGCCTGCGGTGGTCGCCGCCTGCAAGGCCGCGGTCAGCGCGGCCTGGGTCTTGGTCGTCGGATTGAACGAATCCACGACTATCTCCAATCTGTTCTCAAGTCTTCTAAGTCTGAAAGAAAATGCTGGTCGTATTGGTCAACGCCGTCAAGGTTGAGTCTGTTCCGCTCAACTTTAACTTTTTTCCCCGCCCGTCGGCTAGGGCCCTTGGACCCGGATGCACCCGCGAGACTGCGGGGCGATCGCTCAATGCGCGGAAATCGCGCTCTGTGCGCAGTTTCGGCGAGGGCAAGGCGCACACCCGCGGGCAAATCGCTGGGCCACCGCTAATCACCGCCGATCTTGAGGCCGAGTCGTTAGAGTCAGCGACGCGGCGTTGCCAGCCCGGCGTTCTGCGTTCCCACTCTTCGAAGGGTCATTGACGTGGACATCAACACCATCACCGAGGTCGTCAGACGGCCTTCCGAGCGGCCGGGCAGCGACTGGCGCGAGGGTGACGCGTGGCTGGCGGGCGGGACCTGGCTGTTCTCCGATCAGCAACCTGACCTGCGCCGCCTCATCGACCTGGTGCCCCTGGGCTGGGACGGCCTGGTGGCCACCGACGCGGGCCTGGAAATCGGCGCGATGTGCACGATCCGCGACCTCTACGCGTTCACGGCACCCGACGACTGGCGGGCCGCGTCCCTGTTGCGAACCAGCTGCGAGGCCTTCCTCGCGTCGTTCAAGGTGTGGAACTCGGCGACGGCGGGCGGCAACATAGCCATGTCACTGCCCGCGGGGCCGATGATCACCATGACCGTGGCACTGGAGGCCACCTACACGCTGCAGGCGACGGACGGATCCGAACGCACCGTCGACGCCGTCGACTTCGTCACGGGCAACCACGAGAACATCCTGGCGCCCGGTGAGCTCCTGCGAAAGATCGACATCCCGGCCGACGCATTGCGAAAGCGCCACGCCCACAGGCGGTTCACCCTGACGCACCTCGGCCGGTCCACCGTCTTCATGATCGCGACACAGGGTGACGGCGACTTCCTGCTCACCATCACCGCAGGCACCACCCGTCCGGTTCGGCTCGCGTTCGATTCCGTGCCCGATGCCGACACGCTGGCGCACGCCGTCGAATCGATTCCCGACGGCGTGTGGTTCGACGATCCCAACGGGACGCCCGACCATCGGAAGCACCTGGCCAAGCACTTCGCCGAAGAGTTGAGGGGTGAGCTGGCATGACGTACACCGTCAACGGTGAGACCTTCGACGACGAGCCGCAACCGGGCCAGTGCCTTCGCACGTTCGTGCGCTCGCTGGGCTGGCACGGCGTCAAGAAGGGCTGCGACGCAGGCGATTGCGGCGCGTGCACGGTATGGCTGGACGGCGATCCGGTGCACAGTTGCATCACACCGGCGTTCCGCGCCGAAGGACGCGACGTCACCACGATCGAGGGGCTCGGCACACCGGAGAACCTGCACCCGCTGCAACGACAGTTCCGCGACGCCCCCGGCTTCCAGTGCGGCTTCTGCACCGGGGGCATGATCATGACCTCGGCGACGTTCACCGATGAGCAGAAGCAGGACCTGCCGCGCGCGCTGAAGGGAAACCTGTGCCGCTGCACGGGATATCGGGCGATCGAGGATGCGATCAACGGCGTCGTCGAGATCGAGGACGCGGCCCCCGGCGAGGCGGTCGGCGCCAGCGTCGCGGCGCCTGCGGGCACCGACGTGGTCACCGGCCGCGCCGAATACACGATGGACACCGAGATGGAGGGCATGCTGCACCTCAAGGTGCTGCACTCCCCGCACGCCCATGCCCGCATCGTGTCGATCGACAAGTCCGCGGCGCTCGCGGTGCCCGGCGTGCATCGCGTGTACACGTGGGAAGACGTGCCGAGGAAGCGATTCAACACGGCCATCCACACCGACCACCTAGTCGACCCCGACGACACCTTGATCCTCGACGAGGTCGTGCGGTTCGTCGGCCAGCGCGTCGTCGCCGTGGTCGCCGACTCGGTCGCTGCCGCCGAAGAGGGATGTCGGCAGGTCAAGGTTGCCTACGACGTGCTGCCTGCCGTCTTCGACCCCGAGGAGGCGATGACCGACGGCGCACCCCAAGCTGCACGGCACGCACGACCCGTTCATCCAGGATCCCGAGCACAACATCCTCATCGAGCTGCACGGTGAGATCGGCGATGTGGCAACCGGTTTCGCCGAGGCCGACGTCGTCCACGAGGGGACCTACTTCTCTCCACGGGTCCAGCACGCCCACCTCGAGACGCACGGCTCGATCGCCTGGATGGAGGACGGCAGGCTCAACGTGAGGACAAGCTCGCAGTCCCCGTCGATCTGCAAGCTCAAGCTGTCGCATCTTTTCGATCTGCGACCCGATCAGCTCCGGGTGTTCTGCAAACGGGTGGGCGGTGGATTCGGCGGCAAGCAGGAGGTGATCTCCGAGGACTTGGTTGCGCTCGCGACGCTCGACATCGGTCGGCCGGTGTGCTGGGAGTACACCCGCGAGGAAGAGTTCACCACCGCCTCGCCGAGGCACCCGATGAAGATCACCGTACGGCTGGGCGCCAAGTCCGACGGGACGCTGACGGCCTTCCACTTCCGCAACGTTTCGAACACCGGCGCATACGGCAACCACGGCGGCGAGACGTTGTTCGCGGGTGGCGCCGCGGTGATGCAATACCGTTGTGCCAACAAGAAGTTCGACGGCTATTCGGTTTACACCAACACGGTGCCCAGCGGGGCGCTGCGCGGATACGGGATGACGCAGCCGACGTTCGCCGTCGAGTCCGCCATGACCGAGCTCGCGCTGGCGCTGAACCTCGATCCGATGGAGCTCCGGCGGCGCAACGTGATCCGTCCCGGTGACGCGCTTCTGGCGATCGGCGAGCATCCCGACGACGTCACGTTCACCGAGGACGGCCTTGGCGCATGCATCGACATGGTGGACGCCGCGATGCAGCGCAGCGCCAACGGGCACGCACTCGGCGACGAATGGCTGGTCGGCACCGGCACCGCGAGTTCCATTCACGAAACCGCGCCACCCACCGAGCACATCTCCGACGCGTGGGCGACGCTGCGCGACGACGGCATCTACGAGATCGCCGTCGGCACCGTCGAATTCGGCGAGGGCACCTCGACGGCGCACGTGCAGATCGCCGCCAGCGTGCTCGGTACGACACCGTCGCAGGTGCACCTCGTGCAGTCCGACACCGACAGGACCGGGTTCGACACCGGCGCCTTCGCCAGCGCAGGCCTGTTCGTCTCGGGCAATGCGGTGCAGAAAGCATCGACCGCGCTGCGCGATGCCATCCTGCGATTCGCCGCCGATCACACGGGTGCAGATGTGGCGTCGTGCTCGCTGGGGCACGAGGCGGTGACGTGCGGCGACGTCACCGTGCCGATCACCGAATTGCTCTCGGCAGCGCGGGATCGCCGGATTCGATTCTCGGTGTCCCGCAAGGCATACGGCTCGCCGCGCAGCGTGACATCGAATGCGCACGGCTTTCGCATCGCCGTGCACCGGATCACCGGCGAGATCCGCATCCTTTACAGCGTTCATGCCGCCGATGCGGGTGTCGTGATCAACCCGGCGCAGGTGCGCGGACAGATCGAGGGCGGGGTGGCCCAGGCGATAGGCTTCGCGCTCACCGAGAACTTCCACGTCGACGACAACGGCGTGATGGTCAACCCCAACCTGCGTAACTACCGCATCCCCACCTACGCCGACATCCCTCGCACCGAGGTGCTGATCGTCGAGTCGGCCGATTCGGTCGGGCCGATGGGAGCCAAGGGAATTGCGGAGTCGAACGTCAACCCGGTGGCCCCTGCGCTGGCCAACGCGCTGCAGGACGCCACCGGCGTCCGCTACCGTGAGTTGCCGCTGACACCCGAGCGGATCTACCGCAGGCTCTCCGAAGTTCCTGTTGATCCCCGCGAACTGATCGGCAGCTGATGGACACCAAGAACCCCACCGACACCGCGGCCACCATCATCATCGGGCAGAGGATCCGCGCCGGCTCCGAGCGGGCCTACGAGGACTGGCAGAAGGACCTCAACCGCGAGGCATCCAGATACCCGGGCTTCCTTGGGGCCGAGATCAATCCACCGACCGCCGTGCAACCGGAGTGGGTGGTGGTCTACCGCTTCGACTCCATCCCTCATGTCATGGCATGGCTGAACAGCGTGACCCGTCAGGAGCGGCTGGCCGCCGGGCAGGAGTTCTTCGACGGCCCCGGCACCCAGCAGGTTCTCGGCGGCGGATCACGAAACCCCGACCCCTTGGTCACTGTCGCAGTCAGCCACCGCGTAACAGCCGAGGACGAACACGAGTTCATGGCCTGGCAGGAGCGGCTTCGGTTAGCGGAGAGCACGTTTCCCGGCTTCCGCGGGACAGAGTTGTTCCGCCCGGTTCCCGGCGTGCAGGAGGAGTGGACCGCACTGTATCGCTACGACAGCGCCGCCGACCTGGACCGGTGGCTGGTCTCCGACGAGCGCAGGCAGCTTCTGGCCGAAGGCGAGAAGTTCGCCGACTTCAAGTCCCGCACCATCGACAACTCGTTCGGCAGCTGGTTCGCCTTCGACGAGCACGGGCATGAGGCACCTCCACCGTCCGACGTCAAGACCTCCATCGCGGTGTGGGTGGGCCTCTACCCGACGGTCGTGTTCCTGTCGTTGATGTTGTGGCCGTTGAAAATGCCGCTGTGGCTGAACCTGCTCGTCGGGAACCTGTGCTCCAGCTTTGCCATGACATTCCTGACGATGCCGTATTACGTCAATCCGCTCTTGAAGCGCTGGCTACGACCTCCCCCGAATGTGCCTGCGGTCAAAAGTAATTGGCGAGGGATCGGTATGGCCGTCGCCGCCCTGGCGTTCTGGGCAGCGGTGTTCTACCTGGCGACCAGGGTGATCTGGCACCTGCCCTAGCGGCCTGCCAGCGGCGCTGCACCGCCGAGTCCCGGAATCACCGGAAGGGCCGCGACCTGCTTCGGCGCGACGGTCTTGGCGTCCGGCGTCGGTCGCTCGAAGGTGTACTTGCGGACTTCCTGACCGCCGGGCGTCATCCCCGCTACCAGGAGGTCGGCGCCGTAGACCGTGCTGGTGGTGGCCACCGTGACGCCGGGGTTGGCGCCGGGGAATGGTGCGAAGGACGCGATCTGGGCGTATTTCACGTTCTCCTCATGATGGTTCGGGTTGTCGAGGTAGATGGCAGGCTGTCCGTCGAGCCGCGACCCGTTCGACCAGACACGCACCGTGCCATCACCCGCGAGTTGTCCGGTGACGATGCTCTTGGCACCGCCCTCGGCACCTGCGACCCATCCTGTCGACAGCGAGACGCCGCCCTTGTAGCTCTCGTCGTACGCCATGAACTGCGTCGTCATCCGCGGCTCATTCGGCTTGCTCGAATGTCCCTGCGTCGCGGTGCCATTCGCCTGCGCCCTTGCCGTCGGGTTGAACAGGTCCCACCGGAACGACTTGACCAGCGGCGCATCACCGGGTCCAGGCGCCGTGACGACGCTCTCCCTGCCCGACCCGGCCTCGATCATGCCTGTCGCCAGCACGACGCCGGACTGCGACCCGGGATACGGCGTGAAGGTGGAGAAGACGTCGGGTTCCTTGCCCGCCTCGGACGGCAGGGTCGACGAGAAGACCTTCACCTGCGATTCCATGCCCGGTCCCGAGCCGACGATGATGTTGTCGGCCATGGCGTTTCCGTCGATGTCGGCGCCCGCGACGGTCACCCCGCCGGTGAACCCGGAGTCGAACGGGGCGAACCGGGTCAGCTCGGTCTTGAACAGGCCGTCGACGGTGTCGTTACCGTCGTAGGCGACCACCTCCGGAGACGCTCCCTTGCCCGTGCCGACAACCAGGTCGAGGATCATGTCGCCGTTGACGTCCACCATCGCCACCGACGGCGTGCCCTCGAAGTCCGGGAACGGGGTAACCGTCTGGAGGACCTTGTCGCCGTTGGCATCCCGCACCTGCACCGTGGCCGGCTTGCCGTTTGATCCCGGTACCGCCACCGCGTACGTCGACACCTCGGGTATGACGTTGATGAGAGCCATCAGGCCGTTGTCCTCGTGGTTGAGGCGGTGGCAGTGGATCACATACGTGCCCGCGTACTCCAGGAACTCCTGACGGATCGTCAAGGACGAGGGGGTGCTCACGACATGCCGGTCGTCGAAGATCGGTGCGGGAACGTTGACGTTGTCCAGCCCCCACGGCTGAACACCCGTCTTGCCCCTCGTCGGGTCGTCGATCGCCATCACCTGGAAGTCGTTGACATGGATGTGCATCGGGTGGGCGTCGTTGTTGAAGTTCGTGATCAGCCACTCCTCCACCGAGTTGAGCCGTGGCTGGATGAGCGGGATGTTCGGGAAGGTGTTGTCGTCGAACATGTAGACGACGGCCTTGGGGTCGTTGTTGCTGGCCTTGTCGGTGCCGATTCCGTCGGTGATCGTCAGCGCCCGCTTGACAGCGGGTGTCATCACCGACGTGTCCACGAAGGAGGTGTACGCGTCGAGATTCTGGCCCGGCTCGAACACCGTCGTCTGCCCCTGTCCGCTGGTGTCCGGCGTGGCGCGAATCAGGGTCTGTGTCGGGAACACGAAGAAGCCATCGCCGAAGGCGAGGTACTTCGGATCCACGGTAAGAGTGCCGAGCACAGCGGGTGCATTCTTCGTGCCGTTGTTCGTATACAGCACACCGGGATTCACGATCGGCTTGGCATGGGGATCTGGCGGGAACTCCAGAACCAGGTCGCCTTCGGGTGGCATCGTGACCGCGATCGCGTACCGCGAGCCTGGTGGAATGCTGAGCGTCGTGCCGTCACCGTAGACGGGTAGCCCTACCCGCGTGTAGGGGTTGCCGTCCTGGCCGACGATCGAGAACTTCGGATGGTTGCCGGTGGCGGTCTCGGTCAACTGCAGTGTCATGTAGGCGATGTCGCTGATGTTGGCCACCGCCCAGATCTCCGTCTGGCCCGGCTTGATCTTCAGCTCCGGCTGGAACTGGCCGTTGACGGTGAACTGCACGTCGCGCTCGTTCTCCGGCAGCGCCGGATTCTCGGCGACCTTCTTCGTCGGGCTGTCGAAGGACATGAGATTCGACGGGATGAACTGGGTCTGGCCGCGGTTGTTGTGTGGCGACAGCGGGCCGGCCCACCAGGGCGTGAGGTACTGGGCGCCGACGGCGGTGTCGGCGATGTTCACCGGGGCCAGGCTCGGCTGATAGGTGCCGTCCGCCAGCTGTGAACCCTCGGGTGGTTTCAGTGTGCTCACGAACTGCGGCCAGCTGTAGTTGTTGAGCTGATGGCCCTTGCCGTTTCGGTCGAACACGAAGTTGTATTGAATCGCCATGTCGCGCACGGGAATGTTGTTCTTCGTGACGAGTGGCAGATTGCCGTCGGGCCGCCCGATCTCCAGCAGGCCGGCAAGGCCGAAGTAGGTCTGCTGCGACGTCATCGTGTGGCGGTGACTGTGGTACCAGTACAGCCCGTTCGGCATCGTCTTGGGAACGTCGTAGGTGTAGGTATTGCCCAGCCCGGCAGGGATCGACAGCAGAACGTTGTCGGCATTGCCCGACGGGCTGATGTGCAGGCCGTGGGTGTGCAGGTTCAGCGGCGATTCTTTGAGGGTGGGCGGGTAAATGGGTACTTCGCCGTCCTTCGGGGTGAAGGCCGGGTCGTAGAAGTCCTGGATGGTCAGGTTCGCAAGGTCGTTGTCGTAGTGCACGATCAGCTTCTCGCCGGGTTCCACACGCAGGGTCGGCCCCGGATAGATGTTGTCGCCCTTGGTCGAGCCGTCCGAGCTGGTGCCCTTGACGAGGTCATAGCCGTAGGTGAGGAAGTTGGTGACGGGCTCTTTCACGGTGTCGAGGTTGACGGTGCTCTGGTGCGCCGACAGCCGCACCTCGAGCACCCCGTCCTTGCTCGACAGCCGGACCGGCTCCCTGAACGGCGCAGGCTTTCCGTCGGGGCCTGCGTTGACACCGGCCTGTGGCGCAGGCGCCCTCGTGTCCCCACTGCAGGCGGTCAACATGGCGGTCATCGAGATGACGACGGTCAGCGCGATGACGAGAACCGGCCGGGTGCGAAGACGGCGCATAGCGCCCCCTATTCAGGAAGTCGTTAAGAATGCAGCAAAAACACTACATTTCGGAAGTTACGTCCGTGGCAAATCAGCTGGAACGAATTAGCCGAGCGTGGTCTCCTGGGCGGAAAGCGCGATCCAACGGCCGTTCTGCAGCACGAAGACATCGGTGAAGCGCTCGCGTGCGGTCACGTTTCCGCCGTCGATGAGGGTGTTCACGCCGTGAATGACCGCGGTGTCGCCCGCGATGTCGATGAGCTGCTCGGACGGGTTCATCGTGAACGGCACCTTCTCGATGCCGACGATCTCCTGCGCCCGGTCAAGTTGCATGCCGTTGGAGTCGATGTGCTTGAAGCTCGGCGCCAGAATGGATTCCACGGTCGCGCGGTCGCCCTCGGTGATCGCCGTCAGCCAGCGCCTCTCCTGCGCGAGCACATCGGCGCAAGCACCGGAGTCAAGCGCAAGCGGAAGGTTGGACGCGGCATCGGAACAGTTGTCCGCCAGCGCTGTCGCCTGCGGCGCGACAGTGAGAACGGCTGCGGGAACGGCCGCCAAAGCGACCACCGCCGCGCATCTGGCCATCGGGGATAGCGTCATGGGCGGTGAGTATGTCAGGCCGCTAGCTTGTGCGACGGCAAACGAGCAATCGAGCCGGCCGTCGTGGTGAACCAGGACAACGGCAAATGGTAAACGCACACAATTGCCGCCGCGGACGTTCCGCCTTGCTACCTTCTCCTCGGTAGTGCGACGAAAGGGCCGTCAATGTCGGGTAATTGGGGATCGGTCCTGACCGAGCTCATTCCGCTTGCGCTAGTCGTCGCGCTGTCGCCATTGTCGATCATCCCGGCCGTGCTGGTGCTGCACACGCCGCGTCCCAGGCCGACAGGTCTGGCGTTTCTGGCCGGCTGGCTGTTCGGGCTGGCGGTGTTGACGACGATCTTCGTCGAGGTGTCCAGCCTGGCAGGCGGGCTGAGGGACAAGCCACCGAGTTGGGCGTCGTGGGCGCGCATCGTGATCGGCGCGGCGCTGATCGTCTTCGGTCTCTACCGCTGGTTCACCCGCAAGCGGTCCGCGCACACCCCGGGCTGGATGAACAGCATGAGCAAGTTCACGCCGCTGCGTGCGTGCCTTGCCGCCGCAGCGTTGACAGTCATCAACCCGAAGGTGCTCTTCATCTGTGCCGCAGCGGGTTTGGCCATTGGCTCTGCCGGGCTCCGCTCCCCTGCGGTATGGGGTGCCGAAGCCTGGTACGTCCTGTTCGCCAGCTCGACGGTGGCGATCCCCATCCTCGCCTATGCGGTGGCCGGAGACCGCCTCGACGAGCCGTTGACCCGGCTGAAGGACTGGATGGAACGCCAGCACGCCACGCTCGTCGCCGTCATTCTGATCGTCATCGGTCTTCTGGTGCTGTACAAGGGAATTCACGGTCTATAGCTCGGGCAGACCCAGCTCCTCCGCTGACGCGGTCAGATAGCGGGTCACCGACGGCGCGATCAATCGGACGACGTCATCGGCAGGCAGCGTGGCCAGCGGCGGCACCCGCATGACATAGCGCAGGATCGCCGTCCCGACCAGGTTGGTCGCCGCCAGCAGCGCCCGCAGCCGCGCCTGCTCGCCGCCACCGAGGGCGCCGGACACCGCGGTGAGCACATAGCTCTGCATGAAGGCACGGAACGCTTCGTGCGCGTCGGAGTTCGACGTGGCCGACTGCAGCATCGCGACCATGCTGGCCGCGGTGTCCTTGTGCTCCCAGATGCCCAGGTACGTGCGCACCATCCGGGTGCCGATGTCGCCATCGCCGTCGGAGAGTGCGGCGGCCAGCACGTCGGCGTCGATGATCAGCCGCAGCGACTCCCGGAAGAGTTCGGCCTTGGAGCCGAAGAGGTAGAGAACCATCGACGGGTCGACATGGGCGTCGTTGGCGATCGCGCGCAACGTCGCCTTCTCGTAACCCTCCACCGCGAACCGCTCCTTGGCCGCACGGAGCACCGCGTCGCGTGACACCGGCTCACCCTGCCGCCTGCCGCGGCGGCGGCGCGTCGTCTTCGCTGGTGGAGCCATATGCCGACGATATCATTTCAATACGTGTTGAAATTCAGCCGCGCCAGAGATACGCTCGCCGCTGAGAGAAAATTCAACGTCGGATGAAAAAGGAGAGAGCAATGACAACGGAGTCGCTGCCCACCTACACCCATCACGCCGCCCCGACCCATGAGCCCCCCGCCGCTCTGCGCGCGACGGGCGTCGTCCTGGTGCTGGCCGTGGTGATCTCGATCGTCGCGATAGCCTTCGCTCTGCCAGCGGCGCGGTCGAAGCCACACGATGTGCCGATCGGCGCGGCGGGTCCGCAGGCGGCAAGCGGTCAGGTCGCCGACATGCTCGAGCAGAACGCGCCCGGCGCCTTCGAGATCACCTACTACCCCGGCGAGGCGGCGCTGCGCGATGCCATCCGCAACCGCGACGTCTACGGCGGCATCTCCTTGCGGCCCGACGGCCGCACGTTGCTGATCGCCACCGGCGCCAGCCCGACCGTCGCCCAGCTGCTGAGCCAGGTCGGCAACGGCATCGCCCAACATGCCGGGGTTGCGCTGCGGACCGAAGACGTCGCCCCGCCGACCGCCGACGACCCACGCGGCGCCGGTCTGGCGGCGTCCGCGCTGCCCATCACGCTGGCCGGTCTTCTGCCCGCGATCGCGCTCGTGCTCGTGCTGCGGCGCGAGGTGTGGACCCGGTTCGCGGCCGCGGTGGTGTTCGCTGGGCTGGCAGGCTGGTCGATCGCCGTTCTGCTGCGCTACGTGCTCGGCTCGATCGACGCGAACTTCTGGGGCGTTGCTGGCGGTCTTGCGCTCGGCGCACTCGCCTCCGGGCTGTCCATGCTGGGCCTCGGCTCGCTGTTCGGCCGCGTCGGCCTGGCCGCAGGCGCGCTGCTTGCGCTGTTGCTGGGAAATCCGCTGTCGGGGTTGACGAGCGCGCCCGAGCTCCTGCCCAGCGGATGGGGCGCCGTTGGTCAGTGGTTGCCGCAGGGGGCGAACGCCACGCTGCTGCGTTCGACGGCGTTCTTCGGCGGTTCGGGTTCGACGATGGCGATCGTCGTGCTGAGCTGCTGGGCGATTGCGGGAGCCGCATTGATCGTCATTGCCGCGGTGCGTAAGGGCTAAAAAGTGCTCACCTAGGGCGCGGGCTCAAGTCACCTAAACTCAAGCGGCGTGGGACTCGATGACCGCGACGGGCTGCGGATGCTGCGCGACGCGGTCGACCCGCGCCTCGGGGGCGAGGACCTGATCCGCCGGTTCTACACCAAGTGGTTCGCCATCGACATGGCGGTGCGTGACCTGTTCCCGCCCGATCTCGGCAGCCAGTACACCGTGTTCAGCAAGGCCCTGGCATGGCTGTTCGGAGAGCTCGTCGACCAGAGGGCCGAGGAGCCCGTCGCCTTCTTGGCTCAGCTGGGCCGCGATCATCGCAAATACGGTGTGGTGCAGAGCCACTACTTCAGCATGCACGAGGCGCTCTACACGACGCTGCGCAGCCAGTTGAGCGAGAACTGGGATGACAAGCTCGACGACACCGCGCGCGCGGCCCTTGAACTGTTCATCGGCGTCATGCGCGGCGCCGCAGACGCCGAGCAGGGACCTCCGTTCTGCGACGGCACCGTCGTCGAGCTGAACCGGGTGTCCCGCGATATCTCGGTGGTTCGGCTCCAGCTGGACCAGCCGCTGGCCTACTTCGCAGGCCAGTACGTCACCGTTCAGGTGCCGCAATGGCCCCGCCGCTGGCGCTACCTCAGCCCCGCCATGCCCCCCGACCCCAGCGGGGCCATCGAGTTCCACGTCCGCTCGGTCACCGGCGGAATGGTCAGCCCCACCATCGTCGCCGAAACCCAGCCCGGCGACCGGTGGCGGCTGTCGAATCCGCACGGCGGCATGCAGATCGACCGGGATGGCGGCGACGTGCTGATGGTCGCGGGCAGCACCGGGCTGGCACCGCTGCGGGCACTGATCATGGATCTCACCCAGTGGGGCGTGAACCCGAGGGTGCATCTGTTCTTCGGCGCTCGTTACCCCTGCGAGCTGTACGACCTGCGCACCCTGTGGCAGATCGCGGCCCACAATCCCTGGCTCTCGGTGTCCCCGGTTTCAGAGTTCCCTAAGGACCCGTCGTGGGCCGCCGACTACCCCGACGTGCAGCCACCACGCGGACTTCATGTGCGCCAGACGGGCAAGCTGCCGGAGGTGGTGACCAAGTACGGGAACTGGAGCGACCGACAGATCCTGGTGTGCGGTGGACCGAACATGGTGGCCGCGACGAAGGAGGCGTTGGTCGCCAAAGGCGCTCCGCCCGAACGCATCCAGCACGATCCCCTACCCGGCTGAACACTCTGCGTGGCAGGATCGCGTCCATGCCGGAATTCGAGTCCGTGACTCTTCGCGACCCGTCGTCGTCGCTGACCGCGACGTACGTGCCGGTCGCCGGGATGATCTGCACCTCGCTCGCCGACGACGGAGTCGAGTTCCTCGGTCAGCGCCGCGGGCTGGACGCCTACGTCACGAACGGCAAAACCATGGGAATTCCGATCCTCTATCCATGGGCAAACCGCCTGAGCGCCAACAGCTATGGGATCGACGGCGCCGTCGTGTCGTTGACCATGGGCACCGGCGGCGTTCGCGGCGACGAAAACGGCTTTCCCATTCACGGGGTGCTGGCGGCCTATCCCGGCTGGCTGGTCTCTGCCGTGTCGGACAACATGTTGACGGCCGTCTTGGACTACGGCGGCACGCCGCGTCTGCTGGCGTCGTTCCCCTTCCCGCACGTGTTGACTCAGGAGATCACGCTGTGGGACCGCACGCTGACCATCGCGACGACGGTCATGCCGACGACGGCGGCGTCGGTGCCGCTGTGCTTTGGCTACCACCCCTACTTCCAGATTCCGGGTGTGCCGCGCGAGGAGTGGACACTCACCACTCCCAGCCTGCGACGGCTGCCGGTCGACGACCGTGGTCTGCCGACCGGAAAGTCCGAGGACTGGGACGGCGGCACAAGACCGCTCGCGAACGTTGCATACGACGACGGGTTCGACGGTGTGCGCGAGGGCGCCGTGTTCACACTCGAAGGCGGCAACCGCCGGATCGAAGTCACCTTCGAAAAGGGTTATCCCGCAGCGCAGTTGTTCGCTCCGCCGGGAGAAGACCTGGTCGCCATCGAGCCGATGGCCGCCCAGACCGACGCGCTGAGCCGCGGGGACTACCGGTCCGCTGCGGGTAAGCCGGAGACGCTGCGCTTTTCGATCAAAATAGTCTGAAAGCCTTGGCCAAGACTTGTCGTACCTGGATGTGATGATGACGTCATGGTCTCGACCGCATCCTCTGGCGTCACGGCAGTGCGTCCTGACCAGCGCCTCGAGGTGCTGTTCGACGAGTTGGCGGAGCTGACCGGTCAGCGCAACGCGATTGACGCGCGCATCGTGGAGATCGTGGCCGAGGTGGATCGCGACGAGCTGTGGGGCGCCACCGGCGCGCGGTCGGTCGCGGCGTTGGTGGCCTGGAAGACCGGCTCGTCGACGGCAAACGCCACCACGATCGCCGCCGTGGCAGCCCGGCTGGAGGAGTTTCCCCGCTGCGCGCAGGGCATGCGCGAGGGCCGGCTGTCGCTGGATCAGGTCGGGGTCATCGCCGCGCGGGCGGGCCAGGGATCCGATGAGCATTATGCGGAGTTGGCGCGCCACGCCTCGGTCCACCAGCTGCGCACCGCGGTCAAGTTGGAACCGCGACCCGACCCCGACCCTGCGCCCGAACCACAGGGTGAACCGCAGGGCTCGATCACCAAGACCGCCGACGAGCAGTTCACCTACTGGCGGATCAAACTCCCCCACCTCGACGCCGCGAAATTCGACGCAGGCCTGGCCTCCCACCACGACGCGATGATCGCCGAATGGAAACGCGACCACGACAACAACAATCGCGACAACAACGATCGCGAGTCAGAACAGCGGCCCCCGATGCCCAATACCGTCGACGCATTCATGCGGCTGGTCGAGGCCGGCTGGGACGCCGAGGCGGCCCGCCGGCCACACGGGCACCACACCACGGTGGTGGTCCACGTCGACGTTGAGCAGCGCGCCGCGGCGCTGCATCTAGGTCCGCTGCTGCCGAGGCCGAACGCCGCTACCTGACCTGTGATGCCACCTGCGAAGTCTGGTTCCACCGCGACGGCCAGGTCATCGGCGCCGGCCGAGCGACCCGGCTGATCAACCGCCGGCTTCGCCGCGCCCTGGAGCACCGCCATCCCACGTGTGCGGTGCCCGGCTGCGGGGCCACCCGCGGTTTGCACGCCCACCACATCCGGCACTGGGAAGACGGCGGCGAAACCGAGCTGGCCAACCTGGTACTGGTCTGCCCGTATCACCACCGGCTGCACCATCGAGGCATCATCACCATCACCGGATCCGCAGACAATCTCGATCGTCACCGACAGCGCCGGCCGACGAACTCAGTGCAGGTTCGCTCGCGCGCCCACCCACGAAACCCCCACCCGCCGTAAAACCCTGCCACGGCTCCAGCGGCGAACGCGCCGACTGGTGGTGGTATCAACCATTCCAACCCCAACCACCACCGACAAACAACTAGGTTGATCCCGATCGCCGCGGCCTAACGCTTGGTGCGAGGCTGCCAGACCACCAGCGCCGTGCTCTTGGGCACAACCGCGATATCGCGACTCTTCTTGGCGCGCAGCCGGTCCAGCTCGTCGGCCATCTCGGACAAGCGGGACTGCAGCGCCTCGACCTGGTTGGTCAGCTCGATGATGCGCTTGATGCCTGCCAGATTGACGCCCTCGTCCTGGGACAGCCGTTGCACCTCGCGGAGCAGGTCGACGTCGCGCTGTGAATAGCGGCGTCCCCCGCCCGAGCTACGTTGCGGGCTGACCAGGCCGAGCCGGTCGTATGTCCGCAGCGTCTGCGCGTGCATACCCGCCAGCTCGGCGGCCACGCTGATCAGAAAGGTCCTCGCCGATTCCCGATCGTCGGAACGCTTTCCGGCCATCACGCACCTGCCCAACCCGCCCGCGGATCGAACCCGCTGGCCCGCTCGGCCTTCGCGTAGGTCTCCAGCGCTTCTGCCGCCTCACCCTCGAGCTGGGGCGGCACCGCGACCTTCACGGTGACCAACAGGTCGCCGTGTCCGCCGGAGCGCTTGGGCACGCCTCGGCCGCGCACGCGGAGGATGCGGCCGTCCGACGTGCCCTTCGGCACCCGAACCCCGACCTTTCCTTCCAGCGTCGGCACCGAAAGCGTTGTGCCAAGGGCGAGTTCGCTGAAGCTGACAGGCACCGTAACGGTGAGGTCGTTGCCGTCGCGCGCGAACACCTTGTCCGGCTTCACATGCACGGTCACGAACAGATCGCCCGACGGCGCACCGCGTAGCCCGGCTTCACCTTGTCCGGCGAGCCGGATCCGCTGTCCATCCTCGACGCCGGGTGGGATTCGCACATTGATCGTGCGGGTGCGGGTGGTGACGCCCGTGCCTTTGCACTCGTCGCAGGGGTGCTCGATGATCGAGCCGCTGCCGCGGCACTCGGTGCACGGTTCGGAGAAGCCGAACGCACCCTGGTTCCGGTTGATGACGCCCGCGCCGTTGCAGTTCGGGCACACCTTCGGGCTGGTGCCGGGACGCGCGCCACTGCCATGACAGTTCGTGCACGGGGCCGGGCTGGTCAGCCGCAGCGGCATGGCCACACCCCTGGTGGCCTCCATGAAGGACAGCTCGGTCTCGGTCTCCAGGTCGTTGCCGCGCCGCGGCCTGCTGGGTCGCGGCTGCTGTGCGCCGCGGCCGAACAATCCGCCGAACAGGTCGCCGATGTTCGCGCCGCCGGTCTGGCCTGCGGCATCGAACAGGTCGTTCAAGTTGAACTCGGCACCGTCCCCGCCGAACCCGCCGAAATTGCCGCCACCGCCGCCGGTGAACCGGCCGCGACCGAAGCCGCCGTTGGCGAAAAGCCTTCGGGTTTCGTCGTATTCCTTGCGTTTGGCCTCGTCGGACAGCACGCTGTAGGCCTCGGACACGGCCTTGAACCGATCGGCACCGGCAGGATTCTTGTCGGGATGCAACTCGGAAGCGAGCTTGCGGTACGCCCCCTTGATCTCTTTGGCGCTGGCGTCAGAGGAGACGCCGAGCTCCTTGTAGAAGTCCTTTTCGACCCATTCACGCTGGGCCATTTCGCGTCACCTCCCTACCTGTCTAGTTGTCCTGCTGGATTGATTCTGCGTCCTTCTCGGGCGCGGTGTCGGGCTTGTCGGCCGTTTCACCGGCGTCGGGGACCGTGTCCACCACTCCGACCATGGCGTGGCGCACCACCTGTTCGCCGACCTTGTAGCCGCGCCGCATCACGTTGCCGACGACGGGATGGGTCCCGTCGCCCTCGTGCTGGACGGCCTCGTGCAGCGCGGGGTCGAACTCGTCGCCCTCCTCGCCGAAGCCCGAAAGGCCAAGCCCCTCAAGCGCGGTCACGAGTTTGTCGGCTACCGACTTCAGCGGGCCGGACTCGAGGTCCCCGTGGCTACGGGCGCGGTCGAGGTCGTCGAGAACGCCGAGCAGCTGGGAGATGACGCCCGCCTTGGCGCGGTCGGCAAGGAGCTGTTGGTCCCTGAGCGCGCGCTTGCGGTAATTGGAGAAGTCGGCCTGCACCCGCTGCAGGTCAGCGAGCAGTTCAGCGGCCTTGCCCGCCTCTTCGGGTGTCTCCCCTGCGAACGGCTCCGGTGCCGGCCCACTGGGGGCCGGCCCGGTCGCACGCTCGCGAATTTCACCGGTTTCCGGGTCGACACGCCGTTTGTCGGTGACGGTCACCGGCTCGTGCGGATCGTTGGAACTCACTTGTTCTCCTGGTCATCCTCGACAACCTCGGCGTCGACGACATCGTCGTCCGACGGACCGCTATCACCGGGTGCGCCCGCGCCTGCGGCCTGCTCGGCCTGCGTGGCCTCGTAGATCGCCTGGCCCAGACCCTGGGACTCCTGTCCCAGTTTCTCCATCGCGGACTTGATCGCGGAGATGTCGGTTCCGTTCAGCGCCGTCTTCGCTTCCGTGATGGCCGCGTCGACCTTGCTCAAGGTGTCCTCGGGAACCTTCGAGCCGCCCTCGGCTTCGTGCTGCTCCTTGACGAACTTCTCCGTCTGGTAGACCAGCGACTCGGCCTGGTTGCGGACGTCGGCCTCCTCGCGACGCTGGCGATCTTCGTCGGCGTGCGCCTCGGCATCCTTGATCATCCGGTCGATCTCCTCCTTGGAAAGGCCGGAGCCTTCCTGGATCTTGATCGTGTTCTCCTTGCCGGTGCCCTTGTCCTTGGCCGTGACGTGCACGATGCCGTTGGCGTCGATGTCGAAGGTGACCTCGATCTGCGGGACGCCGCGCGGGGCGGGCGGGATGCCGGTCAGCTCGAAGCTGCCGAGCAGCTTGTTGTGCGAAGCGATTTCGCGCTCACCCTGGAAGACCTGGATCTGCACCGACGGCTGGTTGTCGTCGGCGGTGGTGAAGGTCTCCGACCGCTTGGTCGGGATCGTGGTGTTGCGCTCGATGAGCTTGGTCATCACGCCGCCCTTGGTCTCGATGCCGAGGCTCAGCGGGGTGACGTCAAGCAGCAGAACGTCTTTCACCTCACCCTTGAGAACACCCGCCTGCAGCGCGGCACCAACGGCCACCACCTCGTCGGGGTTGACACCCTTGTTGGGCTCCTGGCCGCCGGTGAGCTCCTTGACCAGATCGGCCACCGCGGGCATGCGGGTGGAACCACCCACCAGCACCACATGGTCGATGTCGGACACCGCGATGCCCGCGTCGGCGATCACCGACTTGAACGGCTGCCGGGTCCGGTCCAGGAGGTCCTGCGTGATCTTCTGGAACTCGGCCCGGCTGAGCTGCTCGTCGAGGAACAGCGGGTTCTTGTCCGCGTCCACGGTGATGTAGGGCAGGTTGATCGACGTGCTCTGGCTCGAGCTGAGTTCGATCTTGGCCTTCTCCGCGGCCTCACGGAGCCGCTGCATGGCCATCTTGTCCTTGGTCAGGTCGATGCCCGCAGAAGCCTTGAACTTGTCGACGAGCCACTCGACGATCCGGTCGTCCCAGTCGTCGCCACCGAGGTGGTTGTCCCCGGAGGTGGCGCGAACTTCCACGACGCCCTCGCCGATTTCCAGCAGCGAGACGTCGAAGGTGCCGCCGCCCAGGTCGAAGACCAGGATGGTCTGTTCCTTCTCGCCCTTGTCCAGCCCGTAGGCCAGCGCGGCAGCGGTCGGTTCGTTGACGATGCGCAGCACGTTGAGCCCGGCGATCTGGCCGGCCTCCTTGGTGGCCTGCCGCTGGGCGTCGTTGAAGTACGCCGGCGTGGTGATCACCGCGTCGGTGATGTCCTCGCCGAGGTAGGCCTCGGCGTCGCGCTTCAGCTTCATCAAAATGCGGGCGCTGATCTCCTGCGCCGTGTACTTCTTGTCGTCGATCTCGATCGACCAGTCGGTGCCGATCTGTCGCTTCACCGAACGGATGGTCCGGTCGACGTTGGTCACCGCCTGGTTCTTGGCGGGCTGGCCGACGAGCACCTCACCGTTGCGCGCGAACGCGACGACCGACGGGGTGGTGCGGGAGCCCTCGGAGTTGGCGACGACAACGGGGTCGCCACCCTCCAGTACCGCGACGACGGAGTTGGTGGTCCCGAGGTCGATTCCGACCGCACGAGCCATGGTGTTCCTCCTGTATAGCTTTTGTTGGGGTCTGAGTGGACCGCGCTCAAGCCTGCTACTTCCGACACGTCCGTGTCAAGCCAGACTTGAGCCTGATCGACTCAACTTGTCGAATTGGTCAACGGCGGTTGTCCGCGGTTTGTTCCCGGCCATCGTCGGCGCGTCACTGTCGGGCTCGGGACCTGCGGCTAAGTAGCCTTGTCATGGATGAAGTCCCTGACGGTTCTGGCGTGTGTAGTGGCGGCGTGCGCGCTGGTCGCGGGGTGTCGGCCCGATGTCCAGGGCATGCCCGTTACGCCTACCAGCGGCGCAGGCGAGCCGAGCTTTCCGACATCGCGGCCCAGCACGAGCAGGCCGACCGCGGCGCCACCGACGAAAATCGCGCCGTCGGGACCGGTGTCGCCGCCCGCCGCGGAGGTGCTCCCGCCCGACGAGTCGGGCTACGTCTTCATCGAAACCACGTCGGGCCAGACCCGCTGCCAGCTCGATGAGCAGTCGGTCGGCTGTGAGGCACCGTTCACCAACAGCCCGATGCAGGACGGCGTACGGGCCAACGGCGTGAACCTGTCCGCCGACGGCACCGTGGGTTGGATCGTCGGCAACATCGGCGACATCCCTGCCGTGACGATCGACTACCGCACGTACAGCGCGGTCGGTTGGACGATCGTGGCGACCAGCGACGGCACCCGGTTCACCAACCAACAGACCAAGCACGGGATGTTCGTCAGCATCGAGAAGGTCGAAACCTACTAACGTCGCCGGCTCGAGGGCCGAACGGCCCTACCTCAAGAAGCTCGTCGCGTCGAGTATCGGCTCTATGAGCCAACTCCAGCCCGAGGACTCCTTGGTCGACCGTGGCGTCGACGACATGCTCGACGAGGGCTATTCACCGCCCGAGCAGCCATACGGGCCCGATGCATACGGGTCGTCGGAAACCATGGATCAGCTTCTGGCAGAGGAAGAACGGGACCCGGCGTCGCGGGTTTACACCGCCGACGGCGATGAGCAGCAGAGCGCCGACGAGGCCGAGCGCCAAACCGAGTTCCCCGAGCACCGCGAGGTCGGTCGCATGCGGGCGGGTCGCCTGATCGCCCCCGACATGGGATTCGGCGAAGACACCGAGGCCGAACTGGTCGCCGATGATGTCGGCATCTGCGGAGGCGCGGCGTCCGCTGAGGAAGCCGCGATGCACATCATCGAGGACGACGACGAGGACTGATCGCAATCATGAAGATGTGGATACAATTCCGCGGCCACGACGAGGACGACGAGTTCTCCGACGACGTTACCTATCAGGTGCTCCCCAGCGGTGTGCTGAGGGTCAACAGCGGCGACGACATTCATCTCTACAGCCCGACCTATTGGCAGGAAGTCACAATCGATACCCGCTCGGCGGACCAGCGTGATGACCACGATCAACCTCTGGACGCAGACCTCAGCTGGCAGTGACGTCGAGCGGGCACAGCGCCCGCCTCTAGGCTCTTTCTCGTGGACTTTCGTGTATTCGTCGAACCCCAGCAAGGCGCCACCTACGCCGACCAGCTAGCCGTCGCCAAAGCCGCGGAGGCACAGGGCTACTCGGCCTTCTTCCGATCCGACCACTACGTGGCGATGAGCGGCGACGGCCTTCCCGGGCCCACCGACTCGTGGGTCACACTGGCGGGAATCGCCCGCGAGACGGCCTCGATCCGGCTCGGCACAATGGTGACGTCGGCCACCTTCCGCTACCCGGGCCCGTTGGCGATATCGGTGGCCCAAGTGGACGAGATGAGCGGCGGCCGTGTGGAACTGGGCCTCGGCGCAGGCTGGTTCGAGGCCGAGCACAAGGCGTACGCGATCCCGTTCCCGCCGCTCGGCGAACGGTTCGAGCGGCTTGGCGAGCAGCTGGACATCATCACCGGGCTGTGGACCACGCCCGACGGTGAGAAGTTCAACTACACCGGCAGGCACCAGTCAGTGGTGGATTCGCCCGCGCTGCCCAAGCCCGTCCAGCGGCCTCACCCGCCGATCATCATCGGCGGTGCGGGCGCCAAGCGGACCCCCGCGCTGGCCGCGAGGTTCGCCGCCGAGTTCAACGCCCCGTTCATGTCGCTGGACGTGGCCAAGGCCAGCTACGACCGCGTCCGTGCGGCACTCGCCGACGCCGGGCGTGCCCCGGACTCGCTGACGTATTCGGCGGCGTTCGTGGTGTGCGCCGGGCGCGACGACGCCCAGGTGGCCACGCGGGCCGCGGCGATCGGGCGGGAAGTGGACGAGCTGCGCGGCAATTCGCCCCTGGTGGGCACGCCCGACGAGATCGTCGACAAGCTCGGCCCGTTCGCCGAGATCGGCGTGCAGCGGGTCTACCTGCAACTTCTGGACCCCTCGGACCTCGATCACCTGGAACTGTTCGCCGCCGACGTGGCTTCTCAGCTCCGCTGACCCGGCGTTACCGCAGGTCGGGGGTTTAATATCGATGGCCGTGGCAGGCGCCGACCTTGACGACGGATTCGACGAGGACGAATTCGTCGATGAGTTCGGCGGTGACGAGCCGTCCGAGCCCTGGCACAACTCGACGCGGGCGGTGGTGGGTGCCAGCGCAGCAGGCGTCGCCGTCATCGGCGTTCTGGCCGCCGCGGTGATGTTCGTGAGCGGGGGGCAGGACGAGCCAGGCGGGCCAACCGACTTCGTCGAGCCGTCGTTCTCGGCGACCGCGGCGGAATCGGCCTCCTCCGCGACGACAACGACGCCGACCATCACCAGCACCCCGCAGGTGTCCACGACCGAGATCAACGGGCCGCCAGGACCGCCGACGACCTCGGGCTCGTCGGACACCAGCGGCAGCGAAAGCAGCAGCGCGCCGTTCACGCGGCCACGCCAACGCCAACAGGACGACAACCCCGGCGGCCCCACTTCCCGCCGACCGCGCTTCAACATCACTCGCACACTGGGTCCGGGACCGATCGGCTGAGCGCCTACTATCGGGCCGGTGGCTGGAAATGGACCCGATGACCCGAACTACTACTCGGACAGTGAGCCCACGCAGTACGCGGCCAACTACGGCGGCTACGGCGGCTACGGCCAGCAGCCGGGCGAGCCTCCGTACGAACCTCCGACGCCCTGGTATCGCAAGCCTGCGGCGCTGATCGGATTCGGCGCGCTGATCGCGCTGCTTGTCGCCCTCATCGTGTGGTTGTCGGTGAGCCTGATGTCGGATGACTCGTCGGGCAGCACGGAGACGACGACCACGTCGACGTCGGAATCCGCATCTGAGATCGCACCTACGCAGACCGTCACGGAGACGACCTCGCCGCCGTCCACCAGCACGGAGACAACGGCCCCGTCGACCGAAACGACGACGACGACGACCGAACCCAGCATCAGCACGTCGATCAGCACCAGCACGAGCACCGTCACGGTCTCACCGCCGCCGAGCAATCCGCAGGTGCCACAGATTCCGCAGATCCCCCAGATCCCGATTCCCGGGGCCGGAGGCTAGCGGCGCACGAGTCTGGGCCGCTCAGCGGCTCACGAGTCTGGGCCGCTCAGCGGCCGCGCGCGGCGTATTCGGCGACCATCGCCTCGGCGCTGCGCACCGCGGCCCGGCACGCGCGGGTGGTGAATGGGTCGTTGAGCGGATGGTCGGCGCGGCGCCGCCATCGCTGAGCCGCGGCGAATGCGGCACGGGGCCCGTCGTACGGATCATCTGGCTGCAGGCCGAGCCTGCTGGCGGCGTCGGTGCCGGATCCGCCGATGATGCGGCGCAGCGAGACCATCTCGTCGGAGTTCAATGTCGTTGGGCGCGAGCGTAATTGGCTCAGCAGTCGCAGCTCCTCGAAGGCGTGCGTGTCGGCGAGCAACGGGTCGATGTCGGCGAGGATGTGGGGGGTCGCATAGATCGGGTTGGTCTGCACGAACTGGCGCAGCGACAACAGCGCGGTGTGTGCCTTCAGCAGATCCGAGCGCTGGGCGAACTGCTGGTCGATGACATCGCGCAGCGCGACGAGGCCGCTGCGCTCGAGCAGCTCGTCGGCCAGGCCGACCGAGTCGGTGACGCCGGTCCGCAACACCGCGATGGAGATCCGCAGACCGAACATGCCGAACCGGTTCAGCAGCGCCACACGGGTGGCGGCGGCGACCGGCAGCTCGCTGTCCTCGCGGACGAACCGGTCGACCGAGAGCATCGTCTTGGCCAGGTCGGCGGGCTCCACCCCGGCCAGCTTCTCCAGCGCGACGAACTCGCTCTGACGCAGGGTGCGGGCGGTCAGCGCCAACAGCCCGGACACCGGCACGACGGCCTGGCAGATGCCGGTCTTGTCCATTTCCGAGGTGAAGCGCTTGGCCACATCCCCTGCCGACAGCATCGCGTCGATACGACCCGCGCCGATCTCGTCGGCACGGGAGGCCACCCCGATGACGCCGAGCGCCCCCGCCGACCCGCCGACGAGTTCGCCGATCTGCTTGAGCAGCGCGATATCTGCCGCGTTCAGGGTGCGTAGCAGGAACACCACCGCGTCGACGCGGGGAACCCCGTCGTCGGGAACCAGCAGTTGCAGCGTGCGCTGCGAGACATCGCGCGACAGCGAAGACGTACCAGGGGTGTCGATGATCGTGGTGTCGATCAGCTCGGCCGCGGGCCATTCGACGTCGAGGTCGACGACATCCTCCGGATCGAGGGTGGCGAAGTCGAACGTCAGGCCGCCGTTACGGGCAATCGGCACGTTGGACCGTCTGCCACCGCGGTGGTTCGCGGTGACCTTGGGCGTCGGGCCGTTTCGGAACCAGGTCACGATGCGGGTCGCCTCGGTGGCGTCGGTCGGCGCAATGTCCTCGCCGACAAGCGCATTCACCAGCGTCGACTTGCCTGCCTTCAGCGTGCCGGCCAATGCGATGCGGATGGGCTGGTTGAGCCGGCGGCCGATCCGGTCCAGCTCGTTGTGCACGTCGGGGCGCTGACGGTACGCCGGATCGGCCCTGTAGGCCCCAATGGTGCCGCCCAGGATCGCGCGCACCTGATCGCTCGTGCTCATGTCCGGTGAACAAGCTTATTCACCGGGTCGCAACACCGCTGATGGGGTTGGGTGGGCTAGGTCCTGCCCGCGGGCTGGGGGGCCGACCCCCCCGTGGCCACCGCAAGCTTGTTGGCGTGGTCGGTCACCTGGCCAAGGATGTTGAGCTGCCGTTCCAATTCGGCGACCCTGCTGTTGCGCTCGTTCTCCTCGAGCTTCGCGGCCGTCAGGGTCGCCTGCAGTGATTCGTTGAGCGAGCGGGTGGCCTGGTTGGCGATGCCACGGTAGTGATCGCGAATCTGGCGCTGAACCCCCTTCAGCCGGTCCCGCGACTCCTTGCCGACGACGAAGGCGACATCGTCGACGAACCGCCGCATGTTCATCTTCGCCTCGTTGCGGACGCGGAGCATGCGGTTCTCCATGTCCTCCTTATAGGCTTTGCGGCCCAACAGAAGTCCGGCGCCAAGCGAGAGCGGGTTGAACATGCCCAACCCGGCGAACGACGTCAGCATGCCGAACATCAGCACGCCGCCGTAGGAGCCGCGCATGCCCGTGACCACCTTGTGCCCGGTCTTGATGGGCTTGGCCTCCAGCCGGGCCAGCGACTTGAGCTCGCCGAAACCGGCGCCCATCTCCCTTGCGTCTATCTGCGGCATCTTGACCGCATCGAGACCGGCCTCGACGAACGTTCGGCCCACTTCCTCGGCGAGTACCTCGGCGCGCTGATAGGCCCAGACGAAGTTGTCGCCGACGGCCGTGGCGATCGCGTCCTCCAGTTCCGTACCGATCTCCGCCCAGTGATTCGTCGGGTCACATTCGTCGATGACCTTCTCGGTGTACTGGGTGATCGCGCGGAAGCGAGCGCGCAGGTCGTGATCGACATCCGACGTCAGGTCGGCGATCCCGTCGTTGAGCACCTGCTGCCACAGCGCCGTCTGCTGCAGCGCATCTTGGGCTTCCTCCTTGCGCCGCTCCAGCTCGTCCTTCAGTCGGTCCCGCGCGTCGGGATCGTTGAACGCGGACAGCTCGGAGTCCACCCTCAACGTCAAATGTTCTGCAGCCGAACGAATCTCGGCGAGAACCTGGTCGCGGATCCGGTCGTCCTCCCTGGACAACACCTTGTCGCTGAGAAACTTGATGATGGCCGGGAAGTTGGATTCCTCGTTGAGCTCCTTGTCGCTGTGCGCAAGTGCATGGCTGCGCAGCAGCGACGATGCGGGAATCACCGGCAGCGCCAAACCCGCCCGCTGCAGATGGGCCTGGTCGGCCGCCACGATTTCGCGCCAGTACGGGTAGAGGTCGGTCTTCGTCGCGACAATGGCTGCGACGGGGCAGATTTCGTGGGCCTGTCGGATGAACCTCATCTCGGGCTCGGTGAACTCCTGGCTGGCGTCGCTGATCATCAGCATCGCGTCGGCATCGGGCAGCAGGCCGAGTGTGGCCGACAGGTGCGGCTGTCCGTGTCCGCCGACCCCCGGGGTATCGATGAACGCCAGGCCCTTCTTGAGCAGCGGGCTGCTTGCGGTGACCTCGACCCGCAACACCTCACGGCCACCCGCCTCCGGCGCGCGACGTAGATCGTTGCGGAGGTTCGCGGGTGGAATGGGGATCACCGAGGGCTCGGCACCGTCGGGCGAGGCCACGATCAACTGTGCCGACACCTGCTCCGAATACGACACCACGGTGGCGAGCACGGTCGTCTCGTCGTCGCCGACCCGGGCCACCGGCACGTTGAGCAACGAGTTGAGCAACTGGCTCTTGCCCTGCTTCAGCTGGCCGGCGATCACCACGCGGATCTGTGGATCGGAGATCCGCACGCGGGCCTTCTCCAGCCGCTCGGCCAGGTCCCCGCGCTCGTTGGCCTCGGCGATCTTGCGGGTGTGGTCGATCAGCTCGAGGATGACCTTCACCTTGCGAGGGTCATTGGGTTGCGTCATGGTGCCCCTACGGTAAACGTGCCAACTGGCGGGGATCGAAGAACGATCCCCGCCAGTTGCGCTATCGGGTTATGGCTGCCGATCAGAAGAGGTCGACGTCCACGCCCTGGTGAACGTCGGTCTGGTGGTGGACCGAGTTGTCGTCGTGGCTGGCGTCGACGTTGCCGCCCACATGGTCGACCTGGGTCACGTCTCCACCGACGGAGCCGATCGAGTCGTTGTCCTCGTTGCCGACCGACACCGGAGCGTGCGAACCACCGGCGTCGACGTTGTTGATGTCGTCGCCCGCAGACTGGTTGTTGCTGTTGGTGTTCTGCGTCGGGGCGATGATCACGCCGCCACCGGCGCCACCGGCCGCACCGCCACCGTCGCCGCCGTCATTGCCGACACCGATGATGCCGCCGCCACCGTGGCCACCGTCGCCACCGGCCGCACCGCCACCGCTGGTGTCGATGTCACCGACCTGGGTGTTCTGGCCGCTGCCGGTGTTGGTCGCCACGTCGCCACCCGCAGTGGTGTTGACGTCGTTGCTGTTGTCATCGATGTCGTTGTCGATGCCGCCCGCGTTGACGTTGGAGCCCTGCCCCGCGTGCACGTCGCCGGTGTTGTTTCCGTCGTTGTCGTCGCCGACGACGTTGCCGTCGCCCTCGACATTGGTGCTGTCGACGTCGCCGTTGATCGTGCCGGTGTTGACGGTGCTGCCGTCGCTGGCGTTGATGTCACGGCTGAAGTCGAAGTCCAGATCGACGTTGCCGACGCCCTGCTGAACATCCTCACCCGCACGCGGGCTGCCGATGTCGTTGTGGCTGGCGAGTTCGGTGGCGTTGTGGCTGGCGAAGTCCGTCTCGGGGGCGAACGTCCGCTGCGGCGCGAAGGTCAGGCCGTTGTTGTCGGCGACCGTGTGCTGCAGCGCCTCGACCGCGTTGCCGCCGCCATAGACCGCTGCCGGTGCGACAACCGCGGACGCGGCCTGCGTCAGCTGGGCCTGGGTGACCGCGGTGCCCATCGCCTGCGAAGCCGCCTGAGTCGGGTTGGCGACGAAAGCGCGCACATCGGAGGGATCGGCGCCGGGGCGGGTCAGGCCGAGGAGCCAGTCGAACAGGAAGGAGATGGGGTTCGTCATCGTCGTGCCTTTCGGGTGAGTGTTTCTGTTGTGGTCGTCACCGGGCTTGTCCGGCGATCTGGGAACTACGTTATGGACCCGGCAACCCCGCTGAAACGGGGTCGACACCCGTCCCTACGGTGCCCCGTGCCGGGATTTTTGGGGGTCCCCTATTAGGGGATTAGGGGGTGGCTGGGGATCAGCGGATTCAGCCAGCTCAAAGGTGGCTTTCGCGCACAAAAACGGCGCGGCCGAGGGTGGCCGCGCCGTCGTTGAGGTGGGTGTGAGGCTAGTCAAAGATGTCAAAGCCGGTGTCGCCGGCATCCAGGTGGTGCTGGGCGTCGTCGACGACGGACTGCCAGTCGGTGTCGGTGGCGTCGCCGATGAGGGGCGCGTCGTCGATGATGCCGTCGGTGAGCTGCGCTGACGGATCCCCGAGGTCTGCCACGGCCGGGATGTCGGCGTCGTGAAGGGCATCGAGGCCGGCATGCAGGGAATCGTCGGGTTGCTCGATCACGTTGCCCACAACGCTGTGTCCGTCGTCGACCGTGGGAACCGACAGATGGTCGTCGAATGCGTCGAACGCGGCGGTCGCCGCTCCGCTGGTCCACACGTTGCCGGCCGGATCTCCGGCAAGGGCGTCAGCGCCGGTGCTCGGCACAGCCGACGACAGCGACTCCGAAACCACCGGAATCAGCGCGTTCACGTCTGCACTGGTCACATCGGTGAGGTTGGCAGCGTGGATGGCCTGCGCCGGGTTATCGGCATACAGGGCGGCGGCGTCTGGGTCCCGCACCAACGACATGACAAAGTCGAGTAGCGGGTTTGCCATGACACACCTACTTTCTCATCGCGATTGCACCGGGCGACGGCCCGCCGGTTAGTCACGATGCTATCCAGCCGCCGGTGTGGCGTGATCGGTGCAGAACCCGCCCCTGGAGCGAATGCGTTAGGGGACTCGGCATTAGGGGTTCTGCGGCATTAGGGGGATCTGCCTGTTCGGCCGGCCGTGGGCCGCTATCGTGATGAGCGGCCGGATACAGGAGTCTGCATGAACAACACCTCTCTCGGGTTGTCCATCGGGGCGACGAACCTGGTCGCCGCACGCGTCGGCCGCCCGCCCGTGATGCGCCGCGCGGTGCTGACGCTGTTCGGTGACCGCGCGCCCGAGGTCGGCGTTGCCGCAGAGAATCCGGCGCTCAACCAGCCCGGTGTCGTGCTGACCGGCTTCGTCGAGCGCGTCGGTGATCCGGTCCCGCTTGTCGCCGAGGACGGCAGCTCGCATCGGGGCGAACGCGTACTCGTCGAGGCCCTCGACGCCATGTCCCGCACGGTTGGCGGCGGCCAGCCCGTCGCCATCGCGGTGCCCGCGCACTGGGGACCCGCGGTGATGGGGGCGTTGCGCGGCGCCCTGCGAGACAAGCCGAACCTGGCGCCCGGCGGCGTTCCCGCCGCGTTGATACCGGACTCCCTCGCGGCGCTCACCGCGCTGCAGACCGCGCCGGGGTTGCCTGCAGGCGTCATCGCACTCGTCGACCTGGGCGGCAGCGGAACCAGCATCACGCTTGCCGAGGCGAACGCGAACCTCGCGCCCATCGGCGAAACCGTGAGGTATCCCGAATTCTCGGGCGACCAGATCGACCAGGCGGTGCTCAATCACGTGCTCGCGGGCGTCGCCGATGCCAACAACGCCGACCCGGCAGGCACCGCGGCGGTCGGCTCACTGACCCGTCTGCGCGACGAGAGCAGGCAGGCCAAGGAGCGCCTCTCGGCGGAGACCGCCACGGTGGTGCCCGTCGACCTGCCCGGGTTCTCCTCCGATGTCCGGCTGACCCGCACCGAGCTCGACAACCTGATCGCCGGGCCGCTGTCGGGTGTCCTCGCTGCGATCGAAGAAACCTTGCAGCGCAACAACATCGCTCCCTCCAGCCTGGCCGCGGTGGCAACCGTCGGTGGCGGTGCGGGCATCCCGTTGGTCACCCAAAGACTCTCCGAACAGTTCCGTGTCCCTGTCATCACGACGCCGCAGTCACAGCTGAACGTGGCTGCGGGCGCTGCACTGCTCGCCGATCGGGATCTGGCCGCCGACGCACCGACCGGGCTGTCGGCCGCGGCCGATGTGCCGACAGGCATCGCGCCTGCGGCTTGGGCTGCCGGAGCCGCCGGGCTCGCCGCGGCCGAGTCGGCGGCCGACGGTGCCCCGTCGGCGACATTCCGCGCCCTGGCGTGGTCGCAGGACGATGCGCCAGGCAACGAACCAGTGCCCTACACCGGCGAGGACTACAGCGCCGACGTGTACTCCGGGCCGACCGACGCCCGCCCGCAGGTGGCGTTCGACCCAGGCGAGGAACCGCAATACCAGGCCGAGCCTGCGCCGCTGCCCTGGTACAAGCGGCCACCCATCCTGTTCGGGGCGGCGGCGATCGCGGCGCTGCTCGCAATCGGCGGCCTTGCGATCACGCTCACCGGCAACAGCGGTGTGCTGGGTCCGGTCACGGAGACGAGCACGACATTTTCGCTCGAACCGACGTCGGGAGCACCGCCCACCTCGGTCGAGCCCACGACGGTCACGGTGACGGGTTCCGACGGCCAGCCGACCACCACTATCGTCACCCCTCCGCCGCCTCCGCCATCGTCGAGCACCACGACAACCACGTCACCGACGACAACATCGAGCACGACGACGACCACCACCACAACCACCACGACGACAACAACGACCACGACGACAACAACAACGACGACAACAACGACTTCGCCTCCGGCGCCCAAGCCAGAGCCTGAGCCTGAGCCCAACCCGCCCGCCGACGGGGCGTAGCGAGCGACAGCGATGGCCGGGCCCGCGCCTGAAACACTGACCGACATACCGCCGGCCGCCCGCGAGGCCGTCTCGGCGCTGACTGCCGCGCCCGGCGAGCCGGTCAAGATCCTGGTATCGGGCGGTATCGGCACCGGTAAGAGTTCGGTGCTCGCGATGGTGCGGAATGCACTGCGGGCGGCCGACATCCAGGTGATGACGCGGGCACCGCGAACGGGCGACGATCCGGCAGCCGCCATCGTGATCGACGACGCGCACCTGCTCGCCGACGAGGAACTCGGGCAGCTTGCCGAGCGCGTTTCCGATCCGGGCTCGACGGTCGTCGTCGCCGCCGAACCGCTCAGCCAACGGCAGGCGCTGCGGGCGCTGGCCACCGCGCTGGAGCGCGAGAATCCGGTGATATCGCTCGGCTCGCTGACGCAGGCGGACGTCACCGAATCGGTCGCATTGGCGGCAGGCGGCCATTTGTCGACGGAAATCATTCGCGGGCTGATGGTTTCGACCGCCGGGCTGCCCTTCCTGCTCCGGCCCGCGACGGCCGCTGCGGTATCACCCAACGGCGAGCCTGCGGCGAACGCCATCATGGAGGCGGCCAGGTTCGCGTTGATCGAGCGGCTGCGCCGAGTCGAGGAGCCGGTGCTGGACACCCTGCTGGTGTCGTCGCTGAGCCCGGAGCTCGGTCCCGACGATGTCGCTGCGGCGCTTCGCCTGCGCTCCGAGGAGGCGCAGCGGTTGGTGGACCGTGCCCGCGCCAGCGGGCTCATCGAGCCCTCGCACAGCCAGGCGTTTCTGCGATCGGTCCATCTCGGCGTCGCCGCGATAATCGGTGCGGCCCGCCATCACGACATCGAGATCGCCCTGTTGTGCTCCCAGATCGAATTGACAACGCTGTCATCGGATCTCGCGTTGAGGATGGCCGACCACGGGCTGCGCGACGATCGGCTGGCCAACGCGCTGGCCGACCTTGCCGCACATCACCGAAGCCAGCCTGCCAGGGCGGCAAGGCTTTACCGCGCTGCAGCGGAGGCGGGAGCGACGGCCGTCAGCGCCCGGCTCGCCGACGCGTTGGCGATGACAGGTGACTGCGCGACCGCGGGCAGGCTGACCGACGAGCTGCTGGCGTCCGACGACGCGGCCGAGCGGGCCGCGGCGGTCCGGATCGCGGCGAGCATCGCCGTCCACGACGGCAGTGCGGCCCAGGCGGCCGACCTGTTCCGCTGGCTTGGGCCCTACCCGGACGCCTTCGTCGGCGCCGCGAATGCGATCGTCTCGATCGCTGCGGGCGACGCGCAGTCCGCCAGGGCGGCGTTGAGCCCCGAAAGTGCCGGTCCGCCAACGTCTACCGCCCGCGCGGCGCACAGCCTCGCAGAGGGGCTGTTGCTCTCCCTCGATCAGCCGTTCCCCGTCGCCGTCGCCCGCCTCGGTCAGGCCATCACGACCGAACAACAGCAACCCGGCGTCGCACCGGACAGTGCGGCCGCGCTGGTCACGCTGGCGGCCCTGCACGGTGGCGACCCGGTGCGGGCGCGCAGCGTCATCGGGCGGGCGGTGCGTGCGGGTGGCGACGACGACGCCTTCTCGGCTCACCGGCACCGGCTGCTGCTCGGTTGGGTGCGGATGCAGGACGGCCAGCTGGGCGCTGCGATGGCCGACGCCGCCTCCGTCGGCGATGCGACACTGCATCGCCGCGACGCGCTGTGGGCGGCGGCCCTGCACACGGCCATCGCCCGCCGCAGCGGAGACGGCGGAGGTGTGCAGAAGCACTGGTACGCCGCCATGGAAGTGCTGGCCGAGTACTCCGTCGACCTCTTCTCGCTGCTGCCCCTCGGCGAGCTGTGGGTCGCCGCCGCCCGGATGCGCCAGATCGACCGCCTCCAGCACACTCTCGACGAGGCGTTCGCCCTCCTCACCGCGCTGGGCAACCCGGTGTTGTGGTCGGTGCCGCTGCACTGGGCAGGCGTGCATGCGGGCATCCTGGCGAATTCGCCGGAGTCGGTCGCGCCGCACGGCCACGCGCTGACGGCCTCGGCGGGCAGCAGCGCGTTCGCGAAGGCACTCGCAGGCGCGGGCCGTACCTGGCTGCGGGTGCTGGCCAACCATGTCGACGCCGATGAGGTGAGCTCTGCTGCGAGGTCCCTTTCTCAGTTCGGGCTCACCTCGGATGCCACCCGGTTGGCGGGCCAGGCCGCGTTGCAGACCCCCGACGGGCGGGTGTCCGGCGCGATGTTGCAGTTGGCCCGCGATCTCAAGCTGGCGACCGCCGTCGACGACGGTCCCGGTGTCGAGTCGGTGACCGCGACGGCGCCGACGGGACCGCCGCGCCAGCAGTCGTCGCGACTGTCCGACCGCGAACGCGAGGTCGCCGAGCTGCTGCTGCTGGGCATGCCGTACCGCGACATCGGAAGCCAGTTGTTCATCTCGGCCAAGACCGTCGAGCACCACGTGGCGCGCATTCGCCGCAGGTTGGGCGCGGAGTCGCGCTCGGAGATGCTGTCGATGCTGCGGGCGATGCTGGCCGCGCCGAGCTGACTGGGCCGCCAAATCCCCTAACGCACCCCAATCCCCTAATCGAGTTCCCCCATGGGGCTCGCAGCAGCACCGGGGTGAGCACCGATCCGTCACCGCCTTCCTGCAGCTTAGGGTCGATCCAATCGTTTCGTTACCAACCCGACGCAGAGGTGTGACATGTCGAATTCGCAAGGCGGCAAAGGCAATTCGCTTGGCCTGGCGATAGGGGCCACCAACCTTGTCGGCGCCGGCGACGGTCAGCGACCCGTCATTCGCCCCTCGGCGGTGACGAAGGACCGGGGGCTGACGCTCACCGGGTTCGTCGACCGCGTTGGTGATCCCGTTCCGATGGTCGCGCAGGACGGTTCCCAACACCGAGCGGAGGTGCTGCTGGTGGAGGCCCTCGACGGCGTGGCCCGCAGTGCAGCCATGGCTCCGGTGTCGGAAGTGGCGGTGACGGTCCCCGCCCATTGGCGCCCGTCGATGGTCGACGCGCTGCGCGGTGCACTGCGCAGCAAGCCGGGACTGGCCCGGTCGCCTCTGGTGTCCGACGCCGCCGCCGCGTTGACGGCGCTGCGGGCGAACCCAGGCCTTCCGTCGGCGGGCGTGATCGTCCTGTGCGACTTCGGCGGCAGCGGCACCAGCATCACGCTGGTCGACGCGGCGGCCAAGGACGCTCCCATCGGGGAGACGGTCCGCGTGCCGGACTTCTCGGGTGACCAGGTCGACCAGGCCGTCTTGACCAAGGTGGTGGCGGAGGTCTTCGAAGCCTCCGACGCCGACCCTGCGGGCACCTCGATGGTCGGGTCGCTCGGTCGACTGCGCGACGAGTGCAGGCAAGCCAAGGAACGGCTTTCCGACGAGACGGCCACCGCCATCGTCGTCGACGTGCCCGGCCTCGAGACCACTGTCCGGATGACCCGGATGGAACTCGACGACCTGATCGACGAGCCGGTGGCCGATTTCATCGCGACCCTCGTCGACACTCTGGAACGCAATCGGGTTCCCCTGGCGAGCATCTCGGCCGTTGCGACGGTGGGTGGCGGCGCGCGCATCCCGCTGATCACCCAGCAGCTCTCCCAGCACCTCCGCACGTCGGTGGTGACCACCCCGCAGCCGCAGCTGACCGCCGCGGAAGGCGCTTCGCTGATCGCGCATCGCAGCCAGATCGTCGAGACGGCGACGGCCATGGCTCCGGCAGCTCCGATGACGGCCACCGTCGCTGCGGCGGCATTCGGCGCGGGTGGCGCCTCGTCGGCCGTCGGCGCATTGGCCTGGTCCGAGGTTTCCGACGATCCCCACGACATGCTGGAGACCGAGCCGTCCTTCGAGGACTCCTACGTCGCAGCGCCCGCCGACAGCCGACCGGAGGTTCGCTTCCAGCAGAGCGAATGGGAAGAGCGGACCGAGTCGCGTCGGCGCAGCCCGGTGCTGTTGTTCGGACTCGCAGCGGCAGCCGCCGTCGTAGCCGCGGTCGTGTTCGGCCTGACAACGTTCACGCGCGACACCTCAACCGTTCCGGCAGGTACCTCGTCGAGCATCGCCCCGGCGCCTGCGCCGGTGGCGGATGCTCCTGCACCCGCGGCGGAAGCGCCTGCGCCCGCGCAGGCCCCGGTGGTCACGACCGTGGTGGCACGGCCGCAGCCGCGAGTTGCGCCGCGACAACAACAAGCGCCGGTCGTCCAACCCGCTCCGCAGCAGCCCGCGCCGGCGCCTGAGGCCCCCGCGCCTGCTCCGCCCGCACCCGCGCCTGCGCCGGCACCCGAGAACCCGGCACCTCCGACCGATCCCGGTACGGGAACCCCGCCGATCGACCCGGGCACCGGCGGTGGCAGTACCGGAACGGGTGGAACTGGCACCGGCGGGACGGGCACGGGAACGGGCACCGGCACCGAAACGGGCACCGGCAACGGCGGTACAGCGCAGGCTCCGGCAAAGCCCGGCCCGGTGGCGCCGATATTGGAGCCCGTGCTCGCACCCCAGCCCTAGTAAGGGGATCCTTCGTAGCGGGCTTTCCCGGCGAGATGCAACTATGAGCAGGCATCGAGCATAAGTTACCGATGGGTAACTTCAGCTAAGTTACCCTTGAGTAACTTACCAACGGGAGGCACGCGGGTGGACACCCATACGCTGATCAGGCTCGTCGTCGGACTCGGCATGACCGCCTTGGTAATGGTCTTCGCCGCTCGTCGCGTGTTGTGGCTAACGAACCTGATCCGGTCGGGCCAGAAGACCAGCGACGAGCGCGGCCGCAAGAACGACCTCGGCACCCGCATCGCCACCCAGGTCAAGGAAGTTTTCGGGCAAACCCGGCTGCTGAAATGGTCGATCCCCGGCCTGGCCCACTTCTTCACGATGTGGGGCTTCTTCATCCTGGCGTCGGTGTACCTCGAGGCGTACGGCCTGCTGTTCGTCCACGACTTCCATATCCCGCTGATCGGCCGCTGGGACGGGCTGGGCTTCCTTCAGGACTTCTTCGCCGTCGCGGTGCTGCTGGGTATCGGAACGTTCGCCATCATCCGGCTGCGGACGGAGCCGAAGGAGCACGGTCGCGAGTCGCGGTTCTACGGCTCGCACACCGGCGGCGCGTGGCTGATCCTCTTCATGATCTTCAACGTCATCTGGACGTATGCGCTCGTCCGCGGCTCGGCGGTGAACACGGGCAACCTGCCCTACGGCAACGGCGCGTTCTTCTCCCAGTTGATGGGAGCGGTGCTGAACCCGCTGGGCCACACCGCCAACGAGTGGATCGAGACGGTCGCGCTGCTGCTGCACATCAGCGTGATGCTGATCTTCCTGTTGATCGTGCTGCACTCCAAGCACCTGCACATCGGGCTGGCGCCGCTCAACGTCACGTTCAAGCGGCTGCCCAACGCTCTTGGCCCGCTGCTTCCCGTTGAATACAAGGGCGAGCGGATCGACTTCGAGGATCCGGCCGAGGACGCGGTACTGGGCCGCGGCAAGATCGAGGACTTCACCTGGAAGGGCTACCTCGACTTCACCACGTGTACGGAGTGCGGGCGCTGCCAGTCCCAGTGCCCGGCATGGAACACCGGAAAGCCGCTGTCGCCCAAGCTCGTCATCATGAACCTGCGCGACCATCTGTTCGCGAAGGCACCATACATCCTCGGCGACAAGGAAACTCCGCTGGAGAACACCCCGGAGGGTGGTCTCGGCGAGGACCTGGGCCGCGAGAAGCACGACGAAGAGCACCACGTTCCCGAGTCGGGTTTCGAACGCGTCATGGGCTCGGGCCCAGAGCAGGCCACCCGCCCGCTCGTCGGCACCGCCGAGCAACTCGGCGTCATCGACCCCGATGTGTTGTGGTCGTGCACCACCTGCGGCGCGTGCGTCGAGCAGTGCCCGGTGGACATCGAGCACATCGACCACATCGTCGACATGCGCCGCTACCAGGTGATGATGGAGTCCGAGTTCCCTGCCGAGCTCGGCGTGCTGTTCAAAAACCTTGAGACCAAGGGCAACCCGTGGGGCCAGAACGCCAAGGACCGCACCAACTGGATCGACGAGGTCGAGTTCGACGTGCCGGTGTTCGGCAAGGACGTCGACTCCTTCGACGGCTATGAATACCTGTTCTGGGTCGGCTGCGCAGGCGCCTACGAGGATCGGGCCAAGAAGACCACAAAGGCCGTCGCCGAACTGCTCGCCATCGCGGGAGTCAAGTACCTGGTGCTCGGCGAGGGTGAGACGTGCAACGGCGACTCGGCCCGCCGCTCCGGCAACGAGTTCCTCTTCCAGCAGCTCGCCGCGCAGAACGTCGAAACCCTCAACGACCTGTTCGAAGGTGTGGAACGGGTGGACCGCAAGGTCGTCGTGACCTGCCCGCACTGCTTCAACACGCTGGGCCGCGAATACCCGCAACTGGGCGGCACTTACACGGTGCTGCACCACACGCAGCTGCTGAATCGATTGATCCGGGACAAGAAGCTGGTGCCGGTGAAACCGGTGGACGGTGAAGGCTCGGACATCACCTACCACGACCCGTGCTACCTCGGACGGCACAACAAGGTCTACGACGCGCCGCGTGAACTGATCGGCGCATCCGGCGCCAAGCTCACCGAGATGCCGCGCCACGCCGACCGCGGATTGTGCTGCGGCGCAGGCGGTGCGCGCATGTGGATGGAAGAGCACATCGGCAAGCGGGTGAACCACGAACGCGTCGAGGAAGCGCTTGACACGGGCGCATCGAAGATTGCGACGGGCTGCCCGTTCTGCCGCGTGATGATGACCGACGGCGTCGACGACGTCGCTGCGGCCAACGATCTGCCGAAGGCCGAGGTTCTCGACGTAGCGCAGCTGCTGCTTGGCTCGCTCGACACGAGCTCGGTCACGCTGCCCGAAAAGGGTGTCGCCGCAAAGGAAGCCGAGGAACGGTCTGCCAAGAGGGCGGTAGAGGCCCCGGCGAAGGCGGAAGCCGCCACCGTCGAGGCTGAACCGGAAGCCGAGCCGGAACCGAAGGCCGATGCCGGGACCGCGGCGGAAACAAAGCCGGTCACCGGACTCGGCATCGCCGGCGGCGCCAAGCGTCCCGGCGCGAAGAAGGCCGCTGCCGCTCCCGCCGAGTCAAAGGCAGAAGAACCCGCCGAGAAGCCCGCAGCGGCCGCACCGGCTGCAAAGGGACTCGGCTTGGCCGCGGGCGCCAAGCGTCCCGGCGCGAAGAAGGCGGCTGCCGCCGAGGCGAAGGCGGAAGCGCCTGCCGAGGCCGCCGCCGAAGCGCCCGCCGCTGCCGAACCCGAGGTCAAGGGGCTCGGTATCGCCGCGGGTGCGCGCAGGCCAGGGGCCAAGAAGGCACAGCCGGCCGCTCCCGCGCCGACCGCCAGCGAGCCGGAGTCGACCGCGACGGAGCCGGAGTCGACCGCGACCGAGCCTGCGCCCGCGACCGAGCCTGCGCCCGCCAAGCCCGAACCCGAGGTCAAGGGTCTTGGCATCGCTCCAGGTGCACGCAGACCGGGCGCCAAGAAGGCACCCGCGGCACCCGCTGCCGCCAAACCCGCTGCACCGCAGCCGGAACCGGAAGCCGACGGCGAATCCGCTCCTGCGCCTGAGCCTTCCAGCGATGGCAACGGTGAAACCCCTGCGCCGCCCGTGAAGGGCCTCGGCATCGCCAAGGGTGCGCGCCCGCCGGGGAAGCGCTGACGTCGGCGAAGGTCACAGCCCGGTATCGATCGGCAAATTCAATTTGCCATCAATGAGACGATGAACGACGTGACTACCCACCAGGTGCCTTGGCATGCGACGGGCCAGCACCCGCGGCAGCGCACGTTCACGCAGTCGTCGAAGCTGCAGGACGTCCTGTATGAGATCCGCGGTCCGGTGCATGAGCATGCGGCGCGGTTGGAGGCCGAAGGCCACCGGATCCTGAAGCTGAATATCGGCAACCCCGCGCCGTTCGGGTTCGAGGCACCCGACGTGATCATGCGCGACATGATCCAGGCGCTGCCGTACGCGCAGGGCTACTCGGATTCCAAGGGCATCCAGGCCGCCCGCCGGGCTGTCTTCACGCGCTACGAATTGGTCGACGGTTTTCCCCGGTTCGACGTCGAAGACGTCTATCTCGGCAACGGCGCCTCCGAACTGATCCAGATGACGCTGCAGGCACTGCTGGACAACGGCGACCAGGTGTTGATCCCCGCGCCGGACTATCCGCTCTGGACCGCGTGCACCTCGCTGGCCGGCGGCACCCCCGTCCATTACCTATGCGACGAAACGCAGGGCTGGATGCCCGACATCGCCGACATGGAGTCGAAGATCACCGACCGCACCAAGGCGATTGTGGTGATCAACCCGAACAATCCCACCGGTGCCGTGTATAGCCGGGAAGTCCTCACGGCGATAGCCGATCTCGCGCGCAAGCACCAGCTGCTGCTCTTGTCCGACGAGATCTACGACAAGATCCTTTACGACGACGCGAAGCACATCGCGACGGCATCGGTGGCACCGGACGTGCTGACCCTGACATTCAACGGGTTGTCGAAGGCCTACCGGGTGGCAGGCTACCGGTCGGGTTGGCTGGTGATCACCGGTCCCAAGGAGCACGCCGAAAGTTTCATCGAGGGCATCAGCCTGTTGGCCAATATGCGGCTGTGCCCGAATGTGCCTGCCCAGTACGCCATTCAGGTCGCCCTCGGCGGGCACCAGAGCATCGATGATCTGGTGCTGCCCGGCGGCCGGCTGCTCGAGCAGCGCGACGTGGCGGTGGCCAAGCTCAACGAGATCCCCGGGGTGTCGTGCGTGAAACCGCAAGGGGCGCTGTACGTCTTCCCCCGCCTCGATCCCGAGGTCCATGCCATCGCCGACGATGAACAACTCGTCCTGGATCTGTTGTTGCAAGAGAAGATCCTGATTACTCAGGGCACCGGATTCAACTGGCCCACTCCCGATCACCTGCGCATCGTCACCCTGCCGTGGGCCCGCGACCTCGCCAACGCCATCGAACGACTCGGCAACTTCCTGGCGAGCTACCGCCAGTAAGCGCTCGTTCAGGTCCTGCCTCTACCCTCGTGCGGGTGACGCACTCGCACGCCCACTCGCACACGCTGCGGGGGCCATCTCCGCTGGGACCGCTGGCCGCCAAGGTCGTCGTCGGACTGCTGATCGCCATCGGCGTCGTGGTCATGGCCGGGGCCGCATGGCTTTGGCCAAGCCAGCAGAAAGTTGACATCCCACTCCCCTTCCAGAACGCCGCGGGCGGTGCGGTGACCACCGAGGCAGGGCACGTGTTGTCCAGCAGCGCCGCAACGTGCGGCGACCAGTCGGTGGGAGGGGTGTTGACGACCGAACCGGTACCCGCCCAGGGCGACGATGCGCATTGCGTACAGTCGCTCATCGCGATCGACTCCGGCCCGAATGAGGGCGCCAACACGCTTCTGGAGTTCGGCGGCGGGCCAGGCCAGCCGCAACTGGCGGTCGGCGACAACATTCGGATCACCCGCGTGGTCGACCCGACCGGAACCACGACCTACTCCTTCTACGACTACGAGCGCAAGTGGCCGCTGATCGCGATGGCCGCCGCATTCGCGGTGGTGGTCGTGGCAGTGGCCAGGTGGCGCGGATTTCGCGCACTCGTCGGCATCATCGTCGCGTTCGCGGTGCTGGTGATGTTCATGCTGCCTGCGCTACGCGATGGAGGCGCCGCCATCCCCGTCGCCCTGGTCGCGTCTGCCGCGATCCTGTACGCGGTGATCTACCTGGCTCACGGAGTGAGCCTGCGCACAAGTGCCGCGCTGCTCGGCACGTTGACAGCGCTCCTACTCGCCGCGGGGTTGTCCTGGGCGGCAATCGAATTGGCTCATCTGACCGGGTTGTCCGAGGAAGAGAACAACGCAGTCGCAACCTACCTCGGCAATGTGTCGATCACCGGCCTGCTACTGGCGGGCTTCATCGTCGGCTCGCTCGGCGTGCTCAACGACGTCACCGTCACCCAGGCGTCGACGGTGTTCGAGTTGGCCGAGGTCGGCGACGGCGGCTCCCGTCGGGGGATCTTCCTCGGCGCGATGCGGGTGGGCCGGGACCACATCGCCAGCACCGTCTACACGCTGGTGCTGGCGTACGCGGGCAGCGCACTGCCGCTGCTTCTGCTGTTCAGCGTGGCCAACCGGTCACTCGGCGATGTGCTGACCAGTGAGACCGTCGCCATCGAGATCGCCCGCTCCGCCGTCGGCGGTATCGCGCTCGCGCTGTCGGTGCCGCTGACGACCGCGATCGCGGCCGTGCTCGCCAGGCCCGGCGGCACTACTGACGTTCCAGCAGCTCCAACAGGTAGGCGCCGTAGCCCGACTTGAGCAGCGCATGCGCGCGCTCGGTGAGCTGGTCGTCGTCGATGAAGCCGACGCGCCACGCCACCTCCTCGGGCACGCTGATCTTCAAACCCTGCCTGCGTTCGATGGTGCGCACGTAATCGCTGGCGTCCAGCAGGGAGTCGAACGTTCCCGTGTCGAGCCACGCCGTGCCGCGGTCGAGCACCTCGACCGACAGCGTGCCCCGGTTGAGGTAGGCCTGGTTGACCTCGGTGATCTCGTACTCGCCGCGCGCGGACTTCTTCAGCGAGCGCGCGATCTCGACGACGTCGTTGTCGTAGAAGTACAGGCCGGGCACCGCGTAGTGCGACTTCGGTGTCGCCGGCTTCTCCTCGATGGACAGCGCGGTGCCGTCGTCGGCGAACTCGACGACGCCATAGGCCGACGGGTCGGCAACGCGATAGGCGAAAATGGCGCCGCCGCTGACGTTTTGGAAGCGGCGGAGACTGGTGCCCAGTCCCGGGCCGTAGAAGATGTTGTCGCCCAACACCAGAGCGACGGAGTCCCCGCCGATGTGGTCGGCGCCGATGACGAACGCCTGAGCGAGGCCGTCGGGTTGATCCTGTTCGGCGTAGGTGAGGTTGACGCCGAACGCCGAACCGTCGTCGAGCAGCCGACGGAAGTTCGGCGCGTCCTCGGCGGTGGTGATCACCTGAATGTCGCGGATCCCCGCCATGATCAGTGTCGAGAGCGGGTAGTAGATCATCGGCTTGTCGTAGACCGGCATCAGCTGCTTGCTGACGCCCATCGTGATCGGGTACAGACGCGTGCCCGATCCACCGGCCAGGATGATCCCCCGCATCAGCCTGCGAGGTCCTCTTCGGTCAGCTCGGTTGCGGCCAGCGCGGAGCGCAGGTCGACGTGCCGGAACACCGAGGTGACATGATCGCGCACCACCCGGAACGCCACCGCGTCGCCGTCCTGTTCCTCGGCGACCACCACACCGTCGCGCACGTACATGCGCCCCGGGTCGGCAGCGGTGACGCCCAACGAACTCGCCCACTCGCGCAGGGCCACGTGACCCTGGCCCGCCCCGTTCGCGTCACCGAACTCGATGTCGTCGCTGGACACCTGCACCAGCGTGTCGAAGTCCCCCGCGTTCAGCGCGTCGTGCCAGGCGAGGACGGTCGCGATCTCCGAAGTCGTCATGATCGAAACGTACGCCACTCAGAACGGGGTGCGGTCCAGCCACCCGTCCCAGACGGCGGTGTCACCGAAAACCTCGAGGCCGCCGTCGGCCGCCGTGTGGCGGCGCACAACGGCCAGCAGCAGATCCTTCGCGCTTCCGCGCAGTGCGGCGTCGCCCTTGCCGTGCTCGTGCGACCACGCGATCCCGTCGTTCGTGCCGGTGATCGTCCACTCCCCTGCCGAGCCGAGGCCGTCATCGGTGGCATGCAGATGCAACGTCGCGCCCGCGTCCAGCGGCGAGGAGTCCGCGCGCGCCTCGACGGCGATGCGTTCCAACCACTCATCGATCCCGTCGGCGGCCAGCTCGGGCGCCAATTGGTAGTCGGCGCCGACCGCGATCGCCGCATCGGCCCTGTGCACGGTTGCCTCGTGCAGCCTGCGGCGGACCCACCAGTGCGCGGGCCTTGGCCCGATGAACGTCCAGACAGCGGTGTGGGCGCCCACGGAGTCGACGGAGTCGACGATGAGCTGGGCGCCCGCGTTCAGCCAGTCGATGGCCGCGTCGATGTCCTTCGGTGGCTTGCCGTCGGGCACTTCCCGAGGGTCGAGCGCCTCGTCGCGCCGGTCGGCGACGATCTGGGCCGCCCACCGGTTTCCGCGGCCGACGTGGCGAAACAGCTGCCTGATCGTCCACTCCGGGCAGGTCGGAACGGGGGTGGCCGGTTCGGCGGTGCGTATCAGTTCGCCGAACGCGCCTGTTTCCTCGATGAGCGCAGCGCGGACATCCACGTCACGAACCTAACTCAATAGTCGACCCGAAAACCGCCGATGAACGCGATCGCGTTCCCGTCGGGATCGGTCACCGTCGACGTCCGCACACCCTTGCTGGCGTCGACGATCTCGTCCGTCTCGACGCCTCGCCCACCGATCTCGGCGAGATGGTTCTCGAGGTCGTCGACGGCGAAGTTGAGCAGGCCTTTACCCGCGCGGTCCGGATCGCGGAACACCTGCACCCAGGCGCCGGGCAGGACCTGCCATTCGACAAGGGACGGCATCGGGTTGTTGTCGGCGGGGCGCCCGAACAGCGACGCGTACCACTGCTCGCTTCTGTCGATATCGGATACGGGGACGACGGCCAGTACATGCGTTATCGACATATGGGTTACGACCGGATCAGGCGGGTGAACTCATCGCGGGATCGTGCGCCGTCCCGAGGGTGACCGGAAGCGACGACCAGCCGCGCAGCACCCTGGTGTCGCGGCGGCTGCCGCTGCCTGCCAGCCGCGCGTCGGGAAAGCGCTCGAAGAAGGTGCGCAGCCCGACCTCGCCTTCGGCGCGGGCCAGCGCCGCGCCGAGGCAGAAGTGCCTGCCGCCGGAGAAGGACAGGTGCTTGCCCGCGTTGTCGCGTTCGATGTCGAAGCGATGCGGATCGGCGAAGACTTTCGGGTCGCGGTTGGCACCGGCCAGGTGCAGGACCACGAGTTCGTCCTGCCGCACGCGGGTCCCCGCCACGTCGACGTCCTTCCCCGCGATGCGGGCACTCATCTGCACCGGGGACTCCAGCCGCAGGATCTCTTCGACGGCGTTCGGCCACAGCTGCGGGCGGGCGGCGAGTGTGTCGAGATGTTCCGGCGCATCGAGAAGCATCCGAATTCCGTTGCCCAGCAGGTTGACCGTGGTTTCGAACCCGGCGGCCAGCACAAGGCCGGCGAGCGCCTGCAGCTCCTCGCTGTTGAGGCGCGGCCCCTCGTCGGAGGCCCTGATGATCTGGCTCATCAGATCCTCGCCCGGGTTGCGGCGCAACTGCTGCAGATGATCGTCGAGCCAGCCGTTGAAGCCGACGATGCCCGCATTCACCTGCTGGAACTGCTGCCAGGACAGGCCGATGTCGAGGCTGGGCGCTCCCATCTCGCCGAAATGCAGGATGCGCGGCCGGTCCTGGTCGGGCACGCCGAGGACGTCACCGATGATCGCGACAGGAAGTTGCGAGCAGTAGCGGTCGACGATGTCGACGACGTCGGTGTTGCCTTCGAGTTGATCGAGCAGCGCCGTCGCGGTCTGTTCGACCCGTTCCCGCAGTGTCGCAACGGCTCTCGGGGTGAACACCGACGAAACCAGCTTGCGGTACCGGGTGTGATCCGGCGGCTCGACCGACAGCAGCGATGGTGGCCGCAGCGGGTGAAGCAGTCCGGGATCGGTCTTGCGGGCGATCCAGCGCAACGGTTTGGGCAGATTGCCGCCCAGCTCCGTGACGCGGAAATCGTCCGAACGCAGCAGTTCATGTGCGACGGCGTGGTCGAAGGTCATCAGCACGGCGCGGCAGCGGATCACCGGACCCTTGCGGCGCTGCTCGTCGGCGAACGCGCCCGGGTCCTCCCGCACGGCGGGATCGGCGATGAGCCGCGCCTGTGGGTCGCCGCTGCGAAGGCCGAACTTCGAGAGGCCGCGGACGACGCCGTGCAGGGCGAACCAACGGATTCGTTGCCTCATGTCGCCGAGCTTACGACCGTCGGCGTTGTTATACAAGCGTCAAACAGTGGCGCTCTTGCCGAGCGCGTACACCCGCCAGCCTGCGCCCGTCCACTTCGCCGAGTCCAGGCAATTGCGGCCGTCCACAATGACTTTGGCGCGCACGGTGTCGGCAAGATCGTGCGGGTCGAGGTCGACGAACTCGCGCCACTCGGTGAGCACCAGCACGGCATCGGCGCGGTCACAGGCCTCGACCACCGACGTCGAGTAGTTCAGGGTCGGGAAGAGCCGCTGGCTGTTCTCCATCGCCTTGGGGTCATAGACGTTCACCGTCGCGCCGTTGAGCTGGAGCATGCCCGCCACGTTCAAGGCGGGCGAGTCCCGGACGTCGTCGGACTCGGGCTTGAACGCCGCGCCGAGCACCGCGACGTTGGCGCCGAGCAGTGAGCCGCAGGCTTTTGTCGCCAGTTCGACCATCCGGGTGCGCCTGCGCATGTTGATGCTGTCGACCTCGCGCAGGAAGGTCAGCGCGTGGTTGGCGCCCAGCTCCCCTGCGCGCGCCATGAACGCGCGGATGTCCTTGGGCAGGCAACCGCCCCCGAATCCGAGGCCCGCGTTGAGGAACCGACGGCCGATGCGCGGGTCGTAACCGAGTGCGTCGGCGAGCAGCGTGACGTCGGCGTCGACGGCCTCGCACACTTCGGAGATGGCGTTGATGAACGAGATCTTCGTCGCGAGAAAGGCGTTCGCCGACACCTTCACCAGCTCGGCGGTCTGCAGGTCGGTCAGCAGGAACGGCACTCCCTCGTCGAGCAGAGGCGCGTACAACTCCCGCATCGCGGCCTCGGCGTGCATCGAGTCCGGCTGCACACCGAGCACGATCCGATCGGGGTGCAGCGTGTCGTGAACGGCGAAACCCTCGCGGAGAAACTCTGGATTCCAGGCGATTTCGACATCGATGCCGTCGGCGGCAAGGCCGCGCGCGCGTGCACCGAGTTCGGATGCGGTGCCAACGGGCACTGTCGACTTGCCGACGATCACCGCCGAGCGCCGAAGCCGGGGCACCAGGGTGTCGATGACGGCGTTCACGTGACGCAGATCGGCGCCGTATTCGCCCTTCTTCTGCGGTGTTCCGACGCCGAGGAAGTGCACATCGGCGAACTCGACAGCGGCGTCGTAATCCGTCGTGAAGTTGAGCCGGCCCGCATCGATGTTGTCGCTCAACATCTTTCGCAGGCCGGGCTCGTAGAACGGAATGTCGCCTGCCGCCAACTTCGCGACCTTGCCGGGGTCGATGTCGACGCCGAGAACGTCGTGACCCAGTTCGGCCATCCCTGCGGCATGGGTCGCGCCGAGATAGCCGGTGCCGAATACGGTGCATCGCATAAGGCCGGTATAGGCCGCCGCGATGAGCTAACTGCTAAGCGACACTTAGCAGGAGACCAACGGCAGATGACCGGCTAGTGGCCGCCGGTGCAGAGGCCCAGCACACAGATGCTCGGGCCACCGCCACCACGCGAGCCGGAGCCCCCGCCGCCGTAGTCACCGGAGCCAGAGCCGCCGGAACCAGAGCCGGGATAGTCACCCGACCCGGAACTGCCGGATCCGGGGTAACCGCCCGATCCGGGGTAACCACCCGAGCCGGGGAACCCGCCCGAGCCGGAGCCGGGATACTGCGGCGACTGCTGAGGCGGATCGGGGATCTGCTGCGGCGGATCCCACGGCGGCTGCCATGGCGGCTTCTGCGACGGCCTCTGCCAGGGCGGGACCCACACGGGCCGCTGCGGGATGTAGATCGGCGGCTGCGGGTTGTACACCGGCGGGTTGTAGATCGGCGGCGCCAGCACAGGAGGCAGCACCGGGGCTGCGGGCACCGGTACCGGCGCGGGCGGCGGCGCCGCGGGCGCGGGTGGGAGCGCCGCAGCGGGGGCGGGCTTCTCGACGAAGACAGTCCTCGGCGCTTGCGCGGGCGCCTGCTGGACCACCGGCACGGGCGCCTCGATGATTTCCGGCGGGGGCGCGGCAGGGGCGGGAGCGGGCGCAGGGACGGCGGGTGCGAACTGCTCCACGGGCGCAGGCGCAGCCTGGCTCGGGATGACCGGCGTCTCGCCGGGGCTTGGCCGTTGGTCAACAGTCGGGCGGATGCTGACCGCCAGCGAAATCACCAGAGCGACAACGCCAACCACGAAGATCGAGGTCAGCGCGCTGCCGACGAGGAGGAATGGCTTGCGACTCTCGTCCTCGTAGAACGCCTCGGGCTCGGCTGCCTCGACCTCGTCGGAATACGCGAGCGCGTCCGAGTACGCGTCGGCGGCACCGGCATCGACGGGCGCCATCTGGGTGGCGATGCCTGCCATCTGCGTGACCGCACCCGCCAACCCGGGATAGGCGCTGGCGGCGGTGGTGCCGTCGTGATCCTGCGAGTAAGCGAGGCCCGCGGTGGACGCCTCCATCTCGGGGGCATGCGCCGACGCGAGTGCCGCACCGCGGGCCAGGGCGAGCTCGGGTTCGTCGGGCGCGCTGACGGGGAGGGCCACCAGGTTCTCCAGGTGAGCCTTGACCGCGCCTGCGTCGACGCCGGAGCCGACGATGAACAGGCCCTGCGGTGGCGACTCGGCGGATTCGACGGCCTTGGCCATGTCGGTGAAGACCGCCATCGCGTCGGAGTCGTGGAGGTCGCGGCTGAGCACCTTGACCACCGAGCCGTCCTCGGTCTGCACGACCGACATGGTGGCGGTGTCCTTCTCGATGAACAGCAGCGCGGTGGTGTCGTAGCCGATCGCCCGGCCGACCGCCTGGGCAAGGGACGCGGCGGCGTGCGTGGCGGAGACCAGCATGACGTCCTCGATGCCGCGTGCGGCCAGGATGTCGCGCAGTGCGGCGGCGTCGGAATGGTGCGTCCACGTCACACCGATCGACTTCAAATGATGACCGCTCGCGGCGGCGCCCTCCTGGGTTCCCAGCACTGCCGAGGTGACCTGTTCGGCCGCATTCGATGTTGCTGAGCCGTCGGCGGGCCTGATATCGAAGACATCGTGGTCGACGGTGACACCATCGGCCTTTTCGCCCTCGACCAGCACCATGCGGACCGTCGTAGGTGTCATAGACACACCTAACACGATGTCCACGAAACCCCTCCAAGTGTTTGCTACGCTGTCTAAGCTGCCGATGCGCAACCGCTCCTCGCGACCCGACAACTAGTTACTTCATCGACACTGCCAGGTCGGGCGTTACAGCCAACCGCATTTGCTAGTGGCGGTGAAGTCCTGGCCGGATCGCGACGGCACGAATGCTCGCCGGCGTCGGTAGGTAAACCCTACTCGCGTCAACGAAAACGCGAATGCCTCGATTCAACTTCCCGCCAGAGCTTGCGCTCCGTCAGACGCTGCGCGGCCCCCGAATGTCCCCTATGTCGACTTGATGAAGTTCTGATACGACCGCGACGGCGTCGGTCCGCGCTGACCCTGATACTTCGACCCAGCCTTCGCGCTGCCGTAGGGGTTTTCGGCCGGACTGGTCAACCGCAGCAGGCAGAGTTGGCCGATTTTCATGCCCGGCCACAGCGTGATCGGCAGGTTCGCGACGTTGGACAGCTCGAGCGTGATGTGTCCGCTGAAGCCGGGGTCGATGAAGCCCGCCGTCGAATGGGTCAGCAGGCCGAGCCGCCCAAGCGACGACTTGCCCTCGAGACGGCCCGCGAGGTCGTTGGGAAGCGAGCACCGCTCCAGCGTCGAACCCAGCACGAACTCCCCCGGATGCAGGACGAACGGCTCGCCTTCCTTGGGTTCGACGAGGGTGGTCAGGTCGTCCTGGCGCGTCGACGGGTCGATATGGGTGTAGCGGGTGTTGTTGAACACCCGGAACAGGTTGTCGAGCCGGACGTCGACGCTCGACGGCTGCACCAGGCTCTCGTCGTACGGATCGATGCCAAGGCGGCCCGCGGCAATCTCGCCTCGGAGGTCGCGATCTGAGAGCAGCACCCGACGAGCGTAGCCGCTGAAGTGTTAGCCTTCGTGGTCACCGGCGTAGCCGGGAATGCCGATGTAGTTCAATGGCAGAACATCAGCTTCCCAAGCTGAATACGCGGGTTCGATTCCCGTCATCGGCTCCACCCTCACCCAAAATTCCGCCAAGTGACCTGCAGAGTGGTTCAACGCCATCATCGCGAAATAGTCGCCGGTCGAGTGATCGTTAACGGAATCAGGGTCGATCGTGTCCCAGCACTCTTCACTTTCGGCGAACCTGTGCCATTCGTCAGGGGGCGATCCCGATATGCTGAAACCGCCGGTCTGCATGACGCCGTTGATCGGGTGTTGTCTCCGCCGCACGCGGCGACATCGAAAGCGGCCAGGCCGTGACAGCACAGACGGGCTCCGCTTCTCTTGTTCAACAGACGCCAAGCGCATACCTCTGCGCGGTGACCACGATCGAGCACGCAGTTATTTCGCGCCGTATCGCTGCGGATCCGGCGATATGCTGAGCAACGATCGCTGCTAGGAGGGCGCGTGGGCGCTGACGGACGCGAGGCGTCGATCTATGACGCAGATGACCGGGCTGCGGCAGCTGTCAGCCACGGTGACGGCAAAGCCGCGTCCACCTGCGCGGACTGGATATTCGCCGTCGATGAGCAAGACACGGGCGCCGAGGACCTGTTGGCCTTGCCGGCTCATGCCGGCGAGATCCGCCGTCTGACAATCCTCTTCGCCGATCTGGTGGATTCGACGGTGTTGTCCACCCGCGTGGAACCGGAGCGATACCGCACACTCGTCGGTCGCTACCGCGAAGAGGTGCTGCGGATTGTGGATCGGTATGAAGGCCACATCGAGTCGACCAAAGGCGATGGCTTGCTTGCGGTGTTCGGCCACCCCAAAGCCCACGAAGATGATCCGCGGCGCGCGATCCTCGCCGGACTGGCGATCGCTCGCGCGGTGTCCCGGATCGCCGAGATATCGAAGCGGAGGTGGGGAATCGAGATCGCCGTGCGGGTGGGGGTACATCGCGGAAAGGTATACCTGGACACCGAGAGCGACGACGTGTACGGGTTGGCCGCCAACCTGGCGGCCCGCGTGTCAAGCTTGGCCCCGCCTGGTGCCGTCGTGGTTTCTGATGCAGTAGAGTCGTTGGTGCGCAACACCTTTGAATTGGAGGCGCTCCAGCCCGCCGCGGTGAAAGGTGTGGAGGAGCTGATCGCGCATCACCGGGTGATCGGCGAGCGGCTCGAGCCCGCGAAGGAGAAGGTCCGTCCGCTGGTGGGCCGCCAGAACCAACGGGCCCGCTTGCGGAAAGCCTGGGCCAAGGCGCAGAACGCAGCATTGACGACACCGGGAATGTTGTTCGTGGGTGAGCCGGGAATCGGGAAGTCCCGGCTCGCGGCGGTGGCCGCCGAGCTCGTCGAAGGCTCAGGAGGTGTGGCGTTGGAGTTGGCTGGGTCGGCCTTCCGCGCCGGCACGGGCCTCTACCCGATACGGACGTTGCTGGAGCGCCGATGCGGTATCCGCCGCCTCACCGACCAGTCGGCGCGGCTGAGACTACTCACCGCCGAGGTGGCGGCCAGGGGACTGGATCCGGCGCGCGTGGCGCTGCTGGCACCCGTAGCGGGCATCGCACCCGACGCCGGCTATGAGCCTGTGGAAGCCGAGGGCGCCGCGCTGTACGAGATGATTGCCGCTGCAGTGCAGGACTATCTCCTGGCCTGCCTCGACGATCGTCCGGGTCTTCTGGTGGTCGAGGATGTGCACTGGTTTGACCCGTCCACGATAGAAGTGCTCGGGTCCCTGTTGCGTGCGGCGGACGGTCGGCTGCTCGTGGTGATCACCGCCCGTCCGGGGGCGCTGCTGCCCGAAGGCTGGCCTGTCGAGGTAGTCGAGCTCAAGGCGTTGACCGACAAGCAGGCCGACGCGTTGATCACCGCGTTGAATCCGACCCTCACGCCCGACGAGCGAGCGGCCGTGCAACGCCGCTGCGACGGTGTGCCCTTCTATATCGAGCAGGTCGTCACCGGGCTGGACGGGCCGGGGGTGCCCGATGCGCTCTACGACCCCCTGTTCACACGACTACGTGCCAGTGCAAACGCCGTGCCGGTCATCGAGGCGGCAGGCGTCATCGGCCGACATGTCGATCGCGGGCTGTTGGGGACCGTATGCACGCTCGACGAAGCGGAGATCGATGCGGTCATCGACGAGCTCGAGACTGCACTTGTATTCGAGCAGTGGGGTGTCGATTGCTGGCGCTTCCGGCATGAGCTGCTGCGCGAGGTGGCGGTCGAGTTGGCGCCGCCGAGTGTGCAACTCGGGCTGCACGCCAGGGTGGCCGATGCGCTGGTCGGCGCGCGCGGTGACCCGGACTGGAATGTGGTCGCCCGCCACTACGAGGCCGCCGAGCGGTTCGATGACGCGGCCGACGCCTACCAGCGCGCAACGACCGCGGCCCGCCGTCGCGGTGCTTTGACCGAAGCCCGCAACTACCTGACACGGGCCCTCGCGCAACTCGAACGTGCGCCGGGCCCGATGCGCAATCGCAGGGAGATCTCGGTGCGTATGGAACGGGGTTGGCTCGTCGCCGCCGCGGACGGCGCGCTCAGCAAGGACGCAGCCGCGGACTTCGAGCGTTGCCTCGAACTCGCCATGACCGACCCACTTGACGGCGACATGATCGAAACAAGGCTCGACCTGGTCGAGTCCTACGTCAGGCGAGCCGATCTGCGGGGCGCGGTTCAGCAGCTCGAGTCGCTGCGTCAGGACATCGGAACGGACCGGCCCTGGTCGGAACTGATAGTTGATATCTGGTTCGGCCTGGTGTCGTGGCTTCGCGGCGCATTTGATTCAGCCCTATCCCAACTCGAGCAGGCCACCACGCATTTCGCTGCAGCAGTCCGACCGGACGTCGACGTGTACAACCTCTACAACCTCCCCGAGATGGTCGCGGAGGCATACACCCAGCTGGCCGCGACGCACCTCGTGCGCGGCGACCTCGCCAACGCGCACGCGGCGCTGACGGAGGCGGAACACGTGACCGAAGGGCTCGGCTTTCCCGAGGGTCCGTTCAATCTCGCATACGTGCGTTTTGTGCAGATCTGGCTTTACGTCGAAGCGGGTGAACTGGACCGCGCCGCAGTAGTTGCCGCCGACGTGACAGAGGTCGGGGCGCGGCTGGGCCTCGAGATTCTCCGGCTGTTCGGAGCCACCTGGCAGGCAAGCATCAGGGTCCTGGTCGCGCTGGAAGCGGCCGCACCCGACCCGGATGCGTGGTCGACGCACATCGCCACGATGACAGAGTTGGTCGACGGCTTGCGCGCGGTGGAACTGAACGAGTTCGTGACCTACTTCGGCGGCGTGCTCGCGCGGCTGTTGATCGCCGGCGGCGAGCACGAACGTGCCCGCGAGGAACTGGATGCCGTGCTACAGCTCGCGGAAGAGACCGAAATACGTTTCTACAATGCGGAATTGCTACGGCTTCGCGCCCAAACCCTTACCGACCTCGACGCGCGCGGAGCGGATATCGCCGCCGCCCTCGAGCTCGCACGCAGCCAAGGTGCGACCCTGTTCGAATTGCGCGCCGCTCTCGAGGACGCTGAACTCCGCGGGCACGCCGCACGGGCCGCTCTTATCGACGTGGTCGGCCGCTTTCCGGCAGGCACCGGTTGGCCGGAACTGTCTCGGGCCCATGCCTTGATATGAATAGCCCGCTGAGGCATACCGTCGACGCAATGTCGCCTCATTGGCAAAGACCTCACCGCGAAGGCTGCGCCTCGATCGTCTTAGGTGACGAGCAGCCAGTGCGATCAACGTTGCACCGTGCTATTCAATTGGGACAATTCAGGACTCGGCGTGGCCGCACAGGATGTCGACGAATCTATTCAAAATCCCTTTTTGCGCGTACCGTGCTAGCCGGATGCGCATCAGCGGCGCAAGCGAGGGAAAAGAATGAACGAGATTGAGCCGGGCCAGCAACCGGGTGAGACAATTGGAATAACATCTGGCCTTCAACTACCCGATTTGGATCCGCCGCCGCCTGGAGCGCCAGGAGCAGAACCGAAGGCCGTAATTTTCGTCGCTGACGACGTTAATCTCAATGACGTACTCAACGGCATTGAGGTCGTGCGCGTGAGTGCCGATGTCATCAGGGAACAAATTCAGCGTCGAACCTGACGCATCTGGCGAACAAAGCACCGGGTGCACTGCGGAGCGCGGGCGTAACCGTGCCTTGAGGAGGCTGAAGCCACTCCTGCTAGACAGCAAGATTGGGTCGATGGACGACGACGAGAACTCGGTTGTAATCGAGTTGGACACGGCGCCTGCGACGCTCAATCAGCTGACGACCGGTGACTACATTGAACGCTGCGTGGTGTCAGCGCTCTACAGTCCGGTGCTGCAACTATTGTCAGCAAGCCCGCAACACGACCATTTTGAATTCGTTGTCGCGGACGATAACCGTTTCTCGGACGGCGTGAGAGTGCGGGCAGTGCACGTATTGAAAACGCTGACCGAGAGTGCCTCTTCGCCACTCTGGGCGCGCCACATCGGGTATTTGGAGAAAGCCGAGGCGGCGGACGACCGTATCTCTCTAACGATGCGTCGCCCCGCAAACTTCTACCCCGCCATGCTCCAGGTGGTGGATTTCGCGCCTAGCCATCCTGACGGGCAGTTGGGCAATGGGCCCTATCGAATGGGGGACTGTTTCGACGTTGAGTTTGGCCACTACCACCTGACGCCGAACCCGTACTTCCCTGGTGCATCGGAAAGACCCGAGTTGATCTTTCGCGTTCAAGCGGACGTCGAGGGAGCACCAGACAGGTTCAAGCGCGGCGAAGCCGACATCACTTGCAGTACAGCATTTCCGCTACGCCGACTGCGCGAGTGGCGAGACGATGCCGCCCTGCACAGTGCGCCCAGTGGCATCTACATGCAGCTTGAGCCCAATCTGGCAGCCGACGGGCCGCTGACCGATCCGTCTGTCCGAATCGCGATGCTCGACTGCCTCGACCTCACCGAAATCGCACGGAGTTTCACCGGCGGGCTGAAACCGGCGGTGCGGGTCTCAGCGGCGCAGCAGATGCGTTGCGACACGGTGATGCCGTCGCGTATCCGGGTCTGCTACAACGACTTCTATCCCAATCGGGAGGTGCTGGAGAAACTGAGCTTGCAGTGGCACCAGCGTTTGGGAATCCATACCGAACTTGTCGAACGGGACTATGCTGACTTGTCCCGCGACGACGTCGATGCGAAATTCGCCCTGCGGTACCCGGCGTTCAAACACCCGTATGCCTTCTTCGACCAGTGCGCCACCCTGATGTCCGACTCCGCGTTCGACCGCCTCTTGCATCGCTTCGCTGCCGGCCAGCACGGATCACGGGACGCCATCGAACATCACCTGCACACAACTGTTCCCGTGCTTCGGCTGTTCGAGGTGATCGGGCACTGGTTGACAAATCCGCGAGTAGTCGGCTTCAGGTGGCCGTCCGACTCAACGTTCGACTTCACGCAGCTTCGACGCCTCGACGGGTGCGCATCATGATGAGGCTGTCGCCTGCCATGACTTGGAGCCGCCGCGACGACGATATCTATGTCCACGCAGAGACCCAGATACTGCTTTTGCGCGCTTGCCCATCCGAAGTAGATGCTCTGATGCGTTTGTTGGAAGCAGGCTGTGACTCGACCGCTGTTGAGGCTCTGGACCTCGACGCAACCCGCGTGGCCGTCATCCTGGATGCACTGCAAAAGGCAAACTGCCTGGTGCACACGGACTCACGCAGGTGGGTTGGCACCACCCTGGAACGCCAGGCCGATTATTTCTCGGCCTTGGGGGCAGCTCCCGACCTGGTTCAGTCGACGCTTGACAGCGCGAAGATCGCGATTCTCGGTATAGGCGGCATCGGGTCAGTCACGTTGGCGCACTTGGTGTCCGCAGGCGTCAGTCGGTATACGCTGATCGATGGCGATGTAGTGCAGTCCGACAACCTCAACCGACAATTGATCTACAGTCCTGCTGACGTAGGTCGGCACAAAGTTGAGGCTGCCGCCGACTGGGTGAGGCAGCGTTACCCTTCTGCTGTAATCCGTTCTGTCCCAAGGATGCTGCAAGATCCTTCTGAGCTGGCATCCGAGCTCGCCGACCAACCGTCACTGCTCGTCCTGGCAGCAGACACACCCAGCGATATAGCTTTACGCGCTGTGCAGGCTTGTCTCGCAACGGGCACACCACTCATCGGCGGCGATTGTGGGCTGCGGACAGCTAGTTGGGGACCGTTACTCGAGCCCGAGGATCTGCAGACGTACATGTTGGCGCTTAAGAATAGGAGGCGTCACGCCCCTGTGCCGCCGGCCAGCCGGCCCATGAAAGCCTCGTTCGGTCCAACGAATGCTATTGTCGCCTCCTACTTGGCGAAGGACATCCTGAGTTGGTTCGCCGGGCTGCCAGTGGCGTCCCTTCGGGCAAAGGTGAGTCTAGATATGGACGCTTTAAGCGCAAGGATAACGAGCAATCACGAATTCTGTGCGGATGCCGATTTCGACACGACCAATTCGGTTTCATCATGACGGCCAAGGCTCCGGCCTTATGGGATGTGGAGCTGCAGTTTGCTACTACACTTCGTTGGGCGCGACGGCATCGCTAGGGCGTAGGGGCCAGCGGATTTTCGCCTATCGGGGGCACAGCGGTAAGCAAACTCAGCGGTTGGCAAGCCGCGCGTCTGTTCCGAGCCTCGGCCACGCTCCTCGGCTACTTCCGCTCGCTCAAGGCGAACCTGTTATGTTACGCGTCGGCCGGCCCGAATCGACTTCCCAAGCTTGAGAACCAGCACACGCCGGGATTGGTCCGTTGGTCCGCAGTCGGTCCGCAGTAGCGTCGTTCGCGCTCTTACGCAGCCAACGGAATCAGCCGCCTGACCCACCACTTCAATCGCTTTCAGCGCCGCCTTCATCGCCAAACCCGCTGGTGGCGTCGTTCGGCACGAAGAGGTCATGCAGCCGGACCCGGACGTCAAGCGATTGAGAAGCAGCGCAAATCTCAGTCAGCGTCTGCGACGTCGTAATCGCTTGGCCACTATCGACACCACGTTCGCCTGTGTCGAGTCAGCACGGCCACGCCGCGCCACCAGGCCGGAAGATGGTCGGCTCACAGACCGCAAGACAGGTGAGGCGGATGAGCGAGGTGAGAAGAAACCCCTCCTGGGGCGTCGTCACCGCGACGGGCTTGATCGTCTGGCCCACGTGTATCGGCGCGATGAACTGGTTCATGATGACCTTGACGTCGGCATCTTTCCAGGTCGGGATAGTGGTGGCGCCCAAGATCAAGGCGGTTTTATCAGGCGGCGGTACGTCCGCGGATGACGCCGACGCCAACGGCGCAACCGGCGCCATCCCCATCAACACTGCGACGCCGATCGAAACTGTCGTCCGTGTGATGGCGAACCCCTGCGTTACCCACAGTCGGTCCCCCGTCCATATGTCGGAACGACATCCATTGCGTCGGAGTCGATCTCCGCGCTCCGAATCGTCACCCACCTTCGGCACGACGAACTCAGTAGCGCCCTACTGCAATCTCGCTCATTTTCGGCGCGGTAAATGCCGCGTTAGTCGCCGCATTGAGCGCTCGCGGCGCTTGTCCGGCGAGGCTGCCGATCGGGATTATTGGGATCGCCATCGCGCGCCGGCGACATCGCTTGCCAGACGCTCGACGTACCCACAGCGGTGGGCCCGCGTGTACGCCGCACACCTAACTTCCCATGCTGAATACGCGGGTTCGATTCCCGTCATCGGCTCAACAATGACCAGCGACAACGCTGTTCGATCCGTTCGCTTGACAGCCGGGGTCAATAACGCCGTCCTTCGCTGGTGACCCCCCTACTCTTGGGCAGCAGGGGTGGTCGAACCCCGCGATCGGTGGTGCTTGGATGACGGCGCGTGTGGTGTGCGGGTCATGCGGCGCTGGGCTGCGGGCGGGCGACAAGTTCTGCCACGGGTGTGGCGCACCCGTCGTCGAGACCGAGACCCATGCGGAGTACAAGCAGGTGACGGTGCTGTTCGCCGATGTGGTGCGGTCGATGGACATCGCGGCTGTCGTGGATGTCGAGCGGTTGCGCGAAATCATGACCGACTTGCTGGAGAGCGCGGCAGCGGTGCTGAGGCGCTACGGCGGAACCGTGGAGTACACCGGCGACGGGGTAATGGCGCTTTTCGGCGCCCCGGTGGCGTTGGAGGATCACGCTTTTCGAGCGTGTTTGGCCGCGCTGGCTATCCAGCAGGAGGCGAACCGCTTGGCGGCCGAGGTACACCGACGCGACGGTGTGGATCTGCGGCTGCGGGTGGGCCTGAATTCAGGTCAGGTGATTGCCGGTGAGATCGGTTCGGGATCGCTGGGCTACAGAGCGATCGGTGAGCAGGTCGGGATGGCGCAGCGGATGGAATCGGTGGCGCCCCCTGGTGGGGTGATGCTGTCGGAGTCCACCGCGCGGCTGGTCGATCACCTCACCGTGCAGCTGTCGGAACCGGAGTGGGTGCACATCAAGGGAGCCGACGAACCGGTGCGCGCGCGCCGGCTGATGGGCATCGGCCCGCGGGATGGCCTGGTCGAGCGCGCGGAATCGACCCTGGTCGGTCGGCGCTGGGAGATGGCGGCCATCGACGCCATCGTCGGCCGCGCCATTGGTGGCCGCGGTGGTGTCATAAATGTGGTGGGACCGCCGGGCATCGGCAAGAGCCGGATGGCCCGGGAGGCCGCTGCGCTGGCGGCCGGTCGCGGCGTCGAGGTGTATTGGGCCTTCTGCGAATCCCACGCCAGCGACATTCCGTTCCAGGTGGTGGCGCGGCTGCTGCGGACGGGCATGGGCGCGACGGACCTCGACGACCAAGCCGCCCGCGTCAAAGTGCGGCAACAGATTCCGGATGCCGACCCGCAGGATCTGCTGCTGCTCGATGATCTGCTGGGCATCGCCGACCCCGATGTGCCGGTGCCCCAGATCGACCCGGATGCGCGGCGGCGCCGGTTGACCGCGCTGATCAACACCACGGCATTGGCGCGCACCGAACCGGCGCTGTTCATCATCGAGGATGCGCAGTGGATCGATGCGGTCAGCGAGTCGATGCTGGCCGACTTCCTGTCCGTCGTTTCGCGCACGACGTCGATGGTGCTGATCACTTCCCGGCCAGAGTACGAGGGAACGCTGACGCGGGTGCATGGCGCCCAGACGATAGCGCTTGCCCCGCTGGGTGATTCGGACACCGCGGCGCTGATCGGCGAGCTGCTGGGGTCGGACCCCTCGGTGGGCGAGCTGGCGGCGATCATCGCCGAGCGCGCCGCGGGCAACCCGTTCTTCTCCGAGGAGATGGTGCGCGAATTGGCCCAGCGCGGGGTGCTGGCCGGCGAGCGCGGTGGCTACGTCTGTGACACGAATGCCGCAGATGTCACTGTGCCGGCTACGGTGCAGGCCGCCATCGCGGCGCGCATCGACCGGCTGAGCACCCCGGGCAGGCGGACGTTGAACGCGGCGTCGGTCATTGGGGCCCGCTTTGGAGCCGACTTGCTGACCGCGCTGGGCATCGACCCGGCGTTCGACGAGCTGCTCAGTGTCGAGCTGATCGACCAGGTGCGGTTCACCCCGACCGCGGAATACGCCTTCCACCATCCGCTGATCCGCGCAGTGGCTTACGAATCACAGCTGAAGGCCGATCGGGCCCAGTGGCACCGGCGCGTATCCGTCGCGATCCAAGAACGTGCGTCGGCGTCGGTGGAGGAGAACGCGGCGCTGATCGCCGAACACCTCGAGTCTGCCGACGAACTGCACGCAGCGTACGGCTGGCACATGCGCGCCGCCGCGTGGTCCACCAACCGCGATGCCGGTGCCGCCCGGCTCAGCTGGGAGCGGGCACGGCGGATCGCCGACGCGCTGCCCGCCGACGATCCCGGCCAGCTTTCGATGCGCATCGCGCCCCGCACCATGCTGTGTGCCACCGACTACCAAGACCGAGCAACCCAGGAAAGCCGGGGCCGCTTCGCCGAGCTGCGTGAGTTGTGCAGCGCGGCCGGGGACAAGGTCTCGCTCGCCATCGGCATGACCGGGCTGGTCACCGAGCTCGTGTACATAGGGCGTTCGCGTGAGGCAGCGCCGATGGCATCCGAACAGATGGACCTGCTGGAGTCGATCGGCGATCCCACCTTGACCATGGGGTTGGCACCCGCAGCGTTGGTCACCTGGTTCGATGCCGGTGAATTCGGCGAGATCGTGCGGTGGTCGCAGACCGTCATCGACCTGGCCGACGGTGACCCCGCCAAGGGCGCCGGCTTCGGTTGGGGATCACCGTTGGCGATCGCGCTGGCGTGGCGCGGCAATGCTCGGTGGTGGCTGGGCCGTCCCGGATGGCGCAAGGACCTCCACGATGCCGTCGCGATGGCCCGACACAGCAACGACGCAACCTTCGCCGCCGTCGTCTGCTGGACCTACGGTCAAGCGATGACCCACGGGGTGCTTCGGGCCGATGACGCCGCGGTGCGCGTGATCGAGGAGGCGGTGCAGACCGCGGGATCCGGCAACGATGCCGCACTGGCCTTGGCCAAGTACACGCTGGCCGTTGCGCTGTTTTATCGCGACGCCGCGGCCGACCGTCGTCGCGGGCTGGACCTGATGGTGCAGTTCCGCGAGTTTACGCGCGAGCGCACTCCCTTCCTGGTTCCGCTCGCCGAGTTGTGGGTCGCCCGGGAGAAGGTGCGGCGCGGGGACCGCGATGCTGCCATTGCGGTGATGCGCCAAGCCGCAGGCGAGATGCGCCAGGCAGGACAAATCTTTTATGGCGTTTGGGGCACCAGCGTCCTAGTGGAGTCGCTGCTGGAGCGCGGCGCCGATGCTGATCTGGCCGAGGCCCAAGAGACGATCGATCGGTTGACCAACCTGCGCGCCGATCGAGATTCGGCGATGCTCGACGTTACGCTGCTGCGGCTACGCGCCCTGCTGGCCCGCGCCCGCGGCGACGATGTTGCCTACCGGGACCTGGCAAATCGCTACCGCGAAATGGCGGAATCGCTTGGCTTCGAAGGACACATCGCCTGGGCCGACGCGATGACTTGACGGGACGCGGGTTCGGTTCCCGTCATCGGCTCCGAAAGCCTGCGGATACCGTGCGAGGAATCTCGAGGTTGTTCTCCCGCACGATCACGGGGTCGCCGACGTTGACCGTGTTGAAGTACCACTCCGCGTCCTCGGGGCTCAGGCTGATGCAGCCGTGGCTGACATTCTCGAACCCGAGTGAATTGACGGCCCACGGTGCCGAATGCACGAAGAGGCCACGGCTGGTGATCCTGACGGCGTAGTCCACCGTCAGGTGGTAGCCATCGGGCGCGTCGACGGGGATGCCGACGCTGCTCGAGTCCATGACCACCGACCGTTCCTTGGACAGCACGGTGTAGGTGTCGACCGGTGTCGGGTAGTCCGGTCTGCCCATCGATGCCGGGAACACTCCCGGTTCTCCCCAGTGCGGGCGGTGATGCGGAGACGGCAGTGCCGACGGCGGTCCCGCTTCGACGCCGTCGATGGTCACGGTGAATGTGTGATCCGAGATGCTGGCAACCCCGACGACGGCGGGACCCGTTGCGAAGTTCGTGGAACGGGTGCCGACCGAAAGTGCCACCGTGCTGTGCGCCGGCCAGAACCGGTCGGGAACCCACTGCACGACGTCGTCGTCGAGCCACTCGAACTTGCCGGTCATCACAGGATCCGATTTGACCGCGATGGCACGCTCGGCCGCGCCCCGGTTGGCGACGGGCGCATTGAACGTCACCACCACGGGGTGCGCCACACCAACCACCTCGCCCCGGGTTGGCTGAATCGACGCGATGTCGAAGCCGGGCGATTGGTTCGCCGCCGCCACGCTTGAGCCGGCAGGCAGCGCAACCACACTCGCCGCGACCGCGATCGTCGCAAGCACACACCGAACAGCAGCCCGCATGGGTCCCACTCTCGTTCAATGACTAGAGTCGTCGACTTGATCGTAAGGGTGATGCAAAAGGTGAAAGTTCAGGCGCGCGTTGGCAATTCGATCACACCTCCGTCACGTTTCGGCTACCGCGAGCCAGCCGGAGGAGCAACCTCAGCCGGCGCCGGCACCTGAGGGACCGGGAATAATCGGCTGACCGGGCACCGGCGCTCCGGCCGGCGGGGGACCCGTCGGCGCGCCCTTACCCCCAGCGCCTGCCATGTCAGTGAGCGGGGCGCCACCAGCCAGCGGGGCGCCTGCAGCGGGCACGAAAGGAGCCGCCGGAATCACCGGCACGGGCGGAGCCGCGGGAACCACCGGCAGGGGCGGCGCCGCCGGAACCACCGGCACGGGCGGAGCGACCGGCACGGGCCCGGGCAGCGCCATCGGGACGCCGGCCATGGGGGCGAGCGGAGCGCTGGCCATGCACACCTCACCCTTGCCCTCGAAGCAATCGTTTCCACCACCCACCGGTGGCGCGGCTGCAACCTGCGGGCTCAACGCAATGGCGATCGAGCACAACGCAGCTCCGGCAGCGACGAGCCTGATGTTGAACCGATCAAAGATCGCCATCGAAGTCGACTCCTCTTCACTCAAAACATTCCGCAACACCTGACGTCGTGTCTTAGACGACTGCGTCAATTCTTAGCAGCCCACGGGGAGCCGACACAGGGGCGCGCCGCACCGTTTCCGAATGGTGACGTTCGTGTCATCGTCTCGGAAGGTTCGCTCGAAAATGGGCGCTGACCTGCCGTGATGCATCTGCAGAAAAAATCTCCAAAAATCTCCGGAAAAAGTGTGCGACCGATCCCCGCCGATCGCTCCTACCCGTGAAAGCAGCCACAAGGGCGGCTTCAAGCCAAGGAGAGATCATGAACACCACCGCCACTACCTACATCCATCACTCGGAGCCGACGGTTCGCTCGAACGCTGTGCAGGCCTACTCCCAGTGCATGCCCGAGCCGAACTACGGGTACTCGCCGGAGCCCCACTACAGCTCCCACTACAACGAGTACGCCTCCGCGCCGCAGCAGCCGATTCCGGTGCAGGCGCCGGTCGCGCAGTCCTCGTCCTCGTCTGCCGGCAAGGGCCTGCTCTTCGTCGCCGGGCTGGCCGTCATCGGCGCCGCCGCGTTCGGCGGCGTGATGCTCCTCGGCTCGAATGACGCGTCGCCGACCCCGACGACATCCACCAACACCGCAGCGACCACAGATACCGCCGGGTCTACGAACGTCGATCTTCCCTCGGCGGTTGACGTTCCGGCGTTCGCGCCTGCGCAGAATGCTCCGGCTCCCGTGATCATCAACAACTCGACCCCGGTCCGCGTGAACGGCCCCGCCGTTTCGAAGCCGATCGTCGCGCCTGCGCCTAAGCTCGCGACCGCGCCTGCACCGAAGTTGGCTCCCGCTCCAGCGCCAGCGCCAGCTCCGGCTCCCGCACCTGCGCCAGCGCCAGCACCCGCAGCCGGCCCGAATGGCGTGACGATAAAGGCGCCAGGCCTCGAGGTCGGGGCCAACGGCAAGGGCGGCGTCGCCGTGAAGACGCCCGGCGTCGAGGTGGGCGTCCCCGGTCAGGGCGAGGGCGGCAACGTCGTGGTGGCCCTGCCCGGTCAGGCTCCTGAGCCCAAGCCGGCTCCCGCCCCCGCGCCTGCACCTGCCCCCAATCCGGCACCCAATCCGGCACCCGCCCCGAATCCGGCACCCGCCCCGGCCCCTGCTCCCGAGAAGGCCGCTGACACCGTCGCAAAGGTCGGCGTGGGCGTGCTCGACGGTATCGGCAGCGCCAGCGCGGTCGTCGGCGAAGCAGCGAACTAATAGCCTGCAGCCATTGCAGCCCAGCCCAGGCCACGCGGTCTGGGCTGGGCCCGATCCAACGACTTGAATACCGCGCCCTCGGATCGCCTGAGCATTACCCTGACAGCTAACGCCACACGACTTACTTGGAGTAACACGTCATGACCGCCGCACTGAGAAAATGGGGTGGCATCGGGCCCGGCAGCAGTGATGCCGAGCTGGCCCTCGCGGCAATCGACGGCGACCGTCACGCGTTCGCCGAAATATACGACCGCTACGCCGATCGGCTGCACGACTTCTGCATCGGAATGCTCCGCGACCGCGATTCGGCTGCGGACTGCGTGCAGGACGCATTCTGCATCGCGTCCACAAGCCTCGCCGGCCTCCGAGAGCCCGACAAGCTACGACCCTGGCTGTACTCCATCGTCCGCAACGAAGCCCACAAGAGACTTCGCCAACTGCGCCGCGAGCGGCCGTCCGATGAGATGCCCGACGTCGTCTCCCACGATGCCGGACCGGACACGATGGCTCAACGTATGGAGTTGGCCAATCTCATTTCCGAAGCGGCGGGCGGGCTTTCGGATCGCGACCAGGCCGTGCTGGAGTTGGCCTACCGCCAAGGACTGGACGGGCCCGAGCTCGCCATGGCCCTCGGCGTCACTCAGACGAACGCCAACACCATGGTCGGCCGGTTGCGCGAAACCATCGAGCGGTCGCTCGGCGCCCTTTTGGTCGCACGCCGCATACAGTCCGACCCGGGCCGCTGCCCGGAGTTGGCCTCGGTACTGCACGACTGGGACGGCAAGTTCAACATCCTGATGCGCAAACGCATTGCGCGCCATATCGAGTCGTGCGACGCGTGCGAGGACCTGCGCAGCAGGTCGGTGAATCCGGCTGCCCTGCTCGGCGCCCCGGTGTTCATCCCGGCGCCGGCCTGGCTGAAGAACAGCGTCATGCGGGACTTCGAGCTGACGTCCGCTTCGCACGGCATGGGGAACGCGTCGCAGGGCGCGGCAACGACTCTCGGTCCCAGGGTGGACCAGTCGAACTTCCCCTCCGCCAACACAGCTGCCCGCCCCGCGATCCAGCCACCTCCGCAGGCACCGCAGGACTCGTATGTGCCCTACGGCGAGCCTGCGGCACTCGTCGGCGGGCCGACCGAGGACGGCTCGAAGCGTCGCGTGGTGCCTTTCATGGCGTTCTTGATCGGCATCCCGCTGGCGGTCCTCCTTGGAACGCTGGCGTGGGTGTATCTACCGAGCACCGCGCTTTCGCCGAGTGGCGTCGTGCAAGACGCGCCGAAGCCGACGCCCTCAGTCCCCGCTCCGACACCCGCTGCGGTTCTCCCCACGCCGCAGCCGCCAAGGGCCACCCCGGCGCTTAGACCGGTGCAGACCCCGCCTCCAGCGGCCCCGCTGCCAACGCCGCAGGCGAAGATTCCGACCCCGCAACCGCGTGCGCCGATTCCCACACCTCAGGCGCCCATCCCGACACCGCCTCCCGCCCAGGCGCCTGCGCCTGCCCAGATACCTCAACTACCGATCGGCTCGCTCCCTGGAGTCATTCCCGGGATGCCCGCGCCCCAGAACCCGGCTCAACTTCCCCTACAACTGCCCGCTCAGGGGCCCGCCTACGTCCCGGCTAACCCGCCGGCGCAGGCGCCCGCAAAAATCCCCGCCGCACAGCCGCCGGTACAAGTTCCCGTGCCGCCACCCGCCCAAGCACCGGCACAGGTTCCCGCGCAAGTCCCGGCGCAGGTGCCCGCGCAAGTCCCCGACCCCGTGGGCCCCGCGCCGAAGCAGGTCCCGGACCCCGTCGGCCCTGCGCCCCAACAGGTCCCGGATCCCGTCGGCCCCGCGCCTAAACAGGTTCCCGCACAGGACCCGGCACCGGCGCACGTGCCCTGCAACCCGGACATCGACGTCTGCGTCAAGTAATGCCGTAGACCTGCGCGATATCGGGCGAGTCCAGCCACCTCGAGTAGGTCGGCGACTGCGGCCAACCGTCCGGCGAGTCCTGCCACTCCTCCTGTCGTCCCCACGGCAGGAGATCGATGAGGGCGAACGAGTGGCTGAGCTGTTCGGTGCCGCGGCCGTTGGTGTGCCAGGTGCGGTAGACCTTGTCGCCATCGCGCAGGAACACGTTGACGCCGAAGCCGGCTCCAGGCGGCGCGTCCACATCGGCGCCGAACGAGCTCTCCGACGACGAGTACCACTCCATCTTGTTGCCGACCTTGTCGCGGTAGGCCAGCGCCTCCTCGATCGGCCCATTGGTGACGATCACAAACCGCGCGTCGTAGGCGTCCAGGAACTCCAGCCGGGTGAACTGGGACGTGAATCCCGTGCAGCCGCCGCACTGCCATTCCGCGCCGTCCTCCCACATGTGGTTGTAGACGATGAGCTGCGAGCGGCCCTTGAAGACGTCGACGAGTCGGACCGGCCCGTCCTCGCCGACAAGTGTGTAGTCATCCATCTCGACCATCGGGAGGCGCCGACGCTGCGCGGCGATGGCGTCCAGCTCGCGGGTCGCGGCCTTCTCACGGCGGCGTAGCTCGTCGAGCTCCTTGCGCCACGTCTCCTGGTCGACGACGGGCGGTTTCGCCTGCTCGGTCATGTGGATCTCCTCTCGGTTCCCTATTCCATATATAGACACGCCTGGCACTCGGAACTCATCGCGTCGGGCAGTATCTGACGTGTGGCGGGATTGCTCGAGAACAAGGTCGTCATCGTCGCGGGGTTGGGTGGCATCGGCAACGGCCTCGCGCGCCGCTACGCCGACGAGGGCGCGCTCCTGGTGATCGGCGACCTTGACGCGGAGCTGGCTTCGCGCGTCGCCGCCGAAATCGATCCGTCCGCGCAGCGCGTGCGTGGTGTTCCCCTCGACGGTGCAGAGGAAGGCTCCGTCGTCTCGAGCGTCAAGCTGGCCGTTGAGGCATTCGGCCGGCTCGACGGTATGCATGTGAACTTCACCAACGCCGCCGATGCGTACCTGCCGGGCGGGGTCGTCGATCTGCCGCTCGAGGCGTTCGACGAGGTCATGCGCGTCAACACCCGCGGGTTCGTCATCTGCTCCAAACACGCCATTCCCGCGATGATCGACAGCGGCGGCGGGTCGATCGTGTTCACCGCGTCGATCGATGCCTACAGCGGTGCGAGCACCCGGGTGTCCTACCAGATGAGCAAGGCCGCCGAGCTGGCCCTGATGCGCCACATCGCCCGCAAGTACGGGCCCAAGGGCATTCGCTGCAATGCCATTGCGCCGGGACTGATCTGGCATTACAAATTCGACGAGAACCCCATGCCCGACGGAATCGTCGATCAGACCCGAGCGCGGCAAATGATCAAGTCCCGATTCGGCAAGCCCGACGACATTGCCGCGCTGGGTGCGCTGCTGCTCTCCGATGACGGCAGCTTCATCACCGCCCAGACGATCAGCGTCGACGGCGGTGTCACGTTCCGCGCCTGACGTAGGCGCCGACCGGGAAGTATCGTCCGATCATGCCTTCGGAGCCGACACCACTGACCATCATGTTCTGGCCGGAGTCGGCCTACGGGCCGACGAACCAGTGCATCGGCCTGGCCGCCATCCTCCGCGACCGTGGACACACCATCGTGTTCGCCGCGGAGAGCTCCTGGGCGGGCAAGCTCGAGCCCTTCGGTTTCATCGAAGAACTCGTCGATCTGGCCGAACCGCCCGAGGGTGCGGGCGATGAGGATGCCGGCGCGTTCTGGACCGACTTCATCGCCGAGACCGCACCGGAGTTCCGCAAGCCGACGATCGAGCAGCTCGGCTCGTTCATCCAGCCCACGTATCAGGCGCTGATCGACGGGGCGAAGTATTGCGAGCCCCGGTTGCGCGAGATCGTGGCCGAGCACCGCCCGGATGTGATCGTCGAGGACAACGTCGTGCTGTTTCCCGCGCTGGTGACGTCCGGTGCTCCGTTCGTGCGGATGGTTTCGTGTAGCCCGCTGGAGGTGACCGGCCCCGACGTGCCGCCGCCGTTCTCCGGTCTTCCGAGTGCCGACCGCAGCGAGTGGGACGCCTACCGCGCCGAGTTCGACCGCACCCACCGTGCGATGTGGTCCGACTTCGACGAGTGGGTGCAGGCTCAGGGCGCCGACCCGCTGCGCGAGCTGGAGTTCATGCCGCACAGGACGGCGGCCAACCTCTACGTGTATCCGGCCGAGGCCGACTACCTCGACGCCAGACCACTGGACGACAGCTGGAGCCGAATGGACTCCAGCGTGCGCGAGACCGACGAGGAATACCAGCTGCCCGCCGAGGTCGCCGACCGACCCGAAGGCAGTGCGCTCGTGTACCTCTCGCTGGGTTCACTCGGCGGCGCCGACGTCGAACTCATGCAGCGGCTTGTCGACGTGCTCGGCACCACCAGGCACCGCTACATCGTGAGCAAGGGGCCTCAGGCGGATCGAATCAGCCTGGCGGACAACATGGTCGGTGCGCAGATGCTGCCGCAGACCAAGGTGATCCCGCAGGTCGATCTGGTGATCTCCCATGGCGGCAACAACACGGTCACCGAGACGCTGCACTTCGGCAAGCCGCTGATCGTGCTTCCTCTGTTCTGGGATCAGTACGAAAATGCCCAGCGCATGGACGAACTCGGGTTCGGCGTGCGGTTGGACACCTACAGGTTCGCCGACTATGACCTGACCGGTGCGGTGGACCGGCTACTAGCCGACTCCGAGCTGCGCGGCCGGCTTGCCGAGATCGGCGCCGCGATCCGCGCCCGCGACGGCCTGCGGGTGGGTGCGGACGTCATCGAAGAGACAGGCCTACAGCATCGGGCGTCGGTTGCCTGAGACGCTCGACGCCCTCGCCCTCACCGACGGCAAGCGCTTGGCCATCGTCGCCGACGGGGACGGTCTGGCCGCACTTCCGATGATGCGCGATCCGGATGGGCAGTGGAGGCGCGCATCGGCTGGCGATGGGGTTGCCGAGGCACTGCTCGATGTGTTGGCTCGCGAACCTGGCTCGGTCACGCAGGGGCACTTCACGATTCGGTCGTGGACGGAGCGGTCCGCGTCGGGTGAGAAGGCAGTCGGCGTCGACCAGACGAACGAGTCGGTGATCGTCGGCGATGCCGCGGTGGTCAAATGGGCGACGCATCTGCAGGAGGGGCCGCATCCCGCTCCGCGACGGATCGCGGTATTGCGCGAGGCGGGGTTCGGCGGCATGCCCACCCCGTGGGGCCTTGTCACATGGCGACCCGCGAACGGCGCGGAAACTCTGGCGGCGAGCGTCGACGAGTACCTGCCCGGTGCCGTGGACGGCTGGACGTGGGCGGTGGACCTGATCACTGCGGCGGCCGGAAGCGGTGACGTCGTCGCCGTCGCCGGTGCAACCGCACAGGTGGGCACTCTTGTAGCGGACATGCACGCGGCCTTCGGTGGAACGGCGACAATTGCCTCGACGCAGGATGGCCAGCATTGGCGCGAAGCAGCTTTCGATCTCCTCGAACATGCCTGCGCGTTGCACGACCTCGCGAGTGCCCGTCGAAGCGAGATCGCCCTAGTGCTAGAAGGCCTCGGTGCACTGGCGGGCACTCCCGTCATCGAAGGGCACGGTGACCTTCACGTCGGCCAGGTGCTGTTGAGCGACGGGAAGTTCTTCGTGACCGACTTCGACGGCAACCCGGTACTGCCTGCGCCACAACGGGTCCTGCCAATTCCCGCCGCGGTCGATGTGGCCGGCATGGTGCAGTCACTGGCGCACGCGGCAATCGTCGCCCAAAAGTACACCGACCTCGATCCCACGGGGCTCGCCGATGTCGACGCGGAGGCCCGCAGTGCATTCTTGGGCGCGTACCAGCGGCACCTCGCGTCGCGCGGAGCGGCCGAACTCTTCGACGTCGGGCCGCTCAAGGCGTTCCGAATGCAGCAGGTGTTGCGCGAGATCATCTATGCGGCAAAGCATCTTCGGAGATGGATGTATGTTCCCGACGCTGCACTGCCCGCTCTGCTCGATGAAGGGGTGCCATCGTGAAGCCGGATGGTTTCGCCGCCGACCTCTACCGAAAGCCGGAGGTCCTCGGACGGCTCTCGGTAACGCTCGCAGGAAAGAACCCGTGGCAGGACGCCGTGCCACGTGGGATCGAGCGGGTGGTCCTGCTCGGGATGGGATCGTCGGCATATGCGGGTGGTGTCGCGGCGGCGCGTATGCGCGCGCGGGGGCTTGTCGCGTCCTCCGAACTGGCTTCCTCTCAGCTGCTCCCGGACTGGGGTGAGAAAACGCTTGTCGTGGCGACGTCGGCAAGCGGAGGTTCGGTGGAGACGTTGGCAGCTCTGGAGCGCCTGCCGGATTCGGTGCACGCAGTCGCGCTGACGAACACCGCGGGTTCGGCGATCACCGAGCGGTGCGACGCGGTGGTGGATCTGGCGGCCGAACGCGAGGCAGGCGGAGTCGCGTGCCGAAGTTACCAGCACACGCTGGCGCTGCTGGTGGCTCTCGAATGCCACCTCACGGGTGAAGACACCGGCGAGCTCGCGCACACCGTCGCGTTGTCAGCGGATGCAAGCGCTTACCTGCTGGATACCGAGAGCGATTGGCGCCTAGAGGTTTCCGAGCCGCTCCTCGGCTCGTCCGGCGTCTACCTCGCGGCGCCCGCGGACCGGTTCTGCAATGCGCAGCAGGGTGCGTTGATGTTGAGGGAAGGTCCGCGGCTGCCTGCGGTCGGGTGCGAGACGGGCGACTGGAGCCATGTCGATGTCTACCTGACGAAGACCATCGACTACCGGTTGCTGGTGTTCGCGGGATCGCGGTGGGAATCGCAGTTGGCCGAATGGACGAGCCAGCGTGGCAGCACGGTGATTGGCGTGGGCGGCGTCGTGCCCGGAACGCAGTACAACTTGCGCTACCCGGGCGACGGCGACGACAGGGTCCGGCTATTGACGGAAGTGTTGGTACCAGAGCTCATGGCGGCGCGTGCCTGGCAGGCTCAGCGGATGTAGACCTCGCTGCCGGTGGGATATCCGCCACCGTGCGTGGTGATGTGGACGTGGTCGAAGTGTCCGTACCCGCCGGCTTTCACGCCGCTCGGCGTGTAGTACATGCCGCGCCAGATGCAGTCCTGCAAGTCGAATTTGTCTGCGTTGTTCAACGCGAACGCGACGATCCGGTTGCCGAGTTCGATGCCCGCGGCCGAACTCGCATTCGGAATCATCACATCGAGCGCGAGACCGTTCGGATGCCACCTCAGCGAGTCGGGTCGTACGCCGCCGATGTTCTGGATCTCCGGGAACAACGCGCTGATGCTGCGCGCGACCAGGATCGTCTTGACTTGAAGACCACGCTCCGGGGCGATGCCGACCGGGAGAACTCGTTCGGCCTCGCGGTTGTAGACCCGATATCTCGACGCCGTCGCGAACTGGACCGGCGCGGCGCTAACGGCCGAGTCGAGGCTGGCGGGAGATGAAAGATCCGTCGGCGCCGAGGCGACGATCTGAACGCTGCGAGTCGCGACATCGTCGACGATCTGGTCGGGCGCGTCCGCTTCGACAACGGGCGCAGGCGCCGAAACGTCACCGCCGGTGGCGAGCAAGAGGGCGTAGGGAGCGATCACCGCTGCCGCAGGAACCACCGACGGCATCCGTCGGCGGCGCGCAACACTGTGCCTTCCCATCACGTAGCACCATACGAGCAAACCAGCTGATTTTCAGCATCCCTCAATGATCCCTTAGGAAGGGCAGCAGAGCTCCGATCAGCTAATAGTCACGGAAAGGTAACGTTTCCGCAGCTCATCGGCGTGCCGGGTGCCGCTTGCACAGGTTGGAGTCCTACCGTGGAAAAATCGAATCGGTCGGGCGCATTGACCGAGCCGGCAGTTTTTCGCTCGACCGGTTCGATGTTCATCCCTCGGTCGACGTCGTCAGTCACACTGTCTGTCGTGGCCGAAGATGCCATCACCATCGGCGGCGTCGACCTCGCCGATCCAGACACCTATCTATCTCGGATGCCGTATGACGCGTTCCGCGAGCTTCGGCGTCGCGCGCCGGTCGCCTGGCACCCGTACGGGGACGGACCCGGGTTCCTTGCGCTTACCGGTTACGACGAAGTCCTCGCCGTCTCACGCGACAGCGCCACCTGGTCGTCGCAGTCCGCAGGGGTTTTCTTCGAGGTTCCACGCCCCGAGGACGAGTTCCAGTTGGAACTGATGATGCTGACGATGGACCCGCCGCGCCACACGAAGCTGCGCTCTCTGGTGAGCAAGGGCTTCACTCCCCGTCAAGTTGCCAAGCTGAACAACCATGTGGCCGAGATGGCGCGCGAGATCGTCGACGACGTCGTCGAGCGGGGCGAGTGCGACTTCGTCGCCGACATTGCAGGCGCACTGCCGTCGTATGTGATCGCAGAGCTGCTGGGCATCCCGCTGGAAGACGGTCGCAGGCTGTACGAACTGACCGAGGTCATGAACAGCGGCGCGGTCGGCGACACGCACTCCGACCTGTCGCACGTCTTGGACGCGCAGATGCAGATGTTCCAGTACGGCACGGAGCTGGCGGCCCGCAAGCGCGAGGCGCCGGGCGACGACATCGCGACCTCGCTGCTGGCGGCCGAGGTCGACGGTGCGCGCCTCACCGATCTCGAGTTCAACATGTTCTTCCTGCTGCTGATCAACGCGGGCGGAGACACCACCCGCAACCTGGTCGCCGCGGGCATCCTCGCGATGATGGAGAACCCCGCGGAACAAGCCCGGCTCGCCGCCGACCCGTCGCTCCTGCCCACTGCGATCGAGGAGATGCTGCGCTACACCAGCCCGGTCACGGTGTTCGTGCGTACCGCGACCACGGACACCGAGCTGCGCGGCATACCCGTCAAGGCCGGTGACCGGGCGGCGATGTTCTACCCGTCGGCCAACCGCGACGAATCGCGCTTCGCCGATTCCGACCGCTTCGACATCGGCCGGGCGCCGAACCCACACCTGGCCTTCGGCGGCGGCGGCACCCATTTCTGCCTCGGCGCGAACCTCGCCCGGGTGGAGGCCACCGCGATCATTCCCGAGGTGCTGGCGCGGATGGGGGGCCTCGAACTCGCCGGGCCGGTCGAGCGGGTGCGGTCCAATTTGATGAACGGCATCCGCTCGATGCCCGTCAAGTTCATCCCGTCGACGGTGCCCGTCTCAAGCTGACGGCCCGCCGCCCCAGCGAAAGCTGTTGACGTACTTGCCCATATCCAGGGCGAGTGCCAGGTTGGCACCTGACGGGTGCCCGGTTCCGTAGTCCGGGGTGAATTCGTGGTACGGGCCGATCGCGGAAGCGACCAACGCGTAGTCGTTCTTGACCGCGCAGAGGGTAACCAGCCGAAGCCGGGTGTAATCGCCGCTGGAATCCTGCGGGTACTGGTCGAATACGGCGCCGTATCCCGGCTCGTAACCGACCATCGCGTTGGGGATTTCGTAGTCGAGCGTGGCGTCGGGATAGTACTCGGCGATCATCTTGTCGACGACCTGCCTCGGTGTGCGCTTATCGGCAGGCTCTCCCCACAGATCCAGAGTGCCGGTATCGCCGCCGAAATACTCCAGCGCAATCCAGTCCGGGTACATCGTGGCCTTGTAGAGGGCTCCGGGAATCGGGTACTGCACCGAGAATTCGCCGTTGGCGGCGACGAACCGAGGATTGGTGTCGATCGGTTGACCGATCGGCGGACGCCCGCAGTCCGGCGGACAGGTGTATCGCGGACGTGGCGGAGTGGCCAGAACTGACGCGGTCAACCCTGCCGCGACCACGACAACGATGCCTGCGCCCAACGTCGTCAACATCCACCCTTGCGTGGTCTGCCGCACCGGCACAACCCCATACACGCCGGCAGGGGTGGCATAGCCCGGCCCCGGCGCCGCGATTTCGTCGCTGACAGCAGCGCGGCGCGCGGTCCGTGACGCACGCGACGCCGCCGCCGCGGCGACCCCGCAGTTCGGGCAGAAGGCCATGTCGGGGACCACATGGTCGCAGTGTGGGCAGAGCACCCGCCCGCCAGGACCCGGTGCATCGTGTTCCTCATGGAGCAAGCAGTACTGCAACCCAATTCGCAGAGTCAGCAAGGCAATAACGGCGATCATGAGGTGGGCGCCGAGATGAAGGCCCTCCAGTACCGGGACGACTTCCGTGATGCCGAGCACGGCGTAGATGGCCACTGCTCCCAGCACGCTGGACACGACGACATTGCGTCGGCCGAACCACAACGCCGCACCGACCAACCCGCCCAACGCCGCCGCGGTCAGAGGCACGGCGACGCCTTGCACGCCCGCCTGGACCAGGAGCACGCCGGCGGGCCGGTCACCGGCAGTCACACCGGTCGTGAACTGCGGTGCCAGCCGGATCAGCGTGGCAGCGGCAGTGAAGCTGATCGCGCCCAACGACCCGATTACGAAGCCGTCCAACGACTCCCGGGTGGGACGAGCGAACCGCATCACCACCGCAGGCACCAGCATGAGGATCGCCCCGCCGACCGGTACCGCGACGCCCACGACCAGCGCCAGCCTCCTGGAGCCCGCGTCGGCCAGAGACACATCGTAGAAGTCGGAAACCAATGAGCCAGTCGCCCAAGCCCATCCGACACCGAGTCCGATGCCGAGCAATGCGGTTGGCACCAACGAACGAAGGGTCACGTCGCGGTAGATGTTCGCTTCGTACAGGTAGAGCAGAAACACCAGTGGCAGGCCAAGCGCGCTGATCGCGATCATGGGCGCCTGCCACCGCAGCAGGCCGAGGACGATCAACAAGAGAAAGAGAACCGCGAGGCCCATTCGAAATGCGGGCCGGGAGCGGTGCGGAAGATGCGGGAACAGCGAACTCGCCACTGACAGGCGCACCACCTGCTCGTCGGGCGCTGCCGCATACGCGCCCAGTCGAAGGGCGCCACGCCCGTCCCCTGGTCCCGCCGACAACTGCGCGCCGCACACTCCGCAGTACGCCGCAGCGGGAACCTCCGTAGCGCACGCCCCGCACGACATGGTGGCCACGCCGTCATCGTCGGCGGGCGGTTGAGTCATTCTGGCGCTGCCTGCGACTGGATCTTGAGAAGGTTCTGGGCGAGGTTGTATGTGTTTGGACTGCCGAGGCCCGTCACGACATCGTAGCCGGGGCGAGAGAGGTCAACCGCGTTGCCGCCCAACCGAATATCACGGAAGCCCGGTAGGTCGGCTCCTGCCGCTACCCGGTACAGAAGGGGGTTCAGATTGCCCAACTGCCTGCCGCCGTTGGCCTTCAGGTACTGATTCATCAGCACCGTCAGCGCGGCCCAGATCGGTGCTGCCTGGGAGGTACCCGCGCCGACATATTCGTTCTGGCCGAAGATGAACCTCACTCCGGTCAGCGGATCGCCGACCGCGGCGACGTCGGGCGACAGCCTGCGCCGACCCGTGTCGCGATCGGTGGTCAACTTTTCCTGCCATGCGGGCCGCGCGAACAGGTTCGATACGCCGCCGCTCGTGCCCTGGGACAACGGCGAATCAAACCACGCATATTCCGACAGCCACTGTCCGCGCGGACCCGTCGACAACGTGGTCGCCCCGACGGCGGTCATCGTCGGCAACGACGAGATCGCATCAAGGCCAACGTCATCCGGACCCGGCGGTGACGACCATTCGTCGGCGCCCTTGCACTCCAGCCCGGCATTGTCGCCCGTCGCATCGAAAGCCGTTGTGCCGTGCGACTGTGCCCTGGCCAACGCGGACTCGACCGGCGCGAGGTCGGTGGCGTTGACGAACGAGTCGCAGGACCAGCCGATCGACAGGCTCCACACCGCACCGGGAAACCGCCGGTCCGCCTCCTCGAACATCGTGCCGATCTTCTCGTACGCGCCGTCCGCCACCAAGGTGGACCTGGCGTTGATGACCACCAGGCGGGCATCGGGTGCAATGGCATGCGCCACTTGAAGATCCATCGTTGTCTCGCCGTGCGCCTCATCCGGCAGCCCGCCGATCACCTCGGGGGTGAACCTCGGCAGCCCCGATGTGTCCGCGTACATGTCGAGGTCCTTCTGGTCGAAGGAGTCGAACTCGAAGAACACGATCGTCGCGCCCTTGCCGGTGTGTCCTTTCTCGACCAGCGGGCCTGCGTTGTACGCGTCGAGCAATCCTCTGGGCGTCAACCCGCCCTTCGGCACATCGAGCGCAAGGTTGTCGGGCTGTTTCGTGCGATGCGGTGTGTAGCCCATGATCCGACCGACGCCGGTGACGACGTCGCCCAGCGCAGCCGGTATCGATGGCTGCTCCGGAGACGCGTAGAACACCTGACCCTTGCGGCCGCGGTAGTCGTTCACCGGCACCGCGAAGGCGCGAGCCAGATCGTCGGCGCCGCCCTCGACGATCGCCCACTTCTCGCCAGGGGTCCACCGCACCCACATCCCCCTGGCGCCCGCCCATGCCATCAACTCGTTTGGGCGGTCAGGGCCCGTCAAGGTGACGGTGAGTTGCGCGTCACCGGCACGCGACGGCCCCAGGTCGGTCGAGCTGGCGAGCAGCGACGCGACCGGGCCGGTGATAGCGGCCGAACTGGTCGGCGCGCAGCCGGCGCTCAAGTCCGAGGCGACGACGAGCACGGCCGCCGCGATGAGCGCCGGCAGCCGCCGCCGCACTTCGGTGATGCTCCTAGGAGCCGTTGGTCACGTGCCGACCATGCTCGCCGGGCTGGGCTTGCGATGGCGGCGGCGCAACAACGGGAGGGGTGAACTGGTTCGGCGCCTGCGGGTCGATGCGCGGAGCCTTCTCGGTCGGCGAGACCGGAGCGGCCGACGACGGGGTCGTCGTCGTGGTCGTGGTCGTCGAGGTTTCTGGAGCCTTTTCCTCTTCCTTGGCGCAACCCGCGACGATCATGCCCATCGCGACGATTGCTCCGAGCCCGGCAACTGCCGAGAGGCGAAGAGGCAAACGACTTTGTGTCCTCATTACTCGTCCTATCTGTGTACCTGCACCGCATAACGGCAGGAGTTACCGCACATGGTGCCATAGTCAGCGAATGTGCGCCAGCCCATCAGCAAAATTTGACGGCCGCGCATGAGGCGCTAGATTCCGGTGCAGATCGATACAAACGGGATGGGTGCGCAGATCCCCACTGAGAAGTAGGGCGTGATGTCACCATTCCACGCAGGTGGTGGTGGCGGCGGTGGAGGCGCCGGTGCCGCGACGCAGGTGTTCGACGGCGGATCGAACACCGTCCCCCATCCGCATTCGACCGCATCGCTGACCCCCGGTGTCACCACCGTCGCGAATGCCAGCGTCCCAAGCGCAGCTACGCCGACGGCTGCCGCGCGATGAATCGTGCTCAGCATCGAAGGCCTCCTTCGGATCGTGCCCGACCTCCAATACCCGAAGCCTAGTCCTGGTGAAGTCGCCGGGAGAGCAGAACGGCCTCCGCAAACGACTGACAGCCGATGCCTTTTACCCTCGAGTTGCAGGGCTCCCGCCAGTGGCAGAAGGTCAATAACCGAGATTCATCGAATGCCCCAACCAAGTCCAGCAGAGTGGCGTAGGTGTATGGGGGTGTCCGGATTGCCTGTCAAAGGGAGCATCGTGAAAGCACTGCGCAAGGTCCTGGTCATCGCCTGCATCATCGCGCTCGCCGCATTCGGAGCCGCAGCCTGCGGCAAGAAGAGCGAGGGCGGCGGTGGCGGCGGAGGCGGCGGTGGGGAGATCAACGTCGCCGTGACCTCGTTCCCCGACTACGTCGACCCGCAGCTGTCCTACACCGTCGAGGGGTGGGAGGTCCTCTGGAACGTCTACACCCCCCTGCTGACCTACAAGCACGCCAAGGGCAAGGACGGCACTCAGGTGGTTCCGGGTCTGGCGCAGGACATGCCGGAGATCTCGCCGGACGGTAAGACATACAAGCTGAAGCTGCGGCCCAACATGAAGTATTCGGACGGCACCCCCATCAAGGCCTCCGATTTCGCCTACGCCATCCAGCGGCTGTTCAGGGCCGACTCCGGCGGCTCGGTGTTCTTCGACGTCATCGTGGGCGCCAAGGATTACGCCGAGAAGAAGGCGGAAACGATCAGCGGCATCAAGACCGACGACAACACCGGCGACATCACCATCACGCTGGAGGAGCCGAACGGCACCTTCGAGAACGTGCTCGGCCTGATGTTCGCCGCCCCCGTGCCGCCGACGACACCGCTGGACAAGGACGCAACGAACAATCCGCCGCCGTCCAGCGGTCCGTTCATGATCAGCAAGGTCAACGCGCCGCGGTCGCTGACGATGGTGCGTAACCCGAACTTCCAGAGCGTCAAGGATGCAGGCGCCACCGAGGTGCCCGACGCCAACGTCGACACGATCATCGTCAACGAGAACAAGAACAACAGCGCCCAGGTGACCGACATCGAGCAGAACAAGGTCGACTTCATGGTCGACCCGCCGGTCGCCGACCGCCTGGCGGAGGTCAAGGCGAAGTACAGCGATCGCTTCCGGATGGAGGATTCGATCAACACCTACTACTTCTTCATGAACATGGAGAAGCCGCCGTTCAACGACATCAAGGTCCGGCAGGCCGTCAACTACGCCATCGATCCCGAAGCGTTGAACAGGATCTTCGGCGGCCGACTGCACCCGTCACAGCAGATCCTGCCCCCGGGCATGCCCGGTTATGCGGAGTACAAGCTCTACCCCGGCCCGGACATGAACAAGGCCAAGCAGCTTCTTGCCGAAGCCAATCCGGCGGACAAGGACATCACCGTCTGGACCGACGACGAACCCGACCGCAAGCGCATCGGCGAGTACTACCACGACCTGCTCACCCAGCTGGGCTTCAACGCGACGCTGAAAGTGATTGCGGGCGACGTGTACTGGACGACGATCGGTAACCAGTCGACACCCGATGTGGACACCGGCTTCGCCGACTGGTTCCAGGACTTCCCGCACCCGGACGACTTCTTCCGTCCGCTGCTGCACGGGGACAGCATCCTGCCGACCAACGGCAACAACTTCTCGCGGGTCAACATCCCTGCCAACAACGCCAAACAGGACGAGCTGTTGACGAAGTTGATCGGCGACGGCGGTGTCGAGGAGCAGTACGCCGCACTCGACAAGTCCTACATGGAGCAGGCGGTCTGGGCGCCATACGGAAACGAGCAGTTCACGACATTCCTGTCGGAGCGCATGGACTTCGACAAGTCCTATCACCATCCGCTGTTCAACCAGGACTACACCTCGTTCGCCATCAAGTAGCGGGCGATGGTCTCACCCATCGACTCGCTTGAGGCACCCGGCGAGCCGCCGATCCCGACAGGGGTGCCGACCGCGCAGATCCAGGGGCGCAGCCCCTGGTATCTGGCGTGGCTACGGTTGCGGCGCAACAAGGTTGCCTTGGTGTGCGCTGTGGTGTTCGTTCTGATCGTGCTGTTCTGCCTGGCGGCACCGCTGTGGGCCGAGCACGTCGCGCACACCGGACCGAACGAGAACCACATCACCGACACGGTGCTGATCGACGGGAAGGAGACCGACGTCGTCGCGCCCGACGGCACGCCGCTGGGACCGGGGCTGCACGGCAAGTTCCTGCTCGGCGCGGATCAGAACGGCCGAGACGTCATGGTGCGGTTGATGTACGGCGGCCGGACGTCGATCTACGTCGGCCTCGCGGCAGCGGCGGTGACCACGGTTCTGGCCGTCGTCGTCGGCCTGCTGGCCGGCTACTACCGCGGCTGGATCGACTCGGTGCTTTCCCGGACGATGGACGTCATCTGGGCATTTCCCGTGCTGCTGCTCGGCATCGCACTGGGCACCACACTGTCGATCGGCGGCCTGAAGGCCGGTCCGATCGAGATCGCAGGCGACTCCCTCTGGATCCCGATCCTGATCATCGGGTTGGTCTACGTGCCGTACGTCGCCCGGCCCATTCGCGGAGAGATCCTTGCACTTCGTGAGAAGGAGTTCATCGAGGCCGCCGTCGCGCAGGGCAAGGGGCCGCTGCGGATCATGTTCTCCGAGCTGTTGCCCAACATCGTGTCCACCATCGTGGTCTTCTTCACGCTGAACATCGCCAACAACATGCTCCTCGAGTCGGCGCTGTCGTTCCTTGGCGCAGGTGTACGACCACCGAACGCCTCGTGGGGAACCATGATCTCCGACGGCTACCAGGTGATCTTCACGGCGCCCCACCTGACCGTCGTGCCCGGGTTGATGATCGTCGCAACGGTGTTGTCGCTCAATGTGTTCGGTGATGGCCTGCGCGACGCGATGGATCCGCGGGCGAAGATCCGGCTGGAGCACTGAGCGATGGGACGCTTCGTCGCCAGGCGGTTACTGGGAATGGTCGCGGTGCTGTTCGCGATCTCGGTGATCGTGTTCCTGATCTTCAACGTCATCCCGAACTCCGACCCGGCCGCCCGGATCGCAGGCAAGAACGCGGACCCGGCCCTGATCGCCCGCGTCAGCGCCGATCTCGGCCTGAACGAGCCGCTGCCGGTTCAGTACCTGACGATGATGAAGCAGATCTTCACCGGCCAGCTGATGTCGTATGCCAAGGACCGCAATGTCGTCCAGCAGATATGGGATGGGCTGCCCGCCACGTTCTCACTGTGCATCGGTGCTGCGGTGCTGTGGATGTCGCTGGCCATCCTCTTCGGCTATCTGAGCGCGGTGCATGCAGGCCGGTTTGCCGACCGTGCCCTGACAATCCTTTCCCTCGTGGGTATTTCGATGCCGGTGTTCTGGCTCGCGGCGATGCTGCTGTACTTCCTGAGCTTCAAGGTGGAGCTGTTCCCCACGGGCAGCTACGTGCCGCTGACGGAGAGTCCCGGCGATTGGGCGTATCACCTGATCCTGCCGTGGTTCACGCTGGCCGTGCTGTTCGTCGGCATCTACAGCCGCGTGCTGCGGTCCAACATGCTCGACGCGATGAACGAGGACTACGTGCGCACCGCACGGGCCAAGGGCCTGTCCGAACGTCAGGTGCGGATCCGCCACGTGCTTCGCAACTCGATGATTCCCGTCATCACGCTCTTCGGGCTCGACTTCGGCATGGTGGTCGGCGGAGGCGCCATCCTCACCGAGACCGTCTACAACCTCGACGGTGTGGGTCTGTATGCGGGAGAAGCGATCCGGTCACTCGACCTTCCGCCCCTGATGGCTGTGGTGATGTTCGGGGCCTTCTTCATCGTGCTGTTCAACACCATCGTCGACATCCTCTACGCGGTGCTGGATCCACGCATTCGACTCGGAGAGGCGGCCCCCGCATGAGCGCGATCCTGACGGTCGAGGATCTTCGGGTCAGCTTCGCCACCGAAGACGGCATGGTCAAGGCCGTCGACGGTGTCTCGTTCGATCTCGCCGCGGGCGAGGTGCTGGCGATCGTCGGCGAAAGCGGCTGCGGCAAGAGTGTCACCGCGCAGACGCTGACCGGTCTGACCCAGGCCTCGAACGCCAGGATCACCGGCTCGGTCAACTACCGCGGCAAAGAGATCAACGGGCTCAAGAACGATCAGCTCCGCGACATCCGCGGCGAGCAGATCGCCATGGTCTTCCAGGATCCGATGTGCGCACTGAACCCCGTCTACCGCGTCGGCGACCAGATCATCGAGATGATCCGTGCGCACCGCGACGTCTCCAAGAAGGAAGCCCGCGCGAAGGCGGTCGAACTGCTGCGCTCGGTGGGCATCCCCAACCCCGAGCGACGGGTGAAGCTCTACCCGCACGAGTTCTCCGGCGGTATGCGCCAGCGCGTCATGATTGCCATGGCACTCGCGCTCGAACCCGACGTGCTGATCGCCGACGAGCCGACCACCGCGCTCGACGTCACGATCCAGGCGCAGATCCTTCAACTGATCGAGCAGCTCAATCGCGAACGCGGGCTCGCGGTCATCATCATCACCCACGACCTCGGCGTTGTCGCCGAGATCGCCGACCGGGTCCTCGTGATGTACGCGGGCCAGGTCGTCGAGGACGCCACCCTCGACGAGATCTTCTACGAGCCAAAGCATCCCTACACATGGGGACTGCTCGGTTCCCTTGCCCGGCTCGACCAGCCGCGGACCGCGCGGCTCACGCAGATCCCCGGCGCGCCCCCTTCGCTGCTGGCCCCGCCGTCGGGCTGCCGCTTCGCACCCCGCTGCACCTACGTCTTCGACGAGTGCACCGAGCCTCCGCCGCTGGAGGCGCGCACCGGCGGCGCACATCTCGACCGATGCTGGCTCGACCCCGACGTGAAAGCCCACCATGGCACACGCGAGGCGCAATATGGCTGAGGGCGATCCGCTTCTGGAGGTGACCGACCTCGTCAAGCACTTCCCGATCAAGTCGGGTGTCGTCGTCGACCGCGAGGTCGCCAGGGTGCGGGCGGTCGACGGCGTCAGCTTCACCATCAGAGAGGGCGAAACACTCGGTCTGGTAGGCGAATCCGGATGCGGCAAGTCGACGCTGTGCCGCGCGCTCCTGCAGCTGACGACGCCCACGTCAGGGTCTGTGCGGTTCGCAGGCGAGGAGATGGTCGGCCGGTCGCGCCGCGACCTGCGCGCAATGCGCCGCCAGATACAGATGATCTTCCAGGACCCGTTCGCCTCGCTCAATCCACGCAAGCGGGTGGGCCAGATCATCGGCGACCCGCTCGAGTTGCACGGGCTGGCCCGCGGCGCGGAGCTGAAGCGGCGCGTGCAGGACCTGCTCGACCGCGTCGGCCTGCAGGCCGAGCACTACAACCGGTTCCCGCACGAGTTCTCCGGCGGCCAGCGTCAACGCATCGGCATCGCCCGCGCACTTGCGTTGCGGCCCAAGCTGATTGTCGCCGACGAGCCCGTCTCCGCACTCGACGTTTCTGTGCAGGCTCAGATCATCAACCTGCTCGAGGATGTGCAGGACGAGTTCGGGTTGTCCTATCTTTTCGTCGCCCACGACCTCGGCGTCGTCCGCCATGTGTCCGATCGGATCGCGGTCATGTACCTGGGCAAGATCGTCGAGGAGTCGGGGGCAGACGAGCTCTACGACAAGCCGATTCACCCCTATACGAACGCGCTGCTCTCCGCGGTGCCGATCCCCGACCCGAAGCGGAACTCCGCGCGGGAGCGGCTGGTGCTCGAGGGCGACGTGCCGAGCCCGATCGACCCACCGTCGGGCTGCCGCTTTCACACGCGGTGCCCGTGGGCGACCGACGTCTGCGCGTCAGACGAGCCTGCGCTGCTTGCCCATCGGCCCGAACACCTCGCCGCCTGCCACCATCCGCAGAACGTCTAGGGGCAGGCCGCAGGGGCGTCGTCTCTGACCATGCGATCCGCGGGGAGCGTGTAGGTCACCACCACTTCGGCGTCGTCAGGTCCTTTGTTGGTGACGACGTGTGGGATCCCCGCAGGCACGACCACCGTCTGGCCCGCCGAATACGCGACCGGGATGCAGTTGGCGGCGGTCTGGACGAAGACGGTGCCATCGGTGACCACCGATTGTTCGGGTCCCGGATGGGCGTGCCAGCCGCTGCTTGCGCCGGGCTTGAGTACCAGGCTTTGCACGTAGAACGCCGTCTCTTCGCCGTTGGTGACGATCGAGATCGGGGTGTTGGTTGTGCCCTTGGCCAGATCGGTGCGCTGGACGTCACCTTCGGGCGGGGTGGCCGCCGCGGAGCCGGACAGAGCCAGCGCGGCGACTGTCGCGGCCGCGACCGGCAGCATGCGCGTGCGTTTCAGCATGCGTGAATGCTACGAAGCGCGGCGATTCGCCGCCGGTTATTCGGCGTCGTCGGCGGAGTCGTCGGAGACGTCAGGAGACGGGTCCAACACGCTGACGGCGATGCCGTACGGAAGAAAGCGCACCTTGCGCGCCGGGTCGGTGTTGTTCTTGTTCGCCCGCAGCGCGTCGAGCTCCGAGGCGTACACCTCTTCGACGTGTGCCTTGCCGTCCTCGTCGACGGTGTAGATGGACCACACCCCGTCGCCGGTCTCGCCGGTCGTCTCGGGCTCGTGGCGCTGGCGGCGGGAGAACTCGTCGAAGAGGACGCTCAACCCGGCCCGCTCACCGGTCATGTCGAAAATCTTGCCGACCGCGTCGCGCAGTCCCTCGCCGGCCTCGCGGATCACTCGATCGAAGTCTTCGGGGTCGAACCCGAACGGCCCATTGCTACTCATCTAACCAGTGTGCCACTAGCCCCAGGGTCCGGGCTGATACACCGGCGGCTGGTACGGCGGCTGCGGAGCCGGACCCTGGTTGGGCACTTGAATCGGCACCGGTACGGGCACGAATGGGACCGTGATGTAGCTCGTCGTCATCGACGGCGTCGTACTGGTGGTCGTGGTTGTCGTCGTGGTGGTCGTGGTGGTCGGTGACGTCGTGGTGGTGGTCGGCGACGTGGTCGTCGTGGTCGGCGACGTCGTGGTCGTCGTTCTCGTGGTGGTGGGCTCCGTCGTGGTCGGCGTCCACGTCGGCGACGGTGGTGGGGGCGGCGGCGCTTCGCTGGTGATGGTCACCTCGCTGGCGGGCGCAGGCGGCGGGCTCGGCGGCGGCTCCGGTGGCGGAGGACTTTCCTCCTTCGGCGGTGCAGGTGGCTCGGGTTCGGGCTGCTTGGGTGGTTCGGGCTGCGGTGCTTCGCTCGCCTTTGTGCTCTCGGTGGCGCCGGTCAGCGCGTAGGCCACCCCGCCGACCGTGACGATGGCGATGACGGCGGCGATACCGATCGCCAGCGCCGTCACCCGGTGCCACGGACGCCGCGGCTCCTGATAGACCCTGCCCGTCGTCGGCACATACTCGATCGCCGGGCGGACATCGGAATCGGTTATCTGGTAAGGGTTTTCGCCGGTATAGGGAACCAGCTCCTCGCCGACCTCTTCCTGCGACCACGCCAACGCACGGAACGTCGCCGAGCCGGGAGCGTCGGGACCTGGCCCGTCATAGACAGGCGCGGCCGCGGTCACATCGGTGGCGGCAGGCGCGGCACCCGTCGGGGCGTCGGCGTCGAGGGCCGTCGCGGCATTGGCTCCGGTGGGCGCGTCGGCGTCGGCCCCGAACGCGGCGACCAGCGCGGCGCCGACGGCCGCGTTGAGCGCAGGCTGTGGAGTAGTGACCACCGGAAGCCCGGTGTGCTGGGAAAGCTGCTGAGTCACAAGCGGAATGCTTGCCCCGCCGCCCACGATCGCGAGCGCGGCAAGAGCGGTCGCCGAGGTGCCGTTGCGCTCGGCCAATTCGTCGAGCGCTGCGAGGAGACCGGCCAACGGCCGGCGAATCAGGTCTTGGAGCTCGTCTCGGGTCAGCCGGATGTCGGCGCGATAGCCCGAAAGGTCGAGGACCAACTGCGTTGCGGTGTCGGCCGAAAGGCGCTCCTTTGCCCTGCGGCACTCCTCCCGCAGCTTGGTGAGCGACTCGACCGCCGTTGTCCCTGCGGGGTCGACCTTGTCGGCGAGGTTGTCCACGACGTGTGAAAGCAGGGCCTGGTCGATCAGGTCACCGGAGAAGTCCGGGTAACGCAGGGTTTCACCGACCGGCTTGAACGACGCCGCCGCGTCGGCCAGCGTGATGCTGGTGCCGCTTCCGCCGAAGTCGACAAGGGCCACCACACCACTGCCGGTGATGCCGGGGTTGGCCGACAGGGCCGTCATCGCGGCGACCGCGTCGGAGACCACCCGAACCGGCTCTGCGGTGTGCGACAGGGTCTTGCTGTCGCCGAGTGCGCTGCGGAACGCCCATGTCGTCGTCGGGCTCCAGTGCGCAGGTACCGCGATCGTCACGTCGGGCGACGGCCCGCCGCCCAGTTGCACCATCGCGTCGAGCGCTTCGACCAGTAGCTGTTCGGCGCGGAAACTGGTCCCGTCGGGGGTCACCAGTGGCACCCGGTCCCCGACGCGCTCGACGAACCCGCTTATCGTGCCGCCGGATTGCGCGAGGGTCAGCATCGAGCGGCGCGTCACTGGCTGATGGCCGACACGCGCCGCGACCAGGTTCGTTGTCCCGACCGACAACCCCAAGGGGTCGCTCATAACGGCCCACACGATAGCCCTGTTGTGGGCGGATATCGCTCAGACACTCCGCGCGCAACCCGTTTGAACAGCGTTCCGCCAGCATGCTTTTGAGGTCCTGCGTTTCATCACCGTTCGGCAGGGTACTGGCAACGCCATGACTTCGTTGTGGCTGGCCGACCGAGCAAATCGGCCAATACCCGCTTCGCCCTTTGCTGGAAACCGACCGCGACGCCGACGTAGTGGTGGTCGGCGCCGGAATCACCGGACTCGTCGCTGCGGTGCTGTTGGCACGGGCGGGCAAAAGCGTCATCGTGCTCGAGGCGCTCTCGGCGGGCGCGGGTGCGACCGGCAACACCACCGCCAAGGTCAGCCTGCTGCAGGGCACTAAACTCTCGAAAATCATTGCCAAGCACGGCCCTAAACGCGCCTGTCAATATGTGGAAGGCAACCGCGAGGGCCAGGATTGGTTGCTCCGACACTGTGACACGCATGGCCTTTCCGTGCAGCGCGAGGACGCCTTCACCTATGCGCAGTCCGAGAAGGGCGTCGCGTCGGCACGGGCTGAACTCGAGGCGTGCAAGGCCGCCGGGCTCGCGGCGGACTGGGCCGACGATGCCGACGTTCCGTTTCCCTTCCACGGTGGCGTCCGACTCGCCGACCAGGCTCAGTTCGATCCCATGCCGCTGCTGGACAGCCTGATCGCCGAGCTTGACGAGCGCGGCGGACACCTCGCGCAAGGTGTTCGTGTGCAACAGGTTTCGGGCGAGGGCGACGAACTGGCACTGCACGTGCGCACCACGAGCGCCGACGAGTTCGTCGTCACGGCCAGACAGTGTGTCCTCGCGACCGGCGTTCCCATCCTCGACCGCGGCGGATTCTTCGCGCGGCTGAAACCTCAGCGGTCCTACTGCATGGCCTACCGGGTGCCCGGCGACATCACCAGCGCCATGTACATCTCCGCAGACTCCCCGACACGGTCGATCCGCTATGCACCGACGGCCGACGGCCAGCGTCTGATCGTCGGCGGCGCAGGGCATCCGGTGGGGCACGAGAAGAAGCCGACGTCGTCGGTGCAGGAACTAGACGCATGGGCGAAGAAGCACTATCCGGGCGCGATGCAGACGCACTACTGGTCCGCGCAGGACTACTCGCCCATCGATGAGCTGCCCTACGTCGGTCCGATATTGCCGGGGAACGACAAGATCTTCGTCGCAACGGGTTTCGACAAGTGGGGCATGACGAACGGGACGGCCGCGGCGCTGGCGTTGTCCAGCCGGATCCTCGGTGGCCGGATGGACTGGGCCGAGGCGTTCGCGAGCTGGAGCCCTCATGAGCTGTCGGGCATCCCCAAGGCCATGCAGAACAATATGGAAGTGGGCCTGTATCTCGCGAGGGGCTGGATCACCCCGGTGACGCGGATCGGCGACCGCACACCCGAGAGCGGCGGAGTCGTCAGCGGGCCGCCGTGGCATCTCGAGGGCCGCAGCGTCGTCGACGGCGTCGAGCGCCGCGTATCGCCGGTGTGCCCGCACCTCGGAGGCATCGTGAATTGGAACGACGCCGACGAATCCTGGGAGTGCCCGTTGCACGGCTCCAGGTTTGCACCCGACGGCAAGCTGCTGGAAGGTCCTGCGACCCGGGATCTCACCGCTGCTCAGTAGGATCCCCGCATGGGCGATATCGACGAGATCAAGCGGGTGAAGTACCGGTATCTGCGGGCGCTGGACACCAAGCACTGGGACGAGTTCGCGGACACGCTGACCGAGGACATCGTCGGCGACTACGGCAGCAGTCTCGGTGAGGAGCACCGCTTCACCGACCGCGACACGTTGGTCGAGTTCATGCGCAAGTCGATGCCTGCAAACGTGCTCACCGAGCACCGGGTCACGCATCCCGAGATCGACGTCGACGGCGACGACGCCACAGGCATCTGGTACCTGCAGGACCGCGTCATCGTCCCCGACTTCAACTTCATGCTCTACGGCGCAGCCTTCTATCACGACCGCTACCGGCGCACCCCCGACGGTTGGCGGATCTGCGCCACCGGCTACCAGCGCACCTACGAGGTGAACATGTCCACCGAGTCCATCGGCAACTTCAAGGTGACACCCGGTGAGGCGCTGAACATCTGAGCACTACTGGGTGACCGCGATCAGCGCGCCCGGTTGCAGCCAACGCATGATCTCGACCAGGGTGCCGTCATCGAGGGCCACGCAGCCCGCGGTCGGCCCGCCGTCGGTGGCGTGCAGGAAGAACGCTCCACCGTTACCCGGCACCCGTTCCTTGTTGACACCCATCACCACGGCGTGCACGTACTGCGGAATCTCGAGGTTCTCGGTGCCGCTGGCGGGGTCGGTGCTGAACGGGCACTGCGAGCGCTTGCACACCTGCATGGTGTTGTACGTCGGGCTCTTCATGTCGCCGTCCCACCAGTGGTTGGGTCCGACCTGCACGTACTTCAGTCCGCCGCCGGGGTTCGGTGCGGTGCCGAACGCGAAATCGAGGGTGAAGACCCCCATCGGGGTTTTCGCCTGGCCGTCATGGGTTTCCGGGGCCATGCCGTTCTCGCCCACGAACGCGGGAATGCCGACCTTGATCGGTTGCCAGCCAGCCGTGGTGCGTTGGAAGATGTCGATCTTCGCCGACGAACCACCATCTCCCACAACGGAAATGACTTGAGTGGCGTTGCCGACCTTCGGGGCGAACCACGGCGTGTAGTCGGCATGGCCGACCGGCGCGGCAACGGCTGCCAGGGCGAACGACAGGGTCGCGATCAGCGGTACCAGCCATCGGCGCACGCGCTCATGGTTGCACACGATCGCGCCCGGGTTGGGCAGCTCGCCTGCTGGGTAAGTTGGCGTCATGCGATTCCGTCGAAAGCCACAGGGCCTGCAGGGCCTGACCCAGGTCGGCCAGGGTCTCGGCACCCTCGATCGCGAGGTCTTCGAGGCGGTCGCGGAATCGCCGAGCCCGCTGCTCGACACCACGATGCCCCGGCTGAGCTGGGCCGCCGACCACTCCAAGCTGTGGTTCGTCATCGCCGCCGGGCTGATCGCGACGCGACACAAGGCATCCGCCCGAGGTGCCATGCGCGGAGTCGTGAGCCTCGCGATCACCAGCGCTTTCACCAACCAGTTCGCCAAGCGGGTCTGGAAGCGCCCGCGGCCCAACCCCACATTGGTGCCCTTGGCACGGCAGAGCCGACGCTTTCCGACGTCCAATTCGCTGCCGTCCGGGCACTCGGCCAGTGCGGCCGCATTCGCCGTCGGGGTTGGACTCGAGAACCCACCGGTCGGATTGGGCCTGGCACTGCTGGCCGGTCTGGTCGGCCTGTCCCGCGTCGCCGTCGGCGCGCACTATCCGGGTGACGTGTTCGCGGGCTTCGGAATCGGAGCGGGCATCGCAGTGCTGGGTGGCCGGATCGTGCCGCCGATCACGCCCACCAAGATCCCCACCGCCGATCCTCTTCGGGTCACTACGCTGCCACGACCCGACGGCGCGGGCGTCGTGCTGGTGATCAACCCGGCGTCGGGCAGCGGGACGGGGGCGCGCGTCGTCGACGAAGTGCGCGAAGCGCTGACCAAAGCCGAAATCGTCGAGCTTGGCGACGACGACGACGTCGAGGAGGCATTGCGCGACGCTGCCAAGCGCACCGAGGTGCTCGCCGTCGGCGGCGGCGACGGCACCGTCTCGTGTGCGGCGGGTATCGCCGTCGAGCACGGAATTCCACTTGCGGTCTTCCCCGGCGGCACCTTCAACCACTTCGCCAAGGACATCGGCTGTGACAGTGTGGCCAAGACGGTCGAGGCGATCCGACGCGGCGACGTTTCCTGCGTTGACCTCGTGTGCCTCAACGACGAACACATCGTCGTCAACACGGCCAGCATCGGCGCCTATCCACGGTTCGTGCAGACACGCGAGAAGCTGGAGCACAAGATCGGCAAGCCACTCGCAGGCCTGTACGCGATGTTCCACACCCTGCGCCGCGACGAGCCGGTGAGGATCGCCTACGACAACAAGACGTTGCAGACATCGCTGTTCTTCCTCGGCAATTCGACGTATCTGCCGTCAGGCTTCGCCCCGTCACGACGCACGAGGATGGACGACGGCCTGATGGACGTTCGCATTCTCGAAACCGGCCGCAGGTTCAGCAGGCTGCGCATCGTCAGCTCGCTGGCCCTAGGGCGACTTACCCGCAGCCCGCTCTACCACGAGATGCGGGTTCCTGAGTTCGCCTTCACCGCCGTGGACGGGTGCACCGAGCTGGCGCATGACGGCGAGATCGGCACCGAGTGCGATGAGGCGAGCTTCAAGGTGAATTACCGGGCGCTTCCGGTGTTTCGTCCGCTGCCGTGATCGGTACAACGGGCGGCACCGCCAGCAGGCACACGACGAACCACACATAGCCCAACGCCCAACCGGCAAGGACGTCGGTGGGGTGGTGCACGTTGAGAAGCACGCGCGCGACCCCGATCGCGACGACGACCACCGCGCCGACGACCGCCAGCCAGACCCGCAACGGCCCGCGCACGATCGGTCTCACCAGCGTCAGGAACGCCAGGACGCCGACCATCACCCCGAGCGCGTGTCCGGACGGGAACGACGACGACGACGCACTCACCAGCGCCTCGTCCGGCCGCGGGCGATTTGCAGCGGCCTTGGCCGCTTCGGTGACCAAACCGCTGAGCTCGACCGACATCACCAGGAACATCGCCGCCCGTACATTGCGCCGTGCCAGGGCCACGACGATCGCGACCAAGGCGACCAGCCGGAACGCGGTCGGCCCGAGCACGGTGCAGAACACATCCCAGAACACCACCCAGCCGGGGTGGGCGATCCCGAAACCGTGCAGGGCATCGAGGCCGACCCGGTCCGCGGCATCGATCCACGGCCACTGCGCCACGATGCCGACCCACAGCAGCACATACAGCGCCAGCGCCGACGCGGCCAGGCCGACGAGCCAACCTTTCCGCGCCGTCATGGTTCCACGCTACGGTGCCCTCATGGCCGTGTTTCTGCGCAAGCTGCTCCGCATCGGGGGTTTGCCCGACGAACTCCGAGCTCAAGTCGAAGCCGAAGGCATCATCTACCTCGCCGAGTACATTCCGGTCACTCGGCGATTCAGCGGATCCGTGCCCGGCAAACGGGCCAACACCAACATCTCGAGCTATGTCGGCTCACTGGTGCTCACCTCGCAACGCGTTCTGGGCACGCTGTCCTCGGTGCCCAAGCTCGCGGGCCGCACCATCGACCAACGGTGGGACACAACGCAAACCGGACCCGTCAAGGCCGACATCTCCGACACCGGGCTACACATCGAGGTCGACATCGGCGAGGTCGACCCGAAGTTCACCGGTCACCTCTCGCTGAACTACAAGACCCCGATCCCCGACGACGTCCTGATGCGACTCCCCCGTAGGTCGCTTGCCTTCGAGGTGCCGCCCGAGTACGTCCTGCGCGCCGTAGGCGTCCCCGCGAGAGGCTGACCGTGAACCCACAGGCGATCGTCGAGAAATTCGTCGTCGCGTTCGGTGAGGGACGGCTCGATGACGCACTGAGCCTGTTGCATGACGAGTTCGTCATTCATGCCGCGGGCGGCGTGCCCTACAGCGGTGATTACCTGGGCGCCAAGGGATTTACGAGGCTCATTACGACGATGATGGAGACGCTCGAGCTCACGCCCAGCCCGGAGATGGAGTATCTCGTGGACGGCGACAAAGTGGTGATCTACTACCGCCTGACGTTCACTGCCCGCGCTTCTGGCGACAGCGTCGAGATGCGCGTGACCGAGGTGTTCACGGTTCGCGACGGGCTGATCGCAGAACTCGACGTGTTCTACAAGGATCCGTCTGCTGTAACCGCCCTGTTGACGGTGTAGCGGTCCGCCCACTCAGAACGGCGGCGGGCTGTCGCGCTCGGGTCCCAGCATGGCGCTGAGTCGTCTTTCGGCGCTGTAACTTTCGTTGTATCGGCGTTCGGCTTGGATACGCTCCGCGCGGTCCTGCATCCGGCTGCGCTTGCGCCGAGGCATCCTCAGGGTGCACGCCGATTGTGAGGTGGACGTCGTCGCTTGCACCGCCACGGACGCGGTAGGTTCACACAGCGTCGGAAACAGCGCGTAGCTTCCCGGTTGCGTCGTGTAGGTCTGCCCGCTGGGCGCCGTCCAGATGACAGTGCCGTCGGGCACTTTCATCGCGCCAGCCGTGCGGTCCGCCCCAAAAAGTCTTGAGCAGGTGATGGCACCGACTGGGTAAAGAAACATTTCAAGGAAACGCTCTTGAACAGCACAAACGTCTGCCGATGCCCTCCCCCGGGACTTACACTTCCGCAATGTTCTCGGAGACCCGCTATGCGCTGAACGGGGACGTGCGCGTCGCCTATCGTGCGTCGCGTCAAGGTCCTCGCGACCTCGTGTTCGTCTCTAACCTATTCACAAACTGTGAGGTCGCTTCGGAGCTGCCGTCCATTCAAGGGTGGGTCGAGGCGATGACATCGCTCGGCTGGCTCATCTTCTTCGACCGGCCGGGCGCGGGCGTGTCCGATCCCGTCAAAGCGGGCGCGCTTCCGACCTTGGAGCAGTGGGCAGACAGCATCACCGCGGTGCTTGGCGATCTCGGGAGCCGCGAAGCGGTCCTCGTCGCAATCGACGGCGGGTTTGCGCCAGCGGCGCTGTTCGCAGCAACGCATCCGTCCCGCACGACCGCGCTGATTGTCCTCGAGGGCTACGCGGATCCGCTCGCTGAACGACCCGAAGGAGTGGACGTCGAGGGAACCCTCGCTGCCGTTGTCGACATGTGGGGCACGGGGGAGTTCGCGCATCTCGCGAATCCGGACATGCCGTGGAACGAGGAAATTCGGGCAGCCTGGGCACGGCACGAACGTCTGACGGTGAGCCCAGGGACGTTTGCTGACTGGATGCCGCTCGTGTCCGAGATGGACGTGCGGGCAGTGCTTCCGGCGATCCGCGTGCCCACCCTCGTCCTGCAGCACACCGACGACCAATACAGCGTGCCGGAGTGGGGCAAGTACGTCGCTGATCACATATCGGGCGCGAAGTACGTCGAGCTGCCGGGGCGCAACTTCTATCACTTCGTCGAGCCGTGGCGCCCGTCGTTTCAGGAGATCTCCGAATTCCTCACCGGCCATGTGGCCGAAGTGGCCGACGACCGGGTGCTCGCCACGGTGCTCTTCACCGACATCGTGGACTCGACGCGCCGGGCCGCAGAAATGGGCGACCGTGACTGGCATGCGCTGCTGGACGCGCACGACGCCGTCGTCCGATCGCAGCTCACGCGGTTTCGGGGCCGCGAGGTGAACACATCGGGAGACGGCTTCCTCGCGATGTTCGACGGCCCGCAGCGAGCGATCCGCTGCGCCATGGCGATCCGCGACGCGGTGCAGGCGCTCGGCATCGAGGTGCGCGCCGGGTTGCACACCGGAGAGTGCGAGATCCGCGGCGACGACATCGGCGGCATCGGCGTGCACATCGGCGCGCGGGTGAGCGCGTTGGCCGGGGCGAACGACGTGCTTGTATCAAGCACGTTGCGCGACCTGGTGATCGGGTCAGGACTCGAGTTCGAGGAGCGCGGTGTGTACGAACTCAAGGGCGTGCCCGGCGAATGGCGCCTTTTCGCGGTCGCGTCTGCGTAGCGGGTCCGGTTCAGAACGGCGGCGGCTTGTCGCCCTCGGGTCCCAGCATGGCGCTGAGTCGTCTTTCGGCGCTGTAACTTTCGTTGTACCGCCGTTCGGCTTGAATACGCTCCGCACGGTCCTGCATCCGGCTGCGCTTGCGCCGAGGCATCCTCAGGGTGCACGCCGATTGTGAGGTGGATGTTGACGCCTGCACCGCCACGGGCGCGGTGGGCTCACACAACTTCGGAAACAGTGCGTAGCTTCCGGGTCGCGTCGTGTAGGTCTGCCCGCTGGGGGCAGTCCAGACGACAGTGCCAACGGGCATCGGACTAAGACACAGGTCGAGAAGTCCTTATCCGTTGGCCCCGTTACTTAAGTAGTCGACGACGGCGGCTCCGGAACCATCTCGACGTCCAGATCGAATCGATCGATGACTTCCTGCGTCTGCTCGAACCGTTTCATGTCCCACGCTGGCGGGGCCACCCCGGGCTGGGGCTCGTCGCCACCTTCGACGAAGAGTTCCTCAACGCCGCCGGGGGTGTACATAAACAGCAGCTTCGCGGTGTGCAGACCTGTATTCCTGAAACGGTGCCGGTTGCCTCGGGGCACGAATATGAAGTCCCCGGAGCGGGCCGTGAAGACGCGGTCGCCGGTAAGGACCTCTAGCTCGCCGTGCACCAGGTAGAACGCTTCGTCGGAGCGTCGATGGACGTGGGCAATTGGACCGCCGCCGGGGGGCACGGAGGCTTCGACGAACCCGAATGAGCCGTTTGTCGTCGTTGCGCTCACTTTTACCGTGTACACGTCACCGGCCACCCATTTGGTGACGCCCGTACCAGCCGGTACATACAGGCAATCGTTTTGCGGATTTGGGTCCCCGGTGGGGTCCGGGACTGGCGTGGTAAGAGACACCCCCAAGCCTCCTCACAGTGGGCCTGCTTGGCGCGTCTCAGACTACCGGGGGCAGTTGCCACGGGCACGGCGCTTTGTCGACCGCAGCGCCGACAGGCGATCATCTGCGCCGTCGGGAATCTTTCTGAGATACAGGCGCGTCAGCCTCAGAACGTCTTCAACAAATAGTGGCAGCGAATTGCTAAAGAACATTTCAGGGAACGCTCCTGAACAGCATAAACGCTGCCGATGCCCACCGCTCGACCCGCTGCGCGGCTTAGACTTCGGCAATGTTCTCGGAGACGCGCTATGCGATGAACGGGGACTTGCGCGTCGCCTACCGGGCCTCGGGTGAGGGTGTACGGGACATCGTGTTCGTTCCGAACTGGTTCACGTGCTGCGAACTTCTTCCGGAGCTGCCATCGACCCAGGGGTGGATTGAGGCGATGACGTCGCTGGGTCGTCTCATCTTCTTTGACCAACCAGGTACGGGCGCGTCCGATCCCGTCGAGCCGGGTGCGCTTCCGACCTTGGAGCAGTGGGCCGACAGCATCACGGCGGTCCTCGATGATCTGGGCAGCAGTGAGGCAGTCCTCCTCGGAGTCAATGGCGCTGTTGCACAAGCGGCGCTTTTTGCCGCAACACACCCGTCCCGCACCACTGCGCTAGCGATCCTAGAGGGCTTTACGGGCACCCATACGGCAACGTCCGAGGATGTTAAGGCTGCTACGGTCGCCGCCTGGGGCACCGGGGAGATGGAACATACGATCAACCCAGATATGCCGTGGAATGAAGAGATTCGGGCAGCGTGGGCACGACACGAACGCCTGGCGGCCACCCCAGGAACGGTTTCCAGTGTGGTGCGTCTCGCCAGCGAATTGGACGTGCGGGCGGTGCTGCCGACAATCCGCGTGCCCACCCTCGTCCTCCACCACGCCGACGACCCGGTGATCCCGCCCGCCGGAGGGAAGGACGTGGCTGCACGTATACCGGGCGCGAAATATGTTGAGCTACCTGGGCGCAACGCGTTCCACTTCGTCGAACCGTGGCGAGATTCGTTCCGGGAGATCGCGGTGTTCATCACCGGCGAGCGGGCAGATGTAGTCGACGACCGGGTTCTGGCCACGGTGTTGTTTACGGACATCGTCGACTCGACGCGCCGGGCCGCCGAGATGGGTGACCGTGACTGGCATGCCTTGCTCGATGCCCACGACGCCATCGTGCGGGTCCAGCTGAACCGCTTCCGAGGTCGCGAGGTGAACAGCACTGGTGACGGGTTCTTGGCGATGTTCGACGGGCCGCAGCGAGCGATCCGCTGCGCCATGGCCATTCGAGATGCAGTGCACGCTTTGGGTATCGAGGTTCGCGCCGGGTTGCACACCGGTGAGTGCGAGATCCGAGGCGACGACATCGGCGGCATCGCCGTGCACATCGGCGCACGCGTCAGCGCCCTGGCAGGGCCGAACGATGTGCTGGCGTCCAGCACGCTGCGCGACCTCGTGATCGGGTCGGGGCTGGAGTTCGAAGACCGCGGCACTCACACGCTCAAGGGCGTGCCCGGCGAATGGCGGCTCTTCGCCGTCGCTTCTCCGTAGTCCAGATGACGGTGCCGTCGGGCTGTTGACGATCGCGCCAGCCGTGCGGTCCGCCCCAAAAGGTCTTGAACAAGTGATGCAACCTACTCGTGGAAAGGACACTTTAGAAAGACCAAGCAGCCAGCCATGCGGGCCGATGATGACCATATGTGCCTGTGAAATTCTCCGTTGCGAAGCTGGCGGCCGCGTCTAGCATGTGCCGCACGGAAACCGCGGCACTATAGGGGAAATCGCCATGACGCAGATTCATGAGCAGCGGACGATCGCAGCGTCGCCGGAACGGGTCTTTGCCTGGCTACTGGACCCGGCCAACCTGACCGTCTCTCCGTGGTTCCGCAAAGCGACTTGGGTGGACTCGTCGGGTCCCGGCGTCGAAGCGACGCGGGAACTGAGAGGATTCGGCTTCTGGGTACACGAGCAGATTACGGCCTACGACGCACCCCGTAGTTGCTCATACCGCGTCGTCGGGGGGTTCCCACCCGCGCATCAAAACGGGACGCTCACCTGTACTCCGTCGGGCGGCGGAACGCACGTCGATTGGGTGAGCAGCTACACGATTCCAGCTCGCGGGGGCGGCAGGTGCTCGAGTTACTTACCGCTCCGCTGATGCGGTCCCTTGCCTTCCGCGCGATCCTTGCCGGCTGCGCGAAGGCGCTGGAAAGCTAGTGTTTTCGGCACAGACATTTCAAGTTCGACGCGCACGTCGGGCCGACAGGATAGGCGATCGAATGATCGAGGTCGCAGACGTCGGCGGGTTCCGTGCAGCCCGGGAACCGGCACGTGATGTCGCGGCAGCGGACAAAGCGATCTAACGTCGTCGACGCCCGATAGCGCGGCTCCGGCGCAGCGTCACCCGGATGAATCACCATTCGGATTGTCGCGCCTGCAGCTACTTTGGCCGCCAACAGAGGCGCGGGAATGATCGGTCCACCGATCATCACCGCCGGGGCGGTGTGCGCCGGGCCGGTCGGCTCGGGGCAGAAGGCCGCCTCGGCCAGGGTCATCTCGCGCAGCGGCTTGGTCGGCTTGTCGGGGTTTTCGCCGTCCACTGTCACCGGGGTGTCGTCGGCGAGGCTGTGCTGCTCGGTGATCACATTGATCACTACCGCATTGGCGGGCCTTCCGGCCGCCGGACAATCGCTTGCCCCGCACGCACACGGCAGGTGGTCGGCGCCGTTGGCCAACGCGCCCAACGCATCAGCGCGGCGCTGATCCAGGGTGCGCGGATCGCCGTCACACACCGCACGCGACATCGCATCGAGCCGCTTGTCCAGGGCGGCGGCGTCGTGGTCGAACAACACCGCCTCGATCGTGGACGCCCCGCCGCCGTCCGACCGGGTCCAGTCCACATGGCGACCACGGGCTCGACGCTCCATCCGCCGCAGCGCATACGGGTCGTAGCGGTCCACCCAGTAGTCGATGGCCTGCTCGATCTTGGCCTCCGACCACCGGCCCCATCCCGACACCGCGGCGGACAGCTCGATGTCGACCTTCGCCCGAGCCTGCGGGTCGGCGATCAACGCGGTGCGGTACACGATGGTGTTCACCAACCGCAGCCCGATCCGTCCGCTGTGGACACGTAGGTGTTGGCGAACCGCGCTGTGTCGTAGTACTTCCCGAGGTGTGTGGCCATCGCGACGGGGATCGCCGCGAACCATGAGCCCGCCCGGCAGGAACTCGGCGTAGTCGACCAGCGCGTGCGGGCCGACCGACTCGCTAGGGTCACCCAGCCAATTCCGGGATACGGGAAGACGGCGCCGATCAGCGGGATGTCAACCCAACGACCACAACCGCGATCCGATAGGCGAAGTTCACGACGGGCCGGTCGCGGACCCGGTGCCGCCAGCGGGCCCAGTCGCGGACGTATTGCCGTATCACGGCCGTGGTGCCGCCTGGTATCGGTTCGCGTAGATCTCGGCGAGGAATTGCTCGACGGCAACGGCGGCGTGCGCGGCGCGGGCCGAACCGAGCACGTCGAAAGCGTGTTGGGTGAAGGGCAATTCGGCGTACACGACGGGCCGGCTGCTGACGGCCTGCAGCTCTGTGACGAACGCGCGTGCCTGCTCGACGGGAACCAGCGAGTCGTTGCGCCCGTGCAACACGAAGAACGGGGGAGCGTCGGCGGACGCGTGGTTCACCGGCGATGCGTCGAGATATGACTGCAGGTTCGTCGCGTGCGGTTGTTTGATGACCATCCCCTCCAGCAGCTCGAGCATGGACGGGTGCAGCGCGTCCTCGAAGCGGGTGAAGTCGTAGACGCCGTAGAACGGCACCGCGGCCTGCACGCGGGTGTCGGCGTCTTCGAATCCCGGCTGAAACCGGGGATCGTTGGGCGTCAGCGCGGCCAGCGACGACAGGTGGCCGCCGGCCGAACCACCGGTGATGGCGACGAAGTCGGGGTCGCCGCCGTACTCGGCGATGTGCGTCTTGACCCAGGCGAGCGCGCGCTTGGCGTCGACGATGTGGTCGGGCCATGTGTTGCGCGGGCTATGGCGGTAGTTGATGGCCACGCAGATCCAGCCCAGCTCGGCGAGGTGGCTCATCAAGGGATGGGCCTGTCCGCGTTTGTTGCCGCTGATCCAGGCGCCGCCGGGGATCTGGAACAGCACCGGCGCCTTGGCATCCCGGTCGAGATCGGGACGTCGCCAGATGTCGAGATGGTTGGCGCGGCCGTAGTCGCCGTAGCTGATGTCGGCGTCGTGGGTGTAGTCGCGGTAGATCCGCAGCATGCGTAGCGCACCGGGTGTCTTGGCGGTGCCTCCGCCGGCGGGCCGACGCCACAGCCCTGCCGAGTCGGTGCGGCGACCGGCGCCCAGGCCGCTGTCCAACGCGGCGGTCAGTGGGACGTTTGCCTTATGACCGGCGCGGCTGAAGTTCAACAGGCCGAGCGCCGAGAGGCCGGCCACCAACCAGGCGACCGTCCGCACGGGCCGGGTCAGGCGGCGGGCGGTCAATGCCAGCCCGCCAAGCTGGCTGACCAGGGTCTGCAGCGGCAGTTCCGTCACGACCAGACCGAACACCCAAGACACAATCGATGGGTATCCGATGCGCGCGAGCGGGCAGTAGCCGTTGAGTGTCGACGCCGCGGTCACGGCCGCCACGGCCAGCGCGCCGACCTGCCGGGCGATATGGAGGGCTTGGGCCTTTCGCATGGCGCCACCATACGAGTCGCCTGGTTCGGCTGTGCGGGGCCCTTTCCGTCGTAAGGTCATCCTGTGGCGGAGATGGGTCCTGGGATCTACGAGGTCCTCGTCACAGAGGCACTGCGCCCATATCTCGATTCACTCGAGAGTCGCTCTCGCAAGACTCGACCACTACACACGGCCGAGGCGGCGGATCGGATCGCGCTGCATCTGAGTCGCGAGATTGAGCGATCCCTCGCGGCGGTGAACGACAGTGATCGAGTCGAGGTCGGTATCCAGGTCGCGCGTGACCTCATCGCACGGCTTGCCGAAGTCGTTCGAAACACCGACACGTCTGCCACACCCGTAGAACCGGGCGAGGTGCTGCACGCGATTCTGCAGCGGCGACCCGACGGGTCGCCGCAACCGATAGCCGAACCACTCATCCCGCTTCTTGACTCCACGCTGTTGACCAACGCTCCGGGTGAGCCGGGCCTGCTGAACCAGCTTGGCGCCGAGATCGATTCGGCCGACGCGATCGATGTGGTGATGGCCTTCATCCGGCGCAGCGGCATCAACCCGCTGTTGGCATCGCTTCGCCGTCACTGCGACCGCGGCCGACCGCTGCGCGTCCTCACCACCGTCTACACCGGCTCCACCGAGCGGGCCGCGCTCGACCAACTCGCCGGTCTGGGCGCAGATGTGCGGATCTCCTACGATGTCAGCACCACCCGGCTGCACGCCAAGGCCTGGGTCTTTCACCGTCGCTCCGGCTTCTCGACCACCTATGTCGGCTCGTCAAACCTCACCCACGCAGCCCAGGTCACCGGGCTGGAGTGGAACATCCGCGCTTCGTCGGCCCGCAACCCCGACGTCCTGGCCAAGTTCGAGGCGGTTTTCGAGAGCTACTGGCAGAGCGGCGATTTCGTTCCCTACGACCGGGAACGTTTCGACGCAGAAACCAAGCTAGCCGGCCGCACCGACACCGGGCCCGTGGTTGTTCTCAGCCCCATCGAGCTCCGCCTCGAACCGTTTCAAGAGCGTCTGCTGGAGAAGATCTCGGTATCCCGCCGCCATGGCCACCATCGCAACCTGCTGGTCGCCGCCACCGGCACCGGCAAGACCGTCATGGCAGCGGTTGATTACGCGCCTTCGGGATTTGACTCGCCGTGCAGCTCATCGTCGATGCCGATCCGGCCCACGTATCAAGTTCTGCTGGGTACGTTCGGGCCGTGGGGTCTGTAATCAAGCGAATCGCTTTGAGCACCGGTGGCGGCGACGCGCCCGGACTCAACGCTGTCATACGCGCGGCGACGCTCGCGGCGCGCAATCGCGACTGGGAGGTCGTCGGCATCCACGACGGGTTCAACGGGTTACTCTTTCCGGAGCGGTATCCCGACGGCGGGATGATCGAGATGACTCGGGATCGAGTTCGCGGCATCGTCTATCAGGGCGGCACGATTCTCGGCACCACCAACCGCGGCAACCCGATCGCCTACCCGATGCAACAGGCGGACGGCACATGGATCGAGGTCGACCGAACCGAGGAACTGCTCGGCCGCTTCGCGGAGCACCGCATCGACGCGTTGGTCACCGTCGGTGGGGACGGATCGATGGCCATAGCTCACCATCTGCATCAGGCCGGGCTGCGCGTGGTCGGCGTGCCCAAGACCATCGACAACGATCTCGAAAACACGGTGTCCACCTTCGGTTTCGACACCGCCGTGGAGTTCGCTTCGGAGTGCATCGACCGGCTGTTCTCCACCGCGACATCGCACGGTCGGATCATCGTGGTGGAGGTGATGGGCCGATACGCCGGATGGATCGCGTTGCATGCCGGCATGGCGTCGGGGGCGCACGCGATTCTCATTCCCGAGATTCCGTTCCGCCTCGAGCCGGTGGCGGCCCTGATCACCGGCCGCGAGGAGCGCGGCGCGAAGTTCTCCATCGTCTGTGTGGCCGAGGGCGCGCACCCTGTCGGCGGAGAGCTGGCGGTCATCGAAAAACAGGTCGGACGGGCCGAACGCCTCGGCGGCATCGGCGCCAAGGTGGCCGCCGAACTCGAGCGGATGACGGGCCGGGAAACCCGCACCGTCGTGCTGGGCCACCTGCTGCGCGGAGGTTCGCCGACCTCGTTCGACCGGTTACTCGGCCTGCGCTTCGGTGCCGCTGCGGTGCGGGCACTCGACGAAGGGTATGACGGCGTCATGGTGGCTCTCAACCCGCCGACCGTGGACTACGTGCCGCTCGAGGCGGCCACCCGCAGGCAAAAGCGGGTACCGCTCGACTGCGACACCATACTGACGGCCAGGGATCTGGGGATCAACTTCGGCGATGAGATGCCTACCAACAGCGCCATCGGACGATGAACCTGAGACTGAGTCCGCCGGCGTCGCGATCAATGCGAGCATGGTGGCGAGAACAGCATTCGATCCGCGGGGTCGCTCGCCGTCTCCACGGTCACCGGTGATCCGGTTGCCAGCGTCGCAGCCGATGCCACCATTGCCGACGTCGCCAACGCGCTGGTCGAAGGCGGGTCGGTGCCATCGTGGTGGGCGATGACGAGCGACCCGCCGCACTGATAAGTGAGCGCGACGTCGTTCGAGTAGTGGCCGAACGAAAGGATCCGGCTTCGGGGCGGGTCCTCAACATAGCCAGCAAGAGGCCGGTGTGGTGTGACGCCGATGCCACGATCGAGCCGCCCCAGTCCAGGGTGGTCAGGAACCGCCGGTAGAAGCCCACGCCCTATCGGGCTGTTGAACCCCTGCCGGTTTCTCGCAGCGACCGTCACAATGGGGGCCCGATGGCTTACTTACCGGAAGACTCGCAGGGCACGCTCGGCTGGCTTTACGTCGGGATCGGCGCCCACGCCCCGCATCGGCTCGTACGAAACCGGCTCGATCATAAGGTCATTCGACACTGAGCCAAGTCGAACGAGGTTTTCACGCGCGAGCGCGGTCTGTTCTTCAGCATCGAAACGTTTCGCTTTTCTGACGAACTAATCGCCGGCTGCGGATCTTTCGGCCGACCGGTCGGCGGATGCGATGCATCGTCGCTTGGCACACTGCTGTCTCGTTACACTTCGGCCCATGGCGCGGTATACCGATCCGAGGAGTAGTCGCGTCAAGATCGACGCCCTGGTCGACGACGGCCGGCCAGTCCGATCAACCCACTAACACCGCCTGATCAGCTTCTCGAAGATCGCTGAAAGCCACTCGGTCTCTTAATGGTTCGTCGTCATGCAGGCGCACTCGCGGGTTGGGGTCGCGCAAGGAGGTGCGTGAAGCGCTCGTAGCTGAACACGGTCATCACGTAGAACGCGGCGTCCGCCACGATGCTGCCCAGGACAAAGCCGACCGCCGTGTTCCCCACGACCAACGGGCCGAGGTAAAGCGCGACCGGCCTGATCGTGACGCTGTCGATCGCCTCGGCCGGCCCGAACTCGACGGCGATGCTCCGCACCGCCAGACCGTTCGCCACGAGCACCCTCATCGGCCAGCCTCGCCCAGCTGCCGCGGTGTACGACCACCGCACCCCGTTGACGTACGCCGCCGCGTAATACGCTGCCGACGCGCCGATCGTCGCCGCAATCACAGCAGCCCCATACGAGCCCGTCGCCCCATACGTCACCGCCGCCGCAACGATCTGACCCGCCCACCCCGCGATCTCATTCGGCGCATACCGCCGCAGCCACTCCACGATCTTGTTTCGGATTCGACGTTGAGTCCCTGTGCCCACGGCATTCAGGATCGAACCGCGACGTTGAAAACCCGTGGAAAACGCGTTGATGCAGCTCAGGCCATCGAGAACAGCTCTTGCATCACAACCACGCTCGCCACCCGCTGCAGACCGCCCTCCACCGCAATGCGTTGATCGGCCGGAACCTCCAGCAGCCTATTCAGCGTGCCGGCGACCTTCTTCATGTCGAAGATCGGCTGATCCTTCGCGGCCTGCGACGCGAACGTATCGCGGTAGAACTCGAGCATCGGGTCGTTCACGTTACGCGTCGGCGGCGTCGTGAACGGATGCTTCTGCCGGTCGTACACCTCCGGAATCAACACATCCTTCGCCGCTTCGCGCAGCACATGCTTCTCCCGTATCCCTTTCACCTTCATGCTCACCGGCACAGGCGCAGCCGCTTCGGCGACGTGGTGATCCAGGAACGGCACCCGCCCTTCAATCGAGTGCGCCATCTCCATCCGATCCGCCAAGTAGTTCAAAATGAAGTTCGGCAGAACCGTTTTCGCGTTCACATACAGCATCTGATTCAGCCGGTCCCGGCCAACGATCCGTTGCTCGAGCGGCAACCGATCCAACGCGGACACCAGCGGCTGAAATCCCCGAACAGACGCCGGGAGATCGTCCCGGAGCAACGCCGACACGCTATTGCTCTGAGCCGCAGCCATATTGAGCGTCGCCGGCAGCCAGCCGAGCCTGCCCTCCACGCCAACGCAATCCTGCGAACTGCGTCGGCTTTCTGTGGAACACCTCGTCGATTCGGGGCAGTCGTTCGCGCAGCGCCATCGCCACCATCAGCTGATGTGACGCCACCCCCAGCGACACGTCATACGCGGCGCCCACCTCGGCAGCCACGGCATTCCAGTTGTCCATGCACCACTGATCGCGCTCAGCCGACCCGTCCTCGGCCCACCGCCGCTCCAGCAGATCGGCCATCGCCGAGAGCCGCCGCGCGCAGGCCGCGTTCTCCACTTGCGCCCACGCCCCCAGCGCCGCACCGCCGGACGCGGAGGCGGCGACCGCCACAAGATCGTCGAACATGCGTTCGGACTTAGGTGGACCCGCCGAACGAAACCACCAGCTCAACCACCACCTGTGGATGAAATTACGACTGTGGATAACTTGCCCTTGAGCCAAACGGTTGCCGAATTGCTCATCGACCTGTTCGGTGTAGCGACGGCCTGAGAAAGGATGCGCAGTGACCGACCCGGACAAGGACAACGTGCTGATCGTGCACTGGCACGACCTCGGCCGTTATCTCGGTGTCTACGGCCACCCCGACGTGTCCAGCCCACGGCTCGATCAACTCGCCGCCGAGGGCATTCTGTTCACCCGCGCACACGCCACCGCGCCGCTGTGCTCACCGTCACGCGGGTCCCTGTTCACCGGCCGCTATCCGCAGAGCAACGGTCTGCTCGGGCTTGCCCATCACGGCTGGGAGTACCGTCCCGACGTACGCACCCTGCCGCAGATCCTCACCGAAGCCGGTTGGTACACGGCACTTTTCGGCATGCAGCACGAGACGTCGTATCCCGCACGACTCGGCTTCGAGGAGTTCGACGTCTCGAACTCCTACTGCGAGTATGTCGTCGAACAAGCCACTCAGTGGCTCGAGGATGCACCGCAGCTGTTGAACGACACACCGCGGCAGCCTTTTCTGTTGACGGCGGGCTTCTTCGAGACGCACCGCCCGTACCCGCCTGAGCGGTACGAACCCGCCGACCCCACGACCGTCACGGTGCCCGATTACCTGCCCGACACCGACGAGGTGCGCCAGGACCTGGCCGATTTCTACGGCGCGATCACCGTCGCGGACGCCGCCGTTGGACGCCTGCTGGACGCCCTCGCCGCGGGCGGTCTCGACGGCAACACCTGGGTGGTGTTCATGACCGACCACGGTCCAGCGTTGCCACGCGCGAAGTCGACGCTCTACGACGCGGGCACCGGGATCGCCCTGATCGTCCGCCCGCCGTCACGCCTGCAGTACGACGCCAAGACCCACGACGAACTGTTCAGCGGCGTGGATCTGCTGCCCACCCTGCTCGACCTGCTCGGCGTCGCGATACCTCACGACATCGACGGCATCTCCCATTCCGCCGCGCTGGTTCCTTCGCCGCCGGTCGCTATCCCCGTGCGCACCGAGGTGTACACCACCAAGACCTATCACGACTCCTTTGACCCGATAAGGGCCGTCCGCACAAAGGATTACAGCTACATCGAGAACTATGCGGCACGACCCCTGCTCGATCTGCCGCTGGACATCGCCGACAGCGCACCGGGGATAGCGGTCGCCCCCTTCATCGGCGGACGGCGTCCGGAGCGCGAACTGTACGACCTCATCGACGATCCCACCGAGTCGAACAACCTGCTCGGGCGGGACGCGACAGACAAGTCCGAGGCGATCGCCAACGACCTCGCGCTGCTGTTGCACGACTGGCGACAAAAGACAAACGACGTCATACCGTCCGAGTTCGCGGGCACCCGGATCTCGGAGCGCTACACCGAGACCTATCTGAGGATCCACGGACGTGTCCTCGCCAGCCGGTCGGCGATCGCCGCCGAACGCGGCATCGAAGACGAACACAGTTAGGCGCCCTATGGCGGCATCCGCATACCTGGTACTCGCGTCGCAACGCAGCGGCAGCACCCTGCTCGTCGAATCCCTCAGGGCCACAGGTGTTGCCGGCGAGCCAGGCGAGTTCTTCCAGTACCTGCCGACCACCAGCCAGTCGCCGCAGCCACGGCAGTGGTTCGAGGGCGTCGATGACGAGTCGATCCTGCGCCTGCTCGACCCGCTCGACGAGGGCAAGCCCGACCTGGCGCCGCCCGAGATCTGGCGGGACTACATCCGCACGGTCGGGCGCACGCCGAACGGAATCTGGGGCGGCAAGTTGATGTGGAACCAGACTCCGCTACTGCTTGCGCGCGCGGCCGGGCTGCCCGACCGTAGCGGCGACGGGTTGCTCTCGGCCATCCGCGACGTCACCGGTACTGACCCCTACTTGATCCACGTTTGCCGTCCTGACGTTGTGTCGCAGGCGGTTTCGTTCTGGCGGGCGGTGCAGACGCGGGTCTGGCGCGGCAGGCCCGATCCGAGAAGGGACTCGGCGGCCGAATACCACGCGGGCGCCATCGCCCATGTCGTGACCATGATGCGTGCGCAGGAGAAGGGCTGGCGGGCGTGGTTCGACGAGGAGGGCCTCTCGCCGTTGGAGATCTCCTATCCGGTGCTGTGGCGCAACCTCACCGAGATCGTCGGCACCGTGCTCGAAGCGCTCGGCCAGGATCCTCGGCTTGCGCCCACGCCCGTGTTGGAGCGGCAGGCGGATCAACGGTCCGATGAGTGGGTAGACCGCTACCGAGCCGACGCCGAGACGGAAGGGCTACCGACGTGACCGCACCTCCCACCGACTACGACACCCTGCACGTCGATGAGTTGCGACTGCTGGAAGCCGAAGCGGTGCACATCATCCGGGAAGTGGCCGCCGAACTGGAACGTCCGGTGCTGCTGTTCTCCGCGGGCAAGGATTCCATCGTGCTGCTGCGTCTTGCGGAGAAGGCGTTCCGGCCCAGCCCGCTCCCCTTCCCCGTCATGCACGTCGACACCGGCCACAACTTCGACGAGGTGATCGAGTTCAGGGACCGCAGGGTCACAGGAGTTGGCCACAAGCTGATCGTGGCGTCGGTGCAGGAGTCCATCGACAGCGGTCGGGTGCCCGACCCCGGCCCTGGAGCTTCGCGCAACCGGCAACAGACCCGAACGCTGCTGGATGCGTTGGAGGCCGGCGGGTTCGATGCGGCCTTCGGCGGCGCACGCCGCGACGAGGAACGCGCCCGCGCCAAGGAACGCATTCTGAGCTTCCGCGACGAGTTCGGCCAATGGGACCCACGCGCACAGCGGCCGGAGCCCTGGTCGCTGTACAACGGTCGGATCAAGAACGGCGAGCAGGTCAGGGTTTTCCCGCTGAGCAACTGGACCGAGCTCGACGTGTGGCGCTACATCGAGTTGGAGAGCCTCGAGCTGCCGCCGATCTACTTCGCCCACGAGCGAGAGGTGTTCGAGCGTGACGGCATTCTGCTTGCGGTGTCCGAATACGCCGGGCCTGCCAACGGTGAGAGCGCATCGGTGGAATGGGTGCGCTACCGCACCGTCGGCGACCTGACCATCACCGGCGCGGTGCGGTCGAGGGCCACCGACATCGAGAAGGTCATCGAGGAGATCTCCGCAGCCACAGTCTCCGAACGCGGTGAGACTCGCGCCGACGACCGCACGTCGGCCGCCGCCATGGAGGACCGCAAGCGCGAGGGGTACTTCTGATGACTCGTCAGCTGCTGCGGATCACCACCGCAGGGTCCGTCGACGACGGCAAGAGCACATTGATCGGCCGTCTGCTGCACGACACCGATAGCCTGCCCACCGATCACCTGGAAGCTGTCACCGACGACGAGGGTGTCGCCGACCTCGCCGCGCTCTCGGACGGCCTGCGCGCCGAGCGCGAACAGGGCATCACCATCGACGTGGCGTACCGGTTCTTCTCGACGGAATCGCGCAGCTACATCCTTGCCGACACTCCCGGGCATGAGCGGTACACCCGCAACATGTTCACCGGTGCGTCGAACGCACACGTCGCGGTCCTGCTCGTGGATGCCAGTGCAGGTGTGCTGCGGCAGACCCGCAGGCACGCACGAATCGCAAAGCTGTTGGGCATCAAGCATTTCGTCGCCGCGGTCAACAAGTTCGACCTGGTCGACTTCGACCAGGCACGGTACCGCGAGGTCGAGAACGAGCTGCATCAGGTGACGGCCCGACTCGGCGGTATCGACGTCACGGTGATTCCGATCGCCGCCAAACACGGCGACAATGTGGTGCACCGGTCGGACCGCACGCCGTGGTACGAGGGCCCGACGCTGCTCGACTATCTGGAAGATGTCGAGCTGTCGGCGCCGCATCCCGAAGCGGCCCGCTTGCGGCTACCCGTTCAATGGGTGTCCCGGCCGTCCGCCGAGCAGCGCCGCCGGTACACCGGCCGGCTGTCGGGTGGGACGCTTCGGGTCGGTGACCCCGTGATCAGCCTTCCCGCCGGTACCCGATCGACCGTGACCGCCATCGACACCCTTGACGATGCCAGGACGACGGCCGTTGCGCCGCTGTCGGTTTCGATCGAGCTGGCCGACGACATCGATGTCGGGCGCGGCGATGTGTTCGTCAGCGGCGACGACGACGCAATCCTTCCCGTCCAGGCCCGCGAGTTGGACGCCACCGTCTGCTGGTTCGCCGACAGCCCGCTGCGCGCCGGTGACCGCGTCGCACTCAAGCAGGGCACCGGCACCGTTCGGGCCACCGTGGGTGCCCTGCACTCGCGGCTCGACCCCGAGACCCTCGACGATCTGGACAACCCGGTCGAGTTGGGCCTCAACGACATCGGCTCGGTGACGTTGCGCACGAGTTCCGTCGTCGTGACCGATCCGTACGCCGAGAACCGTGACAGTGGTGCGTTCATCCTCATCGACGAGACCTCCAATGACACCGTCGGGGCAGGCACCATCTCGGAGGCGCGCGAGGTCAAGCCTGGCGTTCAGACCCGTAACGACATCCGCTGGCATCCCTCGGCACTGGACCGCGACCACCGGTGGACGGCCACCGGCCAGCGCGGCGCGACGATCTGGTTCACCGGGCTGCCCGCCTCGGGCAAGTCGACGCTGGCGGTCGCCGTCGAGCGGGCGCTCGTCGAGTCGGGCGATGTCGCCTATCTGCTGGACGGCGACAACATCCGGCACGGTCTGTCCGACGACCTCGGCTTCTCGGCGGGGGATCGCGCCGAAAACATCCGCAGGGTCGGTCATCTCACCCGATTGTTCGCCGATGCGGGCGTCGTCGCGCTGGCTTCGCTGGTGTCGCCGCTGAAATCCGACAGGGAGATCGCTCGAACCCTCAACGACGCCGCGAAGCTTCCGTTCATCGAGGTGTACGTATCAACGTCGCTGGCCGAGTGCGAACGCCGCGATCCCAAGCGCCTCTACGTGCGGGCGAGGGCCGGCGAGCTCAAGGGGCTGACCGGAGTCGATGCGCCGTACGAGCCACCCGAGAATGCCGATCTGGTGCTGGACACCACCGGCGCCGACATCGACGAGCTCGCGTCGCAGGTGATCGAGTTGCTCAACCAGCGCCGCTAGCCGACCTGCGCCACCGCGAATATCCGGCGGAAGGGGTAGAACGTCCGACCGTCCGGTCGACGTGGATACGTTTCGTCGAGTATCGGGATGAGCTGCTGGCGGAACTGTTGCCAAGCCTCTTCCGACAGCCGATCAATCACCGGCCGTAAAGCGGTCCCGGACATCCAGTCCAACACGGGGTGCTCCCCGGTCAACTCGTGTATGTATACGGTCTCCCACGCGTCCACCCGGCAACCCGCATCAGTGAGCAACGCGGCGTAGTCGGCGGCTGGGCTGACCCGTTCGCGTTCGGGAAATGGCATGTCCCGCAACCTGTTCGCGAACGGTTCGCGCCGCGCCACCGTTCGAATCGCCTCGTGCGACGGGCTATTGAAGCTGCCCGGCATCTGCACCGCGATCCACGAGCCCGCCGACAGCGCGCCTGCCCAACGCACCAGCAGCTCGGCGTGCTCTGGCACCCACTGCAGCGTCGCATTGCTCACCACGACGTCCGTGTCGGGCTTCGGTTCCCACGACCGGACATCCCCGACCTGCGCGTCGATGCCCCGCTCCCTGGCCGACTCGACCATTTCCGGAGAGCTGTCCCACGCCTCGACCTCGGCGTCGGGCCAACGTTCGGCGAGCGTGACGGTGAGATTGCCCGGGCCGCAACCGAGATCGACCACCCTGCGCGGATTCTCGGCCCTCACCCGCGACGTCAGGTCGAAGAAGGGCCTGCCTCGGTGGTCGGCGAAGGTGAGGTAGACGTCGGGATTCCACATGGCACACAGTCTCGCATTCAGCGGTTCACAGGCGGTTCGCAGCCGCGGCCCAGCCTGACGGCCAGCAACGCACGGCACGGTGATCGGCATGACTGCCACTGTCGACAGGCGCGCACAGGTCGCGCTTGCCGCGCTGATCGCAGCCGCCGCGGCAATGTACATGGTGAACCTGTCGGCAACGGGCTACGGCAACCTGTTCTACGCCGCCGCGGCCCAGGCGGGTTCGCACAGTTGGTCGGCGTGGTTCTTCGGCTCGCTCGACGCGAACAACTTCATCACCGTCGACAAGCCGCCCGCGTCGTTGTGGGTCACCGGCTTGTCGGTCCGGTTGTTCGGCATGAACAGCTGGTCGGTGCTGGCGCCGCAGGCGTTGATGGGTGCCGCGGCGGTGGCGGTGCTGTACGCCGCGGTGCGCCGGGCGTTCGACGACGCACGGGCGGGAACGGTCGCCGGGCTCCTAGCCGCTGCGGCGCTGACATGCACGCCCGCCGCCGCATTGATCTTCCGCTTCAACAATCCGGACGCGCTGCTGGTTCTGGTGTTGACCGTGGCCGGCTACTGCCTGATTCGCGCCGTCGAGTCCGCGTCGTGGCGCTGGCTTGCGCTGGTCGGAGTGGCGATGGGCGTCGCGTTTCTGACCAAGATGCTCGAGGGCTTCCTTCCGCTGCCGGCATTCGCCGTCACCTACCTGCTGCTGGCGCCGACATCTTGGCGCAACCGGCTGTTCCACCTGCTCGGCGCTACGGCCGCCCTTGTCGCCGCCGCCGGATGGTGGGTGCTGGCCGTCCAGCTCGTCCCCGCGACCGCGCGACCGTACGTCGGCGGGTCGACCGACAACACCGTGCTGCAGCTCGCGCTCGGGTACAACGGCATGACCCGCATCCTCGGCCGCACCGGCAATCATGCTGCCGACCTCGCGTCACCTGCGGTCGGACACGGATGGTCCAGACTCGGCGGCGGGACGGGCCTGCGTCGCCTGTTCACCGCCGAGATGGCCAACGAGATCTCCTGGCTGCTGCCCGCGGCGCTGCTGGCCGTCGCCTTCGGTGGGTACCTCCTGCTGCGCGGCAGGCTCGGCCGCGGCGAGAAGGCCGCGCTGTCGATGTTCGCGGGATGGCTTCTGGTGAGCGCGCTGGTGTTCAGCTACATGAGCGGCATGGTGCACCCGTACTACACGGTCGCGATGGCGCCCGCGGTCGCGGGCCTCGCCGGCATCGGCGCGGTGTGGGCGTGGCGGGAGCGGACCGGCTGGGACGGCCGTCTCGCGCTTGCCGCGATGATCGCGCTCACCGCTCTGTGGTCGGCGATGCTGATGCACCGCAACGCCTTTGGACCAGTATGGGTGCCTTGGACGCTCGTCGCCGTCGCGATCGCCTCTGCCGTCGTCGTTCTCGGTCTCGGCGCACACCGGGTCGTCGCGGCCGCCGTCATCGTCGGCGTGCTTGCCGCGGTCGCCGGTACCACGGCATTCTCGATCGCCACCGCCGCCACGCCGCACCAGGGCTCGATCCCGACAGCGCTGAAGAAGGGCGCCGCCCAACTCGGCAACTGGACGGGCGACGAAGCCTCCAATCCAAGCCTCGCCGGTGTGTTGGCCGATACGCACACCGAATGGTCGGCCGCGACGAACGGCTCCCAGTCGGCCGCCGCGCTGGAGGTCTCGTCGGGCACACCGGTGATGGCGATCGGCGGGTGGAGCGGTGACCCGGTGCCCACCCTGCAGGCGTTCATCGACGATGTGCACGCGGGCAAGATCTCCTATTACGTCGAGGCCGGACGCGGAGGCACATCCGAGTTGAAGGGTCGCGGCGAGGTCATCTACGGGCGCAGCAGAGGAGCCGCACACACCAGGGAGATCGCCGAGTGGGTGGCCAACCACTATCAGGGAACCGTCATCGGCGAATCGACGGTCTACCGCCTGACGTAGCCGTCTGCGCAGATACGATCGGGCCGTGTCCAGTACCCAGCCGCCCAGTGCCGCGCCGGTTGATCCCCCCATTCCCGTTCCCGACGTCCCCGGCGCCGACGCAGGGGTGCGCGGCCTACCGCGACGCGTGGATCTCACGCGTCGCCAACGACTGATCGTCGATTCCTCGGCGATCGCCGACCTCGGCCTGCGTACCGCGTTGGCGTCGGTCGTCGGTGCCGCGATGCTGCCGCAGCTGGCCGTCGCGGCGCTCAACAAAACGGGTGCAAGGCAGCAACGCGATGCGCTGCAGTTCTACGCCGAGCTGGGTGCGGCGAAGGACCCCGAACTGTCCTTTCCCGCACCGACCGAGGTGCCGCGGATCTCGTCGCGCCCGGCGAATCCCGTAGCCGAGTGGATGGCCAACGGCCGCGTGCACAACATCCGGTTCAACAGCAGCTTCGAGGCGGTCAACCCGGCGATGCGCGACCGGTGCGGCTCGTATGCGCGCAACAACGTGGTCCATGCCCAGCATTGGCGCCACGACGACGGGCCCCACCCCACTCTGTGCGTGATCCACGGGTTCATGGGGTCGGCATACTTGTTCAACGGATTGTTCTTCTCGCTGCCGTGGTTCTACCGGTCCGGCTACGACATCCTGCTCTACACGCTGCCGTTCCACGGCCGGCGCGCCGAAAAGTATTCTCCGTACAGTGGTTACGGGCTGTTCGCCAACGGCTTCGCGGGCTTCGCCGAGGCGATGGCGCAGGCGGTATTCGACTTCCGGTCGCTGATCGACCATCTGGAGTTCACCGGCGTCGACCGAATCGCGCTGACCGGTATGTCGTTGGGCGGCTACACCTCTGCGTTGATCGCCTGCGCCGACGACCGCATCCAGGCCGTCATCCCGAACGTTCCCGTCGTCATGCCGGAGAAACTGGTCGACGAGTGGTGGCCTGCCAACATGCTTGTCTCGCTCGGCGATTCGCTCACCGGTACCGACGATGAACTGTCAACGGCCGCAGCGATGTTCCACTCGCCGCTGAACTATCCGGCCGTCGTCGGAAAGGACCGGCGGTTGATCATCGCCGGTCTCGGTGACCGGCTCGCGCCACCGGAGCAGGCGGAGGCGCTGTGGGAGCACTGGGACCGCTGCGCGTTCCACTGGTTCCCCGGCAACCACATCCTGCATGTCAGCCAGCCGGACTACCTGCGCAGGATGACGCGGTTCATGCGCGACTTCATGTTCAGGAGTTCGCACCCTTCCTGGCGCTGACCAGGGAGATGCTGGCGAACATCGGCCCCGCCTCGGAATCGGGCCCCGGCACGGGTCGGGCGACCTGCCCGCAGTAGTCGGGGAGTTCGACCGCGGTGCCCCGCCAACCGTGCTCGGTGAACCAGTCGATCGCGGCCGCGTGCTGCTCGTTGTAGATCAGCGAGAAGAATCGGCTCCCGTCGCCGGACGCACGCTCTGCGTCGCGTGCCGCCTCGTAAAGCTCGTCGCTGAACGGCTTCCCGTCGTCGACCGCGACGTGGCTGCCCGGCGCCGCCAGATCGTTGATGCCGGTGAACAGTTCGCCTTGCGCAGCGGCGGGCAGGTACACCAGCAGCCCCTCGACCAGCCAGGCCGACGGCCGCGACGGGTCGAACCCGCTGCGCAGAAGGGCCCGCGGCCAGTCGTCGCGCAGGTCGACGGCTATCTCACGGCGCTCGGCGGTGGGCGCTTCCCCGCTGCGAGTCAGCACGTCGTGCTTGAACTCCAGCACCTGCGGCTGATCCAGCTCGAACACGACCGTCCCTTCCGGCCACGCCAGCCGGTAGGCGCGCGAATCCAGGCCGGCCGCGGGAATCACGATCTGCCGCACCTCCGCGTCGGCTGCCGCATAGAAATAGTCGTCGAAGAACTTGGTGCGGGCGGCCTGGTAGTTGACGAAATGCTCGCCGAACTCAGACATCAGCTTGTTCTCCGGCGCCTTGCCGTCGAGAACGTCGGCCCACTCGCCGCCGACTGCCCTACAGAAGATCTCCGCGTACGGATCGACCACCAGCGGATCCGGCTTGTTCGCCTCGAGCGCTCGGGAGGCGGCGACGAACAAGGCCGTCGCGCCGACGCTCGAGGTGATGTCCCAGGTGTCGTTGTCAGCACGCATACCTTCGGTTGTACCCGCGAAATCTGACAATCCGCTGACCTTTAAAGTGCCACCATGTTTGTGTGAGCGACGGTCGGGTGCGCTATGTGCGCAACGGCGACGTGCGGCTGGCATATCGCGTATACGGCGACGGCGAAACCACGCTGGTCTGGGTGCCGACCGTGCTCAGCAGCATCGACCGCTGCGACGATCCGGCGTTTCCGTGGGGCGCCTTCGTCGAGCGGCTGTCCCGCGAGATGCGCGTCGTCGTCTACGACGCGCGCGGGACCGGATTGTCGGACCCGGTGTCGGGAGCACCATCGCTCGAGCACCGCGTGCAGGATCTGTCGTGCGTAGTCGAAGCCGCCGGGGCAAGCCCGACCTCGCTCTTCGCACCCTTTACCGGAGGCTCGCAGTCGCTCGCCTTCGCCGCTAGACATCCCGAAAAGGTGCAATCGCTCATCCTGTTCGCCACTGCGGCACGGTTCACCCAGGATCCACCGGATTTCCCATGGGGTTTCTCCGAAGCCGAGGTCGCCGCTCAGTTGGAGGACATCGAGAACCATTGGGGCGAAGGGGCACTGGTGGAATTGGTGTTCGGCGCCTCCGCAGACGTGCCCGGTGTCCGGGACCAGTGGGGCAGGATTCAATCGTCTTTCGCCGGCCCGACAATGGCTGGGCTGCTGTGGCGGACATGCGTCCACGACGACACCCGCGACATTCTTGCCAGCGTGCCTGCTCCCGCGATCGTGCTGGCCCGGCGCGGCGACCACATGGTGCCGTTCGAGGCTTCGCAGGCGTTGGCCGCCGGTCTTCCGAACGCGCGGTTCGTCGAGCTTCCTCCGGGCGAGCACCACGCCTTCGACATCGCCGACGTCCTCGCGGAGAAGATACTGACGTTCTGCGAAATACCCATGCGCGGCAAAGGACAACGGGTCCTCGCCACCGTGTTGTTCACCGATATCGTCAGCTCGACCGAACTACTCAGCGCATCGGGCGATGAACACTGGCGCCATCAGCTCGACGTCCACGACGGCGTCGTCGACACCGTGTTGGCAAAGCACGGTGGCCGACGGGTCAAGCACACCGGCGACGGGGTGTTCGCGCTCTTCGACGGACCCACCGGCGCTGCCGCCGCCGCGAGCGAGCTCATCGGCGTATTGGCCACTCGGGGCATCCGGATACGTGCGGGCATCCACACCGGTGAGTGCGAGCGGCGCGGCGAGGAGTGGAGCGGCATGGCCGTGCACACCGGCGCGCGCATCGGCGCGTTGGCAGGCGCGGGTGAGGTCTTGGCGAGCCGCACTGTGCGCGACCTGTCCGCCGGTTCGGGTCTGACATTCGAAAGCCTTGGCCCTCAGCGACTCAAGGGAATACCCGATGAGATCGACGTCTACCGGGTGACCGCGGGCTGACTAGACGAGCGGACGGCCGGTTCGGATCCGCCAGTCCAGATCCTTGAGCATCCAGTTGAACGGAAACTCCCTGATGACACCCGGCAGCAGGTCGTTCACGAACCGAATGCACTTCATCAATCGGTCGAAGCGGCGCTGCTTCTCGTCGTCCCAGTCCAGCCGCATCTCGTCGCGGAACCGTTGCGGCAGGAAGCCGGCCGTGATCAACAGGTTGAAGTCGTCCAGCTTGCGCTGCACAGCTGCAGGAAGCTTCGCTCCGCGCATCCGGCCCGCGGCGATCGGCCAGAGGAAGTCACGGACCGTGTCGTCCATGTGCACCTCGGCCATCGACTCCTCCCAGTAGCGGTCAAACGCCGCCTGGTCAGCCGGCCACATCTCGCGAGGCACCTGCAACATCGTCCCGAGTGCGACGCCCTCCTCGAACAGTTGCGCGGCGGCCTGGTCGTCGACCTCGCCGACGAAGATCTTGTGGATGTCGACGACGCCCTTGTACATGCACGCGCCCACCCACATCTGCAGCGCAGGGTCGAATGCGTTGTAGGACACCGGACTGTCCTTGGTCGAATACACCTGCGCGTGCGCACCGTTCACGGCTCGGCGGTACGCCGCCTGCTGCTCGGGAGTCCCCTGCGCAGAGACCGCAAGGTAGGTGAACGTGGTGCGGGCCCGTTTTATCGGGTGGCGGTCGATACGGCCGCTCTCGACCCGGCTCTCCACCACGCCGTGGCCGACGCCCGGCCGCGACAACTGCATGATCACGTTGGCCGCCCCGGCCAGCAGGCCGACGCCCAGCATGCCGCCGACGGCATCGGTACGGCGCCGGAAAAGCGGACGGCGTGTCTCGCTGATCGTCATTGACCACCTGCCCATGTCCACAAAAGTGAGAACATTTGTTGTCAGATATTGCCTGACCGCTTGAAGGGCTGTCAAGGTGGCAAGATGCGGGCGTGGCCCAGATCCGCCCGTACCGCGGTGTCGAGGCGTCGGAGCGCCTCACCCAGCGCCGACGCCGGCTGCTCGACGCGGGCCTCGACCTACTCGGCGCCGACAGTTCGGAGTCCGAGCTGACCGTGCGCGCGGTCTGCAAGCGGTCCGGCCTGACCGCCCGCTATTTCTACGAAAGCTTCACCGACAAGGACGAGTTCGTCGCCGCAGTTTTCGACGCCGCCGTCGCCGATGTGGCGACCACCACCCAGGCGGCGGTGGCCGCGTCGCCTCGGGCCGAGCAGGGCCGCGCGGGCATGGCGAACCTGGTCCGCATCGTCAGTACCGACTCGCGCGTCGGCCGTCTGCTGTTCGACGTCCACATGTCGAATCCGGTGATCTTGCGCAAACGCTCCGACCTCGGCGGGATCTTCGCGTTTCTGCTGGCTCAACACCTTGCGACAGCACTTCGCCGCGACCAGACCGGCAGGAGCAACGCCGCCGTCCACTTCGTCGTCGGAGGCGTAAGTCAAACCATCAGCGCCTGGCTGGCGGGCGAGGTCGACCTGGGTGAGGATCAACTCATCGACCAGCTCACCGCGATTCTCGACGCGCTGGACGATCCCCGGCTTTACTTCGACTAGCCCGCGGCCACCGGCGGACGGCGATCGGCTTCGGTCTTCGGTCTGGTCTGCGCGTCGGCTTCGGTGAACTCTTTTACCCAGCAGGCGAACTCGAGCGTGATGCCGTCGGGGTCGTGGAAGTAGAACGACCGCACGTAGACGCCGGGGTGGACGGTCGGCGAGACCTGCGCCGGGCTTTCGTCGTGGTTCAGCACCGGCCCGACCCGCACACCTTTGTCCTTGAGCCGCCGCCGGTAATCGTCGAATTTCTCGGCGGGCACGTGAAACGCCAGGTGGTTCATCGAACTGACCGAGCTGGTGATCTCGCCGATCCCCGGAATCGCTGCAGGTGAGGAGATACCCGGCACGCGATCGGCGGCCTCGGTGAACCAGAAGAAGGCCACGCAGTCGCCGTTGCCCGCGTCGAAGAAGAAATGCTGGCCCATGCCGCCGGGCAGGTCGAGCGACTTGATCAACGGCATGCCGAGCACGCCCGAATAGAAGTCGACGGTCTTCTGCATGTCCGAGCACACCAGAGCCACATGGTTGATGCCACCGAGCTGGAATTCGGAGTTGGAATTGTCGGGCTTGATCATGTCGGAAAACTCCTACCAAGTTCTGTTTCTGAATCTAACATCAGGTTCAGGTGCGTTCAACGACCGGCGACCCTTGGGCGGAGGAGAACCGTGACGGTCAGTCCGCGCGAGCAATTGCCGACCGTGCGCGGTCGGCAGACGCAGGCGGCGATCGACGCCGCGGCACGAGCGGTCATCGCGCGCAAGGGATTTCTGGCGACCACGGTCGCCGATATCGCAGCCGAGGCAGGCAAATCGGCGGCGTCGTTCTACAACTATTACGACTCCAAGGAGTCGATGGTGCGCGAGTGGGTGCAGCGGTTCCTCGCAGACGCCAAAGCGAGCGTGCGCGCGGCCGAAAAGCCGGAGATGACCAACCGCGAGCGGTCGTACCTGGCGGCGGCCACATATTGGTACACCTACCGCAGCAGGCTCGCGGAGATCGTCAGCGTCACGCAACTGGCCATGGTGAACGACGACTTCGCCGCGTACTGGACCGATCTGTCCGCTCTCCCCATCGCCTTGATCGTGGCGATGATTGAGCAGGCACAACGTGACGGCTACTGCGACGACGGCTATCCGAAGCTGACTGCTATCGCGCTGATCTCGATGCTCAACGGGTTCTGCTACTACCAGTTCAGCGGTGACGGCAAGGCGGACGCCGTCGACGACGAGGCCTGCATCACCACCTTGGCCAATGTCTTCTACCGGACGATCTATCACAAGGAGACGGCACCGACATGACGAGAACACCGTCATCCGGCACACCGGGGGTCACGCGCGAGTTCATCGGGTTGGACTCCCCCACCGCACGACGGGCCGGATCGGGCGGCCATCCCTGCCAAGGGCTGTATCACCGCGGGGTGGGTCGCAAGCCGAAGGTGGCGATGATCGCCGTCCACTATCAGATCGACTTCGCAGAGCACTATCTCGCCGACTACATGGCCACCCGCGGCGTCGGATTCCTCGGCTGGAACACCCGCTTTCGCGGATATGAAAGCAGCTTCCTGCTGGACCATGCCCTTGTCGACATCGGCGTCGGTGTCCGCTGGTTGCGTGAGGTGCAGGGCGTGGAAACCATTGTGCTGCTGGGGAACTCCGGTGGAGGTTCGCTGATGGCCGCCTACCAGGCGCAGGCGGTCGACCACCACGTGACGCCGTTGGAGGGTATGCGTCCGGCGGCGGGGCTCACCGAGCTGCCTCCCGCAGACGGGTACGTAGCCAGCGCGGCCCACCCAGGTCGACCCGACGTCCTGACCGCCTGGATGGATGCCTCGGTGGTCGACGAGGACGACCCGATCGCAACAGATTCCGAACTCGACCTGTTCGACAAGAGAAACGGGCCGCCGTACAGCGAGGACTTCGTCAGCCGCTACCGCTCGGCCCAGGTCGCCCGCAACAACGCGATCACCGACTGGGCTGAGCGCGAACTCAAGCGCGTGCGCGCCGCGGGTTTCTCCGACCGTCCGTTCACCGTTCTGCGCACGTGGGCCGACCCCCGAATGGTCGACCCCACGCTGGAACCCACCAACCGCCCGCCCAACATGTGTTACGTCGGTGAGCCGGTGAAGGCGAACCGGTCCGCCCACGGCATCGCGGCCGCCTCCACGCTGCGCAGCTGGCTCGGCATGTGGAGCCTGCGGCACGCGCAGACACGGGCCGAACCACATCTGGCGCGCATCGACTGCCCGGCGCTGGTGATCAACGCCGAACAGGACACCGGCGTGTTTCCGTCCGATGCCCAGCGCATTTTCGATGCACTCGCGAGCACCGACAAGACGCAGTGCGCCATCGACACCGACCACTACTTCACTACTCCGGGAGCGCGCAGCGAGAAGGCGGATACGATCGCCAGGTGGATCGCGAAGCGGTGGCGGTAGCTGCTGACTCCTCGCGCAAGCGCTCGTCGGTAGCTGCTGACTCCTCGCGCAAGCGCTCGTCGGTGAGGGTCCTGGCTCATTTCACGCCCGGCGCCAAGGTGCTGGACTTCGTTGCGCCAGAGGCCGATTGGCTCGACGTCCGCTACTGCCCCGAGGACGACGACGACACGTTGCATCGCGAACTGCCGGAGGCCGAGGTGATCTGGCATGTGCTCCGGCCGTTGTCGGCCGCCGATCTCGAACGGGCGGGCCGGTGCAGGTTGGTGCACAAGCTGGGCGCGGGCGTCAACACCATCGACGTCGATGCCGCATCCCGCCTCGGCATCGCGGTGGCCAACATGCCCGGTGCCAATGCCGCGTCGGTCGCCGAGGGCGCCGTGCTGCTGATGCTTGCCGCACTGCGCCGACTGCCCGAACTCGACCGGGCCACCAGGGCAGGCGCCGGCTGGCCGTCGGATCCCAGCCTCGGCGAAACCGTCCGCGATGTCGGGGGCTGCACGGTGGGACTGGTCGGCTACGGCAACATCGCCAAGCGTGTCGAGGCCATCGTGACCGTGATGGGCGCCGACGTCCTTCACACCAGCACCGGCGATGACGGCCATCCTGGCTGGCGGACGCTGCCGGACCTGCTGGCCGCATGCGACATCGTTTCGCTGCACCTGCCGCTGACCGCGGAGACCTCGAATCTGCTTGACGCGTCGGCGCTTGCCGCGATGAAGCCGAGCGCCGTCATCGTGAACACCTCGCGCGGACCGATCATCGACGAGGCCGCGCTGGTCGACGCGCTGCGCGGGGGGCGGCTGGCGGCGGCGGGCCTCGACGTCTTCGCCGTCGAGCCGGTACCCGTCGACAGTCCGGTATTGAGCCTCGAAAACGTCGTGCTGACCCCGCACGTCACCTGGTACACCGCCGACACCATGCGCCGCTACCTGGAAGAAGCGGTCGACAACTGCAGGCGGATCCGCGACGGGCAGGACCTTCGAAACGTCGTCAACGCGCCCGAGTAGTCTCGGTCCCAACCGACCGGTTATTAGGGAAGGCCCCCACGTAAAGGTGCATCCATGCCCATCGCAGTGAATCCTGAGCACAACGACCTGGCCGATTCGGTTCGGTCCCTTGTGGCGCGCGTTGCGCCGTCGGACGTTCTGCATGAGGCCCTCGAGACGCCCATCTCGAACCCGCCGCCGTACTGGACGGCCGCCGCCGAGCAGGGGCTGTCGGGCGTGCACCTTTCAGAAGCCGTTGGCGGACAAGGGTTCGGCATCCTCGAACTCGCGATCGTCCTCGCCGAGTTCGGCTACGGCGCAGTGCCAGGACCGTTCGTTCCCTCGGCCATCGCCAGCGCACTGATCTCCGCCCACGACCCCGAGGCCAAGCTGCTGAACGACTTGGCCTCCGGCGAGGTGATTGCCGCATACGCCATCGACTCCGGCCTCACCGCCACCCGCCATGGCGACGACCTGATCATCCGGGGCGAGGTGCGGGCGGTACCCGCGGCCGCCCAGGCGTCGGTGCTGGTGCTGCCGGTGGCGATCGACAGCGGCGAAGAGTGGGTGGTGCTCGACGCCGACCAACTGGAGATCGAGCCCGTCCAGAGTGTCGACCCGCTGCGCCCGCTCGCCCACGTCCGCGCGAACGCCGTCGAGGTCGGCGACGACCGTGTGCTGACCAACCTGAGCCGCAACCTGGCCCGCGCGCTGATGTCGACGCTGCTGTCCGCCGAGGCGATCGGGGTATCGCGGTGGGCGACGGACACCGCGACGGCCTATGCCAAGATCCGCGAGCAGTTCGGCAGGCCGATCGGCCAGTTCCAGGCCATCAAGCACAAGTGTGCGGAGATGATCGCCGACACCGAGCGGGCGACCGCGGCGGTCTGGGATGCCGCCCGTGCGATCGACGAGTCACGCGAAAGCGGTGCGGACAACAGCGCATTCGAGTTTGCGGCCGCGGTCGCGGCCACCCTCGCCCCCGTCGCGGCGCAGCGCTGCGCCCAGGACTGCATCCAGGTGCACGGCGGTATCGGGTTCACATGGGAGCACGACACCAACGTCTACTACCGCCGTGCTCTGGTGCTCGCGGCCTGCTTCGGTCGCGCAGCCGACTACCCGCAGCAGGTCGTCGACATCGCGACCAGCACCGGTATGCGCAAGCTCGACATCGATCTGGATCCGGACACCGAGAAGCTGCGCGAAGAGATTCGCGCAGAGGTCGCGGCACTCAAGTCCCTTCCGCGCGGAGCGGAACGCAACACCGCGATCGCCGAGGGCGGCTGGGTGCAGCCGCACCTACCCAAGCCGTGGGGACGGGCCTCCGACCCGGTCGAACAGATCATCATCGCCCAGGAGTTCGCGAGCGGCCAGGTGAAGCGCCCGCAGATGGGCATCGCGGCGTGGATCATCCCGTCGATCGTCGCGTTCGGCACCGACGAGCAGCAGCAGAGGTTCCTCCCGCCGACGTTCCGCGGCGAAATGATCTGGTGCCAGCTGTTTTCGGAGCCGGGCGCCGGATCCGATCTGGCCGGCCTGTCCACCAAGGCCACCAAGGTCGACGGCGGCTGGCGCATCACCGGGCAGAAGATCTGGACCACCGCGGCCCAGTTCTCCCAGTGGGGTGCGCTGCTGGCGCGCACCGACCCGAGCGCGCCGAAGCACAACGGCATCACCTACTTCCTGCTCGATATGCGCAGCGAGGGTGTCGAGGTGAGGCCGCTGCGCGAGCTCACCGGCAACGCGATGTTCAACACCGTCTTCATCGACGACGTGTTCGTTCCCGACGAGTACGTGCTCGGCGAGGTGGACCGTGGCTGGGAGGTCAGCCGCAACACCCTGACCGCCGAGCGGGTGTCCATCGGAAGCAGCGAGCCGCTGGGGATGGCCAGCCTGGACGGTTTCGTCGAGTTCATCAGGGATGGCCAGTTCGATCAGATCGGTCAGAACCACGCAGGCAGGCTGATCGCCGAGGGGCATGCCGCCAAGGTGCTCAATATGCGATCGACGCTGCTGACGCTGGCCGGTGGCGACCCGATGCCCGCCGCGGCGATCTCGAAGCTGCTGTCGATGCGTACCGGACAGGGTTATTCCGAGTTCGCGGTGTCGTCCTTCGGCACCGACGGCGCGATCGGCGACCCCGATCAGCTGCCGGGAAAGTGGGCCGAGTACCTGCTGTACAGCCGGGCCACCACCATTTACGGTGGCACGACGGAGGTGCAGCTCAACATCATCGCCGAGCGGCTGTTGGGTCTGCCGCGCGATCCGTAGAAGTAGGTAGTAGGAGGTCGGGCCGACGACCGGAGACGTCACGCTTCGACAGTTGCGTTACTTCGCCGTGCTCGGCGAGGAACTCAACTACCGTCGCTCCGCCGAGCGGTTGTTCATCACCCAGCCCGCCCTCTCGACGGCGATCAAACAGCTCGAGCATCAGCTCGGCGTCATGCTCTTCACCCGCAGCACCCGTGAAGTCGCGCTGACCGAGCTCGGTGCGGCGTGGTTGCCCAAGGTGCGCGACGCGCTGGCCGGAATCGACTCGGCCGTTGACGATCTCATCGCGATCTCGGCGCACTACCGTCGCATCCGGCTGGGCTACCTGATCGGAACGGGAGCCGACCTGCTGTTCCGGCTGGTCCGCCATTTCGAAGTGGCTCACCCTGAAATCACCGTTGAACCAAGGGAATTCAACTTTTCCGATCCGACGGCGGGCCTCGCCGACGGTACCACCGAGGTGGCGATCATCCGGCCTCCGGTCGACCTGCCGGAGCACAGGATGTTCATCCTCGACGCCGAGAACTGGGTGGCCTGCCTGCCGAGGGATCACCGGCTCGCGCAGCGATCCGAACTGAAGATCGCCGAACTGCTCGACGAGCCGATCGTGGTGGCGCCGAGCACGGCCGGGCGATGGCGCGACTACTGGATGGCGATGGACGCCCGCGACGGCACCCCGCCGACCATCGCCGCCGTCGCCGCAACCTACGAGGAGGAGACGACGACCATCGCGCGCGGGCTCGGCATCAGCTTCACCAGTGAGGCCAGCGCCCGCCTCTACAACAGGCAGGGCATCGCCTACGTGCCGATCACGGATCGGCCGCGCAACTACACCGCACTCGCCTGGCACCCGGCAGGCCTCAGTCGCGAAGCGGCCGAGCTGGTGCAGCACGTCCGGGAGGAATGGAGCTTCGGCGAGGGCAAGCCGGTTGAGCGGCCCGCGACTTATTACTGACGTCACTGATAAACGCGGGTTATCAGTCCATCAGATATCGGAACTTCCCCGTGACTGGTCAAGGGGGTTTTCTTGGTGCATCGCCCGACCCATCGCCTGGAGAAGCCATGACAGATATCGCACCTGCCGAAGCGAAAGCCTCGGAACCAGCCAATTCCGAGGATGCCAAGCTCGAGCAGTTCGGCTATACCCAGAAGCTCGACCGCTCGGTCGGCCGACTCGCCTCGTTCGCCATCGGTTTCGCGACGATCAGCGCCACCACCGCGGTGTTCACCGGCTTCGGCGCCGGTTACTTCACCGCGGGTGCGCCGTTCGTCTGGACCCTGCTGCTCGCGGGTGCCGTCTTCCTCGTGTGGGTGGTGATCGCGGCCGATCTGACCAGCAAGATCCCGCTGGCCGGCTACGCCTACCAGTGGACCAGCCGCATCCACGGCTCCAACCTCGCATGGTTCACCGGCGTGACTGCCCTCGCGGGATGGGTCTGCGGCATGACCGGTGTCGGCTTCATCCTTTCGGGCTATCTCGGCGGCCTGTTCGGTTGGGCCATGAGCCAGACCGCGCAGATCCTCGTCGCCATCGGCGTGATGGCCGTCTGCATGATCGTCAACCTGTACGGCGTGCGGTTCGCGACGATGGTGAACAACATCGGCGTCAGCCTCGAACTCGTCATCACCGTCGGCGCGACCATCCTGGTGGGAATCGTTGCGTTCTCATCACCGGAGAATCACCAGCCCTTCTCGGTGCTGTTCACCGGCGGCACCTCCGATGGCAGCAACCCGTACATCCTGGCGTGGCTGGCTGCCTCGCTCGGGCCGTTCTTCGGACTGATCGGCGTTGAAGCGAGCGCGGACGTGGCCGAGGAGACCTTGGGCGCCCGCCACGTCATCCCCCGCACGATGTTCTATGCACTGACCGCCTCGATCGTCATCGAGTTCGGCATGTACGTCGTATACGTGCTGGCCATCAAGGATGCCGCAGCGGTCCAGGCCAACTCCGCGGCGCCGATCGAGGAGATCATCACCCAGCAGATCGGACCGGTCATCACGAAGATCGTCGTGGCCGTGGCGCTGACCAACGTGATGGCGTGCATCCTGGCCAACATCCTCGTCGCGACGCGACTCACCTACTCGATGGCCCGCGACAACATGCTGCCGTTCTCCCACGTGTGGCGGCACGTGTCCCCGAGTAACAGGACCCCGACGTATGCGGTGCTCGGCCTGTTCACCCTGTCCACAATCCTGCTGCTGTCGGCGTTGGTCAGCGAGAAGGCCTTCCTTCTCATCCTCGGGCTTTCGTCGCTGGCTGTCTTCGCCACCTACGTGCTGCAGACCATCGCCCTGATCATCGGTCACCGCCGAGGCACCATACCCACCGCCGAGCCAGGCACGTTCGACCTCGGCCGCGCGCGCATGCCGATCTACGTGCTCGGCCTGATCTGCTTCACCCTGGTGTGCGTGGCGCTGATCTTCCTGCCGCAGTTCGCAGGCAACGGCTACGTATTCCTCGGTCTGATCGTCCTTGCCGGGATCTGGGCGGCGACCGGGTTGCGGAAACGGCTGCAAAGCGGCCACGCCGGGCCGAACTTCTCCAAGACTCACCTGAACTGAATTCGACTCTCTAGCAGAAGGACTGCGTCACATGACTGCTGTAACAAACTCCTCGCGCGAGCGCTCGTCAGAAGATCTCGGCGCAAGCAACCTCGTCGCCGTCGAGCCAGGCGCCATCCGGGAGGACACCCCGCCCGGCTCGGTCATCCAGTACAGCGACTACGAGCTGGACATGTCGAGCCCGTTCGCCGGTGGCGTCGCCTGGATCGAAGGCGAGTACATACCGGCCGAGGACGCCCGGATCTCGATCTTCGACACCGGGTTCGGGCACTCCGATCTGACCTACACGGTCGCACATGTGTGGCATGGCAACATCTTCCGGCTCGGCGACCACCTGGACCGGTTGCTCGACGGCGCGCGGAAGCTGCGGCTCGAGGCGGGCTACAGCAAGGACGAGCTGGCCGACATCACCAAACGCTGTGTCAGCATGTCGCAGCTGCGCGAGTCCTTCGTCAACCTCACCGTTACGCGCGGCTACGGAAAGAAGAAGGGCGAGAAGGATTTATCCAAGCTGACCCACCAGGTCTACATCTACGCGATCCCCTACCTGTGGGCCTTCCCGCCGGCCGAACAAATCTTCGGCACCACCGCGATCGTCCCGCGACATGTCCGGCGCGCGGGGCGCAACACCGTCGACCCGACCATCAAGAACTACCAGTGGGGCGATCTGACCGCCGCCAGCTTCGAGGCCAAGGACCGCGGCGCACGCACCGCGATCCTGATGGACTCCGACAACTGCGTCGCCGAGGGACCGGGCTTCAACGTCTGCATCGTCAAGGACGGCAAGCTGGCGTCGCCGTCACGAAATGCGTTGCCGGGCATCACCAGAAAGACCGTGTTCGAGATCGCCGACGAGATGGGGATCGAAGCCACGCTGCGCGATGTCACGAGCTACGAGCTCTACGAGGCCGACGAGCTGATGGCCGTCACGACGGCCGGCGGTGTCACGCCGATCATCTCGCTCGACGGCGAGACGCTCGGCGATGGCACACCAGGCAAGCTGACCACCGCAATCCGCGACCGGTTCTGGGCGCTGATGGACGAGCCGTCCCCGCTGATCGAGGCGATCGACTACTGAGCAACCGCCTGCACAGCTACGCTCCGCCCATGATGCGTACTGTGCAGGCGGCGGCCTTGGCAACGGGTCTGCTGCTGGGGTCGCCACTGGGACATCCCATCGCGCATGCGGCCGACGTGTGTTCGGACTTCGGCGGCGCTGTCGAACAGGACGGCCTGTGCCGGCTGCAAGTGATGAAGCCGAACTACGAGCTCTCCATGTCGTTCCCCGTCGACTTTCCCGACCAGGGGGCGGTCGACGACTTCCTCACGCAGACGCGGACCGGCTTCCTCAACGAGACGGGTACACCCAACTTCGCAGGTGTGCCCTACGCAATGGATATGAAGGCATCGCTGTGGGCGTCCGACACCACGAGGTCGGTGTCGTTCGAGGTGTATCAGGACATGGGCGGCGCACACCCGGACACCTGGTACAAGACCTTCAACTACGACGTGGTGCGCAGCCGCCCGATCACCTTCGCCGACCTTTTCGCGCCGGGCGTCAGCCCGCTCAACGCCATCTATCCGATCGTCGCGCAGAAGCTGTCCGCCGAAATGGGCATGACCGCGCCCATTTCGGACAGTGACGGCATGGACCCGTCGCACTACCAGAGCTTCGCGATCACTCCGGTCGACGTGGTGTTCTTCTTCGGCCGGGGTGAGCTGATGGCGGGTGCTGCCGGTGCGCACACGGTGTACGTACCTCGCAACGCCATCCCGCCGTTGACGGTTTAGCCTTCGCCGGCATTTCGAGGTCTACCATCGAAATAGGTAGATGCCCGTAGTGGTTGGCGGTAGTGATGAATGATTTTCAGCGACGCATCATGCGCCTCGTACTGACCGGGTCGGCGGCAGCCTCTTTCTTGGTGGCCGTGCCCGCCGTTGTCAGCGAATCCGACACGCACCAAAGCGCTCAGCCGTGCGTGAACGGTGTGATCCCGTGGAACCCGTTTGTGGTGAACTGCAACCTTCCCCCACGCGCGCCAAGGGTTCGCGGCGCCGCTCCCGACGCGGGAGCGATCATCGCGTGCCGGGACCACCCTGGCTGCCTGTCCTGGTATGTCAACGGTCCCTGGTAACAGCGACGCCAGAGACGTCGAGAAACGTTGGCGTGACCCGGAAACGCTGCGTCACGCGGTGCAATACGGTGTCGGCGTCATCGTGGCGGCAGGCGTCGCGTTCGCGATTTTTGCCGTCGTCGACAAGGGGTCTGTCGTGCTGGCCTCCACCGTGCCAGCGATCCTGTTCCTCGGCGGCGTCGGTGCGCTCGTGAAGGCCTACCGCGTGTGGCGCGTCGGCGGAACCTGGCCGATCTGGCAGGGCGCGGGATGGTTTCTGTTGACCTTCATGCTGGTGTGCCTGTCAATCCCCTGGTCAGCGGCGATGTTCAGCAGCGGTCTCCGCTGAGACGCGAAAAGCGTTACTCCACTTCCATTTCGCGTAGTTCGCGCTTGAGGATCTTGCCTGTCGGGTTGCGCGGCAGTTCTTCGAGGAATACCACTTCCCGCGGCACCTTGTAGCGGGCCAGGTTGTCCCGGACGTAGGCCTTGATGGCGTCCTCGTCGACGCTGGCGCCGTCGGTCTTCACCACGAACGCGCGCAGCCGGTGGCCCCACTCCCTGTCCTCGACACCGAGGGCGGTGGCCTCGACGACCTCGGGATGACCGCTGATGAGGTCTTCGACCTCGGCGGGGAAGACGTTCTCCCCGCCCGACACGATCATCTCGTCGTCGCGGCCGCTGACGTACAGCAGGTTGTGCTCGTCGAAGTAGCCGACGTCGCCGGAGGACATCAGCCCGTCGATGATCTGCTTGTGGCCGCCGCCCGTGTAGCCCTCGAACGGGAAGGTGTTGCCGACGAAGATCCGGCCGACCTCGCCCTGCGGCAGATCGTTGCCGTTGTCGTCGAGGATCCTGACCTTCACGCCCTTGACGACAGGGCCGACGGTGGCCGGGTTGATCGACAGGTCCTTCGGCCGCGCGATGGTCGCGAACGCGATCTCCGTCGACCCGTACAGGTTGTAGATCACCGGGCCGAGATCCTTGAGCGCCCGCGTGGCCAGCTCGGCGCCGAGTTGAGAGCCGGACACGAACACGATCCGCAGCGACGACAGGTCAGGCTTGCGCTCCATCTTGTCGAACTCGTCGAGGATCCGGGACAACATGACCGGCACGACGACCATCGCGGTCGCCTTGTTCTTCTCGATGTCGGCGAGCACCGTCGAGGGCTTGAACCGACGCCGCAGCACCAACGTCGAACCGAGGAACATCGCGATCGTGGCGTGCAGGAAGCCCAGCGCGTGGAACATCGGCGCGGGCAGCGACGTCACCTCGTTGGCCTTGAACGGCACATGGGACAGCACTCCGCCGATCGGCGCCAGCGACGGCGGCGTACCGCGGTTGGCGCCCTTCGGCGTACCGGTGGTGCCGCTGGTCAGGATGATGATCGACGAGTGCTTGGTCACCTTCGGCGCCGGCTTGCTGCTGCTGCGCTCGATGAGCTCGGCCAGCGTCTCATCGGTGCTGCCCGACGGCTCGTCCTTGTCGGGGTTGGTGCCAAGCGCGCGCAGCTTGCCCTGCGGCGGGTCAGCCTGCGAGACGGCCTTGGTGTACTCGTCGTCGTAGATGATGATCTTGGCGCCCTCGCGTTCGGACACCTCCTTGATCTGCGGCCCGGAGAACTCGCTGTTGAGCAGGATGATCCTGGCGCCGACACGGGCCGCTCCGTAGACGGAGATCAAAAACCAGCGATGGTTACGGGCCAGGATCGCCACCCCGTCGCCGCCCTTGACACCCATCGCCAACAGGCCGTTCGCGACGGCATGCGCGGCGTCGTCCAGCTCCTTGAAGGTGATCTCGCCGTCGTCGTCGACGACGGCCGTGCGGTCGGGGGTGCGCCGCGCGTTGAGCGCGGGGATCATGCCGAATTCGCCCCAGCGCCTGATATCGGCCACGAACGCGGCGATGTTCTGCGGCGGTTCCAGCTTCAGCGCGCCGGCTTCGAACATCTTGCGGGCATAGTGCAGTTCGGCTGCGCCCCGTTCGGCGTACTGCTGGATTTTGGCCGCTGCCTGGAAAGGTAGATCAGTGAGCTTCGGCATTGCACCACAATATGTGACGACCGTCGCACAGCGGTGTGGAAAGTGCTGCGTAACTACCATGGCGGTATGGCGCCATCCACTTCCAAGGGCGAACACCTGGAGGTTGACGGCGAGCAGGTGACGATCACCCACCCCGACAAGGTCGTATTCCCCGACCTCGGCGTCACGAAGCTGGACCTGGTCCGCTACTACCTCGCCGTGGCGCCCGGCGCGCTGCGCGGGGTGGCCGAGCGGCCGATGATCCTGAAACGGTTCGTCAAGGGCATCACGGAAGAGGCGGTCTTCCAGAAGCGAGCGCCCGAGAAGAACCGTCCCGACTACGTCGACGTCGCCGAGCTGCGGTACGCGTCCGGCACGTCTGCGAAGGAGGCGGTTCTGCACAATGCCGCCGGCCTGGTGTGGGCGGTCAACCTCGGCTGCGTCGACCTCAACCCGCACCCGGTCAGGGCCGACGACCTCGCCCACCCCGACGAGCTTCGGGTCGACCTCGATCCGATGCCGGGCGTCGACTGGCGCCAGATCATCCACGTCGCTCTCGTCGCCCGCGAGGTTCTCACCGACCACGGCCTGACGGCGTGGCCGAAGACGTCCGGGTCGCGCGGCTTTCACATCTATGCGCGCATCGAGCGGCGCTGGCCGTTCAAGTTCGTTCGGTTGGCCGCACAAGCGGTGGCCCGCGAAGTCGAGCGGCGGGCACCGGACCTGGCCACAGCACGGTGGTGGAAAGAGGAACGCGAAGGCGTGTTCGTCGACTTCAACCAGAACGCGTTCGACCGCACGGTGGCTTCTGCGTATTCGGTGCGGGCCACGCCCGACGCCAGGGTGTCGACGCCACTGCGGTGGGACGAGGTCGTCGACTGCCGGCCTCAGAACTTCACCATCGCGACGGTGCCCGAGCGATTCGCCGAACTCGGCGATCCGTGGGAGGGCATGGACGACGCGACGGGCAGCCTCGAGGCGCTGCTCGACCTCGCCGACCGGCTCGGCCCTGCCGAGAAGGCACCGACGGGCGCGAAGAAGGGAACCAGCGGCGGGCGAGGCCGTGTTTCTTCGATGCCGCTGATCGAGATCGCCCGCACCAAGACCAAGGACGAGGCGATGGCCGCGCTGGACACCTGGCGGGACAAACATGAGGAAGTGGCTAAGAAACTTAAGCCCGTCGACGTGTTACTCGACGGTATGCGCGGCCCGAGTTCCATTTGGTACCGCATCCGGATCAACCTGCAGCACGTGCCAGAAGACCTGCGACCACCGCAGGAAGAGCTGCTCGCGGACTACAGCCCGTGGGAGAACTATTCCGGTGCACAATTCCGCCGTCCTTAGAAACTGAGCGCTCGAAAAACGGTTCTTAGCAAAGTATTAGCGGCAGCTCCCCAATGCCTTAGATCGGCGGCTTAGCTTTGACCTCATGTACGGAAACCCAGCACTCGACTGCAGCGGCGCGCAGATGCGCGCGCTGTGTCGTCAGCTGGCCACCGTGGTGACGGTCAGCGGCGAAATCACCGAGTCGAACCTCGATGTCATCACTGCGCATTCACGGCGCTTCGTCCTGACGGAGAAGCCCTTCGTGTTGGATCTGATCGGCGTGAGTTCGTTCTCGCCGGAATGTATTTCACTGCTGTACACCGTCGACGAGGACTGCGCTCACGCCGGTGTCGAATGGTCGCTCATCGCCAGCCAGCCGGTCCATCGGACACTGCGGTTGTTCGGCGAGGGCGAGACGTTCCCCGCCATGGGTTCGGTTGCCGAGGCCCTTCACCACTTCGCAGACAGCATGGGCGAACGCCGCCGCCTGCTTCCACTACTCACCAAGAGCGCCTAGGAAAAGAGCGATCACGTGCTTATCGATCTCCGTTGGTTGACCTACCTGCTACACGGCAGGCACACCCCCGCACGCACCCCGCAGCGCTAATCCGCCGGGTCGTTGCTCGGCGAGCTCATACCGCTCGCGCTCGTTGTCGCCCTTTCACCTGTATCGATAATTCCTGCGGTGCTGTTGGTGCTGCACACCGACCACCCGAGACCCACCGGGTTGGCCTTCATGGCCGGGTGGCTTGCCGGGTTGGCCGCGGTGACTGCGGTGTTCGTGCAGGTGCCCCATCTCGTTGACGGGCTTGGGGAGTCCCCGCCGTGGGCGCCGTGGGTGCGGATCGCCATCGGTATCTTGCTCATCGCCTTCGCCTTCGCGCGATGGGTGACGCGAGGACGCGAGACCCGTCCGCCTGCCTTTCTCAACCGGCTCAGCCGGATCACGCCCGTCGGTGCCGCGGCCGTCGGGTTCGGGTTGGTGATCGCCAATCCCAAGGTGCTCGTCATGAATGTGGCGGCGGGCCTGATCATCGGCACCGCCGCGGTCGGTGTCGGCCTGTGGCTCGCCGTCGTCTTCTACACCGTCCTTGCCGGCTCGACGGTGATCGCCCCGATACTCGCCTACGTCATGTTCGGTGAGCGCGTCGACGACCAGCTCGAGCGAGCCAAGGACTGGATGCAGCGCGAGCATGCCGCCGTGACGGCGGTCATCCTTCTCGTCGTCGGTGTCCTGTTGGCCTACACAGGGATTCGCGCGCTCTAGCGGTCGGGAGACCAGTAGGCGAGCATCTCTGCAAACGTCTCGAAGGCGGCGCCGGATACACCGTACGTCGCCTCGAAGTGAATGCTCAGCGGGAAGCCGAGATCGGCGACCCCATCGATCACCCGCTTGTACAGGTCGACCATCAGCTGGCGCTTGTCGGCGGGATCGCGGCTCGCCAATGACCGGACGAACTCCTGCTCGTCGACGACCGCCGCGTTGCCTGGGTCCTGAATCAGCCAGTCGATCAGACCGACCCTGGTCTCGACCTTGGGCACGAAGCCGAAGGACAGCAGGATCTCGGGCCGGTGGTCGGTGTTCTTGGCGAATTCGCTGAGGAATCCCACGATCGCGTCGGAGTACAACAGCTGCGTCATGCCGTAGGTCGCGCCCTGGTTGCACTTGTAATCGAACCGGCCCTGCTCGCCTTCGCGGGTCGGGATGAGAATCGCACCGCGGTTGTCGACCACCTCGTGGTAGATCGACAGGGCATCCGTCGGGGCGACACCGGTCCCTTCGCCGTCATTCATGGTGCGGGGCACTCCGACGAAAACGATGCCCTCGAACCCGGCGGCGCGAAGGGAGGTCAGCCGCTCGCCGAGCGCCGCCTCGTCCATGAACGGGGTGACCTGCGTGCACAGCCCGCGCAGCCCGGGCAACTCCGGCTTGATCAGCGACCAGTATTCGAGCACGTCGAGCTTCGGCTTCATCGGGACGGGCCGGTCGTCGTCCTCGTCGATCATCCCGGGGATCATCACGTGCTTGAGCCGGCCTGCGAGGCCGGACTCCGCGGAGATCTTTGCCACCTTGCGCGCCTCTTCCACCGCATAGGCCGGCCCGCGCTCCACATTGGGAGGCACCAGCTCCAGTGCGATCGTGTTGAGGGTCACAGCGTTGCTCCTGATCCAGATGACCGCACCACGATACCGAGCGCAGCTGTGTAGTCCGAAATCGCCGACTGTGATCTACAGCGCCCGGCGGGCCTCTCGCACCTGCTCAACAGTGTCATCGTCACCGCCGAATTCGATCTGCACCGCGTCGCGCCCGGACAGAAAGAGCAGCAGTTCGGGCGCCGCCCCGGTGATCGTGCACTGCGGGCCTTTGCCGACGGATGCCAGCGTCGTGCCGTCGGAGTCTTTCAGCGTCACGGTTGCAGGAGCGCGGCCCAGTGACAGCCGGACCGCGAATCGCACCTGGCGGCGCAGCGCGGACACCAGGTCGCCGTCGAGGCTTCGCGGCTGCCAACCGGGCGCCGCACGCCGGACGTCTTCATGGTGGATGAACATCTCCGTGGTGTTCACCAGCGGATCGAGCAGCCGCAACGGCGAGTACAGCGGCGGTCCTGACGCGACCATGTCCAGCAGCTCCGGCCACCCCGTGGTGTCGGTGATGCGCTGCTGCTTGCGGGCGGTGTAGCCGGCCAGCGCGGGAATCAGGATGCCAGGCGCCGCGTCGGGGCGGCGTTCGCGCAGCACCAGGTGCGCGGCCAGGTCTCGCACGGTCCAGTCGCCGCACAGTGTCGGGGCGTCGGGTCCGACGTCGCGCATCGTGTCGACAAGGGCGGCGCGTTCTCGGGCAGCTGCAGTCATCGGAGAACCGTACCGCCGTCGATGTTGATGACTTGGCCGTTGATCCACTCGCCTTCCGACGAGATCAGGAATGCGACAAGTGATGCGATGTCACCGGTATCGCCGACCCGGTTGGCCCGCGTGCGCTTGAGGGCGGCCGCCTCCAGCTCCGGCCACTGCGGGACGGATCGAATCGCTTCTGTCGCAGTGAAACCCGGTGCAACGGCGTTGCACCGAATACCGTCCCGACCCCAGCGGGAGGCGACGTGGCGGGTCAACGCACCGATTCCCGCCTTCGCGGTGGCATAGGCGGGACGGGTCGGCTCGCCCAGGAACGCCGCCGCCGACGACATGTTGACGATGGCGCCTCCGCCGCGCTCCAACATCAACGGGATGGCCGATTTCAGCGCGGCCACATATCCACGAAGGTTCACCGCCATCACCCGGTCCCACAGATCCAGCTCGATGTCGACGACGTCGGAGTCACCTCGCAGCGCACCCATGTCGGCGCCGACGTTGAACGACGCGTCGACACCGCCGTAGGTGCTTGCGGCGGTCTCGAACAGGGCGACCACCGAATCGGGTTCGGCGAGGTCGAAGGCGACGGCCGTTGCGGTGCCGCCCGCCTCGGTGATCTCGTCGGCCGTTCGGCGTGCACCGTCGGCCACGACATCGCCGACGACGACGGCGCAACCCTCGAGCGCGAGCCGCTTGCTCGTCTCCGCACCGATTCCCGTCGCGCCGCCCGCGATGACGACGACCTTGCCTTCCAGCCCGCGAAGTCCCATACGTCGCACACTATCTGCGCGGCTGTCACAGCCGGCGGTGAGTCAGGACAGGACGCCTACGGCGGCCTCGGCTGCGCGGACGAGCGCTCCTGTCCGCGCAAGCTCGACGGCAGCGCCGATCTCGGGTGCCAGATAGCGGTCCCCGCCTGGACCAGGAACATGCTGCCGCAGCGCCGCGATGACCGCCGCGGTTCCTGGTGCGGGTGTCAACGGTCGGCGTAGCTCGATGCCGCGGGCGGCGTTGAGCACCTCGATCGCGAGCACCTGCGTCAGACCGTCGATGCCGCGGCGCAGCTTGCGGGCGGCCGACCACCCCATCGACACATGGTCTTCCTGCATCGCCGACGACGGGATCGAGTCGACGCTCGCGGGGGCGGCCAGCCGTTTGAGTTCGGACACGATCGCGGCCTGGGTGTACTGCGTGATCATGTGCCCGCTGTCGACGCCGGGATCATCGGCCAGGAAGGGGTTGAGGCCGTGGCTGCGTGCGGCGTCGAGGAAGCGGTCGGTCCGACGTTCGCTGATGCTCGCCAGGTCGGCTACCGCGATCGCGAGGAAGTCCAGCACATAGGCCACCGGGGCACCGTGGAAATTGCCGTTCGACTCGACACGCCCGTCGAGCGTGATGACGGGATTATCGATGACGCTTGCCAATTCGCGTTCGGCGACCACGCGTGCGTGGTCGGCGGTGTCCCGCGCGGCACCGGCGACTTGAGGTGAGCATCGCAGGGAGTACGCGTCCTGCACCCGCGTGCAGTCGTCCCCGCGGTGACTGGCGACGATCGCCGAACCCGTAAGCATGCGGATGATGTTTGCCGCCGACACGGCCTGGCCGGGGTGCGGGCGCAGCCGTTGGAGATCGTCGGCGAAGACGCGGTCGGTGCCGAGCAGACCCTCGACGCTCATCGCCGCCGCGATGTCGGCGAGCCGGAAGAGATTGTCCAGGTCGGTGAGCGCGAGCACCAATTGGCCGAGCATTCCGTCGGTGCCGTTGATCAGCGCAAGGCCTTCCTTTTCGGCGAAGGTCACCGGTGTGAGCCCATGCTCGGCCATCGCCTCCCCCGACGGCTTCATCGCACCGTCGGAGGTGCGAACGTGACCTTCCCCCATCACCGCGAGGGCGACGTGCGCCAGCGGTGCGAGGTCGCCTGAGCAGCCGAGGCTGCCGTACTCGTACACGACCGGCGTCAACCCCGCGGACAAGAGGTCGGCGTAGGCCTGCGCCGTCTCCGTCCGTACCCCGGTTCGGCCGGTCGTCAAGGTCGACAACCTCAGCAGCATCATCGCGCGGATCACCTCGCGCTCGACCTCTGCACCGGTACCCGCGGCATGTGACCGAATGAGGCTGCGCTGCAATTGCGTTCGCAGTTCATGAGGTATGTGACGGCTGGCAAGTGCGCCGAATCCGGTGGACACCCCATAGACCGGAGTCGGCTGTTCGGCGAGCGCCTCGATGTGGACGCGGCTGGCCGCGACGGCGCCGATCGCGTCTGCGGAAATACTCACCCGGGCGCCATCGCGCGCGACGGCGACGACATCGGCGAAGGTGGCTGGGCCCACCCCGACAACGACTTCTGACTCATTCATCACTGTTCGATCTGCTTTCGTTGCGTTGGAGCGCCGGAGACCACCACGTCGTGAACGATGGGCACGCCGGGCCGGTAGGCGAGGTGAATGTAGGAGGGCGCCTTCAGCGTGACGAAGTCGGCCCGCATGCCCGGTGCGAGGACTCCGATGTCGTCGCGCCGCAGCGCGGCCGCTCCGCCCGCGGTGGCCGCCCTCACGGCCTCTGCAGGCGTCAGATGCATATCGCGGACCGCCAACGCGATGCAGAACGGCATGCTCGAGGTGTACGACGTGCCAGGGTTGCAGTCCGTCGCCAGGGCGATCGTGACGCCTGCGTCGACGAAGCGTCGCCCGTCGGGCCATGGTGCGCGGGTGGAGAATTCGGCGCCGGGCAGCAGGGTCGCGACCGTGGCGCCCGCGGCCAGTGCTTCGAGGTCGCTGTCGTCTGCGAACGTGCAGTGGTCGACCGATGCCGCCTGCAGTTCGACAGCGAGCTTGATCCCCTGTCCCGCGGCGAGCTGGCTGGCGTGCATGCGCAGACCGAGCCCGGCGGCGGCGCCCGCCTGCAGGATCGTCCTCGCCTCGTCCACGTCGAAGGCGCCCCGATCACAGAACACGTCGATCCATCGCGCCTGTGGCGCACAGGCCGCCAGCATGTCCCCCGCTACCAGACTGACGTAGTCGTCGCGACGATCGCGGTACTCGGCGGGAACCACGTGCGCGCCGAGAAAGGTGGTCTCCGAGGTCGCGCGAGCCGCGATCTCCAACGAGCGCAGTTCGTCGGAGACGGTCAGGCCGTATCCGCTCTTGGTCTCGAAAGTCGTTACGCCGCTTCGCAGGAGCTCATCGGCCAGCCGGGCGAGGTTGCCCGCGAGTTCGCTGTCTGCGGCGGCACGGGTCGCTGACACCGTCGTCGCGATGCCGCCCCCGTCGTACGCGTCGCCGCTCATTCGCGCGGCGAACTCGGCCGATCTGTCCCCGGCGAAGACGAGGTGGGCATGGCTGTCGACGAATCCCGGTATCACGCTTCGGTTCTCACAATCGACACGGTGTTCGGCCGCAGGTGCTTTGCCTTTCGACCCGATCCAGGCGATGCGGTCGCCGTCGACGACCATCGCTGCGTCGTTGTGGAGACCGACGAGAGAACCGTCGCCCTGTGCCGGGTCGTTGGTCACCAGTTCGCCGATGTTGTCGTAGAGAACGGTCATGCGTGCCACCCGACGGCCTGCTCGAGAGCATCAGCGACGTCCGGAACCGCGACGTGTCGTCCCTCGGCCACCACCTGTCGTCCGTCGACGACCACGTCGGTGACGTCGGCCGCCGACGCGGCGAAGACCACATTCTCCGCGGTGGCCCCGCCACCCGCGGTGCGGATGGACCGCGTGTCGACGGCGACGAGGTCGGCATGCGCACCGACCTTGAGCGCCCCCGCCTCCGTCCAGCCCAGGGTGCGTTGGCCCGCGGCCGTGGCGGCGTCCAGCAGCATTGCCGCGGAGATGATCCCGCGCTCGCGACGGGCCAGGCGCTCGTCGAGCTCGACGGCGCGCGCCTCCTCGAAAAGATCGATCACGGCGTGGCTGTCAGAACCCAGGCTGAACGGTCCCCGCCCCGCAAGCAGCACGGCTGCTGGTCCGATTCCGTCGCCGAGATCACGTTCGGTGGTCGGGCAGAAGCAGACTCCCGTCGCCGTGGAGTCCATGTCCGCGATGTCCTGCTGGGTCATGTGGGTGGCGTGCACCGCGGTGGTGCGGGGCCCGAGGACTCCGTTGTCGCGCATCAGCGCCGTCGGGGTGCAGTTGTGCACCGCGACGCACTCGTCGACCTCTGCCGTCTGCTCCGACGAGTGCACGTGCAGCGGTGCGTTATGAGTGTCTGCCCATTCGACCACGGTAGCCATTTCGGCGGGGGGTACTGCCCGAACGGAATGTATTGCGGCGCCCACGATTAGCTGCGGCTCCGCTTCCACTTCGCTCCTCAGCCCGTCCACCCGCTCGGCCCATGCCGTGGCCGTGCCGTCGCCGAACCGTTGTTGCGGCCCCTCCGCAAGCGGTGCGCCGTCGAGTCCGGCTCGCAGATAGCACGTATCCAGCAGCGTCAGCCGGATTCCTGCGTCCGACGCCGCGGCGATCAGTGCCTTGCCCATCTCGTTCGGATCCGCGTAGCGCCTGCCGCCCACATCGTGATGCAGGTAGTGGAACTCGCCGACCGCGGTGATGCCCGCCAGTGCCATCTCGGCGTAGACGGCCGTCGCCAGGGCCCGGTAGCGCTCCGGCGTCAGCTGTCCTGCCGTTTCGTACATCAGCTTTCGCCACGTCCAGAAGCTGCCGCGATCGCGCTGGGTCCGCGACCGCAGCGCCCGGTGGAAGGCGTGCGAGTGCGCGTTGGCCATCCCCGGGATCACCAGGCCGCGCAACTGCCGCGTCGATGCGGCGGCCGGTGCACCGGTCTCGATCGCGGTGATCCGCCCGGCGTTCACGCTGACCGCAACGGACTCGACGACCTCGCCGCCCAGCCACGCGTTCTCACACCAGAAGGTCTCGCCCGTCACCGCGACACCCAATCGGCCATCACATCGGCCAGCGCTTCTGCGCCGGTACGGCAGTCGGCGATCTCCGCGTACTCCTCGGGGGAATGAGACACCCCGGTCGGGTTGCGCACGAACAGCATTGCCGTCGGCACCTTGGCCGACAGGATCCCGGCGTCGTGGCCAGCGGCGGTCGGAAGCACGGGAACCTCGCCGAACCGCGTCAACGCCGCCTGCACTCGCCTGCGCGGCGCATCGGGAAACTCGACGATCGGCGTGATCGACTCGGCCTCGAAGTCCAGAGAGACGTGGCCGTCCCTGGCGTGGTTCGCGGCCGCGGTCCTGATCGCGTCGACGACGGTGGACAGGGTGGCCTCGTCGGCTGCGCGGGCGTCCAGCCACGCATCGACACGGGACGGAATGGCGTTCGCGCCGTTCGGGCTGACCCGCACCTTGCCGAACGTCGCGACGCTGCCGTGACGGCCCGCCTCGATGCGGGCGGAATGCACGGCCGAGGCGAACGGCAACATCGGGTCGCGCCGGTCGATGAGCCGAGTGGTTCCCGCATGGTTGGCCTCACCGCCGAACGTGAGGCGCCATCTGCCGTGCGGCCAGATCGACGAGGCGACGGCAATCGGCCGACCCAGGTCCTGCAATGCCAGGCCCTGCTCGACATGAAGCTCGACGTATACGCCGACACGGTCGGTGAGCGTGTCGTCGGCTCCGAGATGCTCCGGTCGACGACCGGCGTTTCGCAGCGCATCGGCAAGTGTGGTCCCGTCATTGTCGCGCAACGAGAGTGCCCGCTCGGCCGTCAGTGCACCGGTGCTCAGCTGCGATCCGACGCAAGCGACGCCGAACCGGGCACCCTCCTCGTCGCCGAACGCGACCACCGCGACCGGGATGACCGGTTCGACGCCCCGCGCTCGGACGAGGTCAACCGCATGGAACGCCGACACCACGCCGAGCGGCCCGTCGAACGCGCCACCGTCGGGCACCGAGTCGAGGTGAGATCCGGTGACGAAGGCGCCCCTGGGGTTCCCGCTCCAGCCTGCGGGCATCCACCAGGCCCACGTGTTGCCGTTACGGTCCTCCTCCACAGACATGCCGCGACGCTGGGCCTCCGCGGTGAACCATTCGCGCAACGTGAGATCGGCTGTGGTCCAGGCGAATCGGCGATAGCCGCCGGTCGCCGGTTCGCGACCGACGTCGATGATCGACTCCCACAGGGAATCAAAGTGGACATCGGCGTCCATGGTCACTGCTCTTGCATGGGGATTCGCACGCCACGCTCCGCGGCGACCGCGGTCGCGTGCTCGTAGCCGGCATCGACGTGTCGGATCACACCCATGCCCGGATCGTTGACGAGCACCCTTTCGAGCTTCTGCGCCGCCAGCTCCGTCCCGTCGGCCACACATACCTGGCCTGCGTGGATGGAGCGGCCCATGCCGACGCCGCCGCCGTGGTGGATCGACACCCAGGATGCGCCGGATGCCGTGTTCACCAATGCATTCAGCAACGGCCAGTCCGCGATGGCGTCGGAGCCGTCTGCCATCGCCTCGGTCTCCCGATACGGGGAGGCGACCGAGCCGGAGTCCAGGTGGTCGCGTCCGATGACGATCGGCGCCGACAGCTCGCCGGAAGCCACCATCTCGTTGAACTTCAAACCCGCCCTGTGCCGCTCGCCGTAGCCGAGCCAGCAGATCCGGGCGGGCAGGCCCTGGTAGGCGACTCGCTCCTCGGCCATCGTGATCCAGCGTCGCAGATGCGCATTGTCGGGGAACAGTTCGAGAATCGCGCGGTCGGTCGCCTCGATGTCCTTGGGGTCGCCCGACAGGGCCGCCCACCGGAACGGGCCGAGCCCCTCCTCGAACTGCGGGCGGATGTAGGCGGGGACGAAACCGGGGAAGTCGAACGCCCGGTCGTAGCCGGCCTTGCGCGCCTCGTCACGTATCGAGTTGCCGTAGTCGAACACCTCGGCGCCCTTGTCCATGAACCCGACCATCGCCTTGACGTGTTTGGCCATCGAGTCGCGCGCCTGTTCGGTGAAGTACACCGGGTCCTTCTCGGCCATCTTCTTCATGTCCTCGAAGGGCACGCCGATCGGCAGGTAGGACAGCGGATCGTGCGCCGACGTCTGGTCGGTGACGATGTCGATCGGAGCGTCGCGGTCGAGCAGCTCGGGGAAGATCTCCGCCGCATTGCCGACGAGGCCGATGGACAGCGGCCGCCTGGCATCCCGTGCCTCGATCGCCATCGCGAGGGCCTCGTCGATGTCGGCGGCCTTGGTGTCGAGGTAGCGATGCTCGATACGGCGATCGATGCGGCTCTCGTCGCAGTCCACACAGATCGCCACCCCGTCGTTCATGGTCACCGCCAGCGGCTGGGCGCCACCCATGCCGCCGACACCTGCCGTGAGAGTGATCGTGCCGGCGAGGGTTCCGTCACAGTGCTCATAGCGGCCAGAGGCCGCGAGCTTCTTCGCGACCGCACCGAAGGTCTCGTAGGTACCCTGCAGGATTCCCTGCGTGCCGATGTAGATCCACGAGCCCGCGGTCATCTGGCCGTACATCGTCAGCCCTGCGGCCTCCAGCTCACGGAACTTCTCCCAGTTCGCCCAATCGCCGACGAGGTTGGAGTTGGCCAGCAGAACGCGCGGCGACCAGACATGCGTCCGGAAGACGCCGACCGGCTTACCGGACTGGATCAGCAGGGTTTCGTCGTCCTCGAGGTCGCGCAGCGTGCGCACGATCGCATCGAACGCGGGCCAGTTGCGGGCCGCGCGACCGGTGCCGCCGTAGACCACGAGATCCTCTGGGTGTTCGGCGACCTCGGGATCGAGGTTGTTCATCAGCATGCGCAGCGCGGCTTCCTGCTGCCACCCCTTGCAGGAGAGGGTCGTACCGCGCGCGGCGCGGACCGTGTGTGGCTCGGTTACTGAAGTCATGGCTCTAGCACACCCGATCACCTGCCATTGCTTCTAGACCCGGGAACCCACTAGTGTCTCGTATCCGAGACTTTGGCAGGAGGCACCCGATGTCCAGCACATCTCCTGCGGTGGGACGGGCGCTCGACGTCCTGCTTTACCTGGCGGGGCGATCCGGTCCGGTCTCCGGCGCGGCGATCATGCGCGACCTCGACATCCCGCGCTCGTCGGCCTATCACCTGCTCGAGGTGCTCACCGAGCGCGGCTTCGTCGTGTACCTACCCGATCAGCGCACGTACGGCCTCGGGGTGTCGGCGTTCGAGGTGGGCTCGGCCTATCTCCGGCACGGGCCTCTGGAGATGTGGGCACGCCCGGTGCTCAAGCAACTCGTCGCGCAGGTGCACGAGACCGCTCACCTCGGAATCCTGCACGGCGCGGAGACCCTGTATCTCCTTCGCGAGCACCCGACCGCGGCACACATGGCGGTCACGCTGACAGGGATCGGCGTGCGCATGCCCGCGCACCTGACCGCGAGCGGACGCGCGATGCTTGCGCATCTGCCCGCCGCTCAGGTGCGTGCGTTGTTTCCGTCGTCCCGCGCGTTCGTGAACCGAACGGGAGAAGGCCCCACCTCCCTGCCGGAGCTGCGACAGCTGTTACAGACAGAGCGGCGCCAGGGCTGGGCCGAAGAGGTCGGGCTCATCACGCCCGGGCTGCAGTCGGTGGCGGCATGCGCCTTCGACCACACCGGCCATCCGTGCGCGGCGTTCAGCGTGACCCGACGCCAGCAGGGTTCCCATGTGCCGGCAACGGAGTTGGTACGCGCGGTTCGAACGGCGGCCCAGCAGTTGACATCGGCGCTGTCGGGCAAGCCGCCGGAGGGGTGGTAGGCCGTTCAGCCGCCGTGCCCCTCCTCGGCGGGCAGCGGTGGCGGCAGCGGCGTCGTCGACGTCGGTGTTGTCGGCGCGGGCGCCTGCGCCTGCGGGCCGTGGAAATCCACCATCGGTTCCTCGCGGATCACCTTGGCGCCCGCGCTGACGACGAGTGACTTCGCCGTCACCAGGTAGCCGATTCCCCCGTTGTCGGCGACGAATGCGCCGTCCTGTGATGCCTCGGCGGGCACGATCAGCTTGGCGCCGTCGCTCAGCCGCACACCGCGGTACTCGTACTGCCCGTCCGGTGACTTGCAGATGGCTATCCGGGAGTTGTCCGTGCTGCCGAATACGACGACCGTGTTGGGCGCAGTACACCGTGCGGTCGAGTTCAGGTATCCGTCGCCGTCGGTCTCGGGCGCCGCAGCGGCCGATGGCAGCGCGACGACAAGCAACGCCGCGGCCGCCGAAACGGCCGTCAGCACACGCGGCTTCGAAGTGGACATCTCCCGTCGAGCGGACCACGGTCGCGGTCGCCATACGCGTGCCGACACCGCTCCTGGCGGAATCGTTAGCTGGTCGAGACCGAAGCCAGACCAATCAGCCGCCCGCGGCCATCGCCTTCAGCTCGTCGAGGGACTCTCGGATGAAATGCGGCAGTTGATCTCGTCGTCCCTCGCTGATCCACCGCTCGAAGGCGACCTTGAACACGACGACGCCCGCCTCGGCGGTCAACTTTGCCGTTGACTGGGCGACGCCCCTTCGACCCAGCCCTTCGGCGAGCGCCGAGGCGATCGACGAGAGCTTGATCAGCTCCCGTTCCTGCAGCCGGGGGTTGGCCGCGATGACGGCGAGCGTCTCGGCTGGCAGCCCACCCACGCCGGGTTGCTCGACGACCTCGACGCGGGGCACTACTTCGCAGAGGCCGCCGTCGAAACCGACTGACTGACAAGGTAACTCTCGAGACCCTCGCGGCCGAGTTCGCGGCCATAGCCACTCTGCTTGACGCCCCCGAACGGGGCGACGGGGTCCATGATGTAGCCCTGGTTGACGCCGAACGTGCCCGAGCGCACCCGGCCCGCGATGGCGAATCCCCGGTCGAGATCGGGAGTGAACACTGCACCGGCAAGGCCGTAGTCGGAGTCGTTGGCGATGCGCACGGCATCGTCCTCGTCGTCGTACGGGATGACGGTGAGGACCGGACCGAAGATCTCTTCGCGCGCGATCCGCATGTCGTTGTTCGCATTGCTGAACAGCGTCGGCCTGACGTACCAACCCGCTTCGAGTCCGTCGGGCAACTCGGTGCCACCGACGACGAGCCGCGCCCCCTCGCGGGTGCCCTCCTCGATGTAGCCGCGCACCCGGACCTGCTGCCGTTGCGCGACCAGCGGGCCGAGTTGGGTTGCGGCGTCGGCCGGATTGCCGACCGACATCGCCTCCATGCCCGCGGCCAACGCATCGACGAACTCGTCATGACGGCTGGCGGGCACCAGGATTCGACTCAGCGCGTTGCATACCTGGCCGCTGTTGGCGAGGCTCGCGGATTGGATGGCCGGCGCGACGAGCGCCGGGTCGGCATCGTCGAGCACGATCGCCGCCGACTTCCCGCCCAGTTCCAGGCTCACCTGTTTGAGGCCCTCGGCGCACGCCATCGCGACCTTCCGGCCCGCGGCAGTCGACCCGGTGAACGAAACCTTGTCCACCCCAGGATGGCTGACCAGAGCCTCACCGACGTCACGGTCGCCCGGCACCACGTTGAAGACCCCTGGCGGCAGATCGGCCCGTTGGACCAGATCCGCGAGCAGCTGCGCGTCGAGGACCGACTCGGGCGCGGGTTTGAGTACGACACAGCATCCGGCCAGCAGCGCGGGAAGAGCCTTGCACATCGTGAGGAATTGCGGCATGTTCCACGGCACGACCGCGGCCACCACGCCCACCGGTTGCTTCATGATGCGAATGTCGTTGCCGTACAGTCCCGGACGCGCCTCCTGCCATTCGTACGTCGCGGCCAGATCGCCGAACGCGGAGAACATCATCAGCGGAATACCCACCTGCGCGCGCTTGGCGAAGGAGATGGGCGCACCCAGTTCTGCGCTGATCAGCTCAGCCATCTCCGTGCGGTGTTCTTTGTACAGCTCGGCCAACCTGCTTATCGCGACGATGCGCTCCGCGGGCTGCATTCGAGGCCAAGGCCCCCGGTCGAAGGCCGCGCGGGCGGCAAGCACCGCCCGGTCCACGTCGGCGGGCGCGGCCAGCAAGACCTTCCCGATCACCTGCTGGCTGTGCGGCGAGAACACGTCGATGGCGTTGCCTGACTTCGAAGTCGACCAAAGGCCATCGATGAAGAGTTTGTCTCGGTAATACATTTTCTCCCTTAGGTTCTGCGGCCGCCGTTGACGCCGAGGATCTGGCCCGTGATGTAGCCGGCGTCTTCGGAGATCAGAAACGAGCACGCTGCGGCGATGTCATCAGGCCTGCCCACCCGCCGGACCGGGGTGCGCTCGATGTGCTCCTCGATAGTGCCGCCGAGGAACTGCCGCTCCTCCGCGCTGCGCAGCATCGGGGTGTCGACGAAACCTGGCGCCACACCGTTCACGGTAATCCCGCTCGGCCCGTATTCGAGGGCAAGAGACTTTGTCAGGCCGTTGACCGCACACTTCGCCGCGACATAGGCGGACATGAAGGGCTGGCCGGAGTGCGTGCTCGACGACGAGATGTTCACAATGCGTCCCCACCCCGCCTCGACCATGCCGGGTAGCACCGCCTTGATGGTGTGGAACACGCCGTTGAGGTTGACGTCGATCACCTTCGACCAGTCCTCGAAGGAAAGGTTGGCGAATCGCTTGAACCGTTCCATACCTGCGGCATTCACCAACACCGTGATCGGGCCCAGTGCCTGCTGAACCGCTGCCACTGCCGTCTCTACCTGCGTTCGGTCGGTGACGTCCGCAACGTAACCTCGAGCGTCGTCCGTCGCCGTCAGGTCGATAATTGCGACTTGGTGGCCGTCGTTGCGCAAGCGTCGGACGATGCCGGAGCCGATCCCGGATGCCCCACCGGTCACGAGCGCGGTCCTCATGGGCATGCCTTCCCGTTACTGGGCGACCGCCCAATCGCCGATCGCGTTCATGCCTATCACCCGGTCGGCTAAGGGGTCAAGCGAGCGCTATTGATCCGGGGCGACCGCCCAACCTAGGGTCCACGAATGAGCAGACCACCGTTTCGGTTCGCCGTGCAGGCGACAAACGCATCGGGCGCAGCCGAATGGCGTGACACCGCGCGCAGGGTCCAGGATCTCGGCTACTCCACACTTTTCCTTGCCGACCACTACCTCGGCCCCGGGCCTGCGCAACGCGCCGCCCGCACGCCCAGACAGGACCTGGCGCCGATCGCGGCGATGGCAACGGCGGCGGCGGTGACCGAGACGCTGCGCATCGGTTGCCGCGTCTTCTGCATCGACTACCACGTGCCCGCCGTCCTCGCGAAGGAGATGGCGACGCTGGACCTGCTTTCCGAAGGCCGCCTCGAACTCGGGTTGGGGGCAGGCTGGAGTGCCGACGAATATACCGCGATGGGGCTGACGTTCGACCGGCCTGGACGCCGAATCAGCAAGTTGGAGGAGGTGATTGCGTTGTTCAAGGCGCACTTCGCCTGCGGCGAGATCGATTGCGCCGGTGAGTTCGTCAACGTCTCCGGGTACGAAGGCCGGCCACGGCCCGTGCAGCGCCCCCATCCGCCGATCATGGTCGGCGGTGGCGGCCCGCGCGTGCTCGCCCTCGCCGCACGGGAAGCCGACATCGTCAGCATCTCGAATGTGCCTTTCGTCGCGACGAACGAGGCGGGGCTGAGCCCACGCGACGAGGCGCGCAGGCGCATCGGGGACGTCTACGCGGCGGCCCGGCGGCGCACCCGGGGCGGCTATGACGATCTGGACATCGAGAGCTCGCCCTATTTCACCGAGATCACCGACGACCCGGAATCCGCGCTGGCAGAACTGGCCTCGAGAACGGGAATCGCGGCGGAGATCCTGCGCGACCATCCCAATGTGCTCATCGGATCCACCGACACCGTGGTCGACGTTCTGCAATCACAACGCGAGGAGCTCGGCATCAACTACGTGACCGTGCAGCAGTCGCGGGCCGAAGCCTTCGCCCCCGTTGTGGCCAGACTGCGCGGCCTGTAATGTCCGTTTGAGCGATCGCCCAAACAGGAACGAGGCGCCTCATGCCCAAGCGGACGAGATACAGCGAGTACCAGAACCGCTACGCGAACTACCGGTTCGAGCTGACCGACGACGGCATCCTCTTCATGCAGTGCCACACCGACGGTGACAGCCTTGTCTGGAGCTGGCAGTCGCACGACGACATGTGCGATGCCTTCGCCGACATCGCGGGCGACCGCGAGATCAAGGTGCTGATCCACACCGGCACCGGCGAGAACTACAACGCGAACTGGGGCCGGATGCCCGACGGCTCGCTCGTCGAGAAGCCGATCTACCAGGCGATGCCCGACACCCGCGGTCTCGTCAAGCTCGACGAGAAGGCCTGGTATGCACGCCATCTCATCTTCAACGTGCTCGACGTCGACGTGCCGATGATCAGTGCGGTGAACGGCCCCTGCAACATGCACTCCGAGGTGCCGCTGATGGGCGACATCGTGCTGGCGTCCGACGACGCCTACTTCCAGGACGCATCGCACTTCCCGCGCGGCCAGGTTCCCGGCGACGGGCAGCACGTGATCTGGAGTGTCCTGGCCGGGCATAACCGCGCGCGCTACTTCCTGCTGACGGGCCAGAAGCTCAGCGCCCAAGAGGCCAAGGAGTGGGGTGTGGTCAACGAGGTGCTGCCGAAGGACCAGCTGCTCGACCGGGCCTGGGAGCACGCCCGCGAACTCGTCAAGCGGCCTCCGCTGACGCTCCGCTACACGCGACAGCTCTTCACCAACCCGCTCAAGCGCGCGTTCATCAACGAGCTCGGCCACGGGCTGGGTCGCGAGACCTATGCGCAGCGGGCGTTCTTCCCGTTCGGCGGCGAGATGGCACCGCTCGACCGGCCATGGGACCAGCAGCCCTGGTCCAACGGACAATCCGTCGACGAAGGAGCACAGCGATGACCGGCATCCAGCAGAAGCTCGCCACTGGACGCGGGAAGTTCACCCCCGACTACCCCGACCTGGGTACCGGGCCGGTGAACTACGAGGATTCCATCTCCGAGGAGTTCTTCGCCGCCGAGCGCAAGGCGGTGTTCGAGCGCAGTTGGTTGTGCGTCGGGCGGATGGAACGCCTGCCCCGCAAGGGTTCCTACTTCACCCGCGAGCTGCCGGGGCGGCTGGCGTCGATCGTGATCACCCGCGACCTCGACGACAACGTGTACGCCTTCCACAACATCTGCGCGCACCGCGGCAACAAGGTCGTCTGGCAGGAACACCCGATGGAGGAGTCGGCGGGCAGCTGCCGGGCATTCGCCTGCAAGTACCACGGTTGGCGGTACGGACTGAACGGGGTGGTCAACCACATCACCAACGAGGAGGAGTTCTTCGACCTCGACAAGAGCAAGTTGCGCATGCCGCCAGTGCACTGCGAGGTGTGGGCGGGCTTCATCTTCGTCAACCTCGCCGAGGACCCGGTGCCGCTGCGGACTTTCCTCGGCGAAGGCCTGTTGGGAATGGAGAGCTACCCGTTTCATCTCATGACGCAGCACTACGGGTTCTCCACGCAGATCAAGGGCAACTGGAAGCTGGCCGTCGACTCGGTGTGCGAGTGGTATCACCCGCCGTACGTGCACGGGAGGTTCATCGATCCGGACGTGTCCAAGGCCGAGAAGATGGTGCCGCCCGTCGACTCCTACCACTACGACCTGTTCCGGCCGCACATGCTGACCTCGGTGCCCGGGCCGCCGATCCTGCCGCCGCGCGAACCGGGCGCCGCAGGCGAGCCGCGCCAGGACCAACGATGGGTGTACAAGCTGTTCCGCGCGGGCCTGTTCGGACCCGACGACGTGCCGGACATCGGGCCGATGCCGAGCTTCCTCAACCGGGGCGACATCGCATCCTGGGGCAACGACCAGTTCTGGGTCTTCCCGAACATCTCTATCCAGATCTGGGCGCGCAACTACTACATCACCTACACCTACTGGCCGGAGACGGTCGACACCCACATCTACGAGATCGACATGTACTTCGTGCCGCCCGCCAACGCCCACGAGCGGCTGGCCCAGGAGGTCGTCGTCGACAGCACCATCGAGTTCGCCATGCAGGACGTCAACACCATCGAGGCCACGCACTCGGCCTTGAAGACGCGCGCGCAGAACACCTTCCACCTGTCCGACCAGGAACTGCTCATCCGCCAGTTCCACACGGTGATCCGGGACACCGTGGCGGCCTATCAGTCCGGCGAGGAGCAGACGTCATGACGGAACGCCAACTGCCGGAGGGCTTCTCAGAACTCGAGAGGTGGGTCGACGACTGGGCGCTGCCGACCAGGGCCGAGCGCTACGCCGCCCGGCTGGACCGGCCCTACCCGGAACTGGTGGCGTTCTACGACGGGATCGCCCCACACGCCGAGCGCGCCATCGCACACCTCGACGGCCTCGACATCGACAACCTCGGGCCGGACGCGAAGCGGCTCATGCATCTGCTGTTCTCGATGATCCTGGTGTCGTATGCGGTCAACATCTTCAAGCAGAATCGCATCCCGGATTCCGGCGCCGCCTTCTTCGAGATGGTTGTCGAACCGGCATTGTGAGCGCACTTCCGCTGGCGGGACTCCGCGTGGTGGACGCCGCGACGCTCGCGGCGGGTCCGCTGGTCGCGACCGCCCTCGCAGAGTTCGGCGCCGAGGTGATCAAGGTGGAGCAACCCGTCTTCGGTGATCCGCTGCGCACATGGGGGCCGCGCCGCGACGGCGTCGGCCTGGTGTGGAAAAGCGTGAGCCGCAACAAGAAATGCGTCACGCTCGACATGCGCACAGCCGACGGGCAGGACCTGCTGGACCAACTACTCGGGATCAGCGACGTACTCGTCCTCAACACGCGGCTGAGCACGCTGGCTCGCTGGCAGTTGGACTACGAGTCGGTGCACGAACGGCATCCGGATCTCGTCGTGCTGCACGTCACCGGCTACGGCCACGGCGGTCCCGCCTCCGACCGGCCCGGCTTCGGCACCCTCGCCGAAGCGATGAGTGGGTTCGCTGCCGTCACCGGGCAGCCGGACGGACCGCCGACGCTCCCCCCGTTCATGCTCGCCGACGGGGTGGCCGCGCTGGCCGCCACCTACGCGGTGATGATGGCGCTCTACCACCGCGACATGCACGGGGCGGGCGGCCAGCTCGTCGACGTCAGCCTCGTCGAGCCGCTGGCCCGGCTGGTCGAGCAGGCCACGCTGGCCTACGACCAGCTCGGCGTCATCGCACCCCGCACCGGCAACCGGGTCGACGCGAGCGCGCCCCGCAACACGTATCGCACCTGCGACGACAAGTGGATAGCGGTGTCGAGCGCGGCGTCGAGCACGGCAAGGGCGGTGTACCGGGCGATCGAAAGACCCGATCTGGCAGCGCTTCCCGATTACGTCGATCCGGTGCCGCGACAGCAGCGCTCCGAGGAGATCGACGCGCTCGTCGCCGCCTGGGTCGGCAGGCACTCCTTCGGTGAGGCGATGAAGGTGTTACTGGCCCACGGCGTTGCCGCGGCGCCGGTCTACGACGCCTGCGAGTTGCTCGCCGATGAGCATTTCCGCGCACGGGGCATGTTCGTGGCCGTCGACGACGAGGAACTCGGGTCCGTCACTGTGCAGTCTCCGGTGGCGGTCCTGAGCGAAACGCCAGGAGCGATAAAGCATCTCGGGCGTCGCCTCGGCGCCGACAACGACAGTGTCTACGGCGAGTTGTTGGGGCTGGACGCCGCGCGGATCGGCGCCCTGCGTACGGCGGGGACGATATGACGCCGTCGCACCCACGCCGTTCGGAGCTGGCGACGCCCGCCAGCAGTGCGCACATGTGCGAGGTCGCCGCGCGCGCGGGCGCCGATCTGGTGTTCCTCGACCTGGAGGACGCGTGTGCACCGTCGGCGAAGGAGTCGGCCCGCGGCACGGCGGTCAACGCGCTGTGTGGCCTCGACTGGGGACGCACGCTGCGGGCCGTGCGCATCAACGGGCTCGACACACCGTGGTGCCATGACGATGTCGTCGAGATCGTCAGCGGCGCGCGTGACGCGCTTGACGTCATCATCGTCCCAAAGGTGCGCTCCGCACGAGACGTGTGGTGGGTCGACGTGCTCCTCACCCAGCTCGAGTCGAAGCTGGGGTTGCAGCGACCGATTGCCCTCGAAGCGCTCATCGAAGAGGCCGAGGGGTTGGTGAACGTCGTCGAGATATCACGGGCGAGTCCGCGTCTGGAGGCCCTCATCTTCGGCGCCGGTGATCTGTCGGCCTCGCTGCGGGCCCGAGTCGACGGGAACTTCCAGCCCGCCGGTGACTATCCCGGTGACTACTGGCATCACGTCCGGGTGCAGGTGCTGGCGGCCGCGCGCTCGGCAGGAATCGACGCCATCGACGCGCCCTACCCGGGGTATGCGGACCTCGACGGTTACCGGCGTGCCGCTTCCCACGCCAGTCTCCTTGGCTACGACGGCAAGTGGGCCATTCATCCCGCGCAGGTGCCCGTCGCCAACGACATCTTCACTCCAACTGCCGACGAGATCGCTGAGGCACGCGCGATCATCGCCGATTACCGTCAGGCCGAAGCGGACGGGGTGGGCGCGATCGGGCGCGATGGCAGACTCGTCGACGCCGCGCTGATGCGTCACGCCGAAAACGTGCTCCGAAGGGCCGACACATGACAAAGCCCGACAAGGTCGGGTCGCGGGACTCCGCCACCCGCGACAGGATGCTCGACGCGACCATTCAGATCATGCTCGAGGAGGGGTACGCGGCGGCGACGTCACGCCGGGTGGCTGCACTGGCGGGCGTGAAACCCGCGCTGGTGCACTACTACTTCCCCACCATGGACGACCTGTATCTCGCGGTGTTCCGCCGCGGCGCAGCGGCGAACCTCGACCGGCAACAGGAGGCGCTGGCGTCCGACCGCCCGTTGCACGCATTCTGGGAAACGGTGAGCGAGCCGCGCGGCACCAAGCTGCTACTCGAGTTCATGGGGCTGGCGAACCACCGCAAGGAGATCAAGGCCGAAATCTCCGCCTGGTCGGAGCGCTGGCGCGAAATGCAGATCACCGCACTCAATTTCATCGTGCGGCAGTCCGGATTGGACGCCGAGGAGTTCCCACCCGCGGCGCTGGCGGTCGTGGTCGCCTCCATCGGGCGCACGTTGGTGTTGGAGCAGGCGCTGGGTACGACGGGCGGTCACGACGAGGCGATCGCCTTGGTCAACCGGTTCATCGATCGCTTCGAGATGCCGCAGCCGAAACCCCGCCGCGGTCGGTCCAGAAAGTAGCCAAGACGGCGACGACTACTTGCCAGGTCCGTTGGGCCACTTCAGCATCGAACCCGCATCGACGCGGATGTGCTGCCCGGTGATGTAGCGGCTCTCCTCGCTGGCGAGGAACACGCCGAGGTTGGCGATGTCCTCGGGCTCGACATACGGGATCGGCATGGCATTGAAGTAGGTGAAGGCCGGCTCGGCATCCTCGCGGGTCGGCTTCTTGCCTTCTGCCATCATGTCGGGCCGGAACACGCTGTAGATGCCGTCGTTCTGCAGGAGGTGGGTGTTGACGTTGGTGGGATGCATGGCGTTGACCCGAATCATCTTGGGCGCCACCTGAAGACAGAGGTGGTCGACGTAGTCGATCAGCACGCGTTTACTCCAGCCGTAGCCGGCGCCACCTGGGCCCATCATCGGGTTGTCGCTGGTGCCCTTGATCATGCCCGCGGTCGAACCGGTGATGATGACCGAGGCGCCGTTGGGCAGGTGGGGCAGGGCGACGGCGACGGTGTTCATCACGCCGAGAAGGTCGACGTCGGTCGCGTCGACGAAATGCATCGGGTCGAACTCTTTTCCGAATGCCATCGGCAGGATGCCCGCGTTGGCAACGACGATGTCGAGCTTGCCGAGGTCGGCGACACCCGCTTCGAGCGCGTCGCGCAGTTCGTGGCGCTCGCGGACGTCGGCGACCCTGGCGAACACGCGGCGGCCGAGTTCTTTGACCGATCGCTCGACTTCGGACAGGTCATCGGGCGTGGCGAGCGGATAGGGGTTCGAATCGATGTTCCGGCAGATGTCGACGACGATGATGTCGGCACCTTCCTTGGCCATTGCGAGCGCGTGCGCACGTCCCTGACCTCGGGCACCACCCGTGATGAAAGCGACCTTGCCCTCGAGCCGTCCAGCCATCTGTCCTCCGCCAATCAGAATGTAATTCTCCAACTACGCGAACCTAATTTACGCAGGCTGTTTAATCAATGCCACGGGACAAAAGTTTGGTTTGCGAGGCTGCCCAGGTCAGGCGACAGACTCGAGAAGGCCCTGCGTTCGGGATGGCTGCCGACGTACCTCACGCGACGGCCGAGGATGCACGGCGATGAGGCTGCCTGATCTGACCACGCCCAACGGCCCTGATTTGGCGAAGCGCGCGATTCCGACCGACCGCAGCATCGAAGCGGCCCTGGCCTGGCGGTATCCGACGACCATCCCGGCGGCACCGAGTAGCAGGAGTCCAACGACGCCCGGCGAGGCCAGGGCTGCGAGTGCCAGCACGGACAGCGGAGCCAGAACGGCATCGACGGTGTGTTGGAGAACCGACCGCACCTGCTCCGGAACGATCCCGTCCACCAGCACCGCCTTGATTCCCACCGAGTGTTGCTCAACCACGCCACTGGCGCCGACGCCCTCGGGAGTCGGATGTACGGCGAGACCGGCCGATGACATTGCGGCAGAATCGCCGCCAGCGATGAGCATCTCGGGCCATCCCGCCGCCACGGCGCGCGATGAAGCCAGCTGGGTCCGCGCGGTCGAGTACAGGCCACCCGCCGAGAGACTTCCTCCGATTCCACCGGCGGGCATCGAGGCGGTCGCTCCCTCGCCCATCGCAGGGAAGCCGAGCAATGACAGAAGGTCACCCGGCATGTGGATGAACGGGACATTGTTATCGGCCAGCGCGATGAAGAAATACGCGAGTGCGGTGATGACGTCCTTCGGCGGCGCGGCACCACCGACCGGCGGCGCGGCTTCGGCCTGAACCGATGCGGCCGGTGCGTCACCCGCGGGAGCGGCGTTCGTGACCGGTTGGACCGCCGCCGGCTCCTCCGCTGGAGGATCGTTCGTCAGCGAGGTCACACCGGCAGCGGGTGCTTCCGGCTCCGGCGAGGGCTCCGTTACCGGCGAATGCGAGACGACGACCTCGGGCTCGTTCGGTTCTTCGATGGCCGCCGCCGGGGTGGAGTCGGAACCCTTGTTGGCCTCATCGGCCGAGACCACCGTGTTGACCTGGTCGGCCGCCGCCACCGCGTTGCCTGTGTCGTCGCCGATTGAAAAACCCGTCGAACCACCCAAGGCCATCGGCCCGGTCAGGCCTGCGGGGTCCTCATGGGTTTGGGTTCCCGCCGGCTCGGATTCGGACTGCGGTTGGATACCACCCAACGCCCCGAGGAGATCGGGAATCGCGTCCAAAATGCCCGTGCCGACGGTACCCACGGTCGGCTCGGTCTCCGCCGTGCCGACTTGCTCGCTGTCGCCACCAAGACCATCGGTGCCACCGATCGCATTCGTGGTGTCACTGATCGAATCGCCCGTTTCCAAGTCGGCGGCGGCGACCGGCTCGCCGAATCCGCCGAAGAGCAGGGCGAGAGAGAGCGCACAGAGCCCCACCGCCAAGCGCCTACGTGTATCTATCGTGTTCTCCTGCCACCCGCCGGCAGAGCCCGCTGCATTCACATTCTGCGGCGATCGTCTCATTGCCGCAGTCCCGGCGCCTCAATTCCGAAAGAATAGCCGGGTCAGTCGCCTAGTCGAGGCTCGGTAGCAGCTGAGCGGACTGCGCCGGTCACGGTGTCGATCAGCGGGCTGTCCAACTTCCAGCACTGCCAGAACAGCGGCACGTCCAGGTATACGTCGGATATCTGGACAAATGAGCCGTCCGTCAAGTGCGGGGCCGCGGAACGAGTGGGGAACATGCCCCAGCCCAGACCGGCTCGAACCGCGGACCCGAACCCCTCCGCGGTGGGCACGTAGTGCACCGGCCGTCCGACGTTGCGGCGGAATGCCTTGCGGATCAGCATGTCCTGCAGCGCATCGTCGCGGTTCCAGGCCAGCGACGGTGCCGCGGCCACCGCATCGGCGGTGAAGCCGTCGGACAGGTAGCGCTCGACGTAGGCCGCGCTGGCCACCGGCACGTAGCGCATCACCCCGAGCGGCAGCACCCGACAGCCGGGCACCGCCGCCCGCTCGGTGGTGACAGCGCCCATCACCGTGCCTTCCCGGAGCAGCCGCGCGGAGTGGTCCTGGTCCTCGATCCGGACGTCGAAAAGGACCTCTGGCAATCGCTCGAGGACGGCGGTGAACCACGTCGTCATCGAGTCGGCGTTCACCGCGATCGCGACCCGCGTCCGTTCCGACGACCCGCCGCTCATATCGGCCAGTGCCTCGGATTCCAACAGTGCCGTCTGGGCGGCGAGCCGCAGCAACGGCACTCCGGCGGGCGTGGCCACACAGGGTTTCTCACGACGAACCAGGACCTGCCCCACGCGCTGCTCGAGTGCCTTGATCCGCTGGCTCACCGCAGACGGCGTGACGTGCAGTCGCTCGGCCGCCGCGTCGAAGCTGCCGTCCTCGATGACCGCGGCGAGTGCGGCAAGCTGCTGGCCGTCGATTTGCACATTAGCAATGCTAATGCAGATGAAGAATCATTAGCTGTACTGATCAACCCCGGTTGCCTAACGTCGACGGCATGAACTCGCCCCTGATCGTCGGCTTTCTGGCCTCGTTCACCCTGATCGCCGCGATCGGGGCGCAGAACGCGTTCGTGCTGCGTCAGGGCATCCGCCGCGAGCACGTGCTGCCCGTGGTCGCGTTGTGCACCGTCTCCGACATCGCGCTGATCGCCGCGGGCATCGCGGGCGTCGGCGCCCTCGTCAATGCCCACCCTGCGGCGGTCAACGTCGCCAAGTTCGGCGGCGCGCTGTTCCTGTTCTGCTACGGGCTGCTGGCCGCACGCCGCGCCTGGCGGCCGTCGGCGCTGAAGCCCTCGGACGCCGCGCCGGCCCGACTAGCCGAGGTTCTTGTGACAGCCGCGGCGTTGACCTTCCTCAACCCGCACGTGTACCTCGACACCGTCGTGCTGTTGGGCGCGCTGGCCAACGAGCACCAGGACGGTCGCTGGCTGTTCGGCGTCGGCGCCGTCAGCGCCAGCGCGGTCTGGTTCGTCAGCCTCGGTCTCGGGGCGAGGCGCCTGGCAGGGCTGTTCGCCAAACCGTTCACGTGGCGCATTCTCGACGCGCTGATCGCCGCCACGATGATCGGCCTCGGCGTCGCGATGGTGGCGTCGTGAGACCTCTAGCCCATGGGCCCGTCGGGGAGAGGCGCGTCGCAGCGGTCACGGAAGTCGGCGGCGGGCTGCCTTACAGCCCGTAGCTCGTCTCGCACCTGTGGGTTTGCGTCGGCGTACGCTGCGATTTCCGTGGACATCTCGTCTCTGGGCTTGCCCTTGAGGCCGGTGAAGAAGGCGTTCACGTCCGGATGGCTGAATAGGTACGCCTGCGTCGCTGCGTTGACGCCGGACATGACGCCGGCGAGGTCGGCGGCGGTGCAGTTCGGTGGATCGGCGGCCGCGGTTGCGGCGGTACCAACGAGCATCGAGCCGGCGATCATGCCGGCGCCAATCACGCTACGGAAGAACATGGTGGCTCCTTGACTAAGTGGTTTACAAGACATGGCTATGTTCACCGCGGACCGATACCACCTCCGCCGCCGATACCACCTCCGCCGCCGGGACGACCGGGGCGTCCGATGATGACGTCCATATCCCAGCCGTCGTCGCAATACCAGGGGTCGGCGCAATAAGACGGGTAGGCCGGCCCCGCGACCGGGGCGGTCGGGCCACCGCCGCGGACCGTACCCTGGGCGCACACGGTGGCTGCCCCGGCGCTGGTGCAATCCGCCGAGGCCGGCGAAGCGACAGTCACGCCGACGGGCATTACCGCCAGGGCGAGCCCCAATATCAGGTAGCGCTGTGTTGATCTCACGGCTGCTCCCTCTCTGCAATTCAATGGGCCAGGTAGCCCATACACGGGAGTATGTTCTGCCGGACTCGGCCTGTGGGCGAAATTGCAATTTATGAAGGTTGCTCGTTAATTGAACCGTTCCCACTCATTCGGCATAGATCGTGATTGTTAAGACCGGGCAAACACTTCGTCCTCAGAACGCATTTGATCTGCTTCGCTCGTTCGCGATATGTACGAGCGCACATCACATTTCGATGGGAAACAGCCGTGACAGCCACATCACCGGAGTACGGTCCCTTCATCGGGTTCGAGAACAGAGGGGCGTAAATGACGACAACTGATCAGGACTGGACCAAGCCGTCGGCGATGGCCATTCCCCCAGAGGGCTATTTCAAAGAGGAGCGTGGGCGGTACGGACCCGTCTACCCGAGGACGCCCGCCTGCCACGGTTTCTCCATCATTGCGAAGGTCAAGGAGGGCCGCGAGGAGGCGGTTCGCGCCTACGGAAAAACCATCGAGGAGACCATCGCTGCGAGCCCGGAGGCCTTGGCGCCGCTGCGGCTGCACTATCTGCGCTGGGTGCTGTTCGACGTCGGGTCGGGTCTGCACTTCCAATACCAGGGCATCTTCGACACCGACTTCGACAAGTACACCGAGGACGCGGTGCAGCTGTTCAGCGCGACCGGCATCACCACGGTGTTCACCAATCTCGAAGGGTTCCCGGAGGATTGGAAGGAGAACCCGGAGGCGTTCATCAAGTTCGTCAGGGACCACCAGGTGCCCAGCTTCCTCGAGTACGGCGAATATCCGTACGTGACCGCCGACGAAATCAAGAAGGCGCTGCGGTTGAAGGCGGCCTTCTCGGAAATGCTCGACCAGATGCAGTGAACCGCGCCGGTGCTTGAATTCGACGACATCCAGCACATCCTGCTGACCCGCACGCCGGCGATCACGGGTCGCTACGAGTTCCTCGCGTTCGACACCTCGCAGGGCGGGCGGGCCTGGCTCTCCGAACTGCTGGACAAGACGCAGTCCGCCACAGAAGCCGTCGCCACGATGGACGAGTCCGACCGTTGGGTCACGCTGGCGTTCACGTGGAACGGTCTGCGCGCGCTCGGCGTGCCAGAAGAATCGCTGCATACCTTTCCTGAGGAGTTCCGCACGGGCATGGCGGCGCGGGCCGACATCCTCGGGGACACCGGCGCCAACGCGCCGGAGCACTGGCTCGGCGGCCTGGCCGGCGATGACCTGCACGCGATCGCGATCTTGTTCTCGCGCACCGACGAGCAGTGCAGGCGATCCATCGAGGAACACGACAAGCTGCTCGCCCGCACCAGCGGCGTGCGCAGCCTGTCGTTTCTCGACCTCAACGCGTCACCGCCGTTCAACTACGCCCACGACCACTTCGGCTTCCGTGACCGGTTGTCGCAACCGGTGATGAAGGGCTCCGGCGAGGAGCCGACTCCCGGTTCCGGTGATGCGCTGGAACCGGGCGAGTTCATCCTGGGATATCCCGACGAGAACGGGCCGGTGGCGAATCTCCCTGAGCCCGAGGTGCTGTCACGCAACGGCAGCTACATGGCGTACCGCAGACTGCAGGAACACGTCGCGGAGTTCCGCGACTACCTGCTCGAGAATGCGGAAACACCGGAGGAACAGGAACTGCTCGCAGCGAAGTTCATGGGACGCTGGCGCAGCGGTGCGCCACTGGTGCTGGCACCGGAGGTCGACGATCCCGAACTGGGTGCGGATCCGATGCGCAACAACGACTTCAACTACAAGGAGATGGACCCGTTCGGATATGCGTGCCCGCTCGGCTCGCACGCCCGCCGGTTGAATCCGCGTGACACAGCGCACTACATGAACCGTCGGCGCATGATCCGCCGCGGTGCCACGTACGGGCCCGCGTTACCGGAGGGCGCGCCCGACGACGGGGTGGACCGCGGCATCGCCGCCTTCATCATCTGCGCCGACCTGGTGCGTCAGTTCGAGTTCGCGCAGAACGTGTGGATCAACGACAAGAGATTCCACGAACTCGGCAACGAACACGACCCCATCTGCGGCACCCAGGACGGCGCCCTGGATTTCACCGTACCGAAGAAGCCAATCCGTAAGGTGCACAAGGGCATTCCAGCATTCACCACCCTCTCAGGCGGCGCGTACTTCTTCCTCCCGGGGATGAACGCGATGCGCTACCTGGCCTCGCTCGGCAACGACAAGGAACGACCATGAGCACACTGCCGCCGCCACGCACCTACAACCAGAACCACGTCCCCCGCGCCCATAGCGGCGGGCGGCGCATCAGCATCTACTGGACGTGGAGCTATCCCTGGGAAGCCCAACGCGATCCGGCGGAAATCTACAACCGGTTCTCCACGATGACCGAGGTGAGGAACGTCCTGTGGCCCGCGTACGAGACGCCGGAATACAACGCGGCCAATTTCCTGCAGGGCGTCGCGGGAACGCTGGAACTGTTCCATCGCTCGGCCTTGGCATTCCAGGAGCTCGCCGGAGAGGCCACCGGCCACCCGGTCGCCGTCTACCAGCGCATCGATCAGGCCGGCTACAAGCTGCTGATCGACGAACGGATCCTGGCCGACACCGACACGCTGATGGTGTTCGGTTTGGACCATCTGCTCTCCGAACAAGAGGCCGCACCAGAGGAGATCGCCGCGATCACCGAGTGGCTGAAGCGTGAGGGCACCTGTCTGCTGCTGGCACCCCACCACGACGTGGGATTCACCGACGACTACGACCAACGCCAGATCGAATACCTACACCACGGCGACCGTCTCGTGCCGCGCCAGCAACGTTTCAGCCAGTACACCCGCTCCCTGATGAAGGCGCTCGACGTGCCCGTGCACAACATCTGGGGGCTGCGCCCTGCCGTCGTCGAAGGCACCAAGGAAATCGCCCCGCTGACCGCCATCCGCGATCTCGACAACCCGCGGCTGCTCGACAACGTCACCACCTTCAACTTCCACCCGCACCTCCCGCACTACGAGCTCACCGCTCCTGAAAGCGACACCCTGCGGGTCCTCGGGAAACAGCGCGTCGATCCGAATCGACCGCATCCGTTCACCGCCGAGGGCAATACGGAGTTCAACGCTTTGATCTGGATGCCGCCCAGCGGGCAGCGCGCAGGCGACATCGTGCTCATCGACTCCACGCACTTCACCACGCTGTTCGGCGGCACGGACAGCCTGAAGAACCTGTGGCACAACCTGGCCACGATGCGATCATGACCCGGTGTCCGACACCAGAGCCGTGTTCATCACCGGCGCAGCCGCAGGAATTGGCCGAGCCACCGCGCTGACGTTCGCGCGCCGCGGCTACACCGTCGGCGGCTATGACATCGACGAACGCGGGCTGACGTCGCTCGCCGACGAGATCGACGAGGTCGGCGGCAGTGCCGTCACCGGACACCTCGACGTCACCGACCCCGACGAAATGGCACAACGGGTGGGCGAGTTCGCGAAGGCGGCAGGCGATCGCCTCGACGTGATGATCAACAATGCCGGGATCCTGCGGGCAGGCCGCTTCGAGGACATCGACCTCTCCGCTCAGCTCAGGCAGATCGACATCAACGCCAAGGGCGTCGTCAACGGGCTGCACGCCGCGTTCCCCTACCTGCGCAGCACACCGAACTCCGTCGTCGTCAACCTGGCATCCGCGTCGGCGATCTACGGGCAGGCCGAGCTTGCCACCTACAGTGCGACGAAGTTCTTCGTCCGCGGCATCACCGAGGCGCTCGACGTCGAATGGGGCGGCTACGGCATCCGCGTCATCGCCATGTGGCCGCTGTACGTGAAGACCGCGATGACCGAGGACATCACGACCGGCACGACCGAGTCGCTCGGCATCAACCTGACCGCTCAGGACGTCGCCGACGCGATCATCGCTGCGGTGGAGCCGAATCGGCTGCGGCGCGCCATCCACCAGGTGCACTTTCCAGTCGGCGCTGCCACAAAGGCGTCGGCAGTCGTGTCACGCTTTTCGCCGGTCTGGCTGCAGCGGCTGATCAACAAGCGCCTTGCGGGTATGTAGAAGTTGAATTCGGTCTGATCGCAACCGTTCCCGGCGGCGTCGACCGTCAATACGGTTTGCGTCCATGAATGAGGACTGGCTGGCCGTCATCGTCGGCCTGACGCTGTTGGTCTTGGTGCTCGTCGGCGCCATCCCGGGCAGTGTGATCCCGTGACCGAACAGACCACCGATCAGTCGACCGTCGAGCCGACCGAGTCACGGCCCGCCCTCGGCTACGCGATCGCGGGGGTTCTCGTCGTCGTGACCCTCGGTGCGCTGACCCGCCTCCTGGAGACCCAGGTGCCGCAGTGGGCGGCGGGCACACCGTTCGCGCGGGTCGCCAAGTCGATCGAATTCCCGGTCTATGCCATCGCTTTGGGCCTGATCGGCAACGCCGTGCTGACCAAGCTCGCGCTGCGCGACGCATTGTCGAAGGGGTTCCGCACCGAGTTCTTCATCAAGACGGGTCTTGTGCTGCTCGGTGCATCCATCAACCTGAAGGTGCTCGTCACCGCCGCAGGCCCGGCCATCATTCAGGCGCTGCTGCTGATCAGCATCGTGTTCGGCTTCACCTGGTGGCTCGGCGGCAGGCTCGGCCTCGACGACAAGCTCCGTGCGCTGCTTGCCTCTGCGGTGTCGATCTGCGGTGTCAGCGCGGCGATCGCGGCGGCGGGCGCAGTGCAGGCCAAGCGCGAACAGCTGGCCTACGCGGCGTCGCTGGTGATCGCGTTCGCGCTGCCCTCGATCTTCCTGCTGCCGTGGCTGTCTGACGTACTCGGCCTGTCCGACGAGGTGGCCGGTGCCTGGATCGGCGGCAACATCGACACCACCGCCGCGGTCGCGGCGTCCGGCGCCATCGCGGGGGAGAACGCGCTGCAGATCGCGACCATCGTGAAGACGACGCAGAACGCATTGATCGGCGTGGTGGCCATCGCGCTCACCGCGTACTTCGCGTTGAAGGTCGAGCGGGGCGCAGCTCCAGAGAACGGATCAGTGGCCGTTCCTTCCGTCCTCCAGTTCTGGGAGCGGTTCCCGAAGTTCGTGCTCGGGTTCATCGCCGCATCGGTCATCGGCACCCTGTACCTGCAATGGGTGAGCGACGGCAAGGCCGAGATCGCAACCGTCAACGAAATGCGCACGTGGTTCCTGATCTTCGCGTTCGTCTCGATCGGCCTGGAGTTCTCGTTGAACGGTCTACGGGAGGCCGGATGGCGCCCGATCGCGCTGTTCGCCTCCGCGACCGTGGTCAACATCGTCGTCGCCCTTGGCCTTGCGGTCGTGCTGTTCGGGAACTTCACCGTCGGTTAGCGGCTACGCTGACGCGGATGTCTTTCAGGATGACCGTCGAGGACGTCTTCGTCATCAAGAACCGCGGCGTCGTCGCGACCGGACGGGTCGTGAGCGGCGTGCTGCGAGTCGGTGACACCGTGCACATCAACGACGGCCCCGGTGTCAAGGTCGACGCCATCGAGGTCTTCCGTAAGTCGATCGAGGAAGCCAACGTCGGCGACAACATCGGCGTGCTCTTCAAGAAGGTCGACAGGAGTCAGATCGACCGCGGCGCCGTGCTCTCCGCTGGCGGGGACGAATCCTCCGCCGCGTTCATCGTCTGACTGGGCGCTACTCCTCCAAATCCAACACAGGTGTCGGGCGCTGGAAACCGCGGGTGACCCCGAGGAGCCACACGAATCCGATTGCCAGCCAGGCCAATCCGACCCACAGGGTCAGTGCCGACAGGTTGAACCACAACCACACCGTCAGCCCAAAGCCGATGAGCGGCAGGATGAAGTTGTTGAGCACGTTCTTCTCGCCGCTGTCGATGTAGTAGTGCTTGATGACGGTGAGGTTCACCGCCGAGAATGCCACCAGCGCGCCGAAGCTCACGATCGAGGCGAGGAATCCCAGTTCGATCCAGAGCGCAGCGAGCGAGATCGCCGACACCACCAGGATCGCGAACGTCGGGGTGGCGAATCGCATCGACACGTGACCGAAGACCTTGCGCGGCATGATGCCGTCGCGTCCCATGGCAAAGAGAATGCGCGCGACCGAGGCCTGCGAGGTGAGCGCCGATCCGATGCAGCCCGCGACGTACGCGGCGGTGAAGAAGATGTTGAGGAACTGACCGCCCGCCGCCAGCATGACGTCCGTCGCACCCGCATCGACGTCGTCGAACGCGTTCGACGGGAACGCCAACTGGGAGACGTACGACAACCCGAAGAAGATGAGCCCAGACAACACGGTGGCGATCATGATGGCCTTCGGCACGGTGCGGGTGGGATCTTTCGCCTCCTCCGACAGGGTCGACACCGCGTCGAACCCGAGGAAGGACAGGCAGAGAATGGCTGCGCCCGCGAAAATCGGTGTCACGCCTCCGACCGTGCCGTCACCGCTGAAAGGCGCCACCAGGTTCACGCTTCCGTATCCGGCAATCGTCACGAAGGCCATCACCACAAGGACGACGATGAAGATGACCTGCAGCGCGAGAAGCAGGAAGTTGGCCCGCGCCACCGACACGATGCCGACGATGTTGAGCACGGTCACCCCGGCGATCGCGATCAGGATCCACACCCACGGCGGCACCGACGGGATCGCCGCGCTCATGTAGATGCCGATGACGAGGTAGTTCAGCATCGGGAGGAAGAGATAGTCCAGAAGCAGCGACCAGCCGGCCAGGAAGCCGGTCGGCGCCCCGAACGACTTCTGCGTGTACGCATAGGCGGAGCCGGCGACCGGAAAGGCCGCCGACATTCGCGCGTACGACCTTGCGGTGAACACCATGGCCGCCAGCGTCACCAGATAGGCGACCGACAGTCGGCCGCCGGTCAGTTGGGTCACGATGCCGTAGGTGGTGAACACCGTGAGCGGCACCATGTAGACCATGCCGAACAGCACCAGGGAGGGTGTGCCAAGGGCTCGCCGGAGATGGCCTTCCCCCTCCTCCGATGACGATGGCGGGACGGTCGAATCCGCTGGCGCAGTTGACGACATGTCGTTCACTCCTCTAATTCGTGGCCGAGTAGACCGGCCTGCCGCGTAGGAACGTGGCACGAACATCTAGTGCTGGAAGTTCCAACGCCGCAGTCGTTCTGGGATCGCGGTTGAGCCAGATCAGATCTGCGCTGGCGCCGTTCACCAGCCTTCCCCAGCCGTCTTCGGCGAACGCCTGATACGCGACTCCGGCCGTATAGGCCGATAGCGCCCGCTCGATCGGCAGGATCTCGTCGGGGGTCCAACCACCCTCGGGTTCCCCGTCGGCGGTCTGTCGGGAGACGGCGACGGCGATGCCGTCGAACGGCTTCCCGGACGACACCGGCCAGTCGGAGCCGAACGCCAGCGGCGCGCCCGACTCCGCAATGCTGCGGATCCGGTACTGCTTGTCCGCGCGGTCGGTACCCAGGCGCGGAATCGTCAACACCGTCATCAGCGCGTCCATCTGCGCCCACAGCGGCTGCATGTTCGGGATCACCCCGAGCTCGGCGAACCGGCCGATGTCGGCGTCGTCGACAAGCTGTGCGTGGGCGATGACCGGGCGGCGGTCCCGGGACCCGTTCTGCCGCGCCGCATACTCGATCGCGTCAAGCGCCTGACGTACGGCCGCGTCGCCGATCGCGTGAATGTGGATCTGCAAACCCAATTCGTCGACCCGGCGCGCGGCCTCGGCCAGCGCATCGCCCTCCCAATTGCTCTGTCCGTGGTTGTGCAGCGCCGAACAGTACGGCGCAAGCAGTGCGCCGGTCTCGTTCTCCACGACGCCGTCGGCGAAGAACTTCACCGTCTGGGCAGTCAACAGCGGCGAGCCCACCTCATCGACGCGGCGGCGGGCATCGGCGAAATTCTTTACCTGCGAATCGAAGTGGCGTGGATCGGCGTAAAGGGCGAGGTTGAATCGCATCCGGAGCAGATCGCTGCGGGCGGCCACGATATACGTGTCGACATCGTCGGGTTCGACCCAGGCATCCTGCACCCACGTCACTCCGCGGGCCAGGTAGTAATCGGCCGCGGTACCCAGTGCTGCCAATCGCACGCCTTCGTCGCGCTTCGGCATCACCGCGGTCACCAGGTCGACCGCGCCCCACTCGCGCAACGTGCCGAGCACCGAACCGTCCTCGCGGTGCGGGATTTCACCGAGCACCGGGTCAGGGGTGTCCGCGGTGATGCCCGCACGCTCGAGCGCCACGGAGTTGACCCACATGGTGTGGTAGTCCCACGCGCGCAGCGCTACCGGACGGTCGGGGACAGCGGAGTCCAGCCATCGAGCGTCGAACAGTCCGTCCTTGGCGAGGCTGCTGTCATACGACGCGCCGATGATCCACTCGTCGTCCGGGTGCTCGTCGGCGAACTTCTTTACCGCCAAGATGATTTCGTCGACCGAGTTGCAGGGTCGCACTCCAGGCCCGGCATATTCGAGGCCGCCGTAAAGCGGGTGTGCGTGGCCGTCACCGAACGACGGCATCAGGAATTCGCCGTTGAGATCGACCGCGTCGGCGCCGTCCGCCGACGCCTTTGCGTCATCGCCGAGCGCCCGCACCACCCCATCGACGACGAGCAGCGCATCGGTCTCTGCCGAACCCGTCCAGATGACGCCGCCGGTGAAGATCGTCGCTGTCACCAGCGGGACCCTACGCCGAGAAGCATTCTCAGCGGTGTCATTTGATGACGGCCGTCGCGGCGTGGCCCGCACCGTAAGGCCGCTCAGCATCGACCGGAGCGGTCAGGGCCGCGTAGCTGTCGGGCCTGCGGGTCAACAGGAACGGGAACAGCTCGAGCCAGTCGCGCCGCTGATCCAGGAGCCGTGGCCGTCAACGTGATCATTCCGCTCCTAAAACGAATGGCTTTCGTTTATTGTGATGGCTGACACACCCGTTGGCAAGGGGTTGGAGGGGAAATTCTCATGGGCCGACCGCCGGTGCCTTTGCTGTCGACTGACCGCATCGCCAGCGCCGCAATGGATCTGGTGAACACCACGGGCGGTTCACCATCCCGGAGCTGGCCCATCGCCTCAAGGTCAGCCCGTCCTCGCTGTACAACCACGTGTCCGGCCGCGAGCAGATCGTCGAGTTGCTTCGAGAACAGGCGATGTCCGAGGTGGTGCTTCCCGCCGACGATCCCGGCAGGCCGTGGACAGAAACGGTCGCCGAGATCATGCGGTCCTACCGCCGCAGCTACGCGCGGTACCCGCGGCTGATCCCGCTGCTGACCACCCACGCGGTGAACAGCAGCCAGGCGTTCACGATGTACAACGCGCTCGCGCGGACGCTGCACTGTGCGGGTTTCAGCGACGCCGACACGCTGCGCGTGATCACGCTGATGGATTGCTTCGTGCTCGGTTCGGCGCTGGATCTCGCCGCACCCGTCGAACCGTGGGAATCGGGTGCCGAAGTCGGACCCGAGCTGGCCGCGGCGCTCGCGAGCGGAGGGCCCAAGCCGGCCCGCGCCGACGACGCCTTCGAATTCGGCCTTGCAGTGGTGTTGCGAGGGCTCGCTGATTCAGCTTCGCGCTAGTTAGCTGGTTGAGGGCTACGCTCGCGGTGTGCCGAAGGATTGGTCGCGGCGGCGTTTCCTGGCGATGACCGCAACCGTTGCAGCCGTCGCCGCATGCAGCCCTGACAAGCCGGGCGTGGTGGCCAAGGACGGGTCCGTCACGGTCAAGCACATGTTCGGCGAGACGAAGGTGCCCGCCCCGCCCAAGCGCGTGGTGAGTGCGGGCTTCACCGACCAGGACGACCTGCTCGCCGTCGGGGTGGTGCCGATAGCGGTCACCAATTGGTGGGGCGACCAGCCGTTCGGGGTTTGGCCGTGGGCGCTGCCCAAGCTCGGCGGCGCGCAACCCGAGGTTCTCGATCTGGCCAACGGGATCCAGATCGACAGGATCGCCGCGCTGAAACCCGACCTCATCGTCGCCACCAATGCGGGCGTCGACAAGGAGACCTACGACAAGCTGTCGGAGATCGCGCCGACCATCCCGCAGTCCGGCCAGGACGCCTTCTTCGAACCGTGGAAGGACCAGGCCGCCACCATCGGTCAGGCCGTGTTCAAGTTCGACGAAATGGCGGCGCTCGTCAAGGCGGTCGACGACAAGTTCACCGAAATCGCGAAGAACAACCCACAGTTCGCGGGCAAGAAGGCACTGCTGTTGGAAGGCGCCATCGTCGACGACTCGGTGCACGTCGTGACCCCGGGCTGGCGCAGCGACTTTCTCACCCAGATGGGACTGTCGATTCCCGACACCGGCGGCAGCGCGATCACCCGCGACAAGATCGCTTCGGCGCTCAACGGGACCGATGTCCTGATCTGGACCACCGAAAGCGACGACCAACAGGCTGCGCTGCTGGCCGACCCCACTGTCGCCAAGCTGGATGCGACCATCCGCAATCGAAACGTCTTCACCGGCAAGGACCTCGCGGGTGCCATCGCCTTCGCGTCGCCGTTGTCCTACCCGGTGGTCGCGGACCAACTGACACCCGCGTTGGCCAAGGCGCTCGGCTGAGTAGTTTGATAGCCGGGTGAGCCAGGAAGCGTCCACCGAAGAGCGACCCGCGGCATTCGCTGCGGTCGGGTCGGCCTACTACCCGGCACTCGCCGCGGTGTTCACCGCGCTGGTGATCATCTCCAATGTGACCGCCACGAAGGGGGTCGCGTTCGGCCCGATCATCACCGACGGCGGGTTCATCGTCTTCCCGCTGACCTACGTGATCGGCGACGTTCTCTCCGAGGTGTACGGGTTCAAGGCCGCCCGGCGCGTGATCTTCCTCGGGTTCGCAATGAATGCCCTAGCGGCACTTGCCTTCTGGGTCACCATCTACCTGCCCGCCGCCGACTTCTACACCAACCAGGAACACTTCGAGAACATCGTTGGTGCGTACACGCAACTGATCATCGCCGGGCTGGCGGGCTTCATCGTCGGCCAGACCATCAATGCGTGGGTGGTCGTGCTCATCAAGGAGCGCACCAAGGAGAAGCACCTGTGGGCGCGGCTGGTGGGGTCGACGTTCGCGGGCCAGCTCGGCGACACCGTGGTGTTCTGCAGCATCGCGGCGAGCGCCATCGGCATCACCACGTTCGGCGACTTCGCCGTCTACACGGCGCTGGGATGGCTGTACAAGACCGCCGTCGAGGTGGTGATGCTGCCGGTGACCTATCGAGTGATCGCCTACATCAAACGGCACGAGCCCACATACGGGCCCGTCCTCTGAGGCTTCGGTAAGGCAGCTCTGGCAACCCTCACAGAGCTGCAGCTTTGTACCCTACTCGGCGGTAGCTTTGGGTGATGACCGTGACAACGGACGCGATGGTGCTCGGCACAGTCACCGACTACGGCGACCAGGCCCTGCTGCTCCAGTTCGACAGCACCGCGGAGGTATTGGCGTGGAGTGACGTCCTGCGCGACGCCGATCTGCTCGGCGTGGTGGACATCGTTCCCGGCTCCCGCACGGTGCTGCTCAAGCTCGACGGCCCGCGCTACCAAGGCGCCGCCCGACAACAGCTCAGCAAGTTGAGGTTGGCGCAGGAAGCCGTCGAGGAGGCCGCCGCCCCGATCGACGGCCGGGCCGACGTCGTCATCGACGTGGTGTACGACGGCGCCGACCTCGACGAGGTCGGCAAGCTGACCGGCCTGAGTCGACAGGACATCGTCACCGCGCACACCCAGACCCCGTGGCGGGTCGGGTTCGCCGGTTTCGCACCGGGTTTTGCCTATCTGGTCGGCGGAGACGAGCGGCTCAACGTGCCGCGGCGGTCGGAGCCACGCACCAAGGTGCCCACGGGCTCGGTCGGGCTGGCAGGCGAGTTCAGCGGCGTGTACCCGCGCGAGTCGCCCGGTGGCTGGCAGTTGATCGGGCGCACCGACGCCGACCTGTGGGATGTCGATCGCGAGCAGCCCGCCCTTCTGGTGCCGGGTGAGTGGGTTCAGTTCCGGCAGGTGTCGTCGTGACAACAACAACAACACTGGAGGTGCTGCGCACCGGTCCGCTGGCATTGATTGAAGACCTGGGCCGGTCGGGCAAGGCCCAGCTCGGCGTCACCCGGTCGGGGGCGGCCGACCGCCGTGCGCACAAGCTGGCCAACCGGCTGGTGGCCAACCCCGGTGACCGGGCCACCATCGAGGTGACGTTCGGCGGGTTCAGCGCGCGGGTCCGCGGAGGGGACGTGGCCATCGCGGTGACAGGTGCCGACACCGATCCCGCCGTCAACGGAGTTCCGTTCGGCACCAACAGCATTCACCATGCACACGACGGCGAGGTGATCTCGCTTGGCGCACCGCACTCCGGCCTGCGGTCGTATCTCGCGATTCGCGGTGGAATCGACGTCGCGCCCGTACTCGGCTCCCGTAGTTACGACGTGATGTCGGCGATCGGTCCGCAGCCGTTGCAGCCGGGCGACGTGCTGCCGATCGGCGACCACGCCGAGGAGTTCCCCGAGCTCGACCAGGCGCCGGTGGCGGCGATCGAGGAGGACATCATCGAATTGTCGGTGGTGCCGGGGCCGCGTGACGACTGGTTCACCGACCCGGATGTGCTGGTCCACACCAATTGGCAGGTCACGAACCGCAGTGACCGGGTCGGAATCCGCTTGGTCGGCATGCCGCTGGAATACCGCTACGGCGACCGCCAGCTGCCAAGTGAAGGCGCCACCCGCGGGGCGATTCAGGTGCCGCCGAACGGTTTTCCCGTCATTCTCGGTCCCGACCACCCGGTTACCGGTGGCTACCCGGTGATCGGGGTGGTGATCGACGAGGACATCGACCGGATCGCGCAGGTCCGTCCGGGGCAGACCGTCCGTCTGCATTGGTCACGCCCGCGCAAGCCCTTTCACAACGGTTCATGAACGGGTAGACAGATGGTGTGCCCACCCAGGTCATAACCGCCCGCCTGGTCCACACCGCCGACCTCGACGTCGAGTCGCGCGAAGATGCCCGACGGATGGTCATCAGGGCCTTTGACGGCGGCGAGATCGAGTTCACCGACGCCGACTGGGAACACGCCCTCGGCGGGATGCACGCGTTGATCAGCCACCACGGCGCGTTGATCGGGCACGCCGCGGTGGTACAGCGCCGCCTGCTGTACCGGAATTCGGCGCTGCGCTGCGGCTACGTCGAAGGCGTAGCGGTGCGTGAGGACTGGCGCGGCCAGGGCCTGGCTCACGCGCTGATGGACGCCGTCGAACAGGTGGTGCGCGGCGCATACCAACTCGGCGCACTCAGCGCATCGGAGGCGGGGCGAGGTATGTACACGGCACGAGGTTGGCTGCCGTGGCGCGGGCCGACGTCGGTGCTGGCGCCAACCGGGGTTCGACGCACTCCCGACGACGACACGTCGATATTCGTGCTGCCGGTCTCCGTCGACCTGGACACCGGTGAAGGGATCACCTGCGATTGGCGAGACGGCGACGTGTGGTGACGCGCGTACGTTGGATGTGGTGACCACGCCGAAAGCCTTTCAGCCGACCCCTGAATCGTTCGACAAGCTCTACCGCGGCGAACCGGCCACCGACGGTGCGCCGAGGCCCACAGCTGTGCCGTGGGATATCCGTCATGCGCAGCCGCGACTGATGGAACTCGAGGCACTCGGAGGCATCCGCGGCGAAGTGCTCGACATCGGCTGCGGCCTCGGCGACAACGCGATCTTCCTGGCATCCCGCGGATACTCGGTGACGGCGCTCGACGGGTCGCCCGCGGCTATCGAACAGGCCCGTGGCCGCGCTGCGGAGGCCGGCGTGACGGACCCGACTGCTGGCTCGGCCGGCGTGACGTTCGACGTCGCCGATGCCACAAACCTGACCGGATACGACGGCCGGTTCGACACCGTCGTCGACAGTGCGCTGTATCACTGCCTTGACGACGGGGGCCGACAGGCCTATGCCGCCGGCCTGTACCGCGCAACGCGCCCCGGCGCCCGGTGGCACCTGTTCTGCTTCTCCGACGGCAACGTCAACGGCATCGTCGCCCCGATGGGATCGGTGCCGGAGGCCAACCTCCGCGACACCCTGACCGCCAACGGGTGGCGGATCGACTTCCTCGGCCCGACAACGTATCTGGCGAGCGCGTCCGGATTCGGCAGCACCGGGGACGACTTCCCGCAGGCGATGGCGGAGCAGATGCCACCCGAGGCGCTGGAGCAGATGAAGGACGTCAGGGCCCGGTTCACCACGATCGCCGACCTGCTCGACGGCGACCGGATCCACCTGCCCTTCACCGTCGTGCACGCCCATCGGGTCGACTGACCGCCCGACCTCACAGGACCCTGCGACCCGTGGTGAGACGAAATTCACGGCGCGACGGGCGGCGATATACCGGGGCAATGAGCGGTTAATCACTCGGAAACACGCACTGCAAACACTGGGCACATGAGTGAGCCCGACTGGGCACCGCTCACCGGGTTTCGGGTGGCGGTGACGTCCGCCCGCCGCGCCGACGAGCTGAGTGCGCTGCTGCGCAAGCGGGGGGCAAGCGTCACCGCCGCCGCGGCCATCGCAATGGTTCCCCTGCCCGATGACCATGAGCTGCGGGTACACACCGAAGAGCTGATCGACGTGCACCCTGACATCGTGATCGCCACGACGGGTATCGGCTTCCGCGGCTGGGTCGCCGCCGCCGACGGCTGGGACCTGGCCAACGACCTGATCGCGTCGCTGGGCAAGGCCCGCATCGTGTCCCGCGGCCCCAAGGCGACCGGTGCGCTGCGCGCCGCGGGTCTGCCGGAGGAATGGTCGCCGGAGTCCGAGTCGTCGCGGGAGGTGCTGCACTACCTTCTCGAGGGCGGTATCTCCGGTCAGCGCATCGCGGTCCAGTTGCACGGCGCCACCGCGGAATGGGACCCGTTCCCCGAGTTTCTCGACGAGTTGCGCGCCGCTGGCGCCGATGTGGTCCCGATCCGGGTGTACCGCTGGCATCCGGCTCCCCGCGACGGCGAGTTCGACCAACTGGTGGCGGCCATCGCCGATGAGAAGTTCGACGCGGTCAGCTTCACGTCGGCTCCCGCGGTCGCGGCGGTGCTGATGCGGGCGGCGGAGATGGGCATCGAGGACCGCGTGCTCGCCGCGTTGCGCACCAACGTGCACGCGATGTGCGTCGGACCGGTCACCGCCCGTCCCCTCGTGCGGCTGGGCGTGCCGACGTCGGCGCCGGAGCGGATGCGGCTTGGTGCCCTGGCCCGCCACATCACCGACGAGCTGCCGCTGTTGCAGTCGCGGACCATGCAGGTCGCGGGCCGCAGGCTGGAGATCCGCGGCACCTGCGTCATGGTGGACGGCGCGGTCAAGGAGCTGTCCCCTGCGGGGATGGCCACCATCCGCGCGCTCGCGCATCGTCCCGGCACCGTCGTGTGCAGGGCCGACCTGCTCCGCGCGCTTCCCGGCACAGGCACCGACACGCACGCGGTGGAAACCGCCGTGCTGCGGTTGCGAACGGCGTTGGGAGACAAGAACATCGTGTCGACAGTTGTGAAGCGTGGCTATCGTCTGCCCGTCGACGAACCCCTGGCACCTGCGCAATGAGTCTTCTGCTGGTCGCCCACGGGACGCGGAAACCGGCGGGCGTCACGATGGCCGGCGAGCTGGCCCAACGGGTGTCCGACCGACTCCGTCAGCGGGTGCACGTAGCGTTCGTCGACGTGCTCGGGCCGACTCCCGAAGAGGTGCTGCGCACGCTGCCCGCCGAGCGTCCGGTCGTGGTGGTACCGGCCTTCCTCGCCAACGGCTACCACGTCCGGGTCGACCTGCCCGCGCACGTGGCGGCCAGCGGGCATCGTGCGGTGACGATCACCGACCCGCTCGGCCGGTGCCCGAGCACGGTGCGGGTTGTTGCGCAGCGGCTCGTCGAATGCGGTTGGCGCCGAGGCGACTCCGTGATCTTGGCCGCTGCGGGCACATCGGACGCATGCGCGCAGTCCGACCTGCGGCAGACGGCCGCGATGGTGTCCGCTGTGATCGGTGACCGCGTTGAGTTGGCCTATGCGGCTACCGGCGAGCCACGGATCCACGATGCGGTGGCCGACCTGCGGCGACGGAGTTCGCGCCGCGTGGTGCTGGCGTCATACCTGTTGGCGGACGGTCTGTTTCAAGACCGGCTGCGCGACAGCGGAGCCGACCTCGTTGCCGATCCGCTAGGCGACCATCCGGCGATGGTGCGGTTGATCGCCAACCGGTTCGAGCGCGCCAGGGTACCGCTGCCCGCGTAGTTCGGCGTCGACGCACATCCGGGCCGCGGCCTCAATGGAATCGCTGTGCCGCTTCGACACCTTCACCAGTTGAGCGACGGCCTGGCCGACGTCAAGATCGAAACGCGACATGAGCAGCGATGTCGCGTCGTGAATGACATCCGCACGCCCATACCTGCGCACGGATCGCCTTGGTAATACGGCGATGCAGTTTTGGGACATGCGTGCTGGTTACCACCATGCATTCAAGAACAAACTTCGACATCGCCGTCGGCCGTGATACGCGTTTCGTAGACCGGGACCGCAACCGTCGGATCATCGAGGCAGGTGCCGTCGTCGAGGGCGAACGCCTGCTTCTTGATCGGCGACTGCACCATGGCGCGGCCCGCGCGATCGCCCGCGATGCCGCGCGACATCACCGCCGCGCCGGAGAACGGGTCAATGTTCCCGACCGCATGCACGGTGCCGTCGTCGAGACGAAAGAGCGCGGCCTGTTCGCCGTCGGGCAGGAGCACGCCGACGCCGCGGCACGGAATCAGCTGGTCGTACGCACACGCAGGAGTCCAGACCTGGATATCGTTGAGCAGGGTCATGTTTCGGCCACCTTCCGGATCGTGGGCATGCCCATAGGAACGATGCGGCCGTCACGCTTCGTGAACGTGACGGTCGGATCGGGTGCGTCGGGCGCGTTGACGAACGAGACGAACCGCGACAGCTTCTCGGGGTCCTCCAGCACGCCCTTCCATTCGCACGCATAGGCTGCGACGTGGCGCGCCATCGCTTCCTCGAACTCGTCTGCCAGCCCGAGGGAGTCGTTGCACACGACGTCACGCAGGTGATCGAGACCGCCGTCCAATTGCTCGACCCACGGCGCGGTGCGCTGCAGCCGGTCGGCGGTGCGGATATAGAACATCAAGAACCGGTCGATGTAGCGGACCAGCGTCTCGTCGTCGAGATCTCCGGCCAGCAGCTGTGCGTGCTTCGGTGTCATGCCGCCGTTTCCGCCGACGTAGAGGTTCCATCCGTTCTCCGTTGCGATGACGCCGACGTCCTTGCCGCGGGCCTCAGCGCACTCGCGGGCGCAGCCCGAGACACCCATCTTGATCTTGTGTGGGGCCCGCAGGCCGCGATAGCGCAGTTCGAGGTCGATCGCCATCTGCACCGAGTCCTGCTGCCCGTAGCGGCACCAGTCGCTGCCGACACAGCTCTTCACCGTGCGCAGCGCCTTGCCGTATGCGTGGCCGGACTCCATCCCGCCGTCGACGAGGCGGCGCCAGATCTCGGGCAGCTGATCCACTCTTGCGCCGAACATGTCGATGCGCTGGCCGCCGGTGATCTTTGTGTACAGGCCGAAATCCCTTGCGATCTCGCCGATCAGGATCAGCTGCTCACCGGTGATGTCCCCGCCGGGCACCCGCGGCACGATCGAGTAGCTGCCGTTGCGCTGGATGTTGGCGAGGAAGTGGTCGTTGGTGTCCTGCAGCGAGGCCTGCTCGCCGTCGAGAATGTGCTCCGAGCTCGTCGAAGCCAGAATCGATGCGACGACGGGTTTGCATATGTCGCAGCCTTTTCCGGTGCCGAAGCGTTCGATCAGCCCGGAGAAGGTTCGCGTCGATGTCGCTGAGATGATCTCGTACAGCTCGGCCCGCGACTGGCTGAAGTGCTCGCACAGCGCCGTGGACTGCTCGACACCCTCGGCTTCCAGCAGCTGCCTGAGCAGCGGCACGCACGATCCGCAGGAAGTCCCGGCCTGCGTGCACTTCTTCAGGGCGGCCACATCACCGCAACCGCCGGCGATGGCGTCGGTGAGATCACCCTTGGCGACGTTGTTGCACGAGCAGATCTGCGCGCCGGCAGGAAGTGTACTGACACCCAATCCGTTACTGCCGCAATCGGATCCGGCTGGGGCGATCAATGCCAGCGGATCACCTGGCAGTGGTTCGCCGACCATCGGCCGCAGGATGCCGTACGCCGAGGCGTCGCCGACCAGGATTCCGCCGAGCAGAGTCTTCGCGTCGTCGGACAGCACCAGCTTGGCGTACGTCTGGTTGACGGCGTCATTGACGGCGACCTCGAGGCAGTCCGGCGTGACGCCCATCGCGTCGCCGAAGCTGGCCACGTCGACGCCGAGCAGCTTGAGCTTCGTGGACATGTCGGCTTCGGGAAATTCCGCGGCGCCACCGAGCAACCGGTCGGCGACGACTTCCGCGCTGGTGTAGCCGGGGCCGACGAGGCCGTAGCACCGACCATCGATCGCTGCTACCTCGCCAATAGCATAGATGCTGGAATCCTTTGTGGTGCAGGAGAGATCGGTGAGAATGCCGCCGCGCTCCGCAATCTCGAGACCGGCCTCGCGGGCAACCTCGTCACGCGGCCGCACCCCCGCCGCGAAGACCACCAGTCCGCACTCGACAACGGTCCCGTCACTCAGCGTGACATCGATGCACCCGCCGTCGCCGGGTTGGATCGACGATGTACCGACGCCGAGGTGCACGTCGATGCCGAGGCCGGTGATCATCCGGCAGAGCAGCGCACCGCCCGCCTCGTCGAGTTGCTGGGCCATCAGCCGCGGAGCCATCTCGATGACACGGGCGTGCAACCCGAACGCACGCAACGCATTTGCGGCTTCCAGTCCGAGCAGGCCACCGCCGATCACCACACCGACCGGCGCACGGCCCGCGGCGAGGGCCGTCTTTGCGTCGGCTCGGATCGCGTCGAGGTCGTCGAGTGTGCGGTAGACGTGGCAGCCAGGCAGGTCGTGGCCGGGCACGGGCGGCACGAATGCGTAGGAGCCGGTGGCCAGCACGAGCGCGTCGTAATCGACCCTCTCGCCGGCCGTGGTGACGACCGCCTTGGCCGGCCGGTCGATCCAGGCCACCCCGGCGCCCAGGCGCAGCAGCACCTGACTGTCGCCCCGGTAATGGTTGCCGGGCAGCGCAAGGCGTCCACGATCCCAGTGCTCGGTGTAGCCGGTCAGGCCGACCCGGTCGTACGCGGCGTCGGTCTCCTCGGCCAGCACGGTGATCCGCCATGCGCCCTCGGTGTCACGAGCGCGCATGGCTTCGACGAACCGGTGGCCGACCATTCCGTGCCCGACCACCACGACGTGGCTGGTGGCTGCTGAATCTGACGGCATGACGCGAGGTTAGGCAGCCGATATTGCCGCGATGTCGCGTCGTGTGACGCGCCCATCACGGTGTTCTCACCGCGGCTATTTCAGGCTGGTGAGAAGGTCTGAGGTGTAGAACTCGCCCCTGATCTGGCCGACGTCCGGCGGTCCGTCGATGAATACCCACGCGTTGGTGGCACCGGACCGAAGGCCGGCGTGAAGTGTCAGCGCACCGGTGCCGCTGCCGTCGGTGTTCAACACGGCGCTCGCGACGCCTGCGTCGCCCGCATTGCACTTCTGCGTTCCCAGCAGCGGGCCCTGGATCAGCCGCACTTGGTAGGGCGTGTTCGGCTGACCGATCATGAGGAAGACATCGGCGGTCACGGTCGATCCATCGGAGCTGATGGTTGATGTGCCGGATCCGAAACCGATCGCGCTGACATAGTGGAGCTTGGTGAAATCGCAGGACCGATAGTTTGCGCCCAGCGGAACCAGCACGCCGTTGGCTGACTCGGCCGAGGCCGATCCGGTACCCAACCCCAACCCGATCAGCCCGACCGCGGCCATAACGGTTGTTATGAAGCGCATCGAAGTAATCATTCCGCCACCCTATGTGACGAATCCGCAGATTTCAGGCGCCTTTACGACGGAGGCGGTAGCAAAGTGGCCGTTTCGGTGACGGTTCCGGGATCGGGGGTGTCCTCGGTCGTCGGTGTCGGGGCCCTGCTGTCGTCGGTGGTCGGCGGTCCGGCCGGGGGCAGAATCTGGTCACTGGTCTGCGCGCTCGGTGTGGTGTACGTCGTCGTCGTGGTGGATGACGTGGTGTACGTGCTCGACGGCGAGCTGCTCGACGGCGTGATGAAGGTGTCGGGCGGCTCCGACGAGTCGTCAGACGTTCGCATCACCGCGAAGATCAACACCCCGACCAGGAGCACCGCCGCCGCGCCTGCGGCGAAGATCGTACCCGGCCGGTTGAACCAATGCTCGGGATCATGATCATGAGGCACGCGGGAATGCTAAGCCCAGCGCGCCAGGATCTCGTTGGCGCGTCCTGACAGTGCCCACTGGAGGAAGGGGCCGAAGCTGATCCGCCCCACGCCGAGCGGGCCGAAGGACGCCGGATCCGACTGATCCGGCAGCGCGATGGCGTTGACCGGTAGCGGCAGCTCGGAAGTCAAGCGCCGCATCGTATCCGGATCGTGAAGCCCGACCGGATACAAGACGTCGGCACCGGCATCGGCCGCCTCGGCCAGTCGAGCGACGGCTCGGTCGACGCGGTCGGACTCGTCGCCGTCCTGGCGCATGAAGAGATCGGTGCGCGCGTTGATCACCACATGCACGCCCGCTGCGTCGGCGGCGGCACGCAGCGCGCCGACCAGTTCTGCGTGCTCGGCAGACGTGCGCAACCGCCCACCCTCGCTGTGCACGGTGTCCTCGATGTTCAGGCCGACGGCCCCGGCGCCGAGCAGACCGTCGATCAGGCGTTTCGGCGTCTCCCCGTAGCCGGACTCGATATCCACCGACACCGGAACATCGACCGCATCGGTGACCTGGATGACGCGCGCCAGCAGGTCGTCGAATGTCATTCCCTCGCCGTCGGACTTCCCGACCGAGTCGGCAACCGGATGGCTGCCGAGGGTCAGCGCCTCGAAGCCCGCGTCGACGGCGAGCTTCGCCGACCATGCGTCCCAGACCGTCGGCAGAACCACCGGGTTGCCGGGTTGGTGCAATTGCAGCAGCGCCGCCGCGCGCTGCTGAAGAACCTGCTTATCCGCCATGTCCCCATCCTTGTCCGACGTGACCGGTCTCACGCCCGATCTCTGTGATGTAGCTAGCATCGATTGTCGTACTGTGATGTTCAGACGCCCTTCAGCCCAAGGAGGTCTGATGTCGAGCACTACCGAATTTGCCGAGCTTCACGAGCTGATCGGTGGACTGCGCCGGTGCGTCAGCTCGCTGGCATCGCGGTACGGCGACTCCCCGGCGATGCGCCGCGTCGTCAACGACGCCGAGCGCATCCTCAACGATATCGACCGACTCGATATCGACGCCGAGGAGCTGGAACTCACCCGCGGGACAACCAGCCACGAGCACTCCGCGGAAATGATCGCGATCCCGGACACCCAGTACGACACCGACTTCTGGCGGGACGTCGACGATGAGGGTGTCGGGGGTCACAGCAGGGGCTGAATTAGGCTCTGTGGCACTGCGGAGCACGTAACTGGAGAGGCTGGGACAACCACTGTGAGCGCACCCACCGCCGACCGTCAGGCCACCGGCGTTTTCTCGCCGACTCGCGCCGAGATCCCCCAGCGCACCCTGCGCACAGACCGCTGGTGGCAGTCACCGCTGATCGTCGACCTCGGCTTCGCCGCGTTCGTGATCTACGCGACGGTGCGCGCGTTCCTCCAGAACAACTATTACGTCGCCGAGTACCACTACCTGACGCCGTTCTACTCGCCGTGCATCAGCAAGGGTTGTGTGCCGGAGGCCAGCCACTTCTGGCCGCAGATCCTGCCCGACGTGTGGTGGCTGCCCTTTGCCGCTGCGTCGCTGCCGTTCCTGCTGCTGTTCCGGCTGACCTGCTACTACTACCGCGGCGCCTACTACAGGTCGGTATGGCAGTCCCCCACCGCGTGCGCGGTGGCCGAACCGCACGCGAAATACACCGGCGAGACCCGTTTCCCGCTGATCATCCAGAACACGCACCGCTACTTCTTCTACATCGCGGGCATCATCTCGGTGATCAACACCTACGACGCGATCGTGGCGTTCCATTCGCCGTCGGGCTTCGGATTCGGTTTGGGCAACGTCATTCTCGTCGTCAACGTGGTCATGCTGTGGATCTACACCCTGTCTTGCCACTCCTGCCGCCACGTCGTCGGCGGACGGCTCAAGCACTTCTCGAAACACCCGGTCCGCTACTGGATGTGGACGCAGGTGAGCCGGTTGAACACCCGCCACAAGATGTACGCGTGGATCACGCTCGGCACGCTGATGCTGACCGACTTCTACATCGCGCTTGTGGCCAGTGGCACCATCTCCGATCTCAGATTCATCGGCTGAATCTGACTGGCGGACAGCTCTTTCGAACAGCCCATGCACGACAAGCAAGTGAGGTTTTATGACTGAGTCCGACGCTCTTCGCGCAAGCGGCTCATCGGAGGTCGAACGGCATAAATACGACGTCGTCGTCATCGGTGCCGGCGGCGCTGGATTGCGCGCGGTGATCGAGGCGCGTGAGCGGGGCCAGAAGGTCGCAGTCATCACCAAGTCGTTGTTCGGCAAGGCCCACACCGTGATGGCCGAGGGTGGCTGCGCGGCCTCGATGGGCAACGCCAACGCGAAGGACAACTGGCAGGTCCATTTCCGCGACACGATGCGGGGCGGCAAGTTCCTCAACAACTGGCGGATGGCCGAGCTGCACGCCAAGGAGGCGCCCGACCGGGTGTGGGAGCTGGAGACCTACGGAGCCCTTTTCGACCGCACCAAGGACGGCAGGATCAGCCAGCGCAACTTCGGCGGGCACACCTACCCGCGGCTGGCCCACGTCGGTGACCGCACCGGCCTGGAGATCATCCGCACCCTGCAGCAGAAGATCGTCTCGCTGCAGCAGGAGGACAAGGCCGAATACGGCGACTACGAGGCCCGCATCAAGGTCTTCCACGAGTGCACCATCACCGACCTGATCAAGGACGGCGACCGGATCGCCGGAGCATTCGGCTACTGGCGCGAGAACGGCAAGTTCATCCTCTTCGAGACGCCTGCGGTGGTGCTCGCCACCGGCGGCATCGGCAAGTCCTACAAGGTGACGTCGAACTCGTGGGAGTACACCGGCGACGGGCACGCGCTGGCGCTGCGCGCGGGCGCGACGCTGATCAACATGGAGTTCGTGCAGTTCCATCCGACCGGCATGGTCTGGCCCCCGAGCGTGAAGGGCATCCTCGTCACCGAGGGTGTGCGGGGCGACGGCGGCGTGCTGAAGAACGCCGAGGGCACCCGCTTCATGTTCGACTACATCCCGCCGGTGTTCAAAGGTCAGTACGCCGAGTCCATCGACGAGGCCGACCAGTGGCTCAAGGACAACGACTCCGCGCGCCGCACACCAGACCTGCTGCCGCGCGACGAGGTGGCCCGTGCCATCAACTCCGAGGTGAAGGCCGGGCGCAACTCACCGCACGGCGGCGTCTTCCTCGACATCGCGTCGCGGCTACCCGCCGAGGAGATCAAACGCAGGCTTCCGTCGATGTACCACCAGTTCATGGAACTGGCCGAGGTGGACATCACCAAGGAGCCGATGGAAGTCGGCCCGACATGTCACTACGTGATGGGCGGTGTCGAGGTCGACCCGGACACCGCCGCGGCGACGACGCCGGGTCTGTTCGCGGCGGGTGAATGCGCGGGCGGCATGCACGGCTCCAACCGGCTGGGCGGCAACTCGCTGTCGGACCTGTTGGTGTTCGGCCGCCGCGCCGGGCTCGGCGCCTCCGACTATGTGCGGGCACTCCCCGAGCGGCCGGCGGTTTCCGAGGAAGCCGTCGACGACGCCGTCAAGCGGGCATTGCTCCCGTTCGAGACCGCCACCAACGGCGACGCGCCGGAGAACCCGTACACGCTGCAGCTCGACCTGCAGGACACGATGAACAGCCTCGTCGGCATCATCCGCAAGGAAGAGGAGATCACCGAGGCGCTGGACAAGCTGACCGAGCTCCGCGAGCGCTACAAGCGGGTCCGAATCGAGGGAAACCGGCCCTTCAACCCGGGCTGGCACCTCGCCATCGACCTGCGCAACATGATGCTGGTCAGCGAGTGCATCGCCAAGGCCGCACTGGAGCGCACCGAGAGCCGCGGCGGTCACACCCGCGACGACCACCCGTCGATGGAGTCGGACTGGCGCAAGACGCTGTTGGTCTGCCGCACCGACGGTGACCCCGAGGCCCTGGTGCCCGAGGTCGGCGTCACCAGGCAGGACCAGATTCCGGTGCGCCAGGACCTGCTCGACCTCTTCGAGCTGTCCGAACTCGAGAAGTACTTCACCGACGGTGAGCTGGCCGAGCATCCAGAACGGAGCAAGTAGATGGCGTATGCGGCGAACATGCGGGTGTGGCGCGGCGACCTCTCCGGCGGCGCGCTGGCGGATTACGTGGTCGAGGTCAACGAGGGCGAGGTGGTGCTCGACATCATCCATCGCCTGCAGCAGACCCAGACCCCCGACCTTGCCGTCCGGTGGAACTGCAAGGCGGGCAAGTGCGGTTCCTGCTCGGCGGAGGTCAACGGCAGGCCACGGCTGATGTGCATGACCCGGATGTCCACCTTCGGCGAGGACGAGACCATCACGGTGACGCCGCTGCGCACGTTCCCTGTCATCCGCGACCTCGTTACCGACGTGTCGTTCAACTACGAGAAGGCCAGGGAGATCCCCTCGTTCACGCCGCCGAAGGACCTGCAGCCCGGTGAGTACCGGATGGCGCAGGAGGATGTGAACCGCAGCCAGGAGTTCCGCAAGTGCATCGAGTGCTTCCTGTGCCAGAACACCTGCCACGTGGTGCGCGACCACGAGGAGAACAAGGAGGCATTCTCGGGCCCGCGCTACCTGATGCGTCAGGCGGAGCTGGACATGCACCCGCTCGACACCCTGGAGCGGCGCCCCGAGCAGGCGCAGGAGGACAACGGCCTCGGGTACTGCAACATCACCAAGTGCTGCACCGAGGTGTGCCCCGAGCACATCAAGATCACCGACAACGCGCTGATCCCGATGAAGGAGCGCGCCGCCGACCGCAAGTACGACCCCGTGGTGTGGCTGGGCAACAAGTTGTTCCGCCGAGCCTGACGAGCCGAGCGGCTTCGCGGGTAGCCTTTCGTTAGCGGCCAGTCAACGAAAGGCAGCACCGTGTCGGAAACGCACAGCATCAACGACATTCGCACCGCGATCCGCGAGCTTTCCGCCCGCGCCGACCTCGCTCGCAAGGAGGGCAGGCCGGACGACGCGGCCGAACTGGAGCGCCGGATTCAGGGCTACCGCGAAGAACTCGCCGCGCGGCCTTAACTGCCTAGCCGGCGAAACGTGCTGCGGTGGAACACGATCGGCGGCACCGCGGAATGCACCGTGATGTCGGCGACGCGCAGAATCACGATCGTGTGATCCCCCGCGGGCACCAGTTGTTCGATGGCGCTCTCCACCCAGACGCTGGTCCCCTCGATGAACACCGCACCGCTTTCGCGCGACACCGTGGTGAGGCCGGCGAACCGGTCGCCGGTTTTCGCCGCCAGCGTCCTGGCCGCCTCGTCGTGCGCCTCGCCGAGCACGCTGATGCCGAGCCGGGGCAGATCCTTGAGCTTGGGCCAGGTCTCCGACGTGTTCTGAACGGCGAACGACACCAGCGGCGGATCCAGCGACACCGGAACGAAGGTGCTTGCGGCCAATCCGATCCGGATGCCGTCCACCTCCGCGGCGATGGCGATGACGCCGGATGGGAAATGGCTGAACGCCTCGCGGAGTGACGTCGGGCTCAGATCAGTTGCGCTCATATGCGGTCCATTTTCACACGTTGCCACGCACTGTGGCCACGTGCGTCGGCCGGTACCCTGACGCTCGTCATGTGGATAACGCTCCTGGCAATGGCCGTTGCCGTCAGCCTCGAGCCGTTCCGGATCGGCATGACGATATTGATGATGAACCGGCCCCGGCCGCTTCTCCAGCTGCTCACCTTCCTCGCGGGCGGGTTCGCGATGGGCATCACGGTGGGCGTGATCGTGCTGTTCGTGCTGCGGCCTGCCTTGGGGTCAGCCCATTTCACCCTGCCGAGAGTGCAGATCGTCGTCGGCGCGCTGCTGCTGGTCAACGCCGCCGTGGTGGCCACGGGCGTGGTGGGTAACCGTGGCGGCGACGCTGCGGCTTTGGGTTCACGGCGATTCGAACCGCTCGCGACGCGCACCCGGCAACTGCTCAACGGCCGTTCACTGTGGACGGCGGGCGTTGCGGGTCTCGGCATCGCACTGCCGTCCGTCGACTACCTCGCCGTGCTGGCCCTCATCGTCGCCTCGGGTGCGGCTGCTTCGGTCCAGCTCGGCGGCCTGCTTCTGTTCAACGTGGTGGCCTTCGGGTTCGTGGAGATCCCGCTGGTCTCCTACCTGGTGGCCCCGGAGCGCACCCGCGCAACGCTGTCGGCGCTGCAAGACTGGCTGCGAACGCGCCGTCGCCGTGCGGTCACCATCCTGTTGGCCGCAGTCGGTTGCGTGCTGCTCGGCGCGGGGCTTGCCGGTCTATAGGGGATCGGCTGAGGCGTCCAGCCGGATGAATTGATCCTGCCGGTACTGCTCGACGCAGGCGGCGCGCCGGACTTTGCCGCTCGTCGTGGTCGGAATCGACCCGGGCGCTACCAGAACGAGATCGGTGACGTTGAGGCCGTGCGCATTCGAGATCGCCGAGGTGACGTCGCTCTTGACCTGGCTGAACCAGTGCATCACCGCTGCGTCGGAATCTCCTCGCTTCTTCAGCTCGATGACGATGACGAGTCGCTCGGTGCTGTCCAGCGGGACCGATATCGCCACGACCCGACCACGGGTGATCTCTTGGACCGTCGCCTCGATGTCCTCGGGATAGTGGTTGCGCCCACGGATGATCAGCAGGTCCTTGATGCGGCCGACGATGAACAGCTCTCCCTCGGAGATGAAACCCAGGTCACCGGTTCTCAGCCAGGTGCCGTCCGGCGTGCCGGGCGACGGGTCGACCAGCGTTGCGCCGAAGCACTGCTGCTCCTCCGGTGGCCTGCTCCAGTAGCCGTCGGCGACGTTGTCGCCGTGCACCCAGATCTCGCCGACCGAGTCCTGTGGGCACTCGCGGTGTGTGTCGCTGTCGACGATCCGCAGCATGGGTGAGTGCGGGACCCTGTACTTGACCAGCTCGGTTCCGGCCCCTGCCGAAGATCGCTGAGCACGACCCGCGGACAACTGGTCGACATCGAAACGGACAGCCTCCGACGTTTCACTCCAGGTGCCACTCGTCACGAAAACCGTTGCCTCCGCCAAGCCGTATGAAGGACGCAGCATGTGATCCCGAAAATTGAAGTGCGCAAACCGATCTGCGAAGCGTTCCAAGGTCGCCGAATCAACACGTTCAGCGCCGTTGATGATTCCCCGCACCCCACCGAGATCGAGCCCGGCGAGGTCGCTGTCGCTGGTCTTGCGGGCGGCCAGGTCGAAGGCGAAGTTGGGCGCCCCCGAAAAGGCATGCGGGTTCTCGCCCAGCGCGCGCATCCACCTGGCCGGCCGTTCCAAGAACGCAACCGGGCTCATCAGCTCGGCACGGTAGCCGCCCAGGATGGGTGCGCACACGCCCAGCACCAACCCCATGTCGTGGTAGAACGGCAGCCACGACACGATTGTGGCGTCCGCTGGGAGCGTCTTGAGTCCGGAGTCGGCGAAAAAGCTGCGCATCAATTGCTCGAAATTCACCTGAAGGTTGCGGTGCGAGATCATCACCCCGGTCGGCAGTCGGGTCGAACCCGAGCTGTACTGTAAATATGCCGTGCTAGGGAGTTCAGCAATCGAAATACCCGGTCCGTCATCGGCGTCCAGCTTCATCGCATCGATTTCGACGATCTTCGGGACAGCATCCAAGCGCGCTTGATCAACGTATTCGGCGATATCCTCAGCGACCGCGGAGGTGGTGAGAACGACCGACGGCGACGTATCGGCGAAGACCGCGCCCACCCGCTCATCACTCGAGCCGCGGTGCGGCAACGGGAGCGGAACGGCAATCAGCCCAGCCTGCATGGATCCCAGGAATGCCGCCACGTAGTCCAGGCTCTGCGGAGCCAGGATCACTGCCCTGTCTCCGACCGAAGCATAGGAGCTGAGCTCGCGTGCCACGTTCAGTGTTCGGCGGGACAGTTGCGACCACGTGAGGCTCTCGGAAACACCCGCCGGGTCGGCGGCGTAATCGGTGAAGGTGAACGCCACGTCTGTTGGGCGCATGCTGGCACGTCCGTGCAGCATCGAGAGAATGGATGACTGGGGCGTCGGCGTCACATTACGTCCGTAGTAGCTCGTCGGTCTTGTCGGCTGGGAGGCGTTGTCAGCCGCCGCTGTGGTTCAGCACGTACTGGAAGCCGGCCAGCAGCTGCGACACAGGATCGGCGCCGCCGCCGAAGGCGGCCTGCGTGGCAGGCGCAGTGACGGCGGCCGGGTCGTAGCCACGCACCGGATCGACGGTGATCGGAGCGGTCAGCGGATCGTCGTTTCGTGAATATCCCGCATCCACCATCGGTTTCAGCACTCCGTCGAGCTGATTCAGCGTGCCTTCATCCACGCCGAGGTATTTGAAGGGCACGACGAGGGGAAGGTGCTGCTCGGGGATGAGGAACGTCGTTGTCTTCGCGCCCCTGGAGTTGACGGTCGTTCTGATGTTCTGCGGCGGCACGTTGCTCGGGTTGGTGAACGCCACGGCGGTGTGACCGGTCGCAAGGCCCACGACCGCGTTGGCCAGCGACATCCAGTTGTCCGGCCGGTCCGGCCAGTCGGCGATGCTGTCATACGCGGACACGAATTGGTAGGTGTCGTACTGGCTTTCCACCGGAGCAGGCATGCGGAAGTCGAGTGAGGGCACCACGCTGCCGACGGGGAACATCTGGGTCAGGAAACTCTCACCGAAGGCGTGCTTGGCAAGCGGGTCGCCATACGTCGCGAAGCTCAATGTATTCGGCGGCGGCGCGGTCGGATCGTTTGCGAGCTTCGCCTGCACGGCGTCGAGCACCATCGCGCCCTCGGACAGTCCGATCGCGGTGCCGGGACCGCCGTTGCGGATCGCCGTCTCCAGGTTGCCTTCACCCTCGTCGACCGACTCGCCGATGCTGGGGCCGTCGACGCCGACGCCCGGAAAGCTGTCGTCCAGCCTTCCGATGCCCGGAAACAGCCGTTCCAGGGTGTGCCCCTGAACCTGACCCGCGGGATAGTCGACGATCTGCCGATCCAGACCCGGAAACCAGTCAGCACCCGTGCGCTTTATGTACTCGTCATAGGGAATGCCCAGAACGTGCGCACCGCCGAGCGCGTACCCCCTGCCCGGCGTACCCAGCGGCGGCGGCCCGTCGCTCGGCGCCCCGTGGTCCGGCGTCCAACCGGCTTGCGTGTCATCGGCTGCTGCCATCCCGGACCCGAAAAGCCCTGTGGCGCCGACGGTTATCAGCGCGGTGACCACTGCGAGTAGTCTCCGCATTCCTACTCCCGCCCGCTGGCTACGCGTCCGTACCGACCGTGACATTACTCTGCCCGCCCGACCGGTGCCTGTGACACAGACCGCTGTGCGCTCAGCCTTGACGGCCACCAGTTCGCCCGTCCCACCAATGTCGCCATGGCGGGCACCGTGAGGGTTCGCACCAGGAAGGTGTCCAAGAGGACGCCCACCCCGATGACGAATCCGCCCTGGACCACGGTGGTGATGCTGGAGAACAGCAGACCGCACATCGAGGCGGCGAAGATCAAGCCGGCCGCGGTGATCACCCCGCCGGTCGACGTCAGCGTGCGGATGACGCCGTACCGCGTGCCGTGCGGAGACTCGTCGCGCATTCGCGATACGAAGAGCAGGTTGTAGTCGGCGCCCACCGCGACCAGTACCACGAAGGCCAGTGGCGGTACGCTCCAATGCAATTGCTGGCCGAGCAGGTATTGGAATGTCAGGACGCTGATACCGAGTGCCGCGAAGTACGAGAGAATCACGGAGCCGATCAGATAGAGCGGCGCGACGATGGCACGCAACAGCGCCATCAGGATCAGCAGGACCACGACGAGGGTCACGACGATGATGAAACGGATGTCGTGCTCGTAGTAGTCGCGCGTATCCCGTAACGCGGCAGGGAATCCGCCCATCGATATCGTGGCGTCCGCCAGTTGGGTGTTCGGTTGGGCGCTTCTTGCGGCGTCACTGATTTCGTTCACCTGATCCATCGCCTCGGCGCTGAACGGGTTGAGTGTGGTTTGCACCAGGTACCTGGCCGTGTGCCCGTCCGGCGAGATGAAGATCTTCGCCGCCGCCTTGAAGTCGTCGAGTTGCAGAATCTGTGCCGGAAGGTTGAACCCCGCCATCGACGGATCCGCCGCGTCGTTTCGCATCGCCAGCAGGAACGCGGCCGCCTCATCGAGTCCGGCACCCATCTGCTTGACCTGGCCGACGAGTTGGTCCACCCCGCCTGCCACCTGCTTGCTCCCGTCCGCCAGGCGGTTGGCGCCCTGCCTGACCTCCTTCAGACCCGCCTGCAGGCCGCCGGGTTTGTCGAGACCCATGGAGCGCACCGCCGAGCTGAAGTTCGAGAGCGTGTCGTTGAGCTGTTTCACCGTCGCGTTGAGGGTCTGTTTGTCTCCGAACCCCTGCAGTTGTCCGGCCAGGGTGTTGATCTGGTCGAGGCGTCCGTCATTGCGAGCGTCGACCAGTTTCTGAAACTGGATGCGGGTGGCGCTGCACGAGGGATTGGCATCGCAGATCGCGTTGCCGTTCAGCGCCGCCAGTACCGGACCCACCCAAGAGAACATGTCCTTGACGGTCGAGAAGTTCACGCCCATTTCATTGCCGAGCGCATTGATGCTCTGCACGAGCTGAGCGGCGGCCTGGACGTCCTTGACCAACTTGTCGCCGCCGAATTGGCTTCGCATCGACGACACGGCGTCGATCAGACGCTGCATGCTGGGAGCGATCCGGTTGACCTGAGTGCGCACGTCACCGAGGCTGGCGGCCAGCGTGTCGGCCCCGTTCGTCAGTCGGTTGAGATCCTTGGTGTTGTCGCTGATCACGGCCGAGCCTGCGGCCATCCGATCGCCGACGATGCCTGCTTGATAGGTGGCTCTGAACTCCTGCGGCACAACTCCGGTGGGTCGGGTGAGGCCGCTGACGAGGCCGATGTTCGGCAGTTGGCTGACCCGTTGCGCCATCTGCTCGAGGTCCGCGAGGGCCTGCGGTGTACGCAGATCGCGCGGTGATTGAACGAGGACGTATTCGGGCACGGCCTGACTGACCGGGAAATGGCGTTCCATCGCGGCGTATCCGCCGGAACTCGGGGCCGAGGGCCCCAGTGCCTTGCGATCGTCGTAGTTGTAGTGCACCAAGGTCGCGCAGCTGGCGAGAACGGCGAGGACGAGCAGGCTGGCAACCAGGTGCGCCTTGGGCCGCCGCACGATCCGTATCCCGGAACGTCGCCAGAACCGAGCGGTCAGTTCGCGCCGCGGCTTGACCCAGCCGCGTGGCCCGGCAAGCACCAGGATGGCGGGCAGCAACGTCATCGCGGCGAGGTAGGCCACCCCGACCCCGATCGCGCACGCCACACCGGCCGTGGAGAACACCCCCATGCGGGCGAAGCTGATGCCGAGGAAAGTGACTCCCACCGTGGCGGCGGATGCAGTGATCACCTTGCCGATCGAGACCAGCGCCCGCCGCACCGCGTCGTCGAGATCTGCCCCCTGTCGCAGATAGTCGTGGTAGCGGCTGATGAGGAAGACGGCGTAGTCCGTTCCCGCCCCAGCGATGATCGCGCTCAGAAGAATGGATGACTGGTTTGAAACACCCAGTCCGAAGAGTTCAGAGACCCCGGCCACCACGGATTGCGCGACGACCAGCGACGTCCCGATCGCTGCCAGTGGCAGGAGCATGGTGACCGGGTTGCGGTACACCAACAGCAGAACGAGGAGGACAAGGACGCCGATCGCGATCTCGATGGGCAGACGGTCCTGTTCACCCGCGACGGTGAGGTCGGCGACGGTCGCCGCGGGCCCGGTGACGTGCACTTTCAGTGGGCCGTCGGAGGCGGCGTTGTGTTTGACGATGTCGGCAACGCGGTTGTAGGCCTCGTAGGCGCGCGGTGTGCCCAGCTCGCCCGCAAGGCCGACCGGAAGCACCCAGGTCGTCTTGTCCTTGCTGGTCAGGAAGGGGCGCAATTGCGGCGTGGTGAAGAAATCCTGAACCATCACGACATCTGTCACGTCGTCGCGCAGCGCGTCCACCACCTTGCGGTAGGTGCCTTCGTCGGCGGGTTTGAGTCCGGTTTCATTGATGAACGCAACGACGAGGAGGTTGTCCGAACCCGATTCGTGAAACGCTTCCGTCATCTGACGGGCGGCGACGCTCGACGGGGCGTCGCTGGGCAGGATGGCGGGCGGATGCCTCTGGGCCATTTCGTTCAGGCTCGGGAAGGTCAGCAGGAGTGCAACCGCAATCGCGACCCAAGCCCCGATGACCACCCAGGGCCAACGCCCTACGAGATCGGCTAGCCGTCGCATATCGTCCTCACCCTCGCCCGGATTTGCTCCACGCTATGCGACGCGTCCCCAGTGCCCGCTGTCAGCGACCTGTACGGACACGGACTTCATCGCCTTCATATAGCGGGCGACTGATTTCCTGGCTACCGGATTATCGGGATGCATGATCGCCATCACCGTGCCTTCGCCATACCGAAAGATATAGATAGTGAGCTGATACGAAAACCGGCCGTCAGGGTAGATACCGATATTGTTCGCAAGACCCATGTCGGCGGCGGCAAGAATGGCGTTGAGGGGAGCAGCCCCGCCGTGTAGGAAGTTCGACACCGGGAAGTTGGGCTGCGGCCATTTCAACCACGGTGCCAATTCCATCACGCGGTAATACGGCACTTTTGCCATGCTGAGGCCCGAGTCGAAAGAAGCCTGCGCTGCGCCCGCGGCATCGCCGAATGCGGCCGCCCCTATCGGGACGGTGATGGGGATCAAGCCGGTGAACCAACCCTGCGTCATGAAATTGTCCGTAGCGGTGCGCGAATCCCTCGGGGTGAGCCCGTAATACGTGAGAGCACCGGTGAACTCGTGCTCGACCTGGGCGAGGCAGGCAAACACGCCGCCGACGAAACGCGCGCCTGCCGCCGTGCAGGCCGACTCGAAGCGTTCCGTCTGTGCCGGGTCCATCAGGACTTCAGAGGTCATGTCACTGCTGGTCGACTCCAGCGGGTTACCCAGCGGCAGCGGGAATTCGGGAAAGCCACCACTGTTGTCCTCGGCGAAGTCGATCCACGCCTGCACCCCTGGCGAATCCAGAGTCAACTCTGACGTGGAGTCGCGCTCGCGGATACAGAAATCGTCGAAGCTACCGGCATCGGGAAGCCGCAGGGCGTCACCGCCTCCGCTCAACGCCGAATACATTCCGTTGGCTTCCAACATCGTCGTGCCGATCAACGTCGCGTCCCCGTGGACATGATCCATGGCGGCAAAGAAAGTGAAGTGGTGCTCGTTCTGGACTATCCCGAAGGTGAAGCAGCCCCACTCCAACGGATTAGGTATGGCCACGACATGAGCGTGTATCTCGTCGATAGTCAGGTGCCCGTGATCAACCGGCACGAATTCGATATCGGCCGGATCGGTAATGGCATGCCGGATGAACTCTCCATCACCTCCCTGTTCGAACCAACTGCGGAACGTGTCGTGCCGACGTAGGTATGCGTTAACGGCGTGGTCCATGGCAGGGATATCGCACTCGCCTGCCACGTCACAGCTGGCGATGATCTGCCGGGAAAAGTTCAGCCCCGCGGCCGTCCGTTCGCTGTAGTTACGGAGGTGTTGGCTTTGCATGTAGCTGATCGGTACCGAACTGACCGGCGAATGACGCGCTTTGTCGGCGGCCGCGACCGTCGGGTGCCACGAGGTAACTGAGCCGGCGGTCAGTGTCCATTCATCAAGTGCGCCAACAGCTATCTTCCCGATGCGCAAAACGTCGTCCTCTCGCATGGCCGGCTCCGATCCGGCACCACTCATCGCGGGTTCAACATACCCAAAGTTGCACCGCCGCCGCCTCGGAGCAGACTGAACCCCGGACCGTGACGCCTCGCCAGCCACCGGTAGGCGTGCAATAGTTTTCGTCGGCGTTGATTTTGGGCGACAACACTTTTCAAGATCAATTCCGCCGAGGCAAGAAGCAAGGAGAACAACCGCATGGCTTCCGCCCCCGAACGTCCGACCGAGCCGGCCCCTGGATTTGCCATCGTCGGTTACGCAGCGCGCTTTCCGGGCGCCCAGGACGCCGACGCGTTTTGGGACGTGCTGCGCGAGGGCCGTGACGCGATATCGGAGGTTCCCAAGGATCGCTGGGATGTCGAGGAATTCTTCGACCCGGAACCCGGTGTGCCCGGCAAGATCGTGACCCGTCGCGCAGGTTTCGTCGACGATGTGACGGGGTTCGACGCTCCGTTCTTCGGCATGTCGACGCGCGAGGTCAGGATGCTCGACCCGCAGCATCGCCTCCTGCTGGAGATGGCGTGGCACGCGGTGGAGCATTCCGGCACTGCGCCAACGGCTTTGGCCAACACCAACACCGGAGTCTTCGTGGGTTTGGCCACCCACGACTACCTGGGAATGGCATCCGACGAGCTGACCTACCCCGAGATCGAGGCCTACATGGCCATCGGGACGTCGAATGCCGCAGCAGCGGGACGGATCAGCTATCGGTTGGGACTGCAGGGTCCCGCGGTCGCCGTTGACACGGCGTGCAGCTCGTCGCTGGTGGCAATCCATCAGGCGTGCCAGGCGCTGCGCTTGGGAGAGTGCGACCTTGCGCTGGCAGGCGGCGCGAACGTGCTGCTCACACCGGCGACCATGATCACGTTCTCCAGCGCGCACATGCTCGCGCCCGACGGCCGTTGCAAGACCTTCGACGCGGCCGCCGACGGCTATGTGCGGGGCGAGGGTTGCGGTGTGATCGTCATCAAGCGCCTCGAGGACGCGATTGAAGACGGTGACCGGATTCGTGCCGTGATCCGCGGCTCCGCCATCAATCAGGACGGCGCATCGGGCGGCTTGACGGTGCCGAACGGCGTTGCCCAGCAACGGGTTATCGCCGATGCACTGAAATGCTCCGGCCTCGAACCCAGCGACGTCGGCTACCTGGAAGCACATGGCACGGGGACATCGCTTGGCGACCCGATCGAGGCGCAGGCCGCAGGTGCGGCGCTCGGTATCGGACGCGACGCCAGCCAACCGCTGTTGATGGGCTCGGCGAAGACGAACATCGGACACCTGGAGGCGGCCGCGGGTATCGCGGGTGTGATCAAGGTCGTCCTGTCGCTGGAGAACGAGCTACTGCCCCAGCACCTGCACTTTCAGAACCCGTCGCCCCACATTCCCTGGGACCGGCTCCCGGTGGAGGTCGTCAAGGAAGCGACCGCCTGGGAACGCAACGGTCGGCCGCGCATTGCGGGAATCAGCTCTTTTGGGTTCGCGGGGACCAACGCTCACGTCATCCTCTCCGAGGCGCCCGAGGAAGCGGCTCGGCCCGCTGCGGCTGCTAGTCCGGTCGAGCAGCCCGTGGACCGCCGATTCAGCATCCTCCCGCTATCGGCGCGGACGCCTGACGCGCTGGTGCAGGTCGCCGATCAGTACCGCAGCTGGCTGACCGCGCACCCGGAGGCCACCCTGGCGGACGTGTGCTTCACCGCCGGGGTAGGGCGAGCACACTTGGAGCACCGGGCCGCGTTGGTGGTCAATTCGAGAGAAACTGCCGTCGAGCTACTCGGCGCGGTCACGGACGACCGCCCAGCGCCCGGTCTGGTCCGTGGGGAATCCCATGACACGCCGAAGACGGCCTGGCTGTTCACCGGACAGGGCAGCCAGTACCCCGGCATGGCCAGGGAGTTGTACGACACCGAACCGGTGTTCGCCAAGACGCTGGACCGTTGCGCGGAAGTGATCGCTGACGTTCTCGAAAAGCCCTTGCTGGAGATTATCTTCGATACCGACGGCCCGGACGGCGAGGAAGCGCTGCGGCACACCTCCTACGCTCAGCCCGCCTTGTTCGCGGTGGAGATGGGGCTGGCTCGCCTCTGGCAGTCCTGGGGCTTCGAACCCGATGTGGTGCTGGGCCACAGCGTCGGCCAGTATTCGGCGGCCTGCGTCGCGGGCGTGTTCAGCCTCACCGACGGCGCGCTGCTGATGGCCGAGCGCGGCCGCCTCTTCGGCAGCCTGCCTGCCGGCGGTCGGATGGTCGCGGTGTTCACCGCAGCCGAGCGTGTCGAGAGCCTCACCGACGAGTTCCCCAGCCTGTCGGTTGCCGCCTACAACGGTGCCAACACCGTCCTTTCGGGACCCGCTCAGGATCTTGAAAATGCGGTGGCCGGCCTGGAGGCCGACGGTGTCCGGTGTGACTGGCTGGACACCAGCCACGCGTTCCACTCGGAACTGCTGGACCCGATCCTCGACGAATTCGAGTCGTACGCGCAGCAGTTCAATTTCGATACGCCACAACGGATTCTCATCGACAATCGCACCGGCACCGCGCTCGGCAGGAGCGTGAAACTCGATGGCGCCTATTGGCGCCGTCATGCGCGCCAACCGGTCGAATTCGCCAAGAGCGTGCACACCCTCGCAGATCTGAGTTGCAAGGTGTTGCTCGAGATCGGCCCACAACCGGTGCTCACCGCCGCCGCCCTGCGGGCATGGCCCGACCCGGCCACCGCACCACGGGCGATCGCGTCCTTGCGCCGAAACACCGCCGACCACCGACAGATCACCGAAGCCGTCGCCGACGCCTACGTCCTGGGCCACCTGCCCGACTTCGGCAAGCTCCGACGGGCGAACGCGCGAAAGCTCGACCTACCCACGTATCCGTTCGAACATCGCCAGTACTGGTACAGCGACAACCGGGAGGTCCCGAACCAACAGCAGCACCTCGGCGGGCCGCGTACCGAAGCCGTCCGTCTTCTCGAGGACGGTCGGATCGAAGAACTCGCGGCCCTACTTGACGGTGCGAGCGGCGACAATCAGACCCTGAATGTGCTGACCAAGCTTGCGGCACAACACAACCAACAACGCACAACTCAATCCATCGCCGATGACCGCTACGAGATTCGCTGGGACAAATCCCCCACCGCAGCCTCGGCTGCGCAAGCCGTAGACGAATCCACCTGGCTCCTCATCGGTGATGATTCACCAGCGGTTCAGCCGTTGGTCGACGCGCTCACCGCGCGTGGGCAGCGGCATCGGATCCTCGGGTTGCCGGTGTCCGACGCGGACACCGAACAGCTTGCCGACGCCCTGCGCGCTGCGGCAGCGGACGATCCGACGCTGCGTATCGTGCATGTCGCGGCGATCGACTCCGAGAACCGCACCGTCGATGCGGTCACTGCTGCGGATGCAACACCACGTCCTGGCTGGAACGCGGCGGCTCTTCCGCGCAGCGGTTGCCGCGGAACTGCGCAGGCCCATCTGGGTGGTGACCCGTGGCGCGCAGCGAGTCACCGACGCGGACACTGTGTCGCCGGATCAGAGTTGCCTCTGGGGATTCGGTCGCGCCGCCTCGCTGGAGCTTCCGCAGGTCTGGGGCGGACTGGCGGATCTGGGTGCCGGCACTGCCGACGAGTGGTCGCGCTTCATCAACCAGGTGGTCGCGCAGCAGCGCGGTGAAGACCAAATCGCGATACGGGATCAGGCGCTGTACGTCCCGCGGCTGGTCAGGCGGGCTGGGCCGCCGAGCGCTGCACCGCTGGAACTACGTGATGACGCAACGTATTTGGTGACCGGAGGACTGGGTTCGATCGGGTTGGAGATCGCCGGATACCTGGCCGCGCACGGCGCCAAGCACCTGGTGCTGACCAGCCGACGCGTGCCAAGCGATGCCGCACAACAGCGCATCGACGCATTGGGCGAGCAGCACGGCTGCGAGTTCCGCGTCATCGCTGCCGACGTCGCCGACGCCCACGACGTCGCACGCCTGTTCGCGACCGTGCAGACCGAGCTACCGCCGCTGGCCGGCATCGTCCATGCGGCGGGCGAGATCGGCACCACCCCACTGAGCGACCTGGACGACGCCGAAGTGGATCGCGTCTTCGCCGGGAAGGTTTGGGGTGCCTGGTATTTGAGTGAGGCAGCCGCTGACCTTCATCTTGACTTCTTCATCAGCACCTCATCGATCGCCTCGGTATGGGGCGGATTCGGTCAGACCGCCTACGGCGCCGCCAACGCCTTCCTCGACGGGATGACCTGGTGCATGCGCGAGCAGGGCACCCCTGCAATCAGTGTCAATTTCGGTCCTTGGTCTGCGGGCATGGCCGATGCGGAATCCCGTGCGCAACTGGAGAAGCGAGGCGTTCGGGCCTTGTCGCCTGGCGATGCACTAGCGGGTCTGGCCGATGTCGTGGCGGCCTCTTCGGCACAGACGCCCACACAAGGAATCGTGGCCAGGATTGACTGGGCAACATTCCTGCCGCTGTACCAGCAGGCGGGTAGGCGAGCATTCCTGGCGGAGCTGGAACGTGAGGTGCCCGAGACGGCGCAGGCACCGACGCCGTCCGGGAAGACCCCGTTCGTCGAGCGACTCACCGATGCCCCGGTGCAACAGCGCAAGAAGCTTCTGACGGATTACCTGCGCGACGCGGTGGCAGAGGTGACGCGTGTCGATGCCGCGGAGATCCACGAGGAAGCGGGGTTCTTCGACCTCGGCATGGATTCGTTGATGGCGGTCGAACTGCGGCGCCGCATCGAACAAGGAGTGGGCCGCGAGATTCCGGTCACCCTGGTGATGGATCACCCCCGACTGTCCGATGCGGCCGACTACCTGCTCGGCGAGGTGCTCGGGCTCAGCGAGCAGGCGTCCGACACATCGGGGACTCAGCAGGCGTCAGCGGTGACGACTCGTACGGACGAACCGATCGCGATCGTCGCGGTGTCGTGCCGATTCCCTGGCGCGCCCGACCCAGAGGCTTTCTGGGAGGTGCTGTCCGGCGGTGTCGACGCGATCCGGGAAGTGCCTGAGGACCGATTCGACATCGACGAGTTCTACGACCCGGATCCAGAGACTCCGGGCAAGACCTACACACGCTTCGGTGGATTCCTCGACGGAATCGATGGATTCGATCCCGAATTCTTCGGCATCTCCCCGCGCGAGGCGGTCTGGATCGAGCCCCAGCAGCGGCTGGTGCTCGAAACGGCATGGGAGGGCTTGGAACGCGCAGGGCTTTCGCCAGGGGCGTTGCGCGGCAGCCGAACCGGCATCTTCGTCGGGGTGGGCGCCAACGAGTATGCGCATCTGCTGTCCTCGGAGTCGATCGACAAGATCGAGCCCTACTTCATCACCGGCAACGCGCTCAACGCCATCTCCGGTCGGGTCGCCTTCGCGCTGGGACTCGAAGGCCCGGCCGTGGCGGTCGATACCGCATGCAGCTCGGCGCTGGTGGCCGTGCACCAGGCCTGCCAGGCTCTGCACTCCGGTGACTGCGACTTGGCGATGGCCGGCGGCGTCAACGTCTTGCTGAGCCCGGTGACGGTGATCGCCGCCTCCCGCGCCAGGATGCTTTCGCCGGTCGGGCGATGCAAGACGTTCGACGCATCCGCCGACGGCTACGTGCGCAGTGAAGGCTGCGGAATCCTCGTGCTCAAACGGCTGAGCGACGCCGTGCGCGACGGCGATCGAGTCTGCGCGGTCATTCCGAGCAGCGCGGTCAACCAGGACGGCGCGTCCAGTGGTTTGACGGTGCCCAACGGTGGTGCACAGCAACGGCTTATCGGGGCGGCGCTGGCTCGCGCCGGTCTGGCAGGCGGGGATGTCGACTACCTCGAGGCGCACGGGACGGGCACCCCGCTGGGTGATCCGATCGAGGTGCAGGCGGCCGCGGCCGCCTACGGTGGCTCGCGCGACGCGGACCGACCGTTGCTGATGGGATCGGTGAAGTCCAACATCGGTCACCTCGAGTCGGCATCGGGGGCTGCAGGCCTGATCAAAGTCGTGTTGTCGCTGCAGCATGAGGTGCTGCCGCAGAGCCTGCACTTCGAGAAGCCGTCTCCGCATATCCCGTGGGACTCGCTGCCGGTGCGGGTCGTGGACAAGGCGATTCCGTGGCAGGCCAACGGCAGGCCGCGGCGCGCCGGGGTGAGTTCCTTCGGGTTCACCGGCACGAACGCACACGTGCTGATCGAGGAGGCGCCCGCCCAAGCGGTGACCGAGGAGTCGGTCACTCAAGAGCAGCCCGTCAACGTGCTGGCGCTGTCCGCGCGGACACCGGAAGCACTGGTGGCGTTAGCGCAGCGTTATGAGGACTGGCTGACCGTCCACCAGGATGTCGACCTCGCCGACGTGTGCCTCACCGCTGGAACGGGCCGATCGCACTTCGAGCATCGCGCCGCGCTGGTCGTGGATTCTGTCGAGGGTGCGCGCGACGGCCTGGCCGAGTTGGCCGAAAATCGCCTGCGTCCCGGCGTCGTACGCGGCGAGCACACGCACCACCCGACGACGGCGTGGTTGTTCACGGGGCAGGGCAGCCAGTATCCCGGGATGGCGCGTGAATTGTTCGACGCCGAGCCGGTTTTCGCCGAAACGGTGACACGTTGCGCGGAAGCCGTCGACGACATCCTGCCGCGTCCACTGCTGGAGGTACTGTTCGCCACCGATCGCGAAACCGGTCGCGATACCGGAGAAACGTTGCGGCACACGTCATTTGCGCAACCGGCACTCTTCGCCGTCGAGATGGGTCTTGCCCGGCTCTGGCAGTCCTGGGGCATCGAGCCCGACGTGGTGCTCGGGCACAGCGTCGGCCAGTACGCGGCGGCATGTGTGGCCGGAGTCTTCAGCCTCACCGACGGCGCACGGCTGATGGCCGAGCGCGGCAGGCTGTTCGGCAGCCTGCCAGAAGGCGGGCGAATGGTGGCGGTGTTCACCGACGCCGAGCACGTCGAAGAGATCGCAGGTGAATTCCCACGAGTGTCGGTCGGCGCCTACAACGGACCCAACACAGTCCTCTCGGGTCCCGGTGAGGATCTGGAGCGGATAGTCGCCGCGTTCGAAGACGAGGCGATCCGCTGCACCTGGCTGCAGACCAGCCACGCCTTCCACTCGGAACTGCTGGATCCGGTGCTCGATGAATTCGAGTCGTACGCAGCGCAGTTGCAGTTCGCCGTCCCGACGTTGCCGCTGGTCTGCAACCGCACCGGCGCCGTGCTCACCGCCCAAACCCCGCTCGATGCTCAATACTGGCGGCGGCATTCCCGCCAGCCGGTGCAGTTCGCCGAAAGTGTGCGCACCGTGGCGGCGCTGGGATGCTCGGTGTTGATGGAGATCGGTCCGCAACCGGTGTTGACCGGGGCTGCCGTGCAGGTCTGGCCGGAGCACTTGGCCGCGCCGCGGGCGATCGTCTCGATGCGCAAGGGCGTCGGCGACCGCCGCCAGATCGCCGACGCGCTGGCCGCGGCCTACGTCGGCGGTCACCGACCCGATTTCGCTGCACTGCACCGTCAGCCCCGCCGCAGGCTCGAATTGCCCACCTATCCGTTCCAGCGGCGTCGCTTCTGGCCCAAGGCGTCCGGCATCGCCATCGACGGTCCCGCGGTGTCCGGGATCCTGGGTAGCGCAAAGGATCTGGCGTCGGGTGACTCCGTCTACACCAGCAGGTTGTCCGTCAAATCGCAGCCGTGGCTTTCCGACCACGTCATCTACGGCACCGTTGTCGTCCCCGGGGCGACGTATGCAGCAATGGCCTTGGCCGCAGTCGGTGCACCAGCGCGGGTGAAAGACGTCTTCTTCTACGAGCCGATCATCCTGCCCGAGAAGAGTTCTCGCGAGGTGCAGCTGACGTTGTCTCCGCTCTCGGAGAGCGGCGAATCGGGCTTCCGGGTGCACAGCCGCCCATACGGTGTCCGCGATGCCGAATGGGCGTTGAACGCCGATGGCACCGTTGTCACCGGCGTGGACGACGAGACGTCACCCGAGCCTTCCGAAGCCGTCGACACGGTGATCGAGCGGTTGAACCGCATGCGTCCGCAGGAGCTGTTCGAGACCTTCGCCGACATGGAGCTGGCGTGGGGTCCCAACTGGTCCGGTTCTCTGAAGTCGCTGTGGCTCGGCGAGGGCGAGGCGATCGGCGACATCATCGTCGGCGAAGAGCTCGCCGAGCACCTTGGTTCCGAGCCGATGCATCCGGTGCTGATGGACCTGTGCACCGGAGTCGCCTTCCCGGCGTTCCCTGCACTTCTCGCCGCCGAACAGGGCGTGAACGATCTGTTCCTGCCGCTGCGCTACGGACAGGTGATGCTTGCTGAAAAGATGCCTCGGCGGTTCTACTGCCGCGCGAAATGGCACACCAGCGCCCTCGACAGCGAAACGCAAGTCTTCGATCTCGATTTCGTCGACAGGGATGGCCGCCAGCTTGGTGGGATTCGCGAGTTCACGGTCAAACGCGCGCCGCGCGAGGCGTTGTTGCGCGGGCTCGGTGGCGACACCACCAGGCTGCTGTACACACTTGGTTGGCAAGAGGTGCCGCCGCCTGCGGCGAGTGACGACGCCGGAGGCGCGAACGGCACCTGGCTGGTTGCCGGGTTCGATGAACTGGCGGCCAATGTCCCGGGCTGCATCCCGTTCGACCGGACGTCAGATTCGGAGCCCTTAGGACAGGTGTTGGCACAGGCTCACGAGCGCGGTCTGCCGTTCTCCGGCGTCGTCTGGCGCAGCGCGGCGCCCGGCGCAAAGGAGTCGAGCGCGGATATCGCCGCGCGTCTCGAGGCCGAGATCACAAACCTCCTCAGTGCCGTGCACACCGTGCAAGGCGGCTCACAAACCGGCAGCGTGAAACTTCCGAATGGTCTCTGGATCATCACCGAGCACGCCGTGGCGACCGAGTCCGGCGAGCCGGTCGACCCCGTGCAGGCAGCGCTATGGGGATTCGGGCGCACCACCGTCAACGAGGAACCGGCCCTGCGCTGCAAACTGGTCGATTCCGACGGGTCGGATGAGGCGGTGCAGCTACTGGCGAATCTGCTCGCCACACCGGTCGATGAGCCGGAACTCGCACTGCGGCAAGGAAAATTGCTGGTTTCGCGCTTGCTGCATTGGGCGCGCAGCGGTCATCTCGCGGTACCGCGCTCGAGCGACTACGTCCTGGCGCCAACCGAACGCGGCGCGATCGACAACCTGCGTCTGATCGCGTCGGACGTGCCGCCACCGGACGAGGGGTACGTTCAGGTTCGGGTGGCCGCCGCGGGTCTGAACTTCCGCGATGTGCTAAACGTGCTCGGTCTCTACCCGGGTGATCCGGGGCCGATTGGCGGGGACTTCGCAGGCATCGTCACCCAGTTGGGCAGCGGCGTCACGGGACTCGAGGTCGGCCAGCGCGTCTACGGCTTCATGCAAGGCGCATTCTCCAGCCGGTTCAATGTGCCTGCGCAACTGCTGGCGCCGGTGCCCGACGGAGTGAGCGCGGTTGCGGCGGCCACCATTCCCGCTGCGGCACTCACAGCGCGACTCGCGTTCGACTGGGCGCAGTTGCAGCCCGGTGACCGGGTGCTCATTCATGCCGCCAGCGGCGGCGTCGGCCTTGCCGCGATCCAAATGGCACAGCAGCACGGCGCCGTCGTCTTCGCGACCGCCAGCACCTACAAACGCGCGACGCTGCGCAAAATGGGTGTGAAATACGTTTACGACTCGCGCACTACGGATTTCGCCGACGAAATCCTTGCCGACACCGACGGCGAGGGCGTCGACGTCGTGCTCAACAGCCTGACCAACGAGGGATTTCTCGAAGCGACCGTGCGGGCCACCGCCCAGAACGGCCGTTTCGCCGAGATCGCCAAACGCGACATCTGGACGCCGGAGCAGATGGCGGCGGCCCGTCCAGACATCGCCTACGAGATCGTGGCGCTGGATGTAACCACCCTGCAGAACCCCGATCACATCAAGCGTTTGTTGAACGAGGTGTCGGCCGGGTTGGCCACCGGCGAGTGGACACCTCTGCCCGCCGAGATCTACCCGCTGACGGAGGCGAGAGCCGCGTTCCGCCGTATGCAGCAGGCGCGGCACATCGGGAAGATCGTGTGCCAGATACCGAACCCGCTGCAGCCGCAGGCCGATCGGAGCTACCTGATCACCGGCGGAGTCGGAGCGATCGGTCTGCGCACGGCGTCGTATCTGGCCCAACTCGGTGCGGGTGACATCGTGTTGACCAGTCGACGCGCGCCCGATGAGGACGCGCAACGGGTAATCGAGGAGATCGTCGAGCGCTCGCGGTGCCGCATCCACACCTTCGCGGCCGACGTCGGCGACGAGTCCGAGGTCGCCGAACTACTGGACCGAATCCGTGCGGAGTTGCCGCCGCTCGCCGGGGTCGTGCATCTGGCCGGCGTGCTCGACGATGCGCTGCTGTCGCAGCAGAGCCTGGAGCGATTCCGAACGACCTTGGCGCCCAAGGCATTCGGTGCCTGCCACTTGGATCGTTTGACGAAGGGCGACGATCTGGACTTCTTCATCGTGTCGTCCTCGGTGGCCAGTTTGTTCGGCTCACCCGGTCAATCCAACTACGCGACTGCCAATGGGCTGCTCGACGGCCTCGTCGCGCAGAGGAGGGCGCAGGGTCTGCCCGCCACGGGCATCAACTTCGGTCCATGGGCCGACGGTGGGATGGCTTCTTCGGAGGCCGCGCGCGCCAATCTCGGTGCGCAGGGCCTCTTGCCGCTGGAGCCCTCGGCCGCGCTCAGCGCACTCGCCGAGGTCGTCGCGAACGGCACCGGGCAGGCGACCGTAATCAAGGCCAACTGGCAACGGGCGGCGAAGTTGTTGGGCGCTTCTCGCCCTCCGATTCTCGACCAGGTGTTGCCGAGTGCAGTCGGGGAGGTCGTCGGTGACAGCGAGTTGCTTCGGCAGCTGCAGGAGATACCGGTGCCACAGCGCGCCGGGTTCGTGACCGAATTCCTTCAGCGCGAAGTGCAGAACTTCCTGCGGCTCGCGCAGCCACCCGCCGCAGCCAGTCGGTTCCTGGACCTTGGCACGGATTCGCTGATGGCGATCGAACTCCGCAACCGGTTGCACAGTCAGTTCGGCGGAGCGTTCACCATCAACGCGACCGCGGTATTCGACTATCCGACCATCGGGGGGCTCGCCGAGTATCTCGTGGGTCAGCTGCCCGAGTCGGACTCGCAGCCGGAGGAGGCGCAAGCCGTAACGGAATCCGAACCGGTATCACGGTCGGACGAGCCGGAGTCGGTCGCGAGCGACACTTAGTCGCTCGCCCACCGCTGTGCTTCCACCTCGGGTGGCAGCAGCGGGTGCAGGGGTACGTCGAGGCCGTCGTAGATGCCCGGCTTCTGCGTCGCCAGCCATCCGATCGCACCGAGCAGGCGGTTGGCGGCCGTGGTGTTTCCGCCGTCGGCCCTCGTCCCCCCCGGCACGTCGGCGCGACTGACCAGTGTGAGCTCGGGATCACCGTGCACGATGACGCGATGGTCGCCCGCGCCCTGGTCCGGCTGAGGCCAGTCCGGTGCGCATGACGGGTGGATGCGGGTGATGTGGTCGATGACGATCCGCTCGCGGCCGCCCGACTTTCCGATCACCTTCAACCAGAAGGCGCCCTGCGTGCCCTTCTCGAAGCGCCCCATCACGGTGTCCACCGATGTCGCGAGCGGAAGACGCTCGACCTCTTCGGTGATCTCCTCGATCTCCATGCCAAGGCCGCGGCCGATCAGCCGGATGTTGCCGCCCCACACCATCGTCGGGATCGACGGCAACAGCATCATCGGGACCTCGTCCATGGAACCGCCGAACCCGCACAGCACCTTGACCGCGTGCGGCTGGTTGTAGGTCGAGTAGTCGAAGATCTCCTGGCAGTGGATGGACCGGATCCGGGTGCACAGGCCGGCGGCGGTCACCGCGAGCGCGTCGTTGCCCCAACCGGGGTCGACCCCGCTGACGAGCAGCGTCGAGCCGCCTTCCTCGGCGGCCGCGGTGAGGCGCTCGACCCATTCGGGCGGTGCCGAACGCGGGTCGTAGAGCGAGTACAGCGACGGCGTGACGACGTGGTTGCCCGCGCGCATGCACCGCTCGATGTCGTTGACGGCCTCCTCGGGCCGGATATCGCCCGACGCCATGTAGGCGACGGCGTCGCAGTCGGCAAGCACGGCGTCGACGTCCGTCGTCGCCACCACTCCGGTCGGGCTGTCGAGGCCGACGAACTCGGCGGCATCCATGCCGGCTTTGGACTCGGAAGAGGTGATGATCCCGGAGAGTGCAAGGCCGGGAAAAGCCAGCGCCGATCGGATGGCCGTCGACCCCATGTTGCCCGTTCCCCACACCGCTAGCCGCTGTTGCATGCGTTCACCTTAGTGGTGCGTGTGACTCGCCTGTGGCAGGTATCACATGCGGCCGAATCCCCATGTCACTCGACGTTTTGGCCGGTGAAACGCCGCCCAATCAACCGCTGGGTTACTTAGCTGATGGAAATTGCTCGCGGAGGCTTTGCGTTGAAGTTACCGGGCGGTATATTGAGGCGCAGTTACTGGTGGGTAACTTAGCCATAAGTACCCAACCGCAGGTGGCATTCTCATCGAGGAGGAAACGTGAGCCACTACAAGAGCAATGTTCGTGACCAGGTATTCAACCTGTTCGAGGTGTTGGGCCTGGACAAGGCCCTCGGTGAGGGCGAGTACGCCGATCTGGATGCCGACACCGCCAAGGAAATGCTCGGCGAGATCGCCCGGCTGGCCGAGGGGCCAATCGCCGAATCGTTCGCCGACAGCGACCGCAACCCCCCGACGTTTGATCCCAAAACCTTCACGGTGACGCTGCCCGAGCCGTTCAAGAAGTCCGTGCGAGCCATGCTCGACGGTGGCTGGGATCGCGTTGGTCTGGATGAGGAACTCGGCGGCGTGCCCGCGCCCAAGGCGCTCATGTGGGCACTGCACGAGCACATCCTCGGCGCCAACCCGGCCGTGTGGATGTACGGCGGCGGCGCCGGCTTCGCCAACATCGTCTACCACCTCGGCACCGATGAGCAGAAGAAGTGGGCCACGATCGCCGCCGAGCGCGGCTGGGGCTCCACGATGGTGCTCACCGAGCCCGATGCCGGTTCCGACGTCGGCGCAGGCCGCACCAAGGCCGTCAAGCAGGACGACGGCTCGTGGCACATCGACGGCGTGAAGCGCTTCATCACCTCGGGTGACTCCGGCGACCTGTTCGAAAACATCTTCCACCTGGTGCTGGCCCGCCCCGAGGGCGCAGGCCCAGGCACCAAGGGTCTGTCGCTGTTCTTCGTGCCGAAATTCCTCTTCGACTTCGAGACCGGTGAAATCGGCGAGCGCAACGGTGTGTACGTCACCAACGTCGAGCACAAGATGGGCCTGAAGGTTTCGGCGACGTGCGAGCTGTCGCTGGGCCAGCACGACAAGCCCGCCAAGGGCTGGCTGGTCGGCGAGACCCACGAGGGCATCGCGCAGATGTTCGACGTCATCGAGCAGGCCCGAATGATGGTTGGCACCAAGGCCATCGCGACCCTGTCGACCGGTTACCTGAATGCGCTCGACTACGCGAAGAACCGCGTGCAGGGCGCCGACATGACCCAGATGACCGACAAGACCGCGCCGCGCGTGACGATCACGCATCACCCCGACGTGCGTCGCAGCCTGATGACCCAGAAGGCGTACGCCGAAGGGCTTCGCGCGCTGTACCTCTTCACCAGCACCTACCAGGACGCCGCGGTGGCGCAGGCGGTGCAGGGTGTCGACGCCGAGTTGGCGGTAAAGGTCAACGACCTGATGCTGCCGATCGTCAAGGGTGTCGGCTCCGAGCAGGCCTACGCCAAGCTGACCGAGAGCCTGCAGACCTTCGGTGGCTCCGGCTTCCTGCAGGACTACCCGATCGAGCAGTACATCCGCGACGCCAAGATCGACTCGCTGTACGAGGGCACCACGGCCATCCAGGCGCAGGACTTCTTCTTCCGCAAGATCGTCCGCGACAAGGGTGTGGCGCTGGCGCACGTGGCCGGGCAGATCGAGCAGTTCGTCAAGAGCGAGTCCGGCAACGGTCGGCTGAAGGCCGAGCGGGTGCTGCTGGCGACCGCGCTGGAGGATGTGCAGGGCATGGCCGCCACGCTGACCGGCTACCTGATGTCGGCGCAGGAGAACCCCGAGAACCTGTACAAGGTCGGCCTGGGTTCTGTGCGCTTCCTGATGAGCGTCGGCGACCTGGTCATCGGCTGGCTGCTGCAGCGGCAGGCCGCCGTGGCGATCGAGGCGCTCGACGCGGGTGCCAGCGGTGACGACCGCGCCTTCTACGAGGGCAAGGTCGCGGTGGCGTCGTTCTTCGCCAAGAACATGCTGCCGCTACTCACCAGCACGCGACAGGTGATCGACACCGTCGACAACGAGATCATGGAACTAGACGAGGCGGCCTTCTAAAGCCTTCTTTCGCCGCTTCGAACCAAAAGGCCCCCGGGACTCTTCCCCGGGGGCCTTTTGCGCGGTTCGGCAGACTGATCCGATGAGCACCGTCCGCGTCATCGTCCTGTTCGTCTCCCTGGTGGCGACGACCGCGCTCACGGTCCTGCTCGGCATCACCGATCCGGCGACGCCGCTTCACTACCCCACTCGGTTCCTGGTCTGGAATCTGATCCTCGCGTGGATCCCGGTGCTCTTCGCCGTATGGTTCGCCACGGCGGGCCGTCGCATCTGGCTCATTCCGCTCGGTCTGGGCTGGCTGGCTTTCCTGCCCAATGCGCCCTATCTGGTGACCGACCTCGTCCACCTCGGGGAGGGCGTCGAACTCTGGCGCCACGTCCTGCAGTACGGATTCGCGGCGTGGACGGGCATTCTGCTCGGTGTGGTGTCGATGCGCTTGGTGCACATGCGAATCGAGCGGGAGTTCGGTCCGGTGTTCGGGTGGACGGCGGTCGTCGTCTCGGTCGGGTTATGTGCGATCGGCGTCGTCATCGGACGCTTTCAGCGGTGGAACTCCTGGGATCTGGTCAGGCAGCCGAACCTCGTGATGGCACAGACAATCGAATGGGTGCGCTCTCCGTTGGCCTACGTGCAATCGACCGGGGTGGCCCTCGCCGTCGCCGCATTCTTCGGGCTTGCCTACCTGACGATCTGGTCCCTCGACGGGCTTGCCATCGTCGCCAAGGATTCGCCAAGACCATTCGCGCAGCCTTTGCGGCATGAAGATCTCGACACTGACGCTCATCGCGTCGGCCGTGGCCACGACGACCGTCGCGATCACGCCGACCGTTCACGCTGAGCCGACCACCCTCGAACAGTTCCGGCCCTGTGACTGGGTGACCACCACAGAGGTCGCCGACATCTTCGGGATAGCGGGCACGATCGAGACCGACGGCTTCGTGCCGCCCGGTTCGGTCGAGCCGCATTGCATCTACCGCAGCCCCGGCCGCACCGCCGTATCCACCATGCTGTCCGTGGCAGGAGCCTTCCCGATCGATGCCGCCGCCGAGTACTCGAATTATTTCGGCGAAAACACCACCGCGATAAACGGTCTCGGCCTCGCGGCCCGATGCGTCACCGACCTTGACGGCACCCAGGACAGCCGATACAACGAGGTGGTGGTCCTGCTCGACGGCAATCGGCTGTTCGAGGCCAGGGGCCTCGGCGCCCAACCATGCGACCAACTCGAGCAATTCGCCCGGACGGCGATCAATCGGCTGGACGCCCCAGCGCCATGCTCGGACGGTCAGGTGCAGGTGACCAACGGCGGGCAGCAGGCCGCGTCAGGGCACCGCGAGATCGTCCTGATGTTCAGCCTGGCGCCCGGTGCGCAGGAGTGCTCGCTGACCGGCTATCCCGGCGTCGACTCCGGGGCCGGCGGTCCGCTCATTCACGCCACCCGCACTATGGCGGGGTGCATGGGCGGACTCCGCGATCCCGATGTGCCGCCCACGATCCCGATCACGGCCACCACACCAGGCAGGGCAGTCGTCGAGGGGGTCGCCGTCGACAGAAACGATCAGAACCACACGCGCCCGACCTACACCGATCTGCAGGTGACCGCGCCGGACACGACGAAGGCGATCACGGTCCCCGTCGACATCGACACCTGTGAACTGCAGATCCATCCGATGGACAGCGGTCCTGCCGCGGCGGACGGCGCGTTCCACGATCACAGCGAAACCGCCCAGTACACAATCGATATCACCTACCCGCTGGACTATCCGGATATGAAGTCGGTGTCGGACTTCGTGAACGCCGACCGCGGATACTTCCTCGACTGGATCGCTCGGTTCGGCCATGACGGGCCCGACCGGCAGTACATGTACGACGTGCACGGGAAGACGTACCAGTCGGCACAGCCGGCCACCAAGAGCCTGGTGCTGACGCTCGACAACGACACCGGCGCCGCCCATCAGGCCCATCCCGAAACGGTGTTCGAGACGTTCACCTTTGACCTAGCCAAGCAGGCCCCGGTCACGCTCGACACGCTGTTCAAGCCAGACGCCGATGTGGTGTCGGCGCTGGGGCCGAAGGTGGCCGACCTGTACGACCGCCCGACGAACAAGCTGTTGCCGTCGGATTTCCGCAACTTCGCGCTCACCGATGACGCAGTGATTTTCTTCTTCGGCGAGGGCCAGTTGATGGCTGCGGACAACACGGGTCCACGCCAGATCTTGGTGCCCCGCAGCGAATTGGCACCGCTGCTGGCCTGACGCGGGATACTGCCTGGGTGGATTCGCGCGTCGGTACGACCTTCGGGAAGTACACCATCTCGCGCTTGCTCGGCAAGGGCGGGATGGGCGAGGTGTACGAGGCCTACGACGTCGACAAGGGACGCACTGTCGCACTGAAGATCCTGGCCGACGAATACTCCCACGACCAGAACTTCCGAACCCGGTTCCAGAGGGAGTCACGTGCGGCGGCGATCCTGCAGGAGCCGCACGTGATCCCGATCCACGACTGGGGTGAGATCGACGGTCATCTCTACATCGACATGCGGCTCGTACAGGGACAGACGCTTACCGAGTTGCTCGCCGCCGGCCCGCTGGCGCCGTCGCGCGCGGTCAACATCGTCGGCCAGGTCGCTGCCGCGCTCGATGCGGCACATGCCGAGGGACTCGTTCATCGAGATATCAAGCCGCAGAACATCATCGTCACGCCCGCCGATTTCGCGTACCTGGTCGATTTCGGGATTGCCGAGACGACCGGCGATACCCGGCTCACGGGGGCGGGTACGAAGATCGGCACGTTGAACTACATGGCGCCCGAACGGTTCACCGACAAGCCGGCCACCTCCGCGGTCGACGTCTACGCGCTGGCCGGGGTGTTGTACGAGTCGCTGACCGGCGAGATGCCCTTCGCCGGTGACAGTCTCGAGCATCTGCTCGCGGCACACATCACGTTGCCACCACCGCGGCCGAGCGAGGCCAATCCGCGGGTCCCTGTCGCCTTCGACGACGTCGTCGCGCGCGGCATGGCCAAGGACCCCGACGACCGTTATGGAACGGCGGGCGCGCTCGGCCGCGGGGCACAGCGGGCACTGGCCGGCGGCCATTCGACCGTCGTCACCGCGACGCCGACAGCGCCGACCACGGGGCCGACGAACCCGCTATCACGCGAAGCGGGAAGGGAACCTGTTGTCCGACAGAGGAAGTGGGTGCTACCAGCCGTGGTCACGGCGGCAGTGCTGGTGCTGAGCGGCATCGGTGCATTGATAGTTCTTCTGGTGCAGGATGATTCGAGTACGGACACCAATCCCGCTTCCAGCAATGGTGCACCGATAGTGACCGGACCTGACCAGAGCAAGCTTCATCAGTCATGCGACCAGGGGTTCGCGTTGCCCGCCCGCGACGGCTTCGGCACGCACGCAGGCAGGGGCACACCCGAGACGTCCTGCTTCTTCACCGACAGCGTGCTGAGGGCCTACTGGGACCAGTACGGCAATGCAAGCCCGTTGCCGCGGTCGGTGTCGGCGCCTGGCGCCGTCGACTGCGCCATCGTGCCCGGCGCGGAATGCCAGGGCTCCGACTTCCTGATGAAGTGCCAGCAGTACACGGGCGAGGGGTGGATCACCTGCACCGGCGGCCAGAGCGCCCGGGTTTACTTGTGGTGATGCGACGAACCGGAACCATTGCAGCGGCGATCGTGGTGCTCGCCTTGGCCGCGCCATCTGTCGCGCCCGCGACAGCATGGGCTTCGCCGATCGAGGGGATGTCGGTCTTCCTCGACCCCGGCCACGGCGGCGCCAACGATGCGTCGATGACCAGCCAGGTCACCAACGGCCGCGGCGACACGAAAGACTGTGGAACGACGGGAACTTCGACCGACGACGGGTATTCGGAGCACAGCTTCAACTGGGATGTCGCCACCCGTGTGCGCTCCGCTCTGGAGCAGATGGGCGTTCACACCCAGATGTCACGGGCAGACGACACGTCGGTCGCGCCATGCGTCGACCAGCGGGCAGCGGCGGCCAATGCAATGCGGCCCGATGCCGACGTCAGCATTCACGCCGACGGTGGACCGGGCTCCGGGCACGGGTTCCACGTCAACTACTCGGCGCCGGCGCTCAACAACGCACAAAGCGGGCCTGCCATCCAATTGGCCACCACGATGCGCGATTCCATGACCGCCGCCGGACTGCAACCGTCGACGTACGTCGGCTCAGACGGGCTGTACGGGCGCGCCGACCTCGCGGGTCTCAACCTCGCCGAGTATCCCGCTGTCCTCGTCGAGACCGGCAACATGCGCAATGCCGACGACGCGGCCCAGATGGAAACCGCCGAAGGCCGCCAGCGCTACGCCGATGCCATCACAGCGGGCATCGTGGCGTTCCTGACCCAGACATAAAAGGGCGGGTTCGGGAGGACATTCGAGGTGCGTCACATTAGTCTCGCGCGGTCGGCTTTCACCTCTTGCCGACTCTTTGGATCGGTCACTCCCGAACCCGTCGTGCGATCGACTGTACGCCTGCGACTGCGGTCACACCAGGGGTAATTTTCGCCTGTCAGGAGTCCTTGCGCAGCAGTAGCGCACGGGTGCGTTCACGCACTTCAGGAGAGGCGTCGAAGACGACGGCGGAGAACTCGTCGACGCCGAGCGCGGCTAGTTCGTCGAGCCGATCGGACACCGTTTTCTCGTCGCCGATGATGGCGGCGTCCTCGGGGTTCGCGTAGCCCTCCCGGTCGAGCATCGCGCGATAGGACGGTAGGAATCCGTAGTTCCCGAACTGCTCGGCAGCCTGAGCACGCGCACCGGCGACATCGTCGGTGACGCTGATCGGTACGCCGGCCACCACCCGAACGGCACCCTCCGGCCGACCGGCTTCCGCGGCCGCCTCACGCAGGGCCGGGCCGATGTGTTCGCCCAACGTCTTGGGACCGCACATCCACGTCAGCGTGCCCGCGGTGCGTCGTCCCGCGAGCTTGAGCATCTGCGGTCCCAGCGCGGCGAGGTACACGTCCGGCGCAGGCGCGCCGGTGATCTGCAGCGCCCCTCGCGACGTGACCGTCTCGCCGACCGCGTCGACCGCCTCGCCCGCAAGCAGCGGCTGCAGACCGTCGAGGTATTCGCGCATGCGCCGCACCGGCTTGTCGTAGGGAATTCCCCACATCCCCTCGGTGACCACCTGATGCGTCATACCGAGGCCGAGAATGAACCGGCCACCCGCAATCGCGTTCAGCGTCAGGGCACGCTGGGCCAGCAGCATCGGGTGCTGATTCTGGATCGGCAGCACCGCGGAGCCCACCTCGATGCCGTCGACTTCGCGCATCGCCACCGCCAGCGCGGTCAACAGGTCGCCGTCGTACGGCATCTGGGCCATCCACACCCTGCGAAAACCCTCGTCGCGCATCTTCGCGAGTGCTTCCACTGTGGAATCGATCGGCGATGCTCCGACGGCGCTGACGAGGTTGAGGCTGATCCGCATGGCCTCCAGTGTGCCCCGAGGGAACGGCCGGCTTTAGCCTTCGGGGATTCGGAGCAAGTGACTAGCATGGTCGTAGGTTCTGTCAGTGTCGTTTCATACGGTGCGTGGCATGGGGGATGGTCGTTTCTGTCACACTCCGGCAGGAGTGTGCTCACTGGGGCTGAATCTGGCGTGGTGCGCGGAGTATCGGCGCCGGATTCCGGGTGGGTGCGTAGCGGCCCGCTGCGGGCGGCTCCCGGAGCAGATCGGCGCCAGGCACGGCTGGCAGATCGTCGCCAAGGAGGTCATGCCCGATCACGTGCACCTGTTCGTCGGCGTCGGGCCGACCGACGCGCCAGTGCAGGTGGTGCGGGTATACAAAGGACACACCGCGCGAGTGCTGCGCGCCGAGTTCGGGCATCTGCGGGATCGGGCGGAGCTGTTGTGGTCACCGTCGTCCTTTGCCGCCTGGGTCGGCTCCGTCGCGGAGTGGACGGCGCGCCCCTCCATCGAGCACCGGTGGGACGCGGCGGCGTCGTGAGACGGTCGTATGTGTTTCGGCTCCGTCCTACCGCGCGGCAACACGTCGCGCTGGCAAGATGTGTGGACGCGCACCGGGAGTTGTACAACGCGGCGTTGCAGGAGCGTCGGGATGGCTGGGCGCACAGCAAGACCCGCATCCGCTACGGCGACCAGTCCGCGCAACTCAGCGAGATCCGATCGGCACGTCCGGATCAGGCGGTGTGGTCGTTTTCTAGCCAGCAAGCAACCCTGCGCCGTTTAAATAAGGCCTTCGACGGGTTCTTCTGCCGGGTCAGGGCTGGCCAGAAGGCTGGCTATCCGCGATTCAAGGGTAAGGCGCGGTTCGACTCGGTGGAGTGGCCCAAAGACGGTGACGGCGCTCGTTGGCTGCCCGAGCAGCAGCGGGTGTATCTGCAAGGCATCGGCCAGGTGCGGGTCCGCCTCCACCGCCAGGCGCAAGGCCTGGTGAAGACGATCCAGGTCAAACGTGCGGGTCGGCGCTGGGTGCTGGTGCTGTCCTGTGATGACGTGCCGGCCAATCCGCTGCCGGCGACCGGAGTGCAGGCCGGCGTCGACGTCGGCATCGCGCGCTTCGCCACCCTCAGCGACGGCTCTGGTGTGGACAATCCGCGCTGGGCACGCACCGCCAGTGACCGGTTGACCGACGCGCAGCGGCGGCTGGCCCGGGCCAAGCACGGCTCAAAGAATCGACACCGCCGGCGCCAAACGCTGGCGGCCCGGCATCGCAAGGTCGCCAACCAACGTAAGGACTTTCATCACAAACAGGCTCGCATGCTCGTGCAGCGCTATGACCTTCTTGTGGTGGAGGATCTCGCGATCGCCAACATGGTTCGGCGGGCCAAACCCGTCGCCGATCCCGACAATCCCGGGCACTACCTGCCCAACGGAGCAGCCGCCAAGACCGGCCTGAACCGAAGCATCAGCGACGCTGGCTGGGGCCAGTTCGTCTCGATACTGCGCGCCAAAGCGGAAGACGCTGGACGCATCTGGATTGAGGTCAACCCCCGCCACACCTCGGATGGCTGCGAGAACTGCGGGTATGCAGCCGCTGAAAATCGCGTCACCCAAGCGGAATTCGTCTGCCAACGCTGCGCACACACCGCAGCAGCAGACGAACATGCCGCACGCAACATCCTTCGGGCCGGGCTGGCCCGTCACACCCAAGCGGCGTGAGAAGAATCTGGCGGCGTCCAGCCGTCAGAGAAGTCACCGAAGCATGCGCGTGAAACGATGATCAGCCATGACCACCGAACTGGCGCGGCTGCAGAATTTCGGGCCCAACTGGTTCGCGTCGGTGATGGGCACTGGCATCGTGGCGACGGCAGGTGTCACCCTCCCTGTGCACGTGCCGGGGCTGCGCGTGTTCTCCCACATCGTCTGGGTGGTCGCCGCGGGGCTGCTGGTGGTGCTCGTCGTCGCGGTGACCGTTCAGTGGGCGCGCCATCCGACGGTCGCGCGCAGCCATGTGCGCAATCCCCAGATGACGCACTTCTACGGGGCCGCGCCGATGGCACTGATGACCGTGGGTGCCGGTGCGCTGCTGACCGGCAAGGACCTGATCGGCGCGCGGATCGCGGTCGACCTGGCCTGGGTGTTGTGGACGGCAGGCACCGTCGGCGGGCTGTTCACCGCCGCGACCATCCCGTACCTCATGTTCACCCAGCTCAACGTCGAGCCGGACGCGGCGTTCGGCGGCTGGCTGATGCCGGTTGTGCCACCGATGGTCTCGGCAGCGACGGGCGCCATGCTGATACCGCACATGGCTCCTGGCACGGGCCGCACCACGATGCTCTACGGCTGCTACGCGATGTTCGGCCTTTCGCTGGTTGCGGCGCTGATCATCATCGCCATGATCTGGAGCAGGCTGGCGCTCTACGGGACGTCGGGAACGACGCGGGTGCCGACACTGTGGATCGTGCTCGGGCCGCTCGGCCAGGGCATCACGGCGGCAGGTCTGCTCGGTGCGAACGCCGCGTTGGCCGTACCGCCTGAACTGGCCGACGGGATGAACGTTTTCGCGGTGCTGTTCGGCGTCCCGGTGTGGGGATTCGCGGTGCTGTGGATCGCGCTGGCCACCCAGCTGACCGTCCGCACCCTGCGCCGCGGCATGCCGTTCGCGCTGACGTGGTGGAGCCTGACCTTTCCCGTCGGCACCTTCGTCACCGGCACCACGCAGCTGGCCAACCACACCGGGCTACCCGCGTTTCGGGTGGCCGCGGCCGTCGCTTACGCCGGCCTGCTCTGCACGTGGGGCCTGGTCGCTGTGCAGACTGCTCGCGGCAGCTTCGGCGGGAGTTTGTTCGCGCCGCCGCCGACGACGGGGCCGATCAAGGCGGTGAAAGACCCGCCCAAGTAGTCGCCCCGTGTTGCCGTCGGGTCGGGGGGTCAGACGACAACACGGAGCTATCCCGTGTATCGACGGCCGCCGTGGCGGCGTTACACGCCGGTGGAACCGGCTGGTCAGGCCTCGAGAATGGCGGCCACGCCCTGCCCACCGGCCGCACAGATCGAGATCAACCCGCGCACCGGCTTGCCCGTCTCCTTCTTCTTTTCGGCGAGCTGCTTGGCCAGTTGCGCGACGATCCGGCCGCCGGTCGCGGCGAACGGGTGACCCGCCGCCAGTGACGAGCCGTTGACGTTCAGCTTGGATTTATCGATGGTGCCCAGTGCCTTGTCCAAGCCGAGCCGTTCCTTGCAGTACTCCTCGGACTCCCAGGCCGACAGCGTCGCCAGCACCACCGACGCGAACGCCTCGTGGATCTCGTAGAAGTCAAAGTCCTGCAGGCTCAAGCTGTTTCGCGCCAACAGCCGCGGTACGGCGTACGTCGGCGCCATCAGCAGGCCGTCCTTGCCGTTCACGTAGTCGACCGCCGCGGTCTCACCGTCGACGAAGTAGGCCAGCACCGGATGCCCGTGCGCCTCGGCCCACTCATCGCTGGCCAGCAGCGACACCGACGCACCGTCGGTAAGCGGCGTCGAGTTGCCCGCAGTCATCGTCGCGTCGCCGGATTTCACCCCGAACACCGGCTTGAGCTTGGCCAGCTTCTCCGCCGAGGAATCGGCACGCAGGTTGTTGTCCCGGTACAGCCCGAGGAACGGGGTGACCAGATCGTCGAAGAAGCCGCGGTCGTAGGCGGCCGCCATGTTCTGGTGGCTGGCCGCTGCCAACTCGTCCTGATCGACGCGCTTGATGCCCATTTCCTTCGCGGTCACCGCGGCGTGCTCACCCATCGACATGCCGGTGCGCGGTTCGCTGTTCACCGGGATCTCCACGCCGAGCGCCGCGGGCAGCTTGCCGACCAGCTTGAGCCGGTCGACGTTGGACTTGGACCGGCGCAGCCCGAGCAGCACGCGACGGAAGTCGTCGCCGAACGCGATCGGGGCGTCGGAGGCGGTGTCGACCCCGCCCGCGGCGGCCGCGTCGTACCGGCCCGCGGCAATGCCGTCGGCCGCTGCGATGGTGGCCTGCAGACCGGTGCCGCACGCCTGCTGAATGTCGAAAGCGGGCGTGTAGGAGGACAGCGAGCTGCCGAGCACGCACTCGCGCATGAGGTTGAAGTCACGGCTGTGCTTGAGCACCGCGCCGCCGATGACGGCGCCGAGCTTCTCGCCTGCCAGATCGAAGCGATCGATCAGGCCGCCGAGCGTGGCGGTGAACATGTCCTGGTTGGAGGCGTTGGCGTACGCGCCGTCGGAGCGCGCGAACGGGATGCGGTTGCCGCCGAGGATGGCGACGCGCCTGGTCGTGGTGTTAGCCATGGGGGCCATCCTACGCACCCTTATTACTCTGGAGTAAGTTCTCCTGTCGTGGCTACCGACCTGTACTCGCAACTCGTCCATTCGGCGCCGGGAAACTTCCTGGCCAAGCGGCTCGGCATCCCCCAGCCCGAGACGCTGCGCCGCTACCGGGCAGGCGATCCGCCGCTTTCCGGCTCGCTGCTCATCGGTGGTGAAGGCCGCGTCGTCGAACCGCTGCGCAGCGCGCTGGCCGAGGACTACGACGTGGTGTCCAACAACCTCGGAGGTCGCTGGGCCGACTCCTTCGGCGGGCTTGTCTTCGACGCCACCGTCATCACCGAGCCGGCGGGCTTGAGGGGACTCTACGAGTTCTTCACGCCGCTGCTGCGCAACATCGGCCCGTCGGGCCGGATCGTGGTCGTCGGCACGACGCCAGAAGAGGCGGGCAGCCCGCACGAGCAGATCGCGCAGCGGGCGCTGGAAGGCTTCACCCGGTCGCTGGCCAAGGAGATGCGGCGCGGCGCCACGGTGTCGCTGGTGTATCTCTCCCCCGACGCGAAGCCGGCTGTGACCGGGCTCGAGTCGACGATGCGGTTCATCCTGTCCGGCAAGTCGGCCTACGTCGACGGGCAAGTGTTCCGCGTCGGTGCGGCCGACGGCGCGCCGCCCGCCGACTGGGACAAGCCGCTGGACGGCAAGGTCGCGGTCGTGACCGGCGCCGCGCGCGGCATCGGCGCCACCATCGCCGAGGTGTTCGCCCGCGACGGCGCCAGGGTGATCTGCATCGACATAGAAGGCCCAGCGGGCGCGTCCGATGATTTAGGCGTCACCGCGACCAAGGTGGGTGGCACCGCTCTGACGCTCGACGTGACCGCCGACGACGCCGTCGACCGCGTCACCGAGCATGTGCGGGAGCACTACGACGGCAGGCTCGACGTCCTGGTCAACAACGCGGGCATCACCCGCGACAAGCTGCTGGCCAACATGGACGAGTCGCGGTGGGACTCCGTCGTCGCGGTGAATCTCCTTGCCCCGCTGCAGCTCACCGAGGGACTGGTCGACAGCGGGGTCCTCGGCGATGGCGGCCGTGTCATCGGCCTTTCGTCGATGGCGGGCATCGCGGGCAACCGCGGCCAGACGAACTACGCCGCCACCAAGGCGGGCATGATCGGCCTCACCGATGCGCTCGCCCCGAAGCTCGGCGACAAGGGCGTCACCATCAACGCCGTCGCGCCCGGGTTCATCGAGACGAAGATGACCGAGGCCATCCCGCTGGCCACCAGGGAGGTCGCCCGCCGGCTGAACTCGCTCTATCAAGGCGGCAAGCCCGTCGACGTCGCCGAGGCCATCGCCTACTTCGCCAGCCCCGCGTCGGTCGCCGTCACCGGCAACACGATCCGGGTCTGCGGCCAGGCCTGGCTGGGAGCCTAGGGTTAGCACCGTGACACAGCCGTCTGGGTGGAAGAACCTGCTGCGTGCCGCGGCGGGAGCGTTGCCGTTCGTCCCGCGTAGCGACTCGCTTCCCGACCGCACGCTGACCGTCGACGAGCTTGCGATCGACCCGGCCAACGTCGCCGCGTACGCCAACGTCACCGGGCTCCGGTTCGGTGACGCCGTGCCGCTGACGTACCCGTTCGCGCTGACGTTCCCGACCGTGATGGCGCTGGTGACCGGATTCGACTTCCCTTTCGCGGCAATGGGTTCGGTGCACATCGAGAACCACATCACCCAGTACCGCCCGATCGCGGTCACCGACACCGTCGGCGTCGCCGTGCATGCGGAAAACCTGCGCGAGCACCGCAAGGGGTTGCTGGTCGACATCGTGACCGACATCAAGGTCGGCAACGACACCGCATGGCATCAGGTGACGACGTTTCTGCACCAGCAAAAGACGAGCCTGTCGGATGAGCCGAAGCCGCCGCCGGAGAAGCAACCCAAACCCGGCCCACCGAACGCCGTCCTACGCATCACGCCGGGGCAGATTCGCCACTACGCCTCCGTCGGCGGGGATCATAACCCGATCCACACCAACCCCATCGCCGCAAAGCTGTTCGGCTTCCCGACCGTCATCGCACACGGAATGTTCAGTGCCGCAGCGGTATTGGCGAATATCGAGGGCCAGCTGCCCGATGCGGTGAAGTACTCGGTGCGGTTCGCCAAGCCGGTGGTGCTGCCTGCGAGCGCAGGGCTGTACGTCGACCGCGTCGCCGACGGCTGGGAGTTGAACCTTCGCGACCTCAAGAAGGGTGAGCCCCACCTGAAGGGCACGGTCAAGGCGCTCTAGGACGCTACGTTTTGCGCCTCGTACAGCCGCTTGTAGAGGCCGCCTTCGGCGATCAAGGTGCGGTGGTCACCAACTTGTGCAATGCGGCCGTGTTCCAGCACCAGGATCCGATCCGCGACTGCGGCAATGAAATCCATGTCGTGGCTGATGACCATGCAGGTGCGGTCGCGCGCATAGTCGCGGATCACACCGGTCAGCCTTGCTCGCTCGTCGGCATCGAGGTTCTCGGTCGGCTCGTCGAGCAGTAGGACCTCCGGCGCGCGCAACAGGCAGCGCGCCAGTGCGATCAGTCGCTTCTGGCCACCCGATGGAACCTGCACGTCCATCACCGTTTCGTAGCCGTCGTGCATCTTCGTCTGGTCGACGATGACGGAGTGCACGTGGGCTTGTCTGCACGCTTGCTCGATGTCCGCATCGTCGGCGTCCGGCCGCGCCAGCCGGATGTTCTCTCGGATCGTGTCCCTCGTGAAGAACGGGAATTGGGCGAGTTTGGAGACCTGATCGCGCAGCGACGAGATGGTCACGCCGTCGATGTCGTGGCCGTCGAGGAGGATCCGGCCCTGCTGCGGATTCAGGAACCGCAGCAGGAGATTGAACACCGTCGATTTGCCCGACCCGATGCCGCCAACCAGTGCCACCGTCTCGCCTTCGGCGATGGAGAAGGACAACCCGTCGAGAACAGGCTGGCCGGGCGCATAGCCGAACGTCACGTCCTCGAACATCAGGTTGCCGTGCACCTCGCCGAGAACGGCCGCGTCCGCGGAATCCCGGACCGAAGGCTGGGTGTCGAGCAACTCGTAGGTCGACGCCGCGTTCGGAGCCACCGAGTGATACGTGGTGTAGGCGCCCATCACCCGCTGCGCCGCACCGAACATCGTCGGGACCATCCCGGTAAACACGATCAGGCCTGCGAGGGTCAGGCCGAAGCTTGCGCTGAACGCGATACCGACGAGCAACACCACGACGGTGCTCAGTGCGACGAACACCTGTGACCCGTTCGCCATTGCCTGCATCCACACCACCGAATTGGCCGTACTCAATGCGGAGCGCTCGGAAACCTCCTGAAAACGCTTGCTGCGCAGCGGCTCCGCATTGAACGTCTGGATCTCGGCTATTCCGTTGATCGTCTGCTCGAGCTCGGCAGCCATCGCGCGGTCGGCGTTCATCACCCGTCGCATGGCTGCCTGGACACCGCGGCCCGCGATCCTCAGGGCGATCAAGGCCAGCGGTGTGAGCACAAGCGCGGCGACCGTCATCTGCCACGAGATGGCCAGTAGATAACCGATGGCAACGATCAGTACGACCGTGTCTATCAGGGGCGGAAGCAGACAGTCCGTCAACAGGCGTTGCACTCCAGCCGGTTCGACGGTCACTCGCTGCATCAGCTCGCCGCTGCGAGACTTGCTGAAGAAGTCAAGCGACAGCGTTTGCAGGTGGTCGTGGACGCGTTGCCGGACGTCCACCAGAAGGGTCCGGTCGACCTTTGCGCCGACCCAGGTGTTGACGAAGTACATCAATTGCGTCAGCAGAAGTGCGCCTGCCCATGTCGCGAGCAGCACCCCGAACGGCACGGAGCCCGCCACCGAACGGAGCAGACCGTTGTCGCGGGCAACGAGCGGACCTCGCAGATCCCATACCCCGCTGAGGTTTCCCTGTTCCCCTGCTTGCGCGATGACCTGCACCATCGGCCCGAAGGCCGCAGCCGAGACATACGGCAACGCCGATGCGACCACCCCGAGAAGAAGCGAGCCCACTATGAGGCCACGCACCGCACGCAACATGCCCAGACTTCGCCACACCAGTCCCCGCGTCGTCACGTGTACAGGATGCGGGAAGCGCCACCTTCCTGTCCTAGAGTCGAGCGGTGACCGCGCAGAAGATGCCGCCCGCCAGACTCGTCCAGGTCGTGGAACGGGCCCGCCACGTCCTCGGCCGTGTTCATCAGCGCAGCGTGCCGCCGGTGGCCGCCATGATGGAGATGATCCTCGGAGCCTGGCGTGCGCAAGGCATCGCCGTGGCCGCCGACCTCAAGGTCGCCGACGCACTGGCCGACGGCCCGCTGACTGCCGACGACCTGGCCCGCCGCGTCGGCGCCGACCCCGATGCGCTCGGGCGGTTGATGCGGGCGTTGGTCAGCGATGGCATCTTCGCCCGGCGGGGCGACGGTCGTTTCGCGCTCAACGCGCTCGGCGAGACGCTGCGGTCGAACGCGCCGAATTCGATGGCGGGCATGGCTCGGTTCGTCGGATACCCCGCGTACCGCGAACACTGGAGCGGCCTGCTCGACGCGGTCAAGACCGGTGAGGCCGTGCCGCCCAAACTGCGCGGCATGAGCGGGTGGGATTTCCTGGCCCAAACCCCCGACTTCGCAGCGGTTTTCAACGATGCGATGACGAGTGTGTCGGAGATGGCCATCGACCCGGTGGTCGCCGCGTATGACTTCGCGCCCTACCACACCATCATCGACGTCGGTGGCGGCCATGGCAGGCTGCTTTCGGCGATCATCGCGGCGACTCCCGGCGCGAGTGGTGTGCTCTACGACCTACCTCATGTCGTCGAGGGCGCACCGGAACTGCTGCAGCGCCACGGTGTCGCGGACAGGGTACGCGTCGAGGGAGGTTCGTTCCTCGACGCGGTGCCTGCGGGCGGTGACGCCTACGTGATGAAGAACGTCATCCACGACTGGGCCGACGCGGAAGCCGTCACGATCCTGAGCAATGTCCGGAAGGCGGCGCGGGTCGGCAGCACGCTGTTGCTGGTCGAGTTCGTCATCCCGGAACATGATCGCGAGTTCATCGGCAAGTGGGCAGACATGGAGATGCTCGTTCAGGCAGGCGCCCGCGAGCGGACCGCCAACGACTACCGAAAGCTGTACGAGCAGGCCGGTTTTCAGATGACGCGCGTGGTGCCGACAGCGGGCCCGATAAGCCTGGTTGAAGGCAAGGCGGTCTAGCCGCCGGTCGCCGTCGCGGTCGCCGCGTCCTTGTCGCTCGGCGCGGCCCTCAGTCCCCGCCAGAACAGGTTGATCATCAGCTCGGCGGCCTCGTCGACGTCGGCATCGCCCGTGCTGACACGGTTGGCAACCGCCTCACCGGCGCCCACGAGAGCGACAGCCATCATGTCGAAGTCGGTGTCCGGCTCGGGGTTTCGGGTGCCCGACTGCAGCAGCCTGCCCACCAGATCGATGATCCGGTCACGACCCTCACGAACCGTGTGCGCGAACGCCTGCGAGCTGGTGGCCTGGGTGTAGAGCACGATCCACGAGGCGCGGTTGGTGTCGATGTAGTTCAGGAACGACAGCACCGCATTCCGCAGCAGATCTTTCGGGCTCTGTTTGAAGTCGATCTCGGCGCGCACCGTGTCGACGAAGCGGGTCAGCTCGCGATCCAGGCACGCGCCGAACAACTCCTCCTTGGAGCCGTAGTAGAGGTAGAGCATCGGCTTGGAGATCTCCGCCTGCGCGGCAATGGCATCCATCGACGTCTCGTGATAGCCGTTGATGGAGAACATCTGTACCGCGGCGTCGAGCATCTGCTGCTCACGGACGGCACGCGGCAGTCGTTTGGTACCACCTGCCATTGGTCAAGGGTAGCTGGTCACGGCAGGAGCTCGGTCCTGCGCTGCTCCTCCCACAGCGCCATCCGCGTGCGGGCCGGTTCGCCGAGCGCATCCATCACCAGCGGAATCAACAGCTCGGTGAGCAGAAAGCCCGCGGCCATGCTCTGGTACGTCGTGCCGACCGTGCTGGATGCGGCGAGCACCACCTCGGCATCGGGCGCGACGGGGCAAGCCAGGTCGTCGGTGATCAGTAGGACGGTCGCGCCCACCCGGTGCACCCGCAGCGCGAGGTCGGCGACACTGCGCTGATAGCGGTGATAGTCGAACAGCACGACGACGTCGGCGCGGGACAATTCGAGCATCGCGCCCATGTCGCTGCCGTCCGGATCGGCGAGCAGCCGCACGCCAGGCCGCAGCTGCTCGAGGTGGGCGGCCAGGTGCACGGCGAGCAGATGCGAGAAGCGCCCGCCGTGCAGATACACGGCCCGCCCGGTGTCCGCCAGCAGCGCGACCGCAGCATCGAGCGCGGAGGTCGGCAGCGCGGCGAGCGTGTCGACGGCCCGCTCGTTCTGGGCCCGCGCCTGCTGCAGGAGCCGGTCGAGAAGGCCGCCGGCGGGCGGCGCGTCCGGCAGCCGGGTGATCGGGCCGTTCGACCGGGCCGACAACTCGGCACGCAGAGCGACCTGCAGATCGGTGAAGCCGTCGTAGCCGAGCGACTGTGCGAACCGGAGCACGGTAGGCGGGCTGACCTCGGCGCGTTCGGCCAGTCGGGCGGCGCTGGCCAGCCCGGCGCTCGGATAGTCCGCCAGCAGCGCCCGCCCGACCCGACGCTCGGCCTTGCTCAGCGTCGGCAGTGCGGAGCTCGTCCGCACCGCGACGGTCTCGTCGGTCACGGTGTCGAGGGGGTCATCAGCGGCAGCGTCGCCATCGACAGGTCGTACATCGAGATGGCCGTGATGCTCTCCGACTCGAGCGGTTGCCAATCGAGGTCGCCGAACCCCGTCGACGCAACAATGACCCTGTCCTCGTCTGGGCGCGCCCAGCGCATTCCGAAGTAGTCCTCGAGGTGCTCGACGGGCAGGTCCGCCGCGGTGATCTCCGCGATGTCCTCGTCTGGCAATTGGCTGCGGGCATGCGCGTGCACGGCGATCAGCTGATCCTCGCCGAGGATCAGCGAGTTGAGGCTGGCGTCGGGAAAATGCTCACGTAGCTGAGATACGGCCCGTCGGACCGCCTCGGCCAGGCTTGGTGAGGAGGCGCGGTGCTGCCGGATCAGGCCGAAATAGCGTTCACTGTCGGTGGCGCCGCGGATCGTCGCGGCGATTTCGGGTGTGAGCAGTTCGTCGAGCCGGTCGATGGGCTTGATCGAACCGTTGTGCGCCATGGCAATTCGCTCGGCGAGGAAGGGATGCGAGTTCTCCGGCCGCACGGCGAGCCCGGTCGTCGCCCAGCGCAGGTGGACCAGGCTGGCCGCCGACCGCAGGTCGTGCGTCGCCGCCGCGAAGCGCTGATCGTCCAGAGCGCTGCCCGCCGACACCTCGATCTTCGGGTCCTGACCTGGCAGCCGGACGCGCGCGATGCCCCACCCGTCGCCGTGGATCTTCGTCAGCGCGACGAAGTCGTTCAGCACGTGCTCACCGACGGCCCGCGTCACCGAGATCGGCGTGGCGGAGACGACACCGAGCAGTCGGCACATGGCGACACCCTTTCGACGGATCGTGGCAGCCAAAATTTTATGAATCAATCCTCTAGCGCAGATCTTAGAGATTATGAAACATTTATGACATATACGGCTCGCACACTCGTGACGTACGAGGAGGTTCAATGCCGCTGCCCACCGACGTCGAGGGACTGCGCGCGGAGGGCGTCGGACTGGTCGCAGGTTCGATCACCGACCTGGCAGGCGTGACGCGCGCGAAGTACGTGCCGGTGCGCCGACTCGAGGCGTTTCAGCGCGCAGGCATGGGCGTCTCGCCGTCGTGGAGCGTGTTCTGCGTCGACAGCGGAATCGCCTTCACCCCGAACATCGGGGTCGACGGCGACCTCCGGATCCGCATCGATCCCGCCCAGCTGCGACTGGTCGACGACGGCATCGCCTGGGCGCCGGGTGATCTCACCGACCAACAGGGCGGCGCCGCGGCGCTGTGCACGCGCTCGCTGTTGACCGGCATCGAATCGGCCTTGAGCGCAAGGGGATTGACCGCCATGCTCGGCACCGAGCTCGAGTGCACGATGCTGTCCGCCGATGCAGGCCATGCGTCCACCGAGCCGTGGTCGCCCTACGGTGTGCGCACGTCGTTGGACCGCTCGGCGTTCCTCGTCGACCTGGCCGGGGCCGCAGAGCGCGCCGGTCTGCCCGTCGAGCAGATCCACACCGAGTATGGCCACGACCAGCTCGAGGTGTCTCTCGCCCCGACCACCCCCGTCGCCGCGGCCGACACCGTTGCGGCGACGCGCATCGTGATCGGCCGGGCCGCCGCCCGGCACGGCCTACGCATTTCGTTCTCCCCCGTGCCGTTCGAGGGCGAGGCGGGCAACGGCGCGCATCTGCACCTGTCCCTTGCCGACGGCGACGGGCCGCTGTTCTCCGGCGGCAACGGCCCCTACGACATGCGGCCGGCTGGAGCATCCGCGATCGCCGGGGTGCTGCAGACGCTGCCCGATCTTCTCGGCGTCTACGCGGGATCGGTGCTGTCCTCGGCACGGCTGAAACCCGGCAACTGGGCGGGTGCGGCGCAGTGCTGGGGACTGGAAAACCGGGAAGCGGCCGTGCGACTGGTGGCGGCCACCCCAGGCACCCCACACGGCGCCAACATCGAGCTCAAGCTCATCGATCCCAGCGCCAACCCCTACCTCGCGGCCGTTGCGTTCATCGGGAGCGCCCTGCGCGGCATCGACCAGGGGCTCGACCTGCCCGCCGAAGTGCCGAAGGACCCGTCGAAGGCGGCACACCCGCCCCCCATGCTGCAGACCGACCAGGAGACGGTGATCAAGGCCCTCGAGACCTCGCCTATCGCCGCCGACCTGCTGACCTCCGCGGTGGTCGAAGGGCTGGTCGCGGTCCGCCGCTACGAGATCACCACCTACGGCGACCGCCCACCCGCCGAAACCACCCAGGCGCTGCGCCTGGCATGGAGCTGCTGACCAAATCCTCGCGCAGAAACAGAAAGGAGACATCGATGACCACGGACGCACCGGCAGGCCCATCGAACGACGTCGATCAGATCCCGCGGCGGCAGCTGCCGTTCTGGGTCGCGCTGGCACTTTCGGTCGCGCTCGTCGGGCCGACGCTGGCGATGTCGGGGAACGGTCAGGGCCTCATCGGCACCGTGGGAAAGTCGATCCCCCTGGTCTTCCTGATCGGCCTGGTCGGGGTGTCGCTGGTCGGCTACAGCTTCGTCCGGCTGACCAGACACCTCAACCACGCCGGGTCGTCATACGGTTTGGTCGGCGGCACCATCGGGCCGAGGACCGGATTCTTCGCAGGCTTCGCGATGCTCGGCGCCTATTGGGCCTTCTCCATCGGGACGCTCGCGTTGACCGCGGCGTTCACCAACGCGTTCATCGCCGCGCTGCAACCCGACAGCGACAACCCGTACCAGGCGCCGTGGGTGGCGATCGTCGTGATCGCGGCCGTGATCTCGTTCCTGCTCTCCGGCCGCGACATCAGGCTGCTTGCCAAGATCCTGCTCGTCATCGAGGGCATCGGCATCCTGGCCATGATCATCCTCGTCGTCGTGATCTTCGCGAAAGGCGGTGCGCCGTCGACGGGTATCGACTTCTCGGTGTTCTCCTTCTCCGGCGGCGGCGTGACCCCCTCGGCGGTGCTCGCAGGCGTGGTCGCGGCGTTCCTGTCCTGGGCGGGTTTCGAGGCGTGCGCATCGATGGGTGAGGAGACCGACGACCCGGGCCGTAACATCCCGCGGGCACTGGCGGGAACCTTGTTGCTGACCGGCATTCTGTTCGTCGTCGTGATGTTCGCCCAGATCAACGGTTTCGGCACGGACCAGGCGGGGCTCGACACCTTCCAGAGTTCGGGAAACACGTTGGGCGACTTGGGCACTACCTTCGTCGGTCAGTGGTTCGGCTTGGTCGTCATCTTCACCGCGATCGTGTCCGCGTTCGGGTGCCACCTCGCGACGTCGGCGACGTCGGGCCGGATGCTCTACGCATTCGCCCGCGACGGCTTCGGCCCGAACGCGTTGGCGCACATCCATGCAGAGACGGGTGGACCCCGCCGCGCCACCTGGCTTGTCGTCATCGTCGCATTGGTGGTGAACCTCATCTGTGCCGCTGTCGGCTGGCCGGACATGGGCACCGGCAACGACGCGATCAACACCTACTTCCTGTTCGCCGTGGCAGGCTCGGTATGCCTGATGGTGTGTTACCTGCTGGTCGAGGTCGCCGCGACGTGGTTCGTCGGCTCGCCGAAATTCGTCAGCGTGCACGGCGGCAAGGGCAAGGTCGCAGGCCTGGTGCTACCGATGCTGGGCGCGCTGGTCATCGTCGTGGTGCTGTGGTTCAACGTCAAAGACGCCGAAACATGGTCTGCTGCGCCGCTACTCGGACTGTACTGGTGCCTGATCGGGTTGATCATCGCCCTCGCCGCATCGGGTATCGCCAAGCGCGTCGGTGAATCGCTTTCCGCCGAACTCAATCTGAAGCCACAGTGAGCACCCTCTATCAGCGCGACGAAGCCGCGATCGCAGGCATCGAGAAGCTGCGGTTCTTCCCGCTCGAGGTGGTGTCCGGACACGGATCGACCCTTGTCGCCCCCGACGGTCGTGAACTTCTGGACCTTTCGGCCACCTGGACGGCCTGCGGGCTGGGACACGGCCACCCCGCCGTCGTCGAAGCAGTAAGCCGGGCGGTGCGGACGGCACCTGGCGCAGGCGGGCTGTCGGCGGTGCATCCCGACTCGGTGGGTCTCGCCGAGGATCTGCTTGCGCTGGTGCCGGGCGGCGGCGAACGGCGAGTTTATCTGGGACATGCGGGATCTGACGCCAACGACGTCGCCCTGCGGGCCTGCAGGCATGCGACGGGCAAGCGCACGGTGGTCGCCTTCGAGCACAGCTATCACGGCGGCGTCGGAGTCGCCATGGGCGTGTCGGGCGTGCACGTCGACGCGGGAGCAGCACCGGATGCCGACGCGGTATTCCTGCCGTATCCCAACCCTTTTCGGCCTGCGGGCGGCGACATCGACGCCGACGTCGCCACGTGCCTCGACCTCGCCGAGAAGCACCTGTCGACCGGATCAATCGCCTGCCTGATCGTCGAGCCGATCCTCTCCGACGGCGGACTGGTCGTGCCGCCGGACGGATTCCTGGCACAGCTGCATGACCGGTGCCGTGCCAACGGCGTCCCGATGATCTGCGACGAGGTCAAGATGGGCCTCGGCCGACCCGGCACCATGCACGCCTTCGAGCACGACGGCGTGGTGCCCGAGATCGTGCTCGCCACCATCGTCGCCGACCAGCTTGCCGATCATGCGGCGAAAGTCGGCGCGGCCCTTCGGGATGCGTTGCGCGGGCTGGCCGGGTCGCCGGGGGCGGACCACATCGGCGAAGTGCGCGGCCGCGGTTTGGCGATCGGGCTGGAGCTGGTCGACCCGCAGACGGGCGACCGTGATCCGCGCCTTGCCGCACAGGTGGTCTACCGCGCGTGGGAGTTGGGCGCGGTCGTCTTCTACGTCGGCGGCAATGTCCTCGAGATCACGCCACCGCTGGTGCTGACCGAAGAGGAGGCAGGCCGCGCCGCCGCGATCATCGGCGACGCCATCGCCGACGCCGCGGCGGGAAGGGTCGACGCAGAGGAGGTCGCGCGTTATGCCGGCTGGTGACCCGCCGGACGTCTTCGACGGCGTCGGGGACCGGGTGCCCGACGCGCTGGCCGACCATCTGCGCGGCATCCAACTGGTCGACCACCACGTGCACGGCGCATTCAACAAACCCGTCGACCGCGCCGGCTTCGAGGCGTCGATCAACGAGGGGTCGACGGACCCTGTTCCCGAATTCATGACGATGTTCGACTCACCGCTCGGTCTCGCGATCCGGCGTTGGTGCGCACCGGTTCTCGGGTTACCGACACACGCGTCCGCCGACGACTATTGGGCCCGCCGCAGCGAACTCGGTCCCGACGAGCTGACGTCAGCGATGCTGACGCGGGCGGGTGTTTCGCGCTGGATCGTGGACACCGGCTTCAAGGGTGACCTCCTGACAAACCTCGACCAGCTCGCCGAGCTGAGCGGAAGACCGGCGTCGGAGATCCTGCGGTTGGAACGCCTCACCGAGGACCTGCTCGATAAGGGCACCGATCCCGACGACTTCCCCGCGGCGTTCCGGTCGGCGCTTCGCAGCGCTGTGGAGTCGCAGGATGTCGTCGGCACCAAGACGATTGCCGCCTATCGCACCGGCTTCGACATCGACTGGTCGCGCCCGACCGATGTGGCTGTCGTCGAACACGCGCGGTCGCTTGCCTCGCAGGGTAGCGAGCTCCGCGTCGACAGCCCGGTACTGATCGCCTTCGGCGTGCACGAGGCTGCCCAGCACGGGCTGCCCGTGCAGGTGCACGTCGGGTTCGGCGACCGGGATCTCGACCTGAACCGGACCGACCCCCTGTTGATGCTGCCGCTGTTGCGCACCATGACACCCGTTCCGGTGCTGCTCTTGCACTGCTACCCGTTCCACCGTCAGGCCGGCTATCTGGCGCAGGCGTTCGATCACGTGAATTTCGATGTGGGCCTTGCCATCAACTATCTCGGCAGCCGATCGACCGCCCTTGTCGGCGAGGCACTCGACACGGCGCCCTTTGCCAAGCAGCTGTACTCGTCGGACGCCTTCGGGCCCCCGGAGCTCCATCTGCTCGGGTCCGTGCTGTGGCGGCGCGCCACGGGGCTGGTCCTCGGCGAGTGGGTGCGCACCGGCGACTGCGGCGAACAGGACGCGATCGCCATCGTCGACATGATCGGCGAGCGGAACGCCGCCCGCGTCTACGGCCTGTAGCTCAGCCCGTCAGCACTTCGGATTCGGGCCCTTCTGTCCTGCCACCTTGAGCACCGACTCGTCGACGCGGGCCTGCGACAGTTCACCGGCGCCGAGCGCCTTCTCCAGTCGGTCCAGCACCGCAGGCACCTCGTCGGTGGTGACCCACAGCGCCACGTCGGCACCGGCCTGCAGAGCCTTGAGCACCGCGTCGGCGACGCCGTAGCGCTGGTTGATGGCGCCCATGCTGGACAGGTCGTCGCTGAACACCAACCCGCCGAACGGCGGACCGCCGTAGTTGCCCGAGCGCAGCAGCCCGTAGGCGGCGGGGCTGAGGCTGGCCGGGTCGCTGCCGGTCAGGCCGGGCACCTGCATGTGGCCGACCATGACCGCGACGGGCGCCTGCGTGGTCAACGTCTGGTACGGGATGAGGTCGCTGGCCTGCAGATCGGCCAGCGGTGGGGTCACGACGCCGCTCTCGTGTGAGTCGCCCGACGCGTGGCCGTGGCCGGGGAAGTGTTTGAGCACCGGCAGCAGGCCGGCGTCTCGCAGCCCCTGGGCGTACGCGCCTGCGAACTCGACGACCTGCGCCGGATCGGAGCCGAACGAGCGGTCGCCGATCACCTCGTCGTCGGCTTCCGTCGTGACGTCGACGACCGGTGCGAAGTCGATCGTGACGCCGAGGCCGCGCATGGCCTGACCGCGCTGGAACGCGATGCCGCGGACCTCGTCCGGTGTCATGGTCTGCGCGAGTACCCGCGGCGACGGCTGCACGCCGATCAGGTCGGCAAGGCGGGAGACGCGTCCGCCCTCCTCGTCCACGCTCACCGCCAGCGGCAGCGGGCTCGCGGACGCCGCGATGTCGGCCAGCGGTGGGCCCATCATCGACAGATCCGTCCAGCTGCCGATCATGATGCCGCCGACGTGCTGGGTGTCGACGACGGCCCGTGCGTCGTCCGCACCGGTCACACCGACCATCAGCAGCTGAGCCAGCTTGTCGCGGGTCGACATCGCCGCGAGCACGTCGCCACAGGCGGGCGGCACGGGTGCGGCGGGCAGCGGCTGGTCCATCGAGGTGTTCGACGGACTGCGTTCGGCGGCGGGCTTCTCGGTGGCGGGCGAGCAGGCCACCAACAGGCTGGTCAGCGCCGCGAACGAACCCAGGAGACGTGGAAGGGACATGTGCGCATGTTAGTTTGGGCCGCATGGACCGGTTTCTGGTGCCCGCTGCGGCAAGCATCGTTGTCGGCCTATTGCTTGGCGCGGCCGCCATCTTCGGGATCACCCTGATGGTGCAGCAGGACACCAAGCCGCCGGTGCAGGCAGGCGATCCGGCGTCGGCCGTGCTGAACCGTGTCGAGTACGGCGACCGCAGCTAGCCTGACGCCGCTCTCCCGCCGTTGGCTGTGGTTGGTCGCGGCGGTATCGCTGGCCCTGACCTTCGCCCAGTCGCCGGGCAAGATCTCACCGGACACCAAGCTCGACCTGACCGCCAACCCGCTTCGCTTCCTTGCCCGCGCCCTCAACCTGTGGAACAGCGAGCTGCCGTTCGGCCAGGCGCAGAACCAGGCCTACGGCTACCTGTTCCCGCACGGCGCCTTCTTCCTGCTCGGCGACATCCTCGGGCTGCCGGGCTGGGTGACCCAGCGACTGTGGTGGGCGCTGCTGCTCACGGTCGGGTTCTGGGGTCTGCTGCGGCTGGCCGAGGCGTTGGGCATCGGGTCGCCAGGATCGCGGGTGATCGCGGCCGTGGCCTTCGCCCTGTCGCCGCGCGTTCTCACCACCATCGGCGCGATCTCGTCGGAAACGCTGCCGATGATGCTCGCCCCGTGGGTGCTGCTACCCGTCGTGTCGGCGCTACGCGGCGCGGGTGGGCCGACGGCCGCAGGGCAGGGTACGGTGCGGGTGCTTGCCGCGCGGTCGGCGCTGGCGCTGGCGCTCATGGGTGCGGTCAACGCCGTGGCCACGCTGACCGGTTGCCTGCCCGCGCTCATCTGGTGGGCCTGCCACCGGCCCAACCGATTGTGGTTGCGGTTCACCGCGTGGTGGGCACTGTGCGCGGTGCTGGCCATCACGTGGTGGGTGGTGGCGCTGGTCATGCTGGGCCGGATCAGCCCGCAGTTCCTCGACTACATCGAATCCTCCGGTGTCACAACGCAATGGACATCGCTCACCGAGGTGCTGCGCGGCACGGACAGCTGGACCCCGTTCGTCGCGCCCGACGCCACCGCGGGCGCGTCGCTGGTCACCGGGACCGTTGCGGTGCTGGCCACCACGCTGGTCGCGGCGGCCGGCCTGGCCGGGCTCTCGATGCGCGCGATGCCTGCCCGCGGCAGGCTGATCACCATCCTGCTGGTCGGCATCGCACTGTTGGCGGCCGGCTACGGGGGCGGCCTCGGATCGCCCCTGGCCCATGCGGTTCAGACATTTCTCGATGCGGACGGGACCCCGCTGCGCAACGTGCACAAACTGGAGCCGCTGATCCGGTTGCCGTTGGTGCTCGGCCTCGCGCATCTGCTCGGCCGCCTTCCGCTGCCGGGCAGCGTGCCGCGTCGGGAGTGGATGCACGCCTTCGCCCACCCCGAGATCGACAAGCGGGTTGCGGTCGGAATCGTGGTGCTGGTCGCGTTGGCGACGGGCAGTTCGCTGGCGTGGACGGGTCGGCTCACGCCACCGGGTGCGTTCGACGCGATACCGCCGTACTGGCACCAGGCGGCGGCCTGGCTCGACGAGCACAATTCAGGTTCGCCGCCGGGCGGGGGCACCTCCCGCTTGCGGGGGAGGGTGCTGGTGGCGCCGGGCGCGCCGTTCGCCACGCAGGTGTGGGGAACCAGCCACGACGAGCCGCTCCAGGTCCTCGGCGGCAGCCCGTGGGGTGTGCGCGACTCGATCCCGCTCACACCGCCGCAGACGATCCGCGCGCTCGACTCGGTGCAGCGGTTGTTCGCGGCGGGACGTCCGTCCGCCGGTCTCGCGGACACCCTTGCAAGGCAAGGAATCTCGTATGTGGTCGTCCGGAACGACCTGGACCCCGAAACGTCGCGGTCGGCGCGGCCGGTGCTGGTGCACCGCGCGATCGACGGCTCGCCCGGGCTGTCGAAGGTGGCCGAGTTCGGCGAACGGGTCGGACCGGGCACGCTGCCGGGTTTCATCACCGACAGCGGGCTGCGGCCGAAGTACCCGGCCGTGGAGATCTACCGGGTTGATGCCGCGGACGCGCCGCCGGGCGCGCCGTATCTCACCGACACCGACGCGATGGCCCGCGTCGTCGGCGGGCCAGAAGCCCTGCTGCGGCTCGACGAACGCCGAAGGCTGCTCGACCAGCCGCCGCTCGGGCCGATGCTGCTGACCGCGGACGCGCAACGCGCAGGCCTCCCGACGCCGGTCGTCACCGTCACCGACACCCCGCTGGCGCGCGAGACCGACTACGGCCGCGTCGACGACCACTCGTCGGCGATCCGCGCAGAAGGCGACGCCAGGCACACCTTCAACCGGGTGCCCGACTATCCGGCGGGCGATACCCCAACGGTGCACGGCGACTGGACCGGTGGCCGCATCACGGTGTCGAGTTCGGCCGCTGACTCCACCGCACTGCCCAACGTCGCGCCCGCGACCGGTCCGACCGCCGCCATCGACGGCGACACCTCGACCAGTTGGGTGTCCAACGCTCTGCAGTCCGCGGTCGGACAGTGGCTGCAGGTCGACTTCGACCACCCCGTCACGAACGCGACCATCACCGTCACGCCAAGCGCGACGGCGGTCGGCGCGCAGGTCCGACGGATCGAGATCTCCACCGTCAACGGGACGAGCACGCTGCGCTTCGACGAGGCGGGCAAGCCGATGACGGCCGCGCTGCCCTACGGCGAGACGCCGTGGGTGCGCATCACCGCGGTCGGCACCGACGATGGATCGCCCGGTGTGCAGTTCGGCATCACCGACTTCACGGTCACCCAGTACGACGCCTCCGGTTTCGCTCATCCGATCGAGCTGCGCCACACCGTCTCGGTGCCCGGTCCACCACCGAACTCCGCTGTCGCACAATGGGATCTGGGATCAGAGCTGCTCGGCCGTTCCGGCTGCGCCGACGGGCCCGACGGCGTGCACTGCGCCGCGACGATGGCGTTGTCGCCGGAGGAGCCGGTGAACCTGAGCCGCACGCTCACGGTGCCCGAACCGATATCGGTGACGCCGACGGTGTGGGTGCGGCCGCGCCAGGGCCCCAATCTCGCCGACCTGATCCGCCAGCCGGGGACCGCACGAGCCGAGGGCGACTCCGACCCGATCGACGTGCTCGGCTCCATCTATGCGGCCACCGACGGAGACCCGCGCACCGCGTGGACCGCACCGCAGCGGGTGGCGCAGTTCCGCACGCCACCGAACCTGACGCTCAAACTGCCCTCCGCCCGGGAAGTGAGCGCCGTACGGCTGACGCCGAGTTCGTCGACGCTGCCCGCGCATCCGAGGCTGGTGGCGATCGACCTCGGGGACGGTCCGCAGGTCCGATCACTGGACGGCGACGACGCACAGACGGTGACCCTGCGGCCGAAGGTCACCGACACGGTCAAGGTGTCCATCCTCGACTGGGACGACGTCATCGACCGCACGGCACTGGGTTTCGACCAGATCAAGCCGCCCGGGCTGGCGGAGATCACCGCGCTCGACGCGCAGGGGCGACCGATCGACGCCGCCGACGCCGCGCGCAACAGGGACCGGACGGTGGCGCTGCCGTGCGGCCGAGGGCCGATCATCGCCGTTGCGGGTCAGTTCGTCCAGACCGCCATCGACACCACCGTCGGGGCGTTGCTCGACGGCGACCCGATCCCGGCGAGGCCGTGCCTGCCCGCTCCCATCGCACTGCCCGCGGGCCAGCAGGAGTTGCTGGTCAGCCCGGGCGCGGCGTTCGTCGTCGACGGTGTCCAGCTCGTCGGCCCGCTTGGCCGTCAATTGCCAAGCGCCGCAACGTCGCCCGTCCAGGTGACGACATGGAGTTCCGACCGCCGCGACGTGGACGTCCCCGCGTCACAGGCATCGCGCATCCTGGTGGTTCCCGAGAGCATCAACACGGGTTGGACCGCCCGCACCGCCGACGGCGCCCAGTTGGCACCGGTGACCGTCAACGGCTGGCAGCAGGGCTGGGTCGTTCCACCCGGCACGTCGGGCGCCATCGCATTGTCGTTTGGCTCCAACGCCGTCTACCGCGCAGGCATCGTCGGCGGACTCGCGCTGCTCCCGATCCTCGCCCTGTTGGCGCTGGTGCCTGCGCGACGCCCGCCGCCGCCCGCAGAACCGGCACGGCCGTGGCACCCCGGCCCGATCGCGACCGGGTCGGCTGTCCTGGCTGTTGGCGGAGTGATCTCGGGCATCGTCGGTGTCGTGGTCGTCGGTGCGGCGCTGGGTGTTCGCCACCTGCTGCGCAATCGGCCCCGAGTGTGCGAAGCCGTCACCGTCGGCGCCAGCGCGGGCGGGCTGATCCTGGCGGGCGCGGTGTTGTCGCAGAATCCATGGCGGTCGGTGGACGGCTACGCAGGGCACTCCGCGGGTGTCCAACTGCTTGCGCTGATCTCCATAGCCGCGCTGGCTGCGTCGAGTCGCCCGTCCCCGGCGCCAAACTGATAACTACGGCATCGTTTATTATCAGTTAAGGCACTAAGTGATGATAATCTCGATTGGTGTCATCACCTGGCTCAACAACCGCCGTCGAGTACGAGACCCTGACCTGGGGATCGCCCACCGAGGCCGGCTACGGGCGTGCAGATCTGCGCGCAGCGCTACGTCAATCCGGTGACTACCAAGCTGCAATCCCCGCCGATGTCGCCTGCCTCGATGTCTCTCTTCCGTCCCGTGTACTTGCCGATGCCGAGGAGGCCAGTCAGGAGATCGCGCGTTTCGACACGGAACTGGGCAATGAGATCGCACCGTTTGCTTCGGTCCTCCTCCGAACGGAGTCTGCGGCCAGCTCGAAGATAGAGAACCTGAGCGCCTCGGCGCGCGCGATCGCCGAAGCTGAAACCCTGGGAGACACCGGTCGCCGCAACGCCGCGATGATCGTCGCCAATACAGAGGCAATGCAAGCCGCAGTCGCCTTGGCCGATCAGATTGATGCTGATGCCATCCTGGCGATGCACGCTGCATTGATGCACGCCAGCGAGCCTGATATCGCGGGAAAGTGGCGTACCGACCAAGTCTGGATCGGTGGAGGCGACTTCGGTCCGCGTGGTGCTGATTTTGTTGCGCCCCATCAGAATCGTGTACAGGGAGCTATCGATGACCTCATCCGATTCGCAAAGCGGGATGACATTCCGATCCTCCCGCAAGTCGCCATCGCACACGCACAGTTCGAGACCATCCACCCTTTCCCGGACGGCAATGGTCGCACCGGTCGGGCTCTGATTCAGGCGATGCTGCGCAACAAACGGCTTACTCGCCAGATGACGGTGCCCGTCTCTGCGGGGTTGCTTACAGACACGGGGGCATACTTCGACGCGCTGGGCGCTTTCCGCGCCGGCGACCCTGCCCCGATCGTCGAGCGGCTCTCCGCGGCATCAGTCCTCGCGGTGATCAACGGTCGCCACCTCGTGAGTGATCTACGGTCGGTCCGGGAAGAGTGGGCATCAAAGATCACCGCACGCCGTGACTCTGCCGTTCACCGGTTAGCGGACCTGCTCATCAGGCGTCCAGTGGTCAACGCGCAACTACTCAAGGATGAGCTGAATATCCCGATGAGCAACGTATACCGTTACCTGGACCCGCTCACCGAGTACGGGGTCATCGTCGAGTTCACCGACCGCTCCCGGCACCGCGCCTGGCGCGCTCCGGAGGTCCTGCGAGCACTTGATGCTTTCGCCCAACGTGCCGGACGCCGAGCGCGAGCGTGAACCCACTGCGATATACGGACCGAGAAATCGCAGCCATTTCACACTCGATGACAGGGTAGCCACCTACCATCGGCGGAGTGCCGCAACTGAATACCGTGCGAGGAGCAATCGACACCGCCGACCTCGGGGTGACGCTGATGCACGAACACGTTTTCGTGCTGTCGCCCGAGATCACCGACAACCATCCCGAGGTCTGGGGAGACGAGGCCAAGCGGGAAGCCGACGCGATCAACCGCCTCAACGAACTCAAGGCCCGCGGCGTGGACAGCATCGTCGACCTGACCGTGATCGGGCTGGGCCGCTACATTCCCCGCATCGCTCGGGTCGCGGCGGCCACCGACATCAACATCGTCGTCGCCACCGGCGTCTACACCTACAACGACGTACCGATGTACTTCCACTTCAGCGGCCCGGGAACGCTGCTCGGCGGCCCGGAAACCATGACCGACATGTTCGTCGGAGACATCACCAAAGGCATCGCGGGCACCGACATCAAGGCGGCAATCCTCAAGTGCGCCACGGACGAACCGGGTGTCACCCCCGGCGTCGAGCGGGTGCTGCGGTCGGTCGCGCAGGCGCACCGGCAAACCGGCGTGCCGATCTCGACGCACACCCACGCGCCGACCCGGCGGGGGCTTGAGCAGCAAGCCATCTTCGCCGAGGAGGGCGTCGATTTGTCCCGCGTGGTGATCGGCCACTGCGGCGACACCACCGACATCGGCTATCTGGAGGAGCTGATCGGCAACGGCTCCTACATCGGCATGGACCGCTTCGGGCTTGACACCTTCCTGAACACCGAGGAGCGGGTGAACACCGTCGCGACCATGTGCGAGCGCGGGCACGCCGACAAGATGGTGCTGTCCCACGACGCCTCGTGCTTCATCGACTGGCTGCCCGAGGAACTCGTCCCCGTCGCGATGCCGAACTGGCACTACCTGCACATCTCCGACGACGTACTGCCCGCGTTGAAGGAGCGCGGGGTGACCGACGAGCAGATCACCACCATGCTCGTGGACAACCCGCGCAAGATCTTCTCCGTGCAGGGCGGCTACTGACATGGCCGACGAGACGCCGCCGATCGGGACCCAGGTATCCCGGCTCGCCGCAGAGGATCCCGACGCGCCCGCGGTCACCTGCGCGGGCCATACCCTGACCCGCCGCGAGCTTGACCTGTCGACGAACCGGCTGGCGCGCGCATTCGCCGAGCGTGGTGTCGGCGCGGGTGACTACGTCACGATCGTGCTGCCCAACTCGATCCAGTGGGTGCAGTCCGTGCTGGCCGCATGGAAGCTCGGCGCCACGCCGCAGCCGCTGTCCGCACGGCTGCCCGACGCCGAACTCGAGGGACTGCTGGATCTTCGGCCGCAGGCACTCATCGTCGGCCGCGCCGATCCGCGGGGTAAGACACCAAGTGTGCCTTCGGGTTTCACGCCGGATCCGGCGCTATCCGACGCCGAACTGCCCGAGATGGTGTCACCGGTGTGGAAGTCGATGGCCTCCGGCGGCAGCACCGGACGGCCCAAGCTGATCGAGGCCGGCGGCGACAGCAGGCTTCCGCCACGGGCCGGGTACCCGCTCGGCGCGCAGGACGGCGACGTCAACCTGATCTCGGTTCCGCTGTCCCACAACACCGGCTTCACCACGTTCGCCGTCGGACTCGTCCAGGGGCACCACCTTGTGTTGATGCCTCGCTTCGAACCCGACGAGTTCCTCACGCTCGTCACCCGGCACCGGGTCACCTTCCTTGCGACGGTGCCGACGATCATGCAGCGGCTGTTGCCCGTGTACCGGGCCGACCCCGACGCCTACGACTTGTCGTCGATCCGCCGGTTCTGGCATCTCGCCGCGCCGTGCCCGCCTGCGATCAAGCAGGCCTGGATCGAACTGGTCGGACCCGAAGCCGTCTGGGAACTCTACGGCGGCACCGAACTTCAAGCGCTGACCTTCATCTCCGGCGATCAGTGGCTGACCCATCCCGGTTCGGTCGGCGTCGTCGTCGCCGGCGAGATGAAGGTGCTCGACGACGACGGCAACGAATGCCCGCCCGGCGTCACCGGCGAGATCTACATGCGTCCGTCGCCCGGCAGCCCGCCGACCTACCGCTACATCGGATCGAAGGCGAAGAGCCGCGACGGCTGGGATTCACTCGGCGACCTCGGCTACTTCGACGCCGACGGCTTCCTCTACCTCAACGACCGTCGCATCGACATGTTCACCGTCGGCGGCCGCAACGTGTACCCCGCAGAGATCGAGTCCGCGCTCAGCGCGCACCCGGACGTGTTGTCCTGCTTGGTCGTTGGCGTGCCCGACGAGGACCTTGGGCAGGTCCCTCATGCGATCGTTCACGCGGACGGACTCGACCACGCGGCCGTCACCGCCTTCCTCACCGAGCGCATCGCAGGCTACAAGCTGCCCCGCACGGTCGAATTCACCGACACACCGCTGCGCGACGACGCGGGTAAAGCGCGGCGGTCGGCGGTGCGCGACGACGTCATCGCGCGACTGGCTCGGACGCGCTCCTGACGGCATCCCCCTTGCCTTCGGCGGGGAGGTGCCCCCAATCCAGCGGCGGGGCCGGATCGTCAGGGCTGCTGTGGCGATACTCCCAGCGCCGCAACGCAACCCGGCACGGCGACTCGACCAAGGCGTAGCTGACCGCTGCGATCGCGAAGCCGATCACGACGGTCAGCACCAACACGACCGGCATGTGCCCGTTGAACGCGAACTCGCCGATGATGGGAAAAACCATCCACAGGGCCGCCAGGTGCCAGATGAACAACCCGTAGGACCACCGGCCCAGCGTCACCATCGTGGTGTTGCCAAGGATCCGGTGCGGGGTGTCGGGCGCGTCGAGCACCAGCGGCGCCAGCAGTGCGCCCGCAAGTACCGCGCCCATCGCGACCTTGACGATGAACTGGTGCGCGGTGCCCGGCGTGAGGCCCTCAGGGCCCGCCAGCGGTGAGGCCGCGACAAGGAACGCGACGACGGCGACGCCCGCCATCGGAAGTCGTCTCCTGGCCCACCGGTGCGGCCAGCCGACCGGGGTCACCGTCAACTCGGCGAGCAGCATGCCCGCGACGAACCATGACAGGAAGGCGGGCGGCCAGTTCACCGAGCTGACACCGACCGGGGTTTCGATCGGGATCAGCGCCCAGCCGAGGCTCAGCAGGCCCGCGGCGGCGAGCACGGGAATGCGTGCCCGCACCGGCACCCGCCGCGCCAGCAACGCGAACACGGGCAGCGCTATGTAGAAACTCACCTCGACGGCCAGGCTCCACATCTGCGTCAGCCCCGCGGTCAGCGTCAGCGGCACATAGATCTGGGTCAGCGACAAGTTGGCCAGCCAGACCGTGAGATCGGCCTTGGCATCGGGCAACAGGGTCAGGATCACCACGACCGCAACCAGGTAGGCGGGCATGATGCGGATCAGGCGGGACCGCAGATAATGCCCCGTCGGGGGCACCGTGCGCAGGTCACGGGCCGCCGCGGCGTGGCCCCGCCACAACAGGAAGCCCGACAGCGCGAAGAACACCGCGACGGCCAGGTCGAATCGGCCGAACAGCCGCCCCACCACCCCGCCGGTATGCCCGGTCTGGAAGGCGACGTGGGTGATGACGACGCCGACAGCCGCGCAGGCACGCATTCCCTCGACCGGGGGCAGGAAGCCACGCGTGCCGCCGACACCTACCGAAGCTGACACAGCGACCAGTGTGCCGGGCGCGGAAGCCGTCGTAGTAAGCGAGGGCCTTAGTCTGTGCTGTTAGGGTCGCTAGCCATTGGGATCGCCCAAACCGACGGAGCCGGGTGGCCGGCGACATCAAACCAGGGAGGAACGGTTTGAACCGCGCAGTGGCGTTGCGTATCGCGGCGTGCGGGATCTTGGGGCTGGGAGCTGCCCTGCTGATCGCCGCGTTGCTGCTCACCACCTATACCAAGAGCAAGATCACGAAGATCCCGCTGGACCTGGACGCCACCCTGGTCAGCGACGGAACGGGGACGGCCTTCGACCCGGCGTCGTTGTCCGCGCCGAAGTTCGAGGTGACCAGGAACGCGCCGGTGTCGCAGCAGCAACAGATCAGCGTCGAGGCGCCGTCGAACGCCGAGGTCGTCACCCTCCAAGTCGGCACGACACTGCGCCGCACCGACAAGCAGCAGGACACCGGTCTGCTGCTGGCCCTCGTCGACACCGTCACCCTCGACCGCAAGACCGCGATGGCCGTCTCCAGCGAGAGCAATCCCGGTGGCGCCGTGCAGAAGCCGCGCACGATGGAAGACGACCAGCCGCCGACCAACATCGCGCTGCCGCACGACGGACTGACCTACCGCTTCCCGTTCGACACCGAAAAGAAGACCTACCCGTTCTTCGACCCGATCGCCCAGAAGTCGTTCGACGCCAACTACGACGGCGAGGAAGACGTCAACGGCCTGACCACCTACCGGTTCACCCAGAACGTCGGCTACGACGGGGACGGCAAGCTCGTCGAACCGGTCAAGTACGCCTCGCTGTACGACGACGACGAGGACAGCCAGGTGACGGCACCCGCGGGGATGTGGGGAATTCCCGGCAATCCCGACGAGCAGATCACGATGACCCGGTACTACGCCGCACAGCGGACGATGTGGGTCGATCCGGTGTCGGGCACCATCGTCAAGTCCAAGGAGCGGGCCAACCAGTACTACGCGCGCGAGGCGCTGCGGCCCGAGGTGACGTTCGTCGACTACACCGTCACCTCCAACGAGCAGACCGTCGAATCGCTGGTCAACTCCGCGCGCGACGAGGGTGACCGGGTCGCGCTGTGGGGACGGATCCTGCCGATCACCTTCACCGCCGTCGGGTTGGTGGCTCTGATCAGTGGCGCACTTCTGGGTTCGTTCAGCCTGCGGGCCGAGTCCACACTGATCGACCCCGGCCTCGATGAGGCCGATCACGGCTTCTTCGACACCCAGGGCATCAAGGTGCCCGGCGCCGAGGCCAAAACCGAGAAGATGCAGTTGCCCACGCAGCGGCCCAGACAGCCACCGGACCGATAAGCCGCTTTCTGACGAAATTGTGGGCGCCGGCCTATGCGCTGGCGCTCGCGCTTGTGGTGACCGGCCCGCTGCTCTCACCCGGCTATCTACTCCTTCGCGACGCCGTCTCGACCCCGCGGTCCTACCTGTCCGATGCCGCGCTTGGCCTATCGGATGCGGCGCCGCGTGCGCTGCCGCAGGATTTCGCCGTCGCGCTGGCGTCACATGTGCTCGACGGCGGCGTCGTGGTGAAGGCGCTGTTGGTTGCCGGACTCTGGCTCGCGGGCTGGGGTAGCGCCCGGCTTGCCGCCGCGGTGCTGCCCGACGCCGGCGTGCCCGGACAGGTCGTCGCGGCGACGCTCGCGGTGTGGAATCCCTATGTCGCCGAACGCCTTTTGCAGGGGCACTGGAGCCTGCTGGTCGGCTACGGGTGCCTGCCGTGGGTGGCGGCGACGGTGCTGCGGATGCGGTCGGCACGCACGGCGCCGTTGTGGATCGAGGTCTGCGGGCTTGCCTTCTGGATCGCGCTTGCCGGGCTGACACCGACGGGGCTGATGCTGGCCGCGACGGTGGCACTGGTCTGCTCACTGGCGCCCGGTTCCGGCCGGGCACGCACGCTGTGCGCGATCGTCGGGGTCGGTGCGGCGGCTCTCGCGGCGCTGCCGTGGTTGACGGCCGCAGCCGTTTCGGGATCGTTGTCGTCGTCGCAGGCCGACGGGGTTCCGGCCTTCGCCGCGCGGGCCGAACCCGGACTCGCCACCTTGGGCAGCCTGGCCAGCCTGGGCGGCATCTGGAACAGCGAAGCCGTACCTGCCTCCCGCACAACGCTTTTCGCGGTGGCGGCCGCCGTCGTACTGCTGGGCGTGGTGGTGGCGGGCCTGCCTGTTGCGGTTCGTACACCTGCCACGGTTCCGCTGCTCATCCTTGCCGCCGCCGCCGTCGTGGTGCCCACGCTGATGGCAACGGGCCCAGGTTTGGCGGCCGTGGAGTCGATGGTCCGGGCGCTGCCGGGACTCGGTGTCGTGCGCGATGCGCAGAAGTGGGTGGCGTTGGCCGTGCCGGGCTACGCGGTTGCGGCCGCGGCGGCGGTGGTGACCCTGCGGCGGTGGCTGCCCGGCTTCGCCACGGCGGCGGTGTGCAGTCTCGCCTTGATCGCGACGCTGCCCGACCTGGCGTGGGGCGTCGGCGGCAAGGTCGTCGCGGTGCAGTATCCGCCGGCCTGGGCGGCTGCCGCCGCGGCGATCAACGCCGACCCGCGTCCGGTCGCGGTGCTAACGGCAGGCAGCATGCGGCACTTTCCGTGGGCGGGCGAAGCACCGGTGCTCGACCCGTTGCCGCGGTGGGTGCGCGCCGAGGTGCTCACGACGGGGGACCTGACGATCTCGGGGCAGGTGGTGCCGGGCGAGGGCGGCCGGGCCAGAGACGTCGAGCGGTTGCTCACGACAGGGGCCGACCACGATGCGCTTGCCCGCGCAGGCGTGGGCTGGCTGGTGGTCGAATCCGGCGACGACGTCACCGTCACCCGGATCGGCGGCGACCATGCCGCCGCGCCCCACCGCGTATTGATGCTGGTCACCCATGGCGTATGGCTGGCAATGCTGGTCGCAGGCGCGGCGGGTGCGCTGGTCGGGCGTGCGCGTCGGCGACTGGAGTAGCGCACTACGCTAGCGACCTTTCTCGGCCGGCAGAAGCATTGTGATGTCGATCATCCCCAGAGCCGAGGAGATGGCCATGAGCGCCCCGAGCGTGTTCGAAGCCAACCTGCCGACCGTCGACTACGAGAATGCTTCAAACCCCGACGAAGCTCATCGCAACCTCCGGAAGGCCCTAGAGGAGGCGCCGATCGCGATGGGGGCGCACGGCCCGGAGATCCTGAGCTACGAACTGGTGCGCACCACGCTGCGCGACGCCCGGTTCCAGGTGCCGCGGGGACTCGGCCTCGAGACGCAGGGCATCACCTCGGGCCCGCTGTGGCATCGAGCCACCACGAGCCTGCTGGCCATGAACGGCGACGACCACTCCCGGCTGCGCCGCCTGGTGTCGAAGGCGTTCACCCCGCGGTCGGTCACACGTCTCGACGACATCATCGTCGACGTCATCACCGGACTGGTTGAACCCCTGGCCGTGGAGGGGCGCTGTGAGGCCGTCGCCGACATCGCCCGGCCCTATCCCGTACCGATCATCTCCGCGTTGCTCGGTGCGCCTCGCGAGGACTGGCGGTTGTTCTCCGACTGGGCCGACGACTTCTTCAAGCTGTTCAGCTGGAACGTCGCCGAGTACGAGAACGACATCCTCACGGCGTGGGGACATCTCGACGACTACATCGACGACATGGTCGCCACCCGACGCACGTCGCTCACCGACGACCTGATCTCCGAACTGATCCGCGCCGAGGACGACGGCGACCGCCTGACGATCAGCGAGCTGCGCATGCTCGCGGCGGGCATCCTGATGGCGGGCACGGACACCACCCGCAACCAGGTGGCCGCGGCACTCGACGTGTTCTGCGACCATCCCGAGCAGTGGCAGCTGCTGGCGGAGCGTCCGGAGTTGGCGATGAAAGCCGTCGAGGAAGTGATGCGTTTCTGCCCGGTCATCTTCGGCGCGATGCGGATGACGACCGAGGACGTCGAGATCGGCGGCGTGATGATCCCCGCCGGCACGTTCGTCATGTGCAACACGGCGGCCGCCAACCACGACCCCGATGTGTACGTGGAGCCGGACCGCTTCGACATCACCCGCGAGGATGCCCCGCCGATGCAGACCTTCGGCGCCGGTGCGCACTACTGCCTCGGAGCCAACCTGGCCCGACGCGAGATCGCCGATGCGCTGCGGGTCATGGCGAGCCGCATGCGCAACATGCGCCGCGACGGCATGGCGCAGTGGAAGCCGATGGTCGCAATCACCGGTCCCGCAACGCTTCCGATCGCGTTCGACGCCGCCTAGGACCCTGCTGAGCTCGCGGGCCTAGTCGGTCGCGGAGACGATGCCGCTGACGCGCTTGCCCGCGAGTAGCGACTCCAGCACGCGACGCATCGCGTCGGCGCTCTGCCGCCAGGAGAATTCGCCGCTGCGGATCTGCGCCTTGCCGCCGAGCTGATCGCGCAGCACCGGATCGGTGAGCAGTCGCTCGAGGCCCACCACCATCTCGGCGTGGTCGTCGACCAGCAGGCCGGTCACGCCGTCGACGATCGAGTCGGTGAGCCCACCGGAGCAGCGATAGCCGATCGTCGGAACGCCGTGCTGCGCAGCCTCGGTAACCGCGAGGCCCCAGCCTTCCTTGCGTGACGGCAGCACGTGAACCCAGCACCGTTGCAGCACTTCGTGTTTGGTCGCATCGTCGACATGGCCGTGGAAGGTCACCGCGTCGGAGACACCGAGCAGTCGGGCATGGTCGACGAGGCGGTCGCGCCACCAGCCGCCGCCGACGACGTCGAGGTGCAGATCGGGCATCCGCGGCCGCAGCTCGGCGACGGCGTTCAGCGCGTCCTCGATCTGCTTGTGCGGCACCAGCCTGCTGAGCACCGCGATGCGTGGATCCTCCGCGCGCGGCAGCGCGAGCGTCTCCGGCGGCGCCTCGTCGAGACCGTTGCGCACCACCGCGATGTGCCCGGCGTCGACACCGAGGTCGGTGAGATCCCTGGCCGACGGCAGGGACACGGTGACGTACTGATTGCGCCTGTGCAGCCACGGCGACAACCGTGACTCGACGAACCAGCCGAAGCGGCCCTTCCAGCGACCGGCGACCGGCCACAGTTCACGGTGGCAGTGGTGGACAAGGACAAGCACGCGGCGGCCGTACGCGAGACGCGCGAGGAACGGCAGCCCGTTCTGGGTGTCGATCACCACGTCGGGGCGCACCCTGCGCAGCGGACCGAGGCCGAAGCGGGCAGCCACCATCGCCAACCCCGCCCAGATGTAGATCGAGTAGGCGCCGCCCGCCCGGTTGATCCGCACGCCATCGACGACCTCGTCGCGCGGGGCACCGGCATAACGCGCCGTCCGCAGCGTCACATCGACACCCGACGCGGCCAGCTGCGCGCCGATGCGCTGCAGGTAAGCCTCGCTGCCGCCGCCCTGCGGATGACCGGTATCCCGCCAGCACAGCAAGAGCACGGAGCGTACGGGGCGGGCAGACATCCGTGCCAGCGTAACCGCTGCATAAGGTCGGGTTATGGCGGCCACGGAAGTCTTCGCCCGACGGGCGACGCTGTCCCGGTCGGTGCGGCTGCTGTCGGCGTTCCGATTCGAGCAGAGCGACCCGGCGCGGTTCTACACCGCGCTGGCCAGGGACACCGCCGCGATGGTCGGCGACCTGTGGCAGGCGACTAGAGGTGAGCCCGGTTCCGGACCGACCTTGCTCGACGTGGGTGGCGGCCCCGGCTACTTCGCGACGGCGTTCGAGGACGCCGGGTTCGACTACATCGGCGTCGAACCCGACCCCGCCGAGATGCATGCGGGTCCCGCCACCGGTGGCACGACCACCTACGTCCGCGCGTCTGGCATGGCGTTGCCGTTCGCCGACGCCAGCGTTGACATCTGCCTGTCGTCGAACGTCGCCGAGCATGTGCCGGAACCGTGGCGGCTGGCGCGGGAGATGCTGCGGGTCACCAAGCCCGGGGGGCTGGTCGTGCTGTCGTACACGGTGTGGCTCGGCCCGTTCGGCGGGCACGAAATGGGGTTGAGCCACTACCTCGGCGGGGCCCGTGCCGCCGCCCGCTACACGCGCAAACACGGGCGTCCGGCAAAGAACAACTACGGCTCTTCACTGTTCGCCGTTTCCGCCGCGGCGGGCCTCGACTTCGGCGCCGGCTCCGGCGCGCTCGTCGCCGCATTCCCCCGCTACCACCCGCGATGGGCGTGGTGGATGACGAAGGTGCCGCTGCTCAGAGAGTTTCTGGTGAGCAACCTGGTGCTGGTACTTCGGCCGCCGCAGTCGCTCGACTGAAACATGTTCTCGTTTTGCCCGATCCTGGGTAGGGTGGCGCCATGACTCAGAGCACTGCCACGGAGACAACCACCGTCAAGACCGAGTGGGACAAGCTGTTCATCGGCGGAAAGTGGACCGAACCCGCCACCGCCGATGTCATCGAGGTGCATTCGCCCGCCACCGGTGAGCTGGTCGGCAAGGTTCCCCTCGCGAGTAAGGCCGATGTCGACGCCGCGTGCGCGGCCGCGCGCAAGGCCTTCGACGAGGGGCCGTGGCCGCACATGTCGCCCGAGGACCGCGGCGCCGTCCTGACCGCCGCCGTCAAGCTCATGGAAGAGCGGGCAGAGGAACTGAAGTTCTTGCTGGCCGCCGAGACCGGCCAGCCGCCAACGATCGTCGACATGATGCAGTACGGCGCGGCGATGTCGTCCTTCCAATACTTCGCAGGCGCGGCCGACAAGTTCACCTGGCGCGACTTCCGTGACGGCGTCTACGGCGAGACGATGGTGGTGCGCGAGCCGATCGGTGTCGTCGCCGCCGTGACGGCGTGGAACGTGCCGTTCTTCCTAGCCGCCAACAAGCTCGGACCCGCGTTGTTGGCAGGTTGCACGATCGTCGTGAAGCCGGCCGCCGAGACGCCGCTGTCGCTGTTCGCGATGGCCGAGATCTTCGCCGAGGCCGGGTTGCCCGAGGGCGTGCTCTCGGTCGTGCCCGGTGGCCCCGAAACCGGACGCGCGCTGACCGCCAATCCGGAGATCGACAAGTTCACCTTCACCGGGTCCAGTGCGGTCGGCAAGGAGATCGCCAAGATCGCCGCCGAGAAGCTCAAGCCGTGCTCGCTGGAACTGGGCGGCAAGTCGGCGGCCATCATCCTCGAGGACGCCGACCTGGACTCCACGCTGCCGATGCTGGTCTTCTCCGGCCTGATGAACTGCGGCCAGGCCTGTGTCGGTCAGACCCGCATCCTGGCCCCGCGGTCGCGGTACGACGAGGTCGTCGAGAAGCTGTCGGGCGCGGTCGCGGCCATGCCCATCGGGCTGCCCGACAACCCCGGCGCCATGATCGGTCCGCTCATCAGCGAGCGACAGCGCGAGCGCGTCGAGGGCTACATCAAGAAGGGTGTCGAGGAAGGTGCGCGGCTGGTTACCGGCGGCGGCCGCCCCGAGGGCTTGGACGACGGCTGGTTCGTGCAGCCCACGGTGTTCGCCGACGTCGACAACTCGATGGTCATCGCGCAGGAGGAGATCTTCGGCCCGGTGCTCGCGGTGATCCCCTACGACACCGAGGAAGAGGCGGTGCGCATCGCCAACGACTCCGTCTACGGATTGGCCGGATCGGTGTACACCACCGACAACGACAAGGCGATGAAGATCGCGTCGAAGATCCGCACCGGCACCTACGCGGTGAACATGTACGCGTTCGATCCCGGCGCGCCGTTCGGCGGCTACAAGAATTCCGGCATCGGCCGTGAGAACGGGCCGGAGGGCATCGAGCAGTACACCCAAGCCAAGAGCGTGCTGCTGCCGTTCGGCTACAAGCCGGAGTAGCAGTCACGGCCACGCTTCCGGTCGCCACCGAGTGGTTTGAGTCCACTCGCGTCAACGACTGGATGGGTCTTGTCACCGAGCCCCACGTGCACCCGTTCCTGCGGTGCAACATCTGGCATCTGAGGGGTGCGGACAAAGACGTCGTGGTCGACGCCGGCCTCGGGGTGGCTTCGCTGCGCTCCGGGGCGCCGCACCTGTTCGAGCGCGATCCGGACCTGTTGTTGACGCACGCACACCCGGACCACATCGGCGGCGCGCACGAGTTCACGACGAGCTACGCCCACGTCGCCGAGCGGGCGCACACCCCGGGCCCCGGCAGCCTGCGGCGCGACGGATTGATCGAGGCACTCGGGTTGGACGTGACGCCGTACGTAGAGGCGATGCCGGATCTGATGGTGGACGCAGTGCCCACATCCACGTACGACGTCGACGCCTTCGAAGTCCTTGCGCCGCAGACAAGTCGGCCCATCGTCGACGGTGACACGATCGACCTGGGCGACCGCATCCTGACGGCACTGCATCTGCCGGGACACAGCCCCGGCAGCATCGCCCTCTTCGAACCACACGAGGGAGTGCTCTTCTCCGGCGACCTCGTCTACGACCTCGACCCCGGCGAGGAACTGCTGGACGGTATCCGCGGAGCGGTGGTCTCGGACTACATCAGCTCGCTCGAGCGCGTCGCCGAGTTGCCGGTGGCCATCGTGTACCCGGGCCATGGCGATGCCTTCGGTCGCGAACGGCTTCTGACGTTGATCCGCGACTACATCGACTCCAGGAGTGGGATCATTCGCTGATGGACGACGACCTGGAGAGGCGCATCGCCGATCTGGAAGGTCGACCAGTGGAGCCCATTGGCGACTCCGGCGAAGACAGCGTGATCAGGCGTGCGATCAAGCTCTGGTGGATGCCCGTTGCCATCGCAGTTCTCACTGTGTTGGCGTACGCGCCTCTCGAGCGCTTCTTCCCCCTGCTGCGAAACCCCGCGCCGTCCTGGGTGGGCTTGCTCGTCCTGGTTACACCGTTCGCGGCGGTTGCCATTTACTTCGTCGTCCGATGGCGGCGGCGGAAGTAGCGGGAGCCGTAATGTTTTCGGAGACGCGCTATGCGATGAACGGGGACTTGCGCGTCGCCTATCGCGCGTCACGTGAAGGTGCTCGTGACATCGTGTTCGTCTCGAACTGGTTTACATGCTGCGAGCTCTTTCCGGAGCTACCGTCGACCCAGGGGTGGGTCGAGGCGATGACTTCGCTCGGTCGACCGATCTTTTTCGATCAGCCCGGAACCGGTGCGTCCGATCCGGTCACGACGGACGCGCTGCCGACCGTGGAGCAATGGGCCGACAGCATTACTGCGGTGCTCGACGCTCTCGGCAGCCGCGAAGCAACTCTGGTCACGTACCCTGGCGCAATCGCCACCGCGGCGCTATTCGCCGCAACGCATCCGTCGCGCACCGATGCGCTGGTCGTCCTCAACGGCCAGGCAGATCCCCCAGACCGCACGGGGGTCCAAGACGAAGCCATCACTACGCTGGTCGCCACGTGGGGAACCGGCGAATTGCAACATCTGGTCAACCCGGACATGCCGTGGAATGAGGAGATCCGGGCAGCGTGGGCGCGCGAAGAACGCATGACAGCAAGCCCGCGGACCGTGGCGCAGATGTTGCCACTGACCACCGGATTGAGCGCGCGCGCAATCCTTCCGAGTGTCCGCGTGCCCACACTTGTCGTCCAACACAGCGACAACCCGCTATCGACGCCGGAGGACGGCCGGTACATCGCCGATCAGATTGAAGGCGCGAGATACGTTGAGGTGCAGGGGCGCAACACGTACCACTTCGTCGAACCATGGCGTGAGGCGTTCCAGGAGATCGCAAATTTCCTCACCGGCCGCCAGCCTGAGGTGGCCGACGATCGCGTGCTCGCCACTGTGTTGTTCACCGACATCGTGGACTCGACGCGCCGGGCCGCCGAGATCGGCGACCGTAACTGGCGCGGGGGCGGCGGCAGCCTCCGAGCAGTGCACTCGGTAGATGGCAGTTTACTGTAGCGGCGCAGCAAGCCTCTGACGTGCAGGAACGGCAACCGGCGTTTTTTCTCAACTGCACGGCCCGCGACAGGCCGTCGTCCTACGTCTACTTACTTAATAAACACGTGTATAATAAACAGTTGCTGACTTTTGCTAGCGGCGTCAGGGTATTTGCTGGCGACACGCGGATATTTGCCGGGAGCAACCTGCACCATCGAGCTAATTTGCTGCGGCACAACGGGATTCGCATATCCAGACAGATGCTGCGTGCTGCTACGGGCCGTCATTGAAGATGTTGGAAATTTCGTTTCGCTTGTCGGTCAGCTGATGCTCGATGTAGAAGGCGCTTATCAGGCCGAGTGCAAGGCATATGGCGGCGATCACGCGGACCCAATTGGCAGCCCCGAAGAAGAAGGCGAGAGCCGTGCCGATTCCCGCGACGACGACACCAATCCAGATTGTCCCTGAGCCGTTCAGGACAGTGGTCGTGGTGAAGGCCGACATGAACAACCCGATGACGGCGAGCACCAGGACGCCAATCGCAATGGCCGTGCGCTTGCTCCTGTTGTCGGATTCGCTTGTGGCCGATCCGCGGATGCTGCGCGAGCTGCGCGCCGCCCGGATACCGCACCTGCCGGTTCGGGTTCGCGACGGCACCGGTCTGGTCGGCCCGCTCGTCGTGCCCGGGGTGACCAGCTGCCTAGGTAGTCACTAGGTGGTAACTACCTAGGCAATCGATGAGAGCACCGACAATGAACACCGAACCCCGGCAGAGGGTTGTCGATCACGTATAACGTGGCGCGTTACATGTCCGGGATCGTCTGGCTAACATACGACTCCCAAGTGGCGATCTGGCCACCCTCAAGCATGACGGCCTGCATCTCAGGATCGTCCAGGACAGCCTGCTGAACCTGGCCGAACCGCGTCCAGTCCTCGGTGCTAGAGAGCACGCCGATCGTGTTGGTCGCCCGCCCCCCGATCATGGTCACCGTCACCGTCACATTCTCCGCGCCGTGCTTACGGGCGAGGTCACACGCCTTCTTGATTTGCTTCTGCACGTCTTCCCACTTGACGCCCGGATTCGGATGGATGGTCGTTAACTGAAGAATGGTCATGGTGGAGACTCCTTCATGCGTTGTGGCGGTCTTGCCAAAGGCAAGCCAACTGCGAATGCTGCTGCGGGCCGACCGCTACGCGACGGGCCGTCGGGTGGGAAAAGAGCAGTCCGGGCAGATGCCCTATCCTGCTGCGACCTGCTTCCTGCCGTCAGAGGTGCTCCATCAAGCGACACATCCGCGTTATCTCGAAATAGTCGTGAGTGGCGTCGTGCCCCCAAGGATGCGGTTTTGGAGGGGGGAGGGGCGTGGGGGTGGGGGACGTGGGGGTGGGGGATGTGACTGGCTGTGGCAGCCGCGGTTGAGCGCCAGTGATGGTGTTGGTTGGAGCCGGCCGCGGACGCGGCCGTGTTGACCTGGGGAGCGGTGTGCTTGGGTAGGAAATGCGGCATGTGGATTGGTAGATGTGACATTTGCGGCGCCTCCCGATGTGCGGTGGCTGGTATTTGGAGTCACAGCCTTCGATTTGGGTTCCTGTCCCCCCGGACATTCATAAAACGGAAAACCGAGACGTTGGCCCCCTAGCTTCTCAATTTTCCCTTGGCGGGTGGCCGATGTTTCGGCCGCGACGGGATCGGCCAGTCGAGAGAGTCGCTACTGTCGGCTCTCGGATCAGTCACATCCTCGCCGCCGCGTCAATTATTCACCCCTGGACCCGATGTGATCAACGTTTTTCGGCGGAAAAATTACGGGGCTATTGCAAATTCGAGTTTCCAGCAAAAGTCACGCCACCTCCGCCAGGGACTGCCGCTGACCTGGTCAAGCACAATGAACCGCTCACAGAGACATCACAGGGCCCACAGCTGCTTTTCAGCGGTTCATTGCGAAACTCTCCCGCCGATAAATTAGTCGTGAGGGGACAAGTCAGTCCCACGATCGACATCGAAGCTCGGCCCGCCACCCAAGCAGGATGACGGGCCGATCTAAACGTCAGTTACACCACTTCGACAATGCCGGTTGGTGACGTCCAGACGACGGTGCCCTAGCGCGGCTTGAGCCGAAAGAGGGGAATATGACGGCCAATCGCCGCTGTCTTGACTCGATAGTCGCCGTAACCCGCATAGACCAGCTCGGCAAGCCCATATAGGCGCGCATACTCGTCTGGATCGGTGACCTCCGTCGCCACGAACCCCTCGTCGCCGAGTTGGCATTCGGGATACGCCTTCAGGTTGAAATACCACTGCGGATTTTTGGCGCCTCCTCCGTAGGAGGCGACCAGTATCGGGTCGGGTCCATCGTGGAAGTAGGTCAACTGCACTTCTCGCGGCTGACCCGACTTGGCACCCGTGGTCATGAGCGGGGCCGTCGCCATCGTGCCCAAAACTGAGGGATAGCGCCCGCCGGTTGCACGGTACAACCATGGGTCGATGCGAGGGGCAATACGGAGTCCGTAAGCCAGCCCGAGACGGGTGCGCGCGAAGCGGACGGAGGCCCTATACAGGGGGCCACGCTTCTGATTGGGATCGACATAATGCAGCGGCATGAATGGGAAGATACCTTCGCCACCGCTCCATAACGCACAATTAGTCCAGCTCAGGCACTATTCCGGGGTGTGTCCTACACCAATGACGGTGCCGTCAGGCAGTTGTCGGTCGCGCCACCCTTTCGCCCCGTTCCAGAATGTTTTCAGCAAGTGGTGAAAGCGGCACAGACACTTGAGGTTTGACGGATGGGTCGGGCCGATCGGGTAGGGCACGGTGTGGTCGATGTCGCAGAACTGGGCGGGTTTGTCGCAGCCGGGGAACCGGCAGGTCAGGTCGCGGCAGCGGACGAACTCAGTGGTGGTTCGGGTGGGGGTGTAGCGCGGGTCGGGTGCCGCGTCGCCGGGGTGGCGGACCTCGCGGATGCGGGCGCGTTCCAGAATGCCGCCCAGCAGGGCGGTGGGCAGCACCCCGGCGCCGAATACGTAGGCCGGCCGAGCGGAGCACTGCGCAATTGCCGAGCACTGCGCAGGCGACGGCTGACTCGGCGCTGACTCATTGGGCGCTGCCTCGCTGGGCGCCGCCTCAGCGGTGGCGGCCTCCACGGATTTCTCGTCGGCGACCACGTAGACCACGGCGTTCTTGGCGGGCTTGTCTTGCGCTGCGCCGGGGCAGCCGGGTTGGCCGCATTCGCACGCCATCGCGGTGTGGGTGACGGCGGCGAATAGTGCGTCGGCGCGCCGTTCGTTGATGCTGCGCGGATCATTCTCACACACGTTGTGGGCCAACTCGTCCACGCTGTGTTCGATCAGCGCGGCGTCGGGGGAGTTCAGTCGGGCCCACATGCTGGTGGTGCCCGCCACGTCGGCCGGTGAGCCGAACTCGACGGTGCGGCTGGACACCGATTCGCGCGAACGCCGTAGCGCGCCGGGGTCGTGTTCGTCGACCAGCGCGTCGATCGCCGCCTCGGTTTTCGCCACCGACAACGCACCCCAGCCGGTGACCCGCTGGGCCAGCGCCGCGTCGACGGCGGCCATCGCTATGTCGTCGGTGATCAGGTAGGTGCGCCACACGATGGCGCGCACCAGCAGATCGCTGACCAGTCCGGCCTCGAACAACGCCGCGACGTTGGGGAGTCGGTCGCGCAGCGCCACCCCGCGATGGGTTTGGTGTAGCGCCATGCCCTGGCTGACATTGACCGCCGCCCCCAGCTCGGCAGCCACCGCAGACACCGGGTCGACCCACCACAGTTCGCGTTCGCCGGCGGGCAGCCCGGTGCGGCGGGCGAACATCTCGGCCAGCACCGCCAGCTTGCGGGCGCACGCCGCATTCTCGACCCGCGCCCAGCCACCAGCCGCATCCACCAACTCGGCGTCGCTCAATGACGCCAGATTCGGAATCTCCGGCAACAAACCATCGAACATGCGTTCGAATCTAGCCACGATCTCCGACCCGCAACTCCGACCCGCAACACTGACTCGACCCCTACCTGTGGATGAAATTACGACTGTGGATAACTATGCGGTCAGACTTCAACGCGCTCAGGACGGTCGCATTCGCGAGCGCAACATCTGCCCGCGCCGCCCAGATCGGATGACGGGCTATGTCGACTACGGACTTCGGCAGATTGCCTTCAGCGATATGTCCCGCGAGGAGGACCGCCGTCCCCCAGGCCGAAGATCGCGGTGGCAACGGAGTTGGCAACGGCGGTAGCAAATGATGCGTGGACGAAGTGTCGACTGTTGGTGATCGTCACCTAGCTGGAAGAGGCGTTCAGCATCAAGACGGTCCGACAGCTGGGCGAGAACAAATACTTCGCCGTCGCGGCCGCCCTTGTGGCCGTGGACAAGGCCGGCTAGAACAACACCCGCACGATCGTCTCGGCGACTGCGGCAGGTTTGTTGGAACCGTCGAGTTCGATCGTGTTCTTCACCGTCATGTTGACGGTGTTGTCGTCCACCTTGGTCGCATCGATGAGCTCGGAGCGCGCCCGAATCCGTCCCCCAGACGGCACGGCCGCGATGAACCGCACCTTGTTCGACCCGTAGTTGATCGCCATCTTCGCGTTCTCGACGCGGTAGTTGTCCTTGGTGAGCGCGGGGATCATCGACAGCGTCAGGAACCCGTGCGCAATCGTCTGGCCGTAAGGGCTTTCGGTCTTCGCGCGCTCGGCGTCGATGTGAATCCACTGGTGATCACCGGTCGCGTCGGCGAAAGCGTTGATGCGGTCCTGGTCGATCTCCTGCCACTCGCTGACGCCGAGTTCCTCCCCCACCGCAGCGACGGCATCGTCGATCGACGTGATCACCTTCATCAGAATGCTTCCTCTCCTAGGTCCATGATCGCCAGGTCCACGCCCTCGCCGATCTTGCGTTCGGCTGCCAGCCGCGGCAACACATTCTTCGCGAAAAAGTTTGCGGCGGCTACCTTTCCGGTGTAGAACTCGCGGTCACGGTCCGACGGGTCGGCGTCGAGGGCGTTCAGCGCGATCTCGGCGTGCTCGAGCAGCAGCCAGCCGATCAGCAGGTCACCGACCGCCAGCAGGAAAGCGACCGACTCCAGGCCGACCCGATACAGCTCCCGCGCGTTCTCCTGGGCGCTCATCAGGTAGCCGGTCAAGGTGGCCGTCATCGCCTGAGCATCCGCGAGCGCCGTCGCCAGCTTTTTGCGGCCCTCGGCCAGCTCCGGCCTCGCGGTCTCGCGGTCCAGGAATTTCTGGATCTGGCCGACGACGTGCGTAAGCGCCACGCCCTGGTCACGTGCGATCTTGCGGAAGAAGAAGTCCTGCGCCTGGATCGCGGTGGTGCCCTCGTAGAGGCTGTCGATCTTGGCGTCGCGGATGTACTGCTCGATCGGATAGTCCTGCAGGAACCCCGATCCGCCGAACGTCTGCAGCGATTCGGTCAGGCACTGGTAGGCCCGTTCGGAGCCGACACCCTTGACGATCGGCAGTAGCAGATCGTTGACCCGCTCGGCGAGCTCCGCGTCGGCCCCCGACACGATGGCGGCGACCGACGGGTCCTGATGCGCCGCGGTGAACAGATACAGCGCCCGCAGGCCTTCGGCGTAGGCCTTCTGCGTCATCAACGCGCGGCGCACATCCGGGTGGTGGATGATCGTGACCCGCGGAGCGGTCTTGTCGGTCATCTGGGTCATGTCGGCGCCCTGCACGCGCGTCTTCGCGTATTCAAGGGCATTCAGGTAGCCCGTCGACAGAGTCGCAATCGCCTTGGTGCCGACCATCATTCGCGCGTACTCGATGACCTTGAACATCTGAACGATGCCGTTGTGGGTGTCACCGACCAGCCAGCCAACCGCGGGCACGCCGTGTTGGCCGAACGTCAGCTCGCAGGTCGCCGAGGCCTTCAGCCCCATCTTGTGTTCGAGCCCGGTGACGAACACACCGTTGCGGTCACCGAGGTCTCCGGTCTCGATGTCGGGCATGTACTTCGGAACAAAGAACAGGCTGAGGCCTTTCGTTCCCGGCGCCGCACCCTCCGGCCGCGCCAGCACCAGATGCATGATGTTCTCGAACGCATCGTCGGTGTCGCCGTTGGTGATGAACCGTTTGACGCCGTCGATGTGCCAGGTGCCGTCGGGTTGCTGCACTGCCTTCGTCCGGCCCGCACCCACATCGGAACCCGCGTCGGGTTCGGTGAGCACCATGGTGGCGGCCCAATTACGTTCCACCGCAATCGATGCCAGTTGTCTCTGTTCCTCGTTTCCGATGTGGTAGATGATGTCGGCCATGACCGGGCCCGCCATGTAGAGGAAGACTGGCGGATTGGCGCCCAAGGGCAATTCATTGATCGCCCACGCGACCATCGCGGGCGCAGCCACACCGCCGAGCGACTCGTCGAGCCCGACCCGGAACCATTCACCCTCGCGCCAGGCCCGCAGGGACTCCTTGAACGGGTCGGGCAACGACACCGTGTGGCTCTGCGGGTCGAAGGTCGGTGGATTTCGGTCGGACTCCGCGAATGACTCGGCGACGGGTCCCTCGGCAAGCCTTCGCGCCTCGTCCAGCATCTGGCGCACGGACTCCCCGTCGAGGTCGCCGAACTCTCCGGTCGCCAACGCCTTCTCGAGCTCGAGCACCTCGAAAAGGTTGAACTCCAGATCGCGCACATTGCTCTTGTAATGGCTCATTGCCAGCCCTTCTGCAGCGACTGCGCCGAGCGTAACCCGATCTAGCAGCCCTGGAAGCGGGCTTCGCGCCGCTCGATGAACGACTGCACACCCTCGGCGGCGTCGGCGCTGCCGAAGAGTCGCGTCATCTCCGGCCGCAGCCGCTCGATCGCGGCAGCATCGTCGTCGGTGAGGGACAGATGTGCCGACGCCAACACGGCCCGGACGCCGAGCGGGGCGGCACGGTCCGCGATCGTGTGCGCGATACCGCGCGCCGTGGCCTCCGCCTGCGTGGCGTCGACGGCGATCTCCTGGAGCAGCCCGATCCGCCTTGCCTCCTCGGCGTCGAACTCGTCACCGGTGAGCAGCCATCGCATCGCGTTACTCCATCCGGTCTGCTGCGGCAGTCGGACAGTGGCGCCGCCGAACGGATAGATCCCGCGACGCACCTCCATCTGCGAGAACCGGGTATCGGCGGCGGCGACGCGGATATCGGCGGCAAGCAGCAACTCGATGCCAGCGTCATGCACCAACCGTGCGCTGCGGCCACGACCGGCTTGGTCCACGCCCCGTCCAGCCGCCACGGATCGCGCCCGTCGTCGGGAAACGGCACCTCTCCGTTCACGATGGCCGGTCCGACGTCGACGAGGTCGAGGCCCGCGGTGAAGTGGTCGCCGTGCGCGAACAGCACGCCCGCACGCAGCGACTCATCGGACTCCAGCAGCCCGTAGGCGCGGGACAGGTCGGCGAGCATCGCCAGGTTGAACGCGTTGCGCTGCTCCGAACAGTTGAGCCCGATGACCAGCACGTGGCCGTCGCGTTCCAGCGTGACAGTGTCCAGTTTCAGCTCCGCTGCTGTCATCAGCCGAGTCAAACGCGTCCAGCGTGATTATGCAAGATCCTATAATTAGGCTCAGTCCGAGGTGAACGCCCGACCAGCGGGTTGATGCCCGTTCACCTGCTATTTACCGCCGATCGACACGATCTGCCCGGATGCGGAATTGCCATACGTCTCTCGGGGGTTCTATGGTGTACATCATAATCAGCGAGTCGGCAACGGCGCCGCTCACTATCAGGAGGCACCCGATGTGGGTCATCGAGATCAACTTCGCCGGCCACCAGTTCACGCATCGCGTGCCTGACCGTCGTCAGCGGTTCTACCGACTCGCCACCCGCACCGTGGGTTGGCGCCCGGCGCAGCTTCGCAACCAGCAAGCGGCGTGAGGACGCGCTAGACCGTGCCGACGACGAAGACGCGAACCAAGGGCGGTTCGACGCGAAGCAACATGCTGATCAGCGCCGCCGCGGTGATGCGCGAGCGCGGCGCCGCAGGCGTGACGATCGACGAGGTGCTGACCCGCAGCGGCGCGCCCCGCGGTTCGGTGTACTACCACTTCCCCGAGGGCAGGAACCAGATCCTGGCCGAGGCGTTGCGCTGGGCCGGTGACGCGATCGCCGACAGCATCGACGCCGCCGCAGAACGTGGCGCGCTGCCGCTTGTCCGTGGCTTCACCGAGTTCTGGGAACGGACTCTGCAGGAGAGCGACTTCGGCGCGGGCTGCCCCGTCGTTGCGGCCGCGATCGGCTGCACCAACGACGAGGCCGAGCTCGCCACCATCGCAAGCGACATCTTCGGCCGCTGGCGGGACGCGTTGACGCGGGCGTTCGTCGCCGACGACTTCGACTCGACCGAGGCCCAGTCACTGGCGGTCACATGCATCGCTTCGTTGGAAGGCGCCGTCGTGTTGTGCCGCTCCATCCGCAATGCCGAGCCGTTGCGTCAGGTCGCGTGCCAGATGGAATTCCTCATCAAGTCAAGGGAATTCGTTCGCCGCAACGGTCTGCCGACCGGCGACCGCTAGACCTTCCGCCACCGGGCGCAGATGAACTCGCCGTTGACGCCCGACTCCACCAACGCCCACTCCGTGTGCAGAGGCATCAGCCGCCCGCCGGTGCCCAGCGTGCACGGCGCGTAGCTGACGATCATCTCGTCGATCAGCCCCGCGCGGGCGAACTGTGCGGCCGCCTCGCCGCCGCCCACCACCCAGACGTCCCGGTACCCCGCCGCCTGCACCAGCTGCGGGTGCAGCTCTGTCACGTCACCGTGAAAGGCCCGCACCCCGTCGCCGGCCCGCACGATATTCGGGCGATGGGTCAGCACCCAGGTGGGCTGCTTGTACTGCCACTCGTCGGGGTCGTTGGCCAGGATCCACTCGTATGTCGTCGCCCCCATCACCAGCGCGCCGACGGAATTGCTGAACGCGCGGTAGCCAAAAGGGCCGTCGGCGTCGATGTTGCGGGATATCAACCAGTCCAGGCTCTCCCGGTCGTCGACGATGAAGCCGTCGATGCTGGAGGCCGTGTAGTAGATGGTCGCCATATCAGTCGCCTCTCATGCCGTCGAGTGGACCTCACTAGACTTCCGTACTCAGTGAGCGAATTCGAGGCCCTGTGCGCCAATGACGGCGAACTGGCCGAGCTGCGTGTGTCGATCCGGGACTTCCTGTCCGCTGATCGCGCCGATTACGGCTGGGAACCCGCGGTGGATTCCTGGCTCGCGAGATGGGACCCCGCCTTCTCCGCACGGCTCGCCAAGGCCGGGTTCGTCGGGCTCACCATCCCCGCCGAATACGGCGGACACGGACTCGGGCACCTGCACCGCTATGTGGTCACAGAGGAACTGCTGGCGCAGGGCGCGCCCGTCGCCGCGCATTGGATCGCCGACCGCCAGGTGGCGCCCGGTCTTCTCGCATACGGCAGCGAAGAACAACGGCGTCGCATCCTGCCCCGCATCGTCGCGGGCACGTTGTACTCGGCGATCGGGATGAGCGAGCACGGAGCGGGGTCCGACCTCGCCGCGGTCCAGACGCGCGCGGTCGCGACCGACGGCGGCTGGCTGCTGAACGGCACCAAGGTGTGGACCAGCGGTGCGCATGTCGCACACCAGATCGTGGTGCTGGCGCGAACCAGCCCAGCCGATCCGGCGCACCGCCACGCCGGTTTCAGCCAGTTCATCGTGCCGACCGACGCCGCAGGCATCACGATCAGCCCGATCCAACTGATGAACGGCGAACACCATTTCAACGAGGTGACGTTCGACGACACCTTTCTCGCCGACGGCGACGTGCTCGGCAAGATCGGCGACGGCTGGCATCAGGTCACCGCCGAGCTGGGCTTCGAACGCAGTGGGCCGGAACGGATCCTATCTACGGCCACGCTGGTTTTCGCCGTCGTGCGGGCACTCGCCGAGCAAGACGTCGACGACCGCACCGCCGCCGAGGTAGGCGACCTGATGGCACGCATGATCTCGCTGCGGCAGTTGTCGGTGTCGGTCGCCCGGGCACTGTCCGACGGCGAGGACGCCGCGAGCCGGGCAGCTCTGGTCAAGGACCTCGGCACCCGCTTCGAGCAGGATTCGGTCGAACTGGTGGCCGACTTGATCGCGAGCGTCGACCCGCGTTCACCGCACGCAGCGCGGTTGCGCGGCCTGTTGGCCACCGCGCGGCTGCATTCGCCGTTGTTCACGCTGCGCGGCGGGACGAACGAGGTGCTGCGCGGAGTGGTCGCCAAGGGCATGGGGGCGCGGTGAACGAACTGACGCAGCTTGTCGACGACATCGGCCGCCGGACCTTCGACGCCCGCCTCGGTCATCGCGGCGTGCCCGACGAGTTCGACGCCGCGCTGTGGCGCCATCTCGAGGAGACCGGGCTGAGCCGGCTGACCAGCAGCCAGGAGGCCGGTCCGACCGAGGCCGCGCTCGTGCTGTCCGGCCTGGCCCGGCACGCCGGATCCGTTCCGATCGCCGAGACGGATCTGCTCGCGGCCTGGCTCGCGGGTGAGGCCGGGGTCGACGTGCCCGACAGCGGGCCGCTCACCGTCGCAATTGCCGACGCGGAAACCGCCGACGGCCGGATCATCGGAACGGCGCCTGATGTGCCTTGGCCGGGCTCGGCCACGGTGCTGCTGGCGGCACGCACCGCCGACAGGCTTTGCGTCGCGGTCGTCGACGACCCACGGGTGGCCGACGGCCACAACCTGGCCGGTGAGCCCCGCGGCTCGTTCGCCTTCGATGAGCCCGTCGACCGGTTCGCCTCGTTAGGCGTGGCCGTTGGCGATGAGCTCATCCGCCGTGGTGCATGGGCGCGCTGTGTGCAGACCGTCGGTGCTCTCGATGCCGCGGCGGCTCTCACCGTCGCCCATACCCGCGAACGGCAGCAGTTCGGCAGGCCGTTGTCCGCGTTCCAGGCCGTCCAGCATTCGTTGGCGGCCATGGCGGGTGAGATCGAACGAGCCCGCGCCGCAACGATGTTGGCGGTTGCCGCAGCCACCGACTACGGGTTCGGCAGCGCTGAGACCGACTACGCGGTGACTGTCGCGAAGGTGGCGGTGGGCCGCGCCGTCGAGCCGGTCACCACCATCGCACACCAGCTGCACGGCGCGATCGGCGTCACGCGCGAGCACCAGCTGTGGCTGGCCACCATGAGGGCACGAAGCTGGGTTGACGACTTCGGCAGCACCGCACACTACGCGCGGCGGCTGGGCCGCATGACGCTGGCGGCCGACGATCCGTGGGACGTCGTCGTCAGCTGTCCAGCACCTCGTTGACGCGGGCCTCGACGTCACCAAGGCCGGTCAGGTCGAGGCCGAACCGGTCGGTCAGCGCCTCGACGACCTGAGCCGCGGTATCGAAGCGGATCCGCTCGCTGCCGCCCTTGCCGTGTATCGCGAGGTTGCGGCCGCGCAGGTTCCACCGCGCGTCGTCGGTGACGAGCGCGACGGTCAGCCCGGTGACGAAGTGCGACTCCGGATACGTTGAGACATACCAACTTCCGACCTGACGGTCGATCATCGGAAACGGTCTGGTGCTGAACATGTAGAGCGGTTCCCAGCTGTCGCGGATCCTGGTCTCCAGGATGTAGCCTCCCCCGCAATCGGGAGGTGCCCCCACGTCGTGCTCGCGAATCCGGTACGGCTCGTGACGGGTCTGCTGCACCGTGTCGGTCTCCAGCCGGATGGGCGAGGACAGGGTCTGGCCGCCGAACCCGACGTCGACGAGGAATCGGCCGTCTTCGCCGGGCACCGTCACCGCAAGCGCCTGATGCGTCTGCGCGGGCAGCTCACCGCTGGTGTTCATCCAGACCACCCGGCCGCCGAGCACGTCGACCCCGAAACCCAACTGCGACAGCACATGTGCCATCACGCCGTTCTGCTCGAAGCAGTAGCCGCCGCGGCGGCGGCGAACCAGCTTGTCGAAGAGAACTTCGGGCCGTAGGTCGACGACAGGGAGGCCCATCACCGGGTCGAGGTTCTCGAACGGAATCGAGCGGTTGTGCGCGGCCACCAACGCGGCGAGCACATCCGGCGTCGGGTCGGTCGGGCCGGTGTAGGAGATGCGGCGGAAGTACTCGGCGATGGTGTCGTCGGTCATGTGTGCATGTTGCGACATCAACCTGGGTTCAGGTCAAGGCCTTCTAGCCCTGTTCGGTCCAGTCTCCGTGTGCGTCGAGGCCGTCATCCCAGTCGTCCCAGCTTTGGTGGCGCCTGGTGCGCGGGGCGATGATGCGCCGTCGTAGCTCGAGCAGTAATTCCTCAGTAGAGGCGCGAGACAACGCATCGGTGGGAGAGGTCGGGGCGAGCGGGTTGTGGGTGGGGCGGCGTAGTTCGGTGACGGTTTCGTTGGGTTCCCCGCCGGCCAGGATGGTGTCGATGCTGCCGGGTGCCCAGGCCAGCTTGTTTTCCAGGATGGCGTAGGTGCCGGGGCTGGCTTTGCGCACGCCGTGCTCGATGTCGGCCAGCGTGCGGACGGTGAACTGCAGGCCATCGGCGAGGTCGGTGCGGTTGCGGTAACCGAGTGCGACGCGCCGGCTCACGACATGATGGCCGAGCCGTTCCAGGGAGCGTCGGTCCATGCAGCGATCATTGCCCACTAAGCGGACATAGTCGAGGCGCCATGCCCTTTTCTTTCCGTCCGCCGTACAAAGCTGCGGACATCATTTCCGCTGGATGCCAGCCAGCTCGGCTCGAATCTGGGTGATGGTGTCCCAGAAAAGCTCTTCCACCTCCTCTTTGGACTTTCCGACGACTTCCACCCGCGGCACGCCGGCCAACTCCCGGCGCACCAACTTCGCCTCGGGCAACTCCTCGCCGGTCCACCATTCCTGGCGGATGGCGAAGTCGTCGAAGCGGTCGCCCTCGTCGGTGTGCCGCAGCGCGCCGCGACGCTTGCTCGCCGGGATGCGCGCCCACCACTCCGCACGCCAGTACGGCCCGTCGTACGTGGCTGGCGGATCACCGGTCTGCCACTCCTCCACCTGCACCGGCTCCACCGGCCCGATGCCGTTGTAGGCCTGGGCGAACCTGTAGGCCTCGTCGCCGTCGAGGTAGATCCGTTCAATGCGGTAGGTGTCGCCGCTGCCCGCCGTCACCACGTACACCATCGCCATCGCCGTCCGCCCGTCTTCGCTGGTGGGAACAGTCTGACAGCACCCCACCACCTCGTTTGCCGAAACGCTGCGGCCACCACGGAGGCGGCAACGAACGGATACTGGTGCTGCCAAGTCCCGGTGGAGTCCGTCTGTGATCCAGATCACCCCGGCAATCGTTTCTAGTTTATTGACACATGTGCAGTTTATTTCCTACAGTTGCGACTCTGCGTATCGAATCGCCAACAGTTGCGCTGACAAGAACCGGGCGCTTGCGGAAGGAGGCGTGACATGCACGACGTTTTCATCGTCACCAGCGAAGGCTGGGACGGCGGTCGTATCGCCCGCGTCGTCTACGCCGCCGACGAAGACGACGCACACCATACGCACCGGGACAACTACCCCGACGAGTCGATCGTGGCGGTGATCACCCGGGTTTCCCAGTTGATGTCGATTACGAAGTCGAACAACTCGAATCCCACTATCGCGGAACGGATTTGAGGAGCGGCGCCTACAAGCAATTTTGTAGGGCCACAAGCCCTAACACAGTCCGAGTGGCCCGGTCTGAGGGGTTCGGGCCATTCGTCTCTCGTCACCGATCGGGGCGAGAGAACCGGACGGGGGAAGCGCCGTCGTCCAATCACATAGTAAGGAGTGAACCCGTGAAGGTTCGCAATAAGAAGGCCGGAGCGGGGATCACTCTCGCAACGGCCGTGACAGCAGCATTCGGTGGTCTGTTGGCGGCCGCGCCAGCAGAAGCGGCGTGCGCGTCGTTCTGGGGCCTGGGCAGCAGCGCCCAGTGCACCAGCACGTTCGGCAACACGGCCATCGCGCTGGATGACGAGGCGGTGGCCGTCGCGACTGGCGGCTTCGGCAACACGTCGATTGGGTCGGGGCTGGGTGCCCAGGCAATCTCGACAGGCGTCGGCAGCACCAGCATCGCCATTGGCACAGGTGCCACCGCCATCTCGGCTGGCGTCGGCTCGGTCGCCATGGACCTGGGCAACCACACCGCCCCGGCGTCGTCGAATCCGCTGCTCCCGGCGGGTGGTGCGATTTCGACCGGCTGGTTCAACCGTGCCATCAACGTGGGTGACAACAACGCCGCGCTGGTGTCGAGCGCGGCCGTGCCGAAGCTCGATCTGAAGAACAACGTGATCGACATCGGTAACAACACGGTGATCAACGTCGGCAAGAACAACGTCGGCATCGTCCAGGGCGGGTTCTCCAACGGCGTGTACCAGGTCGGCAACGGCAACATCGGTGCTGCCGGTGGCGTGCTGTCGAACCTGATTCAGCTCGGCAACGACAACTACACGCCGGTCAAGGTTCAGGTGCCCTACGAGGCCCCGGTCACCGGCAAGAGGCCGACCGGTGGAGATGGTGATCCCGGCGGTCCTACCAACCACTACATCACCCTGCCGACACCCAACACGGCTGGCGGTCTGGCTGCCCAGAACCTGGTGATCGGCAACAACAACGAGGCCAACGCTCGCGGCAACCTCGTGCTGGTCAACACCTTCGGGAACGGCAACAAGAACAACGTCACCGGCACCTCGCAGTTGGTCCCGGACAAGCCGTTCAACCTGGACCTGAACATGTCCAACGTGTTCGGCAACGGCAACAAGGTGGACGTGAAGGGCAGCACCAACCTGACCAACACGGTGGGCAACAACAACGGCGTCGAGGTCGAGGGCGACGGCAACATCACCACCACGCTGGGTAACGACAACCAGAAAAAGTGGCACCGCTACACCTATCCCGGTGTGAAGGTGTTCGGCAACAACAACATCACCACCACGGTGGGTAACGAGAACAAGGTGCGGGTGTTCGGCAATCTCAACCTGTCGTCCGTCTTCGGCAGCCGCAACAAGGCCACGTCGACCGGTGACGGCAACGTGAACACCGTTGTCGGCGACGACAAGGAGTCGGAGCAGCCCGCTCCGTAGTAGGCCGTGATGCCGGGGGTGTGTCCCCCGCGCCTCCGGCATCACCCTCTCCAAAAGCTGACCACCCCCAGCGGCTTCAAGCTGGACATGCACATCAACCGCCGCGGAGACCGGTACGACGGGAATGCAACCGACCCCGACGGCGCGCTGTGTGGGGGCAGACCGGTGCTGGCCGAGGTGTTCTACACCGTCGACACGGATGTTCGCGCTCGCTCCGGCTACCTAACCTCGAACGAGCCCGTCATGTGCCCGTCCACTTCGGTGGCCGCTTTTCGGCGAAGGCCACCGCGCCCTCCCTGGCGTCGTTCGACATGAAGACGGGCGCCAGGATCTTGGTCTGTTTCTTCCACATCTCCTCGGGGCTCCAACCGCGCGCCTCGACGATGATGCGCTTGGTGGCGGCCACCGCGAGTGGTCCGTTGTTGCTGATGCGCTCGGCCAGCCCGATCGCGGCTTCCAGTGCCGAACCCGGCTCGGCCAAGAGGTTCACCAGCCCGAGCTCGTGGGCTCGCGCAGCTGAGAGGTTCTCACCGGTCAGCGCCAGTTCCATCGCGATCGCATACGGGATGCGCTGCGGAAGGCGCAGCAGACCGCCGCCGCCTGCGACCAGGCCACGCTTGACCTCGGGGATGCCGAACGCCGAATCCTTCGACGCGACGATCAGGTCGGTGGCAAGGGCCAGCTCGCATCCGCCCGCCAGGCAATAACCCTCGACCGCCGCGATCAGCGGCTTGGCCGGTGGGCGCTCGGTGAAGCCCATGCCCCGGCCCTCGACAATGACGTTCTCGCCGCGCGCGAACGCCTTGAGGTCCATGCCCGCGGAGAACGAGCCGCCCGCGCCGGTCAGGATGCCGACCGAGAGGCCGTCCTCGCCGTCCAGCCGGTCCATGGCGTCGGCCAACCCCCTGCTGACCGCGGAATTCACCGCGTTCTTGGCCTGAGGGCGATTGATGGTGATGATCAGGATGCGGTCGCGCTGTTCGACCAGGATGACTTCTTCGTTGTTGGCTTCTTCGCTCACGCAGGGTGATGCTAGCGACCTGGCGAATGGCCGCCGCAGCGACTGGGTACTATAGAAAACTAGAACACGTTCTAATTCGACAGGGGGCCCATGGCCACGACAGATATCGAGCCGTCGGAACTCACCAAGTGGGATCCGGGCCTGACCGAGCGCGTCATGGGGATCATGCGGCCGTTCCTGAAGCGGTACTTCCGCTCCGAGGTGCGCGGCCTGGAGAACATGCCGCCCGGCGGCGCCCTGCTGGTGTCCAACCATTCCGGCGGCATGTTGCCGATGGACGTCCCGATCCTGTCGGTGGACTTCTACGAGAAGCACGGCTACGACCGGCCGCTGTACACCCTCAGCCACGACATGCTGTCGGTCGGGCCCACCGGGGACTTCTTCAAGAAGATCGGCTACATCAGCGCCAATCACGAGAACGCCGACGAGGCGCTGCGCTCCGGCGGTCTCGTGGTGGTCTTCCCCGGCGGGGACTACGACGTGTACCGGCCGACCCTGTCGGAGAACAAGATCGACTTCGGCGGCCGCACCGGCTATGTCAAGGCCGCGCTGAACGCGGGCGTCCCGATCGTCCCGACGGTCGGCATCGGCGGCCAGGAGACCCAGCTGTACCTGACCCGCGGCACCTGGCTGGCCAAGCGCCTCGGGCCTATCGCGAGGCTCGCCCGCGCCAAGATCGTGCCGATCTCGTTCGGCTTCCCCTTCGGCCTGAGCCTCGTCGTCCCGCCGAACATTCCGCTGCCGGCCAAGATTGTCATGCAGGTGCTGCCGGCGATCGACATCGTCGCCGAATTCGGTAAGAACCCCGACATCGACGAGGTCGACGCGCACGTCCGGCATGTCATGCAGCGCGCGCTGGACAAGCTGGCCGCCGAACGCCGCCTACCGATCCTCGGCTGACCGGTTCACCATGGCACTCCTGGACCGACTGAACGACACGCTTGGCCTGGTCGCGACCATGCGGCGGGCCGGCATGATCGCGCCCCTGCGGCCCGACAAATATCTGCGGATCGCCGCCGCGATGCGCCGCGAGAACGTCTCGGCCGTATCGGGTTTCGCCTCCGCCGCGCAGCGGTGCCCGGACCGGGCCGGACTGGTCGACGAGATCGGCACGCTGACCTGGCGTGAAATCGATCAACGCTGCGATGCGTTCGCGGCGGCGCTGCAGGCGCTGCCCGGCGGACAGCCGCGGGTGATCGGGATCATGTGCCGCAACCATCGCGGCTTCATCGAGGCCGTCGTCGCGGCGAACCGCATCGGCACCGACCTACTGCTGTTGAACACCTCGTTCGCCGGACCGGCCCTTGCCGAGGTGGTCGCCCGCGAAGGCGCGGACGCCGTCGTCTACGACGAGGAGTTCACCGAGATCGTCGAGCGCGCACTGGCCGACCGGCCGGACGCCACGCACATCGTCGCGTGGACCGACGACCCATCCGCCCTCGGGGACTCACCGACGGTCGAGAAGATGATCGCCGCGCACATGGGTCAGACGCCGAAGCGCGCCGCGGAGAAGCCTCGAACGATCCTGCTGACGTCGGGCACCACCGGTACGCCCAAGGGCGCCAAGCTGACCGGAGGCGACCCCAGCGCTCTCAAGGCGATCCTGGACCGCACCCCGTGGCACACCGAGGAAGCCATCGTCATCGCGGCACCGATGTTCCATGCGTGGGGCTTCTCCCAGTTGATCTTCGCCGCGACGATGGCGTGCACGATCGTCACCCGGCGCAAGTTCGACCCCGAGGCTACGTTGGAGTTGGTCGACCGCCACCGCGCCACCGGTCTCGCGGTGGTGCCGGTGATGTTCGACCGGATTATGGAACTGCCCGACGGGGTAAGAAATCGTTACAGCGGACGGTCGTTGAGGTTCGCTGCCGCGTCAGGGTCTCGCATGCGCCCGGATGTGGTGACGTCGTTCATGGACCAGTTCGGTGACGTCATCTACAACAACTACAACGCAACGGAGGCCGGCTTGATCGCCTCGGCCACGCCCGAAGACCTGCGGGCGGCTCCCGACACCGCTGGCAGGCCCGCACCGGGGACGGAGATTCGCGTGCTGGACAAGGACTTCCGCGAAGTCCCGACCGGGGAGGTCGGTCAGATCTACTGCCGCAGCGGCACGCTGTTCGACGGCTACACATCCGGCAACACCAAGGACTTCCACCAGGGCTTCATGGCCTCTGGCGACATGGGCTACGTCGACGAGAACGGCCGACTGTTCGTCGTCGGCCGCGACGACGAGATGATCGTCTCCGGCGGCGAGAACGTCTACCCCATCGAGGTCGAGAAGACGCTGGCATCCCACGCGGATGTCGCCGAGGCCGCGGTCATCGGGGTGGACGACGAACAGTACGGTCAGCGGCTGGCCGCGTTCGTCGTTCTCAGCGAGGGCGCGGGCGCCACACCCGACACCTTGAAGCAGCACGTCCGCGAGAACCTGGCCAATTACAAAGTCCCGCGGCAGATCACGGTCGTCGACGAGCTCCCCCGCAGCGTCACCGGCAAGATCGTGCGCAAGGACCTACAGGCGCTGGTCGACAATGGCTAAGCGCAGGCGTCCGCTGCTACGAGCGGGCCTGGAGCTGGCGAACGCGGCAAACGGCGTGCGACCGTTCGGCCGCGACGGCTACCCGACCATCCCGGCATTCTTCCTGGGCTGGCCGACCAGCGAGATGGCGCCGCTGTACCTCGCCGGTTCGGTGCTGGGTGCGGGCGTCCGCGGTTGGCGGGGCGACTACCGGGACCGGCGCGGCCGAATCGCTCTGGTGCTCAAGGTGATCACCTGGGGCCTGCTCGGCCTGATCATGCGCCGAAACGTGAAATCCCAGCCGTATTTCGAGACTCCGCTCGAGGAGACGCTCGGCGACGACTACGAGGCCGTTGCCGCGCAGTCACAACCGTTGAGGCGGCGCAACCTGATCGGCGTACCACCCCACGAACTGATCCGGCGCCGATACGTCGAGAAGGCCGACACGGTGCGGTACGGCCCGCATCCCCGCGTCAACTACGCCGATATCTGGCGCCGTCGCGACCTGCCGCGCGACGGCAAGGCGCCGGTGCTGCTGCAGGTCCCCGGCGGAGCGTGGTCGATCGGCATGCGGCGACCGCAGGCCTACCCTCTGCTGAGCCATCTGGCCGAACGGGGTTGGATCTGCGTGTCGATCGACTATCGGGTGAGTCCCCGGCACACATGGCCGGACCACATCATCGACGTCAAACGCGCGCTGGCGTGGATCAAGGAGCACATCGCCGAATACGGCGGCGACCCCGACTTCGTCGCGATCACCGGTGGCTCGGCAGGCGGGCACCTGTGTGCGCTGGCGGCACTGACGCCCGACGACCCGCAGTACCAGCCCGGTTTCGAAGACGCCGACACCTCAGTGGTCGCTGCGGTACCGATCTACGGGCGGTACGACTGGTTCTCCACACGGGGACCCGGGCGCTGGGAATTCGTCCTGATCCTGTTGCAGGGCATGGTCGTCAAGAAGCGTCTGACGAAGCACCTCCAGGTCTACCGCGACGCGTCGCCGATCACCCGGGTGCGCCCCGACGCCCCACCGTTCTACGTGCTGCACGGGGTGGACGACTCGCTGATCCCCGTGCCAGAGGCGCGCGACTTCGTCGCCGCGTTGCGTGATGTCTCCAAGGAGCACGTCGTCTACTCCGAGATCCCGCATGCACAGCATGCGTTCGACTTCTTCGGGTCGCCGCGGGGCCACTACACGGCTCAGGCGGTCGAGAAGTTCCTGTCATGGGTGCACGCCAGCAGAGACGAGAAGTAGCTACTGCGCCATCGCCTTCTCGATCACCGTCAGCTGCTCCGAAAGCCCGGCGGCGCGACGGATTTCGACGAATGCCTCGATCATCGCGTCGGTCAACTCGTGCGGGTCTGACAGCGTGGCGCCGTCGGACAGCACCGAGACGTTCAGCTGATCGACGTAGCTCCACACGGTGATGTTCAGACCGCTGCCGGTCGTCAGCGGACCGACCGAATAGATCTCGGTCACCAGTGCGCCACCGACACGGCCCGGCTCACGCGGGCCGGGCACGTTCGAGATCGGCAGGTTGAGGACCTTGTTCTGGCCATCCTTTTCGGCAAGCCATCCGAACAACCGCTCGGCGGGCGCGGGAGGGAAGTAGGCCGACCACCTGCTGACGAGTTCGGGCCCCATCAGGTGGTGGGTCTCCTTGGCGTCGACGGCCGCGTCGTGGACGGCCTGCACCCGCTCCAGCGGATCATCGAGCTCGATCGGAACCACCATCATCACGCCGGTGAAGTAGTTGCCCGAGACGCGATCCCGGGAGAAGTCGAAACTCACTGGGACGGAAGCCAACAGCGGATGGTCGGCATGACCGTCGTACTTCAGGGACAGCTCACGCAGTGCGCCCGCGGAGATCGCGAGCACCATGTCGTTGATCGTGACGTCGAGGTGTTTGGCCGTCTCCTTGACGTCGGCAAGGGCGAGCGTCGCGGTGGCGAACCTTCGCTGCGCGTCGACGCGGTGGTTCATGAACGAAGGCGGAGGGGTGAACGGCCGAGTCAGCTCGGGCGACAGCTTCTTCGAACTCTTGCGCACCCGATTGATTCCCTGGGCGGTGTAGCGCATCACGCCGGGCAGCCGACCGATGTGCCTCATGTGGTCGGCGAACGCGGTGCGCACCAGCTGCGAACTGCTTGGCGCGGGATCGGTTGTGTACGAGTCACTATCGGCCTGCGGTCCGGACTGCAGGTCCATTCCTCGCGCCAGCAGGTTCGCCGATGCCACCCCGTCGGCCAGCGCATGGTGGATCTTGCCCAGAACGGCGATGCGGCCGTTGGCGAGGCCCTCGATGAAGTACATCTCCCACAGCGGCTTGCTGCGGTCGAGCGGGGTACTCGCGATCCTGCCGACGGCCTCGTCGAGCTGCCTGCGGCCGCCGGGGCTGTCGACGCGATACGGGCGAACGTGATACTCGAGGTCGACGTCGCAGTTCTCCCGCCACATCGGATGGTGGAACTTGAACGGGATGTCGACGAGCTCGTAGCGGAACGGGTCGAGTTTGTGGAGCCGCCCGCGAATGACTTCACGGAATTCGTCGATGCCGAACGTGCGACCCTTGAGGTCGCTGAGCTCGATCACCGCCAGCTTCAGGGTGTGCATGTGCACGGTGGGCGTCTCGGAATACAGCAGTACCGCGTCCCAGCCGCTGAGCCTCTTCACCCCTGATACCTCCTACCGGAGGCGTCTATATAACCTCTTTGGCCGTCATCAGGGTCCGGTTTCGGTGAATGTGGTTGAGGAACAACCCGATTGCGGTAGCCACCGTGCCCGTGCGGGCACCGTCGGTCATGTCGAAGCCGTGGCCAGCGCCCGGCAGTTCGATGTAGCTCACCACCGAACGCGATGCCGCACGGAGTCGCTCGACGAAGCTGCGGGCCTGTGCCACCGGGATCACGGAGTCACCGGAGCCGTGGACGACGAGGAACGGCGGCGCGTCGGGATGGATCTGCGCGATCGGCGAGGCCTTGCGGAAGATCTCGGGATGACGGTCGATCTTGCGCTTGACCACCACGCGTTCCAGGAAGTCGACGAACCGGTCGCGCTCGGGAGTGGAGCGGTCCTCCCAGTCGTAACGGCCATAGATGCCGACGACCGCGTCGACCGAGGTGTCGGAGCCTTCGGGGAGATCCGACTGCATCTCGGGGTCGTTGGGGGTGAGACCCGCAAGCGCCGAAAGGTGGCCGCCTGCCGAACAGCCCGCTATCGCAACGAAATTACGGTCACCGCCGAATCGGTCGACGTTGGCGCGCGCCCATGCGATCGCGGTCTTCACATCGGTGATGTGCGCAGGCCAGCGGTTGTGCGGCGACACCCGGTAGTTCACCGAAAGGCACACCCAGCCCTGCTGCGCCAGAGACGACATCAACGCATACCCCTGCAGCTGCCTGCCGCCGTGAATCCACGCGCCACCGGGCACGAAGATCATCACCGGCGCAGGCTCGACGGGCAGTTCCTTCGGGCGCCACACATCCAGCAACTGTGACGGGTGATCGCCGTAGCGAACCGAGGCGCGGTGCAGGCTGCGGCGGTGCTCTCGCATCTTCAACACGGGCGCGGACCGCTGCGGCGCGGGCCACTCGATCGCCAGATCGGCCGCGGGCACGATTCCGCGCAACGCGGCCTCGACGACCGCATTGGTGGAGTCGCGTTCCTGCTTGCGAATCGCCGTCTGATCGGAGGCGTCCCGCGACCGTGCGCTATTTGAGAAGAAGTCCGGTACGTGCCGGTATCCCCAGATGCCCATTGCGGTCGCAGCGCCAAGGGGCTCAAGGTGTTTCCCGATGACGGGCAACTGCGCCGACGCGACACTCATCGCCAGCAGATAGTCGGCGGGTCCGGCGCGAAGAAACCAACGGGCGTGTTTCCGTAATGAGGACGCGGAGTACCGGGCATCCGGCCTAACCGTCATTTCCCGAATGTACCCCGCTGCGTGCGCCCGAACCGACAACATTCGGAGGTTGTCTACTAATTGCATGTTGCGGCGTCGAATGTGATCTGGATCACAGAGCGTGGCCTGTCAGAATGCGGGTTGACTTCCTTCTGACACCCGTCAACGGCAAAAGGACTTCCATCGTGAGCAAGTCAGCGCTAGCCATCACCGACGAACACCAGGATCTCGCCGACGCGGCCAATGGGCAATTGACGCGGTTGTCGACAAGGGCTAGTGCCAGGGCCACGCTCGATGGCGGCTCCTCCCATCCCGAGAACGTGTGGAAGGCGGCCGCGGAACTGGGTTGGCTCGGACTCGCCATAGCCGAAGAGCACGGCGGTTCCGGGTTCGGACTCGCCGAACTGGCGGTGGTGCAGGAGGCCCTTGGCAGGGAGCTGAGTCCGGGACCCTTCCTGCCGACCGTGTCGGCCTCCCTGGTAATCGATCGCTGTGCGTCCAATTCGCTTCGTGCTCAACTGCTTCAGGGACTGGCGGACGGGACGGCGGTTGGCGCGCTTGGATTATCCGGCAGCGTGGTCGTCGGCTCGGATCTCGACGTCACCGGGGAGAGCCCCGCGGTGCTCGGGGCACCCGACGCCGACGTGTTCGTGCTCGTCGCCGGCGACGACGTGGTGGTCGTCGACGCCGCGGCCGAAGGCGTCACGGTCACCAGGCTGGAGGCGCTCGACACCTCCCGCAGCGTCGGATCGGTGGCGCTGCGCGGCGTGACCGTCGCCGAGGACAGGGTGTTGCGCGGCGCTGCGCGGCGGGCCCGCACGGTATTTCGCATCCTGGCCGCGGCGGAGGCCGTCGGGGTGGCGTGGGCCAGCCTCGAGATGGCGGTGGAGTACGCCAAGGTGCGTGAGCAGTTCGGCAGGACGATCGGCACCTTCCAGGCCGTCAAACACCACGCGGCGAACATGCTGGTGGACGCCGAGCAGACCACGGCCGCCGTCTGGGACGCCGCACGCTCCGACGATCTGGACAGCGCCTGGTTCCCCGCGGCGGTAGCGGCGTCACATGCCATCCGGGCGCAGGTTTTCAACTCGCAGAACAACATTCAACTGCACGGTGGAATCGGGTTCACCTGGGAGCACGACGCACACCTCTACCTTCGCCGCGCAAGGACACTGGCCGCACTGATGGGCGACGGCGCCGACCCGCTGCTGGACGTCGTCGAGGGCCGTCGCAGTGGTCAGGCGCACGGCGCTTCGTTCACGCTGCCCGCCGAGGCCGACGAGTACCGCCGTCAGGCCGCCGAAGCCGTCGTGCAGGTCCGCTCGCTGCCCGAGGACAAGCAGCGCGACTTCCTCGTCGACTCCGGATACCTCGTTCCGCACTGGCCGAAGCCGTGGGGTCGGGCAGCCGACGTGCTCGAGCAGTTGGTCATCGAGGAAGAGTTCGCCGACGTCGCGCGGGCGGACATGGGCATCACCGGTTGGGTGGCGCTGACCATCGCGCAGGCGGGCACCGAAGACCAGCGTGAGCGCTGGGTGGAACCCGTGCTGCGCGGCGAGGTGATGTGGTGCCAGCTGTTCTCCGAGCCGGGTGCGGGCTCCGACGCAGCCGCGGTCCGCACGGCCGCCAAGAAGGTGGACGGCGGCTGGCGGGTCACCGGGCAGAAGGTGTGGACCAGCCTCGCCCAGCACTGTCAGTGGGGGCTCGCGACGGTCCGCACCGATCCCGACGCACCCAAGCACGCAGGCGTGACCATGATGGCGATCGACATGAAAACCGAAGGCGTGACGGTCAATCCGCTGCGCGGGATCACCGGTGACGCCCACTTCAACGAGGTCTTCTTCGACGACGTCTTCGTTCCGGACACCGACGTGGTCGGCGATGTAAATAAGGGGTGGTTGGTGGCAAGGGCAACGCTCGGCAACGAGCGCATCTCGATCGGCGGCGGTTCCGGAGGCCAGACCGGGTTCGACGTGGACGACCTCATCAAGCTGCTCGACAGCGTCCCCGCCGACGTCGCGGCCAACCATGTGCGGCGGGCAGGCGAGGTGATCGCGGAGATGCACACGCTGCGCCTGCTGAACCTGCGCCGGGCCAGCCGCGCGATCGCGGGGGCGGAGCCGGGCCCCGAAGGCAACGTGACCAAGCTGCTGGTGGCCGAATCCGGCCAGCATCTCACCGAATTAGGCATCGCGTTGGCGGGCTCGGCTGCTGTCGTCGGCGCCAACCAGAAGCTGATCCGCAGCTACCTGGGCGGCAGGGCGATGACGATCGCGGGCGGCACATCGGAGATCACGCGCAACACCATCGCCGAGCGCATCCTCGGCCTGCCGCGCGACCCGCTCCTCAAGTAAGTCCGGCGGGACGGCGCTTTACCCGGGCACGGTCAGGTCGGGCCCCACGCGCACGTCGGGAAGTTCCATCAGGCGCCAGCATGCCGCCGCGACCTGGTCCGCGCGTGGGCCCAGCACTGGGGTGGCGAGGCCGACGAACTTGGCCTCGAGCTGTTCGGCATCGGTGTGGACGTAAATCTTCACGCGGAGACCGGCCAGCGCCGGGTCGGCCACCCGCTCGTCGGTGAACTGGTCGAGCAGCGCCGCTCCGTCGGCAAGCGCGACCGCGAGCACGTAGTAGATGCTGAACTCCCCCTGTGGCAAACACCTGGCCAGATGACAGTAGGCTTCTTCTATGCAGAAGTCACGACCGGAGAGCGAAACCGGACCCGCCTATCCCATAGCGTCGGTCAACAACGCGCTTCTTCTGCTTCTGCTGTTCCGAGAGCAGCCAAGGGTGCGCCTGACAGATGCCTGCAAATACCTCGGCGTCGCCCATTCGACAGCGCACCGACTGCTCGCGATGCTCGCGCATCACGGTTTCGTGCAGCAGGAGCCGGTGACCCGCGCCTACATCGCCGGCCCCGCGCTCGTCGAGGTGGGCCTGGCCGTCGTCGGCTCACTGAACGTGCGGGAGCAGGCGCGCCCGATGATGGAGGAACTCGCCGCCGAGACCGGCGAGACCGTCCACCTCGGTGTGCTGGAGGGCGAACAGGTCCGCTACGTCGATGCGGTGGAGTCGGAGCGGGCCCTTCGTGTGGTGGCCCGGACGGGGAATTTGGTTCCCGCGCACTGCACGTCGTTGGGCAAGGCCCTTCTTGGCCAGCTGACCGATCAGCAGGTGACCGCGCTGTATCCGACGTCGGCGGAGCCATTCAGCGCCCGCACCGAATGGTCGATCACGACTCAGGCGAAGCTCTTGAAAGAGGTATCGCGCGCCAGGGCGCGTGGGTACGCGGTGAACGCGGGCGAGACGGAGGATGGCGTCGGCTCGGTGGCGGTGGCGTTCCGCGATTTCGCAGGCCGGCCTGCCGCCATCGCAGTGGCCGCGCCGACGAGTCGGCTTACCTCGGCACGGATTTCACACATTGGTGACCTGATGATCGAGACGATCTCTCGCGCGCCCGAGTCGCCGGTGATCGCTCATGTGCCCTCGGACTGAGGACTGCCGCGCGCGCTGACGGCGCCTGCGCCCGCCGTCACCAACATGACGAGCGCCAGTAATGCGAAGGCCGCCTCGACGCCGAACCACTGTGACACCGCGCCTGCCCGTCAATGAGAGACGGCGGGTCACTTTTCCTCGCGAGCAGACGCAAAAGCCCGCAAAGTCCCAGGACAGCCGGGACGTAAGCGTCTGCTCGCGGGGAAGGGGCGTCAGAACTGCAGGGCGGTGAAGCGCCAGTCCAGTACCTGACGGTCCGTCGGCGTCGTCGCCGACCGCGTAGACCAGCGACCGCAGCTTCAGCACACCGCCGCGGTTGTCGGGCAGCGGCACTGCGCCGTCGACGTGCAGCTCGCTGTAGAGGGTGTCGCCCTCGTGCACCGGACCGACGTGGTCGCACGACTCCCAGCCCAACACGGTCGCGATATTGGGCAGGAGCCGCGTGACCTGCGCGAAGGCAAGGCCGATGGTGTGGCCGCCATAGACGAGACGTCGGCCGCCGGCGCGTGAATCATGGTGCGTCGCCGCGATGTTCAACGTCAGCCGGGCCAGCTCCGGCGCGCTGCTGACGACATCGGCGGTGCTGTGCAGCACCGTGCCTGCGATTCCCGAGTCGAAGTGGGTGCCCGGCACCCTGGCGCGGAATGCGTCGGCGTCCCAGTCGGCGGTCGGGTCGGGCGCCGGTACTGAGTCCGTACCGATCGAGGACACGTCGGCGGCGTGACCAGTCTCGACGGTTGCGTCGCGCATCGGCAGCATGGCGCAGCGGTGAAAGTCGAGGACCAGCCTGCCGATCTGGTCGATCGTGGTCATGCGCATCGCCGCGAGGCCGGTCGGGGCCCGTCCCGGCTTGGCCGAGTTCTGTTTCAGCGCAACAACCTCGGTTCGGGTGAACAGGGTGTCGCCGATGACGGGGAACCGGTGGAAGGCCAGCCCGCGGTAGAACAGGTTGGCCTTCACCCGCTGGGTGGCCAGCGTGGTCTGCCCGATGGCGACGTCGCAGACCAGTGCCGGGTGCGCGAGCGCAGACGTCGACCCTGTCACCGCCATCGCGAGGTCGGCGTCGAGCGACAGCCGCAGCCGGTCGCCGATGATCGACTGGTGCACCGCCGCGGCGCCCGCCGTCAGCGTCATCGACGGCGCCCAATCGAAGACCTGACCGACCTCGAGATCGTCGAAGTAGGGCCCACCGGGCTCATGACCGCGCATCGTCACAGCTTGCCTTACGAGAACTTGGCTATCAGCTCCTGCTTGTACAGCTTGCCGGTGTCGGTGCGCGGCAGCTGCGCTTCGAACGAGATCGTCCGCGGACACTTGTAGTGTGCCAATCGATCCCGCAGCCAGACGAGAAGCTCGTCGGCGAAGTCGTCGGTGGCGTCGGCCGGATCGACCGTCTGCACCACGCCCTTGACGCTCTGCCCCATGTCGTCGTCGGGAATGCCGAAGACGGCGGCGTCCATCACCTTGGGGTGGGTGACCAACATGTTCTCGGCCTCCTGCGGGTAGATGTTCACCCCGCCCGAAATGATCATGTGGTGGCGCCGGTCGGTCAGGTAGAGGTAGCCGTCCTCGTCGAGATATCCGATGTCGCCGACGGTCTTCCAGCCGTGCTTGTCGCGTGACTTCGCCGTCTTCTCAGGGTCGTTGAGGTATTCGAAGTCGAAGCCGCCCTCGAAGTAGATCTCCCCCGCCTGTCCCGGAGGCAGCTCGTTGCCGTCCTCGTCGAGGATGTGCAGCGGGGTCATCATCGACCTGCCGACCGACCCGGGGTGCGCCAGCCATTCGTCGGCGGTGATCAGCGTCGAGCCGATCGCCTCGGAGGAGGCGTAGTACTCGTCGACGATCGGTCCCCACCAGTCGATCATCTGCTTCTTGATCTCGACCGGACACGGTGCGGCGGCATGCATCACGCGCTTGAGACTGGAGAGGTCGTACGAATCACGCACGGACTGGGGCAGTTTCAGCATGCGGGTGAACATCACCGGCACGAACTGGCCGTGGGTGACCCGGTTGCGCTGGATCGCATCCAGGCAGCCCTCGGCGTCGAACTTGTCCATCACCACCGTGGTGATACCCGCGCCCTGAATCGTCATCGACCATACCGACGGTGCGGTGTGATAGAGCGGCGCAGGGCTGAGGTAGATCGCGTCGGGATCGAGCCAGAATCCCACCAGCCCCGACATCATGCCCGGCGCCTCGGAGGGCGGGACATGCTGAAGCTCGCGCTTGATGCCCTTGGGTCGGCCGGTGGTTCCCGACGAGTACTGCAGCAGGTCGCCTTCGATTTCGTCGTCGATGGGCGTATCGGGTTCATCGGCAACGCATTCGGGATAGCGGCGCCAACCGTCGAGGTCGTCGTCGGCGATGATCAGCAGCTGAAGAAGCCCATAGGGCAGCTCCGCCTCCAGGCCCTCCAGCGTCTTCCGAAGCGCCGCCGACCCGATGATCGCCTTGGCGTTGCTGTTGTCGATGATGTAGGCCGCCTCGGCCGGAGTCAGGTGGGTGTTGATCGGCACGTAATAGAGGCCGCTGCGCCGCGCCGCCCACATCACGGCGTGGTAGTGCTCGTTGTTCTCCATCAGGATCGCGACCGCGTCACCCTCGCGCAGACCATGCCTTCGGAAGAAGTGGGCGAGCCGGTTGGCGCGGCCCTCCAGTTCACCGAATGTCACCGTCGTACCCGACGGGTACATGATGACGGAGGGCTTGTCGGGGTTCGCCTGCGCATGCTCGCGAATCTGCATGGCTGAGACTTTACGACGCCCTAACTTGACAGGTGTCAAGAGGTCGGCCGACCAGTAGGCTGACCCGATGTTCGGCGGCCTGTTCTGCATCGGCTTCAGGCTCGCGATGGTCGCGGTGGTGATCTTTGGCGACCGGAGCGTCAAGAACGCGAAGCACACCGGGGTGAGAGCGTCCGCGCAGGTAATCGGCCAGGAGGTCGAAGTCGGCGCTGAAGGCTCACGCTTCTACCACACCAAGGTGCGCTTTCCTGGTCCCAATGGTCAATGGCTGGAACACGTTTCGATCCAAGGCCACGCCAAGCCGGTGCATAGGGAACTCGTCGACGTCTGGTACGACCCCGCCGACCCGACACAGGTGACCGTCGACGAACCGGGGGGACGCAGTCGCCTCGTCGTCGGCATCGGCCTCGGCCTGCTTTTCGCCGCCCTCGGCGTCTTCTTTATCGTGGCCGGGTGAGCGCGCATCAGAGGGGCGCCGGTTAGTCTGCCGCGAATACTCGCCATTCGTCAGGCACACCCTTGAGCACGTGAGACCCGCGATCGGCGAACGTGATTCCCGAGCCGGCGACCAAATCCTTCACGGTCGATGACACCAGCACCTCGCCCGGTCCCGCGAGCGTGGAGACCCGAGCACCGATGTGAACGGCGATCCCGCCGATGTCGTCGCCGCGAAGCTCGATCTCACCGGTGTGAAGGCCCGCCCGAACCTCGATACCCAACGGGCGGACCGCCCTGCGGATCGCTTGCGCACACCGGACAGCACGGGCGGGACCGTCGAAGGTCGCGAGCATGCCGTCGCCCGTGGTGTTGATCCTGCGACCGCGATGACGCTCGACCTCTCGGACGGTCAGCGCGTCGTGCTGGTCCAAGACCCGCGTCCACTCATCGTCGCCATGCGCTGCGACTCGCTCAGTCGATGAAACGATGTCGGTGAAGAGGACTGTCGCCAGAGCACGGTCCGGCACAGGCGCGGGACGAACACCGGTGAGGAACTCCTCGATTTCGTCAAGGATCGCATCCTGGTCTCCGAGGTGCGGAAAGTATTGATCGCCAGGTAGTTCGACGACTCTGGCGCCGTTGATATGTGCCCCGAGATAACGGCTGCCCGCGGCGTGGGAGGGGTCCGCGGTTCTATGCACCACGAGTGTCGCCACCTGAATCGCCGGCAGGAGATGACGAACGTCAAGGTCGTGAACCATTTGCAGAATCGCAACGACTGCTCCCGGGCTTGCCGACAGCCGCTCCCATCGCCCGTATGTTTTCTGAAAGACCGGATCGTTGGCCAATTTCGGCGCCAGAGCGTTGACGAACGGTCCGTCGCCCGTTCCTCGGCCCCAGCTTTGCTCTACCAGTGGCAGGCCGTCGATCCAAACCTCGTCAGGTATCCCATCCGGATAGTCGGGCGCCCAGGCGAAGCGCGCATACGAGCCATACAAGACCAGTGCCGAAACGCGCTCCGGGTACGTTGCGGCAAAGAGGATGGCGAGCGCCCCGCCCTCGGAACCACCGTAGACAGCGGCTCGCTCCGAACCGGCGGCATCCATGACCGCGCGCAGGTCGTCCATCCGTTCCTCGAGCGTCGCCACCGCGACCCGATCCGATAGGCCGGTGCCACGTTTGTCGAACATGATGAGGCGGCTGAAGGACGCGAGCCGCTCGAAGTAGCGACGCTCGGCCGGATCCTCCCATTGCAATTCGAGGTTGGAGACAAACGGCGGGACGTGAACGAGGTCAAACGGACCATCGCCGGCCACCTGGTAGGCGATGTTGACGTCGCCCGACTTCGCGTACCGGGTCTCGGGGACCTCGATCACGAAAGGCAGTGTAGGTCTCTAGCAGCGCCAGCAGACGTAAAAGCCCCCGAAATCCTGGGGATCCGGGGGCTTTCGCGTCTGCTCGCGCTACAAAGGCGAACTACTCGGATTCGGCGAGGCGGTGCTTGAGGGCGTCGAACTCGTCCTTGATGCCGGTGGGCAGCTTCTCGCCGACGAACTCGAACCACTCCTCGATCAACGGGAGCTCCTCGCGCCACTCGGCGGCGTTGACCGCCAGTGCCTCGTCGACATCGGCGGCGTCGACGTCGAGCCCTTCGAGGTCGAGATCCTGCGCCGTGGGCACGATGCCGATCGGTGTGGTGGAGCCGTTGGCCTTGCCCTCGACGCGCTCGATGATCCACTTCATCACGCGGCTGTTCTCGCCGAAGCCCGGCCACAGGAAGCGGCCGTCGCCGCCGCGACGGAACCAGTTGACGAAGAAGATCTTCGGCATTTTCGACTCGTCGGAGTTCTTGCCGATGTCGATCCAGTGCGCGAAGTAGTCGCCGACGTTGTAGCCGAGGAACGGCAGCATCGCCATCGGGTCGCGCCGGACGGTGCCGACCTTGCCTTCGGCGGCGGCAGTCTGCTCGGAACCCAGTGTGGCGCCGATGAAAACGCCGTGCTGCCAGTCGCGGGCCTGTGTCACGAGCGGCACCGTGGTCTTGCGGCGGCCACCGAAGAGGATCGCCGAGATCGGCACGCCCTGCGGGTCGTCCCACTCCGAGGCCAGCGTGGGGCACTGCGACATCGGCGTGCAGTAGCGCGAGTTCGGATGGGCGGCCTTGCTTTCCGTCTCCCGCAGGATCCAGTCGTTGCCCTTCCAGTCGATGAGGTGGTCGGGTTCGCCCTCCAGGCCCTCCCACCACACATCGTTGTCGTCGGTCAGCGCAACGTTGGTGAAGACGGTGTTGCCCGCCGCGATGGTCTTCATCGCGTTCGGGTTGGACTTCCAGTTGGTGCCCGGCGCGACGCCGAAGAAGCCGAACTCGGGGTTGACCGCATAGAGCCGGCCGTCCTTGCCGAACCGCATCCACGCGATGTCGTCGCCGATGGTCTCGGCGCGCCAGCCAGGGATGGTCGGCTGCAGCATCGCGAGGTTGGTCTTGCCGCACGCCGACGGGAACGCCGCGGCAACGAAGTACGACTTGTTCTCCGGCGAGATCAGCTTGAGGATCAGCATGTGCTCGGCGAGCCAGCCCTCGTCGTGCGCCATCGCCGAGGCGATGCGCAGCGAGTAGCACTTCTTGCCGAGCAGCGCGTTACCGCCGTAGCCCGATCCGTAGCTCCAGATCTCGCGGGTCTCGGGGAAATGGGTGATGTACTTGGTGTCGTTGCACGGCCACGCCACATCCTCCTGGCCCGGCTCCAGCGGGGCGCCGATCGAGTGCAGCGCCTTGACGAAGAAGCCGTCGTCGCCGATCTTGTCCAGCGCCGCCTTGCCCATTCGCGTCATCGTCCGCATCGACACGACGACGTACTCGGAGTCGGTGATCTCCACGCCGAGCTTGGGGTCTTCTGCACCGAGCGGGCCCATGCAGAACGGCACCACATACAAGGTGCGTCCGCGCATCGAGCCGCGGTACAGGTCGGTCATGATGCCGCGCATCTCGGCTGGGTCCATCCAATTGTTCGTCGGGCCCGCGTCGATTTCACGCTCGGAACAGATGAAGGTACGCGATTCCACGCGCGCCACGTCGGACGGGTCAGAAAGCGCCAGGTACGAGTTCGGCTTCTTCTTCTCGTCGAGCTTCTTGAAGGTGCCCGCCTCGACGAGCTGCTCGCACAGCCGGGCGTTCTCCTCGTCGGAGCCGTCGGCGAACACGACCCTGTCGGGCTGCGTCAGCTCCGCGACCTCTTGGACCCAGGCGAGCAGGCCCTCGTGTTTAGTCGGTGCGGTGTCCAGACCGGGAATGGTCGCTGACGTCATCAGAATCTCCTGCGTAGGTTTTCTGTGCCAGGACGCAGGTCAATCGCGCCACTGGTGCTTGTCTGCCCTGTTATAGAGGTTAACGCGGGTGACATACCCGTAGTAAATCGGATTGATGTCCGATCACTCACAGGAACGATTCAGAAAGGCCTGATTAGGGCGGTGGTCCGGCCGCCAACTCCGCGCGAACGGTCTCGAGAGCCTTCTGAAGGGGAGGCAGCCGCCGGTCACGCTGCGCCGCGGCCCGCGCGGTCTCGACGGCATGTTCGCGGAGCTCGGCGTCGATCTCGGACACCCGAGCCGAAGTCACATCGGCGTCGCCTTCGTCGCGTCGTGCGACGTCTGCGGTCAGCTCGGCTTCAGCGGCCAGCACCCGGGTGGCGACCCGCTCCTCGAGGGTCGACTGCAGGGTGCCGGTGACCTCGTTGATCCACCGGTCCAGCACCGCCCGGTCACTCAGCAGCCCACGCATGCCGACCACCCACACCGTGAGCAGCAGACCGATCACGCCACCCGCCACAAGGCCCGCGATCGTCAGCCCGGGAGCGATACCGGCGAACAGCCGGCTGACGCCCAGCGCGACGCCGAGGCCGAACCCCGCGCCAAGCACCATCATCAACCGGGTCTCCAGCCGTCGGGACTTCAGCGGCGGCTCGGGCACCGCAGGCGGTGATGGCGGCGGGGGCGGCTCCGGTGCCGTCAGGTCGAGTTCGGTCGCGACGTCGGAGAGGTGTTGGCTGATACCCGCCTCCACCTCGCCGACCACTTCGCCCACCCGGGTTCCGACGTAGGTTTCGAACTCCGGCAGCCGACGACGGGTCATAGACGAAGCGTCCTCCTGCAGCTCCGATCGCACCGAGGTGCAGCGGTTGCGGGCGAAGTACGCCAGCTGCACCCTGGCCTGCTGGATCTGGCTGCGTAGTGCGATGGTGCGCTCGGACTTGACCACTCTGCGCTCGCGCAGGACGGCGTCCCTTCGCTCCCGCAATGCCGTGACCCGCGCTTGCCGATCGGCGCCTGCGCCATCCTTGTCGTGCCGCGATATCACGGTTTGCAGGCGAGACTCCCACGCCCGCAACCTATTTCGCCGTTTCACGTCGACACCGTCGAGGCGCGACCGCAGCAGCTCGACGAGCTCGTCGACGTTCGTTTCGCCGAGATCGGGCGCCGCGGCCACACCCACCCACGGCACCTCGCGGTATCGCTCTGCGTGGGCTGCCAGTCGGGACCAGTCTTCGGCAAGCACATCGCGCCAGTTGCGGTGGACGTCGATCTTCGACACCACACCGATCACCAGGTCGGTGTGCTGGGCGGCCAGATCGATCAGGGCACAGTCGGATTCGGCGATCGGAGCCACCGCGGACACCACGAACACAACTGCGGCGGGTGCATCTGCGGGCCTGATGTCCCCGGTTTCGACGAACTGGTGCTCCGGCAGTCGATCTCGCAAGGCGGCGATCACGCCGGTCGCGCCTGCCAGCCACGGCCCCGTGACGAGCACGACGTCGCGGCTCTCCACCCCGGGTGAGCTCAGGCCGGGATCGACCCCTGCCACCAGCGCATCCACCGCACCGATCGGGTCGCCGGCCTGGTCGAGGTCGGTCACGCGGCCCCCGCACGCCGCAGCAGCCTCAGCGAGCCGCGGCAGATGTCGGCCCCGCACTGGCGGTGAAGGTAATTGACCGGTCCGCGGCTGTAGCGATGCCAGTACAGCGCGCGATGGAGATGCGCCGACGGCTCGTCCTCGTCGTCCACCTCGAGGCCGACGGCCTGCACCACGTCGACGGCGGCGGCCATCACCGCGAGGACGGCGTCGTCGCCGGACAGGAACTCGGCCAGGGCAGGCTCGCCGCCCGCCGCCATCGCGCGCAGCTCGACGAGCGCCGAGCGCACCCGGCGGTACCGCACCTCCGCACCCACCGCGGCCAGCCGCGCCGTCACGCGCTCGATCTGGCTGAGCCGACGCAGCACGGCGGGCAGCGCGGCGGCCTCAGTACCCTGCTGCAGCGCGAGGACGCCATGGGCGATGCCGAACAGGTCGAGGGTGTCCAGCAGCCGCACGCGCACGCTGGGCGGCACGCCGTGCCCGGCCGAAAGGAACCCGTCGGTCGAGCTGAGGTCGACGGGTTCGACGGTCAGGGCGCGCAGCGCGGAGAGAAGTTCGTCGTCCAACACGGCGGTGGCCAGCAGTCCCGCCATCGGCACCGTCGGAACCCCGGTCAGCGCCTGGATTTCAGCGGCCCGCCGGTCGGCCACCGCGATGGGGCCGCCTGCTCCGAAACCGGCCAGGTCCGCCTTGTTGAGCACCACCAGCGTCGGAACTGCTCCAAGCATCGCCCGGTCCTCGGGCTTGACCGCCTCGGCGACGACCGCGACGACCACGTCGGCGTCGTCTTCGACGACCAGGACCCCCGCACCGGCCAGCGCGGCCGCCACGGTGCCCCGCCCGACGCCGTCTCGCCCACGAACCGCAACCCTGAGCGGACCGCTGACCACATCGATGAGCGCGGTTATCCCCGCATCACCTGCTCTTTGAGCGAACCGTGTCAGCTCGGTGGTGAAAATCTGATGGCCTTCCCTGATCGCCGTATCGCACACGCGCACGCCCCCGCTGTCCCCCACGCCGGATTCTGACTCCGGCCCCCACCGCAAATGGTGGCATCTCCGTGGCCACTGTGCGAGCGCATGTTTTCGTGTGTGGTCGGCGGCGATAGGCAACTGTTGGGTATCAATCTGCACCACAATGCGGGTTGTTCGGTGCCGATGCGGGACCATGGACGGATGCATGCGCAGGGCTGGGGTACCAGCACGCCGTCGCCCCAGAGGCGGCGATGACTCGACCCGCTTCGCATCTCCATCCCCGGGTCACCGCCTACCGGTCTCGGCGGTCCTCCGTTTCCACCGGCCAGCAGCAGACCTGGGACCGGCTCTGGCCGGTGCTCGGCGCGCACGCCCGCTCGACCGAGGGACCCGCCGAATTGCTCGACACCCAGGCGTGGTTCGGCAGGTCGGCGCCCGTGGTGCTGGAGATCGGCAGCGGAACCGGCACGTCAACGCTGGCGATGGCCAAGGCTGAACCGCATATCGATGTGGTCGCCGTGGAGGTGTACCGACGCGGGCTCGCCCAGTTGCTCAGCGCGATCGACCGGGAAGCGGTGACCAATATCCGGCTTGTCCGCGGCGACGGGGTCGACGTGCTGGAGCACATGTTCGGCCCCGAGTCCCTGACCGGGGTGCGGGTGTTCTTCCCTGACCCGTGGCCCAAGGCGCGGCATCACAAGCGCCGACTGATTCAACCGGACACCGTCGCCCTGATCGCCGACCGGCTGCGCCCGGGCGGTGTCCTGCACGCCGCCACCGACCACGCGGGGTACGCCGAGCAGATCGCCCAAGTCGGCGACGCCGAGCCCCGGCTGAAGCGTGTGACCGCCCCTGACGATGTGGGGGCACTCCCCTCGCAAGCTGGGGGCCCACCCGCTTGCGGGGGACTTCCTGTATCGGTGGCACGGCCGGTCACCAAATACGAGGGGAAGGCGCGCGACGCAGGCAGCCCCGTCGCCGAGCTGGTGTGGGAGAAGCGTTCGGCATGAGTATCACCGAAGAACTCGTCGAAGCGCACCAGCTGGCGCCGGGCACGTCGCGCGTCCTGTTGGTCTGGGACGCGCCGAACCTCGACATGGGTCTCGGCTCCATCCTCGGCGGCCGTCCGACCGCCGCGCACCGGCCCCGGTTCGACGCCCTCGGCCGCTGGCTGCTGGCCCGCACCGCCGAGCTATCCGTAGGCCAGGACACCGTGTCCCTCGAGCCGGAGGCCACCGTCTTCACCAACATCGCGCCCGGCAGTGCCGACGTGGTGAGGCCGTGGGTGGAGGCACTGCGTAACGTGGGGTTCGCGGTTTTCGCCAAACCCAAGATCGACGAAGACAGCGACGTCGACGTCGACATGCTCAACCACATCGCCTTTCGCCACGACGAGGGGCTGGCCGGGCTACTGGTGGCCTCGGCGGACGGACAGGCATTCCGTGAGCCGCTGGAGGACATCGCCCGTGCGGGTACCCCTGTTCAAGTGCTCGGATTTCGCGAACACGCGAGCTGGGCGCTAGCCTCGGATACTTTGGAGTTCGTCGACCTAGAGGACATCCCAGGTGTCTTCCGGGAGCCGCTACCGCGAATCGGCCTAGATTCGCTCCCCGAACAGGGGGCTTGGCTGCAGCCATTCCGGCCGCTGTCCTCGCTACTGACGTCTCGTGTGTGAACAATTGAACTGCGCGAGTCGCGTGAAGACTTGTGAAGTGTTAGGAGCTTAGGTGTTCGCCTGGTGGGGCCGAACGGTCTACCGCTACCGATACATCGTTATCGGTGTGATGGTCGCACTGTGCCTTGGTGGCGGCGTCTACGGCATCAGCCTGGGCCAGCATGTCACGCAGAGCGGTTTTTACGACGAGGGCAGCCAGTCGGTCCACGCCTCGGTCGTCGCGGACGAGGCCTACGGCCGCGACACGTCGGGCCACATCATCGGCATCTACACGGCTCCCGACGGCAAAACCATCGACGACCCGGAATTCCGGAAGAAGATCCTGGACAACCTGGCCCAGGTCGAGAAGGACCACCCCGACCAGATATTGCGGTCGATCGGCTACTTCAAGAATCCCGACGTGCTGACGACCATGGCCGACGCGGACAAGAAGCACGCGTTCATGTCGATCCAGCTCAAAGGCAACAACGACGACTCGATCCTGAACAACTACAACAAGAACGTCGGCGAGGACGGCAAGACCGTCAAAGAGGCGCTGAACATCCCGGGCGTCGACGTCAAACAGGCCGGCCTGCAGCCGCTGGCCAGCGAGCTGACCGGCAGCATCGGCGACGACCAGAAACGTGCCGAGGTCGCCGCCATCCCGCTGGTATGCGTGGTGTTGTTCTTCGTCTTCGGTGGCGTCGTCGCCGCCGCCCTCCCCGGCATCGTCGGCGGCCTGACCATCGCAGGCGCGCTTGGCATCGTGCGGCTGCTCGCCGAATTCATGCCCGTGCACTTCTTCGCCCAGCCGGTGGTGACCCTGATGGGGCTCGGCATTGCGGTCGACTACGGCCTGTTCATGGTCAGCCGGTTCCGGGAGGAGATCGCCGAGGGCTACGACACCGAGGCGGCGGTCCGAAGAACGGTGATGACCTCGGGCCGCACGATCATGTTCTCCGCGGTGATCCTGGTGGCATCGTCGGTGCCGCTGCTGTTGTTCCCGCAGGGGTTCCTCAAGTCGATCACCTACGCAATCATCGCGTCGGTCATGCTTGCGGCAATCCTGTCGATCACGGTGCTGCCCGCCGCGCTGGGCATCCTGGGACCCAACATCGATGCGCTTGGCGTACGGACGCTGCTGCGGGTGCCGTTCCTGCGGAACTGGAAGCCCAGCCGCGTCTACCTGGAATGGATGGCGGAGAAGACCCAGAAGACCAAGACACGCGCAGAGGTCGAGAAGGGCTTCTGGGGCAAGCTGGTCAACCGGGTGATGAAGCGGCCCGCCGCGTTTGCCGTGCCCATCGTGATCGTGATGATCCTGTTGATCATCCCGCTCGGGGCGCTCGCGCTCGGCGGCATCAGCGAGAAGTACCTGCCGCCCGACAACTCGGTGCGCCAAGCGCAGGAGGAGTTCGACAAAATCTTCCCGGGCTTCCGCACCGAGCCACTGACGATGGTGATCCAGAACAACGACGGCGAGCCCGTCACCGACGCGCAGATCGCCGAGGTTCGCAACAAGGCGATGGCGGTTTCCGGGTTCATCGACCCCGACAACGACCCGTCGAAGATGTGGCAGGAGCGCCCCTACCTGGACGGGGCATCCAAGAACCCGTCGGTCCGCGTTATCCAGAACGGCCTCGAAACCCGCAATGACGCGCCCAAGAAGATCGAGGAGTTGCGGGCGATCCAACCGCCACGCGGATTATCCGTATCGGTCGGCGGCACACCCGCTTTGGAGCAGGACAGCATCCACAGCCTGTTCGCGAAGCTGCCGCTGATGGTGACGCTGCTGATCATCACGACGACGATCCTGATGTTCCTGGCCTTCGGATCGGTGGTGTTGCCGATCAAGGCCGCGGTGATGAGTGCGCTCACGCTCGGATCCACGATGGGCGTGCTGACGTGGATGTTCGTCGACGGGCACGGCTCCGGGCTGATGAACTACACCCCGCAACCGTTGATGGCGCCGATGATCGGCCTCATCATTGCGGTGATCTGGGGCCTGTCGACCGACTACGAGGTCTTCCTGGTGTCCCGCATGGTGGAGGCCCGAGGACGTGGCATGTCCACCGCTGAAGCGATCAGGATCGGCACCGCGACCACCGGACGGCTGATCACCGGCGCCGCGCTGGTCCTTGCCGTCGTCGCGGGCGCCTTCGTGTTCTCCGATCTGGTGATGATGAAGTACCTGGCGTTCGGCCTGCTGCTGGCGCTGCTGCTGGATGCCACCGTGGTCCGGATGTTCCTGGTGCCCGCCGTGATGAAACTGCTCGGCGACGACTGCTGGTGGGCGCCGCGTTGGATGAAGCGCCTTCAGGATCGCCTCGGGCTGGGCGAGACCGAGTTGCCCGACGAGCGCAAGCGACCCGCCGTCCGCGAACAGGAGGAGGCGCTCGTCGGTGCGGGCGCACCCGTGCCACCGCGGCCGCTGCCGCCGCACGACCCCTCTCATCCCGCCGCCGAGGGCTCGTCACGGCCCGGCGCCGCGACCACCCGGATACCGGCCGCTCCGGCCCGTACGCCCGGACCGTCGGTCGCAGGGACCACCCGGATGCGCACACCGCGCACACCCCCGGAAGGCGAACCGCAGACCACCCGGATACCGGCCGCCAACGGCGGCAAGCCACGCAACGCGGTGAACAACACAAACCCGGCGCCCCGGCGTGCCAAGCGCCCGGCACCACCGCCGCCGGTGCGGGAGGATCGCGAGATCGAGTCGTGGCTGGGTGAACTGCGGGGCAACGGCCCCACCGCACCGCCGCGGCCCACGCCGGCTCCGCGCCCGCAGATCGGCGCGGAACCGACCACCGCCATCCCGACACAGAATCCGCGCCACCAGGCCGCCGAGCCGACGACCGCGATTCCCGCGCAAAGCGAGCCGGACCCGGAAGCGACCGAGAAGCTGACCGCGCAGCAGGCCGAGGAACAGGGCAGGCGCCGCGGCGGCGTCAGCGCCGCCGACCTGTTGCGCCGGGAGGGCCGGGGGACTTAGTCCGACTAGTCCCTGGTCGCCGGTTCGATGTCGTCGGCGTCGGCCTCGATAACCTTGCCCGGCTCGGTTTCCTGGGCCTCCAACTCGGCGTCGGGTTCCCGTGCGGCCAGCACCCGCACCGCGCTGTTGAGGAAGGCCACCGTCGGCACCGCCAGCAGCGCCCCGACGATGCCCGCCAGCACCGCACCCGCGGCGATGGCCAGCACGACGGCCAGCGGGTGAATCGACACGGCGCGGCCCATCACCAACGGCTGCAGCACGTGGCCCTCCAGCTGCTGCACCGCGATGATGAGCCCGAGGGTGATCAGCGCGTAGATGAAGCCCTTGGCGAGCAATGCGACGATGACGGCGAGGAATCCGGCGATGACCGCACCGACCAGCGGAATGAACGCGCCGAGGAAGACGAGTGACGCCAGCGGAAGAGCCAGCGGCACGCCCATGATCGCCAGACCGGTGCCGATCCCGACGGCGTCGACGAGCGCGACGAGGAACGTCGCCCGCACGTAGCCGATCAGCGACTGAAATCCGGCCCGGCCCGCATCGCGCACCCGCTCCTGGACGTTGTCCGGGAAGATCTTCGTGACGAACTGCCAGATGTTGCGCCCGCCGTGCAGGAAGAAGATCAGGGTGAAGAGCACAAGCAGTGCGCCCGTGATGATCTCGGTCACGGTGGCCGCCGTTGACAGCGCGCCACTGGTCAGCTTCTCCTGGTTGTTGCGCAGGGCCTCGATCGCCGAATTTCCGGCATTGTTGATCTGATCCCTGCTCAAATGCATGGGACCTTCGATCAGCCAGATGCGCGCCTTCTCGATGCTCGCGGTGACCTGTTCGACCAGCCCGGGCACGCCGGTGACGAACTGGCTGACGACGAACGTCAACATCCCGCCGACGATCGCTACTCCGCTGAGAAGCACCAGCGCCACCGCGCCACCGCGAGGAGCGCCGCGGCGGTCCAGGAAGTCGACCGCCGGGATCATCAACGCGGTCAGCATCAGCGCCAGAGCGACCGGCACCACGATGACCTCGAGCTTCGTGATCACCCAGATCATCGCGACGCCGAACGCGAGTATCGCCAGCAGACGCCAAGACCAGGCCGCACCCTTGTGGATCAGAGGCGGGACCGCGTCGTCATACCCAGATCCATTTGAGGCCATGCCGGTAGCGTAACGGCCGGTCGGAGACCGCCACGGCTACCCTTTATGCGTGTCCCACGACGCGGCGGCAAATAGCGCCCGCAGCCAGGAGGGCACCCCCCGCGGCAAATACTGGTGGCTGCGATGGGTGATCATCGGCACTGCGGTGGTGGTGCTGACGGCCGAGGTCACGCTGGTCTGGGACCAACTGGCGAAGGCGTTCCACAGCCTGTACGCGGCCAAGTGGCTGTGGGTGCTGGCCGCGGTGGCCGCGGCGATGGCGTCGATGCACAGCTTCGCTCAGATCCAGCGCACGCTACTGAAGTCGGCAGGCGTGGAGGTACAGCAGTGGCGGTCGGAGGCCGCCTTCTACGCAGGCAACGCACTGTCGACCACCATGCCGGGCGGGCCGGTCCTCTCGGCCACGTTCATCTACCGGCAGCAGCGGATCTGGGGTGCGTCGCCGGTGGTGGCGTCGTGGCAGCTGGTGATGTCGGGCGTGCTGCAAGTGGTCGGTCTCGCACTGATCGGGCTGGGCGGCGCGTTCCTGCTCGGCGCCTCCAAAAGCCCGTTCTCCCTTATCTTTACGATCGGTGGCTTCGTCGCACTGCTGCTGCTCGCGCAGGCGGTCGCTTCGCGGCCCGACCTGATCGACGGCATCGGGGTCAGAGTCCTCACGTGGTTCAACTCGCTGCGCGGCAAACCCGCCGAAACCGGAGTGAACGCGTGGCGCGAACACCTTCAGCAACTGGAGTCGGTCAGCCTGAGCCGCCGCGACCTCACGATCGCGTTCAGCTGGTCGCTGTTCAACTGGATCGCCGACGTGGCATGTCTGGCGTTCGCCGCCTACGCCGCCGGTGGCAAGCCCTCGCTCGCCGGGCTCACGGTCGCGTATGCGGCGGCACGCGCGGTGGGGTCGATCCCGCTGATGCCCGGCGGGCTGTTGGTCGTCGAGGCGGTGCTCGTACCCGGTCTGGTGTCGAGCGGCATGACGCTCGCGGCTGCAATCTCTGCGATGCTGATCTACCGACTGGTCAGCTGGATCTTCATCGCGGTGATCGGTTGGGTGGTGTTCTTCTTCATGTTCCGCACCGAAAAGGACGTCGACCCCGACGCCGGGCTCGATGAGACTCAACCCGATCCGTAGGAGCGCAGCATTCTGTCCAGAACCCGCACCGTCGCCGCAGTTCTGGGCGCGCTCACCCTGACGATCGCCGGATGCTCGTCGTCGGAGGAACATGCCCACGAGACGACGCAGTCACCCTCGGCCACAACCGATTCCCAGGCCGACAAGATGCCGGTGGCCGTGACACCGGTGCTCGCGAGCGTGGTCGCCGCCCCGGTGCCGGTACCGGCCACCGACGGCAAGATCCATCTTGCGTACGAGCTGCAGCTGACGAACGTAATGACACAAGACGTGACGATCACGTCGGTGAAGGTACTTACAGGCGACCAGACCCTGCTCACCTTGGCCGGTGATCAGGTCGGCAATTGGACACGCGTCATCGGGACCCAAACGCCGACAACGAAATTGGGGCCGGGGCAAGCCGGGATTGTGTGGCTGGACGTCGTACTGGACAAGTCGGCACCGATTCCCTCCGACCTGACCCATACGATCGGCATCGCCATCCCGAAGCCCATGCCACCGCTGATACCCGCGACCATGGACGAGAAGGTGGCGCCGGTTACCGTGTCGACTCACAAGCCTCCGGTCATTGCGCCGCCACTGGACGGCCCGAACTGGTTGGACGGCGACAGTTGTTGCGACCTGGGTGCACACCGCAGTGCGCTGAATGCGCTCAGCGGCCAGTTGTGGGCGGCTGAACGGTTCGCCATCGACTACGTTCAGGTGAGCCCCGACGGGACGATATTCACCGGCGACAAGAGCAAGCCGGAAAGCTATCCCTATTTCGGCGCCGACATCCACGCCGTGGCCGATGGGCCTGTCGTCGGCGTGCTGGAGGGCCTGCCCGAGCAGGTCGCTGGGCAGAGTCCGACCGGGCTGCCGCTCGAACAGTACGGCGGCAACCACATCGTGCAGGACATCGGCGACGGCAACTACGCGTTCTACGCCCACCTCAAGACCGGAAGCGTGAAAGTCAAGATGGGCGATCAGCTCAGCGGCGGGCAGGTCATCGCCTCGCTCGGTAACACGGGCAACTCCGATGCACCGCACCTACATTTTCACGTGATGAGCACGCCGGATCCATTGCGGTCCAACGGACTCCCGTTCGTGATGTCAACGTTTCGCCTCGATTCCCGGGTCGCGTCGCCGGCTGGCCTCGACGCACTCCTGCAGGGCAAGCCCGCGCCGATGCAGCCAGGGTTCACGGCGCGCGACGAAACCGAGGTCAGCCCGCTGTCGCTCGATGTGATGACCTATGAAACGAAGTAGCGCGTTCGCGGCGCTCACCGACGTCGTTGGCGTGCTGGTGTTCTGCACTATCGGACGCCGCAGCCACGCCGAGGGGCTGACCGTTGCGGGTGTGGCCGAAACCGCGTGGCCGTTTCTGGCGGGCACCGCCGTCGGCTGGCTGCTCATCCGTGGCTGGCGGCGCCCCACCGCGGTCGTCCCGACCGGTGTTGTGGTGTGGGTGTGCACGGTCGCGGTCGGAATGCTCTTACGCAAGGCCACTTCCGCAGGCGTGGCCGTGAGCTTCGTCGTGGTGGCGTCCGCGGCGACCGCGGTCGTACTGCTGGGCTGGCGCGTGGCCCTCGCGGCGCTGACGCGCCAACAGAATCAGTCCTGATTGTCCGAATCCGACTGCGGCGCATCCAAAGCCGACACCGTGAGGGTGGCTCGCAACCCGCCGAGCGGACTGTCGGACAGCACGATGCTTCCGCCGTGCAGGGCGGCCTGCTGAGCAACCAGCGCCAGCCCGAGTCCCGACCCCCCCGGCACAGCGGTGCTGCCGCGGGCGAACCGGCCGAGCACATCGTTGTGCTCGTCGGCGGGCAGCCCGCGCCCGTTGTCGTCGACGGTGATCGTTATCGAGCTGTCGAGCCGTCGACCCGACAGCAGGATCCTGGTCGCCGGCCCGTGGGTGACGGCGTTGCGCACCATGTTGTCGACGGCCAGCCGCAGTCCCCCCGGCCAGCCCCAGATGGTGCCGAGATTCTCGTCGGCCTCCACCACGACCTCCACCGGCTCACCCGGGCGCATGTTCTCCCGCGCCACCCGGTCGAGCAGGTCGGTCACGTCGATGATCTCGCGGTCCTCGGCCTGCGCGAGCTCACCGGACGCGAGCTGGCCCAGCGCCGTGATGATCGCCTCGACGCGGCGCTGCGCCCGCGACAGGTCGTTGACCACCTCGGCGCGCTCATCGGCGGGCAGGTCGTGGATGCGTAGCGTGTCCAGGTCCGCGCGCATCGCCGTCAACGGTGTGCGCAACTCGTGGGCGGCGTTCGCCGCGAAATCCTGCGCGGCCTGCAGCGAGATCTGGGTGGCCTGCTGTGCGGTGGCGAGCCTGCGCAGCATTCCCGTCATCGCCTCGGACAGCTCCTCGGCCTCTCGGACGCCGTGCACTTCCGGCATCTCCTCGGTCCCCTTGCCGAGGCGCCGTGTGTGTTCGGTGAGCCGCCGTAGCGGCCGGATCGCCGGCCCGGACAACAGCCACCCCACGCCCCCGGCGATCAACACCGTCACCAGACCCACCGCGACGTAGAACGGTATGCGGGCTCGGCTCAACAAGATGCTGTCGGCGCGGATGCCGATCGACATCAGCACGCCGCCCTGCTGTTCCACGGGAATGGTGCGCACCCGGTAGTCGACGCCGTTCACCACGACGTCCGCCGTGCCGGGTTGCAGCGGCGGCAGTTGCAGCCCGCGCTGGAAGACCACCTGTCCCGTCGACTCCATCCGCCCCGTGGTCAGCACTCCCTGTCGGGGGTCGGACAGTTGGTCGGGATACATGCTGGCCTCGACGATGGCGTCCAGCCGCCGATCCAGTTGTGCCGCATCGTTATTGGCGAGAACCACCGATGTCAGGATGGTGAACACCGCGACGACGGCGGCGGCCGCGGCCGCGGCGGCAAGGGCAACCCTGGTGCGCAGTGATGGGGACCGAACCAAACGTAGCCGGGCCACTCACTGCTCGTCTCGGTACAACATGCTCGAGCTCCGCTACGCTTCGTCTCGCAGCACGTAGCCGATCCCGCGAACGGTGTGAATCACCCGCGGCAGACCTTCGCGTTCGAGCTTGCGCCGCAAGTAGCTGATGAACACGTCGGCGACGTTTGTGTCCACGTCGAAGTCGTAACCCCATACCAATTCGAGCAGGCGCTGGCGGCTGAGCACCACGCCGGCGTTCTCGGCCAGCACCGCCAGCAGGTCGAATTCGCGCTTGGTCAGATCCACCCGCTCGCCGTCGACGAACACCAGCCGCCTCGCGGTGTCGATGGTCAGCGGACCGACCGTCATGGTGTCCGACGACTGATCGGACTGGCTCGTCCGGCGCAGCAGGGCGTGCAGGCGCGCCACAAGCTCACCCAGATCGAACGGCTTGGTCAGATAGTCGTCGGCACCGGCCTCGAGACCGGCGATTCGGTCGTTGACGGTGTCGCGCGCCGACAGCACGCAGATGGGTATCTCGTTGCCGAGCGCGCGAAGCGCGGTGACCACCGCGACACCGTCGAGCTCTGGCATCTGCACGTCCAGAACCAGGGCGTCGTGTTTCTCACCTGCCAGGAGCCGCAGCGCCTCTTTGCCGCTTGCGGCGACCCGCACGTCAAAACCCGAAAGCCGCAGCCCGCGGGCAACGGAAGTTCTGACGTCCGGATCGTCGTCCACCATGAGCACCATCCGACCAGTGCTCTCCTGCGCGGGCGGCTCTCCCCCGACCCGCACGCGGGTTATGGGGTGTCAGCGATGCCGTCGCCGTTGGTGTCGCCGCAGCGATTCTTGATGTCCACCAGCGGCTGGCGGATTCCGGTCAGCTCGCCCTTGGTGATCGGGTTGGCGTTCATGTAATTGTCCACCTCGGTACGCACCTCGTCGCGGTTCTTGCCCTCGAGGCTGGTGAAGAAGTAGTTGACGTCCGGGTGGCTGAACAGGTAATCCGAGGTCGCCTTGGACACGCCTGCGGCCGTGAAGGCAAGGTCGGCGGCGGTGCAGTTGGCGGGCTCCTCGGCCATCGCCGACGGAAGAGCGCCGAACAGCATCGCGCCGGCGAGCGCACCGGTTCCGACCGCGCCAGCTACCGCACGCCGCGCAGTACGGGCAGAGAGCAACATCTACAGGCTCCTTCATCGAATGAGTTGTGGTTGTAACCATCGCGGTTACAGACACCGAAAGCTAATCAGAATCGCTGCCGACTTTCCTGCCTTGCGGCGAAACAAATAGTGGAAAAATCAAAAACCGCAGCTCAGGGTGGCGGCCAAAAGCCAGACGTGACGCAGGTCAGCTACCGAGTGGAGATGGTCGTCGGACCGGGCAGCGGGCCCGTGCCACCGACCACGGCCGAGGCGGGCGAGGGCTGCGCTGGCAAAGCAGCCCCCGGCATGCCGACGGACTGTGCGCCGGGCAGCGATCCTGGCAAACCTCCCGGCAGTCGACCGCCCTGCTGTGCGCCCTGCAGCAGACCGAGGATCTGCGGCACGGTCACCGGCAGCTTGCATTCGCCGGACAGATCGGTCAGCGGCTGCTGCAGCGTCTGCAGGTCCTTGGCCACCTGTGGGTTGGCGTCGAAGTAGGTCTTCAGCGCAACGAGCGACTGCGGCCCACCCTGCTGCTGCGAGATTGTCGTCAGGGCCTGGTTGGTCTGCGGATGCGAGTCCAGGTAGGCACCCGTCGAGTTGGCCACCGACCCGACCGTCTTGGCGACCGAGCTGGCCGCACACGGATCCGGTGCGGCGGTCGCCGACGGGGACGACGGAACGGCCAGTGCGGCGATCGTGGCGCCGCCTGCGGCGCAGACCGCGAAGGCGGCGAGCAGGCTGCGACGGGCAGTCACATGAGTCGGTGTCATCGACAACTCCTTACGTTTGCGCACATCGAGTGCCCCGCAAACGGCTGCGGTCGGACGGCTCAGGAGCCCCGACGCGGTGGCGGCCAAGGTGACATAATGCCATCGCGGTCGCAGCCGGGCCAATCCAGCAACCGAACTTGCAGGTGAACGTCAGGGGACGAGAGGGCCGCAGCAAGGTCGGCGCAATTCCCATAGGCTGGTTAGAGCAGCCTAAGGCGACAATTAGGCCGCATCGTGCCAGCGCACGCTGTTATATCCTCACGCTACGTAACGCGAGCGGGGAGAAAGCGGGACAACCATCCAGCAGTTCATGATGCGCTTGAGCAGTAGCCTGCGCAGATTCCGCTGGGCGGTTTTCGTGGTCTGGCTACTTCTCCTCGCGCCTGCGGTGTATCTCGGCATGAACCAGTCCGGCCACCTCACCGGGGGCGGATTCGAGGTCGCCGGTTCGCAGTCGCTGTACGTCCAGCAGGAGCTCGAGGAGCAGTTCCCCGATCAGGGGGCATCGCCGCTTGCCCTGGTCGCGGCGCCGCGGGCCGACGCGTCCTTCGCCGACATGGACGCCGCCGTTGCGCATCTGGAGCGGCTTGCCGGCGAGGTGCCCAGCGTCAAGGTGGTGCCCAACCCCCAGCAGCCCCCGCCTCAGCCGGACCGGCCCTACGTCGTGACGCTTCAGCTGGACTTCAACAACACCGGTGCCGTCGACGTCGCCAAGCAGCTGCGCCAGAAGGTGGGGATCAACGGCGACCAGCCGGGCGAGTTCTCCGACGGCAAGGTCAAGCTCTACGTCATCGGCCAGGGCGCGCTCGGTGCCGCGGCGACAGCAGCCACCAAGCACGACATCGCCCAGGCCGAACAGTGGAACCTTCCGATCGTCCTGATTGTCCTGCTCGCGGTGTTCGGTTCGCTGGCCGCCGCCGCGATGCCGCTGGTCCTCGGCATCTGCACGGTCGCGATCACCATGGGCCTGGTCTATCTGCTGTCGATGTACACCACGATGTCGGTGTTCGTGACGTCGACGGTGTCGATGTTCGGCATCGCACTGGCCATCGACTATTCACTGTTCATTCTCATGCGGTTCCGCGAGGAACTGCGGGCGGGCCGAGAACCGGACCAGGCCGCCGACGCCGCGATGGCCACCTCCGGCCTGGCCGTCGTGTTGTCCGGCTTGACCGTCATCGCATCGGTGACCGGCATCTACCTGATCAACACCCCGGTGCTGCAGTCGATGGCGACGGGCGCGATCCTCGCGGTGGCCGTCGCCGTGCTCACCTCGACGACGCTGACGCCCGCGGTGCTCGCGACGTTCGGGCGGGCGGCGGCCAAACGGTCATGGCTGCTGCACTGGTCGCGACGGCCCGAGACCACACAGTCGCGGTTCTGGACCAGGTGGACCGGCTGGGTGATGCGGCGTCCATGGCTGTCGGCATTGGGCGCGACGGTACTGCTGCTCGCACTGGCCGCACCCGCCTTCTCGATGGTGCTCGGCAACAGCATGCAGCGGCAGTTCGACCCGACGCACGAGATCCGCGGCGGCGTGAACGCTGCGGCGGATGCGCTGGGGCCCGGCGCGCTCGGCCCGGTCCGGGTTCTGGTGACGTTCCCCGACGGCAACGCCGCGTCCGCGCCGACGAAGGAACCGCTCCTGCAGGCCGTGCAACAACGCATGTCGCAGGCGCCCAACGTCGTCACGGTGCAGCCCGCGGTGTTCGGCAACGATTACCGGAGCGCGCTGGTCTCTGCGGTGCTCTCGGTGGACCCCGAGGACTTGGCCTCCCGCCAGTCCGTCGACTGGATGCGGGCGGAGCTGCCGCCGGTGGTCGGCGACAAGGCCACGATCGACGTCGGCGGCCCCACCGCGCTGATCAAGGACTTCGACGACCGGGTGAGCAAGACTCAGCCCGCGGTGTTCGGGTTCGTCGCGCTCATCGCGTTCGTGATGCTGCTGGTGTCCATCCGGTCGGTGTTCCTTGCGTTCAAGGGCGTCCTGATGACCGTGCTGTCGGTGGCGGCCGCCTACGGCAGCCTCGTCGTCGTCTTCCAGTGGGGCTGGCTCGAAGAACTGGGCTTCCGGCCGATCTCGTCGCTCGACAGCACGATCCCGCCGCTGGTGCTGGCGATGACTTTCGGGCTGTCGATGGACTACGAGATCTTCCTGTTGACCCGTATCCGCGAGCGGTTCCTGCAGACCAACAACACCCGTGACGCGGTCGCCTACGGCGTGAGCACCAGCGCGCGCACCATCACCAGCGCGGCGCTGATCATGATCGCGGTGTTCATCGGCTTCGCGTTCGCGGGCATGCCGCTGGTCGCCCAGCTCGGCGTCGCGTGCGCGGTGGCCATCGCCGTCGACGCCACCGTCGTGCGACTGATCCTGGTGCCCGCGCTAATGGCCATGTTCGACCAGTGGAACTGGTGGCTGCCCGGCTGGCTGGCCCGCATCCTGCCGTCGGTGGACTTCGAGAAGCCGCTGCCCAAGGCCGACATCGGCGATCTGGTCATCATTCCCGACGACATCTCCACCCTGGCGGCGTCGGGCATCGACATCCGCACGGTGGTCAAGTCGGCGGCCAAGCTGAAGAACATGGCCCCGCACACGATCACCGTCGCCGATCCTCTTGCGTTCAGCGGATGCCTGCCGTCCAACGGCTCGGCTTGCGTCAACGCGGTCACCAACGGTCATTCGCTCCCCAGCGGCGGCGCTGGCAACGGCAGGACGGTCAAGCTGAAGCGCGGCCCGCGGCCGATGCATCCCGTCACCATGTGGCGCGGCAGGCTGTCGGTGGCGCTGGACGCGCTGGAGACCGAGGCCGAAAGCGAACGCCCGCCCGTCGAACGCAACAGCCCGATGGAGACCACCAACGTCCAGCTCCCCACCGGCGACCGGCTGTCGATACCGACAGGGGCGGAGACGCTGCGGTTGAAGAGCTACCTGATCATGTGCCGGAACAGCACGAAAGACTTCGCTGAGTTTGCCGATTTGGTCGACTCGATGGAGACTCAAACCGCCGCTGTGGTTCTGGCCGGAATGGATCGGTACTACTGTGGTGAGCCATCCAGGAAGCAATGGGTGGCCACGCAGTTGGTGCGCCGACTGGCCGATCCGCATCCGTCGGATGAGTTCGACATCCCGATGTCGGGCCCACAGGCGGAGGCTGATTGGGCGAAGGTCAGGGAGCGGTGCCTGTCGGTGGCGGTCGCGATGCTGGAGGAGGCGAGGTGACGGTGACTGTGGACGCGGGCCGCGACGCTGCCACCGCACGCATACCGTCCGGCGCCCCGAAGCGGCCGCGCCGCCCGGCCGATGACGAGAAGCCCGTGGAGTTCTGGCCGACGGCCGCTATCCGCGAGGCACTGGAAAAAGACGACCTGACCGTATGGCAACGCATCGTCGTCGCCATCAAACGCGATCCATACGGCAGGACCGCGCGTCAGGTCGAAGAGGTGTTGGAGTCGACACGGCCGTACGGGGTATCCAAGGCCCTGTCCGAAGTGTTGACTCGCACCAGGGAGAACATGGAAGCCAACGAACGCGCAGAAGTCGCCCGTCAGATTCGGGTGCTACTGGGCAGGTCCGGTCTCAAGCCGACGGAGTTCGCATCGCGCATCGGTGTGCCTGGTGAGGAACTCGCCAGCTACATCGAGGGCAAGACCAGCCCGCCAGCCTCGCTGATGGTCCGGATGAGCCGGCTGTCGGATCGCTTCGCGAAGATGAAGGCACACCGCGCGGGCGGGGCGCACTGAGCGCTGCCTGAGCTCTACCACCCGCTCAGCGAGAGTTGATCGGTGTCACGTCGTCGACGAGCCACCGGCCGCCGTCCTTCGACAGCGTGATCCGCAGGGCAAGCACCGCGACATCGGCAGGCTTGCCTGGCACGTTCTGCGTGCCACGCATGATCACCGCGACGCTGGCGTCCTGCGGGCCGATGGCCTCCACCCCCGCCGAAATCGTGACGGCCTGAGCCGAAACCTGCTTGCTCGCCAATTCCTTTGCCACAGCGGCGAATTCGCTCTTGTATCTGTTGGCGCGCTCCTGCGTCATCTGCTCGGCCGCCCGATCGATCGCCGCCGTAGGACTCGACGGCGTGAACGTCGCGCTCGCCTCGGCCACGCTGCTGGCGATGCCGACCACTTCCGCGCGGTCGTCGCGCAGGGTGCGGTCAGGCACGGTCCAGCGGGTGTAGCCGATCGCCACCGCGGCCACCAACGCCACCGTGGCCAGTCCGACGATCGCCAACCGCAGTCCCGGCCCGTCGTCGTCGGTGCCGACCGTCACCCCGTCGCGCCGTGCCAGCACGGCGTTGACGATGACACCTTGGACGATCAGCAGGCACAGCACCGACGCCAGCGACACCCACCACAGCGGCCACGCCATCGCGATGCCGATGTAGATCAGGGCGGCGATCGCCGCAAGGGGTGCGGCAATGTCGAACGCCAGCACCCGCAGCCGGTTCCTCACTCGATCTGCTCCAGGCGGGAGATCAACAGCTTGCCGTCGACATCGGAGACATCGAGGCGGACGTTCCAGCGCAACGTCTGCGGCTTGCCGCCGATGTTCTCGCTGATCGACGTCGCCACCACCATCACGGTGTCGGTTCGCCTGACCATTTCGGCGAGCCCGGGCTGCGTGGTCGGCGCGGGCGCGGGCCTGCCGTCGGGCGACGTCTGCGGGCGGTGGTGGATCGACTCGATGGCGACCGAGTCGATCTGGCCCTTGGTCCGCGACTGCAGCGTCTGGACCACCTTCTTGTACGGCTCGAGCACCGACTCGAACTCGTTGTTGAGTTCACCGACCGTGCCGTCGTGCAGCTTCTGCAGGCTGTTGTCGATGTCGTCCTTGTTCATGTTGACCAGGACGGTGGCCCAGTCGGCGGCGGCCTCGAGCACCTCGGTCTGGTAGCGCCGCTCGTCGGCGTCCGACCGGTGCCCGGACCAGATGATCAGCGCCAGGACGATGGCTGCCACCGAAAGCACGCCGAGCGCCGCAGATGCGACGCCGAACCCGGAGAAGACGGGGCCGTCGTCCTCGGCGAGGTCGTCGTCGGGGCGCTCGTCGTCGGGCATGGCCGTGAGGGTACCTGGGCCGACAATGCGCCCGCGAAATTGCATCCATGGTCGTTGAATAGGTTTGAAGCACGACCCTGGCTGCATTTTCGCGCGACTGAGGGTGCCGTGAAGCACTCCTGCGCTTCTGGCAACCTGGTGGGGTGACGATAGAAGCGACTCGTTCCGGAATCGACCTCAGCCACGTCGACCAGCAGGCCCGCCCGCAAGACGATCTGTTCGGCCACGTGAACGGCCGCTGGTTGGCCGACTACAAGATCCCGGCAGACCGCGCCACCGACGGTGCGTTCCGGTCGCTCCACGACCGGGCCGAGGAGCAGATCCGCGAACTGATCGACCAGGCCGCAGATGCGGCCGCCGAAAAGGGCACCGACCAGCAGCGCATCGGCGACCTGTACGCGAGCTTCATGGATGAGGCCACGGTCGAGCGGATCGGCGTGCGGCCCCTCCTCGACGAGCTGGCGACGATCGACGCCGCTGACAGTGCCGACGCGCTGGCCGCCGTGATCGGCGGGCTGCAGCACACCGGCGTCGGCGGCGGGACAGGCGCCTACATCGACACCGACTCCAAGAACTCCACCCGCTACCTGCTGCACCTGAGCCAGTCGGGGCTCGGGCTGCCCGACGAGTCCTACTACCGTGACGAGCAGCACGCCGAGGTCCTGGCCGCCTACCCGCGTCACATCGCAGCGATGTTCGCGCTCACCTACGGCGAGGAGCCGCAGCCCGGCGAGTGGCAGGCCACCGCGGAGCGCATCGTGGCGCTGGAGTCCAGGCTCGCCGCCGCGCACTGGGACGTCGTGAAGCGGCGCGACGCCGACCTGACCTACAACCTGCGCGCGTTCGCCGACCTGCCAGCAGAAGCTCCCGGCTTCGACTGGGCCGGCTGGATCACCGCGATGGGCGCCACACCCGAGAAGGTGGCCGAACTCGTTGTGCGCCAACCCGACTACCTCACCGCGTTCGCCGCGCTGTGGGCGAGCGAGGACATCGAGGACTGGAAGCGCTGGGCCCGCTGGCGACTGATTCACGCCCGCGCGTTCCTGCTCACCGACGATCTCGTCGCCGAGGACTTCGACTTCTACGGCCGGACGCTGAGCGGCACAGAGTCGATCCGCGACCGGTGGAAGCGCGGCGTCTCGGTGGTGGAGAGCCTGATGGGCGACGCGCTCGGCAAGCTCTACGTCGAGCGGCACTTCCCGCCAGGCGCGAAGGCCCGCATGGACGAACTCGTCGCCAACCTGCGGGAGGCCTACCGGGTCAGCATCAACCAGCTGGACTGGATGACGCCGGACACCCGGCAGCGCGCGCTGGCCAAGCTGGACAAGTTCACGCCGAAGATCGGCTATCCGGCCAAGTGGCGGGACTACTCGACGCTGGTCATCGAGCGCGACGACCTGTACGGCAACTACCGCCGCGGCTATGCCGTCAGCTCCGACCGCGAGTTGGCCAAGCTCGGCGGTCCCGTCGACCGCGACGAATGGTTCATGACACCGCAGACGGTGAACGCGTACTACAACCCCGGCATGAACGAGATCGTCTTTCCCGCAGCGATTCTGCAGCCGCCCTTCTTCGACGCCGACGCCGACGATGCGGCCAACTACGGCGGCATCGGTGCGGTGATCGGCCACGAAATCGGCCACGGGTTCGACGACCAGGGCGCCAAGTACGACGGTGACGGCAACCTGGTGGACTGGTGGACCGACGACGATCGCACCGAATTCGGCGCGCGCACCACGGCGCTGATCGAGCAGTACGAGGAATATGTGCCTCGGGCCCTCGCCGACGGACACCACGTGAACGGTGCCTTCACCGTGGGAGAGAACATCGGCGATCTTGGCGGGCTGTCGATCGCACTACTGGCCTATCAGCTGTCGCGCAACGGCAAGCCCGCGCCGGTGATCGACGGGCTGACCGGTGTCCAGCGCGTGTTCTTCGGCTGGGCGCAGGTGTGGCGCACGAAATCCCGTGACGCGGAGGCGATCCGACGGCTCGCGGTTGACCCGCACTCGCCGCCGGAGTTTCGCTGCAACGGCGTGATCCGGAACATGGACGCGTTCTACGAGGCGTTCGAGGTCGACGAGGACGACGCCCTCTACCTGGAGCCGCAACGGCGGGTCAGGATCTGGAACTGAGTTTCAGCTCGCCCTCGCCCGCCTGAAAGAACGGGCGGGTGGCGAGCACGTATATCCCGAACACCGCCAACGGGGCGAGCAGCGGCAACCACGGCAGCTCGAACGGGAACGACGCGGCCAGCACACCGACGAAGGTAAAGCCAAGGGCCGCAAGCATTGCCGGTGCGGAGGCGCCGATGATCCTGGTTGATCCGCCCTCGGTGTAGCGCAGCACCAGGTAGCACGCCGCGGAGAGGCCGGCGAGCGCGGCCAGCATCGGCGGCGCGTCGGAGACGACGATCGCCGCGGCCGCGGCCAGCACGGCCACCGTCGCCGCAACGCGCAGCGCGATGCCTGCCACCACCGCGAGAGCTGCCAGCATCGCGAGAATTAGTGCCTGCCCGGCGGTTTGGAATCCCGCCGCCGCAACCATCACCAGCCCGAACGCCGTCGACAGCAGGTGGGCTTTGCGAACGATGTCCGTCATCGTCGCCCCCGCACGGGCCGTCGACGCTCGGGAACCAGCTGCATCGCCTGATCGAGGGTGTTCCGCGACGACCAGGGGACGACATCCACACCCACGGTGCCCATGTCGCGGTACATGAAGGACCGCTGCATCGCCCACATCCTGGTGAACAACGGGTCTTTGTCGTCTCCGAACGGGGCGCCCTCGAGGACGTCGACCGCGACGACGGTGTGCCCGCGCTTGCGTAGGTCGATCAGCGACAGCGCGAACTCGGTGTCGAGCATCGTGGAGAAGGCGACGACGATCGCGCCGGCTGGCAGCGCGGCGCGGGGTGCCAATGTGCCGGTCGTGGTTTCGAATTCGTTGCCCACCCCCAGCAGCGTGTCGAGCACCCGGTAGAACTGTCGCCGCCCGATGTCGGCGCCGAGCCAGCGGGGACGGCCTCCCCCGAGTGTGACGACCCCGGCGCGATCGCCGCCCCGCAGTGCGGTCTGCACCACCTGGACCGCTCCGCGCAGCGCCCGTTCGGTCGCTTCTGTCGCCGGACCCGGCGGTTGCGCGTACATGTCGAGCAGCACCACCACGTCGGCGGCCCGGTCGGTCAACCGCTGGGTGACGTGCAGGCTGCCGCGGCGGGCGCTCACCGGCCAGTTGACCGTCCGCAACTGGTCGCCGGGGACGAACGGCCGGATGTCGGCGTATTCGACGCCGGGCCCGATGTGCCGGGTCAGGTGGGTGCCGAGCCGGTCGAGGAGTTCCGTCTTCGGGATGGCGGTGGATTGCGGTGGGGCCAAAGGAAACACGAAGACGTCGGTGGCGTCGACGGTCGCGGTGCCCGACAGCAGTCCGCCCGGCGCGACCACGTCGACCGTGGCGCGGATCGGATAGCGGCCCCACCGGTCGGCCGCGACCGTTACCGTCTGCCGTCCTGCGGGATCGCCGTCCGTGACGTCCAGTTGCATGCCTTCCACACCGGTGATCGCAAGCGTGACGGCCACGTCGGCGGGTTCGGCCGTCGCCCACACGTTCAGCTGCGTCTGCTCGCCCTCGAAGCAGCGCTGCAGACCGGGCTCCGCGTGCACATGGACTTTCGGCACGGCCCGCAGCCAGCCGATCGAGCACAGCACACCCAGCAGTGGCGCGACGAACGCAATGAGCTGCCAACGGGCGCCGATCAGTGCGGTCGCGAGGACGACACCGGCGCAGGTGGCGACCGCTCGCGCCAACGGCGAGGCATGCCAACGCAACTCGGGATCGGTGCGCCGGGTCTCGATCACGCTCTGGCCCGCGGGACCGGCAGCCGTCGCAACAGTTCCTCCACGACGTCGGCGCCGTGCACACGGCGCACCCACATCTCCGGCTTCAGGCTGATCCGGTGGGCCATGGTGGGAACCGCGAGCGACTTGACGTCTTCGGGTATCACGTAGTCGCGGCCCATCAGAAGCGCGCGCGCACGTGCGTGTTGGACCAGGTCGAGCTCGGCCCGCGGACTGGCGCCGACGGCTACCTGCGGATGCTGGCGCGTGGCGTTGGCCAGCGACACGACGTACTGCAGCACGTCGTCGTGCACGGTCACCTGCTCCACCGACTCCTGCATGGTGATCAGATCATGGGAATCCACAACCTGATTCACGGTCGGCTCGGCGGATCCGCGCTCGAGCCGACGGCGCAGCATCGACGTCTCCTCCTCCTCGGACAGGTAGCGCAGTTCGAGCCTGATCGCGAAGCGGTCCAGCTGCGCCTCGGGCAGCGGATAAGTGCCCTCGTACTCGATCGGGTTGTCGGTGGCGAGCACGATGAACGGATCGGGCAGCCGGTGGGTGACGCCGTCGATGCTCACCTGACCTTCTGCCATCGCCTCGAGCAATGCCGCCTGCGTCTTCGGAGGTGTCCTGTTGATCTCGTCGGCGAGCAGCAGGTTGGTGAAGATCGGCCCCGCGCGGAATTCGAAACGGCCCGACTGCATGTCATACACCGTCGAGCCGAGCAGGTCGGCGGGAAGCAGGTCGGGCGTGAACTGCACTCGGGTGAACTCCAGACCGAGTGCGGCGGCGAAGGACCTCGCGATCAACGTCTTGCCGAGGCCGGGAAGGTCCTCGATCAAGACGTGTCCACGCGCGAGCACCGACGTCAGGATCAAAGTCAGCGCCCACCGCTTACCCACCACCACGCGCTGGATCTCGTTGAGCACCGCTTCGCAGTTGGCTGTCGTCGTCGCCGCAGGCAGTGAAGAGGGGGTCATACCTGTTCCAACCTCCGAAGGATTTCGTCGAGCGCGTCCCGGCCAGGGCCCGGCACCTGATTGTTGGTACGCGCCACGTTTTCGGGATCGACCCATGCCCACAGTTCGTCGCCGAAGAGCATCCTGCCGGTGGCCCGGAACCCGTCCGGGTTCTTGTTCTGCTTCTGACCCGTCGCGATGCCGAACTGCCGCGCGAGCATCGGGCGCAGATGCCTGTCCCAGTCCGATCGGCTCGACTCCGACCACGAGATCAATGTCTCGGTTCGAGACAGCCAGCGGCGCAACGATTCTTCGGCGTCATTGGCGCTCGGCGCAGGCAGCTCCGCTGTGGTGCCATGTGCCAGATGCCAGCGCAGCGCCAGCAGCGTCAGGGCAACCGTGACGCCGACGACCACCAGCACGAACCGCCTGTCCGGCATCAGCATCATTAGCACCTGCACGCCGATCACCAGGCACAGGCCCGCGGCCACCAGCTTCTTCATGTTCATGCGACGCTCGTCAGTTCGTCGAGGACGAGCCTCAGCACACGGACCGCGACCTCGCGGTGTTCTTCGGTCATCACATGCGGGCTGAACCGAGCCTCTTCGAACAGCTCGACGAGTTCGGTTGCGGTGTCGGCCTGCAGAGCGTGGTGCTCGACGGCCCGGGCCAGCACCTCCGTCGGCGTATCCGACTCGCGCGGAACGACTTCCGGCGAACTTTCGAGCGCACGCTCCATCGCCGCATAGCAGGCGATGATCGCTTCCCGCGGTTCGCGGCTCAGGTCGCCCGCCTCCGCCAGCCCGAGTTCCGCCGCACGCGCGAGCGGATCAGGCCCGGATGCCGTTGTGGCAGGCCGGTATTCGTTGCCGGGCGAGATCGGGGCGGTCGCGGGGCGCCGCTGCCGTCGACCGATGATCACGGCCACGACGAACACCACCATCATGAGCAACACCGTTGATCCGGCGAGAAGAGAGAAGACGTTCGACGGCGGTTCGGGTTCATCCGGCAGTTCGGCAGGCGGCTGAGGCGCGCCGGATGGCGGCGTGCTCGCCTCGGGCGGAGGCTGCTCGATGCCCAGTTGCGCGTTCATCCGCGACAGCATCGCGACGAGTAACAGCCACGCGATCAGCACAGCCACCGCGATCAGAACCATGCGCCACGTCAGCGGGCGCCGCTCTCCGGTCATCTCGCGCGGCGGTTCGCCCTGGCCGTGAGAGACGGGGCGGTTACGCGACTGCGTGACGATCGCGATGACGATGATCGCCATCGACACCACGAGCATCGCGACGACCGCGAACAGGCTGCCGAGGCTGCTCGTCGGCCGGTCCCGCGGCGGGGTCTCCGCGCCGGGCAGGTATCCGTGCAGCGCGGCGGCGGCCACGATCAACAGCACGATCACGGCGACAACGCGAGGCCGATGGACCATAACCCATCCTGGTCGCGGTCAGGTCAATGCCGCAACGGAATGCGTTAGATCTGCCAGTCCTGCGCGCCGTCGGGCTGGGTGTAGGTGCCGACGGAGTTCTTGATGACGATCGGATCGCCGCTGCCGAAGTTGTCGTAGAACCACTTCGCGTTGTCCGGGCTGAGGTTGATGCAGCCGTGGCTGACGTTGCGCTTGCCCTGGTCGCCGACCGACCACGGGGCGCTGTGCACGAACGCGCCGCTGTTGTCGATCCGGACCGCGTTCTGGACGGTCAGCTTGTAGCCCTCGGCCGACGTGTTCGGCACCCCGTAAGTGGCGGAGTCCATCACGATGGTCGCGAACTTCTCCAGCACGTAGTAGGTGCCGTTCTTGGTTTCGTGCTTGCCGTCGGGCTTGCCCATCGACACCGGGAACGTCTTCTCGACCTTGCCGTTGCGGGTGATGGTCATCTGGTGGGTCTTGTCGTCGATGGTGGCGATCAGCGACTCACCGGTGCGGAAGGTCGACTTGGCGCCGCTGGCATCGATGAGGACGGTGGTGTTGGCCGGCCAGAAATTGATCGGGCGCCAGCGCACCTGGGTGTCGCTCATCCAGTAGAACTTCCCGGGCACGGGCGGTGTCGACGAGATGTGGATCGCCTGCTCGGCCATCGGACGGTCGACGATCGGCCGCTGGAAGTTGATGATGATCGGCTTGCCGACGCCGACCATCGAGCCGTTGATCGGGTTGAACGACGGCGGAAGGAACACCGGTTCACCGGTGAACGGCGTCGGGTTCTGACCGCCCGGGGTGCCTTCGGGAATCGTCGTCGGCTGCCCGGCGAACGGGTCCGCCGGGGCCGCAGGCGGGGCCAGCGGGTCCACCGGCGGAGCGAGGGGGTTCGGCGGCGCGAGCGGGTCCGGCCCAGGGGCGGGAGGCGCTGCGAGCGGGTCGACCGGGGGCGCGACCTCGGCGGGACCGCTCGGTGGCGCCGGCGGAGGCGCTATCGCGGCGGCCGGGTCGATCGGAGCCTCCGGCGCGGGCCCCTCGGCGGCCGGAACCGGGCCGGGCAGCGGACCGAACGGGTCCGGGGCGGGTTCGGGATCGGCGAATGCCAACGGGCTACCGAACGCCGCTCCCCCGATAAGACCTACCGCGATCGTCGCGGTGACAAGCTTCCGCATCTTGCGCTGCGGCATGCGAACACCTCCAGTCAAAGCTCCGACCAGTCTCGCACAGCACGAAGACCGGCTACCGCCGTAAAGGGCTTCCCCAACCCGGACAGCTGTCAAGGGAAGGACGCTGAGCTGGTGTGTTCATCGTCGCAGGGTGTCGAATGTTACTTCCTGCTGGTTACCTGAATGCACTTCGAACAGGCCGCGGGTCGCCAACACGCCGCCGAGCGCGACCAGCACCAGCACCGTCGACGACGCGATCATCGCCGCCAGGCCTGCCTGTTCGTAGAGCAGGCCCCCTGCCAGCGAGCCGGCCATGATTCCGACCTGGAACGCCGTGACGTAGACACCGGACGCGCCGTCGGGGTCGTTCGGCGCGGTGCGCATGGCCGCCGCCTGCAGCATCGGCGACAGCGCCGTCGACGCCGCCCCCCACAGGACGATCGCCGCGACGCCGACCGTGATCGTCACGGCGTCCATGCACCTGCCTGCCGCCAGCGCGGTCAGCGCCGCGAACACGACCGCCAGCGTGGCGAGGCAGCCGACCACCGACGCCTTGGGGTGCCGGTCCAACGGTCGGGCCATCGCCGCCATCGCCAGCAGACCCGCGATACCGAAGAAGGCGAGCAGCCACGCCAGGTGTGCGCCGTGCACGCCGACGACATCGCGGATGATCACCACGATGAACGTGTAGGAGATGAAGTGGCCGGTGACCCCGACGAGCGTCAGGACACTCAGCGTCATCAGGCGGCCGTCGCGGTGGTGGCGTTCATGGCTGCGCACGGTGGCGACCTCGGCGGCCGACAACACCATCGGCGGCAGCGTCACCCAGGCCGCGACCGTGACCGCCAACGCGGCCATCGTGACCGCGACGACGGCCTGTCGCCACCCCCACAGCTCACTCATCGCAGCGGTGAGCGGGTTGCCTGCGACGAGCGCGAGGGTTGTTCCGACGTAAATCGCGGTGGTGGCGCGACCGGTGTGTGTCGCGGGCACCAGCCGCGCGCCGATCGGCGCGATCACCGACCACATCAGCCCGTGCGTCAGCGCGCACAGCACGCGGCCGCCAGCCAGTACCGCGAAATCGGGTGCCAGCGCCGAAACCAGTTGGGACGCGGTCAAACACACCAGGGTCAGCATCAGGGTGCGACGCCGCGGCCAGTGCGCGGTGAGCCGCACCAGCGGCACCGTCGTCACCGCGGCGACCAGGGCATAGCTGGCGAGCAGGGTGCCGACGAGGGCCTCGCTCACGCGCAAGTCGGACGCGATGTCCGGCAGCGCACCCACCGGAACCATCTCCGCGGTGACGTAGACAAAGGCCGCGCAGGCCAGCACCGCCAGCTGCACGGCGATGCGGGGTGTCCATGCCCGGCCCGGCACTGTGGGGACGTCGACGGTCATAGGGGGTACATCACGGTAACGGCTCGGAATGGAGATACCTCGGAAGCTGGTTGTCTTGGGGAGTCGAGCCGCCGCCCAAACGAGAGAGGATCGCGATGGTCGAAATTCCGGAGGGTTACGAGTCGCTGCTGGAGCGCCCGCTGTACGGGCACCTCGCCACAATGAGGCCGGACGGCAATCCGCAGGTGAATCCGATGTGGTTCGCCTGGGATGGCGAACTGCTGCGGTTCACGCACACCACCAAACGACAGAAGTACCGTAACTTCGAGGCGAATCCCAATGTCGCGATGTCGATCGTCGACCCGGACAACCCGTACCGGTATCTCGAGGTCCGCGGGACCGTCGAAGAGATCGTTCCGGATCCGTCGGGCGCGTTCTATCTCGAGCTCAACGACCGCTACAGCGGGCCGCTGACCGAGCCGCCGCCCGACAAGGCCGACCGCGTGATCATCGTGGTGCGCCCGACCGGTTACACGAAGCAGTAGCCGATGCTCGTCGCCTTCAGTGTCAGCCCGTCGGGCGGTGACGAGACCGGCGGTGTGGGTGCGGCGGTCGCCGAGGCGATCCGGGTCGTTCGCGCTTCGGGCCTACCGAACGAAACCAATGCGATGTTCACCAATGTCGAAGGCGAGTGGGACGAAGTGATGGCGGTGGTGAAGCAGGCGGTCGATGCCGTGGCCTCGGTGGCGCCCCGGGTCAGCCTGGTGCTCAAGGCCGACATCCGGCCCGGCCACACCGGTCAGCTGACGGCGAAGGTCGAGCGGATCCAGAACGCGCTCGGCGAGTAGCTACGACCGCACGAGGCGCGCGATCGCGGCCGATGCCTCGGCCAACTTCGCGTCGGCCTCGTCGCCGCCCTCGGAGACGGCCTGAGTCACGCAGTGGCCGAGGTGCTCGTCGAGCAGGCCGAGCGCGACGGACTGCAGCGCGCTGTTCACGGCACTGATCTGGGTGAGGACGTCGATGCAGTACTTGTCGTCCTCGATCATCTTCGCGATCCCGCGGACTTGGCCCTCGATGCGGCGCAGCCTTTTCGTGTAGTTGTCCTTGTGGGACGTGTAGCCGTGTGAGGCGGTCATACGTCAAGCGTACCGGTACCCCTCAGGGGTATGCATATTGGTTTGGCCGGGCGAAACGCAGCGAGCATACTGGCCCCTATGCCCTCAGATTCCACCGTGCCTGGCGCTCTTCGCGCAAGCGGCTCATCGCAAATCGACATCAAGCCCCGCAGCCGCGACGTCACCGACGGCCTCGAGAAGGCTGCCGCGCGCGGAATGCTCCGGGCGATCGGCATGGAGGACGACGACTTCGCCAAGCCGCAGATCGGCGTCGGCTCCTCGTGGAACGAGATCACCCCGTGCAACCTGTCGCTGGACCGGCTGGCCAAGGCCGTCAAGGACGGCGTCTTCGCCGCAGGTGGCTACCCGATGGAGTTCGGCACCATCTCGGTGTCCGACGGCATCTCGATGGGCCACGAAGGCATGCACTTCTCGCTGGTGTCGCGCGAGGTGATCGCGGACAGCGTCGAGGTCGTCATGCAGGCCGAGCGTCTCGACGGGTCGGTGCTGCTGGCCGGCTGCGACAAGTCGCTGCCCGGCATGCTGATGGCCGCCGCGCGACTCGACCTGGCCAGCGTGTTCCTGTACGCGGGCTCGATCCTGCCCGGCAAGGCCAAGCTGTCCGACGGCACCGAGATGGACGTGACGATCATCGACGCGTTCGAGGCGGTCGGCGCGTGTGCCCGCGGCCTGATGCCGCGTGAGGACGTCGACGCGATCGAGCGGGCCATCTGCCCCGGCGAAGGCGCCTGCGGCGGCATGTACACCGCCAACACCATGGCGTCGGCCGCCGAGGCAATGGGAATGTCGCTGCCCGGCAGCGCTGCACCGCCGGCCACCGACCGGCGGCGCGACGGGTTCGCCCGGCGCAGCGGGCAGGCCGTGGTCGAGCTGCTGCGCCGCGGGATCACCGCCCGCGACATCCTCACCAAGGAGGCGTTCGAGAACGCGATCGCGGTGGTGATGGCGTTCGGCGGGTCCACGAACGCGGTGCTGCACCTGCTGGCGATCGCGCATGAGGCCAACGTCAAGCTGTCGCTCGAGGACTTCACCCGCATCGGGGAGAAGGTGCCTCATCTGGCGAACGTGAAGCCGTTCGGCAAGCACGTGATGTTCGACGTGGACCACATCGGCGGTGTGCCCGTCGTGATGAAGGCACTGCTGGACGCCGGTCTGATGCACGGCGACTGCCTCACTGTGACCGGAAAGACCATGGCGGAGAACCTCGCCCACATCGCCCCGCCCGATCCCGACGGCGAGGTGCTGCGCGCGCTGGACAATCCCATCCACCCGACAGGGGGCATCACGATCCTGCACGGGTCGCTGGCGCCGGATGGCGCTGTGGTGAAGTCGGCTGGCTTCGATTCCGATGTGTTCGAGGGCACCGCAAGGGTTTTCGAGCGTGAACGGGCCGCGCTGGATGCACTCGAGGACGGCACGATCACCAACGGCGACGTCGTCGTCATCCGGTATGAGGGCCCCAAGGGTGGGCCGGGCATGCGCGAGATGCTGGCCATCACCGGAGCGATCAAGGGCGCCGGACTAGGCAAGGACGTGTTGCTGATGACCGACGGGCGGTTCTCCGGCGGCACCACCGGGCTCTGCGTCGGGCACATCGCACCCGAGGCGGTCGATGGCGGACCGATCGCGTTCCTGCGCGACGGCGACAAGATCCGGCTCGACGTCGGCAAGGGCACGCTGGACGTGCTCGTCGATCCCGCCGAATTCGATTCGCGCAAGACGGGATTCGAGCCGCTGCCGCCGGTCTACACCACCGGCGTGCTTGCCAAGTACACCAAGCTCGTCGGCTCAGCGGCCAACGGAGCGGTCTGCGGCTAGGCGATGTTGGGCCGCGCCACGCCAATGGATTCCCATTAGTTGGTTGTCGGTGGTGGTTGCGGTTGGAAGGGCTGGTACCACCACCAGTTGGCCCGTTCGCCGGTAGGACCCGGGCAGGCTGCGACCGCGGGTGGGGGTGTCGTCGGCGGGCGGGCCAGCGATCCTGCGCGCAGCGGTCGACCGATGCCGTCGGTGACCACAAGCCGGTGGGCGGGTCCGGTGATGGTGATGACGCCCCGGTGGTGCATTCGGTGGTGATAGGGGCACACCAGGACGAGGTTTTCCAGTTCGGTGAGGCCGCCGTCCTCCCAGTGCCGGATGTGATGGGCGTGCAGACCACGGGTGGCCCCGCAGCCGGGAACCACGCAACAACGGTCGCGGTGCTCGAGCGCACGGCGCAGCCGACGGTTGATCAGCCGGGTCTCCCGCCCGGAACCGATGACTTGGCCGTCACGTTCGAACCATGCTTCGCAGGTGGCATCGCAAAGCAGGTAGCGGCGTTCGTGCTCGGAGAGCAGCGGACCGAGATGCAGCGCCGCGACGCGCGCCTCGAGGTCGAGATGCACGACCACGGTGGTGCGTTGCCCGTGTGGACGGCGGGCCACATCGGCGTCCCAGCCGGCCTCGATCAGGCTCATGAATGCATCGACGGTGTTCGGTAGCGGCGGCGCCTGATCGGATGAGCCATCGGCGTCGCCTGTGCCGTGGTCGCGCTTCCAATCGGCGATCAGTGCATCGTGGTGGGACTGCACGGCGGAGTCGAACGTCGCCGCTTCGGAATGCGGGAGAGTGATCCGCCAGGTGGTGGACTTCTCGTCTTCGGTCTTGGTGATCGAACGGGGAGGCTCCGGCCCGGGCTCGGGCTCACATCGCGACTCCGGCTCGGGTACGGGGCGTGGTTCGAGCTTGACCGCGGTGCGCAGTTGGCTGACCGTGGCGCTGGCAGCCAGTTCCGCATAGTGCTCATCGGAACCGTCGGCGGCCCGGCCCGCGATGACGCCGACCTGATCCAACGAGAACCTTCCCCCGCGCATGCCCTCAGCACAGCGAGGGAACTCCGAGAGCCGGCGCGCCACGGTGGCGATCGTCTGGGCGTTCACCGGTGACACACCGGTTTTCCAGGCCACCAGCGTCGCGATCGATCGAGCGCCGGTGGCGCCGCAGAGTTCGTCGCGGTCGATCTCGGCCACGATGTCCACGATGCGCCCGTCGATCGCGTTGCGCTGGCCGGTCAACTCCGCCAATTCCTCGAACAACACCTCGAGCCGCTCATCAGCGCGCACCTCAGTGGCCAAAGAGGTTGCGGTCGAGGACATGACACCATCGTCACAGAAGGGTCCGACATTTCCGGCCGCGCTGCTCCTAGCCCGGCGGCGGATCGACAGGCGTCAGCGATATCGGGACCCAGTGGGTTCCAGGTCCTTCACCCGGACATCCGGCGCCCTCGACGACGAGGGTCCGCTCCCCGATGAAACTGCCGTCGGGGTTGGGGATCCAGTAGTCCGAGCGCTGGGCCTTCACGGCGCTGCCGGGGTCGTTGCGATCGCAGAAGTAGGATACTCACCGCTCGTTTCCCAACGGTCGTTATCCCATCTGTACTCGTAATCCGGGGGAGCGCCTGGATTTCGGGCTTGGTCGTCCCTGTTGTCAAAGGTCGCGACACAACCGTTCACGTCGCAGTGGGTGGTGAATGGGACAGGAAAGGTTTTGGACTCCATCGGTGTCGGCATGCCGTTGAACGTCTGCTTCGAGAAGTCGATGAACAGGTTGTAGTACCCGTACAGCGGCGGCGGTTCGGCTCGATCCGCATGAGCGACCGGCGAGACGACCGACAATGCGCTTACAGCTAAGCCGCCGACCAGGGCTAATTTCCTCATTGCGCCTGGGTAGCACATCGGTGCGGCTAGCGGACCATCTTCTCGATTCGCTGTAACGCGATCGCCAGCACCGGCAGGTACGCAGGCGCCCACCACGGCGCCGACATGCTCGCGCGGCATCCGCTGCCATCCGGCTCGACGGAATGCGAGGTGGCGGGCACTCCGGCCACCGACCATGCCCACCTGCGGCCGGATTCGAACTCGGTGATAGTGAAGGGCAGCGCGACGCCGACCGACGTGTGCACGCGTCCGGTCGCACCGAGAGTCAGCATGTCGCCGTCGATCTCGCCTCCCGCGACCGTCGGCCCCCACTTCGGCCACGCGTCGGTGTCGACGAGCACCTTCCAAACGGCATCGGCGGGTGCGTCGATGTGTCTACTGACGGAAAGCATTGGAGTGACATACCCGCTGCCGGCTCGACTACTCGTCGTCGTCCGGCCAGAGGATGAAGTCGTCGAATGCCCGCAACGCGGGCTCGGGACCGACCTCATCGAGGGCGGCGCGGATCGCATGCAGATGCGCCACAGTCATCTCCAGCGGTGGCTCGTCCGGCTGGTAGGTGGTCCGGACCGGGTAGTCGACGCCGGCTCGGCGGGTCATCTCGATGTGACATCCGATGACGTGCGTTACCGGATGAGCGTCACAGAATTCGATAAGTCGGTCGATGCTGTGTGAGTAAGCGGCCCAATCCACGATGTAGAGCCTGCCTCGGTAGACGGTGTCCCCGGTCAGCAGAATTCCAGTCCACGGGTCGTAGAAAGTTACCGCGGCCGCATGATGTCCCGGCGTTGCGAATGCTTGCAAGACGCGGCCGCCCAGATCGACGGGTCTGATTTCACTGGCGTCGGTTGAGAAGCCGAGGAATTTCCACGCCGCTTCTTTATCGGCCTCAACCAGAACAGTGTCGGCGCGGTCGGCGAATTGACCGTCTCCGGCGACGTGATCATCGTGAGCATGTGTGTGAAGGACCAAGAGCGCGTAGTCGCTGTGGGGATTGCGACTGAGCCAGGCTTCGATGAGTTCGTCGACGACCCGGCGCAGCGGAAAGAAATCGGGTGAGGCGGTCGCCCCTGTGTCGAGCAGTACTGCGCGCTGCTCCCCGAACAGCAGGAACAAGAATGGCGCCTCGTAATCGATCGCCTTGTTCTGCCGGAGGATGACGGTGTTCTCGTCGTACCAATAGGTCTGCAGATCGGGATCAGTGTTGTGTTTCGAGGACGGCGAGCCGTGAATCCATTGCACATCGAGTGGCTTGGCGATGACTGCTGAGCTCGGTTGAACGACACCGGACATGGATCCTCCAATGTGCGTCGTCTTGACGGGCCGGGTACGGCGCACACCTCGTCCGGGATGCGCGCTTGCGCATCTACTTCAAAGCACCCCAACGACGAGACGATGCTACGTATTCCGGCCGCCGTTCACTCCGAGAATCTGCCCGGTGATGTATCCGGCCTCGTCGGAGACCAGGAACGCGCATGCCGCGGCGATGTCCTCCGGCCTGCCCATGCGGCGGACCGGGGTCATCGCGAGCGCCTTCTCGAAACTCATGTCGCCGCGTTCTTCGGCGGCGCGCAGCATCGGGGTGTCGATGAATCCCGGAGGGATCGCGTTGACGGTGACCCCGCTCGGGCCGTACTCGAGCGCCAACGACTTGGTCAGGCCGTTCACGGCCGACTTGGCGGCGACGTAGTGCGCCATGCCCGCCACGCCCGAGTGCGTGCTCGACGAGCTGATGTTCACGATCCGTCCCCAGCCCGCCTCGACCATCTCGGGCAGCACGGCCTGGCAGCAGTGGAAGACGCCGTTGAGGTTGACATTGACAACCCGCTGCCAGTCATCGAAGGAGAGGTCGGCGAAGCGTGAGAACCCTTCCAGCCCAGCGGCGTTCACCAGAATCGACACCGGGCCGAGCTGTGTGCGGATCTTTTCTAGCGCGGCGTCGACCTGCGCGCGGTCGGTGACGTCGGCGATGTAGGCGAAGTCGGCGTCTGAGTGCTGGAGATCGATCGTGGCGACGTGGTGACCGTCGGCTTCGAGCCGCTGCGCGATCGCGCGGCCGATGCCCGACGCGCCTCCGGTGACGACGGCTGTTTTCATGACGAGCTTCCTTTCCTGCGCAGCCCCAGGGTGCGCCGTCCTGTGTCAACGAGATGCCGCAGCAGATCGTCGTCGTCGACGGCGATCCAGGCCGGTCCGACGGCACTCGAGATTCCTGCGAGCACGACGGTGGCCTTGATGAGTCCGCCGGCCCCGTGCTCATCTCCGGCGAGCAGAGCCAGTTGCCGGTTGATCAGCTGCGCCCAGTGCGGCTGGTCGCGGAGCAGGGTCGTCACGCTCGGATCGCACGCGAGCACCGAGACGAGGGCACGGTTCGCCACGGCGAGATCGGCATACCCGCGCAGCATGTGGTCGGCGCGGGCACCGTTACTGCGCTGCGCTTCAGCGGCGGCGATGATGCCGCTGAGCTGCTCGAAGATCGGTTCGACGACGGCGGTCAGCAGCTCCTCGCGGGTGCGGAAGTGGTAGTAGATGGCCGCCTTCGTGAAGCCCATCTCGTCGGCGATCATCTGCAGCGAGGTGCCGGCGAAACTGTGCCGAGTGAACAGGTCGACGGCGACGTCGATCAGGCGCTGCCGGGTGTCGGCAGCGTTAGCCGTCTGAACTGCGACCGTTTCCATACTTTACGATCGTACAGTAGGCCACTTGCCGATCGTAAAGTGGGGCTAGGTCTGACCGAACCGGTCGCACAGCACGGGCAGGAAGCCGGCGAGGTGGTTCATCTCCTGCGCGCAGTGCACCAGCAGGTCACGCGGGTCGGGAAGTTGCCGAGCCGCCACCGGGCGAACCGCGGCGTTGGCCAACCGGTTTCCGCGGCGCACGGCCACGTGCCTACCGCCCATCCAGAACCGTGACCGCATCTCGGCGCCGTCGGGGGTCGGCCGGACGTGGTGGATCAGCCAGCCGATGTCGACGGGCAGATCGCTCGACCCCAGCCGCGCACAGACGACGACTTCGTCGTCACCAACGTTGTGCAATCCGAGCGTCGACGGCGCGACGAACTGGATCGCGGCCCTGGCGAACGACGACCCGAGGTACTCACCGACGAGCGAGGTGCGTCCGACGTAGTGGCCGTCGCCGCCACCGTCGGCCCAGTGCGCCGACACGTGCGCCCGCGGATGCCACAGCTTGTAGCGCCGCGAGTCGCTGCCATGCCATCCGAACCACCACGCCCACATCACCGGGTTGACCCGCGGCATGTCGGTGCGCACAGATACCTGGATTCCTCCGTCGCGCAGTTCGCCGTAGCCGTTCTCGGTCTGCTGGTAACCCGCGTCGAGCAGCGCCACCGCGTCGTCGAACGAGGGCAGCGTCGGCCCGGCCTGTGGGCCGTGCTCAAGCGCCTCGACGACATGCCTTGGCAGCGGTGCCATTTCGCGCTGGAAGAACTCGGCGAACGGGGTGTCATAGTCGTTTGCGCGATAGCCGAGATAGCCGTGGCGCGCGCTCATACCCTGCCCATCCAGCTGTGGAACCGTCCGTCCGGATCGTAGGCCGCTCGCACCTCGTCCAGTCGATCCATGTTGTCGTCGGTCGCGAACCTGGCCGGCCGCTGCCCGAGGTTCTCGTCGGCGAGCTGGACTCCGCTCGCGAGGTGCGCCATGGCCGCCATGTTGGAACGCGCCCAGTCGGCGTACTTTTCGTCGTCGGCGGGGTCCCGCCAGGCGGTGTAGAGCGCGAGATAGATGTCGTCCTCGAGGCTGTAGGCCATGTCTTCACGGGGCGGCGACGGTCCCCAGTTCAGCCACAGGAAGTGCGACGGGTGCGGCGGCATGGTTTCGATGATGCGGCGTACGCCCGGCAGCAGGTCGGCCGCAGGCGCCGAGGTCCACATGTTGTCGGTGGCATATCGGTATCCGGTCGGATAGTTGCTCATCACCGCTTCGAACCAGCTCGCGAGATCGGCTGGGGCATAGGGGACCGCGATGATCGCGCGCTCCCGGACCGGACAGGTGTCGAGCAGTGCGAGCGCCTTCGTCGCATCCTCTTCGGTGTCGGCGAAAACCGGTGAGGCCATCACGATTCCCGGCGTGTCCAGCCCTGCACCCGGCACGCTAAGCGACGTGACCATCTGCAGTTCGACCCTGCGGTCGACGTCGGCGCTGATCGTGCGCGCCCACGCGAACACGTCGTCGGCCAGCTCGATCGGGTAGACGTAGAGGCTGCTGCCGCAGATGGCCGGGCGCTGGTAGACGCGGAGGTGGAACGCGGTGACCACCCCGAAGAAGCCCGGGCCCGATCCGCGCGCGGCCCAATACAAGTCGGGGTGGGTGTCGGCGTCGCAGTGGACCTGCTCACCGTCGGCGGTGACGACATCGACGCCGATAACACTCTCGCACGCCGGGCCGAGCACGCGGCTGTTCCAGCCGTACCCGCCCTGCAGCAGGTAGCCGCCGATGCACACACCCTTGCAGTGGCCGGTCGGGAAGAACAGGTCCTGGGCCTCCAGCTCGACCGCAAGCACGCTGCCGCCCTTGCCCGGCCCGACGATGGCGGTCATCTGGTCGGCGTCGACGAAGCAGTCGTCCAACCGGCTGACGTCGAGGAGCATGCCGCCGTCGCGGACGTGGTTACCCGCCCAGCTGTGGCCTCCGGACCGCACACCGATCCGCATGCCGTTGGCATTGGCGTAGCGGACCGCGGCGACGACGTCGTCGGCGTCGCGCGCCGCCACGATGACGTGGGGGAAGCGGTCCGGCGTGCGCGCGTTCCACACCGTCGCGCGTCGCGCGGCCTCATAGCCATCGTCGCCCTGGACGTAGAACCGGCCAGCCGGAAGTGCCGTCACAGTAGCTCCTGGATCCGCATCAAGAATCATTGTGATTCGCTATCCGGATCAATATAGTGGGAGTGTGCCACTTCCGGAAGAGAATCCGCGAGTCGATTCCGGACGGGAGGACGGCATTCAGGTGCTGCGCCGCGCGGCGGCCGCGCTCGACGAAATTGCGTCCGCGCCGGGCCAGCTGCGGCTGGTCGACCTCGGCGCTCAGCTCGGACTGGCCAAGTCGACAGTGCGCCGTCTGCTCGTCGCGCTGGTCGAGATCGGCTTCGCCAGCGTCGACGAGCAGGGTCGGTTCTCCCTGGGAGACCGACTGCTCGGCCTGGGCGGCGCCGACAGCGCACGGCTCGCGGCGATGTTCCGGCAGACGCTCGAGGACCTCGCCGAGGCCACCGGCGAGACGGTCGACCTGTCGGCACTGCAGGGGCGGCAGATGTTGTTCATCGACCAGGTGGAGTCGACACATCGGCTACGCGCGGCGTCGGCGGTGGGCGTGCGCTTCCCTCTGGAGTCGACGGCCAACGGCAAGGCGGCGCTGGAACTGATTGCCGACGAAGGCCTTTCGCGCAGCGGCATCGCTTTCGACCGCGATGAGCACACGGTCGGCATCTCGGCGGCGGGTATCGCGGGCCGCACGTCCGGTGGTCAGATCGTCGCCATCTCGGTTCCCGCACCGAGCGAGCGCTTCGTCGCCAACGAGAAGCGGATCGTGGCCGCGCTGCGGGCAGCCGCGAAGTCGTCCGTGTGGACGCGCTGACCGCGACCCCGTCGGCCACTTGCCGATCGAAAAGTGGACGACGGGCAGGTTAGTGTGCTGTGGTCGGCCTCAGCGAACAAGCCGATAGAAGAGTTGAGCAAGTACATGACCGCACCAGCAGAAGCGTCGGCGCTCGAAGCGCGGGTCGGCCACTACTACCAGATGGACGGCACCTACCTGGTCGGCCGCGAGAAGGTCCGCGAGTACGCCCGCGCAGTGCAGGACTACCACCCCGCGCACTGGGATGTGGCCGCCGCCGCGGAACTGGGTTATTCGGACCTGGTGGCGCCGCTGACGTTCACGTCGACCCCTGGCATGACCTGCAATCGCCGCATGTTCGAACAGGTGGTCGTCGGATACGACACCTACATGCAGACCGAAGAGGTCTTCGAGCAACACCGTCCGATCGTGGCCGGCGACGAACTGCACATCGACGTCGAACTGACGTCGGTGCGCAGGATCGCAGGCAGAGACCTGATCACCGTGACCAACACCTTCACCGACCGGGCAGGCGAGCGGGTGCACACCCTGCACACCACCGTCGTCGGCCTCACCACCGAGGACGTCGATCCGGCGATCAAGACGGCAGTGCAGAAGATGATGATGCACGACGTGGACATCTTCGGAGTCGGCGAATCCGAGTACCACAAGACGGTGCGTCCCGAGGGCGAGGTTCGGCTCGCCGAAGGAGGCACCACCCGCACGCCGGGAACGTCGTCGTTCGATGACGTGAAGGTGGGCGACGAACTACCGGTGCGCCACACCCGACTGTCCCGCGGCGATCTCGTGAACTATTCCGGCGTCGCCGGTGACGCGAACCCGATTCACTGGGACGAGGGCATCGCCAAGCTGGCCGGGCTGCCCGATGTGATCGCCCACGGCATGCTCACTATGGGTCTGGGTGCCGGATTCGCCTCCGCATGGTCGGGTGACCCCGGTGCGGTGACCCGCTATGCGGTGCGGCTGTCTGCGCCCGCCATCGTGTCGGCCGCCGATGGCGCAGACATCGAATTCAGCGGCCGGGTCAAGTCGTTGGACCCTGCGACCCGCACCGGTGTCGTCCTTGTCGCCGCGAAGTCCGCAGGCAGGAAGATCTTCGGCCTGGCGACGTTGGACGTCCGCTTCCGCTGATATCACCGCCGTGAGAGCCGCTACTTCACCAAGGCCACCGCGAAGCCGTCCCAGTTCTTCGTCCCGACGGTCTGGATCGCCGCGGCGTCCAGACGCGGGTTCCCGCCCATCATGTCGAGCATGGCGCGGACGGCCTTGGCCTGATGGTCGTCGGCGGCCGGGTTCAGCACCCGACCCATGCGAGAGATGTTGTCCACCACGATGACTGACCCAGGCCTGCCCAACGTGACGGCCCATTCGACGTAGGCGACGTTGTTCTCCTTGTCGGCGTCGATGAAGAACATGTCGAAGGCTTCGCCGCGCTCGGCCAACCTCGGCAGCGTGTCCAGCGCAGCACCGACGATGACCTCGATGCGCTCGGCGACGCCCGCCCGTTCGAAGTTCTTGCGCGCCACCTCCGCGTGCCGCGGCTCGAATTCGAGCGTGACGACACGGCCGTCCGGCCCGACGCCACGGGCGAGGTTGATGGTGCTGTAGCCGGCCAGCGTGCCGATCTCCAACACCCGCTTCGCGTTCGTCATCCGCGCCAGAAGCGACAGCAGCCTGCCGTGTTGAGCGGACACCTCGATGGCGGGCATGTCCGCCGCCGCAGCGGATTCCCTTGCGGCGCGCAGCGCGTCGTCCTCGGTGTGCAACACCCGGTTGAACACCTCGTCAAGGGCTTTGGGGTCCGGCTCCGTCACGTGGCCGACGTTACCGCTAGCGCACACCCTCCTTGGCGTAGACGACCCGCAGCACGTGGGCGACCTCCGGTCCCATCACCGCCTCGGCGAGCTCGCAGAACGTCGCGACGAACTCCGGGCCGTGCGGCGGGTCGACGTCACACAGATGGTGGGCGACCTCGTGCAGCACGACGAGTTCGCGAAGCGCCCACGTCGTGCGTCGCTCGGGCACCGCGATCGCGGCGCCGTCGTCGTCGCGTTCGTAGTGCGCAGCGGTGACCCCGCGCCGAGGCCGCGCCGTCAGCGACGGGACGTCGGGCCAGCGCGCGCGGACGGACCCGAGGGCGAGCACGTCGTCGACGTAGCGCTGCACGGTCTCCACGGAGGCGAACCGGGCTTCGGGCGGCAACGTGAGGTTGGTGCCGAAGAACGCCACCGACCGGTTGCCGTGCTCGGCGGCACGATCGAACAAGGTCCGGACGAATTCCTCTGCGGCGTAGACCTTGGAGCGCTGGGTGTCGCGGGAGGTCACCGGTTCAGTGCGGTGCGCGCGCCGTTGATCTCCTGGCTGTTGCCCAGCCGTGCGCGTCGGCCAGCGCGGTCACCGGCCCGCCGCGCCGACGACGAGTAGCCCGCCGTCGCGTTCGTGGCCCGCCAGGTGCCGCGGGCCGCGGACGTCTCGCGGTAGAAGTCCTTCAGCTCGAGGTCCTTGTCCCGCAACGCGATCGCGGTGCCGGGCCTGCGCTTCCTGTCTCTGGTCGCTTCCCGCCGCGCGTCCTCACGAGCCTGCGCCAACCGCTTCCCGATGCGGGCGCCGAACGCCAACTGGAAGTTGAGCCGCGCGGTGATCGTCGGGGTGGGCCGGTGCTGACCGGAGGCGATGTAGGCCTCCGACGCCCTCACCATCTGCATCACAAGGCCGGCGTAGAGCGCGTGGCTGGCGTCGATGTCCTCGGCGAACCCGTAGGCGTAGACGAAGGTCGAGTTCGACGCGATGTCGCACTTCACGTCGTTGGCGTTGGCGATCAGCACGAAAAGCTGCACATATGTGCGCAGGCCGCGCGCGCCCGCGTTGCCGATGGTGATCGTGCGCTGCACCGGCGTCTGCGCCTTGGTGCGTTGATCCGCATGCGAACGGGCGACGGCGAGATCGATCGACGTCGCGGTGGCCAACCGCTGCGCGGCCGCCATGAACGCCTCCGCTTCATGGCTGTTGTCGGTGCCTTCGGCCTGGCGCAGCAGCGCTGCGATACGGGCCAACATCTTGTCGTCAGTCATCGCGACCAGACTAGGGCTACTTGGTGACAAATCCGTCGAGCGCGGTCACCAGCTGTGGAGAAATCGGGCCGTCCTTCGAGAGGTTGGCGATGTTGTCGGTCGGGTCGTCGCGCAGCACGTGGTTGACGCCCTTGAGCTCGACGACGGTCAGCACGGTGTGCTTAAGCGCGTCTTCGAGCGGCCGCATGGTGTTGCAGGGTGCTTGTCGATCGGTGTCCGAACACGTCAACAACACCGGAGTGCCCGCGGGAATGGCGGCGGCCAGCGCCACCGGATCGATCTTGTCGGCTTCCTCGATGGCCTTCGCGTTGCCCGGGTTGAGGATGGCGCCAAGGCCCTCGGGCAGGTTGGGCGGCACCGTGCCCTTGGTGCGGACCTCGTCGACGGCGGCCAGCCAGGTGTTCAGCGTCTCGGGGCTCGCGTCGGAGCGCACCCGGTTGGTGATGATGTCGAGGTAGCGACCGGACAGCGGCTGGAGCAGGCCGAGCGAGTGGATCTTCGGCGCGACCGGCGAGGTGTCCGACGCCAGCGTCATCGCGTGCACGGTGCCCTCCCCGACCGCATAGACCGAGAGCCGGTCCTTGTCGGTGCCCGGCTGATCGCCGAGGAAGCGCGCGGCGGCCTTCGCGCCGGCGGTGTAGACGGCGCTTCCGACGTCGGCGGGCCGCTGCTGGTACGGGCCAAGGCCGGTCTTGCCGGTGCCGACCTTGTCGTAACGCAGGCTGGCTTCCCCGCGCTCCGACAACAGTTCGGCGAGCTGGCGCATGTTGCCGATCTTGCCGATGACGATGTTGTCGCCGTTGCGGTCGGTGTTGCCACTCTCGGAGATCAGCAGCGCCGCGGGGCCCGGCGCCGCGTCCTTCTGGTGGCGGTAGGTGCCGTGGATGGTGAGGCCGTCGGCGGTGAAGCTGATCTCGTCCTCGACCCAAAGCTGGCGGGACTTGTCATCCGACGAGCAGCCTGTTGATAGCAGAAGGATTAGAGAAAGGGTAAGGGCGGCAAGGAGTTTCAAATCTTCGTCTCGATCCACGATGCGACGTCGTCGAGCACCACGGCGCGCTCGGGTTCGTTGAACACCTCGTGGTAGAGCTCGGGGTACACCTTGAGGTGTGCGTCCTGGGAGCCGACACACTCCATCAGGTGCCTACTGCCCTGCACGGGGATCAGCTTGTCCTGCCCGCCGTGGACGACCAGAAGCGGTGCCGTCAGGGCGGGGGCGCGTTGCGGCATGGTTTCACCGACGCCGATGAGCGCCCGGGCGATGCCTGCGGGCAGCTTGCCGTGGTACACCATCGGGTCGGCGTTGTAGGCGGCGACGACTTGCGGGTCGCGGGACACGGCGTCGGTGGGCAGCTGCTCGACGGGCAGGCCGGGCAGGATCTGGCCGAGTGCTTTCGCGACGAACGCCATCACCGGCGACACCCCGTCCTGGGCGTCCACCGCCGGGCCCGACAGCACCATCGCGGCGTAGTCGTCGGGGTGTTCCACACCGTAGGCGAACACGACGCCGCCGCCCATGCTGTGGCCGAGCACGACGAGCTTGAGCTCCGGGTATTCGGCGGCCGCGATGCCGACGAGCGTGTGGAAGTCCTCGGTGTATTCGGAGATGTCGCGCAGGTAGACCCGCTTGCCGCCGGAGCGGCCGTGTCCGCGCAGGTCGAGGGCGTAGACGGCGAGGCCCGACTCGCCGAACCGCTGGGCGACATGGTCGTAGCGGCGGGCGTGTTCGGCGTAGCCGTGGCAGAGCACCACCACTCCGCGACAGTCCTTGTCCTCCGGTTCCCACACGTCGTACACGATGCGGACGCCACCAACGCCGTCGAAGGACCTCTCGCTACGGCAACTGACCATCAGCGCAGACTAGCTAATCCGCCGAAATCGGTCGGTGGCAGTTGTCGGAGCCCTGCGTAAGCTCGACGGCGTGAGCGTGCTTGCAGAAAGCCTGGAACCCGCTGACGAGAACGCCGCTGCAGACGCATTTCTTGCCGATGCCCAGCGGTATCGGCGCGAGTTGCTCGCGCACTGCTACCGGATGACCGGCTCCGTTCACGACGCCGAGGACCTGGTTCAGGACACGTATCTGCGCGCGTGGAAGTCGTTCAAGGGGTTCCAGGGCAAATCCTCGGTGCGGACCTGGTTGTACCGCATCGCCACCAACACCAGCCTGACCGCGCTGGAGGGCAGGCAGCGTCGGCCGTTGCCCTCCGGACTTGGTCAGTCCTCGTCGGACCCGAACGCCGACATCGCCGAGCACCGCGAGATCACCTGGCTCGAGCCGCTCCCGGACTCGCCGAAGGAGGACCCGTCTGACCCGTCGGTGATCGTCGAGTCCCGCGAATCGGTGCGGCTGGCATTCGTGGCGGCCCTTCAGCACCTGTCGGCCCGGCAGCGCGCGGTGCTCGTCCTTCGCGAAGTGCTGCAGTGGAAGGCGGCCGAGGTGGGCGAGGCCATCGGCGCATCGACGGCCGCGGTGAACAGCCTGCTGCAGCGCGCGCGGGCGCAGCTCGACGCCGCCCAGCCCACCCAGGACGGCGAGGTCGCCGCCCCGGAATCGCCTGAGGCCAAGGATCAGCTCGCGAAGTACATCGCGGCGTTCGAGAACTACGACATGGACGAGCTGGTCCAATTGTTCACCGAAGATGCGGTTTTCGAGATGCCGCCGTTCGACGGCTGGTACCAGGGCCCGGCGAACATCGTCGCGCTGTCGAAGAATCACTGCCCCGCCGAAGGCCCCGGCGACATGCGGTTCATCGCCATCACCGCGAACGGCCAGCCCGCGGCGGCGCTCTACATGCTCAACCGCGAGACGGGTGTGCACGAGGAGTTCCAGCTGCATGTGCTCGAGGTGCGTTCCGGCGGCATCGCGCATGTGGTGGCGTTCCACGCGGGCGACGGGCTGTTCAAGAAGTTCGGCCTGCCCACGGCACTGGCTGCATGACGGCATCAGTCGACATCCGCCGCGCGTCGGAACGCGGCACGAGCGCGACGGAATGGCTCGACTCCAGGCATTCGTTCTCGTTCGCCGGCTATTACGACCCGTCGAACACCCACCACGGGCTGCTGCTGGTCAACAACGACGACTGGGTGCTGCCCGCTGCAGGGTTCGACACCCACCCGCACCGCGACATGGAGATTGTCACCTGGGTACTGGAAGGGTCGCTGGAACACCGCGACTCGATGGGGAACTCGGGCGTCATCTATCCCGGCCTCGCGCAGCGGATGTCGGCGGGCACGGGTGTGCTGCATTCGGAGAAGAACGGGTCCGCCAGCGAGCGTGTGCATTTCGTGCAGATGTGGGTGGCACCCGACGCATCGGGCATCGAGCCCGGCTACCAACAGGCGGAGGTCGACGGCGGGCAGCTCAGCGGCGGACTGATGACCATCGCGTCGGGGATTCGTGACGATGCGGCCATCAGCATTCACAACAAGAACGCGGCGCTTCACGCTGCACGGCTGCAACCGGGCGATGCCGTCAGCCTGCCAGACGCCCCGTTCGTGCACCTGTTCGTGCCGCGCGGCGACGTGACACTCGAAGGCGCCGGGCCCCTGCGCGAAGGGGACGCTGTGCGGTTCACGGGCGGAGGCGGCCAACGCGTGACGGCCAGTGAGCCCTCCGAGATCCTCGTTTGGGAGATGCATGCGGATCTGGCCGCCGCGTAACGGGCTCGCCGTCGGGCTCGTCGGCATCGTTGTGCTGGCGGGGTGTTCGGCCGAGTCACCCCCTGCGCAGTCGCCGGCGCCCGCCTCACCGACGAGGCCTGCCGCTCCCGCGCCCGCATCAGGGAAATTGGTCTCAGCGCCGGTCGACGTTCCCGCCGACCTTGCTCAATCACCGCTCGACGAACCGCGGCAGGCGCTGATCCCCGACGGATGGACGATGTCGGTGTGGGCACGGATCCCGAGGGCCCGACTCGAGACGTGGACACCGGACGGCGCGCTGCTCGTGTCGGTGCCCGCCAGCGGGCAGATTCTGAAGCTGACGCCGAAACCCGGTGCGGCGCCGGAACAGTCGATGTTGCTCGACGGCCTCGACCAGCCGCACGGGATGGCATTCGCGGGCTCCACGTTGTACATCGCCGAGAGTGACCAGATCGATGCGTACAACTACGTCGACGGAGCTGCCGTCAACCTGCGGACCGTGGCCGCCGACCTTCCCGACGCGCGCAGCCCAGAACTGAACGGCGCCTACGCGCACGCGCTGAAGAGCGTGGCGGTCGGGCCCGACGGGGCGGTGTACTTCTCGATCGGTTCGACGGGCAACATCTCTGCGGAGGACCGCGAGGCCAAGCCGCCACGCGCGACGATCATGCGGATCCCGCCGGGTGGCGGCCCCGCCGAGCCCTTCGCGACGGGTGTCCGTAACGGGACGGGTCTCGCCGTCGCACCGGACGGCTCGATATGGACGGCGGTCAACAACCGCGACAACGCGCCCGATCCGGACGGCAACGTCGACACCCGGTACGTCAACGAGCATCCGCCGGAGGCGTTGGCGCGGCTCACGCCGGGACGCGAATTGGGTTGGCCCTATTGCAATCCCGATGGCGGCCCGGCCGATCCCGCGTTCGTCCGCGACATGTCGACGAACAAGGACGGGTCCCGCATGGACTGCGGCAGCCTGCCGCCGGTCGAACAGAGCCTCGGTGCGCACTCCGCGCCGCTGGGACTCGCGTTCACGACGGGGGTGCTGCCTGCGCCGTACGCGGAGGGAGCGTTGGTCGGCGTGCACGGCTCATGGAACCGGCAGCCACCGCGCGCGCCCGAGGTGTCGTTCTTCCCCTGGCGCGACGGCACTCTCGGCGATCAGCAGACACTCGTCGGCGGCTTTCAGGCCGACGACGGATCGCGCTGGGGCCGTCCGGTCGCGGCCGTGGTCGGACCGGACGGGGCGGTCTACATCAGTGACGACTACGCCGGCGCCATCTACAGACTCGCCCCGCCTGGGCGTTGACGGACCGTCGGTGTCTTGGTGCCGCGGCGCCCCGTGCTGCCGATGTAGATCGCGATCAATGGTCGATATCCAATCGAGACGTCGCTGTTACTGAAGTTGACTGTGAGGTTGGTGTGATTAGAGTTGTCTCGTTTCCTGGTCTTTTGTTGAAGGGACAACCGTGCCTACACCAGCCGCGCTCTGCCGGCGTCTCGCGGCGTGTGCCGCTGCGCTGATGCTGTGCGCCGGCCTCGCGGCGACGGATGCCCCGGTCGCCCGCGCCGATGGGCGTTCGTTGCTCGCGGGCGCGATCGCCAACACCCGAGGCTCATACCTCGTCTACAACTTCGGCGATGGACACCCGGCGCCGATGCTCAACGCCGGCGGCGGCTGGTACGAGATGAACAGCGGCGGGCACTTGATGACGATCAAGAATGCCTCCGGCCGACTGCGTCCGCGACTTCTGGTCGACAGCCACCAGGGCTCCCAGGCTAGGTGCGAGCGCGACGGAGGGGCACGCACCGGTGAGGGTCTGTGGCAGGCGTCTGAAATCTATGCGCCGCTTCAGGCGTGGCAGGCGCTGGGTCAACCGACGATCGCGATCAACGCGAACTTCTTCGATGTCCGCGGCCAGAAGGGCGGGTCGTGGCGCGACACCAAATGCAGTTCGCCGCTTGGGGCTTACGTCGACAACACCCGGGGACAGGGCAGGGCGAACGCCGCGGTCACGGGCACCGTTGCCTACGCGGGAAAGCAGGGCCTGTCGGGCGGCAACGAACACTGGTCGTCGCTCGCGACGATGATACTTCCGGTCGGCGGCGCCCCATATGTGGTTATGCCCAAGGGCCCAGGCGACTATGACTCGGCCTCCCCGGTGATACAGAAGCTGCTCGACCAGAACGCGGGGTTCGTCGCGGTCGCAGGCATCGGTCTGCTCGGTCCAGGAGACACAGGGCAACTGAACGACGGCGGCCCGAGCGCGGCACGAACTGCGATCGCTTACAACCGAACCAGCGATCAGCTGTACGTCTTTCAGGGCGGCAGCTATACACCGGACCAGATACAAGACCTGTTCCGCGGACTGGGCTCCGACACCGCCGTTCTGCTGGACGGCGGCGGCTCGTCGGCGATTGTGTTGCGGCGTGACACCGGCGGGATGTGGAGCGGCGCCGGGGTTCCCAAGGGCAGCTGCGATACCCAACAGGTGCTCTGCGACTCGCGCGAGCGTGCGCTACCGAGCTGGCTCGCCTTCGCCTGACACGCCGATGCAGGAGTTGACGCGCCGCACGGTCTTGCGGCTGGGCGCAGGACTCGCCGGTGCGTGTGCGCTCGATCCGATCTGGCAGCTGGGGCTCGCGACCGCGTCGGGAGCCCCGCCGGCAGACCAGCCCTCTCCTTCGTCGGTGAAGGCGTCGGGCACATACGTCACCGGCTCGTTCGTCTCGGCAGCACGCGGAGGCGTCGAAACCAAGTGGGCGATCGCCCTGCCGCCCGGTCGCTACAGCAGGCCGCTGCGTCCGGTCATCGCGCTGCACGGTCGCGACATGACGGCCGACGGCGTGATGGGCATGGGCGTCGAAGCGGGTCTCGCCGATTTGGCGAAGGCGGGCTATCCGCCGTTCGCGGTGGTGGCCGTCGACGGCGGCAACGGGTGGTGGCATCGCCGCATCAGCGGTGAGGACTCAGGAACGATGGTGCTCACCGAACTGCTGCCGATGCTGGCGAGGCAAGGCCTCGACACGTCGCGGGTGAGCTTCATCGGCTGGTCGATGGGCGGCTACGGCGCGTTGCTGCTCGGCGGTGCCCTCGGGGCGAGGCGGACCGCCGCGATCTGCGCAGTCGCACCTGCGCTCTTCACCGACTACAGCTTGGCGCTCCAAGAGGGCGCATTCGACGGTCCGGCCGACTGGTTCGCGTATTCGGTGTACGGCACCCCCGCGCTCTCCGAGATTCCGTTGCGTATCGACTGTGGAGCCGAAGACCGGTTCTACGACGCCACCAAACAATTCGTCGTGTCGCTGCGCAGACCCCCGTCGGGGGTGTCGTTCATCGGCGGGCACGACGTCGCGGCGTGGCGTGAGAAGCTGCCGCGAGAACTGGCCTGGCTGGCGACGTAGCGCGTTGATCCCGGGATACACCTGGGTCCCGTGAGACGATCGTTGCTCGAGTGAACAGAGTTGCGACTGCGCCCCGCCCTGCCTCCCGCCGTAGTAACCCTGCGAGCGGGCGGACGGTTCTGCCGCAGAAGCAGTTTCGTTCCGACATCGAAGGTTTGCGGGCGGTCGCCGTCATCGCCGTCGTGCTTTTCCACGCCGGTCTGCCCGGAGTCGGCGGCGGATTCATCGGGGTCGACGTGTTCTTCGTCGTCTCCGGATTCCTGATCACCGGCCTGCTGTGGCACGAAGCGTCGGGTACAGGCGCGGTGCGGCTGGCTCGGTTCTACGGCGCGCGGGCGCGACGGCTGTTGCCGGCCGCGGTCACGGTATTGGTCGCGACATGTGTCGCGTCGGCGGTGCTGCTGCCACCGCTGCAGGCGCGCAGCGTCATCGGTGATGGCATCGCGAGCGCGCTGTATGCGGGCAACTACCGGTTCGCGATTCAGGGCACCGACTATCTGGCGGCCGATACGCCACCATCACCGCTGCAGCACTACTGGTCGCTGGGTGTCGAGGAACAGTTCTATCTGCTGTGGCCGGCGTTGATCATCGGCACGGCATGGCTTCTCGCGCGGGTGGCCCGTCGCAGGGGTGGCATCGGTGTGCGTTCGGTGGCGCCGTACGTTCTAGTGCTCGGGGTCTTGGCCGCTGCGTCGTTCATGGTCTCGCTTGCGTGGACCGACACCGTGCCGTCGTGGGCGTTCTTCTCGCTGCCGACCCGAGCGTGGGAGTTGGCGGTCGGCGGACTGGTGGCGCTGACGGCAGGCGCATGGCGGCATCTGCCTGGCCCGTCGGCTGCGGTGGTGGGCTGGGGCGGCTTGGCGCTGATCGTTGTCACGTGCACGCAGATCGGTGAAGGCACGCCCTACCCGGGCGCGACGGCGTTGTTGCCGGTGCTGGGCACGGCGTTGGTGATCGGCGCGGGCTGTGCGACACCGGATTTGGGTGTTGGACACTTCCTGTCGAAACCGGCGATGCGGTCGATCGGTCGGCTCTCGTACTCGTGGTACCTGTGGCACTGGCCGGTGCTGCTGCTGGCACCGACGCTGTTCGGTCAGTCGCTCGGCCTGGCCGGCCGGCTCGCGATGGTGCTGGTGTCGTTCGGGCTGGCGATCCTGACGCTGCATCTGATCGAAAACCCGGCACGGTTCGCGTCGACTCTGAAGTCGTCGGCGGAGCGCAGTTTGGCAGTCGGTGGTGTGCTGACGGCGGTCGGGGTGGGTGCCTGCTTGGTGCTGTTGATGATTCGGCCCGTGCCGGTGGGCCGAGGGACGGCGGATGCGCCGGTAGCGCCCGTTGTGCCAGTTGGTCCTGCTGCGACATCGGTTGAGGCTCCCCCGCCGATGTCGGTGCGGGATCAGGTTGTGGCGGCGGTAGCGAAGTCGGCGGAACCGGCGCCTGTGCCGGCGAATCTGACACCTGCGCTGAACGCGGTCGTGAAGCCGGAGGTCTTCGTGGACGGATGCGTCCTGTCGTGGCGGGACGTTGCACAGCCCGATTGTGCGTCGGGTGACATCGGGTCGCCGACGACGGTGGCGCTGGTAGGTGACTCGCATGCGGCGATGTGGCAGCCAGCGCTCGAACCGGTTGCGCGGGATCGGCATTGGCGGTTGGAGACGATGAGCAAGGTGCTCTGCCCGCTGATGGATCTGCCGGTCAACAGCCCATATCTGGGCCGCAAGTTCACGGAGTGTGAGCAGTGGCGGGGCGACGTCATGGCGCGGCTGGCGAAGGAGAAGCCGCGGCTGATCGTGCTCGACATGTCGCGGCGGTACGGCGCAGACTTCGGATTCACGAGTTACGACCAGGCCTGGCTGGACAGCTTGACGAAGTTGGTGCAGCGGCTACGGGGAACGGGCGCAAAGGTTTTGGTGCTGAGCCAGGTTCCGGATCCACATGGGACGGTGCCGACGTGTGTGTCGGCGCACATGGACAACGCGGCCGCGTGCGCGCCGGCGAAGGCCGAGGGGCTCAACGATGGCGGCATGGCAGCGGAGGCGGCAGCGACGGCGGCGGGCGGCGGTCAGTACGTAGAGCTGTCCGAGCTGTTCTGCACGGCCGACCGCTGCCCGGTCATCGTCGGCAACACGCTGGTGTTCCGCGACGACAACCACGTCACGACCGAGTACGCGCAGGTGCTTGCGCCACTGCTGACGGAGATGGTCGAGCGGGCCCTAGCCCTCAATTAGGGCCCGCTCGTTAGCTTGCGGCGCTACTCGTAGTCGCCTTCTTGGCCGCGTCGTTCACCTTCTTGGCGGTGTCGTTGACAGTTTTCTGCACATCACTGACGGCCTTCTTCACGCCGTCATTCACATCATCAACGGTCTTCTTCACCTGATCGCTGGCCTGCTTGACCGCGTCCTTGATCGGCGTCGGTCGGCTTGTGCTGGTTCCGGTCGCCGCGGTTGTCTCCGTCGGCGGCGTCACTGAATTGCCTAGGCTCTCAATGAGATCGAGCACTGGGCGCTTCCTTGGGGCTGGAGTGTCATCGGCCTCATCACCCGCCGGAGGCTGGGTTACCGTCGGGGTGCCTTGCGCCAGTTGCACCGTCGGACCCGTCCCGGTAGAGGTCGATGAGGGATTAGGCGGCGCGAAGCTCGTCGTCTTCATCGCCTCGGACTGGAGTCCCTGCGACTGCAGGTTGGAGCCGAGTGAACTGCCGACAAGTCCGTCGGCGAGATCGGTGATGCTCGAGAGGCCCAGTCCGGAGCTACCACCAAGCGACGTCAGGTTGTCGAGTCCGAGCAGGCCGAGCAGCGCGGCAAGCGCGTTGGTCGTCGGCTCGCCCTCGATCCCGTCGTCGATGGCCTGCTGTATACCGACCTGCAACAAATTGAGTAGATCGGCAGGCACATTGCCCCACGCAACGTCGGGGAACGACCCGAACGCCGTTGGGACTTCGGTGTCATCAAAGGTGCGGACGTACTCCCAGTCGCCATCTGAGTTCTGCACACGCTTGACGTCGGTGTAGCCGAGATTTCCGGCGCTTTCCAGGAACGGATTCAGCGCTGTGCCAATGGGATTGTTGAAGCTGCCGCCGGTGAGAAGGTTGATTGCATCGACCACGAGGTACGTCGGCTCCAACACCGGAGCGCCATTGATGGGAATGGTCAAGTAGTAGTTGAACGACAGCGGCTTTTCCGAGGTCGGCAGGCCGTTAGGAGCTTGGCGGAGGAGTTGTTGAGCCAGAGATGTGCTCACGTTCGTAGCATCGAGCCCGCGAATGATGTAAGTCGGGAACATCAGCGCTGCAGCATTATTCGCGAGCGTCACCGGGTTCGGCCAAGCCGCGAAATCCGACGCGGGGAAGTTCTGGATGCCGATGTCGAGCTTGATCGGAATCAGGTTTGCGCCACCGAGCGCTAGGCCCGTATCAATGTTTCCGATCTTGATCGGTATTCCACCGCTCGATGACACCTCGGTTTCCGGCGTGACGGTATCGATGCCAAAGAGCCGGAAGAACGGGTATGCACGCGCCAACGGGCCACCGTTCGCGCGTCCCGGATTCAGTAGCAGAACCATCGGCAGAACCGTGAAGCTGCCAAGTAGCGGGTCGGTTCCCGGGTAGGCCGCGCCGCCGGGTTGGTTCGGCAGATCGTCCACGACCTGTTGGTAGGCGGCTCCGGCGGCGAACGCGCCAAGGCCTACGCCAACAACCGGAATGACGCGAACGGCTGCGACGTCCGGTACTCCGTTGAGTATTTTGTCGATGTTGGCGGGAGAAACGCCGAGCGCGGTGAGCGCAGCCCTAAGGGCCGCAATCTGGAGTGGATCCAGCACCCCGCCGACTCCGCCCAATCCGACGTTCAGGTACGGGGTTTCATTGATTTCCTGGGCCACCGAGTTCGGCAGCGCCGGCACCCATCCGACGTCTACGCCGAGGAGTTTCAACAACGTAAAGAGCGGGCCCGTGGTAACGACATTGACGCCGGGGACGTCGACGCCTGACAGGTTGAGCGGCTGGCTGAGGTCGACGCCCAGCAGATCGAGCAGACCACCCAACGTGCCGCCGCTACCGGTGTTCAATTGACCGGCCAACACCCCGCCGAGCGGGTCATCCACTAAGGCGGCCAAAGGTGCACCAACGATCGGCGTCAACAGTCCATTGAGAATTGGAGCCAACTGCGAACCGAGGATGGGCGTGATCGGGACTTGGCCCAGAACACCGGTGAGTGTGTCCCCGACAAGGTCGTTCAACGTGCCTTCGATCAACCCATTGACCAGACTCTCAGGGTCAAGACCGGCAGCTTGCGCGAGCGCTGACAGGTTCACATTCTCAACGATTAGGCGAATCAGTTGGTCGGCGGCCTGTTGGGCGAGGTCGTAGCCGGCGCTGCCCGCGCCGCCGGTCAGATCGGGAATCGCTTGCGGATCCGTGCCAAATGGTCGGATGTCGGCCAGCAGCCTGAGCAGCTCGTCCCGTGACTTGTCAGAGTTCGAGTCCGGCACGACGGCGACTGTCAACGCTGTCGTCGTAATGGCGGCGGCGCCCAACGCGGCGAACTTCTTGGACGTGCTACTCATCTTGCGGTGCTTGCCCATCCTGATCAGTCCTTTCCCTCAGCCGTCTCAGGTTTCTCTCAGGCACAGTAGCACCCGTGTGATGGCTGTCACAAAATTGCTAGAGAATTTCTCATCTAGCCGCCGAACGCAAGAGGCAAATGTTTTAATGACATCGTCGTCAATATAAATGTGCAGGTAGCTGCTTGATCAACAGTCCAGACCTAAACTGTCAGCAACTGCCACTTCTACGGCAGGGTAAGTTGCTAGAACGCACCATACTCGACATGGTTGCCAGGCTCGTCACGATCAATGCGCACTCCGGATTTCGTACGAGCTTATCCATCGCGGAGCAAGTGTCCCACCTGCGGGACACTGCCGAAAAGTGTCCCCACAGCTACTTAGATGTTCTCCAGCAAACACGAAGAAGTTGTTAGCCAGCTATTGCCAAAGCGCTCGCAGCAGCGGCCTCGGTCTGGCGGCCATAGCCACCGCCGAACAGCACCACGTGCGCGAGCAGCGGGTACAGCTGGTGCAGTCCAACCCGGTCCCGCCACCCCTCCCGAAGTGGTCGCACCGACTGATATCCCGCCAGCACCTCATCCAGATGCGGGCAACCGAACAACACCAGCATCGCGAGGTCCGTCTCCCGATGCCCGCCCTGCGCCGCCGGGTCGATCAGCACCACGCCCACGTCTGTCCACATCACGTTGCCGCTCCACAGGTCCCCGTGGATCCGCGCCGGCTCGTCACCGTCTTCGAAGTCGCCCGCCGCACACCGCTCGATCACCGCATCAACCGATCGCCGACCTTCCGAACTCAGTCGCGTTTCCGCCATCGCAGCCATCGGGAGTAGTCGCTCCTCGGCGTAGAACTCGCCCCACGTCTGGTGACCCGTAAATGACATCGGCAGCGGCTGCGACAGCGGGCCGAAGTAGCCTTCGCCTTCCCAGCCGTGGGGACCCGCACCGAACATCGGCGCCCCGGCTTCGTGTGTCACCGCCAGCCTCGACCCGAAATCCCTTGCCGCGTCACGCGTCGGCGCCACCGAGTCCAAACGCTCCAGCGTCAACGACCGCTCGTCATGCGCGAGCACCCGTGCACACCGCGCACCGCCGTCCACCGCCAGCCAGCGCAGCCCCGCCGCCTCCAGCGCGAAGAATCCCGGCGGTGCGCTGTTGTTGGTCTTGACGAAGTCAGCCACGTGGCCGGCGCGGCAGTCCGACCAACATCGTCATGATCCGATCACGCAGCGCCGTCGGCAGATTCGGCACCACAGCCGCCTGCACCTTGGGTAGTAGCGCCACCACGTAGCGGGCCCTCGGACGTCGCGCCGTCAGCGCCTCCTCCACGACGGCCACCACCTTGGTCGTCGGCGACGCCATCTTCCGGGCCGTCGGGACGAACTTCTTCATCCCGGCGAGGTGCTTGGCATACAGCTCACGGTGCTCCGGCGACATGTCCTCTTCGATCTGCAGCACCATGTCGCCTGCAGTGCGCCACATGTCGGTGTCCGTCTGCGCCGGCTCGATCAGCACCACCGGGATATCCCACGCCTTCAGCTCCACCCTTAGCGCATCGCACCCCGCCTCGAGCGCGAACTTCGACGCCGAGTACGGCCCCAGCATCGGCGTGGCGATCCGGCCGTTCACGCTCGAGATGAACAGCACGCGACCACGTGACTCCCGTAATCGCGGCAGTATCGCCCTGGTCACGGCGAACTGTCCGATGACGTTGACTTCCAGAATGTTTCGCCAGTCGTCCGGTGTCACTGTCTCGACCGGGCCGCCGACGGCCACCCCCGCGTTGTTCACGACTGCGTCGAGCCGCTTCGGCAGCGCATCCGCCAGCTTCGCGATGTCGTCGGCGTTGGTGATGTCGAGGATGACGGCGGAGACCCGCTGCGGGTCGACCTTCGTGATCGCGGTGGCGTCCTTCTCGCTGCGGACACCTGCGATCACATCCCAGCCGCTGGACGTCAGGTGCTCGACGATGGCCCTGCCGATGCCCCGCGCCGCGCCGGTGACGAGAACTGATGGCATGACCGAGACCTTAGTCGTCGGCAGGAACCGGCGGCCCGAACCAGAAGAGAACGGCGGTGGTGGCCACGATCAGCGCCACCAGCGTGATCACCGGTGCGACCACGAACCGCGACAGCGTCGCCCCGACCACCGCCCCCGCACACATCGTCAGCACCACCGAGAACCGCAGCTTCTCGCGCTGCCCTGTCCCGCCCGCGAGCCTGCTGTCCACGCCGATGCCGACGATGGTCGACGTCAGCACCGTCGTGCTGAGCTCCTGAATGCCGAACTGGCGGGCCGTGGCGTTCTGGCTCCCGAATGCCATGGCCAAGCCCGCGATCAGGATCAGCTTGGTGTTGTCGTGGTAGTCCAGCGCGCCCATTCCCGCGAGGATCGACAAGGTCAGCAGGACAACACTTTCCACGGCGAGCGCCACAGTGACCCAGCGACGGGTGTCGTGCTCGAAGCGGCGGGCAAAGCGCCCACCAATCACCGCACCGGCAAGAAAGCTCACGAACGCGACGAGGGCGGCGGTCATGTCGACGACGGTGTGCTTGGCGAACCAGAACCCGAGGAAGATGACGTTGCCGGTCATGTTGGCGACGAACACGTGGCCGAGGACGAGCACGCTGATCGCGTCGATAATCCCGGTCCCGAAGGTCAGCAGCAGCAGGCCGGTCACCGTCAGCCGATGGGAGACCGGGGAGGTCACGGGCATGGCGCCAGCCCTACAGCTGCGGGGTGAGATCCAGTGTGGTGATCGTCGTCATGCGCGTGATGCGCCAGTCGGTCCGGTCGCGCGTCATCTCCAGCCGGTAGGACAGATACCTCAGCGAGGGAATGTTCTTCGACACCGGGCTCGTCGCAATCGAATTGGTGTACACCACGGCCGACGCCTCCGTCGGACTGACCGACTCGACCGCGGAACCGAGCACAGACGTGGTGTTCGTGACCTGCGCCTGCTTGTTTGTGGCCACGATCGAGTCGATGAACTTCCGGTACTGGAACGCGAAATCACCGGTGAGATACTTCGCCGACCGGTCGCCGAGCGAGTCCATGTTCTCCGGTGTGTACGACCACAGCGTGGTGATCGCATTCGCCGCCGTGCGGGCGATGTCCAGCTTCGTGTCGACGAGCGCGCGGTTGGCGATCACCGGTTGCGCGGTGGCTCCCAGGAAGGCTCCACCGGCCACGAACAACACGGCGGCGGCCGCGGCGGCCAGCTTCAGTCGCCTGCCCGCAGGGCGATGTGGGACGAGAACGGGCTCCTCGTTCGCCGCTTCCTCTTGCGCGGGTTCTGCGGCGTCGTCAACGGATTCGATTGCCTCACCGTCGGATTCGCCACCGACGGCTGCTGCCGCCTTTTCCTCGGCAAGCTCCTCGGCAGGCTCTTCGCCGGGCGCCTCTTCGGTATCCGTCGCCTTTTCGGGTTCGACTTCCTCGGCAACGGCCGCTTCGGGCTGTTTCTTGCCGCGCCGCAGGAAGTTCCGCCGACGACCCTGCTTGGCAGGCGCTTCCTCAATGGTCGGCGTCGCCTCTTCGACGGTAGGCGTCGTGTCTTCGACGGCCGGCGTCAGCTCTTCGACGGTCGGCGTCGTGTCTTCTACAGCCGTGGCCGACTCTTCGACCACGGTCTCGTCGGTCTGCGGCGCCGCCTGCGACTCGTCCGGCTCCGCCTTGACGCCACGGAGTTTCTTGCCGCTCGGCATCCGATGTCGGCCACGGGGCGTCGGTGTCGAAGGTGCCTCGGCCGCATTCGTGGTCAGATCACCTGAATCAGTTGGCTGATCTTCCACAGCTGCCCTTCCTTCTTCGCCGTTACGACCCAACGGTTTCCGCTCTCCACCGTCTGGCCGTCCGGCATCTTGTTCGAGATCTTGGTCGCGACGAGAACGTCTGCGCTGCCGTCGTCCTTCCACCTCTGCACACCGGCGGCCACCACCGTGCCCTGCGTAGGCTCCGCGCGCGCAACCTGGACGAGGATTTCGTTGATCCTCTCCTTGAACACCTTGGCGAAGTCACCGGTGGCCTGCGCCTGGATGCGGTCCCCGTAGTAGTTCGCCTGAAACGGATCCAGCGTCGTGTACGTGGTCATGAACGACTGCACGTAGCCGATGACATCGGCGTCACGTGCCTGCGTCCTGCGATCGGTCTCGTGCGACACCAGCATGAGGGTGCTCGCCGTGATGGCAGCGGCGATGAGCACGCCGGCCAGGCTCGCGACGAGCGGAAGCCCCCACCGGCGTGGCGGTTTCGGCGCGGGAGCGGTGTAGAGCTCCGGCTCCTCGGCGTCGATCTTGCGGCGTGGGCTCATTGCGGTTCCTGCCCCATGAGCGGCTTCTTCAACACGCTGAGGTTGGCTACCCGCCACTTCCCGTCGGGCGACTTGTCGAAGTCCACCCGCACGGTCGCGGTGATGAAACGCAGGTCCTGCGGATTGGTCCCGCGCTGACCCTGCATCGCCAGCAGCATCGAGGCACGCTCCGGTTCCGCCGAGAGCACCGCGCTGCTGACCGCCCAGTACTCATTCGTCGTGGCGCCGGCCTTCTGCACCGCTTCCTGCTGGGCCACCAACTGTGAGCGGTAACTGTCCGTGGCGAGCGACTGGGCCCGGTTGAAGTCGTCCTTCAGCGTGTCGACGTTGTAGGTCAACATCTGCTCGACGATTCGCGGCCCCTGCTCCGCGATCTGCTGGCGCGTCTGGTCGACCGCCCGCTCGTGGCGGTAGACCACCAGGTAGTTCAACGCCACGAACGCCGCACACACGACGACGGCAGCGGCGAGCACCTTGGCCGTCAGGCGGCGCATGTCGCGCGCGGGCGGGTCCACCCGCCGAACCTCAGTGCGCAGCAACAGATCTGCGAACGTTCGGTTGCGCGAGTCCCACAACGGCCATAGCCAACCGGCGAAGACCGCCGCGGTGTCCAGCAGATGGGCGACGTCGCGGGCCAGGAGTCGTCCGAAGCCGACGGCCGCACCGTCGCCTCGTCGCACCACCCTGATTCCGAACAGCGCGCGGCCCAGGCTCCATCCGGTCACGGTGGGCAGCAGCCATCGATTGGCCAGGACCAGCAGGACCACCACAGCGGCGGCCGCCATGTACACCCACCACAGCCAGTCTCGCTGTGGCGCTGTCAGGACCAGCGGCGCCAGCACGGCGAGCACGCCGACCCCGAGCAGCACATCCGCGCACAGGGCGCCCGCACGGGCCCCCCACGACGCCAGCGGTTGCGTCGGCGACGAGTCGTCGGCCGCCGCGTTCGTGCTCGCGTCGAGAACAGCCGTCACGACGTGACCTGTTCCATCTTGTCGATCCGGTACTGACCCTGGTCTGGTGTCATCGTCACCCGAAGCCGGTAGCCCGACTCCTGGTTGGCGACGTCGGAGTTGGTCACCTTGATTCGCACCGCAACCAGCACGTCCACCGACCCGTTGGGGTCGTGGCGCTCGACGGCTGCGCGCATGTCGGCCACCTGGACCTTGACGTTCGCGGCCTGATAGGCCTCGACCAGGATTCCGCCGAACGAGGAGGCCTGCACCCCGAACGCGCCGGTGGAGCATTCCATGATCTTCATCTGGGCCGCGGACATCGCCGCGGTGTCGGGGGCCTGCAACGCCGTGACGCAGTCCTTGGCCGCCTGCAGAGCGGCCGCGTCGTTCCGGTTGACCTCTTCGATACCGCGGTTGTCGCGGATCAGCAGGATGCCGCCGACGACCGCGGCAGCGGTCAGCACCACCAACGCCGCGCAAATGCCGGCCAGCCATCCGCGGCCCAGCCGTGGCGAACGGCGATCGACACCGTCAGCGACCTGGTCGCTCTCGTCGGCTACCTCGGTAGCCGGGCTGTCCTGGTGCTCGTGGCCTGTCTGCTCTTGTTCGGATACCGCTACCGAATTGTCTGGCGTGTCCTCAGCATCGGTGGGGTTCAGCTGGCGGGTGCCAGCATCTCCTTCCATCCGTCGTCTCCTGGGTTATTCGAATTGCTGACGGAGTACTTCACGCCGTCGGGCCCAACGACCTCCCCGCTTGACGGGCTGTAGACCGCACTGCCTGGTGCCGGAGTGTACGTGCAGGGATTGGGCTGTTGTCCACTGCACTGGACGCTGCCCGCATTGGGCGGGGTCAGCGGGTCGCTGACCGGTTGGGGTGATCCGCCCGGCGGCAACTGGTCGGCGGGCAACGGGTTCACCCCGTTGTTGACCGACGGCGCCGGTATGACGTAGCCGGGCTTGACCGGCTGGTCGCAGCGAGCCGCGGGTGCCGGGCAGTTCACGATCTGGTTCGGGTCGCCGTACCAGGGGTTGGTGCCCAGCGGAATGTAGGGCTCGTTGCCGCGGCACTCCTTCGGGGTTGCGGCGCGTTTGCCCGGCACATCGGCGCACGGGTAGTTACGCGCACCGCGGACCACGTTCTGGACGTCCTTGGGGATCTTGCAGTAGGTGCCCGACGGCAGCGGCGCCATGCTGGTGTCGGCCGGTGACCGCCACTCCGACGCGGGCAGGAAGCCGGTGAGGCACGGCGGCGGCTGGTTGATGGACAACCCGAAGTGCAGCAGGCCCTCGTTTTCGAAGATCGTGCCCGCCTGGGCGACAGTGGCACCCTGGGGGAAGATCACCAGCGCCTGTTCCACACCCTTGTGGTAGCGCTTGAGCATGTCGATGAGGACTTCGAGGTTGGCCAGTGTCTGCGGCAGAGACTCGCGGACATCGCTGAACGTGGCCGCCACCTGATCCAGCGTCGGCGCCGCCTGCTGCAGCCCGCTGCGCAGCGCCTGATCCTGCTGGGCCGACTGGGCCGCGAGGATGTTCAGGTTCCGTGACCATTGCGCGATGTTGTCACCGGAGTCGGCCTGACTCTGCAGAATCGGCGTTGCGTTCTGGATGAGGTCGTTGACCTGAGGCAGGTTCTCCTCGAACCCCTGAGCGAGGTTGGTCGTACCGTCGACCAACCGTTGCAGGTTCGGGCCCAATCCGCCTACGGCCTGAGATGTTTCGGTCAGCAGCGAGTCGATCTTCTCCTTGGGCAACACCGCAAGGCCACGGTTGGCGGCGTCCAGCGCGGGACCGACTTCACTGGGCACCGTGCCGGCTGTGATCGTCTGCCCGTTGCTGAAGTACTGGCCCGGGTTGCCCGTCGACACCAGGTCGAGGTACTGCTCGCCGATCGCGGAGACGGAGTGCACGTTGGCCGTCGCGTCCGCCGGGATCTTGTAGCGGTTGTCGATGCTCATCGTCGCCCTGGCACCGTCTTCTGTCGGCTCGACGGCAGTCACCTTGCCGATCTGGGTGCCGCGGTAGGTGACGTTCGCAGTCTCGTACAGGCCGCCCGACCGAGGCAGGTCGGCGTACAGCTTGTACTGCCCGATCCCCACCAGGCTGGGCACCCGCAGGTAGTACCAGCCCAACACGGCCAGCGCGAGGATGGTGAGGATCGTGAACAGGATCAGCTGGAACTTGATGAACCGTGTCAGCACTTCTCACTCACCCCTTTCCACTAGTGGTCCGCCTGGCGCGTCGTGCGGGTTCGGCGTGAAGCGCACATCCGGGATCATCGTGGCCGGGTCGCGGCCCCATGCCTGCTCGAGTGCGCGCAGCATGCCGGAGACACCCGTGCCGGTGAGGATGCCGTTGTCGAGTGCGCTCAGTGTCAGGTCGACGTTGAGCGACACGTTGATGTAGTCGCCGCGCACCACCTTCGGCACGTTCTCGATGCTGAACGGTGCGGTGAGCAACAGTTTCAGCGCACCGAGCAGATACGGCGACGCCTTGCTCAGCTGCTTCAGCGGCCGCTGCAGGTTCTGCAGGTTGGTGTTCAGGTTGGCGCTCGTCGGGGCGAGGGCGGCGTCGGCCGCGTTGCTTATCCGGCCCAGCGACACCACGGCGTCGGCGAACAGGTCACGAGTGTCAGCGAAATGCTTTATCAGCGGCGGGAATTCGGTCAGCACCCGGTCCAGCGTGTTGGTGCGGTTGCCGACGATCGTCAACAGCCGGTTGGTCGAATCGATCGCCCTTGTGATGTCGTTTCGCTGCTGGTTGAGCTCGTCGGTGAAGGTGTCCAGCCGGTTCAGGAACTCACGGATCTGATCGGCCCTGCCGGTCAGCAGGTTGTTCACCTCGGTCTGAATCACCTCGAGGTTCGAGATGCCGCCGCCACGCAAGATCGCGGCGACGCCCGCCAGCGTCCGCTCGGTCGTCGGGAACGCCGACGAGTTCTTCAACGGAATGGTGTCGCCGTTGCGCAACTGCTGTGGCGACGGGTCCGGTGGCGGGTCGAGCTGCACATGCTGGCTACCCAGGAGGCTTGTCTGGCCGATCTTCGCCAGCGAGTTCTCCGGAAGCTTGATGCCGGGCTGCAGATCCAGCGTCAGGGTGGCGATCCAGTTCTTCAGCTCGATCGAGCGCACCCGGCCGACGTAGACGTCGGCTACCCGAACTCGGCTGTTGACGTTGAGCGCCAACGTATCCGGCATCTGCACGTAGACCGTCATGTGGTCGGATCCGGTGCCGGGACCGCCCGGCAGCGGCACGTTCGCAATGCCGCGCCAACCGCCGCAGGACGTCGCCACGACCGCGACCGCCAGCAATCCGGCGGTGCGCCGTGCGATGCGGCTCCACTTAGGCGCGGTCATTAGCCCCCTCCTGCTTCAGCGGGCAGCGGTGGTCCCGCCGGTGCCGGAGCTGCTGCCGGTGCGGCCGCAGGTGCAGGCGTAATCGCACCGAGCGGGTCGCCGGGAATGACGCCCGGTGACGGGCCTGGCGGCGGGCCGGGCTGCGGGTACCACGGCGGCGGCAGCGGGTTGCGCTCGTCGTAGGCGTTCGGCGGGCCGGGCAGCCTGCCGTCGTTGACTCCGAAAGCGGGCGGCGCACCGGGGATCACACAGTCGGGTCCGCCAAGCAGTTCTGCCAGGCATTCCGGCGTGACGTTGCGTTCGGTGTGCGGCTGCACCTCGATGCCCTGCATGCCCGGCGCGGCGACCCAGCCCGGCTCGTGGTTGCCGTGCGAGAACAGCGTGTCGCGCGACCAGAGTCCCGGCACGGTGGTGTCCTTGTAGCCCGGCGCCGGTTGCAGCCGCGGCTCGGAGTACGAGATCTGCTTGGGCAGCGTCATGGCGCCGACGAACTCGTTGATACCGATCGGCAGGTAGTTGAACTTGATCGCATCGAGGATCGGCGCCAGGTACTGAGCACACAGCTCCGCGGACTCCTGGTACCCGAGCCTGCTGCCGGCCTGGATCGAGCTGCAGATGAACTGGATCGGGTTGGCGAAGTTGGAGATGACGGGAAGTCCGACGATGCCGCCCGCGTTCGGCGAGGTGATGTTCATCAGGTTCGCGCCCAGGTTCGGGAACACGTGCAGACCGGTCTCCAAACCGTCCAGCGGTTCGGGCTGCAGGATCGCGTTGGTCACCTCGGCGAGGTTGTCCACGTCGTGGGCCAGCACCTCGCCGTTCTCACCGATGAACTTACGGGTGGTCGTCAGCAGATTGTTCAGATCCTTCAGCGCCGTCGCGAGTTCGTTGTCGGTGTTGGTGAACGAGTTCGTGAACTTGGCCAGGTCGTTGTTCAATTCGACGAACTGCTGATCGCTCTTGTAGAGCGCGTTGACGAACAAGGCCAGGCTCTTGATCACCGCGAAGAAGTCGCCCCGGCCCTCGTTGAGGGTGGTGACCGCTTCGGACAGGCCGGAGAGCGTCTTGTTGAGTTGTTCGCCCTTGCCTGCCAGCCCGTCGGAGAAGGACTCGATGACGTCACCGAACGGGCCCTTGGGCTGCTCGGGCGTCGGCCCGAGGTCGGTGAGGATCCTGTTGAGCGAGTCGCGCAACTCGTCGTACTCGACCGGCACCTGCGTGCGGTCGATCGGGATGGTGGCGTTGTTCTCCATCACGGGGCCGCCGGTGTAGGGCGGTGACAGCTGGATGGTGCGCGACGCGACGAGACTCGGGTTCAGGATCGACGCGGTGGCGTTGGCGGGAACCTTGTACTTGTTCTGGTAGTGGAAGCTGACCTTCATCTTGTCGCCTGCCGGCTCGATCGAGTCGATCGAACCGACCTTGACGCCCATGATCTGGACCTTGTCACCCGGGTACAGCGCGAGGGTGTCGGGGAAGTACGCGACGACCTCGTTGTTGGTCAGCTTCTTGTAGAGCTGCCAGCCGACGACGCCCGCGATAAGCGCCAGCACCACGACGATCGCGCCGATGATCACCGCCGTCCGAGAAACGTTCGGCAGCTTCAGGTTTCGCACATTGAAAATAGTCGACATGTCTGCGCCCCCTACCCGTTCTGCGAACCTGGTGGAAGGTACGGCGGGTTGCCGGGAAGCACAGGCTCACCGGCCGGCCCGGGCGCGGGCCCTGGTCCTGGCGGCGGCGGTGGTCCGTCGAGCGCAGGCGGCAACGGCGCGATGCCCGGGGTGAAGTCGGGCCCCTCGGGAGGCAGCGGGCCGACCGGCACGGTGCGCGCGCCCGGCGGAGCGGGCGGCAGCGCAGCGGGCACACCGCCCATGTCCGGCGGCAGCTGACCGGGGACGGCCGCCGCGGGAACGCCGGGCGTGAAGCCGGGGCCGTTCGGGTTCGGCGGTGACGTCAACACGTCGGGCAGGGTGTTGTAGTCCTGGCCGCCAGGGGTCGAGTACGGGTTCGGTCCGAACGGGCCCGTCGACAGGTGCGAGCAGGGCAGCGGATCGCCCGGCCGCGGAAGTCCTTCAGCCGTCGGCGTGTACGAGCACGGATGACCCGCGACCACTGCCGGTCCCGGATTGGCCGGCGTGCCTTCCAGCACCTCGGGTCCAGGGGCGGGGGCGCCGTTGGGGAATCGCGTGCCGTTCGGGTCGGGGAACCGCCATGAGGGCAGGCCCGCGTTGCGCCAGAATTCCTCGGGGTCGATGCCGCGCTTCTTGAACGCCGAGTCGACGAACGGCTGCAGCAGCCACGGGGGCAGGATGTTGACCAGCAGGACCTTGAAGAAGGGTCCGGACGCGATCGCCTCAGCCAGCGACGCGGTGAACTTGCTCAACGTGGACAGCGTGTCGACCAGGTCGAACTTGCGGTCCTTGAGGATGTCGCTGATCGTGCGCAGCTGCTCCAGCACATGGTTGAGGTTCGGGTTGTCATTGACGAAGCCCGCCACCTGCGCCGAGAACTGGCCGACCCGCTCCAGCAGCATGCTGACCGCGTACTGGCGTTCGTTGACCGCGCCGAGGAGGGTCTGCGCGTTGGTGAGCAGCGCGTTGATCTGCTCGGAGCGGTTGCCGAGCACGCCTGCGATCTTGTTGGCGTTGGCCAGCAACTTCCGCACGTCCTCGTCGCGCTTGCCGATGGTGTCCGAGAATCGCGCGACACCGTCGAGCGCGGCGCTCAAGTGCGGATAGGTCTGGTCGATCGTCTCCGAAAGCACGTTCAGCGAACGCTTGACCGTCTCGGTGTCCCAGCCCGACGCCGCCTTCGTCACGTCGAAGAACGCGTCGTAGATCTGGTACGGCGTGGTGGTCTGCCCGAGCGGGAGGGCTTCGCTGGCCCGCAGTGCCGTCGTTCCGCGCGGCTCGATCTCCAGGGTCTTGCGACCGAGGATGGTGTCGGTGCGAATGGCCGCCCGGCTGTCGGTACCGATCTGGGTGCCGTTCAGTTGGTAGCCGATCTTGACCTTGTCGCCCTCGATCGCGAACGAGCTCACCTTGCCGACGTCCACGCCGGCGATTCGCACCTTGTCGCCGCCGTTCAACCCGCCGGTGTCGGAGAAGTAGGCGTAATAAGTGGGCTGCGCGAACAGCATCGGCACGCTTGCGAAGCTCTGACCCACCCCGATCACCAGCAACAGGATCAGGATACCCATCAACCCGTTGCGGACCCTGTTCGAACCCTCGAGGACTCTCATTGCGGGGTGCACCTACCCGTGGGCTGCGACCAGACCTTGACCGAGCGCACCGGTCCGCCGGGCTGCAAGCCGGGAAGCTTGAGCGTGACATCGCAGGCGTAGAAGTTGAAGAAGTCGCCGTAGACGCCGCCCGCCCGGCCGATGATCTTCAGCGCGGTAGGCAGCCTTGTCAGGGTGTCGTTCAACTGATCCTTCTGGTCGACGAGCGGCTGCTGGATGACCTCCAGGTTGCCGACGGTGCTCTGCAACAGTGGACGGTTATCGGCCAGCAGATCGCCGACGGTACCCGCGGCGTTGCTGATGTCGGCGACGGAGCTGGCGATCGGGTCGGCGCGGTTCTTCAGGCCGGTGATCAGCTTCTCGAAGTCGACGACCGTCTCGTCGAACTGCTTCTGGTGCTTGACGGTGGTGTCCAGCACGTTGTTCAGGTTGCGGATCACGTCGCCGATGGCCTGGTCGCGGTCGGCCAGCGCGGAGGTGAGCTGCCCCGTCTGATCGAGGATGTCGTTGATGGTGCCGCCCTGGCCCTGGAAGACCGTGATGATCGACTGGGCGATGTTGTTCACCTTGTCGGGATCCAGAGCCCGGAACAGCGGGCGGAAGCCGCCGATCAACGCGTCGAGGTCGAGCGCGGGCTCGGTGCGCTCCAGCGGAATGGTGCCGCCCGCGGGTAGACGCTGATCGTTGTCGCCGCGCTTCAGTTCCAGATACCGGTCGCCGATCAGGTTCAGGTAGCGGATCGACGCCGTGGTGCCCTGGAACAGCGGGAGGTCTCGCTCGACGTCGAAGTCGACCTTGGCCCGCCTGCCGCCGTCGATCAGTTCGACACCGGAAACCTTGCCTACCTCTACGCCAGAAGCGCGGACGAACTGGCCCGCCCGCAGACCGCTGGCATTGCTGAAGACGGCCGAGTAGCCGGTCGTGCGGTCGAACCGCATCTGACCGAACACCACGATGATGATCGCAGTGAAAAGCAGCAGCACCAGCGCGAAGATGCCGAGCTTGATGGCGGTCCCGGTGATTTTCATGGGTTGATCGTGTGCTCCCCGAGCTGGCGGCCCCAGATGTACTCGCTGCCTGGAGCGATGATCGGTATCGGTGCAGGCAGGAGTGGAATCAGGCAGGGCGGCAAACCTGCGCAGCCGAACGGCGAGGCCAGCTCGATGTGGTTGTACGGCGCGATCGAGGCGCCGGTGTCCATCACCAGGTACGGGTTCGGCCACAGATCCTTGGTCACCGGCTGCCAGCAGCCCGGCTTACCTTCCGGTCCGCCATGGGCATTCACCCGGGGCAGGTTGTCCGGGTAGACGTAGGCGTTGGCCGGAAAAAGGATCTCCGAGTGCGTGTTGAGCGAATATCCGTTGCCGCCGAGCGACGCAGCAATCTTCGGCTCGACGTCGTGGTAGTTGCGGATCGTGCAGAACAGCGCCGGGCTGTACTTGTCGAGCAGCTCTGAGGTCGGGATCAGGTCCTCGGCGCCGCGGATCAGATACGGGCCGCCCTTGTCGAAGATCTCGGCGCCGGTGTTGCCGAAACCGATCGACGCCATCAGCGCCTGGTCGATGTTGCCTTGTTCCTCGTTGAGGGTGCGTGCCGTCGTGACGGCGTTTTCGAGGCCGTCGAACAGATCTGGAGCCGCGTTGGCGTAGACGTCGCCGAGGTCGGCAAGCAACTGGTTGTCCCTGCGGATCTGCGGCATCTTCGGGTTCAGGTCGCCGAGGATCTTGTTGCCGTTGATGATCGACTGGCCGAACCGATCGCCGAGGCCCTGCAGCGCCTGTGCGGTCGCGCTGAGCGTCTGGTTCAGCTTGATCGGGTCGACCTTCTCCGACACCGAGGTGAACGTCTCGAACAGGGTGTTGAACTCGGTGGTCACGTTGGACGCGTCGATCACGTCGGAGCTCTTGAGGCGTTGTGTCGTCGGATCCTTCGGCGACGTGAAGGAGATGTACTTGTTGCCGAACACCGTGGTGGCGTTGATCTTTGCGTCCACGTTGGCCGGCAGCAGCTTCATGTACTTGGGATCGACTTCCAGCGTGATCTTCGCCTTGGGCGTATCACCGACCGAGACCTCTTCGACGTTGGCCACCCGGCCGATCTCGACGCCGTTGTAGGTGATCTTCGCGCCGGGATCCATCGAAAGGCCCGCGCGGTCCGACATCATCGTCAGCTTCTCGCGGTCCAGGAAGTCACCGCGGAACTGGAAGTACACCAGCACGATCGCGGCGATCGTCAACAAGGTCAGCACAAGGCCTGCGAGCTTGTACGGCGGTGTGCGCGGCTCGTTCACTGGGGCTGTCATGCGCTACACCGTGAGGTTGAAGTTCGGGTCGGTGCCGTAAAGCGCCAACGAAGCGAACAGGACAACACACACGATTGCGACCAGGGAGGCGCGCATCGACCGGCCGACGGCCTCGCCGACGCCGACCGGTCCGCCGCTGGCGAAGTAGCCGTAGTAGCAGTGGTTGAGCATGACGATCACCGAGATGATGATCGCCTGCACGAAGGACCAGAACACGTCATCGGGGCGCAGGAAGGTCCGGAAGTAGTGCTCGTAAGTGCCGATCGACTGGCCGTAGAAGAACGTCGTCGTCACCTGTGCGGACAGGAACGACATGATGATCGCCATCGCGTACAGCGGGATGATGACGACGAAGCCCGCCATCACCCTGGTGGACACCAGGTACGAGATGGACTTGATGCCCATCACCTCGAGCGCGTCGATCTCCTCGCTGATCCGCATGGCGCCGAGTTCGGCCGTTGCACCCGCGCCGACGGTGGCCGCCAGCGCTTGGCCCGCCACCACCGGGGCGGCGATGCGCACGTTGATCAGCGCGGCGAAGAAGCCGGTGAAGGCCTCGACGCCGATGTTGCCGAGGGAGGCGAACCCTTGGATGGCGACCAGCGACGAGCCGGACAGCGTCACGAAGCCGACGATCGCGACGGTGCCGCCGATCACCGCCATCGCGCCGGTGCCCATGCCGATCTCGGCGATCAGCCGCAGCGTCTCCTTGCGGTAGTAGCGCAGCGCGTGTCCGATCGAGCCGATGGCCGTGACGACGAACCATGCGACGTGCCCGACGCTGTCCAGGAATCGGGCGGGCGCGCCGGCCAACTTCTCCGTACGGGCAACTCCCCGCGGGAACCGTGACCGCAGAACCGATGTCGTCGACATGTCAGCTCCCCGTCCCGAACCGCACACCGATCGTGGTGAGCACCACGTTGACAGCGAACAGGGCGATGACGCAGAGCACAAGAGTCTCGTTGACCGCGGTGCCCACACCCTTGGCGCCACCGGAAACGGTCAAGCCGCGGTAGCAGCCGACGAGACCGGCGATGAGCCCGAACGTGGTCGCCTTGACGACAGAGATGAGTACTTCGGGCAGTCCCGTCACGAGCGTCAGCGTCGTCACGTAGGCGCCGGCGGAGACGTTCTGCAGATAGACACCGAAGATGAAGCCACCGACGAGGCCGATGGTGATCACGGCGCCGTTCAGGAGGAGTGCGACGAACGTCGATGCGACCACCCGGGGCACCACCAGCCGATGGATCGGATCGATGCCGAGCACCTCGAGTGCGTCGATCTCTTCGCGGATGGTTCGGGCGCCGAGGTCGGCGCAGATCGCCGTCGAGCCGGCGCCTGCGACCACGAGCACGGTGACCAGCGGGCCCAGCTGGGTCACGGCGGCCAGCGCCGCGCCCGCCCCCGAGATGTCTGCCGCGCCGAACTCCGTGAGGAGGATGTTAAGCGTGAAGATGAGGAGCACGGTCAGCGGGATCGACACCGCGAGCGTGGGAAGGAAGGAGACCTTGAACAAGAACCAGCTTTGAAGGATGAACTCACGCCACTGGAACGGCCGACGGAACAATGCCTTGCCGGTCAGCACGCACATGCGCACGAACCCGCCAACAGCCTCCATTGCGGGCCTGGTCTGCTTGGCGATGTAGTCGCCCAGCCCTTGCTGCGTGGCCGTCACTTGCGCGCTCCCACGTTCACACGACGGCCAGCATGGCGGTACGGCAGACCCTGTCGCACGCCCCCTCCTTGCACCGAAACCGTGTCTGTGACCGTCGTCTCCCTACCCGCGGGTAGTAAGACGGACCACAGGACTGTACCCGATGCCCCCCTAGGGTTGCACCGCATCCTTCGGATTGTGCCCATAACCGTTAGCAAACCCACCTCGTCCAGTTAACTTTCTGACTGCCCGGCAGAAACCGTTGCGGCAGAAGAACTTTCGTCGGCGTCAATGGATTTTCCCGCTCCAAATCGGCTTCTCAGTTCCGCTTTTAGTACTTTGCCAGAGGGGTTTCGAGGTAGGGCATCGACCACCTCTAAATGCTTCGGATGCTTGTACCTGGCAAGCCGTTCGGTGAGGAATTCGTCAAGATCAACGAGATCGAGTGGCGAATCGGACACCGCGCACAACGCCACAACGGCGACGGGTACCTCCCCCCACTTCTCGTGACTTCGCCCGATGACCGCAACTTCCACGATCGCCGGGTGGCCGGCGAGAACGTTCTCGACCTCCGCGCAGTAGATGTTCTCCCCGCCGGAGATGATCATGTCCTTCTTGCGGTCGACCACCCAGATGTAGCCCTCGTCGTCCTGGCGCACCAGATCACCGGAGTGGAACCAGCCGCCGGCAAACGCTTCGGCGGTGGCATCGGGGTTGTTCCAGTAGCCCTCCATCAAAGTGGGGGCGCGGTAGACGATCTCGCCGACCTGACCGACGGGCACATCGTTCATGTCGTCGTCGACCACCCTGGCGCTGACCGTCGGAATGACTTTTCCGACCGAGCCCAGTTTGCGAATTGCGTCGTCGCCCAACAACATGCACGTCACCGGCGACATCTCGGTCTGACCGAAGGCCGCAAGGATCTGGGTTCCGGGGAAGGTTTCCGACATGCTGCGCAACAGCGTGTCGGATGCGGGCGCTGCACCCCACGACAGCACGCGCAGTTTCAGCTTGCGCGGATTGGCTTTCTGTTCCGCACAAACCGCCTGCCACTGCGCAGGAACCAGGAAAATAGCGGTGACCTTCTCGGCCTCGAGCACGTCGAGCAGCGCGCCGGGATCGAAATCCCCGAGCGGGTACACGACGGTCGGTGTCCCGAGCAGCAGCCCGATGATCATGTTGGCGATGCCCGCGATGTGGAACAGCGGGACACCGATGAACCCGACGTCGTTGTTGATGTCGGCGCCGTTGGTGAACAGAAACGTCATCGCCTGCCCGGCGAGGTTGGCGTGGGTGAGCACCGCACCCTTGGGCCGCCCCGTGGTGCCCGAGGTGTACATGATCAGCGCGGGAGAGTCGTTCAGTATGTCGACCGGCGCAGCGGGCTCACCGGTCTCCGCCAGCAGCTCGTCGTAGGCGAGAACGCCTTCTTCGGTGGCCCCGCCCGCGACGATCACCGTCTCCAGCTTGGGCTCGAGAGTGCTGACCGCCGTCGCCACCCTTGCCAGCACCGACTCGGCGATCATCACCTTGGCGTCGCAGTCGCTGACGAGGAAGGCGATCTCCGGTGGAGTCATGCGGAAGTTGACCGGAACCGCGATGGCGCCGAGCCTGTTGGCGGCCAGGAAGGACTCGATGAACTCGGTCCGGTTCAGCATCAGGATCAGCACCCGGTCGCCGAAGCCGACGCCGCGACGGCTGAGCGCGCCCGCCAGCGCGGTGACTCTGCGGTCGAGTTCAGCCCAGCTGGTGGTCTGTCCCAGGTGCCGAAGTGCCGTTGCGTCTGGCTGCATCAGCGCGTGCCTGGACAGTTGGTTGGTCCAGTTCTGCCTTCTCGCGAGATACGGCTGATCGGTCGGCGACGGCCGGATGTCGTCGCCGGCGCGACTCCGTGGCTGAGCGGTCAACGGCAGGAGCTCCCGGGGTTGCACGTCGTTGATATTTGATCAAACATTGAGTTGCTGCGGTCACACTATGGCCTCGGCGGTCAGGGGACAACCCCCGGATGGAGGCCGAGTGAACGCACCGGCGAAGCCGGTTCGGCGCCCGCGACGAGCAGTGCGCCGCGAGCAGATGTCCGATGAGGTAGCCGGGCATCTTCGGGCCGCGATCATGTCCGGAACGCTGTTGCCCGGCACGTTCATTCGACTCGATGAGACGGCGGCGCAGCTCGGCGTCAGCATCACTCCGGTGCGCGAGGCGCTGCGCACACTGCGCGGTGAGGGCATGGTGCTGCTCGAGCCGCACCGCGGGCACGTGGTCGCTCCCTTGAGCCGACAGGATGTCGAGGACATCTTCTGGCTGCAGGCCACGATCGCCAAGGAGCTCGCGACGGCCGCCGCCGAGCGGATCGCCGAATCCGACATCGCGGAGCTGGAGCGGCTCAACGACGAACTCGCTGCGACCGTCGAGACCGGTGAGGGCGACGCCATCGCCGCAGCCGAGTTCAGGTTTCACCGCTCGCTCAACCACACAACGGGCCGGATCAAGTTGGCGTGGTTCCTGCTGCACGTGGCCCGCTACATGCCACCGCTGATCTATGCCGCCGACCCACAGTGGGGCATCGAAGCGGTGGACAACCACCGGCGGCTGATCGCCGCACTGCGTCGCCGCGATGTCGCCGAGGTGGTCCGCCTCACCGGATGGCAGTTCACCGACGGCGCGCGGCGGTTGACCGAGCGGCTCGAGGAAACCGGCATCTGGAACTGACGCTAACGCCCGTTGTCCACGCCGTGCCCGCCAAGCCATGTGCCGCGCTGCCCGCCTCTGAGCGAATCTTTCGCTGTTACGGAAAGACCATCGGTAGTAGCGAAATATTCGCTGCGAGGCGGGCAGCTCAAGTGCCTCCGCTCCGGCGGCGGTATCCCCAAACGACGCGCATTGGGCCACGCCTTCGTCGGTGTGCGGTGGTGTCGGTCCGCACTGGCACAGTCGACCTGTGACCGGCCCACCCGTCGACAGGTACGCGCTGCGGGGAGTCGAACTTCGCTATGCGCTCACGCTCTATCTGTTTCAGCACGGACCTCAGCGCCTGCCGGATCTCATGGACGCACTCGACTTTCAAGGGTTCGATATTCCCGGCGGAGCGAAGGCCGTGGCCGATGCGCTGCGGTGGGAGATCGGTCACCATCGGGTGCGCCGTCTGGCCCGGGGGAAGTACGGCCCGGATTCGATGCCACGCGCCACGGAGCACCGCATCTACAGCCGTGTGATGGCCCTCCGTGAAGAGGCGGCCGCGCGGACGTCGGCCGACGCGGACGCGTTCTGGGACGCGCTGATGAACCTGTGACGGCTACGGTGCGGCGAGATGCTCGGCGCGGCTCTTGAGGTTGCCCGCGAGGTAGTCGAGGGTGTCCCCGATGGCCTTCTTCACCATCGGGTTCGGGATCGGCAGCTTCGTCTCCACGTCGAGGTCGACGGTGAGCAGCGACGTCGGTCCGAGCGGCACCACTGAGAACTTCTGCTCCTGCTTGTCGAAGTGGTCGCCCTGCTGCAGCACCGTGTAGATCTCGTTGGGGTTCGGGTAGTAGACCGCCGTGATGAAGGTGCCCGACTGCCCCTGGACGACCACGTCGAGCCGAAGCTGGCTGGGCCGTCCGTCGTCGTAGCGCGCCAGCACCCAGCAGCCCCTGATCTCCTCGTTCCACTCGGGATACGCCTCGAAGTCCGCCACGATCGACATGATCGACCCCGCGGACGCCTCGACCTCAACTGTCTTGCTCACCAACGGCATTTACTTCGCCTCCGTGGCGACGTCGAGACCCAGCGGCGAATCCACCCGCACGGCCTCGTCCCGAATCAGCCCGCGCAGCAGGGCGGTGCTGAATTCGGCGGCGATCTCCTGCGCGGTGCGCCGCCCCTGCGGGCGCAGCCACCGATACGAGCCGAGGGTCATCCCGATGTAGCCGAGCGCAAGCACGTGGGAGTCGCAGTCGTAGAACTCGCCGCTGGCGATGCCGCGGTCGATCACGTCGCGCACGTGCTCATAGACCTGCGTCTCCTTCTCACGGATGTAGGCAACCTGGTCGTCGGTGAACCACTCCGTGATGTAGGGGCCCTCCTGGAAATACACCGCCGCACGCTCGAGGTCGCCTGCGATACCCACCAGCAGCCTTCGGGTGAAGTGGTAGATGGTCTCGCGGGCCGATGCGGACGGATCGTCGTGCAGTGCGGCCACGGTGAAGTCGGCGGCGCCCTTGTAGATGTCGTAGAGGATCAACGACTTGCTGGCGTAGTAGTGGTACACCGTCGCCTTGTTCAGCCCGACGGCGTCGGCGACGTCGTCCATCCGGGTGCCGTGGTAGCCCCGCGCGGCGAACAGCTTGGTGGCCACCGCCAACAACTCCTCGCGGCGGGACATCCCGTTCGACGCTGTGCTTGCCGCTCGTCGCGCAAGCGGCTCATCGGAGGACATAGCGACTCACTCTAGGCAGGCAGGCCCGGACCGCATCCGGGGAATCAATCAACTGGTTGGCCAGTCTAAGGGTTCGGGGTGTCGCGGCCTTCGCGGCGGGTCTAGACTTCGCCCAAGAGGGCAGCCGATACGCGAGAGGGTGAACACATGGATCCGAACCCTGACTATGACGCCAGCGACGAGCTCGAGTACGGCGCTAACTGGTTCGCCTGGATCCTGCGCGGCGTGTACCCACCGCCTGCCTATCCCCCGGTTTAAGCAACGGTTTAAAGAGCTCGCCCGCCTACCAGGTGGGGCCGGTGAAGAACCCGTCAAACCGGATTCGCTGCTCCCGCAGCATCTCCAGCTCACGGTCCGTCGGCAGCCCCTTCACGGTTGACTGCTTCAGCTTCGGCGCCTGTCCCTGCAGCACCTCATTCGGTGTCGTTTGCATGGACCAATCGTTTCCGGTCTTCCCCGCTATGGCATGAGTAGTCGACTACTGCACTTTCGGCCCGCTGCGCGCACGGCAGTGCCACGCTCTGGGAATACGCCTACCCGGAGCGCGGCACTGGGCCTGGTGACCTACCTGCGCTGGGTTTCCTGCCTGGCGGCCTGCTCCTGCGCGGCGGCCTGGTCGGCGCGCTCCTGCTCGACGAACTGCTGATCGGCCGTGTCGTCCTCGACGCGGGTCTTCGGGTCGAGTTGGTCGGCCTGCATGCGGCGCTCCTCGATGTCCTCACGCGACGCCGCGACGGCGTCATGGTGGTTCGCGGCCTGGGCCTTGAGCCGGGCCGCTTCCGCCGCCTTCGCCTCGGCCTCGGCCTCCGCGGCGCGAGCCTTTGCAGCGGTTTCGTCGGCAAGCGCCTGTCGCTTGTCCACCTTCTGGACGTGCGTCGTGATGTCCTCGCGGATCCGCTCGGCCTCCACGTGTCTGCGCTGATTGCGCTTGTTCCGCGCCGCGAAAGCGAGCGCTGCGAGCACAATCACCGCCGCTACTGCGACAACGATCCAAACGACGGATGGTGCTGTTCATGGCTGTGCCTTTCGTAGAAAATCCCGGGGCGTCGTTGACGCGCCCGCTAATTTCGGATTCCCTCCCACGCGGCAACCGAAACTTCGAGCGCCCCACAGGGCGCGCTGTCGATTTGGGCCGACTCTTACACTGACGTATTCCACTCGTCCCACGACGAGCTGTGTCGGAGCGCTGTCTCGCGCGCCGACCAGACCGTGACAGAAACCTAGATCGGATCGAAATCGATGATCATCGGGATTCCGAGAGAGTCGCTGCCTGGGGAAACGCGCGTCGCCGCGACGCCGCAGACGGTCGGCCAACTCATCAAGCTGGGCTATGAGGTAGTCGTGGAGGCCGGCGCGGGCGCCGCCTCGAGCTTCTCCGATGCAGCGTTCACGGAGGCCGGCGCCGGTGTTGGGTCCCCTGATGAGGTCTGGGCGGCCGACGTGGTGCTCAAGGTGAATGCGCCGGACCACGCGGAGATCGCCGCCCTGAGCGACGGCGCGACCCTGATCAGCCTGATCTCCCCCGCGCTGAAGCCCGAGCTCGTCGAGCAGCTGGCCACCCGGCCGATAACCGTGCTGGCCATGGACGCTGTTCCGCGTATTTCCCGGGCCCAGTCACTGGACGTGCTGTCGTCGATGGCGAACATCGCGGGCTACCGCGCCGTCATCGAGGCCGCAAACAAGTTCGGCCGCTTCTTCACCGGGCAGGTGACCGCGGCGGGCAAGGTGCCGCCTGCCAAAGTGCTCGTCGTCGGCGCGGGCGTGGCCGGTCTGGCGGCTATCGGTGCGGCGGGCAGCCTTGGCGCGATCGTGCGCGCCACCGATCCCCGGCCCGAGGTAGCAGATCAGGTCAAATCCCTTGGTGGGGAATATCTTTCGATCGAGTCGCCGGAGGCGGAAGTTTCGGCCACCGGCTACGCCAAGGAGATGGGTGACGATTACAAGGCCCGCGAGGCGCAGCTCTACGCCGAGCAGTCCGAGGACGTCGACATCATCGTCACCACCGCGCTGATCCCCGGTAAGCCGGCACCGCTCATCATCACCGCCGACATGGTGGCCTCGATGAAGTCCGGCAGCGTCATCGTCGACATGGCTGCGGCCAACGGCGGCAACGTCGAGGGCACCGTCAAGGACCAGGCCGTGGTCACCGACAACGGGGTGACGATCATCGGCTACACCGACCTGGCCGGCCGCCTGCCCGCCACGGCATCGCAGCTGTACGGCACCAACCTGGTCAACCTGCTCAAGCTGCTGACCCCGGAGAAGGACGGGAAGCTCACCCTCGATTTCGACGACGTGGTGCAGCGCTCGGTGACGGTGGTGCGCGACGGCGAGGTCACCTGGCCACCACCGCCGGTGCAGGTCTCGGCCGCACCGGCCGTTACCGCGGCCGCGCCGGTAGAGGTCAAGCCGACCAAGAAGCCGATGACGATCAGGCGCCGTCTCGCAGTGACCTTCACAGCCGCGGCGGTGCTCTTCGCGCTCATCGCGCTCTCACCGTCCGCGCTTCAGGTGCACCTGACGGTGTTCGCACTGGCCATCGTGATCGGCTACTACGTGATCGGCAATGTGCACCACGCGCTGCACACCCCGCTGATGTCGGTGACCAACGCGATCTCCGGGATCATCGTCGTCGGTGCGCTGTTGCAGATCGGCCACGGCGATGTCGTCATCACCGCACTGGCGACCCTGGCGATCCTGCTCGCCAGCATCAACGTCTTCGGCGGCTTTGCCGTCACCCGCCGCATGCTGGCCATGTTCTCGAGGAGCTGACCATGTTCACATTGGAAACCACCGCAACCGCGGCGTACGTCGTAGCAGCCGTACTGTTCATCCTCGCGCTTGCCGGGCTGTCCAAGCATGAAACATCCAGGGCCGGTAACACTTTCGGCATCGCCGGAATGGCTGTGGCCCTGATCGCGACGATCGCGCTGGCACTCGCCCGGCACATCGAGCCCCTGGGTCTGGCGCTGCTGGTCGGTGCCATGGCCATCGGCGCCGCGATCGGTCTGTGGCGCGCCAAGGTCGTCGAGATGACCGGCATGCCCGAGCTGATCGCGCTGCTGCACTCGTTCGTCGGCCTGGCCGCCGTGCTGGTCGGCTGGAACGGCTACCTGCACGTCGAACGTGATCTCGCCGGATCCGAGGCCGCGCTGCTGCATCACGAGGGCATGCTGGGCATCCACTCGGCCGAGGTCGTCATCGGCGTCTTCATCGGCGCCGTGACGTTCACCGGCTCGATCGTCGCCAACCTCAAGCTCTCGGCCCGCATCAAGTCCGCGCCGATGATGTTGCCCGGCAAGAACTTTCTCAACGTCGGCGCGCTCGTTCTCTTCGCCGCACTCACCGTCTGGTTCGTGATCGACCCGCAGCTGTGGCTGCTGGTGGCGGTCACCGTGCTTGCGCTGCTGCTCGGCTGGCACCTGGTCGCCTCGATCGGCGGCGGCGACATGCCGGTGGTGGTGTCCATGCTCAACAGCTATTCCGGCTGGGCCGCGGCGGCGTCGGGCTTCCTGCTCGGCAACGATCTGCTGATCATCACCGGCGCGCTGGTCGGGTCCTCGGGTGCCTACCTGTCCTACATCATGTGCAAGGCGATGAACCGGTCGTTCATCTCGGTCATCGCGGGCGGCTTCGGGATCGAGGCCGGTCCGGCCGAGGACAAGGACTACGGCGAGCACCGCGAGATCACCGCAGAGGGTGCCGCCGAACTCCTCTCCTCGGCCACCTCGGTGATCATCACGCCGGGGTACGGCATGGCCGTGGCCCAAGCCCAGTACGGCGTCGCCGATCTGACCCGCAGGCTGCGCGATCGCGGCGTCGACGTCCGGTTCGGCATCCACCCCGTCGCGGGACGCCTGCCCGGCCACATGAACGTGCTGCTGGCCGAGGCCAAGGTCCCCTACGACATCGTGCTGGAGATGGACGAGATCAACGACGACTTCGACAGCACCGACGTCGTCCTGGTCATCGGTGCCAACGACACCGTCAACCCGGCGGCGGAGGAGGACCCGAGCAGCCCGATCGCCGGCATGCCGGTGCTCACGGTGTGGAACGCCGCCAATGTCATCGTGTTCAAGCGGTCCATGGCCGCGGGCTACGCCGGCGTGCAGAACCCGCTGTTCTTCCGGGAGAACACCCAGATGCTGTTCGGTGACGCCAAAGACCGCGTCGACGCGATCAACGCGGCGCTCTCGGTCACCGAAAGGGTCTAGGTCCTCAATGGCCGTCGACCGGTTGCTTCCGTCGCAGGAGGCGGAGGACTTGATCGCGCTCACCCGCGACATCGCCGAGAAGGTGCTCGACCCCGTCGTGGACGCGCATGAGAAGGCGGAGACCTATCCCGACGGGGTGTTCGCCCAGCTCGGCGCCGCGGGCCTGCTGAGCCTGCCGCAGCCCGAGGAATGGGGCGGCGGGGGCCAGCCGTACGAGGTGTACCTGCAGGTGCTGGAGGAGATCGCGGCGCGGTGGGCGGCGGTCGCGGTCGCGGTCAGCGTGCACAGCCTGTCGTCGCACCCGCTGCTCGCCTTCGGCACCGACGAGCAGAAGCGACGCTGGCTGCCGGGCATGCTCTCTGGTGACCAGATCGGCGCCTACAGCCTGTCCGAGCCGCAGGCCGGTTCGGATGCCGCGGCACTGCGGTGCGCGGCCGCAAAGACCGACGACGGCTATGTCATCAACGGGTCGAAGTCGTGGATCACCCACGGCGGCGTCGCGGACTTCTACACGCTGTTCGCCCGCACCGGCGTGGGCAGCCGCGGCATCTCCTGCTTCCTCATCCCTGGCGATCTCACCGGCCTGTCCTTCGGCAAGCCGGAGGAGAAGATGGGCCTGCATGCGGTGCCCACCACGTCCGCGTTCTACGACAACGCGCATGTTGACGTCGACCGCCGCATCGGTGATGAGGGTCAGGGGCTGCAGATCGCCTTCAGCGCACTGGATTCCGGCCGGCTGGGCATCGCCGCCGTCGCCGTCGGGATAGCGCAGGCCGCTCTGGACGAGGCATGCGCCTACGCCAACGAGCGAACGACGTTCGGCCGCAAGATCATCGACCACCAGGGCCTGGGGTTCCTGCTGGCCGACATGGCGGCGGCGGTGGCGAGCGCACGGGCCACCTACCTCGACGCGGCGCGCAGACGAGACCTCGGCAGGCCGTATTCGACGCAGGCCAGCGTCGCCAAGCTGACCGCCACCGACGCCGCGATGAAGGTGACCACCGACGCCGTCCAGGTGCTCGGCGGCGTCGGCTACACCCGCGACTACCGCGTCGAGCGCTACATGCGTGAAGCAAAGATCACCCAGATCTTCGAGGGCACCAACCAGATTCAGCGGCTGGTCATCGCGCGGGGGTTGGTCACCTCTTAGCCGCGTGGGCCCCCACGAAGCCGCGAGCAGACGCTAACGTCCAGTTTTTCCTGCGACTTTGCGAACTTTTACGTCTGTCCCCAGCTTCGCGGGGGCCCACGCGCTTAAGAAGTGACCGGTTCAGGCGGCGAGGTGACGGTGACCCTTGTGCCGCCGCCCGCCTGCGAGTCGATGTCCATCGCGCCACCCATCGCGTCGAACCTCGCCAACAACGAACCCAGCCCGATGTGTCCGTCGGCGACCGACTGGCCGACCACGTCAGGATCGAAACCGCGTCCGTCGTCGGTGATCGTCAACGTGAGCCGGTTTCCCTTGCGCTTCAACCCGATATGCACCGACCTGGCGCCTGCATGCTTGCCGACGTTGGTGAGCAGCTCGCGCGCGGCCCGGTGCAACAGCTGCTGGGACTCGGGCTTACCCACCTCCTCCAGGTCCGCATCGACGGCGATCTGGGTGCGAGCCTGGAACTGCTTCACCATCTCTCGCAGCGCGGGTGTGAGCCCGAGCTGCGCGAGCACCTGCGGATGCAGCTCGGTGACGGTGGAGCGCAGGCCGGTCGCGGTTTCCTGCAGTGCCTCATAGACCATGTCCAGCGCGGGATCGGGATTCCGCTCGCGGGCTTCGTCGAGTTCCAGACGCGCGGCGAGCAGTGTCTGCAGCGGGCCGTCGTGCAGGTGCTCGGCCACCTCGCGGTTGCGCCGCTCGTCGGCTTGCATCGCCTCGGATACCAACTGGCGGCGCACTTCCTGTAATGCCTTGACGCGCACCGCTCGTCGGGCAAGCACGAAGCACAGCGCGGTCGTCGCGACGGCCAGCCACAGCAGGAAGCCGAAATGCGTGTACACGATGTTCGGCAGACCGATTCTGTCGTCGCGCTTGGAGTAAAAGATCCAGACGGCGAGATAGCCGACCGCCGTGACGATGCCGAAGATCGCCGTCAGCGCAGGCCGGTCGCCGAACGCCACCGAGATCGGCAGCAGGAAGAACACCGGAAGCAGCGCCGACGTCGCGCCTCCCGACACCAGGCACAGCGCGACGATCACCAGGAGGTCCACGATCGTCGACGCCCAGTCCGCCCACCGGGGAACGGGCCCGCGAAACACGGCGATCAGCCACAGCACCGCCGCCACCGCGTACACGCCGAGGATCACCGCGTACAGCTCGGGCAGCCAGTGGTCGACCTCCCAAATCCACACCAGGACGGCGATCAGGCCGATCAGGGGCAGGCGCAGGATCGCCGAGACGCGAACGGGTTCCGTTGCGAGGTAGTCGACGAACCAGTGGAACGGGTTGTCCAAGGTTGTTGTGCTCCTCGCGTCCGCGGGCTAATCCAGCAGCCTGCGCCGCATTGCCTCAGCCACCGCGGCGCCGCGGTCGCTGACGCCGAGCTTCTCGTAGAGCCGTTGCACGTGCGTCTTGACCGTCGACGGCGCGAGGAACAACTCCTTGGCCATGGTGGGAATGCTGCTGCCCGCGGCGATCATGGTGAGCACCTCGCGCTCGCGCGGGCTCAGTGCGGGCACGTCGGGCTCGTTGCGGCGCCGAATCTCCGAGGCCAGCCCCGCCGCGAGCTCGGGGGCGAGGACGTCCTTGCCCTTGGCGCACTTCAGGACGGCGCTCACCAGCTCGCTTCGGGACGACTCCTTGGGCAGGAAACCTGCCGCACCCTCCTGCAACGCCTTGTAGACGATCGCCGACTCGTCGTGGGCGGACACCAGAAGCACCCGGGTCGGCAGCTCGTCGCGGGTGACCGCGGCGGCCACCTCCGCGCCGTCCATACCGGGCATCCGGTAGTCGAGCAGCGCCACCTGCGGCCGGTGGGTCCGGATCAGCTCGAGGGACTCGAGCCCGTCCTCGGCCTCGGCAACCACCTCGATCTCACCGCTGGACACCAGCGCCCGCACCACGCCTTCGCGGAACATCGGGTGGTCGTCACCGACCACCACCCGCACCTTTTCGCTGGTCACGGCTTCAGCTTGGCACAGCAACCGGCCCTGTTCCCCCAATTGGGGGACAACGAGTTCCTCCGTGTCTCCGGCCGGTCGGCGGACAGACCCGGCCGTCGCGCTCCGGCATTCTTAAGTCATCGCCGGAACACACCGGCGGAGAAACTGAAAAGTCAACGGACACAAAGGAACTGAAATGAACAACATCATCACCCGCATCGCCCTCCCGATCGTCTCGGCAGGCATACTCTCCGGTGCCGCCCTCGGCCTGGCGGGTATGGCCAGCGCCGGGGTCACCACCACCCAGACCGACGGGCATACCTCGATCGTGGCCACCCCGGACACGCACGCGAAGCCTGCACCCAGCGCAGTGCCGGGCTGGCGCTTCCACCACGGACACGGCCACGCCTACCTAGGCCAGTAGACCCACAACTGAATAACAACTGAATAGTTTTTCCTCCACAGAGGCCCTCCCCGGCGGCGTACCGGGGAGGGCCTCACTCGTCGGGCCTCTAAACTCGCGAAATGACGACACGATCGACGAATCCGACGCGGCCGCAATGAGCATCAATCCGCTTCATGCGATCTGGTCCACGGCGGCTCCATCGTGGAACGAGCACGCCGACTTCGTCGAAGATCGCGGAGCGGTCGTCAGCGCTGCCATGCTCGCTGTCGCCGATCTGCGACTCGGTGACGATGTGCTCGAACTCGGCTGCGGCCCAGGCGGTGTCGGTATAGACGCCGCTAGAATCGTCGGAGCCGAAGGACATGTCGTACTGTCTGATGTGGTCCCCGAGATGACGGCGATCGCAGAGGAGCGGACACGGCGTCACGGCCTGCGCAATGTGGTCGTGCGCGAGCTGGATATGGAGCACATCGATGTGGCCGATGCGTCCTTCGACAAGGTCCTGTGCCGCGAGGCGTTGATGCTGGTGGCTGACCCGACGGCGGCAGCCCAGCAGGCTCTGCGCGTGCTCCGGCCCGGCGGTCGCGCGGTGTTTGCGGTGTGGGGGTCGTCCGCCGCAAATCCGTGGCTGAGCACGTTGCTCGACGCGGTCAGCGCCCAACTCGGTGCGCCGATTCCACCTCCGGGCATGCCGGGGCCGTTTGCCCTGTCCGGCGACGGCGCACTTGCACGGGTTCTGACGGCTGCCGGCTTTGCGAACGTCGACGTCCGCGAGGTCGCGACGCCGCTACATGTGGCTTCGATCGACGAGTGGTGGACCGTCGTACCGTCTTTGGCCGGCCCGGTGGCAACCATTGTGAATTCTCTGCCCGACGACGTCACCTCGGCGATGCGCGCCGATGCTGAGTCAGCGCTGCGAAACTACGCCGGTGCGGGCGGCTTTACGATTCCCGGGCTCAGTCTCGTCGGCGTCGGTCACCAGAGCGGAAAGTCAAGCCCGTGCTCGGATTCGGGTCGCACACCGAAGTAGCGGCGCTCCGACTCGTCGATCTTGACGTCGTTGATGCTCGCCTCCCGGCGCGCCATCAACCCCTCCTCCGTGAACTCCCACAGCTCGTTGCCGTAGCTGCGGTACCACTGCCCCGCTGCGTCGTGGCACTCGTATTGGAACCGCACGGCCATCCGGTTCTCCCGGAATCCCCACAGGCTCTTACGCAGGGCGTAGTCGAGTTCGCGCTGCCACTTCTGCGTGAGGAACGCGACGATCTGTTCGCGCCCGACGACATGCTGGTCGCGGTTGCGCCACTGCGAGTCGGGCGTGTAGGCGAGGCTGACGCGCTCTGGGTCGCGGGTGTTCCAGGCGTCCTCGGCGGCCTGGACCTTCTGTCGTGCGGTGTCGAGCGTGAACGGCGGAAACGGGGGACGGCTCTCGGTCATCAGCCTATTTTGCGCACCGTTTAGTGTGGCTACATGGACTTCGCGATGTCGGCAAAGGCGCAGGATCACCACAAACGGCTGACGGCATTCATGACCGAATTCGTCTTCCCCGCCGAGGCCTCCTACGAGGAGTACCGGCGCGAAGCGGGACCCGACGACCACACCGTCCCGCCGGTCATCGAAGAGCTCAAGGTGCTGGCCAAGGAGCGCGGGTTGTGGAACCTGTTCCTGCCGTCGATCTCGGGCCTGACGAACCTGGAGTACGCACCGCTGGCGGAGCTGACCGGGTGGAGCATGGAGATCGCTCCCGAGGTGACCAACTGCGCGGCCCCCGACACCGGCAACATGGAGACGCTGCACCTGTTCGCGACCGAGGAGCAGCGCAAGCAGTGGCTGGAGCCGCTGCTCGACGGCCAGATCCGCAGCGGGTTCGCGATGACCGAGCCCGCCGTGGCCTCGAGTGACGCCCGCAACATCGAAACGCTGATCACCCGCGACGGCGGCGACTACGTCATCAACGGCCGCAAGTGGTGGACGACGGGCGCCGCCGACCCGCGCTGCAAGGTCCTGATCGTGATGGGCCGCACCGACCCTGACGCGGCAAGCCATCGTCAGCAGTCGATGGTGCTGGTGCCCGTCGACACCCCCGGGGTGAACATCCTGCGGTCGACGCCGGTGTTCGGCTGGCAGGACCAGCACGGGCACTGCGAGATCGTGTTCGACAACGTCCGGGTGCCCGCGACCAACCTGCTCGGCGAGGAGGGCTCGGGGTTCGCGATCGCGCAGGCCCGGCTCGGCCCCGGCCGCATCCACCACTGCATGCGGGCGCTTGGCGCGGCCGAACGCGCGCTGGCGTTGATGGCGGACCGGGTGCAGAAGCGCGTCGCGTTCGGTAGGCCGCTGGCCGAGCAGGGCGTGGTGCGCGAGTCGCTTGCCAAGTCGCGCAACCAGATCGACCAGGCCAGGCTGCTCTGCGAGAAGGCCGCCTGGACCATCGACCAACACGGCAACAAGGAGGCCCACCTTTTGGTCAGCCAGATCAAGGCGGTTGCGCCTCAGGTGGCCTGCGACGTCATCGACCGCGCCATCCAGGTGCACGGCGCGGCGGGCGTGTCCGATGACTTCCCGTTGGCCCGGCTGTACAGCTGGCACCGGGCCATGAGGCTGTTCGACGGGCCCGACGAGGTGCACATGCGCACCATCGCCCGCTCGGAGATCGGCAAGGAGAAGTCGGCCTTCGCCGCGGCGGTGACGAACTAGTGCGGCCGCTGTCGGGGGCATGGAACTTTCGCGACGTCGCCGAGCAGGCCGGGATCCGACCGGGCAGGCTCTTCAGGTCCGGCGAGCTGAGCAACCTCGACGATGCGGGCCGCGAAACGCTGGTCCGATTGAGCATCAGCGCTGTCGCCGATCTTCGGTCGGCGCCGGAATTGGAGCGACACGGCAAGGGGTTGGTGCCCGACAGCGTGACGATCCACCACCTGCCGTTCGTGGAAACGCTTGCCTCCGATGCCGATGCGCCACACGAGCACGCATTCCAGAAGATGCTGACCGAGAAACCCGGTGATGAGTCGGTCAGCGACGCCGCGGGCCGCTACATGACCGAGGAGTACGGCCGGATCGCCCGGTCACCGCTCGCGCAGCGCGCCGTGCACAAGGTGATCATCATGCTCGGCGACGACGACCGCGTGCTTGCGCACTGCTTCGCAGGCAAGGACCGGACCGGGTTCACCATCGCGGTGGTGCTGGAGGCGGCCGGCGTCGACCGCGACGCCATCATGGCCGACTACCTGGCCAGCAACGACGCCGTCCCGGAGTTGCGAACCCACATCGTCGAGACGATCCGATCCCGGATGTCCGAGACGCCCGAAGTCGCCGAGGTGGCCGAGGCGCGCCTCACCAACGCGGTGCTCGGCGTGCAGGAGGCCTACCTCGATGCGGCGCGGCGCGCGATCCTCGACGACTTCGGCTCGCTGGACGTATACCTCGAAGCGTCGGGTGTGACGGCCGACGACATGACGAAACTGCGCGCCGCGCTGCTCGGCTAGTTCCTTGGGTCGGCCTTTTCGGCCTCGTACTTCTTGGTCATGTGCTCGATGGCGCTCATCGCGCTCTTGGCCAGGTCCTCTCGCGCGCCGCTGGCCCGCGCCGCGGCGTCCAGTGTCGGCTGCGCCTGACCCTGGAAGTGTGGAATGACTTCTGCCGCAAACAGTTCCGCGGAGCGACGGCTGGCCGCGGGGTTGGCCCACTCGTGCCCCATCTGCAGCATGCAGCCGAAGCCGCCCGACTGGTCCCACAGCCGCTGCACCTGAGCCCGTGCCGTTTCCGGCGTGCCGATGACGCCCGCTCCCGCGTCGTTGATGATCGAGATCATCTCGTCGACCTCGTCGCCTGGCATGGTCATCTGCGGGAACGCCGCGACCTTCTGGAAGTACCGGAACCACGGCGCGATGCCGAACCGGACGTCGGCGCGAGCCTGTTCCTCGGTCTCGGCGATGTGCATGGGACAGACCAGCGACCAGTTCTTGCGGTTGACGGTGGTCCCGAAGGCGACGGCGCGTTCCTGGGCGATCCCCCAGTGGTGCGCCAGCGCGTCGAAGCCCTCGACGATCAGCGTGGCGCCGATCGACAGCAGCCCGATGCCGTGCTTGCCCGCCAGCCGGGCACCGGTCGGCGACGCGACGGCCGCCACCGACAGCGGGATGCCGTCCTCGGAGTACGGCGCGAGCTGCAGCTGGGCGTCGTGGAGTTCGTGGGTCGCGGTCTTGGCGGTGACGGTTTCGCCGGCAAGCAGGCGTACGAGGATGTCGAGGTTCGTCTCCAGCAGTTCCCGCGTATCGGTGGGCGTGAGCCCGATCATCGCCGAGTCCGTCGGCAGTGAGCCGGGTCCGACGCCGCCGATGATCCGGCCGTGGGTGAGGTGGTCCAGCAGCATCAGCCGGTCGGCCGCCCACAGCGGGTTGTGGTACGGCAGCGAGATGACGCCGGTGCCGAACCGGATCCGCTTGGCCCGTTCGGCCGCCGCGGCGATGAACACCTCCGGGGAGCTGATGATCTCGCTGCCCGCCGAGTGGTGCTCGCCGATCCACACCTCGTCGAAGCCGACCGCGTCGAGATGCTCGACGAACGCGAGGTCGCGCTGCAGCGCGAGGGTGGGGTTGGTGCCTGCACGGTGGAAAGGCGCGATGAAGTATCCGAAGCGGAGCTTGGCCATGGGTAAAACCTAGCCATATGTCGCCGAATTGTTACTGAGTTACGTAGACCCCGAACACCCACGCCACGGTGGCCAGCAGTGCGCCGGCCAGCTCCACCCCGACCGACAGTGCCACGCCCTTGAGCGCGTGCTTGGTCGACGTCCACGCGACCCGCTGGTCGCGGCGGTTCGCCAGCTCGGCGAGGTACACGCCGAGCACGAAACCGATCACCAGACCGACGACCGGGATCACGAAGAAGCCGATGATGCCGAGTACCGCACCGGCCAGCAGGGTGGTCGTGCCGACGTCGGCGGCGCGCATCCGCTTCATCGGCCACATGTACTTGATCAACGTGGTGGCGCCGATGAGCACAGTCACGACGCCGAGGGTCACCCACGCCGCCACGTCGTGCTCGACGAACGCCCACACCAGGATCGCCGCGTACACCAGCAGGATGCCCGGCAGCAGCGGCACGATGATGCCGATCAGGCCGATCGCGATCACCAGTGCGACGAGGACGATTCCGCCGGTACTCACTCCTCGAATCTAGTGGTGCTCGTCACGCACCACTAATCCGGCGGCGGCCCCCGTCGGAGAACCCAGGGCTGATCAACTGCTCATTGAGGATCTCCTGCAGAACTTCCGGCGGGATGGTGGATTCGCTGATGACGATGGGTTCCGGGGTGGGGACCTCTTCGATCACCATCGGCACCGGCTCGAGGACCGGATGGGCGATCACGACGTCTTCCGTTGCGTCAGGGCTTCTTGCCGCGCACCCACTGGATGTTGCCGAGCGTTTTCGTGCGCACGCCGACGATGCCAAGCTCTTCGAACGTGTCTCCGAGTTCATCTTCGGAGAAGAAGTGCACCCCGCCGTTCGGCAGGAGGCGCAGCAGTTGGCCCCCGCGGCCGGCGGTGGGCACCATGACGGCGATCCGCCCGCCGGGGCGCAGCACCCGCACCATCTCCGACACTGTCGTCGTCGGGCTCGGGATCAGCTGCAGCACGGCAAGGGAGACCACGGCGTCGAAGGTTTCGTCGCGGAAGGGCAGGTGCTGCGCGTCCGCGCGCAGGAAGCCGACGTTGTGACCAGCCTCGGCGCTGACCGCACGCGCCAGCATCGGCTCGGAGATGTCGACGCCAAGCGCCAGCCCGTCTCGGCCTGCGGCGCGGGCCAGCGATGCGGTGACGTTGCCGGGGCCGCTGCCGACGTCGAGGGCGACACCGCCGCTCGGGATGTTCAACCATTCGATCGGCAGCTGCCATGCGCTCACCAGTTTGCGCGCGAACGCCTGCACGTTGTCATAGAACATCGAGCCGAGCCCGGATGCCCACACCGCCTGGACGGCGCCGGTGTTCCTCGGGGTGGCGTCCGTATCGGGGACGTCGGTGAGCAGGTCGAGGTAGCCCTTGCCGACGTCGGGGTCGGCAGGCGCATCGGCGAGTAGGTCGATTGCCCTGCGTAGCGCGGGCGGCAGTTCGGTGGTCACTTGATCGGTCACCCCTCCACGCTACGCCGAGTTTTCAGCGCCCAACTGGTCGGCGAGGTCGGAAAAATCCGTTGCCGTGAAATCGAATTCGCCATCTTCCATCCTGTGAGCTCGCTGGTTGGGCCCATACTCCAGCGGCCTCTCGACGTAGGCCGTCTTCAGGCCGACGTCCCGCGCAGCCCGCAGATCGCCGGGGTGGGCGGCGACCAGCATCAGCTGCTCGGGCTCGACGCCGAGCAGGTCTGCGCAGCCGAGATATGCCTCCGGGTCGGGCTTGTAGTGACCGAACAGTTCGGCCGAGATCACGCAATCCCACGGCAGCCCTGCGCGTTTGGCCATGTTGGTGAGCAGCGAGACGTTTCCGTTCGACAGCGTGGTGATGACGAACCGCTCCTTGAGCCGTGTCAGGCCGGCCACGCTGTCCTGCCATGGGTCGAGCCGGTGCCATGCCCGGTTGAGGTGGTCGATGTCGGCCTCGGTGATCGACGTGATGCCCGCCGCCGCGAGCAGCTCGTCGAGGATCATCCTGTGCAGGTCGTCGATGCGCGTCCACGGCAGGTCGCCTTTGCGCACCCGGTCCATCGCGGGGGCGTAGCCTGCCCGCCAGCCGTCGGCCATCGCGGGCCAGTCCCCGTCGACGCCGTGCGCGCGGCCGAACTCTTCGAGTTCAGCAATGATGCTGGACCGCCAGTCGACGACGGTGCCGAACACGTCAAAGGCCAACGCTTGCACCGTCATCGTCTAATGCTTCTCGCGCAAGCGCTCATCGCGGCTCCAGCACCACCTTGCCCAACACTCCGCCGTCGGCCAGGCTCTGCAACGCCGCGCCGCCTTCTGCGAGCGGATACCTGATCGGGGGCGGCGGCCGCAGCCCGGCCTTGACCAGCTGCGCGACGCCGAACTGGAACACCGACTGGGATCCTGGCTTGCGGTTGACGTACTCGCCGTATCCGACGCCGACGACGCTGACGTTGCGCAGCAGCAGCCGATTGACCTTGACCGTCGGGATGCCGCCTGCCGCAAAGCCGATCACCAGCAGCCTGCCCTCGGTATCCAGCGCGCGGACCGCATCGTCGAACGCCTCACCACCGATGGGGTCGACGACGAGGTCGACACCGCGGCCGTCGGTGTGGTCCTTCACCGCCTGCAGCCAGCCGTCGGTGAGCGGCAGCACGACATCGGCACCCAGCGACTTCACGAACTCGATGGCCTGCGGGCGGTGCACCATGGCGATCACCCTGGCGCCAAGCGCCTTCGCGATCTGCACAGCCGCCGTCCCGACTCCACCGGCCGAGCCGAGCACCAGCACGGTTTCGCCGGGCCGCAGGGCGCCGCGCTTGGCCAGCGCGAAGTACATCGTCTGGTAGTTACCCAGCAGCGCAACAGCTTCGGCGTCGTCGAGATTGTCCGGTGTTGGCATGAGATTGGTCGGCGGCACCGCCACCTGTTCGGCCCACCCGCCGAGCATCGACAGCGCCGTCACCCGTTGGCCCGGCGAGAATTCGGACTCATACGGCGCCGACCGCACCACCCCGGCGACCTCCATGCCGGGGATGAACGGCGGCTCGAGCCGCATCTGGTACTCACCGCGCAGGAGCAGCAGGTCGGGAAAGCTGACCCCGGCCGCACCGACGTCGACAACGACGACGTCGTCACCACCGACATCGTCGACCTCGGTGTAATCCAGCCCCGCCGGGCCGGAAAGCTCCCGCGCGACAAGCGCTTTCATGCGTCGACGATCAGCCGACGCTGAACGTTGCCCGCTTTGCCGCCGACAGGTCGGTGATCTCGCCCCACTTGGCGGCGACGTCGTCGACCGACGGCACACCGTCGGAGAACGTGACACCTTCGTTCTGGAACAGCGCCGCGCGCTGCACCTTGCCGCCACCCACGATGAAAACGGATCCGGTGTCGGGGTTTTCCTCGCTCACCAGGTACGCCACCACCGGTGCCACGTACTCAGGCGTCAGCTTCTCGAAGACCTCGGGCGGCAGGATGTCCTGCGTCATCCGGGTGGCAGCGATCGGCGCGACGGCGTTGGACTTGATGTTGTACTTCGCGCCCTCTTGCGCCAGCGTGTTGATCAAGCCGACCAGGCCCAGCTTCGCTGCACCGTAGTTGGCCTGCCCGAAGTTGCCGAACAGCCCGCTGGTGGACGTCGCGACGACGACCCGCCCGTAGCTCTGCTCGCGGAAGTGCGGCCACGCGGCACGGATCACGTTGTAGCCGCCGTACAGGTGCACCTTCAGCACGGCGTCCCAGTTCGCGAACTCCATCTTGTGGAACGTGCCGTCGCGCAGAATGCCCGCGTTGCTGACCACGCCGTCGACCTTGCCGAACTCGTCGAGCGCGGTCTTGATGATGTTCTCGGCGCCATCGGACTCGGCCACGCTGTCATAGTTGGCCACGGCGCGACCGCCCGCGTCCTTGATCTCCTTGACCACCTCGTCGGCCATGTTGTGGCCTGCGCCCGTCCCGTCGCGCGAACCGCCGAGGTCGTTGACGACCACGCTTGCGCCTTCTTTGGCGAGGGTCAGCGCGTACTCGCGCCCCAGTCCGCCGCCGGCTCCGGTGACGACGATGACGCGATCCTGCACTCCTGGCACTGGTGTTCCTCTCGTAAAAGGGAAGGCGGTCAAGCTAGAAGAGCTTGCGCGCCAGCTTCTTCGCTGTCTCTGTGTACGGGGGATAAATGAAGCTCATCGCATCGGGTCGGGTCGGCTTGGTGAGCACCGACTTCTTGTGGCTGAACTCGTCGAACCCCCACTTGCCGTGGTACGCGCCCATGCCGGAGGGTCCGACGCCGCCGAACGGCAGCTTGGCGGTGGCGAAGTGGAACACCAAGTGGTTGACCACCATGCCGCCCGCGGGCACTTCCTTGATCACGCGCTCACGGATGTTCTTGGCCTTGGTGAACAGGTAGGCCGCCAGCGGCTTGGGTCGCGCGTTGATGAACGTGATCGCCTCGTCGAGGTTTTGGACGGTGATCACCGGTAGGACGGGACCGAAGATCTCGTTCTCCATCAACGGCTCGCCCGGATCGGGGTCGATGACGACGGTGGGGTCGATCTTCAGCGTCGCGGCGTCCGAGCGGCCACCGAGCGCGATCTTGCCCTTGGTTTCCAACAGGTAGCCGGTGATCCGATCGAATTGGCGTTGGTTGATAACGCGCTTGCCGCCATCCTTGTCGGCGCCGAAGGATGTGACGGCGTCGGAGATCTTGCCGACCAGCTCATCGCGGATGCTCGCGTCGGCCAGCACGTAGTCGGGAGCGATGCAGATCTGCCCGGAATTGATCAGCTTTGTCCAGGCAATCCGCTTGGCGGCGACGTCGATGTCGGCGTCGGCCGCGACGATCACCGGACTCTTGCCGCCCAGTTCCAAGGTCACCGGAGTCAGGTGAGGGGCGGCGCCTTCATACACCTTGCGTCCGATGTCGGTCCCGCCGGTGAACAGCAGCCGGTCGAAGCCCTGTGCGATCAACTCCTGGGTGACGGCGCCGTCACCCTCAACCACCGCGAACGCATCGGGGTCCAGGTAGCGCGGCGTCAGCTCCGCGATCAGTTTCGACGACGCCGCGGCGATCTCGGAAGGCTTGAGCACCACGGTGTTTCCCGCGGCGATGGCGCCGACCGCGGGCCCGAACGTCAAGGTGAACGGGAAATTCCACGCGCCGATGATGAGAACCGTGCCGTACGGCTCGTACTGCACCCAGCCGCGGCCCGGCAGTTGCGACATCTCGAGCAGGCGATACTTGCGCCGCATCCACTTGCGAACGTTCTTGGCCGCTTGGTGGGCCTCGGACGCAACCGGCGCAACGTCAGTCATCCATGACTCGAAGGGTTCGCGGCCGTGGTCCTCGGCCAGCGCCTCGATGATGGCGGCCTCATTTTCGGTCATCATCGCTTCGAGCGCTTTGAGCTGCTGCTTGCGCCACTCGACGCTGCGGGTGCGGCCGGTGGCGAACGTGGCCCGCAGCCGGGCGACGGTTTCCGGGATGTCAGGCGCTACCGGCGCGGGAACCGCGGGCGCAGCCTGAGGAATCGAATCGGTGGTCATGGTGGAGGTCCTTCCTGACCCGAGGCGCAGAGTTCCCGCTCCTCACGTGCGCCCCGATCCTAACCAACCGGTTGGCACGGCCAGAAGGGACCGACTCAGAGCCTCTCGGCGGTGGCGAACGTGGCGAAGGCGTCGTCGTCGGCATCGGCCAGTTCGGTGAAGCGGCCGAGCGCGCGCATCTCGTCCTGAGACGTCACGGCATCGGCGCGCCAGCCGTGCGCGTTCAACCACTCGGCGACGTTGGCGCGGTCCGGGTCGTTGTACATCAGCTCCTGGACATCGAACTCCCGCTCGATGCCGAGTTCGTCGGCGATCTTCTCGAACCGCTCCTGCATCTGCACGCGCCGCTCGTCGGAGCGGACACCCACGGTCTCGGCGGCGATCCGGCTCCCGGGGGCGCTGAGCTCGGTGATGAGTTCGAAGAGCCGGTCCTGGGCGTCGGCGGGCAGGTACATCAGCAGGCCCTCGGCCAGCCACGCGGTCGGCCGGTCGGGGTCGAAGCCGTTCTCGCGCAACGCCGTCGGCCAGTCGTTCCGCAGATCCACCGGCACCTGGTGCAGCGTCGCCCGCGGCTTCACGTCGTTGTCGGCCAGCGTCGCGGCCTTGTACTCCAGCACCTTGGGCTGGTCGATCTCGAACACCGTCGTGCCGTCGGGCCAGTCGATGCGGTACGCCCGCGAATCCAGACCCGAGGCCAGGATGACGATCTGGCGGATGCCTGCTGCCGCCGCCGCGGTGAAGTGCGCGTCGAAGAAGTGCGTCCGCACCGCCTGGTAGTTGCGCATGTGCCGGAAGATCGCGGCGACCTCGGGGTCGATGGCGGCGGCTTTCTCGACGACCTTCTCGTCGAGCATGGTCGTCCACGGGCCGGTGCCCGCCCCCTCGACGAGAACACCGGCGTAGGGGTCGGAGATCAGCGCGTCGTCGCGTGCGCTCTCGGCGGCACGAGCGGACGCCACCATGACGGCCGTCGTGCCGACACTGGTGGCGATGTCCCAGGTGTCGTCGTGGGTTCGCAACGAGCTCATCGGGTCTCCTTAAGACAGTTCGGCAGCCAACAGCACGCTGGATGCGATCTCTTCGGCCTCGTAGTCGGGTGCCGGCCTGCCGAGCCGTGTCATCTCGACCTCGCTCGGCACCGCGTCGACCCGCCATCCGTGGTCGGCCAGCCAGCCCGCGGCGTCCGCCCTTTCGGCGTCGGCATAGGTCAACGTGTCGACGTCGATGTCGATCCCCGAGCGTTCGCGCATCCGCGCGCTGCGCTCGCGGCGGGCGACGCGATCCTGCTCCGCCTGGTCCGACAGGTCCATGCTGAACGCCTCGACCGCGATCCTGCTGCCCGCGGCGCTGTGCGCCGTGACGAGATCGAAGAGCCGATCCTGGGCCTCGGGCGGCAGGTATGGCAGCAGCCCCTCGGCCAGCCATGCGGTCGGCTGCGAGGCGTCGAACCCGGCGTCGGTCAGCGCCGCGGGCCAGTCGTCGCGAAGGTCGACGGCGACCGGAATCCGCCGCGCCTGCGGCTGCGCTCCATGTGCGTCCAGCGCCGAGGTCTTGTACTCCAGCACCTTGGGCTGGTCGATCTCGAACACTGTGGTACCCGCGGGCCACTGCAGTCGGTAGGCGCGCGAGTCCAGTCCAGCCGCCAAGATCACCACCTGGCGGATGCCCGCCCTCATCACGGCACGGAAATAGTCGTCGAAGTAGTGGGTGCGCACCGCCTGGTAGTCGCGGGACATCTCGTGCAGCGCACGGAACTCGTCGTCGTCGGCGAGCCAGTCCGGATCACTGCTGGCCATCTGGGCCCATCGAGGTCCGGCCGAAGCGACGAGGAGATAGGCGAACTCGTCGCGGATCAGCGCGTCGTCGCGCGCCGTCTCGACGGCACGGGCGGCGGCCACGCCCAGCGCGGTCGCGCCGACGCTTTCGGTGATGTCCCAGCTGTCGCCGTCGGAACGGATGGAGGAGGCCTTGAGAAGATCAGTCATTCCGTAAGCCATGCTACTAAATAAGTTAGCTAATCTATATGCCTTTGTGGCAAACATCACTGCTGGTCACACAGCAGATTGCCAGGAACGGCTTTACTCGGCCAGCTTCCAGAGCTTGTTGGCCAGCAGCAGTTCGAGCTTGTCGACGATGGCCTCTAGCTGGTTGTGGGAGCCGACGTAGCCGGCGTAGAAGCCCATTCCCCACATCACCGCGACAAGCATCTCGACAAGTTGCGGGACGTCGGTATCGGTGGTCAGCTCGCCCTTCTCGATGGCGTCGTTGACCGCCCAGGACACGAATGCCCGCGAGTTGCGCATCGAGTCATGCTCGTCGCTGCGGAGCTCGGGGTGCCGTTGCCCCTCGAGGACCGAGGTCACCAGAAACGCTGCCGCCGAACGATCCTCGCTCTCGGCCTGCATCGCCGCCGAGAAGAACGCCGACAGCCGGCCGAGCAGGCTGGTCTGGCCCTGGGCCTTCGCCATGCCCGTGCTAACCACCATTGCGTTCGTCTGCTCGACTACTTCGCGGTACAGCAACCGTTTGCTCGCGAAATAATGGTTGATCGCCGGACGCGTCAGATCGGCGCGGATTGCGATCGCCTGAAAAGTGGCAGCGTCATAACCGAGTTCGCTGAACACTTCGCGGGCGGCACGCAGAATGCGCTCACGTGTTTCGGCAGCCTTCGCTGCTGGTGGACGGCCTGGCCCCCTGCTTGCCGTGTGCGGCATGGTTAATATCTTGCCATACGACATGGCGGGGCTTTGCATGACCCCCGTATTGAATGCCAGTTCAGCAAACTGCGCGGATATGCGCACGATTCTCGGCCGTTGCTACGGAATCCATGCAGCAGATGATGGACCGGGCTCCGTAATCCTCCATAGACGCTATGGTTCCGTCCCATGGCGGGCGTCGTTTCGCGCGAGGCTTATTTCGAGACCGGCCTCGACGTGCTGTCCGACCTCGGCTATGGCGGCCTGAAGCTGGCGGAGGTGTGCAACCGCCTCGGCGTCACCACCGGGTCCTTCTATCACTACTTCTCCGGCTGGCCGGCCTACACCCGCGAGCTCGTCGAGAACTGGATGAAAGAGCGAACCGTCCTCGTCATCGAGTTCATGAAAAACGAGACGGATCCGCGCCGCCGAATCGACAGCCTGGTTCAGGTCGGTCTCGCGCTTCCGCATGGCGCCGAAGCCGCGATCCGCGCGTGGGGCTCCATCGACGCCGACGTCTACGCGATTCAAGTCAAGGTCGACCAGCAGCGGTTCGACATCATGTACTCGTCGGCGATGGAGATCCTGGCGAACCACCACCAAGCGCAGATGTTCGCGCGCTGGGCGGTCTACCTCCTGGTCGGCTACGAACAGGCCACCCTGCCACGGGACACCGCCTCGCTGGCCTGGATCGCCAAGCAGCTGACAGACGCACTCGACAGCGGTCGGTTCGCTTCCGTCCCCACTGATGACTAGCCCGCCGGCCGGCGTCGTGCGCTGGGCGGTCGGCCGAATTCGCGAGCGCGATCCCGAGTTCGACGCACTGCGACGTGCGGTGCGGGCGGCGGTGGTCGTCCCGCTGGCGGCCGCCGTGAGCTTCGCCGTTGCGGGCGACTCGCAGACGCCCCTGTTCACGCTCTTCGGATCCTTCGCGCTGATGGTGCTTGCGGACTTTCCCGGCAGCAGGCAGACCCGCGCGGTGGCCTACGCGGGGCTTGGCATCAACGGCGCGGTCCTCATCACGCTGGGCACCCTGGTGTCGCCGCACGCGTGGCTCGCCGTTGCGCTGATGTTCCTGCTCGGCGTGGCGGTCATGTTCTCGGGTGTGCTCAGCGAGACGATCGCGGCGGGACAACGGCCCACCCTGCTGACCTTCGTGCTGCCCGCGTGCACGCCGCCTGGTCCGATCGACGAACGGCTGTTCGGCTGGGCGATCGCGCTCGCGATCTGCGTTCCCGCCTCGCTCTTCGTGCTGCCACCACGCCATTACGGAGAGTTGCGCAGGCACGCCGCCAGGGCGGTCGCCGCATTGGCCGACCGCCTCGAGGGCAAGGCCAGTCGCAGCGAAGTGGTGGACGCGATGCTGGCGCTGCGGGAGAACTTCCTCGGTGCGGACTTCCGACCGGTCGGGCTGTCCGCGGGCAGTCGTGCCCTCGTGCGGGTGGTGGAGGACCTCGAATGGCTCGCCGATCGGGTCAGCGACGAGGCGGGCCCGGCGCTGCGGGACATGCAGGCACCAGGCATCCGGGTGCTGCGGTGTTCCGCGGCGGTTCTCCGGCAGACCCGGGTGGCGGATCGCACGGCCGACCGCGCGGATCTGGAGGCCGCGCTCATCCACCTACGGTCGGTCGCGCGAGGTCGGTACCGGCAGGACGTCGAACGGATCCTTGCCGCACCCGACGACGCGGCCGCCGTCACGATCGGACGCGCGCTGCTGAACCGCAGGACCGTCGCGGCCACCATCGGGGCGACCGGACGGGTGATCGCCGCTGCCGCCGCCGCTGATGCCAGGCCGGTGTGGGCAAGGGCGCTGGGGCTGCGACTGCCGCAGACGACGGCGACCGACCGGCTGGTTCCGGCGACGACGGCGGTCACGTCCGCGACGTCGGGCTTCCTCGGTCGGCGGTCGGTCGCAGTGCGCAACGCGCTGCGCACCGGCCTCGGCCTAGCGCTCGCCGTCGCCGTGACGCACGTGTTTCCAGTGGAGCACGGATTCTGGGTGGTGCTCGGCGCGCTGTCGGTGCTGCGCAGCAGCGCGCTCACCACCGGCACCAAGACGCTGCGCGCCGTCGTCGGCACCACCATCGGGTTCGTCATCGGCGCGGTGTTGATCAGCGTGGTCGGCGTCGACCCCGCGGTGCTGTGGATCCTGCTGCCGGTGGTGGTGTTCGGCTCGGCGTTCGTGCCGGAGATCGCGTCGTTCACCGCGGGCCAGGCTGCGTTCACGATGATGGTGCTGATCTTCTTCAACCTGATCGTGCCGACCGGATGGAGCGTCGGCCTGATCCGGGTCGAAGATGTCGCCGTCGGCGCGCTCGTCGGGATGATGGTGTCGCTGCTGTTGTGGCCGCGCGGTGCGACCGCGTCGGCGGAGGCGGCGGTCGATTCGGCCCGCAACGTCTTCGCGGAGTACCTGGGGGCGGCGGTGCGCAGGATCACCCGCGGTTCCTACGAGCAGATGGCCGACAAGCTCGCGATGCTGAGTCAGCGTGCACTCGTGTCGTCGCGGGTGGCCGATGATGCTGTGCGCCAATACCTTTCCGAGGGCGGCGGCACGACCGATTTTCGCGGGCCCATCGTGCGTGCCTTCAACAGGGCGACCCGGGTGCGTGCCGCCGCGGACCTGATCATGGACATCCCCACGCCTCCGCCCCTTGGCACCTATCCGAGGGTTCGCGAGGTGATCGAGTTCCACGCGGACGCGATCCGCAACCGGCTGTCGGGCGCGTTGGGCACCGGCCAGGACTGGACGCCGATCGGCGAGGAGTTCGTGATGGCGCTGCGGGCCGAATCGAGTGGAAACGAAATGGCGATCGCGGCCGCGATGCCGTTGGTGACCGTCGCGGCCGCGATCGGAGAACTGGAACTGGTCTATCCGCACCCGGTGGAGGTCGAGCCTGCCCACCGGTAGTTGGTCAGCGAACCCTGTGCGGCATCAAGGCATTCGGCGGGATGGTGCCGAACTTCCCCGCGTTGAAGTCCTCGAGCGCCTTGACCAGTTCGGACTTGGAGTTCATCACGAAGGGGCCGTAGGCGACGACGGGCTCGCGGATCGGCTTACCGCCGAGGATCAGCACTTCCATTGCGGGCCTTCGGCTTTCCTGTGTTTCCTCGGCGGCCACGGTGATCCGGTCGCCGGGACCGAACACCGCCAGCTGGCCCTCGTGAATCGGGTGGCCGACCGGGCCGACGATCCCGCGGCCGGACAGCACGTACACCAGCGCGTTGAAGTCGCGGTTCCACGGCAGGCTCAGCCGGGCATCGGGCTCAATGGTGCTGTGCGCAAGGGTGATCGGTGTATGGGTGGCGCCAGGGCCGCCATGGCCGTCGACGTCGCCCGCGATGACACGCACCAGCGCACCGCCGTCCTCGGACGACAGCAGCGTGACCTCATTGCCTTCGATCGCCTGGTACTTCGGCGTTGCGAACTTGTCCTTGCGCGGCAGGTTCACCCACAGCTGGACGCCGTGGAACATGCCGCCGCTCTCGACGAGCTCGGCCGGCGGCGTCTCGATGTGCAGAATGCCCGAGCCTGCGGTCATCCATTGCGTGGCACCGTCGGTGATCAGGCCGCCGCCACCGTGTGAATCCTGGTGCGCGAAGCGGCCGTCGATCATGTACGTGACGGTTTCGAAGCCGCGGTGCGGGTGCCAGTCCGTACCCCTCGGCTCACCGGGCTGGTACTCCACCTCGCCCATCTGGTCCATGTGCACGAACGGGTCGAGGTCGGCGGAGCTCACGCCCGCGAAGGCGCGCACGACGGGAAAGCCCTCCCCCTCGTAGCCGCGCGGGCCGGTGGTGATCGAGCGGACGGGCCGCTCGGTGTCGGAGGCCGCGGGGGCTGATAGCCGCGGCAATGTCAGGGTGTCAGCGGTGATAGCAGGCATGTCGAGAGTAACCGGACCGCGGTCCGATTAATTCCTCACGCGAGCACGGCGATGGCTGCGGCGCGCGCGTCGGCCGCACTCCCCGTGGCAAGCACCGCATCGGCCGCGTCGCGGCACTGCTGCAGTGTCACCTGCGACAGCTTGGCGCCGACGCCGGTCACCGCCGCTGCCGCCGCGGACAGTGACGTCACGCCGAGGCCGGTCAGCACGCACGCCAGCAGCGGGTCTGCCGCCGCTTCGCCGCATACGCCGACCGGCTTGCCAACGGCCGCGCCCGCCCGGACCGTCATCGCGACCAGTGCGAGGACCGCGGGCTGCCACGGATCGGTCAGCATGGCCAGATCGGCCGACATCCGGTCGGCGGCCATCGTGTACTGGGCGAGATCGTTGGTGCCGATCGACAGGAAGTCGACGTGGTCCAAAATCCGGTCGGCCAGCAGCGCGGCGGACGGCACCTCGATCATCACGCCAGGCGTGAGGCCCCGCGAACGGACCTGCGCGGCAAAGTGTTCGGCCTCGTCGGCGGTGGCGATCATCGGTGCCATCACCCATGGCGCGTTGCCGGTGCTCTCGGCCGCGGCGGCAATGGCGTCCAGCTGCCGCTCCAGCAGCCCGGGGTTTCCCTGCGCGATCCGGATGCCCCGAACGCCGAGCGCAGGGTTCGCCTCCTCGGGGTGACCGGCGAACTTCAACGGCTTGTCCGAGCCGGCGTCCAGCGTCCTGACGACCACCTTGTGTCCCGAGAACGCCTCCAGCACCTCGCCGTAGATCTGGGCCTGCTCGTCGACGGTCGGCTCGGTGTCGCGGTTGAGAAAGCACAGTTCGGTTCGGAACAACCCGACGCCCTCGGCAGGCGTTTCGCGGGCGCTTCGGGCGGCGGCGCCGTCCTGGACGTTGGCGAGCACCGCGACGGCGTGCCCGTCGGAGGTCGCGCCGGGCCCGGCCCAGCCCGCCGCCAGTTCGGCCTCACGCTTGGCGGCGGCCACGGCGTCGGCGGCGACGGCCGGATCGGGTGCGACTGTCACGGTGCCTCGGGTGCCGTCGACGAGGACCATGGCGCCGGTACCGACCGCGTCGAGTCCGTCGACGGCCACCACGCAGGGCAGCCCGAGTTGGCGGGCGATGATCGCGGTGTGGCTGGTCGGACCGCCCAGCGTGGTGGCCAGAGCGATGACGAGCGATGGGTCGAGGCCTGCGGTGTCGGCAGGGGCGAGATCCTCGGCCAGTAGCACCGACGGCACGTCGGGCAGCGGGACACCCGGCTCCGGCAGCCCGCTGAGCTCGGCGATGACGCGGTCGCGGATGTCCCGTAGGTCCGTGACGCGCTCGGCCATCAAGCCGCCCAGCTGAGTGAAGAGGTCGACGAACTGGTCGACGGCCGCCACGACGGCGCGCGCGGCGGGGGCGCCCGCGTTGATGAGCTTCTCGGCGGCGCCCAGCCACGCGCGGTCCTGCGCCAGCGTGGCCGTCGCGGCAAGCACTTCCGATGCCGCGCCGGTCGCATGCGCCGCGCGGTCGCGCAGCCGGGTGGCGACCGTGTTGGCCGCCGTCGTGAACCGGGCCGCCTCCGCCGGACGCTCCTCCTCTGCGACCTCGGGTGCCATATCCGCGTCGTCGATCTCCGGAAGGCGCCCGGGCCGGATCACCGGCCCGTACTGGATCCCGGCGACCACAGGGACACCTTGCAGAACCGCGCCTGCCGCCGGAGCGGGGTCGCGATCGGATGGCAGTGACGTGAGCGGCGATGAGGCGGTCATATGAAGCAGGTTACAAACGAACCATTGACAAGTCAACATGTTCAAGAGTAAAACAACAGATATCAACATTCATTCGGGCCAATATCCACACAAACGGAGCACTATGTACGCCGAAGAGCGTCAACAGGCGATCGCCTCGCTGGTGATCAGCCAGGGTCGCGCCTCGGTCGCCGAACTCGCCGAGACCTACGACGTCACCACCGAGACGGTCCGCCGCGACCTGGCGGTGCTGGACCGCGCGGGGCTGGTGCGTCGGGTGCACGGCGGTGCCGTTCCCGTCCGGGCGCTGCGACTGGTCGAGCCGGGCGTCGGCGAGCGTGAGAACACCCGGGCCGAACACAAGGACGCCATCGCCGCGGCCGCGGCCGAGTTCGTCCCGCTCAGCGGGGCCAGCGTCCTGCTCGACGCAGGAACCACCACCGGCCGGATTGCGGCCGCACTGCCGTCCGACCGCGAGCTGAACGTCGTGACGAACTCGGTGCCCATCGCCGCGCGCCTGGCGGGCGTGCCGTCGATCTCCCTCCAACTGCTCGGCGGACGTGTTCGTGGACTCACCCAGGCCGCCGTCGGTGACCAGGTGCTGCGCGTGCTGGACACGCTGCGCGTCGACATTGCCTTCATCGGCACCAACGGCATCAGCGTCAGGCACGGCCTTTCCACCCCCGACAGTGACGAGGCCGCCGTCAAGCGGGCGATGATCGCGAGCGCCAACTACGTTGTGGTGGTGGCGGATTCGTCGAAGGTCGGCCGCGAGGACTTCGTCAGCTTTGCGCCGCTGTCCCGCGTCGACGCGCTGATCACAGACTCCGAACTCAGCAACGCCTACCGCGACCAACTCACCGAGCAGGGCATCGAAGTGGTCGTCGCATGATCGTCACCGTCACACCGAACCCGAGCCTCGACCGCACCGTCACGCTCGCGACGCCGCTCACCCGCGGATCCGTGCACCGGGTCAGCTCGGTGACCACCGAACCCGGCGGCAAGGGCGTCAACGTCGCGCGCGCACTGTCCCTCGCAGGCGTGGACGCCGTGGCACTGCTGCCCGCGTCGGGAACCGATCCGATGGTGACCGCCCTGCAAAGCAGTGGGGTGCCGTTCCGCTGCGTCCCGGTAACGGCGCCGGTGCGGACGAACATCGCGATCACCGAAATAGACGGCACCACAACGAAGATCAACGAGCCCGGCGCCCGATTGGATGATGCCGCGATCGACGCGCTGACCCGGTCGGTCGTCGGCAGCGCCGAGCACGCCACCTGGGTGGTGATGTCGGGGTCGCTTCCGCCGGGCATGCCGGACGGCTGGTATGCCGACGTCGTCGCCTTGCTCGCCCCCTACCGTTGCAAGGTCGCGATCGACACCTCCGATCGTCCGCTCGCAGCCCTCGTCGAGGGATTCGACCGCGCGGCGCCCGACCTCATCAAGCCCAACGCCGAGGAACTCGCCGGGGTCATCGGCTTCTCCCCGCAGGCCCTCGAAGCAGCCGTCGCCCAGGGCGACCCCGAACCCGTGGTGTCGGCGGCCCGACGACTCGTCGACCGTGGCGTCGGCGCCGTGCTGGCCACCCTCGGCGCCGCGGGCGCCGTGCTGGTCAATGACACCGGCAGCTGGCTGGCCACTCCGCCGCCGATCGTTCCGCGCAGCACCGTCGGCGCGGGCGACGCCAGCCTCGCAGGCTACCTCCGCGCCGACGTCGGCGGTGCCGAGCCGCCGCAACGCCTGCAGATGGCGGTCGCATACGGCAGCGCCGCGGCCGCGCTGCCGGGATCCGCCCTGCCCACCCCCGCCGAGATCGACCTGAATGCCGTTCGGGTGACGTCGATCTCGCCCGTGACCAACCCTGCCAGTTCGTAACAACCAACCGAAGGTATCGCCATGACAAGTACCGATTCCCGGCCCATCATCGACGCCGACCTGGTTCTGCTCGACGTCGACGCGGGCGCCGACAAGCAGGCCGTGATCGCGCGTCTCGTCGGCAGTCTCGCCGACGCAGGACGCACCAGCGACGCCGAGGGACTGATCGCCGCGGCGACGGCCCGCGAAGAGCAGTCGGCGACCGGGCTGCCCGGCGGCATCGCGATTCCGCACTGCCGCTCGCCGCACGTCGACACGGCCTCGATCGGGTTCGCGCGGTTACAGCCGCCCGTCGACTTCGGCGCCCCCGACGGCCCCGCCGACCTCGCGTTCCTGATCGCGGCCCCCGAAGCAGGCGGCGCCGATCACATGAAGCTGCTGTCGAGCCTGGCCCGCGCGCTGGTGCGCAAGGAGTTCGTACAGTCGCTGCGCGACGCGAGGTCGGCCGACGAGGTCGTCGGACTCGTGGACGAGGTGCTCAATCCCGGCGAGAAGCCCAAGCCCGCGGCCCCTGCCGAGACGCCGGCCGCCGACGCGCCGAAGACCTTGGTGGCGATCACCGCCTGCCCGACAGGGATCGCCCACACCTATATGGCCGCCGACTCGCTCGTCGCCGCGGCAAAGGAGGCCGGGGTGACGCTGCACGTCGAGACGCAGGGCTCGTCGGGAAGCACGCCGCTCGATCCGTCGACGATCGCCGGCGCCGCCGCCGTCATCTTCGCCACCGATGTCGGTGTGAAGGACAAGGGCCGCTTCGCGGGCAAGCCGGTCATCGCGTCCGGAGTCAAGCGGGCGATCAACGAGCCGGCCAAGATGGTCGCCGAAGCGCTTGCCGCCGCGGACAATCCGAACGCCGCCCGCGTCGAGGGCTCGGGTGCCAACGCGCCCGCCGGAGGCGCCGCGCCCGCCGGTGGTGTCGGCTGGGGCACCCGCACCCGGCAGATCCTGCTCACCGGTGTGAGCTACATGATTCCATTCGTCGCGGCCGGTGGTCTGCTGATCGCACTCGGCTTCCTGTTCGGCGGCTACGAGATCGCCAACAAGCCCGACGGGGGAACCGACTCGTACGCGCACATGTACGCGCTGAGCAACTCGCTGTGGAACCTGCCTCCCGGCGGATTCTCGCAGTATCTCGGTGCGGTGCTGTTCAGCCTCGGCGGGCTCGCCTTCGGCTTCTTGGTGCCTGCGCTCGCCGGCTACATCTGCCTTCGCTATCGCCGACCGCCCCGGAATCGCACCGGGCTTCACCGCTGGCGCGGTCGCCGTATTCGTCGGTGCCGGATTTATCGGCGGCATCGTCGGCGGCCTGATCGCCGGTTTCGCTGCGCTGTGGATCAGCAAATGGGCGGTGCCGCGATGGTTCCGGGGTCTGATGCCGGTGGTCATCATCCCGCTCGTCGCCTCGTTCATCGTCGGCATCCTGATGTTCATGCTGCTCGGTCGCCCGCTGGCCGCTCTCACTTCCGGCTTGACCAACTGGCTCAGCGGAATGTCGGGGACCTCGGCGGTTCTGCTCGGCGTCATCCTCGGCCTGATGATGTGTTTCGACCTCGGCGGTCCGGTCAACAAGGCTGCCTACGCGTTCGCGACGGCCGGGCTCACCGCGGCCACCACGGCGTCGTTCGAGATCATGGGCACGGTGATGGCCGCAGGCATGGTGCCGCCGCTCGCGATGGCCGTCGCGACGTTCGTTCGGCCCCAGCTGTTCAGCGAGCCGGAGCGGGAGAACGGCAGGGCTGCTGTGCTTCTCGGCGCCTGCTTCATCTCCGAAGGGGCGATCCCGTTCGCGGCGGCCGACCCGTTCCGTGTCATTCCGTCGATGATGTTCGGCGGCGCGATCACCGGCGCGCTGTGCATGGCCTTCGGCGTGACGTCGCGGGCGCCGCACGGTGGCATCTTCGTGTTCTTCGCCATCGGCAACCTGCTCTGGTTCATCATCGCGATCCGATCGGTACAGCGGCAGGCGCGCTGGCCGTCATCGCCGCCAAGCAGTTCGCGACACCCAGCGCCAAGGTCGACGAAACACCCGCGCTGGCGACCGCCTGATCCGCACAATCAACCCAACGACAACGAGGAGAATCCCATGCCCGAGAAGACCGTCACCGTCGGATCGGCGATCGGCCTGCACGCCCGCCCCGCGGCGATCATCGCCGAGGCCGTCGTCAACGCCGGTGTACCCGTGACGCTTTCGATGGACGGCGGCGAGCCCGTCGACGCAGGCTCGGCCCTGATGATCATGACGCTTGGCGCAGGCAACGGCGTCCAGGTCACGGTGCAGTCCGACGACGAAGCGACGCTCAAGAAGGTCGCCGAGCTCGTCGAGCAGGACCTCGACGCCTGATCGGGCTCAACCTCTGACGCCGGCACCCAGTTTGCTCTCGACCGTGAAATTGCCGCAGAAAGGCCTCCGTACTGCGGGTTAGGCTGGCTGGCGACGGAAGGGGCCGACGTGGACGGATGGCTGCTCGGGCAGGTCAGCACCGTGCTGACGGCGCTGTCGCACGCCCAGGAGCTGTTCGACGGCGCAGGGCGCCCGACGTTGCCGAACGAATTCGCGCCGCGGCCCGACCTTGTGGACAACCTCGGCGGCGGGCTGCTGTGACACAGCCTTCTGTCGACACCGCACAATCCGGCGCGGCCGCAGACGCGGTCCGCACGCTGCAGGCCGAGCTGAGCAACGACTACTCCGAAATGCGTTCTGCGGAAATTCAACTCACCGAGGCGATCCTGTCCGCCCACGCGGTGACGGTGTCCGGTCGCGGCACGCTGCAAGACATTCAGCGGCAGCTGATCGAGGCCATCAACAATCCGGTCGCGGCGCTCGATACGCCCGCGGGCGAGCGGCAGTTCCTGATATTTCTGCGCGGCAAGATCGCCGAGATCCAGGACATCGTCGACACCGGGGCCCTGACCGACGAAGACCACGCGAGGCTCACCCGTGCACTCGGCAGCGGATACCTGCTCCCCGGCTCCGAGCGCGAACAGGACGCCTCGCCCGTCGCAGCCTCACCCGGCATGCCGATGGCCGACCAGGGCGCGGGATTGCTGCCAGCGGTCGGATCTGCGCTCGGCGCGTTGCCCCAGGCGGCTCAGGGCGCCGCGACCGCCCCCGCTCAGGGCGCAGGCGGCTTGGCGGGAGCCGCGACCCCGCTGGCCGGCCTGGCGTCCGGGCTGCTCGAGCGCGGCGGCGAAGCCGACCTCGCCGAAGACCGCGTCGACCACGCGCCGACATCCGATGAGGCAGGCGAGAGCGGCGAGACCGGGTCGGAGACCGAGGGCGACCCCGACGAAGACGACGATGACGACCGTCCTACCGAGCCGCGGCGGCCGCCCGCCGACCGAGAGCCACCCGAAGACGGTCCCGCCCAGACCCGGCCCGCCCGCCTTCTGTAGGAGCACTCATGACAAGCATCCGCATCACCCCGTCACTGATCACCGAGGTCGCCTCGCGGCACGACAGCGTCGCCGACGAGATCGCCGTCGCCCGCAACGCGGGATCGGACATCCTGGCTTCCGTGGCCACGCACGGGCCGATCATGCACCAGTTCAAGGCGGCGGCCAACGAGGTCGTGCAGCGCCGCGATGCGGCCTTCGCCGACCACGAGGCTGCGCACCGCGCCGCGGCCGACAACCTGCGCTCCATCGCGGCGCGATTCAGCGATCAGGAAGAGGTCAACGCCGCGGAGCTCCGCCTTGACTGAGCAGTCCTTCACCGCCGCGACACCGGACAACACGATCTTTGTCCGGGTCGCACTCGCCGGTAACACCCTCGGCGTGCAGATCGAGCCCGCCGCCATGCGGCGGCCCGCCATCGAGATCGCGCAGGGCATCATGGCGTGTAACGATGTCGCGTATCTGAAGGGGCAGCTGGTGATCCGTGCCGAGCTGGAGGGGAGGTCGATTCCTGTGGACGACATGCCGACCGAACAGGACCTCGTCGCCGCCGAACGAAGGCTGAACGAGCTCTAGGTCGCCGATGAAGGTCAACGTTCTCGGGCTGATATTCGCGGCTCAGCGGCTCGAAACCGCCGCGGGGCGGCTGCAGGCCCTCAAGCCTGCCGAGCTTGCGCCGCTTGCCGCGGACGGCACATCGTTCGGCGCCTCCGGCCGGCTCGATGCGGCTTCGACTGCACTGCTGGCGTCGACGACGGCCCAGGTGGCGAGCCTGCACACGGCCGCCTTCCACCTGCTGCTGATCGCCGCGAAATTCGCCACGCAGGAGGAGATCAACAAAGCGAATCTCGACTCCCTGAACATCCAGGCGAACGCCTTGGATGACGGCGCACTGAGCACGTTGGACCCGGTTCCTCCGCTGGCGCCCGACGTGCGGCTACCTCTTCCGCCCCTGCCTCCGATCGCCGGGGAGCTGTTCTCGCAGCAGATCCACAACGGATCCGCTTCCAGGGGAGTCGATTTCGCCACCACCGCGACGAACAACGGGTCCGCGATCGACGCGGTGGCGATCACCGTGCGCGAGGTGGCCGCGTCGGTGCCCGACTACTGGGACAGTCCCGTCGGCACGGAGGCACTCGCCGGCCGTCTCAATGAGTACGTCGCCAATCTCAACACGATCTCGGACCGCTGGCTCGAACTCGGCGACGAGGCCCGCAAGCACACCGACGACTACAGCCAGACGGTGTCTGCGACCCCGAAGCCGCAGGACTTCATGGACACCAGGGACCGGCTGAATCAGGCGCTGGCCGCGAAGAATCCGATTGCCGCGTCTCAGGCAAATACCGACCTCGGCATGCTCGACGGGCGCGCCCGCGCAGAGGCGACGCGGTACGCGGGTGTGACCGAGACGACCACGGCGCCCAAGGGCGCGGGTGCGCCGCAGACGCAAGGCGCAGGCGGGTCCGGCGGTGGTGGCGTCCCGGCCGGAGCGGGCGCAGCGTCCGGCGGCCAAGCTGCGGCAGCGCCCGCGCAGGCGCAACTGGCCAAGGCAGGAGCCGTCGAAGCCGGCCAGGCAGGCCAAGCGGGTGAGGGCGCGGGCCAGCTGGCGCAGATGCTGCCCTCCGCGCTCGGCGCCATCGGAGGTATGGCGGGCGGAATGGCAGGAATGGCCGGCCAGGTCCCGCAGGCTCTCATGCAGTCCGGTCAGGGCCTGGCGCAGGCCGCAACGCAAGGGATGTCCGGGCTGGCATCGAAGAAGGAGCCCGACGCGGAGCTGTCCAAGTACGGCGGCGACCTCGACACCGACGAGCTGTCTGAGGCCAAGGGCGGTGGCGGAGCGGGTGGCGGCGGCGGCGCCACGCATCCGGCAGGCGCGCTCGGACCACCCGTCACCCCGTCGACCTCGCACACACCGCCGGCTATGCCCTCGGGGGCCGCGCCCCCTCCGACGACGCCCGCACCCGCGGGCGGCAGTGCGATGGGCGGAATGCCGATGGGAATGCCGATGGGCGGGATGATGCCGCATGGCCAGGGCGGCGACGGCGGACCCGACAGGGTGCCAGCGGACAAGAAGGTCGTCACGCCACCTCAGCCGCACACCGAGCCGGTGACCGGCAGGGTCTCAGACCGCACAGCGGCGGCCGCCGAGGCGTCGCGGACCCGCGCCGACTCCGACGACGACCCGCCTCCCGGCCCGGTCCTGAGGCGAATCACGTTGGCGCCGTTGAATGATGAGCGTTCGTGACCGGCTTCGACGAGCTCGACGACGCAGGCAAGGTCAAATACAGCCAGGCCGAACTGGCGGCAACCTACGACGAGCTGACGTCGATTCTGGACCGGCTTGCCGCGCTTCGCACCGACGCCATGGACCCCGATGGCGATATTCGCATCCAACTCGGCCCGGACGGCCGCCTGCTCAGCCTTTCCATCGACGAGTCGGTGCCGGGCAGGCTCACCCACCTCGCACTCGAGGAGAAGCTCAACGATTTGCTTGCTAGGGCCAATGTGGTTGCTCAAGAATCCTGGAAGGCCAGCCGCTGATGGCCTGCGAGAAGTTGCCGACCTGCTCGGGTTCGGATCTCGGTTAGGGTTACCACGTGACCACCCGCCCCTTCGTGCCACCACCGCGTGTGCCACCTCCCGAGGCCGGTGGGGGCAAGATCGCGGTTGAGCCGCCGATCGCCGCGCCGGTCCCGCCGCCCCGCAGTATCTGGGGCATCGTGCTGCCGATCGGGCTCATCGTCGGCGTCCTCGGTTTCATCATCGCGATGTACGTTTCCGGTCAGCGATCGCTTGCTACCGGGTTTGCTATCTTTCCGCTGATCATGCTGATGAGCATGGGCGGAATGCTGTTTCGCGGACGCGGGGCCGCCCAGAAGATGCCGTGGAGTCAACTCGAGCAGTACCGCCGGGAGTACTTCGCGCGCCTGGACGAGGTGCGCGACGAGGTGCAGGGCGCGGCGCGCAAGCAGTGGGAGCATCGCGAGCACAGCCATTGGGCGCCATCGGAATTGATCAGCGTCGCCGGCTCACCCCGCATGTGGGAGCGCCGCCCCGGCGACCCCGAGTTCGGCGTCGTGCGGCTGGGCACCGGACGCGTCGAGCTTGCGATGACGATCGACAAGCCCCAGATCGCGGCGGCATCCAAGATCGAGCCCGCGACGGGGCACGCGCTTCGCAAGTTCCTGCTCGAGCAGCGCCACGTCCGCGGCATGGCCCGGGTGCTGTGGTTGGAGCGCAACCCCGGCATCTCGCTGGTCGGTGAGATGGACGCCGTGCGCGGCATCTCCAGATCGATGATCTGCCAGCTGGCCGCCTTCCACAGCCCGTCGGACCTGCAGATCATGATCGTCACGTCGGCGCCCGACCGCTGGGACTGGGTGAAGTGGCTCCCGCACTGCCAGCATCCCGATGCCCGCGACGGCTGCGGCGAACGCAGGCTGGTGTTCAGCTCGCCGGCCGATCTGGAGGCCTTCGCAGGAGACGACCTGCTCGATCGCAAGGAGTGGACGCCGCCTGCAAGCGGGCTGCACGGCGGACCGGATCCGTCGGCGCCGCCGCTGTGGGTGATCGTCGACGACAACTGCGGCGCTGCGGAGGACTGGGCGGGCGCCACCGGCAAGCGCGGCGTCGGCCGGGTGTGCTTCCTGCGGCTGGCTCCCGAGGTCGGCGTCGGCGTCGGCTTCGATCCCGATACCACCTACCGGCTGTCCGACGGTGTGCTGCGCAAGCGGGTGGGGGTGGGCTACCGGTGACGTCGCTGCCAGAGGAACTCGACAACGCCTTCTACGCCGTCGCCGACTCCATGAGCATCTCCGAGGCCGAGCGGTTCGCGCGCACCCTGGCTCCCTGGCGTCCGGTGGGCGCGGCCACCGCCGTCACATCCGACGGTCCGGCCCGAGACCTGTTGGAAGTCTTGGGCATTCGCGATGCGCGCAAACTCGACGTGGATCGGCTCTGGTCGGCGCGCCGCACCCAGAACCGGCTGTGGATGCGTTTCCCGATCGGCCTCGATCCGACTGGTGAAGTCGTCGAACTCGACCTCAAGGAGACCTCCCAGTACGGGATGGGCATGCACTCCGTGCTGATCGGCTTCTCGGGTTCCGGTAAGTCCGAGACGATCATCACCGAGGTCACCTCGCTGGCGCTGACCCATTCGCCCGAGACGGTGAACGTGGCCTTCCTGGACTGGAAGATGAAGTCCGCAGGCATTGTGCTGGAACGGTTTCCGCATGTCGTCGCCAGCGTCAGCAACCTCGGCGACGAGATGCATCTCGTCGAGCGCATGCTCGAGGCGCTCGAGGGCGAGCTGGACCGGCGCGGCGCACTGTGTGCGGCGACCAACTGCAAAGACCTCAACGTCTACAACGAGAAGCGGATGGTCGACCCGTCGCTGGAACCCGTGCCGGGTCTGGTGGTGATCATCGACGAGTATCAGGAGCTGTTCCGCAGCGAGCTGGGCGCCCAGTTCGTCGACCTGTGCTGGCGCATCGTGCGGCAGGGCCGGTCGATGCACGTCTTCCTGCAGTTGGCGGGCCAGACCGTCGACGCGCACCGGTTGATGAAGATCCGCAGCCTCATCGGCTTCTTCATGGCTCTGCGCACCGGCACCGAGGAAGACTCGCGCGAGGCCATCGGTTCGTCGATCGCCGCTCACCTGCCGGAGAAGGGCAAGGAGGGCACGGGCTACCTCCGCGAGGGTCAACGCCCGCCGCGCGAGTTCCGCGCGTTCTACTCCTCGCCGCCGTTCGTGCCGCCACCCGAAGACGGCGGGCCCGCGCCGGTGGCCGCCGCGGGCACCTGGTTCACTCCGCGATCGTTCACCGCGACCGAGGTGCCCGACGACGACGGAATGCTGGCCCCTCCCGAGACGAACGGCTATGAGCCCGCACCTGTGCAGGAGCAGACGCCCATGCCGCTGGCGCCCGGCGAGCTGCCGCCGACCGTGGTCGACACGATCGTGGAGTCGCTGAAGGCGACAGGGGCCCGCCCACCGCGCAAGCTCTGGCTTCCGCCGCTGGAGAAGCCGGCGACCGCCGACGAGTTGGTCCGGCTGGTGCGCGGCAAGCCGTGGGATGTCGACTACGGCAAGACGCCCGGCTTGGCGTTCCCGGTCGGTATCGAGGACCGACCCCGCCAGCACCGCCAGGACGTGCACTTCGTGGACCTGTTGGGCGCCAACGCCTTGGTGATCGGCGGCCCGCAGTCCGGCGTCACCACCACCCTGGCCACCATGATGACGACCGCGGCACTGATGTACCGGCCCGAGCGCGTGCAGTTCTACGGCGTCGCCGCGGGCGGCCCGAGCCTCGCCGCCGTCGGTGGGCTGCCGCACGTGGCGGGCCTCGCCCCTGCGGTGGACCGCGAGGGGGTGGGCCGCATCATCGCCTCGGTGCAGGGCATCGTCGCCGAGCGCGAAGCGGTGTTCGCCAAGACCGGGCTGGACATGGACGAGGTCAGGCGCCGCAAGTTCAGCGAGAAGCCCGAGCCGGTGCCGGTGGCGGGCGGCGACGTCATCCTCGTCATCGACGGCTGGGCGACGTTCGCCAGCGAGTACCCCCAGTACGTCGACCACATCGTGGCGTTGGCGCGCAGCCTGAGTTATGGCGTGCACGTGGTGATCTCGCATACCAGCTACCTGCAGGGCTTCAAGCAAGCGCTCAAGCCGCTGGCCACCGAGCGCATCGAGCTGCGGCTGACCGACCCTGGCGACTCGGAGATGGACCGGCAGCTGGCCAAGAAGGTGCCCCGCGGGATGCCGGGCCGCGGGATCACCAAGGCGGGCATGCATCTGTTGGTCGGTGTGCCGGAGCTTGGCGAGCGTGCCGGATCTGATGTCGCCGGCCGAGCGGCTCCGGTAGGCCGGGTGGCGACGCGCGACATCGGCCCGCTCATCGCCGCGGTCTCCGGGATTCAGAAGGCGGCGACCGTCAGCAGGCTGCCCGAGTCGGTGCCGTTCGAAGAGGTTCAGCGGCTGGCTCAGCCGGTCACCCGTCGCAGCCTCGTGCCGTTCGGACTGTCGGAGATGGACCTGGGACCCGCCTACCTCGACATCGCCGATCACCCGCATGCGATCGCGGTGGGCGCCCCCCGCTCCGGCCGAAGCAATTTCCTGCGGGTGATGTGCCGGTCGATCACGTCCCTCTACCGCCCGGAAGAGGCCCAGATCCTGGTCCTCGACCCGCGTCGCACGCTGCTCGGTGTCGTCCAGGGCCCGCATCTGCGCGATTACGCCTACACGCAGAGCGCCATCAGAGAAGCGATCAAGGAACTCGTTGCTGAACTCGAGAATCGGCAACCTCCTCCCGGCACATCGCAGGAGGAGATGATGACCAAGACGTTCTGGTCCGGACCCGAGATCTTCGTCGTCATCGACGATGCCGGCGTCTGGCCGACGATGGACAACCCGTTGATGATGTTGGGGCCCCACATCGAAGGCGCCAGGGACACCGGACTGCACGTCTTTGCCGCCACCGCCGTCGCAAACTGGAACCAGGTGGCGATAGGAAGCTCTGTTCTCGGCAAACTCCGCGCGTCGCTTGCACCGGTGCTGATCCTGGACGGACGGCGCGACGCCGGCAAGATCGTCGCGGACATCTTTGCCGAGCCGCAGCGTCCTGGCAAAGCGACGTACTACACGAGATCTGGTACAACAGGGGCCCTGATCGGGTGGAGTAACCCCCCGACTCCACCGTCTCCGGCAGGTCCGCAAACTTAGGGGTACAGTGGGGCGATCCGGAAATTAGTGCACGGCGATAGTCCGAACCAGCCTTAGACTGCAGGCAGCAGCTACGTCAGTGGGGAGACAGCATGTTGATTAACATCGATCCGGCCATCCTGGCCGCGGCGGCAAGTTCCGAGGTGGGCGGCACCGCCACGATGGCGGGCGCGACAGCAGGCGCAGCCGGGCCCACCTGTGCCGTCGTGCCGCCGGGCGCCGACGACGTGTCGGTGCGCGCCGCCGCCGCCCTGTGTGCGCGTGGAGCCGCCACGTCGGGCATTCTCGCGGAGTACATCGCGATGCGCGGATTGTTCGCTGGCGCCATCGGCACCAGCGGCACCACCTACGAAGCGGTCGAAGGCATCAACCAGATCACGTCTGCCCTCTAGCCACCGATGGCTGGTCAGTGGAGCGCGTTGCCCCCTGAGGTCAACGCAGGCCAACTGATGCTCGGTGATCAGGGCGCGAGCATCGAGGCAGCCGCGATTGCCTACGACGTGCTCGCCGCAGCCCTGATGGCCGAGGCCGCTCAGATGGCGGCCACTACCGGGTGCCACCGCCGCGAACGGATTCATCGGCGCGGGCGGCACGGCGATGATGGCCACGGCGATCCCCTACATCGCAGCGCTCGAGGCACTCGCCGCATGGGTGGAGCAGTCTGCGGCGTCCGCGGCGGCCATTCTGCAGGCCTATCTGACCGCGAAGGCCGCGATGGTCCAGGTGCCCGTCTGTGAAACCAACCGGGTGTCGCAGGCCGGTTTCGTCGCGACGAACATCATCGGGCAGAACACCCCGATCATCATCTCGCTCGACATGGAGTACTTCGACCTCTTCTGGCCTACGAACGCCTCGAACATGGGCGGCTACGAAGGCATCGTTTCGACGATCGTCATGCAGCTCGGGATCCCGCCGCCACCGGCACCGGTCACCGCCAACCCCGCAGGGATGGCCGCGCAGGCGGGTTCGATAGCCGCCGCAGCCGCCGACGGCGGGGCGAACGCCGCGATGTCACAGAGCGTCAACACCATCAGCCAGGCCTCCGGCACGGTAGGGGGGTCCGCCCAGACCGCGGCCGCCCCTGCCCAGTCGATGGCGTCGATGGCCCCGCAGATGATGAGCCAGCTCGGTCAGCTGCCGCAGATGTTCGGCCAGATCCCGCAGATGCTGGGGCAGTTCCCGCAGATGCTCGGCCAGTTCCCCCAGATGGCGATGGGCATGCTCGGACCACTGTCCAGCGGTATGAACGGCGCAGGCGTGAGCGGGCTCGAGAAGGCCGCAGGGGGATTCGACCAGACGGCGTTGGCCGCGACCACGGACGCCGCTGCGCGCGGCGGAGGTGGCGGCGGCGCGGGCGGCATCGGCGGCGGCGCAGGCGTTATGTCCAGCTTCACCCGGCCCACCGGCAGCTTCAACGCGCCGGGACCCCCCAAGCTGCCGGCCGGCTGGGCGCCGGGCAGTGCGACGGCACCAGAAGTCGCAAGCTCGGTTCAGCCCACCGCCGGGGCAGGCACCGGAGGGCTGTACGGCGCACCGGCCGCAGCGGGCGCTGCCGGACACATGGGGCGCGACGAACGCGGCAGGGAAGGCTCGGCCGAGGGCAGGACCATGCAGTTGACGGTCGGCCCTCGTACCGGGAGGGAGGATTAACCGCAGAATTGGTGAAATGACCACCGCCCGGGCGGAATACGTTTAGCAGAACCCAGCAACCACCTGACGTAAGGGGAAAATCGTGGCAGACAAAATTCTCGTCGGCGCCGACAAGGTGCGCGCCGTAGCAACGCAACTCGAGCATCTCAGAACCGAAGCCGAAGGCGCCATGCACAACTACATGGGCCACACGAACGATGCGAACGCACCGGGCATCTGGCAGGGCCTTGCGTCGATGGCGAACGTGAACGCATCTCAGGAAATCAACGACTCCACCATCAGGCTGACCACCACGTGGGGCGAGCTGATCCACGCGCTGCGCGCCGCCGCCGACACCTTCGAGCAGCAGGAAGAGCAGTCGCGCGCTGCGATCTCCGCCATCACCAACCACAGCTGAACTGAGAGGAACTGACAAATGTTCGAATACAACCCGGCAGCGATTCCGGACCTGATCCACTCCGTCGGCGTCACAAGAGGGCTTCTCGAGGACATCAGGCATCAGGCGCTCAATGCGCTCACCAGCGTCCGCGAGGAACTACAAGGCGCAGGCGGCATTTCGTTCGAAGAGTCGCAGATGATGGTCAACAGCGGCATCGACGGCTGCGAACAGACATTGAATCACCAGTGCCAGGTCATCAACCACGTGCTCGAGTCCATGATCCACACCGACTTGGCCGCGGCCAAGTCGATGGGACTGGGCTGACGCGGCGCGACCGCTGAGTCAGGGGAGGCCGACCGGCGGTTGGCCTCCCCTGAAACATGTTGAGGCAAAAGAAAGTACAACGTATGGCTGACTTGACGACGACTCCGTCGGGCATCTGGCTGCTGCAGGCCCTGCTCGGGATCGAGAAGATGCCGACCGCACTGCGGCTTCGACCCTTCGTGCCGTCGATCGACGGCGGCGGCACCGTCGCAACCGATGTCGGTGAGGTTCCGTTGCGGCAGACCGCCGAGTACGCCTCACTCGCGGCGGCAGGGGTGATCGACGACCACGGTCGGGTCGACGAGTCGGTGCGCGACTGGATGGCCGTGGTGGGCAGGCCCCAGCGGGAAGTCATGGTCGTCATCCGCCGCCCCCGGCCCTTCGACGGCCGCGTGCCAGAAGGCGAGGATCCGCCTGCGCTCGTAGAGGAACGCACGATGTCGATCTGCCAGCGCGACCGCTGGCTCGCCATGATCGCCCGCAGCGACGACCAGGTGGTGCTCGCTCCGCTTGGCGAGGCCGGGCGAACCGACGCCAAGGTCGAGTTGATCTGCGACACGGTGCTGCACGCGTTCTCCGCGGGACAGCCCGCCGCGATTTCCGGGTTCAACTTGCCCAGTGCGGCATTGGAGGAGGCACTCACCGGCACCCTCGGCAAGGGCCAGCCCGTCGTCGCGTCCGCACTGACCCGGCTTGGGCTGTCGCCCGACCAGGTCGCGGTCTTGTCGGCCGCCGCCCGGCTGGACGAATCCGCGATGGCGGTCGTCACCGTGATCGACCACGGCATCAAACCACACGTGCACCCCGAGGTGATCTCGGTGATCGACTCCGAGCTCGGGCGCATCACCATCAGCTACACGAACGGCCCCGACGGCACTCGCTGGACGAGCGTGTGGCCCACGTCCCCCGAGGCGCTGCGGCACGACCTGACCAACTTGCTCCAAGCGGCCAAGGCGCCGGTTTAGGGCGCGACGACATCCGTTTCAGCAAACGCAAACAATTGCACCGATGAAAGACATCTTGCTCCAGAGAATCTGCGGCTCGCCGGGACCGGACCCGCAAGTAAGGTATTGAGTCATGGCTTTGAATCTGGCCAGTGGACTTCAGGTGTCGGCGCACTTTTTCTGGAACCGGCGAAATGCCGCTGCGCTGTCGCACCACGGTGTGCGAATGGAGTTCGACCCGGTGCAGCGCCAGCGCGCATCGCTGATTCTCGGCTTCATCTTCGCGCTCCTGGCCGTCGCGTTGATGTTCGTCCTGTCCTGGTTCAAGCCGGCGGGGCAGGTGGGACAGTCGTCGATTCTCGCCGACCGCGACACCGGCGCGATCTTCGTCCTCGTCGACGGACGGCTGCACCCGGCGGTGAACTTGGTCAGCGCACGGCTGATCGCGGGCCAGGCCGGTAACCCCACGTTCGTCAAGGCCAACGAACTCGCGAAGTATCCGCAGGGCCCTTCGGTCGGCATCGCGGGTGCACCGACGACCATGCCGCTGCGCACGGCCGACAGCTCGGAGTGGACGGTCTGTGACAGCGCGCCCGACAACCCGAACGCCGCGCCGGTCGTCACCGCCATCGGCGGCCCGCTATCGGTGGGGTCGCGGTCGCTGCCACTCGAGCCGCCGAAGGCGGTGCTCGCCGAGCACGACGACAAGACCTACGTCGTCTGGAACGGTCAGCGGTCCGAGATCGACCTGTCGAACAAGGCGGTCAGCCTGGCGCTGGGGGTCGACACCGACGCACCGCAACCGGTGAAGATCTCGACGCCGCTGTTCGACGCGCTGCCCGCGACCGAGCCGCTCGACAGCCCGGTCATCCCCGGGGCGGGCACGCCGTCGCAGTTCAACGTGGAACCGGGCGCCGTGGTGGGTTCGGTGCTTTCGGTGCGCGATCTGCAGACCGGCGCCGACGAGTTCTACGTACTGCTGCGCAATGGCGTCCAGCCCATCTCGCCGTTCGTCGCGTCGCTGTTGCGGTCGGCCAACTCGTTCGGCGACGAGCTGCCCGTTGTGGTGGCTCCGGACCGGCTGGCCAGCGTTCCCGTCGTCGAGACTCTTCCCGTCGACTACTACCCCACCACCCGGCTCGAGCTCGTCGACACCGCGGCCAACCCGGTCACGTGCCTGAACTGGTCGAAGGGGTCGACCGACCGTTCCTCGGAGACCGTCGTGCTGTCCGGCAAGGGTCTGCCCATCCCCATCGGGTCGGACAACCGGTTGCTGAGCCTGGTCAAGAATGACCGGACACCCACCAGCACCGAGGCCGACCAGGTATATATGTCCCCGGGGGCGACCAACATCGTGATGACCACCGGTGCGGCGCCGGACGCCACCAGCCGCGAGTCAATGTGGTGGATCAGCGACCAAGGCGTGCGGTACGGAATCTCGCTGGAGGACGACACGCTGCGGGCACTGGGCGTCTCACCGCCCATGGCGCGACAGGCGCCGTGGCCGTTGATCCGGGTGTTCGCCCCCGGACCGGCGCTCAGCCGCACCGACGCGATGACGCAGCACGACACCCTGGCAGCTCCTGCGGAAGCTGCCCCGCTCACCCAGGCGAACAAACCGCAATGAGCCAGATGCTCGCCCGCAGACCACGACATTCACCGGAGGAGACCATGGACACGCAGTCAGGACTGGCCCCGTGACCGATCGCGATGACTTTCTGCGGGAACATCTTTCACCGCCGTCGGATTCAGGCGACGCGCCCGCGGGCCGACCGCCCGAGCCACCCTCGTCCGCAGGGCAGGAAGATGCTCCTTTCCGCAACGGAGTCGACGACGGGCCAAGGCCGACGGGTCCCGACGGTGAAGGCCGTCGAGCGGCAGACGACGCCGTTCGCCGGGCGCCGGACGAGCCGGGCAGGCCGACCGGCCCCGATGACCGCCGCGCGCGTTGGACGCCCGATTCCACCCGCACGCATACCGGACCTCAGCGGATACCGCCCGGCGGATTCCGCCAGGGGCCGCCGCCGCCACCGCGCCCGACCGAGACGGGCGCGACCGGTCAGCCCGACGGCAGGCCGCGGGAAGCGACGGAGGCCGAGGCCACCCGGGTGATGCCGCCGTCCGGCGCCCGTCCGGCGCCGCCTGGCTGGCAGCAGGAGAACCAGCGCGAGCGGGAGCGGTCGCCGCGGCCGGCCGGCCAGGACTGGTCGTCGCAGCCGTCGTCCTCGCCCAACTGGGCCGTCGCCCCGGCCGCCGCGCCGCCGGCGACCGGCTACTCCTATGTCGACAGTATTCGCACCAGCGAGCTCGTGCCCTCCAAGAAGATGCCGCCGCGAAAAGGCTGGCGGCGCTTCATCTATCGCGGCACGTTCGGGTTGGTCAACCTCGGACCGTCGCCCGACGAGCAGCGGCTGGCCGACCTGGAGCTCAAGATCCGTTCTCTGCTGCGCGGCCACTACAAGATCGGCGTGTTCGGCAAGGGCGGCGTCGGCAAGACGACCGTCGCGGCCAGTGTCGGCTCGATCTTCGCCGAGCTGCGCCAGGACGACCGCGTGGTGGCCATCGACGCCGACACCGCGTTCGGCAAGCTCGGCAGCCGCATCGACCCGAACGCCGCGGGCTCGTACTGGGAGCTGGCGGCCGACGAACACCTCGACACCTTCGCCGACGTTCGCAGCCGGGTCGGCAACAACTCCGCGGGCCTGTTCGTGCTCGCCGGTGAATCCAGCACCGCCCGGCGACGGGTGCTCGACCCGGCCATCTACCGCGAGGCCACCGCGCGACTGGACCGGCACTTCACGATCTCGATCGTGGACTGCGGCTCGACGATGGACTCCGCGATCGCACAGGAGGTGCTGCGTGATCTCGATGCGCTGATCGTGGTGTCCTCGCCGTGGGTGGATGGCGCCTCGGCGGCGGGCCAGACCATGGAGTGGCTGGCCAACCGCGGATACACCGGTCTTCTGCACCGCACCGTCGTGGTGCTCAACGACTCCGACGGCCACGCCGACAAGCGCACCCGGTCGATCCTGGTGCAGCAGTTCGCCAGCCGCGGTCAGGTCGTGGTCGAGGTTCCGTTCGACTCACACCTGCGTCCCGGCGGCGTGATCGACGTGACCTCCGACATGTCGCCGTTGACAAGGCGGCGCTTCATCGAGATCACCGCGGCGATCGCCGAGCACTTCGCGTCCACCACCGACGGACCGCGGGACCGCCGGTGACCACAGTCCGCAAACCGGCACCCACGCCGACCAGCCGCACCGCGACCCCCGTCGAGGTTCCGCCGTCGTGCCGGGTGTCGATCCTTGCAGGCGACTCGCATCAGATCGACCTCGTACTGCCGTCGGCTGCCCCGCTCAACACGCTGGTCGATCCGACGGTGATCGCTATCAATAAGGTGCTGCGCGGTCGCGGCGCCCCCGAATTGCCGTCCACTCCATACGAATTCGCGCGCGCGGCCGGTATGACTGCGTTGGCGTCGGATGTCGCGCTTGCCGGTCACAACATCGTCGACGGCGATGTGCTCGCACTGGTACCCGCCGGCAGGGCCGAGCGCTACGGGCCTGTGGTGGAGAACGTCTCGACGGCGCTGGCGCAGTACGCCTCCGCTCACTTCGTCCGGGTGACTGCGCAGACGGCCGTGGCGGTCGCCGTGGTGATCATCGGTGCTGCGCTCGGTGTGGCGGGCATGCTGCTGTGGCGGTTGCGCTGGGCTCACGAGAGCGCACTGCTCGTGCCGATCCTGTTCGCCGCCGTCACGATCCTCCTGCTCGGTACGGTCGCGATCGGCGCGCGGGTCGGCGCGGGCCGCGTCGTCACCGACGGCGCTGCGTGGGCTGCGCTCGTCACCGCCGGTTTGGCCGCCGCGACCATTCCGCCGGGCGGATCGCCCGGCGCGCCGCACGCCTTCCTCGCCGCCGCCACCTCGCTCGCGGGGGTGTGGCTGCTGGTGCGGTTCACCGGCCGCTTCTGGACGGCGGCCGCGGCGATCGTCACCGCGGGCTTCGGCGCCGCCGTGGTGGCACTCGTGCGGATGTACTGGGAGGTGCCGGGACCCCGGATCGCCGTCGCCGTGCTGGTGGCGGTCCTCGTCGCGGTGTCCGCCGCGCCGACGATCGCGCTGCGGATGGCGAACGTTCCTCGACAGACATTCGGCTCGATCACCGGCCGCGACATCTTCGCCCGTGCTGCAGGCCAACCCGAAGACACGGTCTCACCGGTCGAGGACGGTCCGCCCTCCGACGTCACCCTCACCGGCGAACAGGTTGCGGCGGCCGCGCGCAAGTCCAACACGGTGCTGACGGGCGTGCTGCTCGGCGTCGCCGCGTTGGCCGTGCCCGCTGCATGGGTTGCGGTGACGCCGTACGGCGAGCGCGAGTGGGCGCAGCTGGTGGTGCTCGGCGCGGTCGCCGCCATTCTCATATTGCGCGCCAGGGCATTTCGAGATCGGCGACACGCGATCATCCTGGTCGCCATTGCCGTCGCCGGTCTGCTCGGTGCCGCCGCGAAGTATGGGCTGCACGCCGCGCCGGACGACACCACCATGACGCTCATCGCGGCCGGCGTGGCCCTCGGCATCGCGGCGCTCGGCCTGGCTGCAGCGACCGTGGTGCCGCCCCGGGTGTTCTCACCACCGGTGCGCAAAATCGTCGAATACACCGAATACATCTTGTTGGCCTTGGTGATTCCGTTCGCCGCGTGGGCGCTCGGCATCCTGCAATACATCCGCTATCACTGATGGACCGGCTGACCCGCGGCGCGCGGACCACTTCCGCGGCGGCACTGGCCGCCGTGCTGCTCGGCGCCAACGTGATGATGCCCGCGGCGGCGGTCGCCATCGCGCCGCCCGGCGTCGACCCTGCCGCCCTCCCGCCGGACGACACTCCCGGTCCCGACCAGGAGATGAAGCAGCAGAACACCTGCGCAGACCCGCTGACCGTTGCGACGCCCGACGTCACGCAGGCCTCCCCCGGCAACGTGATGCTGGACATCACCAAGGCGTGGAAGTACTCCACCGGCGCCGGCGTCACCGTCGGACTCATCGACACCGGTGTCACGCCGAATCCCCGCTTCCCGGTGCTCTTCCCCGGCGGCGACTACGTGATGGGCGACGAGAACGGCGGCCTGTTCGACTGCGACTCGCACGGCACCGTCGTCGCGTCGATCATCGCGGCCCAACCATCCGACCCGGCCGCCAAACCGCCATCGATGCCTCCCGGCGTCAACGCACCGCCACCCCCTCCCGATGTACCTGCGTCGCCGTTCCCCACGACGCCGCCACCGGCGCCGCCCAAGCCGAGCACGGTCACGGTCACCGCGCCACCGCCGGCGCCGCCGCCACCGCCACCGCCCGAGGAACCACCGCCACCGGAAGAGCCCGTCGCTCCCGCGGCGGGGCCCGGCGGAGGCGAAGTGCCACCCGTGCCGGGACCACCGCCGGGCAGCCCCGACGGTGTCGTCGGCGTCGCCCCGGATGCTGCGTTGATTTCGGTGCGGCAGTCGTCGTCCGCGTTCGGTCCCGCGAGGCCTGCACCGGGCGACAACGAGGAGATTCGTCGCAAGGCCGGCGACATCGCGACGCTGGCCAGGGCGGTCGTGCACCTCGCCAACCTCGGCGTCAAGGTCATGAACATCTCGGTGACGGCGTGCATCAACGCGGCGCAGCCCATCGATCAGGCCGCGCTCGGCGCCGCGATCCGCTACGCCGCCGTCGACAAGGACATCGTGATCGTGGCCGCCGCGGGCAATGAGGGCGAAGGCTCCGCATGCGGCCAGAACCCGTTGTTCAACCCGTTGCGGGCCGACGACCCCCGCGACTGGCAGGACGTGTCGACCATCGTGACGCCCGCCTGGTACTCCGACTATGTCCTCACCGTCGGCGCGGTGTCCCCGGAAGGCCAACCGCTGCCGCAGAGCATCGCGGGCCCGTGGGTCAGCGCCGCGGCGCCGGGTCTCGAGGTGATGGGCCTTTCGAGCGTCAACGGCGCACCGATCAACGCCTTGGCAGGCCGCGACCCTGGCAAGGCAATCCCGTTGTCCGGCACCAGCTTCGCCACGGCATACACCTCCGGCGTCGCCGCCCTGGTGCGGGCCAAGTACCCGCAGCTCTCCTCGCATCAGATCATTCGGCGCATCACCGAGACCGCGCACAACCCACCACGCGGTGTCGACAACAAGGTCGGCTACGGCGTCGTTGACCCGGTTGCGGCGCTGACCTTCGACGTGCCGGTGGGCGACCGGCTGCCACCCGAGCATCTGACCAAGCTGCTACACGTGCCCGCACCGCCCCCGCCCCCCGATCTGCGGCCGCGGCACACCGCGTTGATCGGCGCCGCGGTCGTCGGCGCACTCGCCGCGGTGGTCGCCGCGGGTGCGGCCGTTCGGCAGAGACGCACATGAAGGCGCGCACCATCGGCATCAACGCCACCATTCCCGCGGTGGTCGGGGTCGAGGTCGCAGTGCTCGCCGCGATCCTCGTCTTCCGCCCGGAACGCTGGTCGTGGTGGCCGACCGTGGCGGTCGGGGTGGTCGCGGTGGCCCTGCTGATGATCACGGTGTACCGGCGCAACGCCGTCCGGTGGATCGTCGATCGCGTCCGCTGGCGGCGGCGACGGCGCCGTACCGACTCCCCCGCCGCGGCCGTCGACATCCCGCACGGCCCCTCGTTGTACGGCGTGCGGGTCCCGGACAGGTTCGACGGCGAAGCGATCACGATGGTCGAGGTGACCGGCCAGGCCTACTCGCCGACGCTGCTGACGGGTTCGGCCACCGCGCTGACCCCCAACCGGTTGCCGCTCGATGCGTTGACCGAGCTTCTCGATCAGCCCGGCGGCATCAGGCTGTCGGGTATCGACGTGGTGTCCAGCGGCCTGCGGGTTCGACGCGGCACCGGCTACCCCCCGCTGTACTCCACCCTGCTCGCCGACCGGCCGGCCGCAGGACAGCGCAGAACCTTTCTGGTTGTGCGCCTGGACATCGCCGACTCGGTGACCGGACTGGCCTACCGATCGACGATCGGTGCAGCGGCGGCTGCGGCGACCGAACGCATCGTCAACGCCCTTCTTCAGCGCGGCGTGCGGGCCAAACCGTTGACCGCCAAGGATCTTGACGCCGCTCTGATCGATCTGGGCGCGAGCCTTGCGGTGGTGCCCGCCGAAGCCGAACCCGACAATGCGCCCGTCGGTCCCCGCATCCCGACTCCGGTGGCCCCCACCGAATCGTGGAAATCGATCGAGGGCCATCCCGGTTACCTGACGTCCTACTACTTCTCGCCCGAGGACGTCACCACCAACACGCTCAACCAGATGTGGGCCTTGCGTTCCGATGCTGTGGTACAGACGGTTTCGCTGACCAAGAAGCGTGGTCCCACCGAAGGTCGCGCCTGGGTGTCGGCACTGGTGCGGGTCAACGACCCTCAGGCGCCGACACGGCCACCCACCCTCTACCTCAATCCGCTGCCCGGTCACCAGGGGCCCGCGGCGGCGCGGTCGGCACCGCTGCCGCGCCGGTTCGACGCGATGCCCGCCCGTCCGCTGGATGCCTCGCCGCTCGAGCTGCCGGTCGGCTCCTCCGGTGTGCTGGTCGGCACCACCCAGCGCGGCGACCTGCTGCTGCTTTCGCTGACCGACCCCGACCAGGCCACCCGCATCGCGCTGCACACCGGCATGCCGTACGCATGCCAGCTGCTGGTGCGGGCGGCGGCCGTCGGCGAGCGGATCGCCATCTACACCGACAAGCCCGCCCGGTGGCGCCAGCTCGAGCAGCCGTTGATCGCGGTGGTCGACCGCAGGCATCCCCCGGAGTTCGTGCCGTCCATCATCGTCAGCGACCGGGCCGGTGGGCCGCCGCCTGCCGGCTTGGCATCGACGGTGATCACGATCGGCGACGCCGAGCGCAACGCACCGACACCGGATCTGTCGTTCACTCAGATGTCGGCGTCGACGGTGCGCATCGCGACGTCGGCCTTCACCACCGACGTCCAGATCGCTACGTTCAAGGCCGAGCAGCCCTTCCTGGGCGCGGCGGGCCAGACCGCATAGGAGAGCGCGGATTTCGATGACTGCTCCGACCGACATGCGCCGCTCGTTCGACGCTGCGATCGAGCGTTTCAAGGCGGGCGACACCCACGGTGCGTTGACCGGTTTCGTCGCGATCACCGCCGCGCAGCCGACGATGTCCGACGCCTGGCTCGGCAGGGTCGCCTGCGGGGATCACGCCATCGACGTGCTCGAGGCGGCGCACCGCAATTCGCGGTCGTTGTATCGGGAGACGAGGCGGATCGGGTTGGTCGACGGTGATCTGCATGCCCGCCGTGACGCGCCGCTGTACGTCACGATGCCGGTCTGGTCACGCTCGACGATCGCGCTGGCCTACGCCACCGCGTTGATCGCCGACCGGCGGTTCGCAGAGGCGGTCGACGTGCTCTCCGATCCCGTCATCACCGGGGACGCGATGGCCGCGCAGTGGGCTCAGTTCGTCGGCGCCGCCGCGCACCACCTTGCGCAGCGGTGGCCGGACGTCCTGAAGATCACCGCCAAGTCGCCGCCCGCGCACGCCACGCACGTCGTCGACGACCTGACCGCGGCAGTCGACACGCTGGCCGCGGCGGCTGCCGCCAGCATCGGGCAGTTTCAGACCGCGCTGGATCGCGCCTCCACAGTCGCGACGAAGAATCAGTACATCGCCGCCGACGCCGCCCTGACCAGGGGATGGTGCCTGCGCGAGCTCGGTCAGGAGGACGCCGCACGGGCGTCGTTCGAGCAGGCGACCAACAACAGTGTGCTGCTCGATGCGGCTTCCGAGGCGCTGTCCAATCCGGGCTACCGGCTGATCGTCACCGACTCGGACACCATCGCCACCCGCACCGACCCGTGGGATCCGGGCACCGAGACGTCCAAGGCGCAGCGCGCGGCGGAGGCGCTGGAACAGCAGAAGGACACGGTGCTCGCGCAGGCGCAGCGCAAGCTGGACGAGCTGATCGGCCTGACGGGCCCGAAGGAACAGATCACGGTGTGGCGCACCGAGATCCAGATCGACCAGATCCTCGCCGACAGGGGCGAGGAGACGTCGATGACGAACGAGAACCACATGGTGCTGGAAGGCCCACCCGGCACGGCGAAGACGTCTTTCGCCCGCATCGCGGCGGAGTTTCTGTTCGGGCTCGGCAAGATCGAGCACCCGACCGTCGTCGAGGTCACCGAGGAGGACCTCGTGGTCGGCTACATCTCGCAGACCGCGCAACGCATGAAGGAAGTGTGCGAATCCGCCCTCGGCGGTGTGCTTTTCATCGACGAGGCGTACCGGCTGGCGCCCGAGCACGAAGGCCACTCGTTCGGTAAGGACGCGATCAACACCCTGCTGAAGTACATGGAGGACTTCCGCGACCGGCTTGTGGTGATCGTCGCGGGCTATCCGAAGGAGATGCGGCGGTTCATGCAGGCCAACCCCGGCCTGGCGTCACGGTTCCATCTGACGTTGTCGTTCACCAGTTACACGCCGGACGAGATCGTGCAGATCGGCCAGCTCATTGCGGGCAAGGAGAAGATCGCCATCGCCGACACCGCATGGCCGCTGCTACGCGACGAGGCCGCCCGGTTGCGCGACACCCCCATCGAGCAGGGCACCGCGCTGGACACGGCGGGCAACGGCCGGTTCGCTCGCAAGGTCATCGTGCACTGCAAGCACGAGCGCGCCCGCCGGCTTTCCACTACGCCACCACAGCTGCTGGCCCAGGCCGCCGACAACGATCTGATCGTCAACGACGATGACATGCGGCGCGCGATCGCCGCGGCACTCGCCATCAACTAGCGCGCACCTCACCGCTCGGGTTTGCCCATCGGCCAACCACGCGTGTTGTGCACGAATTTGCTTATGCCCCAGGCTTTTGCGGCTTCGAACGGTCGCCGACATTCGTCGCCTCGGATGCGCGGCTCAGTTATTTGTCGGTGGTGGTTGCGGTTGGAAGGGTTCGTACCACCACCAGTTGGCGCGCTCTCCGGTGGGCCCCCGATAGGGCGCCACGGCCGGTGGGGGTCGGTTCGGTGGGCGGGCAAGCGATCCCGCGCTGAGTTCCCGCCCCGCGCTGTCGGTGACGGTCAGGTTGTGGCCGGGTCCGGCGATGGTGATGACGCCGCGATGGTGCAGCCGGTGATGATACGGACACACCAGGACAAGGTTGTCCAACTCGGTTGGGCCGCCGTCTTCCCAATGCCGGATGTGATGGGCATGCAGACCGCGAGTGGCGCCACAACCGGGCACCGCACACGTGGGATGGCGATGCTCGAGGGCACGACGAAGCCGGCGGTTGATCACCCGCGTCGCTCGTCCGGCTCCGATGACTTGGCCGTCCCGTTCGAACCAGACTTCGCAGGTGGCGTCACACAACAGATAGCGGCGGTCAGCCTCCGACAACAGCGGGCCCAGGTGTAGCGAGGCGGCGCGTTCTTTCACGTCTACATGCACCACTACGGTGGTGTGCTGCCCATGCGGGCGACGGACGGCCTCGGCGTCCCACCCGGCCTCGACCAAGCCGAATGAATGCCTCGGCGGTGCCCGGCAGTGGCGGTCGATTCGGTGCGGGCCGGTCGTCGTGATCGCGCTTCCATTCGGCGATCAGCGCATCCTGGTGTGACTGCAGCGCCGCATCGAACGTCGCCGCGTCCACATTGGGCAGTTTGATCCGCCAGCAGGTGAATTGCTCGTCGGTGGTTTTGGTGACCGACCGCTGCGGTTGCGGTTGCGGCTCGGGTTGGGGTCGCGGTTCGAGCTTGATCGCGGTGCGTAGCTGGCTCACCGTGGCGACCTCGGCCAGCGCCGCGTAATGCTCATCAGAGCCCTGACCTGCCCGCTCGGCGATCACGCCGACCTGATCCAGCGACAGCCGGCCCTCCCGCAAGCCCTGCACGCAACGGGGAAACTGCTCCGTGCGGCCAGCGACAGCGGCGATCGTGTGCGCGTTCGCCGGAGACGAACCGGTCTTCCACGCCAGCAACGCCGCCACCGACCGCGCCCCGGTAGCACCGCACAGCTCGTCGCGATCCATCTCGGCAGCGATCTCCACAATGCGCCCGTCGATCGCGTTGCGCTGCCCAGCCAACTCCGACAACTCCTCGAACAACACCGCGAGGCGCTCCTCAGAGCACACCGCTGTGGCGCCAGAGGAAGCAGTCGAAGACATGTCGCGATCATCGCATTCAGGTACGACAACTTTCGGCTGCCCGATTCACCCCGGGGTATGGCTGTGGACAGCACAGATAACCGCCGAGACAGTACCCCGTCACCAGCGCATCACCAGGTGTCGACGAACCGCCTCGGTGGAGCCACCTCCGCATGCGCCGTCGCGGCCGTCAGCGTCTCGGCGACGATCCGTCTCGTGTCGGCAGGGTCGATCACATCGTCGATCTCGAACATCTGAGCGGCGTTGAGCGCCTTGGCATTCTCCTGTGCGGCGGCCGTGGCCTGCCGGACCCGTTGCTCACGCTCGTCGTCGTCGGCGATCGCTTCCAGCTCCTTACGCAGACCCAACCGAACGGCACCCTCGAGCCCCATCGGGCCGAGATGCGCCCCCGGCCACGCTACGGTGAGCACCGGCTCGTGCAGGCTGCCGCCCGTCATCGCCTGTGCGCCAAGGCCGTAACCGCGGCGCAGCACGACCGCGACCAATGGCACGCGCATCGCGGCGCCTGCCACGAGCATCCGGGACGCGCGGCGCACAAGGGCCTCGGCTTCGGCGGCCGGGCCGACCATGTAGCCCGGGCAGTCGATGAGCGACACGACCGGAATCCCGAAACAGTCGCACAGCTGCAGGAAGCGGGCCGCCTTGTCGGCCGCGGCTGCGGTGATCGCGCCCGCCATGTATCGCGTGTCGTTGGCGATCACGCCGACCGCCCTGCCCTCGATGCGGGCGAAGGCGGTCACCATCTCGCGGGCGAAGCGCGGCCTCAGGAACGTCACGGACCCCTCGTCGGCGAGCGTCGTGATCACCGGGCCTACGTCGTAGGCGCGCCGCTCACGCTCCGGAATCATTGTGCGCAAAGCGGTTTGGTCGCCACCGTCGCCGGGCGCTGTCGATCCCTGGAAGTAGCCCAGCAGCCGCTTGGTGACGGCGACCGCTTCCGCCTCGTCGGCGACGACGACGTCGACGACGCCGTTGGGCTCCTGCACCGATATCGGCCCCACCTCGTCGGGGTGGACGTCGCCCAGCCCGCCGCCTGCGATCATGGCCGGGCCGCCCATCCCGATCGACGCGTCCCGAGTGGCCACGATCAGATCGGACACACCCGCGATGACCGCATTGCCTGCGAAGCAGCGGCCCTTGACGATCGCGATGCGCGGCACCACGCCCGACAGCTGGGCCCACAGCTTGAACGCGCGCGTCTCCAGAGACGACACCGTCGGAAAATCGGTGTCACCGGGACGCCCGCCGCCGCCCTCGGCGAAGAACACGGTCGGCAACCGCAGTCGCTCGATCAGCGCGAACAGCCGGTCCTTCTTGCGGTGTCCGAGATAGCCCTGGGTGCCCGCGAGGACGGTGTAGTCATAGGACAGCACGGCGCTGGCGCTGCGCTCGTCGCCGAAGAGGTCGCCGTTGATGCGCGCCGTCCCCGCCACCAGCCCGTCGGCGGGCGTGCGCGCGATCAGATCGTCGAGCTCCCTGCGGAACCGCTGGGCGGCGATGGCGAACCGGCCGTACTCGACGAACGAGCCGGGGTCGACGAGGTCGTCGATGTTCTCGCGGGCGGTGCGGCCGTTCGACGCGTGCCTGCGTTCGACGGCGTCGGACCGGGCGGCGTCCTCGGTGAGTGCGCGCCGCCGCAACAATTCGGCGTGGTCGTCGCGGATCGGGCGCTCGCTCATGGCGCTGAGCCTAACAATGCCGTGGTGAGGTCCATCACGATGATGGTTAGTGTCCTAACTATTAGGGTACGATCTGGCTATGACGGTCGTCGACGTAGAGGTTGACCCGCTGGCGCTGGAACGCCAGGTGTGTTTCGCATTGGCTGCGACGAACCGCGCCGTGCTCGCGGTGTACCGGCCCCTCCTCGAGCCGCTCGGGCTGACCCATCCGCAGTACCTCGTGATGCTGGCGCTGTGGGACCACCACCGAGGTGACAAGACCGGACGGCCCCTGTCCGTCAAGGAGATCGCGTCGTCGCTACAGCTCGACTCGGCCACCCTGTCGCCGATGCTCAAACGCCTCGAAACGCTGGGGTTGATCACCCGGACGCGGTCGGCAGCCGATGAACGTGCCACCGACGTCGAGCTCACCAAGGCGGGTCTGCAGCTGCGGCGCAAAGCGCTCAAGATTCCGGCCGCGGTGATCGAGCGGCTCGGCGTCGGCCTCGACGAGCTCGAGCACCTGCACACCGTACTGACCCGGATCAACGGCGCCGCCCTTGCCGCAGGCGCCCTCGAAGGAGAACGCTGATGAACCGTCCGAAACCAGTCCAGTACATCGGCTATGTCTTCGGCCGCAGGCTTCCCGACGACCTGCGCGACTGGGTGCGCAACGACCTCACCGGGCCGGGCGCCGTCCGCAGGCACATGATCCGCTATGCGATCCCGCCATTCCTGATTCTCGCGCCGTTCTGGCTGCTGCCCGCGTCTCTGTACGTGCACCTGGAGATGACGGCGCCGATCTACATCTGGTCGCTGTTGATGGCGCTGGCGCTCAACAAGGTGTGGCGCCGTCACCGGCTCGCGCAGCACGGCCTGGATCCGAAGCTCTTGGACGACATCGCGCGCGAGAAGAACGCCCGCTACCACGACGCTTACATCGCCAAATACGGACCTCGCCCCGAGGATGCGCGGCGGCAATCCAACAGCAGTCCGTTCTAGCCGCCGTAAAGAGACTCGATGGTCCGCGTCGCCGTGGGTAGATCGACGTTTGCTTCGTCGCGGTAGGCCTTGATGGCGCCGATCTTGTTGCCTGCCGCGACGAGTTGCCGAACATTGTCCGACACCTCCGTCCGAGCGAGCGCCTGCAGATCAGGCATCGGCACACCCGTCTGCTTGTAGAGGTGCCGGACGAGTTGCTCCAGTGCACCCAGCCGTTCGTAGATGTCTCTGTCGTTGGAGGCCATCGCGTCAGTCTGACACCGCCGAGTTATCCACAGGATGGCTATCGCGCAGCCGCAGGTGTCGGTCCGGCGACTTAGCGTGCGGTCATGACGAACTGGATCAACACCGTGAGCCGCGACCACGTCGAACGTGGCGTCCGCGGCCGATTCACGCAGGCGAACCACGGTAAGCCGAACATGTTGCGCAAGATGGCCCGAGGCGACTGGATCGTCTTCTACTCGCCTCGGACCGTGCACCCCGACGGCGAACCGCTGCAGGCCTTCACCGCGATCGGGCAGGTGGCCGACGACGAGCCCTACCAGGCGGAGATATCCGACAGCCTCCAGCCGTGGCGGCGCAATGTCGACTTCCTGTCCTGTACCGAGACGCCGATCAAACCCCTGATCGAGCAGCTCGACTTCATCGAGGACAAGAAACGCTGGGGATACAAGTTCCGGTTCGGGGTCTTTCGGATCGACGACCACGACGTCGATGTGATTCGCTCCGCGATGACGGAGTAGCGCTACTGTGACCAGGTGAGCAATACCGATACCGCACCGGCCGAAGTGGCCTGTGCGGCATCGGGATTCACAGGCGTTCTTCATCCACGGGAAGTCCCGCTTGGCGGCCCACGGGCCATCCGCGTGCGGCGTACTTTGCCGCAGCGGGATAGGTCGCTGATCGGCGCGTGGTGCTTCGCCGACCACTATGGTCCGCACGACATCCGCGACGGCATCGGCATGGACGTGCCGCCGCACCCGCACACCGGGCTGCAGACCGTCAGCTGGCTGTTCAAGGGCGAGGTCGAGCATCGCGACAGCGCTGGAGTGCACGCAATGGTGCGACCGGGCGAGCTGAACCTGATGACGGCGGGCGCGGGCATCTGCCATTCGGAGGTGTCCACCGCCACGACGACGGTCCTGCACGGCGTCCAGCTGTGGGTTGCGCTACCGGACGCCGCTCGCGAGTCCGGCCGTGACTTCGCCCATTACGCGCCCGACAGCGTCGCCGTGCCGGGCGCCGTCCTGCGGGTGTTCCTCGGCGAGGTGGCGGGTAGCCGATCACCCGTGCACACGTTCACGCCGCTGCTCGGCGCGCAGATCGATCTCGAACCTGGCGCGCGAGTGGATCTCGACATCGACCCGTCCTTCGAGCACGGCGTGCTGCTCGACCAGGGTCGGGTCACCGCAGCAGGCGCCGCGCTCGACATCGCCGACCTGGCGTATCAGGGCACCGGTTGCGACGTCCTGACGCTGCACAACACCGGCGACGACCCGGCCCGCGCGGTGCTGCTGGGCGGGCGTCCATTCGACGAGCAGCTGGTCATGTGGTGGAACTTCGTCGGCCGCAGCCACGACGACATCGCCACCTACCGACGGCTGTGGGAGGACGGCGACGCCCGCTTCGGCCACGTCGACGGCTACCGCGGCACCGTCGCGCGGTTGCCTGCGCCTCCGCTGCCGAATGCCACGCTGCGGCCGCGGCCGACCGCGCTCTAGGCCGCCAATTCGGCGAACGTGAATGCGGTCCCCACCGCGTTGGGCACGAATGCATCGGGTAGTGCGGCTGCCAACCGGTGCTGGGCTCTCCACCCGGTGCAGTGGGCGGGTACGAGGACGTCAGGCGACAACTCGCGGAATGCGTTCACCGTCGGTTCGATGACGGGCTCGAATGCCGGCCCGGTCAGGTGGAAGCCACCAAGAAGTGCGTGCAATCGGTTCACCCCCGTGAGCCGCATCGCATGTCGCGCGGTGTTCACCGCGCCGGCGTGGCCGCAACCGGTGAGCACAACCAGCCCTCTGCCGTGGACATGTGCCACCAGCGCCTGCTCGTCAATGATCAACGGATCCGGCTCCCACCGGCCGCCGCGCCACGCTTCGTGATTAGGCATCCCGCGCTCGAACTCCGTGGTGCGGTCGACTTCGCCGGTGATGAGCACCGAGCCGTCGAGAAGCAGCGACGGCTGGCGCCGCTCGATCACTTCGAATCCCTCGGCCTCCAGCGCCGAACGGCTCAGCGTCGGCAGCTCCATCGGCGGTGCACCGATCAGTGCGAAACGACGCCGGCTGAATACGAGGGGGTGCACGGTCAGCGGCAGCCCGCTGCGGCCCCGCAACCGGATCAGTCCAGGAAATCCACCGTCATGATCGGCGTGGCCGTGACTGAGCACGACGGCCTCGATCGACGACGCATCCAGGCCGATCCGCTCGAAGTTGGTCGCCATCCCGTCCGGGGAGACACCGGTGTCGAACAGCAGCGTGTGAGTGCTGCCCGCGCGACGAGTGGTTACCAACGCCGAGAAGCCATGCTCGGCGATCAGGCCAGGAGAGGTGCGGCCGTCCTCGAACTGCGCAGCCGCGACCGCGGGCACCCGGCCCATTCCAATCCGCCGGGCCGGCCCCGCGTCGCCCATCAGCGCGTCATAGCTGTTGTCCACCAGTGTCGTGATGGTGATCTCGTCGACAGGTGTAAGGGCAATGGGGTCGACAGCCGCACCGACAGTCTCCCGGGGTGTGGTCGCGAACGCCTCTGCGCGCGTACCGGAGTCGTCACACATGACCCCATCCTGCACCTCCCGGTTCACCTGAACCAGGCCGCGGCCAGGTCAGTGCCGCTAGCTGGTGAGACATCGGTAGCGTCGATGCATGACTGCAACCGAAGGCGAGCGCGAGTGAGGATCGCAGCGAGGTACGAGCGAGGACCGGCGGGCCCACGCCCGCAGCAGGGGACGAACGGGAGACGAGGCGTGACTACAACAGACAAGACCGGCGCACCTACGACCGTCACCGCCGAATCGGATCGCTACACGATCGTCGTCGAGGGCAAGGTGGTCGGTAAGGCCGAGTTTCTGGACCGCGGCGATCGACGAATCTTCACCCACACAGAGGTGGACAAGAACTTCGAAGGCCGTGGCCTGGCAACGATTCTCGTCGGCGAGGCGTTGCGGGAGACACTCGATGCAGGCCTGCGGATCGTCCCAAAGTGCCCGATGGTGACCGCCTTCGTTTCCAAGCACGAGGAGTACCGGGACAGCGTCGACAATTAGGCCCGCTATCGTCTTTGGCGATGACGAGTCATGACCAGGCGTTCTTCACTGCCGATGGGGACGTGCTGGTGCCGAGCCCGCTCGCGCGCGGGCCGTGGGGATCGACGATCAGCGGGACCTACATCGGCGGTCTGCTGGGTCGGGCCGTCGAACACGCGGGCGGTGACCCCGAGATGCAACCCGCACGTTTGACCGTCGACCTGCTCCGGCCGGTCGCGCTGTCCGACCCGGTGCAGGTGGACACCAGCGTCGAACGAGAGGGCAGACGAATTCGCTTGGTGGACGCGACAATGCGGCAGAACGACGTCGTCGTCGCCCGTGCGGGCGCACTGTTCCTGCGCCGCGGCGAACAACCGCCGGACCCGGCGTGGACGATGCCGATCGACATGCCGCCGCCGCCCACGCAGCCGGCCGACGTGTCGGGTGACTTCACCATGGAACTGTGGACCTACAGCGAGAATTCGACGTCGACCGCGCCGAGTAACGACCTCAGCGAGTGGCGGCACGGCGGCCAGAAGTACGCATGGGTGCGCGACGTCAAGCCCCTCGTCGACGGCGAAGCCGTCTCACCGTTCGTCCGCGCCGCCATGGCGGGTGACGTCACGAGCTCGCTGACCCATTCCAGCGCAAGCGGTTTGAACTACATCAACGCCGACTACACACTGACGTTGAGTCGGCTGCCGGAAGGTGAGTACATCGGGCTGGCAGGGCTGACGCACTACAGCCACGCCGGGGTCGCCACCGGGACGGCGACGTTGTTCGATCGCCTCGGCCCGATCGGCAGCGGCGTGGCCACCGGCCTCGCCAACCCCGGCTTCAGGCCACCCAGTCGCCGTTAGCGGGGCTTGAGGATGAAGACCGGGATGTCCCGGTCGGTCCACGCTTTATACGCATCGAAGTCGGCGTAGGCCTCGACCAGTTTCAGCCAGAGCCGGTGCTTCTCTTCGGGCCCCGCCAGCTCGGCGTGCACCGGCCGTCGGTCGCGGCCGATCTCGATGTGCACGTCGGGATCGGCGATCAGATTGTGGTACCACTGCGGGTTCTCGTCGCGACCGCCCATCGACGCCACGATGATCACGTTCTCGCCGTCGGTGATGTAGACCAAGGGGGACGCGAACAACTTGCCGGACTTGCGGCCCCGGTGCTCGAGCAACAGCGTCGGCACTGGCTTTTTCGTGCCCGCGCCCACACGCCAGGTCGCGCCGATCTTCCCGCCGCTGCGACGGTAGACCCACGCATGTGCGCGGCCGGCGTACCTCATCACCGTCTTGACGAACGGCGCGTTCAGCTGCTTTGGCTTCTTGTCTGCATCCATCACATCAACCTAGGTACTGCGCGGTGCTGCCGCCGATCGGCATCGGATCCATGCCGAGCTTTCGGTGATCCCAGCTGCGCAACCGACCGGGCACCACCCGCACGCAGATCCGGTTGCGCATCATCGCATCGACGAACGGGCGCATCTCGTCGGTGTAGGGACCGGTGTAGCGCTCCCACACGCTTTTCCCAACGCGCAGATTGGTTTCCGGGTCGTCGACGATCTCGGCGCGCCCGTCGATGGACACTCCGCGCAGGGTGTCGTAGCTCTGCCCGTCCTCGATCATCACCGTGATGGTCGGGTCGCGGCGCAGGTTCACCGCCTTCTGCGATTTGGCCTTGGTCTCGAACCAGATCTCGCCGTCGACGACGGCGTACCACATCGCGACCAGGTGTGGCCGCCCGTCAGGCAGCACGGTCGCCATCGTGGCCGTGCGGCTGCGTTCGATGAATTCGGCGATCTCCTCGTCGGACATGACGATCTTCGCCCGTTCGTTGTTGCCCACGCGAAAGATACTTTCAGGTCCGCGCAGACGTGATGGTCACCGGGATACCGTTCAGCGCTCCGTTGCCGGACGGCTCGTCGATGAACGTCGGCGGCGACAGCACATTGGTGTTCACGCCGGGTGACCCGTTCGCGATCGCCATCCGGGTGCCCGCCTTGCCGTGGCCCCAGCCGTGTGGCATCGACACCACGCCCGGCATGATCGCGTCGGTCACTTCGACCGGCACCTCGATGCGGCCGCCCGACGACGTCACCGTGACGAGGTCGCCGGTCTGCACCTCCCGACGCTTCGCGTCGTCGTTGTGCATCAGCAGGGTGCAGCGGTCCCTGCCCTTCATCAGCGGCGCCACGTTGTGCAGCCACGAGTTGTTGGACCGCAGATGGCGTCGACTCACCAGGACCAGCTCGTCGGGCGGCCGCTCGAGACGCGCGGCGAGCCGGGGCAGGTCGTCGAGCAGGTACTGCGGGGCCAGCCGGATCTTGCCGTCGGAGGTGCCGAGCACCTCGGGCACCTGCGGGATCATCGGCCCGAAGTTGATGCCGTTGGGCTGGGCCTTCAGCTTCTCGAGCGTCACCCCGTCGGGGTTCTCCCCGTACTGGTCGCCGAACGGGCCGGTGCGCAGGGTGAGGTCGAGGATTCGCTCAGGCCCGCCAGTCAAACCAACCGAGTCGTAGAACCTTCGAAGTTCGGCGCCGTCGAGGCCCTTTGTGAACGCCATGTAGTCGAAGAAGCCGTCGTCGATCGCGGCGACGTCGACGTCCTCGGCGGGCATGCCGGTGCACAGGCCGGTCAGCCGGATCAGGATCTCCCACTCCTCCGGCGCGTCCGGATCGGGCCGGGCGAACACCGGCGCCGAGTAGTTGGCGACGCTGTTGATCGCGAAGTTCAGGATCAGGTCGTCGTGGTGCGGCTGCTCCAGCGGTGACGAGCCCGGCAGGATCACATCGGCGTGCCGGGTGGTCTCGTTGAGCCACAGGTCGACGGCGATCATCGCGTCCAGCGTCGGCAGCACCTCGTCGAGCTTGTGGCCGGCAGGCGTGGACAGCACCGGGTTGCCCGCCACCGTGATCAGCGCCTTGATCTGGCCTTCGCCGGGGGTGGCGATCTCGTCGGCCAGACACGACACCGGCACCTGGCCCAGCACCTCCTTGGCGCCGCGGACGCGGGTGCGGAACCGACCGAACTCCGGGGCCCCGTCCTCGAGGCCGGGTATCGGCTGCACGGTGACCGACCACGCGGCTGCGCGCGGGAACATGCTGCCGCCCTCGACGTCGAAGTGGCCGGACAGGATGTTGACGACGTCGACGAGCCAGCTGGCCAGGCTGCCGAATTCCTGGTTGCACGTGCCGATCCGGCCGTAGACCACCGCGCGCGGGGTGGCGGCGAGCTCACGCGCTAGCTCGCGGATGCGCCCGGCGTCGATGCTGGTGACGGCCGCGACCCGCTCGGGCGACCACTTCGCGGCCACCTCCCGCATCCGGTCCAGCCCGTCGATGTGCGGCGCGAGAGCACCGAGGTCGACGAGATCGTCGGCGAACAGCGTGTGGGCGACGGCCAACAGCAGCGCGGCGTCGGTGCCGGGCGTGATCGGTAGCCACTCGTCGGCGCGCGCCGCGGTCGCCGTACGGACCGGATCGATCACAATGACCTTGCCGCGCTTGCGGATTCCGTCGATGATTCCCATCACGTCAGGCGCTGCGAGTAACGACCCCTGCGAGGCGGCGGGGTTGGCGCCCATCACGATGAGCAGGTCGGTGCGCTCGACGTCCGGCACCGGGAAGCTCCACCAGCCGCCGTACATCAGATGCGAGGACAGGTTCTTGGGCCACTGGTCGACGGTCCCCGGCGAATAGCTGAGCGGGATGCCCGACATGCCAAGCAGTACGCCGGTGTAGCGGCCGAGGGAGAACGAGTGCGCGAGCGGGTTTCCGGTGTAGCAGGTCACCGCCCCGATGCCGTGCTTCTCGATGACCGGGGCGAGCAACTCGGTGCAACGCCGGAACGCCGCGTCCCAGCTGACCTCCTGCCACTGGCCGTCGACCTTGATCATCGGTCGCCGGATCCGGTCCGGATCATCGTGCAGGGCGCCGAGCGTCGCGCCTTTGGGGCAGATGTGCCCGCGGCTCCAGGTGTCGTCGGGGTTGCCGCGGATGCCTGCGACCTTGCCTCCCTCGACCTGAATCTCCAAGCCGCACATGGCTTCACACAGCGGGCAGGTGTAGAGGTGTCGGCCGTCCTCACCCGTCTTGGCCACCGGTTTCGTCACTCCTGCGGTCATTGACGCCTCCAATCCGGCTAGACGTGACACACTGTAACGACAAATCGATCGATGGGTTAGTAATTCATGGACACGCCTTCGCGGCACCGTCGCCAGGGGCCGCGCCGCGATCCGGCCATCGACGAGGCCGTGCTGGGCGCGACGCGCACACTGCTGGTCGACCGCGGCTATTCGGCGACGACCATCGACCTGATCGCCACCACGGCCGGAGTGAGCAGACCAGCCGTGTACCGCCGCTGGAAGTCGAAGGCGCAGCTCGTGCACGAGGCCGTCTTCCCCGACCTCGGGCCCGAGCCGCAGGAGGACGACTTCACCGCCGAGATCACCCGACTCTGCGCGGGGGCCGTGCATATGTACCGCGATCCGGCTGTGCGCGAAGCGATTCCGGGCCTGATGGTCGATCTGCGGTCCGATCGACGGCTGCGAAGGCAGATCAGCGATCGCCTGGAAGCGGCGGCCCGCAGCCAACTGGCCGCCAGGGTCGACGATGCGGCCGCTGCTGGGGTGGCGCGAAGCGGGATCAGCGCCGACACGTTGATGGACATGATCGCAGGCGGCGCCTGGTACGCGGTGTGCGTGCGGCACGTGACCAACACCGACCGTGCCGCCAAGGAGTTGACCGATCTCGTTCTGCACGGTGTGCTGAGCAGGTGCTCAGAGACATCCGTGAACTGACCAACGACCCCGAGGCGTACGCCGCCGAGCTCCGCAGACGCTGGGGTGGGCTGCTGAGCTACCGCTACATCGGCCGCTTCCATGCCTCCATGGACAACGGGGTGGCCGACGAAACCGTCACGGTTCGCCGCGATATGCGCAATCCGAGCGGCGGCCTGCTGCTCGCGGTGCTGGGCATCGCATCGCCGGACAGCGGCGGTGTCTCCGACCTCGAGGCGGTTCCGAACCCCGTCATCTGGTCATGCCAGGTCCTGGACCCGGGAGGCGACGTCAAACGCTTCGAGGTCAGAACCGAGGTGCTCAAGCAGGGACGGCAGATGGCCTACAGCCGGTCGACGATCGTCGACGCCGACAAACCGAGTCGGGTGCTCGCGCTGACCGAAGGGCAGGGTGTCAGCATCGGCGTTCCGCCCGAAGGACTGCAGAAGATGGAGCATGTCCCGCTCGAAATCGTCGACTCGCCCGACCTGCCGCCGCTGTGGCAAGCCTTCGGCGGCGCCTGCAGGCCCGACGGGCACTGGGTGCTTCCGGAGCTCTCGGCCGAGGTGGCCTCGCCCGATGCTGCGCTTCACATCGGGCCGCAGTTCGTCATCCTCGAGACCGCCGCATTCGACGTTGCGTGCGGTGCAGCAGGAACCGATCAACTGCAGGGCACCTCGTCACACGTGATGTTCCTTGCCCGCGGAAAGGTCGGCCCCTTCCGGGTCGAGGCACAGCCGCTTGTCGGCGCCGACGGCGCCGTCGCCGCACGCGCCGTCATCCACGACGAAGGCAATGGCGACAGGGCCATCACCGCCGCGTCCTACGTCTTCCGGCACTGACGCGGTTTGGCCTCTTCGATCAGCCCAGCTTTCGCTGGTAGCACGTGTCGACGTAGAACTTGAACAGCTCTCCGCCGTACTGGGCGGCTGAGATAGCGCTGGCCGCCCGGTCGATCGCGAAGTTGATACCCACCCTGGCAAAGGGATCGGCATCGAACTCTCGCTTGTCGACATTGGCGCGAATCGCGTTGTCCCAATAACCGTGCTGGCCCGTGCCTTGGAACGCGAGATTCATTGCCCGGCAGGCCGCCTTTGCCACTGCGTTCTCCTGCCTAGTGACAGCCGCCTCCCCGAACAGCCCGAGCGTGCTGATGGTTTGAGCGCGCGACGACAGGGCCAGTTCTGGAAATGCGTACGGCATCTGTATGCCATCGAGAATCGGGAAACTCGGGTGCGTCGGCGGGAACGGGATTCGCGGTGGCGGGGCGAGCGAGTACCCTCCGCCAGCTGCCTGGCTCGGCGAAGCGTGCGCCGAAGACAGCGCTCCCACTGGGCCCAACGACAGTGCCGTCGCGCAGAAGATTATTGACGCAGTGCGCGTTAGGCGACCCATGACTGCCTCCTCCGGCCGACCCCTTGCAGCGTTTGCTGCTGGTGTCTTCGCCAGACTCGTCTGACGGGCCACCCGTGGCACGAGTAATGCACTACCCCTGCTGCCGGCGAGCGTCCGGGTCTAGGAGGAACCGCCGCCGTGCGCACCTGGCTATTCACAGAAGGCTTCGTCAGTTCATGCGACTAACGCAGTTCATACGACTAACGCATTGTGGGCGAAGGGGGACTTGAACCCCCACGTCCCGAAGGACACTGGCACCTGAAGCCAGCGCGTCTGCCATTCCGCCACTCGCCCCAACAACCGGGGGAGCCTATCACTCGAGCAACCCCGATCCCCAACCGTACCGATCAGGTCCAGAGGGCCGCCACCAGCACCTGGACGATTCTCAGAGTTCTGTTGGTCCCGCATCCGTGTGCTGTGCCGATACCATGCAATGTGACAGGTGTGGTTACACGACACGCGGGTGACCGGGCATCTGATCGGAAATGACGGACCACGGCGAGTGAGGCAGGCGATCAGATGGGTCTTGCAGACCGCATCGAGCGCAAGCTTGAGTCGACTGTGGGTGACGCCTTCGCGCGGGTGTTCGGTGGATCGATTGTGCCGCAAGAGGTCGAGGCCATGCTGCACCGTGAGGCCGATGCCGGGGTGCGAGAACTGGCGGGCGGCAGAATTTTGGCGCCGAACGAGTACGTCATTACCCTCAGCGTGCCCGACTTCCGGAAGGTGAGCGCCGACCCGGACCTCACTTCAACCACATTTGCCCGGTACTTGGAGGGTTACATCCATGAGCAGGGGTGGCAAACGTATGGTGATGTGGTCGTTAGATTCGAGCAGTCAGCGAACCTGCACACCGGACAATTTCGCGCTCGTGGTGCAGTCAACCCCGACTCCAAGACTGGCGAACCCGCCCCAGCACAACGAGACCGCACGTACACCGCAGAACCAGGAGTACAACCGATGACCGACAACCCGAGTTACCGCGCAGGCCAGGGTCAGGGGCGGCCGGACGACTATTACGACGACCGCTACGGGCGCCCCGAGGACCGCGAAGGCGGCCAGGATCCCCGCGCTCAGAACCCGCCGGACCAGCGCGGCTACCCGCAGCAGGGCGAGCCCGGCTACGGACAGCGGCCGGGCTACCCCGAGCAGCAGGGCGGCGGCTACCCCGAGCAGCAGGGCGGCCACCCCGAGCAGCAGGGCGGCGGCTACCCCGAGCAGCAGGGCGGCCACCCCGAGCAGCAGGGCGGCGGCTATCCCGAGCAGCAGGGCGGCTACCCCGAGCAGCAGGGCGGCTACCCGCCGCCGCAGCAGTACGAGCAGCGCCCGCCTGCCGGCTACGGGCCGCCGCAGGGTGGCGGCTACCCCGACCAGGGTGGTTATCCCGACCAGGGCGGCTATCGCCAGCCACCCGGCGGTTACCCGCCACCCGCAGGCCAGCCGGGATACGGCGGCGGTGACTATGGCCGTCCGCCAGCACCGCCGCGCCAGGAAGACTACGGCCGTCCGCCCGCCGGCTACCCGGACCAGCCCGGCGGCTATCCCGACCAGGGCGCAGGCTACGGCGAGCCGGGTTACGGCGGCCAGCAGTACGGCCGCCAGGAGTACGGCCGCCAGGAGTACGCGCAGCCCGACTACGGCCGCTACGGTGAGCCACCGGCCGGCGGCGCCTACCCCGACCAGGGCTACGGCGAGCCCGCACCCGGCGGGTACGACTACGGCCAGCCGGCAGGTGCGCCGGGCGGCGGCTACAGCGGTGGTTACGCGCAACCCGACTACCCGGCCGGCGGCGCCAACATCACCCTGCAGCTCGACGACGGCAGCGGCCGGACCTATCAGTTGCGCGAGGGCGCCAACGTGATCGGCCGCGGCCAGGATGCCCAGTTCCGGCTGCCCGACACCGGCGTCTCCCGCAGGCACCTGGAGATCCGGTGGGACGGTCAGGTTGCGTTGTTGGCCGACCTCAACTCCACCAACGGCACCACTGTGAACAACGCGCCGGTGCAGGAGTGGCAGTTGGCCGACGGCGACGTGATCCGACTGGGGCACTCCGAGATCATCGTCCGCGTCCACTGAGGTTCTCGGCCGGTCACAGCACGGGTAGAAGCTGTCTGCTTCCCCCTCACGCTGCTGGCCGTCCAAGTATCGTGACGTTGCCGAAGTTCGCCGCGCACGCGAGGAGCGCAGCAGACACTGCACTGGCCGTGTTGTCGGCGCGACTGGAACAGGGCGGGGACGGAGAGGACGTCGGATGCAGGGATTAGTGCTGCAGCTGACACGCGTCGGATTTCTGCTGTTGCTCTGGCTCTTCATCTGGTCGGTGTTGCGGATTCTGCGCACCGACATCTACGCACCGACGGGGGCGGTGATGGTTCGGCGCGGCTTGGCGCTGCGCGGTTCCCTGCTGCCGTCGCGACAGAAACGCCACATCGCCCGCACCCTGGTGGTGACCGACGGAGCGCTGGCCGGTACCCGCATCACGCTCGGCAGCCAGCCGGTGCTGATCGGCCGTGCCGACGACTCCACCCTGGTTCTGACCGACGATTATGCGTCGACTCGGCACGCCAGGCTGTCGCAGCGGGGTTCGGAATGGTATGTGGAAGACCTAGGATCGACCAACGGCACATACCTTGACAGGGCGAAGGTGACTACGGCGGTACGTGTTCCATTAGGCACGCCGGTTCGAATCGGCAAAACGGTGATCGAGCTGCGCCCGTGACCCTCGTCCTTCGATACGCCGCGCGCAGCGACCGCGGCCTGGTCCGCGCCAACAACGAGGACTCGGTGTACGCGGGCGCGCGCCTGCTGGCACTGGCCGACGGCATGGGCGGCCACGCAGCCGGCGAGGTGGCGTCGCAACTGGTGATCGCCGCGCTCGCGCATCTCGACGACGACGAGCCCGGCGGCGATCTGCTCTCCAAGCTCGACTCCGCGGTCAGGGAGGGCAACTCGGCGATCGCCGCGCACGTCGAGGCCGACCCCGAACTCGAGGGCATGGGCACCACGCTCACCGCAATCCTGTTCGACGGCAACAGACTTGGGCTGGTGCACATCGGTGACTCTCGCGGCTACATGCTGCGCGACGGGGAGCTCGCACAGATCACCAAGGACGACACGTTCGTCCAGACGCTCGTCGACGAGGGCCGGATCACCGCCGAGGAGGCGCACAGCCACCCGCAGCGCTCGCTCATCATGCGTGCGCTCACCGGGCACGAGGTGGAGCCCACGCTGATCATGCGTGAGGCCCGTGCCGGCGACCGCTACCTGTTGTGCTCCGACGGGCTGTCCGATCCGGTCAGTCACGACACGATCCTCGACGCCCTGCAGATCCAGGATGTGGCCGAAAGTGCCGACCGGCTCATCGAACTCGCACTGCGCGGTGGCGGACCCGACAACGTGACGGTGGTCGTCGCCGACGTCATCGACTACGACTACGGGCAGACGCAGCCGATCCTCGCGGGCGCGGTCTCCGGAGACGACGACAACGTCGCCCCGCCGGACACCGCGGCGGGGCGTGCATCCGCCTTCAATCCCCGTCGCACCGAGGCCAAACGTGTTGTGGCGCAACCGGAAGAGATTCCTCGCCGTCCTCGCTCACGCCGCAAGATGCTGATCGCCGCCGCGGTGTTGGTCCTCGTCGTGCTGGCCGGCCTCGCCGTCGGCAGGGAGATCGTCCGCAACAACTACTACGTCACCCAGTACGACGGCACGGTGTCGATCATGCGAGGTGTTCAGGGCTCCTTTCTCGGCTACCAGCTCCAGGAGCCCTACCTCCTCGGCTGCCTGAGCGAACGAAATGACCTGTCGCTCATCAGCGCCGGGCAATCGCACGACAACCTCGACTGCCGGATGCTCAACGTCAACGACATGCGTCCTTCGGAGCGCGCGCAGATCATCGCCGGTCTGCCGTCGGGCAGCCTGGACAACGCGATCGGTCAGATCGAGCAGCTCGCGCGCGACTCGGTGCTTCCGACATGTCCGACACGTACGCCGCCGCCACCGCCCCCGCCGTCGACCCCTGCACCGGCTCCCCCATCACCCGGCGCGACGGAGTCACCCGCTCCCGCACCGGAAACGCCGACAGATCCCAGCAGCCCTGCGCAGAGCCCGCCGCGTGGACCGCTTCCCGGTCCCGCCCCCGAGACGCCGACCACTGTCACCGCTCCCCCGTCGCCGACGGCCACCGCGCTGCCGCCGCCGCCCTCCGAGCCGGGCAAAACCTGCCGAACGGTGTCATGACGACACAGCCTCAGCCGCCCGTCACCGTGTTGCCGCCGCTGCCCAACCGGCGCAACGCCGAACTGTTCCTGCTGGGGTTCGCCACCGTCATCACCACGGTGGCTCTGCTCATCGTGGAATCCAACCAGGAGCAGGGCCTGAGCTGGGACCTCGCCTCCTACACGCTCGCTTACATGGCGCTGCTCGGCGGCGCGCACCTGACGATCCGGCGCTTCGCGCCCTACGCCGACCCGCTGCTGCTTCCGGTGGTTGCACTGCTGAACGGGTTGGGGCTGGTGATGATTCATCGCCTCGACCTTGCCGCAGGCGATGTCACCTCTGCTGGACTGCGCGGGCCGAGCGCCAACCAGCAGATGCTGTGGACCCTTGTCGGAATCATCGCGTTCTCGTTGGTCGTGGTTTTCCTGCGCGACCACCGAATGCTGGCGCGCTACGGCTACGTCTGCGGCGCCGTCGGCCTGGTATTGCTGGCGATTCCCGCCTTCCTCCCGCGGTCGGTTTCCGAGCAGAACGGCGCGAAGATCTGGATTGAGTTGCCCGGCTTCTCGATTCAGCCCGCGGAGTTCTCCAAGATCCTGCTTCTGATCTTCTTCGCGGCGGTGTTGGTGGCAAAGCGCAGCGTGTTCACCAGCGCCGGTAAGCACGTGCTCGGCATGGATCTGCCGCGGCCTCGCGACCTTGCGCCTCTGCTCGCGGCGTGGATCATCTCGGTCGGCGTGATGATCTTCGAGAAGGACCTCGGCACCTCGCTTCTGCTGTACGCGTCGTTCCTGGTGCTGGTGTACGTCGCCACCGAGCGGTTCAGCTGGGTTGTCATCGGTCTGGCGCTCTTCGCGGCCGGAAGCGTTGCGGCGTACTACATTTTCGCCCACGTCCAGACTCGGGTGCAGAACTGGTTGGACCCGTTCGCGGATCCTGACGGTGCCGGCTACCAGATGGTGCAGTCGCTCTTCAGCTTCGCCACCGGCGGGATCTTCGGCACTGGTCTCGGCAACGGTCAGCCCGGCGTTGTGCCTGCGGCGTCGACGGACTTCATCATCGCCGCGGTCGGCGAAGAGCTCGGGCTGGTCGGGCTCGCCGGGGTGCTGATGCTGTACACGATCGTCATCATCCGCGGCCTTCGCACCGCGATCGCGGTCCGCGACAGCTTCGGCAAGCTGCTCGCCGCAGGGCTGGCATCAACGCTGGCAATCCAGTTGTTCATCGTCGTCGGCGGCGTCACCAAGCTGATCCCGCTGACGGGCTTGACCACTCCGTGGATGTCGTACGGCGGTTCATCGCTGTTGGCCAACTATGTGTTGCTTGCGATTCTGATCCGGATCTCGCACGCGGCCCGCCGTCCCATCGTCACCCGGCCGACGAACAAGTCGCCGATCGCGTCGGCAAGCACCGAGGTGATCGAGCGCGTATGAACACCTCGCTGCGCCGGATCTCGGTCATGATCATGGTGTTGATCGTGTTGTTGCTCGCCAACGCCACGCTCACGCAGGTCTTCACGGCAGACGGCCTGCGCGCGGATCCGCGCAACCAGCGCGTGCTGCTCGACGAGTACTCGCGTCAGCGCGGCCAGATCTCGGCGGGCGGCCAGCTGCTGGCCTACTCGGTGTCCACCGACGGCCGCTTCCGTTTCCTGCGGGTCTATCCGAACCCCTTCGCGTTCGCACCCGTCACCGGCTTCTACTCGCTGCGGTTCTCGAGCACCGGCCTGGAGCGCGCAGAGGACACCATCCTCAACGGTTCCGACGAGCGGTTGTTCGGCAGGCGGTTGGCCGACTTCTTCACCGGCCGCGACCCGCGCGGCGGCAACGTGGGGACCACGATCAATCCCCGGGTGCAGCAGGCGGCGTGGGACGCCATGGAGGAGGGCTGCAACGGGCCGTGCACCGGTGCCGTCGTCGCGCTGGAACCGTCGACCGGCAAGATCCTTGCGATGGTCTCGGCGCCGTCGTACGACCCGAACCTGCTGGCCAGCCACGACCTCAACGAGCAGGCCGACGCCTGGCAGCAGCTGAGGGACAACCCCGGCAACCCGCTGCTGAATCGGGCGATCTCGGAAACCTATCCGCCGGGATCGACATTCAAGGTGATCACGACGGCCGCGGCACTGCAGGCCGGCGCGACCCCCGACATTCAATTGCCATCGGCGCCACGAATTCCGTTGCCTGACAGCACCGCAACGCTGGAGAACTTCGGCGGCACGCCGTGCGGCGGGGGACCCTCCGCCTCGTTGCGCGAAGCGTTCGCGAAGTCGTGCAACACCGCATTCGTCCAACTCGGCATCGACACCGGTGCCGACGCACTGAAATCCACCGCGCAGGCTTTCGGCCTGGACGACAGTCCCGCGCCGATTCCGTTGCAGGTCGCCGAGTCCACCGTCGGCCCGATCAGCGATGCCGCCGCCCTCGGAATGTCGAGCATCGGGCAGAAGGACGTCGCGCTCACACCCCTGCAGAACGCGCTGGTGGCCGCCACCATCGCCAATAAAGGGGTACCGATGCAGCCGTACCTCGTCGACAGCCTCAAGGGGCCCGACCTGTCGAATATCGCGACGACGACGCCGCGCGAACAGCGCCGTGCAGTGTCCGGGCAGGTCGCCGATACACTTACTGACTTGATGGTCGACGCCGAGCAGGTGACGCAGCAGAAGGGAGCCATCGCCGGCGTGCAGATCGCATCCAAGACAGGCACCGCGGAGCACGGGACCGACCCGCGCAATACTCCGCCACACGCGTGGTACATCGCGTTCGCGCCCGCCCGCGCGCCCAAGATTGCGGTTGCGGTGTTGGTGGAGAACGGCGGTAACCGGCTCTCGGCCACCGGCGGCGCGCTGGCCGCGCCCATCGGTCGGGCAACCATAGCTGCAGCGCTGCGGGAGGGCACGTGAGCCCCCGCGTCGGTGTCACCTTGTCGGGCCGCTACCGCCTGCAGCGGCTGATCGCCACCGGCGGTATGGGCCAGGTGTGGGAGGCCGTTGACTCGCGGCTGGGCCGCCGGGTCGCGGTGAAGGTGTTGAAGGCCGAGTTCTCGTCCGATCCCGAGTTCGTCGAGCGGTTCCGCGCGGAGGCACGCACCGTCGCCATGCTCAACCATCCCGGCATCGCCAGCGTGTACGACTACGGCGAAACCGACATGGACGGTGAGGGCCGCACGGCCTACCTGGTGATGGAGCTGGTCAACGGCGAGCCGCTCAACTCGGTGATCAAACGCACCGGCAGGCTCTCGTTGCGACACGCACTGGACATGCTGGAGCAGACCGGCCGCGCCCTGCAGGTCGCCCACACCGCAGGCCTGGTCCACCGCGACGTCAAGCCGGGCAACATCCTGATCACCCCGACCGGCCAGGTGAAGCTCACCGACTTCGGCATCGCCAAGGCCGTCGACGCCGCGCCGGTCACCCAGACCGGGATGGTGATGGGCACTGCGCAGTACATCGCGCCCGAACAGGCGCTGGGTCATGACGCGACGGCCGCCAGCGACGTCTACTCGCTGGGAGTCGTTGGCTACGAGGTGGTCTCGGGCAAGCGGCCGTTCACCGGCGACGGCGCTTTGACCGTCGCAATGAAGCACATCAAGGAGACGCCCGCCCCGCTGCCCGCGGACCTGCCGCCCAATGTGCGCGAGCTGATCGAGATCACGCTGGTGAAGAACCCTGGCATGCGGTACCGCTCCGGCGGCCCGTTCGCCGACGCGGTGGCCGCCGTTCGGTCCGGCCGCCGCCCGCCGCGCCCCAATGCGGCACCCTCCATCGGGCGTGCCACACCGACCGTCGTGGGATCTGCTCCGCCGAGTGCAGCCATGACGGCGCGGGGCCCCGCGACCGCCGGGCGCGCCCGGCCCGTGACCGCGGGGCACCGCCCGCCGCCGCCGCGACGAACGTTCTCGTCCGGTCAGCGGGCGCTGCTGTGGGCCGCAGGTGTGCTCGGGGCACTCGCGATCGCCATCGCGATCCTGATCGTGCTGAACGCCCAGGACAAGAAGGACCGCGAATCCCCTCCGCCGACGGTCACCGACACCGTCACACAAACGACCCCGCAGGGGGCTCCGCCGCTGGTCACAGTGCCGGATTGGACCGATGAGGGGTCCATCGGACATGGTGGAGAACAAATCGGGGTATACCGACTCAACACGATCGCGCCGTCCGCACCGTTGCGGGCGGCGTCATCGGATCTAGAACAGACATTGGAATGACCACCCCGCAACACCTGTCCGACCGCTACGAAATCGGCGAGATTCTGGGCTTCGGAGGTATGTCCGAAGTCCATCTCGCGCGCGATCTGCGTCTCCATCGAGACGTGGCGGTCAAGGTGCTGCGCGCGGACCTTGCCCGCGATCCGAGCTTCTATCTCCGGTTCCGCCGAGAGGCCCAGAACGCGGCCGCGCTGAACCATCCGGCGATCGTCGCGGTATACGACACCGGCGAGGCGGAGACGCCGAACGGGCCGCTGCCCTACATCGTGATGGAGTACGTCGAGGGCGTCACGCTGCGCGACATCGTGCACAACGACGGCCCGATGCCCCCGCAGCGCGCCATCGAGACCATCGCCGACGCCTGCCAGGCACTGAACTTCAGCCACCAGCACGGCATCATCCACCGCGACGTGAAGCCCGCCAACATCATGATCAGCAAGGCGGGCGCGGTCAAGGTGATGGACTTCGGCATCGCGCGTGCCATCGCCGACGCGGGCAACAGCGTCACTCAGACGGCCGCGGTCATCGGCACCGCGCAGTATCTGTCTCCCGAGCAGGCCCGCGGCGAGAAGGTCGACGCCCGCTCCGATGTCTACTCGCTGGGCTGCGTGTTGTACGAAATCCTCACCGGCGAACCACCTTTCGTGGGTGACTCCCCCGTCGCCGTCGCATACCAGCACGTGCGGGAGGATCCGATTCCCCCGTCACAGCGCCACCCGGACATCTCCCCCGAGCTGGACGCCGTCGTGCTGAAGTCGTTGGCGAAGAACCCCGACAATCGCTACCAGACCGCCGCCGAGATGCGCGCCGACCTGATCCGGGTGCACAGCGGCGAGGCGCCCGATGCACCGAAGGTGCTCACCGACGCCGAACGCACCTCGCTGTTGGCGGCCACGCCGTCCGACCGGACGCCGCCCACCGAGCAGCTGCCAGCCCACCGCAACGCGTACGGCGAACGCGAGCGGGGCCAGTCGGTCGGCCGGTGGCTCATCGCGGTCGCGGCGCTGGCAGTCCTGACGGTGGTGGTGACGATCGCGATCAACATGATCGGCGGTAACGCCCGCGACGTACAGGTGCCCGATGTGAGCAACCAGGCATCGGCCGATGCGGTGGTTGCGCTGCAGAACGCCGGTTTCAAGACCCGCAAACTGACGAAGCCCGATTCGAAAGTCCAGCCGGACCATGTGATCGACACCGAGCCGGGTGCGGGCACCTCGGTGGACGCGGGCGACGAGATCACCATCAACATTTCCACCGGGCCCGAGCAGCGCGAGATCCCCGACGTCGCGTCGCTGAGCTACGCGGATGCGGTCAAGAAGCTGACCGACGCCGGTTTCGGGCGCTTCAAGCAGAGCCCGTCAGCGTCGACGCCCGAGCTCAAGGACCGGGTGGTGGGCACACTCCCGCCTGCCAACCAGACGTCGGCGATCACGAATGAGATCACCATCGTGGTCGGATCCGGTCCGGAGGCCAAACCAGTGCCTGACGTCAAGGACCAGACCGAGGATTCGGCTCGGCAGATCCTGACCGCGTCCGGGTTCGCCAATCTCATCACCGTTCCTGTCGACAGCACCGCGCCATGCGGTCAGATCATCGGCACCGATCCGGCCGCAGGTGGGCAGGTTCCCGTTGACACAGCGGTCCAGCTGCAGAAGTCGCAGTGCAACCAGTTCACGATGCCCGACCTGCGCGGACAGTTCTGGGCCGACGCCGAACCCCGGCTCCGTGCCCTCGGCTGGACGGGTGGCCTGGACAAGGGGGCCGACGCGCGTGACAGCGGACAGCGAAGCAACGCGGTGGTGACTCAGAGCCCGGCGGCAGGCACGCCGACCAACTTCAACACGACGATCACGCTGAGCTTCGCTGCGTAGCCGCGCGGACAGTACTGGCGACCTCCTCCTCCAAGGCCCGAACCAGGGACTCGGCAGGGGCGCTGCCACAGTAGGCCAGCCAGTTGGCCAGCATCCGGTGTCCGCCCTCGGTGAGGATCGACTCGGGGTGGAACTGCACACCGTGGATGGGCAGCTCGACGTGCCGCACCCCCATGATGACCCCGCCCTCGGTGCGCGCTGTCACCTCGAGTTCGGCGGGCACCGTCTCGGGCAGAATCGTCAGCGAGTGATAACGCGTCGCGGTAAACGGATCCGGAAGCCCCTGCAGCACACCCACATTGGCGTGGAACACGGTGCTCGTCTTACCGTGCAGCAGCTCCGGAGCCCTGTCCACGGTGCCGCCGAATGCCACGCCGATCGCCTGATGGCCGAGACACACGCCCAGCAGCGGAGTCTTCGACGCGGCGCACGCCTTCACCAACGGGATCGACGCACCTGCGCGCTCGGGCGTACCGGGTCCCGGGCTGAGAAGCACGCCGTCGAAGTCCTCGGTGGCCTTGCTGATGTCGGCGTCGGTGGCGAGGCGGTCGTCGTCGTTGCGCCACACCTGCGCGTCCACGCCTAACTGGCCCAGGTACTGAACCAGGTTGAACACAAAGCTGTCGTAGTTGTCGACGACCAAGACCTGCATCAGCCCAGGTTACCTCCAGCGATTTCGGCGTGATTTCTATCGGTGAGCGATACTCATCACGCCGAAATCGCTAATTGGTGAGGTGCCTGGCGGCCTCCTTGGCGAGTTGGACGCGCGACGACAGGCCGAGCTTGGCGTAGACGTGGGTGAGGTGGGTCTCCACGGTGCGCGGCGAGATGAACAGCCGGGTGGCGACGTCTTTGTTGGCCAATCCGTCGCTGACCAGCCGGACCACGTCCTGCTCGGTCGGGGTCAGCGACGCCCAGCCCGAGGCCGGCCGCTTGCGCTCACCGCGGCCGCGTTGGGCGTAGGCGATCGCTTCCTCTGTCGACAACGCCACGCCTTCCGCCCAGGCTGCGTCGTAGTCCTCGGCGCCCATCGTCGTTCGTAGCTCCGTGGTCACAGCTTCGTAGCCGGCATTGACGCTCGGGAAGCGGACTTCACCGGTTCGCGCCCGAAGGCCGGCCGCAGCACCGAATAGGCGAGCTGCCTCGCGATCGCTTCCCGCCATCGCGGCCAGTTCCCCGACGCATTCGAGGGTCGGACCCATCCGGTTCGTTACCCCCGTCTGCGCGGCCGTAGTCAGCGCTGCTTGCGCATCCTGTTCGGCCTCGTCCATTTCCCCTTGGGCCAGCTTCACTTGCGCACGGGTCATCAGCGCCGCCGGCAGATAGCAGCCGTAACACAGCGCGACGATCTCGTCGGCCCACTGCGTCGCGGTGTCGACGTCACCGCACGCCAGCGGTGCCAGAGCTGAGAACGCGAACACCCCGGCCATCATTCGGTTGAGGCCTCCGCGTTGGCGGGACAGGCTGTATGCCCGCTGTGCCGCTTCGTTTTGCTCTGCGGCTTGGCAGGCGACTGCGACAACTGCGTGACCGGGGGCTTCGAAGAATTCCATCAGATCGGCCGCGGCCTGTAGTGCCGCATCGGCTGATGCCCGTGCACCGTTGCTGTCGCCGAGGGCTGCCCTTGTGAATCCCTGCACAAGAAGCGCGTACAGCAGCAGCATCGTGTCATGCGACGCGGTGGCCTCGTCGATCGCCTGAGCAAGCTTGCTCAGCGCACCACTCAGGTCTCCCCGCCATGCCCGAGTCCAGCCTTGGGCCCAGTGACACACCCCTATCGCAGATTGGTGCCCGATTACCGTAGCCACTTCGAGTGCATTCGCGGCGGCTTGCTCGGCGGCGCGGGGATCGCCTGCACCAATCGCGGTGCGCGCCTTCTCGACATAGATCTGGCTCCAAATCCATGGGTCGTCCAACCCCTGCGCGAGTTCTTCCGCTTCGACGAAACATGGGCTGGCCAGCGCTTCGTCGTAGTAGGTGCTGATGCCGCGGGCGATCAGCGCCCGGATCAAGACAATCGGATCGCCGGTCTGGCGCGCGAGCGCAAGGGCTGTCTCGGACTCATCAGAGCTCTCTACCCGTTCAGTCCACGCAACCAGAATGACCTTGTCTGCAATCGCGCGAGCACGGACCGCGTTGTCGACAGGTGGATTCGCGGTTTCCGGACCGAGAGCCGCTTCCAACCACGCGAGGCCCTCCCCGTTTCGGCCGCGGTCCTGCCAGATCGGGAAACAGCGACGACGCCAGTCGCAGCGCATTGTCTGTGTCGCCCGCTTCCAGGCTCCACCCGAATGCCGACTCGCAGATTGTCGATATCGTCGTCGGCCCGTTGAAGGTGCTCTCGGTAACTCGGATCCGCTGGAAGTATCCAGTACTGCCGCAATTGACTGCGAAGTGATCGCGATGCCGCGCCCGCACATCCTCGGCCTCACCCGACTCCCCGAGCTTCTCCAGCGCGTACTGACGGACGGTCTCGAGGAGCCGGTATCGCGTTCGGCCACTGGTGTTTTCGGCGACGACGAGCGACTTGTCGACAAGCAGGGTCAGTTGGTCGAGCACCTGATAGCGCTCCACGTCGGTGGTGCCGGCGACGGCCTGGGCCGCGTCCAGGTCGAACCCACTGAGGAAGACCGCCAGGCGGCGGAACAGCACCCGCTCGGGTTCGGTGAGCAAGGCATGCGACCAGTCGACCGACGCCCGCAGCGTCTGCTGCCGCCGCACCGCGGTGCGCGCTCCGCCCGTCAGCAGCCGGAACCGGTCGTGCAGGCTGCCGAGGATGTCGTCCAGCGACAGCGCCCTTACCCGCGCGGCAGCCAATTCGATCGCCAGCGGCATCCCGTCCAGGCGCCTGCAGATCTCCTCGACGGTGGCCGAATTGTTTTGGGTGACAGCGAAATCGGGCCGGATCCGGCGGGCTCGGTCGGCGAAAAGGTCGATCGCCTCGTCGCCGATCGACAGCGACGGCACCAGGAACGTCACCTCTCCGGGCACCCCGAGCGGCTCGCGGCTGGTGGCGAGCAACCGCAACGCAGGGCAAGCGCCGAGGAGTTCGGTCACCAACGTCGCGATCGGTTCGAGCAGATGCTCACAGTTGTCCACTACCAACAACATCCGCCGCTCACCGATCGACCGGACGACGCTGTCGACCGTCGACCGGCCAGGCTGGTCCGGCAGTCCGAGGGCCCTCGCGACCGCGACCGGCACGACCTCGGCACGCGTGACCGGCGCCAAATCGACGTAGTGCACGCCGTCGGGGAAGTCGGCCCCGAAGCGCCCCGCGATTTCGACGGCGAGCCGCGTCTTCCCCGCGCCGCCGGCACCCGTCAGGTTCACCAGCCGGTTGTCTCCCAGCAGCCGTCGCACGTCGTCCATCTGTGCGCCGCGGCCGATGAAGCTGGTGAGCTGGAGCGGAAGGTTGGACGACTCAATGCTTTTCGACGTACGCAGCGGCGGGAAGTCGTTGCAGATGTCGGGGTGGCACAGCTCCACCACCCGCTCGGGCCTTGGCAGATCACGCAGCGGGTGCGTGCCCAGATCGGTCAGCCACGCGCCTTGGGGCAGCCAGTCGACGACCAGTGGCTCGGTCGCGCCGGACAGCAGGGTCTGGCCGCCGTGTCCCAGATCCCGCAGGCGCGCGGTCCTGTTGATCGTCGGCCCTGCGTAGTTGCCATCGTCGCGCAGCTGGATCTGGCCGGTGTGCACGCCGATGCGCAGCCGGATCGGGGCCAGCGGCGCCCTCTGCAGTTCCAGCGCGCACGCCACTGCATCGCTGGCGCGCGCGAACGCCACCACGAAGCTGTCGCCCTCGCCCTGTTCGACCGGCCGCACACCGTCGTGGCTGGACACGAGTTCGGTCACCGCGTCGTTGAGCCGCCGCAGTGCCACGGCCATCTCGTCGGGCTGGGTCTCCCACAGCCGCGTCGAGCCCTCGACGTCAGCAAGCAGCAGCGTCACGGTTCCGGTCGGCAGCTCGCTCACAGCGGAGGCCATACTGCTCCTCACGTCCGCGAAGTCACTCCATGCTTCGGGTGCGCTCATGCTAGCCAGCATGCGAATCCGAACCGCGGAAAACATCCGCGAAACCCCGTATATGGCGGCGGCGGGCGCTCAGTAGCCGATCGGTCCCGCGGGCTTGGCGAACTGCATCCTCACCGGCTCGGTGTGGCCGACCAGATCGACCGACGCCCGGGGATCCTCCGAATAGCCCAGCCCGAAGCGCACCACGTACTGCTTGTAGAGCGTCACCAGCGGGGCCGCCGCAAGGGACGCCTGCATCGCCGCGGCGTCACCTACCGCGGTGATGACGTACGGCGGGCTGTAGGTGCGCCCGTTGAGCAGCAAGGTGTTGCCGACGCACCGCGGCGCGGACGTGCCGATGATCCGCTGGTCCTGCATCTGGATGCCTTCGGCGCCGCCGTTCCACAGCGCGTTGAGCACCGCCTGGATGTCCTGTTGATGCACGACCAGATCATCGGGGGACGCGTCGCGTGGAAAGCGGCCGTTGGCGTCGCGCTGCGCGTCGGTCAGGGTGACGACGACCCCGGGGCCGCGGATCGGGTCGAGGCCGGCGTCGGCGGCCAGCGTGTCGTTGCGATGCTGGATCGCCGCAAGGGCGGCGTCGGCCCCGGGCGATCCGCCGTGATGGGTGTCGATCTCGTCGACCAGGGTGTCGCGTTGTGCGCTGAGCCGGTCCACCGACTGTTGCGCCTCCCTGACGAGGTCCACCAGTCGGGGCGCGTCGCTGCGCCTGATCTCGCCGCCGCCGGAGACGCCGTGGGTGGCAGCCAGCAGCAGCCCGGCCAGCAGGCAGACCACCGGCACGCCGACGCGCCAGGCGGACTGCCCGAACTCTGCCACCGGCTACTCCCCCGTCGCATTCTCGATCTGAGGCGGACCTACGTTAACCTCGTAGGCACACCCTGCATCATCGTCGCACCAATGGCGCCGAGAGTTCGTAAAGGTAACCATGCCCAAGTCCAAGGTCCGCAAGAAGAACGACTTCACCGCCAGCCCGGTGAGCCGCACGCCGGTCAAGGTGAAGGCCGGCCCCTCGAGCATCTGGTTCGTGGTCCTGTTCCTTGGTCTGATGCTGGTCGGCCTCGCCTGGCTGCTGGTGTTCCAGCTCGCATCGTCGTCGATTCCGTTCCTGGCCGACCTCGGGCCGTGGAACTACGCCATCGCCTTTGCCTTCATGATCACCGGTCTGTTGCTGACAATGCGTTGGCGGTGACAGTCGCATAGGTCCTAATGAATTTAACTTGGACTTGGCTCGTTACCCGTTCGGCAACCTGATGGTCACCCAATCACATCGTTGTGATTCATCCCCATTGGGGATAGCACTTGTGGATAACCCCATAAACCGGGGTAAAGGCGTGTGGATTACCCGTGCAGCAAACTGAGTGGAGTCCGCCGGCGGTCGGGGTCGCAGCGTGCGGCGTATTGGGACTTATGATGGCTGTCGGCGCTGTGACCCTTGTCACAGACGCTCCCGGCCGGATTCTCACGATCATTGCCGCAGCCGGACTCCTGATGTTTGCAACCCTTTCTTGGCGTGCGCGGCCAAAGCTGGCAATCAGCGACGGCGGTCTATCTATTCGCGGACCGCTGCGCACACACCGGCTGGTAAAGGGCGATATCAAGATCATCCGGATCACCGAATTCCGCCGGTTGGCGCGGAAAGTGCGGCTTCTCGAGATCGACACCACCGACGATCGGCTATTCGTCCTGACCCGGTGGGATCTGGGCACCGACCCGCTGGACGTGCTCGATGCACTGACCGCGGCCGGACTGGCCGGCCGTTAGGTCAGCGTCAGGAGACGGTGATCGATTCGATGACCACCGGCTCGGTCGGTCGGTCGCTACGGTCGACCCCCGTTGTCGCGATGGCGTCGACGACCTTCTGGGACTCCGGATCAACGACCTCACCGAAGATGGTGTGCTTGCGATTCAGGTGCGGCGTCTTGCCGACGGTGATGAAGAACTGGGAGCCGTTCGTGCCCGGCCCCGCATTGGCCATCGCCAGCAGATACGGCTTGTCGAACTGGAGCTCCGGGTGGAACTCGTCGTCGAACTGATAGCCCGGCCCGCCGCGGCCGGTTCCGGTCGGGTCGCCACCCTGGATCATGAAGCCGTCGATCACTCGGTGAAAGACGGCGCCGTCGTAGAACGGCCCGGAGGTGCCGCCGGTCGCGTTCTCGGTGCTGTAATCCTTGTTGCCCTGCGCCAGACCGACGAAGTTCGCGACGGTCTTGGGGGCGTGATTACCGAACAGGGCGATCTTGATGTCACCACGATTGGTGTGCAGGGTCGCGGTCGCTGTCTGAATGGGGCTCGTCACGGGAAGTTAGTCTGCCACGCACGGTTGGCGTCGAACCGGGCACCGCTGGGTTGCCGTTGATGGCAGGCTGGTATCGATTTCACATCAGGCCCGCGAAAGAGGTGGACATGAGCTCGAAGACGGATGCCCGGCTGACCCCCGGACAACGATTGTCGCGGGGCCTGCGCTACACGGCGGTGGGGCCCATTGACGTGACGCGGGGCACGGTCGGGCTGACCTGGGAGGGCGCACACTCCGCCGCAGGCAGCCTGCGGCAGCGCCTCGAGAGGAGCAGGCTCGCCAAGGAACTCGAGGACGCACAGCAGACTATTACCCGGGAAATCGCCGCGGCGCAGGAAGCGCTCGCGAACCTGCCTCAGGTGATCGCGGACGCCCGCAAGCCCAAGCGGCGGCCAGGGCCGCTCGTTCTCGCGGCAGCGGGTATCGGCGTGGTTGCCGTTGGGGCAGTGGCGTTTACGATCATTCGCAGGTCGATGCAACCCGACCCGTCGCCGCGCCCCCCGAGCGTCGAGGTCACGCCGAGGCCCTAGCGCGGCGCGACCCGACGACTTCTGCAACCGGGTCGTTGATTTTGTCGAAACGCTACGCCCATGTAGATCTCGACGCGATTGTGACCACATGGACGCCGAGAACACCATCAACGGGATCAAGCGCGTGGATCTGGAAACCCGCGGGCCGTGGCGACGCAGGATGTGGTGGTTGCTGGGCGGTCCCATGACTGCCAGCAAGACGGGTCTGGCGGTCTGGCGCAAGGTGGCAGCGCCCGTCGAAGCTCCCCTCATGCGGGTGAGCCGTGGACGTCTTCGGCTCAATCCCGCTGTGCCGATGGTGGTGTTGACCTCGCTCGGCGCTCGCAGTGGCGAACGCCGAGAGGTTCCCCTCGCATATTTCACTGACGGTGATTCCGTGGTCTTGATCGCGTCGAACTATGGCGAGACCCGCCATCCGGCGTGGTATCACAACCTGCGGGCTCATCCGGAGTGTGAGTTGTCCATCGGGCCGCGGGGCGGTCGCTTCGTGGCTCGCGAAGTCTTTGGCGCAGACCGCGATCGGCTCTACCGACTCGCCGTAGACCGCCTCGCGCACGTGTTTGCCTTGCACGAGAAGCGAAGCGGCGCTCGCGCTATTCCCGTCATGCGGCTGACGCCGGCCTGACAGCTCGTCCCTATCCGCCGGGGGGCAGCAGCATCGACTGCCACGTCTTGTCGCCTGTACCCGTGGCGAGGTCTGTCTGGGTGTGCGTCTGCCCATCGGGTCCGACGAATGCCCCGTCGGCGGGGTCGTACTCGGCGGCCGCAACCGGTGGCGGTTGAGGCACCGGCTGTCCCGACAGGGTGGCGTTGGGATCGCCCTTCCAGTTGAACCCGTCGTTGAGCGGAATGTAGTTCTGGTCGCTTTCGCACATCGCGACCGTCGGCGCACGCTTGCCGGGTCGCGTCTCACACGGGAAGTTCCGCAGCCCCCGCACACTCAACGGCGAATCCTGCGGAACCCGGCAGTACAGGTCGCCGACCGGCCGGTCAGGGGAGTCCTCCAACGATGCCGCCCGCCGCTGCTGGGCGGGCAGGAAGCCGGTCGTACAGGGCGGCGGCACGTTCAAATTCAGGTCCAGGCTCAGGTACGCCCCTCGGTATGGCTGCCGGGTGTCGCGGTTGGCCAGGACGATCGCCTGCGCGACGGCCGCGGCCTGTGGCAGTAGCACCAGAAGCTGCTCCAGGCCGGGCTGATAGGTCACGGCCACCTGACCCACACTCGCCATGTTCGCGGCAATGATCGGAACGGTCGGCCGAATGCGGTCGAGAAGCAGGCGGGCTTCCTCGACGGACGGGCCCCCTTGCTGCAGGAGATCTGCGACGGCGCCGTTGTTGTCCTGAAGCTGTCGTCCGATGGTCGCCACGTGAGCGGCCCATTCGTCGACCGCGGTCGCGGAGTCGTTCTGCGCCTCGAGGATCGGTTTCGACTGGTCGATCAACGTCAGCAGCGGACCCAGGTTCTCGCGGGCGCCCGCCGCGAGCCGGGAGCCGCCGGTGACGAGTCTGGACAGGTCCGGCCCCAGACCGCCGACCGCCGTGTAGGACTCGTCGACCACTGTCCTCAGATCGTCGTGCGGAATGGCCTTCAGGCCGGCGCTCAACGAGTCGAGCAACATGTCGAAGTCGGGCGGCACCGAGGTGCGATCCGCCGGTATCACGTCGCCGTTGGCGAGGGGCGCCGACTCCCGGCGAGGCAACAGGGTGATGTACTGCTCGCCGACCGCCGACTGGCTGTGCACCTGAGCGTCGAGATCAGAGGGAATGGCGATGCCGGATTTCAGCGACAGCACGGCCGCCACTCCGGTCTCGGTCAGATACACGTCCTTGATGCGACCGACCTCCGCACCTCGGTATGTGACGTTGCCACCGGGGTATGCGCCCGCGGTCCTTGGCAGCTCGACGGTGACCTGGTAGCGCCCGATCCCGAACATGGCAGGCAGCCTGATGTAGCCCAATAGCATTGCGGCCCCGAAGATCAGCGCGATCACCGTGAAGATCGCCAACTGGAGTCGAATGCGTAGGGTCAGTGGTGGCACGTCATGGTCCTTGGTCCCACTTGTACGGCGCGAGAAGGGGATTGCCGCCGGTGTAAGGGCTCGGCAGCTGACCGATGGTGCGGCCCCACTGTAGCTCCAGCGCCGTCAAGTTGCCCTCCCACCGCGTGCCGGTGAGGAATGACGCGTCCAGGCGGCTCAGCGTCAGGTCGATGACGGCCGTCAGGTTGGCGAAATCGCCACGCTGCCAGATCCCGACATTGTCGGTGGGAAACGGATACGTGGCGAACATGCCCAGCGACCGCGTCAAGGCGGGCCCGGCATCGGCCAACGATTTCAGCACCGGACCGAGGTCCTTCAGTTCCTCCAGGAGGCTGTCCTTCGTCTGGTTCGTGGCGTCGGCCACCAGCGCGCTGAACTTGCCGAGTTGGTCGAGTGCGTCCACCAAGGTCTGCCGCTCGTCGCTGATCACCCGCAGCGCGCCAGGGATCGTCTCGAGGGCCTTGTCCACCACCGGCTTCTCCTGGGCGAACTGGCCGGCAAGGTCGTTCAGGCTCTCGGCTGTGGCGATGATGTCACCGGCCTGGTCGTTCACGTAACGGGTGAACGTGTCCAGCTGTCCGATCAGGTTGCGGAGATCCTGCTCGTGACCGGCCAGTGCGGTGCTCAGCGACTCGGTGATGTCCTGGACCTGACCGATGCCGCCGCCATTGAGCAACAACGAGATTGCCGACAGCATCTGCTCGCTCGACGGGTATGTGCCCGCCGACGACAGCGGGATCAACGATCCGCTGTGCAGCTTGCCCTGCGGTGCGACGTCGGTCGGCGCTGCCAGTTCGACGTGCAGCGAACCGAGCAGACCGCTTTGGCCGACAGTCGCGGTGGCGTTGGCGGGCAGGTCTACGTCGCCGTCGATACTCATGGTCAGCAGCGCGTGCCAGCCCTGTCGCTCGATCCTGGTGACGCTGCCCACCGTGACATCGTCCACTTGCACACGGGAATTCGGCTCGATGGTGCGCACGTCGGGCAGTTGTGCCTGGATCACGTAGGAGCCGGGGCCGTGACCCGCGGTTCCCGGCAGCGCCAGTGAGTTGAGTCCGCGCCACGCACAGCCAGGCGTTGCGGCGATGATGAACACGGCGAGCACCGCCGCGATCCGGCTCGTCAGTGTCCGTCTCATGAGCCCTCCTGACCAGGCGCCATCATGCCGGTCAGACCGCCGGCCGGATCAGTCTGTTGCACCTCGGCCGGTAGCGGGGGATTGTCCTCGGCCACAACGGGACTCGTGGCCGGCGGTGGAATGTAGTCGGGTCTCATCCAGTCTTCGCTGTAGGTCACCTCGTTCGGCCGTGCGGTTGCGCCGACGATCGTGTTCTCGCCCAATGGCGGGAAGTTGTACTGACGGTTCTTGACGATCGGCGCCAAGTACTGAACGCACAGCTTGGCCGATTGTTCGGCACCCAGCCGGGATGCCGCCTGTATCGCGCCGCACAGAAAAGTGATCGGGTCGGCAAAGTTGTTGAAGGCGTAGGCGCCGCCCATCGTGGCTTGTGCGGGCTGATATGTGTTCATCAGGTTCTGCAGCGCGTTCGGGGCGACATGCAGCGCCTGCTTGATGTCGTCGAGGCTGGCCGCCAGCACCGTCGATACCGATGCCAGCTTGTCGGCTGTGACGCCCAGCGAGTCACGGTTCTCGGCGACGAAGCCACGCACATCGCCCACCACGGCGTCGAGTGCTGACAGGGCATTGCCGATCTCGTTCGGGTCGTCGGTCAGCAGCCCGCTCGCCGATGCGAGGTTGGTGTTGAGTTGCCGCATCACCTCGCCGCTGTCCTGCAGGGCCGACACGAGGGTCGCGAGGTTCTTCATGGTGCCGAACACGTCGTCGCTGTGGTCGCCGAGGGTCGAAATCGCCTGTGACAGTTCGGTGATCGTGTGCCTGATGTTCGTTCCTTGGCCGCGTAGCGTCTCCGCAGTGGTGTGCACGACCGAGCCCAGTGTGCTGACTCCACCCGGCTCGGTCGGCTGCACCAGCTGGCTGATTCGTTCGAGCTGCAGTCGGAGATCGTCCCACTCGACCGGAACGGCGGTGCGGTCCTCCCCGATCACGGCGTTGTCCTCCAGCTGGGGCCCGCCGGTGTAGGCCGGCGTGAGTTGGATGACCCGCGCGGTCACGATCGCCGGGGAGAGGATCGCCGCGTTTGCGTCGGCGGGCACCCGGTACTTGGCGTCGTAGGAGAACGTGATCTTGACGCGGCTGGGCTGGGGCTCGATCTTGTCGATCTTGCCGACGGGGACGCCGAGGATGCGGATTTCGTCGCCGACGAATATTCCGTTGCTGTTCGCGAAGTATGCGACCACGGTTCGTCGGTTCGCCTCGCCGACGGAGTGCACCAGCAGCGTCACGGCGACAGCGAATGTCAGCACGAGCAGGGCGGCCAGGCCGACGCGGTAGTGGGCGCGCTTGGTCATCGGGCCTCCCCGTCGAGGGGAGCCCCGGGCACCAGGACCGGTGTCGGCGTCGGAGCGGGTGAGGGGTCGGCGGGCGGTCCGGGTGGGGGTCCGCCCGGCGGCGGCGCCGGCAGCGGCTCGCGGTAGGGATAGCGGGGATCACCGGGGACGCCGGTGATCGCGTCGGGCAGGGTCAGGTGGGGCTCGCCGCCCTGTCCCGTGCGGGGGAGGGGCATCGGCAGCGCCGGCGTGCCTGGTTGGCCGGTCTGCGGATCGGTGAGCTGTGAGGGCAGCAAGACGTTCGGGTCGAGGCCGAGATCGGAGAAGGCGGCGTCGACGAACGGCTGGATGAATTGTCCGGGCAGCAGGTTGGCGATGTAGACCTTGAAGAACGGTCCGGACGACATCGATTCGCCCAGCGACATCCCGTACTGGTTGAAGCCCTTGACTGCCAGCCGGATCCGTTCCTTGCGGTCGTCGAGTATCGTCAGGATCTGGTTCAGCTTGTCCAGCGCGGGTGCCAGCGTCTGCCTGTTCTCGGCGATCACGTCCTTGATCTGGCGGCTCACCGCCGCGATGCTGCCGGAGATCTCGTCCAAGGCGCGGCTCTGCCCGTTCAGGTCGGTCAGCAGTGCGTTGCTGTCGGCGAGCATCTTCACGATGGCGTCGCTGCGCTCCGCCAGCACCGTCGTCACCTTATTGGCGTCGGTCATCAGCTTGCGCAACTGGGCATCGCGGTCGTTCAGCGTCTGCGCGAAGCGTGCCACACCCTGCAGTGCGATCTTGAGAGCCGGTGGTGTCTGGGAGAACTCGTCGGCCAGCACCTTCCACGAGTCCGACAATCGAGTGGTGTCGAGTTGACTGATGGTGGCGGTCAAATCGCCGAGGGCATCGGGTAGTTGATAGGGCGACGTCGTCCGGTCGAGGGGGATGGGGCCGGATTGTCTGCCGTCGCCTATGGGGGTCAGTTCGAGGACCTTGGCGCCGAGGATGCTTCTCGTCTTGATCGCTGCCTCGGTTCGGGTGCCGAGGCGGATGTTCTTCTCGACCTCGAAGGTGACCAGAACACGTGGGCCGTCGAGGTCGATGCTGGTGACCTCTCCTGCCTTGAAGCCGGACACTTGCACCGCGGCTCCGGCGAGCAGCCCGCCGGCTTCGGCGAAGTAGGCCGAATACTCGCGGTTCGAGTTGATGAATGGCAGCCTCCCGTAGTTGAGGGCGGCGACAACGGCGCACACGGTGATTGCGACGCCGACGGCACCGACGACGACGGGGTTGCGTTCAGCGAAAGTCTTCATCGGGGGGTGCACCTTCCGCTGTCCTGGCCGGCGATCTTGACGTAGACGGGTTGTCCGCCCTTGCCGTTCAGCTTCAGGATCAGGTCGCAGAGATAGAAGCTGAAGAAGTCGCCGTACAGTCCCTGGCGGTTCAGCATCCGGTAGGCGTCGGGCAGCGTGTCGAGGAAGCGGTCGAAGTACTCGCGGTCGGATACGACGACGCCCGCCGCTCGATCCGCCTCGTGCACAATGTCTTTCAAATGCGGTCGACCCTGCGCGAGGAGGTCAGCGATGGACGCTGCGGCTTCGTTGGCGTAGGCCAGGCCGTTGCGCAGGTCATGTCTTCGGTCCGCCATCGTCGTCAACGCCGCTGAAAGTGAGTCGACGGCGGACGCCAACTGCGAGCTCTGATCGCCCAGGGATCCCACGACAGTCTTGAGGTTCGTGATGATTTGCCCGATCAAGTGATCGCGGTCGGCCAGTGTGTTGGTCAGAGTGGCCGTCTGAGTCAGGAACGTCGTGATCGTGGTGCCTTCGCCCTGCAGGACTTCGATCAGCTGGCCGGACAACGCGTTGACCTGATCTGGGTCGAGGGCATGGAACAGGGGGCGGAAGCCGCCGAGTAACGCGTCGAGGTCGAGGGCGGGGGCGGTGTGCGACAACGGGATGGTGGCCCCGGGTTGCATTGTCTGGACGCCACCGGCCCCTTCCTCGAGCGCCAGATAGCGCTCGCCGATGAGGTTCCGGTAACGGATCACCGCTCTGCTGCCCTCCGTCAGCACCACAGAGGCGTCGGTCCCGAAGTCGACAAGGGCGATTCCGTCGTCGCGGATCCTGATGTCCTTGACCTTGCCCACCTCGACCCCGGCAATGCGGACGAAGTTCCCGTTCTCCAGCCCGGACACCGTGCGGAACTCTGCGGTGTAGGTCTTTTCGGTCTCGAAGCGCAGTTGGGCGAAGATCGCCAGCATGGCCACCAAGCCGAATGCGCATACCGCCAGGAACACGCCGACTCGCCAGATCGCGCCGCGCAGGTTCTCTCTCATGGTTGCCTCGTCACGGTTCCGGTGTGACCGCTTCTGGCAGCGGCGGTGTGGGTGTCGGTTGGAGTTGCGCAGGTGCGGGCACCACGAACGGTTCAGAGCCCGGAGGGGGCGGGCCAGGTTCGCGGGCAGCCCCAGGTGGCGGCGCCGGCGGCAGGCCGGGCCACAGCGGTGTTCCGTCGGGGGCGTACAGCTCTGCCCCGTAGGGCGGAGCGCCGGGGTAGGGCATCGGCCCAGGTGCCGGACCGCCCGGATAGCGGACGCTGGGCGGCTCGGGGACCGCCCGGGTGACCGGGAAGTAGTCGGCATACCCGGGGAACCCGATGCCAGGATTCGGCCGGATGTCGAGGCCGGTGCCCCAACCCGTGTTCGTGATCAGCTGGCGCACCGGCCAATTGGCGGCAACATCGGGCAGCGATCCGCATCCCGGTGTTCCACCGGGGCCGCCTTTGGCGCCAACGATCGGTAGGTTTTGCGGGTACCGGTAGGCGTCGGGCCCGAAAAGCAGCGCACTGTCGAAGACCACCGACTTGCCGTTCGCGGCCCCTGTCGCGTCCAGATAGCCGGTGTCCAGGGCTTTCTTGGCACCGACCAGTGTGCAGGTGAACGTCGGGTTGTACTTGAGCAGCAGGCGGGCGGTGGATTCGAAGGTGTTCACCGCCTCGGTCAGACTCGGTTGGCTCGCGCCCATCAGGTCGATACCGCCGCGCCCCAGTCCGACCACACCGGTGAGCAACGTGTCCAGTTCCGGTGCTTTGCCGGAGAGGGTGGCGCTGGTGGTTCCGGTGGCGTCGAGGGCGGCCAGAATGTCCTGTGCCGCAGCTCTATACGTTTCGCTGATCTGCTTGATTTGCTGTCTGTCGGCGTCGAGGGTCCCAGTCCGGGCGTTGAGCGCTGCGAGCACCTCATCGGTGTCGGTGATTGCCTGCCCGATCGTGTCGCCCTGGCCGCGCAGTCCCTCGGCCACCGCGGCGAGAACGGCCTGGAGCTTCGCCGGGTCAACCTGTTCGAGGATGTCGGCGACGTCACGGAACAGCGTGTTGATCTCGGTGCTGACGTTGTCGGAGGTGATGACGGCGCCTGCGGACAGCCGCTGCGGGCTGGGGTCGCTCGGATAGACCAGGTCGACGAATTTGCCGCTGAACAGTGTCCCGGCTCGGATTCGTGCCCTTACGTTGGCCGGGATGAACTTCATCTGATCCGGCTCGATCTCCAGGGTCAGCCTCACCTGGTCCTGCCTGCCGGTGATCCCGCCCACCCGGCCGATTTGCACGCCGCGCAATTCGACCTTGGCGCCGCGGTCCATCACGAGGCCGGCACGATCCGAGGTCAGTGTCACCGGAACGTAGTCGCGAAGCGAGCCCGAGAACAGCATCGTGGTCGTCACGATGGCGGCGACGGTGGCGACAACGAAAATCAGTGTCCACCAAGCGGGATGCATTCCTCCTGTGCGCGGGTCCGACATTGCGCTATCCGGACAGGTGAAAGTTGCCGGACTGTCCATAGACGGACATCGCGACTGCAAGCAACAGCAGCGTCAAGACGATCAGCGAGGTTCGTACCGAGCGGCCGACCGCCTCGCCGACCCCCGCGGGACCGCCCGACGCGTTGTAGCCGTAATAGGTGTGCACCAACATGATCGCGATCCCCATGAGCACGACTGTGAAGAACGACCAGAGCAGATCGGTCGAGTTGAGGAAGGTGTTGAAGTAGTGGTCGTAAATGCCGGTGGATTGGCCGTAGAAGCCGGTGGTGCCCAACCGGGCGGCCACGAACGCGCACACCATCGCCACGCAGTACAACGGGATCACCACAACCACTCCGGCGACCACGCGTGTGGACACCAGGTAGGCGACCGAGCGAACCGCCATCACCTCGAGCGCGTCGATTTCATCGGCGATGCGCATCGCACCAAGCTGCGCGGTGGCTCCCGCGCCGATCGTGGCCGCCAAGCCGATTCCGGCGACGGCAGGGGAAATAATCCGGACGTTGACATACGCCGAGATGAACCCCGTCATCGCTTCCACGCCGATGCCGGCCAACTCGTTGAAGCCCTGCACGGCGATGACGGCGCCCGTCGTCAATGTGAGGAAGCCGACGACCACCACGGTTCCGCCGATGAGCGCCAACGCGCCTGTGCCTAGGCTCATTTGCGCGATCAGGCGCATGATCTCGGTCCGGTACCGTACGAGCGCTATCCCGATCTCGCGCACCGACCTGGCGTTGAAGGCGATCTGCGTCCCCACGCGGTTCCAGCCACCGGCCACGCCAAGTGCTGCGGCGGAAAATGTGGGATGCCGGTCGAGCGCGGTCATTTGAAGCTCGTGTAGTAGACGGCGGTCGCGAGCACGTTGATGACGAACAACGCGACGAACGAGAGCACGACGGTCTCGTTGACGGCATTGCCGACACCTTGTGGGCCTCTGCGCACCGACATGCCCTTGTAGCAGGCGATCAGCGCGGCGGCCACGCCGAACAGCGCGCCCTTCACCACGCCCAGGATGATGTCGGGCAGTCCGGTGAACAGGGTAAGACCCGCCGCGAAGGCGCCCGGGGTGACGTTCTGGACGAACACGGCGAAGCTGAAGGAGCCGACCAATCCGACGAAGGTCACCAGCGACACCAGCGAAACGGCGACGACCGTGGCCGCCAAGACCCGGGGCACCACGAGGCGGTGTACGGGGTCCACGCCCATGACCCGCAGCGCGTCGATCTCGTCGCGGATAGTGCGGGCACCGAGATCGGCGCACATGGCGGTCGCTCCGGTGCCTGCGACCACCAGCACGGTCACGATCGGTCCGATCTCGGTGACGGCGGCCCCTGCGGCACCGGTGCCGGAGAAGTCGGTGGCGCCGAACTCCGTCAGCAGCACGTTGAGCGTGAATACGACGAGGACGGTGAACGGAATCGCCAAAAACAAGGTCGGCACGACGGCCACTCTCGCCACGAACCACGTCTGCAGGACGAACTCGCGCCAGGCGAAGGGCGGCTTGAACATCTCGACGAATGCGTCCAGCGCCATGGCGTAGAAGTCGCCGACGGCGCGGGCCGGCTTGAGGATCCTCTCGGGTGCCGTCACCGGCCGACCTCCTGCGCTGGAGTTAGGGTCAGCGGCTTACGGTACGCAGCAAAGCTGTCCCCGCCAGGGGTCCTAGGTCACATTTTCCAGAGCATGATGCCTCTGGCCAGGGTGAAGACGGTTTGTGGAGCCTAGGGGATTCGAACCCCTGACTTCTGCCTTGCAAAGGCAGCGCTCTACCAACTGAGCTAAGGCCCCGTTTCAGGAAGGTTGATCGGCAGCCGCGTGCCACACCTCGACGCCATGTCGCGACCGCACCACGAGTACCGCCAACGCCACCGCGACGACCAGAACAACCAGCCTCATGGTGACCCTTTCCGTGGGCCTAGGAGGACTCGAACCTCCGACCTCTTCGTTATCAGCGAAGCGCTCTAACCGCCTGAGCTATAGGCCCGTAACGCCAATGGCCGAGCGCCGAGATTACCGTAAATTCGACCTTCGGCCCAATTCGGTTCAATCGCGGTCGGCCAGCGTGACCTCGATACCGCCGACAAGGTCGGTGGTCAGGTTGTAGACGAACACCCCGACGGTGGCCATCGCCGTCAGCAGCACGATGTTGACCAGCCCGATCAGCGCCGCGCCGCCGAAGATCGTCCCACTGGACACCAGCTCGCCGCCTGCCTGGCCGCTTGCGCTGGTGAGCAGGTCGCCGACGTTGCTGTTGAGCTTGGCCCACACACCCATGCCGCCGAGCACGAGGTACAGGAACGCGACGGCGATCATCCAGACGAAGAACAACGCGACCGAAAGCACCAACGAGACCTTGAGCGCACTCCACGGGTCGATCCGGCGTATCTGCATGCTGGCCCGGACCGGGCCCGTGTGCGTGCGGCTGCCCACCTGGACGCGGCCGGGTGACGCCGTGCGCACCGGCGGCTCGCTGCGCTCGGGTGCGGCCTTGCGCTGCGGGGCCCGTGCCGGTGCACCGGACAGATCCGGCAGCTCGCTTGCATAGGCCTCGCTGACCACCGGCTCGTTGCGCGGCGGTGCGGGGTCGGCCGTTTCCGATGCCGCGGCAGGCGCCGCCGAGCCGCCCGAGATGAATCGGTTGAGCCGGGCGTCTGCGCCTGGCGCGTGGCCGGGCTGCCCGGTGCCTCGATGCGGCTCCGAGCGGCTGGGCTCCCGCGTCGTGCGGGGCGACTGCTGCTGCCCGGTCCGTGCCGACGGCCCGCGCTGCCACGGCGGCACGTCACCGCCGCGGCCTACCGCACTGCCCAGCGAGCCCGTCTCGGGGTCGTCGGGAATGGAGCCGTTGCCACTACCGTCTCCCGAGCGCGGATAGCCCGGCTCGTTCGGTGAAGTCACTCCGGCTCCTTACCGTCGGTCACGTCGCCGGCCTTACTCAGCGGCTTCAGCTTCGGCGTCGCTTTCCTCTGCGTTGCGCGCGATCGCAATCAGTGTCGCGCCCTCGCCCAGGTTCATCAACCGAACACCCTTGGTCTGCCGTCCGGCCTTGCGAACCTGCCGCGCGGTGGTGCGGATGACGCCTCCGCCCGATGTGATCGCATACAGCTCGGTTTCGTCATCGACCACCAACGCTCCAACCAGACTGCCACGTCGCTTGTCGAACTGGATGGTCAATACGCCTTTGCCACCGCGCCCCTGCACCGGGTACTCGTCGATGGCGGTGCGCTTGGCATACCCACCTGCCGTCGCGACCAGCAGGAACGTGTCCGGCACCACGACGTTCAGCGAGAGCAGCGCGTCATCGGTGTTGAACCGCATGCCCTGTACACCCGAGGTCGCCCTGCCCATCGGCCGCAGCGCCTCGTCGGTTGCCGAGAAGCGAATCGACTGACCCTTGGCCGACACCAACAGCAGGTCGTCCTCGGCCGCGCACAGCACGGCGCCGACGAGCTCGTCGCCGTCGCGCAGGTTCACCGCGACGATGCCGCCGGACCGGTTGGAGTCGAAGTCGGTCAGCTTGGACTTCTTCACCAACCCGTTGCGGGTGGCCAGCACCAGGTACGGCGCATCCTCGTAGCTCTTGATCTGGATGACCTGGGCGATGCGTTCCTCCGGCTGGAACGCCAGCAGGTTCGCGACGTGCTGGCCTCGTGCCGTGCGCGAGGCCTCGGGTAGGTCGTAGGCCTTCGCGCGGTACACCCGGCCCTGTGTGGTGAAGAACAGGATCCAGTCGTGGGTCGAGCAGACGAAGAAGTGGTTGACGATGTCGTCCTGCTTGAGCCCCGCGCCCTGCACACCCTTGCCGCCGCGCTTCTGGCTGCGGTACAGGTCGGTCTTGGTGCGCTTGGCGTAGCCGGTCTCGGTGATCGTGACGACGACGTCCTCGCGGGCGATCAGGTCTTCGTCGTTGACCTCGCCGTCGGCGGCGATGATCTTCGTCCGCCGGTCGTCGCCGTACTTGTCGACGAGCTCCTTGAGCTCGTCGTGCACGATCGCACGCTGCCGCTCCGGCTTGGCCAGGATGTCTTCCAGGTCGGCGATCTCGGCCTCGATCTTGGCCAGGTCGTCGACGATGCGCTGGCGTTCAAGGGCGGCCAGCCTGCGTAGCTGCATGTCCAGGATCGCCTGTGCCTGGATCTCGTCGATGTCGAGCAGCTCGATCAAGCCCTGGCGGGCGACGTCCACCGTCTCCGATGCCCGGATCAGCGCGATGACCTCGTCGAGCGCGTCGAGCGCCTTGACCAGACCGCGCAGGATGTGGGCCCGCTCGTTGGCCTTGCGCAGCCGGTAGGTGGTGCGCCGGACGATGACGTCGAGCTGGTGGTTGACGTAATGCCGGATCAGCTGGTCGAGCCGCAGCGTGCGGGGGACGCCGTCGACGATCGACAGCATGTTGGCGCCGAAGCTGGTCTGCAGCTGGGTGTGCTTGTAGAGGTTGTTCAGCACGACCTTCGCGACGGCGTCGCGCTTGATTTCCACCACGATGCGCAGCCCGACGCGGTCGCTGGACTGGTCCTCGATGTTCGAGATGCCCGCCAGCTTTCCGTCGCGGACCTGATCGGCGATCGAGGTGATGAAGTTGTCGTGGTTGACCTGATAGGGCAGCTCGGTGATGACGATGCCGGTGCGCCCGCGCGAGTCCTCCTCGATCTCCACGACACCGCGCATCCGGATCGACCCGCGCCCGGTGGTGTAGGTGTCGTTGATGCCCTGCGAGCCGACGATCAAGCCAGAGGTGGGGAAGTCGGGGCCCTTGACCTTCTTGGTGACGGCCTTGAGGGTTTCCTCCTCGTCGGCCTCGTGATTCTCCAGGCACCAGTACACGGCCTCGGCGAGCTCACGCAGGTTGTGCGGCGGCATGTTGGTCGCCATACCGACCGCAATGCCGCCCGAGCCGTTGGCCAGCAGGTTGGGGAACCGGCTGGGAAGAACGGTCGGCTCCTGCACCCTTCCGTCGTAGTTCGGGATGAAATCGACTGTCTCCTCGTCGATTTCACGAAGCATCTCCATCGCCAGCGGCGTGAGGCGCGCCTCGGTGTAGCGCATCGCGGCCGGCGGGTCGTTGCCCGGCGAGCCGAAATTGCCCTGCCCGTCGACAAGCGGGTAGCGCAGCGACCACGGCTGGGCCATCCGGACCAAGGTGTCGTAAATCGACGAGTCGCCGTGCGGATGGTAGTTGCCCATCGTCTCGGCAACGGAGCGTGCGGATTTCGCGTGGCTGCGGTCGGGCCGGAAGCCCGAGTCGAACATCGCGTAGAGCACCCGGCGGTGCACCGGCTTGAGGCCGTCGCGGACCTCAGGCAGCGCGCGGCCGACGATCACGCTCATCGCGTAGTCGATGTAGCTGCGCTGCATCTCCTGCTGGATGTCGACCGGCTCGATGCGGTCTCCTGCTTCGTCGCCAGGCGGCAACGTGGTGTCAGTCATGTGGTTTCAGTCCTATTGCTGGTTAAACATCAAGGAAGCGGACGTCTTTGGCATTGCGGGTGATGAAGCTGCGCCGAGCTTCGACGTCCTCGCCCATCAGAATCGAGAACAGTTCGTCGGCCGCCGCCGCATCGTCGAGCGTCACCTGGCGAAGCACCCGCACCGACGGATCCATCGTGGTCTCCCACAGTTCCTTGGCGTCCATCTCACCGAGGCCCTTGTAGCGCTGGATGCCGTCGTCGACGTTGATCTTCCTGCCCGCCTTCTTGCCCGCTTCGAGCAGGCCGTCGCGCTCGCGGTCCGAGTAGGCGAACTCCGGCTCGCTGCGCTGCCACTTCAGCTTGTACAGCGGCGGCTGCGCCAGGAAGATGTGCCCGTTCTCGACCAACGGTTTCATGAACCGGAACAGCAGCGTCAGCAGCAGGGTCGAGATGTGTTGTCCGTCGACGTCGGCGTCGGCCATCAGCACGATCTTGTGGTAGCGCAGTTTGGTGAGGTCGAACTCGTCGTGGATGCCGGTGCCCAGCGCGGTGATGATCGCCTGGACTTCGGTGTTCTTCAGCACCCGGTCGATACGCGCCTTCTCGACGTTGATGATCTTGCCGCGCAACGGCAGGATCGCCTGGAACATCGAGTCGCGGCCGCTCTTGGCCGAGCCGCCCGCCGAGTCGCCCTCCACCACATACAGTTCGGACTTGCGCGGATCGGTGGACCGGCAGTCGGCCAGCTTGCCCGGCAGCCCGCCGATGTCGGTGGCGCTCTTGCGCCGCACCAGCTCGCGGGCCTTGCGGGCCGCCAAGCGGGCTTGCGCGGACGAGACTGCCTTGTTCACAACAGTTTTCGCTTCGGCCGGGTTTGCCTCGAACCAATGGCTCAACTGCTCGTTGCAGATTTTCTGCACGAACGACTTCACCTCGGTGTTGCCGAGCTTGGTCTTGGTCTGGCCCTCGAACTGCGGTTCGGACACCTTCACCGAGAGGACCGCCGCAAGCCCCTCGCGGATGTCGTCGCCCGTGAGGTTGGGGTCCTTTTCCTTGAGGAGCTTCTTGTCCTTGGCGTACTTGTTGACGACGCTCGTCAACGCCGCACGGAACCCTTCTTCGTGGGTTCCGCCCTCGTGGGTGTTGATCGTGTTGGCGAAGGTGTGCACCGACTCCGAATAGCCGGCGTTCCACTGCATTGCGACCTCGACCTCATGGCCTTCGCCCTTACCGTCGAAGTCGATGATGCTCTGCTGGATCGGGGTCTTGGTGCGGTTGATGTGCTTGACGTAGTCGACGAGTCCGCCGGGGTAGTGGAATGTACGGTTCTTCGTCTTGTGCGGGGCCTTGGCCTCGGCTTCTTTCTCCTCCGCGGACTTCGGTGCTTCGGCGGTGTCGCTGACCACCTCGTCGACGACCTCGTCGGCCGTCACCCTCTCGTCGGCGAGTTTGATCGTCAGCCCCTTGTTGAGGAACGCCATCTCCTGAAGCCGCCGAGCCACCGTCTCGAAGTCGTAGTTGGTGGTTTCGAAGACGTTCGGGTCCGCCCAGTAGCGGACCGTCGTACCGGTTTTCTTGGTGGCGTCGCCCTGCTTGAGAGTGCCGGGCATCGCGCGGTCATAGGACTGGAACCACTCGTGCCCGTCGCGGCAGATGTCGACTTCGAGCCGGGTGGACAAGGCGTTGACGACGGATACGCCGACACCGTGCAGGCCGCCGCTGACGGCGTAGCCGCTGTTCTCGCCGCCGAACTTGCCGCCTGCGTGCAGCTGGGTCATCACGACATCGACGGTGGGGGCCCCGCTGGAGTGCATCTCGACAGGGATGCCGCGTCCGTCGTCGCGGACTTCGACGCCGCCGTCCTCGAGGATCCGCACGTCGACCTTCGACGCATATCCGGCCATCGCTTCGTCGACCGCGTTGTCGACGACCTCCCAGACGAGATGGTGCAGACCACGCTCGCCGGTCGACCCGATATACATGCCGGGGCGTTTGCGGACCGCCTCGAGGCCTTCGAGGACGGTGATGGCGCTGGCGCCGTATTCCTTCTTTTTGGTGTTCTTCGCAGCAGGCGCAGTCTTCTTAGCGGCAGGCACGGTCGCCAGCATCTCCTCGGGGGTCGCAGCGGCGGTTCTTGTACCGCCGGCAAGTCACTCGTTCAGTCTACCGGGAAGTGGCGCCGGGACCGATTCTGAGGCCGCGTTTCTGCACACCTATTTGCGCCGCCTGTGGAATTTTTCGATCCGAGGTGCGTCAAGACGCTTGAGAAGTAGGATTGTGGCCTTCTGGCGGCTCTCAGCCAATTGGCTGGAAGGCCGTCATCCGTAGGTGTCCCGCGGTCCTCGGCCTGCGATGTGATACCGGCCCTTGCGCCACGACGGGGCGACCGGACCGACGATTCTCAGCGAGGTCACCACGCCGTCGCCGACGGCTGCCGCGATTTTAGCCAGAAGTTGCGCCTGAACCATCCGTAATTGGGTCGCCCACGCAGTGGATTCGGCGGAAACGCTGAGCACCCCTTCGCGTAGTGCCGTCGGGATCGCGTGTTCGGCGATCTGTTCCCCGACCACCGTCTCCCACTGGCCGAACACAGTGCCCTCGGCGACCCTGCCCGACCACCCCCGCGTCTTGGCAAGATCTCGGGTGACCGCACCCAGCGTCTGTGGGTCCCGCCCATCTGGTCCGGGACCCGACCAAGCCCTGCGACGGCCGGCGACGCGTCGGGCAGTGGGGGAGGTGCGGCCGCGACCGACATCCTTGCCCTGGCTGCGCGCCGCACCCCTGGCCTCCTCCAGAGTTCGGCGCACCAGGTCCATGCCGGTCAGTCCGGCCAGATGGTCCGGCGGGCCGATCCCGTCTTCGGGCTCTTCGGGGTGGGTCACGCTCCCACCACCGAAACCCTGCCGCTGTCGTCGTCGCGCATCGTGATCTCGATTCTGCGCGCGTCCCAGTCGCCCGGGATGTCGTCGGCGACGGCTGCGGTCACCAGTACCTGCTCCGCCGATGCTGCCACTCCCGCCAGCGCCTGTCGTCGTGCGGAATCCAACTCGGCGAAGACGTCGTCGAGCAGTAATACGGGGTCGCTGCCCTCGGAGCGAAGCAATTCGTAGGCCGCCAGTCGCAACGCCAGCGCCATCGACCACGATTCGCCGTGGCTGGCATAGCCTTTCGCGACCTGGTCCCCGAGACGGAGTTCGAGGTCGTCGCGGTGCGGACCGACCAGGCAGACGCCCCGCTCGATCTCGGCGCTCCGCCTTCTGGCGAGAGCATCGAGCAGCGCCGCCTCGAAGAACTCGGCGGACTCGTTCTGCCCGTCGATCTCCTCGACCTTGCTGCGGTACTGAATCGCCGCGGGACGAGACGCAGGCGCCAACAGTTGATAGGCCTTCTCCACCTCGGGGGAGAGCTCGTTGACCAGGTCCACCCGCGCGGCGATGAGCTCAGCCCCGTGCGCGGCCAGGTGGCCGTCCCACACGTCGAGGGTGTCGGCCACGCTGCTGTCGCCGCGATGCCGCGCCCCGGCCGCCGTCTTGAGCAGGGCGGTCCGCTGCCGCAGCACCTTGTCGTAATCGGCACGCACCGCAGCTATCCGGGGTCGCCGGGTGGTCGCGAGTTCGTCGACGTAGCGGCGCCGCTCGGCGGGATCCCCGCGCACCAACGCGAGGTCTTCGGGGGCGAACATCACCGCGCGCAGCACGCCGAGAACTTCACGCGCGGACCGGACGGGGGACCGGTTCAGCCGCGCTTTGTTCGCCCGTCCCGCCAAGACCTCGAGGTCGACGGCCAGTTCGCGGCCCTCGTTCACGACGATGGTCGAGATGATCGCCCGCTCGGCGCCCGCCCGCAGCAGCGGCGCGTCCGACGCGACCCGGTGAGATCCCAGTGTCGCCGAATACCACAGTGCCTCAACGAGATTGGTCTTGCCGTATCCATTCGGCCCGACGAATACCGTCCGGCCCGGCTCGAGGTCCAGATCGACCTGCGCCCATGACCGGAAGTCCTGTAGTCCCAGGTGGCGGACGTACAACTAGCCAGACTCGCTGATCCGCTTCACGGCGTGGCCGCCGAACTGGTTACGCAGCGCCGACACCGCCTTCATCGTCGGTGAGTCGTCCTGCCGCGATGCGAACCGGGCGAACAGCGAAGCCGCGATCACGGGCATTGGGACGCGGTGGCTGATGGCTTCTTCGACGGTCCACCGCCCTTCGCCGGAGTCCTCGGTGTAGCCGGTGATCTCATCGAAGTCCGGATCCTCCTTGAGCGCCTTGGCCAGCAGCTGCTGCAGCCAGGACCGCACCACGGTTCCGTTCGTCCAGGCCTGGATGACGGCCTGGGTGTCGGTGATCAGATCCTCGGCGGCCAGCAGTTCGTAGCCCTCCGCGTAGGCCGTCATCAGCCCGTACTCGATGCCGTTGTGCACCATCTTGGCGTAATGACCTGCGCCGACCGGCCCGGCATGGACGAAGCCGTCCGCCAGCTCGCCGGGCGGCCGCAATGTCTCGAAGATCGGCATGGCCCGCGCGACGTCCTCGTCGCTGCCGCCGACCATCAGGCCGTAGCCCTCCTTGAGGCCCCACACGCCTCCGGACACTCCGGCGTCGACGAACGCAATTCCCTTCTCGGCCAACATTTTTGCATGCGGACCGTCCTCGGTGTAGCGGGAGTTACCCCCGTCGATGACGAGATCGCCCTCGGAGAGTTCTTCGGCGAGATCCTTGATCGTCGTATCGGTGATGGGCCCCGACGGCACCATGACCCACACCACCCGAGGCGCGGTGAGAGCCTCGGCCAGGGCGGCCAGCGTCGGCACATCGCTGACTTCAGGCCGCGGGTCGTAGCCGACTACCTCGTGACCGCCTTCGCGCAGACGCTCCCGCATGTTGAAGCCCATCTTGCCCAGGCCGATCAAACCCAATTGCATGTAGCGCCTCTTTCGTCGCGGCTGGCAGCCCTATCCGGGCAGCCGCACCGGCATCAACAGGTAGACGTAATCAGTCTCCGCCGCAGGGAACGGACCCGCGCCGGTCGTGCCGTCCTCATCGTCGCTTGCCGGGCGCAACACCGCTGGACGACTGGGTGTCGTGAAGCCGAACGTGACACGTTCGGAGTGCAACGAACCCAGCCCGTCGGTCAGATAAGTCGGGTTGAACGCGATTGTCAGCGGTTCGCCGGAGAACGCGACGGAAAGATCCTCTTCGGCACGGCCGACGTCATCGGCGCCTGCCGACAGCTTGAGCACATCGTCGGCGAACTCCATTCGAACTTGTGCTCCGCGGTCGGCGACCAGAGCCACGCGCTTGATCGCCTCGGTCAGTTCGGGGACGCCGATCGTGGCGACGGCGGTGTGTTCCGTTGGCAGCAGCTGACGGAATTTCGGGAACTCCGCATCCAGCAGGCGGGTGGTGCTGCGCTTCCCGTCGCTTCGGATGCCGAGCAGTCCCTCCTTGCCGACGGCCGACCCCGCGCCCAACGACAGATGTACGTCGCCGGCACCCGTGCCCGCTTTCGCCGCTTCGGCCAGTGTCTTGGCAGGCACCAGCACCGCGGCCTCGACGTCGCCGGACTCCGTCGACCAGGTCAGCTCACGAACGGCAAGACGGAAACGGTCGGTGGCGGCCAAAACCACGCTCTCACCGGAGATCTCGACACGAATGCCCGTCAACATCGGCAAGGTGTCGTCCCGGCCCGCCGCCACCGCGACCTGGCCTATCGCTTCGGCGAACAGCTCGGCGGAGACGACACCCGTCTCGTCGGGCAGCGCAGGCAGCGTCGGGTAATCCTCGACGGCCATCGTGGGCAGGGAGAACTTCGCGCTGCCGCAGTTCAACAACACCCGGGTGCCCTCGACACTGACATCGACGGGCTTGGCCGGAAGCGCGCGGGTGATGTCGGACAACAGCCGACCGGAAACCAAAACGCTTCCAGGAGAGGCTATCTCGGCGGCAACCTGCACTTCGGCCGACACCTCGTAGTCGAATCCCGAGATGGTCAGACCGTCGTCCGACCCTGTCAGCAGCACGCCTGCGAGCACCGGAACCGTTGGCCGGCTCGGGAGGTTGCGTGCCACCCAGGCCACCGCGTCGGCGAAGTCTTCGCGCACCAACCGGAACTTCAAATCGGAGAGACCTACCGTCGTTGTCGCCACGTCCATAGTGTCCCTTCGATCAACTCACAACTAACGCGCTAACCAGCAATTTTGGGATGCTTACGCATCGGTCCCCCAATGTCGCTGCGACGACGGTAACGCCTGTCGAAGACCCACCGTAGATCTTTCGGCGCCATCTTGAAAGCTAATCGATCGGGGTGACAACGAAGGTCGCCTAGGTCCGGTGAACCGGTCGCGACGCGATGTCCCCAAGGCCCTTCTTCTGAGAGAAAACCAGGGAGATATATAAGTAACAGTATTAGGGCCTGTGGAAGTTGTGGATGAACCATGGTTGGCGCTGGCCGAAGGTCATGTGTCGTTGTGAGTTGCTTGTGGACGAACGACATCCGGCATCGGGATGGTTGGGGAGGGCGCGGGCGGTGTGGAGGAAACCATGCCGCGACGAAGCGATGTTCAGCAATTCTCCACATGGGTGTGCACAGGCATCGGCTGTGACAGCTGGTGCGAAGGTGACCAAAGTTTTTTGAAGAATTTTTGTGACGGCTCAACGCTTGGCGCGCTGACGGATGCGCGTGGTGAGTTCCTTGACTTGATCGAAGACCTCGCGCCGCTCTGCCATCTCGCCGCGGATCTTCTTCTCCGCATACATGACCGTGGTGTGATCGCGGCCGAACGCCTGACCGATCTTCGGCAGCGATAGGTCGGTGAGTTCGCGGCACAGGTACATGGCGATCTGCCGTGACTGGGCCAGCGCCCTGGTCTTGCCAGGGCCGCGAAGCTCCTCGACGGTCGTCTCGAAGTACTCGGCGGTGGCGGCCATGATGCCGGCGGTGCCGATCTGGATGTTGTTGACGTCTGCAATCAAGTCGCGCAAGACGATCTCGGCGAGCGACTTGTCGATCGGGGTCTTGTTCAACGACGCAAAGGCGGTGACTCGGATCAGCGCGCCTTCGAGCTCGCGGATGTTGCGCTCGATGCTGCTGGCGATCAGTTCCAGGACGTCGTCGGGAACGTCGAGCCGATCCATCTGAGCCTTCTTACGAAGGATGGCGATGCGTGTCTCGAGTTCGGGCGGCTGAACGTCGGTGATCAACCCCCACTCGAACCGGGTCCGGAGTCGGTCTTCGAGGGTGGCCAGTTGCTTGGGCGGACGGTCCGAGGAGATGACGATCTGCTTGTTCGCGTTGTGCAGTGTGTTGAACGTGTGGAAGAACTCCTCCTGGATGCCTTCCTTGCCCTCGATGAACTGAATGTCGTCGACCAGCAGCACGTCGATGTCGCGGTAGCTGCGTTTGAACGAGGCTTTGCGGTCATCACGGAGTGAGTTGATGAAGTCGTTGGTGAATTCCTCGGTCGAGACGTACTTGACGCGCATGCCGGGAAACAGTCGCTGGGCGTAGTTGCCTGCCGCGTGCAACAGGTGGGTTTTTCCGAGGCCGGACTCACCCCAGATGAAGAGCGGGTTGTATGCCCTGGCGGGAGCCTCGGCAATCGCGAGGGAGGCGGCGTGAGCGAATCGGTTGGACGCTCCGATGACGAAGGTGTCGAAGGTGTAGCGCCGGTTGAGGCTGATCGAGATGTCGTCGCTCGGCGCGGAGTGCCTGGGCCCACGGGAGAAGTAGGTCGGCCAAGTTTCCTCGGCGCTGGCGAGAGCCTCGCTTACCTCGTCGATCTCGTCGACATCGGATTCCGCGTGGGTGTCCGGGGCTGGCACGACAGCCTCCCCGGGCTCCTCCGGGTTCGGGCTGGCGATCCGCACACCAAGTTCGACGCGCTGGCCCAGCTGACGGCTCAATGCGGAGATGATCGGCTCGCGCAGGTGCCGTTCGATCTCGTTCTGCACAAAGCTCGTGGGGACGGATAAGAGGGCAAAGCCCTCGGTGATAACCAGCGGCTTGACGAGCTTGAGCCAGGCCCTTTGCTGCGGGGTGAGAGTCGGTGGGGTTGGTTCGCCGTTGGTCGCCTCACCTGCCGGGGTGTCGCCGTTGAGCTCGGCAAGCACGGTGTTCCACACGGCGACGAAGGGAGGGTCGGGGTCAGCTGTCAATGACGGGTACCCCCTTGAGCTGGTCCAAGGGACCACCAAGAGAACGACGAAACTGTCCACATAGTTGTCCACAGCCTGTGGATAAGGACAGCCGCCGCCGCTCTGTTATCTGCCGGCGAGGACGCCGCGGGCGTGGGCTCGTCACAGTGGCTGTGCCATCTGTGGGCCCGCGACCCGTCGGGCATCCCCGCTTTGGTTGTCTGTCGCCGCCCCGATGTCGGAACGGCATTGCCAGAAGCTAACAGTTTTCTGCCGGAGTGCCAACCGTTCTGCAACATTGCCTGGGGGTTAGTTTTTGGCAACGCAGAGACGGTGACTGATGTGACTGATGTCAACATTTCGGTGGTGGTCGACGGAGGTTTGACCTAGGGAAATCTCGTCAGTACCCTCGAACAGTCGCCCGAACGTGGTGACACGGCTGCGATCTTGGAATCCTTCTGAGAGACCGCGCCGGGAGCGAGCGAGACGACGAGCTTACCAACGGCAATCGCGTTCAGACCCGTGTGTCCGATGCGATTGCCACACGCAATGAGGAGTGACAGCCGTGGCCAAGGGCAAGCGGACCTTTCAACCCAACAACCGGCGCCGTGCGCGGGTGCATGGGTTTCGGCTACGGATGCGGACCAGGGCCGGCCGGTCCATCGTGTCCAGCCGGCGTCGTAAGGGCCGCCGCGCGCTGACTGCGTAGTCGACGCAGGATCTAGCGCGGTGCTTCCGGCGCAGAACCGGATGACGCGGTCGACGGAATTCGGTGCCACAGTCAACAAAGGGGTGCGCGCGGCGCAGCCCGACATCGTCGTGCACGCACGCCGCTGCACCGACTGCGGTCCGGATGGCCCGAAGGTGGGACTGGTGGTCGCGAAGACAGTCGGCAACTCGGTGCAACGACACCGGGTGGCCCGGCGGCTCCGGCATGTCGCGCGGTCGGTCATCGCGGACTTGGATCCTGCGGACCGGGTAGTCATCCGGGCTCTTCCCAGCAGCAGGTACGCCGTTTCGGCTCGGCTCGAACAGCAGTTGCGCGTGGCGCTCAAACGCGCTCGGCTGCTCGACGGGGCGCGGCGATGATGACCCGCGGTCTGATTTTCCTGATCCAGCTGTATCGCAACACCGTCTCTCCGTTGCGGCTGCCGACGTGTCGGTTCACCCCGACCTGCAGCCAGTACGCCGTCGAGGCCCTCGGTGAGTACGGGCTGATCCGCGGCGGCTGGCTGGCGATGGTCCGGCTGGCGAAGTGTGGTCCGTGGCATCGGGGAGGATGGGACCCAATACCCGAGCGCCGCGGATCTTTCCCGGAGAGCGCCGTCGACGACGCTAGGAGCAAGTCGGTTGTTTAACTGGTTCAGCCTGGACATCATCTATTACCCGGTGTCGGCGATCATGTGGGTCTGGTACAAGCTGTTCGCCTTGCTGCTGGGCCCTTCGAACTTCTTCGCGTGGGGACTGTCGGTGATGTTCCTCGTCTTCACGCTGCGCGCAATCCTGTACAAGCCCTTCGTCCGGCAGATCCGGACGACGCGCCAGATGCAGGAACTCCAGCCCCAGATCAAGGCTCTGCAGAAGAAATACGGCAAGGACCGCCAGCGGATGGCGCTGGAGATGCAGAAGCTGCAACGCGAGCACGGCTTCAACCCGATCCTCGGCTGCCTGCCGATGCTGGCGCAGATCCCGGTGTTCCTCGGGCTGTACCACGTGCTGCGGTCATTCAACCGGACGCAGGGCGGCTTCGGTCAGCCGAAGCTGTCGCCCGAGCTGAACCGGTCGCTCGGCAACTACGTCTTCAGCGCGAAAGACGTCGGACACTTCCTCGACGCGAACCTCTTCGGTGCACCGCTCGGCGCCAACATGATTCAGAAGACGGGCCTGGACGCGTTCACCGAGTTCAACCGCGCGTCGGTGATCGCCGTCGGCGTGCCGCTGATGATCGCTGCGGGCGTCGCGACGTACTTCAACAGCCGGGCGTCGGTGGCACGGCAGAGCCCGGAAGCGGCGGCCAACCCGCAGACGGCGATGATGAACAAGCTGGCCCTGTACGTCTTCCCGCTCGGCGTCGTTGTCGGCGGCCCGTTCCTGCCGCTGGCCATCATCCTGTACTGGTTCGCCAACAACATCTGGACCTTCGGTCAGCAGCACTACGTCTTCGGGCGGATCGAGAAGGAAGAAGAGGCGAAGAAGCTCGAGGCCATCGAACGGCGCGCGGCCAACGCTCCGCCACCGGGCGCCAAGCCGAAGCGTGCGCGTAGGAGTGAGGCGGGCGCGGGCGACGGCGACGCACCCGAGTCGTTCGAAGTGACCGATAGCGCGGCCACCGAGCTGACCGACGGCGACTCCGAGAGCGAGAATTCGGAGAAGCCGAACGGGAAGAGCGGAGGGAACCGCACACCGCGGCCCGGGGCGACACCGCGGCCCGGTGCCCGCCCGAAGAAGCGAAAGCGTTGACCGGAACCGACCGGCGAATGAGGAGATGACAAAAGATGACTGACTTCGACGACCCCGTCACCAGCGAGCGCGAAGAGGAGACCGACGCCGCGGAGTCGGAAGTGTCACAGAACGGTGACGAATCGGAGACGCCCTCCGGCGAGGACCTCGAGGAGCGCCTCGTCGCGGAGGGCGAGATCGCAGGCGACTACCTCGAGGAGCTGCTCGACCTCCTGGACTTCGACGGGGACATCGATTTGGACGTGGAGGGCGATCGCGCCATCGTCAGCATCGATGGCGGCGACGACCTCGCGAAGCTCGTCGGTCGCAAGGGCGAGGTTCTCGACGCGCTGCAGGAGCTGACCCGGTTGGCGGTACATCAGAAGACCGGCGAGCGCAGCAGGTTGATGCTGGACATCGCGCGGTGGCGCCGGAAGCGCCGCGACGAGCTCGCAGCGCTGGGCGACAAGGTGGCGCGGCGGGTATTGGAGACGGGCGAGCGCGAGCAGCTGTCGCCGATGACGCCGTTCGAGCGGAAGATCGTGCACGACGCTGTGGCGGCGATCGATGGCGTGCGAAGTGAGAGCGAGGGCGCCGAGCCCGCGCGCCGCGTCGTCGTCCTCGTCGACTGACGGAGTTACAGCTGTGTAGTTCGTAGCCGTCGCGGCATTCCGCGCGGGGATGCGGAGGATGTTTCACGTGAAACATGCCGACATCCCCGCGCCTCCTTCCGAGGCCGTCGCGGTCTTCGGCGATGGGCTGGAACGTGCGCAGCGCTACGCCCAGATCTTGGCGGGAGCTGGTGTCGAGCGCGGACTGATCGGGCCCCGGGAAGCAGACCGATTGTGGGACCGCCACCTGCTGAACAGCGCAGCGCTCGCCGAGTTGCTGGCTTCCGGTGACCAGATTGCCGACATTGGTAGTGGAGCCGGGCTTCCGGGGATACCGTTAGCGTTGGCCCGGCCGGACTTGCGGGTGACACTGATCGAGCCGCTTCTGCGGCGAGCCGATTTCCTTCGCGAGGTCGTTGACGACCTCGCCGTGGATCTCACCGTGGTCCGTGGCCGAGCCGAAGAACAAGCCGTGCGGCGACAAGTGGGGGAGATGGACGCGGTCGTGTCCAGAGCAGTGGCCTCGTTGGACAAGCTGACGAGATGGAGCATGCCGCTGCTTCGACCAGGAGGACGGATGCTGGCGATCAAGGGCGAGCGTGCCATCGACGAGGTCGAGGAGCACCGGCGTGGGATGGAGTCGCTTGGCGCGGTGGATGTAAGGGTGGTGACATGTGGAGGGGACTACTTGAATCCGCCCGCCACCGTGGTCATCGCGCGGCGTGGAGAGTCGGTGCCGGCACGTCGCCGGTCGACACGAGCGGGCAGGAGAAGGGGATGAATCCGGTCTCGGAGGGCGGCGCCGTGCCGCCCATCGGCGCGGAGGACACGAATGTTTCACGTGAAACATGGGTCTCGGACGACGTCGTCGACACGCCCATCGGAGCCGAAGCCGAGCGCGCGGTGCGCCTCCTGCACGCCGAAGCACGCCTGCCCCGGCCGGTGAACCAACGAGTGTTCACCATCGCGAACCAGAAGGGCGGTGTCGGCAAAACCACCACCGCCGTCAACGTCGCGGCCGCCCTCGCGCTACAGGGCCTGAAGGTTCTCGTCATCGACCTCGACCCACAGGGCAACGCCAGCACCGCCCTCGGAGTCGATCACCACCCGGGCACCCCGTCGTCCTACGAGGTTCTCATCGGCGAGATCCCATTGCATCAAACCCTGCAACGCAGCCCGCATAGCGAGCGCCTCTACTGCGTTCCCGCCACCATCGAACTGGCGGGGGCTGAAATCGAATTGGTGAGCATGGTCGCTCGCGAAGGCCGGCTCCGCACAGCACTCGCTGAACTCCGCAACCACGACTTCGACTATGTCTTCATCGACTGCCCCCCGTCGTTGGGCCTACTGACGATCAACGCGCTCGTGGCAGCCCCGGAAGTGCTGATCCCGATTCAGTGCGAGTACTACGCGCTCGAAGGAGTGGGACAGTTGCTGCGCACCATCGAGATGGTCAAGGCGCACCTCAATCCTGCGCTCAGTGTGTCGACCGTCATCCTGACGATGTACGACGGCCGGACCAGGCTCGCCGATCAGGTCGCGGTCGACGTCCGGGCGCACTTCGGCGACAAGGTGCTGGGCACGGTCATCCCGCGCAGCGTGAAGGTGTCCGAGGCGCCGGGTTACGGCATGACGATCCTGAATTACGACCCCGGCTCACGCGGTGCGCTGAGCTACATGGACGCCAGCCGCGAGCTCGCCGAGCGGGGCGCGGACCGGAGAGGAAACGACCGATGACTCAGCCCTCGCGGAAGAGGAGCGGCCTCGGCCGCGGACTGGCCTCGTTGATTCCGACGGGCCCGGAAGATACCAACTCGGCGTCGATGGGACATCGGATGGGTGACGCCGCCGCCGATATCGTGCTCGGCGGTGCGCCGGAGCAGAGCGCAGTCGGCGCCGTCTACCGGGAGATCGATCCCTCCGTGATCGAGCGCAACCCGCGGCAGCCGCGCCAGGTGTTCGACGAGGAGGCACTCGCCGAACTCGTGCACTCGATCCGCGAGTTCGGACTGATGCAACCCATCGTGGTGCGCGGCATGTCGGGGCAGCCGGGTCGGTACCAGCTCGTCATGGGGGAGCGTCGCTGGCGCGCCGCTCAAGAAGCGGGGCTGGCGACGATCCCGGCGATCGTGCGGGAGACCGCAGACGACAGCATGTTGAGGGACGCGCTGTTGGAGAACATTCACCGGGCACAGCTGAACCCACTCGAAGAGGCGGCGGCCTATCAACAGCTGCTCGACGAGTTCGAGGTCACCCACGACGAACTCGCGGCGCGGATCGGTCGGTCACGGCCATTGATCACCAACATGATCCGGCTGCTGCGTCTGCCGATCGCCGTCCAGCGTCGCGTTGCCGCCGGCGTGTTGTCGGCCGGCCACGCGCGCGCGCTGCTCGCGCTCGAGGGCGGCGCGGAGGTGCAAGAGGAACTCGCCGCCCGCATCGTCGCCGAGGGTTTGTCGGTGCGCGCCACCGAAGAAGCGGTGACGCTGGCGAATCGGGAGGACGCCTCGACTCCGGCCGCGCCGCGCCGCAAGCCGATCCACATGCCCGGTCTGCAGGATGTTGCTGAGCGGCTGTCGACCGCCTTCGACACCCGCGTCACTGTCAGCCTTGGCAAACGAAAGGGCAAGATCGTCGTCGAGTTCGGGTCGGTCGACGACCTTCAGCGGATAGTCGACCTCATGAACGCTGCAAGAGCCTGACCTAGGACACGGGGAAATTACGTCACTGTGACACAAAAATCACGGGGCAGGCTGCTGCGCCCGCGCCCCGCAGGAATCTTCATGCGGTGCAACATCTTTCGCGAGGCGGCCCGAGGCGAGTGAGCCAACATTGCGAAATCGGGCCATCGGGCCCGCATGCTCCTATCCTGGAGTGGCGGCCACACGTATCGATGCCGCCTCGAACCCGGGAAGTTTAGTGTCAGCGCGAATCACGCCCCTGCGACTCGAAGCCTTCGAGCAACTGCCCAAGCACGCGCGGCGGTGTGTGTTCTGGGAGGTGGATCCGTCCACTCTCGGCGGCGACGATCACCTGTCCGACCCGGAATTCGAGAAGGAAGCCTGGCTGTCGATGGTGATGCTGGAGTGGGGATCGTGCGGCCAGGTCGCCGCCAGCGCGCCGGCCGGCGGCCGTGCCGATGCCACCGACGACGATGACGAGTGCAACGATGCGCCTTGCCTCGGCTACGCGTTCTATGCCCCGCCGAGCGTCGTGCCGCGTGCACAACTTTTTCCCTCCGGACCGATCAGCCCCGACGCGGTGATGCTCACGTCGCTGGGAGTGGAGCCGGGTGCCACGCACGGTCTGCCGCAAAGCTTGATCGTCGCCGTCGTGGCGGACCTGGTCCGCCGCGGGGTGCGGGCCCTGGAAGCCTTCGGCCGCACCGAGGCAACCGCGGAGCTCGCCGACTCCCGGCTCGTTCCTGCAGAACTGGGGCCGGTGATGGAGGTGCTCGGTGACTGCTCGGTCGACCAGTGCGTCCTCGACGTGGACTTTCTGAAGCAGGTCGGATTCGTCGAGGTGTCGAAGCACCGCTACTTCCCGCGGCTTCGCCTCGAGCTGGAGAGCGGGTTGGGATGGAAGGCCGGTGTGGAGGCGGCGCTGGAGCGGCTGTTGGAGTCGGAGAAGCTGAAGCAACCCGTCGGCGCGGGCGCGGGTATCTGCTGACCGACTAGCTGCGGCCGGCCTGCTCCACCGACAGCTCGTGTGCGAGCAGTTCGGCGAACGTGAACGTGCCGGTGGGGCGGTCGTTCTTGCCCAGCAGGTAGAGCCGCTTGACCGCCGCCAGGATGCCCTCGGCGATCGAGTCGCGGGTCTGGCTGGAGACCAGCATGCCGCGATCGCGCGGGTTGGTGATGTATCCGACGTCGACCTGAACCGTCGGCATCCGCGTCAGCCGCAGCAGGTCCCAAGTCCGACCGTGGGTGCGGCAATCACGTAATCCGGTGCGCGCCACCACTTCTCGCTGTATGAAGTCGGCGAGGTTGCGGCCGATCGTCGACACCGAACCGTGCGAGTTGCCGAAGTGGAACGACGCGACGCCGTTGGCCGACGGGCTGGCCTGGGTGGCACAGCGCAGGCTGATCATCAGGTCGGCGCCGACCGTGTTGGCGGTCATGGCGCGTTCGGCATCCGACGGACTGCGGTTGGGTGGCCGGGACAGGAAGGTCTCCATGCCGATGGCCGTCATCCGACCCTCGAGGCGGCTAGCCAGGTCCCAGAGGATGTCCGCTTCGCTGATCGGACCGGACGAGCCCTGGGTGATCTGCCCGTGGTCGGTGCCGCCGCGACCCGGGTCGATGATGATGCGCTTGCCGGACAGGCGGGGGCCGGAGCGGCGGACCAGCTCCTCCTCGCGGATGGCGTGAATGGAACCGCCGGTGACCCGGGAGCCGAGAAAGTACAACGACCGCAGCGTCTCCGGGCCGCAGATGCCGTCCGGTGACATTCCGTACTCGCGCTGGTAGGACATCAGCGCGTTGTGGGTCATGAGGCCGAAGTGCCCGTCCACCAGCCCGGTGTAGAAGCCCAGGTCCTGTAGCCGCGCCTGCAGGGTGGCGACATCGTCGCCGTACATCGGCGCACCGAACTGATGGCTGAGGATGCGTGCCCCGAGCCGGTACGACGCTTCTCTGAGCGCGCGGTACGTCGCCTCGCCCACAATGCCGTCGACGAGCAGGCCTCGGTGTTGCTGAAATGCGCGGATGGCCTCGTCGAGTTCGAGGTCGAAAAAGTCGACTGCGACGTGCCTGCCCGTGCTCAGGTCCGCGTCCGGGCTGTCCACCAGCCCCAGCGCCGCGAGTGCCGTCCGGATCTCGGTGACCGCACCCCCGCGGTCACCTCGACGCAGACTCGACATAACCGGGCCCTTTCGATAACGCATACCAGCGGCGTCCAGCGCTGACGATTGCAGCACAGGCTAAGCGGAATTATCTCAGAAGCAGGCCCGATTCAAGAAAACGCCAGGCGGGTCGTCGCTGGTGACGATGGGCGTCAGACGACGTCGGACAGCTCGCGCAGCAGCGCGGCCTTGCCCTTGGCGCCGACGATCCGCTTCACCGGCGCGCCGTCTTTGAACAGAATCATGGTCGGAATCGAAACGACCTGGAAGTCACGCGCGGTGGCGGGGTTGGAGTCGACGTCGAGCTTGGCGACGGTCAGCGAGCCGGCCTTCTCGCCCGCGATCTCCTCGAGCACCGGGGCGACCATCTTGCACGGGCCGCACCAGGTGGCCCAGAAATCGACCAGGACGGGGGTGCTGCTCGACAGCACATCGTCGGAGAACGAGTCGTCGGTGACGTTCACCGTCTTGCTGGTCTTCTCTGTGCCGGTCATTGTTGTGCTCCAATCAGGTCGGTGTCTGTGGTTTGCGTTGTGCCAGTGGAGGTTTCGGCGAGCCAGCGCTCGGCGTCGATGGAGGCGGAACAGCCGGTCCCTGCGGCGGTGATCGCCTGCCGGTAGGTGTGGTCGACCAGGTCGCCCGCCGCGAAAACGCCCTCGACCGACGTAGCGGTGGTGCGGTCCCGAACCAGCACATATCCCGCCGGGTCGAGGTCGACCTGGCCGCGGACCAGCTCTGACCGCGGATCGTGGCCGATCGCGACGAATACGCCGGTGACGGCCAGGGTGGACTCCTCGCCGGTGATGGCGTCGCGCAGCCGCACACCGGTCACCCGGTTGTCGCCCTCGATCTCGATGACCTGCGTGTTCGTCAGGAACTTGATCTTCTCGTTGTCCTTCGCACGGTCGAGCATGATGCGCGACGCGCGGAATTCGTCGCGGCGGTGAATCAGGGTGACGCTGCGGGCGAACCGGGTCAGGAAGGTGGCCTCCTCCATCGCGGAGTCGCCACCGCCGACCACGGCGATGTCCTGGTCACGGAAGAAGAAGCCGTCGCAGGTGGCACAGGTGCTCACGCCCATGCCGAGCAGCTTGTCCTCACCGGGAACGCCGAGGTGTCGCGCCGCTGCGCCCATCGCGAGGATGACGGCGCGGGCCTGGTAGGTCTGGTCGCCAACGGTGACCGACTTGACCGGCCCGTCCAGCGACACCTCGTCGACGTCCTCCATTCGAAGGTCCGCGCCGAACCGCAGCGCCTGTTCGCGCATCTGGTCCATCAGCTCGGGGCCGGTGATGCCGTCGCGGAAGCCGGGGTAGTTCTCCACCTCGGTGGTGGTCATCAGGGCGCCGCCGAACTGGGTGCCCTCGAACACCAGGGGGGTGAGCTGGGCACGCGCGGCGTAGACCGCCGCGGTATAGCCGGCCGGCCCGGAGCCGATGACGATGACGTCGTGGACAGTCGGTTGAGAAGTCATGCGAGCCTTTCTGCCTGCACGGATACAAACACCAGGGTAGGCCGGGGTGTTCCCACATCGTCGCCTGCCCGCATTACGGCAGCGTGACCACGGCTTTGGGCGTGTCGGCGGGTGTACTCGACACGGTCATCGTCTCGGCGGTCGGGCCGGAGGGAAAGCGCGAAGCCGGAGCCCCGTGCAGCAGGAGCACGATGCCTGCCGCTGCGGCGGCGAGCAGGGCCGCAATGGCCAGGGCGAGCAGGATGACGCGTAGCCGGCTCAGCCGGGGCAGGCCCGCACCGGTGGCGTGGGCGGGCGGGGCAGGCGTCGCGCGCAGCGCCGCGACGATCCGCGCCGTCACGGCGGCGGGCACCTCGGGCGCGGAGGCGGAGTCGGCGCCCAGATGCGCGAGTGCACGTCGGACCCGCTCGTCGGAAAGCCCGGTTTCGCCGCCCCGCATTCGTCAATAGTGACTCACTGCATGGCACCACGGTGGCCGGGCACGGCGTGGCGGGTGTCGAAGTACCCGAGCGCCTCGGCCAGTTTCGCGCGGGCGCGCGAGCAGCGGCTCTTCACCGTGCCTTCCGCGACCCCCAGCATCCGCGCGGTCTCCGCCACCGAGAAGCCCTGCATGTCGACCGCGACCACGGCGGCACGCTGTTCGACCGGGAGCCGCATCAGCGCGCGTTCGACCATGATCGCGGTGTCCACCCGCGGGGTATGGTCGCCGACCGTGCAGCTGTCGTCCTTGAGCTCCATCGTGGGATGGGACTTGTTGCGGCGCAACCGATCCAGGCAGGCGTTGACCACTATGCGATACAGCCAGCTGCTCACCGCGGCATCGCGCCGAAACGACGCCGCGCCCCGGTGCGCGGACAGCAGAGCGTCCTGCAGGGCATCGGCGGCGTCGTCCGGGTTGCGGCTGGTCATCATCGCCAGCCGGTACAGCTGGCGCTGGTGGCGGTGGAACAGCTCCTCGAAGGCGTACCGGTCACCCGCGACGTGCGCGGCAAGCAGCTCGCCGTCGGTGCGATCCGTCTCGGCAGTCCCCCCGAAGCTCCCCACAGGCGAACCCTAAGCACCCGCGGACACCCCCTCTTGCACGAATTCTCGGGAGGCCTACTGACTTGGCGCTACGGGAGGGGTGACCTTGGGATAACCCGCTAGGAGGCCGCCTTCAGGGTGATCTCGGCGATGTCGGACCTGCTCTCGCCGTTGACCTGGCCCAGCGTGGAAAGCCACACCAACACGTTGGACGTCGGTGAGGCGTTGTCCACCTTGATGGTGTTGGAGCCGGGCTTGAGCGCAGTCGCAGGGGTCAGCACGGTGGTGTCGGTCAGCGCCGACGGCGTCGGTGTCTCTGCCGAGCGGATCTCCACCGAGGTGCCGGTGCTGTTCAGGTCGATGGTGACCTCGCCGATCGCGGTGGGCTGAGGCAGCTGCAGCATCAACCCGACGCCGTTCTTGAAGTTGGGGAAGGGCACAGGGTCGCTGTACGTGTCGATGGGCCACACCGTGGTCCGGTTGCCGTCGATCGCCAACGGCGCCTGATCGGGCGCGTCGGCCTCGCCCTCCGGTGAAAACACCGTCGCCTTGACGGGCTTGACCGTGGCGCCGCCTCCGCCACCGCCCCCGCCGTCCGCAGATGTCGTGGGTGCGCTGAGGCCGAGCTCGTCGGAGGAGAATCCGCCGACGTCGCCGAAAATGCCCTTCAACACGGAGGCCAGCACGATCAGCGCGACAACCAGGATGGCGCCGCCGATGCTGAAACCGACGATCAGCCCTTTGCGTCTGCGCGCCGCAGCCTCGGGGTCGTCCGATGGGGTGGCGCGGACCTTGGCCGGCTTGGGTGGCGCGTCGGGTTCGCCGACGGGGTTGATCAGCTCCGTGCGGTCCGCGATGGCGGTCGCCTGCTGCAGCAGGTTCAGCAGTGTCGGGGCGCTGCGGATGCCGCCACCGGCCTGCACCGAGCGCGCCGCGGCGGCCGAGATCTGGAACGGAATGTCGCGATCGACGGACCGGGGTTCGACCGGCTCGCCCGCGGCGTCCACCTCGGCCGGTTGCAACCCGCTGCGCACACCGGACTCAGCGAGGGGCCAGCGGTTGACCAGCAGCGCATACAGCGCCGCCCCGATGCCGCGGATGTCGTCTTCGGGGGTGGCGTCCGGCATGGTCGCCGGGAACGCCAGCGCCACATCGCCTTCGATGCTGACCCTGACCCGGCTGGGATGGTCGATCGACATCGCCACGCCCGCCCGGTGTGCCTGCTCGGCTGCGGCGGCCAGCGTCTGCATCGCGCGGGCGCCGCCGATCGGGGACGGCGAGGTCTCGGCCACCTCCTGCAGCGATCCGCCGCGGATCCACTCGCTGACGACCAGGCCACCCGATCCCGTGTTCGCGACGTCGAGGATTCGGGCGACGCCGGGACTCTCGATCCGGCTCAGCCGCAGCGTACGGTCCAGAATCTCCTGAAGGTCCTCGTCGGACAGCGCCGCTTCGGGGTCGACGAACGTCAGTCCCACCTGTCGGTCCAGCGCGGTGTCCAGGGCCTGCCAGAATTGCAGGTGGGGCGGTCCGCCGTGGAACACCAGCAGCCGGTACCGACCGCCGCCGATGGTGGCGCCGGGAATGAGGTGCACATCCTCATCAGAGGTCGCCGCCTCGATCGCCGGTTCACGCGGAATGTCGAAAGGTAGCCCTTCGCGGGTCGGGTCGCCCCCGTAGTCGGAAGGCGGCCTGCCCGATGTCGGCGGGGGCACCGTGCTGACCGGCATCGTTCCGGGTTCGCCCTGCTCAGCGTCACCGCCGGCCGCCAAGCCTGCCGGCCCGTCGACGGGGACATCGGGCTCGAAATCGTCGGCGGTCTGGCGCGGCATCTTTGTCGTCGCGCCGTTGTCAGGCAGGGGTGCGAAGTCGCCTGCGGATTCGTCGGTCACCGCTGGTCCTTTCCGCATCCCTGCTCCGGCAACCGGGGCCGGAGGCCCGCGCCAACCGGCCGTCGGGTGCGGACGACCCCCCGGCGCGAGTGAATTCCTCTGATCAGGGTACGTGAGAGGCACCCTTTGGCGTGGTTGGACGGGCGGGGGAACTTGCCGCCCGGCTACTCTCGGGGTCCTGCCGAGGCGGCGCCGGACCGCGCCGAGGGCGGCCTCCGCGTCGGGTACCCGGGCGGCCAGCATCACCGCGCCGATGATCGGCAGCATGATCAGCCCGAGCACCGACAGCCGCAGCATCGACCCGGCGCCACCGCCCTTTTCGGTCAGTGACGCCAGGCCGAGCAGCTGGTCGACCACATGGGCGAACAGCCCCGCGATCAGCGATGCCGCGGTGGCGACCAGAACGGTGCGGACCACCTCGATGTCGATGAGTCCCCCTCGCACCCCGGGTGGGCCCCCAACTTGCGAGGCACGTCCCCCCAGGCCGCCGGGCCGATTGAGGTTGGCGCGCAACAGGATATGGCCGACGATGGCGCCCGCGAGGAAGCCGATCCCGTTGGCAAGACCGAGATATCCGGCGACCAGTTCGGGGTCATCGGTCAGGTGGGGGGCGGCCAGTGAGGCGGCGATCTTCACCGCGGTGATGACGACGATCACCACGATCGGCGTCCACGGCTGTTCGCGTGCGTAGAACACCCGAAGCTGCAACAGCACCAGGGCATAGGGGATAAGCGTGAACGCCGACAGCGTGATCGCCATGCCCAGATAGCCGGCGTCGACGTCGCCGAAGTTTCCGTATGCGAACAGCGCGCTGCCGATCGCCGGGCCTGCGACGGTCATGAACGCCACGATGGGAATCAATGTCACCATCGTCAGCCGCGTCGCGAGCGACAGATCCGCCAGCACCGCACGGGTGTCGTTGGCCGCCGCGTTGCGGCTCAGTCGCGGCATCACCACGGTCAGGACCGTTACGCCGATCATCCCGAACGGGAGCATCAGCACCAGCCACGTGTAGTTGTAGATCGCAGGCCCGGAAGCCGCTGCCGCGCTGGCGATCTGGTTCCCGACGATCAGGCCCACCTGGCTGATCAATACGTAGAGCACCATCGCCGCCGCCATCCCACCGAACCGGCGAAGGCGGTCGTCGAGACCCCACAGCGGGCGCAGGCTGATCCGCTCCTTGCGGATCGCGACAAGCAGCACGGCGGTCTGCGCGAACACACCGAGGGTGGTGCCGATCCCGAGCACCAGCAGCTTGGCGTTGCCCATCTCGACCGGGTTGATCGAAAGCTCGCCCGGCACAACGAGATACAGAATCAACGTCGCGATGGCGACGATGTTGTTGACGACCGGCGCCCACGCGGGTGGGCCGAACACGTTGCGGGTGTTCAGGATTGCCATGAATACCGACGACAGGCCGTAGAAGATCACCTGGGGCAGCAGGAGGTAGGCGAAGGCGGTGGTCAGCGATCGGTTGACCTGCGGGTCGCTGCCCAGCATCAATCGGACGAGCAACGGCGCCGCGATCACCGAGACCACCGTCGCAACCAACAGCAGTGCGGTGGCCAGCGTGATGAGCCTGCGGACGAACGCCGTGCCGCCGTCGGGGTCGTCCCGTTCGGCGCGGGCGAGCACCGGGACGAAGATCGCCGTGAACGTCGCCTCCAATACCAGCGCCGCGACGAGGTTGGGCAGCTGGTTGGCCACCGAGAACGCGCTGGACAATGCGGCACCGAGAATGGCGGCGAGCAGGACGATGCGGATGAACCCGGTGATCCGGCTGACCAGCGTCGCGACCGCCATTCCCCACGACCGCGACACCACCGCGGCATCGCTCAGCTCGGGCCTGCCTGCGCGCCGCCGCGGCGCAGGTCCCCGAGGGATGCGCTGCCGTGGGGGAGGCGGCGGCATCCGCCGTGGCGGTGGTGGCGGAGGCGGCGGATAGCCCCGCATGCTCGGTGGCGGCGGCACGTGTCGGGGGGGCATCGGCGGTCGACCCATCGGGCCACCGCCCCGGTCGAATGGTGGCTGTGCCGGCCCGAAGTGCCGGCCGGTGGAACTCATTTCTCCCGCTCTTCGCCCGAATGAATCGCGGGTTCGGATTCGTCGCCGTGGGCCAGCGCCGTGTCGAGCGGATCCGGGCGATCCAGGTCGGCGCGATCGGGCTCACCGCGGAATCGGTGCCACAGCCTGCGACCGGCGAGTGCGACCAGGACGGCACCGACCGACAGCGTGATGAAGAACAGCACCTTGCCGTAGGCGTTGGAGTGCACCGACAGCCGCACCGGCTCGCCGAGTGGCAGCCCGTCGGCCGTCCTGAGGGCGACGTCGACGGCCACGCGTTGGGTGAAGTGCACCTCGATCGGCACCTGCAGCGGCAGGTAGCCGGGCGGCAGTTCGATCTCGCCCATGTCGGTCACCGACATGCCCGGCGGCGCGTCGACCTGCAACCGGACCCGGATCGGCACCGGCAGGTCGTTGCGCAGAGCCAGCGGCAGCGGACTGCGTTCGGTGGCAAGGGTGTACGACCCGCCGGGGTTGACGATCGTCACGGAGTTGAACATGTCGTTGACCGTTGCGCTTGTCCTTGCCAACCGCTGCTGCGCCATCCCGTTGCGGGCGTCCGGCGGTACCGACTGGCTCAGCGCACGCAGCATGTCCTCACGCAACGGGGCCGTGTACTGCGTGCCGGTGAGCCCGGTCCGCTCGTCGGTCGTCAGCGCCGACGTCAAACCCCAGAGCTTGCCGGACGTCACCGCGATGCCCGACGTCACCGCGTCGTCGAAGCGGGCCCGAGGATTGGCGGGCACCTGCTCGGGCAGCGGGCGGGAGTCCTGCTGCGGCACCGCCTGGGTCTCGGCGATCACCGCGGTCAGTGGACGCGGTGCGGCCAGACCCGCTCGGATGGAGGTGGCCACCGCGGACAGGACCGCCGCCGCATCGTCGGCCTGCACGCCCCACTCCATCGGCGGCATCAGGATCTGGCTGCGCGGCTCGGTCTCCGGCGTGAGGGTGCGCCACAGCAGGGAACCCAGCGCGTCCTGTCTGCGCGCCACCGCAGAATCGTGTTGCACTGGAATGTCAAGCGCGGCATCCAGATACGACGGGCTCCACGGGTCCGTGCCGACCCCGGCCAGCGCGGCGGAGACGGTCGGGTCGAACGGTGCTGCGGCTACTTCGGGGGTGTAGCGGGCGGGGGTGACGTCGGCGGTCGCCCGCTCACCGCTCTGCGAGTCGTCGGCCGTGAGGTTGGCCGCGGCGACGGCGACAGTCGGGCCGCTGCGCGGAGAGCAACTGGACCGCCGCGCCGGTCAGCGGACCGTCGCCGAGCAGGGTGGCGCCGCGGGTCGAGGCGATGCCGAGGATCTGGTCGACGATGTCGCCTGCGCCGTTGGTGGCGATCGAACTCAGGCCGGGGTCGCCGACGCGCTGTAGTGCGTCGAGGTCGGCCTGCGCGTAGTTCGCGGGCGCGACACACATCCGCTGCGCCAGCGTCTTGAGCCGATTCAGCCAGTTCACCGCGGCGTCCTGGCCGGTTCCGGGGTGCGTCGGCGTCGCGGGGCCCATGTCGGGTCCGTCGTTGACGACGTAGCCGCCCGTCATCGCGTTCACGGTGACCAACAGGTCGGGGTCGACGGCCAGACACAGCGCGCTGCGCACCTGACCGCCGGGGTCGACGGACTGGCTGGTCGCGAAGTCGGCCGCCGACAGCAGCACGTCGAGGCGGCCGCCACTCGCCAGCGAGGTCGCGAGGTCGTCGTCGATCAGCCGCACCGGTGTCGTCCCGCCGGGCGCGCCAGGGGCCAGCCGAGGTCGGTCGCCGAGCGGCCACACGACGGTGAGGCGCACAGGTTTGGAGGTGTCGGGGGCCACGACGTCGGCCAGTGCGTCGGCCGACGAGTTCGCGGCGGGCTCCGGCGGCACCCCGATCACGGGCAGCAGGAAGCGGGCGTCGTCGAGGCGGGCGGGAGCGCCATAGTCGGGTGTGCCGTTGGCGTTGACCAGAAGCGGATACACGCCGGGCTTGTGGATGCCGAGCGACGGCGTTTGCGTCGAGCGCAACGGAACCGTCAGCTTGAACGGAACGTTCTGCCCGCGTTGCAGTTCCGTTGACACCGTGATGAAGTCGGCGACCGCCTCGAATTGGTCGTTCTCTCCACCGAGGTTCGTGCGCAGGCCCGTCGAGGACGTTACGGCCGCGGCGTGCTCGAGCCGGACCATCACGTCGCGGACGGGACGATCACCGACATTCAGCACGGTCCCCGATACGGTGACGACGGGTTCGCTGGTCGTCGTCACCACGTCGGGCGTCACGCGGTCGATGCGCACCTGCAGGAAGGGCACCGATCCCGGCTCACCCGCGGCCGCGTGCGGCAACACGGCGGGCGCGGCGATGAGGATGAGCACTGCCAGCACGGCGAGCAGTCGAGGCAGCACCGTGCCGGAACCCGAGCGGGCGGTCACGGCCCTTGTCCGCAGCCGTTCGTCCGCCGGCCCGGATTGGGTGGGCCTGCTTCGTCGGGACGTCGGTTGCGGGTGTGCGAATGCGTCTGCGCGCGCCTGCGCGGCGAGGTGCGGGGCAGCGGCGGCAGGGCGGCGGGCCCGTCGGTGTGCAGCATGTCGATCAGCTCATGGGCGACCTCGGCGAGTTTGCGCTCGTCGGCGTACGCCAGCCGCGACGCCAGTTCCTTGAGCGGCACCCAGGCAACCTCGGTGACCTCGAGGTCCTCGTCGGACAGCTCCCCGTCGAGGAACCGCATCAGGTAGTGGTGCACCGTCTTGTGCACCCGCCTGCCCTCGGTGACGAACCAGTAGTCGATGCTGCCGAGTGCGGCCAGCACGCTGCCCTGGATTCCGGTCTCCTCGGCGACCTCGCGGATCGCGGTCTGCTCGGCTGTCTCACCGAGCTCGATGTGTCCCTTGGGCAGTGACCAGAGCATCCGACCGCGCCGATCGATCCGCCCGATCAGCGCCGCGACCTGGCTATCCTTCGGGCCGTCGATGCCGTCGATGACCAGTCCGCCCGCCGATGTCTCGTGCACGGTGCGTAGCCGGTCGGGTCCACGACGCGAGCCCCGCGGTTTGTGCGGCTTGGGACGGCCGTCGGGGACCGGAGCGCTGTTCTCCGGCACGACCGCATTGTTGTTGTGCTTGGCGGTGGTGGTGTCGGGTGGACCGGCCGCGCGGCGACCACGACGTCGCCCCCGGCGCCGTCGTGGTTTGGCCTGTTCGCCGTCCGACACCCAAGCGATAGTAGCTGCCACGAGAATTCGCTCTCGCCACACTCGCCGCTCGGTGCAGGACCGTTACCTCTACGCTCATTGAACGTGTCCGACAACGCTGAACTGCTCGTCGCCGCCCAGGTGGCGTTGAACCGGCACGCCGACGTGCTGAGCGGTCTTGGCCGGGTGTTCGCTGACGCCGGTCACGACCTGTACCTCGTCGGGGGCAGTGTGCGCGATGCGTTGCTGGGCCGGCTCGGCACCGACCTCGACTTCACCACCGATGCCAGGCCCGAACAGATGCAGCGCATGCTGCGGCCGTGGGCGGACGCGCTGTGGGACACCGGTATCGACTTCGGCACTCTCGGGGTCGGCAAGGGCGATCAGCGCATGGAGATCACGACCTTCCGCGCCGATACCTACGACCAGGTTTCTCGCAATCCGCAGGTGCGCTTCGGCGACCGGCTGGACGACGACCTTGTCCGCCGTGACTTCACGGTGAACGCGATGGCGGTCCGCATCACGCCGGACGGGCCGGGCGAATTCCTCGATCCCCTAAACGGTTTGGACGCGCTGCGTGCCCGCGTGCTCGACACTCCCGCCGCGCCCGAAGTGTCCTTCGGCGACGATCCCTTGCGGATGCTGCGGGCCGCGCGGTTCGTCTCGCAGCTCGGCTTCGACGTCGCGCCGCGGGTGCGCGAGGCGATGACGGCGATGTCCGGCGCGCTCGAGCGCATCACCGCCGAACGGGTCGCAGCGGAGCTGGACAAGCTGATCCTCGGCGCGGACCCCGCGGCGGGCGTGGACCTGATGGTGGAGAGCGGGCTCGGCGATGTGGTGCTGCCGGAGATCGGCGCGATGCGGATGGCGATCGACGAGCACCATCAGCACAAGGACGTCTACCAGCATTCGCTGACGGTGCTGCGGCAGGCGATGGAGCTGGAGGACGATCCCGATCTGGTGCTGCGCTGGGCGGCGCTGTTGCACGACATCGGCAAGCCCGCGACGCGTCGGCACGAGACCGACGGCGGGGTGAGCTTCCATCACCACGAGGTGGTCGGCGCCAAGATGACCCGCAAGCGGATGCGGACGCTGAAGTACTCCAAGCAGATGGTCGACGACGTGTCGCAGCTGGTGTACCTCCACCTCCGGTTCCACGGCTACGGCGACGGGAAGTGGACCGACTCGGCGGTGCGGCGCTACGTCACCGACGCGGGTCCGTTGCTGCCGCGGCTGCACAAGCTGGTTCGCGCCGACTGCACCACCCGCAACAAGCGACGGGCGGCGCGGCTGCAGGCCAACTACGACGACCTCGAGGCCCGGATCGCCGAGCTGGCCGCCAAGGAGGATCTGCAGCGGGTACGGCCGGACCTCGACGGCAACGAGATCATGAGGATTCTCGACATCCCGGCGGGACCGCAGGTCGGCGAGGCGTGGCGCTATCTCAAGGAGCTCCGGCTTGACCGCGGGCCGCTCGACCATGACGAGGCGGTGGCCGAGCTCGTGAAGTGGTGGAACGCCAGGAGCTGACCCGCCGTCGAATCGGTGTGGACTACTGCCTCTCTGACGGCGACGGGTCGGCCACGATGTGGACCGCGCCGCTGGACACCGATGTGGATGGCAACGGCACGCTGGACGCGGTCGGTCTCGACGTCGACGGCGACGGCAGCGTCGCCGACGCGCTGGCTGATCTCGACGGTGACGGCATCGCCGACCACGCCGTGCTGGACGGCCAGAGTTACTTCACCGACGACGGTTCGGGCACCTGGGCGGTGAGCGTGGACCGCGGTGGGCTGGGCCCACAGCTTGCTAGGGGATTGCGGTGGTTCGGTCTCGACGGCGTCGAGCAGGCGGGCGGTCCCTCGGTCGATCTGGCCGGCGACGGCAGGGCCGACGATCTGCTGCTCGACATCGACGGCAACGGGCTGGCCGACCGTGCCTTGGGTGACGGTGTCGCCCATGTCGACACCGACGGCGACGGGCGCTGGGACATCCGGCTGACCGACAGCAACGGCGACGGCAGGGCCGACGTCGTCAATGACCTGTAGGTCGCGCAGCACGCCATCGATCCAGCCACGGCCGTTGCCGCACAGACGATTTCGGCGGGCAAACGTTACTCGGTGTGTGACGCGGGCCACCCGGTGAAAACAGGTAGCTCGGTACTCGGGATTTACGGCTGCGCAATCGGCACCGTTCGTCGTGCTCAATACCTCACGAAAGGAGCACTGAAATGTCCGATCCAATCATCAAAATCGGTTCCACCGGTGAGGCAGTGAAGAAGGCGCAACATGCGCTGTACTGCCGCCGCTATCTGGTCGACCTCAGCGAGGTCGACGGCATCTTCGGCCCGATCACCCGCAATCGCGTCATCCGGTACCAGCTGGACCGCAGTGTCGGCGAGTTCTTCGCGTTCTCGTACCCGTTGGACGTCGACGGCATCGTCGGCCCCATGACGTGGTCCCGGCTGACCCCGCCGTTGATCAAGAAGGGCTCGAAGGGCAATCCGGTGTTCCTGGTCCAGGAGATCCTCAAGAGCTGGGGCTATCCGGATTACGACCCCGGACCCGTCGACGGCGACTTCGGCAAGATGACCGAAACGGCGGTCAAGAACGTCCAGGCCATCCTCACCGACTGCGACAACGTCCCGTTGGCCGTCGACGGCATCGTCGGCCAGAAGACGTGGGAAGCGCTCTACGCCTGAGCGCGCTGCGCCCCGGCGTCGGGGCCCGGTGTCAACGCCCGGGTCCCGGCGGTCCGGCGACATGTCAGGACAGTTGATCCAACAGCGACTTCGCGTCCTGCAGGTCGGCGGTGTCGAATCCCTCGGTGAACCAGTTGTAGATCGGTTCGAGCAGTTTGTATGCGTCGTCGCGGCGGCCCCGCTCTTGCCACATTCGCGCCATGCTCGTCGCGGCGCGTAGCTCCCAGGACTTCGCCTGTTGCGCACGCGCGACGGCGAGCGCCTGCTCGAAGCATCGCTCTGCCTGCGCCGGGTCGGGATCGCGCTGCCGCAGTATCAGCTCGCCCCGGACCCGGTATGCCTCGGCGGCATAGAGCCGTTCGTCGTTGCGTTGCACCCACTCGAGCGCTTCGTCAAGCGCGCTGAACGCTTTGTCGAACTCGTCGCACATCCCGTAGGCATCGGCGACGAGGACCAGGAACCACGGCCACACCGCACCCATGCCGAATGCGCGTCGTCGGTCCATCCCTTCGCGGATGGCGTCGATGCCGCCCGCCGCATCGCCGAGCTGTGCCAGGGCCCAGCCACGCGGTAACAGGGCCCACAGCGACATCGCGTGCAAGCCATACTCGGCAGCGACTGCCAGGGTTTCGTCCGCGAGGATCCTGGCACGTTCGGGCTCGCGCCGGAGCTGTGCCAGTTGCGCTGAGAACAGCAGCACCACGCTGATGCTGTTGGCGTGCTGTAGCCCTTGGGCCTGCGCCAAAGCCCGTTCCATAATGTCGGTCGCCTGAGTGGGATATCCCAGCACCCAGCTGGAGAGCGCATGCAGGTATCCGCTGACGATCGCAGGATTCTGGTTGTAGGCGGCGATCCCCGCAAGGTGCTGGTCGGGGTGGTAGAACCCCAAACTCATCCGGCTGTGGACGTGGGTGTCCCCTACATCGCCCTGCCACCACGCCGCATACGCGAGCATGCTGTGCCCGGCGGCCAAGACAAGGTCGTCGTGCTGTGGCGTCGCGAGCGCCAGGTACTCCTCGCCGCGTGCACGGGCTTCGCGCATCTCGCCCCTGACGATCTTTCCGTAGATGACGCCGGCAAGCGCCGGAAACATCGCATCGGCGTGGCCCAGTTCACGAGCGAGCTCATACGCGCGCGCGTGGACATGGAGCACCGAGTGAGGGCCCGTCACAAAGGCAAGCGCGGGACCGAGAACCCTTTGCAGTGCGAGCTCGCGCTCGGCCCGTTGGGGCGTATCAGCCTGCGTTGCAAGCAGTTCAAGCCCGCGCTGCGCGTGATTGGCCGCTTCACGGTTGGCGTGGCGCACGAGCGCGTGCTCGGCAGCAGCGTGCCAGTACGGCACGGCCTGCGCAGTGAGACCGGCCTCCGTGTAATGGTGCGCCAACACCTCGGGCTGAGTTTCAACGATCGCCGGGAACTCGGATTCCATTGTGGCGGCTATGCGTTGGTGATGATGCTGGCGGGTGCTCTTGAGAAGCGATTGGTAGGCGGCGTCCTGGATCAGGGCGTGCTTGAAGCGGTAGGTCGCCTGTGGTGCAACCCCTTGCAGGGTGAGGAATTCTGCCGCCACCAACTGGGCGAGCCCGTCGCGCAGTACGTCCTCGCGCCACGGTGACACTGCCCGTAACAGCGCATAGGAGAAATCGCGCCCCAATGCGGAGCCGAGTTGTGCTAACGCCTTGGTCGTCGAAAGGCGGTCCAAACGCGCCATGAGCGAGTCATGGAGGGTGTTCGGTATGGCCAGCGGGGGGAGCGGCCCAGCCAGCTCATAGCGGTCGGCTTGTTGTTCGAGCAAGCCCGACTCGAGCAGGGTCTTGGTGAGCTCCTCGATGAACAGCGGGATCCCGTCGGTCTTGGCCACCACGTCGGTGACGATCTGGGCTGGCAGGGCTAGGCCTTTTGCCACCCGGCTGATCAATTCGGCCGACTGGTTCGGGGCCAACCGGTCGAGGGTCAGTGCGGTCACATGAGGATGCGTCGTCCAGTGGCTTTCGAACTCGGGCCGGCATGTGAGCAGCGCGAAGATTCGAGTGTCGTGAATTTCCTCGACCAGCGAGGTCAGGAACTCCAGAGTTGTCGGGTCGATCCAGTGAAGATCTTCAACTACGAATAGGACGGGGCGCTGAACCGATCGGCGCCGGAGAATTGTCAGCAGCGACGCGACAGCTTGTTTCTTCTGCTCCTCCGGCGACAGGCCCGGTTCCATGCCTGTAGGGATGGAGAGCAGTGAACACAGGCCGGGCAACTCGTCGCCGATGGGCAACCCGCTTTGTGCGAAGAACTCCTGCAGCTTCTGGAGTTTTACGTCGTCCGACTCCGGGTCCCCGAACCGCAGGACGACCCGGTTGAAGAGTTCGGAGAACGGATGGAACGCGGTGTCCTGGTGGTATGGGGAGCCTTGACACGCGGTGAGCCATGCCTGCCGTGCGGCAACGTGTTCGGTGAACGAGTGGACAAGCCGTGATTTGCCGATCCCAGCCTCGCCCTCGACAAGCACCACCCGCCCACTTCCCGCCAACACGTCCGCCCATCGATCCCGCAACAGCTGGAGTTCCTCGGTTCGGCCGACCAACGGGGTGAAGCCTGCGGAGGCTGTCGCCGCATCGAAACGCATATGAGCGCTGCCTTCGTGAAGGACTTCGTAGACCTCCAGATGCGCCGCCACGCCCTTAAGCGCCGGTGTCCCCAGAGGCCGACATTCGAAGAACCCCTCGACGAGTTGGCGCGTCAACGGTCCGATGACGAGCGTGTTGAGCCGCGCAATTCCCTGCAGGCGAGCGGCGATGTTCGGGGTATCGCCCATCGCCATCAGCTCGTGACGTGCTTCACCAACGACCTCGCCCACGACGACGAGTCCGGTGTGGCACCCCAGCCGGACTACCAGCTCGACGCCATGCCGGACGCGCATCTCGGCGTCGAGCGCCTGGATGGCCTCGATGACTTCCAGGCCCGCTCGGACCGCACGCTGCGCATCGTCCTCATGAGCTTGTGGGTAACCGAAGAAAACCAGGAGTCCGTCGCCGAGGTATTGCGCGATATACCCGCCGAACCGCTCGACCACCTTGCCGCAGGTGTCGTAGTAGGCACGCATGACCTCCCGGAAATCTTCGGGATCAAGCTGACCGGAAAGCGGCGTCGAATCCGCCAGATCGCAGAACAGCACGGTGAGCTGCCGGCGCTCCGCTTCTGAGGAGGACGCGCGATCGGCTACCCAGCTCAGTCCGGTCCCCGTCTCCACGACTTTGTCGGAGTGCGCGTAGAGCAGCTCGGAGCGGAGCGCATCGAGTTGGTCGTCGCCGAGGCCGAACTGAGCTCTGAGTGCTGGATACGACACGCGACCGCGCGACCGAATCAGGTCGAGGACCTGTTCGAGCACCGCATAGAAATCCATGTCGCCCCCGGGCCAAGAGACGCGGCACAGCCGCCTCCGGCGGCGTGGACCACCTCAATGGTGCGTCAGAGGCGCAGCGAATCCGGCGCGTTTTGCAAGCCTGGGCAACAGCTGTGAACTAGCGCCCGGGCCCAGGCGGGCCTGCGAACGCCTGCGCGATGGTCAGCCAGCGTTGCGCGTCGCCGCCTTCTGCGGTCACGTCGAGTTCCGCCCGCGGCCGCCGCTGGGTGACCAAGGCGCAGAAATCCTCCGCCGTGCCCGTGACCCGCTGCGCCGCATCCTCCGGACCCCATGTCCACGCGGAGCCGTCTGGGGACACCAGCTCGACCCGAAACGGATCCGTCGGTGCGGCAAGGCCGTTGATCGCGAACGCGAAGTCTCGGGTTCGGACACCGATGTGGGCGATCGAGCGTAACCGCGAAGTCGCGGGCCGTTTGACGCCGAGGGCGTCGGCGACGTCGAGACCGTGCGCCCATGTCTCCATCAGCCGTGCGGTCGCCATCGACGCGGCGCTCATCGGCGGTCCGAACCACGGCAGCTTGCGTCCGTCGGGCACCGTCAGCAGCGCGTCGTGCAGCTGGTGTCGGGTCGCGCGCCAGTCGGCCAGCAGCTTGGCGGGCCCGGCGTCGGCGATCTCCTCGGCACCACGGTCGACGAATCCGCTCGGGTCCTCTGCCGCGGAGCCGAGCACCTCGGTGAAGCCGGCTTCGTCGTTGACCGACAACAGCGCGACCCGGTCGGTCCAGAGCAGATGGGCGATCTGGTGGGCGATGGTCCAGCCCGGCGCGGGTGTTGCCTCGGCCCATCGTTCGGCGGGCAGGTCGGCGACCAGGCCGTCGAGTGCGTCGCTTTCGGCGCGGAGATCGTCCACGATCGGGGCCGCTGTCGCCATGCCGGTCACCTTAGCTCGGGGCTTGGGCGCGCCGGGCCACGCCTGCATGCACCGCCAAGCCCACCAGATAGACCGCCGACCCCGCCAGCACGAGCGTGGCTGAACGGCCGTCGGCAGGGATGACCGCCGCCGCCGCGGTCAGCGCGACGATGAACGACATCCAGAACAGCGCGTCCTGCACCGCGAACATGTGGCCGCGCAGCGCGTCGTCGACGTCGATCTGCATGGCGCTGTCGGCGCAGAGCTTGACCACCTGGCCGGCCGCGCCGAGCACGAAGCCGCACAGCACCATCATCGGCAGCTGCAGGCCGACGCCGCCGAGCTGGATGCCCGCCGCCAGCAGCAGCGCCCCGTTGGCGGTGCGGTAGCGGCCCCATCGGCCGACCGCGCTCGGGGTGATCACGTTCGCCAGGAACGCCCCGATGCCGGTGACGAAGAAGAACAGCGCGGCGGTGCCGAAGCCCGCAACGCTCTGGATGTCGCCGTGTCGCACCATGACCAACACCAGCATGGTGTTGATGCCGAGCACCATCCGGTGCGTGGCCAGCCCGGCGAGGGTGCCTGCGACGGTCGGCACGGCCAGCACCGTGCGCGCGCCGTGCAACCATCCAGTCGCCACGGCGTAGGCCACCGACCCGTGGATGGCCCGCACGCTCTCGTGCGGGCCGAGCACGTGCGGGGGGAACCGCAGCGACAACAGCAAGGCGAGCGACACCGGCACCGCGACGATGAAAATGACTGCGGCAGCGCCGCTGTCGTCGGCACCGAACACCGAGCGGAGCACCAGCATCAGCCCGGCGCCGAGGAACGCCGCCGCCCCGCCGGTGGCGGTCGCGACCGAGTTCATCGTCACCACCTGGCGGCGCGGCACCACGTCGGGCAGCCCGGCGGAAAGGCCGGAGGAGACGAACCGGGTGAAGCCGTTGACGATCAGCGCACCGAACAGGATCGGCAGTTCGTTCGCGCCCGCCGCGAGCAGTGCGGCGATGCCCAGCACCAGGATGAAGCGCGCGGTATTCGCGCCGATCAGCACGGACCGTCTGTCCCACCGATCCAGCAGGGCGCCCGCGAACGGGCCGAGCACCGAGTACGGCAGATACAGGACGGCGAACGCGCCCGCGATCTCCCACGGGCCCGCGGCGCGGTCGGGGTTGAACAGAAGGCCGCCCGCAAGACCGGCCTGGAAAAGGCCGTCGGCGAACTGGCTCGCCGTCCGCAACTCGAGCAGTCGCCAGAATTCGCGCAGGCTGCGCACGGACCGCCAGAGGGCCACCGGTGCGTGTGCGTCAACCACAGGAATTCACAGTACAAATATCCCGGCGGGCCGCGCTTGTTCGCCACCTTGAACGTTCGCTGGTGACATGATGGTGGGGTGGCGCAGTCAGAGGATCCGGAGGATTTCGTCGCTCCCACGGCGAACCGGGTGCGCGCTGGAACCCTGCTGTTGGCCAACACCGATCTGCTCGAGCCGACGTTCCGCCGCAGCGTCATCTACATCGTCGAGCACAACGACGGCGGCACCCTCGGCGTGGTGCTGAACCGGCCGAGCGAGACCGCGGTGTACAACGTGTTGCCGCAGTGGGCCAAGCTGGCCACCAAGCCGAAGACGATGTTCATCGGCGGCCCGGTGAAGCGCGACGCCGCGCTGTGCCTGGCGACCCTGCGCGTCGGCACCGACCCGACCGGGGTGCCGGGCATCCGGCACGTGGCGGGCCGCATGGTGATGGTCGACCTGGATGCCGAGCCCGAGGTGATCGCGCCGATGGTCGAGGGGGTGCGCATCTTCGCGGGATATTCGGGATGGACGATCGGACAGCTCGAGGGCGAGATCGAGCGCGACGACTGGATCGTGTTGTCGGCGTTGCCATCCGATGTGCTGGCCGAGTCGAAGGTGGACCTGTGGGGGCGCGTGCTGCGTCGTCAACCCCTTCCGCTGTCGCTTCTGGCGACCCATCCGGTCGACATCAGCCGGAACTAGTTGCGCCGCAACGCCGATCAGCTAGGTAACCCGCGAGAGAGGGTGCAGCCGGCGCAGGCGCCGGTGCCACAACCGGCCGAGGCTCCTGCACAGGTCGGCGCCGATCCCGCCCTCGCAACGACGAACTTCGCGCTTTGCCAGCAGCCCGCCGCAACCGTGGCGACCGCGCCGATCACGCACACGATCACCACCACCACGCCGGTTTCGGGCTGAGATGACAGCGCCACCACGCCTGCGACGGTCAACATCGCCGCGGCGGCCAACTGCGTCGGTGCGACCGCGCGGAGAACTTGTCGGACGATGTCGGCGGAACGGGGACGCGACAACGTCCACCCGCCGATGGCGGCAGTAGCGGCGGCGGCACACAGGCAACCCACCGCCGCGAAGAGCATGCGGCCCACCTTAGGGGGCACCGCCCGCGGCGCGCTAGCCGGGGACGCCGATCTTGAAGCCGTTGGTGATCGCGTCGGTCGCACTTGCAGTGGGGACGGCCTGTGCGGCGGTGGTGGTGATCGAAAGCGTCACCAGATACTTGTCTTGGCCCGCGGCCGCGATGGTGTGCCGCCGGGCCGTGTTGAGCGTCATGTTGTTGTCGCGGTAGGTGCCCTCGATCGTCGCGGACGGCATACCGCCGAAGTCGGCCAGCGACGCGTTGGTGGTGCGCCACGCGGGCAGCTGTTGGGCGTCGATGTATCCGTGGGTGATGGCGTCCTTGGGATCGAAGTTGCCGCCGACCAGTTTGTAGACGACGAGCGCCGCGTTGGAGGTGTAGATGCCGTCGCCACCGACCCGGTCGGCGAGCACCGCGAACGCGTCGGGCACGTTCGGGTCCGGCACCTGCGACCAGCCGCGCGGGACGGGCAGAACCAGGTTGAGCGCCTTGAAGTCGCGGGCCACCTGCGGCTCGAGCTTGACGCCCTTCTCCTTGAGGTAGTCCGCCAACGTCACAGAAGGTGCCGGCACCAGCGTTTCCGGCACCGCCGCGGCGGCAGCGGCAGGCACGAGACCGGGCGCGGCAAGAGACTGGGCGGCGGGCGCGGCAGGGGCGACGGCGAGTTGACCGGTGGACTGCGAGGCGCCGGGCAGCACGGTGACCGTATGGGTGACGGTGGCGGGTCCCGGTGCCGGAGGTAGTGGATAAACGGGGTCGGCCGCGGCGGTGTTGCCTGCGAAGCCGAGCACGCCGGCCATGCCCGCAGCGATACCACCTGCCAGAATCCGCCAGCGGCGGGCATTCTCGATCATCGCCCGATCCCTTCCCGAACCCTTCCCGGCTAAGGGGCGACACATGCCCCTGGTCAGGGGGCGACCGTAACCCCCGCACGGAGTTAGCCACCAGGCCTGGGACCGAGCTGGAATGAAGCCCTGACCGCTCCGCAATGCAACCGATACCTGCCCGTGGCCGAAGAGCGGGCTGTGGCAGCCCTTTACCCTGTTCACGTGAGTAGTGAGTCGGTCACCGACGCCTCCGATGCGCCAGGCGTCGCCCCGCAGTACCGGTACACCGCGAAACTGGCCGGGGAGATCGAGCACGCCTGGCAAGAGCGGTGGCACCTGCTGGGGACATTCGAGGTGCCCAACCCGGTGGGCTCGCTGGCGCCGACGGACGGCACGCCCGTGCCCGCCGACAAGATGTTCGTCCAGGACATGTTCCCCTACCCGTCCGGTGAGGGATTGCACGTCGGGCATCCGCTCGGCTACATCGCGACCGACGTCTACGCCCGCTACTACCGGATGACGGGCCGCAATGTGTTGCACGCGTTGGGTTTCGACTCGTTCGGCTTGCCCGCCGAGCAGTATGCGATGCAGACGGGCACGCATCCGCGCACCAGGACCGAGGCGAACATCGTCAACTTCCGCCGCCAGCTTGGCCGGCTGGGGTTGGGCCACGACGCGCGGCGAAGCTTCTCCACCACCGATGTCGACTTCTACAAATGGACGCAGTGGATCTTCCTGCAGATCTACAACGCCTGGTTCGACGCCGACCTCAACCGGGCCCGTCGCATCGACGAGCTGATCGGCGAGTTCGAGACCGGACAGCGCAGCCTCGACGACGGCAGGGAGTGGTCGGCGCTGTCGGCGGACGAACATGCCGACGTGATCGACTCGCACAGGCTGGTGTACCATGCCGACTCGATGGTCAACTGGTGCCCCGGTCTCGGCACCGTGCTTGCCAACGAGGAGGTCACCTCCGACGGCCGCAGCGATCGCGGTAACTTCCCGGTGTTCCGGAAGCGGTTGCGGCAGTGGATGATGCGCATCACCGCCTACTCCGACCGGTTGCTTGACGACCTCGACGTACTGGACTGGCCGGAGAAGGTCAAGACCATGCAGCGCAATTGGATCGGCCGGTCCACCGGTGCGTCGGTTCTTTTCGCCACGGACGCGGGCGATATCGAGGTCTTCACCACGCGACAGGACACGCTGTTCGGCGCCACCTACATGGTGCTGGCGCCCGAGCATCCGCTCGTCGAACGGCTGACCGCCGCGGAATGGCCCGATGAGGTGGACCCGCGGTGGACGTTCGGCGCCGCGACTCCCGCGGAAGCGGTCGCCGACTACCGGCGTTCGATCGCGGCCAAGTCCGACCTGGAGCGCCAGGAGAACAAGTCGAAGACGGGCGTGTTCCTCGGCAGCTACGCCACCAATCCCGTCAACGGTGAGCGCATCCCCGTCTTCATCGCCGACTACGTGCTGGTCGGTTACGGCACCGGCGCCATCATGGCGGTTCCTGGCGGCGACCAGCGCGACTGGGACTTCGCCAAGCAATTCGGCCTGCCGATCGTCGAAGTCGTTGCAGGCGGCGATATCTCGCAGGCGGCGTACAACGGCGACGGCGAGATGGTGAACTCCGGCTTCCTCGACGGGCTGAGCGTGGAGTCGGCGAAGGAGGCCATCACCACGCGGCTGGAAGCCGACGGCAGGGGGACGTCCCGCGTCGAGTACAAGCTGCGGGACTGGCTGTTCGCCAGGCAGCGGTACTGGGGTGAGCCGTTCCCGATCGTCTACGACGAGGACGGCCGCGCGCACCCGCTGCCCGAGTCCGAGCTACCCGTCGAGCTTCCCGACATCCCCGACTACTCGCCGGTGCTGTTCGATCCCGACGACGCCGACAGCGTCCCGTCGCCGCCGCTGAACAAGGCGACCGAATGGGTGCACGTGCAGCTGGATCTCGGCGACGGCCGCAAGACCTACACCCGCGACACCAACGTGATGCCACAGTGGGCGGCCAGCTCGTGGTATGAGCTGCGCTACACCGATCCGCACAACTCGGAAGCGCTGTGCGACAAGGAGAACGAGGCCTACTGGATGGGGCCGCGGCCCGCCGAGCACGGCCAGGACGACCCGGGCGGTGTCGACCTGTACGTCGGCGGCGTCGAACACGCGGTGCTGCACCTGCTGTACTGCCGGTTCTGGCACAAGGTGCTCCACGACCTCGGCCACGTGTCGTCGCGCGAGCCCTACCGGCGGCTGGTCAACCAGGGCTACATCCAGGCGCACGCCTACACCGACGCGCGCGGCACCTACGTGTCCGCCGCCGAAGTCGTTGAGCGCGATGGGAAGTTCTACTGGCCGGGACCCGACGGCGAAGTCGAGGTGAACCAGGAGTTCGGCAAGATCGGCAAGAGCCTGAAGAACTCGGTGTCGCCGGACGAGATCTGCGACAACTACGGCGCGGACACGTTGCGGATGTACGAGATGTCGATGGGTCCGCTCGAGGCGTCGCGGCCGTGGGCGACGAAGGACGTCGTCGGCGCGTACCGGTTCCTGCAGCGAGTGTGGCGGCTTGTCGTCGACGAAGACACCGGTGCGCTGCGGGTCACCGACGACGAACCGGATGACGAGACGCTTCGGGCGCTGCACCGAACGATTGCCGGGGTGTCCGACGACTACGCGTCGCTACGCAACAACACCGCGGGCGCCAAGCTGATCGAGTACGCCAACCACCTCACGAAGCAGCACAGTGGGGTGGGCCCACAGCTTGCTAGGGGAGTGCCGCGTGCGGCGGTCGAACCGCTTGTGCTGATGGTCGCGCCGCTCGCGCCGCACCTCGCCGAAGAGCTGTGGCAGCGGCTCGGCCACGAGACGTCGCTGGCGCACGGCCCGTTCCCGGTCGCCGACGAGGCCTACCTGTCTGTCGACGCCGTCGAGTTCCCTGTGCAGGTCAACGGGAAGGTGCGCGGCCACGTCACGGTGCCCGCCGACGCAGACGCCGACACGATCGAGTCGGCGGCGCTGGCCGACGCGAAGGTGCAGGCGTTCCTCAACGGGGCGACGCCGAAGAAGGTCATTGTGGTCGCCGGCCGCCTGGTCAACCTCGTCGTCTAGACGAGCTGGCGAAATGGCATTCCCGGCTGTTGTTCGCCCGAAATCACGAGCTGGTTCCCTGGCCTCGACTGCAGTAGTTCGTTCGAGTGCCTCGCCAAGGTGCAGTAGTGCATTACTGACTTCCCCTGATCGTCCGGCCGCGAGCATCGGTGATGCCAGCGGTTACGCTCCCGGTCATTGACAAAGGGCATCTCGTGTTCAAGAAGCCATTTATTGGCAGGATTGTGGTCGGCTCGGCGCTGGCCGCTGGAGTCGGTGTGGCGGGGTTTAACAGAACTGGGAACACGGTTTTCGCACTCGACGGCACGGTGCACGGTGAGTGGACCAACGTGCTCGCCGTCGGCAGCAAGGTATCCAACAGGTCTGTCTTCGAACCCGGCGGCGGCTACGAGGGTGGCGGTCAGGATTACGTATATAGCGGGCCGTTGGCTTACTTTCCCGTCGTCGTGCCTAACACCGTGGTAGCCGTCTGCGGGCAGCGGCTCTCAGGAAGCCAAGACATCTTTGAGGTGTCCGGAAACGTCACCTGCGTGTCGTAGGAGCCTGACTGCCACGGCGCGTGCCCCCAGAACCGTCACCAGCCGAGCTGGCGAAGGGTGTAGCCGTCGTTCCAGATCTTCGTCATGTGGCGGATCTTGTCCCCGTCGAAGTCCATCACGTAGACGTAGTCGGCGGCCGCACCCTTCCCGGTAGGTGCGACGGGGCCGCCCTCGCCGGTGTGCGTCCCGCGAAAGACGCCGTACACCGCCACGTTGTTGCGCGACTCGTCGACGGCGAAGGACTTCACCTCCGCGATGCCGTCGGGCAGCGGTGTCAGCAGGTTCTTCATCCACTCGGTGTACGCCTCGAGGGTGTCGATGCCGGCCAGCGCGTCGGTCTGGCCCGCGAATGTCGCGTCTTTGTGGCAATACGGCGCGCAGCCATCCCAGCCCTTACCGGTCTCACATGCGTCGAAGAACTGCTCTGCGGTCTCTCGTATCGAGCTCATACAGCGATTTTGGCGTGATAAGTGTCGCTGAGCGATAGAAATCACGCCGAAATCACCCGGTGGGGCGGACGACGACCTCGTGGATGTGGGCATCCGGCGGGGCATTGACGGCGTCAGCCACGACTTGCGCCACGGTCTGTGGGCTCAGAAATCGCTCGGGTCTGTACTCGCCGCCCTCGTAGGCGACGAGGCCTTCCTGCATCACCGTCGCGATCCGGCCCGGATGGATCGAGGTCACGCGAAGCGCAGGCTCGTCGTTGCGCAGCGAATCCGCGAAGCCCCGTAACGCGAACTTGCTCGCGGTGTAGGACGCCAAACCGGGCGAGGCGTTGATCCCTGCCCCGGAATTGATGAAAACGACATGGCCGCGAGCACTGCTCAGCGCGGGTAGCAGTGCAAGCGTAAGCGCCACCGCCCCAATGACATTGACCTCCATGGTGAGCCGCCACTCGTCAACCGTCGACTCCGCGACCCGCCCGGGGAAGGCCGCGCCTGCGTTGTGGATCAACACGTCCAATTCGTCGATGGGTTCGACAACGGACGGAATGGACTCGCTGTCCTCCAGATCCAGCGGCCATGTGGTGGCGCCCAGCCGCTCGGCGAGCGCGTCGAGCCGATCCGACGGCCTGCCGCCGAGAAACAGGGTGTGGGTGGGTGCCAGCGCGTCGGCGATCGCCGTACCGAGCCCGCCCGCCGCTCCGGTGATGAAGGCGGTCGGCATGCCGGTCACCCTACCGACTGCGATCATTGACGGGATGGCACCGGATCCCAGCTTCGCTCCCACGCAGCTCGCGGCACGAGCCGCGTACCTGCTGCGCGGCAACGACCTGGGGGCGATGACCACCGCGGCACCGCTTCTCTACCCGCACATGTGGAGCTGGGACGCCGCCTTCGTGTCCATCGGCCTTGCCCCGCTGAGCGTGGAGCGGGCCGTCGTCGAGCTCGACACCCTGCTCTCGGCGCAGTGGTCGAACGGGATGATCCCGCACATCGTGTTCGCGAACGGGGTCGACGGCTACTTCCCCGGGCCCGCGCGATGGGCTACCTCGGCGCTGGCCGCCAACGCGCCGCGGGCGCGGCACACGTCGGGTATCACCCAACCGCCGGTGCATGCGATCGCCGTGCAGCGCATCCTCGACCATGCCCGCTCGCGCGGCCGCTCCACCCGTGCGGTGGCCGAAGCATTCCTCGACCGTCGCTGGGGCGATCTGGTGCGCTGGCACCGCTGGCTGGCCGAAGCGCGTGACCAGAAGTCGCACGGCAGGGTCACGCTGTACCACGGGTGGGAGTCCGGCATGGACAACTCGCCGCGGTGGGATGCCGCGTACGCCAACGTGATTCCGGGCAATGTTCCGGAGTATCAGCGCGAGGACAACACGATCGTGACCGACGCGAGCCAGCGGCCGTCCGACATGGAGTACGACCGCTACCTGTGGCTGGTCGAGGAGATGAAGTCGGCGCGCTATGACGACGAGCTGCTGCCCAAGGTGATGAGCTTCGCCGTCGAGGACGTGTTCGTCTCCGCGATCCTTTCCGTGGCCTGCACGGTCCTCGCCGAGATCGGAGAGGACTACAAGCGGCCGCACGCCGACGTAAGGGACCTGTACGCGTGGGCGGAGCGGTTCAGGTCTGGCGTCATCGAGACGACCGACGAAAGAACGGGCGCGGCAAGAGATTACGACGTCCGAGCGGGCAAGTGGATCGCCACCGAGACGGTCGCGCAGTTCGCGCCGCTGCTGTGCGGCGGGCTGCCGCACGACAAGGAGCGGACACTGCTGCGGCTGCTGGAGGGCCCTCGGTTCTGTGGGCATCCGGACTTGAGGTACGCGCTGATCCCATCGACGTCGCCGGTGTCACGCGACTTCCGGGCGAGGGAGTACTGGCGCGGACCGATCTGGCCGGTGATGACCTGGCTGTTCTCCTGGGCGTTCGCCCGCCGCGGCTGGGCCGAGCGGTCGTTGATCCTGCGGCGCGAAGGCCTGCGCCAAGCCAGCGACGGCACCTTCGCCGAGTATTACGAGCCGTTCACCGGTGAGGCGCTTGGCAGCATGCAGCAGTCATGGACCGCCGCCGCGGTTCTCGACTGGTTGGGCTAATTCTCTTCGTGGCCGGTTTCCTGGTCGGCCAGCCGCTCCATCGGACCCAACGCCTTGGTCAGGGTCTCGACGTCGTCTTCAGTGAGCTTGCCGAGCATCGCGGCCAGCGCGGCCCTGCGCGCGGCGAGGGCCTCGCGGTGCTGGACGAGACCCCGCGGCGTGACCTCGACGAGTACGGCGCGCAGATCCGACGGGTCACGCGACCGCTTCACCAGGCCGAGCTTTTCGAGTCTGCGGATCGCCACCGTCGTGGTCGGCGTGCGGACGCGCTCGTGGGCGGCCAGATCGGTCATCCGGATGGGACCCTTTTCCAGCAGCGTCAACAGGATTGACAGTTGGGCCAGCGTGAGGTCGCCCGCCGAGCCGCGATTGGCGTCGCCGCGCCGCAGGACGGAGAACAGCTTGGAGAGGACGCGCTGCAGCTCAGCTGCCAGTTCGTCGACCTGCGCCTCTGTCTCCACCATAGTTCGCTAGTCTAACCTGTCAGGGTCTGACGGTATGGAATCACGCAAATGTTTGCGGTTAAAGAACTTGCGACAGAAATCGCTGTAATCTCTCCGTTTCCGCGGCGTCGAAGATTTGCTCCGGTGGCCCCGACTCGACGACCTTGCCGTGATCCATGAACACGACGGCGTCCGACGTCGAGCGCGCGAATCCCATCTCATGCGTCACCACGACCATCGTCATGCCGTCTGAGCCGAGATCGGCGATCAGCTCGAGGATTCCCTTCACCAGTTCGGGGTCCAGCGCCGAGGTGGCCTCGTCGAAGAACATCACCTGCGGTGTCATGGCCAGTGCGCGGGCGATCGCGACGCGTTGCTGCTGCCCGCCCGACAGTGTTGCCGGCCGGGCATCGGCCTTGTGCCTCAGACCAACCCGGTCCAGGTGAGTCAAGCCGAGTTGGCGGGCCTCGTCGGCGCTGAGCTTCTTGAGCTTGCGCGGGGCCAGCGTCACGTTGTCCAGGACGGTGCGGTGCGGGAACAGGTTGAAATGCTGGAACACCATGCCGATCCGTTGGCGCAACTGATCGGGGTTGTCGCCGAGCACCGACCTGCCGTCGAGCAGGATATCGCCCTTGTCGGGCTCGTATAGCCGGTTGAGCGTGCGCAGCAGCGTCGACTTGCCCGAGCCGGACGGCCCGATCACCGCGGCGGTGGTGCCCGCGGGCACATCGATGTCGACACCGCGCAAGACCGTGTTGGGGCCGAATGACAGGTGAATGTCGTTGCCGGTCAACGAAACCGGCTGAGCAGCCGCGGCCATCAGATCATCTCCTGTGACGAGGCCGGGTTCAGCGGTGACAGTGGATCCTCCGGCTCGGCGGGTTTGCCCTTGCGCAACCGGGCGTCGATGTAGTTGACCAAGTGGGTCAGCGGAATCGTCAGGATGAGGTAGAACAGGCCTGCGGCCACAAGCGGTGACAGATTGCCGGTCTGCGCGTTGAGGTCGCGGCCCACCTGGAACAGCTCGCGCTGGTTGGCGACCAGGCCGAGGAAGTACACCAGCGAGCTGGCCTTGAGCAGTGAGATGAACTGGTTCATCAACGCGGGCAGCACCCGCCGAATCCCCTGCGGCACCACCACAAGCCGCATCGACGCCGAATAGCTGAAGCCAAGCGCTCGGGACGCCTCGAGCTGGCCGGCCTCCACGCTCTGGATGCCGGAGCGGAAGATCTCCCCGACATAGGCCGCGGCCATCAACCCCAGCGCCGCGATGCCGAGCGGAAAGGGGTTGTTTCCGGTCAGCCCACCGACGATGGGTCCGACGCCGAGGCCGATCAGCAGGATGATCACCACTTCGGGCAGGCCGCGGAAGATGTCGGTGTAGATGCGGGCGGGCCAACGCAACCAACGCGCCTTCGAGATGCCCGCGATGGCGAGCCCGATTCCGAGCACCAGGGCGATCACGCTGGCGCAGACGGTCAGGATCAGCGTGTTCGGCAGGCCGGTCTTGAGCAGCACCGGGATCGCCTGCTTGTACAGGTCCCAGTCGAGGAATGAGGCAGCCAGTTGTGAGAGCGTCGACTTCGGCTGCGCCGCAGACGGACCGGCGGGCTCACCCTGGTGGCTGGCGGCGATGGCCGCGAAGTCCGGCAGTTGCGGCGCCTTCGCCGCCTTCGACCCCGGCTTCCAGCCGGGCGGCAGTTCGCGCGGCACCCAGTCGGAGTACAGCCGCGACCAGGTGCCGTCGGCGATGACCGCGTCCAGCCCGGAGTTCAGCACGTCGATCAGCGGCTTGTTCTCCTTGGCGACCGCGTAGGCGACGAAATTGTCCAAGCTGAAGGTGTTTTCGATGATCTCGGCCGGATCGCCGGGCTGCACGGTGCCCTGCGCCTGCTGCGACGGCGCCACCCATGCGTCGATCTGCCTGGTCTTCAGGCTGGCGTAGACGGTGTTGTAGTCGGGGAACTTGACCGGGTCAAGGTGCAGCGAGTCGACGACGTAGGCCTCCTGCACGGTGCCCTGCACGACGCCGATGCGCTGGCCCGCGGCGAGCTTGTCGAATCCGGTGATTGCCGACCCCGTCGGCACGACCAGCGAGAAGTAGCCGAAGTCGTAGCCGTTGGTGAATCCGACGGTGCGCCTGCGGGCATCGGTGGTGGTGATCGACGACGAGCCGACGTCGAAGCGCCGCGACGCCACCTGGGCGAGCAGGCCGGAGAATTCGGTGCCGACGAAATTGATTCGCAGGCCAAGCTTTTCGGCGATCGCACGCAGCAGCTCGTTGTCGAACCCGGTGAACTCGCCCTGCGAATTGATGCAGATGCTCGGCGGAGCGTCGGACAGCGTGCCGACGGTCAGCACGCCGGGCGTGCCCAGACCGAGCGCGTCGGCCTTGACGGTGTTCAGCGGCGCAACGGTCGGCGTCGTGTACTTGTCCTCGCCGGGACCCGCGTCGGCCGACGCGAGGTTCGTCGGCACGGCACTGGCGCTGTCGACGCCGGGTGGCGCGCACTGGTCGGCGTCGGCGCCCGCAGGCGGCGCCATCGAGAGGGTGAGCACCAACAGCGCGACCAGCGCCAGAACGACTGCGTTACCTATCCGGCCCAAGAATCCGGTCATTCGAGCCAACGTAGCCGCCGCGGTGGCGCAGGCGTCGGCTTCGGCTCAATCAGAATGCAACCGACGGCTGCCTGGCGAGACTCGACGGGCTGAACACACCGCGGCGCACAAGCTCGGCGACCATGATCCGGCCCATGGCCTCCGACCGCCCTGCGCACGCGGCCCGCGCACCGTCGGGTTCATGCGTATGAATGGCAGTGGTCTCGGCTTCGTAGAACGGCAGCATCTCGTCGTGGTTGTTCATGTAGGTCACCCAGAACGACCGCGGTATAAAACTCTGCGACGCGCGTATCTCGGCAAGCAGCCGCGGACCGGCGTACTCCTCGTTGATGGTTTGCCGGTACTGCCAGGCCGCTTCCTGGAAGGCGCGCGACTCGCGGTTGGCGCGCATGAAGTCGGTCAGCGAGTCGAGCGCCGACAGCACATTCGGACGCGGGTCGGTGGCGGCGCGCGCCGACGCGAGGCCGAGCAGCATGCCGTGCAGCTCGTGGTGCTCCAGCACGACGGACTCGTCGAAGCGCTCGACGAACGCGCCCCGGTGGTAGCGGGTGGACAGGATTCCGTCGTGCTCGAGTTGCACGACCGCTTCCTGAATCGGCACCCGGCTCAGGCCGAGTTCGTGGGCGATCTCATTGCGATCTACCCGATCGCCCGAGCGCAGCTTTCCAGTAAGCACCAGGTTGATGATGTGAGAAACAACCTGGTCCTTTTCTTTGACTCCATACCTCTTCGGCATAGCGGCGACAGTTAATCACGCCACCAGGTCAATGGGCTGAGTTTGACCGAATGAATTGCTGTATGTCGTCGAGTTTCGCTCAGCCTAAGCTCAGTTACCTATTTCGCCGCGCGCTGATCACGCCAGCGGCACAACGCTTCTGCGTCACCAAGGTCATAGTCGGGACCGTTGGCGCCGACGGTGAGGAGCGTGACTCCGAGGTCGGCGAGCGCGTCGGCTTCGGCGAGTGATGCGTCGGTCCCCTTGCCGGAGACGCCCGCCGAGCGCTCGATCGCCGCTGGGTCGCGACCGACGTCGGCGCAGTGCCGCGCGAGCACGTCGGATTTCTGTGGGTACTCGGTGCTGTCGCTGAACGAATGCCAGATGTCGCCGTACTCGGCGACCAAGCGCAGCGTCTTCTTCTCGCCACCGCCACCGATCAGCACGGGGATGTCGCGGGTCGGCTGCGGGTTGAGCTTGCCCAGCCGCGACTTGATGCGCGGGAACGCGTCGGCCAGGTCATCCAGGCGGCTGCCCGCGGTGCCGAAGTCGTAGCCGTACTCGTCGTAGTCCTTCTGCTTCCAGCCCGACCCGATGCCGAGGATCAGCCTGCCGTCGGAGATGTGGTCGACGGTGCGCGCCATGTCGGCCAGCAATTCCGGATTGCGGTACGAATTGCAGGTCACCAGCGCGCCGATCTGAATGCGCGAGGTCTGTTCGGCCCACGCGCCGAGCATCGTCCAGCATTCGTAATGTGGACCGTCGGGGTCGCCATAAAGCGGGAAAAAGTGATCCCAGTTGAATGCGACGTCGACGCCGATGTCCTCGCAGCGGCGGACCGCGTCACGAATGTGGCTGTACTGGGTTGAATGCTGCGGCTGCAGTTGCACGCCGATGCGAATGGGAGAGGTCACCCGTCCATCATTCCCGTTTCGCCTTCGCGCCAATCTAGCGGTTCAGCACCCCGCGCAGGATATCGACGAGCGCGCGCGGTTGGTCGCCCTGAACGGAGTGGCCCGAGTCGGCGACGACGTGCGTGCGCTGGAATCCGGGTGCGCCGCTGGCGAACGCGTCGGCGTCCGCGTCGTTGACGAAGAACGAGTTGGCGCCGCGAACCAGCGTGGTCGGCATCGTGATCCTTGGCACGTCATCCCACAGGCCGTCGAACCCGTCTCCCTTGCGGAACGAGTCGTAGCGCCATGTCCAAGTGCCGTCGTCGAGCCGTTTGGAATTGTGAAAGACCCCGCGGCGCAACGACTTCCGGTCACGGTGCGGAGCTGCCTCGATCGTCACGTCGAGCATCGCGGAGAAGCTCGGGAAGTCGCGATCGCCCTTGACCAGCGCAACGGCGCCGAGCTGCGCCTTTGTCATCTCCTCGTGGCGCTCGGGCGCCGACGGCGTGACGTCGACGAGCAGCAGTTCGGGAACGAGCGAGGGTTCGGTCGCGGCGATGCGCAGCGCGGTCAACCCGCCGAGCGACATGCCGACGACGAGGCGCGGATCCGGCGCCCACTTCCGCAGGACGGGCCTCAGCGTCTCGGCGTTGAGCTTCGGACCGTAGTCGCCGTCCTCCCGCCACGCCGACCGTCCGTGCCCGGGCAGGTCGATCGCCAGCGCGGGCAGGCCGAGGCCGAGGATGACGGTGTCCCAGGTGTGTGCGTTCTGTCCGCCGCCGTGCAGGAACACCACCTGCGGTGGCCCGTCGCCCCACTTCAACGCGCTGATGCCACCGGATTCGACGCGGGTAACGGTCGGCAGCGGGCCGGTGTGCCCGATCTGTTCGGCGTTCTCGGGCAGCAGCGCGAACTCGTCGAGATTCATCAGGTCGTCATCGGAGATTTCGGCCACGGCTCGACATTACGCACCGCCGAAATTCAGGTGCTATCGGAGCGGCGTTGTGTCAGCGTGAACTTCATGAGTACGACGGCGTACGCACCGAAAGGATTGACGATCCGCACCGCCGAAGATGCGGACTGGTCGGCCATGGGGCTGCTTGCGGCTACGTGCTTCGGCGACCGGCGGCCGCAGGAAACGACCGACATGTGGCGGACGATGATGCCTGCTGGCAGCGCCGTCGTGGCGTCCGACGGCCCGGACGTCGTCGGCATGGCGGCGTGGGTGGATTTGGAGCTCACCGTTCCGGGCGGCGCGGTGCTGCCAATGGCGGGCGTGACCTGGGTGGCGGTGTCGCCCACACATCGGCGACGCGGCGTGCTTCGCGCGATGTTCGCCGAACTGCACGGCCGCATGGGCGACTATCCGATCGCGGGGCTGCAGGCCAGCGAGGCAGGGATCTACGGACGGTTCGGATACGGGCCGGCAATGGTCGAACACAAGCTGACTGTCGACCGGCGGGAGGCACGGTTCTTCGCCGACGTCCCCGATCCCGGCGGAGTCAGAATCGTCGAGGCCGCAGCGCACCGCGAGCAGCTGGCGGACATCTGGGAGCGCTGGCGGCTGCAGACACCGGGCGGCCTGAACAGTCCGCAACAAATGTGGGACGAAGTGTTCGCCGACCGGGAGGACTACCGGGATGGCGGCAGCGCTTACTTCTGTCTCCTGCACGCCGACGGCTTCGTGATGTACCGGACGCACGGGAACGACGAGAAGAAGAGAATCGAGATCTCCGAGATGGCCGCGGCGACACCGCAAGCGCATATCGCGCTGTGGCGCGCTCTGCTCGGTATGGACCTCATCGAGACGGTGACGGTCTGGACGTATCCAGACGATGTGCTGCCCTATCTGCTGACCGATCCACGCCTGGTGCGGACCGTCGGCGTCGAGGACACGCTCTGGCTGCGGATGCTCGACATCCCCGCAGTGCTGGAGGCGCGCAGTTACGCGGCCGATGTGTCTGTGGTGTTCGAACTGTCGGACGACGTGCTCGGTGGTGGCGGCAGATACGCGCTCGATGTGCACGACGGTAAGGCGCGGTGTGTGCAGACCGATGCCGCGGCCGATGTGAATGCCGAGCTGTCAGTGCTCGGCAGCCTGTACATGGGTGGCCACCGCGCCTCGGCCTTCGCATCGGCGAACCGCCTGCGGTGCAACGACTCCGGCGCGATTGCTCAGCTGGACGCGGCGTTCGCCACCGACGTCCCAGCCGAGCTCGGCTACGGCTTCTAGCTTCGGAAGAAGAGTTCTAGCCCTCGATGAACTTCTCGAGCTGCTCGCGGGCGATGTCGTCCGGCAGCTGCTTCGGCGGGCTCTTCATCAGGTAGGCCGAGGCGGCGACGACGGGGCCACCGATGCCGCGGTCCTTGGCGATCTTCGCCGCGCGGACCGCGTCGATGATGACGCCTGCCGAGTTCGGCGAGTCCCACACCTCGAGCTTGTACTCCAGGTTCAGCGGCACGTCACCGAAGGCACGGCCTTCCAGGCGCACGTATGCCCACTTGCGGTCATCGAGCCAGCCGACGTGATCGGACGGGCCGATGTGTACGTCCTTGGTGTTGAACTCGCGCTGAAGGTTGGAGGTGACGGCCTGGGTCTTGGAGATCTTCTTCGACTCCAGCCGCGACCGCTCCAGCATGTTGAGGAAGTCCATGTTGCCGCCGACGTTGAGCTGCATGGTGCGGTCGAGCTGCACGCCTCGGTCCTCGAACAGCTTCGCCATCACGCGGTGGGTGATGGTGGCGCCGACCTGGCTCTTGATGTCGTCGCCCACGATCGGCACGCCGGCGTCTTCGAACTTCTTGGCCCACACCGGGTCCGACGCGATGAACACCGGCAGCGCGTTCACGAACGCGACGCCTGCGTCGATCGCGCACTGCGCGTAGAACTTGTCGGCCTCTTCGGAACCGACGGGAAGGTAGGAGACCATCACGTCGACGTTGTTGTCCTTGAGCGCCTTGACGACGTCGACCGGGTCGGAGTCGGAGACCTCGATGGTCTCGGCGTAGTACTTGCCGATGCCGTCAAGCGTCGGGCCGCGCTGCACGGTGACATTCGTCGGCGGGACGTCGGCGATCTTGATGGTGTTGTTCTCCGAGGCGAAGATGGCCTCCGAGAGGTCGAAGCCGACCTTCTTGGCGTCCACGTCGAAGGCTGCGACGAACTTCACGTCGCGGACGTGGTACTGGCCCAGCTTGACGTGCATGAGGCCAGGCACCGTCGCGTTCTCATCGGCGTCCTGGTAATACTGCACACCCTGAACAAGTGATGATGCGCAGTTGCCGACACCGACAATCGCGACCCGCACCTCGGTGTTCTCAGTCATGGCGTCGTTCTCCCTCTCAATCCACCACTTGGAAATCTGTACTTGCTTACTTCTACGACTGCTCGGCGCGACCCTGAGCTACCCGCTCGGCCGCGATCAGATCGTTGAGCCACTTCACTTCGCGCTCGCTGGACTCCAGCCCCAACTGGTGCAGCTGGCGGGTGTAGCGGTCAAGCGAACTACTGGCCCGCGCGACTGCTTCGCGCAGACCTTCCCGGCGTTCCTCGACCTGACGACGGCGGCCCTCCAGGATCCGCATCCTGGCCTCTGCCGGGGTGCGGTTGAAGAAGGCGAGATGAACGCCGAACCCGTCGTCGGTGTAGTTCTGCGGACCCGTATCGGCCACCAACTCGGCGAAGCGCTGCTTGCCCGCGTCGGTCAGCTGATACACCCGGCGTGCGCGGCGCACCTTGGGCGTGCCGTCCGGTGCCGCATCCTCGACGATCAACCCGTCGGCCTGCATCCGGCGCAGAGCGGGATACAGCGAGCCGTAGGAGAACGCCCGGAAGGCGCCGAGCAGTCCGGTCAGCCGCTTACGTAGCTCGTAGCCATGCATGGGTGATTCGAGCAGAAGACCCAGCACTGCCAGCTCCAGCATCAAACCACCTCCTTTGCCTGCCGCTACGACGACTCAACACCTCGCGCAATAGTATCGCGCCGATATATACCGCGCTACATCGGGGCGACAAAGGCCTGGTCAGCGGTCGACGGCTAACCGGGCTCGTTGATTTGCTTGATCGCGCCGTCGGGCGCCAGGTCGATGAAGCCGCTGCCGAACTCGCTGCTGACGTAGATGCGGATGTTGACCGCGTCGGGAGTGGCCGGGTCCTTCGAGGGTTCGATGTCGATCCAGGTGTCGGAGATGTCCTTGCGCTGGATCTTCAGCGACTCGGGCGCCCCGCGCAGAACCGCGATGGTCGCCTCGAAGTTGAACTTCGCAAGGTCGATGACGTGATCGTCGCTGTCGACGGTCGTCGTGGAGTAGGGGTCGCCCCAGCCGCCGCGGTAGTCGTACATCAGCTTGCGGCGCGGGTCCTCGGTGTCGGGGCGGTAGAGCGTCGCACGGTCGGGTCGGATGTTCATCTCGAAGCCGGTGGTGTCGCCGAACTTCTGCCGCATCTGTTCGAACAACCCGTTGAGTCCGCCGAGCGACTGCAACTGCCGGGGCGGTGTCAGCACCTTGGCGGGGATGCCGTCGGACTTGGCCCCTGGGTCGGTCTGGAAGCTGAGCGGCGAGGCGGTGTTGCCGTAGAGGCCCCAGCCGATTCCCATGCCGAGCAGCACCAGCACCGCAGCGGTCGCGACCCGGATGCCCCAGCCGCCGCCGGCCGGCAATCGCATGGCCGGCTTTTTGAGGTTGGGCATCTGGACGGGTGCGTTGGCGTTCTGCAGGTCGGCGACCAGGCGGGCGAGCTCACCCAGCGTTGCGGCGTTGGTGGCCGCGCTCACCCGTTGCCGGTGCTCCTCCATCGACAGTTGTCCCTCGCTGAACGCGCTGTCGAGAACTTGGCAGGTATCGGTGCGGTCGCTGTCCTTCGCCCGGGTGTTCGCCGTCTGCCGTGTCGCCACGTCGATGATCGTAGGGGTCAGCCGGGGTACTCGACGCGCTTGATGTTGCTCGCGCCGTCGAGGTAGATGAAGCCGTCGGCCCCAGAGGTCGTGGTGACCTTCACCAAGAGTTCGAGGGCGCCAGGCCCTGCCGGATCCGCGACGTGATCGATGTCGAGGAAGGTTTCCCTGACGTCGGTGGGAGCGATCCGCAGCGTTTCGGGCGCGTTCTGCAGTGCGGCGGCTGCGGCCTGCACGTCGAACGCGCCGAGGTCGGTGACGTCGTCGGTGTCGGAGCGGGACCTGGTAGAGGGATCACCCCAGCCACCGTCGAACGTGTAGATCAGCTTCGAACCGTCGTCAGCGGGATCGGGCCGGGCAAGCAGCGCCTCGTCGGCCATGATGGCCAGCTCATAGCCCATGGTGTCGCCGAACCGCTTCCGGGTCTCGTCGATCACCGCGGTCATCCCCTCGGCGGTGTGCAGTTCACGAGGCGGAGCCAGCACGACCGGCGCCGGTTCCTCGGGCGCCTCGGTCGGCTGCTCAACCGTGGTGGATGGCTCGGCGGCCAGGGCGTGCGTTTCGGGCGCCTCGACACTCGGACTCGGGGCGGTGACGTCACGGGGCGGATCGCTGTTTCTCAGCACGAGCCAGCTGACTGCGCCGACACACACCACCAGCACGCCGACGACCGCCGCGATGACTGCGCGGTACCCGCGCAGCTGACTTCGGGGCGCAACGAACGGCTGCACCGGTTTTGCGATCTGCAGGTCGGACACCAACGACTGGAGCTCACCCAACGTGGTGGCGTCGGGTCGCCGCGCTCACCCGCTGCCGGTGTTCCTCCATCGACAGCTGGCCCTCGTCCAGCGCGCTGTCGAGTACCTGGCAGGTTTCGGTGCGGTCGCTGTCCTTTGCGCGGGTGCCCGGTGTCCGCCGTATCGCCACGTCGATGATCGTAAGAGTCGGGTTCGTGTTACCGCAGACAGATGCCGACGCGACGCGGGCACGTGACCCGTCACGCCTCCATGGCCGCGGGGCCGACGTACTCTGGTCAACGTGCGATTGCAGCGACAGGTGGTGGACTACGCGCTTCGGCGGCGGTCCCTGCTGGCCGAGGTCTATTCGGGACGCACCGGCGTCTCGGAGGTCTGCGATGCCAACCCCTACTTGCTGCGGGCCGCGAAATTCCATGGCAAGGCCAGTTCGGTGATGTGCCCGATCTGCCGCAAGGAACAACTCACCTTGGTGTCGTGGGTCTTCGGCGATCACCTCGGCGCGGTGTCAGGGTCGGCGCGAACCGCCGAGGAGTTGGTCATGCTGGCGACCCGCTACGACGAATTCTCCGTACACGTGGTGGAGGTATGCCGCACCTGCAGCTGGAATCATTTGGTGAAGTCGTACGTGCTCGGCGCGGTTCGCCCGCCAAAGGGCTCCCGTCCGACACGGACCGCGCGCAATGGCGCGCGGACGGCCAGTGAATAGCGAAGGGCGCCATAACCGGTCAGCCAGCGATGTCCCTGCGGGACAGGCTGCTGACGGTGTGGACGACCGCAAGACAGTGGAAGTCGAACGCCCGCCACTTCCCCGCAGGCCCGTCAGCCACTTCGACGACCGTCACACCGCCGTCATCCCGCCGGTAAGGGACGACACGCGGCCGCTGCGCGATCCGATCGAGGCCGTCAAGGCCGCGCTCGACGGCACACCTCCGCCGCAGCCGCCACCGCCGAAACCGCCCCGTCGTCCCCCGGGAGGGGGCGGACCGGGTGGTCGGCCGCCCCGACGTCTGCCCGCCATGGAGCAGATCAACTGGAAGTGGGTCCGGCGCGCGATCTACGTGGCGTTCGCCGCGCTCATCCTCTTGCCGATCGTGACGTTCGGCATGGCCTACATGATCGTCGAAGTGCCCAAACCGGGAGACATCCGCACCAACCAGGTGTCGACGATCCTGGCCAGCGACGGCAGTGAAATCGCCAAAATCGTTCCACCCGAAGGCAACCGCGTCGACGTCAACATCGACCAGATCCCGGTGCACGTGCGCGATGCGGTGATGGCCGCAGAAGACCGCGACTTCTACTCCAATCCCGGGTTCTCGTTCAGCGGCTTCGCACGCGCCGCCAAGAACAACATCTTCGGCGGCGACACCCAGGGCGGGTCGACGATCACCCAGCAATACGTCAAGAACGCCTTGGTGGGATCGCAGCGATCAGGCGTTGGCGGCATCGTCCGCAAGGCCAAGGAGCTGGTCATCTCGACGAAGATGTCCAGCGAATGGTCCAAAGACCAAGTGCTGCAGTCGTATCTCAACATCATCTACTTCGGCCGGGGTGCGTACGGCATCGGTGCCGCATCCAAGGCGTACTTCGACAAACCGGTCGAGCAGCTCACCGTCGCCGACGGCGCGTTGCTTGCCGCGCTGATACAGCAGCCATCCGCACTCGATCCGGCCGTCAACCCGGACGGGGCGGCCGAGCGATGGAACTGGGTGCTCGACGGCATGGTCGACATCGGCGCGCTGTCGCCGACCGACCGTGCGGCGCAGGTGTTTCCGCCGACCGTGCCGCCCGACCAGGCCAGGGACCAGAACCAGACGACCGGCCCTAACGGGCTGATCGAGCGGCAGGTGCAGAAAGAGCTGCTTGACCTTTTCGACATCAGCGAGCAGACGCTGAACACCGAGGGCCTGCAGGTCACCACCACGATCGACCCGAAGGCTCAGACGGCCGCGGAGGAAGCGGTAACCGAGACGCTCGACGGTCAGAACCCGGACATGCGCTCCGCCGTGGTGTCGATCGACCCGAAGACCGGCGGCGTCAAGGCCTACTACGGCGGGTCCGACGCTCAGGGCTTCGACTTCGCCCAGGCCGGGTTGCCGACGGGCTCGTCGTTCAAGGTGTTCGCGTTGGTGGCGGCGCTCGAGCAGGGCATCGGCCTCGGCTATCAGGTGGACAGCTCGCCCGTCGAGGTCAACGGCATCAAGATCACCAACGTCGAGGGCGGCGGCTGCGGCACCTGCAACATCGCCGAGGCGCTGAAGCGGTCACTGAACACCGCCTACTACCGGCTGATGCTGAAGCTGAAGAACGGGCCGTCCGATGTCGCCGACGCCGCACACCGGGCCGGCATCGCCGACAGCTTCCCCGGCGTCGAGCACACCCTGTCCGAGGATGGCAAGGGTGGCCCGCCCAACAACGGAATCGTGTTGGGCCAGTACCAGAGTCGTGTACTCGATATGGCGTCGGCGTATGCCACGATCGCCGCATCGGGCGTCTACCACCGGCCGCATTTCGTGCAGAAGGTGGTGAACGCCGAGGGCCAGGTGCTCTTCGACGCCGCCAACGAGGACAACTCCGGTGAGCAGCGCATCGACAAGGCCGTCGCCGACAACGTCACCGCCGCAATGCAGCCGATCGCCGCCTACTCCAATGGTCACGCCCTGGCCGGCGGCAGGCCGTCGGCGGCCAAGACGGGCACCAACCAGCTCGGCGACACCGGCGCCAACAGGGACGCCTGGATGGTCGGCTTCACGCCGTCGCTGTCGACCGCGGTCTGGGTCGGCACCACCGACGGCACCCAACCCTTGGAGAACAAGTGGGGATCGCCGGTGTACGGGTCCGGCCTGCCGTCCGACATCTGGAAGAACACGATGGACGGCGCACTGGAGGACACCGACAACGAGTCGTTCCCGAAGCCGACCGAGATCGGCGGCTATGCCGGTGTGCCCGCAGCGCCACCCCCGCCGCCGCCAAGCCCCGCGCCGCCGTCGGAGACGGTGATCCAGCCGACTATTGAAGTGGCGCCGGGCATCACGATTCCCTTCGGTCCGCCGACGACGGTGCCGATCGCCCCGCCCGGTGCGCCGGTGCCCGATCCGAACGCCGTCGGTGCGCTTCCAGCGCCTGGAGCGCCCGTTCCGCCGGGTGTGCCGGGCCCGGGTCCGCAACCGCCGCCGTGACCGAGAGCGGGGAAGCCGAGATCGAACACGGAGCGGCGCACACGCCGCTCCGTTCTACGGTGTCCCCGCAGCCGCTGGCCCTCGACCGGCGTAGCGCCGACAATCGCGACCTGCCCAGCAGAACCGACGTTCTGGCCGGTGCGCTCTCGCAGGTGATCGGCGGACCGGTGGGTAGGCACGCGTTGATCGGCCGGGCGCGCTTCCTCACTCCGCTTCGGGTGATGTTGGTGATCGCCGTGGTGTTCCTTGCGCTGGGCTACTCGTCGAAGGCGGCCTGTCTGGTGAGCACCGGTTCCGGCACGGCCGACCAGAGGGTGGCCAACTGGCAGAACCAGCGGGCGTATTACGAGCTGTGCTACTCCGACACCGTCCCGCTCTACACCGCGGAACTGCTGAACCTCGGCAAGTTTCCGTACAAGTCGAGCTGGATCGAGAAGGACAGCGAGGGCAGGCCGCAAAAGCAGTTCGACGGCAACATCGCCGTGCGCTACATGGAGTATCCGGTCATCACGGGCACCTACCAGTACCTGTCGATGGCGTTGGCCAAGACCTACTCCGCGCTGAGCAAGCTGGTGGCGGTGCCGTCGATCGCGGAGGTGGTGATGTTCTTCAACATCTCCGCGTTCGGGCTCGCGTTGGCGTGGTTCGTCACGGTGTGGGCCACATCCAGACTGGCGGGCAGACGCATCTGGGATGCCGCGCTGGTCGCAGGCTCGCCGATCGTGATCTTCCAGATCTTCACCAACTTCGACGCTCTGGCAACGGCTTTCGCGACCGGAGCCGTACTCGCATGGGCGCGACGAAAACCCGTGCTCGCCGGGGTTTTGATCGGTCTGGGCGTAGCGGCCAAGCTGTATCCGCTCCTGCTGCTGATCCCGTTGGCACTTCTCGGTCTGCGCGCAGGTCGGCTTCGGGAAGTGGGCAAGACGGCGATGGCAGCCTTTGTCGCGTGGCTGGTGGTCAACCTGCCGGTGATGGTGTTGTTCCCGCGGGGATGGTCGGAGTTCTTCCGGCTCAACACCCGGCGCGGCGACGACATGGACTCGCTGTACAACGTGGTGAAGTCCTTCACCGACTGGCAGGGCTTCGACACCGGCCTCGGCCTGTGGGAACCCCCGACGATCCTGAACGCCGTCGTATTCGTGCTGTTCGCATTGTGTTGCGCGGGAGTCGGTTACGTCGTATTGACCGCCCCACGGCGGCCGCGACTGGCGCAGGTGGCCTTCCTGGTCGTCGCGTTGTTCTTGTTGACCAACAAAGTGTGGAGCCCGCAGTTTTCGTTGTGGCTGGTTCCGCTGGCGGTGCTGGCCCTGCCGCACCGTCGCATCCTGCTGGCGTGGATGACCATCGACGCGTTGGTGTGGGTGCCCAGAATGCTCTTCCTGTTCGGCGAGCAGAACCGCGGTCTGCCTGAGCAATGGTTCACGATCACTGTGCTGCTGCGTGACATCGCGGTGATTACGCTGTGCGCGTTGGTGATTCGGCAGATCTACCGACCCGAGCTCGACCTGGTGCGAAACCACGGTCAGTTCGACGACCCGTCAGGCGGGGTGTTCGACGGAGCAGAGGACCGGCCGCCGAGCTGGCTGCCGAACCGCTTGCGACCACCCGCCAAGGAAATCGCGATCACCGTTCCCGAAGAGGAGCCTGCGGCTATTCTCAACGCGTGAAGCCGGCTATGCGACAGGTGTTTGTGTTGGCCTGCGCCGCGGCCGCTTTGGCGGCGGGCTGCAGCAAGGCGGAGAGCCCGCAGGCCGCCGAGTCGGCGCAGGAGACAAGCGCGGTCGCCGAGCCGAACAGTCCGGCACCAGCGTCCGGCGAAGTCCGGTATCTCGCGATCGGTGACTCGGTGACGCAGGGTGTCGGCGCGGTGGACGAGCAGACAGGCGCATTCCCTGCGTTGCTAGCCGAGCGCTGGCGCGCGGATGGCTGCGAAGTGGAACTCCAGAACGCCGGCATCAGCGGCTACACGGCCGGCCAGATACTCGACGAGCAGGTGCCGCAGATCGAGTCCTTCGCGCCGACGATCGTCACGTTCCAGGCCGGTGGCAACGACATCGTCAACGGCGTCCCGATCGACGAGTACCGAACCAACGTCAAGTCGGTTCTGGACGCGGCGACGGACAGCGGCGCCCGGGTCGTCGTTCTCGCGCAGAACGAATGGTTCCGGTCACCCATGGGGGTGGGCTACGTCGGCGAAAGCGGCCCCGCCCAACGGTCTGCGTTCGACGACGTGTTGATCGAGGAGACGTCGGCGCACGGAGCCGAATTCGTCGATATGCGAACGCTTTACGCCGAACAGGCCGAACAGGGTCAGTGGGTCGAAGACGGCATCCATCCGACGCCCGAGGCATACGAGGCGTGGGCCGAGAAGCTCAACGAGGCGGTCCCCGCGCCCTGCAAGTCCTAGCCGGTCGATGCGACGGCGAACAGGTGCCACTCGCCGGGCACCTTCTCCCCGCGAGCAGACGCAAAATTACAAACTTTGCAGGGCTTTTGCGGACTCTTGCGTCTGCTCGCGCTAAGAGGCGACGGCGAACAGGTGCCACTCGCCGGGCACACCCTTGAGTTGGTGGGTGCCGCGGTCGTCGAACTCGAGCCCTGACCCGATCACGAGATCGCGCAGCGTGCTCGACACCAGCACGTCGTTCGGTCCCGCCAGCGCGCTGACGCGTGCGCCGATGTGGACGGCGATGCCTCCGATGTCGTCGCCGCGGATCTCGCATTCGCCGGTGTGTAACCCCGCACGCACCTCGATGCCGAGCGACCGGACCGCGTCGCGAATTGCCATGGCGCAGCGGATGGCGCGTTGCGGTCCGTCGAACGTTGCGAGGAAGCCGTCGCCTGAGGTATTCACTTCACGGCCGCGAAAGCGAGCCAGCTGCGACCGGACGACGGCGTCGTGCGCGTCGAGCAAGGCATGCCAGTTGCGGTCGCCGATCTCGGCAGCCCGCCGCGTCGAGTCGACGATGTCGGTGAACAGCACGGTGGCGAGCAGACGGTCGTCCTCTACGTCGGCCCGTTGCCCGGTGAGGAACTCGGAGATCTCCTGAAAGGAATCCCGCCACGGTTCGACGAAGTGATACCAGTTACGGCCTGGCACCTCGACGTATTTCGCGTCGGGTATGTGTGCAGCGATGTACTTGCCCTTTTCGGGCGGGATGACTACGTCGTCGGTGTGGTGGACGATCAGAGTCGGCACACGGATTGTCGGAAGGACCGCCCGCACGTCGGCTTCCGTCACTAGAGGTATCACGAGAGCTAGCGTCCTTGGGCTGGCCGCCAAACGCTCATGTCGTGCCCACGTTGCCCGGATCTGCTCGTTCCATGGCATGTCCGGGTTCGCCAGATGTTGGATCCTCCCGCTGCCCCACATGCGGACCCACGCGGCTCGAACTTCATCTCGAACGAGTGCGGTTCCGCTCGCATCGGCGTAACCATCGAGCACGATCAAGGCGGTGGTGCGAGACGGATGCGTCGCGGCGAACAGCGCGGCGGGCAATGCGGCGGCGCTTGCGAGGAGGACCGCTTCAGTGCTCCCGAGATCGTCGAGCACCGCGGTGATGCTGTCGGCCCATTGCTCCAAGGTCGGCAGCGCGCCAGGTGTAACAGGGTCGGAGGCTCCAGTGCCCGGCTGGTCGAAAACGATGAGCCGACCGAGGGATGTCATCGCCTCGACCCAGCCCTGAACGGACGGCAGCTCCGGGAAAACCTCACAGTTCTGGCACCAGTTAGAGACGAAGACAAGGTCGCGAGGACCCTCTGGCGACGTGCGGTAGGCGACGCGCAAGTCCCCGTTGAGTGCGTACCGCGTCTCAGAGAACATGGCTAAGCGACCGCCGCGACGGCGAAGAGGTGCCACTGGCCGGGCACGCCCTTCAGCTGGTGCGTGCCGCGGTCGTCGAATTCCAGCCCCGACCCGATGACCAAGTCGCGCAGCGTGCTGGACACCAGCACGTCGTTGGGTCCGGCCAACACGCTGACCCGTGCGCCGATGTGCACGGCGATGCCGCCGATGTCGTCGCCGCGAATCTCGCACTCGCCGGTGTGCAACCCCGCCCGCACCTCGATGCCGAGCGACTGCACCGCGTCGCGAATCGCCATAGCGCAGCGGATCGCTCGCTGCGGACCGTCGAACGTCGCGAGGAAGCCGTCGCCAGAGGTGTTCACCTCACGGCCGCGAAAGCGAGCGAGCTGTGCCCGGACGACGGCGTCGTGCGCGTCGAGCAGCGCATGCCAATCGCGATCGCCCATCTCCGCGGCCCGCCGCGTCGAGTCGACGATGTCGGTGAACAGCACCGTGGCGAGAACCCGATCGTCGACCATGTCTGCTTGGTGGCCCGTTAGGAATTCGGAGATCGCCTGAAACGACTCGCGCCACGGTTCAACGAAGTGGTACATGTTCCGGCCTGGAAGTTCGACGTACTTCGCGCCCGCGATGTCGTCGGCGACGCTCTTGCCCATCGCCGGCACGATCAGCGGGTCGTCGGCGTGCTGCACGACGAGCGTTGGCACGCGAACCGTCGGAAGCACTGCCCGCACATTCATTTCCTGTACAAGTTCCAACATCAGCACGACAGTCGTCGGGCTTGCCGCCAGACGCTCCATCCGTGCCCATCCGGCCCTGATCTCCTCGTTCCACGGCATGTCCGGATTCACGAGGTGTTGGAATTCACCGGTGCCCCACATTGCGGCCATCGCCTCGGCCGCATGTTCGTCAGTTCTGATGGTCTGTGTTTCCGCGTAGCCCTCCAGCACAACTAGCGCAGCGGTTCGGGCGGGATGCGTTGCGGCGAACAGCGCCCCAGTGGAGACCGCGCCGTCAATGGCCACCAGGACAGCTTCGCTGCTGCCGAGATCGTCCAGGACCGCGGTGATGCTGTCTGCCCACTGCTCCAAGGTCGGCATCGCACCTGACGTGATCGGGTCGGATGCTCCGGTACCCGGTTGGTCGAAGAAGATGAGCCGGCCCAGCGACGTCACTGCCTCGATCCAGCCCTGAAGTGACGGCAGGTCGGGGAGAATCTCGCAGCACGTGAACCAGTTCGCGACGAACACGATGTCGCGAGCTCCCGGCGGCGACGCTCGGTAGGCGACGCGCAAGTCTCCGTTGCGGGCGTAGCGCGTCTCGGAGAACACGGCCGAAGTCTAAGTCGGGTGAACAGCGCGATTTCGCAGATCAGCGGGCTTTCCTGTAACCTGGCCCGGTTGCCGACGCAGGCGACCCTCCTGCCACGGATAGGCCGTGGCCGATTAGCCCATAGGAGGTGATGAGGTCTTCATGCGTCCATACGAAATCATGGTCATCCTCGACCCCACCCTTGACGAGCGCACCGTCAGCCCGTCGCTGGAGACGTTCCTGAACGTCATCCGCAAGGACGGCGGCTCCGTCGACAAGGTCGACATCTGGGGCAAGCGCCGGCTTGCGTACGAGATCGCCAAGCATGCCGAGGGCATCTACGCGGTGATCGACGTGAAGGCCAACCCGGCCACCGTGTCCGAGCTCGACCGTCAGCTCAGCCTGAACGAGGCCGTGCTGCGGACCAAGGTGCTGCGGACCGACAAGCACTAGTCGTCGAACGGCTGTCGGGTGTCACGAGCCTTGCGTAGGCTCGCGCCCAACATGCCGCCCATCTGAGGAGGATCTCGTGGCTGGTGACACTGTCATCACCGTCGTCGGAAACCTGACTGCCGACCCGGAACTGCGCTTCACCCCGTCCGGCGCGGCCGTCGCCAACTTCACCGTCGCATCCACTCCGCGGATCTTCGACCGCCAGAACAATGAGTGGAAGGACGGCGACGCGCTGTTCATGCGGTGCAGCATTTGGCGCGAGGCTGCCGAGAACGTGGCCGAAAGCCTGACCCGCGGCTCACGGGTGATCGTCCAGGGACGGCTCAAGCAGCGGTCCTATGAGACCAAAGAGGGCGAGAAGCGCACCGTCGTCGAACTTGAGGTCGACGAGATCGGACCGTCTCTGCGGTACGCGACTGCGAAGGTGAACAAGGCCAGCCGCAGTGGTGGTGGCGGCGGGGGCTTCGGCAGCAGCGGCGGCGGTGGCGGCGGCGACCGCGGCGGCGCGCGCTCCGGCTCGGAGCAGCCAAAGGACGACCCGTGGGGCAGCGCCCCGGCGTCTGGTTCGTTCGCCGGCGGCGACGACGAACCCCCCTTCTGACTTAATTCCAATAGCAACTGAGAAAGAGAAAGAGAAATGGCCAAGGCCACCAAACGACGTCCGGCACCTGAGAAGCCGATCAAGACCCGCAAGTGTGTGTTCTGCTCCAAGAAGGGGCAGACGATCGATTACAAGGACACCGCGCTGCTGCGCACCTACATCAGCGAGCGCGGCAAGATCCGTGCCCGTCGGGTGACCGGTAACTGCGTTCAGCACCAGCGGGACATCGCGATTGCCGTGAAGAACGCCCGCGAGGTCGCGCTGCTGCCGTTCAGCTCGTCAACGCGCTGAGCCGGCAGAACTGAAGGAAAGACACTGAGATGAAACTGATTCTTACCGCCGAGGTCGATCACCTCGGCGTGGCAGGCGACACCGTCGAGGTCAAGGACGGCTACGGACGCAACTATCTGCTTCCGCGCGGACTGGCGATCGCCGCCAGCCAGGGTGCCGAGCGCCAGGCCGAGGCGATCCGCCGGGCCCGCGAGATCAAGACCGTCCGCGGCATCGAGCACGCCAACGAGCTGAAGACCGCCCTGGAAGGTCTCGGCACCGTTGAGCTCCCGGCGAGGACCGCCTCCGACAGCGGCAAGCTGTTCGGCTCGGTGACCGCCGCGGACGTCGTCGGCGCTATCAAGAAGGCCGGCGGACCCAACCTCGACAAGCGCACGGTGCAGCTGCCGAAGGGGCACATCAAGACCCTCGGCACCCACCCGGTCGCTGTGCGGCTGCATCCCGACGTGGACGCCGCCGTGTCAGTGAACGTCGTCGCCCAGTCCTAGACGCGAACGTCAATAAGCGAAGTAAAGGCCGTAACGGCCTTCGCTTTGCCGTTGCTGTAATTCTGGCGAACTGAAATTGGGGTTATCCCCCCAGCGAAGCTAACCTGCCGTTAACCTGCGCGGCGCTAAGGTGAAACACAACACGCCCGAGAGCGCAACCCGGCCCGACACGCCGAAGAAATTGTCATCCACAGATAACTCCCACCCTTGTGGTCCGCTTATCAGCAGGGATGTGGCCGACGTCGGCGTCCGTCCACAGGTTCTCCCCAACGCCTCAACACTGCCAGACGCACATATCCACACCCCATCCACAAGTTCATAAACAGGCCCCCCTTGCGGTCCCTCCAGCAACGTCTAGCGTTGGCCGTCGCAAGGCTGTCACAGCGTCGGGGAAGTTGTGCCCGTCGGGGGTCTGGCTTACAGTCGCGGTAGGACTATCGAACGTACGTTCGACCACGTTGAGGGGAGGTGAGGCCGCCGTGGCTGTCGTGGACGATCGTGGTCGTTCGAGTATCGACGACGTCCCACCGCCCACCCAGGACTTCGGTCGCCAGCCGCCACAGGACGAGGCCGCAGAGCAGGCCGTGCTCGGCGGAATGCTGTTGAGCAAGGACGCCATCGCCGACGTGCTCGAGCGGCTGCGGCCCGCCGACTTCTACCGCCCCAACCACCAGAGCGTCTACGACGCGATCCTCGACCTCTACGGTCGCGGCGAGCCTGCGGATGCGGTGACGGTGGCCGCTGAGCTCGACCGGCGGGGTCTGCTCCGCCGGATTGGCGGCGCCCCGTATCTGCACACGTTGATCTCGACGGTGCCGACGGCCGCCAACGCGGGGTTCTACGCGGGCATCGTCGCGGAGAAGGCGCTGTTGCGTCGCCTCGTCGAGGCGGGCACCCGGGTCGTTCAGTACGGCTACGCCGGCGCGGAGGGCGCCGATGTCGCCGAGGTCGTCGACCGCGCTCAAGCCGAGATCTACGACGTCACCGACGGCCGGACGTCCGAAGACTTCGTGGCGCTGGAGGACCTGCTGCAGCCGACGATGGACGAGATCGACGCGATCGCGTCGAACGGCGGATTGGCCGCAGGCGTACCGACGGGCTTCTTGGAACTCGACGAACTCACCAATGGCCTGCATGCCGGTCAGATGGTCATCGTCGCTGCCAGGCCAGGCGTTGGTAAGGCGCTGTCGCTCGACACTCCGTTGCCGACGCCGACCGGGTGGACATCGATGGGTGATGTCTCGGTGGGCGATTGGCTGCTCGGCGCCGACGGCTCACCGACGCGAGTGATCGCGGCTACCGACGTGATGTTGGGGCGGCCGTGCTACGAAGTCGCATTTTCAGACGGCACACGCATCCTCGCCGACGCAGCCCATCAATGGCCGACCGGTTGCGGGATTCGCACCACGGCGAACCTGCGCACGGGACTGGACAGCATCGCTGCGGCGGGCTCGCTGAGTGGCTATGAGGACCGTCGCGCTGTGGCGACGTTGACGGCGCCGGCACTCCAGATCGAATCGGTGCGGCGGGTGTGCACTGTGCCTGTGCGGTGCGTCGAAGTCGACAACCCTGCGCACCTGTACCTCGCGGGGCCGGGGATGGTGCCGACGCACAACTCGACTCTCGGTCTCGACTTTCTGCGTTCGTGCTCGATCAAGAACCGGCTCGCGAGCGTCGTGTTCTCGCTGGAGATGAGTAAGTCCGAGATCGTGATGCGGCTGCTGTCTGCCGAGGCGAAGATCAAGCTGGCGGATATGCGTTCGGGCCGCATGAGTGACGACGACTGGACGCGGCTCGCGCGGCGAATGAGTGAGATCAGCGAGGCACCCCTCTACATCGACGACTCGCCAAATCTGACGATGATGGAGATCCGCGCGAAGGCTCGCAGGCTGAAGCAGAAATCGGATTTACGGTTGGTCGTCGTCGACTATATGCAGCTGATGACGTCGGGCAAGAAGGTCGAATCTCGTCAGCAGGAAGTGTCGGAGTTCTCCCGCAGCCTCAAGCTGCTCGCCAAGGAGCTGAATCTCCCGGTGGTCGCGATCAGCCAGTTGAATCGCGGCCCCGAGCAGCGCACGGACAAGAAGCCGATGCTGTCCGATCTTCGGGAGTCGGGCTGTCTTACCGCGAACACGCGAATCTTGCGGGCTGACACCGGTGCTGAGGTGACGTTTGGGGAGTTGATGCGCACTGGCGAGCGGCCGCTGGTGTGGTCGCTCGACGAACGCAAGCGAATGGTCGCGCGGCCGATGACCAACGTGTTCCCCAGCGGCCGAAAGGAAGTCTTCGAGATGCGGCTGGCCTCCGGACGTGTAATCGAGGCGACCGCTAACCACCCATTCATGAGGCTGAATGGTTGGGCTCCTTTGGGTGAGCTGGAGATCGGCGACCGACTCGCTGTCCCCCGGCGGGTGCCCGAGCCGATCCACATACAGCGGATGGACGATTCCGAAGTGATTCTGCTGGCGCACATGATCGGAGACGGATCGTGTGTGAAGCGACAACCAATCCGGTATGCGAGCATCGATGAGGCGAACCTGGCGGCAGTGACGATCTCGGCAGCGCACTTCGGTGTGACTGCCGTGCGCGATGACTATGCCGCCGCGCGCGTCACGACGCTTCGGCTACCCTCGCCCTACAAGCTGACCAATGGAAAGCGCAATCCAATTGCGGCCTGGCTTGACAAGTTGGGCTTGTTCGGCAAGCGGAGCCACGAAAAGTTCGTTCCGCGAGAAGTTTTCGCCATGCCGGACAATCAGATTGCATTGTTTCTGCGTCACCTATGGGCAACGGATGGCTCGGTCCGTTGGGATGGCGTGGCTGGGCAGGCACGGATCTATTACGCCAGCACAAGTCGCCAGCTAGTTGATGATGTCGCTCAGTTGTTACTTCGGCTCGGCATCATGAGCAGCATCATCCGTAGGCGGAAAGCCAACTATCGTGACTGTTGGCATCTGATTATTCCGCGCGCAGAGAATCAGACGAGATTCGTGCGTCACGTTGGAGTCCATGGTGCACGCGGCGTCGGGGCGCAAGAAGTTGGAGACCTACTTACGTCACGAATCCGCCGTCCTGGCGGTGATACGGTGCCGTTGTCGGTGTGGAGCAAGGTACGAAAGGTACTGGCCGAGAAGAACGTCAGCTATCGCGAACTCGGCACAGCCACGAACTGGACGGTGGGCGACTCGCGGTGGAAGTACGCACCGGGTCGCGCGAAGCTGCATAGTGTTGCGGCTGCCCTCGAGGATGAAGAGCTTCACGACTTGGCAATTAGTGACGTGTACTGGGACAAGATCGTCGCGATCACCAGTGTCGGTGTGCATGATGTCTACGACGGGACTGTGCCTGGCACGCATAACTTTGTGGCACAAGGGATTGCGACCCATAACTCGCTGGAACAAGATGCGGACATGGTGATCCTGCTGAACCGGCCGGACGCGTTCGAACGAGACGATCCACGCGGCGGCGAAGCCGATCTGATCATTGCCAAGCACCGTAACGGTCCCACCAAGACCATCACTGTGGCACATCAGTTGCACTTGTCTCGCTTCACCAACATGGCGAAGTAGCAACGGCCCGGTATTGCTGTTAGGGTCCGCTCCGCCTTCCCGACGGTGTCGGGGCGGGGCTGAGCGGCGATCGCATTGACGGCCGAGTGGACATCGTCGATGCCAGTTCGTAACCTTTCCGAGACATACGTAGCCGGACCAAGACCGGTCGCTGCAACGAAGGATCGTGACAATCCGAATGAGTCGGGTGCACCACTCTCTTCGGCGAACGGCGGGCGGTTTTGCGGCCGGAGTCATGGTACTGGCGCTGTCGATGGCGGGCGATGTGCAGGCGGACCCGGCGGCTGACGCGCTGTCCAAGCTCAACGACTTGTCCCGTCAGGCGCTGCAGACTCGCGAGGCCGTCACAGCTGCCCAGCGCGATGCAGAGGCCAAACTGGCTGCCCAGACGGCCGCCGAAGACCGCCACCACGCCGATGTCGCGGCCCTCGAGGCCGCGAACTCTCAACTTGAGCCCTATCAGGCCGCGGTCGGCCGGGTGGCGGCGGCGGACTACATGAGTGGACGCACCGGTGGGTTGGCGGCGGTGCTGACGGCAGGCTCCCCGCAACAGCTGATCGACCAGCTGTCGCTCCAGCGGGCGATAGCCGCTGAGACGGCAGATCAGATGAAGGCCTATCTAGCGGGACGTGAGCGCGCCGCCGCCGCCGCCCGGGCTTCGGAGACATCAGCCGCCGATGCCCGCGCCGCGGCAGAGCAGTCCGCCGCGGTGCGGACAGATCTGCAAGCCAAATTCAGTGAACTGCAGCGTCAGATCGCTGCCGCGGAGGCGCAGTACGCGGCGTTGACGCCGCAACAGCAGGCGGTGGTCGACAACGCGGCCGCGGCTCCGCCTCCTCCGCCGAGTGCGCCCGTCCCTGCAGAGCCCCCGATCGTCGCGATGCCCGGCCAACCTCCGGAAGTCGCCGATCCAGCTCTCGCGGTCGCTCGAGTGGATATCCCGGAGGCGTTGCCCGTCGGCGTCGCGAACGAGGCCGGGCTGCAGGCCAACACCATCCTTGTCGCTCGCGCCATCAGCGCCAGATTCCCCCAGATCGGAACCATCGACGGGGTTCGGCCGGACTCAAAGCCATGGCATCCGAACGGCCTGGCGATCGACATCATGATTCCCAATCCCAGCAGTCCCGAGGGCATCGCGCTGGGAGATGAGATTCTCGCGTTCGTGACGAGCAATGCGGGTCGATTCGGTATGCAGGACGTGATCTGGCGCGGCACGTACTACACGCCGGGCGGTCCGTCAGGATCGGGTTACGGTCACTTCGACCACGTGCACGTCACCACGACACCACGCCGCTAACCGACGAATTGGCAAGCCCCCTGCAAAACTTCATGCGCTTCGAACGAGACGATCCACGCGGCGGTGAGGCAGACCTGATCATCGCCAAACACCGCAACGGTCCGACCAAGACCATCACAGTGGCACACCAACTTCACCTGTCGCGCTTCACCAACATGGCGAAGTAGCGCCGAGTAGTGGTGGTGGTGGGTCCCACTCTGTAGCTTCTCAAAATCCGTGTCATCGTCTCAATTCTGATGTCGCGTTCTCGCCCCGAGCCTTCGTGGTCTGGCGGCGGCCGTTGTTATCCACCCGGGTTGGAGGTGCAGGGACGCTAATCCGACCTAGCGCGATGCAATCTCGCGAAGTGATCGAGCGATGCGGCCGGTGGCCCATAGTCCGTAGAGGGCGGCGTGTTTGGAGACCAGACCTGAGACGGGCGCGAGGACTACGTGGCGCAGGCCGGCGTCGCCGAATGCGCGCAGTTTGGTCACCACCTGTTTGGGAGTTCCCCACAGTAGGGGTCCCTCGGCCATGAGGGCGGCCGGTACGGCGGCGATGGCTTCGTCCATCATCTGACGGTTGTAGTGGCCGGGCACGAAATCGACGAGTGCGTTGAAGTGTTCGCCGAATGGGTGTACGGCGCCGGCTTGGCGCCACAGATGGGCGGGTGCCATGAGGCCCAGCGCACGGATGACCTTTGTCTCGAGCATGGCTCGTGCCTCCTGTTCGGTGGCGCCGATCACCGTGAAGCGGTGCAGCGCGGGGGTGATCGAGGCGGGGTCTCGCCCGGCTTCGTTGGCCGCGGCGTGTACCGTCGTCAGCTTGGTGGCGTACTCGCGCGGCGAGACCACTGCAGTGGGGTACCACCCGTCGCCGTAGCGTCCGGTCAATCGCAGCATGCGGGGACCGTGGCCGGCGATCCAGATTTCTGGCACCTTACCGCGTGCGGGTTTGAGATCCATCAACGCATTGTCGAGCCGGTAGTG
>CAWEKA010000018.1:0-10415 GCA_963809515.1 uncultured Actinomycetota bacterium
TTATGCAGCGCGGTGGCGATCGAATCGACGTTGCGCCGCAGCGCCTGCTCGGACGGCCCCGACACGGTGAGCACCCCGGCCGTACCGCCTGTCGGCGGCTCGAGCGACGGCGCCGACTCCAGCACCACGTGTGCATTGCTACCCCCAAGCCCAAATGAGCTCACCCCGCCCAGCGTGTTGGCCGGCAGCGGCTCTGGGCTCTCCGCCAGCCGCAGCCCCTGGGCCTCGAGCCGTAGAGCGGGGTTTTCGGTGTCGCCGAACAATGTCGGGGGTAGCACCCCGCGATCCAGTGCGAGGCACGCCTTGATGAATGCCGCGATGCCCGCGCTGCCCTCGGTGTGGCCGATGTTCCCCTTGACCGAACCCAGCAGGCAGGGTTCCCCGCGGCGCGTCTTGTGGATGTCGCCGAGCGCGTTGGCCTCGATCATGTCGCCGAGAACCGTTCCGGTGCCGTGTGCTTCGACGAAACCGATCTGTCCGGCCTCGACCTCTGCGAGGCAGAGCGCGCGGCGCATTAGCTCCACCTGGGACCGGCGGTTGGGGGCGGTGATCCCGTTGCTCCGGCCATCGTGGTTCGCGACCGAACTCTTCACGACGGCGTAGATCGGTTGGCCGGCGGCAACGGCGTCGTCCAGTCGGCGCAGCACCACCGCGGCCACGCCCTCACCCCGGCCGATGCCGTCGGCGCACTGCCCGAACGGTTTGCAGCGACCATCCGGCGCGGAGAGTCCGGCCTGGGTGTAAAAGATCGAAAGCGCAGGTGTCAGAAGTAGATTCGCACCGGCGGCGATGACAGTGTCGGTTTCCCCGGAACGCAGCGCAGCACAACCTTGGTGCACGGCCATCAACGATGACGAGCAGGCGGAATCGATGGCCATGCTCGGTCCGGTGAGGTTCAGGTGGTATGAGATGCGGTTGGCCGCCATAAAGTAGCCGCTGCCCGCACCACGAAATGGGGTGAGCCCCGCGAAGTCGTGCATCTGAAGGCTGCTCCACTCGCTGGACATCATTCCGACGAAAACCCCGGTTGGCGTGCCGGCCAGCGACCTGGGATCGATTCCGGCATCTTCCAGTGCACGCCACGACGCCTGCAGCAGCAGTCGCTGCTGCGGGTCGAGCGCCGCCGCCTCGATCGGCGCGATGCCGAAAAAGTCGTTGTCGAATGCGTCGACGTCGTCGATGAAATGGGCGCGTCGGGTGTTCATCGATCCCGCGACACCGTTGGAGTGGTAGTAGGTGTCGATATCCCAACGCTGCGAGGGCACTTCGGTGTCGGTAACGACGCCGTCCATCAGCAGTCGCCAGAACGCGTCCTTGTCGGGCGCGGCCGGGAAGCGGCAGTCGATGCCGACCACGGCGATCGGCGTCACGGCACCACTCGCTCGACGGTCAGATACTCCGCGATGGCACCGATGGTGGCGTAGTCCCACACGATGGTGGTTTCGACGTCGAATCCCTTCTCACACTGCAGGTCCGCGCACAGCTTCAGGCCGGCGACGGAGTCGATCCCACAATCGGCCAATGGGGTGTCGACGTCGATCGTCTCCGGCGGAACGTTGAGGTATCCGGCGACCCTCATGGTCAGCCAGTCGGCAAGTTGCTGATAGTCCGAAGCGTCAGCGGTCATCGGGCCCCCCGTTCGGCTCGCTGTCATGGCCACCGGGTGCCAGGCCAGTCAGGGCGACAGGAGTTCGCGAAAGACTCGGGTCCGCGCCGACGACGAGAACCTCACAGCGACGGGTCTGCGGCGGTGCGATCATGCGACCGCCACCTCGTAGACCGCTGCCTTTCCGAACGAGATCCGGCGGCGCACGAAATCACTTACGGCCGTGTCGAACCGGGCGCCGCAGGCCAGGGCCGCGCATCTGATCAGCGGCATACCCACCACGATGCCGATTCCCAAGCCGAGCACGAACGTTGCCAAGCTTGCGGCCTGCGCCAGCGGGCCGAATCGCCTAACCGACCTGACCATCACGCCCCACCTACGAAACACCATGCCGGCAAGAAGATCCGCCGCTGCCAGGCTGGGCACGATGGGCGCCGCGGATTGCGGACAGTGCCCCGACTCGGCGATGCATCGCCCCACGCTGGCGACCCGAGCGAGTTCTGTGTCGCCGACCCCGGCCCGCCCGAACCACAGAAAGGGTTCGCGTCTGCCCGTCAGCAGCCAGTGCAGCGTTGTCGCGAGTGATGTTGGCTGCCGCCGTGTGTCGGTCGCCGCGACCACCTTGACACTCCGAGCACCCGCGGATTGCAGTAGCCCGGCCATCTCGATCGCCGCCGAGTACCACATGTTTCGGCATGCGATCAGCGACACGACCTCCCGGTTCCGGACCGCCTCGGGATGCGCTTTCACCAGCGACCGGATGGGCAGCGAGGGCGCCAGGTACCACACCTGGTAAGCCAGGATCACCAATTCTTCTGGCTTCGTTTCGAAGCCGCCGGCCGGCTCGGCGAGCTCCACGAGCGCCTCCGGATCCACCGCTGCGGGGAACACCCCGAAGAATCGCCGAATCGGCCACGGAAATGGGAAAGCGACGCGCGGTTCGACGTCCACCCAGCGGACGTCCCACCCACTTGACACCAGCGGAGCGGTCCATGCATCGGCAACCTCGCGCAGCTGTCCGGTCTGCGAATAGAGGTACACGACCGCACGAGGGGGATGCTGCTTCTCGGTCGCCGACGGCTCGGATACCGGGGTCATGGCTGGGTTTCCGACGCACCAGCCGCTGACACCGCGGTGAGATGCATGAACGAGACGATGAACCGGCCGGACTCCGGGACCATGCACAGCAGCGTGTCGCCGTCCTTGATCAGGCCGTCCGTCATCATCTCGTCGAGGATGACGAAAATGGCTGCGCTGCCGATGTTTCCGACTCTGGTCAGATTGCTGTACCACATTTCAGGACGGCCCGAGGCGACGTTGCGCCGGGACAGCTCGCCCAACACCATGGTTTTCATTCGTTCGCTCGAGTAGTGCACGGGAAACCACGTCACCGTCTTCGGGTCGAATTTGCCCATGGCGAGCAGGCGTTCGTACTCGTCGATTCCGACGCGTACCAGATGCGGCAGCAGAGAGAGCTTCTGCCGAGGGGCAAGCGCACCGTCTTCGGCGGCTGCCGCGGCTGTCGGGTAGTCACCCCAGGTCTTCTCACATGCGTTGTCGTTGCTGCCGAAGAACATGCACGCCTTCTGGGTGTTCGCGTACGACATCAGCGAGATCCAGTCGATGCGAAGGCTGATCCCCGACGTCGCGGGCGCGCTCTCGACCACTGCGGCACCGGCGCCGTCAGAGAGCATGTAGCGCAGGAAGGCCGTTTCCATCGGCAACGACCCGTCGTCAGCGATCGGCCTCATCTCGTCGTAACGGGTGCTCTTGAACCCACGTGAGGCGAACTCGCTGGCGACGCAGATCGCGTTGCGCTTCTCGCCGATCGCCACCTGCAGGTAGGCGTTCTTCAGCGCCATCATCCCGGAACTGCAGATGCCGTGTGAGGTCGCGACCTCGAGCGGGCCATAGCCCAATTCGCCGTGCACCATGCTGCCATGTCCCGGACCGAGCACATCGGGCAGCGTCGTGGCCGCGGTCAGCAGTTCGACGTCGTTGGGGCCCAGTCCAGCGCGCTCGGCGGCGTTACGCACGGCCTCGGCCGCCATCGCCGCATTCGAGATAAAGGTTTCCTGATTCTTGTCGATCGCGTAGTGGCGCGTCTTGATTCCGCAATTCGCGAGAATCAAGTCCTTCAGATCGGAGGACGCGCGTCCCGCCTTTCCGATGTAGTCTTCGATTTCGTCGTTAGGAACTGGGTAGCCGGGGAGAAAAGCGCCGGTAGCCGTGATATATGCACTCATGCTGACGTTCCAATGATCGAGTTGTCAACGAGACTGCGCGGGCCGTCAGGCCACTTCGGCGATCTTCAAGGCGATGAGATTTTTGAAATCGGAGACCGTGCGCACCCCTGCGATTCGCTCGTCGTCGAGCGAGATGCCGTACTTGTTTTCGACGATTTCCGCGATGCCGAGAACTCCGAGCGAATCGACTCCCAGATCCTCCATCGTGGATTCATCGGTGATCTCGTCGGGTTCGATGCTGTAGTGCGCGCCCAGGTACTCGACGATGTCGCGCTCGACGTCGTTTTCTTGCGCGACAGTTCCAATTTTCCTTCGCCCGACCCCTTGTTCGGCCGGGTCACGAACCACCGGGTTCATAGACTCTGATCCTATCCATTGCTGCAGCTGGCTGTGGGCATCTCGGCACGATTATTGACCACGATGACATTTCCATCCATACCGGATACGAGTAGCACTCCCAGCGGGTTCAATCAGTGTCTGACCATTGCCTCCGCGGCGCCACGTGGGGCCGGCCGGCGGCGACAGCGCCGCAGCCGCGGCCGCAGAGCGATTGTCAGCCTTCAGAAGGCGAAGGGCCTCGAGCTCAACAACACGCCGACGACGGCGAAGTAAACCCCCCGCTCAAGATTGAAGAGTCCGTGTGGGCCACCAGACTCTGGCACCGAGAAGGGCTGCCACCGCTGGGACGGTAAGGGTGCGCACTATGAACGTATCGATCAGCAGTCCGGCGCCAATGGTGAAGCCGATCTGGGCGATTGTGTAAACGGGGCTGGCCAACATGGCCAACATGGTGACCGCAAAAATAACGCCAGCGGTGGTAATGACTCCACCGGTCGCTTTGAATGCCTTCACGATCCCCGAACGAATTCCCAACGTTGAATTCGCGCGGATTCTCGACATGAACAGCAAGTTATAGTCGGAACCCACGGCGACAAGCGCGACGAAGGCCACCGGCGGTACCGCCCAGTAGACATCCATGCCGAGCAGACCCTGCCAGAACAGGACGCTGAGGCCCAGCGCTGACAAATACGAAATCACAATGGTGACAACGAGATAGAGCGGTGCGATCAGGCCACCGAGTAGCCATGCCAGGATCATGAAGATGAAGAGCAGCGCGAACAGGGCGATGATCACAAAGTCTTCGAGGACCAGATGATGCAAGTCCCGAAACCCGGCCGCAAGTCCACCGGCTTCCACGCGGCTGCCTTTGAGTGTGGTTTCCGCTAGGGCCGCATTGGTGGAATCGATAACCGCATCAAGACGACCGATGGCATTTCTGTCATATGCGGTGGTGTCACCGAACACCAACAGCCGCGCGGAGTGCCCGTCTTTCGATATGAAATAGCTCATTGCCTGCATCAGACGGGGATCCCGAAATGCGCCTTTAGGAACATAGAAACCCGCATCAGTACCGCTTACATTGGAGCTGACCTCGTTGAGGAAATCGCGTGCCTGACTCAGGCCGTCGATGAGGTCTTGCATTTGCGGTGAAATCTGCTGGATGCCATTCGAGATCTGACCGACCCCGGATCGGGCAGCGGCCGCGCCGGCAGAGATCTCACCGAGCTTCGTGGTCAGCAGCTTCTGCCCGTCGGTGAGCTTGATAGTCCCGTCCGAGGCGGCAGCCAGCCCGGTCTCGAGCTGGTGCATCCCATCCGAGAGGCGATGATTACCGTCCGCCAATTGCCTCGAGCCGACCTTCAGTTGAGTGAGGAGGTAGCGCACCCGGCCAATCGGCGAAGTGTCCTGAGCCAAGATCGCCAACTGGTCGGCCTCTGGGCAGTTGCTGTCCTGTTCACAGGTCACGTCACTGGGGGGAGGAGGAACGAAAATATTCAATTGGGTGAGGATCGGAGTCACCACGGAATCGATGGAATCCGCCATCTCCTGTGAACCATCGGCAAGCCGATCGGCACCCCCGGAAAGCTCTTTGGATCCGGTCAACGCAGCAGACATTCCACTACGGAGCTGCTCCATACCGTTCTGGATTCGCCCGGACCCTTCGGCCGCGAGCGCATTACCCGCGCTCAGTTGTCCAATGCCGTCGGTGAGCCGTTGGATTCCGTCTTCGAGTTGGCCCAATTTGGGTTGATTGTCCGAGATTCCTCGAATTGCAGAGGTCAGTTTGTCGGTGAGCACCCCGACCTGCCCGCCCAGAGTAAATTCTGGAACCGCTTTACCCTCCGGTTGGGTTGGACCCCGCACTTCGCTCACCCCGCGGACTTTTTGAACACTCCTGACCACCGAATTCAGCGCGGCGAAGTCAGCGGAAGTCCGTAGATCGTGGTCTGCCTCGATGAGTAGGACGTCGGGCGTGAGTTCACTGGTCTCGTAGTGCCGGGCGATGGCGTCATACCCTTGGTTGCTGGGCGTGGTGGCCGGCTGCATTGACCGCTCGTCGTACCCGCTGGACATCCAGAAGGCCGGTGCTGCCAGCGCGAGAAGGATGGCAAGGCTTGCGGCGAGTACCCGGGCCGGCCGACGGACGATCAGAACACCCACACGCCGCCAGTACCGGGTGGTGGCCGCGTCCCTTGGCTCAACGAATCCTCGGCGGCCGAGGATCGAGAGAAGGGCCGGCACGAGAGTGAGCGCGGCAAGTACGGCGACAATCACGCCTATCGAGCAGGGCAGGCCGGTGGTTCGAAAGAGAACGATCTGAGTCGCCGACATAACCGCGCAGCTCGCAGCCACGGTGAGGCCCGAGGCCACGATGATGCCCGATATTTGGGTAGCGGTCGTCACAATGGACTCGTGACTCGACTTGCCTTGCCGACGGCCTTGGTGGTAGCCACTGAGGAGAAATACCGCGTAATCGGTGCCCGCCCCGAGAACAATTGCCGCGAGCAGCATCACCGAGAAAATGGATATATCCAGGCCGGCATGCATACCCAATAACGCGACTATGGGGCGTGAGACGGCGAGCGCCAGACCGACGCTGATCAACGGTACGAGAATTGTGCTGAATCGACGGTAGATACATAACAGCAACACGACGATCATTCCGATGATCACGGCGGTGATCAGGGTGACCGAGTGCTCCTGAGCCGCAATCTCATCACCGATAGTTGGCGCCGGGCCGGTCTGATAAACCGCGAGGCCACCGGGTTTCGGAGTGCGGTCGATCAGTGCACGAACAAAGCTCTGTCCTTCTCGCTGTGTGGCCGAACCCACGCCACCGTAGAACCGGACGGTCGCATACACGGCCTTGCCGTCCTCGCTAGCCGCGATGTGGGCAGTCGCCGGGTCGCTGAGGAGGTCCTGGACCGAATCGATCTGGGACTGATTGGACCGAAGCTTGGTGATGATCTCGTCGTAATAGGTGCGGTCCGCATCGTTGAATCCGCGGTCGTCCTCCAGCACGAGGTACCCGATTGCCGACGCTTGAGATTCGCCGAACTGAATCCCCATGTTCTTGACCGCGACCAACGACGGCGCCGAGTCAGGCATGAGGGGGCCGGATTTGTCGACGGCCACCTGTTCCAGGCGAGGGGCAACCAGGTTGAGACCGGCGGCCACGATGATCCACAGGGCCAGAACGAGATACGCGTGCCGGCCGACGAGGTCGGTTAGTCGCCCGAGTAACTTGCTCTCCCCATGTCTCATCACATGGCTCCGAACCGCTCCCTCGTGTGACGGGGTCTGGGCGACGGCATGTGTGGCACCTGGCCGGGCCCTACGATCAACCCAGTCTGCCGTGGCGTTCGTCGCCGCCCATGTGGCTCCATCATGGCCATTGTCGCCGACTTCGATTCATGTCCGCAGTGGAACGACGAGGTCAAGGCGGTCTATGCGCTGGCCCGCTACGACGCCGGCCGCCCCGGCCAGCGACGCCTGGACACCGTGATCCGGGGTATCGAACCGCGTACATTCAGGGGGTCTACTAGGGGCGATCCGCAGACCGCGCACGGCCGGTGCCCGGCAGATCGGTACGACCCCCGGACTGGTCGCGGTGCTCGACGATGAACCGACAGATCAGCGGTGTAGCGGGTCGCAGTCCCCCGCAAGAAATCTCCATCGAACCTTCTCGCCACCGCGCCATGCTTCCCAACAAAGGAAGTGCGCATAAACCGGGGAGGGTTCAGCATCAGATATAGACTCCGGCAATCGCGGGTCGGAAGGGCGACGACGATGGATTCTTCAAGACGCTGGTGACGCTCGTGCCTTGCGAAGTGATGGACACCGGCTGCTGCACCTGGGGATCGGGCCTGGAGCTCAAACGCTTCCTGTCACCCCGCAATCTGGGTGAATTGACGCTGGGCCCCTTCGGAACTCAGGCAGCCGGGAAGTGACATGAGCACTTCTCGGGTCCTGATCGTCGGTGCCGGCCCGGCCGGAGCGACAGCGGCGCTTCTGCTCGCCGAACACGGAATCGACACCTTTGTCTTCGAACGATGCGTGGCCCCGCCGACCCACCCCGCCGCCCATATGCTCTCCACCCGCACACTCGAGATCTTCCGCGAACTGGGCCTCGAACACGATGCGCGCCGGCTCAGCTCGGCGATCTACGAACTGCGTAACATCATTTATGCCACCAGCCTGACCGGACCCGAACTGGGCCGGATCACCCTTTACGACCCCGAATCGACTGAAGCCCAATTGCTTCAGACCGTGAGCCCCACTCGGGCTGTGAACCTGTCGCAACACATACTTGCGTCGCTGCTGTGGGATCAGCTCGAAGCTTGCAAGCGGGTCGAGTTCCAGCGGGGTAGCGTCTACCAAACTCACCGCGAAACCTCCGACGGCGTTGAAGTTCAAGCGACCGACCCAGACGGCGAAGGCGAGTGGGTCGCGACGGGTCGGTATCTGATCGGCGCCGACGGTGCGGGCAGCCATGTCCGGCGCACATGCGGAATCCAGATGCGTGGTCCCGTACTTCAACACGTGATCAGTGTTCACTTCAGCGCCGACCTTCGCCCATATCTGTGGTCACGCCGAGCTCCCGTCATCTTGACCTGCACCCCTCGCGCGCTGGGAATCATCATTGTGCACAGCTCACCCGATGATTTCGTCTTCCAGTTTCCCTACTTCCCGCCGGTCCAACGTCTCGAGGACTTTACCGCCGACGATTGTCGGCGCAGAATCCGAGATGCGTTGGGACAGAGCGGTTTACCCGTCGACATCCACTCGGTGCAGAGCTGGGCGATGACGGCGCAGGTCGCCGATCGATACCGAAAAGGACGCACATTCCTGATCGGCGACGCCGCGCACCGCTTCCCGCCGACCGGCGGTCTCGGACTCAACACCGGCGTGCACGATGCCCACAACCTGGCCTGGAAACTGGCGTGGGAAATTTCTGAGCGTGCACCGGCTAATCTGCTCGACACCTACGAGGCTGAACGCCGACCGGTCGGCATCGCCAACACCGAGCATTCGGTGAAAAACTTCGACGGTCTGAAGGACGTTTACGCCGCGCTCGGATTGCCCCGATCGGGGGCGAGTGCGTTGCAGGCTCTGGCCGGGTCCCGACCGATGGCTGCGGCACGCCCAGCGTCACGCTGGATGCTGACCGCCCTCTTGGCGGTGGCAATGCAGCGGATTGGCCGGGTGACTTCCCGGGGTCGCATCGGAGCGCGCATCCGGACCAGGGTGGAGGAGGTGATCGCCCGCCAAGGCGGCCACTTCCGAACGTGGGGCCTCGATCTCGGTGTGCACTACGGCCACGGATTCCTCGACGACGGCGCCGTATCCGATGACGTCGTGAACATCGAGTTTTACACGCCAATCGTGCGCGTGGGGGGACGACTGCCACACGCGTGGGTCCAGTACCACGGAGAGAGAGTCTCCACGCTCGACCTCCCAGCGCGCGAGACGCTGACGATTCTGGCCGCGTCGCAGCACAAGTCGGATTGGCGCGATGCGCAGACAGCGGTTGGACACCCACTGACGGTGATCGGTGTCGACCTCGCGGCGTGCAGTGGGCCGCTGCGTTCGCTGGCGGCAGGGCAGGCGCTACTGCTGCGCCCGGATGCTCACATCGCCGCAGTTCTTGACCCATCGGGTAAGGGGTATGCCGATGCGCTCGGCGCCGCACTCGATCAACTAGGCCTGACGGCCACCGTCAAGGAGAGCTATGGACCCACGCATTGACGAAATTGTGCTGCTGACCCACGAGTGGGAGTCGATGCGAGCCTGGTGGGGCGCCCTTCTCGGCGTGGATCCACGCACAGTCGGTCAGCGAACCGCGGTAGTCGAGACACCAGGCGTACGGATAGTTATCGAGAATTCCGACATCGCGATGAACGGCAATCCCGAAGTTGCTGGGGTCATTTCGCTCACGGTGTCGGCCCCTCCGCGATCGCCGCCCTCGACACCTACAAGCGACTCATCGCGGTCGGTTCCCGCCACCACCGCGCCACAAACGACGCCAGCGGCGTTTGTCTTTGGTATCGCGACCCCAATGGCACCGACGTGGCATTCCGCTTGCCGATCAAAGCCGACGCGAACAAGCGGCGCGGCCAGGAGATTGATCCGGATCAAGTCGTCACCCGGCTGCGAGCGGCCGCAGAGTCCACCGAACCCGAATCCATCTCCGCGAAAGATCTACACGCCAATGGCGAATA
>CAWEKA010000019.1:0-82630 GCA_963809515.1 uncultured Actinomycetota bacterium
TGTGACGGCGTCGTCATGCTCACCGAGCCGAAACATCATGCGGCCGAACGATTTCGATTTGCCGATGCCGATAATGCAAACCTCGACCTCATCTGGTTACGTGACGAATCGCTGGAGGATGCCGAGAACCTGCCCGCATCCGAAATCATTGCGCGCGAGACAGTCGAGGATCTCACGGCCACACTCACCGAATCCGGGGCTGTGGCCGCGGGTTTGGAGGCGGCGGTGAATGCGTCATGAAGGCTGTCCTGTGGGACATGGACGGCACCCTCGTCGACTCCGAAAAAGTATGGGACATCTCGCTGGCCGCGCTGTACGAGAAGCTAGGCGGCGAACTGACACATGAGGTCAGGGCTTCGATGGTCGGCAGCGTTGCCGAGAACACCATGCGGATCATCTACACGGACCTCGGTCGTGAACTCGATCTTGATGCGATGGCCGAGTCCAGCCGCTGGCTGAACGACTACACCGCCGACCTCTTCGAGGGTGGATTACCGTGGTGTGACGGCGCGAAGGAGTTGTTGGACGCGCTTACCGCCGAGCGCACACCGATGGCGCTGGTTACCAACACACAGCGAGCCCTCACCGAGCGCGCACTCAATGGCATTGGCCGCCAATATTTCTCGGCCACAGTGTGCGGTGACGAGGTGACGAACGGCAAACCTGCGCCTGACCCGTACCTGCGGGCAGCGGAATTGCTGGGGCTGGCGCCCGAGCAGTGCATCGCCGTCGAGGACTCGGTCACCGGAACCGCGGCGGCAGAGAGCGCCGGATGCCCGGTGTTGGTGGTGCCCAACGATGTCGAGGTGCCTGCCGGCAGGCGGCGACGGCACATTTCTTCGCTGACAGGCCTCAACGTTGCCGATCTGCGCGCCATTCATTCCCAACTGATTACGCAGTTCCGAGAACGCACCGCATGACCCTGGGTCTGTGATTGAATGTGACGTCCATCACGCAATGCTGCGGAAGGTCGTCACATGACTCACGGACCCGTCGGTGATTCTGCATCAGGTCTGGATTACGAGGAATCCGAGCACAGCGGCCGGGTAGTCCGCATCGCGTCCGTGGCCGCGCTTGGCGGCCTGCTTTTCGGCTACGACAGCGCGGTCATCAATGGCGCCGTGTCGGCGATCGAGGACACGTTCGGCGTCGGCGGTTTCAAGCTGGGCTTCGCGGTGGCGTCGGCGCTGCTCGGAGCGGCCGCGGGCGCCGTCACCGCGGGCAGGCTCGCCGACAAGATCGGCCGGATAGCGGTGATGAAGATCGCCGCGCTGCTGTTTCTGATCAGCGCGATCGGTGCCGGCCTGTCCTACAACTTCGTCGGCACTAACGACGATCACTACTTCGGACTGCCGAGCGGCGTATGGATGCTGGTGGTGTTCCGGATCATCGGCGGTATCGGCGTCGGCGTGGCCTCCGTCATCGCACCGATGTACATCGCGGAGACCTCACCGCCGCGGATCCGCGGGCGGCTCGGCTCGCTGCAGCAGTTGGCGATCGTGACGGGCATCTTCCTGTCGCTCGCGATCGACCACCTGCTGGCGGATTTGGCCGGTGGTTCCCGTGAAGAGTTGTGGCTGGGGCTGGAGGCCTGGCGCTGGATGTTCATCGTGATGTCGGTGCCTGCTCTGGTGTACGGCCTGCTGGCCTTCACCATTCCCGAGTCGCCGCGCTACCTCGTCGCCAAGTTCCGCATTCCCGAGGCCCGCAAGGTGCTGTCGATGCTGCTCGGCGAGAAGAGCCTCGAGCTGACGATCTCCCGGATTCAGGAATCGCTGAAAGCCGAGAAGCCACCGTCGTGGGCCGACCTGCGCAAGCCGACCGGTGGCATCTACGGAATCGTGTGGGTGGGCTTGGGACTGTCCGTGTTCCAGCAGTTCGTCGGCATCAACGTCATCTTCTACTACTCCAACATCCTCTGGGAGGCCGTGGGATTCGACGAAAGCGCAGCGTTCAACATCACGGTCATCACGTCGGTGACCAACATCGCGACCACGCTGATCGCGATCGCGCTGGTGGACAAGGTCGGGCGGAAACCGCTGCTGCTCGTCGGTTCGGTCGGGATGGCGGTCACGCTGGGCACGATGGCGATCATCTTCGGCTTGATCGCAGAACTGCAACCCAACGCCGAAGGTGAGCTGGTGCCGGACCTCCCGGGCGCCTCCGGTCCGATCGCGCTGATTGCCGCCAATCTCTTCGTGGTGTCGTTCGGCATGTCGTGGGGACCGATGGTGTGGGTGTTGCTGGGCGAGATGTTCCCGAACCGCATCCGGGCAGCCGCCCTCGGCCTTGCCGCGGCGGGCCAATGGGTGGCCAACTGGTTGATCACCGTGACCTTCCCGGGGTTGCGCGATCACCTGGGCACCGCCTACGGCTTCTACGCGATATGCGCGTTCTTGTCGTTCCTGTTCGTCTGGAAGTGGGTCGACGAAACCAAGGGCAAACACCTGGAAGACATGCACCGCGAGGCTCACGAGACCAAGGCCGAGGCCGGCTCGCCGTAATCCGCGTGACCCGGGCGGTCCACGCGTGGAACAATCGCGTGCCGTGAAGACCTTCGACGCGCTGTTCGCCGAACTCAGCGAGAAAGCGCGCACCCGGCCGGACGGTAGCGGCACCGTCGCCGCGCTCGACGGCGGCGTGCACGGGCTGGGCAAGAAGATTCTCGAGGAGGCCGGCGAGGTGTGGCTGGCCGCCGAACACGAGGGCGACGACGCCCTGGCCGAGGAGGTCAGCCAATTGCTGTACTGGACGCAGGTGCTGATGATCTCGCGCGGGCTGTCCCTCGACGACGTCTACCGGAAACTGTGAACGGCATGCTGCGGGTCGCCGTACCCAACAAGGGCACGTTGAGCGAGCCTGCCGCCGAGATCCTCTCGGAGGCGGGCTATCGGCGTCGCACAGACCCGAAGGACCTGACCGTCATCGATAGGGCCAACAACGTCGAGTTCTTCTTCCTGCGCCCCAAGGACATCGCGATCTATGTCGGATCGGGGCAGCTGGATTTCGGAATCACCGGTCGGGATCTTGCCGCCGAGTCCGACGGTCCCGTGCGCGAGCGGCTGGCGCTCGGCTTCGGCTCGTCGACGTTCCGGTACGCCGCCCCCGAGGGCCGTGATTGGACCGTCGCCGACCTTGCAGGCAAGCGGATCGCCACCGCGTTTCCCAACCTGGTCCGAAAGGATCTGGCGGCCAACGGGATCGAGGCCACCGTCATCCGCCTCGACGGTGCCGTGGAGATCTCTGTCGCGCTCGGCGTTGCCGACGCCATCGCCGACGTGGTCGGCTCCGGTCGGACTCTGGGAATGCACGATCTGGTGGCCTTCGGTGAGCCGCTGTGTGATTCGGAGGCGGTGCTCATCGAGAACACCGATCCAGGTGACGACCACGCCGCTGCCCGTGAGCAGTTGGCCGCTCGTGTGCAGGGCGTGGTGTTCGGTCAGCAGTACCTGATGCTGGACTACGACTGCCCGCGCACCGTGCTGGACGCGGCCACCGCCGTCACTCCCGGCCTGGAGTCGCCGACCATCGCGCCGTTGGCCGACCCGGCCTGGGTGGCGGTGCGCGCGCTGGTCCCGCGCCGCGACGTCAACGCGATCATGGACCAGCTGGCGGCTATCGGCGCCAAGGCAATACTGGCGTCGGATGTCAGGTTCTGCCGCTTCTGATAGGCCGGTCCTTCCAAGATCTGCGTGTTAGCGTCCGGGTGACGTTTTCACCGGTCTGAGAGGTTCGCATGACGTATTTCCTGGTTCTGCTTCTCGCTCTGCTGCTCGGTGTGGTAGCCGGTCTTCGCGCACTCACCGCGCCCGCGGTGGTCGCTTGGGCGGGTGCGCTCGGCTGGATCAACCTCGACGACACCTGGGCACAGTGGGTGGCGCATCCGATCACTGTCACGGTGCTCACCATTCTGGCGCTGGGGGAGTTGGTCACCGACCAGCTGCCGAGCACACCGAGTCGGCGGGTGCCGCAGCAGTTCGGCGCAAGGCTTGCTACCGGCGCATTCGCCGGAGCGGTGCTGGCCACCGGTGCTGTCCTCAATCCCACCGCGTGGGTCATCGTCGGCGCCATCGGGGCGGCGTTGATCGGCGCCGTCATCGGCACCCTCGGCGGTGCCGAGGCGCGTCAGCGGCTCGTTGCGGCCACCGGCGGACACGATCTGCCGGTCGCGCTCGTCGAGGACGCGATCGCGATCGTCGGCGGCTTTGCTATCGTCGCGCTCGCATCGGTCATCTGAATGGCAACTGCGCCACAACAATTCGACGCGATCATCATCGGTGCCGGCCAGGCGGGTCCACCGCTGGCGGGCAGGCTGACCGCGGCCGGACAGACGGTCGCGGTGATCGAACGCAAACTGGTCGGCGGCACGTGCGTGAACTACGGCTGCATCCCGACCAAGACACTCGTCGCCAGTGCCCACGCGGCGCAAACGGCACGCCGTGGCGCCGAATACGGCGTCGGCACAGGCGATGTCAGCATCGACATGACGAAGGTCAAGGCCCGGAAGGACAAGGTGATGACCGACGACCGCGAGGGCGTCGAGTCGTGGCTCGAGGGCATGGACAACTGCACGCTGATCCGCGGGCACGCGCGTTTCACCGATCCACACACCGTCACGGTCGACGACCAGGTTCTGCAGGCCGACAAGATCTTCCTGAACGTCGGTGGCCGTGCCGTGGTGCCCGATATGCCGGGGATTTCCGGCGTCGAGTACATGACCAACGTCGGAATCCTCGATCTGGACGTGCTGCCCGAACACCTCGTGATCATCGGCGGTAGCTACATCGCGCTCGAGTTCGCCCAGATGTACCGCCGCTTCGGCGCCGAGGTCACCGTGATCGAAAAGGGTCCGCGTCTGACATCGCGCGAAGACGAAGACGTTTCGGCGGCCATCAAGGAGATCCTGGAGAAGGAGGGGATCGCCGTCGAGCTCGAGGCGACCGCCATCTCGTTCCGCAAGCGGGACAACGGTTTCGAGGTGACCCCGCGTGACGGCGCCGACCCCATCGCCGGCTCCCACCTGCTGATCGCGATCGGGCGGCGGCCCAACACCGACGACCTCGGCCTGGAGAACGCAGGCGTGGAAACCGATGCCCGCGGCAACGTGGTCGTCGACGACCAGTGCCGGACCAACGTCGAACACATCTGGGCGATGGGCGACTGCAACGGGCGAGGCGCGTTCACCCACACCTCGTACAACGACTTCGAGATCGTGGCCGCCAACCTGCTCGACGACGACCCGCGGCGGATCAGCGACCGCGTGCCCACCTACGCGCTCTACATCGACCCGCCGCTCGGCCGCGCCGGTTTGACTGTCGACCAGGTGCGCGAGTCAGGCCGAAAAGCGTTGGTGGGCAAGCGACCGATGACACGGGTAGGGCGCGCGGTCGAAAAGGGGGAGACGCAGGGCTTCATGAAGGTGGTCGTCGACGCCGAAACCGAGGAGATTCTCGGCGCAGCCATCCTCGGCGTGGGCGGGGACGAGGTGATCCACTCCATCCTCGACATCATGTCGGCCAAGGACCCCTACACCTCTATCTCCCGGACCATGCACATCCACCCGACCGTCAGCGAGCTGGTGCCGACGATGCTGCAGGAGATGAAGCCGCTCGACCAAGGTTGAGCTGCCGCGTGACCAAGCCTATATAGGCTCAGGACGACGCTGGACGAACAGCGTCTGCGCACACGTTCCGATGAACCCCCGGCGGTCGAAGATCTCCGCGGTGGTGACACCGATGCCGTCGGGTCCGATCGAGCCCCTTGCCCGCAGCGCGAAGTCGTTGCCGTCGGGCACTCGGTGCAGGTGCATCGCGGTGTCGGTGTTCATGAAGATGAAGGCTGCGGGATCGATGGCCGCGCCCGCCCCGTTAGCGCAGTCGACCACAAGTGCGAGGCGTTGCATCGCGGTCATCTCCTCGGTGTCCACCAGGTGTGCCAGCGGACTCATCCACACCACAGCCGACCCGTTGTCGAGCTCTCGTTGCCTGCGCCAACTGACCGCCTCCAGGTAGCCGGTAGCGCCCTCCCAGCTGTGCGGCACCGGATCGGCCTCGCCTTCGACGAGGGGCGGGAAGCGGTCGGTGGTGACATCGGCGGTGTCGCTGGTCGCCAACAGCCACGCCGACGCGCGGGCGACGGCACGGTCGGAGCCGCCGGAACCTGCGGCCACCATCTCGGCCGTCAACAACGAGATGCGGCTGCCCGGGCGTTGCACCGAGGCCCGAACCCGTACCGGTGCAACGGGAATCGCGCCGAGGATGTCCATCGATACCCGCCCGATACGCATCGGGGAGTCACCGGCGAGCTCCTCGATCAGCTTCGTCATCAGCGCCAGCGGTGGCGAGCCGTGCTGGATATTGGGATCCCAGTTGCTCCGGGTGTAGTCGGTGGACTCGAAGACTTGAACATCACCGTCGGCGTCGAGTCGACGGTAGTGACATCCACTCACGCAGCCGGCTCCGCGGAGTACAGCACCGCATCATCTCCCGGTCCGCCACCTTCCGCGGGCTGCTCCGGCCAACCCGGATACGGCGGTGGCGTCCCGCCGAACACCGGGCAGTGCGCGTGGTGGGCGCACCAGTCGCACAACCTCGACGGATGCGGGCGGAAATCGCCTGTGGCTCCAGAGGATTGGATGGCCCGCCAGATCGCGATCAACGTCTTCTCGAACCGCTCAAGCTCGTCGAGGTCGGGGGAGTAGTCGAGCACCTGACCGTCTGCCAGGTACAGCAGGCGCAGCCGGGCGGGCAGCACGCCGCGCGACCGCAGCAGAGCGACCGCGTAGAACTTCATCTGGAACATCGCCTTGAACTCGGCCAGCGCGCGCGCCTCCGGCGGCGCCCGGCCCGTCTTGTAGTCGACGACCCGCACCTCACCGGTTGGAGCGACGTCGATGCGGTCGACGAACCCGCGCAGCAGAGTGCCGTCTTCGAGTTCGACCTCGACGCGTTGTTCACAGCTCTCCGGGTCGAACCGCCTCGGATCCTCGAGCCGGTAGTACCCCGACAACAGCGCCCTGGCCTCCTCCAACATCTCCGCCCGCACTGCGGGGTCGATGTCGTCGACGAGATCCGGCTGGGCGGCGACGATGCGCTCCCACGCGGGGTTGACCAACGCCATCGCGGTCTCGGGGACGCGCTCCGGCGCAGGCAGCGCATAGAGCTGCTCGAGCGCCGCATGAACCACGGAGCCCCGCAGCTGGGCCGTCGACGACGGCTCCGGCAGCCGGTCGATGGCGCGGAACCGGTACAGCAGCGGGCACTGCTTGAAGTCGCTGGCCCGCGACGGTGACAGCGCCGGTCGCCGCCGAGCAGGGACCTCTTCGTGCTCGATGGGCGACCCGCCTGCGGCTTCTCGCTCGCCGTCCATGACGGCAGCCTATGGCTCCTGTCTGACAACCCCGGGCACCCGCGTCGGCGCGTCTGCTGGCAGGCTGAAAGCTGTGCCAAGGACCGGTCCGTTCGCCGTCGGTGATCGCGTGCAGCTCACCGACGTCAGAGGGCGGCACTACACCGTCGTGCTGACCCCCGGCGCGGAGTTCCACACCCACCGCGGGGCAATCACCCACGACAGCGTGATCGGGCTACCGGAGGGCAGCGTGGTCAAGGCCATGAACGGGGACCCGTTTCTGGTGCTGCGGCCGCTGCTCGTCGACTACGTGATGTCGATGCCGCGCGGCGCGCAGGTGATCTACCCGAAGGACGCGGCGCAGATCGTCCACGAAGGCGACATCTTCCCCGGCGCCAGGGTGCTGGAGGCCGGCGCAGGCTCGGGTGCGCTGACGTGCTCGCTGCTTCGCGCGGTCGGGCCGGCCGGGCGGGTGGTGTCCTACGAGGTGCGCGACGACCATGCCGAGCACGCGTCGCGCAACGTCGAGACCTTCTTCGGGGAGCTGCCCGAGAACTGGGAGCTGGTTCTCGCCGACGTCGCCGACTACACCGGACCCGAGGTGGACCGCGTCGTGCTGGACATGCTTGCGCCGTGGGAGGTGCTGGGCAAGGTCGCCGACGCGGTGGTGGCAGGCGGGGTGTTGGTGATCTACGTGGCGACCGTGACCCAGTTGTCGCGCACGGTGGAGGCGATGCGCGAGCAGCAGTGCTGGACCGAGCCGCGGGCATGGGAGACGATGCTGCGCGGTTGGCACGTGGTGGGACTTGCCGTGCGCCCACAGCAGAGCATGCGCGGCCACACCGCGTTTCTGATCAGCGCGAGAAAGCTGGCTCCAGGGGCCGTCGCGCCGATGCCATTGCGGCGCAAGCGGCAGATCTAGTCGTCGTCGCTGCGCCGCAACCCGCGCCGCGTCGACAGCAATTCCATTTCCGGCCGTGCGGCGACCAGCCGCTCGGCGGCGTCGAGCACATCCACCACGTGGGTGCGGTCGCCCGACACCACGGCCACCCCGACACCGGCGCGGCGGTGCAGCTGTTGGGATCCGGTCTCGGCAGCGGAGACGCCGAACCGCCGTTGCAGTTCGGCGATCACCGGGCGCACGGCGGAGCGCTTCTGTTTGAGCGAATGCACGTCACCGAGAAGCAGGTCGAACTCCAGCCAGCCGATCCACATGTCGCCCATCGTCACGGCGGAGGCGATGTGGTGGTCGCCCCTTCGCCGAATTCGAGCAGCAGGTTCGCGGTCTTGCGGGTGAGCTCCCATCCGTCGCGGACCGGTGTGAACTCCATCGGAAAGCTGAACTTGCCCGGCGGCTTGTTGGCAGTCGTGACGTTGACCGTTGCCACGACATTGCCCACCTCGGTTTCCGACCACTTCTCATCGACGGCCTCGAACGTCAGCGGCAGGGCACCGTTGTCGGCCAGCGCCTTGCCGAACTTGTCCAGTGCCGCGGCGTCGTCGGCGGTCGCCAACTCCACGAGGCCGATCTTGTCGGCGCCGGGCACGGCGGGATCCGACAATCGCGCGAGCACATCGGTGAGCGCCTGCGGTGGGGGAAGCGGAGAAGAGATGGGCGGCGCGATGGGCGTCGCCACCGCCGTGGTCGATGACGGTTCGGCAGGCGGTGGCGTATCGCTGCTGCAGCCGCAGAGCCCGAACGCCGCCACCAGTGCGGTGACGGCGCTCAGAAATGCGGTACGGCTTCCCACCTCGCGGGCGAACTCAGCCCACCAATTCGCCGAGGGCGAATAGCGACTGGCTCGAGAGCTGCCAGCCGGTGGGGCTGGGGCCCTGCACGAAGGTCAGCGGCATCGAACGGACCTCGCCGGTGCTCAGCGTCGCCGTCACGTTGGCGGTGGCCGCATTGCCGTTGAGGTCGGGTTCGTCGAGGGTGGCGGTGAGGGGCAGGTAGCCCTTGGCGACCGCGTCGTTGTACTTGAGCTCCACGCCCTTGCCGGTGAACCGGCCAAGGCCCTGGATGTAGGTGGACTTGCCTGCGAACGAGCCGCCGGAGCCCAGGGTGTTGACGGTTTGGGTCAGCGGACCGACCAGATCGGGTGCAGGCGCCGCTGGCATGGGGATGTCCCACACGACGGGCTGCACGGCCGGTGCTGCGGTGATCGTGCCGGATGCAATGGACGTCACACCCGCCGCTGCGCCGCCGACGACGACGGCTGCTGCTACGCCGGTAACGAGGGTTTTCAGGGTCACGGCTGTCCTTTCGATTGGCCCGAGTCAGGCTTCAGGTTAACAAGTGTTGCTGGTGTGTCGAATCCCTAGACCGCACACAATGGCTGAATCGCCGGTAGCGTTGAAGTTGTTACTGCACCAACTTCCGGTGCAGGGAGGGAGCGCAACATGAGCGAGTCAGAGCGTTCTGAATCCTACGGGACACCGATGTCCAGCGATGACGCGGCCGAGCTGGAGGAGCTTCGCCGCGAGGCAGCAGTACTGCGCGAGCAGCTGGAAAACGCGGTGGGACCGCAGAGTGGTCTCCGTAGCGCCCGTGATGTGCACCAACTGGAGGCGAGGATCGATTCGCTCGCTGCCAGGAACTCCAAGCTGATGGAGACCCTCAAAGAGGCCCGCCAGCAGTTGCTCGCCCTGCGCGAGGAGGTCGACCGGCTCGGTCAGCCGCCGAGCGGCTACGGCGTGCTGCTGGGCGTTCACGAGGACGACACCGTCGACGTGTTCACCTCCGGCCGCAAGATGCGGCTGACGTGCTCGCCCAACATCGATACCAAGGTGCTGAAGCAGGGCCAGACCGTCCGTCTCAACGAGGCCCTCACCGTCGTGGAGGCGGGAAACTTCGAGTCGGTGGGGGAAATCTCCACCCTGCGCGAAATCCTTGCCGACGGACACCGGGCGCTCGTGGTCGGTCACGCCGACGAGGAACGCATCGTCTGGCTCGCCGACCCTCTGGTGGCCACAGCGGACCTGCCCGACGGCTATGACGACGAGCGGGACGACGACCTTCGGCCGCGCAAGCTGCGCCCCGGCGACTCGCTGCTCGTCGACACCAAGGCCGGCTACGCGTTCGAGCGCATCCCCAAGGCCGAGGTCGAGGATCTCGTGCTGGAAGAGGTGCCCGACGTCAGCTACAGCGACATCGGCGGCCTCGGTCGCCAGATCGAGCAGATCCGCGACGCCGTCGAGCTGCCGTTCCTGCACAAGGAGCTCTACCGGGAGTACTCGCTGCGCCCGCCGAAGGGCGTGCTGCTCTACGGGCCGCCCGGCTGCGGCAAGACGCTGATCGCCAAGGCGGTGGCCAATTCGCTGGCCAAGAAGATGGCCGAGGTGCGCGGCGACGACGCCCGCGAGGCGAAGTCCTACTTCCTCAACATCAAGGGCCCCGAGCTGCTCAACAAGTTCGTCGGTGAGACCGAGCGTCACATCCGGCTGATCTTCCAGCGGGCTCGCGAGAAGGCGTCCGAGGGCACTCCCGTGATCGTGTTCTTCGACGAGATGGACTCGATCTTCCGCACCCGCGGCACGGGTGTGAGCTCCGACGTCGAGACGACGGTGGTCCCGCAGCTGCTGTCGGAGATCGACGGTGTCGAGGGTTTGGAGAACGTCATCGTGATCGGTGCGTCCAACCGCGAGGACATGATCGACCCGGCGATCCTGCGGCCCGGCCGCCTGGACGTCAAGATCAAGATCGAACGCCCGGATGCCGAAGCGGCGCAGGACATCTACAGCAAGTACCTCACGGAGGAACTGCCGATCCACGCCGATGACCTCGCGGAGTTCGGCAGCGACCGCGCGCTGTGCATCAAGGCGATGATCGAGAAGGTCGTCGACCGGATGTACGCCGAGATCGACGACAACCGGTTCCTGGAGGTCACCTACGCCAACGGTGACAAGGAAGTCATGTACTTCAAGGACTTCAACTCCGGGGCGATGATCCAGAACGTGGTCGACCGCGCCAAGAAGAACGCGATCAAGTCGGTGTTGGAGACCGGGCAGCCAGGCCTGCGAATCCAGCACCTGCTCGACTCGATCGTCGACGAGTTCGCCGAGAACGAGGACCTGCCCAACACCACCAATCCCGATGACTGGGCACGGATCTCGGGCAAGAAGGGCGAGCGGATCGTTTACATCCGCACGCTGGTCACCGGCAAGTCGTCGAGCGCGTCGCGGGCCATCGACACCGAGTCCAACCTGGGTCAGTACCTGTAGTTCGTTTCGGTCCCATGGGACTGCGGCGGTGGCAGCATGGTCGGTATGGCTACGCCGATGCTGTCCTGGGACGTTGTGTCCGTCGAGAAGCCGGACGACCTCAACGTCATCATCGGGCAGGCGCACTTCATCAAGACTGTCGAGGACCTGCACGAGGCGCTGGTGGGAGTGAGCCCTTCGCTGCGGTTCGGGCTGGCGTTCTGTGAGGCGTCCGGGCCGCGGTTGGTACGCCGCAGTGGAAACGATCACGAGCTCGTCGAATTGGCGGCCCGCAATGCCCTCGCCATCGCTGCTGGGCATTGCTTCGTGATCTTCCTACGCGAGGGCTTTCCCCTCAACGTGCTGAACCCGATCAAGGTGGTGCCTGAGGTCTGCTCGATCTACTGTGCGACGGCCAACCCGGTCGATGTCGTGTTGTCTGTCACCCCGCGCGGCCGCGGGATCGCCGCCGTGATCGACGGGGAACCGCCGCTGGAGGTGGAGACTGGGCAGGACATGATCGACCGGCGCAACCTGCTGCGCGAGATCGGCTACAAGTTTTGAGACCATGCGCAACCCACTCCGCCAGAGGCTTCGCTTGCTCAAGATCGCTTGGGAGGCTTGGCGTTTCAGGCAAGGGGATGGCGCAGCGATCGCTCGTCGTCAGCAGGCAAGACTGCAGGATCTGGTGCGGCATGCGCGAACTGCGTCACCCCACTACCGGCATCTCTACCGCGATCTTGCACCGGGCCCGGTGGATCTGACCTCACTGCCAATGGTGGCCAAGCGTGACCTGATGGCGCACTTCGACGACTGGGTGACCGATCCCGACATCACCCTCGAATCGTTGAAGCGCGACTTCCTCTCCGATCCCACCCTGACGGGCGCGCTCTATCTCGGCCGGTACCACGTGGTTACGACATCGGGCACGACGGGAGATCCGGCCGTCATCGTGCACGACGCCGACTCGTGGGCAATGCTTGCCGCGGTCGGCCGGCGCGGCAGATGGCGAACCATCGCTGCGTGGAAGGTACTGTCGGGGGTTGCGCGGCGAGGGCTTCGCGTTGCCGGGCTGTTTGCCGGCGGCGGTCACTTCGGCGCGGCGGCGGCGCTGGAATCGGCCCGGCGGCGCAACCCCTACTTCGCCCGCCAGTTCCGGGTGTTTTCGGTGCTTCGGCCGCTGTCGGAACTGGTTTCAGAGCTCAACGATTTCCAGCCAACGGCGCTCGAGGGCTACCCCAGCGCATTGGTGCTGCTCGCCGATGAACAACGAGCCGGCCGGCTGAACATCCGGCCCGTTATCGCGATCACCGCCGGTGAGGATCTCGTCCCACGGGCCCGCAGCGCCATCGCGGCGGCATTCGGTTGTCGCATTGAAAACCGCTACGGCTCGGCGGAGTTCGTCGCCCTAGCGGTCGAGTGTGCGGAAGGGCTGTTTCACGTCAACATCGACTGGTTCATCGTCGAGCCGGTCGACGAAAACTACCAACCTGTCGCACCCGGTGTCCCTTCTCATAGTGTTCTCGTGACCAATTTGGCCAATCGGGTGCAACCCCTGATCCGCTACGACATCGGCGACAGGGTGACGTTCTCACCGAAGCAATGCGCGTGCGGCAACGCGTTGCCTGCGATGAGTGTGGAGGGGCGCGCCGGCGATATCCTCGCGTTCGACACCGCCGACGGAGGCGTGGTTCGGGTCCTCCCGCTGGCTCTTGGGACGGTAATCGAGGAGGTACCGGGTGTTCGTCGATTCCAGGCCATCCGCACCGGCCCCTGTGCGTTGAGCGTGCGGCTGGAGACCAGTCCCGGGGCCGACGGCGCCGAGGTCTGGCGAACAGTGGACGACCGGCTGCAGAACTTCTTAGCCAGCCAAGGAGCGACAAGTATCGCGGTGGAACATTCCTCGCAGCCTCCGACCGTCGACCCGCGAAGCGGCAAGTTCCGGCAGGTGTGGTCACAGCCGCGTGGGTTCGTCGGCAAGCAGTGACCGAGAGGTCTTCTGTGCAGAGTCGCTCACTATCTCCGTGCGGCTTCCAGCTGAAGGTAGGCGTCGCGGCCCGCCAGGCTGGTGGCGACGTCGGAGACCAGCGGGTCGAAGAAGCGCTGCCGGTACAGCGGGTCGACGCTTGTGCTCACCGTGAAGTACAGCCCGGAAAGCACCGCGACGAACAGCGACGTGTGCACGACGGTCTGCGGTATCGGAATGTGGACACCGAACCATGTTCCGGCGCAGGGCGGTTCGCCGACGGGGCAGCTCTCTTCGGCAGACCACAACACGGTCACGTCATCGGGGATGGCGATGATCCCGAGGGCGAGGAAGAACGCGAAAAGGCCCGCCGTGAAGAACACCACCTGGATCGCCTGAGACACCACCATCACGGCGACGACGTTGATCTGCTCGGCCAGCGACAGGGGAGTGCGCGTCGGCTGGTGCCCCGCTTCGGGTTCCAGCGGCGTGCCTGCAAGCAGTTTGGCGGGGTCGTGTTGTTCGGCGCGGTCATCGCGCAGTGCGCGCACCTCGTCGCGAATCGTGGTGACCATGAAGACGATTGCCACGACGGCGAGGAATCCGACTGTCTGCCAGAGCCGTTGGCGGGTCATCCGAGAGGCCAGCTGCCACAGCTCGCCGGTGAAATATACGACCACGGTGAGCATCAGCAGCGGCAGCGCCCGGCTCATCAGCGTGCCGAGCGCGCCGACCTGCACCAGTGCGTACCGGAACGCCCATAGCGCGATCGCGCCGAAACCGATGTACGTCAGCCAGACCGCGAGCAGCGCGACAAGCGCGAACCCGAATATCTCGGCGGCGGCGAAGCCGGAGAACCCACTGTCGGCGAACGGAAGCCCGAACACGAACAGCGCCATCACCAGAAGCGCCGCCGAGCGCCTACCCGCCTCGCCCAGCTTGGTGCCGCTCTGGTGCAGCAGATACAGCGCGAACGGGGCGGCGATCAGGACCAGCGTCAGCACCCCGAGTCGGATCACATTGCCGTAGTCGGGGTCGCCTCCGGTCATCTCGGCCAGCATCATCGTCAACGAGATGATCGCGCCGATGCCGCTGACCACCGGTGCGGACCGCTCGATCAGCGCCCGCGACCGCACCCGGCGGGTCAACACCAACGGCAGCCCGCGATGCAAAAACCACTGGTTCACCTTGCGCATATCCGGCACGGCAAACATTGTGCGCGAGAGATGGCGAAATTCCAGTGCTAATGATGGACTGATGCCGATGCGTCGACGACGGCCGTGGAGCTGGGGCATATCAGCGCGTTCGGCCCTGGTGGCGGCGACGGTGGTATTTGTGGCACTGACCGCGGCGGGAGCGATCCTTGCCACCGTGCTGTACCGGTCCATGCTGTCGGGGATCGACAGCACAGCCGCCGCGCGCGTCGGCGACGTAGCCGCGGATCTGGAATCGAACGGCGCGTCCGGCCTCGACCCCGATCTGCTCAACACCGACCAGCGCATCCTCGCGGTGCAGGTCATCACGCCGGAGGGCACCGTCGTCGCGCGGTCGCTCTCCGCTCCGGACACACCGATGGTGCCCATCTCCGAGATCGGTGACGGGCTGCACATCGGCATGCCGGAGCACGAGTCGCCATATGGACAGATCCGGTTCAGCGCGCAGACGGTGGACGGTCCCGGCGGCCGCTACACCGTGCTGGTGGGTGAAGGCAGCCAGGTCGTCTTCTCGACTGTGAAGGCCGTTGTGATCGCGCTGGCGCTTGCGGCCCCGATCGTCGTGCTGGTGTCGGCCGCCGTCACCTACCTGCTGGTATCGCGGTCCATGCGATCGGTCGACGACATCCGGTCCAGGGTGGCCGAGATCAGCACCTCGGACCTGACCGAGCGGGTGCCCGTGCCCGAAAAGCGTGACGAGATATCGGCTTTGGCGATCACCATGAACGAGATGCTGGCCCGCATCGAAGCGGGCCATTCCGCCCAGCAGCGTTTCGTCGGCGATGCGTCGCACGAGCTGCGCAGTCCGCTCACGACGATCATCTCCGCGTTGGAGGTCGCCGTTGCCCACCCCGAACTGCTGAACGGTGAGCTCGCCAAGACCACGCTGATTCCCGAGGCGCACCGCATGCAGGCCCTCGTCGACGACCTGCTCCTGCTCGCCCGCGCCGACGAACGCGGGCTGACCATGGCCCACGACGACGTCGATCTCGACGACCTGGTGGCAGCTGAGACCGAAAGGTTAAGTCGCGAAACGTCTTTGACTGTCAACGCCGACGTGACACCGACGCGGATCAGGGGCGACGCCATACGGCTGTCGCGGATGTTGCGCAACCTGCTCGACAACGCCGTCAGGCATGCGACCTCCGAGGTGGCCGTCGCGACGCATGCGTGCGGTCAGCACGCGGTGCTCACCGTCGACGACGACGGCCCCGGCATCGCCACTGCGGACCGGGAGCGGGTCTTCGGCCGGTTCGTCCGGCTCGACGCGAACCGCTCGCGAAGCGCGGGCGGTGCCGGGCTGGGTCTGGCGATCGTGCGGGAAATCGTTGCCGCACATCAGGGCAGCGTCTCGATCACCGACCGACCGGGCGGCGGAACGCGTGTCATCGTTCAGTTGCCGCTCGAATACGCACCCGACTCCAGTCGGTAGCCGACGCCGCGGACCGTTTCGATGGTGTTGGTGCCGAACGGGATATCGATTTTGCGGCGCACATAGCCCACATACACCTCGACGACGTTGTCCGGTCCGCTGTAGTGGGCGTCCCACACGTTCTGCAGGATCTCGGTTTTCGTGACCACGGTGTCCTTGTTGCGCATCAGGAACTCCAGAAGCCCGTACTCCCTCGGCGTCAACCGGATCGGCTTTGCGGCCCTTTCCACCACCCGCCGTGCCGGGTCGAGCGTCAACGTGCCCGCGGTCAACACCGCGGGCCGCTGCGGTGCTCCCCGGCGCACCAGCGCCCGCAGCCGCGCGACGAGCACGATGAAAGAGAAGGGCTTTGTCAGGTAGTCGTCGGCGCCGAGGTCGAAGGCGTCGGTCTGGTCGTAGTCTCCGTCCTTGGCCGTCAACATCAGCACCGGCGTCCACACGTTGCGCCCCCGCAGCCTGCGAAGCACCTCGTAGCCGTTCAGGCCCGGCAGCATGATGTCCAACACGATCACGTCGAAGTCGTTCTCCGCGGCCTGCCACAGGCCGTCGACACCGTTGGACACGTGCACGACGAGAAAGCCCTCGGCCCGCAGGCCGATGGACAGCGTCGAGGCCAGCCGTTCCTCGTCCTCGACGATCAGCACCCTCATGGCGTGAAGCTACTGCATGTTCCAGGGTTCGGCGTAGGTCGTCACGCTGTCACCGGTGGCGGCGATCAAGCGGGCGAACGGCCGCAGCAGCACGCCACCGGCGGCGCCGGTCACGGTGCCGTGCGCGTTGGAGACCGCCACGCCATTTGCCGGCCCCGCCACGTCGACCGAGAATGTCGCAACCTCTTGGATGCCGGGGCCGTTGCCCAGGTCAGCGCTGATCGACACGCCCGGGAACAAGTTCGGCGTAATGACCGACCCCAACGGGTTGAACACCGGGAACAGCGAGACGTCGTCGAGCAGGATGTTCGGCGTCGTGTAACTGAAGTTGATGCCAACGCCCAGCGACCACGGGAAGCCGATCTGGTAGCCCAGCTCCAGCGTGCCCTCGAACTCGTCGGCACCGGGGCCTGAGACCGTGTACTTCGCGCGACCGGAGTGGAACCACTCACGGGTCAGCCTGTTGCGGTCAAGCGGGAACACGCCGTTGAGGAAGGTGTCCCACTGTTGGATGGTCAGGGTCCGGCCTTGCTCGTCGAGCAGCACCATCTCGTTGTCCATACCGGCATGAGAGGTGCCGGTGCTGGTGAACACCATTCCGACCGCAGCGACGAACGCGATCAGCATCCGGTGGATTGCCTTCATGGGTCGCGAGCCTGACGAAGGCCCGCTGTGAAATCGCTAAGAGCGGGTTACGAACCGGTGCCCGAAACGGCCGCCCGGTAACGGCTGCGCGCGACCAGCGTCAGGCGAAGGTCGTCGATGAGCGGGTCGAGGAATCGGGTCCGGTAGTCGTTGTCGCCGACGGCGCGTGCGCTGATGTACATGAACGTCATTGCGCCGAGGAACATGCTGATCTGAATCAGCGATTGCGGGACGGGCAGCGTCATTCCGAGGATCTGGCCGTCGGCGGGGCCACCGCGAGACCACTGCGCGAGCAACTCCGGGCTCAGCAGGATCAGGCCGAGCACGAAGAAGATCAGGCTGGCGACGATGGCCACCAATCCGACCTGAAGCACCTGCGATGTGGCGAGCACGAACACCACGTTGGTCCGTTCCGTCCGTGACAACGGATAGCCGGCGGCCGGGTGGGGCATTTTCTCGAACGGTGTGCCGGTCAATCGGACGTCGTCGTCCCAGGATTGGCGGTCGCCTGCCAGCATCGGGCGCACCCGTTCCACCGTCGCCGAGGTGATGAACGCGATCGCGATCAGGGCGAGAAATATCAGAGCCAGCCACAGCCTGCCGCGGCTGATGGTCGATGCCATCGACCACACATAGGTGTTGAAGAAGACCAGCACGGTGAGCAGCACGACGGGTAGCGCGCGCACGAAAAGCGCGCCGATGGATGCGACGTTTTCCATGGCGGTGCGCAGGCCCCACCCCAGGATCGACCCCACGCCGCATGCGGTGAGGGCCAACGCGGCGACGATCACGATGCCCTCGAACACAAAGTTGGTCAGTACCCGCGCGCTCGGGCCACCGAGAACGCCCGCGGCGATGGCAACGCCGACGGACACCGAGGACACCACCGTGCGGATGCGCGCACTGCGGATTCGCGAGACGCGCCAGCCGACCGTCGCCGCGGCGGGGAGCACAACTATCAGCAGGCCCAGGACGAACCACTCGGTGCGGGTGGGTTCACCGTTGATGTCGATCGTGTGTTTGCCGGTGACCAGGACGACGAGGATGGAGTTGGCCATGTACACCGCGAACGCCGCCAACGCGGGCGCGCAGCGCGGCCACAGCCGCCGCACCAATGCGCCAGGCCGCAGCACAGCGGGCAGACCTCGCTTGAGGAACCACGCGTCGGCAGCGCGCCGTAGGGCGCGGTTCGTTTTGTCCTGCTCCGGTGGCACGGTCGCAGGCTACTTCGGTCCTTCCCCTAGTCTGGGGATATGCAGCGGATTATCGGCACCGAGGTCGAGTACGGCATCTCATCGCCGTCCGACCCGACCGCGAATCCGATCCTGACGTCGACGCAGGCCGTGCTCGCGTACGCGGCCGCCGCGGGAATTCAGCGGGCCAAGCGCACGCGGTGGGACTATGAGGTGGAATCCCCGCTGCGGGACGCTCGAGGCTTCGACCTGAGCCGCTCGGCGGGCCCGCCGCCCGTGGTGGACGCCGACGAGGTCGGCGCGGCCAACATGATCCTGACCAACGGCGCGCGGCTGTACGTCGACCATGCCCACCCGGAGTACTCGGCGCCCGAGTGCACCGACCCGCTGGACGCGGTGATCTGGGACAAGGCGGGTGAGCGGGTGATGGAGGCCGCGGCGCGCCACGTGGCCAGCGTGCCTGGGGCGGCGAAGCTTCAGCTCTACAAGAACAACGTGGACGGCAAGGGCGCGTCCTACGGTTCGCACGAGAACTATCTGATGTCGCGCCAGACGCCGTTCTCCGCGGTGATCGCCGGCCTGACGCCGCATCTGGTGTCCCGGCAGGTGATCACCGGTTCCGGGCGGGTGGGGATCGGCCCGTCGGGCGACGAGCCCGGCTTCCAGCTGTCGCAGCGCTCCGACTACATCGAGGTCGAGGTCGGTCTGGAGACCACGCTCAAGCGCGGCATCATCAACACCCGCGACGAACCGCACGCCGACGCCGACAAATACCGGCGGCTGCACGTCATCATCGGGGACGCCAACCTCGCCGAGACCTCGACCTACCTCAAGCTCGGCGCCACGTCGCTGGTGCTGGACCTGATCGAAGAGGGCATGGACCTCTCCGATCTGGTGCTTGCCCGGCCCGTGCACGCCGTGCATGTCATCAGCCGCGACCCGTCATTGCGCGCCACTGTCGCGCTGGCCGACGGCCGCGAGTTGACCGGCCTTGCGCTGCAACGGATTTACCTCGACAGGGTGGCCAAGCTGGTGGACAGCCGCGACCCCGACCCGCGTGCCGCCGAGGTCGTGCAGACGTGGGCGAACGTGCTCGACCTGCTCGAGCGGGACCCGATGGAGTGCGCCGAGCTTTTGGATTGGCCCGCGAAACTCCGGCTGCTCGAAGGTTTCCGCAACCGGGAGAACCTCAACTGGTCGGCGCCGCGCCTGCATCTGGTCGACTTGCAGTACTCCGACGTCCGGCTGGACAAGGGCCTCTACAACCGGCTGGTCGCGCGGGGCTCGATGAAGCGGCTGGTCACCGAACAGCAGGTGCGCGACGCCGTCGACAGCCCGCCGACCGACACCAGGGCCTACTTCCGCGGCGAGTGCCTGCGCCGTTTCGGCGCCGACATCGCCGCCGCCAGCTGGGACTCGGTGATCTTCGACCTCGGCGGCGATTCGCTCGTCCGGATTCCAACCCTGGAACCGCTGCGTGGCAGCAAAGCGCACGTCGGAGCGCTGCTGGACTCCGTGGACAGCGCGGCCGAATTGGTAGAACAGCTCACTAACTAGGCGCGCTATCCCAGGCAATCCGGCCGCCGAACGGTAGTGTGGGGTAACCGGCGGGCGGCTACACGGCCCGCCGATGACAATGCAGGAGGCAGCGATGGCTCAGGAGCAGACCAAGCGTGGTGGTGGCGGCGGCGAGGACGATGACCTCACCGGCAGCACGGCCGCCGGGCAGGAGCGTCGCGAGAAACTGACCGAGGAGACCGACGATCTGCTCGACGAGATCGACGACGTTCTCGAGGAGAACGCCGAAGACTTCGTGCGCGCATACGTCCAGAAGGGTGGACAGTGAGCTGGCCGCAACGCGATCAGCTGTTCTTCCCCACCCCTTTGGACCACCGCTACCCGGTAGCGCCCTCCGTTCCCGTGGACCTGTCGTCCTTCTCTGAAGTGCTGCGCCGTCAGGCGCCCGAACTCCTGCCCATGAACAGAACCGGCACCCAGCACGGCGCCCTCGGCGCGGGTGACGCACTGCCGCACGGCACCACGATTGTCGCGCTGACGTTTCCCGGCGGTGTGGTGATGGCGGGCGACCGCCGCGCGACCCAGGGCAACATGATCGCCAGCCGCGACGTCAAGAAGGTGTACATCACCGACGACTACACCGCGACGGGCATCGCGGGCACCGCGGCGATCGCCGTCGAGTTCGCTCGCCTCTACGCCGTCGAACTCGAGCACTACGAGAAGGTCGAGGGCGTCCCGCTGACGTTCCCCGGCAAGGTGAACCGGCTGGCCACCATGGTGCGCGGCAACCTCGGTGCCGCGCTGCAGGGTTTCGTCGCGCTGCCCTTGCTTGCCGGCTACGACCTCGATGACCGGAACCCGGAAGCGGCGGGACGCATCGTGTCGTTCGACGCCGCGGGTGGCTGGAACTTCGAAGAGGAGGGCTACCAGTCGGTGGGTTCGGGCTCGATCTTCGCCAAGTCCTCCATCAAGAAGCTGTACTCGCAGGTGGTCGACGCCGATACGGCACTCCGGGCGGCGATCGAAGGCCTGTACGACGCAGCCGACGACGACTCCGCGACCGGTGGGCCAGACCTTGTCCGCGGCATCTACCCGACAGCGGTGATCCTCGGAGCCGACGGCGCCGAGGAGGTGCCCGAGGACCGGATCGCGGCGCTGGCGCGTGAGGTCATCGAAAGTCGTTCGCGCGCCGACACGATCCGCACGGCTTCCGGGCCGCCGACCGATGCGCGAGACGACTCGTGAGCTTTCCGTATTTCATTTCGCCAGAGCAGGCGATGCGCGAGCGATCGGAGCTTGCCCGCAAGGGTATTGCGCGAGGACGCAGCGTGGTGGTGCTCGCATACGACTCCGGCGTGCTGTTCGTCGCCGAGAACCCGTCGCGCTCACTGCAGAAGGTCAGCGAGCTCTACGACCGGGTGGGGTTCGCCGCGGTCGGCCGGTTCAACGAGTTCGACAACCTGCGCCGCGGGGGGATCCAATTCGCGGACACCAGGGGCTACGCCTACGACCGACGTGACGTCACCGGCCGCCAACTGGCCAACGTGTACGCGCAGACGCTCGGCACGATCTTCACCGAACAGGCCAAGCCCTACGAGGTCGAGCTGTGTGTGGCCGAGGTCGCCCACTTCGGCGAGACCAAGGCGCCCGAGCTCTACCGCATCACCTATGACGGCTCGATCGCCGACGAGCCCCACTTCGTGGTGATGGGCGGCACGACGGAGCCGATCATCGAGAAGCTCAAGGAGTCCTTCACCGAGAACGCCAAGCTGTCCGAGGCGGTGAAGATCGCCGTCGACGCGCTCAAGGCGGGGGGCAACGGTTCGGACACCCGCAGCCTCGGGCCCGACACCCTCGAGGTCGCCATCCTCGACGTGAACCGACCCCGCCGGGCGTTCCGGCGCATCATCGGGCCCGCGCTGGACGCGATGCTGCCCGACGACGAAGAGGATCCCGGCGCCAAGGCCGACTGACGAAGACGACGAGGCCTGCTCGCGCGGGGTTAAACGGGCCGCCTCCTAGAGAACGGCGCGCACCGCCTGTTCAAACCCGACGACGTGTTCGGAAGCCAGCTTGGCCGCCAGGTCGGCGTCACCGTCGACGATCGCGCGCAGCAGCCCGACGTGCTCGGTGACGTGCTCGGCGACATTCGCCAGCCGGTCAAGGAACAGGCACCAGATGCGGGTGGCGTGGGCGTCCTGGCACACTAGTACGTCCTCCAGATACGGATTGCCGGAGGCCTTGTAAATCGCGGTATGGACGCGTATGTCGAACCGTAGCAAGGTTCGCGGGTCGTCAGCGGGGTCGAGCCGGGCAATTTCGTCGGCGAGCGCGGACAGCTTCATCCGGGTTTCCAGCGACGCGCTGGCCGCGGCGCGGGCCGCGACCACCGGCTCGAGCTGCCTGCGGATTTCCTGGATGTGTGCCAGGTCGGTGATGTCCACGGTCGTGGCGAACGTGCCTCGGCGGGGATAGGCGATGACGAGCCGGTCGCGCTCGAGTCGTTTGAGCGCTTCGCGAACCGGGGTTCGCCCGAACCCGAGTTGGCGGGCCAGATTCTCGTCGTTGATCGGCTCGCTGGGGCGAATGTCGAGCATGATGAGCCGCTCGCGAATGATCTGATACGCAAGGTCGGCGTTGGACGGGGTAGGCCCGTCGCCGGTCTCGGCCAGCTCCACGCTCATCGTCGTCTCCCGTCCGAATTGACTCTTGACCGCGTGCATCAACGTACCATACTGTGGCCCACAACTGATATATCAGTTAGACAACCACTGTTCGATGGAGAGCCGCGTGAGTCCACAGGCGCCGGGCGCGCACCTGCCCGATCATCCCGACTTCCTCTGGCGCAATCCCGAGCCGAAGCGGTCCTACGACGTCGTCATCATCGGCGGCGGGGGCCACGGTCTGGCGACTGCGCACTACCTGGTGAAGAACCACGGCATCACCAACGTCGCGGTGATTGAGAAGGGCTGGCTCGCGGGCGGCAACATGGCCCGCAACACGACGCTGATCCGGTCGAACTACCTGTGGGACGAGAGCGCGCAGATCTACGAGCACTCGCTGAAGCTGTGGGAGGGCCTCGAAGAAGACCTCGGCTACCCGATCCTGTTCAGCCAGCGGGGCGTGCTCAACCTCGCCCACAGCCTGCAGGACGTTCGTGACAGCGTGCGCCGCGTAGAAGCCAACGTGCTCAACGGCATCGACGCCGAATGGCTGGAGCCCGATGAGGTCAAGAAGCTCTGCCCGATCGTCAACATTTCGGCCGACCTGCGCTACCCGGTGCTCGGTGCGACCTACCAACCGCGTGCCGGAATCGCCAAACACGATTATGTCGCTTGGGGTTTCGCGCGCCGCGCCGACGCGGCCGGGGTAGACCTGCTGCAGGGCTGCGAGGTCACCGGCTTCACCACCGATGGCGACCGAATCACCGGTGTGCGCACCACGCTCGGCGACATCGCGGCCGGACAGGTCGCGATGTGCGCGGCCGGCCACACGTCGGTGCTGACCGACATGCTCGGATTCCGGGTGCCACTGCAGAGCCATCCGCTCCAGGCGCTGGTGTCAGAGCTCCTCGAACCCGTCCACCCGACGATCGTGATGTCCAACGCCGTGCACGTCTACGTGTCGCAGGCGCACAAGGGCGAACTGGTGATGGGTGCGGGCATCGACTCCTACAACGGCTACGGGCAGCGCGGCGCCTTCCACATCATCGAGCGGCAGATGGCCGCGGCCGTTGAGCTGTTCCCGATCTTCGCAAGGGCGCATCTGCTGCGGAGCTGGGGCGGCATCGTCGACACCACGCCCGACGCCTCGCCGATCATCGGCCGTGCCCCGTACCGCAACCTGTATCTCAATTGTGGTTGGGGTACAGGCGGATTCAAGGCCACCCCGGGCATCGGCTGGTGCATGGCCGACACCATCGCGCGCGACGAGCCGCACCCCTATGTGGCTCCGTTCAACCTCGACCGCTTCGTCACCGGGGCGCTGGTCGACGAGCACGGCGCCGCCGCCGTCGCGCACTGAATCTTCGAGAGGCTGGGACAACAATGCAACTCATCCAATGCCCGTATTGCGGGCCGCGGGAAGAGACCGAATTCCACTACGGTGGGCAGGCGCACGTCGCTTACCCCGACGATCCATATGCGCTGACCGACGAGCAATGGGCGCATTACGTGTTCTTCCGCGCCAACACCAAGGGCGAGTTCGCCGAGCGCTGGGTGCACAGCGCCGGATGCCGTCGTTGGTTCAACGCGGTGCGTGACACCGCGACGTATCGCTTCCATGGTGTCTATCGCATGGGCGGGTCGAAGCCGGTGATCTCGTGACCGCGCCGTTCCGCACCGTGACCGGTGGCCGCATCGACCGCGGCATCCGCTACGAATTCACATTCGGCGGGCGTACCTACACCGGACATCAGGGTGACACGCTGGCGTCGGCGCTGCTGTCCCACGGCGTGCACAAGATCGCGACAAGCGTCAAACTGGGCCGCCCGCGGGGTATTTCGGCGGCCTGGGCCGAGGACACCGGAGGGCTGGTGCAGATCGAGGCGCCGTTCCCGGAGCCGATGCTGCTGGCGGCGACGGTCGAGCTGCACGACGGCCTGGCCGCCCGCGGTCTTCCCGGGCAGGGTCGGCTGGCCGACATCGCGGACTCCGCACGCTACGACGCCATGCATGCGCACGCCGACGTGCTCGTCGTCGGTGCCGGCCCCGCCGGTCTGACCGGCGCACTGACCGCGGCTCGTTCCGGCGCCCGGGTGGTGCTGGTGGACGAGCAGTCCGAGGCAGGCGGTTCGCTGCTCGGCAGCACCGACCGGATCGGCGACGTCGATGCGCTCGAATGGGTGCAGGCCGCAGTCGACGAGCTCGCGAAGTACCCTGAGGTGCGACACCTGCAGCGCACCACCGCGTTCGGCCACTACGACGACGGGTTCGTGCTCGCCCTTGAGCGGCGCACCGACCACCTCGGCAACATCGCCCCGGCCGGGCTGTCCCGTCAGCGGGTGTGGCGTATTCGCGCCAGCCATGTGCTCGTCGCAACCGGCGCCCACGAGCGCCCGATCGTGTTCGCCGACAACGACCTGCCCGGAATCATGCTGGCGCACAGTGCAAGAACATTCCTGCACCGCTACGGCGTGATCGTCGGGCGCGCGGCGGTGGTGTTCACCACCAACGACAGCGCCTACGCGGCGGCCTTCGACCTGGCCGACGCGGGGGTGCAGATCCAGATGGTCGTCGACGCCCGCACGGAGGTGTCCGACGGCCTGCGGCACGAGTGTGAGCGACGCGGCATTCTGTTGCGTGCTGGCGCGGTGGTGACCGGTACCCGGGGTGATGACCGCGTCATAGAGGCTTTGGTCGCCGACTTCGACGGCGTGAATGCCGGTGTCGGCGAGCCGGTTCCGTGCGACACGCTGCTGGTCAGCGGCGGCTGGAATCCGGCGGTGCACCTGTTCAGTCAGGCCCGCGGGGTGCTGCGCTATGACGCCGCTCTCGGCGGCTTCGTTCCCGGTGAGCACCTCGCCGGGGTGACCGTCGCCGGCTCGGCCAATGGCGTGATGGATCTGGCCGGTTGCCTGCGCGAAGGCCGCGATTCCGCCGGTGCGGCACTGACCGGCCTGGGCCTGCCCTTCGACGAATCGGCGCGGCTTCCAGATGTTCCCGCCCACGCCGTCAATCCTGGCTTGGTGCTGTGGCGGGTGCCCGGCCGCGAGCAGGACCAGTTCGTCGACGTGCAGCGTGATGCGACGGTCGCGGACGTGGCGCGTGCGGTCGGTGCGGGCATGCGATCGGTCGAACACATCAAGCGCTACACCACGATCGGGACGGCGCACGACCAGGGCAAGACGTCAGGTGTGATCGCCTCCGGCATCACCGCCGAACTGCTCGGCCTGCCCATCGAGGCGTTGGGCACCACCACGTTCCGGCCGCCCTATACGCCCGTTGCGTTCGCCGCGCTGGCCGGGCGTGATCGTGGCGCACTGTTCGATCCCGTCCGTACCACGGCGCTGCACGACTGGCATGTCGCGCAGGGCGCCGTGTTCGAGGATGTCGGGCAGTGGAAGCGGCCGCGTCATTACCCCCATCCCGGTGAAGACATGGACGCCGCGGTGCTGCGCGAATGCGCCTCGGCCCGTACCGGTGTCGGCATCCTCGACGGCTCTACGCTGGGCAAGATCGACGTCCAGGGCCGCGACGCCGCCGAGCTGCTGGACCGCATCTACACCAACCTGATGAGCAGCCTGAAGGTCGGCTCGATCCGCTACGGCGTGATGTGTGGCGTCGACGGAATGGTGATCGACGACGGCACCGTGCTGCGGGTGGCCGAGGATCGGTTCCTGGTCTACACCACCACCGGCGGCGCGGCGAAGATCCTCGACTGGATGGAGGAGTGGCTGCAAACCGAGTGGCCACAACTGCAGGTTGCGCTCACGTCGGTGACCGATCATTGGGCGACGTTCCCCGTCGTCGGTCCCCGATCGCGCGACGTGATCGGTGCGGTGTTCGGCGATCTCGACGTGTCGAACGACGCGTTCCCGTTCATGACGTGGCGCGACACCAGCCTGGACGGCGTGCCCGTTCGCGTCGCGCGCGTCAGCTTCTCCGGTGAGCTCGCCTACGAGGTCAATGTGAATTGGTGGCATGCACCCGCGGTGTGGGAGCGGTTGCTTGACGCGGGCCGCCCCTACGGCATCACGCCGTATGGCACGGAGACCATGCACGTGCTGCGCGCGGAGAAGGGCTATCCGATCATCGGACAGGACACCGATGGCACGGTCACCCCGCACGATCTCGGGATGACATGGGCGGTGTCCAAAAAGAAGCCCGACTTCATCGGCAAGCGCTCGTTCAGCAGGGTCGAGAACCAGAACCCGTTGCGTAAGCAGCTCGTTGGGCTGCTGCCGGTCGATCGAGTCAGCCGGCTGCCCGAAGGATCACAGATCGTCGAGTTCTGCGAGGGCGACGCGCTTCCGCCGCCACCGGTGCCGATGTTGGGTCACGTCACCTCGAGCTATCGCAGCGCCGAGCTCGGCCGCACCTTCGCGCTGGCGCTGGTGAAGGCGGGCCAGTCCCGGATCGGGGAAACCCTGTATGTCCCCGTCGACGGGACCCTTGTCCCGGTGGAAGTCACCGGCTCGGTGCTGGTCGACCCGGAAGGAGCACGCCGCGATGGCTGACACTCTGGAACGCACGAGTCCGCTGCAGCCGTGGGCCGCACGGTTCGCGCAGCTGTCCGATTCGGTTGCGATCGTTGAGGAACCGTTCGTCACGATGGTCGACCTACGGGTCGACCCGGCGGGGCCCGGTGCCCAGGCGGCGGCAGAGCTGTTCGGTGTCGAGCTGCCGACGACCGCGTCCACGTACGCGAAAAGCGGCGACACGACGGTTATCTGGCAGGGTCCCGACGAGTGGCTGGTGACCGGCACCGCGCTGGCGGGGCCCGAACTGGAGGCGCGGGTACGCGAGGCCGTCGCCCCGCACGGCGGCGCCGCGGTCGACGTGTCGGGGCAGCGCACCACGCTGAGGCTGAGCGGCTCGCACAGCCGTGACGTGTTGGCCAAGGGGTGCGCCCTCGATCTGCATCCGCGGGCCTTCGGCGAGGGCATTGCGGCAGAAACGAGGCTCGGTCAGGCCGGCGTCATCCTGTTGGCGGTCGACGGCAGTGGCGCCGACTACCGCATCCTCGTCCGCTCGTCGTTCGCCCGGTACCTCGCCGATTGGCTGCTCGACGCAGCCGAGGAGTACACGCTATGACTCGCCAGCTCATCGACCCGTTGATGCAGCCCTTCGAGCTGAAGAACCTCACGCTGCGCAACCGGGTGGTCAGCACCTCGCACGAACCGTCCTATACCGAGGACGGGATGCCCAAGGCCCGCTACCGCCTCTACCACGAGGAGAAGGCGAAGGGCGGCATCGGCCTGACGATGATGGGCGGGTCCGCCGTCGTGGCGCCGGACAGCCCGGCCGCGTTCGGCAACCTCCATGTCTACAAGGACGAGATCGTGCCCTGGCTGCGTGAGCTCGCCTACGGCGTTCACGAGAACGGCGCTGCGGTGATGTGCCAGATCACCCACCTCGGCCGCCGGACAAGCAATTACGACGGCGACTGGCTGCCGGTGGTCTATCCCTCCCCACTTCGCGAGCCCGCGCACCGGGCCTTCCCGAAGGTGGCCGAGGAATGGGACATGGACCGCATCGTGCGGGCCTACGCCGACGCCACCGCGCGGTGCCGCGAGGCCGGCCTGGACGGGGTCGAGATCGAGGCCTACACCCACCTGCTCGACGCGTTCTGGTCTCCGCTGACCAATCACCGCGACGACGAGTTCGGCGGCAACCTGGAGAACCGGATGAGCTTCCCGCTGCGCGTGATTCGCGCGGTGCGTGAGGCGGCAGGACCCGACTTTGCCGTCGGCATCCGGATGTCGTTCGACGAGGAGATGCCGGGTGGCCTCGGGCGCGAGGAGGCGATGGCGATCGCACACCGCGTCGTCGCTGAGGGCGTCGACTTCTTCAGCATCATCCGGGGATACATGGGGAGTGACGAGGCGCTGTCCCGGGTCATCCCGCCGATGGGTACACCCGTTGCACCGCATCTGGAGTTCGCAGGCGAAATCAAACGCGAGGTGGGCGTGCCGGTGATGCACGCCTCCCGGATCAACGATGTGGCCACCGCTCGCCACGCGATCCGCGACGGGCTCCTCGACCTGGTCGGGATGACCCGTGCGCACATCGCCGATCCGCACATCGTCGCGAAAATCCAAGCGGGAGAAGAGGACCGGATCCGGCCGTGCGTGGGCGCCAGCCTGTGCCTCGACGAGATCTACCAGGCCCGCGACGCCAAGTGCATCCACAATCCTGCGACGGGTCGTGAAGACCGGTTGCCGCACCACGTGCCTGTGGCAACCGGGTCGCCGCGCACAGCCGTCGTCGTCGGGGCCGGGCCTGCCGGTCTAGAGGCGGCGCGGGTCCTCGGTCTCCGGGGACATCGTGTAGTCGTGCTGGAGGCCAGCGATGCCGCAGGCGGCCAGATCCGGCTCGCGTCCTCGTCGCCGCGTCGGCGCGACTTGATCGGAATCATCGACTGGCGACTGGCCGAGTGCAAACACCTCGACGTCGACGTCCGGTACAACACCTACGCCGAGCCCGACGACGTGCTGGCCGAAGAGCCCGACCTCGTGGTGATCGCGACTGGAGGCGTCCCGAACACCGAATTCCTCACCGAAGGAGCGCAACTCGTCTCCGACGGCTGGGATGTGCTGAGCGGCGCGTTCCGGGTCAAGGGCGACGTGCTGCTCTTCGACGACAACGGTCAGCACCCAGGCCTCGATGCCGCAGAGGTACTGGCCCGGGCTGGCGCCAAGATCGAATTCGTCACGCCGGAGCGGGTTTTGGCCCCGGACGTCGGCGGGGTCAACTACCCCGGGTACTTCAAGGCGTTCGCCGAGCATGACGTGCGTGTCACGCTCAACGAGCGGCTGACCGCCGTGCGCCGCAAGGACGGCCGGCTGGAAGCCGATCTGTACAACGAATACGCACACGTCACTCGGCAACGCGTCGTCGATCAGGTCGTCGTCGAGCACGGCACGCTGCCGTCGGACGAGCTGTACTTCTCGTTGGTGCCGGGCTCATCGAATCTCGGTGAGGTGGACCAGCAGGCGCTGCTCGACCTGAATCCGCAAGAGGTGCGGCGCAATCCGGACGGCCGCTATCAGCTGTTCCGCATTGGTGACGCGGTGGCCAGCCGAAACATTCACGCGGCGGTGTTCGACGCGTACCGGTTGTGCCTTGCGCTGTAACGCGCGTCAACGTTCGAAGTAACTCCTGCAACTCAGATCAGAGAGGTCTTTGTCATGCCACAGCAGGTTCAGGGTGTCATCGCCCGCAGCAAGGGTGCCCCCGTCGAGCTCGTCGACATCACCATCCCGGATCCCGGCCCGAACGATGTGGTCGTGCGTATTCAGGCGTGCGGGGTCTGCCACACCGACCTGACCTACCGCGACGGTGGGATCAACGACGAGTTCCCGTACCTGCTCGGCCACGAGGCGGCAGGCATCGTCGAGTCGGCAGGAAGCGCGGTCACCCATGTGGAGGTCGGCGACTTCGTCGTGCTGAATTGGCGAGCGGTATGTGGCAACTGCCGGGCGTGCCGTCGCGGCCGGCCGCGGTACTGCTTCGACACCTTCAATGCCAGCCAGCCGATGACGCTGACCGACGGCACGGTGTTGACCCCGGCGCTCGGCATCGGTGCGTTCGCGGAGAAAACCCTTGTCCACGAGGGACAATGCACGAAGGTTGACCCCAACGCCGATCCGGCGGTGGTCGGCCTGCTCGGCTGCGGTGTGATGGCCGGCCTTGGCGCGGCGGTGAACACCGGCAACGTCTCGCGAGGAGACTCCGTCGCGGTGATCGGCTGCGGCGGCGTCGGCGACGCCGCGATCGCCGGTGCACGACTGGCCGGTGCGTCACCGATCATCGCCATCGACCGCGACCCCAAGAAGCTGCAGATGGCAACGGAATTGGGCGCCACCCACACGATCGACGCGTCGAAGGTGGACGCAGTGGAGGCGGTGCAGGAACTGACCGGCGGTTTCGGCGCCGATGTCGTCATCGACGCGGTGGGCCGCCCGGAAACCTGGAAGCAGGCCTTCTATGCCCGCGACCTCGCGGGCACCGTCGTCCTGGTGGGCGTGCCGACTCCTGACATGACGCTGGAGATGCCGCTCATCGACTTCTTCTCGCGCGGCGGCGCGCTGAAGTCGTCGTGGTACGGCGACTGCCTGCCCGAGCGCGACTTCCCGGCGCTCGTCGATCTGTATGAGCAGGGCCGCCTGCCGCTGGACAAGTTCGTCAGCGAGCGCATCAAGCTCGACCAGGTCGAGGAGGCGTTCGACACCATGCATCGCGGCGAGGTGCTGCGTTCGGTGGTCGTGCTGTGAGCCTGCGCATCGAGCATGTCGTCACCAAAGGAACTTTCGCGCTTGACGGTGGCACCTGGGACGTCGACAACAACATCTGGCTCGTCGGTGACGACAGCGACGTGGTGGTCATCGATGCCGCACACCAGGCTCAGCCAATCGTCCACGCCGTCGCCGGCCGCAACGTGACCGCGGTCATCTGCACCCACGGCCACAACGACCACGTGACCGTTGCCCCCGAGCTAGGCGAGCGGTTGCACTGCCCGGTGCTGCTTCATCCCGGCGACGACGTGCTGTGGAAGATGACCCATCCAGAGGAGCCGTACTGGGGGCTGGAGGACGGGCAGCGAATCGGCGTGGCGGGCACGGAGATCGAGGTCATCCGCACCCCGGGGCATTCGCCGGGGTCGTGCTGCCTGTACGTGCCTGAGGCTGGGGTGCTGTTCTCCGGTGACACCCTGTTCAGCGGCGGACCCGGTGCGACCGGACGGTCGTTCTCGGACTTTCCCACGATCGTGGACTCCATCCGCGATCGGCTGTTCACTCTGCCCGAGGAGACGCGGGTGCACACCGGGCACGGCGACGGCACCACCATCGGCACCGAAGCACCCCATCTCGCCGAATGGATCGCCCGAGGGCACTGAGGTCAGGACCTGATCCGCTTCATCTCGGGGTCGACGATCGGTTCGGCGGCCACGGTGGCCGCGATACGCCGGTCGAAGTACTGGATCTCGATCCGGGTGCCTTCCTTGGCGGAGGAGGGCACCCAGGCGTAGGCGACAGGCGCGCCAACAGTGTGGCCGAATGCCGCGCTGGTGACATAGCCGACCGGCTTGTTGTCGAGGAAGACCGGCTCGCTGCCCATTACAACGGACACACCGTCATCGATCACCACAGTCGCAAGTCGGCGTTCGATCGTCGAATCTGAAATACCTTGCAGCGCATTGTGGCCGACGAAGTCAGCCTTTTTGGGGGACACAGCGAAGCCAAGGCCGGCCTCGTAGGGGTTGTGCTCGGTCGTCATGTCAGTACCCCACGCGCGGTAGCCCTTTTCGATGCGCAGGCTGTTGAACGCTGCGCGGCCGGCGGCGATCACATCGTGCTTTTGGCCTTCGGCCCAAAGCATATCCCAGAGCCGCAGCCCGTAGTCGGCGCTCGTGTAGAGCTCCCACCCCAGCTCGCCGACGTAGGACAGGCGCATAGCGGTGACGGGAATCCCGGCGATCCGAACCGGTTTGGTGCGGAAGTACTTGAAGTTGTCGTTCGAGAAGTCGTCGCGGCTGAGGGGCCGGACCACGTCGCGTGCACGTGGACCCCACAGGCCGATGCAGCAGGTGGCCCCGGTGATATCACGGACCTGGACGGTGTCGTCCCCTGCTGCCTGCCGACGGAAGTAGTCCAGATCGATGTTGCCGTTCGCGCCGACCTGGAAACGGTCCTTGGCCAGCCGGGCAACGGTGAGGTCACTACGGACTCCGCCCGCCTCGTCGAGTATCAGCGTGTAGGTCACCGAACCGACGGACTTGTCCATTTGGCCGGTCGTCAGACGCTGCAGGACCGACAGGGCACCCGGCCCGGCGATCTCGAGACGCTTGAGCGGCGTCATGTCATACATCGCGACCGATGTCCGGGTGCGCCAGGCCTCGGCCGCCGCGATCGGCGAGTGGAACTGGCCGGTCCACGCGTCGCGCGAGGGCGGCGCCCACTCGGGCGGAAGTTGTTGGAGTAGATCGGCATTGGCCTCATACCAATGCGGTCGTTCCCAGCCCGCGCCTTCCAGGAACACCGCGCCGAGCTCCTTCTGCCTGACGTGAAACGGACTGACCCGCAGATCACGTGGCGACAGTCGCGGCTGGAGCGGATGCAGGATGTCGTAGACCTCGATGAAGTTCTGTTGGGATGTCTCGCTGACGTAGTCCGGCGCGAGTTGGACCTCTTCGAAACGGTGCACATCGCAGCCGTGCAGATCGGTGTCGCTGCGCCCGTCAACCAACAGTTGCGCAACGGCGCGTGCCACACCGGCCGAATGCGTCACCCACACGGCCTCGGCAATCCAGAACCCCGAGACGTCTGAGGATTCACCGATCAAGGGGCCACCGTCCGGTGTGAAGGAGAAGATCCCGTTGAATCCGCTGTCGACCTTGGCCCTCTCCAGGCAGGGCAGTAGCAGTTTGCACTGTTCCCAAGGTTGGGCGAAGTCTTCATCGGTGAAGGGCAGCATCGACGGCATGCTCGACGCGGAAACGTCAGCGGAGTCGGCGAGGTCGCGTAGGTCCACTGGCATCGGGCGGTGGGCATAGGAACCGATGCCGAGGCGATCGACGAGTTCGCGGAAGTACAGGTCCTGGTCTTGATGGCGCAGGATCGGCAGGCCCGCCTCGGTGGCTTCGGTGTTGCGGCCGACGAGATCTGGAATCTGGTCGGTCTTGACGAATTGGTGCGCGAGGGGCAACAGGGGGACGTCCATGCCGACCATCGCGCCGACCTCGGGGCCCCAGAACCCCGCGCACGACACCACGATGTCGGCGGGAATCGTCCCGTCCGATGTCGCGACGCCGATCACGCGACCGCCGCTGTGGTCGATTCCGGTCACCTTGGTGGACTCGCGGAACACCGCGCCGCGTGCCGCGGCGCGGCCGACGAGTGCAGCGACCACGCGCGTCGACTTGGCGAGCCCGTCGCTCGGCACATACAGCCCGCCAAGGATTTTCGACTCGTCGACGAGCGGATGAATCCGCGCGCATTCCTCGGGCGCCAGCACGGTGCCCTCGATTCCCCACGACGTTGCCCAGCCCTGCCGTCGATGCAGTTCGGCGAGACGCTCCGGCGTGGTCGCCACTTCCAGACCACCGACCTGGTTGAAGCACCATTGGCCGTCGAGATCCATGTCGGCGAACTTCTCGACCGTGTACCGGGCGAGGTCCGCCATCATCTTCGACGCGTTGGTTTGAAATACCAGGCCAGGCGCGTGAGACGAGGAACCCCCGGTCAGCGGCAGCGGGCCCTGATCCAGCACGGTGACCCGATCCCAGCCGCGGGCAGTGAGCTCGTCGGCCAGATTCGCACCGATGATGCCGGCGCCGATGATCACCACACGCGGAGTGCTCATGATCTCACCTTGGTCGACGACTCGTCCGACGGTAAAACGGCGAACAGCCACCCGGCGTGGAAGGGATCCCGGGCCACGACCGCGGGATCGTCACGCACCGCGGCGTTGACGGCTGAGACCACTCCGGTGATCGGCGCGTACACCGGCATGGCGCTGAGCGGCCTGCTCCATATCAACCCACACAGTTCGCCCGCCTCTATTGCAGCGCCGACCCGCGGAAGTTCCACCGAGATGACGTCGATGTCCCCGACTGCGGCCTCGGTGACACCCACCCGAAGTGGACGGCCAGCCAACTGCTGTTCGGAGGGCAGGGCCCACACGCCGTCGTCAGCTGACATCGCTGGGCTGTTGCTTGGGCTGGTGCCGGTAGAACGGCACCGTCGCGGGCGCCAGTGGCTGGTTGCCGAGGATCAGGTCAGCCGCCTTCTCGGCGACCATCATCACTGGAGCGTAGATGTTGCCGTTCGTGACATACGGCATCACCGACGCGTCAACGACTTTCAGTCCCTCCACACCGTGTACGCCCATCGTCTGCGGGTCGGTGACGGACATCGCATCGGTGCCCATCTTGGCGGTGCACGACGGGTGCAGCGCGGTTTCGGCGTCGCGCGCCACCCAGTCGAGGATCTCCTCGTCGGTTTCCACGCTCGGGCCGGGGGAGACCTCGCCACCGTTGAACGGCGCCATCGCGGGCTGGTTGAGGATGTGGCGGGCCACCCGGATGGATTCCACCCACTCTCTGCGGTCCTGATCGGTGGACAGATAGTTGAACCGAAGTGCCGGATGCACTTTCGGGTCACGGCTGGTGATCTTCACGCTGCCGCGAGCGTCGGAGTACATCGGGCCGACGTGCACCTGATAACCTTCTCCGCCATCGGGCTGGGAGCCGTCGTACCGCACGGCGATCGGCAGGAAGTGGAACATTAGGTTCGGGTATGCCACATCCTCGTTGCTGCGGACGAACCCGCCGCCCTCGAAATGGTTTGTCGCGCCGGGACCGCGGCGCAGGAACAACCAGTTGGCGCCGATCCACGGCCGGTACCGCCACTTGAGGTACTTCTGCATCGTCACCGGCTGCTTGCAGGCGTACTGGATGTACACCTCGAGGTGGTCCTGCAGGTTCTCACCGACACCTGGCAGGTCGTGCACCACGTCGATGCCGAGAGCCCGCAACTCGGCGGCGTTACCCACGCCGGAGAGTTGCAGAAGCTGAGGGCTGTTTATGGCGCCGCCGCACAGGATGACCTGGCCGGCGCTGACCCGCTTGGTTCCGCCGGGCAGGTGCCGGTATTCGACACCGACCGCGCGCTTGCCGTCGAATAGGATGCGCTCGACGAATGCCCTGGTGATCACGTCGAGGTTCGGCCGGTTCATCACCGGATGCAGGTACGCACGGGCGGCCGAGAGCCGCCTGCCGTTGCGGATGTTGCGGTCGAACTTCGCGAAACCCTCTTGCCGGTAACCGTTTACGTCATCGGTGCGGGGATAGCCTGCCTGCTCACCGGCGGTGAAGAACGCCTCGAACAACGGATTGGTCGCAGGCCCGCGTTCTAGCGCGAGCGGACCGTCGTGACCGCGGTACGGGTCGTCGGGCGCGGACGCGAGGCAGTTCTCCATCCGGTTGAAGTACGGCAGACAGTGCGCGAAGTCCCAGTCGCCCATCCCGGGATCGGCGCCCCAGCGCTCGTAATCCATCGGATTGCCGCGCTGGAAGATCATCCCGTTGATGCTGCTCGAACCGCCGAGTACCTTGCCGCGGGCGTGGTAGACGCGCCGACCATCCATGTGCGGTTCGGGTTCGGACTCGTATTTCCAGTCGTAGAAACGACTTCCGATGGGGAACGGCAGCGCCGCGGGCATGTGCACGAACACGTCCCATAGCGAATCGTTGCGGCCCGCCTCAAGCACCAGAACCTTGTTGGCCGGGTCGGCCGAAAGTCGGTTTCCGAGCGCGCACCCTGCCGATCCGCCGCCGACGATTACGAAGTCGTACCGGGTCAAGTCTTTACCAGCCATCGCTTTTCCTCCTATCGGTAATGAAGCGTGATACGCATCAAGTTTCGCTATATGCAACTATGTCTCGTATAGTTGCGCTATGAGCAACGAGCGGGGTGAGAGCACCGGCGGTGTGCAGTCGGTCGACCGCGCCATCAGCGTGCTGGAAATCCTGGCCCAACGCGGCGAAGCCGGTGTCAGCGAGGTCGCCGCGGATATCGGCGTGCACAAGTCGACGGCGTTTCGATTGCTCGCGGCCCTCGAGGAACGCGAACTCGTCGAACAGACCCAGGACCGTGGAAAGTACCGGCTGGGCTTCGGCATCCTGCGGCTGGCGAGCGCGGTGCCCGGCCAACTGGACGTCACGCATCAGGCTCGCGCGCTTTGCGAGCAGCTCGCGTCCCAGGTCGGCGAAACGGTCAACATCGCGGTGCGGCGCTCGCACTTCGTCGTCAACGTCGACCAGGCGCGCGGGCCGAGTGCGGTCGCCACACACAATTGGGTCGGGGAGCTGACACCGCTGCATGCCACGTCGAGCGGCAAGATTCTGCTCGCCTACATGGCGCCCGAGGAACGCCGAAACATGTTGGCCTCGGAGGGACTTGCCCGACTTACTTCTCACACCATCACGTCGCAGCGGGAGCTCGAGGCGCAGATCGAGGCCGCCGCGCGCGACGGCTACGCCTCCTCTGTCGAGGAACTGGAGGAGGGGCTGAACGCCGTCGCCGCCCCGGTCCGCGACCACACGGGAGGCGTGATCGCGGCGCTGTCCGTGTCGGGCCCCGTCTACCGATTCACTGAAGATCGGATGCGCGAGGTGACCCCCGACGTGGTCGCCGCCGCGGCGGCCATCAGCCAGCGGATGGGTCACCTCGACTGACCGGACGGCGACAGTCATTTCGTGAGCTTCGCCTGCAGCCAGTTGTGGAACACGCCGATGTGATGCTCGCTCGGCACCAGCACCCCGCCGTCGCGGTAGGTGCGTGAGCTCATCGCGGGCTGGCAGCGCTCGCACGCGGCGAAGTCCTGCTCGTTGACCCGGTGGAACAGCTCGACCGAGCGGCTGACGTCCTTGCCGGATTCGACCACGTGCGGCAGGTACAGCCAGTCGCACTCGACGACGGTGCGGTCCGCTGCCATGGGGAACATGCGGTGCACGATGACGTGGTCGGGCACCAGGTTGACGAACACCTGCGGCTTGACGGTGATGGCGTAGTAGCGCCGGTCCTGCTCCGCGGTGACGCCGGGGATCTGGTCCAGCCCTTGTGAGCCGTCGACAGTGAATCCCTGGACGTCCTCGGCGAATTCGGCCCCGTGGCCCACGTGGTACTGCACGGCCAACCCGTCGGCGAATTCGGGCAGCACCTCGGTCAGCTCCGGGTGAATGGTGGCGCAGTGGTAGCACTCCATGAAGTTCTCGATGATGAGCTTCCAGTTCGCCTTGACGTCGTAGCGGATCCGGCGGCCGACGCTCAGATGCTCGGCGTCGTAGTGCTCAATCAGTTCGACACTGCCGAGGCGATCGCTGACGTCCTTGCGGACTGTGTCGTCGAACGACGGTGGATTGTCGGCAAGGCACACCCACACGTAGCCCAACCACTCCTGCACTGCGATGCTGCGCAGCCCGTACTCCACCCGGTCGATGTCGGGCATCTTGGTCAGGTTCGGCGCGGCCACCAGCTTGCCGTCGAGATCGTAAGTCCAAGCGTGGTAAGGACATTGGAAGGCACGTTTGGTTTCGCCGCTCTCGTCGGTGCACAGCTGCGCACCACGATGCCTGCAGACGTTGAAGAACGCGCGCACCTCGCCGGTGCGGGACCGTGTGATCAGCACGCTCTCGTTGCCGACCTGAACGGTCTTGAACGCGCCCGGCTTGTCGAGATCGGCGGACCGCACCGCGCAGAACCACATCGACTCGAAGATCTGCGCCTGTTCCATCGCGAAGATCGTGGGGTCGGTGTAGTAACTGCCGGGCAGCGTCGAAATCAGACTCTGCGGCAGGCCGACGGTGGTCATCGAGATCTCCTCCGTAGAAATGGAAGTCATGCTGGGACTGGAACGACAATCAGTTGGCGACGCCATCGAGTGAACAATTTGGGCTGATCCATGCCAAGCACGGCGACGGGTTCGCCGCCACGCCGGTACACGGCCAGGAAGCTCGCATCGCGTACGCTGCCCACTTCGAAGGTGATCTCATCGCCTGTGTGGGCAATACCTGCGAATTGGATACGGCGGCCGTACTGATCGGACCAGAAGTACGGGGGTTTGGCGGGATTGCCGTCGTGCCTGCCGCCCGCGAGCAGAGTGGCGACGGCGATGCCCGGGCGCTCAAGCGCGCCGGTCCAGTGCTCGACACGGTGTGGCCAGCCGACCGCCGGCTCGTGCCAGGCCGCGCAGTCGCCCACCGCGACCACATTCGGGATCGCGGTCGCCCCGCCCGCATCGCAGACGACACCGTTGGCCAGTTCGACGGGACTGTCGCGTAACCATTCGACGTTGGGCACGGCGCCGATCCCGACCAGGACGACGTCTGCCGCGAGCCGCCGCCCGTCGGCCAACTCGATGCCGGTCACCCGATCGGTACCGAGCAGGCCCGCGACGGGAGCCCCGCAGAGCAGCCGCGTGCCGTGTTCGGTGTGCAGACGTGCCACCGCGGCACCGAGTTGGACACCGAGCGGACCGGCCAGCGGGGCGAGCGCGGCTTCGACTACCGTGACGTCAAGACCCAATTTTGCTGCGGTGGAAGCGACTTCGGCTCCGATGAAGCCGGCGCCGATCACCACCAGTCGCGCCTCGGGACGTAGTTCGTCGCGCAGCGCGACGGCATCGTCGACGGTCCGCAACACATGCACGCCGGCAAGGCCCTCCGAACCGGGCCACGTCCGTGCTCGTGCTCCCGTTGCGAGGACGAAGCCGTCGGCGTGGATGCCGGTGCCATTGTCGAGCTGCACGGCGGCCGCGTTGGCGTCGAGGCGCGTCGCGTGCACGCCGAGCAGCCACTCGGCGTTCAGGGCGTCGTCCTCGGCTTCGAGGGCCAACGCGTCCTCGCCGATGTCACCGGTGAGGAACTCCTTCGACAGTGGGGGGCGGTCGTAGGGCCGACGCTGCTCGCCGCCGACCACCGTAAGGTCCCCGTCGAAGCCTTGCGCGCGTAACGCGCGGGCCGCCGACAGCCCGGCCAGCGAAGCCCCAATCACCGCAATGCTTTTCACTGCGCCGCCTCGCCAGCCGCGCGTGTGGTGACGCCGGGAGGGAGGTTGGGCGGGGCGTCGTCGAGCACGACGTTGATCACCCCGTCGACGATGACCACCTCGTGGGTGCGCACCGGAAGCTTCGCCGGCGGCGCGTCGACTGCGCCCGTGCGTAGGTTGAAACGCGAGGCGTGCAGCGGGCATTCGATCTCGCAGCCCTCGAGCCAGCCGTCGGCCAGCGACGCGTCCTGGTGCGTGCAGGTGTCGTCGATCGCGAACACCTCGCCGTCGTCGGTGTGGAACAAGGCGATCGGTGGATCCGCTTCGACCCTGCGCGCCTCACCGCGAGGCAGGGCCGCCAATGGGCAGATTTCGAGCACGACCGCGACCTCCCTGTGTGACCTAGTTGTATCGGATTGTGAAACGTGATTCGTATTATGCAACAGCCTGATGGAAATCGCCTGCCCTTGTCAAGGGCCGCAGAGCGCGAGTTTTGCTGCCGCTAGCTCGCGTTTTCGGCGGGACTACGCGGCGTTTTCCGCCCCGGTGCCGGCGAGCCACTTGGCGACCAGCTGCGGGTGCGCATCGATGAATTTCTTGGCGGCCTCGTCGTCGCTCATCCCGTCCATCGCGATCGAGCGGGCAACGGAGTTCTGGTCCTCAGCCGTCCACTGGAAGTTCTTCACCAGCGTGTAGGCCGGGCTGCCGGATTCGGCGAACTTGGTCGACACGATCTTGTCCAGGTCGTAGTCCGGATAGTCGCAGGCGATCTTGGCCGGATCGGCGTCGCATCCATCGGTGTACGGCGGCAGCTTGATCTTGACCATCGGTACCTCGCTCAATAACCACTGCGGCGAGTAGAAGTACGCGAGCAGCGGCTTCCGTTGTTGCTGTGCCTGACGGATGCTCGAGATCAGCGCCGTTTCGCTACCGCCCTGCACGACTTTGTAGTCCAGCCCCAGGTTGGAGACCAGTGCGTCGTCGTTGGTGACGTAGGCCGGGTCCCCGTCGAGCAGTTGCCCCTTATCGCCCGATTCGGAGGTCTTGAATAGGTGGGCGTACTTGTTGAGATTGCGCCAATCGGTGATGTCCGGGTACTGCTCGGCCATCCACGGTGGTACGTACCAGCCGATCTGTCCCTCGATGCCGGTGGAGCCGGCACTCTGCGCGACCCCCATGTTGTCGATGTACTGCTGCCGCAGGTCGTCGTGGCCCCAGTTCTCCAGGATGGCGTCCACCTGTCCGGTCGACATGCCCTGCCAGGAGACCTGCTCGGCGATGTGTCGCTGCTTGACGAAGCAGCCCAACACGTTTTCCGCGAGATACGTGATCACTGCGGCGTTCGCCTCGTATCCGACCCAGGAATTGATGGCCAGGTTGAAGGTGCCACAGGGTTTACTGCCCGGCTTCAGCTCGCCGCGGCTTTGCAGGTCCGACACCTTGGTGGCGTTGCAGCCCGATAGGAGCAGCACAAGCGCCGCCGCCGCGATTGCAATTCGTTTCATTCGGCTGCCCGTCCAATCCGTTTCGAAGCGGCTGCGGTGGTGCGGTCGAGGATCGTGCCGAGTAGCACGATCGCCAGGCCCGCGGCCAAGCCCTTGCCGAACAGGCTGGTCTGCGCGAAGCCGGCCACCACCAGGTAGCCCAGCGCACCGCCGCCGACCAGACCCGCGACCACGACCATCGAGAGCACATATATAAGGCCCTGGTTGGTGGCCAAGGTCAGCGAGCGCACGGCCATCGGCAGCTGCACCTTGCTGATGACCTGCCAGGTGTTCGACCCGACCGAGCGCGCCGCCTCGACGGTCTCGGCCGAGACCCCGCGGATCCCGTCGGCCATGATCTTGATCGACACCGGCGCGGCGTAGACGATCGCCGCCACGATGCCGGTGAACCGCGACGCCGAGAACAACGCCAGGAACGGCACCAGGTACACGAACGACGGCATGGTCTGCGCGGCGTCCAGGAAGGGGCGCACGAACTTGTCCACGGTTGGACTGCGGCCCATCCACACGCCGACCACGACCCCGAGCACAACCACGATGACCGTGGCGACCAACACTGCGGCCAGGGTGTCCATCGTCGCCTGCCACAGCTCGAGCGGCCACAGAATCAGTACGAGACACACGGCAGTGATGAGCGCCGCCATCCGGCCTCCGACAATCAGGGCGATCGCGGTGATGGCCACGAACGTCAGCCACCACGGCGAGTTGTCCAGCAGCTTCTGCAACGGATCGAGTGTCGTCGCGGTCACCACGTCCTTGATGCCGTTGGTCACCCCTGAGAAGGTGGTTTGCGCCCAGTTGGTTACGGCGTTCGCGGCGTTGACGATTGGCGTGCCGACATCGAGGGGAATACGGACCGACCCGAGCTGTAGCGACGACGGGAAGAGCGCTACCAGCTGGTAGGTGTAGGACAGCCAGATCGCGATCGCGGTCACGATGCCGCCGATCGCGATGCCTGGACGCCGAAACTTGCTGGGTTCGGCCGATTTTCGCTGTTGGGTCTCGACGCGCTCACTCGCGGCCGTGGTGATTCGGTCGAGGATGATGGCCAACAGCACGATCGCCAGACCGGCGTTGAACGCGGTGCCGACGTCCTGGGTCGACAACGCCTGGATCACTACCTGGCCGAGGCCGGGTGCGGCGATCAGCGCGGCGATCGTAACCATCGCCAGCGCGGCCATGATGGTCTGGTTGACGCCGAGCACGATGGTGCGCTTGGCCATCGGCAGCAGCGCGCCGAACAACTCCTGGCGCCGAGTGGCTCCGAGCGACTCGACCGCTTCCCGCGACTCTGCGGGGACCGACCGAATGCCATGGGCGGTAAGGCGAATGACCGGGGGAGCCGCGTAGATCACTGTCGCGATGATCGCCGCGGCCGGCCCGATCAGGAACGCCAGCGTCAGCGGGGCGAGGTAGACGAACGACGGCAGGATCTGCATGAAGTCCAGCACCGGGGTGATCACTCGATTAAACGGATCGGATATGCCCGCCCAGACGCCCAATGGAATTCCGATGAGCAGCGAAATCGCCACCGCCGCAATGGTCAGCGCCAGCGTCTCCATGCTGTCCTGCCACAGGCCTTGCAGCCCCATGAACAACAATCCACACAGTGTGAGCAGCCCGACCTTCCAGTTGCCGAGCACCCACGCCAGGAGCGTGAAAAGCACCACGACGCCGAGCCAACCGATATAGGGGACTGGTCGCGCGTCGACCGGGTGGGCGATCAGGTCGGCGATCGCGGTGCCGAACGCGTCGATCACCGCCCGGATCGGATTGAAGAAATAGGTGAACAGCGGGTTGGTGTTTCGGCCCTCACCGACGCGGGTCTGCAGATCGGACAGCCAGACGTGCAGCGGTTTGGTATCGGCCGGTGCCAGCGCGAGTGTGGCGCGCCCTGCCAGGAATTGGTACAGAACGACCCAGACGGCGACGATTGCTCCGATGGCCGCAAGGAACTGCGCCGGGCCACGTTCGGAGAACCACGACGTCTGCAGCTGTGAATCCGTCGCCGGCGGTGCCTGCGGGGCGCCTACGGTGAGAGTGGTCATTACGCGCCGCCCTCGTCGACCTTGCCGATCACCGTGAGGATCTCACTACGGCCCACGATGCCGAGCAGTTTGCCGTCGTCCACCACCTTGATTGGTTTGTCGGCGGCGAGCACCGGGTCGACAGCATCGCGAATCACGGTGGTGGGCGCCATTTCTGGGCCATCCATCGGGTCATCGGCGCGCTTTTCGCGCATGATCCACTTCAGAGTCAGCACCCGCGAACGCGGTACATCGCTGACGAATTCGCGGACGTAGTCGTTGGCCGGGGCGCCGACGAGTTCGTCTCCGGTGCCGACCTGGACCATCGCTCCATCGCGCATGATCAGGATCCGGTCGCCGAGCTTGAGCGCCTCGGACAGATCGTGGGTGATGAACACCATCGTCTTTCCCATCTCGTGATGCAGCCGGATCACCTCGTTCTGCATGTCGCGCCGGATCAGTGGATCCAGCGCCGAGAACGGCTCGTCGAACAGCAGCATGTCCGGATCGCTTGCCAGTGCGCGGGCCAGGCCAACGCGTTGTTTCATGCCGCCCGACAGCTGATCCGGGTAGGAGTACTCATACCCCGCGAGCCCGACCAGTTCGGTGACCTCGCCCGCGCGCTGGAGCCGTTCCTTCTTCGGGGTGCCCTTGACCTCCAGGCCGTAGGCCACATTGTCGAGCACGCGCCTGTGTGGGAGCAGCCCGAAATGCTGGAAGACCATTGAGACCTTGCGGCGACGCAGATCCCGCAGCGCATTCTCGTCGGCGGACATGATGTCGGTGCCCTGGAACACCACCTCGCCCTTCGTCGGCTCGATCAGCCGCGTCAGACATCGCACGAGCGTGGACTTTCCGGAGCCGGACAGACCCATTACGACGAACACCTCGCCACAGCCGACGTCGAAGCTGACGTCGCGCACGGCGACGGCGCATCCCGTCTTCTTCTTAATGTCTTGGACGCTGAGCCGCTCCATGCTGTCGTCGCACGCCACATCGGAACCCTTGGCGCCGAAGACCTTCCACAGTCCGTTGACGCTCAGCTCGGCGTCGCTGCGGCGGGGGTTGGGCGGTGCGACCACCGCTGTGGGCGCGCTCTCTGTATGGATGGCCACCGAAATCTCCTAACTAATTGGGCTGTGGATCATTTCGAAGTGCAGCTGCTGCGGGTTAGCCTCGGAACCACCGCTCGGGGCGCGGGTTGGTGTTCTGCCAGATGTGCTTGATCTCGCGGTATTCGTCGAGACCGACGCGGCCGAGTTCGCGGCCGTTGCCGGATCGCTTCATGCCGCCCCATTCGGCCTGTGGCACGTAGGGGTGGTAGTCGTTGATCCAGATGGTGCCGTGCCGTAGGCGTTCCGCGACACGCTGGGCCTTGCCGGCGTCCTGCGTCCAGACCGCGCCGGCCAACCCGTAAATGGTGTCATTGGCCAATCGGACTGCGTCGTCCTCGTCGGTGAACGTCTCGACGGTGAGCACCGGACCGAACGATTCCTCCTGTGTCACCGACATTCCCGAGTGGCACCCGTCGAGCACCGTTGGTGGATAGAAGAAGCCGTCCTTGAGATGTGCATCGTCCGGCCGGCGTCCGCCGCACCGCAGCACGGCGCCCTCGGCCAAACCTGCGGCCACGTAGGCCTCGACCTTTTCCCGGTGAGCGGCCGAGATCAGGGGACCGGTCTCGGCCTCAAGATCGAATGGTCCACCGAGCTTGATGCGCTCGGCGCGGGCGACGACTTCGTCGACGAACCGATCGTGCAGTGATTCTTCGACGATCAGGCGGGCGCCCGCGGAACACACCTGGCCGGAATGCAGGAACACCGCGGTGAGCGCGAAGTCCACCGCTGTCTCGAAGTCGGCGTCGGCGAAGACGACGTTGGGGTTCTTCCCACCGAGCTCCAGTGCGACGCGTTTGACGGTCGGTGCGGCGGCGGCCATCACTCGCGTGCCGGAAGGGACGCCGCCGGTGAACGACACCATGTCCACGTCGGGGTGTTCCGACAGCGGCGCGCCCGCCGCGGGCCCGGCGCCGAGCACGAGATTGGCGACGCCGGCGGGCAGTCCGGCCTCCTCCAACGCCCGCATCAACAGGACCGAGGTCGAGGGTGTCAGCTCGCTCGGCTTGAGCACGAAAGTGTTGCCCGCCAACAGCGCTGGGACAACCTTCCAACTCGCTTGCAGCAGAGGGTAATTCCACGGGGTGATCAATCCGCAGACGCCGATCGGCTCGTAGACGATGCGACTTATCGTGTCCGCTTTACCGGTGTCCACCACCCGCCCGGCCTCGGTGCCCCCGACACCGGCGTAGTAGCGCAGGCACCCCACGACGTCGTCCATGTCGTATTCGGCCTCGACGATCCGCTTGCCGGTGTCGAGCGCTTCGGCACGGACGAAATCCTTGCGGTCGCGGTCGATCAGGTCGGCGGTGCGCCGCAACACCTCCGCGCGTTCGCGTTCCGGCACGTGTGGCCACGGGCCCGTGTCGAAGGCCTGGCGCGCCGCGGCAATCGCGGCGTGAGTGTCTTCAGCGGATGCCTCGGCGACCTGGGCCACCAGCTGGCCGTCGGCCGGACATCGGATTTCGCGGCGAGCTCCGTCGAGCGCAGGGCGCCATTCGCCCGCGATGAACATATTCAGATGTTCCGCCACCTACTCGGCCTCTCGCCCAGCAAATCAGATGTTGCGTATTGCGCAATAGAACCCTCTACATGCAACAGACTGAACCGTGTCCTACGTCACTGTCAAGGGGAGCGGTCAAACGGAACTCGCTGGTAACAAGGCGGCAATGCCCACCCTTGACCGTCAAAGCCGCACGCAGCTATGATGCCGGTCACACTCTGATATATCAGTTATCTTCAATCTGGTATTCAGTACTCGGACCCTATGAACGGAGCATCGACATGAGCGTCCTGGACGAACGTCTCGCCGATTTCGATCCCGAGATTGCCGAGTTGATCGGTAAGGAACTCGAACGCCAGCGCACCGGCCTGGAGATGATCGCTTCGGAGAACCATGCGCCGATCGCAGTCATGGAGGCGCAGGGTTCAGTGCTCACCAATAAGTACGCCGAGGGCTACCCCGGGCGGCGGTACTACGGCGGCTGTGAGCACGTCGACGTCATTGAGCAGATGGCGATCGATCGAATCAAGTTCCTGTTCGGCGCGGAGTTCGCCAACGTGCAGCCGCACTCTGGCGCGCAGGCCAACGCGGCGGTCATGCATGCATTGCTCAAGCCGGGGGACACCATCCTCGGCTTGTCGCTCGACTGCGGCGGTCACCTCACGCACGGGATGCGGCTGAACTTCTCGGGGAAGCTGTACAACGTTGCCGCGTATGGGGTCTCGCGTGACGACTACCTGATCGACATGGATCAGGTAGCCGAGGCGGCCCGCGAGCACCAGCCTCAGATGATCATCGCGGGTTGGTCGGCTTACCCGCGGCACCAGGACTTCGCCCGGTTCCGGGAGATCGCCGACGAGGTGGGCGCCTACCTGATGGTCGACATGGCCCACTTCGCGGGACTGGTCGCGGCAGGGTTGCACCCGTCGCCGGTGCCGCACGCCCACGTGGTCACGTCCACCACGCACAAGACGCTCGGCGGTCCGCGCGGCGGCATCATCCTTACCAGGGACGCCGATATCGCCAAGAAGATCAACTCGGCGGTGTTCCCCGGTCAGCAAGGCGGACCGCTTGAGCACGTCATCGCGGCCAAGGCCGTGGCCTTCAAGATGGCGGCGATGCCCGCTTTCGTCGAGCGTCAACAGCGGGTCATCGACGGCGCGAAGATCATGGCGGAGCGGCTTTCGGCGCCCGACGTCCGCGATGCGGGCATCGCCGTGCTGACTGGTGGCACCGATGTCCATCTGGTCCTCGTCGACCTGCGCAATGCGGAGATCGACGGGCGGCAGGCCGAGGACAGGCTGGCGTCGATTGGGATCACGGTGAATCGCAACGCTGTTCCCTTCGATCCGCGTCCGCCGATGGTGACGTCCGGTCTGCGCATCGGCACGCCCGCGCTTGCGGCCCGCGGCTTCCAGGCCGAGGACTTCGCCGCCGTCGCCGATCTGATCGCGCAGTGCCTGATCGCCGCGCCGGACTCGGATACCGCGAAGTTGGCGCGGGCGGTCAGTGAGCTCGCCGAGCGCCATCCGCTCTACCCACAGCTGTAGTCGGGGAGGGACTGCCAGTGACTATCAGTGTCTTCGAGCTCTTCAAGGTCGGCATCGGTCCGTCGAGTTCGCACACCGTTGGCCCGATGCGGGCGGCGGCCACCTTCGTCTCCGACCTCGACGCGACGGGGGTTCTCGCGCGGGTGGCCGACGTGCGGGTCGAGCTGTACGGGTCGCTGGCAGCGACCGGTCGGGGCCATGGCACGCTGCCCGCGGTTCTGCTCGGGCTTGAGGGATACCGCCCGGAAACGATCGAGTCCGAGGAGATGGAAGCCGGGCGGGAGCGGCTGCGCAACACCGGCAAGATCATGCTCGGTGGGCGGGTGCCGATTGCGCTGTCCGAGGACGACATCGCGCTGTACACCCGTACAGTGCTCGATTTCCATCCGAACGGGATGACGCTTACCGCCTATGCCGCGGATGACAGCACCCTGCATCGGCGGACCTACTTCTCCATCGGAGGCGGATTCGTTGTCACCGAGGGCGAGGCCGCCACCGATCACGCCGTTGACGACGACGAATTCTCGTTCTCGTCGGCTGCAGAACTGCTTGCGCTGGCCTCTGGCACGGGCAGGTCGATCAGCGCGGTGATGCTCGCCTATGAACGCCGCACGCGCAGCGCCGAGGAGGTTCGCGCGGAGCTGCTTCATCTGCATGACGTGATGGTGGAGTGCGAACAGCGCGGAATCAGCCGCACCGGCCTGCTGCCGGGCGCGCTTCACGTGCGCCGGCGGGCGGGGCAGTGGCATCAACGCCTCAGCCAGGAGGACCCCAACCGTGATCCGCGATTCGCCGAGGATTGGGTGAACCTGGTGGCGCTCGCTGTCAACGAGGAGAACGCGTCGGGTGGCCGAATTGTGACGGCACCGACCAACGGCGCTGCCGGGATCATCCCTGCGGTGTTGCACTATGCGGTGCACTACACCGAGGTGGGGACATCCGACCCGGATGACGTGGCGGTGCGCTTTCTGCTCACCGCCGGTGCAATCGGATCGCTCTACAAGGAGCGGGCATCCATCTCCGGGGCCGAAGTCGGATGCCAGGGCGAGGTGGGTTCCGCGTCCTCCATGGCCGCTGCCGGACTCGCCGAAATTTTGGGCGGCACACCAGAACAGGTAGAGAACGCTGCCGAGATCGCTATGGAACACAGCCTGGGACTGACCTGCGACCCTATCGCTGGGCTTGTTCAGATCCCATGCATCGAACGTAATGCGATATCCGCCGGAAAGGCCATCAACGCGGCGCGCATGGCCCTGCGTGGCGACGGCACCCACCTCGTCAGCCTCGACGAGGTGATTGCCACTATGCGCGCCACCGGACGCGATATGAGTTCGAAATACAAAGAGACCTCGACCGGTGGGCTCGCGGTGAACGTCTCGGTGAACTACGTCGGCTGTTGAGGCAGGATCGGCCGATCGTTCGCCATCAGAATCAGGATCTGGGCTTGGTGTTCTAAGAGACGTGCCGGCCGGCCCCGCGTCTGACCCGCGATACTTCACCGGTCCAAAGGGATACGATGACCGCATCATGCTGACCGGTATCGGACTGGCCCGCACCATAGGGGAGCAGTCGCCGCTGGCGGCGCGGGTGGCCCGCGAGCCGATGGCGATGCCCCAACTCCCTGCGGCCAACCCAAATATCCCGGTGATGACAGTGGCGGAGAAGTGTGCCGATCTCATCCGAAAACACTGATCTTGCAGTAGATCTGAAGTCGTTCCTGGTCGAGCACACGCCGTTCCAGGCGATGTCCGACGGCGAGATGTCCGATCTGGCGGCCGGCTCGACGCTGGTGGACTTCCCCGCGGGGGCGGTCGTCGCCGACTACGCGACTCGGGTGCCCGACGACGTCTGGATGGTCCGCTCCGGACAGGTGACGCTGCAAGCCAGCGCCGACGGCACCACGATCGACACCGTCGAGGAAGGCGGCATCTTCGGCTACACGCCTCTGCTCACCGGCGGCGGAATGGAGTTCGTGGCGCGTGCCGCGGCGCCGAGCACACTGATCCGGCTGCCGGGTGCGCTGGTGCGGGCGCAGTTTGCCAGGCCCGCGGGCCTGGCGTTCCTGGCGTCGACAGCATGGAACGCCGGTCGAGTCGATCGGCCGACGATTGCGCCGACGACCGACAGCAGGCCCGTCGGCGAACTGGTACACGGCGATGTACTGCTGGTCGGCCCCGAGGCGTCAGTGCGCGATGCGGTGTGCCGGATGACCGAACACCATGTCTCCTATGCGCTGATCCGACTGCCGGATGGCGAGTTGGGCATCTTCACTGACCGCGACCTGCGGACCCGGGTGGTCGCCGCGGGTGTGCCGATCGACGCGCCGATCGTCGATGTGATGAGCGCGCCCGCCCGCACGGTCACCGCGGATCTGACCGCCGAGACCGTGCTGATGGACATGTTGGAGTGCGGGCTGCGGCATATGCCGGTTGTGTCGTCGCGCGGTGAGGTCGTCGGTGTGCTGGAAGAGGTCGACCTGCTGGCCGCGTCGGCGCGGCAGAGCTTCACACTGCGACGCTCGATCGGTCTGGCCGGCGACGCAGTCGAACTGCAAAAAGTCGGACAGCGGGTCACCGGGGTGGCCGCAGACCTGTTCCGCAACGGCACGAAGGCGTCAGCGACCACTGCAATCCTGTCCGTCGTCATCGACAGGCTGGTGCGCAGGGCACTCGAACTGGCACTCGCCGAAACCGGCACCGCAGTCGACGGATTCGCGTGGCTGACACTCGGCAGTGTTGCCCGCCGGGAGGCGATGCCGTCATCCGACGTCGACAGCGCCCTGTCGTGGCGGGACGACATGTCATCGGCTAGCGAGCAGTTGCGGGCCATCGCCGTTCGCACCCACGAGATCCTGGATGGTTGTGGCCTGCCGCCGGACCGCAACGGCGCCGTCGCGTACGAGGCGCTCTTCTCGCGTTCGCAGTCGGAGTGGTTCGCCGCGGCCGAGGGTTGGCTGGAGGACCCGCTGCGCGGCCAGGGCCTCATGATGTCGTCACTGCTCATCGACGGGCGTGTCGTCTGGGGCGACGCGGCGTTGCACACGGTTCCCGCCGCCTATCGGCGGATGCGCGAGGAACATGCCGACGCGCTGAGATTGCAGCGGCTCGATGCGCTGGCCGCGCGGGTCAAGACGCGGTCGCTGCGCGACGTGTTGTCCCGGCGCGGCGGCACCTTCGACCTCAAACAGCACGCGGTGACGCCGATCGTCAACCTCGCGCGCTGGGGCGGACTGAGTGCCGGTGTCGCGTCCGCATCGACGCCTGCCCGGCTGACTGCCGCAGCGCAGGCCGACGCGATCAGCGACCGAGACGCGGAGACACTGTGCGATGTCTTCCTGATGTTGCAACGGCTCCGCATGGCGCATCAGGTCGACCAGATAGCGTCCGGTCACACCCCCGGCGATGTGATCACCATGTCCGAACTCTCGCCGCTGAATCGCAGCCTACTGGGCGACGGACTTCGTGAGATCGTCGCTGTGCAACGGCGCATCCGCAACGTCGGAATACCGCCGGGATAGCCTCATCTCTGCTCCGGTCCGCGATGCGGCTTCGAAAGTCAGCCGCCGCAGAAGTGATCAGCCGGCGCCTTGGCTGGATCGAACGCGATCGAGGATGAGGTCGGCGAATTCCTGCGGGCATTCCAGCGGTGTGAAATGACCTGCACCGTCGACGCGATGTGGCCTGGCGTCGACGAAGTAGTCGTCCAGCCGGTCCGCCCACTCCCGCGGGAACAGCGGATCATGTTGCGGCAGTAGCACGTCGGTGGAGGTCTGCACCTTGATCGCGCGGTCCGGCGGCGGTTCGGTAAGCGATTGCGCGACCATGCCCGCGCCCGCGCGGTACCAGGCGATCGAGGCGGTGAACGCGCCCGGCAATGCGTAGTCGGAGGCGAGCCGCTCCAGATCATCCTCGGGGAGCGTGAAATTCGGGCCCGACCAGTGGCTCCAGAAATGGCGCAGGTACTCGCGCACGCAGTCGAGATTGCCGTCTATCAGGTGGTCGGAGAGTGGAAGCTGGTGGAAGGCTTGGTACCAGAACTCCCGCTGGGCCTGCGGAGAGAGCACGCGGTTGCCGACCCCGGGCAGCGGCGGTGAGAGCACCAGTGCCCTGGCCAGTTCGGGATACATCCGCGCCACGCTCTGCGCGACGCGACTGCCGACGTCGTAGCCGGCGAGCACGACGCCGGTCAGGCCGAGTTCGTTGATGAGTCCGACCACGCTGCCGGCCTGGGCGCTGGCGCTGTAGAAGTGGCGCACATCGACGGCGTGCTTGTCGGAGCCGCCGAAGCCGCGCAGATCGGGCACGATCACGTCGGCGGTCTCGGTCAGCAGTGGGACGACGCGGCGGTAGTCGTGGCGGTTGCCCGGCCAGCCGTGCAGCAGCACCACCGCTGGCGCACCGGCAGGCCCGTGCCGGTCGAAGGCAAGCCGGAACCCGTCGACCGGGCTGCTTCGTGATGACATCGGTCAGATTTTGCCAACGGTCATCCCGCTTTGTGCAGAGTTGGAGAATCGCCTGTGATCACGGCCAGGATGTTTCGCCAGGAATCCGACGGCACGTCGTCGATGTCGGTGTGCGCCCGCGGACCGGCCATCGGTCGTCCGTCGTCGTAATCGCCTGCCGGCAAATGGATTACACCGGGCATGTCGTCGGGATCGGCGCCGTGTGGGCTGGCCGGGTTGCCCTGCACCACCTCGATGAGGTCGCCGGGAGCCGTCATCGAAAATCTCAGCACGTCCGGGTTTCGGTTGTGCCAGTCCGACGGATCGTCGACGCCGACGCCCGCTCCCGCCGCGGCAAGGTACAGCGTGCGATCGGCCGTCAGGCCGAAGACCTCTGCGGTGCCCATGATGGAGCCGCCGTAGGAGTGGCCCACGTAGGTGACGGGGATGTCGCGGCCGGTGGCGTCGACCGTGCGGTCGACGTCCTCGCTGAACGCCACCAGGCGCGGCGCCATGTCGAGGGCATAGCGCGGATCTGCCGCGTCGAGTACGCCGGTTGCGAGGTTGCCCCCGCGGGGGAACGGTCCGCCGAGGTAGGTGATGGTCGCGACCTCGCCGCGGGTGGCGGAGACGAACCGCCTGGCAGTCTTCGTGTTGGCCGCAGAAGCCTCGATCGTGGTGTTCATTCCGGGGACCATGACGGCGAGGCTCTTGGCGCTGGCCAGGTTCCCGTTGAGCTCGACCAGCGATGCTCGGTCGGGGTCGAAGGCGAGGATCTGGCGATCCACCCGGCGACCGCTGCGCGCGGGGTCGTCCACCTCGGCCAGCAGGCCCGCATAGAACGCGATACGGGTCTGCGAGCCCGGCCCGTTGTCGCGGCGTTCGTCGGCGATCGCCTGCGCGATGTTGACCCGGTTAGCCGCGATGCGCATGTGCCACGGCACACCGTCGGTGTTGCCGACCTGCTCGGGAAACTCGTCGATCAGGCGTTGCCGCTGCTCGGGTGTCATCGCGGCGATCTGGTCGGCGATCCGGTCCTGGCCGATCGCGGACCAGCCCGCGACGACGTCGGCCAGCGGGACCGGCCACGCCCCGGCGGGTGCGGTTCGCGGTTGCGGTGCGTGCGCAGGGTTCAGCGCCTCGGTGATGTCGTGCGCGGTGTCGGCGTCGGCCTCACCCAACTTGTCGAGGGCGGCCGCGATCCTGGTGGCGAGCAGGGCGGCCGTCACCTGCGGGCTGCCGCCGACCAACGAGACCAGCACGGGTGAGGAGCCGCCACCGGTGACGACACCGTCATCGGCGACGACGAATCCTGCGGCGCGTGCGGTGGCCACCTGGGCCAGCACCTCGTCTCGCGCGGCGCTCATCTGCCCGGCGCCGTCGCGCGCGGCGACCGCGGCAGTGATCAGGCACCGCGCCGCGAGGGCGCCCGCCGCGCCGATCGTCCCGCCGTGACCGCGGGCGGCGTCGGCGGCCGACCCGGTCCAGAAGTCACGGCTGCCACCGATTCCATGCACGACGGCGTCGACGCGGGTCGCCAGATCGGTTGCGGCGGCATCCCAGGCGTCTGCGGTCTTGCGTAGCGCGTCGGGTTTCCACGCCTCGGCCTGGGCGACGGTCGGCCGGGTCATCGGCGAGGGAAGCGGTCGGCGCCCCGGCGGTCGGCGCGCTCGAAGGCGTCGGCGGCCATCCGCGCCGCGACAGCCCATCCGCGCATGTTCGCGATGACGTCGGTGAGCTTGGCGGCGATGAGGTCGGGCGCGGGGACACCGCCTGTCGACGAACCCTTCAGCTCATCGACCGGCAGTGTGGGCCAATGTATTTCGGCGATCGCGTCGGCGGCCTCTGTGACGTGGTCGGCGACGGCGCGCAGCGCACTCAAATCGACTTCGGTGTTTCCCCCCATGCCTCATGCTGGCAGATCACCGCGTCGTGGCGCTGACGTTATCCACAGGCGCGTGCGGGCGTCGCACGGCAAAGCCCGCGCAACGGCGCGGCTGATGCGCCGCGAGTCGAAACCACCCCGTAAGCTCGATGAGGTGCAGCGGCGGATCATGGGCATCGAGACCGAATTCGGTGTGACCTGCACCTTTCATGGGCATCGCAGGCTGAGTCCCGACGAGGTCGCACGGTATTTGTTCCGCCGTGTGGTGTCGTGGGGGCGGAGCTCCAACGTCTTCCTCCGCAACGGTGCGCGGCTGTACCTCGACGTGGGTAGCCACCCGGAGTATGCGACCGCCGAGTGCGACAGCCTCGTGCAGTTGGTCACCCACGACCGCGCAGGGGAGCGGGTGCTGGAGGACCTGCTGATCGACGCCGAGCAGCGGCTGGCCGACGAGGGCATCGGCGGCGACATCTACCTTTTCAAGAACAACACCGACTCGGCGGGCAACTCATACGGCTGCCACGAGAACTATCTGATCGTGCGGGCGGGCGAGTTCTCCAGGATCTCTGACGTGCTGCTGCCGTTCCTGGTCACGCGCCAGCTCATCTGCGGCGCTGGCAAGGTGCTGCAGACGCCCAAGGCCGCCACCTTCTGCCTCAGTCAACGCGCCGAGCACATCTGGGAGGGCGTGTCGTCGGCGACCACCCGCAGCCGCCCGATCATCAACACCCGCGACGAGCCGCATGCCGACGCCGAAAAGTACCGGCGCCTGCACGTCATCGTCGGCGACTCCAACATGAGCGAGACCACCACGATGCTCAAGGTGGGTACGGCCGCGCTGGTGCTGGAGATGATCGAGTCCGGTGTGGCGTTCCGCGACTTCTCGCTGGACAACCCGATCCGGGCGATCCGCGAGGTCAGCCACGACCTAACCGGGCGGCGGCCCGTGCGGCTGGCCGGCGGCCGTCAGGCCAGCGCGCTGGACATTCAACGCGAATACCACTCGCGCGCGGTCGAACACCTGCAGACCCGCGAGCCCAACCCGCAGATCGAGCAGGTCGTCGACCTGTGGGGACGCCAGCTCGACGCCGTGGAGAGCCAGGACTTCGCGAAGGTCGACACCGAAATCGACTGGGTGATCAAGCGCAAGCTGTTCCAGCGCTACCAGGACCGCTACAACATGGAGCTGTCCGACCCCAAGATCAGCCAGCTCGACCTGGCCTACCACGACATCAAGCGTGGCAGGGGCGTGTTCGACCTGCTGCAGCGCAAGGGTCTCGCGACGCGGGTGACCACCGACGAGGAGATCGAGGACGCGGTGAACACGCCGCCGCAGACCACCCGGGCCAAGCTGCGCGGCGAGTTCATCAGCGCCGCACAGGAAGCCGGCCGCGACTTCACCGTCGACTGGGTGCACCTCAAGCTCAACGACCAGGCTCAGCGCACCGTGTTGTGCAAGGACCCGTTCCGCTCCGTCGACGAACGGGTCAAGCGGCTCATCGCCAGCATGTAGTGCCCGCGAGCGCTCAGGCTTGTACGGGTTTGGCTCGAAATTCTGTACAACAGCGAGCGCTCGGCCGTTATCCACAGGGCACATTGGCGGCTGTGCGCCGGCGCAAACCACAATGCCGGGATGCCGCCAGAGCTCAGCACGCTCTTCGTCGCGCAGGGCGGGGTCGCCACTTCAGCTCAGATCTTGCTTCACTTGACCCGTCGCGGGATGCAGCGGCGGCTCAAATGCGCCGAGCTCGTGAAGATCTTTCCCGATATCTACAGTCTCGGAACGCCTGGCGCCCTTACGCGGCTACGCGGGCTGGACTTGCGTTGTGGTGAACCCGTCGCGGTGTGTCTGGGTACCGCCGCAGCGATATACGGCTTCGACACCGAGGGCGTGGCGGATTTGCACGTCCTCAATCCGGAGGGCCATCTCTTGCGAGACTGCGCTGGCTTGGTGGTGCACCGCCGGGAAGGCGCACCGCTCACGAGCCGCCGCGGTCGCCTGCTGACGACCCCGGCGTGGACCGCGGTCGAGGTCGCGCGGAGCCTGCGCAGACCCCGGGCATTGGCGACGCTCGACGGCGCATTGCGAAGCCAGACGTGCGATCGCCCCGACTTGCTCGCAGCGGCGAAAGCCCAGGCAGGCCGACGCGGCATCGTGATGGTTCGCGATCTCATTGACTGGGCTCGGCCAGAGGCAGAGTCTCCGATGGAGAGCGAAGCCAGGCTCGTCATGCTCGACGGCGGGCTACCAGAACCCCTCCTGCAGCACGAGATCGTCGACCGGGACGGCCAACTGTGGCGAGTCGATTTCGCGTGGCCGGACTGCAGGTTGGCCGTTGAATACGACGGATTCGATTGGCACAGTTCACCGGAGGCGCTGAGGAAGGATCGCCAGAAGCGAGCTGGCCTCGAGGAAGTCGGCTGGCGGGTCTTGTCCATCGTCAGTGACGACGTCCGACGGCACCCCGATGTGATGGTGCGCCGCATCGATGCACAACTCATGCGGAGCGCGGCCGCATGAGCGCTCACCTGCGTACGGTTTCGGCGCGAATTTGCGTACCAGGCTGAGCGCTCGCCACCGGCCATGGTCGAAGTTGGGATCGGTAGCGTTCCCAACGGTGTGTACTCGTGGGCATGAGCAGATCCTTCCCGTCACGACCACTCGCACGCTTGGCGATTTCCGGGCTGGTGACCGGCGGCATGGCTGCGGCGGCACTGGGACTCGGTGCCGGTACCGCTAACGCCGGTGGGCCCTACACCTGGTGCCCGGGACAGAGCATGACGTCGGGAATCGACACCGTCAATCACACCGGAGCGCCTGGGGCACCGGTGGACTGGGACATGAACGTGTGTCACACCTGGTGGTACGTCAACTGGGGCTCGGGCAACATCAACCCGGGTATCTGGGACGGCGACAACCCACCGCCGCCGCCGGAGGCGCTGGTACCCCGGCAATGCCCGCCGATCGCTTTCATGTGCCCGTAGACCATGGGCGCACAACACCGAAACTGCTGACAGGTCGCGATCAGGCGCCGAAACGCGATCTGCCCGCAGCCTCGAGGCTTGGGATACGGTTCTCCGCTGCATGGTCAATGTCCAGCACGCCCTAAGCTGTGAACCCGTGGGGATCTCCAAAGTCGAGCGGTTGATGAATCTCGTCATCGCGCTCTTGTCCACCCGCACCTTCATCAGCGCCGAGCGCATCCGGGAGACCGTGTACGGCTACTCGGACAGCGCGAGCGACGAGGCGTTCTCGCGGATGTTCGAGCGCGACAAGAACGAACTGCGCGACCTGGGCATCCCACTGGAAACCGGCCGCGTCTCGCAGTTCGACCCGACCGAGGGCTACCGCATCAACCGCGACGCGTACGCGCTGCCCGCCGTCGACCTGACCGCCGACGAGGCGGCCGCCGTTGCCGTGGCCACCCAGCTGTGGGAGTCGCCCGAGCTGATCACCGCCACGCAGGGTGCGGTGCTCAAGCTGAGGGCAGCGGGTGTGGACGTCGACGCCGGGGACGCAGGCATCGCCATCACCTCGACGGCAGGGCTGCCCGGTATCCGCGGTTCCGAGGAAGTACTGGGAATCCTGTTGTCCGCCATCAACTCCGGCCAGGCCGTGCAGTTCCCGCACCGACCGGCCCGCAGCGAGCCGTACACGACGCGCACGGTCGAACCATGGGGTGTGGTCACCGATCGAGGACGCTGGTACCTCGTGGGCCACGACCGCGACAGGGACGCCACCCGAACCTTCCGGCTGTCCCGTATCGCCGGGGACGTCAAGGCGATCGGTCCGGCCGGGGCGGTCACGCCACCCGAAGGCGTGAACCTGCGCGAGATCGTGCACAAGGTGATCGGCGAGACGCCGACCGGAACGCAGGCCAAGGTGTGGGTCGCCGACGGGCGCGCCACCGCGCTGCGCCGACTTGCGCTGGTGCTTGGTCCGCGTCAGCTCGACGGTCGCGACGGCGAGGAGATCAGCATCGACATCGGGATGTCCGACCGGTTGGCCCGCGAAATCGCCAGCTACGGCGCGGACGCCGTCGTGCTGGAGCCGCAGGTGCTGCGCGACGAGGTGCTGGAGCGACTGCGGGCGCATGCGGGAGCCGCATCATGAGCCCCGTTTCCGAGCGGCTGGTCCGGCTGCTGAACATGGTCCCGTACTTCCAGGCCAATCCGAAGATCACCTACGCCGAGGCCGCGTCGGATCTCGGCGTGACCGAGAAACAGTTGCGCGACGACCTCAACCAGCTGTGGATGTGCGGCCTGCCCGGCTACGGGCCCGGCGACCTGATCGACTTCGAGTTCTCCGGCGACACCATCGAGGTCACGTTCTCCGCAGGCATCGACCATCCGCTGCGGCTGACATCGCCGGAGGCCACCGGCGTCCTGGTCGCGCTGCGGGCGCTCGTCGACGTGCCCGGGATGGTCGACCCGGAGGCCGCGCGCAGCGCCATCGCGAAGATCGAGTCCGCCGCGGGCACCGTCGTCCACGGTGCCGAGACCGCGGTCGACGAGCCTGCGCCTGCGGAGAGCCAGGCGGCGGCAGCTGTCCGCGAGGCGGTGCGGAGCAACAGGGCACTGTCCATCGAGTACTACTCGGCCTCCCACGACATGCTGACCAGCAGAATCGTCGACCCGATCCGCGTGGTGCTGGTCGCAGAGCACAGCTACCTGGAAGCGTGGTGCCGCTCTGCCGAGGGTGTGCGGTTGTTCCGGTTCGACCGCATCGTCGACGCCTCCGTGCTCGACGAACCGTCCGCGCCGCCCGAACCCGCCGTGCAGGCACCGCCCGACACCTCGTTGTTCGACGCGGACCCAGCGCTGCCGTCGGCGACGCTGCTCATCGACCGCTCGGCGTCCTGGATGTTCGACTACTACCCGCTGCGGGTGGTCCGCGAACTCCCCGACGGTGCCTGCGAGGCCGCGATGACCTACGCCTCCGACGAGTGGATGGCCCGCTTCGTCTTGGGCTTCGGCTCGGGGGTCCAAGTACAGGCACCCGAATCGCTGGCCCAGCGGGTTCGCGAATCCGCTGGGGCGGCACTGCGTGCGTATGGCGTCGGCGCAGAGGCGGGCGGGTAGACTCGCCCCAGACGTCTGGAGGTGACCAAAATGGGCGGTTTACAACCGTGGCATTGGATAATCGTCATTGCTGTCTTCGTCCTGCTCTTCGGCGCGAAGAAGCTTCCGGATGCGGCCCGTTCACTCGGCAAGTCGATGCGGATCTTCAAGTCGGAGATCAAGGAGATGCAGTCCGACTCGAAGCCGGAGGCCGAAACAGGGCCCGATGTCGCCGGCCGAGCGGCTCCGAAGGCGACTCCGATCGCATCCGAGCGCGTCGATACCCCCGACCCGCAATCCGAGCCCACCGACAAGCGCCCGGCCTGAGCGCACGTCGACCGACCGCGGCAGCCAGGCCGCGTCGCTTGTCCGTGTCCATAGATCTATAGGCGAGTTGCGTGCAGACCCCCGGATTCCTCAAGCGCCTGGATCCGCGCCGACGTCGCGCGAAGGTGAATCCGGACGGCACCATGTCGCTCGTCGACCACCTGAGCGAACTTCGCAACAGGCTGGTGATCGCGGCGGCCGCGGTCGTGCTGACCACGATCATCGGGTTCTTCTGGTACACGAACAGTTTCTTCGGCTTCCACAGCCTGGGTGAATGGCTTCGCGGGCCATATTGTTCGCTGCCCGCCTCCGCGCGGGCGACCATCGCGCCCGAGGGCCAGTGCCGGCTGTTGGCCACCGCCCCATTCGACCAGTTCATGCTGCGGCTCAAGGTTGCGCTGACCGCGGGGCTCATCCTTGCCTGTCCGGTCTGGCTGTATCAGATCTGGGCGTTCATCACACCTGGGCTCTACCGGAAGGAACGTCGCTTCGCGATGGCGTTCGTGAGCGTCGGCGCGACGCTCTTTGTGACCGGCGCGGTGCTGGCCTACATCGTCATGGCGAAGGCGCTGCACTTCCTGCTGACGGTGGGCAGCGACGTTCAGGTCACCGCGCTGTCAGGCGAACAGTACTTCGGGTTCCTGATCAACCTGCTGCTCGTGTTCGGCATCAGCTTCGAGTTCCCGTTGCTGATCATCATGTTGAATCTGGTTGGCGTGCTGACCTATCAGCGCCTCAAGTCGTGGCGGCGCGGGCTGATCTTCGGCCTGTTCGTGTTCGCCGCATTCGCAACGCCGGGATCGGATCCGTTCTCGATGCTGGCGCTGGCGCTGGCGCTGACGCTGCTGCTGGAGGTCGCGATTCAGATCGCCCGCATCCATGACAGGCGCAAGGCACGGCGCGAGGGCATGGAGGTCCCGGACGAGCAGGCCGCGCCGATCGGCGACGTCGAACCGATCGAACCGCCGCCCGCGGTGTCAACCCCGTCGCGGCTGGTAGTCGATGACGACGCCACTTAGCGGCGAACTCGCCGCCTTCACCGAACTGCTGTCGTTCACGCTGGACGACTTCCAGCAGCGCGCGTGCCGTGCGCTGGCGGACGGACACGGTGTGCTTGTGTGTGCACCGACGGGTGCAGGCAAGACGGTGGTGGGGGAGTTCGCCGTCCATCTGGCGCTCGCCGCAGGCCGAAAGTGCTTCTACACCACACCCATCAAGGCGCTGAGCAACCAGAAGCACGCCGATCTGGTGCGCCGGTACGGTCCTGACCGCATCGGTCTGCTGACCGGCGACCAGTCGATCAACGGGGACGCGCCGGTGGTGGTGATGACCACCGAAGTGCTGCGCAACATGCTGTACGCGAATTCGGATACGTTGCACGGCCTTTCGCACGTCGTCATGGACGAAGTGCACTTCCTCGCCGACCGGATGCGCGGCGCGGTGTGGGAGGAGGTGATCCTGCATCTGCCCGAGGACGTGCGATTGGTCAGTCTTTCCGCGACGGTCAGCAACGCCGAGGAGTTCGGTGGCTGGATTCAGACCGTGCGCGGGGACACCACGGTGGTCGTCGACGAACACCGGCCCGTCCCGCTATGGCAGCACGTCATGGTCGGCAAGCGGTTGTTCGACCTCTTCGACTACCGGTCCGGCGACACGAAGAAGAACGGCCGCGAGCTGCTGGTGGACCCACAACTGTTGCGGCACATCGCGCATCGACGCGAAGCCGACCGGCTGGCCGATTGGCGTCCGCCCGGCCGCGGTGGCCACCGGAGCCGACCGCGCATCTTCAGGGGGCCGTCGCGGCCCGACGTTCTCGAGCTGCTGGACGGCGAAGGGCTGCTGCCCGCCATCACGTTTATCTTCTCCAGGGCCGGCTGTGACGCCGCGGTCAAACAGTGCCTGCGCTCGTCGCTGCGGCTGACCGCGGACGACGAACGCGCCCGCATCGCCGAGGTCGTCGACCGCCGCTGCGCCGACCTCTCCGAATCCGACCTGGTCGTGCTCGGCTACCACGAGTGGCGCGATGGGCTGCTGCGCGGTCTGGCCGCACACCATGCCGGGATGCTGCCCGCCTTCCGTCATACCGTGGAGGAACTGTTCACCAAGGGCTTGGTCAAGGCCGTATTCGCCACGGAGACATTGGCTTTGGGTATCAACATGCCCGCCCGCACAGTCGTGCTCGAACGGCTGGTGAAATTCGACGGCGAGCAGCACGCCCAGTTGACGCCGGGGGAGTACACCCAGTTGACCGGCCGCGCAGGCCGCCGCGGCATCGACGTGGAAGGCCATGCGGTGGTGCTGTGGACTCCGGACGTGGACCCCGCCGAAGTGGCGGGTCTCGCGTCCACCCGGACGTTCCCGCTGCGCAGTTCCTTTGCGCCGTCGTACAACATGACGATCAACCTGGTGAACCAGATGGGTCCCGACGCAGGCGCACAAACTGCTCGAGCGGTCCTTCGCGCAGTACCAGGCCGACCGTTCCGTTGTCGGGTTGGTGCGGGCCATCGAACGTGGCGAGCAGATGCTCGACGAGATCGCCGCCGACGTCGGCGGACGCGACGCGCCGATCCTCGAATATGCGCGGCTGCGCGCCGCGATCTCGCAACGGGAGAAGGCCCAGTCGCGTGCGTCGCGGCTGCAGCGAAGGCGGGCCACCAACGATGCGCTGTTCTCGTTGCGGCGCGGCGACATCGTCAACATCGCCGACGGGCGGCGCGCGGGCCTTGCTGTCGTCCTCGAGCCCGCCCGTGACGAGGACGACCCCCGCCCGCTGGTGCTGACCGTAAACCGTTGGGCGGGACGCATTTCGTCCGCCGACTACTCGGGCGCGTCGGCGAAGCTGGGCTCGATGACGCTGCCCAAACGGGTCGAGCACCGCCAGCCGCGGGTGCGCCGTGACGTGGCGTCGGCGCTGCGGTCGGCGACGGCCGGGATGGAGATATCGAAGGGCAGGCGAAGCGGCCCGGCGCGCGACCACGACGTCGACCCGGAACTGGCCGGCCTCCGCGAGCAGCTTGCGCGCCATCCCGCTCATCGCCTCTCGGACCGCGAGGAGAAGGTCCGGCTGGCCGAGCGGTACCTGCGCATCGAGCGCGACAACGACCAGATTCAGCAGAAGGTGGCCGCGGCGACCAACTCGCTGGCCCGGACGTTCGACCGGATCGTGGTGCTGCTCACCGAGCGCGGCTTCATCCGTGACGCCGACGGCGACCTCGGCGTCACCGATGACGGCAGGCTGCTCGCCCGCATCTACAGCGAAAGCGACCTCCTGGTGGCCGAGTGCCTGCGGGGCGGCGTGTGGGAGGGGTTGTCGCCCGCGGAGCTGGCAGGCGTGTTGTCCGCGGTGCTGTTCGAGTCGCGGGGCGACTCGCCCGGGACGCCGCAGGCCGCCGACATCCCGACCGGCAAGCTGCGTCGCGCCCTTGCCGACACCCGCCGGTTGTCCGCCGTCCTGCGCGGCGACGAGCAGCGGCACCGGATCTCGCAGAGCCGCGAGCCCGACGAGGGCTTCGTCGCCGCCGTGTACCGATGGGCCACCACCGGCGACCTGGCTTCGGCGCTCGACGAATCCGACATCGGCCGCACGGGCTCGCCGCTTTCGGCGGGGGACTTCGTCCGCTGGTGCCGCCAGGTCCTCGATCTGGCCGACCAGGTGCGCAATGCCGCGCCGACGCCGGAGCTCCGCGCCGCCGCGAAACGCGCCATCGCCGACGTTCGACGCGGCGTCGTCGCTGTTGATGCAGGGTAAGGTGTGGCCAGGAATCAGCGACCACCAGGAACTTCAGGGAGAGACGATGAGCGGACCGCAGGGGCCTGACCAGACGCAGCCGTGGCCGGGTCAGGACCAGCCGTCGAGCGACCCGTCCAACCAGCCCGCCTGGCAGCAGCCCGCGCCCGGTCAGGATCAGCCTGCGTGGCAACAGCCCGCACCCGGCCAGGATCAGCCTGCGTGGCAGCAGCAGCCGCCCGCCTATTCGCCGCAGCAATACCCGTATCAGCAGCCCGGGCAGCAGCCCTACACGCCGCCGCAGCCGCAGCAGTACCCGGCGGCCGAGCAGTACGGCCAGCAACCGTCCCAGGACTACAGCCAGCAGGCCTATCCGCAGTATGGGCAGCAGCCCGGCCAGTACGGCCAGCAGCCGGGCCAGTATGGACAGCAGCCCGGTCAGTACGGCCAATACCCGCAGTACGGCTCGACCGAGTCGCCGGAAGGTTCCAAGCGGTCGTTGGCCGTCGTCGGCGGCGTGATCGGCTTGCTCGCCGCGCTGATCGTCGCCGTGGTGGCCGTATTGGGCTTCTGGAAGCCCGGCTTCTTCGTCACGACCAAGCTGGACGTCGATGCTGCGCAGACCGGTGTCAAGCAGATCCTCACCGACGAGTCGAACGGCTACGGCGCCAAGAACGTCAAGGACGTCAAGTGCAACAACGGTGAGAGCCCGACCGTGAAGAAGGGCGAGACCTTCGACTGCGAGGTCAGCATCGACGGCACCAAACGGCAGGTGACGGTGACGTTCCAGGACAACAATGGCACCTACGAGGTCGGCAGGCCCAAGTAGCGCTAGTTGCCGGGCAGTGCGTCAAGTGCCTTCTGCAGTCGGCTGATTGACGATGTGACGCCGTATTGCTCGGCGAGCTTGGCCACCTTGCGCGGATGCTCGGCGGCCAGCGGCAGCACGTCGGTCGGCGTTGAGAAGTTCACGTCGGCGTCGACAGCGACCTTGACCACGGGCCCTGCGGCCTCGATGTAGTCGGTGGCCGCGAGCAGCTTCGTCCGATAGGCCTTGGACATCTTCGACTTCGGGTCGTGGGCGGCGGCGAGGATGTCCTCCAGCGAGCCGTGTTGGGCCAGCAGCGTGGCGGCCGTCTTCTCGCCGACGCCGGGTACGCCGGGCAGTCCATCGGACGGATCGCCCCGCAGCAGCGCCAGCTCGGCGTAGGCGGGACCGGCGCGGTCGAGCGGAACACCGTAGGTGTCGGCGACTTCCGTCGGCCCCCACTTCGTCGCCTTCGCCAGCCCGCGGCCGAGATAGAGCACCCGAACCGACACCGGCTTGTCGCGAACGAGCTGAAGCAGGTCACGATCACCGCTGACCACGACGACGGGGTCGTTGCGCTCGCGGCTGGCCAGCGTACCGAGCACGTCATCGGCCTCACAGTCCGGCGCTCCCGCGGTCGGGATGCCGAACGCGTCAAGGATTTCCATGATCATGTCGACCTGGGGGGTCAGGTCGTCGGGCACCTCTTCGACGTCGGGTGTTCCCGACGGCTCCTCCTCGGCGACACGGTGTGCCTTGTACGAGGGGATCAGGTCCACGCGCCACTGCGGCCGCCAGTCGTCGTCGCGGCACACCACCAGCCGGCTGGGTCGTTCGCGGGTGATGACGGTGGCGACGGCGTCGAGGAAGCCGCGTACGGCGTTGACAGGTCTGCCGTCGGGCGCGGTGATCGACGAGGGCACCCCGAAGAAGGAGCGAAACCACATGCTGGCGCCGTCGAGCAGTAACACGGGAGCTGCCACGGTCACCGACAGTAGCGTGACGCTATGGCCTTCACCGTGAACCGAATCGATCACGTTGTGCTCAACTGCCACGACGTCGACGCCACCACCGACTGGTACGTGCGGGTGCTCGGTATGGAGCGCGAGGTGTTCGGCGAAGGCAGGGTGGCGCTGCGGTTCGGGAACCAGAAGATCAACGTGCGGCCCACCGGGGCGCCGAACTGGGGGACCGGCGCGGTCGACGCGCCGGGCTCGCTCGACCTGTGTTTCATCGCCGAGATGAGCCCCGACGATGTCGGCGCGCACCTGCGGTCCTGCGGGGTGACGATCACAGAGGGTCCCGTCGCCAAGACGGGTGCACTCGGGCCCATGACGTCGCACTACTGCCGCGATCCGGACGGCAACCTGATCGAGGTCGCCAGCTATTCGACGCCGGATTAGCCTGAATCCCATGCCTGCAGTCCGATTCAGCACCGACGTGTACGCGCAGCGAGTCCGGGCCGCGGCGGCAGCAGCCGCCGATGCCGGGTTGGCCGGGTTGGTCATCACGCCGGGATACGACCTGCGCTACCTGATCGGTTCGCGCGCCCAGACCTTCGAGCGGCTGACCGCTTTGGTGCTGCCCGCATCCGGTGAGCCGGCGATTGTGGTCCCGCGGATGGAACTGGCCTCCCTGAAGGAGTCGGCGGCCACTGAACTCGGTATCGCGGTGCGGGACTGGGTGGATGGCGACGACCCGTACCGAGTGGTGGCCGACGCACTCGGCGGCGCGCCCGCCAGAGTCGCCGTCACCGACGCGATGCCCGCCCTGCACCTGCTGCCGTTGGCCGATGTGCTCGGCATGGTTCCGGTGCTCGCAACGGACGTGCTGCGTCGTCTGCGGATGATCAAGGACGGCGCCGAGATCGACGCGCTGCGCAAAGCAGGGGCCGCCATCGACCGGGTGCACGCGAGGGTGCCGGAGTTCCTGGTGCCGGGTCGGACTGAGGCCGACGTGGCCGCGGACATCGCCGAAGCCATTGTCGCCGAAGGCCACTCGGAAGTGGCGTTCATCATCGTCGGATCCGGCCCGCACGGCGCCGACCCGCACCACGAGTGCTCGGACCGTGAGCTGCGGACAGGCGACATCGTCGTCGTCGACATCGGGGGGCCGTACGAACCCGGGTACAACTCCGACTCGACAAGGACCTACAGCATCGGGGAGCCGAGCCCGCAAGTCGTGCAGCAGTATTCGGTGCTGCAGCGGGCGCAGCGGGCGGCGGTCGAAGCAGTGCGTCCAGGGATCACCGCCGAACAGGTCGACGCGGTCGCGCGCGACGTGCTGGCCGAAGCCGGTCTGGCCGACGCATTCGTGCATCGCACCGGCCACGGCATCGGGCTGTCGGTGCACGAGGAGCCCTACATCGTGGCGGGTAACGATCTGCCGCTGGCCGAGGGCATGGTGTTCTCCGTGGAGCCGGGCATCTACTTCCCCGGGCAGTGGGGCGCCCGCATCGAGGACATCGTCATCGTCACCGCCGACGGTGCCGAGTCGGTGAACGCTCGTCCGCACGAGCTGGTCGTGGTCGCGACCTAGTCTCTGGACCTGCGGTGCCTTGCCCGTTCTGCGGCTCGGACGTCGGAAAGACCGACGTCTGCCCGAACTGTGGCGCACTGAAGGAAGGCGTCGCCAAGACCGGATGGCGACCCGATCCGACGGCGCGTCACGAAGGCCGCTACTACGTCGCAGGCCGTCCCACCGGCCGAGTGCGTAACGGGAAGGCCGAGACGACCGACCCCGACGGCGGCAAGCTGCTTCCGGCTTTTCTCGACACCCCGCCGGGGAACAAGACCAGCATCCGATCGACATGGCTCGCCACGGGTGGTGCGACCGCCGTGCTGGTGATGCTGGCGGCGGTCATCTGGGGCGTTCTGCTGCCGCGTCACGAGTCGAGGTCGGCCGACGCGGACTACTTGTCGACCCTGAAGGACTCCGGGTTGGCCGACGGCTTCAATTCCGACGCCAACGCGCTGGCCCATGGCAGGCAGGTGTGCAAACAACTCGACGACGGTGGACCGCAGCAGGGACTCGCGGCGGACAAGCTGGCGGTCGACGCGTTCTGCCCGAGGTTCGCGCAGGGCTTCCATGTCCTCGAAACCGCAACCGCATCAGTGACTTTCGTGCTGATCGAGACGTCGAAGCCGTACGTCAGCTCGATCGAGTCGAACAACGGCGAATGCCACGGCGTATACGGGTATTCCGATATCGTCAGTGGCACTCAGGTGATGGTGAAGAACGGTAAGGGCGAGATCCTTGCCTCCACGCCACTCGGCGATGGAGACGGCGACGACATCAATTGCAGGTTCGCGTTCAGCTTCCCGATCACCGAGGGCCAGGATCGCTATGTGGTATCCGTGGGCCGTCGTGGCGAATTCAGCTACAGCTTCGATCAGCTGCGGGGAGGCGGCGTCGAGATTCACCTCGGCGAGTAGCGCGGGGCTTGGCTAGGGATCGTCCCCGTCGTCGTTGCCCTCGGCCCTCGCCGTCGTTGTTGTCGGGGATGAGGTAGCGCTCGGGGTGGTGGTAGTTGTTGACGCCGGCTTGGCCGGTATCGAGGTTGGGTGGGGGGATCCATTCGGTACGGCCGTCTTTGCGTTTTCGGGTTCCGGTACGGGCCCAAATCGCCCTCAGACGCCGGGGTGACGCCGGGGTGAAGGGGCTGTGACGACGGGTCCCGAAGCCATGGGCCACGCGAAGGTCACCACCACCCTGGGGGTCTACGCCCACCTGTTCAACACCGACGACTTCGTCGACGCGATGATGGCGCTGGGCGCCATGGAGGCCCGGGCCGGTGGCCGCCGCCGAAAATGTTGTGCCGCTGTGGGGTTAGGCGGGCGATCACTCCGCTATATGGTCCAGAATTGTAGATAGAACTGCGTCAGTTGGCTTTCCGCTGCCGCTCCGTCATCGAGAGCGGATCTACATTACCTAGTGAGCCCGAACCTGTTGCAATGGCGCCAAATACGAACGTCGTCAACTTGTTTGGATAGGCACGAGGTTAGCGAGCGGATGATCCGTCACCCTGGCGCCACCGCTGCCCTCAGTCACTGAGAGCGATGCCGAGGCCCTGGTCGCACAGCCAGTTCATATCACAGTCAAGAGGGATATAAGGAGTGGCCCTAGGGACGGGTGACGTGTTGCTCTTCCGGGATTCACCCTGCGAGCACAGGGTGAGGGGGTTGGGGCCCGTCGCTGAAATACAGTCGGCCGCAGCCGGTGGTGCGGCGGCAAGAGTGGACGCCAGAGCGGCGGACACCGCGAGCATCGCGGTGAGATATGTGTGCCTAATCCGCATTTCGAAATCCTTCCCTCGGTCGAGGTATAACCGCAGATTACCGCTGTTTTGCAAGAAAAGTCGCGGTACATTCTGGTTAGTTTGTTTTGCTGCCAACCGTCACCGGTTGCGGCCACTTGATCACCTCTTGAAGGAGCCAGCCATGTTGTCCTCAGCCCGTCCCGCGCGCCGCGCGGTAATTTGCGCGATCGGTACTGGCGCAATCGCCGGTGCGATGCTTTTCGGTGCCGCCGCCACCGCGACGGCCGACCCGCCACCCCCAGTTCCACCGCCGTGCACGGCCGCCGAAATGGCGCGCGTGATGTCAGGCGTCACGTTCGACACGTCGAACTACCTAACCCTCCACCCCAACGTGAACGACTTCTTCACCAGCCTCAAAGGCCAACCCAGGGATCAGATCCGCGATCAGATACAGACCTATCTAGACGCCAATCCCCAAGTTCGGGACGAGCTTCAGACCATCCGGCAACCCTCGGTCGACTTCCGCCAACGCTGTGGGGTTCCCCAGACCCCCTGACCGCATCGGCGGTGTGGTTTGTGGCGCAAGACCGATCGGTCGCGGGTGCAGCCACGCCACTCGGCGATGGCCACGGCGACGACATCAATTGCAGGTTCGCGTTCAGCTTCCCGATCACCGAGGGCCAGGATCGCTATGTGGTATCCGTGGGCCGTCGTGGCGAATTCAGCTACAGCTTCGATCAGCTACGGGGAGGCGGCGTCGAGATTCACCTCGGCGAGTAGCGGGCGCTGTCTAGGAATCGTCGGCTTCGGCTACTCGCCTTTGTCGTCGGGCAGCAGGTAGTTCTCGGGGTGGTGGTAGTTGTTGACGCGGGCGCGGTGGTTGTCGAGTTGTGGTGGTGGAATCCATTCGACACGACCGTCGGCGCGTATTCGGGTGACCCAGCCGCCCTTTTCGACGAGGCGGTTGTGGGGTGGGCAGGCGAGGACTTCTTCGTCGATGTCGGTTCGGCCACCGTGGGCCCACCCTTGCTTGCCGTGGTGGGCTTGGCAGCCGTAGCCGGGCACGGTGCAGCCGGGGAAGGTGCATCCGCGGTCGCGTGCGTGAAGGACGATGCGTTGGCCTGGTGAGGCGAGGCGCTTGGTGCGGCCGAGGTAGAGCGGTTCGCGCTGATGGTCTTTGAAGATCGCGAGGTAGTGGAACGCGTGGCTGGCCAGGCGGATGACATCTGTCATCGGAAGCAGGGATCCGCCGGCGGTGACGGCTTGTCCGGCACCGGATTGGAGTTCCGTGAGTGTGGTGGAGACGATGATGGTGACCGGCAGGCCGTTGTGCTGGCCGAGTGTCCCCGACGCGAGTGCTGCCCGACCGATGGCGGTGAGGGCGTCGTGATTGCGTTGGGGCTGCGACCTCAGATCGGTTTGCGATGCTCCTTGTGGCGGTTCCCCGTCGACGCAGGGGTGCTGCTCGTCGGGATTGCACATGCCGGGTGCGGCGCATTTGGCGAGAACGGCAGTGATGGTGGCGGCGGCCTCGGGGTCGAGAAGTCCGCGGAAGGGGGTCATCCCGTCGGCTTGCTGCTTGCCGATGGTGAAGCAGCGGCGCCGCGCCCGGTCGGCATCGGTGGGTGCGGGCCCGTCCTGGTCGAGCAGGCAGGCGAGCCGATCGGCGGCAGCGCGCAACTCGGTGGGACCGAATTGGGCGGCCAGCCTGCCCAGGTCCTTCTCGGCTTCGTCGCGGGCCTGATAGTCGACGGCGTCGGGCAGGTTCGCGAAGAACGTGCGGATCACCTTGACGTGCTCGACGCCGATCTTGCCGGCCAGCTGAGCGGCGGCAACCGTGGGCAACAGCGGCTGCAGGGGTTCACCCGACAGCGCGATGCGGGGACCGAGGTCGCCCGCCTCGGCGATGCGGCGGCGCGCGTCGTCCTTGCTGATCCGCAGCCCGATGGCCAGCGCCTCGGCGAGGGTGGCGGCGCCCAGGGTTTCGGGAGCACGCTGGGTGGCCAGCTGGTTGATCAACGGATGTTCGACGGCAGGCAAGCGGCGACGGTGGGTCTCCAGCCGGGCCAACAGGCGCTGCTTTTCGGTGGCGGTGAGCGCGTCGCAGGACAACGCGGCGACCGTCTCGAACGCGCTGTCGAGGTTGTCGTACGCCGCGGCGATGTCCTCCCGGCTCGAACTCATGCTTCGAACACTAGTTCGAACCACCGACAAACGCATCCAACTTTGTGACTGGTGAAACCATAGTGGCACAAGTGATTTGACGCTGGCCGAGCCCGGGGGCTGTGACCGAAAGGACCGCGACCCGCTAGTCGCCGCTGCGGTCGAGGAGTTCCGACGAGCCGAGCACCCGCTCGACCCTGACCTCGATCACTACCCGCCGGGGATTGACCCGCGGAGTCCGGTAGCGCTGCGCATAGCGCAGTTCGGCGTCCCGGACGGCTTCGGCGTCGGTGTTGACCGTGGCGCGACCCTCCAGCGACAGCCAGCGCGCACCATCGACCTGGCTGAGGACGGCGACGCCGCGCTGTTCGGCGTTCACCGCCTTCTGCGACCCCCCGCTGGTGATCACCCTGGCGATGTGAGTCTTCGGGTCGAACGTGAAGCCCACCGCCACCACGTGCGGCGAATTGTCGGAGCGCAACGTGGTCAACATCGCCAGATGCCGCTCGGTCAGGAACGCCAGTGCGTCGTTGGTCAGCCGGGTCGTTGCGTTTGCCATCGGCTCCCAAACTAGCGCAGGAGATAATCACAGCCGTGAAGGACACGAGCCGCGGACCGGTGGTGATTTTCGGTGGCCGCAGTGAGATCGGTATCGAGCTCGCGCAGCTGCTGGCGCCGGGCGCCACCGTCGTGCTCGCCGCCCGCAGCCCCGAGCGACTGTCCGAGCAGGTCGCTGCCCTCGAGACGGCCGGTGCGGCCAAGGTGGACGTCCGCGAGTTCGACGCAGATGAGTTGACCTCGCATGCGCCGCTGGTGGCCTCGATCGAGGCGGACCACGGCCCGATCGACACGGCGGTGCTGGCGTTCGGGGTGCTCGGCGACCAGGTCCGGGCCGAGAAGGACGCCGCGCATGCCGCGGCGGTGCTGCACACCGACTTCGTTGCCCAGGCGAACCTGCTGACCGTACTGGCCGACACCATGAGGACGGCAGGGTCGGGCGCGATCGTGGTGTTCTCGTCGGTGGCAGGCGTTCGCGTGCGCCGCGCCAACTACGTCTACGGCTCGGCGAAGGCGGGGCTGGACGGATTCTGCAGCGGCCTCGCCGACGCACTGCACGGCTCAGGGGTTCGGCTGCTGCTCGTGCGGCCCGGCTTCGTGATCGGCCGGATGACGGAGGGTATGAAGCCGGCTCCCATGTCGAGCACGCCCCCACAGGTTGCCGCCGCCACCGTCAGGGCACTGGCCAAGGGCCGCCGGACCGTGTGGATTCCCTGGACGCTGCGGCCGTTCTTCGTCGCGATGCGGCTGCTGCCGCAGTGGGTGTGGCGGAGGATGCCGCGATGAGCGCTGGCGCGAAGAGCAGAGGGTCCAGATGAGCAGGGGGCCTAGATGATCGTCGTCATCGGCATCGGGGCCGACGGGATGGCCGGCCTTGCGCCCGCGTCGGTGGCCGAATTGCGCAGAGCCACCGTGATTTACGGTTCGCAGCGTCAGCTCGACCTACTCGACGAGAGTGTCCGCGCGGTCCAGCGGCCGTGGCCGTCTCCGATGCTGCCTGCGCTTCGCACGCTGCTCGACGGCGCCGAAGAGGACGTCCACGTGGTGGCCAGCGGAGACCCGCTGTTGCATGGGGTGGGCGGCACTCTCATCCGGCTGTACGGAGCCGAGCGCGTCGCCGTGCTGCCACACGTGTCGTCGGTGACGCTGGCATGTTCACGGGTGGGATGGGCCGTGCAGGACACCGAAATCATCAGCCTCGTCACCGCCGAGTCGTATGCCGCGGTACGCCGTGGTGGGCAGGCCGTCGTGATGTCCCGCGACAGCACGAGCCCTGCCGAGCTGGCCAAGCTGCTCACCGACACCGGACGCGGCGACTCGCAGATCACGGTGCTCGAGCAACTCGGCGGGCCTGCCGAGCGGCAGCGGTCGGCCACGGCGCGGGAGTGGGCGGCGCGACCGCCGGGCGACGTCGACGATCTCAATGTCATCGCGGTGCGCTACCTGCCCGACGACCGGCAGTTCGGCGCGTTGCCCGACGACTTGTTCGCTCACGACGGTCAGATCACCAAGCAGCCGATGCGCGCAGTGACGCTTGCCGCACTCGCGCCGCGGCCCCGAGGTCTGCTGTGGGATGTCGGGGCCGGGTCGGGCAGCGTCTCGGTCGAGTGGTCCCGCAGCGGTCCCGGTTGCTCGGCAGTGGCTTTCGAACGCGACGATCAACGCCGCAAGCGGATCGCCGACAACGCCGTGGCGTTCGGAGTCAAGGTCGATGTGCATTTCGACGCGCCGGAGGCCTTTGACTTCGTACCGCCGCCGTCGGCGATCTTCGTCGGTGGCGGCGTGACCCAACCGGGACTGCTCGACGCATGCTGGGACCGGTTGCCAGCAGGTGGCAGGATGGTGGTCAACGCCGTCACCGCTGAATCGGAAGCCGTTGTCGCGCAGTGGTATTCGCGACACGGCGGCGAGCTGCGGCGCTATCAGCATTACCGCGGAGAACCGCTGGGCGAGTTCACCGGCTGGCGGCCCGCGATGCCGGTGACGCAGTGGGTGGTCACCAAGGGATGACCGTCTTCTTCATCGGTGCGGGCCCTGGCGCCGCCGACCTGATCACCGTGCGCGGGCAGCGACTGCTGAGCCGTTGTCCGGTGTGCCTGTACGCGGGCTCGATCATGCCCGACGACCTGCTGGCGCTCTGTCCGCCGGACGCCAGGGTGATCGACACCGGGCCGTTGACACTCGATGCGATCATCGGTGAGATCACCGAAGCGCACGCGGCCGGACTGGATGTCGCACGGCTGCATTCGGGCGACCCGTCGCTGTACAGCGCGCTGGCCGAGCAGTGCAGGCGTCTGGACGGGCTCGGCGTGGATTACGAAATCGTCCCGGGTGTGCCGGCTTTCGCGGCGGCCGCGGCCGCGCTCGGGCGCGAGCTGACGGTGCCCGGTGTCGCGCAGACCGTGACGTTGACGCGGGTCGCGACGCTGTCGACGGCGATGCCGCCGGGGGAGGACCTTGCGACGCTGTCGGCCTCCGGTTCGACCCTGGTGCTTGCATCTAGCCGCGGCTCAGGTCGACGCGATCGTTCCGCAGCTGTTGGCCGGCGGCTACCGCGCCGAAACCCCCTGTGCCGTGGTGGCGTTCGCGAGCTGGCCCCAGCAGGCAGTGCTGCGGTGCACGCTTGCCGGGCTCTCCGACGAGATGCACGCGGCCGATATCACCAGAACCGCGGTGATCATCGTCGGCGATGTGCTCGCCGCGGAGGGCTTTTCGGACAGCTACCTGTACTCATCCGGCAGGACGCGGGGGGACCGGCATTGACCCGCGTACTTCTCCTTGGCGGCACCTCGGAGGCCCGAACGCTTGCCGCGCGGTTACATCCCGGCGTCGACGTGATCAGCTCACTCGCCGGGCGGGTGCCCGATCCCGCGCTGCCGGTCGGCGAGGTCCGGATCGGCGGCTTCGGTGGTGTCGAGGGGATGCGGCGGTGGCTGATCGACTCGAAGGTCGGTGCCGTCGTCGATGCGACCCATCCGTATGCGGCCACCATCACCGCCCACGCCGCCGAGGTGTGCGGTGACCTGACGATCCCGCACCTCGTGCTTGCGCGCCCGGCATGGCCGCCCGGCGACGCGATCCTGGTCGGGTCTGATCGCGAGGCCGCCGACACCGTTGGCGACAAAGGCTTTTCGCGGGTGTTCCTGACCACCGGCCGCACAGGTGTCGAGTCGTTCCGCGACGTCGACGCGTGGTTTCTGATCCGCGCCGTCACCGCTCCGGAGCCGCTGACCTTGCCACGTCGCCACGAAGTCGTGCTGTCGCGCGGACCGTACCGCTACGACGACGAGTACGCGCTGCTCGCCGAGCATCGCATCGACTGTCTGGTCACGAAGAACAGTGGCGGTGACATGACCAGACCCAAGCTGGACGCCGCTGCGGCACTCGGCATTGCGGTGGTGATGGTGGCCCGGCCTGCGCTGCCGGGCGGCGTGGCAACCGTCTCCACGGTGGGTGACGCCGAGGCCTGGGTCAACTCGATTCGTACGACCTGATCAACTCGAGTGTTTCCAGTTCCCGGATCGCCCGGCAGCCGCGATGCAACATGGTCAGCATCATCTCGTCCCCGCGCTCAGTGGATGCCGCGAAGGCGAAGCCGAGGCCAGTGAGAAGCGGAGCCTGCACCACGCCGAGGCGGTAGTCCCGCCAGCAGGTGTCGAGGTCGTAATCCGTTATGCCGTAACCGAGTAGCGCACGATGGTAGGTGGCGACGAGGTCCTTCTCGATCTGCGACCGGACCTCCGGATCGAGGCTTGTCGCGGTGAAGTACGCGAGGTCCCTGCCGGGCAGCCCGATCCCGACTGTCTGCCAATCCACCACCGTGATGCGGGTGCGATCCGGGTCGAACAGCATGTTGTCCAGCCGGTAGTCGCCGTGCATCAGGGCATACCGGCTCGGCTCTGCCTTCAGCCACGGCGTGACCAGAGACATCGCGGCGGTGAGGGTCGCAATGTCCTCCTCGCTGATGTCGCCACCGAGCTTGTCGACCAGGATTCCCGCTGCCATCACCGAGATCTCGCCGAGGCCGCCCGCCGCGGCGTCGTCGCCGGGCTTGGGCATCGCGATCCCCGACAGCGCCATCCACTCGGGATCGCACCAACTGGGGCCGTGCAGGCCCGCGAGCGCCTCGACGGCAAGGGTCGCCTCGGCCGAGCTGCATCCCGCGATCTGGTCGCCCTGCACAGCGGGCGCCATGTCGGCGAGGACGAGGACGAAGTCGGCGCCGTCGTCGGAGATTTCGGAGTAGAAGCACGGTGGCACAGGGATGCTCATGCGGTCGGCGACCCGTGCGTAGTACTCGACCTCGGATCGGTAGCCCAGTGCGACGCGCTCGCGGACGGCGTCGTCCTGAGCGGACAGCTTGACCGCGAACGTGGCGGGCAGGCCGGTGTCGGTCGCGTACGTCGCGCTCACCCGGTAGGTGGCCCCGGTCTGACCGGTGCCGATCGCTGTCACGTCGACGTCGCTCACGTCGGTGCCCAACACGGAGCCGAGCCACGCCGGCGTTACATCTTTGGGTCTACGTGGAATGCTCATGGCTGCCGGACAGTATCAGAGCGTCGGGTACCGGCGCGGGGTGAACACCCGATCGTCGTACCACTGCGTCTGCGACGATCCGACGATCAACAGGCACCGCATGTCGACGTCGGCGGGGTCGAGGTCGGCGAGCCGCACCACCTTCACGTCTTCGTGCGGACCCGACACATCCCGGCCGATCACCACCGGAGTGCCCGGATCGCGGTACTCCAGCAACAGATCCCGCATGACACCGACCTGCCAGGTGCGCGTCTTCGAGGCGGGGTTGTAGATCGCCAGCACCAGATCGGCTTTCGCTGCGGCGGTGAGCCGTGCGGCGATGACGTCCCACGGCTTGAGCCGATCGGACAGCGAGATCACCGCGTAGTCGTGGCCAAGCGGCGCGCCGACCCGGCTTGCGACGGCCTGCGCCGCGGTCATCGCGGGGATCACCCGCACCGCGACGCCCGGCCACTGCTTTGCCTCCTCGAGGACGGCGGTTGCCATCGCGAAGACACCGGGATCGCCGGACGACACCACGGCGACGGCACGACCCTCCTCGGCGAGCGTGCACGCCAGCCGCGCACGCGCCGGTTCATCGGTGTTGTCGCTGGGATGGCGGCGTTGGCCGTCGCGCGGCCGTATGCGGTCCAGGTAGGGGCCGTATCCGATCAGGTCGGTTGCGGCGGCGAGTTCGCGGCGGCTCTGCGGGGTCATCCAATCGGTGTCGCCGGGGCCCAGGCCGACGACGGCGACCGTACCCGTCGGCGCTTGGCTGGCCGTGGTCCCCGGCAGCATGGCGAGCGAGAAGTACGGCACCTTGCCGTCGTCGACGTCGGCCGCGGACAGCACTCGTTGCTGCGGTGTGCTGGCCCGCTCCACGTAGTATGCCTCATCGAGCCGCCCTGCCGATGAAAGTGCTTCCCGCACAGCGGGATACGACCGTCCCAGTTTCAAGACCACTGCGGCGTCGGTGTCGGCCAGCCTGCGCTTGAGTTCGTCGACGGGCAGGGTGCCCGGGATGATCGTCAGCACCTCGTCGCCTTGGACGAGGGGAGTGCCGGTCGCAGCCGACGCCGCGCTGACCGATGTCACACCCGGCACGATCACCGCGTCGAAGCGCGCGGTCAGCCGGGTGTGCATGTGCATATAGGAGCTGTAGAACAGCGGATCGCCCTCGGCGAGCAGTGCGACGTCTCGGCCCGCCTCCAGATGGGCGGCGATGCGCTCTGCGGCCTCGCGATAGAAGTCCTCCATCGCGCCTGCGTAGCCGCCTGGATGGTCGGTGGTCTCGGTGGTGACCGGGTAGACCAGATGTTCCTCGATCTGGCCGGGACGCAGATAGGGCTCGGCGATGCCGCGAGCGATGCTGCGCCCATGCCTGGCGCTGTGGTACGCGACGACGTCGGCTTGTGCGATCACCCGAGCGGCCTTGACCGTCACGAGTTCCGGGTCGCCTGGACCCAGCCCGACACCCCACAGCGTTCCGTGGTCGGTCATTCTGCGCTGCTTGCGATCGCGTTGACGGCGGCGGCGGCCATCGCGCTGCCGCCGCGGCGACCGGTGACCACGAGATAGGACATGCCGCGCGGTCGGTCGACGAGCTCCTGCTTGGACTGGGCCGACCCGACGAAGCCGACCGGGCCGCCGAGCACGGCCGCCGGAGTGGGTGCGCCGTCGTCGACGAGTTCCAGCAGCCGAAACAGCGCGGTCGGCGCGTTGCCGATGGCCAGCACCGCGCCGCCGAGTCGGTCGGCCCACAGCTGCACGGCCGCCGCCGAGCGGGTGGTGCCGAGCCGGGCGGCCAGCTCGGCGGCCCTGTCGTCGGCCACCAGCGACACCACCTCGTTGTCGGCGGGCAGCCGGGACCGGGTGATCCCGGCCGCCACCATCGAGGAATCGCACAACACCGGCGCGCCCGCGGCAAGCGCGGCATGCGTCTTGGCGACCACGTCCTCGCTGTAGGCGACGTGCTGGGAGACATCGATCTGGCCGCACGTGTGGATCAAGCGCACGACCACGCGGGCGACGCCGTCAGGGAATCGCGAGAGATCGGCCTCCGCGCGGATCGTCGCGAACGACTGCCGATAAATCTCGGCGGCGTCGCGGATGTAGTCGAGCACCCGCTCACCCTACGCAGGCGCCGTGCGCAGCACGTATCCGTCTCCGGTGGCGATCAGGACCTCGCCGACCTGTGGGCTGCCGCAGGCTCGTTCGCACCCGACGAAGTGCCGATGAACCGTGCTGGGCTCCGCGACAGCGAGGGTCGCGTCCGCGCGGACGTCGGCCGCGGAGTGCTCGCAGCCGGGGCTCCCTGTGCAGGCGCTCACGTCGAGCCACGGCGAGCCCTCGTCGAACACCAGGCCCATCGGTGCGAGCACCCGCAGCGCGGCGTCCGCGACGCCGTCGTCGAGGTCGCAGACGAGCAGCGAGCGCCATGGCGTGATGATCATCGGGGCGCCGATGGCCGCCAGGTATTCGGCGACCCGCGCCTGCAGAACGCCAAGCGGCACAGCCGCACCCAGCGCAACGCGGCCATCGTCCTGGCCGATCCAACCCACCGGCGGTCGGTCGACCGGTGGCCGGGTCGCGCCCGGCTCGGCGGAGCGGGCAAGCCCCTGGATCAACACCGACGTGTCGGCGAGCTCCGCTGTGCGCCAAGCATTATCTCGGACGTCGACGAAGCGGCGCGCAATCGATATCAGCGTCGGCACGACGTCTGCCGGCGCGACTCGAACGCCGGTGTCGCGACCGCCCAGCAGTACCGCGACGGACTCGCCCGTCGCATGCGCGCCGACGTCGGCGGCCAGGCCGGATACGTCGCCGCGGCCGTCGTCGATGCTGAACCAGAACCGGCCGGGCAGTGCGGCGAGAGCGGGCTCGGCGAGGATCGCGTCGTCCAGCCGGTGCACCCACTCTCGAACGTCGGTGATGCCGCCGACCCGGCCGGACAGCGGTGAGGCGACGATGTTTCGCACCCGCTCGTGTGTCGGCGACGGCAGCAACCCGGCGGCCGCGACGGCTTCGGCGACTGCGTCGGTGTCGGTGATGCCGCGGATCTGGATGTTGCCCCGCGACGTCAGCTCCATGGCAGGGGAGCCGAACCCGGTCGCCGCATGTGCGAGCGCCTCGAGCTGCCCGGGATCGATCGCGCCGCCCGGCAGCCGCACCCGGGCCAGCGCACCGTCGGCGGCCCGATGCACATGGAGTGCGCCGGGGCATGCGTCCTGGTCACGGGCTCGGGCCATCACGCTCACGGTACGCGCAGCGCCGTTCACCGAACTGGAGTAGTGGACTACGCGTGCGTCAATAACCCGCCGAAATTAGCTTTCCAATCATGAGGAGCCCGCGGCAGTAGAGCACGGGACACTGGGGCGGTTTGGAGTTACCGAAATGACCACGCTGGACACCAAGGCTGGGACGAAAAACCAGAACAACGAGGCACCGAAAACCGAGAGCGCGCCGGCGCCCGCGGTCGAGCAGTCGACCGGCACCGCTGCATTGATCACCGAACAGCAGGTGCTGTTCGGCTCGGCGGCGGCGCTCGCACCGGCACCTGCGCGACACCGCAACGTCGCTGCGGAGCTCTCATCGAAGGTGCGCGCGATGTTCGCGCGGCCCGAGAAGTCGCACGCACCGAAGCATTACCCGCAGCGCTTCACCTATCTGGAGGGCGCCGCGATGTCGCGGGAGATGGACAGGCTCTAGCGGCCTGGCAGTCCTCAATTGGCTCAATTGGAAGGAACGTGATGTTCGCACTAATCGTTTTCGCGGCGGTCATGGTTCTACTCGGCATGCTCACCGGCACCGGCTATTCGCAGTCGTGGGCCACGCGGTGGGGGATATCCGACCGCTGACCCGTCAGCTGGCCAGCGGTACCGGGTCCACGACGTCTGAGTACTGCGAGGCGTCACCGGCGATCACCCGGCTGCGCTGGCCGCTGACGTCGGTCGGAATGTCACCGGCCAATGTGACCCGGTTCAGCATGCGGAACTGGTCGTCGTAGTCGGCAACGGCGTAGTGCTGCGTCGCACGGTTGTCCCAGATCGCGAGGTCACCGGGCTGCCAGCTCCACCGAATGGTGTTCTCCAGCTTGGTGATTCGCGCCTGCAGCAGGTCGAACAACGTCGCCGACTCGCCTGCGCCCAGCCCGACGAACCGCTTGACGAACTGACCGAGCAGCAGCACCCGCCGTCCCGTTTCGGGATGGACCCGGACCACCGGGTGCTCGGTCTCGTAGTAGTCGGAGACGAATTCGTCGCGGTACTGGCGTTCCTCCGTGGTGAAGTCGCGCGGGGAAGCGTAGTCGTAGAGGTTGGTGTGTACGGCCCAGAGGCTCTCGGCCAGCGCGCGCAGTGGCTCAGGCAGCTGGTCGTAGGCCGCTTCGGTCGATGCCCAGGTGGTCGTGCCGCCGTATGCAGGCAGCGTGATCGCCCGCAGCAACGACGCCTTGGGAATCCGGTCGACGAACGTGACATCGGTGTGCCAGCTGTTGGCCTTGTCGTAGCGCGAATCGATGGGCAGCAGGCGGGTCCCGCGCGATGTCACCGTCGGGTGCGCACTCGTCGGCGTGCCCAGCCTGCGCGCGAACGCCAGTTGACCGTCGTCGTCCAGGTCATGCTGTTCGCGGAAAAAGATCACCTTGTGTTCGAGCAGCGCCGCGTTGATCTCCGCGGCGGTCGACGCGTCCAGGTCGCCGGCAAGGCGGACGCCGTCGATGCGGGCGCCGATGCGGGCGCCGAGTTTCACCACATCCATGTGCCCAAGCTGACGGTCGAGGCTGTCACGCGCCAGGGTTCGGCGCAGCGGGAACGGAACCCGTTGTGACCGGCGTCACATACTTGACCTGGTAGTTCCGTGAAGCACATGTGGGTGGTTACCGACCGGTTTCGTCGTACGGTTCTCACAGTTACACGTGTGTGTAACAACGTACGGAAGGACCGACGATGTTCTCCTTGATCGCTTTCAGCGCTGTACTCGTTCTCCTCGTCGCGGCGACCGGGCTGCCCTATCCGCAGACCTGGCACGGCCGCTTCGGCGACTGACCGTCCTCTGCGATAGGAATGGTGGGTGCCAGAGCCCACCATCCTGTTGCTGTCGACGTCCGACACGGACCTGATCACCGCCCGTTCGAGCGGTGCGCAGTATCGGTGGGCCAACCCGTCCCGGCTCGTCGACGGTGAGCTCACCGAACAACTCGCCGGGGCGGATCTCGTCGTGGTGCGGATCCTGGGTGGCTACCGGTCCTGGCAGGACGGCATCGACACCGTGGTCGGCAGCGGCGTGCCGACCGTGGTGGTCAGCGGGGAACAGGCACCCGACGCCGACCTGATGAGCCACTCGACCGTCCCGGCAGGCGTGGCCGTGCAGGCACACATCTATCTGGCCCAGGGCGGCATGGAAAACCTCCGCCAACTGCACACATTTCTCTGCGACACCGTCCTGATGACGGGATTCGGTTTCGCACCGCCCGCGATCATCCCGAACTGGGGTGTCCTCGAACGCGCGTCAAGGGGTGTCGACGGCCCGACGATCGCCGTGCTGTTCTACCGGGCTCAGCAACTCGCGGGCAACACCCGCTACATCGAAAAGCTCTGCAGCGCAATCGAAGATGCCGGTGGGCGAGCACTGCCGGTCTACTGCGCCTCGCTGCGAACCGCCGAGCCCGACATGCTCGACCTTTTGACGTCGGCCGACGCGATGGTGACCACCGTGCTCGCCGCCGGCGGTGCGGTTCCTGCCACCGTGACCGCGGGCGGTAGCGATGACACCTGGAACGTGGCGCACCTTGCCGCGCTGGACATTCCGATCCTGCAGGGGCTGTGCCTGACCAGTTCGCGGTCACAGTGGCACGACAACGACGACGGCCTCAGCCCGCTCGACGTCGCGACCCAGGTGGCGGTGCCGGAGTTCGACGGGCGGATCATCACTGTTCCGTTCTCCTTCAAGGAGATCGACGACGAGGGCCTGATCTCCTACGTCGCCGATCCCGAGCGCTGCGCCCGCGTGGCAGGCCTCGCCGTCCGACACGCCCGACTGCGCGCCGTTGCGCCGCAGGACAAGCGCATCGCCGTCGTGTTCTCGGCGTATCCGACCAAGCACGCCCGCATCGGCAACGCGGTCGGGCTCGACACCCCGGCGAGCGCGGTCGCCCTGCTGCGGGCCATGCGTGATGCCGGCTATCAGATCGGCGACATCCCCGGTGTCGACGCGCAGGACGGCGACGCCTTGATTCACGCGCTGATCGAACGCGGCGGTCAGGACAAAGACTGGCTCACCGAGGAACACCTGGCCGGTAATCCGATTCGACTGTCGGCCAAGGACTATCGCGCCTGGTTCACCACGCTGCCCGCCGAGCTCACCGAGGCGGTCGAACGGCACTGGGGTTCCGCCCCTGGTGACCTGTTCGTTGACCGCACCAGCGATCCGGACGGTGAGATCGTCATCGCCGCGATGCAGGCGGACAACGTCGTCCTGATGGTGCAGCCGCCACGGGGGTTTGGGGAAAACCCGGTCGCGATCTACCACGACCCGGACCTACCGCCGAGTCACCACTACTTGGCGGCATACCACTGGTTGGACAACGACTTTGGCGCCGACGCGATCGTCCACCTCGGCAAGCACGGGAATCTGGAGTGGCTGCCCGGCAAGACGCTCGGCATGTCCGCGGCGTGCGGTTCCGATGCGGCGCTCGGCAGTCTGCCGCTGATCTACCCGTTCCTCGTCAACGACCCGGGGGAGGGCACCCAGGCCAAGCGGCGTGCGCACGCCACACTGGTCGACCACCTCATCCCGCCGATGGCCCGCGCCGAAACCTACGGCGACATCGCGCGATTGGAGCAGTTGCTCGACGAGCACGCCAACATCGCGGCGCTCGACCCGGGCAAGCTGCCCGCGATCCGTCAGCAGATCTGGACGCTGATGCGCGCCGCCGAGATGGACCGCGACCTCGGTCTGGCCGAACGTCCCGAAGACGATTCGTTCGACGACATGCTGCTGCACGTCGACGGCTGGCTGTGCGAGATCAAGGATGTGCAGATCCGCGACGGGCTCCACATACTCGGCCAGGCGCCGTCCGACGAGCCCGAGCTCGACCTGGTGCTGGCCATCCTGCGGGCGCGCCAGCTGTTCGGCGGCGAGCAGACGGTCCCGGGCCTTCGGCAGGCGCTCGGCCTCGCCGAGGACGGCAGCGACGAACGCGCCGCGGTCGACGAGGCCGAAACCCGCGCTCGCGCACTGCTTGCCGAGCTGCAGCAGGCCGACTGGGACCCTGCCGCGGTCGACAATCTGACCGATGACCGCGACGTCGCAGCGATCCTGCGCTTCGCGTGCACCGAAGTGGTGCCCCGGCTGGCAGGCACCTCGGGGGAGATCCATCAGATCCTGCGGGCCCTGGACGGTCGGTTCATCGCCGCCGGACCGTCGGGCTCGCCGCTGCGGGGCTTGGTCAACGTGCTGCCGACCGGGCGCAATTTCTACTCCGTCGACCCCAAGGCCGTGCCGTCGCGGCTGGCTTGGGAAACCGGCAGTGCGATGGCCGAGTCGCTGCTCAACCGGTACCGCGAGGACCACGGCAGCTGGCCGCGATCGGTCGGGTTGTCCGTTTGGGGCACGTCGGCGATGCGAACGTCGGGCGACGATATCGCCGAAGTGCTTGCGCTGCTAGGTGTTCGACCGGTATGGGACGACGCATCACGCCGCGTTGTCGACCTCGAACCCATCTCCCTCGCCGAACTCGGAAGGCCGCGCATCGACGTCACCGTGCGGATCTCCGGGTTTTTCCGGGACGCCTTCCCGCACGTGGTCACCAT
>CAWEKA010000020.1:0-76302 GCA_963809515.1 uncultured Actinomycetota bacterium
AACAAGGTCCGCAAGGCGCTGTCCAAGCTGGACTTCCTGGTGGTGCAGGACATCTTCCTCACCGAGACCGCGGAGTTCGCCGACGTGGTCCTGCCGGCCTCGTCGTATCTGGAGAAGGACGGTACCTACACCAACACCGACCGGCGGGTGCAGCTCGGCCGCAAGGTGTTCGACCCGCCCGGTGATGCCCGGGTCGACTGGGAGATCGTCCAGGACATCGCCCGCCGGCTGGGGCTGGACTGGAACTACTCCTCGCCGAGCGAGATCTTCAACGAGATGGTGCCGTTGATGCCGGACTACGCCAACCTCAGCCACGACAACCTCGGCTCGTACGGCAAGCTGTACCCGATCGAGGACACAGACCACAGCGACGGCACCGTGGTGCTGTTCGACGAGCGGTTCAACACCGACGACGGGCTCGCCCACCTGGTGCCGGCGGAGTGGTTGCCGGGCAAGGAGCTGCCCGACGAGGAGTTCCCGTTCGTGCTCAATACCGGACGACTGCTGGAGCACTGGCATACCGGGTCGATGACCCGCCGCTCCTTCGCGCTGGACTCGATCTCGCCGCGCGCGGAGGTCTACGTCAACCCCGAGGACGCGGCCGAGCGAGGTCTCGTCGACGGCGAGCTGGCCCGAGTCTCCTCCCGTCGGGGCACGATCGTGCTGCATGTGAAGGTCTCCCACCGCGAAGCGCGTGGGAACGTGTTCATCCCGTTCCACTTCCGGGAGGCCGCGGCCAACCTGCTCACGATCGACGAGATCGACCCGTTCGGCAAGATTCCAGAGTTCAAGTTCTGTGCGGTCCGCATCGCCCCGGCGGGCGACCGCGAGAGCGCGTTGGTCGGAGGTTCCGCACGTTGACAGTCACGGCTAACCAGCAGCCGGCCGTACCGGGCGTCGAAGCGCGTGCGGGTAAGTTCCGGGGTCCGAGCCTGATCCCGATGCTGATCGAGATCCAGGGGCGCCTCGGCTGGCTGCCGCGCGAGGAACTGGAGGCGCTGGCGCGGGAGCAGAGGCGGCCGCTCTACGAGATCCAGGGTCTGGTGTCCTTCTATCCGCACTTTCGCACCGAGCCGCCCACAGGCGTCACCGTCCGGGTCTGCCACGACCTCACCTGCTGGCTGCACGGCGCGGAGGACCGGATCGCGCAGTTGCACGAGCAGTACGGCGATGCCGGTGACGTGGAGGTGGTGGAGATCTCCTGCCCCGGCCGGTGCGACATCGCGCCGGCGGCCACCGTCGACGAACAGCCTGTCCGGCTCGACGACGTCGACACGCTGGTCGACGCCAAGCGCAGCGGCGACAACGACCTCGGCGCCGTGGTGGACTATGGCCCGGAGGGCGGCTGGCCCAACGACCCCTATGGCTCTGGCGAGCCGCGCTACCAGGCCCTGCGTGCCCTGCTGTCTGGGGAGATCACCCCGCAGCAGGTGATCGACAACCTGCAGGCCTCCGGCCTGCGCGGGATGGGCGGGGCGGGCTTCCCGACCGGCAAGAAGTGGGAGCTGGTTCGCGGCGAAGAGGCCGTCGACGGCAGCGGCATCAAGTACGCCATCTGCAACGCCGACGAGTCCGAGCCGGGAACCTTCAAGGACCGCCAGCTGCTCGCCGAGCAGCCGCACCTGGTACTCGAGGGCCTGCTGATGGGCATGGTCGTCACCGGCGCCGAGGAGGGCTGGGTCTTCATCCGGCACGAGTACGGCCCGGAGGAGGCGGTGCTGCACGGCGAGATCGAGAATCTGCGCGAGCAGGGCCTGATCGGAGACGACGTGTTGGGCAGCGGCCGCCGGCTGAGCCTCGACATCTTCACCTCGCCGGGTGGGTACATCCTCGGCGAGGAGACCGCGCTGATCGAGTGTATGGAGGGGCATCGGGGCGAGCCGCGCAATAAGCCGCCGTTCCCCGGCGTCTGGGGTCTGTGGGGCCGGCCCACGCTGATGAACTCGGTCGAAACCTTCGCCGACGTACCCATCATCGTCTCCCGCGGTGCGCAGTGGTGGCAGGACCAGGGCTTGGGCGACAGCGACGGGTTGAAGTTCTTCGCCGTGTCCGGTCACGTGGAGCGTCCCGGCGTTTACTGCGTGCCGATGGGCACCACCATCCGCGACCTGCTCGACCTCGCCGGCGGGGTGGCCGGCGGGGCGGCCCTCGAGTCGGTGCAGCCCGGCGGCGCCTCGTCGAACTTCCTCGGCCCGGATCACCTCGACGTGCCGCTCGACTTCGGCGCGCTCGCCGAGGCCGGCTCGATGCTGGGCTCGGGCGCGGTGGTGGTGATCGCCGCGGGCACCGACTCGCTCGCGGCGGCCACGAATGTACTGCGCTTCTTCCGCAACGAGTCGTGCGGCAAGTGCGTGCCGTGCCGGGTCGGCTCCACCAAGGCTCACGACCTGCTCACCGATACCCTGCGGGCCGGCGGCGAGCTCGACGAGGGTCGACGGGCCCGGCTGCTGGAGCTGGAGCTGACCATGCGCAAGACGTCGATCTGCGGTCTGGGCCAGGTGGCGCTGGGCCCGGTGGTCAGCGTGTTGGGACGGCAGCGAGGTGGCGCCGTGGCGCGCCCGCAGCCGCGGCAGTCACCGGATCAGTGAGGTTCGGGTGACGGGACGGGAGTTCTTCACGGCCCAATCGGTGTCGCAGGCGCTGGCCGGGTTCCGGCCGTCGCGACGTACCCGCATAGAGACGGTTCCCCGCGAAGCGGCCCTCGGCCGGGTGCCGGTCTCGTCGGTAGTGTCGGGTTCGGCGCTGCCCGGCTTCGCTCGGTCGACCGTGGACGGCTACGCGGTGCGCGCCGCCGACACCTACGGCGCCAGCGACTCCCTTCCGGCGTACCTCGACCTCGCCGGGGCGGTGCGGATGGGTGCCGCCGCCGACATCGCCGTGCGCTCCGGAACTGCGGTGCAGATCCCGACCGGAGCGGCAATCCCCGCCGATGCCGACGCGGTGGTCATGGTGGAGTACACCCAGGTCACCATGCCCGGCGTGATCGAGATGACCCGGCCGGTCGCCGTGGGCGAGGGTGTCGTGCGAGCCGACGAGGACGTCGCGGTCGGCGCTGAGATCGCGCCCGCCGGTCGGCCGCTGCGCGCCCAGGACATCGGCATGCTCGCCGCCGCCGGCGTCACCGAAGTGGCGGTCCACGCCCGCCCGCGGGTGGCGATCGTGTCCACCGGCGACGAGGTGGTGCCACCCGATACCGAGCGCCTGAGCTCCGGTCAGGTACGCGACGCCACCGCCTCGGCGCTGGCCGCGATGGTCACCGAGGCAGGCGGCGAGCCATCGCCGCGCGGGATCGTGACCGACGACGCCGAGGCGCTCGCCAAGACCCTGCAGGCCGCGCTGCACGACTGCGACCTGGTGGTGGTCTCAGCCGGGTCGTCGGTCGGTGCCCGTGACCAGACCGCCGAGGCGGTGGAGTCGTTGGGTGCACCCGGCGTCTACTGCCACGGGCTGGCGATCAAGCCGGGCAAGCCGACGCTGCTGGCGGAGTGCGACGGAGTGCCGGTGATCGGGCTGCCCGGCAACCCGTTGTCGGCCCTGGTGGTGTTCCGGATGGTCGGGCTGCCTGTGCTGCGCCGCGTCGCCGGGATCACCGTCACTCCCCCGGAGCCGACCACCACGGCGGCGCTGTCCCGCGAGGTCGCCTCGGCTGCGGGCCGCCTCGACGTGGTACAGGTGCGGCTGAGCGACGGGCCCGAGCGCATCGCGACACCGCTGTTCGGGTTCTCGGCGCTGCTGTCCCTGCTTACCAGCGCCGACGGCTACGTCGTGATCCCCGAGGCCGCCACGGGTCTCGACGCGGGGTCGGCCGTAACCGTGACGATGTACAGGTAGGTTGACCACCCGTGCACGACCCGTCGAGTCCGGCCGCGCCGGACAACAGCCCCTTCATCAGCGACGTACCCGCCGACACCGCAATGCGGTCGTGGCTGGACGCCTGCGCCGCCGCCGGCTGTCCCGCGCGGGTAGGGGCCGTCACCGTGGCGCTGGCCGAGGCGGTCGGCCGGGTCACCGCCGAGCCGGTCTGGGCGACTCGTTCCTCGCCGGTCGGTGACGTTGCCGCGATGGACGGCATCGCCGTAGTCGCCCGGGACACCGCTGGCGCCTCTCCCACCACACCGCTGCAACTCCAACCCGGCAACTACAAGGTGGTCGACACCGGCGACCCTATGCCGGACGGGTTCGACGCGGTGGTGATGCGCGAGCACGTGCACTACGTGACCGGAGCCGCGGGGCCGGCGACATCAGGCGAAGTGGCCGCGGAGATCCTGGCCGCGGTCCCGCCATACCAGCACGTGCGTTCGATCGGCGAGGATGTCAGCGCCGGCGAGCTGCTGCTGCCGGAGGGGCACCGGCTGCGCCCCGTCGACGTCGCCGCCGCAGCCGCTGCGGGCGCGACCGAGCTGCAGGTACGCCGGAAACCGCGGGTGGTCGTGATCCCCACCGGGGACGAGATTGTGCCGGTCGGGTCGCCGCCGCAGCTGGGCGAGATCCTCGACACCAACTCGCTGATGCTGGTCGCGCAGGCCCAAGAGGCAGGCTGCGAGGCGTGGGCGACGCCGATCCAGCCCGACGTGGTGGGGCAGATCAGCGCTGCGGTGCGGAAGGCTGCCGCGGGCGCGGACCTGGTGATCGTGGTCGCCGGTTCCAGCGCAGGACGCGACGACTACACGGCCCGCATCGTGGCGGAACTCGGCGTGCTCGCGGTACACGGGGTCGCGGTCCGACCTGGCCACCCGGTGGTGTTGGGCGCCGTCGAGGCGACTCCGGTGGTGGGGGCACCCGGTTACCCGGTCTCGGCCGCCCTGACGTTCGACATTTTCGTCGCGCCGCTGCTAGCGGGGCTGGAGGGTGCGCCGCCGCCGCATCGGCCGGAGACGCCTGCCCGGCTCGCGCGCAAGCTTCCCTCCGTGGTGGGGATGGATGACTGGGTGCGGGTGCGGCTCGGATCGGTGGGTGGCCGGGTGGTGGCGTCGCCGTTGCCCCGCGGTGCCGGGGTGCTGACCTCGCTGGTGCGCGCGGACGGGCTGCTGCTGGTCCCGGCCGGCGTTGAGGGGCACCATGCGGGTGAGGAGGTGTCGGTGCAGCTGCTGCGGCGGTTACCGGAGATCGAGCGCACGATCGTCGCGATCGGGTCGCACGACCTGGTGCTCGACCTGGCGGCGACGGCGCTACGGTCGTCCGATCCGACATTGAGCCTGGTCTCGACCAACGTCGGCTCACTCGGCGGGCTGGTGGCGTTGCGCGACGGGCTGTGCCACCTCGCCGGCTCGCACCTGCTGCACCCGGCGACCGGGGAGTACACCCTGCCCTACCTCAACGAGATGATGGGCGACCGGGACTTGGCCGTGGTCCGGCTGGTGCATCGCGACCAGGGCCTGATCATCCCTTCAGGGAATCCGCGCGGCGTGACCGGGATCGCGGACCTGGCAAGCGGCGAGCTCTCCTACGTGAACCGGCAACGTGGCGCCGGCACCCGGATGCTGCTCGACCAGGAGCTGCGGCGGCTCGGGATCGACCCGGTCACGGTCCACGGCTACGAGCGCGAGGAGCCCACCCACCTGGCGGTCGCCGCGGCGGTCGCGGCCGGGCGCGCCGACTGCGGGCTAGGCATCCTCGCGGCCGCGCGGGCGTTCGGGCTGGACTTCGTGCCGATGGTGCAGGAGCCCTACGACCTGGTGGTCGAGGCGGCGACCCTGACCGATCCACTGCTCGCCCCGCTGTGGCAGCTGCTGGATTCTCCGGAGTTCCAAGCCTCGGTGCGCCGGCTCGGTGGCTACGGCACGGAGGAGACTGGTCGCCGGATCCGGTGATCTGTACCCTGTGCGGATGATACAGAGGGCACAGGAGGTCGCCGAGGCGATCGCGGCCGACGTCCTCGCCGGCCGGCTGGATCCCGGCGATTCGGTGCCCACAGTCCGCGCGCTCGCCCGGCAGCTGGGCTGTGCGCCCGGCACTGCCGCGCGGGCACACGGCATCCTGCGCGACGCCGGGGTGATCGTCGGTGCGCCCAGGTCGCGCACGGTGGTGGCTGGCGACGGTGTCGCCGCAGCCCTGATGATGGGTTCCCGCCAAGGCGTGCTCCGGCTGTCGGGCAGCGATGACCCCGCTCTTGATCTGCTGCTATCCGCAGCCGGCGGAGGCGTCGAGCGGGCCCTCGGTGGCCGCGGCAGCGTGGCCGGGCTGGGGATGCTCGCTCAGGGGACGGTCGACGCCGCGGCGGTACACCTGCGTGATGCCCGCACCGGCCGGTACAACGACGTGTTCGCGCGCCGGGTGCTCGGCGGCGAGCCCGCCCGACTGGTGCATCTGTGGAGGCGCGAGCAGGGCATCGTGGTGCCGAAGGGTAACCCGTTGGGCATCCGCGCCACGGCCGACCTCGACGGCGTTCGGCTCGCCTGGCGCCCGTCCGGTACCGGGTCGCGGCTGCTGCTGAACCGGCTGCTGCTGGAAGCTGGTGCCGTCCCCGCGCCGGAGAGCGAGCTGTGCGATTCCCACTTAGGCGTCGCTGTGGCGGTGGCCGTCGGCGCGGTCGACGCGGGGCTGGCCGTTCGCGCGGTGGCCGAAGCGGTCGACGCGGACTTCCTCCCGGTGGAGTGGGAGGACTTCGAGCTCGCGGTCAGCCCGCGGGCGGTAGGGCTGCTCGCCCCCTTGCTCGACGTACTCGCCTCCACCTCGGTGCACCAGCGGGTGTCCCGGCTAAGCGGCTACGAGCTGAGCCGCAGCGGCGAGTCCCGGGTGGCGGCATGAGTAAGCGAAGCTTGCGAGCGAATCATCTGCACGGAATGCGGAGGCCGAGCCTGCGAGGCGACTGCATGAGCCGGCCGGCACAGTTGCGGATGGCGGGTCTGCTCGTCGCGGCGGGCCTGCTGGTCACAGCTGGGTGCGGCAGCGAGCGGCCCCGTGACGCGGAAGGGGCCGCCGAGGCCACCGGGGACATGATTCTGGCCACCACGACGAGCACCCAGGACTCCGGGTTGCTCGATGCGATCCTGCCCACGTTCGAGCAGAACTCGGGCTGCGTGCCGAAGACCGTCGCGGTCGGCTCCGGGCAGGCGATGGCAATGGGCGAAAGCGGCGACGCCGACGTGCTTCTGGTGCACTCGCCGCAGGCCGAGGAAAAGTTCATGGCCGGGGGCCACGGCTCCAGCCGAGAGCCGGTAATGCACAACGACTTCGTGCTGGTCGGTCCGCCGGACGACCCCGCCCATGTCGGCGCGGCCAAACAGGCCGCGGAGGCGATGGGGCTCATCGCGCAGCAACAGGCGCCGTTCGCGTCCCGGGCCGACAACTCCGGCACGAACGCGAAGGAGCTGAGCCTGTGGGAGGCGGCCGGCATCAAGCCATCGGGTTCCTGGTACATCGAGACCGGACAGGGGATGGGCGAGACATTGACCATCGCCAGCCAGAAGCAGGCCTACACGCTGAGCGACCGCGGCACCTTCCTCGCGACCCACAATCTGCAGTCCAAGATCGAGTTCCAGGGATCACCCGACCTGCAGAATCCCTATCACGTGATCGTCGTGGACCACCGTGGCACCACCAACGTCGCCTGCGCCGAGGAGTTCTCGCAGTGGATCCGATCCGCGCCGGTGCAGCAGACAATCGCCCACTTCGGTGTCGAGGAGTACGGTCAGCCGCTGTTCTTCCCCGACGCGCCGAGTTGAGGTCGTGAGCCGATGGCCGAGCCCATCTACGAAGTCCTGGCGCGGTCGGCATTCGTGTCGGTCACGGCGACGCTGATCGCAGCGGTGATCGGTATCGGGCTGGGCACCATACTCGCCCTGGCCCGACTGCCGGGGCGGCGGCTGATGACCGCGGTCGTCAACACCGGGATGGCGGTGCCGACGGTCGTCGTCGGGCTCGTCGTCGCGCTGCTGCTCTGGCGCAGCGGACCCCTCGGGGACCTCGGCCTGATCTACACAGTGCAAGGCATGATCGTCGCGCAGGTGCTCATCGCCACCCCTTTGATCACCGGGATCACGATGGCCGCGATGCAGTTGCTTCCGGCCGCCCTTCCCGATCAGCTGCGCGCGCTCGGAGCCAACTGGGCCCAGATGGTGTTGCGGATGTGGATCGAAGCCAGGGTCCTGCTGCTCGCGGCGGCGATGGCCGGATTCGGGCACGCGATCTCGGAAGTCGGCGCCGCAACCATCGTCGGTGGCAACATCCACCGGCACACCCAGGTGATGACGACCGCGATCGTGGAACACGTCAGTCGCGGGGAGTTCATGCCCGCGCTCATCTACGGCGCGATCCTGGTCACGCTAGCCTTCCTAGTCAACGGGCTGCTGGCCTCGGTGCAGCATCGGGGGGCGTCGTGGGCGCGGACCTGAGCCTGCGCCAGGTGCGACAGATCCGTGGCGGCCGCGAGATCCTTCGGGTCGATGACCTCGACGTCTGCGACGGTGAGCATGTATCGGTGCTCGGCCCTAACGGCGCGGGCAAGACCACCTTGCTGCGGCTGCTCGCCGGTGTGGACCGCCCGGCCTCCGGCACAGTCACGCTGGACGGCGTCAGCACGGCCCGCGGCGGGGTGGAGCTGCGCCGGCGGGTGGCCTATGCGACTCAGCAGCCCGGACTGCTGAGCACCTCGGTGCGGCGCAATGTCGAGCTGCCGCTGCGCTGGCGGAAGGTGCCGCGCTTGGAACGCGCCCGAGTGGCGACGGCGGCCCTGGAGAGGCTACGGGTCGCGCATCTTGCCGATCGTCCGGCGCAGGCGCTGTCCGGAGGCGAGCAGCAGCGGGTCAACCTCGCCCGGGCGCTGGCGCTCGACCCGTCGGTGCTGCTGCTGGACGAACCGGCCGCCGGCCTGGACGCTGCGACCCGATCGGCCTTCTTCGCCGATCTCGAGCAGGCGCTGGCAGACCGCACCAGCACGGTCGTGCATGTGTCGCACCGGGCGGAGGAGGCGCTGCGGTTCGCCGACCGGGTCGTCGTACTCGTGGACGGCCGGGTGCACCAGGTCGGCGCCTCCGACGCCCTGACCCTCCGGCCCGCTGACGCGAGTGTCGCCGCGCTGGTCGGCTACGACAATCTGGTGGACGCGACGGTGCGGCTAGACGGCGCGGTGTTGGTAGGCGGCGCCCCGACCGGGCTCGTGCACCGGGGACCGGTCGGTGCGGCCACGGTGGCGGTGTTCGCCTGCGGCGTGCGCCTGATCTACGCCGATCGCACCGGCCTTCCGGTGCGGGTCACGCGTGTCACCCCCGGGCCCGGTCATCGCGTGCTCGCGCTCGAAGGCGCGGTGTCGCTGCTTGCTCAGGTGCCGATCGGCTGCCCGGCGCCGTTGCCCGGTGACACCGTGCGGGTGGTGTTCGAACCGGCCCTCAGCGCAGTGCTCCCGCGAGCTGCCGAGTTTCCGGTCGTCACCCCGTCCGGCTCTGCCAGCTCTCTCGGTGCAATCACGCCTCCTGCCGAGATCGCGCATTCGACCACGCCGACGCATCGGCGCCGCCGGACGGTTATCTCACGCAGTTTCTGATCCCCGAGGCTCCGCGTCACCCGCCGCGCCAGTGCTGTCGGGGAGATTGCGCGCCCGATGCAGGTGTTCCTCGGGAGTGACGACCTCGGCCGGCGGCACCCAGGTGAAGTTGCGCGACGCGTCCTTCAGGAGCACAAAGGCCAACGTTCCGAAGCAGAAGGGCAGCGTCAACGCGGGCAGGCCCCACGGTCCGAAGAACGAGGCGATCGCGCCGAAGAGCAATGCGGTGAATGCCGCACACGCGATGCCCAACAAGGCTGAGCGCCAGGTCAACACGTAGAACACGCCGGCGATCGCGAGCGCCGCGTCGAATGAGTTGAAGCCCCATAGTCCGTTGTAGATCGCCGCGCCGTCGGCGCCGAGCGCCATGCCGGTCAGCATGCCGACAATCGAACCGACCAGGGCGAAACCGGCGGCGATCCTGGAGCAGAACGCGATCCCGATGATGATCAGGACGCCAGCCAGGATGCTGTTGAGGAAGAACAGCTGGCCGATACCGCGGAAAACCGCGTTCACGATCGCCATCGCATCGGTGTTCCCCGCGGCGTCAGCACCGGGCCGCAGGGCGGTTTGGACGCCCGCCCCGCCGGACACCGGTGCCGCGGGTTCGACACCGACAGCGAGCCGGCCGTGCGCCGCGTGCAGTCCGGTGATCAAGAACAGCAAGGTAATGGTGTTGAACGCCAGGGTGAATGGGGGCACCCCCAATGCTCCAAGAAACACGGCGGCTAGAGCACCCATCAGCACCGAGGAGGCGGCGCTCAGCACGATGATCCACACGATGACGAGTACGTCCCAGGCAGGCGACAGAAACAGCCCCAGCCCCAGCCCGACGAGAACCCCGTTGAATCCGTACAGGCCGGCGTGGATGAGGTCACGATCGATACCCAGCACGTGCGCGGCCAGCGTCGACGCGACCACCCCGATCGTCCCGGCGAACCCGAACCACGGGTCGTAGATCCAGGCGGCCACCAAGATGAACAGTCCGGTGATCGGGCTGTTCATGAACACGACCTGCCCGACGCCGCGCAGACAATACTCCAAGAATCCCACCACGGGGATGTTGTGCGCCTTCTCGCCCACCCCCGGCATCGTGCCGTCCACCATTCGCAGCGGGCTTTGCCTCGGTGTTTGATGTTCCATCGTCATAACCGCCTCCTCCGTTGAATCAACGAAAGTCTCGATGCCTACGGGAGTCTCTAAACCCTGGCCGCGCGGGCCGGCGACGCAGCACGGACGCGACCTACCACCTGGAAGGCAGACGGGACCGCCGCGACGGCCCCGCCTCCCGATCGGATACCGACGCCGGTTCAGGCCCCACTTGACATCGGCACACCCATGCCGGGATCGATCTGCGCGGGTCCGTTGGCCGAGGGACGGACGTCGATGTCGAAGATCTCTGTAGGGATGTAGACCGTCGAACACGAGTTTGGGATGTCCACGACGCCGGACAGCCTGCCCTCGATCGGCGCCGAACCCAGAATCATGTAGGCCTGGATACGGCTGTAGCCGAACTTTTCGAGGTAGTCGATGGCGTGCAGACAGGCCCGCTGGTAGGACAGGTGCGAGTCCAGATAGTGCTGGACGTCATCGAGCGTCACCGAGGTCCCGGAGAACGCCAGCCACCGGCTGAACTGCGGGTCGGTGGTGCCCGGCATGAAGATCGCATTCTCGCCGACGCCGTAGGTCTCCATCCCGCCCTTGATCAGGTCGACGTGCAGGTCGATGAACCCACCCATCTCGATGGCGCCGCAGAACGTGATCTCGCCGTCTCCCTGCGAGAAGTGCAGGTCGCCCATCGAGAGGTTGGCGCCGTCGACGAAGACCGGGTAGAACACCCTGGTCCCCTTGGTGAAATTCTTGATGTCCTGATTGCCGCCGTTCTCCCGCGGGGGGGCGGTGCGGGCGGCCTCGGCGGCAGCCCGCTTGAATTCCGCGCCGGAGAGACTGCCGAGGATCGCGGAATCCGGCAGGGGCGGCAGCGCCAGCGGCGGCACCCGGTCCGGATCGGTGTCGATCAGAGCCTGCTCGCGGGCGTTCCACTTCGCGAGTAGGGCGGCCGAGGGCGCGGTCCCCATCAGCCCCGGGTGCACAATGCCGACATAGGAGACGCCCGGCACGTGGCGCGAGGTCGCGACCCCGCCCTGGAAGTCCCAAATCACCTTGTAGGCGTCGGGGAATTGCTCGGTGAGGAACCCACCACCGTTCTTGGTAGCGAACACGCCGGTGTAGCCCCAGCCCTGGCCGGCCAGCGGCCCCGAATCCTCCTGCGGGATCGGGCCGACGTCGAGGATGTCGACGATGAGCAGGTCGCCGGGCTTGGCGCCCTGCACGGCGATCGGCCCGCTGAGTACGTGCACAGACGGCAGCGGCGCGTTGAGAACATCATCGGCTGAGTCGTCGTTGTGGATCGCGCCGTCGAACCATTCGCGGCAATGAACGCGGAACGAGTCACCAGGTTTGACCTGTACTTGGGCCGGGATGTCCGGATGCCAGCGATTGTGGCCAACTATCTGCTGCTCGGTGAACTTCTTCGTGGAATCGAGTGGAAACACTACCTGCGGCATCAGATCTCCCAACTGCCTAGTGGGCGCTCGACCATGAGTGGTCGCTCGAGACACATTATTCCCAAATGGGAATAATGTGTCTGAACGTACTCTTTCGGCGGCGAGCGTCAAGCCCCCATGTCCAACTCGGCCGGTGAATAGACCCGTACTCACACACACTGCTCGGACGCCGTAGCGCACGGGCGAAAGTGCCAGCAGACTCCTACCCGACCGAGATGCACTCGCCGCCGTCTACGAGCGCGTCGGCGGCACTTCGTAAGGAGTTTCGCGTTTCATCTCGCACCGGTTTACTTCAAGATGGCCGTCATCGCACGAGGAATCGACCCATTGGCACCCGCGGAGCCGGGGAGACCGAGGCTAGTGGCGCGTTTGGTGTGGGAAACGCATCGGAGAGGACAGTTTCGCGAAACAGGGGCGCGTTATCGGACTCGGGCGATGACATCGAGCTGAACGCCGTGCGCTGCCGCGAGGTGCACGGGGTGGCGCGCCGACCCGTGCTCGAGGTCGACGGGCCCGTGCGGCGAATCCCAACCCCAGCCGTCGAATGCCCGGCGCGCATCCTGGACGGTAGGCACCGAGCTGCTGGCGATGCTGGCGAGCAATCGCACACCAGAATAAGTGGTTTCGGCCATCGTTCCCGGCGGCGGAGCCACCGACTCACCTATCGGCCCCACGCCGTTGAGCAGGTCGAAGGCACGCGCGAAACCCGTGGAGAACTCAACGGCTGACGCGGTCCCGAGGCCGGCGAACCAGCCTGCCGAGATGAACAGATTCGCGGTCGCTTCGGGGCCACTCGCGATAATCACCGTCTCGTCGGTGAATGGACTGAACCGGGTGACTGTCGCGTCAAGCCCCCTGAGCGCAAAGGCCCGGTTGAACCGGACGGCGTCGGAACCCACTAGGAGGGTTATGACGCCTTGCGCGCCACTGTAGACGAGCGCGTCGAGCACCCGTTCCCAGGCGGCAGGACTCTCAGTGCCCAACGGCAGGAAGACCTCGCCCAGAATTGCAATATCGGTGTAGCGCAGCCCGATTCGGGTTGCCGCGGCAGAGCCTCGCGGCCAGACGTAGTCGTTGCCCACAATAAACCACCGGCGGAGTCGCTGTTCTGTGCGCAACCATCGCAGCGACGCCACGATCTGATCGCCGGGGACCTCTCCGCTGCACAGCACGCCGTCGGATCGCTCACCGCCTTCGTATGCGGCCGCATACACGTAGGGCACCCGCCCGCGGACCACCTTGGCGATTGCCTGACGCGCATTCGACAAATGCCACCCGGTGACGGCGTCGATCGCCCCCGAATTCAGCAGTGCGCCGATGTTGGCGGCTACGGTCGACGGATCACCGCCGGCGTCGACGTGCACAAAGTCCACGGTTCGTCCTGCGACTCCGCCGGAAGCATCGATCTCGGCTGCGGCCAGCTCGGCCGCTGCCCGGCATTCGAGCCCGAACAGGCCCGCCGGACCGTGGCGCGGGAGTGCAAGAGCCACGCGAAAACCGCTTGATCGGGATGTGTCAGGCTCGAATTCCGGCGCGCAATCTGGCATGCTGAGGCTTCCCCAGGGACGGCTTGATGACACGTGGGGACTTGTTGCCGAAGGCGGTTTATGGAAGAGGTCGAGGACATACTCGCGTTGCTCCGGCGGGCTTCCCTCGTCGGGTCGAGCATCGAGGACGCGCTGGCCGGTACCCAACTCTCTGTTGATCGCTGGCGCGCGCTCGCCTACATCAGGTCCAGCCCCGGGTGCTCGATGTCCGACGTGGTTGATGCCCTCGTCGTCGCCTCGACGTCCGCAACAAGGATCGTTGACTCGCTCGTTGAGATCGGCGCCGTCTTCCGAACGATCTCTCAGCAGGATCGGCGTCGGGCCACCTTGCACTTGTCCTCGCATGGGTTGGCCCTCCTCGGTGATGTCGAGCCGGCGATAGCGCAGATCTGCAAGAGTATTCCGAGAGATTCCTTTCTACAGATCTCCTGACAAATTGTTAACGCTGGACCAGCTGTGGTCGCTCGACCAGAAACGCAGGCGAAAGACCAGAGACTCGGGAGATTCACACCTCCTCTTCTCGGCGCCGCGCTTGGCGGCGGCCCCGCGAAAGCCTGTTACCGGCTAACCCCTGAGCCGTCCCGAAAGATCACCGACGGGGCGATGCTCACGGTCTCGGCAGGCGCTGCAAAGCCGGGTTCTGTGTCGCCATTGGGCTCCGCGTCCGGCCATGACGTGGCGGCAATGACGTCACCACTTCGGGCTCATCGCTGGTTTTCTCGGTGCGGTCGATCGCGGCCACCAACGCGCGAGGCGCGAGCGAGAGCATCGGCGCGCGGAAGACCCGCGCTGACTCGTTGTTACACACTGGGCACTGCGACTGCGGCGCTGCCGTGCCCATCGGCAGGCTCACGTCGAAGACACCATCCTGGACACATCGGTATTGGTATGTGACCATACGCAGCTGTCCTCCTACCCGCCTGATCCTTCTTGTGCGCGAGCGCAATAGCGCAAATGTCGCGAACCGTCCAGCCAGGCGCGAAGTGCCTTGCACCCTCGGCTGAGCATACGCACGAGGACCGCGGCGGTCTAGGCCGCTGGGCGAGGGGACGCCGTGGAATCGTGTGGACGCCGAGGCGGCTGTCGTGCATGGCAGCCCGTAGCCGGGGTTCGACGCCGTGCCGGCGGTACTCTTCGCGTCGAACAGACCGACGGAGAATCCGAATGCTGCAGCGGCGGAGTGCAATAGCGGTTGCAGTGGCGGGGTGGAACCCTTGCGGCAGCGGCGGAATGGACGTGACGCTGTCGCCGCGTATGCGCCAACGAGGAAACCACGCGCTGAACGTCCAATGGACTCAGTGACCGAGCGCATCCGCTGTTCGGGCCATCCCACGCTCCACAGCCGCGATGATGCTCGGGCGCAATTCAGCCGCCGGAATGATCGAGTGGACCGAGCCAACCTGGCGGGCCCGCTCCACGTTATGAACAGCTTCAAACTCCGCTGCCACCTCGCCGAGCTTGTCCGAACGCACGGCCGTCCGGGTGGCGCCGAGCTTTACCCGCACGCTGGCACTCGCCGCGTCGTCCGTGCACGCGGCAAGTTGTGCCTCGAGCTCGCGGACGGCCGGGTCTGCTGCGGTACGTGCGTTCACGTCTCGCGTGAACACCACCGCTGCCGCGGGTGCACCACCGATAACCGAGGAAAACGATCCCTCGACTGCGAGCACTTCCATGTTCGCGTTCAGCGCATTGGAGAACACCACGAAAGCTCCGCCGTGATAACGCGAGATCACGCAAAACACGATCGGTCCGTCAAAGTTGACGATGGCTCGGCCGATTTCGGCGCCGTTCTCGAGCTGGATGTTCCGAAGGGACTCGGGTGAACCGTCGAAGCCCGACAGGTTTGCCAGCACCACGAGGGGTCGGCTTCCGCTTGCGGCGTTGATCGCGCGCGCGGTCTTCTTGGAGGACTGCGGGAACAGAGTGCCCGACGTCCACTGGTCCGGCCCGTCGGCGGGCACCCACCCCTTACGCGGGATGACCCGCGATTCGATGCCGATGACAGACACCGGAATTCCGGCCATGTGCGCGTCGAACACCACGGAGGTATCGGCGTCGGCCATATCGGCCCACCGCTCGAGTACCGGATGATCCTGGTCGACCACCGAACGCATGACCGTCCGAATGTCGAACGGCTTCTTGCGGTCTTTGTTGGTGCTGTCGGAGAAGATGTCGCCGACGGTCGTGAAGTCGCTGGACGGATGCACGTGCGGAAAGGTGCGGACGTCGCGGTCGACCGGGTCGGAAGTGTCGGCGCGGCGCGGGAAGCGTTCTCCGGGTGCGACATACGCGTGGTCGTAGTGGACAAACAGTATTTCGCAGGCTGCCTGAAGGTTCGGCGCCCAATACTGGGCCTGCCCATTGGGTCCCATCACGCGGTCATAGCCGCCGATGCCGAAGTTGTCCTCCGCCGAGACGCCACCGGAGTAATCGAGGGATTGCTTGCCGGTGAGGACCATCGCGCTGTCGGGCGTCATGACGAGAATGCCCTTGGTGTGCATCAGCATCGTCGCCTCGGCATTCCAATACGGCTGCGCGCCGACGTTGATTCCGGTGACGATGACGTTGATCTCACCGCCGTTCTGGGTAAAGGTGATGATTCGGCGCAGCGCGCGCGACACCCAGTCCATGTTCTCGGTGCCGCTCTCCATCGAAATGGTGGCGCCGGAAGACAACGCGAACCACTCGACCGGTACCGACAGCTTCTCGGCGAGATCGATCGCCGCGACCACCCGAGCGCATTCGGCTTCGGCCACCGTGCCCAGCGCTTTCGTCGGGTCACCGAACAAGGCGATGCGTGTCATTCCCTCGGGGTAGCGGGTTGTCGGTCGCGACACCATGCCGACGATGACGCCGGCGGTGTTGCGTCCATACGGACGGTCGACGGGTACCAGCGTGCCGGACGCGTCGAGGTCATATTCGACGAATGTGCCGTCGTTGCCGGTGAGAAGTGGGATCAGTTCGTACGGATAGACCAAGCCGCGAGCTTGTGAACGCTGCACCTTCTGCGCGTACCGTCGAGTGGGCGCAACGGATCGGTCGGCGGCGCCGTCACATTCGCGACGACGCCGGCGCCCGGCGTGTACGAGAAGCGAATCGCCACTCGCCTCGGCTGCGACGTCTCGTCGTCCTTGACGCTCGCCAGGATCGTGATCTCCTCCAGCCCGGCATTGAGCGCCAGCGGTGCCATGCGTCGCACGACCGCGGGGGCACGAAGTGCCGGGATGTCGAGCAACGGCCAGACGTAAAGCGCGACGCGGTTGTTGTCGAGCCGCTTCTTACCCCGCTGGGTCTGCACCCGCCGAATGCCGTCGAGACACGCTGCGAGGGTGCGCTCGATGGCCGGGACCCCGATCATCTCGCCGGCTTCGTCTAGATGGGGGGTCACATCGCGAACCTCGGCCAGTGCGATGAGGCGCTCATCGGACGGATTCTCGTTGGCCACCACATGGAAGAGGTACGTGCCTGCCGCGGCGGGTAAGCGAGTGCCGTTGAAGTTCTTCAGCCGCCACAAATCGAGGCGTTGCCCTGTGAGCGGGTGCATGTCGCGAATAGCCCGGTCCTCCGCCAGGCCACCCTCTTGCGCCGGACGGAATGTAAACTGACGCAGCTCGCGGCCGACCACCGTTACGGTCACTCGGCGCCAACTGGTCGCGCTGGGGTGCGCCGCAAGCGCGTCACGCAGCTGAGCAGACAGTTCGTCGCCGTCGGTGGGCGCGTCCGGCCAGCTCAGATAGATGTCGACAACGAGGTTGTCCACCTTCGGACCGGCGATGGCATCGACGGCGCCGAGCGTTGCCGACAACCGCTCGCGGTCTGCCACAGTCGATACCAGGTGCAGCTGCTCTCCGGCCAATTCGTAACTGCCGGTGACGAACTGGCAACCCGCCTGTTCGAAGGTCTTGACGTCTTCGAGCGCACGGATCTCGTAGCACTGACGCGTGACGACCTCCAGCAGTGGGCCGGGATTGGAAATGCGTTGTGCCAGGAGATCGATCAATAGAGCAGGCGTTGCGACAAGCGCATCGATGCGCGCCGCATAGTCCGGCGCGTCCGGATTGTCGGCGAGGTATTGAAGGGCGTCCCGCACGCTGTCGTGAATCTTCTCGCGCGCCTTATGGATCTGCGGTTCGTCGAACAAGCGGAACCGTAGGTTACGGGCGATGTCGCCGATAACCGGATAGCGCACCTGCGTCGCAATGATCAGGCGCTCCAGTACCTCACCCACCGCACTGGTAGAAGCGGATGGGACCGCGTCGGCGGTGAGCCAGCGCCCGAGCATCGCGGTGATCACAGGGACCTGGTTCTCCATGCGCTGCAATGCGAGGAATAGCCGGTAGACCGCTTCTTCCAACTCGGGGCCGGGCTCGAGCGTGTCGATGTCGTAATTACCCAGCGCGCGAACGATTTTGGCGCGAAACGCCGGCGGCAGCCCCTCCACCTCGGCGTCGAGCGAATGCAGGAAAGAATGGAAGTGCTCGCGTGGGCTGTGGACGCGCTCGTCGGTGTCCTCTTCGTCGAGAGTGGGACGGTTGCGGGAAATCTCGCAGATATCGGCGAAGGTGTCCAGCAGTCCGAGTTCGGCCTGGACCAGTTCCGGGTCGTCGAGAGGAAGGCTGCCACGAAGGGCGTGATACTCGGCAAGCAGGATGCGTGCGCGGTCGGCGCTCACGTCGTAACCGGCAATTTGGGTGCGCAGTTCGCCGAGTCGCCCGAGGGCCTCGGTGCGCGGGTTCGCGTCAGCCTCCCTTGGCTGCGTACGGAACCGAACTCGCGGCGCAGCTTCGGTTTCCGTCGTTTCAGCGACCTGGTCGAAGCGCAGCAATGCCGCGCCCGCATCGACCTGGTTGTTGACCGTAGCGAAGATCTCACGAACGCGCCCCGGGGATTGTGCGCGCATCGCGGTTTCCATCTTCATGCTTTCCAGGACGACGAGCGTGGCACCCGCCTCGACTTCGTCGCCCACGGTCACGGGGATGGCAACAACCACGGCCGGAGCCGCGGCGCGCACGAGGCCCGCTTCGTCCTGGCTGATGCGGTGACTAACGCCGTCGACCTCGACAAGGAATCCAGTGGGGCCCGCGACGGTGACGATGTGGAAGCGCTGGTCGCCAAAGGAGAGTCGACTTTCGAATTCGCTGAGCCGTTCGACGTCGACGACGAGTTCGCCACTGTCACCGTCGATTCGGTAGCTGCGCGGACCGATCTGTCCGACGGTGAGCTTGTAGGCCTGGCCCTGGTAGTTGAGTTCCACGGTCCGGCCGATGGCGTGCGTGGCGCGCGGTCGACCACCGCGTGCCGAGGCCAGGAAACCGGCACGTTCGAGGCTTTCTTCGGATTCGTACGCGTCGACCGCGGCGGCGATGAGCGCGATATCGGCCACCGGCGTGGGCCCGGTTGCCATTCCAGCGCCAGTGCGGTCGAGCCAGCCCGTGTCGGCCGAGGCGGAGATGACCTCGTCGCGGTCGAGGAGATCGAGAAGGAAGGATTTGTTGGTAGTGCCTCCGTCGATGACGACAGTGGTCTCACGCAGGGCGGTGCGCAGCCGCGCCATGGCTTCGTTTCGGTCGCGACCCCAGGCGATGATCTTGGCGACCATCGAGTCGTAGTCGGGTGGGATGACGTCACCTTGCGCAATGCCGGTGTCAACGCGAGTACCGGAACCGAGCGGGAACTTCAGCAGCCGCACAGTGCCTGGGGCGGGCGCAAATTCGTTGTCGGCGTCCTCGGCGTTGAGCCGGGCCTCGACGGCGTGGCCGAACTCGGGAGGGCATTCTCCGACGAGAGAACCGCCGCCGGCGACGAAGATCTGCAGCTTGACCAGGTCGATGCCAGTGGTGACTTCGGTGATCGGGTGCTCGACCTGCAGCCGGGTGTTGACCTCGAGGAACGTGAAGGATTTCTGATCCGGTTGGTAAAGGTATTCCACGGTGCCGGCGCCGCGGTACCCGGCGGTGCGGACAAGTTCGGCCGACACGCCTCGCAGGTGATCGGCCTGCTCCTTTGTCAGCAGCGGGGAGCTGGATTCCTCGATCACCTTCTGGTTCCGGCGCTGGATGGAGCAGTCGCGCACTCCAGGGGCCCAGACATTGCCGTAGTTGTCGGCGATGACCTGGACCTCGACGTGGCGGGCATCGGTGACGAGGCGTTCGACGAATACGACAGGGTCGCCGAACGAGCGCTCGGCTTCGCCCTGCGTGCGCTCGAGGGCGACTTCGAGTTCGTCGGGGGAGAACACCTTGCGGATGCCGCGGCCGCCGCCGCCACTCCGGGCTTTGATGATCAGCGGATAGCCGATGGCCTCGGCGTGCCGGCGGGCGTCCTCGCGGGTCCCGACTGGGCCACCGCTCCACGGTGCGAGCGGTACGCCCACCTTCTCGGCCAGAAGTTTGGCCTCGACCTTGTCGCCCAGTGTCCGCATCGCGGCTGGGCTCGGCCCGATGAACGTGAGGTTCAGACGCGCGCAGAGCTCTGCGAAGGCGATGTCTTCGGCGACGAAACCCCAGCCCACCCACACCGCGTCGGCCTTGGATTCCAGCAGAGCGCGCTCGAGCTCGGCGTGGTCGAGGTACGCGATGCCCGCCGATGTTTTGCGAAGCGTCACGCCTTCGTCGGCTTGGCGTACGAACATGGCGCGACGCTCGGCGTCGGTGTGCAGTGCGATGGTTTTGATGCCGCAGTCGTACTCGGCATTCAGCTCACGTACGGCCCGAATCAGGCGTACCGCGGCCTCACCTCTGTTGACCACCGCAATTCGACTGGGGAACGTGATTGTCAACTCCTCGGCGTCAGACATCGGCTTATCCGAACGCAAGGGCCGCGTCGGACCCGGCTGTCATGGGAAGCGATTCAGCGTCGGCGACCGACTCGCGAATTGGCTCCGCCTCACCGGCGGGCGCGACGACGGCAGGGTCGATCCGCAGAATCGCATAGCCGGCAACAGCGCCAGCGCCGAACCCCGGGGCGAAAACCCGGGAGGGCGTGGTGATCACACCGTCGCGGACCGCGTCGTCGATCGCCAGCGGAATGCTCGCCGAGGAGGCGTTGCCCACCCGTTCGATGTTGAAATACAGCTGATCTGGGGACAGACCGGCGCCCGTCGCGAGGTCGATCACCATGGTCTTGTTCGCCTGGTGCGGGACGATCAAGTCGATGCTTGCCAGAAGTGATTCTGCGACCCCATCCGGGTCGGGCAGGGCCCTGATGTCGTCGAGCATCTGCCTGAGGTAGCGCCCGGCGAGGGCCTTCACCTCGGGGCCGAAGACGGTGACATTGTTGGCGAACGCGGGGTTGGGCCACAAGATCGAATTGACCTGACTCACCGGACCGCTGGCATATGTCTGCATGTATTCGATATCCGGCGGTGCGCCCTCAGGTGCGACGCCGAGGACAATGGCGGACGCGCCGTCGCCGAAGATCATCCGGGACGGCCGGACGTTCCCGATCTTGTCGGAGAACTTTTCCGCGCAGACCACAAGCACCGGCCGCTGTACCAATTGCAGAATTCTCAGGGCCTCGGCCAGCCCGTAGCTGAGGCCCGCACACGCAGCGACGAGGTCGAACGAGCAGTGCGTCTGCTGGATGCCCAACGCGCCGGAAAGCCAGGTCGCGACTGACGGTAGCAGCCGAGAGCTGGTGCAGGTGCACACGATAACCGCCCCGACTTGGTCTGGACCCACCTGAGCGTGAGCCAGCGCCGAACGGGCGGCTCGCAACGAGAGGTCCTCGAGGCTCTCCGACGTGTAACGACGCTGCTCGATGCCGGTCTTGGCAAGGATGTCGTCCGCAGACATGGGGGACCAGTTGTAGGCGCTGTTGCGGATGAGGTCCTCGTTGGTGCACACCAGATCGCCATACGCCGCGGCGATCGCCTCGATGCGCGGTTGCACTGCCAAGTCGTTGCGCACGTCGATCGCAGGGTAGGGGCGAATCGGCTCGCAAATCTTGGGGGAGGCCGGGTGGGCCTTCTTCGGGACGTGCCCCGACGCGATGCGGGAAAGGAAATGTTGGACCTCGCTGTCACGCGGACGAAACACCACCACGTAATCGTCGTCGTGCAACTCTTCGACAGGGACCAAAGTGGCCTTGTCGCGAGCCCATGGGTACTGGTTGTGCAGGACCATCGACCAGCGCCGTAGCGCCTCCAGCTCGGCCACATCCTCATAGCAGTCGACGATCTCGGTGTAGCTGTACCGGCGGAAGTCGGGGTCGTATTCAGAAAGCCGCAGAGTCTGATTACGGGGATGAGACAGCAGTTCGGCAACCGTGGGTACGACGGCCGATAGCTTCGTCGCGTGGTTTCTGCGATGGCCGAACACGTCGAAGAGGATCTCGAAGATGCTGTCTTCGACCTCGGCGTCCCACTGCGCCGGAAGACCCGGATACGCGGACATCACCGCCGTCACCTTCGTTTCGCGGTCCTCCCACGGCGTCAGGATCGGTACGAAGACGTCGTCGCGGCTACGCGGCACATCGGCCCACCGGGTGGGCTGGACGTCGTACATCGTTATCTTGAAACGATTGGCCCAGAACAGGTTCAGCGCCATATCCCGCATCAGCTCGAACTTGCTGGTGTAGGCGCCGGTCTTGATCCGCTCAAGGATGTCGGTCCCGGTGGGAGCCTTGGCGTCGAAGTCCCGCCGGACTACCGCATCGAGCTGCTCAAGGCTTTCGAAGGTGGAGAAGTCGAGATCAGGAAAACAATTCGATGGAAAGACGATCTTGCCATGCGTGTTGATTTCATAGGAATGCATTGCCGATCACCTATTTCGCTGCGAAGTGTGCGAGTCGAAAAGAACGCGATGCGGCGGAGGACAAACCGAATGGGTCTCACATGTCCAGACCGCCGTTTACCCCCCAAACCTGTCCAGTGATGTAGCCCGAAGCGTCTGCGGCCAAGAAGTGCACCACTCGTGCGACCTCCCAGGGCTGGGCCAGCCGGCGCATCGGGATGCTGCCCTTGATGCGGTCTAGGACTTTTTCGGGAATGCTCTCGACCATTTCGGTCGCTACGTACCCGGGTGTGATCGCGTTGACCGTGACGCCGATACCTTCTTCCGTCAACTTGCCCGTACGTCCCTTCTGGAAGCACGCCTCGCGCGCGAGTGTCTTCGTCAGGCCGAACAACCCGGCCTTGGAAGCCGCATAGTTTGCCTGGCCGATGGCGCCCGTCTCACCAATCACCGAGGAGACCATCACGATCCGGCCGCTGCCGCGCTCGAGCATGTGCGCCAACGCGGCCTGGGCGAGGAAGAAGGCCCCGGACAGGTTGACTCCGATGACCTTGTTCCATTCGTCTTCGGTCATTTTGGCCACTGTCTTGTCGATCGTGATGCCGGCGTTGTTGATCAGGATGTCCAGGCGGCCGTGCAGGTCGATGACTTCCTGGATTGTTCGTCGACAGTCATCCGCGCTCGCGACATCGCCATGATGGATGCTGACCTCGGCGCCATCGCTGGCCGCCGACAACTCGGCGAGGAACTTCCGCGCGTGTTCGCTATTCCTGCCGTAGCCCGCGGCCACCGTTGCGCCCTGGCTGACCAGGCTCTTACTGATCGCCGCACCGATCCCGCGGGTACCACCGGTCACGAAAGCGACGCGCCCGCGGAGCTTTGTTCCACGAGTTGCCCCGAACCGAGACTCGCCGGCCTCCTCAATGGTCGTCGTGGCCGTCATTGTGATCCCCTTCGCCGTCGTTCGATCGATTAATGGCCGGTCCTGTCGACAGGTTCTGCGCCGAACGTTGATTGAACGAAAATGCTCGAGAATAAACGTCCGCGCCACTGGAACGCGCGAGGAGTCCACTGAGTGAAATAACCTAGTCCACCTTACGAATTGAAGCGCTGCCAATGTGCACGGGTGTCCAGATGCCGCTTGGGTGGTGGGTGGCGGTGACCGATTTGTGTTTGGGTGACTCACGATCTGCCGAGGAGCCAGTGGTCGGACTGAGTTCAATTCGTTCAGCGGCCGCGAAGACAGCTGGCGCGCCGACGACCGCTGACGTTCGCGAATCAGCCGTCCGCGCCCGAGCGGTTCGACACACTCTTTGAGGAGCACGTTTCCGAGGAAGTATTACGAATCATCGAGCTCGATGAAATCGGACGCTACGTCCCACACTCACCGAGCGAACCCGCTGCGAATTATCCGAAGACGTGCGCGCGCGCCAGCGAAGTCTCACAATATTGACGCAGGGGTCTGTGACTTCAGGCCGGAGGAACCGATGTTCGGTAGCATGACCTGGCACGATTGGCCGACTTGCCCCTTCGGTGCGTTCGTCGTCGTCCGGATTCGTCCACCGGACGTCAGCGAATCCAGCGACGACGCCGGACCACTGCCCAGCCCGACTTCACGTCATCGCGTCGCTGGCTTGTCGGAAGTGGTTCGGTTGTGACGGCGACCCGGACCTTCGCGATGTTGGGGTACGCGCTTCGCTTCCCTGGCGCCACCGATGCCGGTGAATTCTGGCAGCTGATGGCGGATGGCCGAGACGCGGTGTCGGTTGTGCCCGCTGATCGGTGGGATGCCGACGAGTTCTTCGACCCCGATCCGGATGCGCCTGGAAAGATGGTGGCCCGCCGGGCGGCCTTCGTCGATGACGTCTCGGGTTTCGACGCGCCATTCTTCGGGGTGTCGGCGCGCGAAGCCATGTTCATGGATCCGCAGCACCGGTTGATGCTCGAGACCACGTGGTCCGCGATTGAGCACGCGGGGATGGCGCCTTCGGGATTGGCGGGCACTCAGACCGGTGTCTTCATGGGGCTGTCCACACACGAATTCGCGGGAATGATCGTCCGGTTGTCCCGGTTGGAGGACATCGACTTCTATTCGGGAACCGGCTGTTCCGCCGCGGCTGGTGCGGGACGAATCAGCTTCCGGCTGGGCTTGAAGGGGCCGGCCATGATCGTGGACACGGCCTGCAGCTCGTCGTTGGTGGCACTCCACCAGGCCTGCCAGGCGCTCGATTCTGGTGACTGCGATCTCGCGCTGGTCGGCGGGGTGAACGTGATCCTGACCCCGATCCCGATGATCAACTTCTCGCGCGCACGGATGTTGGCCCCCGATGGGCGGTGCAAGACGTTCGACGCAGCCGCCGACGGCTATGTGCGAGGCGAGGGTTGCGGCGTCGTGGTGCTCAAGCGCATCGACGACGCGGTGCGCGACTGTGATTCGATTCGGGCGGTTATTCGGGGTTCGGCCGTCAATCAGGACGGCGCGTCCGGCGGTCTGACGGTACCGAATGGCGTTGCACAGCAACAAGTCATCGCGACGGCGCTGCGACGGGCAGGCGTCGAGGCGGCCGACGTCGACTATCTGGAGGCGCACGGGACGGGGACCTCGCTGGGCGATCCGATCGAAGTGCAGGCCGCCGGCGCAGTGTTCGGCGAGGGACGAGACCCGGACCGGCCGTTGCTGATCGGCTCTGTGAAGACGAACATAGGTCACCTGGAGGCCGCTTCCGGCATCGCCGGCGTGATCAAGGTCGCGCTCGCGCTCGAACACGAGGTACTGCCGAAGCATCTGCACTTCACCGAACCGTCGCCGTACATTCCCTGGGACAGCCTGCCGGTTCGAGTGGTCGATAAGGCCACGCCCTGGCCACGCACCCGGCGGCCGCGGATCGCCGGTGTGAGTTCGTTCGGGTTCTCGGGCACGAATGCGCACGTCGTCGTCGAGGAGCCGCCTGACGTCGACTCCACCACGGACAGCGCCGCCGATTCTGGCCGCGGCGAGTACCGGCTGCTGCCACTTTCGGCACGCACGCCCGAGGCCCTGGCAGCGTTGGCGTCGCGGTATCGCGACTGGATGGACGCGAATCCGGATGTGACGCTTGCTGACATCTGCGCGACGGCCGGGGCCGGGCGTTCGCACTTCGAACACCGCGCAGCCTTGGTGGTGGATTCGCGCCGCCGAGCGCGACGGCTGCTCGGCGCACTTCACGAGGACCGTCCGGCTCCGGGCCTGACGCGGGGGAGTTCCAGCAATCGACCGAAGACCGCATGGCTGTTTCCGGGACAGGGCAGCCAGTTCCCGGGGATGGCGCGGACCCTGTTCGAGCGTGAACCCGTGTTTCGCGAGACCGCGCAGCGGTGCTCCGACGTCGTCGACGGGGTGCTGCCGCGGTCCTTGCTGGAGGTGATGTTCGACACCGGCCCGGACGGTGAAGAGGCGTTGCGCAACACCATCTTTGCCCAACCTGCGCTCTTTGCGGTGGAGATGGCACTGGCCCGGTTGTGGCAGTCTTGGGGCATCGAGCCCGATGTGGTGGTGGGGCACAGCGTCGGCCAGTACGCGGCGGCCTGTGTCGCGGGCGTCTTCGGCCTCGACGACGGCGCTCGGCTGATCGCGGAGCGTGGGCGCCTCTTCGGCAGCTTGCCGGCAGGCGGCCGCATGGTTGCGGTCTTCGCCGACGCCGACAAAGTCGAGCAGTGTGCTGCGGGGTACCCCCGGTTGTCGGTCGCCGCGTACAACGGCGCCAGCACCGTGCTGTCCGGGCCTGGAGAAGACACCGAACGCGCGGCGGCGGCGCTCTCGGATGCGGGCATCCGATGTGAGTGGCTGCAGACCAGCCACGCCTTCCACTCCGCACTGCTCGACCCCGTGCTCGACGAGTTCGAGTCGTACGCAAATAATGTCGAATACTCGCCGCCGCAGTTGACGTTCGTCTGCAATCGCACCGGAGAGGTGCTGACACGGCGAAGTCGCCTCGACGCTCAGTACTGGCGCAGGCACACACGCCAGCCGGTCCGCTTCGCGGACAGCGTGGCCACGCTCGCGGACCTGGGTTGCGCGGTGTTGATGGAGCTTGGCCCGCAACCGATTCTCACCGCGGCGGCTATGCAGATCTGGCCCGACGTCGCGCCGACGCCGCAGACAATCGCGTCGCTGCGTCGCGCGATCGATGACCGCCGTTGCCTGACCGAGGCGCTCGCGGCCGCGTACGTATCCGGGCATCGGCTGGACTTCGCCGGTCGGTGCCCTCGACCGAACCGGCCGGTCGACCTACCCACCTATCCGTTCCAACACCGCACCTATTGGTTCCCGGCGTACACCGCACCAGAATTGAACAGCCGCGCGCGCGCCGGAGCATCCTGGTCGGGCGACTCCGAGGTCGGCCTACCTCAGTCTTCGGAACCCGTCGAGGCTCCGTCGGTCCAGGCGGAAGCCACCGATTGGCTCACTAAGGAACCACCCGAGCAGCGGTTGACCCGCATCACCGACGTCATCGTCGCCGAGCTCGCCAACGCCCTGCGCACGTCCGTCGACGAGATCGACCCCGAGGCCGAATTCATCTCTCTGGGGATGGATTCCCTGACGGCGATGGACCTGCGTCGCCGACTCCAGAAAGCGCTCGGCATCGAGATTCCCGCATCCCTGTTCTTCGCTCACCCGACGGTGACGGCACTGGCCGAGGGGCTGCTAGCGGTGTGGCTCGACAACTCGTCCGATAAGGAAAAGCGCCACGTCGCCATTCCTCGGGCGGCCCGGGACGGCGAACTACCCCTTTCGCATGCACAGGAACAGTTGTGGTTTCTGCACGAACTGTTGCCGTCGTCGAGTGCCTACAACGTGGCCGCGCGGATAGACATCCCGGGCCCCGTGGATCGCCATGTGCTGCAAGTTAGCTTCGACGCGATGATGGCTAGGCACGAGGTTCTGCGCACGACGTGCCGCAGCGTGGAGGGTGTTCCGCAGGCGGTGCTCGGGACGCCCCAGCCGTTCGATTTGCCGTTCGAGCAGGTGTGTGATGCGGATGTTTCCGCGGTCGCAGAGAGGGAAGCAGCTGTCCCCTTCGACATCGCAGAGGGGCCACTGTTGCGAGCCCGGCTCTTGGGGCTCGGCGAGCAACGCCACGTGTTGGTGCTGACGATGCATCACATCGTCACCGACGGTTGGTCGTTCCGGGTCCTGCTGCGCGATCTCGGGCTCATCTACCAGGCCCTCGAGCGCGGCGAGCCGATGCCGCTCACCGACTTGCCGATCCAGTACCAGGACTACGCGCAATGGCAGCGAGATCGACTGCGCGGAGCGGACTTCGACGCGCATCTGGACTTCTGGCGCAACAATCTCGCTGGCGCACCCCCACTGGAGCTCGACACCGACCGGCCTAGACCGAAGACACCGACCTTTCGCGGTGCGCGGACGCAGTTCGCACTTGGGTCCGAACGCGCCACCGCGCTGCGCGGCCTGTGCCGCGCCGAGAAGGTCACGGTATCGGTACCGCTGTTCGCGGCGTTCGCCGCAGTCCTGGCCCGCTATTCGGGTCAGGATGACGTCGTGGTCGGCACCCTGACCGCGAACCGCACCAGGGTCGAAACCGAAGACTTGATTGGGCTATTCGTCAATGCGCTTCCTGTGCGGATCCGCCTCGACGGCGATCCCGACGGCACGGAGTTGCTCTCTCGGGTTCGACAGGACATGGTCGAGGTCCTGGCGCACCAGGACGTACCGTTCGATCTGATCGTCAAGGCGACGGCCCCGGACCGGGACGCCAACCGCAACCCACTGTTCAGCGTTCAGCTCGTCGTGCAGCCCGGGGCGGGCGGCGCTGAACTGAGCGGCCTCGGCCTCGAGATCGCCGAGATCGGCACGCATACGGCGAAGCGCGATCTCACATTCACGTTCTTCGACGACGACCTTCTGACCGGGCACGTCGAGTACGCGGCCGAGCTGTTCGACGCCGTGCGCATCGATCGACTGATCGCCCACTTCCGGGTGGTCCTCGACGCGATGGTGTCCGACCTCGGGCTACGAGTGTCCGAGCTCCCGATGCTGACCGAACCCGAATCGTCCTACTACCAGCCTATTTCGTCACCACGAGCGACGGCAGCAAGATCGATCTCGGAGCTCTTCGAGATGACGGTCGACCGGATGCCGGATGCCGTGGCGGTGACCGTGGCCGGCCGATCGCTGACCTACCGAGAACTCGACTCCGCAGCCAACAGACTCGCCCGGCGGTTGAGAAGTCGAGGTATCGACGTCGGTGCTGCCGTGGCGCTGTGTGTGGACCGAACGGCGGCGATGGCGATCGGCATGCTCGGAATCCTCAAGGCGGGCGGTGTCTACGTGCCGATCGATCCCTCGTACCCGAAGTGTCGTGTCGACGACATGCTCGCCGAGGCGGGCGCGGTGCTGATGCTCGGCGAGGGCGACGTCGACGGTGGGGAATTACACCAGGAGTCTTCGGAACGACTCGAAACCGCAACGGGGCCTGACGCGGTCGCGTACGTCATGTATACCTCCGGGTCGACGGGTAGGCCGAAGGGGGTCGCGGTCAGCCACGGAAGCGTCGTGGAGTACGCCGAGACATTCGGCCGCGAGGTGGGCATATCCGCCGAGGACGTCTATCTCGAGACGGCGTCGATGTCGTTCTCATCGTCGATCCGGCAGCTGTTGGTGCCGTTCGCCGTCGGCGCGCAGGTCGTGATCGCCACCACCGAGGAGCGTGGCGACCCGGCGGAGCTTCTGTGTCGAATCAGCGAATCAGACGTGACCGTCGCCGATCTCGTCCCCACGATGGTCCGAGGGCTAGTCGACGCAGCGGCGAACGACGCCGTACCACCGCCGAATCGACTGAGGCTGTTGCTCACCGCGAGTGAGCCGCTGCGGCTCGGTGTGGTGCGCGAGTGGCGTGATCGGTTCGGTAGCGGCGCCAGGTGGATCAACATGTACGGCCAGACCGAGACCACCGGCATCGTCAGCTTGCACCGGGTCGGTCAGCCAGATGGGGGCGATCAGTGCGTCGTACCGATCGGGCTTCCCCGTGGCAACGTGTCGATGTACATCCTGGACAAAGCGATGCGGCCCGTTCCGCCGGGTGTGTCCGGCGAACTGTTCATCGCGGGCCCTGCGTTGGCGCGCGGGTATCTCGGCGATCCGGAACTCACCGCCGAGCGGTTCGTGCGCGCGCCGTGGAATCCCGACGATCGCCTGTACGCCAGCGGCGACGTGGTACGGCAGCACTGGGACGGCACGATCGGGTACCGCCACCGCACCGATCGGCAGGTCAAGATTCGCGGTCTGCGCGTGGAACCGGCCGAGATCGACAGGGTGCTCCTCGAGCATCCGGGGGTGGGCGAGGCCATCACTGTGGTCCAAAGCCCAGACGGGGTAGGGGGCGTGCTCGTCGCCTACTACGCACCGGAGGCGGCGCCGGTATCGATGCGCGAGTTGCGCACCCACGCGCGGCGCCAACTACCCGAGCACATGGTTCCCGCGGTATTCGTCGCCATGGACGGGTTGCCGCAGACACCCAATGGGAAGCTCGATCTGGCGGCCCTGCCGGACGTCGCGATCACGCGCGACCAGGACGTTGAGTACGTCGCACCCCGCGGGGATGTCGAAGAGGCGCTGGCCTCGATCTGGCGCAGCGCGCTGGACGTCGAGCAGATCGGAGCGGGCGACAACTTCTTTGCGCTTGGTGGGCATTCCCTGCTTGCGGCACAGGTGCGTTCGCGAATCCGTCAGTACCTCGGGGTCGAACTCCCGCTGAACGTACTGTTCGACGACCAGACGCTGGCCGACCTGGCCCGACGGATCGAGGAGACCGCGACGGGCACTGTGGAGGCGCCGCCGCTTCGGCCGGCGTCTCGCACCCAGGAGCTGCCCGCTTCCCATGCGCAGGAAGCGATGTGGCGCGCCGAACGGGACGACCCCGGATCCGCCGCGCACTGGATAGACGTGTCGATCAGGATCAACGGGCCGCTGGATGCGGCGGCGATCGTGCGTGGTGTCCAGGACACCGTGGCACGGAACGAATTGTTGCGCACGATCTTTCGTCCCTCCGAGGATTCGTCGAGGGTGATGTTGACTCAGGTGATCCTCAAGTCGTACGTGCCCGAGGTCCCGATCCTGGAAAGCATTCCCGAGGCCGGCCCGACGCCCGACGCACGGGAATGGCGCGACCTCGGCACCCAGCCGCCATTTCGGGCCGACGTCACGCGATTCGACGAAGACCATCACGCTCTTCGGCTACGCGTCCATCGAATCCTGGTCGATGGGTATTCGATGCGGCTGCTACTGGGCGAGCTCGGCGGACTCGTGGCCAGTTCGATGGGTTTCGACGACTTTCCCCTACTGGATGGGCAGTTGCAGTATGCCGACTACGCGGTCTGGGAGCGGTCCTGGCTGACCGGTGACGCGCTGACGAGGCGTATCGACCACTTCCGCCGTCAGTTCGGCGCTGCGGACCTCCCGCCTGCCCTACCCACCGACCACCCGCGTACCGATCAGCCGCACCGACGCGGACACCAGTTCGCTTTCGAGTTTCCGCCAGCGGTTGCGGCTGCGGCGCGGGCGCTGGCCGTGCACGAGCATGCGTCGCTGTACTCGGTACTGCTCGCGGCCTTCGCGACGGCCTTGGGCACATACGCAGACCAGCGCACGGTCGTCATTGCCGCACCGCTGACCAGACGCACCGATCCGGCGACGCAGCTCATGATCGGGCCGTTCATGAACACCGTCCCGCTGCGTATCGACCTCGATGCCGGGACGGAACTGCCCGCGCTCGTCCGAGACGTCAAGACCACAGTGCTCGGTGCGCTTTCGAACCAGGACGCGCCATGGCACCACGTGCTCGAAGCGCTGACGGAAGAGCACGGCCCGAGTGCGCTCGGCATCGGCGAGGTCGTGTTCCTGATGGACGACCCGGTGCCAGGGGAACTCGCCGCCGGTGGACTCGCGGTATCCCGCATCCCGGCCGACCCTATCGTCCTACGCCGGGAGCTGACGGTCGCGATGAATACCAGGGACGACCAGATCACTGGAACGGTGACATACGATGGAACGCTGTTCGAAGCCCGGTCGATCGCGTCCGTCGTATCGAATTTCATTGCGGCCCTGCATGTATCAGGCGCCGAAAAAGTCTAGGCCGAGGACGACGGATGGACAGTGTCAAGAACGCGGACTTCGAGCACACCGGACCGGGCCAGCCGGCCGGCCATCTGCTGCGGCAGTGCTGGCAACCGGTCTACCTCGGGGAGGACCTGCCGCCCGGGCGGGCGGTCCCACTGAAGATTCTGCACGAGGAGCTCACGCTCTACCGCGCCGAGGACGGCGTCGCGCACGTCATCGCCGGCCGCTGCGCGCATCGAGGTGTGCTGCTTTCGGTCGGCATCGTCGAAGGCGACTGTGTGCGGTGTCGTTACCACGGTTGGCAGTACGACCAGTCCGGGCAGTGTGTGGACCAGCCAGCTGAGCCGAAGAGCTTTGCCGCCAAGGTGCGGATCGCGAGCTACCCGGTCGAGGAGTACTTCGGGTTCATCTGGGTGTACCTCGGTGATCCGCCGGTGCCGGAGCTGCCGCGGTGGCCGGAACTGGACGAGTACGGCCGATTTCACATCGTCGAGCTGCGCAAGTGGAACTACTTCCATGACCTGGAGAACACCGTTGACGACGTGCATCAATTCTGGGTGCACGCGACCGGCGTCTATCAGGACGCCGGCAACGCCGGCGAGATCCCCGAGATGACGGCGGAGTCAACGGATTTCGGACTCACGCAGTCCAGTCTGTTTGACAACGGATTCGTGCGTCGATTGGCGCTCATCATGCCGAACACGCTCTACTTCAATGCCGGCGCGGGTGTGCTGCGCGGCTTCAAGAGCTTTCTCTGGAACGTGCCGGTTGACGACGAGAACCACATGATGTTCTTCCTCTTCATCGCCGCCCATCTGCCACCCGACGTCGGAGCCATTGTGGCGCAGGGCGTACGGGAGAGCCGCAATTATCTCACCCAACTGAGGCCGGTCGACGAGGTCGTCCGCGCGGTGCTCAGCGGCCGCGAGCGGTGGGAGGACGTCGAAGACCGACCGGACCGAGTGCTGATCGAGGACGGCATCGTCTTGCTAGGCCAGGGCGTACTGCCCGATCGGTCGCAGAACCGGCTCGGCAGCTCGGATGCAGCGATCATCATGCTGCGCAGGCTCTATGCGCGCGAACTCGCGGCGATCGAAGCTGGTCGTCCGCTCACCAAGTTCCCGACACCCGATGCAGCCGCGCTCGCGAGGCTGGACGGTTGACCACCCCCGACCGAAGGTCACGAGCCCATGACGACAGTTCAAGATCTGATGGATCGAGCATCTGCGATGATCCGCGATGACCCGGACAAGGCGCGCAAGTTCGGTGGGGTGTGCAAGTTCGCGCTGAGCGGCGAGGGCGGGCGGACCTTCATCATCGACCTCACCGACGATCCGCGGGTGATCGACGGTGACGGCGACGCGCAGTGCACCATCAGCATGGCGCTACCCGATTTCATCAATTTGGTGGAGGGCCGAGCCGACCCGCGCGGATTGTTCTTCCTCGGAAGGCTGCGCATCAAGGGTGACTGGAAGCTCGCCATGAAGTTCAAGAAGCTCAGCGAGATCATGGGTGGCCGAAAGTGACCGAGCTTCACGACGAGACGGAGGCGGAACTCGAGACGCTGCGGGCTCGGGTGCGCGAACTCGAGGGCGCAGGCCAAGGATTCGCCGTCGTCGGCTACGCGGTGCGCTTTCCCGGCGCCCCCGATATCGACGAGTTCTGGAACCTGTTGCAGCAGGGCCGCGATGCGATATCGGAGGTGCCAGGCGACCGATGGGACGTTGAGGAGTTTTACGATCCCGAACCGGGCGCCGCCGGCAAGATGGTGACCCGACGCGCGGGATTCCTCGACGACGTAGCGGGTTTCGACGCATCGTTCTTCGGGGTGTCGGCGCGCGAGGCCGTCTTCATGGACCCGCAACATCGGGTGTTGATGGAGACCGCGTGGCGGGCCGTGGAACACTCGGGCAGTGCACCGTCCGACCTGGCCGGCACCAAGACCGGGGTATTCATGGGGCTGTCCACGCAGGACTACCTCTGTCTGCTGACCAATGCGATGAGCCTCGAGGACATCGAGGCCTACCTCGGGATCGGCACGTCGGCCGCCGCGGGTGCCGGCCGGATCAGTTACCGAATGGGGCTGCTGGGTCCCGCGATCACGGTCGACACCGCGTGTAGTTCGTCGTTGGTGGCCGTCCACCAGGCGTGCCAGGCGCTGCGGCTGGGGGAGTGTGACATGGCCCTCGCCGGTGGGGTGAACCTGCTGATCAGCCCCGCGACGATGATCAACTTCTCGCGGGCGCACATGCTGGCTCCGGACGGGCGGTGCAAGACGTTCGACGCGGCCGCCGACGGCTACGTCCGCGGTGAGGGCTGTGGCGTCGTCGTGGTGAAGCGGCTGGACGACGCGATCCGCGACGGCGACCGGATACGGGCCGTGATCCGGGGCAGCGCAGTGAACCAGGACGGCGCATCGGGTGGCCTGACAGTACCGAACGGCACTGCGCAGCAACGGGTCATCGCCGCGGCGCTGCAGAGCGCCGGTGTCGAAGCCTGCGACGTCGACTACCTGGAGGCGCACGGAACCGGGACATCGCTGGGCGACCCGATCGAAGTGCTGGCCGCAGGTGCGGCGTTCGGCGCGGGACGCGAGGCGAGTCGACCGCTTCTGATCGGATCGGTGAAGACGAACGTCGGGCATCTAGAGGCGGCAGCGGGGATCGCGGGTCTGATCAAGGTGATCCTGTCGCTCGAACATGGCGAACTACCGAAACACCTGAATTTCCAGAATGCTTCGCCGCACATCCCGTGGGACAGGCTTCCGGTGCGCGTGGTCGACGAAGCCGTCCCCTGGACCCGCACCGGGCGGCCGCGGGTCGCTGGGGTCAGTGGCTTCGGGTTCACCGGCACCAACGCGCACATCATCGTCGAGGAGGCACCGGCAGAGCCCCCGTCGGCGACGGGACCGTTCGAGCGAACCGACGACGGCTGCTTCACCGTGTTGTCCCTGTCGGCACGCACGCCCGCCGCGTTGGTGGACGTCGCTGCCCGATACCGAGACTGGTTCACGGCACACCCGGACGCCGACTTGTCGGAGGTCTGTTTCAGCGCAGGGGTGGGGCGGTCGCACTTCGAGCAACGCGCCGCTCTGGTGATGAACTCGACGGCCTCGGCCACCGAGTTGCTCGGTGCGCTGGCCGATGATCGACCTGCACCAGGTCTGGTGCGCGGGCAATGCGGTGACCCTCCGAAGACGGCGTGGCTGTTCCCGGGTCAGGGCAGCCAGTACGTCGGGATGGGCCGCGAGCTGTTCGAGACCGAGCCTGTGTTCAGGGAGGCGGTGAGCCGGTGTGCCGCCGCTGTCGAGGGAGTACTCGAAAAGCCATTGCTGGACGTCATCTTCGGCGCCGGTGGGGACGACGTTCTGCGTCACACCTCGTACGCCCAGCCTGCGTTGTTCGCGGTGGAGATGGGCCTGGCCCGACTCTGGCAATCGTGGGGGATGGAACCCGATGTGGTGCTGGGTCACAGCGTCGGGCAGTACTCGGCGGCCTGCGTCACCGGAGTATTTGGCCTCGAGGACGGCGCGTTGTTGCTTGCGGAGCGCGGAAGACTGTTCGGCAGTCTGCCTGCGGGCGGCCGGATGGTCGCCGCGTTCACCGACGCCGACCGGGTCGAGAGCTGCACCGACGAGTTCCCGCGGCTGTCCGTGGCGGCCTACAACGGCGCCAACACGGTGCTGTCCGGTCCGGCGGAGGACCTGGAGCGGGCGATGGCCGGGCTGACGGCCGGCGGCGTTCGATGCGAATGGCTGGATACCAGCCATGCCTTTCACTCCGCGCTGCTCGATCCGATTCTCGACGAGTTCGAGTCGTATGCAGCGGGTTTCGAGTTCGGCTCGCCACGGCGGACGTTGGTGTGCAACCGCACCGGCGTCGCCATCGCCAGGACGGCGCGACTGGACGCCAGCTATTGGCGCAGGCATGCCAGGCAGCCCGTCGAGTTCGCCAAGAGCGTGCGCTCACTGGCCGAGCTCGGCTGCGCGCTGCTCCTGGAGGTCGGCCCGCAACCGGTTCTCAGCGCGGCGGCCTTGCGCGTGTGGCCCGACACCGGGCGCAGGCCGGAGGCGATTGCGTCACTGCGTCGCCGTGGTTCCGATCAACGTCAGCTCGCCGACGCCTTCGCCCAGGCCTACGCCGCGGGCCACCGCCTCGATTTCGCCGCGGCCGCGCGAGTGAAGGCCCGCAAGGTCGATCTGCCCACCTACCCGTTTCAGCACCGGAGGTTCTGGTACTCGACGAGCCAGACGTCGAGTGCCGCCGACGCCACGCGCACCGAAACGGTCCGGCTTCTCGAGGAGGACCGGATCGACGAGCTCGCCGCGCTCGTCGGTGCCGCAGCCGGTGACGACCAGACCGTCGGAGCGTTGAAACAGCTGGCCGCCCAGCACAACCAGCAGCGAAGTTCACAGACCATCGCCGACGCCCGATACGAGATCGGCTGGGAGAAGTCGGCGACGACGGCATCGGTAATCGAACCGATCGAGGGGCTGGCCTGGCTGCTGATCGCCGACGATGCGGAGACCGTCGCACCACTTGCCGACCTGCTGACCGCGCGCGGGCACCGGCACCAGATCCTGGCGATGCCGGGATCGGACGCCGACGAAGAGCAGTTCGGAGCCGCCCTGCGCGCTGCCGCGGCCGAGCACCCCGAGCTGCGCATCGTGCATCTCGCCGGTCTCGACCCGGACGGTGCGCCGTCGGTACGCGCCCTGGATCGGATGCAGCATCGCGTCCTGGGTGGCACGAAACGGATCTTCCGCGCGGCGCTCGCCGCCGCGCTCGGGGCGCCCATCTGGCTCGTCACCCGCGGCGCCCAGCGGGTGACTCGGGCGGACACCGTGTCCCCCGTGCAGTCCTGCCTGTGGGGTTTCGGTCGGACCGCCTCCTATGAGCATCCCCAACTGTGGGGTGGGCTTGCGGACATGGCCGCCGGCGCAGCAGACGACTGGGCTGGGTTGGTCGCCCACATCCTCGCCGGGCAGGCCGGCGAAGATCAGCTCGCGCTCCGGGACGGCGCCGCCTACTTCGCCCGGCTGTCGAGGCGACCGGCCCAGCCTGCGCCGAAACCGCTCGAATTGCGCCGTGACGCCGCCTATCTCGTCACGGGCGGACTGGGTGCGGTCGGACTAGAGTTGGTTCAATACCTGGCCGCGCGCGGTGCCGGCCACTTGGTGCTGACGGGACGACGCCCGCCGGGCGAGGTCGCTCGGCGACGCCTCGAGGCGGTGCGCGAACAGTATGGCTGCGAGGTCGTCGTGCTCGCGGCAGACGTCTCCGACCCGGATGACGTCGCGCGGGTGCTGACCACCATCCGGACGGCGCTGCCGCCGTTGGCCGGGATCGTGCACGCCGCGGGTGCGCTCGGTGCCAGCTCCCTGCTCGACATGGACGACGCCGAGGTGGACCGGGTCTTCGCGGGGAAGGTCTGGGGGGCGTGGTATTTGAGCGAGGCCGCCACGAACCTGCAGCTGGACTTCTTCGTGTGCACCTCGTCGATCGCCGCAATATGGGGCACCAGGACCCAGATCGCGTACAGCGCGGCCAATGCGTTCATCGATGGGTTGGCGTGGCGGCTGCGCGAGCGTGGCGTCCCCGGGGTCAGCGTCCAGTTCGGGCTCTGGTCGGCGGGAATGGGGGATGGGGACGAGCGGGCACGACTGGACGTGCTTGGGATCGGGACGTTGTCGTCGGCCGACGCGCTGGCCGGGATGGCCGAGCTCGTCACCGCATCGGCACCACACGGAATTGTGGCCCGGATCGACTGGTCTCGCTTCGTGCAGTTCCAACAGATCCAGCGCAAGCGGTCGCTGCTGGCCAACATCGAGCGCGAGCTGCCCGAGACCGCGGTGATGTCGACGTCGTCGACGGCGACGGAGCTGACCGCCCAGCTGGAGGCCGCGCCGGTGCAGCAGCGCAAACAACTGGTGCTGGAATACCTCCGCAACGCCGTTGCGGACGTGACGCGCATCGATGCGCAGGACATCCGCGACGACGCGGGATTCTTCGATCTCGGCATGGACTCATTGATGGCCGTCGAACTGCACGGCCGGCTCGAACGCGAATTCGGCAGGCAGCTGCCGGTGACTCTCGCCATGGACCATCCTCATCTGACCGGCGCTGCCGACTATCTGGTGACCGACGTCCTCCGCCTCGGCGATCGCGGGCCGGCTCGGTCGGACCCGGTCGTGACGCTGACCGCGAACGAGCCGATCGCGATCGTCGGGCTGGCCTGTCGATTCCCGGGTGCCCGGGACGCGGAGGCCTTCTGGCAGCTGCTGGCGGACGGCGTCGACATGATCCGCGAGATTCCGGAGGATCGGTACGACGTCGACGACTTCTATGACCCCGATCCCGACGCAGCGGGCAAGATCTACACCCGCTACGGCGGTTTTCTCGACGGCATCGACGGATTCGATCCCGAGTTCTTCGGCATCTCCCCGCGTGAGGCCGTGTGGATCGACCCCCAGCAGCGTCTGGTGCTCGAAACCGCGTGGGAGGGCCTCGAACGGGCCGGGTATGCGCCATCGGCGTTGCGCGGCAGCAGAAGTGGCGTGTACGTGGGAGTCGGCGCCAACGAATATTCGTACGTCTTGTCCAGCAGCAGCCTCGAAGGCGTCGAAGCCCAGTTCGCCACCGGCAATGCCACCAGCGTCATCGCGGGCCGTGTGGCGTTCGCGCTCGGGCTGGAGGGACCGGCGGTGTCGCTGGACACCGCATGCAGCTCATCGCTGGTGGCCATCCACACGGCGTGCCAGGCACTGCACGCCGGTGATTGCGATCTCGCGTTGACCGGTGGAGTGAACGTCCTCCTCAGCCCGGTGATCACCATTGCGACGTCGCGTGCGCGGATGCTCTCGCCCGACGGGCGGTGTAAGACGTTCGATGCTGCGGCCGACGGCTACGTACGCAGCGAGGGCTGCGGCATCTTGGTGCTCAAGCGGCTCAGCGACGCCGTGCGCGACGGGGACCGGATCCACGCCGTAATACGCGGCAGCGCGGTCAATCAGGACGGCGCTTCCGGTGGCTTGACCGTACCGAATGGCGGTGCCCAGCAACGTGTCATCGCCACCGCGCTGTCGCGCGCCGGGCTCACTGGCGGCGACGTCGACTACCTGGAGGCGCACGGGACCGGTACGGCGCTGGGCGACCCGATCGAGGTTCAGGCCGCCGCTGCCGTCTACGGTGCCGACGGAGCCCGCACCGCGCCGTTGTTGATCGGGTCGGTGAAGACCAACATCGGGCATCTCGAGTCGGCGGCGGGGGTCGCCGGCCTGATCAAGGTCGTGCTGTCGCTGGAACACGGACTCCTGCCGCAGAACTTGCACTTCGACCATCCGTCGCCCCACATTCCGTGGGATCACCTGGCCGTCCGGGTGGTGGACCAGCCGACCCCGTGGCAGGCCAACGGCCACGTGAGACGCGCCGGGATCAGCTCCTTCGGGTTCTCGGGAACGAACGCACACGTCGTCATCGAGGAAGCGCCGGCGACAACGGACGTGGCACCGACGGATTCACCACCGGGGTCGGTCTCGGTGCTTCCGCTGTCCGGGCGGTCCGCCCAGGCACTCGTCTCGGTGGCGCGCCGGTACGGGGACTGGCTGGCCGCACATCCGGACGTGGACATCGCCGACGTGGCTGCCACCGCCGGTGCCGGCCGCTCGCATTTCGAGCATCGCGCGGCCCTCCTGGTGGACTCGGTCGAAGGCGCGCGCGAAGCTCCTGTCCGAATTGGCGGAGAACCGACTGGCGGCGGGTGCGGTACGCGGCGTGTGCGGTGACCCGCCGAAGACGGCGTGGCTGTTCACCGGGCAGGGGAGCCAGTACCCGGGGATGACGCGCGAGCTGTTCGACGCCGAGCCCGTGTTCACCGAGACGGTGACGCGATGCGCGGAAGCCGTCGACGGGATCGTGGCGCGTCCGCTGCTCGGGGTGATGTTCGCCACCGACGGGGACAGCGGAGAAACGCTGCGCCACACATCCTTTGCTCAGCCTGCGCTGTTCGCCGTTGAGATGGGGTTGGCCCGGCTGTGGCAGTCATGGGGCATCGAACCCGATGTCGTGCTCGGGCACAGCGTGGGTCAATATGCCGCGGCATGTGTGGCCGAGGTCTTCAGCCTGGAGGACGGCGCGCGGTTGGTGGCCGAACGGGGCAGGCTTTTCGGCGGCATGCCCGAGGGCGGCCGAATGGTCGCGGTGTTCGCCGACCCCGAACACGTGGAGGATGTCGCCGACGAATTCCCGCGGGTATCGGTGGCCGCTTACAACGGCCCAAACACGGTGCTGGCGGGCCCCGCCGACGACTTGGAGCGGCTGGTCGCGACGTGCAGTGAAGAACGCATCCGTTCCTCGTGGCTGGACACCAGTCACGCCTTCCACTCGGAGCTCATGGAGCCGGCGCTCGCCGATTTCGAAACGTACGCAGAGCAGTTCGAATTCGCCGTTCCGGCGTTGCCGTTGGTCTGCAACCGCGCAGGCACCGTGCTCACGGCAGCGACCCCGCTGAACGCGCAGTACTGGCGGCGTCATGCCCGCCAGCCGGTGCAGTTCGCCGAAAGCGTGCGCACCGTCGCACAGCTCGGCTGCTCGGTACTGATGGAGATCGGCCCGCAGCCGATTCTGAGCGCAGCCGCGCTACAGGTCTGGCCGGAACATTCGATCCCCCCGCGGGCAATCGCGTCGGCCCGCAAGGGCCTTGACGCCCGTCGTCAGATGACCGAAGCCGTGGCGGCGGCGTACGTCGCCGGGCACCGGCCCGACTTCGCCGCGCTGCAGCGTGCGCCGCGTCACAGACTCGAACTGCCGACCTACCCGTTCCAGCGCCGATCCTTCTGGCCGAAGACTTCCGGCATCAGTTCCGGCGGTGTCGCGGTATCCGGAATCCTCGGCGCGACAACGGACCTCGCATCCGGTGCCATTGTCTACACCAGCAGGCTGTCCGTCAAGTCGCAGCCATGGCTCACCAATCACGTCATCTACGGCACCGTGGTCGTCCCAGGTGCCACCTACGCGGCCATGGTGCTTGCCGCGGTCGAACCTCCCGCACAGGTTCAGGAGGTGTTCTTCTACGAGCCGATCCTGCTGAACGACAAGGACTCCCGTGAGCTGCAGCTGACCCTGCAGCCGTCCGACGACGGCCGGGGATGGACATTCCAGGTGTCCAGCCGTCCGTACGGCGACAGGGATTCGGACTGGTCGTTGAATGCAGGCGGTACGGTCCGCAGGGGCGTCGAGGACGATTCCGCAACGGATCCCGCCGACCCGATCGACGTCACGCTCGAGCGGTTGACCCGCGCGCGGCCACAACAGCTGTTCGATGCGTTCGTCGACAACGAACTGGCGCTCGGGCCGGTGTGGCGATCATCGCTGAAATCGCTGTGGGTCGGCGACAGGGAGGCGGTCGGCGACATCACTGTCGGCGAGGACCTGGCCGAACACGTCGGTCGCGAGCCGGTCCACCCGGTGCTGCTCGATCTCTGCACCGGCATTGCGGGCGCCGCGCTTTTTGCGGTTGCCTCGGAGGCCGGCGTCGACTCGGATCTGTTCTTGCCGTTGCGTTATGGCCAGGTCGTGCTGCGCGAACGGATGCCCAGGCGGTTCTATTGCCGTGCCCGATGGCAGCCCAGTGCGGCCGATAGCGAGGTGCAGGTCTTCGACCTCGACTTCGTGGATCGAGATGGCCGCAACGTGGGTGGAATTCGCGAGTTCACGGTCAAGCGCGCGCCGCGGGAGGCGTTGTTACGAAGTCTCGGCGGCGATGCGACGCGGATGTTGTACGGTGTCGGTTGGCGGGAGACTCCACCCCTCGGGTCAGGTGATGCCGACAGTGGAAACGGGACCTGGCTGGTGGCCGGATTCGACGAGCTGACTGCTGAACTGCCCAATTCCGTTGCCGTCGGCCGGGTTGCCGATCCCGAACAAGTGCGGAAACTCCTCGCCCAGGCCGCAGAAAGCGACGCTCCGGTGTCGGGCATTGTGCTGCGGGCCACCGGAGGTCCCGCCGCCGAAGAGTCGAGTACCGAATTCGCGGCGCGGCTGGAGGCCGAGATCGGCAACGTCCTCAACGCCGTCCACGTCCTGCTGGCACAGGAGGGCACAAATCTCGCCGGCGGACTATGGGTCGTCACCGAACGGGCCGTTGCGACAGAAGCAGGCGAGCCGGTCGACCCGGTGCAGGCGGCGCTCTGGGGGCTGGGCCGCACGATCATCGGCGAGCAACCGATGCTGCGGTGCAGGCTGGTCGACCTCGATGGATCCGACGACGGCGCGCGACTCGTGGCGAGGCTGCTGGGGACCCCCGGGGACGAGCCGGAAATGGCGCTGCGGCAAGGAAAGTTCCTCGTGCCGCGGGTAATGCCGTGGGCGCGAAGCGGCTACCTTGCAGTACCGCGCACATCCGATTACGTCCTCGCACCCACCGAACGTGGTGCGATCGACAACCTGCGGGTGACCGAAATGGAGGCACCGCCGCCCGCGGCAGGTCAGGTGCAGGTCCGGGTAGAGGCGGCGGGCGTCAACTTCCGGGATGTGCTCAACGTGCTCGGTCTCTACCCTGGCGATCCCGGTCCGGTCGGCGGCGACTTCGCAGGCATTGTCACGGCAACGGGTCCGGACGTCACCGAATACGAACTCGGGCAACGGGTCTTCGGCGTGTGGCCGGGGGCGATGGCAAGCCGGGTCAATGTGCCCGTCCCGCTGCTGGCCCTGGTACCCGACCGGATCAGCGCGGTAGCGGCGGCCAGCACACCGACCGCCGTGTTGACGGCGCTACTGGCATTCGACTGGGCGAAGCTTCGGGCCGGCGACAGAGTGCTTGTGCATGCCGCCAGCGGTGGCGTCGGTCTGGCCGCGGTCCAACTGGCCCGCCAACGCGGTGCGACCGTCTTCGCCACCGCAAGCGCCTACAAGCGCGCGACGCTGCGCACGATGGGCGTGGAGCACGTCTACGACTCGCGCAGCGCCGACTTCGCCGATCAGATTCTCGCCGACACCGGTGGTGCGGGCGTCGATGTGGTGCTCAACAGCCTCACCGGTGAGGGATTCGTGGCCGCCACCGTCCGGGCGACGGCACCGAACGGACGGTTCGTCGAGATCGCCAAGCGCGACATCTGGACCGCGGAGCAGATGGCGGCGGCCCGTCCCGACATCGACTACGAGATCATCGCTCTCGACGTTCTGATGGCGACGGAACCCGAGCGGATCCGCGACCTGATGGCCGTCGTGTCCAGCGGCTTGGCAAGTGGCGAGACAATGCCGCTTCCGGTCGAGATTTATCCGCTGGCGGAGGCGAAGACGGCGTTCCGCCGCATGCAGCAGGCTCGGCACGTCGGCAAGATCGTGCTTCAGATGCCGAGTCCGCTGCAGCCGCAACAAGATCGGAGCTACCTGATCACCGGCGGGCTCGGCGCGCTCGGTCTGCACACGGCGGCGTATCTGGCGCAGCTCGGCGCCGGCGACATCGTCTTGACCAGCAGGCGGCCTCCCGATCCCGTCGCACAACAAGCCATCGACGAGCTGACGGAGCGCTACCACTGCCGGATCCACATCTTCGCAGCCGACGTCGGCGACGAGGGTCAGGTGAGGGAGCTGCTGGCCCGCATGCGGGCGGAGCTGCCGCCGCTGGGGGGTGTCGCACACCTGGCGGGTGTGATCGACGACGCACTGCTGCCCCAGCAGACGCTTGAACGCTTCCGCGCGACACTGGCCCCAAAGTCGTTCGGCGCGTGGCATCTTCATCGGCTAACCAAGGACGAGGAGCTCGCGTTCTTCATCGTGTACTCATCCGGCACCAGCGTGCTCGGAGCGCCCGGTCAGGCCAACTACGCTACCGCCAACGCGATGCTCGACGGGCTGGTCTCCTACCGCAAGGCACAGGGTCTACCCGCGACGGGCATCAACTGGGGCCCGTGGGCGGACGGCGGCATGGCCGACTCCGAGGCCGCGCGCGCCAATCTCGGTGCCCGCGGACTGATTCCGCTGGACCCCGGCGCCGCACTGAACGCTCTGGGCGAGGTCGTCGCCAACGGGATCGGGCAGGCGATCGCGCTCAAGGCCAATTGGCAACGGGCGGCGAAGCTGCTGGGTACCGCCCGGCCGCCGATCCTCGATCACGTTCTCCCGACCGCCGGGTCGGCGACGCCGGATGACGGTGCGATGCTCCGGCGGCTGTACGACGTGCCCGAGGCGCAGCGCGGCGCCTTCGTCACCGAGCATCTTCAGAACGAGTTGCAACAGATTCTGGGCTTCGCCCAACCGCCGCTGGCGGGGAGTCGCTTCCTGGAGCTCGGGATGGACTCGCTGATGGCGGTCGAACTTCGCAACCGGCTGCTCGGCCAGTTCGGCAGCGCGTTCACGATCAACGCCACCGCGGTGTTCGACTATCCGACGATCGAATCCCTCGCCGAATACCTTGCGGCTCAGATGCCCGAGCATCTCGAGGAGTGCTCGACCACTGCACCGGGGGCTGGGACCGCGGCATGACGCGCGCCCTGGACGATCGCCCGATGTTGGCGCTGACGAACGTCACCAAGACCTACCGCATCGGCGGTCAGACGGTGCACGCGCTCGACGATCTCACGTTGACGTTGACCGGCGGCGAGTTCGTGTCGGTGGTCGGTCCATCCGGTGCGGGTAAGAGCACTCTGCTCCACCTGCTCGGCGCGCTCGACCGACCGGACTCCGGATCGATCCGATTCGAAGGCGACGAGATCAGCGCCCTCGATGACGAACAGCAGTCCGAATTCCGAAGACACAGAGTTGGTTTCGTCTTCCAGTTCTTCAACCTGCTGCCGACCATGACGGCGTGGGAGAACGTGGCCGTGCCGAGGGTGCTCGACGGAACCCGGATGGCGAAGGTCAAGTCCCGCGCCTTGGAACTGCTGGACCTCGTGGACCTCGGTGACCGAGCGGAGCATCGGCCGTCGGAGTTGTCCGGCGGCCAGATGCAGCGCGTCGCAGTGGCCCGGGCATTGATGATGGATCCGCCGCTGCTGCTCGCCGACGAGCCGACGGGCAATCTCGACACGAAGACCGGCGCCGCGATCATGGTCCTGCTCACCGGCATCGCGCACCAGCATGGGCGCTCGGTGGTGATGGTCACACACAATCTCGAGGCCGCGTCGGCGACGGATCGGGTGATCACCCTGACCGACGGCCGCGTCGGCTCCGACGTGGCAGCGGGTTCGAAACCGACATGATCGTGGACCGCATGCGCGCGTTCAACCTTCGTGAGTTGCGCGCTCATCCCGGCCGAACCTCGATGTCCCTTGTCGTGGTGGGAATCTCGGCGACGTTGCTCGTCGCGGTGTTGGGTATCGCCGGGTCCATCACCGGCTCGTCCGACCGGCTCGTCGCAGGGATCGGCGGCAACGCGAGTCTCGAGGTCTCCGGCGTCACCGACACCGGCTTCCCGGAAGCGGTGCGCGCTTCCGTGGCCGGCGTGCCCGGTGTCGCCGCCGCGGTCCCGATGCTTCGGACGTCCATCGGAAAGCCGTCCGAACGTGTCCTGTTGCTCGGCGTAGACGACAACGTCAGGGCCATGCTGAGCGACCTTCAGCGAGCTGTGCAAGACCAGATCGGCCCCCTCGTCACGCAGCCGGGCAGGGTCGCGGTCGGCGCAGGCACGGGCTACGTGCAGGGCGACTCCGTGTCAGTGGGCAACGGCAAGGCCACCGTCGCGGCCGTCATCGGCGGGGTCGATGCCGAGCGGATCAACGGCGCGAACTTCATCGTGGGACCACTGCCGTTGATCCAACGTCTCACGGATCGGGTGGGCATGATCGATTCGGTGTTGGTGATCGCGGCACCGGGCGCAGATCTCGCACAGGTGCGGGCAGGGGTCACCGACGCGGTCGCCGGCCGAGCCGTGGTCGCCGAGTCGACATTCCGGTCCGCTCAATCCGGTGGGCCCGTGGCGATCATGCGCACCCTGATGCTGTCTGCTGCGTCGAGCGCACTCGTCGTCGCCGGATTCCTGATCTTCAATGCGATGAGTATGGCGATCACGCAACGGCGCCCGGTGATCTCGATGCTTCGCGCGATCGGCGCCAAACAGCGCCAGATCGTCGGGGATCTGCTGGCGGAAGCCGGGCTGGTGGGGCTCGTCGGCGGCTTTCTGGGATCGGCGCTCGGCGTGCTGGTCGGCAGGCAGGCGATCGCCCTTCTGCCTGCGGCGTTGTTGCAGGGATACGAATCGCGGATCGAATACATCCTGCCGCGGTACGCGATTCCGGTCGGGGTGACCGCGTGCGTCGTCGTGAGCGTGGTGGCGGCTGCGCTGGCCGCCCGCCAGGTGTACAAGGTGGAGCCGGTCGAGGCTCTGGCGCCCGTCGGGACCTCGACCGCCGACGCCGTCGCGCTTCGGGCGCGGGTGGTGGCTGCTGTCTTGGGCGTCGGTTTCGTCGCAACGGCGATCGTGGCCGCCTCGCGCGATCTGGGGCGCGCCTCGGTGGCGGGCGTCGCGCTGATGGTGCTCGGCCAGATCGCGCTGTGTTTCGCCTTCGCCGGACCGATCGTCGCGTGTGCGGCGGCGTGTGCACGAGCCTTGGGCTCGCCCGGCGAGCTGGCGGCCGCGACGATCGAACGCGCTCCGCGCCGAGTGTGGGCGACGCTGATGACGGTGATGGTCGCGGTGTCGCTCACCGTGCACAGCACCGGCTCCAACGCCAACGCTATCGATTCGACCGACGCGAGCTTCGCCGCGCTCGGTGACGTCGACTTCTTCGTCAGTTCGTCCGGTCCTGGCGTGTTTCCAACTGCGCCACTTTTGCCGCAGGACGCGGAGTCGGTGGTCGCGTCGACCCCGGGCGTGGGGGCCGTCGTTCCAGGGCAGATGGCGTACGCGACTCTCGGCGGAACCCGCGTGCTGATTCAAGGGCTCGCGCCGGGCTCCGTCGCGCCACCGTCGGGTGCGACGAATGCGGAGATCTTGAAACGGGTCCAGGCCGGCGACGGGGTCGTGGTGTCCCGCGATATCGCCCGCGCCATGAAGTTCGAGGCGGGTGACGAACTGGTGCTGCCCACTCCTACCGGTGAGCGACGTGTTCGCGTCCTGCAGGTGGTGCCGTTCTTCTCGCTGCTCGGCGGTGTGGTTTCGATGGGCCTGCCGCAACTCCGCCAATGGTTCGACCGGCCGGGGTCAACCATTCTCGCCGTATCGCTGGTGAATGGAGCAGACCCCGGCGGTGTGCTCAAGGCGATCCGAGACGAACTGCCCGCCGACGTCTACGTGTACCCGGGGGATGAGGCGGCGAAGGCAGTCGGCGCGTCCATGGCCCAGGGCACCAGACTCATCACCGTCGTGGCATGGATAGTCGTCCTCGTCGCCAGCGTCGCATTGTTGAACACGCTGATGCTGTCGGTGCTCGAACGACGTCGCGAGCTCGGTGTCCTGCGCGCGATGGGCTCGTCGCGACGCTTCGTCCTGCGCACCGTTCTCGCCGAGGCGGCGGGTCTCGGTCTGGTCGGGGCGGCGATCGGTGCAGTGTTCGGGACGGTGAACCAGTACCTGAGCGCGTCCGCGCTGACCAACGTGCTGAGCATCGACGTGGTGTTCCGCCCGAGCGTGCTCGCGTTCCTCTTTGCTTGCGGCGCTTTCGTTCTGGCGCTATTGGGTGCGATCCCACCGGCTGTTCGCGCGGCTCGGCTCAACATCGTCGACGCGGTGGCCGTCGACTGACGGGGTGACCAATGCAGACGAAGCTCACGCAAAGTCGAACTGGACGCTCCCAGCCACGCGCCGCTGACGCTCAACTGTTGCGAGATAGAACGCCCACGCGAACGCGAAGCTGGTGAACACACTTGCGACGACGTACAGCCATGGGCGGCGCACTCCCCGTCTGAAGCCGTCGACGATGGTGAACAGCGGTAGCAGCACCAAATTCGCGATTATCAAATCCTGGCTGGCGGCACTGCTCGCGGGACTGTCGAACATCATGCTCCGGTAGTCCGTCCAGCTGCCCGCACCCCACAACGGGTTACCCGAGTCCGTCGCGTTCTGGCTCATGAACTGGAAGGCGAAGTACCAACCCAGGACGACAGTCGTCACTCCAAAGACGTAGTAGGCCCATTCGAGTGCGGACAGACGCGGGCCGTACGGAACGTGTCGGAAGATCTGCCGGTTGGACGCGATGATGAAACCGATGACCACGACGCCGAGCAGTGCACGCACGATGACTCGAACCATGGCGTCAGCCTTGAGAGGGACTTGAGCCTTGTCAACACCGGTCGAAGAACGGTGGCGCTGCGGGGCGTTCGGAAGTGCTGTCTCAGGACCTCGGATTGGGGGCTGAACCCTCAATGGATTGGCTCTGTTCGCGAAGTCGCGATGGTGAACCCAACGTCGAGGCGACGTCGCGCACGGTGGCCGCTCTATGCGTCTCGTTACGTCGCGTAACACACCGACGCATATCGCAGGACCGCGAGACGCGGCGTAACAACGGCGTCGAACATTTCTCGCAGATCAGAGCCCATTTCCGCAGGTCGAGCGAGGGGTTCGAGTCCCCTTAGCTCCACAAAAGAAAACCGAGGCTATGTGGGTTTCGGGTTTGCTGTCGAGGTTCGGCGGTGGACCGGATGTCCTAACTTTGTTCCTATCGCATCCGAGAACACCGCTGCGGCGGCAGTGATTCGATCGTCGGTAACCCTGCTGTATAGCCTGGTCAGTGGTCAAGACTTCACAGGCCCCTTGGCCGTCAGCTCCCATCCACGCTTCGATGCGAACAAGCCGGCAACCGCTTCGAGCACATCTGGACACGGCCGACTCCGGGCACGCGGGCCGCGGATCGATTGCGGTGTCGGGCATCTTGCGGTTATGCCTCACCACCGACCAATGGCTTTCGGGTATGGGACTTCGGTCCCTACCCGCGGGCTAGGTGCCCTGATTGCATTGAGAGACGGTGTCGGCCGGGTGGCAGGTCGTGCGCGTGCCGAAGCTAAGTGGCTGGCCGCCGCCGTTGGGACCGGGCTGCTGTGCAGCGCGGCAGTGTCGTGACGACCACAGGTGCGAGGGCGGATTGCGTTGGAGGGCTTCAACTTTCGGGGATTATCGATCACCTATGAGCACACCGGCCAGGGTGAGCCGGTGATCATGCTCCACAACGGTGGCTCTTCGCATGCCATCTGGGACGAAGTGGCGAGCAGATTGGCCGGCAAGTACGAGATCTTCGCCCTCGACCTGCTGGGGTTCGGCAACTCGGCAAAGCCCGGCGCGGGCTACACCTTGGACAACTATGTAGCGATGCTGGAGGAGTTCGTCAGCTCACGAGGGTTGGAGAAGGTCGCGCTTGTGGGCAACTGCATGGGAAGCGCCATCTCCCTTGCGTTCACCGACCGCCATCCGGACAAGGTCAGGGCCCTGGTGCTCTGCAACCCGCTGACCGAGTCGACCTTCCTGGGTGGCTGGTTGGGACCGTTCCTGTGGTTGCGGGAGCGGCTGCCCGCAGTCAATCGGCAGGTGTACCGGGTGCTCGGGCACCTGAAGCTCACCAATGGCATCGGCTCGGCCGCCAGCCTGTTCCAGCTGGGGCCGCGCGGCCGCGCCCTCAAAGTCCATCGCAAACCCGAAGTCTTCGGCCCCTATGCGGCCACCGGCCAGCTGGAGTCGTTGCTCGGGGTGCTCGACGACCTGGAGAACTACGCAGTCATCGACAACCTCGCGCCGCAGCCGGGGTTCCCGCCCATCTGCACCATCTGGGGGCTGAAGAACAAGATCGTCTCGCCGAAGGCGGGACGCCGACTGAACTCGACCCTGCACCCAGCTCGCCAGGAATGGCTTCCCGAGAGCGGCCACCTGCTGATGCTCGAGCAGCCGGATGAGGTCGCCTCGATCATCGACGGGTTCCTGCAGACGGCCGCGGCGACGCAGGCCTGAGATGGAGCCGTTCCCCGACGACATCTTCAACCTCGCCGACATCGTGTTGCGGGTAGCGCGCGAAGACCCAGAGCGCATCGCGGTCATCGACCTGGACGGCTGGGAGGGCTACGGCACGCGCCGCTACAAGCGCCACACCTACGCCGAGCTGTCGGCCGACGTCGAGTCGGTCGCCGTGGGGTTGCGCGAGATGGGTATTGCCGAGTTGACCCGCATCGTCTGCATGTCGCCGCCCAGCTACGAGACCTGCGTGGTGGGCGTGGCCCTCACGCGGGTGGGCGCCTTCTCCATCTGGATCGACCCCGCGGTCGGCTATCGCAACGTTGCGGAACGGCTCAGCCGCGTGCAGCCGGAGGCGTTCCTGGGCAACGCGCTCGCGCACCTCGGGCGGATCACATTCGGATGGGGTCCTCGCGACCTCCGCAAGCTTGTTCTCACCGAAAGCCCACTCGTGCCGGGTGGCCGAATCATCAAGGGATTTCCGCCCTTCCCCGGCGCCCGATCAATCAAGTCGCTGCGAAGACACGCGCCCGCCGCGCCGCAGCCGCCACAAGTCGGGCCCGACGATCCCTGCGCCGTTCTCTACACCACCGGCAGCACCGGGCCGGCGAAACCGTCGCTGTACTTGCATCGCAACTTCTGTCAGCTGTTCCGCAACGCGCACCACAGCTGGCGTTTTGATCCGGACCACGAGGTCCCGGTGGATATGGCCGTCTTCCCCGCGTTCCTGTTCATCCCGATCAGCGCCGGCGGCACAATGGTGGTGCCGCCCATCGACTTCGCCCGGCAAGGCCCGGCCAAGGTGAATTCGGCCGCCATGATCCAGGTCATCAACGACTGCAAGGTCGGGTCGTTTTTCGCCGCGCCGATCCTGATCGAGAACTTGGCCCGGGAAGCGCTCGCGCGCAACCTGACGATGCCCTCTCTGAAACGAGTCATCGGGGCCGGGGCGCCGATCTCGGGTCCGGTCGAAAGAATGCTGAACGCGGTGATGGCTCCCGACGGCGAGTTGGCGGCGAATTACGGTGCCACCGAGGCCATGCCGTCGACCGAGCTGAGTAGTCACGAGCACCTTGACGGCTTGTGGGACATGACCGAGCAGGGAGCCGGCGTCTGTGTGGGCTACGCCCTGCCGGGCGTCGAATTGAAGATCATCGACATCGTGGACGGTCCCGTCGACTCCGTCGAGGAAACGTCGCAGCTGCCCACGGGGCACGTTGGCGAAATCCTGGTGCGGGGCAAGCACGTGAGCCCCGAGTACTACCGCGACCCCGAGAGCACGCACAAGAACAAAGTGCCCGACCCACAAGGGGATTGGCACCGCTTCGGGGATGTCGGCTACCTCGACGCGCAGGGCAGGCTCTGGGTCTGCGGTCGGGTGTCGCAGCGGGTGAAGGCAGCCGGTGGGAACGTCTTCCCGCTGCAAGTCGAGCCGCTCTTCGACGCTCACCCCAAGGTGCGGCGAAGTGGACTGGTGGGGGTGCCCGGACCGGCGGGCGAGCTGCCCGTCCTCTGCGTCGAGGTCGAGCCCGGTGTTGGCAGGAACGAACTCGCCGGCCTGCGCCAGGAACTGCTCGCGCGGGCTGCAGATTCCGAAATGGCGAACCAGATCCATGCCATCCTCTTCAAAGACACGCTGCCGGTGGATCCGCGCCACAACTCCAAGATCGAGCGAGGACACCTTGCTGAGTGGGCCGCCCAGCAGTTGTCGGGATCCCGCTTCCGCAGCCAGCGCGCCCGCCCTGTCGCCGACTCCTCGCCTCCCCCGGCCGCCAGTTCCGCCACCGCCTGACCACGGCTAGCGTGCCGGCGACAATCCCATCGCCATGATCGCTGCTTCCTTGCCGCCGGCGGTGGTCCACCACGGCTGCTCGAGGTCGAGCGGTCTAAGCAGATCGCGGCACGTCGTCGCCTTTCAGAATGCGATCCAGGTGGTCTTGAGGCCGGTGTACTTGTCGAGGGCATGTAACGACAGGTCTCGTCCGAACCCGGATTGCTTGAAGCCTCCGAACGGTGTTTGTGCACTGAGCGCGTCGACGGTGTTGACCGACACCGTGCCCGCGCGCAGCGCGGCCGCAACGCGATGCGCCCGGGAGAGGTCTCTGGTCCACACAGAAGCAGCCAGGCCGTAGACAGTGTCGTTGGCCATTCGGACGGCCTCGGTCTCGTCGCCGAACGTCTGCACCGCGAGAACTGGACCGAACACCTCCTCGGTGACCAGCTCGGCGGTGGGCGCCAGATCGGTGACGATGGTCGGGGCGATGAAGCAGCCTCTCCCGTCGACTGTCTCCCTTTGCCCGCCCATCGCGATCCGGCCTTGGGATCGGGCCCGATCAATGAAGCCGAGCACACGTTGGGTGTGCTCCTCGTCGACGATCGCACCAAGTGCCGACGCCGGGTCCAACGGATTTCCGGGCGTGATCGCCGTGACTTGCTCGATGAGCCGGCTCAGGAATTCTTCGGCGATGGGCGCGTGCAGTAGGAGTCTGGAATTCGATGAGCACACCGCGCCCTGGTTGTAGAACGCGCCGAAGATCGCCTTGTCGACCGCCGCGTCCAGGTCGGCATCGTCGAAGACGACATTCGGGCTCTTACCGCCGCACTCCAGCCAAACCTGTTTGGCATTGGAGTCCGCCGCGTAGCGCAGGAAGCGCTTGCCGGTCTCCGTCGACCCGGTGAAGGCGATGACGTCGACGTCGGCATGGCGCCCCAGAGCCTCGCCCGCACTCGGTCCCAGGCCGGGCACCACGTTCAGCACGCCGTTCGGCACGCCGGCCTCGACGGCCAATTCGGCCAGCCTGATCGACGAGAGGGGTGCCTGCTCAGCGGGTTTGAGGACGACACTGTTGCCAGCGGCGAGCGCAGGCGCCACCTTCCAGACTGCGAGGTCCAGTGGGAAATTCCACGGTGTGACGGCACCGACGACGCCAAGCGGCTCCCGGGTCACCATGGCGAGATTGCCGGGTTCTGTCGGCGCGATCTCACCGCTCTGCTTGTCGACCGCCTCGCCGTAGAAGTCGAACAACTCTGCGGCCGAGGGGACGTCGACGTTGTGCGCCTCTTCGACGAGCTTGCCCATGTCCATCGAGTCCAGCACCGCCAGTTCGTGGCTGTGCTCGGTGATGAGTTCGGCCAGTCGTTGCAGCACCTTCTTGCGATGGTTGGCCGAGGTCTGCGACCACGAGCCCGACTCGAAGGCCGCGCGTGCGGAGGCGACGGCGGCGTCGACGTCGACTTCCTGCGCCGAAGACACCGGGGCGATCACGTCACCGGTGGCGGGGTTCACCGAGTCGAAGGTCGCGCCGGACGTCGCGGCGCGGAAGTCGCCGTCGATGAAAATCTCTGTACGAGGCTTGATCTCGTCAGCGAGCCGGGTCCAGTCGTCAAGCGTGGTCATCCAGTTACCTCGGGGATCATGCGCGCCGGTTCGATCGGCGTGATGGGTAGGTACATGACAGGCTCGCTCGCCAGCTCGGTGACTTCGCGTAGATACGGCACCGGCCCGACCGGTTGTGGCTCGTCGAGTTCCTCGGCATAGCGGTGGCCTGCCCAGACCGCGGCGGCGATCGTCGACGGCGCCCATGCGTCCCCGACGGCCCTCACACTCGCCAGACCAGCCTGCTCCCACTCGGATTGACGCGCGTTCAGATCGTCGAACAGGCGGTTTTCCGGCAACCTGGCCGTCACCAGCACCACCGAGTCCACCTCTATGCGACCTTCGTCACCGGTGAACATGCATGCCGTCGAGACGCCATCGGCGGTAACGGCGGTGACGGCCGTGTTCGCACGCACGTCGACGCCTGCGCGGATGAGCCGCTTACCGATCCGCATCACCTCCATGGTGTTGACCGTCCATTGCGACGCGTACGCCGCAGGGGTGACCAGAACTACGTCGAGCCCTTCTTTGGCCAGCAGTTCTGATACCACGCCGCCCATGTAGTAGTGGTCGTCGTCGAACACCACAACCCGACGGCCGCGGGGCCGCACGCCGGCCATGATCTCGTCGGGAGTCAAGACGTCGGCGTTGTCGGCGATGTCGATCGGGTGAGTGTGGAATCGCCCGACTCCGTCTCTGCGCCAATGGGATCCGGTGGCGATCAGCACGTGGTTGAAGTCGTTCTCGATGATGTCGTCGGCGGTCATCTCGCTCTGCATGAAGACGTCGATGTTGTCGAGCCTGCCGATCTGTTGGGCGCGATAGTCCACCACCCGGATCCATGCTGACAGCCCAGGTAGCTTGGACTCGCGCTGCACGCGGCCGCCGAGCACCCGGGTTGCTTCGGCGAGGCTGACGGTATAGCCCCGGTTACCAAGTGAGCGCGCGGCTTCCAAGCCTGCAGGACCTGCGCCGACCACCAGGACGTGCGAGTCGGAAGCCTTCGGACGAATGCGTTCGGGATGCCAGCCCCGCCGGAATTCCTCTCCCATGGTGGGATTCTGCGTGCACCGGATCGGAGACATGGTGAAGTCACCGGAGACGCAGATGTTGCACCCGATGCATTCCCGGATGTCCTCGAGATCCCCGGTCTCGATCTTGCGGGGTAAGAAGGGGTCGGCGATCGATGGGCGCGCTGCGCCGATCATGTCGAGCACACCGCTCTTGATCTGGTGCACCATCATGTCCGGTGAGGTGAAACGGCCAACGCCCACAACAGGTTTGGTGGTCAGGTCCTTCAGGCCGCGCACGTAGGGTTCCTGTTCGCCCTCGGGGCCGAAGCGTGAGGTCACCGAGTCGTCTTCCCAGCTGCCCAGAACGAAATCCCACAGATCGGGGTGCTCGCCGAGCATGCCGATGACTTCCTCGATGTCGGCACGGTTGATGCCTTCGTCGCCGAGGAGTTCATCGATGGTGATCCGGCAGGCGATGGCGGCCTTTCCGTCGGCCTCTTCACGGGCGTCTTCGAGGACTTCGCGCAGGAACCGCGCGCGGTTGGCGATGCTTCCGCCGTATTCGTCGGTGCGGTTGTTGTACCGCCGCGAAAGAAAGTGGTGTAACCCGCCGAGTGCGTGTCCGGCGTAGACGTAGACGATGTCGTAGCCGGCGTGGATGGACCGGCGTACCGCGTCCCGGTGCCATCGCCGAACGTCGGCGATATCCGCCTTGGTCATCGCTCGCGCCTGTACCGGATCGTTCGAGAACGTGGCGACCGGCAGATGTTGGGGACTCAGCGGGGTCTCCCGGCTGATCAGGTTCGGGCTGTTGAGCCCGTTGTGTGCCAACTCGATGCCGGCCAGCGCACCTCCGTCGTGAATCTTGTCCGCGATGCGCGCGAGCGCCGGGAGGTCTTGGTCGTCCCAGAGGCGGAGTTCGATGAAGGGGCCGATGTCCGATGTCGGGTGGATCTCGACTTGTTCGGTGCAGACCACGGCCCAGCCGCCCTCGGCCTTGACCTGTCGCATGTACGCCTCGCCGGACGGATCGCGGTATCCCATGCCGTTGCAGTGCGGCACCTGGTAGAAGCGGTTGCGAGCGGTGACCGGTCCGATCTGCACGGGTTCGAAGAGGATGTCGTATCGGGGGTCGCGCATTGCGTCGCTCCTGCGTTCGTAGCGGTCGTGGGGCTGGTACGTGATCGGGGTCACGACCGGGCTACTAGTAATCGTCGTGTCATCTCTAACCTGGGTCAACTAGTGGTTTCAGCGGTTTTGCATCTGTTTTGACGATGATTAAGTAATGCTGGTAGTTCCCGAAGCGGCGAGGAGACCAGCATGCGCCGACGCCCCGACGTCACGCTCACCCAGCTCCGGTACTTCGTGAAAGCCGCGACGCACTCCTCGATGACCAAAGCGGCCGACGAGTTGCACATCGCACAGTCGGCGGTCTCGGCCGCTGTCAGCCAGCTCGAGCAGCAGATCGGAACGCAGTTGTTCATCCGACACCGGGCTCGTGGCTTGGCTCTGACCGCAGCCGGTGAGGAGATGTTGCGCGACACCCTGGCCCTGCTGGCGCATCTCGACGAGGTGCTCGACGGCGCGAGTGGCCGCGTCGACCAGGTGCGCGGGACGGTGAGGTTGGCGTGCTTCACCACGCTGACGCCGTTCGTGCTGCCTCGTCTGCTCTCCGATCTCGCCGTTCGTCATCCCGATCTCGAGGTCGAGGTCATCGAGACATCGGCCGACGAGGTACGCACGGTGCTGCGAAACGGGACGGCCGAATTGGCCATCACCTACGACCTGGCACTCGGAACCGGTGTCGAAGCCGAGCATCTCGGTGTCGCGGCCCCCTACGTCGTCCTACCGCCCGGACATCGGTTGGCCACACGCAAATCCATTCGGTTGACAGACCTCGCCGATGAACCGATGGTGCTTCTCGACCTTCCTGACAGTCGGGACTACTTCGAGTCGATGCTTGCCAAAGCCGGTGTGACACCGAATGTCCGACACCGCACGGCCAACTACGAAACGGTTCGCGGGCTGGTCGCACGGGGACACGGATTCTCAATCCTCAACCAGGTGCCTGCGCACCCGGATACCTACGATGGGGGCACAGTGGCCGCCGTCGCCATCCGCGACGACCTTCCCGGGCTGCCGATCGTACTTGCCCGACTGCAGTCGATGCGTACTACAGCGCGAGCGCGTGCTGTCGCTGCGGCCGCCCGTTCCATCTTCACCGATCACGACAGTTCGCGCTGAGGCGGGAAACCTCCGGTTACGTTGGGCCAGCAGAGGTTCTCGACACTGAGTACGCGGGCGAGGACCGCGTCGTCGACGAGCGCAGATCGTCTCACCAATTCCGGTATGGATGAGCCGGTTGCAATCGCTTCCGCGACAAGGGCGGTGGCGACTTCGTAGCCGAGCAATGGATTGAGCGCGGTGGCGATACTCGCCGAACCGAGCACGGCCTCGCGCATGCGTCCCCGGTTGGCGGTGATTCCGTCAATGCAGCGTTTCGCCCAGGATATTCACCGCGGCCGTGAGGTGGCGCAGTGAGGACAGCAGAGCACGGGCGATGATCGGTTCGAAGGCGTTCAGTTGAAGTTGGCCGGCTTCTGCGGCCACAGTGATGGTGAGGTCGTTGCCCATCACTTCGAAGGCGACCTGGTTGACGACCTCGGGAATGACGGGATTCACCTTGCCCGGCATGATGCTGGAGCCCGCCTGCACGGGAGGCAGGTTGATCTCGCCGAAGCCGGCGCGCGGTCCAGAAGACAGCAGCCGAAGGTCATTGCAAATCTTCGACAGCTTCACCGCGGTTCGTTTGGTGACGCCGGATAGTTGGACGAAGGCGCCGACGTCGGAAGTGGCTTCGATGAGGTTTTTGGCCGTGCTGAGGGGAAGGCCGGTGATGTCGCGAAGACGCTCGCACACCCGTGCTGCGTACGCCGGATGTGCATTGAGTCCAGTGCCGATCGCCGTTCCACCCAGGTTGATCTCGGCGATCAATACCGATGCTTCTCCGATCCGGTCGGCGTCCTCGCCGATGGTCACCGCGAATGCACCGAATTCCTGACCGAGCGTCATCGGGACCGCATCTTGCAACTGGGTCCGTCCGAGCTTGAGCATCTCGGCGAATTCGACGGCCTTGGTGCTACAGCTCCCGACTAGTCCTCGCAGTGCCTGCTCGAGGGAGCGTGCCGCGGTTCCGAGAGCGACCTTGACCGCCGTTGGGTAGACGTCGTTGGTGCTCTGTCCGAGGTTTACGTGTTCGAGCGGATGAACGATGTGGTAGGCCCCCCGTTCGTGACCCATGATCTCCAGCGCGCGGTTTGCGATGACCTCGTTGGCATTCATGTTGGTTGATGTCCCGGCGCCGCCCTGGATCTCGTCGACGATGAACTGGTCGTGCAGCGAGCCACCGCGAATCTCGTTGCATGCCGATATGATCGCGGCCGCGATCTCGGGGTCGAGTTGACCGAGCTGCTGATTAGCCTCTGCAGCAGCCTGTTTCACCGATGCAAGCGCAACCACGAGGTCACTGTTGCGCGAGATGGGTACGCCGCTGATCGGAAAGTTCTCCAACGCGCGCAACGTGTGAATGCCGTAGTAGACGTCGGAAGGGACCTCGCGATCGCCGAGCAGATCGTGCTCGGTGCGCACGCTATGGGACATCTGTCGGCGCAATCAGTCGCTGGCGGATCGGGATCCGGGTGGCGGCGTCGACGACCGTGCCCGCAAGAGCGAGCGCACCGTGCGCGATAGCCGTCTCGGCTGCGGAAGTTATCGTCGCTGCGGCGAATTCGGGCTGATGGTTGACGGCGGGCAGCGAGTCGATGCCGATGTATGGATGTATCGCGGGCAGCACCTGGGAGACGTTCCCCATATCGGTGGATGCCCGCGCCATCATCGTGTCCGGACCTGAGCTGAATCGCCGACCCGCCGCGGTCGCCCGTCGCTCGTAGCAGGCGAGAAGTGCTTCGTCGGTGCGAAACTCCGCATACGGTTTGGATTCCGGCGTGACCTCGAGTTCAGCGCCCGAAGCCAGTGCACCCGCTTCGAAGCAGCGCATGATCCGAGGCTCGACAGCGGACAGTTCGGCGAGGGTCTCTGCGCGCACGTACCAGCGTCCCTCGGTGCGTTCGGCGATCGCGTTCGGAGCCTCACCGCCGCGGGTCACCATCCCGTGTACCCGGACCGACGACGGCAGATGCTGACGCAGCAGTCCGATCGCGACCTGGGCGATCGTGAACGCGTCTGCCGCGTTGATGCCGCGCTCCGGATAGGCCGCGGCGTGCGCTGACCTTCCCCTGTATTCGATGTGGCTGTGCGACACGGCGAATGGCCGTGCCCGCGCCACGTCGACGGGCCCTGGATGGATCATCGCGGCCGCGTGCTGGCCTTCGAAGCCGTCGCGTTCGAGCAACTCGATCTTGCCGCCGCCACCTTCTTCTGCCGGGGTGCCGATCACCGTCAGTGTCAGGCCGATGTCGTCGACGACGGGCGCAAGTGCGAGCGCGGCCCCGACGGTGATCGCCGAGATGAGATTGTGGCCGCAGGCATGACCGAGGCCGGGAAGTGCGTCATATTCGGCACACAGCGCGATGTGCAGGTCGCCACTGCCGATTTGTGCTGCGAACGCGGTGTCGAGGCCGCAGTACCGATCGGTGACACTGAATCCGTTGTCCGACAGTTCGCCGGCGACCCGCCGGGCGGAACGGAACTCCTCCCAGGCGGTTTCCGGGTGGTCGTACAGATCCCGCGACAGCGTTACCAGACGCGGGTGAGCCGCGGTGACACGTTCGGCGATCTCGGTATCGACGCTCGTCATCGGTCGCCCGGCACCCCATATGACGGCGCGCGGGTCGGGTCGATGCCGCGCACCCGATAGTCGTCTTTCTGCGGCTTCCACACCCGCCAGAGGTCGACCAGATCGTTCACCGGATCGGCGGCCCAGTCGACGCGCAGGTCGGTTACCGGCCACGGAACGTCTTCGACCACAGCAAGACCCGCGGAATGCACAGGACCTTCCTCGCCGCCTGCAGCCAGTGCCGCACGGAGACCGTCGAGCAAGCGATCTTCGAAGGCTGCCGAGTCGCTTTCTGCGTAGCCGGTCAGCAGTTCGGCGATCACCTGTTCGCCCTTGAGCATGTTTCCGGCGCCCACTGCTTGATCGCCTTGCGCGTGGGTGTGCACTCCCAGACTGCGCGCCCCGGAATGCACCGCCGTGTTTCCGTGGATGTCGACGACAGTCAGCTGTCGGTAGTCGGGGAACTGTTCGTGTGTCAGAGCCGCTTTGAGGGCACCCTTGGCGTCCGCGCCGCCGGCGAGCGAGTCGAGGGCGAGCGGCCCGAGCGCCGGATTGGTGACGTTCTGTGAGGCGACGACGCCGACGTTGGCCCGTGTGTGTGCACAGCGCGACGCGACCGCAGGGCTCGACGAACAGATGACGATGCCGAAGGCACCGTTGGCAGGATCTCGCGCGACGAGAGAGAACGTCATAGGTCGGTTCCGTTCTGCTCGCTGATGACTGCGGTGGCGTCGATCTCGACCAGCCACTCGGGGCGCGCAAGCGCCTCGACGACCAAACCGGTCGAAACCGGGTAGACGCCCTTGAGCCAGCGCCCCATGATCCTGTAAACCGTTTCGCGGTAGCGAATGTCGGTGAGATAGACGGTGACCTTGACGATGTCGCGCAGCGAGCTGCCTGCCTCGTCGAGGAGCATCGCGATATTGCTCATCGCCTTCTCGGCTTGAGCCTCGACGTCGCCGATGCCGACCGATTCTCGGGTGTCGAGATCTTGGCCGATCTGACCACGCAGGTAAACGACTCCACCGGCAACGACGGCTTGACAGAGGTCATTGTCGAGGTTCTGTTCGGGGTAGGTGTCCCTGGTGTTGAAGGGCCGGATCCGCGTGTGGGTCACCTGTGGCGTCTCGGCGCTCATTGAAGCGTCACGTTCCTTTCCGGTCAGGCCTTGTAGGCGAGGTAGCTTCGCTGGATCGCAATCTGGTCGGCGAGATATTTGGCGTCGTGCCATACGCCCCAGATGAAGCTCGATCCGCGCCGTGACAGCCAGGGTAGGCCGAGGAAATACAGTCCGGGCTCGGACGAAACACCGCGCTGGTGCCTGGGTTTGCCGTTCTCGTCGAACGCATCGACCTGCAGCCACCGATAGTCGTACGCGAAGCCGACCGCCCAGATGATCGAGGTGACTCCGGCTGCGCCGAGGTCGAGCTCGAGGACGGGGTCGGTCACACAGTCCGGGTCGGGGCCGAACACGCGGGCTTCCGGCTCCTCGGGCAGGTCGATACCGTTACGGGCGATGTAGGCGTCAGCCTCATCGAGCATGGACAGGTAGTTGGCGTCGCCGTTCTCGATGTTGGTGCGAAGGTCGGAGGCGAAGCGCATCACGCCGTTGTCGAATGGACCTGCCATGCCCAGCAAGGTGATGCCGCTCGAGGCGAGGTCACGGAAATCGACGGTGTTTCCGCCGTGCGCACCGCTTACCGCGATGGTCACGTGCTCGGCGCCGCGCGGAGGTGCCGAGGCATCCCATTTGCCCAGTACTCCCAGCCACCAACAGAAGTCGCGGCCGCGGTAGCTTCGCGGGGGCCGGTCATGCGGCCCGACCGCCAGATAAACCTGGCGGCCCGCCTGTTGGAGTTCGTCGGCAATCTGCACGCCCGACGAACCTGCGCCGACAACGAGGACGCCACCTTCGGGTAGTTGTTGCGGGTTGCGATACCCGCTCGAGTGAATCTGATGGATGCCTGCGCCGTCCGGAACGACTGTCGGAATGATCGGCCGCTGAAACGGTCCCGTTGCGGCGACGACGAAGCGTGCCTCGATCGGTCCGTCGGACGTTTCCACACAGAAGCCCGCCCGACCGTTGTTCTTCCGTACTGAAGTCACCTCGACGCCGGTACGAATCGGTGCGTCTATTTTCTCGGCGTATGCGACGAAGTAATCCGCAATCTGTTCCTTCGTGGCGAAACCGTCTGCGTCGATGTTGAATTCTTGACCCGGAAATCTGTCGTGCCAGGCCGGGCCATTGGCAACCAGCGAATCCCATCGCCATGAACGCCACCGTTCGGCGACGCGGTCGCGCTCGACGACTAGGTGCGGCACGCCGAGCAAGCCCAGGTGTTCGCTCATCGCGATCCCGGCTTGACCTGCGCCGACGACCAGAACCTCGATTTCTTGGCTCGGCATCTCAACCTCCGGATACGTCGGGCGGACTCGTTTGTTGGTTCCATGATTCAGGTGAAAAGAACATCTGTACAACTCATAAATTCGATTTGGTACATCGCCAAAAGTGATTCACGTTCTTAGGGTCACCCGAGACGGCGTTGTCCAACAGAGCAACTCGCTCCTCTCTTCAAATGGCAAGACAACGAACGACTTTCAGATATCCCAGACGATCGGCAGCGATTTCGCCGCCCGGGTGAGCCAACCGTGCACGACGGGCGCACGGTCCGGGTCCAGCCGGAGGTTGGGTAGCTTTCGAAACATCTCTTCGAGCACCACTTCGCCGATCGCACGAGTGACGATGTGGCCGATGCAGAAGTGAGCGCCGAAGCCGAACGACAGATTGCCTTGGTCGGCGCGGTCGATGTCGAAGAGCTCCGGATCGACGAATCGTTTGGGATCCCGATTAGCAGAGCCGATCACCAGGGCGATCTCTGTCTGCGCTGGGATGGGAACGCCCCCGAGAATGACAGCTTCAGTCGTCAGCTTCTCGGTGAATCCGAATGGGGGAAGCCAGCGCAGTCCTTCCTCCACGGCCTTTCGGGCCCAGGTCGCAGGATCCGAAGCGACCCGCTGGGCTTGGTCCGGCCGCCCGAACAAGCCCAGCAACGTGTTGGAAATGAGGTGCGCCGGCTCTTGAAACCCGCCGACGATCAGGACGCCGACCGTAGGGGCGATGTCGGCGATAGAGCGCAGTTCGCCCGGTGGCATGCCGTGGCGGAGAAGATGATCCAATCCACTGCGACCCGGACGCTCGATGAGGTGGGGGATACGCGCTTCGAGGTAGTCCCATACCTCGGCCTTGACGTCTCTGACGCGTTCGGCCACTTGGTGGTCGCGGCCGTAGTCGACCAGATAGTCGGCGTAGACGTGGAACCACCGACTCAGCGTGGCGTCGTCGACGTCGGTGAAACCGAGTACGTCGCCGATGACGCGCTGGCTGATGGGTTCGAAGATCTCGAGGGTGGCATCGGCCGCGCCTGTGCGCCGGATCGAGTCGATGTAGCGCACTACGGTCTTGCGGATTCCGTTCTCGTAAATCTCCTTGACCGCCTTGGGTTGTACGGGAACCCTGGCGGCGTTCCGCAATGCCCGGTGCCCATCACCGGTCATGCTCATGACATTCGGGCATCCGTAAACGGTTTCGTGCGCCTCTTTGGTGGGCCCGAAGACGGTGTCGTTGGCGCCTGCCTCCTTGCACAGGTCCCAGGTGGTGACGAGCACGCGACCTGTCTCCGGTACGTAGACGATCGGTGCCTCAGCCCGCATCCAGCCATAAAACTGATAGGGGTCGTCTTCCAGAGCCTTCAAGGGTAGGTCCGCGACGATGTCGAAGGCGGATTTGACCGGATCAGCCTGCCTGACTGAGGGTTTCGCCGGCACGGAACTGCAGATCAGATTCCGCGGTCAGTCGTATCGGTGACGAGCGCGTCAGCTGATGGCGTGCGGGATGCCGCCGTCCGGACGCCGTGCCCTCGCCAGTATCCGATCACCGCGATCGCGATCACCACAATCAAAGTGCCGATGGTGAATACCTCGAAGTTCAGTTGAGAAACGCCCCACACGTCTTGGAACGAGTACTCCAGGCCGAAGAGGCCCTCGATGGTGCCTGGGAAGACCGCGACCCACGAACCCAGAGCGATGAAGCCCAGCACCACGCCCGCAAGAACGTAGAAGCCAGTAGTTCCGCCGGGAACGCGGTAGGGGCGGGGCACATCCGGAAAGTCCTTGCGGAGCTTCATGACGGCCGGAACGATGAGCAGGTAGCTGATCAGCAGAGTGGACACCGCAACGGTCAAGACGACGACGAAGACCGATGCGGTGGTGCCGTGGACGAATGTCAAAGCGGCGATGGCGAACGCGGTGGACACCACGCCCGATAGGACGTTCATCCGGACCGGGGTCCCCAGCCGAGGGTGGAATTCGCCGAAGAATCCGCCGAAGAAGGAGCCATCGGCGGCGGCCATCGCCTGCATCCGGTCGGTGGCGATCATCCATGCGCTGCCCTGAGTGAGCAGAGCGAATGCAAAGAGCAACGCGGTCAACGTGGTCAGGAACCCGGCTGCGGGTCCGTAGACGGAGTAGGCGCGCTCCAGGGCTGCCATCACGCCGGCGTCGGCGATCTCGTCTTCCGGTGTGGCCCAGATGATTGCCAGAACCGGCAGTACATAGGCCAGCATGGTGATGATGCTGCCTCTCCTGATGGCGGCGGGGACGTCCTTCTGCGGGTTGTGCATCTCTCCTGCCGCGGAGTTGGGCGATTCGAATCCCAGGTAGGCAAAGAGTGCGATCGGCACGATCGCAAGGAATCCTCCGCTGGTCGGCGTCAGCGACGACAAGGTGATGGGCTCAAAACCCTCGGTGAAACCGTAGATGACGGCGGTCGTCACCAGGCTGATGAGCACGAGGAGTTTCGCTATCGCGCCTGCACTGATGACGATCTTGCCCTTCTGCAGGCTCACGATGGCCAGCGTGATCGCCACCCAGATGAAGATCAGCTTGAACAGGTAGTCGCCCGCGCTTCCCGGCTCGATGCCGAAGACATATTGATTCCAGACTTCTGAGGTGATGAAGACCAGGGAGCCACCGAGCCAGATCGGATTGGTGATCCAGTACAGGACTACGGCGATCGCCGCCCAACTGCGCCCGAATGCGTACTTGACCCATTGATAGGGCCCGCCCTCCTCGGTGAACGCGCCGCCCGTTTCGGCGAAGATCATTGCGGACGGGACAAGGAACGCAGCCGCGAGGAAGATGGCCCACAGCAGTCCCTCGGGACCTCCGGAGGCCATCACTCCGATGGTGTCGACGCTGATCACGGCCGCGACGATGAAGAGGACGATGTCGCCGCGGCGCAGCGTCTTGATCAACCGGGTTTCTTGCTCGGCGGCCAGTGCGGTCAATCCGGTGTCGCCGCCGGTTCGGACGCGATCGGGTAGTTCCGTCATGACAATCTCCGTTGTGTGAGACGACGTAGCGCAGTCACCGCAATCACGCCGTGGTCGTGTGACGGAAACCACTATGCGCCTCGGGCAATCAGCTGTAAAACACAAGAAACTGACTTATTGCATCGTCAAATCCGATGCAGTCGCTGTCGCACGGTGGATACCGGTGAAGCGATCGCCGACGCGCTGGTTCAACAACGGCGTACTTGGGTGGGCTCTGTCCGGCGAGGAGGCGTTGGTGTTCGACCCCGCCCTGCCGCCGGTCGGAGACAACGTCAACATCACCACGCTGAAGACAATCGCCGTACCGTACCCGCAGGTGATTTCTGGGACGCCGAATTCCTGGTCGTTTGCGAACGGCACCTTCCAGTTCAGCTACTCCACCGACAGGGCTGACGGCTCGGGCAGCTTCCCCGCCGGCTCGCAGACCACCATCTCGGTGCCAGCCGTCGAGTTTCCCGACGGCTACCAGGTAAGCGTCAACGGTGGGCACGTTGTCTCTGCCCCCAACGCCCCCGAACTGGTCATCGCGTCAGGTGCCGGCGCCACCACCATCAGCGTCGTGGTGAGCGCCGCCGCTGATGGCGTGGGAGCGGGGATGAACGCAGTCTGACGATAACGACTCGGTGGCCGAGGTTAATGCGGCGACGAGTTGGCGCCGTCAGGGCCCTGAAAGCCCGAAGACCGTCCTTCGCGTCAAGTTTTGGCAAACTTCACCTCCGCCAGTTGCGGTGGTGGATGATCGCCTGGCAGGCGGCAAGTCTCCACCCGGTGCGCCCCACAGCTGTCCAATGTGGGGCGCCTTGGCGCGGACCATCTTGCGGCCAGCAACCGAGCTCGCATGGTCGACGCGGCGCGGACAGGCGAAAGGGAACCACGATGGGTTATGTCAGGCACATCGGCAGGATCGGGACGCTGGCGGTTGCCCTCGGAGTGGGTGCGGCGGTGACGACCACCCCCGCCATCTGTTCTGCAGCGCCCGATTCGGGCTCCTCGGGCGCGCGTTCCTCGTCGAAGGCCGGCGAATCCTCCACGAACGGGGCGTCCCCATCGACTCGTGGGTCCTCGCCATCGGGTGCGTCCTCCCTGTCGCACGGATCTGGTGCCGACGCGCCGGATGCGGCCCCTTCGTCTTCGGCGTCGGGTGATTCGCCGCGGAAGTCGGTGCTGCGCGGTGCCAACGCGCCGACGGTGAAAGCGCGAAGGTCCGGGGGCGCAGGTACGTCCACAGCAGTCGGCGCCGCCGATCACCCCGACACCGACGGCGCCGTCGCGGCCGTTGAACAGCAGGATTCAGCTACCGTCGGCGAGTGGACCGCCCCCGGCGAGGGCGACGTGACAACGGCAGGGGTTACGAGCGCGCCGATCGCCCTGGCGCCGTTGTTTGATCCGGCTCGCAAGTCATCGCTGACCGATTTGATAGGCCGGTTGCCATCGATCACGGCCGTCACCGGGCACCAAAAGCCCGTAGTGAGAGCACCTGACCCCGCCGTCGCCGACGAGCTCTCCGCTGCAGCGGCTAAGTTGTCGACCCCTGCGGCGCGTGAGGCCGCCGCCGCTTCGCAGCTGTCACCGACGTCGACCGCCCCGGTGCTGGTGGCCGAGGTTCCGCCGACGCGCACCCCGGCCGCGGCGCAGCCAGCACCTGCAAGGCCGGTGGACGGGGCAGCGGACCTGGCCACTTTGGCCTCCCGCTTGGTCACCGCCGCGCTGGAACCATTGCTGGTACCCGGTCCACGTGCACCGGCACCGCCCTCCCCGGCGCTATGGGCGCTGCTGGCCTGGACACGCCGCCAAATTGGCGAGACCAGCAAGACCTTGTTCGACCCGACGCCGCCCGCGGCGATCCAGACGGCAGCGGCGCAACCCTTCGGCCTGCCCGACATCAACGACCCCGGCTCGTTGCTGACCGTTGTGAGCGGGATCATCGCCCACGAGCTCAGCATCTACGACTTCGACGACCCGCGCGGCCGGACCGCGTTCGTGCTGGATTACTCCTGGGGGCTCACAGGTACCGCGCTCGGCGCCGCCCTGCAGATCGTCAACACGTTTATCATCCCGAACTCCGACTACGACGCCACCCTCAGCGAGCAGGTGGGTTTCTTCGTCTACAACGGCGGAATCGTCTTCTTCCCCGGGTTCATCACGACGCTTGGCAACGTCACTACCAATGGCAGCGGCAACGTAGACGTCGTCGAGAATCACGAAGCGGTGCACGTATGGCAGAGCAGGATCTTCGGCCCGCTTTTCCAGGTCAGCTACGTCGCCTGGTTGGCAGGCGGCGCCATCGTCGGGACAGCGGTCTGGCTGACTGACACGAACGAGGACTGGTACAGCCTGGTCGAAACGGCTGCCTACTACGACAACCCGTGGGAGGTCTGGGCCTACACGAACGACAACAACTGGCCACCGTCCGGGGCGAACCCGAAGCTGGTCTGGAAGCTGCCCTGACAACCGGTGCAGCCGTCTGTGGCGGCGCCCCATCCCTCAGAGTGCTCGTAGGCCAACCAGGGTCCTTCTTATCAGTTCACGTCGTTCGTCGATTGCCATCGCGTCACTGGGGGTGGCGTGCGCCCGCAAATAGCCCTGTGTCACCAGGTCGCCGACCAGGAACCGCGTCGCTCCGAGCGGCAAGGACAGATGAGCGGCGATCTCTGCGACCGAGAGGCTGTGCACGCAACATGTCAGGATCTGGCCCCGCACATCATTTCTCGGCCAGCGCGGCGGCTTCGCTGTGGTGTTGAGCGTTTCGACCACAGCCTCGAGTGGCAGTTCGACACCAGAGTCGGTACGGCCCCCCGTCAGCGCGTATGGCCGGACCAGGCTCGGCTTGTCTGCGGTTTCCGGTTCTGTGAACCAGTCGCCGATCGGTCCGCCCTTGCCCTCCGACTGCTGATGTGCGTCGGTGTGCTTCGCCCGGACATGTTTCGAACCATGCGGCACGTTGCGGTTCTGCAAGAACCACAACGTCTGGTCGGCGTGCACCGATGCGCGCAGCTCGCTGGAGACGACCTTGAGTACGGTGCGGTCGGTGTCGATGACGAATGTCGTCCGTCTGACCGGCATCAGCCGGCCCAGCAGGCCACGGCGGCGAGTGTGCCGGCCACGCTGCCGGGCCGCCTCACGCGCCACGACGGATTTACGCAGCTTGGCGAGCCTGCCTCGGCGCACCCCGAACAGCTCGGACACCACGCCGTCCGCGTCGGAGAGCAGCGGATAGTCGAACGAGCGCTGTTGGGCGAAGTGCGCCTGCTTGTCGACGGTGTCGGTGCTGATGCCCACCCGCTGGGCGCCCACCGTGGCGAATTCGCTGCTCAGATCTCGAAAATGACAAGCCTGGGCTGTACAGATCGGTGAGGACGCTATTGGGAAGAAGAACAGCACAACCGGCCCATCGGAAAGGAGCTCGGACAGTCTCCGAGGCCGACCGGTGTGATCGTACAGAGTGAAGTCAGGCGCCTGATCGCCCGCGATCATCGGAAAAGACTAGCGCGGGAAGCTCTGCGCGACGTACGACTCGGATAATTCGGCCATCGCCGAACCCAGCTCGCACCGACGTTCTCGAAATTGCGGGAGCTAGGTCAGTGCGGGTCCGATCCAGCGTCGCAGATAGGCACGAAGTTCGGCGCTCGACCGCGGCGGGTCGGGTGGAGCGACGACCATCGACTGGATCATCCGCAGGAGGAACTCAACGAGTTCGTCGATGGTGGCGTCGTCGTAACCGAGGGCGGCCCAGTCGATGTGGGTGTGCTGGAGAATCTCGCGACAGCGTGCAATCTCTGATGGGGCCAGCATCGTGCGGCTGAACGCATGGGAGCGGTCGTTGGCCAGCAGCAGCGCCAGCTGCGGTTCGCGCGGCAGTCGTTCGATGATGTAGGCCACCACTTCGACCAATTGTCCGGTGACATCCATGTCTGCAGTGATGCGCTCGACATCCGCGATGAAGCTGCCCAGAGCGACCTCGGCGACGGCAGTGAACAACTCTTCGGTGCCTGCGAAGTAGCGGTACACAGTCCGGCGGGTGATGCCGAGCGAGTCGGCGACGTCGGACACTGTGGTCTGTGCCGCACCGCGCCGGTCCACGATTTGCAGCGCGGTGTCGATGATCCGTTTGCGCGCCTCGGCATCGTCAGCAGGCGGCGCGCCTGCCCATCCCTTGCGTCCCATGACTTGACTCTTCCGCTCGGATACCCACAGAATACACACATGACACACAGATGAGTAATGTGTGTAATAACTCGTCACCGGGAGCCCGCCATGACCGACCTCGAAGTCCGACGCCCTAAGTTCAACTTCGCCGACGACGTCCCGTGGGAGTGGAACCCGCAGAACCCTGCGTTCTCCTATTTCATGAACGCCACGTCGATCATCGCGATCTGCTTCGAGCAGATGATCGTGGCCGCCGTGCAGGAGGCCAAGCCGCTGATCACCGATCCCGAGGTGGCAGCCGAGGCAACCGCATTCCTTCGCCAGGAGGCCCAACACTCCAGCACGCACCGCAAGCACGTCACCGCACTGATCAAGCGTTACCCAGGTCTTCAGCAGACCCTCGACGCCGCAATCACGAGCTTCGACGACATCACCGCCACGAAGCCGCTCAAGTTCCGGCTGGCCTACATCGCCGACCTCGAAGCGACGTTCACCCCGAGCTTCAAGTTGATGCTCGACAACGAGGCGACACTGTTCCGTGGCGGCGACGACCGCGTGGCCTCGTTGTTCATGTGGCACTTCGTCGAAGAAGTCGAGCACCGCAGCTCGGCCCTGGTGATCTATGACGCCGCGGTGGGCGAGGCCTGGTATCGGATCAGGGCGCTCCCCGCGGTGGTCAAACACCTGCTGAGCGTTATGGCGATCATCGCCGACGGCGTGAATACGCACGTGCCCGAAACCGACCGAAAGGTCGATGCCCGCACCCTGCTGCCCGCCTTCGGGATGCGGCAGTCTCTCCGACAAAAGATTCCGTTCGGCAAGCGGCACTCACCTCCGACGACACCCACGGCGTTCTCGTCCGTCCCGCGAAAGGAGATCCTGATCGCTGCTGGTCGGGTGCTCCTGAGCCAAACACCTTTTCACGACCCGGCCCACGAACCGCTGCCGGAGTTCGCCGACCGCTGGTTCGAGCGGTGGGAGCGCGGCGGCGACGTGACCCATTGGTACACCGCCGAACTCGTGGGCTGAGGCGCAGTACATGGCCGATCAGTGCAACGCCACCTTCGATAACCTTGCCCGAACGCTCGGTGACTTCACCTGCAAGGACGCGCCCGCGTTCGTCCACCTGCGCAACCCGTTCGGGTTGTCGAACTGGACGCTGCCAGTGCTCGAGTTGATGATGGTCGCCGGCGCGGTGCTGGCGCTGTGGTACTCGATCCGCCGGCTACGCCGTGACGGTGACCCGACCAACCTGGCGCTGTGGTTCGCTACCGTCATCTACCTGTTCGTCGTCGAGATCCCGCTGTACTTCCCGAACGTCTTCGGCGTCGAAGACAGCCTCGGAGTGGTGTTCGCGCACAACGCCTTCACCGTCCAGTTCCTATTCGAGCGGTTGCCGCTCTACATCGTGGCGCTGTATCCCGCGGTGATCACGCTGGCATTCGAGATCGTCCGCAGCCTCGGAGTGTTCCGCGACCGCGGCGTCATCGTGGGAGCGATCTGCGTCGGATTCATCCACCACTGCTTCTACGAGGTGTTCGACCAACTCGGACCTCAACTGCGGTGGTGGGCCTGGAACACCGACAACCCGCTGAACCATCCGAAGCTGGCATCGGTGCCGATGACGAGCGTCTTCATTTTCGCCACTCTCGGGCCGATCGTGGTCACGGTTCTGGTGATGTTGCTGGTCGGCCGAAAGGCCAACGCGGTCAAGAAGTTCAGCGGCTTGAGCCTGACGTGGCGCACCGTGGCCGCCGGCGCGCTGGTGCCCATCGGTGTCGCCATTTTGAGCATCCCGTCGTCGCTGTTCGGCGGCGAGGATCCGAACACCTCCGCGCAAGCCATCGTGTTCTCCCTTGAGCTCATCGTCGTTGCGGTGATCGCGGTGCCAGTGCTGATCCAACAATGGTCACGTTGCCGCAGAGATGGTGCCGTAGCGACGCTGCCGAACGAGTTCGTTCGTATCTTCGGTCCCATCTTTCTGGCGGTGCTTGCCGTCCTGTGGGGGAGTGCACTTCCGGAGTACTTCGACGCAAGACACGGCATCACCGCAGACGGAACTCCGGTCGGGAACCTGGCATACGCCTTGGCGTCCTTCGTCCTTGCGGCGCTCGCCGTCTACAGCGTCAGTACGACGGCCAGAACGAAACAGGTTGCCCCAGAGGGCGACCACGCCTTGCGGTAGCAGACTGCGGGCGTGGCAGCATTTGACCGAGGGAATCACATTGCGATGTGTTGACGCTGTCAACACCTCTCGGTATATCCGCAGGTCGACCGACGTCGTTTCATGTCGTTCCGCGTCTTCCGAGGATCCTCGGCTGCCCCTCGCGTACTACCCGAATGTCCGCTATTCGTTGTCGCCTGCCGTCGAGACGGTGGCGTCGATGTTCGACGTGAACGCGGCTCCGTGCGCGGCGGGCCACATCCAGTCCCGCACCTCGGGGATGTCGTCGCCGTGCTTGCGGGTGTATTCGCGGGCGGTGATCCGCTTGTCCACCATCTGCTGGCGCAGGGTCGCGCAGGTCGATTGCAGGAACGGCACGCGGTCGATCACGTCGATTACGAGGTGGTAGCGGTCGAGGTCGTTGAGCATCACCATGTCGAAGGGCGTCGTGGTTGTGCCCTCTTCTTTATAGCCGCGTACGTGGAGGTTCTCGTTGCCGGCGCGGTTGTACGTGAGCCGGTGGATCAGCCACGGATACCCGTGATAAGCGAAGATCACCGGCTTGTCGCGGGTGAAGAGCATGTCGAACTCGCGGTTCGACATGCCGTGTGGATGTTCCTTTTCGTCCTGCAGCCGCATCAAGTCCACGACGTTGATGAAGCGAATCTTCAAGTCGGGCAGATTCTTCCGCAGCAGGTCGACCGCCGCGAGACCCTCCAACGTCGGCACGTCACCACACGTCGCGATGACGACGTCCGGCTTTTCACCGAGGACCTCGGTGCCAGCCCATTCCCAGATCCCCAACCCCCTGGTGCAGTGCGCTACCGCCTCCTCCATCGTGAGGAAGTTCGGGCTGGGCTGCTTGCCCGCCACAACCACATTGACGTACTGGCGCGACCGCAGGCAGTGGTCGTAGGTGGAGAGCAACGTGTTGGCATCCGGCGGCAGGTAGACGCGGACCACTTCGGCACGTTTGTTCACCACGTGGTCGATGAAGCCGGGGTCCTGATGGCTGAACCCATTGTGGTCCTGGCGCCAGACATGGCTAGACAGTAGGTAATTCAGGCTTGCGACCGGTCGCCGCCACGGAATGTGGTTGGTGACCTTGAGCCACTTGGCGTGCTGATTGAACATCGAGTCGATGATGTGGATGAACGCCTCGTAGCAGTTGAACAGGCCGTGCCGCCCGGTGAGCAGGTAGCCCTCCAGCCAGCCCTGGCACTGGTGCTCGGACAGCATCTCCATGACGCGGCCGGCGCGGGCGAGGTGCTCATCGACCTCCGCATCGAAGAACTCGGCATTCCACTGCTTGTCGGTCGCGTCGTAGACACCTTGCAGCCGATTCGACGCGGTTTCATCGGGTCCGAAGATGCGGAAGTTGGTCGGGTTGAGGCGCACTACGTCGGTGAGCCAGCTACCCAGCACCCTGGTGGACTCGGCGATCGTCGCGCCCGGGGCGGGCACGTCGACGGCGTAATCGCGGAAGTCGGGCAGCCGCAGATCCTTCAGCAGTTGGCCGCCGTTGGTGTGGGGGTTGTCGCTCATCCGGAGTTCGCCCGGCGGCGCGAGTGCAGCGATCTTCGGGTCGAGCTTGCCATCAGCGTCGAAGAGTTCCTCAGCCCGGTAGGACGCCAGCCAGTCGGCGAGCACCTTCAGGTGTTCAGGTGTATCGCGGGCGTTGGCGAGGGGAACCTGGTGTGCGCGCCACGATCCGGTGGTCTTCTTGCCGTCGATGTAGTCGGGTCCGGTCCAGCCTTTGGGGGAGCGGAAGACGATCATCGGCCAGCGGGTGAGCTCCGCGTCATCGTTAGGCCGTGCCTTGATTTCGGCGATCTCGTTGAGCACGGTGTCGAGCAGCAGCGCGAAGGCTCGGTGCGCATCGGCCGGATCGCTGTGATCGAACGCCTCGAAGAAGTAAGGATTGTGGCCGTAGCCGATCATCAGGCTGCGCAGATCCTCGGTCGGAATGCGGTCCAGGATGGTCGGATTCGCGATCTTGTACCCGTTGAGATGCAGGATAGGCAGGACGACGCCGTCGTTGGCGCGGTTGGTGAACTTGTTGGAGTGCCAGCTGGTCGCGAGCGCCCCGGTCTCCGCCTCGCCGTCGCCGACCACCGCGGCCACCAGCAAGTCGGGATTGTCGAAGGCGGCACCGTAGGCGTGTGAGAGCGCGTAGCCGAGCTCGCCGCCCTCGTGGATCGAGCCGGGTGTCTCGGGAGCGACGTGCGACGGTATGCCGCCGGGGAAGGAGAACTGCCGAAACAGCCGGCGAATGCCCTCGACGTCCTGAGTGATGTCGGAGTAGATCTCCGAGTAGGTGCCATCCAGGTAGGCGTTGGCGACCAACCCGGGACCGCCGTGCCCCGGGCCGGTGACGTAGATCGTGGACTGGGCGCGTTCTTTGATCACCCGGTTCAGATGCGCGTAGATGAAGTTCAGGCCCGGGGTGGTGCCCCAGTGGCCGAGCAGGCGGGGTTTGACGTCGTCCCGCGACAAGGGCGTCCGGAGGAGGGGATTGTCCAGTAGGTATATCTGCCCCACCGACAGGTAGTTCGCGGCGCGCCACCAACCGTCGAGCTGGGCGAGTGCTTCGTCGCTCAGCGGGGTCAAGTCGGCCGAACGCCAAGCCGTGATCACTGTGGTCATGGCGAACTCATTCCTATTCGGCGGGTGGCTTCATTCCATTCAACTGCGGAAACCAGCGGCGCGCTGGGCTGGTGCTCTATTACGTATTTCCGCAGTTCAGAGGGTACTGTCACGGCGATCGTCGATCATCTTCAGTTCTGCAACTCGCAAATCACCACCGGAATGTCACGATTCGTCCGTTGCTGATAGCCGGCGTAGCCCTTGTATGACGCAACGATCTTCGGCCATAGCTCGGCCTTTTCTTCTGCGCTGGCGGTACGCGCATGGACTGCGTGCCGTTGGCCGTTGATCACGAGAGAGGCGTCGGGGTGCGCCTGGAGATTGCGGTACCAGTCGGGGTTGCGGTCATCCCCACCCTTCGATGCGATGAGCACCACCCGCTTGGAGTCGTAAACCGGCGTGGTCAGGTAGCAGGACCGAGGCAACCCCGACTTGCGCCCCGTGGTGTGGAGCTCGACCAACGGCATCCCGAAAGGTTTGGCCAAGAGTCTGTTCCCGCTAACGGTGAGGACCAGCCGATGCGTCAGGTTCATCAGTTTCGCGCCGTTGTCCTTTAGCGAATTCCATTTCATTACAAAGCCTTTCGCTATTCGCCCTCAACCGCGACGCGCAACTCTTCGGCCCATTCGCTGTAAGGCCTGATCGCGTACGCGCGCGTGTCCACCGAGCTGCCGAGCTTCTGGATGATCGGTAGCGACTCGAGCGCCTGGTCGAGCGATGTGTGGTCCGGTACGTCGAGCACGGCGAAGACGCTGCGCTGGCCGACGACTTTCCACAGGTTGGTTACCGCCCCCGCATCGACCGCACCCTGTGCCGCGCGGGCTTCCTCGAGCCAGATCGTAAATAGCTCGTCGCGGCTCATGTCGACCGGCTGGTGGACGTCAAACTGGACGAAATACTGCACCATCTCCTCCTTAACTTTCGCTGTCAGGCGGGAGTAGCCACTCACGACTGTTCAACGTCGCTCGACTCCTATGTAACCAGTCAAACCACACCGCGCACACCAGTCGACCCGGTGCCCGCGGACAGGCCGCTTGGAAAGCTGATGCCACCGCGCGCTTTGGCGGAAACCGCTGTCGGACCGCCGTTAACCGATGTTCGCTCAGAACGGCAAGTCGACTTCGCCGTTGGAGGTGACGCCCTCGTCGTGATTGGGGTTGACGTAACCCGGCATGATCGGGACCTGTGGCTCGGTGCCGTAGTGCACCAGGGGATCCGCGCCGTACTTGGCGTCGCCAAACGGCGCACCTGTTTGTCCTGAGATGGGGTAGGTGGGATCCACCGCGGTCGACGTGGGGCCGTCGGCGAGAGCGTCGGTCGAGGTTACGGCGGCTGTGCCGGCGATCAATCCGCCGAACAGACCTGCGGCCAGTAACGGTGCAGCGAGGGCGAGCCTGATCTTCATGATGTTCTCCCAGATCGGTTGATCGTCGTGTCGTTTGGACACCTTCGATCCTGTCGGTCGGACGCCTGCAGTCGCCATGGCCAGCCCCCAAGCCGGTGGTAGTGCTAGCCGCCCTTCGCGGTTGCTGGAGGCCGTCGGGCCGGCTCACACTCGCTCTGGATCTTCCGATGGGTCCCGCTGCGAAACGCTTGGCCATTTAGCCGGTATCGGTCGGGGACACACCATCTGCGGCCACCAGAACCATCGGCCGAGCAGCGCGGCAATGGACGGCGTCATGAATGCCCGGATCACCAAGGTGTCGAACAACAGACCCATCCCGATGGTCGTGCCCATCTGGGCGACCACGACCATGGCGCTGACCGACATCGACATCATGGTGAACGCGAACACCAGGCCCGCCGCGGGCGCAGAACGCCACCCGCATCTGGGTGTATAGCCTAGGCCGCAATGCGACCCTGGATCCGGCCGCGATGCTCGGCTACGCCGACATCATCAACGGCACCAATCGCACGTTCTAAGACCATTACAGCTCGGTCGGTGGTGCCAACGCGCATTTTGACTTGTGCCATGTAGTTCAGCCTGATTCGCATGGTGCTACTTCGGCTGACACCCAACTCCTGCCAGTAGGAATCCGTATCTACCCGCCAGCTTGCAGGGGCGCAAAAGCCCGACCGGTCACATCCGGATCGCGCAGGTCTGCGTGGCCTTGCCGTCTGTGCACGGCACCAATGCGTTTGGGCGATTGCGAATGTCTTGCCGTAATTGTCACGTTGACAGCCTCACCGTGCGGCACGAGAGTGGAGGCATGGCCGATCAGCGCTTGATCTGGGGCGAGCGGACCGTCGTCGACCGAATCGGTGGCGCCGCCTACGACTATGCGGTGGAACGCGAATGGCTGGCCAGGCCCTCCGGACTCGCGTTGTGGGGTACTGACACCCGCGTGCTCTACGACAGCATCCGTCTGATCGGCGACCTGCCCGACGGCTCGGCGGTCCTCGACGTCCCGTGCGGGGGCGGGCTGGCACTGCGCGGCCTGCGATCCGACCAGCGCGTGCGCTACGTCGCCGCCGATATCTCTACCGACATGCTCGCCCGCGCCCGCCGTCGGGCCGCCGACCTCGGCCGCGACGACATCGAGTTCACCGAGGCCGACATCGAGCGGATGCCGTTCGACGACAAGGAGTTCGACCTGTGCGTGTCCTTCAGCGGCTTGCACTGTCTTCCCGATCCGGCCGCCGCCGTGCGTGAGATCACCCGCTGCCTCAAGCCGGGCGGCCGGCTGGTGGGCGACTCGGTTGTGCGCGGCGCCGGGTTGCGCCAGGATCTGGCGATCCGCGCCTTCCGCCGCATAGGTGTCTTCGGCGCCGGGGGCACCGTCGACGAGCTACGCCGCTGGCTCACAGACGCCGGACTGACGGTCGATCGCCTCCAACCCTCGGGCGCCGTAGCACACTTCACCGCGACAGCCGCGCGCTGACGGCCGTTGCGCCAACAGCTTCACCGCATCGGCTTTATCGGTTTTGGCCCGCCGCGGTGTTGACCTGGCGGGCGTTGCCAGCACTCAAACCTCTCGGCCTCCAACAGGTAGTGGACCCTTTTCAGCAGGTGCTGGTGGATTCGATCACTACCCGGGCCATATGCCAATGCCGTATCCAGGTCGCCATCTCCACCAGCTGCGCGGTGGTGTGCCGTGGCCGCGCAGCTCCTGCATGCTCCGACCGGGCCACGTGGGGTGCGGCACCCGCACACACGCCTCCAGACCGGCCTTGCCCAGATCTAGCGCCGCGACCCGTTCCACCACCAGTTCGCGATCGTCGACCTCGTTCCATCCTCGATATCCTTCCCCGTGCAACCAATTACAGGAGCGGTCGTCTGCAGGAACCGCAAAGGGATGGAAGTAGAGTCGGACCCTCGTGCTCCTGGCAACAATGCGCAGCCCCACTATCGGCTCCCCGGATCAGACTGAAAAACGGCCTCCGCTGCGCCAAGAAGGATCGACTTCGGCGAGCGACCGCACCGATTTCCCGCATGCCGGGCGTCCCCACTGCGGA
>CAWEKA010000021.1:0-28325 GCA_963809515.1 uncultured Actinomycetota bacterium
TATCGAGGGCATCGAGGCTTTATCGCCTGCTGCTTGTGCGCGATAAGGAGATGTCGCGCAGGCTGAATCCAGATTTCGACTTCGGCTGCAAGCGGCCGACGATATCGAACAATTATTACTCGACGTTCGTCAAACCACATGTGCACCTGGAATCCAGCGGCATCGAGCGAATCGAGCCCGACGGCATCGTCGCGTGTGATGGCACCAAACGGCATATTGACACTTTGGTGCTGGCAACCGGATTCAACGTGTGGGACGACAATCTGCCGGCGATCGAGGTGATCGGCCGGGAGGGCCGAAACCTCGGCAAGTGGTGGCGTGAGACCAGATTCCAAGCGTATCAAGGTATCTCGGTGCCGCATTTTCCCAACTTCTTGTCGATGGCAAGCCCGTTCGCGTGGGTGGGGCTCTCATGGTTCAACACCGTTGAAATGCAGATGCGACATATGAAGCGACTCTTCGGAGAAATGCAGCGCCGCGACGCTCGCACCTTCGAGGTCACTGAAGACGCCAACGCTCACTTTATGGAGAGGATGACCGAGCTGCTCGACGACTCGGTGTTCAGCCTCGGCAGTTGTGCGACTTCACGCTCGTATTGGTTCAACCACCACACCGGCGAAGCACCGCTGTTCCGGCCGACGTCGGTGCGCAGCGCCGTCAACGAGCAGGACCGGTTCCCGTTGACTGACTACGCGATAGCCTGACACCGAAGTCACGGGCATGGTTCTCTCCTCACGGCAGCTCGGGCGCCGCCGGTGTCGCTGTACCCCCGTGCAGTAGCTGGAACAGGTGCACGGAATGGCAGTTGTCAGAGTTCTCGGGAGGGTTTGGATACCGCTCGTTGTCTTACTGGTGATTGCTGCCGGGGGGTATGTGGTTTCGGACCTCCGCGGTGCCTTCGGATCCGAGAAGCGCCCGACGTATTCCGGGTCTTACGTCAAGGACAGCAAGGCCGTCAGGCCGAAGCAGCTGATCTACGAGGTCTTCGGTCCCGCGGGGGCGGTCGCAGACATCAGCTATTTCGATGTCAATTCCCAGCCGCAGCAAGTCGAAGGAGCGTCCTTGCCGTGGTCGATGACGATAACCCCAGATTCGCCGGCGGTCATCGGTAGCATTGTTGCGCAGGGTAATGACAACAGCATTGGTTGCCGCATCGTGGTCGACGGTGACGTGAAAGTCGAAAGAATCTCGAGCGAAGTGAAGGCATTCACGCATTGCCTGTTAGCGGCCGCGTGAGCACCCAACACGGAAGCCATGACCGTCCGGTCCTTGCGCGAGCGGTTCGTCGGTTGGCGGTGCCAATCATTCTGGGGTGGTTGGGAATAACGCTCGTCGTGAGTCTCGGCGTTCCATCGCTCGAGCAAGTTGCGAAGGACCATGCCGTGTCGCTGAGCGTTCGAGAGGCGCCGTCGATTAAGGCGATGGCCCGCATCGGTGAATTGTTCAAGGAGTCAAACACCGACGCACTTGCGGTGATCGTCCTGGAGGGCGACCAACCCCTTGGTGAACAAGCTCACGAGTATTACGACGAGTTGATTCGTCGGCTCGAGGCCGATCCGACGCACGTGCAGCATATCCAGGATTTCTGGGGGGACCCGCTGAGCGCGCAGGGTGCGCAAAGCGCCGACGGCAAGGCCGCGTACGTCCAATTGACTCTCGCCGGGAACCTATCCGATCCTCAGGCGAACGCATCTGTCGAGGCTGTTCGGAACATCGTGCAGCAGACGCCTCCGCCGCCGGGGGTCAAGGCCTATGTCACCGGCCAGGCGCCGCTCGCGGCGGACGTGAACGACACCGGCGACCGCGCCGCGTTGAAAATCACGGTGGCAACCGCCGTGGTGATCTCTGTGATGCTGCTCATGGTTTACCGCTCGGTCACGACAGTCTTGCTCCTGCTGGCCGTGGTGGGGATTGACTTGGGAGCGGCGCGGGGAGCGGTGGCGCTTCTGGGCCACCTTGGGATGATCAACCTTTCAGCCTTTGCCATCAGCATTCTCGTTGCCCTCGTCATCGCTGCGGGAACAGATTATGGAATCTTTTTCTTCGGGCGCTATCACGAAGCGCGTCAAGCTGGCGAAGATCGGGAGACGGCCTATTACACCGCCAATCGCGGGGTGGCTCACGTGGTCTTGGCCTCCGGCCTGACCATTGCCGGGGCGACTTATTGCCTAAGTTTTACGCGGTTGCCGATGTTCCAGACCATGGGTATACCGTGCGCGGTGGCCGTGCTGGTCGCGGTCGCGGTCACACTCACGCTGGTTCCCGCCGTCATGACGGTAGCCAGCCGGTTCGGGCTCCTCGACCCCAAGCGCATGATGTCGGTTCGCGGCTGGCGACGGGTGGGAACGGCGGTCGTGCGCTGGCCCGCACCGATCTTTGTGGCGTCGTGCGCAGTGGCTCTGGCCGGCCTGCTGCCACTGCTCGGATACCGGGTCGCCTACGAAGACCGCCTTTATTTGCCTCAGGATTCGCCCGCCAATATAGGGTGGGCGGCCGCCGACCGCCATTTCTCCGAGGCGCGGATGAGACCCGAAATCCTCGCCATCGAGGCGGATCACGATATGCGTAATTCGGCCGACTTTCTGGTGTTGAACAAATTGGCAAAGCGCATCTTCGACGTTGAAGGGGTTGCTTTGGTACAGGGCGCTACTCGACCCGAAGGTACCCCCCTCAAGCATACGTCCCTACCTTCTTTGCTAAGCACGCAAAGTGCTGGACAATTGCAGAACATCCAATTTGTGAAGGACCGGCTCAATGATTTGCGGGCGCAAGCCAACGACCTCGATGGAGCGATCGCCACGCTGGAGCGCGGGTATGCGCTGTCGCAGCAACTTGTCGCGAGTAGCCACCATATCGTCGGCGTTACGCACGAGATGATCGATATCACCAAAGACATACGCGATCAACTCGCAGATGTCGATGATTTTCTGCGGCCCGTCCGGAATTACTTTTACTGGGAACCTCACTGCTATGACATCCCGATCTGCTCGGCCGTGAGGTCTGGATTTGATGCCTCCGACGGAGTGGACAGGATCAGCCAGAAACTCGACGAACTAGGGCCGGCTCTGGACAACGTGGATGTAGTCATGCCGCAGCTGCTCGAGCTTTTGCCACCGCAGATTGCAGCCCTGAAAAGCGTGCAGACCACGATGTTGGCCGCGTACAGCACCATGTCCGGGATAGTTGAGCAGACAGAGGAACTGGGCGGTTACGCAGCTAATATGGGGCAGGATTTCGACGCCGCCCAAAATGACGACTCCTTTTACCTACCCCGGGGCGCATTCGACAACCCGGATTTCCAACGTGTCGTGAATCTATTCCTTTCGCCGGACGGTAAGGCGGCGCGCTTCATCATCACGCATAGGGAGAATCCGGCTTCGGATGAGGGCATCGCGCGGATCGACCCGATAAGAACGGCTGCCGAAGAGTCTCTCAAGGGGACGCCGCTAGCGAACGCCAATATCTACATGGCCGGCAGCGCGTCGGTATTGAAGGACCTGCAAGAAGGTTCGGTCTACGACTTGTTGATCGCAGTCACAGCATCGCTTTGCCTCATCTTCCTCATCATGTTGATCATGACTAGGAGTCTCATTGCTGCGCTGGTGATTGTGGGGACGGTAGTAGCCTCATTGGGGGCCGCGTTCGGGCTGTCCGTACTGGTCTGGCAGTACATTATCGGCCTCAACCTGCACTGGATGGTGCTTCTGATGTCGTTCATCATTCTCCTGGCCGTTGGCGCTGACTACAATTTGCTTCTTGTCGCGCGATTCAAAGAGGAGATCGGTGCCGGACTGAAGACCGGCATCATCCGGGCGATGGGCGGTACGGGGAAGATTGTCACCACCGCTGGTTTGGTGTTCGCGTTCACGATGGCGTCGATGATCGTCAGCGACCTGCGGGTGGTCGGTCAAGTCGGCACCACGATTGGTCTTGGTCTGCTGTTCGACACGCTCGTTGTCCGGGCGTTCATGATGCCGTCCGCCGCCGCGCTGCTGGGACGTTGGTTCTGGTGGCCGATGAGAGTTCGCACCCGTCCGCCCGCCGCCAGACATCGGGTCGACCCCGCCGAACTTAAGGAGTAGGACGAAGAAACTTTGCTACCAAGGGGTCGGCCGGGCGCAAGAGATTGCACGAGATTGATTCGCCGCGCTGCTCTCGAAGTTGCTGAATCTGCACATAGCGACGTCTTCTTCGGTAAGTTCGGGCCGGTTGGGTCACATCGACTTGAAGGGGGGGCGTCATCGGCGCCGCTCGCCACCAGAGACGTCATCGCAAGGACGGTGTTGCGGGGCGACCCGACGCGGCTGGGTCCGGTGGGGGACGTCATCGCAGACGTCGCGACAAAAGGCGACCTGACCGGTCGCAGCGCGGTGGTCCGGCGTTGCGCTCGGTGGCTCCGAGTATCACCGCGGCGGTGGCCCTGGCGGGGGCCGGCGTCGTGGCCGTCGATCCGGCTGGGTCGGCGTTGCCCGAGGGCACAACCACCAGTGCTGACGTTCGGTTGGCCGCCGACTCTTCGGTTTTGAACATTCCGATCAACTTGGTCCAGGACATCGTCAACATTCCATACAACGAGGTCCAGACGATCAATTATCTCGGGGACAATCTTCTGTTCACCGGGACGTGGAACGTCTCCAGCTCGACCAGCGTTTGGGGTACCGATCCCGGTGACATGGGTCGCTACGGGGTGGTTGGTCTCTTCATCCCGTTTCCGGCGTTTTCCGACGCCGCGGCCGCGCAGCTGCTTGGGGTGACAGAAGTACTCCTTCCGGTCAACCCAGGTTGTGCAGGCGGAAATGCCGGGAACGGAATCTCTTGTGATGATGTGCCGGCGCTTATCCTGGGATGGTTTCAGGCGGATCCCATCATGGAGTTGTTGACCACCGGTCAGTACACGTTTGACGACACTCCGGTGACTGAACCCGATGGCACGACGCATCCGCCCCAGGGGCTATGGAGCTACGCGGGACCAGTTACTTGGGGCGCGGATTTCAACCATCCCGAATGGAATACCAAGATCGATCCGGCGACGGGGGAGCCGGTGATGCCGTGGGCCGGTACTACATTCAAGCTCGACCCGCTGTCGCCGGTTACGAACTACTTGGCGCACTTGATGTCTGATCCCACCAGTGATGAGAACACTGCGAAGTTTCCGACGGTTGGCGAGTTCGCTACGGCGGTGCAGAAGTTGGCCACGGGAGTGGTTGTGGACTTCTGGCCGATATTTCCCGGAAGCCCCCTTTGCGCGGGGTATTGCGGACCGTTGTCCGACCTTGGAGAGCCCTTCTATCACGATCCCCGCTATCAAAATACCCCGGCCGATGATTTGCGCCTATCACCAACGACGACCGATTCGCTTGCTCAGAATCCGGCCGCTGCGGACGTGAACGCGTCCTCCCTCCTGCAAAGCAGCGGGGCTCGTCAGAACGCGGATGGCAGATATTCCAAGGTGGTTGACGGGCTGGGCATCGCGAAGATCACGAACGCCGCGACCACTGATAATGCAGCGACGTCGACCGACACGCCGGATCACCAGTCGAAGCCTGCGGCGACCACTGACGGCAAGAAGTTCGAACCGCGCCGGCTTGGTGATAACGCCGGGCCGTGGGGTGGTTTGGCCAGCGATGTGAAGTCCGGACTTGATCAGCTGCGGTCATCGCTTTCCCCGAAGAAGCGCAGCGTCGCGGATAACGGCGGGTCGCGGGCCAGCGAGTCGGGTGCTGGCCAGGAGCAGTAGTCGACGGGCGATGCGCGCCGAGCTGCGGATCGCTGGTTCGGTCTCGCTACCCCACTGAGACATCAGTCGTTCGCCAACGGCGCCGGTTGCGGTCGTATCGCGCGCTCCACTGGCGCGTTCCCGTGTTCGGCATGTTAGCTAAACTGCGCTTCCGGCAACTGCTTTCGACCGCCTGTGCCTCCATCACCGCCCGACCTTGCCAAAATCGGCGACCAACGTGCGAATAGTTTGATCAAAGTCCGGCCTTCTTCGGTAAGTTCGGGGCGGGTTGGGTCACATCGAACTTTGAAGGGGGCGTCATGGGTGCTGGGCGTCATCGCAAACGTCGCGACAAAAGGCGACCTGACCGATCGCAGCGCGGTCGTCCGGCGTTGCGCTCGGTGGCTCCGAGTATCACCGCGGCGGTGGCCCTGGCGGGGGCCAGCGTCGTGGCCGTCGATCCGGCTGCATCAGCGTTGCCCAAGCACGCAACCACCAGTGCTGACGTTCGGTTGGCCGCCGACTCCTCGGTTTTGAACATTCCGATCAACTTAGTGCAGGACATCGTCAACATTCCGTACAACGAGGTCCAGACGATCAATTATCTCGGGGACAATCTTCTGTTCACCGGGACGTGGAACATCGCCAGCTCGACCAGCGTTTGGGGTACCGATCCCGGTGACATGGGTCGTTACGGGGTGGTTGGTCTCTTCATCCCGTTTCCGGCGTTTTCCGACGCCGCGGCCGCGCAGCTGCTTGGGGTGGCAGAAGTACTCCTTCCGGTCAACCCAGGTTGCGGCACCACCTGTGATGATCTCCCATCGCTTGTCGGGGGATGGTTTCAGGCGGATCGCATCATGGAGTTGTTGACCACCGGTCAGTACACGTTTGACGACACTCCGGTGACTGAACCCGATGGCACGACGCATCCGCCCCAGGGGCTATGGAGCTACGCGGGACCAGTTACTTGGGGCGCGGATTTCAACCATCCCGAATGGAATACCAAGATCGATCCGGCGACGGGGGAGCCGGTGATGCCGTGGGCCGGTACTACATTCAAGCTCGACCCGCTGTCGCCGGTTACGAACTACTTGGCGCACTTGATGTCTGATCCCACCAGTGATGAGAACACTGCGAAGTTTCCGACGGTTGGCGAGTTCGCTGCGGCGGTGCAGAAGTTGGCCACGGGAGTGATTGTGGACCAGTGGCCGATTTTTCCCGGGAGCACAAGCGTCTATTGCTTGGGATTGTGCGGACCAATATCGGACCTTGGCGAGCCGTTTTGGCATGATCCCCCAATAGCTGAAGATGATCCGCGGGCAGAAGGTCCGTTCGACGACTTGCTTGGTCTCTTTGGTCAGAATTCAGCCAATCGGAATGCGGTCGGCAGGCAGAACGGCGGCGTTTCATCGACCGTCACCCCGGATTCGTCGGCAGCCGAGACCGTCGAAGGGCAGTCGGTGCCGAAGGAGCCGGTGGCACCTTTCAAGCTCAACAGGCTGGGCATCGCCCAGAAAACGGGCGCCGCGACCGTTGATCGAAACGCCGCGACAAATGATGACGCAGCGACGTCGACCGACGTGCTGGATCACCAGACGAAGCCTCCGGTGACCAATGACGGCAAGAAGTTCGAACCGCGCCGGCTTGGTGAAAACACCGGGCCCCGTAATGGTTTGGCCGCCGCAGTGAAGTCCGGACTCGATCAGATACGGTCGTCGCTGTCCCCGAAGAAACCCAGCACCGCGGACAACGTCAAAACCAAGGATGACGAGTCGGATTCCAGCGGCGACTAGAACTCGTATCGTAGGATCCGGACCCTGCGGGCCGCCGGCGGGATGTGCGCCGAGATCCGGGTGCCGATGCGAAGCATCGTGGGAAATCGGTCGACGTCCGGTTCTCGCGCCATGGTCGCCTCCTCGAGCAGGCGCAGCCTGGGATTCCAGCTCTGGGGGTGACGGGCATCCTTGAATCCGGCGTACGCCCACTGCACGGAGAGGGTGTCGAGAATCTTCACCGGCGCGAGCTTCATCGCGAACCGGCTCATCGGTCCAATCCGGCCGTAGTCGTTGAAGGCCACTTCGCCAGTCGTGAAGTGTTCGGAGATCGAACGAAACAGGCCGATGATGATCGGTTCGTCGAGGAATGCCAGAAGCCCGTCGGCGACGAGCATGGTCGGGCGGTCGGCCGGTATCGCATCAGCCCAGTTGAATTCGGCCACCGATGCCTCCACCGAATGCGCATGTTCTCGGCCCGGTAGCACCGCGTCGCGCAGCGCGATCACCCGCGGCAGGTCGACGCTGTACCAGTTCACCGTCGCGGGTGGGTCGACGCGGAATACGCGACTGTCAAGGCCTGCGCCCACGTCGACAACGACGGCGTCGGGGTGTCGGGCGACGAATCTCCGAATTCGGTCATCGAGCATCTTGCCCCGAAGTGCCGTCTGGCAAGCCACGCTGGGCAAGACGCCGATGCCGCCGAAGTCATAGTCGATCTTGCCGACCACCTCGTCGGCGAGGCTGTCTTCCAGGATCGATCGAGGACTGCGGCTGTCAAGCGCGCGGGCGTATGCGGTCAGAAAGGCTGTCTGCTCGACGGGGCTGAACCCATGGACGTCAACCATGATCGCTATCTTTGCCCCCGCGTCACCGGACCGCGCAGGATTGCGAACGAATGGCCGTTCAGCACGGTGGAACCGTTTGTGGCCACTGGATCGCCCCACGCGAGCACCAGCTCACCGGCGACCGGGACCGTGACCGCCTCGGCGTTGAGGTTGCATGCGATGGCTAACGTGCCGCGCCGCATGACGATCCAGCGCTGGTCTTCGTCGTAGTCGACCTTCATGTGGTCCAACCAGGGGTCGGCCATGTCGGGTTCCGTCCGTCGCAGCGCGAGGAGCTCGTGATAGACGCGACGCAGCGGTCCGTGATCGCCGTCGTCGATCTCGTCCCATTTCAGCTTCGACCGCAGAAACGTCTCGGGGTCCTGCGGGTCCGGGATTTCGTCGGCATCCCAGCCGTGTTCGGCGAACTCGCGCTTGCGTCCCTCGGCGGTGGCCCTGGCCAGCTCGGGTTCGGGGTGCGAACTGAAGAACTGGAACGGGCTCGATGAGCCCCACTCCTCGCCCATGAAAAGCATTGCCGTGTAGGGCGACCCGAGCGCGAGGGCTGCCTTCACGGCCAACTGGCCGTGGGTCAGATTCTGCGACGGCCGATCGCCGGCGGCCCGGTTGCCGACCTGGTCGTGGGTGAGTGTGTAGGCCAACAGTCGGGTGGCCGGGATCGTCGCGGTGTCCAGCGGCCTGCCGTGCCGCCGGTGCCGGAACGACGAATAGGTGCCCGCATGGAAATAGCCGTTCTTGAGCGTCTGCGCCAAGGTCTCGATCGATCCGAAATCGCCGTAGTAGCCCTGCCGTTCTCCTGATACGGCGGCATGGATCGCGTGATGGATGTCGTCGTCCCACTGCGCGGTCATCCCATATCCGCCGCGGTCGCGTGGGGTGATCAGGCGTGGGTCGTTCTTGTCGCTCTCGGCGATCAGCGACAACGGCCTGCCCAATTGCGCTGCCAACGCGTCGGTCTCGGTGGCCAGCTCTTCCAGGATGTGGAAAGCCGTGGTGTCGACGAGCGCGTGCACGGCGTCCAGTCGCAGGCCGTCGGCGTGGAAGTCGCGCATCCAGCGCAGCGCGCAGTCGATGATGTAGCGGCGCACCTCGTCGCCGTCGGCGTCGGCGATGTTGATGGACTTGCCCCACGGGTTGCTGCCGGTGGACAGGTACGGCCCGAACCTCGGCAGGTAGTTGCCGGACGGGCCGAGGTGGTTGAAGACCGCGTCGATAAGCACACCGAGGCCGCGGTCGTGGCAGGCGTCGATGAGCCGGACAAGCCCGTCGGGGCCGCCGTACGGTTCGTGTACGGCGTACCACAGCACGCCGTCGTAGCCCCAGCCGTGCGTGCCACCGAATGCGTTGACCGGCATGATCTCGACGAAGTCGATGCCGAGATCGACCAGATAGTCCAGCTTCTCGACAGCGGAGTCGAAGGTGCCTTCGGTGGTGAAGGTGCCGATGTGCAGTTCGTAGATCGCCCTGCCCTCGATCGAGCGGCCTTCCCAGCCGTCGTCGGTCCACGCGTCGGGCGCAGGCTGCCAGAGCTGCGAGCGTTCGTGCACGTCGTCGGGTTGCCGCGGTGACCTGGGGTCGGGCAGCACGGTCGGGTCGTCGTCGAGCAGGAATCCGTATCGGGCGTCGGGTCGCGCGTCGACGTCCGCGCGCCACCATTCGTCGTCGGCGCGGGTCATCGGGTATACCGTGCCGTCGACGTCGAGCCGAACTCGCCCGGGTCGCGGCGCCCAGACGGAGAACTCAGCCATCGAGGCGCTCCAGCAGTGCCACGGGCAGATCTGCGAAGAGATCTGCGGGGGACACCCTTCCGCTGAATCTCGCTGTGCCGAGTCGGTTCACCCAGGTGCCGTCGGGAAGTGTCAGAAGCGTTTCACCCCAGCCTGTTTCGGCGAGTAGCGCAGAGTGCCGCGTCACTGCGGTCACCACGTCCGATCCCCGGGCGAACGCCGCTAGGTTCGCGGCCGCCGGACCCTCGGCGAGCAGCGGTGTGTAGCCCCCGTCGGCGAAGACGTCCGGCTTCTCGCGGCGCAGGCGCAGTGCGGCAGTCACCACCCGGATCTTGGGGTGTGACAACGCCGACAGCGCTTCACGTCTCGCGGAGTAGTCGACCGGTCTGCGGTTGTCGGGGTCGACGAGGCTGTCGTCCCACAGTTCGGTGCCCTGGTAGACGTCCGGCACGCCGGGCGCGGTCAACTGGATCAGCTTCTGGCCGAGACTGTCGCTGCGAGCGTACTCGTCGAGGCGTGCCACCAGGCCGGTCAGCTCGGTGGCCAACGGCCCGTCGATCAGCTGGTCGATCCAGGCGTGCACCTTGTCCTCGAACCCGGCGTCGGGGTCGTTCCACGTCGTGTGGACCGCCGCTTCCCTGATCGCCTTCTCCGCGTATGCGTGCAGGCGGCCGCGCAGGTCGTCGGTCACGAGGCCGTCGACGGGCCACATGCCGAAGGTGTTCTGCCACAGGAAAAGCCCCGTCATCGGGTCGGGCGACGGGGTTCGTCGCTCCCAAGCGCTGACGAACTCCGCCCAGAGCGACGGCACCTGTGACAGCACCCCGATCCTGGCGCGGACGTCTTCGCCGCGCTTGGTGTCGTGCGTGCTCAAGGCCGTCATCGCCTGCGGCCACAACCGAGCGCGCGACTCGGCCCGCTGGTGAAACTCGGCCACGCTGACCCCGAACCATTCGGGTTCACCGCCCACTTCGTTGAGCGAGACGAGTCGCGGATCGCGGTAGAACAGGCAGTCCTCCATCGACTTCGCCGTCGCCGCCCCGCACAACTGTTGCAGGCGCACGGCAGCCTCGCCGCCCGTTCCCACCGCCGCGGCGACAATTGCCAGCGGCTCGGCCAGATCTGTTCGCGCGGTTACGGTTTCGGCCAAGGCGGCTGGCAGTACCGAGGACAGGTTCAGATAGTCGGACCGGTACACATGTACCCGACTGAGTAGGGCGGCGATCGCGTCGCCAAGGTCCGAACGGGCGAATCCGGTTTCTGCCTCGACGGCCCGACACAGCCGGCCAAGCTCGCTGCGCAGGGTGTCGGTGACGGCGGCGGCCTTGAGTTCGCGCGCCAGCTGCGGCATCGCGTGGTAGTCGGTGCCGGTCGAGTCGACGAGGTCGGTGAGTGGGCCGATGCCACCGGGATCGAGGAAGAGGCCACCGATTTCGCGCAGTGCGTCGTAGCCGGTGGTGCCCGCCACGGGAAGGCTCGGGTCCAGCGGTTCGTCGACGGCCAGGATCTTCTCGATGACGATCCACGCCTTCGGCCCGGTGATCTCCCGCAGCCAGCGCAGGTAACCGGCAGGGTCCGACAATCCGTCCGGGTGGTCAACGCGTACGCCGTCGACCAAACCTTCGTCGAACCAGCGTTTCACCTCGACGTGGGTGGCGTCGAACACGGCGCGGTCTTCTTGTCGCAGGCCGGCCAGCGATGTGATCGAGAAGAACCGCCGGTAGCCGCAGACGCCGCGGCGCCAGCCGATCAACCGGTAGTGCTGGCGGTCGTGCACCTCGCTGCCGCTGCCTCCACCCGTGCCCGAAGCGATGGGATAGGCGAGATCGCCGAGGCGCAGCACCTCGCCGTCGACAACGAGATCGGCGACGTCGTCGTCGGAACCCAACACCGGCAACACGATTCGGCCGCCATCCAGCGACCAGTCGATGTCGAAGTACGACGCGTAGTCCGAGTCCCTGCCGTGCCGCAGTACGTCCCACCACCACTTGTTCTGGTGGGGGTCTTCGACGCCGACGTGGTTGGGGACGATGTCGACGATCAGGCCCATACCGCGTGACCGAGTGGCGGCTGACAACCGGGCCAGTCCGTCGGCGCCGCCGAGTTCCTGCGAAACCGTGGTCGGGTCGATGACGTCATAGCCGTGTATCGAGCCGGGGGCCGCAGTGAGGATCGGCGACAGATAGAGATGCGAGACCCCGAGGTCGTCGAGGTAGGGCAGCACATCCTCGGCGTCGGCGAAGGTGAAGCAGTCACCGCGAAGCTGCAGTCGATAGGTCGACAGGACAGGAAAAGCCATGTGTCAGGCGGTCTTACGCAACACCAGAAGTGACCGCGGTTGCAGCGAGAGCTTCTCGCCCGCGGCAACCACGACGTCGGTGTCGCCCTGCGGGTCGGCCGTGTCGAGTTCGGCGGTCCACTGGTGCGCGTAGGCCAGTTTCGGGGCGATGAAGTCCTGCTCCTCGTCATGAGCGTTGAAGCACAGCAGGAACGAGTCGTCGACCACCCGCTCGCCGCGTTCGTTGGGCGCCGGGATCGCCTCGCCGTTGAGGAACACCGCCACGCATTTGTCGAGGCCGGTACCCCAGTCCTCTGGCGTCATCTCCTTGCCTGCGGGGGTGAGCCACGCGATGTCGCGAATCTGGTCGCCGGTGCGGATCGGCTTGCCTTCGAAGAAGCGGCGACGGCGGAACACCGGGTGTTTCTTCCGCAACCCAGTCACCTTGCGGGTGAAGGCGACTTGGTCGGCGTTGGTCTCGCGCAGCGACCAATCCATCCAGGAGATCTCGGAGTCCTGGCAGTAGACGTTGTTGTTGCCCTTCTGGGTACGTCCGATCTCGTCGCCGTGCGACAGCATCGGCGTGCCCTGCGAAAGGATCAGCGTGCCCACGATGTTGCGCATCTGCTTGGCGCGCAGCGCCAGGATCTCCGGATCATCGGTCGGCCCCTCGACGCCACAGTTCCACGACCGGTTGTGGCTCTCGCCGTCCCGGTTGTCTTCTCCGTTGGCCTCGTTGTGTTTCTCGTTGTAGGACACCAGGTCGTTCAGCGTGAAGCCGTCATGACAGGTGACGAAGTTGATGCTCGCACTCGGCCGCCGACCGGTGGCCTCATAGAGGTCGGACGAGCCGGTCAGCCTTGAGGCGAATTCGCCGAGGGTCGCGGGTTCGCCCCGCCAGTAGTCACGCACAGTGTCGCGATACTTCCCGTTCCACTCGGTCCACAAACCTGGGAAATTTCCCACCTGATAGCCGCCCTCGCCGATGTCCCACGGCTCGGCGATCAGCTTGACCTGGCTGACGACCGGGTCCTGCTGAACCAGGTCGAAGAACGCGCTCAGCCGGTCGACGTCGTGCAACTCGCGGGCCAACGTGGCGGCCAGGTCGAACCGGAAACCGTCGACGTGCATGTCGAGCACCCAGTAGCGCAGCGAGTCCATGATCAACTGCAGGGTGTGCGGGTGGCGGGCGTCGAGGCTGTTGCCGGTGCCGGTGAAGTCCTTGTAGAGCTTCAGATCCCCGTCGAGCAGCCGGTAATAGGCAGCGTTGTCGATGCCGCGGAAGTTGATCGTCGGCCCGAGGTGGTTTCCTTCGGCGGTGTGGTTGTAGACCACGTCGAGGATCACCTCGATGCCCGCCTCGTGGAAGGTCCGGACCATGGTCTTGAACTCGGCGACGGCGCCGCCGGCATGCCTGCTGTACGAATATTGGTAGTGAGGTGCGAGGAACCCGAAGGTGTTGTAGCCCCAGTAATTTCGCAAGCCGAGATCGAGCAGCCGGTGGTCGTGCAAGAACTGGTGCACCGGCATCAGCTCGATCGCGGTGACGTTCAGTGCCTTCAGATGCTCGATGATCGCCGGGTGCGCCAGGCCCGCATACGTGCCGCGCTGTTCCTCGGGGATGGCCGGATGGGTCTGGGTGAGCCCCTTGACGTGCGCCTCATAGATCACCGTCTCGTGGTACGGCGTGCGCGGCGCACGGTCTGAACCCCAGTCGAAGTACGGGTTGATGACGACGCTGGTCATGGTGTGGCCCAGCGAGTCGACCCCCGGCGGGTTGGCGGTGTCGAGGGGATCGACCTTCGCGGCCTCCAGGTTGTAGGAGAACAGCGCCTGGGTGAACTCGAAATCGCCGTGGAAGGACTTTCCATACGGGTCCAGCAGCAGCTTGCTCGGATCGCATCGATGACCCGCCGCGGGGTCCCAGGGCCCATGCACCCGGAAGCCGTAGCGCTGTCCCGGTGTCACGGTCGGCAAATAGGAATGCCAGACGTAGCCGTCCACCTCGTCGAGGTTGATCCGTTCCTCGGTGCCGTCCTTGGCGATCAGGCACAGCTCGACCTTCTCGGCGACCTCGGAGAACAGCGAGAAATTGGTGCCGGCGCCGTCGTAGGTGGCGCCGAGCGGATACGGAGTACCTGGCCACACCGTCGTCAACGACATCAGTTGACCTTATCGGCGCCCATGGTCTGACGCGCGGTAGTCACCACCAGTGGGTGGCGACCCCGATCTGACGGCCGAGTTCATCGGCCATCGTGCGCATGTACGTCTTCGAAATGTGGTGAGAATCGTGGTAGATCAGCACGTTTCCCTCGACGGCGCGGCAGACGTCCCTGCGGCACACCGCGTCACTCATGTCCAGTGGCTCGAGCAACGGGAACCGATTCACCCAGATCAACGTGGGATTGGTCGCCGCGAGCACATCCGAGCGCCTGATCCCGCACGAGATGCCGTTGCCGCCGTCTGCGAGGCAGTCCGCAGGGAAGAACGGCAGGCTCTTGCGCACCAACCACGGCGTATCGCGCATCGCCAGGATCGGGATGTTGTTGTCCGACAGTTCCTGCCATATCCCGACATAGGTACCCGGCATCACATCGCCCGGCTTGATGTTCCACGGTCGGGTGGCTGTGGTGAACACGAAGTCGGGACGGTCGGCGATGAGCTTCTTCATCACCGCCTCGTTCCAGGTGTGGCACTTGGGATAGGGCCGGTTGTCGCCCATCACCAAAGGGACGTCTTCGGTGGTCAGCGGGCAACCCATCTTCAAGTAGGTGACCACCTTGAAGTGGTGCCGTTTGCCCAGCAGGTCCAGCGCGGTGATCCAGTGCTCGGCGTGCGACCCGCCGGCCAGCGCGATGGTGCGGGTCGCCGACTTGTCGCCGTAGCTGCAGTTGATCACGCCGACGTTGTCGAAGTCGCTGATGCAGCCGTCCTCGGTCGTCTCGGGCAGATCCTGCTTGGCCTCCAGCACCGTCGGCCGCATCGGCGCGTCCGGTACAGGCGCGTTGTCGAGCAGCGTGTGGGCGCCGGGATAGTCGAGGGACTCCAGCGTGCCCAGGTCCTCGGCATTCGCGCGCTGCACGAGAATGTGCTCACGCCAGGTGAACGAGGTCGCGGTCAGTGCCACTCCGAGCGCGGCCACGATGGAGCCGAGCACGATCGTCGGCCTGCGCAGCCGGGTCCGCAGCGGAATCTTCACCGACGGGCCGGTGTCGGTGTTCGTGGACCGGTAGCGCAGCGGGTTCTCGACATACTTGGTGGTCAGATACGCCAGCAGAACGGACACCAGCAGCACGCCCGCCCCGTCGAGGAAGCCGGCGCGCTGGTTGTCGGAGTAGACGAGCCAGAAGATCAGCAGCGGCCAGTGCCACAGGTACAGGGAATAGGCGATCGATCCGAGCCACACGAACGGCCTGGTGGCCAGCAGCCGGTTCGGGAAGGGCAGCCTGCCGCCGGTGTGTTGGTCGGCGAGCCGGTTGGCGCCGGTGAGGATGAAGAGCATGGTGGCGCCGACGGGCACGAGCGCCCACGGCCCAGGAAATTCCTTGACGCCGTCGATCAGCGCGCCGCAGGACAGGATCGCCGCCAGCGCAACCAGCGCGACCGTCGAGCGCAGCCACATCGGCCAGCGAATGTAACCGACGAGCGCGCCGACCAGCGCACCGAGCAGCAGCTCCCATCCGCGCGCGAAGCTGTTGTAGTACGCCGTCGCCTGGTCGGCGTCGTGAGCAAATATCGCGTAGACGAACGATGCGATGGTCAGTCCAGTCAGCAGCACAACCAGCGACGCTCGCATGTACTTGCCGACGACCCTCCGCAGCAGGAGAGCGAACAGGAAGATCAGCGTGAGAAACGTTATGTAGAACTGTCCTTGGACCGACATCGACCAGATGTGCTGCAACGGACTGACGGATTCGCCGGCGCGCAGATAGTCCGAAGCGGTGTTCGCCAGTTCCCAGTTCTGGTAGTAGCCGAGGCTGGCCAGACTCTGGTCAGCAAACGTCTCCCAACGCGTCTCCGGCTGGATCGCGATGGTCAGCACCGCCGCCGCGGCGAGCACCACGACAAGTGCGGGCAGCAGCCGGCGCACCAGTCGTTTCACCTCGGGCACCGGCGACAGCGAAGCGCCTGGCGTCAGCGCGATGCGCAGCAGCCGGCCGCCGAAGAAGAACCCCGAAAGGGCGAGAAAAACGTCCACGCCGCCCGAAACGCGACCGAACCAGACATGGAACACCGCGACGAGGGCGATCGCGATACCGCGAAGGCCATCGAGATCGTGGCGGTAGAAGCCGGACCTGCGGTCTGCCGCCGACGCGCCCTTGCCGGGCACACCCGCGGTAACCACCGCCGGCCGGGGAGGGGCGAGGGTCATCATGGTCGCGGCACAATCTACCGAAGATCGCTGTGTGGCTCATGTCGCGCGTGCCCAGTTAGGCTCGTTTTCGATGCCTGCGTTGACCCCCGCTGAAATAAGCGCGATCGACGCCGCCCACATCTGGCATCCCTACAGCACGATCGGCGCCGAGGCGATGGCGCCTTTCGTCGCGGTGGGGGCGAGCGGGGCATGGCTGACGTTGATCCGCGACGGGAAGCCCGTCGAGGTGCTCGACGCGATGAGTTCGTGGTGGACCGCCATCCATGGGCACGGCCACCCGTCGCTCGACTACGCGATCGCTTCCCAGCTGGCCAGGATGAACCACGTCATGTTCGGTGGCCTCACCCACGAACCGGCGGCCCGCCTTGCCCAGCTGCTCGTGGACATCACCCCAGACGGGCTGGACACCGTGTTCTTCAGCGACTCGGGCTCGGTCTCGGTCGAGGTCGCCGTGAAGATGGCGCTGCAGTACTGGCGCAGCCTCGGCCGCCAGACGAAGCACCGGCTGATGACGTGGCGGGGCGGCTATCACGGCGACACCTTCACCCCGATGAGCGTGTGCGACCCCGACGGCGGCATGCACTCGCTGTGGACCGACATCCTCGCGCGCCAGGTGTTCGCTCCGCAGGTGCCCACCGACTACGACCCCGCCTACAGCGCCGCCTTCGAGGTGCAGCTGGCCGAGCACGCCGACGAAATCGCGGCCGTCATCGTGGAGCCCGTCGTGCAGGGCGCCGGTGGGATGCGCTTCCACGACGCGCGGTATCTGACCGACCTGCGGGACATCTGCAACCGGCACGAGGTGCTACTGGTCTTCGACGAGATCGCCACCGGATTCGGCCGCACAGGAACGCTGTTCGCCGCCGAGCATGCCGGCGTCAGCCCCGACATCATGTGCGTGGGCAAGGCGCTCACCGGCGGCTACATCACGCTGGCGGCCACCCTGTGCACGACGCACATCGCGCACACGATCAGCGCCAACGAGCCGGGGGCGTTGATGCACGGCCCGACCTTCATGGCCAACGCACTCGCGTGCTCGGTCGCGGTGGCATCGGTCGAGCTCTTGCTCGGCCAGGATTGGCGGGCCAGGGTGCTGGAGATCGAGGCGGGGCTGCGCGACGGCCTCGAGCCGGCCCGCGCCCTCCCCGGCGTGGCCGACGTCCGGGTGCTCGGCGCCATCGGCGTCATCGAGATGGCGGAACCCGTCGACGTGCCTGTGGCCACCGCGGCGGCCCTGGAGCACGGCGTCTGGCTGCGCCCGTTCCGCAACCTCATCTATGCCATGCCGCCCTACATCTGCACGCCGGAGCAGGTCGGGCAGATCACCTCCGCGATGGTCGGCGTGGCCCGTGCACTAACCTGAACACTGTTCAATTGTCGGCTCAGCCGACGTGTTCAATTGTCGGCTTCAGGGGGCATCGTGACGCGGGTAGACGTTTCCCCGCTGGCCTGGCTCGACGAGGTCGCGCGCCAGCGGCGCGCGGCCGGGTTGCGCCGGTCGTTGCGCGCGCGGCCACCCGTCGGCGCAGAACTCGACCTGGCCTCCAACGACTACCTCGGCCTTTCACAGCATCCCGATGTGATCGACGGCGGCGTGGCCGCGTTGCGCACCTGGGGCGCCGGGTCGTCCGGATCGCGGCTCGTCACCGGTAACACCGAACTGCACGAGGGCTTCGAGGCCGCGCTGGCCGACTTCGTCGGCGTCGAGTCCGCGCTGGTGTTCTCGTCGGGGTACACGGCCAATCTGGGTGCGGTGGCCGCGCTGTCCGGCCCCGGCTCGCTTCTGGTGTCCGACGCGCTGACCCATGCGTCGTTGGTCGACGCCTGCCGGCTATCGAAGGCGCGGGTGGCTGTGACGCCGCATCGAGACGTGGCCGCGGTGGAGAAGGCGCTGTCGTCGCGCGTCGAGGACCGCGCTGTGGTGATCACCGATTCGGTGTTCAGCGCCGACGGTGACCTCGCGCCGCTGCGCAGGCTTCACCACGTGTGCAGGCGGCACGGTGCGCTGCTGATCGTCGACGAGGCGCACGGGCTCGGGGTGCGGGGGACCGGTGGTCGTGGCCTGTTGGAGGAAGTCGGCCTCGCCGGTGCGCCGGACGTCGTGATGACCATGACGATGTCCAAGGCGCTGGGTAGCCAGGGCGGCGCCGTGCTCGGACCTGCCGCCGTGCGCGACCATCTGATCGACGCGGCCCGGCCGTTCATCTTCGACACCGGCCTGGCGCCCGCCGCCGTCGGCGCGGCATGGGCGGCGCTGCGGGTGCTGATCGACGAGCCGTGGCGGCCGCAGGCGGTTCTGGGCTTCGCCGCAGAGTTGGCGAGCGCGTGCGATGTTCCCGACCAGCCCGAATCGGCTGTGGTGTCCGTGATTCTCGGTGCACCGGAGGTGGCGCTCGCCGCCGCGACCGCATGCCTCGACCGTGGGGTGCGGGTGGGCTGTTTCCGTCCGCCGACGGTGCCTGCGGGCACGTCGCGGCTGCGGCTCACGGCGCGGGCGTCGCTGTCCGAGGACGAGATGACGCTGGCGCGCACAGTGCTGACGGAAGTGTTGTCGACGGCCCAGCTGTGAGCGTTCTCGTCGTCACGGGCACCGACACCGGCGTCGGCAAGACGGTGGCCACCGCGGCACTGGCGTGCCATGCGCGGCTCGCCGGGATCGATGTCGCGGTGTGCAAGCCGGTTCAATCAGGCTGCGCAGACGGCGATGACGACCTCGCCGACATCGGGCGGCTGTCCGGTGTCGCCGAATTGCACGGTCTGGCACGGCTTCCCGAGCCCTTGGCGCCCGCGGCGGCCGCGGCGAGGGCGGGAGCGCGGTTGCCGACGCGCAGCGAGTTGAGCTCGATGGTCGTCACGGCGGACAGTCCGGGGCGGCTGACCCTGGTCGAAGGAGCGGGGGGCCTGCTCGTCGAGATCGGCGACGGCGGGGTGACGCTTCGTGACCTCGCGCTCGATCTTGGCGCACCGGTGCTCGTCGTCGCCCGAGCGGGTCTTGGTACGTTGAACCACGTCGCTTTGACGTTGGAAGCCCTTGCCTCACATAATGTTTGGTGTGCCGGCCTGGTGATCGGTTTGTGGCCGAAGGACCCAGGGGTTATCGAGGCAGGCAACCGTGATGAGCTTTCTGCGATGGCGCCGCTGCGAGCGGTACTGCCGGACGGCGCGGGCGCTTTCACACCGGCGCAGTTCGAGGCGATGAGCTCGGGAGCATTTGACGCGCAGTGGGTCAAGGACCTGGCGGGCTGAGATGGTCCACTCCGTGGAGCTGCTCTTCGACTCCGAGACCGATGCCGCGGTCCGGCGCGTCTGGGACGACCTGACCGACGCGGGCGTGCGCAGCCTCGCCAGCTCGACGTCGCCGAGTAACCGACCGCACGTCACCCTGTCAGTTGCCGAGCACATGGACGACGCCGTGAACGATGCGCTGCGTCCGCTGCTGCGGTTGCTGCCGTTTGCCTGCACGATCGGTGCGCCGATGTTGTTCGGGCACGGGCCGTTCACGTTGGTGCGGTTGCTTGTCCCGTCGGCAGAGCTGTTGGAACTGCAAGCCCGAGTGCAGGAGGTGTGCCTACCTCACATGCCGCAGGGATCGCTGCCGCATGCGGACCCGGGCCACTGGACGCCGCACGTCACCCTCGCGCGCAGGGTGCGACACGACAAGTTGGCCGATGCGTTGTCGCTGCGTCGGATGTCGCGTGACCGGCGTGCAACAGCGGTGGGTCTTCGGCATTGGGACGGCGTCAACCGTGTGGAGCACGCGATCTCTCCGTAGTTTCCCTGATGATTCCGGTTCCCGGCTATCGCACGCTGGCTAGCATGAGCGGACCTGATCAACGCACGGAGACGTTGAACTGGAGCGACCTGGGCGTGAGTGAACTGCCGACAGGCACGGTGACGCTGTTGCTCGCCGATGTCGAAGGGTCGACTCGGTTGTGGGAGACCGAGCCTGACGCGATGGCTGATGCCGTGGCGCGGCTCGACGGCTGTCTGACGGAGCTCGTTTCGTCCCATCGCGGTGTGCGTCCTGTCGAGCAAGGTGAAGGCGACAGCTTTGTGGTGGCGTTCGCGCGCGCCACCGATGCGGTGGCGTGTGCGCTGGAGTTGCAACAGGCTCCACTTGCTCCGATCCGGCTTCGGATCGGCGTGCACACCGGCGAGATACGGCTTCGCGACGAAGGCAACTACATCGGCCCCACCATCAATCGCACGGCGCGGCTGCGGGACCTGGCGCACGGCGGCCAGACGGTGTTGTCAGGTGTTACCGAGGAGTTGGTGTTCGAGCAGCTGCCCACTGGTACATGGCTGACCGATCTGGGGACTCATGCGCTGCGTGACGTCGCGCGCCCGGAACGGGTCACGCAGCTATGCCACCCGGATCTCCGCAACGAGTTCCCACCGTTACGGGTCGCCAATCTCACTGTGTCGCAGCGTCTTCCCGCACAGTTCACCAGCTTTGTCGGTCGAGGAGCTCAGATAACGGAAGTGCGCAGGCTTCTCGCGGAGCACCGCGTTATAACGCTGATTGGTGCAGGCGGGGCCGGCAAGACTCGTCTCGCCATCGAGATCGCGGGAAAGTTCGCCGACGACTACGACGGTGGCGTTTGGTACGTCGACTTGGCTCCAATCACCCATCCCGATCTGGTGACTGTGACGGTCGCCCGGGCCTTGGGGTTACCCGACCAACCTGGTCGCTCAGCGCTTGACTCCACAATTCGGTTCATCGGCGACCGTGCGATGCTGGTGGTCTTGGACAATTGTGAGCATCTTCCCGGCGCATGCGCGGAGCTGGCCACCACGCTGCTGAGCGCCTGTCCGGCGATCACGCTGCTGGCGACCAGCCGTGAGCCCATTCGGGCGATCGGTGAAATCACCTGGCCGGTTCCATCATTGGCGCTCGACGACGAAGCCGTCGAGCTGTTCACCGACCGCGCCCGCCAATCGCGACCGGACTTCGTCGTCACCGAGCACAATGCCGCGACGGTGGCGGAGATCTGCCTGCGACTGGACGGGATGCCGCTGGCGATCGAACTCGCCGCCGCACGGATACGAGCCCTATCACTTCCCGAAATCCTCGACAGTTTGCACGACCGGTTCCGCCTGCTGACCGGAGGTGCACACACTGCGGTGCGGCGGCAGCAGACACTGCGCGCTTCGGTGGATTGGTCGCATGCCCTATTGACGGAATCCGAGAAGGTGTTGTTCCGCCGGCTCGCGGTGTTCATGGGTGGATTCGACTTGCACGCTGCACAGGCAATCGGCAGCAGCGGTGAGGTAGGGCGCTTCCAGGTCCTCGACCAGCTCACCCTGCTGGTCGAAAAGTCGCTCGTGACGGCGGAAAGCGGTAGTGGCCGAACGCGATATAGGTTGCTCGAGACAGTTCGTCAGTATGCGTTGGAAAAACTCGGCGAGTCCGGCGAGGCCGATGAGGTGCGCACACGTCACCGTGACTATTACACCTCGATTGCGGCGGAACTGGACACGCCCTCGGGAAGCGGCCACGACCAACGCATTGACCACGCAGCGACCGAAATCGATAACCTGCGTGCTGCTTTCAGCTGGAGCCGGGAGAACTCCGATACCGAACTGGCGTTGCGGCTTGCGTCATCGCTGCAGCCGCTGTGGCTTACCCGCGGGCATGTCACGGAGGGTCTGGGGTGGCTGGATGCCGCGCTGTCCGGCGCACCCGCCAACCAAGCGGACATCCAGGAGTCGCGGGGGCGGGTACTCGCCGACAAGGCGATCCTGCTCGCGTCGGTCGGCGAGTATGACTGCGTCGACGAAGCTGAGCGCGCGCTGGCGATCGCGCGCGAATTGGAGAATCCTGCGCTATTAGTCCGAGCGCTGATGGCACGGGGATCCGTGAGTGCCCACGACATCGCAGTGGCGCGTACATATCTCGACGAGGCTGCAGATCTGGCACGTGAGCTCGGCGACTCTTGGTGGTTGGTTCAAATCCTCAATTGGCAGGCGATCGGGGCGCTCCAGGTCGGCGACATGATCGCGACCTGTGCGGCCAGCGGGGAAGCGCTCGAGCTCGCCGGATCTGTCGGCAACCGGTTCGTCTCTCGTGCGAGCCGCCTTTGGCTTGCCAACGCACAGACGTACAGGGGAGATCTGGTCGGAGCACTTGTGCTTTTCCGTGAGGTTGTCGATGAGGCGGCAGCCGCCCACGATGTGCTTACGCAGGTGATCGGCATAGTTGGGCGCAGCTTCGTGGAGGCGTTTCAGGGTAACGCGCTCGCTTCCCGGGCCTCGGCCGACGAGGTCTTGGAATGCTCGTCGATGCATTTCCACTATTACGACATCGCTTGCTACGGGGCCGTTTGCTTCTCCAACCTGGCCGCCGGCGATGCCGCCGCGGCCTGGCAGGCGAGTGAACTAGCGAGGCAGCTCGGTGGCGGGCACCCGATGACAACTGGGGTGTTCCTGGTCTGGGCGGCGCAGGCCGCTCACGCTTGCGGGGATCTGGCCGAAGCGCGCCGTTGGGCCGACGACGCCGTCTCGATGCGAAGCGGCGTTTACCAGGCCGCGGCGCTGACAACGCGTGCGTGTATCGAGATTGCGCAAGGTGAGCCGGACCTGGCCGAGACCGACGCCCGGCAATCGCTGAAGATCGCGGCCGGCGTCGGTGGTGAGGTTCTGATTCCGGACATTTTCGAGTGTTTCGCCGACATCGCCCGAAGCGAAGGGAATCAGCAAGACGCAGTCCGGTTACTGGGCATGGCCGCTGCGGCGCGCGAGCGCTTGGGGTCGTGCCGCTTCAAGGTCTTCGACGCCGCGCACGATGCTGCCGTGACTGAGTTGCGAAAGTTGCTTGGCGACGACTTTGACGAGGCGTGGGACGAAGGCGCGTCGTTGTCTTTGGCGGAAGCGATCGCCCATGTACAGCGCGGGCGCGGCGAGCGCAAACGGCCGGCGAGCGGCTGGGCGTCGCTTACTCCGACGGAGCTCGACGTGGTGCGCCTCGTCGGCGAAGGCCTCTCCAACAAGGATGTCGCGACGCGGCTCTTCGTCTCGCCACGTACGGTCGAGTCCCACCTCACGCACGTCTACACGAAGCTCGGGCTGTCCTCCAGGGTGCAGCTCGCGCAGGAGGCAACTCGCCGCGCGGCCGCTGACTAAGGCACCGTCGCCGCAACGCTTTTCGGAACACACATCCGCCATGCCTCGACGACGATCTCACGGAGCTCTGCGTGATCAATGGCGTCGAGGCGCACGTGGACCCAGTTGTATCTCATGTCGGACGGCCTCGGCAGCATGAACTTGCCGGGCTCGGAGGCGATGAGACCCTCGCGCTCCTCCTTCGGAAAGGCGAACCCCATCACGGTCTCGTCGCGCGAGAACGCGAGATAGACGATCCGTCCGATGCGGAACTTGATCCGGTCGGCGACCACCACCTCATACGACCTCGGCAGGGTCGAGGTGATCCGACGCACATCGGCGACGCTGATCATGCCCGCGACGTTAGTCGTGCGCTCCGACAACGGGCCGCCGCGCGGCGATGCCGTCGATCAACAGGGCGAGCCCGAAACCGAACCGCTTGCCTGCATCATCGGCGAGCACCGACTGCTCGTCGGGCAGCTCGGCGCCCGCGGCATCCCACTGCAGCCGCGACTGCTCATCGGCGGTGAACCCCAGCACGTAGTAGACGACCGTGCGGGCGGCCAACTCGGCGTGCGCGTCCTCGACGCCAGCCTCGGTGGCGGCGTCGCGAAGGCGGGCGAGGATCGCCGTCATCGCCTCCGATTGGCCTGCCGCGAAGCTCGCCGACACCAGTTCCGCACCGTCGGTGTGCGACAGCAGCGCGTCCCGCAGGCGCCCGCAGATCCCGGCGACGCGGTCGCGCCAGTCGCCTGGCACGTCATCGACCGGCTCGAGGATGCGGTCGGCAATCGCGCCGAGAAGCTGCTGCTTGTTGGCGAAATGCCAGTACAGGGCGCCGGGGGAGACATTGAGCTCGCGTCCCAGCCTGCGCATTGTCAGGTCGGCGATCCCGTAGTTGTCCAGGATCGCCGTCGCGGCCTCGACCACGTCGCGTTTGTGCAGCTGCACCCGGCTACCATAACCTGAACGCCGTTCAAGTTTGAGTAGGGGAGCATGCTTTTGACCGACATCCTGGCCGAGGCGCGCGAGCAGGTGCTCGAGCGAGGTGAGGGCCTGACGCAGGACCAGGTGCTGACCGTGCTGCGACTGCCCGATGACCGGCTCGACGACCTGCTCGCGCTCGCCCACGATGTGCGGATGCGCTGGTGCGGCCCTGAGGTCGAGGTCGAGGGCATCATCAGCCTCAAGACCGGCGGCTGCCCCGAGGACTGCCATTTCTGCTCTCAGTCAGGGCTTTTCGCCTCCCCGGTGCGCAGCGCCTGGCTCGACATCCCGAGTCTGGTGGAAGCCGCCAAGCAGACGGCCAAGTCCGGAGCGACGGAGTTCTGCATCGTGGCCGCGGTGCGCGGGCCCGATGAACGGCTGCTGGCGCAGGTCGCGGCGGGCATCGAGGCGATCCGCAATGAGGTGGACATCCAGATCGCCTGCTCGTTGGGCATGCTGACCCAGGAGCAGGTCGAGCGGCTGTCGGAGATGGGCGTGCACCGCTACAACCACAACCTGGAGACGGCCAAGTCGTTCTTCCCCGAGGTGGTCACCACCCACACCTGGGACGAGCGCTGGGACACGCTGTCGATGGTCCGCGATGCCGGCATGGAGGTCTGCTGCGGCGGAATCCTCGGCATGGGCGAGACGCTCGAGCAACGCGCCGAGTTCGCGGCCAACCTGGCCGAGCTCGACCCGCACGAAGTTCCGCTGAACTTCCTCAACCCGCGACCCGGCACACCGTTCGGCGATCTGGACGTGCTGCCCGCGGCGGAGGCGCTGAAGGCCGTCGCGGCGTTCCGGCTGGCGTTGCCGCGCACCATGCTGCGGTTCGCGGGCGGTCGTGAGATCACGCTGGGCGACCTCGGCGCCAAGCAGGGCATCCTCGGCGGCATCAACGCCGTCATCGTTGGCAACTACCTGACCACGCTCGGCCGTCCTGCCGAGGCCGACCTGGAGCTGCTCGACGACCTCCAGATGCCGATCAAGGCGCTCAACGCCACCATCTAGCCGTGGTTTGTCTGATGGGGACCGTCAAGTTCAACGTCTACACTGGCGAGCCCGCAGGTGGCGCCGTGCCTACTGCGGCCCAACTCGGGCTCGAGCCACCGCGCTTCTGCGCGGAATGTGGCAGGCGGATGGTCGTCCAAGTGCGTCCGGATGGGTGGTCGGCGAAGTGCTCACGGCACGGCACACAGGACTCGAAGGATCTTGACAAGCGATGAATGAGGTTGCACCACCGCGTGTTTCACGTCGTCGCGCCGCCGCGACGGTGGTTGTCGGGTTGGCCTTAACCGGCGCTTTGATCGGTGCGCTGTGGGCGTGGATCGCACCGCCGATCCACGGAGTCATAGCGCTGACCAAGAGCGGTGATCGAGTGCATGCCGCACTGGGCAACGAAACAGACAACTTCTTCATCGCAGCTTTCCTGTTGGTGGGCCTGGTCGTGGTGCTGGCAGTGGTGACCGCCGTTTTGGTGTGGCAGTGGCGGCCGCACCGCGGCCCGGTGATGTGTGCGGCGTTGGCCATCGGCTCGGCGGCAGCGTTCGGTGCGGCGGCGGGCGTGGGTGCGCTGATCGTGCGGTCGCGCTACGACGTCATCGACATCGCGGGTGCGGCCATCTCACCGGAGCATCGCGTGCAGTACGTCGTCGAGGCACCGCCGGTGTTCTTCGCACACACGGGGTGGTTGATCGCCGCGTCGATCCTGTTTCCGGCGGCGATGGCGGCGCTGGTCTACGCACTCATCGCGGTGTCGACGTCACGCGACGACCTTGGTGGCTGGCCGCCGGTTGATCAGCCTGTGCTGCCGCCGCCGGTCGCCGTGGAGGGCGCTATCCCGTCGACAGGCTAAACAGCGCACTGCCGTCTTCGCTCAGCAGTGTGACCCGGCAATCGTCGCGGCCGCGCTGCGTGAAGCCTCAGCAGTCACATGGGTAACGAGCTTGGAGCATCCCCTCTATCTGGGCCGTCATCAATTGAGGCTCTGCTGACTGATGAGTGGGTCATTGACGGCCGGGCAGGGCTGGGCGGTGCCCTCCGAGGGTGAGCATGGCCAGGGCGATCAAGGGGCCGGGGTTGGCGAAGCCGAAGGCCATGCGGGTGATGAGTCGAATCTTGGTGTTGACCGACTCGATGAGTCCGTTGGATAGGCCGTGTTCGATGGCGGCGAGGATCTGTGCGCGGTGGCCCACGATGCGACGTTGCAGCGTGACGAACGATTCGATGCGGCAGCGCCGGGCCCAGCCGACCCACCTGTCCAGTGCCTCGGCGGCCTGGTCGGCGGGGAGTTTGAAGACCGTGCGCAAGCCTTCTTTGAGTAGGTAGGCGCGGTAGAGCCGCGGGTCGGTCTTGGCGATCCACGCCAGCTTCACCTGTTGGCGGTCGGTGAGGTTCTCCGGGTTCTTCCACAGCGCGTACCGTGCGCGTCGCAGGGCTAGCGCAGGTCCGGTGGACACGGTGGCGCGTCGGCCATGAGCCCACCCGTGATTGCGGGTGTGACCCCCGCGGCGGGCGTTGCTCCACGCATCGCGACGCACAGCATCGAGTGCGTCAGTGGCCCAGCCGACGACGTGAAACGGGTCGGCGCATCGGATGGCGTTCGGGCATCGATTGCTGACCACATCAGCGATCCATTCGGCCCCGTCGGCGGTGACATGGGTGATCTGGGCGCATCGACCGTGCCCCGATGCCTCCAACGCATCGAAGAAGGCGTGCACGGTCGCCCGGTCCCGGCCGGCACTGGCCCACACCAACCGGCCGCTGTCGTGGTCGACCACGACGGTCAGGTACTTGTGGCGACGCTTGTAGGAGATCTCGTCGATCCCGATCCGCTGCAGGCCGGCGAACGCGTCGACCCCGGCCGCGGTGTCGGCCCACACCCGCGTGATGATCACTCCGACTGTGCGCCAGGCGATCCGCATCAGCTCGGTGATTGCTCTCTTGGAGCATTGGGTGGCTAACCAGGCCACCTGCTGGTCGAACGAGCGGGTGTGTCCAGCACCGTGTCGGGCCCAGGGCACCTGTCGCACCGTCGGCCCGTGGGCAGGGCAGTTCACCCGCGGGGCGTCAGCCTCGAGGAAGACCTGGATGGTTCCCATGTCGAGCCCACGCCACCGCCGTCGCCCCTCGACCACGGTCATACCAGGAGGCCCTCGATCCGCACGCTCCGCATCGACCTCGACTCGCTCGTCGCGGCCTCACATGGGCCACGAGAACCTGTGCCTGGTCATCGAACTCGACGTCCTCGACCACCGTGTTCTCGACGCACAACAAGGCGCGCCATATGCTGGCGTTCTGCACGCCGTTCTCCGTTCTGCAGTTTCTGACCTTCGACAAGCCAGAAACCTAGACGGGGAACGGCGTGTGGCCGTTCAGGCGCGATCAGCAACCCACGGATATGACCCAAGAGCCTCAATTGATGACGGCTCACAGACGAAGACTGCCCCGAGATTGGTGCCGGTGATACTTCTGGGACTTCTGTGCCGGTCGCCTCTGCAGCCGGTCAGAGTGGACGACGC
>CAWEKA010000022.1:0-324488 GCA_963809515.1 uncultured Actinomycetota bacterium
TAGAGCAGCCAGGCACCTCGAACGTGTTACGACCCGACGGTCGTGAGTCGCACGACAGCCTCGGGGTGTGCGAACGCGAAGCCCACGCGCATGGTCGCCCTGATACCGATGCGATCCGACGAGAAGTAGGCCGAGGTGTCGACTGCGAGCGTCACATCTTCGCGCAACACGACGAGCGTCTTAGCGACCGGCACGACCCGCGCCACACGTCGCCGACAGCGACCGCGGGGGACGGGATGAGCGGCACACCAAGCACAAGGCGCTTGGTGGGCTGGGCGGCGTCGTAGCCGAGCAGCGGCTCATTGCTGCCGCTCTGCTTCTTCACCTTCGACAGTGTGAGCACTGTGGACGGGTGTGCGACAAAGGAAGTGATTTGCGCGCCAACGGTTTCGGCCAGTGACAGTGCTTCTGCGAACGGGTCGGTGTTGGTGATGCCGTCGCCGATGTCGACGATCTGGCGTCGTCGACGGACAGCAGACCGGACGGCCCGTTGGCTGTGGTGTCGGCGAAGAACGCGGCGTCGATTTTGTTGGCGAGCGACTGCGCGAGGCCGAGGCCGACGAGCTGCTGCGCCGACGGCGCCGAATCGTTCGCCATTCGCGGCTGATGATGGACAGCCCGGCGACCTTCTGCGGGACGACGACGATTTCGTCGAACTCGGCGTCGTCGGGCGTGATTTCGGCGCCCTCCGCGGTCCAGGCGGCTCCGGCGTCGCCGGTCAGAACCGGGACACGGTACTTGTGCGAGTCGGTCGAGGCGACAGACCGACGCGCAAAGCAACCGAGGCTTGCCGTACCGGCTGGACGAGGAGGTTGCCGATTTCGTCGGGCAGCAGGCCGTGCGTGCTGCCAGATGTGGCGGTGAATAGAGACATTTGTGGGCCCTTTCAGGCGGGTGGGCAGCACAGTGCTGCAACGGTTTTCGGTCAACCATCGGCGGCTGTACAGCGCGCTCGACGGCACCCCGCCTGGGGCAAGTCGTGGAGCGAGGCCGGGCCCATACGGTGCCGCTGGCGACGCTCTCGAATCCCATTCTATTCGACCGGGGCGCAGACACGCGAGGGCGGGGGCGCCTGCGTCGTCGAGGACCAGGGCGCCGCCGCCGGATGCCAGCTAAGCCGCCGTCACGCGTCGAAACTGTTTGACCAGCATCGACGGAGGCGCCGGCATGCCTTACTAGCAAAATTTTTTACTGCGGGCCGTGCACTGCCTCGCGCAACACCTGCGACCACGACGGGGCGCGGTGATCGTTGGGGCTGCTGGCACCGGACGCGAGCACGCCGGTCCTGCCGCCCAACGCCCGCGGTTGGGCTGGGCGCCGCCAGTGCGGGTGCTGCTGTGTGACTGCCTTGGCGGCCGCGGAAACCTTTGCGGGTCGAGGTTTCCGGCGTCGTCAAGCAGCTCGCCCACGGTGAGTCCGTCGCGCCACAAGTCGGCGCCGTCGGCCAGCCTGTTGGCGGCGATCCGTTCGGCTTCACTTTTCTGCATGGTGGTGATCTGTTCGACGGCCTGGTCGCGCTGGGTCGCGGCGTCGCGCAACTTCTTTCGATACTTGGCGGCCTCGCGGCCGTCGCCGTCGTGGTCGTGGTCGTGGTCCTGGTCCTGGTCCTCGACGACCTCGCCGCCGTCGGGGGCGTCCTGTGCGGCCGTATCGGGCGCCGCCGGTGCCTCGGGCGCCGTGTCGGCCGCCGGGGCGTCTGCGGGCGTCTGGGCGCCGTCTGCGGGTGCTGCTGCTTCACTCATGGGGTGTTCTCCTTTTCTTCGGTGATGGGCGCGCAGATCTCCACGCGCTCGGTGTGTTTGCGACGCCGTCGTCTGTCATCTCGAAACGTGTGCACTCGGTTGAAGTTCCGGCGACAGCGGCCAAGTCAGCCATCGACCACTCAACTTTCGGGTTGCGCGGCACGACATCGTCGGGACAGCGCACGTACCCGGCGAAAGCTCGGGTGATCGGATCCTCGTCGTCAGGGTCGGGGCGCTTACTGAATGAGCTGTAAAACTTCATTGCGTGGTGTCCTTCCGTGCTTGATATAGGAGTTCGTCGACGCGCACGCATCGACGCTGCCCGCCGCGCGACAACGTGACAGAGTCGCCCCACCGCGCCGCAGTGTGTTTGAGGGTGCGGCCGCGCAGCCGCCGGGGCCGTAGCAGGGTGTCGACGACGATCCGGTCGACGCTCCGCACCACGCCTGTGTGCAGCTCGATCTCGTAGCCGGGCCACTCGTCGGAGAGTGGCACCCACGTCTCTACAGCCACCGGGCCAGCTCCCTTGCCAGCGGGACGGTTGCGGCTTTGCACTCTCCACACCCGCAACTGCCAAGCGCCGTCGTTACGTCGGCGGCGGCGGGTGTGCCACCGGCGGCTACGGCTGCCCTGACCCGGCCAAGTGCTTTCCGTATCCGCTCATGGGATTTGAAGTCATCCACGCGGGCGCGGGACTGGCCGCGGCTTGCTCTGGCTGTGTGGTACGCCTTCGGGCTGTTGCACGGCTCGCCCGCGCGGGCTAGGCATTTCCGCGCCGGGCATGGCACGGATAGGGCGGCTGCTTGCGTGTTGCTCATCGGTTGGGTTCCTCTCCGCCGGGTTTGTAGGTCGGGCAAGTCTGGTCGTGCTTGATGTAGATGACGCGCACCCTGTTGGTGATGCGCCGGATTTCAATGTCGGCGTTGCAGTCAGGGCACGGTGCTTCGATGAGCGCCTGCAGGCTTGCCGCCATCGGGTTCGGCTTGGGTCACCGGGCGTTTTCCTTCCTGGTTTCGGGTTGTGTTTTCAGGTGTTCCGCACGCACTGTGTGCATGTGTGCGCCCCTTATAGGGCGCGCACACATGCACACACTCGTGCTATCCCGACTGTGTGCACGCACACGGCCTTGCACACGGTCGCAACGTCTTTCGAGGTAGGAGCGTATTTTGACTGTGTGCAGCGGTTCTGCACACAGTCGCACACACTGACGGTTTGAGTGTGTGCAAGCATCATTCGGCCTCGCACTCGCGGTGCACGTCCCGGTCGGCTTCCGAGACAGGGTTTCCGCACCGCTTGCAGGGGTTCACAAGCCGGTAGATTTTCGCGCCCCGGTGGCCGTCGTGGCAGGCGATCACTCCCCGCGTCACACCCGCGTTGAGGGCGTCGTACGCCTTCCGGTTCCCGATACCTTTGTCGGCGAGCATCTGAAGCATGTCCCGCGTTTTGATCCCATGCCCGGCGGCCAGGTGGTCGGCGACAAGCGCGGTGACCACGTGATGCACAGCCGTGGCGACACTTTCCGCTGCTGCTGCCGATTTGCGACTGCCCTCGGTGTAGGTGTACCGGCGGGTGTCCTCGTCGAAGTCGAGGCCGCCCTCTGGCACGTCCACATCACGCCCGTAGGCGGTGAAGTAACGCGGTGAGGCTGGGTCGTCGGGATCGGCGCGCACGAGGCGCCAGATCGCATCGGGCCAGTCTTGGAGCCGCGAGTCGCCGCGGGCCCGCTCGTTGGCGTGTCCCATATGGTGCACGACGAGGGCGTCGCGGATTCCGGCCTCGTCGAGCAGGGCGTCGAACGCGACGAGGAACTGCCCGGCGTCGCGGTTCTCGTCGAGGCCGAGCGCGTCGAGCACGGGGCGCAGGCAGTCGAGCATGAGGTAGTCGGCGCCCACGTCGGCGAACCGGCGGGCCCAACGGGTGCGGGTGCGGTCGTCGAGCAGGTTGAACGTACCGACCTGGCCGCGCAGGGCGACAACGTCGGCGACGGCGTCGGTGTTGCGGATCTGGCTCTTGCGTAGCCACCGGCGCAGCGTGTGCTCGCTCAGTTCGTTGTCGATGAGCACGAGCCCGGCCGCGGTGGTGTTGACGGTGAACTCGCCGAGGAACCGGCCGCCGTCGACCAGCGACCCGATGAGGTTGTCGCGCAGTGTCGACTTGCCTGCCTTGTATTGGGCCGACAGCAGGACGCGGGCCTCGGCGGGCGCCAAACGGTCGACGCGGTAAGCGATTTCAGGGTCGGGCTGGGCGAGCAGCGCGGTCAGGTTCCTGGTTGGCGGGAGGACGATCGCCGGGGCGCTGGCTTCGGCGTGGCGCCGCCGGGCCTCGGCGTCGATTTCTAGGGTGCATAGCCGTTCGAGGATCGCGTTTTCGCGTGCCCGGTCCTCGTCGCCGGGCTGGATTGGGTGGAATCCGAGCGCCCCGAATATCAGCTCGTGGTGACAGCCGGTCTTGCAGCCGAGTTTGGCTACGCCGCTCTTGCTGACGATTTGCACGGACCTGTCGCCGGGGTTCTCGATTGCGTGGGCGGGGCACTGCATCCAAGCCTGCAAGGGCTCGCCCGGCGGCGATTCGTCGATGCCGAGGCATCTTTCCGTGACGGCCGCGAGCACACGCTCGTAGGTGATTTTGGGAGCTGGCGGGGTGGTCATGCTGCGCCGCCGGTGCTGTCGGCCGCGCCACCAGTCGGCGTTTCGGTGTTCATTGTTGTTTCGGCTCTTTCCGTGCCGCCCTGTATAATTGGCGGCGACACTTTCGCGGGTTGTCGTCGTTGTTGTGGAGCCGTCGGGCTGGTGGTCCCGGCGGCTTCACTGTTTTCCTGCGGTCATGCGCCGACGGGGCGCGCCAGGGCGTCGAGGTCGGCGAGGTCTACGCGGATGAGTCGCGGGCCGACGCGGTAGGCGGGTAGGCGGCCTTCGGCGATCCAGCGGCGCAATGTGCAGACGGAGACGCCTGCCTCAATGGCGGCTGCTTTCATCGGCACCCGGCGGCGCGTCGAGTCTTGCTGTGGCATATCAGATCCCATCGGTTTATGGATTAGGTACGCATAAAACCGTATGGGATTGAGGGGTAGACACGCGAACGTGAATTGGTCAAAACCGTTGGCATTTTGCCGTTTTCGGGAAACCTCGAGTGCGGCCGGGTGCCATGGAGTGCAGCGGAGCGCCGCAGCGTTTACGGAAACCGGGAACTAACAGGGGCGTCAATCTGTAGGCGTGTCTACACCTTTGGCGAGTCTCGACAGCGCCTCGGCGACCTCAGCATCACGACCGGACACGATCTGCTGATACGTCAGCGACGCCTTAACAGTGGAGTGTCCGAGGCGGCCCATCGTTTCGACGAGGTTGCCCACACGTGCCGCCTGCGTCCCAGCGAAGTGCCGCAGATCGTGCACGCGCACACCCTTGCGGCCGATCGCGGCCAGAGCGGCGGCGAAGTATTCGCGACTGAACACGCGGTCGTTCATGTGGCCGCCGCGGGCCGCCGGGAACAGCAGCGCGTCGCCGCCGGGCTTGACGTTGGCGGCCAGATGCTCGGCGAGGTCGCCGCGGATATGCGGCGGGATGACGACGGCGCGGCCCTTGCCCGACTTCGGTGTGTCGACCCGGTATTCGCCTTTGCGGCGCGTCACCGCACGCGACACGTAGAGCACGCTGCAATCGTCGCTAACGTCCCGGCGGCGCAGCTCCGACACTTCGCCCCACCGGACGCCGGTCCACGCGCTGAGCAGCACGAGGCAGCGCAGCCGCTCGGGTTTGATCGCGTCGGCCAGGGCGGCGACCTCGGCCACCGACAGGATCGTGGGCTCGCGCTTGCGCGGCGGGTTCATCACGCGCGACAGGTTGCACGGGTTCGCGACGATCAGGCTGTCGGCGACCGCCGTCGCGCAGATGGCGTGCAGCAGCCCGTAGGCGTGGCTGTTGCGGCGGGCGTGGTCGCTGCCGAGGCTGGCGTACCAGCCGCGTATCGCCTCCGGTGTGATGTTCTTGAGCGGCAGGCGGCCGAGCGGCGGCTTGATGTGCAGGCGCAGCAGATCCTCGTACATCGAGCGGGTGCGCGGCTTGATGTTGCGGTGTTCGACCCACTTGTCGGCGTACTCGGCGAGGGTGATGGCTTTGGCTTTGCGCTCGGCGACGCGCAGCCGGGGCGGGATCCATTCGTCGCGTTCGATCGCGCGGCGTTCGTTGTTGAGCCAGCCTTCGGCGTCCATCTTGGCGGTGAACGTCGCCGGGGCGACGTGCCGCACCGCTGTGCGTGGCGGCCACACATAGCTCGCCTGGTACTTGCCCGAACGGAGCTGGCGAATCTTGCCCCAGCCCCGATGCCCCTTCTTCCCGACCATCCTGCCGCCCCCTTCCGCCGCGCCTTCCGTGCGCCTTCCGCATGCTAGATTACGCTGCCCTGTGCACACGTATGCGCGAGTGTACCGTGGGCATCGCTGCACGTAACAGCCATATTTTCGCTGGTACGGGCGGCACGGACTCCAACGCAGGCGACTAATTCGAATCCTGCCGGGGGCACGCTTCAATGACCAGCGCAGACGTAACTCCGTGCAAGATTCGTGCAACTAGAGCGAATCACAACGAGATAGCAGAGGTAAGTACCACATAGGGCGTGGTATTTCCGTGAGAATTGAACTGTTGCCGTGGACGGCTGCTTGCCTGCGTCAGCCGCCGCCGCAGCCGCCCCCGCCGTCGCCACCCCCACAGCCATCCCCGCTGTCGCCGCCATCCCCGCTGTCGCCGCCATCCCCGCTGTCGCCGCCATCCCCGCCGTTGGCGACTCCGGCCGCAAAGATGCCTAAGCCGGCAACGCCTCCGGTCCACCTGAGTGGGCGGCCGAATTCGCCTCTGACGCGGTTCTTTCGCAACCAAGCCCGGCTGCGTTCAACGTCCAGCTTGTCGCGCCGTAGTCGGTCCTCCAGGGTCTCATCACGTCGTCGACGGACGCGACTGCGGCGCACAGTGATCACCAGAATGATCACCAGCAGAACGCTGACCACGACAAGCGCGGCACTCATGGGCAAAGGCTACGCCGGTTTGCCGCCACCGGATGTGCAAGCGCCTACGCGGTCCGCTGGACGTTGGTCCAGCAGCGGCCGGTCGGCAAATGGGCCCACGAGCCTCACCGCCGGAGACGAGTACCGTCGACATTGCCGCTCTTCTACGGCAACAAGCCCGATAGGAGGAAAATGGCTGATCTTAAAGAGCTGGCCGACCAAGCCGCCGAAGAACTGCTCACAGCGATACGAGACCAAGCGCGAAAGGCCAGCGACTTAAAGTTGCTTCAGCTCGCCCAGGCGTATTCGATGGTCGTTTCAACCGAAGTCAGCACAAGGCTGGCGAACGATAACGCAACCGCCCAGGCGGAGATTGACTCGGCGTATGAATCGGCGCTTGGAGCTGGAGCGTCCATCTCATCCATTTCATCCATCTCACCGGAGTAGGTACCAGCGAGGGGTATAGCTGACGGGGTCGCGCCTCGTGCGCGGCCTTTCGTTGTCCTGGCGGCACGGGTGGCCGAAACCCCGTTACCGTTGCATGAGGACAGCCCCGGCGATGTCACGCTTGTGGCGAAACGGCCCTTCTTGAACCGTCATATCTTTTGAGAACATCTGCGCAGGTTTTCGCGGACCCATCAGGCCACTGCTGCTGCCAGGTGAAATTCCGGCGCGCAGAGAGGTGTGTGACCGATGCGAAAAGCGGACGGACCGTTTCCTGACGATCCGTACACGCCGCCGTGGTCGGGTTAGCCCTCGGCTCGCCCCTGGTTTTTCTAGCTGCGGAATGCGGAACGAGGCTCGTTTCGGCGATCTATCTACCAGCAAAACCACCGGCCGAATCATCTTGTGGCACAACGGTTTTCGTCTCGCGCCAGCCCTCTGTGTGCAAACGTGGAACGAGGCTCTTTCCGCACGTTGACCAGCTAAAAAAGCGGGATTACCCATCTGACAGCAAACCGCTCCGGGCTAGGCAATGGAGAGCACGGACCGTCGCAAAGCGACGAACGGAGCATTGGCTGTTGCTCAGGGTCCTTTGGCACTAGCCGCGCAGCGGCCTTCGCGTCTTGGCTTGCCTTTGGCAAGACAGCTACAACACATGAGGGAGGCTCCAAGATGACCATCGTCCAGTTAACGACCGTCCATCCGAGGCCGGGCGCCAAGTGGGATGACGTTCAGAAGCAACTCAAGAAAGCGTGTGACCTCGCCCGTAAGCACGGCTCCGAGAATGTGACCGTCCTCGCGACCATGATCGGGGGGTCGGAGACCAACACGATCGCCGTGCTCTCTAGCGTCGAGGACTGGGCGCGCTTTGGCCAGGTCCAGCAGGCGTTCCTGGGCGACCCCGAGACGCAGGCGGTCATGGTCGAGGGCGGACAGATCGCAACGTGGGAGACGTACGTCAGCCAGACGATCCCGGACATGTAACCGCGCCCACGCGTCAGGCCCCAGACTTGTACATCCCGCGACAGGGAACGAGGCTCTGTCCGCGTTTTGGCTCAGCTGAAAAAGTCGAGTGCCCGGCTGCTGGTGTGGTCGGGTAGTGCGCCGACGGGGAGCCGTCCCCGCCGCTGATTGCAATTCCGGCACGCCCCGCGGCAGTTCGCTCGGCAGAATTCGAGGTGTGGTGCGTCGCTGACGGCGATGATGTGGTCAACCTGCGTGGCCACGATGGTGCAGCCTTCGAGCCGTAACCAACACAAGGGTTCTTCGGCCAGGACCTGGCGGCGTAAGCGCTGGCTTGCCCTAGTGCCGCCGCGGCGTTTACGTGCGGTGGCCATGCGGGTCGCTCCGGTTCGCGGCGTGTCTGCGGATGGCGACGAAGGCGGCGGTGCCGACGGCGACACCGGCGGCGAACAAGAAGATGTGCGCGATCATGCGAGGCCGCCTTCGGAGTCGACGGCGAGAGCATCGCGACGCTCGGCCTTCGAGGTCGTAGGCGTCGGGCACCACCACGTCGAAATCGACTGACACGTAAGGCCTGGGTTGTGGTGGCTTCCACAGCCGCAGCACCGGCTCAGCGTGCTTGTTGTCGACGATCTGGTCGAACGCGATGTAACCCAACCACCGCGCCGCATTCGACACCCCGACCAGCCACACCCAGTCAGGGTCCACTTTCGGCTTTGCTCCGCGGTTCGTCTTTTCGTGGTGGGCGTGGCCATACAGCGAACCATCGGGCTTCGGTTGACCGAGCAGGATGTAGTGCAGTCCCCGGTTATGTATCTGTCTGGTGACGCCGAGTCTGGTTATGGTGTCGGCAAGCCATGCACCATCGCGGTGACCGGCTGGGGTGTCCACCCTGAACGGGTCGACTTGCGGCGATAGCACCGTCGCTGATGCGAGAGTGCCGCCGAGCGATTCGATCGCGGCGCGCAGAGCATGTGGTTCGTGTCCGTTATGCTCAGCGGTATCGACTGTGGCGGTCGTGGTGGGTGCCGGTTCCCCTTGTGGGGCCGGCACTTCGCTTTCAGGCGGCCCGTTTCTGTAGTTCGTCATCAGGCCGCACCGCCGGTGGGCTGGAGGAATGCGGCAAGCTGGTCGGCGTCGACCTTGAGCAGGCGGGGGCCGACGCGGACGGCGTTCAGGCGGCCGTCAGCGATCCAGCGGCGAACGGTGCGGTAGGAGACGTCGCAGTAGTCGGCGGCCTCAGTCAGGCCGATCAGTTCGGGGTGTCGACGTTCGCGGCGATTAGCGGGCGGACGGGATTTGTTGGCGGGCATAAGGACTCAGCCACTCCTTGAGTGGTCTGCGGCTCGCCGTACCGCCGCAGCTCCTCGGGCTGAGAAGCCCACTCCTTCGGGTCGATCATTTAGCTGCTCCCGCAGCCAGTTTCGACAGCCGCTCGGCGATCTCTGCGTCGCGACCCTCAGCGACATGCTGATACCGCAGCGACATCGCCGGGGTGGTGTGCCCGAGCCGGTGCATCAATTCGGCTGTAGTGGCGCCGGACTGGGCGGCCAGCACCGCTCCGACATGCCGCAGATCGTGCACCCGCAGGTTCGGTTTACCGATCGCCGCGCGGGCCTTCTCCCAATGGGTGCGGTACCGATCGGCGCGAAGATGCGAACCGTCCTCCTCGGCGAACAGCAGCGCATCGTTGCCACGGCCGACGTGATTCTTCAAGTGCGCCTTGAGCATCGACCGGATATGCGGCGGTATCGCCACGTCACGCACGCCCGCCGACGTTTTCGGGTCGCCGACGTGAAACTCGCCGCTGCGGTAGGTGACCGCGCGGCGCACCCGCAGCACCGCGCAATCGGCGCCCACGTCCTTACGGCGAAGCTCTGAGGTTTCCCCCCATCGCAGCCCGCACCACGCCGCGAGCAGGACGCTGGCGCGCAACCTGGGCGGCATCTTCGACGCCAGTGGGTTCACCTCGGCGGGTGTCAGGATGTCGACGTCGCGGCGCCGCTTGGTCTGCATCGCCGCACGGATACGGCACGGGTTGGCGTCGAGAACCTCGTCTTGCACGGCGGTCGCGCAGATCGCGTGCAAAAGCGCGTAGGCGTGGGCGTTGCGGGTCTCACGCCCAGTGCCCAACTCGGCGTGCCAGGCGCGGATTTTGGCCGGCGTCAAGGTGACGATCTTCGCGTCGCCGAGGTCGGGCAGGATCAGCCGGTCGAGCATCGAGCGGTAGTGCGCGCGGGTGCGGGGCCGCAGAGCCCGCTGTTCGATCCAGTCGTCGGCGTAGGCGCGCAGCGTGATGCCGTCCGACCGTTCGACCGCACCCCAGGTGCCCAGATCCATCTTGCGGCGCTCGGCGGCCAGCCAGCCTTGAGCGTCGTGCTCGCTGGCGTAGGTTCGGGGGGCTTTATGCAGCTTCGTGTCAGGACCGATGTAGCCCGCCTGCCAGCGCCCGGACGGCAATTGCCGCAGCCGCCCGAACCCGCGTCTGTTCTTCGCCATGTGTGGACTTTCCGGTCGCCATCCCGTGCAAGATTCGTGCAACAAGAGTGGTACCGATATGTCCGGCAATGTCCTTTACTGCCGGACGGGTGGAGGTGCAGAAACCGCAGCTAGAAGCACAGAAACCGCACGTAGAAACATCGGCCGCGCCGAAAGCTCAATCAGGTTCGAATCCTGCCGGGGGCACGCTTCAATGACCAGCGAAGACCACGCCGGACGGTTGAGCTTGGTCCATAAATGGGTCTTCGGTATGGCGCCGAGCGTGACGCTGCGCAGTTGACCCGGCAGGCACCTGACACAGCGCCGAAAGACCTGATGCCAGCTGAATTACCGCTAATGTGATCCGGAGGTTTCCGGAGGGCGGCCCCATGGGCGGAATCTTCATCAGCTATCGGCGTGAGGACAGTGGTCCCTGGGCTGGCCGCATACGGGACAGACTGAGCCAGCATTTCGGTGCGCACCAGGTGTTCCGTGACATCGACACGATCGGCCCTGGTGCGCGATTTCCACACATCGTTGAGCAGGCGATCGGGTCATGTGATGCGCTCTTGGCTGTGATTGGACCCAACTGGCTGTCGGCTAGTGAGGGACGGCGGCGCCGACTGGACGACCCCAGCGACTTGGTGCGTCAAGAGATTACAATCGCGCTTCGCCGTCAAGATGTGCTGGTCGTGCCTGTGCTGATCGGTCAGGTGCCCATGCCCGCCGCCACGAGTCTCCCTGCGGACCTTGCGCCACTTGCCGAATGCAACGCTGTGCGCATCACCGACGAGGGCTGGGATGACCAGATGGTGCGGCTCATCAGAGCGCTCGATGCGGTGGTCAACGACGCCCGCGACGCTCCCGAAGTCAGCGCATCGGTGGGCGCGAATGAGGATGCGCAGGAAGCTGTTTCGCGCACGCAATCGATTGCAGCGCAGAGATCGCGCCGCCGGGTGGTCGCGGCCACTGTCGGCGCGCTCGCGGCGATTGCGCTTGCCGCGGCGGGCCTGTTCTGGTTCACCCGCTCGACTTGTAGCGGCTCCTCGTGTGAAGCGACCGCCACAGAAAGGGGTCTCGAGAAATCGATCGTGCTTCTCGAATTCAGTTGGTCCGGCGTGATTCACATACCCCCGCAGGCAGATCCTGCTGGCAAGGGGTTTTGGACGGAGAAGCTCACTTCGCAAGCGATTTGCACCGGCTGGTACGTCAGCAAAACAGCGCAGATTGTCACAACAGCGCATTGTGTCGACCCTGCGCAGGCTGACGAGGAGATCGTGCACGTCTATGAGCGCAACCATCCCGACGCCAACCTCGAGAGCGAGATCGACACCGATTGGGTCGCCGGATCGACGGAGGAGGCAGAGCTCAATAGACGGGTGCTGGCCTCGCAGCCCAGCGCAATCGAAGGGGCCACACTCGTAACCCCCATGCCCGCCGAAGTCGTCGACTTCAAGGTATCGGACGACCTAGCGTTGCTGCAGGTGCCGAACATGAGTATCGAAACACCGGGGCTCGTCGTCGCCCAGAACAGTCCACAGGTTGGCGATAGCGTCAGATCAATCGGATTCAACCTCGCCGCTTCGGATACCGCGGCGATCAGACAAATCGCCCCGTCGGTCAAGCCGGGCCAGGTGTCCAGCGTCAATCAGAAGGTCGACGGTATGTCGGTCGTCGAGACCAATACAGCCATCATGCGGGGTATGGCGGGCGGTCCGACCGTCAACGCGGACGATCAAGTTCTCGGGGTCAACAGCAGGGCATTGGAGTCGCCAGGCGTTCCGAATGCCTACATCACAAACATCGCTGAGCTGAGATCCTTCCTGCAGGTGCACAACGTCGACCTCGTCGAGCCCACAGCGTCTGACGGGCGGAGTTCGCGTTCGTACGTTTACGGCGCGGCCGCGCTCGTGCTGGCGGTATCGGCGGCCCTGTTTATAGCTCGCCGACGTAACCTGCCACGCCTCGGGTAGCTGCACAGCGCGGCACGAAACACCAACGCGCATCCGCTCACGCTAGGCGTTCGACCGTTCGACGTCACGCACCAGGTGCTCGCGTCACCGCTTTGGAAGCGGGCGGCATCAGAAGCCCAAGATAGTGAAACGCCTGATACCCAACCTCGTCCGCCCGAAGAATCGCTGCGTCTCCATAGGAAGAGGTCTCGTGGCCAGGGAAATCTTCGCGAAACTCGGTGATATCAAATGGCGAATCGGTTGACGACAAGCACAAGGACGACATCGAGGTGCTCTCGTCTTCCTGGGGCGTCGCAATCTCAGTCCTCGGTGAGGGGGCAAGCTGACACCTCGCCCTCACTGGAGCGCGGCGCCATTGTTGCTTGCGCATCGGCCGGGACTTGGCCGTTCTTCTTTGGCTTCAGAAGCGGATGAGCCCGCGCAGGTTCACGCCGTTGTGCATGTCCTCGTAGCCCTGGTTGATCTCCTCCAAGGCGTACTCCCGGGTGATCAGCTCGTCGAGTTTGAGCTGCCCGGACCGGTGCAGCTCCAGCATCCGCGGGATGTCGTGACGTGGATTCGACGACCCGAAAAGCGATCCACGGACCTGCTTTTCGTACAACGTCAGGTCGAACAGTGACATGTCGACCTTGGTGTCGGTGGGATGCGGGATGGCTGTCATGACGACCCTGCCCCGCTTGCCGACCAGGCTCAGCGCCTGCGCGACGTACGCGCCCTCGCCGCTGTCGGTGGACACCACGCAGACGTCGGCCATCTCACCACGGGTCAACTCGGTCACCAGGGCCGAGGCCTCTTCCACGCTGGCGGCCGAATGGGTCGCGCCGAACTCCAGCGACCGGGAGCGTTTGTATTCGACGGGGTCGAGCGCAATGATGTTGCGCGCGCCCGCGATCCGGGCCCCCTGCACGGCGTTGATCCCGATACCGCCGACGCCCATCACCACGACGGTGTCGCCGTCGCGCGTCTCTCCGGTTCGCACGGCACTGCCGTAGCCGGTGGTCACTCCGCAGCCCACCAGCGCCGCGGTGTCCAGCGCTGTTCCCGGATCGACTTTGATCACCGACGCCATCGGCACCGTGGTGTACTCCGAAAACGTTCCGAGCACGCACATCTGGCTCAAGTCCTCGCCCCTGGCGTGGAATCGGAACGTCCCGTCCAACTGAGGCCCAGCCACGATCGCCGCACCGAGCACGCACAGGTTGCTCATGCCCCTGGCGCACGGCGTGCACTTCCCGCATGCGGGGATGAAGCTCAGCACCACCGGGTCGCCCTCGGCGACGTCGGTGACGCCAGGGCCGACCTCGACGACGACACCGGCACCCTCGTGCCCGCCGACCACCGGCATCCGCATCGGCATGTCACCGGTGACCAGATGATCGTCGGAATGGCACAGCCCGCTGGCGGTCAGCTTCACCAGGACTTCGGCTTCCTCGGGGCCGTCGAGGTCGACCTCCTCGACCTCCCACTTCTGGTGAAGTCCCCACAGGACTGCAGCTTTGGTCTTCACGAGTCGCTGTTTCCTTCCGGTTCAGGCGCGTTCGGGCGTCCAGGTCGCGGGCAGGCTGTTGATGCCGTTGATGAAGTTGGCGACCTGGAACTTCGGCTCGGGTGCCGAGATGTCCGGGATGCGGGTGTAGACCTCGGTGAGCAGTGACTTCAACATGGTGCGGGCCAGTGCAGCGCCCAGGCAGAAGTGCGGGCCGCCGCCGCCGAAGGCGATGTGCGGGTTGGGATTGCGAAGGATATCGAACGTGAACGGGTCGTCGAAGACGTCTTCGTCGCGGTTGCCGGAGATGTACCAGAGCACGACCTTGTCGCCTGCCTTGATCACCTTGTCTCGGATCGCGAAGTCCTGGGTGGCCGTGCGCCGCATGTGCAGCAGCGGCGACGCCCACCGCAGCACCTCCTCGACGGCCGTGCCGACCCGGCCGGGCACGTCGGCGACCAACAGGTCGCGTTGCTCGGGGAACTTCGACAGCGCGTAGATCGCGTGGGCCGACGCGTGTCGGGTGGTGTCGTTGGCGGCCACCGCCAGCAGCACGAAGAAGGCCTTGAGCTCGTCGTCGGTCATCTTCTTGCCGTCGAACTCGGCCTGCACCATCCATGTCAGCAGGTCGTCGCCGGGATTGGCGCGACGTTCCGGGATCAGCAGCGACGCAGTCTCGTGCAGGTCCATCACCGCCCCGCCGAACAGTTCGAGGCCGGTGCGGCCTGCGCATATCTCCGGGTCGGTCCAGCCCAACAACCGCTGCGCGGCGTCGATGGTCTTCTGGTGCACGTCACCGGGCGGCAGCCCGAAGAAGCTGCCGAAGATCCGCCCTGGGAGTTTCACCGACACCAGGTCGACGAAGTCGCCCTCGCCGAAGTGAGCCATCTCGGACACCAGGTCACGGGCGTGGCCCTGGATCCAGCCCTCCAACCTGCGCATGTTCTTGGGCTTGAACGCGTCCAACGTGATGCCGCGCAGCTGAGTGTGGCGAGGGGCGTCCATCGCGATGAACGACTGGGCCACCTCGATCATCTCCGGCGCGAAGTCCTCCATCGTGATCCCCTGCGCCGACGAGAACACCTCGGGATGCCTGCTGGCCATCCGGATGTCCTCCTGCTTGGTCAGCGACCAGAAGCCCTTGGTGTTCAGTTCCGGTGGCAGCAAGTCGGATTCGGCCGGCCTGCTCCACGCGACAGGGTTCTCGCGGCGTAACACCGCGAACGCCTGGTCTCGCTCCTCGGGTGGCTTCGCCCAGAACGACTTGGCGGCCAGGTCGATGTCCTCGTGGGTGGTGGCGACGGCGGTGCTCATCGGGATCCTTTCGAGCGGTTATTCCCATGGTGGGGAACACATCACCCGAATACGCCCGGCATGCGGGCCAATCAACGGTCTTGGCGGGCCAGGTCGGTGGACCGCGAGGGTCGCGCCTGTCAGTCGACCGGCACGCTGAAGGTCGCAGCCAACCCGCCGCCGTCGCGGGCGGAGAACGTCAACGTGCCACCGAGCGCGTCGACGATCTGCTGCACGATCCAGAGCCCAAGGCCTGCGGTTCCTCGCCGGTCACTGAGACTGACGAACTTCTCGGTCAGATCGCCCAGGTTCTCCCGAGGCACACCGGGACCGCGGTCGAGCACGGCGACGGTCAGAAGATCGTCGTGCCGGTGGCACTCCACGTCGATGGGCAGGCCGCGGCCGTGTCGGGCCGCGTTCTCCAGCAGGTTGGTCAGCACGCGGCGCAGGCCTTGCGTGTCTACGTGAACGTCGGACACGTCGCCGGTCACCGCAACCTGCAGCCGCGGCGGACGAATTCCCGCAGCATCGCCCGCCTCCCTGATCAAGGCGGCCAGGTCGACACTGCGCACTCTGCCCGACGAGAAGGTGGGTCGCCTGCTCAGCGCGACGTCGGCCAGTGCGTCGAGCATGTCCGACAGGTGGCGCACGTGACGCCCGGCAAGGCCGATCGCTGCGTCCCGGTCGGTTGGCGCCATCGGCGACGAGCCATCGGTCAGTGCTTCGGCGAGTGCATCCAGCGAGGCGACGGGTGTGCGGAACTCGTGCAGCAACACCTGAAGGCCCTCCTGCTGGTTTTGGTAAGAGCGCAGGAGGCGGGCGCGCAGATCGCGCTCCTCCTCGGCTGCGGCGTGTTCCGCCTCGGCTTCGACCATGGCGCGCACCCGCGATCGATGCTCGCGTTCCGCAAGAACCGAGAGCCCGCCGGTGAGCACCGCGATGAACACCAGGTAGAGCGCCCACCACGGACCCAGCACGGAGCGGGCGAGGACTGCGCTCGGATCGGTCGGCGAACCGAACGCCACCGCGACGTAGCCTGCGCCCACGACTGCGGCCAGCACTAGACACTCACCGAAACTCAGCCGCGCGGCCGAGGCGATGACCACCAGGACCAGCACCACGACCACCGGGCTGGCGGCTCCACCGGTCAGCCAGATGAGGGTCAGCGTCATCGACGCGTCGACCGCGGACACCAGCCACGAATAGCGGGTGCGGCGCACTTCGAACTTGGGCCTGGCCATCAGCAGCCCGGCATACGCCAGCGCAAGGCCGAGGACGACGGCGGTTGCGAGCGTGTGGTGCCGCATCCAGTCGGGGCCTACCGCCACCAGCACGACGATGGACACCACGACGGCGACGCGCACGGCGACCACGACCCGCGCAAGACCGTATCCGTCGCCATCCGGCACTACCAGGGCTCGGAGGCGGTGCGCGGTACTCATCGCCCGACCCTAGGCACCGACGCGGCACCAGTGTGGAATTCGTCGAACACGGGAGCCACCTCCGATTAGCCTCGGGCCGGTGAGCCAAAAGCCCTACGTCGTCGTCATCGTCGACGACCACGAGCTTTTCGCTGAGGGACTGGAACTGTTGCTCACCCGTGACTGGGGTGAACTCTTCGTCATCGGCGGCCGCACGACGTTCGTCGAGGAAGCCGCCGAACTCGTCACGACATGCAACGCGGATCTGGCGATCGTCGACCTTTCGATGCCGCCACTCGGGGGCGTGGCGGCGATCAGACACATCAAGCAGCGCCACCCGCGGACCCGGATTCTCGCGCTGTCGGGCACCGACGACGTGACGCTGGCCGAAGAGGCGCTGCGGGCAGGCGCCGACGGCTTCCTGCCCAAAACGGTGCGGCCGGAAGCCCTTGCCGGACCACTGACGACCATCGCAACGGGGCAGCGGGTGGTCGATCCCAAGGTGCTCGACGCCCTTCTCAGCGGTGTTCGCAAACCCGGGGCCGAGAGGCTGAAGTCACTCGCCCCGCAGGAACTGAAGCTCTGGACGCTCCTGTCGACCGGTATGGAAACGGCGGACATCGCCACCCGCATGGTGGTTTCGGAACGCACCGCCAAGCGGTTGGTGGCGTCGCTGCTGCACAAACTCGGTGTGACCAACCGGATCGCTGCGGCCGCGCTCGCGGGGCAGTCCGGATTGCTTGACGACATGAAGAGCCCAGATCAATTGCAGCGCTGAACTTTTCGCACGCTTCGGCTAACCTTCGACATGTAGCGCCTGCGCCGGACACATCGCCGCGGCCCGGATGACGTCCTGACGTTCGCTCTCCGGCGGGTCGGCATCGAGCAGCACGACCTGCTCGACACCGTCGGGAAGGTCGAAGACGTCCGGCGCGGCCATAAGACACTGACCGTGACCGGCGCACAAGTCGTAGTCGACGGTGACGTGCATGCGTTCCTCCAGAGAGCGGGCTACACCGTCGAGTGTGTCGGTTCGGCAGCACTTCGTGAGCGACCGCACGAGCCAAACTTGACCCGTCCGTGCCAACATGCACGGAAGCGGCTTGGAATCAGCTCGTGAGAGCTCGTCGGCAATGTGGGTGCGCCCGACATGCCGACGGGGCATGATTTGCCAGATGGGCGCACCGGTGACCCTTCGCGAGCTGTCGGATGCCAATCGCGGCGACGTGCTCGCACTCCGCCTTGCGCCCGGTCAGGATCGCTTCGTGAGCTCGGTGGCCGAATCGCTCGAAGAGGCCGAGGAGTACCCGCGGGCGAGCCCGTGGTACCGGGCGGTCTACGCCGGCGACGAGCCGGTCGGCTTCGTCATGTTGAGCTGGGATTGCGTGCCGCAGCCGCCGGAGATCATCGGCCCGTGGTTCCTCTGGAAGCTGCTCATCGATGAGCGCCACCAGCGCCACGGATACGGACGCGAGGTAGTGCGGCTTGTCACGGATCTGGTTCGGGAGGCGGGCGCCGACGAACTGCTCGTCAGCTTCGCCCCCGAGGGCGAGGGCGGCCCGGGGCCGTTCTACGAGGGACTGGGCTTTGTGCCTACCGGCGACGTCGACGCCGACGGCGAAATCATCCTCCGCCTCGACCTCCGCAGCACCACGTTGCGTCGCCTAGGCAGAACACATTTCCTGCCGTGAGCACTATCAAGTCCGCTCAATTACTTCAGGAAATCGCCCCACACCCATGCATTGCCACCGGGGCAGAACGATTTCGGCCTCGCAGCTTCACTTGAGTGCTCGACTTTGCCGGGGCACTCATTAAGTGGATGGATCAGTCGAGCAGCGCGGGCAGCGGGACGTGCATCAACCCGCAAGCCGCGCGCAGCATTTCGGCCTCCGACGCTGTCGCGGTGCCGTCGTCGAGCACTGCGTCGACCATCGCCTCGACGAGAGCCTGCTTGGCCTTCGGCTCCAAGGCGTCCAGTTGGGCCCAGCCGCCGTCGAGTGTCTGCTGCCAGCTCAACTGACGCGGGTTCTCCGCCGTGGCGTCAGCCCCGTACAGGCGTTGCATCGCACCGTGGAACGCGCGCGCCGACGCGTTCTGGTCGCCGCCGCTGGCGACCGCGAGCGTCGCCAGCAGAGTCGTCACCACCGGGCGAACGTCGTGCAGTGAGCCGTTTCCCACCTTGCTGCGCCGCGACGGGTCGGCGGCGTCCAGCATGTAGTTCCAGACCAGGCGGGTCAGGCAGTACTCGAACATCGTCACGCGTTCGTCGGCGAGGGCGAGATCGTTGAGCACCGCGACAAGCGCGTCCTGGTAGTCACGGGGATGCGCCGCCACCTGTGGCAGTGCCAGGGCGACGAACGGCAGCCGCAGTTCGTGAGGCAGCTTCGCCATCCGGTATGCAAGAGCTTCCGCCTCTCGGGCCGGCGCTGGCCCCAGTCGCCGAACCACCGAGGCAAGCTGGCGAGCCTGCAACGCCTCGCCCGGCGGCGCGAGGAGCAAGGAGATGACGGCGACCGGTGCCGTGGTCGGCTGGGTGGCGAGCTGCCGCACGTCGTCCGGCAACCGCGCGTGCAAGGCGGCACCGTAGCTCAGGTCGGCCGGGGTGAATGTGCCTGCGCGGGCGACGACTTGCTCGGCGGTGATCGCATGTCGGCCCTGCGTGGAGGGAGGAGGTTGCGGGGCCGGGGCGGGACGACCCAGGGCCGATCCAGCGGGGACGAAGCCGGCGGCGAAGTCCTCGGCCAACCCGTCGGGCGCCTGCTGGCGGTACCGCTGCTGCAACTCGGCAATCTCGCGCGGGTCGAAGCTGGGGTTGAGCGCCTTGATCCGGTCCGTCAGCTGCGGGTGCGTCGCGAACAGCGTGGCGAACGACCGTCGCGCGCCCTCCCCGAACAGCATGTGGCTGACCTCGGCCGCGCTGCGGGAGTCGCGCAGCCTCGAGCCGGTCGGTATGCCGCCGATCTTCTTCAGCGCGCCCTCGAGCCCGTCGGTCTGCCGGGTGAACTGCACGGCGGAGGCGTCCGCCAGCCACTCGCGCTGTCGCGACACCGCCGCCTTGATCAGGTTCGCGAAGAACACACCCATGAACCCGAGCACCATCATCGCGAACGCGACGACCACGATCGGTGCGCCGGACTTGCTGTCGCTCCCGCGGCCACCGAACTGCAGGACCCGCAAGCCGATCATGCCGATCAACAAGATTCCGCTGAGCAGTCCGATCAGCCGGATGTTCAGCCGCATGTCGCCGTTGAGGATGTGGCTGAACTCGTGCCCGATCACCCCCTGCAACTCGTCGCGGTTGAGCTGGGCCAGCGCTCCGCCTGTGACCGCGATGGCCGCGTCGGCCGGAGTGAAGCCGGCCGCGAATGCGTTGATGCCCGGCTCACGCGGCATGACGAACAATCGCGGCGCGGGCACGCCGGAGGCCAGCGCCATCTCCTCAACGATGTTCACCAGCCTGCGCAGCTGCGGATCGGTGGTCGTCGGATCGACGGGCACGGCGCCGACCGCCGCGGCGACGGCCGCTCCGCCCTGCCGGAGCGACAGCGTCTTGAAGAGCATGCCGCCGGCGATGATCAACAGCGTGATCGCCGAGACGACGATGACCACGGCGAGAATCGAAGAGGGGTCGGCGCCCTTGTAGCCCATCGCGAGGGCGGCGGCGGCGTCGACGCCCGCGACCAGTGCCACCACGGCGGCCGCGAACAGGAAGACCAGTTTGAGCGTGGTGCCCTTGGCCGCACGCTGGTGGTCAAAGAAGTTCATGACCGGTTCGGTCAGAACTGGACTTTCGGTGCGTCCCGCATCTCCGGGTGCTCCGGCGGGATTTCAAGCAGCGCTGCGTGGGTGAAGTTGAACATGCCCGCATAGACGCTGCCGGGGAACGTCTCGCGACGGTTGTTGTAGTTCATCACCGCGTCGTTGTACGCCTGCCGGGCGAACGCGACCTTGTTCTCCGTCGAGGTCAGCTCCTCGGACAACTGCATCATGTTCTGGTTCGCCTTGAGGTCCGGGTACTGCTCGACGACGACGTTGAGTCTGCTCAACGCGCCGTCCAGTGCCTGCTGTCCCGCCGCAAGCTGCTGCATCGCCGCCGGGTCGCCGGGATTGGCCTGTGCAGCCGCAAGGCCATTCATTGCCGCGCCGCGTGCCGCGACAACGGCCTCGAGGGTCTGGCGCTCGTGCGCCATGTATGCCTTGGCGGTCTCGATCAGGTTGGGAATCAGATCGAAGCGGCGCCGCAGCTGAACATCGATCTGTGCGAAGGCGTTCTTGTAGGCGTTGCGGGCGCGGACCAGCCCGTTGTAGCCCGCAATCACGAATACGGCGAGGAGTAGGAATATGACGACGACGACGATGATGACGACGAGTCCCACGAGGCATACCTCCAGGTCAGGCCTGCAAAATTGTGCGGTTTGCCGAAGCTTAGCCGTTAGCTGCATGCGTCGGGCCGATTCCCGGTGGCTCAGCTTCCAGCGGCGAGCGCGGCATGCAGGAGGCGCTGACTTGGAGGAAAGTCCTTCTTGCTACGACCTCACCTGACCCACGCCTGCGGATGCCGTCCGGTCCAAGGGGCGGCTGTTTCGAGTTGGGCGGCCAGCTGAAACAGGACGGTCTCGTCGGGAGCCATGAGTTGCACGCCGAGCGGCAGACCATCGGCGGTGTTGCCAAGCGGGAGTGAAATCGCCGCCCATCCGGTGACATTCGCCAGAGAGGTCCATCCCGTCGTGGCGAATTCGACGTCGAAGAACGCCCGCGTCGTACCGCGGGGCTGGTCCAACAGCGCATAGGGCGGCGGGGGCGTCAGCAGGGTCGGCACGAGCAGCACGTCATACCCGGCCATCCCCGCTGCGAAGCGCCGCGTCTGAGCGTGCACCGCTTCGATGGCGCCCGCATATTCGGCACCCGTAGTGGTGAAGCCCTCACGAACCATCACCCACGTGCTCGGCTCGAATTCGTCCTCGGCGGGCTCGCGGCCGAGATGACTCGTCGCCAACGCGTGAAGCGCAGCGTTGCTCACGGTGTGCAGGACCGCGATCGCGTCCGCGACGACGTCGGGATCGATTGCGGGAGAGCCTGGTTCGACGACGTGGCCGATGTCGCCGAGCAGCTGTCCGGTGTTCTCGACGGCGGCCGCGACCGCGGGATCCGTTGGCGACCCAGGGAACGGCGAGGCGGTCGCCAGCAGAATGCGTTGTGTGGCAGGCTCTTCGGCGATCGCGTCGGAGTACCTGGCCGTCGGCGGCGGTGCGGTGTAGGGGTCGCCGGGCGCGCTGCCTGCGATGACATCGAGCAGTGCTGCGCTGTCCCGCACCGTGCGAGTGAGCGCGTGTGCATTGACCAGACCCTCGAGCGAGTGGCCGGACCCGGGGGCGAACGAGCTTCGGCCGCGGCGAGGTTTCAGGCCGACGAGGCCGCAGCACGATGCGGGCACCCGGATCGAGCCGGTGCCGTCGCCTCCCGACGCCGCGGGCACAACGCCCGCGGCCACCGCCGAAGCCGATCCCCCGCTTGATCCACCAGGGGTGATCGACGGCGACCACGGATTGACGGTCGGCCCGAACAACGACGGCTCGGTGGTGCAGTGGTTGCCCCACTCGGGCGTATTCGTCTTGCCGAACACCACCAGGCCCGCGTCCAGGTAGCGGTCGACGATCCACGCCGTCTCCGTCGCGACGTGGGTGCGCAGGGCCCGCGAGCCCATCGCCTCCGGAGTGCCTGCAAGCGACGCACCGAGATCCTTCAGGAGGAACGGCACCCCGGCCAGCGGGCCCGCTCCGCCACTGCGCGCGCGGGCAGAAGCGTCCAGTTCAGCGGCCTGCCGGCGCGCTCGGTCGAAAAGATCGTGGATCACTGCGTTGAGGTCGCGGGCGGCCTCCAGCCGGATGATCGCGGCATCGAGCAGCTCGACCGCCGTCAGCTGCCCGGTCGCCACGAGTGCGCCCTGCCCGATCGCATCGATATCGGCCAGTGCGAAAGCCTCTGCGGAGTCCATTGTTTCGAATCTTTGTGCCTAGCCGCCGGACCGGCAACCGGGCGACCCGATACGCCGTGCGTGACGGCCTGCGCTGGTCCACACTGGGCGCATGTTCTCGCTTTCAGGCAGGTCCGTCGTCGTCACCGGCGGCAGCAAGGGTATCGGTCGCGGTATCGCCTCGGTGTTCGCCGAAGCGGGTGCGAATGTCGCGGTCGCCGCCCGGTCTGCGACCGACGTGGATGCGGCCGTGACCGCGTTGGAGCATCTCGGCGACGGCAAGGTGATCGGCGTCAGCACCGACGTCGTCGATCCCGCCTCATGTACCGCGATGGCCGAGACGGTCGTGGACGCCTTCGGCGGGATCGACGTGTCTGTGCGCCAACGCAGGCATCTTTCCCGAGGCTCCGCTGGCCACGATGACGCCCGAGGAACTGGCCGAGGTGCTCGATGTCAACGTCAAGGGCAACGTGTTCTCGGTGCAGGCATGCCTTCCCGCGCTGATCGACTCCGGCCACGGCCGCGTCATACTCACGTCGTCGATCACGGGGCCCATCACCGGGTTTCCCAACTGGTCGCACTACGGCGCCTCGAAGGCCGCCCAGCTCGGTTTCATGCGGACCGCCGCAATCGAGCTGGCGCCGCATGCGATAACGGTCAACGCCGTCCTGCCGGGCAACATCCTCACCGAGGGGCTCGCCGACATGGGTGAGGACTATCTGGCGGGCATGGCGCGGGCGATCCCTGCAGGCACGCTGGGCAAGCCCGCTGACATCGGTTATCTCGCGGCGTTTCTGGCGACGGACGAAGCCGCCTACATCACGGGCCAGGCGATCGCGGTCGACGGCGGCCAGGTGCTGCCGGAGTCTCCGGACGCCGTCACGCCGTAGCGAAACATCGTAAAAGGCCAACTTCGCGACGCGAATCGACCGACACTGGACCGGTCACGACCGATCGACGTAAGCCGCGGCGGGATCGGCGTTCCAGCCGCGGTCCCAGCCGACCCGAACGCATTCTGAAAGAGGTGGGGAGATGGCGACAGATATCTTCGCGAAGATCGGTGACATCAAAGGCGAGTCGCTCGACGCCAAGCACAAGGACGAGATCGAAGTGCTTTCGTTCTCCTGGGGTGTGTCGAACACGGGTTCAACCGGCTCGGGCGGAGGTGGAGGGGCAACCGGCAAGGCGGTATTTCAGGACCTGCAAATTGTCCACGGCATCGACAACGCCACTCCCGCGCTGCTGAAGGCGTGCGCAACGGGTCAACACATCAAGGACGCGACGATCACCCACCGCAAGGCGGGTAAAGGACAGCAGGAGTTCTTGATCGTCACGCTCAACGATGTGACGATCGCGGCCGTCAGCCACACCGGGGACGAGGCGGAGCCCTACGTCGAGGCGGTCAGCTTGAAGTTCGCCAAGGTCGATTTCCACTACCGCAAGCAGCGCGCCGACGGGTCGCTCGACCCGGGCGAGCACTTCAAGTACGACCTGAAGGCCAACAAGATCGGATAGCGATGGACACGTCGGATCCGCCATCGCGAGAGCTGACGATCGACGAAGCCATCGCCGTCGCCATCGGGTTGCAGAGGCAGCAACACCTGGCCGAGGCGGAGCAGCTCTACGCTCGGGTGCTCGAGGTTGCGCCACGTCATCCGGACGCGCTGCACTACACCGGCTTGCTCGCCCACCAGCAGGGGCGCGGTGACGAGGCGGTCGCTCTTATCGAGGAGAGCCTCGCGCTGGCCCCGAATCAGGCTGACTGGCATAGCAATTACGCCATCGTTCTGCAATCGCGCGGCAGGTTCGACGAAGCGATCGATGAATACCAGCGCGCGATATCGATCGATCCGCAGCACGCCAACGCCTATAGCAACCTCGGCGTCCTGTTGCGCGTCACCGGCAGGAGGGAGGAAGCCGAGGCCGCCTACCGAACGGCGATCCAGCTGGCACCCGACCACGCGGATGCCTATACCAACCTCGGGATTCTGCTGAACGGCCTCGGCCGCAGCAAGGAAGCGTCGGACTGCTTCTGCAGGGCGCTCACGCTGCGACCGAAGCACCGTGACACGCGCCGACTGCTCGTACTGGCTCACTGCATGATCGGCGAAGTCGACGAAGCCGTGGAGCTTCTCGAGGAATGGCTGGCAGAGGAGCCCGATGATCCCATCGCGGCACACATGCTTGCCGCTTGCACTGGTCGCAATGTGCCGTCGCGTGCGTCGGATGCGTTCGTCGCGAATACCTTCGACAATTTCGCCTCGAGCTTCGAGGTCAAGCTCGAGAGCCTCTCGTACCGCGCGCCGACACTCGTCGCGGACACCTTGGCCGATGCCGGTCTGATGCCCGACCGTCGGCTCGTCGTGCTGGACGCGGGGTGCGGGACCGGCCTGTGCGGGCCACTCTTACGCCCCTACGCATCGCGCCTGGTCGGCGTCGACTTGTCCGGCGGAATGCTCGATCACGCCCGGGGCAAAGAGATCTACACCGATCTGGTTCAGTCCGAGCTCACCGAGTTTCTCGCGGCACAGCATCAGGCCTTCGACGTCATCGTCGCGGCCGACACACTCGTGTATTTCGGCGACTTGGCGCCCTTCTTGAGGGCTGCCAACGGCGCGCTGCGCCCATCCGGGCTTCTGGTGTTCACCGTCGAACACAAAGTCGTGCAGGACGGTTCCGGTTTCGGGCTGGAGTTGCACGGTCGCTACAGCCACAGCGATGAATATGTACGTGGAACGCTCGAAGACGCAGGTTTATCTGCGGACATCCGGCGGGCAGACCTGCGCATGGAGGCCGGCGAGCCCGTCGCCGGGCTGGTGATTCGAGCCGCGAAGAACTCGCGCGACGATCACGGATAGCTCAGCTGACCGAATTCGAAGTACATGCTCGCCCGGTAGCCGCGCAGTGCTGATGTGTCATCGGGTACCAGCTCACGGATGCCGATCTGCCTCAATGCGAGCGTCGCAAGGACGTCGGACAGATTCGGCGCCATCACCTCGATTGAGCCGTTCTTCTCGTTGCCCTGACCGTTGTTGCCCTTGACGATGAAGTCGTCCACCCAGGCTCGCCACGGGTCGACGTCGGCGCTCGCGAACGTCACCACGAGATCTGTGGGGGCGATTCCGGCGGTGCCACGCCGGAACGAGATCGGTGCGATCAAGCGCACGCGCGTTGTGGGAAGGCCGTCGATATTCAACCGAAAGTAGCTCGAGGGAAACGGTTTCGGCTTGAACGAGAACTGTATGGGAGCGTTGTCGCCAGCTCGAAACGTTGACTTGGAGATCGAGGCCTCGAGAATGAACGTATTCGGCGTCTTACTCGACCCGTCAAAGCCGGGAACCACGAAGTCGGCGATCGCTGCGTTGGTGAAATCAAGATATGACTTGGCGCGGTTCGCAGCGCCGAGTTCGATGAGGGTCCCGCTTTTGGTGACGGGGGTGCCCTTCAACGCAGCGTTGACCCAGTTCAGTATCGGTGTGCCGACTTCCAGTCCCAGTTGGAACTGAAGGTTGGTGTAGCCGAACGACGAGATCTGCCGCTTCGGCGGGCCACCCGCGCCCGAAAACATCGTGCTTACATCGGCTTTCACGAGTCCGCCAACCGCGCTTTGCGCCGCTACGGTTTGTCCGTCGATCAATACGGCATATTTCAATGGAGTCGGTTGAGCTGGCGGCATGTTGTGAAGCTACCGGCCGTGCCGTGACCAGACGGCGAATTCGTCAGCGGGTGTTGAAGAAGCCGTCGACAACTGCCCGCGCGGCACCTTTGGCCAATCGAGCGCGCCACCCGCTGGGGGCGGGCGGGGGCAGTTCGTCATCAGCGCCGCCTCAGTGCACGCCCTCCATCTCGCGGCTGATCCACGGCGCGAGCAGGAACACGATGACACCCGCGACGATCGCGACCACACCGATGATTCCGAAGTAGGCGAATTCCCGCGCAGCGTCGTAGTACTTGGCGAGCACCCCGGACATCGACGTGCCAAGGCCGACCGAGAAGAAGTACAGCGCCATCATCTGCGCCCGGAACGCCTCCGGCGCTAGCTTTGTCGTGACGGACAGGCCGATCGGCGACAGCAGCAGCTCGGATACCGCGAAGACCGCCAGCACAGCGGCGACGAACAGCGCGGGGACCGTCTTGCCTTCCGTGCCCGCCATCGGCAGGAACAGTAGGAACGCGATGCCCATGCCGATCACGCCGTAAGCGAACTTTCGCGGCGTCGTGGGCGCCCGGTTACCCAGTCTCGTCCACATGACTGCGAACAGCGGCGAGAGCAGGATGATCCACACCGGCTCGATGGAACCGATCCAGCTCGACGGCGCCGTCCACCCGAAGATCGACCAGTTCATCCGCTCGTCCGAATAGACCGCGAGGACCGTGAAGATCTGCTGGAACAGCGACCAGAACACCGCGTTGGCGATGAACAGCGGAATGAACGCTCGCACGCGAGTCCGTTCGACCGCTTCCACTTTCGAGCTGGTGAGCATGATGACGAAGTACGCGATCGAGGCGACGATGATGACGCCCGTTGTGACCTGCGATAGGTTCGCCAGCTTGACCAGACCGGTGACGAATGCGATCACCACCACGGCGACGACGGCGACACCCGCGATGACTGCCCACTTGATGCCGCTGCGCGGCAACGGATTCGGTACGTCGCGGCCGTGTTCGCCGAGGTTCTTCCTGAAGAAGACGTACTGGGCGAGCCCGAGTGCCATCCCGACGGCCGCGGCGCCGAAGCCCCAGTGGAAGCCGATTCGCGTCTGCAGCAGGCCGGTGATCAGCGGGCCGATGAACGCGCCGAGGTTGATACCGAGGTAGAACAGCGTGAACCCGCCGTCGCAGCGCGGGTCACCCTTCTCGTACAGGGTACCCAGCAGCGACGAGGCGTTGGCCTTCAAGGCGCCCGAGCCGAGGGCGACGAGCACCAGGCCGACGGCGACGCCTGCCAGGCCGGGGATGATCGCGAGCGCGATGTGGCCGCACATGACGACCACGCCGCCGTAGAACACGGTGCGCTCCATGCCGAGTACGCGATCGGCGATCCATCCGCCCAGGACCGTGGAGAGGTAGACGAGGCCACCGTAGGCGCCGACGATGCCCGTCGCGGTGGCTTTCGGCAGCTCGAGGCCGCCTTCGGTGACCGAGTAGTAGAGGTAGTAGCCGAGGATCGTGAGCATCCCGTAGAACGAGAACCGCTCCCACAGTTCGACACCGAAGAGGTTGGCCAGGCCAATCGGGTGACCGAACAGGGTGCGTCCGGTCGGCTTCTCGTCCGTCTGTCCCACTGTTGTCATTGAGTCACCATTACTCGGGTTCCGGCAGAGCAGTCAAAGGTTCGGCATACCCACCCGCGGGCGAATCTAGTCGCCGAGGGTTCATGCAAGACTGGCCGCCATGGCGTTCACGGTGCGTTTCAGCGGGCAGGCCCAACAGGATTACGGCGACGATGACGGCTTCGAATTCCTGGACGGCGGCGTGCTTGCCATCCATTTCGGCGACGAGGAGAAGTGGGCCGAGTACCACCCGCCCTCGAAGTGGGACCAGGTCAGCTCGGAGCCCGACCACCTGCCGGGGCTGAACACCCCGTACGTAGAGGACGAGGAATTCGAAGACGACGAAGTCGAGGACGGCGACGAAGACGACGACTACGAGGACGAAGACTACGAGACCGACGAAGACTACGAGACGAACGAGGACTAATCCGCCCCTCTCTTCTTCCTCTTGCGGTGGCTCGCGACGAACTCGGCGTCATAGAACGGTGACGACGTCGGGGCCTCGGGCTGCTTGCGCTTTTTCGTGCGGCGGTGCAATAACTCGATCAGCTCGACCGGTTTGACCCAGTCCGCAGGCTCAACCGGCGCGACGGGCTCGTCTGTGTCGGGCGCCGGATCGGAGTCATGTGCGTTATTCACCAGCATGGCCTTCACCGCAAACCATCGCGGTATCGCCCGCGCTCGCGGTACGGACTCCCGATCATCGCAAACTTCCTCCTCAGTGCGTCGCCACGTAAAATTTGGCAAAGCCACGAGCCAAGCATAATTGACACCCGCGATGATTTCTAGCACGGACTCACATCGCGCGGTGCCCGTTGAGGATGACGACCAGGCGCTCGAGGCTACTTGGCCCCGGTCCGTGAGAGGGGTGGCCCTCGAGCATGTGTCGAACGATCTCACCCGATGAGGAGAACTACCACGTCGGCGAGACCGACGCCGAGTTCCGCGAGGGCCAGGACTTCCCGAAGCTGTCGGCGCGATGGCACTACGACTCGTCGAGGCCGGGTTCGGTGACGCTGGCGGTGATGGAGGCCGAGACCGTCAACCCGGGCGGTTTCATGACATTGACGGCGACGCCGCGCGCCGAGGGCGGCAGCGCTGTGCACGCGGTGTGGGACCCGTCGTCGAAGAATCTCACCGGGCTGGTGGCGGTGACCGTAATGCGATTCATCGGTCCGCGGTCCCTGAAGTCGTACTACAAAAAGGTGTACGACAACTACACCCGCCTACCCGAAATCCTTGACGACGTCGGCGACCCGGCGCACTTGTTCGACGTCGGAGCTGGTCGGGATGAGATGAACCTCGTCGGTGCCGATGTCGTCGAATTTCTTTAGTACACTGAGCAATTCGTCCTCGTTGCCAGCCCAGCCGGTGTTGGGCGCCATGGCGTCGACGTATTCGGCCGGAATCCAGTTCATGTAGCGGCGCAGGTGCCGGTGGACTTGTGCGCGCGCTTCGTCACCGTCGCCCAACGCGAACCAGAACGAGGTGGCGAGTAGCGGCCTGGGCTTTCCGGCCTGCGCCCACGCCGTCCGCGCGACTTCATACAGCTCGTTCTGCTTGGTGGTGTCGAGGTCCAGCGTGGTGCCTGCAAGGCCGTCGGCCCATGCGGCAGCGGACTGCACCGTCTTGGGCCCCATGGTTCCGACCAGCAGCTGCGGTCCCGCCTTCTGCGCCGGCGCGGGCCCGACGGGGACGACGGAGTCGGTCACTTTCTCGCCGGCCCAGATTCGCTTCATCACCGCGACCGCATCGGCCATGCCGCGCATCGTCTGCGTCGTGGGGTCGGCGCCGACCGCTTCGTAGTCCTCACGTCGACCGCCGACTCCGAGACCGACGGTGAGCCTGCCGCCGCTGAGCATGTCGCCCGTCGCCAGCGCCTTGGCCAGCATCACGGGGTCGTGCAACTGCGGCACGACCACCGTCGTCACCAGCCGCACTCGATCCGTCCACGCCGCAAGCGCCCCCAGCAGGGTGATCGCCTCCGGGTTGTCGAACGCGATCCGCTCACCCCAGCACAGCGATGAGAACGGCCCGTCGTCGATGGCCCTTGCCCAAGTCTCGAGGACCGGACCGTCGAGGTCCGGCTCCATCACCGGCATTGTCATCCCTACCTGCACAACGGCGATTGTGGCACGCCGCCGTCGCGGTGCCAGGCGCCGGTCAGTCGCCCGGTTCGCGCAGCAACTCCGGCGGCGCGGGTCCGACCTCGTAGAGGTGCCCCGGAGTCGCAATGGATGTCACGTCGTAGGCGATCTGTCCCGCCGAATGAAGCTCGGGTACATCGGAATTGACGAAGACCACCAGCGTCGCGTCCTGCTCCGGCAGATACACCACCACCGTCGCATAGCCGGGAATGTCGCCGTTGTGGCCGACCCAGCTGTGCACGTCGAAGATCGCGAAGTCGTAGTTGACCCCCGGCGCCGCCGAGGTCCCGTTGCTGACGCGTCGCGCCTGGGTGTCGGGCCGCAGCAGAGTGCCCTTGCCCAGCGCAGCGGCCCAGTTCTTCATGTCCTCGAGATTCGACACGATCTTGCCTGCGGCGTCGGCCCAGGACGGATTCCACAGGGCGGCGTCGAAGGTCTCGCCGTCCGGTGACTGGTTGTACCCGTGCGCGTACGCGGCAGGCATGAGGCCGTTCGGCGGATAGCTGGTGTCAGCCAGGCCGAGGGGGTCGAAGATGTTCTGCTGGAAGTAATCTCCGAGCTGAAGGCCGGTCACCTTCGTCACCACCATGCCGAGCAGGACGGTATTGGTGTTGCAGTACTTGTACTGCGTGCCCGGCGGGAAGTCCATCGGCTGCTGGAACGCGGCGTCGACGAGTTCGCGAGGTGTGGTGGCGAACGCATCGGGACTCGTCGGCAGCTCGCTGTAGACCCGGGGCAGGAACGTGTCGGTCTCGGTGTAGTCGTGCAGTCCGCTGCGCATCCGGCCGAGCAGGTCCAGCGTGATGACGTCACCGGACGGCACACCGTCGACGTAGCGGGAGATCGGGTCGGACAACCGGATCTTGCCTTGATCGACGAGCTGAAGAATGGCGGTACCGGTGAACGTCTTGGTGACGCTGCCGATGCGGGTGTGGTCGTCGACGAGCATGGGGAAGCTCGTGGCGGTATCGCCGACGCCGAACACCTTGTCGTAGGAGATCTGGCCGGGGATCTGCAGGCTGACGATCGCGCCAGGCGCGCCCATCGCGGCGATCCTTGCCTCGATCGCGGCATCGAGCCGAGAAGCGAGATCGGGGTCAGCGTTTACGGACGCCATGCCGACGCTCGCGCTCATGATGGACACCGCGACCAGGGCCGACACCCTCCCCACTGCGCGCATGGATAGGCCTTTCACTCAGGACCGTCCCGCCGGAATCGACCCTAGCGCGTGTACTGGCAGCATGAGGATCATGGCAATCGACACCACAACCATCCAGCACATCAGGCTGACGGTCACCGATATCGCGCGGTCGCGGACGTTCTACGACAGCGTCTTCGGCTGGCCGGTCGCGCTGGAGGTGCCCGCCGACGCCGACGCGGAGACGCGCGAAAAACTGTGGTTCCTCTACGACGGTGTCCTGTACCGCGCAGGCGATCTTCTGGTCGGCCTGCGGCCGGTGGCCGACGACCGATTCGACGAAAACCGCGTCGGCCTCGACCATCTGGCCTTTCGGCTGAGCACGAAGCGTGAATTGGACGCGGCCGCAGCACATCTAGATGACCTGGGCATCGCCCACGAGCCGATCAAGGACATCGGCACGTCATACATCCTCGAGTTTCGCGATCCCGACAACATCGCGCTCGAGCTCATCGCCCTCAAATAGCGATTTCGACGTGATTTCTATCGCTGAGCGACACTTATCACGCCGAAATCGCTAGGTGAGTGAGCAGATGATGTCGGCGACCGATCCCCGCCTGATCGACGTGAAGCCGGTGCCCGCCCACACGTTGGTGCCGTGCGGGTCGCCTGCACGCACCGAGCCGGCCCGCAACGGCCCGGTCAGGTAGTGCACCTCCGGGTATCCGAACGGTGCCTGTGCTTCGTGGTCGTCGATGAAGCGGTTGTGAAGCCCCCGCGCATAGCGACCGGAAAAAGATTTCGTCACAACGGTTTCGGTGAACTGTGGGTCTTGCAGCGCAGCGCGGTGTACAGGGCTGCTGCCCGATTCGTCGGCGAGCAGGAACGCCGTGCCGAGCTGAGCGGCCGCCGCCCCGTCTTCGATCACACGGTTGACGTCGTCGGCGGTCACGAGGCCACCGGCGGCGATGACCGGGACGTTGACCCGGGCAACTACGGCGGCGAGCACCTCGGGCAGCGGCTGCGGGTTGGGCTCCGCGACGGGGTCGAAGGTGCCGCGGTGCCCACCCGCCGACGGGCCCTGCACCGCGATCGCGTCGACGCCGCAGTCCACCGCGGCGTCCGCCTCGTAGACCGAGGTCACGGTGCCGACCGTGGCGATACCCGCGTCGCGCAGACGCTTGCATTCCTCGACGCTCGGCAGGCCGAACGTGAAGGACGCCACCTCGGGCCGCAGGTCAAGCAGAACGTCGACCTTGGCCGCCCAGGCGTCGTCACTGTAGACCGGGTCGCCCAGCTTGGCCCCGTATCGCTCGACATCGGGGGCCAGCGCCGCGGCATAGCTCTCCATTGCCTCAGGGGTCGCCGCGCTGGGCTGCGGGGCGAACAGGTTGACGCCGAGCGGACCGGTGGTCAGCTTGCGCGCTGCGACTATCCGTTCTGCGAGTGTGTCGGCGCTGAGGTAGCCGGCGGCGACGAAACCGAGGCCGCCCGCGTTGGTGCCCGCGGCGGCAAGCTCGGGCGTCGACGGACCACCGGCCATCGGTGCGACGATCACCGGAACCGCGAGGCCTCGTAGGTCAAAACCGTTCGGCATCATTGCCTCCCATCGGTTCAATGGCTCATTCGTACCATGGCGTCGCTACCTGACCGCCTTGGCGAACTGGAGCACGTCCTGCGGCTCTGTCGTGTTGATGTTCGGGAACACGGTATGGCGAACCAGCCTGCCCTCGAACGACAGGCCGGCGCGCTGGAGCACACGGGCCGACCGGGTGTTGTCGACGTGGCATATCGCCGAGATGCGGTACACGCCGGGATCGCCCGCCATCTCGGCGAGTAGCAGCTGGACCACCTCCGGCATGAGCCGTCGGCCCCACCACCGTCGGCCGAGTACATAGCCGAAATCCCGGCTGTGCGCCTGCACGGGCCGGAAGCCGCAGGTGCCGATGATCTCGCCGGTGTCCCGCAGCTCGATGAGCCACGTGCGTTCCTCGCCCTCGTTGAACAACTCGGTGATCACCCGGCGTGTTTCGGCGACGTCGGGATGCGGCGTCCACGACATGTAGCGGGTGACTTCTGGATCCGACGCGACCGAGGCGAACAGCTCCTCGGCGTCGTCGAGACGAGGTGCTCGCAGGGTGACCCGTTCTCCGGTCAGATCTTTGACGTCCGCCATGCCCTCATCGTTCACTTCTCGCCCGGTCGAACGAAACTGGTTTACTGGCACTACATGAGCATCAAGTTCAACCACACCATCGTCGCCGCGAGGAACAAGAAGGAGTCGGCGACCTTCCTGACCGAGCTGTTCGATCTGCCCGATCCTGAACCTTTCGGTCATTTCCTGGCGGTGGCCGTCGCCAACGACGTCAGCCTCGATTACGCCGAGGTACCCGACGACCAGGAGATTCGCCCGCAGCACTACGCCTTCCTGGTTTCGGAGGACGAGTTCGACTCGATCTACGGCAAGATCGGCGACCGCGGCATGCAGCACTGGGCCGATCCGCGGGGCAGCAGGCCCGGCGAGATCAACCACAACGCCGGCGGTCGCGGGGTCTACTTCCAGGACCCTGCGGGCCACTATCTGGAGATCATCACGCGCCCATACGGGTCGGGAGACTGAGCCCGCCTCCCGCTCGACGCCGGACGGGCCGCCGCCGCTAGCCGAGGCTCCTGTGGCCCCGCTCCTGCTCCTGGCCTCGGTACTCGTCGGCGAACGTGGCGACGTGTGACGGCAGATCCCCGGTCGCCACATCAGCCAGGCTGGTCTCCTCCAGCACCGAGCGCATGCTCGCCCGCAGCGCCCGCCAGACGTCGGTCAGCGCGGCGGTCGGCCCCGAATAGGGCAGATCACCCAGCCCGATGTCGCGCACGCTGGCCAACGGACCGTCGATGCACCGAAGCACGTCGGCGATGCTGATCTGGGCCGCGGGCCGCGCCAGCTCGTAGCCGCCCTCGCGGCCACGGCGGCTGCGGACCAGCCGGTCGGTGCGCAGATCCGAAAGGATGTCGACCAGAAACTGCGGCGGAATGCCCTGTGCCTTGGCGAGATCGTCGGTCTTGACCACCGAGCCCTCATCGGCGGCGGCCAACTGGACCATCGCCCGCACGGCGTACTCCGCCTTGGCCGACATCCGCATAATGTGAATTCTGCCATCGACACGGGTGCAAACCGGACACGCGTGCATCACCATCGACGCATGACCACCCGCGTCGCCTGCGCCCAGATTCCGCTGTCCATCGGAGATACCGCAGGAAACAGCACTTCCTGCAGAGCCGCGATCGAGGAGGCCGCCCGCGACGGGGCGCACATCGTCGTGCTGCCCGAACTGGCGTCGTCGGGATATGTCTTCGCCGACCGTGCCGAGCTGTCCTCGTTGGCCGAAACCCGCGACGGCCCGGCCATCGCCGAATGGGCCAACCTCGCAGAGGCGTTCGGGCTGACGATCGTCGCCGGTTTTCCCGAGGCGGCGGGCGACGCGATCTACAACAGCGCCGCCGTCGTCGACCCGACCGGACTGCGAGGCGTCTATCGCAAGGCGCACCTGTGGGACAGCGAGAACGCCGTCTTCGACCGCGGCGACGATCTGCCCATGCTGGTGGACACGGACCACGGTCGCATCGGGGTGATGATCTGTTACGACATCGAGTTTCCGGAATGGGTTCGCGCCGTTGCGCTTTCCGGTGCCGACCTGCTGTGCGCCCCGGTGAACTGGCCACTGCTGCCGCGCCCCGAGGGCGAGCGGCCGACCGAGATGGTGCGGGCACTGGCTGGTGCGGGCATGAACCGGATGCCGATGGCGGTGTGTGACCGCGTCGGTGTGGAGCGCGGCCAGGACTGGATCGGCGGCAGCGTGATCATCGACGCCGACGGCTACCCCATGGCGGTCGCCGACTTCGGCAAAGCGGGCGTCATCGCCGCCGACATCGATCTGGCCGAGTCGCGGGTGAAGCGGATCAATGCGCACAACGACGTGCACGGCGACCGCCGCACGGACCTCTACCGCCGCACCGCGTTACTGGACTGACGGCGGTGCGCCGGTCATCGTCCGCACCGAGTCGGGCAGCGGAATACCCGGTCGCAGGTCGGGCGCGGGCTGCGGCGCATCGTAGGCGACCGACATCGGGACGACGCCCGCCCACGCCTCGCCTGCGATGTCCTCGTCCGGGTCCTCCGGCCAACCGTCGCTGATCTTCAGCGACCAGTTGTCCGCGCCGATCGGCAGGCGCAGCGGCAGTGTCGCCGCGAGTTCCTTGCGGGTGCTTGCGCGTAGTTCGGCGGTCCGGCCCGGGATGAACGCCTCGGTCAGCCGATTGAGGTAGCGCACCTTGTCGGCCTCGGGCACCCGCTCGAAGACCCCGAAGATGACGGCGCTGCGATAGCGGAATGAGGACTCGAATCCGCTGCGCGCCACCACGATTCCGTCCAGTCCCGTCACCGCGATGGCCGCCGACGCGCCGGTGCTAAGCGCGCGCATCCACGGGGAGCCCGTCGAGCCGTGGATGACGAGTTCGTCGTCGACCCTGGCGAACCCGGTCGGGAAGATCACCGGATGGCCGTCACGGACCAGCGCCACTGTGGCCAGCGGTGTGCTGTCGAGCAGTTCGTCGAGTCGGCGGCGCGATGTGCTCTGCAGCTCGCTAATCCTGCTGACCTGGGTCGAGGGCGTCGTCATCTGGGTCGCCGGCTCAGTCCGGGATTTCGGAGGCGTCGGGAACGACGACGGCGAACAGGTCGGCCAGCGCGGCCAGGCTCGCAGTGTGCAGCACCGACGCGGCGACGGGCTGCCCATCGACGCCGGGCAACGCCCGAGTGGCGGTCGCGGCGGCCACCACCGTCGGCGCGTATCCGAGATTGAAGGCGCCGCGGGCCGTGGAGTTCACGCACATGTGCGTCATGAACCCGGCGAGGACGAGATTCGACGCGTTCGCGGCCTTCAAACGCTCGTCAAGATCCGTCTGCACGAACGAGTTCGGGTAGTTCTTCACCACCACCGGCTCGCCTTCGCGCGGGGCGACGCGGTCGACGATCGCGCCGGTCTCGCCGTCGATGTCGTAGAGCGAGCCGGGACCGTCGGAATGCTGGATGTGGATGACCGGGATGCCCGCTGACCGGGCCCGGTCCAGCAGCGCGGCGGCCTCGTCGAGGGCCGCCTGCACCCCGTCGAGTTCCATCACGCCGCGGGTGTAGGTGTTCTGGCAGTCGATCATGACGAGCGTCGACTCGGCCAGGCTCGCAGGCGATTGAGGCAGATCGGCAAGGGCGCGCAGGGTCGTGGGTTCGGACACCCCGCCGAGCGTAGGCGCTCAGGCGGCTGTCGCGGTGGCGATCAGCGCGGGCGCCGCAAAACTCACCGCACCGTCGGCGCGGACGAAACGTGCCAGCCGTTCGGTGGCTGCTCGCCGCAACCGCTCGAACTGCTCGTCGTCGACGTGGTCGGAAAGCGTCCAGCCCCGGATGTCGGTGTGCAGCCAATCGTCGAGCGATGCGAAGCGCGCCTCTCCCGCTCGGCGTTGCACCATCACATCATCGAACGCCGGTTGCAGCAGAGAATCGAGTTCGTCGGTAGTGCCGATGCAGAACGGTGCACGCAACGCCTCCACGGCCCAGCCGCCGAGCACCTCGCCGAGCAGATCGACCATAGCCGCATATCCGGGCGATTCCTCGACGGCGGCCCACGTCGCGACCGCAACTCGCCCTCGGGGCCTGGTGACCCGGGCCATCTCGCTGATGGCGCGAGCCCGGTCCTCGACGAACATGAGCGCGAACTGGCATGTCGTACAGGTCATTTCACCATCGCCGACGGGCAACTGTTCGGCCACTCCCCGCCGGAGGTCCAGTCCAGGGGCTAGCCGCGCCGCCACGGCGAGCATCCCCTCGTTCGGATCCACCGCGGTGACCGATCCCGTCGGGCCCACCCGTCGCAACGCCGCCCGGGCGACCACACCCGTGCCGGTCCCGATGTCAATCAACCGGTCACCCCGGTGTGCGTCAACCGCGTCCAGCGTCGGCCCGACCCACTGCGCGAACAGCGCGGGCACGAAGAACTCCTCGTACACCTCGGCGGCGGCGGTCGACACCTGGCCGGTCTTGGCGTTGGTCTCTGAATTGGTCTTCATGCTCCGATGGTCCGCACCGGCGACCGACCTGTGAAGTTCGAATTCAGAACTACCGTTGGTGCCGGGCGCGGTGGCACGATCACTCCATGGGCACGTACCGCCAGTACTGTCCGGTGGCCCGCGCGTCGGAAATCCTCGCCGAGCGGTGGAATCCGCTGATCGTGCGCAATCTGATGTTCGGTGCGGACACGTTTTCGGCCATCGCCAGGGGCGTGCCGACGATGTCGCGGTCGATGCTGCTCAAGCGACTCGACGAGTTGGAACGCGCCGGGGTCATCGAGTCGAAGGCAAAGCCGGACGGCCGAGGACACCTCTACGGCCTCACCGAGGCGGGCGCCGACCTGGCCGGCGTGATCGAGCAGTTGGCGGTGTGGGGCGAGCGGTGGATCGACGTCACGACGGAGCGATCCGATCCCGGTTTCGCGCTCTGGGCGTGGTGCCAGGTGCAGTTGGACCGCGCCGCCCTTCCGGCTGGCCGGGTGGTGGTCGCGTTGACGTTTCCCGACGAGGCACCGACGAATCGGCGGTACTGGCTGCTGATCGAGCACGGCGACGCGGAGGTCTGCTATTCCGATCCCGGCGGGGAGCCGGACCTGATCGTCGAGGCGCGGTCCCTCGCGTTCGTCGACTGGCACCGCGGCGAACGGTCGTGGCGCGACGTGATGGGGTCGGGCGACGTCACCTTAACGGGTCCGACCTGGCTGCGGCGGTCGTTTCCGACGTGGAACCGCCACCACCCCGTGGTTCCTACGGGACGCCGTTGATGCCGGGATGCTGACCCGGCGGCACGTTCGGCGCGGGGTTCGCCGTGTTCCCGGGTGTGAACAGGTTGCCTCCGGTCGGGTTGACGCCCTTCTGCGTCGGCGACGGCGGCGCTGAACTCGATGACGGAGACGTCGTCGTCGTGGTGGTGGTGGTGTACGTCTGCCCGCCGTTGTTACCGCACGCGGTGGCGAAGGCGCCGATCGCGATCAGCGCGGAGCCACTCGCGACGACCATCCGAAGACGACTGATTTTGCCGGTAAACACAATTCACGTCCTCTTCGTCAGTTGTTGCGGTGCACGCCGGGCGGCTCGGTGGGTGCGGGCGGCGCCTTGATGTCAGGGGTGAACAGGTTGCCGCCGGTGGGGTTGATGCCCTTCTCCGTCGGCGACGGCGGCGCCGTGCTCGATGACGGCGGCGTCGTGGTTGTTGTCGTGGTGGTGGTCGTCGTGGAGGGCGCCTGCTCGCCGTTGTTGCCACATCCCGCAAGGAGTGCGCCCGTCGCGATCAGTGCCCCACCGCCGACCACTGCCACCCAGCGGCGAGTGAACGGTTTCGAGCTCATGAAGGTCAGACTTCGCTATGCGGCTGCTGTCCACAAGCTATGCCGTTATGTTCCAACGCAACTCGCAGCGAGCACGCAGGCTTCTCCAAGGGGGGACCAAGCCGATTCTCACCGAGTGACGGAAAGTACCGCTTCGGCGAGCTCGGGCCTGCACACGATGAGGTCGGGCAGCAGTGGGTCTGGCCGGTTGTATTCCAGCGGCGAACCGTCGATGCGCGATGTGTGCAGGCCGGCCGCGCGGGCGACCGCGACCGGTGCGGCGGAGTCCCATTCGTATTGGCCGCCCGCGTGCACGTAGACGTCGGACAGCCCCTGCACGACAGATGCGACTTTCGCTCCGGCCGAGCCCATTTCGACCAGCACGCCGTCGAGCGCATCGCGGACCTCGAGCGCGACGGCGGGCGGCCGTGTCCTGGAGACAACGATGCGCGGCTTGGCAGGCGCAGGTGGCGGCGCGGCGACGTCCGGGGTGGCGAGCGTGATCCGCTGCGCAGGAAGCGCCACCGCACCCGCAACGAGTTCGCCGTTCTGCCAGAGCGCGACGTGCACCGCCCAGTCGTCACGACCGAGTTCGGAGAACTCACGGGTGCCGTCTAGCGGGTCGACGATCCACACCCGTTCGGAGCGCAACCGGACCGGATCGTCCGCGCCCTCCTCGGACAGCACGGCGTCCGCGGGGCGCTCGAGTGCCAGCGCTTCCATCAGATAGTCGTGGGACCGCTTGTCCCCCGCCGCCTTTCGCTCGGCAGCACCGGCGTCGGCGAGCTCCTGGCGCACGCGGAGCAGCAGTTCCCCCGCTTCGGTGGCCAGCCGCGCTGCCACCTCGTCGTCGCTGCGATCGGTCACGGACGGCTTTCCAGCATCTCGACGACCAGATCGGCGAGCTCTTCGGGCGAGCGGTCCGGGGTCAGCCTCAGGTCGGGGCTCTTCGGCCGCTGGTACGGACTGTCGATGCCGGTGAAGTGGGTGATCTCGCCCGAGCGCGCCTTGGCGTACAGACCCTTCGGGTCACGGCGTTCGCAGTCCTCGAGCGGGGTGTCGCAGAACACCTCGAAGAACTCGAGCCCGCTGTCGTTGGTCACCTTCCGCGCCAGCGCGCGATGCTCCTCGAGCGGGCTGATGGCAGGCACCAGCACGGTCTGGCCGGAGTCGGCGAGGATGGCGGCGATGTGGGCGAGCCTGCGCTGGTTCTCGGCGCGATCGGCCATCGAGAAGCCCAGGTCGGCATTGAGCCCGTGCCGAAGATTGTCGCCGTCGAGAACGTATGCCGGAGTGCCTTTTTCAAGCAGCTTCTGTTCGACGAGCATCGCAACCGAGGACTTCCCGGATCCCGAGAGGCCGGTGAACCACACCGTGCGGCCCTTGGTCAGCCGGTCCTCGGCAGTGCACAGCGATTCGTGCCGGACGGTGTTGGGGCTGGCCTGACGGGCCGCGACGTAGGGCAGGATCATGCCTGCCGCGACGGTGCCGTTGGTGTTCGGGTCGATCAGGATGAACGAACCGGTTGCCGCGTTGCGGCTGTACTCGTCGAGCAGCAGCGGCACCTGAGTGCGCAACGAAATGCGGCCCAGCTCATTGAGTTTGAGAGCGGTGGCCGTCTTGTCACGGTGCAGCGTGTTGACGTCGAGACGGTAGTCGAGCGCGGTCACCTTGGCTCGTGTGGTGCGGGTCGTGTGCTTGATGATGTAGTCGCGACCCGGTTCAAGCGACGCCTCGTCGGCCATCCAGCACACGGTGGCGTCGAAATCCCGCGCCACGCGCGGCTGGTTGTTCGGCCGTGCGATCAGGTCGCCGCGAGAGATGTCGATGTCGTCGGCGAGGCTGACCGACACGGCCATCGGCGGAAACGCTTCCTGGACAGGGCCGCTCGGCCCCTCGATCGCGGTGATGCGACTCATCTTGCCGGTGGGCAGGACGACGATCTCGTCGCCGGGACGCATGACACCGCTGGCGACGGTGCCCGCATAGCTGCGGTGGTCGGCGTGGTCGTGGGTCTGCGGCCGGATCACGTACTGGACCGGGAACCGCACGTCGACGAGGTTGCGGTCGCCCGCGATGTAGACCTCTTCGAGGTGCGACAGCAGCGACGGCCCGTCGTACCAAGGGGTCTTCTCGGACTTCGTCACCACGTTGTCGCCCTGCAGGGCCGACAGCGGAATCGTCGTCACATCGTGCACGTCCAGGCGCGCCGCGAACTCATGGAAGTCGTCGCGGATCTTCTCGAACTGTTCGCGGTTCCAGTCGATGAGGTCCATCTTGTTGACCGCCAGCACGATGTGCCGGATGCCGAGCAACGACGCAAGGAACGCGTGCCGACGCGACTGCTCGAGCAGGCCGTGGCGGGCGTCGACCAAGACGATCGCCAGCTGTGCGGTCGACGTGCCGGTGACCATGTTGCGGGTGTACTGGATGTGACCGGGAGTGTCGGCGATGATGAATTTCCGCTTGGGAGTGGCGAAATAGCGGTATGCGACGTCGATCGTGATGCCCTGTTCCCGTTCGGCGCGCAGGCCGTCGGTCACCAGGGCCAGATCGGTGTAGTCGTGTCCGCGCTCCTTCGAGGTGCGTTCGACAGAGGCCAGCTGGTCTTCCATGACGGCCTTGGAGTCGTACAGAAGGCGCCCGATGAGCGTGGACTTGCCGTCGTCGACGGACCCGGCGGTGGCCAGACGAAGAAGGGTCGTCATCAGAAGTAGCCCTCTCGCTTGCGGTCTTCCATGCCTGCCTCGGAGATTCGGTCGTCGGCGCGGGTGGCGCCGCGCTCGGTGAGCCGTGACACCGCGGTCTCGGCGATCACCTCGGACACCGTGCCCGCGAGAGACTCCACACAGCCGGTGCAGGTGACGTCGCCGACGGTGCGAAATCGCACGGTCTTCTCGACGACCTCTTCGTCCTTGCGCGGCTGCAGGTACTTGTGCACGGCCAGCAGCATCCCGTCACGCTCGAACACCTTGCGGCGGTGCGCGTAGTAGATCGACGGCAACTTGATCTTCTCGGCGCCGATGTAGGACCAGATGTCGAATTCGGTCCAGTTGGACAACGGGAACACCCGGATGTGCTCGCCCTTGTGATGACGTCCGTTGTACAGGTTCCACAGCTCGGGCCGCTGGGCCTTTGGATCCCACTGGCCGAACTCGTCGCGGAAGCTGAACACCCGCTCCTTGGCCCGTGCCTTCTCCTCGTCGCGGCGGGCACCACCGAACGCCGCGTCGAACTTGTTCTCGCGGATGGCGCGCAGCAGCGTGACGGTCTGCATCGGGTTGCGCGACGGGATCGTCTCGACCACCCGGCCGGCGTCGATGTCGTCTTGCACCTTGGCGACGATCAACCGCACTCCGGCCTCCGCGACGAGCTCGTCGCGGGTTTCGAGGACCTCGTCGAAGTTGTGGCCGGTGTCGACATGCATGACCGGAAACGGCAGCCGCCCCGGTCGGAATGCCTTGAGCGCCAGGTGCAGCATGACGATGGAGTCCTTGCCGCCGGAGAACAGCAGCACGGGCCGCTCGAACTCGGCGGCAACCTCGCGAATGATGTGGATGGCCTCGGCCTCGAGCGCCCTGAGATGGCTGAGCTCGTATCGCCCGGCGACCGGTTTCGACTCTTGCGCGGTCGTCATCGATTCCTCGTTAAGTTGGTAGATTTGACCAAATTTACATCTATAACCTGTTATAAAACCAGCTCCGGCCTGCGGTGTCAACGCTCGATGCCCCGCGAGCGTCCACAAAATGCCAGAAAACTACGGCGTGTTGGGTGCGGACACCTTCGTAAGTGGTTTTTTCAAGGGTTGGGGCCTGCCCGGTCCCGGTCATCCCATCGCTGGTCCCGGCTCGGCAGAAAGCTCGAACGAAGCGTCACTCCTGCGTCCGCGCAGTCTTCAATCGCGCGATAATGAAATGCGGCGACCGCCTGGCGACAAGTCGAGCGCCCATGAAGGAAGGTGCGACGTGGAAGAGAACAGGCCCGCTCGCGACCCCGGTGCCGATAGCCCAGGCATCCCTCCGGACTACGACTATGAGTACGACGAGGCACACGACGAGCCGGTCGGGCTGCTGCGTGAAACTCCGGCACCACATCGAGTCGATTCCCCACCGGGGCTACATCTCGGCGAGGGCGGGGACTACGGCTACGACGAGGCCCACGATTTCTGCGCCCGAGAATCAACCAAAACCTGACAAAGGAATGTCCGAGTGTCATAGGACGACCGCCGTTATGGCATCGCCTCGGCCCACTTCATGTGCCCCTCGAAGCCGAGGGATGTGGCGATGGCGCGGAAGCGATCCCGATAGTCGCTGTAGGCGACCTCGTCGCCTTGTGCGCGCGCTAGCAACTCGCAGCCGCAACACCATTGCGTCTCGCGCCGCGAAACCATCTTCGGTTGGCGCATCCGCCAAACGGGCGATCGCACCGTCGGTTTCGGCCAGGTCATCCGCCACGCCGCGGTCCAGCAGCGTTTGAACCAGTGGCTCTGCGCATCCGTCGGTCGCGGGTCCGAGCCCCGTCCGACCCACTTCAGGCCACACCGCCAAAGAACCTTTTTTTGGTCGGGCTGACAGGATTTGAACCGGCGACCACTTGACCCCGGCGATAGCGGTAACGCGCGTTCTCCGCTGGTCAGCGTTAACGGTCGGCAGTTTGGGCCCGCTCGCGACGTTCACGGAAACGCAGATCGTTCGCCATCGCGCATGACGCGCGGCAGCCAAACGTCACGTGACCATTTCGGCGGTGACAAGGCTCACAGCAGTCTATAAGTGAACCTGAACGCCTGACCCTCCGTACCGATCGGGCTCAGCAGCATGTCGCCCTGAGCGTTCCCGAAAGCTCCGGTGCCGCCGGTGATAGCAAGGACCGAGTCACCTGTGTCGTAGAACGGACCCTCGACAGTAATCTGCCCAGATGCCAACGAAAGCGTCCAGAAGCACTCCCACGCTTGGCCTGGAACGGTACGAACACACATACCCTGGTCGCTGCCGACGCGATTTCTGTCGTCCGCGTCGAACACGTCGTTTGCGAAGGTAAGAATGTCACCGGCGCTGTCTCCGCTAGCGCCGGTGTCAGTGACCGCATCGGTGGTGGCATGCTCCGTCACTATCAATTCTTGCGGCGCAGCGGTGGCCCGGCCAGCGGCCATAAGATCACCCGCCACGATCGCAACGACGGCGAGCAGGCCGACGGACAGCAGCTTCCCTGATTTCTGCATTGCTTTCCTCCTTCGAGAACCTCCGGGTGCCGCAAACGTTGTACGGGCTTGAGTGCCGGCGTGACGAACTAATGCCGCGCCTTGCTGAGCCGCGCAGGCGAGTTGGGCGTCGTCAGCCTGAACTGGATGCCTACTGGGATGCGACATGATCTCTCCTTTTGACCGGAGGGTTTGGCATCAACTGGCCTAGGCCAGTTGATGACTTTGTATGCGCTGGACCACACAGATTTGCATCTTGACAGATAGCCGACCACTAGGGTCTGACTTGACAGTTCGTCTATTGCTGTAACCGTCAGACCGCGCACTAGTAGCCGCAGTGCCGATTAATGCGGCGACGCGGGTGCGGTCCCGTAAGCATCGCGGGTTGCGGTTACCGGATACACGTGTTTTCGAGACGAACTTGCGCGAGCCTCAGATGTGGTCTATTTCGAGACGCCAGTACAGGGAATTTACCGGACGCCCAGGGTGCGGAGGTGTTCGATCATGGTGTCGACGGCCGCTTCCAGCGGAGCGGTGTCTCGGCGGACCTGGCTGAGCAGCAGGCCGCCCTGGATGGCGGCCAGCGTCGCGAGTGCCAGGTTGTCGACCTCGGTGCCGTCGGGTAGTTCGCCGCGAGCGGCAATGGCCTTGAGCCCGTCGCGAATCATGGTCTCCCACTGAACAAACGACCGCGCGACCTGCGCGCGGGCTAGCGGGTCGGTTTCGGCGAGCTCGTTGGCCAGCGATCCGATGGGGCAGCCGCCGACAAAGCCCAGCCGCCGCACTATGTCGACCCAACCGGGGTGATCCGCTGGATCGACGTGCACCCCAACTACACCACCCGCACCGAGGTCAGCGACATCCTCGCCGCCCTGGACACCGTGTCCTGACCCCTGCGGGGCAGCGGGGTCACGACCCTCGACCAACGGCACCGAATTACTTCGGAGGTAATTGAGCAGCACCCGATACTGGAGACATGTCACTCCCAGCAGGTGCGCAGACCGGCGCCGAGGTCATGGCGCAGTTCATCCCCGCCTCTCCCTTCGCGGCAAAGCTCGGCATCCTCGCCGAGGTGCTCGATGGTGACGAGGTGCGGCTGCGGATGCCGTTCGATCCCACCAACGTCACGCTCGGCGACATGGTGCACGGCGGGGCGATCGCCTCGCTGGCCGACATGACGGTGATGGCCGCCGCGTGGGCGGCCGCCGACGTACCGGACTCACTGCGCGGGGTCACCACGTCGCTGGCGATGCAGTTCCTCGCGCCGGCGCGGGCGACCGATCTCATCGGCGTCGGCCGCGTGCTGCTGCGGCGGGGCAAGACTCTGGTCCACTGCGACGTCGACGTCGTCACCCCCGAGGGCGAGGCGGTGGCGAAGGCGATCGCCACCTACAAAGTCGGCTGACTCAGCCGTGCGGTGTGATGACGGCGCGTCCCTGGATTTTGCCGTCGTGCAATAGGTGGTAGGCGTGCGCGGCATCGTCGAGAGTGAAGTGTTCGACGAGCATCTTGATCGTGCCGGTCTGGGCGAGGCTGATCACCTCGATCAACTCGGGGATGGTGCCCCAGAACGGCGACGCGACAGCGCATTCGTGCGGCGGGCTGGAGAAGTTCACCGGCAAGGTCGCATTGCCGACCCCGACGATGGTCAGGTGCCCGAGGACCCGGGCCACCTGTGCGGCCATGCTCAGTGTGGGTTCGACGCCGACCAAGTCGAGGACGAGTTCGGCGCCCCCGCCCTTGGTGATGTCCTTGATGCGTTTGACGGCATCGTCGCCGGAGATGAGCACCTCGTCGGCGCCCATGTCCTTCGCGATCTTCAGCTTGTCCTCCGAGGTATCAACCGCGACAACGGTTGTGGCCGAGGCCAGTGCCCTGAGGACTTGGATGGCCATCTGTCCCAGCCCGCCTGCGCCGATGACGACGGCGGTAGAGCCAGGCCCCAACAGATGGACTGAACGCTTTACGGCGTGATAGCTGGTAAGGCCTGCGTCGGACAGAGGCGCCGCCTCACGAGGATCCAAGTCGCCCAACGGGATCAGATAACGCGTAGAGGGAACGAGCAGATACTCAGCCATGCCACCGTCGGTGCCGCCGAGGCCTCCCGGACTGGGCTTGCCTGGGGTCTCGCAATAGTTCTCCATGCCCCTGCGGCAGTTCATGCAGAGGCCGCAGCCCCACGGTCCGTAGACGATGACGGGATCACCTGGCGCGAACCCGCTGGCTCCAGGACCCATCGTCTCGACCCAGCCGGCATTCTCATGTCCGAAGGTGAATGGCAACGTGAATGACCTTGCCCCGGAGGGCAATTCGAGTAGATGCAAATCCGAATGGCAGGCACCAGCACCGCCGACCTTGACCAGCACCTCCCCCGGTCCCGGCTCTGGCACGGGCACGTCGCGCAGTTGTCCGGGCTGTTGCCATTCGACGAACTGGAAGGCCTTGATAGCGCGGCCTCAGTCCGTGATCCGGTCGAACTCGACCTCGAGATGCAGCGGACCGCGGAACACCTGGTTCACCCGGTAGGGCGGCGGGTCGACGACCAGCCGCGGGTTCTCGACCCGCCGAAGGAACGTCTCCAGAGCGATGTTGACCTCCAGGCGCGCCAGTGGACCGCCGACGCAGCTGTGCACTCCGCGGCCCCAGCCCACGTGTTGGTTGTCCGGCCGCTGGATGTCGAACTTCTCGGGGTCGGGGAATCGGGCGGGATCGCGGTTGGCCGCGCCATACAGCAGGTGCACCGCAGAGCCCGCGGGGATGACCGTCCCACCGACATCGATGTCGGCGGTAACGCTGCGACTGGGGAAGAACTGGACGGCCGACTGCAGCCGCAGGACCTCTTCGATCGCCTTCGGGATCAGCTCCCGTTTCTCGCGGAGCAGTTCGATCGACTCAGGATTGCGCAGCAGTGTCAACACACAGTGCGCGATGGTGTTGACCGTCGAATCGTGCCCGGCGATCAGCAGCAGCATCGCGTTGGCGGCGGCTTCTTTGGGTGTCATCGGCCCGTCCGGACCGTCCTTGTCGTTCACCAGCTTGGACAGCACGTTGTCCTTCGGTTCCGTCAAGAAACCTTGGATCAGGTCGGCCATGTAGGCGGTGAGCGCGGCGGTGCTTTCCTTGCCCTTCTGCTTGCGGGCCTGCCCTTCCTCGGTGGCGGCGTCCGGGCCCATGTCCGCACCCGCCATGAAGTCGAAGATCCAGCCGTGAAACGTGGGCTCGTCCTTCAACGGGACACCGAGGATCTGGCAGATGACCGCGACCGGAACCGGGTAGGCGTAGTCATCGACGACGTCGAAGGTGTTGCCGCCCTTGGCCTTGATCTGGTCCAACGAGTCGCTGCACAGCGTCTGGATATCGGCTGCCATGTTGGGGATGACGTTCGGCGAGTGCGGCGGCGCGAAGTGCCGCATCACCTGTCGGCGCTGCTTGTCGTGCCTGGCCGGGTCGGACACGATCAGGCTTGGTTCCCTGCCGTATGCCTGCATGTGCTCAGCACCGACGTCGGGAGCATTGGCCGCCGGCTGGGCCGAGATGGGACTCTTCGAGATGTCGGAGCTCACGTGCGGGTCGTGCGCGAGCTGTAGCAGCTCGCGGTAGCCGGTGACGACGTAGACCTTTTCGGCGACCTGCACGACGGGTGTCTTCCGAAGCTCGTCGAAGAACCGGTATGGATCCTGCCGGTTCTCGTACTTCATCGCCTCGGTCCAGGCGGTTTCTGCGGTAGTCATCGTGCTCCGTTCTAACGGGCTTTGGGGCGGTACTCGGCGCCCCGCGAAGTGGGGTCGTGGCCGGTGAGGACGACATCGGGAATCCCGGTGGGTTCGCGTGGATCCGGGAACCGGGCCGACATCGGCTCGGAGTTCTTGGGCACGTCGTAACCCGCTGGCGGCGGCGGGAACGGCGCCGAGCGTTCGATCATCGCGCCGTAGTACTCCAGCCATTTGCCGTGGTTGAAAGTGATGGCCCCGACGATGCGGCCGTTCTTGCCGAAGGCGGCGGCGAAGCGGAGATCCTCGACGGAGCCCTGGGTGAACACGATCTCGTCACCGAAGGAGCACACGCCGCAGCCCTTGATGTTGACCCCGAACTGGCCGGACCAGAACTGCGGCAGTGGCAGATGCGGTCGGCGTGCCCGCTCGAGGTTGACCATGTTGTGCGCCGCGGTCCTGGCGCCGAGCACGGCGGCATCCACGTGCTCGATGGACATGAACTGATACTCGTAGAGCACATGCGGGGCCCGCGCGATGTCGCCTGCAACGAAGATGTTGTCGGTCACCACACCGTTGATGTCGAATGCGCGACAACCGGCATCGCAGGCCACCCCCCAGAACCCGGTCGCAAGTTCGGCGCCCTCGAGCCATTCGATGTTGCGGATTGAACCCAGCGACGCCACCACCACGTCGACATCGAGCGTGGTGCCGTCGGAGAGCTTGGCGCGCCGGACGTGCCCGTCGTCGTCTCCTTCAAGGGCCTCGACTGCGACACCGGTGCGCAGGTCCACTCCGGCGTCACGCTGCATCTTGGCGGCGATATCCCCGATCACCCCGCCGAGCGCGCCCACCAACGGTGCACTGGATCGCTCCGCAACTGTGACGTCCAGCCCCAGGTCACGGCAGACGGAGGCCATTTCCGAGCCGATGAACCCTGCGCCGACGATCAGCACCCGCTTCGGTCGGGCCTTCAAGGCCGCCTGCAACTCGGCGGCGTCATCGCTGGTCCGCAGCGTGAAAAGGCCCTTCAGCTTCGCTTCTTCGGGATTGAACCACTGCCGGGACCGGACGCCGGTAGCGATGAGCAACCGGTCGTAGGGCACTTTGTCGCCATTGGCGAGCAGGACTTCATGGTTATCGCGGTCCAATCCGGTGGCCGCCACGCCTAGCCGCCAGTCCGCGTTGACCGCCCGCATCCGTGGCAGCTTGGTATTCCCCGCAGGCACCCACCCCTTGAGGACCTGCTTGGACAGCGGCGGCCGGTCGTACGGCTCGTGGACCTCGTCGCCGATGATGGTCAGCGAGCCAGTAAAGCCCTCGTCGCGCAACGCCTCCGCGCCACGGAGCCCGGCCAGCGACGCACCGACAATCACGATCCGCCCCTCGGCTTTGAAGGTCCGGACGAGATCGTCGACCAGCGACTGCGTGCTCACTTCGTCGTCCTGTCCGCGGGTGGATCCATCTCCGCGATGATTGCCTGCACCGGACACGACGCAACTGCCCGCGCGACCTGCTGGCGTTGCGAGTCATCGGGATTCGGGTCGTACGCGAGCGCCTCCTCGCCCTGCAATTGAAGGACTTCCGGCGCGAGCGGGACGCATTGCGCGTACCCCAGGCATCGATTCAGATCGACCACAATGCGCATGCTTTTCGGCTCCTTCTCAACCGCGCTGAGGGCTGGTCAGCGCTGCTCCCGAAATCCCCAAGGGAGGGGGCCGACAGTACCGGTTACGCATCCGTAAATAACGCTTTTACGCGGCGTCGCCCGGCCATCAAGATCACGGGCCGTCGGATACGGTGACCGGGCCGCGGTGGTGAGGATTGTTGATGAGGGTGTCGTCATTTCTGTCGGAGACAAGTCGGTCGCGGCTCTGATCGGTGGGTGCGTGGCCGCGGTGGTCGCCCTCACGATCGTCCCGATACGCACCTCACGTGAAATTCGCCCTGCTGTGTTGACGTATCTAGATGCTCTCGATGAGGCGCTCGAATCACACCTGCCCGGCCGCGGGGAAGCACCGCAGCCACGCAAGCCGAACTCGATTGCGCCCATTCGGCTTTGGCCGCAGCAGCCGCATCGGCGGCGAGCGAGGCGAACGTCTTCGCACAGCCCGAACGCGTGATGAATTCCGAAGCCGTCTGCGTTTGACGCCGTCCACGAGGCGTATCTGCGCCTCACGCCGCTGCTGTCCGACGCCTCGCGAATCCTGCACGGGTGGACGGATGACCGAGTCGAAACGGGCATTCATCGACTTCGCAATGCCGTGGCGGCCGCGACGGCCGCAGCCCGCGACGACGCCGCGCCTGCGACCGATGCCAGGTGGGAAGATCAGGGGCCAACAGACCACTCGGGCAGCAGCCGAGTCCCTGCAGTTGGCCGACTCGCTACAGCGAGTCGAAGATCTGCGGGCCACACTCGTCGAGCTTGCCCGAGTACTCGACGGCCACGCCGTTAGGTCGGAGCATGCGCAGGCTGGAACACCCCGGACCCGTCCACGTCTTCTTCGGCCCGGATGACATGCACCACGGCGTTGATCAGTGCCAGGTGGGCGAACGCCTGAGGGAAGTTGCCCATATGTCGCCCGGTGCGCGGCTCGATCTCCTCGGCGTAGAGGTGCAGCGGGCTCGCGAAAGACAGCAGCCGCTCACACAGGTGTTTGGCCCGGTGGATCTCGCCGATCTCGACCAGCGCCGAGACCAGCCAGAACGAGCAGATCGTGAAGGTGCCCTCCTCGCCGGAGAGGCCGTCGTCGGTCTCCTCGACCCGGTAGCGCAGCACCAACCCCTGGTCGGTCAGTTCGTCGGCGATCGCCAGCACGGTCGCGCGTGACCGGGGGTCGTCGGGCGGCAGGAACCGGGTCAGCACCGCCAGCAACAGCGAGGCGTCGAGTGCGTCGTCGCCGTAACGCTGGGTGAGCACCCCGCGGGAGTCGACGCCGTTGGCGAGGATGTCGGCCTTGATCTCCTCGGCGATCGCGCGCCACTCCTTGGTGTCTCGCGTCCAGCCATGCAGCTCAGCCAACTTGGCCCCGCGGTCCAGCGCGACCCAGCACATGATCTTGCTCGACGTGAAGTGCTGGGGTTCGCCGCGCACCTCCCAGATACCGCGGTCGGGCTCGCGCCAGTGCTCGATCGCCTCCTCGACCTGTTGCTTCAGCACCTGCCACAACGCCTCCGGAATCTGCTCACGGGACCTGGCGTGCAGATAGACCGAATCCAGCATCGAACCCCAGACGTCGTGCTGCCGCTGGTTGTAGGCGCCGTTGCCGATCCGCACCGGATGGGCGTTGTCGTAGCCGGACAGGTGGTGCAGCTCCTCCTCGACCAGGGTGCGCTCCCCGCCAACGCCGTACATCACCTGAAGTTCATGGCGCTCTTCGGCATTCGCGCCGGACACGTCGGTGATGAAGGAGAAGAAATCGTCGGCCTCGCGATCCAGACCCAATGTGTACAGGCCCCAGAGCGCGAACGTCGAATCGCGGATCCAGGCGTAACGGTAGTCCCAATTCCGTTCGCCCTGAGGGGTTTCCGGCAGCGATGTCGTCGGCGCCGCCAGTAGCGCCCCGGTCGGCGAGTACGTCAGCCCCTTCAGCGTCAACGCGCTGCGCTGCAAGTACGACCGCCATGGGTGGTCCGGGAAGTTGCCGATGTTGATCCATTGCCGCCAGCATTCGCTGGTCGTCCACATCTTGTCGACGGCCTGGTCGTATGTCTGGGGCGCAGGATGCTTCGAAAAACTCAGCGCGACAAAGACGTTGTCGCCCTCCTTCAGCCTCGTGCGTGCCCGCGCCTGGCGGCCCTCCAGCCCGATGCGCAGGTTGGAGGTCAGCCGCAGCGTCGGGTGCGCGTACGGGTCCTGGTTGGCCCGCGCAACCGCTTCTCCATAGCCACTGGCTGAGTACTCCCAATTCGCGCTGGCCCGGTGGTAATCGAACGACGGCTCGCAGTCCATCACCAGCTCGACGGTGCCGCTCACGCAGCGCACGGTGCGCAGCAGCGTGTGTTCGGCGTCCCAATCCATCGGTACGCGGCGATGCGTGCCAGACCGCGTCTCGATGTCACGCCACGGGCCCATCACCATCGAGTCGCGGACGATCATCCAGCCGGTGTGGGTCTGCCAAGTGGTCTCCAGAATCAGGCTGCCCGGCAGGTAGCGCCTGCCGGAGGGGACAGAGACGCCGTAGGGGCTCATCCGGAAGTGACCTGCGCCGCGATCCAGGATGGCCCCGAACACGCTGGGCGAATCAGGCCTTGGCACACACAACCATTCCACCGATCCACTCGATGAGATCAGGCAGCTGTTCTCGCAGTCGGAGAGGAAGGCATAGTCGGCGATGGGCGGAAAGGGGTTCCGCAAACTGCTGGACGCGTATGGCACAGGGGCGGTCGCGCTGAGCTGCACGGCGGAGCCGTTCTCGTCGGCGGGCGTCGCATGCTGCAGGACCATGTGGCCATCATTGACCGCCGACCCCGTCGGCGTACGCGTTTACTGGCTACCCGACCCGCGGGCGGGTGACCACGCTAAGCCTTGACCTCGCTGAGCTTGCCGGTCGCGACGTCGAAGACGAACCCGCGCAGCGACTCGTGCTTGGTGACGAACGGGCTCGCCTCGATCCGGCGCAACGACTGCCGCACGTCCTCGTCGACATCCTGGAATGACTCCGCCGCCCACTCGGGCTTCAGCCCGGTCTCATCCTGGATCTGCTGCTTGAAGCCGTCGTCGGTGAACGTGAGCATGCCGCAGTCGGTGTGATGGATGAGGATGATCTCCTTGGTGCCGAGCAGCCGCTGACTGATCGCCAGCGAACGGATCTCGTCGTCGGTGACCACCCCGCCCGCGTTGCGGATGACGTGTGCCTCCCCCTCGTTCAAACCGAGGACCCGGTAGACGTCGAGCCGGGCGTCCATGCACGCCACCACGGCCACGTGCTTGCTCGGCGGCAGCGGCAGCGGGCCGGAAAAGTTCTTCGCGTACTCCTCGTTGTTCTTCAGATAATCGTCGGTCACAGTCATTTCGACCTCCTCATCGGCTCGCAAACCTCCCGACGATAACAACACGGGGCCTGCGTGCCACGAGTCAGAATCAGCGCGATCACTTGTGGACGGCCAGGTCGTAGACCGGCGTGCCTCCGACATCGACGGAGGTGAAGTTGTCCTTCACCCACGTCGTGATCTCGCTCGCAGAGCCCGACTCGCGATGGCCGGGCGGTCCGAACCGCTGGCCCTCGATGAAGTACCGCACCTCGTGTTCGGCGACATAGCCCTGGAACTGGGCCAACGTGGGCGAGTTGTCGCTTCCGGTGAACCCACCGATCGCCATGATCGATGCACCGGTCTTGAGTTCGAGGCTGCTTGCCCCCATGGGACCGATCGTCGCTGCGGCCCAACGGTTGTCGAGGCCCGCAACGAGCTCGACCAGAGCGCTGTTCTCGGCTATCCGGCCGCCGGGCCCGCCGCGTCCTCCCGGTCCGCCGGAGCCGCCGGGGTGGTCGGGGTGGCCGAACACCTCACCCTTGCTCGGACCCGATGTCGAGATCGGTCCGTTGTGCGCAGTCGCGACGGTCTCGACGGCATAGGCCGCGGGTGCTGCCACGCCGAACAGAATCGCCGCGGCCGCCAACACCGCGACTGAGGTGCCCTTCCGGTGGCCTCCGAGCGCGAGCATCAGCGCCACGACCACCGATCCGGCGAGGACGACCCAGCGCAGCGCGGGCAGCCAGTCCGGGGTGCGGTCCAGCAGGACGTACGCCCACACACCGGTCGCCACGGACATGGCCGCCAGCACAAGACGCGACGACCTTCGGTCCCTGAGCCGCCACAACTCGGCCACCGAGATGCCCACCAGAGCGGCGATCGCCGGAGCGAGGGCCACGGTGTAGTACGGATGGATGGTGCCGTCCATGAAGCTGAACACCGCGGCGGTGACCAGCAGCCAGCCGCCCCACAGCAGCAGGCTGGCGCGAAGCTGATCCGTCCGGACGGCCTTGCGGGTCAACCACAGACCAGCGACCAGACCGATCAGCGCGGCCGGCAGAAGCCACGACGCTTCTGTGCCCATCGACTGCCCGAACATCCTGCCGATGCCCGGCTGGCCGCCGAAGAAGATGTTGCCCGACCCACCGGGACCACCGGGACCGCCGGGACCGCCGCCGGGGCGGTCGCCGCCCGCGATGCGCTCAATCCCGTTGTAGCCCAACGCCAGCTGCAGAAGGCTGTTCGACGTGGAGCCCCCGATATAGGGCCGGGAGCTCGCAGGCCACAGCTCCACAAGGGCGATGTACCAACCCGCTGACACGATCATCGCGGCGGCACCGACCATCAGCTTCCAGACCCGCTGCCACATGCCGATGGGGGCGGCGACCAGCAATGCGAGCGCCAAGCCGGGCGCAACCAGGAAGGCCTGCAGCATCTTGGTCAGGAACGCGAAGCCGATCGCAGACCCTGCCAACGCAATCCACCGGGTGCTGCCGTTCTCGGTCGCCCGCACCACGCAGTACGCGGCGGCCACCATCAGCAGGACAAGGAGTGCGTCGGGGTTGTTGAACCGGAACATCAGCGCGCCACCGGCGTCAGCGCCAGCACCGCGCCGGCGATCAAGCCCGCGCCGGGTCCGCTCACGCGCCGCACTGCGGCGTACAGCAGGGCGACCGCGCCGACGCCCATCAGCGCCTGCGGCAAGAGCATCGTGAAGGCGGTGAAGCCGAACAGCCTGCCGGACAACGCCATCACCCACAACGCCGCTGGCGGCTTGTCCACGGTGATGGCGTTGCCTGCGTCGTGCGACCCGAACAGCCACGCCGTCAGGTCCTGGGTGCCCGCCTGCGCCGCGGCCGCGTAGTAGTCGTTGGCCCAGCCCGACGAGCCGAGCCCCCACAGGTACAGCACCGCCGTGGCGACCAGCAGGGCAAGTAGCGCAGGCGTTTCCCAGCGTGGTCTACCCGTTGGCACGTCATCGGCCGTGGCGGCTGTCGGCGTCGGCACATCGGCGGTGATTGTCATTGATCGGATTCCTTTGTCTGCGGTGTGTCAGTGGTTGCGACGGGGGTGAAACACCCAGCCGCGCAACAGGACGAAACGAACGGTGGTGGCGAGCAGGTTGGCCACCACCAGCACGGTGGCCTCGACCCATCGACCCGGCTCAGGCGCGACGGAGTGCAACGTGGCCAGCGCACCGCTGGTGATGCCCAGTGCGATGCCGAAGACGATGAGCCCTTCGACATGGTTGCGCGCCACGTTGCCGCCGTTGGCGATGCCGAACGTGTAGCGGCGGTTGGCCGCGGTGTTGCCGATCGCGGTGACGAGAAGGGCGATCAGGTTGGCGACCTGCGCCCCGAGCCAGCCGTGCAACATCATGAACAGCAGCAGGTAGGCGGCCGTCGAAGCGACTCCGATGCTCGCGAAGCGCACCGACTGGCGCAGCAGCGACCCCGGCGCGGCCGTGCGCCGGGACGAACCCAGCTGTGCCGCAACCGTTTGCACGGGTATCGAGCCCGACGTGAAGCCCCGCAGCAGACGCGCGATGCCCTTCAGGTCGGCGGCCGCGGTCGCGACGATGTCGACCCGGCTGTCCAGATCGTCGACCCAGTCCACCGGCACCTCGTGGATTCGCAGGCCCGCGCGTTCGGCAAGGACAAGCAGTTCGGTGTCGAAGAACCAACCGGTGTCGGCGATGTGGGGAAGCAGTCGCTGCGCAACGTCGGCGCGGATCGCCTTGAACCCGCACTGTGCGTCCGAGAAGCGCGCGGCGAGAGCGGACTTGAGGATCAGGTTGTAGCAGCGGGAGATGATCTCGCGCTTCGGCCCTCGCACGACGCGCGCTCCCCTTCCGAGCCGCGTCCCGATCGCCAGGTCGGAGTGACCGGAGATGAGCGGCGCCACGAGAGGAGCCAGTGCGGCGAGGTCGGTCGACAGGTCGACGTCCATGTACGCGAGCACGGGCGCATCCGACGTCGACCACACCGCGTGCAGCGCGCGGCCGCGCCCCTTCTGATCGAGCCGCACCACCCGGACGTCTTCGAGCTCGGCGGCGAGCTCCTCGGCGATGCGGGGCGTGCCGTCGACGCTGGCGTTGTCCGCGATCGTGATGCGCGCCGGGAACGGGAACTGGTCGCGCAGATGGCGGTGCAGGCGGTACACCGAATCGGCCAGCGTCGCTTCCTCGTTGTACACCGGCACCACCACATCGAGCACGGGAACCCCCTTCTCGCGGGCCGCCAGCGCCGCGTTCGGCCGCGCTTCGAAGCGGATGCTCCGAGCCGGGCGGGCGTCGTGTTCGATGGCGATGTCTGTCATGAGTCCAATGGTCGAGCAGCAGCGTGTGTCGGTCGTTGGGCGAAGCTATGCGCAAGCTATGTGTTCTTCGGCGGCTGGGTCAGGTCGTAGACGACCACCTTGTCGACGGTCGTCGGGGTGTAGTGGGTCTCGACCCAGTCCGCGATGTCGGAAGCTTCCTGGCTGCCCGATGCCGCGTGCCCGCCCCACTGGCCGATCATCATCCGGCCGCGGATGAAGTAGTGGATCTGCTTGTCGGCGACATACTGCTTGAATTCCTCGAGCGTCGGAGCGGGATCCGTGCCGTTGAAACCGCCGATCGCCATAACCGGTGCGCCACTTCCCAATTGGTAGCCCGCCGCATTGTTCGAGCCCATCGCCGCCGCGGCCCACGTGTAGTGCTCGGCGTCGGCTGCCAGTGTCGCCGACAGGGCTGGGCCTGGTGTCGGCGCGGTCAGCAGGCCTCCTGCGCCGAGGGGCATCGCACCGGCGCGCGACGGGCCTGCCGTTGGGATGGCCCCGCGGTGCGGCGTGGCCGCCGTCGCGACGGCGTACGCCGCGGGTGCCGCCAGGGACACCGCGATCGCCAGGGTGGCGGCGAATCGTGCCACGGCTGCGCTCAGCCGTCCCGACACGAGCAGAAGCACCGCCGCTGCAAGTCCGCCGACGGCGATGGCCGCCCGCAGCCACGGCAGCCACCCGTCGGTACGGGCCAACAGCACGCACGCCAGTATCGAGGACACGACAACGACGCCTGCCAGTGCGGTAGCGCATGGAAGCGAAGATCTGTTCTGCCACAACAGTGTTGCGCCGATTCCGATGCACGCGGCGATCGCAGGCGCCAGCGCCACCGTGTAATACGGGTGCACGATGCCGTTCATGAAGCTGAACACCACCGCCGTCACCATCAGCCAGCCGCCCCAGATGACACCAGCGGCGCGCGTGAGGTCCGTTCGTGGTGCGCGCCGCGTGAGAACCGCGATCGCGCCGAGGCAGATCACCGCCGCGGGCAACAGCCAGCCGATCTCGGTGCCCATGCTGTGCCCGAAGAGCCTGTCCCAGCCGACGTCGAAGTTCATGTTGCCGAGGCCGCCGGTCTCGTTCCCCGTCAGCCGGCCTAACCCGTTGTAGCCCAACGCCAGTTCGACGATGCTGTTGTGCTGGGATCCGCCGATGTAGGGCCGCGCGTCGGACGGCCACACCTCGACGAGCACGAGGTACCAGCCGGCTGCGACGAACATCGGCCCGACAAGACTCGCGACGTCAAGGAGCCGACGACTGGGCGGGCGGCTCCCGGAGATGAGGTACGCCGCGACGAACCCCGGCACCACCAGGAACGCCTGCAGCATCTTGGCCAGGAAGCCGAAGCCCACGGCGACGCCGGCCGCGACCAACCACCAACGGCTGCTGTCCTTTTCGCATGCCCGCTGCGTACAGTAGGCGGCCGCGACGAGCATGAGGACCAGAAGCGCGTCGGGGTTGTTGAAGCGGAACATCAGCGCGGCGACCGGCGTCAACGCCATAATCGAACCGGCGAGCAGCGCCGCGCCGGGTCCGCTGACCCGTCGCACGGCGGCGTAGAGGATGGCGACCGCGGCCACCCCCTCGAGCGCCTGCGGCGCAAGCACGCTCCACGGGTTGAGCCCGAAGATGCGCACCGAGACGTCCATGACCCACAGCGACGCAGGCGTCTTGTCGACGGTGATGGCGTTGGCGGCGTCGCTCGATCCGAACAGCATGGCCGTCCAGTTGTTTGCGCCTGCCTGCGCGGCGGCCGAGTAGAAGCTGTTCGCCCATCCGCTGGCCGACAGGTTCCACAGGTACAGCGCCGCGGTGCCCATGAGCAGAACCGCCAGTGCCACACGGTCGGCCACCACCCGCGAGCTGGGCCCACGCGTAAGCAGGGGAACGCGAAAGCCCCTCAATTCGGAGCGAATCGGGGGCTTTCGCGTCTGCTCGGCGGGAAGGAGGAGGGTCACTGACGCAATCTTTGCCCTTCAGGCTAGGCGTCGGTTTTGGTACCGCTGTGGCTTGCCTGTGAGTTGACCGGCAGCTTCACCACGAACTCGGTCCTTCCCGGCACGCTGTGCACGTCGATGGTGCCGTGATGCGCCCTGACCACGGCCGCGACGATCGCGAGACCGAGTCCGGTGCCGCCGCCACGCCGGGACCGCGATGAGTCACCGCGGGCGAACCGCTCGAAGACCTCGGGCTGCAACCACACCGGAATTCCCGGCCCGTCGTCGGTCACGGTGAGGACCGCATCATCACCGTCGACGGCAAGCGCCGTGGTGACCGACGTGCCCGCCGGAGTGTGGGTCCGCGCATTCGCCAGCAGGTTCGCGAGCACCTGATGCAGTCGCGCCTCGTCGCCCCTCACCACGATCGGCTCGTCGGGCAGGTCCAGCGACCACTGGTGGTCAGGACCCGCGATATGGGCGTCGCTGGCGGCGTCGACGACGAGCCGCGTCAGATCGACTTGTTCGCGCTCGAGCGGTCGCCCGGTGTCGAGGCGGGCCAGCAACAACATGTCACCGACGAGGTGGGTCATGCGCTCGGTCTCTGACTCCACCCGGCTCATCGCGTGCGCGACGTCGTCGGGCAGGACGTCTTGTTTGCGTTGCGCCAGTTCGGTATAACCACGAATCGCCGCAAGCGGGGTGCGCAGCTCGTGGCTGGCGTCGGCGACGAACTGCCGGACCCGCATCTCGCTTGCCTGCCGCGCCGACAGTGCGCCCGCAATGCGGTCGAGCATGCGGTTGAGCGCGGAGCCCAGCTGGCCGATCTCGGTGTGCGCACTCGCGGGATCGACCTTGACGATGGGCGTCGGAAGACGGACCTCCCCACGGTCGAGCTCCAGGTCGGCGACCTGCCGGGCCGCGGCGGAAACCGTTGCCAGTGGCCTCAATTGGCGTCGAATGATCAATATCCCCGCCGTCGTCGCGGCGATGAGCGCAATGACACCGACGATGCAGAACATCACCAGTACCCACAGCAGGGCGTCATCGACATCGGACGTCGGCAGACCAACCACGATCGTCTCCTCCGGGCCGCGGGAGTGGTTGCCCACCACCCGGTAGCGACCCAGACCGTCGAGGTCGATCGTTGTCGGATTGCGACTCGGGGCGACCTGTGCCAACTGGGCGGTCGCCCCAGGACTGATCCCGGCCCGCGCACCGTCGGCAGTGATGACACCGGCGTCGACCGACACGCCCTGGGCGATGACGGCGCCGACCATGCGGGCGGCCTGCCCTGGGGCATTCAGGAATTCCGGGCCGGGTCCGTCGTCTTCGCGGATGATGATGCGCCGCTGGTGATCTGGCGGCGGCGCCCCGAACGGAGGCATGGGCATGGGTCTCGGTGGCCCGAAGCCCGGCGGAGGCGGCGGCCCGAACGCGAAGATGGCTGCGGAGCGGCGGCCGGCCTCGATCAGCTGTTGGTCCAGCTGATGGGTCAAAAACCGTTGCAGCGCAAACTCCGTCGCAATGCCGATACCCGCGCACACGACGGCGAGCAGGGCTACCTGTGTGAGCAGCAGCCGGGCCCGCAATGACCATGTTCGGGGCGACCGGATCCGGGTCAGCAGCCCCGGTGGGTCAACGCGCGGGCTTGAGGACATACCCGGCCCCACGCAGCGTGTGGATCATCGGTTCCCGGCCGCTGTCGATCTTCTTGCGCAGATAGGACACGTAGAGCTCGACGATGTTGGACCGTCCGCCGAAGTCGTAGCTCCACACGCGGTCCAGGATCTGCGCCTTTGACAGGACTCGTTTCGAATTCCTCATCATGAAGCGCAGCAGCTCGAATTCGGTCGCGGTCAGCGAGATCGGCTCACCGCCGCGCGTGACCTCGTGGCTGTCCTCGTCGAGGGCCAGGTCGCCGACCACGATCTTGGCACCGCCCGTCTCGCTGGTGACTCCGGTGCGCCGCAGCAATGCGCGCAGCCGAAGCACCACCTCTTCGAGGCTGAACGGCTTGGTCACATAGTCATCTCCGCCCGCGGTAAGCCCCGCGATCCGGTCCTCGACCGAATCCTTGGCCGTCAGCAGCAGAAGGGGCAGATGCGGGGTCCGCTCGCGCAGCTTGCGCAGCACATCCAGGCCGCTCATATCGGGCAACATCACGTCGAGCACGACGACGTCGGGCGGGTTTTCCTTGGCCAGAGCGATCGCCGTCGCTCCGTCGCCTGCGGTCTGGATATCCCAGCCCTCGTACCGAAGTGCCATCGACACCAGCTCGGCGAGGACGGGTTCGTCGTCGACCACCAGCACGTTGATCGGCTTGCCGTCGGCTCGGCGCATCACGACGCGCTCGGATTCGGTCACGTTCACACAGATCCGCTCGGGATGCCCACGTCGTCATTATTCGCCGAAGCCGTTAGCGCCCGCTGTGCCGGTTCTGTGTGCGGGCTGTGAGGGCGTCGCTACCCATGCAAGACCGACTGGGTTCACAGCCGACGCACATGTGGCCGCTGCACAGTGGTCGGGTGACGTCCGAGACTGTAGAACAGCGGCAACCTCGCCGTTGGGGTAAACGGCAGGCGCTGGCGGCCATCGCCGTGGCGGCGACGATCGGCGCACTCGGCGGTGCCGCCGTGTTCGCTGCGACCGAGGGGTCGTCGCGCACGATGGCAGGCGGAATGCACGGCCAGGTGCACGGCCCGCCTTCGGCAGCGGGCGGATTCCCGCCACCTCCTGTGCAGGCTGACCCCGCGGGCATCCTGCACAGCGAGTACGTCGTGTCCGACGGCCACGGCGGCTACACCACCAAGATGACCCAGACGGGCACCGTCGACGAGGTCACCCTGTCGACGATCGTCGTACGCAGCGATGACGGATACACCCAGATCTATGCGTTTCCGTCATCGGCCGTCGTGCCAAGCCGGTCCCTTGCTGCCAACGACACGGTCACCGTGCAGGCCACCCGAACCGGCCCGACGGTGACCCTCAACAGCATCGGTGAGGGTCCACCGCACGGGAGTTGATGGGCGCGTAGGGATTACGGCCCGAATCCGTCAGGCACCTCGGCCGTCACCTCGGGAACCGCTACCGACGTTTCGGGCGAGTTCGCCGCCTTCTCGATGGTGCTGGTCTCGCCCAGCGTCATCTCCGGTCCGGACACAATCGTCGCCGGGCCGCTGTCTTCACTGCCGAGCGCGAACGTCAGTGATCCCATCACGACCACCGCGCTCGCTCCGACGGTGGCCGCCGCGAGCTTGACCTTCTTCGAAATCATCTCTGCCAACTCCTTTTTGGATATTCGGTGCCAACGCTCAGTCGGGCGGTTCCTGACCGATCGTCGACGGCGGGGTGGTGATCGGCGGAACGGCGACGGATGTCTCGGGACCTTCCATCTCCGTCGTATCGGTGACGGTTGCCCCGGTGGTGATCTCCGACGTGGTCACCGGACCGGGCGGCGCCGGCGTCGGCTCCTCAGCGGCGCTGACGTCGCTGAACGCCACCCCCAATGCACTCATCGCGAGGATGGCGCCGGCACCGACTCCCGCTGACATCATCTTGAACTGTCTCGATTTCACCTCTGACCACTCCATTTCGGGTATCTGGTCAGCCGTCCCTCCAGCCCGGACAGCCGGTCGAACAGTGCCTCGAGAGGTCGCCAACGACCCCTCCGGCAATTGAGTAGCCGGAAGGGTCGGAGGTGAAACGTCAGCTGGTGACCGCTACTCGGCGGCCTGCTCCTCGGCGGGCAGCGGCGCCGGCCCCTTGATGGCGGGGACGGCCATCGACGTCGCCACGACCGTGTCGTCCTTGCCCGACTCGGTCGTCGTGGCGGCGACGGTCATCTTGCCCACCGCGAGGTTGTCGGTGCCGGTCGGCTGCTGATGAATGCTCATCGCCAGCGCACCCATCGTCACCACCGCGCTGCCGCCGATCACCGCGGCCAGCATTTTCACCCTGTTCGATTTGATTGAATTCATTGTCAGCCTCCTTTTCAGGGTGGTGCCGACTCGCCCCAGCGGTGCGGCGAACCGTGAAAGTGCAGGTAGCACCCAGTGAACTCGCGAAATCTGTAGCTAGGCTTAAGACCGGGTAGTAATTGGCTAGCCGCGTCGCCGTCGGGTTCACGGCCTCACAGGCCGCCATCTCATACCCTGTGCGCATGCCCGCTCCGGAACGTCGCCGATGACGCGGTTCCTGGCGCGGCGGCTGGTCAACTACATCCTGCTGCTGATTCTGGCGTCGTTCCTGACGTTTGGGCTGACCTCGGTGTCCTTCAAACCACTGGACAGCCTGGAGTCGCGCAACCCTCGGCCGCCGCAGGCCGTGATCGACGCCAAGGCGGCCGAACTGAATCTGGACCGACCGATCCCATTGCGTTATGCAAAGTGGGCATCGGGTGCGGTGCACGGCGACTTCGGCACGACGATCACCGGCCAACCGATCTCTGCGGAACTGGGCCGCCGCGTCGGGGTCAGCCTGCGGCTCCTCGTCATCGGCGCGGTGCTGGGGACCGTGATCGGCGTTGTCGTGGGCGCCTGGGGGGCGATCCGGCAGTACCACCTGAGCGACCGGGTCATCACGATTGCGTCGCTGCTGTTGCTCAGCACACCGGTGTTCGTCATCGCGAACCTGTTGATACTCGGTGCGAACGGGGTGAATTCGGTCTTCGGTGTGCAGCTGTTCGAATACATCGGCGAGACGTCACCGGATGTCGTCAGCGGCGGGTGGAACCAATTCGTCGACCGGATACAGCATCTCGTTCTGCCGACATTCACGCTGGCGCTGATGGGAATCGCCGGCTACAGCCGCTATCAACGCAATGCGATGCTGGACGTGCTCGGGCAGGATTTCATCCGCACCGCCCGCGCCAAGGGCCTGACCAGGCGGCAGGCGCTGTTCAAGCATGGCCTGCGCACCGCGCTGATCCCGATGGCGACGCTCTTCGCCTACGGCATAAGCGGTTTGGTGACCGGCGCGGTGTTCACCGAGAAGATCTTCGGCTGGCACGGCATGGGTGAGTGGGTGGTGCAGGGCATCGCGACCCAGGACACCAACATCATCGCCGCCGTTACCGTGTTCACCGGCGCCGCCGTCCTTTTCGCGGGTCTGCTGTCCGATGTCATCTACGCCGCGCTCGACCCGAGGGTGCGGGCGTCATGACTGAGCCGGTCACCACGGAAACCGCGACGACAGCCAAGTCGGGTCTGGACACACACGACTTCGCCTCGCGACGCACCCTGGTGTGGCGCAGGTTCTTACGCAACAAGCCCGCCGTCGTATCCCTTGTGCTGCTCGTCCTGTTTTTCGTCGGCTGCTACGCGCTGCCACCGCTGCTGCCCTACAGCTACATGGACTTGGACTACTACGCGCTGCAACAACCACCCAGCACCGACCACTGGTTCGGCACCAACGCGCTCGGCCAGGATCTGTTGGCGCTGACGCTTCGAGGCATGCAGAAGTCGATGTTGATCGGCGTCTGCGTAGCGCTCATCGCGACGGTGCTCGCCGCGACAGTCGGTGCGATCGCCGGGTATTTCGGCGGCTGGCGCGATCGCCGCCTGATGTGGCTCGTCGACCTGTTGCTCGTGGTGCCCAGCTTCATCGTGATCGCCATCGTCACCCCACGACTGGGGGCGTCCGACCGCGTCCTCTGGCTGATCGTCCTGTTCTCCGTGTTCGGCTGGATGATCAGCTCCCGCATCGTTCGCGGCATGACCATGAGCCTTCGGGACCGGGAGTTCGTCGTGGCGGCCCGGTACATGGGCGTGCCCAACTGGCGGATCATCGTCCGGCACATCCTGCCCAACGTCGCGTCGCTGCTCATCATCGACACCACGCTGAATGTCGGCACCGCGATCATCGGTGAAACCGGCTTGAGCTTCCTGGGTTTCGGCATCCAGCCGCCCGATGTGTCGCTGGGCACACTCATCGCCGACGGCACCAATTCGGCCACCACGTTTCCGTGGGTGTTCCTGTTCCCTGCCGGAGTTCTTGTGCTGATCGTGCTGTGTACCAACCTCATTGGTGACGGGATACGCGACGCACTTGATCCGAGTGCACGGCCGCTGCGAAGAAGGAGACGCAAGTGAGTCTCCTCGAGGTGCGTGACCTCACCGTCGCCTTCCCAACCGAAACCGAGCGGGTGGCAGCCGTTCGCGGCATGAACTACCACGTCGATGCCGGCGAAGTCGTCGCTTTGGTCGGCGAATCCGGCGCAGGCAAGTCGGCCAGCGCCATGGCCGTCGTCGGCCTGCTGCCGGAGTACGCCGAGGTGAGCGGGTCGGTGCGGCTGCACGGCGACGAGTTGCTCGGGCTGTCCGACCAGCGGATGTCGCGGGTCCGGGGCAAGGCCATCGGGACGGTGTTCCAAGACCCGATGTCGGCCCTGACGCCCGTCTACACCGTCGGCGACCAGATCGCCGAGGCGATCCAGGTGCACACCAGTGACACCACGCGCAGGGCGGCACGTGCCCGCGCGGTCGAACTGCTGGAACTCGTCGGCATCGCACAGCCCGAGCGTCGCGCGCGGGCCTTCCCGCACGAGCTCTCCGGCGGAGAGCGCCAGCGCGTCGTGATCGCCATCGCGATCGCCAACGATCCCGACCTGTTGATCTGCGACGAGCCGACCACCGCGCTGGACGTCACCGTGCAGGCGCAGATCCTCGAGGTGTTGAAGACCGCACGCGACGTCACCGGCGCGGGCGTTTTGATCATCACCCACGACCTCGGGGTGGTCGCCGAGTTCGCCGACCGCGCCCTGGTGATGTATGCCGGTCGCGCCGTAGAGGTCGCCTCGGTCGGTCAGCTCTACCGCGACCGTCGGATGCCCTACACCGCAGGACTTCTCGGGTCGGTACCCCGGCTCGACGCTGCCCAGGGGGCGCGACTCGTGCCGATTCCCGGTGCTCCCCCGTCGCTTGCCGCGTTGCCGCCCGGCTGTCCGTTCGCACCGCGCTGCCCACTGGCGATCGACGACTGTCGCGCCGCCGAACCCGAGCCGATCATCGTTGGCCCCAACCACACTGCTGCCTGTATCCGGACAGAAGAGGTCACCGGCCGCAGCGCCGCAGAGATCTACGGTGTCTCCACTGCGCCGATCGCAGCCGAACAAGCGCCGACCGATGGCCCCGTCGTGTTGCGCGTCGAAAACCTCACCAAGACATACAAGCTGACCAAGGGTGTGGTGCTGCGCCGCACGATCGGCGAGGTGCGCGCGGTCGACGGCGTCAGCTTCGAGCTCCACCAGGGCCGCACACTGGGCATCGTCGGCGAGTCCGGGTCGGGCAAGTCGACCACACTGCACCAGATCCTCGACCTGACCGCCCCGCAGGCGGGTTCGATCGAAGTGCTCGGCGCCGACGTGGCCACGCTCAGCACGCGGGCGCGACGGGCATTGCGCGGGGACATGCAGGTGGTGTTCCAGGATCCCGTCGCGTCCCTGGACCCGCGACTCCCGGTCTCCGATGTGCTTGCGGAACCGTTGGCCGCCAACGGCTTCGACAAGCAGCGGATCGACGACCGGGTCTCCGAACTGCTGGAGATCGTCGGGTTGCGACGCGCCGACGCCAGCCGCTACCCGGCCGAGTTCTCCGGCGGTCAGAAGCAGCGCATCGGCATCGCCCGCGCGTTGGCGCTGCAGCCGAAGATCCTCGCGCTCGACGAACCGGTATCGGCACTCGACGTGTCGATCCAGGCAGGCATCATCAATCTGCTGCTGGACCTGCAGGACCGGTTCGGGCTTGCCTACCTGTTCGTCTCCCACGACCTTTCCGTGGTCAAGCACCTCGCCCACCGGGTGGCCGTGATGCTCAAGGGCAAAATCGTCGAGCAGGGCGACGGTGACCAGGTGTTCACCAACCCGCGCGATGAATACACCCGCAAGTTGCTGGCGGCAGTGCCTCAGCCGGAGCCGGACCGCGGCTAGAGTCGGTCTGCATGAGTCCTGAACTTGCGCGAGCAGACGCAAAAGCCCCTTCCGCACGGCGTGTCGGGGGGCTTTCGCGTCTGCTCGCCGTGGGACTGGTCGCGGCGGTTACCATCGCCGGCTGCTCGAGCGGCGACAAGGAGGCGCCGCCTGCGGGGGGTAACGCCGAGGTCGGCACGACCAACGACATCAACCCGCAGGATCCCGCGACCTTGCGGCAGGGCGGCAATCTGCGGCTGGCGATGAGCGGATATCCGTCGAATTTCAACTCGCTGCACATCGACGGCAACGAAGCCGATACCGGGGCGATGTTGCGGGCGACGATGCCGCGCGCGTTCCGCGTCGGCTCGGATGGATCGACGACGGTGAACAGCGACTTCTTCACCAACGTCGAATTGACCAGTGAGAGCCCTCAGGTCGTCACCTACACCATCAACCCCAAGGCGGTCTGGAGTGACGGCACGCCGATCACGTGGGAAGACATCGCGTCTCAGATCAACGCAACCAGCGGAAAGAACAAGGACTTCCGCATCGCCAGCACCAACGGCGCGGACCGCGTCGAGAAGGTGACTCAAGGGGTCGACGATCGTCAGGCCGTCGTCACCTTCGCCAAGCCCTTCTCGGACTGGCGCGGCATGTTCGCGGGCAACACGATGCTGCTGCCCAAGAGCATGACGTCTGCACCCGAGGTGTTCAACAAGGGACAACTCGATCGACCAGGGCCTTCCGCCGGGCCGTTCATCGTCACCGACCTGGACCGCACGTCGCAGCGAATCACGTTGAAGCGCAACCCGAAATGGTGGGGCACCCCGCCACTGCTGGACAGCATCACCTATCTGGTGCTCGACGACAAGGCGCGCATCCCCGCACTGCAGAACAACACCATCGACGCCACCGGCGTCGCGTCGCTACCCGAGTTGACCACGGCGCGCAATACCCCGGGCATTGCGATCCGACGTGCGCCCGGCGCCAGCTGGTATCACTTCACGTTCAACGGAGCGCCGGGATCGATACTCGCGGACAAGGCGCTGCGGCTGGCCGTCGCCAAGGGTATCGACAGGCAGGCGATCGCGAATGTCACCCAGCGCGGCCTCGTCGACAAGCCGGTGCCGCTGAACAACCACATCTTCGTCGCGGGCCAGGAGGGCTACCAGGACAACAGCGGCGCAGTTGCTTTCGACCCGGAGAAGGCGAAACAAGAACTCGATACGCTCGGATGGCGTCTCAACGGCCAGTTCCGCGAGAAGGACGGCCGCCAGTTGGTGATTCGGGACGTGCTCTTCGACGCGGACACGACCAAACAGGTCGCCCAGATCGCGCAGAACAGCCTCGCCCAGATCGGCGTGAAGCTCGAGCTTGACACGAAGGGCGGCACCGGCTTCTTCACCAACTACATCATCCCCGGCGATTTCGACGTCGCACAGTTCAGCTGGGTCGGCGACGCGTTCTCACTGTGCTGTCTCAACCAGATCTATACGACGAACGCGGACAGCAACTTCGGCAAGATCAGCAGCCCGGAGATCGACGCCAAGGCGGAGCAGACTTTCGACGAACTCGACCCCGCGAAAGCGCGCGAGCTGGCCAACGAACTCGACAAGATGATCTTCGACATCGGGTTCAGCCTGCCGCTGTTCCAGTCGCCGGGCAACGTCGCGGTACGCAGCACGCTCGCGAACTTCGGTCCGGCAGGCATCGGCGACCTGGACTACACCAAGATCGGCTTCGTGAAGTAGCGCCCCGCGTGCAGGTGCTATGAGTCCACACGACGGACGCGTTGCACCCACGGGTCGGTGAGCATCGAAATGACGACGTCCACGATCTCGGCATCGGCACCGAGATTGCGGCCTCTCAGCCGTTGCACGACGGTCTCTATCCGCTGCAGGAAGCCGCGGAACGCCTCCACCGCGACCTCCGCGTAGGCTGCCGCGGCATCGCGGGGATGCTGACCCACGCTGGTTGTGCCGCTTCGTGATTCGTTCGACAGGTACATCGCATGCTCTCGCACCGCCGAAACCAGGGTCTGCATCAGGGCGATGTCGACCGGGACATCGGGGTCGCCACCGGTGGCGATGCCGACTTCCAGCACGTAGTCGATCTGGTGCAGGGCATTGAGCGCGTTTTCGATGTGCCCCGTCTCCGAGCGAAACTCCAACGGAGGGACCGGAATCGACAGTGGCTGCATCGAGTGGGTGCGCGCCGCCTCGGCCTGCGCCTGCCGAACCGCGTCGTCGGCAGCAGCATAGGCTCGCACCACCTCGGCGTCCGCGGCTTCTCGCACAGCCGCCGCCTCGCCGGCAGCCCACCCGCGCGACGCGGCGACTTCCGCGTCGGCGTCGGCGCGGACGCGGGCAAGCTCGCCGCGGAGTTGCTGTGCCGCCTGTTCGGCGGCCTCGCTTGCGGCGGTGCGCTCGGCGGCCCGCTGCTGGGCGCGCGCTTCGGCTGCGGTCGCCCGCTCGCGCGCTGCCGCGATGACGGCTTCGGCATCGGCGCGGACCTGTTCGAACTCGGCACGCAGCTGCTGCATGGCCTGTTCGGCGGCCTCGCTTGCGGTCGTCCGTTCAGCGAGCCGCTGCTGGGCACGCGCCTCGGCGGCGGTCGCCCGCTCGCGCGCTGCCGCGATCTCAGCTTCGGCATCGGCGCGGACCTGTTCGAGCTCCAGACGCAGCTGCTGTAGACCCTGTTCGTGCGCCTCGGCGGCGGCAGTGCGCTCGGTCGATCGTTGCTTGTCCCTTTCGGCCGCCTGCTGCTGCACCGTCCTGATCTGGGCCCGCGCCGCATCGGCGCTGCGTGACGACTCCTCGGCCTCGGCTCGGGCCGCTGCCGCTGCCGCCTGGGCGTCCAGCTTGTCCTGGTGTGCATCGCGGGCACGGCCTTCTGCCAAGCGGCGCATGTGGTCGGCCTCTACCAGTTGCATGAGCGGCGAAAGGCGTTGTCTGGCCGGGCCATTGCGCGCGCGGCGTTCGACGAGCTGACGCTCGGTCATCGCTGCCACCGCGACCAGCTCTGCCGGCGGCGTCTTGCCGCGTCGCTGCGCGGCGGCCACCGCCTCCGTGGCGGCGCGGCGGGTCAGCGCGGCCCACTCGTCGACGCCGAGGTCCTCGATATGCCGAAATGTCGTCGTCATGGTCGGCGACGCCGTCCGTCGATGCTCAGTTCGGTCGTCGATGTCGGACTGTCATCGGGCGCGGGCTGCTGCTTGTCCGGCTTGTCTTCCGGTGCCTTGGCCTGCTGCTCTGTCGAGGGTGTCTGCGGCGCAGCGCCCCTCTTGCCCGGCGCCGACGGCGCGCCTGCGGCAAGTTCGGACAATGGCCCGCCCTGCTGCGCCAGCACCAGAGCGAATTGATTCTGATAGACCGTCACGGCGTCGGCGAGGGTTTCGTCGCCGAGCCGCTCCGCGTCGCGAAGCAACCCCCGCAGAGTCGCCATCGCGAGCTCTGGGCCCAGGCCGAGGGTGGCGCCCTCACTGGCTGCCGGTTCGAGGCCTGCGGTCTTCACCAGCCACTTGAGCGTCTCCCAGCAGTGCCGAGAGGCCAGGGCGTTCTGCTCACCCTCGCAAGCCTCGTGATGATGGCGTTCCCGCTGCTCAAGTTCCTGATCGAGCCTCTTGCCCGCCCGTCGGACCGCAAAGAGCACAGCGCACAGAACGATCAGCGCCGCGACCACCGCTGCCACACCGGCGAAGCCCGGCGAGACGATGAACTCACGCAGCGGCACTGGAGACTCCATTGCCTGCGGAATATTGGTCATCCGAGTCATTCTCCCCGTCGCCGGAGTGTGAATCTAGCGAACCCTTCAGAATCCGCTACGAATGACGAGCCGTGACCCGCTCCGCACCGCGGTCGTCTTCATGAAGTAACCCAATGCACCGCACGCGGAATCGCGGCGGGCAGCGCGGATTCGACGACCGCAGCGGCGCCGAGCGCGCCGACCAACAGTCGGATTCCCACGCTGGCAGGCACGGCGTCCAGTTCCTTGGCGCGCGCGGGCAGGCCGCCGATGTTTCCGCCGTACAACGCTTCGACGATGTCGAGAGCGGCACGCTCACGAACATCCATCACACTGTGACCCGCGGTCGCCAGCTCGACGAGAACCGATTCGGGAATCAGCGACACGATCTCCTCGGCGACCGCCCTCGGGGTGATCAGGTCACGGCCACCCGAGATGACAGCCGTCGGCCAGGTGAATTTCGGCATCTCCGCAACGAGATCGTAGGGCTCGGCCTCGAATTCCAGAGGTTGTAGGGCCATTTCGCGGAATGCGGCGGCCGGGTCCAGCGGCCTACCGTCAGGCACCGCACCGTAGTTCAATTCGCGAAACCCGATCCGGCCCACCAGGTCTGGTTCGTGGCGATACGGGGACTTACGTTCGAAGGCAAACCGCGATGCCTGGTCGAGCACGGTCCACAACCCTCGCCTGCCCCGCAGGAGAAGATCGAGTTGGCGGGTAAGCACCGCCGGTCCTGCAAGCCCGTACACCGCCGCGGTGAGCTGTCCCGCCGCCGGAGTGAGCATTCCGTCGTCGACGAGCTTGCGCACCTTCGGCGCCAGCTCGGCGGCGTCGGGGTCGGCACCGTCCCACAGCACCCGGCGGGTTTCATCGCGCACGGCGTCGATGTCGTGGGCCGACAGCAACGGCGAATCGAGCACCATGGCATGAACCCGATGCGGGTGTCGCACACCAACTCCCGCGGCCAGATACGTGCCGTACGACGTTCCGTAGATCACCGCCTTGTCGACCTGCGCGTCGTCGAGGACAGCAGCGATGTCGTTCACGGCCTGGTCGATGGTGAGGGCCTCGGGCGGCAGATCGGCGCCCTGATCGTCGTGACGGGACATGCCGACGCCGCGGTGGTCGATCATGATCACGTCCAAGCCCCTGGACGCCGCGTGCCTGCGCAGTCGGCGATACAGCGCCACCGACGCGGCACCCGGCCCACCGGGAATGATGATCAGCGGATTGGTCGACTTCCGGCCGGTCCGCACGTAGTACAGGTCGAACTCGTCATCGCCGTCCGGCGCCACCGGCCGCCGCACAGGACGCACGCCCGGCATCGCGGCCAGCTTGTCGTGCGCACGGCGACGCTTGGCGTTCATCGTCATCGCCCCCATTCTGCCCCCGCCGTAATAGAGTCGCGGAACAGGTCGACGACGGGGACGCAGTGAACTTGGAGCAGTTCTTCGAACGGGCGACGCAGGCGTTCGAGGTGTTGGGCGTGTCGTCGATGGTGTTGGGCACCGGCTATGCCTTCGGCCTGGCCATCATGACGTGGCGGCGAGTCAACGGGGAACGGGCATTCAAGACGCTCCGCAATTCAATCGGCGGCGCGATTCTTCTCGGTCTCGAGCTGCTCGTCGCCGCCGACATCGTCAAGACTGTGACGTCTAAACCGTCGCTGACCGACGCCGCGATCCTTGGGGTGATCGTGCTCATCCGTACGGTGCTCAGCTTCACCATCGAGGTCGAGATCGACGGTGTCGCGCCGTGGCGACGGGCGTTGACGACGGGCCCGGAAGTACTGGCGCGAACCACGCGTGCGGCACGACCGCAGCCCGAACCCGGTGTCTGACGCCGCCACGAGCTCAGGAGCGAATGAGGTCAGAGGCCTTCTCGCCGATCAGAACACTGGGGGCGTGGGTATGGCCGCGGACAATCGCGGGCATCACCGATGCATCGGCCACCCGCAACCCGTCGACGCCGCGCACCCGCAGTTGCGGGTCCACCACGCTCGCGTCGTCGCTGCCCATCCGGCAGGTGCCGACGGGATGATAAAGCGTCTGCGAGCACTCGTTGATCGCCGACTCGAAGGTCTCGTCGTTGAGACTCGTCGCACCGCGCGGGCGCGCGATCCTGCCGAGCACACCGCTCAGTGCGGGTGATTGCGCGATGCGCGCGCTCATCTGCAGCCCCGATATCAAGGCGGCCCGATCCGCGCCCGCGTCGTCGCTGAGGTACTGCGGATCGATCAGCGGCTTGTCCAGGGGGTCGGCCGATCTCAGTGTGATGTTGCCTCGGCTGCGCGGCTTCACCAGGATCGGCCCCATCACTACGGCGTGCCTGTCGTAGGGGTCGCCGATGCCCTCCTCGAAGAACGGTGCGGGCGCGAAGATCAGCTCGAGGTCCGGGACGTCGAGTTCTGGTCGGCTGCGAACGAATCCGTACGCCTCACCGACGTTGGAGGTCAGCATCCCTCGTCGGCGTAACAGGTAATTCAGTAGTTGCAACGGCTTTTCGGCGCCGGTCAACGTGTCGTCGGGAACGTCGAAGCCCATCGGCACCGCGAGATGGTCCATCAGGTTCTGGCCCACGTCCGGCACATCGGCCACCACGTCGATGCCGTGTCGAGCGAGCTGCTCGCGATCACCGATACCGGACAGCATCAGCAGCTGCGGGCTGTTGATCGCGCCGCCGGCCAGCACCACCTCGCGACGCGCGCGTACGGTACGGCGCTGGACCAAGCTGGATGAACTCGACTCCGACCGCACGCCGTCCGTCGAACAGCACCCGGGTTGCGGTCGCCTCGGTATGCAGGGTCAGGTTTGGCCTGCGCAGCACGGGTTTCAGATAGGCGTCCGCGGTGCTCCAGCGCGCGCCCCTTCGCTGCGTGACGATGGTCTCGCAGAAACCCTCCGGCGCATCGCAATTGGGGTTCTCCACGTCGTACCCGCACTCCCGCACGGCATTCAGCCACGCCGCCGTCGAACTCCGCGGGCTGCGCTGCGGTGAGATGACAAGCGGCCCGGCTTCGATCTTCGCGAAGTACTTGGACACATGCGCGAAGTCCCACTCCGCACCCGCGAGGGCACCCCATTCGTCATAGTCGGCGGCGAATCCCCGCACCCACATCATCGCGTTCATCGACGATGAACCGCCGAGCATTTTGCCGCGGGGCCAGTAGATCTCGCGCCCGTCGAGCTGCTTCTGCGGCTCCGTCAGGTAGTCCCAGTCGACCTCGCTGCGGAAGAGCTTCGCGAACGCGGCAGGGATGTGAATGAACTTGTCCTTGTCTTTGGGACCCGCCTCCAGCACAACGACCGAAGCGACCGGGTCGGCGCTGAGCCGATTGGCCAGCACCGCCCCGGCAGAGCCCGTTCCAACGACGATGTAGTCGGCTTCCACCCGCCGGAGTCTAGGAGGTGACGCCGTCCTACGCGGACAGTTCGATGTGGTGCGCGGCGCCGACGCTCTCGTACCGCTGCGGGCTGCAGGTCAACACGATGACCTGGCTGTCGCCACCGACCGCGTCGAACACCGCGCCCATCTTGATCAACCTGTCGGGGTCGGTGAAACCGAGCGCATCGTCGATGACGACCGGGACACCGTCCTCCTTGGCGACAAGGGCCGCCCCCGCCAACCTCGCGACGATGCCCAGCTGCTCCTTCGCCCCGCCTGACAACGACTCGTAGGGCACGGTGCGCCCGGACAGGGTGCGGCTGCAGATCCGCAGCTGGCTGTCGATCTCGACCTCGAAGGTGTCCCCGAAGACGATGCGACCGAGGCGCTCCACCTGGTTGCGGAACGGGTCGACGTAGCGCAAGCGGGTGGCGTCACGATGCCGGGCCATCACCGAGCGAAGCAGCTGTGCCGCCTGCGCCCGCCTGTGCACCCGTAGGTATTCGGCCTCTGCGTGCTCGCGTTCGGTTTCGGCGACATCGAGCTGGCACTTACGCCCCTCGGTGCCGTAAACCCTCAGCTGCGCGGTCACCAACCGCAGAGCATCGGCGACCTCGTCGTGGCGGACGCTCAGGGCGTCGACGCGCCGCAGCGCCTCATCGAGGGCGGCGGCGACGGTATCAGGTGCGCGGCGGGCGAGCTCGCCGCCCAGGTCCGCGACGAGCCCGGTGGCGCGACGCGCCTTGTCCATGTCGGCCTCGGCCTTGACGAGGAGCTCGTCGTCGGTCGCGGTGGCCCGCTGCTGCGCCAGGCGATCCCGACCCGTGGTCAGCTCGGCGTAGCACGCCGTCCACTTCTCCCGCGCGATGCCGGCCTGGGTCACCCTCTCCCCCAGTCGTTTTGCTGCGGCCTCGGCCACCTTGCGATGTGTCTCGCAATCGGCGATGGCCTTCTGCTGTGCGGCCGTGGCCTCGGTGAGCTCGGCACGAGCTCCTGCCGAATCGGCCGGCGCCGGTGCATCGCCCGTGCCTGTGTTGTCGACGCTGCCGAGTTCGGCCAGTCGCGAGCGCAGCGCGTCGACATCGTCGTCACCGATGACGCCGTCGGCGGTCGCCGTCGACCTGTCGCGGGCACTGACCAGTTCCCGGCGCCTCTGGTCGACGACACGTGCTGCCGCGACGTCATCAACCTTGGCGGCCGCCAGCGCGTCCGCCAGAACCTGTTGGGCAGCATCGAGTTTGGCTTGGGTGTCTGATGCGGGTACGCCGGGCACCACCCGCGCGGTCAGCACACCCGGCAGGTCGATGTCGATCGTCGTGGTGGCATTGACCGACCACCTGCCGCCGGGGTCCAGCGCGACCGGCTCACCACCGACCCGCAGTTCGATGCCCGCGACCGCAATGACCTCGATGTGGGCCGACGCCAACTCGGCCTGCCCGGCGGCGCGCTCCACTGCGGCGGCGGCGGTCTCGATGTCCCTCATCGACGCGTCGGTGAGCGCTATCGACGCGAGTTCCCGCTCGGCGCGTTCGACCTCGCGCAATGCGGCATCGATCTTGGTCAGCCGGCTCGAGAGCCGGCCGGCCTCGTCGCGGTCGGAGAGCCGCTCGACGGCACGACGCGCGGCCTCGACGCGGACCTGACTCGCCTGTACCGCTGCGCGTGCCTCTTCGGCCGCCACCTCGGCGGCCTCCTGCACCTCGTGAGCGGTGAGCTCGTCTTCGTGTGCTCGTGCGGATGCGGTTTCGAGTTCGGCGACCGCCGCGGCGCGTTCCTTGACGTCGGCTTGCAGCCTGCGCCGCTCGGTCAGCGCCGAGACGGAGGCTTCAAGCGTGGCGCCTGCCGCCGCGGCGACCACCTCGGCCTGCTTGAGCTGTTGGCTCAGCGCGGCGACCTCTTCGGCCGCCGTTCGCGCGGTGGCCAGTCGCTTGGCGGCTTCGGCACGCTCGCCCGCAAGCCCTTCGAGGTCGGCGGTGAGCGTGGTGTGTGTCCGGACCGCATCATCGACCTCGGCGACCGCGGCCGCGCACCTTGCCACCTCGTCGTCGGCGTCCCGCATGCGTTTGGTCGCCGTCGCCCACTCGCCGGTCGGACGCCCGGTGGGTGTGAAGTACCTCAGGTACTCCGCGTCGATCCGGTCGATCAACAGCGGCTCGGCCCCCGACAGCTGGACCGCCTCACCGGCGGCCACATCGAGAGCCCGCGACAGCGCGTCGCATCCCGACAAGTCCACCGCCGTCGTCGAGGCAGCCTGCAGCACGCGCTGCGCCCGCCACAGCGCCACGTCGACGGTCTCGTCGAGGATCGCGCGCACCCGATCGTGCGCCTCGTCCCCGGTGAGCTGCTCGCGGCGAGGGGCGAGCACGGTGAGCGCAGTCTCCGCTCGTTTGTGAAACCGCTTGCGATAGATGAATCGGTAAGGGCCCGTGCTGATCTCGGCGGTGATCTCGGCACCTACGTCGGCATGTGTCGGCTTGACCTGTTTGACTTCCTTCTTCGTCGACCGGTCCCTGGCCTCCAGTAACAGGTCCAGCGCCTCGATCATCGACGACTTGCCGATCTCGTTGGCGCCGCAGAGAACCACCACCCCGTGGTCGGGGAACTCGATCTCGCGGTGGGTGACGCCGCGGTAGTTCGTCAACACGAGTCGGTGCAGCTTCACGCTATGCCCCTGTCGCCTCTGTCGACGAGCCGCAGCAGCAGCGAGAGTGCCGCCCTGGCGTCGTCGGCATCCTCACCGTCGGAGCGCGCGGCGGCCACCAGTTCGTCGACAGCGGCGGCGGCGAAACCGCCGATGCCGAGGTCGTCGAATTCACCGTCGGCGGGGATCACCGCGATGTCGGACTGCCGCTCCCACAGGCCAAGCGCCGCGAACAGCCGCGCGTACTTGTCCAGGCACGCATCAAGGGTGGCCTTGTCGGTAATGGTCAGCGATCCGGTGAGCGCCAACCGAACGACGGTGCGCTCCTTCTCGGGCATCAGGTCGAGGTTGATGTCGAGGTCGGCGACATCGCGGCTGCTGTCCACCGCATGGTGCAGCGTGACGAACCGCCAGCGGCCCACCTGGCGCGGTTCGACACTCGCAGGCCTGCCCGGGTCGGCCTCGTCGATGTCGACGACCAGCACGTGACCGGGGTCGGGTTCGATGTCGTCGTAGTTGGTGACCTCGGGCGAGCCGGAATACCAGATGCGGCCCGTCGTACCCACCTGCATGCGAGAGTGCTTGTCGCCCAACGCCACGTAGTGCACCGCGCCGCGGGCGATCGCCGCTTCGACCGCCGCGAGCGCGATCAGGGAGGGCCTGTCCTTGTCGGGAACGAAGATGTCGACAGCGCCGTGGCCGACGACGATGCGGGTGGTCCCGTCCGCGGGCAGGTCGTCGATCACTTCGGCGAGGAGGTCGGTGGTGGGCGCCTTCGACGTCCACGGCGCCGCCACGATCTCCAGCCCGTCGCGCACCCGGTGCACACCCGGGCGGTCGAGGACCGTGACATTGTCGGGGCGTTCGGCCGTGAACAGCGCGCTGGTGTACACCGATGACGCGTCAAGCGGATCGTGGTTGCCGGGCAACAGGTAGACGGGGACGCCGATGCCGCGCATCGCCTCCAGCGACTGGCTGACGACGCGCGGCGCCAGCTGGTTGTGCTCGAACACGTCGCCTGCCACGACGACGAACTCCGCGCCCACCTCATCGGCCAGCGCCCCAAGCCCTGCCACGGCCTCACGGCGGGCGGCCGAATACCGAGGCTGCGCCTCGCCGTTGAGGAAGTACCGGGTCATGCCGAGTTGCCAGTCGGCGGTGTGCACGAATCGCATCTCGACCCCTCCTCCCTGCCGCGTCTTTGCTAGGTGTGGCGAGTGTAGGTCCGCCTCCCGACAAGTCTGCGGACCTCGGTCGGCATGTGCGCCGACAACAATGTCAGGTTGTCGGACGCTGAGTCGTCAAAGGTTCTGCAGAACCCCCGAGGGCACGTCGTCGCCGTCATCGTCGATCGCGACATCTTCGGGTGGATGCCCGGGATCGGTACCGTCGCGTCGGCGTCGAAATGCCAATACGCCCTCGACCGCAAGAACCACGAGCAGAGATATCCCGAAGGCCGGGAACAGCACACCGAGCACCACTGCGAAGACCGCCACCGCAACGACTGCCTTGCGAGGGGTTTGAGCACGGGTCGCCGCGCTCGCCGGACTGGGCAGACCAGCGCCGCCTCTGGGACGTCGCTTCCACCACATCAGGAAGCCTGTCGCCACCATGGTGAGCACGCCAAGAGCGGCGACCGTGGCCGAGATACGTGTCAGCACGCCCAACTGGTTGCCCATGTGCATCGCGATGCCGAAGCTAGTCAGCCGCGACAGCGCTCCGTCCTGGGCGGCGGTCGCGTTGGTGATGGTCTCACCCGTGAACTGGTTGAGATACAGCGTGCGCTGCTCCGAGAGCTTCTGGGGCCATGCGTTGACGACGGTGTAACTGCCGAACACCGGTGCGCCGTCCTCCTCCGAATCGGAAGGCGGAATGATCGCGTAGCCGGGCACCATGTGCTCGTCTTTGGCGATCCGGTCGATGTCGTCGAACGTCATAGGAGCCGGGCCGGACCCGCCGGGCAACGACGCGTAGACGGGATCGTCCTTGGCCGCCCACGCGATGCGGCGGCCGAGGCGGTCGTACTGCCCCATCGTCGCAGGCGTCGACGGAGCGTCGACCGTGGCCGAGGGCGCGACGGTGGCGGAGAACGCCCGCCAATTCTCGCCCCAGTATCGCGACCAGGTCAGGCCCGACAGGATGTAACAGATCAGGATGACGGCAATCAGCACGCCGGTGAGTGCGTGCACGTCGCGCCACCGGATCCGGCCACCCTTGCTCCAGCGGACCTTGAGCAGCGGTTTGGCGGCCTCGATGGCCCTGGGCCACCACAGGAAAATTCCACTGGCCAACAACACGACGATCCATGTGGCAGTCAATTCCATCCACAGGTTGCCGAGTCCGACCGGAATCGTGGCATCGGGATAGGCCGACGGCGCGATCAGGTGACCCAGCGACGGCAACTGCACGTGTGGCCCGTCATTGCCGAACATGCGGTGCAGTTGATTGGCGAGACCGATCAGACCGGATAGTTCACTGCGCTGGCCGAGATATTCGCCGGTATATGGGTCGACGAACACCTGGGTGACGTTGCTCTCGCCTGCCGGATACTCCGGGGCGTCCGGAGGCAGGAAGTCGATACGGGTCGAGGTGCCCGGTTTTGCCGGCGGCGTGACCGCGTCCAGCGAGTAGTCGGCACCGACGTGCTGCTGGGCGACGGCGACCTGATCGTCGAGCGGAACCGTCTCGGGGCCTTGGGATACGCACGCGTCTGGACGCCGACAAGTCCCGGGACGTGCGTCGGCATGCCCTACGGTGAAGTCGTGACCGACCGCTATCGCACGCTGGTGTTGCTTCGGCACGCGAAGTCGGACTATCCGACCGGGGTGACCGACCACGCGCGTCCGCTGGCCGCGCGCGGCCATCGGGAGGCCGGGCTGGCGGGAGACTGGTTACGCGCGCACACCCCCGCCGTCGACGCGGTGTTGTGCTCGACGGCAACCCGCACCCGCGAAACGCTCTCGCGGACGCGAATCGAGGCACCGGTGAGCTTCGTCGACCGCCTGTACGACGCAACGCCGGGGGCGGTGATCGACGAGATCAACGGCGTCCACCCTGATGTGGAGACCCTGCTGGTGATCGGCCACGAGCCTGCGATGTCATCGGTGGCGCTCGGCCTCGCGACTCCCGACGGCAGCAACAAGACTGCGGCCGAACACATCTCGACGAAGTTCCCGACGTCGGCGATCGCCGTATTGCGCACCGCGCAACCGTGGGTTGAACTCACGCTGAGCAGTGCCGCCCTTGTCACCTTCTACGTGCCCCGCTGATTCATACCGCGAGCGCACACCCTTGTACGGATTTCGGGTCCTACTGCGTACAAGATTGCGCGCTCGTCGGCGCTAGGAGCTGGTGGCCAGCGTCAGCTCCATCAGCTTGATCGCCATCCCGCACGCGTCGATGCCCGGCTGCTGCGGGTTGACCCACCAGCCCACCACGCCACCTGCGTCGCTGGCCACGCCGCACGCGCCGTTGGGGTCGTTGGGGTGCATGACGATCGAGGGAACTCCTGCGATCGCCCGGCTCTCGACCTTGTACTCGAGCTGATCGGCCGTCTTGCGCTCGTTGTCGAGGCTGCCCTGCTCGAACCAGAAGCGGGTGATGTCGATCAGGCCTGCGGGATTGGCCGCCTGCCAGCGGCACACCGCGCCGACGAACGTGCTCTGGATGTCCAGCGGATCGGCCCCGACCGTCTTGGCCAGGATGTCCTCGGTGAGGACCTCACACTCCTTGAGCAGGTTCGGGTATTGCTTCTCCGAGTCGTCGTTGCGCGGGACGTCGCCGGAGCCCGCCTTGGCTGCCGTTCCCTCGACCGTCCGTGAACAGCCCATCAGCATCGTCACCGCGGCGAGCACGGCGACGATCGCTGCGACGGCCCTGCGCACCGAGCCCGTCATTTCGAGTTCACAATCGACTGGCGGGTCAGCTCCTTGGCCACGTCGCACGGGTCCGGGAAGGGCTTCTCCGCGAAGCTGATCGACCATTCGATGAAGTCGTCGTCGTACTGGATGCCGATCTCGCACAGGTTGTTGCCCAGCGTCGGGTCATCGCCGACGGCGATGAACCCGTTCTTGCCCTCGATGTTGATGTCCTCGACGCTGGTGCGGGACAGCTCCTCAGTCTTGCGTTCGCGCCCGATCGGGCTGCCGCGGTACCACGTGAACGAGAAGTGCGGGCCGAGGATGCCGCCACCGGCCAGCCACTGGCATCCGACCGAGTTCTTGGCCGTGTTGACCAGTCCTGACACCCGGGTCTGCTCGGCCATCGTCTGGTCGCTGATGCCGCCGCACTGGGGAAAGAACGGTCCATGGGTGATGCCCTGCGCGGGCGGCGGCCCCGACGGCGAGTCGGGCGATGTCGAATCGGACCCAGAGGAGCATGCCGCCAACACCGGAATCATGGCCGCGGCAGCCACGGCCAGCACCTTCACGTTGCTGGGAGTCACAGCGCACACTGTAGCGGCAGCCACCCAAGGCGAACCTGAGAGACACGCTGACCTGCCGTTTCAACGCCGCGAACCGGTGTCGGTCCGAAGGCAACCCAACAGGCTGGTGTGCGAAAGTTACTGGATGCTCCTGGCACTGCTGCGGCGGTATGTGCGGCCGTATCGCCTGCCGCTGACCGCCGTCGCGGTGCTTCAGATCATCAGCACGTTGGCTTCGCTGTATCTGCCCACGGTCAACGCGGCGATCATCGACGACGGCGTTGCCAAGGGCGACACCGGCACCATCGTGGATCTGGGCGGGGTGATGCTCGCCGTCACCGGTCTGCAGGTGCTGTGCGCCGTCGGGGCGGTGTACTTCGGCTCGCGCGCCGCGATGGGCTTCGGCCGCGACCTGCGGTCGGCGATCTTTCACCACGTGACAGGCTTCTCGGCTGCCGAGACGGCGCGGTTCGGTGCGCCGTCCCTGCTGACCCGCACCACCAACGACGTCCAGCAGGTCCAACTGTTGGTGCAGTTGACCTGCACGATGCTGATCACCGCGCCGATCATGTCGATCGGGGGCATTTTCATGGCGGTGCACCAGGACGCCGGGTTGTCATGGCTGCTGCTGGTCAGCGTTCCCGTACTGGCGCTGGCCAACTACTGGGTGGTGTCGCACCTGCTGCCCATCTTCCGCGGCATGCAGCGGCTCGTCGACGGGATCAACCGGGTGATGCGCGAGCAGCTGTCGGGGATCCGGGTGATCCGGGCCTTCGCGCGAGAGCCGTTCGAGCGCAACCGGTTCGCCGAGGCGAACCAGGCGTTGTCGGATACCGCGCTGACCGCGGGTAGGTGGCAGGCGCTGATGCTGCCGGTGACCACACTGGTGATCAATATTTCCAGCGTGGCGCTGATCTGGTTCGGCGGGATGCGAATCGACGACGGCCAGATGCAGGTGGGCTCGCTGATCGCCTTCCTGTCCTACTTCATGCAGATCCTGATGGCGGTGCTGCTGGCGACGTTCATCCTCATCCTCGTCCCACGGGCATCGGTGTGCGCGGAACGGATCACCGAGGTGCTGTCCACCGAACCGCTGATCACCAGCCCTGCCAACCCCGTCAGGTCCGAGTCGGTCGACGGCGCCATCAGCCTGCACGATGCCACGTTCTGCTATCCGGGTGCCGATAGGGCGGTGCTGCAGAATGTTTCGCTCGTGGCACAGCCCGGCACGACCACCGCGATCGTCGGGTCGACGGGATCGGGCAAGTCGACGCTGGTGTCACTGATCTGCCGGTTGTACGACGTGACCTCCGGGTCTGTGCGTGTCGACGACATCGATGTGCGGGACTACGACACCGAGCAACTGTGGTCGGCGATCGGACTGGTACCGCAACGCGGTTACCTGTTCTCCGGGACCGTCGCCGAGAACCTGCGCTACGGGAAGGCCGACGCAACCGACGACGAGATGTGGGAAGCGCTGCGGGTGGCATCCGCCGACGCGTTCGTCCGCGCTCACTCCGACGGCCTCGACATGCCGGTCGCCCAGGGCGGCATCAACTTCTCCGGCGGGCAGCGGCAGCGGTTGGCGATCGCGCGCGCCGTCATCCGCAGGCCGGCCATCTACTTGTTCGACGACGCGTTCTCCGCGCTCGACGTGCACACCGACGCGCGGGTCAGGGCCGAACTGAGCGAGGTGTCCGCCGGCGCCACGGTTGTCATAGTGTCCCAACGGATTTCGACGGTGGCCGCGGCCGATCAGATCATCGTCGTCGAAGACGGCGAGGTGGTGGGCGCCGGAACACACGAGACGCTTCTGGTCGACTGCCCCACCTATGCCGAGTTCGCGGACTCGCAGGCGGTTGGCGCAGGCGTCGGAGGCAACCCGTGACTCAGCCTCTGGGACGCCCGATCCGCGGCATGGTGCAGGCGCCGACGGAACGCTCCCGCGACTTCAAGGGCTCCGCCGTGCGTCTGGTGAAACGGTTGACCCCGCAACGCGGTCCGACCGCGGCGGTGATCCTGCTCGGCGTCGGAGGCATCGCGATCGGCGTCATCGGTCCGCGCATCCTCGGGCACGCCACCGATCTGTTGTTCAACGGCGTGATCGGCCGCGAACTGCCCGCAGGTATCACCAGGGAACAGGCGATCGCGGCCGCAAGGGCCCGCGGCGACAACACGTTCGCCGACCTGTTGTCGGGCATGAACGTGGTCCCCGGCCAGGGTGTGGACTTCGCCGCGATCGGACGCACACTGGCGCTGGCGCTTGCGTTGTATCTGATTGCCGCACTGCTGATTTGGCTTCAGGCCCGGCTGCTCAACGTGGTGGTGCAACGGACCATGGTCGCGCTGCGGTCCGACGTCGAGGACAAGCTCCATCGGCTCCCGCTGTCGTATTTCGACACCCGGCAGCGCGGCGAGGTGCTCAGTCGCGTCACCAACGACGTCGACAACATCTCGACGTCGCTGTCGATGACGATCAGCCAACTGCTCACGTCACTGCTGACGGTCGTCGCCGTGCTGGTGATGATGCTGACGATATCGCCGATGCTTGCCCTGCTCACGCTCGTCACCGTGCCGCTGTCGTTGTTCGTCACCCGTGAGATCGCGCGCCGTTCGCAGCGCCTGTTCGTCGCGCAGTGGGCCAACACCGGGCGGCTCAACGCCCACATCGAGGAGACCTACAGCGGCTTCACCCTGGTCAAGACGTTCGGCCACCGGGCGCTGGCGGAGGAACAGTTCCGCGAGCGCAACGCCGACGTCTATCACGTCAGCCGAGGCGCCCAGTTCTTCTCCGGACTGGTCGGACCCGCCACCACCTTCGTCGGCAACCTCAGTTATGTCGCGGTGGCGGTGGTCGGCGGCATCCAGGTGGCGACCGGCCAGATCACCCTCGGCAGCATCCAGGCCTTCATCCAATACGTGCGGCAGTTCAACCAACCGCTTACCCAGGTCGCAGGCATGTACAACACACTGCAGTCCGGGATCGCCAGCGCCGAGCGGGTTTTCGATCTCCTCGACGCCGAGGAGGAGACGCCGGACGAGCCGCGGCCACTGCCGTCGCGTGACGGGCAACGTGGCCGGGTGGAGTTCGAGCACGTCGACTTCGCCTACCGGGCGGGCACACCGGTCATCGAGGACTTGTCGCTGGTGGCAGAGCCGGGCAGCACGGTCGCGATCGTCGGCCCGACCGGCGCGGGCAAGACGACGTTGGTGAACCTGCTGATGCGGTTCTACGACGTCGACTCGGGCCGGATCCTGGTCGACGGCGTCGACATCACGACCGTCAGCCGGGAGTCGCTGCGGTCGCGGATCGGGATGGTGCTGCAGGACACCTGGCTGTTCGGCGGCACGATCTTCGACAACATCGCCTACGGGCGGCCAGATGCCCACGAGGACGAAGTCATCGAGGCGGCCACGGCCGCCTATGTGGACCGGTTCGTGCACACGCTGCCCGACGGCTACGACACCCGGGTGAGCGACGACGGCGGCAACATCAGCGCAGGCGAGAAGCAGCTGATCACCATCGCCCGCGCGTTCCTTGCCCGCCCCCAGCTGCTGATCCTCGACGAGGCGACCAGCTCGGTGGACACCAGGACCGAGCTGCTGATCCAGCACGCGATGGTGGAGCTTACCCGCGACCGGACCAGCTTCATCATCGCCCACCGGCTGTCGACCATCCGCGACGCCGACCAGATCCTCGTGATGGAAGAGGGCAGGATCGTGGAACGCGGCAGTCACGCGGAACTGCTGGCCAAGCGCGGCGAGTACTGGGCGATGGCGCACGCGTAGCCTCGCGAGCCCCGCCATCTGGGCCCAGTTCCGCGCGAAACGGAATTCCGGCAGGCCTCTCCTCGCATTTTCGCTGCTGGAATTCCGTTTCGCGGAAGTTCAAGCGGTTCGCTCAGTTGCATTCGGTGAGTCGTGCGGAAATCCGTCGGGCACTATGTTCTCCTATGAGTACCAGCACGGTGCACACGTTCTGCCGATACTGCCTGGCGTCGTGCGGCATCGAGGTCACGGTCGAGGACAACCGCGTCACCAAGATCTCGGCCGACAAGCAGAATCCCCACACCTGGCAGGACTTCTGCGCGAAGGGCCGCACCGCCAACCAGCTCGTCGAGCATCCGCGTCGCATTCTGAACCCGATGCGTCGCGTCGGCGACACATATGTCGAGGCCAGCTGGGACGAAGCCATCGCCGACATCGCGGGGCGGATGAACGCGCTGATCGACGCCGACGGGCCCGATGCGGTGGGCATCTACTACGGAAACCCCTCGGGTTTCTCGTCGTCGAACATCATCTTCATGAACGGCTGGCTGGACGCGATCGGCACCCACAGCCGGTATTTCGTGGGATCGGTCGACCAGAACGCGATGCACGTCGTCGCCACAGCGATGTACGGCTCGATGCTGATGGCCCCGGTGTCCGACATCGACAACTGCGACTACTTCCTGTTGGTCGGCACGAATCCCGCTGTCAGCGCGTGGAATTGGCTGGAGACCGTCCCCGGGGGATGGCGGCGTGCGCTCGACCGGCAGAAGGGCGGCGCGAAGATCGTCATCGTCGACCCCGTGCGGACCGAATCCGCAGAGCATGCCGACGTTCATCTTGCGGTGCGGCCGGGACAGGATTGGGCGCTGCTGCTTGCCATGGTCAAGGTGATCCTGGACGAGGGCCTCGAGCACGACCAGGACTGCACCGAACTCGCAACGGGTGTAGCGGAATTGCGGACGCTCGTCGGCGACGTGGATCTGGACGACCTGGCGTCGCGGTGTGACGTTCCTCGCGCGGACATCGAGCAGGTCGCGCGGGACTTCGCGGGCGCCCGCGCGGCGATGGTCGTCACCCGCACCGGCGTTTCGCTGCATCTGGCCGGCACCGTCGCCGAGTGGCTCGGGCATGTGCTCAACGTGATCACCGGGCGGATGGACCGACCAGGCGGGCGCCGCTTCGAGCCCGGGTACGTCGACGCGATCCGGATGTCCGGCATGATCAAGGCGAATCCGCACAAGAGTCGGTTGCTCGGCCGCGAGATGATCGCCGGCGCGCACGCGCTCAGCGAGCTACCCGACGAGATCACCACACCGGGCCATGGCCAGATCCGGGCGATGGTGATCAACAGCGGCAACCCGGTGGTGTCCGGCCCCGACGGCGCGAAACTCGACAGGGCGCTCGAACAGCTGGACCTGCTGGTGGCCATCGACTTCGTGCAGCGCGAAAGCCACCGGCACGCGCACTGGCTGCTACCCGCGGTGCACTGGCTGGAGCGCGACGACCTGCTGGCGTTCACCAGCAGCATGCACGACGAGCCGTACCTGCAGTTCGGGGTGAAGGCCGTTGAGCCGCCACTGGGCGCGCGTCAGGAGTGGCGCATCTTCGTCGACCTTGCGATCGCCATGAAAAAGCCACTGTTCCGGGCCAAGGGAGTCAACGGCTTCATCAAGGCGACGCGGCGCATCGCGCGCCTGACCCGCAAGCCGCGCCTGGAGTTCGGGCCGCACTGGATCGACCGGCTGGTGATTGCCACCGGACGAAAGTTCAACGGCCGCAGGATCAAATGGCGTGACGTCGAGGCGCATCCGCACGGGTGGGTGCTGGGACCACGCGAGTTCGGACATTTCAGGGACGCGTTGAGAACAGACGACAGGATGGTGCACGCCGCCCCGCCCGAGTTCATCGAGCGCACGCATGAACTGCTCGCCGAACCGAATCCAGTGGCGCCGGAGGGCTATCCGTTCCAGTTGGCGAACCGGCGTAATCGGCACTCGATGAACTCGTGGCTCAACGAACTGCCCGGCCTGCATCCCTCGGGCAAGGGGAACGAGGTCCTGATCCATCCGGATGACGCGGCAGACCTCGGGATCGGGGACGGTGACCGCGTACGGGTGTTCTCCCCTGTCGGTGAGATCGAACTGCCCGCAGCGGTCGACAAGCGGCCGCGTCCAGGGGTGATCATCGTCGATCACGGCTGGGGCTCAAGGATTTTCGATCCGCGCGGCGGCGGCTCGCCGGAGTCGTTCGGCGCCAACCGCAACCTGCTCGTCGACGGTGGGCCCGTCGACCCGCTATCGCAGACCACGGCGTTGAGCTCGGCATACGTCGGCGTCGAACGCGTCGGCTGACTCAGGCTTGCGGGCCCTCCGACCTGAGGTCGTCGACGTTGCGCATCGCATCGCGCAGCTTGGTCAGCCACTCTTCGGTGTGTTCGCCGACCAGTTTGACCGACCAGGCCAATGCATCGGAGCGCGACCGCGCAACCCCCGCGTCGACGAGCGTGTCGAGCACCTGGCGCTCCGGCTGGCGCAGGCGCGTCATGACCGGAACGGCGATGTGGGTGAACAGGATTCGCTCAGCCGATTCACCACTGCCAACCTCGACCCCCCAGGAGACCTTGCGGCCGTACTTGTCCTGCGCCTCGTCGGCGATCCGCATGCGCTCCGCCCGGGTCTCCTCACGGAACCGGGACACCCGCCCCGACGCGCGTGCTTCGCTCTCATCGCCGTCCGGCTCGGGCAGCCGGCCGATGACGGTGATCTCCTCGCGGTCGACCATCACCGTCGGGTCGCCGTCGAACCAGTCGGGCAGACGGCCCGCGAACCAGTCAGCGGCGTCGCCTGCGTCGGGCTGATCGGCCTGCTGCCAGCCGCCGGGGCGGCCCGACCGTCGCCCATGTGCGTGATGTTGTCTCATGATTACATGATTACACCGTTACACCACTGCTGAGACGGCTTTCTCCCAAAGCGAAACACTTCACGTGTCATCGACCGCTAGGTGCGCTTTTTCAGGACGGCGACTCCCCCGCCGAGCACGATCCCGACCAGCAGCAGCGCGGCCCAGCCCGCGCCGAACAACCACCAAACGGCGGCCAGCGCCACGATCGCGGGCGACGCCGCGAACAGCACCATGCCGGGGTGCTGCTTGATGACCGAGAGGGCGCTCTGCGCTCTCACCCGGTCGATTTCTTTTGCCATGTAATAAGGATGCCAGCGTTGCGGCGACCACGGCATAGTGTCGAGAAACCCCAAAGCACAAAGGAGTGAACCGTGACTGGACCTGGAGCTGGCAGTTGGCAACCGGATCCCGAAGGCCGCTACGAGTACCGCTGGTGGGACGGGCAGCGCTGGACCGATCAGGTTTCTCATCGCGGTCAGGCGAGCCGTGCCCCGATGGGCGGTTCGCAGGGGCCCGGGGGCGGCCAGCCGCAGGGTCAGGGCCAACAGGGCGGTCAGCCGCAGGCCCAGGTGCAACAGGGCGGTCCGCCGCCCGGCGGGCAGGCGCCGCAGGGCGACGGCTTCGCGGGCATCACAGGCGATCTCGTCGACGGGCGGTTCAGCGAGAAGGAGGCCAAGCCGATCGCGAACCAGAACTCCAAGCTGCTGCGGGTTCGCCTCGGCGAACCGTTCATGGCACGGCAGGGATCGATGGTCGCCTACCAAGGGAACGTCGACTTCGTCGTTCGAGGGCGGTGGGGCGTCGAAGTTCCTCAAGAAGGCATTCACCGGCGAGGGGCTTGCCGTTGATGCGGTGCCAGGGCCAGGGCGACGTGTTCCTCGCCGAGCGGGCATACGACGTGCACCTGCTGAACATCAACAACTCCGGGCTGTCGATCAGCGGCAAGAACGTGCTGGCGTTCTCGTCGAGCCTGGACTGGAACATCGAACGGGTGAAGGGCGGCAGCATCGCGACGGGCGGCCTGTTCAACACGACCCTGCGCGGCACCGGCTGGGTGGCGTTGACGACGGACGGTCCGCCGGTGGTGCTGAACGCCGCCGAGGCACCGACGTTCGCGGACACCAATGCGGTTGTGGCGTGGTCGGCGAACCTGCAGACGCAGCTGAAGACGAGCTTCAAGGCGGGCGCGCTGATCGGTCGCGGCTCAGGTGAAGCGGTCCAGGTGTCGTTCTACGGGCAGGGTTTCGTGATCGTCCAGCCGTCGGAAGGCGTGCAGATCACCGCGACCGCGTAGGTCACAACTCCAGCTGCACGGTCACCGGGCCGTCGTTGACGAGCTCGACGTCCATGTGCGCGCCGAACACGCCGGTCTCGACGTGTGCGCCGAGCCCGCGCAGGGCGTCGGCGAAGGCGGTCACCAGCGGTTCGGCGACGGCGCCGGGTGCGGCGGCGTTCCACGTCGGGCGCCTGCCCTTTGCGGTGTTCGCATACAACGTGAACTGGCTGACGACGAGGATGGGTGCGTCGACGTCGGCCGCGGACTTCTCGTCGTCGAGAATTCGGAGCTGCCATAGCTTTTCGGCCAACCGGTTGGCCATGCTCACGTCGTCGTCGTGGGTGACGCCGACGAGCGCGAGCAGACCCTGGCCGTCCGGCGCGATGGCGCCGACGATTTCGCCGTCGACCGTCACCGACGCCGACGTGACCCGCTGAACGAGGATGCGCACTGCGAAGACGCTACAGCGTCTCGAGGATGCCCTTCATGGTGTCGATCTCCCGCTGCTGCGTCGTCACGATCGACCGCGACAGTTCGATCGCAGGCGCGAACCGGCCGTCGTTGATCTCGTTCTGCGCCATATCGATTGCACCCTCGTGGTGGGTGATCATGCCGGTCAGGAACAGCCTGCTCGCCTCGATGCCTGCCGCGTTCTTCAGCGCCGTCATCTCCTCGCCCGACATCATGCCCATCATCCCGCCGGACATTCCCGGCATGTCGCCCATGTCGTGACCGTCCTGCCCCTCACCCGGAGTCATCGCAGGCATCGGTGGATTGCCCCATTGGGACAACCAGCTCCGCATCTGCTCGATCTCCGGGCCTTGGGCGGCCTTGATCTGTTTGGCCAGATCGGTGACACGAGGATCGACGCCCTGCTTGGCGAGCACGATGTCGCTCATCTCGATCGCCTGCTGGTGATGCGGAATCATGTGCTGGGCGAACATGGCGTCCGCCTGGTTGTGGTCCTGGCCGGCAGGCGCCGCGGTCGCCGACGGTGTCGCGGAGGCCGGCTGGCCGGCCTGCTCGTTGCCGCCATTTCCGCTGCTACAGCCCGTTGAGACCACAAGCGCCACGATGGCGCCCGCACCGATGCGCACCGACCGGCTCCAGATCATCGTCGTCATCCCTTCATCGCTCTCTCGCTTTCTTTACCTATACCCCCTATGGGTATAGGGTGGCAAGTATGACGTCAGCCGCGAACACCACCGACCGGCGTCGACTCATGCTGGCCGTCGGCGGGATGTCGTGCGCATCGTGCGCGGGCCGCATCGAGAAACGGCTCAACCAGGTCGACGGTGTCACCGCAACGGTCAACTTCGCCACCGAGCAGGCCACCGTCGACATTCCGGACGGCGTCACCCCGGAGGACCTCGTCGCCGCGGTCGAGGAAACCGGTTACACCGCAACGCTGCCCGACCAGTCCCCATCCGCAGACGGGTCCGACGAGACCGCGGCGTGGCGGCGACGGCTGCTGGTCTCGGCCGCGCTCACGGTGCCGGTGGTCCTGCTCTCGATGGTGCCCGCGCTTCAGTTCGACTACTGGCAATGGCTTGCGCTCGTCCTCGCCACGCCCGTTGCGGTGTGGGGCGCATGGCCGTTCCATCGGGCTGCGGTGGCCAATCTGCGCCACCGCGCGGCGACGATGGACACGCTCATCTCGGTCGGCGTGGCCGCTGCCTACATCTGGTCGCTTTGGGCGCTGCTGTTCACCCATGCGGGCACACCCGGCATGAAGATGACGCTGAGCCTGGTTGCGAACGACGATGGCGGACCCCACCTCTATCTGGAGGTCGCCGCCGCCGTCACCACTTTCATCCTCGCCGGGCGCTATTTCGAGTCGCGCGCCAAGCGAAGCTCCGGTGCGGCGCTGCGGGCCCTGCTCGACATGGGCGCCAAGGACGTCGCGGTGCTGCGCGGCGGATCGACCGAAAACCGCATTCCCATCGAACAACTCGCGGTCGACGATGTCTTCGTCGTGCGTCCCGGCGAGAAGATCGCCACCGACGGTGTCGTGGTCTCGGGCACGTCGGCCGTGGACGCGTCGATGTTGACCGGAGAACCCGTACCCGTCGAGGTGAGTCCCTGCGACAGCGTCGTCGGCGCGACGGTCAACGTCGGAGGACGGCTCGAGGTCCGCGCGACGCGCGTCGGTTCGGACACCCAACTCGCACAGATCGCCCGGCTTGTCACCGAAGCGCAGAGCGGCAAGGCCGAGGTGCAGCGGCTGGCCGATCGGATCTCGGCAGTCTTCGTCCCGATCGTCATCGGGCTGTCACTGCTGACGCTCGCCGCCTGGTTACTGATCGGAGGATCGACCTCTGCCGCCTTCACCGCCGCCGTCGCCGTCCTGATCATCGCGTGCCCGTGCGCGCTCGGGCTGGCCACGCCGACAGCCCTGCTGGTGGGGACCGGGCGCGGCGCGCAACTGGGCATTCTGATCAAGGGCCCGCAGGTGCTGGAGTCGACAAGGCGCATCGATACCGTCGTCCTCGACAAGACCGGCACGGTGACCACCGGCCAGATGACCGTGACGGCTGTGCACGCAACCGCGGGCGAGTCCGAAGCCGAATTGCTGAGGCTGGCGGGTGCTCTCGAGCATGCATCGGAGCACCCGATCGCACGCGCCATTGCAGGACATGCCGCCGAGGCCGGCCCGCTGCCGCCGGTGACCGACTTCGAAAACCACGGCGGCAGAGGCGTTACCGGTGTGGTCTCCGACCAAAAGCTAGCCGCCGGGCGCTACCGCTGGCTGCGCGACGAGGGGGCATCCGACGCCCCCGACGCACTCCGGGTGGCCGCTGAATCGGCCGAGGCCGACGGAAAGACCGCGGTGTGGCTTGCCGTCGACGAGCAGATCTGCGCAGTCATCGTCGTCTCCGACACCGTCAAGGAGACGTCGCCCGCCGCCATCGCCGAACTCCGCGACCTCGGCCTGACCCCTGTGCTACTGACCGGCGACAACCACCGCGCTGCCAACGCGGTCGCGCGGCAACTCGGAATCGACGAGGTGATCGCCGAGGTGCTGCCCGCCGAAAAGGTCGCCCAGATCAAGAGATTGCAGGGCGAGCACAAGGTGGTGGCGATGGTCGGTGACGGCGTCAACGACGCCGCCGCGTTGGCTCAAGCCGATCTCGGCCTTGCGATGGGCACCGGCACCGATGTCGCGATCGCCGCATCCGATCTGACGCTGGTGCGCGGTGATCTGCGTGCCGCAGCGGACGCGATCCGTCTTTCCCGCGCGACGCTGCGCACAATCAAGGGCAACCTGTTCTGGGCATTCGCGTACAACGTCGCGGCGTTGCCGCTCGCTGCGATCGGTCTTCTCAACCCGCTGATCGCCGGTGCGGCAATGGCTTTCAGCTCGGTGTTCGTCGTGACCAACAGCCTGCGGCTGCGTCGATTCGCCCCCTCGCGTTGAGTCAGAGCCGCCGAGATGGACGAAATGGCGCGATGTTCTCGCACTTTCGCGCCAAAACGTGAGTTTCGGCGTATCAGAGGGATGGCCGGTCAACGTACTGTTCCGCACCCGCCGTGCGGGCCCGAAACAATCTCACCTCGCCCTTGACGCCCTTGAGATGTCGGCCACCGGCGAAAGACCAGGTGAACTCGTCATGGTCGCCGACTGCCTCACGCGCCGACTCGGCGAGGAGCACCGCGCCGGGACGTGCCACCCCGGTCACTCGACTCGCCAGGTTCACCGGGCTGCCGAACCAATCGCCCGCGCGGCGCACGGCGCTGCCCGCGGCCAGTCCGACGCGCAGGTGCGGCAGGTTCTCCTTTTCGGCGGCGGCCAACAGTTCGAGCGCGGCACGAAGAAGGGCGGCTGCGTCGGTGCTGACGAACATCACCGCGTCGCCGATCGTCTTGATGAAGTGCACGGGTGGGGCGGCGACGTCGCGGGCCAGCCCGGACAGCCGGTTGGCGAGGTGCTCGAGCTCCTCCGGCGGCACCGCCTCGCCCAGCCGGGTGAAGTCGACGAGGTCGGCGAAGCACACCGTCACCTCACGCGCCCCCGGCAGCTTGCCTGCCGCCCGCTCGGCGACGTTGACGGCCTCGGTTTCCAGCCCGTGACGCAGCTGCAACCGCATCACGTCCTCGGCCATGGGTCCGAGCAGTGGCGAAACATGTTGCACCAGTTCGCCGTAGGCCTTGGCGATCTGCAGCTCTGACGCACCCGGCTCGATCACCGCCTCGAGCACCACTTGACGCATCACCTCGGCGGTCTGCGCCATCCCCTGCCCGAGCACCCGCGCCACGACGATCACCTGCTCGCGGGTGAACCCCGCGTCGACGAAGACCCGCGCTCGTGCTGCCGCCTCGGCGTCGGCCCGCAGATGAACCTTTGCATCGGGGTCGTCGACCCGAGGAAGTCCGAACGCTCGCTGCAATGCCTCAAGCAATTCGAGGTCGATGCCGGTGTCCTCGCAGATCTGCCGCGCCGACACGTACACACCGTCGTCACCGACGACGCGGCCTGCAGGCATCAACATCGGCGCGAACTCACCACGGATGTGTTCGACGGTGAAGCCCTCGGCCAGCAGCCACTCGATCAGCTCGGCCCGCTCGGCGCGTGCCACCCCCTCGAGGCCTTCGAGCAGACCCGCAGCCTCTATGGCGTCGATATCGATGTCGTCGGCCACCGCCTCAACGTATACCTGTACCCATGTCGGGACCGTTGCTGGAGGGTCTGCCGCCGATCGCCGCTGACGGGGCGCGGATCCTCATTCTCGGCAACATGCCCAGCGCGATGTCGCTGGCCGCGCAGCAGTACTACGGCAACCCGCGCAACGGCTTCTGGCGCATCACCGGCGACATCTTCGGGTTCGATCCCGCTTCCCCCTACGAGGACCGCGCCGCGGCGTTGCGCGGAGGCGGCGTTGCGGTGTGGGATGTGCTGCGGCTGTGCCGACGAGAGGGCAGCCTCGACTCGTCGATCGAGCCGGACAGCATGGTGGCCAACGACTTCGAGTCGTTCTTCGCCGCGCATCCCGCGATCGGTCGGGTCTTCTTCAACGGTGCCGCCGCGGAGAAGAACTTCCTTCGCCTCGCGGGCATCGACCGACCGTTGCGCTACCGGCGGCTGCCATCCACAAGCCCGGCGCAGACCATGCGCTACGAGGACAAGCTGGCGGCCTGGCGAGCCGCTCTGGCCTAGGACACCGGCGGCCGGCGCTGCGCCCACGGCCGAGCCGTTTCGATCTGTGCGGCGAGCGACAGCAGCGTCGCCTCGTCGAACGGTCGTCCCACGAGTTGGATCGACGTCGGCAGCCCGTCGCCGTCGAGTGCCCACGGCACGACAGCGGCAGGCTGGCCCGTCCCGTTGAACATCGCCTGGAACGGGACCCTCTGCGCGACGAGCGCCAGCGTCGCCACCGCACCGCGGCGCTGGTAGGCCCCGATTCGCGAAGGGCCGCTGGCTGTACCCGGCGTGATCACCACGTCGACGTCGTCGAAGATCGACAGAACACGTTGAGCCAGTTTGCTTTCCGCGGACCGAATGGCAGCCATCCGGCGATCTGAGATCAGCCCGCCGATGCGGGCGAAGGCGCGGGTGCGCTTCTCGAGGCGCTCCTTGCGCGGCAGCGTCTGCACGTCGTCGTAAGCGCCGCGGAAATAGCGCGGCATCAAGTTTCCGTAGACCGCGCCGGCCGGATAGTCGGGGTCACGGGACACGACCTGGTGGCCGAGTTCCCGCAGCAGCGCCCCCGCCTCGTCGACCGCCGCCCGCTGCGCTCTGCCGACCCGCGCGGTCAGCGGCGGTGGAACCTTGGTGCTCAACGCGATTCGCAATCGCCCGGGTTCACGCGCGGCCGCGGTGACGAAACTGCCTTCGGCGGCAGGCGTCGTCGACGTCACGTCCAGGAACAGGGCGGCATCCTCGACGGTCCGTGCCAACGGGCCGTTGACGGACAAGCCGTTCCACGCGCCGTCGTGCGGTGCGAGCGGAACACGGTCCCGCTGCGGCTTGATCCCGAACAGGCCGCACCACGTCGACGGAATTCGTATCGACCCCATGCCGTCGGACCCCAACGCCATCGATGCCAGCCCCGCCGCGACCGCGGCGCCGCTACCGCCACTGCTTCCGCCCGGCGTGCGGTTGGTGTCCCACGGGTTTCGCGTCGCGCCGAACTCGAGGGTCTCGGTGAACGACCACAGCGTCATCTCGGGCACCGCCGTCTTGCCGACGATGACCGCGCCCGCCGCGCGCAGCCTCCGCACCACCTCGGCGTCGTCGGTCTTGGCTGGCCCGTATGCGTCGGTGCCGTACGTCGTCACCTCGCCGGCGACGTCGACGTCGTCCTTGATCGCGATCGGCACGCCGAGCAGCGGCAACCGCTCCCCGGCGTCGATTCTGTCCTGCGCGGCGGCGGCCTCCCGGCGCGCGGAGTCGGCCAGCACGACGCGGTATGCCCGCAGTTTCGGATCCAGCCGGGCGATGCGGTCGAGGTAGAGGTCGAGCAGCGCGGGTGCGGTGACGGTGCCAGCGGCGAGGAGTCGCGCCTGTTCCGCGGCGCCTGCGAACACGAGTTCGGTGGGGTCCACTCGCGGCAGCGTAGCCCCCTAGCCCCCGTGGATGTCGGCGTATTCGCCCGGCGTGCTGCCGAGCATCGACCGGAAGTCGTTGATGAAATGCGCCTGGTCGTACCAGCCGAGGCGGACCGCGAGGTCGGCGAAGTCGACTTCGGGATCGCTTTCGATCTCCAGCGCCGCCTGCTGTAGTCGGTACCGGCACAGCACCCATTTCACGGGCACGCCGACATAGCGCCGAAAGACCCGCTGCGTGGTTCGGGCACTTCACGGCGACAGCGCCATCACCTGCTCCACCCGGTGCAGGCGGTCGTCGTCGCGAATCCGGTCCACTAGTGCGGTGAGCGATGTGTACGTCGGATCCGTGTCGTCCGTGTGCTGTGCGATCGCGTCGTCCAGGCCTGCGGCCGCCGACACCACGTCGTCCTCGAGATGTATTGGTGCGCCGAACAAGTCGGCGTCGACAGGCTCGATTCGTCCGGTCAGATCCGCCGCGTCGCGGCAGAACCGCGCGGTGTACCCACCGGGCAGGAACCGCGCGCCGACGACGGTGCCGCGCGCGCCGATGGTGGTGCAGAAAACGCGCTCGACGACACCGTGCACGAGCGTGTTCGGTAGCGAATACCCGTGCCGCGGCGAATCACTTCCCCATTCATGAGTGATGTGCATCGACGGGAATGTGATCACCGTGTTGGCGAGCGGCTCGCGACCGCGCAGGTCCCAGCTCACCGACCAGAAGTGTTCGACGAAGCGGCCGGCGGCCTCCGACGGTGCCCACCGGTCGAGGTCGAACAACGGGGTGGACGCGGCACGGCCGACCACCCCGCGCACCGGCGCGGCCTGCGGTTCTTCTTCCTGCGCGCCCACGCCGTCCACAGTACGAAGCGAGCCGACCGGTCGGGCAAACCGATGACCCGCAGGACCTCCTGCCCTAATCTCTATCCCTATGTCATGCGCACCCTCTGCGATCAGGTCTTGCTCACTGGCCGTGGCGACTCTGATCTCCGTCGCCCTTGTCGCCGCCCCCGTCGGCAACGCAGCCGTCGACTGTCCCTCGGGTTGGGAGTTCGGGCCGTCGTTGAGGCTGTTGCAGAGCGACGGCTGGACGGTGACGGTGGCGACCGCCGGACGCGGCGTCGGCGGACCGGCCGTCGCCATCCCCCCCAATAAGGGCGCGCTGTGGCGCGGGACCGGAGAGGGCGGCAGCGATGGCATGACCGTCGCCTTCGGCGTGGGCTTCGACAACGGAAAGGTCCTGCACTACACCGGCGTGATCGACCAGGCGACCGGGGCGCTGACCGGTGAGCGCCCCGACGGTGTGACCTGGCAGAGCACCGCAAGCATGCGGTGCATCGGCGGAGCGGACGCGCTGCCCCCTGCCTAGCGGACTCCAGCGCACAAAAAAGAGGGCACCCGTTTCGGATGCCCTCTTTCCTATGTCGTCGTCAGCGGCTGTGCTGAACGGTCATGTCGACCTGCGGCACGTTCACCTGCTGCTGGATCTGGTGGATCCAGTCGTGGTGGATGACGTCGGCCTGGGCCGGGGCGGCGAAGCCGAGGATTGCGGCCGCCAGTCCGGTTGCGGCGATGGAAGCGAATCCGAACTTCTTCATTTCAGTGCCTTCTTCGTATCTCTGTGGGCTCTCTTCTGTGCCCTCTGCTGGTCTAAACAGCGAGGTCAGACAGTTAATTCCGATGGCAGCAATTGATCGGCGGTTGGCAGGAATCGCTACCTAATACGATTCGCAGATGGCCAAACTCGAGCTGTCCCGCAGCCTTTCGATGACACCGGATGACGCCTGGGTACACGCGTCCGACTTCTCGACACTCGGCGACTGGCTCAAGATGCATCAGGGCTGGCGCAGTGATCTGCCCGACGATCTCGAACTCGGCACCATGCTCGTCGGCGTCGCAGGCGTCAAGGGGATGCGCAACCGGGTCACCTGGACCGTGAAGGAACTCGACGCGCCCCTTGTGTTGGCGGTGACCGGCGAGGGCGTCGGCGGCACCAAGTACGGCCTCAAGATGACGGTCACACCCACCACGTCGGGATGCGACTTCACCGTGAAGATCGACCTCGGCGGACGGCCGCTGTTCGGGCCCATCGGCGCCACCGCCGCCCGATTGGTGAAGGGCGACATCGAGCGGTCGATCGAGCGATTCGAAGAGCTTTACGCCTGACGACAAAGGCGGCGAGGGACGAGCCGATGAGGAATCATGCCCGACCTGTACGCCTGAAGCGCTGCGGCTGGCGCGAAATTCCAATCCCGCACCGGCACCGGTTGCAAAGCTGGCGAACATGAGTGTCAAACCGATTCCGGAGGGCTACACCAGCCTGACCCTGTTCCTGTGCATCGACGGCGCCTCCGCCGCGATCGACTTCTACGTTTCGGTGTTCGGCGCCGATCTCGTCGACCGAATGGACGGTCCCGGCGGCACGGTCGCCCACGCCGAACTGGAATTCGGCACCGGCCGACTACAGCTGTCGGACCCCAACGAGGACTACCAGATCGCCGCACCCGACCCGAAGGCCCCGGCGACCCACTCGGTGGCGCTGTACTGCGAGGACACCGACGCCGTGGTGGCGCGGGCCGAGAAGGCCGGCGCGACGATCCGCGAACCCGCGCAGACGTTCGTCACGGGCGACCGCTTCGCGTCCATCCTCGATCCGTTCGGCCAGCGCTGGACGGTGATGACGCGCGTTGAGGAGGTCTCACCCGACGAACGTGACCGGCGCATGGCCGAGTGGGCCAAGGAGAACGCCTGACCGTCGCCGGCTAGGTCTGCACCTCGCCGAGCGTGACTCGCACCGTCTGAGTGGCGCCGGACGCATCCGTGTACGTCAGCGTCACGTTGTCTCCCGGTGCCCTCGAACGGACCGCCGCGATCAGCGCGTCGGCGCCGTCGATCGACCGGTCGTCGATCTTCGTGATCACCACACCGCTCGGCAGACCCGCGGCAGCGGCCGGACCGTCGGCGACCACGTCGGCGACCGCCGCCCCGTGCGCGCCGGGATCCTGCGTCAGCGCAACGCCCAACGACGCATGTGTGACACTGCCGTTCGACACCAGCTCGTCGGCGATGCGCTTGGCCTGATCCACGGGGATCGCGAAGCCGAGACCGATCGAGCCGCTCTGCGCGCCAGCGGATTCCGGGCCGCCTCCGCCGCCCATCGACGCGATCGCCGAGTTCACGCCGACGAGTTCGCCGTTCATGTTCACCAGCGCCCCGCCGGAGTTGCCGGGGTTGATGGCGGCGTCGGTCTGTATCGCATTCATCACCGAGTGCTGGCCGGTGCTCTCGTCGCCGGTGCTGACCGGACGGTCCAGCGCGCTGATGATGCCCGTGGTCACGGTGCCCTCGAGTCCAAGCGGCGATCCGATGGCCACGACGTTCTGGCCGACCTTCAGGTCTTTCGAGGAGCCCATCGTGATCGGCGTCAGGCCCGAAACACCCTCGGCCCGAACGACGGCGATGTCATCGGCGGGGTCGGTGCCGACAACGGTGAACGGCACGGTCTTGCCGTCGGCGAATGCCACGGTGGCCTCGGCGTCCCGGCCGGACAGTCCCTGCTCGCCCGGTGAGGGCTCATCGCCCAGCCCTGGTAGTCCCTGCAGACCGGGGAATCCCTGGTCATCCTGCCCGCCAGGAGCGCCCGACGCTTGGTCGGCGGCGGGGCCGCTCAGCGCGGCGACGACGTGGTTGTTGGTCAAGATCAGCCCGTCGGAGCTCAGCACGATGCCGGACCCCTCTTCGGCGCCCTGTCCCATGGTGATCTGCAGCTTCACCACGCTGGGCAGTACCTTCGCGGCGACCTGCTCGACCGAGCCGGACGGCGGTGCGGCGACAGGTTGTTTCGGGGTGGGAGCCGCTGCCGTGGCGGCGGTGACCGCGCTGTCGGCAGCCGACGGGTCGGAATGGTTGGCCAACGCCACTGCGCCGACGCCGCCGGACGCCAGTGCGACAGCCGCGGCCCCGGCCACCACGAATCCGGCGCGAGAACGCTTCCGCACCAAGGGAATCGGCGCCGTCGGCGCCGAATCAGGCTGTTGCACAGCGCTGTAGGGGCCGTATGACGGTCGGGGCTGTTGTGTTGCGTAGCGCCAGTCGTACGGCTGGCCGTAGCCGCCCTGCGGAGGGACGCCCGAATACTGCAGGCTCTGAGGTTGGTTCGGACTCGACGCACGGTTGGACCGGCGCAGCGAGGACCGCGATTGCTTCTTCATAAAGTGGGTTTCTTCCCTTGACTGTGGGAGCAAAGTGGTTAGCCAAACTGTGCACTCACTCACTGAGACGGGACTGAGAGAAGGATCTATACAGTCCAAGACTTTTGGTAACGGTTTCGTTCACGCCGCGTGAGCTGCGTGAACACGCTCGGCTGACGGGCAAAGGGTGGTGCGGATCACGCCTTCGCGAGGGGTTAGCCTGGCGGAATGTCCTGTGTTTTCTGCGCCATCGTCGCAGGGGAGGCGCCCGCGATCCGGATCTACGAGGACGACGAGTACCTGGCCATCCTCGACATCCGACCGTTCACCCGCGGCCACACCCTCGTCATCCCCAAGCACCACAGTGTCGACCTGACCGACACCCCGCCGGAGATCTGTGCCGACATGGTGCGCATCGGGCAGCGCATCGCCAAGGCGGCGCGGCGGTCCGGGCTGCACGCCGACGGCAACAACGTCGTCATCAACGACGGCAAGGCGGCGTTCCAGAGCGTGTTCCACATCCACCTGCACGTGGTGCCGCGGCAATCCGGCGACAAGCTGTCCTTCGCCAAAGGCATGCTGCTGCGTCGCGACCCCGATCGCGAAGGGACCGGCCGAATACTGCGAGAGGCGCTGGCGGAACTCGACGCCGCGCAGGACGGAGCGTCGTGAACCTGGTTCAGAAGGCGTTCGGCAGCTATCTGCGCTTCCACGACACCGTCTACCAGCGGACGAACGGGTGGATCGGCCATCGGATGATGCTGCTGCCCAGCCTGCTGCTGCATACCGTCGGCGCCAAGACCGGCAAGGCCCGCACCACGTCGCTGACCTACGCGCGGGACGGCGACGACTATCTTGTGGTCGCGTCGAACGGTGGCTCTCCGCGGTCGCCGGGCTGGTACCACAACTTGAAGGCGAACCCTGACATCGAAATAAACATCGGACCAAGGCGTTTCGCGGTTACGGCGCGACCGGTGCTGCCCGGCGACCCGAACCGCGAACGACTGTGGAAGATCGTCACCAGGTTCAACAAGTCTTACAACGAGTATCAGAAGAAGACCAGGCGGCCCATCCCGATCGTCAGGTTGACGCCAAAAGCCTGATCAGAACAGCTCTTTGGCGAGCAGTTCCAACGTCTTGACGCGTGCAGGCGCGGTCGCCGGGTCGGTATCGCGACGGGCCGACGCCACCGGGTGGACCATCACCTCGTCGACATCGAACTCCTCGGCCAGCGCACGCACCTGTTCGGCGGCCTCGGTCGGATCGCCGACGACGGCTCGACGCAGTCCGCTGTCCACCACCGCCTGCTCCTGCGGAGTCAGCCGCTTCTGTTCGGCGTCCTCGACGAGGTCGACCGGACCCAACGGCGCACCGGTGCGCAGCCGGGCCATCATCTGAAGGTTCGGCAGCAGCAATGCCATTGCCTCGTCATGGGTTTCGGCGACTACTGCGTTGACGGTCAGGAAGGTCACCGGTTCGGGGGCGAGGTCGCTGGGCCGGAATTCCGACCGGTAGGCGGCAAGCGCCTCCGCGGTGCCCTGCCCGGAGAAGTGATGCGCGAACACATACGGCAGCCCCTTGGCCGCGGCCAGATGCGCCGAGTACATCGACGAGCCGAGCAGCCACATCCGCGGCTCGGATGTCGCCGACGGCGTCGCCTTCAATATGTACTCGTCCCGCTGCGGGATCGTGACGCGCACTCCGTTGGCGCTCATCATCGCGACGACGTGGTCGAGGTATTCCGGGAACTTGTCGATGTCGCTGTCGTCGCGTCCCGCGCCCGTGCGCAACAGATACGACGTCAGCGGATCCGAGCCGGGCGCCCTGCCGATGCCGAGGTCGATGCGGCCGGGGTGGGCCGCCTCGAGCAGGGCGAACTGTTCGGCCACCGCCAGCGGCGCATGGTTCGGCAGCATCACGCCGCCGGAGCCGAGGCGGATCTGCGAGGTGTTCGCGGCCAGGTGGGCGATCAGCACCGGCGGGCTGGTGGCCGCCACCGAGGGCATGTTGTGGTGTTCGGCGACCCAGTAGCGGGTGTATCCCAGCCGGTCGGCGGTCTGTGCGAGCTGCGTGGACGCCGCGAGCGCGTCGGACGTCGACTGGTCGGTGCGCACGGGTACGAGATCGAGCACGGAAAGCCGCATACGAGCCTCAACGCTGGACATCACGCGCGCCTTCCCGCGATTTCGGCGTGATTTCTGTCGCTGAGCGATACTTTTCACGCCGAAATCGCTCTGTGCCGGCCATCTCGGCGGCCCTGCCGAAGACGTCGTCGAGCATCGCAGGGGTGAGCTTGCCGGTGAAGGTGTTCTGCTGGCTCGGGTGGTAGACCCCTATCAACGTCACCTCACCGTGCGGCGTCTGCAGCGGCGCCGTCGCACCGTGCCCGAACTTCGGCGTCGGACGCCCGACCGAGCCACCGGCCGCGCGGACCATGTCCAGCGCGGCCCGCCACGCGAACCCGCCCAGCGCGATCAGGACCCGCACGTCGGCCCCGACGAGCCGCCACTCGGCGTCCAGCCACGGCGCACACGTCGCGCGCTCGGCGGGAGTCGGAGCATTCGCAGGCGGCGCGCACCGCACGGCCGCAACGATACGAGTGTCGTTGAGCGCCAAGCCATCCGCGGCGTCTACGCACAGCGACTGGTTGGCCAGCCCGGCCCGGTGCAGCGCGGCGAAAAGAAAGTCACCCGAGCGATCGCCTGTGAACACCCGCCCGGTCCGGTTCGCGCCGTGCGCGGCGGGCGCGAGGCCGACGACCATCACCCGCGGGCGTGCCGCGCCCCAACCCGGCGCAGGCCTACCCCAGTACGGCTCCCCCGCATACGACTTCCGCTTCTCGACGGCGACGCGCTCACGCCACTCGACCAGCCGCGGGCAGGCCCTGCACACCGACACCTCGGCGTCGACCTGCTCGACGGACTCGGCAGCGTCGGCCATGGCCGTCACCTGCGCGGCGGTCTCGGCCACCGCAGTGACCCGCGTCGCCGGATCGCCCGGCCAGCCAGAGCCCGGGGGAACCGGTGAGTCGAACCGCTTGCGGGTGCGAGGATGGGCCAGCTTCACCGCTCCACTGTGCCTGCGGCACAAAATCCCTCGCCGACCGGGCCGGGCCGCTGTTAGATTCCTGAAGAGATAACCCATGACCAACGGCAAGCGCGGACCGCTCTACACCATCCTGTTCGCCGCGCTGATGGCCGGTGCGGGCAACGGGATCACTATCGTCGCGTTCCCCTGGCTGGTGCTGCAACGCAACGGATCCGCCCTCGACGCGTCGATCGTCGCGATGGCAGGAACCATTCCCCTGCTGGTGGCCACCTTGATTGCCGGGGCGGCGGTGGATTACCTAGGGCGCAAACGCGTTTCGATGATCTCCGACGCGCTGTCCGCCCTCTCGGTGGCGGCCGTGCCGGTGCTCGCAATGACCTTCGGTGTGCACGTCGTCAACGTTGCCGTGCTGGCCGGCCTTGCCGCGCTCGGGGCACTGTTCGATCCCGCGGGTATGACGGCACGCGAGACGATGCTGCCCGAGGCCGCCGAGCGGGCCGGCTGGACGCTGGACCACGCCAACAGTGTGTACGAGGCCGTTTTCAACTTGGCCTACATCGTCGGGCCCGGTGTGGGGGGCCTGATGATCGCCACGCTCGGCGGGGTGAACACCATGTGGGTGACCGCGGGCGCGTTCGTCCTGTCGATCATCGCCATTGCAACGCTTCGCCTCGAGGGCGCGGGCACGCCGAACCGCAATGCGCTGCCTGAGGGCGTCTGGGCCGGCGTCGTCGAAGGGTTGCGCTTTGTCTGGAACAACAAGGTGCTGCGCACGCTGGCGATCGTCGATCTCGCCGCGACCGGCCTTTATATGCCGATGGAGTCAGTCCTCTTCCCCAAATATTTCACCGACCGCAACGAGCCGGCACAGCTGGGCTGGGTGCTGATGGCGCTGAGCGTCGGCGGCCTCGTCGGCGCGCTGAGTTATGCAGTGATGTCGAAGTATTGGCGCAGGCGGACCGTCATGCTGACGGCGGTGCTGACGCTCGGCGTGGCGATGACGATCATCGCGTTTCTGCCGCCGCTGCCGACAATCCTGGTGCTGTGTGCGATCGTCGGCTTCGTCTACGGCCCGATCGCGCCCATCTACAACTACGTCATGCAGACACGGGCGCCGCGGCACCTGCGCGGACGGGTCGTCGGCGTGATGGGGTCGCTCGCCTACGCCGCGGGGCCGCTCGGCCTGGTGTTGGCGGGCCCGCTGGCCGACTCCGCCGGGTTGCACGCGACCTTCCTCGCTTTGTCGCTGCCGATGCTGCTGCTTGGCGTCGTCGCTGTGTTTCTGCCCGCGCTTCGCGACCTGGACCGCGACCCGTCACCGGAGCACGAGACCGCGTCCGACAAGTAGGCCGTTAAGCGAAAGCGCTCTCTGGGTACCCGTGTGACGCTAACCACAAATCGAACAACGAGGTTCGCTCGTGTACCAGCAAGTTCTCGATCCGGTTGCCCATTCCCTCGCGTGGAGTTCGCTGGTAGCGGCGATACCCTTGCTGCTGCTTTTCGTGCTGCTCGGCGTCCTGAGAGTGACCGCGTGGGTGGCGTCTCTGATATCCCTGGCCGTCGCCATCCTCATCGCGGTTCTCGTGTACGGCATGCCGATCGGCCAGACGCTGCTGGCGGGTACAGAAGGCGCCGCCTTCGGGTTCTTCCCGATCCTGTGGATCGTCATCAACGCGATCTGGGTCTACCAGCAGACAGTCGAGACGGGGCACTTCGACGTGCTGCGTCGCTCGTTCAGTCGAGTGAGCGACGACCAGCGCATCCAGGCCGTTTTAATCGCATTCTCGTTCGGCGCGCTGCTCGAGGCGCTGGCCGGTTTCGGCACTCCAGTGGCGGTCACCTCAGTGATGCTGATGGCGCTGGGGTTCAAGCCGATGAAGGCTGCGGCGCTCGCACTCGTCGCCAATACCGCACCGGTGGCCTTCGGCGCGATGGCCACACCGATCCTCACGCTGGCCAAGGTGACCGAACTGCCCGCCGACACCCTCGGCGCGATGGTGGGTCGACAGACACCGATCCTGGCGGTGTTCGTCCCCCTTGTCCTGGTCGCGATCGTCGACGGCTGGCGCGGCATCCGCGAGACATGGCCCGCGGCCGTCGTGTGCGGGCTCGTTTTCGGTGTCGGCCAGTTCGCCACGTCCAACTTCATCTCGGTGCCGCTGGCCGACGTCGTCGCCTCCTTGCTGTCGGCCGCCGCGGTGGTCGCGCTGGTACGCGTCTGGCGTCCGAGCCGCCCGTACACCGAGCCCGCAGTCGTCGCGGGTGGCGCGGCCGACGAGCCGACAGCCGATTTCGCCGAGCGCGTCGAGCACCCCGATTCGCGCGCCGACGTCGTCAGGGCGTACGCGCCCTACGCGATCATCATCGTGGTCTTCGTCATCTGCCAGATCACCGCCGTCAAGAAGCTGCTCGATAAGGCGACGGTGAAGTTCCAGTGGCCGGGCCTCGACGTGGTGAGCCCCAAGGGAAAGCCGGTGACACTGACCGAATTCACCCTGAACCTGCTCACCACGCCGGGTACCCAAATGCTGATCGCGGGCGTGCTGACGGCGATCGTGCTCAAGCTGTCGGTGCCCCGGGCGGTGAAGGCGTACGGCACGACACTGCATCAGCTGCGCTGGGCGATTCTCACCGTGATGGCGGTGCTGGCGCTGGCGTTCGTGATGAACCTGTCCGGCCAGACGATCACCTTGGGCACCTGGATGGCGGCGGCAGGCGGAGCGTTCGCCCTTCTGTCGCCCATCCTCGGCTGGCTCGGCGTCGCGGTCACCGGATCCGATACCTCGGCCAACTCGCTGTTCGGCGCGCTGCAGGTCACCGCCGCCAACCAGGCAGGGCTGTCCGATGTGCTGATGGCGGCGTCCAACAGCTCCGGCGGGGTGCTGGGCAAGATGATCTCGCCGCAGAATCTCGCCATCGCGGCCGCTGCGGTCGGCATGAACGGCAAGGAAGGCGACATCTTCCGTCGAGTCGTGGTGTGGAGCCTGCTGTTCCTGTTGCTGATGTGCATTTTGTCCGCGTTGCAGGCCTCGCCGGTGCTGTCCTGGATGGTCCCGTCGTGACCACTCGTAGCATCGAAGGAGTGAGCATTCTCGACAGCCTCGTCGCCGACCTGCCCGAGGGCATGGTCGTCACCGACCCGGCCATCACCGAGGGATACCGACAGGACCGCGCGCTCGACCCGTCGGCGGGTAAGCCGCTGGCGGTCGTGCGGCCACTGACCACCGAACATGTGCAGACCGTCATGCGGTGGGCCAGCGCCCACCGGGTTCCCGTGGTGCCGCGCGGGGCAGGCAGCGGGTTGTCCGGCGGCGCCACCGCCCTCGACGACTGCATCGTGCTGTCGACCGAGAAGATGCGCGACATCACCGTCGACCCCGTCACCCGAACCGCAGTCTGTCAGCCCGGCCTGTTCAACGCCGAGGTGAAAAAGGCCGCCGCACAACATGATCTGTGGTATCCGCCGGACCCGTCGTCGTTCGAGATCTGCAGCATCGGCGGCAACATCGCCACCAACGCGGGCGGCCTGTGCTGCGTCAAGTACGGCGTCACCACCGACTATGTGATGGGCCTGCAAGTAGTGCTTGCCGACGGTACGGCGGTGCGGGTCGGCGGGCCGAGACTGAAAGACGTTGCGGGGCTTAGCCTTACGAAGCTATTTGTCGGCAGCGAGGGCACCCTCGGCATCGTCACCGAGATCACGCTGCGGCTGCTGCCCAAGCAGCACCTGTCCAGCACGGTGGTCGCCAACTTCGCCACCGTCGATGCGGCCACCGATGCCGTACTCGGCGTCGCCTGCCAGATGAGGCCGTCGATGCTCGAGTTCATGGACGCGGTGGCCATCAACGCCGTCGAGGACAAGCTCAAGATGGGCCTTGACCGCGACGCGGCCGCGATGCTGCTCGCCGCCTCCGACGAACGCGGCCGGTCGGCGGCCGAGGACGCCGAGAGGATCGCGGGCATTTTCAGCGAGAAGGGCGCGACCGACGTCTTCTCCACCGACGACCCCGACGAGGGCGAGGCGTTCGTCGCGGCAAGGCGCTTCGCGATTCCCGCGGTGGAGGCCAAGGGCACACTGCTACTCGAGGATGTCGGCGTGCCGCTGCCGCGGATCGGCGACCTCGTCGGCGGCGTGGCGCGAATCGCCGCCGACCGCGACTTGATGATCTCGGTGATCGCCCACGCCGGTGACGGCAACACCCACCCGCTGATCGTGTACGACCCATCCGACGCGGCGATGGCCGAGCGAGCCGACCGCGCGTTCGGCGAGATCATGGATCTGGCGATCGGACTCGGTGGCACCATCACCGGCGAGCACGGCGTCGGCAGGCTGAAAAGGCCCTGGCTGGAGGGCCAGATCGGACCCGAGGCGATGGAGCTCAACCGCCGCATCAAGCAGGCGCTGGACCCCGAGGGCATCCTGAACCCCGGCGCCGCCATTTGATGCCAATTCGCTGTGCCCTGTTGACAGGGTATGCGGTTGTGTCGTACCCATAAGACATGACCGCCACTCTGTCTCACCGCACTCCGGCCCGATTCGTCCTCGCCAACGCGGACACCTGGGCCGACCCGTGGCCGATGTATCAGGCGCTTCGCGACAAGGACCCGGTTCACCACGTCGTCCCGGAGGAGAACCCGAATCACGACTACTGGGTGCTGTCCCGGCATGCCGACATCTGGAACGCCGCCCGCGACAACGAGACCTTCTCGTCGGCGCAGGGCCTGACGGTCAACTACGGCGAGCTGGAAATGATCGGCCTTGCCGACAACCCGCCGATGGTGATGCAGGACCCGCCGACGCATACCGAATTCCGCAAGCTGGTGTCCCGCGGCTTCACGCCGCGTCAGGTGGAGACCGTCGAGCCCGCGGTGCGACAGTTCGTGATCGAGCGACTGGAGCGGCTGCGGGCCGACGGTGGTGGTGACATCGTCGGCGAGTTGTTCAAGCCACTGCCGTCCATGGTCGTCGCGCACTACCTCGGCGTCCCCGAGGAGGACCGCCAGCAGTTCGACGGCTGGACCGAAGCCATCGTCGCCGCCCAGACCCAGGACGGCGGGATCGTCGGGGCGATCGAGTCCGTCGGCGAGGCGGTCGCGTCGATGATGGCCTACTTCACCCAGCTGGTCGAGCGGCGCCGCCGCGAGCCCGAGGACGACACGGTGTCGCACCTCGTCGCCGCGGGCGTTGGGGCCGACGGCGACATGGCGGGAATGCTGTCGATACTGGCCTTCACCTTCACGATGGTCACCGGCGGCAACGACACCACGACCGGCATGCTCGGTGGCGCGGTGCAGCTGCTGCACCAGCGGCCGGATCAGCGCAGGCTGCTGATCAACAATCCCGACCTGATGTCCGATGCCGTCGACGAGCTGCTGCGGCTCACCTCACCTGTGCAGGGGCTGGCCCGTACCACCACCCGCGACGTGCGGATCGGCAATTCGACGATCCCCGCAGGGCGTAAGGTGCTGTTGCTCTACGGCTCGGCCAACCGCGACGAGCGTGAATACGGCGCCGACGCAGGCGAACTCGAGGTGCGCAGGCGCCCGCGCAACATCATGACGTTCAGCCACGGCGCTCACTTCTGCCTCGGCGCGGCCGCGGCCCGGATGCAGTCGCGCATCGCGCTGACCGAACTCCTTGCGCGCTGTCCCGAGTTCGAGGTGGACCTGTCCGGAGTGGTCTGGGCAGGCGGGAGCTACGTCCGCAGACCGTTGTCGGTTCCGTTCCGGGTGACCGCGTGATGGCAGGCAACGACTGGTTGGGTGACCGCCGCACCGAGGTGGCCGCCGACCGCATCCTGGACGCCGCGGACGCGCTGTTCGCCCAACAGAACGCCGCAACCGTCGGCATGCACGAAATCGCCAAGGCCGCAGGGTGTTCGCGCGCGACCCTGTACCGCTATTTCGAGAACCGGGAAGCGCTGTACACCGCGTACGTGCACCGCGAGAGCTACCGGCTGTTCCACCAGATGTCCGAACAGCTCACCGGGGTCGACGAGCCACGCGAGCGGCTCACCGAAGGCATGGTGTCGTCACTGCGCAATGTCCGCGAAAGCCCCGCGCTGTCATCGTGGTTCGCCACCGCGCAGCGGCCGATCGGCGCGGAGATCGCCGAGCAGTCGCAGGTGATCAAGGCGCTCACCGAGGCATTCCTGATCTCGATGGCGCCCGACGACCCCGAGGTCGTCGAGCGCAAGGCGCGCTGGCTGGTGCGGGTGATGACGTCGCTGCTGGTGTTCCCCGGGCACGACGAGGCGGACGAGCGGGCGATGATCGAGCAGTTCGTCGTCCCGATGGTGGTGCCGACGACCCAAGACGCGGCGGGTTAGCCGCTACTGCCGAGACATCGAGATGTTGAGTTTGTCCTCCGCGGTGACCAGGTGATCGTGGCTGTCCTGCCCGATGTCGATGATCACCCGGTCGATCGTGCCGGTGAACTTGTTCCCGTGTGCGCCGTAATCGGGTGAGCTCGGAGAGCCGGTGTCCGAACCGACGTCACACGCTTCGTCACACGAGAAGGCCATCGGCTCGGTCTGCTCGACTCGGCCGGAACCGACGGCCGTCCCGTCGTAGAAGAGCGTGACGTCGCCGCCCTTGCCCAAACCGCCTCCGTCGTAAGCAAACTCCATGCGGACCTCGTGCTCGCCTGCAGGGATGGGGTCCTTGGCCGTGACGTAGTAGTGCTCGATTCCGAAGAAGTTGTAGCAGTACTTCAGCCTGCCCTCGTGAGCGTAGAGGCACCAGCCACCCACGCCCCCGCCCTGGGTGACGATGACGCCGGCCGCCCCGCCGTCGGGCACAGTGATGCGCGCAGTCACCGAGTGCGACCTGTTCTTGATGTTGACCACACAGTTCTCCAGCAGCCGCATTCCCGAGAACAGTGTCTGTGTGTCGCCGGTGATCAGCTTCGGCCGCCCGGCGATATCGGCGTCGAACCGTTCGACGGACCGGTCGTCCAGCGGGACAACGTTGTACTTCACCGCCTCGATCAGCCAAAGGCGTTGCAGCTCAGCGAGTTTCTGTGGGTTCTCGGCCGCCAGGTCGTGGGCCTGCGTCCAGTCTTCGGGCGCATACAGTTCCCATACGTCGTCGTCCAGCGGCGAGCTGTCGAACAACCACGGGGTGCGGTGCTTGGTCACCGCTGTCCAACCATCGTGATAGATGCCGCGATTGCCGAACATCTCGAAGTACTGGACGTTGTGGTTCTCCGGCGCTTCGGCGCTACGCAGCGTCGACATCATGCTGTGACCCTCGAGCGGCGCCTGTTGGATGCTGTTCACCACCGTCGGCGCTGGTAGCCCGGCAGCCTCGAGAATGGTCGGTGCGACGTCGATGACATGATGAAACTGGTTGCGGTTCTTGCCCTTATCCGCAATTCCGTTAACCCAGTGCACGATCGTGCCATTGCGGGTGCCACCCCAGTGCGACGCGATCTGCTTGGTCCACTGGTACGGGGCGCAGAGCGCATGCGCCCACCCGACCGCGTAGTGGTTGTAGGCGTCGGGGGTGCCGAAGTCGTCGATCTTGGACAGCAGGAACTCGGTGGTCTCGATGCCCGGCATACCGTTGAGCGTGGTCATCTCGTTGAAGCAACCGTTCGGTGTGCCCTCCGCGGATGCGCCGTTGTCGCCGATAATGTAATAGATCAGCGTATCCTCAAGCGCCCCAAGGTTATCGATTGCGTCGATCAACCTGCCGACGTGGAAGTCAGTCTGCTCGAGGAATCCTGCGTAGATCTCCATCTGGCGTGCCAGCACTGGCTTCAGCTCGGCGGGCATGTCGTCCCACGCCGGGATCTCGTTATGCCTGCGGGTCAGCTCTGCATCGCCGGGTACCACGCCCAGCTCCTTCTGCTTTTCCAGTATCTGCTCGCGCAGTACATCCCAGCCTTGGTCGAACTTGCCCTTGTATTTGTCGGACCACTCAGCTGGCACGTGGTGCGGGGCATGGGTCGCGCCGGGCGCGTAATACATGAAGAAAGGCTTGTCGGGAGCCAGCGCCTTCTGCTGACGAACCCAGGTGATGGCGCGGTCGGCCAGGTCCTCGTTTAGGGTGTACCCCTCCTCGGGCGTCTTCTCCGGTTCGACCGGTGTCGTGCCCTCGAAAAGCCCGGGGTAGTACTGGTTGGCCTCGCCGCCGATGAATCCGTAGAAGTGTTCGAATCCCGAACCGGTGGGCCACTGGTGGAATGGCCCGACGGGCGAGACTTCCCACACCGGCACCTCATGGCACTTGCCGAACTGAGCCGTCGAATAACCGTTGAGCCGCAAAGTTTCCGCAATCGGTGCCTTGTCCTTCGGCCGCACGCTGGAATAGCCGGGCGCCGACGTGGCGATCTCGGTGATACCGCCCATGCCGACCGAGTGGTGGTTGCGGCCGGTCAGCAGGGCTTGGCGTGTCGGTGAACACAGAGCGGTGGTATGAAACCGGTTGAGCTTGACGCCGCCGGCAGCCAAGCGCTCGGCAGTGGGTGTGTTGCAGGGCCCGCCGAAGGCCGACGACGCGCCGAAGCCGACGTCGTCGATCAATACGATCAGCACGTTGGGTGCGCCCTCCGGCGGCCGCAACGTTGTGATCGGTGGGTACTTCGTGTTTGGGTCTCTGGCGTCGTAAGTCGTCAGACCGACATGCTGACGGTCGGGAATCGGCAGGATATCGCGCCGGACGTCACCCCCCGCTGCGTCCGACTGGCCGTTGTTCTGAGCTGACGAGCTGGGCATGAAGGTCCTCTCGGCTTTCTCGGGCCACATTTCTCGGGTCCGAGACCGCCAGCCTATTGAGGGCCGTCGACGGCCGTGTGTTTTTGACGCGAGCAACAAAACCGCGAGACGGAATTCCAGCAGCGAAAATGCGCGTGAAGGCCTGCTGGAATTCCGTTTCGCGGGACCTACGAAGAGCGCACCCGGGTGAAGCGGTGCAGCAGCCAGGCCAGCGGAACCGTCACGATGAACGTGGCCACGAAGAGCATGGGCATCGAGCCCGTGTAGATGTGAAAATGCAGAATCTCGACCATCACGATCTCCATCGTCAGCAGATGGATCAGGAAGATCTCGTAGGAGATCTCGCCGAGGAACACCATCGGACGGCTGGCAAGCAGCCGCGCATACCAGCCCCGGTCACCCAGCGCCAGCGGCGCGACCGCCAGCGTCGCGATCACGGCGTAGAAGACCGCCTTCCATATCGCAGGCGCCAAGGCATAGGGGGACGTCGTCGGTTCCCCCGCGATCGGTGTCGAGGCGATGAAGTAGCTCACCACCGCGACGGGTAACACCGCGAATGCGTAGCAGCGGACACCCATCACCGCGAGGACCGCGAGAAGCATGCCGCCGACGAACCAGATCAGGTATGTCGGTAGCCACAGGCGCGCCCCGTCGGGCAACCCGTCGACGGTGTGGACGAAGATCAACCACGCAGGCGTCGCCGCGGTCAAGAGCACCAGGCCGCCGAGCAACAGCCAGGGTCGCCAGCGGCGGCGACACAGCACCGCCAGCAACAGCCAAGCCAGCAGCGGCAGCACGACGTAGAACGCGACCTCCACGGCCAGGCTCCACATTTGAGTCAGGCCCTGGTGGAGATAGGAGTACATGTACTGGTCGGTGTAGATCTGGGTCAGGCTCAGGTTGCGCAGGAAGCCGATCCAGGTGTGGCCGGGGTTCGGCCCGGCGTGCCGAAAGTGGTAGACCGCGTAGGCCACGACCACGGTGACCGCGTATGCGGGCATGATCCGCCGCACCCGGTGCCAGGCATAGCGGCGAACCGATGGCCAATCGCTCTCCGCCGCAGTCGCTTTCACCCATGGCTGGAAGAGTAGGAAGCCGGACAGGACGAAGAAGATCGGAACCCCGATCTCCATGCGGGCGTAGAGGAGACCCGCATAACCGTGCGTGTACTTGCCCGTGGTGTAGGCGGCGTGTGTTGCCAGCACCAGAATCGCGGCGACGGCGCGGATCCCGGTGAGCGATGCCACCCGCTCGGGCGCACCGACCGATTCGAGTCCGCCTTGGGCCTCTGAGCCTTCGACGCCCCTGGAAACGGTCATTTGGATTTGTGATGAGGCTTCTTCGGCCCGCGATCGGGTTTTAGGTCGATCAACTGACCTTGAATCCGAGTCTTCGCAAGGGCTTTCAGCGTCTCCTTGGACAGCTTCGCAGGTAATTCGACCAGCGAGTACTCGGGCCGGATGGAGATGTGCCCGAAATCGCTTCGGTGAAGACCACCCTCGTTGGCGATGGCGCCGACGATGGCACCGGGCATGACCTTGTGCCGCTTGCCGACGGCGATGCGGTACGTGGCGAGGTCGCCGCGGACCTCTCGCCGCTTTCCAGGCGGCCCGTCTTCGCGCTGGCCCCGGTCGGGGCGCTCGCGCCGCTTCTCCGGCGGCGGCTCGGTCATCAGGAACTCTTCGCCATCGCGGCTCTGAAGCGCCAGCGCCGCCGCGATATCGGTCATCGAGACGTCGTTATCGCGTTCGTAGCCCTCGATCAGCTTGCGGAACAAGTCGATTCCGGGCGCATTGAGCGCGGTGGTGATCGAATCCCGGAACTTCTCCACCCGCTGGGCGTTGACGTCGTCGACCGACGGCAGCCGTGACTCGACGAGCTTCTGCCGGGTGACCCGCTCGATGGAGTTCAGCAGGTGCCGTTCCCGGGGCGTGACGAACAGCAGCGCGGCGCCCGATCGCCCGGCCCTGCCGGTGCGCCCGATCCGGTGCACATAGGACTCCGGATCGTGCGGGATGTCGTAGTTGAGCACGTGCGAGATGCGATCGACGTCGAGACCACGCGCCGCGACGTCGGTGGCGATCAGGATGTCGAGCTTTCCGTCCTTGAGTGAGGCGATGGTCCGCTCGCGCTGGGCCTGCGCGATATCGCCGTTGATGGCCATCGCGGAGAACCCTCGGGCGCGCAGCTTCTCCGCGACCTCTTCTGTGGCCTGCTTGGTGCGGACGAACACGATCATCGCCTCGAACGGCTCGACCTCGAGCAGCCGGGTGAGTGCGTCCATCTTCCGATGCCCGGAGACCTGGATGTAGCGCTGCGAGATGTTGTCGGCGGTCGCGGTCTTGGAATCGACCTTTACCTGAACCGGGTCGTGCAGGTATTTGTTGGTGATCTTGCGGATGGCGGGCGGCATGGTCGCCGAGAACAGCGCCACCTGCTTGTACTCGGGCGTGCCTTCGAGGATGCGTTCGACGTCCTCGGCGAAGCCCATCTGGAGCATCTCGTCGGCCTCGTCGAGCACCAGGTAGTCGAGGTGAGAAAGGTCGAGGGTGCGCTTCTCGAGGTGGTCGATGACCCGGCCGGGAGTTCCGACGACGACCTGGGCGCCGCGCTTGAGGCCGGCCATCTGCGGGCCGTACGGAGAGCCGCCGTAGATCGGCAGCACGTTCACGGGCAGATGCGCGCCGTAACGGCTGAACGCCTCCGCGACCTGCAGTGCCAACTCCCGGGTCGGTGCCAGCACCAGCGCTTGGGTGATGCGGCTCGACGTGTCGATCTTGGACAGGATCGGGATCGCGAACGCCGCGGTCTTGCCGGTGCCGGTCTGCGCGAGACCGACGACATCGGAGCCCGCCATCATGGGCGGGATGGTCGCAGCCTGAATCGCCGAGGGCGTTTCGTAACCGACGTCGGCTACGGCCTGCAGCACAGCGGGGTGAATCTGCAGGTCGGCGAATGTGGGTGGCGCATCGGGCGCGTCGGTATCGGGCGGTGTCATCGGGTTGTCAGTCTAGTTGCCTGCATCGTTCCGACCCGCCGTGCCGCCTGCCGGGTCGATGCACGAGATGGCGGTACGGTGCCCAACTGTGAAATGGGTCCTGACCGCCGCGGCGGCGGGCGTCGCCCTGCTGGCCGGTTGCGGCGCGAGCGACTCGACGGTCTCCAAGACTCCGGAAGCGAGCACCACCACCGCCGCTCCCGCCGCGACCGCCCTGCCAGCACCGTCACGCACAACCGCCGCACCCAGCACGGCTGCGCCCGACCCGTGCGCGGTGAACCTGGCGGCCCCCGAGATCGCCAAGACCGTCTCCGAGCTGCCGCGCGACCCGCGCAGCGGGCAGGCCTGGAGTCCCGAGCCGCTGGCGGGCACATACAACGAGTGCGCCCCGCTGTCGGCGATCATCGTCAAGGCCAACACCAACGCCGAGAACCCCAACACCCGCGCCGTGCTGTTCCACCTCGGCAAGTTCATCCCGACCGGGGTGCCCGACACGTACGGCTTCAACGGCATCGAGCAGTCGGCCACCACGGGTGACACGGTCGCGCTCGTCTACTCCAACGGCACGCCGGGGCTGGACAGCGTGGTGAAGTTCCGCTGGAACGGCGCGGGCGTCGAGTTGATCGGCAACACGCCCGGCTGACCGTTTCGCGGGGATTCGGTGTCGGGCTACGGGCCTACAGTTGGGCACGTGTTCGTCGTCGACGATCGAGTGATCTACAGCGCCTCCGACCTCGCAGCCGCCGCCCGCTGCGAGTACGCGCTGCTGCGCTCGTTCGACGCCCGGCTCGACTGGGGGCCGCCGGTCGCCGTCGAAGACGAATTGCTCGCCCGCACGGCCAAACTCGGTGGCGAGCACGAGCAGCGCCACCTGGACGAGCTGCGCTCGACGGCCGAGGGCACGGTGGCCGTCATCGGTCGGCCCGACTACACCGTCGCGGGGTTGACGGCGGCGGCCGACGCCACCCTGCGGGCGGCGCAGCGGCGGGCCCCGGTGATCTACCAGGCGGCCATGTTCGACGGCCGGTTCGTCGGTTTCGCCGACTTCCTGGTGTTCGACGGTGAGCGCTACCGGTTGCGCGACACCAAGCTCGCGCGGTCGGTGAAGGTCGAGGCGCTGTTGCAGCTCGCCGCGTACGCGGAGACCCTCGCCGCCGCGGGTGTGCCCGTTTCCGACGAAGTCGAGCTGGTGCTGGGTGACACGGCCACCGTCGGATACCGGGTCGACGAGTTGGTGCCCGTGTACCGGCCGCGGCGGGTGGAGCTGGAACGCCTGCTCGACGGCCACCTGGCCGGCGGCAGGGCGGTCAGCTGGGAGGACGAGCACGTCCGCGCCTGCTTGCGCTGCCCGGAGTGCACCATCCAGGTTCGCGAGCACGACGACTTGCTGCTCGTCGCGGGGATGCGGGCCAGCCAGCGCGCCCGGTTCATCGACGCAGGAATCACCTCGATGACGGACCTGGCGCAGCACGACGGGCCGGTCGACGAGCTGCCCGCCAGAACCGTCGCCGCGCTCACCGCGCAGGCCCGGCTGCAGACCGCGCCCAGGGTCGACGGCAAGCCGCCGTACGAGGTCACCGACACCCAGCCGCTGAACCTTCTGCCCGACCCCGACAAGGGCGACCTGTTCTTCGACTTCGAGGGCGACCCGCTGTGGACGGCCGACGGCCGCGACTGGGGCCTGGAGTACCTGTGGGGCGTGCTCGAGGTCGGCGGCACGTTCCGGCCGCTGTGGGCGCACGACCGGGAGAGCGAGCGGGCTGCCCTCGTCGACTTCCTGAAGATGGTTCGCAAGCGTCGCAAGCGCTTCCCGAACATGCACATCTACCACTACGCGCCCTACGAGAAGACGGCGCTGCTGCGGCTTGCCGGCCGCTACGGCGTCGGCGAGGACGAGGTCGACGACCTGCTGCGCAACGGCGTCCTCGTCGACCTGTTTCCGTTGGTGCGCAAGTGCATTCGAGTCGGTGCGGACAACTACAGCTTGAAGTCACTCGAGCCGCTCTACATGGGCAACGAGCTGCGCACCGGCGACGTCACCACCGCCGCCGACTCGATCAACGCCTACGCCCGCTACTCCGACCTGCGCACCGAAGGGCGCAGCGACGAGGCGGAGATCGCGCTCAAGGAGATCGAGGAGTACAACCGCTACGACTGCCGGTCGACGCACCGGCTGCGCGACTGGCTGATGCAAGATCGCGATCGAATCCAGCGTGCCGCCTCTGGGCCCGCAGCCTGTCGCGGCCGGTGTATCGGTTGAGGACACCGACGAACTGGCGCGCACCCTGATGTCGTTCGCAGGCGACGGCGTCGATGCCCGCACACCCGAGCAGACGGCCGTCGCGATGATGGCGGCGGCACGCGGATATCACCGGCGCGAGGACAAACCGTTCTGGTGGGCGCACTTCGACCGGCTGAACAACCCGGTCGACGAGTGGGGTGACACCAGCGACGTGTTCCTCGCCGAGAAGGCTGAGGTCGTCAAGGACTGGCATCTGCCGTCGTCGCGTGCGAGGAAGAATCAGCGCTGGGTCACGCTCACCGGCGCGCTGGAGGCCGGCGACCTCAAGACCGACGTGTTCGCGCTCTACAACCCGCCGTCGCCGTCGGGCCTCGCCGACAATCCGGACCGGCGCGGCGCGGGCAACGCCGAGATCATCGGCATCGACGATCCGACCCTCCCGACCGAAGTCACCATTTGCGAGCGCGAGCCCGCCGACGGCCCCTTCGACGCAGCTGCCGTTCGCACTGACCCCACGATCGATCGTCGGCACGAAGAAGCTCCGCGAGTCGATCGACACGGCCGCCGCAGAGGTCTGCGCCTGCCTGCCCGCGCTACCCGACACCGCGATCGTCGACATCCTGCTGCGCAGGCCCCCGCGCACCCGCACCAGGGCGCCGCTGCCGCACACCGGTGACACCGCCGAGGACATCACCGCCGCCGTGCTCGATCTCGACAACTCGTTCGTCGCCGTGCACGGGCCGCCGGGCACGGGCAAGACCTATACCGCGGCACGGATCGTCGCCGCGTTGGTCAACGACCACCGGTGGCGCGTCGGCGTCGTCGCGCAGTCACACGCGGTGGTGGAGAACCTCTTTCGAGACCTGATCGGTGCGCAGGTCGACCCGGCGCGAATCGCCAAGAAGGACTCCCCCGCGGGCGTCGCGTGGCAGTCGATCGACAAGGACGACTACGCCGCCTTCATCACCGCCAACGCGGGATGCGTAATCGGCGGCACCGCATGGGATTTCGCCAACGACGCCCGCGTGGATGCGGCCAGCCTCGACCTCCTGGTGGTCGAAGAGGCAGGCCAGTTCTGTCTGGCCAACACCATTGCGGTGGCTCGGGCGGCCAGGAACCTGATGCTGCTCGGCGACCCGCAGCAGCTCCCGCAGGTCAGTCAGGGCCATCACCCCGAGCCGGTCGATGCGTCGGCACTCGGCTGGCTGGTGCAGGACCACCGCACGCTGCCCTCGCAGTTCGGCTACTTCCTGGATCGGTCCTACCGGATGCATCCCGCGGTGTGCGAGCGGGTGTCGCGGTTGTCCTACGAGGGCAGGCTCCGTTCCGAGGAAAGCCACACCGCCGTGCGCCGACTCGACGGTCATCCGCCCGGCGTGCGGGAGCTCGTCGTCGCGCACGACGGCAACTCGACGAGCAGCCCCGAGGAAGCGGCCGCGATCGTCGCCGAGATCGGACACCTGCTGGAGTCGGACTGGACAGACGAACACGGCACCGGCCGCCTGCGTCAGGAGGACGTGCTGGTCGTCGCCCCCTACAACGCGCAGGTGATCCTGCTGCGCGAGCACCTCGACGCGGCGGGATACGCCGCCGTCGACGTCGGCACGGTGGACAAGTTCCAGGGCAGGCAGGCACCGGTCGTGTTCGTCTCGATGACGGCGTCCTCCATCGACGACGTGCCGCGCGGAATCGGGTTCCTGCTCAACCGGAATCGGCTCAACGTCGCGGTGAGCCGGGCCAAGTACGCCAGCGTCATCGTCCGTTCCCCGACACTGACCGACTACCTGCCGACGACGCCGGACCGCCTGATCGAATTGGGCGCGTTCCTGTCGCTCGCGCCGTGTGATAGACCCACGGGGTGACCGAAACGCTGACCGACCTGCTGGCCGCGATCGTCGGCGCCGCACAGGTCAGCGCCGATCCCGACGTGCTCGAAGGCCGCAGCCTCGATCACACCGGTCGCTACCGCGGGCGCGCCAGCGTGCTCGTGCGGCCGGGCACCGCCGAGGAGGTCGCCTCGGTGCTGCGCGCGTGCCGTGAAGCCGGCGTTCACGTCACCGTGCAGGGCGGACGCACGTCGTTGGTGGCGGGCACGGTGCCCGAGCACGACGACGTGCTGCTCTCCACCGAACGGCTGACCGACATCGGTGACGTCGACGCCGTCGAGCGGCGCATCCAGGTCGGTGCCGGCGTGACGCTGGCCGACGTGCAGCGCGCGGCGACCAAGGCGGGCCTGGTGTTCGGCGTCGACATCGCCGCGCGGGACTCCGCCACCGTCGGCGGCATGGCGTCGACAAACGCGGGCGGCCTGCGCACCGTGCGCTACGGCAACATGGGCGAGCAGATTCTGGGGCTGGACGTGGTGCTGCCCGACGGCTCAATCGTGCAGCGGCACAGCCAAGTTCGGCAGGACAACACCGGCTACGATCTGGCGTCTCTGTTCGTCGGCGCCGAGGGCACGTTGGGCGTGATCACCGGACTGGACCTGCGACTGCACCCCACTCCGACGCACCGGGTGACCGCGGTCTGCGGCTTCGGCGATCTCAATGATCTCGTCGAGGCGGGCCGTGAGTTTCGGGACATGGACGGCATCGCCGCGCTGGAGTTGATCGACGCCCGCGCCAGCGCACTGACCGCCGAGCGTCTCGGGGTGGCCGCGCCGGTCGAGGGCGCCTGGCTGCTGCTCATCGAGCTCGCCGCCGACACCGACCAGACCGAACAGCTTGCCGATGCGCTGGAACAGGCACGGCTGACCGGCGAGCCCGCCGTCGGTGTCGACGTCAACGCACAGCAGCGGCTGTGGCAGGTTCGCGAATCGGTCGCCGAGATCCTCGGCATCTACGGTCCGCCGCTGAAATTCGATGTGTCGCTGCCCTTGTCGGCGATCGCGACGTTCGCGCGCGAATCCGGCGAGTTGATCGCCGAGCACGCGCCCGAGGCAATCCCTGTGCTGTTCGGCCACATCGGCGAGGGCAACCTGCACCTCAACGTGTTGCGCTGTGCGCTCGACGGTGCGCGCGAGGCCGCGCTGTATTCGGCGATGATGGCGTTGATCGCCCGGTGCGGCGGCAACGTCAGCTCGGAGCACGGTGTCGGCAGCCGCAAACGCGACTACGTCGGCATGTCCCGCACGGATGCCGACATCGCCGCGATGCGGGCGGTCAAGACGGCGTTCGACCCTGCCGGATACCTCAACGCGGCCGTGCTGTTCGACTAGTCGCGCCGGTAATGCCGCCCGCGGCTCGACGCGTCGTCGGGTTCGGCGCGCGAATGCCTGCCGTTGGACGTGGGCTCGTCATCGGCCAGCCCGTGGCGCGACGGCCGCTCGAGGCCGGCCTCGTCCGGGCTCTCGTACCGAGCGTGGCTGCCGATGTCCAGCGGGTAGTCGGGGCTGAGAATGTCCGGCTTCTGCGGCTCGGAGTGCGCCTGCGGCTCCTCTCGCGCCTCGAACCGGCTGAGCGGTTGGAACCGGCTGAGCGGTTGGAACCGGTGCTCGTCGTCAGTATGGAAACCGTTGTGGGCGAACCCGATCGGCTCCACCGACGGGCTGGGCGGAGGCACATCGGCGAGATAGTCCAACAGGCTGCCGACCGGCTCACGCCGGTAGGCCGGCGGCTCCGTCGGCTCGTCGGGTGGTGCGCTCGGCTCATACGCGGGGGTGTGCTCGACGGGCGGCGCGGGCACCACGGGCGGTGCGTGAACCAACGGCGGCATCGTCGCCGGCTCGGGTTCGTTGTCCCCCAGTAGGGAGTGCCATGCCTCGACCGGCTCGTCATGCCAGGTGTCCGCGGGAGGCGTGCGCAGATGATCATTTCGTGTCGCCAGCGGCTCGGTGTCACCCTCGTCGTCGATGGGGCGGACGTCGGCGGCGGGTGGGACAGGAACGACGGGGGCTACCGGGGCGGCCGAGGCGACTGGTGCTACGGCAACCGGCTCGGGATCGTCGTGCATCACGGTGAACTCGACGTAGTGGTCGTCGTCGACGTAATGGCCGTCGTCCCAATACTCGTCGACGGGGTCGGGCCGCCGAGGCTCCTGTGCGGCCGGAGCGAAGCCGAGCAAGAACATTGCCGCGACGACGCCGAACAGCGCGACGAACGCCGGCAGCAACAACGACTGGGACATCGCGGCGGCGAAGGGTTCGTGAAGGAAGCCGGGCAGTTGAGTGACCGAGCCTTCGCCGCCTGGCCCGTCGGCGGCCAGCGGCATCTCGGCGCTGATCCGCGTCGTCATGAAGGCCGCCATGCTGGCGCTGCCCAGCACCGAACCCACCTGCCGGGTGGCGTTGTACACACCGGAACCGGCGCCCGCCACGTCCGAGGCCAGATTTCGCGTCGCGGTCGCCGCCAACGGCGACCAGATGAACGCCATGCCGATGCCAGTCGCGGTCAGCGGCAACACGATTCGCCAGATCGGCGTGGTCGGTGTCATTTCGACGGACAACCACGTCATTGCGATGGCCAGCATCGAGAAGCCGAACCCGATGATCGGCCGCGGGTGGTGCCGGTCGACGATTTTGCCGACCCACGGCGCGAGCACACCGGAGGCGATCGCCATCGGCGCGGTCAGCAGCGCCGCACGTGTCGGCGACAGGCCGCACACGGCCTGCGCATAGAACATCACCGGCAGGATCATCGCAGTGACGACGAAGCCGATGGTCGCGACGCCGAGGCTGGACAGGCTGAAGTCGCGGTCGCGGAACATGTCAAGCGGAACCAGCGGGTCGTTGCGGTTGGCCTGCTGCCAGAAGACGAACGCGGCCATGAAGCCCACTCCACCGGCCAGCGTGCCCCACACCCACGACGCCCAGTCGTGTGACTGCCCTTCCTGCAGGGCGAAGACGACCATGAACATGCCGACGCCGGACAGCGCGACGCCGAGCAGGTCGAAGCCGTGCTTCTCCGTGGGGAGGTCCGGAACCAACCAGAAAGCCAGCCCGAGCCCGATGACACCGATCGGCACGTTGACGAAGAAGATCCACTGCCAGCCGAGCCCGTCGACGAGCACCCCCCCGGCCAGTGGCCCGACGAGGGTGGCGACCCCGGCGGTGGCGCCCCAGACGCTCATCGCCACCCCGCGCCGCTCGGCGGGGAAGATGCGGGTGATCGTCGACAGGGTCTGCGGGGTGAGGAGCGCGGCCCCGACCCCCTGCACGACCCTGGCGGCGATCAGCATTCCGATCGTCTCGGACAGGCCACACCACAGTGATGCGCCCGTGAACACCGTCAGGCCGAGCAGATAGAGATTCTTCGGCCCGTAGCGATCACCGAGGCGACCGGCGAGCAGCAACGGCACCGCGAAGCCGAGGAGGTAGGCGCTGGTCACCCAGATCACGGCGTCGTAGCCCGCGCCCAGCTTCTCCATGATCGACGGGTTGGCGACCGACACGATCGTCGCGTCGACGAGGATCATGAAGAAGCCGACCATCATGGCCCAGAGCGCACGCCACGGGTCGACGACCGGCGCGGCCCCACCCGCAGGCCGGCCTCGCGGCGCCGTGGTCATATCCCCACCTCGTCTCGGCTGCTATCGATGGTGTCGAGTTCTGCGGCCCGACGCCACCAATCGGCCTGTTCGTAACGACTTTACGAAGCTTCGCAGCGACCTGACCTGCGCGCGTCTGCAGATCAGCAGCAATTTGCTCTGACGGTACGGGCGGATGTCGGCCGCGACAACTACGCCGGATCGGCGACGGCGTCCTCCACAGCGATGTCGTCGGCGTCCTCACTGGTCGAGACGCCGACGGCGAGCAGCGCGAGAAGTGCGAGAAGGGCGCTCACCGCCATCACGACCGACAGCGCCAACTCGTCGTTGCCGAGCACTCCGACCAGGGGTGCCACCGCGGCGCCGATGCCGAACTGCGCGGCACCAAGCAGCGCGGCCGCTGTTCCCGCGGCGTCGGGGTGGCGGGACAGCGCGACGGCGGGCGCGTTGGGGATGACCAGGCCCATCGCGGCCAGAATCGCCCACACCGGCACCACGAAACCGGCCAGCCCACCGGCGCGGGCCACCGAAAGGCCGACGAAAACCCCGCCGGCAAGCAGTGCGGCCGCCAGTGCCCACAGCGTGATCGCCTGCGGCGAGAACCGCTTCAGAAGCACGACGTTGAACTGCGTCGCGCCAATCAGCGCGACCGCACCCGCGCCGAACACCAGCGCGAAGGCCTGCTGGTCGAGGCCGTAGATGCCCTGCAGGACGAATGACGCCCCCGCGATGTAGGCGAACAGGCCCGACATCCCGAGCCCGGCGACCAGCACGAGGATGACGAACCGCTTGTCACGCAGCAGTTCGGCGTAGGTCGCGGCGATGCCACGCACCCGCAACGGCCTGCGGTGCGACGGCGGCAGCGTCTCGGGCAGCGCCAGCGCGGCCACGAGCAGCAGCGCACCCGCCAACACCACCAGCGCGGCGAAGACCCAATGCCACGACCCGTGCAGCAGCACCGCCGCGCCGAGCGACGGAGCGACGACCGGCGCCACACCGAGTACCAGCATCAGCCGCGACAACACCGTCGCGGCGGCGGAATCGGCGAACAGGTCACCGACGACGGCTATCGCCACCACCATCGCCGCGGCCGCCCCGACGCCCTGCAGGACGCGGGCCAGGCCAAGCAGGACCAGGTTCGGCGCGAGCATGCACAGCACCGAGGCCACGATGTGCAGGACGACGCCCGCCATCAGCGGGCGTCTGCGGCCTAACGAGTCCGACAGCGGGCCCACGATCAATTGGCCAAGCGCCAACCCTGCGAGCGTGCCGGTCAGTGTCAGTTGGATGACCGACGAGGACACCGCGAGGTCGTCGGCAATCTTCGGCAGCGCGGGCAGATACATGTCGATGGTCAGCGGGCCCAACGCGACCATGACACCCAGCACCACGATCATGCGCGTGCGGCTGGGTGTCTTGACGTCCACAGCGGGCGATGTTGCCATGCAAATGGTTAGCACGCTAAATCAATATTTTCTTCCCGGACCAGCCCCGTGACGGGTGTCACCGCCGGGCACAAGACGCCTCGGTCGTTCGTTGAACAACCGTTAGCCTGAAGGCAACGGGGACGCCCATTACAGGAGGCAGCAAAGCAATGAGTGCTCGGTCCAAGGCCAAGAGCCAGCTGCCTGCTACCAGAGACACAGACGAGAATCCCGGCGCCGCCGCACGTGTGCTGTCGGAGATCATCGAGCGCGGTGCTCGCGTGCAGGGTCCTGCAGTGCGGGCCTATGTCGAGCGGCTCCGGGACGGCGCTCCAAACGCGACGCCCGCCGAGATCGTCACCAGGCTGGAGAAGCAGTACCTGGCCGCCGTGATGGCCAGCGGCGCGGCGGTCGGCTCCGCGGCGGCCTTCCCCGGCATCGGTACGCTCGTTGCACTTTCGGCGGTGGCGGGTGAGACGGTGGTCTTCCTCGAGGCGACGGCGGTGTTCGTGCTGGCCGTGGCCGAGGTGCACGGCATACCGGCCGACCATCGGGAACGCAGGCGCGCGCTGGTGTTGGCCGTGCTGGTCGGCGAGGACAGCAAGCATGCGGTCGCCGACCTGCTCGGTCCCGGCCGGACCAAGGGCGCATGGCTCAGTGACGGCGCGGCGACGCTGCCGCTGCCCGCGGTGTCCCAGCTGAACTCGCGGCTGTTGCGCTTCTTCGTCAAGCGCTACGCCCTCAAGCGTGGGGCGATCGCGTTCGGCAAGCTGCTGCCGGTGGGCATCGGTGCGATGGTCGGCGGCGTCGGCAACCGGTTGATGGGCAAGCGCATCATCGAGAACGCCCGCATGGCGTTCGGGTCTCCGCCCCCGCGCTGGCCGGCGAAACTGCACGTGCTGCCCGCGCCGCAGGGCTGAAAACGCCATCTGACGATTAGCGCTCTTGTGGCGTCCGCGCATGCGCGAGGCGCTAGCCTTTAGGCGGCGTTGATGCGGGGTAACCGCTGGAACGAATACAGACGGGCAGGCGTCCGTGCGGACACTTGCCGAACAGAAGGAATCGAGGCGAGTAGCTGCCGTGAGCAGTTCAACTTCACCATTCGGACAGAACGAGTGGTTGGTCGAGGAGATGTATCGCAAGTTCCGCGAGGATCCCTCCTCGGTCGATCCGAGTTGGCATGAGTTCCTGGTCGACTACTCGCCCGAATCAACCTCAGGCACGTCGAGCGACACCGGCGACGGACGGACGTCATCCGCACCCACCGCACCTCGCGAACCGGGTCCCGCCCCCGCACCCAAGGCAACCGCAGGCAACGGCGTCCCCGCCAAGGCGGAGCAGGCCCCGGCGAAGGTAGAGGCCGCTCCGGTGAAGGCGGAGCCTGCCAAGAAAGAGGCGCCGCCCGCGACCACGCAGCCGCCGGCCGCCAAGACAGACGTGACACCGGCCAAACCCAAGGCCGCGGAGGCGAAGCCGGCCACGCCCGCCGCCGAGGGCGACGAGGCGCAGGTGCTGCGTGGCGCGGCCGCCGCCGTCGTGAAGAACATGTCGGCGTCGCTGGACGTACCGACAGCGACCAGCGTGCGCGCCATTCCCGCCAAGCTGATGATCGACAACCGCATCGTCATCAATAACCACCTCAAGCGGACCCGCGGCGGCAAGATCTCCTTCACCCACTTGATCGGCTACGCAATCGTGCAGGCGGTCAAGAAGTTTCCGAACATGAACCGCCACTTCTCCGAGGTGGACGGCAAGCCGAACGCCATCACCCCTGCGCACACCAACCTGGGGTTGGCGATCGACCTGCAGGGCAAGGAAGGCGCCCGCCAGCTGGTGGTGGCTGCCATCAAGGGCACCGAGGCGATGCGGTTCGGACAGTTCATCGCCGCCTACGAGGACATCGTCCGGCGAGCCCGTGACGGCAAGTTGACCGCCGAGGACTTCTCCGGCGTGACGATCTCGCTGACCAACCCCGGCACCATCGGCACCGTGCACTCGGTGCCGCGTCTCATGCGCGGGCAGGGCGCGATCATCGGCGTCGGCGCGATGGAATACCCCGCCGAGTTCCAGGGCGCCAGCCAGGAACGCATCTCCGAGCTCGGCATCGGCAAGCTGATCACTCTCACCTCCACCTACGACCACCGCATCATCCAGGGTGCGGAGTCCGGTGACTTCCTGCGCACGGTGCACGAACTCCTGCTCTCCGACGAATTCTTCGACGAGATCTTCCGCGAGCTCGGCATCCCGTATGAGCCGGTGCGGTGGCGCACCGACAACCCCGACTCGATCGTCGACAAGAACGCGCGCGTCATCGAGTTGATCGCGGCCTACCGGAACCGCGGGCACCTGATGGCCGACATCGACCCGCTGCGGCTGGACAAGAGCCGGTTCCGCAACCACCCCGACCTCGACGTCACCACGCACGGCATGACGCTGTGGGACCTGGACCGGGTGTTCAAGGTCAACGGGTTCGCAGGCGCCGAGCACAAGAAGCTCCGCGACGTCCTCGGCCTGCTGCGCGACTCGTACTGCCGCCACGTCGGCGTCGAGTACACCCACATCCTGGAACCCGACCAGCAGAAGTGGCTCGAGGAGCGCGTCGAGGTCAAACACGAGAAGCCCACCGTCGCGCAGCAGAAGTACATCCTGTCCAAGCTGAACGCCGCGGAGGCTTTCGAGACCTTCCTGCAAACCAAATACGTTGGGCAGAAACGGTTCTCGCTGGAAGGCGCCGAAACCGTCATCCCGATGATGGATGCCGTGATCGACCAGGCCGCCGAGCACGCGCTCGACGAGGTGGTCATCGGCATGCCGCACCGTGGCCGCCTCAACGTGCTGGCCAACATCGTCGGCAAGCCCTACTCGCAGATCTTCAGCGAATTCGAGGGCAACCTGAACCCGTCGCAGGCACACGGCTCCGGCGACGTGAAATACCACCTCGGCGCCAACGGCACCTATCTACAGATGTTCGGCGACAACGACATTGCGGTGTCGCTGGTCGCCAACCCGTCACACCTCGAGGCCGTCGACCCTGTGCTCGAGGGCATCGTGCGGGCCAAGCAGGACCTGCTGGACAAGGGCGACGGGCCCGACGGGTTCACGGTCGTGCCGCTGATGCTGCACGGCGATGCGGCCTTCGCGGGCCAGGGCGTCGTCGCCGAGACACTGAACCTCGCGCTGCTGCGCGGATACCGCACCGGCGGCACCATCCACATCGTCGTCAACAACCAAATCGGTTTCACCACTTCGCCTTCCGATGCCAAGTCGTCGGAGTACTGCACCGACGTCGCGAAGATGATCGGGGCGCCGATCTTCCACGTCAACGGCGACGATCCCGAGGCAGCGGTGTGGGTGGCGCGGTTGGCGATGGACTTCCGGCAGAAGTTCAAGAAGGACGTCGTCATCGACATGCTGTGCTACCGCCGCCGCGGGCACAACGAGGGCGACGATCCGTCGGTGACCCAGCCGGCGATGTACGACGCCATCGACACCAAGCGCGGCGTCCGAAAGACCTACACCGAGTCGCTGATCGGTCGTGGCGACATCTCGATGAAGGAAGCCGAGGACGCCCTTCGCGACTACCAGGGTCAGCTGGAGCAGGTGTTCAACGAGGTCCGCGAGCTCGAGAAGCATGAGATCGAGCCCAGCGAGTCGGTGGAGAGCGACCAGATGCTGCCCGCGGGCATGAACACCGCCGTCGACAAGTCGCTGCTGGCGCAGATCGGCGACGCACACCTCGCGGCCCCGGAGGGGTTCACCGTCCACTCGAGGGTCAAACCGGTGCTGGAGAAGCGCAGGGAGATGGCCTACGAGGGCAAGGTCGACTGGGCCTTCGGTGAACTGCTCGCACTCGGAACGCTGATCGCCGAGGGCTACCTGATCCGGCTGTCGGGCCAGGACACCAGGCGGGGCACCTTCACTCAGCGGCACTCGGTGGTCATCGACCGCAAGACCGGTGCCGAGTTCACCCCGCTGCAGCTTTTGGCCGTCAACTCCGAAGGTCAACCGACCGGCGGCAAGCTGATGGTGTACGACTCGGCGCTGTCCGAATTCGCCGCGGTGGGCTTCGAATACGGCTATTCGGTCGGCAACCCCGACGCAGTCGTGTTGTGGGAGGCGCAGTTCGGCGACTTCGTCAACGGCGCACAGTCGATCATCGACGAGTTCATCTCCTCCGGCGAGGCCAAGTGGGGTCAGCTCTCCGACGTTGTGCTGCTGCTGCCGCACGGCCACGAGGGCCAGGGTCCCGACCACACGTCGGGCCGCATCGAGCGGTTCCTTCTGTTGTGGGCCGAGGGCTCGATGACCATCGCGATGCCCTCGACGCCTGCCAACTACTTCCACCTGCTGCGGCGGCATGCGCTGGACGGCATCCACCGCCCGCTGATCGTGTTCACGCCGAAGTCGATGCTGCGCAACAAGGCCGCGGTCAGCGACATCCGCGACTTCACCGAGAAGAAGTTCCAGTCGGTGATGGAGGAGCCGACGTATACCGACGGCGACGGCGATCGCGACAAGGTCAAGCGAATCCTGTTGACCAGCGGCAAGATCTACTACGAGCTGGTTGCACGCAAGGCCAAGGACAACCGCGACGACGTGGCGATCGTGCGCATCGAGCAGCTCGCGCCGCTGCCGAGGCGGCGGCTCAACGAGACACTCGACCGCTACCCCAACGCCGAGCAGTTCTTCTGGGTGCAGGAGGAGCCTGCCAACCAGGGCGCATGGCCGAACTTCGGCCTGACGATGCCCGAGCTGCTGCCCGAGAAGTTGACAGGGCTCAAGCGGATATCGCGACGGGCGATGTCGGCGCCGTCGTCGGGTTCGTCGAAGGTGCACGCGGTCGAGCAGCAGGAGATCATCGACGAGGCGTTCGGCACCTAGCGCCGCACCCGTCGCACCGCGAGCGCCCCTTTTTGCACACCGACACGCCGCGAGATGCCAGCATTTTGCGCACGCTCGCGGCCCAGCGAGGGCGCTGTACGCGCTACCCGCGGTACCGGTTAACCTCTTCCCGAGTCAATCGACAGGGGTGCGTGCATGAAGGGCTTCGACGGGAAGGTCGCCGTCGTCACCGGCGCGGGATCGGGTATCGGCCAGGCGTTGGCGATCGAGCTCGGGCGTTCCGGCGCCAAGCTGGCCATCAGCGACGTCGACACCGACGGGCTCGCGGCGACCGAGGAGCGGCTGAAAGCCATCAGTGCGCCGGTGAAGGCGGACCGGCTCGACGTGACCGAGCGCGAGGCGTTCGCGCTGTACGCCGACGCGGTCAAGGAGCACTACGGCACCGTCAACCAGATCTACAACAACGCGGGCATCTCCTTCATGGGCAGCATCGAGGCCAGTCAGTTCAAGGACATCGAACGGGTGATGGACGTCGACTTCTGGGGTGTGGTCAACGGCACCAAAGTCTTTCTGCCGCATCTGATCACCTCCGGCGACGGACACGTCATCAACGTCTCCAGCGTCTTCGGGCTGCTCGCGGTGCCGGGGCAGGGCGCCTACAACGCCGCCAAGTTCGCGGTGCGCGGGTTCACCGAAGCCCTCCGCCAGGAGATGCTCGTCGCCGGCCACCCGGTCAAGGTGACGTGCGTGCATCCCGGTGGCATCAAGACCGCGATTGCACGCAACTCCGCCGCAGTCGAGGGTCTGGACCAGGAGGAGCTTGCCAAGTATTTCGACAAGAGGCTGGCGAGCACCTCTGCGCAGAAGGCCGCAAGGGTCATCCTCGACGGAGTCCGCAAGAACAAAGCCCGCGTGCTCGTCGGCAGTGACGCGAAGGCCCTCGACCTCCTCGCCCGCGTGACCGGTTCGGGTTACCAGCGGGTGGTGGCGGCCGTGACATCGCGGCAAGGGCCCTCGCTGCAGTAGGGCGCTCATCGGCCGCGAACGTGCACAGAATGCCGTCGATTGGCGGCGTGTCGGTGTGCATACACACACGCTCGCGGGTGAGGTGCGCTCGCGAGGTGACTAGCGACTGGTGGCGCCCAGCGGGTGTTCGGCAAGGAATCCGTCGGCGACGTGGGCGGGATCGGTGCCCGCCGCAACCTGGCGGCGAATCTGCACCAACCCTGCGGTGTCCAGCACGCCAGCCACTTCGTTGAGTGCGAGCATTTGCATCTCCGACAACTCGTTGCGGCGGTACAGCGGCACGACGTTCTCCGCACGGATCAGCGCTGTGCGATCGGTCAGCACCACCGCGTCGGCGGGGATGTCAGGATCGGCCGTCGACGTCCACACCGCATTGACCTGACCTGTCCGCAAAGCCTCGAAAAGAGTTCCGGCGTCGGGATATCCGCGCGCCGTGACCGCGCACGTCCCAATCGCCTGCGGGGGTTGGGTGCCGACAATGTGTCCGATCCTGAGCTTGTCGCAGTTGTGCACCGCCGCAGTCACATCTCGTCCGCGCCAAGCGTCGACGGTGGCTTCGGTGACCGCAAGCGCGGGCTTGTCCTCCGCCGATTCGGCGTAGTCGCCCGCGGCCACGCCTTCCGGCAGGGCCGACACCATGTCGCGGTAGACCTGAGCCGCGGCGCGCGCCTTGGCGCCGGGCGCGAACGTGTCCAGCAGCCGACCGGTGAGACCCGGCACCACGCTGATGTCCCCCGAGTCCAGTCCGATCAACGGGTCGGTCACCACCTCGACGTGCGCGGCCGTGCCGTAGATCCGCAGCGCGGCCGCATACAGGTGGGCCAGCAGCGTTGACTCCGCGTCATCGCGGGCTCCGACGGCGATCGACTGGCTCGTGGTCGTTCCGCCGCATCCCGCAACGAGCAGCAGAGCGAGCAACGCGACGGCGAGCCGGCGGGCGGCCATCGGGCCGGTCAGACGCTCGAGGCCGCCGCGACCGCCGCAGCCACAGCGGGCCCGACGCGCGGATCCAGCGGGCTCGGAACGATGTATTCGGGTGTCAGGTCGTCGCCCACCACCGCGAAGATCGCCTCGGCGGCGGCGACTTTCATCTTCTCGGTGATCCGGCGGGCACCGGCGTCCAGCGCGCCGCGGAACACACCGGGGAAGGCCAGCACGTTGTTGATCTGGTTCAGGAAGTCGCTGCGGCCGGTCGCCACCACGGCGGCATGCTTGGCAGCGATCTCCGGATGAATCTCCGGATCGGGGTTGGACAGCGCGAACACGATTCCGTCGGGAGCCATCGTCGCGATCAGCTCTTCGGGCACGACGCCGCCCGAAAGGCCGAGGAACATGTCGGCGCCCTTGAGCGCCTCGACCATGCCGCCCGAAATGCCGTCGGGGTTGGTGCGCTGCGCGAGATCGAACTTCACCGGGGTCAGGTCCTCGCGGTTCGGATGCAGGATGCCGCGCGAGTCCAGCACCGTCATTTCCGAAACACCCGCGGCCAGAAGGATGTTCGCGCATGCCATGCCCGCCGCGCCGACACCCGAGACGACGACGCGCAGCGAGGCCAGGTCGCGGTTGAGGACCTTCGTCGCCCCCATCATCGCCGCGAGCACGACGATCGCGGTGCCGTGCTGGTCGTCGTGCATCACCGGGCAGTCGAGTGCCTCGATGAGGCGGCGTTCGATCTCGAAGCAGCGCGGAGCCGAGATGTCCTCGAGGTTGACGGCGCCGAACGTGGGCCGCAGCCGCACCAGCGTCTCGACGATCTCGTCGGGGTCCTTGGTGTCCAACACGATCGGGATCGCGTCGAGATCGCCGTACGCCTTGAACAGCCCGCACTTGCCCTCCATGACCGGCAGCGACGCCGCAGGTCCGATGTCTCCGAGGCCGAGTACGGCACTGCCGTCGCTGACGACGGCCACCAGCCTGCTCGCCCAGGTGTAGCGGGCGGCCAGCGTGTGATCGGCGGCGATGGCTCTGCTGACCTGCGCGACGCCGGGGGTGTAGGCGATCGAAAGGGCGCGCTGGGTGTCCAGCGGAGCCTTCAGCGCCACGGAGAGCTTGCCTGCTACGTGTGCCTCGAAGATCTCCTCGTCAGCGACGATGATCTGCGGGTTTTCTGGCTTCTCCGACACGGAATCGAGGGTAACGACGAACTGGTAGGTAACCTAATCGACTCAGATCAGGCCGAGCTCCTTGACCGCCTTGCGCTCATCGGCCAGTTCGGCTGTCGACTTGTCGATCCGGCTGCGCGAGAACTCGTCGATCTCGAGGCCCTGCACGATCGTCCAGTTGCCGTCCTTCGTCGTCACCGGGAACGACGAGATCAACCCTTCCGGCACGTCGTAGCTGCCGTCGGAGATGACCGCCATCGACACCCAGTCGTCCTTCGGGCTGCCGAGCAGCCAATCACGCGCGGCGTCGGTGGTCGCCGATGCGGCCGACGCAGCCGAGGACGCACCGCGCGCGTCGATGATCGCCGCGCCGCGCTTGGCGACCGTCGGGATGAAGTCGCTCTCGATCCAGTCCTGGTCGTTGACGACCTCTGCGGCGTTCTTTCCGCCGACCTCGGCGTGGAAGATGTCGGGGTACTGCGTCGCCGAATGGTTGCCCCAGATCGTCATCTTCTTGATGTCGGTGACCTTGGCCCCCGTCTTGCGGGCCAGCTGCGAGATCGCCCGGTTGTGGTCGAGACGGGTCAGCGCGGTGAACCGCTCCTTCGGGATGTCGGGTGCATTGCTCATCGCGATCAGCGCGTTGGTGTTGGCCGGGTTACCGGTGACACCGATGCGGACGTCGTCGGCGGCGACCTCGTTGAGCGCCTTGCCCTGCGCGGTGAAGATCGCGCCGTTGGCCTCCAGCAGGTCGCCGCGCTCCATGCCGGGCCCGCGAGGCCTGGCGCCGACGAGCAGCGCGAGGTTCACGCCGTCGAAGATCTTGTTGGCGTCCGCGCCGATCTCGACGCCGGCCAGCAAGGGGAACGCGCAGTCGTCGAGCTCCATCACGACACCCTCGAGCGCCTTCAGCGCAGGCTCGATCTCGAGCAGACGGAGCTCGATCGGGCGGTCCTGGCCGAGCAGCGAGCCGCTCGCCAAGCGGAACAGCAGGCTGTAGCCGATCTGGCCGGCGGCTCCGGTAACGGCGACCTTGAGGGGAGAAGTGCTCACGTCTTCAGGCTCCTTGGGAAGAGAGGTTTTCCGGGTCGAAACTAGCGCACCGGCGACAGCGCTATACCGGCGGTCCATCACCGCTCACGCGTAGCATTGTTCGCGGCTGAATTGGGCCTGCGCTGCGATGGGAGGTTGAGCCATGCCTTCGTTCCGTGGCGCATTGCCTCCCGCGCTTCGTCCTGCCCGGACCAAGCACACCCATCCCGACGCCAAATCGATCCACGTCCCCGTCGCGCGGGCGATGGTCGACTGCGGCGTGTACGTCGACGGCAGGCGGCTGCCGGGCAAGTACACCCACGCCGCGGCGTTGAACAAGGTGCACGAGCTGGAAGCCGAGGGCAACGACGCGTTCGTGTGGATCGGCCTGCACGAGCCCGACGAGCACCAGATGGCGGCCGTCGGTGACGTCTTCGGCCTGCACGAACTGGCCGTCGAGGACGCCGTGCACGCCCACCAGCGGCCGAAGCTCGAGCGGTACGACAAGACGCTGTTCCTCGTGCTCAAGACGGTCAACTACGTCGAACACGTGTCCGTCGCCCTTGCCCGCGAGATCGTCGAGACCGGCGAGATCATGATCTTCGTCGGCCCCGATTTCGTGGTCACCGTCCGTCATGGCGAGCACAGTGGGCTGGCCGCCGTGCGCAGACATGTGGAAGCCTCCCCTGCGCTGTTGAAGCTGGGTCCCTACGCGGTCATGCATGCGATCGCCGACCACGTCGTAGACAGCTACCTCGATGTCACCGATCTCATCGAGACCGACATCGACACCATGGAAGAGGACATCTTCTCGCCGTTGGCGCAGACCAACATCGAATGCATCTACCTGCTCAAGCGGGAGGTCGTCGAACTCCGGCGCGCGGTCAACCCGTTGACGGTGGCGTTGCAGCGCATGAGCACCGACCACAACGACCTCATCTCGGTCGAGGTCCGGCGATACATGCGCGACGTGCTCGACCACAACATCCAGGCCTCCGACCGCATCACCAGCTACGACGAGCTGCTCAGCTCGTTGGTGCAGGCCGCGCTCGGCAAGGTCGCCATGCAGCAGAACGTCGACATGCGCAAGATCTCTGCGTGGGTGGCGATCGCCGCCGTGCCGACCGCGTTGGCGGGCATCTACGGGATGAACTTCGAGCACATGCCCGAACTCGAATGGACATGGGGCTATCCGGCGGTGCTCACCCTGATGTTCTGCGTCTGCACATTGTTGTATCGCACGTTCCGCCGCAGTAACTGGCTGTGACCGAAACCGATACGCTCCGGTTCTTCACCCATTTGTGCCCAGCCGTAGCCGCGCTTGCCGCAATACTCTTCGACCGCCGCCTACCCGTCTAGGGATTCGGGTGACAACCCTTAGCGCCGCTTGGCTTTCCCTGAGTTAGGCCACCCGGACTCATCCGCATGGGATGTCCGCACCGCGGTGGTCGCCGACTTCAGCCGGATCCCTTCGGCTCGCTCCTGCTCCTCAAGGTCGAGTTCAATCTTCACAAGGGCTGCGCGCAAGCTGGGCACCCAGTGCCGGCGCAGGGCCGCGGCACGCAGCCGAGTGGCATGGAACTCGTGGTCTATCACGCGCACGGCCGCGAGTGCAGCGGCATGGCGGGCAGCCGCGGCGAGTGCGGCGCGATGCGCAGCCTGGGCAAAGACGATGGCGGAGCTGTCGACCACGACGTCCCCGCGCGGGCGTGGCGGCCCGTAGTCGGCGCCATCCGGGTAGCGGATACCCATGGTGGTCGTCCAGGTCACGGTGATCGTTGCCGAAGAGCCTGGGGTTGCGTGCTGGATCGAACGCTGTCCCCCGAGCAAGGTGGCCCGCAGCGTCCAGGTGCGGGCATCGAGGCAGGCGCGTTCCCATGCTCGGCGGCTGTCCTCGGTGAGGGCCTGCAGGCGGCGAAGCTCATCGCCCAAGATGCGCAATTTCTCCTCCAATAGCGACACGCCGCGTTCAGCTACGTCGAGCCGTCTGAGCAGCCACAGTCGGCCCGCCCGGCCGGGTGGAATCCGGATCGATGACATGCCCGATCACTCCTGATCCGGGTCGGCGGGATTTCGCGGGTCCCAATGGGCTGCCAAGAGCGCCGAGGGCAGCATTACGAGTTCGCGTTGCGGGAGGTGCCGGATCACCTGCCAGGCCCGGTCAAGGGTCTCGTTGAGTTCTCGTGCCTCGTCGGGGCGCTGATTGACCAGCTCGCGCGCGAATGCGTGGTCGAAATCGAGGTAGCTGCGATCGGTTCGGCTCAGCGCTTCGGGTCCGATCAGCTCGGCCAGCTCACGCACCTGCCGGGCCTTGGCCAGCGCGGCCAGCAACTGCTCGGCCAACGGCAGGTGGTCGTCGCGGGTGCGTCCGGCTCCGTTTCGCATCAGCCGCGATAGCGACGACAACGCATCGACCGGCGGATACACCCCACGGGCGTACATCTCCGCGGAGAGGATGACCTGGCCCTCGGTGATGTATCCCGTCAGGTCAGGCACCGGGTGGGTGATATCGCCACCGGGCATGGTCAACACGGGCAGGATTGTGACGGAACCGGGTCGGCCCTTGACCCGGCCGCAGCGCTCGTACAACGAAGCGAGATCGCTGTACAAGTAGCCGGGATAGGCACGGCGGGCAGGGATTTCGCCGCGCGCGGCCGAAACCTCCCGCAGCGCGTCGGCGTAGCTGGTCATGTCGGTCATCACAACGAGTACATGACGACCACCGTCGAATGCAAGATGCTCGGCGATGGTCAACGCGAGCCGCGGCGTGAGCATGCGTTCGATAACAGGGTCGTCGGCAGTATTGAGCAGGAGCACCAATTCGCCTGCCGCGCTGCGCTCGTCGAGAACGTCGCGGGCGTAGGCGGCATCGGCGTGAGTCAGGCCGATGCCCGCGAAGACCACGCAGAACGGGTCACCACCAGCGTTCGCCTGTGCCGCGATCTGACATGCCAGGCTCAGGTGCGGCATTCCCGGCAAAGAGAAAATCGGCAGCTTCTGCCCGCGGACCAGGGTCGTGAGGGCGTCGATGACGGACACTCCGGTGAGCACCGGGTCGGTGGGCGGATCGCGCCAAACCGGGTTGAGGGGGTAGCCGGAGACCGTCGCGAGTTGGACACCGGACACGGGTGGACCCTCGTCGATCGGCACGCCACGGCCACTGCATGCTCTACCCAACCATCCATCGCCGACCGGTATGCGGAGCGGTTGGCCACTGAACTGCACACACGTACCCGATGCGCTCATGCCCGCGGTCCCCTCCAGCACCTGGATCACCGCCAAGTCCCGATCGACCTCCAACACCTGGCCGTGGCGCGCCGAGCCGTCGGCGAGCGTGATCGTGACGAATTCATCCCAGCCGACGCCGTCGACGCCCGAGACCACCACGAGAGGCCCGCGGAGTTCACGTACGTCCGTGTAGTCAATCCAGCCGCCGGCATTCACCTGAGTTCGCTTATTCGGGCGATGATTTCGTCGCGGCGGTCCCGGGCGGCAGCGGTGTCGTGGGGCCCAGACGCCTCGCGCGCGCGGATCAACGGGCCGAAGTCCAGCTCCTCGACCAGCGAGGCTGGCACACCTGCCGCGACCGTAGCCTGGCACCGGTCGATCACCGCGAGGACCGCGTCGGCCATCGCCGCCGTCTTCTCCTCCGTGCAATACGCGTCGGTAGACGACAGCGCACTCTGCTGCAGTACTGCCTCCCGCAGCAGCCGACCTCCGAGTACCACCATTCGTTCGCGTCCCGGCAGCGTGTCAACGCCGACCAGTTCGGTCAGTGCCGACAGCCTGTCGGATTCGGCAAGTAGTTCAACCACGCGCGCCCGCTGAGCCGACCAGCCCGGTCGCTTGTTCCCCACGGCCATCGCCTCGACGTCGCGAGAGAACGATTGCGACCACGACACCGCCGGGTAATGCCGGGAGTAGGCGAGATCACGGTCCAGCGTCCACCGGCACCGGACGAACCGTTCGGTCTGCGCGGTCACCGGCTCTGACAAGTCCCCGCCGGGAGGTGACACCGCGCCGATGACAGTGACCGATCCGGGGTCTCCACCGAGAGTCACGACGGATCCGGCGCGCTCGTAGAAAGCAGCCAGCGCCGAGGCCAGGGTGGGCGGGTAGCCCTCCTCTGCGGGTAGCTCACCGTTGCGAGAAGCGAACTCACGCAACGCCTCCGCCCATCGCGAGGTGGAGTCCGCAATCACCACTACGTGGTAGCCCATGTCTCGGAAGAACTCCGCAACCGTCATGCCTGTGTAGATACTTGCCTCCCTGGCCATCATGGGCATGTTCGAGGTGTTGGCGATTATCACTGTCCGGTCGGCGAGCCGGCCACCGGTACGGGGATCGGTGAGTTGAAACATCTGGTCGACGATTTCGGCCATCTCATTGCCGCGTTCGCCGCAACCGACATACACGATGACGTCGGCGTCACACCACTTCGCAAGTTGTTGCAGGAGAACGGTCTTACCTGTTCCGAATCCGCCGGGCACGCAGGCAGTGCCGCCGCGCGCAACAGGGAACAGCAGGTCCAGCGCGCGCTGGCCGGTGCGCAGCACCTCGACCTGTGACTGCCGGTTTCGGTATGGCCGTGGCAATCTGACCGGCCAGCTCACGCCCATGGACACGGGCGTGCCGGCGACTGTGGCCAGAACGGCGTCGGTGGGGTGACGGCCTTCCCGCGCAATCGACTCGACCGGGCCGTCCACACCGGGCGGCACGAGCACTCGGTATGCGACGGGGTTCCCGTCTCGGACCACACCCAAAACCGCTCCGGCCGAAACCATCTCACCGTCTGTGACCGTGGGCTCAAAATTCCAGTTGCGCTCGTCGCGATGCGCATACGCGCCGGGACGAAGCCAGGTCGACGCCGAGGAGAGGGGGCGCAACAGTCCGTCGAAGACACCTCCGAGTAATCCCGGCCCGAGCTCGGCCGACAAGGGCCGTCCCTGCGGCACCGCCGGGTCGCCTGGCATGAGCCCGCCCGTGTACTCGTAGGCCTGCATGGTGAGCAAGCCATTCCGGATCGCGACGATCTCGGCCGGGATTTCGCTGTCGCCCAGCATGACAAGGTTGTTCATGGTCGCACCAACGGCACCGTCCGCTTCGACGAGCGGACCGACTACCCGGCGTATCCATGCAGTCGGTGGCGAGCTACTTGGCACCGTCATGACCAGAGTCCATCGATGTCGGCCTCTATTCGTTCGAACGCCCGCGCTGCGAATGCGGTCAGGCTGAGATCGAGACGACGGCCCGCGACCTCGGCAACGATGCCGCCGGCCGGGTCCTCGGCCGTAACCACGTCGGTACCCAGAAGCTCGACTGCCCTTGCCTCCAGTCGGTCGCGTAGAGCCGGATAGCCGGGCTCGTCGCGGAGTCGCTGTACCGATTCGGTGGCGCGGGCCCGCAGCTGCTCGTACGCGACCTGCTCCGCAGCGAGGATCTCACGCCGATCCGCACGCCGCGTGCGCGCGCGTTCGGCGGCGTGTGCCATTGCAGCCTGCGCGGCGCCGGCGGCCCGCACACCCTCGATGATGGTTCGCGCCTCGGCCTGCGCTCTGTCCAACTCACCGCGAGCCTCGGCGTTCGCGTCGGCCAGGATTCGATCTGCCTCGACGGCTGCTCGGCGCAGCAATTCGGCGTGCAGCGGTGCAAGCGCTGCGCGCGCGCGAGCGGTGTCCAGCGCGGTCATTCCGGAATGACCGCGGTCAAGGGCCAGCCGGCGGCGAGTTCCGTGGCGAGGTGCGCGGCCGCGGCCCTGGTCAGGATTACCAGGGTGGTTTCGTCATCAAGTGCTACCCACGCTTCGTGCACCGCGTCGGCTCCATCCGCCGTGAACACCGTCGCGCCTGCGAGTGCGTAGCCCCGCAACCATGGTTGCTCACCGATCACGGCGACGTACCCCCCGGTCACGACCGCCCGATCAGAATGATGGCGACGATCAGTCCGTAGATCGCGATGCCCTCGGCGAGGCCGACGATGACCATTGCGCGGCCGAACAGTTCCGGTCGCTCGCTGAGCGCGGCCAAGGCCGCCGCACCTGTGTAAGCCACCGCGATGGCGGCGCCGATCGAGGATCCTGCCACGGCGATCGCCGCACCCAGCAGCGCCGCCCAGTTTTCCCCACCGGCGGTCGGCCCGGCCGCCAGTGTCTCGGCCGTGGCAGGACCGGCTGTTGTGACGACGACAACTACGACGAGCGCCGCGAGCAGCAGCACACCGTCGAGTGCAAGGAACAGTCGCAGCGCCAGCCGGCCTCGATGGTGAAGCGTCGCCACAGTCGCGGCGACCCCGCCGATCAGGACGGGCAGGGCAATGATCCAGGTCAGCATGATGCAACCTCCGGTGTGCAGGTGGGAATCCGCCACGGGCGAAACGGGTTTCCCTCGCCAATGAAAACCCGGGAAAACAATTCATAGAACTCGAGCCGAAGGGCCTGAACCCCCGCGACGAGCGCCTCGAGTGCGAATGTGATCACGTTGCCGACTACGAATACGATCACCGCCGCGACGGCGCCAAGTATGCCCATGCGGGTCAACGCAAGCGTCGCCTCCCACACCACCCAGCCGAGCGCCGCGTGGGTCATCCCGAATGCGGCGAGGCGGGCGAACGATACGAGATTGGATCCCAGGCGCACCAGCAAGTCGAACGCTCCCACACCCGTCTGCGCGACTCCGGTTGGCCCGCCTCCTGATTCGGCGAAGAGCCCGACCGTCGCGAGCGCCAGCCCGCCGAAAGCGGTCACAGCACCGGCTATCACAAGCCAAGACATCGGAAGCAGGATTCCGACGATGGCCACGGCGGTTCCGAGGAACAACGTGGCGCCTGCAATTCCGGTCGGTGCGTAAAGCGCCAGCTGAGCACCTCCCTCCCGCCACCGGTTCACAATCCCTATCGCGTACGAAGCAGCCAGGAATACGCCGCCAATGGCGACGGCGACGGCAAGCAGGCGCAGCGGATCATCCAGTGGGGCGAGCCATAAGACCGGCAGCACGCCGGTCGGACCGAAGAACTCGCCGTAGAGTGCACCGAAGGCGGTTGCAGCCATTCCCGCGCCGACAACGAACAGCCACAATGGCCGCAGTCTGGCGAAGCGAGGTATCCGGCGCCACCGCAACAGCAAGCCGATCGCGATGAGCAGCGCACCGTGCCCGGCGTCGCCGAACATCATTCCGAACATCACCACATAGGCGATGCCCGCGGGGATCGTCGGATCTATGTCCCGGTACGGAACAGTGCCGAAAGTGCGCACCAACGGCGCGAACGCGCGACCGCCGCCGCCCAGCATGGTGGGTGGATCGACTCCGGGCGGACGGGGGATCGGTACGACAGCCGCGGCAGCTGATCCGAGTCCGGCCGCCAGTCCGTCCAGCTCAGGCGCGGGGCACCACCCGGTCAGCGCAGCGACGCCGTCGCGTTGCACGGCGGCGGCGGCGCGTTCATCTAACTGCGCCTCGCCCGCGAGCAGGTCAGCGCGACCGGCGCGTTCGAGCACGTCCAGATTCGGCGCAACGGCTGACAGCGCAGGTGTCGGGTCGGTGCTTCCGATTCGCTGCAGCCGTTGCGCCGCCTCGCTGACCACCGATCTGTCCGGGCGTTCAACGTCGTCGAACTGCACCACCCCGGCGTCCGCCACGCGCACCAGCGCGGCGCGTAGCGCGTCCGACGGCACCAGCAGCGCTATCCGTTGCATCCGCACCGGCGCCATGGCCTCAGGCCACGGCATCGTAGACCTCCATCGATCCGCCACCGCCGGCGGCGATCTCGAGCGCGGCGCGGCATCGCCACGCATCTGCGGCGAGGACCGCGGCCGCACCGATCGTCGGTCCGGGACCGAAATGGGGTCGACGCAGCAGTTCGAGTCCATCACGCTCGACCCTTGACCACCATCGGAAGTCGGCTTGCCAAAGCTCACCGATGTCGGTTGTACCGGCCAAGGCCCAGCCGGCGCGCGGTGGTAGGTGTTCTTTGAACGCCTGCAGGCTGCTGGCGGCCGTCGGCGCCCGCCCAAGAACTCGCTGCGCAGTGGTCTGCGCCGCATGCGAGAGTGGGCGCTCTTCCAGTAGTAGGCGCCGTGCCACCAGAACGGCCGCACCACCGCAAGCCCACTCGATCGCCTCGGGCACTGCCCTCGTGACACGGAGCGCCCACGCGAGCTGGACGCCCAATGTGATGTCGGACGGCGTATCACCGCCCGGATCGCCCCACAGCGATTGAGTCAGCACGCGCCGCAGCTCGACGAGCGAGGACGTACGGCGAAGCCTCGACCACGCCGTACCGAGCGCACCCAGTTGGAACGGTTGCTCGACCGCGGCGCCGGCCAACGCGCGGGCGTGTCCGCAGATGTTCGCGATCTCGAACCAGCCCACCAGCAGCCTTAACGCCGTGGCGCCCGCTTGGGGCTGCCAGCCGGCAAGCACCCGCAAGTGCCACAGCACAGTGGCGGCAAGAGCACGCTCGGCTTCCTCCAGCGTCTGCCCGATCTGCACGTCGTGGCGGTATGGGCTGTCCACGAGCATCTGTAGACCCTGGGTCAGCGATGCCGACGCGGCCAGTTCACGAGCCAGTGCTGAGCCCATGCGGCGGTCGAGCATGGCCTTCGCCCGGATGTTTCCGGCCACCCAACCGGTGCTCATCGCTGAGGCACCCCACTGCGCCGCAAGCTCGACGGTTCGCAGAACTCCTCCATCAGTGCGCGAGCCGCGGCCACCACTCGGTCGTTGTATTCTGGCGTTCGAGATTCCGTCCGGGCCTGCAATTCTTCGAGCGCCCGACCCCGGTCTGCTTTCCCGCGAGCGTTTTCGGCCGCTGTCAACGCACCCGATTCCGCGGCCGCGTCCGCTCGCGCCGTCTCCCCTTCCGCATGGGCCCGCGCGACGATCTCGGCGGCGCGCCGACCTGCGTCCTTTCGAATTTCTTCGGCCCGCTCAGCCGCGCGAGAAACAATGCGTGCCGCCTCGGCCTGGATGTCGTCGAGCATCGGAAAGATGGGCGCCAGCTCGCTCGCGGTATCGGCGGTCCGGTCCGCGGGAACGCCGCCCTGCGCCGCGGCGCCCGGCGCGCCGGCAGGGCGGAAACGCTCGAGAAAAACCCGCCACTCCGGCATGTGGTCACCTCGCTGTCATCGGCACCTATGGTCAGGCCCTCAGGACACAATGGGCCGCTCCGGAACAATCGAGTAGAGGCTGACGTCCCAAAAGCCTCGGGACCTTGGACGGAGCGCTTCGCCCGGACCCACCCTGGTCTTCATCTCTGCCACGTTTGGACCTCACGGTCGTCTACGCGTCTTCGCCGCTCAATCCCTCCTCGGTATGCAGCTGGATACGGACCCGGTCCGGGCCAGTGACGGTCAGCGCCCAGCCCAAATGAGCCTCATGGACCGCGCTCTGTTCGATACCGAACGTCGTGAACCGTTCGGCCCAGCGCAGCAGCTCAGCGCGACGGCCGACCGCTAGACATCCCAGGGTTCTAACGTGTCAAGCCGCTTTGTCAGATTGTCGGTGTGCCCAGGCTTTGTGTTCGTCGTAGTGGGTGCGGTGGCGTAGACAGCCGTGCAGGATGCCGACGAGCCGGTTTCCCAGAGCGCGTAGGGCTTGGTGGTGCAGGTCGCCGGCGGCGCGGTGGTGGTCGTAGAACGCACGTGCGCCCGGACTATTCGATAGTGCGCAGAAGGCCCATTGATCGACGGCGTCGTAGAGCCGGCGGTTGCGAATGTGGCGGGCCAGCACGGCGCGTTTCTTGCCCGACGCGATGGTCAATGGTGATGTTCCGGCGTAGTTCTTGCGACACTTGGCGTCGGTGTAGCGATTCGGGTCGTCCCCGAACTCACCGAGCACCCGGGCGCCGAGGATGACACCAAGTCCTGGCAGGGAGCGGTAGATGTCGGCGTCCGGGTGTGTCTCAAAATGTGTCGCGAGTTCAGCCTCGAGATCGCTGATCTGGCGGTTGAGCTCGGCGATGATGCTCACCGCTGCGCGGGTACTGGCCCCGAACGCGGCGCTCACCGTGGCCGGGGCGGCGAGCTGCTCGCGACGCAGCATTTCCTGAATCTGCAGTGCTCGGGTGTCGAGGTTGCGTTGACGCCCAGCAGCTTTGAGCGCAGACCGGATCTTGGACAGGCTCAGCCGCCCGGCCTCGGCGGGGGTCGGGGCGCGGCCCAGGATGGCCAATGCGTCACGGTCGGCCAGATCGTCGAACACCTCCAGCGCGGCCGGGTAGTACTCCCGCAACGCGCTACGTAGGGCGTTGGTGTGGCGGGTGCGCGCCCAGATCAGATTCTGATGCGCCCGGGCCAGCACCTTCACCGCCTCGGCCTGGCCGCTGTCACCGGCGATGCGGCGGTGGTTGTACCGGTCGGTGCGCACCAGATCGGCCAACAGTTTGGCGTCTGAGGCATCGGACTTGGCTCCCGAAACGTGGTGGCGGTCGCGGTAGCGGGCGACCGCCAGCGGATTGATCGCGAACACCTGATATCCGGCCGCGGTCAGGGCATCGACCCACAGGCCGCGATCGGTTTCGATGCCGATCACCACCTGGGCGGGGTCCTCGGCATGCTCGGCGATCAACTCGTGCAACCGCCCGATCCCGGCTAGGCCCTCGGGCAGCCGCCGCGATACCAGCTTGTCACCGGTGTCGTTCATCAGACACACGTCGTGATGGTCTTCTGCCCAGTCGTCTCCGACGAACAGCATCGATCGGCCTCCCTTGGATCAGTGTGGATGAAACCCCTTCGAGCCGAAGGACACCCGGCGGCGACCTAATGGATCAGTGCTCAACCGGCACGACATCCCATGAGCGCTACAGATGACCTCACCAACCAACCGGGGCACGATCTAGCGCTAGGAATCGGACCATCACTCCAGGCCGCAATAGTGCTCACCGGCTGGCGGCTCGGTAATCAGCCTCCCAATCAGAAACCAAGATCCCGTCAAGGACACGCTGATCAGTTCCCATTAGGCCGAACAGCGGATATCCGCCCAATGCGGCCACGGGGGCGGCCGCGAGCCGCAATACCTCCTGTTCTTCGACCAGCACGCGGGTGAATCCGAATACCCTTACGTACCAATCGCTTCCAGCAAGCGGATCGCTGGTGGGCACACTCACGTGGTGTAAGCCCGTCAACCGCGGAAACTCCGTCATGCCGGCTGCCGGAAGACGAGACGGTCGACCCGCGGCCGCGACTGTGCAAGCTGGCGCGGCGTGATCCCCCACCAGATAGTCACGAGCGGAACGTGCAAGCTGATACCGCCTTCCCCCATGACGGCTCGGCCGTTTATGAATCGAGTCCAGACAAACTACTCAAGGAACACCGCCGCCCCTTCCGTGCCAGCGCGGTGGATCGCCTCGGTAGTGGCCCGAGAGGATCGGGCCAGTCGGTCATGCCCGATGTTTACGCCATACCGCGAAGAATCTGTGCGGTCCAGACGCAATCTGTACAGGTGATTAGCCAATCTTTACGTGGTTCAATCAGAACCCCTCCGGGTCCTAGCTGCCGAGCGGATAGCCACGACCGAAGGAACGCCCGGGTCTGCCTCTGCGCGATTCGTTGTCGCGTCATCAGCCCGGTCACGTCGCGGATCACTCAGATCGGTTTGGCGGCTCGCCGGCCCGGGTCGAGCACGTCGACGCCATCGGTCCGCCATGCCTCACGCATCGCGTCTGCTCCCTTGAGCCGAACCCACGCCGCCTCCGTTGGAGTGATCGGCGTCGCGGACAGCACAACCACCGGTTCGCTTGGTGCGGGCAACTCGACGTCATCGATCTCGCTGCGGCCCAACAGGAATGCGGTGAACGGTGCGCCATCCCACAGCGGCGAGCCGAGATCGACCAGCGCATCGGGCGCCAGCACCAACCCCTCGACGGCGGGTGCCGCGGCCAGCACCGCCACACTGCGGGCCAATCCCGTCGGCGTTGGCCCACGCAGCGAAACCACGACTTCGGCTCGCGGGCCGCGCACCGGGTCGGCGGCGAACTCGGCCGGGTCGGTCATCGGTTCGCGCGAACACCCAAGCGACACATAGTGAATGACGCCGTCGCCGTCGGATTCGAACCGCAGCACGTCGAACGACTGGGTGCCAAGAAACGTCACGCTCGCGGCGTCGGGCTCCCCGGCGAAGTGTGCGCGCAGGTGGGCGCCGACCGCCGCAAGGACATCGGTCACTCCGCGGGCGGCGCGGTCTGCTCTTCGTCCGGCGACGGCGCAGGTGGCGACGACGGCGGTGGCGGCGGGGCGGCCTGCTCCTCGCGCGCACCGGCAGGCGGGATGGAGAGGTTGGCCCCGGTGTCGGGGTTGAAGATCACCAGCTTGGTGGTGTCAAGCGCCAGCTCGATCGTCTGCCCCGGCGTCACCTTCGACTCGGTGGAAACCCGTGCCACGAACTCGTTTTCCCCGACACCCGACTCGGCGGCCAGCTCCGCGAGCTGTTGGGCCCGAGCGCCCGCACCCTCGTAGGTGAAGTGGACGTACTTGTCCGCTCCGAGCGATTCGACGAAGTCCGCCGTCACCTCGAAGGTCAACGCACGGATCCGCGCGTAGGTGTCGATCAGCGAAGCGTCCTCGAGATGTTCGGGCCGGATACCCACGATCACGTTGGACGGCGCGTTGTGCTGCGCAAGCAGGTCGTGAACCTCCTGGGTCAGCATGACCTCGCCGAAAGGCAGTCTGACCCCGACATCGGTCATCGTCGCCGGGAAGAAGTTCATCGCAGGCGATCCGATGAACCCGGCGACGAACAGGTTGGCGGGCCTGGCGTACAGCTCCTCGGGCGTCCCGATCTGCTGAGCCTCGCCCGCCCGAAGAACGACGACGCGATCGCCGAGCGTCATCGCCTCGGTCTGGTCGTGGGTCACGTAAACGGTGGTGGTGCCCAACCGGTGCTGCAGCCGGGCGATCTCCGAACGCATCTGCACGCGCAGCTTGGCATCCAGGTTGGATAGCGGCTCGTCCATCAGGAACGCCTTGGGGTCGCGCACGATCGCACGGCCCATCGCGACCCGCTGGCGCTGACCGCCCGACAACTGGGCGGGCTTGCGGTCCAGCAGCTCGGTGAGGTCGAGGATCTTCGCGGTTTCCTCGACCTTGGAGGCGATCTCGGCCTTCTTCAGCTTCGCCAGGGTCAGCGGGAACGCGATGTTCTGGCGGACGGTCATGTGCGGGTAGAGCGCGTAGGACTGGAACACCATCGCGATGTCGCGGTCCTTGGGCGCCTTGTCGTTCACCCGCTCGCCGCCGATCCGCAGCTCGCCGGACGAGATCTCCTCCAGCCCCGCAATCATGTTCAGCGTGGTGGACTTCCCGCAGCCCGACGGACCGACGAGGATGATGAACTCGCCGTCGGCGATGGTGACGGACAACTCCTTCACGGCCGTGGCGCCGTCGGGGTAACTCTTTGTCACCCGGTCCAACACGATCTCGGCCATCGAACTATCCCTTCACCGCGCCGGACGTCAACCCGGCGACGATCCGTCGTCTGGAAAATCAGTACAAAGATAACGATCGGAATCGTGATCACCATTGCGCCCGCCGCGATCGATCCGGTCGGCTCCTCGAATTGCGAACTGCCGGTGAAGTTCGCGATCGCCACCGGCGCTGTGATGGCGCGCTGGGTGGCCGTCAACGACAACGCCAGCAGCAGGTCGTTCCAGGCGAAGATGAACACGAGGATCGCGGCGGTGACGATGCCCGGCGCAGCCAGCGGGGCGATCACCTTGCGGAACGCCTGAGCCGGTGTGGCGCCGTCCATCTTGGCCGCCTTCTCCAGATCCCAGGGGATCTCCCGGAAGAACGCCGACAGCGTGTAGATGGCCAGCGGCAACGCGAACGTGATGTACGGGATGATCAGGCCGGGCCAGGTGTCGAAGAGGCCGAGCCGGCGCTCGATGTTGAAAAGCGGTGTCACGAGCGAGATCTGGGGGAACATGGCGATCAACAGCGCGACGCCGACCAGCAACCGCTTGCCGGGGAACGCCAGCCGGGCCACGGCGTATGCCGCCATGCCGCCGATGATCACCGCGATGATGGTGGTGATGAGCCCGATACCGATCGAGTTGATCAGCGCCGAGCTGAACGCGTCGCCGGAGAAGATGCCCTTGTAGTTGTCGAAGGTGATCTGGCCCGGAATCAGCTTGCCGTCCTTGACAGTTGACGTCGGCTTGAGCGACAGGCTGAGGATCCAGAGCACCGGGAACAGGGCATAGACGACGACCAGGATGTTGACGACGGTCCATCCCGTCGCCCTGCCCGCACCGACCCGCTCAGGCATGTCAGCGCCTCTCCTCGTCGGATCCGGGTGCCGATGCGCCGAAGATCGTGATGTAGATGAAAGCGATGATCGCCACGGACAGGAAGATCAGCACGCTGATCGCCGACCCAAGGCCGAGGTTGAATGCCTTGAACAGGTTGTCGTAGCCGAGGATCGACACCGAGCCGGTGCTGTTCGCACCGCCGGTGAGCACGTAGATGTTGTCGAAGATGCGAAACGCGTCGAGCGTGCGGAACAGCAGCGCGACCAGGATCGCCGGTTTGATCAGCGGCAGAATCACTTTGATCAGCCGCTTCCACGCGCCCGCGCCGTCGACCTGCGCGGCGTTGAGGAGGTCCTGCGGCACCAGCGCGAGACCGGCGAGCAGGAGCAGCGCCATGAACGGCGTCGTCTTCCAGACCTCGGCGAGGATCACGATGGCCAGTGACGGGAGCTGCTCGGTCAGCGGCGCGCTGCCCTCCGGCAGCAGGTTGGCCAGGTAGCCGGTGCCCGGCGTCCACGCGTAGTACCAGCTATAGGAGGCGGCGACGGTGACGATGCCGTACGGAATCAGGATCGCGGTTCGCACCACGCCCTTGCCGAAGATGGTGCGGTGCATCACCAGCGCCAGCGCCATGCCGAGCACGAACTCGATAGCGACCGAGATGACGGTGATCGCCAGCGTCACGATGAACGCCGTCCACCAGTACCGGTCGGTGAGCACGGTCTGGTAGTTGGCGAACCCGACGAACGCCGTGTCGTCGGGCGCGGCAAGGTTGTAGCGCTGCAGGCTCAGCCACACCGCATACCCGATCGGGTAGGCGGTCACCGCCAGCATCAGGATCACCGCAGGGGTGATCAACAGGTACGCCAGCTTGCGGTCGGACTTGCGATCGTCGGTTCCGGCGCTCGCCGGTGTCGCTTTCGCCGGTGCGTCCACGGTGGCCGTCACGGAATCAGCCCCTTACCGTCGATGGCCTTCTGAACCTGCTCGGTCAGCTCGTCGGCCATCTCGTCCGGTTCGATGTCGGTGACTGGCGCGAGCGTCGCCGAGATACGCGTGGACACCGCCTGGTAGACGGGCGTGGCCGGACGCACCGCGGCGTTGGTGAGCTGCTCGCGGATGATCGCGTACTGCGGATACTTGGTCTGGAACGCCGGATCGTCGTAGAGAGAGGCCCGCACGGCGGGCAGTCCGCCTTCGACCGACGTGTACCGCTGGTTCTCGACGTTGCGCAGGCACCGGATGGCCTCGAACGCCTCGGCGCGGTGCTGAGTGGTGCGGGCCACCGCCAAGTTGAGTCCGCCCAGCGTCACCTTGGCGTCCTGACCCGGCTGCACCCCCGGATACGGCGCAAACCCGAACACCTTCTTGCTCGCCTCGTAGGCGGTCTCGAACTGCGCGTCGGTGGGCGAGAAGGTGCCGACGTCGTTGATGCTGCCCGCCAGCGCGGAGTCCTTGTCCAGCGGAAGGAAGCTCACGCCGCCCTTGACGGCGTTCTCCAGCATCGACGGCAGCACGAATGGCCAGTTCAATTCGAGTGCGGCTTTGCCCTGCTCGAGTGCGAGGCGTGCGGTGCCCTCGTCGGTCTGGGTGAACGACGGGTCTGCGCCCGGCGCCGTGGCGACGGCCTTCATGATCTGCAGTGCCTTCACCGTCGCCGCCCGATGCTCGGGGGTGTCGGTCAGCGTCACGGTCTTCCCGTCGTCGGAAAGCACTTGACCGCCAGCACTTTCCAGCAATGTGTTGAACCAGACCACCAGACCTTCGTACTGCTTGGCCTGAAGAGCGATCCAACTCGGCTTGCCCGCGGCGTGCAACCGGGTCGCCTCCTCCACCATGCCGTCCCACGTGGTCGGCGGCTTGTCCATCAAATCCGCTCGGTACCAAAGCAATTGGGTGTTGGTCGTGATCGGGGCGGCATAGAGCTTGTCCTGCCACTTGGCCGTCTCCAGCGGCCCTGGCAGTGTGTTGCTGGTGGCGTCGGCCTCGGCCTCGCCCGACGGGTCGTCGGAAAGCGGCAACGCCCAACCGGCCTCGGCGAACTCGGCGGTCCACACCACGTCGAGCGCCATCAAGTCGAGGGTCTTGTCGTTGCCGGTCAGCCGCCGGGCCAGCTGCAGGCGTTGGGCATCGGCCTCTTTCGGCAAGCTGATCTGCTGAATGGTGAAGCGGCCGCCCAACTCCTCGTTGCACCGCTTGGAGACGGCGGTGAAGGTCGCCATCTCACTTGCCGGTGTGTAGTAGTTGATGACGATTCCGCCGCCGCCCGAACCGCACGCCGTCACCACGGATGCCGTCGTCACGGCGGCTAAAGCCCCTGCACACAGTCGACGTGCGCGCACCACCCGCCTCCTGTCCGCGGGGAACTCCCGCGCCAGAACCGTAGAGCCAGGTGCGCGTGATTTGCAACACTTCGCAGCGGCGCGTCTGCAGCCGCAGCACGATCGTGACCTGCGATCTACCGTCCTCGCGTCGGCGACGAAGCGCCCGCGTCAGTCGCTAGATGGTCAAGCGCGCCAGCAGATCCCGACCGTTCTCGGCGCTCTGCGGGTCGCACAACACGTCGTAGCGGCCCGCGACGAGCTGCATCGTCGAGCTGAAATCTCTTGTGCCGCGTGCCATCGCGTACGGAATCGCCGATGTGATCAAGCCGAAGAAGACGCCCGCGACCAGGCCGGTGATGAGCGACGCCCACGGGTTCTCGCTGAAGAAACCGAGGATCAGCCCGATGAACAGGCCCAGCCAGGCGCCGGTGAGCACCCCGCCGCCGAGCACCTTGGGCCAGGTCAGGCGTCCGGTCACCCGCTCGACCTGCATCAGGTCGACGCCGACGATCGTCACCTGCTGCACCGGGAACTCCTGGTCGGACAGGTAGTCCACCGCGCGTTGCGCCTCGGCGTAGGTCGGATACGAGCCGATCGGCCAGCCCTTCGGCGGCGTCGGCAAGGGGGCCGGCCCGCGGGCCGGGGATGTCGGCGACCCGGGTGTCACGCCGGAAGTCTGCCCGGGCTGGAAGGGACTGGTCATCGATCCTCATTCTCCTTTATTCGCACCGAGATTTCTCTCGGCCACACAGGCTCAACGCTCCGCCGCCTGCGATGGTGCCCCGCAACCACTCCGGCCACGGGTACCAGCACATACGCTAGGTTGATCAGCATGACAAATCCGGGTGGGGACTCCTCCGAAACGCCAGCATCCGACCCCAGTTCCAGCTCGTCGGAGCCGTCGTCCGGCGGGTATGAGGCACCGTCGATCGAGCAGTCGCAGCAGCCCGACGAGCAGTCCCAGCCGCAGGCCGCCACGGAGCAGTTCATCCCGCCCGCCGCGCCCACCGAGCAGTTCATTCCGCCCGCCCAGCCGCCCACCGAGCATTTCACCCCGCCGGGATACGCCCCACCGTCGACCGGCTACGAGCCACCGCAGAGCTATCAGCCGCCCACCGACTATCAGCAGGGCGGCTACGCACCGTCCGGCTACCCGCCTGCGCCCGCCTACCCGCCGCCGCCCAGCTATCCCACGCCGGGTGATCAACAGCCCGGCTACCCGCCGCCCTACCCCGACCCGTCGTCCTTCGGCGGGCAACCGGGTTACGGCGCGCAGTCCTATCCACCTCCGCCGCCGTCCTACGGCACAACACCGGGCTATCCGCCGCCGCCGTCGTCGTATCCGGCGACGGGGTACCCCGGCGGGTACGCCGCGGGCTACGGGCAGCCGCAGCCGGAAACCAACCAGCTGGCGATCTGGTCCCTGGTGGCCTCGCTGGTCGGAATCCTGTGCACCATCGGATCGCTCACAGGCATCGCGCTCGGCGTGATCGCGCTCAACCAGATCAAGGAGAGGCGCCAGGGCGGCCACGGGTTGGCCATCGCAGGCATCGCGGTCGGAGTCGCGACGCTGATCATCAGCATCATCTGGACCGCGTTCGCATTCAGCACCTGACGTGAGCATCCCACCCGAACAGCCGTACCGCGGTGCCGAGTTCCCGCCGCTGGAACAGTCGGCGCCGCAGCCGGATCCGTATGCGCCGGTCGACTATCCGACGGGCTACCCACCCTTGCCGCCGCCCATCTACCCGCAGGGCGCCGGGTATCCGCCGCCCGGTTACCAGGGTTATCAGCCGTACGACCCGTATCGCCTGGGCAAGCCGCTTGGCACCAACGGCAAGGCGATCGCCGCGTTGGTCACCGCGCTTGGCGGATTTGTGTTCTGCGGGCTGCCGTCGATCGCGGGCCTGATCCTCGGCATCATCGCGATGCGCGAATGCAGGCGCACCGGCCAGGACGGCTACGGTCTCGCGCTTGCCGGGACCATCATCGGTGGACTGGTCGTCGCGCTGTTCGTTCTCTACTTCATCTTCATGATCGCCATCGCTGCGTCTGGATGGCAGTGGGCGCCATGAGTTTTCGGGCCTAGCTCGGCGGCTTGAACGGCTCCGCCTCTCGGGTCATGCCCGCCGCGCGGCCCTTGCCGGCGATCACCAACGCCATCTTGCGGCTGGCCTCGTCGATCATCTCGTCACCGAGCATCACCGCGCCGCGCGCCCCACCCGCGCGCGAGGTGTGCCATTCATATGCCTCGAGGATCAATTCCGCGTGGTCGTAGTCGTCCTGACGGGGGCTGAAAAGCTCGTTGCCCGCTGCGATCTGGTCCGGGTGCAGCACCCACTTGCCGTCGTAGCCCAGCGCCGCAGACCGGCCGGCCACCCGCCGGAACGCATCGACGTCGCGCACTTTCAGATACGGCCCGTCGATCGCGAACACGCCGTGGGTGCGCGCGGCGATCAGGATCCGCATCAGCACGTGATGATGTGCGTCACCGACGTCGTACCCCTCTGGCTGTTCGCCCACCTCGAGCGTGCGCATGTTGAGGCTGGCCGCCATGTCGGCGGGACCCAGCACCAGCGCCTGCACGCGCGGCCCCGCCGCGATCGCGTCGATGTTGGTCAGGCCCTGCGCATTCTCGATCTGCGCCTCGATGCCGATCCGGCCGACAGGCAGGCCGTGCGTGGTCTCCAGTTGGCTCAGCAGCAGATCGAGCGCGGTGATGTGGGAAACGTCGGTCACCTTCGGCAGCACGATCACATCGAGCGACGCGCCCGCGGTGGACACCACCTCGATCGTGTCGCTGTAGGTCCACGGTGTCGTCCAGTCGTTGACCCGCACCCCGCGCAACTGTCCCGCCCAGCCGGAGCCGGCGAGTGCCGCCGCGACCTGCGTGCGCGCCTGTCCCTTGGCCTCCGGCGCGACGGCATCCTCCAGATCGAGGAACACCTCGTCAGCGGGCAGCGTCTTGGCCTTGTCGATCATCTTGGCGCTGCTTCCGGGAACCGAAAGGATCGTTCGGCGGGGCCGATACCGATTTTCCACAACCACACTCTCTACCCTTTGAGTCATGGCGGCGGTGAACAGGGTCTATGCGGCCCGGCTCGCGGGAATGGTGGTGTTGGGCCCCGACGGCGAGTCCATCGGCCGTGTCCGCGATGTGGTGATCAGCATCAGCGTCGTCCGGCATCAACCCAGGGTGCTCGGGCTCGTCGTCGAACTGCTCACCCGTCGACGCATCTTCGTGCCGATCGGCCGGGTCACCGCGATCGACCCCAGCGCCGTCACGTTGACCACCGCCAACGTCTCGCTGCGCAAGTTCTCGCAGCGGCCCAACGAGGTGTTGGTTCTCGGCCAGGTGATCGAGACCGGCGTCCGCGTCGACGACCCCGACCTCCCCGAGCTCGCCGGGGTGGACGTCGTCGTGGTCGACCTGGGCATCGAGCAGGCCCGAACCCGTGACTGGCTGGTCACCAGGGTCGCCGTGCGTCCGATGGGGCGCAGGCTCGGCCGCCGCAGAAACATCGACATCGTCGACTGGCAGCGCGTGCAGGGCCTGACCCCGTCGGGCCTGGCAATGCCGGGGCAAGGGGTTGCCCAGCTGCTCGAACAGTTCCAGGGGCAGCGGCCGATCGAGGTCGCCGAGGCGATCCGCGAGCTGCCGGAGAAACGTCGTTTCGAAGTGGTCAGGGCCCTCGACGACGAGCGCCTCGCCGACGTCCTTCAGGAGCTGCCCGAAGACGAGCAGGCCACCGTGTTACGGCAGCTCGAGCCGGAACGGGCCGCCGACGTGCTCGAGGCGATGGACCCCGACGACGCAGCCGACCTGCTTGGCACGATGACCCCCGCCGACGCCGAGCTCTTCCTGCGCCGGATGGATCCAGAGGATTCCGAGGACGTGCGCCGGCTGCTGGCCCACTCCCCCGATACCGCGGGAGGCCTGATGACCTCCGAGCCGGTGACGATCGCGCCCGACACCACCGTCGCCGAGGCACTGGCCCGCGTGCGAGACCCGGATCTCACGCCGGCGTTGGCGTCGCTGGTGTTCGTAGTGCGGCCACCGACGTCGACGCCGACCGGCCGCTACCTGGGCTGCGTGCACCTGCAACGGCTGCTGCGTGAACCGCCCGCCGCGCTGGTCGGCGGGTTCCTCGACACGGATCTGCCCAACCTCGGTCCCGACGATCCGCTGACGGCCGTCACCCGCTATTTCGCTGCCTACAATCTGGTCTGCGGTCCCGTGGTCGACGATGAGAACCACCTGTTGGGCGCGGTATCCGTCGACGACGTCCTCGACCATCTGCTGCCCGACGACTGGCGCGAGCACGAGGAAACGGAACTGTCCGGCGCGGAAGGGGTGACATGAGCGACCTATCAGCGCGCCAACGACTCGACACCCCGCGCACGTCGCGGCGTCAATTCTCACTCACCGTCGACGCAGAGACCGTCGGGCAGTTCAGTGAATCCATCGCCCGGTTCCTCGGCACCGGGCGCTTTCTGCTGTGGCAGACCATCCTTGTCATCGTCTGGATCAGCCTGAACCTGTTCGCGGTGACGCTGCGCTGGGATCCCTACCCATTCATCCTGCTCAACCTGGCCTTCTCGACGCAGGCCGCGTACGCGGCGCCGCTGATCCTGCTGGCCCAGAACCGCCAGGAGAACCGCGACCGCGTGTCCCTCGAAGAGGACCGTCGCCGGGCCGAACGGACCAAGGCCGACACCGAATACCTGGCCCGCGAGCTCGCCGCTCTGCGGTTGGCCGTCGGCGAGGTCGCCACCCGCGACTATCTGCGCCGCGAACTCGACGAACTGCGAGACATCCTGACCGAATTGGGGCCGACGGATACCACCGACGGCGACAGGGACGGCGCGGGCAAATCCCACACCGGCGAGCGTCGAGCCAAAAAGCTCGGTTAACCCAGGTCAGGCATTGTCGTAACGCACCCCCTGCCGACTAGGTATGGTGACTTGGTTCACAAGCCACCTCGGACCTAGGACGGTTGAGTGCACATAGGCGGTGGAGCCGCGCTCGAGGCAGTGCGGCGCAATGCCACGCGGGTCATGCGCTCACCCGCGTTCGGCATCGTGGCCATCACCCCCATCGTCTTCGCCGGAGCCGTCGGCGCCTCGCCGACATCGGCGGCGCCCGTTCGCGATGCCGCGGTGACACCGTTGGCGGCCGTCGCCCCTTCGCCCATCGATCCTTCCGGCCCCTCGGTCGTCGCGGTCACCAAGACACCGACGGCGTTCCACATCGCCTCGACCACCAACATTTCCGGTCCGCCGCCCGCTGTGGTGGTGAGTTCGCCTGGCACACTTCGCATTCCGATGATCGCGCTGAACGCATATCAGAATGCCGAACGGATGATGGCCACCTCCTACCCTGGCTGCGGTATCAGCTGGAACCTCCTTGCAGGCATCGGACGCATCGAGTCGATGCACGCCAATGGCGGCTCCACCGATGCGTCGGGCTCCGCGGTGCGGCCCATCTACGGGCCCTCGCTCGACGGCACACTGCCGGGCAACGAGGTCATCGAGCTGAGCCGAAGCGCCAGCCGGGTCACCTACGCCCGTGCCATCGGCCCTATGCAGTTCCTGCCTGGCACGTGGTCGCGCTACGCCTCCGACGGCAACGGCGACGGCAAGGCCGAAGTGCAGAACGTGTTCGACGCCAGCCTGGCCGCCGCCCGTTACCTGTGCAGCGGCGGGCTGAACCTGCGCGACCAGTCGCAGGTGATGGCCGCGATCCTGCGCTACAACAACTCGATGGCCTACGCCCAGAACGTGCTGGGCTGGGCCGCCGCGTACGCGACCGGAGTCGTGCCGGTCGACCTGCCACCGATCACCGGGCCGATTCCGCCGATCGCCGACGTGCACCTGGACAACTATCAGGGGCTTGGGCCCGGCTTGCCGATGAACGTGCTCGGCCTGCCCGCCGACGATCCGCTCGCGAGGATTCCGCTGGTCGACATGGGCCGCACCGACGTCGCCAGCCAGATGTTCGGGCCACTGCCTGGCCCGGCCCCGGAAGCAGGTATGCCCGGGATGCCGGGGATGGCCGGAATGCCGGGCATGACCATGCCAGGAATGCCGGGGATGACCATGCCAGGACCTCCGCAGGGCCTGCCGCCGGGAATTCAGCCGCCGCAGGAGAACTGCGCGGTGTTCTGCCTCGGCACCAACCCGCCCGCCGCGGTGCAGCCACAGCTGCCGCCCGAGGCGCTGCCCCCAGGCGTCATCGCACCGCCCGCAGGCCCGCCCGAGCTCACACCCGGCCCCGCTGCCGAACTCGCGCCGCCGCCGCCGAGCGATGCACCGGCGGAACCTGCACCCCCGCTGCTCGGCCCGCAGGGCGCGGGGCCTGCGCCGGGCCCGCCTGCCTGATCCGCCTACACTCGGCGGTGATGTCAGAACATCCCACTGAACTGGAGGCCGCGGTCCGCGCCGGGCTGGCCAAGGTGATCGACCCCGAGTTGCGCAGGCCGATCACCGAGCTCGGCATGGTGAAGAGCGTCGACGTCGACGCCGACGGCGGCGTGCACGTCGAGGTCTACCTCACCACCGCGGCATGCCCGAAGAAGACGGAGATCTCCGAGCAGGTCGCCACGGCGGTCGCTGACGTGCCCGGCACGGGTGCGGTCAAGGTCAGCCTCGACGTGATGAACGACGAGCAGCGCACTGAGTTGCGCAAGCAGTTGCGCGGCGACGCCCGCGAACCCGTCATCCCGTTCGCCCAGCCCGGCTCGCTGACGCGGGTGTACGCCGTCGCATCGGGGAAGGGCGGGGTCGGCAAGTCCAGCGTGACGGTCAACCTCGCCGCGGCGATGGCGACCCGCGGCCTGTCGGTCGGCGTGCTGGACGCCGACATCTACGGGCACTCGATCCCGCGGATGATGGGCACCACCGAGCGGCCGACCCAGGTCGAGTCGATGATCCTCCCGCCGATCGCCCACGACGTGCGGGTGATCTCGATCGCCCAGTTCACTTCTGGCAATACGCCGGTGGTGTGGCGCGGACCGATGCTGCACCGGGCGCTTCAGCAGTTCCTCGCCGATGTGTATTGGGGCGACCTTGATGTGCTGCTTCTCGATCTGCCACCGGGCACCGGCGACGTCGCGATCTCGGTGGCGCAGTTGATCCCCGGCGCCGAGATCCTCGTGGTGACGACACCGCAGTTGGCCGCCGCCGAAGTCGCCGAGCGTGCCGGCGCGATCGCTTTGCAGACCCGCCAACGGATCGTCGGCGTGGTCGAGAACATGGCGGGGCTGGTGCTGCCCGACGGCACGACGATGCAGGTGTTCGGCGAAGGTGGCGGCCGGCAGGTCGCGGAGCGACTGACGACGGCGGTCGGCGCGGACGTGCCGCTGCTCGGGCAGGTGCCGCTGGACCCCGCGCTCGTCGCCGCAGGCGATTCCGGGGTGCCGCTGGTGCTCAGCGCACCGGATTCGGCCGCAGGCAAGGAGTTACGCGGGATCGCGGACGCGCTGTCGAGCCGCAAGCGCGGGCTGGCGGGCATGTCGCTTGGTCTGGATCCGGCCGGGCGCTAAAGCGCGGCAGCCGCGATACAGTTTCGCGGGTGGATTCCGAGCAGATCATCCGCATTGCCCTGACGGTCGTCACCCCGATCCTGACTGCGGGAATCGGCATCATCGCGCTGGTCGTCGGCGACTGGCGCGAGCGCAGAACGCGACACGGGGCCCGCAAGCTCGCATTCGAAGATGCCAGCAGGCAGGTCGAATTCGCCGCTGACTGGTTCAAGGCCAGCAGGGAGATCGAACCTGAATCCGAACAGCAGGCCGCCGCGCGAGCACAGGCCTGGCTCGACGAAGCCTCAGATCTCGTCACCGAGTCCAAGCCGCCGCCGCCCACTGAGGAGAATCGGTCCGTCACCATTCGCCGACTGCTGCTCGCCTACCCGATGCACCGTCGCGGCGCGAGGGTCCTGCGCGGCTTCTACTACTTCTTCCTCGGCGTGGTGGTGCTGCAGGTCTCCGGAGCCCTTGCCTCCGCATTCGGCAGGACGGACACGCTCGGTGTCCCCAACTACTTCTCCGGCGGGCTCATCTACGCCGACCTGCTCGGCATCGTCGTCTACACGCTCATTGCGATGGGCTTTCGATTCTGGTCGCTACGCGCCGAGGCGTCCCTTTCCGAGCCGCGGAAGCGAATGACGCTGCGCAGCGCCCTGCTGCTCTACCGCTTCACCGGGACTCGCGCGCGCATCGCACGGGTCGTGTTCTGGTTGTGGGTGGTGGTCTCCGCGCTGATCGTCGTTGCCGTCGTGATAAGCGCTGTCGACGATCCTCGGGTACTGCCGTCCAACGTCGTTGGACTGGTTGCATGGCTCGGATGGGGTGTCGGCCTGCGCTATTGGGCCGTATCGCACAGCGAACGCGCCGCGGCCGCGCGCGCCGAAGCCTAGGTCGCGTCGGTGTCGAAGGGCGTCGTCAGCGGCTGGGCCGCAGGCGGCGTCGGGGGCGTCGACGAGGTCGGCTCCGCGGGGGCGGGCTCGACGGCGGGCTTGTCGGCGGACCCGTCGAACTTACCGGTGAAGATCGAATCGTCGCCGTCCAGAAGGTGTTTGGTCAGCGCGGCGCGCGGTGTCATGCCCCGCAGCTTCTGAAGTTCGCTCAACGGCTCACGCAGATCGTCGAACTCGGGTCCGAGGTCGTCACGCAGTTGCTTCGTCGCCCCGCTGACGTAGTCGCGTGCCTGGCGCAGCGCACTCGACGTCCAGCGGATGGCGCCGGGTAGCCGCTCCGGCCCGAGGATCACCAACCCCGCGATCACCAGGAGCAGCATCTCGCCCCAGCCGACGTTGGCGAACATTACGTGCTGTTGTCGGAACCGGGATTCACGGTGAGCGTCACATGCCTGCCGTCGCGAACCACCTCGATCGGGGCGTCCTGGCCGATCTTCAACAGTCGTACCGCGACGACGAATTCGTCGGCGTCGGCGACCGCACGGTCACCGACCTTCACGACGACGTCGTTCTCGAGGATGCCCGCCTTCTCTGCGGGACCGCCCACCTTGACGTTGGCCACCTGCGCGCCCGACGAGAGGTCGTTGCTGACCGACCTGGCGGTCAGCCCCAGCGTCGGGTGGGCGATCTTGCCGTCCTTGATCAGGGCTTCGACGACGTTCTTCACCTCGTTCACCGGGATCGCGAAGCCGAGCCCACTGGCGCTGTCGGACAACGACTTTCCTGCCGTATTGATGCCGATGACGTCGGAGTTCATGTTGATCAGCGGGCCGCCGGAGTTGCCGTGGTTGATGGCCGCGTCGGTCTGCACGCCGTCGATGACGGTGTCGGTGTCGGACCCGTCGCCGGAGAGCGGGACGGGCCGGTGCAGCGCGCTGATGATGCCCTGGGTCACGGTGCTGCGCAGGCCGAGTGGGGCGCCTGCCGCAATCACCTCGTCGCCGACGTGGAGATTGTCGGAGTCACCCAGCTTCGCCACGGTGAGGTTGTCGACGTTGTCGACCTTCAGCACGGCCAGGTCGGTCTTCGGGTCGCGGCCGACGAGGTTGGCAGGCACCTCCTTGCCATCGTTGAACACCACCGACAGCTTGTACTGGCTGGGATTGGTTGCGGCCTCGGAGATCACGTGGTTGTTCGTGACGATGTAACCGCGGGGGTCGACGACGACGCCGGATCCCTGGGCGCCTTCGTTGTCGCCGACCGCTTCGATGGTGACGACTGAATCCGCAACGGATGCCGCAACTTTCGCGAAGCGACCCTCCGGCTGTTCGGAGTTGCCGTCGGTGGACAGCGTCACCTTCGACGTGGTGAACGCCTCGACGACCTCGGCGGTCTTGCGGCCCACCCAACCGCCTGCGAAACCGATCACCAGCGCGATGATCGCCAGCACGGCCAACGCCACATAGGACACCCGGCCGCCGAAGAGCACATCGCGCACGCCGAGCCTTCCGACGTTCTCGGCGGCGGGTGCGGGTGCGGGCGTCGGCACGGCCGGTGTGCCGAGGGCGGCCGCCGCGCCGGGGTCGCGCCACGGATCGTCGGGCTGCTCCGGCTTGTCCCTGTCACGCTCGGCCTCCAGCGCGCCGATGTCGGCGGGATGGCGTTGCAGCGAGTCACCTCTGCCGTTCGGCCTTCCGAACGCCTCCTGCAGGACAGGATCGGGGGCCTGGTCGGTCGGTGTGTACTCGCCCTGGTCGCGCTTGCTGTCCGCACCGAGGAAGGAGCCGTCGACGCCATTGGGCCTGCCGAATGCCCTGGTGGTGGACGGGTCGACCGGCGGGCGCGAAAGAGGGCGTGGCGCGACCCGGTCGGTGCCTTCTGACTGGTCCTGCTTGGTCACCCGTGTATTCACTCTCTATTTGGTCGCCGCTATCCGCCGGCGCGCGCCGATGCTTGGATTGTTGTCCACACTACCGGCGCTTGCGCCGGCCGCGGATCGTGTCGTCAGCAAACTGGGTCTTGTCGTCGTCGCCAGCCTGGACCTGCGTCGTGTCCTGGGGAATCTGCGACAGCAGGCCGAGCAGCGAATTGGGAATGGCGATGGGACAGGAATCCCGCAGCGCGGAGCGGGCCTGTCGTTGGGCATCCACCTCGCCCGCGCACTGCGGACACAGTGAGAGATGGTGCGCCGCCCGCAGGTGCGCGGTCATCCGCAGCTCGCCGTCGACGAAGGCGGCAACCGCCTCGGTGGAAAGGTGCTCTGTGGAGCCGAACTGACGCGGCCCTACCGGCGAATCGCTCTGTGAGGCGAACTGGGCGGGCAGCCAGGAGAACGCGCGTCGAAACACATGCCCCGGGTCGGCCATCACCCCGCTCCTCTCGACCCATCACCTTCGCGATGAACAGTACTTACTCGAATGTAGCGCGGGACACGACGCCCGACACCCGTGAAGGCTCAGGCCGACTTGGCCGTGTCGGCCGAATGGAGCGCCAGATAGTCCCTCAGCGCCTGCCGACCGCGGTGGATCCGGCTGCGCACGGTGCCCAGCTTCACGCCGAGCGTCGCGCCGATCTCCTCGTAGGACAGACCTTCGATGTCGCACAGCACCACGGCCGCGCGGAACTCCGGCGGCAGCGAGTCGAGCGCGGCCTGCAGGTCGGGCCCGAGTCGCGAGTCGTGGTAGATCTGCTCCGGGTTGGGCTCGTCGGCGGGCACCCGGTCGTAGTCCTCGGGCAGCGCCTCCATGCGGATGCGACCGCGCCTGCGGACCATGTCCAGGAACAGGTTGGTGGTGATGCGGTGCAACCAGCCCTCGAAGGTGCCGGGCTGGTAGTTCTGCACGGAGCGGAAGACGCGGATGAACGTCTCCTGGGTCAGGTCCTCGGCGTCGTGCTGGTTGCCGGAAAGCCGGTAGGCCAGGCGGTACACCCGGTCGGCGTGCTGACGCACCAGGTCATCCCACGACGGCATGGTGGCGTGGTCACCGGTGGCATCGAACACCGCGGTGCCCTGTGGCTCTTCGGAAGGCTCGACCCATTCCCCGTCGGTGTACCGCTCGAGATGGGACATCGAAACGGGGGCCAAGTGGGTGGCCGTGGTCGTTGTGGTCGTCAGATCCTCCAGATCACAGCGTTCACCGCTTATCGGCAACGCGACATCTGCCGGAACGCGACGATCGACGTGGTTATTCCCAGAGCGCCAGCGTCCGCCGTGTTCCATGCGGCTTACCGTTCCCGACCGTGGTGTGGTTGGCATATGAGCCATCTGAACTTTCCCTGAGAAACCCAATTGTTACGTCGGTACCCTCCGACAACCTGGGCAAACCACGATAGCTCACGTGAGTTGGGCGCCGCGGTGCGGGCGTGTCGCAGTGGTGGCCCATTACGCGCCGCTCTACGCTGCGGGCATGGCCGATGACCCGGCGAGCCAGCCGCAACCCAGCCGCGCCGAGTCGATCGTCAACCACGCCGAGAACTCCATCTCCGAGGACGCCATCGTGGCCGCGGCACGCGACCGCGCGGTGGAGACAGGAGCGGGCGCCGTCACCCCGGCCGTCGGGGCCTTCCTCAGCGTGTTGGCCAAGCTCAGCGGCGCGAAGACGGTCGTCGAGGTGGGCACCGGCGCAGGCGTCAGCGCCTTGTGGTTGCTCTCCGGCATGCGCGATGACGGCGTGCTGACGACCATCGACGTCGAACCCGAGCACCAGCGCCTCGCCAAGCAGGCGTTCACCGAGGCGGGCATCGGGGCGTCGCGAACCAGGCTGATCAGCGGCCGGGCCCAGGAAGTCCTCACCCGGCTCGCCGACGAGTCCTACGACCTGGTCTTCATCGACGCCGATCCGGCCGACCAGCCGGACTTCGTCGTCGAGGGCGTGCGGTTGCTGCGACCAGGCGGCGTGATCGTGGTGCACAGGGCGGCGCTTGGCGGACGTGCAGGCGACGCCAAGGCCCGTGACGCCGAGGTCACCGCGGTGCGCGAGGCCGCGCGGCTGATCGCCGAGGACGAGCGCCTGACACCGGTGCTGGTGCCGCTCGGCGACGGCCTGCTGGCGGCGGCCCGCGACTGGCCGTCCCCCGACGACGACTGACTTTCCTGCCGCGAGCAGACGCTAACGCACGCCTCTTCCTGTGGTTTTGCGGACATTGGCGTCTGCTCGCCGGATTGATTGGCGGGATTGTTACGCGACCTAGACGGTAATGCGCTTGACTGTGCGCTGAACGCGTGTTTAGTGTACTAAACATGCGTTCAGCAGACGATCTCACGGCCGTCGCACGGATCCGCGATGCCGCCATCGACCAGGTCGGCAAGCACGGGTTCAGCGTCGGGCTGCGGGCGATCGCCCAGGCAGCGGGCGTCAGCGCCGCGCTGGTCATCCACCACTTCGGATCCAAGGAAGGCCTGCTTCGCGCCTGCGACGACTACATCCTCGAGCAGGTCCGCGAGTCGAAGACCGAGTCTCTGCGGTCCGCCGATCCCGCGTCGTGGCTGTCTCAGATGGCCGCGATCGACAGCTACGCGACGATGACGGCGTACCTGGTGCGCAGCATGCAGTCCGGCAGCGACCTCGCCAAGACGTTCTGGCAGCGCATGATCGACAACGCCGAGGAGTACCTCGAGGAAGGTGTTCGCGCAGGCACCCTCAAGCCCAGCCGTGACCCGAAGGCAAGGGCCAGGTTCCTCGGCATTAACAACGGCGGCGGCCTCCTGCTGTACCTGCAGATGCACGACAACCCCACCGATCTGCGCGCCGTGCTGCGCGACTACGCCGAGGACATGATGCTGCCCGCGCTGGAGCTCTACTCCTACGGCCTGATGGCCGACTCGTCGATGTACGAGGCGTTTCTCGCCCAACGCGAGCAAGGCATCCCGTTCAGCAGTGCGTCCACAGACGCCGATAGCACACAAGACACAAAGGAGGAACAACCGTGACCAGCCAAACCTTCTTCGCCCTGTTCTGGGGCTGGCTCACCGTCATCGTGACCGCGATGTTCTTCGTTCGCCCCAAGGCGCTCCACGACGTCAAGCAGTTGATCGTGGAGAACCGGGCGTTCGGCCTGACGTACGGATACCTGTCGCTGTTCCTCGGCCTGGCTTCGGTTCTCCTGCACAACGAGTGGACACTGAGCTGGCACGTTCTGATCACGATCTTCGGCTGGCTGGCGCTGATCAAGGGCGTCATCGTGATCGCATGGCCCGAGATATCCCGCAACACCCGGTATGAGACACGCATCAAGTCGACCCGGATAGCACTCGTTGTCGCTGGCGCCCTTGCGATCTGGATGCTCGGCGCCACATACGCATAGCCAATCTGCAATCGATGTGAGGGAGACATGTCAATGCAAGCTGTCGAAATCAGAAGCCTGGACAAGTCGTTCGGCCGCACGAAGGCCCTCGACGGGCTGGACCTGACAGTTGCGCCGGGTGACATCACCGGCTTCCTCGGGCCGAACGGCGCGGGCAAGTCCACCACGATTCGGGTGTTGCTCGGCCTTCTGCGCGCCGACAGCGGCACCGTGCGACTGCTCGGCGGCGACCCATGGCGCGATGCGGTGGCGCTGCACCGGCGCATCGCCTACGTGCCGGGCGATGTGACGTTGTGGCCCAACCTGACCGGCCTGCAAGCCATCGACTTCCTGGCGCGGCTGCGCGGCGACGGCGCGGTCGACACCCGACGGCGCGATGAGCTGATCGAGCGGTTCGAACTCGATCCGCACAAGAAGGCGCGCACCTACTCGAAGGGCAACCGACAGAAGGTGGCCATCGTCGCGGCGTTCTCCACCAACGCCGAGCTCTACATCCTCGACGAGCCGACATCGGGCCTTGACCCGTTGATGGAGAAAGCCTTTCAGAAGTGCGTCCGGGAGGTCGCCGACCAGGGCGGCGCGGTGCTGCTGTCCAGCCACATCCTCGCCGAGGTCGAGGAGCTGTGTAAATCGGTCACCATCATCCGCGCCGGGCGCGCGGTCCGGTCCGGCACGCTCAACCAGCTGCGGCACTTGATGCGAACCACCGTCAGAGCGCGCACCCACCATGACGGCCAGAATCTGCAATCCAGCCCGTTCGTCAATGACTTCTCGATCGACGACGGCCACTACGTATTCTCAGTCGACCGCAACGACCTTGACCGCGCGATGGCACAGCTGACCGATTTGGGGATCATCGACCTGACCGTCACGCCGGCTTCGCTGGAAGACATGTTCCTGCGCGAGTACCAGGGGGCGGATCGATGAGTACTGCGACGCTTGCGCAGCGGACAGGCCGCCACGAGGCGTTGCCGACGGCCTCGCCGCTCACCGGCGTCGGCAGCCTGATCCGGTTGGCGCTGCGCCGCGACCGCATCCGCCTCAGTGTGTGGGTCGCGATGCTGACGCTGATGATGGTTTACGCACCGAACGCCATCAAGCTCGCCTACCCGGAGGAGGCGCAGCGGCTCTCACGCGTGAACCTACTGAAGACGCCCGCCGGAATCATGCTCGGCGGGCCCATGTTCGGTGGCAATGAAACCGACCTCGGCGTCATGATGGCCAACGAACTGATGCTGACGCTCATCATCGCCGCATCGATCCTGGCGATTCTCACCGTGATTCGGCATACCCGCGCCGAGGAGGAAACCGGCGCAGCGGAATTGGTGCTGTCATCGGTGGTCGGTCGGTATGCACGGACGGCTGCTGCGCTGATCCTGATTTTGGGTGTCAACGCGATACTCGCGGTGACCATGACGGTGGCGATGGCCTCGACAGGGTTCGGCGTGGTCGACACCGCGGCGATGTGCCTGGGAGTCACCGGGGTATCGGTGGTGTTCGGCGCCGTCGCGGCGGTGACCGCACAACTATGGCGGCAGGCGCGCGCCGCGACGGGAGCCGCCATGGCGGTGCTGGCACTGGCCGCGCTGGTGCGCGGGGTCGGCGACGTCATCGACAACTCGGGCAGTGCGCTGTCCTGGTTCTCCCCTATCGCCTGGGCGCAGCAGATGCGTCCGTTCGTCGGCCTGCGCTGGTGGCCGTTCGCACTACTCGTTGCGCTCGCCGTCGGCCTCGTCGTGACGGTCGCGGTGCTGGAGAGCCGCAGGCAGTACGACGACGGCGTCATCGCCTCCACCGGTGAGCACCCGAACGCGCGCCCCATCAACGGCGTCTTCGGTCTGCACCTGACCCTGCAACGCGGTCAGATGATCGGCTGGTCGGTCGGATTGTTCCTGTCCGGTTTGGCATTCGGATCGATGACGAAGTCACTTCTCGACGCGGCCGCAGACAACGAACTCCTGCAGCGCGTTCTTGCCCAGCAGGGCACCGACGGCGTGTACACCACGCTGACGCAGTTCCTCGCCGCCGCTGCGACCGCCTATGTCGTCGCCGCCGTGTTGCGCGTGTGGGGCGACGAGGAGTCGGGCCTCGGAGAGGCCGTGCTGGCCGGGGCGGTGTCGCGATGGCGGTGGCTGGTCAGCGCCGTCCTTGCCGCCGCCGTCGGATCCGCTGTGCTGATGTTCTTCGCCGGCCTCGGAATGGGTCTGGGCGCGGGTATCACGATCGGCGAGCCGCAGACCATCTGGCGGCTGACGTTCGCAGGTCTTGCCTTCGTGCCGGCACTGGCCGCGATTGCGGGAGTTGCGGCGTTGGCCGTCGCGCTGCGGCTCCCGTGGATCGCTTGGCTGGCAGTCACTTTCGTGATCATCTCGCTGTACCTCGGCGCCTTGCTGCGGCTGCCGCAGTGGCTCCTCGACGCATCGCCCGTAGGCCAGACCAAGGCGCCGTCGGAGTACTCGGCCGTCGCGCTGGTCGTCATGGCGGCTGCCGCGGTCGCACTCACCCTCTTCGCAGGCGCAATCTATCGCCGCCGCGACGCCCTTTGATCGACAAGGAGGAATCGTGAAAATCACTCTTCAAATGTTGGCGTACACAGTGGGTAGCATCGCCTTCTTCGCGGTGCTGCTGTTCTGGCCCGCGGGCACGTTCGACTATTGGCAGGCTTGGGTTTTCATCGCCGTCTTCGTCGTCGGCACCATGATCCCGACCATCTATCTGGCCGTGGCGTACCCGGATGCATTTCGACGTCGGACGCATTCGGGGCCGTTCGCCGAGACCCGAATGGCGCAAAAGCTCATCAACGTCGGCATCAGCCTCGCCGTCGTCGCGGTGGGCGTGGTCAGCGCCCTTGACCACCGGTTCGGGTGGTCGACGGTGCCCACGGCGCTTGTCGTGGTCGGCAACGTGCTGGTCCTCGTCGGACTCGGGGTGGCCGAACTCGTGGTGATCCAAAACAACTACGCGGCAGCGACGATCACGGTTGAGGCAGATCAGCCGGTGGTGTCCACCGGGCTCTACGGCCACGTGCGTCACCCGATGTACGTCGGGGCGCTCATCATGATGCTCGGCATGCCGTTCGCCCTGGCCTCCTATTGGGCCCTCCTCACGATCATCCCCGGCGTGCTGATCTTCGTCGCCCGTATCACCGACGAGGAAAAGGCGTTGCGCGAAGACCTCGACGGCTACAACGAGTACACGGAGAAAGTGCACTACCGACTGGTGCCCGGGGTGTGGTGACCGTGAAAACCGTTGTGCAAGCGGCACTTACATCCGTCATCGGTCTTGCCGTATTCGGCCTACTGGTGTTCGTCCCCGCAGGCACATTCGACTACTGGCGGGGTTGGGCGTTTATCGCGGTGTTCGCCGCCGCGACACTGATACCGAGTGTGTACCTTGCGGTGAAGAATCCAGACGCCCTGCGCCGACGGATGCAGGCGGGCCCCGCCGCTGAGACACGGCCCCTGCAGAAAGTCATCATCGCCGTCGCGTTCCTGTCCATGGGGGCGATGATCGCGATCAGCGCGTTGGACTTCCGCTTCGGCTGGTCAAAGGTGCCCGCCACCGTTTCCGTCGTCGGACTCGTGCTCGTCGCGGTCGGCCTCACCATCGCGATGCTGGTGACGATCCAGAACGGCTACGCCGCAGCCAATGTCACCGTCGAATCGAACCAGCAGCTGTCGTCGACGGGCTGGTACGGATTCGTCCGGCACCCCATGTACTTCGGCAACGTCATCCTGATGATCGGCACGCCGCTGGCGCTCGGCTCGTACTGGGCGCTGCTGATCGTCGTGGTCGGCCTCGTTCTGCTCGCCGTTCGCATCAACGACGAGGAGGCCCTGCTCAAGCAGGAGTTGGCGGGGTACCGCGAGTACATGGAGAAGGTGCACTACCGCCTGATGCCCTACGTGTGGTGACGGCGCGTCGCCCACCACGCGCGCTTCGGCGTCGTCGGCGACAAGATCACCGAGATCGACATCGAAGCCGACCCGACCCGGCTGCGTGGCCTTGAATTGGCCGTCCTGGACTGAACCCGCGCCCATAATCAAGATGTGGAACTGCTGACCGGCCTGGGCCTGGCCACCGCATCGGGACTCAACGCCTACATCCCGCTGCTGGCGCTCGGCCTGCTGTCCCGGTTCACCGACCTGATCACCCTGCCGCACGGGTGGGTGTGGCTGGAGAACGGCTGGGTGATGACGATCGTGGCGGTGCTGCTGGTCGTCGAGATCGTCGCCGACAAGATCCCCGCGCTGGACAGCATCAACGACGCCATCCAGACGTTCGTCCGTCCGACCTCCGGTGGCATCGTGTTCGGCTCCGGCACGGCTGCCCAGACGCACGCCGTCACCGATCCCGGTGCGTTCGCGCAGTCAGGTCAGTGGATACCGATCGTCGTCGGCGTCCTGGTGGCGCTTGTGGTGTCGCTGACGAAATCGGCGGTGCGGCCCGCGGCCAACGTCGCGACGGCCGGGGTGGCGGCGCCGGTGCTGTCGACCATCGAGGACGGCGTCAGCGTCGCGCTGGTGTTCCTGGCGATCCTGATACCCGTCGTGGTGCTCGTCGTGCTGGCACTCCTGGTCTGGGGAGTCGTCAAGCTGTGGCGGCGACGGCGTCGCCGAAACGCGGCCACCAGCGAGAAGTCAGGGTTGTGAATCCGCGCGGATCACGACCAGGAAGTCTATTTCGCGGGAAGCAGCCGACTAGATCCAGACGCCCTTGCCGACGGCCACCACGCCGCCCGCGCTGATCGCGAACCGCTCCCTGTCCTTCTCCAGGTCGACGCCGACCATCTCGCCGGGTCCGACGACGACGTTCTTGTCGAGGATCGCGTGGCGCACCACCGCACCGCGGCCCACCCGGACCCCTGGCATCAGCACGCTGCCCTCGACGATTGCGCCGTCGTCGACGACGACATTGGACGACAACACCGAATTGCGCACCGACGCCGCCGAGATGATGCTGCCCGCGCCGACCACCGACTCCTGCGCGGAGCCGCCGTTGACGAACTTGGCAGGCGCCAGGTTCTCCGACTCGCCCCTGATCGGCCAGCGCTTGTTGTACAGGTTGAACACCGGGTGTACCGACACCAGGTCCATGTGAGCGTCGTAGAACGCGTCGAGCGTCCCGACGTCGCGCCAGTAGCCGTGGTCGCGCTCGGTGGCCCCCGGCACCTCGTTGCTGTTGAAGTCGTAGACCGCCGCCATCCCGTCGGTGACCAGTCGCGGGATGATGTCGCCGCCCATGTCGTGGTCGGAGTGGTCGTCGTCGGCGTCGGCGCGGATCGCGTCGATCAGCACCTTGGTGGTGAAGATGTAGTTGCCCATCGACGCGAACGTCTGCTCGGGATCGTCGGGGGTTCCCGGCGGATCGGCGGGCTTCTCGACGAACTCACGGATGCGGCCGGACTCGTCGGCGTCGATGCAGCCGAACGCGGTGGCCTCGGCCCGCGGCACCCGGATACCCGCGACCGTCGCGCCTGCCCCGCTCTCGATGTGGAACTGGACCATCTGCTCGGGGTCCATCCGGTACACGTGGTCGGCGCCGAACACGACGATGTAATCGGGGTCCTCGTCGTAGATCAGGTTCAGCGACTGGTAGATGGCATCGGCGGAGCCGGTGTACCAGCGAGGCCCGAGCCGTTGCTGCGCAGGAACCGGGGTGATGTATTCGCCGGCGAGCCCGGACAGTCGCCAGTTCTGCGAGATGTGCCGGTCCAGCGAATGCGATTTATATTGCGTCAGAACGCAAATGCGCAGGTATCGGGCGTTAACCAGATTGGAAAGCACGAAATCGATCAGCCGGTAGGCGCCGCCGAAGGGAACTGCCGGCTTTGCTCGGTCCGCCGTCAGCGGATACAGCCGCTTGCCTTCGCCGCCCGCCAGGACGATGCCAAGGACGTGTGGCAACTCCCTCATGATTCAAACCTATCCGCCGGTACTCATGCTGACCAGGCATTCGCACTTTTGAGCCCGTGCGGCTGTCGGTCAAATCAATTGGCGAATACCCCAATCGGCGTTCCCCACACGGCTGCGGTGCGCCGCGACGGACACTACGGTCGTAAGCATGCGGGTGGCGATGATGACGCGGGAATATCCGCCCGAGGTGTACGGCGGCGCAGGAGTGCACGTCACCGAACTCGTCGCGCAGTTGCGCAACCTGTGCGAGGTCGACGTGCACTGCATGGGCGCCCCGCGCGACGGGGCGTTCGTCCACCAGCCCGACCCGGCGCTCAAGGGCGCCAACCCGGCGCTGGCCACGCTGTCCGCCGATGTGGTGATGGCCAACGCCGCCGAAAGCGCCACCGTGGTGCACTCGCACACCTGGTACACCGGGCTGGCCGGGCACCTGGCGGCGCTGCTCTACGGCATTCCGCACGTGCTGACGGCCCACTCGCTCGAGCCGATGCGGCCGTGGAAGGCCGAACAGCTCGGCGGTGGCTACCGCATCTCGTCCTGGGTGGAACGCACGGCGGTCGAGGCGGCCGACGCCGTCATCGCGGTCAGCTCGGGCATGCGCGACGACGTGCTGCACACCTATCCGGCGCTGGATCCCAACCGGGTGCATGTGGTGCGCAACGGGATCGACACGGATGTCTGGTATCCGGCTGCATCCAAGTCCGACGAGTCGGTGCTCACCGAGCTCGGGGTGGACCCGACCCGCCCGATCGTCGCGTTCGTCGGGCGGATCACCAGGCAGAAGGGCGTCGCGCACCTCGTCGCGGCCGCACACAAGTTCGCGCCCGAGGTGCAGTTGGTGCTGTGTGCAGGTGCGCCGGACACCCCGGAGATCGCCGCCGAGGTGACCAGCGCGGTGCAGGAGCTGTCGCGCGCCCGCACCGGTGTGTTCTGGGTACGCGAGATGCTGCCGATCGGCAAGATCCGCGAAATTCTTTCGGCTGCAACGGTGTTCGTGTGCCCTTCGGTGTACGAGCCGTTGGGCATCGTGAACCTCGAGGCGATGGCGTGCGGGACGGCGGTGGTGGCTTCGGATGTCGGCGGTATCCCCGAGGTGGTGGCCGACCACCAAACCGGGCTATTGGTCCACTACGACGCAGGCGATCCTGAGTTCTTCGAGAGCCGGCTTGCCGATGCGGTCAACGGGTTGGTAGCCGAGCCCGAGCGGGCGCGTCGGTACGGAGAAGCCGGCAGGCAGCGGTGCATCGCGGAGTTTTCCTGGGCGCACATCGCCGAGCAGACCCTGGAGATCTACCGGAAGGTGTCCGGCTAGCTGGTGACGCCCTTGAGTTCGTCGCCGAGGGCCGCCGCCTCTTCGGGGGTGAGTTCGACGACCAATCGGCCACCGCCTTCCAGTGGTACCCGCATCACGATGCCGCGCCCCTCCTTGGTTGCTTCCAGAGGACCGTCGCCGGTCCGGGGCTTCATCGCCGCCATCGAGTGCTCCCTCCACATGAGCCGGCTGCCCAGCCGTCGACAGCTCCCGGCACTGAACTGCTACTGAACTTTCCCCATTGTTCCCTATCGGCGGCGTTCGGTGTGCAAAGACCCGGTCAAGATCGCCTCGACACGCAGATCAGGCGGTCGCAGGAACCCAGCAGGACGCCACGTGGTCGTCGACCATTCCGGTGGCCTGCATCAGGGCGTAGGCCGTTGTCGGGCCCACGAATTTGAACCCGCGACGCTTCAGTTCCTTGGCCATCGCCTTCGACTCGTCGGTGACCGCGGGCACCTCGGACAGGTCTGCCGGCCGGGGCCGCCGCTCCGGCGCGAACGACCAGAGCAGGTCGCCGAGGTCGACGTCCAGGTCGGCGGTGGCGCGCGCGTTGGCGATGGTCGCCTCGATCTTCGAACGGTTGCGCACGATGCCCTCATCGTTCATCAACCGCTCGATGTCGCGGTCGGTGTAGCGCGCGACCTTGTCGATGTCGAACCTGTCGAATGCCCGACGGAAGTTGTCCCGCTTGCGCAGGATGATCAGCCACGACAGCCCGCTCTGGAAGGCCTCGAGGCTCACCCGTTCGAACAGCGCTTTTGCGCCGCGCAGCGGTTGGCCCCACTCAGTGTCGTGATAGTCGCGGTAGAGGATGAAATCGGCTGGCGCCAAACGGGATTGGTCGATCCAGCCGCACCGGACGCGGCCGTCCTCCGGTGGTGCCGCCGTCACGAATCAGCCCTGTCATCCGACTGCAGGGCGTGCGCGCCGCCTTCTGCCGGTTCCTCGTCTGCGATCTCGTCGCCGTCGGCCTGTGTCGCCTGTACCGCGGCCAGCTCACCGCGCAGCAGGTCGAGCTCCTGGCCCAGCCGGTCGAGCACCCAGTCGACCTCGCTGGTCTTGTAGCCCCGCAGAGTCTGGGTGAACTTGATCGCGTCGACGTCGACGCCGGTGACGCCGGACGCGGGCAGCACCGTCGCGGTGGTGGCGCGGGGCAGCGGCGGCAGCACTTCGCCGCGCCCGAACAGCACACTGCCCACACCGAACAGCACGATGGCCACCAGGATCAGGACCACGAGATACAGCAGGATCAGGGTCACGTTGTCGATCCTGCCTCACGGGTCCGACGAGGACGCGCGGGGCGACGATCAAGCGGCGGCAGCCGCGTTGTGGGGGTACCTCCCGCGCGAAGCGTAGGGGGAGAGTCCCGCAATCCGAAACAGCCCGGGCTAGCGGGGCCGCAGCGAGATCATCGGCGGCCGGTCGACCAGCGACACCTCCGACGAGCGGGGCGTGTAGTCGTTGCCGTCGGCGAAGAACTGCGTCAGGCCCACACCCGAATCGGGTATGCCGCAGCGCGACAGCAGGGTGGCGATGACCTGCCTGCTCATCGAGGCGAGCTCGGTCAGCGGCCGGTTGCGATGCTCCCGCACGCCGAGGTTGACCTGCGCGATCGCGTCCAGGCCGAGTCGGTCGTAGGTGTCGATGAGCAGGCCGATCTCCACGCCGTATCCGGGCGCGAACGGCACCGACGTCAGCAGCTCGCGGGTACCCGCGTATTCGCCGCCCAGCGGCTGCATGACGTACATCAGCTCGGGCCGCAGCGAGGCCAGCAATGGGCGCGCCACCAGTTCGGTGACCCGGCCTCCGCCGTTGGCGTCCTCACTGCCGCTGACCTTGAGCGGGCGCCGGTAGAACCCCTTGACCAGGTGCACGCCGTCGACGGTCAGCAGTGGGCCGAGCAGCTTCGGCACGAACATCGGATCGGGGTCGATCAGGTCGGAGTCGACGAACACGACGATGTCGCCGGTGGTCACCGCCAGCGAGCGCCACAGCACCTCGCCCTTGCCAGGTTGCGGCGCGACCTCGGGCAGCGCGACCTCGCGGCTGATCACCCGTGCACCGGCCGCCAACGCGCGGATCTCGGTGTCGTCGGTGGAGCCCGAGTCCAGCACGATCAGCTCGTCTACCAAGCCACCGAGCAGCGGCGTGATGGTCTCGACGACGGAGCCGACGGTCACTTCTTCGTTGAGTGCAGGCAGCACCACTGAGACGGTGCGGGAACCCTTGGCCGCCTCCAGCTCGGCAATGGTCCACGTGGGTCGGCTGAAGCTGTGGTCGTTCAACCATCGGCCGGCGACGACGTCTGTGCCGGGAAGTTCTGGTGACAGCGTCATCGTTCGACTCCCCCTCGCTCCGGTCCTCGCTCGTCCCTCGCTGCGATCCTCACTCGGGTCCGTCTCAGTGTCATGCCAGTCCCCTAACCGTGCGCGTGGGCGAACGCACGCCCTGGATCGACGCGACCATTTCGAGAACGCGCCGTGTGGGCCCGACTTCATGCACTCGGAACATCGCGGCGCCCTCCGCGGCGGCCAGCGCCGTCGCTGCAAGGGTGCCCTCCAAGCGTTCTGTCAGGTCCACACCGAGAGTTTCCCCGACGAAATCTTTATTGCTCAGCGCCATCAGGACCGGCCATCCAGTTTTTACAAGCTCTTTTACATGGCGCAACAAACTAAGACCGTGATAAGTGTTTTTGCCGAAATCGTGAGTCGGATCGATTAACACTGCGTCTCGCGCCACTCCGGCGGCCACCGCCCGTTCGGCCGCCGCAGTCACCTCGGCGATGACGTCGTCGACGACTCCGCGCTCGGATATCCCGTAGTTGACCCGGAACGGGCGGGTCCGCGGCGTCGCACCGCCGGTGTGTGAGCACACCAGGCCCGCGCCGAACTCCGCGGCGACTTCGGCCAGGGCGGGATCGTGGCCGCCCCAGGTGTCGTTGATCAGATCGGCACCGGCCGCGCACGCCTGTTTGGCGACGGCCGAGCGCCAGGTGTCGACGCTGATCAGCTGGTCGGGATAGCTGTCGCGCAGCCATTCGATGAACGGCACCACCCGCGCGATCTCCTCGTCGACGCCGACGTCGTCGCCGGGGCCTGCCTTCACCCCACCGACGTCGACGACATCGGCGCCGTCAGCGATGACGCGATGAGCTGCGGATTTGGCCGCCTCATCGGTGAAAGTGGCGCCGCGGTCGTAAAACGAGTCCGGCGTGCGGTTCACGATCGCCATGATCAGCGCGCGATCGCCCGCCACCGGACGGCCGCAGAAGGTCGACTGCACGCCTACCAGGCTACGGGCGTGCGATTTCGGCGTGATTTCTGTCGCTCAGCGTTGGTTTTCACGCCGAAATCGCCTACTTGGGCTTCTTGCCGTCCTTCACCTCGGCGAGGTAGTCGTCGTAGAACTCGACGTAGCCCTCGTCGCGGCCGGACAGCACGTAGATCGGGTCCTCGATCTTGTCGGCCTCTTCGTCGCCCTCGCCCGAATTGCCGCCGTAGCCCTCCTTACGCAGGTCCACCTTCTGGCTCTTGAACGTCGAGGTGTGCGCCAGTTCCTCGACCACCCGCACGAACAGCGGCACGGCATACGAGGGCAGGTGCTCGAAGACGGCCTTCGCCAACGCCTTGCCGTCGAAGTCCTTGCCCTCTTTGAGCTGAATGGCGGCCATGCCCGCCTTGCCGCCCACGTCGGGTACCTCGACGCCGAAGACCGTCGCCTCCTCGACCTGCGGGTCGGTCGACACAGCGGCCTCGACCTCGGTGGTGGCGACGTTCTCGCCCTTCCACCGGAACGTGTCGCCGAGCCGGTCGGTGAACGCCGCGTGCCCGAAGCCCTGCGAGCGCATCAGGTCGCCGGTGTTGAACCACACGTCGCCTTCCTTGAAGGCGTCGCGCACCAGCTTCTTCTCGGACTCTTCCTTGTCGGTGTACCCGTCGAACGGCTGGAAGTTGCTGACCTTCGACAGCAACAACCCAGGCTGGCCGTTGCGCACCTTGCGGACGCGGCCCTTCTCGTCCCGCTTCGGGTCGCCGCTCTCCTCGTCGTACTCCACGAACGCCACGGGCGTCGGGCAGATGCCGGTGGTCTTGTCGACGTTGAGCACGTTGACGAACGCAGTGTTGCCCTCGCTGGCGGCGTAGAACTCACACACCCGGTCGATGCTGAACCGCTCGGTGAACTCGTCCCAGATCGACGGCCGCAACCCGTTGCCCGCGATCACCCGCACGTTGTGCTTGCGGTCGGTGTCCTTCTCCGGCTGGTTCAGCAGATAGGCGCAGACCTCGCCGATGTAGACGAAAGCGGTCGCCTTGTAGCGGATCACGTCGTCCCAGAACTTCGACGCCGAGAACGACTTGCCCAATGCCAGCGTCGCCCCGGAGTTGAGCACCGCCGACAGCGCGACCGTCAGCGCGTTGTTGTGGTACAGCGGCAGGCAGCAATACAGGGTGTCGTTGCTGTTCAACCGCATGCCGAGGCCGCCGAAGCCGGCCAGCGCCCGCAGCCAGCGATAGTGCGTCATGATGCTGGCCTTCGGCATGCCGGTGGTGCCCGAGGTGAAGATGTAGAACGCCTTGTCCTTGGCCAGCACCGCCGACGCGGAAGCCGGATTACCGGTCGGCGCCCCCTCGGCCAGCCCCCTGAATTCCTTGAGCTCGATCAGCCCGTCGGTGTCGGCGCCGCTTTCGGAGATCGGGTCGACGAAATCGCTGTCGGCGACGATGACCTTGGCGGACAGCAGCCCGAGGCTGTGCTTGAGCACGTCTCCGCGCTGGTTGTAGTTGAGCATCCCGGAGATCGCTCCACACTTGACCGCCGCCAGCATCAGCAGCACCGGGTCGGGTGAGTTGCGGAGCATGATGCCGACGACGTCGCCGTGGCCGACGCCGCGCGCGGCCAGGGCCGCCGCGTAGCGATTCACGGTCTCGTTGGCGTCGCGGTAGGTGATTTCCTCGTCGTCGAACTTGAGGAAGAGCTTGCCGCCGTACTGCCCCGCTCGGTCCTGGAACACCTTGCCGATCGAGGTCTTGGCCGACGGGCGGGCGCCGAAACCGGTGATCACCCCGCGCAGGATCGTCGGTGCGTCGGCGATCAGGCCCGGCACGCGGCTCGCGATGTCGAGCAGCCCGACACTGCTGCGAGTCCCCGACTTCTCGTCTGTCATGCGGCGATTCCCCCTCCGGTGTGGTCTGCCCGACACCCTAAATCCATCCGGGTGATCGCCATCACCGGGTCGGTGCACAAGCCGCAAGCGCACCGTCGATATCGTCCACCACCACGAGCCGGTCCAGCGCGCTCTGGCTGACATACCCGCTGTCGATGAGGCTGTACAACCACGCGCGCAACCCGTCGTAGTGCCCGAACGGGTCGAGCATCACCACGGGCTTGTCGTGCATACCCAGATAGCCGGCCGTCCACGCTTCGAAGAATTCCTCGAGCGTGCCGATGCCGCCGGGCAGGGCGATGAACGCGTCGGCCCGGTCCTCCATCACCTGCTTGCGCTCCCGCATCGTCTCGGTGACGACGAGTTCGTCGGCGTCGACGTCGGCGAGCTCGCGGTGCACCAGAGCCTTGGGGATCACGCCGACGGTGCGGCCGCCGCGCGCCCTGGCTCCGGTGGCCACCGCGCCCATCGCGGAGACGTTTCCCCCGCCGGACACCAGCGTCCAGCCACGCTCGGCGATGGCAGCGCCGACACGGCCCGCCAGGTCGAGCAGTTCGGGGTGCCGCGGCCCCGACGCGCAATAGACACAGACCGCCCATTCGCGGCTGAGCTGTTTCCGTTCCTCTCGCGCGCGGTCGGAATCGGGGGACACATCGTCAACGTAGACGAGTACGGCACGGCCGCAGCGGCCACACCCTAAACTCCGGCGGGTGCCCGTCGACTGGAAGACCGCGCCGCCCGAGCCGACAGCAGAGCACGTCGAGGCGGCGGTGCGGGACCGCGGCGGGGCGGTGCTCATCGGGACCGTCGGAGCCGGGAAGACGACGGTCGCCGCGGCGGCCGCCGAGCGCCTCGGCGGCCCGTCTGCCTGGGTGACCGGGACCGTGTCCGATCGCGTCGTCCCGTTCGCCGCGGTGCGCGACCTGATCGAGGTTCCCGACGACGGCAAGACGGCTGCGGTGCTGCTGGCTGCCCGCGAGTCGGTGGCCGACGGCCTGCTGTTGATCGTCGATGACGCGCATCTGCTCGACCACCTGTCGGCGACGCTGGTGTACCAGCTGGCGGTCAGCGGTTCGGCGCGGCTGATCGTCGCCGTCGACCCCGACGAGGGCGCGCCGGACTCGATCACGGCGCTGCAGCTCGACAACCTGTTGCCGCGGATCGAGCTCAGCCCGCCCGGCGTGGATCGCAAACGGCTGGATGCCTCGGTGCGGGAGTTCGTCGCGCAGCTTCCCGCCGACGCCCGCACGGCGCTGGAGTTTCTGGCGGTCGCCGACCCGTTGCCGTCGGCCGACCTTTCGGCGTTGGCGGGCGACGACGCGGTGCGTGCGGCCACGGCCGCCGATGCGGTCACCGTCGTCGACGACATGGCGCGCGCCGCCCATCCGCTCTACGCCGACGCGGCTCGCGCGCAGATGTCCGACGAGGATCTGCACACGCGACGGACAGCGCTTTACGAAAGGTTGTCGGCTCGACCCCCGCGCGATGTCGTCGACCGGTTGCGGGTGGCCGTGCTGGCACTGGACAGCGACAACCCGCAGCCGGTGTCCGATGTCGTTGCCGCCGCGGCCGACGCGCTGCGGCTGGGCGATCTACCGCTGAGCGAGCGGCTCGGCGAGGCGGTGCTCACGCGTGACCCCGACCTGGATGCGCGATTGACGTTGGCCCAGGCGCTGGCATGGCAGGGCCGAGGCCGGGAGGCCGACGAGGTGCTCGCTGCCGTCGACCCGGCCACCCTGTCGGACACGGAGTTGATGGCGTGGGCGCTGCCCCGCGCAGCCAACCAGTTCTGGATGCTGTCCGAGCCGGAGCGGGCGACGGCGTTCCTGCAGACCACCCGAAACCACGTCACGTCGCCCGTCGCGCGGACGACGGTGGACGCGCTGTCGGCCACCTTCGCGATGAACGCGGGCCGTCCGGGCCGGGCGTTGGAGATCGCGCGGGAGGTGCTGGCCTCACCCGACGCCGACGACACCGCGGTCGGCTGGTCGGCGGCCGCGGCGGCGCTCAGCTGCGCGCGGATGGGCCGGTTCGCCGACATCGACGCGCTCGCCGAGCGGGCGATGGCGGCACAGCATCCCGGGCTGCTGCGCTTCACCAGCGGGTTCGGCCAGACGACGGCGCTGCTGATGGCGGGCGAGTTGGACCGGGCTCAGGAGCTCGCGCAGCAGCTGACCGATTTCGCGCAGATGCAGCAGCCGGGGCGGGCGATCGGCGAGATTCTGGTGGCCGACGTGCTGATTGCACGGGGTGAGTCGGCCGACGCGGCGAAGCTCTTGCGCGGCGCTGCCGAGGCGTTGGCGCCGACCGGCTATTCGTGGGGGCCGCTGGCGTGGATGCTGCTGGCCCAGGCGCTCGGCCAGCAGGACGAGATGGGTGAGGCCGCAAAGGCCTTGTCCCGGGCGGAGTCTCGTCACGGGTTGAAATCGATGCTGTTCGCCCCGGAGCTGCTGATGGCCAAGGCGCGGACGATGGCGGCGCGTCGTGACCCTGCCGGTGCTCGGTCGGCGGCCCGCGATGCGGGACGTGCGGCCGAGCGGGGCGGCCAGTCGGCGGTCGCGCTGCGCGCATTCCATGACGCGGTGCGGCTCGGCGACATCAGGGCCGTCGACGCCATCGCCCGGCTGACCGCCGACGTCGACTGCGTGTTCGGCGGGCTGGCGTTGCGGCACGCCCGCGCATTCGTCGCGGGCGACGCGGATGCGTTGAACGACGTGTCGGCCGCGCTCGCCGACATCGGCATGAGGGCAGCGGCCGCCGACGCCTCTGCCCAGGCGGCCGCCCTCTAGTTCCCGCTAAACGGAATTCCAGCAGAGGAACTGCGGATTTGGAGGGTTGCGGTGACCAGTGGACGGGCATTTGGTCGGGGTGTGCGACGTGAGTTCGTCGATCGAGTGTGTACCGGTTCGCCGGTGAAGCACGCTGCTCGGGCCGTGGGCGTGTCGCATCAGACTGGCGTGGCGTGGTGGCGTGACGCTGGAGCGATGACTCTAGTCAGAGGTGCGGGAGCTCGTGGTCTGGCTCATCCAGGTGATCTGTTGGCCCCAGGCGGTGTGGGGCATCGGCTCAGCTTGGGTGAACGTATCGAGATCATGCGGGGCCGTGATGCCGGCCTGACCGGTGCTGAGATCGGCCGGCGGATCGGACGCGACCGGTCGGTGATCTGGCGTGAACTCGCCCGCAACAGCAACCCCGACGGGGACTATCACGCCCGATTGGCTCATGCTCGGGCATCCCAAAAGGCCTGTCGGCCCACGGTATCCAAGCTCGACGATCCTCGGCTGTGCTCAGCGATCGAAACCTGGATGGATGATGGGTGGAGCCCCAAGCTGATCGCTGCGATGTTGGCTCGCGATCATCCCGATGACAAGCTGATGCGGGTGAGCCACGAAACCATCTACCAGTGCCTGTATGTGCAGACCCGTGGCAATCTGCGCGCCGATCTGCACAAGTGCCTGTCCACGAAGCGCTCGGCGCGCAAACGGCGCGGCGCCACCGGGCGTACCGGGGTCTACGGCGCCGAGGTGTTCACCATTAGCGACCGCCCCGCTGAGGCCGCTGATCGTGCCGTGCCCGGGCACTGGGAAGGCGATCTGATCCTGGGCGCCGGCCACCAGAGTGCGATCGGCACCCTGGTGGAACGCAGTACCCGGTTCACAATCTTGTTGCACCTACCGACCGATCACACCGCCGAGACCGTCGCTGCGGCGATGATCGCGGCCATGGGTGAGCTGCCCGAGCATCTGCGTCGGTCGATCACCTGGGACCGTGGCAGTGAGATGGCCAACTGGCGCCACATCCAGCTGCAGCTCAAATCGCCGGTGTTCTTCTGCAATCCGCACTCGCCGTGGCAGCGCGGCACCAACGAGAACACCAACCGGCTGCTGCGGTTCTGGTTCGAAAAAGGTAGCGACCTCAGCAGCTACACCAAAGCCGACCTCAAACGCGTCGCCGACAAACTCAACACCCGCCCCCGACCCACACTGGACCTCGACACACCCGCCCAACGCCTCGCCGCTCTGATTAGCCAAGCCGCATAAATGTTGCATTGGCCGCTTGACATTGCCCGAGCAGAGGCCTGCTGGAATTCCGTTTCGCGGGTCACGGCAGCCGCAACGTGCGGTCCACGCGGATGTCCTCGAGGAACCTGCTGTCGTGGCTGACCACCACAATCGCGCCGCGGTAGGCGTTGAGCGCCGACTCCAGCTGGCCGACACTGACGAGATCGAGATTATTGGTCGGCTCGTCGAGCAGCAGCAGCTGAGGCGCCGGTTCGGCGTACAGCACGCAGGCAAGCGTCGCGCGCAGCCTCTCTCCGCCGGACAACGCCGCCACCGGTAGATCAATCCTGTTGCCGCGGAACAGGAACTGCGCCAGAAGATGCATTCGTCGCGTCTCGCTCAGATTCGGTGCGTATGCGACGAGGCTCTCTAGTACCGTCCGGTCCTCGTCAAGCAGGTCGAGCCGCTGTGACAGATAGGCCACCCGCCCGTCGGCCCGCTGGATCACGCCCGCATCCGGTTCCAGTTCTCCGGAGATGATGCGCAGCAGCGTCGACTTGCCTGCGCCGTTCGGTCCCGTGAGCGCGATACGCTCAGGCCCGCGGATGGAGAGGTCGAGACCGTCGCCGAACAAGGCGCGGCCGCCTCGACTCATCCGTAATCCTTTGCCCTCGAACATGTTGCGGCCAGCGGGGACCTCGGTATCGGGCAGGTCGAGCACGATCGACGGGTCGTCGCGCAGCCTGCGTTCGGCGTCGTCTAGCCGCGCTCGGGCACCGTCGACCCTGGCCGCGTTGACGCCGTCGATGCGTCCGGCGGACTCCTGCGCCCTGCGCTTCATCGCGCCCGCGATGATCTTCGGCAGCCCGGCGTCTTTGACGTTGCGCGCCGCGGTGCCTGACCGGCGTGCTGCGCGCTCGCGGGCCTGCTGCATTTGCCGCTTCTCGCCTTTCAGCTGCTGCTGGGCGTTGCGGATGTCGCCCTCGGCGACGCGTTGCAATTCACGCACCGACTCCTCGTAGGCAGTGAAATTGCCTCCGTAGAAAGTGATTTCGCCGTGGCGCAGCTCGGCGATGCGGTCCATCCGGTCCAGCAGCATTCGGTCGTGGCTGACCAGGAGCAGCGCCCCCTTGTAGTCGTCGAGCACGTCGTAGAGCTTGGCGCGCGCGTCGGCGTCGAGGTTGTTGGTCGGTTCGTCGAGCAGCAGCACATCGGGTCGCTTCAGCAGTTCGGCGGCCAGGCCAAGTGAGATCACCTCACCGCCGCTCAGCGATCCGAGCTCGCGATCGAGCGCGATGTATCCGAGGCCGAGGCGGTCGAGCTGGGCGCGGGTGCGCTCCTCGACGTCCCATTCGTCGCCGATCGCAGCGAACACCTCCTCACCGGCATCGCCGCTGGCCAGCGCGTTCAATGCCTCGAGGACGGAGGCGACACCGAGCACCTCGGCCGCTGTTCGCTCCGCCTCGAACGGCAGCGTCTGCGGCAGGTAGCCGACCGACCCTGCGACGGTCACCGAGCCGGCCGACGGCAGGTACGCACCGGCGATCAGCTTGAGCAGAGTGCTCTTGCCCGCCCCGTTGGGTGCCACCAGCCCGGTGTGGCCGTCGCCGACGGCGAAGGACAACTCCTCGAACAGCGGCGTCTCGCCCGGCCAGGAGAAGGACAGATTCGAAAAAACGATGGAGGTTTCAGACATGTGGGAGCTCTCGTGATTGCACGGGAATGGACGGCAGCATCGATCCGGGGTCACCCGGAGATGGCGTCAGCTCACATGCCTCCAGGGTAGGCGGCGAGTCAAGCGGTTAGATATCGCCGCAGCATGTCGGTGGCCGAAGTGATCTTCTCCACCTCGACCCGCTCGTCGACACGGTGCGCGAGGTTGGGATCGCCAGGACCGAAGTTGACGGCGGGCACGCCAAGCGCGGCGAACCGGGCCACATCGGTCCAGCCGTACTTCGCCCGCACCTGCCCACCGGCGGCCTCGACCAGCGCGGCGGCGGCGGGTTTGGTCAGCCCGGGCAGCGCGCCGGGGGCGGCGTCGGTCTGTTCGATGTGCACGTCGAGGCCGTCGAGCACGTCGCGTACGTGCTGGCCGGCCTGCTCGACGGTGCGGTCAGGTGCGAAACGGAAGTTGACAGTGACCGACGCCGCGTCGGGAATCACGTTGCCCGCCACGCCGCCGTCGATGCGCACCGCCGACAGGCCCTCGCGATACGTGCACCCGTCGATGTCGACGCTGCGCGCCTCGTAGGCTGTCAGCCGGTCCAGCACCGCGCCCAGCTTGTGAATGGCGTTGTCGCCCAACCACGGTCGCGCCGAGTGCGCGCGGGTGCCGTCGGCGGTGACGACGACACGAAGCGTGCCCTGGCAGCCCGCCTCGATGAATCCGCCCGACGGCTCGCCGAGGATCGCGACGTCGGCGTGCAGCCAGTCCGGCAACTCGCGTTCGATTCGGCCCAAGCTGTTTGCCGAGGCCTCGATTTCCTCGCAGTCGTACATGATCAGCGTGATGTCGTGGGCCGGATCGTCGACGGTGGCCGCCAGATGCAGGAACACCGCGTCGCCGGACTTCATGTCCGACGTGCCGCAGCCGTGCAGCTCGCCGTCCACGCGGCGGCTGGGCACATTGTCGGCGATGGGGACGGTGTCGAGATGTCCGGCGAGGATGACCCGCGACGGCCTGCCGTGGTTGGTGCGGGCCAGCACGGTGTTGCCGGTGCGGAGGATTTCGAATCCGGTGGTCTGCTCGCGAATCGCGGCCTCGACCTCGTCGGCGATGCGCTGCTCGTTCCGCGACTCGCTGGGAATGTCCACCAGCGCCGCGGTCAGCGCGATCGGATCGCCACGTAGGTCCAGCACAACTCCCCAGGCTAGCGGGTCACCTTTTCTGGCGAGCAGACGCAAAAGTCCGCGATCTACGGCGTGTCGGGGGACATTTGCGTCTGCTCGCGCAGGAAAGGCATCCAGTACCGTGGAGCAGCGTGACTGCAGCTTCAGGCGTCGGCGTGGCGACCATCGCCGCCGACGGGACCGTCCTCGACACCTGGTTCCCGGCCCCCGAGTTGGCCGGCGACGGCCCGTCGGGAACAGTGCGGCTGTCGGTGGCAGAGGTACCGGCGGAGCTGGCCGAGCTGGCGGGCCGCGACGAGGACCGTGACGTCGATGTCGTCGTGGTGCGCACGGTGATCGCGTCGCTCGACGACAAGCCCGCCGACACCTACGACGCCTATCTGCGCCTGCACCTTCTCTCGCACCGACTGATCCAGCCGCACGGCGCAAGCGTCGACGGCATCTTCGGCGTCCTGGCCAACGTGGTGTGGACCAGCTTCGGGCCGTGCGCGGTCGAGGGGTTCGAAACGGTAAGGGCCCGGTTGCGTCGCCGCGGCGCCGTCGCGGTGTACGGCATCGACAAGTTTCCGCGGATGGCCGACTACGTCGCGCCGACCGGCGTCCGCATCGCCGACGCGGACCGGGTGCGGCTGGGCGCGCACCTCGCGGCGGGCACGACCGTGATGCACGAGGGCTTTGTGAACTTCAACGCGGGCACGTTGGGCACGTCGATGGTGGAGGGCAGGATCTCGGCGGGCGTCGTCGTCGACGACGGCTCGGATGTCGGTGGCGGCGCGTCGATCATGGGCACGCTGTCCGGCGGCGGCACCGAGGTGATCGCGGTGGGCAAGCGGTGCCTGCTCGGCGCCAACTCCGGCCTTGGCATCTCGCTGGGCGACGACTGCGTCGTCGAGGCAGGCCTTTACGTGACGGCTGGGACGAAGGTGCAGACCGCCGATGGTCAGACGGTCAAGGCCCGCGAGCTGTCCGGCGCGAACAACCTTCTGTTCCGCCGTAATTCGCTCAGCGGTGCCGTCGAGGTGGTCAAGCGCGACGGCACGGGCATCACGCTCAACGACGCGCTGCATGCCAACTGATCGTCAGCATTCGACGACGTTGAGCGCCAGCCCGCCGCGCGCGGTCTCCTTGTACTTGTCCTTCATGTCGGCGCCGGTCTCGCGCATGGTCTTGACCGCCTTGTCCAGCGACACCTGATGCGTTCCGTCACCGCTGAGCGCGATCCGCGCGGCGTTGATGGCCTTGACCGCGCCGACGGCGTTGCGCTCGATGCACGGGATCTGGACGAGGCCGCCGACCGGGTCGCAGGTCAGCCCGAGGTTGTGCTCGATGCCGATTTCGGCGGCGTTCTCCACCTGCCAGGGTGTCCCGCCGAGAAGTTCGGTGACCCCGGCCGCCGCCATCGAGCACGCCGAGCCGACCTCGCCCTGGCAGCCCACTTCCGCGCCGCTGATGGAGGCGTTCTCCTTGATGATGCTGCCGATGGCCGCCGCGACGAGCAGGAAACGCACGGTGGCGTCGTCGTCGGCGCCTGCGACGAAGTCGTGGAAGTACTGCAGCACGGCCGGGATGATGCCCGCGGCGCCGTTGGTCGGTGCGGTGACCACGCGCCCGCCTGCGGCATTCTCCTCGTTGACGGCGATGGCATACAGGTTGACGCGGTCCATCGCGATCAGCGGGTCGCTGGAATGCGTTGTGCCGGATAGCTTCTCGGCCAGCTGCGGGGCGCGCCTACGCACCTTGAGTCCCCCTGGCAGCACAGCGGTCGTCGTGTTGATGCCCGCCTGGATGCATTCCTGCATCACCGACCAGATCTTCAGCAGCCCGGTTCGGACGTGATCCTCTGTGTGCCATGCCATTTCGTTGGCCATGACGATATCGCTGATGCGCAGCCCGGTCGCGGTGGCGTGGGCGAGCAGCTCATCGCCGGTGCTGAACGGGTAGCGCACCGGTGTCGGGTCGGCAACCACGACGGGGTCGTCATCGCTGGAGACCTGTGTGTCGTCGATGACGAAGCCCCCGCCGATGGAGTAGAACGTGCGTTCCGCCACCACCGCACCGCTGCCGTCGAAGGCTCGAAACACCATGGCATTCGAGTGGAATCGGGCCTGCTTGTTTCGATGCAGGACAATGTCGTCGGCCAGATTGAACGTGATCGGGTGCTGACCGAGTAGCGGCAGCTGCCCGGTGTCGGTGATGGCGGCGATGCGCTCGGGGGTGCGGGCGGGGTCGACCGCGTCGGGCCGCTCCCCCATCAGGCCGAGCGCGACGGCGGGAATGCTGCCGTGGCCCTTGCCGGTCGCCCCGAGCGAGCCGAACAGTTCGACGGTGACCCGCTGAGTCGAATCGAGTGTCCCGTCCTGCGCCAGCCCGCGGGCGAACCGGTCGGCGGCGATCATCGGGCCGACGGTGTGTGAACTCGACGGTCCGATGCCGATCTTGAACAGATCGAAGACGCTGAGGGCCATGGTCAGGGTCGTATCTTGGTGCTGGTTGGATCATAGATCGGCCGCAGCGCAACCGATATCGGATAGAGCTCGCCGCCGACGTTGACCTGGTAACTGCCCGCCTTCACCCATTCGGCGTTGATGACGGAGTCGTCGGACGCGCGCACGTAGGCAAGCCCCACACAGCCGCCGACCGTCTCGCCCCACGCCGCCGAGGTCACCTGACCGGCGATGGCACCGTCGCGCAGAACCAGCTCGCCGCCCCACAGCATGGCTTCAGGGGCGTCGACGCCGAAGCCGACGAGCTTGCGGCGCGGGCCCTCTGCCTTGGCCTTCTCGACGGCCGCGCGGCCGAGGAACTCGATGTCGGTCTTGAGCTTGCAGGCGAACAACAATCCGGCCTCGACGGGGTTCTCGCTCGGTGTCAGTTCACGCCCGAACGCTCGGTAGCCCTTCTCCAGCCGCATCGACTCGATGGTGTAGTAGCCGCCGCGGCCGACCCCGAACTGCTCGCCCGCCTGCATCAGGTCCTGGTACACGCCGACCGCGAACTCGGCGGGCACGAGGAGTTCCCAACCCAGTTCGCCGACGTAGGTGATCCGCGTCGCCCGCACCGTCGCGTAGCCCAGCGATATCAGCGTGCTTGTGCCGAACGGGAAAGCGTCGTCCGACAGGTCGGCGGTGGTCAGAGTGGACAGGAGGTCGCGCGAATTCGGCCCCATCACACCGAAAACGGCATACGCCGATGTCACGTCGACAAGCGACGCACGGGTGCCTGCGGGCAGGCTTCTGCGGATGTGGTCCTTGTCGCGTTCGGTGGTGGCTGCGCTGCTGACGACGAAGTATTCGTCGGCGCCGGTGCGGGTCACGGTGACGTCGGATTCGTATGTGCCGCGTTCGTTGAGCATTCCGGTGTAGACGGCCTTGCCGATTTCTCCGCCGACGTCTGCGGTGCACAGCCACTGCAGCGCCTGCTCGGCGTCGGGCCCGACCATCACGTACTTGGAGAACGAGGTCTGGTCGAACACGGTCACGGCGGTACGGGTGTTGACCTGTTCGGCCGCAGACCATTTCAGCCAGTTCGGCTTGCCCCAGCTGTACTCGATCGTCGGGTCGACGCCGGCAGGGGCGAAGAAGTTGGCACGCTCCCAGCCCATCCGGCTGCCGAAGTTGGCGTTGGCCGCTTCCAGCAGATGATGCACGGGCGAGCGCCGGAACGGTCGCGCGGTCTTCATTTCCCGGTTGGGCCACGGGATTTCGTAGTGCAAGCCGAGCACTTCGGCGACCCGGTCGTGCAGCCAGCGGTTGTTGCCGTTGAACGGCGCGAAGCGGCGGATGTCGACGCCGGTGAGGTCGCTGGTGGGTGCGCCGTTGACGATCCACTCCGCGAGCGCACGGCCAGCACCGCCCGCGGTGGCGATGCCGACCGAGTTGAATCCGGCGCCGACGAAGAAGTTGTCGAGTTCAGGGGCCTCGCCGAGGATGAATTGGTTGTCGGGGGTGAAGCTCTCCGGCCCGTTGTAGAACTTCTTGATGCCGGTCACCTCGAGAGCGGGGATGCGCAGCAGGGCGTTGTTCATCAGGATCTCGAAGTGGTCCCAATCCTCTTCCAGGAGCTGGAATTCGAACGGGTACGGGATGTCGTCGGGAGAAACCCACGGCTTGGCCTCCGGCTCGAAGCCGCCGATGACGAGGCCACCGACCTCTTCCTTGAAATAGGTGTAGCCGTCGGGGTCGCGCAGGATCGGCAGGTCGGGGTGCACACCGTCGATGTCGTCGGTGACGACGTAGAAATGTTCGGCCGAATGCAACGGGACGTTGACGCCCGCCATCGCTCCGACCTGCTTGGCCCACTGTCCGGCGCAGTTGACGACGATCTCGGCCTCGATGTCACCCTTGTCGGTGCGCACACCGCTGACCCGGTCGTCGCGGGTGAGTATGCCAGTGGCTCTGGTCTTTTCGACGACCCGGGTGCCGCGCATCCGCGCTCCCTTGGCGAGCGCGAAGGTCAGGTCGGTCGGGTTGGCCTTGCCATCGGCGGGCAACCAGATGGCGCCGACCAGGTCGTCGACCCTCATCACGGGATAGTGCTCGAGCGCCTGTTCGGGGCTCAGCAGTTCGCATTCCATGTTGAACGCTGCGGCGCTGGCTGCGGTGCGGCGCAGCTGGATCATCCGGTCTTCGGTGCGGGCGACGGTGACTCCCCCGCACTGCTTGTACCCGGCGGACAGCCCGGTCTCGTCCTCGAGCTCGGCGTAGAGCTGGGTGGAGTACTGCACCAGCCGCGTCTGGCTCTCCGATGCCCGCAGCTGGCCGACAAGACCGGCGGCGTGCCAGGTTGTGCCACTGGACAGTTGGCCCTGCTCGAGCAGGACGACGTCGGTGAGGCCGAGCTTGGTCATGTGGTAGGCGACGCTGGTGCCGATGACGCCGCCGCCGATGATGACGGCGCGGGCGCGATCGGGTAGCTGGGTGGCCATCAGTCGGCCGCCTGCACGTCGTCGAGCAGCCTGGCCAGGTTCGGGCCCTTGAATTCGGCCACTGCGCCCTCGTAGCGTTCCATCGCCCATTCCCAGAAGTCGAATTCGATTGCACTGGAACCGTTCTGAATACAACCCCACAGAGTCCACCCGTATTTGCCGACGATGCCCTGCAGGTGGGCGCGCGCGGTCTTGTGGCGCAGCCGCCGCCCGTAGTAGGCGGTGACGAAATCGTCGAGTTGGTCGGTGGACATACCGGTCTCGCACCAGGTGTTGCCCAGCTCGAAACACGGGTCGTTGTTGCCGGAGTACTCGTAGTCGATCAGCCACATCCTGTCGCCATCTTCGATGAAGTTTCCCGCGAGCAGGTCGTTGTTGCACGGGACGGTGGTCTGGTCTGTCGCCCTCAGCACACGCGCAATCTCATCGAAGGTGTCCGCATGGTCGAGGTAGTCGCCCGGAAGTCGGAACCCGTTGTCCATCACCGTCTTCAAGTAGGCCGGCTGCCTCTCGAACATGTCGAAGCGGCCCTGGAACCGCGGGCCGGAGTGCAGGGCGCGCACCGCGGTGGCGGCCTTGTCCAGAATCTCGGGTCGTTGGAAATCATCGTTGCCCAGAGTTCGTCCCTCGAGATAGCTGAGCAGCAGGATCCCGAGATCGGGCCGGTAGTCGATCACCTGAGCGCCGACGCCTGCCTCCGCGGCGGCCTTCGTGTTGTGGTACTCGCGGTCGCGGTCGATGCCCAGCATGTTGGTCGCGGTGTCGGAGCAGCGGGCCACGTACACGCCGTCGGCGGTGGTGACCTTGACGTTGCGGTTGGTCAGGCCACCGGACAGCTCCTGTAGCTGCCGCGGCTGCCCGGCCAGTGAGGGGATCTCCTCGAACAGCTCGTTGAGCTGGGCGTCGGTAAGCGGCGGCGACATCGATTCACTCTAATTCCCCGCGACAGCGCGTGTCTGCGGGTCGACACGCCGGCTTTCCGCAGCAGTTTGTGCACGTCCCCTACTTACGTGGGGGCCCACGCGCGGCAGTTTGTGCTCCCCCTTGCACGCGGGGTGGTGCCCCCAGCTCGCGGGGCGGAATTGTCAGTCGTCGGGCGCCAGGATGCAGAACTCGTTGCCCTCGGGGTCGGCAAGCACCACCCAGGAAGGCTCACCCTGGCCGATGTCGACGTGTCGCGCGCCCATGCCGATGACCCGCTCGACCTCGGCCTGCTGGTCGTCGGGGCGGAAGTCCAGGTGGATGCGGTTCTTGACGATCTTCTCGTCGGGCACAGCGAGAAAGATCCAGTCGGGCCCCGCGCCGGGCGGCGGGTACAGCCTTAGATCGCCGTCCTTGTCGATGTCGTGCCGCCAGCCCAGCACCTTCGCCCACCATTCGCCGAGGGCGGTGGCGTCGTGGGCGTCGATGCAGATCTCGTCGAACTTGAGGGTCATTCCTGGACCAACTCCTTCTTCAGCACCTTTCCCATCGCGTTGCGCGGCAAGCTGTCCACGACGCGCACCTCCCGTGGTCGCTTGTGCGCCGAAAGCTGTTCTGCGACGTAGTTGATCAGCGCATCAGGGTCGGCGTCGCCGACGATGAACGCGACGATGCGTTGACCGAGGTCGTCGTCGGGCACGCCGACGACCGCAGCCTCCGTGACCCCCGGGTGGCCGAGCAGTACCGTCTCGATTTCGCCCGCGCCGACCCGGTAGCCACCGGTCTTGATCAGGTCGATCGATTCGCGGCCGACGATGCGGTGCATGCCATCGCCGTCGATGACCGCCGCGTCGCCGGTGCGGTACCAGCCGTCGGCGTCGAACGCCTCCGCGGTGGCCTCGGGCCGGTTGAGGTACCCGTCGAAGATTGTCGGAGTCTGAATCTGCAGCGCCCCAATGGTTTCGCCGTCGTGCGGCGATGGCGCGCCGTCTTCGTCAGCCAGCCGGGTCCGCACACCGGTCAGCGGCAGGCCGACCCAGCCGGGGCGACGCTCGCCCGCGGCCAGCGTGCTCACGGTGATCAGGGTTTCGCTGGCGCCGTAGCGCTCCACGGGTGCATGGCCGGTGAGTTCGACGAGCTTGTCGAAGACCGGCACCGGCAGCGCCGCGCTGCCCGACACGAGCAGCCTTGCCGAGGACATCGCCCTCGCGGCGTCTGGGTCGTCCACGACGCGCGACCACACCGTCGGCACCCCGAAGTACAGCGAGCCGCCGGCTTCGGCGTAACCCGCCGGCGTGGGTTTTCCGGTGTGCACGAACCGGTTTCCGATCCGCAGCGAGCCGAGCAATCCGAGCACGAGGCCGTGGATGTGGAACAGCGGAAGCCCGTGCACCAGAGTGTCGTCCGGCGTCCATTGCCACGCTTCCGCCAGCGCGTCGATGTCGGCGGCGATGGCCCGGCGACTCACCACAACGCCCTTCGGCGGTCCCGTGGTCCCGGAGGTGTACATGATCAGCGCGGTGGCCTCCGGCGGAGGTTCGGGATAGCGGTGCCACGAGCGCGCGTGCAGCCGCACCGGTATGTGCGGCAGACCCTCCGGCTCGTCGGGCCGCTCCCCCAGCCACAACTGCGCGCCGGAGTCGGTGAGGATGTGTCGCCGTTCGGCAGCGCCGACGTCCGCGGGCACCGGGACGACAGGCACCCCGGCGATCAAGCAGCCGGTGATGGCCAGCACGGTGGTGGCGGTCGGCCTGGCGAGCACCGCGACGCGTTGCGCGCCGCCGACCCGCTCGGCCACCGAGGTGGCGGCGCCGACGAGGTCGCTCCGGCTCAGCACGGCACCGTCGATGCGGACCGCGTCGCTGATATCGGCGCCGCCCGCGACCGCCGCGGGGTTCAGCGAGGCCAACAGCACGCCAGCGAGGCTACCCGCCTCCGCTCGGCATACTTGGCGCGTGGACGAGATCCAGCACATCGCGTCTCGCGAGGTGTACCGCAACGACTGGATGACGGTGCGCGAGGACAAGGTGCGTCGGCCCGACGGGTCCGATGGCATCTACGGCGTCATCGACAAGCCGACCTATGCGCTGATCATCGCGTCCGACGGCGACCGGTTCCGGCTGGTCGAGCAGTTCCGGTATCCGCTCGGGTTGCGCCGCTGGGAGTTCCCGCAGGGCACCGCGCCGGGACGGGCCGACCTCGACCCCACCGAGCTCGCCCACCGCGAACTGCGCGAGGAGACCGGGCTGCGCGCCGACTCGATGGTTCCGATCGGCCTGCTCGACGTCGCGGCAGGCATGAGCAGCCAGCGCGGCAGGGTGTTTCTGGCGACCGGCATCACCGAGGGCGAACACGACCGCGAGCACACCGAGCAGGACATGCACAGCGAGTGGTTCAGCCGCCGTGACGTCGAGCGGATGATGCGAGAAGGCGAAATCACCGACGCCCAGTCACTGGCGGCATGGACACTGTTCCTGCTGAGCGAGTAAAAGCGAGTAAAGAGGAGACCGTAGTGACCGCCGCCCTCATCACCGGTGCATCCACCGGCATAGGCCGTGAACTGGCACGGCTTTTCGCGGCCGACGGCGTCGACCTGGTCGTGGTGTCGAGTGAGCGAAGCGTCGCCGAGCTCACCGCGTTGGCCGACGAGTTGCGGCCACGCCACGGCGTGCGCGTCGACACCATCACCATGGACCTCGCGAGGCCGGGCGCGGGCGCCGACCTGGTCGCCCGTGTCGACGAGCTCGGTGTGGACGTCGGGTATCTGGTGAACAACGCGGGCGTCGGCATCCTCGGCCTGAGGGTCCAGGACTCCGATCCCGACGCGGTCTCGCGCATGGTGCAGCTCAACGTCGTGACCACAACCGATCTGACGCTGCTCTACGCCGCGCGGATGGTGAAGGCCGGTCGCGGTGCGATCCTGAACGTCGGCTCGATCGCGGCCTATGTCATCCCGCACGGGCTCGAGGCGGGATACGCGGCCAGCAAGGCGTTCGTCAGGAGCTTCTCCGAGTGCGTGGCCGACGACCTGCGCGGCACCGGCGTCACCTGCACGCATCTGGCGCCGGGCCCCACCCGCACGCAGTTCATGAGCACGGCGGGCCTTGGCGACACGTCGCGCCTCGACAGGTACTTCATGGATGCCGCGCCGGTGGCCAGGGCGGGCTACGACGCGATGCGGGCCGGCCGCGTCAACGTGATACCCGGTGTGGGCACCAAGATCATGCGGGCCATGTCGGCGCTCTCGCCGTCGCGGCGCTTCACTGGCGAGCTGTCGGGACGCTTCGTCAGCAGGCACTGAGTCAGTCGAATACGGTTGCGCGCCCGACGCGCTCCCACGCCGAAAGCTCCGCCTTCGCCTGGTCCAGCACGTCGGAGATGCCAGTCGACGGTGGAACGCACCGGGCTCGACGATCAGCACCCGGATGCCGAACCGGTCGACCTCCTTGGCCAGCGCTTCCGACCAGCCTTCGAGCGCGAACTTCGTCGCCGAGTACGCGCCGACACCGGGAAACGAGAATCGTCCACCCATGCTGCTCATCTGCACGATCGCGCCGGAGCCCCGCTCACGCATCTGCGGCAGCACCGCACGTGTCAACGCCGCCGGTCCGAAGAAGTGCAGATGCATCAGGTCGCGCAGCTCGGTGTCGGTGGTCTCCTTTGCGGCGCCGATCGCGCCGCGGCCGGCGTTGTTGACCAGGACGTCGACGCGTCCGTGTCGGTCGAGCACCTCGCCGACGGCGGCGGCGATGCGGTCGGGGTCTGTGACGTCGAGCTGCAGCGCGGTGACCCGGTCGGGGTGGGCCTCGACGAGATCGGACACCGCGTCGGGCCTGCGCGCCGCGGCCACCACGGTGTCGCCTGCCGCCAGCGCCGCTTCAGCGATCGCGCGACCGAACCCCGAGGTGGCGCCGGTGATGAGCCACACCCGTGCTTGTGCGGTTGCCATATCTGCCTCCTCGAATGATGCTGCGATGAATCAGTCCGCCCGACGCGGTCTATATCGACATGTCCATTACCCAAAGTAATCTCAGCGGGTACGACCTGCCGATCATCGTGTGGGAGCGGGTGCGCCAGACGCTGGCCACCGATCACACGCAGGCACCCGGTTCCGGCGGGCCCGACCGCCACACGTCGTGGCTCACGACGACGAAATCCGGACGGAACCTCGTACGTGAGGCCGCTCGGCACGGTCCAGGTCGACGGCGTGTTGTACTTCAACTCCGGTCCTGCCACGCGGAAGTCGCGCAACATCGCGGCCAATCCTCAGTGCGTCCTCAGCATCGCTACGCTACGTTTCGACCTGGTCCTGGAGGGTCGCGCCGTGCGCGTCAGCGACACGTCGGAGCTGAACGTGGTGGTCGAGGCATTTCGTCGACATTCGGCACCGACGAGACCGGTGGTGCCACCAAATACGATGTGAGAGAAGATGAGTGACGAAGCCGCGATCCGTGAGGTGATCACCGGCTGGGTCGAGGCGATCCAGGCGCAGGATCTGGAAGGCGTTCTGGTCGACCACGATCCGAACATCGTGATGTTCGACGTGCCGCCGCCGTACAACGGCGTTCGCGGCATCGACGAGTACGGCAAGTCATGGTCGCCGTTCTTCGAGTGGCTGCGCCAGGGCGCCCAGTTCCAGCTGCTGGAGCTCGACGTCGTCGCGGGCACCGACGTGGCGTTCGCTTACGGGCTGTTGCGCTGCGGCACACCGGCGGAGTTCGAGGCCAACCCCGACAACCGGTTGCGGATCACCGTCGGCCTGCGCAAGGACGACGGTCGTTGGGTCGTTGTGCACGAACATCATTCGTTCCCGATGGCGGACACGGCCCCGTAATGCGGCTGACGGTCAATCGTCCGGGCAGGTGACGTCGACGTAGACCGTCGTGAACGCGATGGCACGGCCCGAGGCATCCGGGTTGTGCACTCCGGTGACGCTGCACTCCGACAACGGTTCACTGATCGTGCCGTTCAGCATGACGTTGTAGCCCTGCAACTTCAGGCTCGCCACCACGTCGCCCGCCGACTCCGAGCCGACCGGCGCCGCCGCCGCAGCGGCCGATGATCCCAGCATGGCGGCCGCCATCACCCCGGCCGCGCAACTCACGATCGCAAATGTTTTCACGATCATGGATAGGCCCGCGGGTTACACGCCCACCCACAAACCGCCGAGCCTGCTGACAGATCGCGATGTGCGGCGCATTCGCGATCTGCGCGCAGTCTCGGCGACGTCAGTGCCGGCGCTCGGCCAGTGCGCGCAGGAAGAACGTCAGGTTCGCGGGCCGTTCGGCGAGTCGGCGGACGAAATAGCCGTACCACTGTGTGCCGAACGGAACGTAGATCCGGACGTGATTGCCCGCGTCGGCCAGTCGCCGCTGTTCGGGGTCGCGGATTCCGTACAGCATCTGATACTCGAATTCGTCCACGCCGCGGTTGTTCTGACCGGCCATCGCAGGCACGGCCCCGATGATCTCCGGGTCGTGGGAGGCCACCATCGGGTAGCCGGAGCCCGCCATCAACACCTGCAGGCAGCGCAGGTAGGAGTCGTTGACATCGTCGCGGTCGCGGTACGCCACTGCTGCCGGTTCGTCGTAGGCCCCCTTGCACAACCGGATCCGGGCACCGGAGGCGGCGAACTCCTCGCAGTCGCCCAGCGTGCGCTTCAGGTAAGCCTGCAAAACGGTTCCGAGCCAAGGGAACTCGGTACGAAGGTCGCGCACGATGGACAGCGTCGAGTCCGCTGTGGTGTGGTCCTCGGCGTCCACCGTCACCCACGCGCCGACGCGCTGTGCCTTTTCGCAGACGGTGTGGGCGTTGTCCCTGGCGATCTTCTCGCCGTCGCGCGGCAGAGCCTGACCGAGCGCAGACAACTTGAGCGACACCTCGAGCGGCCGCACAGCTGTGCTGCGGTCCTCCTCACGCGTGCCGAGCGCGTCGAGCAGTTCCAGGTATGCCCGCACCGTCTTCTCGGCGTCCTCGACCTCTGTGGTGTCCTCACCGAGATAGTCGATGCTCACCATGCGTCCGCTATCCCGCAGTTGCGCAACGGAGTTCAGTACGTCGGCAACCGATTCGCCGGGCACGAAGCGGTGCACCACATCCCTGGTGACCGGCAGCCGTTCAGCGGTACGCCGCAGGCCGTCGGACCGACTGGCCGCCAGAATCGCTGGGCGCGCGACCCGATGGAAGATCTCTGCCATCACTGTGTCTCCATGTGCGGATAGTTGTGATCGGTTGCCGGGACAAACGTCTCCTTGATGGAACGGGCCGACGTCCACCGCAGCAGGTTCAGCGCCGAGCCGGCTTTGTCGTTGGTGCCCGATGCGCGCGAGCCGCCGAACGGCTGCTGCCCGACGACGGCGCCCGTCGGCTTGTCGTTGACGTAGAAGTTGCCTGCGGCGAAGCGCAGCCGGTTCTCGGCCTGCAGCACCGCGTTGCGATCGTCGGCGATCACCGCTCCGGTCAGCGCGTACTTCGCGCCGTGGTCGACCACTTCGAGCATCTGCTCGTAATCCGCATCGGGATAGACGTACACCGACAGGATCGGGCCGAAGTACTCGGTCGAGAACGACTCGTCGCCGGGGTCGTCGGACAACAGCACGGTGGGTCGGACGAAATAGCCTTCGCTGTCGTCGTATTCACCGCCGGCGGCGACGGTGACGCCCGCCGCACCCTTGGCGCGCTCGATGGCCTTCACGTTCTTGGCGAATGAGCGGTCGTCTATGAGCGCGCCCCCGTAGTTGGAAAGGTCGGCGACGTCGCCGTAGCGCAACGCCTCGGTGGCGCCGAGGAAGTCGTCGCCCATCGTCTGCCATACCGAGCGCGGGACGAAGGCCCGCGACGCGGCCGAGCACTTCTGGCCCTGGTAGTCGAATGCGCCGCGGATCAGCGCGGTGCGCAACACGTCGGGCCGCGCCGACGGGTGAGCCAGCACGAAGTCCTTGCCGCCGGTCTCGCCGACCAGTCGCGGATAGGTGTGGTAGCGGTCGATGTTGGTGCCGACCTCGCGCCACAGGTGCTGGAACGTTGCGGTGGAGCCGGTGAAGTGGATGCCCGCCAGCCGCGGATCGGCCAGTGCCACATCGGAAACCGCGATTCCGTCGCCTGTGAGCATGTTGATCACACCGGGCGGCAGGCCCGCGGCCTCCAGAAGCTGCATGGTCAGGTAGGCGGCGAAGGTCTGCGTTGGTGACGGCTTCCACACCACGGTGTTACCCATCAGCGCAGGCGCGCTCGGCAGGTTGCCCGCGATCGCGGTGAAGTTGAACGGGGTGATGGCGTAGACGAAACCGTCGAGTGGCCGGTAGTCGGCGCGGTTCCACACCCCGCGGGTACTGATCGGCTGTTGCGCCATGATCTCCCGCGCGAAGGCGACGTTGAACCGCCAGAAGTCGATCAGCTCGCAGGCGGCGTCGATCTCGGCCTGGTATGCCGACTTCGACTGGCCGAGCATGGTTGCCGCACAGAGCTTGTCGCGCCACGGACCGGCCAGCAGGTCGGCGGCGCGCAGAAAGACCGCGGCCCGCTCGTCGAACGGGGTGTTGGCCCAGGCGTCCTTGGCGGCCATGGCGGCGTCGACGGCTGCGGTCGCGTCGGAGTGCTCGGCATTGGTGAAGGTGCCCAGCGTCGCGGCGTGGCGATGCGGTTGCACCACATCGACGCGTTCGCCCCCGCCCATCCGGTGCGCGCCGCCGATGACGTGCGGCAGGTCGATGGGGTCGTCGGCCAGTTCGGCGAGCGCGGTGACGAGTCGCGTGCGTTCGGGACTGTTCGGTGCGTAGTCGTGAACCGGCTCGTTGGCCGGTGTCGGAACCTCGGTGACGGCATCCATGCAGTAAGGATCCCCTTTTCGACCGCTCTTAACCGATGGCCGATCGCACAACACCTTCAGCGCTTTATAGTCGTATCGGACAAAGGAGTGTTCGATGCCGGTGCGGGAGGGACTGTCTCTTGGCCAGCTGCTGCTGGCGCTGGACCGCACGATGGTGACGCTGGTCGAGGCGCCCCGCGGGCTGGACATGCCGGTGGGATCAGTCGCGCTGGTCGACGTCGACGACATCCGGCTCGGCCTGGCCGTCGGCGCCGGGTCGGCGGACCTGTTCTTTCTGCTCGGCGTGTCGGACGCCGAGGCCGTCGGCTGGATCGCGCAGCAGGTCCGTGGCGCCGGGAAAGTGCCCGCCGCCATCTTCGTGAAAGAGCCGTCGCCCGCCGCGGTGAAACAGGCCGTTGCACTGGGCAGCGCGGTGGTCGCCGTCGAACCCCGCGCCCGATGGGAGCTGCTCTACAAACTGGTCAACCACGTTTTCGAGCACCACGGCGACCGCGGCGACCCCAGCAGCGACTCAGGCACCGATTTGTTCGGGCTGGCGCAGTCGATCGCCGAGCGCGCCCACGGGATGATCAGCATCGAGGACGATCAATCACACATGCTGGCCTACTCGGCATCCAACGAGGAGGCCGACGAACTGCGCAGGCTGACGATCCTCGGCCGCGCAGGGCCGCCTGAGCACCTGGAATGGATCGGCCAGTGGGGCATCTTCGACGCGCTGCAGGCCAGCGGTGACGTCGTTCGCGTCGCCGAACGCCCTGAGCTCGGTCTGCGGCCACGGCTCGCCGTCGGCATCCACCTCCCCGCGACGGACGCGCGCCGCCCGCCGGGCTTCGCGGGCACGATCTGGCTGCAGCAGGGTTCTGCGCCGCTGGCCGACGATGTCGAGGAGGTGCTGCGCGGCGGGGCCGTGCTTGCGGCGCGCATCATGTCGCGGCTGGCGGCTGCGCCGTCGACGCATACCGTCTTGGTGCAGGATCTGCTTGGGCTGGGTGAGGGTTCCGCGGATGTCGATGCGATCGCCCGCGAGCTGGGTATCGCCGCCGACGGCCGCGCCGCACTGGTCGGTTTCCGCGCCGAAGGAGCGGCGGTGCCCTCCAACGTGATCGCGTTGAGCGCGAGCGCTTTTCGTGCCGATGCGCAGGTGGCCTCGACCGGTGAACGCGTGTACGTCCTGTTGCCGAAGATCGGGGCGACGTCGTCGCTGTCGTCGTGGGTGCGGGGCATGGTCGCCGCGCTGCAGCGCGAGTTGGGGCTGACGTTGCGAGCGGTGATCGCCGCTCCGCTGACCGGGCTGGCCGGTGCGGCCGCGGCCCGTGCCGAGGTCGAGCGGGTGTTCGACAGCGCAGACCGCCACCCCGGCGCCATCGGTCAGGTCACCTCGTTGGACGAGGCGCACACCACCGTGCTACTCGACGAGATCGTTGCGCATGTGGCGGGCAGGCAGCGGCTCGTCGATCCACGCGTACGCACACTGCGCGAGCAGGATCCGATGCTCGCAGGCACGCTGGCCGCTTACCTGGACGGGTTCGGCGACATCGCCGCGGTGGCCCAGCGGCTGCACGTACACCCAAATACCGTGCGCTACCGGCTCCGTCGGATCGAGAAGCTGTTGTCGACGTCGCTGGACGACCCCGACGACCGGCTCGTGCTCGCTCTCGGCCTGCGGGCGACCGAGCGCTCACCCCAATAGGCCGAGCAGACGCAAAAGCCCCTGAAAACCCGCGGTTTTGGGGGATTTTGCGTCTGCTCGCCGGAAATGGTGACCGGTCAGGGGACACTGAGTGCGCCGGCCACCAGCTCGTCGAATCGTTCGATGGCCTCGTCGCCGTCGTCGTCCAGTCCGCGCAGCGGCCCCCGGTCGGCCAGATAACGCCGCGCATAGAGCCGTGCCACGAGAGCCTTTCGATCCGTTCGGTTTTCGGCCCGCTCCCATGCCGCCTGCTCGGTCAACAGGGCACCGGCGTAGACGTCGCCCATGAACTGCGCGAGCGGGAACAGCCTGGCTTCTGCGACCGCGCCGTCGAACTTGGTCCATGCGGTGACGGCCGCATCGAGGTCCTCGACGCGGCGGGCGACAAGGCCGGTGGTGTCGTCGGCGTCGGACACCGACACCGCATCGTGCAGCCGCTGCAGCAGCGCCTCGTGCGCCTGCGCCCGCTCGATGCCCCGTCGTACGTCGAGGCAGAGGATGTTGTCGGGGCCCTCCCAGATGGTGTTCACCTGCGCGTCGCGAAGCAGTCGGGCCACCGGCCAGGTCTCGATATAGCCGTTGCCGCCGTGGATTTCGATCGCATCGGATGCCATGGTGATGCCGAGCCGACAGACCTTCAGCTTGGTGACGGGCACGGCGATGCGTTGGCGGACCTGCCTTGGCTGCCGATGGTTGGCTGCTCCGGTGCCGTCGAACACGAGCGCCTGCGCGGCTTCGACGTCGACGATCATCTCGGCCAATTTGCGCCGCATCAACGGCTTGTCGATCAGGGCGTCGCCAAATGCCTGGCGCCGCTGGGCGTAACACAGCGACTCCACGAGGGCGCGACGCGCATTGCCGAGCGCGAAGAGCGCGATGCCGAGGCGTGCCGCGTTGGTCAACTCCATCATCCGGCCGAGGCCCTTGCCGTCGGACGGCCCTGCGTCCTCGCTGGGTTCGCCGGACAGCAGGAACGCCTCGGCGTCGACGAACTCGATCTCACCCGAGGCGACGGAGCGGGTGCCGAGCTTGTCCTTGAGCCGACGCACCCGCACGCCGTTGCGCGAGCCGTCGCGACGCGTCCGCAGCACGAGGAAGTTCGCGACGCCCCGGCTGGAGTCGGGTGCCCCTTCCGGCTTGGCGAGCACGACGAACGCCTCACCGTTGCAGTTCGACGCAAACCACTTGAATCCGTTGAGCAGCCATGCATCTCCAACCCGCGTGGCCGTCGTCTCCAGGGCACCGAGATCGGATCCGCCGGTCCGCTCGGTCAGCAGCTGGGCGGTCTCGCCTTCCCATTCGCCCGACTCGAATTTGGCCAGCACGTGTTCGCGCACGTCGGCTGGTGCATACGCCGCGACCAACGCCTTCACCATGCCGCCGCCGGTGCCGAGCGCGCAGCCCATCCCGATGTCGGCCTGGTTGAGCAGATAGTTCGACGCGAACAGCGGCAGCGATGGCTCATGCCCGCACCCTGGCATCGGTGCGCAGTGCCTGTTGGGCAGCCAGCACGGCACGGCTGGATTCATAAAACGATGTCGGCATGACGACGCGGCTGACGTCGTGGCCCCACCGGTCGTAGCGGTCAAGCCGCGGCGGGTTGCGGTCGGTCTCCTCGGCCCACCGCGAGACCGGGCCGCCATCAGCGCACCGATGCGGACCAGGTGCGGCTCGGCGACCGCGAGCTCGTCGGGCTGCAGGTAGTAGGCCATCGTCGCCTGCAGGGTGGGATCGGTGGCGTACCAGTTGAGACCCACCGCTCCCTGGTAGTCCTCGGTGCGGTAGCGCGCCGACTTCTCCGGGGTCGTGAAGGGCAGCCGGTCGACGGCCTCCACGTCGTAATCGCTCATGTCGACAACGGTATTGCAGGTTCGGCTTGACGTGCCCCTTGGACTGTATTCCCAGGGTCCCGGGCGGCTAGGCCACGGCGGGGTTGCTACCTGTTTCGACACCCACGGCCACAACGGGTTGTGGTCTTACACGGGCTCCACAGGCGTTTTGTCTCTCCGCCCGCCCGGCGGCGAGAATGACCTTGGCGGCGTTGTGGTCGCGGTCATGGACCATCTGACACATCGGGCAAGTCCATCGCCGTATCTGCAAGGGCAGTTCGTTGAGTTCGTGCCCGCAGGCCGAGCACGTTTTGCTCGATGCCAGCCACCGCGACACCTTGCACACGGTTCTGCCATAGCGGTCGGCCTTCTCCGCGAGAAGACGCATGAACTGCCCCCAGCCGGCATCACTGATGACGCGAGCGAGCCGACGGTTGCGGACCATTCCCGCGATGTTGAGGTCTTCGACGTGGATCACTTGGTTCTCGCGAACCAGCGCCAATGCCTGCTTGTGGTGATAATCGCGCCTCGCTCGCGCCACCTTGCTGTGCACGATCGCGACCTTGCGCCGGGACTTGTTCCTGTTGGCTGATCCTTCCTTCCTGCGGGACTTCTCGCGCTCCAACCGCCGCAGCTTGCGCAGCTTGCGGTCCAAATGCCTCGGATTTGGAACGTCGGTGCGCGTCCCGTCGGTGGCGGCGATTGTCGCCAGCCGCACGATCCCCATATCCACCCCGACCTCGCTATCAACGACCGGCAGCGGAGTGGGCTCAACATCGACAACGAAACTGGCGAAGAAGTGGCCGTCAGGCTCGCGGATGACCGTCACGCTTGACGGTTCGCTAGGCAGCGGTCTCGACCACCGCACCCGCACCTCGCCCGCCTTGGCGACAAATAATCGCCCGTTCGGGCGCAGGCTGAACCCGTTGCGGGTCAACCGGAACGACTGTCGATGATCCTTCCGAGACTTCATCCGTGGACGGCCCACGCGCCGGCCCCGGCGCTTACCTGCTGCGGAGTCGAAGAAGTTGCGCCAAGCGCGGCGAGAATCGTTGACCGACTGCACCAAGGCCACGCTGGGCACCTCAGCCAGCCATATCCGCTCGCTGGTGGTTTTCGCCGTCGTGATCACTCGGCGCTGAATCTGGCTGTCGGACAACTTGACGCCCGCCCGGTATGCCTCATCACGCATGCGCAGGGCGTCGTTGAAGACCACCCGGCAGCAGCCAAACACACGCGCCAACATCTGTTGCTGGGCCGGTGTCGGTTCGATGCGATACCGATAACGCATCCGCATAACCACTGACCGTAGAGGCGACCACCGACAACGCCCACCGTGGTTCGGCGTCAGGTGAAGCACCGCAGGTGCGCGCGCTCTTCGATCTCCGCCTCGTCGAGGTAAGTCATCATCGGCACGTCAGGCGCGCAGAGCATGAACACCACGAACTTGCTGGCGATGTCGGTGCGCAGGTTCGCGGCCTGATAGTGGACCACCTCGAAACCCGGCTCCCAGAACGCCTCACCCGCCTTGATGGGATACGGCCGTTGGCCCTCGAGTTCGAAGAGGATCTCACCTTCGATGACATACCCGAAGACCGGACCCGAATGGCGGTGCGGTCCCGAACCGGGGTCACCGGGCGGGATGGTCACGGTGGCGATCATCGCAGCCGAATTGTGCTGCGATGCAGGGGGATTCGTGAAGCAGCACGTCGAAAACGTTGGTTGGTGACGGCCCTACAGGGAGCATGCCCCGAACGTTAGTGCCACGCATCGGCATTCGTCGGTCCATTTCAGCCCGGACTCGATGGGCCAATGCCGCCGAGGGCTATCCAGTGAGCCGCGCGACGGCGGCGTCGATCCGTTCATCGGTGGCGGTCAAGGCGATTCGCACGTGACGCGAACCGCGCGGTCCGTAGAACTCGCCAGGAGCCACGAGGATTCCGCGCTGCGCGAGCCATCCGACGGTATCGCGGCACGGCTCGCCGCGGGTCGCCCAGATATACAGGCCTGCCTCGGAGTGGTCGACGTCGAAGCCCGCCGACCGCACCGCGGGCAGGAGCTTGTCGCGGCGTCGCTCGTAGCGCTCACGCTGCTCGCGCTCGTGCGCGTCGTCGTCGAGCGCGGCGACCATCGCACCCTGCACGGGCGTCGGCATCATCATGCCCGCATGCTTGCGCACCGCGAGCAGTTCGCCGATCAGGGCGCGGTCGCCTGCGACGAAGCCGGCCCGGTAGCCGGCAAGCGAGGAGGTCTTGGACAGCGAGTGAATGGCCAGCAGCCCGGTGTGGTCGCCGTCGCAGACCGACGGGTGCAGCAGCGAGACAGGTTGCGCGTCCCAGCCCAGGCCCAGATAGCACTCGTCGGACGCCACGATCGCGCCGCGTTCGCGCGCCCACCCGACGACCTTGCGCAGGTGGTCGGCGCCGAGCACGGCACCTGTCGGGTTGCTCGGCGAGTTGAGATAGATCAGCGCCGGTGACCGCGGGCCGATCTGCGTCAGCGAGTCGGCGAGAAGCACCTGGGCGCCCGCCAGCCGCGCGCCCACTTCGTAAGTCGGATAAGCCAATTCGGGCACCACGACGACGTCTTCGGGTCCGAGGCCGAGCAGCGTCGGCAGCCAGGCGATGAGTTCCTTGGTGCCGATCGCGGGCAGCACCGCGTCCTCTGCGAGATCGGTGACACCGTAGCGACGGTTCAGCGCCGCCACCGCAGACGCGCGCAGGGCGGGGGTGCCTGCTGTGGTCGGATAACCCGGAGCGGCGCTCGCGGCGGCCAACGCGTCACGGATCAGTGGCGCGACCGGGTCGACGGGCGTGCCGACGGACAGGTCGACGATGCCGTCGGCATGCGAGCGGGCCAGCGCCGTCGCGTCCGCAAGGGTGTCCCAGGGAAATACCGGCAGCCCCGAAGAGATGCCGCGGCGAACCACGTGGGGTCTAGCCGTTATCAGTCCTCACCCTGAGGGGGCAGGTCCTTCACCGACTGCGGGTCGTTGTCGGTCTGCCCGACCTTCGATGCCCCGCCTGGTGACCCGAGTTCGGCGAAGAAGTCGGCGTTGATCTGCGTGTATCCGCTCCACTGATCCGGCACGTCGTCTTCGTAGTAGATCGCTTCCACCGGACAGACCGGCTCACATGCACCGCAGTCCACGCATTCGTCGGGGTGGATGTACAGCATGCGTGCGCCCTCGTAGATGCAATCGACAGGGCATTCCTCGATGCAAGCCTTGTCCTTGATGTCGACGCAGGGTTCGGCAATCGTGTACGTCACTGAGTACTCCTCAAGTCCTCTCGAAATACTGACCAGTGGCTGCCTGTAGGTAGGGCCCGCCGAAATTCGCTGCAAGTATCCGATGCGGATACGTCGCCGTCCGTCTCAGGTTGCCCTAACTTTTTGCGCCCACCCTTGGGTGGACGCGTAGTTACTGATACTAGACGTTGCATATACAAGTGCCTAGTCGGCACACCCCTATGCGCATGGGTGCAGTGCAACAAGTTGCATAGGGGTCCGCTGCGCTCCTAGGCTGCCGTCGTGGCGCTTCCTCACGCGATCCTGGTCTCGCTGTCCGAGCAGTCCGGCTCGGGCTACGAGTTGGCGCATCGCTTCGACCGCTCGATCGGGTTTTTCTGGAGTGCTACCCACCAGCAGATCTATCGCACACTGCGCACGATGGAAGACGACGGCTGGGTGCATGCCACGCCCGTCGTGCAGCAGGGCAGGCCGGACAAGAAGGTGTACACCGTCGCGGATGCCGGTCGCGCCGAGCTGAGACGCTGGATCGCCGAGCCGTTGACCGGCCGGGGCAGTTCGGTCACCGACAACCGCACCCGCGACCTGGCCGTCAAGATCCGCGCAGCCGCCCATGGCGACATCGCCGCGCTGCGCGACCAGGTGACTGCGCTTCGGGCGGAACGCGCCGAGCTGCTCGACACATACCGCGGATTCGAGAAGCGACAGTTCCCCGACCCGAGCTCGCTGCGCGGCAGTGCCCTGCATCAATACCTGGTCCTGCGCGGCGGCGTCCGGGCCGAAGAGAGTGCAGTCGAATGGCTCGACGAAGTGGTGGCAGGGTTGGAAGGCGGGGCGCGATGAGCGCTCGCGCGAAGAGCAGAGGGATATTGTGACCAATCCGTACCCAACGTTGTTGTCGCCGTTGGATCTTGGCTTCACCACATTGCGCAACCGGGTGGTGATGGGATCGATGCACACCGGCCTGGAGGACCGCGCCGGTGACACCGGCCGACTCGCCGCGTACTTCGCCGAGCGAGCCCGCGGCGGCGTCGGGCTGATCATCACCGGCGGATACGCGCCGAACCGCACCGGCTGGCTGCTGCCGTTCGCGTCGCAGATGGTGTCGTCGTCGGAGGCGCGTCGACATCGCCGCATCACCGAAGCCGTGCACGACGAGGGCGGCAAGATTCTGCTGCAGATCCTGCACGCGGGACGCTATGCCTATCATCCGTTTTCGGTGAGCGCGTCGGCGATCAAGGCGCCGATCAATCCGTTCAAGCCGCGCGCACTGAGGAACGTCGACGGCACCGTCCGCGACTTCGCCCATTGCGCGGATCTGGCCCGCGAAGCGGGCTATGACGGCGTGGAGATCATGGGCAGCGAAGGCTATCTGCTCAATCAGTTCCTCGCGCCCCGCACGAACAAGCGAACCGACAAATGGGGCGGATCACCGGAGAACCGCAGGCGGTTTCCGGTTGAGATCGTGCGTCGCACCCGCGCGGCGGTCGGATCGGACTTCATCATCTGCTACCGCATGTCGATGGCCGACTACGTCGACGATGGCCAGAGCTGGGACGAAATCGTCGCGCTGGCAACCGAAGTCGAGGCAGCGGGGGCGACGATGATCAACTCCGGGTTCGGCTGGCACGAGGCGCGGGTGCCGACGATCGTGACCTCCGTACCCAACAGCGCGTTCGTCGACATCAGCAGCGCGGTGGCCGAGCATGTGAGCGTTCCCGTGGTGGCATCGAATCGCATCAACATGCCGCAGGCCGCCGAGCAGACACTCGCGGATACCCACGTGCAGTTGATCTCGATGGCACGGCCGCTGCTGTCGGATCCGAACTGGGTCGCCAAGGCGCAGGCCGACGCCGCCGACGAGATCAACACGTGCATCTCGTGCAATCAGGCATGCCTGGACCACGCGTTCGTGCACAAGAAGGTGTCGTGTCTGCTCAACCCGCGCGCCGGGCGGGAGACCGACCTGGTGCTGTCGCCGACCCGCCGCACCCGCCGCGTCGCGGTGGTCGGCGCTGGCCCCGCGGGTTTGGCGACCGCGGTGACCGCGGCTCAACGCGGGCATGACGTCACTCTGTTCGAGGCAGGCGATGTCATCGGCGGCCAATTCGACATGGCCAGAAGGATTCCCGGCAAGGAAGAGTTCAGCGAGACCATCCGCTACTACACGCAAATGCTCGACAAGCACGGTGTGGACGTGCGGCTGAACACCCGCGCAGGCGTCGACGAACTCGCCGGATATGACGACGTGGTGCTGGCCACCGGCGTGACCCCGCGGATGCCCGACATCCCCGGCATCGACCATCCGATGGTGCTGTCGTACGCCGAGGCGATCATGGGCAAGCCGGTCGGCAAGACGGTGGCCGTCGTCGGTGCGGGCGGTATCGGCTTCGACGTCAGCGAGTTCCTGGTGACAGACGAGTCCCCGACGCTGAACCTCAAGGAATGGAAGGCCGAATGGGGTGTGGCCGACCCACAGGAGGCCCGCGGCGCGCTGACGACGCCGATCCCAGCGCCCGCCGCACGTGAGGTGTATCTGTTGCAACGCACGAAGGGCCCGCAAGGCAAGCGGCTCGGCAAGACGTCGGGCTGGGTGCACAGGGCGTCGTTGAAGGCGAAGGGGGTCACCCAGTTGTCGGGGGTGAACTACGAGCGCATTGACGACGACGGCCTGCACATCAGCTTCGGCCAGGACCGCGAGCGCGGGCAGGTGCTCGCGGTCGACAACGTCGTGATCTGCGCGGGTCAGGAGCCGGTGCGCGAGCTCGAGGACGGGCTGCGCCGCAACGGAATCGACCCGCACATCATCGGCGGGGCGGCCGTGGCGGCAGAGCTCGATGCCAAGCGCGCGATCAAGCAGGGCACCGAACTCGCCGCCCGCCTCTAACTGGGCCTTGCACCGCGAGCGCGCGTCTGCACGCCGACACGCCGTGGCCGTGTGGCATTTTGCGGTCGCTCGCGGGCAGCGAGCGTCAGCCTCAGGACTGCTTGAGCGTCTCGATCTCGAGGGTGATGGTGACCTTGTCGCCGACGACGGTGCCGCCGGTCTCGAGGGGCATGTCGACATCGATGCCGAAGTCCTTGCGGTTCAGCACGACTGATGCCGTGAAGCCGGCGACCTCGCCGTGGCCCATGCCCGGATTGGTTCCGTTGAACTCGAGGTCGAGGCTGACCGGCTTGGTGATGCCCTTGAGGGTGAAGTCGCCGTCGAGCACGTACTTGTCGCCGCTCTCGCGTACACCGGTCGAGGCGAAGGTTGCGGTCGGATGGTTCTCGACGTCGAAGTAGTCGGCGGACTTCAAATGGGCGTCGCGTTGCTCGTTGCGGGTATCGATGGAATCGACAGCGATTTCGGCAGTCACCGACGGAGTGCCGTCCTCGCCGACCACGACTGCGCCGGAGAACGTGTTGAAATGGCCGCGCACCTTGCTCACCAGAAGGTGGCGCACCGAGAACGCAACGGAAGAGTGAACCGGGTCGATGGCCCAGGTTCCTGTGCTGAGCTGGGTTGTTGCGGTCGCAGTGGTCATGCTGTTGTCTCCTCGACTAGGGGTGTCGGCCCGTCCGACACCGTCAAGGGAGATAAGCGGACCACAGTCCGGATCTATTCCCGCATGTGCGGGTCTACTTCCGCTGGCCCCAGACGGACTGCGCGCCGGTGTCACCGATGAGCACTATGCCCGCGGTCGACGCAGCGCCGACCACCAGTGCGAGCACAGCGACGACGGCGGCCAGCGCCCGCTTCGGCTCCTCCGACCGCGACTCCACCCCGTGCTGGATCACCTGGACGACAGCGACGACCAACAGCGCGATGGCGATGTAAATCATCCATTGACCGCGGTCAGCATGTGTTTGCAGGATCGCGGTGGGTTGCGGCCGCTGGTTCGTAGAGCCACTCACCCGCCGACGTCGTCAACGGGGTCAGCACCACGACCGACACGGCGAAGGCGAGGTTCAGCCACACGAGTCGGCGCCGCGCGGCAGGCCACAATGCGCAGAGAATTCGCAACGCCGCGGTCAGCGGTGCGAGCACCACGACCGCGTGGACGAGCAAGGCGTGGGCGGGCAGACCGAGAATCGTTGTCAAAGCGCGCTCCTGGGCTGGGAATGGCGGCCGTCATTCGGTATACGTGCCGAGCTTGGCACTCGGTTCACTTCAAAGCCGGTATTTCGGCGTCGATGTCGCCTTACGCCGCGAGTGGTGCGTAGGTGGTGGTGCGCTGACGGGCGGGGCGGCCGATGCCCTCGGCGATCGCCGTCAGCTCCTCGACGGACTTGGCCGAGCCGAACTCCGAACCCGCCATCCGGGAGATGGTTTCCTCCATCAACGTGCCGCCGAGGTCGTTGGCGCCGCCGTTGAGCATCACCTGCGTGCGCTCGACGCCGAGTTTGACCCAACTTGTCTGGATGTGAGAGATCCTGCCGTGCAGCATGATTCGTGCCAACGCGTGAACGGCGCGGTTGTCGCGATGCGTCGGGCCCGGGCGCGCCCCGCCCGCGAGGTACAGCGGCGAGGACTGATGCACGAACGGCAGCGGCACGAATTCGGTGAATCCGCCGGTGCGGTCCTGAATGTCGCGCAGCACGCGCAGGTGCCCGACCCAGTGCTTGGGGGTGTCGACGTGGCCGTACATCATCGTCGAACTCGACCGCAGCCCCACTTCGTGTGCAGTGCTGACCACGTCGATCCACATCGACGTCGGCAGCTTGCCCTTGGTCAAGACCCAGCGGACCTCGTCGTCGAGGATCTCGGCGGCGGTGCCGGGGATGGTGTCGAGCCCAGCCTCGCGCAGGCTGATCAACCACTCGCGGATGGACAAGCCGCTCTTGGTGACACCGTTGGCGATCTCCATCGGCGAGAAGGCGTGTACGTGCATCGACGGCACCCGCTTCTTCACCGCACGCACAAGGTCGGCGTACCCGGTGACGGGCAGTTCGGGGTCGATGCCGCCCTGCATGCAGACCTCCGTCGCGCCCGCGACGTGGGCCTCCCATGCGCGGTCGGCGACCTCGCTGGTGGACAGCGAGTAGGCGTCGGCGTCGCCCTTGCGTTGGGCGAACGCGCAGAATCGGCATCCGGTGTAGCAGATGTTGGTGAAGTTGATGTTGCGGTTCACGACGAACGTGACGTCATCGCCGACGGTGTCGCGACGCAGCGAATCCGCCAGCGCGGCAACGGCATCCAGCGCCGGCCCGTCTGCCGTGGCCAAAGCCAGATACTCGTCGTCGGTGCAGTTCGCCGGGTCTCGTTCGGCCGAGCGCAACGCCGAGGCCACATCGGTGTCGAGCCGCTCCGGAACGCGGGCCGCCAGTTCACCCACCTTCTCCCGGATGGACTCCCAGTCGCCGAAGGCGCTGTCCAAGTCGCTGCGGGTGGTCGTCAGCCGCCCCTCGGAATCGATCGCTTCATGCAGATCGATCCGGCCGAGCGACTCGGACGCTTCGTCGGGCTCCTGCCAGGGCCGTCCGACGGGGTTGACGTCCAAAGCGAAACCGGTGTCGGGGTCGGCCAGCGCCGCGACGTGGCCCTGCACGCGCGGGTCGATCCACGCCGCGCCTGCCTGCACGTACGGCGGCTGAGCGGTCAACCGCTGCACCAGGTCGTAGCCCGCCTCCGCGGTGACGGCGGCCAGTTCATCCAGGGCCGGCCACGGGCGTTCGGGGTTGACGTGGTCCGGCGTCAGCGGTGACACGCCGCCCCAGTCGTCGACGCCTGCGCCGATCAGGGCGAGGCACTCGTCGCGGGACACCAGGTTCGGCGGCGCCTGTATGCGCATCTTGGGGCCAAGCACCAAGCGGGACACGGCGACCGTGGCCAGGAAGTCGTCGATACCGGTGTCGGGCATCGCCGCCATCGCGGTGTGATCCTTGGCCCGGAAGTTCTGCACGATCACTTCCTGCACATGGCCGAACGCCTTGTGAGACTTGCGGATCGCGTGCATCGTCTCGGCACGCTCGGTCAGCGTCTCGCCGATGCCGACCAGCAGGCCGGTGGTGAACGGAATCGACAGTCGCCCGGCATCATCCAGCGTGCGCAGCCGAACCTCGGGATCCTTGTCCGGACTGCCGTAGTGCGCCAGCCCCTTGGTCTCGAACAGTCGCCGCGACGTGGTCTCCAGCATCATGCCCATCGAGGGGGCAACGGGCTTGAGTCGCGACAACTCCGACCACGTCATCACACCCGGGTTCAGGTGCGGCAAAAGGCCGGTCTCCTCGAGCACGCGGATTGCCATCGCACGCACGTAGTCCAGTGTCGAGTCGTAGCCGCGCTCGTCGAGCCACTGCCGGGCTTCGTCCCAGCGCGCCTCGGGCCGATCGCCGAGCGTGAAAAGCGCTTCCTTGCAACCGAGTTCGGCACCGCGGCGCGCGACGTCGAGGATCTCGTCAGGCTCCATGAACATGCCGAGGCCCTGGGCGCGAAGCTTGCCGGGAACGGTGACGAAGGTGCAGTAGTGGCAGGTGTCGCGGCACAGATGGGTGACGGGGATGAACACCTTGCGCGAATAGCTGACCGGCAACCGGCCATTAGGCCCGCGCCGATTCGACGACGTCAATCCGGCATCGCGCACTCGCGCGGCGCTGGCGCATAGATCGGCCAGGTCGTCGCCGCGGGCGGTCATGGCGATGGCCGCCTCGTCGACGTTCAGGGCGACCCCGTCGCGGGCACGACGAAGTACGCGCCGCAAAGCGGCGGTGCTGGGGGCGCCGGAATTGGATGGGACCACCGGGCTGGGCAGATCGGTGCCGTGCTGGGGGTTCAGAGCCACTCCCATGTAACCCCGCATTTGTGGACGATCATCCGCGCGTCTCACATTCTGAAACATCGGCGCCTGGCATATCGCCACAGTAGTCCGCGCATCGGCTGCTGTGGCGGCCGCCGTCGTGCAGGCATTACTCAACACGCTCGCGGTGTCGATTTACCGACGCCTGCGTCAACGCCCGCGTAGGTTCATCCAGGTCGGGACTGCTAACTGGAGGGGTCGACATGAAAATTTCCGCACGCTCAGTCCTCATGGCCGGGGTCACCACGCTGACGGCATCACGCCATCGCGATCGCCCCGTCGGTACAACCATCCTGCCCTCTCCAGGATCCGGCGATCCAACTCGCGGCGGACGTCCAAGCGCCGCTGCCGCAACAGCCGCGCTCCTCACGGTCCTGCTCAGGACTCGGTGCTGGCGGCTGCTCGGGCCCGCGAGCACCGGTCAGGAACGTTCCCGACCTGCACCGGTTCCGCTGCGGTACCCATCGCGCCGAAACTCGCATCGGCAGCGCTATCGACAACGTCTACCTCGCCGTCGAGCCGTGGGTTGCAGTTGGGCTTCGAGGTCGCCGCGTACGCCGTCGGCTGGATTCCTTATGTCGGCTGGTTCTCCGGCCAAGTCATGGTCTTCTATTACTTCGGCGAGCAGATCGTTCGCCAGCAGCGTCTTCAACTTCACCGATTGGCTCGCGGCGACGGTGGCATCGTCGAGGACTTGGTCGACTTCGGCGTCGACGTCGTCGAGCCTTCGTCTACCTGGGACTCGACGAGCTGGCGTTCTGGTTCGCCACCGCTTCCTCCGATTCCGCTGCTGCCGCCGTCTGCCGCTCTGCAAGGTCACGTTCCTCGCCGCAGACACGCTCCTGGGGCCAACCGAGACGCCGGTACAGGCCGCGAACGCCGACGGTTTGCGCGGCTTACTCGACCGGGTTCTCAACCCGCTCGACGCCGGCGGAGCGATCCAGGGCGACGCTTCGTTGGGTTCCCTCGTCAAGAACGGACTCGCCAACCTCGGCGACCTTTTGGGTGTAGCGGTGTCGCCACAGGATCCGGAGACGACATCAGACATCAGCACAGTCCCGTCGATCGTCAAAACTCCGTTTGCGCCGCTCAACTCCCTGCGCAGTCAGGTTGACCCAGCCAGCGAAACCGGTGCTGGTCCGTTGACCGAGTTACGTGAGACAGTCCGCAACGCACGCAACGTGATTCGCGAAGCCACCGGGCGCGGAGCCGTCGAGACGCTGAAGGCAGGCGACGACGCGAAGACGGTAGGTAACGAGGTCGTGCGGACTCAGGGTGGGGTGCGCGGTGCGGTGACCGAGGCTGTGAGCGATGTGACCAACGCTCTCCGGCCGAACAAGACGAGCAAGTCTGCGGACGGTGCAACGACCACTTCGACCAACGTGGTGAAAAGCTTCGGCGACACCGCGAAGAAGGTCGTGAAGCAGGTGCGAGAGGCCGCGAAGGATGCCCGTGACGCGGTCAAGAATCGACCCGCTTCGGATGCCGACGAGTAACCGCTAGCGCGGTTGGTTCCGCCGATACAGCAGCGTCAACGGCGGAATTGCGCCCACCGCGATCAGGAACAGCAATTGCCACTGCGCGCCGTAGACCGCGTCGTCACCGGGACCCGGAATCGTGAGTGCGGCGACAGTCGCCAGCCAGGTCCACAGCGGTAGGGCCGCCAACCGTGGCGACGACGTCCACTGAAGGGCGACCCACACCAGCGCGGCGTTGAGCAGACCGCTGATCAGCGCGCTGACGGGAAACGGAACCGGGCCGAGGCGAAGCGAGAGAAAGAATGCGCCCAGTAGAGCTGAGATAATGCCGTCGACGGCAAGCAGTGCGAGGACGACGGGACGAGCCCGAATGTCGTCGGGCGGCGGGCTCAGGTCGGGATGCTGTCGAGCACCGATGTGAGCGAGCCGACCACCCACTGGAAGTTGTCCAGACGGTCCTGCCAGTGCTGGAGGTTGGGGTCCAGATCCTGATCCATGACTGTCCTTTGTCTCTGCGGCCGCTTGGTCGAAGCTTAGCGCGTCTACCCCGGTTATCCGAGGTCCAATCCGGCGAGGAGGTCGGTTTCCCAGCCGCGGTGGTCGCGCTCGCCGGACTCGGCCGGCCACGAGTATGTAGTGCTCCTCGGCGAGGATGGGTAGCGCGATGTTGTTGGACAGCGCGCCGGAACGACCGTTCGGCGCGACGGTGACCTGCGTGGCATGGGCTCGGAGCGCAGCGACCTTGGCGGGAAGTTGAGCGCTTGCGTCGATGACGGCGTCGATCTTGTCGTCGGGATAGCCGAACGGGACGACGTCGATCGTCACGCGGATCCACCCGTCAGGTACCTCGTCGAGGCTCTCGAGGCCGGCGCCCATCGCGCTCGTGGAGGTGACGGTCCAATAGAACTTGGGCACCTGCCATGGCTCGCCCGGGTAGTCGTTGCCTGCTGATGCGGCGACGGCTTCGGTGGTGACGCGGTGGGCCTGGATGTGGTCGGGATGGCCGTAGCCGCCGTCGGGGTCATAGGTGACGACGACGTGGGGCCGCAGCCGGCGGATGATGGCGACGAGTTCTCCGACCGCCTCGCGCGTGTCGGCATCCGCGAACCGCTTCTGATGGCGCGACTCGGTGCCCGCCATGCCGGAGTCGCGCCAATGTCCTGGGCCGCCAAGGAAAGTGGGCTCTTTGACGCCAAGGGCGGCCAGCGCCTTGGTCAGCTCGCTGATGCGATACCCACCCAACTGGTCGGCGGCGTCGACCGCGAGTTGGGCGTAGCGATCGCCGATGACTTCGCCTTCTTCGCCGAGTGTGCAGGTGACGACATGAACCTCGGCGCCGCCGGCGCTGTAGTGGGCGATGGTGCCGCCGGTCGTAATCGTCTCGTCGTCCGGGTGCGCGTGGACGAAGAGCAGACGGGGCGTCTCCTGAGGGGGCATCGCCAGACACCTTAGCTGTCGTTGTGGAATCGCTACTGTTGTCTAGATGGGGGGTTCCATTCGCGTTGCGGCGTGCTGCCCGCGGAAGTGGTTGTTCATCGGCGCCGCCGTGATCGTGGTGGCCGGCTCAGGGTGTGCTGACACTTCGACCGAGGATGTGGGTGCGGCCCCGCCCACCGACCGGGGCGTGACCGCAGTGCACACCTTGGTTCCCATGGTGGTCGTAGAGACTCCACACGACCTGACCGCCTTCACAGAGGGTCTCGTGTTCGATGGTCCGCGGCTGTACGAAAGCACTGGAAAAGTTGGAAAGTCACAGTTGCGGGAACTGGATCCGACCACCGGCGCGGTGCTTCGCTCGGCGGATCTGCGCCCGGACCTCTACGGCGAGGGAATTGCCTGTCGTCGGCGACCGTATCTGGCAGCTGACGTGGAAGAACGGCGTAGCCATCGAGTGGGACAAGGCCAGCCTTACACCGCTGCGCCACGTGCCCATTCAAGGCCAGGGTTGGGGGCTGTTACGACGGACACCGGCTGATCCGTAGCGACGGCACCGACCGGCTGCGCTTTGACGATCCAATCTCCTTCGCCGAAATTGGATCCGTGTCGGTTACCTACGAAGGTCAACCTCTTCGTCAACTCAATGAGCTCGAATGCGTTGACGGACAAGTGTGGGCGAACGTTTTCAAGACCGACCGGGTCATCCGTATTGATCCCGCTACTGGCGCTGTCACCGCGATGGTGAACGCCAGGCGCTTAGTCGACGACACGCGAAGAGCCAAAGGGGAAGTGCTCAATGGCATCGCATTCGCTGGTGACGACGAATTCGTCCTCACCGGCAACTACTGGCCGAAGATGTTCCGCGTTCGCCTGGAGGGATGAAAGCGCTTCATATGGAAGCGCTTTCATTTCACTTGCACAAGTCGGCGATCTTCTTCCGATCCTGCTCCGCATTAATAAGGCGCGCCGCCTGGTCGGTGTTGTCGTTGGTGACGCCGGCGAGGGCGTTCATCCCGACGGCCTGCAAGTTGTTCGCGAAGGACCGAACTGAGTCAGCTAAATCCTTCGGAGTGCCTGGCTGGATGCTGGTCAGGAGGTACTGCCCGCCGCCGAACAGTGCTAAGCGGGCATTGCCCGCCACGGCAGCCTGTGGGATCGGGTCAGGGCCGAGATCGTTGTGCGTTTGCAGAGCAACGGCGTTCGTCACCACTTTGAAGGTGTCGCACACGCTCGTCTTTGGATCGCCCTGCACATTGGCGGCCGCAGCGCCGGGTGGGGCTTCGGCAGGCTTGCTCAACAACGCCCAGGCGGCAAGCGCGACGGCCACTATCGCGACCAGCAGTGCGGCCGGCGCAATCCAGCGCGGCTGGCTCTGGACACGCACAGGTTCGCGTCGTGACGCTGATGATGCCGGCGATGCCTTCGAACCCGTGTCGGCAATCCTTGTTGACGAAGGAGCGGCATCTGCTGGCTGTTCTGACGTGTTCTCAGGCATGCATGGGATACTAGCCGTGAAAGGGGGCGTAAATCCAAGGGGGGACTTAATTCTCGCATCCTTGAGGTGCGACTTCTGTTCAGTGAGACGCTTTCCCTTTGTCGATGAGGCGTGCCCAAAATCGGTTGCTGTCGGTCGGCTCAGCAACCACTGCGCGCAGAGCCGCCAATGCCCGGGGCTACTCGGCGATCGCCACTTTATCGGCGCGTTAAGTGCTTCAAATCCATAGTGGTGCAATTGAAATGACGTATCAAGGCTCGACTGGGAGCGCTCAACAAGCAACGCCAGCCCTGCCAAACCTCTTCCTGACAGGCGCCGAGTTCCAACGAGACCTGCCTCGGACCAAGGCTGAATTATCCCAACCTGGTTTGGTGAATCACCGGTCACGGCAAGATAAGTCGCGAGTGCCTGACGCAAATAGAGGTGCGGATGCCCCCTGCTATTGCAGGAGGACGCCCGTACCTTTCTGTACTTTCGAAACGAAGAATCTCGGTCAAAGGCTACGGAGTGGCGGGATCAGGATCGGGATCGCTGTCGGCATCAACGCCGTCACCGTTGACGCCTGCCTCACCCGGTGTACCGCCGATACCAGCCGAACCGCCTGCTCCTGCGACGCCCGGCTGCGAACCCGTGGGCTTCGCCGAGTGTGCAGGTGACGACATGAACCTCTGCGCCGCCGGCGACGTTGCGGGCGATGGTGCCACCGGTCGTAATCGTCTCGTCGTCCGGGTGCGCGTGGACGAAGAGCATGCGAGGAGCTTCGGGCGAGGGCATCGAAACCGAACATGGCGCCGTCGTCGTCGGGCGGGCTCGTCGCTGGATTGCCATCAGGATTGCCAGAGCCAGGTGGGGGTCGGGCTCGAGGCGACCCGGCTGAACACTGGAATGCTCAGTTCACAATAGGTTTGTGTCGTGCCCAGTTAAGGCAAGTTCGCTCAATAACACCAGCATATGCAGTTGCTGAAGCTGCACCCGCCTGCTCGGCGTGATAGTGATTCCGAGGCAAGCTGTTAGACAACTCGCCCATAGAGGCGGCGCTGACCAATCCACCTAAAGAAGCCCACGCAAAATCGATGCGACAGCAATTGGGAGCTCTCGCCAGCTAGCTCGTGACGATCTTGATCGTCTAGCCTGCTGCAACGCTAACGACCGCCCCATGACGTTGCTCGCGGGACGTTAGACGGGGCTCACCCTTTCCGGTCGGTCCGACTTTTGCCAACGCGGTCTCGGTGGGATCAGCTTGTGGTGGCGGTTAATAAACCTGTTCAGAGGATGTCGTTGCGATTGCAATCAATTTTCGCAAATGCCAGATTCACCTGAGAATTGTGTAATAGATTGATCCGTGGCAGCCCGCAAGAGGTTTGCGGACGGTCAGCGGCCCACAAGGTCGGTGACATGGCCAGGACGTAGAAGGCGAATCCCGGAGCTAGGGGCCCGGTGACGGAGGGGGAGCCGTCGATGAGGCAACTCGTCGCCTTCTCTATAGGCCCCGCTGTCGGTGGGTGCCCACACCCGCCGGTAGCGGGGCCGATCCATGTCGGAGGTCCGCTCGCATGGCGATCCCCGCCACCAGAAAACCCCGAAGGTAGCTGTCGACAGCGCAGTGAGTAGCTGTGCGGCGGCGTGTCGACTCGAGATCGCCCGTCAATCTGCGCGTGATCTTGAAAATTGACATTTCAGTCAGTTAACAGCTCGCGTTGCAGAACCCGACCGCGACGACGTAGCTACGGTGTTGCGCAGGAGTCGGATGTTGCCAGGGCCCTCTGCTCTAAGGCCACCGGCAGCTCGGTAAGCAACGACCGCGCACTGTCAAGTGGCAAATGGCTGATCGCAGAAATAACCTAATAAATGACTATTGCTGATCTTTGCAGCTATTAATCGCTGCCCAAACAGATTCGTTCTGGCCGATCCCTGAACTACGTTTCGCGACACTTCGCAATAACTTTGCCGATGTAACCAGCGACGGGTACTCGGCCCTGGACAGCTAACTAATTGCCATAAGCGAACTAATTGCGTACGCAAACACGCTGGTGACGTTGCCCTTGAACCTGAGAATTACGTGAAATTTACGGAATAGATTCCTGAGTGCAGCAAATCACTGCCCTGACTCGGAGGAACCCATGCATCACGCCATTCGCCCATACGTAACAACCGGTGTGGCCCTTGTGGGAGCCAGCGTCATCGCTGCCGCTCCACTACAACCGGTCGTACCGGCTGACATACAGATCCCTAACCCGGCTGTACAGGCAGTCGAGCGAGGCGTCCAACTCACCGCCAATGAAATTCAAACCGCGGTAAATAACGCAATATTCACCTTCGTCGCACGCCCTACTGTTGCCGGCGCCGAACTGCTCGGAAGGCTCCTAGAGCCGCTCATCGGCGAAGAACAGGCAACCCTGCTACCCATCGCTGCCCTCGGTTTTGCCGGACCGTTGATCAGTGGAGGTGGGTCAGTCGGAACCGCGCTGCAGGAGATCGTTGACTCCGAAGGTTTCGAGGACCTCCTCAACAATCTCATCGGTGCCGTTGGGACGATCACCGACGGCTCCGTGAACGGAGGCTATGGGCCGGATCTGGTTTCCCTCGTGGCGCCGATACTGTTTCCGACCTTGCCGGAAGCTCTGTGGCCTGAGGTGCTGGCCGGGGGCTTTATCAGCGAGCAGATAACCGAAGGCGTGGTAATTACATCGCCCCCATATTTCTTGCCGACCTTCATCCAGCTCCCAGGCACCATTCCGACGCTGCAGGAACTAATTGGGTCGCTATTCGGTTCTGACATGGCTAGCGCCAGCCTCTTGGCGGCTGCGCCTGCGCCTCGACCAATCGAAGACGGCGTAAATGAGCTGCTGTACGCGGCGACAGCTCTGACGCTGCGCATTGCGACACTCGCGGCGCCCCTCGTCGCACCGATCCTCGATGTAACTGATGAGGAGGCGGCGCAGTTCCTCGCCATCGGCACCCTTGGGTTTATCGGCCCGCTCATCGGCGGAGCGGGTGGCGCAGGGCACGCTCTCCAGGACCTCGTCGACTCCGATGACTTCGCCGACTTCCTCGACAATTCTCTCGATCTGGTCAGGTTGCCTATCGATGGAGCAGTCAACGGCGGCCATTTTGGACCGAACCTCGCGCCGCTACTGCCCTTCCTGCCAGCGGCGATCCCGTTGGTAACCAATGGATGTGCCGCTGGACTCGGTACATATTGTAAGCCCGTTGAAGCCGTCTACGCCCCAGGCCTCATCCAAAACGCCGACTACGATTACACGAAGTTGCCTGGGGGCTTGGGCCTTCAGACCCTGGGGGGCAGTCCAACGACTCTTCCCGACGGTTTCAATATCACCACCGTTGGCACCATCCCCACTTTGCAGGGGCTAGTCGGCCGCGTCTTCGATTCACTGCCGTCGGCTAGCGCAGCGTCGCAGAGCAACCTCAAGGTCGCGGGCGGCGATGAGGGCAAAGCCGCGGCCGATGACCAGAAGGTTGAACCCAAGAAGCGGAACCGCCCGCTGCTCAATCTTCTGAAAGACAACCCGCTCGCGGGCGGCACCGAGAAGCCGGGTGACGGCACGGCCAAGCACCTGCCCGGCCTCGGCAAGCACCCAGTCCGTGACATCGTCAATCGCGTCCTCGGCGGCGGAGACGACGACAAGGACGTCAAGGCAGTGGAAGCGGCAAGCTAGCGCATCTGCAGTCTCGCTGGCCGGCCTGGGGCAACCCAGGCCGGCCAGTGCGCTTCTGCCAAGAATCTCGAGTTCTGCATCAGGGCTACAGATGACGCGCGAAAGAACGACGCTCCCGCAGAAATCGGCGAGTCCAGGCTCGGATGGCTTAGATTCAGCCAGTGAGTCGGCGCACGCTCGAGTTCGCTTGCGGGATCGTCGTCATCGGACTTCTGGCCGGAGTCGCCGGACTGTGCACAACGCTGCTGCTGCGCTTCGTCGAGCACCTGACGTATCACTACTCATTCGGCACGCTGTTCGCCGGCGTCACCGGAAGCAGCCCGGTGCGACGCGCAGTCGGCCCAATGATCGGTGGCGCACTCGCTGGGTTCGGCTGGTGGATGCTTGCGCCGGCGCACCGAGGTGCCGCCGCTGACCGAGACGATCCTCAACCACGGGCGTATTCCCCGACTGACGATGACGATCGACGCCGCGCTTCAGGTTCTAATCGTCGGCTCTGGCGCATCTCTTGGCCGTGAGGGCGCGCCACGTCAATTCGCCGCTGCCCTTGGCGATCTCGGCACATCCCGGTGGGCACTGACCCCGCGAGACCGCGAGATCCTGCTCGCTTGCGGCGCCGGCGCCGGTTTGGCCGCGGTCTACAGTGTGCCGGTCGGCGGCGCGCTGTTCGCCACCGCCATCATCCTGAAAACGTGGCACCCGCGGGCCGTCGGTACGGCGCTGATCACCTCCAGTCTTGCGGTGGCTGTCGCGTCGCCGGTCACTCATGAGGCCGCGCCATTGGACTGGCCGGATCCCCAACTGTCTTATCTGTTGGCGGCTTTCGCACTTGTACTGGCGCCGCTGGCCCTGGGCGTGGGACTGGCGTTCAACCACATAATGGCTCGGGCACGGCCAGCCACGGTTATGAAGTCGTGGGTTCTGATACCGGCGATCGCCGCGGCGGGGCTGCTCATCGGCATCTGTTCGATCCGCTACCCGGAGCTGCCGGGCAATGGCAAGAGCATCCTGACGATAAGCCTCAACAGCGGGCTGACATTGGGTGCGGCAGGCGTGATCCTGCTTCTCAAGCCGGTCCTCACTGCTGTCTTTCTCCGCGCCGGCGCCGTCGGCGGCATGCTCACCCCGGCGCTCGCCACCGGGGCCGCGATGGGCTCGGTTATTGCATTGGCGATCAACACCTGGACCGAACATCACGTCAGCGTCCCGGCGGTCTCGTTGACGTGCGCGGCCGGCGTGCTCGCGATTACTCAGCGGGCACCGATATGGGCCGCGATCTTCGTGTGGGAACTGGCAAGACCGCCATGGTGGCTACTCGCACCATTCCTGGTCGCGGCGGTCGTCGCCCACGGGCTGAGGCTGCTAATGGAGCGACGGAAGGCAGCATCCGACGTCGGCAATGCGATCGGCGGCGGTGCATAACTTCTGAGCGATCGGTTTCGCCTCTAGCACGATCGGTGGGTCCAGACGAGCTCAGCCGGCCGTATTCGCTGTCACCGCACCAGCAACTAGACCCGATGTCGTCCTTCCCTGTAAGACGGGGCGAAGCTGGTCACTCGGCGAATATCCTTCTTGACGCCTAAATGACCGACTGGTTCATACCGGCGCGCAGAACACGCGGATTTGGCAAAGCGAGACGCGGCTCGCGGCGGTTCACTTTTTTGCATTTCCTTTCTTTCGCGTCGATACAGCAAAGTATTGATGCGCCAGTAGTAGCTGGACAAAACACTTAGAACCTCTGTGCGAATAGCTGTTGACGCTTTCCATACTTAGCGGTATGGATAGCTGTGCCCAGCATATAACCTGCTCAAATAGTTAATTAGCCTGATCATACAATCGCTAGCACGCTGAAAATTCTTTGCTTTGCGGCAGCGATAATTTTTGCCAAAAGGGCTGATTTTGGCAGGACATGAGCGTAACTTCAAGCCGTCCTGTCAGACCTAAGCGTCTTAGGAGGATCGCTAAATGAGCATTCGACAGGGGTTCTTTGTTCGACTATTCACTCAGCTTCTGGCATTACTGTCCGCCGCCGGCATCGCGATCAACCCAACGACGGCTATCCCCCAGCGAAATAATATTGAAGCGGCATCGCTCGGACCCCCGGGCATCAATGTCGCCGCGCCCGTCCGCCAAGACCCGCTCGTCCGAATCCTTCAGACACAGTTGAACGGCGTAGCCGGCATCGGCTTGGGGCTCGCAACCACAGCCGATGCGGCCACCAACGTAATCCTCGGAAATCCAGATCGGCGGATACCCGGGGTTGCACAGACGTTGGTCAACGCTCTCGACCGCAATGGGTTGGCTGGATTGCCGGGTGGCGCCGCAGACGTTGCGGGCAGCGTTGTGAGATTCGTCGAAGGCGGCACGAACTTCTGGATCAGCACCGCCAGTGCGATCGTGCTCTCCGAGTTGGATCTCCTTGGCGGCGGCCTGATTGCGCAGCCTTACCTTGCAGCATTTGATCCCGCTCTGGATCCTCGCCTAGAACAGGCGCCGTTCCCCGACCGATTCATTCGCGTTCAGGTCGAGGGCGTTCAGGGAATTGGCCGTGCACTGCTCGACGCGACGAACGGAGTGGGCGAGGCGTTGTTGTCCGCACCCGATGTCATCAGCGCAGCGCTTGAGCGCGGTGGCGCGGCGGCGCTACCGGCAGGGTTGGCCGCAGCAACCGCGCGGGTGGTGCGGGCGACGCAGCAAGGCAGCGCGGCGGTGGTCACGTCGTTGGCCAACCTCGCTCGCGGTGAATTGAGTCTCGTCCCCGGATCGCAGCTCGACAATCCGAAGTTCGCCGTTGCCGCCGTCCAGCGCGAGCCGATTCCGGTCCGCCGAATCGGTCCCGCTGAGTTCGTCGTGCGGCTACCGCTTGCCGTTGCAGTTGCAGGTTCCGGCCTCGTCATGACGGGGCTCGACGCAACGGCGATCGTCACCGGAGCATTTGTCACGGCGACGAGCGACATCGTCAGGTCGGTGACCAACGCTCCGTTGCCCTCCGGTGGCGGCGGCGCCGAGGCAACGGCCAGGGCTGTGGAAGAGCCCAGGCTCACGCTTCCGCAAGCGCTCGCCAAGGCACCGGTCACCATCCAGCGCGGGTTCACGGATGCAGGACTTCGCGTCCGGCAGGGCACTCAGCAGGCAGCCGAAGATTTCAACAACACTCTTCGGGGTCGATCTGTTGAGCAGCAGGAGTTCGCGCGAGTCAGCCAAGGCACCGACAACAACGCTGCCAAGGTCGAGGCGGTCAAGCCGAGTAAGCCGAGGCCGGTTCTTGGCGCAATCAAGGCCGTCACGGGCACCATCAAGGCCGTGCGAAATGGGATCAGGACTGCTCTGGGACTTCCGCCGCGGAAGCCTCGTCCCGACCCGACACAACAAAAGGTGGACGCTGGGGCACCAGCTTCCTAACCATCGACACGGTCGGCCCCCTCAGCCCCTGAGGGGGCCGATCTCTGTGTACGGCACTTGAATCACCCCGTCGCGCCTTGAGTTTCGCGGCTGTTGCCAGGAAGTTACCAGTGAGTAGCCCGCGCCAGAGCCGGGCGAACAATTGGCAGATGATGACGTCATGAATTCATCCTGTTTGCCGAAGCAGAGAGCCTTCTTCGCTGGCTGACACGGCCCAAAGTTGTCAGACAAGTGACGTTGCCACGTTCCGCTACCTGCACCCCTATCGACGCAACGGCCTGGACACGTCCGTGCCCGCCCATCTCGCTCGATAGCAAATTGGAGACAAATAGTCTCTGTCCACTCAGCGCAACTAAGCTGCGGCACCCGGAAAGATTTTGCTCGCCATCGCTAAGTTATCTGACTCAGTCGCTTCGTAGCAATCAAACGGCCCTGACCTCCTATTTTGCTGATTCAGGGCAATCTAACTTTCCGCAGATTTAATTTGCTATTCCCCTTGTTATTCGTTCTTACGCACGAGTAAGTTCCGACCCGTTGATTTCGTTGAGCGGCTTGAAAGGAGTCGTTATGCAAGCTAGCCCTCCGTCCCTACGCAACGGCGGGCGTTGCGCTGGTGGGGGCCAGCGCTATCGCTGTTTCACCGGTCACCGTGCCACCAACTGCTATCGAGCAGGTCCGCGACACTGCGGTCGAGCTCTCGGCTCTGGTGAATCCGATCGAGGTCTTTCAGCCCATCTTCGCGGCCGCGCTAGAGAACGCGCGGACTGCCGGTCAGGCGATCGCAGACAACCCTGCGCCGATTCTGACGCAGATCATTGCAAACCAGCTCAACGGAATCGGCAGTATCGGCGGTGCGCTCGAAGCGCAAGTCCGGCGTAATCCCTCGGCTTCCCCAGATCCTTGGTGACGCAGCTGCCAACGAGCTCGCCAACCTCGCGAACCTCGGCGACCTGGGCCAAGCCTTGATACAGAATGTCATCGCGACGTTGACGGCACCGCACTCACGGATCAATTTCAGCTGGTACTCTGATCTCAGTAAGGGATGCCGATCTCGGCGGGGCATTTTCCAACCTCTTCACTCTTGGCCTACTAGCGATTGCGGGCCAAAATCTGGGGAATCTGGAAGCGCTCTTCGGCCTCCCGCCAAGTACTCCAACAACCTTTGGCTGACGCAGCGAAATTGTTTCCCATCGCAGCGGGACCGCTGAATAATCTGCAGTCGGTCATCGCGACCATCCCGACTGCTGCGCTTCTTCCCGGCCTGGGGGCACTCACCACGGTCGCCCTTACGGGGGCGGCGGTCGGAAACACCTTGGACGGATTCGTCGAGGCGGCGCGGGCCGGTGATCCCGAGATCGCGTTGAACGCCATCGTCACTCAGGCTGGCGTGGCGACTGGAGCAGCTCTGTGACGGTCTGTTCGCTCCCGACATAGGCCTCGTCCCCGGGCTGCAGAGTCTACGCGAAGCGATCGCTGCGGCGATCACACCACATGCAGTCGCCGACGCGGTAGAAGGCGCCCCCCAGTGGGGCTGCCAGTCGTTCACGCTGACGACACCGGTCGAAAAGGCATTGCCGACATCGAAAGCGAGCACACCATCGGTCGACGAGAAGTCCGGTGCAGCAGAGACCGGTGCAGCAGCCTCGAGCAGTGGCAACGATGCGACCGCCGCAAAGGACTCGGGAGACCTCAAGAGCGGCAATCTGTTCACGCCCGGCGCCACCTCCACAAAGGGCGGCAGGCACCGCGCAGACACCGGGAGCTTCGCCCAAGGTGTACGGGACACCATCAAGGGCATCACCGGTCTCGGTCGCGGCGATAAGAATACTTCGAGCACAACCTCCACGAGCGGTGAAAGCGCTTCGAGCAGTTCAGGTTCCGGCAGCACCAATTCAGGCGGTGGTAGCGAAAGCAAGTAACGCCACGCGGCAATCTGCTAAGCGATCGGCCCCCTACCGCCCGGCAGGGGGCCGATCTCTATGCCAACCTATTGCGGCTTCTTGGCCCACACGCCGGCGTCGCCGACGATGCCGACAGGCACGGCACCCGACAGGCTGACGTTCTGCACCCGCGGACCGGCCGCGACGATCGTCGTGTCCTGCAGGATCGGTAGCACCGTCGACATGTTCCACAGGCGAGGCTCGACCGCATCGATCACCTCGCCGATGTTCTCGGTACCCCGCAGCGCGGCATCGATCTTGGGTTGAATGCTTCGATCGCAGATCCCGGTCAGGTTGGACGGCGCCTGGATGAGTTCGTCGGACTCAGGCGCGGGACTCGGCGTCGTCGGCGTCGCCGTCGTGGTGCCGGTCGTCGGCGGTGGATTCGGTGTGCTGGACGTCGACGAAGTCGTTGACGTCGGCGGCCCGCCCGGCGTCGTCGTCGACACCGCCGTCGCCTCCAGCGCCCGGCACCCGTACCGCGAGGACAACGCGGTGCCGAGGTCGCCGCCCGCCTGATGCCAGCCGACGATCGCGTCCACCCGGTTCTGCGCGAGGGCATCGCCGTACAGCGCAACGGGATCCATTGCAAGAACGGACGCCTCGATGCCGACGTTGCGCAGTTGGTCTGCAGCAGTATTGGCGACCGCTACCGACGTCGGGTCGTTGGTCGCGACGCCGATCACCAATGACAGCGCGACGCCGTCTTTGGTGATGCGCCCGCGGTCGTCGTCGGGTACGGGAGTGCCCGGTGTCGGCGTCGGCGGCGTGTCCACCGGCACAAGCTGATACCCGCTGGCTCCCAACAGGTTCAGCGCGGCCTCTTTGGTCAATGCTGGCGGCGCGGTCGGCGTGTAGCCGGGATCCGATGGCGAGCGCACCTGCGCCTGCGCCAGCGTCACGGTGTTGTCGCTGCCGGCACCGACCGCCGCAAGCAGATCGACGTCGAGCAGACCCAGAATCCCCTTGCGCACTTGGGAATCAGCGAGCTTCGGCTGCTGTGCTCGCAGCGTCAACTGCATGACCCTCGGGGTGACGATCCGCGACGTGCGCACATCGGGAATCGCCGACAGCTGCGCGAAGGCCGCCGCGCCGCCGTGGACCTGGGCGACCTGTGTGTCGCCGTTGCGGATCGAATCCGCCAGCGCCGCCGTCGCGCCCGCACGCCGGAACAGAAGTTGGTCGGGCTTCGCGGGCTCGGCCCAGTATCGGTCGTTGCGCGCCAGCAGTATTTCCTCGCGCTGCGGATCGATGTTCTCCACCCGGAATTGGCCACCTGTGACGGGTAGCGCCCGAGCCAGCCCCGACGCGAAGCCGCCGGGGATGTCCTTGACGATGTGCGCGGGCAGGATGTCGTTGAACATCTCCCGCCACGCCGGATACGGCTGCGAGAAGGTCACGACCGCCGTCTTGCCGCCCTCGATCGACTGGACGCCGGTGATGAGGTCATAGCCTGCCGGGTCGACGACGCCGGGCTGGCTGACCATCTGCCGCCAGAGGTACCAGTAGTCGTCGGCGGCGATGGGCGCGTTGTCGGTCCACTGCGCTTCCGGTCGGATCTTGTAGGTGACGGTGAACGGGTTGTCGTTCGTCACCTCAGCCGACACCAACAGTGTCTTGTCCAGCTCCCACCGCGAGCCCGTCGGCGACGCCGGATCCGGAACAGGCCGGAACGAACTCGGCAGGACCAACGAGCTGATGGCCGCATTCACCGGCGACTGGTCGGACAGTAGGTGCGAGTTGAAGCCTGGGCCGATCGTGTCGATGGCCATGATGATCTGTGTCGCCTTCGGCGGCGGCGGAGCAGTGGTTTCCGTGGTGTCGGTGCTCTGTGGAGCCGGAGGCGGGCTGACGGTGCAGGATGACGTCACGAGCATCAGCGCGGAAATCGCTGCGACGATGCGTAGGGTCCCCGGCACGCTGTTCAGGGTATCGGCACGTCGTCGAGCGGCCCGGAAGCCAGCCGTGGCAAGCCTGACCTCACACGGCAGCCCCACCTACGCCACCCGTCGCGCGGGCGACGCGGAAGCGGAGCGTTGTCGCTCGGGAGGCGGGCAAATGCCAATCCCAAACCTCTGTGGATTGGCGCTCCCAGGTGACTGCACGGCCAATAGGATGGTGCGGTGGCCGCCTTGGAAGACCTGGAAGCGCGGGTAGCGGCGCTGGAAGCTTCACAGGCCGACTATCGCGCGGTTCTGGCCGCGGTCAATGCACTTGGCGCGAATCAGCGGGAACATGCGCTGGGACTCGCGGCAGTCACGACAGACCTGGCGGCCGTAACGAAAGACCTCGCGGTCGTCAAGACAGAGCTGGGCGACTTTCGCCGAGAAACACGCTCCACGTTCCGCTCGGTCGACGAGCAGCTCGCCGAAATCAAGGATCTGATCATCGGCCGCCGCAACGGTCAGTAGCCGCGAGCGTGAAACCTCTGCGAAAAAACTTGTGGAAACTCCGCAGTGGATTCACCCTCGCCGAGGCGTCCGGCCGATTGTTAACCACGCGCTTTCGCCCGGGCCCGACTGCGGGCCCGGGTGGTTGCGTCCAGTTCGACCTTGCGCACCCGCACCACCTCGGGCGTGACCTCCACGCACTCGTCCGTCGCGCAGAACTCCATGGCGCGCTCCAGATCGAGCTCGATCGGTTTGGCAAGTGTCTCAAAGACATCCGCCGTCGACGACCGCATGTTGGTCAGCTTCTTCTCCCGCGTGACATTGATGTCGAGATCCTCCGGTCGCGGATTGATCCCGACAACCTGGCCCGCGTAGGTGTCCTCGCCCGGATCGACGAAGAACGTGCCGCGGTCGGCCAGCTGAGTCAGCGCGAACGGCGTAATGGTCCCGGTCCGGTCGGAGACCAGCGAGCCCGTGTGACGCGACCGGATCTCCCCCGCCCACGGCCGGTAGCCGTCGAACACCGCGTTGGCGATGCCGGTGCCACGCGTCTCGGTGAGGAAGTCGGTGCGAAAGCCGATCAACCCACGGCTGGGAACGATGAAATCCATTCGCACCCAACCCGCCGCGTGGTTGGTCATCTCCTCCATGCGACCCTTGCGCGCGGCCATCAACTGCGTGATCGCGCCGACGTACTCCTCCGGGCAGTCGATGGTCATGGCTTCGAACGGCTCATGCAGCTTGCCGTCGATCGTGCGCGTGACAACCTGCGGCTTCCCGACCGTCAGCTCGAAACCCTCGCGGCGCATCTGTTCGACGAGCACGGCCAGCGCCAGCTCGCCTCGGCCCTGCACCTCCCACGCGTCGGGCCGGTCGATGTCGACGACCTTGATCGACACGTTGCCGACGAGTTCGGAGTCCAGCCGCGACTTCACCATCCGCGCGGTGAGCTTGTGCCCCTTTACCTTGCCCGCAAGCGGCGAGGTGTTCGTGCCGACCGTCACCGAGATGGCGGGCTCGTCGACGGTGATCCGCGGCAGTGCGTGCGCGTGATCGGTATCGGCCAGGGTGTCGCCGATCATGATCTCGGGCAGACCCGCTACGGCCACGATGTCCCCGGCGATGGCCTCATCCGTCGATGTCCGGTCCACGCCTTCAGTGACCAGAAGTTCAGTGATCTTGGCGTTCGTGATGACCGGATGCCCGTCCACTTCGCGCATCCAGGCGACCTGTTGGCCCTTGCGGATCCGACCCTTGTAGATGCGGATCAGCGCGAGCCTGCCGAGGAACGCCGATGCGTCGAGGTTGGTCACCAACGCCTGCAGCGGCGCCTCGGGGTCACCCTGCGGCGGCGGGATGTGCTCCTGAAGCACGTCGAACAGAGGGTCGAGGTTCTCGCCGTCGGGGTTTTCGCCGTTGGCGGGCTCAGTGGTGCTGGCGATGCCGGCGCGTCCGGACGCGTACAGAGTCGGCAATCCGAGCGCGGCTTCCGCGGCCTTCTGCGCCTCGTCGTCGAGGTCGGAGGCAACGTCGAGCAGCAGGTCGTGGCTTTCCGACACGACCTCGGCGATGCGCGCGTCGGGTCGGTCGGTCTTGTTGACCACCAGGATCACCGGCAGGTGCGCGCCCAGCGCCTTGCGCAGCACGAAGCGCGTCTGCGGCAGCGGCCCTTCTGACGCGTCGACCAGCAGCAGCACGCCGTCCACCATGGAGAGCCCGCGTTCGACCTCGCCGCCGAAGTCGGCGTGGCCCGGAGTGTCGATGACGTTGATGACCGTCATGCTGCCGTCGGGGTGTTGGCGGTGCACGGCGGTGTTCTTCGCCAGGATCGTGATGCCCTTTTCCTTCTCCAGGTCACCGGAGTCCATAAGACGCTCGATCGCGTCGTCGCCGCGATGCGTCAGCGCGCCCGACTGGCGCAGCATCGCGTCGACGAGGGTCGTTTTCCCATGGTCGACGTGTGCCACGATGGCGACATTCCGGAAATCCACGTCCGAATCATCCCAGTGCGGTGGGCCGATCACGAAAACGAGAGATTCCCGTCACTTTGAAGCCGAGCAAGCTGGCCGACCTCAAACCGAAGAAAAAGTGCTGCCGCAGCAAGCCGCGCTGCAAGAATCCCCCGCAAGCGGGAGGTGCCCCCAGCCCGGTGGTGGTGCATCAGGTGCGCAAGGCGCAGCGCAACGGAATCCGCGGCAAGCAGCTGACGAAAGTCTTCAAACGGGCGCGAAAGTCCTGATCACCCCAGTGTCCAGGCGTACCGTGGTGCTGTCCGGCAGCCGAGTGTGAAGGTGGCGAAAATGTCGGTTTACGAGGTGTTGACCATCGCTCTGATCGCGGTGCTGGCGATCGCCACGACTGCGGCCATCTACCTGGGGCTGCTGAATTGGATCGGCGCCTTCTTCGTCGTCCGGTGCGCTTCGTGCCATCACCTGACGTTCTCGTCGGCGAAGACGGCGCAGAAGTCCTGCCCGCACTGCCGTCACCCGGTGCTCACGCATCCGCTCTACGCCCTGCACCATCCGCGGGCCCAGGTCCGCGTGGTCGGCGATCGCCTGCACCACTGAGCCGCGCCAAATCGCCGCCGCGAAACGGAATTCCAGCAGAGAAACTGCGAGTAAGGGCCTGCCGGAATTCCGTTTCGCGAACTAAGCCGAGCCGGGCCGCAGCGCCTGCGTCAGCTCGCCCAGCCACGCACGGTCGGCGGGCACCCAGGGCAGGCTCGGAAGCTCGTCGACAGTCACCCATCGCAGCGCCCGATGATCGTTGGGTCGCAACGTGCCTCCGGTTTGGGTGACCCGATAGGCGCGCAGCGTCATCGTCTCGTTCAGCGCGACGTCATCGCCCAACCGCTCGCCTACCGTCACCACGACACCCAATTCCTCGTGAAGTTCGCGAGCCAACCCGTCGGCGTCGCTCTCCCCCGGCGCGACCTTCCCGCCCGGCAGTTCCCACAGACCCGCGAGCTCCGGCGGCCGCTCGCGCTGTGCCACCAGCAGCGCCGAACCCGCGATCAGCGCGCCCGCGACGACGATCTGGTTTGGCATCGCGGCTGACGGTATACCGTCGAGACATGGCTGTGTTATCGGACGAACAAGTGGACGCCGCACTGCCCGACCTCAACGGCTGGGAGCGCAAGGACGGGGCGCTACGCCGGTCGATCAAGTTCCCCGCGTTTCTCGACGGTATCGACGCCGTGCGTCGCGTTGGCGAACGAGCCGAGCAGAAGGACCATCATCCCGATATCGATATCCGTTGGCGGACAGTGACTTTCGCACTCGTCACACACTCCGAGGGCGGTATCACGGATAAGGATGTGGAGATGGCTCGGGAGATCGACGGGATCGTCGGCCAGTAGACGCGATCCACGCCAGCGTCGCCAATGTCGCCACGATGTAGATCAGCCCTGCCCATGCGAGATACCAGGGCCTGCTGATCTCCCAGATCGTCGGCTGCGCGAAGCTGAGCAGCCACGGGACGCCGACGATCGTCAGCACCAGCCAGCCCCAGCCGAGGAGCCGCGCGCCCAGTCGTTCGCGCAGCGGCCCGTGCAGCAGCCAGATCATCAACGGCAGCACCCACACCCAGTGGTGGGTCCATGAGATCGGCGACAGCAGCAGCCCGAACAACTGCACGACCACGATTCCGCCCAGGCGGTCGTCGCCGCCGAGTGCGCGCCACGCCAGAAACGCCAACACCGCGGTGACGACGATCGCCACCACCACGATCGGCCCGTAACCGGCGTCGTGGCCGAGGATCCGCGAGATGCCGCCCCGCCACGACTGATTGAACGACGTTCCGATCGGGCCCACCCGGCTGGCGTCGCCGAGCAGTTCGGTGAAGTAGTAACGGGTTTGGTCGCCCACCACCAGAGCGGACACTGCGATCGTCGCCAAGAACACGACCGCCGAGAACACCACGGTCCCCCAGCGGCGCGCGCCGAGAAAGTAAAGCCCGCCGACCGCAGGCGTCAGCTTCACACCCGCCGCGAGCCCGACCAGGAGCCCGGACAGCCACCACCGCGTGCTGTACACCGCATACAGCACGGCCAGCACCAGCAGCACATTGATCTGGCCATAGTCGAAGGTGCTGCGCAGCGGTTCGAGCCAGATGCCGACGGCGGTCCACACCATCGCGACGCGCCGACTCTTCGCGTACTCGTCGTCTACCGGAAGCAACCGTTGGCTGATGCGCACCACGCCGTAGAGCGCGGCGACGATGCCCAACTGCCACGCCAGCGCGACGAGCCCGAACGGCAAGAGGTGCAACGGGTAGAAGACGACGGCCGCGAAGGGCGGATAGGTGAACGGCAGCGGGAAGTCCGGCGTCTGATCGGCGTAGACGTAGTCGTAGAGAGTGCCCGGGTGATCCAATGCGCCTGCGCCGCCGACGTATACGTGCAGGTCGACGAAGTTCGCGCCGTTGGGCGCCAGGTACGTCCACGCCAGCCGGGCGGCGATGCTGACCGCCAGCAGCCATGGCGCTGCGGCCGCCAACCGCGCTGGCAGCCGCGGGACTGTCTTCGCGGTGGCGTCTATCCGACCGACTCTAGCGACCGGTAACCGTATGCCTTCGTCTCAATAACGGTTGCATAAACGCCACACGTGTCACTTGAGTCACACCAGTAACAAACTAGCTTCTGGTTCAGGCCTTCGCCGTCAAACGATTGGAAGAACCATGTACCGCACCCGGAAACTGCTCGTGTCCACCATGATCGCCGCCGCGGGCGCGGCCTCAGCGCTGGCACTCAGCGCGACCGCCTCCGCCGACCCGGTGCCGGCCCCGCCGGTGGACCCGGGCGCTCAGCTGCTCAGCTCGCTGGGGACTGTGGGTGCCGCCGCGCCGCAGCTGATACAGACCCTCGCGACGGCCATGTCCGGCAAAGCCGCCCCGGCCCCAGCGCCGGCAACGCCTCCCCCCGGCGCGACCGCGTCGCTGACGCTGCCCGAGGTGCCCGCCCTTCCGACCGCCGCGGCACCTGCCGTGCCGGCGGCCGCTCCCGTCGCAGGCCCGGCAGCCGCTCCGGTCAACGCGCTCTCGTCGCTCACCTCGGCGCTTCCTGCCCCGCTTTCCAACACCGCGGGCCTGGCCCAGTTGCTTCCGACCGGACTTTCGCTGCCCGGCCTGACCGCACCCGCGGCGACGGCACCTGCGGCCACGGCGCCCCTCACCGCCGCCGCGCCTCTCGCGCCTCTTGCGGTTGCGGCACCTCTAGCGCCGCTGGCCGCCGCACCCGCAGTTGCCGCACCTGCAGCCGCTGCGCCCGCAGCAGCCGGCCTCGTCCCCGCCGGGGTCCTCAGCGCCCTGCCGTGACCCCGTAACACAGCCACACACCTTCGAGCCCTGGGAGAACCATGTCACCGACCCGCAAGCTGTTCGCCAACGCCGCCGTCGCGGTCGGCTCGTCGGCAGCACTGCTGTTGGGCATGACGGGGACCGCCAACGCCGAACCCGCCGCGCCGCTGCCGATCGATGCCATGCAGGCACCGGGCATGCAGGCGGTGGAGGGCCTCAGCCCGGCGATTCAGAAGGCTGCCTCCGATCCGTACAACGCTGTCTCGACGCTCATGGCGGCCGCGGCAGCGTTCACGGGTAACTCGGCGGCACCCGCGGACTCGAAGAATGTGGCGTCGGCGGTCAACACCTTCGTCGCGCAACCGGCCGCCGCGCACGTGCCAGCGCCGGGCGCGGTACCGGGCGCGGAGGCGCACCTGCCTGCGGGCGTCGACCCGGCCAATGCGGTCGGACCCGCGCCGGAAGCCCTTCCGGCACCTGAGGCGGCGCCGGCACCGGAGGCCGTACCCGCACCCGGGCCGGCACCCGACGGCGCACTGCCGGCTGCTGAGGGAGCCGCCAATCCGCAGTTCGGTCCTGATGCGCCGACGACGCAGGACTTCTTGTATCCGTCGATCAGCAACGGGTGTTTGAAGGACGGCGGCAATGTGTTGGCGACGGCCATCTCGGTGGCCGGGCCTGCCAAGATTCCGGCGCCAGGCCCCGCGGCCGGCCAGACGGCCTACGTGTTCACGGCGATCGGGACGCCCGGTCCGGCGGCTGAGCAGAAGCTGCCGCTGAATGTCACCTGGGTCAACCTCACCACCGGCAAGTCGGGCAGCGCCACGCTCAAGCCGAGGTCGGACATCAATCCGGAAGGCCCGACGACGCTGTCGGTCATCGCAGACACCGGCTCGGGCAGCATCATGTCGACGATCTTCGGCCAGGTGACCACCACCGAGAAGCAGTGCCAGTTCATGCCCACCATCGGCTCGACGGTGGTGCCCTGACCCCTCGCGTTCGCCGAAAATTGCACTCACGGCTGTGAAACCGCCGGATCAACGACCGTGAGTGCAATTTCGCGGGTCTAGGTGACCGGGAACGCTATTTCGCGGGTCTAGTAGGCCATGAACAGGATGGCGTCCCGGTCGTATTCGCGGCCGGGATGCTGCTCGGAGAGGTGCTTCTGCGCCTTCTCGACGAGATCGTCCTCATCCGTCCCGGTGATCGACTCGCCGCAGGGGCAGTTCAGGTGTGTCTTCATCCCATTACGATCCCACAGTCAAGATGTAGGGCATGGAGTTATACGACGTCATGCGCACCACCGGTGCGGTCCGCCGGTTCGCCGATGAGCCACTGCCCGACGAGGTGCTTGAACGCATCCTCGACAACGCCCGGTTCGCGCCCAGCGGCGGCAACCGACAGGGCGCCCACGTGATCGTGGTCAGGGACAGGAAGACGCGCGAGGCGATCGTCGGACTCAGCGTGACGGGCGCACGGCGCTACCTCGCGCAGACCAAGAACGGCGAGGGGCCGTGGAACCCCGTGCAGCCCATGAAGGTTTCCGCCGAAGAGGTGGCCGCCACCGAGGTGCCTCCGTATCTGGGCGCACCCGTGCTGACCGCCGGGGCGGTCCTCGTCGTCTGCGTCGACCTCAACGTCTGCGCGGCGTTCGATCAGTACCTCGACCGCATCGGCGTCATCCCCGGCGCATCCGTCTACCCGTTCGTCTGGAACATCCTGCTGGCCGCGCGCAACGAGGGTTACGGCGGTGTGCTGACGACGATGGCCGTGGCCGAGGAACCCCGCGTCAAGGAGCTGCTCGGAATACCGGACGACTATGCGATCGCCGCCCTGCTGCCGATCGGCAAACCGGTGAAACAAGTCAAGAAGCTCATGCGCAAACCGGTTTCCGAGTTCGCCACGAAGGAACGCTTCGACGGCGAGCCGCTCTAGCGACTACTTCTTCGCCGCCTTGGCCGCGGCCTTCATCTGCTTTTTGTACGACCGCACCTTCTCCAGCGAGCCCGCGTCGACGATGTCGGCCACCGAAAGATGCGAGCCGGCCTTGCCGTAGTCACCCGCGGCCTCGCGCCAGCCCTTCGGCGTGACGCCGTACTGCTTACCCAGCAGCGCCAGGAAGATTCGCGCCTTCTGATCGCCGAAGCCCGGCAACTCCTTGAGCCGCCGCAGCACCTCGGCGCCGTCGGGTTGACCCGCGGCCCACACGGCGGCGCCGTCACCGTCGTAGCGGTCGACGACGATCTGCGCCAACGCCTGGATACGTTTTGCCATCGATCCCGGAAACCGATGGACCGCAGGCCGTTCCGCACACAGCGCAGCGAACTTCTCCGGGTCGTAGTCAGCGATCTCGCGGGCGTCTACGCCGCCCATGCGGTCGGCGATCTTCTTTGGGCCCGCGAACGCCACCTCGAGTGGAATCTGCTGATCGAGCAACATCCCCACCAGCAATGCGAATGGATTGGACTCGAGCAGAGCGTCGGCCTCGGGATCTTGGACAAGTTGCAGTTTCGCCACGGCGCCAGTCTAGATCGGCGGTTTGACGCCGCGGCGAGCCGGGAACCCTTACCTGTGAGCTAGGTCTCAGTTTGCTGTGCGTCGCACAATTTCACATCGAGGTCAGGAGTCCGCGTTGCCCGAAACCGACCTTCCGCCCGCAGCGACCGAATCGCATGTGAGCGGTCATCAATTCGTCGCTGTTCAGGCCAGTCCGGAGTTCCAGGAGCTACGGAGACAGGCTGCGCCGCTTCGTCTTTCCGATGACCGCGGTGTTCCTCCTCTGGTACTTCGCCTACGTGCTGCTCGGCGCGTTCGCCCATGACTTCATGGCCACCAAGGTGTGGGGCAACATCAACATCGGCATCCTGGTTGGCCTGGGACAGTTCGTGACCACCTTCCTGATCACCTTCATCTACGTCCGGTTCGCAAACCGTGAACTCGACCCGCGCGCCGCAGCCATTCGCGCCGAGCTGGAGGGCGACGTCGCATGAGCACCCACATCCTGGCCGCAGAAACCGTCGGAAACCCCGCCGCCAACATCGGCATCTTCATCCTGTTCGTCGCGGTGACACTCTTCATCGTGATCCGCGCCAGCAAGAAGAACGCGACCGCGGCCGAGTTCTTCACCGCCGGGCGGTCTTTCACCGGACCGCAGAACGGCATCGCGATCTCGGGCGACTATCTGTCGGCAGCCAGCTTCCTCGGCATCGCAGGCGCGATCGCGGTCTACGGATACGACGGCTTCCTCTACTCCATCGGATTCCTGGTCGCGTGGCTGGTCGCACTGCTCCTCGTCGCCGAATTGCTGCGCAACGCAGGCAAGTTCACCATGGCCGACGTGCTGAGCTTCCGGCTCAAGCAGCGCCCGGTGCGTCTCGCCGCGGCCATCACGACACTGGCCGTATGCCTGTTCTATCTGCTCGCTCAGATGGCAGGCGCCGGCGGGCTGGTGGCGCTACTGCTCAACATCACCAGCGATATCGGCCAAGCCCTGGTCATCGCGGTCGTCGGGCTGCTGATGATTGTCTATGTGCTCATCGGCGGCATGAAAGGCACGACGTGGGTGCAGATCATCAAGGCCGTCCTGCTGATCGGCGGCGCTGCCCTGATGACGGTCTGGGTGCTTGGCAAGTTCGGTCTCAACTTCTCCGAAATGCTCGGCGCGGCCCAGTCCGCCGTTTCGGGTTCGTCCACCGAAGCCGTCGCCAAGCGCGACGTCCTCGCCCCGGGCGCCCAGTACGGAGCCAATCTCACGTCGCAGCTCAACTTCGTCTCGCTGGCGCTGGCGCTGGTGCTCGGCACCGCGGGCCTTCCGCACGTGCTGATGCGCTTCTACACCGTGCCCACCGCCAAGGAAGCTCGCCGCTCGGTGGTGTGGGCGATCATGTTGATCGGCGCCTTCTACCTCTTCACGCTGGCGCTCGGCTACGGCGCGGCCGCGCTCGTCGGACCCGACAAGATCCTCGCGGCTCCCGGCGCACAGAACTCGGCGGCACCGCTACTGGCGTTCGAACTCGGCGGCGTGGTGCTGCTCGGCATCATTTCGGCGGTGGCGTTCGCGACGATCCTCGCGGTGGTCGCGGGCCTGACCATCACCGCGGCGACGTCGTTCGCGCACGACATCTACGCCAGCGTGCTGAAGAGCCATCAGGTGACCGAGGGCGAACAGGTTCGGGTGTCCCGCATCACGGTTGTGGTGATCGGCATCCTCGCCATCCTGCTTGGCATCTTGGCCGCCGAACAGAACATCGCGTTCCTCGTGGCACTGGCCTTCGCAGTGGCCGCCGCCGCCAACCTGCCGACCATCCTCTATTCGCTGTACTGGCCGCGATTCAACACCCGTGGCGCACTGTGGAGCATGTACGGCGGGCTGATCTCGACGATCGTGCTGATCATCTTCTCGCCCGCGGTGTCGGGTGCGAAGACCGCGATGATGCCCAACGTGGACTTCGCCTGGTTCCCGCTGGCCAATCCGGGCATCGTAGCTATTCCGCTCGCGTTCATCCTCGGCATCGTCGGCACGCTGACCTCGTCCGATCGCGGCGACCCGGAGGTGAATGCGGAGTTCGAGGTGCGGGCGCTGACCGGAGTGGGCGCCGAGAAGGCCATCACGGCGCATTAGTGTCGGCGGAATAAGGCACCCCGCCTTTGCCGCTGACAACCTACGTGCTGGAAACCCTGCCTAGAAGTCGATACGCGTTCGCCCTGCTGGCGTACGCCTTCGCGGCAATCATGGTCGGCACGACGCTCCCGACGCCGATGTACGCGCTCTACGCCGAACGCATGCATTTCGACGTGCTGGCGACGACCGTCATCTACGCCACCTACGCCGGCGGGGTGCTGTTGGCGTTGTTGGCATTCGGTCGCTGGTCCGATGTCATCGGCCGTCGGCCCATGCTGGTGGCGGGCGGGGTGTCCGCCGTCGCCAGCGCCATCGCCTTCCTGATGGCCGACTCCGTGCCGCTGCTGCTTGTCGGTCGCCTGCTGTCGGGGCTGTCGGCAGGCATCTTCACCGGAACCGCGACAGCGGCCGTGATCGAGGCCGCTCCGCCCGGTTGGCGCACGCGCGCCGCGGCGGTGGCGACCATGGTCAACGTCGGTGGTCTCGGCGGCGGACCACTGCTCGCCGGCGTACTGGTCCAGTACGCACCGCAGCCACTGCACCTGACCTTCGTCGTGCACATCGTGATGGCGACACTGGCCGTCATCGCGGTCCTCCTGGTTCCGGAGACGTCGGAACGCGTGGGCCGCCTTGGTGTTCAACGGCTTTCATTGCCTGCAGAAGTCCGGCCGATCTTCGTCATCGCGGGCATCGCCGCCTTCGCCGGCTTCGCGGTCACCGGACTGTTCGCCTCGGTAGCGCCTGCGTTCCTTTCAGACGTCGTCGGTATCGACAACCACGCGCTGGCCGGAGCCGTCGCCTCGTCGATCTTCTTCGCGTCGGCAGTAACTCAGTTCGGCGCAGGCCGCATTGCTCCCGAACGGGCGGTGGTGATCGGCTGCGCGACCCTGGTCGTTGGGATGGTCATTCTGGCCGCAGCGCTGTGGCTCTCGTCGCTGACGGGGCTGATCCTCGCCGCGATCGTCGGCGGGATAGGACAGGGCATCTGCTTCAGCCGGGGACTCGCCGCGGTTTCCGAAAAGACGCCGCCGGAGCGGCGCGCGGAAGTCAGTTCGACCTATTTCGTCGTTGCGTACGTGGCGATCTCACTGCCCGTCATCGGCGAAGGTCTCGCCGCACAGCACTGGGGGCTGCGAACGGCAGGCATCAGTTTCGCGATCGCCGTCGCGGTGCTGGCACTGGTGTGCCTGGCCGCGATCGTGGTTCGGGAGCGCAGGCAGTCGCCGGTCGCTGAGTTTTGAGTGCTTCTACTCAGACACTTACGCCGAGGTCAGGCCTAAATTTGGGGCATGACCGTCGAAGGCTTTGTTCCCCAGCCCGGCTGAGGTCGAGGCGAACACGCCCGCGACGCGGGACCGTGCCATCGACGTCATCCGGATCGTGTCGTTGGTCGGCGTGGTCGTCGGGCACACGATCATGGCGACGAGCGTCATCCGCGACGACGTCTTCATCTGGAGCAACCTGCTCACCGCCTCCGTTGTCTTCCAGGCGCTGACCTGGGTGTTCCAGATCATGCCGCTCTTCTTCTTCGCCGGCGTCGCGGCCTCCGTCGACACTTGGCGCCAGGGCGATTCCTGGGGCGACTGGCTGATGCGCCGCTGCACCCGGTTGTACCGGCCGGTGTTCTACTACCTGGCGTTCTGGATCTCAGCGCTGGCGATACTGCGCTATTTCCTGCCGGAGCACGTCTACGAACCGGTAGCCGGGATTTCGATACAGCTGCTGTGGTTCCTCGGCGCCTATGTGCTTGTGCTGGCGGCCGTTCCGCTGCTGGCGCGCATCACCACGACCGGTCGACTCGTCCGCGCCGTTGCGGGAACGTACGCGTTCATCGCGGTCATCGACGCCATCCGGATCAACGTCGACGCACCACCGGCTTTGGGTTATCTCAACCTGGTCGCCTGGTTGATCCCGGGCATGCTCGGCGTCGCCTACCGTCGTAACCTCCTCGCCGGCCGCGCGGCGCTGCTGCTGGCCGGCGTGATGTTCGCCGTCAACCTCGCACTCATGTGGGTCGGCCCCTACGAACTCAGCCTGGTGGGCATCGAAACCCAACAGCTGAAGAACATGACGCCGCCGTCGCTGCTGCTGGCCGGGCACGCAATCATGATGTGCGCGTTGGCGATTGCCGCCGCACCTGCGATCGCACGATGGGCGCGTCGTCCGCGGGTGTGGTGGCTGACCGCGATCGGCAACTCAGGGGCGATGACGCTCTACCTGTGGCACATCCCGGCGCTGCTGTTCATGCATCTGGTCTTCGACTACCTCGGCCATCCGCGCTTCGACGCGGGCGCCTCCGGCTTCATCGCGCTCAGCATCCTGCAACTGCTCATCATGGCGGTCCTCGTCGCGACGGCGTTCGTCGTGCTGCGCCCGCTGGAGAACAACCCGCTCCCGCTGTGGGACGGCGGGCACGTGGCCGCGCCGGGGTCACGCAGTGCGGCGGTCGGCGCGCTGCTGTGCATGGCCGGTGCGGCGACGCTGGCGTCGGTCGGCTGGGGCCTCAAGGGGCCGGGGCTCTATTGCGTCGCAGTGATGCTGGCGGCACTGATCGGCGCCCGATTCCTGGCAGGCAACCGGCCCGTCACCGCTCAGCGGGTCTGCGCGGCCAGCCTGCCCGCGAGCACGAGGTAGGTGGCGCCGAAGCTGTGGCGCACCCACGCCACGATGCGCGGCCGGGAGAACACCTTCGTGCGGACCGCGGCGGCGAACACCCCGTAGAGGCTGAACACCACGAGGGTCACGCCCATGAAGACGGCGCTCAGGTAGACCATCAGCGGCACCGCGCCCGCGCTGTCGGCAGGCACGAACTGCGGCAGGAACGCGAAGAAGAAGATCGTCAGCTTGGGGTTGAGGGTGTTGACCAGGATTCCGGACGCGATCACCCGCCACGGCGAAACCCGCACCGGTTCGGTGTCGATCGCGAACACCGACTTGTCGCGGAACGTCTTCCACGCCAGGTACAGCAGGTAGCCAACGCCGAGCCACTTGATGATCGAGAAGGCCACCGCGCTGGCATGCATGATCGCCGCCAGGCCGGTGACCGCGGCGATCACGTGCGGAAGGATCCCGAGCGTGCAGGCAAACGCCGCCACGAGGCTGGCCCGCCAGCCACGCGACACCCCGGCGGCCAAGGTGTACAGCACACCGGCGCCAGGCGTCGCCACGACGATGAGCGTCGTGAGCAGGAATTCCGGCGTCACGGTCGTCTCCGGCTATCCGCTCTTGCGCCGGAATTCCCGCCGGTTCTCGAGCGGTCCGTGTGCCTTCGGTTGCTTGTTTCCGCCGTCTCGGTGCTCGGCGCCGCCGGCTGACTTGGCGTTCTTCTTCTCCAGCGCCTCCCGGAACTTCCGTTTGGTGTCGTCTTCCGGTTCTTTAGCCATAGCCGCAGCTTAGCGCGGCGCACCTGGCGCCGTCGCGGGCTTTTCAGATGCCTCAGCGCTTGCCAGGAGGCATGCCGTACAGATGCGAGATCGGCAGAGTCATCACGACCCGGCGGTCGTCGACCATGGCCCGGCGGTAGTCGTCCCAGTCCGGATGCTCACCAGCGATGTTGCGGTACAAGCCAATCAGCGCCTCGACGGTGTCGTCGTCTCGGGACGCTGCGGGTGGCGTGAGGATGGCGTTTCCCTCGGCCACCGCGTACGACCAACCGTCGTCGCAGCTGACGTGCAGCGAAGCCCGCCCGTCACGGCGCAGGTTGCGCGTCTTGGCGCGCGGCTCGGTGATCGAGGCCTGGACGGTGAGGTTTCGCGGGTCGAAGTAATACGAGACGTTGGACAGCTGCGGCCTGCCGTCGCGCTTGATGGTCGCCAGCACGCCAAGCGAGTTGTTGCTGATCACCGCGAGCAGCTTGTCGTCGAACACCTGGCGCACCATTCCCCGAGCCTACGTCGGCGACCACCGGGGCCGACCCCGATTCGCAGGGCGTACCTACTATGGGCGGATGGCCGTAGTAAGCAGTGACACCCTGGCGGGTGTCTCGACGACCACGCTGGAGTTCGACCAGTGACCCGGTACGCGGCGTTCCTGCGCGGGGTGAACGTCGGCGGGGTCAACCTCAAGATGGCCGAGGTGGCAGCCGCATTGGAGAATGCCGGGTTCACGAACGTCAAGACCATCCTGGCCAGCGGTAATGTGTTGCTGGAGAGTCGATCTGGCGTCGACGCTGTGCGCAAAAAGGCCGAGAAGGCTCTGCGAGACGAATTCGGCTACGACGCTTGGGTACTGGCCTACGACCTGGACACCGTGAAGGCGATATCCGACAAGTTCCCCTTCGAGCGTGAGGTGGAAGGCCACCACAGCTACGTCACCTTCGTGACCGATGCCGACGCGCTCGACGAACTGGCCGCCCTCGCCAAGGACGCAGGTTCGGACGAGAAGATCAATCGCGGCAAGGGCGTCATCTACTGGCAGGTCCCCAACAAGGGCACCCTGGACACCACGATCGGCAAGACGATGGGCAAGAAGCGCTACAAGTCGTCGACGACCACCCGCAACCTCCGAACACTCGACAAGGTACTCAAATGAGCAAAGTAGACGGCTCGGCCCTGACCGGGGTGTCCGAGACCGCGCTGATGACGTTGTTGGTCCGCGCCAAAGAAGCGCGCAGGCCTGACTCCATCATCGACGACCCAGTTGCGATCAAGCTGGTCGATGAGATCGACTACGACTGGGCCAAGTTCGGCTTCACTCGTCGCCAGGACATGGCACTGCGCGCGCTCACCTTCGACACGTATACGCGGCGCTACCTCGTCGACCATCCGGCGGCCACCGTGGTGGCGCTCGCCGAGGGACTTCAGACCAGCTTCTACCGGCTGGACGCGTCGGGTGTCGGTGACCAGTTCCGTTGGCTCACAGTCGATCTGCCACCGATCATCGAGCTGCGGGACCGGCTGTTGCCGCACTCGGACCGCGTGACGATGTGCGCCCAGTCGGCGTTGGACTTCAGCTGGATGGACCGGGTGGATGCCTCCGACGGTGTCTTCATCACCACCGAAGGCCTGCTGATGTATCTGCAGCCAGAAGAGGCCCTCGGCCTGATCGCCGAATGCGCCAAGCGCTTTCCCGGCGGGCAGATGATGTTCGACCTGCCGCCGGTGTTGTTCGCCTCGTGGATCCGCCGCGGCTCGCGCACGTCGCTGCGCTACCGGGTGCCGCCGATGCCGTTCACGCTGTCGCCGTCGGAGATCGCAAACCTGGCCAACACCGTGCCAGGCATCCGCGCCGTGCACGATCTGCCGATGCTGCCGGGGCGCGGCAAGGTGCTCAACACGTTGATGTGGACCCTGCAGCGGGTTCCGCTCCTCGATTCGGTGCGACCACTGGTCACCCTGCTCGAGTTCGGTTAGTCAGCCGAACGCCGCCTCGATGTACTTCAGCGCCTGACCTTTGTCGATGCCCAGCGCCTTCGCGGCTGTCGCGTAGGTGTGCGCGGCGGTCGCCATCGCCGCATCCGCCGGATCGGTACGCGCAACGAAAGTGCCGAAGCGGCCGCGTGTTTCGAGAATTCCGGCGGACTCCAACTCACGGTATGCGCGGGCGACGGTATTGACCGCCATGTTCAGCTGCCCCGCGAGTTCGCGGACCGTCGGCAGGCGTGTCCCCGGTGGCAGCCTGCCACTTCGAATTCCGTCGATGATCTGACTTCTGAGCTGGTCGAATAACGGCTTACTAGCGTGCGGATCAGCCTGAACCCATTCCCCCAAATCGGTCACGTGCTCAGTATCGCGCATACGGGTTAGTTTGGTTAGGTGCAATTGACGGTCCTCAGCGGAGCGGGTATCTCCGCCGAGAGCGGGGTTCCGACGTTTCGCGACGTCGAAACGGGGCTCTGGGCGAAGGTCGACCCGTACGAGATATCGAGCGCGGAGGGCTGGAGCAGGCATCCGGAGAAGGTCTGGGCGTGGTACCTGTGGCGCCACTACCTCATGCACGGTGTCGACCCGAACAACGGGCACCGGGCCGTCGCGGCATGGCAGGACCACGCGGAAGTGCACGTCGTCACGCAGAACGTCGATAACCTGCACGAACGCGCAGGCAGCGAGCGGGTCTACCACCTGCACGGCAGCCTGTTCGAATTTCGTTGCGACGGATGCGGACGCGAGTATGTCGGGGAGCTGCCCCACATGCCCGAACCGGTCGAGACGGTGCCGCCGCCGCGGTGCGAGTGTGGCGGCCTGATCAGGCCCAACGTGGTGTGGTTCGGCGAGCCGCTGCCCGACATCGCCTGGCAGAAGTCGGTGGAGGCGGTCAGCAACGCCGACGCCGTCATCGTGGTGGGCACCTCGTCGATCGTCTATCCCGCCGCGGGGCTGCCTGAACTGGCACTGGCCAACGGCATTCCGGTGATCGAGGTGAATCCCGAGCGCACACCGCTGTCGGACGCTGCGACGGTCACGGTGCGGGAGACCGCCGCAGGCGCATTGCCGACGCTGCTGCAGCGGCTGCCCAAATTGCTCGGCTGATTGCGATTTCGGCGTGATTTCTATCGCTGAGCGACACTTATCACGCCGAAATCGCTAGGCGACGGGCTTGGTCGCGCGGCCGATCGTGTACTCCGCCACCGGCGTGGGAAACCATGCCGGAAGCGCCGGCTCGCGACGTGTGCGGGCCACCTCGAAGCCCGCACCGACGATCGATGCTTCGGTGTCGCGGTGGGTGTGGCAGTTGCCCATCATGCGGGGCCACACGGTTCTGTCGGCGATCTTCTGCAGCCGCCCCCGCAAGCCACCGCTGCCGACGTGCTCGAGGAAGCGCAGCTCGCCGCTGGGGCGTACGAGTGAAAAGAGCTGTCGCAGAACGCCATCCGGGTCTTCGATCGAACAGAGCACCAGCGAGCACACGACCGCGTCGAACGGTTCACCGTCGTTATCGCCGAGAAACTTCTCGACGGTTTCCGTGGTGACCGACACCGGGACGGCCGCCTTGCCTGCCGCCGCGTGGGCGTGGAGTGCCAGCCGTCGCTCGGGTTCGACCGCGACCACCTCGGTCACGGTCGCCGGGTAGTACGCAAAGTTCGTTCCCGTACCAGCGCCCACTTCCAGCACCCGGCCGGACAGGCCGGCAAGGTTCTCTGTTCGCAGTCGCTGAATCTCTTCGGTTTCGTGGCTTGACAGGAAGGTCCACAGTCGGGCGAAGAACGGATTGTCCGTGGTGTCGCTGCCTTCTATCACGACTTCCCTTCCTGCGGTTGGCGATTCATCAGCCAGTCTACGGTCTGTTGAGGTGTCGCGTCGTCGTCCTCGACGAGGCCGAGCACGATGTGGCCCAGACACGCCGCCGACAACGTCTGGTCGGCGAACTCCTCGACGTCGCCCCATGGCAGATACGGCTTCGATATCAGCAGCGAAGCGATGCCGTGTGCGGCGGTCAGCAGCTGCAGAGCCGCCATGGTCGGGTCGCCCTTCGGGAAGACGCCCTCTTCGATCAACAACTCCACCGAGTTGCGCAGGTGCTGGAATGCCGAGCTGTTCAGCGTCATGTCGATGTCGCTGCCCGGCCTGCCTTCGCCCATCGTGGCGATGCGGTACAACTCCGGCGTCTGCGTGGCGAAGCGGACGTAGGCCAGGCCCTGGGCGCGCAGCACCTCGACGGTCGACGTCTGATCGGCCGAGACACGCTGCATCTCCTCGTCGAGCTTTTCGAAGTACCTTGCGCACACCGCATCCAGCAGCGCGTCCTTGTCGGCGAAGTGCAGGTAGATCGACGGTGGCGTCACGCCGACGCGCTGTGCAACCGACCGGATCGACACGGCCTTGGCGTGGCCGGTCTCCAGCAGCAACTCGGTAGTGGCGTCGAGGATTTCGTCTCTCAGCTGCTCACCGGAGCCGCGTGGGGCGCGCCGTCGCTTGAGGGGCTGCAGGGACATCGTCAGCCGGATTCCGTCGCCGAGACCGCGGCCCGCTCTTGTTTCTCCGCAGGCGGAATCAGGTCGTCGGTGGACTCACTGATGCCGATGCGTTCGTGGAGCTTGGCCAGCGGCTTGGGTGCCCACCAGTTCCAGCGGCCGAGCACATGCATGAACGCGGGCACCAGCGCCATGCGCACGAGTGTGGCGTCGACCAGGATCGCCAGCGTGAGCCCGACCCCGAACATCCGCATGAACGACACCTGGGCCGCCATCAGCGCGGCGAACGATATCGACATCACCACCGCCGCAGCGGTGACGACGCGGCCGGTGCGGGCCAGGCCGAGCGCAACCGCCTCGTCGTTGTCGGCGCGGGTCTTGCCGGGCAGCGACAACCAGTACTCGCGGATACGGCTGACGAGGAAAACCTCGTAGTCCATGGACAACCCGAAGGCGATGCAGAACAACAGCACCGGCATGTTGGCGACCAGCGTTCCGGTGGGCGTGGTGCCGAGAGCGCCGAGGTGGCCCTCCTGGAATATCCACACCAGCGCGCCGAACGCCGCCGTCAACGACAACACGTTGAGCACCAAGGCTTTCAGCGGCAGGATCACGCTGCCCGTCAGCAGGAACAGCAGAACGAACGTGATCGCGGCGATCACGGCAAGCACGAGCGGAAGCCGATCGGTGATGCCTGTCGAGCTGTCCTCGTTGATCTGCGCGACGCCGGTGAGTTCCACCGGCTTGCCATCGGGCGTGCTCACCGCGCGCAGCTGGTCGAGCTGAGCCTCCGAGGCGTCGGAGAACAATGGAGCGTCGCTGCCGATGGTCAGGAACGCACTGCCGTCCTTCAAACCCGTTGCGGCCGAGGGTGGCCCGGCCGGTTGGCCGGCGACGAACGTTCCGGTCGGAGACGACACGGACGACACGTCGGGAACCAGGGAGAGGTCGGCGGCGTAGCGGCCGAGGTCCTGGGGCGTGACCCCGGTGGCGTCGGGGATGACGACGGTGACGTTGCGCGCCGAGTCGACGGCGAAGTCGTTGCGCATCTGGTCGCCGACCGCGCGCGCCGACAACGACGCGGGCAGCACCCGGTCGTCGGGGAAGCCCCACTTGGCGCCGAGGAACGGCGCGCCGAGTAGAAGCAGTAGAGCGACGATCGCGAGGCCGATCGGAATCGACCGGCGCATAACGAATTTCGTGGACCGGTACCAGAAGTTCTCCTCGACGGGCTTCTGCGCGGGCTCCGGTCTCCCCAGCGTCCGTCGCAGCAGGCGACGCACGTCGAGCGCATCCAGCCGATCGCCGAGGAGCACGATGGCGGCCGGAGCCACCACGACGGCGGCGACAGCCGCGAACGCCACCACCGCAATTCCCGCGTACGCGAACGACTTCAGGAAGTACATCGGGAACAGCACCATCGCGACCATCGACAGCGCGACCGTCATCGCCGAGAACAACACCGTTCGCCCGGCAGTGGCCATGGTGCGTATCAACGCTTCGTCCCGTCCTGATCCGGCGGCGAGTTCGTCGCGATACCGGCTGACGATCAGCAGCGTGTAGTCGATGGCGAGCGCCAAGCCCATGGCGACGCTCAGATTGAGCGCGAATATCGACACGTCGGTGACATAGGTGATCGCGTGCAGCACCGCCATCGACCCCAGGATCGCGAAGGCGCCGACGGCCAGCGGCAGCGCCGCGGCCAGCAGACCACCGAACACCCAGACCAGGACGAGAAAGCTCAGCGGAATCGCAATCGACTCCATCAGCAGCAGATCCTTTTCGGTCTGGCCATTGATCTGCACGTAGATCATCGCTTCGCCGCCTGCGCGCACGGTGACGCCGTCGCGATCGTGGACCAGCCGGTCGCTGAGCTCCTTCGTGTACTTCTGGGCGTTGCTCTCCCCGCCGGTGATGCTCGCGACGATCAGTCCGGTCTTGCCGTCCTTGCTGATCAGCGCGGGCACGGCCGTCGCAGGTGCGGTCCATGCCGAGGTGACGCCCGCCACGTGCGGCGATGCCTGCAGCTGCGAGACGAGGTCGGTGCCGACCGCCCGCGACTCGGGGCTCTGCGCGCCGCCGTCGGACGTCAGGCTGAGAACGAGTTCCATGTCGCCCTGGCCGAATTTGTCGACAAGCATCTGCGCGGCCTTGGCGGACTCCGACGTCGGATCCTGAAATCCACCCGCGGACAGGCTCTTGGTGACAGGGATGCCGAAGATGCCTGTGGCCACCATCACCAACAGCGCGATGACGACGATCCGCTTAGGGGCCCTGATGGCCATCCGAGCGATCTGTTGCAGCACGTGGTGTTCCCTTCAACCAGGTCCAACAGGAGCTATCAAGGGTAACTTATCTGCGATAACCTACCCTCGTCAAAGCGACCCTGTTCTGGTAACCACGACACATGCGGCCGAATCGTTCACAGTTCTTACGGCGCGATGAATTTCCGCAGCCGCGACGGTCGGTAGTGCATGACGAACGCATTCACAGGATCCTCACAGGCCCATAGGCTCGGCGGCATGACCGCCACCGAAACCACCGCGACCTCCCCGTCACCGGCCGATCTGGGCCTACTCATCCTGCGCATCGGCGTCGGCGCCGCGATGATCCAGGCCGGCCTCATCAAGGCCTTCGACTTCGGCACCACCGCAGGCTTCATGGAGTCCGGCGGCTGGAGCCTGCCGACGCTGGCCGCCCTGATGGTGACGGTCGCCGAGACCGCAGGCGGGATCGGGCTCATCCTCGGACTGCTGACGCCGCTGGCCGCCTGCGCGGTCGTCGGCGCGATGATCTGCGCCTGGGCCGTCAACGTCTCGCAGGGCGCGTTCTGGTCCGAGCCGTTCAACGTGCCGTTCCTGCTGTTAATCGGCGCGGCGACGCTGCTCTTCACCGGCGCAGGCGCCTATTCCGTTGACTCGCGCGTGCTCGGCAGGCACCGGTGGTCCCCGAAAATCGCGGTCGGGCTGCTCGTTCTGGCGTTCGCCGTGGCGATCCTCACTTGGATCCTGCTGAATGGCACAAATCCCATTCATTTCAGCTCACCGGCATAATCCCAGGTCAGCTACTCGCGAGTAACCTCGCACCCTACCCGGCGGTAAGAATTGCCACGATATTCCGAATCGTGACTCAAAGATTCCTTAATGGTGACCCATACGCTCAGAGTCATGTGGATCGACGACACCAGTGCTGATGTCATCAAGGTTGACTTCGAGGCGCTCTACCACGGCGATGTCCTGGTTGAGGGCGACACCTCCGAGCAGCTTGACGGCGATCAGCAGCTGCCCTACGCAGTCTGAGGCAACGCGCTCGCACTGAGTGCGTTGACCCGTCAGACAGTTTGCCCCGTTCGGGGCCCTCGTTGATCCTTCGTTGTTCCCGAAATCCGGCTCGATCGCTTACGCGACATTCTCCCTTGCCGACACATCGACCATGTCGGCCAGCCGTTCGGTGATGAGTTCCTCGGCGTCGGCCACGATGCGTGAAACCAACTCATCGCACGTCGGGATGTCGTTGATCAACCCCATCGCCGTGCCGACCGACCAGATGCCCGCGTCCACATCGCCGATCTCGTAGACCTTGACCCCGCGCGAGCCCGCGACGAGGTCCTTCACGTCCTCGAACTGGCCGCCGTTGTTGAGAATCTCCACCACCTCGCGTGACACGGCATTGCTTGCGACGCGCGCGGTGTTGCGCAGCGGCCGGAAGATCATCTCGGTATCGAGCTCGGTGCCCGCGACGATCGCCTCCTTGACCTTCTGGTGGATCGCCGACTCCGCCGTGCACATGAAGCGCGAGCCCATGTTGATGCCGTCGGCGCCAAGGGCCAGTGCGGCCACCAGGCCACGACCGTCGGCGAAGCCACCGGAGGCGATCATCGGGATGTCGATCTTGGCGGCCGCCGCAGGGATCAGCACCAGGCCGGGGATGTCGTCCTCGCCGGGATGGCCTGCGCACTCGAAGCCGTCGATGCTGATGCCGTCGACGCCGAGGCTCTGCGCCTTCACCGCATGGCGCACCGAGGTGCACTTGTGCAGCACCTTGATCCCGTTCTCGTGGAACATCGGCAGGTGCGGCGCCGGATTCGATCCGGCCGTTTCGACGATCTTGATGCCTGCCTCGACGATCACCTGACGGTATTCGTCATACGGCGGCGGGTTGATTGTCGGCAGGATCGTCAGGTTCACGCCGAACGGCTTGTCGGTCAGATCGCGGCACTTGGCGATCTCCTTGGCCAGATCCGCAGGAGTCGGCTGGGTCAGCGCGGTGATGAAGCCCAATGCTCCCGCATTCGCTACGGCCGCAACGAGTTCCGCGCGACCAACCCACTGCATGCCGCCCTGCACGACGGGGTGCTCGACCCCGAACGTCTCGGTGAACTTCGTCCTGATCGTCATCGCGGCGTCATCCTGATCGCGCCGTCCAGCCTGATTACCTCGCCGTTGAGCATCGGGTTCTCCACGATGTGCACGGCAAGTGCGCCGTACTCGTCGGGATCGCCGAGACGGGCCGGATGCGGCACCTGCTTACCCAGCGACGCCTGCGCCTCCTCGGGCAGCGAGCCCAGCAGCGGCGTCTTGAACAGACCCGGCGCGATGGTCACCACGCGGATCAGGTCGCGCGACAGGTCTCGGGCGATCGGCAGCGTCATGCCGACGACGCCGCCCTTGGAGGCCGAATACGCCGCCTGGCCGATCTGGCCCTCGAACGCCGCCACGGACGCGGTGTTGATGATGACGCCGCGCTCACCGTCGATCGGTTCGGTCTTGGCGATCCGCTCGGCGGCCAGCCGCAGCACGTTGAAGGTGCCGATCAGGTTGACCTCGATGACCTTCTTGAACCCGTCGAGCGGGAACGGACCGTCCTTGCCCAATGTCTTGATCGCGTTGCCGATGCCCGCGCAGTTGACGTTGATGCGCAGCGGGCCCATTTTCTCGGCAGCATCGAGCGCCGCGGTGACCGCGTCGGGATCGGTGACGTTGGCCTCGACGAACTGGGCGCGATCGCCGAGTTCTGAGACCGCGTCGGAACCCCTGAGGTCGATGACGACGACCGACGCGCCCCGATCCAGCAGGCGTTTGGTTGTCGCCAGGCCGAGACCGGAGGCGCCCCCGGTGACGACGGCTACGGCGTCCTTGATCTCCACTTAATGCGTTCCTTTCTTTGTGCCTTGCGGCTATTTCCAGTCGCGCAGAACGGATTCGATGTCCGTCCCCGGCTCGCCAAGCGGCTTCGGGGTGGGCGGCACGCTGCGGGAGAACCGCGGCGCGGGCGACGGCAGCAGCACGTCGCCGTCCAGATAGAACGTGTCACGTTCAGTGTTGTGCGGTTCGTTCTGCACCTCGGCGAAGGACAGCACCGGCGTCGCGCAGGCGTCGCTGTCGGCGAACACCTTGGCCCAGTGGTCGCGATCGGCCGAGGCGAACACCTCGGCGAAGCGGGCCCGCAGCTCGGGCCACCGGCTGACGTCCTGCTGGGCGGGCAGATCCTCACCGTCGAGGCCGAGACCCTTCAGCAGCTCCGCATAGAACTGGGGCTCGATCGAGCCGATCGACATGTAGCGACCGTCGGCGCACTCGTAGGTGTCGTAGTACGGCGCCCCGCTGTCGAGCATGTTGGTGCCGCGTTCGTCGGACCACAGCCCGCCCGCACGCATCCCCCACATCATCGTCATCAGGATGTTGGAGCCGTCGACCATCGCGGCGTCCACCACCTGGCCCTTGCCGGAACTCTGCCGTTCCCACAGCGCAGCGAGGACGCCGACGATCAGGAACATCGAGCCGCCGCCGAAGTCGCCGGTCAGGTTCAGCGGTGGCACCGGACGTCCGCCCTTGTGACCGATGGAGTGCAGAAGGCCGTTGAGCGATATGTAGTTGATGTCGTGTCCGGCCTGCTGGCTGCGCGGGCCGGTCTGGCCCCAGCCGGTCATCCGTGCGTACACCAACCGCTCGTTGACCTTCGCGCAGTCCTCGGGTCCCAGGCCCAGTCGCTCGGTGACACCGGGCCGGTAGCCCTCGATCAGCACGTCGGCCTTGGCGATCAACGCGAGCACCTGCTCGCGGCCTTCGTCGGACTTCAGGTTGGCCGCGACCGCGCGCCGGTTGCGGTTCATGGCTTCGTGGCTGCCCTTCGGCACGCCTCCGGTCCCACCTGGGCGCTCGACCCGCACGACGTCGGCGCCGAGGTCGGCGAGGATCATCGCCGCATGCGGTCCGGGGCCGATGCCGGCCAGTTCGACGATTCGCAATCCCTGCAGTGGTCCCGCCATTGAGAACCCACCTCCCGTAGTTGACCGCGACATAGCTTACTTGTATAACCAAGTGGACCCATCGCGGGCCTGCGTGGACTTCGGCTCCTCGCGTGCGCGCCCGCCAACCCGATCTGAGGTTCAGCAATGACTTCCCTCGACTCCAGCACCGGAGCGTATGTGAGCGTCGACGGGCTGGAGGTCGGTCTCGGCGACGGCGTGCTGTCGCTGACGCTGAACCGGCCGGACAGCCTCAACTCGCTGACCGCGACGATGCTGAACGGCATCGCGGACGCGTTGGACAGGGCGGCCACCGACCCGCAGGTCAAAGTGGTGCGGCTGGCCGGTGCGGGTCGCGGGTTCAGCTCGGGTGCGGGGATCGGCGCGGAGGATCAGGCGAAGAAGGCAGGCGGGTTGACCGTGCTGGACGCGGCCAACCGGGCAGTGCGCGCGATCGTCGCGTGTCCCCGCCCTGTGGTCTCTGTCGTGCAAGGCCCCGCTGCCGGCGTCGGCGCGTCGCTGGCGCTGGCATGCGACGTCGTACTCGCTTCGGACAAGGGCTATTTCATGCTCGCCTTCACCAAGATCGGCCTGATGCCCGACGGCGGCGCTTCGGCTCTGGTCGCGGCCGCCGTCGGCCGGATCCGCGCGATGCGGATGGCGCTGCTGGCGGACAAGATCCACGCCGACGAGGCGTTCCGGGCGGGCCTGGTCACCGCGGTGTATCCGGCCGACGAACTCGATGCCGAGGTGGACAGGGTGATCGCGACGCTGGTGCGCGGACCGGTCGTCGCGCTGGCGAAGACGAAGGACGCCATCAACGCCTCAACGCTGACCGAACTCGAAGGGGCTCTGGAGCGCGAACACTCCGGCCAGGCCGCGCTGCTGCGGGGCACGGACTACCGCGAGGGCATCAAGGCCTTCCAGGAACGTCGCGCGGCCAACTTCACCGATTCCTGATTTCTGCCGAGCAGACGCAAACTCGCACGATATCGACGAGATTCGTGGGAGTTTGCGTCTGCTCGCGGATGAAAAATCGGTGGACGCGGCCGTGCCCGGTCAGCGACCATCGACGGTGTGAGCACGCAATTCGAGATTGAGAAGCCGGTGGCCTACGCCGGCCGATGGCGCGTGCTCGCACCATTCCGGTCCCGCGAGTACCGCCTGCTGATCGTCGCGGTGTCGCTGTCGATCTTCGCCGACGGCATGTTCGCGGTGGTGTTGGCCCTTCAGGTGATCGAACTCGACAACAATCCCGTGTCGTTGTCGATCGTCACGACCTGCTGGGGCGCAGCCTTCGTCGCATTCGTTCTGGTCGGCGGGATCACCGCGGACCGAATCAAACAGCGCACGATCATCATTGCCACCGAGTCCGTCAACGTGATCGCGTCGTCGGCAATCGCGGTGTTGGGCCTGGTTGGTGTGCTGGAGGTCTGGCATCTCGCGGTGGCTTCAGCGGCAATGGGCGCCGCGGCGGCGTTCTTCTTTCCCGCTTACAGCGCGATCCTGCCGAGGATCCTGCCTGCCGACCAACTGCTGGCGGCCAACGGCGTCGAAGGCATCGTACGCCCGGTGTTCCAGCGCGCTGTCGGTCCCGCAGTCGCCGGGATCGTGGTGGGCGCGACGTTCCCAGCGCTGGGTGCCACCACGGTGGCGGCGTTGTTCGCCATCGGTCTGGTGCTGCTGGTGGCTACCAGGTTTGCCGTGAAAACGCCTTCCCACGAACCTGATCAGCAGCGGCCGCATGTATTGCGCGACCTGCGCGACGGCTTCAGCTTCATGCTCCGCACACCGTGGCTGCTGTGGACGCTGCTCTTCGCGAGCATGTTCGTGCTGGTGGTGCTCGGCCCGATCGAGGTGCTGCTGCCGTTCATCGCGAAGGATCGGTTCGCCGACGGCGCCAAGACATACGGCTTCGTCCTGGCGTTCTTCGGGATGGGCAGTGCGTTGGGTGCGCTCGCGGTGTCGTCGAGGCGGCTGCCGCGCCGCTACTTGTCCGTGATGATGGCCATGTGGAGCCTTGGCTCGATCCCGCTGGTAGTCGTCGGCGTGACGTCGTCGTTTCCTCTGATGGCCGTCGCGACGTTCATCATCGGCGTCACCGACGGCGCGGGCATGGTCATTTGGGGCACGCTGCTGCAGCGGCGGGTGCCGAGGGAGATGCTGGGCCGGGTGTCGAGCCTGGACTTCTTTGTCTCGCTGGCGTTCATGCCGGTGTCGTTCGCGATCGTCGGCCCGCTGTCGAAGATCGTCTCGATGGAGACCATCTTCCTGGTGGCAGGTCTCGCACCGGTGGTCTTCGCGGCCGTCGCGATGTGGGCGGCGCGGATGCGCCGCGACGAGCTGGCGAACCCGCTGCGTTAGACGCCGAAATTCCGGCAGCGTGGCGTCGTCAGACGCCAAAAACCGGCGGAAGTGCGAGCACCATGATCAGCCCCCACACCATATGGGTGAGGATCGGTGCGAGCACTCCGCCGGTGGCTCGGCGCTCGAACGCGCACACCGCGCCAAGGACAACCGCGGCAAATGTCAGCATCGGGTTGAGCGTGGAGACGCCGATCGCGATGACGTAGATGATCGTCGACATGGTTGCCGGGTGGTGCTTTTCGAGCGCTGAATAGAGCGCGCCGCGAAAGAAGAGCTCCTCTGCGAAACCGTTGATCACCGTGATGAACACGACCAGTGGCAGGCTGCCGTGGGTGGCGAAGGCCAAGACGTCGGCCGCATATTGGGACAGCGCCGGAATCTCGCGGGCCGCCAGTGCGCCGACTACGAAGATGGCGCCGAGTGCGAGGCCGATGAGTGTGCCGCTGATTACGGGCCGTTGATTACGGCCGAAGAACCGCACGTGTCCGAGATGCAACGGACGCGAAAGGAGTGCGCCGAGCGCCCATACCCCCGCCAGCGCCAAGGTGAGCCCATAGAACAATTCGTCGCCGGGATCGCGAGCGAGCGAATAGCCGAGCAGCGCAGCACCAACCACCACGACGATGGCAACGACAATGCGACGTCGCAGCACCACACGGGGTGGCTCGTGGTGAGGAACCGCGACCCTGGTGATGTTGTCCTTCACCTCCTGAAGAAAGGGAGGATGCGTCGCGGGGTGTTCTGTCATGGACGGTTCTGTCATGCCAGGTGTGCCTTCGGTGTGAGGTTGATCAAGGTGTCGAGTCCGGTCCGCAGCGCTGCGGCGACGGGTCCAGGTAGCTCTTTGATGAGCCCGAGAAACGGTCGGGCAATCAAGCGGCGTGACCGACTGCGCCAAGCGTCGGATGCGGAGCGTATCGCCGCCGGCCCACGCCGGATCGGTGTCGGCGAGATGGTGCGGGTCGGCGAGTTCGCTCACGGGGCGCGCACAGCCGTTGGGGAGCGACCGCGCAATCGCGTCGTCGATGCCGATGAGACCGCCAGGCGGATCGGCCACCAACTCGCGCAGACCGTCGGAGGCCCGCATCGGATGATCAAGCGACTCAACCAGATCGGCGGCCAGCCCGCCCGGCACCGGAAGGACTATCGCGGTCAGCATCGACGCCACGCCGGTATCCACTCCACGGATCGGCACACTAACCCGTCGCTGTCCCGTCGCGCGGCCATATGCGGCCAACAGCTCACGGTAAGTCGTCGAGTCGGGGCCGGAGATGTCGTAGGCACCGGCAGGCACCTGATCGCGATCGGCCGATGCGGCCAGGTAGAAGAGGACGTCGCGAACGGAGATCGGGTCCATCGGGTTGTTCATCCACTCCGTCGCGGGGATCACCATAAAGCGGTCCCCGACATACCGGAGCATCTCAAATGACGTCGAACCAGCGCCGATGATCATCGCCGCACCCAGCCAGACGACCTCTGGGCCGCCCTCGATGCTCAACGCCGCGGCCACCTCGGCCCGGCTGGTGAGGTGCTCGGACAGCTCGCCTTCCTCGGGCACGAAGCCGCCGAGGTAAACGATGCGACGCGCGCCCGCGTCCTTCGCGGCGTCCGCGACGTTGGAGGCGCCGGCGTTGTCGGCGTCCCGGAAGTCGGTCTGGCCGATGCCGTGCACCAGGTAGTAGACGACGTCTATCGGTCCCGCCTCCGCGAATGCGGTCTGCGCCGACGCGGGGTCGTGCGCATCGAGTGCGACGGCCGTGACGTCGCTGTACCAGCCGAAATCGGCCAACCGCTCGACGTTGCGGGAGGTGGCGACGACCTCGTGGCCCTGGGACAGCAGTTCGGTGACGAGCCGGGATCCGACATAGCCGGTGGCCCCGGTGACGACGATTCGCATTGGTTTCACCGTACGGTCTTACCCGCACTCAGCTGACGGGAACCCGGAACCATCAGTCGTCGAGCGCCGCGCGGTGCAGATCGATCAACCGCTGGTACACCTGCGCGTTGTAGCGGTTGTTGGCGATCTCGACCTCGCTGAGTTCACGGCGCACCGCTCCGGGCACGCCGGTGACGAGCGAGCGCGGCGGCACGACGACACCCTGCGGGACAAGGGCGGAGGCCGCGATCAGCGCGCCCTGACCGATGTGTGCGCCGTTGAGGATGACGGCGCCCATGCCGATGAGCGCGTCATCCTCGATCTCACAGCCGTGCAGCACGGCATTGTGGCCGACGCTGACACCGGCACCGACCTTGACGGGGAACTCCGAGTCGACGTGGATGGTGACGCCGTCCTGGATGTTGGTGCCGAACCCGATCTCGATGGGTTCGGCCTCGGCGCGCAGCGTCGCGCCGTACCAGACGCTGGCCCTTGCGGCCAGGCTGACCTGCCCGATCACACTCGCGTTGGGCGCGACCCAGCTCTCGGCGTGCAACTCGGGCGCACGACCCCGGATGGGGATGATCAGCGGCTCGGCCATGCGCGCCATCGTCGCACCCACCCGGCACGGGCAAACCGATGTTTGACAGTTATTGCATACAACTACACTCTTGCAGTTGACTGCAAAAGTCCGTACCGTCCATTGTCATGACGCAGTCGACGGCCACGGTCGAGCAATTCATGGATGACCCGATCTCGTTCTTCGGCGAGTCGCTGACGCAGATGCACAGCATTCCCCGACGCGAGCTAGAGGAGCTGCAGGCTCAGGCGATGGCGATCCGGTTCGGCCAGCATCGCCGGAGTATCGAGATGGTCCGCAAGCTCGCCGATCGACTCGGCGTCACGGAGCTCAACGACTTCGACGATGTCGTTCCGCTGCTTTTCTCCCATACGGCGTTCAAGTCGTATCCGGCCGCGCTGATCGACAACAAGCGCTTCGACTTGATGACCAAGTGGCTGGACAAGCTCACCAGCCACGACCTGTCCGACGTGGACACCCAAGGCTGCGACAGTATCGACGAGTGGATCGACAGGCTCGATGCGCAGACACCGTTGGAGGTGATCACCTCCAGCGGGACCACGGGCACGCTGTCGATCATCCCGAAGGACAAGCACGGAGCCCGCGAGGGCATGGTGCTCTGGAAGATCTGCCTGTTTCAGACATTTGGATCGGAACCCACCGAGGCGGAGCTCAACCCCGCCGTCGACGTCATCTGGCCCAACTACGCCAGCGGCAAGCTCGGCCATCTGCGGATCGCCAACATGATCAAGCGGGGTTTCACCGGCGGTGACGAGACCAAGTTCCACGCGCTGTACCCCGACGCCATCGACACCGATCTGATGTTCCTGGCCTCCAAGATGCGCGCCGCAGCGTCGCGCGGCGAACTCGACCGGCTCGTCATAGACCCGGCGCTGGCCGCGCGCAAGGACGAGTTCATTGCAATACAGGCCCGCCAACCCGAGGACCTCGACCGCTTCTTCACCACGATCACCGACACGCTGCGGGGCAAGCGCGTGTTCATGATCGGCGCGTACAACATCATGTACGACGTCGCGAAGGCCGGCCTCGAGCGCGGCGTCAAGAATGTCTTCGCCGCGGACTCGGCGATCCTCACCGGCGGCGGTCTGAAGGGGGTCGCGCTGCCCGACGATTACATGGACACCATTCACGAGTTCCTCGGCGTCGATCGCATCCAGGAGGGCTACGGCTTCTCCGAGCAGAGCGCGTTCCACTGGGCGTGCAGCGAGGGCCGATATCACGTGCAGCCGTGGGTGATTCCGTTCGTGCTCAACCCCGACACCAGCGAGCCCCTCCCCCGCACCGGACGGCAGACCGGCCGCGCCGCCGTCTACGACGTGCTGCTCAAGGCACACTGGGGCGGCGTGATCTCCGGCGACGAGGTGACCGTCGACTGGGACCTGCAGTGCCCGTGCGGCCAGAGCAGCGTCGCGTTCGAGCACGACATCATCCGCTATAGCGAAAAGCACGGCGTCGACGACGACCGCATCACCTGTGCAGCCACCCACGAGGTCCACAACGAGGCCGTCGACTTCATGAAGGCCTTCGAATCGTGAGTGCCTACACCGTTCCGCTCTTCCTGCGCGGCGAGCTCATCACCGACAACCTGGTGTCTTTCGGTACTCGCGCAGGCGACGTCGCGTTCGAAGCGCCCGACATGACCCTCTACGTCGACCGGCTGCCGCTGCCCAACCCCATCGCGATGACCGACCTGAACGAGCTTGCCTTCGACGAAATACTCGATGTCCTCGAAGCATTGGGCGATGCGCTCGACTTCGACAGCAACACCCACCTCCAGGAGGCGTACGAGGCCGCGCTGCTGGCGAACCCGCTGCCCGCGGAGATGCTGAAGAACAGCTACCAGATCCTGCGGCCGCTGTTCTCTCGCACCAATGTGCTCGAGGTCGCCGACAGCCAGGTCGGGCTCGACTATCTCAACGGCTGGGTGCCGCAACGACTCTCCGACGGCCGGGAACTGCGGGTGCGCGCATTCGGCGCGAGGGTGCTGCACATCCCGGCGGGCAACGGCGGCCTTGTCTCGGCGGTGACGATCCTGCGTTCGGCGATCACCCGCTGCGACACGATCATCAAGGCGCCGTCCAACGACCCGTTGACCGCAGTGGCGATCGCGCGCACGCTCGCCGACGTGGCACCCGACCACCCGATCACCAGACACCTGGCGGTCGGGTACTGGAAGGGCGGCGACACCGGCGTCGAAGAGAAGCTGTACCGACCGGAACACATCGAAAAGATCGTCGCCTGGGGCGGTTTGGCTTCCGTCAAACACGTCACCCGCTACATCCAGCCCGGACTGGAGATGATCGCGCTGGACCCGAAGCGCAGCGCGACGATCATCGGACACCAGGCCTTCGACGACGACGAGACGATGCGCGAGGTGGCGCGCGCCGCGGCCGTCGACATCGGCGTGGCCAACCAGGAGGGCTGCGCGAACGCCCGCGTCATCTACGTGCTGAGCGGCACGAATCCGGACGGCATCGCCGACGCCAACAAACTCGGCGAGATGATCTACGACGAGTTGACCCGCCTGCCCGCGTTCATCAGCACGCCGCCGCTGCACCCGAGCCGGGAACTCTACGAGCACGTCGAGGGCTCACGCATGACAGACGACTGGTACCGGGTCATCGGCGGCGAACACCGCGAGGGCGCGGTCATCGTGTCGCAGTTCGACTCCGCGGTGGACTACTCGGCCATGTTGTCCGGGCGGGTGGCCAACATCGTGCCTGTCGATAGCATCGACAAGGTGACCGAGGCGGTGACCGCGTACACCCAGACGATCGGAATCTATCCCGAATCGTTGAAACGCGAACTGCGCGAAACACTTCCGCTGTTCGGCGCGCAACGGTTGACCACCCTCGGCTACGCGTGCAGTGTCCCGGTCGCCGCCCCGCAGGACGCGATCGAGCCGATGCGCAGGATGTGCAAGTGGATCGTGGAGGAATCCTGCGACCCCGACGTCGTCACGCCGCTGTGGCGGCTCGGCGAGCAGCCGGCGCAGGCGACATGAGCAGGCCGTCCGCGCTCGAGGTGGTCGACGGCGTCGACCTGACCGGCAAGACCTGCGTCATCACCGGCGCTTCAGCCGGCCTCGGCCGTGAGTCTGCACGGGCGCTCGCCACGACCGGCGCCCACATCGTCATGGCGGCGCGTAACGCCGGAGCCCTTGCCGAAGCCGAGGCGTGGGTGCAGGCGGAGGTGCCGCACGCCAAGACCACGACCGTGCCGCTCGACCTCACATCGCTGGCGGGCGTTCGCACTGCCGCCGAAGCCATCGCGGGCATCGCCCCCGCTATCCATGTGCTGATGAACAACGCGGGGGTGATGTTCACCCCCTTCGGAAGAACGTCCGATGGATTCGAGATGCAGCTCGGCACAAACCATCTGGGTCACTTCGAGCTCACGAGATTGCTTGTCCCGCAGCTCGTCGACGCCGATGGCGCGCGGATTGTCAGCTTGTCCTCCGACGGACACCGGCTGAGCGACATCAACCTCGACGACCCGAACTGGGAACGGCGCGACTACGACAAGTTCGCGGCGTACGGCGCGTCCAAGACCGCGAACATCCTGCACGTGGTCGAACTCGACCGACGTCTCCGCGATCACGGTGTGCGTGCCTACGCGGTGCACCCCGGGGTGGTGGCGACTTCGCTGGCCCGCCACATGAGCCGTGACGACTTCACGACGCTGACGCGGTTCGAACCGGCCGATCCGATGCAAGAGAAGATCGACGTGCGCCACGACTTCACGATGCCCGAGCAGGGAGCCGCCACCCAGGTGTGGGCGGCCGTCAGCCCACAGTTGGCCGACGCCGGCTCCGTGTACCTGGCGGACTGCGAGATTCGCGACGACGTTGCACCGTACGCACTCGACAGCGACCACGCCATGGCGTTGTGGGAGCTCTCGGAGGAGCTGTGCTCGGCGGAGGCCAGGCAGTGAACAGAATGGATCGGCGCAAGATGGAGGTGCGCGACCGGATTCTCGGCGCGGCATTCGACCTCTTCCTGTCCCAAGGCGTCTCGGCCACCACGATCGAAGAGATCTGCGAACGTGCGGACGTCGCGAATCGCACCTTCTTCAACCACTTTCCGACGCGCCAAGACATGATGCGTGCCCTCGCCGAGAGCCGCTTGCTCAACCTTCACGATGTGGTCACCGACCGTTCGAGTGAGCCGGTTCCCGGGCGGCTCGTCGGGCTCTTCGACGACATCGCCCGTGTGCTGGTCAAGTCCAGTGACACGTACCGCGAGGTGATCGCCGAGATGCTGGCCAGTTCCGGCTACGGCATTCAGCGTGGCTTCGCGTTGCACACCACGTTTCTCGAGTTGGTGAAGGAAGGCGTCGCCCGTGGCGAGGTCAGTGTCCGACACGATGCGCAGACGCTGGCCGACATCGTCGTCGGTGCCTTGACGGGAGGCATCGTCAATTGGACCGTGGACAGGACGTATTCGCTCGAGACCGGCCTGCACGATCTGGCCGTCGCGCTGTCCGATCTGCTGACGGGTGACCTGCATGGGTGACGTGGTGTACCTGCGACGCGATGATGAGGATGCGCGCAGGGTCCTCGATGCGACCATCGAACTACTGCGCGAGATCCCGTACACGGACCTCACCATGCAGGTGATCGGCAATCGTGCCGGGATATCGAACGGCGAGCTGCGTGCGCACTTCCGGTCCAAGGACGCCATCGTCGCCGAGATCTACCTCGACCGGTTGCGAGCGGTCCCGCTGGAGATCGACGTCGAAGACAATGCCCAGGAACGGATTTCGGCCCAGTTCGAACAGCTCATGATGCTGTTGGCGGGTGAGCCCGGCCTCTCGGCGGCGTGCTCGAGCGCGCTCGTCTCCGACGAGCCGTCCGTGCGGTCTGTGCAGCAACGGATTCACGCCGAGCTACGCAGACGGGTACGCGCGGCGATGCGTTCGGGCGCCTGGCCCGAGGTCACCGAGACACTCGAGTTCGGGCTGATCGGTTCGCTCGTGCATGCCAGCTGCGGCGGCGTCACGTCACGCCAAACGGCGGATCATCTCGCGAGCGTGGTGGCCGCGATACTGCCCGACCAGTGACGCGTCAGGCGCCCTGATACACCTTGCGATAGCTCGACGGCGACATGCCCATGCCGCGACGGAGGTGATGTCGCAGATTGCCGCCGGTGCCAAGGCCCGACAGCCGGGCGACCTCGTCGATGGGCAGGTCGCGGGACTCCAGCAGTTCACGGGCACGGTCGACGCGCCTGCTCCGTATCCAGGCACCCGGCGACTCGCCGGTCTCTTCGCGGAAGCGCCGATTGAAGGTGCGCGCGCTCATCTTCGCGTACCGGGCCAGCCGCTGAACCGTCAGTTCCTCGTCCAGATGCCGCAGTGCCCAATCCCGCGTCGACGCGGTCGAGTAGTGATCCGGTGTCGGCACCTGCCGATCGATGAACTGAGCCTGACCGCCTTCGCGCCACGGCGGCACCACGCAGTACCTGGCGACCGCGTTGGCCACCTGCGCGCCGTGGTCACGCCGAATGATGTGCAGGCACAAGTCGATTCCGGCCGCCAGGCCCGCCGACGTCAGAACGTCTCCGTCGTCGACGAACAGCACGTTCTCGTCAAGGAGCACCGCGGGATGCAGCCTGCGCATCGCATCGGCGAACTTCCAGTGGGTGGTCGCAGGCCGCCCGTCGAGCAGACCCGCCGCGGCCAGAACGAATGCGCCGGTGCAGATCGACACCAACCGGGTGCCGGGGCGGATCAATGCCAGTGCGGCTAAAACCTCGTTCGGGAGCACCCCGTCGATGCGGGCCGGCGGATAGCGGGTTCCTGGGATCACCACGGTGTCGGCGGTGGCAAGCGCGTCGGCGCCCGCGCCGGGCAGTACGTCGAACCCCGACGTCGCCGCGACCGGGCCGTCGGTCAGCCCGCAGGTGACCACCTCGTAGAGGGCGCGGCCGTCGGCGTCGGTCGCGCTGGAGAACAGCGTCGGCGCAATCGCCGCGTCGAAGCCGACGACGGGCGGCAACAGCAGGACGACGATGCGGTGCACGGGTCCATATTGGCACGTTTTTGACGACTGTTGTCGTTCTTGCCACTATGCGCAGGCCGGACCTGTCGGACACAGTGTTCTGGTGACGCTCGCCGCCGCAGACAAACGCACGCCGCTGGGCCGGATCCACTGGGCCTGGGTGGTGGCCGCGGTCAGCTTCGTCGCCATCCTCGGCGCTGCCGGGTTCCGGTCGGTCCCCGGCGTGATGATGATGCCGCTGCACCACGAGTTCGGCTGGTCGCACGGCGTGGTCGGGCTGGCGATGTCGGTCAACATGACACTGTTCGGCCTGACGGCCCCGTTCGCCGCCGCGCTGATGGACCGGTTCGGCGTGCGTCCCGTTCTCTCGGTCGCGTTGACGCTCATCGCGGCCGGATCGGCGCTGAGCGTGTTCATGACGACCAGTTGGCAACTGGTGCTGCTGTGGGGCGTGCTGGTCGGTGTCGGCACCGGTTCAATCTCGATGGGCTTCGTCGCGACGGTGGCCACGCGATGGTTCGAAACGCGACGCGGTCTGGTCACCGGCGTGCTCACCGCGGCGAGTGCGACGGGCCAGTTGATCTTCTTGCCGGTCGTTGCGCAGGTCACCGAACACCACGGGTGGCGTTGGGCGTCGTTGATCGTCGCCGCAGCGGCTCTTGCGGTGGTGCCACTTGTCCTGGTCTTCATGCGCAACTACCCGCAGGACAAGGGCTTGACCGCGTACGGCGCCACCGAGGCGGCCGAGCCCGCCGCGGTGCCGGCGTCAAGCTTCCGCGCCGCGTTCGACGGCCTGCTCCTCGGCGCGAGGGTGCCCGCGTTCTGGCTGCTGGCCGCCAGCTTCGCGATCTGCGGCATGACGACCAACGGGCTGATCGGGACACACTTCATTCCCGCCGCCAACGACCACGGCATGCCGACCACCGTCGCGGCGGGACTGCTGGCCACCATCGGCATCCTCGACGTCGCTGGCACGGTGTTCTCCGGGTGGCTGACCGATCGCGTCGATCCGCGGTTGCTGCTGGTCGTCTACTACACCGGCCGCGGCATTTCGCTGCTGTTGCTGCCGTCGCTGCTCTCCCCGGACGCCGAACCCAGCACTTGGGTGTTCGTCATCTTCTACGGGCTGGACTGGGTAGCCACCGTCCCGCCGACGATCGTGCTGTGCCGCAACTACTTCGGCACCAGGGCGCCGGTGGTGTTCGGCTGGGTCTTCGCCTCGCACCAACTCGGTGCCGCGGTCGCCGCCGCGGGCGCCGGCAAACTCCGCGATCTGCAGGGCGATTACGACCTCGCGTTCTACCTGGCCGCGGGTCTCTGCATCGTTGCAGCCGCGTTGTGTGCGAATGTTCGCAAAGCGCAGGTCAGCACCCCCGCGACATGAGTTCTCGATGATCTTGACTTTGGCAATGACAGCTCACTGCACCTAACATGCCTAGCGAATGACGAGCTGAGGAGCCGATAGTGAAGACTCGCACCAGCAAGGCAACGGGCGCAGCGGCGGCAATCGTCGCGATCGCAGCGTCGATACCGCTGGCGATCACCGCATACGCCGACCCGGAGCCGACGCCGCAGCCTGCGGTGGAGATCCCCGACCCGCAGGGCAACTGCGACCCGTTCAAGGCAGCGGTGCCCAACTGGAAGGCGCTGAACGACGTGCCGGTCAGCAAGGCGCTGGCCAGCATCCCCGACATCAGCACCTTCAACTCGGCGGTGTCCGGCGGGCTGAACCCCGCGGTCAACATCACCTCGGTGCTGGACAACGGGCCGTACGTGGTGTTCGCGCCGACCAACGACGCGTTCGCCGCACTCGAACCCGCCCAGCTCGAGGCCCTGAAGACCGACCCGGCCGCGCTGACCAAGCTGGACTACTACCACGTGTTCCTCGGCCTGCTGGGCCCCGAAGACGTGCACGGTCAGCGTCCCACCCAAGAGGGCGCCGACATCAAGGTCGAAGGCAAGAACGGCGACATCAAGGTCAACACCACCGCCAAGGTGATCTGCGGTGGCATCCAGGCCGAGAACGCCCGCATCTACATCATCGACACGGTGCTGGATCCTGCGTCTCCGCCCGAGCCGCTGACCCCGACTGTGAGCTCCTCGTCGACGACGACCACCACGACGACGACCACGCCGCCGGAGTTGCCCGCCGAGATGGTTCCCGGGGCCGAGGCACCCGCCGGATAACCGGCTACGCGCCTACCTGGCTTTCCATACGGGTTGGCGCTTCTCGGCGAACGCCAGGGGCCCTTCTCTGGCGTCCTCGGAGCGGATGAGCGTCCCGATCTCGCGCATGGTCCTGCCCCAGCCGGGCTCGTCGCCGGTGATGACGTCGTCGTCGACGCCCATCGCCACCCGCTTACTGGCCCAGACGGCCAGTGGCGCGTTGACGGTGATCCGCTCGGCCAGTGCAAGCGCGGCGTCGACCGCGGTGCCGTCGGGCACGACCTGATTGATCAGGCCCCATTTCAGCGCGTCGGCCGAACTCATCGGCTCGCCGGTGAGGATCAGCTCCATCGCGACCTTGCGCGGCAAGTGGTCCACGATGCGGAAGACGCCACCGGCCGCGGCGATGAGCCCGCGCTTCACCTCGGGCAGCCCGAACTTCGCGCGTTCCTCCGCCACCACGAGATCGCTTGCGAGGGCCAGTTCGGAGCCGCCGCCCAGCGCGGTGCCGTTTACCGCCGCGATGGTCGGCTTGTCGATGTAGTGGTGGACATACCCTGCGAAACCCCACTCGCTGTGGTCGGGGTGGAAGAGGTTCTCGCGTCGAGATATGGCCTTCAGATCGGCTCCGGCACAGAAGGATTCACCGGCTCCGGTGATCACGACCGCGCGTACGTCCGGGTCGTCCTGCGCCTCCTGCAGCGCGTCACCGACCGCGGTGGACAGCGCGCTGTTGACGGCGTTGCGCGCCTCGGGCCGATTCAGCGTGATGACCATGACGTCGCCCCGCCGCTCGGTGAGAGCGGCGGGAGCCACGGCTTCGGTCACAGCAGCTCGATGATGGTGGCGTTGGCCTGGCCGCCGCCCTCACACATGGTCTGCAGCCCGTACTGAATTCCCTTGTCCCGCATGTGGTACAGCATCGTCGTCATGATGCGGGCGCCCGATCCGCCGAGTGGGTGGCCGAGTGCGATCGCGCCACCGTTGGGGTTGAGCTTCTTCTCGTCGGCGCCGATGTCCTTCAACCACGCCAGTGGCACCGGTGCGAAGGCCTCGTTGACCTCGAACACGCCGATCTCCTCGAGCTTCAGGCCGGACTTATTCAGCGCCTTCTGCGTTGCCGGGATCGGGGCGGTCAGCATGATCACCGGGTCCGCCCCCGCAAGGGTCGCCGTGTGCACCCTCGCGAGAGGCTTGAGCCCCAACGACTTCGCCTTCTCCGCCGACATGAACAGCAGCGCGGCCGAGCCGTCGGAAATCTGCGAGGAGTTTCCGGCATGGATCACGCCGTCCTCCTTGAACGCGGGCTTGAGCGTGGCCATCTTCTCGATGGTGGTGCCGCGCCGGATGCCCTCGTCCTTGAGCACCGGGTTGCCGTCCTGGTCCTTGATCGCCACGATCTGATCGTCGAACGCGCCGGAATCCTGTGCCGCGGCGGCCTTCTCGTGGGAGCCGAGCGAGAACTCGTCGACGGCCGTGCGGTCGAAGCCCCACTGCTCGGCGATCATCTCGGCACCGATGCCCTGGTTCGGGGTCTTCTTGTAGCGGTCCTTGAAGCCCTGCGGGTAGGGGTTTCCGCCGCCTGCCAGCGACGCACCCATCGGCGTGCGTGACATGGACTCGACGCCACCGGCGACGACGGCGTCGTAATGCCCGGCGACCACACCGGCGGCCGCGAAGTGGATCGACTGCTGGCTCGAACCACACTGCCGATCGATGGTCACACCGGCGACACTCTCCGGCCAGCCGGCTGTCAGCAGCGCGGTGCGGCCGATGTCGAGCGCCTGCTCGCCCGCCTGCATGACGCAGCCCCAGATGACGTCGTCGACGATGCCAGGGTCGATACCGGTGCGCTCGGCGAGCCCGTTGAGGACCTGCGCGGACAGTTCGGCGGGGTGTACCCCCGACAGGCCGCCGTTGCGCTTGCCGACCGGTGACCGTACGGCCTCGACGATTACGGCTTCAGCCATGACACTTCTCCTTCGAAGGTTTGGTTGGTTCTCCCACAGACGTCCATTCTCGAACGTAAAGGAACAAGGTTTACTAGGTCAACCTACTGGTTGGTAGATCACACCATCTCCGCGGCCCACTGCATGTGGCCCTCGAAGCCGAGGTCGTTGGCCATCTGGCGATAGCGGTCGCGGTAGTCGCGGTATGCGTCATCGTCGCCTTCCGCCTGTGCCAGCAGAGCGCGGAGTCGCAGCAGCCAGATTTCGTAGATGATGACGCCGGGCTCGGTCGGCGTAGCCGCGAGCCCGTTTGTCACATCTCGTGCTTCTCTCAGATCCGCCGCGTTACCGCGATGAAGTAGCGACTCCGTAAGAGTCGCGCAGGCCACGCCGAACCACATGAAGTCGCCCGAACGCAAATACTCTGCGCGCGCTGTCCGCGCCAATTCGATCGAACCATCGACGTCACCCAGCCGGAATCGCTCGCGCGCCAGATGAAGGTCGATCAACGGGACGTTCTGCGGCATCATGATGCCTCTTTGCCCGGCAGTGTCATGAAGCTCTTGAAGAATTCTGGCGCCAGCGTCTCGGTCTCCGCCCGGCTGGTGTACGAGCGAAATCCCAACGGCAGCCTTCGCGAGATCGATCGTTATTTGTTCGCCGAATTGCTCGCCCGCCGAGAGTATCTCGGCGGCATCGTCGACTGTGGCTTGCGTGGCCATGAGCACTCCGTTCGGCACCGCATAGAGATAGATGTGCCAGAACGTGCCCGAGCGGAATGCCGGCGGGATTGCCGAGACTACGTCCATCGCGCGTTTGAAATCGTCCCTCCATCCCGGCAATCCCCTGCTCCACCGGGCAATGCCGCGCACCGAAAGAGCGGACGCAACCGGCGATATCGTGATCAGTTCGCCGGGGATTGGCTTTCCGCCGGTCGTGTCGATGACGTTCTGCGCCAGGCGCGTGGCGGCCGCGATCTTGCCGCCCTGAACGCTGGCAGTCAGCGGCGCCACCGACAGCGACACCATCAGTGCGGGGTCGCCAATCGAGTCCAAGAGGTGTATCAGTTCGGCCGCCAGCGGAGCCGCCGGCAGCGGACCTACATCCAATTGAGTTGCCAACGCCACCCCGGCCAGACCGATTGCCAGGGAACGCTTGTCTCCGGCCGTGGCACACAGTTCCTTGAGCTCCGCGAACTGTTCGCGGGCACGTCCACTTCGAATGCGGTACTCGTGTGCGCAGAGCAGGGCACGCGGCGCTATCCGCATCCTTAGTCGGTCGGGATCGTCATCTGGTAGACGGTCGGCGACGTCACGGGCCCTCAGCCAACTCGACTGCGCGGCAGCAAAGTTGCGGAATGTGAACCAGTTCGCGGCGCGCATGTGCCAATCGAATGCCGCGTGCAGATCGCCTGCGGCCTCCAGGTGCTGAGCGATGAGAGCCGCCTTCTCATCGGCCCCACCACGCACCTCGATCGCGGCCGCGAGCCGCCGATGAAGTCCGGCGCGGTCGGACTTGAGTTGTGATTCGTATGCGACCGCGCGAGTCAGCGGGTGCCTGAAGGCGTATTCGATGGGCGGCGCGAAGCTCACTTGATCAACTACTTCGGCGGAGACCAACGGCGTCACATCGGCATCATCAACGAGTTCCGCCAGCAGGTCTGCGTCGAACCGCAACCCGATCACCGACGCTGCGTTCACCGTCTTCTTGACGGCCGCAGGCAGGCGGTCGATGCGTGCACCGATCGTCGAATGCAGGTTGGCGGGCACGACGACTTCGTCAATCGCTGCGCGCAGCACATACGCGCCAGGGCTGCCGGCCAAGACGTCTCGCTCGACCAAGTCGCGCACGATCTCTTCGGCGAAGAACGGATTGCCGGCCGACCGGGCAACCACGCGGTCGACGAGCGTGGTGAGCGACGGGTCCTCGCCGACCATCTCGGTCGTCAATGCCGTTGTGTGCGCGTCGCTCAACGGCCTCAGGGCGATGGTCTGCGCACCCGGCACGCGGCTCAATGCGCCATGATATTCCGGGCGGTAGGTGATCAGCATCAGTGACGGCACCTGCGAGCTGACCGCCATGAAGTCCGCCAGCATCGCCTCGCTCGCCCCGTCGATCCAGTGCGCGTCCTCGACGACGACGAGCGTCGGTTCGCGTTGGGCCAGAGCAGCGCCACTGACAAGGGCGGTCAAGCGCCTGCGCCGGGCATCGGGTCCGACATCGGGTGGGCCGGCATCGGGATCGCCGATGCCGAGCAGATCGTCGACGAGCAGAAGGTCTTCGGGTTTGGCCTGCGAAAGCCTGGCCCGAATGTGTTCTCGCGCTTGATCAGGGCTCATGCCGCCGATGCCGGTGGTTGTCCGCAACAGTCGTGCGACAACGTGGAAAGGGATGTCGGTGGTGTGGGATTCGCAATACGTGGTGAAGACAGGTATGCCGCGACCCGACGCATTCGCCACCGTTTCGCGGACGAGTCGGCTCTTGCCGATTCCGGGCGGACCGACGACGGTGACCACAGATCCCGCGCCGCCGACGGCTTCGTCGAGCAACGCCGTGACGGTGTTGAGTTCCCATATGCGGCCGACAAGCGGCGAGTCGCTGCGCCTGCGGACCTGATGCTCCCCGATTGCCAGCAGCCGTCTCGCAGGAACTGGAGCGTCCGCACCCTTGATCGCAACCAGTTCAGCCTCTTCCAGCGACACGAGGCTTTCGACAAGGCGTGCTGTCGATTCGCTCAGCATCACGCCACCAGGGGGCGCCGCCGACTCCATCCGCTGAGCCATGCCCACCTGCTCACCGATGGCGGTGTAACTGGCAGCGGCGGAGCCGATCTCACCGGCGATCACCTGCCCGGAGTTCAGCCCGACCCGTAGTTGCAGCTGCGTTCCGTCGCGCCTGGCGACCTCGTCCGCCAGCTTCGCGGTCTCGGCCTGGATCTCCAGTGCGGCCATGCAGGCCCGAAGTGCGTGGTCCTCCAACGCGATCGGGGCGCCGAACACCGCCATGATGCCGTCACCGGTGAACTTGTCGACCGTCCCGGCATAACGCCTGACCACCGCCACCGAGCGATCGAATACGTCCGCCATGATCTCCCGCAGCCGCTCCGAACCCACCGCTGCCGCGATGTCCATCGAATGCACCACATCGGCGAAGAGAACCGTCACCTGCTTGTACTCAGCAGGCTTCGCCGCCGAGGACACCGCCGCGCCGCACTCGCTGCAGAACTTGGCGGTCGGCGACAACTCGGTGCCGCAGGCCGTGCACGCCACAGTCGTATGGTTTCATCCCGCGCCTCGCTACGCTGGCAGAATTCACCGGCCACCTGCGGCATCGCCGTCGATGCGGACTCCGACACTTGGCCCACATGGTTTACTGAGTTGTACACCTCGTTGCAGCAGCCGGGGTTGACCTCGTATCAGGAGTGGTGGTGGCTCGCAGTACACCGTTGGCGCCGATGATCGGGCCCGACGCGGTCCCGTCGGCAGCTGGTGCACCGATCCGGTCGCCCAAAACCGCCGAGCTGGTCGCGGGGACACTTCGTCGCATGGTGGTCGACGGCCAGCTCAAGGAGGGCGACTACCTGCCCAACGAAGCCGAGCTGATGGCCCACTTCGGCGTCAGCAGGCCGACGCTGCGCGAGGCGGTCCGTGTGCTGGAGTCCGAGCGGTTGGTCGAGGTGCGCCGCGGGTCACGCACCGGCGCGCGGGTGCGGGTGCCCGGGCCCGAGATCGTCGCCCGTCCGGCCGGGCTTCTGCTCGAGCTGTCGGGCGCGACGATCGCCGACGTGATGACGGCCCGCTCCGGGATCGAGCCGATGGCGGTTCGGCTGCTCACCGAAGCAGGCAGTGCGGAGGCCTTCGATGAGCTCGACCGCATGCTGGACGAGGCCATCCCCGCGGGCTGGCAGTCGGGGCGGCTTGCCGAGACGACGGGCGAGTTCCACCGCAGGCTCGTCGAGCTGTCCGGCAATGCAACGCTTGGCATGATCGCGGGCATGCTGCACGAGATCACGGTGCGGCACACGGCATTCGTGTTCAAGGAGCGTCGGCCCGTGTCGAAGGCCGACTACGAGAAGGTGATGCGGTCGTACCGGCGACTGATGGAGTTCATGCGGTCCGGCGACGGGGCTGCCGCAGAAGCGCACTGGCGCAAACACCTCGACACCACGCGGAATCTGCTGCTGAAGGGCCTCGAGACCGTCAAGGTCCGCGACGTCGTCGGCTAGCGTCGCGTCCGTCAAGCATCAGCACTGATACCCGGGAGGGGTACTCGGTAGGGTGCTGTCATGGTTTCCACGATCGCCCGGGTCACGCTTGGTTGCTTGGTCAGCGTCATGTTTCTGGCCGCCTGCACGACGTCGACATCGGACAGTGCCAACGACACCGGTCAGCAGCAACAACCCCCCGTGACAGCGGAGCCCGCCGGCCACAACGCCGACGACATCACGTTCGCGACCAACATGATTCCGCATCACCAGCAGGCTGTCGACCTGTCCGCCCTGGTCCCTGAGCGCTCCCCCAACCCCGACCTGCAAAGGCTGGCGTCAAACATTGCGACCGCGCAGGAACCCGAGATCCAGACCATGAAGGTCTTGCTGGTGCAGTGGAACGAGAATCCGGATCTAGATACCGGTAGCGGGCACGGCGTTCACGGCGCAATGCAGGGAATGGTCGACGAGGCCACCATCAGCCGACTCACTTCGCTGGAGGGCAACGAATTTGACCAGCTCTGGCTGACCTCGATGATTGCGCACCACCAGGGTGCCATCGAGATGGCGAAAGCCGAAGTTGCCAATGGCGCAAATGTCGATGCCAAAAGCATCGCCGACAGGATCATCGACACACAGCAGGCCGAGATCGGCCAGATGAAGCAGATGTTAGGGGGTTCGTAGCTGCTAAAACGGCGGTTTCCTTTCCGTCGCTGGCGCGGTCAGGTACGCGGTGCATTGATCCCGTCGCTGGCCGACCATTCGACGTGCACGGGTATGTCGTCGGACCACGGCTGGCCGGTCACCATGTCGGCGACGTTCACATAGCCTCGCTCGAACTCGCCCGTCGCCGCGTCCACCAAGCGGTATTCCTGCCGCTGGCGATGGAACGGTTGCGCATCGAGCAGGATGACGCGCACCTCACCCGGTTCGAATCCGCAGCGCTCCTGCATCGCTGCGATCAGCTGCTCGTTGTGCATGTGGCCGTCGCCGAAGTTCCAGCCGACCGCGGTGCTGCACAGCCGCTCGCCCTCGGTGATCACGTACTCGTCTTCGTTGCGTCCGGCCAGCGCGTTGTGCACAAGGGTCAGCAATGCCTTGCCGTGAGAGTTGAACCCGCGGAACGCATACCCCTTGTAGAGGAAGATCTGCGCTTGTTCCTCACTGCCGTAGAACTTCTCGAGCTGAGAGGCGGGCATGCTGGCGATCGCGACAAGGCCGCGGTCGATCTTCTCGTTGGCCGACGGCTTGATGCACCACCACGTGGTGTCCCAGTTGCCCGCGTAGTACCGCATGCCCGGCAGGAACGAGATCTTGCGGGGGAAGAGGTTGCCGAGCACCACGATGGTGGCGAGCAGCGCGAAGAGCAGAACAGGAAGCGGAGTCGTCATGTCCGAGAGGCCCACCTCGGCGTGGCCGACGAACAACGACAGCACCGAGAACATCATGAAGACGTTCCACTCCAACGGCACGCCCATCGGGATCGCCGAAAGGATGCCGAAGTGGAAGCAGAGCATCACGAATGCGGCGATCGCCGTCGGCCATCCACCATGGGAGAACAACAGGGCCAACGGCACCAGCATCTCGATCGCCGTGCTGAAATGCGCGATGAATCGCGACACCGGACCCGGCCGCAGATCGTCGGGGAACTTCTCGAAGAACTTGCGTTTCAGCCACTTCGTTCGAATCAGCGGGTTGTTGGCCATCATCGTCGAGATCACGAACGGGAAGTGCTTGTTGAGCTTTGACGTCGCGGCGCCCATCCAGATCGCCACGCAGACCAGCTTGGCCGCGATGATCAGGTCGACGCCGTAGCCCGCGAACAGAAACGCCACCGCGAAGGAGCCGTACACCTCACCGCGCGCGGCCAGGAAGATCACCTTGTCCCGCAGGCCGAGCACCGCCAGCAGGCCGAGAATGGTCCAGATCTGCCACAGCGGCAGCACGCCGATCTTGGTGCCGAGCGCGGGAATCGGCCCGCTGCCGTCGGAGAACAGCGCAACGAGCAGCATCACCAGCAGCGCCCCGTACAGCACCACGTCGACGGGTGTGCGCGCGGTGCCCTTCGTCAGCGGCACCCGGTTCGGCCACGGTGGCAGTCGAATGGTGTTGGGCCGCAACCAGTACAGGATGGACCCCAACGGCGGGAAGAACCGGTTGTTCAGCGGCCCGAACCCGCACCCGAGACCGACGACCTCGAACAGCATCGTGTAGAGCACGACCTTTTCGAACACGATCGGCTCGGTCCACCACTGCCCGACGTCGGTGAAGCCGTCGACGCCCTTGGTGGCAAGCGCGAAGAGCCAGCCGCCGAGAATGTAGAGCAGGATCTTGAAGACGTAGAACAGGTGCATCACGACCGGTGTGCCGAAGCCGACCTCGGCCCAGTGCCTGGCCATCGGGCGGATCTTCTCGGAGCGAGTGCCCTTGCTCCACTCGGCGAAGTCGACCACGGGCATGTCGGGCTTCAGGAATCCCATGACCTCACAGACTAGAACGTGTTCTAGCTCGGTGTTAGGGGTTCGGCCCACTCAGCGCGAGCAGACGCAAAAGCGCGTGTTGAACCCGCGTGTTGCGAGCCTTTGCGTCTGCTCGCGCAAGGGTAGGGACAATCAGCCTGACAGTGCCGCGTCGAGTCGCGCGACGTATTCGTCGACGTCACCGATCGCGGACTCGGCGGCATGCACGCTGACGGCCACGGTGTCTCCGATGCCGTGCACACCGTGGGCGAGGCCCATCATCGGCGACAGGGCGGGGTAGCCCGCGGTGACGACGACGGGCGCCTCGCCGAAGCGCAGGTCGGCAGGTCCCCTGTCGACGCTGGAGACGACGGTGTTGCCGGTCACGACCGGTGACCGCAGGGCTGGGTCGAACTGTCCCACCCCCCAGCGCAACAGCGGCGCGGGGACGGCGGCGAACGCCCGGCTTGCCGCCCGCATCGCCGGGTGCTGCGCCCGGCGACCGCGGTCGGCGAGGTCGGCGGCGATCCGCGTCGCGCGCTCGTCGACGCTCAGCTCCGGGTACAGGCCCACGCCGACGTTGCCGAAGTGGTTATGTGCTTCGCGGGCAGTCGTTTTCGCCATCGGCACCTCGGCCCCCAGCGTCGAGGGATCGTCTCCCAGCGCGCGCAGATGATCCGACAGCGCAGTCGATACGGCGCACAGCACGCCGACCGTCACGGTCGGGCCGGGTAGTCGATCGCGGTACCGGACCAGGGTGCGCACGCTGCGCGCGCCCGCCGGTCGGGTGTTGGTGCGCAGCGCGGGGCGCGGCTCGGTCTGGGCAGGCACAAGGCCCGATTCGGTGTCGCGGACCAGCTGGCGGTGCGCCCGCGCGGCCAGGACGCTCCGCCAAGGAAGTTTGACGCCACGCACCCGTGGCGTCGTCACCGGCGAGATGTCGACCGCACGGCCGAACAGCCGCGCCGCGAGCGCCGATGACCTCCGCCCGTCGGCGAGCACATGCGACATCTGCACGACGGCCACCGTCCCCACTGCCGGAGCGTTGGGTATGCCGTCCACCTTCGTGAAGATGTGCAGTCGCCAGGGCGACACCCGGGGGTCGAGTTGGTCGTCGGCGAGTCGGCTGACCGCGGCCAGGCAGCCCGGCCAGCTGTTGTCGCCGCCGTCGTGCACCGTGAACCGACCCGCGTCCACGTCGCCGCTCACCCACGCGGGATAAGTCAGGCCGTTGCCGTCGCGGACCCGAAGCCGAAGCTCCGCGCAGTCGCTGGCCCGGCCGTGCACGGCAGCCATCGCCTGCTCGAGATCGGTTGGCACGCCTGCGAACCCGTACAGCAGGAACTGGTCGTTGGGAATCCTGGCCGACATCCAGTAGGTCTGCGCATCGACTGCTGCAAGCCGGCGCACTTCGTGCCCTCCGGTCAGACTCGACCGATGTAGTCGACGATGTGGCGCCCCACCACATCCGGCTGCTCGAGTTGCAGGAAGTGACCCGCGCCCTCGACCACGAACGCATCGCCGCCGGGCAGGAGTATCCGTTCGACCCAGGCGATGTAATCCGGCGCCATGCAGCCATCGTCGTCGCCGTGCAGGTACAGGATGGGCATCGAGGGTGGCTTCATGAACAGCGGATGCAGGTCCGCGTACTCGGCAGGCGGCGTCGTGCCGCGAAAGTTCTGGCGGTACATGCTGATTGCGGCGCGCCAGTTCTCGGGTGCACCGATGGCGTCCTCGACGAGTCGGACGTCCTCCGCCTCGTCATAGCCCGGCGACCACTGTCGCCACAGCGTCGGCACCACTCGAGACGCGGAAAGCTCGGGAAGCCAGGGTAATTGGAAATACATGATGTACCAGCTGCGCAGCAGTTGCCGTGGGATCTGGGCCACCAAGCGGAGCTGATCGGGCGCTCGACCCCAGGGTTGATACGCCGCGAACGGCGGCACCGACATGATCACCGACTTGGCGAACGGGCTGTCCGGCATCGCGGCGAGCCCGGCGGCCGTCATCGCCCCCCAGTCGTGGCCGATCACCACGTCGCGTCCGGTCGGGCCTGCCGCGTCCAGCACATGCAGCGCGTCGTCCATCAACGCGCCGACGTGATAGCTGTCGTCCGTGGAGATCGACGACGGTGCGTAGCCCCGCATGAATGGCGCCACCACGCGCCAACCTGCGTCGACGAGCAGCGGCACGACCTTTCGCCACCCCCACGCGGTGTCGGGAAAACCGTGCAGGCACAGTGCTACAGGCCCGTCGGGCGGCCCCCAGGTCAACGCGCTCAGTTGCACCGAGGGGGTCGCGACATCAATCCACTCCGGCTCCCTCATGCGGCGGCTACACCGGATCGAACTTCGAGATCAGCCAGCGGTCGCCGATTTTGTCCAGCGTGATGCGCACACTGGACGCGGTATCCGTGGGTACGCCATTGCCGATGGTCACGGTCTGGTTGACGAACAACAGGACGACCGCCTCGCCGGGATCGGCCGAAACCGACGCCGCCCCAGGCACACTGGCGACCGCCGAGATCTGCTTCTCCTTGGCGCCGGGTATCACGACGTTCTTGGTCAGGTCGGCGTACTCACCACGGAACTCGCCGGTGAGGCGGTCCTGCGCGGCGGTCAATTGCTGTTCGACGGTGTCGGGCTTGTACGACAGAAGGGCGACGGTGCTGTCCTTGGCGGCCTGTACGGATTCTGCACGGGCGGTGGCGCTTTGGCGCACGCCCGAGTCAAGGAACTTCAGCACACCTGCGCCAGCCGCCAGTGCGAACGCGAGCGCGGGCAGCACCGCGAACGCGATGATCCGCGACCGGTTGGTCTGCCGTTTCGGCTTCGCCGGTTTGGCGACTTCGGCTTCCTCTACCGTCTCCGGCTCATCGACCGCCGAGTGCTTCGCGGCCGATTCCGTGTCGGTGTCGGTATCGGTGTCGGTATCGGTGTCGGTGTCGGTGTCGGTGTCGGCCTCGGTGTCGGCTTCGACCCTCGCGACCGTGTCCTCCACGGTCTCTTCGCTCCCGTGCTTGCTCTCGGTCACGCCACGAACCTCACGTTCGACACCTTGGCTTCGTCGCCGACTTTCTGCACCGTGATCCGCATCCGCCAGGCACGCGGCTCCTGTTCGGCCGCGCCAGCATTGGAAGTCTTTACGGTGACGGCGACGAGTACATCTGCTCCGTCCGCTGTTTCCGTTTCGACGCCTGCCTCGGCGATGGTGCCGACGGATTTCGACTTCGCCTGCTTCACAACTTCTTTGAAGGGTTGGGCCCGTGCCTGGAAGTCGTCATAGAAGGTGCCCGTCGACGAGTCCAGGACCCGCTGCACATCCTCGTCGGCGTGCTCGAAGTCGATCGTGGTGAGGTTCAACGCGGCCTGCCGACCGACCTGAAGGAACAGGCTGCGCTCGTCGGCCGCTTTGCGTGCCTCATAGGCGCGCCATCCCAGCCAGCCGCACAGCCCCGCCAGCGCGACGACGGTCACCAGCCCGAGGACAGTGGCGAGCCGGACATGCGACATCCGAGGCTTGGCCGATCGCTTTCCGCGTCCCGCGCCGTCCTCAGCGTCCTCGCTGCTCTCCTCGGGGTCCTCCGCGGAATCGTCGCCGGATTCGTCGTCGGCGGCGGATTCCGTCGAATTTTCGGCTTCGGCTTCGCCCTCCTGGGTCTCCTCGCTCAGTTCCCCGTCGGGGGCAGCAGCATCGTCTGCCATGTTTGCTCCTCTGTGGCGCCGTGGGCCAAGTCGGCTTGTGTGTGCACATGCCCGTCGGGTCCAACGTACGTGCCAGTGGCCGGGTCGTATTCGGCGGCCGCTATCGGCGGCGGCGCCGGCCCGGGCGCAGGAGCTTGTTCTGCAGGTAACTCCCCAGGTGGCAACTGCGGAACCGGTTGTCCGGACAACGTGGCGTTGGGGTCGCCCTTCCAGTTGTAGCCGTCGTTCAGCGGGATGTAGTTCTCGTTGCTCTCGCACATCTTCACCGTCGGCGCGCGTTTGCCAGGAACGGTCTCGCAGGGCAGGTTGCGGGCGCCGCGCACGTTGAACGGCCCGTCTTGGGGGACTCGGCAGTACACGTCTCCCGCTGGCCGGTCGGGGTAGTCCTCGAAGGTGGGCACCCGCTGCTGCTGGGCGGGCAGGAAGCCAGTCGTGCACGGTGGCGGTATCTGCTGCGGCGGCAGCGGCAGCGGCGCGGGCAGCAAGGGCAGGAGCAGGTTCAGGTTGAAGACCAAGGCATCGCCCTTGTAGTCCTGTTTCGTGTTCCGCTTGTGCACACCGACGGCCTGCGTGACCGCGGTGCCCTGAGGCAGCAGCACGAGCAGCTGCTCGAGGCTCGGCTGGTAGGTGACGGCCACCTCTCCGATGCTGACCAGGTTGGCCAGCACGATCGGCAGCGTGGGCTGCAACCTGTTCAACAACGCCCGCACCTCGTCGGCGGCCCCTGGGCCCTTGTTCAAGATTCCCGCCACGGCCGGGTCCTGGCTCTGCAACTGCCCGGTGATGCTCGCCAGGTTCGCCGCCCATTCCCTGATCGAGCCCGCCGTGTCGGTCTGCGTGTCGAGCACCGGCTTCGACTGGTCCACAAGGGTGGTCAGCGAGTCAAGGTTCTTCCTGGCGTCGATGGCCAGCGTCGAGCTGCCGGTGACGAGCCGGCGTAGTTCCGGCCCCAATCCGCCGACCGCGAGGTAGGACTCGTCGATGACGGTCTTCAGGTTGTCGCGCGGGATCACCTCCAAACCGCGGTTCGTCATGTCCAAGACCGTGTTGATATCGGTGGGAACTGTGGCGCGGTCACGGGATATGACATCGCCGTCCTTCAACGCCGGACCCTTGTCGCTGCGCGGGATCAGCTGGACGAACTGCTCACCGACCGATGAAACGCTGTGCACTTCGGCCTCTAGGTCGGCGGGGATCTCGGTGTTCGACTTCAACGACAACACAGCCACGACACCGGTGTCGGTGAGCGAGACGCTGTCCACGATGCCGACCTCGACACCGCGGTAGGTGACGTTGCTCCGCGGGTACAGCCCGCCGGTCTCGGGCAGCTCGAGGGTGACCCGGTACTCGCCGACACCCAACAGCGCGGGCAGCCGCATGTACCCGAAGACCATGATCGCCAGCGCAGTGGTAGCTATCAGCGCGAAAATCGTCATCTGAATGATGATCTGTCGTGTCAGTCGCATGTCACGGCCCCTGATCCCACCGATATGGCGCGGTCAACGGGTTGCCTGGGGTGTTCACGTTGCCCGCGAGGCATGGACTGGGGAATTGGCCGATGGTGCGGCCCCACTGCAACTCCAACCAGGTCAGATCGCACTCCCATCGCGATCCGGTGAAGAATCCGGAGTCGATCCGGCTCAGTGTCAAGTCGAGGATCAACGTGAGGTTCGCATAGTCGCCGCGCATCCAGTTCTGCAGAGTCTCCTTCGGGAACGGGAAGGTGGGCAGGAAACTGAGCGCGCGGGTGAGAGCGGGCCCGGCGTTGGCCAGTGATTCCAGTACCGGCCCAAGGTCTTTCAGTTCCGCAACGAGCGCTTCCTTGGTCTGGTTGACCGAGTCGGCGGCCAATGCACTGAACCTGCCGAGTTGCGCCACCGCGTCAGTCAGATTCTCGCGTTGATCCCTCAGCACGGACAGAGCATCGGGAATCGTCCGTAATGCCTTGTCCACTACGGGTTTTTGCGCCGCGAACTGACCGATGAGGTCGTTCACGCTCTGAGTCGCGGCAATGATGTCGTCTTTTTGGTCGTCGAGGTAACCGATGGCCTTGTCCAGCTGCTCGATCAGACTGCGCAGGTCGTTCTCGCGGCCGGTGAACGCGGTGCTCAATGCCTCGGTGATGTCTTGGATGTTGCCGATTCCACCGCCGTTGAGCAGCAGCGCAATCGCGGCCAGTGCCTGCTCGGTGGTGGGATAAATACCGGACGAGGACAACGGGATCATCGAGCCTTCGTGCAGCCTGCCCTCGGGCGCCACGTCGGTCGGCGGCGCCAATTCGATGTGCTCGGAACCGAGCAGGCTGGTTTGGCCGACCTTCGCCGTTGCGTTGGCGGGCAGCTGGACATCACCGTTGAGCTCAATCGTGACCAACGCATGCCAGTCCTGGCGTTCGATCTTCTTGATGGTGCCGACGTTGACGTCGCCGACCCGGACGCGGGAATTCGGCTCGATGTTGTCCACGTCGGGCATCTGGGCCTGGATCGTGAACGCGCCGGGGCCTGTGCCCTGGACACCAGGCAACGGAATCGAGTTCAGACCTCTCCAGTCGGAGCAGCCGGTACACCACGGCGGACAGCACAGCCACACCGGCCACGACGCGTACCGCCCTCGACGCCATCACGGCCCACCTTCTTGGGGCACCATCATGCCGGTGAGACCGTCCGCCGGGTTCGGCGTAACCGGCGCCTCGGCCGGCAAGGGCGGCCCGCTCGGCGCGGGTGGCGGTGCGTCAGGGACTGCGGGGGCGCCCGGGGGCTGTTGCGGCGGAACGTAATCGGGCCGCATCCAATCCTCGCTGTAGGTGAGCTCATTCGGCCGCGTGGTGGCCCCGACGAACAGATTCTGCGCGACGGGCAGGAAGTTGTACTGGCGGTTCTTCATGATCGGCGCCAGGTATTGCACGCACAGCTTCGCCGACTGCTCGGCGCCCAGCCGTGACGCCGCCTGAATCGCGCCGCACAGGAAGGAAATCGGATTGGCGAAGTTGTTGATCATCGGCACACTGCTGACGGCGCCCTGGGCGGGTTGCCAGATGTTCACATAGTTCTGCAATGTGTTGGGCGCCACGTGCAGGAACTGCTTGACGTCATCAAGGCTGTCGTTCAGCGCTTGAGTGACCCCGGCCAGCTTGTCCGATGTGGTGCCCAGCGCCTCGCGGTTGTCGGCTACAAAGGACTGAACCTCGCCGACCACGGCGTTGAGGTCCTTGACGGCGTCGGCGACTTCGTTCGGGTTGTTGGCGAGAAGGCCGGTCACCGACGCCAGATTCTGGTTGAGCTGACGCATCAAGTCGGTGCTGTCCTGCAGGGCCGACACCAGGATCGCCAGGTTCTTCACGGTGGAGAAGATGTCGCTGCTGTGGTCGCCGAGGGCCGAAAACGCCTGCGACAGTTTGATGACGGTTTCGCGGATATTGGTGCCCTGGCCCCGCAGGTTGTCGGCGGTGGTGTTGATGACCGAGCCCAGCGGACTCACTCCGCCGGGTTCGGTGGGTTGCAATTCGGCGGCCAGTTTCTCCAACTGCTGGCGCACCTCGTCCCACTCGACGGGTACCGCCGTGCGTTCCCGCGGAATCACTGCCTTGTCGGCCATCACCGGCCCCTCGGTATAGACGGGGAGGAGCTGGATGGCGCGCGAGGTCACCAGCGTCGGCGACAGGATCGCGGCCTTGGCGTCGGCAGGCACCTTATATTTGTCGTCATACCAGAAGGCGATCCTGACCCGCTGCGGCTGTGGCTCGATGCTCGTGATCTTGCCGACGGTGACGCCGAGGATGCGGACGTCGTCACCCGGGTAGATGCCGTTGCTGTTCTCAAAATACGCGACGACATTGGTGCGGTTGATGGTGTCCGTCGTCCGCAGCAGCACAATCACTCCTGCGACCAACAGTGCGACGAGGCCGATGATGAGTCCGCCTCTGAGTCTGCGGCTCACGGGCTCTCCTCCCCCTGCGGCAAGGGCGGCACTTCGCCCGGTGCGGGCACGTATATCGGTTTCGGAGTCGGCTCCGGCGTGGACGCCAGTTCAGGCGGCGACAGCGCGGGCGGTCCTGGCGGCGGTCCGCCGGGCGGCGGAGCGGGCAGCGGCTCGCGGTAGGGGTAGCAGCCAGTAGGGCCGGGCAGCGGCAAGCCGGGCGGACCACACCCCTGATCGCCGGGGTTTCCCGTGATGGCATCGGGCAGCGTCAAATGTGGCTCACCGCCCTGGCCGGTCCGCGGATAGGGCACGGGCAGTGCAGGCGTCCCCGGCTGGCCGATCTGCGGGTCGGTGCGCTCCGATGGGAGCAGCACATTCGGGTCAAGCCCGAGGTCGGAGAACGCGGCGTCGATGAACGGCTGGAGAAACTGCCCCGGAAGCAGATTGGCGACATACGTCTTGAAGAACGGCCCGGACGACACCGACTCGCCGAGTGACATCGAGTACTGGCCGAGCAGCTTGATCGACCTCTGCAGGCGATCCTTGCGGTTGTCGAGGATTGTCAGCACGCCGTTGAGCTTGTCGAGGGCCGGCCGCATGGTGGCCCGGTTGTCGGCGATGAAACCCTGCAGCTGCTGACTGAGCGCGGACACATTACCCAGCAGCTGATCGACTGCCGCGCTTTGATTCTGCAGCTCGGCCAGCAACGCGTTGGTGTCGCCGACGAGGCTGACGACTTGGTTGCTGCGCTCGGCCAACACCGTGCTCGCCTTGTTGGCGTTGGTCAACAGACCACGCAACTCGGCGTCGCGTTCGTTGAGCGTCTGCGAGAACCGCGCCACACCCTCGACGGCGATCTTCAGCTGCGGTGGGGTATCGGCGAAGGTTTCCGACAATACCCGCAGCGAATCCGACAACTGATTGGTGTTCAGGCCGCTGATCGTCGTCGCCAAATCGCCCAGCGCATCGGGCAGTTGGTAGGGCGATGTGGTCCGCTCGAGGGGAATCGTGCCCTCCTGCTGGCCGCCGCCGCGCGAGTTGACCTCGAGCATCTTCGTACCCAGCAGGCCTCTGGTCTTGATCGCTGCCTCGGTGCGATCACCAAGGCGGATCTTCCGGTCCACGGTGAACTTGATCAGCACCCGAGGCCCGTCCAGCTCGATGGACTTGACCTTGCCGACGGTGAAACCCGACACCTGGACGTCGTCGTCGGTCGTCAGGCCGCCAACCTCGGCGAAGTAGCCCGAATACTCCTTGCCCTGAAAGAACGGCAGCTTGTCGTACTGCACCGCGCCGATCACGATGCCCACGCTCACCAGCAGTCCGATCACGCCGATGACGTACAGGTTGCGTTCACTGAAAGGCTTCACTTCGGCGCGCACCTTCCAGTGGACTGGCCGGCGACCTTGACATACACCGGCTGTCCGCCCTTGCCGTTGAGTTTCAGCACGATATCGCAGAGGTAGAAGCTGAAGAAGTCACCATAGATGCCCTGCCTCGCCAGCGTTTGGTACGACTCCGGCAGGGTGTTCAGCAGGTTGTCGAAGTAGTCGTGGTCGGCCACCACGATGCCTGCGGCGCGGTCGGTTTCATGAATCACCTTGGCGAACGGCGGGCGCGCCTCGGCCAACAGATCGGTGATGGTCGCGGCCGCGTCGTTGGTGTACGCGAGGCCGTTGCTGATCTCCTGCTTGCGGGATGCCAGCGTGCCCACCAGTTCCGACAGTGCGTCGACAGCCTTCGCGAACTGGTCACTTTGGTCCCCGAGCGATCCCAGCACCACGTTCAGGTTGACGATGACCTCACCGATCAGCTGATCGCGGTCGGCCAGCGTATTGGTCAGGGCTGCGGTCTGGGCCAAGAAGGAGTTGATGGTGCCGCCCTGTCCCTGCAGCGCTTTAATCAGCTGGCCGGACAACGCATTCACCTGTTCGGGATCCAGCGCGCGGAACAACGGTCGGAACCCGCCGATGAGCGCGTCCAGGTCCAGCGCTGGCGCCGTGCGGTCCATCGGAATGGTGCCGCCGGGTTGGAGCTTGGTGGTGCTGCCCGCACCTTCTTCCAGCGCCATGTAGCGGCCACCGATCAGGTCGTCGTAGCGGATGACGGCTCTGCTGCCTTCGGTCAGTACCACCGAACGATTCGCGGTGAATTCGACCAGTGCCCTGGTATCCGGTTGGATCTCCACCTTTTTGATCTGTCCGACCTCGACTCCCGCGATTCGGACGAAGTCACCCTCCTCCAGCCCGGTCACATTGGTGAACTCGGCTCGATAGCCGTTGGTCTCCTCCCCGAAGCGCAGGTTGCCGAACACGGCGAACAAACCGAAGACGCCGAGCAGACAGACAGCCAAGAACACGGCGAGACGCAATGCGTCTCGTCGCAGCTTGGCGTTCATCGAGCTGGCCACGGGCTGATTCCTTGATCGACGGTCATGGTGACGGCGCCGCTTCCCTGGGCAGCGGGACCGGTGGCAGCGGGGTCGGCTGCATCTGGGCGGGCGCGGCCACCACGAACGGTTCGGAGCCCGGCGTCGCGCCGGGGTCACGGGGTGCGCCCGGCGGAGGCGCGGGCGGCAGTCCCGGCCAGAGCGGGGTGCCGTCCGGCGCGTACAGGTCGGCACCGTAGGCCGGGGCACCGGGATACGGAATCGGTCCCGGTGCGGGCCCGCCGAACAGATTGCGAATGCTCGGCGGCTCCGGCACCGCTCGGGTGACCGGGAGGTAGTCGGCCCAGGCCGGGAACCCGATGCCGGGGTTGGGCCGCCAGTCCACACCGGTGCCGAACCCGGTGTTCGTGACGAGATTGCGCACCGGCCAGTTCTGTGCGACATCGGGCAGCGAGCCGCAACTCGGCTTGCCGCCAGGTCCGCCCTTGGCGCCGATGACCGGCAGGTTGTCCGGATAGTGGTACGGGTCGTCTCCGAGCGTCAGTGAGGTGTCCAGCACCAGTGTTCGCCCGTTGCCGCCTGGCGCTTCGTAGCCGCCCGTGTCCAGCAGGGTCTTCGCGCCGACGAGCAGGCAGGTGTACTCGGGGTTGTACTTATAGAGCAAATTGGTCGTCGGCTCGAGCACGTTGATGGCCTTTATGAGGTTGGCCTGGTTGGGTGCGAGCAGTTCGATGCCGGCGTTGGAGAGCCCAATGGTGGACAGCAGCAAGGCATCCAGCTGATCGGCGTTGTTGGCGACCGTCACGCTCGTCGTGCTCGCCGCATCGAGTGTGGCCAGGATGTCCTGTGCCGCAGGACTCAGGGCGTCGTTGAACCCTTTGAGCGCGCGGAAGTCCGAGCGGATCGTTTCGTTGCGCGGATTCAGCTCGAGCAGAACCTGGTTGGCGTCGGTGGTGGCCTGTCCGATCAGCTCGCCCTGACCGCGCACGCCCTCGGCGAGCGCCGAAAGCGTGCTGTTGAGCTTCGCCGGGTCGATCTGATCGAGCACTTTGACCACGTTCTGGAAAACAGTGTTGGCCTCGACGGTGACGTTGCGTGACTTCAGCACCTGCCCCGCGTCCAGCCGCTGCGAACTGGGGTCACTGGGATAGACCAAGTCAACGAACTTGGCGCCGAAAACCGTGGTGGCTCGGATCTGGGCCTCGACGTTCGCCGGGATGAACTTGACCTTGTCCGAGTCGATCTCCAGCGTCAACGCCACCGGCTCGGACCCGCCCATGATCGCGGAGACCCGTCCGACCTGCACGCCACGCAGTTTCACCTTGGCGTTCGTTTCCATCACGAGACCGGAGCGGTCGGACGTCAACGTGACGGGTACGACGGACCTCAAGCTTCCCGTGAACAATGCGTACGTCAGCCAGATCGAGACGGCGAGGATCACCAGCAGGATCAGCGTGTACCAGGCGGGGTGCAGACCGGTCTCTTTATCGTCCACGGCTAACCCGCCAGATTGAAGTTGCCCGACTGGCCGTATACGGCCAGCGAGATCATGACGAGGACGAAAGCCGAGAAGATCAGCGAGCTACGCACCGCACGCCCGACGGCCTCGCCGACCCCGGCAGGCCCGCCCGTCGCGGTGAAACCGTAATAGGTGTGTATCAGCATGATCACCACCGCGAGGGCGATGCTCTGAACAAACGACCAAATCAAGTCGGTCGGGTTCAGGAACGTTTTGAAATAGTGGTCGTACACGCCGGTCGACTGGCCGTAGAGGACGGTGGTCCCGAAACGCGCCGCCCAGAACGACGCAAGGACTCCTATGCAGTACAACGGAATCACCACGAGCAGGCCTGCGATGACGCGCGTGGAGGCCAGGTAGGCGACACTGCGGATACCCATCACCTCGAGCGCGTCGATCTCCTCGCTGATCCGCATGGCACCGAGCTGTGCGGTGGCGCCGGCGCCGATGGTGGCGGAAAGCGCGATTGCGGTGGTGGCCGGCGCGATCAGTCGGACGTTGAAGAAGGCCGAGGCAAATCCCGTCAAGGCCTCTACACCGATTTCGGAGAAGTCGCTGTAGCCCTGTACTGCCACCAGTGCGCCGGTAGTCACCGTGAGGAAGCCCACGATCGCGACTGTTCCTCCGATGATCATCAGCGCGCCTGCCCCCAGCCCCATCTGCGCGATATTTCGGATCAGTTCGACTCGGTAGTCGGTGAACGCATAGTGGATCGAGGTCAGTGTTCGGCCGAAGAACTTCGTCTGCATGCCGATCCGGTTCCAGGGGTCAGCTACGCGGCGAAACTGGCCTTTCAGCCACGGGAACTCGGAGTGGGGCTTGGAGACCGTCACAGCGTCACCTTTATCGCGACCGCCGTTGCGACGATGTTGATGGCGAACAGCGCCATGAAGGTGAACACCACGGTCTCGTTCACCGCGATGCCGACACCGGCCGGACCACCGCCGACGGAGATGCCTTTGTAACAGGCGATCATGCCTGCGGAGAGCCCGAACAACGCGGCCTTGATCAGGGCGATCGTCACGTCGGTGCCACCGATGATCAAGGTCAGGCCGGACGCGAAGGCACCCGGTGAGACGTGCTGGATGTAGACGGTGAAGAAGTAGGCGCCGGAGATGCCGACGAGGATCACCGTGGCGGACAACGCCAGTGATACGACGGTGGCGGCCAGCACGCGGGGAACGACAAGCGCCTGAATGGGATTGACGCCCATCACCCGTAGCGCGTCGAGCTCCTCACGAATAGTCCGCGCGCCCAGATCGGCACACATGGCAGTGGCGCCGGCGCCTGCGACCACCAAGACCGTGACGATCGGCCCGATCTGACGCACCGTGCCCAGCGCGGCCCCGGTTCCGGAGAAATCGGAGGCACCGATCTCGGTCAGCAGGATGTTTTCAATGAAGGTCAGCAGCACCGTGTACGGAATCGTCAACATCAGCGTCGGTACGATCGACACCCGCGCGACAAACCAAGCTTGCGAGATGAATTCGCGCCATGCAAAGGGCGGCTTGAACATCAGCACGAACGTGTCGAGCGCCATCGCGTAGAAGCCGCCGAAGGCGCGCACCGGTTTGGCAATTACGGTGGACGCGACCATCAGCGGAACCCTCTCCGCATGCTCCTCACCGACATCGGCCGCCGTCCCTTCCAACAGCCCCGGCTGCTCGAGGCTGTGGGCTGAACTTACACACGGCAGGAAGCCGAGATTCGTTTATCAGCGTATTGAGGACGTTAATCCTTCTTCACGCGTCGGCGCTCGCCTTTTCCAACTCGGCGATGACGATCTTCCGCATGCCGAGCATCGCCTTGGTGGTGGCGGCGGCGCGGGCCGGATCCGGGTCGTTGGTCAGCTCGAACAACCGATCCGGCACGATCTGCCAGGTCAGCCCGTATCGGTCCGCTGTTATTCAATGCAGACCCCGCAGGCCCGCCAAACTCATCTATCGGGTTTGTTCGCGCCGAGTGCCCGCAGCGCGAAGTCGAGGACACGGGCCCGTGCGCGCTGCAGATCCTCTGCGTCGCCGGGCGCCGATATCGTCAGCTCGCGGCTGACGACGGCGCTGATGGCGACGGCGTCCCGTTCCGGCTCGGCCAGTGGAAACGACCCCTCGTCGCGGCCGCGCTGAAGGACACGTGCCAGCGAGCGTTCCCGTTCGGCGTGCAGACGCTCACGGGTCTCGCGGTACCCCTTGGCGGCGCGGACTTCGTCTGAGTCGATGACCGTGAGATGCATGCGCAGCTGCGGGTCGTACGCCAGGTCGAACATCATCTCGACCCACGCCGCGAGCTGTTCGGCCGGGCCGCCGGGCACTCCGTCGGTGATGCGGTCCAACCGCCCGGCCAGGGCATCCGCCTCCTGCCGCAACATCGCGAGAAACAGTTCGTCCTTCGAGGAGAAATGGCGGTAGAAGGCCCGCGTAGACAGTCCGGCGCGCTCGAGGATCGCGGCCACCGGAACGGGGCCGCTGTGCGGCTCGTACAGGCAGCCATAGGCAGCGTCGATGATGCCCTGGCGATCATCGACGTTCGGAGAATCAGGCTGCACGATCGCAGATTGTAGGGAGGGCATCCGGCGCCGATTGGTCACCACCGGAAAAGGGGCGATTTTCCGCTGGGTAACGTGATCGCGGGGAGAAGGCCTGAGAGGACGTCTGTGAGCGCTGGGCAGAGCGAACTGCACACGGTGGAGTTTCGGGGCGCCGACGGCCTCACCCTGATCGCCGACGAGTGGAACCGCGAATCCGCAACGGCGGCGACATCGGGCACCGGCTCGAGAGCCGGTGACCGGCCGTCCGTCCTCTTCCTGCACGGTGGCGGCCAGAACCGGCATTCCTGGAAGAACACCGGTCAGATCCTGGCCGACGAGGGTTTGCACGTGGTTGCGCTCGACTCCCGCGGCCACGGCGACAGCGACCGCTCCCCCGACGCGAACTACTCGGTGGACGCGCTGTGCGCCGACACGCTGGAAGTGATCGGCCAGATCGGTCGTCCTGTCATCTTGATCGGTGCCAGCATGGGTGGGATGACGGGCATTCTCGCCGCCGACGAGGCTGGCCCCGAGAAGGTGACGAAGCTCGTGCTCGTCGACGTCGTCCCGCGTTACGAGAAGCACGGCAGCGCCCGCATCCGCGAGTTCATGGCCAGCGGCCTGCACGGCTTCGAGTCGCTGGAACACGCCGCCGAGGCGGTGGCGGCATATCTGCCGTACCGGAAGAAGCCGCGCAGCCCGGAGGGCCTGAAGAAGAACCTGCGCTTCCGCGATGGGCGTTGGTTCTGGCATTGGGACCCGGCGTTTCTGACCAAGCCCCTCGACGACTCGTTCGTCCGAGAGGAGAAACTCGAGCAGGCCGCCATCGACCTCGAGATTCCGATCCTGCTCATCCGCGGCAAGCTCTCCGATGTCGTCAGCGAGGAGGGCGTGAAGCATTTCCTCGAAACGGTGCGCCACGCCGAGTTCGTCGAGCTGTCCGATGCCGGGCACACCGCCGCTGGCGACGACAACGACGCGTTCAGTGAAGTCGTGGTGCAGTTCGTCGACCGGTGAGCACGCCACGCCGCACCGTCGGCTTCAACTTCCTCGAAGAACCTGAGCTGCCCGGCCCTCAGGTCACCGAAGCGCAGGCAGAGCAGATCGTCGCGCAGCACTACGGGATGACGGCGCGGGCGAAGCTGTTGGGCAGCAACCAAGACTGCAACTTCATCATGTCGGATGCCAACAACGACATCGTCGGGGTACTCAAAATCGCCAATCCCGCTTTCAACGCAACGGAATTGGACGCCCAGGACGCGGCGGCCGACCTCATCGCCGACGCCGACCCGTCGCTGCGCATCGCAGTTCCACTGCGCAATGTCGCGGGCGACAAATGCACGGTGATAACGGGACTGCTCGACAAGACCGCCTACGTGCGGCTGCTGCGATACCTGCCCGGCGGCACTCTGCTCGAATCCGGCTACCTGCCCCCTGCGGCCGTCGCGGGCCTCGGCGAGGTGGCGGGCCGCGTCAGTCGCGCGCTGGCCGGGTTCACTCATCCCGGGCTCGACCGCGCCCTGCAGTGGGACCTGCGCTACGGCGCCGACGTTGTGGCGCAACTGCTTTCCCACGTCGCCGACGCGTCGCGACGGGCGAGGGTCGAGGAATCCGCTGCGGCCGCATGGGCGCGGATAGGCCCGCTCGCCGAGCGGCTGCCGCGGCAGGCGACGCATCTCGATCTGACGGACGCCAACGTTATCGTGACACGCAGCGTGGGCGGGGTCCCCCACCCCGACGGCGTCATCGACTTCGGCGACCTTTCGCACACCTGGGCGGTGTCCGAGTTGGCGATCACGGTGTCGTCGGTGCTCGGCCACGCGGGCACCGATCCGACCTCGATCCTGCCGGGAATACGGGCGTTTCACGCTGTCCGGCCGTTGAGCGCCGAGGAGGCCGAGGTCCTGTGGCCGCTGCTCGTGCTCCGCACCGCGGTGTTGATCGTCAGCGGGGCACAGCAGGCCGCGCTCGACCCCGACAACGCCTACGTCACCGAGCAGACCGGCGGCGAGATTCGGATGTTCGAGCAGGCCACGTCGATCCCGATCGACGTGATGACCGCAGTGATCAAGGCGGACCTCGGACTGGCTGGTGAGCCGGCCGGCGTCCTCGTCGACACCCCGCTCGTGCGCGGCATCGATCCGGCCAGGGTGGTGACGCTCGATCTGTCGACGCAGTCCGATGCATTCGACTCGGCGTTCGTCCCTGGCGGCTGGCTGCGCCCCGACCTCGAAAACGAACTCGCAAGGCAGGCGGTCGATGACGGCGCCGATATGGTGGTCACGCGTTTCGGCCAGCCCCGGCTGAGCCGCGCCATGCCGCTGAGCCAGACGAGTCCCGACGTGGTGCCGACCGGTATCGGCCTCTGGCCCGCCGCGGACACGACCGCCGTTGCGCCGTGGGACGGCGATGTGGTCGACCGCGGTGCGGACAGCATCACGCTCCGTGGCGGTGACCACGAACTGACCCTTTCCGGTGTCACGCCGGTTGCGACTGTCGGCACCCGGCTGCGTGCGGGCGACCCGGTTGCCGACGCCCCGTCGGGTCGATGGGCCGAAGTCGGCGTGCGGCCCGTCGGTGCCCCGCCCGCACCCCGGCTGACAACCGCGGAGTTGTCGAGAGGATGGCTGGCGCTGACCCGTGATCCACGCCAAGTGCTCGGCCTGCCCGCCGTGTCCAAAACGCGGCGCGTCGACGACCTGCTGGCACGACGGGACGAAAGCTTTGCGCGCGTACAGGAGCACTACTACGCCAGACCGCCGCAGATCGAACGGGGCTGGCGGCACCACCTGATGTCCACCGCAGGCCGGGCCTACCTCGACATGGTCAACAACGTCACGGTGCTGGGCCACGCCCATCCGCGGGTCGCCGAAACCGCGGCCCGACAGCTGCGGCGGCTGAACACGAACTCGCGCTTCAACTATGAGGCCGTTGTCGAGTTCAGCGAGCGGCTGGCCGCCATGTTGCCCGACCCATTGGACACCGTGTTCCTGGTGAATTCCGGTTCGGAAGCAAGCGATTTGGCGTTACGACTGGCGATGGCGGCCACCGGTAGACGCGATGTGGTAGCGGTGCGGGAGGCATATCACGGGTGGACGTATGCCACCGACGCCGTCTCGACTTCCATGGCCGACAATCCGAATGCCCTTGCCACCCGGCCGGATTGGGTGCACACGGTGGAATCGCCCAACAGCTTCCGCGGCAAGTTCCGCGGCGCCGATGCCGTCCGGTACGCGGGCGAGGCGGTGGCCCAGATCGAGGGCCTGATCGCCGGCGGCCGGGCACCCGCCGCGTTCATCGCGGAGCCGGTGTACGGCAACGCGGGCGGCATGGCGCTGCCCGACGGCTACCTGGAGCAGGTCTACGCGGCGGTCCGCGCAGGCGGCGGGCTGGCGATTGCCGACGAGGTGCAGGTCGCCTACGGCAGGCTCGGCACCTGGTTCTGGGGATTCGAGCAGCAGAACGTCATCCCCGACATCGTCTCCGTCGCGAAGTCGACCGGCAACGGGTCCCCGCTCGGCGCGGTGATCACCAGCAGGGATGTCGCCGACAGGTTCTCCAGCCAGGGCTATTTCTTCTCGTCCACCGGCGGGAGCCCGCTGTCCTGCGCGATCGGCGTCACCGTCCTCGATACGCTCCGCGACGAAGGACTGCAGCAGAACGCCGCCACCGTCGGCGCTCATTTGAAGGCGAGACTGCAAGCGCTGCAGGACAAACACCCGATCATCGGCACTGTGCACGGCATCGGGTTGTATCTGGGCGTCGAGATGGTCCGCGACAGGGACAGCCTCGAACCGGCCGTCGAGGAGACCGCGGCGATCTGCGACCGAATGCTCGAACTCGGTGTGGTCATCCAGCCGACGGGCGATCGGATGAACATCCTCAAGACCAAGCCGCCGCTGTGCATCGACGTCGAGGCCGCCGACTTCTATGTCGACACGCTGGACCGGGTACTCACCGAAGGCTTCTAGCGCTGGTCTCGAGGCGCGAGCTGGAGAAGGTGGCCCGCGGTTATTCCGTTGCGGCGGGGCCCTTCCGGATGATGGCGGCCAGCTCCTCGCGCGAATTGGCGCCGACGCGCTGACAGGCGCGGTACAGGTGGCCCTCCACACTGCGGACGGACATGAATAGCTTCTTGGCGATGTCCTTGTTGGACATGCCCGCAACGGCCAGTTCGACAATTTCGCGCTGTCGCTCGGTCAGCGGATGACCCGTCGGGCTGCGCAGGGCGGGTGTACTCAGGCCACCACATTCATCGGACAGTCCCTGGGCTATCGCGGCGGCGTACAGCCGTCGTCTGCGTTGCTGGCTCTGGGAGAAGGCCACCGCCGCCTGTGCGGCCGAGTCGGCGGCAGCGGCGCGATCGCCGATCGCCCGGTAGTCGTTCGATGCCGCGAGCAGACCTTCGCCGTCCTTGGCCGCAAGCGATTCGGCATGGCGGGCAACGGCATCGGCCAACGGCAGCGACAACTCGCCTGCGAGCTCGCGCGCCCGCTCCGACATGGAGGAGTCCCCCCACTGCGCCGCCACTTGCAGGCAGGCCAACTCATGTGTCGGCTGACCGCGGTCGCGCGCCTTCGCCGCAGCATCGCGTACCGCCGCTACTGCGTCGGACAGGTATCCGCCTGCCGCCAGTGCCCATCCGGTCGCAACCGCGAGGGCGGTGTGCATATACACGTAGGTGTCCGGCACGTTCGCCCGCGCTTCTTCGAGCGCCGCATTGGCCTCGGCCGATTCGCCGAGTTTGGCGTGCGCTTCGGTCAGCGCGAAGCAGGTCGCGGGCCGCAAACCCGTTGTGATGCCGTGATGTTCGACTCCCGCGAGTGCTTCGTGGAGGAGTTTGACCGCACCGGGCAGGTCTCCGCGCATCAGGTCGGACTGGCCGAGCAGGAAGACAAGGTTGGCGTAGGCCAGCCCGGGAACATCGTTCACCGAGTCGGCCATCAGCTTGGCGACCTTCGCGCAGTCGTCGATGCGGCCCGTCAGCCTGCAGGCGCGGGCGAAAACACCACCGAACCAGAACCGCAGATGAGCGGTCTGGAAGGACGTCGACGCGCGATCGAGCGCTCGATCGGCGACGGCGGCGAGTTCATCGCCGCGACCGAGCGCGCCGAGCGCCATCACCAGCGCGAACGCGGCCATCATGGCGTGAAAGTCGCCGAGCTGCTGTGAATCCAGTGCGGCAGTGGCTTTCTCGGCAGCCAGCTCGCAGCGGCCGTAAACGGCGTCGACGCAGGCCTCGACCGCCACACGCGAAGCTTGTTCGGTCGGCGACTCGGGACCCGCGGCAAGGTCATCGAGGATGGCCGCGGCGTCGGCGGGCCTGCCGAGTGTCCAGATCAGGTTGGCCGCTCGCACGGTCGACCATCGGTGGGTGTCCTCACTGGAATCGGAGGTGATCTCCTTGAGGAATTTCTCGGCGTCGTCGCCGCGACCACGAAGCACCAGGTTCATCACCTGGACACCGGGCGCCTCAGCGGCTCCCGCGGCCACCGCAGCGGCGGCGAATCGATCCGCCAGATCGAGATCCAGCAGCGTCATCGCGAAGCGCGCGGCATCGACGAAGAGTTCGGGGTCGGGGGCCAGGTCCGACTCGAGCGTGAGCAGCGCCCGCCGCACGGTCGACTGCATGTCGGCGTCGGCCTTTTCGCCGAGTCCCTGCGCCAGCTTGCCCCGAATCCGGGACAGATACATCTCGCCCGCACCGGCCCGTCGGAGTTCGCCGAAGAGTGGATGCGCCAACCGCGCCATGCGCTCGTTGCCGGAGCGCTCGACGGTGACCAGCCGCATCTGCTCGGCGGCTTCCAGGTCGGAACGGTCGGCCACGTTGCACAGCACGTCGACGGCCAGCGGCTCACATTGCGACAACGTGTCGACCACGAGGGCCACACCCTCGGAGAGCTCGCCCAGTTGGCGCCCGACCATGTCGGTGATGTTCTGGGACACCGCAACCCGGTCGTCCCACATCCACACCCCGGCGACCTGCCGCATCCGCCCTGCTGTGATCTGATCCGTCAGCAGCTGCCGAAGGAACAAGGCGTTTCCGCCCGTGAGCTTCCAGAACCGTTGCGCACTACGGGCGTCTACCGCCCCGTCGAGGGTCGACTCGATCAGGCTGCGGGTACCGGCCTCCGACAGCGGTTCCAGGTCGAGGCGGGCCAGCAGGCCGTCCTTCCACAGGGCCGTCACGGCGTCGGGTTCGGCCTCGCCGGTACGCAAGGTGACGACCAGCCGCGGCCCGCGGGTCTGCGCAAGCTGGTGCACGACGTGGGCTGACAACCCGTCGAGAAGGTGCGCATCGTCCACCCCGATCAACACCTTGCCCTGACGCTGCTGGGCGACAAAGGAATTGATGAGACGGCCGACATCGGGCATCGACCCTGGCGCCGTTTCGGTGATGGATCCCGTGAACGCGCCGAGTGGTAGTGGGCGGGCCGACTCGGTTCCGGTGATCCAGTTCGTCCGCTCGCCTGCGGCTTGGGCGCGGGTCAGCACCTCTCGCGCGAGTCGGGTCTTGCCCACACCGGCTGCACCACAGATCACGACACCGCAGTAGTTGCCCGCCCCGCTCAGCGCACGACGAATCACGCCCAGTTCGCTGTCGCGCCCCGTGAGCAGATCGCCCCTCATTTCACTGCCTCCGACCAGGCCATGCACCCCTCCGCCGGTCATGGACGGTTTTATGCGCTAAGCATAGGGCTCGACCGCAGACAAGGCCGGTAATTGACGACGCAATTAACGGGTTCGCTCAATCCCGCCTGTCGATGGCCAGTTCGGAAGTCAAATACGACCGCGCGATGTGCTTGGCTTCGTCGGACGGAACAGCGCGCACCACCATCTGCGCGCCGAGCCCGTCGATCATCGTCAACAGGCGCCGCGCCGCGACGTCGACGTCTGCCACCTGAAACTCCCCGGACCTGACGCCGGAGGCAACGATGTCGGCGATGGTTTCGAGCCACTCGTCGGTCAACGCGTTGGCCTCGCCGGCCAACGCGACATTGCGCCTGCCAAGGCTCCACGCGTCCAACCAGAGGGCGCTGGCGTCCTCACTGGACTCGTCGAGCACGTAATCCATCAGCGCGTCGATCTTCGCGGTCGGTGTCTCGGCGACGTCTACCCGCGACCGCGCCTGCGCCAGGTCGGCGGCCGCGGCCGTCCTGAACGCCGCGGTGATGAGCTGCTCCGCGGACGAGAAATAGTGGCTGACCAGGCCCGGTGTCACGCCGAGGTCGGTGGCCACACGACGCAGGGTGACCGCGGAAAGGCCCTCGGCGGCGCTGATCTCGACGGCCTTGGCCAGCAGCTCGCCGTGGCGTTCGGCGGGCAGCTTTCGCTTGGCGTCGCGCATCTCGACTGACGAGCGCTCGCGCGAGGAAGCGGCGTGGACGGTCAATTCTCATCCTCCTATTGACGAATCCCGATTCTTATTGAACACTACATCAACACTATTGAACTACCCATCAACAAGTCGAATCGAGCAGCTCATGACCGCAACACTGCCCGCGCCAGCGGCCGACCCCACCGAGGACCGCGTCGGCGCGATCGAAGCCGCAGGCGTCGAATACCTGCCCGAGGACGCCCGTGACTCCGGGCCGCGCAACCTGTCCGCGGTGTTCCTCGGCGCGAACCTGACCTGGACGAACGTCGTCTTCGGTGCCTTTGCGATCCTGTTCGGCCTGAGCTTCTGGCAGACGGTCACCTCGATGGCCGTCGGCATCGCCGTCGGCACCCTGGCCGTGCTGCCCACCGCGATCATCGGACCGCGCACCGGCACCAACATGACCGTCTCCAGCGGCGCCTTCTTCGGCATCCGTGGCAGGTTCATCGGATCCGGCCTGGCCCTGGCGATCGCCCTCGCCTTCGCGGCGGTCACGGTGTGGACCAGTGGTGACGCCCTCGTCGCCGCGGGACACCGCCTGCTCGGCACGCCGGAGAGCGACATCGTGCACGCCGTCGCCTATGCCGCGGTGGCCGCGCTGATGGTGACCGTCGCGCTCTACGGCCACGCCACCATCGTTGCCATCCAGAAGGTCGTCGTGCCCGTCGTCGGCGTGCTGCTGATCCTCGGGGTGCTCGCATTCGCAGGCGGCTTCGATCCCGGCGCTTCGGGCGGCGAGTATGCGTTGGGCGGTTTCTGGCAGACCTGGGCGCTGTCGGCGGTGCTGTTCGCGGCCGCACCGATCTCCTACGGGCCGACCATCGGCGACTACACGCGACGCATCTCGTCAATTCGGTTCAGCGACAAGCAGATCTGCACAGCGCTCGGAATCGGGATGTTCATCGGGGTGCTGCTGCCAAGCCTGTTCGGCGCATTCACCGCCCTGACGTTCGCCAACCCGACCGACTCCTATATCGACGACCTCGTCGCCGCCTCCCCCACCTGGTATGTGCTGCCCATCGTGGTGATCTCGCTGTTCGGCGGAATGAGCCAGGGCGTGCTGTGTGTCTACGCCAGCGGGCTGGACCTGGAGGGACTTGCGCCGCGGCTGAAGCGGACGCAGACCACGATCATCACCGCCGCGGTCGCCATCGCATTGCTGTACGTCGGCGTGTTCGTGTTCGACGCCATCGACTCGGTCACCGCAATGACCGTCGCGCTCAATGCCGTCATCACGCCATGGGTGGCGATCCTGGCCATCGGAGCGTTGCGCACGAAAACCTATGATCCCGTTGACCTTCAGGCGTTCGCGCACGGCAGGCGTGGCGGCCAGTACTGGTTCACCGGCGGCTGGCACCTGCCTGCCGTCATCGCGTGGGTGGTCGGCGCCACGTTCGGGATGCTGACGGTGAACACCACGCTCTACGTCGGACCGCTGGCCGACATCGCCGGTGGCGTGGACCTGAGCACCATCGGGTCGGCCGCCCTGGCAGGGTTGATTTACCTCGCCTCACTCTCCCCGGCGAGCAGACGCAAAAACCCCCAAATCCGGGGCAAAAAGGGGGAGTTCGCGTTCCCCTACTTGCGTGTGGGCCCAGCTCGCGGGGAAAACTAGGCCAACAGCCGCACATCGGCGTTGCGGGTGTCGGTCAGGATCTCGAACATCGCGCGCCGGGTGGCGGTGAGCTCGGCTGCCGCGATCCCGCTGCCGGACAACCGGATACGGCAGGTAGCGAGCGCCGAGTTGTAGCAGTACTTCGACTCTCCGTCGGTGTCGGTGTACGTCAGCCCGATCACGTCGCTCGGCTCCGCGGTGATTTCGCCGTCCACGGTCACGTCGTTCACGCGGGCGCCGAACGACCAGCTGAACGGCCGGTACTCGGCGCGCGTGTGGCGCGTCGCGAGCACCGAGCGCACGGCCACCTCTCGGCCGTCGTGCCGGAGCACGAGAAGCGTGGCGGCGGGCAGGGAGATGGGACCGACAGCGGCATGCGCGGTCACGATCTCCAGGCTCGATTCGGGTGCCCCGTCGAACCCGCACACCTGACCGAACGCGTAGGCGGGCGTGTGGCGGCGGCCCCAGTTGTGGTTCACGCTGCCGGTCCAGCCGTCCACCTGGAAGCGGACGTCGTCGAGTTCGACGCTGCCGTCGAAGCGCGCGAGCGGGTGACGAACCATCGTCTTGGCCGTCGGGAACTTGGCCTTGTACCCGCGGTCGGTGAGCAGTTTGACCGGCGCCTCGTCGCCGGGAGTGATCCGCAGGTCCCACTGCGCCGACCGGCCCGCGCCGCCGACCGACCCGCACGCCGACCGGTCGTCGATGGACGTCGCGCCGATCCTGGCGGTCCAGGTGTCGTACCGGTAGTCGGACTGATCGATCGGAAACGGCTGTTTGAGTGCCCGGTTACCCGACCCGTCGGGGTCGAAGACCATCACCCAGGAGTCGGCGACGGGCGCACCCTCGGTCGGCAGCAGCAGCGTGGAGCGCATCCACAGCGCCCGCGCCCCATCGGGATCGTTCGCGCGGATGAACCGGCTCTCGTAGTAGGGCGCCTGCGGCTTCACGGGACCAGCATCCAATACTTGACCGGTGACCGGGATGCAGTTCGGCTTCTATGCCCTGGCGGTCGTCGCCGTCGCGGAGGCCGTCGCGCTCGTCGTCGGTTGGGTGCTGCTCACCCGCGCCCGTCGCGAAGCCGACGAGCTGCGCGAACGCGTCGACGCCCGCAACATGCTGCTGTCAGGCGGTCGAGAGGCCGTCAAGACCATGTGGCAGACCGCGAACATCATCCGCAAGGAGGGCTTCGGCGCTGCGGTCCGCTCGTCGATCGAGGACCTCGCCGACTGGGCCGAAGTGGAGCGGCCCGACCTGGCCCGGCTTGCCCCCGACGGGGATGTGGCGATCCTGTTCTCCGACATCGAGGAGTCAACGGCGCTCAACGAGCGCATTGGCGATCGAGCGTGGGTCCGGCTCATCGGCAGGCACGACAAGATGATCCGACGGTACGTGAAAAGCCATTACGGCCATGTTGTGAAGAGTCAGGGTGACGGCTTCATGGTCGCCTTCGCCGAACCGGAGCAGGCGGTGCGGTGCAGCATCGACGTGCAACGCGCACTCAGCAAGCGGCCCAACGGTATTCGAGTACGCATCGGGATTCATACGGGTAAGTCGGTGCGCCGCGGCGACGACCTGTTCGGCCGCAATGTCGCGATGGCGGCGAGGGTCGCCGCCCAGGCCGACGGCGGCCAGACCCTGGTGAGCGAACCGGTGCGGGAGTCGGTCGACGGCCGCGACGACATCGCATTCGACGACGGCCGCGATGTCGAGCTGAAGGGCTTCACGGGCACACATCGCCTGTTCGCAGTGGCGTAGTCACCGACGGCCCTACCCTTGCGCCCGGGCCTCGATCGATCAGGCGCTTCCCCGATCAGACGACGACGAAAGTGCATCTCCCCGAGGACGGCGAGCAGCCGCAGCCGGCGCCCGCCCCGAAGTCTGGCTTCTGGGACACCGTCGGCGGAATCGGCATCGGGATCGGCATAGCTTGGGTCGGCAAGACTGTCACCTATCCACTCCGGTGAGCCGCCCCCGGCGTTATTTCTTTTGCTCGGACTCGGCCAGCCGCTGGTGCAGCCGGGCACGGATGTCGTCGGGGGTGTAGGCGTTGCGGCGCCGCTGATCGCGTGCGACCAGCGCGCCACCGGCGACGACTCCGGCCACGCCGGCCATTCCGACCCACTTCCAGATGCTGTGCATGTTTGTCAGTGTGCCTAAGCTGCCGAGGTGGATGCGAACACGGTCACCCTCCAGCGCGCCCTCGACGAGACCCGCACCGGCGATATCTGGCTGTTCCGCGGCGCCTCGCGCCCGGATCGCGCGATCCAGGCCATGACCAACGCCCCGGTCAACCATGTCGGAATGACCGTCGCGATCGACGACATGCCGCCGTTGATGTGGCATGCCGAACTCGGCGACAAGCTCACCGACATGTGGACGGGCACCAACCACCGCGGTGTTCAGCTCAACGACGCGCGGGCCGCGGTCGAGCGCTGGATCGTCAACTACGGGCAGCGCTGCTGGTTACGTCAGCTCCACCCATATGCCACACGCGAGCAGGAAGACCAGGTGCTACGCGTCATCGCGCGGATGGACGGCACACCGTTCCCGAGCACCGCGCGGCTGACGGGACGGTGGTTTCGCGGCCGGGTACCGACGGCGAGCGACTGGACCAGAGGTATCCCGTTCTTGGACAAGAAGGTTCGCGAGTCTGCTCGACGCAGGAGGGCCGACCAGCGCAAGGTCGGGTTGGAAACCGCGTACTGCGCCGAGACCGTCGCGATCACCTACGAGGAAATGGGGTTGCTGGTGACCGAGAAGCACTCCAGCTGGTTCGACCCCGGCAAGTTCTGGAGCGGCGATTCGCTGCCGCTGACGGAGGGATACAGACTCGGCGACGAGATTGCTGTGGTGCTCCGGTAGGCCATGTCAGCCAAGCCGATACGATAGCTTTCCTTATGCGCCTAACAAATGCCTTCTTCGCCAACCACGCCGAGGTGGTTGACGACATGCTCAACGTGACCGGCGGGTGCTGGACCTCGACCACGGTTGCGGACGGTTCGACGGCGTTTGCGACTCGCTGCGTCATCTTCTGCGACGTCACCCGGCAGGACCGGGGCAAGCAGTTCGGCCTGCACATCGACGCGGCGGGCCCGTCCGGGCAGCAGTGGACGCCTGCGCGATCCTCGTATTTCACGGTGCCGAGCAAGATCGCGTTCATGGTGACGCCGCCGATTGCGCTGCCGATCGAGCCCAACGGCGGGCTGCACGTCTACACGGTCCGCCTGGAAGATCACGAGGAGCGCATCACCCTGCCGCTTCACATTCAAGTGGTGGCGGGCAGCGCGTTCCCGAATCGCTGAATCGCCGATTCAAATCCTTGGGTGGTTTCGCGGCGCTATCGTCCGCGCATGCCGCTGCACTACGTGGATCCGCACAAGAAACACAGCCGCTGGTACACGGCTATGGAAAGCTTCAGCCGTTCACGGTCAGGGCAGTTCATGGCGCATCACGTGTTCTCTCGCGTCGACCCGTGGCTCTTCCGTGCTACCGGCGGTCGTTATCCGTGGATCCTCGGCGGAATGTCGACGGCCCCGTTGGTCACCACGGGCGCCAAGTCGGGTCTGCGACGTGAGCATCAACTCACCTACTTTCACGATGGACGCGACCCCGTTCTGACTGCCTCCAACTACGGCGGCGATAAGCATCCGCAGTGGTACTACAACCTGAAGGCCAATCCTCAGTGTGAGTTCGGCGACGAGCCGTTCATCGCATCAGAGGTCACCGACCCCGACGAACATGCCCGCCTGTACGGACTCGCCGAAAAGGTCTACGCCGGCTGGAGCGACTACCTCGTGAAGACGGCGGCCGTCGGCCGCACGATTCCTGTCTTCCGTCTCGTTGCGCGCTAGCTAGGTGCTTTACAGCCGCGCGAAGCAGGGGTTGACGTCCTCTTTGGGGATCGACGCGTTCTGGCTGGAGAACTTCCCGACGACACCGGTGTCGGTGACTTCGACGCTGTCGGCGTGGATTCCGAGCGGATAGTTGTCGTTCAGTTTCTTCGTCAAGTCGTTCAACGCCGACTGCACTCCGTCCTTGGGCAGCGGCCCGGTGACGTCGAGTACCTTGAGATTGAGATCACCATCGGTGACAACGGGTTTGGCCGTGACGTTGTTCTCGCCAGCATCCACGATGATCGTGCCCGCCGCAGGGTCGGTGCGCACGCCGGTGATCAAATTCCCCACGGCGGGAAGGTTGGCCGCCAGGGTGTCCTTGATACCCGAGGACTTCCAGGAGAGGGTCGCGGTCAGCGATCCAATGGTGCCCTTGGAGTCGCCGGTTTCGCGCAATCGCACATCCGAAACGGTCACGTCGGCCGTCATCCCGGTCGCGTCCTGGACGCGCTTCCCGGCGGTGGAGACGGAGATGTTGGTGTAGTGACCGGTGATGTGCTGCCAAAGGAACGGCGGGTTCACACCGTAGGAGATGGTGACGCCGTCTTGCACAACGCATTCCGCGACTTCCACGAGGACGCCGTCGGCGCGGTTGCGCGCGTAGAGTTCGGCACCTGCAAGGCCGCCGGCCATCAGCGCGACGATGATGACCGCAATCAAGATGATCGACTGCCGGTTGAGGAATCCCCTGCCGCGCCGCTTCTTGGCCGGCGGCGGCTGCGTCTCGGGAGGCGGCCGCGGAGCTCCACCGGGCGGCAGAGGTGGGGGTGGAGGCGGCAGCGGACTCCCGGCAGGTGGCGGAGGTGGCGGCCGACCGCCGACGGGCGGCGGTGGCGATCGGAACTTCTCGGTGGGCGCCGCATCGGGAGGCTGTCGGCGCGCACGGATCTGCTCGGTCGGCGGTTCCGGTGGTCTACCCGGGCGCTCGAGTTTTCGCGTAGCGGGGTCCTGACGCGGATTGCTTCTGCCCTGCCGACCGGGCTGCCCTGGACGTTGCGGCGGCGGCGGCGTGGTCACCTGCGCGATTCTGCCCCATCGGGCTGGATACCTCGCGGTAATCCGGACGAGTAGCGAATATCTGGGCGCACGACACGCCGACCTTCACCACGCTTGAGCGCTTCACCACCCGCGATAATTCTGGCCGTGCCGTCCCGAAGCCCTGCGCGCGCGACGAGATACTCGCGCCGTCGCAGGCGGCGCATCGCTGCCAAGGTGCACGACCTCACCGAGTCGCAGTGGGCCGCGTTGCGAGCGGCCTGGGGCGGCTGCGCGTACTGCGGCAGCGCGGGAACACCGCTGCAGAAGGACTGCGTGCTGCCCATCTCGCGAGGGGGGCGCTACGTTCTCGCCAACGTGGTGCCCTGCTGCCGGTCATGCAACACCAGCAAGTGCAACGCAGAAGTGACCAGCTGGATGCGGCGCAAGAAGTTCGACGAGCGACGATTTCTGCTTCGCCAGGCCGAGATCAACCAGCTCCTGGCGGCTGACGCCGGCTGAGCTCGATCGGCAAGACGACCCGTTGCCGCAGAAGGGATCCGCGGGGTGTGCCAGATCTCGCCGACCTAGCTACCCGTGCAGTCCAGGGACACATCTATCTTCTTCAACACCACGATGGTCGTGGCGTGTTTGTTCCCGGTTGACCCGGCCCCACCGGGGGTAGATCCTCCCGACCCGGCGCGCTCGGTGTTGGTCACCGCATTGTGAACTTCGGTCACCACGCAGCTCTCGAGTGGATTGTCGCCGACCCGATCCACCGTCACGGTATATCCCTGGGCTTCCAGCGTCGCGATGGTGGAAATCGCGGCGGTGTCAGCCAGCCAGTGGATGGCACCCCGTTCATCGGCCGTACACCGAACCGCCGTGCCGTCGTTCGCTGTCGCTGCGTTACCGATTTGGTCTGCGGGACAACCCGATCCGACGTCGATTCCCTCGGCGCCCGCGGGCGCCGCGTAGGCGACCAAGGCCGTTGTCGCCGCCACTCCACCGATCATCAGTGCGCTCAGATAGCGCCGTGCGTTGTTCATAGCTGCTCCTCGTCAAGCTTGCGCGAGCAATTCGTGCTGAGCTGAAAGCACTGTTGCCACAGGTCACTACCTGATGAGGTCACGCTATGTACGCGCGGTAGCTCGCCGCTGTAGTCCATCGGCATGAGTAAAGAGGCCGAAAGTCACTATGTAGACGGCGCAGAATCAGCGCGGGACGTCGAAGTAGTCGCGCCAAGCCTTGATTTTGTCGCCGCTCACCTCGAAGGCACCTATACAGCGTGCGGCGATCTCGTGTCCGTCATAGATCATGTGATCGACGCGCTCTGTCAGCACGATATTGCCGTTGACCGCGATGTTCAGAAGCTTCAACTCGGCGGCCTCCGTGCGCTGGACGTAGCCTTCGACAGTCTCGCGAATCTCGTGATGCCCGCGGTGGGCGCCTAGTGCGACGTTTTCCGAGACGCCATCAGGATGGAAGTGGCTGACAATCTCGTCGACGTCGAGACCATGCCATGCGTTCAATTCAGCGCGAACTACATCCTCAGGCTTCACCGCACCTCCCAAGCACCGTCAAGACCATCTGCGTACATCTGCCGGAGGCATGCCCTGCTGCAGGCCGGTCCGGTCAAACTCGCCGGATTCTTCGGCTGGCTGGGCTGGGGACTCATCCACATCGCATTCCTCACCGGCGTGGAGAACCGCATCAGCACCGTCGCCACGTGGCTGGCCACGATCGCGCGTGCGCGCCGCACCGACCGGACGTTCACCCTCGGCAGCACGACTTCACCCGAGCACCCCTACACCTGGTTGAAGTTCTTGCACCCCAACATGATTCATGCGACGCATCAGTCCGGCGAGGCGACGGCCACACCGTGAGACATCGGGGGACGCGTCCCCCGACCAACAAGACATTGGCCACCCGCCCGAGAATCGTCATCGCCTCAACGTGGTGGCGCAGCTCCGAATGGCCGAAGCGGGTTGGAGAACGCGGCGAAGGGCCCCAACAGATCGGGGTGGAACAGTTACGCCGCGATGCACTCCGCGTCGACACCGGGGTTTTTTACGGTGACCGTGCTGGCAACGAGGCCGCACACCTGCCCGTAGAGGTTCGTGGTCGCGGTGGTGGCCAGGCTCGCCGCGAGGTCGTACACGGTCATACCGGTCCCGGGAACGGCCGACTGCCGCGCGCGGTGTCGGGGCCGTCCTTGTTCAACGCGTAGTGCCACTCTTGGACCGGGCGGCGGCCCAGCCAGGGGACAGCCGTCGAGTGGAAACTGCTTGGAGAACAACATATTGAAGTATCCGGTGTGTAGATCGGCGGGGAAGTCGCCGGGATTGCAGGTCGGGAAGATGGCGGGAGCTGCCGACCGGGCAGGTCGCGGAACACGCGATCGAAGCGGCGCGGTCAACCCCCACTGGATGCACTTCGCTGCCATCTCCGGGAACGGTTACAGTGGCACGAACTGCGTTGTGCTCCCTGATCTATAAGCGCGACAGCGTGAACGGATACGTATAAGTCCCGGGCGGCGCACCATCGCAGCCCGCTGCGAACGAGGAGTCCACAGAACCAGCCAGCGTCGTGGCATCCCATGAGTAGACGTCGTGCGTGGGTATGACGGGGCCATAGTAGACGTCACCGCAGCGAAGGCCGTCGGGAACATCGACGGTCAACGTGTATCGGCCATTGGCGAGCCACGCATCCCCTTGGTAGTTGAACGCCTTCGCTATGGGCCTGGCTATAGCGAGCACGTGGACGCATCCCTCAGGCGATTCAAGCGAACCACCGCATCGACTCATAGCCCACAGCCACGTGTGGAAGTCGTACCGGCCTTCGATCTGGAGTTCGTAGTTGCCAAGCGACTCGGCTCGGCCAACGGGCGCGAGCGCGACCGCAGCTACCGTGAGCGCAACGCCGAGTGTCAGCGTCTTCACGCTCCCCTCCGTTCGCCAATTGACCCACCAATCAGCCAAATATATGCTGCTTTGCCGCGGGATTGCGCTGAATTCCAGACCGTCCCAGTTTTCCTCGCTCCGCCGGGCGGCGGAGCCGTCGTGCTCATAATGCACCTCGCTCGGGGCGAGTAGCTATATGGCGTTGCACCACGGCACTGTCTTGAGTGAACGACACCGCGCCGCTGAGTTCTCCGCCGCGGCCCAGCAAAGCGTCGTGACGCTGATGCCCGTTGATGCATACAGGGCGAGGGAATATGTGCAGCGGGTCATCGACAACTCCACGGGTAAGTTCAAGGAGGACATGCAAGCGAGCGCAGACGAGTTGACCAAGACGATGGAGCAGTCGAAGGCCAGCGCAACAGTCAAATCCATGACCGGCGACTCGGCGGTCGTAATTGTCGCAGCGAGATCCGACCTGACGAATCCTGACAACACAAAGCGGGATCCGGAGTCGTGGCGAATCAGCATCACCCTCAAGAGGGACGGCGGCCAACTCAAGATATCGACGGTCGAGTTCGTTCAGTAACGGTCAACGACGATCCATCCCGTCGACACCTTGAGAACGTTTCGGTCGCTGGTTGCTCGAACCGGTGCTGGGCCGGCAGCGACGGGGTTATTCTGCAACCTTGAGGATGCCGCTACCACGACAGGTGAAGTGGCGGGATGAACCTCATGACACCGTAACGTGTTGAGGAGCACGTAATGCGCTCAGTCGGTGCGATAGTAGGACCAACTCTGTTGGGTGCCGCCGTAATCGGCGGCGGCCTAGGCACGGCAGCCCCAGCAACCGCATCCGATGGCGACGCCCTGAATGGGACCTACCTCGCCACTTCGAACGGCGAGTGGGCCCAAACGAACGACAGCTATCACGACGAGGCGACCGTCAGGAGCACGTGGACCATCACCTCGACCTGTACAACTCCGGTCGACTGCACCGGACGGGTCACCAGCGACGAGGGATGGAGCGCCGACCTGCACAGGTCAAACCAAGAGTGGACCGTCAAGCGCGAAATCCCGAACTGGGAGCCGTGCGCCGACGGTACCGCGTACACCGGGTCTCAGGAATACAGATTCTATCCAGCGAATGCCAGCGGCCAGACTTCTCTCGGCTCGACAACCTTGATCGGCGAGGACAAGACGACCGGTCCGAGCGGCGCTTGCGGCAAGAATCAGTGGCTCACCGTAGGGATGCCGTTCAAATTGGTCAAGATCGGGTGACGGGTTACAGGCTAAATGGGTTGTGACACAAACTGATTACTTTTTGGCCCGTCGAAATACTATGTCAAGCAGCAATTCTCACGAAAGATGGGCGGCACTTCTGCCCGATGTTCGAAGCTACTTGGTCAGCAGATCCTTCCACGTCGCGGGCGCAGCCGACGTTGCCAGATCTGTCTGCCGATAGGCTTGGCCGTCCGGACCGAAGTACTGACCGGTGCGCGGGTCGTACTGGACGACCGCGACCGACGGCTCGGGTCCAGAAGCGCCGACCTCGAACGAACTCGGAGCAGCCGGCAGCACGCCGCTTCCGGCATCGGCGGGCGGCGGCGGACCGTCCGTCGGCGCCGACGATGGCAGGAGATCCGCGACACCGTCCGGCGGTGGCGCGCTGGCAGTGGGCGGCGGAACACTTTCGGCGCTTCCAGGTGCTTCTGGCGGCGGAGGTGCAGACGGTGGCGGGGGCGGACCGGGAGGCGTTCCCGCCGGAGAAGCACCTGGGGGCAGGGGTGTGCCCTCAACCGGGGCGAAGATGTTCTCGCCGAGCGTAACCCGGTCATCCGGTGGGATGCCCTGCGACAGCAGGTTCGGATCGATCGGGTAAGGGCCGAGCGAATGTTGCCTCATGGCCAGCGGTTCGTACGGCTTGTCGCTCTCGCAGATTTGGACGAACGGCGCACGCTTTCCCGGCACCCCCTGGCATGGGTAATTCCGCGCGCCGCGCACCACGACTGGAGAATCTTGCGGCAGTTTGCAGTAGAGCCCGTCGGGCGTGTCGACCGTGGTGGTATCGGCCGGAGACCGCCACGAGGAGGGAGGCAGGAAGCCGACCGTACACGCCGGCGGATCGGCCAAACTGAGAGCGAACTCGCCGAGGGGAAAACCGGTTGGGTTGCTCGTACTGGAATATGACTGAGTACTCGAAATGGACGGCGGTAGCAGCATCAGTAGTTGCTCCAACGACGCGTTATAGGTCACGGCGACCTGACCGACCGTGGTGAGGTTGGCGAGCAAAACCGGCAACGTGGGCTTGACTTGGTTGAGTAGCCGAGAAACCTCTTGGGCAAAACCAGGCCCGGTTTGGAGCAAGGTGCGCAACTGCGGGTCGTCTGTCACCAACTGCTCGGTGACTCCGGCGAGGCTGCGGGCCCACGTCCTGATCGCGTCGGTGGTCTGCGCTTGTGAGTTCAGGAGCGGCTCGGTGTCCTCGAACAGGGTGCTGGTTTGATCCGCGACGGGTTTGAGGTCACCAGACAGCGTGGCTGCCGAGTCGAACAGCGATCCCAGGTCGTAGCCGGCCCCGTTGAAGCCCTTGAACGACTCATCGAGCAAGGCGCTTAGCCTGTCCTTGGGGATGCTGCCCAGCAGCGCGCTGACCCGGTCCAGCATCGGCCCGACGGGTTGCGGGATAGTGGTGTCCCGCATGGCGATGACTGAGCCGTCGTGAAGGTAGGGCGGCGAGTCGCTGCGCGGCCTTAGGTCTACGTATTGTTCGCCCACCGCGGAGACGCTACGCACCTCGGCCTGCAGGTCCGCCGGGATCTTGAGCGCCGTGCCGAGGGATAGCGTCGCTTCCGCGCCGTTAGGCCTGAGCTTCAGCGCGGTTACCTGGCCCACCTGGACACCCCGATAGGTGACGTTGCTGAACCGGTAGAGGCCACCGGCAGCAGGCATTTCCAATGTGATGGTCATTCGGCCCACGCCCAGCAAGGTCGGCGCCTGCATGTAGAAGAAGACCATCACCAGCACACCGATGGTCCCCGCGATGGCGAAGATCGTCAGCTGGATCTTGACGAAACGCGTCAGCACTCAGCCACCCCCGGTGTCCAGTGGAGCCAGCGACCCGGTGTCCAGTGGAGCCGGTGGCAACACGCCGGCTGGCGCAACGCCCGAATTCACCGGCGGCGGCGTCTCGGCGGGAAGGGGCGCTCCATCTGGCGGCGGACCGCTGGGCGGCGGCGGGACTCCGGGCGGCGCGGCTCCGGGTGGCGCGGGCGCCACGCCCACCGCGAGTGGATCATAGGTGTACTGCTGATAAAACGGCTCCCCCGGCGCCGGCACCAGAGGCGCGTGCAGTTGACCCCAGCGGGTGCCCAGAAAGAGTGTTCGCTTAAGTCGGGGAACCGTGAAATCGACGGCGGCATACAGGTTTAGGTAGTCCCCTCTTACACCTCGGTCGATCAGGTTCTGGCTGTACGGGTACGGGGTGAGCGCGTACGCGATGGCGGTGTCGAGGTCCGGTCCGACGTCTGCCAACGCACGGATCGTCGGCTCCAGGTTCTGCAGGTTTTTCACAAGGTCGGCCTGAGTGTCGTTGACGAGCCGGGTCGCCGTGTCGCCGAAGACACGCAGCTTGTCGAGTGCTTCCGTTATGCGCGGCCGCTCTCTGATCAACACCTCCAGCGCGGGTGGTAGCTTGCGCAGCGCGTCCGTGATGACGGTGCGTTGTACGGCGAATGTGCCGGCTAGCCGGTTCAAGGCCTGGACCGAGGCGACGATGTTGTCGCGCTGTTCGTCCAGCGTGCCGACGAAGGTGTCGAGTTGAGTGAGCAGATCCCGGATCTGCGCTTCGTGCCCGGAGAACGCAGCGTTGAGGTTGTGGATGATGTCGCCGATTTGCCCGAGTCCGCCGGAATTGACCACCACCGAAAGCATTGCCAGGGTCTGTTCGGTGGAGGGGTAGGTCGACGACTTGTCCAGCGGGATCAAAGCACCAGGCTCGAGTCGCCCGCGCGGCGTCTCGCCGAGCGGAGGATCCAGCTGCAAATGCACGGATCCCAACAGGCTGGTCTGCCCGACCGTGGCCACCGCGTTGGCCGGTACGAAGACATCGGGTTTGAGTGACACTTCGACATTCGCGTGCCAGCCATTCACTGTCATCTTGCCGACGCTGCCGACCACGACGTCATCGATCATCACTGGTGAATTTGATTCCAGCCTACCGACATTCGCGATCTCGATATGATAGATGCTCGCTCCCGGGCCGCGGCCCACCGCGCCGGGCAGGGGTAGGGAATTCACGCCCTGGAATGCACATGCGGTCGCGGTCAGTATGACGCAGGAACCTATGACCGTCAGTCGACGTGCTATGAGCCAACCGGTCATGATGTCGGCCTTTCCGCAGGCAGCAGCATATCCGGGAGGCTGGTCACGTTGGGCACCGGCGCTCCCGGGTACAACGCAGGTGACGGAGATGCCGGCAAGTGCTCTGGTGCTGTCGAGCCCGGCGCTACCGCGGGAGGCTGCCCGTACCCCGGAGGCGGCGGGACATCGTCGTCCAGTCCGGTATAAGCCGACACGGCAGGTGGAATCTCGGGCGGCGATGGCTTCGGCCCCGCACCGCCGGGCGCCAGATCCGGCTCGGAGTAAACGATGCCCTGCGGGTCCATCGATTTGCTCAGATATGGATTGAGAGGAAACGGCAGGTAGTTGAAGTTGAGCAGTCGCAGCGCGGGCCCGAGATACTGCCCACACAGCTTCGACGTTTCGGGCGCAGTGGCGTTTTCTATGGCGCCGATCGCTGCACACACGAACTGAACTGGACTCGAGAGGTTGTTGAGCACGAATGTGCCCACGTTGTCTCCGGTATCGGAATTGTAAAAATTGTAATAGTTCGCGAATGCGTTCGGCGCGACGTGAAGTACGTTCGCGAGATCGAGCTTGTGATCGGCCACCGTTTGTGTGACGTTGGCCAACCGCTGAATCGACTCGCTGGTTTGGTTCCGGCTTCCTGCGACGAACCGCTGAACTTCGCCAACTGCGGCTGACAGATCCGTCAGCGCGGCGTCTAGATCGGACCTGTTGTCGTTCAGCACGCTTGTGAGCGTGGCAAGCCGGTCCTGGAACTGCACGATCTGTTGGTTACTGTCGCGAAGCGCAGTGACGAAGGTTTGCAGGTTCTTGATGACATCGACAATGTTGCCGCTGCCGTCGGCCAGGATCCGGCCCACCCCGGACAGTTGCGCCAGTGTTTGCCTGAGCTTGTCACCATTGCCCTTGAGCGCATTCGCGGAGCTGTCGATGAACCGACCGACCGAACTGGTCGACATATCGCTGGTCGGCCCCAAATCCGTTGCCAGTCGGGTGAGTTGAGCCTTCACCTCATCCCACTCGACCGGCACCGCGGTCCGTTCGATCGGGATCACCGCTCCGTCGCGCATCGTTGGGCCGCTCGACCGGTATGGCGGCGTGAGCTGGATATACCGCGACGCCACCAGATTCTGAGCGACGATCACCGCATTCGCATCGGCCGGAATCAGCACGGCGTGATCCACTTTCATGGTCACCTTGGTCTGAGTGCCCTCAGGCTGAATGGAAGCGACACTGCCCGCCTTGATGCCTGCGATGCGCACCTCGTCGCCGGGATAGATTGCGGTGGCGGTGGTGAAATACGCGGTGACCGTCTTCGGCCTGAAAAACGTCTCACGGACGATGAGGATCACCGCCGCTACGATCAAGCCGATCAAGATGGCGGCTACGCCCTGGACGAACCGGTTCCGCTTCATCGTGGTGGTCCCCACTGCTCGTATGGCTGCGGAATTCCGTTGTACGGGAACGGGAGCTCTGCTCGTGGCCCGGCGTTGTCGGGTGGTTGCCCTGCGTTGACGCCCCTTCTGAACCCGAACGCATAATCGAGGAACGGCTGAAGCAATTGCATCGGTTGCAGATTCGGGACGTACGCCTGGTAGTAGGGTCCGCTAGCCACCGTTTCACCCTGGGTGACCTCGAATTTCGCGAAACCGGGCAGGAGCTTGGCGATGTTGTCGCGGTTCTTTTCCAGCATCGCAATCACCGAGTTGAGCTTCTCCAGCGTCGGTGCCAGCTTCTGTTCGTTGTCCGCCACCAGCCCGGATAACTGCCTGGACAGTGCAGACGTGTTGGCGAGCAGCCGAACGATCGCTTGCCGCCGCGCAACCAGTACGCCGAGCAGATCGTTGCCGTCGAGGATCAGTGTGTTGACCTGCTGGCTGCGCTCCGACAGGATGCCCGTGACATCGGCGGCACTCTTGAGCAGGTCACGCAGTGGTTGGTTTCGGTCGTTGAGGGACCGCGATATCCGAGTCAACCCGTCAAACGTCGGACCGAGTTGCGGGGCAATCTGATCGATTGTCACCGACAGGGTGTCAAGGGACTGGTTGAGCGCCTGGGTATCGGTGGCCGAGACGTTCGTCGTTAGGTCGCTGAGCGCCTCGGTGAGTGAATACGGGGAGGACGTGCGCGAAACCGGTATCACGTCGTTTGGTCGCATCGTGCCCGTGCCCGTCGATTCCACGGTGAGTACCCGTTGCCCCAGCAGTGTCCCGGTCCGGATGTGCGCGGTGCTCTCCGACCCAAGTTGAATCTTCCCTGGGACGGTGAAAGTAACCAGCGCATAACCGTTTTGCATTGAGGTGTCCGACACTGTGCCGACTTTCATGCCCGAAACCGTCACGTCGTTGCCCACCGCGAGGCCGCCGGCTTCATCGAACAGCGCTTGGTATCTGACCGCCGTCGCCAGCGACACCAGCCGGTCGGGCGAAAGACCCACCAAGATGACGAGTGTTACCAGGACTACGCCGATGAATCCCGGTCGAATGAGGTTGGCTCCGTGGTATCTAAGCATCAGGGTTCGGAACACCTCCCCCCTTCTTGCTTGATCCAGGGGAATACCGCAGTGCGGCCCTGAAGATCGGTGGCCCGGAAATTCAATCCACAGATGTAGTAATTGACCCAGCTACCGTACGAGCCAAGCCGGATGAGTTTCCGGAGGTTGTCCGGCGTCTTCTGCAACTGAGCGTCTATGCGATCCTGGTCCTGAACGAGCAGGGGCGCCACCCGATTCAGTTGGTCAACTGTGCCTGCCAGCGGTGGACGCGCATCGGTCAACAGGTCCGCAAGGGAGGCGGTCGCATTGCTGAGGGAGTCGATTGCGGCACCGATGGGATCGCGGTCGGTCGACAGTTCGGTGATGAGCCGCTGGAGGCGGTCGACCGACTGCGAGAACTTGTCTCCGTCTTTGGCGATCGTGCCCACCACCGTGTTGAGATTGTCGATCAGTTGCTCGACGACTTGGTTGTTGTCGGCCAACGTATTCGAGAACGATGATGTCTTCGACAACAGAGACTCCAGCGTTCCGCCCTCGCCCTGGAATATCTCCAGCAGCGACGAGGAGAGCGCATTCACATCTTGCGGATTCAGGCCCTGGATAACGGGTTTCAGCCCGCCCAGCAGCAGATCGAGGTCAAGCGCCGGCGCAGTGCGGTCGACCGGGATCTGCGACCCGGCCGACAACATCCTGGTCGATCCTGGACCGTCGATCAGTTCGAGATAACGATCGCCGACCAGGTTGAGGTAGCGTACCGCTGCTTTGGTGCCCGCGGTGAGCACGATGTTGCGGTCGGCATCGAACTTCACCAGTACCGTCTTGTCCGGCTGCATCGAGACGCTGTCGACCGTGCCGACCCGGAGCCCGGCGACCCGCACGGTATCGCCGCCTTTGAGGCGCGACACATCGGCAAACACCGCCGAATACCCATACGACGACCCGGTCTGGTACTCACCGAAGACGAAGAACAGGCCGGTAGTCAACAGCGCCATCACGACCCCAAAGGTCCCCAGTTTGATGACCGTTCGCCATGCGTGCGTCATCCTGGTTGGCCGATCTGTGCGGTGTTGCGAGGTGGCCCGTCGATAGGTCCGAACAGCAACTGCTTGAGGCCGTCGGAATTCAGCAGAATGCCCTGATTTCCGTATTGCGTTGGGTTGGCGCCAACGTCCATGACGACGAACGGCGGATGCGCCTCCATTGGCACCTTCGGAAGCAATTGGCACTGCGGACCGCCGGTCGCAGCGACCTTAGGCAAGTCCTGCGGATACCGGTACCGTTCGGTGCCCAGAGTGAAACTGACAGATACGACAACACCGGGCAACGGCAAGGGCGGCGCCTTGGCCAGCGGCACAATGCCGGCGAGTGCGCAGTTCAGCGCCTGGTTGTATCGGTTGGTGAGGTCGGTCGTCGGTACCAGCAGCTGCAACACATCTGTCAGCGCTTGTCGGTTGCTTCCAATTACGTCGTTACCGATGTCGGCCAAGCCGATGACGCTGACCAAGAACGCGTCGAGGTTATCTTGTTCATCGACGATCGTCTGGCTCAACCGCGTCGCATTCGCGACGATCTTGATGAGGTCCGGCGACGCATCGGCGTACGCGTTGAACACCTCGGGCGCCATGACGAGGTCGTTGCTCAGCGCCGGAAGACTCCGATTCACCGTGGCGAAAAACTCGTCCAGATCAACAAGCGCATTGCCGAGCTTCTGGCCACGCCCGTTCAGCGCCTTCGCGAGCGTACCGAGCGTCTCATTCAGCTTCGCGGGCTCGATCTTCGACAGTACGGCTGTGAGTTGATCGAAAACCGTGTTGATTTCGACGGTGACGTGTTGGGCGTCGAGTACTTGTCCGGCGTGCAGCGGCTGGGGTGACGGCTCGGCGGGAGGCATCAGCTGTACGTACTTGGCGCCGAACACCGTCGGCGATGACATGTCCACTTGCACATTGGCGGGAATGAGATGCAACTGGGACGGATCCATCGCAAGGTGGACGGCGGCTTGTCCGTTCGGCAGCGCCTCGATCGAGGCGACCTTGCCCACCTCGACGCCGCGCATGGTCACTCGGGCGTCGTTGTTCATCATCAGACCAGCCCTCGGCGACAACACGGTCACCGGCGCCGATGGGGTGAAACTGCCCCGAAACGCACCCACCGAAAAGGCGATCATCGCCGCAATCGCAACGAACGTCGCCAGGCCCGCTAGCGTGGGCACCAAGCCGCTTCTCATCGACTCTCCCCCTAGCCCGCAAGGTGGAAGTTGCCGTTGGCGCCGTATATCGCAAGCGAGACGAGCAGAGTTATCGATACCACGACGACGAGCGAAGTCCGCACGGCATTGCCCACCGCGACACCGACGCCGGAGGGTCCCCCACTGGCGAAATAGCCATGGTAGGTGTGCACCATCAGGACAGCCAGCGCCATCAATACGGCCTGCAGGAACGACCACAGCAAGTCGATCGGATTCAGGAATGTCCGAAAGTAGTGGTCGTAGAGGCCGGCGGACTGCCCGAACAGAATGACGGTCACAACCCGACTGGCGACGAAGGAGAGGATGACGGCGATCGCGTACAGCGGCGTTATCGCGATCAGCCCGGCAACGATCCTGCTGCTGACCAAGAATTGAACGGAGCGGATACCCATTGCCTCCAACGCATCGATCTCTTCGGCGATTCGCATGGCGCCGAGTTGAGCGGTCACGCCGGCTCCGAACGTGGCCGCCAGGCCGATTCCCGCGACCACGGGCGCCGAGATGCGGACGTCGATGAATGCCGCCAAGAACCCCGTCAACGCCTCGATGCCGATATTGCCCAGTGAGCTATACCCTTGGACCGCGAGCGTGCCGCCCGCGGCAAGGGTCAAGAACCCAACAATCACCACCGTTCCGCCGATCATCGCCAAAGTTCCTGCGCCCATGCTGATTTCGGCGACCAGCCGAGCGATCTCAGGCCGAAAATGGGCAGTCGCGAACGGCACCCCTGCCATCGCCCGGCCAAAGAAAATTGTTTGATTGCCGGTCTTCTGCAACACGTCGAACGGCTTTTGGTGTTGCCGCCCGATCCACGGATGGGCTGCTCGCAGCGTCATATGATCCCTCCCTCACTTGGCCGTCATCTTGATGCCGACGGCGGTGATAACGACGTTGACGACGAAGAGCAACATGAACGCATACACCACGGTTTCGTTCACTGCGTTGCCCACAGCCTTGGCACCCCCGCCACGTATGACCAGGCCGCGGTAGCAGGCCACCATGCCGGCGATCATGCCGAAGAATGCGGCCTTCACACCGGAAATGATCAACTCAGGAATGCCTGTCAACAGGGTGATACCCGCGACGAACGAGCCCGGGCTGACGTCCTGGACGAACACCGAAAAGATATAGCCGCCCACGACGCCGACGACGACGACGAGGCTGTTCAACAACAGCGCGATCACGTGGATGCCAATACGCGAGGTGCCACCAACCGCCGCACCGGGTCGATACCCAGAACTTCCAGGGCGGCGATCTCGTCACGAATGGTGCGCGAACCCAAGTCCGCACACATCGCCGTGGCACCTGCTCCCGCGATAACCAGGACCGTCACCAGTGGCCCAACCTGGGTGACCGCGCCGAACGCCGCGCCGGCGCCGCTCAAGTCGGCTGCGCCGAGCTCACGCAGCAGGACGTTGAGCGTGAAGCTGACCAACACCGTGAGAGGTATCGCGACCAGCAGCGTGGGAACCATTGAGACGCGGGCCACGAACCACGCCTGATCCAGGAACTCGCGCCACTGAAACGGCCGGCGGAAGACGTACCTCATGGCATCGAACGACATCAAGAACAAGCCTCCGACGGCCTGCATAGGCCCGGACATGTCTCGCCCTAACGGGAAACCGGCAGACCGGCGGTCCGCCGGTTTACTCGCCATTGGCCCCAGGTCCTTGCCGAATCGTCACAGGCGATACCACATTCGGACCACCGACGTTGTGAGTCAACGCAATTCGTGCACCGCCGACGTGGATGCAGGCGTCGCCGCGTAGCTGCTCGAAGAGCTCCACACATCGTGCGACTCCCGTCGCTCCCGGCGGGTGGCCTCTCGACTTCAGCCCCCCGCTCGGGTTAACCGGCGGTGAACCGCCGACGCTGATGACTCCCGCTTCAACGAGTTTGTCGGCCTCGAATCGGTCTGCGAAGCCTAGATCGGCATATCTGAGCAACTCGATTCCAGTGAAGAAGTCGTGCACTTCTGCGACATGCACGTCGGCCGGCATCAGCCAGTTCATGGCAAACACTTGCTTGTCGGCGCGGACGGTCGCCGGAATGTTGTCATATCGCGCTTGTGTCGGTGCATTACGGAGTCGAGACATGGTCCGAGGCCGCGGACTCAGACCGGCCAATTGGTGAAGCGGTCGACGACGTCTTCGGCGGGGAGCACCACCACGGCCGCACCGTCGCTTCGCGGCGCGCAGTGATAAGGCACAAAGGGAGCCACGATTCTCGGCGCATTGAGGGCCTGCTCCATCGTGACCTCGCCTCCGTCGGGCCCGGCAAGTATGACTCTGCCGCGTGTCTTTCGGGCTCGAATACACAACTCGCAATTCGGAAGCTTGGGACCTCGCTGCCACTCGAGAAGGGCCAGCCGCCGCGGTCGCCGATATCAACGCTGTCCCCGGAGGCCAACGGTCGACGCTGGGCGAGGAGCCAAGCTGCCGCAGCGACCGAGTCCCTCGAAAACCATCGGCCAGTCCCTGTATGCGCCAAAATTTGGCACCCTCCAAGCACTGCTCGTCGCACTCATCGCAGTGCTACCTGGTGCTCTTTGCACGATTGCACGAGAAAACTTCAGCGCGACTTGGGCATCGCGGCAGACTGACACAGCCACCTAAGATTTTCCAATCCTTACCGCATCGGCCATATTTCAAGCATTCTTCGCTCCGGTCACCTATCCACGCTTCAAGTGGCGTGGGCTCAGTCCAGTTCACCGATCCGACCCACATCCTGGTATTGACGCATCGTCCGCGCGAGTGCCTCATCGACGAAGGCGTCGATGAACGTGACCCGATCTACGACGACCTGCACGTCGCCGAACAGTCGCTGAAACTCCTCGTCATCGCCAAGCGAGTCGATCTGCTCCGCCGTGCCCCGCATCAGAATGAAGCCGCGCAGGTCTCTGTCGTTTGGCGGAAGAACGGCCACGCTAAAGCGATCGATCCGGCCTTCTTCCTGGAGACTCCTCAAGTATTGCATCGACTTGTTGAAGAGTTCGAGGGCGCGCTTCTCACGCCCGTCCACCATGTTCCCCCAGCCGATGAACAACGCAGCCTCAGCCATGGCCTTTCCCCGTTCCGCTATGAAAAGCCGACATGTTCCGCAATTCCCCTGGCCTGAATCAGGAAAGTCCGGTAACGAATCCAGGCTGCACCCCCCGCGATCCACCGGATAGGGCCTTTCGTCCCCCCAAGCGCACCCTCCAGTGCCAGACCTCCTTCCCCAAGCTTCGGATCGCGTATGGCAGGTCGAAAGTCCCTGTTGCCGGGTCTCCACGGAGGGCAACATGGTGCCCACGACCAAAGGGAGCGATGACTAGACCACTGCACTTAGCGGGCTGGTACCCCGATCCGAGTTGCGCGCCGGCTCGGGTAGTGGCGCTGCCGCCGAAGGATGATCCGTTCTACTCGTACGCTGGCAGCACGCCGCTCGAGAGCATCGCGCCGGGAACGGTGTTGCAGACTCGGAGCGTCGCGTACCAGATCTTGGGCGTCCCAACCTCGCTGAAGACCACACAGCTGCTATACCGGTCGACCAGCCAGACCGGCAACCCGACCGTCAACGTCACCTCGGTCATTCAGCCGCTGAGCCAGCGCAACGGGACGAAGGTGATCTCGTACCAGTCCGCCTACGACTCGCTCGACCGCAACGACGAGCCGTCGTATGCGATCTCGGGCGGATTCACACTCGGCGGAGTTGTCGCCAACGTCGAACTGGCGGTGTTCGGTCTGTTCCTCGCCGACGGGTACACGGTCATCGTTCCCGACACCGAGGGCCAGCGGGCGGACTTCGCCGCAGGCCCCGAATACGGAATGAACACGCTCGACTCGATCCGCGCCGCGTTCAACTCGTCGACGGTCGGGCTCCCGGACACTGCAAGGGTTGCGCTGCTCGGCTACTCCGGCGGTGCGATCGCGAGCGAGTGGGCGGCCGAGCTCGCGCCGGCCTACGCGCCCGACCTCGACAGGCACTTGATCGGCGCGGCGATGGGCGGCGTGCTCGTTCACCCCGCGCGTAACCTGCTGTACGTCGAGGGCAGCCACCTCTGGGCCGGCGTCGTGCCGATGGCGCTCATCGGTATCGCGCGCGCGTTCGAGATCGATTTCACGCCTTATCTGAGCCCCTACGGCGCGAAGGTCTTTCATGACTTTCAGACCGCGTCGATCGTCAACGTCCTCGGCCGGTACGGGGGCCTGAAGTGGGCCGACCTGGTCAGGCCCGAGTACCCGACTCCCGAGAGCATCCCTCTCTACGCCAGGCTGGCCAACAAGCTGATCATGGACGCCGGCGGGACACCGACGATCCCGCTGTTCATCGGCCAGGGCGCCAACGGCGATCTGGAATGGACACCGGGCGACAAGCCCGGCATCGGCGCCGGCGACGGGTTGATGATCGCCGGCGACGTGCGCACGCTGGCCCGCGGCTACTGCGCGAAGGGCACGAAAGTCCACTACGAGCAGTACGACGCGCTCAGCCACATCACCAGCATCGGGATCTGGCTACGGAACGCAATCATATGGATCAGGCAGCGCTTCACCGGCCTGCCAGCGGTGCAGAACTGTTTGTCGATCGCGCCGGGCAACCCGCTCGAGCCCATTCCAGTGCCCTCGACGACCGCTGACCCCAACCACCGTGTGTCCGAGCTCGGCGGCCGCCCGACCACTTGACGCTACGAGAGAAGAGATCATGGCCAAGTCCGGCTACATCCGCTTTTTTGAGGCGTTCGGCATCGAGGACGTGCCGCTCGTGGGCGGAAAGAATGCTTCGCTCGGCGAGATGTTTCAGAAGCTGTCAGACAAGGGCGTCCGCGTACCGCGGTGGACGGCTGCCGCCGTAACGGAATCCACTCCGGGCTGTGCGGACAAGCGCCGTCGGATTACCCGGACATGGCCGAGTTCTTGGTCCGGGTGGGCATCGACTCGATGAGCCTCAATCCCGACACTGTGGTGAAGACGACACGGCACGTCCTCGAGGTGGAGCAACAGCTTGCACCCGTTCAATGAGTCCGGGGAGAGCCATGTTCGGTGACGTGACCCACGTTTTGGTCTGGGTGCTCGCGGGGGTTGCCGTCATCGAGGGTGTGGGGCTTGTGACGTTGTGGGTGCTGCTGACTCGCAGCCGGCGGGAGTTCGACGAGAGCTGCAGGGAAACCGACGAACTGCGCCGTGGCGTCAACGGGCCACAGTCGCTGAACTCGGGTGGTGGGCACGACGTGGTCAAAACACTTTGGGACACTGCACATCTCTTCCTCAAGACCGGGATCGGAGCTGCCGTGCGCGGCTCGATCGAGGAGCTGGCGGCGTGGGCAGAAGTCGAGCGGCCGGACCTGAGCTGGCTCAGCCGGCAGCGCATCGTGGTAATCCTGTTTTCCGACATCGAAAACTCGACCGCGCTGAACGAGCGAATGGGTGACCGCGCGTGGGTCTGGCTGATCGGGCGCCACGACAAGCTGATGCGGAAGCTGGTCAAGGAGAACTCCGGTCACGTCGTCAAGAGCCAGGGTGATGGGTTCATGGTCGCGTTCCCACACCCGGACGAGGCCATGAGGTGCGCCATCGCGGTCCAACGCGCACTGGGCGGCGGCGTGAACCGTATGCGTAACAAGAACATTCGTGTGCGCATTGGGATCCACATGGGCAAGTCCGTGCAACGCGGCGACGACCTGTTCGGCCACAACGTCGCGATGGCCGCTCGGGTGGCGGCCGAGGCCGTCGGCGGCGAGATCCTGGTGAGCGAGTCGGTGCACCGCGCCGTCGGCGACGAGTTCGCGTTCGGAGCGGTCCGCGAAGTCGAGTTGAAAGGCTTCAACGGCACCCACCGCGTCTACCCGGTCGAGCTGTCGAGCTAGATGATTCAAGCAGAATCTTGGTCGGTGGTTCGGCAGATCACGATTCCGCGCGGCCAGCGTCGACCGACTAGACCTTGGGGCGAATGCGACGCCAATCGACCCTGCGGGACTTTGAAAACATCGTGGCCGGACGATGCCCCACGGCAGGGATCACGCTGACAACGTGATCCACTCGCCCCGCACGGGGGTGGTTGTCCGGCGCACGCGACGTTCGCCGGACTACGCTCGCGGTCATGCCGACGGTTCTGCTGACGGGAGCCTCCCGGGGTATCGGTTACTCCACGGCTACTTACCTGGCCGCAAAGGGGTGGGACGTCTTCGCGGGTGTTCGCAACAAGGAGGATGCGGCAAGACTCAAAGCGGAAAGTCAGCGCATCACGCCTGTCATCCTCGACATCACCAACGCCGATCATCTTGCGGCGCTGGATGATTTGTTGCCTGAGCGGCTCGCCGGCGTGGTGAACAACGCGGCCGTTGTCGTGAGGGGCCCGATGGAGGCCATCCCGCCGACCGAGCTGCGCCGGCAGCTGGAGGTCAATGTGGTCGGTCAGCTGGCCGTGACCCAAGCCGTGCTGCCGCGGCTGCGTCGATCGCACGGCCGGGTCGTGTTCATCTCGAGTCTCAACGGCAGGGTGTCCTTCCCGCTGCTCGGCGCCTATTGCGCGTCGAAGTTCGCGCTGGAAGCGGCGGCCGATGCGCTGCGGATGGAGCTGAAGTCGTGGGATATCCCGGTGGTGATCATCGAGCCCGCGCAGACCAAGACCGACATGTGGCGTGCCGCACAGACCCGTCTGGACGAGATGTCCCCGGCGATATCGGAGGAGACCCGGCAGCTTTACAGACAGCACTTGCAGGGTTTGGCGAAGGTAATAGCCAGGTCGCAGAAAATGGCGGTGCCACCGACGAGGGTCGCCGAGCTCATTGAGGAGGCGCTCACAGCCCGCAGGCCGCGAACGCGCTATGTCGTCGGGCTTGGGCCCAAGTTGCAGCTCGCCGTTGTGACAAGACTCCCCACCGCGGTGCGCGATCGTCTGCTGCGCACTATCTCGAGCCAGCCGAGCCGGCTCTAGCCGTGTGGGCCCCACCTCCGCCCGCTCATTCACCGCGGCCAGGCAGTCGATGCAGCCGATCGAGGTAGCTGGGGCGTTCCAGCCCACACGGTGAGCAGTGACCATCGGCCCTTACAGACGTGGGGTTCGAAGCTCATTCTGATCGAGCATCCAACAGTCCTAGGAGTGGTCATGGCAGAGAGCACCGAGCAACAGACTATGGCGAAACGAGCGGCAGCCCTGTCCGACGAGGTGCTGGATCGGGTCGAAGCCAGACAGCGTGCCGCAATCGAGGCTCTCCGCAAGTTCCTCGACCGCCTCGACGACGCGATGCCCAACCTGGTCGATGACCCATCAGTGCGCAAGAAGGTGGTCGACGCCATCGGGGACTACTACGAGCAGCTCGCTACAACGACGAACGAGTTCGTGGCCGGGTTGGTGCGCAGCGCGGTCGGGACGCTGAACGAGCGTGCCGCGAAACCAGATCCCGATCAGGTCACTGCAGGGCGTGGTGAAGACGACCCGGCACGTTCTTGAGGTGGAGCAACGGGCTCGCACCAGTAGCCCAGTCAGGGGAACCGAATCGTGTTTCCCGACTCCAGCCGTTCCACGCGGCCGTGGCATTCGATATCGATCGGTGGCACGTCGCGAGGGTCGGCGCTGACCTCCGCGCCTTTCCCGCTCACCCTCAGGTACAGGCGGTGGCCGCGGTAATGAATCGGAAAGCCCAGCGCTGGAGCGCTTTCCGGCCAGTGCGGGGACAAAATGATGCGATCTTGACGGGTTTCCAGACCGGTGAAGCACCGCTGGACGAGGTCGACGCTGCCGGCCATCGCCGCGAGGTGGATGCCTTCGGAGGTGGTGCCGCCCTGGATGTCGGTTATGTCCGAGTTGAGCGCCTGCTTGAAAAACTCGATCGCGCGATCGCGATTGGCCCGGGCCAGCACCCACGTATGCACGACAGTGCTCAGCGTCGATCCGTGTGAGGTTCGGTCCATGTAGTAATCGACCATCTTCGGGATCTGTCTATGGCCGAAGTGGTATTCGAGTCGATCGAGCAACTCGCGCAGTTCATCTGACGACATCAGGTAGAGCAGCATGAGCGCGTCTGCCTGTTTGGATGCCTTGTAGCGGTTGACGTCGTCCTCCTCGGCCTCGAGGATGCGATCGAGCCGCTGGATGTTGCCGTACCGCTCGCGGTAGGCGTCCCAATCCAGTTCGGCTAGTTGCTCATAGCCTTCGAACTGGCTGATCACACCGTCGTGGAATGGAACGAACATGCGTCGGCTGACGTGATCCCACTCCGACAACTCCTTGTCCGTAAGGCCCAGCTTCTCACGAAGGTCCAGCCGATTCGGCAGCGGCATCAACCTGAGCGCCTCCATCGCACGCAGGATCACCCAGACTGCCATCACGTTGGTGTATGCGTTGTTGTTAACTCCCTCGTACGGCCGATCCGGGTAGCCGCAATGGAATTCGTCGGGTCCGATCACACCGTTGATTGAGTAGCGATCTCGCTCGGGATCGTAAGTGACTCTGCTCACCCAGAACCGCGCTATTTCGCAGAGCATTTCAGCGCCGTAGTCGATCAAATAAGCCAAATCAGCAGTGACCTGATAGAACTTCCATGCGTTGTACGCAACGGCGATGCCGATGTGATGAGCGAGATGGCTGGGATCCGTCCGCCACCGCCCAGATCGCGGATTAAGGTGCAGCTCTGGGCTTTCCTCGCGGCCGTCGGTGCCGGACTGCCATGGGTACATCGCGCCGCGATACCCGGCCAGCTTTGCGGCTCGACGCGCCTCCAGCAGCCGCCGGTACCGGTATCGAAGCAATGCCCGTGTGATGGTGGGCAGTCGAAGATTCAGCACCGGGAAGATGAACAGCTCGTCCCAGAAAACGTGGCCGCGGTACGCCTCACCGTGTAAACCCCGGGCTGGCACCCCGACATCGAGTTCCTCGGAGTTGTAGGACACCGTCTGCAACAGGTGCAGCGAATGCAGCCGCAGGATGCGCATTTCGTCGGCCTGGCTATCGGCATCGATGGCCAGCCGCTGCCAAAGATGAGCCCAACTGAGCATGTGCGCGTCACGTATCTCTGCGAATCGTCCCTGGCGCGCGAGCCTGCGCTCGGCGCCCTCGGCAGGTTTGGACGTGGCAACGTCACGGCCGGTGACCAGCGTGACCACCTTCTCAACGCTGAGCGACCGACCCGCGACGAGCTCGGTGAAAATGTCGTGACCGATTTCGAATTCGTTGTCCACCAGTCGATACGTCGCCGATGCAGGCGTGTCGCCGTGCCACAGACTGGTCCGCGCGGCCAATGCGACCGGGATCTGCGACTGCGTCGTCTCGGCGGTCATGATCACCGAATTCTCGGACAACGCACGCTTTTCCAGCCCTTTAAGGTGATTGCTGGCCAAGTCGCGGTACCGCTCCACCAAGCTGTTGCGGACGTCGCCGTCGAGCGTCGAGCGAATCTCAATCGCTCCTGACCAGTCCTCAGCGACGATCGTCGTCTCGAGGGCGGCCACGTGGGCCTGGTTCATCGCCACCAACCGGTGCTGCGTCACCGACGTGGTACGGCCGGCATCGTCACAGAAGCGCAACTCGCGGGTCAGCACCGCGCCGCGAAGATCGAAAGTCTGACGATAAGACAACAACGTGACCTCGTCGACGTCGAACCAGTCGCCGCCGTCGACGCGGAATGTCAACGGAAGCCAGTTGGGCAGGTTCACCAGACTCTCGTGCTGCGTCCGGGTGTCGCCGACGAGGTCCTCGAGACGGTTGTATACGCCCGCGGCGTAGGTGCCCGGATAGTGAACCTGACCCGCCTTCGATTCCGGTGCGGCTCCGCGCGTGGCGAAGTAGCCGTTGCCGACCGTGCACAACGCCTCGCGCAATTTCTCATTGGGCGGGTCATAGCCCTCGAACGTGACCGTCCATGTACCGTCGAAGCCCTTGTTATCGTATGCCAGCCAGTCCCCTGCACTGCCGAGGAACGTGACCACTTCCTGGGGGCCTCGCAGGACGAACTGAGCGGCCGTGGGGCGCCCGCCGTCCTCGTCGTTCCGCACGACGATCCCGATGCCCGAGTATTGGATCGCATCGAAGGCGTCTTCGTCGGTGAGGTCGTCGCCGATATAGACAGGCACCGCACGACCCGACTGTTGGATGTTGTCGCTGATCCAACGCAGCGCGTCGCCCTTGTCCCAATCGACGTCCGGCCGCAACTCGACGACCTTGCGGCCGTTGGTCACTCGAAGCCCATGCCGTAGTCCACGCCGGTGCGCGGCCGCCACAACCTCGGCAACGTCCTCGGCCGCGACGTTGCGATAGTGGATGGCCACGGCAATCCGCTTGTGCTCGACACGCGCTCCGGGGATCGACTCGAGTTCCTCGCGCAGTTCCGTAGCTGCGCTCTCCAAGGCGGGTATCGCGGCGGCTGCCGCATCGTTCTGGTGGTAAGTGCCGTCGGGTCCGATGAGCTCGACGCCGTGGCTGCCGGCGTACCAGATCCCCGGCAGGCCGACCCGGTCGCGGATGTCCGCCAGATCCCGGCCGCTCAATATCGCCACCGGGCACTGAGCAGTCAACCGCTCCAAGGCTTCGACCGCGCCGCCGACAAGCGTGGCCGCGTCGGGGTCCGACACGATCTCCGAAAGGGTCCCGTCGTAGTCGAGACAGACGAACGGCTCCCGGCCGGCGACAACGCCTACCAGCTGACCGTAGGAGTCGAGGGCGTCTGGAAGTTGCGTCACGGGTTTGTCGCCCTTGCGGATCTCGACGTCGGAAAGATCGTCGACCACGACGTCGGCACCGCATGTCAGCAGCACGTCGGCATTACCGGTGCGGTTTACACCGATCACGACCGCGAAGCCGCATTTGTGTCCCGCCTCCACCCCGGCCTCGGCGTCGTCCACGATGAGCACGGACCGGTTCGGATTCGCGGCGAGTCTGCGCGCTATGTCGATGAACACGGCGGGTTCGGGCCTGCCGTCGCGCGCGAGCCCCCCGGCAGTCGCACCGTCGACGTGAACGGCGAACAGATTCTCGATGTCCGCGGCGCGCAGCATGCGATGCCAGTTGTGACCCGGCGTATATACGCCCGTCGCCAGGCCGGCCCCTTGGAGTTCTCGCAGCAGATCGACCGTCGATTCCAACGCGGGCATCGCCTCGTCCATAAGGTCGAGGAATACGTCGTGCATGCGGTTGCCAAGCCCGCATATCGTCTCCTCGAAGGTGTCTTTCTGCGCGCCGCGAGGCAACGAGATACGCCGCGAGGCGAGAAAGTCGGCGACTCCATCCAGGCTCGGCCTGTTGTCGACGTGCCGTCGATAGTCGTCATCGGCGAATGGAGAGTGGTCCTCGTTCTCGTTCGCCGGTCTTGCGGCCAGATAGTCGTCGAAGGTCGCCTTCCAGGCCGCGGCCTCGATCGCCGCGATGTCGGCGACGGAATCGTCGAACTGGAAGACCACCGCATCGTGGTAGCGCGGGTCAATCGTCACGGGCTTCATACCCACGTTCCTCACCAAACGGATTTGATTGAACCGCCTTGCTTCCGCATTCTGCTCGCAAGTTTGTACCGTGCACACCCCACTGCGGCAACGGAGGTCCTTTGGCGCTGCGGAAGTGACGAACGCCCCGTGTAGACCTACCTGCCAGGGGCTAACGTCCTCGACATGGCGGCGGCTGGTACACGACCGACAGTGCAGGGAAACCATGAACGAGAACGAAATTGACGATCCGGAGCTCGCGAAGTGGGATCCGGACTTCATCAAGCAGTTTGGGAACCTGATCGCGCCCTTGGTCAAGCGATGGTTCCGGGCAGAGGTAAGGGGGCTGGAGAATATTCCGCCCGTCGGCGGCGCATTAATGGTTTCGAATCACTCCGGCGGCGTGCTGACACCTGACGTACTCGTCCTGGCCCCGGCCTTCTACCAGAAGTTCGGATACGACCGCCCCCTCCACACACTGGCCCACTACTTCATATTCTTTACGCCGTTCCGCCGATACTTGGGCAAGCTCGGCGTTGTCCACGCCAGCCGGGAAAAGGCTGCAGACGCGTTGCACTCGGGTGCGGTCGTGCTGGCGTTTCCCGGCGGGGACTACGACGCATTCCGGCCGACGCTGACCCAGAACAAAATCGACTTCGACGGGCGCACCGGATATGTCAGAACCGCGATCGAAGCCGGCGTGCCGATCGTGCCCGCGGTGTCGATCGGGGGCCAGGAGACGCAGCTGTTCGTGACCCGTGGCACCGGGCTCGCCAAGCGGTTGGGTCTTCCCCGCTTGCGGGCGGAGATCCTGCCGGTGACCATCGGTGTCCCTTTCGGCATGAGCGTGTTCTTCCCGGCCAATTTTCCGTTGCCGAGCAAGATCATTTATCAGGTGCTGAAGCCGATCGACATCGCCGCCCAGTTCGGCGACGATCCCGACGTCCACGCAGTTGACGCCCACGTCCGCTCGGTGATGCAGGCCGCCCTCGACCGGCTGAGCCGCCAGCGGCGGTTTCCGGTGCTGGGCTGATTCCAAATTTCTCTGGCCGCATTAGATTCGGCACCGGGACCATTCTGCGGAGGTGTTCATGCCACAGCTGCCGGCCGACGCAGACCGTTGGTGGCTCGCGCTAGGCGAGGACGCGCTTCCGGCAGGAGAACACTGGCTGGCGCCCGGCGAGGCGGCCAGCGTGGCCGGACTGCGATATACCAAGCGGCGCACCGAGTTTCTGCTGCGCCGGCTGGTTGCCAAGCATGCCGTCGCCTCGGTCACCGGCCGGTCCACCGACCCGGCCGCGCTGGCAGGCATCGAGGTCCGCAATGCGCCGAGCGGTGCCCCCTACGTATGCGTCGACGGCGCCCCGATCGGGGTGGGGGTGTCGATCAGTGATCGCGCCGGTTGGGCAGTGTGCGTGACGTCGCCGACGGGGCCGCCGTCCCTCGGCTGCGACCTGGAGTTGGTGGAGCCGCGTTCGACGGCCTTCGTGCGCGACTTCCTGACCGTGGCCGAACAACATCTGGTCGCCACCTGTGTGGCCGGCGATGAGCGGGACGCGGTCACAAATCTGATCTGGTCGGCGAAGGAGAGTGCGCTGAAGGTGTTGCGCGTGGGGCTGCGCCGCGACACTCGCACGCTCGAGGTGACACCGGCCGCAGCACGCGCCGACGGTTGGGGCACATTGACCGTGCGGGCCGTCGAAGGGACCGTTTTTCCCGGCTGGTGGCGGCGGGACGGCTCGTTCCTTCTCACATTCGCGACGGAAGTAGCCGGTCCGCCGCCCGTCGCACTGTGCGATCCGGGAGTACTGGCATCCGCGGAACCTCGACACACCTGGCTTCACCGGCCGCTATACCTCTGACATTCCGCGGTTCAGTGCGTCAACGATGTAGGGCCGCAACGCTTCCGCGCTGATGATGCGGTCCACCGAGCCCATCGCGCGCGCCCGCTGCACGGTATGGATCCGGTCGAACTCGTCGGCGACCTCACTGAGTTTCGCAGCCCGAACCAAGGCCGTGATCTCGGCGAGTCGGGCCCGCGCCGTGCCGGCATCAGATCCGGTTGCGGCATGCAGCTGCTCGCCCGCCTCGCACACGCGAGGATCCTGCGCCGTGCGGGAGTCGACTTCCCGGGCGAAGACGGTGGCTGCCGCAGGCGCACCTCCGATCACCGACGCGAACGAGCCCTCAAGTGCGGCGATCTCCAGCCGCTCGTTGAGCTTCTTGGAGAAGACGACGAACGCACCACCGTGATAGCGAGAGACCACCACGAAGACGATCGGGCCGCGGAAATTGGTCACCGCGCGGCCAATCTCGGCGCCATATTCCAATTGCCAGCGGCGCATGGACTCCGGCGAGCCGTCGAACCCGGACAGGTTCGCCAGCACTACAAGTGGCCGGTTGCCGCTGGCGGCGTTGATGGCGCGTGCCAGCTTGCGGGACGCCTGCGGAAACAGTGTGCCGGAGGACCATGACGTGGGTCCGCCGGCAGGCACGAATCCACGCCGGGGCACTGTATGCGATTCGATCCCAAGCAAACACACCGGGATTCCGCCGATGTGCGCATCCCACACGATCGCGGTCTCCGCACCGCGCCACTGCTCCCAGCGCTCCAAGGGCACCGAATCCGTGTCGGCCGCGGCACGCATCACCGACCGCATGTCGAACGGCTTCTTGCGCTCGGCGTTGTGGGTGGCGGAGAAGATGTCCCCGACAGTTGCCATGTCGCTGCCCGCGTCCGCGGTGTGTGGCGCGGAGCGCACGTCACGGTCTACCGGATCGGTCGTGGCGCGTCGACGCGGCCACCGTTCGCCGGGCACCACGTACGTGTACTCATAGTGGCGCAGCAGAATGTCGCACGCGTCGGCGAGAGTGGACGCCCAGTACTGGCCTTGGCCGTTCGGGCCCATGATCCGGTCGAAGCCGCCGATACCGAAGTTGTCCTCCGCCGACACCCCGCCGGAGAAGTCCAAGGCCTGCTTTCCGGTCAGCACCATCGCGCTTGCGGGAGACATCACCAGGATGCCGCGGGTGTGCATCAGCATGGTCGCCTCGGCGTTCCAATACGGCTGGGCGCCGACGTTCACCCCGGTGACGACGATGTTCACCTCGCCACCGCGCTGGGTGAACTCGATCACGCGGCGCAGCACCGCGCCGATCCAGTCCATGTTCTCGGTGCCGCTGTCCATCGCGATCTTGGCCCCGGACGACAGCGTGAACCATTCGAGCGGTACACCCATCCGCTCGGCCAAATCCAGCGCCGCGATGATCCGCCTGCACTCCGGCTCCGCCAAGTTGCCGAGCCCGCGGGTCGGGTCGCCGAACAGCGCCACCCGGGTCATGCCTTCCGGCAGCTTCTCGGTGTCG
>CAWEKA010000023.1:0-20815 GCA_963809515.1 uncultured Actinomycetota bacterium
CTGCCTGGCGGCGCGGTACGAAGAGCGGGTGAAGTCGGCGAGCTCGGCGACGGACGAGGAGTCCCGCATGCCGCTGTTCCGGCGCAAGCCGCCAACGCTGCCCCTTCGGATGCCGCGGATGGACGGTTCCTCGTGGCCCGATCGACGCGATGTCGAGCGGCGCTCCTTCGCCGCTCTGACGCTGTATGAGATGGCGTACCGCGAGGCGTTCGAGCCGGAGGCGGCCACCATCGCGGATCGGCTGGTCGAGGAGGTGCTGCCGATGTTCCCCATCGACTCCGCGCCCGCAGACGCGCCGTACCTGCGCCAGGTCTTCGTTTCGGCCGCGCAGATCGGCGCCGGAATCGGGATCGTGGATCGGCGGACCGCGAACCCCGATGCGCGGAGCATCGACCGAGAGGTCGGGCGGGCACTGTGGACAGCCGTCAGCGAACTCCCGGCGATGCCTCCGGAGCAGCGACGGATCGCGCGCTACCTGCTTCAGGCAGGGCATTACGTCGCGCGAACCGGATTCGGGACGATCCCTCGGATGCTGGCCTCCCTGGCTGACGACGACCCGAGCGGAAGCCAAGGGAACCGCGGCTAACGGCCCCGCGCCGTCGGACGGCACGACGGCGCATCCCGGTCCCGGGGCTGCACCGACGACGTAGTCTGATCGTCGACGCGGATTGTGAGCCCGACCCGCAGGTGCCGGAGCGAGGTGACGCGATGGAGACGCCGCACAACGCCTCCCCGATTCGCGTCATCGAGGAGGTCGACGGGATCGACCGGTTGGAGCCCCTCGTCGCCTACCTGAGCCAGTTGGTCGATCTCGTCCGCGCTCGCCTCGCGGCCGGGGTCAACGCCCTCGACGTCACCGGCGCCGTTGCCGACGCCAACGACTCCCTCACCCGACGTCTGCTCGGCCTCGCCGAGTCGCACCTCGGCCCGCCGCCGTGCCGGTACGTGTGGCTCGCGCTGGGCTCGCACGGGCGCCGCGAGCAGGTGCTCTCCAGCGACCAGGACAGCGCGATCGCCTACGAGGCAACCTCGCCGCACGAAGCGGCCGCGACCGACGAATACTTCGCCGCCCTCGCGGCGCTGGTGGTCGACGCCCTGGCCCGGGCCGGGATCCCGCTGTGCGGAGGCGGCTACATGGCCACGAACTGGCACCGCCCACTCGACGAGTTCGGGAGATTGTTCCGGGGCTGGGTCGAGCAGCCGCAGCCGGAGGCTCTGCTCAAGGCGGAGGTCTTTCTCGACGTCCGAGCCTGCCACGGTGAACTCTCACCGGACGAGCTGATCCGCATCCTGCTCGTCGGCGGGAGCAGGGGGCCGTTCCGCACGCAGATGGCCCGCGCCGCGGTGACCTTCCGGCCGCCGATCAGCTTGTTCGGTCGACTGCGCGCCCGCGGATCCACCCTGGACGTCAAACGCGGCGGGACGGCGGCCATCGTGCTGCTGGCCAGGCTTTATGCGCTCATCGCGGGCTCGGCCGAGCACAGCACCGTGCTGCGGCTACAGGCCGCCGCGGCCGCCGGCACACTGGGCTCGGCCACCGCCGAGGACCTGATCGACGCCTACTGTTTCCTCACCGACCTGCGGCTGCGCCACCAGATCCAGCAGGCGGAGGAGAACGTGCCCGCGGACAACCGGGTGTTCACCGACCGGTTGACGACCGACCAACGGACGACGCTGCGTACCGCCATGCGCACCGTGCACGCTGTCCAGGAGGTCACCGCTCTGCGTTTCGCAACCCATACGGTGACGTGAAGGAGGTGCGGCGGTGAGCGATCGGTTGAAGACCGCCCGCCTGGTGGCCGTCGGGCTGTTGGGACTGGCGCTGTTCAACTTTCCGCTCCTCGCCGTCTTCGACACGGACGCGGTCGTCGCCGGCTTGCCGGCATTGTGGGCGTACCTGTCCGCCGCATGGGCCCTCGTCATCGCACTTCTCGCGTGGATCGCCCGGTCACGATGATCGACACGCGGGTGATCGTCGTCGCGTCCGTGGCCTACCTCGCACTGCTGTTCGCCATCGCCTACTTCGGCGACCGCCGCGCCGACCGGGGCCGCAGCATCATCAGCAACGGCTACATCTACGCGCTCTCGATCGGCGTCTACGCGTCGTCCTGGACGTATTACGGCAGCGTCGGCCGGGCCGCGGCCACCGGCGTCGGTTTCCTGCCGATCTACCTCGGCGCGACGGTCATGGCGGCAGGGTGGTGGCTCGTACTGCGCAAGATCATCAGGATCTGCAAGCAGAACCGGATCACCTCCCTCGCCGATTTCATCTCCTCGCGATACGGCAAGAGCGCCGTGCTCGGCGGACTTGTCACCGTGATCGCCGTGGTCGGGATCGTCCCGTACATCGCGCTGCAGCTCAAGGCCATCTCCAACTCGTTCACGATCCTGCGCGGCGAGCCCGGGCTGGCCACGACGGTCGCGGCCGACCCGCCGATCCTGACCGACACGGCGCTCTACGTCGCGCTCCTGCTCGCCGCCTTCACGATCGTCTTCGGCACCCGCCACCTGGACGCCACCGAGCGGCACGAGGGCATGGTCGCGGCCATTGCCTTCGAGTCGCTGGTCAAGCTGGTCGCGTTCCTCGCCGTCGGCTTCTACGTCACGTACGTGAGCTTCCGTGGGTTCGGCGACCTGTTCGGCCGTGCCCGCTCCGATCCCGACCTGGCCCACTTGCTCAGGTTCGGTGAAACCCAGAGCTACGGCTCGTGGCTCTGGCTGATCGTGCTGTCGATGCTCGCGATCCTCTTTCTCCCGCGCCAATGGCAGGTGGCGGTGGTGGAGAACGTCGACGAGCGCCACATCAAGACGGCGACGTGGGTGTTTCCGCTGTACCTGCTCCTCATCAACATCTTCGTGCTCCCCATCGCCATCGCCGGCCTCGTCACGTTCGGCTCCGGCGGTGTCAGCGCGGACGCGTTCGTCCTGGCGCTCCCGATGGCCGACCAGCAGGCCATGCTCACGCTCTTCGTGTTCATCGGCGGACTGTCCGCGGCCACCGGCATGGTCATCGTCGAGACCATCGCGCTGTCCACCATGGTGTCGAACTCGCTCGTCCTCCCCATCCTGTTGCGTCGCCGCAGCGCTCTGGCCGACGGTCGCGACCTTGGTCGGGCGATTCTGCGAATCCGCCGGTTGACGATCGTCGCGGTGCTGCTGCTGGGCTTCGCATACTTCCGCGTGGCAGGTGACGCGCTCGCTCTGGTGTCCATCGGTCTCATCTCGTTCGCGGCCGTGGCGCAGTTCGCGCCGGCCATCTTCGGCGGCATGTACTGGCGGGGCGCGACCAGGCGGGGCGCGACCTGGGGTCTGCTGGCCGGATTCGTGGTGTGGGCCTACACGCTGCCATTGCCGTCGCTGGCCGCGACCGGCCTGGTCCCCGAGTCGTTCGTCGAGGACGGCCCCTTCGAGCTGGGACTGCTCGCCCCCCACGCGTTGTTCGGGCTGGACGGGCTGGACGAGGTCAGCCACTCCATGCTGTGGAGCATGCTGGTCAACGTGGGCCTTTTCGTGGGACTGTCCCTGACCGGCCGGCGCGAGCCCGCCGAGCACGTGCAAGCCTCGACGTTCGTCGACGCGTTCACCCATGTCGGAGGCGGCGCGGACGCCCGGCTCTGGCGTGGCTCGGCCACCGTCGGGAAACTGCAGGTGCTCCTCGCGCGCTTCCTCGGCGAGGACGGCGCCGGGGCAGCGCTCGCGTCCTATGCCGCGAGCACCGGCACCGACATCTCGCCCGACGCCGCCGCGGAGCCCGAACTCGTCCAGCACGTCGAGTCGGTGCTGGCCGGCGCGGTGGGTTCCGCTTCCGCGAGTTTCATCGTTGGCTCAGTCGTGGACGAGGAACCGCTCGCGGTCGACGAGGTGTTACAGATCCTCGACGAGACCTCGGAGGTCCTCGCCTACAGCCGGGCGCTGGAACGCAAGTCGCAGCAGTTGCAGGCGGCGACCACCGAATTGCGCCACGCCAACGAACGGCTCCAAGAGCTCGACCGGCTCAAGGACGATTTCGTGTCCACCATCACCCACGAGTTGCGCACGCCGCTGACATCGATCCGCGCGTTCTCCGAGATCCTGTCCGACAATCCCGATCTTGACGCCGCCGAACGCGAGGGTTACTTGCGGATCGTGGTGCAGGAGACCGAACGGTTGACCCGGCTGATCAACCAGGTGCTCGACCTTTCCAAGCTCGAGTCCGGTGGCGCGCAATGGCACATCGAGCCGGTCGACCTCGGCGAGGTCGTCACCACGTCGGCGCAGGCCACCGCGCAGATCTTCCTTGAGCGGGAGGTCGGCCTCGAGGTGGACATGCCCGGCCCGCCGCCGATCGTGCGCGCCGACCGGGATCGGCTCGTGCAGGTGCTGGTCAACCTGCTCTCGAACGCCGTGAAATTCTGCCCACGCGATACCGGACGGGTGCAGATCGGCATCGAGACACGGGGCGCCACGGTTCGAGTAGACGTACGCGACAACGGATCCGGCATAGCCGACGAAGACCGCGAGGTCATCTTCGAGAAGTTCCGTCAGGGCGGTGACACCCGTACCAACCGTCCCGCCGGCACCGGGCTCGGTCTGCCGATCAGCCGCCAGATCGTGGAGCACCTCGGCGGGCGGCTGTGGGTGGAGAGCCGCTCCGGGGAGGGCGCCACATTCTCGTTCACACTCCCGGTCGCGGTCGTCGTCGCCGCCTCGTCCGCCGGCGCAGAAGCCACTGAAGGGGACACCTGATGCCGAGGAAGGTGCTCATCGTCGACGATGAGCCGAACATCGTTGTCTCGCTGCAGTTCCTGATGAAGAAGGCCGGCTTCGACACCGCCGTCGCGCGCGACGGCGACGAGGCGCTGACCGCGGTCGAGCGGTTCCGGCCCGACCTCGTCCTCCTCGACGTGATGATGCCCCGGCGCGACGGCTACGAGGTCTGCCAGCAGTTGCGCGGTTCAGGCTGGACGGACCTCAAGATCGTCATGCTGACGGCCAAGGGGCGCGAGGCCGAGGTGACCAAGGGACTTGCATTGGGCGCGGACGCTTACGTAACCAAACCGTTTTCGACCTCCGAACTGGTCGACACGGTCACCCGACTCTTGACCGGCGGCGGCTGAGGTGCGCGCTCGACGGCCGGACGGTCGCTGGCTGCTCGCGGTGGCGGTCGCGGCCTATGTTGTCGTGGCGGTTGTCGTAATCTCGCTTCTGCTGTGGAGCGGCATCCCCACGGATCAGCGGGATGCCGTGATCGACGCAGTCGCAGGCCAGATCCCGACCCTACTGATCGGCACAGCCCTGGTTGTCGCCGGACTCGTCGCGGCGGTGGCGCGTCTGGTGGGTCGCTACACCATGACGGCACGGCGGCTGACCGCCGAGACCCGGCTCCTCCTCGAGGCCAACCCCGAGCACCGGCTGGACCGGTCGGGACCCGCCGAACTCACGGAGTTGGCCACCGCGGTGGACGACCTGGCCGAGCGGCGGAGGATCGCCGAACGGGAAGTCGACTCGCAGATTCGCGTCGCGCAGGCGAGCCTCGCGCAGGAGCGGAACCGGCTGGCCGCGCTGATGGCCGAACTCGGCGCGGCGGTCATCGTGTGCAACGTCGACGGGCAGATCCTGCTCTACAACGCCGCCGCGCGGTCGGTGCTGGGCGACGACGCGGCCGTCGGCCTGGGCCGTTCGGTTTTCGGCATCATCGATCGAGACCTGCTCGCGCACGCCCTGGACCGCATCGAGCACGATTCCGCCACCTCCTCGCACATGGCCACCACCGTGCGCGGCGAGCAACTGTTGCAGGTGCGAGTGGCGCCCGCCCGTGGGCCCGACGGCGACATCACCGGCTTCGTGCTGCTGCTCGAGGACCTGACCGACCGAATGAACCGCAGCAGCCGGCGTGACGACCTGCTGCGCGATCTGACTGAAGGGACGCGCTCTTCCCTCGGAAGCATTCAGGCGGCAATCGAGACCGTCGTGGACTATCCGGATATGAACGCCGAGGAACGCCGTCAATTTCTCGGCATCGTGCGCGAGGAGTCCCATCTGTTGGGCCGTCGGGTGGAAACGTGGGTCGCCGAGTCGGGCACCGATCTCGGAGCCGAGTGGCTGCGAGCCGAGATGAGCGTGGCGGACCTCCTGGCGGTCGTGTCCCGAGCGCTCGTGCGCGAGGGCACGGTCGAGGTGTCCGTGCAGCACGCGGCAGGCGACGTGCTTTGGGTCAGGGTGGACAGCCATGCGCTGGCCCGGGCACTCGCGCAGCTGGCGGGTCGGCTGCACGACGAGGTCGGTGTCGATGAATTGACGTTGGCCGCGACTCCGGCCGGCGGCCACGCTCAACTCGAGATGAACTGGTCCGGACCGCCGGCCCAAGCCGCCAGATTCCAGGCCTGGCTGGACGAGCCGCTCACCGGCCTCGCGGCGACGAGCGTGCGCGACGTGATCGCTCGTCACGGCGGCGAGATCTGGTCGGGCGGAGCGGCCGGGGCCGCGCCGGATTTGCGGCTCCTGCTCCCGTTGACGGAGGCCGAGCCGGAAGCCGCCGCAAGAAGCCCCCTCGACCTCGCCAGCCGACCGGAGTTCTACGATTTCGACCTCTTCGACCGGCAGGAGCAATCCCTGGCGTGGGCCGATCGCGACCTCGGCGATCTCTCGTACACGGTCTTCGATACCGAGACCACCGGCCTGGATCCGACCGGCGGTGACGAGATCATCTCGGTGGGCGCCGTGCGAGTGGTGAACCGGCGGTTGCTGCGCAACGAGTCGTTCGAGCGGCTGGTCGACCCGCAGCGTCGGGTGCCGGCCAGCTCGACCGCCGTGCACGGGATCACGTCGGCGATGCTCGCGGGCCAGCCGACCATCGATGTCGTGCTGCCCGCGTTCGCCCGCTACGCCGCGGACACCGTTCTCGTCGGTCACAACGTCGGGTTCGACATGCAGTTCCTGACACTCGCGGAGCCGCGCACCGGCGTGCGATTCACTCAGCCGGTGCTGGACACGCTGCTGCTCGACGCAGCGTTGCATCCCGACCACGACGAGCACTCGCTCGAGGCGATCGCCGGACGCCTCGGTGTGCCCGTGCTGGGCCGGCACACCGCGCTCGGCGACGCCCTGGTGACCGGCGAGGTCTTCCTGGGCATGATCACGCTGCTGCAACAGCGCGGAATCGGGACACTGGGCGCGGCCGTGGCGGCCTCACGCGCCACATTGAGCGCCCGGCTGGACCGGTCGCTCTACAACTCCTGACCGGCTCGGACATCCTTTGCGCGTTCGGGAACGGCTGCGCGTCCAACGGCGTAACTTTCACTTCTGTGACTACCGTCACATTTTTGTCTCCCATGCCGGCAGGCGACGCACCGGAGGAGCCGTGAGCAGACCAGATGAGCAACGCAGTCCGTTGCCTCCACCCACACCGACCGAGGCGAAGTACCTCGCCGTATTGGCGTCCCCCGAATTCCAGGATCTCCGCCATCGCTACCGGCGGTGGGTCCTGCCGGTCACCGTGGCGTCCCTGTTGTGGTACTTCGCGTACGTCATCCTCGCGGCCTACGCCACCGATTTCATGAGCCAGCGGATTGTCGGCAACATCAACGTTGGGTTGGTGCTGGGCCTGCTGCAGTTCGTGACGACCTTCGCGGTCACCTGGGCCTACGTCAGATACGCGGACAGGGTGCTCGATCCGCGCTCGTCGCGCATCCGCGAGGAGATGGAAGCGGAGGGTCTGCTGTGAACACGCTGCTCGCCCAGACCGAACAGGTCGGCAACACCGGGCTCAACCTCGCCATCTTCGGGGCGTTCGTCGCCGTCACGATGGTCTTCGTGCTGCGCGCGGCCAAGACGACCAAGACCGCCTCGGACATGTACACGGCGGGAGCGGGCTTCTCCGGCCGGCAGAACGGTATCGCGATCTCCGGCGACTACTTGTCCGCCGCCTCGTTCCTCGGTATCGCCGGCGCGATCGCGCTCACCGGTTACGACGGCTTCCTCTACAGCGTCGGCTTCCTCGTCGCCTGGGTGATCGCCCTGCTCCTGGTCGCCGAGTTGCTCCGCAACACCGGCCGCTACACGATGGCGGATGTCTTGGCGTTCCGGATGCGCGAGCGTCCGGTGCGCACCGCGGCGGCGACGTCCACGTTGATCGTGTCGTTCTTCTATCTGCTCGCGCAGATGGCGGGCGCCGGTGGGCTGGTGGCGCTGCTGATGAACATCAACGACCGCGCCGGCCAGAGCCTCGTGATCGCGGCTGTCGGGGCGCTCATGATCACCTACGTGCTGATCGGCGGTATGAGAGGCACCACCTACGTGCAGATCATCAAGGCGATCCTGCTCATCGGCGGGGCATTGCTGATGACCGTGTGGGTGCTTGCGAAGTACGGCATGAACTTCTCGGATCTGCTCGGCGCCGGAGCCGAGAAGGGCGCGCCGCTCGAGCCGGGGGCGAAGTACGGCCTCTCGAACCTGACGAAGCTCGACTTCATCTCGCTCGCGCTCGCCCTGGTCCTGGGCACGGCCGGGCTGCCGCACATCCTGATGCGGTTCTACACCGTGCCGACGGCGAAAGAGGCGCGCAAGTCGGTCGTTTGGGCGATCTGGCTGATCGGCCTGTTCTACCTCTTGACACTGACTCTCGGCTACGGCGCCGCCGCGATGGTCGGGCCGGACCGGATCGCCGCCGCGCCGGGCGCGGCCAACTCGGCGGCTCCGCTGCTCGCGTACGAGCTCGGCGGCACCCTGCTGCTCGGGCTGATCTCGGCGGTCGCCTTCGCCACGATCCTCGCCGTCGTCGCGGGGCTCACGATCACCGCCTCGGCGTCGTTCGCCCACGACATCTACGCGAGTGTGATCCACAAGGGGGACGCCCCGGCGGGCTCGGAGGTCCGCGTCGCCCGGATCTCCGCCGTGGTGGTCGGCGTGATCGCCATCCTCGGCGGGATCGCGGCCAACGGGCAGAACATCGCGTTCCTGGTTGCCCTCGCCTTCGCGGTCGCCGCATCGGCGAACCTCCCGACGATCCTCTACTCGCTGTTCTGGAAGCGGTTCAACACCCGCGGCTGCCTGTGGAGCATCTACGGCGGTCTGACCATCACCGTTGTGCTCATCGCATTCTCGCCGGCGGTGTCGGGCAACAAGACGGCGATGTTCCCCGACGCCGACTGGTCCTGGTTCCCGTTGGCCAACCCCGGTCTCGTCGCGATCCCGGCATCGTTCCTGCTCGGCTTCCTCGGTACGATCACCAGCTCGGAGCACCTGGAGTACAAGGCCGCCGAGATGGAGGTCCGGTCGCTGACTGGTGCCGGCGCGGAAGGGAAGGCCCTGGAGCACTGACCGGTCCGCGCCGTCGAGGCGTCGTGGCGATCACCGCCGCGGACGGCACGCTGCTGTGGGTGGAAGGCGATCGCACGGCGTGCCGCAAGGTCGAGGCGATGAACTTCGTGCCCGGCGCCGACTGGAGTGAACGCGGCGCCGGAACTAACGCGCCGGGCACCGCGCTGGCCCTGGATCGTGAACTGCAGATCCGTGGGTCGGAGCACTTCTCGCGGTTGGTCCAGCCGTGGAGTTGTACGGCCGTACCGGTGCATGATCTTGACACCGGGGCTTTGATCGGCGCCATCGACCTCACCGGCGGACCCCGGGTGGCCTCGCCGCAGACGTTGGCGCTGGTTCGGGCAACCGTCGTCGCGGTGGAGAACCACCTGGCCCTGCTGCGCCTGACCGGACCCAAGTCCGTCGACACGGCGCCGGGAGCGGCACGCCTCGTCGTTCTGGGTGCCGATCGCCCCCGATGGCAAGTCACCGACGAGCACCGTCAGTTGCGGAGCACCACGCTCACCGGCCGGCACGCCGACAAGGAGGGCTCGATATCCGTTGTGGCAGACAACAAATCGTGGGACGTCGACGAGCAACCGCACTTGCCGCAATGCGACGCGATGAATCGAAGGAGCCCAGTTCCTCTTGTGCAACCGTGCTGCAACCCTCCTGCAACGACGGGACGAGGCCAGAGCTGGCGACGGGAAGTCTTGCGTTGCTGCGTCGGTGGCTCGAATTGCCGGAAGGTCGGGACGATCGCGACGGCTGGCGAGTGCTTCACGACAGCGCGAAAGTGCAGCCGGTGACTCGGGCGCAGGCCGGCGCTCACTTGGCAGGCCTCGACTTCGAGCTCGGCTAGTCAATCCGGTTGCGCGATCTTGTGCAACCGTGCTGCACCCTCCGCGGCCTCCGTGAGTGACAACCGACACATTTTCGTCGTCGCTGTTTGGCACGAGAGGAAGCCATGACTGTTTACGCGCGACCGGGCGCTGAGGGTTCGTTGATGACCTTCCAGGCCCGCTATGACAATTACATCGGCGGTGAGTGGGTCGCTCCCGCGCAGGGCCGGTACTTCGAGAACGCGACACCGGTCACGGGGCAGACGTTCTGCGAGGTGGCGCGCTCCGACGAGGCCGACATCGAGCGGGCGCTGGACGCCGCTCACGCCGCCGCACCGGCCTGGGGCAAGACCTCACCGGCCGAGCGGGCCGTCATCCTGAACAAGATCGCCGACCGCATCGAGGAGAATCTCGAGTCGATCGCGGTCGCCGAGGCCTGGGATAACGGCAAGCCGGTACGGGAGACGCTGAACGCCGATATCCCGTTGGCGGTAGACCATTTCCGGTATTTCGCCGGGGCGATCCGGGCGCAGGAAGGCTCGCTGTCGCAGATCGACGAGGACACCGTGGCCTACCACTTCCACGAGCCGCTCGGCGTCGTCGGCCTGATCATCCCGTGGAACTTCCCGATCCTGATGGCCGTCTGGAAGCTGGCCCCGGCCCTGGCGGCTGGCAACGCCATAGTCCTCAAGCCCGCCGAGCAGACACCGGTGTCGATCCTGTACCTGATGTCGTTGATCGGCGACCTGCTGCCCGCGGGTGTGGTCAACGTGGTCAACGGATTTGGTGTGGAAGCGGGTAAGCCGCTGGCGTCGAGTAACCGGATCGGCAAGATCGCGTTCACCGGAGAGACCACCACCGGCCGGCTGATCATGCAGTACGCCAGCCAGAACCTGATTCCGGTGACGCTGGAGTTGGGCGGCAAGAGCCCCAACATCTTCTTCTCCGATGTGCTGGCAGTCCATGACGACTATCAGGACAAGGCGCTGGAGGGGTTCACCATGTTCGCCCTCAACCAGGGCGAGGTGTGCACCTGCCCGTCGCGCAGCCTGATCCAGGCCGACATCTACGACGAGTTCCTGGACTTGGCGGCGATCCGGACGAAGGCAGTCCGCCAGGGCGACCCGTTGGACACCGAAACCATGATCGGCTCGCAGGCCTCCAACGACCAACTCGAAAAGATCCTGTCCTACATCGAGATCGGTAAGGACGAGGGTGCCCGCGTCGTCACTGGCGGGGAGCGCGCCGAACTGGGTGGCGACCTGTCCGGCGGCTTCTACATGCAGCCGACCATCTTCGAGGGCAATAACAAGATGCGGGTCTTCCAGGAGGAGATCTTCGGCCCGGTGGTGGCGGTGACGTCGTTCACCGATTACGACGACGCCATCGGAATCGCCAACGACACCCTCTACGGGCTGGGTGCCGGGGTGTGGAGTCGTGACGGAAATACCGCCTACCGCGCCGGCCGCGACATCAAGGCCGGCCGGGTCTGGACCAACTGCTTCCACGCCTACCCCGCGCACGCGGCGTTCGGCGGCTACAAGCAGTCGGGCATCGGCCGGGAGAACCACAAGATGATGCTCGACCACTACCAGCAGACCAAGAACCTGCTCGTCTCCTACGGCGATAAGGCGCAAGGGTTCTTCTGAGCACCGCCCAGTAACCCGGTCCCTCAAACACATTCACGATTGGAAAGAAGCGATGACACACACTCTTGATTCGACCACCACACGGGACACCACGACCGACACCATGCGCGCCGCGGTGGTCACCGAATTCGGCGCCCCGCTGGAGGTCTCCGACGTTGCCCTGCCCACTCCGGGCTACGGGGAGGCTCTGGTGAAGCTGGAGACCTCCGGTGTGTGTCACACCGATCTGCATGCTGCGCACGGCGATTGGCCGGTCAAGCCGCAGCCGCCGTTCATCCCCGGCCACGAGGGCTATGGCACCGTCGTCGCACTCGGTGAGGGTGTGGACGACCTCAAGATCGGTGACAAGGTCGGCAACGCGTGGCTGTGGTCGGCGTGCGGCAGGTGCGAATTGGAAATAGCTCCCATCCTGTGCGCCGGCGTCACTGTCTACAAGGGCCTCAAGGTGACCGACACCCGGCCCGGACAGTGGGTGGCGATCTCCGGCATCGGCGGTCTGGGCCACATCGCCGTGCAGTACGCGCGGGCGATGGGGCTGCGGGTGGTCGCCGTCGACATCGACGACTCCAAGCTCGCCCTGGCCACCCGCCTGGGCGCCGAGGTCGCCGTCAACGCCCGCACCTCCGACGTGGTCGCCGAGGTGCAGAAGGCCACCGGCGGGGTACACGGCGTGCTGGTCACCGCCGTTCACCCGCAGGCCTTCGCGACGGCCGCATCGTCATCGACTACCGAAAGGGCTAACGACACAGGGTTTACCCGGGTCGGTGTAAATCTTCGTGGAGTCGTCATTCGCGGGCGATGCGAATGTCGTTGATGCGTCGCGTGCTTGGCTGCGTCGGGCGTGATCTTGGGCGCGCGGCCTGCTGTCGTCGTTGACAACGCTCGTCGAATCCGAGGTGATCGTGGACATTTCCAGTCACGCGGATGCTTACTCACGAGGAGTTTCCTCAATTGGCAGTCGGCACAGATTTCGGAGGACGAGAATGGCCTCTACTAGTAGAGCGACGGCAAGGGGATCACTATGACGACCACGACGACGGTTGAGGAGATCGGTGAGTCCCGGTCGGTGGAGGCTCGGGGAACTAAGCTCCGTGGGCGCGTTGCTTTCGTGACCGGTGGTACCCGCGGAATCGGCGCAGCGATCAGTTTGAGCCTAGTCAGTCAGGGAGCAACGGTAGCCGCGGGGTACGGCAGGAACGCTGAGCATGCGCAGAAGTTCCTCGCCGAGTTGTCGGCAGCCAGTGACGGCGCCGAGGTCAGCGTCCATCAGGGCGATGTCGCCAGCGCGGACGACTGTCAACGAACTATCCGCGAGGTCATCGACCTCCACGGCCGCCTGGACATCCTGATCAACAACGCCGGCATCACGATCGACAAGACGGTGGCCAAGATGACCGAAGACGAATGGAACAAGGTCATCGGAGTCAACCTGTCCGGGGCGTTCTTTCTTGCCCAGGCCGCGTTGGCGCATATGCTCGAGCGCGGCAGCGGCCGGATCGTCATGGTCTCCTCGGTGATCGGTGAGACGGGCGCCATCGGTCAGGCGAATTATGCGGCTTCCAAGGCCGGGCTGTTCGGCCTGACGAAGACACTCGCGCGCGAGGCGTGTTTCCAGATGGGGCGCGCGGGGAAGTTGACGGAAGACGGTATCGGCGTCACGGTCAACGCGATCACACCCGGGTACGTGTCGACAGAGATGGTCGAGGCCATCCCCGAGAAGGTCCTAGACCGCATCAAGGGCAGCATCCCCATGCGCCGGCTGGCCCGACCGTGGGAGGTCGCACGAGTGGTGCACTTCCTGGCCGCGGACGCCTCGGGCTACATCACTGGACAGGTTTGGGGGGTAAACGGCGGTCTGGACATGTGACATGCGGTCCGCTCCTCATCGCCTAGCGTTACTTCAAACTCGCAATCGCTCATCGAAAAGGTGATCGGCAATGCAGTCTTTCGAAATAAACAAGCATGGCAAGATCGTCTTTCCGTCCAATTGCTTTCCCGATCTCGACTTCTCTACCTTCGAAAGCCTCGAGCAGCTCGATGCCGTCGTCCGGCGGGACTTCGATTCCAAAGCGCCAACTGGGACCGACATCCTTGAGCGGATCAAGACCGGCGCCTACCAAACCAAGTTCGAGCTGATGCGAGATATGGCGCTCAACCTGTTCTGGGCCAACCGCTTCAAAATGACGATGTACGACGTCCGGCCAACCCGCTGGGCCGACGTGCCGCGTAGCCGCGACGACATCTTCATACCCATCCAGACGCCGTGGGAAGATCGCGAAACAAAGGTGACCGCGGTGCAGTCTGCCTATCCGGGTCTGCCGGCGCAGTGGGACGCCGGGGTCGAGGACAGCATCTTCGAAATCATCTTCGACGTGTTCGGCCATCGTAGGAACCATGCGACCAAGCTGTCGGCCGTTGTACCCACTGTTACCGAATTGCTGTCTGACCCCGGTAATCAAACTCTGCGGCTGAATCGATATGACCCCGACTTCCGCCGATACAGCTACGCCGAGATCATTGACTGCAACGAGGATGTGGCCGAGCTGGAGGCGCTACGCCGCTGGTCAATGGTCTTACACAATCAGTATCCGTGGTCTCGTAGCGACGCCGCCCTGACCGCGGTCAAAGAATTGCGAGACGACGACTACGTGGTGGTCTTTCATCCGCGTGATCCCGAGGTCCAACATTTCCTGTCCCGCATCTCTTCGGGGCACGCCCCGAAGAAGGCTGCGCCGGCTGCCCCCGAGGTATTCGCGCCCATCCGCCCGTATCCTGCTATCGACGTGCGCAACGACCTGGCGGTGCAACCTCGCATTCAGGCCATCGCCGCAGCCCACGGCGATCAGGTGTGCACCAACGAGGACCTCATCCGCAACAGCGCCTACAACTGGTCCCCCATGTCTGCGGACGAGATCAGTGCCAAGACCGGCATCGAGCAGCGTCGTTACACCTCGGGCAGCCTCGAGGACCTCTCGTTGCGGGCCGCCCGGTCGGCGATGGCTCACGCTCAGGTGGGGCCAGACCAGATCGGGGCGGTTATCGTGTGCACCTGCACCAGCTCTCGGCTGATACCGTCAATCGCGACCTGGCTTTCCGGCCAGTTAGGCATCCAGCAGACGCACTGCTCGTTCGACCTCGTCGCCGCGTGTGCGGGCCTCAGTTACGGGCTGGCCGAGGCCACGAGAGTTCTACAACTGGTTCGGCGGCCGGTGCTGGTGGTCTGCGCGGAAAAGTTCTCCGACAAGATCGGGAACGTACGGCCGTCCCGGATGATATTCGGCGACGGCGCGGCCGCCATTGTCCTCGGCGTTGCACCCGAGGGTTCGCCGCCGGATATCGAGTACATGCAGACGTATGCCAGCGGTCCGATAAGTCAGGTCAATTCGATCTTGTGGCCCAACCCCGCGTTCGCCAACAACGTCACGGTCTTCGGCCCCGAGGTGAAGGCGCTCGCCGGGCGCTACCTCGTGCAGATGCTGGACGACATCAGGGCCCTGCCCGACCCGGATGGAGTCGCAGAGTCACTCCTGGCCAGCATCGAGCTGATCGTCCCGCACCAGGCGAACAAGACCATGGTGGTCGACCTAGCGACCGGCGCCGGTCTATCCCCGGATCAGCTGTATTTCAACATCGAGCGGGTAGGGAACGCCTCCTCGGCGAGCATTCCGCTGGCAATCCACGACGCGGTCCGCGACCAGGTGATCACCAGGCCGACCCGGGTTTTCGCCCCGGGTTTCGGTGCCGGCGCGGTTGCGGGCTACGCGGTTCTCCGAATCGATCCTGCGGTCATCGCGCCCGACGATCAGGCGGCAGTAGCTGGCGAGTCGGCCGCGGTTGCCGAGTCGCTCACCATGTCCGGTGGGGCCGATATGGCCCTAGCGTTCGGATAACAGCCTGTGCGGGTTTGGAACTCGGGTCGTCCTCGACCGGGCAGGGTTTCCACGTCGTCGAAGTTCCGAATCGAGAAACTGCTCCACCAGCTCGGCCACAACGGCCGCCGGGCCGGGCTTTTGCAGATCGTGTCCGGCCTGGATCGTCACAAGGCGGGCGTCGCGGATGCGCGCCGCAAGTAGCCGACTGTTGGCCGGCGGGACGGCCCTATCGTGGTCGCCGCAGACCACGAGGGTGGGTGCGTCGATGCAGCCGAGAACGGGGATGCTGGACCAGGTCGAGATGGCAGCGATCTGCCAGAACAAGCCCAACGGATCCGGGCGCGGCCACCGCGTTTCGCGGTTCGGCGTCAGCAAGGTGCGGGTGACATCGAGGGGGTGGCCTGGAACCGCGCCGACCCCACAAGCGGTCGCAAGCAGCACGAGTCGGTTCACGCGGGTGGGGTGACCGACCGCGAACTGCTGGGCGACTGCGCCTCCGTGGGAGTATCCGATGACATCCGCTTTCTCGATGCCGACTGCATCGAGGACCCGTGCAGCGATATCCGACAACATGGGCATCGAGTACGGAACCACCGGAGTTTCGCTCGCGCCAACCCCGGGGCCGTCAAATGCAATGACAGTCCTGCCTCGAAGCGCGTCGGCGAAAAACGTCCAGCTCTCCATCGGACGGGACATGCCGTTGAGCAACAACACCGGATCACCCGATCCGGTGGTCCGAGCCGCAATGCGTAGACCGCTAATCGAAAGCACGAATGTGTCCGAGTCGACGGTCTCCGGCAAGTGGGTCATGCAGTGGCCCGGACGTAACTACCCGGGGCTTGCTCGAGGGGTGGATAGTCGTCGCTGCCCTGGTGATCGGGCGCGGGAATCATTTCCCCGCCCCGTTCGGCGATCCACGCAGTCCAGTCCTGCCACCAGGTGGCGCTCCACTAATTGCGCGTTCGCTTTCCATTCATGTGGGTCGGCGGGAAGACTGTCGTTTACCCAGTGCTTGGCCTTGGGGTTGGGAGGATTGACGATACCGGCTATGTGGCCGGACGAACTCAGGACAAACCTGCTTTTGCCACCGAGAAGCTGTGTCGTCTTGTAGCCCGATGTCCACGGCACTATATGGTCGTCTACCGCCGCCAACACGTAAGTGTCGATGTCGACAAGGCCCGGGTCGAGACGATTGCCGTCGATTTCGAATTCACCTCGGGCAAATTCGTTGCGCAGATAGCATGAGCGCAAATATTCGGAATGCATCCGGGCGGGCATGCGGGTTGAGTCCTCGTTCCAGGCCAGCAGGTCGAACGACGGTGGTTTGTTTCCTTGCAGCCAATTGTTTGACATGTATTGGAAGATCAGGTCGTTTGACCGCAACGCACTAAAGGTCCGTGCCATGTCCGCCGAGTCCATGAAACCCTTCTTCCGCATCTGCTTCTCAAGTCCTGCGACCGTTGCCTCATCGGTGAACGTGCCGAGCAGACCCGGTTCGGTGAAATCGGTATGCGTATTGAGGAATGTCGCGGACTTGATGGATTCGTCACCTCGTGCCGCGTTGTGGGCCAGCCCTAGCGCGGTCAGCGTTCCACCCAGGCACACCGACACCGTGTTCACCGCGGGTGCACCGGTGATGTCACGAACGACTCGCACGGCGTCCAGCGGTCCTTGGAACAGGTAGTCGCGGAATCCGAGCTCGCTCATCGACTTATCCGGATTGCGGTAACTGATCGCAAAACATGTATGTCCGTGTTGGACGGCCCACTCGATAAGACTTTTGCCCGGTGCCAGATCCATGATGTAAAACTTGTTGATCCACGGCGGGCAAAACAGCAACGGAACCGCGTACGTATCCGGAGTCTGCGGCGAGTATTGGATCACCTCGATGAGATCGCTTCGGTAGACCACGGTTCCCGGCGTGGCAGCCATGTTGACGCCGACCTCGAATCCGGAGCTGTCGACTTGCGACGGCCATCCACCGTTGTGGCGAAGATCATGCACCCAGTTCTTCAGGCCCCTGCCGATGCTCTTGCCGCCCGTGTCGAACGCCTTGCGGACAGCCGCGGGATTGCCGGCAAAGGTGTTCGTCGGGGCGAGCGCATCGACAAGAAACTTGGCGGCGAAGCGCGCCTTTGCTTCCCGCGTTCCACTTACTCCGGCGGTGTCGAGGAGTTCGTCGACAAGCCGGCTGAACAACAAATACTGCTGAGCCAACAGGAAGTACGCCGGATTCTCCTGATAGGCCGGATCGGTGAACCGTTTGTCGCCACGGGCGATCGCAATTGGACCGGGGTTGTCACGGCCGATCGCGCGTTCGCCGGCAGCTCGAAACGCCCCCGCATAACCCCAGAGCAGACGCGTGTTGGCAGCGATGATCCCGGCCGGGTTCTTCAGCGTCATCCCGGCGGCGGCTAGCAGCTCACGGAATAGGGCAGCCGGATCGGCCGATAAGGTGACATTCTCAGCGATCCCAATCAGATCTTGGACTGAACGCGAAGTCGAGCGTGCGGGCGCGTCCGACGACGTCATGGGCCTCCTTCGGTTCGGTTGGGAGAAGGAATCCCCTGCTGCCTCAGACAGTATGCGGCGGCGGAGGCCTCGCCCACATGGAAACGTAGAACCCCGTCGGGCACAGCGGCAGCCATCGTTAGCTGAAGGGCTCAGGCGGCGCCCGCGCCCACGAATCGCTCAACGGCGCTGATCGCCGATTGGCTGATCAAAATGGAGTAATGATCGGCGTCGACGTCGACCACCATGGTGTCGCGGGCCTCGGCGGCGAACCGTTCGGCGTCAGCCTCCGAGACCACCAAGCCGCCGCCTGGTGCCATGGACCTGCTGGCCCGGACCAACAGGACCGGACAACGCAGCCGCGGCCAAAGCCCATAAACATCGTGCGTCGATGCGTAGGCGCTGTCCTCGCTCACAGCAGCCAAGTCGGTCCGAATCCGGACGGTGTCGTCGACCGGTTCCAGCTCCCACGCGAAGTAGCTGTCCCAGAACTCATCCCACGGAGCAATGGTGCCAGCGGCCTGCATATGTGCCAGCGCAGCCGGCACCGACTGATAACTTCGACCCAGCCTGCTGATGGATTTCCTGATGGGCAGCAAAGCGCTGGGCTCAGGCTCGCCCACGGCATCGAGGAGGACCAGACGGCTGCACCGGCGAGGAAATTCGGCTGCCAGCGACATTCCGATGAAACCACCCATCGAGTGCCCGATCACGACGAACGAATCGGCCCCGTACAGTTCGGCGATCTCCAGGAGATCGCGGACGTGGCTGTCCCAGCCGTAGGAACCGAGTGGGGTGATCTCGCTGCGGCCACGACCACGTAAATCCATGGTGACGACGTGGCGGCCCGCCTCGGCCAGTACCGGCACGAATCGATCGAACGATCGGCAATTGGCCGATAAGCCATGCACGCACAGGATGAGACGCCCGAGCGGATCGCCATTCGATTCCACGTGCAGAGCGCCGGATGTCAGCTGGATCCGTTTGGTAGGGGCCATTTCTGGTACGCGGAGCCTGTACCGGCTGACTAGGCCGTTGACGGGAGATCGTCGTCATACATCACGACGCCCATCCCGTTGATCCACTCGTAGATCGGCTCGTAGGAGAGGGTTATTGAACAGGCGCCCACGCATGGAACCCGCCGACGCAACCCACGCCCCAAGCTGATCGGTGCCGTTACCTGCCTGCATCAGTTCGTCATTCGGCATGTCGAGCAGATTACCCAAATCCGTCTGCTCCAGTTTGGTTGACAAAACCAGCGGTCTAATTCCTCATCGATGTCGCCGATAACCGGCTCCCCGACGAGATGCGACGATCCACGCGCGGCGCACAATGCGACCCGCTCCAAACCTGGGATTCAGCGATCGGTTCCTCACCATCCACTGCGGGTAGCTACTATCGATAGTTAAGACACCAGCAGGCAGGGCAGGCGTTGGGGTACCGATCGGTCACATCCGTTGATGGGACCCGTCTGCGGTCGTGGAGCAATGAAGGCCACGGGGTTCCCGTGCTGATCTCCAACGGGCTGGGCACCCCGCACGATGCCTGGCCGGCAATCAACCGGCGGACCGAAACCTATCGAGTTGTGACATGGGACCAGCGTGGCCTCGGCGGATCAGACCGCCCATCCGACGAGTCGCGGATCACCATCGCCGACCACACCGATGATCTTTTCGCGGTGATGGACTCCGACGGCATCGATCGAGCGGTGGTCATCGGCTGGTCGGCCGGCGTCAACATCGCGTTTGAGGCCGCTCTGCGTGACCAACAGCGGATCGCCGGCGTGCTCGCCGTCGCCGGCGTCCCGGGAGGAAGCTTCGAAGCCTTGCTTCACCCCCTGCCACGCATCCTGCGCACGCGGGTCGGACGGGTGGGATCACACCTGATGCGTTACCTCGGGCCAGTCCTCAGTCGGCTGGGTGACGGCTTGCCCGGTTCACCCGAGCATGGGTTCGACCCACGGGGAGTGGGTACGTTCGGGCTCGACCTCGTTCACGGACAGACTCTCGTCCGAGTGCTGCGACGATTCGCTGATCACGATTGGCCCTGGTACTCCCGCCTCGTCCGCGCGGTAGGCGACCACCCCCCGATGGATCTGAGCGTGATCGACATGCCAACCACCTTTCTCGCCGGTAGGTGGGATTTGGTCACATCAGCCGAACGAATGCGCGCGGCCAGCGCGCAGACACCACACAGTCGATACGTCGAACTCGCCGCCACGCATTTTATGCCGCTGCAGTTTCCCGAGCGCATGTCAACGGAGCTCGACCGCCTCGTTGATCGCTGTCACCTCTAGCCGGCGCAGGAACGTGGCAGAAGCCGGACTGACCTGACCATGTTGCAGCGCCAGCCTTTACGCTAGACTGCCAACCTTTCGTCGCTTACCTGACGAAGTCAGATATCCGCCACATCGTCTGCTGTCCAATGATCGTTCGCTTCGATGTAGCTTCGGTACACGACGAGCAGCGCCCGCTTCTGCGGCTCGGTGAGTCGGGGGTCCACGCGCATCGCGGTTTCCGTTGCGTCGTCGTCGGGTTGGATCGACGCGGGAATCAAGCCAGCCTGTGCGAACATTGCTTCAGCCGAGAGGTTGAGTGCCTGGGCGATCGACTTCAGCACCCGGGCCGAGGGCTCGGACAACCCCCGCTCGACCTGACTGAGATAG
>CAWEKA010000024.1:0-666182 GCA_963809515.1 uncultured Actinomycetota bacterium
GGCAGAGTTGACCATCTCAACCGATGAGATCCAGGGCGCGATCGAAGAGTATGTCGCCAGCTTCGAGGCCGACACCGCGCGCGAGGAGATCGGTACCGTCATCGACGCCGGTGACGGTATCGCGCACGTCGAGGGCCTGCCCTCGGTGATGACGCAGGAGCTGCTCGAGTTTCCCGGCGGCGTGCTCGGCGTCGCGCTCAACCTGGACGAGCACGACATCGGCGCGGTGATCCTGGGCGACTTCGAGAAGATCGAACAGGGTCAACAGGTCAAGCGCACAGGTTCGGTTCTGTCCGTACCCGTCGGGGACGCCTTCCTCGGACGCGTGGTCAACCCGCTCGGACAGCCGATCGACGGTCGTGGGACATCGACGTCGAAACTCGTCGCCGCACTTGAGATTCAGGCACCGTCGGTGGTGCAGCGACAAGGTGTCAGGGAACCGTTGCAGACCGGCATCAAGGCGATCGACTCGCAGACCCCGATTGGACGTGGCCAGCGGCAGCTGATCATCGGTGACCGCAAGACCGGTAAGACCGCGGTGTGCGTCGACACGATCCTCAACCAGCGGCAGAACTGGGAGACCGGCGACGACGATCAGCAGGTCCGTTGCGTGTACGTGGCGATCGGCCAGAAGGGCACCACGATCGCCAGCGTCCGGCAGACGCTCGACGACGGTGGCGCGATGGACTACACCACCATCGTCGCGTCGCCCGGCTTCGGACTCGGCGGGCTTCAAATGGCTTGCGCCCTACACCGGTTCGGCGATCGCACAGCACTGGATGTATGACGGCAAGCACGTGCTGATCGTCTTCGACGACCTCAGCAAGCAGGCCGAGGCCTACCGCGCCATCTCGCTGCTGCTGCGCAGGCCGCCCGGGCGCGAGGCCTATCCGGGCGACGTGTTCTACCTGCATTCGCGGCTGCTGGAACGCTGCGCGAAGTTGTCCGACGAGCTCGGTGGCGGTTCGCTGACGGGACTGCCGATCATCGAGACCAAGGCCAACGACATCTCGGCGTACATCCCCACCAACGTCATATCGATCACCGACGGCCAGTGCTTCCTGGAGACCGACCTGTTCAACCAGGGCGTGCGTCCGGCCATCAACGTCGGTGTCTCGGTGTCGCGCGTCGGCGGCGCCGCACAGATCAAGGCCATGAAGGAGGTGGCCGGATCGCTGCGGCTGGACCTGTCGCAGTACCGCGAGCTGGAGTCCTTCGCGGCGTTCGCGTCGGACCTTGACGCGACGTCGAAGGCGCAGCTGGAGCGCGGCGCGCGCCTGGTCGAGCTGCTCAAGCAGCCGCAGAACCAGCCCGATGTCGGTCGAGGAGCAGGTGGTGGCCATCTTCCTCGGCACGGGGGGTCACCTCGACTCGGTGCCGGTCGAGGATGTCCGGAAGTTCGAGGCCGAGTTCCTCGAGCACGTGCAGGGCTCGCATGACGGGATCCTCAAGGAGATTCGGGAGAGCAAGAAGCTGTCCGAGGAGCTCGAGGACAAGCTCACCGAGGTGGTGAACGATTTCAAGAAGGGCTTCGCCACCACCGACGGCAGCTCGGTCGTTCCCGACGAGCATGTCGACGCAATGGACGAAGCCGACGTCGAGAAGGAATCGGTGAAGGTCCGCAAGCCCAAGCCGAAGAAGAAGTAGGCCGGAGAGCAATGGCTGCCACACTGCGCGAACTGCGCGGACGCATCCGCTCCGCGGGGTCGATCAAGAAGATCACCAAGGCCCAGGAGCTGATCGCGACCTCGCGCATCGCCAAGGCGCAGGCCCGAGTCCAGGCGGCTCGGCCGTACGACCGCGAGATCACCAACATGCTCACCGAACTGGCGAGCGCCATCGCGCTGGATCACCCGTTGCTGGTTGCACGGGAGAATCCCCGGCGGGCAGCCGTGCTCGTTGTGACGTCGGACCGTGGGCTGTGCGGCGCCTACAACGCCAACGTGTTTCGTCGCTCCGAGGAACTGTTCTCCCTGCTGCGTGAGGAGGGCAAGGAGCCCGTCCTGTACGTGGTCGGTCGAAAAGCCCTCGGCTACTACAGCTTCCGCAACTGGAATGTGACCGAGTCGTGGACCGGATTCTCCGAGCGGCCCACCTACGAGAACGCGCAGGAGATCGCCTCGACATTGGTCGACGCCTTCACCGCCGGTATCGACGACGAAGGCGACGACCCTGGCGCCGACGACATCCTCGGTGTCGACGAATTGCACATCGTGTTCACCGAGTTCAAGTCGATGCTCTCGCAGTCGGCGATCGCCCGCCGGATCGCGCCGATGGTGGTGGAGTACGTCGACGAGGACACCGGTCCGCACACGCTGTTCTCGTTCGAACCGGATGCGGAGACCCTGTTCGGCACGCTGCTGCCGCGCTACGTGGCGACCCGCATCTTCGCCGCTCTGCTCGAGGCGGCGGCATCGGAGTCGGCATCGCGACGGCGGGCAATGAAGTCGGCGACGGACAACGCCGACGACCTCATCAAGGATCTGACCCTGATGGCCAACCGCGAACGGCAGTCCCAGATCACCCAGGAAATCAGCGAAATCGTCGGTGGCGCAAACGCGCTCGCGGACGCCGCCAAGAAGTAGCCCGTAGGAAGCGAAAAGAGACATGACTGCTACTGCCGAAAAGAAGACCAGCACGGACACCGCGGGCCGCGTCGTGCGCGTCACCGGCCCCGTCGTCGACGTCGAGTTCCCGCGCGGCTCCGTGCCCGAGCTGTTCAACGCGCTGCACGCCGAGATCGACTACAAGGATCTCGCGAAGACCCTGACGCTGGAGGTGGCTCAGCACCTCGGCGACAACCTCGTGCGCTGCATCTCCCTGCAGCCGACCGACGGCCTGGTGCGCGGCGTGGAGGTGACCGACACCGGAGCCTCGATCTCGGTGCCCGTCGGCGACGGCGTCAAGGGCCACGTGTTCAACGCGCTCGGTGACTGCCTCGACGAACCCGGTTACGGCAAGGACTTCGAGCAGCTGGTCGATCCACCGCAAGCCGCCGCCTTTCGATCAGCTGGAACCCCGCACCGAGATGCTGGAGACCGGCCTCAAGGTCGTCGACCTGCTCACCCCGTATGTCCGCGGCGGCAAGATCGCCCTGTTCGGCGGCGCCGGCGTGGGCAAGACGGTGTTGATCCAGGAGATGATCAACCGCATCGCCCGTAACTTCGGCGGCACGTCGGTGTTCGCCGGAGTCGGAGAGCGCACCCGCGAGGGCAACGACCTCTGGGTCGAGCTTGCCGACGCCGACGTGCTCAAGGACACCGCGCTGGTGTTCGGCCAGATGGACGAGCCGCCCGGCACTCGTATGCGGGTCGCGCTGTCGGCGCTGACGATGGCGGAGTACTTCCGCGACGAGCAGGAGCAGGACGTGCTTCTGTTCATCGACAACATCTTCCGGTTCACGCAGGCGGGCTCTGAGGTGTCCACGCTGCTGGGCCGCATGCCGTCGGCGGTGGGTTACCAGCCGACACTGGCCGACGAGATGGGCGAGCTGCAGGAGCGCATCACGTCGACCCGCGGCCACTCCATCACCTCGATGCAGGCCGTGTACGTGCCCGCCGACGACTACACCGACCCGGCGCCCGCGACGACCTTCGCCCACCTGGACGCCACCACCGAGCTGAGCCGCGCGGTGTTCTCCAAGGGCATCTTCCCGGCGGTGGACCCGCTGGCGTCGTCAGCTCGACGATTCTGGACCCGAGCGTGGTCGGCGACGAGCACTACCGCGTCGCCCAGGAAGTCATTCGAATCCTGCAGCGCTACAAGGACCTTCAGGACATCATCGCGATCCTCGGTATCGACGAACTGGCCGAGGAGGACAAGCAGCTGGTGCAGCGCGCGCGCCGCATCGAGCGCTTCCTGTCGCAGAACATGATGGCGGCCGAGCAGTTCACCGGCCAGCCCGGCTCGACCGTTCCGCTCAAGGAGACCATCGAGGCGTTCGACAAGCTGGCCAAGGGCGATTTCGACCATCTCCCCGAGCAGGCGTTCTTCCTGATCGGTGGTCTGGAGGATCTGCAGAAGAAGGCCGAGAGCCTCGGCGCCAAGATGGACGACAGCGGCAGCGACGGCGCACCGGTTGAGTCGGATAAGTCCGATGACGACAAGGACGAGGCCAAGAAGAAGGACGACGACGGCGACAAGGACGACTGACGATGGCCGAGTTGGACGTCGACATCGTCGCCGTAGAGCGCGAAATCTGGTCGGGCAAGGCCACGTTCCTTTTCACGCGAACGACCTCCGGCGAGATCGGCATTCTGCCGCACCACATTCCGTTGGTTGCGCAGCTCGTCGATGACGCCATGGTTCGGGTCGAGCGCGAAGGCGAGGACGATCTGCGCATCGCCGTCGACGGCGGTTTCATGTCGGTGACCGAAGGAGGCGTCATCGTGCTCGCCGAGTCCGCGGAGCTGGAGTCCGAAATCGACGCAGACGCCGCGAAACGCGATTCCGAGTCAGACGATGAGGCAACAGCCGCAAGAGGTCGTGCGAGGCTGCGCGCCTTGGGTCAGATCGACTAGGCCCGCCAATGAGCGCGTCCATGCTGATCATGGTCGCGCTGGTCGGTGTGCTGGCACTGGTCGTCGTCGCCCTGTGTTACCGGCTCTGGAAACTGCGTCAGGTCGGAGGCACCGCCGCGATCCTGCGTGACTTCCCGGCAGTCGGCGGCCAAGGCTGGCGACACGGGGTAATGCGTTACCGCGGTGGCGAAGCCGGCTTCTACCGACTGTCCAGCCTGCGGTGGTGGCCTGATCGCCGGTTGAGCCGTCGAGGGCTCGAGATCGTCTCGCGGAGGTCGCCTCGTGGCGACGAATTCGACATCATGACCGACGCGATCGTTGTTCTCGAGTTGCGCGACACCAGCCCGGAACGCAAGCGCGGCTACGAGGTTGCGCTGGATCGCGGCGCACTGACTGCGTTCCAGTCGTGGCTGGAGTCGCGGCCGTCGCCGCGAGCACGGCGTCGAACGCCGTGATCGGAAGCCGGACCTGTCTCTAGGGTCTGCGCGGAAGCGGTCATCCGCCCGGTTTCCATAACACGTCCCCGCCCGGATTGGCGACCCTGCAGAGGATGAACAGCAGATCGGAAAGCCGGTTCAGGTACTTGGCGGGCAAGACGCTGACGCTGTCGGGATGAGCTTCGATCGCCAGCCAGGCCGACCGCTCGGCGCGGCGCGCGACGGTTCGGGCCACATGTAGCAAAGCCGAAAGGGGCGTACCGCCAGGCAGCACAAAAGAATTCAGCGCGGGAAGCGGTTCGTTGAACTCGTCACACCAGGCTTCCAGCCGGTCGATGTAGCTCTGGGTGATTCGCAGCGGCGGATGCTCTGGCTTTTCGACGACCGGGGTGGACAGGTCGGCGCCGGCGTCGAAGAGGTCATTCTGAATCTGTCGCAGCACCTTGAGCATGTGCTCGTCGGGTTGACCCAGTGAGACGGCAACGCCGATGGCAGCGTTGGTTTCGTCACAATCGGCGTAGGCCGCGAGCCGCGCATCGTTCTTGGAGACCCGGCTGAAATCACTCAACCCGGTGGTCCCGTCGTCGCCGGTGCGGGTGTAGATGCGAGTCAGGTGCACAGCCATGGTCAAACGGTACCGGGCAGCCTGGCCTTGGATTCGGACACCGCCCGCGCCGCTGTCTAAACTAACCCGCGTGAGCGAGCGATTCGTGGTCACCGGTGGAAACCGGTTGTCGGGCGAAGTTGCCGTCGGGGGAGCCAAAAACAGTGTGCTGAAACTGATGGCGGCCACGCTGTTGGCCGAAGGCACCAGCACGATCACCAATTGCCCGGACATTCTCGACGTTCCGCTGATGGCGGAGGTGCTGCGCGGGCTCGGCGCCACCGTCGAACTCGATGGCGGCACGGTCCGCATCACCTCGCCCGACGAACCCAAGTACGACGCCGATTTCGCCGCTGTCCGGCAGTTCCGTGCGTCCGTGTGCGTGTTGGGGCCGTTGGTCGGCCGCTGCAAGCGCGCCAAGGTCGCACTACCCGGGGGTGACGCCATCGGGTCCCGGCCCCTTGATATGCACCAAGCCGGTCTGCGACAGCTCGGCGCCCGCTGCAACATCGAGCACGGCTGCGTTGTCGCCGAGGCAGATCACTTGCGCGGCGCGGAGATTCAGCTCGAATTCCCTTCGGTGGGGGCGACGGAGAACATCTTGATGGCGGCGGTGGTGGCCGAGGGCGTCACCATCATCCACAACGCCGCGCGCGAGCCGGACGTCGTCGACCTGTGCACGATGCTGAACCAGATGGGTGCCCAGATCGAGGGTGCGGGCTCGTCGACGATGACGATCACCGGCGTTGATCGGATGCATCCCACGGAGCACCGGGTGATCGGCGACCGCATCGTCGCCGCCACCTGGGGCATCGCCGCGGCCATGACCCGGGGCGACATCGCGGTCACCGGCGTCGACCCGCAGCACCTCCAGCTGGTGCTGCACAAGCTGCACGACGCAGGGGCCACCGTCACCCAGAGCGACGACGGCTTCCGTGTCGTGCAGTACGAACGGCCCAAGGCGATCAACGTCGCCACCCTGCCGTTCCCCGGCTTCCCGACCGACCTGCAGCCGATGGCTATCGCCCTGGCTTCCATCGCCGACGGCACGTCGATGATCACTGAGAACGTCTTCGAGGCACGGTTTCGGTTTGTCGAGGAGATGATCCGGCTGGGCGCCGACGCCAGGACCGACGGCCATCACGCGGTGGTCAGGGGCCTTCCGCAGCTGTCGAGCGCCCCGGTGTGGTCCTCGGACATCCGGGCCGGGGCGGGGCTGGTGTTGGCAGGCCTGGTCGCCGACGGTGACACGGAGGTTCACGACGTCTTCCACATCGACCGGGGCTATCCGCTGTTCGTCGAGAACCTGGTCAGCCTGGGCGCCGAGATCGAGCGAGTGGTTTGAGCCGGTAATTCGGCCGCCCCTGTTGGGACTCCTGTGACAAGAGGCGTACTGTAGTCATCAGTAGCCCAACGGCCCCAGTTTCGAACTGGCGGACGGGGTTTGACGTCTCTGACCATGTGGAGTACAGTGGCAGGGTTGCCTGTTGAACGGGTGTGTTGTTTGAGAACTCAATAGTGTGTTTGGTGGTTTTTGTTTGTTGTTTTTGTTTTTGGCTGCGCTCCTTTTTCCCGTTTAGGGGTGTGGTTGTGTTTTTTTGCCAGTTTTGACTGGTTGCTTGTTTCAGATTGTTCTGAATGTTTTTTGTTTGGAGAGTTTGATTCTGGCTCAGGACGAACGCTGGCGGCGTGCTTAACACATGCAAGTCGAACGGTAAGGCCCTTTCGGGGGTACACGAGTGGCGAACGGGTGAGTAACACGTGGGTGATCTGCCCTGCACTTTGGGATAAGCCTGGGAAACTGGGTCTAATACCGAATACACCTTGCTGGCTGCATGGCCTGGTGGGGGAAAGCTTTTGCGGTGTGGGATGGGCCCGCGGCCTATCAGCTTGTTGGTGGGGTGATGGCCTACCAAGGCGACGACGGGTAGCCGGCCTGAGAGGGTGTCCGGCCACACTGGGACTGAGATACGGCCCAGACTCCTACGGGAGGCAGCAGTGGGGAATATTGCACAATGGGCGCAAGCCTGATGCAGCGACGCCGCGTGAGGGATGACGGCCTTCGGGTTGTAAACCTCTTTCAGTACCGACGAAGCGTGAGTGACGGTAGGTACAGAAGAAGCACCGGCCAACTACGTGCCAGCAGCCGCGGTAATACGTAGGGTGCGAGCGTTGTCCGGAATTACTGGGCGTAAAGAGCTCGTAGGTGGTTTGTCGCGTTGTTCGTGAAAACCGGGGGCTTAACCCTCGGCGTGCGGGCGATACGGGCAGACTTGAGTACTGCAGGGGAGACTGGAATTCCTGGTGTAGCGGTGGAATGCGCAGATATCAGGAGGAACACCGGTGGCGAAGGCGGGTCTCTGGGCAGTAACTGACGCTGAGGAGCGAAAGCGTGGGGAGCGAACAGGATTAGATACCCTGGTAGTCCACGCCGTAAACGGTGGGTACTAGGTGTGGGTTTCCTTCCTTGGGATCCGTGCCGTAGCTAACGCATTAAGTACCCCGCCTGGGGAGTACGGCCGCAAGGCTAAAACTCAAAGAAATTGACGGGGGCCCGCACAAGCGGCGGAGCATGTGGATTAATTCGATGCAACGCGAAGAACCTTACCTGGGTTTGACATGCACAGGACGCCGGCAGAGATGTCGGTTCCCTTGTGGCCTGTGTGCAGGTGGTGCATGGCTGTCGTCAGCTCGTGTCGTGAGATGTTGGGTTAAGTCCCGCAACGAGCGCAACCCTTGTCTCATGTTGCCAGCACGTAATGGTGGGGACTCGTGAGAGACTGCCGGGGTCAACTCGGAGGAAGGTGGGGATGACGTCAAGTCATCATGCCCCTTATGTCCAGGGCTTCACACATGCTACAATGGCCGGTACAAAGGGCTGCGATGCCGTGAGGTGGAGCGAATCCTTGTTAAAGCCGGTCTCAGTTCGGATCGGGGTCTGCAACTCGACCCCGTGAAGTCGGAGTCGCTAGTAATCGCAGATCAGCAACGCTGCGGTGAATACGTTCCCGGGCCTTGTACACACCGCCCGTCACGTCATGAAAGTCGGTAACACCCGAAGCCGGTGGCCTAACCCCTTGTGGGAGGGAGCCGTCGAAGGTGGGATCGGCGATTGGGACGAAGTCGTAACAAGGTAGCCGTACCGGAAGGTGCGGCTGGATCACCTCCTTTCTAAGGAGCACCACGAGACCCATGGCCCGCCCACAGTGTGTGGGGGTTCGGTGACCTGGGCGATTCGTGAGATGGGCCGCACCTGTAGTGGGTGTGGTTCGGGTGCAACAACAAACGTTGAGCCGGTACGGGTTTCGAGTGATCGAAAATGCCGGCGATGGATTGCCAGACACACTATTGGGCTTTGAGGCAACAGGCCCGCTATCTCTTCGTCCCGAGTGTGGGAAACCGGGGATAGGGACTGGTTGTCGCTCCACTGTTGGTGGTGGGGTGTGGTGTTTGATTTGTGGATAGTGGTTGCGAGCATCTAACACGCAGACTGTTGTTTGTGTGTTGATGTGCAATTTCAGAGTTTTTTAACTCAAAAAAGGTTTCCCCTGTTTGTGGGGGAGGCTTTTTTCTTTTGGTTTTTTGTGTTGTAAGTGTTTAAGGGCGCATGGTGGATGCCTTGGCATTGAGAGCCGATGAAGGACGTGGGAGGCTGCGTTATGCCTCGGGGAGCTGTCAACCGAGCGTGGATCCGAGGATGTCCGAATGGGGAAACCCGGCGCGAGTGATGTCGTGTCACCTGCATCTGAATATATAGGGTGTGGGAGGTAACGCGGGGAAGTGAAACATCTCAGTACCCGTAGGAAGAGAAAACAATTGTGATTCCGTGAGTAGTGGCGAGCGAAAGCGGAGGATGGCTAAACCGGATGCATGTGATACCCGGCGGGGGTTGTGTGTTCGGTGTTGTGGGGCGTTTCTTCTCTCCTCCGCCGAGGAGGGCAGAAGTGATAAACCGTGGTGTTAGGTGAAGTGGCCTGGGATGGCCTGTCCGTAGAGGGTGAGAGCCCCGTAACCGAAAACATGACGGCTTCTGTGGAACTGTCCCCGAGTAGCAGCGGGCCCGTGGAATCTGCTGTGAATCTGCCGGGACCACCCGGTAAGCCTGAATACTTCTCGATGACCGATAGCGGATTAGTACCGTGAGGGAATGGTGAAAAGTACCCCGGGAGGGGAGTGAAAGAGTACCTGAAACCGTGTGCCTACAAGCCGTCAGAGCCTTCGACTTGTCGTGGGGTGATGGCGTGCCTTTTGAAGAATGAGCCTGCGAGTCAGGGACATGTCGCGAGGTTAACCCGTCGAGGGGTAGCCGCAGCGAAAGCGAGTCTGAATAGGGCGTATCCCCCTTTGGTGGGGGTGTAGTGGTGTGTTCTGGACCCGAAGCGGAGTGATCTACCCATGGCCAGGGTGAAGCGACGGTAAGACGTCGTGGAGGCCCGAACCCACTTAGGTTGAAGACTGAGGGGATGAGCTGTGGGTAGGGGTGAAAGGCCAATCAAACTCCGTGATAGCTGGTTCTCCCCGAAATGCATTTAGGTGCAGCGTTGCGTGTTTCTTACCGGAGGTAGAGCTACTGGATGGCCGATGGGCCCTACTAGGTTACTGACGTCAGCCAAACTCCGAATGCCGGTAAGGCAAAAGCGTGGCAGTGAGACGGCGGGGGATAAGCTCCGTGCGTCGAGAGGGAAACAGCCCAGATCGCCGGCTAAGGCCCCTAAGCGTGTGCTAAGTGGAAAAGGATGTGCAGTCGCGAAGACAACCAGGAGGTTGGCTTAGAAGCAGCCACCCTTGAAAGAGTGCGTAATAGCTCACTGGTCAAGTGATTGTGCGCCGATAATGTAGCGGGGCTCAAGCACACCGCCGAAGCCGCGGCAGCCGTAAGGCTGGGTAGGGGAGCGTCCTGCATCCGGTGAAGCCACCGAGTGATCGAGTGGTGGAGGGTGTGGGAGTGAGAATGCAGGCATGAGTAGCGATAAGGCAAGTGAGAACCTTGCCCGCCGAAAGACCAAGGGTTCCTGGGCCAGGCCAGTCCGCCCAGGGTGAGTCGGGACCTAAGGCGAGGCCGACAGGCGTAGTCGATGGACAACGGGTTGATATTCCCGTACCCGTGTGTGGGCGTCCCTGATGAATCAAGGGTACTAACCACCCAAACGATGACCGATCAATCCCTTCGGGGTGCGACGGTCATCTGCTGCGTGGGACCTTCTTTGGTAGTAGTCAAGCGATGGGGTGACGCAGGAAGGTAGCCGTACCAGTCAGTGGTAATACTGGGGTAAACCTGTAGGGAGAACGATAGGTAAATCCGTCGTTCACATTCCTGAGAGGTGATGCATAGCCGAGTGAGGTGAATTCGGTGATCCTATGCTGCCAAGAAAAGCCTCTAGCGAGTACACACACGGCCCGTACCCCAAACCGACACAGGTGGTCAGGTAGAGAATACCGAGGCGTACGAGTGAACTATGGTTAAGGAACTCGGCAAAATGCCCCCGTAACTTCGGGAGAAGGGGGACCCCCACACCGTCACCACCCACGCGGTGGAAAGCGGAAGGGGGTGGCACAAACCAGTGAGAAGCGACTGTTTACTAAAAACACAGGTCCGTGCGAAGTCGCAAGACGATGTATACGGACTGACGCCTGCCCGGTGCTGGAAGGTTAAGAGGACCCGTTAACCCTTTCGGGGGTGAAGCGGAGAATTTAAGCCCCAGTAAACGGCGGTGGTAACTATAACCATCCTAAGGTAGCGAAATTCCTTGTCGGGTAAGTTCCGACCTGCACGAATGGCGTAACGACTTCTCAGCTGTCTCAACCATAGACTCGGCGAAATTGCACTACGAGTAAAGATGCTCGTTACGCGCGGCAGGACGAAAAGACCCCGGGACCTTCACTACAACTTGGTATTGGTGCTCGATACGGTTTGTGTAGGATAGGTGGGAGACTGCGAAGCGGTCACGCCAGTGATCGTGGAGTCATTGTTGAAATACCACTCTGACCGTATTGGGCCTCTAACCTCGAACCGTCTATCCGGTTCAGGAACAGTGCCTGGTGGGTAGTTTAACTGGGGCGGTTGCCTCCTAAAAAGTAACGGAGGCGCCCAAAGGTTCCCTCAACCTGGACGGCAATCAGGTGTTGAGTGTAAGTGCACAAGGGAGCTTGACTGCGAGACAGACACGTCAAGCAGGGACGAAAGTCGGGACTAGTGATCCGGCACCCCCGAGTGGAAGGGGTGTCGCTCAACGGATAAAAGGTACCCCGGGGATAACAGGCTGATCTTCCCCAAGAGTCCATATCGACGGGATGGTTTGGCACCTCGATGTCGGCTCGTCGCATCCTGGGGCTGGAGCAGGTCCCAAGGGTTGGGCTGTTCGCCCATTAAAGCGGCACGCGAGCTGGGTTTAGAACGTCGTGAGACAGTTCGGTCTCTATCCGCCGCGCGCGTCAGAAGCTTGAGGAAACCTGTCCCTAGTACGAGAGGACCGGGACGGACGAACCTCTGGTCTACCAGTTGTCCCACCAGGGGCACCGCTGGATCGCCACGTTCGGACAGGATAACCGCTGAAAGCATCTAAGCGGGAAACCCCCTCCAAGACCAGGCTTCTCACCCATCAAGTGGGATAAGGCCCCCCGCAGACCACGGGATCAATAGACCAGACCTACAAACCCAGCAATGGGCGCAGGGAACTGGCACTAACCGGCCGAAAACTTACACACAACCAAACTCGCAACCACAAAACCACAGCAGTCAAACAACTGCACCCCACCACCACCACACACTCCAATTACAGAACAACAAAATAGAGTTACGGCGGAAATAGCGACAGGGAAACGCCCGGACCCATCCCGAACCCGGAAGCTAAGCCTGCCAGCGCCGATGATACTACCCAACCCGGGTGGAAAAGTAGGACACCGCCGAACACACATTGACCTTTGCCCCCCAATTCTGTTGGGGGGCAAAGGCATTTCTAGGGCAAGTCAGTCGAACAGCGTCGGCGTCACCGGGTTCCTGCTCTTCTCCAATGCAAGCAACGCGCGCTTGCGGTCCAATCCGCCGCCGTATCCGGTCAGGCTGCCGTTGGAACCGATCACCCGATGGCAGGGCACGATGATGCCGATCGGGTTGTGGCCGTTGGCCAATCCCACCGCGCGGAATGCTCCCGGCGAGGCGATCTGGGCCGCGATCTCTCCATAGGACCGAGTCTGTCCGTACGGGATGGTCAGCAGTGCCGCCCAGACCTTGCGTTGGAACGCCGTGCCGACCAGATCGAGCCCGAGGTCGAACTCGAAAAGCTCACCGGCGAAGTAGGACTCGAGCTGCTCGACGGCGTCGGGAAACGCAGCGTCGTCGGACTCCCAGCCGTCGTGGCTCGGCTCGTAGGTCTGATCGACCATGCGCAGGTGCATCAGGCGGCCGTCACGACCGGCCAGGGTGAGCAGCCCGACCGGACTGTCGACGGCGCGGAACTGAATGGCTGACATCACTTCTCCTTCGGGGTCATCTGCTCCTCGCGCAAGCGCTCGTCGGTGGCCAATTGTTCACCGCGTGATCGAGGGCGGTCCAGAGATGTTGGGCGGCATAGGATCTCCATGGCCGCCAGCGCCTGCTGTGTTCGATGAGGGCACGAGCGCCGTCGGGCAGGCCCACCTGCTTTGCGGCCACCAGCACGCCGAGGTCGGTGGCGGGGAAAGCGTCCGGGTCACCCAAGCCGCGCATGGCGATGACTTCGGCAGTCCACGGTCCGATGCCCGGCAGTGCCAGCAGCTGCCTGCGGGCGCGATTCCAGTCGCAGCCGGCGTCCAGGAGGACGTCGCCGTTGGCCAGCGCCCCGATGAGCGAAATCAAGGATCGCTGTCGCGACTTCGGGAAGGCGAGATGAACCGGATCGACCTCGGCGAGGTGCTCGATCGCCGGGAACACGTGTGTTAGGCCGCCGTCGGCATCGGCCATCGGCTGACCATACGCAGCGACGATGCGCGCGGCGTGGGTACGGGCCGCCTTGACCGACACCTGCTGGCCCAGCACGACGCGCAGGGCCAGTTCTGGTTCGTCGACGGTGCGCGGGATGCGCTGTCCGGGCGCCTTCGCGACCAGCGCACTCAGATCCGGGTCTGCGCTGAGCGCGTCGACGATGGCCTCCGGGTCGGCATCGAGGTCGAGCAGCCGCCGACAACGGGCGATCGCGGTCGCGAGGTCTCGAAAGTCGTCCAGCACCAGCGTGCACCGCACGTGGTCGGGTTCTGGTGTGAGGCTGACGATTCCGCCGCCCGCAGGCAGTCTCAATGTTCGCCGGTACGCACCGTCGCGCACTTCCTCCACGCCCGGGACCGCGCAGGCGGCGAGGTGGCCAAACAATCCCTCGTACGCGAACGGGGTACGGACCGCTAGTCGCAGGGAAAGTGCCCCCGCGGCGACGGATTCGCCGCGACCGAACTTGCTTTTCGCGCGATGGCGCAACGCCGTCGGGGTGAGGTCGCACACCGCGCGGATCGTGTCGTTGAACTGCCGGATGGACGAGAAGCCCGCCGCGAACGCGACATCGCCGAAGGGCAGCTCGGTGGTCTCGATCAGCACGCGTGCGGTCTGAGTCCGCTGCGCACGGGCCAGCGCCAGCGGGTTGGCGCCGACCTCCGCCTGCAGCATCCGCTCGAGCTGTCTGGTGGTGTAGCCGACGCGGGCGGCCAGCCCTGTCACGCCTTCGCGGTCGACGGTGCCGTCCGCGATCAGCCGCATCGCACGGGCCACCACGTCCCCGCGCACATTCCATTCGGGAGAGCCCGGCGAGGCGTCAGGGCGGCACCGCTTGCACGCCCTGAAGCCGGCCCGCTGGGCGGCCGCCGCCGTGGGGTAGAACCGCACGTTTCGGGCGAACGGTGGCCGCACGGGGCAGCTGGGCCTGCAGTAGATCTTGGTCGTCAGCACGGCAGTCACGAACCAGCCGTCGAACCGGGCGTCCTTGGACTGCACGGCTCGGTAGCAGCGGTCGAAGTCTTCATGCACGACTATGACAATTACACCTTGCCACCGACATCACTGGCGGAAAAACGACATTGCAGTTTTGCGGTGCAGGTCAGGGGTCCAAACCTCGTCCGACCAGGCAAAAGGCATAACGGCACATCACTCAAGTTGCCTGTGACTGTGGCCAGATTGTGTCCACGGTGTGGCCACGGCAGAAGTGCCACACATTGATCGGCCTGTATGTGCCACTGTCCGTCGAAACTGCGGATCGCATCCTCGGCGACAAGCAAATCGGCGGTCTCGCGCAAGTTTGTGGCGATGACTGAAACCGCGCTGGCCGAGCTGCTTTCGCAGGATCTGTCCGGGCTGGACCTGGTGGCGGTGATGATCGACGGCGTGCATTTCGCCGAGACGTGCTGTGTCGTCGCGTTGGGCATTGACATCGAGGGCACCAAGCACCCACTGGCGCTGGTAGAGGGCTCCACGGAGAACGCCACGCTGGTCACCGGCCTGCTGGTGGACCTGCGTGAGCGGGGGCTGGACGTCACCCGCCCGATGCTCGTCGGGATCGACGGGTCCAAGGCGCTGCGCAGGGCGGTGCTCGACGTGCTCGATCGGCCGGTCATCCAACGCTGCCAACTGCACAAGATCAGAAATGTGAAAGACCATCTAGCGCAACGACTTCGCAGCAGTGTGGGCCGTAAGATGACTGACGCCTACCATGCCGGCTCGGCGCTGGAGGCCGAGGCCGCGCTGCTGGCCCTCGCCAAGGAGTTGGACCGAACACATCCCGGGGCGGCGGCCAGCCTGCGTGAGAGCCTGAATGAGACGCTCACAGTGCTGCGCCTCGGCGTGCCACCCACGCTGGCGCGGACGCTGCGCTCGACCAACGCCATCGAGTCGATGATCTCCGTGTGTCGTGAACATGCGAGCAACGTCAAACGCTGGCGAAACGGGCGAATGGCGCTGCGCGGTGCGCGGCCGGGATGGTCGAGGCCGGCAAGCAGTTCTGCCGCGTCAACGGCCACCTGCACCTACCGGCACTCCGAGCAGCGCTCGAACGCGAATTCGCCGAACCTGTCGGACTCCCCGTGCACAATGACGAGGTAGCGCACCTTGCACCGGACCAGAACGGGACGGGACATCCTCGTCGCCGGGATCGGACTGGAGCCCCGGACAAGGAGTTCAAGGAAATCCTGGACCGAATCCGCGAGGAGCATGCCGGTGTCACCGAGGGCGCGTTGGCCGACTACATCCCGAACTGGCGGGCGTTCACCCGAATGGATTCGGCATGTCGCTATCGTCGGCGGACGGCTTCGTCTACGAATCCGGCGACGCTGCAACCGAATTCACCATTCAATCGATCTCAAAGCCGTTCACGTACGCCCTTGCGCTGGACCAGATCGGTTCCGACGCCGTCGACGCGAGAATAGGAGTCGAGCCGTCCGGCGAGGCGTTCAACGAAATCAGCGTCGACCAGTCGACGAAAATCCCGAGGAGAAGGGTGGCCCATGACCCTCAAAGCCGAATATGAATCATTGTCGCGGTGTTTGGCGGGACGCTACTACCCGTGACGCATGGCCATAATGAGCTCTTCATGTGGTACGCCATACCCGAGCATGTCCGGGTTTACCGTCCGCTCCTCGCGAACGATGTCGCGTGCGACTTCAGGCTCACCAAACAAAACATCGCCCGCCGTAGGGCGGACACCGCGGTCGCCATCATCTCCTCGATCGGCGCCGAACCGTCCGACCAGTTCGAATGCAGATGCAGGTCACCACGCAACGCAGCGCGAATGGCCCCGCCGCCGAGATCGGTTGCTGCTGAACGCAGTTCCGCCAGAACGTCGGGTTCCCGGCCGGCCCAGGCCTGCGCGATCACCTGGGCGGTCTTCGGGCCGATGCGCGGCAATGACTGCCAGTCGCCGGCCCGGCCGTGCCGCTCGCGCTCTTGCTCGGTCAGCGCCTCGACGACGTCGGCGGCGTTGCGGTAGGCCATCACCCGACGGCTGTCTTCGCGTGCGCGGTCCTGGTAGAACGCGATCTGGCGCAGCGCCACCACCGGATCCATGTCTTCAGTGTGCCCGCAGCCGGCGCAGGTGCCGAGGATTGGTCCGCTCTCGCGGGCGCTGGCCGGCGGGATCTACTTGCAGATGGTTGCTATATTCTGGCTGGCTGTCTGTGCTTCAGACAACAGGGGGGCCATCTCGGCATCGGTGTTGGGCGTGCCGACGAGTTGATGCATTGCGAGGTCCTGGAGTTTGTTCGCGAACAAGCGGGCCGCATCCGCCAAGTCAGCTGGGGTTGCCGGGTCCAGGCGGGAAAGTAGATATTGGCCGCCGCCAAGTGTCGCCAATCGGGCGTTGGCGGCCACCGCTACCTTGGCAACGGCATCGGGGCCCAGGTTGATGTTGGTTTGCACCGACACTGCGTTGCGGACCATGTCGAAAGCCGCGCACGCGCGCGCTTTGGCAGCATCGGGTTGCAGGGCGGTGCCGTCGGGTTGCTGGGCGGTGACGGCAGGCGCATCCGGTGTGCGCGTGGACGCCCAGAGGGCACCACCGATGGCGACAGCGATGGCGATCACCGCGAGCGCCAGGGCGGCCGGTGCGACCCAGCCCGGCTGCGGTGTCGGGCTCGGCTGGGAAGACGTGGCATCGCTAGCCACCTGCGCATCTGGCTCTTCAACGGGCATGGGGCCATGATAGCGGCGCGTTCGGGCGGCTGAGCCACCGCCCCGCCGCTGTGCGCCAGTGGGCAACCACCGCAAAGTTTCTCGTCGAATGGGTCGCCCGGGCTGGCCGATGGTCATAGCCGAGAAGTGAGAATGCATTGCGCTGCAAGGGATTTGATGGCGTTGAAGGTCAGCGAGGAACGTGTCGACCGCCCGCCTCCAACCCGGCCCGGTCGGCGCACGCCGGCCGTTGCGGTCCGTTGACGGAAATGCTCATGCGCCCGAATGGATATGCGCCGCCGTGGCGCCATGAATGCCGACGCGGCGCAGGTGCTCTGTCGGCGCGGCCTGCCCCGCGGCGGATCCGATACGGGTCGAACTCTCGTTGTTGGGAGGAGCGTGTCGCAGGGGCGCAAACCCCGCACAAGCGAGTGCGGGCGCCGACTGCCATGCAGTCGACGCCCGCACTCACTATCTGACGAGTCCTAGGGACTTAGCTTTGACGCCTAGCCATCGGCGCCGTCGGCGCCGTCCGAGGCGGTGCCGCCTGCACCGGTTGTGCCGGTGCCGCCAGGGCCGCCGGTGCCGCCGGTGCCGCCGAATCCGCCAACGCCGCCATTGCCGCCGTCACCGCCCTTGGATACGGCTGGTGCGCCGCCCTTGGTGGTCGCGTTGCCGCCAGCGCCGCCGGTGCTGCCGTTACCGAGGAATCCGCCACTGCCGCCCAAGCCGCCTTTGCCGCCGGTGAATGTTCCCGTTCCCGGTCCCGTCTGGGAGATCAGTCCCTTCGCTGGCACTGCTGAAGGCGTCGCCGCCGGCGCCACCAGTGCCGCCGTCACTGAAGAAGCCACTGAAACCACCTTCGCCGCCGTCGCCGCCGGTGCCGTCACCGTCCTCGTTGTTCTCCACGACCCCGCTGCCGCCGACTCCACCCTCGCCGCCGTGGCCGAGCGATCGAATGTGTTACCGCCGTCACCGCCAGCGCCGCCGGTGGCTACTCCCGTCTCGGTGTAGCCCCAGCCGCCGTCGCCGCCGTTGCCGCTGTCGCCGACGTTCGCGTCTCCGCCGAGGCCGCCCTTGCCGCCGATGGCCGTCCCGTCGGGTGCATTTGCGTAGCCGCCGAAGCCGGCCCTGGCGCCGTCGCCGATGATAATGGCGCCATCGCCACCGCCGCCGCCGTTACCGCCGATGGCGACCCCGCCTTCGTCGAAGGAGTTGGCCACGCCACCCTGGCCGCCTTCACCGCCGTTACCGAGGCCGAAGCCGGCGTCGCCACCGAGGCCGCCGAAGCCGGCGAAGGCGTCGCCCACGTCGGTGGTTGCAAAGCCACCCTCGCCGCCGGAGCCGCCGTCGCCCCAGAGGAAACCGCCTCTGCCGCCGGTACCGCCGCCTGCGGCCACAGCGTCAGCAGTCGAATTCGCCACCTCGGATTCCAAGTCGGCGTTGAAGTCGCTGCCGCCGGCGCCGCCGGGACCGCCGTTGCCGAAGAGTCCGGCGTTACCGCCGTTGCCGCCGGGGGTCGCACTTTGCCGGTCGCGTACGCCAGCGGTCGCTGTAGACGGCATCTAGGCCGGCGCCGCCGTCGCCGCCGCTACCCCAGAAGAAACCGGCGTTGCCACCGGCGCCGCCGAAGGCGCCGTCGCCGCCGGAGCCGCCCAGTAACCCGCCGCTTTCACCGACACACAGGGAGGTGCAGGTCGGGTCGACCTCGAGGGCACTGCGACCGTCGCCGATCAGCCAACCACCCGAACCGATGATCGGTCGTTCGAAGATTGATGCGAAGGTGTCGACGCCGGGGATTGCGAAAGCAGCGGCCAGCGTTGTGGTCGAGCCGGCATCCCCGATCAGACTACCCAGAGGAGCGCAACTCGCCGGGTTCAAAGGGCAGTCGGCCGGGGCCTGCGGCAACGTGAACCCGGTGGATGCCAGCTTCACCTGCGCAGTGATCGGTGCCGGCGCGCCCGGAGCAGCGATCAGCAGGGCGCCCGCCCCGACCATCCCTGCGCCCATTACCCCCGCACTCAAATATTGGCGCACCGACATCTTGGGTGCACGCGACGTGTTTTTGCTTTGTTTGGACACGATTTTCTACCCCTCCGTGAGATGCCCGCCATTGGCGGGTCTTGCCTTGAGCGCTTGCTGAGAAACGGCGCTTAATCAAAGCTAGGTTTTCGCTGGGCGTCTCGCAGGAAATTGACGCATGTTCTCGAAATTAATTTGCGCTGGCGACAAAGTCTCGTCGCCCAGCGGTCAATTCCCGTGATCCCGGCAAAGGTAAACACGGAACCAATAGGCCGCAGTACCTACCACCGTCGGCAGCCGACGTCGCTCGAAAACATGCTGGTTGTAGGGCAAAACAGTCAACAGCCCCAGCCTTGGTCCAACTGTGGTAATGGCTCGCATCTGGCAGCAACCGCTATCGCGCCAATAGCGACGAGACGAAGAAATTGCGTAAGCAATTAAATCCATTACAAGCAATGTGTTCTCCGCAATTATCCACGGCACGTGAATTGTTTGCTAATAATCAGCAAGGCGCTCTGTGTATCCATGGGTGGTCAAACCGGACAGCAACCCACTTATTGGAACATTGTGCACGCCGCAACTGTTTCAGCAAAGATCGATGATTCGTGGGGTCGGAGCATGGCACACATGTCGGGAGCCTGTGACCATCCTGATGATTTGCTAAGAACCCCTGTGTGGGGTTCTTAGCGATCACCAGAGCCCGTCCTTATGCCGCCGTCGCTGAAAGCGATGCGTCGCTGCCGTTTTGGCCGGGATGACCGTCAGTTCCCGTTACCGAACAGCAGGCGGGCGGGACCGACCGGAGGACGGAGGCGCTTTGCTCGGAGTCGGATGCCCTCAAGTGCCGTCGCGGCGGTGCTCATCACCCCGTCCTCGGCGGTGTAGCCGTTGGTGATGGCGGCGTCCTCCAGGGCGGCGATGACCTTCTGCTCGTCTAGCCCGGCCCCGGCGATGTAGGAGCCGAGCTTGAGTGCGGCGGTGAACAGGGCATCGTTGCGCCCACCCTGGGCGGTCCTGGCCACCTTGGCAGCCTCGCGCGCCAGCGCCGCGTGAAGGTACGACTTCTGCCGCTTGTCGGGCGGCGTCCCGTCCCACGGCGGGCACGGATCCCACTCCCACTCCTTGGCACCGCCGGATATCTTGCGCGCCTTGCTCTGAACACCAACCGCCAACTGCTCGGCCACCCACTTCACGACCGGCAGCGCCTCGTCGTCGCAGGCGTCTGCGATCTGGCCGAGTTCGTTGAACATGACGGTGTAGGGGGTGTAGCCATACTTGGTGCGCAGCGTGCCGGGCAGGAACACGTTGGCCCCGTGCGACTGGATGTCGAGTCCGGGGTAGCCGGGCAGCTTCGGCTTGTCCTCCTTGGAATGGACGGTCGGCAGGTCCGGGTGTCCCTTGATCCAGAAGTGCTTGCCCCCGCTGGGGGTGGTGACCTCGGCGTAGATCCGCACCTTCAGCTCGTCGGTTAGCAGAGCCCGCACCTTCTCGGGGTCGCCACCGTTCTTGCTGTCGGAGTCGAAGACGGTCAGGATGCCGGTGTTGGCACATATGAATGGCTGGAAGTCCCGGTGGAACCGTGCCAGCCGGGCCTCATTCTCCTCCCACGTCAGCTTCTGCCAGCCCGGCGGTCGCGAGCACTCGGCGTTCTGGAAACCCTCACCGCCCGTCCACAGGGGGACTCGCAGATCGTCCAGGCGACCCAGGAACTGCACCTCTGGTCCGGGCGCGTCCTTGGCGCTGTCGACCCCAACCCCGTCGTCGGCCAGGCCGCTAGACTTCATGACATCTCTTTCTTGCTGGTCAGCGGGAGGGTGTCGGTAGATGGCCCCGGTGTGGTGACCGGGGCCTCGCCGTTTCTATGAGGGTCAGGTGGTGGCCTCCTCCTACTACACAGTGGAGTTCCCGGACCCGGCGCTGCCGTTGACGAGCGCCCACGGGTCTGCCGGCGATGCGCTCGCAGCGCTTGGCCTGTCCACCGTCAACGCTGGAGACCTCGGTGACGTGTCCGGGCTGCAACCCTTGGTGGCCGCGGCGGTGGTCGCCGCCGACAGCGCCGCCGAGCATCACGCGCAGGCGTCTACGAGACGCACGGCGACTTGCTCTTCTCCGGTGCCGAGCAGCTCGTGCGCACGGTCGACCGCGAACGGGACAGCTTTGACGTCGCGATCCTCGATGTCTCACGAGTCGAGCGTCGTCGCCGATGCTTCGGCGGTACTCAGCGCGCGAGCCGGCTTCGTGCTCTCCAAGATGGCTTGGTAAGGCTTTTGCGGTCCCACTTCCACTTCGACAGCGGATTTGGCCGCCAGGCCCGCCCGGTCCAGCGCGTCACGGATCGCCGCAAGCTTGCCGCGACGAAGGGCAAACGGCTACGTGAGGCCGAACCCTCGTCGACCCAACTGTCCGACGGAATCGTGATCCGCACCGAGACCGACTTCGAAGAAGCCCGGTACGTCACCGTCGAGGACGCGGTGGCGGCGGCGGAGGAGTGGATGGGTCAGACGATCACGCGCTGATTTGGCAGACTGTGTGCCGTGGCTCAGATAACCCTGCGTGGAAACCCCATCAATACCGTCGGCGAGTTACCCGCCGTCGGTTCCCAGGCGCCAGGCTTTTCGCTGACGGGCACCGACCTCGGCACGGTCAGCGACGACCAGTTCCGGGGGAAGCCCCTATTGCTCAACATCTTTCCGTCTGTCGATACACCGGTTTGTGCGAGCAGCGTACGGACTTTCAACGAGCGTGCCGCCGCGACTGGGCTCACCGTCGTCTGCGTTTCGAACGACCTCCCGTTCGCCCAGAAGCGATTCTGCGGCGCGGAGGAGATCGAGAACGTCGTGACGGCGTCGGCGTTCCGCGACGGGTTCGGCGAGGACTACGGCGTCACCATCGTCGACGGTCCGATGGCCGGTCTCCTCGCGCGGGCGGTCGTGGTGGTCGGCGCAAACGGTGATGTCCTCTATTCGGAGCTGGTACCGGAAATCGCCCAAGAGCCTGACTATGACGCCGCGGTCGCCGCGGCGTCTTCCTGATTGGTCGCTCCGCTGGAAGCTCCTCACCGGTCGACGCTAGACCGGGACCGCCAGCTGGGTGGGCTGGTCAAGCCCGCGTAACGTCACGGTGTCGCCCAAAGACCAACGCGTGCTTTCCTTTTCGGTGGCATTGGCCACAGTGTCAGACGACGCCAGCAGCCGGCTGGGCATTTCCTTCGCCAAGTCGCACAGCCGGGAGGCTTCGTTGACCGGCTCACCGATCACCGTGTACTCGAACCGTTCCCTTGCTCCGACGTTGCCCGCCACCGCCTTACCGGCGGCCACGCCGATTCCCGCCTTGCATTCGGGCACTTCCGTGCGGATGCGCTCGGCCATTGCCCGCGCGGCGCCGAGCGCCGCGTCCTCGGGATGGTCGAGGTGAATGGGTGCGCCGAAGACCGCCAGTGCCGCGTCGCCCTCGAACTTGTTGACGAATCCGTGATGCCGGTCCACTTCTTCGACGATCACGGCGAAGAAGCGGTTCAGCAGCTCGACGACCTCGGTCGCAGGTCGCCCCGCCACCAACTGCGTCGAGCCGATCAGGTCGACGAAGATGACCGCGACGTGACGCTCCTCGCCGCCGAGTTTCGGGCGCTCCTTTTCGGCCGCGGCTGCCACCTCGCGGCCGACGTGGCGGCCGAAGAGATCCCGCACACGCTCGCGCTCGCGCAGGCCGGCGACCATCGAGTTGAAGCCTCGCTGCAGCTGCCCGAGTTCGGTCCCGTCGAACACCACCAGGTTGGTGTCGAGGTCGCCCCGCTCGACCCGGTTCAGGGCCGCCCGCACGACACGGACCGGGGTGACGGTGAGCCACGACAGGATCCACATCAGGATGGCGCCGAACACGAGGGCGAACAGCGCGAGGATCATGACCGCGACCGTGAACTCCGTGGGCGTCAGGTTTCGCAGCGACAGGGTGATCGCTGCGGCCAAGAAGATGCCGAGCACCGGCACGCCGGACCCGAGCGCCCAGACCAGCATCGTGCGGCCCATCAGACCTTCGGCGAACCGGCGTGGCGGTCTGCCGGCCTCCAACGCCTGCGCCGCTACCGGCCGCAGCGCGAACTCCGTGAACAAGTAACAGCTTGCGGACACCACGATGCCGGGAAAGCTGATGCCCAGCAGCCACTTCGGGATGAAATCGGTGTCATGCAACCCGTACAGCGTGGTGAGCACGATGGTTCCGGTGCCCCACAGGGCCAGAAGCACGCGGGTCAGCCGCCACGGAGCCAAGAACGTGTTGCGCTGGTCCTTGACGGTGGGTGCGCGCTCCTCGATTGCCCACCGCACGTTGAATATCACGCGGCGGGTCGCCCAGAACACCCCGACGACGAGTGCCACCGCTACGCAGACGGGCACCGCGATGAAGGTGATCAACCGGACGTCGGGGTCGAACACGCTCGGGGTGGGAAACGCGACGGTGACCACCAGTGTCGCAACGCCGATGCCGATCAGGTTCGCGAAGATCACGAAGGCGGTCAGGATGACCTGAATGCGGATCCGGCGTCGGCGCTGGCTCTCCGACACCCGGCCCAGGATCCAGGACCCATACTCGGGGGTGGCCGGCACGCGGCTGCTCTGGCTTGTGACGCGCTCCAGCACGCGGCCGAGCCGGTGGGCCATCGTCCTGTTTGCCGTCATCGTGGTGTCAGCCTAATTTGCCCGGTCTGGTGGCCCTAAGGTTGACCGGTGCGTCTCGTCATCGCCCAGTGCACCGTCGACTACGTCGGGCGCCTGACCGCCCATCTGCCGTCCGCACGCCGTCTGCTGCTGATCAAGGCCGACGGATCGGTCAGCGTGCATGCCGACGACCGCGCATACAAGCCGCTGAACTGGATGAGCCCGCCCTGTTGGCTGACGGAGGAGCCGGGCGGTCCGTTGCCGGTGTGGGTGGTGGAGAACAAATCAGGGGAGCAGTTGCGCATCACCGTCGAGGAGATCGAACACGACTCGAGCCACGAGCTCGGTGTGGATCCCGGTTTGGTCAAGGACGGTGTCGAGGCGCACTTGCAGGCGTTGTTGGCCGAGCACGTCGAGCTTCTCGGTGCCGGCTACACCCTGGTGCGCAGGGAGTACATGACGCCGATCGGGCCCGTCGACCTTCTGTGCCGCGACGAACAAGGGCGCTCGGTGGCGGTCGAGATCAAGCGGCGCGGGGAGATCGACGGCGTCGAACAGCTCACCCGCTACCTCGAGCTGCTCAACCGTGACACCGTGCTGGCGCCCGTCAGCGGCGTCTTCGCCGCCCAGCAGATCAAGCCGCAGGCGCGAACCTTGGCGACCGACCGTGGGATCCGTTGCCTGACTTTGGACTACGACGAGATGCGCGGGATGGACAGCTCCGAGTTTCGGCTGTTCTGAGCGACGGGAGACGCGACGTCGGCGCCATCAGCCCTAGACTCGTCATCATGGGCAGGCGTCGAGCCACAGGTCGCAGGCAGCCGCCTCGAGCGCCGTTGCCTGCGTCCCGTCGTGTCGAAACCGGACCCGACGGCTACGACTACGAGGTTCGGCCGATCGCGGCGTCTCGGGCGACCAAGACCTACCGCTGCCCGGGTTGTGATCACGAGATCCGCCCTGGCACAGCCCATCTCGTGGTGTGGCAGATCGAACTCGGTGAGAACGCGGTAGAGGACCGCAGGCACTGGCATACGCCGTGCTGGCAGCACCGTGCAACGCGCAGTCCGACGCGGAAGTGGTCGTAGAGGTCAGTGATCGGCAGCGGGCTCGACGAGCTCGATCAGCACGCCGCCGGCATCCTTGGGATGGATGAAGTTGATTCGCGAGTCCGCCGTTCCCCGTCGCGGTGTGTCGTAGAGCACCCGCACACCCTGCTCGCGCAGCCGTTCGGTCAGCAGGTCGATATCGCTGACGCGGTAGGCCAGCTGCTGAAGGCCGGGACCGCGCTTGTCGAGGAACTTGGCGATCGTCGAGGTCTCGTCGAGCGGCGCCATTAGCTGAATCTGAGCGCTACCGACCGGAGCGCCGCGCACCGAGAGCATCGCTTCGCGAACGCCCTGCTCCTCGTTGATCTCTTCGTGCAGGACGATCATCCCGAGCTGGTCGTGGTACCACTTGATCGTGGCGTCCAGGTCGACGACCGCGATGCCGACATGGTCGATTGCTGTCACCAGTGCGCTGGCCAGCACCGGACGGGCATCGACTTGCTCGGTGGACATAACGTAACGGTAACCTGACGGGAAAGATCGCGCCTCTGCGATGTCCCGGATTGGCTGTTCTTGATCGTTTCTGGAGGTAGGCATGACGACGTCTGTGATCGTTGCTGGAGCACGCACTCCAGTCGGCAAGTTGATGGGATCGCTGAAGGATTTCTCGGGCAGCGATCTGGGCGCGATCGCCATCTCCGGCGCACTGGAGAAGGCCGGAGTGCCCGCATCGGCCGTCGAGTACGTGATCATGGGTCAGGTTCTGACCGCGGGGGCCGGGCAGATGCCCGCCCGCCAGGCGGCGGTCGCTGCCGGAATCGGCTGGGACGTGCCCGCGCTGACGATCAACAAGATGTGCCTGTCCGGGATCGACGCCATCGCGCTGGCCGACCAGCTGATCCGGGCCGGTGAGTTCGACGTCATCGTCGCTGGCGGGCAGGAGTCGATGACGCAGGCGCCGCACCTGCTGATGAACAGCCGGTCCGGCTACAAGTACGGCGACGTCACCGTGCTCGACCACATGGCCTACGACGGCCTCCACGACGTGTTCACCGACCAGCCGATGGGCGCGCTGACCGAGCAGCGCAACGAGCAGGACAAGTTCACTCGCGCCGAGCAGGACGAGTTCGCCGCGAGTTCACATCAAAAGGCCGCTGCCGCATGGAAAGACGGCGTCTACGCCGATGAGGTCGTGCCGGTGAAGATCCCGCAGCGCAAGGGCGACCCGCTGGAGTTCACCGAGGACGAGGGCATCCGCGCGAACACCACCGCGGAGTCGCTGGCCGGCTTGAAGCCCGCATTTCGCAAGGACGGCACCATCACCGCGGGGTCGGCGTCGCAGATCTCCGACGGCGCGGCCGCCGTGGTCGTGATGAACAAGAAGAAGGCGGAGGAGCTCGGCCTGACGTGGCTGGTGGAGATCGGTGCCCACGGCGTCGTCGCGGGCCCGGATTCCACCCTGCAGTCACAGCCGGCCAACGCCATCAAGAAAGCCATTGCCCGCGAAGGCATCACGGTCGACCAGCTCGACGTCGTCGAGATCAACGAGGCATTCTCAGCGGTCGCGCTGGCCTCGATGAAGGAGCTCGGCATCGACCCCGACAAGGTGAACGTTGACGGCGGCGCGATCGCCATCGGCCATCCGATCGGGATGTCGGGCGCGCGCATCGCGCTGCACGTTGCCCTTGAGCTGGCACGTCGCGGATCCGGTTACGGCGTGGCGGCGCTGTGCGGGGCGGGCGGCCAGGGCGACGCGCTGATCCTGCGGGCGGGCTAGAGCGTCTACTACGCTTTGTAGTAATTCGCAGGGGATTCGGGCACAATGGCGCCATGACGAGCGCGTTTGATCTCCGCACGCGGATGGGCTGGTTTCGCCTGATCGCTCTGGCCGAGGCCGCAAGCTGGGTCGGATTGCTGATCGGGATGTATTTCAAGTACCTGGGCACACCCCGCACCGAGATCGGCGTGAAGGTGTTCGGCATGGCTCATGGTCTGGTCTTCATCGCCTTCGTGGTCACAGGCCTGTTGGTCGGAACCGCCGTCGGATGGAGCTTTCGCACATGGTTGCTGGCGTTGCTGGCGAGCGTGGTGCCTCTGTGCAGTGTGATCTTTCTCATAAGGGCCGACCGAACCGGCCGATTAGGCCTCGCGAGTGCCCCGGTCGGGGTCCTGCAACCAGGCCGATCGATACCGGAAACGACGTGACAGACTTGTGGGCGTGACTCGTCCCCGACCTCCCGCCGGGCCTGGGCCCTCCATCGCAGGCGCGGTTGACCTCTCCAGCCTCAAGCAGCGCGCCACCCCGACGGCTGGGCCTGGGCAGGACTCAGGCGCGCCGCCAGGTGTGGAGATCACCGAGGCCAATTTCGAAGCCGAGGTGCTGCTCCGGTCGAATCAGGTGCCGGTCGTCGTGGTGCTGTGGTCGCCGCGCAGCGACGCCAGCGTGCAGTTGGGCAATGCGCTTGCAAGCCTCGCCGACAACGATGCAGGCAAGTGGTCGCTGGCCACCGTGAACGTCGACACGACGCCTCGGGTCGCCCAGATCTTCGGTGTGCAGGCCGTGCCGACCGTCGTGGCTTTGGCCGCGGGACAACCGCTGTCGAGCTTTCAAGGCCCGCAACCGCCCGACCAGTTGCGCGGCTGGATCGACTCGCTGCTGGACGCCACCGCGGGCAAGCTCGGTGGTGAAGGAGGCAGTGACGGCGACGAGCCCGAGCACGTCGACCCCGAATTGGCGCAGGCGCGTGCGCATCTGGACGCGGGCGAATTCGATGAGGCCCTTTCGGCGTACCAGGCGATCCTGGACGTCAAGCCCGAACATGCTGAGGCCAAGGGTGCGGTGCGCCAGATCGCCTTCCTGCAGCGGGCGACGGCTCGTGCTCCCGGTGCGATCGTCGCCGCCGACGCCAGCCCCGACGACATCGAAACGGCTTTCGCCGCCGCCGATGTCGAGGTTCTACAGCAGAACATCGCGGGCGCGTTCGACCGGTTGATCGCGTTGATCAAGCGCACCGCGGGAGATGACCGGCAGAAGGTGCGGACGCGCCTTGTCGAACTGTTCGACCTCTTCGACCCCGCCGACCCCGAAGTGATCGCGGGCAGGCGCAAGCTTGCCAACGCGCTGTACTAGCACACACAGCCCCCGAAACTGCTGCGAGATCGCGATTTCAGTCGCTGGAGCGATCTGTCAGCAGGCTCGGTGACGTCGGGGGTCTAAGCCGGCTCGAACCACAGGGCGGAGAGCGGCGGCAACACCATCAACGCCGACGCGGGGCGTCCATGCCACGGCTCGTCGGTCGCCTCCACGGCGCCGAAGTTGCCGACGCCCGCGCCGTTGTAGATGTCGGCGTCGGTGTTGAGCACCTCCCGCCATGTGCCCGCGTGCGGAAGACCGAGGCGATAGCGGGTGTGCTCCATACCCGAGAAATTGAACACACACGCGAGAGCGGACCCGTCGTCGCCGAAACGCAGGAAGCTCAACACGTTGTTGGCCGAGTCGTTGGCGTCGATCCACGAGTACCCCTCGGGGCGGGTGTCTTGTGACCACAGCGCCCGCCGCGTGCGGTAGATCCCGTTGACATCGCGCATCATTTTTTGAATGCCGTTCGAGAAGCTGTTCTCCTCGAGCTGAAACCAGTCGAGCCCGCGCTCCTCGGACCATTCCGCGCGCTGGCCGAACTCCTGGCCCATGAACAACAGCTGCTTGCCGGGATGCGCCCACTGGTAGGCGATCAGGTTGCGCAGTCCGGCCGCCTTCGTGTGATCGTTGCCGGGCATCCTGCTCCACAGCGTGCCCTTGCCGTGCACCACTTCGTCATGGCTGATCGGCAGCACATAGTTCTCGCTGTACGCATACAGCATCGAGAACGTGATCTCGTGGTGGTGGTAGCTGCGATGTATCGGGTCACGCTTGATGAACTCGAGCGTGTCGTTCATCCAGCCCATGTTCCACTTCATCGAGAAACCCAGGCCGCCAAGGTTCGTCGGCCTCGTGACACCTGGCCAGGACGTCGACTCCTCGGCGATCGTCACGACGCCGGGCGCGATCTTGTGCACGGTCGCATTCATCTCCTGCAGGAACTGGACCGCCTCCAGGTTCTCGCGTCCGCCGTAGATGTTGGGCGTCCAGCCGCCCACCGGCCGCGAGTAGTCCAGGTACAGCATGGACGCCACGGCGTCGACCCGCAGGCCGTCGATGTGGAACTCCTGCAGCCAGTACAGCGCATTGGCCACCAGGAAGTTGCGCACCTCCGCGCGGCCGAAGTCGAAGACGTATGTGCCCCAGTCCAACTGCTCGCCCCGGTGCGGGTCGGAATGCTCGTAGAGCGGGGTGCCGTCGAAGCGGCCCAACGCCCATGCGTCCTTGGGGAAGTGCGCAGGCACCCAGTCCATGATCACGCCGATGCCGGCCTGATGCAGCCGGTCGACCACGTAGCGGAAATCGTCCGGCGTGCCCATCCGGGAGGTCGGTGCGTAGTACGACGTGACCTGGTAGCCCCATGACCCGCCGAACGGATGCTCCGCGACAGGCATCAGCTCGACATGGGTGAAGCCCTGATCCACAACATATTCCGTAAGCTCATCGGCGATCTGCCGATAGGTCAGACCCGGCCGCCACGACGTCAGGTGCACCTCGTACGTGCTCATCGGCTCGAACACCGGGTTGACTTCTGCGCGACGGGTCATCCACGCGGTGTCGCCCCAGGTGTAGTCGCTCGTGGTGACTCGCGACGCCGTCTGCGGGGGCACCTCGGTGGCGAACGCCATCGGATCGGCACGGTCACTGACCGAGCCGTCTGCGCCGTGCACGCGGAACTTGTACTGGCCATCCGCGGGGAACCCCGGCCAGAAGAGCTCCCACACACCGGTGGATCCGAGCACCCGCATCGGCGCCTCGTCACCATCCCAGTGGTTGAAGTCGCCGATCAGGCTGACGCCCTTGGCATTCGGCGCCCACACGGCGAAGGACACGCCTTCGACGATTCCGTCTGCGGTTCGGAAGCCACGGGGATGTGCACCGATGATGTCCCACAGTCGTTCGTGGCGCCCCTCGGAGAACAAGTGCAGGTCCAGTTCGCCCAGGGTGGGCAGGAACCGGTACGCGTCGGCGACGGTGTGCACGTGCGGCGAGTCGCCCCCGCCGTCGTAGCTGACCTGTAGCCGGTAGTCGATCAGGTCGGTGAACGGCAGCGCCACCGCGAACACGCCGGAGTCGAGGTGCTGGAACGCATACCGCTCGTCGCCGACCACCGCCGCCACCTCGACGGCATGCGGCCGGAAAGCGCGGATCACCGTGTGGTCGCCGTACTCGTGCGCGCCGAGGACCGAATGCGGGTTGTGATGTTCGCCCGCGAGAAGCCGGTTCATCTCGGCCGGATCGGGCCGCAGGTGCGGACTTGTGAGCGGATTGGTGCGAGTCATTTTATTGGGTCACTTCCCTCATTCCCTGCGAAGCAGGCTTAATCGTTGTTCGGGTGGTATCCGTGGCATGTTCAGCACGTGGGCAATCGCCCGTGCCGGATCAATACGGACGTAATTCGACTGTCCCCATTGGTATTCCTCGCCGGTGATCTCGTCACGCACCCAGAATCGGTCATACGGCTGCATCCCAAGCGCGCCCATGTCCAGCCACACCGTCGCCTCCTCAGGGCCGTACGGGTTCAGCGTGACCACCACGAGCACCACGTCTCCGGTCACCGGGTCGAACTTGCTGTAGGCCAGCAGCGCGTCGTTGTCGACATGGTGGAACTTCAGCGTCCGCAGTTCGCGCAACGCGGGGTGCAGCCGCCGAATCTCGTTGAGCCGCCCCAGGAACGGCTCCAACGACTCGCCCCTGGCCAGGGCGGCCTCGAAATCGCGGGGGCGCAACTCGTACTTCTCCGAGTCCAGGTATTCCTCGCTGCCCTCACGCACCGCGCGATGTTCGAACAGTTCGTAACCGGAATACACACCCCACGCCGGGCTGAACGTCGACGCCAACACCGCGCGGAGGGCGAACATGCCGGGACCGCCGTGCTGGAGGCTTTCGTGCAGGATGTCGGGGGTATTGACGAACAGATTGGGGCGGGCGTAGTCGGCGTGCTCGCCGATCTGCTCGCCGAACTCGATCAACTCCCACTTCGCGGTGCGCCACGTGAAGTAGCTGTAGGACTGGGTGAAACCCAGCTTGGCCAGCCCGTACAGGCGGGCGGGCCGGGTGAACGCCTCGGCGAGGAACAGCACGTCGGGATCGGTCGACTTGACCTGTCCGATCAGCCATGCCCAGAAGTTGGGCGGCTTGGTGTGCGGGTTGTCGACACGGAAGATCTTGACGCCGTGGCTGATCCAGTACCGCACCACCCGCAGCACCTCGTTGTAGATGCCTGCCGGATCGTTGTCGAAGTTGATCGGATAGATGTCCTGGTACTTCTTCGGCGGGTTCTCCGCGTAGGCGATGGTGCCGTCGGGCAACACCGTGAACCACTCCGGATGCGCCTTGGCCCACGGATGGTCGGGCGCGGCCTGCAGTGCCAGGTCCAACGCGACCTCGAGCTTCTGGTCGCGCGCCGCGGTGACGAAGTCGTCGAAGTCCTCGATCGTGCCCAGCTTGGGATGCACGGCGTCGTGCCCGCCCTTTTCGCTGCCGATCGCCCACGGGGAGCCGACGTCTTTGGGCCCTGCGGTGACCGAGTTGTTGGGTCCCTTGCGGTGCACCTTGCCGATCGGGTGAATCGGCGGCAGGTACACCACGTCGAACCCCATCTTGGCGATCCGAGGCAGCGCCTTGACCGCGGTGGCGAACGTGCCGTGCACCGGCTTGCCCTTCTTGTCCCAGCCGCCGGTTGACCGCGGGAACATCTCATACCAGGCGCTGAATCGGGCCTCGGGCCGGTCCACCCAGACGCCGTACACCTCGCCACGGGTGATCTGGTCGCGCAGCGGATACTGCGCGAGTAGCTCGACGACCTCGCTGGACAGCGCCGCGCCTGCGCGTGTGAACGGGTCGCCGGGCTTGCGGAGCATCTCGGCCGCTTCGGTGACGGGGTCTCGTAGCGCGCGAGGCAGGCCGGTGACGGCACGCTCGAGCAGGCGCGCACCGACGATGAGGTCGTTGGACAGCTCGGTCTCGCTCTGGCCCGCGTCGAGTTTGGCGGTGACCGCCTTCCGCCATGTCGCGATCGGATCGCCCCAACCGTCCACCCGGAACGTCCAGAGGCCGACGCGGTCGGGGCAGAACTGGCCGTGAAACACGTCCGGGGTCCGACCTGTCGCCATCGGAAGTGCCTGCGGCTTGATCCTGGTCGCCGGCGTCACCACCGTCTCGATCGGGACGGGCTGCGCGGGCCGCTGCTCGGCGGGCCCCTCGGCGAGTGGCGGATAGTCCGTGCCGTGGTAGCGCACTACCAGGGTCGCCGCCACGGCGTCGTGCCCCTCGCGCCACACCGTGGCCGTCACGGGCACCACCTCGCCGACGACGGCCTTGGCGGGATAGCGCCCCGAAGACACCACAGGTGCGACGTCATCGATCCCGATCCGACCGGCCACCTATTCACTCCTTCGAGGCGCGGCCCGCGGTAGGGCCGCTGTCGTCTGGATTTCGTTTACAGCCTCGTCGCGCCCTATACCCACCGTAGTGTCCGGCCCAATCACCCGCTGGTGAACGATCACCACGCCAAGACTGCACGCACGCCGATCATCAGTAAGGTTGGTTCGCGTGAAAGCCCTCCGCCGATTCACGGTCCGTGCGCACCTCCCCGAGCGACTGGTTGCGCTGGAGCGGCTGTCCATCAATCTGCGCTGGTCGTGGGACAAACCCACCCAGGACCTCTTCGCCGCCATCGACCCGGCCCTGTGGAAGCAGGTCGGGTGCGATCCCGTGGCGCTGCTCGGCCAGGTCAGCCCGGACCGGCTGGACGAACTTGCCGTCGACGGCTCGTTCGTCGGCCGGCTCGAGGAGATCGCGGGCGCGCTGGACGACTACCTGAGCCGACCGCTCTGGTACCAGGAACGCGCCGCAGAAGGTACCGAGATGCCGAACGGCATCGCGTACTTCTCGATGGAGTTCGGCGTGGCCGAGGTGCTCCCGAACTACTCCGGTGGCCTGGGAATACTGGCGGGCGACCACCTGAAGTCGGCGTCTGACCTGGGACTGCCGCTGGTGGCGGTGGGTCTGTACTACCGGTCGGGCTACTTTCGCCAGTCACTGACCGCCGACGGCTGGCAGAGGGAGAACTACCCGTCGCTGGATCCGCAGGGCCTGCCGTTGCGGTTGCTGACCAACCACAACGGCGACCCGGCTCTGGTGGAGCTGGCCATGCCCGACTTCGCCCAGCTGCGGGCCCGGGTGTGGGTTGCACAGGTCGGTCGAATCCCGTTGCTGCTGCTGGATTCCGACATCCCGGAGAACGAGCACGATCTGCGAGGTGTCACCGACCGGTTGTACGGCGGCGACCAGGAGCACCGGATCAAGCAGGAGATGCTGGCTGGTATCGGCGGGGTGCGGGCGATCCGCGCATTCACCGAGATCGAGGGTCTGCCGACGCCCGAGGTGTTCCACATGAACGAGGGCCACGCCGGCTTCCTCGGTGTCGAGCGGATCCGTGAGCTGATCGACTCCGGGCTCGATTTCGACACCGCGGTGACCGTGGTGCGGTCGTCCACGGTCTTCACCACGCACACCCCGGTCGCCGCCGGTATCGACCGGTTCCCGGTCGAGATGGTGAAGCGCTACTTCGGCAGCGGAGAGGGCGGTCCTGCGGGCGCCACCTCACGGCTGCTGCCAAGGGTTCCGCTGGACCGGATCATCGCGTTCGGGGTAGAGGACGACCCGTCGAAGTTCAACATGGCCCACATGGGCCTGCGGCTGGCGCAGCGGGCGAACGGCGTCTCGCTGCTGCACGGTCGGGTCAGCCGGGAGATGTTCAAAGAGCTGTGGCCCGGCTTCGACCCGTCGGAGGTGCCGATCGGCTCGATCACCAACGGCGTGCACGCGCCGACCTGGGCGGCGCCGCAGTGGCTCGAGCTCGGACGTGAGCTCTCCGGCGGCGACCTGCCGGGTGCGCCCGCCGTATGGGAGCCCGCGCTCTGGGAACGCCTGCAGCAGGTGGACCCGGGACATCTGTGGTGGATTCGATCGCAGCTTCGCGAGCAGTTGGTCAACGACGTCCGGGCACGGCTGCGCCGATCCTGGCTCGAGCGTGGTGCATCCGACGCCGAACTGGGCTGGATCGCAACGGCTTTCGATCCGAACGTGCTGACGGTCGGGTTCGCGCGGCGGGTGCCGACGTACAAGCGGTTGACGCTGATGCTGCGCGATCCGGATCGGCTGGAGAAACTGCTGCTCGACGAGAAGCAGCCGCTCCAACTGATCGTGGCGGGCAAGTCGCATCCCGCCGACGAGGGCGGCAAGGCGCTTATTCAACAGGTGGTGCGGTTCGCCGACCGGCCCGAGGTGCGGCACCGCATCGCGTTCCTTCCCGACTACGACATGTCGATGGCGCGCCAGCTGTATTACGGCTGCGACGTCTGGTTGAACAACCCGCTGCGCCCGCTCGAGGCATGCGGCACGTCGGGGATGAAGAGCGCGCTCAACGGCGGGTTGAACCTGTCCATCCGCGACGGGTGGTGGGACGAGTGGTACGACGGCGAAAACGGTTGGGAGATACCGACCGCCGACGGGCTCGCCGACGAGAGTCGGCGCGACGACCTTGAGGCCGCGGCGCTCTACAGCCTGATCGAGCGGTCGGTGGCGCCCAAGTTCTACGACCGCGACGACCGTGGCGTCCCCATGCGCTGGGTCGAGATGGTCCGCCACACCCTCGAGGTGCTCGGACCGAAGGTGCTGGCATCGCGAATGGTGCGCGACTACACCGAGAAGTACTACGCGCCGGCCGCGCAGTCGCTGCGCAGAACTGTCGAGCCCCGCGAAGAGGGCGGCGTACCCTTCGGAGCCGCTTGGGATCTGGCCGAATACCGTCAGCGCGCGCGTGACGCGTGGCCGAAGATTCAGATCACCGACGTCGACAGCACCGGATTGCCGGACACCCCGGTTCTTGGCAGCGAGCTCACGCTCTCGGCGACCGTTCAGCTCGCGGGCCTGCGCCCCGACGAGGTGTCCGTGCAGGCGGTTCTCGGTCGGGTCGACCCGGCCGACGCGTTGATGAATCCGGTAACCGTGTCGATGCCGCACACCGGCACGGCCGAGGGCGGCAACGAGACGTTCTCGACGACGACGCCGCTGCCGGTGGCGGGGCCTGTCGGCTATACGGTGCGCGTGCTGCCGCATCACCCGCTGCTGGCTTCCGACACCGAGCTGGGACTGGTCACCCTCGCCTGACAGAGACCGATTCGTCGGACTTCGGGTCGGTCGGCTTCCCGGGCGATGTAAGTTCCGTTGATGTTTCGTTGCGTCTCGTTGTTAGTCGCCTGCGTGGTGGCATCCGCCGTGGTCGCCCCGATGGCGTCGGCCGATCCAGATGCCGACCCCGTCGTCGTCGATACGGTGGAAGCGGCGCCCGCGCCGCCGGAGGGGGAGCCGCCGCCGGAGGGTGCGCCGCCGCCAGAGGAGCCGCCGATCGAGCTCGTCGAGTCGTCGCCGCCCGCAACCACGAAGTCGCCCGACGGCTGGACGCTGACGGTGTCGGCCAAGGACGAGACGCAACGGGTGATCCAGCCGTTGACGACGGCGGTCTCGACGCGCGAGTACGAGGTCGGCGGTGTCTTCAACGCCGCCATGAGCGGGCCAGAGGAGGACGAAGCACCGGAAGGCACCTTCGAGGTCGGCTACCAGATCGGCTGCGGCATCGACATGAGCACGTCGAACGGTGTGGTGATGAGCGGCAGCCTCGGCCTGACGCCGGGCCTGGGTGTCGCGGGGCTTGGCACCGGCGGGCTGACGGGCATTCCGACGTTTCTGACGCCCATCAGCGGATCGTTGGCGGTGGCGCTGAAGCCGGGCATCATCAACGTCATCCCGGTGACGAAAAAGCAGTTCAAAGGCGCCGAGCCCTGGGTGCAGATCACCGGCTTCCGCGTCAAGATCGACGGCTGCGTCGGCGAGTCGTTCATCCGCTCCTACGCGTTCCTGACCCGGTCGACCGATGTCTCTGACGCGATCCTCGGCTACTACGGGGTGACCAAGAAGGTCTAGCGATTTCGGCGTGATTTCTATCGCTCAGCGACACTTTTCACGCCGAAATCGCAATTACGGGAAGCGCTTGAAGCAGCGGTCCTCGTCGCCGAGCACGCCGGTGCGGAACGCGTCCATCCGGGAGAAACCGGACGGCACGGTCTCGCCGTTGACGTCACTGGCCGCAAGCCCGTTGGTGAGCAGACCGGAGACGGCCTCGTCGAGGTCACCCGCCGTCAGTGCCACCGTTTTGCCGTCCGACGTGGTGACCGCCTCGGTCATCTTCGCGGTGGCGACCCCGGTCAGGCACGCGGTGCGTAGCGCGGCCTCGGCGGTGTCGAGGGTCATCCCACTGCGCTCGTGCTGAAGGGCCAGCATGTAGCGCGAGACGAGGACCGAGTACGCCGTGTTGTCGCCGGACACCAGGCCGCCGTTCTCGTCCTGGCCCGACGGCGTCCCCAGCGCCTCGAGTTCGGGCATGTCGACGGCGATCGTGTTGGTGGCCGGACAATACGACACCGGCGGGCTGGGCCGCGCGTCCTGGCAATCGTTCACCGAATCCGCGTCGAGGCTCAGCTTCGGCGGGTCTGCCGGTGAGAACAGCATCCCGAGCGCTTCGACGACCGCCTTGACCGACTCGTCGCTGACCGGCCACTCGCCGGTCTGATCCTGTTCCAGCTCGACCGGCAGATCCCCGCGGCGCTGTGCGATTTCCTTGGCGTCGATCGACGCGCACGACGCCGCGCCGTCGGTGAACCCGAACTGGAAGGCGGTGACGCGCTCGAATGCCGATCCGTGCTTGTTTGCGCCCGGATCGAATTCGTCCGGACGCAGCAATGGGTCGCGGAACGAAATCACCGCCGCCAGTAGGCTATTGAGCCCATCTCCGGTGCTGAGCGTGAAGCGCGGGGAATTGCCCTCGGCCACCCAGCGCATGTATGCGCCCGCGAAGCAGTCGGCCTGCTGCTCGGCGACCAGCGTCGGGGTGCTCTTCTTGTTGAGCTTGGCCTGTTTCTGAATGGCGTGCCCGTACTCGTGGGCAAGCACATTGGCGACGGCGATTTCTCCGAAGTCGCCGAGCACCATCGGCAGTTGCTCGCCACGGTCCCAGCCGATGGTGTCATCGAGGAAGCAGAAGCCGGCGTTCACCAAGCCGTAGGTGTCCATGCCGCAGAATTCCTGGCTCTCATACCCGTCGGCGTCCCACGAGATCAACGCCTCGACGGGGGTGAACTCGTCGTCGAACGTCTCGGGGTAGGCGGTCTCCCAGAAGTCCTCGACGTCGCTGACCGAGGCTGCGCCGAGCTCGTCGATCTCACCGCCGTCGGTGTTCTCGACGTCGCGCGACGGCTCCTTGGCGTCCGCGCGCAGCCCCGTCGGCCCGTCGACCGCGGGCATGCCTGCGACCTTGAACGGATCGTCGAAGACCGATACCGCGGTGCCGCGCACCGTCGACGAACAGGACGCGACGAGCAGCGTGGTGCAGATCGCGAAGACGCCGGCGGTGAGGAGTCGTCGGCTCATTGGCGTCAGGATAGTGCGGCGTTGGCGGTGTGGAGCCGTTCCAGCGCCTGCCGGACCCGGACCGGGTCTGTGGTCGCCCAGAACGGCGGCAGCGACGCACGCAGGTAGCCGCCGTAGCGGGCGGTGGCCATCCGCGAGTCAAGCACCGCGACGACGCCGCGGTCCTCGGAGCGCCGCAACAGCCGGCCCGCGCCCTGTGCCAGGAGCAGCGCGGCATGGCTGGCCGCGACGGTCATGAATCCGTTTCCGCCCTGCGCGGCGACCGCCCGCTGGCGCGCCGACAGCAGCGGGTCGTCGGGGCGCGGGAACGGTATGCGGTCGATCAGCACCAGCGACAGCGACGGGCCGGGCACGTCGACCCCCTGCCACAGCGACAACGTGCCGAACAGCGATGTCGACGGATCGTCGGCGAACTGTTTCACGAGTGCAGACGTGGTGTCGTCACCTTGGCACAGCACCGGTGTGGACAGCCGTTCGCGCATGACTTCGGCGGCGGCCCGCGCGGCCCGCATCGACGAGAAGAGGCCCAGTGTGCGACCGCCAGCGGCGCCGATCAGCGTCTCTATCTCGGCAAGCTGCTCGGCGGACCCGGTGCCGTCTCGTCCCGGCGGCGGCAGATGTGCTGCGACGTAAAGGATTCCGGCCTTCGCGTGTTCGAACGGGGACCCGACGTCGATGCCACGCCATTCCGGTATCGCCTCCCCGCCCGTCAGCCCCCATGCCGCGGCCATGGCATCGAACGATCCGCCGACGGTCAGCGTGGCCGAGGTCAGCACCGCGGTGGATTGATCGAACAGCCTGCCGCGCAACAGGCCTGCCACCGAAAGCGGTGCCACCCGCATCACCGCGCGGATGCTGCCGCGGTTGTCCTCGTGGTCGAGCCACACCACGTCGTCGCGGTTCGGAATCTCGGGAACGAAGGACGCGACGATGCGCGTCGCGGTGTCGCTGATGTCCGATAGCGCCGTCACCGCCTCGGCGCGGGCCGACGCGGCTTTGGGGTCAGACGGCGACGTGTCGATCGCCGACCGCGCCCGGCTCGCGGCGTCGCGAAGTGCGGCCAGGTATGTCGTCATGTCGTCGTCGAGGCGGTCGATCCGGCCGGGCGTTCCGTCGTGAATCGCGGACGAGAACGTCGCCGTTGCGGCCTCCAGCCGTTGCGTGAGTTCCGGATCGACGAGCCGCGCGACGCGCCGGGTCGCGGCGCTGAGGATGGCGTTGGACAGCTCGGCGGTGGCCACACCGGTGACCCGGTCCACCAGGTCGTGTGCCTCGTCGACGATGAGCAGCCGGTGTTCGGGGAGCACGGCGGCGTCGGAGATGGCGTCGATGGCCAACAGCGCGTGGTTGGTGACGACGACGTCGGCGTGCCCCGCCGTGTCGCGTGCCTTCTCCGCGAAGCAGTCGGTGCCGAACGGGCAGCGCGCCGCGCCGATGCATTCCCTCGCCGAGACGCTGACCTGGCCCCACGACCGGTCCGGCACGCCGGGTGTCAGCTCGTCGCGGTCACCGGTCTCGGTGGTCGACGACCACGCGGTGAGCCGTTGCACGTCGCGTCCGAGCGCGGTGCTTGCTGCCGCATCGAACAGCTCCTCCTGCGGACGATCGTCCGGTTCGGCAGTCGAGCCGTTGTGAATCTTGTTCAGGCACAGGTAGTTTCCGCGACCCTTCAGCAGAGCGAACGTCGGCCGCCTCGGCAGGGCGTCGGCGAGGGAGTCGGCGAGGGCGGGCAGGTCGCGGTCGACGAGCTGGCGCTGCAGCGCGATCGTGGCCGTCGACACCACCACGGGTTCGTCGGTGGCGACGGCCTGCGCGATGGCAGGCACCAGGTACGCGAGTGACTTGCCTGTGCCGGTGCCAGCCTGCACGGCGAGGTGCTCGCCGGTGTCGAAGGCGTGGGCGACGGCCTCGGCCATCTGGACCTGACCACTGCGCTCGCTGCCCCCCAGCGCGGCGACCGCGGTGGCGAGCAGTTCGGTGACTGGGGCTGCGTCGGCCGTGGCTCCTCCTACGCGCCTCGGCCGGCGGGTGAAACCATCCGGGTCGGGATCGCGGGTTCGCCGCGGGACAGCTTCAGACCGTCCCACGGCAGGCTGTGCAGGCCTGCGGCCACCCTCTCGCGGGCCGCGGCCAGGCTGAGGTCCGCGACGGGCTCGCCCTTCTCGACCAGCGCGACGGTCAGCTCGCGTGCGACGAGGTCGGCGCGAGGGACTGCTTCGCCAGCGGGGTACACGACCTCCTCGACGATGGTGCCCGACGGCTTGGCCAACCGCGTCGCCTTCTTGCGGCCGCCGTGCGACTCCTTGTGCAGGCTGCGCTTCTCCACCGGCATGCCGTCCACCTCGACCAGCTTGTAGACCATGCTCGCGGTCGGCGCACCCGAGCCGGTGACGACCGAGGTGCCGACGCCGTAGATGTCGACGGGCTCGGAGCGAAGCCCGGCGATCGCGAACTCGTCGAGGTCGCCCGACACGACGATGCGGGTATTCCTCGCGCCGAGCCGGTCTAGCTGCGCGCGGACCTGCCGGGCCAGCACCCCGAGATCGCCGGAGTCGATGCGGACCGCGCCGAGTTCTAGGCCCGCGGCCTCGACGGCGTTGACCACGCCCTGGGTGATGTCGTAGGTGTCGACGAGCAGGGTGGTACCGACACCGAGCGCGTCGACCTGGGCGCGAAACGCAGCCTTCTCGTCGGGTTCGCCGGCCGTGGTGTGCAGCAGCGTGAATGCGTGCGCGCTGGTGCCCAGCGCGGGCACGCCGTGGCGACGCTGGGCCTCGAGGTTGGACGATCCGGTGAAACCGGCGAGGTAGGCGGCCCGTGCGGCCGCGACGGCGGCCTGCTCGTGTGTGCGCCGCGAGCCCATCTCGATCAGGGTGCGGCCGTCGGCCGCGCTCGTCATCCGGGCGGCCGCGGACGCGATCGCGGTGTCGTGATTGAAGATCGACAGCGCCAGCGTCTCGAGCACGACGCACTCGCCGAAAGTGCCGTGCACCGCCAGCACCGGCGAGCCCGGGAAGTACAACTCGCCCTCGGCGTAGCCGTCGACATCGCCGCGGAATCGGTAGTCGGCCAGATAATCAAGGGTGTCGGTGTCGAGGAAGTCCGAAAGCGACGCCAGCGCGGTGTCGTCGAACGTGAACTCCGCCAACGCTTCCACGAATCGCGCCGTTCCCGCGACAACGCCGTACCGCCGACCCTCCGGTAACCGACGGGCGAACACCTCAAAAGTCGTCCGTCGATGCGCAGTCCCGTCGCGCAGTGCCGCCGCAAGCATGGTCAGCTCGTATTTGTCGGTCAGCAACGCGGCCGTCATCCAGCAACCGTAACCGTTCTCAAGCCCTGTCAGGCCCCGGCTATTCTGGGCACATGGCCACCCCAGCGAAGACCCAGCCGGGAACTCGCGAGGAACGACACGTCGACACCGCCGAGGACACCGAGTCCCCCTGGGTGACCGTCGTCTGGGATGATCCCGTCAACCTGATGACCTACGTGACGTATGTCTTCCAGAAACTGTTCGGCTACAGCGAGCCGCACGCCACCAAACTCATGCTGCAGGTGCACAACGAGGGCAAGGCAGTCGTGTCGGCGGGCAGCCGCGAGTCCATGGAGGTCGACGTGTCCAAGCTGCATGCCGCGGGCCTGTGGGCGACCATGCAACACGACCGCTGAGAAACCGGAGCCGGGACGCGATAGTGCGCAAATGGAAGCGGGTCGACACCGCAGACGGTCCGCGCTTTCGTTCGTCGTTGGCGTCGCATGAGGCGGCGTTGCTCGAGAGCCTCGTCACGTCGATGGTCGCGATGCTCGAGGATCGCGAATCGTCCTCGCCCGCAGATGAACTCGAGGAGATCACCGGTCTGAAGACCGGCAATTCGCGTCCTCCTGAAGACGAGACGATGAAGCGGTTGCTGCCGGACTTCTTTCGGCCGCAGAACGACCATCCCGCTGGGTCCGGCACCGCGGAGAGCCTGAACAGCGCGCTGCGCAGCCTGCACGAGCCGGAGATCATCACCGCCAAACGTGAAGCGGCACAACGGGTATTGGAAACCTTGCCGAACGGCGGGGGCCGGTTCGAGCTGTCCGAGGACGACGCTCAGGCATGGGCCGCCGCCGTCAACGACGTCCGGCTCGCGCTCGGCACGATGCTCGACATCGGTCCGGATGGACCGGACGGGTTGCCGCCCGAGCATCCGATGGCCGGCCACTTCGATGTCTATCAGTGGCTGACGGTGCTTCAGGAGTATCTGGTCCTGGGCCTGATGGACAAGAGATGAGTTCCGTCACCGATGTCGGCGGTATCCGAGTGGGCCAACACGAGAGGATCGACGCCGACGCGACGCTGGGCTCCGGCTGGGCGAGCGGCACGACGGTCGTCCTGACGCCGCCGGGCACCGTCGGCGCCGTCGACTGCCGCGGCGGCGCGCCTGGCACGCGCGAGACAGACCTTCTCGACCCGATCAATTCCGTCCGCCACGTCGACGCGGTGGTTCTCAGCGGCGGCAGCGCGTTCGGCCTCGCGGCGGCCGACGGGGTCATGCGCTGGCTCGAGGAACACGGCCGCGGGGTGGCGTTGGACGGGGGAGTCGTGCCGATCGTGCCCGCCGCGGTCGTCTTCGACCTGCCCGTCGGGGGATGGGACTGCAGGCCGACCGCCGACTTCGGCTACGCCGCCGCGGAGAGCGCCTCGGTGGAGGTGGCCGTCGGCACCGTCGGCGCCGGGACTGGGGCCCGGGTGGGCGTGTTGAAGGGCGGAGTCGGTACCGCGTCGGTCACCCTCACCGACATCGGCGTAACGGTCGGGGCGATTGTCGTGGTCAACGCGGCGGGTGACGCCGTGGACCCCGGCACCGGGCTGCCGTGGCAGGCCGACCAGATCAAGGAGTTCGGCCTGGCCGCACCCCCCGCGGACGAAATAGCCGCCTACGCCGCCCGGCACACCGAGCTCAGCCCGCTCAACACGACGATCGCGGTGGTCGCCACCGATGCGGCGTTGAGCTCGGCCGGGTGCCGACGCGTCGCGGTCGCCGCGCACGACGGCCTGGCCCGCACCATCCGCCCGTGTCACACGCCGTTGGACGGCGATACGGTGTTCGCGCTGGCCACCGGGGCCGTCGAGGTGCCGCCGGATCCCGAGACGCCTGCCTCGATGTCGCCTGAGGTGCCGTTGATCACCGCCATCGGAGCCGCCGCGGCCGATGTCCTGGCCCGGGCGGTGCTCGTCGGCGTGCTTGCGGCAGAGTCGATAGCCGGAATACCGACTTACCGGGACATGTTGCCCGGAGCGTTCGCGGTATCGGGTTGAGAAGGTAAGGGGACGCCGCTGTGCTGGTGATTCGCGCCGATCTCGTCGACGCGATGGTCGCGCATGCCCGCGCCGACCATCCCGACGAGGCGTGTGGTGTGCTCGCCGGTCCCGAGGGGTCCGACCGTCCCGAGCGGCACGTCGCGATGCTCAACGCCGAGCGGTCGCCGACGTTCTACCGGTTCGACTCGATGGAACAGCTGAAGGTGTGGCGGGCGATGGACGATGCCGACGAAGTGCCTGTCGTCATCTACCACTCGCACACCGCAACCGAGGCGTATCCCAGCCGCACCGACGTCTCGTATGCGTCCGAGCCCGACTCGCACTACGTGCTGGTGTCCACCCGCGACCCCGACGAGCACGAGCTGCGCAGCTACCGAATCGTCGACGGCGTCGTCACCGAGGAACCCGTCAAGATCGTCGAGAAGTACTAGACGTCCAAGAGAGGCCACCCATGACCGTTACCGTTTCCGTGCCCACCATCCTGCGCAGCCACACCGGCGGCGAGAAGCGCGTCAGCGCGACGGGCAACACGTTGCAGGCCGTCATCAGCGACCTGGAGGCCAACTACTCGGGCATCTCCGAGCGCCTCGTCGATGACGGCAAGCTGCACCGCTTCGTCAACATCTACGTCAACGACGAGGACGTGCGATTCTCCGGCGGCCTTGACACCGAAATCTCTGACGGCGACTCGGTCACGATCCTGCCCGCCGTGGCCGGAGGGTGAGTAGGCGTCGATGACGCGGTACGACTCGCTGCTTGAGGCGCTGGGCAACACGCCGCTGGTTGGCCTGCCCCGGTTGTCGCCGCGCTGGGATGACGCCGAAGGGGCGCCGCACGTACGGCTGTGGGCCAAGCTCGAGGACCGCAACCCGACGGGCTCGATCAAGGACCGGCCCGCGCTGCGGATGATCGAGGACGCCGAACGGCGCGGACTCCTGGCGCCGGGCGCCACCATCCTGGAGCCGACGAGTGGCAACACCGGCATCTCGCTGGCGATGGCCGCCCTTCTCAAGGGCTACAAGATGATCTGCGTGATGCCGGAGAACACGTCGATCGAGCGGCGCCAGCTGCTCGAGCTCTACGGCGCGAGGATCATCTTCTCGCCGGCCGAGGGCGGGTCCAACACGGCGGTGGCGCATGCCAAGGAGCTGGCCGCGCAGAACCCCGACTGGGTGATGCTCTACCAGTACGGCAACCCCGCCAACACCGATGCGCACTACGACGGCACGGGGCCTGAGCTGCTTGCCGACCTGCCGGAGATCACGCACTTCGTCGCGGGGCTCGGCACCACCGGCACGCTGATGGGCACCGGCCGGTATCTGCGCGAGCGCGTGCCCGATATTCAGATCGTGGCCGCCGAGCCCCGGTACGGCGAGGGCGTCTATGCGCTGCGCAACATCGACGAGGGGTTCATCCCGGAGCTGTACGACGAGAACGTGCTGACGACGCGGTTCTCGGTCGGCTCATTCGACGCGGTGAAGCGCACCCGCGAACTCGTTCAGGTCGAGGGCATCTTCGCGGGCATCTCTACTGGCGCGGTTTTGCACGCCGCGCTTGGTATGGCGGCGAAGGCGGTCAAGGCGAACGAGCGCGCCGACATCGCGTTCGTCGTCGCCGATGCGGGGTGGAAGTATCTGTCGACCGGCGCGTACGCCGGTAGCCTTGATGAAGCGGAAGACGCTTTGGAAGGGCAACTGTGGGCATAAGCGGGCCGGGCTATACCCCCCAGCCGACGCCGAAGAAGCGGCCGGCGTGGGTGGTCGGCGGTGTCACGATCGTCAGCTTCATCGTGCTCCTGTACGTCATCGAGTTGTTCGACTCGCTGTCTGATCACCGCCTTGACCGGAACGGCATCCGGCCGCTGGAGACCGACGGCCTGATGGGCATCGTCTTCGCGCCGCTGCTGCATTCGAACTGGGACCACCTGATCGCCAACACCATCCCGGCATTGATCCTCGGTTTCCTGATGACGCTGGCTGGTCTTTCGCGGTTCATCTTCGCCACGGCGATCATCTGGATTCTCGGCGGCTTCGGCACATGGCTCATCGGCAATGTCGGCACCCACTGCCCGTATGTCGGCGTCAGTTGCGAGACCAACCACATCGGTGCGTCGGGCCTCATCTTCGGCTGGCTGGCGTTCCTCATCGTGTTCGGCTTCTTCACCCGCACGGTGTGGGAGATCGTGGTCGGCGTCGTCGTGCTGTTCATCTACGGCGGCGTCCTGCTCGGTGTGCTGCCGGGCACCCCGGGGGTGTCGTGGCAGGGCCACCTCTGCGGGGCGATCGCGGGCGTCGCCGCCGCCTACCTGTTGTCCGGGCCGGAACGGAAGGCACGGGAACTCCGCAAGGCAGGCGCGGCGAACCCCTACCTGACGCCGTGAGCGACGCACTTGCGCCAGTCGGGATCTTCGATTCCGGCGTCGGCGGACTCACCGTCGCGCGGGCGATCATCGACCAGCTGCCCGACGAGAACATCGTCTACGTCGGGGACACCGGCAACGGCCCCTACGGTCCGCTGACCATCCCCGAGATCCGTGCCCATGCGCTGGCCATCGGCGACGACCTCGTGCAGCGCGGCGTCAAGGCGTTGGTCATCGCCTGCAACAGCGCGTCGTCGGCCTGCCTTCGCGACGCGCGCGAGCGGTACGCGCCGGTGCCCGTCGTCGAGGTGATCCTGCCCGCCGTGCGCCGCGCGGTTGCGACGACGCGCAACGGCCGCATCGGCGTCATCGGCACCGAGGCGACGATCGCGTCGGGCGCCTATCAGGACGCGTTCGCCGCGGCGCGCGACATCGAGGTCACCGGGGTGGCGTGCCCGCGCTTCGTCGACTTCGTCGAGCGCGGCGTCACCAGCGGCAGGCAGGTACTCGGCCTGGCCGAGGGCTACCTGGAACCGCTGCAGCGCGCCGACGTCGACACGCTGGTGCTGGGCTGCACCCACTACCCGATGTTGTCCGGTCTCATCCAGTTGGCGATGGGCGAACAGGTCGCGCTGGTGTCGAGCGCCGAGGAGACGGCCAAGGACTTGCTGCGCGTGCTCAGCGAGCTCGATCTGCTTCGCCCGCATGACGCGCCGCGTGCACAACGGCAGTTCGAGGCGACCGGCGATCCCGAGGCGTTCACCACACTCGCGGCCCGATTCCTTGGTCCGTCTCTCGACGGTGTTCGACCTGTTCAGCGTCACGTTGGCGCGCAATGATGACGTTCGTCTATCAATGCAGTGATGTTTTCGTCATCGGGATAGTGGGCATGGCAAGCTAGTGAGCGTGCGAATCACCGTACTCGGTTGCTCCGGCAGTGTTGTCGGGCCCGATTCGCCAGCCTCCGGCTATCTGCTGACCGCGCCCGACACGCCGCCCTTGGCCATCGATTTCGGGGGTGGCGTGCTCGGTGCCTTGCAGCGCCACGCGGATCCGAACGCGGTGCACGTCTTGCTGTCGCACCTGCATGCCGACCACTGTCTCGACCTACCGGGTTTGTTCGTGTGGCGCCGCTACCACCCGTCGCCGGCCCAGGAGCGCGGCCTGATGTTCGGCCCGCAGAAGACGTGGGCGCGTCTCGGTGCGGCGTCGTCGCCGGAGGGTGCGGAGATCGACGACTTCAGCGACATCTTCGACATCCGGCACTGGGTCGACAGGGAGTCCGTTCGGATCGGATCGTTGACCGTCGAGCCGCGGCTGGTGTGTCATCCGACCGAGTCCTACGGGATGCGGATCACCGACCCGTCCGGCGCGACCTTCGTCTACAGCGGTGACACCGGAGCCTGCGACGCGCTCGTCGATCTGGCCCTAGGTGCCGACGTTTTTCTCTGCGAGGCGTCGTGGACGCACGATCCGTCGCGTCCGCCCAACCTGCACCTGTCCGGCACCGAAGCGGGTCAGGCCGCGGCGCGGGCAGGCGTGGCAGAACTGTTGCTGACGCACATTCCGCCGTGGACGTCCCGCGAAGACGTCATCAGCGAAGCCAAGGCCGAATTCGACGGACCTGTGCACGCGGTGGTGTGCGGAGAGTCGTTCCCCGTCACTCGGCATTGATGACGGGGGCACCGGTTAGGGTTGGCGGGTGTCCAGACGAGAAGACGGAAGGCTCGACGACGAGCTGCGTCCTGTGGTCATCACCCGCGGTTTCACGTCTCATCCGGCGGGATCGGTGCTCGTGGAGTTCGGGCAGACCCGGGTCATGTGCACGGCAAGTGTCACCGAGGGAGTGCCGCGCTGGCGCAAGGGTTCGGGGCAGGGCTGGCTGACGGCGGAGTATGCGATGTTGCCCGCGGCCACCCATGAGCGGTCGGACCGAGAGTCGGTCCGCGGCAAGGTCGGCGGGCGCACCCAGGAGATCAGCAGGCTGATCGGTCGGTCGCTACGCGCGTGCATCGATCTGGCCGCGCTGGGGGAGAACACCATCGCCATCGACTGCGACGTGCTGCAGGCCGACGGCGGAACCCGCACCGCCGCGATCACGGGCGCGTACGTCGCCTTGGCCGACGCGGTGACGTGGTTGGCGGCGGGCGGGAAGCTGGCGGACCCGCGTCCGCTGTCGTGCGCGATCGCTGCGGTGAGCGTCGGCGTGGTGGACGGACGCATCCGCACCGACCTGCCGTACACCGAGGACTCGCGGGCCGAGGTCGACATGAACGTGGTCGCCACCGACACCGGCACGCTCGTCGAGGTGCAGGGGACAGGCGAAGGCGCGACGTTCCCGCGCTCGACGCTGGACAAGCTGCTCGACGCCGCGCTCGCCGCGTGCGAGCAGTTGTTCGTCATTCAGCGGGAGGCGTTGGAACAGCCGTATCCGGGCGAGCTGCCCGAGTCGGAGACACCGCCGAAGAAGGCGTTCGGAAGCTGACCGAGCGGGCAGCCGTCCCGTCAGTTGTTCGTCAGGTCTCTACCCCACGCCGCGCCCTTGGGGTCGGTCAGTATGCACCAAGCGTCCTTGGAGCAGGCCTGCGCTACCGTCACCACCTGGCCGGCTGTCAGCTGACCGATGACCTGTGCGTCACCGTCGTCGTTCGGTTTGTCGTATAGATCCGTTGCCGGGTTCACCGTTGCGGTGAGGGCAGCAGGCACCGGGGCTGCTGGGCACGTTTGACCGAACGGAACTTCCGGAACGGGCGAGCCCGCTGGACACTTGACGGGCAGCTTCGGCGCCTCGGGTGCAGGAGCGGGGGCCGCCGGCGGCGCCGCGACGGCCGGCTTGTACGTATAGTCCGACCAGGGGCCGCACCAGTCCCCCTCGAAGTCTTTCTTGCGGCAGCCCTGGATCGCGATCGTGAACTCATTGGCAATCTTGATGCCCCACTTGGCGGTTGCGCCGCTGATGCACTTGAATTCGAACTCTTGTTGGGATCCCTCCCACATGACGTGCACGGCATCGATGACGTAATCGCCGTGCACTCGCGCGCAGCCGGAAATGATGCAGGTCGTGTGGCCGGGGTTGTCCGGGATACAGGTCACGGCAAGCCCATTGGGCAGTGTGTCCGCCGATGCGACTGGTGTCGTCAACATCCATGCGCCTACCAAGGCGGCCGCGACGGCGAGCGACGCAGTTACTCGCTTTCTGGTCATGACACTCCCCGCTGAGGTACCGAAGGGCGCTTGGTTCGCGCGCAATCTCCTGGGTCGACAGCAAACGTAGGCTCAGACAGGTCACGAAAGAAATAGGGTGTTTCCCTACTCATTGATCTTTGCCAGGTCTGACCGAGCGCGCCCCGCTGGACCTGGCTGGCCCTCGACGCCGCTTAAGCCATGGGAGCGTTGCTACCGGTTCCGCAGCGGTTCCGCAGATCAGTCAGCGGCTGGCGAATGGCCTGGAGTTCGGCCTGCTCCTGCGGATTGGCCGCTAGGTAATCCTGCACCTGGGTCCGGATCTGGTCACGCGGCTGACCTGTGAGGCCTGTGAAGAAGTCGTTCACCCACGGGTGAGTGAACAGGTAGGCCGACGTTCCCGCTGAGACATTCGCCCGTATCTGCGCCACGTCACCGGCGGTGCAGTTGGGAGGGAGGTCGGCCAACGCCGAGGGGGCCGCGGAAAATAACATCGCACCGGCGACTACGCCGGTACCGATCGCGCCGACAACCGCGCGACGGGCCAGAGGGGCTTTGAGCAACATGGTTGGACTCCTTTAGTTGGGTACGAAGAGCCGTTGGCACTGGCGACCATTGACGACCTGCCCGGCGCGCTACCGACGGCCGCCACCGCCGCCACGGCCACCACCACCGCCACCGCCGCGAGGGATGTTGACGTTGGGGACGTTGACATTCGGGACGTTGAAGTCCGGCACGATGTCCGCGACTTCGGGAACGTTGAAGTCCGGCACGATGTCCGCGACATCGGGGACGTCGACGTTCACGTTGGGGACGTTGACATTCGGGACATTGACGTTGCCCGGAACATTGGGAAGGTTGACGTTGGGGACGTTGACGTTGGGGACGTTGACGTTGGGGACGTCGACATTGGGGACGTTGACGTTGGGGACGTTGACGTTGGGAACGTTGACGTTGGGAACGTTGACGTTGGGAACATTGACGTTGGGCACGTCGATGTTTGGGCCGGGAATGCTCGGGCCGGGAATGTCAGGGCCCGGTGCGTTCGGGAGTGGCGCCTGAGAAGTGAGCCCGATATCGCCCGGACTCGCCGTCACCGGGGCGGCAAGAACCGTGCCGACTGCAGCGCAGGCTGCAGAGATGCACGCTGTCGCTACGAATCTGTGAATCATCTTCAGCCCCCTGGTGAATTTGTCGACCTCCTAGGTTATTTACGCCGACGTCAAGGCTGATGGGCCGGAACCGACATCTTGGGGCAATGTCCAGGCGCTTTGCACCTATCTGTGTTATTGACTGGCAATCGTGAAAGTCCCTGCTCAAAATGCTTTTCGTAACACCCCGAGCGGCTGTCGCGTGCGACTCGCGGCCTGTGTCGGGCGGCGTGCCTACGCTTGCTGGTCACAGGGTCTGACCTCGACGCCACCGCTCGCGCCGCCACCGCCTTGCCGAATCATGTTTAGGAGTCACGGGTGACCGACCTGCTGGTGGCCAGCCGCAACCACAAGAAGCTGGCAGAACTGCGGCGCGTGCTCGACGCTGCGGGGATCTCGGGCCTGACGCTGTTGTCGCTGGACGACGTCGCCCCGTTCGACGAGGCGCCCGAGACGGGCGCGACTTTCGAGGAGAACGCAATGTCCAAGGCGCGCGACGCGTTTCGGGCTACCGGGCTGGCGTGCGTGGCCGACGACTCCGGGCTGGAGGTCGACGCGTTGAATCGCATGCCGGGTGTGTTGTCGGCGCGTTGGGCCGGCGTGCACGGGCAGGACGCGGCCAATACCGCGCTGCTGCTGGCGCAGCTTCGTGATGTGTCCGACGAGCGGCGCGGTGGCGCGTTCGTTTCGGCCTGCGCGCTGGTGTACGAGGCTGTCGGCGCGCCAAAGGAAGTCGTGGTTCGGGGTACGTGGTCGGGCAGCATTGCGCGAGAACCCCGGGGCGACGGCGGATTTGGCTATGACCCGGTGTTCATCCCGGACGGGTCGTCGCGCACGGCGGCCGAGCTGTCTCCGGAGGAGAAGGACGCGGCGTCGCATCGAGGGCGGGCGTTGAGATTGTTGGTGCCCGCATTACGCGAGCTGGCTTAGAGTCCGCGCCGGGCCTGGCCGGGTCACCCGGTGGAGGGCCCACGCCAACGGGATCGTCACTGCGAGCGTCGCGACGTACAACCCAGCCAGCGAGCCGGTGAACAGCGGCCATCGCAACAGCAGGTTCATCGTCACTGCCATGGCGACCACGTGCAGCAGAAAAATTTCGTACGAGATCTCGCCGAGCCACACCATCGGCCCGCTGCTCAATATCCGCGCATACCGGACCGAGGAGCCGAGTGCGAGAGCCCCCACGGTCAGCGTCGCGATGGCGGCAAACAGCACGGCCTTGGAGGCCGGTGCCCAGAAGGGGTCGGGTCCGACGATCGCCCCTCCCAGCGGTGTCGCGACGACTAGAAACAGCACGCCCGCCCACGGCAGCGCCACATGCGCGCGCCATCGTGCACCGGAAACGTGAAGGATTGCCAACGCCATACCGCCGGCAAAAGACGCAAGGTGGGCGGGCAGCCACATACCCGCCGAGTTCGGAAGTGCGTCGGTTGCGGCGACAATCACAAGCCACGCGGGGGTGATTGCGCCGAGAACCGCCAACGCCGTCAGGGCGCGCGCGGGCCTCCACTGGGGGCGGCGCCAGCGCAGCAGGACGTAGGCGATCGCGGGCAACGCGGCATAGAACGAAACCTCGACGGCGAGGCTCCACATCTGAGACAGCCCGGGATGCAGGTATGTCGTCAGGAAGTCTTCCGTGTAGATCTGCGTCAGGGTGAGGTAGCGAAGCAACCCGTGCCACGTCTGTGCGGGGTTCGGGCCCGGCGTGAACACCACGTACAGCTCGAAGGTCGCCAATACCGTCACCAGGTATCCGGGAACGACCCTGCGTAACCGGTGTCGTGCGTAACGGACCAGCCCCGGCGACGTGTCACCGGTGGCCGCGGCGACCGCCCACGGGCGGAACAACAGGAAGCCGGAAAGCACGAAGAAGACCGCGACACCGATGTCGAGGCGCGCGTAGATGGCGCCGATGTACCCGTGGGTGAGCTTGCCGGTGGCGAACGCCGCGTGCGTTCCGATGACGAGGAGCGCGGCGACGGCCCGCATGCCGGTCAGGGCCGGGTTGCGGGGGTTGTCTTCGACGCGTCGCTCGGGCGACTCGGGGTAGCGGCTGCCCGGGCGCGTGGCGCTGGCGCGCACCTCAGGGCTGGCTAACACCGCGTCGAGTGTAGCCACGAAGTCTGTAGCTCAGCTAAGGAGGCGGCCTTGCGGCGTCACCGTGGACCGACGTCCGGATCGTCGACGAGATATCCGTCGATGAAATCGTGAAGTGCCGGTGCCAGGCCGACGACGCCCGAGTCGTTGAGCTTGGCAAGCAGGATGATGCCCTGATACTGCGCCAGTAGGGCGTGCGCGAGCCGATCCGGGTCGGTGCCCGCGCGTAGCACCCCGGCGTCGGCGGCTTCATGGCACACAGCCGCCAGGTGGTGCTCCATCGCGCCGAGTACTCCGGCGAGGTGGCCGCGGAGGTCGTCATCGGTGGTCGACAGTTCGGCGGCGAAGTTGCCGAACGGGCATCCGACAGCGCGGCCGAATTGCGCCTCGAGTGCCGACTGGATGGCGCCGATGGCATCAGGGATCGCGTGCAGCTTCTGGGCAGGCGTCGCGCCCCCGGTGTCCGATAGCTGCCTTTTGAAGGCGTCCGCGTGCAGGTCGACGACGGCCTTGGCCAGCTCGGATTTCGACGAGAAGAAGTGATAGAAGCTGCCCTTGCGGACGTCGGCGGCCTGGCAGAGCTCGTCCACGCCGACCGCCTGATAGCTGCGTTCGAGGAACAGCTTGGCGCCCGTCGTGACGATCCGCTTGCGAGCGTCAGACGTACGCGGCATGGCCCGATCCTAGAAGATAGTTGACCGGTCGGTCAACGACCGCTACCTTGCCGATATGACTGCTGAGGTTTTCCGTACGCCCGACGAGCGCTTCCAAGATCTGCCGGGCTACGACTTCGCCCCGAACTACGTCGAGGTTGACGGCCTGCGACTGCACTACCTCGACGAAGGGCCGGAGACCGGTCGGCCGATCGTGTGTTTCCACGGGGAACCGAGCTGGTCGTACCTCTACCGCAAGATGATCGGGCCGTTCGTCGACGCCGGGCACCGGGTGATCGTTCCTGATCTTGCGGGGTTCGGTCGGTCGGACAAACCAACCGATCGGCGTTGGTACACCTACGACCGGCACAGCGAGTTGACGAGCCAGGTGCTGGGCAGCCTCGGTCTGCGTGACGCGATCGTCGTGGTCCAGGACTGGGGCGGTGCGATCGGCCTGCGGTGGGCCGTCGACAACGCCGATCACGTTGCGGCACTGTCCATTTCAAATACCGGCTTATTCACGGGACGCGTCTCCAAGGGATTTCTCGCCTGGCGTGCTTTCGCGGAAAAGAACCCGGACCTGCCGGTGGGTTTCGTGATCCAGGGTGCGACGGCGACGGAGGTGCCGGAGGACGTGATCGCCGCCTACGAGGCGCCGTTCCCGAATGTCGAGTCGAAAGCCGGTGCCGCGCAGTTCCCGTTGCTGGTGCCGACCGCGGAGGATGCGGTAGGTGCCGCCGTGATGCGCGCGGTTGCCGACCAACTGTCGCGGTGGCAGAAGCCGGCGCTGGTGGCGTTCTCCGACCAGGACCGGATCTTCCCGTATCCAAAAGCCGGCGAGGTGTTCTGCGATCTCATTCCGACCGCGGGTGAGCAGGTGAAGATCGAGGGAGCCTCGCACTTCCTCCAGGAAGATCGTGGCGAGCGTCTAGCCGAAGAGGTGCTCAAGCACCTCACCTGACGGCTAGATACCGAACTTCTGTTTGATGTCCTTGGTCTGGAAGTGCTCGACGATGATGCCGACGAGCGGGATCGTGCCTGCCAGCAGCACGCCGATGGTCTTGCCGATCGGCCAGCGCACCTTGACCGCGAGGTTGGCGGTGAAGAGCAGGTAGACGAAGTAGACCCAGCCGTGCACGACCGCGATCCAGTTCAGTCCCTCGACGTTGTAGACGTACTTGGCGACCATTTCGTAGCACAGCAGGATCAGCCACAGGCCCGTGGTCCATGCCATCACGCGATAGCCGACCAGCGCCTTGCGGATGGTCTCGACGGGGGTGGTGGGTGCGGGGGTATCGGTCACGATTCCTTGTCTTTCTCGGCCAGGTCGGCAAGGTAGGCGTTGTACTCCCGCATCGCGGGATCGTCGTCGAATTGTGTTGCGGGCTTGGGGCGTTCGGGCAGCAGGCCGGCCGGGATCTCGGTGACGGCGTCGTGGGTCCGCGGCTCTGGCGGGGCGTCCTCGTAACGCACGAACTTGTAGTAGCCGTAGACACAGAACCCGGCGAACAGCGGCCATTGCAGGGCGTAGCCGAGGTTCTGGAAGCTGCCCGATGCCGATTCGAAGCGGGTCCACTGCCACCAGGCCAGGGCAAGGCAGCCTGCGGCGGCGACGATCACCAGCGCGACGAGCGCCGGTCTCCTACGCCGTGTAGTGGACACCGTTCAACGGTACCGCGCGGGTCTTCGGCCCGATGAACGTGTCGAGCCGCGCGGTATCGACTATTCGGTAGATCGAGACGATCTTCTTGCTGGACCGAGTCCAGTGAATGTTGATCGAGTCGAGGGCCGCGGTGAACAGGCCAATGATGTCCTCGGACATGTTCGAGAAGTGATAACGAACGCTCATGACGCCACGGTCGTTGGCGACCACACGGCACCCATCGCTGTGGATGAGTCCGGTGATGAACTCTTCGGTCTCCTGATCGACGATCGCCTGTTGCCACGGTTCTAGTTCGATACGCCTGTCGTGTTTCCTGCCCGGGCCGTGCTGGGGAAAGAGGCACGGCCAGTGTTTGGAATGCATCGAAACGTCGACGCAGCCCTCCTTCTTGACGATTCCGGCGCGTTGTCCTGGCATCAACAAGGCGAGGGCTGTGCGGCATCGGTCGATGATCGCGGGATACTTCTGATCGAGCGTTATCCGTAAGCGCCAGACTCGAGGATCCCTCGATATGTAACCGTCACCGAGGTAGAGGCCAAGTAGGTAGCTGTAGGCGGCCGCCGGCAAGCAGTCGAAGTCGTGGACCACGCCGCATCTCGTATTTGCGATAAGTCTGGGCCGTCGCGCTGTCTTGCGCCGCCAGTCCCGCACTGTCGTCCGCGGTATGCCTAATTGGCGGCCGATCGCGCAGTCATTCACGTTCGCTGCGATGAGGCGTTTGGCAGCCTCAAACTGTTCAGCGGACCGCATGACTCGAACGTATGCAGTGCGACCGACATATTTGTCGGGCGCTCGGGCACGGTACGATCGGTCCGCTCAAGCGCGAGTGGCGAAATGGCATACGCGATAGATTTAGGTTCTATTGTCCGAAAGGACGTGGGGGTTCGACTCCCCCCTCGCGCACCCAAGAATTCTTTCGAGTTCTGCAGCAGGGTCGTGATTTGGGGCAGGTAACGACCCTCATGCAGAAGTCGGCGACCTGACAGTTCCTTACGGCGTCATTGATGACGCGTTTGAAAAGCGAGCCGTTCGGCAAGATCCAATACATGAAAAAGATCGTTCGACGTATTGCGTCCATCGCCGCGGCCGGGATCGCCCCGCTGGCGTTCGTCACCGTGATCTCGCCCGCCGTCAGTCACGCGGACTGTGCCCCTGGTACGGAGTGGTGGGATCCGGTTGCCAACGTGTGCCGCCCGACCGGTGCCCCCATGAAGAACTGCTTGCCCGACGGCTGGTGGGATCCCACGATCGCCGACTGCCGACCGTTTTAGCACCGCCACCTCCGCCGTGACGCGGAAGGCTAGTCGACCTTAATCTCGCCCATCTCGCCCCAACCCGTCGCGTCGATCTCGTGACTGATGATCAACGGCGTCGACGACAACAGTGCCGGGGCCTCGGCGACGAACTTCTTGAAGTGCTCGCTGGTGACGTGCTCCTTGCCCGCGTCGCCGTCGCGGAACCCTTCCACCAGAACGTATTCCGACGGGTCCTCCAGGCTGCGCGACCACTCGAAGAACATGTTGCCCGGCTCGTTGCGGGTGGCGTTGGTGAACTCGGCGACCTCGTCGGTGAAGCTGTCAACGTATTCCGCCTTCGGCCTCCACTTGACCACGATGAAGATCATCTGACTACTCCTTACGGCGTGAGAATTGCCCGACCCCGGACGTTTCCGTTGTCGAGATCGGTTATCGCGGACTGGAAGTCGTCGAGCTTGTACTTCTGGGTGTGTAGGTTCACCGCACCGCGCGCGGCGAGCGCCATCAAATCGCACAGGTCGTTGTAGGACCCGACGAGGTTGCCGATGAAGTTGATCTCGGTCGAGACGATGTCGATCGTCGGCACGTTGATGTTCTCGCCGTAGCCGACGACGTGGTAGTCGCCCGCCCGTCGCAGCATCGCCACACCCTCTGCCGTCGCTCCGTCTTCGCCGACGAAGTCGACGACGATCTCGGCGCCGTTCCCACCCGTCAGCGACAGCACCTGGTCCACCTGCGTCCCGTCGGCAGGCACTCCGTGGTCGGCGCCGATCGACTCGGCGAGCTTGAGCGCCTCCGGATTACGGTCGACCACGATCAATTCGGCGGGGGAGAGCGCCTTGAGCACCTGGATTCCGATGTGCCCAAGGCCGCCTGCGCCGATGATCACGCACTTGTCGCGGGGCGTCAGCCGCCGCGCGGCCTTGGCTGCCGCGTGGTATGCCGTCAGGCCCGCATCCGCCAGCGCGGCGACATCGGAGGGCTCCAGCGCGTCGTCGATCTTCACCACGCTGCGCGCCGACGTCTTGAGGTAGTCCGCGTAGCCGCCGTTGGTGTCGATCCCCGGAAACGCGTTGGCCTCGCAGTGCACGTCGTCACCCGAACGGCAAGCGCGGCACAGCCCGCACGTGATCAGCGGATGCACGATGACCTTGTCGCCCTCGCGCACGTTCGTCACCGCAGATCCGACCGCATCCACCCAGCCGGCGTTCTCGTGGCCGATCGTGTACGGCAGCTGCACCTGCGACTTCTCCGCCCACTGGCCCTCGAGGATGTGCAGGTCGGTGCGGCATACCCCGGCACCGCCGATCTTGACGACGACGTCGAACGGTCCGGTCGGCGTCGGGACGGGTACTTCTTTCATCTCGAGGTTCTGGTGATAGCCCACCACCTGAACGGCTCGCATGGTGCTCATCGCAGTGCTCCTTCTTTCGTCATGAGCGTGTTCAGCGGAATGAAGGTCGTGACGTCGGTTTCCCCGTAGCGGGTGCGCAACAGACCGCGGCAGAAGTGCGCGTTGCCGTCGATGGAGATCCGGGTCGAACGGGCCCGCCGCAGCGCCAGCGGCACGTCGTCGGGCGCGTAGCCCGCGCCCTGGTGATCGACCATCACCAAAGCGCTTGGCTCCGTGGATAATCCGAGTGCCTGGCGGCACCGCAGCAGCGCCTCCGTCGTCGGGCCGTCGGGCAGCTCGCTCAGCCGGACGTCGCCAAGTGTCGATTCGGACTGCTGCGGATCGGCCCGCAGCAGCGCCGTCAGACAACGCTCCATCGCCGCGGTGTGGGCTTTGCGCCGGAACGTCTCCCGCAACTCGTCGAGGCTCTCCTCGGCCTCGTGCCCGAACGTGCCGCGGTACCCGGCATCGGCGGCCAAGCCGGCGTTGATGATCTCCGAATCATGATGGTCATCCAGCTCGACGGTCACCCGCCGCGTCCAATCCAGCTTGCTCAGAGCGTCTTTCGCGTCCGAGGCCATCAGGTAGGCGAAGTTCGGTGAACAGAACGACGTCGGCAGCCGCAGGTGCACCTTGACGTTCCCGCCCGGCGACACCATCAGCGAGCGGACGAACCCGAGCGTGGTGATCGGCTCGTCAAGCTCGGGATCCACGACGGCTCCCAGCGCGGTGAAAGCCATTTCGTGCCTGCCCACGTCACGCCCCAACCAGGTTGTCGGCGCCGCGCGGGCCGACGGCCGACTCTCCTGCCGACGGCAGCTGCAGCTCGGCGGGCACCGGGATGTCGTACATCTTCGCGGCGTTGAGCCCGAGGATCTTCTTCTTCTGTTCGGTGGTGATCTGGGCGTACTCGCCGAGGTCCTCGGGGATCTGGAAATCGACGAACGCCTCGACGAGCCACCGCGGTGTCCAGATCGCGTAGTCCGACGCGAACTGAATCCGGTCCTCGCCGATCCAGTACAGCAACTCGCCGACGATCTGTGCGAAGTAGCGCGGCCGGGTGTGGATGAACGGCATCGCCACCGCAAGGCCCGCATGCACGTTCGGCTCCTGCGTGGCGATCCAGCAGAAGTCCTCGAGCCGGGGCAGACCGCAGTGCTCGACGATGAAGTTCAGGTCGGTGAAGTCAGTAGCGACGTGGTCGACGTCGGCGACGTCGAAGGCGTCCCGGTCCAGCGGCCGGATGGTGGGGCCCTTGTGCACGTGGATGTTGCGGATGCCGAGCTCCCGGCACAGCTCGAAGTACCGATACGCCCACGGGTCGTCGAGCCGCCAGCCCCTGGAGTCGCCGTGCCACTCGGCCGTGTAGAGCTTGACGCCCTTGCACCCGAACCGCTCGGCGTCCACCCGCAGCTGGTGCATGCCCTCCTCGCCGTTGCGGGGATCCCAGCAGTGGTTGTAGGTCAGCTTGTCCGGGTGTTTTGCGGCCAAGTCGGACGCTTCGTCTGTCTGGCCGAAGCCCTTGTAGTAGAACTCGCCGAGCGCAGCGGGCTGAAAGATCGCGTGGTCCACATAGCCGTCGGTGAACAGGTCTTTCATCAGCCGCTCGCCGCCCTGATAGAGGTACTCGTCGTAGCTCCACACCTCGGACTCCGGCGACAGGTTGCGGTGGTAGTCGTAGAAGCAGTCGATGAACTGCTTGCCGTGGATGTTGCGCTGGTTCTCGGGCCTGGCATCCCACAGCGCGACGTGGGCGTCGACGATGAAATAGCTGTTGTCGTCCTTGCGGTACATGAGCGGGTCTCCTTCGGGCTGGGCTGGCAGTGCGCAGCGTGTGACCGCTGTCACAACCTGTGCGCGACTCTAGAAGCGTTCGTCCCGCCTGCCGATGGCTCGGCTGTCTCAATCTGAGACGTTGAGCCGCAGACTCGGCCCGCGCGGACTGCCACGCTGCTTGTAACGTGGATCACAGTGAGGTGCCGGTGGCCGACGACTACGTAGACCGAGTGCGGATGCACGAACTGTCACACCGCGAGGCTGGCGGCGTGTCCCGTCGGCTGCTGGCGTCGTGGCAGCGCAGCGAGGACTACGGCGTGCCGCTCGAAGCGGTCGAGCCGGTCTTCACCGGCACCGACGATCTCGGCTCGCTGTTCTTCCAATGCGGCAACGAGGTGCTCGCCGACCTGCACAGCACGCTCGCGGGCGAGCCGGTCAGCCTGATGCTCACCGACGCAGAGGGTGTGGTGCTGTCGCGGCTGTCGGGCGACCGCAGCCTGCTCGAGGCGCTCGACGACGTCCACCTCGCACCGGGTTTCGCGTATGCGGAACGGGACGTCGGAACCAACGGCCTCGGCCTGGCCCTGGCCGACCGGGTGCCGACGCTGGTCCGCGCCGACCAGCACTACGCGCTGAGCCTGTGCTCGTTCACCTGCGCCGCCGTTCCGGTGTTCGATCCCGCATCGGGCCGGCTCGAGGGCAGTGTCAACTTCACCACCTGGTCGCGTTCGTCAAGCGATCTGCTTCTCGCGCTCGCCCGGTCCGCGGCGAGTAACACCACGGCGCTGATGGTCGCTCGCTCGACCGGACGAATTCCTCGCCCGGCGACGCGGGGCCAGGTGTTCCGCGTCGAGGTGCCTCGGCTCGAACCGGGATCGGGCACCCTGCACGATCTTTCCGAAGCGTGGAACACCGCGGTCGCTCGCGCCGAACGCGCGATGGCGGCGGGCACGACCGTCGCCGCCGTCGGTGAGGCCGGCTCGGGCCGGGCCACCCTGCTCGCGCAGGCCGCTCGCCACACCTATCCCCGCGATCGCATTCTGTCGGCCAGTGCACCCGCGCCCACCGACGTCCAGACGTGGCTGGGTTTGTGGGCGCCCGAGCTCGGCAAGGACCATACGGCGGTCATCGTTCGCGACGTGGACATGCTGCCTGCCTGGGTGGCCGAACGGCTTCGTGACCTGATCCGGCGAAGCGACGGCTCGGGTTCCGTTCCGTTCGCGGTGACCGCCGAGCGGTTCTCCGACATTCCTGCCGCACTGGCCGGACTGGTCGATGCCGTCGTCCCGGTTCCGTCTCTTCGCGAACGGCCCAACGATGTGCTGCCGCTGGCGCATCACATCGCGACGCGGGTTCGCGGACGGGAGATCGGTATCAGTACGACCGCTGCGCGAGCGCTGAACTGCTACGACTGGCCGGGAAATGTCGACGAGCTGTCGAGGGTGGTGTCAGCCGCGGCCGGAAGGGCGGATGTGATCGACATCGGCCTGCTGCCGCCGGAAGTGTTGGCGGGCAACACCCGTCACCTGTCACGCATCGAGGCGTTCGAGCGCGGCGAGATCGTTCGGGTCCTGAACGCCGACGGGCTGACGATGGCGGAGGTCGCCCGCGAGCTCGCCATGAGCCGTGCGACGCTCTACCGCAAGATCGCCCAGTACAACATTCAAGTCCCGCGCGAACGACGCTGACGGGGTCGCAGATCAGGCGAGTTGTTGGGGCTCACGGTCGTCGGCCTGCAAACCGAAACAGATGAGACTTGCCACGAATGTGAGGACCGCGGCGATGCCAGCGGCGACAGCAAGCGCGGCGTTCGCAGCCCCCCAGCTGGCGAGGCTCATCGCGATCGCGATCACCGATGCGATGTTCAGGAAGAGCCCCGTCGTGGCGATGGCCTCGGACGCGGGCCCGTTGGTAGAAGCGGGACGCTCGTCCATGAAGTCCACCTAGTGAAGTAGCCGAATCTGACGGACAGGTGTTGCCCCGTTTGGGTGGCATTGAAACCTGACAGTCCGTCGGCTTTCACACGGTCAGTTCACTTCCGTTGGACCGGAAACCCATTCTGTTCTGCAAGTTCGCGCAGCTGCTTGAGCGCGTGGCGGCGACCGCGTCCGGCCTCGGGTATGAGGATGCCCGCCCACACGCCTTCGGCTCCCGGGGTCCGGCAGGCTTCCTGGGCGCACCGCCAACGTACGGGGCACTCCCGGCACAGTGCCTTGGCGCCGTCATCGGCTGTCGTCGTCCAGCGGTCGGGATCGGCTGTACACGCGAACGTCGTCTCGTCGTCCAGAACCATCATCGACACGGACCAGGACCTCCCCGACATCCCCGTGAACGGACAATACGCTTGTATCGTAGACACGATACATCTGTATTGTCTACTCTACCGGTGTGACCACCGATAACGTTGACCGATGACCGTGCTTTCCGAGCCCAGCCGGGCGGCCGCGGAAGAGCTCTCAGCCATCGATCGAATTCGCAACGCGGCATTGAAGATCTTGGCCACCCACGGCGCATCGGGGACCTCGCTGCGCGCGGTCGCCGCGGCCGCGGGAGTGTCCCTTGGATCGGTGCAGCACCATTTCGCCACCAAGGCCGGGCTCGTCAAGGCGGTGGACGACTGGGCTCTCGCCGTGGTGGTCACCGCGATCACGCAACCGGTTCCAGACTCCACACCGGATTCGGTTGCCGAGATCGGCGGCCGAATCACAAGAATGATCGCCGAGAACCCCGAGCTCGCGGACTACATCGGCCGCGCCTTGACCGACGGACGGCCGGTCGCCGACATGATCTTCGACTCGCTGCTGAACTCCGGCATGGCCCGCTGGCACCGGCGCAGTGAGCGCGGTGAAACGCGCGAAGACCTCGATCTGACGTGGGCGGCGATCAATGCGCTCGTTCTTGCTCTCGGCACCCTGATCCTGCGCCGCCATATCGAGCGACATCTGCCGGAGCCTCTTATCGCGCCGACCCAGCTCGAGCGCTGGCAGGCCTCGGTCAATTCATTGCTGCGGGAAGGGATGTTCAGGGCTCCCGACTAGCGGTCAAACCGCCTCGCCGGCAACCCTTTTGCGGTATGCGGACGGCGTCTCTCCGCCGAACTGCGTGAAGGCGCGGGTGAACGAGCTGAGGTTGTCGAATCCGACGGCCGTCGACGTGTCCTGCACCGTCTGTCCGGGTGACGCCAGCAGTGCCATCGCCCGCAGCATCCTGGCGTGCAAAAGATAGGTGCGCCACGAGAGGGCCAGTTCGTCGTGGAAGAGACGACGCAGTGTGCGCTCCGAAACGGCGACCGCGCGGCTCACGTCGTGGGCGGTCACCGATTGCAGGTGCTCCTTTGTGTAGGCCATTGCCGCGGCGACGATCGGATGCCCGGAGGTCGGAAGGCTCAGCGGCGCTTCGTGATCCAGCCCCTCGATGACCAGATCGGCAAGGGTGCGGAAGAACGCGTCGGAGACCCTCTCGTCGTGGGCGGAGCCCACGCCTCGGTCGATCGGCCACCGCAGCGCGTAGATCATCATTTCCCGAATCAACGGCGATACCGCCAGGATTCGCGCACGGTCGCCGCCGGTGGGAATCATCTGCGCGTCGAACATCACCGCAACGGTCCGCACGTCAGGCGTCATCGTCGCCTGGTGTTCGAGCCCCGCCGGAATCCACGCCGCCTGCTGGGGTGGCAGCAGATAGTGCGCCGAGGCCGTCTCGACCTCGACGACGCCGCCGATCGCGTACTCGATCTGGTGCACCTCGTGGCTGTGCCAGCCGGTGATCAGCCCCTCGCCTTCGTAGAGGTAGCTCCCGCCCAGCGCCTGGCCGCCGCGGCGCAGTTCGATCACCCGCCGGGTGGGGTGGCGGGAATCGCCGAGCCGATCTTTGGCCGATTCGGCTAAACCTCTGTCCGATAGCGCAGAGACGGTCACACCGCTAGACGGTACTACTTGGATATGCAGACCGACGACCTGATCCTGGTGAGCATCGACGACCACGTCGTGGAGCCGCCCGACATGTTCCTCAACCACGTACCGGCCAAGTACAAGGCGGAGGCGCCGATCGTCGTCACCGACGACAAGGGCGTCGACCAGTGGATGTATCAGGGCAGGCCGCAGGGCGTCAGCGGGCTGAACGCCGTGGTGTCGTGGCCTGCGGAGGAATGGGGCCGCGACCCCGCGGGCTTCGCCGAGATGCGCCCCGGCGTGTACGACGTACACGAGCGCGTCAGGGACATGAACCGCAACGGCATCCTCGCCTCGATGTGCTTTCCGACCTTCACCGGCTTCTCCGCACGCCACCTCAACATGCACCGCGAAGAGGTCACGCTGGTGATGGTGTCGGCCTACAACGACTGGCACATCGACGAATGGGCGGGCAGCTATCCCGACCGCTTCATCCCGATCGCCGTGCTTCCGACGTGGAACCCGGAGGCGATGTGCGCCGAGATCCGCCGCGTCGCGGCCAAGGGGTGTCGCGCCGTTACCATGCCGGAACTGCCTCACCTGGAAGGGCTTCCGAGCTACCACGACGACGAGTACTGGGGCCCGGTGTTCCGGACGCTGTCCGAGGAGAACGTGGTGATGTGCCTGCACATCGGCACCGGGTTCGGCGCGATCAGCATGGCGCCGAACGCGCCGATCGACAACCTGATCATCCTGGCGACCCAGGTGTCGGCGATGTGCGCACAGGATCTGCTGTGGGGACCGGCGATGCGCAAGTACCCGGACCTGAAGTTCGCGTTCTCCGAGGGCGGCATCGGCTGGATCCCGTTCTACCTCGACCGCAGCGACCGGCACTACACCAACCAGAAGTGGCTGCGCCGCGACTTCGGCGACAAGCTGCCCAGCGATGTGTTCCGCGAGCACTCGCTGGCCTGCTACGTCACCGACAAGACCTCGCTGAAACTGCGTCACGACATCGGCATCGACATCATCGCCTGGGAGTGCGACTACCCGCACTCCGACTGCTTCTGGCCCGACGCGCCCGAACAGGTGCTGGCCGAGCTGAACGCCGCGGGCGCAGACGATTCCGACATCAACAAGATCACCTGGCAGAACTCCTGCCGGTTCTTCGGCTGGGATCCGTTCGCGCGCACGCCCCGCGAGCAGGCGAACGTCGCCGCACTGCGGGCCAAGGCCACCGACGTCGACGTGTCGATAAGGCCGCGCAAGGAGTGGGCGCGGCTGTACGAGCAGAAGCAGCTCGCCAAGACGTGATTTCGGCGTGATTTCTATCGCTGAGCGACACTTATCACGCCCAAATCGCTACTGCAGGGTGATCGAATCGCCCTGCACCACGATGCCTTTGGCGTCCAGCGGGCGGCTGGCAGGCCCCTTGGCAACGGTGCCGTCCAGGTTGAATCTGCTGCCGTGGCAGGGGCAGTTGATCGATGCGCCGACCACCTCTGCCACCGTGCAGCCGGCGTGGGTGCAGATCGCCGAGAAGCCGTTGAATTGGCCCTTCGTGGGTTGGGTGATGACCACGTCGTCGACGATCACACCTGAGCCGACGGGTACGTCGGCGGTGTTGGCGATCGCCTGCACCGGTGCGGGCGCATTCTCGGGCGTCGCGGCAGTACCAGGGGCGGCCTTGGCGGTGGGTGCAGCCGGTGGCTTGCCGTAGGTGGCGCAACCCGCGATCGTGGTGGCGGCCAACGAGATCCCCGTGTTGACCAGGGCCTGGCGGCGAGAGATGAACATATCGACAACCTGCTTTCTACAATGTGACGCCGGTGGTTTGGAAGAACCACAGGGCCGAGGTCAGCCAGACGTACACGAGGACGAAGAACAGCAGTCCGCCGACGATCGGAATGACCCAGGGCCGAAGGTCTTTCCGGGTGAGCAGCACCATCTTGGTGACGAACACGCCATAGAAGAAGCACCCGAACAACGAGTGGAAGAGCACCCGGGAGTCACCCGACTGGAAGCCGAGCGCGTACAGGCAGTGCACGGCGACCGGCACACTGGCGAGCACGGCCAGCCGGCCGGACCACACGTGCGCGGTGCCGATCCAGGACGGCGCCCGACCGCCGGGGATCAACCGGTACATCGCGAATGCGGACACCAACTGGAACACCGCCAGGGTCACGGCCAGTGTGGCCAGCCACGTTTTCACCGCGGTTCCGCTGGAGAACCCGGCCACGCTCACCGAAAAGAACTGTGGGTCATGAATTTTGCCGAAGGCGCCGAGCCCGACGGCGACCGCGGCGCCGAGCAGGACGGCCACCAGAATCGCGACGGCGCCTGCGGGAGTGGTGGCGGGTGCTGGCCGGGTCGGTGCACCGTAGACGTCGGTGTCGGCGGCTGGATCAGAACGCACTGGTCTCACCCGGCACGGCGATGAAGTCCCAGCTCTTTTCACCGATCTTCAGGCTGCCGACGACGGTGTTGCCCTGGTGGCGGCCGTCGAGCTTGCCGACCTTGTCGGCGCTGTAGAGCTTCAGCACCCCGTTGGCGGCACTGCCCGAGAACCATGTCTCGATGCCCTGGTTATCGCAGGCGTAAGCCCAGGCCTCGTTCCCCTTCACCCTGATCTCCAGACCGAGGTTGCCAGCCTTGGTCGGGATGTTGGCGACGAAGTCCTCGCGGCCGGCGAACGGCGCGGCCGCGGGTGTACTCGGCGCGGGCGCAGTGGTCGGTGCAGGCTCTGCGGCGGGCACCGCTGCAGGAGCGGACGCCGCGGTCGCTGCGGCGGGTTGGAGCACCGGCTCTGACTGTCTATTGATGTTCACCAGCCATAGTCCGGTGCCAAGGACGGCGACCGCGCCGAGGGTTGCAATGGGGCCTTTGATCTTCATGGTGGGAGCATGCGCGAGCACTGCACGGTGTCGCATGAAGAAAGCGTGGAGATCGCGTGGAGATCGTTCGCATAGCGATTTCGGCGTGATTTCTATCGCTGAGCGACACTTTTCACGCCGAAATCGCTAGGCGTCGACGACGACGGTGAGCTCGTTGCCTTCGCGCTCGACGCGCATGCCCGCCCGCCGGGCGACCGCCGCCACCTTGGCCGCGTCGTCGGGTTCGGCCCTGCTGCTGACCAGCGCCCGCGCGAGCCTGCCCTTGTGTGCCTTGTTGAAGTGGGTGACCACGGTGCGGCGGCCGTCGGAGTGTTCAGACACCACGTCGACGCGCACCGCGGCGGGTAGCCGGCCAAGGCCCGCATAGGAGCCCGACCGCAGGTCGACCACCAGTTCCTCGGCCGCGATCTCGGCGAGAACCGGTTCGAGCACGGGCCGCCAGCGCGCCGCCAAGGTGGGCTGCGCGGGGAGCTTCGACGACGCGGACAACCGGTACGCGGGTATCGGATCGTCGGCGCGCACGAGCCCGAACAGCGCCGAACCGATCGCGAGCCTGGCGTGCGCCCGGGAAAGCGCTGTGCCGCCTAGTGATTCGATGTCGAGGGCGTCGTACAGAACGCCGGTGTACCTCTTGATCGCGGGCAGGGTCGGCGTGTCGCGGAGTGTGGCGTTGCGGTCTATCTCGTGATCCTGGGACGCGGAGATTCCGAGCGCACGCCTGCAGGCCGGGGGATCCGCCGCAAGCGACACCAACTCGTCGACGAGCGCGGCCCGCGTCGGCCGCAGCGCAGGGTAGCTCAAAGCGTCCAGCTGAAGTGGAGGACCGTCGCCTCCTGCGCGCTTGGTCTCCGACGGTGGCAGCAACACGATCACGAGCGAAAAGGCTATCGGTAACCGCCCGGGTCGTATCTTTACCAAGATGCGGATCATCGACGCCGACGGTCACGTCGCCGAGGGCGCATCGCTGGCGGTGGAGGCGATGCAGCGCTGGCCGGACTTGATCGCGCCGCGAACGGACGTGCCGGGCCTGGTGATCGAGGGCCGCAACTATCCCGAGTCCAGCGGTCCCGGCGCGGGCTGTCCGACCGAGCACGGCATCTCGGCCGCGGAGGGGATCAACTGCAGGTCGGCAGAAGGGGTGCTCGGCGACGCCGACCGCGACCAGATCGACACGATGGTGCTCTATCCCAGCCTCGGGCTCTGCACGCCGACGCTCGAGGACCCGGTGTTCGCCGCCGGCTTCGCCCGGCTCTACAACGAGTGGATTGCCGACTACTGCCGGTCATCCGGTGGACGGCTGCACGGCATCGCCGTCACCCCGATCGAGCACGGCGACGTGGCAATCGACATCATGCGAGAGGCAAAGGATCTCGGCCTGGTGGCCGCCCACGTCCCGCCCGCGCTGAAGTCGCGCAACCTCGACCACCCCGACCTGGACCCGTTTTACGCGGCCGCCGTCGAGCTGCAGATGCCGCTCGGTGTTCACGGTGCGCCTGGCGTACACCTGCCGAAGATCGGCGTAGACCGGTTCACGAACTACATCCAGGTGCACTGCATCAGCTTTCCGTTCGACCAGATGACGGCGATGACCGCGCTCGTCTCGGGTGGTGTGTTCGACCGGCACCCGGGTTTGCGGGTCGCGTTTCTCGAAGCCGGGGTCGGGTGGGTGCCCTTCTTCATCGATCGGCTCCATGAACATTTCGAGAAGCGCGGTGACTGGATCGACGGCGGTTGGGAACGGGACCCACAGGAGTATCTGCAGGCCGGAAACATCTGGGCGACTTGCGAACCCGAGGAGCCGATCCTGCCTGGCGTCATCGACGTGCTCGGCGACGACTTCATCATGTTCGCTAGCGACTACCCGCATTGGGACGGCGAATGGCCGGAAAGCACAAAGCATTTGCGCACTCGGCCCGATATCAGCGAGGAGACCCGCGCGAAGATCGGCGGGCTGAACGCGCAGCGGTTCTACGCGCTCACCTGAGTCACCAGGTGACCGGCAGCTCGTGGATGCTGTAGATCTCCTGTTCACCGGCGAAGCTGAGCTCCTCGGGCGGAACGGCCAATCGAAGGCCGGGCAGCCTCCGGACCAACGTCGACAGGGCGACCTGTAGCTCTACGCGCGCCAGATTCTGTCCGATGCATTGGTGCACACCGAAGCCGAAGCCCAGGTGTCCCCGGGTGTTCCGGTCGATGTCGAGGGCGTCAGGATCGTCGACGAACGCGGCGTCCCAGTTGCCCGCGGGCAGATTCATCAGCACGTGCTCGCCTGCCCGGATGAGTTGACCGTGATGGTGAGGTCTTCGACGGCGACGCGGTCGACCTGGGTGTGCACGATGGTCAGGTACCGCATCAGCTCTTCGACGATGTTGGCGACGACGGCAAGGTCATCGGTGTGGCGTAGCCGTTCCAGTGCGTCGGGATGTCGAAGCAGCGCCACGGTGCCGAGCGCAATCATGCTCGCCGTGGTTTCGTGGCCGGCCTGCAGCAGGATCACGCCGTTCATCACCGCCGTCTCGCGGTTGAGCTCGCCCTTGGCGACGTAGTCGGTGATCAGCCGGCTCATCAGGTCGTCACCCGGTTCGCGTTCCTTGAGCGCCGCCAGTTCGTCACTGTAGTCGAACATCGCGCCGATCGCCGCAGCCTTTTCCTCGTCCGTCGATCGCGAGTCGAGCCCCTTCGTGCTGTTGTGTTGGAAGAACTCGTGCTCCTCATACGGCACGCCGAGCAGTAGGCGAGATCACCAGCGAGGGCACCGGCAGCGCGAAGTCGCGGACGAGGTCGGCGGGCGGCCCCGCCTCGATCATGTCGTCCAGAAATCCGTCGACGAGTTCCTGTATCTGCGGACGCATCGCCTCGGCCCGCCGAAAGGTGAAGTCCCGGGTCATCATTCGACGGAACCGGTTGTGCTCGGGATCGTCGATGCGGGCGAAGATCACCGGCATGTTGTCCTCTGCCGATTTGGCCTGTAGGGCGTCGGGGAGGGTGTTCGCGCACAGCCGCGGATCGATCAACGCCGCCCTGATGTCCTCGTAGCGGCTGATCAACCACGCCGGCTCGCTGTCGCCACAGCACCAGTTGCAGGCCGTCGGCCGCACGCCAATCGTCGAAGGCGGCGTGGCGGCTTCAGCGGGCAGCAAGTGATCCCGCGGCATCGGGATGACGGGCAGGTTCGGCGCTGTCGCCCCGAGCCGAGGTCGTCGTCATTGCCGCTCCTCTAATCGACAGTCGACTGTCAGTTCGCCGTGAGCGTAGAGTCGGCTTTAGTGACAGTCAACTGTCGGTTACAGTCGATGTCGTGACTGTGGTGACGGACCGTCCACTGCGCGCGGACGCGGCTCGCAACGCCGATCGCATCCTGCGCGCCGCCCGCGATATCTATGCCGAACTCGGACCTGACGCCCCGATGGACACCATCGCTCGGCGCGCCGGAGTGGGGGAGAGGACGCTGTACCGGCGCTTTCCCACCAAGGGCGAGTTGGCCAGGGCGGTGATCGACCAGAGCATCGCCGAAACTCTCTCGCCGGTGATCGAGCGTGCGCTGCGGAGCCGCAACCCGCTGCGCGGTCTGGCGAAGCTCATCGAAGCGGCGATCGCACTCGGCGCGCGTGAACACAATGTGTTGACGGCGGCGCGGCAGAACGGGTCGTTGACCGATGTCTCGGTGCAACTGGACGCGGCACTGGCCGAACTCACCCGTCGGGCACAGGAGGCTGGTCTCGCCCGTGCCGATCTCGTCGCCGACGACCTGCCGCGCATGGTCGCGATGCTCTACAGCGTTCTCGCGACCATGGATCCGGCGTCTGATGGCTGGCAGCGATACGTCGCGCTGATGATCGACGCGATATCCACATCGAACCCGAGTCGACTGCCTCGAGCGGTGCCGATTCAGTACGCGCAACCTCTGGAGGAGTGGCCGATCTGATGAGCGAATTGCGATTCGACGACCGGGTCGCCGTCGTCACCGGCGCAGGCCGGGGCCTCGGCAGGCAGTACGCGCTGCTTCTCGCCGGACGCGGGGCGCGCGTCGTCGTCAACGACCTCGGCGGCTCGGTCACCGGCAACGGCGCGGGCGGCAATCCCGCCAACGACACCGCGCAGGAGATCAGGGACAACGGCGGAGAAGCCGTCGCCGACACCAACAGCGTTGCGACGCCAGAAGGCGGCCAGGCGATCATCGACACCGCGGTCGACACGTGGGGCCGCGTCGACATCCTCGTCAACAACGCAGGCACTGTGAGCGATGCGGATTTCGACGACATGACCGAGGAACGGCTCAGTCCACTGGTGGATGTGCACCTCAAGGGTGCATTCTTCGTCACCCGGCCGGCGTGGAAAGTCATGCGGCAGCAGAACTTCGGCCGTATCGTCAACACCTCGTCGGCGGCGGGCATCCTCGGCGCGCCGCGGATGACCAATTACGGCGCCGCCAAGACCGGAATCATCGGGTTGACCCGCGTGCTCACGGCCGAAGCGGCCGGTTTCGACATCAAGGTCAACGCGATCGTCCCCGTCGCCGCGACACGAATGATGGACTACTCGATGGGCAGCGCGGCCGCGGTCGACAATCCCGAGGCCGAGGAGCTGATGCGGCCGTTCCTCGACCGACTCGACCCCGCGCTCGTCGCTCCGGTCGTGGCATACCTGGCCCACGCCGACTGCCCGGTCTCCGGCGAGATCTACACGGTCGGCGGCGGTCAGGTGTCCCGGTTCTTCATCGGCAGGACCAAGGGGTACTACAACCCGTCGCTGACGCTGGAAGACGTCGGCGCCAACTTCGAACAGATCCGCGATCCGTCGGAGCACACGATCCCGGCGGGGCCCGCCGACGAGATGATCGACATGTACCAGAGGATCACCGCAGGCTGATACCGCTCTTCGCCCGTCTTGCTATTTTTGCTATTTTAGAAGCCGGGCCGCCGATGAGGGGTGAGCAGATTGGCGAAAGTGGACTGGACACCGCTTCCGGTGCCATGGGCGGTGCAGTCCGTGGACAGGATCCCCAAGCAGCGGTATTACGACCCGGAGTTCTACGCGCTGGAGGCCGAACTGTTCTGGCCCCGCGTCTGGCAGATGGCGTGTCGGCTCGAAGAGATCCCCAAGCCCGGCGACTTCGTCGAATACGAGATTCTCGACCAGTCCATCATCGTGGTACGGGTCGACGCCGCCACGATTCGCGCCTACTACAACTCCTGTCGCCACCGCGGCATGAAGCTGGTGGAGGGCAGCGGGTCTCGTCGCAGCTTCGTCTGCCCGTTCCACGGGTGGTGCTGGGGTCTCGACGGCAAGAACACGTTCGTACTTCGCGCCGAGGAGTTCGACGAAAACAACATGTGTGCAGACGATCTCGAGCTTGCACCGGTGCGCTGTGAGCTCTGGGGTGGCTGCGCATGGATCAACATGGACGACGAGGCCCCACCGCTGCATGACTGCATCGAGCCGTTCGCTTCCAAGCACGACGAGTGGAAGGTCTCGGCGCTGCGCGTCGAGTGGTGGAAGTCGTGCCTGCTGCCGGTGAACTGGAAGCTGGCGACGGCGGCCTTCATGGAGGGATACCACGTACCGCAGACGCATCCGCAGCTGCTGCCCTCGTCGCACAGTCCCGACTCGCCGAAGGTGAACCCGCTCATCGAGATGAGCCTGCACTTCATGCGGACGTTGGGCTCCGGCATGGGTGGGATGACCCACGAGAACGACATTCGGATCGCCGAGGGGCTGCAGCACATGTCGCTGCCGGACGATCCTGCCGAGGCGATGGCGGCTTGGCGCGGCGCGGTCAACGACGCCGTCACCAACTGGCACCGGGCGCGCGACTGCGACTTCCCCGACCTGAACGACCTCGAACGCCGCGGCGTGCTGGAGCCCATCGGCTTCTGCTTCCCGCACTATTTCCTTCTGCCGCAGTACAGCAGCGCTTCGTCGTACCGGATCCGCCCGCTCGGGCCGGAGCAGACACTGTTCGAGGTGTGGTCACTGACCCGCTACCCGAACGACCGCTCGCAGGGCAAGCCCACCGCACCCGAACCACTTGCGCCCGATGACCCGAGCTGGCCGATGATCCCCGCGCAAGACTTCTCCAACCTTCCGAAGCAACAGAAGGGCCTGCACGCCAAGGGATTCGAGTACATGCGGCTGTCGGACCGAATCGAAGGACTGATCTCGAACTTCGAGCGCGTCGTCGACGGCTTCCTCGCCGGGGTGCCCTATGAGCGGCTGGTGCCCGCGATTCAGAGAACGAACACCACCATCGACGTACCCGTCGCCGATCTGGGTCTGACCGAAACAGTCCCCGCGTCATGACGTGGGACAAGTCCGTCGACCTGTTGATCGCAGGCAGCGGCGGTGGGGGAATGGTCGCCGCGCTGGCCGCGATCGACGCGGGGATCGACCCGCTGGTGATCGAAAAGCAGGACCTCATCGGTGGTTCCACCGGAATGTCCGGCGGCATGGTGTGGCTGCCGAACAACCCGCTGATGCGGGCTGAGGGCGTACCCGATTCTTACGAGGACGGGCTCGCGTATTTCGATGACGTCGTCGGCGACATCGGTGCGGCGTCGTCGACGGCCCGTCGCGAGGCGTTTCTCACCGCAGGCTACGAGATGATCGACTTCCTGCTGCGCAAGGGAGTTCGGCTCGTTCGTTGTCCCGGCTGGAGTGACTACTACCCGAACCGCAAGGGCGGCAATTCTGCGGGCCGCTCCGTCGAGGGAATACCGTATGACTCGGCCGAGCTCGGAGACTGGAGCGACAAGGTTCAGCCCTCGATGGCCAAGAACTACGGGTTCGTGGTCAAGACCAACGAATTGCGCGCCGTTCAGTATTTCAACCGGTCGCCGAAGTCGTTCGCCATCGCGATGCGGGTGTTCCTGCGCACAAACATCGCCAAGCTCCGGCGTCGCGACCTGATGACCAACGGCGCATCCTTCATCGGACAGATTCTGAAGGCTCTCATCGATGTCAAGGGTGAGCCGCCGGTGTGGACGAACGCCGCGATGGAGGATCTCATCGTCGAGGACGGCCGCGTAGTCGGTGCGCGAGTCAACCACAACGGCTCATCGATGAGCATCGAGGCGCGCAAGGGTGTTCTGCTCGCGGCGGGTGGGTTCAGCCGGAACGCTGACATGCGTAGGCGCTACAGCGGCGACCAGCCCAACGACGGATCGTGGTCGATCGCCAACGCGGGCGACACCGGCGAAGTCCTTCAAACGGCGATGGACCTCGGCGCGCAGACCGATCTCTTGGACGAGGCCTGGTGGCTGCCAATGGTTTTCATCCAGGATCCCGGGGCCGCGTCGCTCGGGTCCGGACGACAGCGCCCGGGCGCCGTCTACGTCGACGGGGCAGGCAAGCGGTTCTGCAACGAGTCGAACTCCTACGTCGAGGTCGGCAAGGCGATGTACGCCGCCAAGGCCGTGCCGTGCTGGCAGGTCTTCGACGAGGGTTACGTCGGTCGGTACGTGTCCGGCGCCAACCCGCTGAAGAGGCGCACGCTGTCGGAGAAACTGATCGAGCAGGGCGCCATCAAGCGCGCCGACACCATCGCCGATCTGGCGCGCCAGATCGATGTGCCACCCGCCGCGCTCGAGGAAACGGTCAAGCGCTTCAACGAGTTCGCGGCCAAGGGCCTCGACCCCGACTTCGGGCGCGGGCAGTCGGCGTACAACGACTGCCTCGGCGATCCCGGATACAAACCCAACGCCGCGCTCGGGCCGATCGATCGCGCACCGTTCTACGCCGTTCAGGTGTTCCCGGCCGACGTCGGCACGTGCGGGGGAGTGATCACCAACGAGCACGCACAGGTGCTCAACGAACGCGACGAGGTGATCGACGGCCTGTACGCGACCGGCAACATCACCGCGACGGTGATGGGGCGCAACTATCTTGGTGCGGGCGGCAGCATTGCCAACACGATGATCTTCGGCTACGTCGCGGCCCGCCACGCCGCGCGCCACTAACCTTTCCCTCGCGAAAAGACGCGTAGGCCCCCAATTTTGCGCCTATTCGGGGGCTTTCACGTCTGCTCGCCGGGAGAAGGTTCCCCGTCGGCGACAAAATCCCTTGGCTTGAGGCCTGACTGGATGAGCTCGGCGCGGCGTGCCTGCACATCCGACGCCGCGCCGACCATGTTCGTCAGGATGTGACTGACCTGCAGGTGCACGCGCATGCCCATCAGTTCGTACGCGCGTTTCACGTTGTTCTTCACGGCCATCGACGTGGTCAGCGGGATCTGGCCGATCTTGCTGGCCATCTCCTCGACGGTGTCCTCCAGCTCGTCCCGCGGCACCACCTTGTTGAGCAGACCCCATTCGAGCGCCTCCTGCGCTGAAAGTGTCGGCGCCAGCAGGAGCCAGTCCATCGTGCGATGCCAGTTCATCAGCAGCCACGGCTCGATCATGGTGTGACCGCCTGGCTCGCCGAGGCTCTGCGCGAGCGGCATCTGGAAGTACGCATCCTCGGACGCGACGCAGAAATCGGTCAGCAGGCCGAGGTAGATTCCGCCGCCCATGCAGTAGCCGTGAATCTGAGAGATCGTCGGTTTCGGGAACTCCCACAGATACAGCGTCGGCCACAGGAACAGGTCGGCGGTGCCCTTGTACAGATCCTCGAACGTGTCTCCGAAATCCGGGTAGGGGTTCTCGTCGGGACCCCAGCGCGCTACGTGGCCGCCGCAGAAGCCCTTGCCGTTGGCCTTCAGGATCACGACCTTGATCTCTTTGTCGCGGTCGGCCTCGTGCAGGCAGGCGTCGACTTCCTGCACCAGGCTGGCGTCCTTGGTGTTGGCCCTGTCGGGCCGGTTGAGGATGATCCGAGCGATCGGCGGTTCACGCTCGTAGATGACGGATTCGAGCTCGCGCCGCTCCGTGGTCATTACGCCTCTCCCTCTTAGAGAATCGCGCCGCTGTCTTTGGCCGCCGAGATGTCGTCCCAGTCGAGGTCGAGCTCCAACAGGATCTCCTCGGTGTGCTGTCCATGTTCGGGAGCGCGTGCGGCATGCGGGGGTGTTTCGTCGAATTGCACTGGTGCGGCGACGATCTGATACTCGACACCCTGGTCGTCGACATTGGGGATGACGTAGCCGTTAGGCCTCACCTGCGGGTCGTTGAGCGTCTCCTTCGGCGTCGCCAGCGCCGCCCAGACGCCGGGCTCGTCGGCCAGCGCGTTGCGCCAGTACTCGAGATCCTCGCTCGCGAGCCTCTCGCCGACGAGCTTGCACGCCTCCTCCGCGTTCGCGATCAGGTTGCTCGACGGCACGAAGCGTTCGTCGGCGGCGAGCTCGGGCAGTCCAATCCGCTCGCAGAAGCCCGCCCAGAACCGGTCGGGCTGCAGGAAGACCATCTGCAACCATCTGCCGTCACGCGTCTTGTATCGGTTCACCAGCGGGTTGATCGCCAACCCCGGTGGCGCGCCGGGGATTCCGTCGATGCCGAAGAGGTCGGCGACCGAGATCGACGGGGCGATGGTCCACATCGCCTGCGCCAGCAGCGACGAGTCGACGACGGACGGCTCGCCGGTGCGCTCCCGATGGAAGAGTGCGGCACACACACCGCCCGCGAGGGTGATTCCACCCTGCAGGTCGCCGAAGCCCGGGCCCTGCACGGCGGGCGTCTCGGTGCCGAACGGCGTCATGGTGTAGGACACGCCGCCACGCGAGAGGTAGGTCGCCGCGTCGAACCCGCCCTTCTCTCGGTCCGGACCGCGAACGCCTGCGCCGGTGCCGCGAGCGATGATGATGTTCGGGTTGAACGAGCGGATGTCCTCGACCGTCAGCCGCGCCCGTTCCAACGCGCCGGGACGCCAGTTGGTCAGGAAGACGTCGGCGGTGGCTAGCAGGCGCCCGAAATACTCGCGGCCGGTGTCGGTCTTGATGTCGATGGCCACGCTGCGCTTGCCGCGGTTGCCGATCTCGAGGATGAAGTCGACGTCGGCCCTTGCGTTCTGCCGGGTGAAGCCGCCGATGACCAGCGCCCGCCCCGGGTCGCCTGCCTTCACGTCCTCCACCTTGATGACGTCGGCGCCCCAGTCCGCGAGCGCCGCGCCTGCCGAGGGAACGTAGGTCCATGAGGCAAGCTCGACGACCCGCACGCCGCTCAGGACTTGGCTCATTGCAAAACCTTTCGATTCAGTTCGCTGACGAGTTGGGCGCCGACCTCCTCGAGGTAGCGGTCGGGCGCGCCGAGGTATGCACTCCAGCCGAGGAGGCGCTTGAGGTAAAGATGGGCGTCGTGCTCCCAGGTGAAGCCGATGCCGCCGAACACCTGGATCGCAGTGTCGCCGACTGAGGTCAGCCGACCCGCGAATGCCTTGGCGCGCAACGCGGCACGGTGCCGCTCGGCGGGCTCGGCCGCATCGGCCGCCCACAACGCGTGGATGACCCCGCTGCGGGCGAGCTCGACCGTCTCGAACATGTCGACGCACAGATGCTGGACCGCCTGGAAGCTGCCGATCGGCTGGTCGAACTGCCTGCGCACCTTCGCGTAGTCGACGGCCAGGTTCATCACCGCCTCGGCGGCACCGAGGGCATCGGCCGCGCGCGCGATCATGACGTCGTCGACGAGTGCATCGACTGCATCGGCGGGCGCGTCGCCCAGTCGACGACCGGTCACGCCGTCGAGTTCGACGTCGAACAGTTTCCGCGTCGGGTCGACGTGGGACCGTGCCGTCACCGTGACGCCGTCGGATGTGGGGTCGACGGCGTACAGGCCTGCGCCCGACGGTTCCTCGGCGAGCACCAACAACACGGTCGCCGCGGCGACATCGGGCAGGGCGCTGATCTCGCCGCGCAGCGTCGCGCTATCGGCGACGGGCCGCGCACCGTTCAGCGGACCCACCGTGGCTATCGCCGTACCACCTGCGATTTCAGCCAACAACCCGTCGTCCGCACCGGTCCGTGTCAGGGCTCGCGCCGCGGCGACCGCACTCGACAACCACGGCCCGGGATAGAGCGCGGCGCCCAGCTCCTCGGCGACGACGCCTGCCTCGACCATCGTCATGCCCGCGCCGTCGTGGTCCTGTGGGACGAGCACCCCCGTCGCACCCAGACCCGCCAGGCCATGCCACACGGTGTCGGTGGTGCCCCGTGGATCGTCGAGCATGGGCCGCACATGGCTTGCCACGCTTGCCTTTTCGGCGAGGAATTGCCGGACCGTGTCGCGGAGCGCGATCTGCTCTTCTGTGAGTTCCAGGTTCATCGCCGTGGCAGCCCTAGCACCCGAGTCGCGGTGATGCCCTTGTTGATCTGGGTCGTCCCGCCCGCGATGGTCAGCGAGCGCGACGACAGTCGACGGTCCACCCACCGTTGGTTGGCATTTTCGGAGCCGAGCACGTCGTACGCGAGCGCGGCGAGATCCTGCCCCAACTCCGCCCACACGCTCTTGGCCAGGCTGGCCGAACCCAGCGCGTCGCCGCCGTGCAGTGTCGCCGAGATCGATCGCTTGCACAGCAGCTCGAGGTAGGAGATCCGCACGGCGACCTCGCCGAGCCGTCGCAGGGTCGCGCCGTCCTCGAGCACCGGCTTGCCGTCGACCGTGTGCCCGGCCAGGTCCGCGACGAGGTCGGCCAACTGGACTTCCATCTGCGCGTACAGCCGCGCCGCGCCCGCGCGTTCATGGCTCAGCGTCGTGGTGGCGACCTGCCATCCCGCGTCCAGCGGGCCGAGGAGGGCGTCGGCGGGTACCCGGACGTCGTTGAAGAACACCTCCGCGAAATCGGCAGCGCCGTTCAGCGTGACCAGTGGGCGGGCTTCGATGCCGGGCAGCCCCATGTCGACGATGAGGCAGGAGATGCCCTTGTGCTTGGGTGCCCCGGGGTCGGTGCGCACATACAGCTGGCACCAGTCGGCCCGGTGGCCGAGCGACGTCCAGATCTTCTGGCCGTTCACCACGAAGTCATCGCCGTCGCGGACGGCGCGGGTGCGCAGCGACGCCAGATCGGAGCCTGCTTCGGGCTCCGACATGCCTTGACACCAGATGTCGTCGGCGCGCGCCATCCGGGGTAGCAGCGTTCGCTTCTGCGTGTCGGTTCCGTACTGCATGATCGCAGGGGCGATGTTGTTCATCCCGATCACGTTGAGCGGCACGGGAGCTCGCGCTCGCGTCGTCTCCTCGGCGTAGACCAACTGCTCGAGCACCGTCGCGCCGCGGCCGCCATATTCCTGCGGCCAGGACACCGCACCCCATCCCGCGTCGGCCACCGCCGCATCCCACGCCCGAAGGGTGTCGAAGGCATCGGGGTCGCGCCCGCGGACCCGGTCGGCGTTCTTGACGTCGTCGGTCAGATTCGCCGCGAGCCAGGTCCGCAGCTCCTTGCGGAACTGCTCCGCCTCCGCCGGATATGAGAAGTCCACGGTGTCCTGTTCGGGATCGAGCTGATTGGCATCTTTATAATTTTAGGTAGTATAGCTACCTCTGCGGGGTGACTCGAAGGTTCCCAATCCGGCTCGTGTGGACGGTTGAAGGAGGGCGACGATGGGCAGGGTCGAGGGCAAGGTTGCGCTGATCAGTGGCGCCGCGCGAGGGCAGGGCCGATCGCACGCGCAGCTGCTCGCCGCAGAAGGTGCCGACATCATCGCCGTCGATATCTGCGAAGACATCGAGACCAACGAGTACCCGCTCGCCCGTCCCGAGGACCTCGACGAGACCGCACGGCTGGTGGAGAAGGAAGGCAGGCGTGTGCATGCCGAGATCGCCGATGTCCGCGACCGCGCCGCCCTTTCGGCAGCGATCGACCGCGGCGTCGCAGAGTTCGGGAAACTCGACATCGTTGTCGCGAACGCGGGCATCTGTCCGCTGACCGCGGGCCTGCCGCCGCAGGCCTTCGTCGACGCCGTCGACGTGGACCTGATCGGCGTCATGAACCTGGTGCACGCGAGCATGAAGCATCTGAAGGCCGGCGCGTCGATCATCGCTACGGGTTCGGTGGCGGCATTCATGGCGACGGCGGTGAACACCGCCGGAATGGACGGTGGGCCCGGCGGTGCGGGCTATGCCTTCGCCAAACAAGTCGTCGCACACTATGTCAACGACCTCGCGAACGCCCTTGGCCCCGAACAGATCCGGGTCAACGCGATCCATCCGACCAATGTGAACACCGACATGTTGCACAGCCCGCCGATGTATCGGGCGTTTCGGCCCGACCTGCAGAATCCCACCCGCGAGGACGCGGAGGTCGTTTTCCCGGTGATCCAGGGCTTTCCGATTCCCTATGTCGAGCCGGAGGACATCAGCGAGGCGGTGCTGTTCCTCGCCAGCGACGCGGCACGCTATGTCACCGGTCAGCAGCTGCGCGTCGACGCGGGCGGCTTCCTCAAAATCAAGCCGTGGGCGGGCGTGTAAGGGAGGACGGGCATGGCCAGAGGGATCATCTACGTGGAGACGATGCCGGCGTCGCCGGACAGGGAAGCGGAGTACCACAAGTGGTACAACGACACGCATCTGGAGCAGATCCTCTCGGTGGACGGCATCGTCTCGGCGCGCCGGTTCGCGCCGACGAACGGCAACGGCCCGTTCGTCGCGATCTACGAGCTCGACTGCGACGACCTCGATGCGGCCGCGCAGCAGATGGGCGGACTGGCCCTGACCGGCCTCGACAACATCGCGATGGACCCCAAACCGATTCCCCACGTATACCGCGAGATCGGGTCGCTCGGACCGTGACGCCTTCGACAGAGGTTCAGCGGCGCATCTACGCGCTGATGGTGTTGATGAAGGCCGCCGACGACCGGCTGTCCAAGGGCATCGGCACCGGCGAGTTCATGTGCGTGTACTGGCCGTCGCGCGGGCAGGAGGCCATCGCCGCGGCAATGGGCGTGACGCTGCGCGACGACGACCAGCTGGTGACCACCTACCGCGGGCTGCACGACCTGATCGGCAAAGGCGTTCCGCTGGAGGAGATCTACGGCGAGATGATGGGTCGCACCGTCGGCGCGAGCCGCGGCAAGGGCGGCACCATGCACATCGCCAAACCCGAGAAGGGTGTGATGCTGTCGACGGGCATCGTCGGTGCAGGGCCGCCGGTCGCTGTCGGGCTGGCGATGGCCGCCAAACGCAAGGGGCTCGACCGCGTCACGGTCGTCAGCTTCGGCGACGGCGCGACGAACACCGGATCGTTCCACGAGGCGGCGAACATGGCCGCGCTGTGGGATCTGCCGGTGGTGTTCGTCTGCCAGAACAACATGTACGCCGAGATGACCCCGACCACCGACACGATGAAGATCAAGCATGTCGCCGACCGCGCGGCCGGCTACGGCATGCCGGGCCTTCGCGTCGACGGCAACGATCCGTTGGCGGTCGCCGACGCGCTCGCCGAGGCGATCGGCAAGGCCCGCGACGGCCAAGGTCCCACGTTCATCGAGTGCGAGACGTTCCGGTTCCGCGGCCACTATTTCGGCGACCGGACGCCCTACATCCCGAAGGATCAGCTGGAGGCGGCGCTGGCCGCCGACCCCGTGCCCGCGTTCCGCCGCAGGCTCATCGACGGTGGACTCTGTTCCGATGAGGAGCTCAGCGGCATCGACGAGGGCGCGCTGACTGCGGTCGAGGAGGCGTTGAAGACGGTGCTGGCCGCGGAGCCGCCGTCGGCCGACGAGCTCGACCGCGACGTGTACGCCACCCCGATCAAATATCCCGTCTGAGGAAGACCATGGACGAAAAAGAGATGTCGATGCGCGAGGCGCTGAACCTCGCGCTCGATCAGGCGATGGCCGCCGACGACCGGGTCTTCCTGCTCGGCGAGGACATCGCCGACCCCGGCGCCTCCGGTCCGACAGCGGGGCTGTCGACGAAGTACGGCCATGACCGCGTGCTGGACACACCGATCTCGGAGGCCGCGATCGTCGGTGCGGCCATCGGCGCCGCGATCGACGGGCTGCTGCCGGTCGCGGAGATCATGATCATGGACTTCATCGGCATCGCGGCGGACCAGCTGATCAACAACGCCGCCAAGCTGCGATTCATGACCGCGGGCCGGACGACCGCGCCGATCACCGTTCGCACCCAGGTGTACGGCGGTCTCGCCACCGGGGCGACCCACTCGCAGACGCTGGAAGCCTGGTTCATGCACATCCCGGGGATGAAGGTCATCGTCCCGTCCACCCCACGCGACGGTAAGGGCCTGCTGGCGTCGGCGATCTTTGACGAGGACCCCTGCCTGTTCGTCGAAACGATCCGGCTGCAGGCGCAGAAAGGCCTGGTGCCCACCGACCCCGGATTCCGAATCCCCCTGGGTCAGGCCGACATCAAGCGACCGGGTTCCGACGTCACCCTGATCAGCTACGGCCGTAGCGTGCTCGAATCGCTCGCCGCCGCAAAGACATTGGACGAGCAAGGGATCAGCGCCGAGGTGATCGACCTACGCACGCTCGTGCCCCTCGACGTCGACACCATGGTCGAGTCGGTGCGGCGCACGGGCCGTGCCGTCGTCGTGCACGACGCCGTTCAGTTCGCGGGCCCAGGGGCAGAGGTCGTCGCCATCCTGCAGGCGGAATGCTTCGGTGACCTCACCGCGCCCATCGAACGGGTGGCCGCGAGGTTCGTCCCGACACCCGCCGCGCCGGCGCTCGAGGCGCAGATCTATCCGTCGGCGGCGCGCGTCGTCGCGGCTGTGGCGCGGACCCTCGAAAAGGCGGATGCGGGTGGCTGACTTCGTCATTCGCATTCCGCGGGTTTCGGTGGCCGTTTCGGAAGCCGAGCTCACCGAGCTCCTCGTCGGCGCAGGCGAGCACGTGGAGGAGGGGACGCCCATCTACGTCATCGCCACCGAGAAGGTCGAACAGGAAATCGAAGCGGGTGCGTCGGGCACCGTGCAGTGGACGGGCACGGTCGGGACCACCTACGACATCGGCGCCGAAATCGGCGTCATCACGTCATAACCAACAGGAGGACGCATGGATTGCAACGAGACCCGCGAAAGAATCATCTACCAGAAGGAAGGGGCGATCGCGAAGATCATCCTGAACTGGCCCGAGAAGGCCAACGCCCAGGACCAGAAGCTGGCCGAGGAGGTCGACGCCGCGCTGCTGGACGCCGACCGCGACTACGACATCAAGGTGTTGGTGCTGAAGGCCAACGGCAAGGGCTTCTGCTCGGGACACGCGATCGGCAACAACGCCGTTGACTACCCGGCGTTCGTCGAGGGCGCCATGCGGATGGGTCACCCGTGGAAGCCGCAGTCGGACCTGTTCGTCAAGCCGACCCTCAACCTGTGGGAGTTCTCCAAGCCGACCATCGCGCAGGTGCACGGCTACTGCGTTGGCGGCGGCACCCACATGGGGCTGACCACCGACATCGTGATCGCGTCCGAGGACGCCTACTTCTCCTACCCGCCGCTGCAGGGGTTCGGGATGCCGTCCGGCGAATGCTCCATCGAGCCATGGGTTTTCATGAACTGGCGCCGCGCGTCCTACTACCTCTACACCGCCGAGACCGTCGACGCGAAGAAGGCACTCGAGTACGGCCTGGTCAACGAGGTGGTCAAGCGTGAGGACCTCGATGCGCGGGTCGACGCGATTGCGCGCCAAATCGCGCAGGCTCCGATGACCACGCTGCTGGCCACCAAGGCCAACATCAAGCGGGCGTGGGAGATGATGGGCATGCGGGTGCACTGGCAGAGCTCCAACGACCTCGTGGCGCTCGCATCGATCAGCAAGGATGTCCAGGAACTGATCCAGCAGGTGTTCAAGGACAAGATCCTGCCGTCCGAAATGGCCAAGCGGCAGGCCGCGGCATCAGACAACGGCGCGGCGGCCACTTAGATCACGTGAACATCGCCGACCATGCGGACGGTGATCGCGACTCACCGGCCCTGATCGTGGCGGACGGTCGCACGATCTCCTACGGCGAGTTGTTCGAGAGGAGCCAGCGGGTCGCTGCGCTGCTGCACAGGGCAGGGTTGCGACGCGGCGACGGGGTGGCGCTGGTGCTGCCGAACCGTCCCGAGTTCTTCGAAATCACCTGGGGCTGCCAGCTTTCCGGGCTGTACTACAGCGCGGTGAACACCCACTTCACACCCGACGAGGTGGCCTACGTCATCGGCGACTCCGATGCCAAGGCCGTGTTCATCGACGCGTCGATGGCTGAGTTGGGAAGCCACATGCTGGAGGCCAACGACGGCGTCGACGTCCACATCAGCGTGGGCGGTGCACTGCCCGGTTGGCGACCCTACGACGAAGCCCTGACCGAAGGCGATGCGGCGCCGACGATCTCGGACGGATCCGAGATGCTCTACTCGTCGGGAACCACGGGACGGCCCAAGGCCGTTCGGCGGCCGCTACCCGAGGACGGCCAGGGGTCGTGGGCGCAGAAGGTGCTGGAGTACTCGCTCGCCCAGCGCTACGACATGACCTCGTCGAGCGTGTATCTGTCACCTGCACCGCTCTACCACGCGGCGGGAATCAACTACACGATGGCGGTGCACCGGGTGGGCGCCGCATCGATCCTGATGCCCAGGTTCGACGCCGAAACCGTGCTGCGCCTGATCGAGGAACACGGCGTCACCCACGCCCAGTTCGTGCCGACCATGTTCGTGCGGATGCTCAAGCTGCCCGAGGACGTCCGGGACACCTACGACGTATCCAGCCTGCAGTGCGTCATCCACGCCGCCGCGCCGTGCCCGGTCGACGTCAAACACCGGATGATGGAATGGTTCGGGCCGATCATTCACGAGTACTACGGGGGCACAGAGGGATTCGCGGGCACCATCATCGACCCGCAGGAGTGGCTTGCCCACCCCGGCTCCGTCGGCAAGCCATTCAGCCCCGTGCACGTCGTAGGGGAGGACGGCACCGAGCTGCCCGCAGGCGAGTCGGGCGAGTTGTACTTCGAGGGCGGCCCTGCGTTCGAGTATTTCAAGGACGCCGCGAAAACGGCGTCGGTGTCCAACGACCGCGGGTGGCGCTCGCTGGGCGACATGGGCTACGTCGACGAGGACGGCTACATGTATCTCACCGACCGCTCGACGTTCATGATCGTGTCGGGCGGGGTGAACATCTACCCGCAGGAGGCGGAGAACGTTCTCGTCATGCACCCGAAGCTGGTCGACGCCGCGGTGTTCGGCGTGCCCAACGACGAGTACGGCGAGGAGGTGAAGGCCGTCGTGCAACCGGTCGACGGTGTCGAGGCCGGGCCTGTGTTGGAGGCCGAGCTCATCGAGTACTGCCGGGCGAAGCTCGCGTCCTACAAATGCCCGCGCACGATCGAGTTCGACGCCGAACTGCCGCGTGATCCGAACGGCAAGCTGTACAAGCGGCGAATCCGCGAGCGCTACTGGCAGGGCCGCGCGTCGCGCATCGTGTGATCAGAGCGAGAAATCGATGACACCGCGCACGATCTCGCCGTTGAGCTGATCGCGGTAGCCCTCGTTGATGTCGTCGAGCCGGTACCGCCTGGTGATCATCTCATCGAGCTGTAGTAGCCTCGCCTCATAGAGCTTGGCGAACCGAGCGACGTCCACCCGAGGATTGCACGACCCCAGTACCGTGCCCACCAGGCTCTTGTTCCACAGGATGAACTCCTGCAGGTTGATCGAGATGGAATTCGTCGTCGTTGCGGTCATGCCCGTCAACACGCAGGTTCCGCCCTTACGCGTCAGGCTCAGGGCCGCCTGCACATCGTCTCCGGAGATGAGAGACGGGGACACGATGACACTGTCGGCCATCACGCCGTGCGTCAATCCGCGGACCAGGTCGGCGGCCTCCTCGGTGCTCGAGACGCTGTGCGTGGCACCGAATCCCAGAGCCGACTTCTGCTTGAACTCAACGGGATCGACCGCGATGATCTGCGCGGCACCGTTGATGCGTGCACCTTGGACCGCGCCGGTGCCGATCCCGCCCACACCTATGACGACGACCGTGTCGCCTGTCTTCACCTTCGCGCGGTTCTCCGCGGAGCCGTACCCCGTCGGTATCCCACACGACAACAGCGCCATCGGCAGCAACGGCAGGTGCGGGTCGATCTTGACGATCGAATCCGTGGAAACCACAGTGTGTTTCGAAAATGCGCCGACCTTGGACAGGTGGCCGAGATTACGGCCGTCGGCGGTGTGATGGCGGAAGGTGCCGTCTGTCGGCATGCCGGGAATCATCACCTGCGCACCCATGTCGCAGATGTACTCCATGCCCGAGCTGCACCACCGGCATGTGCCGCAGACCGCGACAAAAGATGTCACGACGTGATCGCCCGGCGTGAATTCGGTTACGCCCTCGCCCACCTCGAGCACCACGCCGGAGCCTTCGTGGCCGCCGATCATCGGGAACATGCCGGGGAGGCCGAACTGCTCCATCACCTCATTGGGTACGGACATGTCGCCGTTGCGGATGTGCTCGTCGGAATGACAGAGCCCCGCGGCGGCCATCTCGATCAGCACCTCGCCCGCTCGAGGTGGGTCAAGCTCGAATTCTTCGACCGACCACTGCTGACCCATGTCGTGCAGGATCGCCGCCCGAGTTCTCACGCTCAAGCCCGACTTGCCGGCTCGGCCGACGCGGGACGGAACGTCACGGGCAGGTGCTTGGGGGAGCGGAACGGCATGCCGACGATCTTGGTGTCGTCGTCTTCCAGCAGCTGCAAGTCGGTCACCCGATCGAACAGGCTGTTCAGCATCGCTTTGGTTTCCACTCGGGCAAGGTGCATGCCGAGGCAGCTGTGGATACCGCCCGCGAACGAGATGTGCGCGCGCCGCGGTCGGTGGATGTCGAACACGTTCGGGTTCTCCCATCGATGCTCGTCGCGGTTGGCCGAACCCATGCACAGGTTGATCTGCGCGCCTTCCGGGATCGTCTTGCCGTGCATCTCGACATCGCGCGTGGTGTTGCGCGCCACCAGGACCAACGGGGTCTCGTACCGGATCCCTTCTTCGATCGCGGCCGGGATGAGGCTCCGATCCTGCTGCAGCGCCTCGAGTTGGTCTGGATGGGTGAGGAGCAGCTGCAGCAGGTTTCCCGAGGATCGATAGGTGGTCTCGAGCCCGGCGGGCAGGAGCAACCGCAGGAACGAGATGATCGCTTCGTCGGTGAGTTTCTCGCCGTCGATCTCGGCCGCGACGAGGTCGCCGATGACGTCGTCGGTCATGTTGCTGCGCCGCTGGTCCACCAGCTCCTGGAAGTAGGTGCCCAGTTCGACCGACGCGGTGAGGCCTGCCTCGATGTCCTCGGTGATCGAGATCAGCTGCAGCGACAGCCGCCGGAACATCTCGAGGTCCTCCTGCGGCAAGCCCAGCAGGGCAGCCGTCACGCGCGTCGGGAATTCGAACGTCACCGCCTTCACCAGATCGGCGCCGCCCTCGTTCTTGAACTCGTCGACGAGCTGATCGCAGATCGGGTCGATCACCTCGGGTTCCCACTGGTTGAGCGCGCTCTGCTTGAAGGCCTTGCTGACCAGGCTGCGATGGTCGTGATGCTGCTTGCCGTGCATGCCGAGGATCGTCGGCCCGAAGACCAGACCGATCGTGTTGTTGTACATCTCCGAGGCGAACACCGTGTCCTCACGGAACGCGGCGAAGACGCTCTCGAAGTCGAACAACGTCCAGTTTTCCGAAACTTTCAGCTCTTCGGGCATCAAGTCGCTCTCCATGAGCGTGCCGCGCCACACCGGCGCCGTCTTGCGCATGTGCTCGAAGAATCCGTAGGGGTCGGTCTCTATGTCCGGAACGGTCGGCTTGTCGTGTGAATCCGTGCTGAGCGTCACAGTGCCTCCCGGACAGCAGCGTCTAGCGAGTCGGTCGCTCTATCTTTACTATTTTAGTATTCTAGGTCAAGGAGATCTGAAGGGACGTTGATGCAGCGCCGTCCGGTGTGTGCGATCGAGGACCTGCCCCCGGGAACCATGAAGCTGGTTGAGGCGGGCAAGTTCGGCGTGGGCGTCTACAACATCGACGGCTCCCTCTATGCGATCGCGAACTACTGCTCGCACGAGGGCGCACCGCTGTGCGCGGGATATGTCGTCGGCACCACCGAGTTCGCCCCCGATGCTCCCGGGCAGGTGCGCTACGTGCGGGAGGGTCAGATCGCGCGATGCCCATGGCACAACTGGGAGTTCGACATCACCACCGGGGTGAACCTCGCCGACCCGCAGAAGCGGGTCCGCACGTACGAGGTCGACGTCACCGACGGGCAGGTGTATCTGACGGCATGAGCTCGATCATCGACACGAACGTTCAGCCGCATTTCCGGTTCAACTCGGAGATCCGGCGCTATCTGTCGCCGGCGCACAAGCTGCGCGCGATCCCCGACGTCGAGCAGCAGTGGTATCAGGCGCCAGGCGGCGACTATCGGCAGGACCTGTACGGCGACGGCTATCCGGGCTCCGACCCCGAGACGGTGGCCAGGCACCTATTCGACGAGGGCGGGGTCGACTACGCGATTCTCAATCCGCTGACGCGAGGCAACATCGCCGACTACCTGCTCAACAGCCGGATCTGCGCGGCGGTCAACGACTGGTTGGTCGACCGCTGGCTCGAGCCCGATGCGACAGGACGCTTCCGCGGCACGATCCGGGTCAACCCCGAAGACGTCAGGGGCGCGGTCGCCGAGATCGAACGGCTGGCAGGACATCCGAAGATGGTGCAGGTCGGTGTTCCGCTGCAGTCGCGGGAGCCCTACGGCAAGCCGGTGTTCGAGCCGATCTGGGAGGCGGCGGCCGCGCACGGGCTGCCCGTCGCGGTACACATCAACGGCGGCAACGGCGTCGACTACGCACCCACGTTCGCGGGCCACGCGTCCACCTATCCTGGCTACGCGGCCTTCATGCCGTTGAACTCGTTCGTCCATCTCGCCACGCTCATCATCGAGGGCATGTTCGGCAGGCATCCGGATCTGAGGTTCGTCTTCGCCGACGGGGGTTATGACCTGCTGACGCCGCTGATGTGGCGGCTCGACACGTTCTGGATGTCGATGCGCGACCAAACCCCTTGGGTCGACCGGTATCCGAGCGAATACCTCGCTGACCACGTGCGCTACTGCACGTCCGCGCTTGACGGCCCGACCGACGACAGCCAGGCCGAGCGCTGGCTGGATTTCACCGACAAGGCCGAACTGCTGATGTACGGGTCGGGATACCCGCACTGGTCGACCACGGGCCCCGATGCCGCCGTCGCGGGTTTCAACAGCGAGCAGCGGGAAAAGGTGCTGTGGCGCAACGCAAGTGACCTCTACGGGGTTGCGGCCGAACAAGGGAGCCTGACGTGACGACCATCGAACGCGTGCAGGAGCACGTCGCCGAGGACATCGCGGTGACGATCGTCGACACCGATGTGCACCCGTTGCCGGTGTCGGGTGACGTGCTCAAGTCCTATGCGCCGCCGGAGTGGAAGGACACGCTGTGGCCGACGGGTAATGCCGTCTCGCCCATGTCGTACTTCTATGACACGCCGGATGCCTACAAGACGAGTTCTCTACGCGTGGACGCCAGCCCGCCGCGCGGGGGAGCCGCTGGCAGCGATCCGGAGTTCGCCGCCAAGCAGCTGTTGGTCGACGCGGGTGTGAGCATCGCGGTGCTGGAGCCGATGTGCGACGCGCAGCTGCCGCAGGCCGAACACGTCCTCAAGGCCACCTACAACGACTGGCTGGCCGACGTATGGCTCGGCGAGAACAACTGGCACGGGCGGTGGCGCGGCGCGATCAGCGTGACCGCACAGGATCCGAGCCAGGCCGCACGGGAGATCGAGCGGTGGGCGGGGCACCCGTACATGGCCGAGGTGCTGATGACACCGCAGACCCGCGGAATACCATTCGGCAGCCCGCATTTCGATCCGATGTATGAGGCCGCCGCGCGCAACGGTCTTCCGGTCGCCACCCACCTGATGGGGCAGACACCCTACGAGCTGATTCCGATCTACCCCGTCGGCAACCCCGCGCACTGGCACGACTTCTTCGCGTCGTGGCCGCTGCTCTACGTTTCGCACCTGATGAGCCTGGTGTTCGACGGCGCATTCGACCGTCATCCCGACCTGAAGGTGGTGTTCGTCGAGGGCGGCTTCACGTGGGCCATGCCGGTGATGTCGCGCATGGACCGGATCTGGGAGCACCGCAAGGCCGATCTGCCACACGTGCGGCGCAGGCCCTCTGACTACGTCCGCGAGCATGTGCGGTTCACCACGCAGCCCCTCGAGGAGGTCGACGTCGTCACGTACCGGGAGTACATCGAGATGATGGACCTCGGCGACTGCATCATGTTCTCAACGGATTATCCGCACTGGAGCTACGACGCTCCGGACTGGGCGATCAGGCGATTCCCCGCCGACCAGCGAGAGCGGATCATGCGCGGCAACGCGACCGCGCTCTACGGGCTGCCGTCGACGGTCAAGGCGCTTTAGCGATTTCGGCGTGAAAAGTGTCGCTCAGCGATAGAAATCACGCCGAAATCGCTACTTGGTGCGGGTCGTTCGGCGCTCGACCTCGTCCGGCACGATGGGAGCCCGCGCCGACGGGCCGCGGGTGATTGCGTGCAGCCTGATCTCGGGCAGGTCGACCGACGGGTCCAGCGTGTCCAGCCAGGCGACGGCGTCGGCGACGTCGGAGGCCCGGATGGCCCACATCTCGAACGGAACGTCTTGCAGCATCTCGGTTTCGACGGGTCCGGGAGTCACGACGTGGACGTTGATGCCGTCGCGATCGACCTCTTGTGCGAGCGCGCCCGCGAAGGCGTTCATGCCTGCCTTCGATGCCGAGTACGCCGTCCTCGCCATCATCGGCTCATGCGCGGCCGACGACGAGATGAACACGAAGCGCGAACCCGGCTTCATCCGTGGCAGCGCCGCCGACGTGACGACGAAGCACGAGTCGAGGTTGGCCGAGATCGTCTCGCGCCACTGGTCGAAAGTCTGCTTGCGGGCATATGTTCCGCCGAGAACGCCTGATGCATGGACAAGCAGATCGATGTCACCGGCCGCCTCGACCGCGGGGGCGAACTTCTCCGGGTCGCTGGCGTCCGCGACGACGTAACGCGCACCCATCTCCTCGGCTGCGGCACGAAGCGGCTCCTCCCGCCGAGCGGTGAGCACGACGTCGTAGCCCAGTTCAGCGAGCTTGCGGCCGCACTCCTTGCCGATGCCGCCGCTGCCACCGGTGATCAATGCCGTACGCACACAGCACCTTTCAACGCTGGCGACGGGCCAACGCTTGCGGCGAGAGGGCCACGATTCGCTGTTCGGGATCGCCCGCGCTGAAGTATGTCTGGGTGTCGGCGATATGGCGGGCAGCGAGCTTGCGGGCGCGGTCAGCGTCACCGGCATCGATCGCATCGGTCAACTTGGTGTGCACGGTCAAGGCGATCCGTCGCTTGCTCATCGACGGGTACTCGCCCCGTGCCGCCGTCTCCCTGGCCCACATGTTCAGGTGTCCGGTCCACAGCGTCTCGAGGCTGCCGACAACCGCGATCATCGTGTGATTGCCGCAGCCGCGCACGATCTCGTCGTGGAACTGGCCGCCGATCTCGGTGAACTTGGCGCCGTCCTCGATGTGCTCGGCCATCGCGTCGTTGATCTCTTTGAGCTTGGGGATGAGGGTCTGCCCGCGGTCGGGCCTGCGGGCCGCGAGGACCGCGCACATGGGCTCGAGTTCCTGCAGCGCGGCGCCGAGATCCGCGAGCGGCACCGTGTCGCTCTGCAACAACAGGCCGATCATGTAGGCCGCACTCGCCTTGGCGGGCGCGTGCACCACCGCCCCGCCGCGGTTGCCGCGTCGGACCGAGACAAGGCCCTCGGTTTCGAGGATCCGCAGGGCTTCGCGCAGCGACACCAGGCTGACGTTGAACTGCTCGACCAGAATCTCCTGGCGTGGCAACAGGTCGCCGTCGGACAACTCGCCGTCGATGATCTGCCTGCGAAGCTCATCGGCGACGATCTCGGCCGTCCTGCGGGCCCCAAGCCTGCGGCGCGCCTCGGGGCCGATTCCCAATGTCGTCATTGCCTGGCAATGTTAACAGCGATAGGCGTGCTACCAGGGGTCTACCGGGTCGCTATCCGACAAAAGTTACTAAGATGACAAAGAAACGGCCTCAGGAGGTTGTGCGCGTGAGCGACGGAGCATCCCCTCCGCTCTGCGATCTGCGCGTCGTGGAGGTCAGTGACCGTATCGCGGGCAGCTACTGCGGCAAGCTGCTGGTCGACGCGGGCGCCGACGTGGTCAAGGTCGAACCCGCCGAAGGCGACCCACTTCGTCGCTTCACCGCAACCGGTGGCAAACTCGCTGCCGGCGCCGACGCCCCGCTGTTCAGCTATCTTTCCGCTGGAAAGCGCAGCGTGACAACCATTTCCGACGAGCTGTTGGCCTGGGCCGACATCGTGATCGTGACCGCGAGCCGATCCGCCGCCGCTGAGCAGGGCATCGATCCGGCGCGGCTCCTCGAGGCGAGGCCGGAGTGCGTGGTCGTCACCATCTCCGACTACGGCTGGACCGGGCCGTGGTCGGAACGGCCCGCGACCGAGTTCACCCTGCAGGCCGACTCCGGACTCACCGGCTTCCGCGGCGATCCCGCGGGCCCGCCCATCTCGGTCGGCGGCGAGCTGGGCGAGTACATGGGCGCGGCATGGGCCGCCTACGGCGCGATGGCGCTGCGCCGTCGGGTCGCCAACGGCGGCCCTGGTGGACACCTCGACATGTCCATGCTCGAGGCGATCACGTTGATGCAGAGCAGTGAATGGCTGCACTCGCAGCTGTTGCAGCGGCCACCCGTCAGGCGCTCGGTCGAGGTGCCGTCCATCGAGCCTGCCAAGGACGGCTACGTCGGCATCAGCATGGTGACCGGCCAGCAGTGGCTGGACTTCGCCGCGATGGTCGACTGCCCCGAGTTCACCGAGAATCCCCAGCTGCGGTTCCAAATCGGGCGGTGGGACTACCGCGACTGGATTCGCGAACGGATCGACCCATGGATGCGCGAGCGCACTGTCGCCGAGATCGTCGAACTCGGACAGCTGTTCCGGTTGCCGCTCGCGCCACTCGGAAACGGCTCGACCATCCCTGACATGGATCACCTGAGGACCCGCGGCGTGTACATCGACAATCCCGCGGGGTTCCGCCAGCCGCGCGCTCCGTGGCTGATGTCGGCTGCCCACCAGGCGCCGGTGCGCGATACTCCCGCGGTCGGGGAGGCCGACGGCCTCTCGCTCTGGGAGCCAAGGGAATCGGCGCCGCGCACACAGCCCGCGGGACCGCCGCTCGCCGGGGTGCGGATCGTCGATTTCACGGCGTTCTGGGCCGGGCCCGCCGCCGCACACTCGCTGGCTGCCTTCGGAGCAGACGTCATCAAGATCGAGTCGATCCAGCGGCCCGACGGCATCCGCTATTCCGGCGGAATGCGCACCGACGTCGACGACTGGTGGGAGTACGGCTGGGTGTTCCACGCGATGAACACCAACAAGCGGTCGGTCACGCTGGACCTGCAGTCCACCGAGGGGCTCCGGCTCGTCAAGGAACTGGTGCGGCAGGCCGATGTGGTGATCGAGAACTTCTCCCCGCGGGTGATGGATCAGTTCGGACTCGGCGCCGACGCCCTGCTCGAGCTGAACCCCAAAGTCGTCGTCGTACGCATGCCCGCGTTCGGATTGACGGGGCCGTGGCGGGATCGGGTCGGCTTCGCGCCGACGATGGAGCAGATCGCCGGCCTGGCCTGGGTCACCGGCCTACCCGACGACCTGCCCGTTGCGCCGCGCGGTGCGTGCGATCCACTCGCGGGAGCGCACGCGGCGTTCGTGACGCTTGCGGCGCTAGAGTTCGCCGATCGGACCGGTCGCGGCCAGCTGGTCGAGGTGCCGATGATCGAGACCGTGCTCAACGTGACCGCCGTGCAGACAATCGAATTCGAGGTGTTCGGGAAGGTCATGAAGCGCAGGGGCAACCGCGGGCACTCGGCGGTGCTGCAGGACGTCTACCGGTGTGCGGGGGAGGACAACTGGATCGCTCTGAGCGTACGCACCGACGACGAGCTCTCCGCGTTGGCCGAACTCATCGGCGGTCGGGGCGTCGACGTCGAGGAGTGGCTCGCCACGCAGCACGTCGACGCAGTCGTCGAAAGGCTTACGGCAGCAGGGATTCCGGCGGCCGCGGTGATCTCGCCGTCGCTGGTGACCGAGAACCCGCAGTTGGTGCACCGCGGATTCTTCGAGCGGCTCGAGCATCCGCGGACCGGCGCAGGCCTGTATCCGTGTCCTCCGTTCGCCCGCCTCGACGGCACCGACAGGTGGTTGCTCCGTACGCCGCCGACGCTCGGCCAGCACAACAACGAGGTGCTGACGGAGTTGTGCGGGGTCACCGAGGCCGACCTGGACCGGCTGGCCGCCGAAGGAGTCATCGGAACCAGGCCGAAGGGTGCGTGACCGGCGTCAGCGCGGCGTCACCGAGATGGGTAGCTCGTCGAAGATCGACATGTTGTTGGTGAGGTTGGGGTAGGTGACCTTCGCCTGGCCCAGGCTGATGTCGTCTGCGCGGCACAGTAATTCGTCGAGCACCGCACGGATTTCGGCGCGCGCCAGCATCGCGCCGAGGCAATGGTGTGGACCACCGCCGCCGAACGTCACGTGCGGGTTGTCGAGGCGGCCGATGTCGAATGCGAAGGGGTTGTCGAAGACCTCTTCGTCGCGGTTCGCCGAGCGCAACATCGCAACCACCCGTTCACCCTTCGGGATCGTCACCCCGTCCATTTCCACGTCGACCTTCGTGCTGCGAGTCCAGAACGCGACCGGCGACGCCCAGCGCAGCACCTCCTCGACGGCCGTCGCCCGGACGGCTTCGTCCTCGCGGTACCGCTCGATCTGTTCGGGGTTGGCGACGAATGCCTGCAGCCCTGAGGCCAACGCGTTCTTGGTGGTATCACTGCCTGCGAAGGCGATGACGAAGAAGAAGATCTCCAACTCGTTGGCCGGGATCGAGAGCTTCTCGCCGTTCTCGTCGGTGACCACCGCGGACGTCAGCGTGCTCCAGATGTCGTCGGTGGGGTTGCGCCGCTTCTCCGCGGTGAGCTCGAGCGCATAGGTGAAGATCTTTCCGAACAGCTCCATTGCATTCTGCTGGGCCACCGCGTCGTCCGACGATGCGACCTTGAGGATGCGGTCGAGCGTGTCGAAGATGTCCGGCCGGTCCACATCGGGGATGCCGATGATGTCGCCGATGACCGACATCGGCAGTACGTCGGCGACGTCGGAGATCCAGTCGCCCCCGCCTGCGGCGAGCAACCGGTCGATCATCGCCGCGGCGCGCCTGCGAATGCCGTCCTCGAGCTTGCCGATCGCCTTCGGCGTGAACGCGTGCGACAGCACCCGTCGCCGCTTGAGGAGCTCCGGAGGGTCCATGTTGATGATCGTCGGCGCAGAGCCGATGACACCCACGCCCTGGATGAGCGGACCGTCGGTCGCGGTGAACGAGTCGGTGTCGCGGTGGATGCGCTGGGCGTGACGGTGCTTGGTGGCCATCCAGAAGTCCCGCTTGACGGTCTTGGCCACGCCGTCGGTCACCTCGTGGTGGAAGAGGGGCCGCTCGCGGCGGAACCGGGCGAACAGATCGTCGGGAAATCCGTTCCGCCACAATGCAGAATCCGAGAGATCGACCGGGGTGGTCGTGGGCATGCGGGCTCCTGGTTCGGCTGTCCTTGACCTAGAATGCTTAAAATAGTAACAATAGACCACAGACACGGTCTGACCTGCCCAAATATTGTGCGGACGGAGACGGTATGACGGACACGATCGACGATCCCACCATCGATCCGTCGGAACGCGAGTTCGGCCCGAGCGGCATCAGCCTCTCGAAGTACCGCTTTCCGACCGGTTGGTTCATCGTCGGGTTCGCCTCAGAGCTGGCCAACGGGCAGGTCAAGCGTGCGCACTACTTCGGCGAGGAACTGGTCATCTTCCGCACCGCATCGGGCAAGGTCAATGTGCTCGACGCCTACTGCCTTCACCTCGGCGCGAACATGGGGGTCGGCGGCACCGTCGAGGGCGAGCACATCGTCTGCCCGTGGCACGGTTGGCAATGGCGGGGCGACGGCACGAACGCGCTGATCCCGTACAGCAAGATCGGCTGCAAGCAGAACGTGAAGATCAAGAGCTACCCCGCCCAGGAGTGGTACGGGTTCGTCGTGGTGTGGCACGAGCGCCACGGCCGCGCGCCCTACTGGCAGCCGCCGGTGCTGCCCGAACTGGAAACCGACGAGTACTACCCGCTGCACCCGCACTCCCGGATGCTCAACCGGGTCAAGGTGCACGCGCAGATGATCATCGAGAACGCGGCCGATCCGTATCACGTGCAGTTCGTCCACAAGGCCGACAGCGCCGCCAACACCACGTCGTTCGACGCCGACGGCTACCACCTGCACGCGACGGTGACCGCGAACTTCGGCGGCGGCCGCGCGTCGACATGGCTCACGCCCGACGGACCCGTCGACGCGAACATCATCTACGACAACTACTCGTTGGGGCTCGGCATCGTGCGGTTCCCCAAAGAACTCGTCGCCACCATCGAGGTGACTGGTCAGACCCCCGTCGACGAGGACTACACCGACTACTTCTACACCCAGGCTTCGGTTCGCGAGCCCGGCGACACCGGCGACAAGCCGGCAGGCCGTGCGGCGAAGTTCCTTCAGTTGCAGCAGGAAGTCATCAAGCAGGACTTCTTCACCTGGGAGAACATGAAGTACTTGGAGAAACCGAACTTGGCCCCCGAGGAAGCCCGCGACTATGCCGCACTGCGGCGATGGGCGCACCGGTTCTACCCGGGCGAAGAGCCGTCGCCGATCGACTTCGGGTACACCGCCACCGGCGAACCGGACCCGGCGGCGGCGGGTGCCTGAAGGTGTAAGGCGCGACGGGCCGATCGGTCCGTCGCAGTTCGGTGTCGAGCGCTTCACGGTCCCGGACGTGCTCGACAAGCGCGCCGAGCAGATCGGCGACGCCACGATGATGACCATCGCCGGTACGCCGGTGACGTTCGCGCAGATGCGGGATCGCTCGTGTGCGGCCGCAAACATGTTGGCCGACAACGGTGTTGTGCGGGGTGACACCGTTGCGTTGTTCACCGCGACGTGCCCCGAGTGGGTGTACTTCTGGCTCGGCGCGGCGCGCATCGGGGCGGTGACGGCCGCGGTGAACGTCGCCAACAAGGACGAGTTCCTCGTGCACGCGCTGCGGTTGTCGCGGGCCAGAGTCGTCATCGTCGACGCCGAGCGGCTTTCCCGCTTGAACGAGGTCGTCGACCGGGTCGAGACCGCGAGAACGGTACTGGTCGTCGGGGATTCGTTGACCGACGCGTTGGCGCGCGCGTCGAGCACGCCACCCGACGCCGACCCCGCCGGACCGGACGAACTGGCCGCGCTGTTCTTCACCTCGGGCACCACCGGCCCGTCCAAGGCCGTCGCGACGACGTGGCACTATCTGTTCTCGGCGGCGGCCGGTGTCGCGACGGCCTGGGAGCTTGCGGCCGGTGACGTGGTGTGGAGTGCCATGCCGCTGTTTCACCTGAGCGCCGCGCCCTCCGTGCTGGCGCCGATGCTTCTCGGCGCGACGACGGTGTTGTCGGCTGCGTTCCGGCCGAGCGAGGTGTGGGACGAGATACGATCATGCGGCGCAGTGGGTTTCGCTGGCGCGGGAGCCATGGTCTCGATGCTGTGGAACCAGCCGCCGGACGCCAGGGACTCGCAGCTGCCGCTGAGGTTCATCTCGGCGGCGCCGATCGCGGCCGATATGTACCGCAGCATCGAGCAGCGTTACGACACCAGGGTCGTGACGATGTACGGCATGACGGAGGCCTTCCCTATCGCGTTCAAGAGGGTCTCCGCCGATGGTGTACCCGGAACATCGGGACAGGTGAACCCCGCGTTCGACGTCCGCATCGTCGACAGCGACGGGCACCCCGTGCCCGCAGGTACGGTCGGCGAGATCGCCTGCAGGCCAACGTCCGCGAACGCGATGAGCTTGGGCTACGTCGATGCCGCCGCGATCGACTCGCAGCTGGTGGTGATGTCGCACGAGGAGTGGTTCCGCACAGGAGATCTCGGCTCCTTCGACGACGACGGCAACCTGACCTACATCGACAGGGCGAAGGACTCGCTGCGGCGGCGCGGCGAGAACGTGTCCTCGGTCGAGGTCGAGACGACGGTGATGCGCCATCCCGCCGTGCTCGAGGCCGCCGCAGTCGCCGTACCGAGCGATCTGGGTGAGGACGACATCTTGGTTGTGGTCACCGTGGCTCCGCAGGCGGACTTCGACCACGCCGAGCTGTTGGACTTCTGCTCCGCACGGATGCCGTACTTCTGCGTTCCGCGGTATCTGGAAGTCGTCGACGAGATACCGAAAAACGTCATCGGACGAGTCCGCAAGGATGTGCTGCGCGAGAGGGGTCTCGGCGAAGCCGCATGGGACCGCGAGGATCACGGCTACATACTCAGTCGCTAGGACGGGAGAAGAAACATGGCGATGACCTACCAGCAGGAGTTCGTGCTCGCCGGGGTGGCCGGGCGCGCGGCCATCCTGAACCTGAACGCCCGCAGCAATCGGCTGTTCTCCGCAGGCGACTTCGGCGGCTGGATTGCGACATTCCGTCACGCGGGCGCGACGTTCGTCCGCGACGGGCAGACGTTCACCAACCTGCGCGATGCGTTCGACGGCGGCAACGACCAACGACTGGTCACCGTCGACCACGAGATCACCGTCGACGGGGTCGATGCCACCCAGCACTGCGTTGCGCTGCTTTTCGTCGGAGCCGAACTGCGCGCCACCGGAACTTTCTCAGACAGGCTCATCTACGAGCGGGGCGGGTGGTACTTCACATCGCGGGAGCTCGAATGGGACGTCGTGCCAAGCAAAGACGCGCTAACGGTATGAGCCGGTGACTGCGGGGATCCGCTACGAGTTCGCATTCGGCACCTACGAGGATGCCCTGCGGATGGTCGGCATGCGCACCGAGCCGCGGTTCGCCGGAACAGCGGTGAGTGCGGCGCGCATCCAGCACTTCGCGTCGATGGTGCAGGACGGCAACCCGGCCTACTGGGACACCGAGTTCGCCACGGAGGTGTGGGGCGGGCTGGTCGCGCCACCGGCGATGCTGATGGGCTGGCTGATCCCGCCGCCGTGGCTGCCCAACGGGCAGCGACCCGTTCCGTCGATCGCAATCCGTGTGCCGCTTCCCGGTACCACGTTCATCAATGCATCCAACGATGTCGAGCTGATGACGCCGATCCTCGAGGGCGACCGCCTCAAGGTGGTCGAAGAGGTGGTGTCGGTGTCGCCGGAGAAGCGGACGAAGGTCGGCGTCGGCCACTTCGTCGAAACGCGTGACAGCTACTACCGCGAGGACGCATCGCTGCTAGCGACGAACCGAAACACGTTGTTTCGCTTCACCCCTTCGGAGTCACCGTGACCTCGTACCGCAGGCTGGCGTGGAAGGACGTGACGGTGCCGACCGAGCTCACTGAGGTGGTCGACGAAATCAGCTACCAGCGCGTCGTGATGAACCCGGGTGCGACATGGGATTACTTTCCCGGCCACTACGACCCTTCCTACGCCGAAAGTCACGGGCATCCAACGATCTTCGTGAACACCATGCATCTCGCGGGGTTCGTCGACCGGATCGCCACCGACTGGGCGGGACCGTACAGCCGCGTTGTGCGGCGCAAGGTGTCGATGGTCGGCTCCATCTACGCGGGCGACTCCATGGTCGGTCGCGGCCGCGTCGTGGACAAGCGATGCGAGAAGACCGGTGACACCATGCGATACCTCGTTGACCTGGAGATCGCCATCTTCAACCAGCGCGACGAACTCTGCTGCCCTGCCGAGGTGACCCTCGAGCTCTCAGGTTAGAGGGGCCGGTCATCCACATTCACGGCACATTCATGCCGTACGCCCTGCCAAAACACAGGTTCGCGGTTTAACTTTGCCCACAACGATGCAGACGGGTGGGCATGTGAAGAAGCTCTTTATCTCGGCAGGCACCGTCGGCGCCACGGGTGTGGCTGTCGGCGTGTTGGCGATGTTCGGCGCGGGTATCTCCTCCGCGAGCACGTCCGGGCCACCGGACGTGGTGGGGATGACGTACGGCGACGCGGTTTCGAAGATCGAGGACGGCGGCGGCACGGCCAAGATCCAAGTGACTGTTGGCGACCGGCAGGACTCGATGGGTGACTGCCTGGTGACCAATGCTACGAATGCGCCGTTCGTCGAGGATTCCGACGGTGCGTTCCAGCACGTTGACAGCGTGGTCTTGCTGGCCCTCAACTGCGACCGGGGAGTCGCGACGGCCACTACGCCTGGCGCCTCGCTTGGCAGCCCGGCGGGCCGGGATTTTCAAGCCAAGGCGGAGAAAGCCGCGGAGGCTGAAAAGCAGAAACAGGCGGACGCTGCAAAGCAGCAGGGCCAGTAGGTCTAGCTCGGCGGCAGCTCGCCCATCGTCACCGTCGACTGCACCTCGGTGTACTGCGCAAGCCCTTCGGGTCCGAACTCGCGACCGATGCCGGACTGTTTGAACCCGCCGAACGGTGCGCTGGTGTCGAGCTGGTACATGTTGATCCCGTATGTGCCTGTGCGGATCTTGGCAGCGATCTCCAGCCCGTGCGCGGCGTCGGCTGTCCAGACGGATCCGGCCAGTCCGTAGTCGCTGTCGTTGGCGATGCGGATCGCATCCGCTTCGTCGGTGTAGCGCAGCACCGTCAGCACCGGGCCGAATATTTCCTCACGGGCGATCTTCATGTCGTTGGTCGCGTCGGTGAATAACGTGGGCCGGACGTACCAGCCGCGGTCATATGGTTTATCGGTTCCTCCCACAACGACTTTGGCGCCCTCATCGATGCCGGACTGTATGTAGCCCTGAACGCGCTGCTGCTGGCGCTGGGCGACAAGGGGACCGACGTCGGTCGACTCATCGGCAGGGTCGCCGACCTGAAGTCCGGACACCATGTCGGCGAGCGCGTCCACGACCTCGTCGTGTCTGCGCTCGCTGACCAGGATTCTCGTCTGCGCCACGCAGGCCTGCCCGTTGTTCATCAGGCCGGCGATCTTGAGGTGTTTGACCGTGTGGTCGACGTCGGCGTCGTCGAGGATGATCGCCGCGGACTTGCCACCGAGTTCGAGGCTGACCCGCTTGAGCTGTTCACCGCACGCCGCGGCGATGTGTCGGCCGGTGGCAGAGGATCCGGTGAACGCGATCTTGTCGACGCCGGGATGACGAACGAGGCTCGCGCCTGCCTCCCTGCCGCCGGGCAGGATCGACACCACGCCCTCCGGCAGGTCGAGATCTGCGAGCATCTCGGCCAGCCACATCGCATCGAGCGGGGTTTCCGGGGCGGGCTTCACGACGACGGTGCAACCGGCGATCAGCGCGGGGATCATCTTCGGCATGATCAGCACCTGGGGCACATTCCACGGCACGATGGCGCCGACCACGCCGACGGGCGCGCGCCGTACTTGAACCTCGCCGAACAGGCCCTGCCTACGCTCGACCCAGCCGAAGTCCTTGGCCGTTGCCAGGGTCAGGTACATCTGCGACAGTGCCCCGTTCGCCTGGCCCAATCTGCTGAACGTGCGGGGTGACCCCATCTCGGCGGTGATGAGATCGGCCATCTCTTCTGCTTGGGCGGTGTAGACGGCGGCGAGCTTCTCGACCTTCTCCATCCGCGCCGAGACCGGCAGCCGCGGCCACGGCCCTTCGTCGAATGCCTTGCGCGCGGCCAGCACTGCCCGGTCGACATCCTGCGGAGCGGCTTCCGGCGTCGCGCCGATCGGCTGCTCGGTGTGCGGGGAGATCACCGAGATGCGATTCCCGGTGGCCGGCTCCTGCCAGCGGCCACCGATGAAGAGCTGGTCGTAGGAGAGGGATCTCACGGCGTCACCGCCCGTCCGCTAAAGTTGCTATTGCTGCTAACATAGCAAAAAAGGAAATCTGGGAGTGCCCGTGGGTGATGACTGGCGTCGGTATCCGTTCGAGCTGGTCGCGGGTGACCCGCATTTCGTCTTTCCCGCCGCCGAGGCGAACCACCCCACATGCGAGTCGGACACCTGGTTTCTCGCAGGCGAACTGACCGGCGAAACCGATCGCAAGTTCGCCTTCCTGACCATCTTCAACAAGAACAGGCCCGGGCAGGCCATCGTCGCCGACTTCTACACGCTCGCCCTTTTCGACCTCGACAACGGCACATACGGCACCTACACCGACTACGACATGCCGTCGACGAACAAGAAGACCGATGTGCCGCCGAAGCTCACTGTGGGCGACGACCACCTGGACATGACATACGACAGTCGTGCAGGGACCGCGGTCTGGCGGACCTGTCGGGACGAGGCGGGCGACCTACTGCCCTACACGTACGACGTGAGCTTATGCGGCACCGACCAGGACGGCAGCGAGATGCGGCTGGACCTGCACGTGGAGCCGTCGCGCGCGCCGGTACCGCTGGGCGCCGCGACCCACAACGGCGTCATCGAGTGCTTCGGGCAGCCGACCACGTATTCCTACTTCCAGACCGGCATGACGATGACCGGAACACTGTCCTGGGGTTCGGTGGCCGAATCGGTCACCGGAAGCTGCGGGCACGTCGACCGGCAGTGGTTTCCGAAGGTCGCCAACGGCGGAGGGCTGACCGGCGACATCCGCTCCCGTGCCCACGAATGGCGCACGATCAACCTCGACAACGACGTCGACCTGAGCATATGGCGGCAATTCGACCGGACGAACCGCAATGCGCTGCAACCGTTTTCGGGCGCCACGACGAGTTCGCCGGACGCCGAGCCCGAGTATGCCGACGACATCGAGGTCACCGTCACCAGCTACGTGCGCTGGCCCGACGCGATCCGCACGCTGGTACCGCCGCCCGCCAAGGCACGGTACATGCCTGATCGTCATCGCTTGACGTCGCGGAAGCTCGACCTGGATTTGACGGGCGAGCCATTGGTACCGGCTCCCGCACACGGCCTTCCGCTCGAGTACATGGAGGGCCCGTACCGGTACCAGGGCACATTTCGCGGCGAGCCGGTCAGCGGCTTCGCGTTCTACGAGCGGTCACTGGCCCTGTACCGGGACTGGGAGCTGGCCGACGTGCTGGAGGCGGCCGAGCCGGGTGAGCGCGACGAGGTCGCGCGGCTCATCGAGCAGCAGCGCTGACCGCGTTCGTCCACATCTCGTGCCGATGTTGCAGTCCCGGCTCGTTGCGGCCGAACACCAGGTGTTCCCTGACCCCGCTCGCGAGGTTGGCCTGTAGCTTCTCGACGAGCGCGTAGTCCTCGTCGCGGACGGTGCCGTGCGCGTACTCGAACACCGCCTGCGCACCGGCGGCGGTCGACTCGTCGGACAGGTCGAGCGGGGTCGAGTTCTGGTGCACGGTGATCGAGCGGCCGGGCACCTCGCTCGGGTAGACCCGGAACAGCTCACCGTTGGCGATCGTCGCCGACAGCACGATGTTGGGGAACAGGGCGTAGATGACGACCATGTTCTGCAACGGCTCCCACCGCTCTTCGGGAACGTCGTCGAGGTCGAGGATTCCGTTGAGCGGGAACACCAGTCGGTGATGCGGCCCGAACGAGTCGAACACCGTGCAGTTGCTCCGTGCGATGGTCGCGAAAGTGGTCTTGTGCACGGTCGCGAAGTGGTAGTTCTCCGCGAAGGTGTCGATCGCCAGCTTCCAGTTGATTGCCGAGTCCAGCACCTTTTCGCCCAGGGGCGACCAGTGTCCGATGCCCCACGCGTCCAACTCATCGGCGAGCGGTCCCAGGAACTCGGGTATGTCGAGCGTGGCATCGGGGTCGAGCGCTATCCAGAGGAAGCCTGCGCACTCGGTTGCCGGGAGTTCGGCCAATTTCTCTCTGCCCGTTGAGCTCTCGGGGAAACCCTCCTTGCCCGGGACGCCGACCAGGTTGCCGTCGAGGTCGTAATTCCATGCGTGGTACGGACATACGAGTCGACGCGCCGACCCGCATCCCTCGGTGATCTGTGACTGCCGATGGAGGCAGACGTTCTCGAACGCCTTCACCGAACCGTCCATTGTGCGGGTCAGCAGGATGGACCGACCCATTACGGTCTTCGTGCAATAGGAGCCGGGCTTCGGCAATTCGGAGACATAGCCGACCAGCTGCGGGCTGGCGAGCACCATCTCCACGTCCCGCACGTGGCGGTCGGTCGAGGTGTAGGTGTCGGCTCTCACGGCGTATTCGGCTGGGGCCAGGTCGGTCGTCTTGTCCCGCGCCAGCTTGAGCGCGCGGCGGGTCAGGTCGACGAGCTGATCGCGATCCATGAGGCCTATCTTATTATCTTTATAAAGATAGCTTCAAGGCCCGGCGCGATGACCCTGGTCAACCGCGGTCTCCGGTGCTGTAGCTGCCCTGTTCCTTGTAGGTCCGGTTGCTCGCATAGGCCATCAGGCGCACTGCGGTGCGGCGTCCCATGAGATGGCGGAAGGCGAAATGCGTGAGACGTAGCACGCGTGCGGGGAACACCGTCGGCCTCTTCCCTAGAGCGTTCAGCGTCTCGGTGGCGACCTGCTCGGGCTCCTGGACCGGCACATTCGCGTCCTCCGGCTCAGACGCTACGTAGTTCGGTGTTCGTGTCGCTCCCGCGCAGCTGACGACGACGTCGACGCCGTCGTCACGGAGTTCGGCCCATAGCCCCTCGGCCAGCACCAGGTTGTAAGCCTTGGTGGCCGAGTAATTCGCGACTCGCACCATTCCTTGCAGCGCCCCCATCGACGACAGCAGGATGATCCCGCCGCGACCCCGCGCACGGAACCGCTCGCCGAAGCCGTGGGCGAGCACGAGGGGCCCGCGCACGTTGACGTCGATCTCCTTGAGGTGCGTGTCGATGTCGAAGTTCCAGAACGGTCCGACGACGGAGAACGCGGCGTTGTAGATGAGCAGGCCGACGTCGAGGTCGACGAGATCGGCGAGGATGCGGTCGAGGTCGTCGCGGTCGGCGAGGTCTGCTCGCAGTGCGCGTGTCTGCACGCCGGTCGTGGTGGCGATGTCGTCGGCGATCTGCTGCGCGAGCTCGACGCGCCGCGCGATGAGCACGACGTTGAGTCCGCGGCTGGCGCACCCTCGTGCGAATGCTTCACCAAGCCCTTCCGATGCGCCTGCGACGACGGCCCACGAGCCGTAGCGCTCTGCGAACGTTGCCATGGCTAGCTCTCTTTCGTCGTGACGGGGCGCGTGAACGGGTGCTCCCGCCACATCCGGATCAGCACCCAAACGGGGACGATCAGCCAGCCGGCGTTCGTGGCCAGCACGAGCGGCAGGTGATCGCTGGCGAACGGCCCGGCGATCTCCTCACCGAGAATGACCGTGACGGTGGCGAGCATCACGGAGGCCCAGATGATCGACCAGTTACGGATCCATTCCTTGCCCTTCCAGAACGCGTACAGCGCAGCGATGTAGAAGGGGCCGTAGACGACCTGGTCGATGCAGACGATCGTGGTGTACCAGACGGGCCGCTCGTAGAGCAGCGGGTCGTACTTCTCGAAGTACCAGTGCAGGAAGTCGATCATGTATGCCGGAGGCCAGATCGGGTAGGTGAAGTTGTCCGGGTCGCGGATGACGAGCTGCTCGATATCCGCCTGGTAGGTCACGAAGATGACATTGACCAGAAAGAAGATCCACAGGACGATGTCCTGCTTGCGCTCGCGGAACGGGATGACCTCGCGTTCGATCGCAACGGGCGGCGCCTCAGACGTGTTGGTCATCAGTCGAACTCCATAGTCAGACTCGTCGGCCCACTCAGGCCGAGCAGTGGCTTCCATGGCACCGTTCCCGCGCGACGCGGGTTCGGGAATCGCCGGGAAAGGATCTTCAGCGCTTCGGCGAGCTCCAGGCGCGCCAGGTTGGCGCCGAGGCAGTAGTGCACTCCTCCGCCGAAGGTCAGAATGGGCGGTGGCTCGTCGCGGGTGATGTCGAAGCGCGTCGGGTCGTCGTAGACGGCGCTGTCACGGTTGGCTGCGTAGGTGTTGACGATGATGAATGTGCCTGCGGGGAAGGTGTATTCGCCGATCGTGACGTCGTCGATGGCGCTGCGCACGGTGCTGCACATCGATGGCGAGTGACGCATGGTCTCCTCGACGGCACGCATCGCCAGGTCGGGCTGGTCGCGAAGAAGTGCCCACTGCTCGGGGTGATCGCACAGCACCTGCATCGAAGCGGCCAACTGGCTTCGGGTGGTGTCGGTCCCGGCCACCAGAATGCTGAACGCCAGCATGCGCAGTTCGGCGGCGTCGAGTCGCTCTCCACCGTCTTCGATGCGGATGAGCTCGGAGAGCAGATCGTCGGTCAAGCGTTGCCGACGTTGGGCGATCATCCCATCGATGTAATCGTCGAACTCGCCCCACGCCTTGAGCACCGCGGGCTCCTCCTCGGCGAGGTTGATGTCGAAGCTGACGATCTTGAAGATGTCCTCGGCCCATCGGCTGAACTGTTGCCAGTCCTCGCGGGGCGCACCGAGCAGCGCACAGATAACCGGTATCGGGTAGGGGCGGGCGATGTCGGCGACGAATTCACAACGGCCAGAGTCGATGACGCTGTCGATGAGTTCGTTGATGACTGCGTGAATCGTGTCGTGCATGCGCGCCGTCGCCCGAGGCGTGAAGGCCCTCGACACCAGGCTGCGAAGTCGGCGATGTTCCTCACCCTCCATGTTCAAGATGCTGCGGGTCACCCTGTCCCACAACGGACCCGATGTGATGCCGTGCGCGGATAGATGGATGCCTGCCGGGACCACGAACTGCGGGTCGCGGAGCACCGTCCGCGCAAGATCGTAGGAGAGCACCTCGGGGCCAATGGGACCCAGCGCGATCGGCGCAATCTGCTGTGCCGCCCGGAACTGCGGATAGATCTCCTGCGGGGTGTCGGTGACGTCATAGGTCAGCGTTGGAAGCCCGGCGTCGAAGACACTTGGCTTGGCGGTGTTGACGGTCATGAGCCCTCCAGTGCGGTCGAACGGCTGAGAATCCGCAGCGGCAGCGACGGCAACGTGGATGTGGCGGACGGCCATTTGATCTCCGGCCGGTATCCGGGCGCAAGCTCGAACTCCGTTATGCAGCGCAGCCATTCGGTGACGACGATCTTCAACTCCATGCGGGCTAGGTGCGAACCCAGACAACGGTGCGGACCGCCGCCGAAGCCCCAATGCTTGTGGACCTTCCCGTCCATCACCAGATCGTCGCCGGACACCGCGTCGCTGCCGTCACGGTTGATCGCGCCAAGGCACAGTCGGACTTCTGCGCCCTCAGGCAGGGTGACGCCGGCGACCGTCACCTCACGAGTGGTGACACGCCCCACCACCGGTGCCGCCGGATCCAGCCGGATCATCTCCTCGACGAATACCGCTACCCGGTCGGGGTTTTCGCGCAGGTCTTCACACAGGTCGGGGCGGCGGGCCAACTCGAGCATCGACGCACCGATCGCCGACGTGACGGTGTCCAGTCCGGCGAGGATGAACACGAAGGACAGCCCCAACGCCTCGGCGTCGGTGAGCGTTTCGTCGCCGTGAAGAAGCTGCGACAGGATCCCGTCGCGGGGCTGCCGCCGTTGTGCGTCAACGGCTTCGGTGAGGTATCCGAACAGCTGCGTTGCCGGAACCAGGTCGATCTTGTCGGGATCGCGCTCCAGACCGAGATCGATGATGGCGTCCTTCCATGCGATCAGCTTGTCCCGGTCCTCGAGCGGCAGACCGAACAAGGTGAGGAACACCTGCGACGGATATGGAGTGGCCAGGTCGGCCATCACCTCGCACTCGTCGCGCTGCGCGATATCGGCGATGATCTCCGCCGCTTGGGTCTGCAACGACGGGAGGACCTCGCCGAGCGCCTGCGGGCTGAAGAACGGATGCAGGATCCTGCGATACCGGGTGTGCTCGGGCGGATCGAACGCCAGCGGAACCAGAGGCACCGCGCTGACCATGTCATCGAAGGCCCGGGTGGACGAGAAGACCTCCGGATTGCGCAGAGCGGCAAGCACGTCGTCGCGGTTGGTGAGGTAGTACCAGCCGTCTCCCTGCAGGACAGGACCAAGGTCGCGCAGCTTGGCCCAACCAACTCCGCGGTCGGCTGCCATGGGCAGGTCTTCGTACAGAATGTGCGGAACTGTCTGCGGATCAGTCATGGGCGATCACGGAATGTTTGTCGACATGAATGTGAGCGGCAAACCCAGCACCGACAGCTCGACTTCGTTCACATACGTACCTTCACCCGATATGTCGAAGCGGTAGCGCGTCGTTGAGCCGTACCGCTGCGCCACAGACTCGGCCGCCGAGGCGACCGGCACCTGCAATACAACGGTGTAGACGCCGTCGCCGTTCTTGTGCAAGAACTCATTGACCGACGCGGCCACCGACGCAGTCGATCCCGCAATCGGACTGATCAGCTCGATCCCTTGCTTCCAGTCCAGCCAGATGTGCAGTCCGGCGTCGGGTAGCTCAGCCTGCTGCAGGTCGAAGCCCAGCCCGTTGAACAATTCTGCAGCTTCGTCTAGACGTTCAGGAGATAGGGCGAATGTCACGTGGTGTAGCCGTTGCGACGGAGTCGGTTCTTCGGTGGTCATTTGCGTACCAGGCCCCGCGGTTGAACGAGACCGAGGTCAAGGTGCGTGATCCAACCCGGGGCGGCGTCGCACACGTCAGGGATCGCATTGATGGCGCCCATCGCGGTCCAGTTGTATCCGGGATGCGCCATGGTGCCGTCGGGTTGCTCGACGCCTTCGAGGATCAGCTCGGTCGGCGGATCTCCCTCGATCGATATGCGGTAGCGCGTCTTTCCGAGGTCCCATGGCGGGTCGAGCTTGTCCGCACTGGTCGCCGTGTAGAGCGCATGGAAGACGATGAGCGGTCGGCCGTCAACCCAAGCCGTCCATTCGTGGTGCTGCGCGGCGACCGTGCCGCGGGGTATCGCGCCCAACTCGTGCGGGATGTCCTCGGTGGCGACAGCGGCCTTCACATCCGCGGCGGTCACCTCGTCGATGGTCACGCCGAGGCCGTCGGCGATCATGTACATCGACTGCGCGAAGAACGGCAGGCCGAGGCCCAGAATGGTTGGCTCCGAAACGAATTTGTCCTTGTCCTTCCCGAAGCCCATCCAGTCGATGTGGTCTGTCGGCGCATCGGTGAGGATGTTCACTACTTCGTGGACGCGGATCTGGTCGATCCGGCTCATTACGCGGGCGAGGGTCAGCGGAAGGATGTCGCCCGCATAGCCCGGATGGATGCCACCGGCGTGGAATGACGTTCCGCCCGCCTCGCATGCTTCGCGGATCTTGGCGCCGTCGGTGGCGAAGTCCGCTGTCGGATAGAAGAATCCGCTCGTGGTGACGACGTTCTTGCCCGACCGCAGCAACCGGCAGACGGTCTCGGTGTCCATGATGATCGGCGTGTAGAACACGCAGTCGGCATCCATCGCCACGATCGACTCGATATCGTCGGTCGCGACGACACCGATCGGTGCGATGCCTGCGATCTCGCCGGCGTCTTTGCCGACTTTATCCTTGCTGTGCACGAGCACGCCGACGAGATCGAACACCGGATTGTCGGCGAAGTGCCGAACACCGACCTGTCCGACGTCGCCCGTCATCCATTGAATGATTCGATATGTCATGCGGCCGACCGCCTGCCGGGGCTGAATACAACGGGGAGTCGGCGGTATCCGCGTGTGACGGAGTTCCCGTGAAACACCGCTTCGGTGTCGGGCGCCAACTCGTAGTCGGGCATTCTCGTCAATACCTGTTCGATGCCGACGCGGAATTCCAAGCGCGCCAAGTTCGAACCGAGGCAGCGATGGACTCCTGCGCCGAATCCGAGGTGCCGGTTCGCCTGGCGATCGAGGACGCAACGGTCCGGCTCGGGGAACTCGACGGCGTCACGATTGGCCGACGCGTAGTTGACCAATACCGATTGACCGGGACAGAACGTGTGGCCGTTCAGCTCGACCTCCTTGGCGACTGTTCGCGGGATGCCGTGGATCGACCCGCCGAAGCGGATCAGCTCTTCGACGGCCCGCGGCATGATGTCGGGCTCGCGGATGAGGCGGTCGCGTTCCTCGGGATGTGTCCCGAGGTAGTGGAACGCGAACGACATCGCGCTCGCGGTCGTTTCGAGGCCCGCTTGGACCAGAAGCATGGCGTTGGACACGACGTCTGCGAAAGACAGCTTCTCACCGTCGATCTCGGCCGCGAGAAGAACGTCGATCATGTCGTCCTGCGGTGGCGAGTCGGTTCGCGCCGACACCGCGTCGTGGATGTGCTGATACAGCCCGCCCCAGGCCGACATGCGGGCTTCCTCGGTCTGTCCGTTCAGCGCCGCATCGGTCAGCTCGATACACAAAGGAACATCGTCGGTCGGCATGCCGAGGAGGTACTTGAAGAAGACGATGCCCGGCTGCCGCCACGCGACCTCGGCCAGATCACCCGCACCGTCGGAGATGAAGGCGTCGATGAGTCGGTCTGTCTCGTTACGGATCTGCGGTGTCAACGCCTTCATCCGCGCGGGCGAGAAGTAGGGGTTGAGCACCTTGCGGAACTTCTGCTGCCGTGGCGGGTCGAGCGTGATGACGAGGTCGCCTGCGAGCTGTTCGGACGCCTCCGGTGTCGGGTTGCTGGAGAAGTGCTCCCAGTCCTGCAGGATCTTGTAGCAGTCCGCATACCGCACCGCCACCCAGGCGCCACCGGGTGTCGCGGACAGAAACGGAACGTCGGTGTGGGCGAACGGGGCTCGGTTCCGCATCACCGAGTACACGTCGTAGAGGAAGTCGTTGTCGTTGAAGTCCTCGTGGCGGAGATCCCAGTTCTCCGCGTGCTCTTCGGGTTGCTTGCGCACTATCCGCCCTGTGGTCCTGCGGCCTGGCGGGCGAGGCGCTCTTCGTGGATCTTGACGAGTTCACGGAAGCCGAGCCGGTGGTACTTGGGTGTCGGTTGGATGCCCCACTGGTCCTGGGCGGTGTCCTTGCCTTCCGCGCCCTCGGGCGGACCGAGCGGCGGGTAGGGGTACTTGCACTCGAGGGCGTCGTCGGAGTAGCGGATCTTGAGCAGCTCGCTGCAGATCTGGGTGAGGCTCAAGGTCGGGTAGCCGTAGTACACCGCCATGAACGGCAGCGTGAAGGCGCCCTCGATGACGAGGGCTACCAGGCACACCAACACCGCACGCTTGATCCACTTGTGCATGTTGGCGTAGTAGGGAGTGGTACCCGGCGGTAGGTCCTCGGCGGGCGTCTGTTCTTCGGTGGATGCAGGTGTGGTCATTGTGTGCTCCTTGAACCTGTTCAGTCGGAGAAGATTTCGCGGTTGACGGTGTGGAGGTAGGGGATCGCGAGGAAGGGGGTGATGTAGAAGATGTCGTAGAGCCACCAGCCGATCACCGGGAAGACGACTCCGGCGTAGCGCACGTCGGCGAACATCGTCATGTTGAAGACGTAGGCGCACCAGATCACGACGCCCATCCAGCAGGTGACGATCATCCATTGGTGGCCCCAGCGCTTCATCTGCAGGAAGCCGATGGCCGCGGCGACCCGCATCGAGAACACGGTGAAGATCAGCCCCGCCACGTAAGCCTTCTCACCCGGCCCTGCGGCGCCGCCCACCCACAGCTCGTTGTAGTGCCAGAAGTAGCCCGCGTCGAACATGTTTCCCCATCCGACCATCAGCACCCGGTTGATCAAGGTGTGGTTGGCGACGAGGTCGAGCGCCCAGCCGAGGCTGTTGAGCATGCCGTCGATCAGGACCAGATAGCCGATCAGGGTGACGATCATGGGCCGGACCGAGAGGCCTGCTCGCAGTGCCTGGCGCTGCAGCCACACCCCCCGCATGAAGATGGGGAAGCCGATCAGGCCGGGTGCCCACATGCCCATCAGCGCGGCACCCGCGATCATCCACTTGTCCGCGCGGCGCTGGGCAAGGCGGGACTCGTCGTGGTGTGCGTCGAGGCCGACCGGGCCGTCTGGCGCCGCGGGTGTCTTCACACCCGAACGACGGTTCAGCAACGGCAGATTCACAACTCCCACCAGCCTCTGGCGAACGACATGTACAGCTGGATTCCGAACATGGTCAGCAGGTAGCCGTAGATGACGATCTGCAGGACGATGAGTGCCCGCTTGCGCTTCTGTTCCTTCTGATCCATTCGATGACTCCCTTCTAGAGCAGGCTGGCTGCGGCGATTTCGCGCAGTCCGTCGGTGATGGCGCCGTCGGTGCTCAGTGGCGCGAGAATGCAGGCTTCTGCGGCGTCGAATTCGCTCGCGCCTGCGGCGATCAACTGGGCGGCGGTGACGAGCACCCTGGTCGACGGCGGCTCGAAGTGGAAGGCGTCGTCGGCGGTTCGGATGGCGAGCGCGCACTGAACCAGTCGCTGGGCTGAATTCAGCGGAATGCCTGCTTCGGCGACGATCACCTCGGCCTCGCGGTCGGCAGGCAGATACCGCATCGGAAGCGTGGCGAACCGCTGCCGGAAGGACGGCTTGAGCTCCTTGAGCGAGCTGCGGTAGGCGGGGTTGTACGAGCACACGAGCATGAATCCGGCTGGCGCTCGGACGACTTTGTCGGCGCGGTCCAGGTAGAGGGCGCGGCGGTGGTCGGTCAGCGAGTGCAGGATCGCCAACGAGTCGTGCCTGGCCTCGACCACCTCGTCGAGATAGCAGATCGCACCGGCCTTGACCGCCCTGGTGAGGGGTCCGTCGACCCACACCACGTCCCCGCCGGTGACCATGAAGCGGCCGACGAGATCGGAACTGGTGAGGTCGTCATGGCAGCTGATCGTCACCACGGGACGCTGAAGCAGCACCCCCATGTGTTCGACGAACCGAGTCTTACCGCACCCTGTCGGACCGGTGAGCATGACCGGGATGTGGCGCTGAAAGGCCTGCTCGAACAGCTGGACTTCGTTGCCGTTGGCGAAGTAGGTGTCGGTGGTCATCTCATCCTCTGCATCCGTGGGCTCATGCGGCGACCAGCTCGCGGTGGACGTGGGCCAGCACGCGCGGCAGATCCTCGACGCGCCGGATGCGCTGGGATCGCCTTGGCCCGAACACTTCTGGAAGCGGGTCGACGCGCGTCGGCCCGACACCGACGTAGTACACGGAGACACCGGCGTCGTTGGCTTCCTCGACGGCGTGAGCGGCGTCGGCCCATGCGTATCGGCCTTCATAGCCCTCGTCGGAGATCAGGCCGTCACCGATGACGATCAACAGGCGCCGTTCGGAGGGCTGTGCGAGGAGCCGGCTGGTCAAGTGCCGAAGCGGCGCACCGAGCCTGGTGTATCCGCCGGTGGCCAGGCCCAGCTTGCTGGGCGGGACGAACCGGCGGTCCTCGAAGTCCTTGAGGCATCGGACCTCGACCCGGTGCCTGGTGTTACCCGTGAACACGAAGACGCCATGTCGTTCGCGGGCCAGCGTCATCGCGCGGGAAAGCGCGTCGGCACAAGACAACTCGAGCCGGAAGATCCGCCCGCCGTGCACGCCCAAAGACGAGCTGCCGTCGAGGAGCAATGCGGTGGTGACATCACGACTGCTCGGCAGCAGCTCACGAAAGATGCGTGGCTCGGTCGCCTCGCCGGTGGTCAGGTCGATGTAGTGGCTGACGTACTGCTCGACGTCGAGGTCGCAGCCGTCCTCGAGACGGCCGGTCATCGCCCGGTGGGTGTGTTCTTCGAACCATTTCCGTAGGTCCGCGGCGACCGGCACCGATTGGCGTGTGGGTGGGTGTCCACCTGCTCCAGCACCGCGACGTGGTCTGGCATGAAACGCTTCGGTCCACATGTTCCATTCGGGATAGGGGATGCCCGGCCGGTGTTCCGGCGTGATGTCGAGGTCGTTGTCCTGCGGTCGGTTCGGCGGCGGCAGATTCGGGTTACGCACGCCACCGTCACCACCCACCGGAACGGAATACGGTCGGGGAAGGCGCTTCTGCGTCGTGGTCCACGGCATCCGGCCGAAGCTGCGGCGCAGTTTGTCGGACAGGCCCTGCGGCATCGTGTACGCCAACGGCAGCGTGCCCAGCAGCGGATGCACGTCCAGCGACTGACTCGTCTGCGCAAGTGCGACCGCCTCGGTCAGCATCGCCTTGGCGTCCGTGTCGGAGGGTGCCCCGTCGATATCGGGCAGCACCCGCCGCAGCTCCGGCAGCAACCCGGGCCAGCGCGACGCGATCCATCCGATGGCGACACCGGCCTCGACGAGCAGCAGCGCACGGAGCTCGCGCGCCGACAGCTCGTTCAACCGATAGTCGGTCAGGCGATCCTTCGACGGCGAACACTGCAGCGCCACACCGCATGTCAGGGTCCGCCGCGACCACTCGGGGCTCGCGGGGTAAGGAATGTGGACGTGCGTCAGCCCGGCGTTCAAACCGAATGTCCGGTGAGTGCCCGTGACCAACCGGACGCCCTCGCGGCGCTGGTCACTCAGCGCAACGGCCGTCACGGCACAGCTGCGCTCCAGCGCCATCGCATGGGCGTCCGACAGATCGGTCATCGCGAACTCAGAACGTTCCGATGTTGGAGAACATCCAGTACCAGAACCAGATGATCAATATGGTGCCGCCCCACGCGCCGACATAGCGCAGGATCTCCCATAGATATGCCATGACTAGACCTCCTTGGACGTGATGGACGACGAGGTCATCGGACCTCCAGGCTGCGGACCGCGGTGGCGACCAATTCGGTGAGCATGGTGTCGCGAGCCGCCTGGCTCGACGTCGTGCTGAGCACCCCGTACACACCGAGCAGGAAGAACACCGCGCTGCAGAAGGCATCCACATCCGGATGCGCCTCACCGTGCTCTCGTGCCCGATCGATCTCCTCGACCAACTGCACGATCACCGGATGGTCGGTCCACACCTCGTCATAACGTGGGCGAGTTGGTGAAAAGTGCAGCGCGAGCACATCTTTGAAAAGCAGGCTGCCGAGCCGGTCCTCGACGGAGATCACCAGCTCCTTGACCCTCGTCAGGGTGGTGGCGAGGTCATGCGGCTCTTTGAGGAACCGGGCGAACTCGACGGCCAACCGTGACTCCTCGCGGGCCTCCAACTCGAGCAGCACGTGTTCCTTGGTGGGGAAGTGGAAGAAGAAGGTGCCGTGCGCGACGCCCGCGGACGCAACGATTGCGCCGACGTCGGCGGCCGCCATACCCGATCGCTTGAACTCGGCGATGGCGGCGCCAAGGATTCGCTGGCGCGTCTGCAGTCTGCGGGCTTCGCGCGAGGTGGCTTTGACCGAGGTTGTCATGGCGTAATGCGCTCAGTCGGAGAAGATTTCGCGATTGACGGAATGCAGGTAGGGGATCGCGAGGAACGGTGTGATGTAGAAGATGTCGTAGAGCCACCAACCGATCACCGGAAGCACGACGCCGGCGAAACGCACGTCGGCGAACATCGTCATGTTGAACACGTAGCCGCACCAGATCACCACGCCCATCCAGCAGGTGATGATCATCCACTGCTGACCCCAGCGCTTCATCTGCAGGAAGCCGATCGCCGCGGCGATCCGCATGGTGAAGACGGTGAAGATGAGGCCGATCTCCCAGCCCTTCTCTCCGGGTCCCGCGGCGCCACCGATCCACAGCTCGTTGAAGTGCCAGAAGTAGCCGGCGTCGAACATGTTGCCCCAGCCGGTCAGCAGCACGCGGGCCAGAAGCGTGTGGTTGGCGACCATGTCGAGGGCCCAGCCCACCGTGTTGATGGCGGCGTCGATGATGACCAGATATCCGAGCAGGGTGACGAGCATCGGCCGGACCGACAGCCCGTCCCGCTGTGCCCGCCGCAGCAGCCATACCCCGCGCAGGAAGAGTGGGAGGCCGAAGATTCCGAGCGCCGCAGTGCCGATCAGGATGCTGCCCGAGATCAGCCATTTGTCGGCCTGGCGTTGGGCGAGCCGCGACTGCTCGTCGTGGTCGTCGAGCGACAGGCTCCCACCCACCGATGTGGTGTCGCCGCGGCCGCGCAGGTTCAACGTAGGCAGATTCATGCTTCCCCTCCCGCGGCTCGATGCCCCCTTGTTGTAGTCCAAAGACTGACTGAAGTCAATGACTCAAGTAAGCGAGCCGAGCTAAGGCTGAAGGCTGCGCAGTGTCCTGGCCACGTAGTCGTCGAGCATGGCCGCCCGGGTCGGCCAGGTCGTCGTGGTGGTCAGCAGCGCATAGAGCCCGAGCAGAAAGAAGACCGCGCTGTTCATCGGATTGACATCAGCTGCCACCCGGCCACCGGCCTGAGCGTTCTCGATCTCCTGGGCCACCTGAACGATGAGGGCGTGGTCTCCGCCGTCTTCCACCTGCGGGCGAGTCTGGGAGAAGTGCAGCGCGAGAAAATCCTTGAACAGCGACGCGCCGAGCCGTCGCTCAAGGGCCACCACCAGCCGCATCGCTTCCTGCAGTGATGCTTTGAGATCGTGCTTGTTCTGCAGGAAGCGGCTGAACTGGCTGGCGATGCGCTGCTCTTCTCGTCGTTCCAGTTCCAGCAGCACGTACTCCTTGGTGGGGAAGTGGAAGAAAAACGTGCCATGGGCGACGCCGGCGGCCGCGACGATGGCGCCGACGTCGGCCTCGGCCATGCCCGAGCGTTTGAACTCCGCGATCGCCGCACCAAGCAGGCGCTCCCGCGTCTGCAGGCGCTTTGCCTCTCGCGCCGAGAGCTTCTCCGCCGCCATCCTCCGTCTTTCTGTAGGGCACCTCTCCGGTCAAGATTCTACTAGTCAATCATTGACCTGAGTCAGCAGCAGACGTTAGATGAGAACGACATGTCCATGCCCGTATGCGATTGATGAGAGCGACCATGCGCAGAGTCATTCAGTTCTCCACCGGAAACGTCGGCCAGCATTCGCTGCGCGCCATCATCGGACGCCCTGATCTCGAGTTGGTGGGTGTGCACGCCGCCAGTCCGAACAAGATCGGGCGAGACGCGTCCGAGCTGTGCGGACTGAAAGCGCCGACCGGCATAGTCGCGACCGACGACATCGACGCGCTCATTGCGCTCAAGCCGGATTGCGTCGTCTACACCGCGCAGGGTGAGACACGGCCTATGGAAGCTCTCGAGCAGATGTCGAAGTTCCTCGCCGCGGGCATCAACGTCGCAGCCACGTCGATGGTGTGGCTGGTGACGCCCAGGCAGGCGGACGACTGGCTGCGGGAGCCACTGGAAAAGGCCTGCCGGGCGGGCGACGCGTCGCTGTATGTGAACGGCATCGACCCCGGCTACTCGGGCGATACCGAGGTCCACGCCGCACTGAGTCTGGTCACCCGCGCCACGTCAGTGACCGTCCAGGAGATATTCGACTACGCCAACTACGACGATTACGAGTTCACCGGCAAGTCGATGGGTTTCGGGATGAGTGCCGATGAGGACCCGCCGATGCTCTTCCTTCCGGGCGTCCTCACCACGATGTGGGGCGGTCCGGTGCGCAATCTCGCCGACCAGCTCGGCGTGGAACTCGACGAGGTTCGGCAACGCATAGAGCCGTGGTACTCCGACCAACGGATCGAGTGCAAGATGGCGACGGTCGAGCCCGGCCAGATGGCAGCGGTCCGCTTCGCGGTCGAGGGAGTGCGCAACGGGGTTCCGGTGATCACCATGGAACACATCACGCGCCTCACCCCGGCCTCGGCGCCCGACTGGGAGTATCCGCCCGACGGCAAGACGGGTGTCCACCGCGTCGTGGTCGAGGGGGACCCACGCGTCGAGCTCAACACCCACGTCTCCGACCCGCTGCTCGACGTCACCGAGGCGGGATGCGTGTCCACCGCGGCCCGGGTGGTCAATGCGATCGACTGGATCTGCCGCGCGCCTGCGGGATTGATCGCTGTCGAGGACATTCCGCAGTCCGCGATCATCCGCGGTCTGATGTGGGGCGACTAGTCAGTAACGAGTTTGCGCAGTGGCCGCGCCGACGTCTCACGCATCGTCAGCACCGTTGCGAGCGAGACGACCGCCGCGATGATCACGTAGTACGCGGGCGCGAGCGCGTTGCCGGTGCGATCGGTGAGCCAGGTGGCGACGTAGGGCGCCGTTCCGCCGAAAATCGCGACCGAGATGTTGTAGCCGATGGAATAGGCACTCGAACGCACCCGGGTAGCGAACAGCTCCGCGCCTGCGGCCAGGGACGCCGACACGAACACCGCCTCGACCGCCGCCAGACCGGCGTGCCCGGCGATCGCCGCGGCCAAGGAACCCGAATTCAGCAGCAGGAACAGCGGATAGGCGAAGACGATGAAGCCGGCCGCGCCCGCGATCAGAATGGGCTTGCGGCCGATCTTGTCGGACAGGACGCCCAACGGCGGGATGAGCACCAGCGCTACGACGCTGGCAATCGTAATCGAAATGAAAGCGTCCATCTTGGTGAATTCGAGCGTCTTGGTGAAGTAGCTCGGCAGGAAGGTGAACACCGTGTAGAAGCCGACGTTGTGAATGACCACCAACCCGAGGATCTGGAGGATGGGCCGCCACGACGTGCTGAGTGCCTCCTTGAGCGGCGACTGCGATAGCTCGCCTTCGTCGCGTAACTCCTCGAATTCGGGGGTGTCGCGCAGCCGCAGGCGGATATATAGGCCGACAGCGCCGAGCACGCCCGCCAGCAGGAACGGAATGCGCCAGCCGTAGGAATCCATGGCGGCTTCGGGAAGCACCGCCTGCAGCACGGTGACCGTGATCGATCCCAGCAGGAATCCGACGACGACGGACCACACCAGGAACGAGACGATGAAGCCGCGGTGTTTGTCCGGCGCGTACTCGGCCAGGAAGCACGCGCCGCTGCCGTACTCGCCGCCCGCCGAGAAGCCTTGCAGGCAACGGAGAAGCAGCAGAAGCAAGGGAGCACCGACACCGATGGCGTCGTAACTCGGCACCAGGCCGATGGCGAACGTCGAGCCCGACATCAGCAGGATCACGATCGCCAGCACGCGCTGACGACCGATCCGATCCGCCAACGGCCCGAAGAAGAAGCCGCCCAGCGGTCTCATGAAGAACGCCGCCGCGAAGATCGCGAACGTGTTGAGCAGAGCAACGGTGTCGTTGCCGGACGGGAAGAATTTGTCAGCGATGAACGTGGCGAGCACGCTGTAGATCGCGAAGTCGAACCATTCGACCGTGTTGCCGATCGCCGCTCCCCGCACAGCCTTTCGTACATCCGATGCCTCGGGATGCCGACGTGAGACCTGTTCGTCATGCACTGTCATGGCGCTTCTCCTACAGAGTCGTATTCGGCGTGCGGTCGGTCGGTGATGAACATGTGGCCGGGGGCGTGGAAGATGGCCAGCGATGGTCTGGCCGCGATGACGACCGCCTGGGGTGTCACGCCGCACGCCCAGAACACCGGCACTTCACCGGGTTCGACCGCCACCGGGTCGCCGAAGTCGGGTGCGCTCAGATCGGTGATGCCGAGGGCGGCGGGATCGCCGATGTGCACGGGTCCGCCGTGCATGGCCGGGAAGCGGGAGGAGATCTGGACCGCACGCCCGACGTCGTCCGGGAGGAACGGCCGCATAGACACGACCAGCGGACCCTCGAACGGGCCCGCACCGACACAGCGCCGATCGGTGATGTACATCGGAACGTTGACACCCTGGCGCTGATGCGCCAACGGGAGACCGGCGGCGGCAAGCGCGAATTCGAACGTGAAGGAGCAGCCGAGCAGGAAGCTCACCAGGTCGTCGCGCCAGTAGCGGGTCACGTCGGTCGGCTCGTCGACCAATGCTCCGTCGGCAAACACTCGGTAGCGCGGAAGATCGGTGCGCAGATCGGCGTCGCGCCCGAGCGTCGTCGGATGGGGCGATCCGGTGTCGGTCACCTCCAGGAGCGGACACGGTTTGGGGTTTCTGACGCAGAAGCGCACGAAGTCGAGCGCATCGTTGGCGGGTAGAACGACCAGGTTGGCCTGCGCGAATCCCGGCGCGAGCCCGCTGGTCGGTCCGGTGTGCTGACCGGCCCGGATGCGGGCGCGCGCATCGGCCATCTCTGACTCTGCGACGTGCGTGGTCACCGGACTGTGCCGCCCATGGACCGGGTGTTCCCGATCGGGGGCGATAAATAACTTCAAACGGCTAACTACTGGGGACTTACGGCGCCGGTTCGGACGTACCCCCGACACCATCGTCACCGTGTTTGCCGCCGCTCAATGCCTTTTTGATGCTGTCCGAAACTTTGGTGACGACCTTCTTGATGTCATTGTGTGCGTTCTTGACGGCATCCCGCAGCGGCGTCTTATGCGCAGTGGTGGTGGCCGCGGGTGAGCCATTGTCGTTGAAGGCGGACCCGATGATCGTGCGCCCGTCGCCAATGACCGATTTCACCGCACCGCGGGTCTGGTCTGGTGCGCGCAGGCTGGCGTCGAGATTGTCTCGGGTGGCCGCCGGCGACACCGGTAGTCGTGACCTGACCGTCGATGATCCTTGTGCGACAAAGTGATTCACGTCGTCGATGATGCTCTTTAGGGTGGTTCCCGGCGCTGGGCGGCGCTGCTCCACGGCGGTGTCCCGGTCTGTGTTGTCGGTGGCCTGCACAGCGGGAATGCCCAGCGGGGCGGGCGCGCCGATCAGGGCGGCGGCGTTGGCGATCCCCTCGCCGATCGCGTCGACGAGATCTTTGGCCACCGTCGCCGGGTCATGCAGGGGGATCAGCCGTGCCGGGGTGGGCTCCCACGGCTGGATGCTGCGGTCGTAGCCGAGTTCCACGACCTCTCGGACGAACGGTTCGAACACATCGATCACCGGTTCGGGCACCCCCAGCGTGCGCAGCGGACCGAACAACGGCAGATCCGAGGTCTCGAAGAAGTAGTAGGTGGTGTCGCCGTGCTGACTCACGATGCGCGGCGATGTCAACGGATCGGAAAGCAGGCTCACGTCGAAGTCGTGGAAGTGCACGTAGAAGACGCCCAGCAGCGCGTTCAACAGGGAGATGACGTTGAGCGGGTACAACGGGAAATCGCTGATGCCGTCGTATTGCCGGTTGATCTCGACCGTGTCGAACTGGGTGCCGGTAGGCGCAGGGCCGTTGAACGACACATCGAGGATTGGAACGTAGAGGCCGGGGAACCGGGCGGCAAAGCCGCCGTTGGGGAGGTTGGGGTCACCGCTAAGCACGAAGTCTATGTCGGGGGCTTCCACCGGGTACTGCTCGGCGAGCTTGCGCTTCTCCAGGTTTGCAACCATCGCGCCCTGTGAGTAGCCGTAGATCACCAGTTGGTCGTTGGGTTGGTCGGCCATCGCGTCCTCGAGATCAGCCACCCCAGCCCGCAGCGACTGATCGATGGTGAGGTCGAAAAGACCGGTAAGGCGCCACCACGGCTCATCAGGCCAACCTGGGCCACCGAGTCCCCAGATTTCCCGGGGGCCGAGCACGAACCCCGGGAGGCGGAAAAGTAGCCCCGTGACGGGCCACAATTCCTCGGGCGTCGTCACCGTGGCGGCCTCGATCTGACCCGGATGAGTCGGGGCGATGTACTGGCTGATGACGGTATCGATGTAGTAGTCGTCGGGCGTTGGGATGCTGGTGCCGCCCATGATCAGGGCACACGTACTCCCAGCTGTGCCCATGCACACCGTCGAGGCAGCCAGCCGCACGTCGGGCGACATGGTCGATTCGCGCGCTGGCATCACCGTTGCCGCTGTCACCACTGTTGCGACAGCGACCGACACCGTCATCCGCGTGGCGGTGTGACGAACATTGGTGCCGCGACCGATGCGCTTTGCCTTGACCATGATCGTGCCTCTATCGATGTCATGGCGGAACGATGGTCGCCGCCACGTCGGATGTCGACTTCCGTGATGGGAATCGTCGCTCGCGATCGCTTCGGCGAGCCCAGTAGTGCACTACTGCAAATCCGCGCTGTTTCGGCGCGGCACTACTGGCTTATCGGTTGCAAAAGCGGCGCTCGAAGGGAACGGAGCGCCTTATTCTTGGGCAATTGAGGTGTGCGCTACCTCGAGATCGGCGGTGCTCGTATGACGACGGGCGTGGCGTGCGGATCATGCGGCACTGGTTCCCTGTCCGAGTTACCGCTCATCCACGTGTACTTGGCACGTGAGAGGGCTCGGCGTGGCGATCACGATGAGGCAATACCGCTCATGTTCGCCGCCGTCGACCACCCGGCTCGCGAGGGACAACTGCTGGCGTGGGGCTACGCCATTCCTGCGACGGGTGTTCTGGTGGAAACACTGCTCGATAGTGGGGCCGAGGCTGACGTGGCCGAAGCCGAGGCCACGATCGAGCGGTTAGCCGCCGCGCCAGCCGATGACGGGCTGGTTATACGCGACATCTGGCTGCTGCGACTCCGTGCCCTACTGGCGCGGGCTCACGGTGACGACGGTGGATACCGGGACCTGGTGGGCCGCTATCGCGCGATGGCGGAATCGCTGGGCTTCGAAGGACACGTCGCGATGGCGAAATCCATGACGTATGAAGATACGGGCTAGTCGCCGAATTCAACTGTCCCGTAGAGTGTTTGACCTCTTTTCGGCTAACTAATCGGCGGCAGCGGGTCGGCGCCATCCCCCAGGGAGGAGGCTGATGTACACGGCGGACGCCACCGATACCGTAGATGAGAAAGCCGTAGAACTCGACCGTGGTCCCGATGAAGTTGGCGACGGCGAGACGCGCGACGTGACGGCCGCCTGCGCGGCCGCCGGCTCAGTCGCTGGCGGGAAGTGGCTTGGCTTCCTTGATGGTCAGCGCCGTTGTCCCTACGGACAGCGTTCCCTTGCCCGCCTTGGTCACGAGCACCTCGGCGCCGTTCTCGTCGACGTAGCGCTTGCCCATCAGGTTTCCGTCCGACAACGCGGGGTCGAGGGTGAGATCGGAAGACACATCGTCGCCGATCGGCACCATCGGCGCGCCACCTGCGCGCAGGTCGTCGAGACTGTCGGCGGACCTGACCACGATGACCTGGGTGTCGCACACCTGGCTCTGCAGACGTGTGCCGTTCTTGATCATGCTGGCTCCTTCTTGGTGTTCAGCTCGCTGACGAGTTCGCGGCGCAGCACCTTGCCGGTCGCGTTGGTGGGCAGTTCAGCACGGAACACCACCTTGTCGGGAGTGCGAGAGCCGCGAAGCTGGCCGCGCACGTAAGCCCGCAGATCCTCGACGTCGGGAGATGCTCCTGAGGCGGGTACGACGACGGCCACGATGATCTGGCCCCACTGGGAATCCTCGGCGCCGACGACGGCGCAGTCATGCACGTGGGGGTGCTCGACGAGCACGTCCTCGATTTCGGCGGGCGCGATGTTCTCGCCTCCGCGGATGATGGTGTCATCGGATCGGCCGCCGATGAACAGGTAGCCCTCCTCATCGAGGTAGGCCACGTCCTTGGTGGGGAACCAACCGTCGGCGTCGAGCACGGATCCGATGCCGGTGTACTTGCCCGACACTTGCTCGCCGCGGACGAACAGTTCGCCGGGTTCGCCTGGGCCAAGGACGGTTCCGTCCTCGGCGCGGATCTGCACCTCGACGGTGGGGACCGGTTGACCAACCGACCCGAGCCTGCGCGCTGCCGCGTCGTCGGAGGCGGACAAGGCGGCGCGGTGGTCGTCGGGTGTCAGCACCGCGATGGTCGAACTGGTCTCGGTGAGCCCGTAGGCGTTGACGAATCCCACCTCGGGCAGAAGTGACAATGCCTTGCGCACCAACGGAAGTGCGACCTTGGACCCGCCGTAGGCCAGGGTGCGCAGGGTCGGCAGCGTGGTCGAATCGGCTTCCAGCGCCGCGACTATGCGGTCGAGCATCGTCGGCACCACCGTGGCTGATGTGACTCCCTCGGCGCCGACAAGGCGTACCCATTCACGGGCGTCGAAGTTGTTCAGGTACACCATCTTTCGGCCCGCGTATAGATTGGACAGTGCGGCGCTCACACCGGCGATGTGATACGGAGGAACGCAGATCAATGCCGCATCCTCGGGCGCCGCCGACCCGAACTCGACGGTGCCGGTGATGTAGCTGGTCAGGTTGTTGTGCGTCAGCTCAACGGCCTTCGGGCGCGAGGTGGTACCCGATGTGAACAGCACGACGGCGACACTGTCGGGGTCGGCGAACTCGGCGGCCGGTTCGGCGGTGCGGGCTGACTCGATGAACTCGTCAGAGGAGATGACCAGCTTGCCCGCGCCCGCAACGACGTCGATGTACTCCGCGTCGGCGATGACCAGCGGGGTGGGCAGCCGGTCGATCAGCTCGCGCAGCCCGTCGGCGCTCAGCCGGTAGTTCAGCGGCGTCAGTGGCACGCCGGCCCGTGCCGCGGAGAAGAGCAGCAGCGGCAGCATGGCTCCGCCGGTGCCGACGTAGGCGACGTGTTGCGCGCCGGACGCCGCGATGACCCCGGCCCCGCCGTCGGCAAGCGCGCTGAGTTCGTTCGTGGTCAAGCGCATATCGCCGGCGACCACCGCCGTCCGGTCCGGATCGCTCGAAGAGGCCATCTCGAGCAGCAAAGAAAAGCTCATGATCTGTCGACGAAGATATCAAGGATGGGGTCGTCGCCGCCGCCATAGCGGGACAGGTCGGTGGCGCCGGACTCGACGAGGATCGCCGAGTCGATGTAGCACTTGCCGTTCACCTGGGCCGCAGGGCGGGAGAAGATCTCGGCAGCGGCGTCGCCCATGATCTGCGGATCGCGTGAGCGGGCAAGCATCGACTCGAAGTCGGGGGAGTTGGCCACCGCCGAGGTGGCGATGTAGGTCTCGGGCCAGAGGCACGCGAAACCGATGCCTGCGTCGGCATATTCGGCGGCCCAGCCCAGCGACAGCAATGTCATGCCGTATTTCGACAGCGTGTAGGACGGGTGCGCGCCCAACCAGTGCGGGCTCATGTTCATCGGCGGTGCCAGGGTCAGTACGTGCGCTGCGGGTGATTTCCGCAGGTACGGCAGACACGCCTTGGTCAGCAGGAATGTGCCCCTGACGTTGACGTCCATCATCAGGTCGAACTTCTTGGCCGCGAGCTGCTCGGTCGGGTCGGTGGCGATGGCGCTGGCGTTGTTGACGCAGATGTCGACGCCGCCGAAGTGCTCCACTGCGGCTTCGACGGTGCGCGCTACGTCCTCTTCATTGCGGACGTCGCCGACAACGGCCACGCCCTTCCCGCCCGCGGCCTCGATCTCCGCGACCGCGGTGTGCACGGTGCCGGGGAGTTTCGGGTGCGGTTCGGCGGTCTTGGCCAGCAGCACGACGTTCGCGCCACGCCTGGCCGCGCCGAGTGCGATCGCCAGCCCGATGCCCCGGCTGGCGCCGGAGATGACGACGGTGCGGTCGGTGAAGGTCTGGCCGGGCTGACGAGACATCAAGCCTCCTGTCGATGAAGCCCTATCCTAACAAATCGGTATTGGCGTTCTCATTTTACGCAAGTGCCATAATCACTGTGTACCGCGTCTTCGCCTACCTTCCCGGCGTCTCCGCACGCCCTCTTCCGTGCGCGTTTCCGGCTTGCGGTATTGGCATTCTCATTTTTTGCAAGTACGTTATCCATTGATGAGCGACCCAGTTCAGACCCCCTCCGGCATCCCGCTGCAGCCGGTCTACGGGCCCGGCGACCGGGCCGGTGAACCACCGGCGCCGGGTGCGTATCCGTTCACCCGCGGCAACTTCGCGAGCGGGTACCGAGGCAAGCTCTGGACGTTCCGCCAGTATTCGGGCTTCGGGACAGCCGAGGACTCCAACCGTCGCTACCGATACCTGCTCGACCAGGGCGGAACGGGCCTGTCGGTCGCACTCGACCTACCGACGCAGTGCGGCTTCGACTCCGACGATCCCGAGGTGAGCGAAGAGGTCGGCCGGGTCGGCGTCGCGGTCGACACCCTGGCCGACGCCGAGATCCTGTTCGACGGCATACCGCTGGACAAGATCAGCACCAGCTTCACGATCAACGGCACGGCGGCCATCCTTCTGGCGTTCTACGTCGCGGCCGCCGAGAAGAAGGGTGTGCCGCGCGAGAAGCTCACCGGCACCATTCAGAACGACATCCTCAAGGAGTACGCCTCCCGCGGCACCTGGATCTGGCCGCCGGAGCCGTCGCTGCGGCTGATCGCCGACACCATCGAGTTCTGTGCCGCGGAGGTGCCGAGGTTCAACGCGATCTCGGTGGCCGGCGCGCACTTCCGCGACGCCGGGGCGAACGCCGTTCAGGAGATGGCCTTCACGCTGGCCGACGGCGTCACCTACTGCGACACCGTCGTCGAGCGCGGCCGGATGACCATCGACAAGTTCGCGCCACAGATCTCGTTCTTCTTCTACACACACGGCGACTTCTTCGAGGAGATCGCCAAGTACCGGGCGGGCAGGCGGCGCTGGGCCACCATCGTGCGTGAACGCTACGGCGCCACCAACGACAAGGCGTCGATGTTCCGGTTCGGCTGTGTGTCCGGCGGTGCCTCGCTGTACGGGCCGCAGGCGCAGAACAACATCGTGCGGGTCGCGTACGAGGCGATGGCATCTGTGCTCGGCGGAGTCCAGTCGATGTTCACCGCCGCATGGGACGAGCCGTTCGCGCTGCCCACCGAGGAGTCCGCGACGCTGGCGCTGCGCACCCAGCAGATCCTCGCGTACGAAACCGGCGTGGCGGCCGTCGCCGACCCACTCGGTGGCTCCTACTTCGTCGAGGCGCTGACCGACGCGACCGAGGAGAAGATCATCGAGATCATGCGCGATCTCGAGACCCACGGTGGCATGGTGCGCGCGATCGAGGACGGCTACCTGCAGGGCCTGATCGCCGACGAGGCGTTCAAGATCCACAAGGAAGTGGAATCGGGTGTCCGGCCCGTTGTGGGCGTGAACAAGTTCGTCTCCGACGAGCCCGCGCCGGACGTCTCCATGTACGAGCTCGACGCCGAGGGCCGCGACATCCAACTGAAGCGGCTGTCCAAGGTGAAGGCCGACCGTGACTCCGCTGCCGTCGCGGCGAGCCTCGCCGCGCTGTCCCGAGCGGCGGAGGGTAACGACAACCTGATGCACCACCTCATCGACTGCGCCAACAACTACTGCACCGTGGGCGAGATGGTGAATGCGCTGAAAGCGGTCTGGGGCGAGTTCCAGCAGCCGGTGGTGTTCTAGTGGCCACTCGAGTGCTCGTCGCGAAACCCGGTCTGGACGGACACGACCGAGGCGCCAAGATCGTCGCCCGCACGCTTCGCGACGCCGGCTTCGAGGTCATCTACACCGGAATCCGTCAGCGCATCGAGGACATCGTGTCGATTGCGCTGCAGGAGGACGTCGCGTTGGTCGGGTTGAGCATCCTCTCGGGTGCGCACGTCGCGCTGACAACGCGCACCGTCGAGGCGCTGCGTGCCGCCGACGCGGGCGACATCGCCGTCGTGGTCGGTGGCACCATCCCCGAGGCCGATGTACAGAAGCTGTTGAGTGCCGGTGCGGCGGCGGTGTTTCCGACCGGCACACCGCTGGATGTGCTCGTCCGCGACGTGCGTGCGCTCACCGAGAAGGCAGGGGAGTCCGCATGAGGGCGGGCGGGCGAAGCGGGGTGGGCAAATGAGACTCGGCGTGATGATCGGGGCCGAGCGCGGCGACATGGCCCGCAAGGTCTCCAAGCTGGTGGCCGATATCGAGTGGGCCGAAGCGGCGGGCCTGGACACCGCATGGATGCCGCAGGTGCCCGACGACTTCGACGCGCTGACCATGGTGGCGCTGATGGCCGCCCACACCTCGCGCATCGAGCTGGGCACCGCGGTGGTGCCGCTGCAGGCTCAGCATCCGATCGCCCTTGCCCGGCAAGCTCTTTCGGTGCATGCGGTGGCGTCTGGACGGTTGGCGCTCGGCGTCGGCCCGTCGCACCACTGGATCGTGCGGGACATGCTCGGCATCCCCTACGAGAAGCCTGCGGCCTACACGCGTGACTATCTCGAGGTGCTCACCGCCGCTATCGGCGGTCCGGGCCAGGTGGATGTCGAGAACGACACGTTCACCGTGCACAACCCCACCGTGCTTGGCGCCGAGACGCCGATGCCGGTGCTGGTCGCCGCGCTCGGGCCGGTAATGCTTCAGATCGCGGGTGAGCACGCCGACGGCACCGTGCTGTGGATGGCCGACGAGAAGGCCATCGGTGACCACATCGCACCGAAGATCACCAAGGCCGCCGCCGACGCGGGTCGGCCTGCACCTCGCATCGTGGCCGGCATTCCGGTGTGTCTGTGCGCCAACTCGGAGATCGACGCGGCCAAGGATCGCGCCAATCGTATTCTCGCCGAGGCGGAAACGTCGCCGAACTATCAGCGCTTGCTGGATCGCGGTGATGCGCGGGATGTCGGAGATCTGTGCGCCGCGGGCGACGAGGAGGCGATCCTGGCCCGGTTCAAACAGTTCGCCGATGCGGGCGTCACGGATCTGTCGGTGCGGCTGCTGCCGATCGGTGACAACCGCGATGAACTGATCGCATCGAAATATCGAACCCGCGAGGTGATTTCGCAGCTCGCGGCTGCAGTACGATGACTCAGCGATGAATGCAGGACCGCTGGCGGGCATCCGCATCCTCGAGGTCGGCGTCATGCTCGCCGGCCCATACGCCACCATGCTGCTGGCCGACCTCGGCGCCGAGGTCATCAAGATCGAACCGCCCGACGGCGAGATCTCCCGCCAGCTCGGTGACGCCTACTTCGCCAGCCTGAATCGCAACAAGCAAAGCATCTGTATCGACTTGCGGTCGGAGGCAGGCCAGAAGCAGCTCGGTGAATTGGTCGCGAATTCGCATGCGCTGCTTGTCAATATGAAGCCGTCGGCGATCCGCAGGCTCGGGCTCACCTACGAGGCGCTGCGACGGTACAACGAGAAGATCGTCTGCGTCGCCCTCACCGGTTTCGGGATGGACGGCGGCGACGATCCGGCGTTCGACTACGTGATCCAGGCCGGCACCGGAGTCGCGGCGATGACGGGCGATCCCGACGGTCCGCCAACGCTTCCCGGCTATTCGGCTGCCGACAACTCCACCGGGTTGACCGCGGCGCTTGGGCTGGTGTCCCAGATCGTGTCGGGCCGCGGCGGCCAGGTCGAGGTCTCGCTGCGCGATGCCGTGATGTCGCAGCTGAACTACAAGGCGTCGGCATGGCTGAACGACGGGGTCGCGCCGAAGCGGCACCCGAACGGAGCACATTCGTATTACGTTCCCGCGCAGCTCTTCCCGACGGCCGACGGCTACCTCGCGATGTTCATCACGCACGACGCGTTCTGGCGTTTGTTCTCCACGGAAGCCGGGATTGCGGGCTTTACGACCATGGCCGAACGCTCGGCACAGCGCGACGAGGTGCTCGCCGTCGTCCACGCGGCTCTGGCGACCGACACCGCGAAGGGTTGGGAGGCACGGCTACGTCCGCTCGGCATCCCGGCGGCCGCGGTGCGTTCGCTGCCTGACGCGCTGGAGGCGACGCAGGAGGTCGTCGTGACGGCAGGCGAGTTCCGGTTGGTGGGCAGCCCGATACATGTGTCGGGGTATGAGCCCGAGTACCGACCGGCGCCGCGTCTGGACGAGCACGGTCACTCGTATTCGACCGTCACCGACGGCGTGTCCGGGACACCCTGACAGGTGAGGATGTATCCCTCGGCGACCTCGTCCTCGTCGAGCGCGTCGTTGACGCGCATGGTCGCCTTGCCCTCGACGATCTTGGCCATGCAGGTGCCGCAGTTACCCGCCTCGCAACTGAATGGCGGCGACAGCCCGGCGCGCCGTGCACTCTCCAGCAGGGTCTCGTTTTCGACGCGCTTCACCGACGCCTTCTGCCGGTCGAGCAGGATCGTTATGGTCCCCTCGACGGTCATCTAGCGTCTCCTTGCGCCGTTGAGATTCTGCTCCTACGAGAATACTATTCTCACTTTAGGATAGTGTGTTCTCGTGGTTTCCTGCAAGGCAGCCGCGACGGTCGGAGAAGGGCGGGTGAGCTGACGTGAGCGAGCCGGCCGCCCTCGCGTTCGACGAGCGTCAGTACACCTTGGCGGAGATCGACGCGCTAGCCAACGGCATGGCGACGACGCTCGAGCATCGTGGTGTCCGCGCAGGTGACCGCGTGGCGCTGATGTCGTCGAACCGGCCCGAGTTCGTGATCGCGCTGCGGGCCATCTGGCGGTTGGGCGCCGCGGCCGTGCTGCTCAGCCCGGCATGGCGGGAGGCAGAAGTCCAGCATGCGCTCGCGGTGACCAGGCCGTCGCACGCCGTCGGCGATCATCCGGTGCTTGCGGGCGTGATGCCGATGCTCTCGTTGGACGACCCCGTCAACCCGGGGCTGCGCGCATTCGACCCACCGGCAGCGGATGCCGACGCGCTTTTCGTGTTCAGTTCGGGCACGACAGGCATGCCCAAGGCGGTCCGGCACACGCACGGGGCGTTCGCGGCGGCCGTGCGGCACTGGCGAGACGCCCTCGGCTTGACGTCGGCGGATCGCATGCAGATCGTCACACCGCCCTCGCACATCCTCGGGCTGCTCAACATCGCGATGGCGCTCGACACCGGCGCCTGGATTCGGCTGCACCGCCGCTTCGACATCGACCAGATGCTGCACCACATCGAGGCCGACCGGATCACCATCGAGATGGCGGTCGCACCGATCGCGCTGGCGTTGGCCGCCCATCCGAAGCTGGACTCCTACGACCTGTCGTCGCTGCGCTATGTCATGTGGTGCGCGACGCCGGTCACGCAGAGCGTCGCCGAGGCCGTCACGGACAGGGTCGGCGTGAACTGGGTGACCGCCTACGGCACCAGCGAGTTGCCGGTCATCGCGTGCAACTCGCTGCACGGGGCGAAGCTGGACACGGTCGGACGCCCGGTTCCCGGCGTCGACGTTCGGGTCGTCTCGCTCGAGGACGGCAAGCCCGTCGGGCCGGGAGAGGTCGGCGAGATTGCGGCGCGCTCCGATTCGGTGATGGCCGGCTACCTGCCCGATGAGGCGACGGCACAGGCGTTTTCCGACGGCTGGTATCGCACCGGCGATGTCGGCTATCTGGACGCCGACGGCTGGCTGCACATCACCGACCGGGCCAAGGAGATGATCAAGGTCCGCGGATTCCAGGTGGCGCCCGCCGAAATCGAGGCGGTGCTGCATGGGCATCCTGGGGTCGACGACTGCGCGGTCTTCGGCGTCGACGACGCGGCCAACGGCGAGGCCGTCGTCGCCGCGGTCTCGACGCATGGCTCGGTGGACCCCGACGAACTCGTCGCCCTTGTCGCCGACCGGCTGGCGTCGTACAAACAACTGAGCCGCGTGGTGGTGGTTCCCGAGATTCCGCGATTGCCTTCTGGAAAGGTGTTGCGCCGAGTGCTTAAGGAGCGGCATGGATGTCCGTCTGACCGCTGAACAGCGGCAGCTGCGCGAGGCCGCCGCCGAGTTGGCCGACGACCTCGGGCCTGGGTCGGTCGCCGACCTGGACGACGCGAACCGCGTCGCACGGCTGGAGAAAGCCATCGACGGTACCGGGTTCCGCAGCCTGCGCAGCGACGGCGCCTCCGGCGTCGAGGTGGCCATCGTCGCCGAGGAGTTCGCGCGGGGACTGGTCGACGTTCCGTTCCTCGGCCCGGTGCTGGCCGACGACCTTGCGCGCCGGATCGGAAAGCCGTTGTCGTCGGCCCCCGAGGTCCCATCCGTCGATTTCACGGGAAGCCTTGCGGGAGTTGGTGAGTCACCGGTCGAGCTCGGGGAGTTGTCGGAGGAGGACGCAGGCCGCTGGCACGCGCTAGCGCTCACCGCGACGACGGCCGACATCGTCGGCGCCGCCCGCGGCACCCTGACCTTGGCCACCGAGTACGCGAAGATGCGCGAACAGTACGGCGCGACGATCGGGTCGTATCAGGCGGTCGGGCACCTTCTTGCCGAGAGTCTGGCGCTGATCGAGGGCTGCGTCAGCGTGTCGCGGCACGCCGCGTGGGCGGTCGACGAACTACCCGTCGTCGAGGCGGTGGAAGCAGGCCGGGTGGCCAAGATCTATTGCGCGCGTTCGGCGTTGACGGTCTGCGAGACGTCCATTCAAGTGCACGGCGGTATCGGCAACACGTGGGAATGCCTCGCGCACGTGTACCTGCGGCGGGTGCTCGCGGCCACCGAGACGTGGCCGGTGAAGCTGGAGGAGTTGACCATTGGACTTTCGTGATTCGCCGGAGGAGGCCGCGTTCCGGGATCGGTTGCGCGGCTGGCTGACCGAGCAGAAGGGCAAGTTCCCCACCTCGGGGGACGAGTACTGGGCCAAGGCCGGTGAATGGCACGTCGCGTTGTACGAGGCCGGCTTCTTCGGCACGTCATGGCCCAAGGCCTATGGGGGTCAGGATCTTCCGCCGGTGTACGACGTGATCGTCGACGAGGAGATCGCGAAGGCGGGAGCGCCTGCGCGGCCCAGCCTTGGCTACCTCGTCGTCGGCCTGAGCCACCACGGCGATGAGGAACTGCGGCAGCGGTTCCTGCCCGGAATGATCAACGGGACCGAGCGGTGGTGCCAGGGCTTCAGCGAGCCGGGCGCGGGTTCGGACCTGGCCTCGTTGACGACGACGGCGGTCCGCGACGGCGACGAGTACGTCATCTCCGGCCACAAGATCTGGACGAGTTATTCCGATGTGGCCGACTGGTGCCTGGTGCTTGCTCGCACGGACAAGGACGTGCCGAAGCACAAGGGCATCTCGGCGTTCATCGTGTCGATGCATCAGCCCGGGATCGTGCAGCGGCCGTTGAAGATGATCAGCGGCGTCACCAAGGAATTCGGCCAGGTCGAGTTCGACGGCGCACGGGTGCCGGTCGGCAACATGGTCGGCGCGCCCGGCGACGGGTGGAAACTGGCGATGACCGTCGTCAGCCACGAGCGCGAGCCGTCGACATTGGGCTTCTCCGCGCGCTACGGAAAGACGGTGCGCCAGTTGGCCGACCGCGTCGACGGACCGGTCCCCGAGGAGCTGTCGTGGGCGTGGGTGCAGACCGAGATGCTGCGGTTGCATGTGCGCAGGCGGTTGTCCGAGCAGTTGGACGGTCTCACCCATGGCCCGCAGGGATCGCTCGACAAACTGCTGATGACCTGGGTCGAACAGTCGGTCGGTCACGCCGCCATCGCGACGGTCGGGTCCGGTGACGACGAGATGTTCGGCGCCTACATGTACAGCCGCGCCCAGAGCGTGATGGGCGGCACGAGCCAGATTCAGAAGAACATCATCGCGCAGCGGATTCTTGGATTGGGGAGCTGAAATGTATGACATGCCAGACGAAATCGACGTCAAGGCCGACGGCGCGCTGCGCATCATCACGCTCAACCGACCCGACGCGCTCAATGCGGTCAATGACAACCTGCACGTGGGGCTGGCCAAGATCTGGGAGGCGCTAAACGAGGACACCGGTGCGCGGGCGGCGGTCATCACCGGTGCGGGCCGGGCGTTCTCGGCGGGCGGCGACTTCAACTACCTCGACGAGCTTCGCAACGACGAAGCGTTGCGGCAGAAGACGATCAAGCACGGCCGCGACCTCGTCGTCGGCATGCTGCGCTGCCGCATTCCGGTGATCGCGGCGGTGAACGGCCCGGCCGTAGGGCTTGGCTGCAGCCTGGCCGCGCTGTCCGACATCGTCTACATCGCCGAGACCGCGCACTTCGCCGACCCGCACGTGCAGATCGGACTGGTCGCCGCCGACGGTGGCCCGCTGGTGTGGGGTTCGCAGATCAGCCTGCTGCAGGCCAAGGAGTTCGCGCTGACCGGAGTACGGATCAAGGCCCAACGTGCGGTCGAGTTGGGGTTGGCCAACCACGTCGTGGAGGATCCGCTTGCCGAGGCGATCGCGTGCGCCAAGAAGCTGCTGACGCTGCCGCAGCAAGCCGTCGAGGCCACAAAGCGGTTGATGAACATCCAATTGGAGAAGGCGGTGATGGCGTCGCTGGACTACGCCAACCTCGCCGAGTACGTGTCCTTCGGAACCACCGACTTCAACAAGATCGTCGACGGCCTGATCGCCAAGGAGAAGTAACACTCACTTTCCTGCGCGAGCAGACGCATAAACCCCCGAAAACCACCGCAAATAGGGGCTTTCGCGTCTGCTCGCGGTTAGAAGGTGAGGGACTCGGATCGTTGGATGGTGCCGGTGACGCCGCTCGCATCCTGTTGGGCCAGGCGGACAGCGGCGATGGCCATCGCCTCCGGCGGTTCGACCATCTCCGGTGGAATCTGCATGCCCGCGCCGCCCGCCTGCCAGCCCTCGGTGAGCACCACCCGCGACGGGCTGAGGCAGTTGACGGCGATGTTGTCGGGTCTCAGGTCGGCGGCAAGCCCCGTGTACAACCGCTCGACGCCTGCCTTCGACACCCAGTAGGCGTTCGACCCCGCCATCGTGACGCCTGTCGTCGTGACGGCGATCAACGAGCCGCCGCCGCGGGCACGAACATGCGGGATGACCGCCTTGGTCACCAGGAAGACGCCGGTCAGGTTGACATCGAGGCACAGCTGCCAGCGTTTGAGCGGGGTGGACTCGATCGGGCCCAGCCACAGCACCCCGGCGTTGGCGACCAGGATGTCGATCCCGCCGAACTCGGCGACCGTGGCGGCCACTGCGGCCTCCACCGAGTCCTCCTTGGTGACATCGCATGGCACGGCCAACGCGTGGCCGCCTGACGACGAGATCTGCTCGGCGACAGCGTGAATGGTGCCGGGCAGCCTGCCCTCCTGCTCGGAGCGCGCGGCGACCGCGACCGCCGCGCCCTCACGGGCCAGGGCCGCTGCGATCGTCGCGCCGATGCCACGACTGGCACCGGCCACGAAGGCCGTCTTGCCCTTGAGCCCCGGCTGCGCCGTCACTTCGGCGGGAAGCGCAGAGCCCCGTCGAGGCGAATGATCTCGCCGTTCAGGTAGTCGTTCTCGATGATGCTCTGCGCCAGCTGCGCGTACTCGGTCGAGCGCCCCATCCGCTTGGGGAAGGGCACCTGCGGACCCCAGTACTGCTCGAGCTGATCGGCGGCTTTGCCGTATGCGGGGGTGTTGATGGTGCCGGGGGCGATGGTGTTGACGCGGATGCCAAGCGGCGAGAGGTCGCGCGCGGCGACGAGCGTCATGCCCAACACGCCGCCCTTGGCGGCCGAGTAGGGCAGCTGACCGATCTGGCCCTCGTAGCCGGCGATCGACGCGGTGTTGACGATCGCGCCGCGGGCGCCCTCCTCCAACGGTTCGGACTTCGCGATCGCCGCCGCCGCCAGCCGCATCACGTTGAACACCGCCGTCAGGTAGAACTCGATCGTCTTCTTGAAGCCGTCGAGGTCGAGGGGCGAGCCGTCCTTGCCGATCAGCCGGCCGCCGCTGGCGGGGCCGCCGTGGGTGTCGACCGAAATCCGCAGCGGAGCGAGGGACGCGGCCTCGGCGATCGCTGCGTTGACGGACTCCTCGGAGGTGGCGTCGGTGGGCACGTAGCGCACACCCAACTCGCTCTCCAAGGCCTTGCCTTTGTCGTCGGCGAGGTCGGCGACGACAACCTTGGCTCCAGCGGCGTGCAGCCTGCGGACGGTCGCCTCACCCAGGCCGCCTGCGCCGCCGACCACAATTGCGGAGCTACCGGCGATTTGCATATCGTTCCCCTTCTTGCAACTGGCACTCTCAATCGGAGAGAATAGCATTCTCACGCCAACCGAAACGGAGCCACTTCAATGCCAGAAGCCGCAAGCGGGGCACCGTAGGCTCTGCCCAAGATGACCATCGATGAGCTCATCGCGGCGGCACGCAACGGGTCGACCCGGGCGGCCGGACGACTGTTGAGCCTGGTCGAGAGTTCCCGCCGCGACGAAGTGCTCAGCGCGCTCGGCACGACGACGCCTCCGCGCACCGTCGGCCTGACGGGACCGCCCGGCGCGGGAAAATCCACGACGGTCGCCGCGTTGGTCAGCGCGTACCGTAGCCGCGGCATGCGAGTCGCCGTGCTCGCCGTCGACCCGTCCTCGCCCTACAGCGGCGGCGCCCTGCTCGGCGACCGCATCCGGATGGCTGCCCACATCAACGATCCCGACGTGCTGATCCGCTCGGTGGCGACGCGTGGTCACCTCGGCGGTCTCGCCGCCGCGGTCCCCGCGGCCACCCGGCTGCTGGCCGCCCTGTCCTATGACCTGATCGTGCTGGAGACGGTTGGCGTCGGGCAGTCGGAGATCGAGGTCGCCGCGATCGCCGATCCGACGATCGTCGTGCTCAATCCCGGTGCGGGAGACGCGGTTCAGGCCGCCAAAGCAGGCCTGCTCGAGGTCGCCGACATCGTTGTGGTGAACAAGGCCGACCGCGAAGGCGCCGACCAGACCGTGCGCGATCTTCGCGCCGAGACCAAGGCGCCGATTCTGAAACTCATCGCCGCGCAGGGCGATGGCATCCCCGAGCTGGTGGATGCCATCGAGGCGCATGCCCGTGCCGACAGCCCGGAGCGGCGCAAGGCGCGTGCCCGCGCACAGATCCTGTCGCTGGCGCAGACCCGACTGAGAAGTCACGCCGATCTGGACCGCATGGCCGAACTCGTCGCCGATGGTCGGTTCGATCCCTACACCGCGGCTGAGCAGCTGTTCGCCATCCCGGTAGAGCCGTGATCTGGTACAAAGTTGCGACAACGGAACGGAGTTGAGCGGTGAGCGTATCGAGTCCAACAGTGTCGGGTGGCCCGGTCGTCTTCGATCCGTTCTCGGACGACTACTTCCAAGCACCCTTCGAGACGTACCGCCGAATGCGTGATGAGGCGCCGCTGTACTACAACGAGACGTACGACTTCTGGGCGCTGACCCGATACGAGGATGTCTCTGCGGCCATCAAGGATTACGCGACCTTCTCGTCGGCTAAGGGCGTCACACTCGAGATCGTCAAGGCGGCGGCGTCGGGGAATACGGACAGCCCCACCGGGCTGATCATCATCAGCCTGGATCCACCCGAACACGAGCGGATGCGCAAGCTGGTGAACCGCGTCTTCACGCCGCGAGCGGTCGCATCACTGGAACAACTGGTGCGCGACACCATCGATCGCTATGTGAGCCAACTCGATCCGTCGTCGTTCGACGCGGTCGCCGACTTCGCCGCGCTGTTCCCTGTCGAGATCATCACCTCGATGCTCGGTGTGCCCGCCGCCGACAGGCAGCAACTGCGACTCTGGCTCGACGTGAGCCTGGAACGGCAGCCGGGCCAGATGGGTACGTCGCCCGAGGGCATGGAGGCGGTGATGAAGTCCGCCGCCTATTACTACGAGCTCATTCAGGAACGCCGCAAGAAGCCACAAGACGACATGATCAGCAGGCTCACCGAGGCGGAGGTCACCGTAGACGGGGAGACCCGGCGGCTCGACGACATCGAGATCACCGGGTTCGCCACCATGCTCGGCGGTGCGGGCGCCGAGACGGTGACGAAGCTCGTCGGCAACGCCGTCGTGGTGTTCGCCGACAACCCCGACCAGTGGCGGAAGTTGCAGGACGACCGCAGCAAGATACCCGCCGCATTCGAGGAGCTGCTGCGCTACGAAGGGCCTTCGCAGTACCAAGTCCGCACCACCACACGCGATGTCGCGCTGCACGGCAAGACGATTCCGGAGGGCGATCCCGTCCTGCTGATCAACGGGTCGGCGAGCCGCGACGAACGGTTCTTCCCCGACGCCGACCGCTTCGACATCGATCGCGAGCGCAAGGTTGGGTACAACCTGAACTTCGGCTACGGCATCCACAGCTGCCTCGGCGCCGCGCTTGCCAGGATGGAAGGCCGGATGGCGCTGGACACGCTGCTCGACCTGATTCCGCGGTACGACGTCGACCGGTCCGGGCTGCAGCGGGTGCACATGACGAACGTGTTGGGCTGGTGCAACGTGCCCGTGCGCGCAATGTGAGTGACCGTCACGCGGACTACGGGCGAATGCTCGCGATGATCAACTCCATGAACGGTCGGTAGAGGTCCTCGCCGTCGACGTGGCTGTTGAGCGTGACGCCCTCATTGGTGGCGAGGATGACACGCGCCAATGTCTCGGGAGCAACAGTCAACGTACCGCCGATTCGCTTGGCCCCTTCGGCGATGTAGTCGGCGAGCCACCTGACTGTTTCCAGACGCTGCGCGGCGACGCGTTCGCGAGCCTCGGGATGGCGCACCAGGTACAAGGTGAACTCATAGCCGAGGGCCGCTGCCTGCTCGGCGTCGCCGCTCATCAGCTCGCGCCACCGCAGCGAAAGCTCGTCCAGATTCAGGTCGCTGATGTGGTGAAATGACGAAATCACATCGGCGAAGCCGTCGAGGAACCGCTGCCGCTCGCGCTCGATGACAGACAGGAAGAGCTCTTCCTTGCTGCCGAAGTGCGCGTAGATGGCACCCCGCGTGTAGCCGGCCGCATCGGCGATGTCCTCCAGGGAAGCGCCTCCCAAACCTCGCTCGGCGAACAGCTTTTCGGCGGCATCGAGCAACAGGTTACGAGTGTGGGTGACACGCCGTTCTCTGGTCCAACGCTCCGGCACGCGTTGATTCTCCCACATCCGTTGACCCGAGGGGCGCCGCAAGTTACTCATGACCGCAGCACTGCCGTAACCGACTGACAATCAATGACTTTTATCTTGACGGCCGCCGATAGTGTGCTCGCAGAGAGTGTTTCACAGGCATCCGTGGTGGGCGCGAGCCGCGCGGCGATGAGGGCCTGTGCCTTGAAAACACGAGCAGCCGCACTGAGGCGATGCTTGATGACCTCGGTTCCTGCTGCTTCGTCCAGAAAGACCTGTGGCGCAGAGTGTCCGGGACTCAGTGGCTCGTTGACGGTGGCGCCGAGTATCTCTATCGCCCGGGTTTCGCAGGGCTGGGGTACGACAACATTGACCGCCCAGCCCTGCATGGCGCGGTCGAAGATCCAGCCACCGGCGCAACGGACGACATCGGCGACACTGTGGGCCACCACGTCGACCCGGTAGTGCTCGGGCCCACGGCGCCGGCTCGCCGTGGACACTACGAGACCGTTGGACATGCTCTCTCCTCACTTCGGCCAGCACACCGCATATATTCATTCTTGTATCTAACATACATACCTGTATATTAGTGGCGCCGGCCACAGCAAGGTGGAGCACAAGCGCGGGCGAAACCGCCATCTCCGGACTGGAAGGAATGCAGCGATGACAACAGCGGCACGACCCGGCGAGTGGGTGGATACAGCGACAGGTCTGGCGGACATCGGTCCGGACACCTTCAACACGCGAATCGCGACGGATCGCTACACCTCGCGCGAGTACCAAGAGCGCGAACGGGAAGCGATCTGGATGCGCGTCTGGCAGATCGCGGGCAGGGTCGACGAACTGCCCAAGGTCGGCGATTGGAAGGAGTACCGAATCTTCGACCAGTCGTACGTGATCGTGCGAGGCAAGGACGAGAAGCTCCGAGGCTTCGTCAACGCCTGCAGGCACCGCGGCAATGTGCTTTGCACAGGCGGAACGGGGAACGTCAAGCGTGGGTTCCTCTGCCAGTACCACCTCTGGTCCTACGACCTCGAAGGGCGATTGCGCGGTGTTCTTCGTGAGGATCTAGCCGGCCAGATCGACAAAGACGAGAACTCCCTGCACGAGATTCCCGTCGACTCGTTCGCCGGCTTCATCTTCATCAACCCCGACCCGAACGCCGCGCCGCTGTCAGAGTGGATCGGCGACGAGATCGCGGAGATGCTGGCGCCCTACCACCTGGACGAGATGGTGACGGTGATGAATGTCCGTGAGCCCGTGGACTGCAACTGGAAAGTGGTCATGGACGCTTTCGAGGAGGGCTACCACATCAACGGTATCCATCCGCAGTTACTCAGCGTGATCGCGATCGATCCCGCCACGAGCCGATACAAGTTCTTCGAGAACCACAGCGTGGCAATGGCTCCCTTCGAGGTGCAGGGCGCGAGCTCGGAGAAGCAGGTCGAGGGGATCATGGCGCTGCCGGAGACCTTCCCGTCGACTGTCGCGGTGCTGCCGCGATTCGAAGAGCTCGTCAAGGAGTACCGCGCCGACGACGGGTCCGTGGACTTCCCCGATGGCGTCAGCGCCCGCGCTCTGCTGCAGCAGGCGACGCGCGACACCCTCACCGGAATGGGTTTGGACGTCAGCGGATTGACCGACGCCCAGATGAGCGACAACCACGGATGGGTGCTCTTCCCGAACTACTTCATGACGATTCGCGCCGGGGAATGCCACGTCATCATGGCGGTGCCACATCCCGACGGAGATCCCAACCGCTGCATCTGGCACGTCGCCAGCTACATGTACCTGCCCCCGGAGATGCGGGATTCCTTCAAGGTCGACCTGGTCGAGGTCGACGAGCCGGGTAGCTACAAGTACTTCGAGGCGCTTCATCAGGACTACGTCCAGATGCCGCGTCAACAGCTTGGTCTGCGCAACAGCCGTCTCGACCACATGTCGTTGGTGAAAGAGGAAGTGGTGATTGCGCATTATCACTCCGTCATCGACCGCTATATGGAAGGGCGCCAGTGAACCTCGAAAACCGCATCGCGCTGCACACGCGAATGGCGAACGCGTACGGCGACGCCTACCTGCGCCAGGGAATCCAGGACGGCGAGGCGTTCGTGGACGTGTGGAAGTTCGCCGACGACGCGGTCTACGTCTCGCCCTACTTCACCGGCGACGAAGCCTACAAGCTCAGTGAATTCCCGGAGGAGTCGGCGCGGGCATCCACCATGGAGGCGAAGGTCTATTCGCTGCGCTTCCCGGACTGGAGGCCGGCGGACTTCAGGTACTGGCCCGCCGACAACGGCTTCGTCATGAAGACCCGTTGGCAGGGGAGCACCAAGGACGGCATCGAAATGGGTTTCCATTCCTACAGTTTCGTGGAGACAAACCACGACGGTGAGGTGACCCGGTGGGAAACCCACGTCAACGAGGAGTACAGCGCCTTCCTCGACGTCGCCATCGGCGTGCACGGACCCTTCCACGGGACGTCTGAGTACGTCGAGGCGCTGGAGCGACGACTCGAGGAAGAGGGGGTGACGGTCTGATGGCCATGCGAGACGTCAACGAGATCGTCGACGATTACGACGGGCATTGCCGCACCGTGCTCGATTATTGCCTGAACACGAAGCGGCTTGTGGATGCGGCGAAGCAGCCCGGCTTCACCGTCGACAGCTGGGCACCGCTGGCCGAGTTGATCGACTCCGACGCCTTCGTCCGTGTGGGCAACTTCAAAGAGGTGATGACCTGGCCGGAATATGTCGGCTTCCTGACCAACTGGGCGTCCTCATCGGAGTGGGACTGCTCGTTCAAGCGGGTCACCGAGGCCGACAACGTCGTGTTCCTCGAACTCGAGGAGCGCAGCAGGATAGGCGATTTCAGCAACTCGGTGAACTCGATCTCGACCTACGAGTTCAACGGCTCCGGCAAGATCACCCGCATCGACGTCTACCTGCAGATGGCTCTCCCAGACCCCGACATGCTTGCCGGCTACGACGGCATCGAGATCTCGGGGTAGATCCTCAGTCGGCAGACTTCCCCGTCGCTGCCGCGTATCCGGCCCGGAAACCGAAAACCATTGCCGGGCCGATGGTTCCGCCTGCACCGCCGTAGGCCTTGCCGGTCGCACCCGCCATCGCATTGCCCGCGGCATAGAGCCCCGGAATCGGCTCGCCGCTGACATGCAGCACGCGGCCGTCGCGATCCGTGCGCGGACCGCCCTTGGTTCCCATCGCGCCCACCGTCACCGGGACCGCGTAGTACGGAGCGGTGTCGATCGGGCCGAGGGTCTTTCCAGCGGTTGTCGCGGCGTCGTTGTCGCCCCAATATCCGTCGTAGGCGCTCGAGCCTCGGTCGAACTCGGGATCGTGTTCGTCTGCGACGTTCTCGTTCCACGCGTCCAGCGTCCGCGCCAGGCCCTCGGCGTCGATACCCGTCTTCTCGCCCAACTCGGCAAGATCCCTCGACTGGCAGAACCACGGCGGCACGGGGCCGTCGGGCTCCACACCGAGGAACCCGTATCGCTTGAGGTGTTGGTCGTCGAAGACGATCCAGGCCGGGTCGTTGAGGTAGCCGTGGCGGGGGTCGAGGTGGTGGAACGGGCCCGCCATCGAGTTGTATTCGCCTGCCTCGTTGAGGAATCGCTTGCCTGCACGGTTGACGATGATGCTTCTCGGCCTGGTGCGTTCGAGCCGCACGCTTCGACTGCGTGGCTTGCCCTCGAATGTGTCGCCGGGAATCTGGATGATCGGCACCCACCACGCCTCGCCCATGTTCGCCAGTTCGGCGCCGTGCGCCATCGCCATCCGCAGGCCGTCGCCGGTGTTGTTGGGTGGTGACACCGGCCCGCGCATCGGCCCGCGCAGGAACGCCTCGACCAGCGCGTCGTCCCATTCGAACCCGCCGGTGCCGAGCACAACGCCGGCATGGGCTCTGATGCGAAACTCCTTGCCACCATGAGCGACTCGCACGCCGACGATGGCGCCGTCATCGGCAATGAGCTCAAGCGCCCTTGCCTCGGTGAGTGGAGTCACGCCGAGATCGAGCAGGCCCTTCAGCAGCCCGGCGATCAGCGCGGTGCCCGCCACGCAGTAGTCACCGTCCTTGTCGTCGACGGCGGCGTGGATCCTGGCCCGCGTCTCGGCGTCGATGCCGACATTGCTGAAGTCGGCGGGAAACGACATGATCCGGTCTTTCCATTCACCGAGCCGGGCCAGGTCGAATGGCTTGGCGTTCAGAGAGCGCCCGCCCGTCGGCCGCCCACCCGGCAGTTCGGGCTTGTAGTCCGGAAACCCCTCGGCGATCTCGAACTGCAGCTCGCTGTGCTCCTCCACGAAGTCGAGCATCGTAGGGCCGGTGTGCACGAATGTCTCGACGAGTTCGCGATCCATCACGCCCAGCGACTGCGCCTCGAGATATCGCAGCGCGTCTGCTTCCGTCAGTTCGCCCTCCGGCGAGCGGCGATGCGCGGGTATCCACACGATGCCGCCGGACACCGCGGTGGTGCCGCCCACCGTCGCGGCCTTCTCGTAGACCTGCACCGACGCGCCGCTCGCCGCGGCGGTCAGGGCGGCCGTCAGGCCTGCGCCGCCGCTGCCCAGCACGACGACGTCGACTTCATTGTCCCAATCGGTCACCGTTGCTCACCCTTCCCGCTGACGGACCCTCACGCGAGGATCGCGGATAATTCGTTGGCCGCCTTGATGACTGAGTCCCTGCCGTCCATCACCACATCCTCCCGGTGGGAGATGAGGTTGATACACGTCGGTGGCGACGGCGGACTCCGTCGGACGGGGACCGCGAGCCCGAAAGTGTTCGGCTCGATCTCGCCGTGTGTGATGACCCATCCCTGTTTGCGGGTTTGGGGGACCAGGTCCCGTTCGCCCGGCCGCGGAGGCATGCTGGCCAGCAGTGCGATTCCCGCCGCCCCGCGCTCCAACGGGTAGCGGCTGCCCTCATGGAACGCCAGTTGGTAGAAGACGTTCGTCGGAACGATCACCGCAATGGCGACCTGCTGGTCGCCCTCGGCGATGAGCAGCGACACCGTGGTGCCGAGCTCGTCTGCCAGCCCCCGCAGGGTCGGCAGGCTCAGCTGCCGGACGTTGTTGTCGAACGACGCGCCCAGCACGGCGAGCGCTGACGCCGAGCGGTACCGACCGTCTTCGCCCTTGGCCACGAACCGGTACTGAGCGAGAGTGGTGAGCAGGCGATAGGCGATGGTTCGGTGCACTCCGATGTCGTCTGCGACCTGCTGGGCCGTCAGGCCGGCCGGGGATGCGGCGACGAGCTGCAGCGCCGAAAGACCCCTTGCCAGGGTTTGCGAACCGGGCGCACCGTTACCTCCGGTGCCTGCGGCGGCCTGCGCCATCGCGCCCTCCTTGACAGACCCATTCCTGAGAGTGATGCTCTGACTATAGTGCACGTGTATGTGCGATAAATGAGCAGAGTGCTTACAAATCACGAGAATTGAGTTCTCGTCGTCGAGAGAGGTGACGGGGTGTCGGAGCACGAAAGCGTCTGGAGCGATCTCCAGGGCGTCGCGTTCTCGCAGGGCTACCTCGACGCCGGCGGCGTGCGCACGCGGTACCTGCACGCGGGCGACGCAAGCAAGCCGACGCTGGTGCTGCTGCACGGGTCCGGCGGCCACGCCGAGGCTTACGTCCGCAACCTCGAGGCGCATGCCGAGCACTTCTCCACCTGGGCGATCGACATGCTCGGGCACGGCTACACCGACAAGCCCGGCCACCCCCTCGAGGTCGGCCACTACGTTTCGCACCTGATGGCGTTCTTCGACGCGATCGGCGCCGAACGTGTGCACCTGAGCGGGGAGTCGCTCGGCGGATGGGTGGCCTCGCGCGCCGCCATCGACCACCCCGACCGCATCGACCGGCTGGTGCTCAACACGGCGGGCGGGTCGCAGGCCGACCCGGAGGTGATGAAGCGGATCATCACGCTGTCGATGGCCGCGGTCGAAGCGCCGACCTGGGAGACCGTGCAGGCCCGGATCAAATGGCTGATGGCCGACAAGTCCAAGGACTACGACGACATCGTCGCCAGCAGGCAGCGGATCTACCGCCAGCCCGGCTTCGTCAATGCGATGCGTGACATCATGGCGCTCCAGGACCCGGAGATCCGGGCGCGAAACCTGCTCGGCGCCAAGGAGTACGGGGCGATCACGGCGCCGACACTCGTGGTGTGGACGAGCGATGACCCCACCGCCGATGTCACCGAGGGCAGGCGAATCGCGTCGATGATCCCCGGTGCGCGGTTCGAGGTGATGCCGGGTTGCGGGCACTGGCCGCAGTACGAGGATCCGAAGACCTTCAACCGGCTCCATCTGGACTTCCTGTTGGGGCGATGACCGTGGCCGAAAAGCGGGACATCGTCACCGGGGCGAGCCCCGACATCGTCATCGTCGGGGCAGGGCCCGTGGGGCTCACCCTTGCCAATATCCTTGGGTTGCAGGGCGTTCACACACTGGTGGTGGACGAGCGAGACAGCCTCATCGACTATCCACGCGGGGTCGGGCTGGACGACGAGGCGCTTCGGACGTTCCAGTCGATCGGGTTGGTGGACCAGATCCTGCCCCACACGGTGCCCAACCAGATCCTGCGGTTCTTCGACGCGAAGCGGAAGCTGCTCGCGGAGATGGCGCCGCCGGATGCCCGCTTCGGATGGCCCAAGCGCAACGGCTTCGTCCAGCCCATGGTGGACGCCGAACTGTACGCAGGCCTCGATCGCTTCGACAACGTCGAGGTCCGGTGGGGCCACCAGATGGAGAACTGCACCGAAACGGCCGAGGGCGTCACGGTCGAGTTCGCCGACGGCAGGAAACCGGTGAGCGCCCGCTACGTCGTCGGCTGCGACGGCGGCCGCAGCGCCACCCGTCGGCTGATGGGTGTGTCGTTCGACGGCACCACCTCCCCGACCCGCTGGCTGGTGGTCGATTGCGCGAACGACCCACTGGGGCACCCGAACAGCGAAGTCGGTGCCGATCCGGCGCGGCCATATGTGTCGATCTCGATCGCGCACGGTATCCGGCGGTTCGAGTTCATGATCCACGGCGACGAATCCGACGACGAGGCGGACAGCCCGGCATTCGTCAGACGCATGCTCGCCCAGATGGTTCCCGACCCCGATCGCGTCGACATCATTCGACACCGCGTCTACACCCATCACTCTCGGATCGCGGGCGCGTTCCGGCGTGGTCGCCTGATGATCGCCGGCGACGCCGCGCACCTGATGCCGGTGTGGCAGGGCCAGGGCTACAACAGTGGCATCCGCGACGCAGCCAATCTCGGCTGGAAGCTGGCGGCGGTGGTGACCGGCCAGGCGGAGGACGCGCTGCTGGACACCTACGACGTCGAACGCCGCAAGCACGCGAGGGCGATGATCGATCTGTCGACGATGGTCGGCCGCGTCATCTCACCGACGAACCGGCGCGTTGCCGCCTTGCGCGACAGGGTGATTCACGGCGCGTCGCTGGTCCCCACCCTCAAGCGCTACATACTCGAGATGCGGTTCAAGCCGATGCCGCGTTACGAGCAGGGCGCCGTCTGCCACTCGGAGCCTCGAGCGGAGTCCTCCCCAACGGGGACGCTGTTCATCCAGCCCCGCGTCGACACCCGCGATCAGCAGAACGTGCTGCTCGACGACGTGCTCGGCGCCGGGTTCGCCGTGCTGTGCTGGAGCAACAACCCCCGCGCACTGCTCGGCGACGAGGCATTCGCGCGATGGAAGGCGTTGGGGGCCAATTTCGTTGCGGTGCGGCCGATGACGCAGCTGCGCTGGACCGGGCACGACGATCCCGACGTCGTCGTCGTCGGCGACCGCACCGGTGCCCTCAAGGCGTGGTTCGACGCCCACACGGACTCCGTGCTCTTCCTGCGCCCCGACCGGTGCATCGCAGGCGCCTGCATCGCTCAACGCGCGGCCCCGCTGAGCGCGTCGCTGTTCAAGGTTCTCCATCTGACCCAGGGAGGAGGCAACGATGCCGCTGACACTGTGCTGTATGTCCCACAGTCCACTCCTGAATCTTCCGGGACCGTCGCAGGATCTCCTTGACGACATCGACGCCGCCCTTGCCGCCGCCAGGGAGGTCGTGACCGCCTACGACCCCGAGCTTGTCGTCATCTTCTCCCCGGACCACTACAACGGCGTCTTCTACCGGATGATGCCGCCGTTCTGCATCAGCACGAAGGCGACCGGGGTCGGCGACTACGGCACCCAGGCAGGTCCGCTCGACGTCCCTGCAGACATCGCCACCGATCTGGCGGAAGCGGTGCTCGCCGCGGACGTCGACGTCGCGATCTCGGCGAGCATGGACGTCGATCACGGCACGGTGCAACCGCTTCAGACGCTGTTCGGCGATGCGGCCAGCCGGCCGGTCATCCCCATCTTCATCAACTCGGTCGCCACACCGCTTGGGCCGCTGCGTCGTTCGCGCGCGCTTGGCACCGCGGTCGGCAACTACCTCGCGACGCTGGACATGAGGGTGCTCGTCATCGGATCGGGTGGCCTCTCCCACGATCCACCTGTCCCGACGCTCGCGACGGCACCGCCCGCCGCGCTGGGCCGGATCGTCGGCGGCGAGCCGATGTCGGCCGAGCAACGCCAGGCGCGTCAGACCATGGTGATGGAGGCCGCGCACAACTTCGCGCACGGCGAGAGCAAGCTGGCGCCCCTCAACCCGGAATGGGATCATCGCTTCCTGGAAATCGTTGACAGCGGCCACCTCTCCGACGTCGACGGCTGGTCCACGTCATGGATGGCGCACGAGGCGGGTCACTCGGCCCACGAGGTGCGCACGTGGGTGGCCGCGTTCGCCGCACTCGCAACCCAGGGACCGTACCGAACCGAGAGCCGCTTCTACCGCGCGGCGCCCGAGTTGATCGCGGGATTCGCCGTGCGGACGGCGGTGCCCGCTCGATGACCGCAAGCGAATTCGACACGACGGTCGACGTCCTCGTCGTCGGCTCTGGTGGCGGCGGCATGACGGCCGCGCTCACCGCCGACGCGGCCGGGCTCGATGCGCTCGTCGTCGAGAAGTCGGCGCACTTCGGCGGATCGACCGCACTGTCGGGCGGGGGCATCTGGGTGCCAGGCGCTCCGTCACAACGCAAAGAGGGCTACGTTCCCGACCCCGACGCGGTTTTCGAATATCTGAAGACGATCACCGACGGTCTCGTCAGCGACGCGAGGCTGCGTCAGTACGTTGACAAGTCACCGAAGATGATGGAGTTCCTGGAGGGACGCAGCCGCTGGCTCGAGTTCGTCTGGAAACCCGGCTATGCCGACTACTACCCTGAGCTGCCCGGCGGCTCCGAGCTCGGCAGCACGATCAACGTGCCCGCCATCGACCTGCGCAAGCTCGGTGACGAGGAGCAGAACCTATTGAAGCCGCTGGCGTTGGCGCCGAAGGGGATCTGGTTCGCTCCCAAGGATCTTCGGCTGTTCTACCAGGTACGGCAGAACTGGCGTGGCAAAGCCGTTCTGGTGAAGCTGATCTGGCGGATGTTCCGTGCGCGGGTGTTCGGCGACCGGATGGCCGCGATCGGCCAGTCGTTGGCCGCGCGCCTGCGGTTGGCCATGAAGGAGCGCGAAGTCCCGCTGTGGCTCAACTCGCCGATGACGGAGTTGATCACCGATGTCGAAGGCACGGTCGTCGGAGCGGTGGTGGAACGTGACGGCAAGCAGCAGCGCATCGGCGCACGGGGCGGCGTCATCCTCGCGACAGGCGGTTTCGACCACGACATGGAGTGGCGAAGGCAGCACCTGCCCGTGCTGGAGAAGGACTGGAGCTTCGGCAATCCCGCTTCCATGGGTGACGGTATCCGGGCGGGGGAGAAGGTCGGCGGATCGACCGACCTTCTCGACGAGGCCTGGTGGTTCCCCGCCATGTGCTGGCCCGACGGCCGCCTGCAGTTCATGCTCAACGAGCGGATGATGCCCGCGCAGTTCGTCGTCAACGGCGACGGCGAACGCTTCATCAACGAGGCGGCGCCCTACATGGACTTCGCGCACGCGATGATCACGGGACACGAATCCGGTGTCGCGCACATCCCGTGCTGGTTGATCACCGATATCCGGTCTTTTCACCGGTACGTCGTCGGGGGTCATCTGCCGATTCCGAAGGTGCCGTTCGCACCGGTCCCCACCGGATGGAAAGTGCCGAAGGCATGGCTGGATTCGGGCATCGTCAAGGAAGGCGCCAGCTTCGAGCAGCTCGCCGAGAAGATCGGTGTGCCGCCCGCGCAACTCCGCAAGACCGCGGACCGCTTCAACGAGTTGGCACACAAGGGCCACGACGACGACTTCAACCGGGGCGATTCCAAATACGACAATTACTACGGCGACCCCACGCTGCCGAATCCCAACCTGCATCCGCTGGGTAAGCCGCCGTACTACGCGTTCCAGATCATCCTCGGTGACCTCGGCACTTCTGGCGGGTTGCGCACCGACGAGTTCGCCCGCGTGCTTCGCGCCGACGACGAAACGGTGAAAGGCCTGTACGCGGTGGGCAATACGTCTGCAGCGGTCATGGGCCGCAGCTACGCGGGCGCGGGCGCGACGATCGGCCCCGCCATGACCTTCGGCTATGTCGCCGCCAAGCACATCGAAGACCGGCTGCCGGAAACCGGTGGCACTAAAACCGATTCGACACTCGATTCGCATCGAAAGGTAACCAAATGAAGATCTCGCTGTTCTACGAATTCCCGCTGCCGCGGCCGTGGAGTGACGATGACGAGCACAAGCTTTTCCAGGACGGGCTTGACGAGGTGGAGGCCGCCGACAAGGTCGGCTTCTCCACCGTGTGGCTGACCGAACACCACTTCCTCGAGGAGTACTGCCACTCCACCGCGCCCGAGATCTTCCTGTCCGCGGCGAGCCAGCGCACCCGCGACATTCGCCTCGGGTTCGGCATCATGCACCTGCCGCCCGCGGTCAACCATCCGGCCCGGGTCGCCGAGCGCGTCTCGACGCTGGACCTGATCTCCAACGGGCGCGTGGAGTTCGGCACCGGCGAGTCGTCCTCGGTGGGCGAGCTCGGCGGGTTCGGTATCGATCCCGCGGACAAGCGGAAGATGTGGGAGGAAGCACTCGAGGTTTCCATCCGCTGCATGGTCGAAGAGCCGTTCACGGGCTTCAAGGGTGAGCACGTCGAGATGCCGCCGCGCAACGTGGTGCCCAAGCCACTTCAGAAGCCGCACCCGCCGGTGTGGGTCGCATGTACCAGGCCCGCGTCGGTGTCCATGGCCGCCCAGAAGGGTCTCGGCGCACTGAGTTTCGCCTACACCGGCCCCGGCCCGCTGACCGAGCGGGTCAACGGCTACTACAAGGAGTTCGCGGAGTCGGCCGTGCCGGTCACGCCGCAAATGAACCCCAACATCCTCGCGATCGGCGGCGACCTGTCGATGATGGTGGCGCCCACCGACGAGCAGGCCATCGAGCGGCTCGGCAAGGGCGGCGGGTTCTTCGCGTTCGGAATCATGCACTACTACATGACCGGCATGCACACGCCGGGCCGGACCGGAGTGTGGAAGCGCCATCTCGAGGAGATCGAGAAGGACCCCAGCATCGTCTACGGCCCCGACCGTGGGCCCATCGGCAGCCCCGCCACCGTGCGTGAATTCCTGCGCGGCTACGAGGAGTCCGGCGTCGACGAACTGATCCTGCTGCTGACTCCCCGCCGCCACGAAGAGACGATGGAGTCCATCGAGCTGATGGGCTCCGACGTCCTGCCCGAGTTCATCGAACGCCACGAGAAGTCGGCAGCCGAAAAGGCGAAGAGGATGGAACCGATCCTCGAGAGCGCCGAGGCCCGAAGGCCTGCGTCGAATGCCCCCACCTTCGACGAGACATACGCCTTCGGCGGCCTGCCGACCGGCCGCGAGAACTACACCGCCAACGAGGTGTCCCTGGCGATGGACGAAATGAACGCGGGTATCGAAGCGGCTGCGGCGAAGCTCAAATCGGGGCAAGGATGGGACAGCAGGAATCCTGCTGCGGACAAGAAGTAGAACACCGACGAGAAACAGAACATGGGACAGATCGACGATCTCTGGCGCTATGACGGCCGCCGCGCGGTGGTCACCGGCTGTGGTTCGGGCATCGGCGCCGAAGTGGCCCGGCAGCTCACCGAGCTGGGTGCCGAGGTCATCGGCCTTGATCTGAAGCGGCCCGCGCAGCAGCTCAAGGAGTTCCACGAACTCGATCTGTCCGACCCAATTTCGATCGACGCGGCGGTCGCGGCCATCGACGGGCCGGTCGATGCGCTCTTCAACATCGCGGGGGTGTCGTCGGGCATCGGCGATCCACTGAAGGTCGTCACGATCAACTTCCTCGGCACCCGGCATTTCACCGAAGCGCTCATCCCGTCGATGCCGTCAGGGTCGGCGATCGCCAACGTGTCGTCGCTCGCCGCGTCGGAGTACCTGAGCAACGCCGCGGTGACCGCGGGGCTGCTTGACACCACGTCGATGGCCGACGGCGTGCAATGGTGTGAGCGCAACCCGCAGCCGGTCGCCGACGGCGGCGGTTACCGGCTGTCGAAGGAGGCGATCATCCTCTACGGGATGGCCAACGTCGCGACACTCGGCGCCAAGGGTATCCGGATCAACTGCACCGCACCGGGTGTCACCGACACACCCATCCTCGACCAACTGCGCAGCGCGTACGGCCAGGAGTTCCTCGACTCTTTCAAGACACCCATCGGTCGCGTCGCAGGCCCGGACGAGCAGGCGAGCGTGCTGGTTTTCCTCAACAGCGGTGCGGCCAGGTATATCACCGGACAAGTGATCTGGGTCGACGGGGGGTCGGTGGCCGAGAGGGTCATCGGGGATGTGTCCGACGAGCGGAGAAGGGCGGAACATGGCCAGCCTGAGTGACTTTCGTCGCGTTGCCGACGACGTTCGCAACTGGGGGCGGTGGGGTGACGCCGACGAACTCGGCACGCTGAACCTCATCAACGCCGAGAAGGTTCAACAGGCCGCGAGCCTCGTCAGGCACGGCAAGGTCTTTCCGTTGGGCGTGGACTTCGGCTCGTCGGGACCGCAGGGCGCGTTCCACTTCAGGCAGAACCCACTGCACGTGATGACGATCGACGGCGGCGATGCGAGCACTCTGGCCGAGTACGGCCCTGGATGGCTGAAGAACCCGGCGGCGACGCAACTCAGCGAGTACTGGACGAACGGCCCGATGCGGTTCAACGACGACATGATCATCATGCCGTTGCAGGCGGCCACCCAGTGGGACGCGCTGTCCCACGTCTATTACGAGGACAAGCTGTACAACGGCTTCCCTGCCGATTCCGTGACGAGCCTCGGCGCGTTCCACTGCGGCATCGACAAGGTGGACGGCAAGGGCATCACATCGCGGGGCGTGTTGCTCGACATCGTGCGCCTGCGCGGTGTGGAGACTTTCTGCGAACTCGGCGATCCCATCACGCCTGCCGAACTCGACGAGGCGGCGCGCGCACAGGGCGTTACCGTGGAGCCTGGCGACATCGTGCTGGTCCGGACCGGTTGGTGGGCAAGGTTTCTGCAGACCGGCGACGGCACTGAGCCCGGCGCGGGCCTGGACTGGACGTGCGCGTCGTGGCTGCATGACCACCAGGTCGCCGCGGTCGCGGCCGACAACCTGATGGTGGAAAATCCGGTTCCCGGCGTCGACGGTGTATTCCTGCCGATGCACATGCTGTGTCTGCGTGACATGGGCTTGATGCTCGGCGAGTACTGGGACCTCACGGCGCTGGCCGAGGACTGCGCGGCCGACGGAGTATACGAATTCCAGCTCATCGCACCGCCGCTGCGCGTGACCGGCGCGGTCGGGTCACCGGTGAATCCCATTGCAATCAAGTAGGTGTGAACGATGACGGCATCCACAACCACGGGCGGAGCGCCGCTGATCGTCGGGCTCGGCGGAACGCTGAGGGCCAACTCGTCGACGGAGCGGGCGCTGCGCTACTGCCTGGCGTCCGTCGAACGGCAGGGCGGGCAGACGAGGTTGTTCTCCGCCGAGGACCTCGACCTACCGATGTACGCCCCGCATGAGTTGGAGCGCACGCCGAAAGCGCTCGAGTTGGTGAGCGCGTTGCGCGACGCCGACGCCGTCGTCGTCGGCTCGCCCGGATACCACGGAGCGGTGTCCGGTCTGGTGAAGAACGCCCTGGACTACATCGAGGACCTCCGCGAGGACCCGCGTGTGTATCTCGACAACACGCCGTGGGGATGCATCAGCTGTGCGTACGGCTGGCAGGCCGCCGTGGGCACACTCGGCCAGCTGCGCAGCATCGGGCATGCATTGCGCGCGTGGCCGACCCCGCTCGGGGTGGCCATCAACTCGGCTGACGAGATCTGGGATTCCGAAGGCCAGGTCGCCGACCCGGCGGTGCGGAACCAGCTCGACATGCTGGCCACGCAGGTGCTCGCATTCGCCCGTACCGCATGGGAGACGGCGTGACCGAGGCCCACCGCAAGGCGGTGCTGGTCGACGGGCTCGCCACCGGCTATCTCGAAGCGGGCCAAGGCGATCCGGTCGTCCTGCTGCACGGCGGGGAGTTCGGCGTCAGCGCGGACCTGGGCTGGGAGCGCAACATCGTCGCGCTGGCCGGGCACTACCGTGTGCTGGCACTCGACATGCTCGGCTTCGGGTACTCGGCCAAGGTGATCGACTTCAACGACGGCCGCGGCATGCGGATCCGGCACATCGCCCGGTTCTGCGATGCCCTCGGCGTCGACAGCGCGCACTTCGTCGGCAACTCGATGGGCGCGGTCAACATGTTCGTCGACGCGACTTCGGAATCCCCGCTGCTGCCTGCCGTGAGCCTGACGATGATCTGCGGCGGCGGCGAGATCCAGCGCAACGAACACTCGGCCGCGCTGTACGACTACGACGCCACTCTGCCCGGCATGCGGCGGATCGTCGAGGCGCTCTTCGCCGACCCGGCCTACCCGAACGACGACGCCTACGTAGCGCGGCGTTACGAGTCCAGCATTGCGCCAGGCGCGTGGGAGGCGTTGGCAGCGGCCAGGTTCCGACGGCCAGGCCTGGAACCACCGCCGCTTCCGTCGAGCAAGCGCGCGTACGAGCGAATCGCCGTGCCCACGCTCGTGGTCGAGGGCGCGAGCGACAAACTGCTGCCCGATGGCTGGGCGGCCGAAATCGCCAGACAGATCCCGAACGGCCGCTCGGCCGTCATCGACCGGGCAGGTCACTGCCCGCAGATCGAACAGCCCGACGCCGTCAACGAGTTGCTGTTGGACTTTCTCGGCGACGTGACCCGAGAAAGGACAGCCAGCTAGGTGAGCAACGAACTCGAGGGCAAGGTCGCGATAGTCACCGGCGGCGCGGCGGGACTGGGCGAGGGGATGTCGCGACGATTCGCCGCCGAAGGCGCCAAGGTGCTGATCGCCGACGTCGACGGCGACGCGGGTGCGGCCCTGGCCGACGACATCGGCGGCAATGCCCAGTTCGTCGAGGCCGATGTGTCGCAGCTCGAGCAGATCAGCGGGCTGGTGACCGCGGCGGTCGAGCGGTTCGGCGGGTTGCACGTGATGGTCAACAACGCGGGGGTGTCGGGCACGATGCATCGCAGCCTGTTCGACGACGACCTCGCGGACTTCGAGAAGATCATGGCCGTCAATCTGCGGGCCGTGATGGCGGGCACCCGCGACGCCGCGCTGCACATGCGAGAGGCCGGCACCGGCGGATCGATCATCAACATCACCTCGATCGGCGGCATCCTGGCAGGCGGCGGTGTGATGACCTACCGGGCGTCCAAGGCGGCGGTGATCCAGTTCACCAAGTCGGCCGCAATCGAGTTGGCCCACTACGAAATCCGGGTCAATGCCATCGCGCCCGGCAACATCCGGAGCGGCATCGTGCGTAAGTCGGCATCGGGGGAGGACCTCGACAAGATCGAGGAGTTCGAGGAGAAGATCCGCGAGCAGATGCGCAACGACCGCCCGCTCAAACGCGAAGGCACGGCCGACGACGTCGCCGAGGCAGCGCTGTACTTCGCCACCGACCGGTCGCGGTATGTGACGGGAACCGTGCTGCCGGTCGACGGCGGGACCGTGGCGGGCAAGGTGATCGTCCGCACGCCGAAGTCGTGACGCTTTTAAATCAGTCGCTTGACTTAATCGCGATGGGCGGGTTGACTGATCTCGTGACGACGGCCAGAGCTGTGCGCGCCGACCGGGCGAGCAGCACGCAAGAGGCGATCCTGAAGGCAGCCGAGCGGCTGTACGCCGAACATGGTGTCTTCGCCGTATCGAACCGGCAGGTCAGCGAGGCCGCGGGCCAGGGCAACAACGCGGCGGTGGGTTACCACTTCGGCACCAAGACCGACCTGGTACGGGCGATCGAGCAGAAGCACCGCGCGTCCATCGAGCGCCTGCTCGAGCGCATGGTGGCCGACATCGACGACTCGACCGAGCTGCGCGACTGGATCACGTGCATGGTGTGCTCGTTGACCGAGCACCTGGCACAAGTCGGCAACCCCACCTGGTACGCGCGGTTCGCCGCGCAGGCATTGGCCGATCCCGCATATCAGAAGATCGTGGTTCGTGACGCTCTCGCGTCGCCGTCGCTGGTCGCGGTCGTCGACGGCATCACGCGCTGCCTGCCCGAGCTGCCGATGGAAGTCGTGACCGAACGCAACATCATGGTGCGCAACCTGATGATGCACACCTGCGCCGACTTCGAGCGCGCCTTCGCCGATGGCGATGGAGTGCCGCGAACAAGCTGGGCGGCTGTTGCATCGGGCCTGATCGACGCCATCGTCGGGCTGTGGCGCGCACCCGTCACGGAGAAGCCCTGACATGAAAGTGACTGTCGACCAGGACAAGTGCGTGTCGTCCGGTCAGTGCGTGCTCAATGCGAGCGACGTATTCGACCAGCGCGACGACGACGGTGTCGTGGTCCTTCTCGACGACAGCCCGGCCGACCAGCAGCAAGACAATGTCCGAAAAGCCGCCGCGGCCTGCCCGGCCCTGGCCATCGACATCGAGGAATGAACAAAGGCCTATGTCCGAAACATTGACCTCAAGCGCAGCCGATGTGACCGCTGACATCCCCGACTACCCGATGGAACGCGACGCCCGCTGCCCGTTCGCGCCGCCGCCGCAGATGCTGAAGATGAACGAGACGAAACCGCTGTCTCGCGTGCGGATCTGGGACGGCAGCACGCCGTGGCTGATCACCGGGCACGCGGTGGCGCGGGAGCTGTTCGCGGACCCGCGCGTGAGCGTCGACGACAGGCTCGATGGCTTCCCGCACTGGAACGAGCACATGCTGTCGACCGTGAACAAGCGGCCACGGTCGGTGTTCACCTCCGACGCCGAGGAACACACCCGGTTCCGCAGGATGCTGTCCAAGCCTTTCACCTTCAAACGCGTCGAGGGTCTGCGGCCCGCCATCCAGGAGGTGACCGACGAATGCATCGAGGCCATCCTGGCCGGACCGCAGCCCGCCGACCTGGTCGCCAAGCTGGCGCTACCGGTACCTACCAGGGTGATCAGCGAAATGCTCGGAGTCCCATACGAAGACCACGAGTTCTTCCAGCACCACGCCAACGTCGGACTTGCCCGCTACGCCACCGCAGATGCCGGGCAGAAGGGGGCAATGAGCCTCCATCGAGTACCTGATCGATCTCGTCAAGAAGAAGATGGAGAATCCGTCCGAGGACGCGGTGTCCGATCTCGCCGAACGCGTCAACGCCGGTGAGATCAGCGTCAAGGAGGCGGCCCAGTTGGGCACCGGGCTGTTGATCGCCGGGCACGAGACCACCGCGAACATGATCGGCATCGGCATCCTCGCCCTGCTCGAGAACCCCGAACAGGCCGCGCTTCTTCGCGATTCCGATGACCCCAAGTTCATCGCCAACGCCGTCGAAGAGCTGATGCGTTACCTCTCGATCATTCAGACCGGGCAGCGCCGCATCGCCACCGACGACATCGAGATCGGTGGCGAGACGATCCGTGCCGGCGAGGGCATCATCCTCGACCTGGCGCCTGCCAACTGGGACGAGGCCGCTTATCCGGCTCCCGACGAGCTCGATCTCGGCCGCGACGCCGGTCAGCAGCTGGGTTTCGGGTACGGCCGCCACCAGTGCGTGGGGCAGCAGCTCGCCCGCGCCGAGATGCAGATCGTTTTCCCCACGCTGCTGCGCCGCATTCCGACACTGAAGCTGGCGATCCCATTCGACGAGGTCCCGTTCAAGCACGACCGGCTCGCCTACGGCATCTACGAACTTCCGGTGGTCTGGTAGCCACCGAACAGCCAAGTCCCACAGCCCGATTGGAGTACCAACGATGTCTACCCCGATAGCCACCCTTTATCCGCCCGAGGGCTTCGGCGCACCCAAGTACCGTAAGGGCCACGCCACGGGCGACTTCGGCCTGCCCGCGGGCACCGAGATCTTCTCCGCCGACAACCACATCTCGGTGGCCGAGGACATCTTCTACGAGCGGTTCCCGGAGGAACTGAAGGGTGCGGCGCCGCGCATCTGGTACGAGGACGGCGCGTACATGGTCGGCATGAAGGGCAAGGCCTGGACCGGTGGCGACTTCGGGCGCGTGCTCATGCAGTACGACGACCTTGCAGGCGCGGCGACGAACAACATCGAGGCCCGGATTCGCGAACTCGCCGAGGACGGCATCGACAAGGAACTCGCATTCCCCAATGCCGTTCTGGCGCTGTTCCATTACCCTGACAAGGCGTTGCGCGAGCGCGTGTTCCGCATCTACAACGAGCACATCGCCGATCTGCAGGAGCGCTCGAAGGGACACTTCTACGGTGTCGGGCTGATCAACTGGTGGGACCCGAAGGGCACCAGAAGCACGCTCGAGGAGCTGAAGTCGCTCGGCCTGAAGACCTTCCTGCTGCCGCTGAATCCCGGCAAGGACGACGACGGGAACATCTACGACTACGGCAGCACCGACATGGACGCCGTCTGGGACGAGATCGAGGCGGCAGGCGTCCCGGTCAGCCACCACATCGGCGAGACCCCGCCCAAGACTCCGTGCCAGAACAACAGCGTGGTTGTCGGCATGATGGTGAACGTCGACTCGTTCCGCGAACAGTTCGCCAAGTACGTGTTCTCAGGCATCCTCGACCGGCATCCGAGCCTGAAGATCGGGTGGTTCGAGGGTGGAATCGCCTGGGTGCCAACGGCCCTGCAGGACGCGGAGCACATGCTCGCGTCCTATCGCCACATGTTCAACCATCAACTCACCCGTGGTGTTCGCGACTACTGGAACGACCACATGTGCGCCTCGTTCATGGTCGATCCGCTCGGCCTCGAGCTCGTCGACAAGATCGGTGTGGAGAACGTGATGTGGTCGTCTGACTACCCGCACAACGAGTCGACGTTCGGTTATTCGGAGAAGTCGCTGAAAACCGTCGTCGACGCCGTCGGACCCGAGGCCGCGACGAAGATCGTCAGCACCAACATCAAGAATTTCCTGGGCGTCGAGTGACCACGTTTGCGGCGACGGACAGTTCCGCCATCGAGATTCCCGAACTGCCGGACATGGCCCGCATGTACCGCGAGTGCGGCGCCAGGCTGCGCAACTCGATGAAGGACAAGGGCGTCGACGCGCTCGTTCTGCTCGGCAACGGCAACGTGGTGTACGCCACCGGCGCCAGTTGGCGGCTGCTGGACGCCGGGCTCTCGCACGTCGAGCGCCCGGTGGCGATCGTGCTGGCCGAAGACCCACACCCGCATCTGTTCATGCCGATGCGTGAGGGTTCGACGTCCGATAGTGAGGTACCTGCCGACCACGTGTACGGGCCGCTCTATCTCGAATTCGACGAGGGCGTCGAGCATTTCGCGAACGTGCTGGCCGACCTGGTCCCGAAAGGCGCCACCGTCGCCGTCGACGAGTTGACGGGCGCGATGCGCCGTGCGCAGACCCGGTTGTTCCCTTCGGGTCCGCCGTCGGATGCCGCGCAGGTGGTCGGCCCGGCGAAGCTGGTCAAGACCCCCGACCAGATCTCCTGCGTCCGCAACGCCTGCCGGATCACCGAGGCCGCCATGGTGGACGTGCAGAAAGCACTTGCTCCTGGCGTGCGTCAGGTTGACCTTTCGGCGGCGTTCGTCCGGCGTGCCTTCGAGCTCGGCGCCACCGCCAACATGCTCGAGGCGATCTGGCAGGTGATGCCCACGACGAGAACCAGTGGCGCCGTGTGGACCACGACCGGCGATCTGGCGCTGCCGCTGCTGACCACGGAGCGCGAGCTCCAGGGCGGCGACGTGTTGTGGACCGACGTCAGCATCACCTACAACGGCTACTGTTCGGACTTCGGCCGCACCTGGCTGGTCGGCGACGAGGTGTCCGATCGGCAGCAGGCCCAGTTCGAGAAGTGGCGCGAGATCATCGACGCCGTACTGGCGGTCACCAAAGCCGGTGCGACGTCGGGTGATCTGGCCCGTGCCGCGATCGCCGCCAACGGCGGCAAGAAGCCGTGGCTGCCGCACTTCTATCTGGGCCACGGCATCGGCACCCAACCCGCCGAGATGCCGATGATCGGAACGGATCTGGGTCAGGAGTTCGACGACAACTTCGTCTTCCCGGCCGGCATGCTGCTGGTGCTGGAGCCGGTGATCTGGGAGGACGGCACCGGGGGCTATCGAAGCGAGGAGATCGTGGTGATCACCGAGGACGGAAATACGCGAATCACCGACTACCCCTACGCCCCCTACGGGCAGGGACTGATCGGCGGTTCCAATGGGCACTGAGGTCCTGCCTGACCCAAAGTCGTTGCGCAGTGGCAGGCGCGAGCGAGTACTGGCGCAGATGGCCGCCGACGACATCGACATCCTGGTCCTCGGCCGCCAGGCCAACGTCCGTTATGTGACCGGGGCGCCGCAGCTGTGGGTGGCGGGCACCAGGCCGTTCGGCCCCATCTGCGAGGTGATCCGCGCGACCGGCGAGATCCACCTGAACAGCACGTGGGACGAGGGTATCCCCGACGAGATCGGCCACGACCATCTCTACGGGTTGGCGTGGAACCCGATGACGCTGATCGACGTGCTCAAGAAGTTGCCAGGGGCGGCGACCGTCCGCAAGGTCGGAACCGACTCGCTGACACCGACATTCGCGGAGCTGCTACCCGTGGCGTTCCCCAGCGCAGAACTGGTCGATGCGGAGCCCGCGCTGCGCGCAGCCCGGCGGATCAAGACGCCAGACGAGATCGGTGTGCTGCGGGGGGCGCTCGGCGTCGCGGAACATGCTCTCGAGGCGGCCCGTGCGGAGTTGGCGCCGGGTGTCAGCGAACGGTCGCTGACGGGCGCGATGATGCAGGCGATGGCGGCGGGCGGGATCACCACACCCGCCACTCAGGACGGTGCATGGATCACCCCCAAGGACCATTCGTGGCGTCGCGATTCCGGCGACGGCCGGGTGGCCGACGGTGACCTGGTCGCGTTGTCCGCGGGCGCGTTGGCGGACGGCTATGTCGGCGAGGTCGGCAGGACCTGGCCGGTCGGCGATGTCACCGGAGCCGACGCGTTGTTCCGGCGCTCGAATGAGTTGTGGGAGCGCCTCGTTGACGCATGCAGGCCGGGCGGCCGCGCCACCGATCTGCTTTCGGCGTACGAGGCGGCAGGCGAGCCGTTGCCAGCGACCCCCGTCGCGCACGGGCTCGGCCTCGGGTTCGACCCGCCGGTGATCTCGGCGGACCTGCCGACCACCTGCGCCGAGGAGCGGCTGGAACCGGGCATGGTCCTTGCGGTGACGGGCTATGTGTGGCAGTCGGGTGTCGGAGCGGTGTTCTCCAGGGACGCAGTGCTGATCGGCGACGACGGCGCCGAGGTGCTCACGTCAAGCCCCACGTACGGCGCCGTCGAGGCGACGGCCTGAGCCGGCTTCAATGGCGTCAGGCGAACATCCGTCGCCAGAGGAGATCGTCCTCTACGACAAGGACCCCGAAACCAAGATCGCGACGATCACGTTCAATCGCCCCGGTCATCTAAACGCGCCGACGTCGGCTGCCCGACTGCGCTATGCGGACCTGTTGCGCGGCGCGACGGTCGATGACGACGTCAAGGTCGTGGTGATCCGTGGCGTCGGCGACGACCTCGGCAGCGGTGCCGACCTGCCCGACTTCATGGCGGGTACGGAGGAGGACCGGCTCGCGGAGCTTCGGGTGGACGACCCGAACGTCAGGTATCCACCCGAGGGCTCGTTCCGCCACGGCGCGACGATGGGCCAGTGGTACGCCAACGCGGCGGCGGGCAACAGGGCGCTCCAGGAACTCAAGAAGATCAGCATCGTCGAGGCCAAGGGCTATTGCTACGGCTGGCATTTCTACCAGTGCGCCGACGCGGACCTCGTGATCTCCTCGGACGACGCGCTTTTCGGCCACCCCTCGTTCCGCTACTTCGGCTGGGGCCCACGCATGTGGACCTGGGTGCTGACGATGGGTCTTCGCCCTTTTCAGGAGATGGTGTTCACCGGACGGCCGTTCACCGCCGAGGAGATGTTGGCGTGCAACTTCCTCAACAAGGTCGTCGAGCGGGATCACCTCGAAGCAGAGGTCGAGAAGTATGCGCTGGCATGCGCCCGTAACCGTCCCGTCGACAGCATCTTTCAGCAGAAGGTGTTCTTCGAAGTCGTCAAGCAGTTCCAGGGTGAATACATGGGCAGCCTGCTGTCCGCCGCATTCGAATCGATGGGCGGCGCCGCACGACCCGACGGGGGGGACTTCATGCTCGGCGACGCGATCGACGCGGGGCTCGCCGATTCGGTCAACGAGAACGACAGCAAGTTCCCACCCGAGTTCCGGCTGAGTAAGAAGAATCGCAAGAAGAAGGAATGACCTCACTTCCGCTCGACGGGTACTCCGTCATCGATCTCTCTGTCGGTATCGCAGGCGCCTACTGCACGAAGCTGCTGGCCGACGGCGGCGCCACGGTGATCAAAGTCGAGCCACCCGAAGGCGATCCACTGCGCCGGTGGTCGGCATCCGGCGCCGACATCGAGGCAGGAGACGACGGCGCGCTGTTCAGCTTCCTGGCGTGTTCCAAGCACAGCGTCGTCGCCGATCCCGAGAACCCCGAAGACATCGAGATGCTGCGCGGGTTGCTGGCAACAGCGGACGCCGTGGTGTGGTCGCGCGGCTCGACGATCGCGGCGCGCGACGAGTTCTCGCCCGCGGCCCTCGCCGATGCTCATCCGGACCTGACCGTCACGGCGATCACCCCGTTCGGGCTCGAGGGACCGTGGGCGGACAATCCGGCGACCGAGTTCACCGTGCAGGCGTGGTCGGGCGGCGTGATCGGCCTCGGCCGCGGCGCGCAGGACCGCGCACCGCTGTTCGTGGCCGGTCAGATCGGTGAGTGGCTGGCGGGAGCGTATGCCGCCGCGGGAACGATGGCTGTGCGCTCCGGCCTCGTTGACGTCTCGATGCTCGAAACGCAGATCCTCTCCCTCACTTACTATTCGGTGTCGTTCAACGACGCGCTGGGCCGTCCGTTCCGCGATCTGCGTCGGCTCACCATCCCCGGCGTCGCGACGGCGGCCGACGGGCTGGTGGCGCTCGGCTGCGGCACCGCGCAACAGTGGTTCGACCTGTGCGCCATGATCGGTCACGACGAATGGATCGACGAGGAGTCGGAGCTCTCCATCACCCAGCAGGCCAACATCCACGCCGAGCAGATCTACGAGTGGGTGCGTGAGAACACCGTCGACGACATCCTCGACCTGTCGACCGCATTCCGGATTCCCAACGCGCCGGTCGGAAACGGTGCCAATGTCGCCTCGTTCGACCAGTTCGCCGAACGGGGAACGTTCGTCACCAATCCGCGCGACGGGTTCACCCAGCCCGGGGCCCCCTACCGCACGACTCCGTCGCTCGTGCGCACACCGCAACCCGCCCCCCGGCTCGGCGAGCACACCGACCACTACCGTCGAAACCGACATATGGGCGCGAAAAAGGGCGAAATCAGCGCCCAGACCGACATTGGGGCGGGTTTGCGGTTCGAGGGTTTGCGGGTGCTGGACATGACGAGCTTCTGGGCCGGGCCGTCGTGCACGCACGTGCTGGCGCAACTCGGTGCCGAGGTCATTCACGTGGAGTCGACCGCGCGTCCCGACGGCACGCGGTTGATCGCGGGCGTGCCGATCACAGAGGACCAGTGGTGGGAGCGGTCGCCGATCTTCTCGGGGTTGAACACCAACAAGAAGAGCGTGACGCTGGACATCCGCAAGCAACGCGGCGTCGAGCTACTCCACGAGCTGGTGAAGACGTGTGACGTCATCGTGGAGAACTACACACCGCGGGTGCTCGACCAGATCGGGCTCGACTTCGACGCGGTGCGAAGGCTGCGCCCCGACGCCATCATGATGCGCATGCCCGGCTTCGGGCTGGACGGACCGTGGCGGGACAAGCCTGCGTTCGCCTACGTCATCGAGGACGCGTCCGGGATCACCTGGCTGACCGGCCATCCCGACCAGAACCCGGTGGAGCCCTATGCCGTCGGCGACCCGAACGCAGGCGTGCACGGGCTCAACGCGTTGATGCTGGCGCTGACACACCGGCGGCGCACGGGGGAGGGCGTCGGGATCGAGGCCGCGATGGTCGACGCGGCGCTCAACGTCGCCGCCGAACAGGTCATCGAGCACTCCGCCTACGGCAGCCTGCTGCAACGCGACGGCAATCGCGGACCCACCGCCGCACCTCAGAACCTCTACCGCACAAGCGAACTCGACGAGTTCGGCCGACCCGACGACTGGGTGGCGATCGCGGTGGCCACCGACGAACAGTGGGCGAACCTGATCGCTACCCTCGGCAACCCGGACTGGGCGACCGACGAGCTGGCGACAGCCGCTGGGCGACGACGACACCACGATGCGATCGACGAGCGGTTGACCAACTGGTGCGGAACGCGAACCGGTGACGAGATCGTTCAAACCCTCTGGGACGCGGGCGTGCCCGTGGCCAAGGTCATGCAGCCACACCGCGTCGGCGACCTGCCGCAGATCGTGCATCGCGGCTTCTACGAGCGGGTCGACCACCCGGTGAACCCCACCGCACGGCACAGCACGCTGCCCATGCGCATCTCGACAGGACCGCAGCGTTTCCACCGCACACCCGCGCCGCTTCTCGGACAGCACAACCACGAAGTGCTCTCCGGGCTCGGCCTTGGCGACGACGAGATCGAAGAACTCGAAGACCATGGGATCATCGGGACCATGCCGGCGGGGCTTGGTATCCGCACCACCAAGACTGGTTAACTCATCTCCTGTGAGCATCGATCCGTCGAACATCCTCCTTAGCGGCCGTGTCGCGGTCGTCACCGGCGGGGGAGAGGGCATCGGCCGCGGCATCGCGGAGGGGCTGGCCGCGTTCGGGGCCAAGGTCGCCATCTGGGAACTCAACCCCGAAACGTGCGCGTCGACGGCAGAAGGCATTGGGGCACTTGGCATCGTGACCGACGTCCGCGACGGCGAACAGGTCGACGCGGCACTGCAGCGGACGGAGAACGAGCTCGGCACCGTGAGCATCCTGGTCAACAATGCGGGCGGTGTCTTCTCCTCGCCGTTGCTCGAGACCACCGAGAACGGCTGGGACGCGCTGTACCGGTCGAACCTGCGCCATGTTCTTCTCTGCACGCAACGGGTGTCACGGCGACTGGTGGCGGCGGGCCTGCCGGGAAGCATCATCAACGTGACGTCGATCGAGGGCGTGCGCGCGGCACCCGGCTACGCGGCCTACGCAGCCGCCAAGGCGGGCGTCATCAACTACACCAAGACGGCGGCGCTCGAACTGGCCACTCAGGGAATCCGCGTCAACGCACTGGCCCCCGATCTGACCGTCACCGAAGGGCTGTTGCGCGTGTCGCCGGACGGCCTGCCCGAGGGCGCCCGGCACATGATCCCGATGGCACGCCCGGGACACGTCGACGAAATGGCCGGTGCGGCGGTGTTTCTCGCGTCCGACATGTCCAGCTACGTCACCGGGCAGACGATCCACGTCGACGGTGGCACGCATGCCGCCAGCGGATGGCACCACAACCCGGAGACCGGTGACTACCAGCTGGGCCCCGGTTAGCTCTGCGTGCCCTCGTTGCTCAGGCAGGGATCGCCCAACTTGGCCGCGATCGCACCCCACAGATCGGCGTAGGTTCCCGGCGCACCGCGGTACGCGGCCCGGCGAGCGAGGAAAACGCGCGCCAAGGGTGCGACGGGCCGCAGCAGATATCGCTTCCATCCCATCCTCTCGCTCATCTCCGCGAGCATGGACGGCCATGAATGATGCTGGAATGCCAGCGCCTCCTGCGCTCGCGCAGTGTCCATCCAGTCGGTGAGGAACCAGCCGTCGTCGTCGTCCGGATCACCGGGCCGCCCCTCCGGGAGGACGCCTGGCAGGCCGAGGGCCGCGGCCAGCGCTGGGCCGACCTCCTTCTGCAGCAACTTGTGTGAATCGTCGCCCGCGATCAGCAGGATCTCGCCCGCGACGTCAGCAGTCGTGGCGGCGGCGAACGCGGCGCCGACGTCGCGCACGTCGACCGTGTGAATCCGCCCGTCGGTGGGCAGTGCGCTCTCGATGAAGATGCCATCGGCGGTGAGCGGCAGGGCGCTGAAGTTCGGGCTGAGTATGCCGCCCAGCCGCAGCACCACCCACTCCAGGCTCGAGGCGCGAACGAATTCCTCGGCCTCGAACTTCGTGTTGCTGTACAGCTCGAACGGCCTCGGCGGTGTCTCGGCGCGGACCACATCGGTGACCCGATGCGGGTTGCGTGAGCCGTAGACGGCGTTGCTCGATGCCTGTACGAAGCGGGGCGGATTCGGCTGCGCCTCGGCGGCGCGCACCAACGCCACCGTTGCGTCGACGTTGACCTTGCGGGCCAGGCCGGGATTCCGGTAGAGCGGGGGCGGGATGACGGCGGCGAGGTGGACGATCACCGACGGCGCCACCTCGGACACCAGGCGTTGAACCGCAGCTGCGTCGGTCAGGTCAGCCCAGCGCACGTCGGCACCGCCGGGCAGCTCTTTCGCCTTCTTGCGGTTGGCCGGTGTGTCGAGGTCGGCGACCAGCACTCGGCGGCCGTCGGCGGTCAGCCTCTTGACGGTCTGCGACCCGACGAGGCCGAATCCGCCCGTGACGAGCACCGCGTCTGTCATCCGTCCCCCTCGATGAAAATGACATTCTCTATAAAAGAGAGTACTATATCCGCAGGTAAGCCTACCGATGGGTACCCCATGCCCGCCGTGGGTATGCGATGCACACAATAGGACGCGAGGGCAGCTATGGGCGATGAGGACGTTGACTCCATCGGCAAAGAAGACGCCACGAAGTGGGACCCCGGCTTCACTGAGCAGATCAAGAAGTGGGCAGGACCTGTCATCAAGCGGTACTTCCGAGCGGAGGTGCGCGGCCTCGACGCCGTTCCGCCCGCAGGTGGCGCGCTGCTGGTGTCAAACCACTCCGGCGGCATGCTGACCCCCGACGTGATGGTCTTCGCGCCGGCGTTCTACGACAAATTCGGCTTCGACCGCCCTGTTTTCACGCTTGCGCACTCCGCGCTCTTCATTGGGCCGATCGGCGAGTGGCTGCATCGTGCCGGAGTCATCGAGGCAAACCGGGCGAACGCCGAGAAGGCGTTGCACGCCGGCGCGCTGGTGCTGGTGTTTCCCGGCGGGGACTATGACTCCTACCGGCCGACCTTCGAGAACAAGATCGACTTTGCAGGCCGAACCGGATACATCAGGACCGCAATCGAATCCGGTGTGCCGATCGTGCCGATGGTGTCCATCGGCGCGCAGGAATCACAGCTGTTCCTCACCCGCGGCAACTGGCTGGCCAAGCGATTGGGTCTGGAGCGGCTTCGAGCCGAGATCCTGCCGGTCACGTTCGGTTTCCCGTTCGGGCTGAGTGTGTTCTTCCCGCCCAACCTGCCGCTGCCGACCAAGATCGTCACGGAGGTACTCGAGCCGATCGACGTGGTTGAGGAGTTCGGCGAAGACCCCGACGTCGATGCGGTCGATGCCCATGTCCGCAAGGTGATGCAGACCGCCCTCGACAAGCTGGCGAAGAAACGCCGCTTCCCGATTCTGGGTTAATTGACCGGCTTGGTCGGTGCCATCGCCGTGCAGACGGTGCTGAGTTCTGCGGGAAGCCCTGCTGCGCGTCGGATTTCGGCGAGGCCGTGAATCATCGCGTCGGTAGCCTCGTGGACGTCGTTGAACGTCAGGTCGTCTGACAGTATCGAGATGTCCACCTGGTCAACGTAACTCCAGACGGTCATGTTGAATGCGCTGCCCGCCGAGAGTATCCCGATCGAGTAGATCTCATTCACCGGGGCGCCGCCGATGTGTCCACGCTCGCGCGGGCCAGGAACGTTGGACACCGCGACATTCATGATGGCGCTGTGCGCGGTGCGTTTGGCCTGCCAGCGGAACAGGGCGGGCGCGAATGCCGGTGGCAGATACTCCATCAGCCGTCCGTGCAGTTTCGGGCCGAGAAGCTCGTTGTCCTCCTTGGCGCGCGACGCGGCCATGGCCGTCAGCCGCACTCGCTCGAGCGGGTCGTCGATGTGCACGGGTAAAGAGACCGGCAAGCCGCTGATCTCGTTGCCGGTGATCCGGTCGACCGATTTGTCGGTGGCTACCGGCACGGACGCCATGATCGGCCGGTCGGCCCGACCGTCGTAGCGCAGCAACAGTTCTCGCAAGCCGCCTGCCGCCATCGACAGCACGATGTCGTTGAAGGTCACGCCGAGGCGCTTGGCCGTCTCTTTGACCTCGTTCAGCGCCAAGGACGCCGTCGCAAACGTTCGGACAGGCGACACCACGTGATTGACGAACGTCGGCGGAAACTTGAACATCTTCGCCATCTCTGGCTGATCGCCGCGCTCCTTTGACCGGCGTCGGACTCGGGCGAATCCCTGGGCTGCGTCGCGGATCAGGGCGGGCAGCGCGGCGATGTTCTGGACGTGGTCGCGGCCTGCGGTCCGCAGCAACTCACGCGATGATGGCGGGGCGCAGGTGGTGTAGTCGTCCCGCTCCTCTTGTTCGGAACCAGTCAGATCCATCAGCCGCGCCAGCAGGTTGGCCGAAGCCACGCCGTCGGCCAGGGTGTGGTGCACCTTGCCGATGAGAGCGAACCGGTTGTCGGCCATCCCCTCGGCGAAGTGGAACTCCCACAGTGGGCGGTCGCGGGCCAACGGAGTGCTGGCGATCTCACCGATCACCTGGTCGAGTTCGCGGCGGCCGCCCGGGCTGGGTATCTGCACCCGACGCAGGTGGTAGTCGAGATCGACCTCGCAGTCCTCCATCCACATCGGGTGGTGCAGCTTCCACGGGATGTCGACCAGGCGGTACCGCAGCGGGTCGAGCAGGTGCAGGCGGCGCTGGATCGTCTGGCGGAACACCTCGAAACTGAAGTCGCCGTCATAGTCCGTGGCGTCGATGACCGCCACCTTCAAGGTGTGCGTATGCAGGTTGGGGGTCTCGCTGTAAAGCAACATGGCGTCCATGCCGTTGAGTCGCTTCACGGCCCCACCCCGTTCTCCCGTCGAACGGTTCCATGCAACCACTCGGGTGGTCGAGGGCTGACCGGTTTGGGTGACTCAGTGACTCCAGCCCTCGGAGGCCTGCTCGTCGAAGGTGCGATCGATGCGCTCGAACCGCCGGCGAATCGAGTCGCGCGAGGCGCGGTGCGGCAGGATGTACAGCCGGTTGGCGAGGACGGCGTCAGCCGTCAGCCGCGCTATATCGTCGGGTCGCACGTTCTCGTCGGTCGGCGCAATCAGCGCTTGCGCAATCGCTGCGGCCTGCTCGCTGCGCGCACCGTAGTCATTACTTCTCGTGCGTTCGGAGTTGGCCATCAGCGGTGTGTCCACGATCATGGGGCACAGCACTGACACGCCGATACCCTCGCCCTTGAGCTCGCGGGCCAGGCCCTCGGCGAGCGCGACGACACCGAATTTGGCGACGGAGTACGGCCCGAGTCCGGCGTTACCCACCATGCCCGCGAACGACGCCGTGAACATGATGTGGCGATCCCCACCCTGCTCGATCAGGCGCGGCAGGAATACCTCGACGCCGTGGATGGGCCCCCACAGGTCGACGTCGATCACCCAACGCCAGTCGCCGTGGGTGACGTCGGCGACGGGCCCGGCGTAGGCGATGCCCGCGTTGTTGAAGACCAGGTTCACCTCGCCGAGCAGCCGGAAGGATTCGTCGGCGAGGTGCGCGACGGCGTCCAGCTTTGTGACGTCGCAGATGACGCCGTGCGCTTCCGCGCCGTCCGCGCGGAGTTGCTCGACGGCTGCATCGAGCGCGGTCTGATCGATGTCGGCAATCACGACGCGAGCCCCGCGACGGGTGAACTCCTGTGCGCTGGCGAAACCGATGCCGCTCGCGCCGCCGGTGATGACCGCGCCGCGTCCCTCGAATGTCTCCACGGCGCGAAGACTATCTCGCCACCCGACAGCGTCAACTCACCTTCGGCAGAGACCGCGCCAGGTCGGCTGCAGTGCCGATCGACTGCAGCACCATCGGACCGAACGCCTCGACGACCCGTGGGTCCCCCTCACCGGACGAGACGGCGCGTGCGTAGGTCCTCTCCAGCACGATGCCGATCTTGAAGTTGGCCAACACCATGTAGTAGTCGAGGTTGTCGGTCGGCAGTCCGCTGATGGTCTCGTAGTGCTCGAGCAATTCGCTGCGACGGGGCATCCCCTCCATCGGCAGGTAAAAGCCCTCCGTCTTCGGTTCCTCGCCGTCGTAGCCGAGCAGCGCCCACGCGAGATCCAACAATGGGTCACCGATGGTGGTCATCTCCCAGTCGACGAGCGCAGCCAGTCGCGCAGGGGCGCCGTGTGCGTACATCACGTTGGCGAACTGGTAGTCACCGTGCATGATCCCCGGCGTGAAATGCGCGGGCCGGTTGGCTTGAAGCCAATCGGCGGCGATGTCCAGACCCGGCAATTCGCGAACCTGGAATTCCTTCAAGAACGACAGCCAGCGGTCAACCTGGCGGTCGTGGAATCCGTCGGGTCTGCCGAAGCCCTCCAAGCGTTGCGCCCGCCAGTCGACGCGACCCAGCTTCGCCGCGCCCTCGGTCAACTGGAAGGCGAGACCACGCCTGGCCTCGAGGTCGGTATCGAACGGGGCCGGCCAGCCGCCGTCGATCGGACTCCAGCCGTCGATTTCCGCCATCAGGTAGAACGGCTTGCCAAGCACGTCGCCGGACTCGTCGGCGGCGATCAACTCCGCGTGCGGGACGTCGGTGCCCCTCAGCGCGCGCACCAACCGGATCTCGCGCAGAAGTTCATTCAGGCGACGTTCGTCGGCCCGATCCCCTGGCATGCGCATCACCATCCGGCGATCGCCGCGCTCGACCGCAATCAATATGTTCTGCGATCCACCCGACATCGGTTGCAACGCGGGTAGTTCGCCTTCGCCCGGCACGTGATGCTCGTCGAGCCACCGGCTCAGCCGATGGGCGTCGATGTTGGTGTCCAAGAATGTTCCTGTTCCTGTGCGCGGGAGTCGATTCAGGCAGTGACTTTGGGTCCGCGCGGATCCCAGAAGGACAGCCGCCAACTCGACATGTCCAGGCAGTCGGCCATGTTGATCTTTCCGTCGGCTACGCCCTGCTGAATCTTGTTCATGATGGCGTCGACGTCGCCTTCCATCTCATAGATGAGGGCGTAGCGATGCTCCGGCACGGCTCCGCCCTCCATGTGGTAGATCTCCGCGTCGCGGATCTCATAGCGTTGAGCCGACAGCATGCCGGGAACCGCAAGGAGTTCGGGGATGTGGACGTTGTCGTACCACTCGTTGAACTCATCGTCCCTACCCGGCAATGGGTTCGAGAAGACGATCTGGATGAATTTGTCAGCCATGGCGTTCCTGTTCTCGGTCGAGGATGTCGCAACCGATCAATAGAAGCTTATATATAAGACCTAGTCAACTATTTTATGGAAGAACTGTGGATAGCCATTCCTCGTAGTCGGCCGCCTTGGCGGTCAACAGATCCTGACCCAGCTGAGAGTCGAGGATCAGAAAGCGTTCGGCATCGATCGCGGCGACCAATCGGTCGGCCACCTCGGCCGGGGTGGCCGCGGTCTTCAGGAGCGGGTGGTCGGCGGGAATCCCATCCGCCAACAGCATGGGCGTAAGCATTGGTCCGGGACAGAAGCAGGACACCTTGACGCCCTTGGGGCGATAAGTTGCCGCCAGCCATTCCGAAAGGTTGAGGGCGGCGTGCTTGGTCACCGAGTAGGCGGGTTTATCGGGATGGAGAGCCAGCGCGACGATCGACGCGGTCTGAAGCAGGTATCCGTCGCCACGTTCGATCATTGCCGGCAGCACCTCGCGGGCGGCGTACACGTGCGACATGACATGCAGCCGCCAGCTCACGTCCCACAGTCGATCGTCAGACATGTCACCGCCTTGCGGTGGCCCGGTGTAGCCGGCATTGCTGAACCAGATATCGATCTCGCCGTACGTGCGACGGGCGAGGTCGGCCACGGCACGGACATTGTCCTCGACCGTGATGTCGACGGCCAATCCGACCGTTCCGACCGCATCTGAAACATGTTCAACGCCATCCGAGTTGATGTCGGTGACAACGACTTTCGCACCCTCCGCCGCAAAGCGGTGTGCGCACGCTTCTCCGATACCACTGCCGCTGCCGGTGATCACCACCACCTTGTCGCGCAGCTTCATTCAGAACGCACGCTCGGACGACGCCGTCGCTGCTCGCAGATGCTTGACGGAGTTGATGCTGACGTCCCAGTTGACCGCCGCACCGCGGAGTGCCGATACGGTCGCCATCTCTCGCGGGATGTGCCCGAAAGGGTCGTACTGGAAATGCCGCATGGCGTTCAAATGGGTGATCTTGTTGATCTCCTCGTCCGAGACGCCGCCGAGGGATTTCATCAAGACCTCGGGCGCGTGCGGCCAGGTGGAGTCGGAGTGAGGGTAGTCGCACTCCCAGGTGATGTTCTCGATGTTGAGATGGTGGCGGTTTTCGATGCCGACGAGATCATCGATGAAGCACAGCAGCACATGTTCTTTGAAGATCTCCGATGGCAGGCGATCACCGAGATTCGTACCACTCCAGTGGTGGGTGTGACGGTAGATGTAGTCGACACGTTCGCAGAAGTACGGCAGCCAGCCGGTGCCTCCCTCTGAGAGCGCCACACGCAGTGCTGGGAACTTTTGAAATACGTTGCTCCACAGTAAGTCTGCGGCCGCGGAGAACAGGCCCACGGGTGATAACGTGTAGACGAGTTCGATCGGGGCGTCCGGTGACGTCATCGGCGGGGCGGAGTTCGAACCGAGATGCATGCAGACGACCGTGCCCTCATCGGCGCACGCTTCCCAGAACGGGTCCCAGTGGTCCTGGTAGATGCTCGGCAGACCCAAATCGTATGGGCTGGATGAGAACGTCACTGCGTGGCACCCTTTGGCGGCAGCGCGCCGTACCTCCGCTGCACTGGCCTCGGGGTCCCACATCATGGGCAGAACAAGGGGAATGATCCGTCCGGGGTAGCTACCCGCCCAGTCGTCGATATGCCAATCGTTGTAGGCCTGCACCATCGCAGCCGCCTGATCCTTATCGGCGGTATCCATGAACAACTGGCCGCAGAACCGGGGAAACGATGGGAAACACATGGAGCCGAGGACACCATTGGCATTCATGTCCCTGACGCGGGCATCGATGTCATAACAGCCGGGGCGGATCTCTTCGATGCAGGTCGGCTCCATCCCGAACTCGCTGGGCGGGCGCCCCGCCACGGCGTTCAGGGCGGTGTTGAGTATCTCCTGACCCTCGTACCGCCAAGCCATCGTGCCGTCGTCGCGTCGAACGAAACGCGGAGCCTTGTCCTCGTATTTCTTCGACACCCGGCCGTCGAACATGTGCGCAGGCTCGATCACGTGGTCGTCCACACTCACCAAGATCAGTTCACCGACGTCCATGTTCCTCCTCGTTTGCCCTTGAACTCGCCGCTTGTCGTTGAGCGGTTAGGTCAACCCATCAGGTCGAGCATCAATCGCTTACTGAATTCCGACTTCTCGGCCCATTCCGCGTTGGCGGTCAAGCTTTCGGCCCAGACCTCGGTGGCGCGAGCGGAGTCGTGTTCGGCTGCGGCCGAAACGAACTGCGAAAAGAGTCCTTGGGCCCTGCGGTTGGTCCTGGCAACCCACGGCAGGCCTTTCACGTCGGCGGTGATTGACGGCTCCACGCCGATACGAACCCAATGCAGGATCTCGGCGATAACAGTGAGGGCGGGATTCTTGACCGCAGAGAACGCGACCTTCTCCGCCTCGCGGTAGGTCGTGACGAACCTTGCGGTGTCCTCGACGGCGGCGGCCAAATCGGCGTTCATGCTGTTCAGCATGCTGAGCTGCTTCGTGCCGATCCGCGTCGCGACGAGGCCCATGATCGACGGCTCGATGAGCCGCAACGCGCGGTGGAAGTCGGCGAGCGTAATACCCCGTGCCTCAAGGACTATGCCGGCCAGCTGGGCGGCCACGCGGGTCGAGGGCGTCCGAATCATGGCACCGCCACGGTCGCCGGTGCGTAGGTCGAGCAGGAACTCCATCTCCAAGATGCGTAAGGCCTCACGCAATGTCGGCCGTGAGATGCCGAACTCGTCGGCCAGTTCGGCAAGTGACGGAAGGCGGTCACCCTCGCCGAGCTCTCCTTCGGCGATGCGGGCCCGGATCTCGGTAGCCATGACGGACGCTCGACGGGGTGTCGACTCACCGTTGGGTCGGCTCGCTTGGGCGCGCCAGAGCGGGGCGACGTCGATTGGCTGGCGGCTGACATTACGGCTGACGAGCATTCTGTTGGTGGTGAAAAGGTAGTCGCTCCAGGTATTTTGGGCAAGTGCCGGGTCCTGGCGCCGGGCGGCGTCGAGGAAGGCGCTGTGACTGACCACCACCCGCCGCGCGATCCGCTCAGCTGACGCCGTGTCGTTGTCACCGATAGACGAATAGATCTGGCCGGCGTAGATGTCGCGGAACACACCCGCAATGACCGCGAGGGTCTGGTTGCCGGAGAGTTCGATGACAGCCTGGTCGAACGCTGACATCGCCGTGACGAAGGAAAGCGGATCGAATGCCGCGCGCTCGGCGTCATGAAGGGCGACCAGGGTTTCGAGGTCGTCGGCGCCCGCTTGGGCCGCGAGCTGCTCGGCTGCAGGCGGTTCGATGACCGAGCGGGCCTCTTCCAGATGGGCAAGCGTGGTCTTGCGCAATTGCAGCAGCAGCGCCACATATCTGGCGACGGCGTCTAGCCCCGGTCGGCGGACAACGGCGCCGCCGCCCCGGCCACGCTTGATCTCCACGAGTTGCTGTGATTCCAGAATCCTCAGCGCCTCGCGCAGCGTCTCGCGGGAGATCTGCAATTGGGCGGTGAGATCGGCTTCCGACGGCAGCTGTTGATCGGCGGCGAGCTGGCCGGTGAGGATCTGGCGCCGCAGGTCGCCGGCCAACAGGTGGGAGACCTTCTGGGTGTTGCGCCGCGGCAGCGCGTGCAAAACGATATCGCGGCCGCCCAGTGGGGCGGGCGTGTCGGCGTCGCTCTTCGGTGTCGTCTCAGGGCGTTCGGTCATACCGCACTCAATACCATCGCGCCGCACTGCGGGTATACGCCACTCGCGACGAGCGCGACTCGCGCACCGGGAACCTGCCGGTCTTCGCACTGGCCTCGGAGCTGCAGCACCGCCTCATTGAGGAAGCCGATGCCGTGCAGGCGTCCCTCCGCGAGCTGGCCTCCGGCGGTGTTGAGCGGGAAGTCACCGCCAGGTCCGAGTCGGCTGCCGTCACCTACCCAATCACCGAATTCACCGCGTCCGCAGGCTCCCAGTGCTTCTATCCAGGCAACGGTCACCGGCGTGAAGCCGTCGTAGAGCTGAGCGACGTCCACGTCGTCCAGTTTCAGAGTGGATCGCTGCCACAGGCGCTCTGCGCAGTCGAACATACCTCCGTAGAGGAAGTCGACATCGAACACCCAGTCCGCGCCCCTGCCGGTGGCGTAGGTCATTGCATCGACGAGCACGGCGGACTGCCGTAGGTCGGCCGCGCGTTCTGCGGTGGTGATCACAGTGGCCACCGCGCCGTTGACCGGGTAATCGCAGTCGAGCACGCGCAGGGGATCGACGACCATCCGCGACGACAGATAGTCATCCATCGACAGCTCCTCACGCAGCACGGCGCGGGGGTTGAGTGCAGACCACCGCCGCGCGTTGACGGCAATACGACCGAAGTCGTCCTCGGGACGGTCGTACTCATCCATCCAGCGGCGCTTCTTCATGGCGAGGTTCACCAGTATTCCGCCGAGATAGCCGTAGGGAGTGAGGAATTGGTCGCGCCCGCCCACGGAACCGGGGCCGCTGGCCACACCACCCTGATGGCCGGCGGCGCGGGTCAGGCATCGGAAGACAAGCACAGTTTCGCAGGCACCGGATGCGACCGCCATGACTCCGGCGAGGGCACTCGACAACCCCGAGGGGTTGGAGGCCATGATGTCGGCGAAGGCGGCGAGGTCAGGAATCCCGAGCAGTCGCGCCATGTCCTGAGCCCCAGGGGACTCCAGGCCGAATTTGTATTCGAAGATCCCGTCGACGTCGGTGGCGGTCAGCCCGGCATCGGACAGTGCTGCCTTGGCCGCGGCGATCGCGAGCGAGTTCGGGTTGGGCTCGCCTTTGCGACTGAGCTCCGAGTAGCCGACACCGGCGATCGCAACCGGCCGGGTCAACGAGTTCATGAGACTGCTCGGGACAGCCGAAACTGCGGAAGGGTTGCATCGGCGCGGTCTTCGAATGCCACCTCGACCGGCATGCCACACGAAAGCGGTGTTCCGGCAGGCACATCGACGAGGTTGGTCAGCATCCGCAGCCCGCGCTGGTCATCCAGCTCGACAAAGACCACGACATAGGGGAGGGCTTCGACAAATCCTGCGTGCAGTGGCCGCTCCACCACCGCATAGGAGTAGATCACGCCCCGGCCGGTGGTCTCGGCCATTTCGAACTCGTCAGCCTGGCAATGGACGCAACACACCTCAGGCGGATACTGCAGTTTCGTGCAGGAACGGCAGCGCTGCAAGACGAGCCGATGGTCGGCGGCCGCCTCCCAGAAGAAGCGGCTGACGTCGTCGGGTGCCGGTAGCGGTCGAGGGTCTGCGACCGCTTTCCCCTCCATCTGAGTCACCGCACTCCTCACCGAAGCTGCTACTCAGCGGACCCGTGTTTGGCCCTCGAGGGCCGGAACGGTCTCGGGGAGGTGGTAGGTCGCGATGCCGTTGCGGAACATGACGGCTTCCCGCGCGTGCTCGGGCAGGTGCTTGACCAGCCAGCGGGGGTCGTCGAACGTCCAGTGCGGGTAGTCCGAGCTGAACAGCAGGATCTTCTCGCATTCCATCCACTCGAACGCGCGGGTTAGTTCGGTCTTGTCCTCGGGGTAGTCCAGCGGCTGGGTGGTGAACTTGATGTGGTCCTTGACGTATTCGGACGGTTTGCGCTTGATGTCCACCCACGACTTGCGCGCGGTGTAGATGGCGTCCATCCGCCACATCAGCGGCAGGATCCAGGTAAAGGCATGTTCGATGAATACGATGCTCAGCGTGGGGAAGCGGTCGAAGACGCCGTCGAAGATCAGGCTCATCACCTGATTCGCCGCCAGCAGCGAGTAGGTGACCATGAAGTCGTGGTTGTAGCTGGGGAAGCCGACCGGCGGCTGCGGCAGCTCCTCGTGGTGGCTGCGCCCGAGATGGCAGCTGACGGTGATGTCGTGCTTGGTGGCGGCCGCCCAGATCGGGTCGTACTTGGGGTCGCCCCATGACGGCCGCGGTTCGGCATTGATCAGGATCTGTGCCATGTACGGGTGGCCGGCCCAGCGCTCGATCTCGTGCACCGAAGCCGCCGGCTCCTCGATCGCGACGCAGATCGAGCCGCGCCAGCGCTCGTGCCAGTTGTTGTGACTGTCCAGCCAGTGGTTCGCCTGCCATGTGTTGTGGGCGGAGCAGAGGGCAGCGGTTGCCTCGGGAAATCGGCACAAACCGTGGATGGGTTCGAGGATCGCGATGTCCGCACCGGCCTCCATGATCAGCTGTTTGAACGCCATATCGGGGTCGCTGCCCGCGAATTCGCCGTCGGCGGGGAAGGTGTCGGCCCGCATCGCCCGGGCGTGCGCGTAGTCGGGGGCGTCGTAGTAGATCTGCTCGCCCACCCTGTGAGTGAGGAAGTACTTGCTACGCCACGGCTCCGGGGTGTACTGAACCAGCTCACCGGCGCGCGGCGTCGGGTGCACGTCAGAGTCGACGCACCGAACGGCGATGCGTTCTGCCGGTGCTACCCGCTCGCTGGTGTTCAAAGTGCTGTCTCCGTTGCGTTTTCGCGAGAAGTTGATTTCTCATCGACGAGGATGGCCTGCTCCGGGCACGATCGCGCGGCTTCGCGTATCAGCTCTTGCTGACCGGCCGGAACTACTTCGCAGAGTGCGGACGAGCTACCGTCGACGTCGCTGAGCTGAAACATATCTGGCGCGATCATGGCGCACAGGGTGTGCCCCTGGCAGCGATCCGGGTCCACCCGTACCTTCACAATTCTCCTTTCGGTCCTTGATCGTGCCCCGCACCCGTTCTGAAATAGCTAAGCGCAGACAGACGACCGAGTCAACTATTTATGTGTTATCGTCGTGTTCGCCAATCGGGCGACGATGAATACATGCCTTCCGCCTGCGGCCATGGCGGCACGGACTACGAGCATTCGCAGTGGCGCGGCGGTCGCGGTTGCGCCCCTGAATCAGCCTGTTCGCTTCGCCGAGGATTGCGCCGTATACGCACAGCTGTTCGCGGACAAAGTGATCCCAGCTGTAGCATCGTTGCGCGCCAGTTGTCAGCCGTCGATTCGGGCCTGCCCTTTGAACTCGGTGATGGGCCTCGCGAGCCCTTGTTCTTCGCAGATGCGCTGCAATCGATCGAGCGTGTCGTCTAGACCTGCACCCAGCTTCGACGCCGGTGTGAAGGTCGCGGGCAAGTGGCGCATACCCTGGATGATGCCGATCGTGTCGTAATGAACGGTGCGCCCGGGGTCACACTGGTAATCGGGCATCCTGTCCAGCACTGCGGTGAGCATCGACTTGAAGACCACGCGTGCGAGGTTTGAGCCGATACAACGGTGTACGCCGAGGCCGAACGCGAAGTGGCGGTTGTGCTTGCGGTCCAGGATGATTCGGTCCGGTTTCTCGAACAACGCGGGGTCGCGGTTAGCGAAGGCCCATGATATGTATAACCGGTCTCCCTCTTTGAAGCTGGTGCCGTCGATGTCAACGTCGGCCGCCATGGTGCGCCCGTCACCGGGTGCCGGGGTGTAGAACCGAAGGAATTCCTCGGTAGCCGAGTCCAACAGAGTCTCCCGGTCACGACTCAGTCTTGTCCGCTCAGAGGGGTTCTGTGACAGCCACTCCAAGGAATGTGCAGTCAATGCGGTCGTGGTGTCGAAGCCACCGCCGATCAGCAGGTTGAGCATGCCCAGCAGTTCCATGTCGGGCGGTGCTTCGCCATCGATGCGCACACGGGTCAGGGCCTCGATGATGCCGGGTCGCGGATTCTCGCGAATTTCCGTCAGGCTGTTCATCATGTCGATGCCCATCGCCATGTAGAGCTCCATGATTCGTTGGCGGTCGGGCGAGTCCGGTTTCGTGTACACAAAGGCGTGCGTCGGCTCGCTGTAGGTGGCCCATTTCTGGATCGGGATACCCAGCATTGCCAGCGTGAGGACAGCGGGCACCACGTTGGCCAGGTCATCCACGAAATCGATCTGCCCACTCTCGATTTTCTCGTCCAGACAGGCGCGTACCGCCTCGTCGATGAACGGCTCCCACCGTTTGACCGCGGCGGGAGACATGTAGGGATTGAGCGCGCTGCGGTAGGTCCGGTGCTCCTGGCCGTCCATTTCCAGCATGCCACCCCGCACACCTGCGGCCTCGTCCGGCAAAGGAATCGAAATGCCCTGGTATCCCCGTTTGGTGCCGTCGATGTCGTGTTCGTTGGAAATGTGTGGACACCGAGCGAGCTCGAACACCGCATCACTCCCACCTATCGTCCAATAACCGCCATAGGTGTCGTTCCAGGCGACTGGACACTGCTCGTGTATCACCTCGGCGATGTCCTGGAATCGCTCGCGAAACTCCGGTGTGTGCCGGTCGAAGTCAAACCGCGGGTGCTTACGGCGGTCGTCGTCCACGACATCGTCAATCGTCACGGCGTGCTCCTTATTGTTGTCGCAATGCTCACGATCACAGGTTGCCGACTTCGAGTTCGAGGTATTCAGCGAACTTTGTGCGGGCGGCGTCGCGCTTCTTTGGGATCCACTCGCTTGGCCACATGTCGTCGCTGGCGGAATAGTCGCGCAGCACTTGGCGGGCCACGGTGGTCCTGTGGACTTCTGTGGGGCCGTCGACCAGCCCCATCGCGGCCGCGCCGTGGATCATCTTGAATAGCGGCATCTCATTACTCACGCCGAGTGCGCCGTGCACTTGCATTGCCCGCCAAGCGATGTCATGCAGCAGAGTTGGCATCGTCGCCTTCACCGCGGCGATGTCCTTGCGGACCTTCTTGTAGTCGTTGTGCTTGTCGATCTCCCACGCGGTGTATAGGACGAATAGCCGAAACTGCGTGAATTGCGCATAGGAGTCGGCGATGAAGCCCTGCACGAACTGCTTGTCAGATAGGCGACTGCCTGCGGTCTCTCGGCTGAGCGCACGTTCGCACATCATGTCGAGCGCCTGACGAGCCAGGCCGATGGTGCGCATCGCGTGGTGGATTCGGCCGCCGCCGAGCGGGGTTTGGGCGATGACGAATGCCTGTCCTTCGCCGCCCAGCAGTGCTTCTGCGGGCACGCGCACGTTGTCGTAGTGGATCAGTGCATGGAAGCCTTCGTTGTCGGGTTCTCCGTACAGCCCCACATTGCGGACGATTGTTACGCCCGGCGTGTCGGCAGGCACCAAGAACATCGACATGCCTTGATAGGGGCCGACATCGGGGTTGGTTACGACCATCACGATGAGGAATGACGCTGTTTTGGCGTTCGAGGAGAAGTACTTCCAGCCGTTGATCACCCAATCATTGCCATCGCGGTACGCCTGGGTCTGGAAGCGGGTGGGGTCCGCGCCCGCTTGTGGCTCGGTCATCGAGTAGCTGGAGAACAGCTCACCGTCGAGCAGTGGTTGCAGGTAACGCTGCTTCTGCTCGTCGGTGCCGTAGTGGGCGATAATCTCGGCGTTGCCGGTGTCGGGGGCCTGGCAGCCGAATACGATGGGCGCCCACATCGAGCGGCCCAGTATCTCGTTCAACAGGGCAAGTTTCAGCTGACCGTAGCCCTGCCCGCCCAGTTCGGGACCGAGGTGGGTGGCCCACAGTCCCTTGCTTCGCACTTGGTCCTTGAGCGGGTCGACCGCCTTGCGCCGCGCCTCGCTCAGCGGTACGAATTCTTGACCGGGCCAGGCGAGGTCGAGCGGCTCGACCTCATCACGCACGAACTCATCCGCCCAATCCAACAGCCTCTGATATTCGGCGTCCGTCTCGAAATCCCAGGCCATTCGAACTCCTTAAGCGTGTGAATGCAGTTCCGCCGGATGTCTGGACGGCGTCTGGCAACCGACGGGCGTCGATGCTGCGGCATCGGGCGGGACGACACTCCATCCACGGGGTAACGGGACCTCAGCCAAGCTAATCGTGTATAACAGACCGAGTCAACTATTTTCTCTGCGAGTGTCAGACCGCGGCTCGCAGCACGGATGCAGGAGGCTTGATGCCAGCTCAGGCAACGGCAGCGCCTTCCGCACGTGGCGGGCAGGCAACACGGCATCGCGTGTCTGCGCACCGCATCGACAGACGCATGCTCATCGATGGCTCGCTGGTCGAGGCCGAGAGCGGCCAGACGTTGCCGTCGGTCAATCCTGCGAGCGGTGAGGTCATCGGCTATGCACCCGACTGCACCGTCGGCGACGCTGAGCGGGCAATCGCGGCGGCACGGCACGCCTTCGACACCACAGGGTGGTCGACCGATGTCGAGTTCCGTGTCGAGTGCCTGAAACAGCTGCATGCGGCGCTGGTCGACCACCGCGAGGAACTTGGGCAGCTGACGATTGCAGAGGCAGGCGCTACCCGGCGGTTGACCGAAGGTCCGTACCTGGATGGGCCGATCGATATGGTCCGTTATTACGCCGATTCGCTGAATACCTACCCGATGACCGAGGACCTCGGAGAGGTTCACAGCATGGGACGGCGGCACCGACGTTGGGTGGATAAAGCGCCCGCCGGCGTGACGGCGGCGGTCATCGCCTCCAGCCACCCGACACGACTGGCGCTCGCCGCACTGAGCCCCGCGATCGCTGCCGGCTGCACGACGGTACTCAAAGGTGCGCCCGAAACCGCACTGATCACACTGGCGCTCGGTGAGTTGATTGCCACTTGCACCGATATCCCTGCTGGCGTAGTCAACGTGCTGAGCTCACTGGATCCCGCGGTTGACAGCGCGCTGGCGACCGGCGCAGATGTCGACGTGGTGACCGTCACCGGTACGGCCTCGGCGGGCCGCCGCCTCATGGCCGCGGCCAGCGGCACGGTCAAGCGGATCTGGTTGAGGCTGGACAGAAAGTCCACCGCGATCGTTCTCGACGACGCCGACTTCTCCGCGTGCGCCGCCAGCATCGCCCTCATGATGACGTCGAATGCCGGACAGGGGTCTGCGCCGATATCGAGACTCCTGGTTCCCCGCAGGCACCACGACGAGATGGTCGACCTCGTCGAGAAGAGGCTTGCGGCTGTGCGTCTCGGCGACCCGGCTGACCCTCGCACCTGGATGGGACCGCTGATCGGTGACAGGCAACGCGACCAGGTCGACGGCATCGTGAAGCGGGCCGTCGCGGCAGGAGCGGTCCTGGTCACCGGTGGAAACATTGTGCGGCCCGGCTACTTCTACGAGCCCACGGTGCTCACCAGCGTCGACCCAGGTAGCGAGATCGCACATGGGGATATCTCGGGACCGGTGCTGGTTGTAATCCCCTACGGCGATGACCAGGATGCGGTGCGGATTGCGAACAGCTCGGTATGCGGGGAGTCCGGGGCCGTGTTCGGCAGCCATGAGCGCGCGCTATTCGTGGCGCGAGGGGTCCGAACCGGAAGGATGAGTATCAACGGGGGCAACTACTTCGGTCCGGACAGCCGATTCGGCTGCGCCGAGGAGCAGGCCATCAACACAGAGCCGAGTGTCGTTGCATTTGAGGAGTTTCTCGAGCGAAAGGCCTGCGCCGCCGTCATTTCGGGCGAGGCGCCTTGACGGAATAGGAGCGGAGCCGTGTCGTCTGATTTCCCCGAGAGAGTCGCAACTGTGAGGGATTTCCTTGACAGCCTTGGCGATCTGGACTTCGACCGGGTCGCGCAACACCTCGCCCAAGACGCCGTCATGGTGCTTCCCTTCGTGGAGGAAGTGCCGCCCGCGCGAGGAAGATCCGCGATAGTCGACCAGCTTCGCAACTCTGTTCCGCTGATGTTCGAGCGGATGAACTTCACATACGACGAGTGGTACGACGTACGCGATGCCGATGCGGTGGTGGTGGAGTACCACAGCGAATGCCCGCAGAAGAGAACCGGCCGGCTATATCGAAACAGCTACATCACCGTCTTTCGCTTCGACGGCAGAAAGATCAGTCTTTACAAGGAATATCTGAACCCCCTCAGATTCGAAGGCTTCACGACGCCGGTCGGTGGATCGTAGAAATTGGTCGAGTGCATAGTTGACCGGATAGGCCTTGCTTCCGGGAAGATTGCCTCGGTATGGTCTGAGTTAGGCAGTCGACTAATTATGGTGGCGCGATGCCGCCCTTCAGAAGCTCGAAGGAGAACGAACGTGACGGTGGCGAGTCCTAGTGATGTGTACTACGACCCGTTCGACACGGGGATCGACGCCGATCCGTATCCGGTTTATCGGCGGCTGCGGGAGGAGGCGCCGCTCTACTACAACGAGCCCCACGACTTCTACGCCGTCAGTCGGGCTGACGATGTAGAGCGCGTCCTGCTCGACAACGAGACCTTCATTTCAGGCCGTGGGGCGATACTCGACTTCATCCGAGCCGACGTCCAGATGCCGCCGGGCATGTTCATCTTCGAGGACCCGCCCATCCACACCAGGCACAGGAATGTGCTGCACGGAGTGTTCACGCCACGCAGAGTCGCGGAGTTGGAAACGAAAATCCGCGCCTTCTGCGCACGCAGCCTGGATGCCGTCGTCGGCTCTGGCCGGTTCGACTTCATGGCTGACCTCGGCGCGCAGGTGCCGATGCGGACGATCGGAATGCTCCTCGGCATTCCCGAAACCGCACAGGAGGCGCACCGTCAGGAAACGGATCGCAGCCTGCGCACGAAGCCGGGGGAGCGGCTGGCGCCGCAGGAGGGCTTTGCCGACGGCTCGAGCTACGCCGAGTACATCGACTGGCGCGCTGAGCACCCCTCCGACGATCTCATGACCGATCTGCTGAACGCCGAGCTCGAGGAGGAGGGCGGGACCCGTCGATTGTTGACGCGCGCGGAAGTCCTCACTTACACAACGCTTCTGGCCAGCGCGGGCGCCGAGACGACCGGCCACCTCATCAGCTGGAGTGGAAAGACCCTCGGCGATCATCCCGACCAGCGCCGCCAGCTGGTCGAGGATCCGTCGCTGATTCCCAAAGCCATCGAGGAGGTGTTGCGGCTCGAATCCCCGGCTCAGCAGTTCGCCCGCTATGTCAGCATGGACGTCGAGTTTTACGGCCAGACGGTATCCGAAGGCAGCGTCATGCTGTATCTCATCGGCTCCGCCAACCACGACGACCGTCGATTCCCGGATGGCGACCGATTCGATATCCACCGCGAATACGTCAAGCACCTGTCATTCGGTCTCGGCGCGCACTACTGCCTGGGATCCGCATTGGCGCGGCTCGAAGGCCGGATTGCCCTGGAAGAGATTCTGAAGCGCTTCCCCGATTGGGAGATTGACACCGACAACGCGCGCATGGCTTCTTCGCCCGCGCTGCGTGGGTGGGATTCGCTGCCCGCATTCGTCTGACGAAACGCCTACGCGCCCGTGTTCGGCGGCGCCACGGGGAGTATGTGGCCCACCTGCCGCTCATCACCGCGACTTCGATCAGGACGTCGTCGTGAGTTTCACCTGCGAAAGTGTGGGATAACCTCTTCGGCGAAAAGCTCCATACTGGAACGAATCTGGTGCGGTGGCATACCGGGCAAGGCCATGCCGGACACCAGATGAGTCAGTCGCGAGCGCGAGCGGTAGGCCTCGATCTTCTCGATCACGTCGTGCGGAGTGCCGACCAACATGTCCTCGCCGAAGAAAGCCATCGACTGCCTACGCACGATTTCGTCGACAGAAGGCAATGCCGGCTGCTCGGAGGACGGCCCGCCCTTCGCCTCCGAGGTCCACTGCAGGTACCCGGCGGCCATGTAGCGCAACGACTTAGCTGCGATCTCCCACGCCTGCTCACGGGTGGGCGCGACATACGTGGGCAGGGTGGCGGCGACGTTGAAGTTGTGGGGGTCGTGGCCATTCGCGCGCAGAGCGTCGTCGTAGATACCGGCCGACCCGGGTCCGCCGCTGAGGAAGTGCAGGCCCAGCGCCGCCGCGCGCTCGATGGCTTTCGGCGCGGTCCCGCCAACCCAGATCGGAGGGTGTGGCCGTTGCAGCGCCGGTGGCGAGATACGGATATCGCGCAGCTTGTTGTACTTCCCGTCGAAGGTGACCGCTTCGCCGGAAAGCAGTCGGCGAACGATCGAGAGGTTTTCCTGCATTCGTCCGGCGCGCTCGCGGGCCGGAATACCCTGGTCGTCGAATTCTGCGGGCCGGTATCCCAGGCCAACTCCGAGGTCGAATCGGCCGGCGGAGATGATGTCGAGCGTCGCGGTGTCCTCGGCGACACGGACGGGGTTGTGCAGCGGCAGTAGAAGCAGGAATGTCCCGATCCTAAGCCGCTCAGTGCGCGCTGCGATGGCTGTTCCGATCGGCAACAGCGACGGCGAGTAGCCGTCGTCAATGAAGTGATGCTCGGTGAGCCACGCTTCGTCGAACCCCATCTGTTCCGACTCCGCCACGAGATCGAGGTGTGAGCGGTAAAACTCATCCCATGGCACGTGTGCCGACCCGGGATTCCTGAACGGCCACAGCAGGCCGAACTTCATCGTCATCTACGAGCCCGGCGTCTCCCCGCTCGGCGCCTGCCCTCGAACTGGCCAATCAGTCGTTCGACCACGCCGATTGCCTGATCGTGACCGAGGTTCAGATCGTAGGCGCGCTCCTCACCCATGAAACGGGCGACACCGTCCATGAACAACATCACCGCTTCCGGCGGCCACGTTTGGGTGTCGATGCCGTAAGAAGTCAAGACCCTTGACAGCCCGTCGAATTGGACGCGGCGGAACTGCACCGAGAAGTCCTTCATTTCATCCATCACCGCCTTGCGGTGGTTGCCGAGCGCGAGGAACTCGAGGTTGAGGGCAGAGTTGGTCTGGTCGCGGATCAGGTCCCACAGCGCCCAGAGTGGCTGCTCGGAAGCGAGCGCTTCGGCCTGCCGGCCGAGCATTCGTGCCGCGCTGAGGCGGAAGACCTCGACGAAGAGATTGTCCATCGGCCCGAAGTAGTAATAGACGAGGCCGGGATTGACGCCGGCCTCTGCCGCCACCCGGCGGGACGTCACGGCGGCGTAACCCTCGGAGAGCATGAGTCGTTCGACGGCGTCGAGCAGGGCCGTGCGCGCATCGGGCTCGTTTGCGACTTTGGGCCGAGTCGGTGCCATTCCTGCAAAGTAGCCCACTGTGGGCGCGCTCACGCCATTCGGGCGCCGGGATCGCCGGGAGCGAGTCCCATACCGAGGAGCCACCGCGCATACCGGTCCATCAGGACGTCGTACTCGCCGTGCACCGCATGTGTAGAGACCATCGCGATATCGACCGACATCCTGCGCAGATGGTTGTCGGATCGGTAGCCGCTGGAGCCGTTCCCGTCTACGAGGTCCCGAAGCGTGTCTCGCACTGTTCGCAGGATGGTCACGCCGTGCAGGCCCCCGCGCGCCTCTTCCTCGAGTGTCTGTGGCGTGCCGCGGCGGGCGACCTGGAGTGCCTCCTCCGTCTCGGCGTCTAGCAAGAGGTGCATGATTCGCGCGGTCTGGTAGGCGTTGACCCATCGCATCCGCGCCAGTGGACGCTCGATGCGTGGCGGACTGTTCACCCCTGATGCCGTGTCGAGCCGCTCCCGGGTTATCTCCACCGCTTCGTCGAGCGCGCCGACGTACAGTGCCGAAATCGCAGACTTCAGCACCGAGAACGGCAGGCGCATGACCTCTTCTTCGTGGAATGTGCCCTCGTGGTCGGTCGCGGACATCATCCTTCCGAACGGCAGGGCCCAGCTCTGGGGCACAACCGCATCCGTCGCAACGATGGTGACGCTGCCCGTCGCAGCCATGGCGGCGACGTCCCAGTCGTCGATGAGCTCGAGCTGCTCGCGCGGCAAGATCACCCAACACATGTCGGTGTCGACCATCACCGGCACCAGCGCGTGCGATGCGTGCAACATCCCTGTCGCGTAACCCCAGCGTCCTGTCACCCGCAGCGAACCGTCGATCTTTTCCGCGGTGCCAGGCGACGACAAGATGGCTGCACAGCGGACGGAGGCGCGCCCGGCGTAGAGCTCTTCCTGGACCTGCAGTGGATAGCGGCACAGGAACCAGTTATGGAAGTTGTAGAAACCGGTGACCCATCCGGTGGACACATCGGCCCCGGAGATTATCCCGATGACCGTGTTGAGTTCGTGTGGTCCAAGCCCGGCCCCGCCCCACCGTTTCGGAACTACGACAGAGAACAGGCCGGCCGCATCCATATCCTCGACGAGGTCGCCATCCAGTCGGCGGTTCACCTCCATCTGACGTGCCAATTCGCGGATCCGCGGTACGAAGTTCCGGGCCACGGCCGCCACCGACGTCCCCGTCACCGGGCCGTCAGCACTCGAGAGCCGATCCACGACCGTCATATGGTCTCCTCGGGTTAGTCATATGCCTAACATCAACATAGCGAGATGGGTCCGCTTCAGGCAAGCGACCGACAGTCAGTGATGCAGATGCCTAACGAAGCGGAGAGTGCTTCGTTACGCTTCCGGCGGGATGGCGAACAGAGAATTGGAGATCCGGATGACAACGCTGACAGGCAAAGTCGCCGTCGTGACCGGAGCCAGCCGGGGGATCGGGAAGGGCATCGCCGCAGCGCTTGGCGCAGAAGGCGCCACCGTCTACGTCACAGGACGTACCGTCACAACAGGCGGCCACGAGCTTCCCGGCACCGTGGGTGAGACGGCGGCGGAAATCGATCGGCGAGGCGGCCAGGGCGTCGCTGTCCAGGTCGACCATGCTGACGACCTCCAGGTCGCGGCCCTGTTCGACCAGGTCAGGCGCGATCACGGCGGGCTTGACATCTTGGTCAACAATGCCTTTGCGTTACCCGATGACCTGACGGATCCAAAACCGTTCTGGGAGAGGCCGCTCAGCGACTGGAGCATGGTCGATGTCGGCGTTCGCTCCAGCTTCGTCGCCGCCTGGCATGCGGCTCACCTCATGGTGCCCGCGCGAAAGGGACTCATTGTCGCCATATCCGGATATACCGGCGTGGCCTACACCTACGGCGTGATTTTCGGCATGTGCAAAACGGCGGTCGATCGAATGGCTCGTGACATGGCCGTCGAACTCCAGCCGCACAACGTCGCCTCACTCTCGCTGTGGCAAGGCCTCACGCACACCGAACGGGCACAACGCAACCTGGCGGCCAACCCCGCAATGAAGAAATCGACGGTGACCGACCCGGCCGTCGGGTGCTCCCCAGAGTTCCCCGGCCGGGTCATCGCCGCGCTGGCCGCTGACCCTGACGTCATGAAGCGTTCCGGCGGCACATTCATAACGGCCGAGGTAGCCGCGGATTACGGGATCACCGACCTCGACGGCAAGAGTGTCCCGTCACTACGCGCTCAACGCGGCTCCCCGATATGGCAGCCGATTTCGCAGACGGGCACGACTGCAGGGTGAAGATTTGAAAGCCAGCCAACTGCTGACGTTCGCCGCAGCGGCTCGGACGGCGTGAATGCCGTCTAAGGCATATGCCTGATCACTCGAGGAGGGCTTGATTTGAGGGCGGGAACCTGGGTATCGTCCGAGTTAGGCAACTGACTAACATTGTTGAGTTCGGCGTGACCGACCACTTCGGCAGTGCACCATCCACGAGACTGGGAGACGAAGTATGAAAGTTGGGATGCATCTGGGCTTCCAGAACCTCCACGGGGCCCCCGATGTCGAGACCTTTATGCAGGACACGAATCTCGCCATCGAAGCGGAAGCCATGGGTTTCGACTACGTCGGACCGGTGGAACACCATTTCACCGACTACGCGGCGTGCCCCGATCCATTCCAGCTACTTGCCTATATAGCCGCCAAGACCAGCACGATAAACCTGGTCACCGCTGCGGTGATTCTGCCCTGGAACAATCCGCTGCGCGTCGTGGAACAGGCGATCGAACTCGACATTCTGTCGGGGGGACGATTCCTGCTTGGCATGGGCCGCGGTGCTGCCCGCCGCGAGTTCCGGTCTTTCGGTGTGGAACTGGCCGATTCTCGGGAGATGTTCGACGAGGCGGCCCTGATCATCATGGAGGGCATCGAGACCGGCATCGTCGAGGCCGACACCAAGTGGTACAAGATTCCCCGTACCGAAATACGGCCCAGACCGTTCAAGTCCTTCAAGGACAGAACCATCATGGTGACCATGTCGCCCAGTTCGGTCGAGGTGGCTGCGAACTACGGTCTGAAGGCACTCCGCTTCTCACAAGGCGACTGGCGCAACGCGATTCCGGAGATCACCCACTATCGCGAGACATTCGAGAAGGTGCACGGCACGACGTCGCCGCCGTTCATCATCTCCGACTTCGTGTGTTGCTTCAATGACAAGCAACGTGTGACGGAGTACACCGACAGTTACTTCAGCAAGATGTTCGCAACAGTCGCCAATCACTACGAGTTCATGAGCGACCACTTCAAGGAACTCCCGTCCTACTCGACCTATGCGTACATGGGACAGGCGGCCGCGGACGCGGGTGGGCCCGACAAGGCGTATCGGGACTACATCTCCGGCAACATGATCGGCACGCCCGAGGACTTGGTGGAACACCATCGCGTCCGCAAGGAGATGGTCGGCGACTACGAGATGCTCGCGAACTTCAGCTGGGGCGGGATGCCCTACGAACTCGTCTACGAGCAGCTCAAGCTCTTCGCCGACAAGGTCTTGCCAGACCTCAAGGGCTAGGGATATTCAGCCGGCGACGGTTGGTCAGCGGGCGCTGGTAGGAGGGGTCGGACCGGTCACGTGCCGGGATGCCGTTGTCGGCGACGTCGGGCACGTCGGCAAACGGTATCGGCATCGTCGGTAGCACGCCAGACCATTCGATGACGTTGGTGCGCAGCACGATCCGCCACACGCCGTTGCGGCGTTCGACACGGTCGAAGTAGCGGCCGCCCGCGATCCAATTGGACTCGTCGCGGTTGCGCGCGGCGAACAGGTAGTAGGTCTCGCAATGCGCGGTGTCACCGTAGATATCGCAGGTGTTGTTGAGCAGATTGTGCTGCGTCGCGATCTGACCCCGCTCGTGCATTTCCCGCGCCCAGTCATACAGCTCGTTTGCGCCGCCGACGAAGTCTCCGGCGGCGATGACGGCGTCAGGGTGAAACGCCGAGAGGAAGAGGTCGCGATCGAATCTGTCCATACCGCGACTGAACCGGGTCAGGCAGTCGGTGATGTCCTGGCGGTCCAGCAGGCGCACGATTCGAGACTGTTGGTCATCGGTCATGTCCTCGATGATGCCTGATGATGAAGGATTCAGCGCCTGCGTTTACGTCACTGGCCGGGCCCGTTGGGCCACTTGACCATACAGCCGGCATCGATCGGAATGCTGGCGCCCGTGATGTATTTCGACGCATCCGAGGCAAGGAACAGCACGAGTTCGGCGACGTCTTCTGGTTCGATCCACGGTGTAGGCAGCGCATGATAAAACTCCGACGCCGGCCGGAAGTCGTCCTTGCTGACTGGACCCTCGAGGTCGGGCCGGAAGACTTGGTAGATGCCATCGCAGTTCATCAAGTGCGTGTTGCAATTCGTCGGGTGCACGATATTGACCCGAATCCCGTTGGGCGCCAGGTGCAGTGCCATCTGCTGCGTATAGCCCACCAGCGACTGCTTGGACCAGCTGTAGCCGGCGCCACCGGGTCCCATTATCGTTCGTGGGTCGACGTTTGCGTTCATGGTGTTCGGGATCAGCGCGGCGGTGGACCCGGTGATGACGATCGATGCTCCGATGCCCGCTGGGATCAGATGCGGAATCGCCACCGCCACCGTATTCATCACTCCGATGAGGTCGACGTCGACAGCGTCTTGAAAGTCCATCGGCTGCGGGTCGCCCATGGCCAGCGGCATGATTCCGGCGTTGGCCATAACCGTTGTCAGCTGGCCGAGCTCGGTCAGGCCCTCGTCCAGAGCTTCGGATAGTTGTTCGCGCTTGCGGACGTCGGCCTTGACCACGACGCAGGAGCGGCCCTCTTTCTCGACGAGGCGCTTCGTCTCGACGAGGTTGTCCCAGGTGGCCATCGGGTATGGGTTTGACTCGATGTCCGCGCAGATATCGACGGCGATGATGTCTGCGCCTTCGCGCGCCTGCAGCACCGCGTGTGCGCGTCCTTGGCCGCGGCCCGCGCCCGTGATGAACGAGACCTTGCCTGCCATGCGTCCTGGCATGAAATCTCCTAGGGGTTAGGGGTAATCCTCAAAGCGTGCGAAACAAGCCACCGTCCACGAGGACCTGAGCGCCGTTGATGTAGCTCGCCGCGTCGCTGGCCAGGAACACGCACAGGCCGACCATGTCCTCGGGCGCGCCGATCCGTTTCATCGGATTCATCGCCGCCGCCGCGGCTTGCCCCTCAGGCCCCCATGCCTTCGAGATATCGGTGTCGAAAGCGCCCGGCATGACGAGGTTGGCACGGACTCTGGGAGCCCATGCTCCGGCCAGGCCCAGGGTGAGCGCATTCAACCCGGCCTTCGCCATGGCGTAGGGGAGGTCGGCGGTGTCTGGGCGCAATGTGCCGGCTGTTGTGACATTGATGATCGAACCTCCATCGCCCTCGGCCATGCGAGTTCCGAACAATGCGGCCAGTCGAAACGGTCCACGGGCGTTTACGGCATGGACCTTGTCGTAGAGTTCCTCGGTGACCGACGTGAGACCGTCGTAGACCGGAGACATCCCGGCGTTGTTGACCAACACATCGCAGCGGCCGAAGGCGTCGTAAACAGTTCGGAGCAGAGTGTCGGCGTCCTCCCACCGGCCGACGTGGCAGCCGACAGGGAGGGCGTGACGACCGGTGGCAGCCTCGATCTCCTTCGCCGCCACCTCGCAGTTCTCGAGCTTTCGGCTGGCGATGACCACATCGGCTCCTGCCATTGCGAAGCCTTCCGCGACAGCACGTCCTATACCCCGGCTTCCGCCGGTGATCACCGCGACCTTGCCGGTCATGTCCATCAGCTCAGCCGGCGCCTTCATGGTCACAGATTCTCCATCTCAAGTACGGGCTAGTGCCTGAATATCGCCGTGGCACTTGGCCACACCGGTCGATATTCGTCGTCCAGTACTGCTGCGACACCCGCGCAGATGAGTGCATCGGCACATGTCTTCGTCATCTCTTCTCCGGTAGCTAACCGTAGATACCCGACCTAGTCAACTGTTTTTGTCTGAGCGCGGTGAGCCGCTTGATTCACACCACCCAGGCCGCTATGTTGCATATTAGGCAACTGACTAAATACAGGAGAGCATCGTGGTGATCGTCGGTCGAGACGCAATCACTGACAGGTATCGGCTCGATGTGATGGCCACCAGGACCGTCGACGTCGTTCGCCGCGAAGGCGGCTGGCTGTTCGACCGGGCGATGGCGGGATGGGATGTCACCGTGCTGCTCGCCGAGCACGATGATGTTCGGCCGCTCCAAATCCTCGACGTGAGAGCCATCGATCTGGAACTGGCGCTAGGCGGGCCGGAGCGGCGGCCGGCGGCCCTGAGTGTTGCGACGAATCTGTATGCGGCTGAGGAGCGCGTGCGCCACGCCGTGGCCAAGACTTTGAAGTGCGGCACAGTGGAAATCACCATGTGGCGTGAGCATCAGCCGTTGGCACTGACCCGAAGGTTCGTCGAGGTGCACCATGAACTCAGCAGTGCCGCAGGAATTTACAAAGCTCACGCCTTGGCCGCCGCTGGTCTTTCGGTCGACTCGATCGATCCAATAGAGTCATTCGGCAGGGCCCGGCGTGATTCCCCGAGTTTCACGGGACGGCTTCTGCGCGCGACGACCTCGTGAGACCGGTGCAGATCCGACATCCGGCCGGGTGAGCTCAACGCATGCTGAACGAGGGCCAGTAGCCGTCGGGAAGCGGTCCTAGGCGATGGCTTCGATCGCCGCGCGGCTGTCGAGGTCGGTGAACGCGGCGGCGTACCGCTGCGCGAGCGCGAGGCAGATGTCGGGGCGCTGCCAGGCATCGCCGCCGGACAGGGTGGCCATCCAGATCGCCAGCCCGTGGGCGACGGAGGCGCGGTAGCGAAGCAACACGTCCTCGGGGCTTGGCATTTCGTCGGATGGCAGCGTCAGCGCGTCGCGATACTCCTGGAGAAGCTCTCGCTCGCTGCGGCGCCGTTCCTCGATGGTCAGCGCACCCTGCAGGAAGTAACCGAGATCAAGGGACCAGTTGCCCCGGCGAACCATCTGCCAGTCGAGGAATCCGACGTCGTTGTCGGGCAGCACGTAGGTGTTGCCGATGTGCGGATCGCCGTGCAGCAGTGTCTGGGGAGACGTTGTCAGGGTCCCGATGTAGCGCGCCCAGATGTCGATGAACAGCTGTTCCCCGTTGAGCGCCAGGATCTCGGCCGCCACCGTGTCGCCGAGCCGCTCGTGCGCGATGTGCAGCGGCGCGTACTGCATCCCCTCGAAGGCGACGAAGGGTTCGACCCAGCCGAGTGCCGGGTTTCCCGTCAGCCGGTCACCCCAGTACGCGCTGTGCAGCCGGGCAAGCCCGCGCACCCCGTTGGCCACCTGCTCCACGGTCATCGGCCGGGTGGAGTCGCGGGGATCCGCACCACGGGCGACGACATCCTCCATGATCATCAGGAAGTCGGAATCCGGCTCATCGATGAGCGCCACGTAGACCGCCGGATGATCAAGCGGCAGAGGCACTCCCGACGAGAATAGCCGTGGCTCGTGGAACAGCCCACTGGTGAGCGCGACGAGCTCCGCGTGTGCCGGATCGACCGCCTTGGCGAACACCGTGGCGGGCCCGGAACCGGCCGAGTACGTCAGCGCCAGTCGGGCCCGCTTGTTCGTGCCGTCGTCGCGCAACGCCACCCGAACGCCGTCCACCACCGCGCCGGGATGCTGAGCGGCGAGCGCTGTCGTCATCCAGCCCGGTGTGATCGCATCCCAGCCCTGCGGGATCGACAGCTCCGCAAGCGTCACTTCAGGCAGCTGCCGCCGTCGATGGGCAGCGTCACGCCGGTGACGTAACGGGCTTCGTCGGAGGCCAGGAACAGCACGGCGTTGGCGATGTCCTCCGGTTCGACCCAGCCGATCGGAAGGGTGTGCATCATCTGGCCGACGACCTTCATATCGTCCGGGCCCGGATTCTCCAGGTCGGGGCGGAACAGCTTCATCGTGCCGTCGTTCATGAACAGCGGGGTGTTGACGTTCGTCGGGTGCACCGAGTTCACGCGGATGTTCTGCGCGCCGAGCTCGACGGCGAAGGTCCGCATCAAGCCCACCACACCATGTTTGGCGGCGACGTAGTGGCCGGTGTGCGGATAGGCCTTCAGGCCGCCAACCGAGCTGGTCAGAATGATGGACCCGCCGCGACCGCCCGCAAGGATGTGTGGCACACCGGCTTTCACGGTTTTCCACACGCCGCCGAGGTTGACGTCGATCATGTCCGTCCAGTCGCCCTCGCTGGTCTTGTCGAGGGTCGCGCCACCGTTGCCGATGCCGGCGTTTGCGACGATGATGTCCAGTCGGCCCAGCTGCTCGACGCCCGCGTCCACCGCGGCCTTCAACGCGTCGAAGTCACGAGTGTCGACCTCCGCGGTATAGATGCGGCGGTTGTGGCCCTTGACCAGATCCGCGGTCTCGGCAAGGTCCTCCGGAGTGGACAGCGGAATCTGAACGCTGTCGATCTGCTTGCAGATGTCGACGGCGATGATGTCGGCGCCCTCCTCGGCTAGCCGAACAGCGTGCGCACGGCCCTGGCCGCGTGCGGCACCGGTGATGAAAGCGACCTTGCCTTCAACACGTCCAGTCATTGTCGTACCTCAATTCGTAGATAGTGGAATGGATTTCACTTGAGAACAGCGGGCATGGCGTCCCAGCCGCGGACAGTCGACGTCGGCGACAGCGACGCGTTTGCCATGTCGACGTCCCACTCGGGGAACCGCTTCAGGATCTCCTCGAGGGCGACGCGGCCCTCCAGCCGGGCCAACGCCGAACCAAGGCAGTAGTGCGTGCCGACGCTGAAGGCGAGGTGCTGGCGGACTTCCCTGTGGATGTCGAAAACGTCGCCGTCGGGCGGGAACTGGCGATGGTCGCGCACGGCGGCACCGATCAGCATCATCATCACGCTGCCCGCGGGCACGGTCTGGCCATGGATCTCGACGTCGCGGGCCACATACCGGGCGACATGCGGCGCGGGCGGCTCGAAGCGCAGCAGTTCCTCGATCGCCTGCGGTATCAGCGCAGGATTCTCGACGAGTTCGCGGCGCTGGTCGGGATGCTCGGCCAATACCTTGCCCGCCCAACCGATCAACCGCGTCGTGGTCTCGTTGCCTGCGCCCGCCACCACGTTGAGATAGGTCAGCAGCTCCTGACGAGTCAGGTTGCGCGTGGTGCCCGTCTCGTCCACGAACTCCGCGTTGAGAAGTTCGGTCATGATGTCGTCGGAGGGGTGATCGGCACGCCAATCGATGTAGGCCTCGAAGATCTCGCCCGTCACGAAGCCGTCTTCGGACTGCTTCATGGGCTTGCCCGCCTCGGTACGCATCTGGGCATTGGCGTGGTCGCGAATCTTCTCCTGGTCGCCCTCGGGGATGCCGAGGAGAGCGCTGATCACCTGCATCGGCATCACGGCGCCGAGGTTGGCGACGAAGTCGAATCTTCCACTGCCGACCAGCGGGTCGAGTGCCTGCGCGCAGAACTCCCGGATCTTCGGCTCGAGCGCGTTGACCTTGCGTGGCGTGAACATCCGTGCCAGCAGCTTGCGGTGAATGTCGTGGATCGGCGGGTCCTCGAAAATGACCGTGCCGGGCGGGATCTCGATGTTGGCCTTGATGAGCTCGATGATCGCGCCGCGGGCTGAGCTGAATGTCTCGTGGTCCACCAGCGCCCTGTTGACGTCGGCGAAGCGGCTCAGCGCGTAGAAGTCGTGCTGCGCGTTGTAGTACAGCGGCGCTTCCTCCCGGAGTCGCTTGAACGTCGGGTACGGGTCGGCGTTGATGTCGATGTCGTACGGGTCGAAATAGACGTCGCTTGTGGCGGCTTCGGTGGTATCGACGGTCACGGTGTCCCTTTCGCAATGACCAGGGCTGGGTAAGACAAATTCATGGCCGTTGTCTCACAAACTCTGTCACCAGCGCTGCAATTGTGTCAATGGGACGGTCATTTTTCGGGATTTATACTCTCCGCTTAGTAGAACGGCCTTCTCACGTTGCCCGCAGGTCACTGTGCGACCCTCAGGAGCGCCTCCTGGCCATAGGAAGCGACGAGGACGCCGCCCTCGGTCAGGACATCGCCGCGGCCGAAGCAGCGGCCATGCGCGAGCAGCGGACTGTGCTGGCGCAACAGCAACCATTCGTCGGTCCGGAACGGCCGGTGGAACCACAGCGTGTGTGAGGTGACGGCCGAGGTGAACTGTGTGCCGTTGCCGCGTTGGCCCAAGCCGTCCATCGGGCGCAGCGCCGTGCCGATCAACGTGAGGTCGGTGGCATAGGCCGCGAGGGCCGGGGCGAGTGCCGGGTCGACATCCGGTGTGCGCATCCAGAATTCGAACTGCGGCGGACCCGTGGTGGTGGCGTTCAGGTCGTCGACGGCACGGGTCTCCCACGGTATGAGGTCGAGTGAGAGCCGGTGTTCGGCGCCGAGCACCGGCGGAACGTCGGCGACGGCCTGGTGCTCGGGCCCGTCCTCGACGACATGCATGCAGATCGTGCTGGTGGCCAGCACGCGGTCAGCCTGCCTGCCCGTGATCGTCAGCGTCGCGAACGAGCGGCCCTCGTGGTGACGTGTCGCCTCGAAGACGACCGGCTCGTCGGCGCGCCCCTCCCGGGCGAACACCGTGTGCAGCGACTTGACGGTCTTGTCGGGGCATAGCAGGCGCGCGGCTTGGATGAGCTGACCCAGCAGCTGTCCGCCGAACACCCGGTGGTAGTTGAGCCGCTGGTTGCGGCCTTCGAACACCGCGTTCCCGGTTGCCCCGTTGGCGCCGTCAGACGGTGCGGGCGCGAGCTCGAGGCAGTCGAGGAGGTCGGTCCACAGATCGGGCACAGCCTTGAGTGTAAGCGGAGTTCTTCAGTGAAGAGAACGTGGTTCTCGGTCAGGCGGCGAAGCCGTTGGCGCAGAAATCCCACACCTCGTCGGCCGAGATGGGATGCCCCGCCTCGTCGTCGATGTCGCCGGTGGACTGCGCCGCATTGAACATGACGGTCTGCATCGTCATGGCCGCCATCCGCTTCGGGTTGATGCTTGGCCGCAGCTTGCCATCCGCCGCGGCGTCCTCCATCAGCTCCGTGAGCAGGGCGAGCAGCGGTGCGTGGGCGATTTTGACCTCGGACGGATGTGACACCAGCAGGCGCGGTGCGAAGTCGGTGAACAGCGGGCGCTTCGCCGTCGGATCGGGGCGCGAGGACTCGAACAGCAGTTGGATGGCTACCTTCAGCCGCTCCATCGCGTCGTCGTGGCTCGCGGTGGCGGCGCGGATCTGGTCGGCGGACCGACTCAGCGCATCCTCGAAGAGGGCGAGCAGCAGCTCGTGTTTGCCGTCGAACTGCAGGTAGAAGCTTCGCAGCGACTGACGGGAGCGGTCGACGACCTCCTGGACCGTGAAGTCGGTGCTGCCCTTCTCGATGATGATTGCCTGGGCCGCGTCGAGGAATCGCTGGACCCGTTGCGCGGCCCGGAGCTTCGCTGTCTTGATCGACCGTTCGACCGCGCGCTGCTTCCAGGCGGGTTCTTCGCTAGGACTTGTCACCGGCGGCTCGGATGCTTGCCGATTGGTGAGAACATGGACTGACTGTACCGGAGAACGCCTTGCCATTGCGGTCCTCGACCCCCTCGCGGCCAACGTGTCGGAGATTGTAACTTTCTCACTGTGAGAATAGTATTCTCATCTTGTTGATGATGGAAGTCTTTCAATTTTTTGCGGACCGGCTGGGAGTGCCGTGCAGCTGACCTTTGACGCCGACGTAGAAGCCTTCCGCGCCGAGTTCGTCGCCTTCCTGGACCAGAATTTGCCACCCGAGGCCGAAGCGCTCGATCGATCGTGGTCGAGCAGTCACGTGCCGGCGTGGGCCCGTCGCTGGCAGCGGCTGATGTTCGACAACGGCTGGCTGGTTCCCGGCAACCCGCCCGAGTTCGGGGGCCGCAACGCGACGATCCTGCAGCAGTACGCGTATCAACTGGAACTCTCCCGACGGCGGCTCTATCAGACCTACAACCCCCAGGGCGTCGGCATTATTGCCGCCTCGCTGATCTCCTACGGCACCGGCGAGCAGCAGCAGAAGTGGGCCGCGCCGATCCTGCGGGCGGAGATGACCGCGTCGCTCGGAATGAGCGAGCCGGGGGCGGGGTCCGACCTGGCATCCCTGCGAACGAGGGCCGTCCGAGACGGCGACCACTTCGTCGTCAACGGACAGAAGGTGTGGACCTCCGGCGCGCACGACGCGGACGTGCTGCTGACCTTCGTCCGAACCGACCCTGATGCGCCGAAACACAAGGGCATCAGCGCGTTGATGATTCCCACCGACCTTCCCGGCGTGGTGCGCAGACCGTTCGCGTCTGCGTGCGACGTCGACGACCTCGACTTCAACGAGGTGTTCTTCAACGATGCGCGGGTGCCGGCCGGGAATCTCGTCGGCCCGCTCAACGAGGGCTGGCGCGTCGCGAACGGATCACTCGGGCACGAGCGAAACATGTTGTGGCTCAGTTATGCCGACCGGTTGCAGGAGTTCGTCGAGGATTACCCCGCCCAGACGCGGCTGGATCTGGACAGCTACGCCACGCTGGTGATGGACAACCAGGCGCTGCGGTTGCTCGGCTCGATCGCGCTTGCGCGTGCCGCGCGCGGCGACGAGGACGCAGGCGCGCTCTCGGTGCTGAAGCTGTTCGGCTCCGAAGCCTCGCAAGCGGCGTCCGAATACGCGTTGGCGGCAGCCGGACCCGAGGCGCTGGTCCACCCCGCCGTCTCCGGCCCGTACTCGCCCTTTCACCTCGACCTGTACCGGGCCGGTTGGTTCGAGCGCTACATCAGATCTTTCGGCGGCACCATCGCCGGCGGCACCTCCGAAATCCAGCGCAACATCATCGCCCAGCGCCTGCTCGGGCTGCCCCGCAACTGAAGGAAACAACGTGTACATCGACTACGAGGTCAGCGATCGCATCGCGACGATCACGCTCAATCGGCCGGAGGCGGCCAACGCCCAGAACCCGGAACTGCTCGACGAACTCGACGCAGCCTGGACCCGCGCCGCTGAGGACAACGAGGTTGCGGTAATCGTGTTGCGGGCCAACGGAAAACATTTCTCGGCCGGTCACGATCTACGGGGCGGCGGCCCGGTGCCCGACAAGATCACCCTCGAGTTCATCATCCAGCACGAGGCTAGGCGGTACCTGGAGTACACGCTGCGGTGGCGAAACGTCCCCAAACCGTCGATCGCCGCGGTGCAGGGCCGGTGTATCTCCGGGGGGCTGCTGTTGTGCTGGCCGTGCGACCTGATCATCGCCTCCGACGACGCGCAGTTCTCCGATCCGGTCGTGCTCATGGGTATCGGAGGCGTCGAATATCATGGCCACACATGGGAATTGGGCCCCCGCAAGGCCAAGGAGATCCTGTTCACGGGACGGTCGATGACAGCCGACGAGGTGGCCGCCACCGGCATGGTGAACAAGGTCGTGCCCCGCGACGAGCTGGATGCCGAGACCAGGGCGCTGGCCGAACAGATTGCCAAGATGCCGCCGTTCGCGCTGCGGCAGGCCAAGCGCGCCGTCAACCAGACGCTCGACGTGCAGGGTTTCTACGCGGCGATCCAGTCGGTGTTCGACATCCACCAGACCGGACACGGCAATGCGCTGAGCGTGGGCGGCTGGCCGGTCTTGGTGAACCTCGACGAGATGAAGGCCAACATCAAGTAGCGGGTCACCACTTTCTGCGCGAGCAGACGCATGAGTCCGCAAAACACCAGGAACGGGCGGACCTTCGCGTCTGCTCGCGGAAAGAGGGGGCTCTAGAGGTCGGCGAGGCGCGGGGCTGAGCCGCGGGCCCGCAGACCGGCTCCGGCTCTCTTGGTGAGTTCCCTTGAGCTGCCGAGCAATCCGTCGAGCACCAGCACCCGCTTCACATGGTGCTGCAGGTCGTGCTCGGCGGTGAAGCCGATGCCGCCGAGCACCTGTTGACAATGCCTGGCCGCGGTCAGTGCGGCCGTGCCCGCGGCGGCCTTGGCCAGCAGCGCGGTCAGATCGGGGTTGTCATCGCCTGGCAGGGTCAGCGTCGCCTCGGCCCCCTCGATGGCCACCAGTGTCTCCGCCAGCCGGTGCCGGACCGCCTGGAAGCCCGCGATCGGCTTGCCGAACTGGACGCGGTCCAACGCGTGCTGACGCGCCAGGCTCAGCATCGCCCTCGCCGACCCGACCAGCCACCAGCCGACCGCCCGGCGGGCATCGACCAGCCGTACCGGATCGCCCTCGTCCACCCGCCGCAGTGGCAGGCCGCCCAGCGTGGTGTCGCTTGTGTAGTCCCACACCACCCAGCCGCCGCCTGCGTAGGGCAGCTCAGGGATCTCACCGAGTTCTCGGCCGCGGGTCTGCGACACGACAATGTCGTTGAGAACCGATGCGTGCGAACCCGTTTCGCCCAGCAGTCGGAAAACCAACGGTATCGCCTGCTCTGGCATTTCGGACGCCATGTCTGCCCAGCCCAGGTCGGCCAGCGCCGCGTCCAGCTCGGCGCCGGAGGTCGACAGCATGGTCTTTCGAAGGCCGTCTTCGAGCAGGTCGAGTTCGGAAGCCATGGTCACTCCTTCCCGAGGTCCAGCAGCCGGCGGGCGATGATGTTGCGCTGCACTTCGGCGGTGCCGCCGTAGATCGTCGCCGCGCGCGAATACAGGTATTCGGTGCGCCACGCGGTGTCGTCGAGTTCGACGGCGCCCGGCAGCAGATCGCGGACCGTGTCGTAGAGCTTCTGCTCGGCGCCTGCAAGCAACACCTTGTCGATCGACGTGTCGGGCCCCAGCTTCTGCCCGTCGGCAAGCCGGTGCTGGGTGGCCCTGGATCGGCAGCGCAGCGTGTGCAGGGCCAGATACGCCTCGCCCAGATCGGAGTCCGAGGCCGTACCGAGCCCCCTGACTTCACCGATCAATGCGTCGAATCGCGAGTACAAGTAGGCGATGCGCTGCCAGAAGCAGGTCGAGCGTTCGTACGGCAGCAGATCCATCGCCAGCCGCCAGCCGTCGCCGGGCTTGCCGAGCATCCGGTCCGCGGGCACCGCGACGTCGTCGAAGTACACCTCGCAGAACTCGTCGACGTCATGCATGGTGCGCAGCGGCCGCACCGTGATGCCGGGGGTGTCAAGGTCGACGAAGAACGCAGTGATGGCTTCGTGATTCGGGGTTTCGGGCCCGCCGGTACGGGTGAGCAGGACGCACCGGTTGGCGTACTGCGCGAAGCTGGTCCACACCTTCTGGCCGTTGACGATCCACTGATCGCCCTTCTGTACTGCGCGTGTCGTCAACGACGCCAGATCACTGCCCGAGCCGGGTTCGGAGAAACCCTGGCACCAGGATTCCTGACCCGACAGCAGCCTCGGCACCATTTCGGCGGCCAACTCCGGTCGCGCGTAGTCGATCATGGTGGGGGTCAGCACCTCGAGCATCGAATACGGTCCAGGATGGTCGATTCCGCGGCCGACGATCTCCTCGCCGACGACGGCGCGCAGGATCTCCGGGCCCCCGAGCCCGCCCGCCGACTCCGGCCAGCCGTAACGCATCCAGCCCGCGTCGTACAGAGCCTTCAGCACGCGAAGATGCTGTGCCTGATGTGCATCGAGGGAGTCGTCGCCGGGCGGGGGCGTCAGGTCATTGTCATCGAGCCAGGCCTGCAGTGCCGCGCGGAACGCGGCGGGTTCGAACAGGTCGGTCATCCGGCCTCCGGAGCCGCTTGGCCGGCGACATCAGCCTCGGGCCTTCCGATCGCGTGCGGACGGCCGGAGTCGTGGTCACCGCTGCGCCGGATGAACGTCATGGCACGGGTCTTCAGCCTCCACCCGTCGTCGGTGCGCACATACGTGTCGTTGTAGTAGCCGATGCGCATGTCGTGTTTGGAGTGCTCTATGAAGCACAGCGGCTGCGTGCCTGTCGCCTTGTCGGCATCGGCGTCGTCGAGGTGCACCAGCGCCGTGCCCGTCATGAACAGGCCCTTGGGCGCCGCGTCGACGAGCTCGGGGAAGCGGGCAAGCGTGTAGGTCGAGCCGAACGCGCTGTAGGTGCCATCGGGGGTGAACACCGAGGTCAATCCGTCGATGTCGCCCTGGGTGATGGTGACGGCGTACTTCGCCAGCAGCTGCTGGATCTCGACGAGGTCCTCAATTCTCTTTGACTGCGTCATGTCGGAAGACCTTACCGCCCTTCATTACAAAATTGACATTCTTTGTAACGCCGATATCGGACAGCGGATCACCCGGCACCGCGATGATGTCGGCGAGGTAGCCCTCGGCGATCCGCCCGAGATCGGGCTTGTTGATCAAGTCGGCCGCGACGACGGTCGCCGCCCGCAGCACCGCGTCGGCCGGCATGCCCCAGTCCACGAGAGTGACGAGTTCATCGGCGTTGCGCCCGTGCGGGATGGCGGGCGCATCGGTGCCGACGGCGATCTTCACCCCGGCCTCGTAGGCCGCCTTGAGCGACGTGCGCGCCTTGGGAAACATCTCGGCGGCCTTGTCCTGCAACTCCTTCGGCGCCTTCGACACGTCCATCGCCTCGGCCAGCCGTCTGGTGGTGACCAGGAACCGGTCGTTGTCGACGAGCATCTTGATCGCCTCGTCGTCCATCAGGAAGCCGTGTTCGATGCAGTCGATTCCGCAGTCGACGGCGTGCTTGACCGCCTCCGCGCCGTGCGTGTGCGCGGCCACCCGCAGTCCGCGGCGGTGCGCCTCGTCGACGATGGCCCGCAGTTCCTCGTCCGAATAGTGCTGTGCGCCAGCTTCTCCGGTCAACGACATCACGCCACCCGACACGCACACCTTGATCAGCTGCGCACCGTGCTTGATCTGGTAGCGCACCGCCTTGCGGATCTCGTCGACGCCGTTGGCGATGCCCTCCTCGACGGTGAGCTCGAGGGCGCCGGGCATGAACGCCGCGAACATCGTCGGGTCGAGATGCCCACCCGTCGGCGTGATGGCGTGGCCTGCAGGGATCACCCGCGGCCCCTCGATCCAGCCCGCGTCGATCGCCTTGCCGAGCGCCACGTCGAGCAGGTAACCGCCTGTCTTGACGAACAATCCGAGGTTGCGGACGGTGGTGAAGCCCGCGCGCAGCGTTCGCCTTGCGTTGCCGACCGCACGCAGCACTCGGGTCGCGGGATCGTCCTGGACCTGGGACAGGCCGGGGCTCTCGCCGCGGCCACCCATCAGGAGGTTGACCTCCATGTCCATCAGGCCTGGCAGCAGTATCGAGTCACCGAGGTCGATGACCTCGCCCTCCACCGCTCCGCCGACGCCGACTATCCGGTCGTCGGAGATGCGCACGACGGCGGGCCGGACGATCTCGCCGGCATCGACGTCGAGCAGACCCGCTGCTTTGAGGGTCGTCACAGACACATCAGACCACCGGCTCCTTGATGCATTCGATGTAGGCGGCCCCGCTGTCGAGGACACGGGGCTGCTTCCAGACCTCGACCGGGAACGACACGTTGACCAGCGACTGCATCATGTGGATGAGCGCCTTTGCGTCGTCGGGCATTCCGTCCAAGGGAAACCTCGTGTCGCAATAGGCCATCACGTCCTCGAGGCGGGGCATCGCAGCGTCGTAGAAGTCCTGCATCTCCGCCATGGTCGAGGACAGCCGCTTCTGGTAGCGGTCCGCCTCGTCGGGCAGGCACCAGTCAGTGAACCGCTCGAGGTCGGCGAATTCTTCCGGCAGCTTAGACATTGATCGAGTCCTTGTCGTTGGCAGTCGCGTCGGAATGGCCGTTAGTCAGGCCCTTTTCGTTCTTGTAGGCGTTCACGTAGTCCCATGCCGTCTTGTGCAGATGGCGCAGCAGGATCTCCTGGTCGCACAACGGGAACTCCTTGACGACCTTGGTGCCGATCATCGTCTGAGTGGCCTCCAAGGTGTTGGCGTCCTGGAACGCGTACTCCTTGAACGTCACCGCCGCAAGCTCGTGCGCGAGACGCTCGCGGGTATTCGTAGCCGGAACGAAGTACAGCGTGCACTCGAAGATGTGCTTGTCCACATCGGTGGGCCAATAGTGGTACGTGAGGTACCAGCCCGGCGCCCAGAGCAGCAGCGTGAAGTTCGGGAAGAACTCGAACGAGTCCTGGCCCCAGGCGTGGTGGCGCGCAGGGTTGACCGCAGGCGGCAGCTCGTCGGGCAGGATGCCCTTGATTTTCGGTCGGTCCCACGGCCCGAACAATCCGCTGTGCAGAACGCGTTCGATGGGCTTGACCATGTTCTCGTCCTTCGGCGGGCTCATACCGCCCCACGACGAGATCATCGAGTGCCTGCCCTTGATGTCGTAATGCAGTGCCTCGAACCCGAAGCCTGCCAGCTTATCGGCTTCCTCCTTGACCGCCTGCTTCATGTGCAGCACCGGAGCGTGGTAAAACTCGACGAAGGCGTCGATGAACAGCTTCCAGTTCGAGTTGACCTCGGCCCGATAGGAATACGTCTCCGTCATCTCGTGGAATGGATAGCCCTCCAGGCCCTTGGCGAAATCGCCGAGATAGTCGAGAAGCGGCTCGGCGTCGTTGTCGAAGTTGATGAAGATGAAGCCTTCCCAGACCTCGCAGCGCACCGGCACCAGGCCGAAGTTCGCCTTGTCGAGGTCGAAGAACTCGTCCTCCTGCTGCACGAACGTCAGGTCACCCTTGAGGCTGTAGCGCCACGCGTGGTACTTGCAGGTGAACTGACGGCAGATGCCCGAGACCTCTTCGCCGGGAAAGTCGTTCCACACCAGCTTGTTTCCGCGGTGGCGGCACATGTTGTAGAACGCGCGCACCTCGTTGTCGCCGTCCTTGACGATGATCACCGACGTGCCGGGGCCGGCCGACGGCATCTCGCGGGTGAAGTAGCTGCCCTTGCGGGGAAGTCGTTCGACCCGCCCGACATTGAGCCAGCACCTTTTGAAGATTGCCTGCTGTTCGAGCTTCCACTGCTCTGGGTCAATGGAGTCGGTGTAGTCGACCGGTGCGGTGCCCAACTCGGGCCAGTTCTCGGTCCAACTGCCAGCCGCGGGCTTTGGGAAGAAAGCCATTATCGTTACCTTTCTTGTTCGAGCTCGACGCCGAAGGTTTTCAAAGCCATGGACACGGTGACGTAGCAGCCGACCGTGAAGACGAAGTCCATCCGCTGTCGCTTGTCGAAGCGCTCGCCGAGTGCCGCCCACGTCGCGTCCGTCAGCTCGTAGGACTCGAGAAGTTCGTCGACCGCGGCCAGCACCGTGCGGTCGAAGGCGTCGACAGCCTCCCCGCGTTGCACGCCCGCGATGTCGTCCTCGGTGAGGCCCTCGCGCAGACCCATCTTGACGTGCTGCATCCACTCGTATGCCGAGTCGGTTCGATGCGCCACCCGCAGGATGGCGAGTTCGCGCAGCCGCGGCGGCAGAGTCGAGTTGAAGAGCAGGTGGGTGTTGAAGCGCAGGAATTCCTTGGTCAGGTCGGGATGGTTGACGAAGGTTCCGAGGATGTTGCTCGCGTTCTCCGGGTTGCGCCGCTCCTTCGGGAGCATCACGGCGAGGGCGCGGTCGACGGCGTCGTCCCACTGATCCGCGGGCAGCGGGGGCACTCGCACGGCCTTCTCCTCTCGGGGGTGAGAATCATGTTCTCATTTCCGACTAATACATTTCCATCTTTTCCCCCAATGGTCAATGCCGGGTCCTCGACTGGAGCCCCGCACCAAACATTTGTCCCGCGTTATGGTGCGATAATAGGCAACGGAGATTGATTCTCTCGCGGCGAGAAGATAGTTTCCCTGGATAGAGAACAGTGCGGCGACTACGGTTGAAGCTTGAGAGGGAAGGGAGCCCCATGAACAAAGAGGACATGATCCTGATCAGCGTCGACGACCACATCGTCGAGCCGCCTGACATGTTCAAGAATCACCTGTCAAAGAAGTACGTCGACGACGCTCCGCGCCTGGTGCACAACCCGGACGGGTCGGACACCTGGCAGTTCCGCGACATCGTGATTCCCAATGTCGCGCTGAACGCCGTCGCGGGACGGCCCAAGGAGGAGTACGGCCTGGAGCCGCAGGGCCTCGATGAGATCCGGCCGGGTTGCTACAACGTCGACGAACGCGTCAAGGACATGAACGCAGGCGGCATCCTCGGCTCGATGTGCTTCCCGTCGTTCCCCGGCTTCGCGGGCCGGCTGTTCGCGACCGAGGACCCGGAGTTCTCGTTGGCGCTGGTGCAGGCGTACAACGACTGGCACGTCGAGGAGTGGTGCGGAGAGTACCCGGCGCGTTTCATCCCGATGACTCTTCCGGTGATCTGGGACGCCGAGGCGTGTGCGGCTGAGATCCGGCGCAACGCCAAGCGGGGCGTGCACTCGCTGACGTTCACCGAGAACCCGTCGGCGATGGGGTATCCGAGCTTCCACGACTTCGATTACTGGAAGCCGATGTGGGATGCGCTGGTGGACACCGACACCGTGCTGAATGTGCACATCGGGTCGTCGGGCCGGTTGGCCATCACCGCGCCGGATGCGCCGATGGATGTGATGATCACGCTGCAGCCGATGAACATCGTGCAGGCCGCGGCGGATCTGTTGTGGTCCAAGCCGATCAAGGCCTATCCCGACCTGAAGATCGCGTTGAGTGAGGGCGGCACCGGGTGGATTCCCTACTTCCTCGAGCGGGCCGACCGCACCTATGAGATGCACTCGACGTGGACGGGGCAGGACTTCGGCAAGCAGAAGCCGTCGGAGGTGTTCAGGGATCACTTCCTGACCTGCTTCATCTCCGATCACGTCGGCGTGCAGCTGCGCAACGACGTCGGTATCGACAACATCTGCTGGGAGGCCGACTACCCACACAGCGACAGCATGTGGCCCGGTGCGCCCGAACAATTGGACGAGGTGCTCAAGAAGCACAACGTTCCCGACGACGAGATCAACAAGATGACCTACGAGAACGCCATTCGCTGGTACCACTGGGATCCGTTCACCCACATCACCAGGGAACAGGCCACCGTCGGCGCGCTGCGCAAGGCCGCAGGAGACCACGACGTCTCCATCCAGGCTCTCTCCAAGAAAGAGAAGACCGGCGCGAACTTCGCCGATTTCGCGGCAAGGGCCAAGGAGCTGACCGGCAACAAGGACTGATCGAGTCCGCTGGGCGACAGTGCGTCGGTGCGCAGAATGCCTGATCGCACCGGCGCATTCGGCTGTGCGGAGGATGTAGTGGAGGAGTGCAGTGGCTGACGGAATGAGTTTCGAACTGAGCGAGGATCAGGAACTGATCCGAAAGTCGGTTGCCGAGCTGGCGGGCAAGTTCGACGACCACTACTGGATGGAGAAGGACCAGGCGCACGAATTCCCGCAGGAGTTCTACGACGCGATCGCCAAGGGCGGCTGGTTGGGCATGACCATCCCGGAGGAGTACGGCGGCCACGGACTCGGCATCACCGAGGCGACCCTGCTGCTTGAGGAAGTCGCGCGCTCGGGGGCGGCGATGAACGGCGCCAGCGCTATCCACCTGTCCATCTTCGGAATGCAGCCCGTCGTCAAGCACGGCTCCGATGAGTTGAAGGCCGCCACGTTGCCCCGGATCGTCGACGGTGACCTACACGTCTGCTTCGGCGTGACCGAACCCGGTGCGGGACTGGACACCTCGCGCATCACCACATTCGCCAAGCGCGAGGGCGACCGCTACCGCGTCAACGGACGCAAGGTGTGGATCTCCAAGGCACTCGAGTCCGAGAAGATCCTGCTTCTGACGCGAACCACGCCGTATGACGAGGTGACCAAGAAGACCGACGGCATGACGCTGTTCCTGACCGACCTCGACCGCGACCACGTCGACATCCGGCCGATCAACAAGATGGGCCGAAACGCGGTCAGCTCCAACGAGGTGTTCATCGACGACCTGATGGTGCCCGTGGGCGATCGTGTCGGCGAGGAGGGCAAGGGCTTCAAATACATCCTCGATGGGCTCAACCCCGAGCGGATGCTGATCGCCGCTGAGGCGCTGGGCATCGGCCGCGTCGCCCTCCAGAAGGCCGTCAAGTACGGCAACGAGCGCGTCGTGTTCAACCGGCCGATCGGCATGAACCAGGGACTGCAGTTCCCGCTCGCGGACTCGCTAGCCAGGCTCGACGCCGCGGAACTGGTGCTGCGCAAGGCGACGTGGCTCTACGACAACGGCAAGCCCTGCGGGCGGGAAGCCAACACCGCCAAATACCTGTGCGCCGACGCCGGATTCGGCGCCGCCGACCGAGCGCTGCAGCTGCACGGCGGGATGGGCTACTCCGAGGAGTACCACGTGTCGCGCTACTTCCGTGAGGCGCGCCTGATGAAAATCGCGCCCGTCAGCCAGGAGATGATCCTGAACTTCCTCGGCGAACACGTGCTGGGTATGCCGAGGAGCTACTGACATGGGCTACTTCGATCTGACCGGCCGCGCGGCGTTGGTGACCGGCGCGGGCGCGGGCGGCGGTATCGGAGCCGCCGTCGCGGCCGCGCTGGCCGAAGCGGGTGCCGCGGTGCTCGTCACCGATATCAACGCGGACGCGGCTTCCGCAGTGGCCGAACGCATTCGCGCGGCGGGCGGCAAGGCGGACTCGTGTGCGCTTGACGTGGGTGACCGCGCCGCCGCGGACGCCGCGGCCGAACAGGCCGCCGGACTGGGCGGGGGAGCGCTGCACATACTCGTCAACAACGCAGGCGTCACGTCGCCCGCCATGTTTCCGAAGCTGACGGACGAAACGTTTCGGCTGACGTTCGACGTGCACGTCATGGGCACCTTCCATTGCACGCAGGCCGCACTGCCGTACATCCCGACCGACGGCACGGGCCGCGTCATCAACGTGACGTCTGCGGCTGGGCTCACGGGCACACTGGGCCAGGTCAACTACTCGGCAGCCAAGGCAGGGCTGATCGGGTTCACCAAGTCGCTCGCGCGCGAACTCGCGTCCAAGAACATCATGGTGAATGCCCTTGCGCCGCTTGCCGCCACACCGATGACCGAGACCATCCGCACCAACGAGAAGTTCGCGGCCAACATGATGGCGCGCATCCCGTTGAAGCGCTGGGCCGGACCGGACGAGGTGGCGGGTGCGTTCGTGTTCATGGCGTCGGACGCGGCGTCCTACATCACCGGGCAGGTGCTGCCCGTCGACGGTGGAATGGTGATGTGACGACGCCACCGCTCGCAGGCGTCACGGTCGTCGCCTTAGAACAAGCCGTCGCCGCACCGATGTGCACCCGTGTGCTCGCCGATTTCGGCGCCCGCATCATCAAGGTGGAGAACCCCAACGGAGGTGACTTCGCCCGCGACTACGACGACGTCGTCAACGGGCCGGATGGCCTCGCCGCGCACTTCGTCTGGTGTAACCGCGGCAAGGAATCGGTCACGCTGAACCTGAAGTCACCGGCAGGCATGGACGTCCTTCATCGGCTGCTCGACGGCGCGGATGCGTTGGTGTCCAATCTGGCGCCGGGATCCACCGCACGCCTTGGCCTTTCACCGGCCGACCTCGCAGAGCGGCACCCCAACGTGATCCCCGTCGAGATCGACGGCTACGGCCCCGGCGGCCCGATCTCGCACAAGCGTGCCTACGACCTGTTGATCCAGGCGGAGGGCGGATCGTGCGCCGTCACCGGGTATCCCGGCATGCCCGCCAAACCGGGCCCCGCGATGGCCGACTTCACCACCGGTCTCTACGCCGCGCTGTCCATCCTCGCGCTGCTGTTCTCGCGCGACCGTCGCGAAGGGCCCGCTCCCGCGGTCGGGCTGAGCCTGTTCGACGTGCTGACCGACGTGATGGGTTACCAGCTGACCTACACCCAGCACTCCGGCATCGACCAGCAGCCGCTCGGCGTCGGGTCACCGGCGGTCGCGCCCTACGGGGCGTTCCCGACCCGCGACGGACAGACCGTGGTGCTCGGCACCACCAACGACCGGGAGTGGCAGCGGGTCGCCAAGGAGATCATCGACCGCCCAGACCTGGCCGACGACCCGCGGTTCGCCACCAACCCCGGCCGGTGCGCGCACCGCGACATCCTCGACGAGGCGATCGGAACCTGGTGCGCGCAGCACGATCTCGTACACATCCAGAAGGTCGCCGACCAGGCCGGGATCGGCAACTCGCGCTACAACCTGCCCAGCGAGGTGGTCGTTCACCCGCAGCTCGCCGCCCGCAACCGCTGGCGCGAGGTGGATACGACGAAGGGCCCGATCCAGGCGCTGCTGCCGCCGCCGGTCATCGGCGGATACGATCCGCCGATGGGGGCCGTTCCCGGACTGGGCCAGCACACGGACGCAGTCCTTGCCGAGCTCGGCCTCGGGCCGGACGACATCGCGGAGTTGCGCGAGCAGGGGGCCATCGGCCCGGCCTATCGCCCGTGAGGAATGGAGACGCACATGCGTGAAACTGTCATCGTCGAAGCGGTCCGCACGCCGGTCGGCAAGCGCAACGGCGGACTGTCCGAGATGCACGCCGCCGACCTGTCGGCCCTCGTCCTCACCGCGCTGGTGGAACGTGCGGGGGTCGACCCGGAGATCATCGACGACGTCATCTGGGGCTGTGTCTCGCAGGTCGGAGACCAGTCGAGCAATATCGGTCGGTACTCGGTTCTCGCGGCTGGATGGCCGGAGTCCATCCCCGGCACCACGGTCAACCGCGCCTGTGGGTCGAGCCAGCAGGCGCTGGATTTCGCCGTCCATGCAGTGATGTCGGGACAGCAGGACGTCGTCGTCGCAGGCGGCGTCGAGGTGATGAGTCGCGTTCCGCTGGGTGCGGCCCGCGCCACCGGCATGCCGTACGGGCCGAAAGTCCTTGCGCGCTACGCGGATTTCTCGTTCAACCAGGGGATCTCGGCCGAGATGATCGCCGAGAAGTGGGGGTTCTCCCGCGCCCGCCTGGACGAATACTCGGCCCAGTCACATGAACGCGCGGCAGGCGCGCAGGACAGCGGAGCCTTCGAAAGCCAGATGATCTCGGTCTTCACCGGCGGTGAACCCGTCGTCGCCGACGAGGGCGTGCGGCGCGGCACCAGCGTCGAGAAGCTCGCCGGGCTCAAGCCTGCGTTCAAGGACGACGGTGTCATCCACGCTGGCAACTCTTCTCAGATCTCCGACGGCGCAGCGGCATTGCTGGTGACGACGGCGGAGAACGCGATCGCCATGGGACTCACCCCCATCGCGACATACCGCGCGGGTGCGGTCACCGGAGCAGACCCCGTGCTCATGCTCACCGGTCCGATTCCCGCCACCGAGAAGGTGCTTCACAAGGCGGGTGTCGGTATCGACGAGATCGGCGTGTACGAGGTGAACGAGGCGTTCGCGCCGGTGCCGCTGGCATGGCTGGAGGAGACGGGCGCCGACGAGAAGCGACTCAACCCGCTCGGTGGGGCGATCGCGCTGGGCCATCCGCTCGGTGCGTCGGGCGCGGTGCTGATGACCCGAATGCTGAACCACATGCGGGACAACGGAATTCGATACGGGCTGCAGACGATGTGCGAGGGCGGCGGCACGGCCAATGCCACGCTCGTAGAACTCATCGCTTAACAGACAGGAGGACGCCACGTGCGTCGAGACCTATTCACCTCCGATCATGAGGCATTTCGCGAGTTGTGCCGGGACTTCGTGGAGAAGGAAGTGGTGCCGCACTATCCCGAGTGGGAGAAGGGCGGCCGGATGCCCCGCGAAGTGTTCGAGCAGATGGGCTCGCTCGGCATGCTCGGGATGGCGATCCCCGAGGAGTACGGGGGCGGCGGTGAGCCCGATTACCGCTACAACGTGGTGATGCAGGAGGAGGCGGCCAACGCGCTCGTCACGCTGTCGACGGTGCGCACCCAGCTCGAGGTGATCCTGCCGTACTTCCTGCATTACGCCAATGCCGAACAGCGGGACCGCTGGTTCCCCGGTCTCGCCGAGGGAAAGCTGCTGACGGCGGTGGCGATGACCGAGCCCGGCACCGGATCGGATCTGGCTGGCATGCGCACCACCGCCGTTCGCGACGGCGACGACTGGATCGTCAACGGCGCCAAGACCTTCATCACCGGCGGCATGCAGGCCGACCTCGTGATCACCGTTGCGCGGACGGCGACGGATCCGGACAACAGGCGAAAGGGTCTCACGCTGCTGGTCGTCGAGGACGGAATGCCGGGCTTCACCCGCGGTCGCGAGCTGGACAAGATGGGCTGCAAGGTTCAGGACACCGCCGAACTGTCGTTCGTCGACGTCCGCGTGCCCGCGGCCAACGTGCTTGGGGAGGAGGGCGAGGCGTTCAGCTACCTCGGCCACAACCTGCCGCAGGAGCGACTCACCGTTGCGGTCGGTTCGGTGTCGCAGGCTCGCTCGGCGATCGCGGCGGCCATCGACTACACCAAGAACCGCAAGGCGTTCGGCACGCCCGTCGCGTCCTTCCAGAACACGAAATTCGAACTCGCCGCGTGCTCGACGGAGGTCGAGGCCGCCCAGGCAATGCTCGACCGCGCGATCGCACTGCACGTCGACGGCGAGTTGAGCGGCGCCGACGCGGCCCGGGTCAAGCTGTTCTGCACCGAGATGCAGCAGCGCGTCGTCGACCGGTGTCTGCAGCTCTTCGGCGGCTACGGCTACATGATGGAGTACCCGATCGCGCGGCTGTACACGGACGCGCGCGTCGCCCGGATCTATGCCGGGACCAGCGAGGTGATGAAAGTGATCATCGCCAAGTCGCTCGGCCTCTAGTCTGTGGCGACATGGGCGACGTCACCGACGATGCGGCGGGCACAATCGATCGTTTCTTGGCGGCGTGGGAACGGGCCGATGTCGAGGAGCTCCTAGACTTTTTCGCCGACGACGCCGAATGGCATCCGGGCCCGATGAAGCCCGCAATCGGCAAGGCCGCCCTGCGGGTGGCGATCGACGAGTGGCTGACTGGTGCAGTCGGTGTTCGTGCAGAGGTTCACTCGAGGGTTTCGGACGGCAGGCTCGTCATGCACGAACGCACGGATCACTTCTTGCTCGGTGGCCAGCAGACCGCCACACCCGTGGCGGCGGCGTTCGTGGTCGAGGGGGGTCGCATCCACGCTTGGCGCGAATACTTCGATATGTCCCCGTTCGTGGTCTCGCATAGCTAGGAGGAGCGTCTCGCTGGGCCTCTAGGTGCTGTTGGCCGGACAAACGGCCTGACCTGCGGTGTGACGGGGGTACATAGCCTTTTTGCGCTGCGACCCTTGTCACAGCGGACGAACCTACCTACTGTGTGTTCACTAGGTTGGTTTGACCGAAGGAGTTCCGTGGCAGCCCTCGAGCGGTCTGTTCCTCGCGCGAGCGCTCGTCAGGAGCCGTCCGTTCCTCGCGCGAGCGCTCGTCAGCGCCCCTACGAGACGCTGCTCGCCAAAGGCGAGGACCGCAGGCAGCGGATTCTCGGCGTGGCCGAACGCCTTCTCGCGCGCAACGGCTGGCGCAACACCTCCCTGGCCCAGATCGCCAAGGAAGCCGGGGTGACGCCCGCCGGCCTCCTGCACCACTTCGCGTCCAAGGAGCAGCTGCTGAACGCGGTGCTCGACTCCCGCGACGAAGACGACGCCGTCCACGCGGACTACGAGTCGGGTGACCTCATCACCGAACTCAGTCGGGTCCCTGCGAGATTCGATCGGGCGCCGGAACTCGTCGGCACGTTCACCGTGCTCCTCGTCGAGAACATCGCCCCCGACGCGCCGTTGCACGACCGCCTGCATAAGCGGTATCGAGCCGCCATCGACATTCTCACCGAGATCATCGAGCGCGGTCAGCGGCTCGGAAAGTACCGCCCGGATTGTGATGCGGCCACCAAGGCCGTCGAGATACTCGCCTTCATCAACGGAATGGAGACACTATGGTTGCTCGACCCATCGATACCGCTCGCCGAGGCGTTCAAGGGATACGCGGAGTCGCTGTCCGTCGACTTGGCGTCACGGAGCTCGACATGAGGTACCGCCTCGACGTGGTGGCCGCCAACGCGGCCGACGCCGTCAGGTTCGCGGGCGGTTGGATGTACGACCGTGTGATGGCCGGCTGGGACGTCACCGTGCTGCTGACCGATCGCTCGGACGAGCGGCCGCTGCAGATCCTCGGCGTGGCAACAGCGGACCTCGAATCGGCGCTGACGTCATGGGCCGAGCGGCCACACCCCCAAACGGTCGCCGTCGCCGCCGACCTGTTCGCGACCGACGAGCGGGTGCGCCGCGGCGTCCTCGGTGCACTCGAACAGGGCCTGACCGAGGTCACCCTGTGGGGCGACGACTGGCCCGCCGAACTCGACGACAGCGTCGGGCCCGTCGCCCATCAGCTCAGTGCCGCAGCCCGCGCGTTCAAGGGCCAGGCGCTGACCGCCGCCGCCGACACCGGCTCCGTCACCGGCGTCGAGACGTTCCGCTGCGGTGTGATGGCGACGCCGTCGGTCGCCGCGGATCTCATTCCGGCGAGCTGAACTTCATCACGAAACGGAATTCCGGCAGAAGAAGTGCGAGAAGAGGCCTGCTGGAATTCCGTTTCGCGGATCTCATTCCGGCGAGCTGAGGTCGATCAGCACCTTGCCGACGGCTTTCCCGTCGGCCACCTGCCGCAGCGCGCGCGAGGTCTCGGCGAGCGGGTAGACCGCACCGATGTGGGGCGTCGCCCTGCCGGTGATGAGCAGCTCACGGAGTTCGGCCTCGTTGCGGTCGAATTCGTCTGGGGCAACGTCCTGGAACTGGAACCCCAGCACGTGCACACCCTTGACCAGAACGAGGTTGAGCGGAATGCGGGGAATGACTCCCGAGGCATAGCCGACGGTGACGAATCGGCCGCCGCGGCGCAGCGATCGCAGTGCAGGCTCGGACAGATCGCCACCCACCGGGTCGATGACGGCGTTCGCGCCGTCGGGCAGGGCGTCTCGCAAGGCGGAGCGCAGGTCGCCCGAGCGGTAGTTGATCAGATGCTTTGCGCCTGATAGTGCTGCCGCGTCGAGCTTTTCGACCGATGACGCGACGGCGGTGACGTCGGCACCCAATGCGGTGCCGAGCTGCACGGCCGCAAGGCCGACACCGCCGCCTGCGCCGAGCACGATCACGGAATCGCCCGAATGCAGACGAGCGACGGACCGCAGCGCGTGATACGCCGTTCGATGGGCCACGCCGAACGCCGCCGCCGTGCGGTCGTCGATGCCGTCTGGAATACGGGTGAGCGCCTGAGCCGACACCACGACCTCTTCGGCGAACGCGCCGTACATCTGAGTTCCGGTCACCCGGTCGCCGGGAGCCAGATCGCCTGTCCCGTCGGCGACTTCGACGATGATGCCCGCGAACTCGCTGCCGACCACGAACGGCGGCGGCACGCTGATCTGGTACTGGTTGGCGACGAGCAGGACGTCGGGATAGTTGACCGCCGCTGCGCCGACCCGCACTCTCACCTGACCGTCCTCGAGCGGCGGTGAGGCCCGCTCCTCGATCCGGACCACTTCGGGCGGCCCGTATTCCGGGCACACCGCGGCGCGGGTCACGTGTAGTCGCTGGATTCGGCGAGGTCGGCGGCCGAACGCATCAGGTCGACGATGACGGGTCCGTAGGCCAGCAGCTTCTCGTTGTCGCCCGCGCGTTGGAAGCCCTGCTCGAGGACGATCGCGAGCTTCCACTTCGCCAGCACCAGGTAGTAGTCGAGATCGTCGACCTGCCTGCCGGAGACTTTGGCGTAGTGCTCGACAACGTCTGTGCGCGAGGGCATTCCGCGCATGTCGACGTAACTCATTGCCGACGGCGCATCGGTGTCCTCCGGCCAGCTCTGCACCATCCACCCGAGGTCGAGCTTCGGGTCGCCGACGGTGCCCATCTCCCAGTCGACGATCGCGGCCAACCGCGCGGGCGCGCCGTCGCGGTACATCACGTTGGCGAACTGGTAGTCGCCGTGCATCAGGCCGGGGATGAAGTCGAGCGGCTTGTGTGTGCGCAGCCACCCGGTGGCCACGTCGAGGCCGTCGATATCCCGGCCCTTGATCCGCTCGAAGAAGCCGGTCCACCGGTCCACCTGGCGTTCGTGAAAGCCGTCGGGCCTGCCGAGATCCTGCAGGCCCCTGGCCTTCCAGTCCACCTTCGACAGCAGGGCGATGCCCTCGGCGAGTTGGTACGCGAGCCCCGCACGCGCGGCGAGGTCGGTGTCGAACGGCGCAGGCCACTTTCGTTCGTGGAGGTCCATCGGCGACCAGCCGTCGACGAAACCCATCAGGTAGAACGGGCGGCCGAGGACCGAGGCGTCGGGGCAGACGCCGACCGCGGCGGTGTGCGGGACCTCGGTGCCATCGAGCGCCTCGATGATCCGCCACTCCCGCAGGATGCCCTTGTCCCGGTCGGGTGGCGCGTCCGGCGGAGGCATGCGAAGCACGCAGTCGTCGTCGCCGCGGCGGATGCGGTAGATCACGTTCTGCGTTCCGCCGGAGAGGAAGTCGGCTTCCAGTGGCTCACCCTTACCGGGCAGGCCGGCACCGTCCATCCACTCGGCGAGGCGCGCGGTGTCGATCGTCGGCTCTGTCACAGGTTTCCCACTTCATGCTCCAGGTACTCGGCGAACTTCTCCTGTGCCGCTTCACGTTTGCGCGGTATCCACTCCGTCGGCCAGATGTCGTCGCTCGGCTGGTAGTCCCGCAGCACCTGCTTGGCCACCGTGGCCTTGTGCACTTCGGTCGGTCCGTCGGCGAGCCCCATCACCGCGGCACCCGTCACCATCCCCATGAACGGAACATCGTCGGTGACACCGAGAGCGCCGTGTACCTGCATCGCCCGCCAGGCGATGTCGTGCAGCACCGTCGGCATGACCACCTTCACCGCGGCGATGTCCTTGCGGACCTTCTTGTAGTCGTTGTACTTGTCGATCTCCCACGCGGTGTAGAGCACCATCAATCGGAACTGGAGCAACTGGGCGTACGAATCGGCGATGTAGCCCTGCACGAACTGCTTGTCGGAGAGGCGGCTGCCCTGTGTTTCGCGGCTCAGCGCGCGCTCACACATCATGTCGAGTGCGCTGCGCGAAAGCCCGATGGTGCGCATCGCATGGTGGATGCGGCCGCCGCCGAGACGGGTCTGCGCGATGACGAACGCCTGGCCCTCACCACCGAGCAGAGCTTCGGACGGCACGCGCACGTTGTCGTAGTGAATGAGGGCGTGCGAGCCTTCGCCTTCGCGCTCACCGTGCAGTCCGAGATTGCGGACGATCTTCACCCCGGGCGTGTCGGTCGGCACGAGGAACATCGACATGCCCTGGTAGGCACTGACTTCGGGGTTCGTCACCACCATCACGATCAGAAACGATGCGGTCCTGGCGTTGGAGGAGAAGAACTTCCAGCCGTTGATCACCCAGTCGTCGCCGTCACGCACCGCCTGCGTCGTGAACAAGGTCGGGTCCGCTCCGGCGTGCGGTTCGGTCATCGAGTAACAGGAGAACAGCTCGCCGTCGAGCAGGGGCCGCAGGTAGCGTTGCTTCTGCTGGTCGGTGCCGTAGTGGGCGAGGATCTCGGCGTTGCCGGTGTCGGGTGCCTGACAGCCGAATATGATTGGCGCCCACTGTGATCGGCCCAGTATCTCGTTGAGCAGGGCGAGCTTGAGCTGTCCGTGGCCTTGGCCGCCAAGCTCCGGTCCCAAGTGGGTGGCCCACAGCCCCCGCCGCCTGACCTCCTCCTTCAGCGGGTCGATGACCTTGCGGCGGTTGTCGTCAGGCGGGGTGAACTGCAGATGAGGGAAGGCTAGGTCGAGCGGTTCGATCTCCTCGCGGACGAACTCGTCGACCCAGTCCAGCTCCTTCTGGTAATCGGGGTCGGTTTCGAAATCCCACGCCATCGTGCGTCTCCTTCACCTCTGTCAGGGCTGTTGGTTGAATCCAGCGATCAGCGCGGCGATGTCGCGGGCCACCACATCGGCGAAAGACCGCTCGCCGAAGCTGCCGAGCGCCCAGTGCCGCACGCCCTCGCTGACATGCATCTGGGCCAACCTCGACAGGTGGGCCACATCGATGTTTCGGTTGAGCTTGCCGTCGGCCTGCGCCCTTGCGAACAGCTCGCCGAACATGTCGGCATCGACGTCGTCGGGGCGGTCACCGGTGAGGATGCGTTGTTCCTGGCGGTAGCCCTCCAGGATGGTCTCGACGATCAGGTCGCGCGGGTTGCGGGCCATCGAGCGCTCGAGGCTGCGCAGCGCCTTGGCGACGACAGCGTGCACGTCGTAGTCACCCGCCAGGTTCTGGCGCACTGTTTTCTGGGCGGCGCGGGTGGACAACAGGCCGACCTCGAAGAGCACGTCTTCCTTGGCGGGGAAGTAGAAGTAGAACAGCGCGCGAGAGACACCCGCGGCACGACAGATGTCGGCCACCGTCGTCTTCGCGTAACCGTTGGTGCGCCACAGCGCCATCGCCGCCTGCACCAACGACCGCTTGGTCTCGGTTGAGCGAGCCCTCTGGAATGAGGCCCGCCGTTGACCACCGTCAGCGACAGCAGCGGTGCTACTCTTCGGCACATGCGCACTGTAGCAGCCAAATTAGGCCTTGCAAATAGTTAACGCATGTCTAACTATCTATACATGTCCAAGCAGCTGCACCATGTCGTCATGCGAAGCCATTCGGCAAAGACTTTCGTCGCGTTCCTGACCGACGTGGTCGGGATGGAGGTGCAGTTCGCGCTGCGGGTGCCGGGTGAAGTTCTGGAGGCGACGCTGGGTTGGCCGCCGTCCGACGGCGCGGATGTGACGATGGTCGGCACCGGCGATGCAGGGCTCATCGAGGTGCTCGACGTGCCGGAGCACCTGCGCGACATCGCGCCGGAGGGCTTGGCCGCGCTGTCGTTTCTCACCGACGAGTTCGACAGGACACGCGATGCTGCGAAGACCTTCGCGAGCGACGTCACGGCCTTCGACACCGGCACGCCGGGCGTCGAGCTGTTCTTCTGCACGATGGGCGGGGTGCCCGTCGAGTTCATGGGCAGCTATGCCCCCGAAGCGAATTCGGAGACCAGCGACGCAACGAAGGACTGAGTGCGCCGTCGCGACGCGCTTCGTTCGCCGGCATCGTCGCCGAGTGGGACCACCCGGACGGCGAGATCGGTGACACCGGCGTCGCGGTACCGCCGCAGACGCGCGAGCACGGCCTGCTCGTCGCCCACGGCCATGGTGTCTCCGACGTCCTCGGCGTCGCCGTGCTCGAGCAGCCGGACGTAGTTCGGCGAGAAGTCGGCGTGCCCGAGCACGTCGCTGGCGTAACCGCGGGCGTCGTCGACTTCGCGATCGGCGCAGAGTGCGACGGGAACGCCTGCGACAACCCGGATTCCGGCCCTGCCCGCGGACTCGGCCGCGGCGGTGATGCGCGGCACGACGTAGTCGCCGATCGCTCGCTCGTCGGCCATCCACAGGATCGTTCCTGCGGTGCGCTCGCCCGCGATCCGCAGCATCGTCGGCCCGAGCGCCGCGATCAGCACCGGCATCTCGAAGGCATCGGTGACATCCACCGGGCTGTGCACGCGAAAGCTGTCGTTGTCGACGGCCACCGCGCCTGGACCGGCGAACGCCGCGTCGAGCACGTCGAGGTAGTCGCGAACCAGCCGTGCCGGCCTGTCGTAGGGCAGCCCGAGCTGATCGGCGATGATCCAGTGGTGCGACGGACCGACGCCGAGGGCGAACCGGCCCGCACACGCGACCTGGGTGGTCATGGCCTGCTGCGCGAGGATCAGCGGGTGGCGGGTCTGGAGGGGGACGACGGCCGTCCCGATCTCGATGCGGTCGGTGTCGTGGCCGAGCAGCGCCACAGCCGTCATCGCGTCGAGGTAGCCGGGCACCTGCGGAATCCAGAACGACGCGAAACCCTCGTCCTCTGCGGCTTGCCCGTCGGCGAGTAGACCGCTGAGCCGGTCCGCGCGTGCGCGCTCCTTGTCGGAGCCGACCATCAAGCCGACGCGCATTGAAAACTCCTACGGCACATAGCGATCCCACTGATAGGGCACCACAGGGTAGAAGGGGGCTGCGAACAGCGGTTCGACATCCGCTTGCTGCCACCGCGCGGCGAGTACGGGTCGCAATCTCTCCGCGGTCGCAACCGGGTCGTCGTCGAGGAAGCAGTACGATAAGCAGCTGACCCGCGGGCGCACTGGCGAGGCGCTCGTCGACGTCCTGCGAGGCCACCGACCAGACGCCGCCGACCCCGTCGACGTCGACGAGGTCCGCAGGCGGCGTCGTGCCGTGCTCCAGCAGGAGGTACACACCCTGTGCCGGCCACCACGGCAGCACGTCGGCGCCGATCTTGATCCTCGGCGCCGCCACCTTCTGCTGTATGGCGTAGACACCACGCTGCACCGGCGGCAGTAGCGGCAGCTTCCGGTCCGCGCCGCCAAGGGCCGACGAGAGTTCGAGGAACGACGTCAGCCCGCTCTGGTCGGTGAAGAAATAGGACATGACGTGGTCGATCGCGTCGAAGCGCTCATCGCTGTGGGCCCTTGCGGCCCGGCAGGCAGGCGTCGACACCAGCCGCAGCGAGGCGCGCACGCCGGCCAGTCGATGCTGCTCGGGCCGGTGGTCGAGGGTGTGCCAGCGCAGGTATTCGGCGTCGCGGCCGTCCGGATGGCGCCGCGCCATGGATACGAACAGCGTGCCGATGTCGCCGCGACCGGCGGCGAGCACACCCTCGACGTCGTCGGACGGTGTCCCTGGAAGTGTCAATTCGGTCCTCGCGTCAGGTCGATTTCGGGGTGGCGGGCCGCGATCATGCGCCGAAAGCCCTCGCGCCAGGGCACTTTCGTCCTGCCGAGGATCTCGTGCATACGGGTCACGTCGGGCCACAGCGGCGTATGCGCATCGGGGGTGTATTCGAAGACGGGCTCGACGCCGACCAGCTCGCCCATGTACGTGCAGTAGTCCTCGACGCTGACGGTTTCGCTTCCTGACCAGTTGACGACGACCGGGGGAGTGGCGGCGACCTCCATCGCCCGGATGCCGAGCTCGACGTAGTCGTCTTCATAGATCGGGTTGTAATTGTTCGGCTTGTCGGGGTGCAGCCGAATCGGCTTGCCCGCCAACATCGCATCGAGGCGGTCGGCCGGTGCGCCACCCTCGGGCCCGTAGGTGGAGCAGATCCGGATGATGGTCAGCGGAATGTCGAAGCGGTCGGCGACCCACGTGCACACCGACTCCGCGGCAATCTTGCTGAAGCTGTAGTTCGGCCGCAGCGGCACGCCGGGCGGATCGGTTTCGCGCAGCGGGCGATGGCCCTGGTAGCCGTAGATCGATCCGGTCGAGCAGAACACGAAGCCCTTGGCGGTTCGGCAATGATGCAGCAGCGCGCCCGAATTGTGCGCGTTGGTCTTGACGCATCGTGTCCAGTCGTCGGTGCCGGGGTCCACTGCCGCATGGAAGACGTAGCCGAAATCGTCGGGCAGATCGGCGAAGTCAGGATCGGCCATGTCCAGCACGAGCGGCGTGACTCCGGCCGCCGCCAGTTTGTCCCTGTCGGCCGGGTTCCTCAGGCGCGCGGCGCCCCATACCTCGTTGCGCTCCGCGAGTGCGCGGGCGATCGGAAAGGCGATCTTCCCGGTCGCGCCGGTGATCAGGACCTTCTCGCCGTCGAGCACCCACTAGTCATAGCGCATCGCCACCCAAATGTTAAGTACTTGATATGTTGGGCCTGTGCAGCTGCGGTTCGACGATGAGGTCGAGGCATTCCGCGCTGAGTTCGTCGCCTTCCTCGACGAGCATCTGCCCGCCGAGGCCGAGGCCGCCGCGGAGCGATCGCGCTCGACGTCGCATGTGCCGGAGTGGTCGCGGCGCTGGCAGCGGCTGCAGTTCGACCATGGCTGGCTGCTGCCGGGCAACCCGCCGGAGTTCGGCGGTCGCAACGCGGGCATCCTGCAGCAGTTCGTGCATCGCGAGGAACTGTCGCGGCGGCGCATCTACCACGCGTTCAACCCGCAGGGCGTCGGCATCATCGCGGCGTCGCTGCTGTCGTTCGGCACCGACGAGCAGAAGCAGCGATGGGCGGTGCCCATCTTGCGTGCGGAGATCACCGCGTCGCTGGGCATGAGCGAACCCGGTGCGGGTTCTGATCTCGCGGGGCTGACCACCCGCGCGGTGCTGGACGGCGACCACTTTGTCGTCAACGGGCAGAAGGTGTGGACGTCAGGTGCGCACGACGCGGACGTCGTGCTGGCGTTCGTCCGGACGGATCCCGATGCGCCGAAGCACAAGGGGCTCAGCGCACTGCTGATCCCCACCGACACGCCTGGGGTGACCTGCAGGCCGTTCGCCTGCGTGTACGACCGCGCCGACCTCGACTTCAACGAGGTCTTCCTGACCGATGTCGTGGTACCCGCCGAGAATCTCGTCGGCCCGCTTGGCGGCGGCTGGAAGGTGGCCAACGGGTCACTCGGTCACGAGCGCACGATGATGTGGCTGCAGTTCGCCAACCGGCTGGGACAGACGCTGGAGAGTTTTCGGCCCGACGGCGCGTTGGAGCGCGACCAGTACGCGAGCATTGCGATGGACTACCAGGCGCTTCGGCTGCTCGGCTCTGCTGCGCTGGCGAAGGCCGCGCGCGGCGAGGGCGACACCGCGGGGCTTTCGGTGCTCAAGGTGTTCGGGTCCGAAGCGGAACAGAACGCCTACCGCCAGGTCTTGGAGGCGACAGGTGCCGACGCGATGGCCGACCCGGCGATGACCGCCCCTTACAACCCGTACAGCCCAGGGCAATTCACCGCGGGGTGGTTCACGCGGTATCTCGGCAGTTTCGCCGGAACGATCGCCGGTGGCACGTCGGAGATCCAGCGCAACATCATCGCCCAGCACGTGCTGAAGCTGCCTACGCGCTGACCCCGGCTCGATCGGGCCGTTCCGTAAGATCGGCGACCTCGCGACGCCTCCTGTGACTACCATCCAGGGATGATCCGGTCGATGGTTCTCACAGCCGCGGTGGCGGTCGCGCTTGCGGGAGCCGTGCCGGCCAAGGCGGACCCTGCGCCTCCAGCTTGCTCGTACACGCTGGCCGGACCACAAGTCGTACAGCTGTCCGGCACCAACGTGGTGAGTGCGACGCTGTCACCCGCCGCCTGTGACCGTTCCGTCACGTATCAGACCGTCGCGTGTGTCCAAATGCAGGGCGAAGACGGTCCGGGCCAATGCGCGCAGCAGAACGGAATCCTGATGGCGCAGGTGTTCTACCAGCCGTACCGACCCGGCGCGACGTACATCGCGACCGGTAAGGGATGCGCTAACACCGGCAATCCACCGCGGGCAGTCTGTCAGTCGAAGGGCCCCATCGCCGCAACGCTGTAAACGTCACGCCCGGCGTGCCACTAACTGGATCCCGAGCGCTTTGTCGGACCTTGCTTGTAGTGTCGAACACATGTTCGAAGGAGCGGATCAGGGCGCGCTGATTGGGCGGATCGCCGAGTTGGAGCGGGTGAAGTCGGCGGCGGCGGCTGAGCAGGCCCGGGCGGCGGTGGCGCTGGAGGAGATGCGCCGCGCCGCCGAGGCCGCCGCCGGTGTGTCGAAGGCGCGGCAATGTCGTGGGGTGGGCAGTGAGGTGGCGTTGGCGCGGCGGGATTCCCCGGTGCGCGGCGGTCAGCATCTGGGTTTGGCGAAGGCTCTTGTTTACGAGATGCCGCACACGTTGGCGGCGCTGGAGTGCGGGGCTCTGTCGGAGTGGCGGGCGACGTTGATCGTGCGGGAGTCGGCGTGTCTGGACGTCGAGGATCGCCGCGTGCTGGACGCCGAGATGTGTGCCGACGTCAGCGAGCTCGACGGAAAAGGTGACGCGCGGGGATGACCGCCGGCCAAGGAGATTGCGTATCGACTCGATCCGCAGGCGGTGGTGGATCGGGCGGCCAAGGCGGAGGCCGATCGCACGGTGACGATCCGCCCGGCACCCGACACGATGACCTATGTGACCGCGCTGTTGCCGGTCACGAAGGGGGTCGGGGTGTATGCGGCGCTCACAAGACTGTGGGCCGCCGACACGACGTTCGACGACCGCTCACGCGGCGCGATCATGGCCGACACGTTGTTCGAGCGGGTCACCGGTCAACCCGCCGACGTGGCCGATCCAGTGCATGTCAATCTGGTGATCTCTGATGACGACGCTGCTCGGTGGCGACGACACTCCCGCCGACATCAACGGGTACGGGCCGATACCGGCCACGGTGGCCGGACGGCTGGTGGATCGGGCGATCACCGATGAGCGGTCCAAAGCCACGCTGCGGCGGTTGTACCGCCACCCCCGGTCGGGGCAGTTGGTGGCGATGGAGTCGCGGTCGCGGCGCTTCCCGCGCGGGTTGGCCATGTTCATCGGGCTGCGCGATCAGAGCTGTCGCACCCCCTACTGCGACGCGCCGATCCGCCACCGCGACCACGCCCGACCACACCACCGCGACGGACCCACCAGTGCGGAGAACGGACTGGGCGACTGCGAACGCTGCAACTACGTCAAGGAATCACCGGGCTGGCGGGTCACCGCGGGCAGTGACGAAACCGGTGTGCACACAGCGGAATTCGTCACACCCACCGGCGCGCGCTACAGATCAACGGCACCACCACTGCCGGGCATGCCCGACATCGAAATCACCCAACTGGAAGTCCGCATCGGCATCGCCATCGCCGAACAAGACGCCGCCTAGATCTGGGTGCCCTGCGCAACGGTATTCGACTGCACCGCCCGCCTCCCCACCAGCCGAGCGGATGACCGACCAGGAACATCAGCTCGTAGCCGGTCGGGCTGAATGCGGTGTTACGGGAGGTAGAACGCGGACATCGCTGCCACGCTCCTCGAAGCAATATCAACTACTTGCGATTGTCGGCCGAAGCATATACCGTCGGCGCGGCAGCCATCCGCAGAATGGAGTAGGCAATGGCCCGATTCCCCAAACCGGCAGAAGGCAGTTGGACGCAGCACTATCCGCAACTGGGAACCGAGCCGGTGTCCTACGAGGATTCGATCAGCCCCGAGTTCTACGAGGCCGAGCGCAAGGCGGTGTTCAAGCGCGCGTGGCTGAATGTCGGTCGTGTCGAACAACTCCCGCGTAAGGGCAGCTACTTCACCAAGGAACTGAAGGTCGTCAACACGTCGATCATCGTGGTGCGCACCAACGCGGGCGAGGTGAAGGCGTTCCACAACATCTGCAGGCATCGCGGCAACAAGCTGGTGTGGAACGACATGCCCCTCGAGGAGACCAGCGGCTTCTGCAAGCAGTTCACCTGCAAGTACCACGCCTGGCGGTACGACCTGGACGGCAACCTCACCTTCGTCCAGCAGGAGGGCGAGTTCTTCGACCTGGACAAGAGCCGATACGGGCTGGTGCCCGTGCAGTGCGACGTGTGGGAAGGCTTCATCTTCGTCAACTTCGCGCCGGAACCGGAACAGGGTCTGCGTGACTTCCTCGGCCCGATGATCACCGGATTGGAGGGCTATCCGTTCGGTGAGATGACGTCGCGTTGGCATTACCGCTCTGAGGTCAAGGCGAACTGGAAGCTCTACATGGACGCGTTCCAGGAGTTCTATCACGCACCCGTGCTGCATGCGAACCAGTCGCCCGCGAAGTACTCGAAGGCGGCAGCGGAGGCCGGTTTCGAAGCCCCGCACTACCGCATCGACGGTCCACACCGGCTGGTAAGCACGTCGGGTATTCGCGCCTGGGAGATGGACTCCGAGATGCGCAAGCCGATGGAGGAGATCTGTCAGAGCGGGCTGTTCGGACCGTGGGACAGTCCCGATTTGGGCGAGATGCCCGAAGGACTCAATCCGGCGAAATGCGATCCCTGGGGCCTGGATTCGTTCCAGCTGTTCCCGAACTTCGTGATTCTGGTCTGGGGCCAGGGCTGGTATCTGACCTACCACTACTGGCCGACGTCGCATAACTCGCACATCTTCGAGGGCACGCTGTACTTCCCGCCGCCGCGCACGCCGAGGGAGCGCATCGCTCAGGAACTGGCTGCGGTGTCGTTCAAGGAGTACGGCCTGCAGGACGCCAATACGCTCGAAGCCACCCAGACGATGGTCGAATCTCAGGTCGTTGACCGGTTCCTGCTGTGCGACCAAGAGGTGCTCATCCGCCACCTGCATCAGGAGACCGCCGCGTGGGTGGACGACTACAAGCGCAAGACGGCAGGAGTGTGAGTGCGGTGACCGCGATGCTGCCGACCGAATTCGCCGATCTGGAAGCGTTTTCCGAATGGTGTCTGCCGTCGGAGGCGGAGCGGTACGCCAAGCGGTTGGCCACTCCGATGTCCGAGATGCAGGCCTTCTACGACGCCATCACGCCGCGCGCGGAGGAGGCGATCTCCTACTGCGACAAGTTTCCGCTCGACGACCTGCCCGAGGACGTCCTGAACCTGATGCACCTGCTGTACTCGATGATCATGGTGTCGTTCCCCGTCGAGTGCTGGAAGCAGCCGCGGGTACCCGATTCCGGTGCCGCAGAGCTGGATTGCCTGTCCGAACCGGTGCCGTGAGTTCCGAGCGAGGCTTGTCCGAGCGACCATCGGCCGTAGCGACCGTCCTGCGCGCCGAGCGCTGGGCCGATGTCGAGGCGGGCGAGGTGCGCTCGCCCGGGGTGGTCGTAATCGACGGCGACCGGATTCAAGCGGTGAATCCTGCTGAGCTGCCCGCCGATTCGACCGTCGTCGACCTCGGCGACGTCACCCTGGTGCCCGGCCTGATGGACATGGAGCTCAACCTGCTCATCGGGGGGCCTGGCGGCCCGGACGGGCTGCCCAACCCGATGCACGGTGTGCAGGACGATCCGGTCTATCGCACGTTACGCGGCGCGGTGAACGCCAGAACCACACTGGAGGCCGGCTTCACCACTGTCCGCAACCTCGGCCTGATGGTGAAGACCGGCGGCTACCTGCTCGACGTGGCGTTGCAGCGCGCGATCGAGGCGGGCTGGCACGTCGGCCCGCGCATCTATCCCGCCGGTCACGCCGTCACGCCCTACGGCGGCCATCTCGACCCGACGGTGTTTCAGCGACTCGCGCCGGGCATCATGCCGCTGTCCGTCGCCGAGGGCATCGCCAACGGTGTCGACGAGGTGCGCGCGTGCGTGCGGTATCAGATTCGCCACGGCGCCAAGCTGATCAAGGTGTCGGCGTCGGGCGGCGTGATGTCGCACAGCACCGCGCCCGGCGCGCAGCAGTACTCCGACGAGGAGTTCGCCGCGATCGCCGACGAGGCGCACCGGGCCGGTGTGCGCGTCGCCGCGCACGCCGTGGGGGACACTGCCATCCGGGCGTGCATCCGGGCAGGCATCGACTGCATCGAGCACGGCTTCCTCGCGACCGACGAAACCATTCAGATGATGGTCGACCACGACACGTTCCTCGTGTCGACCACCTATCTCACCGAGGCGATGGCCGTCGACCGGATCGCCCCGGAGCTGCGCAAGAAGGCCGAGGAGGTCTTCCCGCGGGCGCAGGCGATGCTGCCGAAGGCGATCGCCGCAGGTGTCCGGATCGCCTGCGGAACCGACGCGCCCGCAATTCCGCACGGGCAGAACGCGAAAGAGCTCTGTGCCCTCGTGGACAGGGGCATGACGCCCATGCAGGCGCTGCGGGCGGCGACGATCACCAGCGCGGAGCTGATCGAGGCCGACGAAGAGCTCGGTCGCCTTGCGCCCGGATACCTCGCCGACATCATCGCCGTCCCTGGCGACCCGTCGCGCGACATCGCCACCACGCTGGATGTGCGGTTCGTGATGAAGAACGGCGTGGTCTACAAGCAATGACTTCCAGGCTTGCCGAGAGGAGCGCAGCGACCATGGAACAGACCGACAACATTCTCTGGCTGCTGAAGCAGGCGTGGTACTTCTCGTTGACGACGGTGAACGACGCGGTGAGCGAACACGGCGTCAGCACCGCGCAGATCGGCATGCTGCGCCAGCTCGCGACCGAGCCGGGACTGTCCGGCGCCGATCTCGCGCGCCGGCTGCTGATCAGCCCGCAGGGCGTGCAGCTGGCCCTCAAGGAGCTCGAGCGACGCGGGCTGGTGGAGCGCAAACAGGACCCGCAGCACGGCCGGATACTGCAGGCCTTCCTGACCGACCAGGGTCGCAAGGTCGCCGAGGCCGTCGTCAGCGACGCGATCGCCGCGCACGCGAAGGTCTTCGGCGTGCTCAGCAGCAAGGAGCAGGAAACTCTGCGTGAGCTGCTCGGACGGGTCATCGAGCAGGGCACGGGCCACAAGTTGCACACCGATCACATCGGGCCCGAGTAGCAAGTAGTTGATACTAATGACAAGTACTTGATAATGTTGATCGCAATGAGTGAGGACAGCGCAATCGACGTCGCCGTCGTCGCCACCGACGAGATCGTCATCGAACTGGACAGCCGGACCTCGACGACGAATTACCGCAAGGGCGACACGCTGCTGCAGACCGCGCGCTCGGCAGGACTTCAAGCGCCGTATTCGTGCGAAACCGGTTCCTGCGGAACATGTATGGCGCGCATCCTCGACGGCAGTGCTCGGATGGTCAACAACGACGCGCTCGAGGACGACGAGGTGGACGAGGGATACGTGCTCACCTGTCAGGCCCTCCCGACCAGCAAGGCGGTGAAGCTGACCTATGACTTCTGACAACTCGAGCAGGGTGGCGGTGGTGACCGGCGGTGCGTCCGGCATGGGTGAAGCGATCTGCCACGAGCTCGGTCGGCGCGGGCACAAGGTCGCGGTGCTCGACATCGACGCCCAAGCCGCCCAACGGGTTACCGACGACCTGCGCGCCGACGGGGTGACGGCGCTGGCCGTCGCCGCCGACGTCAGCGACCGCGTCGCCGTCGACGAGGCGTTCGCCAAGGTGCGCACCGAACTCGGCCCGGTGACCATCCTCGTCACGAGCGCCGGCGCGGTGGATTTCGCGCCGTTCACCGACATCACCATCGAGGCGTGGGACCGGCTGATCGCGGTGAACCTGACCGGAACCTTCCACTGCTGTCAGGTCGCTGTGCCCGACATGCTCGAGGCGGGCTGGGGCCGCATCGTGATGATCTCGTCGTCGAGCGCCCAACGGGGTTCGCCGAAGATGGCCCACTACGCGGCCAGCAAGGGCGCGCTGCTGTCGTTGACCAAATCGCTTGCCCGCGAATACGGTCCGGTTGGCATCACCGTCAACAACGTTCCGCCGTCGGGCATCGAGACGCCGATGCAACACAAAGGTCAAGCGGCAGGACATCTTCCGTCGAATGAGCAGATGGCGGCGGGCATCCCGGTCGGCCATCTCGGCACCGGCGACGACATCGCCGCGGCCGTCGGATTCCTGTGCTCCGAGCAGGCCGGCTTCATCACCGGGCAGGTGCTCGGCGTCAACGGCGGTCAAGTTCTGTGACAGGGGGAGGTTCGCATGGGCACGTGGCCTAAGCCGGCCGAAGGCAGCTGGACGGAGCACTACCCGGAACTGGGTACTGGGCCGATCTCGTTCCGGGACTCGACCTCACCGGAGTTCTACGAACTGGAGCGCGAAGCCATCTTCAAACGTGCCTGGCTGAACGTCGGACGCGTCGAGGAGCTGCCCCGCGTCGGCAGCTACTTCACCAAGGAAATCGACGTCGCCAAGACGTCGGTGATCCTGGTGAAAGGCAAGGACCAGAAGATCCGCGCCTTCTACAACATCTGCAGGCACCGCGGAAACAAGCTGGTGTGGAACGACTTTCCCAACGAAGAGGTCAAGGGCGCGTGCCGCCAGTTCACCTGCAAGTATCACGGCTGGCGCTACGACCTCGAAGGCGCGCTGACCTTCGTGCAGCAGCCCGGCGAGTTCTTCGACCTCGACGCCGAGCAGTACGGGTTGAGCCCCGTGCACTGCGACGTGTGGAACGGCTTCATCTTCATCAGCCTCGACCCCGAACCGCGGCAGAGCCTGCGTGAGTTCCTCGGGCCGATGATCACCGCGCTCGACGACTACCCGTTCGAAAAGATGACCGAGCGTTACGATTTCGTCGCTCACAACAACAGCAACTGGAAGATCTTCGCCGACGCGTTCCAGGAGTACTACCACGTTCCTTCGCTGCATCCGCAGCAGGTGCCGACTGCCGTCCGCCAGCCCAACGCTGGCTTCGAATGCGCGCACTTCCAGATCGACGGGCCGCATCGGCTGGTGTCGACGGCAGGCACCCGTCGATGGCTGCTGGCCCCCGAGTACATGTATCCGATCGAGCGGGCAACCCGCAGCGGCCTTGTCGGCCCGTGGCGAACGCCGGAAACGCATATGTCGGCCGGCCTCAATCCCGGCGGCATCGAGCCGTGGGGCATCACCAACTTCCAGATCTTCCCGAATCTGGAGATCCTGATCTACCACGGCTGGTACCTGCTCTACCGGTACTGGCCGACATCGCACAACACCCACAAGTTCGAGGCGTACACCGCGTTTCACCCGGCGCAGACGGTGCGCGAGCGCATCGAGCACGAGGTGGCCGCGGTGGTGCTCAAGGAGTTCGCACTGCAGGACGCAGGAATGCTCGGCGGTACCCAGGCCGCGCTCGAGACCGGCGTCGTCGACGAGTTCCCACTCAGCGACCAGGAGATCCTGGTGCGGCACCTGCACAAGGTGGCCGTCGACTGGGTTGACACCTACCAGGCGCAGCGTCAGCCTGCGGGGGTGTGACGGTGGCCGAGACCCGACTCCCGAGCGCCTTCGCCGAGCTCGAGCAGTACGCCGAGAAATGGTGCCTGGCAACAGAAGCCGAACGCTGGAACATGCGGATGGCCACACCGATGCCTGCGATGCGGAAGTTCTACGACGCGTTCTCGCCGCGGCTCGAGGACGCGATCGAGTACTGCGACAAGTTCCCCCTCGACGACGTTCCCGACGACGCGCTGAACCTGCTGCACCTCATCTACTCGATGATCATGGTCTCGATGGCCGTCGAGGTGTTCGGCCAGCAGAAGCCCACCGACTCCGCTGACGCCGTCATCGACCGAACAGGAGCGCCGGTGCCATGAGTGTGCTGACCATCAACAAGCTCACCGAGTCGGTCGGGGCAGAGGTTCGCGGCGTCGACGCCGACCGGCTCGCCGACGACGACTCGCTGGCTCGGGCGGTGCTCGATGCGCTCGAGGAGAACGGTGTGCTGGTGTTCCCGGAGCTCGGCCTGAATCCGGAAGCGCAGGTGGACTTCTGCAGGCGCCTCGGTGAGATCGACCACTCCTCGGACGGGCACCATCGCGTCGCGGGCATCTACCCGGTCACGCTGGACAAGTCGAAGAACTCCTCGGCGGACTACCTGCGCGCCACCTTCGACTGGCACATCGACGGCTGCACACCGATCGAGGACACCTTCCCCCAGATGGCCACCGTGCTGTCGGCGAAGCACGTCGCCGAATCCGGCGGCGAGACCGAGTTCGCGAACTCGTATGCGGCCTACGACGCGTTGACCGACGCGGAGAAGGAGCGATACGGGTCGTTGCGGGTCGTGCACTCGCTGGAGGCATCCCAGCGCCGGGTCACGCCCGATCCCTCGCCGGAGGTGCTGGCGAAGTGGCGATCCAGACGCACCCACGAGCATCCGCTGGTGTGGACGCACCGCAACGGCCGCAAGTCCCTCGTGCTGGGTGCGTCCGCCGACTACGTCGTCGGCATGGATCGCGATGACGGCACGGCACTGCTTGCGGAACTGCTCGACCGCGCCACCGTGCCCGACAAGGTGTACAGCCACACGTGGTCGGTCGCGGACACCGTCATCTGGGACAACCGCGGCGTCCTGCATCGCGCGGCGCCGTACGACCCCGACTCGCCCCGGGAGATGCTGCGCACAACCGTGCTGGGTGACGAGCCGATCAAGTAGTGGGACCCCTCGTTGACGGCGGCGGGCCACTGTGGAAATCTAATACCCATAGATGAGAATCACGTTCTCTTCATCCGAGATCATGGAGTAGCAATGTCGGAGGACCTCACCTCGGTCGACTTCTTCCGGGACGGCCGTCTGACGGACGATCCGTACACGTTCTACGAGGCACTTCGCAACAAGTGCCCGGTCAGCCGCGAGGACCACTACGGCGTCACCATGGTGACGGGCTGGCAGGAGGCCGTCGACGTCTACAACGATCCGGAGACGTTCTCGTCCTGCGTCTCGGTGACCGGCCCGTTTCCGGGTTTCCCGGTGTCCCTGGAGGGCCTAGAGGATTCAGACGTTACTGAGTTGATCGAGAAGCACCGCGACGAGATTCCGTTCAGCGACCAGCTGCCGACGCTGGACCCGCCGACGCACACCAACCACCGTGCCTTGCTGATGCGGCTGATCACGCCCAAGCGCCTCAAGGAGAACGAGGACGCGATGTGGCAGCTTGCCGACGACATCCTCGACGACTTCCTCGCTCCGGGTGAGGGCGAGTTCATCAAGGGCTTCGCGGGCCCCTTCACGCTGCGCGTCATTGCCGACCTGCTCGGCGTGCCCGAAGAGGACCGGCCCGAGCTTCTCGAGCGGCTGGCGCGCGGCACCCACGGCAGCGGGTTGGGCAACGCGGACAAGACACTGAACAAGACCCCGCTGGAGTACCTCTACGACGTTTTTGCGACCTATGTCGAAGACCGCCGCCGCGACCCCCGTGACGACGTGCTGACCGGGCTGGCGACGGCGACGTTCCCGGACGGCACGACGCCCGAGGTGGGCGACGTCGTGCGGGTGGCGACCAACGTCTTCTCGGCCGGGCAGGAGACCACGGTGCGGCTGCTGTCCACCGCGTTGAAGGTGATGGGCGACCAACCCGAGATCCAGCAGAGGCTGCGTAGCGATCGCAGCCTGCTGCCGAACTTCATCGAGGAGTGCCTGCGCATCGAAAGCCCGGTCAAGGGCGACTTCCGGCTGTCGCGGGTGCCGACGACCATCGGCGACGAGGCCCTCGCCGCCGGCTGCACGGTAATGGTGGTCAACGGTGCCGCCAACCGCGACCCGCGCCGGTTCGAAGAACCCGACACCTTCGACCCCGAGCGCAAGAACGCGCGCCAGCACCTCGCATTCGGGCGTGGCATCCACAGCTGCCCCGGTGCGCCGCTGGCGCGTGCGGAGACGCGGGTCGGTTTGGAACGGCTGCTTGACCGCACCACCGACATCCGGATCAGCGAGGCGCACCACGGACCGGCGGGAAGCCGCCGCTACCAATATATTCCGACGTACATCCTGCGCGGCCTCACCGAACTGCATCTCGAATTCGACCTCGCCGGAGGCGCCCGGTGAAGGTCACGGTCGACGAGGACAGGTGCCGCGGCCACGGCATGTGCCTGACCCTGTGCCCGGACGTGTTCAGCATGACCGACGACGGTTACGCCGTCGCCGATCCCGAAGAAGTGCCCGCCGGTCTCGAGGACGCGGCGAAAGAGGCCATCGTCAACTGTCCCGAACAAGCCATCGTCGAAACCGACTGAAGAGCCACGTCGGCGGTGCCGACGTCCTACCGAGGAGATTGTCGTGCCAAAGGGTTATGTAGTGCTCACCGAGGATGTCAAGGATCCCGCCGGGATGGGCGAGTACGCGAAGCTCGCAGGCAAGGCGATGGCAGGGGCGACGATCCTCGCTTTCGACCAGAAGGCCGAGCAGATCGAGGGCGAGTGGCACGGCACCCAGACGGTGCTGCTGGAGTTCGAGTCGGTGGAAGCCGCCCGCGAGTGGTACAACTCCGACGCCTACCAGGAGGCGGCCAAGTTGCGGCAGGCGGCGGCCGACTGCAACGGCGCCATCCTCACCGGCCTCGGCTGAGCCTCAGTCCGGGACCAGTGGGCCCGTCGGCTTTGTGGTCGTCGCGTGCACCAGTAACTCGGCGAGTTCCCGCGGCCTGCTGAGGAACGGCGAGTGGGACGTGTCGATGGTCAGCTGCTCCACGCCGAGCCTGCGCGTGACCGTGTCGGCCAGCCAGCGCGGCATCGAGCGGTCCTGCAGGCACCGGATGAAGCTGCGGGGAATGTCGGCCGCCCAGAAGTTCGGGATCGACACCGGTGTCACCGTGGTGTCGCCGAACCGCTCCGGGCCGAGGCGGTCGAACGCCCAGCGGGCGGTCGCCTCATCGCAGTCGTGGTAGAAGTACTGCCACGCGCCGTCGAAGTCGGCGAACGTCATCGCGCCCTCGTCGTCGAACTTCAAGTAGCCCAACATCTCTCCGACGTCTGCTTCGAACTCGCCCTCCTCCGAGTCGCGCATCGCCATCGCTTCCGGATAGGTGCGCCCTTCCCGCGGCAGCGCGGCGGCGAGGTAGATGATGTGGCTGACGTGCTGCGGTACCGCGTCGGCGGCGAGCGTGGCGTCGAACCCGCCACCGGAGTGGCCGACGAGGACGTCGCCGGGTTGAATCGCGGCGACGATCGCGGCCCTGCGGTTGGCCAGCGTCGACTCCTCGTCGACCAGGGCGCCGTGTCCCGGTAGGTCGACGGCGACACCGTCATGGCCGAGCCGCCGCAACTCCGTGATCGTGTGGTCCCAGCACCACGCGGCGTGAAAGCCACCGTGCACGAAGAGGAATCGCATCCTGGGGTGCGTCAGTCTTCGCGGATGAAGATGGCCTGCCGCGGACACTGGCGCACGGCCTCGCGGATCTGGTCCTCATTCTCCGGGGTCACCTCGTCCTGGAGGACATGCAGATAGTCCTGGTCGTCGAGGTCGAACACCTCGGGGATGATGCCCATGCATATCCCGTTGCTCTCACACAAGTCGAAGTCGACTTCGATTTTTTGCGTCATTTCAGAACCTTCACGGGGACGTGCTTCCAGCCGACCACATTCTGCATCTGTACACGACTGCAGTTGTCGTAATCGACCTCGAAACGCGGCATGAAGTCCAGCAGCTTCTCCAGCGCGATCGTGCTCTCCAGTCGTGCCAGCGCCGCGCCGAGACAGCTGTGAATCCCGTAGCCCAGGCCGAGGTTCGTGGCTTCCGAGCGGTCACGGTTGATGTCGAACTTATCGGCATCGGTCCATGCCCGCTCGTCGCGGTTGGCCGAGCCGCCGATCAGAAACACCGGACTGCCCTCGGGGATCGTCATGTCGTGCAGGTGCACGTCGCGCATGTTGCGGCGCACGTTGTACTGCGACGGCGCCTCGTAGCGCAGCAACTCCTCGACGGCGCCGGATATTTTGTTGCGGTCCTCCTGTAGCTCCTGCCACTGGTCCTGGTGCTTACCGAACAGGTACACCGCGTTTCCGACCAGCTTGGTCACCGTCTCGGCGCCCGCTCCGCCGAGCAAGCTTGCGAAAGCCGCGATTTCGAGATCGTCGAGCTTGTCCATTTCGCCGTTCTCCCGCTCGAGCTCGGCCTGGACCATCTTGCTGAAGAGATCGTCCTGCGGGTCGGCACGCCGCTTGGCCACCAGGTCGAAGTAGAACATGGCCTGCTCGATGTTGGCCTGCATCGCGTGCTCGCTTGTCTCGACCTGACCGACCTCGCGAGTCAACGACTCGTCTATCCAGTGCCGCACCTGCTGGGCGTTCTCTTCGGGCACCCCCAACATCGTCGTGATCACCTCGACGGGGAACGGCGCGGTGAACTCCTGCACGGCGTCGAAGCCGTCGGGATCCAGGCGGCCGAGATATTTGTCGACCTTGTCGATCACGTTGTCCTTCTCCGCCATGATCGCGCGGGGCGTGAAGACCTTGTTGAGCAGACTGCGCATGTTCCGGTGTGAAGGCGGGTCCATGAAAATGATCATTCGAGGCCCGGTATTGGTGGGCAGCCCGTTCCTGATCGTGTGCAGGTCGATGCCGTAGGCCGACGAATAGGTGTCGAAGTCCTTGAACGCGGGTGCGACATCCTCGTGCCGGGTCAGCGCGTAGAAGTCGTACTCGTCGTTGTAGTAGACCGGCGCCTCATCGCGCATGCGGCGGTATGTCTCGTAGGCCCCGTTGAAGAAGTCCATCGAGAACGGGTCGAAAACGAGCTTCGCCTTGGTCACTAAGTACTCCTGAGCTGTGCAAATGGCAGGGAATCCATTACGTATGGCTGTTGGCTTGTAACCCTAGCGGTAATGGCGTTTTCACAAAAGAGAATGAGACATTCGCAGGATCTGTCTCATCGCCGTAGGCCGGCGTCGACCACGTCGGCCAGCGCACCGAGGTCACCGCCCAGTTCGGCGATCGTCTCCCGGACCACCGCGACGTCCTTGCCGATGAAGTCGCCGACGGTATCGATGAAGGCCGCGGCGGAGCCTGCCCTGGTGATATTGCCCAGTGCGCGGCTGTCGGCGCTGCCGTGGGTCAGCGCTTCGAGCAGAGCGGGTTCGGAGATGCCGAGTACGCCGCCCAGTCGCACGCCCTCGGACACCAGCCCGATCTGCGCCGCGAAGAGCGCGTTGTTGATCAGCTTCACCAGCTGACCCGCACCGGTGCGGCCGACATGCAGGACCGGGTCACCGTAGGTGCTCAGCAGCGGGTGCACGCGCGCCACGGCGTCGTCTTCGCCCCCGACGAACAGCGTCACCCGGCCCGCAGCGACGTCGTGAGGGCCTCCGCTGACCGGGGCGTCGACCACGTCGACCCCGAGGTCGGTGATCGCCTGGGCAGTGCGTGGGCTTCCCGTGGTGTGAATGACGAGCACGGCACCGGGCGGCATGGCGGCGATTAGATCGCTTTCCAGGCAGACCTGCCGGACCTGTTCGTCGGTGAATACGCAGACGATGACGGCGCCTGCGCCGTCGGCCACGGCGGCCGGCTCGAGGACCGCCGAAGCGCCCAAATTCCCTACCGCTTGCCGCTTTTCGGGCGTTCTACCCAGCGCGCGGACCTCGTGACCGGCGTCGACGAGGCGACGCACCATCGGAGCGCCCATCCGCCCGGTGCCGACGAAGCCGACTCGCGTCATCGCGGGTGTTCCAACGCGCTCAGCGCCGCGTCGGCGGCATCGAACACCGCACTCTGGGGTGCCGACGCAGCTTCGGCGATGCTCGCTGCGTGCCGGACATCCTTCTGCAGCAGAGCACCGGCCACGGAGGCGATTCGATCTGTCCGGCCGCCGAACGCGACGATGCTCGACAACGCCTTGCTGTTGGCAGAGCCGCGGGTGACGACCTCGCCGAGCTTGTCACGCGGAATGCCAAGGGCTTCGCCCAGTTCCAGGGCGCTGACGGCGCTCCCCATGTTGGCCGTGAACAGCAGGTTGTTCAGGATCTTGGCGACCTGCCCGCTGCCGAGCGGACCGAGGTGCACGATGGGGTCGGCGTATGTCGCGAACACCGGGCGGCAGCGCTCGACGACATCCGTCTCGCCGCCGACCATGGCGAGTAGCTTCCCGTCTTGGGCGGCAGGACCGCCGCCGCTCACCGGCGCATCGATCACCGAAACACCTTGTTCGGCAGCGGTTTGCGCCAGCTCACGGCACGTATCGGGATGAATGGTGCTGTGGATGGCCACGATCCCGCCCGACGCCAGCCCGGCCAGTACGCCGTTGTCGCCCGCCAGGACCTCCCTCACGTCGTCGTCTCCGACGACGCACAGGCAGACCAAGTCGCTGGCGGCCGCCAACTCGGCAGGCGACTGGGCGGTCTTCGCCGCGGTGTCGGCGAAGGCTTCGAGGGTGGCGGGGCGGCGGGCCCACAACGTCACGTCGTAGCCGCTCTCGACGATCCGTCGCGCCATCGGGGCGCCCTGGCTGCCCAGTCCGATGAAACCGACGCGCATCAACCCGCCTCCAGCTCTTCCCGTGCGGCCGTGCATTCGTCGACGAACGACAGCACCCTGCGGTGGTATTCGCCTGCGCTCCAGCCGACGCTGAGATTGTGTCCGCTGTCGGGCATCTCGTTGACGACCACCCGGGGTGACGATGTGAACAACGCAGCGATGGCCTGGACAGCCTCCGGCGTCGTCTCCCAGACCCGCTCCTGATCGGCCACGCTGAACTCGACGGGTACCGTCAGCCGGCCCGCAATCTCACCGAAGTCACGGCGGGGCCAGTTCGCGGTGACCTCGGCTTCATACGGTGCGCCAGGCGCGGAGAGGCCGCCGGTCAGCACTTCGGGTGGATACAGGTCGGTCGGCTGCCATAGCAGATCCCGCAGACCCGCGGGACGCGACGTCGCGGTGGCCTTGCTGATGACGGCCTTCGCCTCCTCGCCGTATCGCAGTCCGGTGCCTGACAGTTCGACGCCGAGCACCTCGCCGGCTCGCTCGTCGACCGCCATGCGCAGCCCGAGCTCACACCCTGCGGAGTGAGCGAGCAGGAAAAGCCCTGTCCCGCGGGGGCTCTCGCCGAGGATCTTGTCCACGGCGGCCAGCGCGAAGCCGACCCTCCTGTCCGCCTCGGTCATGTCGTCGTGGTAGAACGCCGATGCCCCGTAGCCGGGGCGGTCCAGCGCGATGACGGTGTAACCGTCGGCGACCGCCGCACGAAGCAACGACAGCTCGGGGTGCCCAGGACAGTCGAAATACGCCGCCGACGTCGCGCCGCCGTGCACCGCGACGATCACGGCCTTCGGCTCCGGCGCGGACGCGACCAACGCCGACATCGGCACGCCGTCGACGAGGACGACTCGTGGGCGCGGCTGGGCACTCATGCCTCGACTCCCGGTCGTCCCCTGCCCTGCGGGCGTGGGCCCACCGGTCCTCGCTTCGCCGCGATCCTCACTCCCGCTCGTCTTCGGGCCCACGCTTACTCCGCCGTCCTGAGCAGAATGGCGCCGCTCGGCGTCAGGCCGCCGCTGCTGACCACGCCGACGCGGGCGTCCTTCACCTGGCGTTCGCCTGCGTCGCCGCGCAGCTGGACGACGGCCTCGTGGATCAACCCCATGCCGTGCGTGCGTCCATGCGACAGCTGACCGCCGTGGGTGTTCAGCGGAATAACGCCGTCGCGCGCGATGGCCCTGCCGCCGTCGATGAAGTCCTTCGCCTCGCCGATCCCGCAGAAGCCGAGCCCCTCCAGCCACGAAAGACAGTTGAACGTGAAGCCGTCGTAGAGCTCGGCCACGTCGACATCCTTGGGCCGCAATGATGTTCGCGTCCACATGTGAGCGGACTGGCCCAGCACCTGAGGCTCGTGGGTCATCGTGGTCTGGTCCCAGTCGGTGCGCTCGACGATCTGGGTGCCGACCGCCTCGAACAGCACCGGCTTGCGTGGCATGTCCTTCGCGGCGTCGAGAGCCGACACGACCACTGCGACCGCACCGTCGCACGGCACATCGCAGTCGTAGAGCCCGAACGGTGTGGTGATCATCCTGGCGTTCAGGTAGTCGTCCATGGTCATCGGATCGCGGTAGATCGCCGTCGGGTTCAGCGCCGCATTGGCCCGCTGGTTGAGCGCGATCCAGCCGAGGGTCTCCCTCGTGGTGCCGTAGCGGTCGAAGTGGCGCTGCGCGTTCAACGCGAGTGTGTGTGCGGCCGACGTCGCGCCGAAAGGCATCTGCCAGCTCGAGGTGCGGGCACCTCCTGGCGGCGACATCTTGCCGTCCTTCATCAACTGCTGGAAGGTCGCCTCCCACAGGGTGCGGAAGCACAGCACATGGCGGGCCAGGCCGGTGGCAACGGCCATCACGGCAGCGATCAGCGAGCCGCCGGGACCGAAGGTGTCCATCCCGCCGTTGATCCACGCCGGACGCAGACCAAGTGCGCCCTCGAGCGCCGTCACCCCGCCCTCGCCCATGCCCGCGATGTCGAGGCCGGGATACGTTGAGAGCCCATCGATGTCGTCGAATGTCAGGCCCGCATCGGCCACCGCTTGTTCGCAGGCGTCGATGGTCAATGACAGCGGCGGCACCATCTGCCGCCTGCCGATCTTGGACATGCCGATTCCGGTGATCGCCGCCGCGTCCTCGAACTTTTCCTTGGTGAGCATCGGCGAGACGTGCTTGCCGAAGTCCTGCGGTGCGATCTCGTCGACGGCCTGCGGCCCTGTCCGCTTCTCGACGGTCGGCGTGAACACCGGCAGCCAGACGGTTCCCGCCTTGTCCTCCAGCTTGTCGAACCGGACCTCTACGGTCTGTCCCAGCTCGAGCTCGTCGGGCTCGCAGTCAACGATGTTGGTGGTCAACCGAACCCGCGGGTCCTCGACTATCGCGACCTGTGCGACCACATAGGGCGGCGGCAGATCGGGGAAGCCGAACCGGTGGTTGACGGTGAAGGCCGACAGGGTGGCTTCACCCGACACGTCGCGCACGCCCATGTTGCGACCGCGGCAGTACCGGCACACCGGTTGCGGCGGATGGATCAGCGCGTCGCAGTCCTTGCACTCCTGGATGCGCAGCACGCCGTCGGCGCCCGCGGTCCAGAAGAACTCGTTCTGTGCGTTGACCTCCGGCAGCGGCCGTGTCACCGGACGAAACCCCAGACCGCCTCGTTGTCATCGGATTTCGGGTCGGGCTCGGCAGCTTCGTGTGCTTCAGTGTGCGGCACACCGTCCTCCGACGGACGGTGCTCGCCCATGTAGATGATCGCGTGAACGGGGCAGTCCATCAGCGCCCTCATCACCGCGTCTCGGTCCTTCTCGGGCACTGTGCCGTCGCCGACCAGCGAGGCATAACCCCAGTCGTCGAGGGAGAAGTATTCCGCCGCGTGCTTGGCGCAGACGCCGAACCCGTCGCAGACCGTTCGATCGAGCCGGATCCTCAAGCCTTCAGTCATTGCTCGGCTCCCGCTCGTCCCCTGCCCTGCGGGCGTGGGCCCACCGGTCCTCGCTCGTTCCTCGCTGCGATCCCCACCCGCGCTCGCCTTCGGTCAGTCATCGGTGCGCCACCGCCTCCACCTCGTAGGGTCGATCGGCCCGGAACGCGTTGTCGCGGCAGATATCACAGTCGTTTCCGAGGTGGCGGGCAACGGCCTGGGGGAACTGGCTGAGCAAGCTGGCGGCGATGAAGGTGGCACCGTCGAGCGTGGCGCAGGCACCGCGGCCGCGCAGCACCACCGACCACCGCTGCAGCCGCCCGAGGTCCTCGGCGGTCGCCGCCCCGTCCCGAAGCGCCCCCGCGGCCGCGGCCATCGCCGCCGTTCCGTTGAAGCACGATCCGCACTGGCCCGCGTTCTCGCGGTCGAAATACTCGAGGACCGACGCGGCGACCGCAACCGGGCAGTCCTGCGTCGTCAGGATGGAGATCGCGCCGCAGCCAAGCCCGCTGCCGAGCCGGCGAATCGACTCGTGGTCGAGTGTGACGTCCAGGACCTCAGTGTTCACCAGGCCCGCGAAGTAGCCACCCATCAGCACGCCCTTGACGGCGTCGGCGGCCAGCCCGTGCAGCTCCAACAGCTCGGAAAACGGCGCACCGTGCGGGATCTCGTACAGCGCAGCTGGGCGTCCCGCCCCCGTGACGGTGGCGAGGAACGTGCCGGGAGACATCGGCGTACCCACAGACCGGAAGCTCTCGGCCCCGTGTGAGTGGATGTAGGGCAGGTTGGCGAGCGTTTCGACGTTGCTCACCAGCGTCGGCGCGCCGCCCACACCTTCTTCGAACGGGCGCGGCGGTTTGTCCGTGGGTTTGGCGGGCCCGCCGTTGATCACCCGGACCGCTGCGGTCTCCTCGCCCGCGACGTACCCGGGTTCGACGGTCACCACATGCACCGTCGTCTCCCCGAACACGTCCGCCGCGAGCCCGCCAAGCGCGGAATCCACGGCGGTCGCCGCATGCGGATCCGACACGTACACGTATGCGCGGCTGGCACCGACGATCCCCGCCGCGAGCCGTAGTCCGTCGAGCACCACGTGCGGCCGATTGCGCAACAGCCAGCGGTCCTTCACCGAAGCGGGCTCGCCCTCTTCGCCATTGGCGACGACCACGGTGTCGGTACCGCGGCGACCGGCGTCTCGGACGGTGCGCAGCTTGGTTCCCATCGGAAACGCCGCACCTCCTCTGCCCAGCAACCCGGACAGATCCACCTGGCCGAGGAGGGCGTCGGGATCGTCGAGTCGCTGGTAGCCGCCGCTGCCGGTGTAGTCGGCGTAGTCCTCCGTACCGGTCGACGAGCGCAGCAGCCGTGGCGTGCACGAGGGCCATGCCGCCACGGTGAGTTCGGTTGCGGTGGAGTTCATGAGGTGTACCTCCTGGCCGCGGATAGGCTGATCGGCGTGAGGACAGCGGTCGTGCGTGTCGGCGTCGACACCGCGGGCGAGCTTGCGCCTGCGCAACTAGACGACGGCATGGCACGGCTCCGCGAGTTCGCCGGCGCGGCCGGCGTGGAACTGGTGGAGGGCAACCTTGCCGCCATGCCCGCGCAGCGGCGCGAGGTGGAGCTGTTGATCGCGGGCGAAGACACCGACGAGCTCCAGCGTCTCGCTGTCGAGTTGTGCACCAAGGCGTTTGGCACCCACCCGGTCCCCGGCGTGGTCACCTACATCAGCCGCGGGACGGACGACGACGCCCACGGTGTCCTCGCGGGTTTCGGTCTGACAGGCGAGATCACCCGCGAGCCGGGAGACGACGGGCTGGACATCGTCGCGGTGACGCTGCGCAAGGCCGACCTTGACCGCGTCCCGGAAAGCCGAATCCACACCGCGCTCGAGGCGTCCCTCAACTGCGAAGTGCACATTCGAACGACGTAAGTTCATCGCTTATCCAAGAATTTCAGTATCGCAGGCGCCGCCTGTACCCAGGTGTCGAACATGTTGAAGCGCTTGACCTTTCCCTGAGCACGGGCCTCACCGGCGCGTTCCCAGGCGTCCTCGGGCCACGGCGGGTCGATCAGCTTGGAGCCCTTGATCAGGCAGCTGACCTCCAGCGACGTGCGCTTGGGGTGGTCCCAGTCGTTCTCCCCGCCCCTGATGATCAGGGTGGGCACCTTGATCTCGTCGAACATCTCGTCGGGCACGCCTGGGATCGTCTGGCCGGGCTTGGACACGTATGCGTTGAGCCACCGCAACATCACCTTGAGGAACTCGTCGCTGTCGTGGGCCAGTATCCGGTCCTTGTTGCGCGGGTTGGCCTCGATGAGTTCCTTCCATTCCGGCAACCGCAGCGGGCCTGCCATGCCGAGCGCCCTCGCGGCGTGAATGGTCGGCATGACGTAGTAGGCGCCAAGCGCGAACGATCCGTACACGCCGCCGACGATGTTCCACACCACGAGCTTTCGCACGATGTCGGGGTAGAGCATCGTGGTCAGCATCGAGTCGCGGGCGCCGCCCGACCCTCCGGCGATGATGCACGGCCCGATATCCAGCCCGGTGATCAGCGCGTGCAGCGTCTCGGCCCGCATGTGGGATTCGCTCTGCCCGTAAAACTGGACATCGGACTTGCCGCAGTTCGGCCGGTCCCACAGCAGCACCCGGTAACCACCCTTGACCAATGCCTGCGCCAGCGGCCGCAGCCCCTCGATGTCCTTGCTGTACCGGCCGCCCGGCGTCAGCGCGATGAAATCCCCTTCCTTGCCGAGGATTTCGTACACCACGTCGCCGCCGTTGACCTCGAAGACCTTCTCGCCGCGCTTCAGCTTGGGGCCGGCAGATTCGGTGTTCGGCTTTGAAATGGTCATGCCTGCACCAGGATGTCGTCGCCGACCACCCGGACGGGATAGGTGCGGATGCTCCACTCGGGCTTGACGGCGGTCGTGCCGGTGGCGAGCTCGAAGCCCCATTGGTGCCACGGGCAGTAGATGAATTCCAGATCGCGGACCATCACGGCATCACCGGGTACCTTCTCGTCGACGACAGTTCGACCCCGCGACCGGCCGGAGCACAGCGGGCCGCCTTCGTGGGGGCAGTAGTTCGCGATTGCGTAGAACGTGCCGTTGACGTTGTACACGCCGACGCCGTGGCGTCCGATCGGCACCAACTTGTGTGTCCCCGGCGGGATTTCGTCGACGGTGGCTACGACGTGCTCACGCCCCTGCGCCAGCCGGGGCGGTTTCGTTTCCTCTGCCACCGCTTAGAACACCCGTACCTGGCCCTCGAGGGCCGGAACCGTCTCGGGGAGGTGGTAGGTCGCGATGCCGTTGCGGAACATGACGGCCTCACGCGCGTGCTCGGGCAGGTGCTTGACCAGCCAGCGCGGGTCGTCGAACGTCCAGTGCGGGTAGTCCGAGCTGAACAGCAGGATCTTCTCGCATTCCATCCACTCGAACGCGCGGGTCAGCTCCGTCTTGTCCTCCGGGTAGTCCAGCGGCTGGGTGGTGAACTTGATGTGGTCCTTGACGTACTCCGACGGTTTGCGCTTGATGTCCACCCACGACTTGCGCGCGGCGTAGATGGCGTCCATCCGCCACATCAGCGGCAGGATCCACGTGAACGCGTGCTCCACCAACACGATTCGCAGCGTGGGGAAGCGGTCGAACACCCCGTCGAAGATCAGGCTCATCACCTGATTGGCCGCCAGCAGCGAATAGGTGACCATGAAGTCGTGGTTGTAGCTGGGGAAGCCGACCGGCGGAATCGGCAGCTCCTCGTGGTGGCCGCGGGACAGGTGACAGCTCACCGTGATGTCGTGCTTGGTCGCGGCCGCCCAGATCGGGTCGTACTTGGGGTCGCCCCATGACGGACGCGGCTCGGCCTTGATCAGGATCTGGCCCATGTAGGGATGGCCGGCCCAGCGCTCGATCTCGCGAGCCGCGCCCTCCGGCTCCTCGACGGCCGCGCAGATGGAGCCCCGCCACCGCTCGTGCCAGTTGTTGTGGCTGTCCAGCCAGTGATTGGCCTGCCAGTCGTTCAGCGCGCAACTCATCGCGTGGTTCGGCTCGCGGAAGCGGGCCGGATAGGCGGCGGGCTCGAGGATCGCGATGTCGGCGCCCGCCTCCATGATCAGCTGCTTGAACGCCAGATCCGGATCGCTACCGGGGAACTGGCCGTCCGCGGGAAAAGTGTCGACGCGCATCGCGTAGGCGTGTGCGTAGTCGGGTGCGTCGTAGTAGATCTGCTCGCCGATCTTGCGCGTCAGGAAGTACTTGCTGCGCCACGGCTCCGGGATGTACTGCGTCAGCTCGCCGCTGCGGGGCATGGGATGGACATCGGAGTCGACGCACCGAACTGCGATGCGCTCGGCCGCGGGCTTGCGCTCTGTGGTTGTGATCGTCGATGTCATCGTGGTCTCCCTTTATCGAAGCCTCTAGCTATCACTGTGCGCCGACACCGGCCCCGACGTCTATCCCGTAGAGCTGTGCGGCGTTTCGCCAGCAGAGCTTGTCGCGCTGTTCGGGGGAGTAGGCGCTGGGCACTTTCAGCGCGTTGGCCTGCCAGTGCGGGTAGCTGGACCCGTACATCACCATGTCCTCCTTGCCGGTGAAGCCGAGCCACTCACCGGCGAAGTCGACATCACCCGGCCCGTCCATCGCGCCCTCGACGAAGAAGACGTGGCCGGGCAGGTAGTCGCTGGGCATCTTCGGCGCCCATGGTGTCTGCTCGAGGTGCGGGCGGCCGAAGCAGTCCATCCGCCAGATGAACGGTGTCAGCAGGTCGGCGGCGCCGTCGGCCCAGACGAACTTCAGGTCGGGCATCCTCTCGAAAACGCCCTCGGCGATCATGTTCATCAGGTGGTACAGGTAGTTCAGCGCCATAAAGCTGACGTACTGCTCGTACGTCCGCGTCGTGCCCGACGGCGTCGGCGCGAACTGGATGCCCGCACCCACCTCGATGTGCGCGGCGACCGGCAGGCCGGCGTCGACGGCGGCCTCCCACAACGGCCAGAACTGCGGCTTTCCGTAGACCTCGCGCGACTGCATGGGCACGCCGATCTGCACGACGCTCGGGTGGTCCTTGTACTTCTCGATCTCGCGGAGCGCGCCCGCGACGTCGTCGGGATTGATCCGGATCGTGCCGCGGAACCGGTCGCGGTAGGAACCGTCGTCGAGCCAGCGTGTCACCATCATCTCGTTGTGGCCCGCGGCGATGGCGGTCCCGAGGTGGCGGTCCGGCATGATCCCGCGCGTCATCGGGTGCAGGATCGCGACGTCGACACCGCGCTCGTCGAACAGGTGACGTCCGACGATCTCCGGATCCGAACCGGGGTACTGGCGGTCGGGCCCCTCGGTGCCGTTCGCGTACTCGCCGCCGGGGGCGCCGTACCAGTCCATCTCGTAGTCGGGGAAACCGCGGCTTCGGTACGGCTCGGCCATGAAATTCCTGCGGAGGTCCTTGTTCGACTGGGCGAAGATGTGCACGCTCGCGTCGATGACGGGCGTCGTCGCTCCGTCAGGATGTTGGATCACTGATGGCCTCCGATGTCTGCCGGCCGGAACCGGACATACACCCAGTGTAAAGCCAAGTTCTTCATTGGCAAGAATTGGGTTCTCAAGCGTAGCGCTTACTTCTGTGCAGGTCAGAGTGTGCGCTGGTCACATGCACGGCAGCTGTGGCTCGAAACGTGGTAGTCGCTTGACGAGAACAGTTACGACATCTAAGGAGAATGTTATTCTCGTGCCCGACGGGCAATCGCAGCAGGAGGCGCCGGATGCTACTCGAGTTCGATGCGGATCAGCGGCTGTGGCAGGACACCGTCCGCGACGCGGTGGGGAAGCAGTGCCCGCCGTCGCTCGTCCGCGAGGTCGCCGAGAACGGTGTCGACCCGGCACCGCTGTGGAAGGCCTACATCGACGCGGGCTGGACCGAGTTGACCGACCCCGAGAACGCGGTCGAGCTGGCGATCGTGCTCGAAGAGCTCGGCCGCGCCACCGACCCGACTCCGTTCCTTGCCACGTTGACGCAGTTCGCGCCCCTGGTCGGCGACCGCTTCGACCCGCAGCAGGCGGGTGCGGCGGTCTATGACGGGATCACCGCCTACCGCGACGCCGACGGCTGGGTGCTCGACGGAACCGCACGCCACGTCCTCGACGCCGACCGGGCCGAACGGCTTGCCGTCGTCACCGATGGCGGCGTCTTCCTCGTCGACGCCGACAAGGTGACCGTCCGGCGCAGCAAGGTGTTCGACCCCGTCTTGCACATCGACGACGTCTCTTTTGCGGGCGTGCGGCTGGCCGACACCGAACGGCTGCACACCGATGCGGAGAAGGCGCGTCATTTAGCGCTCACCGGAATCGCGATCACCACGGTCGGGGCATGCCAGCGCATCATCGACCTCGTACTCGAGCACGTGAAGCAGCGCCAGCAGTTCGGCGTCGCCATCGGTTCGTTCCAGGCAGTTCAGCACAAGGCCGTCGACATGCACGTCGCCACCGAACGCGCCCGTGCACTGGCGTATTTCGCGGCGCTGACCATCTCGGCAGACGATCCGCGCCGGCGTCTTGCGGCGTCGATGGCCAAGGCGGCTGCGGGGGAGTGCCAGGCCGTGGTGTTCCGGCACGGCCTGCAGTTGTTCGGTGCGATGGGATTCACCTGGGAGAACGATCTTCAGTTCGCCTTGAAGCGGGCCAAGGCCGGTGAGCTGTTGCTCGGTGGTGCGGCCGAACATCGCGCGCTGATCGCGGAGGAATTCGATGCAGCTGACTTTTGATTCCGACGTCGAGGAGTTCCGTGCCGAGTTCTCGGCGTTCCTCGACGAACATCTGCCGAGCGAAGCCGAGACGCTGGAACGGCCGAAGTCGGTTTCGCACATGCCGCAGTGGGCCCGCAAATGGCAACGGCTGCTGTTCGACAACGGCTGGCTGCTACCGGCCCAACCGCCCGAATTTGGTGGCCGCAACGCGACGGTGCTGCAGCAATTCGTCCACCTCGACGAGCTGTGCCGCCGCCGCATCTACCACAGCCTGAATCCGCAAGGTGTGAACATCATCGCGGCTTCGCTGATTTCGTTTGGCTCCGATGAGCAGAAGCACCGCTGGGCGGTGCCGGTGTTGAAGGCCGAGATGACGGCATCGCTTGGGATGAGCGAGCCCAGCGCCGGCTCCGACCTGGCCTCGCTGCGCACCCGCGCCGTGCTCGACGGTGACCACTTCGTCGTCAACGGACAGAAGGTGTGGACCTCCGGTGCACATGACGCCGACTTCCTGTTGACGTTCGTGCGCACCGATCCTGATGCCCCCAAGCACAAGGGAATCAGCGCGTTGATCATCCCCACCGATACGCCCGGGGTGGTGTGCCGTCCGTTCGCCGACATGTGCGGCGAGGACAACCTGGACTTCAATGAGGTGTTCTTCACCGACGCCCGGGTTCCCGCTGAGAACCTCGTCGGACCTCTCGACGGCGGCTGGGGTGTCGCCAACGGGTCGCTCGGGCATGAGCGCACGATGATGTGGCTCGGCTTCGCGGACCGGATCGACAACATGATCGCCGACTTCCGGCCGCGGGGCGATCTGCAGCGCGACCAGTACGCCACGACGATCATGGACTATCTGGCGCTGCGCGCGATGGGGTCCGCGGCGCTGGCCAAGGCCGCCCGCGGAGAGATGGACACCGCGTCGGTGTCGGTGCTCAAACTGTTCGGATCCGAGGCGGAGCGTCAGGCGCTCGAAAACGCGCTGACCGCAGCGGGAGCCGACGGGCTACTTCACCCCGCGACTACGGGTCCCTATGAGCACATGAACCTCGACCACTATTTCGCGAGCTGGTTCGAACGCTATGCCCGCAGCTTCGGCGGCACCATCGCGGGAGGCACCTCGGAGATCCAGCGCAACATCATCGCCCAGCAGGTGCTCGGCTTGCCGCGGCGCTGACCCCGGTGACCGAGACGCTGCTCGTCGAACGGCCGCACGCCGGCGTCCTGGTGGTGACGCTGAACAGACCGAAGCGGCTCAACGCGATCAACGACGCGATGCGGCGCGAACTCACCGAGACGTTCGCGTCGGTGCCCGACGACGTGAACGCCGTCGTGTTGACCGGCGCGGGCCGCGGTTTCTGTTCCGGCATCGACATGCGCGATTTCGGTCCCGGTGTGCCCGAAGCGACCGATCCCGCCATCGACCGACTGCGCTTCCAGGAGTCGATGGCGGCGCTGCCGCAAGCGATCTGGCACCTGCCGCAACCCGTCATCGCCGCGGTGAACGGCCCCTGCGTCGGCGGCGGGCTCGCGCTGTGCCTGGCCGCCGACATCCGGATCTGCTCCAGCGCAGCCACATTCGGCAACGCCGCGATCCTGTTGGGACTGTCGGGCGCCGAGATGGGGATGAGCTACCACCTCCCGAGGATCGTCGGGACCAGCGTCGCCGCCGACTGGATGCTGACCGGGCGCACCGTGGCGGCCGGCGAAGCCGACCGCCGGGGTCTGGTCAGCGAGTTGGTCGAACCCGACGGCCTCGTCGATCGCGCGATCGGGATCGCCTCGAGGATCGCCGGCTTGGCGCCGCTCGGCGTGCGGCTGACGAAGCGCGCTCTGCAGGTCAACACGGACGCCAACGGGATCGATGCGGCGATGGAGTTGGAGAACCGCAACCAGGTGCTCAGCCACGCATCCGACGACGCCGCGGCGAGACGGCAGAAGTGGGAGCAGCGATGAGCGCTCGCGCGAAGAGCAGGCTGCGATGAGCGGACCGCTTCGCGGCGTGCGGGTCGTGGCGATGGGCGGTCTGGGTCCTGGCCCGTTCTGCGGCATGCTGCTCGGCGACCTCGGCGCCGACGTCGTGCGGGTCGACATGCCGCGCGCGGTCGACGGCCCTTTGCCGATCGACTACACCGTCCGGCGCAGCCAGCGTTCGATCGCGTTGGACGTCAAAGACGATGCGGGCCGGGCCATCCTGTTGACGTTGATCGAGAACGCCGATGCCTTCGTCGAGGTCTTCCGGCCCGGCGTCGCCGAGCGGCTCGGGATCGGACCGGACGACCTGCACCAGCGCAATCCGCGGCTGGTGTACGCGCGGATGACCGGCTACGGCCAGGACGGCCCGTATGCCGACCGGGCAGGCCATGACATCAATTACATCGCGCTCGCGGGCGCGCTGCACGGCATCGGCACCGCCGACGCTCCGGTTCCGCCGCTGAACCTCGTCGGCGACTACGGCGGAGGTGGCATGCTGCTGGCCGTCGGGCTGCTGAGCGCCATCCTCGACGCGCGAGCATCGCAGCAGGGGCAGGTCGTCGACGTGGCGATGGTCGACGGCGCGGCCGCGCTGATGGCGCCCTACTACGGGATGGTGGCCGCGGGAACCTGGCAAGATCACCGGCACGCCAACGTGTTGGACGGGGCGGCCCACTACTACGGCGTCTACGAGACGGCCGACGGCAGGCATGTCGCGGTCGGGGCCATGGAGCATCGCTTCTACGCCGAGTTGTGTGAGCGCCTCGGCATCGACGTGCCGCAGGACGAGAACGAACCGGCGACGTGGGCGGCGCACCGTGCGGTGCTCGCCGCGCGGTTCCGCGAGAAGACGCGCGCCGAATGGGAACAACAGCTCAGCTCGCCGGGGTGCTGCGCCACACCCGTGCTCAGCCTCGCCGAAGCTCCCCGGCATCCGCACAATGTCGCGCGCGGCACCTTCGTCGAGGTCGACGGCGTCGTGCAGCCTGCGCCGGTGCCTCGCTTCTCGCGGACATCGCCGCCGACGCCGACCGGTCCGGCGCTGCCCGGCGACCACACCCGCGACGTTCTCGCCGAGCTTGGCCTCGACGGCGACGCCATCGCCGGGCTTCTCGACTCGGGGATCGCGCGGCAGAGTAGCGACTGAACATCGACGGAAGGACGACCGATGGCGTGGGACTTCTCGACCGACCCCGAATGGGCGGAGCAGCTGGCGTGGGTCGAGGCCTTCGTGCGCTCGGAATGCGAGCCGATCGACCTGATCGTCAAGGAGTCGCACGACCTGAACGACCCGGTGCGCCAGGCGCTCATTCCGCCGTTGCAGCAGATCGTCAAGGAGCGCGGGCTGTGGGCCACCCACCTCGGCCCGCATCTCGGCGGCCCCGGCTTCGGTCAGGTGAAGCTGGCGCTTCTGAACGAGATTCTTGGCCGGTCCGAATGTGCCCCGATCGTATTCGGTTCGCAGGCACCCGATTCCGGCAACAGTGAGATCCTCGCCCACTACGGAACGCCCGAGCTGAAACAGCGTTACCTCGAGCCGCTGCTCGACAACCGCATCGTGTCCTGCTTCTCGATGACGGAGCCCCAGGGCGGCGCCGACCCGAAGGTGTTCACCACGACGGCCGTGCAGGACGGGGACCACTGGGTGATCAACGGCGAGAAGTGGTTCTCCTCGTTCGCGTCGATGGCGTCGTTCATCATCGTGATGGCGCTGACGGATCCGGATGCACCGCCCTACGAACGCTATTCGATGTTCGTCGTGCCGGGCGACACCCCTGGCGTCAACGTGCTGCGCGACGTCGGCCTCGGTTACCAGCCGCTGGGTGGCGGCGGCAGGGAGGGCTACGTCCGATACGAGAACGTCCGCGTCCCCGACGACCACATGCTCGGTCCTCGCGGTGGGGCGTTCGTCGTCGCGCAGACCCGACTCGGCGGCGGCCGCATTCACCACGCAATGCGCACGGTCGGTCTGGTCCGGCGCATCTTCGACATGATCTGCGAGCGGGCGGTGTCGCGGTACACCCAGGGCGACATGCTGTCCAACAAGCAGCTCGTTCAGGAGATGGTCGCCGACTCCTGGATGGAGATCGAGGCGTTCCGGCTGCTCACCCTGCAGACCGCGTGGAAGATCGACCAGCACAACGACTACAAGGCGGTGCGGGCCGACATCTCGGCAGTCAAGGCGATGATGCAGAAGGTGCTGCACGACGTGTCGGCACGCGCGCTGCAGCTGCACGGCTCGCTGGGCACCACCCACGAGATGCCGTTCGTGCAGTACCTGGTGGAGTCGTTCGTGCTCGGGCTCGCCGACGGCCCGACCGAGGTGCACAAGGTCACGCTGGCCCGGTTGCTACTCAAGGAGTACAAACCCGCGCCCGACGTTTTCCCGTCCGAGCATCTGCTGAGGCTGCGGCAGGCCGCCGAGGCGAAGTTCGCCGACCAGCTGGCCGGGATCCCGCGCACGTGACCCAGGGAGGCTCGATGTCGTGTGAGGGCAAGGTGGCACTGGTGACCGGCACCAGCCGTGGCCTTGGCAAGGCGATCGCGCAGCGGCTTGCCGGTGCGGGTGCGACGGTGGCGCTCACCGCGCGCACTATGGAACCCGACCCGAAATATCAAGGCTCCCTTCGTCAGACGCTCGACGAGGTAGAAGCCGTTGGCGGATCGGCGATCGCGGTCCAGGCCGATCTGTCGATGGCAGAAGGCCGCGAGCGGCTGTTCGCCGAAGTCGTCGAACGCGTCGGAGCGCCCGACATCCTGGTCAACAACGCCGCGGTCACCTTCCTGCGGCCGCTCGACGAGTTCCCGGACCGCCGCATACGGCTGATGATGGAGATGCACGTGTTGGCGCCGCTGCACCTGACCCAGCTGGCGATCCCGGCCATGCGCGAGCGGGGCATGGGCTGGGTGCTCAACGTGACGTCGGTCGGCGGCGATCTGCCCGCAGGGCCGCCGTTCTCGGAGTTCGATCGCCAGGCAGGCTTCGGTGTCTACGGCACGGCCAAGGCGGCACTCAACCGGCTGACGAAGAGCCTTGCTGCCGAACTGTACGACGACGGCATCGCCGTCAACGCCGCGGCGCCGACGAACCCGGTCGCCACGCCGGGGGCGGGGACCCTGGACCTCGCCAAGACGGACACCGAGGACATCGGGCTCATCACCGAGACCGCGTACCTGCTGTGCACCGGCGACCCGAAGACACTGACCGGTCGCATCGCCCACACCCAGGACTTCCTGCGCGAGGTTGGCTGGCTGACCTGATCGGTCGCCGTGGCCGAATTCATCTCGGGAGTCGCGCCTCGATCCTGTCGGCGATGTCGCCGGCCTCGGTGACTGCGGTCGGCTGTTGGGGTCTGCATGCCTGAATGTCGAGGATCACGTTGGCCGCCAACGCTAGTGCGTGTTGACAGGATCGGATCTGCGCGCCGCTTCCCCGGACATACGGCATCGCGAGCTTGCTGGCCGACGCGGAGAGGTCGCCGCTGAGCCAGGCAGGCAACGGCTGATCGTTGAGTCGGATGTTGACGCGGTGGTTGGTGCAGTGGGACCACCTGTCCGCCGACTCGGTGAAGAAGCGTTGCGCGGCCTCGGCGGTGTCATAGCGAACGACGGACTGCACGACAAGGCTGTCCCAGCTGTCGTTGTCAGGCATGCGAAGCATCTGTTGGCGCACCGACTGCCAATCACTCGGGTCGTAAACGGGCGCCTCGTTGACCTGCCACACGCCGAGGCAGTTCAGGTTCGGCAGAAGGTTTCGGTGATCCGCCATCTGCGCGACGGGTGGATGAGCGGTCATTTCGTTGGTCGCCATAACATCATCGATGTCATCGGCAGTCAGCAGCAGCCCCGTCAGCGCCGATTCCTGCACCGACTTCGGCGGCTCGTCGGCGGCGGGTGCTGTCGCGCATCCCGCCAGCAGCGAAAAGCTCGCCCCGACAGCGCATGCCAGCGCCGTCAGGCGTGGGTGCCCGCGGCTGCGCATGCCTCTTGTGCCTTGGTGGCGTCGTCGTTCATCTCGGTGGCCGTGGTGTTCAGGCTTTCGCCGGGAATTCGCAGTCCCATCTTGACGAGAAGCTTGGTCGCGTCGACCGACCACTTCCGCATCGGATCGGCGATCTCAGCTTGTAGTCCGGGTGTGCCTGCGGCGGTCATCGCCACGCCTGCCGCCTGGCGGAGTGCGGTGCGTCCAACGACGTTGCTATCGCTCACGGCCGGGTCGGCGTAGTCCGAGCCTTCGAAGGTGTCGGCGAAGTCGCCGTAATAGACCGAGGTTCCGTCGAGCGCCTCGGCGAATGCCGCGCAGGCCGTGACCGCGGCGGGGTCGGCATCATCGGAGGTCGGGACCGCGGCAACCTGTACCGGCATAGACGGGTCGACTGCCACGTCGTCCGCGAAACACGTTGCAGGCGAGACCAATCCCATGCCAACCGCCACGAGCGACGCGGTCAGCCTGCCAGTGCGGACATGTGAAGTCCTCAATATTCCTCCTGCACGGTGTGTCGACCAACCGTCGGTCGCCGAAGCGTCCGTTGCCTGAACGACCAACCAACGCCCGCCTCACAATCGCCATCCATCTCGTTGCCCGAAACTGTGAAATCGCTTGTAAACCATTGCGATACGCAACAAATCGCCAGCATGTCCAACCGGTCGACAACGGGGTGGGCAGTGTTCTCCATGGGTTCACCGCGTGGAAACCCAGCCATTGGATGCTCCCCGCGACAGAACCTTTGAATCCGGTTGGATTCACCACGAGAGGCCCCGAATCGAATATGTCCACACGCTTTGCCGCCGTGGCGGCAGTCCTCTGCATGGCAGTCCCGGTCGGGGCGGCGCCCATCGCAACGGCCGATCCGCCACCGCCCTCCGATCCCGCAGTGCAACCGGTAAGTGACCCGACCAATCCGCTGCCGCCCGAGGGCGGTGTCCCGTCGGCACCTCCCGGGATCCTGGACACGCCCGACGGCTGGCATCTCGAAGTGGTCGGCAGCAACGAGACACAGTTGCCGGTCGCCCCGCTGACGACAGCGATCTCGTCCCGTGAGTATCTGGTGGCCGGCACCTTCACCGGCAAGATCACCGGGAACGGCAAGACCAAGCTCACCGGCGGGACGATGGAGGCGGGCGAGCAGATCGGCTGCGGCATCATCTCCGACGAGACCGAGATCAACCCCGGCGCCAGCTTCACCCCTGGCATCTCGATTCCGTTCACGGGCAACGCAACCGGTGGCTTCGGCGTCAACCTTCAGGGCAAGGTCTACCTGAAGCCGGGCACGGTGACGTCCGTCGCCATCGACAAGAAGTCGTTCAAGGGCACGGGGACTCGCATCACGATCACCGGCGTCCGGATCAAGACCGACCAGTGCGCCGGCCAGTCCTTCATCCGCTCGTATGCGACGTTGACCAGCTCGACCGACAACACCGACGACGTCATCACCTATCTCGGCGTTACCAAGGCCGTCTGACCGCAGTGAAACTCGAACGGAAGAATCTCATGCTGAATCGCTTTGTCACGCTTGCCTCTTGCCTGCTGATCGCGGTCGGGACCGCACCGCTCGCAGCGGCCGACCCGCCGGTGGAGGATCCCGCGCCGCCACCTGACAACGGGGTAGTGGCATCGGCGGCCCCGGGTGTGGTGACGACGCCGGACGGGTGGGTGCTGACGGTCGCGGCCAGCAATGAGACGCAACTGCCGGTCGCGCCCCTGACGACTGCGGTCTCCTCACGCGAATATCTGGTCGGCGGCACCTTCACCGGAGTGGTCTCGGGCCACGGCCGCACGAGCCTCAGCGGCGGGACGCTGGAGGCCGGCTACCAGATCGGTTGCGGCATCGAACTCGGACAGGTCCGGCTGATCGGCTCTGTCGGCGTCAGCACGTCGGGTTCCTCGATCACCGGCGGCATCGTACCGACGGGCGTCAGCTTCCCGATCTCCGGCACCATCGAGATCCACGCCAAACCGGGCACGGTGTCGAATGTCACCGTCGACAAGAAGACGTTCAAGGCGGCACCGGTGCGCGTCACGCTCAAGGACACCCACATCAAGGTCGACGGCTGTGTCGGTCAGTCGTTCCTGCGGTCGTACGCGACGATGACGAGTTCGACCACGGACACCGACGACGTCGTCGCCTACTACGGCGTCACCAAGGCTGTGTGACACCTATGGGTGGTCCAAACCCGAAGGTGCCGAACATCTCTTCGGTCGTGGCGATCGGCACCTTGATCGTCGGCGCGGCGGTTCTCGGTCCGGCGGTGGCGGCCGCGGACCCGGCCCCGCCGCCACCGCCGCCCGTGGAGCCGGCACCGCCGGTGCCGGTGCCGGTCCTGGGTTCCGACGTAGGGCCGAACGGGTTGGCGGTGCTGGGACAGGCGGGTGATCCGGCCCCCGGTCCCTTCGGCGCACCGAACGTCCCGGGGCTGGATGGCACAACCGTGCTGGGTCAGAACGCGACGCCGTCGGCGCCCGGTGTCGATCCGGGAGCTCCGCCGAACCTGCACGCCTTCAACAACGCCTACGGCCCGCAGCAGAACCTGGTCCCGTCGGCGCCGGGGGAGGGCGAGCAGTTCGACGTGGCGCCGGGGGAGGAGAACGCGGACGTCAACGCCAGAACATGGATGGGGCGCTACATCGACATGTATCGCGCCGGAATGCTGAAGGGCGGGTTGTTGGGCCAGGTGCCGCAGGAACAACTCGGTGAGCCGCTACCGGGCACGGCGCCGCCACCCGGCACCAACGTTCCGCCCGGGCTCGGTCAATACCTGCCAGGGCCCGAGGGCGCTCTTGCGCAGGGGGCACCGCCGGGGTGATCGACTTCTGCACTACCCAGCAGCAAGATTGCACACAGGGTCGTTGATTGGGCGGCGCAACAGCCCTGGGCGCAATATTCGGCGCTCCTGCCGTGATGCGTGCATTCGTCTGCAGCGGCTCACGCGCGGACAGATCGGCTAGCCGAGGCCCGCTAGCGCGCCGCCCACATCCGTTGTCTCCCACAGGTTCAGCACATTGCTGAACATCTGCAGCGGGGCGCGCACGCTTTCGTTCCCCTTGATGGCCGGGTCGGTGCGCCGTGTCGTCGGACCGCTGTTCGGTACCTTCGCGCGGATCAGCGCGGGCACATCCGACAGCCAGGTGACACCCATCAACGCGACGTACAGCACCACCTGACGTTCCAGTTCCGCTGGATCCAGTTCGGGCCCACCCGACGCACGTACCTCGGCGCACAACAGCTCGAGAAGCTCGTCGATAGTCATTCCACAAGTCGATTTCGGCTCCCGACATCGCGCCCCAGATCGCCATCGCCATGTTCAGCTGGCTCACGCAACCCCAGTCCATCAGGCCGCACCGTAGAACTTCGCGATCGTCTGTCCAGAACCACGCGTTGTCGACGTTGGCGTTCCAATGGGAGAGGGCGATGTAGTCGTGTGCCTCGGCGAGATGGTGCCAAATGGCCTGTTCCTGCGCCATTACTTGCGGGGCTTCAGCCGAGAGGCGGGCGAGAAACTCCGGCGACCGCACGTTGGCGGGCAGCAGGCCGGGATGTGTCTCGGCGAACTCGGCAAGGTGAGCGAGGCGGCGGCGCAGCTTGTCGGGTGACAGCGGCGGCGGCTCGCCCACCGCGGCAGACTGAAGGTCGACCGGGAACTCGCTTGTCAGCCGCTCCGGTAGCCGCCCGGATCGATGAGCGCCCGCGAGGCGGCCGAGTGCTCGCAGCAGCGCGCGGTAGTGATCGACGGCCCGAAGCATCTCGTAGTCGAGACACTTGTGATGCTGTGATTCGATCCCATTGGTGCCGAACTGGATTCGCTGGCTGATCAGAATCCCGGTGCCAGTCTCCGCGTGGTAGTCGGCGAACTGGGCGCGTGGAACCGCGATGGGGAACTCGGGTGAAAGCGCCAGCGCGGCGAACTTCACCTCGGACTCCATCTGCGTCCTGCCGTGGTCGCGCATCGGGTCGTCGAAGTCGCGGGAGAACTTCACGAAAAGTTCGGTGTGCAGATCCGGCGCCTGGTTCCGGTACTCGACGTCGATGAGCATCTTGCGGCCGGTGCTGCCGCCGGAGACCTCCTCGCACCGGATTATCTTCTTGACCGGGGCCTGAAATGCCTTGGTGAGGAACTCGACATCGCCGTCGCGAAGAGCTGCGGGATCGGCGGGGAAGGACAGGCCAGAATGGTCGCCGGTGACCCACCCGTTGGTCACCAGGTCTGCTCGGCCGAGCGCACGAGCATCTCGTTGACGGCCACCCTGCGGTCGCGGGTCACCATGTAGAGCACCGCGTCGGCGATGTCCTCGGGAGCCAGCTTGACCATGCCCGCGGTTCTCTCGTTCTGGGCCTGCCGCGCCTGTGCGGGAAGGGATTCGGTGATCTCGGTCGCGACGGTGCCCGGCTCGACGAGCCCGACGCGGACCCGCTTACCGATCAACTCCTGCCGGATCCCCTCACTGAAGGCGTTCACCCCGAACTTGGTCAGCGAGTAGACGGCGGTGCCGGGTCTGGCCACCCGTCCCCCTGTCGAACTGACCGTGACGACGTCGGCGACGCCGCGGGGAGAGTCGGCCGCCGCCGCGATGAGGTGGGGCAGCGCCGCGTGTGTTGCGTAGAGGACGCCCGACACGTTGACGGAGACGAGGTCGTCCCAGTCCTTCAGCGGCGCTTCGGCGGCCTCGCCCATCCGCAGCAGCCCCGCGTTGTTCACCAGCGTGTCGAGGCGGCCCAGCTTGCCGACCGTGGCCGCCACCGCGGCCGCCACCTGTTCGGCGTCGGTCACATCGGCGACCGTCGACAACGCGGTGCCTCCCGCCGCCTCGATCTCGGCCTTCAATTCGTCGAGCCGGTCGGCGCGGCGCGCGAGAAGCGCGACCGCCGCACCCTCGGCGGCCAACGCGCGCGCCGTCGCGGCGCCGATGCCGCTGCTGGCACCGGTGACCAACGCCACCGTGCCCGCCAGAATCTCCGTCATCGGGGCTCCATCGCCAGTTCCGAGAACACATAGTCATTGTGCTCGCCCAGATCGGGAGCGCCGCGCTCGATCCGCGCCGGGTTGCGGGCCATCCGCCATGACGGTCCAAGGACGGGGCGCTGACCTTCGAGGTGGTCGGACACGAAGCGGTATGCGCCGCGCGCCCAGAGTGATTCGTCGGCGATGACGCCGAGGGACGTTGCGCTTTTCGTGGCTTCCAGCTCGGCACCGAAGTCGGCGAGCAGCTTGCCGCAATACTCCCCGGCCACCGACTCGGCCAGTTCGACGATCCGGACGCCGCTCAGTGCCGGCATGGCTCTGGCTCGGCTCAGGGCTTGGCGCGACCCGAGCGGCTCAGGCGCCATTCGGGCGGGAAGTTCATGTCGTTGTCCTTCACCACGTTGTTGAGACCCTTCTCGAACGTGCCCTCGGTGAGGTCGACGTCGTTCTGCTGGTCGTTCTGAATCAGCGGCAACATGCCTTCGACCATGCCGGTCAGCAGGCTGCCGAAGTACTCACCTTTGTGCTGCTTGTAGAGCTCAAGGAAGGTTTTCTGCACCGCGACCGTGTCGGTGGGACGCGACCTCGAGCACGCGAGTGCGTACTTCTCGGTTTCCTTCTCGAGCTGATCGCGTGGCACCACGCTGTTGATGAAGCCGCACTCGTACATCTCCTTGGCGCTGAACGGCCTTCCGGTGAAAAGCATTTCGGAGAACTTGCGCAGCCCCATCGTCTCGGCCCACCACCACAGCCGCGGCCCCCACCCCACGTAGCGAAACGCCGGATGGCCGAACAGTGCGTCGTCGGACGAGACGACCAGATCGGCGTCGCCCGCCTGATAGAAGTGCCAGCCGTAGCAGTAGCCCTTCGCCTCGATGATGCTGATCTTGCGCAGTTCCTGCAGCGGCCGGTTACCGGCACGGGCCTTGGCGTAGAAATCGGTGACCGTCGACAGGTAGCGATACGAGCCGCCGGGCGGGTAGGTCACCTCGTCGTCGTTGATCGCCAGCTCGTGAAGCAGCGGCATGCCGGGGTTCTCCAGCATGCCCCGCTGCTCGGGAAGATCTCCGCCGCTGCCGAAATCCTCACCCTCGCCGCGGATCACGACCACCTTGACGTCGTCGTCGACGTTGCACTTGTGGATCAGGTCTGCGTAGTTCTGCCGCATGCCGAGCGTGGTGGAATTCTGCGCATCAGGCCGGTCGAACGTGATGTAGGCGATGCGGTTCTTCTTGTCCTTCTCGAACTTGATGTACTGCTCGGCTTCCTTCTTCATCTCTTCGAAGTCGTAATCAGGCATGCGCATCTCCCTCTATTTCGTCCTACTTCACTGCCACGCAGTCTTTCAGTGCCCGAACGCGTTGGGGTTGTTTGTACTGTTTGCTTAAAAGAACGCGCTTCGGCTCATTTCCGGCACTGCAACACCCGTCACATCGACACACACTTTGCAGGCAAAGTACGAGAAGATCTCTGCAGAAGGTCGATCGGTGTGATTCGCGTGAAAACGGTACATAGCTGGACCCTCTGCGACGGCCTACCGTGAGGCGGGTGACCGACACATTGGTTGATCTCCGCCCAAACTGCGGCATTTCGCATGTCTGACATCGCTTTGCGGCCCGCACATGCGCTGGCGGAGGGCATCCGGCGCGGCGACCTGTCGAGCCGTGAATTGCTGGAGCACTACCTGGCCCGCGTCGAAGCGCTCAACGGCCCGTTGAACGCCGTCGTCACGCTCGATGCCGACGGCGCGAGGGTCGCCGCCGACGCCGCCGACGCGGCGCTCGCGCGCGGCGATGACGTCGGCCCGCTGCACGGCCTGCCGATGACCGTCAAGGACACCTACCAGACGGCGGGAATGCGGACCACGTGCGGGCTGCCCGCCTGGGACCACGTGCCCGAGCACGACGCGGAGGCGGTGCGGCGGCTGCGCGGTGCGGGTGCGGTGATCTTCGGCAAGACCAACACCCCGGCCCTGGCGGGGGACTGGCAGACCTACAACCCGATCTTCGGGACGAGCAACAACCCCTGGGACACGACGCGCACCACCGGAGGGTCGTCGGGTGGCGCGGCGGCGGCCGTCGCGACCGGCATGACCGCCCTCGAGCTCGGTAGCGACATCGGCGGATCGATCCGCTTCCCGGCGAGTTGGTGTGGTGTGTGCGGCCACAAGCCGACGTGGGGCGTTGTGTCGCAGGCCGGCCACCTGCCGCCCGCGCCGGGCACGCTCGCGTCCACCGACCTGTCCGTCGTCGGCCCGCTCGCACGCGATGTCACCGACCTCGAGCTCGCACTGGGGGTGCTCGCGGGCGCGGCGGGCCACGCGGCCGTCGGGTGGCGTCTGGAGCTGCCTGCGCCGCGCGCCACGACATGGGGCGATCTGCGACTGGCGCTCTGGCTCGACGATCCGGCGTATCCGGTCGACACGGAGGTGGCGGCGGTGCTCGAGTCGGCGGCGGACGCGCTTCGGGCGGGCGGCGCGCGGCTGGCCGACGCTCGACCCGCGGTCGTGCTGTCGGAGGTGGTCCTGCTGTATCAGCAGTTCTTGTATCCGATCCTGTTGTCCACCATGGCCAAACGCTCATTCGACAAGATGGTCGCGACGGCGGAGTCGCTGCCCTCAGACGACGACCGCCCGATGGCGCGTACGGCGCGGTTCGCCACCCAGCGCTACCGCGACTGGACGCTCGCCAACGAGCGACGCGAGCAGTTACGCGCTTTGATGGCGGACTTCTTCGTCGGTGTGGACGCCCTGCTGATGCCGGTGGCGATGGTGCCCGCCATCCCGCACGACCACAGCGACCCGTTCCCCGAACGGGTGATACGGGTGGACGGCGCGATCCGGCCGTACACCGACCTGATGGCCTGGATCGCATTGGCGACGTTGACTCACCTGCCCGCCACCGTCGTCCCGGTCGGTCGCACGGCGTCGGGTCTGCCGGTCGGCATCCAGATCGTCGGGCCCTACCTCGAGGACCGCACCACACTGGCCGTCGGACGTCTGGTCGAGGAGCTGCTCGGCGGCTTCGTCCCGCCGCCAGGGATGTGACCTAGAGCCGCTGTAGGGCGAAGGTCCAGAACTGCGCCCCCGGCGGACCGCCAAAGCAGCCGCGGTCGTAGGTGGAGTTGATCTCGCCGGCCAGGGTGACCTGGTTCCAGGTGTAGGTGTCACGGGAAGGCAGGATCTCGCCCAAGGGGCAGCGCAGCCCGTCGGGCACGTCGACGACCAAGGTGTACGTGTCGCCGGACAGGTGCGCCTTGCCGTACCACTCGTAGTAGTACTTCAGCCGCGAAATCCCGCTCACGTCGATGCAGTCCAGCGACTTCTCCGGGATGCACGCCGCGACTTGCCACACCCAGGACGCGATGGTGTACCTGTTGGTGAGCAGGTCGTAGTTGCCCAGCATCATCATGGCGCTGGCGGGCGGGGCGCTCACCGTCGAAGCCGCGGCGAGCAGGGCCGCCGCCATCACAGCTTTCACGGGATTCACGAGCATCTCTCCGTTCCCTGTCGCGTACTGGCTGCTTATCAAACCATCCGGCTCGAAGGCCGGGATGGCGTTTCAGTCGATAACGGCGGCTTCCTTGCGCTCGGTGATCGGCCGGGCGAGCTCCTGCTCGGTGCAGATCCGCTGCAGCTTCTCCAGCGTCTCGTCCAAGCCTGGGCCCAGCCGCTTACCGGGTGTGAAGGTGGCGGGCAGGTGCTTCATGCCCTGGATCACACCGATGGTCTCGTAGTGCTCGGTGCCTTCGGGGTCGCACACGTAATCGGGCATCCGGTCGAGCACGGCGGTCAACATCGACTTGAAGAGCGTGCGGGCCACATTGGACCCGACGCAGCGGTGCACGCCGATGCCGAAGCTGAAGTGCCGGTTGCCTTTTCGATCCATGATCAGCTCGTTGGGCTTGTCGAACACCGCGGGGTCACGGTTGGCCATCGCCCACGAGATCCACAGCCGCTCGCCTTCCTTGAACCGGGTGCCCCCGACCTCGACGTCTTCGGAGAAGGTGCGACCGTCACCCGGGGCGGGAGTGTAAAAGCGCAGGAACTCCTCGGTGGCGGGGTTGAGAAGGGTGTCACGTTCGCGGCTGAGCAGCGCTCGCTGATCGGGATGTTCCGACAGCCACTCCAGCGAGTGCGCGGTCAGCGCGGTGGTGGTGTCGAACCCGCCGCCGATGATCAGGCCGAGGTTGCCCAGGATCTCCAGATCGGGAGCAGGCTCACCGTCGATGCGCAGTTGCAGCAGCGCGTTGACCAGGCCGGGTCGCGGGTTCTCCCGGATCTCCATCATCGTGTTGATCATGTCGATGCCCATCTGCCGGTTCATCTCGGCGACGCGCGCGGCGTCGGGCGAGTGCTCAGGGGTGGACACCGAGAGGTGTGCGGGCTCGCTGTAGACCGGCCACTTCGCCAGCTCGATGCCCATCATCGCGAGCGTCAGCACCGCGGGCACGATGTTCGCGAGGTCGTCGACGAAGTCGATTCGGCCCGACTCGATCTTCTCGTCGAGGGCGGCGCGCACGATCTCGTCGACGAACGGCTGCCACCGTTTGATGGCCGCGGGGGACAGGTAGGGATTCAGCGCTCCGCGGTACAGGCTGTGCTCGGGCTCGTCCATTTCCAGGATGCCGCCGCGCACGACGGTGGCCCGCTGTGCCTTCGGAATCGTGATGCCCTGATACCCCTTGCGCTCACCGTTGATGTCGTGGTCGTTGGACACCGCCGGACAGCGCGCGAGCTTGAAGACATGCTGGCTGTCAGCGGCGACCCAGTGCCCGTTGTAGACGTCGGTCCAGGCCATCGGGCACTTGGCCTGCATCTCCTCGGTGATCTTGTCGAACTGCATCCGGTACTCCGGCGTGTGCCGGTCGAAGTGGTACGAGTTCTTCTTGCGGGCGACGCTGTCGGCGGCTGATTTTTTTCTGGCGAAGTCGTCGACGGTGCTCACTGTTTTCTCATTCCTCGATCGAGATGGCTTGCTCGGGGCACGAGTGCACGGCTTCGCGCACCGCGTCTTCCTGGTCGGCCGGAACCACTTCGGTCACCGGCGACGACGTGCCGTCAATGTCGCTGAGCACAAACGATTCCGGAGCGATCATCGCGCACAGGGTGTGCCCCTGGCAGCGCTCAGAGTCGACGAAAACCTTCACTTCAGTCCTCCGTTAGACGTGGTAGTCGTACCACTTCAGATAGCCGCCCGCGTCGACGCGCTGCTGCGTTCCCGTGATGTAGCGGGCCTCATCCGATGCCAGGAACAGCACCATGTTGCTGATGTCTTCGGGCTCGACCCACGGGACCTTCATCGCCTGCTGCACGTAGAACACCGGTTCGGCGTCGGCCTGCGTCGGATTCTCCAGGTCCGGCCGGAACGACTTGAACATCGGTGCGCTCTGCAGCATCGGGGTGTTTGTGTTCGTCGGGTGCACGACGTTGGCGCGGATTCCCCTCGGCGCCAGCTCGGCCGCGAGGTTGTGGACGTACTGCGACAACAACCTCTTCGAATGCAGGTATGCGGCGCCGCCAGGGTCGGTGCCGGGATTGTCGTTCTTGGCGACGTCCATCAGCGCCGCGGTCGAGCCGGTGGCGACGATCGACGCGCCTTCGACGAGATGCGGCAGCGCGGCGTGGATCGCGTTGATGGTGCCGATCAGATTGGTGTTCATCACGTCGACCCAGGCCGCCAGATCCGCGGACCCCTTCATGCCTGCGATTCCGGCCGCCGTGACGACGATGTCGAGCCTGCCCAGCTGGGCGACGCCGTCGTCGAGGACCGTCCTCAGGCCGCCGGCGTCGGCGACGTCCACCTTCGCGGTGATGACGCGCTGGCCCGTCTTCTCGACGAACCGCGCGGTTTCTTCGAGGTCCTCCGGAGTCGCCATCGGGTAGCCGACCGTCGCGAAGTCCGCGCACCGGTCCACGGCGATGATGTCGGCGCCCTCTTCGGCGAGCCGGACCGCGTGGCTGCGGCCCTGTCCGCGCGCGGCGCCGGTGACGAAGGCGACTTTCCCTTTAACGCGTCCCACGCAACGATGTCCTTTCGTTTCGGCTGAATCTCAGGTGTTTCTGCCGCCGTTGACCCCGAGGATCTGGCCGGTGATGTAGCCCGCCTCCTCGGAGATCAGGAACGCACAGGCGGCGGCGATGTCTTCTGGCTTGCCGACCCTTCGCACCGGAGTACGAGCGATGTGTTCCTCTACGGTTCCGCCGAGCAGCCCACGCTCCTCGGACTTGCGCAGCATCGGCGTGTCGATGAAGCCGGGTGGCACCGCGTTGACCGTGATGCCCATCGGCCCGTACTCCAGCGCCAGCGACTTGGTCAGCCCGTTCACCGCGGCTTTCGCCGCCACGTATGCCGACATGTACGGCTGCCCCGACTGCGCGCTGGACGAGGAGATGTTGACGATCCGGCCCCAGCCGGCCTCGATCATGTCCGGCAGCACCGCCTGCACGCAGTGGAAGACGCCGTTCAGGTTGACGTCGATGACGTGATGGAAGTCTTCGAACGTGAGGTCGGTGAAGCGCTTGAAGCGTTCCATCCCCGCCGCGTTCACCAGGATGGTGACCGGGCCGAGCTGCTCCCTGACGGCGCTCAGCGCGGAGTCGACCGCGGCGCGGTCTGTGACGTCTGCGGTGTGCGCGAATTTCTCGTCGGACGCGGTGAGGTCGAGGGTGGCGACGTTATAGCCGTCGGAACGCAGCCGATTCGCGACGGCCTGGCCGATGCCCGAACCGCCGCCGGTGACGACGGCCGTCTTCACAGGGCTGTGCCCGTCTCAGTCATCAAGAATCATCCTTCCGATTATGAGAACCGTACTCTCGGTATATGCAGTATCGCAAGACAAGTCAGGCCGAATTGTCGCATGCGATTCGGCGTTAACGCCGTTATCAGGGCACATGACTAGGCCATCTTCATTTTCTTGAGTTCTCGTGGCGCGAATGTATGATTCGCCGAGGATGAGAATGAAGTTTCCATCACATATAGGGAGTGTGGATGACGGAAGCGTCGACGATCTCGCGGGACACATCTGAAAGGAACGCCGATCGGCGGATGCTGATCGACGGCGCTCTGGTCGAGGCACCGCGGACGTTTCCTTCTATCAACCCCGCCACCGAAGAGGTGGTCGGCCATGCTCCCGACGCCACCGTGGCCGATGCCGAGGCCGCGGTCGCCGCGGCGCGCAAGGCGTTCGACACCACCGACTGGTCCACCAACACCGAGCTGCGGATCCACTGTCTCGACCAGTTGCACCGGGCCCTTGTCGACCACCGCGACGAGCTCGTCGAGCTGACCATCGCCGAGGTCGGTGCGACGCCCGCGATGTGCGAGGGCGCCCAACTCGACGCGCCGATCGCGATCGTGGCTTACTACGCCGATCTGCTGAAGACCTACCCGTTGACCGAGGATCTCGGCAACAGCGAGAGCCACGGCATGCAGCACCACCGCTGGGTGGAGAAAGAGGCCGCCGGAGTGGTGGCGGCGATCATCGCCTACAACTACCCGACGCAGCTGGCGCTGGCCAAGCTCGCGCCCGCGCTTGCCGCAGGCTGCACCGTCGTGCTGAAGGGCGCACCGGACACCCCGTTGATCACACTGGCGCTCGGTGAACTGATCGCCGACCACACCGACATCCCTGCCGGTGTGGTCAACGTGCTCTCCGGCACCGACCCCGCAGTCGGTGTCGCCCTGACGACGAGCCCCGACGTCGACATGATCACGTTCACCGGCTCGACCCCTACCGGCAGGGCGATCATGGCCGCGGCCAGCGAGACGTGCAAACGCGTGTTCCTCGAACTCGGCGGCAAGTCGGCGGCGATCGTGCTCGACGACGGCGACTTCGACATGGCGGCGCTTTTCACCGCATTCGCAACGGCCAGTCACTCCGGCCAGGGCTGCGCGATCACCACGCGGATTCTGGTGCCGAGCACCCACCACGACGAGATCGTCGAGAAGTTGAAGAACAACTTCGGGGTGGTGCGCTACGGGAACCCCACCGAAGAGGGCACGTACACGGGCCCGTTGATCAGCGAGAAGCAGCGCGACAAGGTCGACGGCATGGTCAAGCGCGCCGTCGAGGCGGGCGCGACGCTGGTGACCGGCGGCGAGAAGGTGAGCCCTGGCTTCTTCTACGCCCCGACGCTGCTCACAGACGTCGATCCGGACAGTGAGATCGCTCAGGACGAGGTGTTCGGGCCGGTGCTTGTCGTGATCCGCTACGAGGACGACGACGACGCCGTCCGCATTGCCAACAACTCCATCTACGGTTTGTCCGGCGCGGTGTTCGGCAGCGAGGACCGCGCTATCGCGGTGGCGCGCCGCATCCGCACCGGGACCCTCTCGATCAACGGCGGCATGTTCTTCGCACCGGACAGCCCGTTCGGCGGCTACAAGCAGTCCGGGATCGGCAGGGAGATGGGCGCCGCAGGACTCGAGGAGTTCCTGGAGCGCAAGACCATCGCGACGGTGGTCTCGTGAGCGCTCCTCCTCTGGACGGGATCCGCGTTCTCGAGGTCGCCATGTACGGCTTCGTGCCGTCGGCGGGCGCGGTGCTCACCGAATGGGGCGCCGACGTCATCAAGGTCGAGCACGCCGTGACCGGCGATCCGCAGCGCGGGCTTCGCCAGACCGGCCTGCTGCGCGTCGAGGGTGACCCCAACCCCAATATCGAGCACGCCAACCGCAACAAGCGCAGCATCGGGCTGGACATGTCGGTGCCAGAGGGCAGGGAAGTGCTCTACGAGCTCGCCCGGCGCAGCGACGTGTTCCTGACCAGCTTCCTGCCGGGACACCGCAAGAAGTTCGGCATCGACGTCGACGACATCCGCGCCGTCAACCCGAAGATCATCTACGCCAGGGGCAGCGCACTGGGACCTCGCGGCGAAGAGTCGGTGAAGGGCGGCTACGACATGACCGCCTTCTGGTGTCGTGCGGGCACCGCGGCCACCATCACCCCGCCGGGCATGCCGGGGATGATCGGGCCGCCCGGCCCGGCCTACGGTGACACCATCAGCGGCACGAACCTCGCGGGCGGTATCGCGGCGGCGCTGCTCAAGCGGGAGCGCACCGGTGAGCCGTCGATCGTCGACGTCTCGCTGCTCGGCAGCGGCTTCTGGTCGCTGGGCCACACGGTCGCGCTCACCAAGCATCTCGGCGAGCGCATGGAGGCGTTCCCGCCCGGGGTGCACGGCTCGCCGATCAACCCGCTTGTTGGGCTGTACCCGACCGCCGACGACCGCTACATCTCCTTCGTGATGATGCAGCCGACGAAGTTCTGGGCCGACGTGTGCAAGCACATGGACCTCGACGATCTGGCCGACGATCCGCGGTTCGCCACCGTCGAGTCGATCGCCGAGAACACCGCTGAGGCAGCGGAGATCCTCACCGAGGCGATGTCCAAACGGCCGCTGGCGGAGTGGAGCGAGCGGTTCGCGACGCTGCTCGGCCCGTGGGCGCCGGTGCAGGACACCCTGCAGGCCGTCGAGGACGCGCAGATCCGGGCCAACGAGTATCTCGTACAAGCGGGCGAGCTCGAATTGGTGGCGAATCCGGTGCAGTTTGATGTCACTGCACCCCATTCCGGACCAGCGCCGGCCTTTGCAGAGCAAACTGACGAAATCTTGCTGGAACTCGGTTTGGATTGGGACCGCATCATCGAGCTCAAAACGGCCGGCGCCGTCACCTAGATCGCGAAGGACCACATGCCCCACGTCGCTTCGATCGGCACTTACCTGCCGTATTGGGTAGGTTCCCAACATCGGGTGGCAGATTACGACATCGGTGAAGTTCACGATTTTTTCACCGGCATCGATTCGATCGGCTATGAAGATCTGGGCTTCGCCGAGCGTTTCGGGGCCTGCAGGCTTCTCGAAGCGGAGGAAACGACCATCGACGGCGGACACAACCTAGGCGGCCGGACTGCGGTATCTGCGGTCACGATTCTGGAAGGACCGGTTGCCCGTGGCAGATAGGTGGTCTCCAGGCATCACGATCGGGAAGAACCTCTCCGGCCCGATGCAGGCCATCGGTGGCCTGTTCGCGATGTCGAAGGACGCGGTCAGGTTCGTCTTCCGGCGCCCGTTTCAGTGGCGCGAGTTCCTCGAGCAATGCTGGTTCATCTCCCGGGTCTCGCTGGCGCCCACCCTGCTGGTGGCCATTCCGTTCACCGTCCTGGTCAGCTTCACGCTCAACATCCTGCTGCGTGAGCTCGGCGCCGCGGACCTGAGTGGTGCGGGTGCCGCGTTCGGTGCGGTCACCCAGATCGGGCCTCTGGTCACGGTGCTGATCGTGGCGGGCGCGGGCTCCACGGCGATGTGCGCCGACCTCGGGTCGCGAACAATCCGCGAAGAGATCGACGCGATGGAAGTCCTCGGCATCAACCCGGTGCAGCGGCTGGTGACCCCGCGCTTCCTGGCGTCGGGCCTTGTCGCCCTGCTGCTGAACAGCCTCGTGGTCATCATCGGCATCCTCGGCGGCTATATGTTCTCGGTCTTCATCCAGGACGTGAATCCCGGCGCGTTCGCCGCGGGGATCACACTGCTGACCGGTGTTCCCGAGGTGATCATCTCGTGTGTGAAGGCCGCGCTGTTCGGTCTGATCGCAGGCCTGGTGGCGTGCTACCGCGGCCTGACGATCAGCGGCGGCGGCGCGAAGGCCGTCGGCAACGCCGTCAACGAGACCGTGGTGTACGCGTTCATGGCGCTGTTCGTGATCAACGTGCTCGTCACCGCCATCGGTATCCGGATGACGACGGGATAGCGCGATGGCACTCAGGGCGACTTATCCACGGGTATTCCGGCAAGCGGGACGACCGGTCGACTTCTTCTCCAGAATCGGCGATCAGGTGCTGTTCTACGGAAAAGCGCTTGGCGGTATCCCGTATTCCACCGTGCACTTCCGCAAGGAGATCATCCGGCTGATCGCTGAAATCAGCATGGGTGCGGGCACGTTGGCGATGATCGGCGGCACCGTCGTCATCGTCGGCTTCCTCACGCTCGCCGCAGGCGGCACACTGGCTGTGCAGGGCTACAGCTCGTTGGGCAACATCGGCATCGAAGCGCTCACCGGGTTCTTGGCCGCCTTCATCAACGTGCGCATCTCGGCACCCGTTGTCGCGGGCATCGGCCTTGCGGCCACCTTCGGCGCGGGTGTGACCGCTCAGCTCGGTGCGATGCGGATCAACGAAGAGATCGACGCGCTGGAGTCGATGGCCATCCGCCCGATCGAATACCTGGTGTCCACCCGGATCGTGGCGGGCATGATCGCGATCACGCCGCTGTACTCGATCGCGGTGATTCTGTCGTTCGTCGCCAGCCAGTTCACCACCGTGGTGCTGTTCGGCCAGTCCGGCGGACTCTACGACCACTACTTCAACACGTTCCTCAACCCGATCGACCTGCTGTGGTCGTTCCTGCAAGCCGTTCTGATGGCGATCACCATCCTGCTGATCCACACCTACTACGGTTACTTCGCCACGGGCGGGCCCTCCGGGGTCGGTGTCGCGGTGGGCAACGCGGTGCGCACTTCGCTGATTGTGGTGGTGTCGGTCACGCTGCTCGTCTCCCTGTCCATCTACGGTGCCAACGGCAACTTCAACCTGTCGGGATAGGGGACACCAGTCGATGAAGGGTAGTGCGGTGCGCCCGCTCGCGGGCCTTGGCCTCGTCGTGGCGATCGGGTTGATCTTCGCGCTCGCCGTCACTCTGTTTCGCGGCAGCTTCGCCGACACCGCTCCGGTGACAGTCATCTCGGATAGGGCCGGCCTGGTGATGGACCCCGACGCCAAAGTGAAGATGCGCGGCGTGCAGGTAGGCAAGGTGGCCAGGATCGAGAACCGGGCGGACGGAACCGCCGTCCTGCACCTGGCCATGGACCGGTCGCAACTGAAGCTCATCCCGTCCAACGTGCTCGTCGACATCACATCGAACACGGTCTTCGGCGCGAAGTTCGTGCAACTGAATCCTCCGCCGGATCCCTCCCCGCAGAAACTGCGCGAGGGCCAGGTCATTCAGAGCCAGCACGTGACCGTCGAGATCAACACCGTCTTCCAACAGCTGGTGACGGTGCTGGACAAGATCGAGCCGGCGAAGCTGAACGAGACCCTCGGCGCCATCGCGACGGCCTTCAACGGCCGCGGCGACAAGATCGGCCAGACGCTGGTCGACTTCAACGCTCTGCTGGGCAAGATCGAACCGAGCCTGCCGAACCTCTCGCACGACATCGAGGCGTCCGTGCCGACGTTCACCGCCTACGGCGACGCGGCGCCGGATCTCATCTCGACGATCAAGAGCACGACGACCCTGAGCAACTCCATCGTCGATCAGCAACAGAACCTCGACGAGTTCCTGGTCAGCGCAACCGGTCTCGCCGAACTGGGCAACGAAGTGGTCGGCGCCAACCGCCAGGGGCTGACCGACGTGGCGCATCTGCTGGTGCCGACAACAGGCATCACAGCCGAGTACCGCGACGCGATTCGGTGCGGCATCGGTGGTCTCGTGCCGTTCGCGAAATCGCCGCCGCAGTACTCGTCGATCATCACCTCGTCCGGGCTGACACTGGGCGTCGAGCGGTACCGCTATCCGGGGGACCTGCCGAAGGTCGCCGCCAAGAGCGGTGGCGCCAACTACTGCGACGCGCTCGGGCTGCCCGAACTACCTCCCAACTTCGTGCCGCCGTTCGTCGCCGGTGACGTCGGCTCGAACCCGGCGCGGTACGGGAACCAGGGCATCCTGCTGAACTCCGATGCGCTCAAGCAGTGGCTGTTCGGCCCGCTCGACGGGCCGCCGCGCAACACCGCACAGATCGGGCAGCCCGGATGACGCGATCGACGAGCACGCTCATCAAGTTCACCGCCTTCGCGGTCGTGATGATCTTCTTGACCGCGTTCTTGTTCCTTGTCTTCAACCAGACGAGAACCGGTTCGACGAACGGCTATTCGGCGGTGTTCAACGACGCGTCGCGGCTGAAGTCCGGGGACACCGTGCGCATCGCCGGCATCCGGGTCGGCACCGTCAAGGATGTGTCGCTCGAGGCCGACAGGAAGGTCCTCGTCAAGTTCGACACCGACAAGAACATCAAGCTGACGACGGGAACCAATGCGGCGATCCGCTATCTCAACCTGGTCGGCGATCGCTACATGGAACTCGTCGATGCTCCTGCGGACTCGACGAAGATCCTCCCGGTGGGCAGCCAGATACCGGTGGATCGGACGGCGCCCGCGCTCGATCTCGATCTTCTGCTCGGTGGTCTCAAACCTGTTATCCAGGGCCTGAATCCACAGGACGTCAACTCGCTCACCGCGTCGTTGGTCCAGATCCTGCAGGGCCAGGGGGGAACGCTGGAATCGCTGTTCTCGAAGTCGTCGTCGTTCACGAACTCACTGGCCGACAACAATCAGGTGATCGAGCAGCTCATCGACGATCTGCGCACCACGCTGGACACGCTGTCCAAAGACGGCAACGATCTCTCCGGCTCGATCGACCGGCTCGAAAAACTGGTCTCCGGGCTGTCGGCGGACCGCGATCCCATCGGCACCGCCATCGAATCGTTGAACAACGGCACCACGTCGCTGGCCGACCTGCTCGGTCGAGCAAGGCAGCCGCTGGCGGGCACCATCGACCAGCTCGACAGGATCGCGCCGATCCTCTACAACGACCAGGACCGCCTCGACGCCACCCTTCAGCGCCTGCCGAATATCTACAAGAAACTTGCCCGGGTGGGCTCCTACGGCGCGTTCTTCCCGTACTACATCTGCGCGGTCGCCGTGCGCGCGAGTGACCTGCAGGGCCGGACCGTGGTCTTCCCATGGATCAAGCAGGAAACGGGAAGGTGCAGGGAAGAGTAGATGCTCAAATACCGCGGAAACAACCTCGTCAGGGCGGGCATCATCGGTGTCGTCCTTGCCATCCTCGTCATCGCGGTCGGCCTGCAGCCCGAGCGACTGGCGCAGTGGGCGACGTCGCTTCGGTACCAGGCCCTCTTCTCCGAGGCGGGCGGGATCGCCCCCGGCAACGACGTCACGGTGTCGGGTATCAAGGTCGGCTCGGTGTCGTCGGTCAAACTCGACAACGGTGACGCACTGGTCGGTTTCACCATCGACGGCAAGTACGCGCTCGGTTCGGATACCACCGCCCACATCCGCACCGGAACCCTCCTCGGCGAGCGGGTGCTTGCGCTGGAGTCTGCGGGTAGCGGCACGCTGGCACCCAATACCGTCATTCCGATTTCACGGACGTCGTCGCCGTATTCGTTGACCGACGCCGTCAACGAACTCACCGCCAACACCGCGGCCACCGACACCCAGTCGCTCAACCAGTCGCTGGACACGCTGGCCGACACGCTCGACCAGATCTCGCCGCAGCTGGGCCCGACGTTCGACGGGGTGTCGCGGCTGTCCCGGTCGCTGAACAGCCGCAACGAGAGCCTGGCCGAGCTGCTGAAGACCGCCGGTGACGTGACCGGGATCTTCTCGGAGCGCAGCCAACAGGTCAACACGCTGATACTCAACGCCAACGACCTGATCGGGGTGCTCAACGAGCGTCGGTACGCCATCACCAGCCTGCTGTCGGCCACGTCGGCGGTGTCGAAGGAACTCACCGGCCTGGTCGCCGACAACGAGCAGCAGCTCGCGCCGACGCTGGAGAAGCTGAACTCGGTCACCGCGATGCTGGAGAAGAACAGGGACAACCTGGCCAAGATGCTGCCGGGCGCCGCGAAATACTATCTGACACAAGGCGAAATCGTGTCCAACGGCGCCTACTACAACGCGCTGGTGCCGAACCTGGTGTTCGGACAGCTGCTTCAGCCGTTCCTGGACTACGCGTTCGGCTTCAGGCGCGGTGTCAACGCAGGCCAGCCGCCGGACAATGCCGGGCCGCGCGCCGAGCTTCCGTTCCCGGTCAACAGCATTCCTCAGCCGGGAGACCTTCCGAACGACGGAGACCCCGGTGAACCCCAACCGTAAACGCCTGGTCACCATCGCGGCCGTCGCCCTCGCCATCGCTCTTGTCGCGGGCACGGTATTCCTGGTCCGCCAGGTGTTCTTCGGCCCGACCACGATCACGGCCTATTTCCCCACTGCCACATCGATTTATCCGGGCGACGAGGTCCGGGTATCGGGCGTGAAGGTCGGCAAGATCGACTCCATCAAGCCGGAGGGCACGCAGACGAAGATGACCCTCAAGGTCGACCGGGGAGTGCCGATCCCCGCCGACGCGAAGGCTGTCATCGTCGCGCAGAACCTCGTCGCAGCGCGCTACGTCCAGCTGACGCCGGCCTACCGGAACAACGCAGGACCGACCATGGGTGACGGCGGAGTGATTCCCGCCGAGCGGACCGCCGTACCGGTCGAGTGGGACGAGGTCAAAGCCCAATTGATGCGCCTGTCAACGGAATTGGGTCCGAAGGAAGGCGCGCCGGGCGGTGTCTCGGACACGTCCATCGGCCGGTTCATCGACAGCACCGCGAACGCATTGAACGGAAACGGTGAGAAGCTCCGCGAGACACTGGCTCAGCTGTCCGGCGTCGCGCGGATCTTCGCCGAGGGCAGCGGCAACATCGTCGACATCATCAAGAACCTGCAGACGTTCGTCAGCGCGCTCCGCGACAGCAAGCAGCAGATCGTTCTCTTCGAGAACCGGCTCGCGACCTTGACCAGCGTGCTGGACGACAACAGGTCCAGCCTGGATGCGGCACTGACCGATCTGTCCACCGCGATCGGCGAGGTGCAGCGCTTCGTGGCGGGAACCCGCAACCAGGCCGCCGAGCAGATTCAGCGGCTGGGCAACGTGACCCAGGTCCTGGTCGACAACCGGATGGCGCTGGAAAACGTTCTGCACATCACGCCCAACGCCATCGCCAACTTCAACAACATCTACTACCCGAACGGCGGGTCGGTGACCGGCGCCTTTTCGCTGGTCAACTTCTCGAACCCGGTGCAGGCCATCTGCGGGATGATCGGCGCCGTCGAGAACACCACGGCACCCGAAACCGCCAAGCTGTGCGCGCAGTATCTTGGTCCCGCGTTGCGGCTCGCCAACTTCAACGGCCTCCCGTTTCCGAGCAACCAATACCTGCGGCCCGCAATCAATCCCGACCGGATCGTCTACACCGATCCGAAGCTGGCACCGGGCGGCGCGGGGCCGGGTGACGCACCCGAGCCGCCGCCGACGGTGTCGGCCTACACCGGCGCCGGCGACATTCCGCCGCCGCCGGGCTGGAACGGGCCACCGAACGACTATCGGGGCATGTACGCGCCTCCGCTCGGCAACGACGCACCGTCCACCCCGTCGCCTGCGGTGATCAACAACGCACCGCCCCTGTCTCCTCCGCACATCATCTCCAACGTGCCAGCCCAAGGGTCGACCGTCGAGGGGATGCTGCTTCCGCAGACCGCGGTGCCTCCGCCCCCGGACCCCAACGCACCGCTGTTGCCCGCGGAAGGGACACCGCCATCATGATCCGTCGGACAAGAGGGCTGTTGGCCATCGGTTCGTGCGTCGCGCTGACGATGATCGGGGTGCTCGTTCCAGGGGCTGAACTCGCTCCCGCTGCCAGGAGCCGTCGGTCGTGGACCGGACGCAGCCACCTATCACGTCCAGCTCGAGAACGTCTCGACGCTGGAATCGAATTCACCGGTGCTGATGAGCGACGTCGTCGTCGGCAGCGTCGGCAAGATGACCGTCGACAACTGGCACGCCGACGTCGAGATATCGGTCAAGCCCGACGTCGTCGTGCCCGCCAACGCCGTTGCCACGGTGGGGCAAACCAGCCTGTTGGGGTCGATGCATCTGGCGCTCAATCCGCCCCTGGGTGAAAAGCCCAGCGGCCGAATGGAACCCGGTGCGACCATCCCGCTGAACAAGTCGTCGACCTATCCGTCCACCGAGCGGACATTGTCATCGTTGTCCACCGTCGTCACCGGTGGTGGGTTGGGCCAGATCGGCGACATCGTGCACAACTTCAGTGCTGCGGTCTCCGGCCGAGAGCCCGAGATCCGCGAGCTGCTCACCCGGCTCGACAATTTCATCGGCGTTCTCGATACGCAGAGAGACAACATCGTCGCGTCCATCCAGCAGCTGAACCGGGTTGCCGGATCCTTCGCCGGGCAGCGCGACGTCATCGACCGTGCGCTCAAGGACATCCCGCCGGCATTGGACGTGCTGGTCAAGGAACGGCCGAAACTGACCACCGCGCTGACAAAGCTCGGACAGTTCAGTGACACCGCCTCGGGCCTTGTCAACGACGCAGGTGACGATCTGGTTCAGGACTTCAAGAATCTGGAGCCCACTCTTAAGGCGCTCTCCGACATCGGGCCGGACCTGAGCTCCGCGCTGATCTGGGCGACGGCCTTCCCGTACGGACCGGGCTTCGCCGACACCATCACCCGTGGGGACTACATCAACTTGGTCGCGATCTTCGACCTGACCTATCCGCGGTTGAAGAAGACGCTGCTCCTCGGCACCCGGTGGGGTGACGAGAACGCCAAACTCATTCCGGCGCCGGGCGATCCCTATTACCTGAACTACTCGTACAACCCGATGTCGGTCGGTGTCGCACCACCACCGGATCAGGCCCTGCCGCCTCCGCCGCCGTCGCCGGACGGTGCGCCGCCCCCGATCCTCGGTCCGGTGTTGCCGGTGGCTCCGCCGCCGACGGCGCCGCAGATGATCCAAACGCAGGCCGGGCCCGCTTCGTCGATCTTCGCGGGACCGTTCGGTGCGGACGCCCCGCCGCCGCCTGCCGATCCGGCGGTTGCGCCGCCCGACGTACCTTCGACACCGGGAGGCGGTGGCTGATGCTCACTCGCTTCGTCCGAAACCAGTTGATCATCTTCACGATTGCGTCGATCGTCGGCGTGGCCGTCATGCTGTTCGCCTACATGCAGGTGCCGACCCTGCTGGGTCTGGGCCGCATCGACGTGAAGATGGAAATGCCCGCCGCAGGCGGCCTGTACCGGTTCTCCAACGTGACCTACCGCGGGGTGCAGGTCGGGAAGGTCACCGACGTCAAGCTGACCGAGAACGGGGCGGAAGCGACGCTGACCCTCGACACGTCGCCGAAGATTCCCGCAGACCTGAAGGCCGAAGTTCGCAGCGTCTCCGCCGTAGGCGAGCAGTACGTGGATCTGCGTCCGCGCACCGACTCCGGCCCGTTCCTGACCGACGGTTCGGTCATCGAGAAGGACAACACCACCATCCCGCAGGAGGTGGGTCCGATGCTCGACCAACTCAACAAGCTGGTGGGCAGCATTCCCGGGGACCGGATCTCAGACCTACTGGACGAGTCGTTCAAGGCGTTCAACGGTGCAGGCCCCGATTTCCAGTCACTTCTGGACTCGGCGTCCAAGATCACCGGTGACGTCAACGGCGTCTCGGACCAGGCGCGGGGGCTGATCGATGACAGTGGGCCCCTTCTCGATTCGCAGGCCGAGACCGCGAACGAGATCCGCACCTGGGCGCGCAGCCTGTCCGGGGTCACCGCGCAGATCGCGCAGAACGACCCGGAGGTGCGTGCGATCCTGCAGCGCGGACCCGGCTTCGCGCAGGAGGTTTCGTCGCTGCTGGAACAGGTGAAGCCGACGCTTCCGATCCTGCTGGCGAATCTCACCACGGTCGGCCAGATCCTCGTCACGTACAACCCGTCGCTGGAACAGCTTCTGGTGATCTTCCCGGGAATCATCGCCGCGCAGCAGTCCTTCGGTCTGCCCAAGAACAACCCGACGGGCCTGCCCTCCGGCGACTTCGCGCTGACGATCAGCGATCCGCCGCCCTGCACGGTCGGGTTCCTGCCGCCGTCGCAGTGGCGCAACCCGGCCGACGAGACCGTGATCGACACACCCGATGGGCTCTATTGCAAACTGCCGCAGGACTCGCCGATCTCGGTGCGTGGTGCGCGCAACTATCCGTGCATTGGGCACCCGGGCAAGCGGGCACCCACGGTCGAACTGTGCAACGACCCGAGGGGATTCCTGCCGACGGCGATCCGTCAGCACTATGTCGGGCCCTACCCGTTCGACCCCAACCTGGTCGCCCAGGGCGTTCCCCTCGACGACCGCGTCGACTTCAACGACCGGATCCACGCGCCGATCGAGGGCACACCCATGCCGCCAGGGGTGGTGGCGATGGTTCCGGCGGGAACGCCTCCCGACGCGCCGCCGCCGGGTGCGCCTGTACCGCTCGGCCCTCCGCCGGGCCCATTGCAGGCCCCGATTGTGGGGCCGCCGCGCCTCCGCCGCCGCCAGGGAACTCGCTCAACGGGGAACCTATACCGGCGGCACCACCCGCCGAAGCGTCGCCCGGCGACGCTGCGGCCTTACCGCCTACCGGCGACGGGGCCGTCCCCGCTGCGCCAAGTGCGTTCAACAGCAATGCTTCTGGGTCAGCCGGCGGACCTTCGGTGGCGGTTGCGCACTATGACCCGAACACGGGCGAGTACATGACGCCCGACGGTCAGCTGCAGCAGGTCAACAATCTGGCTGCGGGCAGCGCACCGAAGTCGTGGAAGGACCTGCTCCCGATCTGATCGCCTGCCGCGGAGGCAGGGCGGGTTAAGAGATCCGCTCCATCCTTACGGGTATCTCGATGTCGAGAGGTTTGTTGATGCCACACGCCCCGCTCTCGGTTTCGGTGATCTGGTGGCCGGCGAGAAGGTCGGTGATCTTCAGATCGCGCTCGTTGATGGTCGGGTTGATCCCCCAGACCGTCCACTTGTCGTGGCCGGTGGCGGCGGTGCCATCGGGGCACGGTGCCCAGTTGGGGATGTCGCGGTTGAGTATCCAGTACGCCTTGACGAGGTTGATCGGAGCGGTCCAGCCCTGATCGCTCACCACCGTCCCGGTGCACTCGAGAGGACTCACGCAGCTCGAGCTGATGGTCCAGTTCTGGATCACGACCTTCTCGTCGATGAGGACCTGGTTGGTCCTGGCCCATTCGCCATTGGTCATGACACGCCAGGTGCCGTTGAGCTCGATTCCGTAATTCGAGGCGTGCGCCGCGGGCGCTACGCCTAGGCTTCCGAGCACGGCGATCGCTGTCGCCGCGACGCGGCCGAAAACACCCACTGCGCGCATAGCGTCAGCCTAACGCCCCCCAGAGCAATGCTCTCCAAAAGGGAGAATTTCGTTCCCGCCGTATGTGAGAATAGTTGCGTGCGATCTGTCGTTGCGGTGCTCGCCGGGTTGATGACCGCGGGCCTGCTGACGGCCGCGCCGCCTGCGGCCGCCGACCCTGAGTGCAACTACCCCGACTGCACGCCGGGCATCCAGCCCAATGTCGTGCTCGGCTCGTACTGCGGCAACTCCACGTATTGGGCGTTCGGCGTCACCGACTGGGGCCGGCTGGTGTTCTGCGGGTCGCCGCGCCGGTATGACTCGCGCTGGTTCCGGGCGCCCGAAATGCACGGCGTGAAACTCGAAGGCGACTACTGCTTCGGGCAGGACGGCGACGTCGCCCAGGCCCCCGACGGTCTCTTCCTCACCTGCGTCGCCCAGAACGGGGCTACCCGCTGGGAGCGCGGCGACCTGTAGCGCTCACTGCGCCGGGGTGAACCTGATGTTGATCTCGGTCAGCCCTCGCAAGATGAACGTCGGCTCGTAGTTGTATGCGCGCGCGTCGGCCGGGCCGTGCTTCTCGTCGTCGATGGTGATGTCGGTCAGCCGATCCAGGATCCGCTCGATGCTGACCCGGCCCTCGACGCGGGCGAGCGGCGCGCCTGGGCAGGAGTGGATGCCGCGGCTGAAGGCGATGTGCTCGCGCACGTTCTTGCGGTCGAGCTTGAACTCGTGCGGATGGTCGAACCGGTTGGGATCGCGGTTGGCGGCGCCGGGGCTGACCATCACAGTGGTGCCCGCGGCAACCGCGGTGTCGCCGAGCGTCGTTGACTTGCGCGCCAACCGGAACACGCTCTTCACCGGGCTGTCCATGCGGAGGCATTCCTCGATGAACACCGGGATGAGGCTGCGGTCGTCGCGCAGCTGCTGCTGAATGTCGGGCCGGTCGCCGAGCACCCGGATCGCTGCACCGAGCAGCTTCGCGGTGGTCTCCTGCCCGGCCGCGAATAGGAACGTAGCGGTGCGCACGACCTCGACCACGTCCGGCGTCGACCCGTCCGGATACTTGGCGGTGGCGATCGAGGTGAGGACGTCGTCGCGGGGCGACTCACGACGCTCTTCGATGTAGCGGGTGAACTTCTCGTCTGCCCACGCCAGCGGATTCTGGGCGATCACCTCGTGGTCGAGCCCGCCGATGTTCGTCCCCTCCTCTTGGGCGCCGAAGGACGCGCGGAAGTCGTCGTGATCCTCCTCCGGGACGCCGAGCAGGTCGGCGACCACCAGGAGTGAGAAGGGCTTCGCGTAGGCGGCGAGGAACTCGCACTGCCCGGCGCCGATGAACTCGTCGATGTGGCGGTCGGCGAGGCGCCACATGAAGTCCTCGTTCTCCTTGAGCCGCTTGGGAGTCAACAGCCGGGAGAGGATAGACCGCGCGTCGGTGTGCCGCGGCGGGTCCATCGTGACCATGTGCTCGTACATCGGGATCTCGGTGCGATGCTCCTCCAGCTGCGCGCAGATGTCGTCGCCCTCAGGGGTGAACGGAATCGGCGTGAACGGGCCCATCACCGCCACGCACGAGGAGTAGTTCTCGGTGTCCTTGTAGACGGAGTTGGCCGCCTCCCACCCGGTGACCGCGAGGACGCCGTGGGTGATCGGGCAAGAGACCGGGTCCTTGGCGCGGACGTGGTCGTAATACGGGTGCGGGTCGGGCACGAGCGACGGGTCGGTGAAGTAGTCCACCGAGTCGAAGTCTGTGGTCATGTGCTGCGTGCCTCCCGGGCCGGAACGGTGTCTGTCGTCGAATGACGCAAATATGCTGAGCACCTGCTTAGCATGGCGCTAAGGTCAGGGTCAAGGCGACGAGCCCGGTCGCGGCTACCATCGGCGTTTCGGGCGGTCAACCTGGTGGTTGGTGGTGAGGAAGGCAAAGAACAGGCATGGCATCGGAGCGCAGGATCGGGGCGCCGGACGCGAAGAATCGCACGGTGCTGCTCGACGCCGCCGAGCGGTTGATGCTCGAAGAGGGCTACGGCGCGGTGACGTCGCGGCGCGTCGCGGAGAAGGCGGGGCTGAAGCCTCAGTTGGTGCACTACTACTTCCGCACGATGGGGGACCTCTACCTGGCGGTGTTTCGCCGACGAGCCGAGCAGGGGCTCGAGGCACAGGCCCAGGCGCTGAACTCGGCGCAGCCGCTGTGGGCGCTGTGGCGGTACAGCTCTGATCCGAGGATCACGGCGTTCACCGTCGAGTTCATGGCGCTGGCAAGCCACCGCGAGGAGCTGAGGGCCGAGTTCGCGCGGTATGGCGAACTGTTCCGCCAACGAGAACGCCAGGTGCTGACCGAGACGCTGCAGCGCTACGGCATCGACGCGTCCGAGGTGCCGCCCGTCGTGTGGGCGGTGTTCGCGACGAGCCTCTCCCGCGTCCTCGTCATGGAGACGGCGCTGGGCATGTCGACCGGACACGCAGAAACGCTGGAGTTCGTCGAGGCGTGGCTGCGCCAGCTCGAAGGCGAGCCTGCCGACGCCGCGGCGGCCGTGACGACCGCGCAGCGCTGACCGCGTCACCAGTTGCGGATCGAGCAGAGCGCTCCCTTTGGTCCCTGCGCCGTCTTGACGACGACACCGTCGACGGCGAGCACGCAGTGGAAGTTCGGTATCGCACTCGAGTCACTCTGGATGCCGGTGGTGACCATCGCCCACGAGTCGGGGTTGGCCAGATACACGTCCAGGTTCCACTTCTGGTCGGGCCCGACCTGGGCCTCGACATTGGGGCTGTAGAGATACGGATTGTGGCTGTACTCCGCCCAGTTCGGCGGATCGGTGTCGCGGTAGTAGATCTCGGCGTTGCCGTACGGCTGCTCTGTCCACACCGTGTACTGGACGTGGCGCAACGGCGGGGGAGGCGGGTCGGCCGGATCGGCACGCACGACCGCGGTGGGCACCGCGGCAGCGACCGCCATCAGCATTGCCAGCGCTGCGAATCCGCCGAACAACCGGGCGCGCAGCGACGCGCGACGTGCCGGAAACATCATTTCCGGATTTTAGAACAAGACTTCCAGCAGGGATAGGGAATCACCGATCCCCGTCACTCGGTGAGCCCGATCATCCGGCGCGTCATCTCCTTCAGATACCCGCGCAGAGTGTCGCCGTCGACGTCGGCGATCAACGGATGCATGACGGCGACGCTTATGGCGCTCGACAGCATCGCCGCGTGCAAGCGTGCCTCGACGCCGGCCTCGGTACCGAGCAACGCTGCATAAAGGCGTTCGATGAAGCGCTGGAACGGTTCGTACTCCGCTTGAAGGCGAATGATGACGGGGTCGAACATGGGAATGCTGTAAGCGCCGCGACGGTCGATGGCTTGTTCGATCATCCGGTCGAGCAGGACTTCACGCGCCCGCAAGGGATGCCCCTGGGCCTCGGCGGCCTCGAGCGCATCCTCCAGTCGGCCCATCTCCCGCTCTGTGATGGCGATGACGATCTCTTCCTTCGTCTTGAACTGGCGGTAAACGGCCGCCTTCGTCACCCCCATGGCGTCGGCGATCATCTGCAGCGACGTTCCACTGACTCCGAGTTCGGCGATCAGTTCCAAAGCCGCGTCCAGCACCCGTGTTTGGGCAGCGGTGCGTGTGATCGCACTGAACCTGCGGTCCTCCTGTGTGAACGTCACAACGATGAGGGTAGCCCGGCATTGACCGCGAGGTTGCCGATCGGCTACCGTCCACGTTGCCGATCGGCAACCAACGTCGCGCACGGTGAGGATCAAACGATGAGACGACTTGACGGTGAGCTGATCCTCTTTTGGACACTGCCGGTGGTGGCGATCATCTGGATCTCCGCGTTCTTCCTGTTTCCCGGCTTCGTGCACCCGATGTCGCCCACCCTGTCCGCCGAAGCAGGTCGCGAGCTTCTACCGCGACGAGACGGCGCGGATCCGCTACAGCATGATCCTGTTCAACTGGTTCGGCGTAGGTCTGATCCCGATCGTCATCCTGTTGGCGATGCAGATACGCCGGATGGCATTCCGGACGCCGATCTTGACCTACAGCCTGATCGCCTGCGCCGGCGGTCCGCCGACACTCTTCCTGATCGCCAACATGTTCTGGCTCCTCGGCGCCTTCCGCCCGGATCGAGCACCCGAACTGACCCAGTTGCTGAACGATCTCGCCTGGCTCACCTTCACGATTCTGGTGCCGTATCTGATCGCGCAATGCCTTCTGCTGGCCCTCGCGATCTTCTGGGACCGGCAGGACCAACCGGTCTTCAGACCGTGGGTGGCGGTTTTCAACCTGGTCGTCGCCGCGGCACTGGCGCCCGCCGCATTCACCGCGCTGGCGTCCACTGGGCCACTCGCCTGGGACGGCGTACTGTCCTTCTGGCTCAAGAATGTCGCCATCGCCGTATGGATAGTGGTCATGGGAGTCGTTCTCGGCCAAACGATTCGGCAACAGCGGGCGCTGGACAGGGTGGCCGCATGAGTGCGTCGAAGACGGAACCGTCGACGATGCCCGACCCACCGGCCGGCTCACGGATGAGCAGGTTCATGTGGAACTTCCGGCACCATCCCAAACGCGAGTTGTGGTTCGCGTGGTGGGTGATGGTGATCTTCTACCAGCTCTACGGTGTGCTGTTCTTTTTCGTCACTCACGTGCAACCTCCGCCGAGCCCCGCGTGGGACACCCCGACGGTCGTGCACTGGTTCGATGCCAACGGCCAGGGCATTCTCGCCGGCTTCGCCGTCGTGTTCCTCGTCGCCGGAATGTGCGCGCCGATGAATGCACTGCTCGCCTACTCGATGCGGCGGATGTCGGTGAGCCCGGTGTTCGCCTACTCATACCTGATCATCTATTCCCTCGCCGCCGTCCCCGGCATGCTGGTGATGTCCATCGCAATGACCGCCGGGGCTCTTCGGCCGGATCGTGACCCCCAATTGGTTCAGTGGCTCTACGATTTCGCGTTCCTGTCGTTCAGCGGAACGATGGGCGTATTCATGATCGGCTCGCTGGTCTGGCTGGTGGCCGTGCTGCTCGACAAGAACCGGGTGTTCCCGAAGTGGTTCGGCTATCTGAGTCTGTGCAACGCGCTGACGGAAGTCGTCGTCGCGCCTGCCTGGATCTTTCAGCGCGGAGCCTTCGCCTGGAACGGTGCCATCGCCTGGTGGATCAACATGGTGGTGTTCGTTCTCTACACAGGCGTATTCATCGTGTTGTTGCGGAAGATGATTCAACGCGAGGATTTCGGCACCGGGCCATTGCCGGATCTTCCGGGCAAGGGCGAAGCGGCACAGTCGGATTCACTGGAGGCGGTTCGATGACGAACGTCGCCGATGCGGATTCCGTGCAACAGCAGGTCGAGGGGAAGCCGGCGAAGTTCGTGCCGGGTCAGCCCGACATGTGGATGTTCGTTCTCTTCGAGACGCTGCTGTTCACCGGTTATTTCTCGGTCTATCTCGTCTCGCGAACCCAGAATCGGGAACTGTACCTACAGTCTCAAGCCGATCTGGACTTGCGCATAGGGGTCTTCAATACGATCGCCCTGCTGCTCAGCTCGTGGGCGATCGCGCGCTGCGTCCAAGCCGCGCGGGCAGGCGCGTACCGGTCGGCGATGGTCAATGCCTGTCTGACGGTCTCCTTCGGGCTGGTGTTCCTCGTGTCGAAGATCCTGGAGTGGGTCAAAGAGATCGGGATGGGAAACACGTTCACCAGCAACGAGTTCTTCCAGCACTACTTCTTCTTGACCTCGATCCACTGCATACACGTGCTTATCGGGTTCGTCGTGCTCGGCGTTCTCGTCTATCAATTGTCAAGTCCGCTTCGACGATCGCAGCAGCTGGTCGAAACGTGCGCTACCTATTGGCACACAATCGATTTCCTGTGGGTTCTGATCTTCGCGTTGCTCTACGTTGTGAGGTGATTGTGAGCACCGTGTTCAACAAGAGGCTGCTGGTCGTCTGGGTGATCCTGACGTCGATGACCCTGGTGTACGTCTGGCTGGACCACTCGGTGGATCAGAACGGAACACTCAGGGCAAGCACTGTCGTCACCGTGAGCGCGATCGTGATCGCACTCATCAAGGTGCGCATCATCTTCAGGGAGTTCATGGAGGTGCGCCACGCTCCCGCTTTGCTGTGTCGACTCACCGACGGGTGGGTCGTCCTCATCGGCATCTGCCTGCTCGGAAGCTATTTCGTCGGCTCGGCGATCGCCGGCTAGATTTCGGGCGCGGCCCAGAACGCCCGCATCGAGGTGATCCTGGCCTCGTCGTCGAACGTCATGACGTCGATCCCGTCGATCCTGGTTCGGATGTCCCCGGTGATGACGGTCAGCCGAGCAAGGAACGCCGCTTCGTTGCCGTTGACGTGCACAGACAGGAGTTCGACTGTGCGGTCCTGCTTTTCGACGCGGCTGTACAGATCGCGGATTTCGTCACGGCCGCGGCGCACCCCGCTGCCGACCGGGTCCTCCACCGTGGCATCCGGTGTGTAGAGCGCGGCCAGCTCGTCGGCGCTCCCGTTCGCAAGCAGCTCGACGTAGCGGTTGACCGTGTCGGCGACGGTTGGCACGACCCTGGCCGATCGACGCCGCGGCTACACCGAGAGGATCGTCGCCGACGCGGTACCTGGCGCGCCGTAGACCTGGGCGAGACCCACCTTCGGTTCGCCGGGCACCTGGCGGTCACCCGCCTCGCCACGCAGCTGGCGTACCAGCTCGTGCACCTGCCGCAGCCCGGAGGCGCCGATCGGCTCGCCGTTGGCGATCAGCCCGCCGTCGGTGTTGACGGGCATCGTGCCACCGATCTCGGTGGCGCCGTCGGCCAGCAGCTTCTCCTGCTCACCGTCGGCGCACAGCCCGGTCTCGGCCATGTGGATGACCTCGGCGCCCGCGTCGGTGTCCTGCAGCTGGGCCACGTCGACGTCGTCGGGGCCGATGCCCGCCGTCTCGTACGCGGCCTTCGCGGCATACACGGTCGGCGACGCATCCTCGTCGAGCGGCGCGAACGTCGCGTGCACCTCATAGGCGCCGAAGGTGCGGGTCCGAATCTCGGTGGCCTTCACATACACCGGCTTCTTGGTGAAGCGGTGGGCGATGTCGCCGCGGCACATGATGACGGCGGCCGCACCTTCGTCGGGGGCGCAGAACATGTACTGCGTCAGCGGGTAGTTCAGCACCGGCGAGTTGAGGATCTCCTCCTCGGAGATCGGCTTGCGGCGGAACGCATTTGGATTCTTCTCGCCGTTGCGGAAGTTCTTGGCGGCGACCTTGGCCAGCGTCTCCTGCGAGATGCCGTGCTTGTTGAGGTAGTGGTTGGCCTTCATGCCGAAGAACTTCGTGGTGACGAACTGGCCGTTCTCGGCGTACCACTGGGGGAGTGCCAGCTTGGCCGGGTCATCGGTGAACGCACCGCGGGGGTGCTTGTCCAACCCGATGGCGATGCCGATGTCGTACTTGCCAAGCCGGATCGTGTCGGCGGTCTGCTGAATGGCCGACGCCGCCGTCGCGCAGGCGTTGAAGACGTTGGTGAACGTGATCCCGGTCAGGCCGACCAGCCGGGTCACCGCGTCCGGATTCGACACCTCATAGCTACCGCCGAAGCCGAACTGGATGTCCTTCCACTCGACACCCGCGTCTTCGAGTGCGAACTGGATCGCGTCGGCGCCCATCTCCATCGCGGTTTTGTCGAACCGGCCGAAGGGATGGAGCCCCACGCCGATGATGGCGACGTCGTTGGTCATGGCTTCCTCTCTAGACCGGCTGGAAGGCGAACGTGACGAGCTCGTTGCCCTCGTCATCGGTGGTGAACGGAATCATGGTCAGCTCGACATCCATGCCGAACTGCAGCTTCTCCGGATCGTTCTCGGTGAGCCGGCCTTCGACGCGGATGACGTCGTCGAGCTGCACGAGCCCCACGCCGAAGGGGACGAAGTCCTTGCCGGTCGGACCCTTGTACGGCGCTCCCGGCGGAAAGCCCTGCGTCGTCCACGCAACCAGCGTGCCGCGGCGGGGCAGCGTCACGTCGGACATGTCGCCGCGGCTGCACCTGGGGCAGCGCTGCTGGACGGGGAACGTGGTGGCGCCGCACGCGCCGCAGCGGCTACCGATCAGCTGCGGGTTCTCGTCGGGCCAGGTAGAGATTTCGGGCGCGAGCGCCTTCTGCTGTGTCGACACCCGGTTGACATTAATCGGAAATGGCATTCTCGTCCAGAGAGAACACGTGGTCCATCATGCGGTGGGGGTGCTGTAGCCGACCACCAGAGCGGCGATGTCGCGGCCGACGACCTTGGCGAACGACGGGCCGTCGAAACGACCGGCCGCCCACAACCGGGCACCCTCGCTGACGAGGGACTGCGCGACGGTCGCGACATGGGGCGCGTCGAAGTCGGCGGGAAGCTTGCCGTCGGCCATCGCGCGCTCGAACACCTCGGCGAAGATGACCGAGGTTCGTTCGAGGTGGTCGTGCCCGGCGAGTTGCTGTCGGTAGCCCTCGAGGATCGCCTCCGTCAGGAGTTCCGGCGTGCTGGTCCGCATCGTCTCTTCGAGTGTCTCCAGCACGGCCTCGATGACGGCAGTGACGTCGTAGGGCTTGCGCAGCATCGCGGATGCCCTGCGATGCGCGGCGTCGGTCGACACGATGCCGACCTCGAACAGCACGTCCTCCTTGCGCGGAAAATAGAAGTAGAACAACGCCTTCGACACACCGGCCGCCCGACAGATGTCGGCCACCGTGGTGCGTGCATAGCCGTTCGCCCGCCACAGCGCCGTCGCGGCCTGCACCAGCGACTGCTTGGTCGCATGTGAGCGGGCCTGCTGAAAGGAAGCCCTGCGCTGACCTTGGTCAGCAGCTGCACTTCGCGCAATCCGCGCCATTTGCACCGCTTTTCCCGTGTATCGCCTTGTTGACCCGAGTCTAACTTATCGGTTAGCCTTCCCGCGTGGATGCCGACAAGGCGCAGATCACCGAAGTGCTCATCCGCTACGCCACCGGAATCGACTCGAAGAACTGGCCGCTGTTCCGCAGCTGCTGGACCGACGAAGTCGATCTCGACTACGGCGAGCTCGGCACGTTCACCGATCCCGACGCCTTCACCGACTTGTTCGCGCAGGTGCACAATCCGATGGGGCCGACATACCACCGGCTGTCGAACTTCGTCATTGACGTCAACGGCGACACGGCGACCGCACGCACCTACGTGCACGCCGTCCTGATGGTGACGCCCGACGACAATGGCCCGTGGGTCGACGTCGTCGGCCACTATGACGACGAGCTGGTGCGCGGCTCCGACGGATGGCGAATTCGCCGGCGCGCCACCAAGACTCCACGGATGCTCACCGGAGGGGGCGCGCCATCATGACGAATGATTTTGCAGGGAAGTACGGTCCATGGGCGGTCATCGCTGGGGCGTCGGAGGGAGTCGGCGCGTGCCTGGCCGACCAATTGGCCGAGCGTGGACTCAATCTCGTGCTGATCGCCCGCAACGGAGTGCTGCTCGATGAAGTCGCGGCGGGAGTGCGCGAGCGCCGCGGTGTCGAGGTTCGCCCCCTCGTGCTCGACCTGACGGTCCCCGACGTGGCCGATCAGGTGGCCGATGCGACCGACGGGCTCGAGGTCGGGCTGATCATCTACAACGCCGGAGCCGCGAACCGGACGGTTGAATTTCTCGACGACTCGTTCGAAGACTCGCTGCGGCAGATCAAGCTGGCCTGCATCGGACCGGTTGCGCTGGCTCGGCAGTTCGCACCCGCGATGAGGGACCGCGGCCGCGGCGGAATCGTCCTGGTCGGATCGCTTGCGTGTCTATCGGGCGCCTCGCTGCTGGCCGTGTACTCCGCGGTAAAGGCGTTCAACGTCAATTTCGCCGAAGGGCTGTGGGCCGAGCTGCGACCGCACGGCGTCGACGTGTGCTGCACACCGCTGGGTATGACGTACACCGAAGCCTTCCAGCGGATGGGTGTTCCCTACGACCCGAGCACCGTGATGCTTTCCGAAGACGCGGCCCGCGAGATCATCGACAACATCGGCAACGGCCCGACATATCCAGTGGGAGAGAGCAATCGAACGATGGCATCGATGGTGTGGACCGCGGACCGGCGCACGTTGGTCGAGCTCACCAGCGCCGCCTCCATTGCTTTCGCCGCCAAGCAGAGGACTGCAGGCTGATGCGCGCAGTGGTGCTTCGCGACGGGAAGCTCGAGGTGCGTGAGACGGCCGACCCGGTGCCCGGCAAGGGCGAGCTGCTGATCAAACCGCTCAGCGCGGCGATCTGCGCGTCGGATGTGCACTACATGGACCATCCGAACTCGGCGGATCGATTTGTGTGGGATTCGGGCCGCGACACGATCATGGGTCACGAGTTCATCGGTGAGGTCGTCGGCCACGGTCCGGACTGCTCGGGCGACTTCCCGGTCGGTGCGCGTGTCACCAGCCTGCCGATCATGATCCGCCACGGCGAGGAGCCGCTCGTGATCGGGCACAATCCGGATGCGCCCGGTGCGTTCGGTGAGCTGATGCTGGTCTCGGAGGTGATGGCACGGCAGGTGCCCGACAACGTCTCGAACGACTCTGTCGCGTTGGTGGACGCTTTCGCGGTGGGCGAGTTCTACGTTCGCTGTTCGGGAATCAAGCCAGGCGATCTGCCGCTGGTGGTCGGCGCGGGTGCGATCGGCCTTTCGACCGTGGCCGCGCTGGCAGCACGCGGCGTGGCCCCGATCGTGGTGTCCGACTACAGCGCCGACCGGCTTGCCTACGCCAAGAAGTTCGGCGCCGACATCCTGGTCGACCCGTCATCGCGCGATCCGTATGAGGTATGGCGAGAGACGTTTCGGGCCAATAACTTTCAGACGACCCAGGTCATCTTCGAATGCGTCGGCAAAAACGGTCTGCTGCAGAGCATCGTCGAGCAGTGCGAATTCATGGCGCGCGTGTATGTCGCGGGCGGCTGGTACGACGCGGGGACAATCGACTGCACGGCCGCCACGCACAAGGGCGTGACGATGCAGTTCGGCGGCGGACCGCATCCGCAGGACTGGTACGGCACGCTGGACGCGGTGACCGAGGGCCGGCTGGATCCGTCGCCGAGCATCGGCAGGATCATCGGACTCGACGAAGTGCCTGACGCCATCGATCAAGTTCGCAAAGGCCAGGGGCCGCCGCGTGTCGTCGTGCATCCGAGCACCTCATGACGATTCTGCCCGGGCCGATACGTCAGATCGGTTACGTGGTAACCGATCTCGACCAGGCGATGGCGGGATGGGTCGCACTCGGTGTCGGCCCGTGGTTCGTCATCCGCGGCCTGCCCTTGCGCGCCGACTATCGCGGCGAACCGTGCGAGACCACGCTGTCGCTTGCCAGCGCCAACAGCGGCGAGATGCAGATCGAGCTGATTCAGCAATTGGACACCACGCCGAGCATCTTCACCGAGTTCCTCGCGGCCCGCGGCCCCGGCCTACACCAGTTGGCCTATTGGACAACGGATTTTGCAGCCACGATGAGCGAGGTTGAGAAGGCGGGCTGGCCGGTCGTGTGGTCGGGGGGCGAGGGATACGGCGTGCGCTTCGCCTACGTCGAGCCGCCGAATGCACCCACCGCCGTCATCGAGATCTCGGAACTCACCGAGGCGACGGCGGCGAACGCGATATTCGTCCACGACGCCGCCGCGGAATGGGACGGCACGAATCCGGTTCGCAACCTTCTCGGATAAGTCGACCCTCTATTTGTCGCGCTTCATCACCTTGTCCGCGGCGGCCCAGTGCTCATCGTCAACCCACAGCCGTGCAAAGGCGGCGACCGCCTCGGTGGTGGTTACGCCGCGCATCACGCGCTTGATTTCGCCTGCGGGACGGTGGGCCAACGCCTTGGCGATCTTCCGCGACTCTGCGGGGAAGGCCTCGCGCGGGATCAGGTGGTCGACGAGCCCGCTGTCCTTGGCCTCCTGCGCGGTGAGGATCATGCCCGTGCCCGCGAGGAGCAACGCCTTGCTGAAGCCGACCAACTCGACGAGCCGCTCGGCACCGCCCCACGCGGGCATGATCTCGAGGGCCACCTGGTTGAACCCGATCTTGATGTCGTCGGCGGCCAACCGGATGTCGGCGGCGACCGCGACCTCAGCGCCGCCGCCGAGCGCGTGCCCGTTCAGCGCCGCGATGGTCGGGCCCGCGAAGCCGGCGATGCGATCGCAGATCGACCGCATTCGCCATGCCATGGCGCCTGCCTCACGCTCTGTGCGCAGCGCGCTGAGTTCCTTCAGGTCACCGCCCGACACGAAGGCGCGATCGCCTGCGCCGGTGATGACGATTGCGGCCGCACCTTCTGCCCCGTCGAGCGCCTTGTCGAACTGGTCCATCGTCTCCAGCGAGATGGCGTTGCGGGCGTGCGGACGGTCGATGGTGATGACCGCAAGGCCGTCATCCAACTCCAGGTCCACCATCGCGCATTCTCCGTCTGCGGTATTGGCATTCTCTCTAGCGGAGAATAGCATCACGACAGAACGGAGGTGCCGCGGCGCGCAATGCGAAAAATCCCGGTAGAGCTGACGAAACGCTACGAGGAGGAAGGCTGGTGGCGGCCCGAAACGCTCGGTGATCTCATCGCAGACGGACTGGCGGCCAACCCCGACACCGACTTCGTCGTGCACTCGGCCGTGCGGCCCTTCGAGGGCACCTTCGCCGACGTCGAGCTGCATGCGCGCCGGCTGGCCGAAGGTCTGCGCCGACGCGGCGTCGGTCCGGGGGATGTGGTGGCGCTGCAGCTGCCGAACTGGATGGAGGCCGCGGCGTCGTTTTGGGCATCGGCGTTCCTCGGTGCGGTCGTGGTGCCGATCGTGCACTTCTACGGCCGAAAAGAACTGACCCACATCATGAAGACCGCCCGGCCGAAGGTGTTCATCACCGCCGAGGAGTTCGGGCGGATGAAATACCAACCGGACCTCTGCGCGGACGTGCCGATCGTCGGGTTGGTCGGAAGCACATTCGACGAGCTGCTGGCCGATGAGCCGCTGGCAGGCACCATTCCCGCCGATCCGGGCAGCCCGGCGTTGATCGCGTTCACCTCGGGCACGACAAGCGACCCGAAGGGCGTCATCCACAGCCATCAGACGCTCGGCTTCGAGACCCGCCAGCTGCATGCGAACTACCCGCCCGACCGTGGAAGGCAGCTCACCGCAACGCCCGTCGGCCACTTCATCGGCATGCTGGGCGCGTTTCTGATCCCGGTGCTCGAGGGCGCTGCGATCGACCTTGCCGACGTGTGGGATCCGGGCAACGTGCTCAAGCTCATCGAAACCCACGGCCTGTCGATCGGCGGCGGCCCGCCGTATTTCGTCACCAGCCTGATGGACCATCCCGACTGCACGCCCGAACACATGGCGCACTTCAAGACCGTCGGCTTCGGCGGGTCGACGGTGCCCAATGCGGTCACCCGCAGGCTGGCCGACATGGGGATCTTCGTGTTCCGGTCCTACGGAAGTTCCGAGCATCCGTCGATAACGGGATCGAGTCGCGATGCGCCAGAGGACAAACGGCTCTACACCGACGGCAATGCGCGGCCGGGGGTGGAGGTCCGGCTCGGACCCGACGGCGAGATCTACAGTCGCGGACCCGATCTGTGCCTTGGCTACACCGACGACGCGCTGACAGAGCGAGCCTTCGATGCAGACGGTTGGTACCGCACCGGCGATGTCGGCGTGCTCGACGACGACGGCTATCTGACCATCACCGACCGCAAGGCCGACGTCATCATCCGCGGCGGTGAGAACATCAGCGCGCTCGAGGTCGAGGAGCTGCTGCTGACGATGCCCGCCGTCGCAGAAGCCGTCGTGGTGTCCGCGCCCGACGCCAGGCTCGGCGAGCGCGCGGCCGCCGTCCTGCGGGTCAAGCCGGGGCGAAGCATGCCGACGATGGCCGAGGTGCACGAGCACTTCGCGCGGGTCGGCGTTGCGAAGCAGAAATGGCCGGAAGAGCTGCACGAAGTCGACGACTACCCCCGCACCGCCAGCGGCAAGGTGCAGAAGTTCGTCGTTCGCCAGAACATTCGTGCGTGAGCCAGGCAGCACATTGCGTTGCGCACTGAGTGAGAATAGGATTCTCCCAAGAGGATAAGGAGTGTTTCATGGGCCAACTTTCACATCGGGTCGACATACCGTTTCCGCTGTTCGACGCCGACAACCACCTCTACGAGCCGCCGGAGGCGATGACCAAGTACCTGCCAGAGGAGTACAAGGACGTTGTCCAGTACGTCGAGGTCAACGGCCGCACGAAGATCGCGCTGAAGGGCCAGATCAGCAACTACATCCCCAACCCCACCTTCTCGGTGGTCGCCAAGCCGGGCGCCTGGGAGGAGTACTTCAAGTTCGGCAACCCCGACGGCAAGAGCAAGCGGGAGCTGTTCGGTGAGCCGATGCGGGCCATTCCGGCGTTCTTCGAGCCCGCTCCGCGCATCGAGAAGATGGACGAGCTGGGCATCGAGCGATCGCTGATGTTCCCGACGCTGGCCAGCCTGATCGAGGAGCGCCTCAGCGACGACCCGGTCGCCATTCACGTCCTCATCCACGCGCTCAACCAGTGGCTCGACGAGGTGTGGGGCTTCAACTACCAGAACCGCATCTTCACCACGCCGGTGATCACCCTGCCCATCGTCGAGAAGGCGATCGAGGAACTCGAGTGGGCGGTCAAGCGCGGCGCCCGCGCAATCCTGATCCGCCCCGCGCCGGTGCCCGGTTTCCGCGGCCCGAGGTCGTTCGCGCTGCCTGAGTTCGATCCGTTCTGGGAGAGGTGCGTCGAGTACGACGTCTTCATCGGCATGCACTCCTCCGACAGCGGTTACTCCCGCTATACCTCCGAGTGGGACGGCGCCGCCCAGGAGATGCTGCCGTTCCAGACGAATGCCATGTCGATCCTCAACGAGTGGCGCCCGATCCAGGATGCGGTCGCCTCCTGGGTGATTCACGGCGCACTGTTCCGGTTCCCGAAGCTGAAGGTGGGGATCGTCGAGGCCGGGTCGAAGTGGATGTTCCCGTTGCTGGACTCCATGGCCGAGGTGTGGAAGAAGGCGCCGGAAGCATTCCCCGGCAACCCGATCGAGGAGATCAAGAACCGCATCTATGTCAGCCCGTTCTACGAGGAGGGCATCGACGACCTGATCAACTTGATCGGCGTCGACCAGGTGCTCTACGGATCCGACTGGCCACACCCGGAGGGCCTGGCGGAGCCGACGCACTACGTGACCGCGCTCGAGCACCTCTCACTGGAGGATCAGGCGAAGATCATGGGCGGCAATCTGGGCCGGCTCGTCACGGTGTGACGCACACGTACCACCAACGCTTCAAGACCATCCCAGAGATGGTCTTGAGTGCGGCGGACCGTTTCGGCGATGCGGAGGCGGTTGTCGATGGTCCGTTGCGCTTGTCGTTCGTCGAGCTGGCGGAACGCATCAGGAAGGCGTCCGGTGCGTTCGCCGAGTTCGGCGTCGGCAAGGGCGATCGAGTCGCTGTGTGGGCCCCCAACTCCGCCGAATGGATCGTCGCCGCGTTCGGGATCATGAACGCCGGTGGTGTGCTGGTCCCGGTCAACACCCGATTCAAGGCGGAAGAAGCGGCCGACGTGGTGGCGCGCAGCGGCGCCAAGGCGGTGATGGTCCAAAAGGGTTTCCTGGGAAATGATTTCAGCGTCGCGCTCAACGTGCCGACCATTGACATCACCTCCGACTTTCTCGGCAGCGGGGCGCCGTATCAGTGCGACGTCGACGGTCACGACGTGTCCGACGTCATCTACACATCGGGCACGACGGGTCGGCCAAAGGGCGCGATGATGAACCACGGCCAGACGCTGCGGATGTACGAGGAGTGGGCGACGCTGGCAGATCTCCGCGAGGGCGACCGGTACCTGATGATCAACCCGTACTTCCATACATTCGGGTTGAAGGCGGGACTTGTCGCGTCATTCCTGCGGGGTGCAACCATGCTGCCGGTCGGTGTCTTCGATGTCGACCGCGTCGTGGAACTGATTGAGGCAGAACGGATCACGATCCTGCCCGGCCCGCCGACGCTGTACCACTCGCTGCTCGGCGTGACGGACAAGTCGAAGCTGGCCACGCTGCGGGCGGGCGTGACGGGTGCTGCTGACATCCCGGTAGAACTCGTGCGTCGTATCCACGACGAACTGCCGTTCCAGACGCTCATGACGGGCTACGGGCTCACCGAGGCCGGCAATGTCACGCTGTCGCTGCCCGGCGACTCGTTCGAGGACGTGGCCACCACCGCGGGGGTGCCGGTGCAGGGAGTCGAGGTACGCGTCGCCGACGACGGCGAAGTCTTGGTTCGCGGCTACAGCGTCATGCGGGGATATCTCGACGATCCGGTCGCCACGGCCGAGGCCATCGACAGCGAAGGGTTCCTTCACACCGGCGACCTCGGCGAGTTCACCGACTCTGGCCGACTGAAGATCGTCGGTCGCAAGAAGGACATGTTCATCGTCGGCGGCTTCAACGCCTACCCCGCCGAGATCGAAGGCTTCCTGCTGGAGCATCCCGCCGTCGCGCAGGCCGCCGTGATCGGCGTGCCCGACGACCGCCTCGGACAGGTCGGCAAGGCGTACGTCGTGCTCAAGGGCGCCGTGACGGCAGAAGAACTGGTGTCGTGGAGCCGGGACCGGATGGCTGGCTTCAAGGTGCCGCGATACGTAGAGTTTCTGGACGAGCTGCCGCTCAACGCGACAGGCAAAGTAATGAAGGACCAGCTGATCAAGAGATAGCGCTAAGCGCCCGCACAGCCCGTAAATAGCATTTCCGCAGGACATGCTTGATTTCGGCCAGAATTCGCCATCCTGTATCGTCGCGGCGATACCAAAAATAGAAAATGCCATTCTCATTGAGCAAAGTGCTTACCGGACAGGAGGTTGCATGCGGTCCCGGAAGCAGACTCCGCCGGAACTGAACGGCGACCACGTCGACGAGTCGGCTGTGGAGACGGATTCGCCCGCAGTCGACGCGCTCACGCTGGCGGAGCAGGCGGAGGCCGAAGCCGCCGAGGCCGAAGCGGTCGCCGCCGCCGCCCGTGCGCGCGCGAAGGCCCTGCGGCTGCGCCGGGAAGCTGAGGCTGCCAAGGCAGCCGAGACCGTCGCCGCACCCGAAGACGACACCGAGCAAGACGACGACGCCGAAGAAGATAAAGCCGAAGAAGTCGCCGTCGCCGAGGAATCCGAGGAGAACTCCGCCGGCGCCGAGCGTCGAGGGATACGGATACCGCTGCCGTCGTGGAAGACGGTCGCGGCCGCGCTGACCGTTCTCATCATCGCTGCCCTGCTCGCCGTTTCCGGCTGGATGTTCGTGGGTCACCAGAAGGCGCAAGCCGAGCACCAACGAAGGGCCGAGTTCGCGGCCGCCGCTCGGCAGTCCGTCGTGACGCTGATGTCGCTGGACTACAACAAGGCCAAGGAAGACGTTCAGCGCATCATCGACAACTCGACCGGTCAGTTCAAGACCGACTTCGAGAATACGAAGGACGATTTCGTCAAGGTGGCGACCGATTCGAAGGCGGTCACCGAGACCAATGTGACCGCAACCGCCGTGGAGTCGATGACCGACGACAAAGCGACTGTCCTCGTCGCGGCCACGTCGCGGGTCACCAACGCCGCGGGCGCCAAGCAGGAGCCGCGCGCGTGGCGGCTCAGCGTGGACCTGGCCCGAGACGGCGGACAGTTGAAGCTGGCGAAAGTCGAGTTCGTACCGTGACCACTGACCAGGACATCCCCGACGTCGAGGTGACCGACGGCGACGAGCCCACGTCAACCGCCACCGAGGCCGACGCCATCGAGACAAAGGCGACGCCAAAGCCGAAGCGCGATCTGGTCGGCCGGGTTAGGCAGGGAGCCAGGAGGCAGTGGGCGACCATCGCGTTGGCGTTGGCGCTCGTCGCGGCCGCGGGCCTGGCGGCGTGGACGTACTTCTTCGTGTACCAGCCGGATCGCGAGACCGACTCCGCGGCCGCCGATTCCGCGATCAAGGCGGCATCCGACGGCACCGTCGCCCTGCTGTCGTACTCGCCGGACAGCCTTGACAAGGATTTCGCGACCGCCAAGAGCAAGCTCACCGGCAGCTTCCTGTCGTACTACACCCAGTTCACCGAGCAGATCGTGGCGCCGGCCGCCAAGCAGAAAGCCGTGAAGACGGAGGCGGCGGTCGTCCGGGCTGCGGTGTCGGAGATTCGTCCCGACAACGCGGTGGTTCTGGTGTTCATCAACCAGACCACCGAAAGCAAGGACCGGCCGGACGCGAGCTTCATCAACAGCGCTGTGCGGGTCACCATGCAGAAGGTCGACGGCGGCTGGCTCATCTCCTCCTTCGACCCGGTGTAGCACCGTGTTGGGCCGTGCTCGTCGTTGACCTCGGCGACCTGCCGACCGGAACGCCCGCCCAGACCGGGGTGCTGGTGGCCGTCGGATCCGCTGCCGACATCGCCGCACCTGCCGCCCGACCGTGGGTCGAGCACGCCACCCTCACCCTGAGCGAGGACAGGGTCGCCGACGCCCGTGTCATCTCCGTCGAGTCGACCGCGGCCGCGATCACCGAGCTGACCACCCGCGTCGAGATGTGGCCGCAGGCCGCCATCGTGTGCGACGACGTGCTGCGCGCGGTCGACCCGGTCGCGCCAGCGCTGGCGGGGGTCGTCACGGAGTCGCTCGGGTACTCGACGCTGCAGTCGGGCGGGGAGTTCGCGGCGTGGCTTGCGCAGCGCGGACCCGCCACGGCGCCGGTGCTGCCGGACCCGGTGCTGGCCGACCGGGACGGCGACACGCTGCACATCCGGTTCAACCGGCCCGGGCGGCACAACGCCTTCTCCAACGATGCCCGTGCAGCGCTACTCGAGGCCCTCGACATCGCCCGACTCGACCCGTCGGTCGACGAAGTGACCCTGTCGGGCAACGGTCCATCCTTCTGCAGCGGTGGTGACCTCGCGGAGTTCGGCTCGTTCGCCGACCCGGCCAGCGCGCACGTCGCGCGCGTCCGGCACAGCCCGGCTCTTGTGCTCGACGAACTCACCACCAGGCTGGGCATGCGGTGCTTGGCGCGAGTGCACGGCCAGGCACTGGGCAGCGGGCTGGAGATGGCCGCGTTCTGTGGACGGGTCGAGGCGCATCCTGAATCGGTCTTCGGCCTGCCCGAGATGAGCCTCGGACTGATTCCCGGCGCAGGCGGAACCGTCAGCCTGACGCGACGCATCGGCCGATGGCGCACGGCGTACCTGGTGCTGTCCGGCCGCACGATCGACGCGCAGACCGCGCTCGACTGGGCCTTGGTCGACGCGATCGGGCCGGCGTAGACCCATGCAGAATGGCCTTGTGAGCGCGTTGGGCATCCCCGATGCCGTGTTCGCCCGGGCGCAGCGGGTGGCCGGCGACATCGGTCGCGGCGCGGCAGAGCTCGGCGGCGCGCTGGACATCGACGCCGACGAGATCGTCACCGGACGAGCGGGTCTGCTGAGCCTGGCGCCCGCCGGGCGGGTTTCTGCGGGCGGCTCGACACGGCTGCTGTCAACGCGGGACGGCTGGTGCGCTCTCACGCTGTCGCGCGTTGACGACGTCGAGACGGTTCCTGCGCTTCTCGAACTGGCCGGACAACCTACAGACCCGTGGGCGACGTTGGCCGCCGCGGCAGCCGACCGCGATGCGGGCGGGTTCGTCGCGCGGGCCAGGCTGCTCGACCTACCTGCCGCGGTGCTCGGTGAAGTCCACCCCGTGCCGACGCGATTCGTCGCCAGCGGCCGTCGCGCGCCGCGGAGACTGTCCGGGCTGTTGGTCGCCGACCTGTCGTCGATGTGGGCGGGGCCGCTGTGCGGGCACCTGCTAGCCGCGGCCGGGGCGACCGTGGTCAAGGTCGAAGGCCACGGCAGGCCCGACGGCACACGCGGGGGAGACCCGCGATTCTTCGACTGGATGAACTCGTCAAAGTTGTCCTACGCCATCGATTTCCGTGACGATGACCTGCGTGGGCTGCTCGAAGCGGCCGACGTCGTGATCGAGGGATCGCGGCCCACGGCGCTGACCCGTCGCGGCCTCGGACCCGAGCAGGTGGCGGGGCGACCCGGCCGGGTCTGGCTGCGCGTCACCGGCTACGGCACTTCAGGGGAGCGCGCCGACCGGGTTGCCTTCGGCGACGATGCCGCCGTCGCAGGCGGTCTCGTCGGGCCCGGCGTCGTCTTCATCGGCGACGCGATCGCCGACCCGCTGACCGGCTTGGCGGCAACGAAGGCAGTGCTCGATGCGCTCGGGCGCGGAGGTGGCGAAACCATCGAGATCGCCCTCGCCGAGGTGGCCGCTGACTATGCCACGCTGCCGCTCGGCGTCGGCCCGAAAAGCCCAGACACAGTGCGGGTTCCGACACCACCGCGGGCGCCGGCGGCACGGCTGGGCGCCGACAACCGACGCGTGCGCGAGCTGATCGAAAGCCGGCTTGCGACATGCTGATTCGCCGCGCCACCTTGCCGGACGGTCGCATCGCCGACATCCGCGTCGAGGAGCGCATCGCCGACATCGCCGAGCGGCTCGACCCGCGCGACGCCGAGCAGGTCGTCGACGCCGACGGCGGTGCCGTGCTGCCCGGACTCCACGATCATCACCTGCACCTGAGGGCGATGGCCGCCGCACTCGACTCGCTGGCGGTCGGGCCGCCGCTGGTGCGGACGAAATCGCAACTGGCGCAGGCGCTGAGAACGGCCCAGCCGGGGCCCGACGGCTGGATCCGTGCCGTCGGCTACCACGCATCGGTGGCCGGAGAGCTCGACCGCGAACAGCTCGACGCCATCGTCGCCGACACACCGGTCCGGATCCAGCACCGCAGTGGCGCGATGTGGATCCTGAACTCGGCCGCGCTGACCCGCGTCGGGCTCGCCGATCATCCGGACGGCAGGCTGCACAGCGCCGACGACTGGGCGGACGCGCTTCCGCGCCGGGAGACGGCGCTCGCCGATATCACCCACCGCCTCGCCGGCTACGGCGTCACCGGAATCACCGATGCCACACCGGATCTCATCGCCGACGACATAGTGAAGCTCTCAGTGGCGCATAAGCGCGGCGAGATTCCGCAGCGGCTGCACTTTCTTGCGCCAGGCAAGCGGATCCTGCACGACGACCGGCTCGACGTCGACGAGCTCATCGGTTGGGTCGGCGATCATCACGACGACGATGTGCCGGTGGCGCTGCACTGTGTCACCAACGCCCAACTGGTCGTCGCGCTCGCCGCATTGCGGTCGGTCGGCGGTCACCCGCGCGACCGAATCGAACACGCGGCGGTCGTCCCCGACGACATGGTCGCCGACCTGGCCGAAGTGGGGGCCACCGTCGTCACCCAGCCCAACTTCGTCGCCGAACGCGGCGAGCACTATCTCCGTGATGTGCCCGCCGACGAACATGCCCACCTGTGGCGGGTGGCGTCGCTGCTGCGGGCCGGTATCCCGTTGGCCGCGAGCACCGATGCCCCGTTCGGGGGGATGGACCCGTGGGCGGCGATGCGCGCCGCGGTTCACCGCACCACCGTGGGGGGAGACGTTCTGGGTGCCGACGAGCGCATCTCCGCCGATGAAGCGTTGCGCCTGTTCCTCGGCCACCCGGACCGCCCGTCGGTGCCACGCACCGTCGATGTCGGTCAGCCGGGCGATCTCATGGTGCTGACACCGCACGCCCGCGTGCAGACGCTGGCGTCCGACATGGTCGCCACGACGATCGTCGCCGGACGGCTCAGCTAGCCTCGGCAGGCTGCGGCGGACGCCAGAAGAGCACGAGCTGGCCGATGCCGCCTGCGAGCCCGAGCCCGGCCGCGATCAGCAGCCCCCACCAGCCGTGCAAGAAGTCGTAGAGGCCGGTGCCCGAGAACAGCGCGTAGTCGAGGCTGAATCGGCCCGCGCCAAGCCCGGCCAGCGCGACGGCGCTGACAGCGAGGATGAGGTTGTACTCCCACCCCTCCTTCACGATGAAGAAGCCGTTCGGGCGGTGCACCGTCCACGCCGCCACCAGCATCAGCGCCACGAAACCGGCAGCAGGAATCGGGGTGAGCAGTCCGACGGCGAGGCCGAGGCCCGCCGCCATCTCGGTGGTCGCCGCGATGCGGGCGTGCAGCATGCCGGGCTTCATCCCGATGCTCTCGAACCAACCCGCGGTGCCGGGGATCCGGCCGCCGCCGAAGAACTTGTTGTAGCCGTGTGCCGCCATGGTGAGGCCGAGGCACACGCGCAATATCAACAACGCAGTGTCGTAGGCGTAGCCATTCATAACTGACAAACCTAGTTCATTGTGTAAACCATGGCGGCCCTGACCGCGACAAACCTATTCGGCCAGGTCGAAGGCCTTGAGCACCTTGGTCGGCCGCAGCCGGACCACCAGCTCGCCCGGCACACCATTGCGCCGGCCGTACTCCTCGGCCCTGTCGGGCCCCATGTATCGGGCGCCGGTCCTTGTGGCGATGTCGAGCAGGTCCTCGGGATCCTCGCTGATCATCACGGTGCCCTGGACCTGCACGAAGGAATACGGTGGCCGCTGGTCGTCCACGCAGATCACCGCTCGCGAGTCACGGGCCAGCGCACGGCCTTTGGCGGTGTCCTTACCGGTGTTGAAGGCCAACTCGCCGTCGTCGACGACGAACCAGATGGGAGCGACCAGCGGGCGGCCATCGGATGCCGTGTACCCGAGCTTTCCCGTCCGGGTGCCCTCGGCGAGGAATGCGACGACGTCGTCGGTGAGTTCGTCCACTCGACCGAGGCTAGCCGGGCGACGATCAAGCGGCGAGGCACGAGCCGCGTTGTGGGGGCACCTCCCGCGCGAAGCGTAGGGGGAAAGCCCGGCCATTCCATCTAGTCCTCGGCGTGCCGCTCGTAGTCCCAGCGTTCGAGCCGCGCCTGCAATTCGTGCACGCCGAGCGCGGCGAGCGTCGCCGCCAGGCTCAGGCAGGTCACGAATAGGGCGTTCATGGCTCTCTTCCAATCTCGGTGTGTATCTATTTGACGATGAAAGCGTAGAAATTGTTCACAGCGACACGCACGCGTAGTGCGCTACCCGTTCTGTGCGCACGCGCCTACGAGTACTTCGAGGGCGTCGAGCCGAAGATCGCGGTAGCTGTCCCTGGCGTAGGCATTCCAGTCGTCGGTCCACCCGTCGAGCAGAGCGCCGTCTCCTAACAGCGGCAGCAGTTCGGCGGTGAGGTCCCGGTCCGGCTCCGCCGGTTCGCAATGACCCAGCAGCACACCGATCAGGTCAACGGACTCATACCAGTCCACCGAAACGCCGGGCGCGATGGCGATCGATTGCGGCGTCACCGTCAACAGGTCCTCGGCGCCCATCGGACGCAGCCGCCACAGCGTGGTGCGCAACCGGGCCGTCGCCCGGTCGGGCCGCGTGCTCGGCCACAGCGTCCGGCATATCCAGCTGCGGGGCACCGCCCGGCGTTTCAGAACGGCAAGCGCTACCAGCCGCCGGCACGAGGGCGGCAGGTCGAGCAGCTGACCGTCGCGGTAGACCTCGAAGCCACCCAGCATCCTGACCGTGAACTGTTCCGACATGTCGCCCTGCCTTCCACCTCGTCCGCCCTCTGCGGTCGATGATGCGAAGCGCACGGCGTCAAAGCATGCGTAGTCGACTACCTGTCTCTGCGTTGCTCGGTGTAGAAGGCCGCGGCGCGGCGGATCGCGTCATGCACCGGCGCGGGCCGCCAGCCCAACTCGCGCTCGGCCTTGCCGTGATCCATCGGCGGCATGATGTGCAGGAGCCGCACGCTGAGGCTGCACAGCTTCAAGTCGCGCCGCAGCACCGTCCGAAGCGCGTCGCCGAAGTACCCCAGCGCGTACACGACGCGCAGGGGGACACCGAATTTCGGCGGTCGCGCGCCGACCGCGGCGGCCGCGGTCTCGGCCAACTCGCGTGCACTGAGCATGCGCTCCGAGACGATGTAGCGCTCGCCGTTGCGTCCGTTTTCGGCTGCCAGCAGCAGCGCGTCGGCCGCATCTTCGATTCCGACGACTTCGTTGGCGGCGTCCTTGACGTAGAACGGCACCTTGCCGCCCGCGGCGGCCGATACGAACATGCCGTGCGGAGTCGGGCCGAAATCGCGGGGGCCGTAGGTGTTTGACACGCACATGGCGACGGCGGGCAGACCCCGGTGTCGGGCGTAGCTCAGCACGAGATCCTCCGCCTCGACGCGCGACCGGATGTATCCGCCCGCCTTGTCCGGCCAGTTGAACGCGTCCTCCTCGGTGGCGGGCCGGTCATCGCGCAGGCCGATCGTGACCATCGAGCTGGTGAACACGAAGCGATGCAGATCGGCCGCGACCGCCGCATCCAGAACATGCCGCAGCCCTTCGACATTCGTGCGAAACAGCGGAGCCGGGTCGCGCAGCCACGCGCGGGTGTCCACCGCGCAGTAGAAGACGTCGTCGCAACCGGCCATGGCGGCGCTCAACGCGGCGCCGTCGAAGATGTCGCCGTAACGGCGTTCGACGTCCAGGTCGTCGATCGCCTTCGTCGAACTGGTGGTCCGGAGCAGGACGCGGACGTCGTCGCCGCGCTCGACGAGGGCCCGGGTGACGTGCGAGCCAAGGAACCCGCTTGCGCCGATCACCAGCTTCTTCTGTCCGGCCATAGCGCAAACCTAGCCCGGGGCGCCTGGACAGTGCCGCACCGACTGGGCAAAATCTGCAGGTCATGAGCGAGGTTGAGTCGCACCGACCCGAGCGGGTCGAGGTGCATCGGGTCCGCAGGATGTCCGGGCGTGATCCGGATGAAACGCACCGCGCCGCCACGCCGCTGGAGTTGCTGTTCGACCTCACGTTCGTGATCGGCTTCGGCATCGCGGCCTCCGAGTTCGCCCACCAACTCGCCGAGGACCACGTGGGCACGGGGTTGGCCTCGTTCGTGTTTGCGACGTTTTCTATCTGCTGGGCGTGGATCAACTTCAGCTGGTTCGCGTCGGCCTACGACACCGACGACTGGATCTACCGGCTGACCACGATGCTGCAGATGGTCGGCGTCATCATCCTGTCGCTCGGCCTGCCCGCGATGTACGCCTCGATGGCCGAAGGTGAGCACGTCGACAACAGGGTCATGGTGGCCGGCTACGTGGTGATGCGAATCGCCTTGGTGACGCAGTGGTTACGCGCCGCCAAGCAGGACCCGCAGCGGCGCGCGGCGTGCCTCACCTACGCCACCGTCGTCACCGTCGCGCAGATCGGCTGGATCGCCATGATCCTGGTCAGCACCTCGATCGTCACGACGTTCGCGTGTGCGGCAGTGCTGGTGGCCTTCGAGATGTTCGGGCCGTGGCTGGCCGAACGGCGGATGGGCGGCACCCCGTGGCACGCCCATCACATCGCCGAACGCTATTCGCTGCTCACCATCATCGCGCTGGGCGAGGGTGTCGTCGGCACGGTCGCCTCGCTGTCGGCAGTCGTCTCGGCGCAGGGCTGGAGTGTGGCCGCCGTCCTCGTCGCGGTGGCAGGCACCGGGCTGACCTTCGGGATGTGGTGGGTGTACTTCATCGTGCCGCAGTCGCAGCTACTGAACGCCCGTCGAGAACTGTCGTTCCGGTTCGGGTATCTGCACCTGGTGGTGTTCGGGGCGATCGTGGGCACCGGCGCTGGCCTGCACGCCGCCGCCTACTACGTCGAGCACCATTCGAAGCTCGACGGGGTCGGCACGGTGCTGTCGGTGGCGATACCGGTTGCGGTCTACATCTCCGCGGTCTATCTGCTCTACCTGTGGTTGGTGCGGGCGCGCGATGCGTTTCACCTGCTGCTGGTCGTGCTCACCGCCGTGGTGCTGATCGCCGCCGTTGTGCTGGTCGGCCGGGGGATGTCGATGGCCAACGCCCTGCTGATCGTCATGCTGGCACCCGCGGTGACCGTCGTCGGTTATGAACTCCTCGGCTACCGGCACGCCGAGGAGGCGATCGCAGCGCGTTTAGCGGAGGACGGGTCGGGTAAGCCCACTGCGTAGCCGTCGAAGTCGCGGATTTGATGTGAGCGGCACCACCGTCTCGCGATGGCGAGCGTTCGAGGGGTTGGTCAAGAAAGCGGCCGCCGTTCATGAGGGACCCGACGATCATCCAATGTCGCGACTTCGGCGGCTCTTTTCAGTTCAGTCTCGGACTTCAGGAGCACGCCATGCCGAAGACGACGCGACGGGGCACCGCCAAGAAGAGCGAACTCCCGAGCACCCTGGCCAAGTCGCCCGCGAAGGCGCAGCGGACCTTCGCCAAGGTGCACGACGCGGCCGTCGAGCAGTACGGCGAAGGTGAGCGGGCGTACCGCGTCGCCTACGACGCACTCAAGCACAGCTTCGAGAAGGTCGGCGACCACTGGGAGCCCAAGGCCGAGAAGGGGCCGTCCGACACCAGGGCGCGCAGCGGCGGCCCGAACCCCACGGGAACGTCGGCCGAGGGCGTCGATGCCTACGCGTCCAAGGCCCACTTGATGGATATCGCACGGCGCCTGGATATTTCGGGCCGCTCGACGATGACCAAGATCCAGTTGGTGAACGCGATCAAGAAGGCCAACCGGCGCGCCACCGACCGCAACAGGTAGCGGTCACCGGGCCGTCGCAGGCTCGGTCGGGTGAGGATCGAAGCCCTCCAACAGATTTCGTTCCTCCCGCATCTGCCTGCGGGCCTTTTTGCGGGTGATCAGAATGCCGACGGTCGCGAGCGCCCATATCGCATACTGAACGGTCCACGCCAGCCGGAACGACTCGAACGAGTAGCCGCCGACCGCGCCGATCACCAGGCCCATCGTCTGCATCACCAGCAGCGAGGCCAGGAAGCCGCCCATGTTGACCATGCCCTGTGCGGTACCGAGCGTGGCGCTCGGATTGAATGTGCGCGCGAAGTCGAAGCCGACCATCGAGCCCGGTCCGCCGACCGAGATGACGATGATGAGCAGCGTCAGCAGCCAGAGCGGAGCAGCGTGCGGCAGCGCAAGCACGACAGTCCAGGCCGCGGCGTTGCTCGCGATGATCGCCAGCACCAGCCGTGACCGTCGATGTGGACGGCGTCCGGTGAAGATGCCGATCACGATGCCCGACAGGATCGCCGCAACGACCGACAGGCTCAGCAGCATGCCCGCGACGTGAATCGACAACCCCTGGCCGACGGTCAGGTAGGGCAGCCCCCACATCAGCGCGAAGACCGTCACCGAGAACTGGGTGCCCATATGGGTGAAGAAGCCCAGCCGGGTCCCGGGCCGCAGCCACACGGTCTTGACGCTCGCCCACACCTCGCGCACGGAGGTGGACGGTGGGTCTGCGGCCGCCCCGTTCGGGGTGTTCTTCACCAACGCCAGCGTCAGCGCGATCGACACCACGCCGAGCGCGACCACCGACAGATAGGCCGTCGTCCACCCCTCGCCGGCGAGCAGCGCCAGGAATGGCACCGCCGAGAGCACCTGGCCGAGCTGGCCGCAGATACCGGTCAGCTGTGTCACCAGCGGCACCTGCTTCGGCGTGAACCAGTGCGGCACCAGCCTCAGCACCGAGATGAACGTGACCGCGTCGCCAAGACCGACAACCGCACGGGCGGCGATCGCCGCGGGCAGCGACTCGGTGAACGCCAGCGTCAGCTGGCCCGCCGCCATCACCAGCGCACCGGAAACGATCAGCGCCTTGGAGCCGAACCGGTCGAGCAGCAGGCCCGCGGGCACCTGGGCCGCCGCGTAGACGACGATCTGCAGCACGACGAACGACGACAGCACGCCTGGGCCTGCGGTGAACCGGTCGCCCGCCTCGAGGCCCGAAACACCGAGCGTGGTGCGGTCGAGGACGGCGACGATATATGCCAGGAGTCCGGTGGCCCACACAACCCAGGCGCGCACGCGGAAACCTCCCATAGACGACTTCGTGTCGATGACTTTGTCCTGACAACAGGGCCTCTTCATCGTCCCGTAGCGGGCAGTCGTGCGCCAATCGGTAACCCGTGAGATCACTCACCGCTGCCCTGGGAATAGGCGACGGGCATGCCACGAAGTTGGCTGAAACTGCATCTATGCGTGACAAACGAGACGCCGGTGAGGCTAAATACCCAGATGAATGGCGTGCCTAATCTAATTCTGACATTCTGGCCGAACCGGTCACGACTTCGCTCAAAATCACTCCTCGCGTATTACAGTGTCCGCATGCGAGGTGGCCGCCCCCGTCGACGTCTGGTGCGCCGGGTTGGCTGAGTACCGACTGGACGACCTCGCGCGAATCTCGGGCGTCAGCTCACGCAACATCCGCGCGTATCGAGAGCGCGGGCTGCTCGACCCGCCGCGGCGGCAGGGTCGCTCGGCGTTCTACGACGACTACCACCTGTCCCAGCTGAAGACGATCAACCAGCTGCTTCGGAAGGGCTTCAACAGCGCGCACATCGCCGAGTTCTTCGCCCGCATGCGCGAGGGCCACGATCTCGCCGCGATTCTGGGCGTCCAGCAAGCGATTCTGGGAAGCGGCGCCGACGAGTCCCGACCGGCAGCCGTCGCCCTCGATCTCGATCCCGGGTGTGACGAGGCGCAACGGCTGGTGTCGTGCGGGCTCGCCGAGCTCGTCGAGAACTCGGTTGCCCTGATTCATCCGGAGATGGCCGAGATCGTCACGCGTTCGACGGATCAACTCTCCTACGTTCAGATGATCCTGCGAGTGGTCGAATCCACCAGCGGCACTGTCGACGAGCTGGCGGCCACGCTGGTCGGCGCGCTCGAGGAGGCCATCGCCGCCCGCTACGGGACGGGGTACGTGCCGAAGCCGGACGAGATGGACGAAGTCGCCGGGCTCATCGAGGACTACCGAAACCTCGGCATCGCCGTCGTCACCTACCTGCTCGACAAGGGCATGCGGCGGCACATGGTGACGGCCGTTTCGGACTACACCACCGGCATCGGGGCGCGCGGGAACTGGAAGCCGAGAGGCCCTTAACTTATACGCGCGTCGTCGCGGGGTCGCCGCCGAACCGCTGGGCCAGCCACACCGGGATGATCGCCACCAGGGTCAGGGCCGCCGCGACGACATTGATGACCGGTGCCTGGTTGGGCCGGAACAGGTTTCCGAAGATCCAGATCGGCAGCGTCTGCACCGTCGGACCGGCGGTGAACGTGGTCACCACGATCTCGTCGAAGCTGAGCGCGAACGCCAGGATCGCGCCCGCGACGAGTGCGCCCCGCATCATCGGGAAGGTGATGTAGCGGAACGTCTGCCACGGCGACGCGCCAAGGTCGGCGGAGGCGTCCTCCAGGCTGGCGCCCAGCCTGCGCAGGCGAGCCTGCGTGTTGTTGAAGACGATGACGATGCAGAACGTGGCATGGCCGATGATCACCGTGGCCAAGCCGAGCGTGATGCCGAGCGCCGACGTGAATGTCGCGTTCAGCGCGATGCCGGTGACGATGCCCGGCAGCGTGATCGGCAGCACCACAAGGAAACTGATCGTTTCGCGGCCGAAGAATCGATATCGCTGCACCGCGAAGGCCGCCATGGTGCCGAGCACCAACGCGATCGTGGTCGCCCCGAGCCCGACGATGGCCGAATTGCCCAGCGACTTCCACATCCCCTCGCTGTGCCATGCGGTGACCCACCACTGCGTGGTGAAGCCGGTCGGGGGGAAGGCGAACGTGCGCGACGAGTTGAACGCGTTGACGAGCACGAGAGCCAAAGGGACGTAGAGGAACAGCAGGATCAACACGGTCCACCCTCGGACCGCGCGCCGCGCGCCGCTGGAGAGCATCAGACGTTCTCCAGCGCGCCGGTGCGGCGCATCGCCAACAGGTAAAGGATGATCGCGGCAAGCGGGAGGAGCGACAGCGCAGCGGCCAGCGGCTGGTTGTTCGCGGTCACCAGCTGGCCGTAGATGACATTGCCGAGCAGCTGTGTCTTGCCGCCCACGATGGTCACCGCGATGTAGTCACCAAGTGACAGCGAGAAAGTGAAGATCGAACCCGCGGCGATCCCGGGAAAGACCAACGGCGCCATCACCATCCGCAGCGTCGACACGTCGGAGGCGCCGAGGTCCGAGCTGGCGTCGATCAGCGAGTCGGGCACTCGGTCGAATGCCGCGAATACCGGGATGATCATGTAGGGCAGCCACAGGTAGGTCAGGGTGATCACCGTGGCCGTCAGGCCGTACCCCGGTGTATAGCCGCCCGCCCACGCCAGCGGGCCCCCCGGCGAGAGCAGCATCCGCCATGCGTAGGCCTTTACCAGATAGCTCGCCCACAACGGAGTCGTCACCGCGATCACCAGCAGCAGCCGCATCCGCGGCGAGGCGACCTTGGCCATGAACAGCGCCAGCGGCACCGCGAGCACGATGCAGATCGCCGTCACCAGCAGGGCCACGCCGATGGTGCGCATCGTGGTGACCCGAAACACCGTGTCGGTGAACGCCTGCACGATGTTGTCGGTGGTGAATTTGTGTACCACCGCGCCGGTGAAGCTGTTGGTGCTCCAGAACGCCGAGACAAGAAGCACCGCAAGCGATCCCAGGTAGGCCAGCACCAGCCAGACCATCGGCGGGATCAGGAGGAAGGCCAGGGCGATCCGGCGCCTCGTGGACACCGAGATCGGCGCGGCCTCAATTACCCCTTGATCTGCTGCCACTTGGTGACCCACTCGTCGTAGGTCGTGCAGTTGTCGCCGCTGCCGTCGACACACTGCTTCTGTGGCGTCGTCCAGTAGTGGATCTGTGCGGCGTAGTCGGCGTCGGTCGCGTGGAAGATGTCGCAGAAATCCTTCTCGGTGGTGTGCTCGCAGGCCTTGGTCTGTGCGGGCGCCTCGCCGAAGTACTCGGCGACCTGCGCGTTGACCTCCGGCGACGTGATCCAGTCCATCCACTTGTACATGCAGTTCGGATGCGCCGCCTTCGACGAGATCATCCACGTGTCAGACCATCCCGTCGCGCCTTCCTTCGGCAGCACGGTGTTGACCTGAACCTTGTTGTCGGTGCCGATCAGGTTCGCGATCACCTGCCAGGTCGTGCCGATCACCGAGGTGCCGGACTCGAAGGCCTGCACCTCTTTGGTGTAGTCCGACCAGTACTCGCTGACGTTGTCCCGTTGTTTCTTCAGCAATTCGGCTGCCGCGTCGAGTTGTTCGGTGGTCAGTGAGTACGGGTCCTTGATGCCCAACTCCGGCTTGGACTTCATCAGGTACAGCGCCGCGTCGGCGATGTAGATGGGGGAGTCGTATGCGGTCACCTTGCCCTTGTACTCATCGGAGCCGTCGAACACCGCGCCCCAGGAGTCCGGTGCGTCCTTCACGACGCCGAGGTTGTACATCAGAAGGTTGGCGCCCCAGCCGTGCGGGATGCCGTACATCTGGCCGTCGACCGAGTTCCACGTCTTGTCCTTGAGGAAGTCCGAGATCGTCGCGTAGCTCGGCACCAGCTCCGTGTTCACCGGTGCGACATCGCCTGCGTAGATCAGCCGCAGCGTCGCATCGCCGGATGCCGAAACGCCGTCGTACTGGCCGCTGCGCATCAGCTGGACCATCTCGTCGGATGTGTTGCCCAGCTTGACGTTTACCTGACAGCCCGTCTTCTGCTCGAACGGGGTCACCCAGTCGACGGCCTTGTCGTTGGAGCCGTCCTCGGCGTAGCCGGCCCATGCGATGAGGTTGAGCTCGCCCTCGCCGTCGCCGACTGCGCTCAGCGGCTCCATCTTCGGCGGGCCCTCGCCCGCCCCGCCGGACTCCTCGGAACTCGAACACGCGACGATCAGCGCGGCGCACGCGCCGAGGACAAGACCGATCCGTACTGCTTTCATGGCTACTCCTCGATTGACAGTTGATGAAGGGCTTTTTCCGGCCACGCCAAGGTGATTGGGGTGCCGTGTTGGAGGTCTGGCGGTAGCCACGTGCTGGCGGTGAGCACGGTGGCGGTCAACGTGACGCCGGTGGCGGTGGCCGCGGCGATCTTCGTGGTGGGGCCGGCGTAGATGACTTCCAGCACCGTCGCGTCCACCGTCCGGACGCCGGGAACGGGATCGGTTCCCGGCGCGAAGACAGCGATGCGTTCCGGCCGCACTGCGAACGTGCCCGGCCGCCCGACAAGGGACTCGGCGGAGGGCCCGTCGAGCACGTTGGAGGTTCCGACGAAGTCGGCGACGAACCGGTTCGCCGGGCTTTCATAGACGTCGCGGGCTTTGCCGACCTGTTCGATGCGGCCGTTGTTGAACACCGCGAGCCGGTCGCACAGGGTCAGCGCCTCGTCCTGGTCGTGGGTCACGATGACGAAGGTGATGCCGACCTCGCGCTGGATCTCCTTGAGCTCGATCTGCATCTGCTCGCGGAGTTTGAGATCCAGTGCGCCGAGCGGTTCGTCGAGGAGCAGCACCCGGGGGCGGCCAACGAGCGCGCGAGCCAACGCCACCCGCTGACGCTGACCGCCCGACAGCTGCGCGGGCTTCCGCGACGCCTCGGTGCTCAACCGCACCATGTCGAGCGCGTCCGACGTGCGCCTTCTGCGTTCGTCGCGCGCCACGCCCTTGACCTTCAGCCCGTACTCGACGTTCTGGGCGACGGTCATGTGAGGGAAGAGGGCGTACTCCTGGAAGACCGTGTTCACGTCGCGACGCCGCGCGGGCAGCGCGGTGACGTCGACCCCGCCGAGTCGGATCGTGCCCGCCGTCGGCTGCTCGAACCCGGCGACCATGCGCAGGACCGTGGTCTTGCCCGACCCCGACGGGCCGAGGATTGCGAACAGCTCTCCGTCGCCGACGGCGAGGTCGGCGCCCTCGACGGCGACCACCTTGTGCCTGGAGTCGCCGAATTCTTTGCGGAGGCCGATCAGCTCGATCTGCGGATCGTCAACGGCGGCTGCTGAATCAGCGCGTTGCTGCGCGCCAACCGTCCCCGAGGGCATTGCCAGATCGTATGGATTCCGCGGTGTTATTGCAGCGTCATCGCGGATTTCGTTCCGCGGGACCCCGATCGGCCACCGTTTCCGGCGCTCAGGTCACCGTCGCGAAGAACGTCCGGATATCGTCGACGAGCAACTGCGGGGTCTCCATCGCAGCGAAGTGCCCGCCGCTGTCGAAGTCGCTCCAGTGGGTGACGTTGAACAGGCGCTCGCCGTAGCGGCGGATCGCCAGATCCGCGTCGAACACCGCGACGCCCATGGGTACCGGCGAACTCTCCGGCGGCTTCCCTGCGTGCGCCAGCTCGTAGTACAGGTTGGCCGACGACGTCGCCGTGCGGGTGAACCAGTACACCGCCACATTCGCGAGCAATCGGTCCAGGGGGACGGCATCCTCGGGTAGCTCGTTGGCGGCGTCCGTCCACTCCTTGAACTTCTCCACGATCCACGCCAGCTGCCCTGCGGGCGAGTCCTCGAGGCCGTATCCAACGGTCTGCGGTCGCGTGCCTTGAAGTCTGAAGTAGCCGGACCTCTCTGCGGCCCAGTCGCGCGATCGCGTCAGCCTGTCGCGTTCGAGATCGGTCATCGTCGCGATGTCCTCGTCGGATACGCGCTTACCGGGGCTGAACCCAAAGGCACCGCCGTTGACGTGCACGCCGATCACGTGGTCCGGCGCAAGGCTGCCCATCGTGGGGCCGATGATCGAGCCGTAATCGCCGCCCTGCACGCAGTAGCGGTCGTAACCGAGCGCGGCCATCAGATCGGTGAAGGCCGCCGCGATGCGGTTCACGGTCCAGCCGGCCGCCGACAACGGGGTCGAGAAGCCGAAGCCGACGAGCGACGGGATGACGAGGTGAAACGCCTGGCTTGGTTCGAGGCCGTGGCCGCGGGGATTGGTCAGCGGGCCGATGACGTCGAGGAACTCCACCACCGATCCGGGCCAGCCGTGAAGCAGGATCAGCGGTCGTGCGGTCGGTTCCGGCGACTCGACGTGCAGGAAGTGCACCGTCTGACCGTCGATCTGGGTGCGGAACTGCGGGTAGGAGTTGAGCTCGGCCTCCTGCGCGCGCCAATCGAAGCCGTCGGCCCAGTAGTCGGCCAGCGCTCTGAGGTAGGCGACGGGCACGCCGCGCTGCCATGGTGTGCCCGGCAACTGCTCGGGCCAGCGCGTCGCGGCCAATCGGGACTTCAGGTCGGCCAGGTCGGCGTCGGGGATCGCGATGCGGAAGGGCTCGAGGGTCAGCTGTGCAGCCACCCCGCGATCATCCGATACCGGGGGGCCCGGTTGGTAATTTTGAGAATCTTGATGCAAGTGTGACCAGTGGCGTTAGAGTGAAAATAGAGGTTTCTGTCGTACTCTGTGGCACGTGGCCGAGCCCAATTCGACCTCTCGGTCGGTGTCCCGTCGGACGGTTCTGAAGTACGCGGCCGCGGCCCCGGCGGTTCTTGCCGCGTCGTCATTGGTGCCACCACCGCAGGCGCAGGCTGCGCCGCTCGGGATCCTGCTCGATTACGCAGCAGGCGTTATCCCGGCCGCCGATATCCGCGCCGCGGGGGCACACGGAGCTATCCGCTACGTCTCGGACCGCAGGCCCGGCGGCGGCTGGATGCTGGGTAAGCCGATCCAGCTTCCCGAGGCCCGCGACCTGTATCAAAGTGGCCTGAAGATCGTCTCCTGCTACCAGTACGGCAAGCAGGACACCGCCGACTGGCTCGGCGGACAGAACTCAGGCGTCATGCACGCCAAGCGGGGCTGGCAGTTGCACGTCGCCGCGGGCGGCTCGTACGGCGCTCCGATCTACGCATCGATCGACGATGATCCGTCATATGACCAGTACAAGGCGCAGGTTGCGCCCTATCTGCGGGCCTGGGAATCGGTGCTCGGCCATCAGCGGGTGGGCGTCTACGCCAACTCGAAGACGATTGACTGGGCGCTACAGGACGGGCTGGGGGCGTACTTCTGGCAGCACAACTGGGGCTCGCCGAAGGGCTTCGTCCATCCGGCAGCACACTTGCACCAGGTCGAGATCGACAAGCGCAACGTCGGTGGCATCGGCGTCGACATCAATCACGTGCTCAAGCCGAGGTTCGGTCAATGGGACTAAATGTTACCGAAGAGTAAGTAACTCCAGCAAACTTCTTTCGTTGGCCGGCGCTTCCGACAAGACAAAATCCGCCAAGTTGTCGCGTCTGATCCGACCGCGCGGACGCCGACAACGAGACCAAATTTCTACATAACGATTTGGTAACAGTCATGCTTTGATCTGCACTGTTTCGCCTACTCGACCGTAACCACTGACATGCAGGACGTTTGTCCCGGATATCTTCAGTCGATTTCGAACCGCGTGTTACACAACACATGGTTACCCGAGCGTAGAACTCGCCAGTAACCATTTCAGGCGTGAAAATGGTGCTTGCCCTTATGACACTCTTAGTACGGCTGGAGTGTCCGAGGGACGGTCCACAACGGGCCGTCAGACCGTCCGCTGACGCGGGACGTGTCCGAAGCCAGTCTGGATTCGACGACGAATCACGTGTGACCCCTCAGGGGAGCCGGGTCACACCGCGAGACAACGACAGCCCAGAGACGACGAAGTACGACGCGAGACGTGCGACAAGCAGGACTTGAGGAGATTACGAGACGTGACGATCAATGAGAAACACGACTGGGGTACTCCGGCGCAGCCAGGGGAAGTGTCCACCGGCCGCGACGACGAATCAGGAGCAACTCAGTCCAGCCACGCCCTTGTCGATCGGTTGACCGCAGGCGAGCCCTACGCCGTCGCGTTCGGTGGCCAGGGCAGCGCCTGGCTGGAGACGTTGGAGGAGCTGGTGTCCTCGGCCGGTATCGAGGCCGAGCTTTCGACGCTGGTGGGGGAGGCCGAGCTTCTGCTGGAGCCGGTCGCACGCGAGCTGATCGTCGTGCGGCCCATCGGGTTCAAGCCGATGCACTGGGTCCGTGCGCTGGCCGCCGAGGAGACCGTGCCAAGCGCCAAGCACCTGACGTCGGCCGCCGTATCCGTGCCTGGCGTGCTGCTGACCCAGATGGCCGCTGTGCGTGCGCTGAGCCGTCAGGGCATGGACCTTGCCGAGACGCCGCCCGTCGCCGTGGCAGGCCACTCACAGGGCGTGCTGGCGGTCGAGGCGCTCGCAGCCAAGGGCGCCAAGGACGTCGAGTTGCTGGCGATGGCGCAGCTGATCGGCACCGCGGGCACTCTGGTGGCCCGCCGCCGCGGCATCTCCGTGCTCGGTGACCGCCCGCCGATGGTGTCGGTCACCAACGCCGACCCCGAACGCATCGCCGAGCTACTCGAGGAGTTCGCGCAGGACGTCCGCACCGTGCTGCCGCCGGTGCTGTCCATCCGCAACGGCCGCCGGTCCGTCGTCATCACAGGAACACCCGAGCAGCTGTCGCGCTTCGAGCTCTACTGCGAGCAGATCGCCGAAAAGGAAGAGGCCGAGCGCAAGAACAAGGTTCGCGGCGGCGCCGTGTTCAACCCGATGTTCGATCCGGTGCAGGTCGAGGTCGGCTTCCACACCCCTCGGCTTTCGGACGCCATCGACATGGTCGGCAACTGGGCACAGGAGGTCGGCCTGGACGTCGACCTGGCCCGCGAGATGGCCGAGGCCATCCTCGTGCGCAGGGTGGACTGGGTCAGCGAGATCAACGACCTGCACGAGGCGGGCGCCCGCTGGATCCTCGACCTCGGCCCCGGCGACATCCTGACCCGGCTGACGGCGCCGGTCATCCGCGGCCTCGGCGTCGGCATCGTGCCTGCGGCCACCCGCGGCGGCCAGCGCAACCTGTTCACCGTCGGCGCGGTGCCCGAGGTGGCCAAGCCGTGGTCCAGCTACGCCCCGACGCTCGTCACCCTGCCCGACGGATCGGTCAAGCTGTCGACGAAGTTCACCCGGCTGACCGGCCGGTCGCCGATCCTGCTCGCGGGCATGACCCCGACCACCGTCGACGCCAAGATCGTCGCTGCCGCCGCGAACGCAGGCCACTGGTCCGAGCTTGCGGGCGGCGGACAGGTCACCGACGAGATCTTCGACAACCGCATCGCCGAGCTGACGCAGCTGCTCGAGCCGGGCCGCGCCGTCCAGTTCAACTCGTTGTTCCTCGACCCGTACCTGTGGAAGCTGCAGGTCGGCGGAAAGCGGTTGGTGCAGAAGGCGCGCCAGTCCGGCGCCCCGATCGACGGCGTCGTCGTCAGCGCGGGCATCCCGGAGCTGGAAGAGGCCGTCGCGCTGATCGAGGAGCTCAACGAGGTCGGCATCAGCCACGTGGTGTTCAAGCCGGGCACCATCGAGCAGATCCGCTCGGTGATCCGGATCGCCGCCGAGGTTCCGACCAAGCCCGTCATCATGCACATCGAGGGCGGCCGCGCCGGTGGCCACCACTCCTGGGAGGACCTCGACGACCTCCTGCTGGCCACCTACTCCGAACTGCGGTCGCGGTCGAACATCACGGTGTGCGTCGGCGGCGGCATCGGTACCCCCGAGCGGTCGGCCGAGTACCTGTCCGGCCGGTGGGCTCAGGCCTACGGCTTCCCGCTGATGCCGGTCGACGGCATCCTCGTCGGCACCGCCGCGATGGCGACCCTCGAGGCGACCACCTCGCCCGCGGTCAAGCGGATGCTGGTCGAGACCGGTGGCACCGACCACTGGATCAGCGCCGGAAAAGCCCAGGGCGGCATGGCTTCCAGCCGCAGCCAGCTCGGCGCCGACATCCACGAGATCGACAACACCGCATCGCGTTGCGGCCGGCTCCTCGACGAGGTGGCCGGTGACGCAGAGGCCGTCGCCGCCCGCCGCGACGAGATCATCGCCGCGATGGCCAACACCTGCAAGCCCTACTTCGGCGACATCGGCGAGATGACGTACCTGGGGTGGCTGCAGCGCTACGTCGAGCTGGCCATCGGCGACGGCGACAGCACCGCCGACACCGCGGCGCCCGGCAGCCCGTGGCTCGCCGATACCTGGCGTGACCGTTTCGCCGAGATGCTCAAGCGCGCCGAGGCCCGGCTGCATCCGAAGGACTTCGGGCCGATCGAGACCCTGTTCAATGACGAAGCGCTGCTTGAGAAGCCGCAGCAGGCGATCACCGCCTTGCAGGGCCGCTATCCGGACGCCGAAACCATCAAGCTGCACCCGGCCGATGTGCCGTTCTTCGTTCAGCTCTGCAAGACGGTGGGCAAGCCGGTCAACTTCGTCCCCGTCATCGACAAGGATGTGCGCCGCTGGTGGCGCAGCGACTCGCTGTGGCAGGCCCACGACGCCCGCTACGACGCCGACCAGGTGTGCATCATTCCCGGCACCCAGGCCGTCGCGGGCATCACGACGGTCGACGAGCCGGTCGGCGAGCTACTGGACCGGTTCGAGCAGGCGTCGATCGACGATGTGCTGTCATCGGGTGCCGAGCCCGTCTCCGTGGTCACCCGACGTCAGGCGCGCGGTGACGTCACCGGCCCGCTGGCCGTCGTGCTCGACGCGCCCGACGTGCTGTGGGCGGGCCGCACTTCCATCAACCCGGTGCACCGCATCGGCGCGCCAGCGAAGTGGCAGGTCAACCAAAACCGAAGTGCCACACACCCATCGACGGGTGCGCGGCTGGAGCTGTCCGCCGACGAGACCGTCACGCTGAGCGTTCCGCTTTCGGGCACCTGGATCAAGATCCGCTTCACGCTGCCGACGTGCACGGTGGACGGCGGGATGCCGGTGGTCACCGTCGATGACGCCTCCACCGCGATGCGTTCGGTGCTGGCGATCGCCGCGGGCGCCGATGGCCCCGATGGCTTGCCGTCGGTGGTCGACAACACCGCAGAAGTGACCGTCGAGTGGGATCCGGAGAAGGTCGCCGACCACACCGGTGTCACCGCGACGTTCGGTGCGCCGCTGGCGTCCGGTCTCACGGTGGTGCCCGACGCGCTGGTGGGTCTCTGCTGGCCCGCGGTGTTCTCGGTGATCGGCTCGGCCGTCACCGACGAGGGCTTCCCGGTCGTCGAGGGTCTGCTCAGCCTGGTCCACCTGGACCACGCCGCGCACCTGCTGACCGCGCTGCCGAAGGAACAGGCCGAATTGACCGTCACCGCAACGGCTTCGGCGGCTACCGACACCGAGGTCGGCCGTGTGGTGCCGGTTGAGGTCACCATCACCGACGCCGACGGCACCGAACTGGCCAAGCTCGAGGAGCGGTTCGCGATCCGCGGCCGCACGGGCGCGGTCGAGTTGACCGATCCGCCGCGCGCAGGCGGCGCGATGACCGACAACGCGACCGACACGCCACGGCGTCGTCGCCGCGATGTCACCGTCACCGCACCGAGCGACATGAGCGCGTTCGCGGTGGTCTCCGGTGACCACAACCCGATCCACACCGACCGCGCCGCCGCGCTGCTGGCGGGACTGGAATCGCCCATCGTGCACGGCATGTGGCTGTCGGCCGCTGCCCAGCAGGTCGTCACCGCCACCGACGGCAAGGCCGTTCCGCCTGCCCGGCTGGTCGGCTGGACCGCTCGCTTCCTCGGCATGGTGCTGCCGGGTGACGAGGTCGACATCCGCGTCGACCGCGTCGGAATCGACCGTGGCGCAGAGATTGTCGAGGTCGCCGCACGCGTCGGATCCGATCTGGTGATGGCGGCGACGGCACAGCTGGCCGCCCCGAAGACGGTGTACGCGTTCCCCGGCCAGGGCATTCAGTCCAAGGGCATGGGCATGGACGTGCGCGCCAGGTCGAAGGCCGCCCGCAAGGTGTGGGACAACGCGGACAAGTTCACCCGCGAAACCCTCGGCTTCTCGGTGCTGCACGTGGTGCGCGACAACCCGACGAGCCTGATCGCCAGCGGTGTGCACTACCAGCACCCCGAGGGCGTGCTGTACCTGACGCAGTTCACCCAGGTCGCCATGGCGACCGTGGCGGCCGCGCAGGTCGCCGAGATGCGTGAGCAGGGTGCGTTCGTCGAGGGCGCCATCGCCTGCGGCCACTCCGTCGGTGAGTACACCGCACTGGCCTGTGTCAGCGGCGTTTACGAACTCGAGGCGCTGCTCGAGGTGGTGTTCCACCGCGGGTCGAAGATGCACGACATCGTGCCGCGCGACGAGTTCGGCCGGTCCAACTACCGGCTGGCCGCCATCCGGCCGTCGCAGATCGACCTCGATGACGCCGACGTCGTGGACTTCGTCGCCGAAATCTCCGAGCGCACAGGCGAATACCTGCAGATCGTGAACTTCAACCTGCGCGGCTCGCAGTACGCGATCGCGGGCACGGTGCACGGACTCGAGGTGCTCGAGGAAGAGGTCGAGAAGCGCCGCGAGATCAGCGGCGGCAAGCGGTCCTTCATCCTGGTGCCCGGCATCGACGTGCCGTTCCACTCCTCGGTGCTGCGGGTCGGCGTCGCCGACTTCCGCCGCTCACTGGAGCGGGTCATGCCGCGCGATGCGGATCCGGATCTGATTGTCGGCAAGTACATTCCGAACCTGGTGCCGCGGCCGTTCACCCTCGATCGCGACTTCATCCAGGAGATCCGCGACCTGGTGCCCGCCGAGCCGCTCGACGAGATCCTCGCCGACTACGACACCTGGCGCAACGAAAAGCCGATGGAGTTGTGCCGCAAGGTCGTCATCGAGTTGCTGGCCTGGCAGTTCGCCAGCCCGGTCCGGTGGATCGAGACGCAGGACCTGCTCTTCATCGAGGAGGCCGCAGGCGGACTCGGCATCGAGCGGTTCGTCGAGATCGGCGTGAAGTCTGCGCCGACCGTCGCCGGGCTCGCCACCAACACGCTCAAGCTGCCCGAGTATTCGCACAACACAACGGAAGTGCTCAACTCCGAGCGCGACGCCCCGGTGTTGTTCGCGACCGATACCGATCCGGTGCACGAGGACGACGATGTCGCCGACGACGCGGCTTCCGGACCCGAGGCGGCAACCGAACCGGCAGCCGCCGAAGCGGCACCTGCACCGGCTCCGGCGACCGCGGCCGCGGGCGCTCCGCGGCCCGACGACATCCCGTTCGACGCTTCGGACGCGACGCTGGCGCTGATCGCCCTGTCGGCGAAGATGCGCATCGACCAGATCGAGGCACTCGACTCCATCGAGTCGATCACCGACGGTGCGTCCTCGCGGCGCAACCAGCTGCTGGTCGACCTCGGCTCGGAGCTGGACCTCGGCGCCATCGACGGCGCCGCCGAGGCCGACCTTTCCGGGTTGAAGTCTCAGGTGACGAAGCTTGCGCGAACGTACAAGCCTTACGGCCCCGTTCTTTCCGACGCGATCAACGATCAGCTGCGCACGGCGCTCGGCCCGTCAGGCAAGCGGCCTGCCGCGATCGCCGAGCGGGTCAAGAAGACGTGGGAGCTCGGCGACGGCTGGGTCAAGCACGTCACCGTCGAGGTGGCGCTGGGCACCCGTGAGGGCTCCAGTGTCCGCGGCGGCAGCCTTGGCGGGCTGCACGACGGTGCGCTGGCCGACGCCGCGACCGTCGACAAGGTCGTCGACGCCGCCGTGGCGGCGGTGGCCGGCAGGCGCGGTATCGCTGTGGCGCTGCCGTCGGCTGGCGGTGCGGCCGGTGGTGTCGTGGACTCCGCGGCCCTCACCGAGTTCGCCGACCAGGTCACCGGTCGCGACGGTGTGTTGGCTTCGGCCGCCCGCACGATCCTCAACCAGCTGGGGCTCGACAACGCCGTCTCCACGCCGGAGGCCTCGACCGACGCCGAGCTCATCGACCTGGTCACCGCCGAACTCGGTTCGGACTGGCCGCGTTTGGTGGCGCCGGTGTTCGACGGCCGCAAGGCGGTGCTGTTCGACGACCGCTGGGCCAGCGCGCGCGAAGACCTGGTGAAGCTCTGGCTGATGGACGAGGGCGAGATCGACGCCAACTGGCAGCAGCTCTCGCAGCGGTTCGAGGGCGCGGGTCACGTCGTCGGCAAGCAGGCATCCTGGTGGCAGGGCAGGTCTCTGGCCGCCGGGCGCAACATCCATGCCTCGCTGTTCGGCCGCGCCGCAGCCGGCGCGGAGAACCCGGGCAAGGGTCGCTACAGCGACGAAATCGCTGTGGTGACAGGCGCGTCGAAGGGATCGATCGCCGCTTCGGTGGTCGCAGGTCTGCTCGATGGCGGAGCGACCGTCATCGCGACCACGTCCAAGCTCGACGACAACCGGCTCGAGTTCTACCGGAACCTGTACCGCGACAACGCCCGCTTCGGCGCGGCGCTGTGGGTGGTGCCCACCAACATGGCGTCCTACTCGGATATCGACGCACTGGTGGCTTGGGTCGGCAACGAACAGACCGAAAGCCTTGGGCCGCAGTCCATCCACCTCAAGGACGCCCAGACGCCGACCCTGCTGTTCCCGTTTGCGGCGCCGCGGGTGGCCGGCGACCTGTCCGAGGCAGGCTCTCGCTCCGAGATGGAGATGAAGGTTCTGTTGTGGGCCGTGCAGCGGCTGATCGGCGGGCTGTCGCACATCGGATCCGAGCGCGACATCGCGTCGCGGCTGCACGTGGTGCTGCCCGGTTCGCCGAACCGCGGCATGTTCGGCGGCGACGGCGCGTACGGCGAGTCCAAGTCGGCGCTCGACGCCGTCGTGACGCGCTGGAGCGCCGAGTCGTCGTGGGCGCAGCGGGTCAGCCTGGCGCACGCCCTGATCGGCTGGACCCGCGGCACCGGCCTGATGGGCGCCAACGACGCGATCGTCAGCGCCGTCGAGGAGGCGGGCGTGACCACTTACTCGACCGAGCAGATGGCAGCCATGCTGCTCAATCTGTGCAGCATCGAGTCGAAGGTGGCCGCCGCGCAGGAGCCGTTGAAGATCGACCTGACCGGCGGGCTCGGCGATATCGACATCGACATGTCCGAGCTGGCCGCAAAGGCTCGAGAAGGGATGACGGCGGAAGCAGCCGAGGAGAGCGACGAGGGGGACGGCACCATCGCCGCGCTGCCGTCGCCGCCGCGCGGCTTCACTTCCGCACCTCCGCCGGCATGGGACGACCTCGACGTCGACCCTGCCGACCTGGTGGTGATCGTCGGTGGCGCCGAGCTCGGCCCGTACGGCTCGTCGCGGACCCGCTTCGAGATGGAGGTCGACAACGAGTTGTCGGCGGCGGGCGTGCTCGAGCTGGCCTGGACCACGGGTCTGATCAAGTGGGAGGACGACCCGAAGCCGGGTTGGTATGACGCCGAATCCGGCGATCTTGTGGACGAGTCGGAGTTGGTCGAGCGCTACCACGACGCCGTTGTCGAGCGCACCGGCATCCGGGAGTTCGTCGACGACGGTGCGATCGACCCCGACCACGCGTCACCGCTCCTGGTGTCGGTGTTCCTCGACAAGGACTTCACCTTCGTGGTGTCGTCGGAGGCCGACGCTCGCGCGTTCGTGCAGTTCGACCCGGAGCACACCGTTGCGACCCCGGTGCCGGACAGCAGCGACTGGCAGGTGACCCGCAAGGCGGGCACCGAGATCCGGGTGCCGCGCAAGACGAAGCTGTCGCGGACCGTCGGCGGTCAGATCCCCACCGGCTTCGACCCGACGGTGTACGGCATCAGCGCGGACATGAACACGTCGCTGGACCGGGTGGCGGTGTGGAACATCGTCGCGACCGTCGACGCGTTCCTCGGCGCGGGCTTCACCCCGAACGAGCTGATGCGCTGGGTGCATCCCGCGATGGTGGCCAGCACGCAGGGCACCGGCATGGGCGGCATGACGTCGATGCAGACGATGTACCACGGCAACCTGCTCGGGCGGAACAAGCCGAACGACATCCTGCAGGAAGTCCTGCCGAATGTTGTTGCGGCCCACGTCATCCAGTCCTATGTCGGTAGCTACGGCTCGATGATCCACCCCGTCGGCGCATGCGCAACGGCGGCGGTGTCGGTCGAGGAGGGTGTCGACAAGATCAAGCTGGGCAAGGCCGAGCTCGTGGTGGCAGGCGGCTTCGACGACCTGACGCTCGAGGCGATCATCGGATTCGGTGACATGGCGGCCACCGCCGACACCGAGATGATGCGTGCCAAGGGCATCAGCGATTCGAAGTTCTCCCGCGCCAACGACCGTCGCAGGTTGGGCTTCCTCGAGTCGCAGGGCGGCGGCACGATCCTGCTGGCCCGCGGCGACCTCGCGCTCAAGATGGGTCTGCCGGTGCTCGCGGTGGTGGGGTACGCGCAATCGTTCGCCGACGGCGTGCACACCTCGATCCCGGCGCCGGGGCTCGGTGCGCTCAGTGCGGGTCGCGGCGGCAAGGAGTCGCTGCTGTCCCGCTCGCTGGCCAAGCTGGGTGTCGGCGCCGACGACATCGCCGTGGTGTCCAAGCACGACACGTCGACGCTTGCCAACGACCCGAACGAGACGGAGCTGCACGAGCGGCTCGCCGACTCGATGGGCCGCTCGGACGGCGCCCCGCTGTTCGTGGTGTCGCAGAAGAGCCTGACCGGTCACGCCAAGGGCGGTGCGGCGGTGTTCCAGATGATGGGCATGTGCCAGATGCTGCGCGACGGGGTCATCCCGCCGAACCGCAGCCTGGACTGTGTCGACGACGAGCTGGCCGGCTCGGAGCACTTCGTGTGGGTGCGCGAGACGCTGCGGCTTGGCGAGAAGTTCCCGCTGAAGGCGGGCCTGATCACCAGCCTGGGCTTCGGTCACGTGTCGGGCGTCATCGCTCTGGTGCATCCGCAGGCCTTCATCGCAGCGCTCGATCCCGAGCAGCGACGGGCCTATCAGGAGCAGGCGGGCGCGCGGATCTTCGCGGGTCAGCGGAGGCTGGCCTCGGCCATCGCGGGCGGCACACCGCTGTACGAGCGGCCTGCGAGCAACCGCCGGTTGGACGACGAGGCGCCGGAGAATCGCGAGGAGGCCGAGATGCTGCTCGATCCGGCGTCGAGGCTGGGCGAAGACGGCATCTACGTGCGATAGCGTTCACGGCGTGAGCATCGTTGGCGTCGGCATCGACCTCGTGTCGATCCCCGAGTTCGCAGAGCAGGTCGACCAGCCGGGCACGTTGTTCGCCGAGACGTTCACGCCGGGTGAGCGCCGCGACGCCGCGGACAAGAGTTCGTCGGCGGCGCGGCACCTGGCGGCCCGGTGGGCGGCCAAGGAGGCGGTGATCAAGGCGTGGTCGGGGTCGCGCTTCTCGAAGCGGCCCGTGCTGCCGGAGGGCATTCACCGCGACATCGAGGTGGTGACCGACATGTGGGGTCGGCCGCGGGTGCGGCTCACCGGCGCGATCGCCGAGCACCTGGAGAAGGTGACGATCCATCTGTCGCTGACCCACGAGGGCGATACCGCCGCAGCCGTCGCAGTGCTCGAGGAGCGCTAGGCGCGCTGAGACTTCTTCGCGCGAGCAGACGCATACGCCCGCAAAGTCGCAGGACGCGGCGGGCCTTTGCGTCTGCTCGCGCAGGAAAAGTGAGGGGCTAACCTCGTGCACATGAGTGATCTGGTGGAGCGGGTGCGCGACGTGCTGCCTTCGGTGCGGCGAGACCTGGAGGACTTGGTGCGCATCCAGTCGGTGGGGGCCGACCCGGCGCGCAGGGGCGAGGTGCAGCGCAGCGCCGAGGCGGTGGCAAAGTTGTTGTCGGAGGCGGGGTTCGGCGACGTGCAGATCGTCAGCGAGGACGGTGCGCCCGCCGTTATCGCGCGGCATCCGGCGCCTGAAGGCGCACCGACGGTGCTGCTGTACGCCCATCACGATGTGCAACCCGAGGGCGACCACAACCAGTGGAAGTCGCCGCCGTTCGAGCCGACCGAACGCAACGGCCGTCTCTATGGTCGCGGCAGCGCAGACGACAAAGCAGGCATCGCAACGCATCTCGCCGCGTTCCGTGCGCATGGCGGCCAGCCTCCAGTCGGCGTGACCGTGTTCGTCGAGGGTGAGGAGGAGTCGGGGTCGCCGTCGCTTGGGCGGCTGCTGGCCGCGCACAAGGACACGCTGGCCGCCGACGTCATCGTCATCGCCGACTCCGACAACTGGACCACCGAGATCCCCGCGCTGACGGTGTCGCTGCGTGGGCTGGCCGATTGCGTGGTGGAGGTGGCCACACTGGACCACGGCCTGCACTCGGGTCTGTGGGGCGGAGTGGTGCCCGACGCGCTGAGCGCGCTGGTGCGACTCTTGGCGTCCCTGCACGACGACGACGGCAATGTCGCGGTCGAGGGTTTGCACGAGGCGACCGCCGCCGAAGTGGACTATCCGCAAGAGCGGGTGCGAGAAGAGTCCGGAATGCTCGCCGGTGTTAGCTGAGATCGGCTCAGGCTCAGTGCCGCAACGGCTTTGGGCCAAGCCGGCAATCACGGTCATCGGGATCGATACCACCCCGATCGCGTCGTCGTCGAACACCCTGATCGCGCGGGCGCAGGCGAAGGTCAGCATGCGGGTCGCGCCGGGCGGTGACGCGCGGGCGCACCTCGAGGCGCTGACCCGTCATCTGGAGAAGCACGCACCGTGGGGCGCACAGGTCACCGTCACACCCGGCGATATCGGCCAGCCGTACGCGATCGATGCGAGCGGACCGGTCTACGACGCGGCCCGCGCGGCGTTCCGGCAAGCATGGGGCAATGAACCAGTCGACATGGGCATGGGTGGCTCGATTCCGTTCATCGCCGAGTTCGCCGATGCGTTCCCGTCGGCGAAGATTTTGGTGACCGGCGTGGAAGACCCTGGCACACAGGCCCATAGCATCAACGAAAGCCTGCACCTGGGCGTACTGGAACGCGCCGCGACGGCCGAGGCGCTGTTGCTGGCGAACCTGGCGTCAGACCGATAGGTCGCGCCTCCTGATGCTCATTCAGTGAGGTGGAGGAAGGCGAACAACTCCTCAAGGGAGTTTCCCTTGATGATGCCGACGAACAGGGTGGGAGCGTGCGTGTACATCACGACGGGTCCAATGGCCGCGCCACATGCCACGGTCCCGGTACCGCCACCAAACCTGCCAGGGTTGGCGTCCGGTGCCCCGGGACACGGGACGGGCCCGAAGTCTGCACCGGTATAGGTCTTCTTGGCAGTGCTGAACATTGCGTTCTGATTCTTGTGCAATGCGAACCATGCCCCCGACGGGCCTCCCGGCACGGGGCCGCATAACGCTGCGGCTAGCACCCCACCGGATTCGGGTGGAATGGGTTGTGGCTGACAGTTGTCCGGTCCGTAGCCGCCCGGCGCTAGGTTGAGCATGTCTTCGTATGGACCGGCCTGGGCCGTCGGGGCGGCGATGATGCCCGCCCCCAGGACCAGCACCGCCGCGCACAGCGAGCGGATTGTTCTCATGAGCAGTTGCCGTTCCCGTCGAAGTCAGGGCGCAAGTCGTCGCAGATGCTGTTCACAAGTACTTCCTCATTTTTGGTCGAGTGTCATGGCGCGATTCGTTAGCTGTTAGCTGTATGACGCTAAATGTCCAGTGAAATCCGCGACTAGGGCCGGATGGCCCGTTGCTGGGAGCAAAAGGGTTCCTCGGCGGTGTTTCAAATGCGATCTCACTCTGAGCAAGGGATGCTTGGTGCGCGCTTACGGCAGCCGCCGAAGATCCTGGTGACCGGCGTGGAAGACCCTGGCACACAGGCCCATAGCATCAACGAAAGCCTGCACCTGGGCGTGCTGGAACGCGCCGCGACGGCCGAGGCGCTGTTGCTGGCGAACCTGGCGTCAGACTGATAGGTCGCAGCGCAGCTTGGCGACGTGCCCGGTGGCCCTGATGTTTACCGGGCGGCTGGCGCAGGTTACGGGGCGACGATCAGGGTTTGAGATTCTCTTGCTGGGCAGTCAAAGCCGCGTCCACCTCCGCTGCTGTCGTCCTGCCCGATTCGATGGCCCCGTCGACCCAGCCCGACCAAACGCCCGCGAAGTCAGCTCCGGCCAGGTGGAACACGCCCCACTGCGTTTCCACCCGGGCAAGGTCGGGCGCTTGTCCCGGTCGCAGCGCCAGCCAGGTGCCCTTGGAGAACGGGTCGCGGATCCAGTCATGGCCGTAGATCTCCTCGACTGTGGCGCCCAACTTGAGCCCGTCGAGTCCGGCCTGCAGGAGGTCCGGCCGATCGACGGCCAGATCGGGTTCCAGTCCGAACGAAGCGAAGATGGCCCGGTCCCCGCCGGCCTCGTGCACCGTGGCCTTCAGAGTGCACTCGACCACTCCCGGCCAGCCCATGGCGAAAACGTGATCGAGCCCGGCCAGCTTGGACCAAACCTTGACGCAGCGGCCGGTGTGGCCCTGCGTCACCAACCGGGCCAGCGCGGCAGGCAAGGTCGGGGTGAAATTGATGTCGCCCAGGGTGTTCAGCGGCGCGGCCACCACGCACCGGCGAGCCGAGAAGCGTTTCCCGCTGGCGGTGACCACGTCCGCCCGGCCGGCCGACTCGGTCACCGAGGTGACCGGATCGCCCAGCCGAATATGGTCGCCGATCTCGGCAGCGACGCGTTCGGCCAAGCCGCCGCTACCGACGTCGACGCGCGCCAGGGAAGCGAAAAAGGAGTAGGCCGGGTCGTTGTCGAAACCCGCGATCTCCCGGAGGTACACCAGGGCCGAGAATTCCTCGGGCAGGGCTCCGGTCAGGGTGTAAGACTGGGCTCGAAGAAGATCGGCGATTGCCGGCGGCGGGTCGAGTTTGGCCAGATACTCGCTGAACGGGATGTCTAGCTCCGCGGTATTCACCTGGTCGAAGCCCTTGGCGAAGACCACCGGTGCGACGTCGGCCCTGAGGCGGTCGAGTACCTCCTCCAACTCATTCATGTCGATGAGCCCGTCGGGCTCCTCGCCGTCGGCGTGGCGACCGTCGAGGAACCAGCGGTTGGCACCGCCTTTGTCGGCTTCGACGAACCGCGCTCCGTAGCGGGCCACCTCGGCTGCCATGAAGTGATGGCGCTGCGGGTCGAACCATTCGGCGCCGAGGTCGATCACGACGTCTGTCCCGGGGAACGTCGAGCTGTAGGTGCGACCCCCGGCCCGATCGCGGGCCTCCAGCACCACCACGGTTCGGCCCGCTTCGATCAGGTCACGGGCTGCCACCAACCCGGCGAACCCGGCTCCAATCACGACAACGTCATACGGTTCGGTTTCGCGCATGCGGGAATTGTGTCACGCTGACTGAATGTTCAGACACCAGTTCGGCGAGTTGGCGGATGACGGCCGGGGCCTCGCCCGGTGAGCAGCGCCAAGGAGGTGCCTGAGCGGGCGCGCGTGGTCATCGTGGGCGGCGGCGTGACCGGGTGCAGCATCGCCTACCACCTGGCCCACCTGGGGTGGACCGACGTTGTGCTGCTCGAGCAACACGAACTCACCGCAGGCACCACGTGGCATGCGGCCGGCCTGATCACCTCCGCGGGTATGACCGATGAGACGGCGCTGTTCCTGAGCAGGTATTCGCGGGACCTTTACGAACGTCTCGAGCAAGAGACCGGTCACTCCACCGGGTTCAATCCGGTCGGACACGTCAGCCTTGCCACAAACCCGCAACGCCTGGAGGCGCTGCGCCGCTCGTCGGCGTGGATGCACGGGTTCGGTGTCAACGAGCACGAGATCACGGCCCGCGAACTGCAGGACATGTGGCCACTGCTGGACACCTCCGACGTTCTTGCCGGCTTTTACGTACCCGACGAGGGCCGCGCCGACCCGGTTGGCGTTGCCACCTCGATGGCCAAGGGCGCCAAGGCACTTGGAGTGTGCGTCATCCAAGGCGTCACCGTCGAGGGCGTCGAGGCAAAGCGCGGCCGGGTGACGGCAGTCAACACCGACCAGGGTCGCATTGAGACCGAGGTCGTGGTCAACGCCGCCGGCATGTGGGCCCGCCAGCTTGGCGCGCGCGATGGCGTCTGTATCCCACTGCAGGCAGCCGAACACTACTACCTGATCACCGACACCGTTCCCGGCATGGATCACGACCTGGCGGTGATCGAAGACCCCGACCGCTACGGCTACTACCGGCCCGAGGGCGACGGCATGCTGGTAGGTCTGTTCGAGCCGGTGGGCGCTCCATGGTCGTTGGACGGGGTGCCGGACAAATTCGCGTTCGGCACGCTGCCGCCCGACTGGGACCGCGTCGGCCCCTACCTGGACGCCGCGCTCGCGCGCATTCCGTCACTGTCCGAAGTCGGTGTCCGACTGTTCTTCTGCGGCCCGGAGTCCTTCACTCCGGACATCCGGCCGATGCTCGGGCCGGCCCCCGAACTGGACGGCTACTACGTGGCGGCCGGAATGAACTCGCTAGGCATCCTGACGGGCGGCGGCATCGGAAATGTCATGGCGCACTGGATCGTCGACGGCGTGCCGCCGGTCGATGTCACCGGGTACGCCATCGACCGGGCTGCCGGGCACGAAAGCTCCCGGCGCTTTCGCGCCGAACGCACCGTCGAGCAACTCGGGGTGCTGTTCGGCGACGCAGTCTGGCCTGCCTGGAAGCCGGGTTCGGCTCGCGACGTGCGGCGCTCAGTACTGCACGACCGACTGGTAGCGGCAGGCGGACACTTCAACGCCTCGGTGGGCTGGGAATTCGCCGAGTGGTACGACACCGACGGGGCTCATCCGGCCAGCACGCTCGATTTCGCCAGACAGCCCTCGTTTGAAATCGTGGGCCGCGAGCACCGGGCGGTACGAGAGGATGTCGGCGTTCTGGACATGAGCCTCATGGCGAAGTTCCTTGTGCAGGGGCCCGATGCGGCGAGGGTTCTCGACCGGCTCTCGGTCAGCGTTGTCGACCGCGAGATCGGGCGACTGGTCTACACGCAGTGGCTCAACACAGCCGGCGGGATCGCCGCCGACTTGACCGTGACCCGGCTGGCGGAGGAGAAGTTCCTCGTCGTCGCAAGTGATCTCATCCACCGCCGCATCGAACCCATGATCCGCCGCGAAACTCGGTCTGACGAAGTCGTCGTCGTCACCGAAATCACCTCGGGGACCACGCTGCTGTCGGTTCAGGGGCCGAAATCGCGTGCTCTGCTGTCCCGACTCACCGATGCCGACCTATCCAACGCCGCGTTTCCGTACCTCTCGGCGAGACAGATCCACGTCGGCTATGCACCGGTGCTTGCGGTTCGGGTGACCTACCTCGGTGAGCTCGGCTGGGAGCTGCACATCCCCGCGGAGTACGCGGCCAGTGTCTTCGACGAATTGACCGACGCCGGTGCGGATTTGGGGCTGCGACCGGTAGGGCTTGCGGCGATGTCGAGCCTGCGGCTGGAAAAGGGTTACCGGGATATCGGCGTGGACATCGACAACACCGACAACCCCATCGAGGCAGGGCTGGGATTCACGGTCGCCTGGGACAAGCCAGGCGGATTCGTCGGTCGTGACGCGCTGCAGGAGTTCAAGGCGCACGGCCCTCCGCGCAACCGGGTCGTGAGCCTGTTGGTCGACGACCCCTCGGCTGACCTGTTCGGCAACGAGCCCGTGACGATCGACGGCAAGTGGGTCGGTTATGTGCGGGCGGCTGCCTACGGTTACACGCTCGGTGGGCCGGTGGGCCTGGCGCAGGTGTCCTACGAGGGTGGGGTTACCGGAGACTGGTTGCGCGAGCAGTTGTTCACGGTTCAGACTCCGGGCGGCGATCTTGCGGCACGACTGCAGCTGCAACCGTTCTATGACCGTGCGCGAATGCGCATCCTCGACGCCGAAGCCTGAGCCCGCTCAGACGTCGATGTCTCGGCGCAGCTTTGCGACGTGACCGGCGGCGCTCCAAGTGTGTCCGAGATAGTGCGGCTTATTGAACATTCCTGCCGCTATCCCAAAGCCAATATTCGCGTGGACCACGCCGGCCCCGGCAAGGAATCCGCACAGGAACTTGTAAACCTCACGCTTCCTCACGGCTATCTCCTAGGGGCTTGTAGGTCGCGGCAGATCGCGCGACTCTGAGCGCCAGCCGAGGTAACCCAGAGCAACACTGATCGCGCCATAGATCACGGCTTCGATCAGCAACTTGCCAACGCCCCATTCGCGGCCTCTCCAGATCGGTACGGAGATGGTGCCTCGTGCGGTTGCCACCGCGTAACCAACGTGTCCGAAACTTGCTGCCGCAGCCACCCCGCACAGGAATTTGAGGATGTCGCGCCTCATGTCGTACCCCCTCACAGACGTAGCACCGCTTCACGATCAGGATCGTCCACACGCCTGAATCAGAGGTAGAGCAAAAGGTCCCCGCACCGATACGTCCACGACGGACAAGGGACACACCGCCCGAGGAGCGTCCCGCTTACTAGAGTTATTAGCTACTGGCGATGATCTTCTGAATCAATGTTGTCGTGTGTGCAGCCTTGACGTTGTACTGCGCGACCTCGATCTTGCCCTTCTCGTCGACGACGAATGTGGAGCGGATGACGCCCTGCACGGTCTTGCCGTACATCGTCTTCTCGCCGTAGGTACCCCACGCGGTCAGCACCTTGCGGTCGGGATCCGACAGCAGCGGAAAGGTGAGCTTCTCGGCATCGCGGAACTTGGCGAGCTTCTCCGGTTTGTCGGGGGAGATGCCGACGACGTCGAGCCCGGCGTCGTTCAGCTCGCCCAGGTTGTCGCGAAAGTCGCACGCCTCCTTGGTACATCCGGGCGTGGAGGCCGCGGGATAGAAGTAGACGATGACCTTGCGACCGCGGTAGTCGGCCAGAGACACCGAGTTGCCGTCGGCGTCGGGCAGGCTGAACGCGGGGGCTTTGTCGCCCACCGCCAGGCGTGGGGTCTGTGCCACCAGTGATCCCTTTCTTCTCCACCGGTGCGTCGGGGTTGGCGCCGGCTGATCTAGGGTAGTTCGGCAAGGCAGTGCGGACGCGAGGAGCACACGAGCTCCGCGGCCAACGCGGACGATGGAGGACGACAGTGGTGGATCGAGATCCCGACACCATCAAGCAGGAGATCGATCAGGCCCGCAACCAGTTGGCCGTCACCGTCGATAACCTCGCCGAGCGCGCTAATCCCCGCAGGATCGCCGACGACGTGAAGTCGGGAGTGGTTCGGTTCGTGAAAAAGCCCGCGGTGGCGATGTCGCTCGCAGGGATCGGGGCGGTGCTCGTTGTGCTGTTCGTCCGTAAACTCAGGCGCTGATCAGGCCGCTCTCAGCGGCTACGTCGATCCCGTAGCCAGTCGCTGAAGGAAAAGCCGGGCGGGTTGGCGCTGCGGCCAAGGCGACTGCAATTACGTATCACTGTGGGCTCTGCTGCGTCCGCGACCTGCACAGCAACACCGCTCGCGGCAAGTTGGGTCGGCGAATCTGACGAATGCATCGCGTCGAACGCTAACATCAGCTAAGCCTCCCTTCCATCCCTCGAGCCAAAATCAGTTGCGTCTGCAACGACCTCCAGCTAACAGCAGCCTAACACAGCGCCTGGCTTTTACGCAGCTTGACTGCCTGAATCGCCAGCAGTCGATACATTCCCGTTACTTGATGGTGCTTCGCAATCTGGATAGCCTAGCTGGCAACTGGTGATAGACAGCACATATTAACGGCAATGGGCTATTTTCCTGGGACTTGCTGGCACAGAGGTTTCTGGCAACCATCGGTCAATGGCAACCTCCGCAGCGACGAGTTTGTCGCCGTTGTCAGCGCCAGTGGTGTCACGGCCGAAACGCACAGGCCGGATCGGCCAAATCAAAGTTTGCCAGGCTATACCTAGGTACCGTCTATCCAATACGGGCCACAGCCTGAAGGGGCCAACATGCGGGCAGGACTTCGTCCTTACGCCAAGGCTGGCGTCGCGCTTGTCGGAGTCAGTGTCATCGCCCTTGCCCCGATCGCCGCGGCGCCGCCCGACGTCAAGATCGCGAATCCGGATGTCCACCTGTCTGCGAACCCGTTAGAGGAGTACCTCGCGGCGTTTCAGCGTGCGATCGAGAGCGCGCAACTCGTCCTCGAGCAGCTTTTCGCGGAGCCCACGCCGATCAGTGAGGAGTGGGTGCTCAACAGCCTGGTCACCGACTTGCTGGATGATCCGGACGCCAACCGGCGAGAGTTCACAGCGGCGCTCGGCGAAACCCCAACCTCGCTGAACGCGTATCTCGAGATCGTCGAGGCTCTGCCCGGCCGTCTCGAAACAGCCGCCGACCTTATCGCCGTGGGAAACATCCAGGGGGCGGCGGACACGCTGCTGAGCCTCACGACATCGGTAGTCGTGCATGCGCTGCTGAGTCCAGTCGGGGCCGTCAACAGCGGCTTGTCCGCCGGCGCAGACGCCGCGCAGGAAGTCCTGGCCGCTCTGAAGTCCGGCGACCCGCGGCGCGTGCTGGGTGCGATCATCGCCGCTCCCGCCATCGTCGCCGACGGCATATTGCACGGCCACGCCGGATTCACGGGACTTCTCGACCCCGGCGGCCCCGTCGGCATCAACAAGGCGCCGACGGGCGAGCGGCTGCTGACACTGGAACCCAAGGCTGGTCTGGGCCTGCTCAAGAGCCCAATGCCGCCGGGCGGTGCCGCATTCCACGGCGAGGAGAAGCAACCGCCGTCGGTTCCGCGAGAAGTCGAGGGCGCCGATGAGGGCACCAACGTAGGCGTGATGGCCACTGACGGCGACAACGATGTATCCGCGGGCCAGGAACAGCGGCCCCGGGCGCTCGGCGTGAACTCCGACGGTCGAGGTGTCGGAGCGGCCGGGCTGAACACGTTGCACAACGGTATCCGCGACGGCATTCGAGGGTTCCGCGAAGGCGTTCGTGATGCCGTCAAGACGCTCACCGGCCGTGGAGACGGCGCTGCAGCCACCAGCGGCGAGCAGACCGCCGGATCTCCCAGTCAATAGAGCCATCGAATCGGCAAAGGGATAGGGAAACACCCGATTCCTCTGCGTTCATATCCGGTTAGCGTTCAATCAATGACCGTTCCGGTGCCCTGCTATCTCGTCGAGTGGTATCACTCCGCCGCCATGGAGGAACCCCTCGACGACACCGCGACGCGGCTTAAGGACTCCGCGGTGTTGATGTCCGCGCAGGGGTCACCGGTGCGGCTGCTCAATCTGCTCGTCGTGCCGACCGACGAGGTGCTCTTCGCCGTCTTCACCGCCGATTCGGCGACCGTTGTCGCGCAGACGTGCGACCGCGCAGGCATTCCGGCGCAACGAGTCAGCACCGCGACCGAGGTCGATCTCCTGCGGGTTCAGTGAGCCGCTGTCAGGCGCTCACGGCGAGTGTGTCTTCTTCCTCCAAGTCGTGGACCACGTTGGGTCCCGGCGTCGGCATCGACACAGACACGTCCTTCACGTCGATGAAGCCGTACTCGGTGAAGTTCAGGTACGGCGTCGCGGACCCCACGATCTGCAGTTCGAGATCGCTTGCGTCGGGCACGGTGTCCCCGTATGTCCAAACGATGTCCTCCATCGAATACGTCTGCGTGTGCGTTCGGCCGTCGAGGGTGACCGGGAGCGGCGTCACGATGTTGCCCACCACCAGGCCGGTCTTCTTATCCACGACCTGGGCATAGACATGTCGGCTGGTACCGATGCCGGAATAGGTCATCGTCAACTGTGGGGCTCCGACGACCTGAGTCCCGACCGCGGCGTCGTCCAGTGGCACACTGACGGCGTTCGTCGCCTGCGAACCCAGGCCGAGCGAGGCGGGGAAGCCTGCTAGGGACTGGGGTCCGGAGCCGCCGAGTACTGGGAAGATCGCCAACAGGCCGCCGTTACCTTGGGTGACGATTGGCGTGCTATCGGTATAGAAATCGTCGACCTCAGGGTCGTTGACGTCGACCGGTAGGAAGTCGGCGGTGTACCACTTGCCGTTCTGGTCGACGAACTGGAACTTCGGAATCGTGGCGACGTCATTCGGAGTGCCATCCGCCTCCGGCAGTGCGTTGTTCAGGAACGCGATCGTGTTGTCGGCCAGGAACTGGTCCTGCTGTTCCAACTGATCCGGAGTCAAGGTCAGGCAGGCGCCGTGACCGCCGCAGTACCAGATCATCCTGATGTTCGCTTGGTTGGTCGGCATGCCAACCGCATTGTTCAGCGCCTGCTGCAACGGGAACAGCACATCCACAGTCCCCTGGACGAACATCGTCGGAACGTCGATGCCGCCGACGATGTCCCACGGACCGCTTCTTTCGAGTAGATCCTGCTGACTCGGAAGGAGGATGCCAAGCACTGCTCCAGTGATGATTCCGCCGTAGATCTGTGGGTTGATTCGGGAACCTGTCGTCACCAATCCCAGCAGCAGCAGCGATGCGTAGGACGTCTTGAACGCGTCGTTCGTGTACAGCGAGTCGTTCAAGTTGTTCCAGGCGATTCCGGGCACGATCACGTCGATCCGGTTGTCGATGGCTGCGGAGACAAGTTGGATTCCGCCGCCATACGATCCGCCGACCATGCCGATCCACGGATCGTTTGGCGCTTCCATTGAGGTATAGGTGTATTGGGGATGGTCGGCCACCCACGTGATGATGTTCTTGACGTCCTGTCCCTCGAACTCGGGTGAGTCGAGTTCCAGCCTGCCCGTGGAGTCGAACTCGCCCCGCGGATCCCAGGTGACGACGTTGTAACCCGCTTTGGTGAGTTCGTCTATGCCTGGAACCAATCCGTCGACGGTATTCGGCGCGTTGGGGTTGATATTGCCTGCGGTCGCCAGGCCGGGGCCATTCAGAATCGTGGGCGCCTGGGTCGCCGACCCGTCAGCCACCGACCATGCGGGGAAATAATTGGTGCTGATCATGACGCCGTCGTCGGAGGGCACCATGACCGTGAACGCAATAGGATCGCCCGACTCGTAATCGGGGACGTCGGTGAGGTCCACGCTAACCGCTGTGATCTCGGACTTGCCGATGATCGGCGCCAGGAGCACGTTCGCCACCGGTACCTGGTACAGCACGACGAGGACCTGGTCGACGAGACCGCCAACGAGCGGAATTCCCGTCAGCGCTGTGGTGAACGGCGTCGTCTCGGCCGCCACCACCTTGAAGGTCTCTGTGCCGTCGTCTTGGACCGTCGACAGGTTAGGGAGGTAGGTGAAGTTGCCGGTGGTCGGGTCGACGAAGACCTTTCCGCCACCACTCGGTTGACTCACGACGAGGTATTGCACCCCCGCCGTTGGCGTGTTCGTGCCGCCGATCACGCCGTGGATAAAAGTGGTGGTCGGGTTATAGGTCAACGAGTTGGTCGACGGGGCCAAAAGTGCCGTCGGCGTGAAGGATTCGACGCCGATCTCCCGGCGCGCCGCGCCGGCAACAACCAACGAGAGCGGGTCGACGCCCACTGGCGATCCCGGTGTGTTGCCCGCGAACGGGTTCACCACGCCGAGTACCGTCGTCAACAGAGTCGTGCGGACGGCGGTCGCACCGGTGCCGGGGGCGGCCTTCATCGTGCCAAGCGGCGCGAGAATCTGAGGCGGCGTCCACAGCGGCGTCGGCGCCGGAACCGTCGGCGTCGTGTCAATGGACCGTCCTGCCAAGGCACGCGGAGATGCGATCCAATCCTTCACGGCCGCAGCGCTACTCGCGAACTGGTTCGCGACGTCGTTCGTCTGCGCGGCGCCGCCCTCTGTCAGCGTGTCCGGAGACGACGTCTGCGCGCCGCCGCGTTCGGTCCGCGCGGCAATGCGATCCTGCAGCGACGACCCGCCCGTGTTCGTCGTCGAGCGCACGACTGTGTTGTCGGCGTCGGCGGCGTTCTCGATCGCGTCGGTCACCCGTTTCGCCGCGTCCGACAGCCGCTTCACGATTGACGTGGCCGTGTTCGAGTTCGGCGTCGTGTCATCGGCGCGATGGCGCCCGATGATATCGGTCAGCCGGGGGAGCTTGAGGTCGATCTTGCCGGGGCCCGACGAGTCGGTGTCCTGCGTCGTGGTGTTGGTGTTGGTCTCTTGGCCGGCAGGCGCACCAGTGCCCGAGCTGTCTCCGTCGGTCGCATGCGCGACGCCCGCCCCGGTGAAGATGGCGGTGCCCACGCCGAGGGCGACTGCCAGCCCTCCGACCCGACCGACATAGCCCGCAGCGCTCATGGCTTTCCTCCTCGGCAGGCGTCTGAACGCGGCAGACGCTACGCCCGTCGAGCGGGCGGAATGACCAAAATTGGGGAGAAAATTAGCGAGCGCGACAATTCCGATGACGGCGCGGTTGCGCATGGCCAAACCGACGGCAACCAGCCGTAAGAATTATGCGGAATGTGGTGTGCCGTCAGGGTCTCGAACCCCGGACCCGCTGATTAAGAATCGCTCGATCTCGTCGAGCCCTAAACCTTCGCGTTTGCGCTGGTCCAGCGCAAATTTGAAGTCGATCGGATCGCGCTGATGCCTCCTGTTTCCGGCCGATTCTCGTCCATACTCGACGTATAAACGGCAACTCATCGTCGGCCCCCATGGGTGCCCGGTTTGGGACCACGGCGAAGCCAAGTTTAGGTTGCCGCGTCTCCCGAAAGGCTGTTCGTCTGGTCGTAGAGCGTGACCCAGCCGTACATGCGCGCCGCTTAGCTGCGCGCCGCAAGGCCCGCGGCCCGCGCGAGATCCCCGCATCACCGCGCACCGCGCGGTCTTGCCGCGCGCTCAAGACTGAGAGCGCACATGTGCGCCGCGCGGTTCGACGCAAGCCATTCACAACAAAGGACTGAAATCAGGTAGTGGATTACTCGTGACACGCGCGTGGCTCGGCGGTGACAATGGGAAGGGGCTATTCCGGCACGCGGGGTGTGGCTCGGTATGGCCAATGACACATGTTTTCCCTCCCTGGAGGAGTCATGCCTTTGACGCTGGGAATTGATCAGCGACAGCCAGCCGACGATGTTGCCGACGACCCCACAGGTCGTGCGATAAGGGTGCTCATCGTCGATGACAGTGCCATGTACCGTGAGGGGCTTGCCACGACCTTGGTAGGGGAGTGGGGTGCGTCCGCGGTGCGTACCGCGGAAGACCAGGCGTCGATGAGGAAAGCGATCGATCGTCAGATTCCGAATGTCATCCTGTTGAATCTGGCGTCGGCGGACAGTCGCACGTTACTGCTGGCAGCGCGGGAAGCCAGCCCGACAAGTCGTGTGGTGGTGATTGGCGTTCGTGAGCACGACGAGGACGAGATTATTGCGTGCGCGGACCTGGGTGTTGTCGGTTATCACCTACGTTCGGAGCCGTTGGAGCGGCTGATCAAGCTGATCGTGGCAGTCGATGCAGGTGAAACGTTGTGTTCGCCGCGAGTCACGGCGATCATCATGGCTCGTTTGTCCTCCTTGGCCGCTAACCAGGCGCCGACCGCGAGAGTCCTGGGTCTGACACCGCGGGAGGTCCAAATCCTCGGGCTGATCGATCTAGGCCTTTCGAACAAGCAGATTGCGGAGCGGTTGTGCATAGAGGTCCACACGGTGAAGAACCACGTGCACAACATGCTGACCAAGTGCAGCGTACGGAGTCGCGCCGACGCCGCTGCGATCTTGCATCGCCGTGGCGGATTGTCCGATTGCGGCTGAGGCGTCGGCAGGGAACTAGGTAGTTCTACCTCGCTGGATGGCTCCGAGGATCCATTCACTACCGATGCGCGTTTCGACATGCTGGATGAATGGCTGTCCGCCTGGCTCTGATTCAGCTTCCGCAGTTGCTCGCTGACCTGATCGGCTCTGCGTTCACCAGTGACGATGGTGTAGTCGTCGAAGAGCTCGCCGATGAGCTTGGGGACTTGCGAGCCGGCGACAGCCAGCGCCGCCATGATGTCGTGATTGCTGGGGTGGACGACCCTTGGGACGACGAGTTGCGCGCCCAGATCGCTCGAATCGACGCAGTCGTCCTCGGTCTCCGCCCCGACGGGCGGCTGACGTGGATGTACGAAATGCAGCCCTGCCCCAGAGCTCTGGGAGCTCTCGACCCTGCGCAACTGCGTCGCGTCGTGCTGGATTCGTCGAGGTTAGGAATGCGTTGACCGCATCGGCTGCGGTGGCAGGAGATTCAAGATGACTGTGACGATCAAGAACGTGCTCGTGTCGGGTCCTGTCGCGATACCGCTCACCACTGGTCAGTGGTTGCGGCTGTCTGTCGGCGAGGAGTCCCCGGAATTGCCCGATGTCGAGGCGACCGGCAACGCGAAGGTCGACAAACTCCGCAGACAACGGTTGATCGAGATCGTAGTGACGGACTCGCCTACTGGCGATTCCGACGCCGTAGCCGGGGAGGCGGCTGAGGCCGCGACCGAGGCGCCGGCCAAACCTCGAAAATCCACGCGCCCCCGATCGACCGAGTGATTCGGGCCGGCGTCGACCGCTGCTGAGGAGGTATTCGTGCCCATATTGAGTTATCCAGGCGTGTACGTCGAGGAAGTATCGAGCGGGGTCAGGCCCCTCGACATCGCAAGCACGTCGACGGCCGCGTTTGTCGGCCTGGCCGAGATGGGGCCGGAAGAGACCACCCGGGTGACCAACTGGACGGAATTCCAGCGGCATTATGGCTATTTCTTCGCCGACGGTTTCCTTGCGCAGAGCGTGTTCCAGTACTTCAACAACGGGGGCCGTCAATGCTATGTCGTGCGAGTTACTCGCTCGGATGCCGGGGTCGCGCGCGTGACCGTCAACAATCGTGCCACCAACGCGGTGCCCGGTCTGACGTTCTCGGCCAAGAACAAGGGCGCTTGGGGTAATTCGCTGCTACTTCAGATCGAGGACGCAACATCGGCCCCTGGCGACGAGTTCAAAGTGAGCATTCGCCGGCAGGCCGACCCTGCGCTGGTCCCCGCCGATGTCAACGACCTCACGCCGTTGGAGGTATTCGACGACCTCAGCGTCGACAAGACTGCGCCTAATTATGTTGTCGCCGTGCTCAGCCGGGACTCCGCCTTCATCGACGCTGAGGTGCTGTCGGGCAATACGAGCGTGCAACGCGGGGTGCATCGCGGAGGCTTTGGGCCCACCCTGCCGCTGGCGGGCAATCTGAGCATGCAGATCAATCTGGACGGCGATGGTTTCCAGGTTGTGACGCTGCCGGCGGCGGCCGGCCAGACCGATAAGCTTGCCGATGTCGCGTCAGCGGTACAGACGGCGGTCCGCGGACTGACCAAGAAGAAGGCCTCTACGGACGCGGCCGCTTTCACCGGTTTCACCTGCAAAGCAGACACCGTGGGCGAGAAGTCCAGGCTGGTGCTGGAGTCCGGGGCGGCTGCCGCATCATCATCGGTGCTTGCGCAACCCGCAGGGATCAACGATGCCACGTATGCGCTCAGGCTGGGTATCGGCAACGGCGGGCGGTCCGAGGCCGGATTGTCGGTGCGCCGCCCGGCGAACGCCGACGTCGTACAGATCGGTGACGCCACAGCCGCCCCGCCGGTCTCGGCCGCCGAATTGGGCAAAGACGGCGACGCGACCGTGAACGAACAGACCTTCGCCGCGGCGTTCAGCCGGCTGGACAATATCACCGACTTCAGCCTGCTTGCGGTGCCGGGGGAGGGCACCCCCACGATGCTCGATCTGGGCATGGCCTACTGTGCCAACCGGGCGCTGCAGGACGTCTTCTATGTCGGCGAAACCGCATCGCACGACGACACCCCGGCCGAGGCGGCCGCCTTCCGCAATCAGCTCACCACTGCCAACTCCTATGGAGCGCTTTACTTTCCGTGGGTCAAGGCACTTGATCCGACCGGTCGATCCCGCGAACCGATCCTCTTACCACCATCGGGCTACGTGGCTGGGCTGTACGCGCGCATCGACGCCTCTCGCGGCGTATGGAAGGCGCCCGCCGGCGTCGAGGCCAGCCTCAACGGCGTGGTCGGATTGGCCGTCGAGCTCAGCGACGTGGACCAGGGCAACCTGAATCCGATCGGCGTAGATGTCATCCGGCGCTTCCCGGGCACGGGTGTGGTCGTCTTCGGGGCCCGCACGATCACCTCCGATCCGCAGTGGCGTTACGTCCCGGTGCGCCGTACCGCGATCATGTTGCGGACCAGGATCTACTACGGCATCCAGTGGGCGGTGTTCGAACCGAACGACGAGCCGCTCTGGTCGCAGCTGCGGCTCAATGTCGGTTCGTTCATGACGACACTCTTTCGTCAAGGTGCATTCCAGGGTGCCACGCCGGCCGCGGCGTTCTTCGTCAAATGCGATGCCGAGACGACCACCCAAGCCGATATCGACGCTGGGGTAGTCAACATCCTGGTGGGCTTCGCGCCCCTGAAGCCGGCCGAATTCGTGGTCGTCAAGATCAGCCAAAAGGCGGGGCTGGCGTCCGGTTAGCCCGAGACGCACCGTCGAAAGGAGAGCGGCCGATGGCCAAATTCACCGTCAACGCGACGCGGTTCGATCCCTACCTCGGATACCGGTTCCAGATCAAGGTCGACGGACAGTCTGTGGCCGGGCTCAACAAATGTAGCGCGTTGAAGCGCACGACGGAGGTCACGCCCTGGTACGAGGGCGGCGACTCCAGCGGGCCGCACCAGATTCCCGGAAAAACGAAGTACGACGCAATAACGCTCGAGGCCGGCGTCACCCACGACACCACCTTCGAGAACTGGGCCAACAAGGTGAACAACTTCCAGGGCGACCCGGCGATGTCATTGGCAACGTTCCGGAAGGATATCAGCATCGAGGTGTACAACCATCAGGGCCAGAAGGTATTGGCGTACAACGTCTTCCGCTGCTGGGTCTCGGAATATCAGGCCCTTCCCCAGCTGGATGCCAGTACCAACGCGGTGATGATCAGCACCATCAAGCTGGAGAACGAGGGGTGGGTTCGGGACACCTCGGTGGCTGAGCCCAAAGAAACGTAGGGGTATTTCTCGTGGGCGAGCTGCCGGGCGGATACTGGGACACCAACGGGCAGCTGCACCGTGAGTTCGAACTGGCGGCCCTCAACGGCCGCGACGAGGAACAGCTTGCTGCCGCGACCGCGGCGCAGTCGGCCACGGTGGTCACCGAGGTGCTCAGTCGCTGCGTGCGTCGGATCGGCGACATCAGCCCCATTTCACGCGAGGTGGCGCGGCAACTACTCGTGGCCGATCGCCACTACCTTTTGCTCGGACTGCGTCAGGCGACCTTCGGGGATCGAGTGACGGCGAACCTGTTCTGTCCGTGGCCGGCTTGCGGTGAGCGCGTGTCCGTCGACTTCTCGATCGCTGATGTGCCGGTCCAACAGGCGCGGCACCGGGCACCCCTGCACACCATGACTCTGCCCGCCGCCGGGGACGACGGCCCGCCGACCGATGTCACCTTCCGGCTACCCAATGGCGCGGACCAGGAGGAGGTATCGGGATCGCTGGCAAGCAACGAAGCGGCGGCTCTGACCCTGCTGTTGTCTCGCTGCATCAAACGGATCGGGCCGCACGAATCACCGGACGAGCACCAGATCGCGGCGCTGTCCGCGGCTCAGAGGTCCGAAATCGAGCAGCGCATGGAAGAGCTGGCGCCAAGGGTCAGCCAGGTGATGGACACCACCTGCGCCGGGTGCGGCCACCCCTTCACCGCACCGTTCGACATCCACCGGTTCTTCTTCGGAGAGCTTCGCACCGATGATGAGGTGCTCTACCACGAGGTGCACTACCTCGCCTACCACTACCACTGGAGCGAGCGCGAGATCATGCAATTGCCTCGCGACAAGCGGCAGAAGTACATCGAGGTACTCGCCGACGCGATCGAGGTGCTCAACAGTGGCGCCTGAGGGTTATCTGCATGAAGTACTGGCGGACGGGGGGCGGCCCTTCCGGTATCGGTGCCGGCTTCGCGAGTTGCTCGGTCTGACGTTCGAGACCGGGATTCGAGTCGAATTTGCGCACACGACATGGCCTTCAGGGTTCGTCTACCTTGCCCGCTCACCTGGCGCCGGTGATTCCTCGGACGCCAGATCGTCATGGCTCGATGTGCCTGCGACCACACCGGTTCGCGCCGATTCCTGGACGCCAAAATCATCGCTGGGCGTGCGGACGCCGTCGAGTACCGAAGGCATGCCGCGCGTCGCGCCGGAGAAAACCGCGCTGAACAACGTCGACGCACCTGCGCACAACGGACCTGGCGCGCTTGAGCGTCCTCCCAATGCGGCCGTGGCTGCCGACCCCGTGACCAATACGAGGATGAACGCCGACCGTGCCGGTGCGCCGGAAGCACTGGCCGACACTGCCGTCCCTCGGCCCACAACGACACCGAGCGCAGCACCGGCACGGTTGGGCACGCCGGCGCCGGTCGACCCAAAGTCCGGCGCTCGTAGCGTCTCTCGGTTGCGCGGGGCGGCTCCCGCCGCACCGACGTCATCGAGTCCGAGAGTGTTCGTTGCCGGCCAGATCGCGCAGGCATCGAGACCGGGCGAGGTCGCACTGGCCCCCGATACGACCGCTATCCAGGACGGACCGTCGCCGAGGTCCACAGGTTTGCTCCCTATTCCGGTCGCGGAGGCTGCCGGACCGGGGATCGACAGGGCCGCCAACGCCGAAGGTTCCAGCGTGGCGACCGCACTCGGTGACCGAGCCTTCCACCTGGCTGAAACGCATCGTTGCGAATCCGTCCCTTCCGGTGATCACCCTGGCAAGCGCTCTCCTGGATCGATGGGTCGCTCGCAGGCTGGCTCATCGGCTGCCACCAGGCCGATCGTGGAAAGTGTCCACCGCACAACCGAATCCCGGCGCAGCGCCGCCGTGGCAGACCCGCCGACCGGTCCGGAGCCCGCACCCGGCGATCACCGCCATGTGGTGATTGTCGCAAACACCGGCACCGAAGGTATCGGCGTCGCTGCCTTTTGGGAACGTAGGCATATCAATTGGCTTCGATTGCGATCCTTGCGATGAGCGCGTCCACCGCTCTCGGCATGGCGAGCGCGTCGTTGCGAAACCTGCTGGTGGCCGAAATGCAACTGCAACCGGGGGTGGACGTCACGATTCTCGCCCCGGACGAGCCGGCCGGCGGCCGACGCATCAACTTGTTCCTTTACCGGATCATCGAAAACCCGTACTTGAAGAATCAGGACTTCACGGTCAACGCGACGATGCCGAATCAGCTTGTACCAGCACCGTTGTCGCTGAACCTGTTCTACTTGCTGACACCCTACGCACCCAATGACCAAGTCAACGGCAATGCAGCGGCGCACCAGATTCTTGGCGAGGCAATGCGCGTATTCTACGAGAACCCCGTGGTTCCGACCGCTCATCTCGACCCCGGATTGGCAGTGGCCCGGGAGCACTTGCAGATCGCCATGCACACGCCGGATCCGGAGGAATTGAGCCGAATCTGGACCACGTTCGCGAAGCCGTTCCGAACTTCTGTGCTTTATCAGATTTCCACCGTCCAACTCGACCGGCTCCCGGCAGCACAGCGACCGCTGCCCAAGCGGGTCCGCCGGGTCAGCGTTCCCGATGTCCGTGCGCCGTTCCATCCGCCCACGATCACCGCAATGTCGCCGGGCGATGGGCCGCAGGGCGCGGTGCTCACTTTTTCCGGGGTGCACCTCGCCGGCTGGCAGGCAACCGTGGTCGTTGCCGACACGAGCGTGCTCACCGAGCAGGCGCTGACCGGCGACACCTTTACGGCGTCTGTACCGACGGGCCTCTTGCCCGGTTTCTACGACGTGCAGGTCGATGTATCTGATCTTTTTCGCCGCACGTTTCTCTTCGAGGTGACTCCGTGAGCGGCGACGTGTACCGGGACAACCTCGAGCACATCGCCGATGAATTGCGGCGGCTCGACTTGTTGATTCGGCTCCGCATCCGCTCACTTCGGTTGCGGAACAGGCAATTCGCCGAAGAACAGGTCTCGCGAACCGTCTATATCAGCGAGCAGGAAGTGGAATGGCTGTTGGCGGCCGACGCGGATAGGCCGGTACCCGACACCATGGCCGACGATGTGCACGCGCAACTCGTCGCGCTCTCGGCTGAGATCGATGGTCGGGTTGAACGCACACTGCGCCAAGGGATCTGGTTAGCGCTGCCGACGCTCGGCCGGCTCTTTGGATTGTCCAAGGTCGAGCTGCAGATCGTGCTCATGTGTTTGGCACCGGAGTTGCGTCGCAGGTACGACCGGCTGTATGCGTACCTTCAGGACGACATTACGCGCACACGGCCAAGCATCCATTTGGTCGCGGAGCTGCTGAGTTCCGACGAGAAGCTGAGGTGGCAGGCCTCCGCTTATCTTTCAGAGTCGGCGCCGTTGCTGCGGACCGGCCTCCTGCGCAGGATCGACGATCCGAACAGTCCGTCGGGGTCGACCCGGCTCGCCCAGTTCCTCGCTTTGGACCCGCGGATCTATGAGTTCCTGCTCGGCGTGGGTGTGGGCGTGGCGCGGCAGAGCATGCCGTCCGGTACAGCCGCAGCACCAGTCGCCGACCCCGTCCTGGTCGACGGTCTCGTGCGGTTGGTCAAGCATCATCGAGGAACGAATGCATGCGACCGCAAGCTGGTGCTCTATCTGCACGGTGCAGCCGGCGTCGGCAAGCGGGAACTCGCGCGTGAGGTGTGCAACAGACTGGGTGTATCGCTGCTCAGCCTGAGTGCCGACTCGCTTGGCGCGGAACCGGAGAGGACGCTACGACTCCATCTGCGGGAGGGTCTGCTGCAGCATGCGGCGGTGCAGATAGTCGATGCAGATGTGTTAGCGCTCGGCGAGAATCACACTCTACTCACCATGCTGTCGACCGCCGTCGCCGACTTTGGGTGGCTGGTGTTTCTCATCGGCGAGTCGGACTGGAGCGGTGGCGACGAGCTGGCCGGGATTGTTGTCCACTCAGTCGAGGTGATGCTGCCGGACGTGCCGCGCAGGGCCGCCATCTGGCGATACAGCCTCGCCGGCCACGTCGCGGATCCCGAGGGATGGGCCGAGGAGCTGGCCGGTCGGTTCCGCCTGCCGGCGGCGAGGATCACCGCCGCCGTCGAGCTCGCCGACAACTACCGGTTGATCCGGCACGAAACGCACACGTTGACGCTTGCCGATATCGCCGCCGCTTGTCGCCAACAGTCCAATCAAAAACTGGGTGAGCGAGCCGTCAAGGTGCAGCCGGTGTGCGGCTGGGACGACCTGGTCCTGCCCGAGGACCGGATGGCGCAGTTGCGTGACATCTGCGCGCAGGTTCGCCACCATCACCGGGTCTACGTCGGTTGGGGATTCGGCGCGAAACTCAGTCGTGGCAAGGGAATCAGCGCGCTCTTCAGCGGTCCCTCGGGCACCGGGAAGACGATGGCGGCCGAGGTGCTCGCCCATGATCTCCAACTCGATCTGTACAAGGTGGATCTCTCGGGAGTGGTCAGCAAGTACATCGGAGAAACGGAGAAGAACCTTGCCAAGATCTTCGCCGAGGCGGAAACCGGCAACGCCATACTGTTCTTCGACGAAGCGGACGCACTGTTCGGTAAGCGCACCGAGGTATCCGACGCACACGACCGGTACGCCAACATCGAAACCAGCTACCTCCTGCAACGGATCGAGCATTACGAGGGCGTCGTCATCTTGGCGACCAACCTCCGGCAGAACATGGACGAGGCATTCACCAGGCGCATCCGGTTCATCGTCGAGTTCCCGTTCCCCGAGGCCGACAGTCGGCTGAGGATCTGGCGGACCCTGTTCCCGCCGCAGGCGCCGGTGTCGGCCGACATCGACCTCGGGTTGCTCGCTCGTCAGCTTCCGGTGGCCGGCGGAAGTATCAAGAACATCGTGTTGCACGCCGCCTTTCTCGCGGCGGCCGACGGCGGCGTCATCGACCGGCGACACGTTCTGCGAGGTGCGCGGCTGGAATTCGAGAAGATAGGCAAGCTCTGGAATGACTTCTCCGCCCTCGGCGACCACGCGGGAATCGGCTGAGGGACAACGATGCGCGACGTTCACGAGCACCGAATGGGCATTCCGACAGCCGGGCAGGTCAGCGGAGGTGGGCAATGACTGACGGTTTTCCCAACAAGCCCAAAATCCTCCGCGGTGCATTTGTGGAATTCGGGCTGACCCTGCCGCCCTTACTTGTGGTGTTCCAGTTCAACCCGGTCCAGCTCACGCGCAATCGCGGCCTGACATTCAGCGTTCCCGGGTCGGCGGGCACCGAGTCCTCGTCGGTGTCCGCACGTACCCTGCGCGAGGTCCACCGCGACGTCTCGAACCTGCTCGAGCTGCAGAACCAACAGTTGGTCACCGTCGAAGAGCAGACGATCGGGTTCGACATCCGGCTCGATGCCACCGACAAGCTGGACGACGGCGCCACCGTCACCGAGGAGTTCGGCATCGCACCACAGATCGCCACTCTGGAGCTGATGGCCACGCCCAAGGAAGAGAGCCTCATCGGCGCCGCCGCCGGCAGGCTTTTGGGCAAGCGCAATGGGTTCAGCTTCACCCGTGGCGCCAACCCGCCCCTGGTGTTGTTCATCTTCGGCCGCAGGCGAGTCCTGCCGGTGAACATCAACAGCTTGAACATCACCGAAACGGAATTCAGCACCGACCTGTATCCGATCAGGGCCACCGCGGCGGTGAGCCTCACCGTCATCGAGGGCAAGAATGTGCCGTACCGCTACTCGACAGCTCTGACCGAGTCGATGTCGGTTCTCAACCTAGCCAACACCACCGACGTCAAAGACGTCGTCCTACCGGGATGAGGGGACATGTTCAGCACGGGCTCGCGCTACCGGAAGGTGCCTGATGTGGCGGTGCCGGACGCCTCGGGCCGGGTGTTGCCCGCGAAAGGTGCCCGGCCGCTGCCCGAGGTGACTGGAACATTCACCCATACCGTAGTTTCCGGCGACCGGCTCGACCAACTGGCGTTCACGTACTACGGCCGCCCCCTGGACTACTGGCACATCTGCGATGCAAACCCGTCGTTTCTCTCCCCGATGGATTTGTTGGGAACGGAACCCGTTGGCACAACCCTCTTTCCGGTGACAAAGCCCGACATTGACCCGCCATGGTCCACGCTGCTCGCGGCCCTGAACGGCACTGTCGGGGTCGAGCGGGTGACTGTCGAGGAGACTGTGACACCCTTGCCCGAACGGCAGACGGTGAACGGCCAACAGGTCGACGTCGTCGTAGAGCGCCACCACCGATCCGTCGCCGTGACGCATAACAGGATCATCGCCGGTGTACAGGCAGTGGCGACGGTTTTCGAGAAGGCCGGTTTCGCCGTCGGACCGCCGGTGGAAACCGGCGGACTCGGCCGGCCGATCATCATCCCGGCGCCGGCGGAGTAGGCGGCCGCGATGAAACACGACAGCCTGCGGATTGAGATCGACGGCGCCGAGGTGGACGAGTTGTACACGGACCTCGTCAGTCTGGAAGTTGACCTCGACGATCAACTCGCCGCGATGTTCAGGATCACCGTGGCGTTGTTGCCGCGCTCCGGCGGTTCGTGGTCGTACCTGGACGACGACCGGTTCTCCCTGTGGCGACGGGTGGTCGTCACGGCTGGACTCGAGGGCGACGTGGCACAGCTGGTCACGGGATACATCACCCACCTCCGCCCGGAATTCGGCGTCGGCCTCGAGCGGTGCCGCCTGGACATCTGGGGGATGGATGCGACTGTCCTGATGGACCGGGTCGACCGACTGAAGGAATGGCCGAACAAGAAAGACAGCGACGTCGCGGTCGAGGTCTTCCAATCCTACGGTCTGACTCCGCGCGTGACCGGCACAGAGGTGATCCACGACGAGGAGATCTCCACCATCATCCAGCGGGAGACCGATATCCAGCTGCTCCGAAGGCTCGCGGTGCGCAACGGTTTCGAGTGCTTCGTGGACGGCGATACGGGATACTTCCGTGCGCCGGAAGCGGATTCGCCACCGCAACCGGTTCTGGCCGTGCTGTTCGGCGACGCTACCAACGTCAATCGTTTCAGCCTGGAGGCCAATGTGCTGACGCCGTCCGACGTGGCGATGTGCCAACTCGATCACGCCAGTGGCGATGTGCTCAACACGACGGCGAAGCAGGGCAGACAACCCAGCCTCGGGGCGAAGCCGGTGGGCGACTACCTGCGTGCCGGGATGGAGCCAGGACTGGTCCGCATCGGGCGCACGGTGACCACGGGCAGCCCGGAGATGTCCGCGCTGTGCGAGGGCCTGTTCGACCAGGGCGCATGGTTCGTGACCGGGCAGGGTGAGGTGGCCGCCAACGAGTACGGCACCATCCTGAAACCGCGGAGCACCGTGACCATCAAGGGCATAGGCGAGACGCACAGCGGTGTCTATTACGTCACGCACGTGACCCATCGGTTCACCGTGGGGGGCTACACGCAACAGTTCATGGTCAAGCGGAACGCATTGATGCCCAACGGCAAAGAAAACTTCGCCGGTGAAAGCGGGCTGCTTGACACGCTGGGCGGAGTCGTGTGATGGCCGACCTGGAGCGCGTCGTCGCCGACCTGGTGGACAAGGCCGAGCGCCGTTTCTACGGCAAGTACCGAGGAATCGTGGTCGACAACGACGACCCTGCCCGACTCGGCAGACTCAAGGTCTCGGTGCCCAGTGTGCTCGGCCAGGACGTCGTGACGGGCTGGGCGACGCCATGTGTTCCCTATGGCGGCGCGGCGGGTCAAGGATTCCTGTTCGTTCCGGAGCGCGGGGCCGGGGTGTGGGTCGAGTTCGAGGAAGGTGACTTGGAATTCCCCATCTGGGTCGGCACCTTCTGGTGCAAGCCGGCCGGCGACAGCCAGGCGCCGAAGCCGAATGGGGAAGCTGGTACCGAGACGAGCGACGTGCAGAAACCGCCCACCCGCAAGATCATCAAAACAGCCAAGGGCCACACGATCCAGTTCGAGGACGCCGACGAAGCGGAGACGATCCTGGTGCGCGAAGGCAGCAAGGGGCACCTGATCGCGATGGACAAGAACGGCATCAGGATCGTCGACGGTACCGGCAATTCGATCGAAATGACTGACAGTGCAATGACCTTGACCGCGAAGGTCGCGTTCACCATCGACGCCTCCGGGCAGTCGGTGACGGTCCTCGCCGACACCATCGATCTCCAGAAAGGGTGAGTTCATGGGCAAACTCGTCATCGTCGAGAACGATCCGGTACGGGGCACCGACACGCACAACGTTGTGGGCTCCGACACGAACGCTCCGCCTAATCCCTACGCCGGCACGGGTGATTTCGACTACGACGGAGCGATAACCGAACGGCTTGTCGACTTCGTCCGGATCGCCGGCACGGCGGTAGCTGTCGTATCGAGCGGCAGCACGCTCGACGCCGGGCAGGACGTTCCACCTGCAGGGAAACACTCGGGTCCGATGGGTAGCAACTTCGCGCCGCCTTCGCCGCCGCCGAACAAAGTCACGTTGGCGATTACCGACGCGCCGCTCGGGATCGGCGAGCCCAACGCCGGTGCCGGCAGCGCGTTGCTGACCGTCGACGGCGTGAGGGTGCTGCTGGACGGCGACGAGATCGACACGTGCAACGGAGTCGGCGCCAAAGCCGGCTCGACGGTGACCGCCACGGCTCAGGGCTTCGTGACCTGTTCGTCCTGACCAACCGCCGAGAACGGAAGTACGACATGGCAACTGGCTTCGACTTTCCCTTCGCCGTCAACCCGGCGGGGCGGATCGCACCCGAGGCGGACGAGAACGAGGTCCTGCGCGGCAAGATCATCCAGGTGCTCTTCACCACCGCAGGCGAGCGCGTCAATCAGCCCGACTTCGGCTGCGGCCTCTTCAATCTGGTCTTCGACCCGAACAACACGATCATGGCCGCGGCGGCCGAGTTCACCGTCGGACAGGCGCTCACGCGGTGGCTGGGCGAGGAAATCGTGGTCGGCGGGGTCGATGTGCGGGCGCTCGACGAGACGCTGACGGTCGAAGTGGCCTACATCCGGCGCAGCGACCTTGCTCAGCAGGGCATCCGGGTTCGGTTGAGGTAGGGACACTTCATGGCTGAGATCAAGCAAGTGAGCGGTTCGCCGGTCATCGATTATATGGCCCGGGATTACGAGAGCCTGCTTCGTGCGATGCGCGATCAGATCCCGCAAAAGCTGCCGGAGTGGCAGGATTTCGCGAATGAGGCGGACTTCGGCAATGTCCTGCTGGAATTGTTCGCACACGTCGGCGACATCCTCAGCTACTACCAGGACCGCGTCGCCAACGAGAGTTTCCTGGGCACCGCGCGCACGCGGCGCAGCGTCATCGAGCACCTCCGCCTGATCGGCTACGAGCTGGGTACCGCCGCCCCCGCGGCAGCGGCGCTGAACCTGACCGTACCTGACACGGTTGCCGCCACGGTGACCGTCGGCAAGGGCGACGCCTTCGCCACCAAGAGTCTGCAAGATCGGTCCAGCGCGCGCTTCGAGTACACCCGTGATGTTCCGCTCACAATCGACTTCAACGCGATACCCCCTGCAGATGGCAAGCGAACGTTCGTCGGACTCCCGGTCGAGGAGGGGCGCCTGATCCGCGACGAGGTGATCGGCACGTCCACCGGCAGGCCCGGTCAGCGTTTCGCGCTCGTCCACCCGCGTGTGCTGTTGCGCCCGGTGGGACCCACGCAGGGTGGTGGCCGCGACGTCGTCCTCGTGTCGCTGCTCGGCGGAACCACCGACGTATGGACGCGCAGTGACACGCTGGCCTTCAGCCGGGCCGACCAGCGCGACTTCGTCGTCGAGATCGACGACGACGACCGCGCGACGGTTGTGTTCGGCGACGGCTTGCTCGGTGCCATCCCGCAGGGAGGCGCGCTCATCACAGCCTCCTACCGAGTCGGCGGCGGGCAGGCGGGCAATGTCCCCGCGGGAGCGATCCAAACTCTGGTCGGCGCACCACAACTCGCCCTGCTCGGCGCCACGGTCGTCAACCCCGAACCAGCGACCGGCGGCGCCGAACGAGAGAGCATCGAACACGCGGTCCAGCACGCACCCGGGGTGTTTCGATCCCTGGGACGTGCCGTCACGGCCGGCGACTACGAGGCGCTGGCACGCAACTTCAAGGGCGTGGCGAAGGTCCGCGCTGTCGCCAGCGGTTGGAACACCGTGACCCTGTTCGTCGCACCGGACGGGAAAGGCAAGGTCAGCGATGTGCTCGAGGCGGGTCTGAAGAGCTATTTCGAGGACAAACGGATGCTCACCCAAATCGTCGAGATCACCGATGTCGACTACGTCCCGATCTACGTCACCGCGGAGGTCGCCGTGCAGGGCTTCTACGTCCGCGCCGATGTCGTGGCGGCCGTCCAGCAGGCTGCCGCGGACCTGCTCCGGTTCGACCGGGTGGACTTCGGTCAGACCGTCTACCTGAGCAAGTTCTACGAGGAGAGCCAGGACGTGCCGGGGGTCGAGTTCGTCAATATCACCGAGTTCGGACGGGATCGACCCGGCCTGACCATCGACCCCCGGGGCAAGATCGAACTGCGTCCCGACGAAGTGCCGGTGGTCCCGACCGACGCCGAATACGCCGCGGGGATGCGCGTCATCGTCATCGATCAGGACGGGGCATGACATGCGCCTGACCGATATCGCCGCGGTCGCAGACCCTGCAGGCAACCGGATCAACCTGAGTTGGAACTATCCGGCGTCGACGCCGCCGACCGCCGGGGTGAGGGTGGTGCGCGGGGCGACAGAGCATCCACAGACACCCGAGGACGGGGTCGAAGTCGACCAGGGCGTCGCGCTGCGCGCCGCAACTGACTCCGATCTGCACGGCGAGACCGTGTACTACTACACGCTGTTCCCGTTCACCGGCACTCCCGCGCGTTTCGAGCCGGACCCGCACAATCGCATAAGTGCGATGGCGACCGCTCCCTACGATTTCGCCGGCCGGATGTTCGACCTCCTGCCCGCCGTTTATCGCCGCTACGACGCCGACCGCGGGCAGCTGCGCCGCTTCCTGGACCTTTCCGGTTCCCAGTTCGATCAGCTCTACAGCCTCGCCCGTGCGGCGCTGCATTTGTTGGATGTGGACCAGGTGGACGGTGCCCTCCTCCCATTGCTGGCGGAATGGATCGGCTGGCGGACCGACCCCGGGCTGTCTGTCGACCGGCAGCGCACCGAAATCCGCCACGCTCCAAGGCTTTACCAGACGATCGGCCCCATTCCGGCGTTGGATGCCACCGTCACCCGGGTCACCGGCTGGCCCAGTCGCACCAAGGAGTTCGTGCACGCCGTGGCTCGCACCAACCAGCCGGAGCGGCTGAACCTCTGGTCCATATCGCGAGATGGCACGGGAGCGTGGACGACGGCGGTGCTCACGTCGGTGAACGAATCCTACGAGGGGCGCCCCGCCGTGGTGCGCCTCGGGGATGACTCGTTGCTTCTCACCTACCACACATTTCGCCGTCACGGCTGGGACATCTGGGGTAAGCGATTCGCCGACGGCGACTGGCAGCCGAGCGAGCCGATCGTGGACCGGCCGGGCGTCGACAAGCACCCCACGGCCGCACTGCAGGGCAGCCGTCTGTGGCTGTTCTGGGAGAGCTACGCCGCCGACAGTGCCTGGCACATCGCCTCGCGCACCCGGACCAGCGGCGAATGGTCAGCGGTGGAGATTTTCGGTGACGAGGCCACCGAGCGCAGATTGCCCGCCGCCACGGTCGACGATACCGGGGGGCTATGGCTCTTCTGGCTGGAACGGATCGGCGACGCGTGGCGGGTGAGATACAACCGGCACGACGGAACGCATTGGCAATTGCCCCAACCCGCGACACTGCCGCCCGTCGACGGCGAGGCGCCGCAGGTCGAGGACGATCTGATACTGACCTTCCACCCATCGAGCACGGCGGGGCGGTTGTTCCTGTTCTGGGCGCGTCACGAGCAAGACGATCCGGGCGGCCAGACACGCTGGACCGTGGCCTATCGGGTCAAGCAGGGGACGGACCCGGACGTGTCGGACTGGTCACCGATCCGCGTCCTACCGAGGCCTGGCGGCAGTCTCTTCCACGACCGCGAGCCGTTTCCATTACCGTTGGCAGGCAACGGGATCGAGCTGTTCTGGAGTTCGACGCGCAGTGGAGGCTGGACTATCTTCGGCAGCACGCTGGATACCGGCAGCTTCACGTGGACGCCGGTCGCGCAGGTCGTCGCAGGCCCCTTCTCGGGACGTGCGCCCGTTGCGGTGAACACCGGCCCCGACACGTTGCTGGTGTATCGCTCGAACGCGAGCATTCGTAGGGCTGGCGCGCGCACCGTCGACGAGCGCTATGCCGGCACCACCACCGTCGACTCCGGCAACACCGCGAAGCTGGCGCTCATGGGCACCGTCGACGACTTCCAGACCTATACCAACGATGCCGGCCGCAATGGGGTACGGACGGACGCCGACCGCATCGGCCGAGACACGGTCGGGCTCTACCCGGCACCGGACGCAACGGAACCCGATCAGATGCGTGCGTCCGTTTCCCGGCTCCGCGGTGTGCTCCCCGAATTCATGCCGATCACGACGCGAGCGGTAATTGTGGCACCCACAGCGGGAATTCCCGAACGAGCGAAGGAGGGGCCATGAGCGATTTCTCCAGATCACCGCTCGAACTGCTGCAGGCCAGTCTGCAACAGGGCTACGTAGGCCTGCACGTCGAGCAGGGCGTTCCGATCCTGGACCGGGATCTCAACCTGCAGCACGATCTGCTCGCTGCCAGCGCGCGTTCGCTGTTCACCCGGTACGTCGGCGACGGGCTCGCCGCTTCTGCGGACGGATTCGCCATAACCGCCTTACCTTCGGGCCAGAACAATCAGGACTTTCGCGTCGCGGCCGCAGACCGTGGCCCGGGCTCGTTTCTCGTCGGCGGGATTGAGGTGACCATCCCCGCGTCCGTCAACTACAGCGGCCAAGCGGGCGTAGTCGCCTTGACGACACCGGCCGCGCCACAGCCGGACCCGAGGGTCGATACGGTGTACCTCGATGTGTTTCTGGTCGACGTGGACAGCGCCGAAGACCCGGAGCTGACCAACGCGCTGGACGTGGGAATGCAGACCTCGATTCGCCTCAGACCGGCGTGGGTGGTCCGCGTGGCCGAGGGTGCCAACCTACCGGAACCTCCTGCGGGACATAATTTCTCCGTATTAGCCGAGCTGCGGCGGCCACGGGGTTCGGACACCGTCGGGCAATCGATGATCACGGATTTGCGCCAGCGAGGGCTGACGATGTCCGACCTCATACGCCGCATCGAGGTGATCGAGCGCGTGCTGCTGCTGCCGGCATTCGCCACGACACCATTCAGCCCCCCGAGGGGGATAGTCGGACAGCTGATCACGATCAACGGCACCAACTTCACCGTCGGCGGCTCGGCCACCACTGTGCTGTTCGGCGACCGCCCGGCCCCTCTGGCCGGAACCCCATCGGCGACTCAACTACAGGCGAGGGTCCCAGCCGACCTGGTGCCGAGCGGAACAGCATTCGTCGACGTCAAAGTCACCGTACGCAATGCCGGCGGGGCGGTCGTCAGCGACGACACATTCCGTGCGGCCCGGGTGGTTCCGGCGCCCGCGTTCGCCAGCCCGCCCTTCCCCCCGAACGGGCCAGCCGGCCAGACGATTCGACTGAACGGCACCAACTTCGGGTGGCCGCCGGTGGCGGTCAGATTCGAAGGAGCCAGCGCCGATTCGCCCCCCGTCGGCACGCCGACCGACACCCGCATCGACGTAACCGTGCCGACGAACCTCGCATCACCTGGGCAGACGAAGGACGTCCACATAACGGTGACAACGGTCGGCGGGAGCATCACGAGTACCCAGTTGTTCCGGGTCATCGGCCCCTAGCGATGGTGTCGCGGCAGACCGGAACAAAGCGAACTACAGGCAAACGTCGGGTTGGACCATCGAGTGCAGGAGGAGCGAATCATGGCATCACTGATCGGATTGGATTCGACGAGCAGTGGTTTCGACCCTGGTCTGCAGGTTCCCCCGATAACGTTCGGAGTGTGGGGGGACAGTGGAGACGCGGACGGGGTTATCGGTAGCAGCAATACGGGAGTCGGGGTTTTCGGCCGATCGATCGACGCCGCTGCCACCGCGGTGAAGGGATCCAGCGAGAATGGCACCGGTGTCGAGGCGACCACAACCGGTGGTACCGCGTTGCATGCCCGACGCGACCCCGGCGGTGGAGCTGCGGTGACGGAAGCGTTTCTGGCCACGCCCAGCTTGGCCGCGGAGTTTCGCGGTGACATTGCGACCACGGGTGGGGTCAGTGTCGGTGGACGCCTCGGCGCCGGTTCGACTGCGCCGCGCGCCGCCGTTGGAATCCGCGGAGTCGGCGCGACTGAGGAGTTGCTCAGCTTCGAGGACAATTCGGGGGTCACCCGTTGGCACGTCAACCAGCGGCTCGCCGGTCAGTCGGGTCTGAACTTCGCAGAGACTGACGCCACCGACGGGGACGGGAGGTTGTACCTCCAAGCCGGTGGAAACGTGGGCCTTAGAACGACTGCGCCGACCCATCCGCTTCACGTCGCGAAGGTGCTGGGTATTCGCCAGAACGAGCTCTACCTCAGCGGCGGAGTGGGCTGGAGCAGCTTGAGCTACAACGCGTTTCACAACGAAGCCAACAGCGACTGGGTATTTCCCGATCCGTCGCGCCCCGCCGTCACCGTCGAGATGGACGACAGCGGCGGCAACACGAGATTCCAGGTGTGGAGCACTACGAGGGAGAATCCGACGGGCTGGGTGCAGCGATTGGCGATCGACGGCCAAGGTGGCGGCGTCAGCATTCCTAGTGGCGGCATAGGTATTTCGCGCGGACAGCTCTCGGTCACCAACGACCTGCCTGTTCAACCCGGTCCGCTCGGCAACGTTCCCGCCAACGCGGTGTGCGCCCAGAGCACCAACGGCGCGGCTGTATTCGCGAGCGGCAAGATGGCCGTGAGCGCCATCGGACCATCGCAATTTAGCGGCGATGTGGACGTGGGTGGAATCATCACCGGAAGGGAAAAGCGCTGTCTTGTCGACCATCCCTCCGACCCGGAGAACAAAACGCTGACCCACGCGTGCGTCGAATCCGATGAGCGATTCAATGTCTACTCAGGCAATATCGTGCTCGACACGAACGGTGAAGCCCGGGTGACCTTGCCGGAGTGGGTAGCCAAGTTCAACAGGGATTTCCGATATCAGCTGACATGCATTGGGCAGGCGGCCTCGGTGTATGTGGCTCAAGAGATTTCCGGAGACGCGTTTTCGATCGCCGGCGGAGCCGCCGGCATGAAGGTTTCGTGGCAACTGACCGGAATCCGCGACGACGCATGGGCGCAGGCGAACCCGCTTGCGGTCGAACAAGAAAAACCCGACGACGAAAAGGGTTTCTTCTTGAGTCCGGAGGTTTTCGGGCACGACCTCACCCGCCACACCCAGTACAAGCGACTCGAGCAGTCCATCCACGCTTATCCACGCCAGGCCGAACAGGTGATGCGCACCTACGACGCGGTGCGCAAAGCCCGATCGGGCCCGGGCTAGCGAAAGGTAGCTCACGATGCGCACTTTCGCGCAGACACCGACGACAACGCAGCAGACTCCGGGTGCGAAGCCGTCGATACCCGGACCGATGCAGTTCGGGCGACGCCCCGAGGTGAACTCGGCTCAACAGATCCGGCGCGCAATCGGCAATCAAGCGGCGTCGCGGATGTGGCAGACGACAGTGCCGATCAGCAAGCCCGGCGACGAACATGGCCACGACGCGCCGCGCGCCGCAGAACAGGTGACGCGCATGCCTGAATCGCGACTCCAGCGCGCTTGCACCTGCGGCGGAGCCTGCCCCACGTGCCAGACCGAGGAACACCAAGGTCACCGCGCCGCGGTACAGACCGCAGGCCCGCCCAGCCTGGGCGCGACGCTGCAGCGCAAGTGCGCGTGCGGCGGCGACCCAGTGCTGGCGGGGTGCGAGGAGTGCGGACAGCACAAGACGGTGGGACTGCAAGCGAAACTTCAGATCGGCGAGGCCGGCGACACCTACGAGCAGGAGGCGGATCGGGTTGCCGACCAGATCATGTCAACACCGCCGCATGTCGCCGTCACCGGGTCGGCACCGCGCATCCAGCGCTTGGCGAGGGAATCAACCGGGCGGGCGAGCGCGGCGGCGCCCGCGAGTGTCGGCCACGCCCTTGCCAGTCCGGGCAGGCCGCTGGAGCGGGCATTGCGGCATGACATGGAGCAGCGCTTCGGCTACGACTTTTCCAGCGTCCAGGTGCATCTCGGTGCGGCCGCCGAGCAATCGGCCCGGGACGTGAACGCTGACGCCTACACCGTGGGACACGACATCATGTTTGCTACAGGACGGTTCGCTCCCGGGACGCACGACGGACGGCGGTTGATTGCTCATGAGCTGACGCATGTCGTGCAGCAGTCCGGGTCAGAGGGGATTCGGGTGGGGCAGAGTAAAGAATTATCTGGTGTGTCACCTGTCATTCCGCTTTCGACCGTCAAGGGCGGCATCGTCCAACGCGCGTCACTCAGTCACACCGAGGCTGACTACACGAGGCTGGTCAAGCAAGGCAAGTGGTGCCGCGATTCAGAGAAATCGGGGGAGCTGCATCCGGGCCTGCAGTGCTACCGCGAGATTCCCCCGGCGCGAGGTTACCCGCCTGGCGACCAGGTTTGTTTCGACAAGAAAACTGGCAAGTTCGTCGAGGAAAGCCCGGACTTCATCTCAGCCGTCTCCGGACAGAAGAAAGACGGGACGTGCGATATACCGTTGGAGATCACCGATCCTCCTCATCCCTTCTCGCAACGCGGCCGCCGTCCCCTGGGTCATGGCATTGCCGACATCGCCACCGAAGATCCCGACACGATCGGTCGACACTTCGGTCGACTTTCGGGTGTGGCGATGGGAATTGCCTTACCCAGTCTGGACTCCCGCATCGGAAATGCGGCTCTCACCGCAATACTGGGATTCATGGGCGGGAAGCTTGGCGAATGGGGTCTGCCCTTGTTGACCGGCTTGACGAAAAAGTATGGTTTTCTGCCGACCATCAGCCTTGGCGGCGGCAGCAATGTAGGCCTCGGTGTGGGCGTGGGCTTTGAGAAGCGGGATCGCGCCTTGCCCCTGGTCCCCATAAACACTTATCTCACGCTCGGCCTCGATTCGAGCTTGGCGGATGAACCCGGCGGCGATTACACCTTCCTGGCAAAAGTTGGTGTCCGCGTCGACCCGGGCAAGCAAGGAGGGCTTTTCGCGGTGGGCTCGGTCGGGGCCGGAGCGGTGGTGGGAAGTGATGTTTTCGGTGCGACATCGAAAGAAATAGGCGTGGGATACCGGGCGACGGATTTCCTCGATGTTCAGGTGGTGCACGAGACGGTCAGTGGCGGTGATGGCACCTATTGGCTGACTTTGAAATTAGTCGCTCCCCAGTCTGTTCTGAAGGGACACCCGTGAACAGATAGGCCAATCCGTCATTTCACCGGAAGATACTTGTCGCTCGTGGTCGCAGGCATGCACCGGTTCAACAGGTTGATAGCAGCAGAGTCAACCGCGCACGGCAGGGCGATGTTGCAGACCGCGTCGAACGCTAGGTAGTCGATAAATTCGCTGGCGCAGCCGCAGTCGTGATAACACTTGCGATGATGGTCCCAAATCATCGGACATGCGATGTTGATGTCCATCGGCGGGTCGTTGGGCTTGCGGTCGCGACTTGCGTTCGCCAACAGACCCCACATCTTGTCCTGCAAACAGTGGCGCACGCAGTTGTTGTGCGGCTCATCCGGGGTGACCCGGCAGGAACAATGCGCATTGTTCGTATAGACCGGCCCGAGAATGCGACGCGCCAGGTCGGATGAGTAGGCCGCGCAGTGCGCATCGCTCGGTCCGAATTTCGGGTTATAGGGAAAGACCTGATTTTGCTCCTCGAACCCCACCGTTGCGAAGACCCGCCGGACCAGGATGCTGCGGTTCTGTGCCCTGTCCGCGCGCGTCGTGTTCGAGCCCACGTATAGGTCTGCCACCGCGGGTTCGCAGGAGCGGATCAACTTGGGGTAGGTCTTCGGCGTGGAGGAGTAGTAATCCTTTACCCCGGCGCAGAACCCGGCTGCTCGAAGCTGGCGAAGGACGTGATTGTCCACCCGAGGCCCAGCGAAACAATCCGAGTAGCCGAGCACCTCCAGCGGATCCTGGCCCGTTACGTAGACGAAGTGGCCTTGCATCAAGCTCTTGACGATGGAGGAAATGAATCTGCCCGCTTCAGCCCCTGAGATCTCGCTGCCGCCGATCGGGAACCCGTAGATCAGCCACTCCTGTTGCGGGATCCTCTCGACCAGGCGAAGCTGCGCCTTGGCTGCCTCCTCTTTCTCGCCGCGTTCCATGGGCGGGCAGGCCTCCGTCTTTGGTGAATCCTTGCCGCCCTTCGGCTGCCGCTGCAGCCACCCCGACGCGGAAACGTGTGATGTCCGGCGGTCTCCCGGCTCCGCCGCGCCCTCGCTCGGCGCCTCCGCCGGTGAGTGCGTCGCTGCCGCCGGGGCCGCTCCCTGTTGCACGACGTGCGTCAGCTCGTGTGCCAGTAGCTTCTGTCCTGCCGGCGTAGATGGCGCGAATTTGCCGCTGCCGAAGACGATATCGCCGCCAACGGTGAAGGCTTGAGCCTGCACCGCGTCCGCAGCGTGGGACGCGCCGGGATCGGCATGAATGCGCACCTGACCGAAATCGCGTCCGAAATGCCGTCCCATGAACGCGCGCGTCTGGGGATCGAGCGACCGAGCAGGCGAACGCAATACGTCGTGCACGATGGGAGGCGCCAAACCGCCAACGGCCGGGCTGGCGACATCCACGCTCATGCGCTGCAGCGACGGCGGATTCTTCCCGCATTCTTCACATTCCTCCGGGCCACCGCAGGCGCATGTGCGCTGCACGCGTGGCTCCGGCATGCGCATAACCTGCTCGGAGACGCGGTCCGCTTCTTGTTCGTAGCTGTCTCCAGGCTCGTTGATTGCCAGCTTCGTCTGGAGGGCTTTTTCCGGAGAAGTGGCGGCAAATTCGGCTCCGACTCCTGCGCCATCGGTCTGCCACAACCGCTGCAGCGCTTTGTTTCCGATCGTGCGCTGCAAGTGAAGGATCGAGGTCACCTCACGGCCATGTCCTAAATGTGTCGAAGTGAGTGCCGTAGGCGCTATCGATATCTGAGCTGCTTTCGGTTTCGGTGAGAAAGTGCGCATGGCTCATCTCCTCGTTCGCTTGGAAGCCTAGCCAGGGCCGGTCGGATTATCCATCGGCGACATCGCGATGGAGTGTGGATACGGTGCGGGACGTTGCCGGGCATAGATCTCGCAGGCCAAACCCCGAGCAGCGCAAGTAGATCGGCTCGCCAGAGCGGTCACCGCGGTGCTGGTGACCGGTGTCGGCGTCCGCGTCGGGCTCCTGGCGATTCAGGCCCACGAGCCGCGCCGGTGCCCCTTGCTGCCGACCCCGGCAGGGCGCTATTCCGGATAGACTGTTATTCACCTTCGGAGGGGAACGGAAGATTGATGATGCGCATTTTCTTACCGAAACCGAAAGCAGCTCAGATATCGGTAGCGCCTACGGCACTCACTTCGACACATTTTGGACAATGCGCTGACGTCGGCTCGATTCTGCACTTGCAGCACACAATTGGGAATCAAGCAGTCCAAAGGCTGGTGCGTACGGCTCCGCCTCTCTTTGGGCCTCATCCTGGCCGGATCCCCAAACCCACCCACGTGGTACAGCAAAGCAAGGGGAGTCGGGTTGTACAGAGACAACCGAAGAAAGACGAACCCAAGAAAGGCAGGGTTGTCAGAGTAGAACGTCCACGTAAAGCCAGGCCCGTGCCTCCAGGTCCGGGTGCCTACACCGAACAGGAGTTGAGGAACTGGTATACGTCGCACCCCGATGCGAAAATGAAGTATGTGGACAAGGTCAATGGCAAACGCACTCAAGACGACGCATACACACTTGACACATTGTGGGTGCGAGGATACACCTACGCCCTCACCAACGTTTTCGGTGACTCGGGTACCGAAGTTTGGCTCAACGATGACGGTAAGGGCAAGGTGATTGGTATAGAACGCGAAATTCCATGAGTTACCTCCACGCTAGCGGACTCATTAGCCGGAAACGACAATCTCAATTGCTCCAAGCCGCGTCTATGCACGCCAGGCCGAACAGATGACGCGCACGCACCATGCGGTGCGCAAAGCTCGATCGGGCCCAGGCTGGCGAAAGGTAGCTGACGATGCGCACTTTCGCCCAGACACCGACGACAGCGCAGCAGACTCCGTGTGCGAAGCGTTCGGTACCCCGTCCGTTGCGACGCCCCGACGTGAACTCGGCCCAACAGATCCGGCGCGCTATCGGCAATCAAGCGGCGTCGCGGATGTGGCAGACGACAATGCCGATCAGCAAGCCCGGCCGCGAAGGCAGCACCGCATCGCTGCCCGAGCCTCTCCAGCGGAGCGCCGGTAATTCGACCCTCGCGCCCATGTCGGGTGATGGCCTCCTGCGCGGCGGAGGGGAGACCCTCGATCCTGGCGTACGCCGCATCATGGAGCCGCGCCTCGGCTTCGATCTCGGCGACCTACGCGTGCATCGCGGCCGCGCGGCCGCGGTGGCGACGACCGCGCTCAACGCGCGCGCCTTCATCGTCGGTGGGGATATCGCGTTCGGGCCCGGCGAGTTCCGTCCCGACACAGTTTCGGGCCAGCGGCTCCTCGCGCACGAGCTGACCCACCTCGCGCAGCAGGCGCACACCGGCACGCTTCTCGTACAGCGACAGCCGAAGCCCCAAACTGAGCCGTGGCTGACGCAGAATTACACCGGGCCTATCCGAATGAGCTATTCATGAGCTATTCGGATCACGGTTCCAAAGCGGTCACAGCATTCGGGGGCAGGACATCAGAAATTGACGGAGCATCATGAGGCTCCAAAGCCACGACCTCCGGCGGTAGCACCTGAGAAACTGATGGAGCATTGAGAGGCGCCAAAGGGGTCCCCTCCTCTGGCGTCAGGACATCAGGTGGTGCTTTTGGTGGAGCGTCCACGCATTTAAGGGGTGCCGCGGATCTCCATGACGTGATGTACGTGGACGAAAGCTGCGGCGGGGGGTTTTGATTTGAGTCGGCCACAAACATGGTTTCGACCTGGGTGCCGTGCGCGGATCCGTTAGCGTCGACACCGCCGTCGAAGTCCTCAACCACGCACAGCTTCCGCAAGAGCGTCGCCACCCTGATTGATGACCGCGGCCTGTCCGCGCGCATCGGAGCTGATCAACTGGGGCACGCAAGACCGTCGATGACTCAAGACGTCTACATGTCGCGCGGCAAATCCATACGCGGGTGGCTGAGGCGCTGGAGGACCGCATAAGCGGTGCAAAAGCGTTGCACACGCCTAACGCCGAGACTAAAAATAGCCTTTGAAGTGCGCCGTCAGGGTTTCGAACCCCGGACCCGCTGATTAAGCGGTCATCCGAACTGCAGGTTGCGATGGTGCCTAGCGCATCGTTTCCCGTTTGCTGGTGAACTCATTGACTAGCAGTTGAAGACGCTCGGACTCGTAGCCAGCGCGTAGTCGGCCGGCACGGGAAAGGGTGACCAGTCCGTGCAGCGCGGCCCAGAACAGCTCGGTGAGCGCGTCCGCGTCCTGCTCGTCAGCGAGCACGCCGACCCCCTGGCGCAGCTCGGCGAAAGCCGCCGTCAGCTGAGGCGGTGTGTCTTGCGCGGCGAAGCGCAAGGTTGTCGCACGGGTGAACATCGCGTCGTAAACCGCCGGGTTGTCGCGGGCAAAGTCGAGGTACGCCTGTGCGATCCGGATGGGGGCGTCGCTGGCCGTGCCGGCGGGGGAGCGGGCGGCCCGAATCGCATCCGCGAGCTCGCCGAACCCATCGATGGCGACGGCCTCAGCGATTTGTTCCATGCCAGTGAAGTGCTTGTACAACACAGGCTGGCTGTACTCGATCTCGGTGGACAGCCGACGGGTGGTGACGGCGTCCCAGCCTTCGGCCTCGGCCAGCTTGCGGGCCGTCGCGATGATCAGTCGTCGGCGGGCGGCCCTCTCACGCTCACGGCGATCCTCGATGGCCATACGTGAATGATATCACAGCTAGAAAAACTAGCACTGCTATTGACGCGGAACGAAGCCGGGGTTAGCGTTGCTAGCAGTTACGACTGAGGGGAGTTTCGACATGGTCTTGGACCTCATCACCCGCGCCGCCGCACTGATTGCGGTGCTGGGTACCGCGGTGGTCTACGGCACCGACGTGTTTTGCGCGATCGTGCTGCGGCCGGCTTTGGGGTTGGTCGATGACCGTGCCCTCGTCGCGGTCATGGGAAGCGTGCATCGATACGGAGACCGGCGAATGCCTGTGCCCGGGGTGCTCGCGCTCGTCGCTACCGCAACAGGCGCGGTGCTGGCCACGGTGGCCGCACACTGGGCACAGGCCATCGCAGCGGGCGCCGCCCTTGTCCTGCTATTGGTCTGGCTTGTGCTCTACACGCAGGTGAGCGCACCCATCAATCGAAGCCTGACAGCGGCTGCCGACGCTGGGCAGGCGCTGTCGAACGGCCGTGCGCTGCAGGCAAAGTGGGACCGAATCATCGGCGCCCGCGCGATGCTGCAAGGTCTGGCAGTGGCCGCCCTCTGCGTAATGCTGACGATCTGACACGCCCACGCCCGCAGACCCATACCAGCCGACATCAACTGGAGGAGCGCAGCATTCGATGTTTCAGCTCAGGATCTACACCTTGCGATCGCCTGAAGCTCTGCAGCAGTACGCAACGGTTCACTGGGCACGCCACCTGGCGACCTTCACGACATTCGGGGTCACCACCCACGGTGTGTGGACCGAGCGAAGCGGCGGCGAGAATCGACTTGTCGCGCTGATCGGCTACCCACAGGGCGCCGACCCCGAACAACTCACGCGGCACATCATGGCGAGCCCAGAATTCGCCGCCGACATGGCCGGCTTCAACGTCGACGAGATCGTCGACGTTCAGTCGGTGATGCTTGACCCGACATCATTCTCACCGATTCAGGAGTGCACGACATGACCGCCACCACCATCGGCTACACGCTCGCCGGACTCATAGCCGTCGGCATCATATTCATCGGCGCGCGGTTCATTGTCGCGCCGCGCACTGCGGCCGCCGGCTACGGTGTGCAACCGGATCTCAGCCAGCGATCCGCCGGCGCTTATCTGAGCGTCAAGGGCGTCCGCGACATCGCATCGGGGCTGTTCGTCCTCATTCTGATGGCCGCGGGTGCAACGCACCTACTCGGCTGGGTGATACTGGCCGCCACGATCATTCCGCTCGCCGACGCGACCATCGTGCTCGGCAACGGCGGCCCCAAGTCAATCGCCTGGGGAGTCCACGGACTCACCGCAGCCGTCATGCTCGTGACATCTGCGCTCCTGCTCATTTCCTAGGACGGAGCAAACTGTGACCGCGACGTCCACCGACATCGCAACCAGAGAAATCGACGTCGGACCGCCTTGCTGACCATCCCGCGCATTGCCGACTACGCGACCTCGACAACGACCTTGCCAAACGCACCGCGGTCGAGGTGATCAAGTGCCGCATGCAGATCGGCCATCTGATAGCGGGTATCGATCGTCGGTGTGAGCCCGGCTCGATCTACCGCGTCGACGAGTTCGGTAAGGGCGCGGCGATGACCGGTTCCGATGCCGTGGATGGTGATGTCTTTGAGCATCAACGGCATCACCGGAGCAGACACCTCAAAGCCGTCGAGGGCGCCGATCTGATAGATGTGACCGCCGACCGCCGTGATCTGTACGGCCTGCCCGAGGTGCGGACCACCGACAAGTTCCATGACATGGTCGGCGCCGCGATCGCCGGTCACAGCAAGGACAGCTTCTACCCAATCCTCTTGTCTGCGGTCGATGCCCACATCAGCACCCAGTGCGATGGCACGTTCGAGCTTGTTGGCACTACCGGAGACGATCACATGCGCGCCATGCAGTTTGGCGATCTGAATGCCGAATAACGCAACACCGCCGGTGCCCTCGACCAGTACCGTCTCGCCGGCATGTACATGACCACGCTTCCCCAACGCCTCATCTGCGTCATCGTCAACCCCCTGCGAATGCAATCCTGGCTTGCCTGTTCGATGCGCCCACCTCGCGCACCGAAGCTGTGTAATCACGCACTTCAGTGGTCTATTCCCGGATGAGGAATTTCCCAGCGCCTTTCAACCGTGGCGAGCGCTCACGAGGTCGAGTCTCAGACCGCCAAATTCGAGTAGTCGACTACTCGTGCCCACGGTGCAGGCGGCGCGAACACTTGGATGCGTCCAAGACGACGCGCCCGCCGGGCGCTCGAATTGCCGGGAGGGCAGCATGAATAAGGGCTGTGGTTGTTTCATTATTCCGACGGATGTGCTCGAGAAGCTCGCCGCCGACAAGTCGCTTTCAAATGAGTCTCGTCAGGCGCTGCGCGACACCGTCGCGCTGGATCCGGTATGGCGCAACCTGCGGTCCGAATACAACAAAGCCGCTCGATCCGCCGTGCGGTCCAGAGAACTGGCTCCCGCCCAGCTCGCGGTGACGCCGGCGGTGGCGGTGTTTGACTGCAAGAACACCCAATCGTTGCCTGGGGCGCCGGTGCTGAACCCGGGCGGGTCGTCGGATGTCACTGCAAAGAATGCGTTCGACGAAACCACTGCGGTGGCCGATTTCTATGAGCAGATTTTCGGGCGCAACTCGATCGACGACGCGGGCATGACCCTCCTCTCGTCGATCCACTATGACGTGCGCTTTTCGAACGCGTTCTGGAACGGCAACCAGATGACCTACGGGGACGGCGACGGTGAGATCTTCATTGACTTCACGACGTCCAACGACGTAATCGGCCACGAGTTGACCCACGGTGTCACCCAATTTACGGCTGGCTTGAACTACACCAATGAGCCCGGTGGTCTGAACGAAAGTGTTTCGGACGTGTTCGGCTCGATGTTCCGGCAGTGGAGAAAGCACCAGACCGTTGACCAAGCCGATTGGCTGATTGGCGCGGACATCATGGGCCCGAAGGCCCAAGCAAAGGGATACACGTGCCTGCGCGACATGGCGGACCCGGGCGCTTCGCATTGTCTCGCGAAACAGCCGTCGCACTACAGCAATTACGTCCCGGGTGGCGATCCGCACACCAACAGCGGCATCCCCAATCACGCTTTTTATCTGGCCGCAACGGCCATCGGTGGACGGTCCTGGGAGAAGGCGGGCAAGGTGTGGTACGCCGCCCTTACCAGCCCACAGGCCAACCCGAACACGAAGATGAAGGCGTTCGCCAACCTGACGCGAAAGGCCGCCAAGTCGTTGTTCGCGTCGCAACCCGCTGTATACAGTGCCGTGGACGATGCGTGGAAGCAGGTCGGCCTCGCGTAGTCCGAGGTCGTGAGTCGGTTCGTAAAACAGGGTGGCGCCAATGGACGAGTACATCATCGAGCGGCGTGGCGGCCTTGCCGGATTGCCTGCAGACGGCAGGGTTTCAGCGGACGCAATGGACGCGGGCGATCGTGAGAGTTTGGACCGGATTCTCGACAGCAACGCGCCGCTGCCACGCGATGTGGGTGCGGACCGCTACACCTACATCGTGACGCGCAGGACCGCATCCGGCGAAACGACGCGCGAGATACCGGAAAGCATGATGCCGCAGTCGGTGGCACGGCTTGTGCGAGAACAGATCTGACACCCGCCGGTTGGGGTCGCGGTGTTGTTCCGGCGAGGATCTCGAGACGCCGCCGCCGGGTGCCACCATGCCGCGGATGCCGTTCGGGTTCCCTGCGGCCGGGCCGAATACTTTGGTTGACGGCGGGGCGCGCTTGGTGTGCCTGCCTTAATGTGGCCTCCATGGTGCGGCGTCGTGCTGATTGGTTCGTGCGGCTCTGTGTGGTCTTTGCTCTTACTGCCTGCAACCCGATGCCCGAGGCCCCTCCGGTCGCCGCGCCCACGGTCACGCCTTCGATCCCGGTCGCACCGAAGGTTGGGCGGCCAACGGCCTTGTTCTACGCCAAGGCCGGTTCGCTGTATGTCAGTGATCCCGCAGGAACTCCGGGCAGAAAACTCACCGACGGCCCGGCGGACACCCAGCCGGCACCGTCGCCGGACCTCGCGCACGTGGCATTCGTCCGTAAGGCCAACGCTTCCGACTACGGCGGTGAGCTGTGGGTGCTCGATCTTTCGCCGGGGCTTGCACCGGTGGGTACCCCGCGGCGGCTCGTTGACCCCGCCGCCCTGCCATCGGCGGCGACAGGTGGTGCGGCTTCGATGATCGTCAGTCCTCGCTGGTCGCCCGGCGGGAAGCAGATTGCCTTCCTCGACAATCAGAGCAGCGGCAGCGTGGGGGGTGGCCGTCTTGTCGTTGCGGCCAGCGATAGCGGCACGGTGGCAGCGGATCAGCAGGACTTGGACGCGGGCACTGCCTATGCATGGGGGCCTGATGGCCGTCACATCGCATGGGTGAACGCTCGCAGCGACGTAAGCCCTGTATCCGTCAATGTCCTCCAGGTGGGTGCAGCGTCTGTGCCTGTCGTGCAGGACGCTAACGCCATGTCGGTGACCTTTGGCAAGGATGGTCAAACGATCCTCTTTGCGAACGGGGATGCCTCCGGTCCGCAATTCACGGAGATCCCGTTCGCGATCCGCACGGGCGGCATCTTTTCTGTCGCCGCTCTCGGCGCGCCCGCCGCCGGTCCTGTTCCGCTGTTTGCCAGTCCTGGGTCCTTCTTTAGTGACATCGCGGCACTCAATTCCGGTGGCGTGGCCTTCACCGCGCAGGGCGCGGACAATTCGTCGAGGGTGATCGACGTTCTCGATCCAGGCACGTCGATGCCACGCACGACGGTCACCGCCGTCACAGCCGACGGCCAGGGGCCGGTTTGGGGGGCAGGTGACTTCGTCGGCTACCTCGCACCTGGAGGTTCCCTCATCGTTACCGATGAGAAGAACAGCATGTCGCAGAAGGTCGATTGGGGAGTCGATGCCTTCGCGTGGCCTACGCAGCCGACGGCATCAGGCGGCTAACTGCCCCCATCGTTCAGCGGATTACTCAAATACTTTCCAAGGTGACGGAGCCGCTCTCCGATACCGAGTCTGTGCCGGACTCTTCCCCTGAACAACTGCCGCTGTGAGTCATTCGCCACTGCCCCGGTCCCTGACGGATGGTCACAGTCCCGTCCTCCGTAGATGACCAGCGACGGGGCCTGCATCACGTAATAGGCCGGCGGAACCATACCTCCCGGCGAGCGCACCATGAAGACGATCTGGTCGGCGGGCGGCGCCGCGGCCGTTGGGGCGGCTCCGCTGGTGCAGCCGCTCATCGTCAGCCACACCGCGCACAGCGCCAGAGGCCGCAACCAGTTCAGAGTTACGGCACCAGCTTCTCAGCCCACCGCGTCTGAGCCCGAGTCCGAGTCCGAGTTCGCATTGATGCAGTCCCGGTAGGCCTCCATGCACATCGCGACGGCGTCGGGCGGCACGTACTGCTCGCCGTAGATGCCCTCTTGGACGCTGGCCGACATGCACAGCTGCTTCTCGCTGTCGCAGCTCGGCGACGGCGAGAAATCGGCCGGCATCGTCTGCGAGCACGAGCCCCGCAGGACAGGCAGCGCCGACGCCAGCGGAGTGGACACCGCAACGGCGGGCACCGACAGCCCGACCGTGGCGACCGCGGTGACCGTCAGCCTGGACATCAATTTCAGAATCATTTTCGCCGCTCCCGTGCAATGAATTGGTCTTTCGATATTTGCGCGGACGCCATTTCCAGGTCGAGGGTCTTTAGACCTCCACTACTCGACTTTCGACCCGGGCAGTTCGTACTCCACCACCGCGTAGGTGCCGCGGGCATATTCATCGCGTCGTGGTGACACAAGACTATTGGCTCATCGCAGGCGAGCGCGACGATTGGCCGCGGCGCGGGAAACCCCACTCACGAACGGTCCGGCAGGCTCCCGACTTCAAGACCGGTCAGCTCCGACCTGCCGTCGAATACGACCCGGCCAAACTCACGCACAACGCAGTGGAGCCGGCCGGCCAGGTGTTCGAAGTCAGTGTCGACGTTGCGGCGCTCGGCGGGCAGCGGCACAGGGAGGATGTGCGGCTTCAGCCCTGCGTCGTCCCCGTCCAGCTCGATTTGGTAACGCGGCGACTTGGCCCGCACGGTCCACTGTCCCTCGCCCACCCGGGACCGTACCGGGGCGGGCGGCGTAACGCGGATCACTCGGTCACCGAGCCGCACGACCACTCCCGCGACATCCCGACGAATCGGCCCGAGCCGCAGCAGGCCACCCGAAAACGCGACCGACACGTCAGCGCCGCCGAAGTCGTGTGCCTGACCCCACCACCACCGTTCGGGGAAACCCGCACCCCAGTTGCGCTCCGCATAGAGCGGGGCAGCGTCGAATGACCAGTGTCCGCCATTGAATTCAACGGTGCCGGTTGCTGTGCCGCCGAGGCGGTAGGGATGCCAGTACTGGTTGAGGAACGGGATCGACGAGAAGAGCCCGCCGCCAGCCAAGGCCTTGGGCCACACGTACGGATCGGCGAATCGGAGCCCGAGGTGTACGTCATCAAGCTCCACCCGGAGCTGATCGACTGATGCTGCGACAGCGGCTGGCGGGGCCGTCCCGGCGCTTACTGCGAATCGGGACCGTTCCGCTCGGGCTGCATCCAGCGCGGCGGCCCGCACCATGCCGCCGGGGTGCAAAGCGACCGCGACCGTGGCCCAGTCTCCGTCCGGGTGCTGGTTCACGCTGCAAAGCGCCACAACGACCCGACCGGAGGCGGAATCGGTGATGCGCCAAAACCAGCCTTCCATCTCGCAGCCGTGCGAGGGCAACGGGTCGCCGAACGGTAGGTCCGCTCCCGTTTGCCGATAGGCGGCAACCAGTCGTTTCGCAACGCCCACCACCGCCCGTCCAGGGCGGTTCGAGGTGCTCATCGCCGTTCCGGAACGCGGCTTACGGTGATGCTGCTTAGCGAGGGAAACCGGTCGAATCGAGGCGGCAGCATCGCCGCACGCAATGACATAAGGCAAACCCTAATCGCGCCGGCCGCTGCGGCACATCGACTCACACGCACTACGACGCACCTTCACCGTGATCGCCGTCGGAGTCGCACCGTGTCACCGCTGGCCCACCAACTGGGTTTGACACCCTCGATGAGGCGATGCCCAACCTCGTCGACCCCCAGTGAGCCAGATCGACGATGTCGGTGGCTATCCGCTCGCCACGGTCTGCGCAGCCGTGTCCGATCAGTGCCATTGTCCTCTTTCCTGCTTCGCGCGTCGGTGCGTACCGTCGCTTCTTACCGGGCTATTCCTCGATCGGGGATTGACATGTAGAGCCGGTCCGCGAACTCAGGGATCACTTCGGACAAGGCGGCGAACTAGAGAGGCCTTGACAGATGAGACGCGAAAACGACAAGGCGTCACCCATCGGGACGGGCTTCGGCGGAGTGGGACAACACGTATTCCGGAGTGCTCGTTCGAGCCTAATCACGACTGGTCTCGCAAGCACCGCAGCCATTCGGAGATCCAGAGCTACGAAACCGCGGGCCAATGGAACATCGATGGCTATGCCGTCAAACAGTCACAGAGAGACCGCGCTTAGGAACGCAGTGCCATCTCGTTGATCAACGGAGAACTACATCATGAGCATGCTTCGCGAAAAGAATCGGGCGGAAAACACCCGAGACGTCGGCTCGCTGTTGGAGACCCTAGCGCGGCGGGTGGAAGTCGCCGAGTCGGGGCCCAGCCGGAACATCACGAATGCGATGACGGGCGAGCCGCTCGGGCAGGTGCCGCACTGTACCCGCGCCGACGTGGTGGAGGCCGCCCGACGCGCCCGTGCGGTGCAGCCGCAATGGGCTGCGCGGCCGATACGGGAGCGAGCCGAGGTCATGCTGCGCTTCCACGATCTTGTGCTGCAACGTCAAGAGGAAGTCCTCGACATCATCCAGTTGGAGAACGGCAAGGCACGCCGACACGCGTTTGAAGAGGTCTGCGATGTGTGTCTGACCGCGCGCTACTACGCCCACACAGCCGCCGACTACCTCAGTCCCAAGCGTCGACAGGGTGTGCTGCTACTGCTCACCGAAGTTTGGGAACACCATCAACCCAAGGGCCTGGTTGGGGTGATCTCGCCGTGGAACTATCCGCTGACGCTGGGCATCAGCGATGCGCTTCCCGCGATCGTGGCCGGCAACGCCGTATTGGCCAAGCCCGACGACCGGACACCGTTTTCAGCGTTGTGGGCGGTGCGGCTGCTCGAGGAAGCCGGGATGCCACCCGGCCTCGTCCAGATCGTCACGGGCCCCGGCTCCGAGCTGGGCACACCGATTATCGAGCAAGCAGATTTCCTGATGTTCACAGGATCCACCAGTGTGGGCCGCAAGGTCGCCACTCAGGCCGCGGGGCGGCTGATCGACTACTCGATGGAGCTGGGCGGGAAGAACGCGCTGCTTGTCCTCGACGACGCCGATGTCGGCAAAGCCGCGACCGGCGCGCTGCGGGCGTCGTTCTCCAATACCGGGCAGTTGTGCATTTCGATCGAGCGCATCTATGTGCCGACGACGTTGTGGGACCAATTCGTCGAACGATTCGTGGCGGCGACGAAAGCGATGAAGTTGTCGCCGGCACTTGACTATTCGGCGGACATGGGCTCGTTGATCTCCGAAGCGCAGTTCAAGACTGTCGCTCATCATGTCGATGACGCGGTCGGCAAGGGCGCCACCGTGCTCGCCGGGGGCCGCGCGAGGCCCGACATCGGCCCGTACTTCTATGACCCGACGATCCTGTCGGGAGTGCACGAGGGAATGGCGGCCTTCCAGGACGAAACGTTCGGGCCCGTGGTTTCCCTCTACCCCGTTGACAGTGAAGAGGAGGCGATCGAGAAGGCCAACGACAGCGCCTTCGGCCTCAACTTCAGTGTCTGGACGTCTGACCCGGAACGGGGTCGGCGAGTCGCCACCCGTTTGCAGGCGGGCACCGTCAACGTCAACGAGGCCTACGCCGCCGCGTGGGGGTCGGTCGACGCCCCGATGGGAGGTATGAAGGACTCCGGAGTCGGACGCCGCCACGGCGAGCACGGCATCCTCAAATACACCGAATCGCAGACCATCGCGACGGAACGCCTGGTGCCCGTCGGCGCGCCGACATGGATGCCCGCCGACCGGTACGCGCGGATCATGACAACCGGGCTGCGAGCATTGCGCCGGCTGCCCGGGGTCAAGTAGCGCCAAACGAGTTCGTCCTCGACGGCGACGTCGCCCCGTGACTGTTGGCACCGGCGCGCCGAAGATCACCGGCCACGGGTCGGTGCCGATACCTTCAGAACATCGCCGCCGAGCCAAGGTCGGGATGACTGCGCATGAATTCCACCAGCCGATCGACGTAGCTGCGGAACGGCGGTGGCTCGATCCCGCTGCCGACGAGGTCGGCACGGCAATGGTCGGTCAAGTAGTGAGTGGGATGGGCGAAATAGTCCACCGCTTCGGGTGGGATCCGCATCAGCCGGTAGAGCGGGCGAATATGGGCGAGTGACGCTTTCGCGAGTTTCCTGGGCAACGGAACCTTCGTCAGCTGTCGGCCGGTGGCCTGCGCGAGTGCGTCCGTCATCTCGTCGACGGTGAGCGGTTGCGGATCTGCGAGCTGGTAGGTCCGGCCGTTGGAGACGGCTTGGCCGCTGAGGTAGCTCACCGCATCGACGATGAAGTCGCGCGGGACGACGTTCACCCGCGTCATCGTGGGGTCGCCCGCCACCGGCAGGATGGCGTGCCGCGGCTGGCGCAACAGCCACTGCATGATGAAGTACGGTCCGTCGAACTTCTGCGCCTCACCCGTGCGGCTGTCGCCGACGACGATGGAGGGGCGATAGATCGTGGCCGGCATCCCGGCGGCCATCTGCCGGCGCACGGTTGCCTCCGCGAGGTGCTTGGTCTCCTCGTAGAAATTGTTGAACGGCGCATCGACTTCGAGGTCGTCCTCGCCGAACGGACCGGCGTAGCGGCCGCTGACGTAGCACGTGCTGAAGTAGTGCAGGCGCGTCAACGTCGAGCAGCGCTCGAGTGCGTCAAGGATGTTGCGCGTGCCGTCGACGTTGACCCGGACTCCCACCTCACGGGTCACCGCCAGGTCGTAGGCCGCCGCGAGGTGCCACGCCTCGGTGACTCCGTCGACAGCGTCGCTGCCAAGGCCCAGGCCGGGCTGCGTGATATCGCCCTCGACGAGGTGAATCCGCTCTTGCAACGAGGGATCGACGGCACTGAGCTCGGACACACGACGCTTTGCTTCCGCGGCGAACTTGGACTGCACCAGGCACATTGCCGCGCCATCCGTGCGCCGCAGGATGCCTGGCAGCAACGCGCTGCCGAGGAAGCCGGGAAATCCGGTCATGAAGACGGTCATCGCCTCACTCCCTGGTCAGGTCTGCTCCAGCACAACCGCTTTTAATCCGCCACCGGCCAGAGTCACCGCCGCCGCCAACCCGCCAAGCCCGGCTCCGATGACCGCCGCGTCCACTCGCTCGACCATGACAGTCCCCCCTTCTAAAACGGGTTCCTTCCGAAGGCTGTTCACCACGATTGACCTCGAAGCGCCCAGCCAGGAAGAGGCAAAGGGCCCTTCATCTACTGCGGAGCCCGACGGTCTCAGGTGTACTGCTCAAGCCCGCACACGGCGTCGAGGCAAGCTACCGCGAGTGTCGGCATCGCACCGCGCCATGGCGGCATCGCTGGGCTACGAGGGACACATGAAGTAGCCCTTCAACTTGCCGACCCTCAGGCTGCTCTCCCTGCGCATGACCGTGCGACGATGACGGGTATGCCCGACCACACCGACCAGCGAGAGTTACTCAAGAAATTCCTCGGGGAGGGCCGTCCGGCCACCCCGGAGGCGATCGCGCAGGTTGTCGAGGCCGGAGCCGCCGGACACCGCTTCGGCCAGACTCACCCCGACCGGACCGGAGACGCGGCACCCTTCGAGGTCGTGCTCGACCTCCCCAACACCCTGCCCCCAAGACTGGAGCAGATGATGCGCCAGGGCCGAAGCGCCCGGCAAGCCGAGGCCAGCAGCTGGGCGCCACCCGACCAGCCCTGACAAGCCTGGCCGGGGTGGCGATGCAGCACGGGCCATCGTCAGCTCCATTCAGATCGTCGCCGACGTGGACCGCACGAACGCGTTGGCCGTGTGCATGTGGCCAAGATCGCCCGACGCCGCCCCGGCACGCGCTTGCCGAGGAAGCCAGTGACTGCTTTCCTGGAATAGGCAGGGTGGCAATCGAATTGGGCCACAGCGCCCAGCAAGTGCTGCTGTCTCGCGATCCTGAAAATGCTGCCGCCTGCGCGAAGAAGACGACGCGATGGACAACCTGCACCGGCAGCTGTTCACCCACACCGCGCGTAATCGTGCCCGAGAAGAGTGATCGGGTTGCCCGGCAGGCACGGGAGGCGATCCGCCGGATGAAGGACCTAGTTCTCTTATCGGCGCGCCGTCGCGCGAGACACACTCTGGGGATGAAGCTGTTCGAGGGTCGTGTCGACGCCGGACGCCAATTGGCCCACCGCCTGGATTTCTTGCGCGGACAGGACGTCGTTGTTCTTGGCCTGCCACGGGGTGGGGTGCCGGTGGCGTTCGAGGTCGCCAAGGCGCTGCAGGCGCCGCTTGACGTTCTTGTGGTGCGCAAGCTCGGTGTGCCGTTTCAGCCCGAGTTGGCCTTCGGCGCCATAGGTGAGGGCGGCGTGCGGGTCATCAACGACTCCGTCGTGCGTGCGGCAGACCTTGGCAGCGATGACATGGACGCGGTCGAAGGCGAGCAGCGGGTTGAGCTGCAACGCCGGTCGGAACGCTTCCGCAGCGGGCGTGACCAGATCTCGCTGGCGGGGCGAGTCGCCGTACTCGTCGACGACGGGATCGCGACCGGAGCGACTGCTAAGGCGGCGTGTCAGGTCGCTCGCGCTCAGGGCGCGAGCAGGGTCGTGTTGGCGGTTCCGATCGGCCCGGACGACATCGTCGAGGGGTTTGCCGGTTACGCCGACGACGTGGTGTGTTTGGAGACGCCCGCGTTCTTCTTCGCGGTGGGGCAGGGTTATCGCGTCTTCACCCAGACCTCGGACGACGAGGTTGTCGCGCTGCTGGCTCGGGCCCGCGACGGTTTTCGGGGTGTCGCCGCCAGCACGAGTGCTGCCGACCCGCCGCTGCGCGATGCAGAGGTCGAGGTGGCGGCCGGACCGGTGGTGGTGGCCGGGCACTTGACCATTCCCGAACATCCAAGGGGCATCGTCGTCTTCGCTCACGGCAGTGGCAGCAGCAGGTTCAGCGCGCGCAACATCTACGTCGCCGACGTGCTGAATGGTTCCGGAATCGCCACGTTGCTGTTTGACCTGCTCACGCCGGACGAAGAGCGCAACCGCGCCAACGTCTTTGACATCGAGCTGCTGGCACGCCGGCTGGTCGATGTCACCGGCTGGCTGGCTGGCCAACCCGACACCGCATCCCTGCCGGTCGGCTACTTCGGCGCCAGCACGGGAGCGGGTGCGGCCCTCGTCGCGGCCACCAATCCCATGGTGAAGATAAGCGCGGTGGTCTCCCGCGGCGGCCGGCCCGATCTCGCCGGTGAGTCCTTGGCCAAAGTCCACGCGCCGACGCTGCTGATCGTGGGCGGACGCGACGACGTGGTGCTGGAACTGAATCGACGAGCACAGGCCGCGATGCCCGGCGTATGCGAGCTCACCGTGGTCCCGGGCGCCACCCATCTATTCGAAGAACCCGGCACGCTCGAGAAAGTCGCCGTGCTGGCCCGCGACTGGTTCATCGACCACTTGAGCCCTGCCCGGGGACGGTAGTCCGCTGCAGAGCCATGGCGGACAACAGATCAGGTCATGTGCCGCATACGGCGGATCTGCGGATCGAGGCGTGGGTACCCAACCGCGCCGGAGACATCAGCACCGTCGAGAGCCTTCTGGATACATTGCCGGCTCATCCGCAGCGGACGTACCCGCGCCGGCTGACCGGTGACAAGCCACGATGACCTGCTCGTCGCCGTGCTCGAGGAAGCCATCTACTTACTGGACACCGCCGGCGAGGCGCAGGTTAATCTCACTCTGACAGGCACAGACGGCGGCGTCGACGTCGACTTCACGATGGTCGACGCAAGCACGCCGACCCAGGTTGGTGCCCGTGCCAAAGGCGTTATCGCGCAACGAGCTTCGCTTCTCGCATGGTCAAGAGGGCTGGCGCTGCGCGGTAACACCTGACGTCTGATCGAGGGGGCGGCATGAAGCTCATCGAGGAGACCCCCGCGGTATGTGGACGCACACCAGGCGAGTTGGCGGCCCCGCACGTCGAAGGCCGCGCTATCGCAGGACAACCCGGTGTGCACCGCCGGGCGGCCCACCTCGACGGCGTGTATCGCAACCTGGCTGGCCAACTGTGGCTGCGCCCAACTTCCCTGGAACGTCGAGGTGGAACTCTGGTATACGAGCATCTGGGCGCCGAGTTGCACCGCGCGGCGGGGCAGGTCGGAGAAGGTCGCTTCGAAGCTGATCAACGGTCCGATGGTGAGCGAGCCGGCGTGCAGTACCTCCTGCGCGCCGCCGCGCCGCCGGTCCTCGGGGACCATGGCCAGCCCGGCGACGACGAACGCCACGTTGTACAGCACGTCGTAGACGGCAAACACGCGACCGCGCACCGCGTCACGGGCGGTGCCGCCGACCAACGCGTCCACGGAGATCTTCAGTATCTGGAAGGCGAAGGCCACCACGCTCACGCAGCACACCAGCACCACCAACGACGGGAACAGGCCGCCGACGTAGGCCGCGGCGGCGGCCGGCAGGAACGCGGCCGGCACCAGTACACCGGGGGGTACCAGCGCGCCAACGGCGGCGCGGCCAGCGTTCCGGCGAACGCAGCCAGCCCCGTTGCGGCCAGCACCACGCCATACCCCGAGATCTGCAGGCGATAACGGGCATCGGCAATCAGGAAGCGCTCTTCGAGCGCGTGACCCTCTCCCGTAGGCGCAGCGCGAACGCCGCGGCACGATTGAGGTCGCGGTCGTTCGGCCGTCCTTTGTTGACGCCGCCGATGAACCGCAGCGGGCCGACCGTGTCGAGGCCGCGGCAGGAGAACGAATCGAGCACATCGAAGCCCGCCGACGCGAGCTGGTGACGGATCGGTCGGCTGTAGCCCACCAGGGGGACCTCGGGACCACCGCTGGTGAAGAAGGTGAACGCGCGGCCGCCATCAACATGGGGCAGGCGACGGATGAGCCGCCGCAACCTCGAATGCACCGCGTTGAAGTAGATGCCCGACCCGAAGCCGACGAGGTCGTACTCGTGAAGCGCGGCGAGGTCGACCGCCTCGGGCTCGACGACCTCGGCATTCAGCACTTCAGCCAGGCGGTCGGCCACGCGGCGGGTGTTGCCGTTCGAGATCGACACACAAACGATCAGCGACTTCATGACCCCCTCTTTCGTCCCGCCAGTGGCCCTGGTGAGTCGGTGCGGACGAGTCGATCCTGCGCCGCCGCCTCGCCGGACGATAGCGGCGAACGGCACCGTGGCCTTGGGGCTTTGGTCACCTGCCCTGCCGTGGTGCGTCCGGGCCGGCGTTGGCGGCGGTGCGACACCGCTGGCTGTCGGCATCGGCGCCTTCCCGGCCATCATCGACACAGCAGTTGCCGTCAGCACCTTGATGCTGCTGGCGCTCGGGGACAAACCGGCCCGGCGCACCCGCACCGTAACCACCTCCACCGGTACACAAACTCCAGCTGTGCAGCGGGCTGCGCAGAATGCAGAACCAGAGGTCATACAAGTCCGCTCTGCTCAGCGTGCAGGCGCAGACGGTGGAAGCCGACCAGGAACGGGCCTGGCATCGGTACAACTTGACCCGGCGCAGATAGTGCGCTCAGCGCAGGCCGAGGTGGCGCAGGACGATGCAGACCTTGCATCAGACCTGATTGCATCCGGCGTCACGACGCAGTCCGTCGACACGGTGGTTGCAGTGCTCTCGTCACTCCGTGATGGCGCGTCGATCAACGCTGCCGCCAAGGCATCCGGGATCAACTACCGGACTGCGCAGCGGATCGTGGAGGCTGCCGCCGAGCGTGAGCAGCGGCAGCTTGTGGCGGTCGGCCGACGGGTCAGGTCATGGCCAAATAACCTGATGTGCGTCAGGCGTCGTTCCGGACTCGAATCCGGCTCGTGCACGGCTACCGACCCGGGCCTTCGCTCGCCGGTCTACATATAGTTCCGATTCACCGAAGCGGCGGTTATACCACCCGCATCCACCACAAGACGGTGTCGAGAATCGTCGACGCCGCTGACCATCATCGGCGGCACCTCGCTCCGATATGACGGTTACTTAGAACCACCACATCGAGTCAACTCTCAACGCGCGGGTTACGACTAGTTCGGCCTTCCTGCCCGCGCGCCTGCTGGGCTCTTCCCGTTGGACCGCACGGAGGCGTGCTGCCTCTCGCCGGGCGGGATGCGATCAGGCACCGGGTCGAACGCGGCGGGATCATCCAGGTACTCGCGGAAGATGCGGGCCATCGTCGCCGCCTGGTAGCCATCGACGAACCGGTGGTCCAGATTGATCGTCAGGGGCAGCACCGGACGAACGACGGGATGACCGTCTCGAGCCAACACCTTGTCGCCCACCGCACCCAGCAGGATCGTGATGGGCACGTGGCAGAACGTCGGCACCGGGGCAGAGGCCGAATCGAGGCCGTAGGTCCCCACGTTGCTGACGAGTATGGAGCCGTACGGGCGGGCCTCGAGCCCGACGAAGGGAAGGGGCAACTGGAGGCTCTCGGTGACGAATCCGATGCCCTCCATCAGCGGGCGGAGCAGCAACGGCGGCAGCCCCTTGACCATGGCCTTCATCTGCTTGAACTGGGGGTCCTTGTCATGGCGGATGCGGCCAGCACGATCGGCCAGCTCCTTGGCGATCACCCAGGGCGGCTTTTCATTGACGCGGCGCACGACGGTGCCCGAGAGATCGGTCGCGGCTGCCTCGACTCCGGACACCGGATCTGTCCGAAGCGATACAACGAAGAAGCAGTCGATGGTGGGGGATGGCAGGAAGCTGCCAAACACGACCCGGCCGTTTAGCCCCGGCAGGGCTTCGACGACCTTGCCGGCAGCCCGACCCACGAGGTCCACCGGGGTGAGGTGCTGGCCAGTGGCATGGCGGACTTGGTCGATGTAGCCGAGCAACTGAGAGGCTTCGACGTCAATCGTGGCCGAAATCGTCGGGTCTGTCCTGGGACGCCAGGTAGCCATGGCGATCTTCCGCCAGACGGAAAACGGGATGGCTGACGTGGCCTCGGTCATCGGAACACCTCTCCTCAGGACGCAACAAACGGGCTCAAAAACCCCGTGCGCGGCTACGTCATCCTGATTCTTCGACCAGAGCCCGCGCACGGCCAGAGGACAAGGTCACTTTGGCTCCGGCGCAATAGCAAAGAACCCCTATCGACACCCCGCCTCGACCATCGTTCCGTTGCCGACGATCTCCGCGACGTGGCCATCCAACACCGCGAGGTCGCCTGGTCGCCTGTTCCTCCTCGTATAGTTGATCTGCTTCACGAGATGCCGTCGCCAAGCTCCGACTGGACGGCACGCCAACCCCATGCTCGTGGGTGGCTCGGATGACGAAGCGGCCGACACCAACCGGTGTCGAGCAAGAGCGCCTCCCGAGGGAAGGCTCAAATGTCTGGAGTCTCGGTGCCTCAACCAATCTGGGGTCTTTCCGGCACCGATGACTGGTGCGACTTATGCGGCCCCGGCCACCAGATTCACTGGATCCATTTCAACCACTCCATGCGCGAGCCGTCGGCGGTTATCCCCGTCACAGCGGCGGTCGACGACGACGGGCCCGTGCACATCGAGAGCAACGACGGGTCGTTGGTGCGGTGGCATCACCGCCCGGCGCTGTTGCGCGATGCGCTGCACCGGTTCGGCGGAGGGCGTCAGTTGTCGCTCAAGTCCTTAAGAGCCTTGGCCGCGGCTCGAAGGCGCGACGCCACTTGCTCGTCGAGGGCAATGAGATCGGTGACCGCAGTCGCTATTGCCGCAGCATGGTCTTGGGCGCGCGTACTTCGCGTGCCTTGTGGTATGGAGTCGACTACCGAAAGGTCCTCTTGCACAATGAAACCTGCTGCCTCGGCTTTGGCGATATCATCGAGGACGCGAGCCTTGGCGGCAGTCAGTTGTCGTGCCGCGGCACGCGCGACGTCGGCAGCTTCCGATAGCGTGGCGGACTTTGCGGAGACGAATCGTCGGTTCCTTTTCGTCGTGGCGGCATCGTTCGTTGCGCTTCTTCGTGCTGCGATCTCGGCGTTGACTGCCTTGATACTCCGGTTGATTTCCCTAACGGCTGTCTGGGAAGTGCTCTCATTCTCGCCGCGGTCTGCCATTGTTCTCCGCTCCAGTCGCAGGCATGGGCATGGGGATCAAGCGAGGTTGAACTCTCTGTAACGCCTCAATTGTCATCCCGCTGGACATGGCTCAGTCGCACTTTTGCGGCTCCAAGCACCTGCGCGCGGGTCGGTCAAATAATGCGGAAACCGACGGGTCTAGCGGTGCTTACAGTGATGTTGTCCGCTGGTGCGCGGACCGAAGGAAGTAACCGCCATGGAGGACCTGGTCGAAGATCGATGGCTTACCCGCCGGGAGCTCGCAGAACGGTATGGGGTGCCGGTGAAGACGCCTGCCGAGTGGGCATCTAAAGGGACCGGACCGCGCTACGCGAAGATAGGACGACATGTGCGCTACCGATTGAGCGACGTCATCGACTGGGAGCGCGAGCAATCCCCGAGCGAGAAGCGCAGCACAGCTTGAACATTCGAGCCAATGAGCGCGTCCCTCGGGCCTTGATTACCGACGCTGACTCGCGGTAGTCGGATGGCCAAGCGCCTTTCCTTACGGATCTCGCAAAAGAATCGTCGACTTGGTCTGAGACGTGTGGGCCGCCATCGATACGAGGCCCACGATGGCAGGTAGATCTCCGATGCGTATCGCGCAGCGCGGCAAGATCAGCCGGAAGTACCTCGGTGGGGGCGTCTGGGAAGCGCGGTGCCGCTACCGGGACACAGACGGGGTTACGCGACAAGTGCGGCGGCGCGGTCCTGCCGACGAACACGACCGGTACGGCAAGCTGGCCGAAGACGTGCTCATTGAATCCCTGGCCATCCGCCGACCGCCAGCTGATGAGATTGGCCCGACACAGCGGTCATGACGTCGGTCGAGGCACACCTTGACCGTCTCGCAGAGGATGGACGTTCATCTGCCACGCAGGCGACTTACAAATTGGTCGCGGGCAAGCTGCGGGCCAAGCTCGGCGGGGTACGGATCGTCGAGGCGAACCCTGCTCGCATCGACGCGGCGCTGAGGGCGATGACCAACAGCCACGGACCCGGGATGGCACGCCAAGCCAAGACGATTCTGAGCGGTGCTCTCCAGCTAGCGGTGATGGCGAATGCGCTTGCCGCCAATCCGGTTCGCGATGTTGCAATAATCAAGTCGAAGCGGCCGCCGAAGGGTGCCCCCGCGTTGACCGTCGAGCAGTTGCGCGACCTGTTGGCCGGTCTGAGGGCTTCCGACTACTGCCGCGAACATGACTTGGCCGACCCGTTCACCATGCTGATTGCCACTGGCCTGCGTCGCGGGGAGCTGCTGGCGCTGCGGTGGAGCGATTACGACGAGCCGGCCGGGACACTGGCGGTCTGCGGCAAGGTCGTACGCGTCACCGGCAAGGGGTTGGTGCGCGATGACGAGACCAAGACCACAGCGGGTCGCCGCACCGTCGCGCTGCCGCGATTCGCCATCGACATGCTGGCGGCGCGGCGCAGGTTGCCGTACTTAGGCGAGCACCCCACAATCATGTTCCCGTCTACGGCCGGCACTTGGCGCGACCCGAATAACTGCGGTCGGGATTGGCGCAGAGTGCGCGAACAGCTCGGCGTTCCTGAGGTCACCACGCACAGCTTCCGCAAGAGCGTGGCGACCCTGATTGACGACCGGGGCTTCTCGGCGCGCATCGGCGCTGATCAACTTGGGCATGCCAGGCCGTCGATGACTCAAGACGCACCGCCAATGCACCGGCGCCAAAAATGGCCTTTGAAGTGCGCCGTCAGGGTTTCGAACCCCGGACCCGCTGATTAAGAGTCAGCTGCTCTACCAACTGAGCTAACGGCGCGCGTGTGCGACAATAACAGGCCCTGTGGCGGAGGGTGAAATCCCTTTTCGGGGCCCCTGCCTGAGGAGACTCTCAGCGCAGTCGCGCTCAGGCTCAGGTTGCCCTTAGACTATTGCCAATAATCCCGATGAGCACGTCCCGTTACGAGTTGGAGCAAAGTATGTGGCAGGTCAAAGACATGGCCCGTCCGCGTCGTTTTCGTGCCTGTTTGATGGCCCTCGCGGTGGTGCCTGCCCTGGTCTTCGGCATCAGCGCCTGCGGCGCCAACTCTGCTCCTCCGCAACCCCAGGTCATCAACGACAAGGGCACGCCGTTCGGCGACCTGCTTGTGCCCAAGCTCACCGCATCGGTCAAGGACGGCGCCGTGGGCGTGACCGTGGACCAGCCTGTGACGGTCGGCGCCGAGGACGGTGTCCTCGGATCGGTCACGATGGTCAACGACGACGAGGGCATCCCGGTCGCTGGTGAGCTGAGCCCTGACGGCCTGACCTGGCACACCACCGAGCCGCTCGGCTACAACACGCGCTACACGCTGCAGGCGCAGTCGCTTGGCCTTGGTGGTGCCGCCAGCCAGCAGATGACCTTCCAGACGCACTCGCCCGAGAACCTGACCATGCCGTACCTGTTGCCGAACGACGGCGAGGCCGTCGGCATCGGTCAGCCCGTCGCGGTCCGCTTCGACGAGAACATCCCGAACCGGCTGGCCGCGCAGCGGGCGATCACCGTCACCACCAACCCACCGGTCGAGGGCGCCTTCTACTGGCTAAACAACCGCGAAGTGCGTTGGCGCCCAGCGCAATACTGGAAGCCGGGCACCACCGTGGACGTCGCCGTCAACACTTATGGCGTCGACCTCGGCGACGGCCTGTTCGGCCAGGAGAACGTCACGACGCACTTCACCATCGGTGATGAAGTCATCGCGACCGCCGACGACAGCACCAAGACGCTGACCGTCCGGCGCAACGGCGAGGTCGTCAAGTCCATGCCGATCTCAATGGGCAAGAACAGCACGCCCACCAACAACGGCACCTACATCGTCGGCGACCGGTTCGGTCACCTGGTGATGGACTCGTCGACCTACGGTGTGCCGTCGAACTCGCCCAACGGATACCGCACTGAGGTGGACTACGCCACTCAGATCTCCTACAGCGGCATCTATGTGCACGCCGCACCGTGGTCGGTCGGCAGCCAGGGCTACAGCAACGTCAGCCACGGCTGCCTGAATGTCAACACAAGCAATGCGCAATGGTTCTTCAACAACACCAAGCGCGGTGACATCGTCGAGATTGTCAACACCGTGGGCTCGATCCTGCCCGGAGAGGACGGTCTCGGCGACTGGAACATCCCGTGGGACCAGTGGCGCGCGGGTAACGCGAACATCTAACGGCTCAACTCTTTTCGAGTCACCTCGTGGTGGTCGGAGTCGGCGTTGGTGCGAGCTCCAGGCCCGTGTAGATCTCGTCGAGCATGGTCGGTAGAAGGGCCTGCGCAGTCGTCTTGTCGTCGGGCGAAATGGTCAGGTTGGTCCAAATGGCCAGGGACACATCGTTATCCGGGTCATAGCCCATAAATGAGTTGAAGCCGGGCATTTCGCCGCCGTGGTAGTACATTGCGGCTGTCGGGCCGAACCGTTGATATGAGATGCCATACCCGTACTTCTGCCCGTCGGGATTCTCCGGATCCTCGGCCTGCACGCTTTCCAGCCATTGCCGCTGAATGTCGGCGTTGAACACCTTGCCCGACACCAGGACCCGAATCCAGGCCGTGACGTCGTCGGCCGTGGAGATGACGCCGCCGGCCGCGTGGGCGTAGGACGGGTTCTGGGTGGTGTAGTCGATGGGCTGGAGCGTGCCCGCCTTGGCGGCCGCCTTGATGTCGGCGGGATACGGATCGTCGACCATCGCATAGGCCGAGCCCCCATACATGTAGCCATGGGAGTACGGCGCCGGGATCAAGGTGTCGCCGACGGCGGGTAATGACGTCTGCTGCAGACCCAACGGCCCGAAGAGCCGGTCCCGGAACTGATCCTCCAACGGACGGCCACCGACCTTCTCTGCGATCAACCCGAGCAGCGCGTAGTTGGTGTTGTTGTACTCGTAGGTCGTGTTGGGCGGGTCGTTCGGCGGATGCGCGAAAGCAATCGCCAGCGCCTCCCGAGGTGTCCAGGCCTTTGCGAAGTCCGCGTCCAACTCGGCGGAGAGCTCCGGCGCGTTCGTGTAGTTGTACAGCCCACTGCGCATCTTCAGCAGATCGGCGACGGTGATGTTGTCGCCGTTGGGTACGTCGGGAACGTAGGCGGACACCGGGTCGCTGAACTTGAGCTTGCCGTCCTGGGCCAGCAGCACGACGATTGCGGCGGTCATGGTCTTGGAGTTCGACGCGATCCGGAAGTGCGTGGCCGTATCGGGCGGCGTCTGCTTGCCCAACTCCGTAGTGCCGACCGCCGCGGTGTAGCTGCCCTGCGGTGTGCGAATCGCGACGATCGCCCCCGGCACGAGCATCTCCTTGGTCGCCTTCTCCACGACGGCCTGAAGCGCTGCCTGATCGATGGGCTTGAGCGCGGGTGAGGCCGATGCGGACGTAGCCGTTGTGGTCATCGTGGTATCCGATTCCGCCGTCGTCGATGGTGGCGACGAGCATCCCGCCACGACGATGGCGGCGCACGTGGTGAGCGACGCGATCCTGGCAATGCTGCTCATGAGGCACTCCTTGCCGGATGGCGATCTTGACCGGAGCCTAGGTCGCCCGACGTCGAGGCGCGGCGAAAGAAAAAAGTCGGAGGGCTGAAAAGCCCTCCGACTTGTCCGGGGTGGCTGACGGGACTCGAACCCGCGACAGCCAGGATCACAACCTGGTGCTCTACCAACTGAACTACAGCCACCATCGCCGCACATGCGGCCCGTCGATATTAGCCGCTTGTGCCCTCGGCAGCCGAATCCATTCCGTCGGCGTCGGCGCTTGCCGGGCCCAGCTCGGCGGAGATCGCGGCGATATCGCTGGTCGACGGCCCCGGCGGGGCAACGAACGCGGTGCGGCGGTAGTACTGCAGTTCGTTGATCGACTCGTGGATGTCGGCCAGCGCTCGGTGGGCCAGGCCTTTTTCCGGCTGACCGAAGTAGATCCGCGGATACCAGCGCCTGCACAGCTCCTTGATCGAGCTAACGTCGATCATCCGGTAGTGCAGATAGTCGTCGAGCGCAGGCATGTCGCGGGCGATGAAGCCGCGGTCGGTGGCGATCGAGTTGCCGGCCAGGGGCGCCGTTTTGGCCTGCTTGACGTGGCCGCGGATGTAGTCCAGCACCATCTCTTCTGCGGCAGGCACGTCGATGGTCGACGCGCGGACCTCTTCGGTGAGCCCGGATCGGTCGTGCATCTGGGCGACGACCTCGATCATTCCGGACAGCGCGTCGTCGGGAGCGTGGATAACGACGTCGATGCCTTCGCCAAGGATGTTCAGGTCGGCGTCGGTCACCAGGACCGCTATTTCAATGAGCCGGTCGGACTTCAGGTCCAGGCCGGTCATCTCACAGTCGATCCACACCAGTTCGTCACGCACAGCAACCAACATTAGGCCCACGGCCGTCACGGGCCCCACCACACCCACCGCGGCAGGGTTCGCACAGTAATGTTCGATCCATGACGACCGAGTCGACAGCAACCCCCGCCCAGCAGATCGCCGCCGGTTACGCCGTCGAGGGTCAGGCGCTCGAACTCGGCACCGTCGTCGTTGACGGTGCCGTCGATCCGACCGCGCAGGTGCGTATCCCGCTGGCCACGGTCAACCGCCACGGACTCGTCGCGGGCGCAACCGGCACCGGCAAGACGAAGTCGCTGCAGGTGATCGCCGAGCAACTCTCCGCCGCAGGCGTTCCGGTGCTGATGGCCGACGTCAAGGGCGACCTTTCCGGCCTGTCGCGACCGGGCGAGGACAACGACAAGACTCAGCAGCGCGCCAAGGACACCGGCGACGACTGGACGCCGACGGCCTTCCCGGTCGAGTTCCTGTCGCTCGGCACCTCCGGGATCGGTGTGCCGGTGCGCGCGACCATCTCCAGCTTCGGGCCAATTCTGCTGTCGAAGGTGCTGGGGCTCAACGCTACTCAGGAGTCGACTCTCGGCCTGATCTTCCACTGGGCCGACCAGAAGGGCCTGTCGCTGCTGGACCTCAAGGATCTGCGTGCGGTGATCCAATTTCTCACCAGCGACGAGGGCAAGCCCGAGCTGAAGAACCTCGGTGCCGTGTCGCCGACGACGGCGGGCGTGATCCTGCGCGCGCTGGTCAACCTCGAGGCCGAGGGCGCCGACACCTTTTTCGGCGAGCCCGAGTTGGAGCCGAAGGATCTGCTCCGCCTCGACCCGCAGGGCCGCGGCATCATCAGCCTGCTCGAGCTGGGCAACCAGGCGGCTCGACCGGTGATGTTCTCGACGTTCCTGATGTGGGTGCTTGCCGACCTGTTCACGACGCTGCCCGAGGTCGGCGACATCGACAAGCCCAAGCTCGTGTTCTTCTTCGACGAGGCGCATCTGCTCTTCACCGACGCGTCCAAGGCGTTCCTCGAGCAGGTCGAGCAGACCGTGAAGCTGATCCGGTCCAAGGGCGTCGGCGTTTTCTTCTGCACGCAGCTGCCGACCGACGTGCCCAACGATGTGCTCAGCCAGCTCGGCGCACGGATTCAGCACGCCCTGCGCGCGTTCACCCCGGATGACCAGAAGGCGCTGTCCAAGACCGTCCGCACCTACCCGAAAACCAGTGTGTACGACCTGGAGTCGGCGCTGACGTCGCTGGGTATCGGCGAGGCGATAGTCACGGTGCTATCGGAGAAGGGTGCGCCGACGCCGGTGGCGTGGACCAGGATGCGTGCCCCGCGTTCGCTGATGGACACCATCGGCCCGGACGCGATCAAGGCCGCCGCACAGGCCAGCCCGCTTCAGGCGGAGTACGGCCAGACCGTCGACCGCGAGTCGGCCTACGAGCGTCTCAACGCCCGGTTGGCGCCGCCGGAGCAGCAGGCGCCCGCGGGCGACCCGTCGCTGCCGCCGCCGGTCTACGTGCCGCCGCAGGGCGAGGCGAGCGCCGAAGGCACGGTCACGGCGAAGAAGGCGGCCGAGCCCGGCATGTTCGACAAGATGATGAGCAGCCCGGCGTTCAAGAGCGCGATGCGTTCGGCGGGCACCGTTCTCGGCCGCGAGATCACCCGCAGCATCTTCGGCACGGGCCGCCGCCGCTGACGTTGTCGCGAAACGGAATTCCAGCAGCGGAAGTTCGAGTAGAGGCCTGCTGAAATTCCGTTTCGCGGGAGGTGCCCCCAGTTTCGCGGCGAGAAGTTAGTCGCCGTTAGTCGCCGCCGAGCTTCTTGTAGACCGCGCCGACGATCGGGCTGACGATCGCGCGGGGGGCGTACCCGCTGGCGACCGACATCGCCTTCGACGTCACACCGGGCACTACCCGCATCTTATTGCGCTCCAACGCATCCAGCGAGCGCTTCGCGGTGTATTCGGTCGAGATCCACAGGAAGTCCGGAATCACCTTCTCCACCAGCGACTGCTCGTGCTCGACGGGCAGGGTCTCGCGAACCGGGCCAGGCGCAAGCACCGTGACGTTCACACCCGCACGCTTGAGCTCGCCGCGCAACGACTCGCTGAACGTGTTGACGAACGCCTTGGTTGCCGCGTACGTCGCGTTGTTCGGAATCGGCGAATTGCCCGCCGTCGAACCGGAAATCAGGATTCCGCCGGCTCCGCGTTCGACCATTCCTGGCAGCACGGCGAGGACGAGGTCATGCACCCCAAGGACATTCAGCTGAACCTGAGCTTTCTCGCCGGCGGGATCCAGCTTGGCCACCGGCCCGAACGTCGCCGTCCCGGCGTTGGCGCACAGGATCGAGATGTTACGGCCGGCCAGCTCCTCGGCCAGCTTCGTGCGTTCGCCCTGGTCGGCAAGATCGACCGGCCGCACCTCGACGACGACGCCGTACTTCTCGGTGATCCGGTCGGCCAGCGTCCTCAGTACGTCCTCGCGCCTTGCGGTGATGATCAGGTGATGCCCTCGCGCGGCGAGTTCGATCGCCAATGCCTCGCCGATGTTCTGCGAAGCACCTGTGACGACTGCGCGGGCATCCTGGCTGGGTGCGGGTACTGGCATGGGCCGGACTATATCGTGGGCGATCGTGAGCGAAACGCGGCCGCCTGGGCAGTCCGCTCGGCGGTCGCAGGTCCTGGCGTGGGGGCTGTGGGACGTCGGCGCGACGGGTGTGAACGCGATCGTCACCACATTCGTCTTCTCGGTCTATCTCACGAGCACGGTCGGAGAGGACCTGCCAGGCGGGACGACACCGCAGAGTTGGCTCTTCCGGGCGCTGGCGGCCGCAGGCATCGTCGTGGCCCTGCTGGCTCCGCTCACCGGTGTCTGGGTCGACGCGCCATGGCGGCGCCGTCGTGTGCTTGCGATGCTGACCGGGGTCGTGGTGCTGCTGACCGCGTCGATGAGCGTGGTGCGCGACGACTACCACTATCTGTGGCTCGGCCTGGCGCTGCTCGGGGGCACCGCTGCGTGCGCCGAGCTGTCGACCGTTCCCTACAACGCAATGATGCGCCAGCTGTCTACGCCTCAGACCTCGGGCCGCATCTCCGGGTTCGGTTCCGGCATGGGCTATTTCGGCAGTGTCATGCTGCTGCTGATCGTCTATGTCGGGCTCATCGCGGGCGACGGCGACACCAGGGGACTCCTCGGAATCCCCGTCGCCGACGGCCAAAACGTACGGGCGGCCATGCTGTTGGCCGCCGTGTGGTTCACGCTGTTCGCGTTGCCCATCTTCTTCGCGGTGCCATCGCCGCCGCATGATCCCGGCGACCCGCGGGAGAGCGTCGGTCTCATCGGTGCCTATCGCAGGCTGTGGCACGAGATCGTCGGCGAGTGGCGCCGCGACCACAACATCGTCTACTACCTGTTCGCCAGCGCGGTGTTTCGCGACGGACTTACCGGAGTGTTTTCGTTCGGCGCCGTTCTCGGCGTCAGCGCCTACGGGATATCGAACGCGGACGTGCTGCTGTTCGGCGTCAGCGCGAGCGTCATCGCCGCGCTCGGTGCATTTCTCGGTGGTCTCGTCGACGACCGGTTCGGATCCAAGTCGGTGATCCTCGGCTCCCTGGCATCGATGATCGCGATCGCGCTGGCCCTCTGGTCGCTGTCCGGACCGCTCGGTTTCTGGATCTGCGGGCTGCTGCTGTGCCTGTTCGTCGGGCCGACGCAGTCGTCGGCGCGGACCCTGATGCTGCGCATGTCGGCCGAGGGAAAGGAAGGCGTGACGTTCGGTCTCTACACGACGACCGGCCGGGCGGTGTCCTTCCTCGCGCCGTTCCTGATCTCGGTGTTCATCGACTGGTTCGGCGCGGTTCGGGCAGGCATCGGTGGTCTGGTGCTGGTGCTGGCTGCGGGCATGGTGATGATGGCGCTGGTGCACGCGCCGCACCGGGTTCCTGCGCGCTAGCGGATGGCTGTGCAGATTGTCAGGCCATTGCCGGTGTTCGACTGCACCTGAACCCCGTTGACCGTCACGGAACAGGAAACCTGCCTGCCCACATTGATGATCGTCACGCTGGCCGAATCCTCTGCAGGAGTTGGCAAGTCAGCTTGCTTGCGCCACGGCAGCAGGACGTTGAACTCCGTCTGCAGCACGCTGCCCGTGTCGACGTAGGTGATGTTGATCGCTCTGCCGGTTCCGGTGACTTCATACAGCACCGATTCGGTCGCGCCCGGGGTCGCCGACTCGCTTGGCGGCGTGGTGCTCGGCGTCGGCACGGGAACGATCGGGGGCAGCGGCCGCAACGAGGTCGTCGTCGGCGGCGTTCGAGTTGTGGTGGACGAGGGCTCCGGCACGGGTGGCGGCGCGACCACCGTCTCCTGGTCCGAGCTGTTGACGACCACCAAGGCGATCACCAGACCGATGACCAGCAGAACCGCGACCGCGGCCACCACCCACAGCCACCGTGGCGACTTGGGCGACGGTGGACCTTCCTGCGGCTCACCCGGAGGGTAGGGCGGCCCGTACTGGCCGGTGCCGTACTGACCGGTGCCGTACTGACCCGTCGTATAGGGGTCGTAGCCGTAGGGCGCGTACGGCGGCAGCTGCCGGGTGGGGTCGGGCACCTGGGGCGCCTGGTAGGTGGGTCCGTACGGGGACTGGCCCGCATACGCCGGATCGGGATAGCCGGGATAGCTGGGCCCCAACGGTTGAGTGGGATCGGGTCCGTCGCCGCGTGGTGTGTTGGTCATACCGACCTCATGGCTGCAGGGTACCTGCGTGGCGACCAACGACCCGCGGCGAGCGGGTAAGCACACCGCTTAGACGTCGGCATCGTGGCAAGCTGATGGCGATGACGCAGACGGTGCGCACCAATTACGGCGCGTCGCTGTCGCCGGACGCGACGGCGTTCGCGCACCTCGTCGACGACGGCGGATATCCGCGGGCGGTGCAGCGGTTTCTTCGCGGCTGGCGTGCGAGTTCGTCACGAGATGTGGAGTTGCCCGTCGAGGGCCCGGTCAACCGCGTCATGCACTCCGCCGACGGCCACTGGCTGGCCTGCGAAGTCGCCCCGGAGGGTGGCAGCCGCAGCCAGATCTGGGTTGTCACCACCGATCCCGACGATCGTGCCGCTCGGCGGATCGACGTGTGGCTCGCAGGGTCGCCGGAGGGCACCGCCGAGCTGATCGGTTGGGACGGCACACAAGTCGCGGCCATCCTCACCGGCGACGACGGCGTCGGCAGTTCCTGTCTCATCAACCCCGCCGACGGCACGACGACGATCCTCGACCGACGCTCCGGCGGCCGGCTGGTCGACGCATGGGCGGGCGCGGCGCTGGTGCGCGTCGGGCCGCGTGGATATCGCGACCTGATCATGCTGCGCGGCCTTACCGAAACTGCGCTGCTGCCATACGATCCGGGCTCGACGACCGACACCGGCGTCATCCTCGACGATCAGAACCCGCGCCGCCTGCGGTCAGGCTGGGAAGGGGAGACGTTCGAGCTGTATCACCCGGCGAAGGTCTACGGCCCCAACAGCACGAACGGCTACGTGCGCGCACTGATCCGCAGCGAGAACGGAGCCGACCACGCCCGCCTGCTCGAGGTGACGACGACCGCCGATGGCGTGTCCTACCAGGTGCTCGCCGAGCGTCCGGGATACGACCTCGACGAGTTCGTCGTCAGTGACGACTTGTCGACGGTAGCCCTGCTGTGGAACATCAACGGCGCCAGCGAGTTACAGATCCTCGAATACGCCGACAACACACTGCACGACCCGATCCCGTTGCCGGGCATGGTGGCCACCGAGCTGACCATCAGCGCCGGTGGGTCGATGGTGGCGATGACGGTCGAGGGTCCGGACAAGCCGCGCACCGTGGAGCTCGTCGACCCGCGGACCAGGGAATGGGAGCCCATCGAGCCGAGCAGCGGGCCGCTGTCCGCGGCGCCGACACTGGAGACCATCACCGCCCGCGACGGGTTGGACATCACCGGTTGGCTGTTCCGGCCACCGGAAGGTGTCGAGTCGATCGGCGCGATGATGTTTCTGCACGGCGGCCCCGAAGGTCAGGGCAGGCCGGGGTACAACGAGTTCTTCCCGCCGCTGCTGGAGACGGGGATCTCGGTCTTCCTGCCAAATGTCCGGGGCTCCGGGGGATTCGGCCGGTCGTTCATGCACGCCGACGACAGGGAGAAACGGTTCGCGGCCATCGACGACGTCGCCGACGCGGCGCTGTTTCTGGTCGACCGCGGGCTGGCACCCGCCGACCGTATCGCCTGTTGCGGCTGGTCATACGGCGGATACCTGACTCAGGCGGCGCTGGCGTTTCACCCGCAGTTGTTCGCGGCAGGCATCAGCATCTGCGGCATGAGCGACCTGAACACGTGGTACCGCAACACCGAGCCGTGGATCGCGGCGGCCGCCTACTCGAAGTACGGGCACCCGGTGAGCGACCGTGAACTGCTCGACCAGCTGTCGCCTTTGCTCCGCGCGCACGCATTGACCGCACCCCTGCTGCTCGTACACGGGCTCAACGACACCAACGTCCCGCCCAGCGAATCACAGCAGATGTTCGATGCTTTGCGGGCGCTGGGCCGTTCTGTTGAGCAGCTGCTTTTCGAAGACGACGGCCACGAGATCGACAAGCGCGAGAACAGAGCCGTGCTGGTCAAGGCCATGAGCGACTGGCTCACCACGGCCTTCGCGAGCAAGCCCAAAAGCTGAACCGCTCAAGATCAGTTTTAGGCGTTTACTGTAATTGTCCACGGGGTAAAACCCACCTGCGCCAGATCGGCGCTCAACAGGAGGAGGCCAGCATGCGTGGTGGCGGAATTCTCGGCGTAATCGTACTGGTTTGGTTGCTGATCGGTGTGGTGGCGGCTTACCAGCGCGACTACTTCAAGACCGACGCAAACAATTGCGCCACAGCGGGAACCATCGCGTTGACGGTCGTAGCCGGGCCGTTGAACTACGCGGGGGCAAACCCGAAGGTGGCGGATTGCGACGTAAAACTGCCCCAGCCCAGCCAGTAGTCAACGGGCTGTTAGCAATTCATCTGATCGAATGGAGTGAACGATGATTGTCCTTGGAGTGATCCTCCTGATATTGGGGATCCTTTTCGGTATCTCGGTGCTGACCTACATCGGCGTCGTGCTGATCGTCATCGGCGCGGTGTTCTGGATTCTCGGAGCCACCGGCCGCGCTGTGGGTGGTCGAAAAGTCTGGTATTAGCGCTGATTAGCGCCTAGACGCCGCTTCGGCCGGCCGAGGACAGGGCCGCGATCGTCATCTCCCTCAAGATCGCGCGCGACCCGGAAACCGTTCCTCGGCCGGCCGATTTGGCTGTCCCGGGTCGGACGCTGTGCGGGGTCGAATTCAAGAGGCCGAACACGGCGTGCGCCATCAGCCGAGCATCTGCTTCGTCGCTCGCGCGGTTCAGCCGAAGTAGCACGTCGACCCAGATTTCCACGTACTCCCGTTGCGCCTTGCGGACTTGGCGTTTCGCGGGCTCTGGCAGATACCCCAGATCGCGATCCTGGATACGGATCAGGTCGGACTCGCCCAGTGCGAAGTCGAGATGGAAATCGATCAACCCGTCCAGCGCGTCTTCAGCGCATGATGCATCGGCGACGACAGCCTTGGCTCCTGCGAGCAGCCGGGTGCTGATGCCCACCAGAAGCTCGACCAGCAGCGCTTCCTTGTTGGGGAAGTGCCGGTAGATCGCGGGCCCGCTGACCCCCGCCGCGGCACCGATGTCCTCGAGCCGCACGGCGAGAAATCCGCGCTCGGCGACCAGCCGCTCCGCTGCGGCGACGAGCTTGTCGCGGCGGTCGGACTTGGCCTTGCTGCGACTGGTTCCGGTCGCCTGGGAGGCAGACCCTGGAGCCGGGACAGACATCGCGCTACCCCCATACCCGCCGGTGGACATTTCGGTTAATCGTGACTAACATACTACGAGTTAGTCGTCATTAACTCAACCGAAACGGGCAGTGCCGATGACAACGACGCTGCAGTCCACCCGCGAGCAGCATCTTGCGCTCGTCGCGCAGCTGCGGGAGAAGATGGCCGCCGCCGCGCTCGGCGGGTCGGCCAAATCCCGCGAGCGCCACGTCAGCCGTGGAAAGCTGCTGCCGCGGGACCGGGTGGACGGACTTCTTGACCCCGGCAGCCCGCTGCTCGAGGTGTCGCCCCTCGCCGCCGACGGCATGTACGACGACGAGTGTCCCGGCGCGGGCATGATCGTCGGGATCGGTCGGGTATCGGGGCGCGAATGCATGATCGTGGCCAACGATGCGACCGTGAAAGGTGGTACGTACTACCCGATTACGGTCAAGAAGCATCTGCGGGCCCAGGAGATCGCGAAACAGAACCGGCTGCCCTGCATCTATCTCGTTGACTCGGGCGGCGCATTCCTGCCCCGACAGGATGAGGTCTTCCCCGACCGCGAGCACTTCGGCCGGATCTTCTACAACCAGGCCACGATGAGTGCCGAGGGCATTCCGCAGATCGCGGCGGTGCTCGGCTCGTGCACCGCCGGCGGCGCGTACGTACCCGCGATGAGCGACGAAGCGGTCATCGTTCGCAACCAGGGCACGATCTTCCTCGGTGGCCCGCCGCTGGTGAAGGCCGCGACCGGGGAAGTGGTGACCGCAGAAGAGCTCGGCGGCGGTGACTTGCACTCGAAGACGTCCGGCGTCACCGACCACCTGGCCCACGACGACCGCGACGCCCTGCGGATCGTGCGGCGCATCGTCTCGACGCTCGGGCCACGCCTCGACCCGCCGTGGACGGTTCTTCCGACGGTCGACGCGGTCGCTGACCAGACCGAGCTCTACGACGTCGTGCCCGTCGACGCGCGGGTGCCCTACGACGTACACGAGGTCATCACGCGGATCGTCGACGGTGGCGAGTTCGCGGAATTCAAGGCCGAATACGGCGCGACGCTGGTCACCGGCTTCGCCCGTATCCACGGTCATCCGGTCGGGATCATCGCCAACAACGGCGTGCTGTTCTCCGAATCGGCTTTGAAGGGTGCACATTTCATCGAGCTGTGCGACAAGCGGATGGTCCCGCTGCTGTTCCTGCAGAACATCTCGGGCTTCATGGTCGGCCGCGACTACGAGGCAGGCGGCATCGCCAAGCACGGCGCCAAGATGGTGACCGCCGTCGCATGTGCGCGGGTGCCCAAGCTGACCGTCGTGATCGGCGGTTCGTACGGCGCGGGCAACTACTCGATGTGCGGGCGCGCGTATTCGCCCCGCTTCCTGTGGATGTGGCCGAACGCCAGGATCTCGGTGATGGGCGGTGAGCAGGCGGCGTCCGTGCTGGCCACCGTGCGCGGCGAGATGACACCGGAGCAGGAGGAAGAGTTCAAGGCGCCGATCCGTGCGCAGTACGAAGATCAAGGCAATCCCTACTATTCGACGGCGCGGCTGTGGGACGACGGCGTGATCGATCCAGCAGACACCAGAACGGTTCTCGGGCTGGCGCTTTCGGTCGTTGGCCAGGCGCCGATCGAGCCGGTCTCCTACGGCGTGTTCCGGATGTGACGCCGATGACTCCATCATTTTTCACTCCGGTCCTTCCCTCCGCTCCTCGCTGCGTTCCTCGCTGCGCTGCGGTACTCGCTGCGATGCTCGAGAAGGACCTCCGCTCATGACCTTCGATACGGTCCTGGTGGCCAACCGCGGCGAGATCGCCGTGCGCGTGATCCGCACACTGCGCGCGATGGGTATCCGTTCGGTCGCCGTGTTCAGCGACGCCGACGCCAACGCCCGCCATGTCGCCGAGGCCGACGTCGCGGTCGGTATCGGGCCCGCTCCCGCTCGGCAGAGCTACCTCAACATCGACGCGGTCGTCGACGCCGCCCGCCGCACCGGGGCGCAGGCCGTCCATCCCGGCTACGGATTCCTCTCGGAGAACGCCGACTTCGCCGCCGCACTGGAAGTGGCGGGCATCGTGTTCATCGGGCCGCCGGTCAAGGCAATCCAGACCATGGGCGACAAGATCGCCGCCAAGACGACGGTGTCGGCCTTCGGCGTACCGGTCGTCCCTGGCATCGCACGACCCGGCCTGACCGATGACGAACTGATCGCGGCGTCAGGTGACATCGGCTTTCCGGTGCTGGTGAAGCCATCGGCCGGTGGTGGCGGCAAGGGCATGCGGGTCGTGCACGAACAGTCCGAACTGCAGGCCGCTCTGACGAGCGCGCGGCGGGAGGCAGGCGCGGCGTTCGGCGACGACACCCTGTTCCTCGAGCGATTCGTGTTGAACCCCCGCCACATCGAGGTGCAGGTGCTTGCCGACGGTTACGGCAACGTCGTGCATCTCGGCGAACGCGAATGCAGCCTGCAGCGGCGCCACCAGAAGGTGATCGAGGAGGCGCCGTCGCCGCTGCTGGACGCCGCGACCCGCGCCAGGATCGGCGCCGCGGCGTGCGACACCGCGCGCAGCGTCGACTACACCGGCGCAGGCACCGTCGAGTTCATCGTGTCCGCCGATCGCCCCGACGAGTTCTACTTCATGGAGATGAACACCCGGCTGCAGGTCGAGCATCCGGTCACCGAAATGGTCACCGGCATCGACCTCGTCGAACAGCAGGTGCGCATCGCCACGGGGGAGAAGCTGCCGATCGCACAGGACGACATCACCATGACCGGGCACGCCATCGAGGCCCGCATCTACGCAGAAGATCCCGCGCGCGGCTTCCTGCCGACGGGCGGCAAGGTGCTCGGCCTGACCGAGCCGCACGGCCCAGGCGTGCGCGTCGACTCCGGCCTCGCGGACGGCACGGTGGTCGGCAGCGATTACGACCCGATGCTTGCCAAGGTGATCGCGCATGCCGCCGACCGGTCGGCGGCGCTGCGCGCGCTCGACCGCGCATTGGCCGACACCGCCGTGCTCGGCGTGACGACCAACGTCGAGTTCCTGCGCTTCCTGCTGGCCGATCCGGATGTCATCGCGGGCCGACTCGACACCGGGCTGTTGGACCGCAGGACAACGGATTTCGCGGCCGCCCAGCCGGGGGACGACGAGCTGATCGCCGCTGCCGCATACAAGTGGCTCGGCAGCTGGCCGGTGCCCGCGGGCAACCTGTGGGAGGTGCCGTCGGGCTGGCGGATAGGGCAGCGCGCACCCACCACCACCCGGCTGCACGCGGGCGAGCGCACCGACCATGTGTACCTGACCGGCACACCGGATGCGGCGACGGCGGTGGTCGAAAATCGTGAACCGCGCACGCTGACAGCCAGTCTCGATGACCACCGGCTCGTGGTGACGCTCGACGGGTTGCGTACCGATTACCTCGTCGCCGCGGCGGACGGCCAGATCTGGTTGGCGCGCGCAGGGCGCACCGCCGTCGTCGACGAGCTGCGGGAGGCGCCCGTCCGCCCCGACGACGAGCACAGCGGCGACGCCGAACTCGTCAGCCCGATGCCCGGATCCGTGGTCGCCGTCGGCGTCGAGAACGGCGCAACCGTCGACGCTGGCGCCGTCGTCGTCGCGGTCGAGGCGATGAAGATGGAGCATGCGCTGACCGCGCCGGTCGACGGTGTCGTCGAATTACTTGTCGCCGTCGGCGACCAGGTCAAGGTGGGCCAGCCGCTGGCCCGGATCACCGCCGGCGGTGCCGGCGATTCAACAGAAGCAAGTGAGAAAGATATTAAGGAAGCTCATGCCTGATCAATTCCTTGCCACCGGGATGCTGCCCGATCACTACGAGCAGCTCGCCAAGACGGTGCGCGACTTCGCGCAGAGCGTGGTGGCGCCCGTCGCCGCCAAGCACGACGAAGAGCACTCGTTCCCGTACGAGGTCGTGGCGGGCATGGCCGACATGGGACTGTTCGGCCTGCCGTTCCCCGAGGAGTACGGCGGCATGGGCGGCGACTACTTCGCGCTGTGCCTCGCGCTCGAGGAACTCGGCAAGGTCGACCAGAGCGTGGCGATCACGCTGGAGGCCGGCGTGTCGCTCGGCGCGATGCCGGTGTACCGCTTCGGCAACGACGACCAGAAGCAGGAGTGGTTGCCGCTCTTGGCAAGTGGCAAGGCGCTGGGCGCCTTCGGGTTGACCGAGGCGGGCGGCGGCACCGATGCGGGCGCGACCAGGACGACGGCCAAGCTGGATGACGGCCACTGGGTCATCAACGGCAGCAAGCAGTTCATCACCAACTCGGGCACCGACATCACCAAGCTCGTGACCGTCACCGCCGTCACAGGGGAAACCGATGGCAGGAAGGAGATCTCGTCGATCCTGGTGCCGGTCCCCACCGAGGGGTTCACCGCCGAACCCGCGTACAACAAGGTCGGCTGGAATGCCTCCGACACCCATCCGCTGAGCTTCGACGACGTCCGGGTGCCCGCGGAGAATCTGCTCGGTGAGCGCGGCCGCGGCTACGCCAACTTCCTGCGCATCCTCGACGAGGGCCGGATCGCCATCGCCGCCCTGTCCGTCGGCGCCGCACAGGGCTGCGTCGACGAGTGCGTGAAGTACGCCAAGGAACGCGAGGCCTTCGGTGCGGCGATCGGTACCTATCAGGCCATCTCGTTCAAGATCGCGCGGATGGAGGCGCGGGCCCACTCCGCCCGCACCGCCTACTACGACGCCGCCGCACTCATGTTGGCGGGCAAGCCGTTCAAGAAGGCCGCCGCCATCGCCAAGCTCGTGGCCAGCGAGGCGGCGATGGACAACGCCCGCGATGCCACGCAGGTGTTCGGTGGCTACGGCTTCATGAACGAGTACTCCGTCGCCCGGCACTACCGCGACAGCAAGATTCTCGAAATCGGCGAAGGGACAACGGAAGTTCAGCTGATGCTGATCGCGCGGGAGGCGGGTCTGTGAGCGGAGCGAACGATCCAGCAGGAGTGACCGACAAGAAGATCGTCGTCCAGCGGGGGCTGTGGTTCGAGGAGTTCGAGACGGGTGTGCTCTATCAGCACCGGCCCGGCCGCACGATCACCGAGGCCGACAACGTCCTGTTCACCACGCTGACGATGAACACCCAGGCGCTGCATCTCGATGCCGCCTTCGCCGACGCGCTTCCGCCGTTCAACCAGCGGCTGGTGAACTCGATGTTCACGCTGTCGACGCTCGTCGGGCTGTCGGTCGCGCAGCTGACCCAGGGCACGATCGTCGGCAACCTCGGCTTCGGCGAGGTCGCCTTCCCGAAACCGCTCTTTCACGGCGACACCCTGTACGCCGAAACAGAGATCACGGACAAGCGCGAGTCCAAGAGCCGGCCGGGGGAGGGCATCGTGACCTTCGCCCATACCGGGCGCAATCAGCACGGCGACGTCGTCGCGACGGCATCGCGAAAGACCATGGTGCGCAAGCGCCCCGAGGGAGACGCGTAGTGGCACTCGCGCAGACCGGACCCGCCTGGCTGTTCTGCCCGGCCGACCGACCCGAACGCTTCGCGAAGGCGGCAGCGGCAGCCGATGTGGTGATCCTCGACCTCGAGGACGGCGTCGCGGCGAAGGACCGGGCAGCGGCGCGCACCGCGCTCATCGACACCCCGTTGGATCCCGAGCGCACCGTCGTCAGGGTCAATCCGGCCACGACCGCCGACCACGCACCGGACCTCGATGCCCTCGCCAAGACCAAATACACCACCGTGATGCTCGCCAAGACCGAGGACCCGCAGCAGATCCGGGACCTGGCGCCGCTGGACGTAGTGGTGTTGATCGAGACGCCGTTGGGCGCGGTGGTCGTCAACGAGCTGGCGCGCATGGACAACGCCTTCGCGCTGATGTGGGGTGCCGAGGACCTGTTCGCGGTGACGGGCGGCACCGCCAACCGCTGGCCGGACGGCAGCTACCGCGACGTCGCAAGGCACGTCCGTTCGCAGACGTTGCTGGCGGCCAAGGCGTACGGGCGGATGGCGCTGGACTCGGTGTACCTCGACATCAAGGATCTCGACGGCCTGCGGGGCGAGGTCGACGACGCCGTCGCGGTCGGCTTCGACGCCAAGGTCGCGATCCACCCGTCGCAGGTCGCGGTCATTCGCGAGGGGTATGCGCCGACGGCCGAGCAGGTGGATTGGGCGCGACGAGTGCTCGACACGGCGCGCGGTGAGCGAGGCGTCTTCCAATTCGAAGGCATAATGGTGGATGCCCCAGTGCTGCGGCGGGCAGAGCGCATCGTCCAGCTAGCGCCCCACCCAGGCACCTAGCCGGAAGGCCCCTCACCAGGGGTTTTGCTCTGATCGCCTCCGTGCTGAGCACCTCAGTCGCCTGACGGCGCGATCCGCCGTCAGTGACCCTAGGAGGCGGTATGGCAGGGTCCGTTCAGGCACCCCTGACGTCGTTCGACGTCGAGCTGGAGCCGATTCAATTGGTCGCCCCGGACGGGACGCCGACCACCGAGACCCGGTATCGCCGAGACCTCCCGCCCGAGACCCTGGGTTGGCTGTACGAGCTGATGGCCGTCACCCGCGCGCTCGACGTGGAGTTCGTCAACCTGCAGCGACAGGGCGAACTCGCGCTGTTCGCCTCATGCCGCGGCCAGGAGGCCGCCCAGATCGGTTCGGCCGCGTGCCTGCACAAGACCGACTGGCTGTTTCCGCAGTACCGCGAGATCGGCGCGTTCCTGTTGCGCGGCATCACGCCTGCGCAGATGGGCGCGGTCTGGCGCGGCCGGTGGCACGGCGGCCTCGGGTTCACCGAGAAGTGCGTCGCGCCGATCGCGATCCCGATCGGCACCCATGGTTTGCACGCCGTCGGGGCGGCGATGGCCGCGCAGCGCCTCGGCGAACGTTCGGTGACAGTCGCCTACCTCGGCGACGGCGCGACAAGCGAGGGCGACGCGCACGAAGCGCTCAATTTCGCCGCCGTCTTCAAGGCGCCGTGCGTGTTCTTCGTGCAGAACAACCAGTGGGCGATCTCTGTCCCGGTCAGCCGTCAGCAGGCGGGCCCGTCGATCGCGCACCGGGCGATCGGCTACGGGATGCCGGGCATCCGGGTCGACGGCAACGACGTGCTGGCGTGCTACGCGGTGATGGCCGAGGCCGCCGAACGCGCCCGAAGGGGCGAGGGCCCGACGCTCATCGAGGCGGTGACCTACCGGCTGGGACCGCACACCACCTCCGACGACCCGACCCGCTACCGGTCGCAGGACGAGGTCGACAAGTGGGCGGCGTTGGATCCGATTCCGCGCTACCGCAACTACTTACAGAACCTCGACGTGTGGAGCGAACGGCTGGAGCACCGCGTCGAGACGCGGGCGTCCCGGCTGTGCGCTGAACTGCGCGACGCGATCGTCAACACGCCCGACATGGACATCGGCGAACTGTTCGACACGGTCTATGCGGAGATGACCCCGACACTGCAAGCCCAGCGCGACGAGCTGATGGCCGAGTTGGCGAAGGAGGCATGATGACCCAGATCATCGAGCGGCCGCCCAGTTTCGGGGACGATGCCCACGAGCCCCCGCTGTTCACTCCGGTACCGACGGCAACCAACCTGACCATGGTGCAGGCGATCAACCGGGCGCTGCACGACGCGATGGCGGCCGACGACAGGGTGCTGGTCTTCGGCGAGGACGTGGCGACGCTCGGCGGTGTCTTCCGGGTCACCGAGGGTCTCACCGAAACCTTCGGCGACGGAAGATGTTTCGACACGCCTCTGGCGGAATCGGCGATCATCGGCATCGCGGTCGGGCTGGCGATCCGCGGCTTCGTTCCGGTTCCGGAGATCCAGTTCGACGGCTTCTCGTACCCGGCGTTCGACCAGATGGTCAGCCACCTGGCGAAGTACCGGGTGCGCACCCACGGCGACGTCGACATGCCCGTCACGATCCGCATCCCGTCATTCGGCGGAATCGGTGCGGTCGAACACCATTCGGAGTCCACGGAGTCCTATTGGGCGCACACCGCGGGCCTCAAAGTGGTGGTGCCGTCGACTCCGTCGGACGCCTACTGGCTGCTGCGGCATTCGATCGCCAGCCGGGACCCGGTGGTGTTCCTGGAGCCGAAGCGGCGGTACTGGTCTCGCGAGGACGTCGACACCAGCGAGCCAGGACTGCCCATCGGCCGCGCCGCGGTGCGGCGCATCGGCGACGACGTCACCGTGCTCACCTACGGTGGGTTGGTTCAGACCGCCTTGGCGGCAGCAGATCTGGCGGCCGACCACTACGGCTGGAACCTGGAGGTCGTCGACCTGCGCTCGCTCAACCCGCTCGACTTCGACACCATCGCGGCGTCGGTGCGCAAGACCGGGCGCGCCGTGGTCGTTCACGAGGGTGCCCGCACTCTCGGATTCGGCGCCGAGTTGGCGGCCCGCATCCAGGAGGAGTTGTTCTACGACCTGGAGGCGCCGGTGTTGCGCGCCACCGGTTTTGACACCCCGTATCCGCCCGCGCGTCTGGAGAAGCTGTGGCTGCCCGGCGTCGACCGGCTGATCGACTGCGTCGAGAAGGCGATGAGCGCATGAGCGCCCGATAGTGTGCGGGACTTCCTGGTTCCCGATCTCGGTGAGGGCCTCGAGGACGCGACGATCACGAGCTGGAGTGTTGCCGTCGACGACGACGTCGAACTCAACCAGGCACTGTGCACGGTGGAGACCAACAAGGCCGAGGTGGAGATCCCCAGCCCCTATGCGGGTCGCATCGTCGAACTCGGTGGTGCAGAAGGAGAAACGCTCGCCGTCGGTGCGGTGCTGGTGCGCATCGCGACCGATGCACCCGCACCCGTCTCCCAGAACGGTGGGAAACCGGCCCGCAAGGCGGTGCTGGTCGGCTATGGCACCGACGACGCGATGGACGCCAGTCGACGGGCTCCCGCGCAGGACGGCACGCGGCCCCGTGCCAAGCCCGCGGTGCGCAAGCTCGCCGCCGACCTCCACGTCGACCTGGCGGCGCTGACGCCGGGTTCCGGTCCGGACGGAATCGTCACCCGTGAGGATGTGCTCGCGGCTGCGGGCACGTCGGGTCAGGACTCCGACACTGTCGGGGTGAACGGCGTGCAGGCCACGATGGCGCAGCGAATGGCATTGTCGCGGAGCAAGATTCCCGACGCGCACGCCAGCGTTCATGTCGACTGCTCGGCCCTTCTGCGGGTGCGCGACCGGCTGCGCGAAGCGGTCGGCGACGACGGGCCACCGATCACACCGTTCGTCCTGGCGCTTCGGCTGCTGACGATCGCGCTGACGCATCATCCGATGTTCAACTCGACATGGGTGGACACCGCGGGCGGTCCGCATATCCACGTCCACTCCGCTGTGCATCTGGGATTCGGGGTGGCGGCACCGCGCGGGCTGCTGGTGCCGGTCGTCAAGGACGCGCAGGACAAGTCGACGCGGGAGCTGGCGTCGACGGTGTCGCGGCTCATCGACGAAGCACGCGCAGGAACCGTCAAACCGACTGAGCTGCAGGGCTCCACGTTCACGGTGTCGAACTTCGGCGCGCTCGGGCTGGACGAGGGCGTGCCCGTCATCAACTACCCAGAGGCCGCGATCCTCGGCATGGGGTCGTTGAAGCCGCGGGCGATCGTCGTCGACGATGACGTCGTTGCACGGCCCACGATGACGCTGACGTGCGCCTTCGACCATCGCATCGCCGACGGTGCTCAGGTCGCTGCGTTCCTCGGCGAGCTGCGACGACTGATCGAGGCGCCGGAGCTGGCGCTTCTCGACAGCTGACGCTATCTGTGAGTCACCTCAGCCGCCGAGCAGACGCAAAATCCCCCAAAAACGGCGAGTAGCGGGCGAGTTTGCGTCTGCTCGCGGGGAAGAAGGTGCTCGACAGCTAGCGCTACTTGCGCTTGGCGGCGGCCAGCCGTTCGGCGAACGCCGGCGAAAGAATCGACGCCGCTTGCGGTTTCAGCTCGGTGTCGACGGCGATCCGGTGTTGGTCGAGGTCGATCGAGCCGGGGTTGGCGGTGGCCCGCATGGAGGCCTTCGTGGCAAGCACGACGTCGCGTGGTGCGGCCGCGGGGCCGGCGGCGAGTTCCTTCGCGGCGGCGACGGGGTCGTCGGCGATGTCCAATGCGAGCCCGTATCGCACGGCGGCCTCGGCGTCGAAGCGCATCCCGAACAGCAGCGAGGCCCTTGCCGCCTGCACACCGACCGCGCGCTGAAGCATCCACGTCGCACCGCCGCCAGGGTGGATGCCGAGTTTCTGAAAGCGTGGATCGAACAGCGCCGCAGGCCCGGCGATGCGCACATCGGCGGCCAGTGCGAGGTTGAGCCCGGCGCCGACGGCGGCGCCGTTGACGGCCGCGATCGTAGGAAGCGTGCAGTTGGCCACCGCGAGGAAGCCGTCGTAGATGGTCCGCAGGCCGTCCTCGGTCGCCTCGCCGAGCGCGGTCAGGTCGGCGCCAGCGCAGAACGCCTTGCCCGCCCCGGTGACGATGAGGGCGTGTACATCGGTGTTCGCCTCGGCCGCATCGACCGCCGCCCGCAGCCCGGCCGATATCTCGGCGGTGACGGCGTTTCGGCGCTCCGGGTCGTTGACGGTGATGAGCGCGACGTGGTTTTCGACCTGCACGAGGACGCGATCAGACATCGCCCCAGGCTAATGACCGGCTACAGGGTCGCGGTGATGGGCCCGAGGATCTGGCAGTTGTCCGCAGGCAGGGTGGGGACGATGATCCCGCAGCCGCGGCCCCGCGATGAGTAGGTCGCGCCAGGTTGGTAGGGCTCGGAGTAGTAGGCCTGCGCGGAGTCGGTGCCCTGCATGCACGATCCGCCCTGCTGGCCGGCCAGCTCCACACACGCCACGCTCTGGTAGGGGCTGGCCGCGACGCCGCAGACCGTCGACGTGACGGTGGCCGTGACCTTGCTGACGCCGTCGACCTGCACCACCTGCGGGGGCGACAGCGTGAAGCCGCATGGCGGAGGCGGCATGGGCTCGGCGTGCGCGGCGGTCGCGCCGACGACGCCTGCCAGTGCCAGGGTCAAGGCCGCCCAGAACGCCACAACGGCTCGAATCATGCCTGGATGGTAGCCCGGCCTCGACGACGCAGACACTGACTTCTGCATGAGGGCTGTGGATTCACGGCCAGAACAACCTTGCTGCAGAACTCGGCGTCGTGTATTCCCGGTGCTTCCAGGGAACCACTGATGTCGTGCCGGTCTACCGCCGCGACGCCGCCACGTGGGTCTCGTTCGCCGATCTGTTCGGCTTCGGAATTCTCAACGCGGCTCTTGGGCCGGTGCTCCCGTATCTGCGTCAGACCGAGCACCTCTCCTACGTCGTCGGCGCGCTGCACCAGGTCGCCTTCGCCATCGGCGGCATGATCGCGGGGCTGGGGTCACCGGTGAAGTTGTGCGGGGTGAAGTAGCGGATGTCGCGCAGGATCGTCGGGTCGACGTCGGCGAGGGAGACGAAATCCGGCGGCGCCGTCGGTTGCGCGTCTGCACGAGGGGTCGCGACGGTGGCGATGGCCGGCAGGAGTGCCGCGGCGGCAAGCAGCCGCGAAATCATCGACGTGATCGTCATCTACTCCACCTCATCATGTACCGGTAGTACCCGTCATCGGTCTGGGATCACCACCGGGTGGACAGCTCCTTCGGCGTCCATTCGGGCCACGCGGAAAGGCCGACGGCGAACCCTCCGCTGAACTGCGCGACGATGCGCGGGCCTCTCAGGCTGCTGTTGTCGTAGAGGGTGGCGGAGTCGGACCGCATGATCGCAGCGGCGACGAGTGCCCAGAGTCGTTGGTACCGTTCGCGGATCTTGCCTTCGGGCACGTCGTGTCCGCCCGCGCTGACCCGATGTCGGACCCGCTGCACGGCCAACTCCTCCGGAATGAGGAGTGCGTGCAGCACGACGGTGTAGCCGGCTGCGTGGGCCGCGTCGATCAAGTCGAGCTTGGACGGATGCGAGAACACCGTTTCCGCGATGAAGGACCGGCCGAGTTCGATGAGCTTCATTCTGGTTTCGGCCGCCACCCGCGCGGCGTCGTAGGCATGTGCGGCGGGATCGTCGGGCCATCGCTGCCTGGCGATCTCGTCGGCGTTGACGAACACGCTTTGCGGCAGCAGCGGAGCCAATGTGAGTTCGACGAAGGTCGACTTACCGGCGCCATTAGGCCCGACGACGAGATCAAGCCGGTTCATCGGGTGGTTGCGGCGGTCACTTCTTGCGTCGAGACGGCCTGCGCCGCGTCGTCAGCACCACGGAACTGCCGTCGGGTCGGTGCTCGACGATCTCACCGGATTCGTTGAGAGCGACGGTGGTGACACCGCGCCGGGCCAGCACGTCGCCGTAGTTCGATTGGGCGAGGTTCTCCTGGATGGCGGCGGCGACCTCGGCGTTGAACACCACACCCTCCTCGACGCTCAGTTCGCGCAGGTCGAGATCTCCGGCGAGGGCCTCCTCGACCCGCATGCGTGCTGCGGTGTGCCGGCTGGATACCTCACGACCGACCCGCGCCCAGTGGTCGAGTTGCTGCTTGGCCGATCGGCTCTGTCGTGCGCCCTCGGCGGCCGCGCTGTCGAGGAGATCAGCGGCAAAGCGGGTGACGCGGTCGGTGGTTCCCGCCATCATCGCCTCCATGTGTGTAGCAGTATGTAACAAAGTGTAGCAGTGTGCTACATGCTAGGCCGCGACGGTGCGATCGCCACGGCATCACTGCGGGTGGGTCGCCAGATACTCCTGGACCGGAACCGGCGTCGTCGATGCGTAGCCGATGGGCAGCAGCAGATCACCCGCGGTCGTCTTCAGGTAGACGTCCCAGCGGTAGAAGCCGGCGAACGCCGCGGGATCGGCGGCGAGCACCGCCGCGTAATCGTTGACCGCCCGCACGTACTGAGCCGCGTGGTTGTAGCGGTAGATGGCTTGATCGCGGTCGTTGGCAAAGCCGTTGGCGGCAAGGTATCGGCCGGCCGCCATGATGCTGTCGCGGGGCGAGTAGATGTCGCCCCCGTCGCCGTAGGCGGCGAACGTCGACGGCAGGAACTGCATGGGGCCCTGCGCGCCTGCGCTGCTCGGGCCGACGACGCTGCCCAGCCGGGTCTCGATCAGGTTGATCGCAGCCAGGTAGTTCCAGCCGACGCCCGATGCGGCTTCCGCGTCGCGGTAGTGACCCAGCAGCTCGTCGGCGGGCGCCGGGGCCACGATTTGCCATACCGGAATCGCGTCCCGTACCTCCGCCAGCGCGGTGAGCTGCCGACGAGCGTCGACGTTGAGGTCGTACACCTCCAGCAGGGCGGGCGGGATTCTGGGACGCGTGATCGCATCCCACTCGCTGTGATACCCGATGGCGCGGTAGGCGGCCTGCTGGCGGCGCGCCGCTGCCTGCATCGCGGGTTCGGGCGTCGACGGGTCGCGGAGCGCCTGCTCGTCGGCGACGAGGTCATCGGCCAACTGCGCCGGATCCGATGCCAGCTTCGGCTGTGCGCCCGCCGGTTCGGTCGTCTCGTCATCCAGCAGGACAGGGGCGGGACCTTGCGCGGTCGCGCTCGGCGCCGGTGGCGGCGGCGGTGCAGGCGACTCGCTGTGCGTGCAGCCGACCAGCGCGAGCCCCATCGCGGCGAGGACCAGCGACGCGCCCCGTTTTCCGCTCACCGGACGAAGCGTATGTCCTACGCGCGGTACTTTTCGACCGCGGCGGCGTACTCGTCGAGTAATTGCAGCGACTCTGCCTCCGGCTTCGTCGGCAGCAGTAGCGCCACCCGTCCGTAGCCGAGGTCTTCGAGGCCGCCCCAGTAGTCGGGATCGATGGGAGTGCCGAACGTCGCGAGCGGCACGTCGTGGCCTGCGCCCTCGCGTATCTGGTCGATGCGTTTCCTGAGGTGCTTCACCGGGCTCGGGTTGGAGATCCAGCCTGCGTCGTGCCTGATCACTCGCTTGACCGTGGCGTTCGAGTCCCCGCCGATGAAGATGGGCGGGTGCGGCTTCTGCACGGGCTTGGGCCTGATGTAGGAGGCGTCAAAGTCGACGTAGTCGCCGTGGTACTCGGCCGGCTCGTCGGTCCACAGCGCCTTGATGGCTTCGATGCGCTCGTCGAGAAGGGCGCCGCGCGTCTTCGGGTCGGTTCCGTGGTCGCGCAGTTCCTCGAGGTTCCAGCCTGCACCCACCCCGAAGACGAAGCGGCCGCCCGAGATCAGGTCGATGCTCGCCGCCTCTTTCGCGGTGATGATGGGGTCACGCTGGGTCAGTAGCGCAATTCCGGTGATCAGCTCGATCCTCGACGTCACCGCCGCCGCTGCCGCGAGCGTGACGAACGGGTCGAGGGTCCGGTAGTAGATCGACGGCAGATCGCCCCCCATCGGGTAGGCGGATTCGCGGCTGGCCGGAATGTGCGTGTGTTCGGCAATGGCCAGCGATTCGAAGCCCCGCTCCTCTATTGCGCGCGCCAACGACACCGTGTCGATGGTGTCGTCGTTGACGAATGTCGAGATTCCGAACTTCATCGCTACCTCCGGAAGATATTCGTTGTCGAGTTGTGACAGCCGCGACGGCCGAGGTATTCCCCGAAGCAGGCGCGGCGGGTCAGCCCGCGGCGTTGGGCCGCAACGGCGGACACATGCCCCCGTAGTCGGATGCGAGCTCGAAATGCCAGACCTCGTTCGCATAGATCTGACACAGGCCGAACGCTGCGCCGTTGCGAATGAGCCAGTCGTCGGCACCGGCGGGACCGACGTCGACTGCCTTGCCGACGACGTGCTTGGAAACCAGCGGGGACGCGACGTACTGGCTGGCGATGTCAACGCTGCCGTACTGGACGACGGCATCGTCGAATAGTTGCTGCTGGAACTCGGGCGAGCGCCATCCCGACGTCAGGCCCATGGTGATGCCGTCAACGGCGGCTGCGTTTGCGGCCTGCTCGATGGCGTCAAGCAGCGCGGGATCGAGCCGGTCCACCGCGGGGCTGGAGAGGTCGAAGGGGCTGAGCCGCTGACCGTCGGGCAGCCCCCCGTCGGCGCTGTAGTCCACCGACGGGCCCGTCCCGGGATCGGCGATCGCCTGGCCGGCGGCACCGAAGCCGGCAAGCATCAATACCGCTGCCGTCTCTGCTGCTACGAGCCAATTCCGCACCATTTGCACTCGGCCATTATCGGTGGTGGAGCCCTCCAGGACGAAATCTCACGGGTCAATGAGGTTCGAGGACGCTGACTGCTTCGCTCCCAGCGAGTTCGCCTCGCCCAAACGACGCGGGGTCCTCGCGGGACGGGGCGCGGCGGCGTCGGCTGTGACATCACTGCCGAAGAAGTCGACGGCGAGTTCGACTCCGAAAAGGTTGAAGGCCAAGGGGTTACGAGGGCACGACGTTGATCATTTGCGCGATTGAGTGTCGAAGGACGTGAACTGAAAACGGATGCGCGTAGGGCGATCCGGCGCGTCGGTTCGTGCGGTCGAAAGCGGATCAGGTCGCACGCCGGAGAAGGCGTGCGGCGTCGGTAATCACCACGCTCTTGCCCGTCATGAGAATCCAGCCACGCTGGCCGAAATCGGTGAGAACTTTGTTGACTGTTTCGCGGCTTGATCCAACCAGTTGCGCGATTTCCTTTTGGGTGAGGTCGTGAGTCACCCGCATGATGCCGCGCTCCGAAACACCAAACTGCTGCGCCAACCGCAGCAGAGCCTTGGCGACCCGGCCTGCAACGTCGGTTAGAACGAGGTCGGAGGCGTCGTCGACGGTGCGCCGCACCCGCCGGGCCAGCATCTGCAAAAGCCGCTCGGCGATTTCGGGGTGACCGGCGACCCACCCCCGCAGGACGTCCTGGTCCATCGTTATCGCGTGCACAGCCGTCACGGCGGTCGCGGTCGAGGTGCGCGGTCCCGGATCGAAGATCGAAAGGTCACCGAACATTTCCGACGGCCCCACGATCGCCAACAGGTGCGCACGGCCGTCGGGGCTACGGCGGGCGACCTTGACTTTGCCGGACAAGATTATGTAGAGGCGGTCGGCGGACTCTCCCTCGACGTACACGGTCTGCTGGGCCGAGAAATCCACCCTGGGCAGGCGTTCCGTCAGCTCAGCTACCTCGGCAGGGTCGACCGCGCGGAACAAGGCGGCCCCGCAAAGGATGCTGTCCGGAACACTGTCCGCCGGGCTACGGAATTGGTGGTGTCTCGCGACATGACGGGCGAGGGTATTGGTCACAATGCGACGGTCTCCACGATAATTCGCAAATTGGGCCCATGCGGACTGGACCGAACAGTCGTCGGCGGGGTAGCCGGTGCCATGTGGACGGGCTGAAGGTTCATGGCGTCCCGAAGTTCGGGTGTCACCGATGTGTTCGGCGCGAGCGATTGCTCTGCGAGGGCAGCGGTTTACAGCTGACTTCATCCGAACCGGCTGATGTTCTCAGCATCTTCACGGTACACCGCGTGGCAGCCGGTCTCTCGCCGCTGTCAAGCATCAGCCGAAGTCATGTGCAACAGAGCGCCCCCGGAAGTGCGCCCCCGGCAGAGCGCCCCCGGCAGGACTCGAACCTGCGACCGACCGCTTAGAAGGCGGTTGCTCTATCCGCTGAGCTACGGGGGCAGCGGCACTCACCCTAGCTATTGTCCGGAAACCGGCCACTGCTATTGCGTCGGGCCGGTGAACACGGCGCTTCGCCCGCTCACCGCTTTACCCCGGCCACTAAAGGCCCTTCGCAGCGAGTTACGGCGGACTAGCGTGGGTAAGTGAATGTGCGAGCGCGTGGGAGGAGCAAGCAACGATGGCAGGGTGGCCGCGGCCATGAACGACGTGCCTGAACTGGACTCGGCAGGACTCTCGGAGGAGCTCAGCCCCGTCGATCAGATACTGCACCGTGGCGAAGCCAATCCCCGCACGCGCTCGGGGATCATGACGCTGGAGGTCCTCGACACCACGCCGGACTGGCAGCGGTTGCGGACGCGGTTCGAGAACGCGTCGCGCAAGGTTCTGCGGCTGCGGCAGAAGGTCGTGATGCCGACCCTGCCGACGGCAGCACCGCGCTGGGTGATCGACCCCGACTTCAACCTCGACTTCCATGTGCGCCGCGTGCGCGTCGCCGAGCCGGGCACCCTGCGCGAGGTGCTCGACCTCGCCGAGGTCGCCCTGCAGTCGCCGCTCGACATCTCCCGGCCGTTGTGGACCGCCACGCTCGTCGAGGGACTGGCTGGCGGGCGGGCGGCGATGATGGTCCATCTCAGCCACGCGGTCACCGACGGCGTCGGCGGTGTCGAGATGTTCGCCAACCTCTACGACCTGGAGCGCAATCCGCCGCCCGAAGCCGAACCGCCGCTGCCGATCCCGCAGGACCTGTCGCCGAACGACCTCATGCGAGAGGGTTTCAACCGGCTGCCCGGCGCTATCGCAGGCGGTGTTCGCAACGCGGTGTTCGGTGCGGCACACGCCGTCGGAAACGTGATCCGTGACCCGGTCGCGTCGCTCAGCGGCGCCGTGGAGTACGCGATCTCAGGTGCCCGAGTCGTCGGGCCTGCCGCCGAACCGTCACCGGTACTGCGGCGCCGGAGCCTCTCGTCGCGAAGCGACGCCATCGACATCGTGTTCGGCGACCTGCACCGGGCGGCCAAAGCGGCGGGTGGCTCGATCAACGACGCGTACCTGGCCGGTCTGTGCGGTGCGCTGCGGCGGTACCACGAACGCATGGGTGTGCCGATCGACACCCTGCCGATGGCGATACCGGTCAACATGCGGTCCGACAACGACCCGGCGGGCGGAAACCGTTTCGCCGGAGTCAATCTCGCCGCACCGATCGGCGTCCTCGACCCGGAGAAACGAATCAAGAGCATCCGCTCGCAGATGACCAGGAAGCGCGACGAGCGCGCCGTGAACATGGTCGGTGTGATCGCGCCGGTGCTGAGCCTGCTACCGGACACCGTGCTGGAGGGCATGGCCGCCTCCGTCGTGAACTCCGACGTGCAGGCCAGCAATGTGCCGGTGTACGCGGGCGACACCTTCATCGCGGGTGCCAAGATCCTGCGGCAGTACGGACTCGGGCCGCTGCCCGGCGTGGCCATGATGGTCGTGCTGGTGTCAAGGGCCGGCTACATCACGGTCACCGCGCGCTACGACCGTGCCGCGGTGACCGACGGCGACTACTTCGCCCAATGCCTGCAGGCCGGATTCGACGAAGTGCTCGCGCTCGGCGGCGAAGCGCGTTGCATGCCAGCCTCATTCACGCCGGACGCCGACCGACCCAATCCGCCGTCACCGAACGGAAGTAGCGCCCTATGACCGCCGAAGACGGCCAGACACGACGACGCGCCAACCCGCGAACCATGCGGCTGCCCGGATCGGTGGCCGAGATCAAGGCCAGTCCCGCCGGCCCGAAGATCGGCGCCTTCTTCGATCTCGACGGCACCCTGGTCGCCGGCTTCACCGGCGTGATCATGACCCGGGATCGGTTGCGGCGCGGCCAGATGGGCGTCGGCGAGTTCATCGGCATGGTGCAGGCCGGGCTCAACCATCAGCTTGGCCGGTCGGAGTTCGAGGACCTCATCGGCAAGGGCGCCCGCATGTTGCGGGGCAGCTCTCTGGGCGACATCGATGAACTCGCCGAGCGGCTGTTCATGCAGAAGATCATCGGCCGCATCTACCCGGAGATGCGCGATCTCGTTCGCGCTCATATGGAGCGCGGCCATACCGTCGTGCTCAGCTCCTCAGCTCTGACGGTTCAGGTGGAACCGGTGGCCCGCTTCCTCGGCATCGGGAACGTGCTCAGCAACAAGTTCGAGACCGACGACGACGGGCTGATCACCGGCGAGGTGAAGACGCCCATCATCTGGGGCCCGGGCAAGGCGCGGGCCGTGCAGGCCTTCGCCGCCGAGAACGGCGTCGATCTGTCGAAGAGTTACTTCTACGCCGACGGCGACGAGGACGTCGCGCTGATGTATCTGGTCGGCAATCCGCGGCCCACCAACCCGGCGGGAAAGCTGGCCGCCGTTGCGGCCAAACGGGGTTGGCCGGTGCTGCGCTTTTCCAGCCGCAGCGGCAGCAACCCGGTATCCCAACTGCGCACCGCCGCGGGCGTGGCCTCGTTGGTGCCCATCGCGGCAGGCGCCGTTGGGCTGGGCCTCCTGACCCGCAACAAGCGCACCGGTGTCAACTTCTTCACGTCGGCGTTTGGTCGGTCGCTGCTGACCGCCACCGGCGTGAACATCAACCTGCTCGGCAAGGAGAACCTGACCAAGAAGCGGCCCGCGGTGTTCATCTTCAACCACCGCAACCAGGTCGACCCCGTCATCGCGGGCAGGCTGGTCGACACCAACTTCACCTCAGTGGGCAAGAAGGAACTCGAGAACGATCCGATCGTCGGCACGCTCGGCAAGGTGATGGACGCGGCGTTCATCGACCGGGACAACCCGAAGGCCGCGGTCGAGGGGCTGAAGAAGGTCGAGGAGAACGCGAAGAAGGGGCTGTCCATCCTCATCGCCCCTGAGGGCACACGGCTGGACACCACCGAAGTGGGGCCGTTCAAGAAGGGCCCCTTCCGAATCGCGATGTCGGCGGGAATCCCGATCGTGCCGATCGTCATCCGCAATGCGGAGGTCATCTCGGCCCGCGACTCGACCACCTTCAACCCCGGCACCGTCGATGTGGTTGTGTACCCGCCGATTTCGGTCGACGACTGGACCGTGGAGAACCTGTCGGACAAGATCGCCGAGGTGCGTCAGCTTTTCCTCGACACGCTGAGAGACTGGCCGTACGAGTCGGTTCCGAAGATCGGGCCGTACGCGCGGACCAGGGGCGCCGCCAAGAAGGCGCCTGCGAAGAATGCCGCGGCAGCCAAGTCGGCGGCACCCGCCAAGAAGACGACGGCCGCCAAGAAGGCTGCCGCCAAGAAGACACCCGTCAAGAACGCGACGGTAACGGCCAAGAAGGTGCCCGCCAAGAAGGCACCAGCCAAGAAGGTGACCGCGAAGAAGGCCCCAGCCAAGAAGGGACGGCCGTGACCGCCGACCCGATGGCCCCTTTTTCCACCACCGACGACGCGCTGGTGCTGGCCTCGGTGTCTTCGCCGGCTGAGCGGGAGTTGTTGAGCGACTGGCTGCAACAGCAACGGCGGGAGCATCCCGAATCCAATGTCGCGGTGCTCGAACTGCCCGACGGGGATCCACCGCCGGGCGTGCTGGCCCGGCTCGTCGAGGAACTCGAAGCCGACGAGGATCGCACCGTTGTTCCCGTTCGCGTCTTCTGGGTGCCCGGCGGCCTGCCGACACGTTCCAAGGTGGTCGCGCTGATCTCCGGCCGCGACACCTACCGGCCGCCGGAGATCCTGCAACGCCGCATCCTCAAGCGTGACCCGTCACGCGCACGGGTGGTGGCGGGCGAGCCCGCGAAAGTCTCCGAGCTGCGCCAGCAGTGGAACGACAACACGGGCGGCGAAAACCCGCGCGACTTGGCGCATTTCGTCATCCGGCGGGCCAGCCTTGCCATCGAGCGCGTCGAGCTGCGGCTGCTCGGGCCCGAGTACAAATCACCCCAGCTGATGAAGCCGGAGATCCTGGCGTCGTCGCGATTCCGTGAGGGCCTCGAGAAGATCCCGGGTGCGACGCTGGAAGCGGCGGGAAAAATGCTCGACGAGCTCAGCACCGGGTGGAGTCGGTTCTCCGTCGACCTGATTCCGTCGTTGGGCCGGGCCATCTTCAGCCGCGGGTTCGACCCGAACGTCGACTACGACCGCGCCGAGATCGAAAGCATGCGGCACGCGTTGGAGGCGCATCCTGCGGTGCTGTTGTTCTCGCACCGGTCCTATCTCGACGGTGTCATCGTGCCGGTGGCGATGCAGGAGAACCGGTTGCCGCCCGTTCACACGTTCGCGGGCATCAACCTGTCGTTCGGGTTCATGGGGCCGTTGATGCGCCGCTCCGGGGTTATCTTCATCCGGCGCAAGCTCGACGACCCGCTGTACAAGTACGTGCTGCGACAGTTCGTCGGCTACATCGTCGAGAAGCGGTTCAACCTGAGCTGGTCGATCGAGGGCACCAGGTCGCGAACCGGAAAGATGCTGCCGCCCAAGCTCGGTCTGATGAGCTACGTCGCCGACGCGTATCTCGAGGGCCGCAGCGAGGACATCCTTCTGCAACCCGTTTCGATCAGCTTCGACCAGCTGCACGAGACCGCCGAGTACGCCGCGTACGCCCGCGGCGGCGAGAAGACGCCCGAGGGACTGTCCTGGCTGTACAACTACATCAAGGCACAGGGCGAGCGCAGCTACGGCAAGATCTACGTCCGCTTCCCCGATGCCGTCTCGATGCGGGAGTACCTGGGCGAACCGGGCGGCCCGATCACGCACGACGAGCCCGCGAAACGCCTTGCCATGCAGAGGATGGCGATCGAGGTGTCCTGGCGGATCCTTCGCGCCACACCGGTCAACGCGACGGGGTTGGTGTCTGCGCTGCTGCTGACCACCCGCGGCACCGCACTGACGCTGGACCAACTGCACCACACACTGCAGGACTCGCTGGATTACCTTGAGCGCAGGCAGATTCCGGTCACCAACAGCGTGTTGCGGCTAAGGACGGCCGACGGCGTTCGGGCTGCCCTTGACGCGCTGTCGAACGGCCACCCCGTCACCTGCGTCGAGGGGGGACGCGAACCGGTCTGGCGGATCGCGCCCGAGCAGGAGCACGAGGCGGCGTTTTATCGCAACACCGTGATCGACGCGTTCATGGAGACCGCGATCGTCGAGATGGCACTCTCCTATGCCGCACGCGCCGACGGAGATCGGTTGGAGGCGTTCTGGAATCAGGCGATGCGGCTGCGCGACCTGTTGAAGTTCGACTTCTACTTCGCGGACTCGACGGCGTTCCGGCAGCATCTCGCCGATGAGATGGCCTGGAACGGTGACTGGGAGGCGCACGTCAGCGCGGGCGGCGACCAGATCTATGCGATCCTGCGGGCGAAGCGGCCGTTGATCTCACAGGCCGTTCTGCGGCCGTATTTCGAGGCCTACGAGATCGTGGCCGACGTGCTGCGCGACGCCCCCGCCGAGATCGACGAGAAGGAACTGACGAAGCGGGCGCTCGGCGTCGGCAACCAGTACGTCGCGCAGAACCGGGTGCGCAGCACCGAGGCCGTGTCCGCGCTGCTCTTCGCGACCGCCCGCCAGGTGGTCGCCGACCAGCATCTGCTCGAGCCCGCGGCCGACCTCCTCGAGCGACGCACCGCGTTCCGGGACGAGCTTCGCGACGTGCTGCGCGACATGGACAAGGTCGAACAGATCTCCCGCGAGCAGTTCTATGCCCGCGAGATGGAGCGGCGCGCGCTGCGCGAGGCGGCCGAGTAGGTCGCGGGGCCGATCGGGCTCGCGACGGGCTGGCCATACGCTGGTTGCATGACCGCCCCGGCCCAGAGCGTGCGCACCAGCGCCGTATGGCCCGTGTTGTTCGGCGTCGCCCTGCTGGCAGGCGTGACCGCGGCGGGCCTCGGCGCGTTGACATTGGCCGACGCGCTGACCGCAACGGGCCTGCCCGATCCGGGCCCGGTCACCACGTACGGGCTGCCGTTCGTGCGGGCTGCGGGCGAGATCGCGGCCGTCGTCGCGGTCGGGTCGTTCATGTTCGCCGCGTTCATGGTGCCGCCGCAGCAGAACGGGGTGCTCGACGCCGACGGATACCGGGCACTGCGCGCAGGGACCGTCGCGTCGGCGATATGGACGGTGTGCGCGGCGCTGCTGGTGCCGTTGACCGTCTCCGACGTCACCGGTCAGCCGCTGTCGTCGCGCCTGCGCCCGGCGGACATCTGGACGGTGGCCGGCCTGGTCGAGACGGCGGGGGCGTGGCGATGGACGGCGTTCCTTGCGGCGATCGTCGCGGTGGCAAGCATTCCGGTCCTGCGCTGGTCGCCGACGCCGGTGCTGTTCGCAGGGTCGCTGGTGACGCTGCTCCCGCTTGCGCTGACGGGGCATTCGTCGACAGGCGGCTCACACGACCTGGCCACCAACAGCCTGCTCATCCACTTGATCGCCGCCGCGCTGTGGGCGGGCGGCCTGCTGGCGCTTCTCGTCCATGCGCTGCGTCGCGGCGGGCATGCCGATCTGGCCGCGCGCCGATTCTCGGCCGTCGCGCTGTGGTGTTTTGTCGCGATGGCGCTCAGCGGTGTCGTCAACGCCCTGGTGCGGATCCGTCCCGGTGACTTGTTCGACGGTGGCTACGGCCTGTTGGTCGTCGCCAAGGCCGTCGCGCTGTGCACGCTGGGTTTCATCGGCTGGCGGCAGCGGCGCAGCGGCGTCGCCGCGTTGCAGTCCGACCCGCAGGCCCGCGGCCCGCTGATCAGGTTGGCGATGACCGAGGCGGTGGTCTTCGGCCTCACCTTCGGCATCGCGGTCGCGCTGAGCCGGACCCCTCCGCCGCCGCCACCGGTCTTCAACCCGTCCATTCCCGCGATCGAGATCGGCTACGACTTCGCCGGGCCCCCGACCGTCGCGCGTGTGCTGTTCGACTGGCGCTTCGACCTCATCTTCGGGACCGCGGCGATCGTGATGGCGCTGGTGTACCTGGCCGGCGTGCGACGGCTGCGTCGGCGCGGCGACGCCTGGCCGACGGGTCGGATCGTGGCGTGGCTGCTCGGCTGCCTCGTGCTGCTGTTCGCGACGTCATCGGGTCTCGGCCGGTACATGGCCGCGATGTTCAGCATGCACATGGCAGCGCACATGCTGCTGTCGATGCTGACGCCGATCCTGCTCGTGCTCGGTGCGCCGGTGACGTTGGCGCTGCGCGCGCTGCCGGCAGCGGGGAAGGGCGAACCGCCGGGCCCGCGCGAATGGCTTCTGGCCGCACTGCATTCGCGGGTGTCGCGGTTCTTCACCAACCCGATCGTCGCGACGGTGATCTTCGTCGCCGGCTTCTACGGCCTGTACTTCGGCGGGATCTTCGACGCCGCGGTCGGCATCCATGCGGCACACCTCGCGATGAACCTGCACTTCCTGCTCAGCGGATACCTCTTCTACTGGGTCGTCATCGGCGTCGACCCCACACCGCGGCCGATCCCGCCGCTGGGCAAGGTCGGCATGGTGTTCGCGTCGTTGCCGTTGCACGCGTTCTTCGGCGTCGTGTTGATGAGCACCAAGAGCGTGCTGGGGGAGAGCTTCTACAAGTCGCTGCAGCTGTACTGGCACACCGACCTGCTCGGCGATCAGCAGCTGGGCGGCGGACTCGCTTGGGCTGCAGGCGAAGTGCCACTTGTCATCGTGATGATCGCGCTGCTGGTGCAGTGGACCCGCAGCGACCGGCGCACCGCCACGCGACTCGACCGGGCCGCCGACCGCGACGACGACGCCGACCTCGCCGCCTACAACAGGATGCTCGCCGAACTCGCCAAGCGGGAGGCGCGCTAGTCGTGTCCGACCACGACGGGTTCTTCGGTGAGTTCTGCAGGAGGGCTGTGATTTTGGTGGCCAACGACCCTGGTGCAGAAATCGACGCCGCTGGCGGCTCTAGACCGCTCAAACGGCACCCGCCGCGACCGCCGCGGGCCAACTGCCGAACGAGCTGATGTCCTTGCCGGTCGCGGCCGCACCGTCGCAGCCGAATCCGGTTCGCCATGTGCCGTCTTCGAATTCGACCTTGCCGAGCTGCATCGGCGCGGGCAACGCATCGAGAAACAGGCCAAGCGCGGTAGCGGAGAGCAGCCACCGGTGGCCCATTAGCGAGGCACCTTCGGTGCCGCCGGGCACACGCGTGATCGCCGGCTTGGGTGGCACCGTCGCCAGCACCGACATGCGGTAGCGCGGCGCCGTGAAGATTTCGCCGGCCCAGTGGGCACCGAGGTCCGTGAGTTGGTGAGACAGCGGCCCGCCCCGCAGGTGCGCTCCGAACACCACCAACTCGAGGTCCCCTGTCATGACTACTGAACCTACGGCGACCATCCACAGTTCGCGATTCGTCCACAGCTCACACCCCGACTGCGCCGGGGCTGCGCGATGGCGTCGCCGCCGACCGCGTGAATGGGGGTGTCTCAGTCACACGAATCGAAGGGATCAACAATGTTCGAGACACCAATTCACATCGTTGGCACGGTCATCACGGATCCGATATTGCGGAGGGTCGGCGATCAGTCGGTCTACAAGTTCCGGGTCGCCAGCAATTCACGGCGGCGCACCGCCGACGGCAACTGGGAGCCCGGCAACTCGCTGTACGTGTCGGTCAACTGCTGGGGCAGCAAGCTGGTGAAGGGCGTCGGCGCCTCGCTCGGGAAGGGAGACCCGGTCATCGTTGTTGGGTACGTGTACACCAGCGAGTACGACGACCGCGAAGGCGTTCGACGTTCATCGGTGGAAGTGCGGGCCACCGCGGTGGGACCAGATCTGGCGCGAAGCATCGCCAGCATCGATCGTCCTAAGGCCAACGCCGCCACCAGCGACGACGCCGTCAAAGCCAAGGACGATGAGTCCGGAGACGACGGCGAGGCAGCCGAGTCCGACGAGACCGCAGGCGGAAAGCCGGTGCCGGTGCCTGCCTGAGCAGGCGATGCCGCAGACGGTGTGGTCGGGAGGGCCGGTGTCTACGCCTACGATGGTCCGCGAGCAATACCGAGACCAGAGAGGCATTACAACGGCATGGCCGATTTCATCTACACGATGCGGAAGGTCCGCAAGGCGCACGGCGACAAGGTCATCCTTGACGACGTCACGCTGAACTTCCTGCCAGGCGCGAAGATCGGCGTCGTCGGTCCCAACGGGGCGGGCAAGTCGAGCGTCCTGCGGATCATGGCCGGCCTGGATCAGCCCAACAACGGCGATGCCTACCTGCAGCCGGGCGCGACGGTCGGCATCCTCATGCAGGAGCCGCAGCTCGACGAGACCAAGACGGTCCGGGAGAACGTCGAGGAAGGCGTTGCCATCAAGGCCAAGCTCAACCGCTACAACGAAGTCGCCGAGTTGATGGCCACCGACTACACCGACGAGTTGATGGAGGAGATGGGTCACCTCCAGGAGCAGCTCGACGCGGCCGACGCCTGGGACATCGACTCGCAGCTGGAGCAGGCCATGGACGCGCTGCGCTGCCCGCCGCCCGACGAGCCGGTAGACCACCTGTCCGGCGGCGAAAAGCGCCGGGTGGCGCTGTGCAAGCTGCTGCTGTCCAAGCCAGACCTGCTGCTGCTCGACGAGCCAACCAACCACCTCGACGCCGAGAGCGTCATGTGGCTCGAGCAGCACCTCGCCGAGTACAAGGGCGCCATCCTGGCCGTCACGCACGACCGGTACTTCCTGGACAACGTCGCGGAGTGGATCCTCGAACTCGATCGCGGCCGCGCCTATCCGTACGAGGGCAACTACTCGACCTATCTGGAGAAGAAGGCCGAGCGCGTTGGGGTGCAGGGTCGCAAGGACGCCAAGCTGCAGAAGCGGCTGCAGGACGAACTCGCCTGGGTGCGTTCGGGCGCCAAGGCGCGGCAGGCCAAGAGCAAGGCCCGCCTCGGACGCTACGAGGAGATGGCCGCGGAGGCGGAGAAGACGCGCAAGCTCGACTTCGAGGAGATCCAGATCCCGGTCGGTCCGCGACTGGGCAGCGTCGTGGTCGAGGTCGACCACCTCGACAAGGGGTTCGACGGCAGGCCGCTGATCAAGGACCTGTCGTTCACGCTGCCGCGAAACGGCATCGTCGGCGTGATCGGCCCCAACGGCGTCGGCAAGACCACGCTGTTCAAGACCATCGTCGGCCTCGAACAGCCCGACAGCGGCACGGTCAAGGTCGGCGAGACGGTCAAGCTCAGCTACGTCGACCAGAGCCGTGCCGGCATCGACCCCAAGAAGACGGTGTGGGAGGTCGTGTCCGACAAGCTCGACTACATCGAGGTCGGCCAGAACGAGATCCCGTCGCGCGCGTACGTATCGGCCTTCGGGTTCAAGGGTCCTGACCAGCAGAAACCGGCCGGCGTGCTGTCCGGCGGCGAGCGCAACCGGCTGAACCTGGCGCTCACCCTGAAAGAGGGCGGCAACCTGATCCTGCTCGACGAGCCGACCAACGACCTCGACGTGGAGACCCTCAGTTCGTTGGAGAACGCACTGGAGAAGTTCCCCGGCTGCGCCGTCGTGATCTCCCACGACCGCTGGTTCCTTGACCGGACCTGCACGCACATCCTGGCGTGGGAGGGCGACGACGACAACGAGGCCAAGTGGTTCTGGTTCGAGGGCAACTTCGCGGCCTACGAGGAGAATAAAGTGGAACGACTTGGTATCGATGCGGCCCGTCCGCACAGGGTGACCCACCGCCGGCTCACACGCGACTAATGTCGCCACTGCGTGCCAACGACGGTGCGCGGCGGTGAGTCAGGAGCGAGCGGCATGACGGTCAATCCGGGGGCGGGGGCGATCGAGGGGCCGACCGAACGCTCGGGCGCCCCGGCCGGGCTGGACAAACTCGCAAGGGCCTACATCGCGACCTATCACGGGCCGCACGGCGACGCACCGGTGTCCGACACGGTCACCACCGGGCCGCTCGACATGTCGGCCGCGGGCAAGCTGATGTCGCCGAACCTGCTTTCCGCGCACTACAAGCTGGGCAGGCGGCGCCGGCCCGGGGAGACCCTCGTCGAGGTCTATCCGTCGAACGACCCCGGTGGATTCGGACCCGCGATACAGATCGTCACCGACTACGCGACGCTGCTGATGGACTCCGTCACCGTGCTGCTGCACCGGCTCGGCGTGGCCTACAAGGCGATCATGAACCCGATCCTGCGGGTGCGCCGCAGCCCCGCCGGTGAGCTGCTCGACATCCGGCCGTCCTCGGAGGCCGACAACTCCCGCGAAGCCATCGACGAGGCGTGGATTCACGTCCAGCTGTCCAGTTCCGTCGACCCCAGGGTGGTCGCGGAGGCCAAGCGGTTGTTGCCCGGCGTGCTCGCCGATGCCCGCCAGGTCGCGCTCGACTCGCGGGCGTTGTCGGGAACACTGCTAGGGCTGGCCAACGAACTCGACACCGACCCGGAGGGGCGCTTCCCGGCCGCCGACCGCAAGGACGTCGCGGCACTGCTGCGGTGGCTGGCCGACGGGAACTTCGTTCTGCTGGGGTACCAGCGGTGTCCGGTGCAGGGCGGGCAGTCGTCGGTCGACCCGTCGAGTCGCCTCGGTGTGCTGCGATTCAGGGAGGAGATCCTGCCGCAACTCACCGACAGCGACGACCTGTTGGTGCTGGCGCAGGCCACGATCCCGAGCTTCCTGCGCTACGGCGCGTACCCCTACATCGTCGTCATCCGCGAACACCCCGGACATCAGGCGATCGAGCACCGCTTCGTCGGTTTGTTCACCGTCGCCGCCATGAACGCCAACGTGACGGACATTCCGCTGATCTCGCGACGGGTCAGCGAGGCGATCGCGCTGGCGCAGCGCGATCCGAGCCATCCGGCACAACTGCTGCTCGACATCATCCAGACCATTCCCCGCTCGGAGCTCTTCGCGCTCAGCGCCCGCGAGCTATTGGACATGGCGATGGCCGTGGTCGACCTGGGCTCGCGTCGGCGGACGTTGTTGTTCCTGCGCGCCGACCAGCTTGCCCACTTCGTCTCCTGCCTGGTCTACCTGCCACGTGACCGATACACCACGGCGGTGCGCCTCGAGATGCAGGACATCTTGGTGCGTGAGCTGGGCGGCGAGAACATCGAATACACCGCCCGGGTCAGCGAATCACCCTGGGCGGTAGTACATTTCACCGTACGCCTGCCGGGGGGATCTCGTCCGCGGGATGTCGACGTCTCGCTGACGAACGAGTCGCGGATCCAGGACCTGCTGACGGAGGCGGCACGGACATGGGGCGACCGGCTGCTCGGTGCGGTCAAGGCGGGGTCGATCGACCAGGCCAAGGCCGAGCACTACTCGACAGCGTTCACCGAGTCATACAAGCAGGCCGTCGCCCCCGATGACGCGATCAACGACATCGCGATCATCGAAGAGCTGCAAGACAATTCGGTCAAGCTGGTGTTCTCCGGGGATGGCAGCGACGGCGCGGCCCAGCTGATCTGGTATCTGGGCGGACGATCGGCGTCGCTCAGCCAGTTACTGCCGATGCTGCAGTCCATGGGCGTGGTCGTGCTCGAAGAGCGGCCGTTCACCGTCTCCCGGCCCGACGGACTGCCGGTGTGGATCTATCAGTTCAAGATCTCGGTGCTCGCCGACATCCCCGAGGAGGCCGAGGGGCCGGAACGGGACGCGACCGCGGTGAGGTTCGCCGACGCGGTCACCGCGATCTGGCACGGCCGCGCCGAGATCGACCGGTTCAACGAGCTGGTGCTGCGCGCGCGCCTGACGTGGCAGCAGGTCGTGATCCTGCGCACGTATGCGAAGTACCTGCGGCAGGCCGGTTTTCCGTACAGCCAGGCCCACATCGAGGCCGTGCTCAACGGCAACCCCGGCACCTCGCGCTCGCTCGTCGAGTTGTTCGAGTCGATGTTCGACCCCGCAGCCGATCCCGAACGGAAGGCCGCGCAGGCCGCCGCCGCATCGGTGGCCGCCGACATCGACGCGCTGACCAGCCTGGACACCGACCGCGTGCTGCGTGGCTTCGCGTCGATGATTCAGGCCACGCTGCGCACCAACTACTTTGTCAGCAGAGGAGATTCGGCCCGCGCGCAGAACGTGCTCTCGGTGAAGCTGAACTCTCGGCTGATCGACGAACTCCCACTGCCGCGGCCGATGTTCGAGATCTTCGTCTACTCGCCCCGCGTCGAGGGAGTGCACCTGCGGTTCGGCTTCGTCGCCCGCGGCGGCCTGCGATGGTCGGATCGCAAGGAGGACTTCCGCACCGAGATCCTCGGCCTTGTCAAGGCGCAGGCCGTGAAGAACGCCGTCATCGTCCCGGTCGGCGCCAAGGGCGGATTCGTCGTCAAGCAACCCCCGTCGCCCTCCGGCGACGCTGCCGCCGACCGCGACGCGCAGCGCACCGAGGGGATCGCCTGCTACAAGCTGTTCATCTCGGGACTGCTCGACGTCACCGACAACGTCGACCAGACCACCGGAAACATCGTCACCCCAACCGATGTCGTGCGCCGCGACGGTGACGACGCCTACCTCGTGGTGGCCGCCGACAAGGGCACCGCGACGTTCTCCGACATCGCCAACGAGGTCGCGAAGTCCTACGGCTTCTGGCTCGGCGACGCGTTCGCCTCCGGCGGCTCGGTCGGCTATGACCACAAGGCCATGGGCATCACCGCCAAGGGCGCATGGGAAAGCGTCAAACGCCACTTCCGCGAAATGGGTGTGGACACCCAGTCCGAGGACTTCACCGTCGTCGGTGTCGGAGACATGAGCGGCGACGTGTTCGGCAACGGAATGCTGCTGTCTCAACACATCCGGCTGGTTGCCGCGTTCAACCATCTGCACGTGTTCCTCGACCCGAACCCCGACGCGGCGAGGTCGTGGGAGGAACGCAAGCGCATGTTCGACCTGCCGCGGTCGACGTGGGACGACTACGACAAGTCGCTGATCTCCGAGGGCGGAGGTGTCTACAGCCGCGAGCAGAAGGCGATCCCGATCAGCCCGCAGGTGCACGCCGCCCTCGGAATCGAGGACGACGTCGACGAGCTGCCGCCGCCGGAGCTGCTGCGCAGGATTCTGAAGGCACCGGTGGACCTGCTGTTCAACGGTGGCATCGGCACCTACATCAAAGCCGAAACCGAGTCTGATGCCGATGTCGGCGATCGCGCCAACGACATGATCCGGGTGAACGGAAACCAGTTGCGCGCCAAGGTGATCGGCGAAGGTGGAAACCTCGGCGTGACGTCTCTCGGTCGCGTGGAGTTCGACCTCGCAGGCGGCAGGATCAACACCGATGCCCTCGACAACTCCGCGGGTGTGGACTGCTCCGACCACGAGGTCAACATCAAGATCCTGATCGACGCGCTGGTGAGCACCGGCAAGGTGCGGTCTGAGGACCGGACGAAACTGCTGCTGTCGATGACCGACGAGGTGGGCGAGCTGGTGCTCGTCGACAACAAAGACCAGAACGACCTGATGGGCACCAGCCGCGCGAACGCCGCCAGCATGTTGATGGTGCACGCTCGGCAGATCAAGGACCTCGAGGCCGAGCGCGGGCTCAATCGGGAACTCGAGGCGTTGCCGTCGGAGAAGGAGATCCGGCGGCGCGCCGAGGCCGGAATCGGGCTCACCTCACCGGAACTCGCGACATTGATGGCGCATGTCAAGCTGAACCTCAAGGACCAGGTGCTGGCCAGCGACCTGCCGGACCAGGAGGTGTTCGCCGCCAGGCTGCCGCGCTACTTCCCGACCCGGCTGCGGGACGAGTTCGTGCCCGAGATCCGGTCGCATCAGCTGCGCCGGGAGATCATCACCACGATGCTGGTCAACGATCTCGTCGACACCGCGGGTATTTCGTACGTGTACCGGGTGATGGAGGACGTCGGTGTCGGACCGGTGGACGCAGTGCGGGCGTACGTCGCCACCGACGCGATCTTCGGTATCGAGGAGGTGTGGCGCGGGATCCGCGCCGCCAATGTGGCGGTGAACGTGTCGGATCGGATGACGCTGGATCTGCGCAGGCAGATCGACCGGGCCGGCCGCTGGCTGCTCAACTACCGGCCACAGCCGCTGGCCGTCGGCGCCGAGGTCAACCGGTTCGCCAAGAAGGTGGCCGAACTGACGCCGCCGATGCGGGAATGGCTACGCGGCGACGACCGCGCGATCGTCGAGAAAGAGACCGGCCAGTTCTCCGCGCACGGCGCGCCGGAAGGCCTGGCGTACGAGGTGGCATCCGGCCTGTACCAGTACAGCCTGCTCGACATCATCGACATCGCCGACATCGTCGACCGGGAACCGGCGGAAGTGGCCGACACGTACTTCGCGCTGATGGACTATCTCAACTCGGATGCACTGCTGACCGCGGTGTCCGGGCTGCCGCGCGACGACCGCTGGCATTCGTTGGCCCGGTTGGCGATTCGCGACGACATCTACGGCTCGATACGCTCGCTGTGCTTCGACGTCCTCGCCATCGGCGAGCCGTCGGAGCGCGGTGAGGAGAAGATCGAGGAGTGGCAACTCACCAATGGCTCTCGTGTGCAACGGGCGCGGCGCACGCTGAACGAGATCTACGAGTCCGACGAACGTGACTTGGCGACATTGTCGGTGGCCGCGCGTCAGATCCGCAGCATGACACGAACGACGGGAACGGGGACTTCTGGGTGACGGGCGTTCGCTGCGCCGGGTGCAGGTGCGCTGGTCGGACATCGACATGTACCAGCACGTCAATCACGCCACCATGGTCACCATCCTCGAAGAGGCCCGAATCCCGTTCCTGCGCGAACCGTTCGAGGACGTCATCGACGAGATCGGTCTGCTCATCCACGAGGTCAAGATTCTCTACAAGGGCCAATTGCGGCTGAGGGATGCGCCGCTGCAGGTGACGATGTGGTCGAAACGGGTGCGTGCCGTCGACTTCACGATCGGCTACGAGGTGCGGTCGGTGAATAAACCCGCAGACTCCAAGCCGGCCGTCATCGCGGAAACACAACTGGCCACCGTGCACATCAAAGAACAACGGCTGCAACGACTTTCACCGGCTCAACAGGAGTACTTGCAACGCTGGTTGCGATGAGCAGTCCCGAGCGGGGCATCTGGCTGGAAGACGCCACCCACCGCGAGGACCTCGCCACGTTCGTCGAGCGGGCGGTGCGACTCGACGACGCCGCGGTGATCCGGTTGCGCGAGCGCGGCGACGGTTTGTTGGTGGCGTGGGTCGCAACGGGTTTCGACGTGCTGGCGAGCCGGGTGGTTGCGGGCCGGGTCCGGCCTGCGGACCTGAGCGCTGGCGCCGACGCGCTCGCCCAGGGCCTGGGTGCGATGGACCGGAGCGGTCGCGTCGACCCCGGCTTTCCGATGGACTCGGCGTGGCGCGGCGCCTTGCCGCCCGACACCGGCTTCGCGCACATTGACGACGTGCCCGCGCGGGTGGTGCTCGACCTGGCGCAGCGCGGTGTCGCGCTGGCGAAGGAGCACGGCAGTTCGCACGGGCCGCCGGCGTCGCTGCTCGACCAGGAGGTGCTTGCGGTCAGCTCCGCGCAGGGCGACGTCGACATTCCGATGCGGTGCGTATTCGCCTTGACCGCAATGGGTTTCCTGCCGCAGTCGTCGGCGGCGTCAGAGCAGGGCATGGGGCTGGATCCGGGGACGGTGGCCGCCGACGAGATCGTCCGCGTGCGGGCCCTGCCCGCGTGGCTGCGAATCGACGCGCGGTTCGGCTCGGTGTACCGCCGCCGCGGCGACCCCGCGCTGGTCCTGCGCTAACTTTTCTTTCGCGAGCAGACGCAAAAGTCCTCTCACTCCTGGGACTTTGCGGACATTAGCGTCTGCTCGCCAGAGGAACTAGACCAGCCAGGCGGCGGCGTCGGGCGGCAGCTTGCCGTCGACCAGTTGGGCGCTGGCCAACAACACCTCACCGGCGGGCAGTGTCAGGGGCTCGTCGCCTGCGTTCAACGCGCACACGAGGCCGCCGCCGGCGACGCGATACACCAGCGCGTCGTCCGGCGAGTCCAGCCATTCGATCGCGGTGCCCTCGAATTCCGTTCGAGCACCGCGCAATCGCAGCGCTTCCCGATAGAACGACAGCGTGGAGTCCGGGTCGCCAAGCTGCTTCTCGACCGTCAGCGCCGACCACTCCTTCGGCAGCGGCAGCCAGGTGTCGGGATTCGTCGAGAAGCCGAACGGGGGAGTGTCGCCCTCCCACGGCATCGGCACCCGCGACGCGTCGCGGCCGCGTCGGGTGTGGCCGGAGCGCTCCCACACCGGATCGCGCAGCGCCTCGTCTGGCAGGTCGACATTGGCCAGGCCGAGTTCCTCGCCGTTGTAGATGAACACCGCGCCGGGCAGCGCCAGCATCACCAGCGCCATCGCCCACGCGCGGGCCAGTCCGACGTCGCCGCCGCCGTAGCGGGTGACGTCGCGGTCGACGTCGTGGTTGGACAGCGTCCACGTCGGGGTCGCGTTCTCGATCGCGGCGGCCGCCAACGAGTTCTCGATCGCACCGCGGATGTCGGCAGCGTCGAATTCGGCTCGCAGCAGCCGGAAGTTGAACCCCAGGTGCAGCTCGTCGGCGCGCAGATACCGGGAGAACTGTTCGTTGTCGTACACCCACACCTCGCCGATCGCGACGGCGTGGGGATAGTCGTCGAGCACCGTGCGGATGTGGCGGTGGATGTCGTGGACGCCGTCATGGTTGAACCTCGGGTCGTTGTCCATGTCGGCGAGCAGCACCTCGGCTCCGACGATCTCCATGTCGGGGAGGCCGGGCGGCTTGGCCATGCCATGCGCGACGTCGATACGGAAGCCGTCGACGCCGCGTTCGAGCCAGAACCGCAGCGTCTTCTCGAGGTCGTCGTAGACCTCGCGGTTCTCCCAGTTGAGGTCGGGCTGCTCGGCGTCGAACAGATGCAGATACCACTGCCCGGGATTGCCGTCGGGTTCGACGACGCGGGTCCACGCCGGGCCGCCGAATATCGACACCCAGTTGTTGGGCGGGTGCACCCCGCCGGGCCCGGTGCCGTCGCGGAAGATGTAGCGCTCGCGGGCGTCTGTGCCGGGGCCCGCGGCCAGCGCGGCCTGAAACCACGGGTGCGCCGAGCTGGTGTGGTTGGGGACCAGGTCCATGGTCACCTTGATGCCGCGGGCATGGGCGGCCTGGATCAGCCGGTCGAGTGCTTCCATCCCGCCGAAAAGCGGGTCGACGTCACGCGGGTCGGACACGTCGTAGCCGTGGTCGGCCATCGGTGACACCATCACCGGGTTCAGCCAGACCGCGTCGACGCCCAGAGTCTCGAGGTAGTCCAGCCGCGAGGCCACGCCGTCGAGATCGCCGACGCCGTCGCCACTGGCGTCACTGAACGAGCGCGGATAGACCTGGTAGAACACCGCATGCGACCACCACGGCCTGGCATTGGGATCAGTCACGCCCGCAACCTACACCGCGGCGGTGTCTAGTGCGCTTGGTGTCGAACGCCGGTGAGTAAAACTTCTGTTGTGCGCCGGGGCATTTCGGCCAATATCGTGAAGGGCGCCAGGCGCCTCGGCAGCCGCACGTGACGACGGTTCTTCCGGACGGCCTCGACGGTCTCTGCGGCCACCTTCTCGCGGGGCACGTCCACGGACAGTCGCAGGCGGTACATGCGCTGAAAAGAATCCGCCGAAGGAGCGTAGTTCTGGGCCGTACCCAGCAACTCGGTCTGGACGGTGCCGATCTCCACCAAGGTGGTGCCGACGGGCAGGCCGCGCAGATCCGCCCTCAGCCCCGCAGTGAAGTGCGACAGTGCCGCCTTCGACGCGGCGTAGGTGATCATGCCGGGAAACGCGGCTACGGCGGCTGCTGAGGAGACGTTGACGATGTGCCCGCCGCCGCGCCGAAGCATGAGCGGAATGACTTGACGGCAGAGCTCGGCGGGAGTCACGTAGTTCACCTGCGTGACCCGCTGAAGCTCGTCGTCGGGCGCGTCCCACAGACTTGCGGAGCTTTCGACGCCTGCGTTGTTCACCAGGACGTCGATCGGACCGCCGTCGGCCTCGATCCGCTCGATGAGACCCGACACCTGGTTGGCATCCGACAGGTCGGCGTAGTGAGCGCTACCGCCGAGTTCCCCGGCGAGGCGCTCGATCACATCCTTGTTCCGCGCGACCAGTGCCACGGTGGCACCCGCGTCGGCGAAGGCATGTGCCATGGACTCGCCGATGCCGCGCGACGCTCCGGTGATCAGCACCCGTTTTCCGCGCACGTCCATGGCCGAAGGGTATCGACGGGCACGTTGATTTACGTCAGAACGGCGAGTTCACCATCGACTGGGCGGCCATCTCGAGATAGGCCAGCAGCTGCTGGCGGTGCTCGTCGTCGAGGGTTTCCGAGTCGACCGACGCGACCGCGGTGTGCATGCATCGCAGCCAGGCGTCGCGCTCGATGAACCCGATCTTGAACGGGCTGTGCCGCATCCGCAGCCGCGGGTGGCCGCGCTGATCGGAGTAGGTGCGCGGGCCGCCCCAGTACTGCTCGAGGAACATCCGCAGCCGCACCTCGGCGGCGTCGAGATCCTCTTCGGGATAAAGCGGCCGCAGGATCTCGTCCTCGCGGACAAGCGCGTAGAACCGCGACACGATGGCATCGAACGTGTCGTGGCCACCCACTTCGTCATAGAAGGACCGCTGGGACTGAGTCACGTCACCATTGTCCCAAGTCGCCCGAGGCCGGCTGCCTGCCGGTGATGTCACGGGAAGTTCATCCTGTTGACCAGCAGACACGAAGGAATTTGTTATGCGATAGAGCCAAATCCATGGTGGACTGTCGGACGGAGGACGAATGGCGCATCGCAAGAAAAGCCGCGGCCACCGGCAGACCGGGGTCGCGGCGGGCCTACCAGGAGTGGCGCCCACGCCGACGCTGCTGCACAGCGTCGAAACTCGTCCGGCCATCCGCGAAGGCTCGCTCTGGGGCCGTCGCCGCGTCCTGCTCCTGAACTCGACCTACGAGCCGCTGACGGCCCTTCCGATGCGCCGGGCCGTGGTCATGCTGATGTGCGGCAAGGCCGACGTCGTGCACGCGGACCCGTCGGGACCGGTGATCCACTCGGCGTCCCGGTCGGTCACGGTGCCGTCGGTGATCCGGCTGCGGTCCTTCGTGCGGGTGCCGTACCGGGCCCGGATCCCGATGACGAGGGCGGCGTTGATGCACCGCGACCGCTTCCGCTGCGCCTACTGCGGCGGCAAGGCCGACACCGTCGACCACGTGGTGCCGCGCAGTCGCGGCGGCGACCACACGTGGGAGAACTGCGTGGCCGCCTGCTCGCCGTGCAACCACCGCAAGGCCGACCGGATGCTGGCCGAGCTGGGCTGGTCGCTGCGCGCGATGCCGACGCGGCCCAAGGGGCAGCACTGGCGGTTGCTGTCGACGGTCAAGGAACTCGACCCCGCGTGGATGCGATATCTGGGTGAGGGCGCGGCGTAGCCGATGGCCACGATAGGGTTTGCGTCGTGAGCACCGCACTTACCCATTCGCTACTCGGCGGCGTGCCGCTGGCGATCCTGTTGGTCTTGGTCGTGCTGATCTGGGGCCTCGGCAAGAACCGCAAGGGCCCCCACCCGGCGACCTACAAGATGTCGGACTCCGAGTGGACGCATGACCCGATCCTGTGGGCGGCCGACGAGCCGGCGTCCCACGGGCATGACCACCCGTTGACGATAGGAGGCGGAGCCAGTGGCAAGTGGTGAAGTCGCGACGCGCGGATCGGCCGAGCTAGAGCTGCCCCGCGGATTTGTCGTCACCTCCAGCGGACGAGTCTCCGGCGTCACCGAGCCTGGCGAGTTGTCGGTCACGTATCCGTTCCCGGTCAAAGATCTGGTGCGGCTCGACGACGCGCTGAAGTTCGGGTCGCGCAAGGCCAAGGCCCGCTTCGCGGTGTACGTCGGCGACCTCGGCGCAGACACGGCCGCGACCGCGCGGGACGTGCTGGCCAAGGTGCCGACGCCGAACAACGCGGTGCTGCTCGCGGTGTCGCCGAATCAGAAGGCCATCGAGGTCGTCTACGGCTCTGACGTGCAGGGCCGCGGCATCGAGGAGTCCGCGCCGCTCGGCGTGAAGGCCGCCGCGGCGTCGTTCAACTACGGCAACCTGATGGCCGGCCTCATCAGCGCGATCAAGGTGATGAGCGCAGGCGTCTCACCGGCCTAGCTCGTATCGCGAAATAGCGTTCTGGGCTGTACAAGTCGCGAATCAGCGACCAGGGATGCTATTTCGCGCTTTTGCGGCGCTTCGGAATTGGGAGTGCACCCGTGGTTGGCGGATATCCGCGGCGGGGTTCGTGTCGCTGAGCTGGCCCGCTGTTCGTTGCGCTCGGCGCGTCGGGTGACCCGGAGCGGGCGCCCCGAGAGGTCATCGAGGGCTACTGGATGGGCCTCGCGAAACGGTCGATTGAACTGAGCTGACCGGATATACGGTTGGTGTGATCGACATGGACATTCGCACAGATCTCCTCATGGCGGCGCGGACCGCGCACGCGCGGCGGGACTGGCATGCGTCCTATGACGCGTTCGTGCGGGCAGGCGAGGATGCACCCCTGGCCACCGACGATCTTGACGCCCTCGCGGCCGCCGCATGGCGACTCGGTCGGTGCAAAGAATCGGTTCGAATTTCCGAGCAGGTGTTCAAGCAGCTTTCCCGCAGCGATCCCACGGCGGCGGCGATGAAGGCTGTCGACGTCGCGTTGGCCTGGCTCACCCGCGGGGATCTCAACGTCGGTCAAGGCTGGATGAACCGGGCGCGTCGACTGCTGGAAGGCGCACCGGAAAGCCCGACCAGCGGCTACCTCGCCTACCTCGACGCATTCATCGCGACCTGCGTCGGAGACGCCGATGCGCTTCAGCGGCAGGTCACCACCCTGCGGGAGATGTCCGCGCGGCTCGATACCCCCGCGATGACGTCTCTGTGTCTGGTCGTCGAGGCCGTTGCCGCGATCGGTGAGGCGAGGATGGCCGACGCTTTCGGACTGATTGACGAGGCCATGCTGACGGTGCTGGCCGACGAGATCCCGATCGAATGGGCCGGTGACATCTACTGCCTCGTCCTGCACCACTGCAACCGGGTGGCCGACCTTCCCCGCATGCGCGCATGGACGCAGGCAATGGAGCGATGGTGCGAGAACTTCGCCGCCTTGGCGTACGGCGGGGTATGCGAGATGCACCGGCTGCATTTGCTGACCGCGACCGAGGATTATCGGCTGGTCGAGAACCAGTTGTTCGTAGCGAGCCGCAAGCTGGAGGACATCAACGCGTTCGTGGCCGCTGAGGGCTTCTACGAACTCGGTGAGATACGCAGGCTGCGGGGCGATGTCGAAGGCGCGCGCGCGGCGTTCTCTCAGGCGCGGTCGCTGGGCGTCGACCCGCAACCCGGCGAGGCGCTTTTACAGTGCCGGCAAGGCGACCGCGCAGCCGCGTGGACCGCGTTGCAGGCGTCGCTGGCATGGCAGGACCAGGTGGGCCGGATGCGCTTGTTGCGCGCTGCAGTCGAGGTGGCACTGGTCCGCGACAGCGTAGATGAGGCCGAGGCGCATTGCCGCGAACTCGAAACCGGCGCAGACGCTTTCGGCACTCCAGGGTTCAAGGCCTGGGCGGCGCACGCGCGCGGGGCGATCTTGGTGCAGCGAGGCGAGTACGGTTCGGCGCTTGATGCGCTGCAGGCGGCACTGCGCGAATACCGAACGCAGCAGTGTCGCTATGAAACGGCCGAGGTCTACGAATTGATGGCGATTGCGCATGAGGCATTGGGGGACACCGATCTCGCTGCTGCACACGCGGCCACCGCGCAAGGCATCTACAGCCAGCTCGGTGTGGAAACCCCACGGACCTCCGCTCGGCCGGCCCCAGGTGGCCTGACGAAGCGGGAGATCGAGATTCTGACCCGGATCGCCAGCGGAGCGACCAATAAGCAAGTGGCCGATCAGATCTTCATCAGCGAGAAGACTGTCGGGCGTCATCTGGCCAACATCTACACCAAGCTCGGCGTCTCCTCGCGCACCGCGGCCGTAACATGGGCGTACGCCAACAATGTCCTGCGCTCGACGGATTGAATTCGTCTCAATATCTACATCATTCGCACCATGTGGCAGACCGCGAAGACGCATCATTCGCCCGATGCGGACCGATAACCCGCGGTTTTACCGTGATCAGGACTCACAACCACCCGATCAGGAGACTCCCATGACCACCACCGACGCGCACGCCTCGAGCAAGCGGCGGCCCTTACCGCAGACGACCGGCAACGGACTGTTCGTGACCGACGGAGGTCTGGAGACGGAGCTGGTCTTCCGCGACGGAATCGACTTACCGTGCTTCGCGGCGTTCCCGCTGCTCGACAACCCCGATCACCGCGCCCGATTGCGCCGCTACTACGACGGTTATCTCGACATCGCACGCAAGCTCGACGCGGGTTTCATCGTCGAGACACCCACGTGGCGCGCGAACCCCGACTGGGCCGGTCAGCTCGGGTACTCGCTCGAGCAGCTCGACGCCATCAACCGTTCGGCGGTGGCACTCGCAGAGGAGGTCAGGGCGGCTGCGGCGGCCGACGGCATCACCGTCGTGCTGAGCGGCTGCGTCGGCCCGCGCGGCGACGGTTACGACCCCGGCGAAGCGATGACGCCGGAGCAGGCCGAGCGTTACCACGCGGTGCAGATCGGCACGTTCGCGAACACCACGGCCGACCAGGTCACCGCGATCACGATGACCAGCGCCGAGGAGGCGATCGGTGTCGTACGCGCCGCGTCGGCGGCGGGTATTCCGGCCGCGATCTCGTTCACCGTCGAGACCGACGGGCGGCTTCCGACCGGCCAGCCGCTGCGCGAAGCGATCGAACAGGTGGACGCGGCGACCGACACCGGCGCCGCCTACTTCATGGTCAACTGTGCACACCCGACGCATTTTTCGTCGGCACTGGAAGGCGATGGGGCGTGGCGGCAACGACTCGTCGGCCTGCGCGCGAACTCTTCCGCGAAGAGCCACGCCGAGCTCGACGAGGCAACCGAGCTCGACGAGGGAGATCCGATGGAGCTCGGCGCCCAGCACGCCGCACTGCGTGACCACCTGCCTGCGGTCAGGGTGCTCGGTGGCTGCTGTGGCACGGACGCGCGCCACGTGGCGGCGATCTGCTCGGCCTGGAGTACCAATTAGCCTCCTGCCCGATGCCTGCCCCGCGACGCGATCGCCGACTGGCCGGCGCCGACCGCCGCCGCGGCCGTGGTCCTGGCCTTCGACCACCACACTCGTCAACGCACTCTGAATTACGAAGAGCCGCTTATGCCTAGCTGATGTCGAAGGCTCGGGCCCGCAGCGCGCGTTCGACGCCTGCGCGACCCTCGACCACCAGCCGCCGCAGCGACGGGGGCAGCTCGCCTGCCAGGAATCGGTCGGCGGCCGCCAGGCCGTCATCGCTGATGTCCCACGACGGGTAAAGGCCGATGACGACCGTCTGCGCGACCTCGCTGGACCGCCGCTCCCAAACCCCTTGGATTGCCTCGAAGTATTTCGCGGTGAACGGCTGCACCAGCGCCTGCTGACCCGGTTGCACGAAGCCGTCGATGATCGCCCGCCCGACGATGTTGGGCAGCGTGTCGTCCTCGATGACGAGCTGCCACGCGGTGTTCTTCACGGCGATCTGCGGGCGTGCCGCGGCGGCGCGGGCGGCGTTGCGCTTACCCGCCGCCGTCGGATCCCGTTCGGCCTCGGCGTCGATGAACGGCGTTGCCTCCCCGTCGTTGTCGATGTCACCCGCGGCGGCCAGCGCGGTGGCGATGCGCCACCGCAGGTCGGTGTCGACGATGAGGCCCGTCAACCCGTGCTCGGCCGGGTCGGTGTCCAACAGCGCGGCCAGCACCGCGACGTGCCGCAGCGCGAGCACCGACGTGCACAGCGCGTTGACGTAGGCCAGCTGATGGTCGGATCCGGGCTCGGCGGCGCGGGCCAACTCGAGCAGCTTGTCGGCGAACGGCGGCCAGCCCTCCGCGCACGCCCAGTCCGGATCGGCGTAGGAGCGAAGCGCGGTCTGCGCCTGCAGCAGCAGCCGCTGCGCGACGCCGACTTCGGTCTCGGCGTGCACGCCCGCCATGACCAGCGCGACGAAATCGCGGGCCTTCAGCTCGGCCTCGCGCGTCATCTCCCACGCCGCCGACCAGGCCAGCGTGCGGGGGAGCGGCTCGGCGATGTCGGCGATGCGGGTCAGCGCCGTCTCCAGTGACTCCGGATCGAGGCGCAGCGAGCAGTAGGTCAGGTCGTCGTCGTTGACCAGGATCAGCTTGCCGCGCGGAACACCTTGCAGCGCAGGGACTTCGGTGGAGTCGCCTTCGATGTCGAGTTCCTCGCGGTGAACTCGCACCAGCTTGCCGGAGCCGTCGTCGTCGTAGATGCCGACGGCAAGTCGGTGCACGCGCGTTTCGCCCGCGCCCGGTTCGGCACCGCTCTGGCTGATCGCGAAGCGACTGAACTTGCCGTCGGCGTCGACGTCGAAGTCGGCGCGCAGCGTGTTCAGCCCCGTGGTCTTCAACCACTGTCTGCCCCAGTGCGACAGGTCGCGACCGGAGGACTTCTCCAGCGCGCCGAGCAGGTCACCGAAGGTGGCGTTGTCGAAGGCGTGGTCGCGGAAGTAGTCCCGCAGCCCGGCCAGGAACGCCTCGAGGCCGACGTAGGCGACCAGCTGCTTGAGCACGCTGGCGCCCTTGGCGTAGGTGATGCCGTCGAAGTTGACCTCGACGGCGTGCAGGTCCGGGATGTCGGCGGCCACCGGGTGCGTCGACGGCAGCTGGTCCTGGCGGTAGGCCCACGACTTCTCGGAGTTGGCGAACGTCGTCCACGCCTCCTTGTATTCGGTGGCTTCGCTCTGGCACAGCACCGAGGCGAACGTCGCGAACGACTCGTTGAGCCACAGGTCGTCCCACCACTTCATGGTCACCAGGTCGCCGAACCACATGTGCGCCATCTCGTGCAGCACCGTCTCGGCGCGCCGCTCGTAGGATGCGCGGGTGACCTTGCTGCGGAAGACGTAGTCCTCCAAAAACGTTACAGCGCCGGCGTTTTCCATCGCACCGGCGTTGAACTCCGGCACGAACAACTGGTCGTACTTGCCGAACGCGTACGGCTCGCCGAAGTTGCGGTGGTAGAAGTCGAAGCCCTGCTTGGTCTCGGTGAACAGCCGGTCGGCGTCCATGAACTCGGCAAGCGATTTGCGGCAGAACAGTCCCAGCGGGATCTCCCCGTGCTCGTCTGTGTAGGCGTCGCGCCAGAACGCGTACGGCCCGGCGATCAGCGCGACGAGGTAGGTGCTCATCCGCGGCGTCGTCGCAAAGGTCAGCGTCTTGGCGTCGCCTGCCACGTCGGCTTCGGCGGGGGCGCCGTTGGACACCACTTCCCAGTGCGCGGGGGCGGTGACCGTGATGTCGAAGGTCGCCTTCAGGTCGGGCTGGTCGAAACAGGCGAACATCCGTTTGGCGTCGGCGGTTTCGAACTGCGAGTAGAGATAGACCTCGTTGTCGACGGGGTCGACGAAGCGGTGCAGGCCTTCGCCGGTGTTGGAGTAGCTGCACGACGCGTCGACGACGAGGGTGTTGCGCTCCTGGAGTCCGGGCAGCGCGATGCCGGTGGACTCGTCATAGCCGGAGACGTCGAGGTCGACACCGTTGAGGGTCGCGCGCTTCACGCTGTCGGCGGCGATGTCGATGTAGGTGTCGGCGCCGGGAAGCGCGCTGAACTCGACCGTCGTCACGGATCGGAACGTCTTCTCGCCCGGCGCGCCTGCGCCGTCGGTCAGGTCGAGGTCGACCAGATAACGGTCGACGGTGACGAGGGCGGCGCGTTCGATGGCCTGGTCGCGAGTGAGATTAGGAAGAACCACACGTCCAACTTAGTGGCCCCGCTCGCGGCGGGGCGGGCGAGGCGTGTGGCTATTGTCCGGGTATGCGGGGCAGTCCTGCCAGTCCGGACAAACCCTGACTGTCCGTCAGCATTCCGGACAAACCCTGATCGTCCTGCAGCATGTTGAGGAAGGTGCCATTGCCGATCGACCCCATCATCTGCGGGCAGTACATCGAAATCGCGATGCCGGTGAAGAACGCCGCCATGCCGGGATTGATCCCGTTGTCGGCGACGGTCGTCGCGACCTGCGCGAACGACTTGCCCGGTTCGACCAGCATGGGGCACACCCGTTCGCCGAGCTGTGCGGTGAGGTCGGGGTTGTCACCCGCGAAGCCGATGCCGTTGCGGGTCAGCGCGGACAGGAAGGCGTCGCTGTTGGGATCTGGGTTGGCGGGGTCTGCGGGGGCAGGTGCAGCCAGCGAGATGCCCGCTGCGACCATGGTGGCCGTGGCGGCCACCGTGCTAGCTCGATGAAATCGTTTCACTCGTGTAACAGTGGTTGACCCGGGTCACATTGACAACACGGCTTGGTAAAGGTTTGGAACAGTTGCGCGCGGCGCGTGGTTGCGCCCAAAGAGCTTTGTTCAACGAAACGACCGAAAGGATGACCTCATGCCCAAGAAGTCCGTCGCCGATTTCTGGTTCGATCCGCTGTGCCCCTGGTGCTGGATCACATCGCGATGGATTCTCGAGGTGGAGAAGGTGCGCGACATCGAAGTGGACTTCCACGTGATGAGCCTCGCGGTATTGAACGAGAAGAAGGAAGACCTGCCCGAGGAGTACCGCGAAGGCTTGAAGCAGGCATGGAAGCCGGTACGCGTGGCCATCGCCGCCGAGCAGGCCAAGGGCGCCGAGATCCTCGCGCCGCTGTACACCGCGATGGGCACGCGCATCCACAACCAAGGCAACAAGGACTTCGACGTCGTCATCAAGGAGTCGCTGGAGGAGGTCGGGCTGCCGGCCGAACTCGCCGAGGCCGCCGACACCGACAAGTACGACGAGGCACTGCGCAAGAGCCATCACGAGGGCATGGACGCCGTCGGCGAGGACGTCGGCACGCCGACGATTCACATCAACGGGGTCGCGTTCTTCGGCCCGGTGCTGTCGAAGATCCCGCGCGGCGAGGAGGCGGGCAAGCTGTGGGACGCGTCGGTGACGTTCGCGTCGTACCCGCACTTCTGGGAGCTCAAGCGCACCCGCACCGAGGCGCCCGAGTTCGACTGAGCGCGGCGCGGGCACCGTCGAGGCATCGATTTCTGCGTGATGGTCGCTGATCGGCTGCATTCACAACCCTGAAGCAGAACTCGGCGACGGGCGGTCAGCAGGCTCTGCCAGAATGGCCGCCATGCGCGTCTACCTGGGCTCTGACCACGCGGGCTTCGAACTCAAGAACGAGATCATCGAGCACCTCAAGAAGAACGGGCACGAGCCCATCGACTGCGGCGCCTACACCTACGACGCCGAGGACGACTACCCGGCGTTCTGCATCGCGGCCGCGCTGAAGACCGTCGGCGACAACGAGAGCCTCGGCATCGTCATCGGCGGCTCGGGCAACGGCGAGCAGATCGCCGCGAACAAGGTGCCCGGCGCGCGGTGCGCGCTGGCGTGGAGCACCGAGACCGCCAAGCTGGCCCGCGAGCACAACAACGCCCAGCTGATGGGCATCGGCGGTCGCATGCACACCGTGCCCGAGGCGCTGGAGATCGTCGACGCGTTCCTGAGCGCCGAGTGGTCGAAGGCCGAACGGCACCAACGTCGCATCGACATCTTGAAGAAGTACGAAGAGACGCACGTCCCGCCGAGCGTGCCCGACGCGTCGGCCTAAGGGATGCCCGAAGGCCACACGCTGCACAGGCTGGCGCGGCTTCACCAGCGCAAGTTCGGGCGTGCGCCCGTCGTCGTGACCAGCCCGCAGGGCCGCTTCGCCGACGGGGCGGCAGCCGTCAGCGGCCGGGTGCTGAAGAAGGCGAGCGCATGGGGCAAGCATCTGTTCCACCACTACGAGGGCGGCCGCGTCGTGCATGTGCACCTCGGCCTGTACGGCAAGTTCAGTGAGGTCGAGCTGCCGATGCCGCTGCCGGTGGGGCAGGTGCGGATGCGCATGGTCGGCACAGGGTTCGGCAGCGACCTGCGCGGGCCGACGGTGTGCGAGGTGATCGACGAGGCCGAGGTCGACGACGTGATCGCGCGGCTCGGACCGGATCCGCTACGGCGCGACGCGGACGGGTCGTTGGCGTGGGCGCGAATCACCAAGTCCCGCAGGCCGATCGGTGCGCTGCTGATGGACCAGACGGTGATCGCGGGGGTCGGCAACGTGTATCGGTGCGAGCTGTTGTTCCGTCATCGCATCGACCCGTACCGGCCGGGCGTTGCAGTCGATGCCGGCGAGTTCGACGCGATGTGGACGGATCTGGTTGCGTTGATGGCGGTCGGGCTGCGGCGCGGCAAGATCATCACAATTGATCGCGAGGACGACCGTGGTCTGCCGTCGTATGCGCCAGGCCGGCCGCGGACCTGGGTCTACCGGCGTACCGGCGAACCGTGTCGGGTGTGCGGGACGGAGGTGCGCACCGCGGTGCTCGAGGGGCGCAACCTGTTCTGGTGCCCTAACTGCCAGAAGTAGGTGTTTGACGGCCCCGTTATTTCCGGCGAGCAGACGCGAAAGCCCCTGATTTCCGGCGTGTCGGGGGGCGTTCGCGTCTGCTCGCGCTGAGAAATCGGCCCGCTTCTCAGAGAGAATCGGCGCGTGGAACTCATCCTCGTCGTCGTCGGAGCCATCGTCGTCACCGCCATGGCGCATCGGCGCGGGCTGGAACCCGCACTGATCATCGTCGTCATTGGCATCGCCGTGTCGTTCCTGCCGGGATTCGAGGCGCCCGAACTGGATTCGCACATCCTGCTGTCGGTCGTGCTGCCGCCGCTGCTGTACTCGGCCGCGCTGGACTTCTCGTTCCCGACGTTCCTGCGCAACATCCGGCCGATCCTCGGCCTTGGCGTCGGCCTCGTTGTCGTCACGGCCTTCGCCGTCGCCCTGGTGTCGTCGTGGCTGGTGGTCGTGCCGCTGTCGTTCGGCACCGCGCTGGTGCTGGGGGCGATCGTGGCGCCGCCCGACGCCGTCACTGCCGTGGCGGTGGGCCGCAAACTCGGCCTGCCGAAGCGCGTGATGGCCATCCTGACGGGGGAGAGCCTCATCAACGACGCGGCGGCGCTGACATTGTTCACGGTCGCGGTGGCCCAGGTCGCGGGCAGCCACACCTTTATCCAGAACCCGTTCCTGCTGTTCGGCTACAGCGCCGTCGTCGGCCCGTTGGTGGGCGCAGCGCTCGGGTATGTGACGTTGTGGATTCGACGGCGGCTGGCCAGCCCCGGGCTGGAGACGGTGCAGGGGCTGGTGGTGCCGTTCGCGGCGTTCATCTGCGCCGAGGAAATCCACGCATCGGGTGTGCTGGCGGTCGTCGTCGCGGGCTTCGTCGTCGGCAGCGGAACGCTGGGCGCCGGATACCAGACGCGGCTGCAGGAACGGTATGTGTGGAACTCGGTCGACGTCCTGCTCGAAGCGTTCGTGTTCGCCTACATCGGACTGCATCTGCGCTTCGTGCTCGAGGATCTGCGCGAGACGCAAGAGTCGCTGACGCAGGTGGCCGTGGCGTCGGCGATCGTGCTGCTCATCGTGCTGGCGATCCGGCCGTTGTCGGTGTTCGCGATGTTCGGCCGGAACAAGCTGTCGTCGCACGTGGAAAGCCGCCTCAGCGTGCCCGTCCCCATGGGTGGTGGCCGCGGCGCGCTGGGCACACGGCGACGGGGGAGGCCGCCGGGCAAGTGGCGTTCGCGGATCGACCGCCGGCCGTTGAGTTGGCAGGAGAACGTCGTCGTGTCGTGGACGGGCATGCGCGGCGTGGTGACTTTGGCTGCGGCAGCGGCTATTCCGACGACGACCGTCACCGGCGAGCCGTTTCCCGAGCGTTCGATGATTCAGGCGATCGCATTCGTGGTGAGCGTCGGCACCCTGTTGATCCAGGGCTGGACGCTGCCGCTGCTGATCAAGCGACTGCACGTCTCGAGGTTCACTGACGACCATGCCGCAGACCGCGAGGAGGAACTGAAGGCCGAACGCGTGGTGCACGATGCCGCCGACGAAGTGCTGGCCGAGTTCCGGGCGAACCCGCCGGAGGGGATGGATCCGCGCGTGCTCGCCGAGATCCGCGCCGTCGTCGCACGGCACTCGCAGGATGCCGACGAGATGCCCGACCCCGATGCGCACACGAAACGGTCAGAGGTGTTCTCGGCGCTGTATCGAGATGTGTTGTCCGCGCAGCGGATGGCGTTGATCGAGGAACGAGACTCGGGCCGCATCGAGGACGAAGCCGTGCGCGCGATGCTGGAACGACTCGACCTGCAGGAGGCCGGTGTGTCAGCGCGCCTGGAGAGCCGGTTCTGATACCCGCCGAGCAGACGCTAAAGTCCGCAAAATGCCAGGTGCATGCGAACTTTCGCGTCAGCTCGCGATGAAGGGTTAGAAGCCGCCGAAGTCTCCACCGAAGTCGCCGCCGCCGAAATCGCCGCCGCCCCAGCCGCCGCCGTCGCCACCGCCCCAGCTGTCGCCACCCCAGCCGCCGCCGTCGCCGCCGCCCATGTCGCCACCGCCCATGTCGCCGCCGCCGTCCTCGCCGCCGTCGGCGTCGAAGCCGTCGGAATAGCCGTCGCCGTAACCGCTTTCGAAACCCTGGGCGTCGTAGCCCACGCCGTCCATGCCGGAGAACATCGCATCGAAGAGCAGCACCGAGCCCAGACCCCATGCGCCTGCGACGAGGGCGGGTTTCCACCACGGCTCGGAGTACCAGCCTGCCGGAACCGGACGGCCGGCGACGCGGCCGCCGGGGTAATAGTTCGGGGTGCGCTCGGTCGGGTTGGGTGAGGCCTCGATCTCGCGGCCTTCGAACTCGACGCGCCGGTCCTCGGTGACGACGCCTGCCGACTTCTGCCCGGACAGGGATTCCAGCTCCGGTCCGGGGTCCATGCCCATCGCGGTGCGGGCGGCACGCACGTAGTACAGCCCCTCCAGGGCGCTTTCCTTGGCGAGCAGCGCCTGCTTCGCGGTGGTGGCCTGGTCGATCTGCCCGCCCGCGGCGGTGAACCGCTCGGACGCGTCGGCGAGGGCCTGCTTGGAGGCGTCGTCGGTGCCGGACAGGTTGAGGACCTGGCCGCCGAGGCGATCGATGACTCTGCGGGCGTCGGCCTTGGCGTCGGCCAGGGATGCCGCGCTTCGGTTGGCTGAATTGCGCGACGCGCTCCAAACGACCAGGCCGATCGCGCCGACAACGACGATGATGAGTACCAGCAAGAAGCCGTCCATGGCGACCAGCGTACTCACAGGAAATGGCGGTTCCGCGGGCGTGAATCAATCGCGGGTTACGCCCAGAGCGGAGTAGACCTCGTTGGAGAGGGCGACGCTGCGGGGGTCGGCGTTGCACTTGGTGGCGTCGAAGTGGTTCATGACGTAGGCGTATCCGATGCGGTGTTCGAGGTCGACGAACCCGAAGCTTCCGCCGGAGCCGCCGTGGCCGAAGATCTGGGTGTTGGGGCCGTTCATGGCGCGCTGGTTGAGCATGTAGCCCAGGCCCCAGCCGTGGTCGGCGACGCGGTGGCCGAGGACGAGGTCGGTGTCGAAGCCGCCCTGTGAGACTCGGCATCTCTCCATGTGCTCGTAGCTGAGGATCTTGCCGTGGGCGAGCGCGTTGTAGAAGGTGGCGAGGCCGAGTGCACTCACATGCGCGTTCGTCGACGGGAACTCGGCGGAGCGCCAGGCGGCGATGTCGTCGGAGCCGAGTTCGTCGTCGGGGATGAAGCCCATGGCGATGGAGAATGCCGCCATCGGATGCTCTTTGAGGGTGGTGGGGTAGCCGGGTGCGCCGCCGTTGTTGAGCACGTCGCGGATGTGGGGCTTGTTGACCATGTCGGCGCAGCGGTGATGCTCGGCGGCGTGCAGGCCGATGTGGACGTCGATGCCGAGCGGTTCGGCGATTTCTGTGCGCAGGTACTGACCGAGTGTGCGACCGGTGACGCGCCGGACGATCTCGCCGAGGATGAAGCCGAAGCTGACCATGTGATAGCCCTGCGCGGTGCCGGGCTGCCACCAGGGTTCGGCCTTCGCGAGGTGATCGCAGACGGTGTCCCAGTCGAGGGTCTCGTTCGGGGTGAGGCGAGTGCGGGGACCGATGACTCCGGAGCGGTGGCCCAACACCATGGCGACGGTGATGTCCCGCTTTCCGGCTTGGGCGAATTCGGGCCAGTACTCGGCGACGGGTGCTTGCAGGTCGAGTTCGCCGCGATCGGCAAGGAGGTGAATGCAGGTGCTAGTCAGGGCTTTTGAGCCGGAGAAGATGCTGGCGAGGGTGTCTTCCTGCCAGGGCCTCTCGCCGGCGGCGTCGGTGGTGCCACCCCGGAGGTTGACGGCCAACTCGCCGTCGACCCAGACGGCGACGGCGGCGCCGACTTCGTCGCGTTCGCGGAAGTTGGTTTCGAAGGCGTCGCGGACGCGTTCGAACTTGGGCGAGCAGGAGCCGTTGACGGTGACTCGCCGATGGTCGTTCACGAGCCTCCTGACAATGGTGAGCCCGCCCAGTGTGGCACCGCTACCTTCTGGCGCGGCTACGAGAAGACAGTGATTCGGTTGCGGTTCGATTGCGGTGCAAATGATCCGCAGATGCGTCGACTACGGAGCAGGAAACAACTGTGGAAAGCGCTCGTGCAGACGTGATCGCAGGCTTTCCTCCGGACCGGTCTCGGGCGTCGGAGGCGGCGGGGCGACCATCGTCTGGGCAGTCAGATTTGATGCGTTGAATAGAGCCGACGGCGCGGGCGGAGACGCCGACGGCAGTGGTGCGGGGGGAGCTGCAGCGGCCGTCACGGATGGTGCGGTTGGTGCCGGAGGCGGTGCTACCGCGGGCTCTGGGGCTGGCGGTGCGGCCTCAACCGGTTCCGGGGTATTGGCGCTGGACGACGGCACATCAAGAACTGGTGCCGCCGGCCGGGTCGACTCGTCCGACACCCTGAACACCGAGAAGACGAGCAGTCCGATCAAAACCAAACCGAGCACCGCGCCTGCCAATGCCGCTGGGCGCTGCCGCAAACGTTCGTCCTGTTCGAATGCCGGTTCATTGGGGCCGGCAACCAGGTCCTGCGAGTGTTCGACCTTGATGCGCCGAGCGTTCGCCTGGAGCGCGATTCCGCGCGCCGCAAGAGCGGCGTCAAGGTCGGGAAACGCCTCCGGCGGTGTCACGCGGCGACGCGGAGTCTTGTCGGAGTCCACGGGCTGAAGTTCAAAGGCCTTTCAAAGTCGGACGATTGGTTCCAAATAGGCTAACTCAGTGTGACGACCAAGGTGACAGTGTCGTCAATAAGATTTCGACATCTGCGGATTCCAAGAGATCCTGCGAAAGTTTCACGGAAAGTGCTGCACTGCAGCGTGATCGGCTGAAGTGTGCGCCTATTCGGCGGTGTCGCCCGATTTGTCGCGATTGTATTGAAAGAGGAAGAGCGCCACGGAAGCAATGATGACGGCCGGGCTGAGGAACAGGAGTATCCACCTCAAGCTGTCGTCGACCCAGCCGAGGATGCAGATCACGAGTCCAGCGATGCCGAGGCCGACTCCTTGTACAAGGCTCCAGTACTTCTTCATCGAGCCAATCGTCGCATGCGATTGGTGCCGAAAAGCACTGCGCGTGGCCGGCCCGGGCGGGGCCGACCACGCGAAGTGGATTCGTGCTCTTCCTAGGGGTTGGGCGTACCGGGGGTGCCGGGGTTGCCGTCGGTCGAACCGGAGCCAGTGCCGGTGTGCGTACCCGGCGATCCGCCGAATCCGCCGACGCCGCCCAATCCGGTGCTGTTACCGCCGTTGTTGCCGTTGCCGCCCACACCCTTACCAGTGCCGGTGGCGTTGCCGAAGCCGCCGTTGCCACCGTTGCCGCCGTTGCCGAAGAAGCTGTTGGTAATGGCCCCGAGACCGCCGTTACCGCCGGTCGCGGGCCTGCCAGTGACCTTATTGTCGGCGGTTCCGCCGGCGCCCCCGCTGCCGCCGTTGCCAACACCTCGGCCACCGGCGCCACCGGCGCCACCAAGCCCGCCTTTGGCACTGGCCTGCGAATTGTTGATTCCGTTGGCCGTTGAGGAACCGGTCCCAGTTAAGGCTGAGATGAAGGTTGTGACGTTTCCGCCTCGCCCGCCGGCTCCGCCGTTGCCACCGAGCAACCCTGCGACGCCGCCGTTTCCACCGTTGCCACCCGTTTGCGAGCCGACGAAGTTCTTGTCGCCGCCGGCTCCGCCGTCGCCGCCGTCGCCGAGAACGCCCGCACCTCCGCCGTTGCCGCCATTGCCGCCCCAGGCGCCATTGCCAGCGTTGCCACCGTTGCCGACCACCGTTCCACCGGCACCGCCGTTACCGCCGTTGAGCGGGCCCGCCGCGCTGGTTAGCCCCAACGCCACGAGGGCGTCGGACAATGACGAGGTCGGTGTGATGTTGTCGTAGGCATGGTTATTGGCGTTCCCGCCTTCACCGCCGATCCCGAATAGGCCAGCGGCACCGCCGTTACCGCCGCCGCCTGCGATGCCCGGCGAGGTGAAGATGGGCAGTCCGGTGAGCGGGTTGAGCACGGTAACGCCGCCACCGCCCTCGCCGCCCGCACCGCCGTTGCCCCAGAAGCGGCCGCCTGCGCCGCCGTTGCCGGCCTGGCCGAGAACCGTGCTGCCGCCCGGGCCACCGTCGCCGAAGAGCCCGGCAGCCCCGCCGTTACCCGCGGTCCCGGCCGCGGCAGAGGCGCCGCCCCCGCCATTGCCGAACAGTAAGCCGCCCGCGCCACCGTTCTTGCCAGTGCCTGTAATCGCGAGCAGCGAGTTGCCGCCGTTGCCTACGAACCCTGCGTCGCCACCCTGGCCGAAGACGCTGATGCCACCGTTGCCGATCCCGCCGCCCTTACCGCCGGTTCCTGCCACGGAGGCGCCGCCGTTGCCGAACAGCAAGCCGCCATTGCCGCCGTTGCCCGGAACAGGATTAGACATGCTGCCGGTAAATGTGCTGTTGCCGCCGTTACCGATCAGCAGGCCGCCGTTGCCGCCGTCACCGGTAGCGCTATCGAGTCCGTTGCCTATCAGCGAGCCTCCGGGGCCAATAGTTCCGAAGGTCAACTGGGTGAGCCCAGGCGGTAGAAGTCCGAGTGCGACGCCTGCCAGGGTGTTTCCGGTGCCCACCAGGGTCGCAACGCCACCGGGTGTGGTCGTGAAGGTCTGCGGCAAAAGGGCAGCCAAGGTATCGATGGGTGCCGGCAGGTTGGTCAGCAGACCTGCGCCGGTCGGCAGGGTGATGCCGGTACCGACGAAGTTGCCGATCTGGCCGGGCAGCTGGTCGCACAACACCACCGGGCACGGAGGCGCAGCGGATGCAGTCCCCGCTCCGAATCCGCCGACCAATCCGGCCGTGGCTGCCGCGCCCGCGACGACGCCGCCCGCGGCCCGCCGGACGACTGCCCGATTCTTGGTCGGAACCGCGCGGTGCCTGCCGCCTGTACTAGGTTCCGCGCCCTGAAGTGCCGGCGGAACTGAGCCGATCATTGGCGTAATTGTCACTACTTTCCCCTCTACACGCTGCGAAAATGCTGCTCACGGGCTGGGTTCACCCAGCCTGTAGCGGACCATAGCAATGCCGGAGAGAAAACGATAGCAAATCTCAGAATTTTTTCAGGTGTGTCCCGGAAACGTCGCTGCCGGCGGCTGCGAGCTGAGCTGTGCACCTGGGTTTTTGGATTTGCGACCGTACGCCCGCTTCGGCGTCCGCGGCGGCCAGCGTGGTGCCCGGGATCACTCCAAAACGTCGTTCGCTGATCCGGATTTTGATTGCAACCACCGTGCTCATCCATCCGGGACTGCCGTATAAGCTTTGCTACACGAAATTTCAAGTCCGCTCGAGATAAGGGCGGCACGCGTCCACCTGATACCTAAGCGAAAGGTTGCGCGGTGTTCGGCATGACCTGCAGGGTTTGGCAAGAGGCGCGATTCTGTCGGTCCTCGTTTAGATTCAAGTCACCGCAGGTGTCTCGCAGTACCCACCCAGCGTCCTTAACTTTTCCTAGCCTTAAGTTGTCTCGAACTTCTCGATCGGTTGGCCAGACGACCTCGACAAACTTGGCCAATAAACTGTCCTTGGCGGATTCGCCTATCTCGTAACGCATATCGCTGCCGTTGCGCTCACTGGGGCACGGGACTGATGCCTGACCAGGCTGGATCTATGAGGGGCGCTGATGCGTACGGCCTACCAGCCGGGCACGATGTCCGTTGCAGAACCGATTCGGCGCAACGACTCCGTAGGCCAGGCTTGCACGTCGCGACTAAGCGATGTATGTCGAGGAATATTCGCCTCAAGAGAGTGCGTCGTACAGCAAGTCGCGAGCATGAGGCGTGCCACGCCTACACACAGGCGGCATTTGCGGCATTAGATGCAGTTTCGAGAGATTGCGAAAGGTTTGGTGCGATCACTTCACCGGCTCAGCGATGCGCTCGACTCGTCGAAAGCATTTAGTTTCGGGCCTTCAATCGACCCGGGGACTGCCGACGGCGGTTCGAGATCGGCGTACCCCCGCGGCGAGACGGCCCCGCGAACATGAGAATTTGCTGAGACGAGAGGACGGAGACAACCTTCTAGCAAACTCACTAGTCCGCGGTAAGCGAGACCAATAGGGCCGAAAGTCCTCGGTCGAGGCCACCAGGCCGGCCAATTGAGGGAAAAGCGTGCGACGGAAGCCCGCAGAGGGCGTTGGAGCGGGCGACGGGAATCGAACCCGCGTAGCTAGTTTGGAAGACTAGGGCTCTACCATTGAGCTACGCCCGCGAACGTGCAGCACCACACTGTACCGGCGGCGATCTAACCAAATCCAATTAAGGGTTCGGCGTGCCTGGGCCGTAGTATCTGCGGTGGTCCGACGGGGTGTAGCGCAGCTTGGTAGCGCATCCGCTTTGGGAGCGGAAGGCCGCAGGTTCAAATCCTGTCACCCCGACCAGCAGCACCACCCGAACCGGCAACGAAATCTACGAGGAGCGCGTCCGTGAAGAGCACCGTCGAGCAGTTGAGCCCCACCCGGGTTCGCATCAATGTGGAGGTGCCCTTCACCGAGCTGGAGCCCGACTTCGATCGGGCATTCGCCCAGCTCGCGCAACAGGTCCGGCTGCCCGGCTTCCGCCCAGGCAAGGCCCCCCGCAAGCTGCTCGAAGCCCGCATCGGCCGCGGCGCCGTCCTCGAGCAGGTCGTCAACGACGCCCTGCCCAGTCGCTACAGCGAGGCCGTCACCACCTCCGAGATTCGCCCGCTCGGCCAGCCCGACATCGAGATCACCAAGCTCGAAGACAACGAAGAGCTGGTCTTCACCGCCGAGGTCGACATCCGCCCCGACATCACCATCCCCGATCTCGAGGCGCTCAAGATCGAGGTCGACCCCATCGAGGTGAGCGACGAGGACGTCGACACCGAACTTCAGAACCTGCGCGCCCGTTTCGGCACCCTCACCGGCGTCGAGCGCGCCGTCGAAGAAGGCGACTTCGTCTCCATCGACCTGTCCGCCTCCGTCGACGGCAAGGACGTCCCCGACGCCAAGACCGAGGGCCTGTCCCACGAGGTCGGCTCCGGCCAGCTGATCGAGGGCCTCGACGACGCGATCGTCGGCCTCAAGACGGGGGAGACCAAGGTCTTCACCACCACGCTGGCCGCGGGCGAACACGCCGGCGAAGAGGCCCAGGTGACCGTCACCGTCAACTCCGTCAAGGAACGCGAGCTTCCGGAGCCCGACGACGAATTCGCCCAATTGGCAAGCGAATTCGACACCATCGATGAGCTCAAGGCCAGCCTCAAGGATCAGGTCGAGCGGGTGAAGCGCATCCAGCAGGCCGAGCAGATCCGCGACAAGGCCCTCGAAGTGCTGCTCGACCAGACCGAGGTCCCGCTGCCCGAGAAGATCGTGCAGGCCCAGATCGACGACACCGTCCACAACGCGATCCACCAGCTCGACCACGACGAAGACGCCTTCGCCAAGGCGCTCGAAGCGCAGGGCAGCAGCCGCGAAGAGTTCGACAAGGACAACAAGGAAAACTCCGAGCGCGCCGTCAAGACCCAACTCGTCATGGATGCGATCGCCGACCAGCTCAACGTCCAGGTCGGTCAGAACGACCTCACCGAGCGCCTCGTGCTGATGTCGCGGCAGTACGGCCTCGAGCCGCAGCAACTCCTCCAATACCTCCAGGAGAACAACCAGCTGCCGGTGATGTTCGCCGACGTCCGGCGCGGACTGACCGTCGCCGCTGTCGTGCACGGCGCTACCGTCACCGACACCGACGGCAACGTGATCGACACCACCGAATACTTCGGCCCGCCCGCGACCACGGACCCAGAAGAAGCCGCGGCCCAGATCGCCGCGCAGGTCGAAGCAGCAGCCGCGGAGACTTCCGACGCCGAACCCGAGCAAGCCGACGACGAGACAGACGAGGCTTCAGCCGACTCGAAGTGACGCTCTGAGCGAACGCGCGCCTGTCAGGGAGTGCGCCGTCGCGCAGGTTGGTTAGTGTTCGGTGAGAGCTATGAAGAAAGCAGGTATCCACTCGTGACTGACATGCGTTCGAACGGGGCAGGGTTCAACCTCGTCGACTCCGTCTATGAGCGCTTGCTCGCCGAGCGCATCATCTTCCTGGGTTCACAGGTCGACGACGACATCGCCAACAAGCTGTGCGCCCAAATTCTGCTGCTGTCGGCGGAGGACCCCACCAAGGACATCCACCTCTACATCAACTCGCCCGGCGGCTCGATCAGCGCCGGCATGGCTGTCTACGACACCATGGTGCTCGCGCCGTGCGACGTCGCCACCTACGCGATGGGCATGGCCGCCTCGATGGGTGAGTTTCTGCTCGCCGCAGGCACCAAGGGCAAGCGCTACGCCCTGCCGCACGCCCGCATCCTGATGCACCAGCCGCTCGGCGGCATCACCGGTGGCGCCGCGGACATCGCCATCCAGGCCGAGCAGTTCGCGGTGATCAAGAAGGAGATGTTCCGCCTCAACGCGGAGTTCACCGGGCAGACCCTCGAGCGCATCGAGGCCGACTCCGACCGCGACCGCTGGTTCACCGCGCCGGAAGCCCTCGAGTACGGCTTCGTCGACCACATCATCACCAGCGCCAGCATCAACGGCTCCGGACCGACAGCAGGACTAGACAAATGACCGATCACACAGACCCCCGTCTCCAGCCGCAGGCCCGCTACATCCTGCCGTCGTTCATCGAGCACTCGAGCTTCGGCGTCAAGGAGTCCAACCCGTATAACAAGCTGTTCGAGGAGCGCATCATCTTCCTCGGCGTTCAGGTGGACGACGCGTCGGCCAACGACATCATGGCGCAGCTTCTGGTGCTGGAGTCGCTGGATCCCGACCGCGACATCACCATGTACATCAACTCGCCCGGCGGCTCGTTCACGTCGCTGATGGCGATCTACGACACCATGCAGTACGTGCGCGCCGACATCCAGACCGTCTGCCTCGGCCAGGCCGCGTCGGCCGCCGCGGTGCTGCTCGCCGCGGGCTCGCCCGGTAAGCGCCTTGCGCTCCCCAACGCCCGCATCCTCATCCACCAGCCCGCGCTCACGGGTGTCATCCAGGGCCAGTTCTCCGACTTGGAGATCCAGGCCAAGGAGATCGAGCGGATGCGCACGCTGATGGAGACGACGCTGGCGCACCACACCGGCAAGGACGCCGAGCAGATCCGCAAGGACACCGATCGCGACAAGATCCTGACGGCCGAAGAGGCCAAGGAGTACGGCGTGATCGACACCGTGCTGGAGTACCGGAAGCTCTCCGCGCAGACGGCCTAGCTTCTACACCGCTCGCGACACTGCGGGCAGATCGCGATATCGCCGCCGATTTTCGCGATCTGCGCGCAGTTTCGGCGTCTATGGGGACGTAAGAGTCGCCGCCAGCTCCGCGATGTCGTCGGGCATCACCCGACAGCAGCCGCCGACGATGCGCGCCCCCGCAGCCACCCACTGCGGCGGCAGGTCCGACGACCATCGCGCCGTGCCGGTCCATACGCGCCGCGGCCCGTCCCACTCTTCTCCGCTATTGGGGTAGACGATGACGGGCTTGTCGGTCACCTCTCGCGCGATCTGGATCGCAGGCAACACATCGCCCGGCGCACAGCAGTTCACGCCCACCGCGACGATTTCGGGCACTCCCGACGCGACGGCGAACGCCTCAGACAGCGGCTGCCCCGCGCGGGTATGTGGACCGTCGATCGTGTAGCTCAACCACGCAGGTACGCCCAGCCGCCGCACCAGGCCCACCAACGCCTCCGCCTCGTCGATGTCGGGCACCGTCTCGATCGCGAGCACGTCGGCCCCGGCGTCAGCAAGCACCTCGAGACGCGGCAGATGCCAGTCGCTCAACTCCGCAATGGAAAGCCCGTACCGCCCGACGTATTCCTCGCCGTTGGCCAGCGCCGCGCCGTACGGCCCGACCGACGCCGCCACCCAGCGGCCGTCGCCGCCGACCTCGTCACGCGCCGCCGCGGCGAGCCCGACGCTTTGCCGCATCAACCGCTCAGCGTCACCCCGAGAGATTCCGCCCGCCGCGAAACCGTCGAAGGAGGCCTGGTAGCTGGCCGTCGTCGCGATCGCCGCACCGGCCCGATAAAACGCCATGTGAGCAGCCATGATCTCGTCGGGCGCGTCGAACAACAGCCGCGCCGACCACAGATCGTCGGACAGGTCATGACCGCGCGCTTCCAGTTCGGTAGCCAGGCCACCATCGCTGATCATCACGGTATCGTTGGAAACTGCGAACGCCACTTCGCAACTCTACGATCTGCTCGGGACGCCTATCGGTCCGGTAACGGCGGCGACACGCCAGAGACACGGCGGCGCGTCCATGGGGGTTGTGGGACGCATGAGGCGATATGTTCTGCAAACACAGCTAAATACCACCGACGCGATTCGGCTTTATAGGTCGCACCGTGCCGGAATGAGCGGGTAGCGTCGGGTGATCGCCCCGAAGCGACCCGACCAAACGACGATTACTGACGGCGAACAGGAAAGTAGGACTCCACCACAATGGCGCGCATTGGAGACGGCGGTGACCTGCTGAAGTGCTCGTTCTGCGGAAAGAGTCAGAAGCAAGTCAAAAAGCTCATTGCGGGCCCCGGCGTATATATCTGTGACGAATGCATCGATCTCTGCAACGAGATCATCGAAGAGGAACTCGCAGACGCCGACGACGTAAAACTCGACGAACTGCCCAAGCCCGTGGAGATCCGCGATTTCCTCGAGGGCTATGTCATCGGGCAGGACACCGCCAAGCGAACACTGGCCGTCGCCGTCTACAACCACTACAAGCGCATCCAGGCGCAGGAGAAGATGCGCGACTCGCGCGCCGAGCCCGTCGAGCTGTCCAAGTCCAACATCCTGATGCTCGGCCCCACCGGCTGCGGCAAGACCTACCTTGCGCAGACGCTGGCCAAGATGCTCAACGTCCCGTTCGCGATCGCCGACGCCACCGCGCTGACCGAGGCCGGCTATGTCGGTGAGGACGTCGAGAACATTCTGCTCAAGCTGATCCAGGCGGCCGACTACGACGTCAAGCGCGCCGAGACCGGCATCATCTACATCGACGAGGTCGACAAGATCGCACGCAAGAGCGAGAACCCGTCGATCACCCGCGACGTGTCCGGTGAGGGCGTCCAGCAGGCGCTGCTGAAGATCCTCGAAGGCACCCAGGCGTCGGTGCCCCCGCAGGGCGGTCGCAAGCATCCGCACCAGGAGTTCATCCAGATCGACACCACCAACGTGTTGTTCATCGTGGCCGGCGCCTTCGCGGGCCTGGAGAAGATCGTCTCCGACCGCGTCGGCAAGCGCGGGCTGGGCTTCGGCGCCGAGGTGCACTCCAAGGCCGAGATCGACACCCAGGACCACTTCGCCGAGGTCATGCCCGAGGACCTGATCAAGTTCGGGCTGATTCCCGAGTTCATCGGCCGACTGCCCGTCGTGGCGTCGGTGACGAACCTCGACAAGGAATCGCTCGTCAAGATCCTCTCCGAGCCCAAGAACGCGTTGGTGAAGCAGTACACGCGGCTGTTCGAGATGGACGGCGTCGAACTGGAGTTCACCGAAGAGGCGCTCGAGTCCATCGCCGATCAGGCCATCCACCGCGGCACCGGCGCCCGTGGCCTGCGCGCGATCATGGAGGAAGTCCTGCTGCCGGTGATGTACGACATCCCGAGCCGCGACGACGTCGCCAAGGTCGTGGTCACCAAGGAGACCGTCGAGGACAACGTGCTCCCGACGATCGTGCCGCGCAAGCCGGCTCGGCCCGAGCGTCGCGACAAGAGCGCCTAGCTTCTCCAGCCGAGCAGACGCTTACGCCCGCAAAGTCCCAGCAGAGGGCGGACGTTAGTGACTGCTCGCGCAGTAATCAGACCGCGGCGGGCACCGCGGAGTTCACCGGGAAACTCGTCGGCACCGTGGCGATCAGCGCCAGGCACTCGACGAAGAAGTAGATCGCCTTGAAGAACTCCAGGAGGTCGCCCTCCTCGAGCAGCAGCTTGCGGTACATCACGGTCCGCAGGGCGTCGTACCCCTCGAATAACGCCTTCCAGTCGTGATAGTCGGCCGCGAGCACATAGGTGGCCTCCACCGGTTCGGACTCGTCGAGGATCCGGCATTCGGTGACATACCCCTCGCTCCAGCCGACGACGAGATACCGTGTCCCGCCGCCCAACTCGGCCGGGATATCGCGGGCTCCGAGCGCCCACGACGACGGGTACGTGTAGCGCACCAGGTTGTAGAAGTCCCAGTACTCCTGCAGCTTGCCGGCCAGCGCCTCGTCATCCGGTCCGGCGTTCAACACCTCCCGGACACCGTCGGCCCACTCCTGGCTGAAAAACAGCGACATGGTCAGCCTCCCGCCAGCACCGGCTCGATCTGCACCAGCAGATCCTCGAGCTCTTGGGACAGCGAGATGCCGACGTCGTTGCACTTGCGCCGCAGCTGCTGGATCAACAGCACTCGAACCTCTTCCTCGGTCCAGCCCAGCGGCTCGTAATACACGTTGCGACTGGAGACTCCGCTGATCATCAGGATCGTGCGCAGGGTGTCGTGGATTTCCTTCAGCATCGTCGGGTCATTCCGCACCGCGTCCTGCAGGTAGCGCATGCCGCCCTGCACATGCCTCGACTCGTCCCGGCACGTGGCGGTGAAGCCCGTGTAGTACGCGGGCAGGAATCCCCGCCAACGCGCATACGACAGCGTCACTTTCATGACCGACAGCGCCAGCACGCCTTCGATCCACAGGAAGTAGGTCGTCCCGTACCGAACCCGCGCGCGTTGGTCATATGGATTGCGGCGCAACTCGTCGGCCTGGTAGGCGAGCAGACCGAACGGGCCGACGAAGGTCTCCTGCACCCACGGGAAGGTCTTGTCGAGCACCTCCATGATGTCGTTGCCCTCGATGCCGACGACCTCGCGGTAGAACCGGTCGAAGAAGACGGTGTGCCGGGCCTCGTCCTCGATCTGGGCGGCGATGTGGAGCTTCTCCTCCTCGGTCGCGCCCATCATGAAGACGGGCAGCTCGATTTCCACCTGCCGCTCGCCGTGATGGAACCCGGACGCGATGCCCATGAAGGACTCCCGCTCGTCCTCGGTCATCTTCTCGGTCCAGTCGATGCGGTCCTGGGTGAAGTCCAGCTCGTACACGTCCCAGCGCTGCTTCAGGTACTTCTTGTACAGGGTGACGAAGTCGGGCAGTTTCCGCAGTCCTTGGTGGACGTACTCGATCACGTCGTCGATATCGGCCCCGCGCATCTGCTGGAGATCTCGTCCCTCGAGTTCGGCGGTCTCCGTTTGGGTGAGGCTGCGTGGGCCCTCGTGCAGCACTGCCGTCGGCGTTTTGAGCTCGGTCATAAGACTCCTTATGTCGGTCGCTGCGCTCATGGTGCGTCATCGCGCTACTGGCCGGTGCGTTTTTGTCGCTTTCCTCGATACTGGGTGTGACCTCGCCCTTGTCGGGCCCGAGCACGTCGCTCAGCGCGCTGAACAGGCACCACAGCAGGTAGGCCGCGACGCCGGCGAACTGCAGGTTGCTAACCATGGCTCCACCCTTTCCGGGCATTGCTCCGCGGGCACGCGTAGTCGGCTACTCGTATTCGGCGGCCTGCCGAAGGGGTCGGCACAGCTCATGACGTCACCGCCGCCGAGCGTTCGGCGACCGCCTCGTCGATCAGCGCCACGATCTCCGCGACGCCGTCGCGCTGGGCGTACGCCGCCTCCAGTTCGCGGGCACGGCTCAGGTAGCGGCCGTTGCCGAGCACCTCGCGCACCGCGTTGCGAACGGCCTTCACGGTGGGTGTGCCCGTCTTGAGGTCGATCCCGGCGCCCGACCACGCGACACGTGCCGCGACCTCGGGCTTGTCCTCGGTGCTGCCCGCCACCACCAGCGGCACACCTGTCGACAGCGCTCGCTGCACGGCGCCGTAACCGCCATTGGTCACCATCACGTCGACCTTCGGCAACAACAGGTCGTGCGGGACATGTTCGGCGACATAGGTATTGGGTGGCACGGGGAAGTCCAGCTCCGAGACATGCGGGCCGCCGGTGGTGGCGACCACCATCACGTTCTCGTCCGCCAGCGCCTCGATGGTCGGGCGAAGCAGCCTGCCCAGGTCGGCGTTGTCGACGGTGCCCTGGGTGACGTGCACGACGGGGCGGTCACCGTCGAGCTTCGGCCACCACACCGGCGCGCGGAACTTCTGCGTCGGCGCCGGGTGCACCGCGCCGACATAGCGCACGTTGGCAGGCATGTCGGTGCGCGGGTAGTCGAATTCGGGCACGGTGGGCGCGATGAAGCGGTCGGCGAGAGCGCCGGAATCCAGCAGGAACATCGGCAGCTCGCGCGAGTTCAGTCGGTGCAGCTGATAGTTCGCCGCCTTCTGCGACTGGCGCAGCAACACCCTCTGCGACAACAGGTTCAGGGTGCGGTTGCGCAGCCGGCCCAGCGAGCTCGTCGACGGCGGCAGGCCCAGCCCGCCAGGGGCGGTGTCGCGGCTGCTGAACATCAACGGGGTGGTGCCGTAGAGCAGCACCGGCGGCCGGGCCGGGCGGTCGCCGAGCACGAACGGCAGCACGCCGAAGAAGCCGTAGTCGGCGAGGATCGCGTCGAACCGCTTCTGCGCCATCAGCTCGGAGAGCGCCTTGGTCTGGTGCGGCATCGGCGCGACGAAGAGCCGGACGATGTCGAAGTTGAGCCGCTTGATGCCGCTGGTCGCTTCGCGGCCGCTGTCGGATTCCAGCAGGGCGAGGTCGAGGTCACCGCGGGGCGGCAGCGTCGCAGGCGTGGCACCCGCTGCGCGGATCTGGTCGGCGCGACCGGCGCCGGACAGAACGGTGACCCGATCCCCGCGGTCCGCCAAGCCACGTGCGACGTTCAGCAGCGGGCCGATGTGCCCGACGGGCGACAGCGCCGCGATCAAGATCTCCGCCATCGTTCGTGTTCCCTTCGATCGTTGGTTCCGACGGGAATTCATCGTCGGCGATCACCGGGTGCGCGAGCTTGGAGGTTTTATGGAGATTTGGGGGAGATCGCAGGTAGGACCGTTTCTGCCCACCTGTCCGACGAGTGCTCGTCCACCCCGAGGCTTACCCGGCGGATAGGAAAACCTTCGTGATACGGAGGGGAATGTGGCTCCCCGACGATTACGGAACCACTACCTGATCAATGAGTATTTCGGTCATGACCACCGGAAGCACGGCCTACACCGAACGGACAGTGACCGTTCGCGACGGCGTGCGATTGGCGGTGCGAGACCGAGGGCCCATTGACGCCGAAGCCACCGTAGTGCTCCTGCACGGCCTCTGCCTTGAGCAGGGATCGTGGGACGGCCAAGTTCATCACCTGACCCGGCGGTGGGGTGCTCGTATCCGGATCATCAGCTATGACCACCGCGGCCACGGCGATTCGGATACCGCCCCGACAAGCACCTACGTCGTCGAGCAGCTCGCCGCCGACCTTGCCGACGTCCTTGAAGCCCTCAACGTGACCGGCTCGCTCACCCTCGTTGGCCACTCGATGGGCGGGATGGTCGCGCTCACCTACCTTGGCCGGCCGCCGGCTGATCGACCCGTGCAGCCGCACGGAGTCGTCCTCGTCGCCACTGCGGCGGGTCGGCTCGCTGAGCGCGGCGTGGCCCGACTTCTGGCCAGTCCCGCTACGGACGTGCTGTGCAAGTTCGCGACTCGCGCGCCTCAACGGGCGGTTCGCTTGCTTACCAAGCCCGTACGCGCAGCCCTAGCCCTCCAGGTCGGCGACCACTCCCGCGCTACCCTGGCGGCACTGTTCGATACGGCCATGGCCGCGGCATCCCTCACCACCGCCGTCGGGTTCCTGCCAAGCCTGCGGTCCTACGACCAATACGCCACGCTCGCCTCGATTCGCGCCCAAGCGACCATCCTCAGCGGCGGAGCAGACGTCCTGACACCACCATCCCATGCACGCGAGCTGGCCGCCGCCATCCCCGGCGCCAAACACGTGCACCTCCCGATGGCCGGGCACATGCTCCCGCACGAGGCCTCCCATGCCGTCACGGGTGCCATCAACAACACGATCGCCACGGGCATCGGCACCGACCCGGTACCTACAGCGCCGGTTCAGTGGTCCCGACGACGGTATTCACAGCCTGCAATGGCAGCGTGAATCTGCCTGTGCGACAGAGTTATCCATCTCCGGATCGCGAGGGCGTCGCGGGCGTGGCGCCCAACGGGCGACAGCGCCGCGATCAAGACTTCCGCCATTGTTCGTGCTCCCTTCGATAGAGCCTGCCGACTCGCGAGCGCACACTGTTGTACGGTCCAGGCCGCGAAATCCGTACGAGGGTGAGCGCTCGCCCCGCCGAGGGCCCGGACGCTTACCGCTTGATGCGGTCGGGCCTGGTGTAGACGTTCATCGCGTAGTCGGCGTTCCAGTCGCTGGTGATCTCGCGTCGAACTGCCACACAACCCAATCTTGACTGCGGATCGTTGATCGATGCGATACACCTCAAGGTGTATCATGGTGTTATGTCGAGGACGAACATCGAGATCGACGACGAGCTTGTCGCAGCGGCGATGCGGATGTATCGACTCGACTCCAAACGAAGCGCGGTCGAACTCGCGCTGCGCAGGCTCGTGGGGGAACGCGTGCCCCCCGAAGAAGTGCTCGCGATGCGGGGGACGGGGTTCGACTACACCAATGATGAGGTCGAGTCGTTCTCACACTTCGACGCACAAAGCGAAGATGATTGATCGTCGACACGTCGGTCTGGATCGAGTTCTTTCGCGCGTCCGAGTCGCCTGCGGATCGGTGGTTGACCGAACGGATCACCACAGACTCACCTGTGACCGTGCCGGAAGTCGTCCTCATGGAATTGCTCGTGGGCACAACGCAGGAATCCACGGCGGCGGAACGGCGTAAAAGCCTGCAGCGCTTTCTGATAACGCCCCTCGCCCCGGTGCAGGATGTCGAAGAGGCTGCCGCCATCCACCGGGAGTGCCGCCGCGGTGGCAACACGGTCCGAAGCCTGATCGACTGTCTTGTTGCGGCGATGGCGCTCCGTTTGGACGTGGAGGTGGCCCATCGCGACCGGGATTTCGAGGTGATCGCAGCTCACTGCGGATTGCGGACCGTGCCCCTGTTCTGACAGCTACGACTGCGGATCGACGACCTGTACCACGCCGCCTGTCACGCCCGCGATGAACAGCCTTCCGGTGTTCGCATCAACGCCCAGAGTGTAGGGGTTCTGGACGGTCGGCAGGCGCCGCACCTCGCGCGGCGTCGGCTGGCTCATGTCGTAGCCGATCACCTCGTTGGTGCCCGACGAGGCGACCCACAGCAGGTCACGGGTCCGGTCGTAGGCGATTCCGTACGGCCCGCCCGGCTGGGCGACCTCGCCGACCTGGTGCGGCGTCGGAAGCGGTTCGAACACCCGCACCGCGTCGCCCCTGGTGTCGGTGGCGATCAGGCGGCCGTGTTTGTCGGCCACCAGGTGCGTCGGCCCGTCACCCGCAGGCACCGACCCGACGATCGTCAGGTCCTTGGTGTCGAACACGGTCAGATCGTTCTTGCGGACATCGATCAGGCCCATCGACTGACCGACCGAGGCCAATCCGGCCGGCTGCACGGTGTCGGCGAAGACCTTGACGATCTGCAGGCCGCGCAGGATCGTCACGGTGCCGCCGTGCTCGTTGGAGAGGAACACCATCCCGTTGTCGGCCTGCGCGGCGTCGTGAGCGGTGTCGGTGAGGGCCTGCGACAGCGGCCGCCCGCTCGGCAGCTCCACCCTGACCAGCGCGCCTGCGCTCTCGATGGGTACGAGAACCGGGCCGCCTACGTTGGACAGTTGCAAGTGCCGCGCAACCCCGGGCAACGGCACCCGATTCACGATCTGACCTGTGTCGACGTTGATCAGGACGAGCTCGTTGGGGGCCCGCTTGGCGACGGCGGCGATGCGGGTGGCGGCGTCGACGACCACGCCCTCGGGCGCCTTGCCGACGTCCACGATGCGGCCGGGAATCGGGGCCGTCTGCGGCGGCGCCTGCTGCGGTTCGGCGGGTGGCGGCAGATTGTCGGTCGGCGGGCGCTTCCCCACGGTGGGGACCTGGCTCGGGATGGCACGCGGATTGTCGCCGCTGAACGCGGGCGGGGGAGTCGGCGCGGCGATATCGCCCGGCGTCGGTTGCGAGCAACCTCCGACGAGCAGTACCAGCGCCACGGATGCAGCGAGCTGCCGCATACCTCTAACAACGTCGTCGCGGCGGATTCGGTTCACGCGAAAGCTGCGTGTTGGCTGTGAACCGCCTGGGCACTGCGGGCGTCCGGCCAGTTGCGACGCAATGGGATTCGAGCATCCCCACCGTGTGGGATCGCGCAGGCGGGCCGTCCGTGTCGGGCTGCATCCGTGCGTCCGCAGCTGGCGCTCATGAATGTGTAGTGATGTATTGACAATCGGTCAACGCATGTCCAGACTTCAGTCACACGACACGCCGGGGCCGCTGAACGCCCAATGTCTGGCGAATCGAACGGTGTGGTTCACTCGACGGAGAAGACACTTGGCAGTCGCCACAGCAAACAATCCTTCGGTCGAGTCCGGCACGGAGATGTCTTGCGGGAACGGTTATTACGCTCCTCGGCTGCGCGCGGCGATTGTCGGCACCGGCGGGATTTCCCGTATTCACGGCTGGCGGCTGCAGGACCTCGGTTCGACCGTCGTCGGCGTGTGCGGGCGCGACGTCACCAAGGCCCGTTCGATTGCCGACGAATTCCGCCCGTACGGGGAGCCGATTCGCCGATGGCCGCTTTCGACGACCTCGGCGCCATGCTCGACGCGACCGAGCCTGACGTCCTGCATGTCTGCAGCCCGCACGGACTTCATGCGGCGCACGCGATCGAAGCCGTCAATCGCGGAATCAACGTGATCATCGAAAAGCCGATGGCGACCAGCAGGACCGATGCGCGCGCGCTGATCGCGGCCGTCGAGCACGCTGGCGTCGACGCCGCAGTGTGTCTGACCAAACGGTCGTATCCGATGGTCGCCGAACTACGCGCGCGAGTCCTGGCCGGCGAGCTCGGCGAGGTCAACGCCGTCAGCGGCGGATTCTTGTCCTGGGATTCCAATCATGACGACTGGTCGTGGGGATTCGATCCGGCGATCGCGGGAACCTCTTATGCCACAGCCGATCTGGGTGTGCACTGGCTGGACCTGGCCGAGTACGTCACCGGCCGGAGGATCACCGAGGTCGATGCGCGGTTCTCCACTCTGCGACCGATCCGCTACCGCGAGCGGCGAGCCGATCCACGTCGATGCCGAGGACTATGTGCGGCTTTTCGTCGAATTCACCGGCGGCGTGGTCGGGTCCGCGACGTTCTCCGGTGTCACGGCGGGCGAGCCGAACGGTTGTTCGATCAATGTCGACGGCACCGAAGGTGGCTTCGGGTGGAAGGTCGACCGGCCCAACGAAATCGTGCACCGCCGCGCCGACGGATCGGTGGCCATCATCATCCGCAACCCCGACGCACTGGCTCCTGCCGCGGCGCGCTTGTCGTTCTCGCCGGCGGGTCACGCTGAGGGTTTCGGCGATGCGTTCCGAAATTTGTTCCGCGACGTCTACTCAGCGATCGGTGGCGCAGACGTCTCCTATCCGACTCTCGCCGACGGCTACCACATGGTTGCGCTCGTCGAGGCGATCCAGGCGAGTGCACACGCTCGAAGGGCGGTAAACATTGACTAGTTTCCCGGTGGACGAACTCCTCGCCACCCCCGCTGCCGAGACGGGCGAGCGGGCAAATGCTATCGAACTGCGCGGCGTGACTAAGAATTTCGGCGACGCGGTGGCCTTGCACCCTCTCGATCTGGACATCCGGGACGGCGAGTTCTTCTGCCTGCTCGGGCCGTCGGGCTGCGGGAAGACGACGACGCTGAACATCATCGGAGGTTTCACCGCGCCGAGCGCGGGTGTGGTGCGCATCGCGGGCAACGACATGACCAAACGCCCGCCCAACCGGCGACCGGTCAACACGGTCTTTCAGTCCTACGCTTTGTTCCCGCATCTCAACGTGCTCGAGAACGTCTCGTTCGGGATGCGGATGGCGCGCGTACAGAAGAGCGAACAGGGCACCCGCGCACGCGAAGCCCTCGACCTGGTCGGTCTGGGCACGTTCGCCGAGCGTCCGGTCAGCCAGCTGTCCGGCGGCCAAGCGCAACGCGTCGCGATCGCTCGTGCGCTGGTCAACAAGCCCAGTGTGCTGCTGCTCGATGAACCGCTCGGTGCCCTCGATCTGAAACTGCGTAAGCGACTGCAGACCGAGCTGTCACTGATCCAACGTCATGTCGGCACGACGTTCGTCTTCGTCACCCATGACCAGGAAGAGGCGATGGCCCTTGCGGACCGCATCGTGATCCTCAACGAGGGCCGCATCGAGCAGATCGGCACACCGGAGGAGATATACCGGCGGCCGGCCAGCCTGTTCGCCGCCGACTTCATCGGGGAATCGAATATCTTGCACGGCAAGAAGGACGGGGACACTTTCGTACTGGAAAACGGTGTGAAGGTTCCGATCTCAGGACAAGCGCCGGAGGCGGTCACCTCGCTGGTGATCCGGCCCGAGGCCCTGCGGATCGGCAAGGACGGATTCATCGGCGCACAAGTGCTCTCGCGTGGATATCTCGGGTCGACCACTCGCATGGTGCTTCAGCTGGAGAATTCGGAAATGCAAGTGGTGTCGACGTTGAACGACGACGACATTGAGAATCTCGCTGAAATCGGCCTCGAGACAGGCGACTTCGTGAAGTTGTCCTGGTCGACGGAAGCAGCCCATCCTCTGGTAGCCCACTAAAAGTCAGGAAGTCGCATGTCTCGATTCGCTGAAATCAAGCTGAGCCGCCGCTCGTTCGTCGGGGGAGCGCTGATGTTGGGTGCGGCAAGCCCGTTTCTGTTGTCCGCGTGTTCGTCGAGCGAGTGACACTTCCGGCGGCGGGGCCGGTGAGCGGTGGCACCGTCAACTGGCTGACGTGGTCGGACCATTACTCCACTGACCAGCTCGCCAAGGTCGCCGACACGACCAAGATCACCGGCAAGCCAAAGCTGTTCTCCGACAATGCCGATGCCCTGCTGCAGGTCAAGCAGACCGGACCGCAGTTCGACATGGTCTCGGGCGACGCGCTGTGGGTCAAGAAGTACATGGAAGAGGGCCTGATCGAGCCGTTCGACCTGGCATCGGTCTCGTCGAGCTCCCAGCTGTACCCGATGGCCACGAAGTTCGAGTTCCTCAACGATCCTAAGGGCGCACTCGGATACCCCTTCTCGTGGTCGACGGTGCAGATCTACTACAACCCCGACAAGGTCAAGACGCCGCCGACGTCGTGGGAGTCGCTGACCGACCCGATGTACAAGGGTCTGATCGTCGCGGAGAACATCCCGACCGACCTGATGGCGATCGCGGGATCGCGACCGGTTCCAAGGGATCGCCCTACGCGCAGACACCCGACCAGATCTCGGCGTCGTCCAACTTCCTGAACGCGCTGAAGCCGAACATGGTGAAGCTCGCGTCGCAGAACAACGAGATCGTGACGATGATGGCCAGCGGGGAAGCCGTCATCGGTATCTCGAACCTCGGCACCGACGTGCGCGTCAAGAACGCAGGCGGCCCGAGCTGAAGTTCGCTTACCCGCCCGAGGGCACGATCGGGTTCATCGACTCGGAGATGATCACCGCCAAGGGTGCGAACAAGGCGCTGGTCAAGCCGTTCATGGATGCGATGCAGCAGTCCGAGTGGATCGTCGCGAACTTCACCACCAACTGGCGTCCGCTGTTCAACCAGAAGGCCGCCGAGGCCCTGACGGCCGATCCGAAGACGGCCGACAACGCCAAGCGACTCTACATGGACCAACCCGGAGAAGGCGCTGCAGATGACCCTCAAGGGTCCAGCCCGGCGATCAGCAGGCGTACACCGAGGCATTCAACAAGGTATTCGGGGCGTGAGATGACCACCGTTGCCTCCCATGCCCGCGAAGCGGGCGGGGGGCCGGGTGATACGCAACCACGACGCGCTGACGCCAAGAAGGAACGCCGAGACTGGCGTCAGTTCGTCGGGTTCGGACCGGCCGCAATCCTTTTCGGAGTGTTCTTCATCGCTCCGTTGTGCCTGATCGTCGTCTATTCGTTCTGGATCACCAAGAACTACGAGTTGGTCCCTGCCTTCACCACGGCCAACTACAAGTCGATCCTGACGACGCCCACCTACGTGAGAACATTCGGCAAGACGGTGCTGATGGCCTTCCTGGCCACGTTGGCCGCGCTGGCACTGGCCTTCCCGTTCTGCTACTGGCTGGTGCGCTATGTCTCGAAGAGGTTGCAACGGGTGGGGCTACTCCTGGTGATCCTGCCGTTCTGGACCAGCTATCTGCTGCGGGTGTATTCGTGGGTGGCGATTCTCGGTGACAACGGTGCGATCAACTCGTTGTTGAAGGCCCTTGGCCTGACCAAGGAACCGATCCGGCTGTTCCTGTATGACAACCCGGGCGTCTTCATCGTGCTGGTCTATCTGTACTTCCCGTTCGCAGCGCTGACGTTGTACGCATCGCTGGAGAGGTTCGACTGGCGACTCCTGCATGCCGCCGTCGACCTCGGTGCGACCCCGATGCGCGCCATCGCCAATACCCTTCTGCCGCAGATGCGGTTGGCGTTGGTGACGGCCGGAATCTTCGTGTTCATACCGATTCTCGGTGAGTACCTCGCACCTGCGGCGATCGGCGGTACGCACGGCGTGATGATGGGCAACCTGGTCGCCAACTTCTTCTCCGGCTACCTGCTTCCGCTGGGGGCGGCGGCCAGCGTGCTGATCGCGATGGTGATCTTCATCGTGCTGATCGTGTTCCGGCGCAGCCTCGACACGAAGGATATCTATGTCTGACGACCTGCAGGCGGTCAACCCGCGGGCCCGGCTGTTCCGGGTCATCCTGTCGGTCTACGGCATCGGCATCTACATCTTCCTGTTCGCGCCGATCGCCGTGCTGATCCTGTTGTCGTTCAACTCGTCCACCGTGGTCGGCTTTCCGATGGCGGGGTTCACCACCGACTGGTACACCACGCTGGCACACGACAACGTGATTCTCGCTGCGCTGGAGAAGTCCCTGATCGTCGCCTTCTGGGTCACCGTACTCTCCACCGTCATCGGCACCATGGCGGCCTTCCCGCTGGTGCGCGCCAACATCAAGAACCGCGGCGGGGTAAGGGTTTTCATCACCCTGCCGATCATGATGCCCGGTCTGCTCATCGGTGTGGCCATCCTCGTGCTGGCGACCAATGTCCTGCACATCCAGCCGTCGATACAAACCGCGATCATCGGCCAGACCGTCCTCGCGACACCGTTCGTCATCCTGGTGGTGTCGTCGCGGCTGGAGGCGTTGGACCGCAACCTGGAACGCGCCGCCGCCGATCTGGGCGCCAACGGAGCGCAGCGAATCCTGTTCGTCGTGCTTCCGCTCATCTATCCGGGCATCATCGCGGGAGCGCTCATCGCGCTGACGCTGTCGCTCGACGAATTCATCGTCACCAACTTCATCATCGGTGCCGATCAGACACTGCCGATCTACATCTACAACCAACTCAAATTCGGTATCACGCCGGAGGTCAACGCGCTTGCGACGTTGATGCTTCTCGGCACGCTGGCCGTGGCAGGCGCGACATTCGGCGCGCTGAAGCTTGTCCAGATGCTGGCGTCGGTCACCAAGAACAAGCGAACGGAAGTACCCGCCAGTGCAGCAGTGTGATGTTTCCGTTGTGCTGGAGGCCTTTCTTGAACTGTCGCTCGACGAGACGCTGAACTGGCTCAGCACCGAGGTGCCGGAGGTCACCGCGGTCGAGGTCGGCGCGGGCGGCTACGCTCCGCATCCGCATCTGGATCCCGATGCGGTGCTTGCCGATGCGTCGGCGCGAAAGGCCTGGCTGGACAAGCTGGAGCGGCACGGCATCAGGTTGGATGCACTGAATGTGTGGGGCAATCCCCTTCATCCCGACCAGTCGGTGGCCGCCGACCACGACGCGGCGCTGCGCCGCGCGGTGAGGTTGGCAGGCGAGCTCGGCACCGACACGATCGTGGCGATGTCGGGTGCGGCCGCAGGCGCGCCGGGCGACAGTGCGGCGGTGTTCGGCGCGGGCGGGTGGCTGCCGTATCTGGAGGGTGTGCACGACCGCCAGTGGGAGGAGTCCGTCGTTCCTTACTGGTCCGGGCTTTCGGAGTTCGCCGCAAAGGAGAACCCCGACGTCAAGATCTGCATCGAGCTTCACCCGGGCACGACGGTCTACAACGTGGAGACCTTCGAGAAGTTCATCGGTCTCGGTGAAAACCTCTACGCCAACCTGGATCCCAGTCACTTCTTCTGGATGCAGATGGACGCCGATCGGGTCGTCGAGCGCATCATGCCGCGAATCGGCCATGTGCACGCCAAGGACGTGACCTTCAACGAGGACGCGCTGGGCCTCAACGGACTGCTGGATCATCGATGGCCCGCGGCGCCGGAGAAGATGCCGTGGAACTTCTCGGTCCCCGGCCACGGCAAGGACGCCGCATGGTGGCGCCAGTTCATCGCCCGTTTCGACGGCTCTGACGGTGAAGGCGTTCTCCATCGAACACGAGGACCCGTTCGTCGACTCGAAAACCGGGGTCAAGGAAAGCGCGGTTCTGATCAAGTCCGCGCTGACCGGATCCCACTGAGCGCGCTGCGCAACAAATACAGGAGGCATACCCAATGGCAGAGCGGCTGAAGGTCGGCGTCGTCGGCGCGGGAGTGATCGCGCAGGTCATGCATCTGAACTACTTGCGAGAACTGTCCGATCGCTTCGAAACCGTTGCACTGTGCGATATCTCGGACGAGAACGTCGCCAACAACGCTGACCGGTACGACATCCCGAAGAGGTACACCGACTGGCGGGAGATGATCGACGGACGCCGACATCGACGCCGTCTTCATCCTGACCTCGGGTAGTCACGCGCCGATCGCCGTCGCGGCGGCGAATGCAGGCAAGCACGTTCTGGTCGAGAAGCCGATGTGCTTCTCCGTCGCAGAAGGTCTGGAGATGAAGTCCGCGGCCGAGGCGGCAGGGGTGACGTTGATGGTCGCGTACCCGAAACGCTACGACCCGGCATTCGCGCGTTTCCGGGAGGTCGCGGTGAACGTCGAGGAGCCACGGCTCATGCGGGTCACCACGTTCGAGTCGCCGTTCCTTCCGTACATCGGGCACTACGCGCTGGCACCCGTCGCGCCGATCCCGAAGGATGCGATCGCTACCTTTACCGCCGAGACCCAGGCGAGCATCACCCGCGCGATCGGTGAGGCGAACCCCTTCCTGCGCGAGGAGTACCACTTGGTGCTGCTGGACACCCTGGTTCACGAACTCAACACCGTGCGTGGCGTGCTCGGCGAGCCGACGAGCCTGGAGTACGTGGACATGCAGCCCGGTCAGCTGACGGTGATCCTCAAATTCGGTGAACTGTCGGTGCCGATCAACTGGATGGATCTGCCCGGGATCACCCGTTATGGAATGGAATTCGCACTCTACGGACCCCAGCAGCGGGTCACCCTGAGCTTCCCGTCACCGTTCCTGCGCAGCGCCCCGGCGACCGTGGACATCGTCGAAGGGGAGGTGGGTACGACGACGTCGCGCAGCATCAGTGAAATCACCTCCTATGACAGCGCTTTCAAGCTCGAACTGGAGGCCTTCCATCACTGTGTGGTGACGGGGGAGGCGCCCGCCACGAGTGCCGAAGACGCTATTCACGACCTTGCGTTGTGCGAGGCGATCATTCGGTTCGTCCAGGACCCGCGACCGATCACGGACCCGAGTGCGATCCCCGCGCTGGCGTCTGCCAACTAGAAGGAACACCAAACATGAGCAACAGCGGAATCATCGTCGCCAACGCACCTGTCAGCTACGGCGCCTTCGAGGTGACTATCGGCTTCGACCCGAACGTTCCGGACGGCGACGACATCCTCGAACAGGTCAGCGCTGCCGGTTATGACGGCATCGACCTCGGGCCGGTCGGCTACCTGGGTACCACCGAAAACCTCGGCGCCAAACTCGCCAAGCGGAAACTGGGTCTCGCCGGTGCGTATCTCGAGCTGCCGTATGCGGATCCGGAGATGCTGGAGAAGACCCTTCCCGAGCTCGACGCGATGCTGGACATCTTCGACGCGATCAAGCCGCTGGGGCTCGGCCCCGACCCGCGCCCAACACTGGCGGACCTCGGTGTCGGCGACGGCGCCGATTTCCGTCGCAACAACCCGGGCTCGGGTGCGCGCAACCCGGCCAGCGGTTACACCGAGGAGCAGTGGGCGGAGTTCGCGCGGGGGATGGCCGTCGTCGTCGATCGATGCCGGTCGCGCGGCTACCAGCCGGTCTTCCACAACGAAACGGGCACATTCGTCGAAGCGCCGGAAGAAGTCGGCAGGATGCTGGAGGTCTCGGAGATCGGCCTGTGCATGGACGCGGGCCATTTCCTGGTCGGTGGCGGCGATCCCGTTGAGTACGTGAAGAAGTGGGCCAACCGTATCGACCACGTCCACATCAAGACCGCGGACCTACCTCGCTTCCAGCAGATCGTCGACAAGGGCCTGCCCACCAACGCGATCTGGGAGCACGAGGTCTTCCCGAAACTGGGCGAAGGCGCACTCGACGTCGATGCCTTCCTGGCCGCGTTGCGCGAGATCGATTACGCCGGTTGGCTTGTCGTCGAGCAGGACATCTTCCCGACGACGGCCGAACGATTCGCCCAAGCTGCCGCCGATCAGCGCGCGAACCGCGAGTTCCTCAGGGAGCGTGGGCTGTGAGCGCAGCCTTCCGGTTCGGCCTCATCGGCGGCGGCCGGATGGGCCGCACGCATCTGCGGGGTTTGGCGGGTTCGGAGGAGGTGACGGTGGTCGCCGTCACCGAGCCCGCGGAGGCGTCGGCGGCTTCTCTGCGTGAGCAGGACCTTGCCGTGTATTCGACTGCCGAGCAGATGTTCGCCGACGCGGAGCTCGACGGCGTCCTGATCGCGGTGCCGACACCCCAACACATCGACACAACCCGTGCGGCGCTGGAAGCCGGCCTTCCGGTGTTGTGCGAGAAGCCCTTCGGCCTCGTTGCCGACGACGCGCGGGCGGCGGGGAACCTTGCAGGCGAAAAGGGGCTCGCCCTGCAGATCGCCTATTGGCGGCGGTTCGTTCCCCGGCTTTCGGCACTGCGCGAAGATCTGGCCGGCGGCAAGTACGGCGCCGTGCACTTCCTGGTGTGCTCGCAGTGGGACGAGGCGCCGCCGCCGCTGTCCTTCCGCAACGACAGCGGCGGTATCTACATCGACATGGGTGTGCACGAAATCGACGAGATGCTGTGGCTCCTCGGCCAGGACGTCGCGGAGTACACGACGCAGTCGTTCCCGTCCATCGAAGATCCCGGCGTGGAGAACGACCCGGACAGCACCCAGGCGCTGGTGATGCTGTCCGGCGGCACGTCCGCGGTGATATCGCTGGGCCGGTTCTACCGGGGCGGCGACATCGTCTCCGTGGCGCTGTTCGGCTCCAAGGATCACACCCGCTTCGACGTGGTGTCGCCCGAAACCGGGGAGGGGCCGCAGCTGCATGCCCTGAAACTGCAGGCGGAGGCATTCGCTCGGCACGCCCGCGGGGCGCCGCAGCAAGGCACGACCGCGGAGGAAGCCGCCCGCGTGCTCGAGCTGGCACACGGCCTGACCGCGGCCGCAGGTGTCGCGGTTCTCGGCGCCGCGACCAGCTAGCACGACATCTCACAGTCATCGGCGAATTGAGTCGTTGACGGTGCCGTAACAAGTTCGCCATCGACCGTCCCTAGGGTAGGCCGGTCAACCGTCCGTGGAGCCGAAGCGGGCGACGAGCGATAGGGAAACGAACTTGAGCGGAAATGCGGTGCGCCTTGCGGCCATCAACAACGTCGAGGCGTACGTGCCACCGGCCATCAGCTTCGACCCGGCCGAGGCGCCGGGCGAGATCTTCGGCGCGAACGTCTTCACCCTGGCCGAGATGCGTCTGCGGCTGCCGAAGTCGGTGTACAAGTCCGTCGTCGCGACCATCGAGAAGGGTGCCAAGCTCGACCCGGCCGTCGCCGACTCCGTCGCATCGGCGATGAAGGACTGGGCGCTGTCGAAGGGTGCCACCCACTACGCGCACGTCTTCTACCCGATGACGGGGCTGACCGCGGAGAAGCACGACAGTTTCCTGGAGCCGGTCTCGGACGGCGAGACACTCGCCGAGTTCGCGGGCAAGACGCTGATCCAGGGCGAGCCAGACGCGTCCAGCTTCCCGTCGGGCGGCCTGCGCAGCACCTTCGAGGCCCGCGGTTACACGGGGTGGGACGTCACCAGCCCCGCCTACATCCTGGAGAACCCGAACGGCAACACCCTCTGTATCCCAACGGTGTTCGTCTCGATGACCGGCGAGGCGCTCGACTACAAGACCCCGCTGCTGCGCAGCCAGCAGGCGATGGGCGCACACGCCGAGCGGATCTTGAAGCTGTTCGGCCACGAAAATGTCGCCAAGATCGTCGCGTTCTGTGGACCCGAGCAGGAGTACTTCCTCGTCGACCGCCACTTCTTCCTGGCGCGGCCAGACCTGGTGAACGCGGGTCGCACGCTGTTCGGCGCGAAGCCGCCGAAGGGCCAGGAGTTCGACGACCACTACTTCGGAGCGGTGCCCGAGCGGGTGCTGGGCTTCATGATGGACACCGAGCGCGAGCTGTTCAAGCTCGGCATCCCGGCCAAGACGCGCCACAACGAGGTCGCACCGGGGCAGTTCGAGATCGCCCCGATGTTCGAGCGCGGCAACATCGCCTCCGACCACCAGCAGCTGCTGATGACCGTCTTCAAGACGATCGCCAAGAAGCACGGCATGGAGTGCCTGTTCCACGAGAAGCCGTTCGCCGGCGTCAACGGGTCGGGCAAGCACGTCAACTTCTCGCTGGGCAACGCCGATCTGGGTTCCCTGTTGGTACCCGGTGACACGCCGCACGAGAACGCGCAGTTCCTGGTGTTCTGCGCCGCGGTGATCCGCGCCGTCCACAAGTACGCAGGCCTGCTGCGGGTTTCGGTGGCGTCGGCCACCAACGACCACCGGCTCGGCGCCAACGAGGCCCCGCCCGCGATCATCTCGATCTTCCTCGGCGAACAGCTCGCCGACGTGTTCGAGCAGATCGCCAAGGGCGCGGCCACGTCGTCAAAGGGCAAGGGCAGCATGATCATCGGCGTCGACACCCTACCGGTGCTGCCGACCGACCCCGGTGATCGCAACCGCACCAGCCCGTTCGCCTTCACCGGCAACCGGTTCGAGTTCCGTGCGCCGGGCTCGGGTCAGACGGTGGCGGTGCCGATGATGATGTTGAACACGATCATGGCCGACTCGCTCGACTATATGGCGACCGTCCTGGAGAAGGCGGTGGAAGACGGCCAGGACTTCGACGAGGCCGTCCAGAAACTGTTGACCGACATCATCACCGAGCACGGCGCGGTGGTCTTCAACGGTGACGGCTACTCGGACAACTGGCAGATCGAAGCCGCCGACCGCGGGCTGCCGAATCTGAAGACCACGCTGGACGCGCTGCCCGAGCTGATCAAGCCCGAGTCGATCGAGCTGTTCGAGAAATACAGCGTGTTCAGCGAGCGTGAACTGCACAGCCGCTACGAGGTGCGCCTCGAGATGTACGCGCTGACCATCGGTGTCGAGGCCAAACTGGCGCTGGAACTGGGGTCCACGGTGATCCTGCCCGCGGCTGTCCGCTACCAGACCGAGCTGGCGCAGAACGTCGCGGCGCTCAAGAAGGCGGGCGTGACGGCGGACATGACGCTGCTGGAGGCCGTCAGCACTCCGATCTCGGAGCTGACCGCTGCGCTGGCCGAGTTGAAGGCGGGGCTGGCCGAACACGGTGGCGACTCCGCTGCCGACGAGGCCGCCCACGCGCAGAGCCTGCTGCCGAAGATGGACGCGGTCCGTGCTGCCGCTGACACGCTGGAAGGCCTTGTGGCCGACGATCTTTGGCCGCTACCCACCTATCAGGAGATGCTCTACATCCTCTGACGAACTCACTGACGACGTCGTCGAGTGTGGGGGTATGCCTGCTCCGCAGGCACTGTTAACCCGCAGCCCCCACACTCGGCGGCTATGTCTTCAGCACTGTCAGGCCAGGGCCAGAAAGAGCTTTTCGAGCTCTGCCTCGGTCATCGGCGGACCGCCGTCGGCGGTAGACCCGGTCGCGCATTCACGTAGCCCGGTGGCGACGATCTTGAAGCCGGCACGGTCCAGCGCCCGGGACACCGCGGCAAGCTGGGTGACCACGTCTTTGCACTCCCGGCCCTGCTCGATCATCGAGATGACCCCGGCCAGTTGCCCTTGAGCGCGCCGCAGCCGGTTCAGCACTGCGGTGACGCTTTCTTGGTCGCCATTCATCGAACGGTCCTTCTTCCTTGTGACTCGGTTTGTCTCGATAGTGCCCTCGGGGGTATTCGAGGAGGGTTTGCCGTTCAACCTGTTGCCACCCGTATGCGGTTACCGGTGGCGAGTCGGCGCAGTGGACAGAATCGTGTTCGAGTGCAGGCGATGTACAGCGCCCCGGCCACGGCGGTCAGTGCCGCGGCGGCGATTCCTACGGTCAGGTGGATCTCCTGGGCGAGGATGACCGACGACATCGCGAGCACAAACCAGCCGAAGGACTTACGCAGCGCGTCGGGGTTGACCATGGCCGTCAGCCGGGCGCCGAGCAGCGCGCCGGCCACCGCGGCGGCGGTGACCATGAGCGCCACCGTCCAGTCGATGTGCACACTCGACAGGTAGCCGCCCAGGCCTGCGAAGGACTTCATCGCAATCACGACCAACGAGGTGCCCACTGCGATCGGCATCGGCAGGCCGCCGAGCAACGCCAGTGCGGGAACCACCAGGAAGCCGCCGCCAGCGCCGACGAGGCCGGTGACCAGTCCGACGACAAGACCTTCGGCGAGGATCTTGGCGACGGGCATGCCTTGCCCGTCGGAGGCGACGACGTCCTTGCGTCCGCGCAGCATGGCGATCGCCGTGGCGATCATCATGACGGCGAATCCGATGAGCAGGACCGTCCCCGGAATGAAGCGAGCAAGCAATCCGCCTGTGTAGGCACCGGCCATCCCGGCTGCACCGAAGATCAACCCGGTCCGCCACTGGACGCGACCGGCCCGTGCGTGCGAGACGGCGCCGACCGCACTGGTAACGCCGACCACCAGCAGCGACGTGGCGATGGCCTGTTTGGCGTCCATCCCGGCCACGTAGGCCAAGAGGGGAACGGTCAGGATCGACCCTCCGCCGCCGAGCAGACCCAGTGCGACGCCGACGAAGACGGCCAGGCCAACTGTCAGAGCGATCATGTCGGTTAGCTCGACTTTCCGGTCAGCGGACGCGGAGCCGACGAGCTGGGACACGACAGTCTGGGCGTCACAGGTGGCGCCGCGGTTGTAGGGCAGCTTCGACAGCAGCATGCCCATAGCGCAGGTATTGGACAGCGCCGCGAAGGTGAGCCCCCCGCCGACGCCGGCGGCCAGCCACTTGAGCTTCGGCGCGGCGATGCTGCCCAGAATGCTCGTCAGCACGATCGAGCCCGCGACGAGGCGGACCTGGCGCTCGAGGTCCCAGCGTTGCGGGCCGCGGTTGACCGCGAAACCCTTTGCATCCCAGGCAGTGATCCCGCCGTCGAGGATGTGCACGTTGCCCAATCCGGCGTCGCGCAGCGTCTCCTCGGCCTGCGCGGCACGTTGACCGGAGCGACACACCAGCACGACCTCGTCGTCGAGGTGGCTGATGATCTCGTCGCGGTGCTCGCGAAGCAGATCCAATGGAACGTTGTAGGCACCGGCGATATGAGCGGTCTCGAACTCGCCGGGGGTTCGGACATCGAGAACTCGCGGTGGCGCAGCCGAACTGAGGCGCTCGTTGAGGTCGTGTGAATCAATCGTGGTGGGAGCGGTCATGGTGATCAGGAGTCCTTCCGGCGGGGCCGGCGGTGACCAAAGCCTCTAGGCCTTTTATACCGCCGGGGGTATGTTTAGTTGACATTGTAGACATACCCCCACGGGTATTGTCAAGCAGGGAATAAGATACCCCCTAGGGTACTTGACATACCCATAGGGGTATATGCCAGGATGGCTTTACCCACCGCCGAACGAAAGGACTGGCGAGATGAAATTCATCCAGTACTACCTGGACTGTCTGTCCCATGCTTCATACCTCGTGGCGGACGAAACCACAGGGCGCGCAGTCGTTGTCGATCCGCAGCGCGACATCGCCGAGTACTTGGCCGACGCCAAGGAGCTCGGCTTCACGATCGAACTCGTCATCGAAACCCACTTCCACGCGGACTTCCTGTCCGGCCACCTTGAGTTGGCGAAGGCGACCGGCGCGAAGATCGTCTACTCCTCGGTCGCCGAGACCGAGTTCGAGTCGATGGGGGTCGCCGACGGCGAGCGCTATTCGCTCGGCGACGTGACGCTGGAGTTCCGCCACACCCCCGGGCACACGCCCGAGTCGATGTCGATCGTGGTCTACGAGCACGCCGACGACGAGATCCCGTACGGCGTCCTGACCGGAGACGCGCTCTTCATCGGCGACGTGGGCCGCCCCGACCTGCTGGCGTCGATCGGCTTCACCCGCGAGGAACTGGCCGACAAGCTGTATGACTCGCTGCACGACAAGCTGATGACGCTGCCCGACGCGACCCGGGTGTACCCGGCGCACGGCGCGGGCTCGGCCTGCGGCAAGAACCTGTCCACCGATCTGTGGTCGACGATGGGTGACCAGAAGGAGACAAACTACGCCCTGCGTGCCCCCGACAAGGCGACCTTCATGAACCTCGTCACCGAGGGACAGCCACCCGCACCGAGCTACTTCGTCTACGACGCGATCCTCAACCGCAAGGACCGTGAGCTGCTCGACGAGACCAAGATGCCGGCGGCGATGACCTACGAACAGGTCCGTACGGCGATCGAGCGAGGCGCCGTCCTGGTCGACGGACGTACACCCGGGGAGTTCGCTCAGGGCCACCTGCGTCACGCCATCAACATCGGGCTGGAGGGCCGCTACGCCGAGTTCGCCGGGTCGGTCCTGCCGTCCGACGTCGACATCGTGCTCTTCACCGAGCCCGGCCAGGAGTTGGAAGGCAAGAACCGGCTCGCCCGAATCGGTTTCGACCGGGTCATCGGTTACCTGACCGAGCCCTATCAGGTGATGTTCGCCCATCAGGACGACGTGCAGGTCGCCTCCCGGCTGACGGCCAAGGCGTTCGACGAACGGGCCGCCCAGATCGGCAGATCTGCAGATCGTCGACGTGCGCAACCCGGGCGAGGTCGCTGCGGGCACCATCCCGAACGCGATCGCCATCCCGGTCGGTCAGTTACCCAGCCGGTTGGGCGAGCTGGATCCCACCAAGCCGACCGTCGTGTACTGCGCCGGCGGTTACCGGTCCTCGGTGGCCGCGAGCCTGCTGCGGCAGAACGGCTTCACCGACGTCAGCGACATCCTGGGCGGCTACGGCGCCTGGGAAGAAGCAATCCAGAACGCCTGAGCGATCCGAGGAGATCAACCACTATGACCAACAGGGCCAAACACCAGATCCTGATCGTCGGCGGCGGAACGGCCGGAATCACCGTCGCCGCCCGCATGCTCCGCAAGGGCTACACCGACGTCGCGATCATCGAGCCGTCGAACACGCACTACTACCAACCGCTGTGGACCCTGGTCGGCGGCGGGCAAGCGAAGGCCTCGACGACCGAGCGCACCGAATCCTCGGTGATGCCGAAAGGCGCGACGTGGATCAAGAACGCCGCCAGCGCATTTGACCCGGACAACAACACGGTCACCTGCGCCGACGGAGCCGTGTATGAGTACGACGTGCTCGTGGTCTGCCCCGGCATCCAGCTCGACTGGAACCGGACCGAGGGACTCGAGGACGCCCTGGGCCGGGACGGCGTCTCGTCGAACTATCGCTTCGACCTCGCGCCGCGCACCTGGGATTTCATCCGCCCCCTGCGGTCAGGTACCGCCGTGTTCACGGTTCCCTCCGGTGCGATCAAGTGCGCAGGAGCGCCACAGAAGATCGCTTACCTGGCATCCGACTACTGGCGAAAGCAGGGCGTGCTCAACGACATCGACGTTCACCTCGTCATGCCGGGCCCGCGGCCCTTCGGCATCCCCGCCATCGCTGACAGCCTCGACAAGGTCATCGCCCACTACGGGATCCATCTGCACACCAACTCCGAGCTGACCTCGGTCGACGCGGCGTCACACAAGGTCGGGATCACCAGCGTCGGCGAGGGTGGAACCGACACCATGCTGCCGTACGACGTTTTGCACGCCGTGCCGCGGCAGTCGGCTCCGGACTGGATCAAGTCCAGCCCGCTGTCGACCGGCGACGCAAACGGATACGTCGACATCGACAAGCACACCATGCAGCACGTGCGGTACCCCAATGTGTTCAGCCTCGGCGACGCCGGCTCGTCACCGAATTCCAAGACCGGTGCCGCGATCCGCAAGCAAGCCCCCGTCGTCGTCGACAACATCGACGCCTTCCTGAAGAAAGAACCGCTGCGCGCGTCTTATGACGGCTACTCGTCGTGCCCGATCATCACCTCGTCGCACGCGATGTTGCTCGCCGAGTTCGACTACGACCTGCAGCTGGAGCCCACCTTCCCCCTGCTCGATCCGACGAAGCCACACCGGGCGTACTGGTACCTGAAGAAGTACGGGCTGCCTTTCATGTACTGGAACCTGATGCTCAAAGGCCTCGCCTGAATCCGGCCCTTATGAGACGTAACCCCATATTCCACAAACTATTTGGAAGGACATCGCTATGAGCGTGACCAATCTGACCGCCGCCGACTTCGAATCGACGATCCTGAACAACCCCGTTGTGCTTGTCGACTTCTGGGCGTCATGGTGCGGCCCGTGCCGAGCATTCGCTCCGGTCTTCGACCGGTCCTCGCAGGCTCATCCCGACGTCGTGCACGCCAAGGTCGACACCGAGGCCGAGCAGCAACTTGCTGCCGCCGCCGAGATCCGATCAATCCCGACAATCATGGCCTTCCGGGAGGGCGTTCTGGTCTACAGCCAACCCGGCGCACTGCCGCCGGCCGCGCTCGAGGACCTGATCAGCCGGGTCAAATCACTCGACATGGACGAAGTGCGCGCGCAGATCGACGCCCAAAATGCCACGGCGTCAAAGTAACCGAATCGCAAGGGAACTAATATGACTACGATCGAGACCACCGCCTCCGTGGCCAGCATGCCGCGAATCGGTGACGCGGCCCCGGCCTTCACCGCACAGACGACCCAGGGCCAAATCAACTTCCCCGCCGACTACGCGGGCAAGTGGGTCATCTTCTTCTCCCATCCTGCCGACTTCACGCCGGTCTGCACCAGCGAGTTCATGACGTTCGCCACGATGAAGGAGCAGTTCGCCGCGTACCACACCGAACTCGTCGGCCTGTCGGTCGACGGCCTCTACAGTCACATCGCCTGGCTACGAACCATCAAGGACAAGATCACCTTCAGGGGAATGAAGGACGTCGACGTCACCTTCCCGCTGATCGAGGACGTCTCGATGGAGATTGCCCGCAAGTACGGGATGATCATGCCGGGTGAGGATTCGACGAAGGCAGTGCGCGCGGTGTTCGTCATTGATCCCACAGGCACGATTCGCGCGATCATCTACTACCCGCTGAGCCTCGGCCGCAATTTCGACGAGTTGTTGCGCGTCATCCAGGCTCTACAGACGGCAGACCACTTCGCGGTCGCGACACCGGCGGACTGGCGCCCGGGCGACCGGGTCATCGTGCCGCCCGCAGGCTCGTGCGGCACTGCCAAAGAACGGATGGAAGGCCACGTGGACGGCGTCGAGTGCGAAGATTGGTTCTTCTGCACCATGGAGATCCCCGCGCAGGAGGTCGAATCCGCCATTCGCGGGGGATGAGTCATGGACCCGCCAACGACAGACGCCGCCGGCGGACGAGGCATCGAGTTGGGTCTGCGGCAGAACGCGGCCCAGTTCACCCTCCTGGTCGTCGTCAACGCGTTGGTCGGTGGAATGCTCGGCCAGGAGCGGACCGTGTTGCCGCTTTTGGGCGAGCAGGCATTCGGCATCCGCGCGTACACGTCCGGGCTGTCGTTCATCCTGGTTTTCGGGGTGGCCAAGGCCGCCACCAACTACTTCGCGGGCACCTGGTCGGACCGCTTCGGCCGTAAGCCCGTCCTGGTCGCGGGTTGGCTGATCGCCGTTCCTGTGCCGCTGCTCCTGATCTGGGCGCCGTCCTGGTGGTGGGTCGTCGTCGCCAACGTACTGCTCGGCATCAGTCAGGGTCTGACCTGGTCGACCACCGTCGTGATGAAGATCGACCTCGTCGGCCCTGTACACCGCGGTCTCGCAATGGGTTTCAACGAGTCTGCCGGGTACGGGGCGGTCGCGATCACCGCTCTGGCCACCGGCTATCTCGCCGAGGCGTATGGCTTGCGGCCGGCTCCGTTCCTGCTCGGCATCGCATTCGCCGCGCTCGGTCTGGGACTGTCCACTCTGGCGGTCAGGGAGACGCGTGAGTACGCCCGGTTCGAGGCCGCCATGCACAAAACCCGGTCCAATGGTCGCGACGACCACCTGCATGACACGTTGACCAACCGCGAGGTCTTCACCCAGACCAGTTTTCGGGAGCCTGCGTTGTCATCGGCCAGCCAGGCCGGCCTGGTCAACAATCTGAACGACGGCTTGGCGTGGGGGTTGTTCCCGATCCTGTTCGCCGCATCAGGGCTTTCCGTTGCGCGAATCGGGTTGCTCGCCGCCCTGTATCCGGCTGTCTGGGGCGCCGGCCAATTGATCACCGGCGCCCTGTCCGACCGGTGGGGCCGAAAGTGGCTGATCGCTACCGGAATGTGGCTACAGGCAGTCGCTTTGGGGCTCGTTGCGGTCAGTAACACATTCTCGATGTGGGCGGTGGCCGCGGTAATGCTCGGCACCGGCACCGCGCTGGTCTACCCGACGCTGCTGGCTTCGATCGGAGACGTTGCCCACCCGGCGTGGCGGGCCAGGGCCGTCGGCACCTACCGGCTATGGCGAGATGGCGGATTCGCCGTCGGCGCGCTACTTGCGGGTGTCGTCGCCGACGCCTTTGGAATTCGTGCCGCCATCTGGGCCGTCGCGACGCTCACCGCGCTGTCGGGACTGATCGTCGCCGTGCGGATGTATGAGACCCACCGTCGCACGGCCCTTGGCTGACTCGGGCTGGCGGCTACTTGTTCTGCGGGAAGCCGAGTTCCAGGCCGCCGTGGCTGGGGTCGAGCCAGCGGCTGGTGATGGCCTTGCCACGGGTGAAGAAGTGCACGCCGTCCATACCGTGGGCGTGGGTGTCGCCGAACAGCGATGCCTTCCAGCCGCCGAAGCTGTAGTAGGCCATCGGCACCGGGATGGGCACGTTGATGCCGATCATGCCGACCTCGACCTCGTTCTGGAAACGCCGTGCCGCCCCGCCGTCGTTGGTGAAGATCGCGGTGCCGTTGCCGTACGGGTTGGAGTTGACCAGATCCAGGGCCTCGTCGTAGGTCTCGACGCGCACCACCGACAGCACGGGCCCGAAGATCTCGTCGGTGTAGACGCTCATCTCGGGGGTGACGTGGTCGATCAGCGTGGGGCCCAACCAGAACCCGTCCTTACCACCGTCGGCCTGCACGCCGCGACCGTCGACGACGATCTTGGCGCCGTCGGCCTCGCCCGCGTCGACGTATGAGGCCACCTTGTCGCGGTGCACCTTGGTCACCAGCGGACCCATGTCGGCGTCGCCGGTGCCGTCGCCGGTCTTGATGGTGCGGGCACGTTCGGCGATCTTGGCGACCAGATCGTCGGCGATCGGGCCGACCGCCACCGCCGCCGAAATCGCCATGCAGCGTTCGCCTGCCGAGCCGAAGCCGGCGTTGACCATCGCGTCGGCGGCCAGGTCCAGATCGGCGTCGGGCAGGATCACCGCGTGGTTCTTGGCGCCGCCGAGGGCCTGCACCCGCTTGCCGGCAGCGGTGCCGGTGGAATAGACGTACTGCGCGATCGGCGTCGAGCCGACGAAGGACACCGACTTGATCGCCTTGTTGGTCAGCAGCTCGTCGACGGCGGTCTTGTCGCCCTGCAGCACGTTGAACACCCCCGGCGGAAGGCCGGCTTCGGCCCACAGCGCGGCCAGCCACAACGACGCCGACGGGTCCTTCTCGCTGGGCTTGAGCACGACGGTGTTGCCCGTCGCGATCGCAATGGGGAAGAACCACATCGGCACCATCGCAGGGAAGTTGAACGGGCTGATCACGCCCACCGGTCCCAGCGGCTGGCGGATCGAGTAGACGTCGACCTTCGTCGACGCGTTCTCGGTGAACCCGCCCTTGAGCAGATGCGGAATGCCGCAGGCGAACTCGACGACCTCCTGGCCGCGGCACACCTCGCCGAGCGCATCGGAGACGACCTTGCCGTGCTCGGACGTGACGATCTCGGCCAGCTCACCCTTGCGCTCGTTGAGCAGCTCCCTGAACTTGAAGAGAATCTGCGTGCGCTTGGCCAGCGATGTGTCGCGCCACGCGGGGAAGGCTGCGGCTGCCGCGTCGATCACCGCACGGGCATCCTCGACGCTGGCGAGCGCGACCTGACCGGTGACCTCACCGGTCGCCGGGTTCGTCACCGGCGCCGTCGCTCCGCTGTTACCCGGGTAGGCCTTGTTGTCGATCCAATGCGAAATAGTTTTACTCATCATCACTTTCCAAACTTCGAGATGTATTCGGTCATGGTGTTCAGTTGGTAGCGCGACACCTCTTGGGCGTTCTCGTCCTCGGCGAAGACGGACGAGACCATGACGGTGTCGGGCCGGTTGTAGAAGTCGATATCGGCAAGGGCGCCGAAGAACTCGTCCCAGTCGACGTCGCCGTCGCCGATCTTCAGGTGCTGGTGCACCCGTGCCGGGCTGCCCGGCGGGTTGGTGATGTAGCGCAGGCCGTGGCTTCGGTGGTGGTCCATCGTGTCGGCCACGTGCACCAGCCGCAGTCTGTTGCCCGCGGCGCGGATGATCTCGCCCATGTTTCCACCCATGTGGAAGCTGTGACACGCGACGAAGACCATGCCGATGTTGGGCGAGTTGACACCGCGGATGATCCGCAGCGCCTCCATCCCGTCCTCGACGAAATCGTCAGGGTGCGGGTCGATTCGAACATCGATGCCTTCGCGTTCGAAGATCGGCACCAACTCTTCCATCGAGCGGAAGAAGGCCCGCTCGGATTCCTCCGCCCGTTCGGGGCGGCCGGAGAACTCGGTGTTGATGACGTTCACGCCGAGGTCGACGGTGATCTGCACGACGCGCTTCCAGTTGCGCACCGCGGCTTCGCGCGCGTCCTCGTCGGGACCGGACCAGCGCAGCACGGGCAGCACAGACGCGATTCCCACCCCGGCGTCCGCGCACGCCTTGCGGAACTGCGCGACGAGGTCGTCGTCGGCGCGCGGATGGTTGAAGAACGGGATGAAATCCCGGTGCGGCGTCAGCTGCAGATACTCATAGCCCAATTCCGCCACCAGCCGCGGGAAGTCGAGGAGGTCGTAGTCGTGGTGGAACGGCGTCGGATCGAGTGCGATCTTCATGCTTGCAGTCCTTTGATCGACGCGGGGTCAACGATCTGCACCTCGACGGGCCTTCCGCTGTGCAACGACTGGACGCCGGCCTCGCAGACCGCAGCCGCCGCGTATCCGTCCCATGCATCGGGTCCGTCGACGTTGACCCCGGCATGGATTGCATCGACCCAGCGCTGGAACTCGGTGTCGTAGGCCTGTCCGAAGCGCTCCCGGAAGCCGGGGGTGATGCGGCCTCCCCAGTTGCCCGGCGCAACCTTGCGCACCAGCCCGACGTCGAGTCCGATCATCGCGCTGCCCTTCTCGGCAACGAGTTCGGTGCGCACCTCGTAGGCGACACCGGTGGTGACGAACAGTTCGACGTCGACGAACTTGCCGGACTCGGTCCGCATGATCGCGATCTGCGGGTCGGCAAGCCCCTGCGGTGCAACGGGATTCGGTGCCGGCTTGATGATCTGGATCGAGGCGATCTCCTCGTCGAACAGGAAGCGGGTGACGTCGACCTCGTGTACCAGCGAATCCCGCACCACCATCGCGCTGTCGAAGGTCGGCGGCACGGCAGGGTTGCGATGCGCGCAGTGCAGCACCAGAGGCTGGCCGAGCCCACCGTCGTCGATCAGTGCCTTCAGCTGGGCGTACTCGTGATCGAACCGGCGCATGAAACCGACCTGGATCAGCTTCTTGCCGAGTTCGGCCTCCCGCTTGACCACCGCGAGCGACGTCTCCACGTCGGTGGTCAGCGGCTTCTCGCAGAGCACCGGCTTGCCGTGCTCGAGGCAGGCCAGCAGCTGCTTTTCGTGCGTCGGTCCCGGTGTGGCCAGCACGACGGCGTCCACGTCGGGATCGGCGATGGCGTCCAACGGGTCGCCGACCGCACGGGCGCCAGGCACCGATGCGGCGACCTGTTCGGCTTTCTCGGACAGGTAGTCGTTGACGACGACCACGCGGGCGTTGCTGATGCGGTTCGTGATGCGGGCGACGTGGTCGGCGCCCATCACGCCGACACCGAGTACGGCGATACGAAGGTCAGACATGTTGTTCCTAAGCGAATTTCACGGAGGGGACACCGCACGAGCCGAGGTAGGAGTGGGTGCGCTTGGCGATCGGCAGGGGTGCGTCGACGTCACAGGGGTACATGTCCTGTTCGACGATCGCGAAGACGTCGATGCCGAGTTTGTCGATGGCTTCCAGCAGCGGCGGCATGTCGGGTATTCCGCGCGGCGGTTCGGTCATCGCGCCGAGCTTGACCGCCTCGCCGAACGGCAGGTCCTCGGCGATGACCTTGGCCTGCACCTCGGGATCGACCTGCTTGAGGTGCAGATAGCCGATCCGGTCCGGGGCACGCTCGATGATCGCGATGTTGTCGCCGCCGCAGTAGCTGATGTGGCCGGTGTCCAGGCACAGGTTGACGAACTCGCCGTCGGTGCCGTCGAGGAAGCGGTAGACGTTCTCCTCGGTGTCGACATGGCTGTCGGCGTGCGGGTGGTATTGCGCACGTACGCCGTACTTTTCGAACATCGCCTTGCCGAGCTCGTTCATGCCGTTGGTCTTCTTCTGCCACTGCTCGGTGGTCAGGTTGCGGTCCTCGAGCACTGCCCCGGTCGCGGGGTCGCGCCACATCTCGGGGATGACGACGACGTGCTTGCCGCCGACGGCGGCCGTCAACTTCGCGACGTCCTCGATCTGCTTCCATACCGCGTCCCACGAATCATCCTGGTGCAGGTGCTCGAAGACCGTGCCCGCAGACAACTTGAGGTCGCGCGATTCCAGTTCGTCGGACAGCTTCTCGGGATCGGTCGGCAGGTAACCGAACGGGCCGAGCTCGATCCACTTGTACCCGGACGCCGCGACCTCGTCGAGGAACCGGGTGTACGGCGTCTGAACCGGATCCTCGGGAAACCACACACCCCACGAATCAGGGGCGGAGCCAACGAGAATGGTGCTCATCGATCAGTCCCCTTCGAGTCGTAGGGCCTCACGTACGGGCGCTGAACCTTCTTCCAGTCGGCGTAGGTCTCGTACGCCTGCTGTGTGGACTCCAGTTCCGAGGTCTGGCTGACGGGAACGTCCCACCAGGACTGGCTGTCTGGCGCGTAGATCAGCGGATCGGTCTCGACGTGGATCACGGTGGTGTGCTCGTTGGCCTTGGCCACCTTGACCGCATCGGTGAACTCCGCCGCCGTCGTCACCTTGATCACCTCTGCGCCAAGGCTGGCCGCGTTGGCCGCCAGGTCGACCGGGAGCTTGGCGCCCGCCAACCGGCCCGAGTCGTCGCGGTAGCGGTAGGAGGTGCCGAATCGCTGCGACCCCAACGACTCCGACAGCGAGCCGATCGAGGCGAAGCCGTGGTTCTGCACGAGCACCAGGATGACCTTGACGCCTTCCTGGACCGCGGTCACCAACTCGGTGGCCATCATCAGGTAGGAGCCGTCACCCACCATGACGAACACGTCGCGGTCGGGGCTGGCCATCCGCACGCCGATGCCGCCCGCGACCTCGTATCCCATGCACGAGTAGCCGTATTCGACGTGGTAGCCCTTGCGGTCGCGGGTGCGCCACAACTTGTGCAGATCGCCGGGCATCGATCCGGCCGCGCACACGACGACGTCCCGCGGATCGGACAGCGTGTTCGCCAGCCCGATGACCTGGCTCTGGTTCAGGGCGCTGCCGTCGTCCTCGACGCGGTAGGCCGCGGTGACGGTGTCTTCCCACTCCGTGGCGAGTTCGATTGCCCGCGTGCGATAGTCGTCGCTGACCGAGTAGTCGGCGAGCGCATCGGTCAGCGCCTCGATGGCCTCACGGGCGTCGGCGACGACGGAAAGGCCGCCCTGCTTCACCGCGTCGAACGAGGCCACGTTGATGTTGACGAACCGGACGTCGGGATTGTTGAACGCGGTACGCGACGCGCTGGTGAAATCGCTGTAGCGGGTACCGATCCCGATGACGACGTCGGCCTCGGCGGCCAGCGCATTGGCGGCGGTGGTGCCGGTCGAGCCGACCGCGCCGACCGACTGCGGGTGGTCGTAGGGGAGTGAGCCCTTACCGGCCTGCGTCTCCGACACCGGGATGCCGGTCCGCTCGACGAACGCCGTCAACGCGTCGTTGGCGCCGGAGTAGATCACCCCGCCGCCTGCGACGACGAGCGGGCGCTGCGCGGACGCGATGATTTCCGCGGCCTGTGCGGTCACCGACCGCTCCGGCAGCGGGCGTGCCACGTGCCATGTGCGTTCGGCGAACAGCGATTCCGGCCAGTCGAACGCCTCTGCCTGTACGTCCTGCGGCAACGCGATGGTGGCCGCACCGGTCTCGACGGGGTCGGTCAGCACCCGCATCGCGCCGATCAACGCAGAGGGCAGCTGTTCCGGCCGCCACACCCGGTCGAAGAACCGCGACAGCGGCTTGAACGCGTCGTTGACGGTCATCTCGTTGTCGTGCGGCTGTTCGAGATCCTGCAACACCGGTGCGCTGACCCTTGTCGCGAAGGTGTCCGACGGCAGCAGCAGAACCGGCAGCCGGTTGATGGTGGCCAGCGCTGCGCCGGTGAGCATGTTGGTCGACCCCGGCCCGATGCTCGCGGTCACGGCCCACGCCTGCAGCCGATCCTTCTGCCTCGCGTATGCGGCGGCGGTGTGCACCATCGCCTGCTCGTTGCGGCCCAACACATATCGCAGGCCCGGCTCAGTACCCGTCCGCTCGGCCTCGACCTCGGCCTGCAGCAGTGCCTGGCCGATGCCTGCCACGTTGCCGTGCCCGAAGATGCCGAAGCAGCCCGCGAAGAACTTGCTGCGTTCGCCGTCCCGCTCGACGTACTGGTTGGCCAGGAATTCAACGACCGCCTGGGCGACGGTGAGCCGAACTGTCGGCTCGTTGTGCGCCGTCTTGAACGCGGATGATTTGGAGACCACGTCACTCTCCTCGTGAATGAAGGGGCAGCCGGGGGTCCACGGCCTGGTCCTCCCAGGTGCCGCGTAACCACGCGTGCTCGGGGTCGTCGACGATCTTCCAGGCCCGTTCCTCGCCAGGTCCTGCCATCACGTTGAGGTAGTACATGTGATAGCCGGGGGCCGCCACCGACGGACCGTGGAAGCCGTGCGGCACCAGGACGACGTCACCGGTGCGCACCTCTTCGAGAACCTCGATCGGCCTGCTCGGCGTGCCGTAGACGCGGTGATAGCCGAAGCCACGGGAATCGTCTGGGCCGGAGGCGATCTCGAAATAGTAGATCTCCTCGAGCGCCGACTCGACCGGTGTCTCCTCGTCGTGCTTGTGCGCGGGATAGCTCGACCAGTTGCCGCCGGGGGTGATCACCTCGCAGGCGATCAGCGAGTCCGCTTCGAAGACGCCCGCGGTGCCGAAGTTGTGCACCTGCCTGCTGCAGTTGCCCGTACCGCGCAGCTCGACGGAAACGTCGGCGGCGGCCACCCTGCGGTTGGGCAGCTGCCGCTTCGCGCGGGCGCCGCAGACGGCGATCCTGCCTTCGCCGCGGAGCGTATAACTCTGGCCGGTGCCGACGTACACCATGTCGGCGGGGCCGTCGAAAACCGATGCGCGCGGCGACAGTTCGAATGTCTCACCGTCGCACTCGACGGTGCCACCGCCGGCCAGCGGGAGGATCATCACCTCGATGTCGTTGGTGTGCAATGCCAGTTCCTGCCCCGGCGCCAGCTCGACCACCCAGAGGCTCGCCTCGGACCAGCCTGCGGACTCCGGTGTGACGTCGACGGTGTAGGGGAGGGTCGCGCTGCGGGCAGGGATGTAGTACTTGCTGTGCATGCTCAGGCCCTCCCCGTCGCTACGCTCGCCCCAGCCCTCACCATCGATACGGCGGTCGCCACCGCCGAGCTGACGTCGTCGTCTGCCGGATAGAGCAGCGTCCGCCCCACGATCAGTCCACGCACCGACGGTAGCGCCAACGCCTTCTCCCAGCTGGCGAACGCCTCGTCCGGATCGGCGGGGTCGCCGCCGAGCAGCAGCGTCGGCAGCGTCGTCGCCTCCATGACGCGGTCCATCTCGTCGACGACGGGAAGCTTCATCCAGGTGTAGGCGGAGGTGGAGCCAAGCCCCTGGCCGATGTGGATCGACTTGATCACCGCGTCAGCACTCAGGTCGTTGCGCACCTTGCCGTCGACCCGCGACGACATGAACGGTTCGAGCATCGCGATCAGCCCGTGCGAGGCGAGCTCGTCGATGGCCCGGGCGCACGCTTCCAGCGTCGACACGGTGCCGGGATCGCCGAGATCGATGCGGCACAACATCTTTCCACCGTTCATCCGCGCAGCCGCGGTGGCCGCCGCAGTGGCCGCCGTCATGCGGTCGTCGAGCTCGAACTGCGCGCCCGCAAGGCCGCCACGGTTCATCGAGGAGAACACCACCTTGTCCTCGAGTGCGCCGAGAAGCAGAAGGTCGTCGAGGATGTCGGAGGTCGCAAGGACGCCGTCGACGCCGGGGTCGGCCAGCGCCGCCCGCAGCCGGTCCAGCAGGTCGGTGCGGCTGTTCATGGCGGTTGCCCGTGATCCGACACCGAGGGCACCGCGGGCGGGGTGGTCGGCGGCGACGATCATCAGCCTGCCGTTGCCCCGGATCGCGGGCCGGATGGCGCGCGTCTGCCACGCACGCTCGACGGCCTGCGGGTCCGATGCGCGCACCTCGTTGATCTGGGCGTAGTCCTTGCACACTGCGTCAGACATTGACGGCCTCCACCGCGGTCTGGTCGGCCAACGCGGCCACCTCGGCGGCCGTGGGCATCGCCGTCGAGCACTCGAGCCGCGACGCGACGATGGCGCCCGCGGCGTTCGCGTACCGCAGGGTCTTCTCCAGCGGCCAGCCGTGCAGCAGGCCGTGACACAGGCTGCCGCCGAAGGCATCTCCCGCGCCGAGGCCGTTGACGACGTCCACATCGTTCGGGGCCACGCTGACGTGGGTGTGCCGCGTCTTGCCCAGCACGCCGCGGGGGCCCTGCTTGACGATGGCCAGCTCGACACCAAGGTCGAGCAGTGCGTCGGCGGCGCGCTGCGGGTTGCTCTCGCCGACTGCGATCTCGCACTCTTCGCGGTTGCCGACCGCGACCGTCACGTGTTGCAGTGCCCGCTGCACCTGCTCGGACGCTGCGGCGGGCGACTCCCAGAACATCGGCCGGTAGTCGAGGTCAAGGACGGTGTGGCGGGCCCGCGCGCGAGCCTCCCACGCCGCGAAGTGTGCACTGCGGCTGGGCTCTTCGGACAGGCCGGTGACCGTCGACCAGTAGAGCTTGGCGGAGCGCACGGCGTCCGCGTCGATCTCGTCGGGTCGGATCTGGAGGTCCGGCGCGCTGGGGCGGCGGTAGAAGTACAGCGGGAAGTCGTCCGGCGGAAAGATCTCGCAGAACGTCACCGGCGTCGGGTACTCGTCGTGCGTCGACACGAACCGGTTGTCGACACCGAGTCGCGCAAGCTCGTTGCGGACGAATGTGCCGAACGGGTCGGCTCCCGCGCCGGAGATCAGCGCGGTGCGGTTGCCGAGCCGGGCGGCGGCCACCGCGACGTTGGCGGCGCTGCCTCCGAGGAACTTTCCGAACGACTCGACATGCTCGAGGCCGACGCCGATCTGGAGGGGATAGATGTCGACGCCGCTGCGCCCGATGGCGAGCACGTCGAACGGCTGCGTGGTGGTCAAGGTCGCTCTCCGGCGGTTGATGGTGGCTTGTGTACGACTGTGCACTGCGACACTCGGGGCTGTCAATAGTTTGTCCTGACATTCTAACTTTCAATCATGCGGTGCTAGTATTCGGCTACCGTGATCTGGTCGGACCCGAGATCGGAGACAACGTGCCCCTGGCGGTGGAGCTCGACAGGTCAAGTCCTGTCCCCCTCTACTATCAACTTGCCCAGGCCATCGAAGCCGCGATTCGTGACGGCGATCTGTCGCCGGGGGATCGGTTCGAAAACGAACTGGCGCTGGCGAAAAGGTTGACATTGTCGCGGCCGACGACCCGCCGCGCGATCCAGGAACTCGTCGACAAGGGCCTGCTGGTGCGCAAGCGCGGGGTCGGCACCCAGGTCGTGCAGAGCCCGGTGCACCGTCGCGTCGAGCTAACGAGCTTGTTCGACGACCTCACGCGGGCAGGCCAGGAGCCGACGACTCAGCTGCTCGACTACCACGTCGGCCCGCCCGACGAGGAGGTCGCGCGCGAGCTCAGCCTGAAGGACGACCGCGAGGTGGTGTCGATCCACCGGCTGCGCAGTGCAAACGGCGAGCCGCTGGCGGTCATGACGAACCACCTGCCAGTGGACATCGCGCCGGACGCCGAAGAGCTGGAGAGCAACGGCCTGTATCAGTCACTGCGCGCCCGCGGCGTGCATATCCGGCTGGCCCGCCAGCGCATCGGCGCCCGCGGAGCGACAAGGGCGGAGGCCAAGCTGCTCGACGAGAAGCCCGGCGCTCCGCTGCTCACGATGGCGCGGACGGCCTTCGACGACTCGGGTGCGGCCGTCGAGTTCGGCACGCACTGCTACCGCGCGTCGCGCTACTACTTCGACACCACGCTCGTCGACCGCTGACCTGAATTCCCGCGAAACGGAATTCCAGCAGGCGTCCACTCGCACTTTCGCTGCTGGAATTCCGTTTCGCGGTAGTAGGGGAGCGGAGGTGTCGGGCTCGACGTCTATCTGGACGTGGGGGAGATACTCGTCGGCACTGAAGCGGTGGCAAACGGCGTCGTGACTCGACACGAGCTCGCACGCTGGTATCGCCCGTTCTACCCGAATGTGCATGCGCCGCGTGGACAGCAACTGACGCTGCGCGACCGAACCGCCGGGGCGTCGCTGTGGTCCAAGCGGCGAGGCATCGTCACGGGCGTCGCGGCATCGGCGATGCACGGCGCTGAGTGGGTCGATGCCAACACGTTGATCGAGCTGGTCTACAAGCACACTCATCCATATCCGCCCGCCGGCGTCGTTGCGCGCAACGAACGCATCGCCGAGGACGAGGTCACCAGTGTCGACGGAATACCCGTTACGACTGTCGCCCGCACCGCCTTCGACCTCGGCCGCTACCAGCCCCGCAACCGAGCCATCGCGCGGCTCGACGCCCTGATGCGGGCAGCGCCGTTCTCGACCGAAGAGGTGTTGCTTCTGGCGCAAGCGATATCGCGGCGCGCGCGGCGTCAAGCAACTCAGGGACGCGCTGCCGCTCGTCGACGGTGGGGCGGCCTCACCGCGCGAGACATGGCTGCGGCTGATCTACATCGACGCCGGGCTGCCGAAGCCGACGACCCAGATACCCATCTTCGATACCGACGGCACGTTGCTGCGAACTGTCGACATGGGGTGGGAGGACTTCAAAGTGCTCTCCGAATACGACGGCGATCAGCACCGCACCGATCGTCCGCAATACGTCAAGGACATGCGGGTGATCCCGAAGATCGAGCGCCTCGGCTTCATCGTTGAGCGCGTCATCAAGGAAGACCGACCCGCCGCTATCGTTCGTCGCGCCTGGGATGCGATGGTGTCGCGCGGATGGCGCCCTTAAGTCTTCGCGAAACGGAATTCCAGCAGGCGTCTTCTCGACATTCCGCTGCTGGAATTCCGTTTCGCGAGGAGAAGTGGGTCAGCTGAAGGCGCGGCGGAAGGCGTCGAGGGCGGCTTCGCTGCCTGCCTCGCCATCGCCGGACGCCCAAGCCTCCATGCCGACGGTGCCTGCGAACCCGATGTCGCGCAATGCCTTTGCGATCGCGGGGTAGTTGATCTCGCCGGTGCCCGGTTCGCAGCGGCCGGGCACATCGGCGACCTGTACCTCACCGATGGCATCGCCGCAGCGGCGGATCAACTCAACGAGGTTCCCCTCGCCGATCTGCGCGTGGTACAGGTCGAGCATCATCCGCACATTCGGATGGCCGACGCCCTCGACGAGCGCCAGCGTGTCCTTCGCCCTGGCGAGTGGCACGCCGGGGTGGTCGACGATGGTGTTCAGGTTCTCGACGCAGAAGGTGACGCCTGCCGCCTCGCCGAGTTCGCCGATCTTCTCGAGCGCGCGCTGCGCGGTCAGCCACATCTCGCCGGTGGCGCGGTGGCGGGGCCGGGCAGCCTTACCGTCGACGAGTTCGGCGGTGTGCAGGTTGAGCCGCGGAATGCCAAGCGTCTCAGCGGCTTTGATGCTCAGTTCGGCCGTGCGCACGACTTCGTCGGCGCTCGCCGGGTCGATCAGGTCGCCCTGCAGGTAGCCGGTCATCGACGAAAACCTGGCCCCGGTCGCGGCCAGCGCGTCGAGGTCCTTGTCGTGCCAAGTCCAGATCTCGACGGCGAACCCGAGCTCGTCGATGCGCCGGACGCGGTCGATGAGGGGCAGCTCCGTGAACACCATTTCGGAGCAGACCGCCAACTCGATGTCAGTCATCGCTTGTCACCCATCTCGTCTGGACCAGCATGGATGCACCCTAGCATTTGATATGCAGTCCTAATGTCCGAACAAAGTCTTGACTTTCTACTGTGAGCCGTATTACATCGAGCCTTGAAGCGTGCTACGCCGCACTCGGATGCAAGGAGAAACAATGAGGTTCAGTCGGCTCGCGGCGATCGCCGGGGCAGGGGCGCTCGTCCTCGGGATCGCGTCATGTTCTTCCACAGGGGGCAAGCCCCAAGAGAGCGGCGGAGGGATGGGGGCCGGTCAGGCCAACACCCCGCGCGTGACGGTCGCGATGATCACCCACGAGGTGCCGGGCGACTCGTTCTGGGATCTGATCCGCAAGGGCGCCCAGGCCGCGGCCGACAAGGACAACATCGAGCTGCGGTACTCCAACGACCCCGAGGCGCCGAACCAGGCCAACCTGGTGCAGACCGCCATCGACAGCGGCGTCAAGGGCATCGCCCTGACGCTGGCCAAGCCGGACGCCATGGCGCCCGCCGTCAAGGCCGCAACCGCCAAGGACATTCCTGTCGTCGCCTTCAACTCGGGCTTCGACAACTGGAAGGCGATGGGCGTACAGGAGTACTTCGGTCAGGACGAGAAGCTGGCCGGCGTCGCCGCCGGCGAACGTCTGCAACCAGGACGGCGCCAAGAAGATCATCTGCGTCATCCAGGAGCAGGGCCAGGTCGCACTCGAATCGCGCTGCGCCGGTGTCGAAGCAGGGCTTCAAGGGCGACTTCGAGATCCTGAACGTCAACAGCAAGGACATGCCGTCGGTCGAGTCGACGATCACCGCCAAGCTCCAGTCGGACAAGGCCATCGACCATGTCGTCGCACTGGGCGCGCCGATCGCGTTGGCCGCGGTGCAGTCGAAGAACAACGCCGGTAGCTCCGCGGATGTCGTCACCTTCGACACCAACGCGGCACTCGTCGACGCCATCAAGACAGGCGACGTGAAGTGGGCGGTGGACCAGCAGCCGTTCCTGCAGGGCTACCTCGCGATCGACTCGCTGTGGCTGTTCATCAACAACAAGAACCTGATCGGTGGCGGACAGGCCACTCTGACCGGCCCGTCGTTCATCGACGAGACGAACATCGACTCGGTGGCCGAGTTGGCCAAGTCCGGAACCCGTTAAGCCCCGCGCGGGAGAGAGTGAACCATGACTACACAAACCGATCTGGACGTCGCCGGTCACAAGGTTGTCCGCGACGAACGTGTCAAAGAACGAAACCGGATACAGCGCTTGTTCATTCGCCCCGAGATGGGTGCAGCGATCGGCGCGGTCGCGATCTTCATCTTCTTCCTGGTCGTCGCTCCGCCGTTCCGGTCGCCTGAAGCCCTGGCGACCGTGTTGTACGCGAGCTCGACGATCGGGATCATGGCGTGCGCGGTCGCGCTGCTGATGATCGGCGGTGAATTCGACCTGTCGTCGGGCGTGGCGGTGACGACGAGTTCACTGGCCGCCTCGATGCTGGCCTACAACCTGCACCTGAATCTCTGGGCCGGCGCGGGCCTTGGCCCTGATAGTCGCGCTGGCGGTCGGGTTCTTCAACGGGTACCTGGTGATGAAGACCAAGATTCCCAGCTTCTTGATCACGCTGGGCACGTTGTTGATGCTGACAGGCATCAATCTCGCTGCGACGAAACTTATTTCGGGCCAGGTCGCGACGCCGAGCGTGAACGACATGCAGGGCTGGGATTCGGCGCAGAAGGTGTTCTCGTCGTCGTTCCCGATCTTCGGCATCGAGGTGCGGATCACCGTGTTCTGGTGGCTGCTCTTCACCGCCGTCGCGACCTGGGTGTTGTTCAAGACCCGGATCGGCAACTGGATCTTCGCCGTCGGCGGTGACGAGGAAAGCGCCCGCGCGGTCGGTGTTCCGGTGACCGCGGTGAAGATCGGCCTGTTCATGTTCGTCGGTTTCTGCGCCTGGTTCGCCGGCATGCATCTGCTGTTCGCGTTCAACACCGTGCAGTCCGGCCAAGGTGTCGGCAACGAGTTCATCTACATCATCGCCGCTGTCATCGGCGGCTGCCTGCTCACCGGCGGCTACGGCACCGCGATCGGTGCCGCGATCGGTGCGTTCATCTTCGGCATGGTGCAGCAGGGCATCGTGTACGCAGGGTGGAATCCCGACTGGTTCAAGTTCTTCATGGGCGTGATGCTGCTGTTCGCGGTGATCGCCAACAACGCATTCCGCAACTACGCCGCAAAGAGGTGACCCATGACTGCAACTGTTGACCAAACCGTGGAAGAGGCTCCGTCCGGCGGCAAAGTGCCACTGGTAGAGCTGAAGAACATCGGCAAGTCCTACGGCAACATCACTGCGCTCAAAGACATCTCGCTGCGTGTTCACGCAGGCGAGGTGACGGGCATCCTCGGTGACAACGGCGCAGGCAAGTCGACGCTGATCAAAATCATCGCCGGCTACCACCCGCAGACAGACGGCGAACTTCTCGTCGACGGCGAGCCGATCAAGTTCACCTCCCCGAAAGATGCGCTGGGCAAAGGCATTGCGACGGTGTACCAGAACCTTGCCGTCGTGCCGCTGATGCCGGTGTGGCGCAACTTCTTCCTCGGCCAGGAGATCCGGCAAGGCCGCTTCCCGTGGGCCTTGGATGCCAACGCGATGCGGGCGACCACGCTCACGGAGCTGTCGAAGATGGGCATCGACCTGCCCGACGTCGACGTGCCGATCGGCTCGCTGTCGGGTGGTCAACGCCAGTGTGTCGCGATCGCGAGGGCCGTGTTCTTCGGTGCGCGCGTGCTGATCCTCGACGAGCCGACCGCGGCTCTTGGCGTCAAGCAGTCGGGTGTGGTGCTGAAGTACATCACCGCGGCGAAGGAAGCCGGGTTCGGCGTCGTGTTCATCACGCACAACCCGCATCACGCGCACATGGTCGGCGACCACTTCGTGCTGCTGAACCGTGGCCAGCAGAAGCTGGACTGCACCTACGACGACATCACCCTGGAGCACCTCACGCAGGAGATGGCCGGCGGCGACGAACTCGAGGCGCTGTCGCACGAATTGCGCGGCGGCAAGAGCTAGTTCCCGCGATCGGGTGTTGCGCGCGACGCGCTACCGGGGCGTCATACCCGCGGCCCGGTAGGCGGCGTCGACATAGGCCATGTTCTCCACTGAATCGGTGACGTCGATGGGCAACGGCGTGCCGTGCAGCACATGCGCGGCGAACGCTTCCAGCTGATAGCTGTACGAGGTTCTGGTGCCGTGGTGCTCCACCCGGGTACCCGCCGGTGTCCGGATCGTCAGCCGGTCATCCTCGTGCGGCTTGATGAAGTTGTGCACCAGCAGGTCTCCCTTGGTGCCGACGATGCGCAGCGTGAACGAATGGTCGGGGGCGGCCATCGTGTTCGCGCTCAGGCCGGTCGCTCCGTTGGGAAAGCCGAGCTCCACGTCGCACCATTCGTCAACGCCGGCACCGCGTTCGTTGGCGTGCGCACGAATGATCGACGGATGGCCGAGCCTGCGCATGATGTGGATGCCGTAGCAGCCCAGATCCATCAGTGCCCCGCCGGCCATATCGAATGACCAACGCGGGTCGGTGTCTCCTGGCGCGGGCATCGCCGTCCGTGCCTCGACATGGTGCATATCGCCGATCGTCCCGTCGACCGCGAGTTCGAACGCCCGACGGATCACGGGATGAAACAGGTAGTGGAAGCCCTCCATCACCGTGACGCCGGCCGCCAGGGCCGCCTCGGCGACCCGCTGTGCCTCGGCACGGTTGCGCGCAAACGGCTTCTCGGTGAGCACCGGCTTGCCCGCAGAGATCGCAGCGAGATTCCACGGCGCGTGCAGTGAATTCGCCAGCGGGTTGTAGACGGCGTTGACCTCGGGATCGGCGATGACATCAGCGTATGACCCCAAAACGCGCTCCACACCGTGCTTTTCGGCGAAAAGCTGAGCGCGGCCCCGATCGCGTGCGGCGACGGCGACCAGCCGGTGACCAAGCTGCTGGGCGGGGCCGACGATGGCGAGGTCGGCGATTCGGGATGCACCGAGCACCCCGATCCGCAGGCTCATACCGTTATGGTGCGACATACATTCTGCATAAAAGTCACACTAGCCGCCACGTCACGCAGGGGGCCCTCGCCGGTGGGCTCCTCGTCGAGGATGGTGTCCTGCTCCATGACGAACCAGCCGTCAAATCCGTTGCTCCGCAGCGCGGTGACGATGCCTGCGATGTCCACATCGCCGGCTCCGAGTGGGGTGTACATACCGCGCCGGACCGCTTCGGTGTAGGTCAGCCTGCCCGCCTGCACGTCCGCCGCCAGGCTCGCGTCGACGTCCTTCAAGTGGGCGTGGGCGATGCGATCGGGCATCTCCTGCGCGAGCCGTAGCGGGTCCGTCCCGCCGATCAACAGGTGGCCCGTGTCCAGGCACAGCCGGATCGTCGAACCGGTCAAAACGCGCTCGACGTCGTCGCGGGTCTCCACCATCGTGCCGACGTGAGGGTGCAGCACGGCCAGCACACTGCGGTCGGCCGCTGAGTCGGCCAGCCGGTCCAGATTGGTCAGCAGTGTGGCCCACTGCGTGTCGTCGAGCGTCGGTCGAGCGTCGTATCCGTCGGCGCCGGTCGCGGCGGCCAGCACGAGCACGTCGGCCCCGCACGCCACGATCGCGTCGAGCGACGCGGCGATGTCAGGCAGCGGATCGTGGTCCGCGTCGTGCAGCACGACCGGAGCGAACTGGCCGACGCAGCGCAGACCGTACGAGGTCAGCAGCTCGGTCAGCGCAGCAATGTCGGACGGCAGGAAGCCCTCGGGCCCGAGCTCGGTCGCCGACATTCCGACGTCGCGCATCTCGGCGAGCACCCGTTCGGGCGTGAGCTGATATCCCCATCCGGGCACCTCGCACACACCCCAGGAGATCGGAGCACCAGCGATCTTCATCGAGACCTCACTTCCTCCAGTCGTACCGGAACACCACGCTTCAACGACTCTGTCGCCGCCTCGGCAAGCCAAGCCACCTCGACCGCATCGTCGACGGTGCAGGCGGGAGCGGCATTGCCGTTCGCTACGTCGACGAAGGCCGCGAGCTCCGCGCGGAACGCCTCGGTGAAGCGGTCCATGAAGAAGTGGTGCGCGGGACCCTCGGGAAATTCGTTGGCGGGATCGACATTTCGCACCGGTGCGCCCTGGTCCCAGCCTGCGACGACGGTGTCGTGGAAGCCGTGCACCTCGAGCCGGCAATCGTAGCCGCGGCCGTTGTACCTGGCCGCCGAGATGACGCCGAGGGTGCCGGACTCGAAGCGCACCACCACGGCGGCGGTGTCGACGTCGCCGAAGGCGGTGAACTGCGGGTCGCCCTGGACGCTGCCGGTGGCGTAGACCTCGACGACGTCCTGTCCGGTGATCCACCGCAAGATGTCGAAATCGTGCACCGCGCAGTCGCGGAAGATGCCTCCGGAGCCCGCGATGTACTCCATCGGCGGCGGCGCAGGGTCCATCGTCGTGCTGCGGACCGTGTGCAGGAGGCCGAGTGAACCGTCGTCTACGGCACGCTTCGCCGCTGCGAAGGCGGCGTCGAAGCGGCGCTGGTAGCCGACCTGCACCGGCACGCCGGAGCGCTTGATGATGTCGGCGACCCGGACGCTCTCGGCTGCCGTCGCTGCTATCGGCTTCTCGCAGAAGGTGGGAATTCCGCGCTCTACTGCGGCCAGCGTCAGCTCGGCGTGGGCCGGTGTCGCCGCGGCGATCACGACGCCGTCGATACCCGACGAAAGCAGCTTGTCCACCGAATCAGCGGGGGTCACATCATGTTTCGCGGCGATCGCGGTGACCAGTTCCGGTCGCTCGTCGGTCACAACAAGACCGTCGACGCTGTCCAATCCGCTGAGGGTGTCGGTGTGGAAGGCGCCGATGCGGCCTAATCCGATCACGCCGAGTGTGGTCATGGAGTTCTCCGATCGTTCTGGTCGCGCAGCGCGACATCGAGTTGTTCCGGGGTGGATTCATCGGCCAGCGCCGCCAGCACGGTGTCGACCTGCGACGGCGGGGCGAGGCTGCCGATCGGCTGGTCTGAGTCGAGATTGGTGGGGAACGGGTAGCCCTCCGCCGTCGCGACGACGACGTTGTGCAGTTCGCGCTGTGAGCGGCCCGCGGCCTTCATCGCGAGCAGCGCCGGGTACACCGCCCGCACCATGGCGGTGCGGTCCAATGCCTCCATTGCGCGGCCGAACGGAGACGAGACCTGCAACAGGTTGGCCATCCGCCGGATGTCGGCCGAGAAGTTGGTGCCCGCACCGTGGTACAGCGCGGGGTTGAAGAACACGGCGTCGCCGCTGTGCAGCGGCACCTGCACGTGATGTTCGGCGAAGTACTCGATGAACTCCGGTCGGTAGAACGCGATGTATCCGCTGACGAACCGCTGAGAGTAGGGCAGCAGCATGGTGGGCCCGCTCTCGATCGGCATATCGCAGTGGGCCACCGCGCCCTGCAGGGTGAGCACCGGCGACGTGCGGTGCACGTGCGCGGGGTAGGCGGCCAGATCGTCTGGGGCCACGAAGCCAAGGTGGTAGTCGCGATGCGGAACCTGCTGCTTGCCGCCGGGGTTGACCACGTTGACCTGCGAGGTGATCTGGTAGCGCGGGCCGAGCCAGGCCTCCGAGACGACGGCGAGCGTGTCGTTGGCGTAGTACTCCGCGAATACGTCCGGATCGTGCACCGCAAGCTTCTGCGCGGCGTTCCAGATGCGGTCGTTCGCCCCGGGTTTACCGAAGTGATCGCCCGCCGCGGATCCCGCTGCGCGCTGTGCCTCGATGATCGCGTAGAACGCGTCGCTGGCGCGTTCGATGACGTCGGGGGAGTACGCGTCCTCGAAGACCACGACGCCGGGCCCGTCGGTCAGCGCGTGGATCAGCTCGGCCTGCAGGGCCCGCCGGTCCGAGGCCGGAGTCCAGCGGTAGACGAGCACGTTGTCGCGGACGTCGACTGCGTGTGGGTAGTCGGCGAGATCGGTGATTCGTGTCACCTCGGCGCGGAAGTCGTCCAGCCGGCAATCCGACTCGTCGATCCACGGCTTGTAAGCAGTGGTCAGTGGTGTTGCCATGGTCGCTAGTCTGGTAGTCGACCGAACCGCAATCAACACCAAAAACCCATCAAAAACGCCTCAGGAGACCGGACGTGGCGCACCGCTTCAAAGTCCGCGAGATCGCTCAGCAGTCCGGGCTGAGCGAGGCCACCGTCGACCGCGTCCTGAACGAGCGGCCGGGCGTTCGGCAGAACACCCGCGCTGAGGTCATGCAGGCGATCGCCGACCTGGATAAACAGCGCGCCCAGCTGCGGTTGAACGGAAGGCGCTACCTCATCGATGTGGTCATGCAGACGCCGCATCGGTTCTCCGATGCATTCCGCGCGGCGGTCGAGGCCGAGCTGCCTGCCTTCGCGCCCGCCATGCTGCGGGCCCGGTTTCACCTCTGGGAGAAGGGCTCCACCCAGCAGATGGTGGAAGCGCTGGGGCGTCTGCGCGGCAGCCACGGGGTGATCCTCAAGGCGCAGGACGAACCCGAGGTCGCCGAGGCGATCGACCGGCTGGTCGACAGCGGCATCCCCGTGGTCACCTATGCCACCGACGTGCCTGCCAGCGCCCGGTGCTCGTATGTGGGCATCGACAATCACGGCGCAGGCGTGACCGCTGCCTACTTGATGGGGCAGTGGTTGGGATCGTCGGAGTCGGACGTGTTGATCACGCTCAGCCGCAACGTGTTCCGTGGCGAAGGTGAGCGTGAGGTCGGCTTCCGGTCTGCCCTGCGGGGTTCGGGCCGTCAGATCGTTGAGGTGGGCGACAGCGACGGCATCGACGCGACCAACGAGTGGCTGGTGCTCGAGGCGCTCGAGCGCAACCCGTCGGTCGAGGCCGTCTACTCCGTCGGCGGCGGAAATGCCGCGACGGTCGCGGCGTTCGAGCGGCTCGGCCGCGACTGCAGGGTCTTCATCGCACACGACCTGGATGCCGACAACCGAAGGCTGCTTCGCGACCGCCGGATCTCGGTGGTCCTGCACAACGACCTGCGTGCCGACGCGCGGCTGGCCATGCGGCTGATCCTGCAGGAACGCGGGGCGCTGCCCGCCGAGCCTGCCCGCCCTGCGCCGATTCAGGTGATCACTCCGTTCAACCTGCCCGGTTAGCGCCTAAAGAATTCCGCGAAACGGAATTCCGGCAGCAGAACTACGAGAAAGGCCCTGCTGGAATTCCGTTTCGCGGATGTGGCGACGGGGGAGCTGGCTAACCGCTAGCAGGGGAGCGGGAGTGCTAGCGGGCAGCTACCGGTCGGTAACAATTTCCTTAGAGATGTTGTGTCGCGCAGACGTGACGAACGACACACTTTTGTCTCATCACGCCGCCGCACACGTCGCTGACCATTCCGTTCCGGACCCAGTCATCTGCAGGTAACCCGCGAGTCCAGTCAAGGGCCGCCTAAGAGAAGTGGTTTAATCGGTACTGAGAGTGACAGCAAATTTGATGGACGTCGAACCCGATGGCGCGATCAGCCCGCGACTGGGGAGCACGTTCGAAGAGCGGCACGAGAGGCAGGGGTTGTGAGTCCGAACGGCGACGGGGCCACTCCCGGGACTCGCCAGAAGCTCGAAAAGGTTGTCATTCGTTTCGCAGGCGACTCGGGCGACGGCATGCAGCTCACTGGAGACCGGTTCACCACCGAGGCCGCTCTGTTCGGCAATGACCTTGCGACACAGCCGAATTACCCCGCCGAGATCCGTGCACCAGCAGGCACACTGCCCGGCGTCTCGTCATTCCAGATTCAGATCGCCGACTACGACATCCTGACCGCGGGCGACCGTCCCGACGTCCTCGTCGCGATGAACCCTGCGGCGCTGAAGGCCAACATTTCCGACCTGCCGCGCGGCGGGCTGGTGATCGCCAACTCCGACGAGTTCACCAAGCGCAACCTCGCCAAGGTCGGTTATGAGGCCAACCCCCTCGAGACCGATGAGCTCTCCGACTACGTCGTCCAGGCCGTCGCGATGACCACGCTGACGCTCGGTGCGGTGGAGTCGATCGGCGCCACCAAGAAGGACGGCCAGCGCGCCAAGAACATGTTCGCGCTCGGCCTGCTGTCGTGGATGTACGGTCGCGAGCTCGAGCACAGCGAGGCGTTCATCCGCGAGAAGTTCGCCCGCAAGCCCGATATCGCCGAGGCCAACGTGCTGGCGTTGAAGGCGGGCTGGAACTACGGCGAGACCACGGAGGCGTTCGCCAGCACCTACGAGGTGGCGCCCGCCAAGCTGAAGTCCGGTGAGTACCGGCAGATCTCGGGTAACACCGCGCTGGCTTACGGCCTCGTCACCGCCGGCCAGCTCGCCGACGTGCAGTTGGTGCTCGGCACTTACCCCATCACGCCCGCGTCGGACATCCTGCACGAGCTCTCCAAGCACAAGAACTTCAACATCCTCACCTTCCAGGCCGAGGACGAGATCGCGGGCATCGGCGCGGCGATCGGCGCGTCCTACGGCGGGGCGCTCGGCGTCACCAGCACGTCGGGCCCCGGCATCTCCCTGAAGTCGGAGGCCATCGGCCTTGCCGTGATGACCGAACTTCCGCTGATCGTCATCGACGTGCAGCGTGGCGGCCCGTCGACCGGCCTGCCCACCAAGACCGAGCAGGCCGATCTGCTGCAGGCGATGTTCGGCCGCAACGGCGAGTCGCCCGTCGCGGTGATCGCGCCGCGTTCCCCGTCGGACTGCTTCGATGTGGCGGTCGAGGCGGCACGCATCGCGATCACCTATCACACTCCAGTGATGATCCTGTCGGACGGCGCGATCGCGAATGGCTCTGAGCCGTGGCAGATTCCGGACGTCAGCACCTATGCGCCGATCGCGCACACCTTCGCCAAGACCGGTGAGTCGTTCCAGCCGTACGCCCGCGACCCCGAGACCCTGGCCCGCCAGTTCGCGGTCCCCGGCACGCCGGGCCTCGAGCACCGCATCGGTGGTCTGGAAGCCGCGAACGGCTCGGGCAACATTTCCTATGAGCCGAAGAACCACGACCTGATGGTGCGGCTGCGGAAGGCGAAGATCGACGGCATTGCCGTGCCGGATCTCGAGGTCGACGACCCGACGGGCGACGCGGAGCTGCTGATGCTCGGCTGGGGCAGCTCGTACGGCCCGATCGGCGAGGCGTGCAGGCGGGCGCGGCGCAAGGGCATCAAGGTCGCCCACGCGCAGCTGCGCAACCTCAACCCGTTCCCCGCCAACCTCGGTGAAGTGCTGCGGCGCTATCCGCAGGTGGTTCTGCCGGAGATGAACCTCGGCCAGTTGGCATTGCTGCTGCGCGGCCTGTTCCTGGTCGACGTGCAGTCGGTGACCAAGGTGGAAGGGATGGCGTTCTTGGCCGACGAGGTCGAGGGCATCATCGACTCCGCACTTGATGGAACGTTGAACGAAAAGGAAAGCGACAAGGCCAAGTTCGCGCGGTTGGCGGCGGCCACCGTGGAAACTGGCATGGGAGTTGACGCATGACTGACCTGATCGGAAGCGATCTCGGTCTGACGCCGGGCACCGGAGGGGTGCCGACGACCGACGATCCGCAGAAGGCCAAGGACTTCACCACCGACCAAGAGGTCCGGTGGTGCCCAGGCTGCGGTGACTACGTCATCCTCAACACGATTCGCAATTTCCTGCCCGAGTTGGGGCTGCGCCGCGAGAACATCGCCTTCGTCAGCGGCATCGGCTGCTCGAGCCGCTTCCCGTACTACCTGGAAACCTACGGCTTCCACTCGATCCACGGCCGCGCCCCGACGATCGCAACGGGTCTGGCCCTCGCCCGGCCGGACCTGTCGGTCTGGGTCGTCACCGGTGACGGCGACGCGCTGTCGATCGGCGGCAACCACCTGATCCACGCGCTGCGCCGCAACGTCAACATCACGATCCTGCTGTTCAACAACCGGATCTACGGTTTGACGAAGGGTCAGTACTCGCCGACGTCCGAGACGGGCAAGATCACCAAGTCCACGCCGATGGGCTCGCTGGACTACCCGTTCAACCCGGTGTCGCTGGCGCTGGGCGCCGACGCCACGTTCGTCGGCCGCGCGCTGGACTCCGACCGCAAGGGCCTGTCGGAGGTGCTGCGTGCCGCAGCCGCCCACCGCGGCGCCGCGATCGTCGAGATCCTGCAGGACTGCCCGATCTTCAACGACGGCTCCTTCGATGCGCTTCGCAAGGAAGGCGCCGAGGAGCGACTGATCAACGTCCGCCACGGCGAGCCGGTCACGTTCGGCGCCGACGGTGAGTACTGCGTGGTGAAGTCCGGCTACGGCCTCGAGGTGGCCAAGACCGCCGACGTCTCGCTCGACGAGATCGTCGTGCACAACTCGCAGCTCGAAGACCCGGCCTACGCGTTCGCGCTGTCGCGGCTGTCCGAGCAGAACCTCGAGCACATGGTGATGGGAATCTTCCGCCAGGTCAGCAAGCCGACGTATGACGATGCCGCACGGCAGCAGGTCTCAGCGGCCCGCGACGCCAGGCCGCACGACACGGCGGCACTGCAGTCGCTGCTGCGCGGTAAAGACACCTGGACCGTCGACTAATCTCTCTGACGTGACATCGCCCGTGCCGCTTGCTGCTGTCGTATTGGCCGGCGGCGCGTCTCGCCGGATGGGCCGAGACAAAGCAACCATGCCCTATGACGGCGCGACCATGGTCGAGCTGGTCGTGTCGGCCCTGAGCGCCAGGTGCGCCCCGGTGTTCGTCATCGCCGCACCCGGCCAACCGCTGCCCGATCTGCAGGCCGAGGTCTTGCGCGACGAGGTGCGCGGGGTGGGCCCCCTGCTGGCGACCGGACGCGGCCTGCGCGCCGCTGCGGATGCCGGATGCGAGCTAGCCTTCGTCTGTGCGGTGGACATGCCGCACATGACCACCGAGCTGATCGACGAACTCGCCGAACACGCCGCGAGGCTGGGCGTCGACGTGGTGCTGCCCTGGGATGGCCGCGACCATTATCTGGCCGGTGTGTACCGCACCGACCTGGCCGACCGGGTCGACGGGCTGGTGGCCGCGGGGGAGCGGAGCATGCGTGCGCTGGTGGACACCGTCGACACCCAGCGCATAGTGATGCCAACGCAACGGGCGCTGACGAACATGAACACCACGGCCGACCTGTCCTGACCGGTAAGTCTTTACCCTGAGTAATAATTCCAGCAAATTTCTGGTTTCGCATTGCGCCCTTCTGCGATGAAGTTCAGACCATTTCGTCGTGAATTCACCGCAATAAATTCGCGATTCGTCCGCGATCGACCAGCTGAGCAGGTGCCGGCGGCATTCCGCCCGAGACCTCCTGTCGCCGTTCGGCTTTCGGTGCAGTGGTGAGTCTTTATGTCTGCCTGCCTTTGCGATGACGGGGAATGGCTTTGGTGCCACCGGCGGCGACCGACCGATTAGCTCGGACGTCCCATTGCGACCCCTCTGACCAGCGCGCATCTAACGGCCTCCAGCCAGCGCGCCTCCGATTCACCGGCGTAACGGGCAAGATCGCGAGAAGTCAATGCCTCCTTGAGGTTACGGCGCGCATGTCGTCATTCGATCGATTTACGATTCACCCTGTCTGCTCGGCCAGGGGATCCCCTGATTTGACGAAATACACAGTGTTACAACAAGTTTCGTCGCTACGGGCGAGATTGTTTTGCAGCGAACATATTCGGTCACATTCGACTGAAAACCTCTGCCCGAGACCAAATCTGGGCGATTTGCCCTGGATTTATTGAATTATCAACCAATTTCAGGGTGTCTCAGGTCACAAAATGACTGTGATTTGGCTCACCCCGCGGGCGCGCCAGTGTTGATGTGCCATCACCGCCGACACGCCGCGATGACCTGCGTCGACTCTACTCCATGGCCGTCGTTATCTGACCGTGATCTAACCGCGACATGTTCTCCACTCGATATGACTTTGCCGAGATCGCTTTGTACCTTCCAAACGACTCGAAAACGAGCAAATAATTTCAAACCACGAACCTGCGTGTGAGTGGGGCTGCGGACGGCGAGATCGCCTTTCTGTAGCCGCCGGGCTACGGGCCCGGTGGGGTGATGTGTCGCTCCCCCTGTCGTGCCTGACCGAGACGGCACGGCCCAAGTCTCCTGCCTAACGGCATCTGCGCCTGCGCGAGCGGGCGTTGTTGGCGCGCGCTTGGCGAAAGGAAAGAAGTGAAGAACATCCGCACAACGTTCGGGCTGGCCACCATCGCGGGGGCACTCGCGTTGGCACCGATGGCGCTGGCAACCGGCACCGCGAATGCGGACAGCGGTGTGAACTGGGACGCCGTCGCGGCATGCGAGTCGGGTGGCAACTGGCACACCGCCACCGGTAACGGTTACTACGGTGGCCTGCAGTTCACCATGGGCACCTGGCGCGCCAACGGTGGATCGGGTTCGCCCCACAACGCCAGCCGCGAAGAGCAGATCCGCGTGGCCAACAACGTGCTGAAGACCCAGGGCATCGGCGCCTGGCCGGTCTGCGGTAGGCGGGGCTAGTACCCAAAGCGCCGCACACGAAAGTAAAGGTGCCGGGTCCCAATGGGGCCCGGCACCTTCGTTTTCTCAATTGTCACAATATTCACATCTGACACTTCTTTAACACTCATCGCTATTTGCACATGAGGCTCTTTTTACTCATTTGCCCCATCGCTAGCTGTGTCCTATCCCGTCTCGATAACGTGCATATACCTCCCTTGTAACGCCTGACACTCCCAACCCGAAAGTCCCATTAGTTACAAGGTCGGGGAAGGACCAAGGTGATGAAGAAAAGCCACTCGTTCATCCGGACGGCGAAAAGGGCTGGTTGGCTCGTCGCAATTGCCGGGGCACTGTTCTTGGCGCCATTGACACTCTCGGCGGCCAGCGCGAACGCCGACAGCGTGGACTGGGATGCGATCGCCCAGTGCGAATCCGGCGGCAACTGGTCGACAAACACCGGAAACGGGCATTACGGCGGCCTGCAGTTCAAGCCGTCGACCTGGGCCTCCAACGGTGGCGTCGGCTCCCCGTCGACGGCCTCCCGCGAGGAGCAGATCAGGGTCGCCGAGAACGTCCTGCGCACGCAGGGACTGCGTGCGTGGCCCAAGTGCGGTTCGGCCTCAGGCGGGCCTGCGGTGTGGAACGCGTCGAGCCCGATGATGGGATGCGGAGCCATGCGGGGCGGCGCCGTGCTCGGCCTCGTCGACCTGCGCCAGCTCTGCTCGACGTTCCTCAGCCCGTTCGGCCTAGGCTGACGCAGCCGTCGGCGCCTTGAACGCCGACCGCGACGCCACCGTGGCCAGATGGCGGGTGAGCACCGCCTCCGGCACCAGGACGGTCGCGCGACTGGCCAGTGCGCTCAGGAACGCAGGCCGGAGGTTGACGATCCTGCCGATCATCGCCGACTCGCGCGCCAACGCCGTCACCCGTGGCTTGCGGAACGCCGCGAACCGGGTGAACGCCGTCGCCAGATCGCTGCTTTGATCGACGAAGCCGGCCAGGATCGCGGCGTCCTCGAGCCCTTGGCAACCGCCCTGGCCGAGATGCGGGCGCATCGGGTGCGCGGCGTCGCCGACCAGAACGATCGGCCCCTTCGACCAGACGCGCGCTCGGTCGCGGTCGTAGAGGTCGTTGTGCAGGACGATGTCGGGGTCGGTCGCGGCGAGCAGGGACGGCAGGGGCTCGGCCCACGACCCGAATTTGGTCTTCAGGTACTCCAGCTCGCCCTGCGGTGCGACGCGGCCCTCCGGTGCGCGTTCGGTCGCGAACCAATACGTGTGGTCGGGGCCGAGCGGCACATGCCCGCACTCGAGTCCCGCGCCCAAGGTCTCCCCGGCGAGGTCCTGATCGATTGCGGCATCGGCGATCCCGCGCCACGCGGTATACCCGGCGTAATGGTTGTGCAGCGGGCCGTTGAGGTAGCGGGCGACCATCGAGTGTGTCCCGTCGGCGCCGATCACGGCGGCAGCCCGCCGCGTTGTCGAGTCCGACAGAGTGACGTGCACGCCGTCCGGTGTGAGTTCGATGTGTTCGGCGGTCAGTCCGGTATGCACGGTGCCGTCGGCCAGTGCGCCGGCCAGTACGTCGTTGAGCGCGGATCGGCGGACCACCACAAGCGGCTCGCCGAGGGCTTTGACGATCCGCTCTCGTGACGGATGGCGTAACCATGTGCCGTCGCGCCAGCGCATTGCCCCGGCGGTCACCCGGCCGCCGGCAGCCCGGACCGCGTCTCCGAGGCCGATGTGGTCAAGGGCCGCAAGGGCGTTGGGCCAGATACTGATTCCGGCCCCTGTCGTGGTGTCGGATCGGCTCTCGATGACCGTGACGTCGTGGCCACGGCGCTGCAGTGCGACGGCCGTCGCAAGACCCGCAATGCCCGCACCGATGACAAGGAACTGCTGCTGCGCCACCCGTCGAACGTAGCGCCTCGGCTCCGCGCGACTACAGGTCGAACACCAACAGCGTGCTGCTGGCCGTCGCCACCACCGCGCCTGCGGCGTCGGTGACCACGCCCTCGGCGAAGCCGACCCGCGATCCCGCCTTCACGACGGTTCCCGTCGCGGTCAGCACCCCGCTGTCGAGTCGGACCGCCTTGAGGTAGCTCACCTTGATCTCCACCGAGGTGTATCCCTTGCCCTGTGGCAGCGTGCTGTGAATCGCGCAGCCGGTCACCGAGTCCAGCAGCGTGCAGACCAGACCACCGTGCACGGCCCCGATCGGGTTGTAGGCCGACTCGTCCGGTTCACACGTGAAGACCACTCGTCCGGGATCGGCCGAGGTGATGTCGAACCGCAGCAGTCCCGCGATGGGCGGTTGCGGCAGCTCGCCGCCTGCCATCGCCCGGAGATACTCGATTCCGGTCATCGTCATGCCCTTGGCGGTGCTCGGCCCGGGTTCGTGCCAGGTGACGGTGCGAGAACGCTGCGGCCCCCAGTCCTCGCGGGCAGTCGCATCGGCCAGCTCTGCGGTCATCGTGGGTCCTTCACTTTCAGTTCGCTCATCGGTCGGTATCTGCGTTGTCGATCGGGGTCGTCGGGGGCGACCGCGTGATGCTTGCCCCAGTCCAGGAGGGCATCGAGGACCGGCATCAGTGCGGCGCCGGATTCGGTGAGCCGGTACTCGTAGCGGACCGGTCCTTCGGAGTAGGGCGTCCGATCGATGACGCCCGCGCTCTCGAGCGCCTTCAGCCGGGCGGCGATGCGGTCCCGCGGCGCCCCGGTGCCCGCGACGATGTCGCCGAAGCGGGTCGCCCCGAGGGCGATCTCGCGGATGACGAGCAATGCCCATCGCTCACCGACGAGTTCGAGCGCCGCCGCGATCGGGCACGGCCTGCCGGGTAGGCCTGCCAACGGCGCTGTGGTCATGGCGCCAGTCTGCCAGCGGTGAGTTTGAAAATCAAACTCACTGCTTTCTGTGCTACGAAAGTCGGATGACCGAAACGCCCTTCGGCGATCTCGACGATTACCTCGCGCTGCCGCGGGTGTCCGGGTTGGCGGTGTCGCCCGACGGCTCGCGGGTCGTGACGACCGTCAGCGAGCTCAACGAGAAGCGCACCGAATACGTCACCGCGGTATGGGAACTCGACCCGCTGGGTCGCCTACCCGCCCGACGACTGACAAGGGGCGCCAAGGGGGAGTCGGCGCCCGCATTCACCTTCAACGGCGATCTGTTGTTCGTCGCGGCGCGCCCGACCGAAGACGACGACAAGCCGCCTGCGGCGTTGTGGAACCTCCCCGCGGCGAGCGGTGAGGCGGTCGTAGTCCTGGCGCCGCCAGGCGGTGTCGAGTCGGTCAAGACGGCACACGACGCGCCCAGAGCTGTGGTGCGCGCACCGCTGCTGCCGTCGGCGCACGGCATCGACGACGACCGTCGGCTGCGAGACCTGCGCAAGGACAACAAGATCACCGCGATCCTGCACACCGGCTATCCAATCCGGCACTGGGACTCAGACCTCGGCCCCGGCGCTCCACATCTGCTTGCGCTGAGCCTCGGCGAGGACGCCGCGCCAATTGATCTCACCCCACGGCCCGGCGGCTCGTTGCGCGACGCCGACTTCGACGTCAGCGCGGACGGGAGCTTCGTGGTGACGGCGTGGCAGCGTCCCGGGCCGGACGCGTCGCTGCACTCCGTGCTGGTACGCATCGACATCGCCTCCGGCGAACACACCGTCATCGCCGACGAACCGGACGCCGATCTGTGGAGCCCGACCATCTCGCCGGACGGATCGGCGGTGGCGTTCATCCGCGAGTCCTACTCGACGCCAGTGCGCGCACCACGAATCAGTCTGGGCCACTTGCGCTTCGGCGAGCAGCCGGCCGGGCTCGCCGCAGAATGGGATCGCTGGCCGGTATCCGTCTCGTGGTCGTGCGACGGCAACGCGCTGCTCGTCACGTCCGACGACGCAGGCCGATGCCCGGTATTCCGTATCGGTATCCGCGACGGCAAGGTCGAGCAGCTGACCGCCGACGACTACGCCTACACCGATGTGACGGCCGCGCCCGACGGCGTCGTGTACGCCTTGCGGAGTTCCTACGCGGCGCCGCCGCACCCGGTGCGCATCGAACCCGACGGCACCGTCACGGCGTTGCCGTGTGTCGAGACTGCCCACCCTGCCCGGGTCGCTCACCGAGATCACCGCGGACACCGCCGACGGAAGCCACGTGCGGTCGTGGCTGGTGCTACCCGAAGGGGACACACCGGCCCCGCTTCTCCTGTGGATCCACGGCGGCCCGCTGGCCAGCTGGAACTCCTGGCACTGGCGGTGGAACCCGTGGGTGCTCGCTGCGCGCGGTTACGCCGTGCTGCTGCCGGACCCGGCCCTGTCCACGGGCTACGGCCAGGACTTCATCCAGCGAGGCTGGGGCAATTGGGGAGGCGCGCCGTTCGACGACCTGATGGCCGTCACGGACGCCGCATGCGCCCATTCGCGGGTCGACGCATCACGCACCGCTGCGATGGGTGGCTCGTTCGGCGGGTACATGGCGAACTGGATGGCAGGCCACACCGACCGGTTCGACGCGATCGTCACCCATGCAAGCCTGTGGGCGCTCGACCAGTTCAACCCGACCACCGACGCCGCCTACTACTGGCTGCGGGAGATGACGCGCGACATGGCGGCGGCCAACTCGCCGCACCGCTTCGTCTCCGACATCCGCACGCCGATGCTCGTCATCCACGGCGACAAGGACTATCGCGTGCCGATCGGCGAGGCACTGCGGCTGTGGTACGAGCTGCTCAGCGAGTCGGGTCTGCCCGCGGACGAGGACGGCTCCAGCCCCCATCGGTTCCTTTACTTCCCGTCGGAGAACCACTGGGTGCTCTCACCGCAACACGCCAAGATCTGGTACCAGGTGGTCATCGCATTCCTTGCCAGCCACGTGCTCGGTGACGACGTCGAGCTGCCCGAGACGCTGGGGTAGCGTCGGATTCATGACCCGCGAAGGCGACCGTGAGTTCGACATCGTCCTGTACGGCGCGACCGGTTTCGTCGGGAAGCTCACGGCCGAATACCTGGCCAGCGCCGGCGGCGACGCACGCATCGCACTCGCGGGCCGTTCTCCGGACAAGCTGCTGGCTGTCCGGGAGACCCTCGGGGAGGCGGCGCAGTCCTGGCCGCTGATCACCGCGGACGCCTCGCAGCCGTCGACGCTCAACGGGATGGCCGCACGGACGCAGGTCGTGGTGACGACCGTCGGACCGTACAACCGCTACGGGCTGCCGCTGGTGGCGGCGTGTGCCGCGGCCGGAACCGATTACGCCGATCTGACGGGCGAGCCGATGTTCATGCGCGAGAGCATCGACGAGTACCACAAGCAGGCCGTCGATACCGGCGCGCGAATCGTCCATGCATGCGGATTCGATTCCATCCCTTCGGATCTCAGCGTCTATGCGTTGTATCGACGGGTGACCGACGACGCCACCGGCGAGTTGACGGACACCACATTCGTGGTGAAGAAGCTGGCCGGCGGGCTGTCCGGCGGCACCATCGCGTCGATAACGGATGTAGTGCGGGCGGCGTCGGGTGATCCCGAGACGCGGCGTCTGCTCGAGGACCCCTACACGCTGACTCCGGACCGGGCGGCCGAGCCGGAACTCGGCTCTCAGCCTGACTATCCGTGGCGCCGTGGCCGACAGATCGCGCAGGAGTTGGACGGGACATGGACCTCCGGGTTCCTGATGGCCTCGACGAACACGCGAGTTGTGCGGCGCAGCAATGCCTTACGGGACTGGGCGTACGGCAGGCGGTTCCGTTACTCGGAGTGCCAGAGCCTCGGGTCGTCGGTGTTGGCGCCTGTCGCCTCGGCGGTGGCCGCGGGTGTGGGCGCGGCGGTGACCGGATTGGGCGGCCGCTTATTCGACAAGGTGCCAGAGGGCTTGGTCGAACGCATTCTGCCGAAGCCGGGCACTGGCCCGAGCGAACAAACCCGCGAACGCGGCCACTACGTCGTCGAGACGTACACCACCACGACGACCGGGGCGCGGTACCGGGCCACCATGTCGCAGCAGGGCGACCCCGGCTACAAAGCCACCTCCGTGCTGCTGGGCGAGAGCGGTCTGGCGCTTGCGCTGGATCGTGACAAGCTCACCGAACTGCGCGGTGTATTGACGCCCGCGGCGGCGATGGGCGACGCGCTGCTGGCCCGATTTCCCGCTGCCGGTGTGTCATTGAGCATCGACCGGCTCAATTGATCTGCCAGCGCAGAACACCTGTCAACCAAGATCGAAGCGACTAGTGTCGTGCTCGACATGCGGTAACCAGCAATGAAGGTGGACAGGACAATGGCAGGTCTCGACGAACTCTTCGCGCAGATCCCGGTGGCGGACATCGCGAGCAAAATCGGTGCGGATCAAGGCGAGGTGAACAACGCCATCCAGACGTTGGTGCCTGCACTCGTCGGCGGGCTGGCAGAGAACGTCCAGTCGAATGACATCGACTCGAGCAAGCTCGAATCGGCAGTGGCAGAGCAGGGCGCCAGTGGCCTCCTGGACGGCGGCGTCAACGTCGACCAGGTGGACGAGAAGCAGGGCGACAACCTCGTCGCGAACCTCTTCGGCGGCAACGACAGCAACGCCGTCGCCTCCGCACTCGCGGGAACCGGCGCAGGCAGTGGCGATCTGATAAAGAGGCTGCTGCCGATCCTCGCGCCGATCGTGCTGGCCTACATCGGCAAGCAGCTCACCAAGGGCTCGGGGTCGGCACCGGCACAGGCGCAGGCGCAGTCGGCAGGCGGCGGCGGGCTCGGCGACATCCTTGGCAGCATCCTCGGCGGTGCCGGCGGGGCCGGTGGCGGCGGCGGGAACAACCCGCTGGGCAGCATCCTGGGCAGTGTCATCGGCGGCGGCCAGGGCGGCGCGATCGGCGACATCCTCGGCGGCCTGCTCGGCGGCAAGAAGTAGGCGCACCGGAGCTGGGTCACCGCACTCCATAGAATGGCGCGGTGACCGCCAGCTCGAAGCCATCAACGGACGCCCTTCCCAAGTCGTGGGATCCGGGCGAGGTGGAAAGCGAGCTCTATCAGGGCTGGGTCGACGCGGGCTATTTCAAGGCCGATCCGGCGAGCGACAAGCCGCCGTACTCGATTGTGCTGCCGCCGCCGAACGTCACCGGCAGCCTGCACATGGGGCACGCGCTCGACCACACGCTGATGGATGCGCTGACCCGGCGCAGACGCATGCAGGGCTACGAGGTGCTGTGGCTGCCGGGCATGGACCATGCGGGCATCGCCACCCAGTCGGTCGTGGAGAAGCAGCTGGCGGTCGACGGCAAGACGAAGGAAGACTTCGGCCGCGACCTGTTCATCGACAAGGTCTGGGACTGGAAGCACGACTCGGGCGGAACGATCGGCGCCCAGATGCGCAGGCTCGGCGACGGCGTCGACTGGAGTCGCGACCGCTTCACCATGGACGAGGGCCTGTCCCGTGCGGTGCGGACCATCTTCAAGCGGCTCTTCGACGCCGGGCTGATCTACCAGGCCGAGCGCCTGGTGAACTGGTCGCCGGTGCTGGAAACCGCCATCTCTGACCTCGAGGTCTCCTACTCCGATGTCGAGGGTGAGCTGGTGTCGTTCCGTTACGGTTCGCTCGACGACACTGAACCGCACATCGTGGTGGCCACCACGCGGGTCGAGACGATGCTCGGCGACACCGCGATCGCGGTGCATCCCGACGACGATCGCTACCGCCATCTGGTCGGCACGACGCTGCCGCACCCGTTCGTCGATCGGGCGCTGATCATCGTCGCCGACGAGCATGTCGACCCCGAATTCGGCACCGGCGCAGTCAAAGTCACACCCGCCCACGACCCGAACGACTTCGAGATCGGGCTGCGCCACCAGCTGCCGATGCCGACGATGATGGACACCAAGGGCCGGATCGCCGACACCGGAACCGATTTCGACGGCATGGACCGGTTAGACGCCCGCGTCGCGGTTCGCGAGGCGCTGGCCGCACAAGGCAGGGTCGTCGAGGAGAAGCGGCCGTACCTGCACAGCGTCGGGCATTCCGAGCGCAGCGGAGAAGCCATCGAGCCGCGGCTGTCGCTGCAATGGTGGGTCAAGGTGGAGTCACTGGCCAAGGCCGCGGGAGACGCGGTGCGCAACGGGCACACCGCGATTCACCCGCCGAGCCTGGAACCGCGCTGGTTCGGCTGGGTCGACAACATGCACGACTGGTGCATTTCCCGACAACTGTGGTGGGGCCACCGCATCCCGATCTGGCACGGGCCCAACGGCGAGACCGTCTGCGTCGGACCCGACGAGACGCCGCCGGAGGGCTGGAAACAGGACCCCGACGTCCTGGACACGTGGTTCTCCTCGGCGTTGTGGCCGTTCTCCACGATGGGCTGGCCCGACCACACTCCCGAACTGGCCAAGTTCTATCCGACCACCGTTCTGGTCACCGGCTACGACATCCTGTTCTTCTGGGTGGCCAGGATGATGATGTTCGGCCAGTTCGTCGCCTCCGACCCGGCGATCACGCTCGACGGCCGACGCGGACCCCAGGTGCCGTTCGAAAACGTCTTCCTGCACGGCCTGATCCGCGACGAGTTCGGCCGCAAGATGAGCAAGTCGAGGGGTAACGGCATCGATCCGCTGGACTGGGTGGAGATGTTCGGCGCCGACGCGCTTCGATTCACCCTGGCCCGCGGGGCCAGCCCCGGCGGTGACCTGTCCATCGGTGAGGACCACGCCCGCGCGTCGCGCAACTTCGCGACCAAGCTGTTCAACGCCACCCGCTTCGCGTTGATGAACGGGGCCGCCCCCGCGCCTCTGCCCGACGCGGCGGACCTCACCGATGCCGACCGGTGGATCCTCGGCCGTGTGGAAGAGGTTCGCGGCGAGGTGGATTCGGCGTTCGACAACTACGAGTTCAGCCGCGCCTGCGAAGCGCTCTACCACTTCGCATGGGACGAGTTCTGCGACTGGTATGTCGAGCTCGCCAAGGTTCAGCTGGCCGAAGGGATCACGCACACCACAGCCGTGCTGGCCGCGGTCCTCGACACGCTGCTGAAGCTGCTGCACCCGGTGATGCCGTTCGTCACCGAGACCCTGTGGAAGTCGCTTACCGGCGGTGAGTCTCTGGTCATCGCCGACTGGCCGACGCCGTCCGGCTTCGCGGTCGATCCGGTTGCGACTCAACGCATCACCGACATGCAGAAGCTGGTGACCGAGGTGCGCCGGTTCCGCAGCGACCAGGGGCTGGCCGACCGGCAGAAGGTGCCCGCACGGTTGACGGATGTCGCTGCGGCCGATCTCGACTCGCAGATACCTGCGGTCACGTCGCTGGCGTGGCTGACGGCCGCCTCGGACGGATTCGCTCCAACAGCATCGGTCGAGGTGAGGCTGACACGCGGGACCGTCGTGGTCGAGCTCGACACGTCGGGCACCGTTGACGTGGCCGCCGAACGTCGTCGGCTGGAGAAGGATCTGGCCGCCGCGGAGAAGGAACTCAAGGGCACCACCGCCAAGCTCGACAACGACGCGTTTCTGGCCAAGGCGCCCGCCGACGTCGTCGACAAGATCAGAGACCGCAGGCAACTCGCCCAGGAGGAAGTCGAGCGGATCAACTCGAGGCTGGCTTCTCTGCAATGAACCAGCCCGTCCCGACGCCGGACGAAATCGCCTCGCTGCTCCAGGTGGAGCACCTGCTCGACCAGCGGTGGCCGGAAACCAAGCTCGAGCCAAGCACCGCCCGGATCTCTGCGCTGATGGAACTGCTCGGCTCGCCGCAGCGCGGTTATCCGTCCATTCACATCGCAGGCACCAACGGCAAGACATCGGTGGCCCGCATCGTCGATGCGTTGTTGACCGCCTTGCACCGCCGCACCGGCCGCACGACGAGCCCGCACCTGCAGTCCGCGGTGGAGCGCATCGCGATCGACAACAAGCCGATCACGCCCGCGCAGTACGTAGCGACCTATGAAGAGATCGAACCGTTCGTCGAGTTGGTCGACAAGCAATCCGAAGCAGCAGGCGGCCCCGCGATGAGCAAGTTCGAGGTCGTCACCGCGATGGCATTCGCCGCCTTCGCCGACGCACCGATCGACGTCGCGGTCGTCGAGGTCGGGATGGGCGGGCGCTGGGACGCCACCAATGTGGTCGACGCCCCGGTCGCCGTCATCACCCCGATCGGGGTCGACCACACCGAGTACCTGGGCACCGAAATCGCCGAGATCGCCGGGGAGAAGGCGGGCATCATCGTCAGACAAACAGACGACCTGGTGCCGGTCGACACCGTTGCGGTGATCGGCAGGCAAGTGCCCGAGGCCATGGAGGTGGTGCTGGCCGAGGCCGTGCGGGCGGACGCCGCGGTCGCTCGCGAGGATTCCGAGTTCGCGGTGCTGAGCCGCCAGGTGGCGGTCGGCGGACAGCTGCTCGAACTGCAGGGTCTCGGCGGGGTGTACTCGGAGATCTTCCTGCCGCTGCACGGCGAACACCAGGCGCACAACGCCGTCATCGCGCTGGCCGCCGTCGAGGCGTTCTTCGGTGCGGGAGCCGACCGGCAACTCGACATCGACGCTGTGCGCGCCGGCTTCGCCGCCGCCGCCAGCCCTGGGCGGCTGGAGCGAGTACGAAGCGCCCCATCGGTTTTCATCGATGCCGCCCACAACCCGGCCGGCGCAGCGGCGTTGACGCAAGCGTTGGCCGAGGAGTTCGACTTCCGATACCTCGTCGGCATCGTGTCGGTGATGGCCGAGAAGGACGTCGACGGCATCCTTGCCGCGCTGGAGCCTGCCTTCGATCAGATCGTCGTGACCAACAACGGTTCGCCGCGCGCGCTCGACGTCGAAAGCCTCGCCATGCGCGCCGAGGAGCGGTTCGGGCCGGAACGGGTGGTCGCTTCATCGACCCTGCCGGACGCGATCGAGATCGCGACCACGCTCGTCGAGGAGGCCGGTCACGAAGGTGAACGCTTCTCCGGCAGCGGCATCGTCATCACGGGGTCGGTCGTCACCGCCGGCGCGGCCCGCACGCTTTTCGGGCGCGATCCCCAGTGAGCGATCAGGCCGATAGGCCCGCCGCGCCGGACCCGTGGAAGAGCTTCCGCGGCGTGATGGCGGGCACGCTGATTCTGGAAGCCATCGTCGTGCTGCTCGCGCTGCCCGTCGTCTCGACGGCCGACGGCGGACTGACGGCCGTCACGGGCACCTATTTGATCGGCCTGGCCGTCGTGCTCGTTCTGCTGGCCGGACTGCAGGGCAGACCGTGGGCGATCTGGGTCAATCTCGCCATCCAGTTGGTGCTCATCGCCGGGTGGGCCGTGTCCGGCGCCGTCGGCTTCATCGGCCTGATCTTCGCGGGCGTCTGGCTGCTGATTCTGTATCTGCGCAGCGAAGTGAAGCGCCGTGAGGAGCGTGGCCTGCTGCCAGGCCAACTACCCCCACCCGAGTAATTGCGGCGAACGAAAATTGGAGTAGCGAACTACCCTGCGCAACCGCCGCGGAAGTGTCATTGTTGTGCCCAGCGGACCCCTTGAATCCATATTGGGAAGCAACGATGAATTACCGAAGGGACTTCGAGCAGTCGCCCCTCGACGGCGCGCCGTATCCGCCCTACGGGCAACGGCCGTCCGGCATTAAGACGAGCAGCGACCGATGTACGGCCAGACCCTATGCCGTCCGGAGCGGCCGGCCTGCTAACCGGAGACCTCGGAAGAGAATCTGGAGAGAACAATGAACGACCGCCGCGACTTTGATCGAACGCAGCAGAGTGGTGATCGGACGCAGCAGATTGGTGATCGGACGCAGCAGTTCGGGGATCGGACGAATCAACTGTCGCCGCCCACGGTGGCGACGCCGACGGGGGCGACGCAACCTGTCCAACCGACGGCCTGGTCCGAGCCGGGGTCATACGAAGGCGGTGGCTATTCGTATGGCGAGGCCCCGACCGATAACTACTACGAACAGCCGCAGCAGCAGTACTACGACCACCAGCCGCAATACCACGACCAGGCGCCCCCGGCCTATGGCCAGCAGCCGATGGCGGCGGCCCCCGAAGCGCCCTTGCCGTGGTACAAGAAGCCGGGCGTGCTCTTCGGCGGCGCCGCGGGTGCCGCATTGCTGGCTGTCGCCGCGCTGATCGCGACGTGGCAGATGGGCGGGGTATCGACGACGCCGGCCAACACCACGGGCACACCGTCACAGCAGGTACAGGTTCCGTTGGCGCCCGCGCCGACCCAGGCTCCGTTGCCTGCCGCACCGCCAGCGCCGAGCCCGCCGGTGGTCGTGCAGCAGCCCGCGCCCCGTCAGCAGGCACCGCGCCAACAGTCGCCTGCACCTCGTCTGGTGCCTGACAACCCGGCTCCCGGGTCGGTCGTCCCCAACCCGAACCCGAACCCCAATCCCAACCCGAATCCCAACCCGAACCCGGAGGACAAGCAGAATCCTGGGACCGGGACTGGCACCGACACCGGCACTGGCACGGGGACTGGCACTGGCACGGGGACTGGTACGGGGACTGGCACCGGCACCGGCGCCGGGACTGGCACCGGCACCGGCACCGACACCGGGACCGGGACTGGCACTGGGACTGGGACACTGGGACTGGGACCGGGACAGGTCCGGATGCGAAGTCAGGCACCGGAACCGGCACTGACACCGGCACCGGAACCGGGACTGGCACCGGAACCGGAACCGGGACTGGGACCGGGACGGGGACCGGCACCGGGACTGGGGCAGGCACGGGCGGTGGCGGGGAGAAACAGGCGCCGCCTCCGCAAGTCGACATGGGCCCGCCGATCGGGAACACGGACTGCATCCCGATGTGCGGCGGCTACGCAGGCCCGAATCCGTAGAACCCGGGTCGTGCGCCGCCCCGAAATCAGCGGCGTCGCGGAGCGGAAAGCTTCCGCAGGTACGCTGTCGGCCGTGACTGAGCGGACCCTGGTACTGATCAAGCCCGACGGCGTCGAGCGCCGCCTGATCGGCGAGGTCGTCGGCCGAATCGAGCGCAAGGGCCTGACGATCGCGGCCCTGGAAATGCGCGACGTCGGCGACGAGCTGGCCCGCAAGCATTACGCCGAGCACGACGGCAAACCCTTCTTCGACTCGCTGCTGGAGTTCATCACGTCGGGACCCGTTGTGGCGGCCATCGTCGAGGGTCCGCGCGCGATTGCGGCCTTCCGTCAGCTCGCAGGCGGCACCGACCCGGTGGAGAAGGCGGCGACCGGCTCAATTCGCGGTGACCTGGCACTTGTCACCCAGGAAAACATCGTGCACGGCTCGGATTCGCCGGAATCTGCCGCCCGCGAAATCGAACTCTGGTTCCCGGGCAGATAACGCAAGCGTCCAGCCTGGTCCGCCGGCGACCACCGGTATGGGATACTGATCGCGGGTAGACGGCTGTACACCAGGGCCGGACGCCCGAATGAAGACTTTGACGAGCGCGACCACCGCTCACCCGTGGTGCGGCGCCGACCGTCCCAGCCATCATTCAGCCAGGCACCGGGAGGGTTCCCAGCGAACCGCTCGGAGCGAGACCATAACAAGCCCGGGAGTACCCACCCGGGCCAATAGCGGAAGCCCTCGCGTGGCCGCGTCGACAGGACGCGCCCGGGGGCTTGAGGAGAATACGTGGCCGACGATGCAACCACAGAAGACACATCGGAAGACACACAGGAGCCCCAGGCCCAGCCTGACGGGCTGACGGTGGTCGCGGAGGATCCGGACGGATCCACCGAGGCGGTCGAGGCTCAACCCGCCGATGACGTCGACGGCGCCGAACCGGAGTCCAGGACGATCCTGGAGAACACCGAGGAACGCGCCGAGTACATGCCCCTGTTCGTCGCGCCTCAGCCCGTCGCGTTCGAACCGGAGCCCGACGATGATGATGATGACGACGGTGACTCCGACGACGGCCCCGATTCCGATGAGGACCAGGCCGCCCCGCCGAATAAGCGCCGCCGTCGTGGCCGCCGCGGGCGTGGCCGCGGCCGCGGTGAGCAGAACGGTGACGATTCGGGCGACGACTCGGACGACGGTCAGGCCGAGGACTCCGACGAAGACGATGACGGCGGTGACGACGAAAGCGGTGGCGCGGAGACGGCCAATCGGCGTCGTCGTCGGCGACGCCGCCGCAAGTCCGGCGCTGGGGACGACAGCGACGGTTCGCCCGACGATCCGCCGAACACCGTGGTCCATGAACGTGCAGGGCGCGGGGAGAAGGACAAGGACAAGGACAAAGACAAGGACAACGGCGAGATTCAGGGCATCTCGGGATCGACGCGGCTGGAGGCCAAGCGCCAACGCCGCCGCGACGGTCGCGATGCGGGGCGGCGCAGGCCGCCGATACTGAGCGAGGCCGAATTCCTGGCCCGCCGCGAGGCCGTCGAACGGGTGATGGTGGTGCGCGACAAGGTCCGCACCGAGCCGCCGCACGAGGGCGCAAGGTACACCCAGATCGCGGTGCTCGAGGACGGGGTGGTTGTCGAACACTTCGTGACGTCGGCCGCGTCGGCATCGCTGGTGGGCAATATCTATCTGGGCATCGTGCAGAACGTGCTGCCGTCGATGGAGGCGGCGTTCGTCGACATCGGGCGCGGCCGCAACGGCGTGCTCTATGCGGGCGAAGTCAATTGGGAGGCAGCGGGTCTCGGCGGCGCCGCCCGCAAGATCGAGCAGGCCCTGAAGCCAGGCGACTACGTCGTCGTCCAGGTCAGCAAGGACCCGGTCGGGCACAAGGGTGCGCGACTGACCACACAGGTTTCGCTGGCGGGCCGCTATCTGGTGTACGTGCCCGGTGCGTCGTCCACGGGCATCAGCCGCAAGCTTCCCGACACCGAACGGCAGCGGCTCAAAGAGATTCTGCGCGAAGTGGTTCCATCGGACGCCGGCGTGATCATCCGCACCGCCTCCGAAGGGGTGAAGGAAGAGGACATCCGCACCGATGTGACCCGGCTGCAGGAACGCTGGTCGCAGATCGATTCGAAGGCAGCCGAGACCAAGAAGAAGGCGGCAGGCGCGGCGATCGCGCTCTACGAAGAGCCCGACGTCCTGGTCAAGGTCATCCGCGACCTGTTCAACGAGGACTTCTCCGGCCTGATCGTGTCCGGCGACGAGGCTTGGGGCACCATCAATGACTACGTCAATGCCGTTGCGCCGGACCTTGTTCCGCGGTTGACGAAGTACGAGCCTGCCAGCAGTGACGGACCCGACGTGTTCGCGGTACACCGCATCGACGAACAGCTGGCCAAGGCGATGGACCGCAAGGTGTGGTTGCCGTCCGGCGGCACGCTTGTCATCGACCGAACCGAGGCGATGACCGTCGTCGACGTCAACACCGGCAAGTTCACCGGCTCGGGTGGCAACCTCGAGCAGACCGTCACCCGCAACAACCTCGAAGCCGCCGAGGAGATCGTGCGGCAACTGCGGCTGCGTGACATCGGCGGCATCATCGTCATCGACTTCATCGACATGGTGCTCGAGTCGAACCGCGACCTGGTGCTGCGCAGGCTCACCGAGGCGCTCGCCCGCGACCGCACCCGCCACCAGGTCTCCGAGGTGACGTCGCTGGGACTGGTGCAGCTGACGCGGAAGCGGCTGGGCACCGGCCTGATCGAGGCGTTCTCCACCCCGTGTCCACACTGCGCGGGCCGCGGCATCCTTTTGCACGCCGATCCCGTCGACTCGGCATCGGCCACCGGCCGCAAGTCCGAGTCCGGGCGCCGAGGAAAGCGCGGCAAGAAGGGCGGCCGCACCGAGGAGGTTCCCGTCGCGAAGGTGCCGGCGCACCACGTGGGTGAACACCCGATGTTCAAGGCGATGGCGGCCGCCAACGGCCGGCACGACGACGATGATGCCTCCGACGAGGAGTCAACGGACGACGGCACGGAGGCCGCCGAGGAAGTCGGCGAAGTCGACGCCGAGAGCATCAAGAACGCCGTCGTCGAGACCGCCGATGACGAGCTCGAAGACGACGACCTGGACGAGGACGACGACTCCGACGACGAGGATTCGGACGACGACGAGATCGACTTGGACGAGGACGACGAGGACGACGACATCGACGACGACATCGAGGTCATCGATTCCGACGAGTCCGAGGACTCCGACGACGAAGACGACGAGGACGACGACTCGGAGACGACGACGACGACTCAGACGAGGACGACTCCGATGACGAGGACGACGACTCGGATGACGAGGACGACGACCCGGATGACGAGGACGACGACGAGGACGACGATTCGGACGAGGACGACGATTCGGACGAGGACGACGACGATGAGTCCGATGACGGCGAAGCTCCAGCGGTGACTGCCGGTGGCGGGCGTCTTCGCCGTCGAGCCGCCGCCCGACCGGCGGGTCCGCCGATCCACGACGACTGACCGATTGGTTCCACCGAGCAATCCAGCCCTTCGTCGCCAGGGCGCTGCGGGTCTACGGCGACGCAGAGCGAGCTGGAATCTGGCCGGCGAGCCTGCGGGGGAGCACTGGTATGACGCACATCGGACCGTCCATGAGCCGTGACCTGCAGTGATTTGACCCTGAAGGCGGCCCTCACGTACCCTTGACCAGTTGTCTTTCGGCTGCTGCCGAGGACAGCGGGCCCACCGTGGTTCCGCACCCCAGACCCGCTCGCGCACCAACGGGTAGCGCGACGCCCAGAGAAGCACCCAGGAGCAGACAACGATGGCGACGTACGCAATCGTCAAGACCGGCGGCAAGCAGTACAAGGTCGCCGTCGGTGACGTGGTCAAGGTCGAGAAGCTCGACGGCGAGCCGGGAGCCAAGGTCTCGCTGCCGGTAGCCCTCGTCGTCGACGGCGCGAAGGTCACCAGCGCGGCCACGGAGCTGGAGAAGGTCGCCGTCACCGGCGAGGTGCTCGAGCACACCAAGGGCCCCAAGATCCGCATCCACAAGTTCAAGAACAAGACCGGCTATCACAAGCGTCAGGGTCACCGTCAGCAGCTGACGGTCCTCAAGGTCACCGGCATCAAGTAGGGAGCGAACAAATGGCACACAAGAAGGGCGCTTCCAGCTCACGTAACGGTCGGGACTCCAACTCACAGCGGCTGGGTGTCAAGCGGTTCGGCGGGCAGGTCGTCAAGGCAGGCGAGATCATCGTCCGCCAGCGCGGCACCCACTTCCACCCCGGCGTCAACGTCGGCCGTGGTGGCGACGACACGCTGTTCGCCACGGCCGCAGGCGCGGTCGAGTTCGGTGTCAAGCGTGGCCGCAAGACGGTCAGCATCGTGGAGCCGTCGGCTTCGGAGGCCTAGTTCCCCGGAGGACTTTTCTGCGAACGTGAAGCTGCTGCGAGTTCTTTCGGTACATCTCGCAACAGCTTCACACCCGGAAAGGAAGTCCGATGCCCCGGTTCGTCGACCGCGTCGTGATCCACGCGCGGGCGGGCAACGGCGGCAACGGCTGCGCCTCAGTCCATCGCGAGAAATTCAAGCCGCTCGGCGGACCCGACGGCGGTAACGGCGGACGCGGCGGCAGCGTGGTGCTCGTCGTCGACCCGCAGGTGCACACGCTCCTCGACTTCCACTTCCACCCGCACGTCGTCGCGCCGTCGGGCAAGCAGGGCGCGGGCAGCAATCGCGACGGCGCCGCGGGCGGCGACCTGGAAGTGAAGGTGCCCGACGGCACCGTCGTGCTCGACGAGAAGGGCAGGCTGCTGGCCGACCTGGTCGGCGCGGGCACCCGCTTCGATGCCGCCGCAGGCGGTCGGGGCGGTCTCGGAAACGCGGCACTGGCCTCGCGCGCCCGCAAGGCCCCCGGCTTCGCGCTGCTGGGTGAGAAGGGCCAGGCCCGCGACCTCACATTGGAACTCAAGACGGTCGCCGACATCGGCCTGATCGGATTCCCTTCGGCGGGCAAGTCATCGCTGGTTTCGGCGATCTCGGCGGCGAAGCCGAAGATCGCGGACTATCCGTTCACCACGTTGGCGCCCAACCTCGGCGTCGTCTCGGCCGGTGAGCACACCTTCACCGTCGCCGATGTGCCCGGCTTGATCCCCGGTGCCTCCGAGGGGCGCGGCCTCGGCCTGGATTTCCTGCGGCACATCGAGCGCTGCGCGGTGCTGGTGCATGTGGTCGACTGCGCCACCCTCGAGCCGGGCCGCGACCCGATCTCCGATATCGACGCACTGGAAGCCGAGCTGGCCGCGTACACGCCCACGCTGCAGGGCGATTCGATCCTCGGTGACCTGGCCGATCGGCCGAGGGCGGTCGTGCTCAACAAGATCGACGTGCCCGACGCCCGCGAACTGGCCGACTTCGTCCGCGAGGAGATCGAGCGACGCTACGGCTGGCCGGTGTTCGAGGTGTCCACCATCAGCCGAGAAGGCTTGCGGCCGTTGACATTCGCGCTGTGGGAGCTGGTGTCGAGCTATCGGGCCGCGCAGCCCGAGATCGTGCCTCGGCGCCCGGTGATCCGGCCGATACCCGTCGATGAGAGCGGATTCACCGTCGAATCGGACGGCGACGGCGGCTTCCTCGTGCACGGGGTTCGGCCCGAACGGTGGGTGGCGCAAACCGATTTCACCAACGACGAAGCGGTCGGCTACCTCGGCGACCGGCTGGCCCGCCTCGGCGTGGAAGACGAGCTGCTGAAGCTGGGCGCTCGACCCGGCTGCGCGGTCACCATCGGTGACATGACCTTCGACTGGGAGCCGCAGACACCCGCAGGCGTCGACGTCCCACTGTCGGGACGCGGCACCGACGCCCGGCTGGAACAAACCGACCGGGTGGGTGCCGACGAACGCAAACGGGCCCGCAAGGCGCGTCGGGAGCAGCAGCCGTGAGCATCCACCGCGATGTCGTCCGGACCGCGCGCAGCGTCGTCGTCAAGATCGGCACCACCGCCCTGACGACACCGTCCGGTGTGTTCGACGCGGGCAGGCTCGCCACGCTCGCCGACGCCATCGAGGCGCGGATGAAGGCAGGCTCGGACGTCGTGATCGTCTCATCGGGTGCGATCGCCGCAGGCATCGAGCCGCTGCGGCTGAGCAAGCGGCCCGCCGATCTGGCCACCAAGCAGGCCGCGGCCAGCGTCGGCCAGGTGGCGCTGATCAACTCGTGGAATACGGCGTTCGCCCGGTACAACCGCACCGTGGGGCAGGTGCTGCTGACCGCGCACGACATCTCGATGCGGGTGCAACACACCAACGCCCAGCGCACGCTCGATCGGTTGCGTGCGCTTCACGCGGTCGCGATCGTCAACGAGAACGACACCGTCGCCACCAACGAGATCCGGTTCGGCGACAACGATCGGCTCTCTGCGCTGGTCGCCCACCTCACCGGTGCCGATGCCCTGGTGTTGCTGTCGGATGTCGACGGGCTGTATGACTCGGATCCGCGAAAAGGCAATGCCCAGTTCATCGCTGAGGTCGCAAGCCCCGACGATCTCGACGGTGTGGTCGCGGGCCGTGGCAGCCATCTCGGCACCGGCGGAATGGCGTCCAAGCTGTCAGCGGCTCTGCTGGCCTCGGATGCGGGTGTGCCGGTCCTGTTGGCCGCCGCGTCCGATGCCGCCACCGCGCTGGTCGACGCGTCGGTCGGCACCGTGTTCGCGCCCAGGTCCGAACGCATGTCCGCGCGCCGCTTCTGGGTGCGCTATGCCGCGGAGTCGGCGGGCGCGCTGACCCTCGACGACGGCGCGGTGCGCGCGGTGGTGAAGCAACGGCGCTCGCTGCTGCCCGCCGGCATCACCGCGGTGTCGGGACGCTTTCACGGCGGCGACGTCGTCGACCTACGCGCACCGGACGAGACGATGGTGGCCCGCGGCGTGGTGGCCTACGACGCCGCGGAGCTGGCGACGATGCTCGGCCGGTCGACGTCGGACCTGCCCGCCGAAATGCGCCGTCCCGCTGTGCACGCCGACGATCTCGTCGCCGTCTAGTAGCGATTTCGGCGTGATAAGTGTCGCCCAGCGACAGAAATCACGCCGAAATCACGAGGTGAGCTTGGCGATCGCCGACTTGATTCGGTCGGCGCGCCTGCCTGCCGCGTCGACCGGGTCGTCGTCGGACGCCCGTACGTCGACGCCGTGCGTGCGGGCCGTCTCCTGCAGGCATTCGCGCACCGCCGGATCGGTCAGCACAAGCGCGGCGAGCACGCCGGGGGACAGCTCCTTGCCGTGCAGCACACCGCGGTAGTGCACCTCCGCCGGTATGCGGATGTCCAGCACGCCGTCTTCCAGCTGCTGTCCGGCGACCGCGACGAGCGCCGTCAGGACGGCGGCTCCCACGGCATCGAGCAACAGGCCGCGCCCGGGAAACCATGGCAGCGGGAGCTTGCCGACCTGCTTGTCGATCGCATCGGAGAGCAGATAGCCGACAAGATTGCGGGTGCGGATTCCGGTCACGTCGGACCAGTCCACGTCGTCGCCGTCGAACTCGACCGATTGCGCGCTGAACGCGACGCCGCCGAAGTGGTTGAGCAGCCCTACGACCCGGCGCACCGGCTCAGGAGCATGCACGACGTCGGCGACGACGTCTCCGATGCTCAGCGACCAACGCTCCTCGGCGGGACAGGATTTGGGCCGCACCCGGTTCAGCAGCGTGAACGGATTCGGTGGGTTCATGCGGTCATGGCGATCGGAAGTTCGTCTCCGAGCAGGGCGAGCATCGGGGAGCAGCCTGCGTCGATCTTGACGGTCGCCAGCTCGTCGCCGCGGGTGTGGCCGCGGTTGATGATCGCGACCGGAACGCCGAGCCCCACCGCGTGCCGCACGAAGCGGAATCCGGAGAACACCGTCAACGACGAGCCCGCCACCAACAGGGCATCGGCCTCGTCGACCATCGCATATGCCTGCGCGACACGGTCTTTCGGCACGTTCTCACCGAAGTACACGATGTTCGGTTTGAGCATGCCACCGCAAGCGGCGCAGTCGATGATCGTGAATGACGACGTGTCACCGACGACGGCATCAGCGTCCGGGGCGACCGCGATTCCGCCGACCGCCTCGGCGCGTTCGACGAATCCGGGGTTGGCGGCTTCAAGCAGCTCCGCCAGCGCGACGCGGGTCATGGTGTGGCCGCAGTCCAGGCAGATCACCTCGGCGTAGGTGCCGTGCAGGTTGACGACGTTGCGGCTGCCTGCTTTCGTGTGCAGCAGGTCGACGTTCTGGGTGATGACGCCCGAAACCACGTCGGAGTGCTCGAGGGCCGCCAGTGCACGGTGGCCGGCGTTGGGCAGCGTGTCGTCCATGTGCCGCCAGCCCACGTGGTTGCGGGCCCAGTACCGCTGCCGGAACACCGGGTCCGTGGTGAACTGCCGGATGGTCATCGGATTGCTCGGCGGCGAGTCCGGTCCGCGGTAGTCGGGGATCCCCGAGTCGGTGGACATCCCCGCGCCGGTGAGCACCGCTACCCGACGTCCCTGAAGCAAGGTGACGAGTTCGGGGGCCTCCACCCCATCGAGGGTAGGCGATCAGGCGCCTTGGTCGTGTTGCGGCTGATCCACGCCCAGCGTGCGAATTGCAGACCAACACGGTGTCTCGGTAGCAATCGTTGATACCCCGTGACCCGTTTATGACCCTTCACGAGGGACAATGGAGGCGATGGACTTCTATTCCGCCTATGGCCAGGGCTTTGTCCGGGTCGCCGCGTGCACCATGCACACCGCGATCGGTGAGCCCGCGACCAACGCCGAATCGGTGCTGGAGGTCGCCCGCGAATGCCACGAGGAGGGCGTCGGCCTTGCGGTGTTCCCCGAGTTGACGCTGTCGGGCTATTCCATCGAGGACATCCTGCTGCAGGATGCGCTGCTCGACGCCGTCGAGGACGCGCTGCTCGACATCGTGGCGGCATCGGCCGACCTGTTGCCGATGTTGGTGGTCGGCGCGCCGCTGCGCTACCAGCACCGCATCTACAACACCGCCGTCGTCATCCACCGCGGGCAGGTGCTCGGCGTGGCGCCGAAGTCGTACCTTCCCACCTACCGGGAGTTCTACGAGCGCCGTCAGATGGCGGCGGGCGACGACGTCCGCGGGGTCATCCGGATGGGCCGGCGCGGTGCCGTCGCACAGGTGCCCTTCGGACCCGACCTGCTGTTCGCCGCCGCCGATCTTCCGGGCTTCGTTCTCCATGTCGAGATCTGCGAGGACATGTTCGTGCCGATACCGCCGAGCGCGGAGGCCGCACTGGCCGGGGCGACCGTGATCGCGAACCTGTCCGGCAGTCCGATCACGATCGGCCGCGCCGACGACCGCAGCCTGCTTGCGCGGTCGGCATCGTCGCGTTGCCTGGCGGCCTATGTGTATGCCGCCGCGGGCGAGGGGGAGTCGACCACCGACCTGGCGTGGGACGGCCAGACCATGATTTGGGAGAACGGCGTGCAACTGGCCGGCTCCGAGCGCTTTCCCCGGGGAGCGCGGCGCTCGGTCGCCGATGTCGATCTGGAACTGCTTCGGTCAGAACGGCTGCGGATGGGCACCTTCGACGACAACCGGGTGCACCACGGCATCGAGGCAGAGTCGTACCGTCGCATCGAGTTCGAGCTCGACCCGCCTGCCGGTGACATCGGACTGCGCCGCGAGGTCGAGCGGTTCCCGTTCGTCCCGTCGGATCCCTCACGGCTGGAACAGGATTGCTATGAGGCCTACAACATCCAGGTGTCGGGATTGGAGCAGCGGCTGCGCGCGCTGAACTACCCGAAGGCGGTGATCGGTGTTTCAGGTGGCCTGGACTCCACCCATGCACTGATCGTCGCCGCTCGCGCGATGGACCGAGAAGACAGGCCGCGCAGCGACATTCTGGCATTCACCCTTCCCGGGTTCGCCACCGGCGACCGCACCAAGAGCAACGCCATTCGGCTAGGAGAGGCACTCGGGGTCACCTTCACCGAACTCGACATCAAGGCGACGGCAGAGCTGATGCTGCGCGAAATGGATCACCCGTTCTCCCGCGGCGAGAAGGTGTACGACGTCACCTTCGAGAACGTGCAGGCCGGCCTGCGCACCGACTATCTCTTCCGGATCGCCAACCAGCGTGGCGGAATCGTGCTCGGCACAGGGGATCTCTCCGAGCTGGCCCTCGGGTGGTCGACATACGGCGTCGGCGACCACATGTCGCACTACAACGTCAACGGCGGCGTGCCGAAGACGTTGATCCAACATCTGATCCGATGGGTCGTGTCATCGCATCAGTTCGACGATGCGGTCAACGAGGTGCTGATGTCGGTGCTGGACACCGAGATCAGCCCGGAGCTGGTGCCTCAGGGCGAGGACGAGGAGATCCAGCGCAGCGAGGCGAAAATCGGACCCTATGTGCTGCAGGACTTCTCGCTGTTTCAGGTGCTTCGGTACGGCTTCCGGCCGTCGAAGGTGGCATTCCTCGCGTGGCATGCCTGGCGCGATGCCGAGCACGGCGACTGGCCTCCCGGATACCCATTGGACAAGCGGCCCACATTCTCGCTGAAGGAGATTCGGCACTGGCTGCAGGTGTTCGTGCAGCGGTACTACTCCTTCGCCCAGTTCAAAAGGTCGGCGGTGCCCAACGGGCCGAAGGTGTCGCACGGCGGCTCGCTATCGCCGCGTGGTGACTGGCGCGCGCCGTCGGACATGTCGGCCAAGACGTGGCTGGACGAAATCGAACACGAAGTACCCGAGGACTAGGCATCTCGGCGCAGTCGCCAGATCTCCTCGCCCGGCCAGCGTCGGGCCCATGCCAGCGACGCGGCCGACCGGTACGAGCTGGTCGCGTCCGGCCCGGCCTGCGGCTCGATCAAGTCCTCCACGACAAACCCGTTGCCGCGAAACAGCCGGATCCATTCGCCGTAGGGCAAATTGAACGAGACTTCTTCCCCGTCATCGATGACGTGCATCCCGAAGTAGTCGAGCGCCAGACGTTCGCCGACCTCGTCGGAATCGAGCGGCCAGCAGATCGTCTCGATCGGCGAGTGGTGGCTGAACGCGAACAGCCCGCCGGGGCGGAGCAGTCGCGCCACCTCGGGCACCGTCCGGTACGGGTCGGCGAAAGTCATTGCGCCGTGGTCGCAGAACACCACGTCGAAGCTGGCGTCAGGGAGCGGTACAGCCTCGGCGCTTGCATGGACGAGCGGGAAATCGACGCCGGCCTCGGCCATCAGCCTGCGGGCGTGCTCAAGCTGGCGTTCCGACAGGTCCAAACCGACCGGCCGGGCGCCGAGCCGGGCCAGCGCGACCGACCATTGCGCGGCGCCGCAACCGAATTCGAGGATGTCGCGGCCGGCAACGTCGCCGAGGACGTGTAGCTCGGATTCGGGTATCCGCGTCGTACCCCAGGCAAGCCCTTCGCGAAAAACCAATTCCTCACCGTGAGTGGCCTGGTACTCGTCGCTGTAGCCGTCCCACATCGCCCGGTTGCGCGCGGCGTGGTCGGTCAGTGTGACGGGGTCCGGGGAGCCGGTGTCGCTCGGCATCCGGTCATGCTAGCCAGACCCGAGCCCGTCGAGCGCCGAACCGACCAACTTTCCCAGCGTCGGCAAATGGTAGCCGCCCTCCTGCACCACGACTGTCGGAAGACCCAGTGCCGCCAGCACATTGCCTGCTTGTCGGTAGCCCTCCACAGTCACCTGCAATGGACTCTCCGGATCGTCGACCGCCGCATCCACACCCAGTGCGATGACGAGTGCGGTCGCGCCGAACGCGGTGACCACATCGGCGGCGCGCTCGACGGCGGACAGCCAAGGCTGATCACCGGATCCGGGTGCGAGCGGCTGGTTGAGATTGGCACCCCGTCCCGCGTCGCGCCCTGTCTCGTCGGCGAAGCCGACGTGGTGCGGAAACCAGCCCGCACCCGGATCGACGTGAACGGAGGCCGTGAAGACATCGGGCCGCTCGTAGAAGATCGCCTGGGTGCCGTTGCCGTGGTGGGCGTCGATGTCGACGATGGCGACCTTGGCGGAATCGGCGTCGCGCAGCGCCTGCGCGGCGATCGCGGCGTTGTTGAGGTAGCACGACCCGCCGTACGCCGATCGCGTCGCGTGGTGCCCCGGCGGTCGGGTTAACGCGTAGGCGCACGGGGCGCCGGAAACGACGAGGTCCACCGCGGTGCGCGTCACGTGGGTCGCGGCCCTGATCGCTCGCCAACTGCCCGGGCCGACGAGCGTCATCGTGTCGTAGCAGAACGTGCCGACCTGGGCGTGCAACGCGGCGGGCAGCCGAGCGGGTAGCCCGTGAAGCAGTTCGGTGCTGGGAAAGAGATACGGCACGACCCGCTGTGCGCCGAGGTCGGGATAGCCGCCGTCCACCCAGCGGTCCCACACGGTCGCCAGGTGGTCCACCAGTTCGGCGGAGTGCACGCGCGACAGCCAGGCGTCGTCGAACTCGCGCGCGGGCACGACCTGATGGCCGAGCTCACGCAACGTCGATTCGATGATGGTGACACGGTCGGCGACCTCGGCGGCCGGGGTGCGCACACCGAGCCAGATCTCTGCCTGCGGGTCGTGATCCGCGCAATGCGGGTGCACGACCACCGGAATTCGCCCCGCCACCCGGGCAGCATGGCACGATGCGCGGATGGGTGGAAGCGCTCGGTTGGCTGCCTGGCCGGTCGCCATCGGCACGCTTCCCCGCGGACGTACCAATTCGGTGCTGGATGTGCCTGGCGTCGGGCTGGGGCACGCGACGGTGGTCTCCGATGACGTCGAGCCGCCCGCGGGCTCGGGCATCGCCCGCACCGGCGTCACGGTTCTCGACCCGGGCGGCGATGTCTGGGCCTCGCCGGTGCCCGCCGGGGTGTCGGTGCTCAACGGCGCGGGCGAGCTGACCGGTCGGTCCCAGATCGAAGAGTGGGGGGTTGCCGAGACCCCGGTGTTTCTGACCTCGACCATGCAGGTCGGTCGGGTCTACGACGCAGCGTGCCGCCTGCTGATCGAGGAGCAGCCACGGATCGGGGTCGACGACGTGGTGATTCCGATCGTGGGCGAATGCGATGACTCGTGGCTCAATGACGTCCGCCGCATGCACGTGCAGGATGGCGATGTCGCGGCTGCCATCGCCGCAGCGCGGCGTTCGATCGGCGGAACCGAGGTCGGCCTCGGTGCCATCGGGGCAGGCACGGGCATGGCCTGCTTCGGCTGGAAGGGCGGCATCGGGTCCGCATCGCGGCTGCTGCCGGACGGCCACGTCGTCGCGGCGCTCGTACTTGCCAACTTCGGCGAGTGGGGGCGTTTGACGATCGCAGGTGTGCCGGTGGGCCGCGGCCTTGGTCCGCCGCCCGATGGCACGCCGCCGCCTGCCGGGTCGTGCATCGGTGTCGTCATCACCGACGCGCCGATCGACGCCGCGGGCTGCGCTCGCCTCGCGGCGCGGATGGGCCTCGGGCTGGCCCGTACCGGGTCGACTGGTCATCATGCATCCGGTGAGATATTCCTAGGCCTGGCAACGGGTTTGCGCACGGATCGGTCGGCTCCAGCCCGATCGGCGGCCGCTATATCCGGCACCGGGCTAGATCCCTATTTCGAAGCGACCGTCGATGCGACCGAGGAGGCGGTGATCGACGCACTGCTGGCAGGCACGACGACCACCGGCGTCGGGGGCAGGACCATCCACGCCCTTCCGCACGATCGAGTTCGGACGTTGTTGGGGCTCCCGTGACGGGAATCCGCCGCGATGAGTGGATCCCGATGTCGGACGGCGCCCGCCTGGCGGTGACGCTCTACCTTCCCGACAGCGGGCCGCAGCCGTGCATCCTCGAGGCGCTGCCCTACCGCAAGGACGACCTCACGGCCTCCTACCGTCCCGAGTACACCCGCCTTCGCGACGAATTCGACTATGTGGTGGCCCGTCTCGACGTCCGCGGCACGGGCAGCAGCAGCGGCCGGGCCACCGACGAATATCCCCACCAAGAGCAGCGCGACCTGGCCGAGGTGATCGCGTGGATCGCGGCCCAGGACTGGTGTGACGGCAACGTCGGCATGTACGGCACGTCCTACAGCGGCTTCAACTCGCTGCAGATGGCCGCCGAGCGACCGCCCGCGTTGAAGGCCGTCATCGCGATCTACGCCAGCGATGACCGCTTCACCGACGACGTACACCTGTGCGGTGGCTCGCGGCGGTGGCTCGACCTCGTCGACTACTGCCACTACATGACGCCGATGAATGCCCTTCCTCCCGTGCCCGCGCTGTGGGGCGATGGCTGGCGCGACGAGTGGGCGGCGCGGATCGCCGAGCACGAGCCGTGGCTGTTCCCATGGCTCGAACACACCCGCTGCGACGAGTACTGGGAACACGGATCGATCCGCCCGAGCTACAGCGACATCGGGTGCCCGGTACTCATCGTCGCGGGTTGGGCGGACGGCTACCGCAACAGCACGTTCCGCGCGGTCGAGGCGCTGCGTGCGGCGGGACGGCACGCCGAACTGCTGGCCGGACCCTGGCCGCACGCGGCGACGTCGTCGTGCCTGCCGGGCCCGCGCATCGACCTGGTCCCGGAGATGACCGCGTGGTGGGACCGTTGGCTGCGCGGCCGCGCTCCTGCCGTCGAGCCGCCGCCCGCTCGCTGGTTTGCGAAGGCGTCCCACCGGCCGTCGCCCGACCTCGACGAGGTGCCCGGGGTGTGGCGAGCCGACGAGTGGCCGACGCCGCGCATCCGCGAGCAGACCTGGCCGCTGCCGCCGAAGCCGCCCTACGACGTGGTCGCCGATATCGGCCTCACCGCGTGGCTGTCGTGCTCAGGACACCTGCCGTGGGGTCAGCCCGACGATCAACGCGTCGACGATGTCCGGTCGCTGACCTGGGACTGGCCGCTTGCCGACGGTCTGGAGATCGTCGGGTATTCACATGTGCGGCTGCGGGTTTCGACAACGGCGCCCGTCGCGGGCATCGCCGCCCGGTTGTGTGACGTGGCACCCGACGGCACGTCGACGCTGGTGTCACGCGGCTTCTTGAACCTGACAAGGCGCGGCGGGATGGCGACGGCCGAACCTCTGGTGCCCGGTGAGATCTACGACGCCGACGTCGAGATCGATGCGATCGCGTGGCGCTGGGCGCCCGGCCACGTGCTGCGGCTGGCCGTGGCGGGCGCCGACTGGCCCAACGTCATCGCACCTCCCTCACCGCTGACCATGACGGTCCACGGCGGAGAGTTGGCGCTGCCTGCCTACGATCCGGTCGAGAGTCCCTATCCGACACCGGTTTTCGTGCCAGGGGACGACACCGCCGACGAGGACCCCTCCGCCGTCACCTGGCGGACGTCGCGCGACGTGTTGGCCCGCGTCACGGGTGCGTTCGTCGAGCATGGGGGCGAACCCTACGACACTCCCTATGGCCATGCCGGCGAGCATTACGTGGGCGAGGTGAGCGTGCAGACGCAGACATTCGCGCAGTCGGCGCGATCCGATGTGACGTTCTCTGTCCATTACGACGACGACGGGTCTGGCGCTCCCGTCGACTGTGTGGCCCACTCACTTCTGCGGGTCGAGGCGGATGAGACCGATCTCGATGTGACGATCGAGTTGACGTGCACGGAAGCGGGACCGTCGGGACAGCGGTTGGTCGGGGAGCGGCGCTGGCATCGGCGGTTCGCCCGCGATCTCGCGTGAGAAGCGCTACCCGCTTGACCAGCGAGTTGTCTTGCGCGCCTGCAACGTATAGGTCAACGGCAGGCGCTCCGGTCGCTCCCGCAGATGCCACTCCTCGTGCTCGTCGCGCACCATGTGACCGGGCAGCGCCTCCCATGGGACGCTGCGATGCTCGTCGAGGGAGGTGAGCTCCATACCGACCTCGAGCAGTGCTCCGACAGTCTCACCCAACCCGTGATTCCACGTGTGAGTCGTGTTGTGCGAAAAAGACATACCCGTCTCGACGTAGGTGCCGTCGTCCTCGTCCACGTAGGGTTCGGCTGTCTCGAAGTACGGGTCGACGGCGACCAGCAGGTCGTCGGGTCGCGTGTCGTCGAGGGTCCACAACGCCGGATGCCCTTCCCGGACGAAAAGCCTCCCACCAGGTCGCAACAGGCCGGCGACCGTTCGTGCCCATCGGCGGATATCCGGCAGCCAGCACAGGGCGCCGACACCGGTGTAGACGAGATCGAACCGGCCCGCGCCGAGGGCCGAGACCGCGTCGTACACGTCGGCTTGGACGAAATCCACCTCCGCCCCGGCCAGCTTCGCTATCCGACGCGCTTCGGCAAGACCCGATGGTGAGAAGTCGAGCCCGGTCATGTGTGCGCCGAGGCGGGCGAGAGAGATGGTGTCCGTGCCGATGTGGCACTGCAGGTGAACGGCGTGCAACCCGGCGATGTCACCGAGTCGCTGCCGGTCGAACCTGACGACGTGGCTCAAGTAATCCGGGTCGTCCGCGAAGTCCGCGACATGGTAGTCGGGTGAGGTGGCGTGTGCGGGGGCGCGCTCGTCCCAGTTGAGCCGATTGACTTCTGCGGAATCCACGTTCACACCATCCAGTTCGCGACATAAGAGGGGTCGGTGAGGGCCGGCCGATCGAGCCGGAAAGCCGAAAGGTCATAACGGCTTTCCCCGTCGACGGCCACATCGGTGAGCAGGCGCCCGAACAGGGCGGCGAACTTGAACCCGTGGCCCGCGCCGAGACCGACGGTGATGGAAGGATGCCCGGGAAGCCGATCGACGACGAAGTCGCGGTCCGGCGTCAGTGTGTACAGGCAGCGCTTGGACCGGACGGACGGGCCGCAGCGGGGGACCACTCGGTGCATGAACCCCGAAAGGCGTTCCCGCATGAGGTCATCCGGTGCGCCGCTGCGGTCATCGCCCGTCACGGCGGGTCCCCCGCAGTCCTGCGCGGCCTTGATGGTGTCCTCGCCGTATGTGGGGAAGCCGTAGTAGGACGGCTCGTCCATCCAGATCCACACCGGGAAGACGTCGGGCCTGAACTCCGCCGGTCGGGCGGGAGTGAAATAGGTGACCTGCTCCTCGGTGACGGTCAGCGGCAGATCGAGCCCGAGCGGGGCCAGCAGGTCGGCGGTCCATGCGTCGGCAGTGACCACCACGCGTCCCGCGCTGACCACATTGTCGGCGGTGACCAGGTCGACACCGTCGGCGCGGGGCGAGATCGCCTCGATGCGGGTGTTGTAGTGCAGCGCCGCGCCGAGTTCGCTTGCACGCCTTGCCATCGCGGCAGTCCCCGCTGCGGCAGGCACGATTCCGGTGCGGGCTTGATGGACGGCGATGGTTCCGTCCGGTAGGTCGAACGCCGGCCACCGTTCGACGACAGCGTCGGCATCCAAGATGTCGTAGTCGATGTCGTGGGCGTCCATCGACGACGTGTAGTCGTGCACGGAGATCGCGGCGTCGCGCGGGTACAGGTCGAGTCCACCGGTGACGGTGACGAATTGTTCGCCCGTCTCATCCTCCAGGCGCGCCCAGTCGTCGTAGGCGCCGAAGGTCAGCGCGACGTAGGCGGGTGTGTGGTAGCTGTGCCGGATGATCCGAGACGTGTCGTGCGAAGCGCCGCGGTCGTGTCCGAATTCGAACGCCTCGAATCCGACCACGCGCAGGCCCCGGCTTGCCGCGTGCCAAGCGGTCGAGCTGCCCAGCGCCCCGAGGCCGATGACCGCGAGGTCGCATGTCTCAGCCACGCGCGCCGTGCCGATCGAGCCGGGGGAGCAGCCAGCGGCGGATATCCACCGACGCGTCCTCCATCGGCGCGAACCACCCCTGCGTGTAGTACCGCGATGTCATTCCGCGCTGCACCGACTCGCAGATCGCCCAGTCCTGCCGGTTGACCAGCTCCCAGAGATCGCCTGCGTCACTGGGATCGAATCCCGGCTTCGCGGCTTCGTCAGGTGCGAAGAGAAGATCACAGGTGATCTCGGTGCGGTCGACTGCGGTGGGCCGCAGCACGAACGCCGCGACGTGTTCGGCCGACAGCGACAGCAACAGGTTCGGGTAGACGAGCTCGCCCTTGTGCCGGACTCGTTCGGCATCGTTCAGATCCGGGAAAGGCACTCGCTCGGAGGTGCCGGACAGGGTGAACGTCCAGGCTCCCTCTCGGTGCGGGATGCCGTCGTCCCACGCGAGGTCGGCGCCGCCGCCGCCGCTGAACGCGGGCACCAGCCGGGACAGTTCGGGATGCACCGGCCCGCAGTGGTAGCACTCGTTGTAGTTCTCGGCGATCACCTTCCAGTTCGCCGCGACCGAATAGGTCAGCCGCATGCCCACAACCACGGTGTCGAGCGGGTAGCGCCGCACCCGGTCCGGCACCGGGCCAAGCGTGTCGACGACGGCGGGTGCATCGAGATCCTCGGTGAGCCAGAGGAATCCGCCCCATGCCGCGGCGCGCAATGGCCGAAGCCCAAAGGCCGAGGTGTCCAGATCGACGTCGTCGGTGTGCGGGGCATGCAACAGCCGACCGTCAAGCCCGTAGGTCCACGAATGATAGGGGCACCGTAGGGATTTCGCGGCGCATGGCTCGACCGGGACGCCCGGCTCGACGGGCACGACCTGGGAACCCCTGTGTCGGCACACGTTCGCGAACGCGTGCAGCGACGCGGCGGCGTCGGAGGTCACGATGACCGACTCACCGAAGTAGGACACCACCGCGCGGCGATTGGGAATGGCGCGTCCGGACCCGGCAAGGCCGAGGTCGTCCAGCCGCCCGATGCACGTCCACTCGCGCCGCAGCATGTCCGTTTCGCGATCGAAGGATGCCGCGTCGACATAGTGGTGGCGATCGAGGGCCGGCTGGAGCGGTCGCGGCGGCGATTCCGACACGGCGGCTACGACCCTGCGTTCGCCGTGACGAGATGGCATGCGCTGGTGTGGCTTTCGGCGTTCACCTCGGCCGTGAGCACGGGTAGCGCGACAGTTCGGCATTGCCCGTCGACGCCCGCGGCTGCGGCCGCGCCGTCCGCCAGCGCAGGGCAGCGGGTGTGGAACCGGCAGCCATTCGGGATCCGGGTGGGGTCGGGCGTCTCGCCCGCGAGCACGACCGGCTCGAGTCGTTCTGTCTCCGGCACCACCGAGAGCAGTGCCTTGGTGTAGGGATGCTGAGGCGCGGACATGATCTCCTCGGTCGGGCCCATCTCGAGGATGCGACCGAGATACATCACCGCCACCCGATCGGCGATGTTCCAGGCCAGGCCGAGGTCGTGGGTGACGACGACCAGCGTCAGACCCAGTTCGTCGCGCAGCCGCAGCAGCAGGGCGAGGATCTCGCCGCGAACCGACGCGTCAAGGCTCGACACCGGCTCGTCGGCGACGATGATCTCCGGGTCGAGGACGAGGGCGCCGGCGATCACCACGCGCTGCCGCTGCCCGCCGGACAGCTCGTGCGGGTAGCGCAGGTAGAAGCGCTCGGGTGGACGCAGTCCGGCACGCGAAAGGGCGTCCGCCACCTTGGCCTCCTCGCCCTCATGCAGGCCGTGTACCCGCAGGCCCTCGGCTACCGCCTCGTACACGGTGTGCCTCGGGTTGAGTGCTCCGGACGGGTCCTGCAGGATCAACTGCGCGCGCCTGCGGTAGGCCTTCAGATCGCGGGCCCGGTACGACAGCGCCTCGCCTGCGACGTAGACCCCGCCCGACGTCGGCCGCTGCAGGCCGAGAATCGTGCGGGCCAATGTCGTTTTCCCTGAGCCGCTTTCGCCGACCAGAGCGATGATCTCACCGCGGCGGACGGCGAGATCGACGCCGTCGACCGCGCGTGCCACCTCACCGCCACGGATACGGAACTCGACTCTCAGCTCACGCGTTTCCAGCGCCGTCGCGCCGGCTTCCGATGCTGCCGTCACACAAGCACCTCCCCGGCGCGATGGCAGGCGGCGTCCCGACCGCCGTAGTTCTCCAGCAACGGCTCCGACGTCGTGCACTTGTCTTCCGCCCTCGGACAACGCGGGTGGAACGGACAACCCGTAGGGAGATCACCGGGGAATGGCGGATCACCGGGCACACCGGCCGGTGCGTAGCGGAACCGTGCGTCGCCGATCCGGGGGAACGCCGCCGCGAGCGCTCGGGCGTAGGGATGCAGCGGCCGGGTGAAGACGTCGTTCGCGCTGCCGTGTTCGACGATCCGGCCCGCGTACATGACCGCGACGCGGTCGCACGTCGAGGCGAGAACGGACAGATCGTGGCTGATGAACACGACGCCAAGGCCGAGATCGGCGACCAGCGAGGAGAGCAGATCGAGAACCTGTGCCTGGACCATGACGTCGAGTGCCGTGGTGGGTTCGTCGGCGATGAGAAGTTGGGGCCGGCAGGCCAGCGCCATGGCGATCATCACCCGTTGCTTCTGCCCGCCGGAGAGCTGATGCGGGTAGGCGCGGGCTCGACTGGCAGGCAGGCCGACCTGACCGAGGAGTTCTTCGACCCTCTTGCGCGCCACGTTCGGCCCGACGTCGTCGTGCAGCAGGATCGGTTCGGCGAGTTGGGTTTCGATGCGCTGGACCGGGTTCAGCGCGTGCATCGCGCCCTGGAACACCACGGCGGCCTGTGCCCAACGCACCGCGCGCAACTGGCCGAATGACATCGCCATGATGTCCTCGCCGTTGAGCCGGATCTGGCCGGTCACCTGCGCCGTCTTCGGCAGCAGACGCAACACCGAACTGGTCAATGTGGTTTTGCCGCAGCCGGATTCGCCTGCGATGCCGACCGTCTGACCCAGCGGCACGGACAACGACACATTGCGCACCGCGGGGACCGGACCCTGCCGGGACTGGTAGGTGATGCTGACATCGTCGAACTCCAGCAGCGTCATTCGTGGGCTCCGCGCGGATCGAGGATGTCCTCGAGCGTTCGTCCGATGAGGTTGAAGGCCAGAACGACCAGCACGACGCAGATACCAGGCGGAGCCAGATACCACCATGCGCCCGCCGAGATGGCCCCGCTGGCGAAGGCGTCGTCGAGGATCGTGCCCCAGGACACCGCGGTCGGATCTCCGAGGCCGAGGAACGACAACGTCGTCTCGGACAGGATGGAGATCGACACGGCCAGTGTCGTGTTCGCCAGCACGAGCGGCATGACGTTGGGCAGGACGTGGCGCGTCATCTGGTGCAGATCGCCCGAGCCGAGTGCCTTGGCCCGCTCCAGGTACGGCCTGCCCTCGACGGAGAGCGTCTGGGCACGGATCAGCCGGGCGGTGGCGGGCCACGAGGTCACGCCGATCACGATGATGATGTTGATCAGGCTCTTGCCGAGAACGGTGGCCAAGACTATTGCCAGCGGCAGGAACGGGATGACGAGGAACCAGTCGGTGAGCCGGTTCAGGACTCCGGCGACCCATCCGCGGTAGTGCCCGGACGCGATACCGACGGAGGTGCCGATGACCATCGCCAGCACGGTGGCGCACAACCCGACGAGCAGTGAGATGCGCGCACCCCACGCCACCATCGCGAGGACATTCCGGCCTGCGTCGTCGGTACCGAGCCAGAACTGCCCGGACGGGCCTTGATAGACGTCGCCGGTCGCCTTGGTGACGTCGAGTTGGGACTCGTCGAAAAGGAGCGGCGCGAGCAGTGCGATCGCGGCGAAGACGATGAAGATGGTGAGACCGAGCATTCCCTGCCGTGATCGGCGGAACTGGCCCGCCAGGTTGTTCCAGGACCGGCGACGGCGCGCCCACACGATCGAGCGAGCCGAAACGGGACCAGCCGCCGGCTTCATCCTCTGCTCCTCGCGCAAGCGCTCGTCGGCGTCATGTCCGCACCCGCGGATCAAGTTTGGCGTAGATGAGGTCGGCGACGAGGTTGGCCAGGATCACGGCGGCGGAGAACAACAGGAAGAGCGTCTGCAACAGGGGTATGTCCGGCCCGCGCAACGCTTGTACGGTCAGCGAGCCGAGACCGGACAGCGAGAACACGTACTCGATCGTGATGGCCCCGCCGATGACGAAGCCGAGGTTGAGAAATATCAGCGTCGTCGTCGGCAGCATGGCGTTGGGTACCGCATGCTTGCGGCGCACCTCGTCGTCGCGCAGACCCTTGGCACGCGCGGTCTGCAGGTACTCCTGACCCATCTCGTCGATGAGCGAGGCCCGCATGACCAACGCGTACTCGGCGAGATAGACGACCGTGAGGGTGAAGACCGGCAGGACCAGGTGCCAGGCGGTGTCGGCGAGCCCAGCGAAACTACCGCTGTCGACGCCCGGCGTGGACAACCCGCCGACGGGAAAAATCCCAGGAAACCCGAACACGCCGACCGAGAACACGGTCAGCAGAATCATCCCGAACCAGAACTCCGGCATCGAGTACAGCACGAGAGTCGTTGTGGTGGCGACCTTGTCGAATCGCTCGCCACGTTTCCACGCGCTGCGGATACCGAGCCACACGCCGAAGATCGTCGCGAGCAACGTCGCCGTGCCGACCAGCAACAGCGTTGGCCCGATACGCGGCACGATGACGTCCCAGACCGGGACGCTGAACTGCTGTGACGGCAGTTCGGGAACGAACGGGTTCTTGATGTACTGGATGAACTGGTCGGCGATCGGGGCGTTGAACTTCGCCTGCATCTGCCGCCTGATCTCCGGATCCACGTCCCGGCCGCGGGTGTAGAGCGCGATGGGATCGCCGGGAGCATGCGGAACAGGAAGAAGTTGAACAGGATGACGAAGACCAACGTCCCCAACGACGACAGCACCCGTGACACCGCGAAACGGGCACCCGGCCCCAGGACGCGCCCCCGCCCTGCGGCCGGCGGGATCGGCGCGACATCCGGTGCGCTGATCAGCGCCATACGTTGGTCACTCCCGGTCGTCTGCCGCCCCGGCGCGACGCCGCCGCAGCAGCAGGAAGGCGAGACCACCGAGGACCACGACGGCCGCAGCGATTCCGCCGATGAGCGCGGGCGACGGGCCACTCGACTGCCCCGCGCCTGCTGCGACGGGCTTGATGTTCTCGTACGACCACGTCCCGTACTGGAACAGATACGAACCATTGGGATCGGGCTGCGGGATGAAGCCCTCGAACCTGTCGGTGCGATAGGCGATCAGGTTGTCGTAGTAGTACGTCACCGCGTACGGCCAGTCGTCGTAAAGGATCTGCTGCATCTGCTTGACGATCTCGACGCGCTTGGCGTTATCGGTCTCGCTACCTTGGGCATCGAAGAGTTCGTCGTACTTGGGGTTGCAGTAGAAGGAGTCGGAGAGGCCGGCCAGCACGCTGCCGCCGTCCTCGTAGGATCTGCTACCGCAGGTCATGGTGGACAGCTGGTAGTTCGGGTCGGGCTCGACCACCCATCCCCACTCGAACATGTCGAACTCGCCCTGGCCGATCTTCTCGGTGAGGGCGTCCTCCGAGATGAGCGTGACGTTCGCCGCGATGCCGACGTCGGCGAGGTAGCGCTTGATGTACTCGACTGCCTTCTTCGACGTCGGCGAGTCCGACCGGCCGAAGAGACGGAAATCGAGCCGTGCGCCGTTCTCGGCGCGGCGGATGCCGTCGGGACCGACGCGGTAGCCCGCGGCATCCAGCAGCGACTTGGCCTTCTCCGGGTCGTAGGTGACCTCGTTGGGCGGTGAGAGGTGCCACTTGTCGAACATCGGGGCGATGATGGTCGTGCCGACGCTGCCATGACCGCCGAAGACCTTGTCCACCATGGTCTTTCGGTCCAGCGACCAGCCGATCGCCTCGCGCAGACGCTTGTCCTTCAGCAGTGGGTTGCCATCCCCGATCGGCTTGCCGGTGTCCAGCGCGGCCCCGTTATTGAAGGCCAGCTCGTTGAATCCCGGATAGACCGCCGACTTGCGTTCGATGTTCGGCGCATCGGCAAGGGAGTCGAAGACATTCGCCTCCAGGCTGTCGGCGTAGTCGATCTCACCCTTCTTCAGCGCCTGGCCCAGTGCGTCGGGATTGGCGTAGAGCTTGAAGACGACCTCGTCGACGGCGGGCTTGCCACGGTAGAAGTTCGGATTGGCAACCAACCTGGTGAACTCACCGACCTTGCGCTCGGTGACCAGATACGGCCCCGCGCCGACAGTGGGTTTGCCGCCCACCGGTTCGTTGTTGTAACTCTGGATGGCGGCTTCGTCGATCTTGGAGTAGACGTGCTCGGGCAGGATGTACACAACGAGCGTCTGCATGATCGGCGTGGGTTTGTCGACGCGAAGGATCAGCGTGGTGTCGTCGGGGGCTTCGGCCTTGGTGATGTTGCTGACGTAGTTGCCGAAGTTGGTCTTCTCGAAGGTCCCGTTGATGATGCGGTTGAAGGTGTACGCGGCGTCCTTGGCGGTCAGCGGTTCGCCGTCGCTCCACTTGAGGTCCGGCCTGATCTTGTAGGTCCAGAACGTCTTGTCAGGAGACTCTTTCCAGGATTCCGCCAGCCCCGGCACGACGGCGAAGTTCTTCGCGTCCCACTCGGTCAGCGTCGGGTACTGTAGTTGGAACATCTCGTAGGCGGCGACCGTGACCCCGATGAAGGGGTTGAGCGAGTCGACGTCCTGCACGACCCCGACGGTGAACACCGACTTGGTCGGCTCGTCGGCGCTGGAGAGTGCGGTCGGAAGGAAGATCAGCCCCATGATGCAGGCCAATGCGGCGACGAGGCGTGCGGGTCGACGTGTCATCATTTGCCCTCGAATTTGACTGGCGGATCAGGACGCCACCAAATACACCACGAACGACGGATTCGTGCAGGCCATCGGAAGATCTTGAAGGAATTCGTCGCACAACGGGAGTTATGGTGTCCAACACGTCTGACGACCGTCGAGACACTCGGGAGGTGCCGTGTCACCCGGCCGCGATGCCGACCCCGCCCTCGCGCCGCCGGTCGCGAGGGCCGAAGCCGCCGGTGGCGGCGCCTACGACTGGATCGCCGAGCCGACTGCGGAGCTGGTCGATCTGCTCGACGCCGAACGCGCCTTCTACGAGGCGCGGGTCGCACCGCTCGCCGAGCTGCGGGCCACGCTTGCGGCCGAGATGACCGCGCGGGTGCCCGCCAGGTCGGAGTCGGCACCCTGGCGGTCCGGGGACTTCACGTACCGCGAAATCCATGAGGCCGGTGCCGAATTCCCCACCCTCGTGCGTCGCACCGACGAAGGCCGAGAGGAGTCGGTGATCGACCTGCAGGCGGTCGCCGATGCTCACCCAGACGCGGAATTTCACCGTGGCGAGTGTGAGGTCAGTCCCGACGGGAAGACGTTGGCCTGGTCATCCGATGTCGTCGGCGACGAGCGATATACCCTTCGGTTTCGCGACCTCGCCACCGGCGCGGACCTGCCGTACGTCATCGAGTCGACCTTCCCCAGCGGCGGATGGAGCGCGGATTCGAAGACCTATCTGTATCTGCGGACCGACAAGGTCAACCGACCGCACCGGGTGTGCGCGCATGCGCTTGGCACCGACCCCGCGACCGATCGACTGGTTTATGCCGAACCCGACGAGCGGTTCGACGTCACCGTGGATGTCACCCGATCCGGGGCGTGGTTCGTGATCACCGCGTACTCGCGAAACACCACAGAGGTGCATGTCCTTTCGTGCGAAGAGCCCTCAGGCACATCGATACTCGTGCGTCCGCGGGAGGATCTCGTCGAGTACTTCGTCGAGCACGCGCCGGGACCCGAGGGCGATCGCTTTCTGATCGTCACGAACCTCGACGCGGAATCGTTCCGAATCGTCAGCGCTCCTGTCGGCGCGCCTGCGCGGTGGAGTGACTGGGTGGCCGAGGATCCGGCGACACGCGTCTACCGGGTGCACGCGTTCGACTCGTGGATCGTGGTGTCGGCCAGGCGCGAGGGCGTCGGGATGCTGACGGTGCGCCCGTACGGAGACACGGCCTTCGAGATATGGCCAGACGAGCCGGGCGGACTCGTGACGCTGGGCCGCAACGAGGTGTTCGACGCCGACTTCGTCACCGTGGTCCAGCAGTCGTTCATCCGTCCGACCCGGCACGAGGACGTCGACATCGCCTCCGGTCGCCGCAGGGTGCGTCACGTCGAGTCGATCGTCGGGGTAGACCACGACGCGTACGTGCAGGAGCGCCACCTCGCCCCGGCACCGGACGGCACCTTGGTGCCCGTCGTCGTCGTGCGCAGGCGTGACGTCGACCTCGACGGCAGGCCACCGCTCTATCTGTACGGCTACGGGTCCTACGAAGCATGCATGGACCCCGACTTCGGCTTCGACTGGTGGCGCTCACTGCCGTCGCTGCTCGACCGCGGGCTGGTGTGCGCGTTCGGGCAGCCCCGCGGCGGCGGCGAGATGGGCCGACGGTGGTGGCTCGACGGTCGACTTCGGGCCAAGCCCAACACATTCGACGACCAGGCGGCGGTCACCGACTTTCTCGCCGACGGGTACGTCGACGGCACTCGGATCGTGAGCCGCGGGCTATCGGCCGGCGGCCTCCTGCAGGGGGTGCTGTACTCCCGGCGTCCCGAGCGCTTCGCCGGGATCGTGGCCGAGGTGCCGTTCGTCGACGTGGTCGCCACCATGTCAGACCCGTCGCTGCCCCTCACCATCCAGGAGTGGGACGAGTGGGGAAATCCCGCCGACCCTGGCGACCGCGCCGTGATGCTGTCGTATTCGCCGGTCGACAACCCGCCGCCTGCGGAGGCCAGGCCGGCGCTGCTGGTCACCGGCGCAGTGCATGACACGAGGGTGCTGGTCCGGGAGCCGGCGAAGTGGGTCGCGACGCTGCGGGCGACCGATCCCGAGCACGGTGCCGGCGTCGACCCCGCGTTTCCGGCGTCGCGGCGAACCGTGCTCTTTCGCGCCGAGACGGGCTCCGGCGCTCACGCCGGACCGGTCGGGCGCTATTCGCAACTCGATTACGAGGCCGAGATCCACGCCTGGACCCTGACCTGCCTTGGCTGCTGAGCGGGACGAAGCGCCACTAGAGCGCGGGCGTCCCATCGAAGGGGCGTATGGCAATAGCGGTCACTGCAGCAACAATGATCAACGTTTTGCAGCAGCCTTCTCGAACTTCCGCTGCAAAACGTTGACCGTTGCGTCGCCCGAGGCTCGAGCGAAGAGCGCCGCTGCCATCGGCACCGGGCATCGGCCATCCCTTCTCTAGCAGCACGGGTCTCCGCGCCACGCGTTTCGGCCCTCGCGGACCGCGATGGCCGCGATGACCAACGCGGCAACCGGATCGGCCCATGACCAACCGATGACCGCGTTGAGCGCCAGCCCGGCCAACAGTGCCGCCGACAGGTAGGTGCACAGCAGTGTCTGCTTCGAATCCGCAACCGCGGAAGCTGATCCCAGTTCACGACCGGCGCGCCGTTGTGCCAACGACAACACCGGCATCACGACGAGGCTCGCCGTCGCAAGCACGATGCCGATGATCGACGGTCGCGGCTCACCGAAGCCAAGCAGCGATCGCACCGCGTCGACGCAGACGTAGGCGGCGAGCGCGAAGAACGAGAACGCGATGAATCGCAGCGCCGCCTTCTCCCGAGACTCGGGATCCTTGGCGGAGAACTGCCAGGCGACCGCGGCCGCCGACGACACTTCGATCACCGAGTCGAGACCGAATCCGATCAGCGCCGATGACGACACGCGGGTGCCTTCGGCCAATGCGACGGCCGCCTCGACGATGTTGTAGGTGATCGTCGCCGCGACGAGAAGTCGGATGCGCCGGGAGAGCACATCGCGTCGCGTTCGGGCCGGTGCGTTCATCAGCAGCAGGCGTCGGCTTCGGCGGCGGGGCAGCAGGCCGGGTCGACGGCGAGCACCAGACCGACAAGGTCGCCGAGTGCGTGCCCGATTCGTTCGTCCGCCAGCCGATAGCGGCTGCGCCTGCCCTCGGGCTCGGCGAGCACCAGGCCGCAGCCGCGCAGACAGGCCAGGTGGTTGGACAGGATCTGCCTGCTCACACCGATCTTGTCGGCGAGCTCGGCGGGATAGCCGGGCGCATCCCGAAGCAACAACAGGATCTCGGCGCGGGTGGGGTCGGACAACGCGCACCCGAAGCGCGACAGCGCATCGCTGTGAGTGACCGTCTGCATGGGCAGGACAGTACAGCAGATTCTGTATTCAGAACAGACTGAACTGAGCGGTCAGATGCGACCCTCCACCTGCAGGTCGGGATGCACCCAGCTCGGAGACCGTCGTTCCTTGAAGGCGCGGAACCCCTCCACCGCCTCCTCGCCGCTGTAGCTGGCCTGCATGCCGATGCGGTCGAACAGCCCCATGTAGTTGTCCAGGCTTGACTTCACGACCCGCCGTGCGGCAGGAGCCGTCCGGCAGCACTGGGCGAGCACGTCGCGGGCCGCACTCATCAACTCGTCGTGCGGCACCACCCGCGACACCATGCCCCACTCCTCGGCCTCGGCAGCGGTCAGCGTGCGGCCGGTGAGCATCAGGTCGCGAGTGCGGACCGGGCCGATCAAGCGCGCCAGCATCTGGCTGTAGTACGTGTCGGCGATGCCGCGGAACAGCTCGGGCACTCGAAAGGTCGCGCGATCGCTGACCACTGCCATGTCGCTGCAGAGCGCGATCTGCAGGCCGCCGCCCTGGCACAGCCCGTTGACCGCGGACACCACCGGCTTGGTCGACTGGCGCAGCTTCTCGAACGGCGTGACGTCCATCCCCAGTGCGGCGCCGAACGTCAACCAGTTGTCGTCGCCGCCGCCGCCGAGGTCGCCGCCGGGGGCGAACACATCGCCGGAGCCGGTGATCAGAAGGCCTGCGAGGTCCTTGTCGGCCTCGACATGGCCGATCGCGTACTTGATGCCGAAGTACATCGCCGGGGTCATCGCGTTGCGCGCCTCGGGCCGGTCGAGCGTGCAGACCGCGAACGGGCCCTCGCGGCGGAAGCTCAGAAATCGCGTGCCCAGCCAATCGCCTTCGGGTGGCCGCGGCGTTGCGGTCGTCGTCATAGTTGCCTTTCTCCAGCTCTCCGGTTGGCTACAGCGTCCACGATGGCCTCGGCGTACGGCGCGCAGTCCCCGGCACCCGGCACGAGCGTCGAGAGCGCACCCGCCGCGCATGCCAGGCGAAGCGCGTCTTCATAACCGTCCAGCCAGCTCGCCGCCAACACGCCCGCGAAGACATCACCCGCACCGGTGGTGTCGACTGGGTGCACGGCCGGCGCGGGCACGTCGAACCGCTCGTCCTCGCCCAGGTAGCTGGCGCCTCGCGAGCCGCGGGTGATGACCAGATGCGGCACCGGCCAGTGCCATTCGCGCGCCTCGGCCTCGTTCACGACGACGACGTCGGCGAGTTCTGACAATGCGAGCAGATCGTGGGGTTTCGCGCCGGCAGGCGACGCGTTGACCATGACGACCGCGTCGGCGGCACGGGCGATCTCGGCGGCTGCGACGGCGGTGGCGATCGGGATCTCCAACTGCATGAGCACGACATCGCTTTCGGTGATGGCGCTGCGCACTTCGGCGCGGTCCACGCTCAGATGGGCGTTGGCGCCTGGCGCGACGACGATGGTGTTCTCGGCCGCCGAGTCGACGATGATCGCGGCCGACCCGCTCGGTTCGGGCAGCGTGACCACGCCGTCGAGACCTACGTCGTTGTCGCGTAGATGGGCGCGCAGTTGCTCGGCGGCGGAATCGTTTCCGAGCGCGGCGACAAGCGCAACCGTGGCGCCTGCGCGGGCGGCGGCGACGGCCTGGTTGCCCCCCTTACCGCCGGGGGCGCTGGCCAGTGAGGAGGCCAGCACCGTCTGGCCGGGACGGGGCAGCGCATCGACCTTGAACGTGAGGTCGGCGTTGACACTGCCCACTACGCAGATCCGCGCCGCCATAGCTGTCAACGCTAACCCACCTGGAGCTACCTGACACCTGTCGAGCCTTGCGGTCATGTCCGATACGCTGGGGTAATGAGTCTGCAAGCGCCGTCTGTGCCTGACTTGCGTCAGCAGGTGCACGACGCCGCGCGACGGGCCAGGGTGGCCGCCCGCGAACTGGCGACGTTGAGCACCGCGGACAAGAACTCGGCACTGCACGCCGCTGCCGACAACGTGCTTCGCGAAGCCGCCAATGTGCTCGAGGCGAACAAAGAGGATCTGGCCGCCGCCAAAGCCGCGGGCACGCCTGAGGCGATGCTGGACCGTCTTGCGCTCAACCCGCAGCGGATCGACGGCATCGCCGCCGGGCTGCGCCAGGTTGCGGGGCTGCCCGACCCGATCGGCGAGGTGCTGCGCGGGCAGACGCTGCCCAACGGTCTGCAGCTGCGTCAGCAGCGGGTCCCGCTCGGCGTCATCGGAATGGTCTACGAGGGCAGGCCGAACGTGACCGTCGACGCATTCGGCCTCACGTTCAAAGCGGGCAGCGCGGTGCTGTTGCGCGGCAGCTCGTCGGCGGCGCGGTCGAACCAAGCCCTGGTCACCGCGTTGCGCGATGCACTGCAGATCGAGAACCGCAATGCCGACGCAGTGCAGCTGCTGCCGAGCGAGGACCGGGCCAGCGTCACCCATCTGATCCAGGCCCGCGGGTTGGTCGACGTCGTCATCCCGCGCGGCGGAGCGGGGCTCATCGACGCGGTGGTTCGCGATGCGCAGGTGCCCACCATCGAGACCGGTGTCGGCAATTGCCATGTCTACGTTCATGAATCGGCGGACCTGGACGTCGCCGAACGCATTCTGCTCAACGCGAAGACCCGTCGGCCAAGCGTCTGCAACGCGGCCGAATCGGTGTTGATCGACAGCGCCATCGCCGACCGCGCCGTGCCGCGGCTGACCAAGGCCCTGCAGGACGCCGGCGTGACGGTGCACGCCGATCCCTCCGAGGAGGAACTGCGCGCGGAGTTCCTGTCGATGGACATCGCGCTGGCCGTCGTCGACGGCGTCGACGCCGCGATCGCCCACGTCAACGAATACGGCAGCGGCCACACAGAGGCCATCGTCGCGACGGATATCGCTGCCGCGCAACGGTTCACCGAGCGCGTCGATGCCGCGGCCGTCATGGTGAACGCGTCGACGGCGTTCACCGACGGCGAGCAGTTCGGCTTCGGCGCCGAGATCGGCATCTCCACCCAGAAGCTGCACGCCCGCGGACCGATGGGCCTACCCGAATTGACCTCGACCAAGTGGATTGTGTGGGGAGACGGCCACACCCGCCCCGTCTGATTAGGAGTGAATGAGTGAGTGTCCCCGCACGCCCGGCGCCGATGTTCGCCGACATCGACGATGTCGCGCGACGGCTGACCGAGACCGGCTACCTGCCCGACACCGCTACGGCCACCGCGGTTTTCCTCGCCGACCGGCTGGGCAAGCCGCTGTTGGTCGAGGGGCCGGCAGGCGTCGGCAAGACGGAACTGGCCCGCGCGGTCGCCCAGGCGACCGGATCGGGCCTGGTGCGGCTGCAGTGTTACGAGGGTGTCGACGAGGCACGCGCACTCTACGAGTGGAACCACGCCAAGCAGATCCTGCGAATCCAGGCCGGCCACGGGGACTGGGACCAGACGAAAACCGATGTGTTCTCCGAAGAGTTCCTGCTGACGCGGCCGCTGTTGACGGCGATCCGCCGGACCGAACCGACCGTTCTGCTGATCGACGAGACCGACAAGGCCGACATCGAGATCGAGGGCCTGCTGCTCGAGGTGCTGTCCGACTTCGCGGTCACCGTGCCCGAACTCGGCACGATCGTTGCCGAGCGCACACCATTCGTGCTGCTGACCAGCAACGCCACCCGCGAACTGTCCGAGGCGCTCAAGCGCCGCTGCCTGTTCCTGCACATCGACTTCCCCGATCCCGATCTCGAGCGTCGAATCCTGTTGTCGCGGGTGCCGGAACTGCCAGGGCATCTGGCCGAGGAGCTGGTGCGCATCATCGGCGTGTTGCGCGGCATGCAGCTCAAGAAGGTGCCGTCGGTCGCCGAGACGATCGACTGGGGGCGCACGGTTCTGGCGCTTGGGATGGACACCATCGACGACGAGCTGATCGCCGCGACACTGGGCGTGGTGCTCAAACACCAGTCCGACCAGACGAAGGCCGCCGGGGAGCTGAGGCTCAACTAATGGCAGTCCGCCGCACCCGCCCGCCGCAGCCGCTGGCCCCGCACGGCATTCCGGGCCACTTGGTGGAGTTCGTCGAAGCGCTGCGCGGACTGGGCATTTCGGTGGGTCCGTCGGAGACGGTCGACGCGGGCCGGGTGATGAGCGTGCTCGGGCTCGGCGATCGCGAAGCGCTGCGTGAGGGTCTCGCATGCGCGGTGCTGCGTCGGGCGGACCACCGCGACACCTACGACGCGATGTTCGATCTGTACTTCCCAGCCGCACTGGGCGCGAGGACCGTGCTCGACGACGAGGAGTCGGGAGACGACGGTCTGCCGCCCGAAGACGTCGAGGCCATGCGGCAGATGCTGCTCGACATGCTGAGCGACAACGATGAGCTGGCCAACATGGACGAGCGGCTGGCGGCGATGATCGCGCAGATCGTCGAGGCCTACGGCCGCTACAACTCGAGCCGGGGCCCGTCGTACTCGTCATACCAGGCGCTCAAGGCGATGAACCTCGACGACCTCGAAGGGCGGCTGTTGGCCGGCCTGCTCGCGCCGTACGGTGACGAGCCGACGCCGACGCAGGAACAGATCGCCAAGGCTCTTGCGGCCCAACGCATTGCGCAGCTGCGCAAGATGGTCGAGGGTGAGACGAAGCGGCGCACTGCCGAACAGTTGGGCCGTGACCACGTGCAGATGTACGGCGTGCCGCAGCTGGCCGAGAACGTCGAGTTCCTGCGCGCGTCCGGCGAGCAACTGCGTCAGATGCGGCGGGTTGTGCAACCGCTGGCCCGCACGCTCGCCACCAGGCTCGCCGCCCGTCGGCGCCGGTCTCGGGCGGGGGAGATCGATCTGCGCAAGACGCTGCGCAAGTCCATGTCCACCGGCGGTGTGCCGATCGATGTGGTGTTGAAGAAGCCGCATCCCGCCCGCCCGGAGCTCGTCGTGCTGTGCGATGTGTCGGGTTCGGTCGCGGGCTTCAGCCATTTCACGCTGCTGCTGGTTCACGCACTGCGGCAACAGTTCTCCCGTGTCCGCGTCTTCGCGTTCATCGACACCACCGACGAGGTCACCGAGTTGTTCGGGCCCGACGCGGATCTTGCCGTCGCCGTGCAGCGCATCACAAGGGAAGCGGGCGTATACACCCGCGACGGCCACTCCGACTACGGGCATGCGTTCGTCTCGTTCCTGGACAAGTACCCCAACGTGCTCTCGCCGCGCAGTTCCCTGCTGGTTCTCGGCGACGGCCGCAACAACTACCGCAACCCCGAGACCGACCTGCTGACGCACATGGTCAACTCGAGCAGGCACGCGCACTGGCTCAACCCGGAGCCGAAGCATCTGTGGGGCAGTGGCGATTCGGCGGTCCCGCGCTACGAGGATGTCATCCCCATGCACGAATGCCGCTCAGCCAAACAGCTGGCAGGCGTGATCGACGCCCTTCTCCCGGTCTAGTTTTTCTGGCGAGCTGGGCCCACACCGCAGGTAGGGGAACGCAAACGTCCGCTATCTCCTGGGCTTTCGCGGACACTTGCGTCTGCTCGCGAGAGAAAAGTCAGGCGAAGGAGACGGTGACGTCGCCGCCGGCTGGGTCGGCGCCAGCCACCAACGACCACGGCGCCCGGTACACGCGGCCTGGCGCGGCGGGCCACGGCGTGCGTTTCGTCGCGAGCGTCCTGCCGTCCTGCACTGCCCGCAGTTTCGGCAGCCTGCGGTACTCGTCGACCCAGAACAACAAGTCGCCCCTCGCCGCGACACCGCCCTCGGGTGAGACCAGCTGCGGGACAACCCATCGCAGTGGCGCGTCGGTGCGGATACGGACGGCCTTGGGTGGTTCGTCGCGATGCTGCAACCAACCGGTCACCGCGGCGGCCACATGCCGTCCGTCCAGCGCCGCGCCGTCGGCGGTGTCGACAGGGTGCAGCAGGTTGCCGACCGCGAACACCCCTGGGCCGCTGGTCCGCAGGGCCGCATCGACCACCGGCCCGCGGGTGGCCGGGTCCATCGCAAGGCCGCCGGTGCGGGCAAGCTCGTGGTCGGGGATCCAGTCGCCGGTGAACACCACCGTGTCGCAGTCGATGATCACCCTCGAGCCCGTGTCGATGTTCTCCACCACGGCGGCGCGCACCCGGTCCTTGCCGTCGATACCGACGATCCGGCTGCGGGTGAACACCGGCCCGTCCATCAAGAACCGGCCCGGCAGGCGAAACACCGCATATGCCTCCGAGCGCGGATACCCGCTGACCATTCCGACTGTGGCGCAACCGGCTTCGCGCAGCGTCAACACCGCCGACCAGCTCACGAGTTCGGCGCCGACGATCAACGCCCGGCTGCCGACCTTCGCGCGGTGCAGATGCACAAGGTTCTGCAACTGCCCTGTGGTGTACACGCCGTCGGGCCGATCGCCCGGTACCAACCGCGCGGGCCGGGGCCGCTCCCGCGCGCCGGTCGCCAGCACCACCGCGTCGGCCGTGACGGTGCGTATCCCGCGCGGCGAGGTGATCTGCAGCCGCCGGTCGCCCGCCCAGCCGGTGACCATCGCCTCGGTCTCCAGTGTGGCGCCCGCATCCTTCGCCATTGTGGTGAGCCGCCTGGCGTAGGCGGGCCCGGAGATGAACCGCTTGAGATCGCGCATGCCGTAGCCGGGATGGTCGCTGTGGCGAGGGATTCCGCCCGTCTCGGGTTCGCGTTCGATGACGAGGACCTCGCCGTCGACCCGAGGAGCCAGCTCGGCTGCGGCGGTCAGGCCCGACGGCCCGCCTCCGACGATCGCGACCGCGACGTGTTGGTCGGTCATAAGGCACCGCCGCTTGCATCCAGCAGCGCGCTGGTGTGCGCCCCGCAGTAGAAGCCTTGGCAGCGGCCGTTCATCACCCGGGTCCGTCGCCGCAGCCCGTCGAGATCGACGGGCGGGATGGGGGATTGGAACGCGTCGCGGATCTCGCCGGCGGTGACCCGTTCGCAGAAGCACACGATGCGGCCGTATTCGGGATCGGCTGCGACGCGCTGGGCGTCCTGGAACGGACGGGTGTAGGCCTCGCCGAGGTTCGGCATCACCGGTGGTGCGGGCAGATCCGGTCGTTCGGTGACGTCGAGGCCGGCATCGGCGAGCAGGCCCGTCACGTACTCGGCGATCGCCATCCCGGAAGTCAGCCCGGTGGAACGGATTCCGCCGACCAGCAGGTAGCGCGCGTCCGCGTCGACGTCGATGAGATAGTCGTCGCGGTCGATCGCCGCGCGCAGCCCCGCGTAGGTGGCGGTGATCTCCTCGTCGAACAGCGACGGCATCAGCGCGCGGCCCTTGGACACCAGGAACTCGAAGCCGTCCTCCGAAGTGCCTGTGGCGGTGCGGTCTTCGAGGTTCTCCGACGTCGGCCCCACCATTACATTGCCGTAGATGGTCGGGCTGACCAGCACGCCCTTGCCGCGCGATGATGGCACAGCCAGCACGATGCAGGGCACCATCGGCCGGGTCAGCTTGTCGAACACCAGCAGTTCGCCGCGCCGCGGGGTGACGGTGAAGCGGTGATACCCGAACTCGGCATCGAGATGGTCGGCCCCCAGGCCCGCCGCGTTGATGACCCAGCGTCCGCACACGTCGCCGCGGGTGGTCTGCAGCGTGGTGTGTCCGTCATCGACGGTGGCCCCGGTTACCCGTGCGCCACGGATCAGCCGTGCGCCGCGCGCCACGGCATCGGTCGCAAGGGCGAGGTTCGTGGTCCACGTGCAGATGATCGACTCGCCGGGCACGGTCAGCCCGGCCAGCACGCCCGCGCCGAGGTCGGGGACTCGCCGATACACCTCGTCGGCGCCGACGATCTCGCAGCGGTGGTAGAAGTTTCGTTCGGCCTTGTCCTTCAGACCGGGAAGGGCGTCGACTTCTTCGTCGGTCCACGCCACCAGAAGTGCCCCGGTGCGCTCGACCGGGATACCCGTCTGCTCGGCGTAGTCGCCGAGAAGTTCGTAGCCGCGCGCCACCAGTCGCGACTCGAGCGTCTCGGGAGTGGCGTCGTAGCCGGTGTGCAGCAGCGCGGTGTTGGCCTTGCTGGTGCCGTCGCCGACGTCGTCTCGCGCCTCGAGCAGGGTCACCGACAGGTTCGTGCCCGCCAGCGCGCGCGCGATCGCCGAGCCGACGATGCCGCCGCCGACGACGACGACGTCGCTGACATCGACGGTGCCGCTCATGGGGTCGTCGTCTCCTTCTGCGCCAGAACCGATTCGGCCGCACGCCTCCATCGCCCCATGAACTCTTCTGCGCGGCCGGCCGACCACTGCGGTTCGTAGCTGTGGTCGGGCGTCCATGTGCCGACGGCCTCGGCCACGTCGAGGTCTGGATCCAGCGCCAGTCGTGCGCACGCCGCGGCGCCGAGCGCGGTCGCGTGCAGCGACGGGTAGACGTCGACGGGAATGCGCGCCAGGTCGGCCTGCGCCTGCATGAGTACCTGCGACTGGGTGAGTCCGCCGTCGACCCGCAGCCGGGTCAACGGCTGCCCGAGATCGGTGGCGACGAGGTCGGCAAGTGCCGCGACCTGAGCGGCGATGCCCTCCAGCAGCGCACGCACCAACTGGCCGCGACCGCTGGACAGCGTCATTCCGCTGAACGACGCCGCGGCCGCGGAGTCCCACCACGGCGCTGCCAGCCCGGCCAGAGCGGGTACACACAGCACACCGTCGCTGGAATCGGCTGCGACAGAGTCGATCTGATTGGCCGTGGGGACCAACCCCAGATCGACGGCCCAGCGCACCGCGGACGCCGCCGTGTAGACCTGTCCGTCGACGCAGTACGACGTGTCCTCGCGCAACCGCCACGCCACCGAAGTGGTGAGGCCCGACGTGGACCGCGCCGCGTTGGCGCCGAGCTGTGCCAGCAGGAAGGCGCCCGTGCCGAATGTGCACTTGGCATCGCCTGGTGACAGGCAGCTTTCAGCCAGCAGCGCGGCCTGCTGGTCGACGATCAGACCGGCAACGGGAATCGTCGGCCCGAAAACTTCTGTGCTGCCCACGATCTGGTCGCATCCGACGATCTCGGGCAGGGCTTCGCCGGTCAGCCCGAAGAGGTCGAGCAGCCCGTCGTCCCATTCGACGGAGTCCAGTGAGATCAGCAACGACCGGCTGGCTGTCGAGGCGTCGGTGACGAACGCGCCGCACAGCCGGTGCACCAGCCAGGTATCGGTGGTGGTGACCACGCCCGCCGTCGTCATGTTCGCCCGGATCCACGCCATCTTCGGTGCGGAGAAGTACGGGTCGAGCACCAGCCCGGTGCGCTGCGCGATGTCGTCCGCCGACGCCGACAGCGGCGCGCAGATCGACTCGGCGCGGCGGTCCTGCCACACCACCGCGGGTGATAGCGGGCGCCCGGTGTCGCGGTCCCAGGCCAGGACCGTTTCGCCCTGGTTGGCCACGGCGACGGCCGCGACAGGAACGTCCGCCTGCGCCAAGGCTTTCCGGCCTGCGCTGACGACCGAGTCGAACAGTGCCTCCGGGTCCTGCTCGACCCCGCCGGCGGCCAGATACTCGGGCCGCACCCCGACCTCGGCGATCGAGACGACGTGACCGGCCTCGTCGACCACGATGGCCTTCGTACCCGACGTGCCCTGGTCGATCGCCAGGACGTGATGCATGGTCAGCCCTTTTCTGCCTCGTGCTCGAGTTCGGCATCGATGGACTGCATACCCGGCATGGTCAGCCCGCTCTTGCCGCGGGTGGCCAGCAGATAGCCGAGATAGCAGGCACCGATGACCACCATCACGATGACGTATGCCCACGCCTGCTTGAAACTCGAGTCCCGGAACAGCGCGAGTTCGAACACCAGCCACACCACGGCGACCACCAGGATCGGGATCTCCCATGCGCCGAGGTTGAACTTGTCGCTCACCGGCAGAGACTTTCGCTTGATCAGGTACAGCACCACCGTCGAGGCGTACATCACCGCGGGAAGCAGCGTGGCGGCACCGAACAGAGTGAACAGCGCTGTCTCCGAGTGCGAGAAGATCGCCAGGATCAGTTCGGCGAGAACGACATACAGCAAGGTGGCCTTCAGTGGGGTGTGGAAAGTCGGCGAGACCTGCTTCCACTGCTGCCAGCCCGGGAAGCGCTCGTCTCGAGACATGGCCCAGGTCAACCGAACGCCGGTGATCATGATGACCAGGCCGCAGGCGAAGATCGCCAGCACCACCATCAGCAGCAGCAGTGTGGCGACGGCCGAACCGAGGGTGTTGTGGATGACGTCGGCGATCGGCGTACCGGACTCGGCAAGCGCGACGGGATCGCCCGCGGCCAGCGTCACGGCGACGATGAAGATGAAGCCGAGCACGCCGGAGGCGAGGACGGCCTGCCACATCGCGCGGGGGACAACTCGTTCGGGGTCATTGGTCTCCTCGGCAAGGTTGGCCGCGGACTCGAAGCCGACGATGGTGAAAGCGCCGAGCAGGAACCCGAGCATCCACGGGCCCGCCGTTGTCAGGTCACCGAAGCTCCAGTAGCCCTCCGCGGGTACGGCACCCAGGCTGAACAGGTTCGAGAAGTCCATGTCGCCGCGCACGGCGGCCACGATGAGCAACAGCACCGTCAGCGTCACCATGCCGATGAGCTCGAGCGAGACGAACGTGTTGTTCACCCGCTCCGCCCACCGCGTCGAGAACGCGACGAGAGCCGCTTGAAGCAGGAGCACGAGGCCGGTCACCAGCCACGCGATGGTCGGCGTGCCTTCGTAGTTCAACAACACAGGAAAGATCGTCGACGCGATGGTGTAGTCCACCGCGACCACCACGATGGCCAGGAAGGTGAACGAGATCCAGCCGAGGATCCAGCCCAGCACCGGATTGGCGAGCCGCGACATCCATTGGTAGTGGTAGCCGGTCACCGGGATCCGCGCGGCCAGCGCGCCGAGGATGAACGCCACCGCCAGCTGACCGATCGTGGCGATGGGCCATGTCCAGATGCCCATCGGCCCCGACGAGTTCAGCACCGCGCCGTAGGTGGTGAAGATGCCGGTGGCGATGGAGACGAAGGCGAACGCCACCGCGAAGGAGGCGAATCGTCCGGTGCGCCGCTCCAGGGACTCCTCGTAGCCGAACTTTGCCAGGTCAGCGGCGTCCCCGGCGACCGAGGGTTCCGGATTCGTCATCGTTCCTCCCGTGGTATAGACCATGCGGTCCAACCGTAGTATGGGTGTGACCCAGGCCACCGTCAAGGCCAATCGCAGCCGATTACGAAGTGTTTACAAACCGGTGGCCTATACCAGCTGGTTGCCGAACGCGGTTAGTCTGCAGTGATGCCGTCGTCCGCCAGGAACCAGGTGCCGTCAACGCGGCGCGGCCAACCGCCCGCCACCCCGAGATACATCGCGATCGCGGCCCTGGTGCGCGACCGCATCGCCACCGAGCAGCTGGGACCACACACCTTGCTGCCATCCGAGCGGGAGCTGGCCGACCAGCACGGCGTCAGCCGGATGACCGCGCGCCAGGCGCTGTCCCTGCTGGAAAGCGAAGGCGTGGTCTACCGCAAGCCGCCGCGCGGCACCTTCGTGGCCGAGCCGCGGGTGCGTTTTCACATCGGCAGCTTCTCGGAGGAGGTTTCCCGGCTCGGGCGCCGTCCGGCGGCCCGCCTGCTGTGGGCAGAGCACCAGAACCCAACGCCCGCAGTGCGGCTGGCGCTCGGGCTCGACGACGCGGCGATGGTCAACGTGTTTCACCGCCTGCGCACCGTCGATGACGTCCCGTTCGCTCTCGAGACGACGTTTCTCCCCGCCGATCTCACACCCGGCATCCTCGACGAGCCCGACGACGGCTCGCTGTGGGCGATCCTGCGCAGCCGCTACGGCGTCGACCTGGCCCGCTCGACCGCGGTGCTGGAGTCGATCGTGCTCGACGATGCGTCCAGTGCGCAGCTCGGTGTCCGCGCGGGATCGGCGGGCACCCTGCTCACCCGCCGCACCGAGGACAACACCGGGCGGTGCGTGGAATACGCCCGCGACGTGTACCGCGCCGACCGCGCCTCGTTCGAGGTGTCGGAACTGCTTGGCGCGCATCGGCTCTCGGAAGTCTAGACATACCGTGTCATGCGGCGGCCGCGCCGCTGCGAGACCAGTGGTCGGTCAGTTCGGCGGCGACCTCTTCGGGGCGCTCGACCTGCCACCAGTGCCCGCACGCGAATTCATGGAAACGCGCTCCGGCAGCTGAGGCGGCGGAGCGTCCGAATTCCGTTGCCTGGTATAGGTCTTCGCTGCCCCACAGCACGAGGCCCGGCGGGTATTCCAAGGTCGGATCGAAAGCCCAGTCTTCGAGGTACGGCTCGGACCGGTACAGCGGCAGTATGTGGTCGAACATCCTGCGGTCCATCGCCGCCGCCACACCTGCGGCGTCGATCTCGGGTATTCCGGCGCCCGCCAACATTTCGGCGCGGGTGTTCATGTCGAGGCCGAGAAACTGGTCGCGCCAGTGCTCGCCCAGCCCGGTGTTCTGCCAGATGCGAGCCTGACGATGCCAGAGGAAGTCGGCGGCGCACACCCCTCCGCCGAGTACCCAGGTGTTGACCAGATCGGGTCGAGCGAGGATGACGCCCTGGCTGATAACCGATCCCTGGTCGTGTCCGACGATGTCGACCGGCCCGTTCATCGCCGCCAGCTGGTCGATCAGCCAGTCGCGGTAGGCATACCGGGTACCGCTGAAGCCGGCCGGCGCGTCGCTGCCGAAGCCGGGCAGCTGCAGGGCGATCGTGTCGCGATCCGGCAATAGTGAGCGCACCGGATCCCACACCACCGCGGTGTTCGGCACGCCGTGGACGAAGACGACAGTCATGAAGGCTCCTCAGTCGCTGCAGTGACGCTGCAGGCGTGGTCTTCCAGTCGAACGACCTACCTGAAATATAGCGAACGATCGTTCGTATGGCAATAGCGATCGACCGTATGGCATAATCAGTGCCATGGCAGGTCGTCGTTCGGTGGTCGAGGCAACCAACACTCGCCACAAGATCCTGAGTCGGGCTGCCGACATGGCATCCGCGGAGGGCCTCGAGGGCCTCACACTCGGGCGGCTCGCCATCGCGCTCGGCATGAGCAAGGCCGGCGTGATCGGCCAATTCGGCAACAAGCTGGAGCTTCAGCTGGCCACCCTCGATTTCGCGGCCGAGGTATTCCGAAGCGAAGTGTGGCGCCCCGCGGAGCATGTAGCGGCCGGGATGCCCCGACTTCTCGCGATCTGCAACAGCTGGATGGCCTATGCGGGACGGCCGGCCTTTCCAGGCGGCTGCTTCATCGCTGCGGCGGCATTCGAATTCGACAGCAGGCCCGGTCCCGTGCGCGACGCCCTTGCCTCGTACATGCGCCGGTGGCATGCGCAACTCGTCGACGACGCGGTGACTGCCGTCGAGGCCGGAGACCTGCCGCATGGCACCGATGTCGAACAGATCGCCTTCGGCCTCGAGGCGTTGGCCGCCAGCGTGTCTCCGACCCGCGGAATCTACGGCGACGGGCGCGCCGCCGAGCACGCCAAGGCCTCGATGCTGCGCCTGCTGGGCCAGCCGGCGTCGCGCAGCTAGCCCCCGGCGACAGTGATCGTTGCCCGCCGACGCTGCCGTAAGCTGCCTAAACGTGACATCTCGACGCAGGCTGGGCGTGATGGGCGGGACGTTCGATCCCGTTCACAACGGGCACCTCGTCGCGGCCAGCGAGGTCGCCGATCTGTTCGATCTGGACGAGGTGGTGTTCGTGCCGACGGGCCAGCCGTGGCAGAAGAGCCGCGACGTCACGGCTCCCGAGGACCGGTACCTGATGACCGTCATCGCGACCGCATCCAATCCGCGGTTCTCTGTGAGCAGGGCCGACATCGACCGCGGCGGACCGACGTACACCCGCGACACCCTGCGCGATCTGCAGGCACTCAACCCGGACGCCGATCTCTACTTCATCACCGGCGCCGATGCGCTGGCCTCGATCCTGACGTGGCAGGACTGGGAGGAGATGTTCGCCCTCGCCAAGTTCGTCGGGGTGAGCAGGCCCGGCTACGAGCTGGACGCCAAGCACATCGAGAAGGCGCTCGCGGAGATGCCTGCCGACGCGCTGACCCTGGTCGAGGTGCCCGCGCTTGCGATCTCGTCGACCGACTGCCGCAAGCGGGCCGAGGTGAACAGGCCGATCTGGTACCTGGTGCCCGACGGTGTCGTGCAGTACGTGTCCAAGCGCGGCCTCTACCGCTCGCAGGCCCTCGTCACACAGGAGCAGTCGCGGTGAGCGCTACCGACGAAGCCATCGAAATGGCGACGGTCGCGGCGCGGGCGGCCTCGGCCAAACTCGCCGAAGACGTTGTCGTCATCGACGTATCCGGGCAGCTGGTGATCACCGACTGCTTTGTGATTGCGTCGGCGTCCAACGAGCGCCAGGTCAACGCGATCGTCGACGAGGTGGAGGAGAAGATGCGGCTTGCCGGCTACAAACCGGCCCGCCGCGAGGGCGCGCGTGAAGGGCGTTGGACACTCTTGGATTTTGTGGACATCGTCGTGCACATCCAGCATCAGGACGAGCGCAATTTCTACGCGCTGGACCGGTTGTGGCGGGATTGCCCGGTCCTCCCCGTTGATCTCGACGGGGAGGCGCCGTGAGGATCCGCCGCCTGGTGATGCTGCGACACGGCCAGACAGAGTTCAACGCGGGCAACCGCATGCAGGGCCAGCTCGACACCGAGCTGAGCGACCTCGGCAGGGATCAGGCCGTCGCCGCGGCCGAGGTACTCGCCAAACGGCAGCCCCTGCTGATCGTCTCGTCCGATCTGCGTCGCGCGCTCGACACCGCGGTGAGCCTCGGAGAGCGATCGGGCCTGCCCGTGGACGTGGACGCCCGGCTGCGCGAAACACACCTCGGCGACTGGCAGGGCATGACGCATATCGAGGTCGATGCGGCGGCACCTGGAGCGCGAATCGCATGGCGCAACGACGCGACGTGGGCGCCGCACGGTGGTGAGAGCCGCGTCGACGTGGCCGCCCGCGGCGTGCCGTTGGTCAGGGAGCTGGTTGCCGATCAAACCGAGTGGGGGACAGACGAACCCGAGCGGCCGGTGGTGCTTGTAGCGCACGGCGGGCTGATCGCCGGGTTGACGGCGGCCCTGCTGAAGCTGCCGGTGGACAACTGGCCTGCGCTGGGTGGCATGGGTAACGCCAGCTGGGTGCAGCTCTCCGGTCACGCCGACGACGGTGCGGATTTCGACGACATCCGCTGGCGCCTTGACGTGTGGAACGCCTCGGCACAGGTCGCCAACGATGTCCTCTGACCGGCGCACCCTCCTCGTCTTCTGTGACTCGCTCTCGTATTACGGGCCTACCGGCGGCGTGCCAGCTGACGATCCGCGGATCTGGCCCAATATCGTTGCCGCACATCTCGGCTGGGACGTCGAACTGATCGGGCGGATCGGCTGGACCTGTCGCGACGTGTGGTGGGCGGCGACACAGGATCCGCGCGCATGGGCGGCGCTGCCGCGCGCGGGGGCCGTCATCTTCGCGACAGGGGGGATGGACTCGCTGCCCTCGCCGTTGCCGACCGCGTTGCGTGAGCTGATTCGCTACGTGCGCCCGTCGTGGCTGCGGCGCTGGGTACGCGATGGCTACGGCTGGGTGCAGCCTAGGTTCTCTCCGATCGCGCGTGCCGCGCTACCTCCGCACATCTCAGTCGAATACCTCGAGATGACCCGCGGTGCAATCGATTTCAACCGTCCGGGAATTCCCATCGTCGCATCGCTGCCCTCGATTCACATCGCCGAGACGTACGGCAAGGCGCACCGTGGCAGACCCGGCACTGTCAAGGCCATCACCGAGTGGGCGGAACAGCACAACGTTCCGCTTGTGGACCTGAAAGCCGCTGTTGCCGAGCACATCATGAGCGGCAGAGGCAACCCCGACGGCATCCACTGGAACTTCGAGGCGCATCAAGCGGTTGCCGAACTGATGCTCAAGGGCCTGCAGGAAGCGGGAGTGGTGCAAGAGGACGCTCCCTAGCCATGGCCGTTGTCGTGGTGACCGACTCGTCCTCGCGCCTGCAGCCCGAGGACCTACAGCGGTGCGGTATTCGCCAGGTGCCGCTGCATATCCTGCTGGAGGGCAAGGATTTCCGCGACGGCGTTGACGACGTGCCCGGCGATGTCCACCTGCGCCACGCCACCACCGCGGGTGCGACGCCCGCCGAACTTGCCGACGCCTACCGGGAAGCGCTGAAGCAGAGCGGCGGCGACGGCGTGGTTGCCGTGCACATATCGGCCGCACTGTCGAGCACCTACAGCTCCGCGGTGTCGGCGGCACGTGAGTTCGGCCCGGCGGTGCGCGTCGTCAACTCCAGGTCGGCCGCGATGGGTGTGGGTTTCGTCGCGCTGGCTGCCGCGCGGCAGGCGGCCGGAGGTGCTGACCTGAACGCCGTCGAGGCCGCGACACGTCTGGCCGTCCCACGCGGCCATGCGTTCATCGTCGTGCACCGGCTGGACAATCTGCGGCGCAGCGGCAGGATCCGCAGAGGCGCGTCTCTGTTGGGTTCCGCGCTGGCACTCAAGCCGCTGCTGTGCATCGACGTCGACGGCAGGCTGGTGCTCGGCCAGCGGATCCGGACCGCCACCAAGGCGTATGCGGCGATGATCGATCAGGTCGCCGAGGTGGTCGGCGAGGGCAGCGCGACGATCGCGGTGCACCACGTCGACAATCCCGACGACGCCGACGACATCGCCAAGACGCTGACCGTGCGGCTGCCGCAGATCGCCCCGCCCACCGTGACCGATATGGGCCCGGTGCTCGCGGTGCACGTCGGCGCGGGCGCGGTCGGTGTCTGCATCGGGGTCGACGACTAGTGCCGTGGCTGGACCTGGCGCTGCAGATCGCACATTCTTGGTTCAATCGGGTACAGGGACTCAAGGCAGGAGTAGGGTGAACTCTGCCCGGTAAGCGAGCAACTGTCGAGTTGATAGCGGTGTGGCAATAGTTGGATGACGATCGGTTCGCCAATGGTGAGGTGCCCAACGCACCTCCACGTGACCACGCCGTCCACGTGTACGCCGATGATTCAGCGATCGGCCAAGAACTCATCCGGTTTGTCGAAGATGGGCTGGCCCTGGGCGAGAGCGTGGTCGTTGTAGCAAACGATCAAAACCGCGAATCCATCGCCGCGTGGCGCTCTGATCACCCCTCGATCAGCCATGATGAATTTCTGCTGGTGGTGGACGCTGCGGAAACACTCACGACGTTTATGGTCGCGGGCATCCCTGATCCGGCCCTGTTCGACGTGACTTTTGGCGCGATCGTCGACCGTGCCGCGCGCGGTGGGCGAACGGTGCGGGTCTTCGGCGAGATGGTGGCGCTACTGTGGGCTCATGGCAACGTGACGGGAGCTCTGACACTCGAGGCTCTTTGGAACGACTTGGCATCGAATCGGCGGTTCTTCCTGCTGTGCGCGTATCCCGAGAACTTGCTTGGCGAGGCACCTCTGCGAGCCGTCAACGCGATGTGTGAGCGGCACTCGAATCTATCGTTGCTCGGGCACCGGATGAAGTTTGCAGGCGTGACAACAGCAACGTCGTCGCAGACCCAGCGACTATTGATTCCGATCCCGACCGCCGTTCCTGTGGCGCGCCAGATCGCGAAACAGACACTCGCAGACTGGCAGCTGTCACACCTCATCCAGAACTGCGTGATCGTCACGTCGGAATTCGCTGCCAACGCCGTGCTGCATGCTGAGTCGTCCTTTCGCCTGACGCTCTCGCGTGACGCGACATTCCTGCGAATCGCGGTCGAGGACGTCGTTCGATGTGTGCCGACGGCGAATTCACGACCAGATCCATCCAACCCAAGCGGGCTGGCGAAGGTTCAATCGATCGCATCGGACTGGGGCTGCGACGTCACGCCTGCCGGCAAAACGGTGTGGGCCGAGCTATCGATTTGAGCTCGCGCCGTATAGCAGGAGCTGACGACTAGTGCCGTGGCTGGACCTGGCTCGCGCTGAGCGCGAAGACTTCGCCGCGTTTCTGGGGGCGCTGTCGCCCGAGCAGTGGCGGGCGCCGACGCTGTGTGACCGGTGGAGCGTGCACGACGTCGTCGCGCACGCGATCAGCTTCGACGAACTGGGCTCCGGCGACTTGGTTCGGCGCTTCGCGCGCGGCCTATTGATGGTTGACCGGATCAACCAGATCGGCGTAGACGACTACGCGGACCGCCCACCCGAGCAGCTCGTGGCACTCATCCGCGCGCACGCCCGTCCGCACGGCCTCACGGCGGGATTCGGCGGGCGCGTCGCGCTCACCGACAACATGATCCACCAGCAGGACATCCGCAGGCCGCTCGGCATCCCCCGAACCATTCCGGCCGAACGACTGCGGGTTGCGTTGGACTTCTCGCTTTATGCCCCGACAATCCGCGGCGCGTGGCGGACGCGCGGCCTGCGACTCGTGGCCACCGACAGCGGCTGGACACACGGCGGCGGCCCAGAGGTGCAAGGCCCTGGCGAGGCTCTGCTGATGGCGATGGCAGGCCGCGGCGATGCGTTGACGGACCTCAGCGGCCCGGGGATGGACAGACTCGCCCAGCGAATGTGAACGATTTTCGCGCCGTCGAACGGACGCTGTCCTGCGTCGATGGGCTCGCGAAAAGTTTTCTCGAAAATCTCTTGAAAAAGTGTGCGACTGATCCGGGGTGATCGCTCCTACCTGTGAAAGCGGCCGCAAGGGCCACTTCAGACCACAGGAGAGATCGTGTACACCACCTACCCCCAGCACCAGAACTACGGCCCCCAGCACAACGGCTACGGCTACGCCCCGATGCCCCAGCAGCCGATGCCGATGGCAGCCCCGGTCGCGCAGTCCTCCTCGACGAACTCGGCGCTGTTGATGGTCGCCGGCCTCGCGGTCGTCGGTGCGGCCGCCTTCGGCGGTGTTTACCTGATGAACTCCTCGGAGTCCGAGCCGACCGCAGCCTCCACACCGTCGACCGTCGTCAACATCCCCTCCACGATCGAGATCCCGTCGCTGACCACCCAGGCCGACGACCCGGCCTCCCCGGTGATCGTCAACAACCCGGCGCCTTCGGTGCGGGTCTTCACCCCCTCGGCCCCCCGCCAGGCCAGCACGCCCGCCCCGGTGCAGAGCCAGACCCCGGCGCAAAGCCAGACCCCGGCCCAAGGCCAGACGCCGGCCAACCAGACCAAGCCCGCCGACGAGAAGAAGGAGGAGCCCAAGAAGGAGGAGCCCAAGAAGGAAGACCCGAAAAAGGAAGACCCCAAGCCGGCACCGGCACCGGCACCGGTACCTGCTCCTGCACCGGCACCTGCGCCCGCTCCGGCACCTGCGCCCGCTCCTGCGCCTGCACCGGCACCTGCGCCAGCTCCGGCTCCGGCTCCGGCTCCGGCTCCGGATCCTGACGCCGCCGCCAAGGACGCTCTCAATAAGCAGGTTCAAGACCAGCTTGGTCAGCTCGGCAAGATTGATCTGCCGTCGCCGTTCTGACATTCGCCAACTCACAACACAACTCAGCCCAGGCCCTAATCGGCCTGGGCTGAGTCCAATGCATGGCCCGTTCAGAACACCGGCTTCGGAACCAGTACAACTCGCCATCCGTCAGGGTCTTCGAAGGTCAAGGCGCCAGCGGTCGCCCAAAAGGGATTTTCAGCCGCCACGGGTTCGTGTCCTGCCGCTCCGAGCCGCTCTACGGCGTCATACATCTGGGCATCGTTGTGAAAGTAGAGAACGAGAAGGTTGTCGCGGGTGGGAGCGGGACACGCACTGCCATCGACGTGCGAGGTGAACTCCAAGTGATAGTCGGTTCCGGGCAGACCGAGCATGATTCCGTCGTATCCGTTGTGATTCTCGAATCGGTACAGGACAGGTAGGCCGAGATCGGCGGAGTAGAACTTCTCGATCGACGCCAGTTGATCGGTGGGGCGGGCCACCCGAACCTGGGCGACCGCGAGACCGATCGGCCACTCACCGCCATCGGAAGACTGTGTTGATTCTGTTGTCACACAGACAGCGTGCAACCTGAATCGAACTTGAGGTCAATACCGGTTAGACCGCGGCGCGCCCGGTCACCGGCGGCAGATCCTTCAGCGTCGCGATGCCCGGCGGCGCTGCGACGACGGCAGGCACCGCGTTGGTCACCGGCAGGGCGGTGTAGATCATCCCGAGGCCCATGAAGCCGGGTTCTGTCCAGTCCTTTGGTGGCAGACAGTGCAGCACCGTGCGCATGTTAGGCAAACCGAAGACCTGGATGACATGCCCGTGCTCGAGCGGCTTGGGTGGCGCCACATGCTCGCCCATGATCCAGTTGAAGCCGACGCTGACGACGTTCTTGTCGCCGACCCAGCCGCGGTGGTATCCCATCACGCCGCCCACGGTGCCCTTCGGGATCTGCATGAATCCGAGATCGCTGTCGCCGGTGGCCGGGGTGAAGGTGACATCGAACGTCATCCTGTCGAGCTTCGCGCCGATCGCGTCGGCCATCATGGCCGCCGACTCGGCGAACACCTCGCTTTCCCGCCGCACGCTTTCCGCGAGGCCAGGGGTGTCCGGGTCCTGAGAGAAGCCCATCGCGGTCTGCGTGCCCGCCGACTCGTATGTGGAACAGTCCACCGACTCGGTGATCCTGATCTCGTCCACCCGCTCACAGGACCCGCTGAGCACCATGCCGACCATATTGGTCATGCCAGGATGCGCACCGCTGCCGAAGATCGTTGAATCGCCCTTCTCGCACGCCTTTCGGATGCGGTCCAAGTCCTCGGGTGTCTGCCTGCCGCCGGTGATCCAGGCGGCACTGGAGCAGACGTTGACACCGGCTTCCAGCAGTCGGGTCAGCTCGTCGATGTCGGGCCACAGCGGGTTGTAGCAGCAGGCGTCCGGCTCGAGTGCGATCAACGCGTCGATGTCGTTAGTGGCCGTGATGCCGGTGGGCTCGGGCCAGCCCGCCAGCTCGGCGGCGTCCACCCCCACCTTGTCGGTGCCGTGCGCGTAAACGCCCACCAACTCCATATCGGGCCTGCCGATGATGGCGTGCAGCGAACGCTTTCCGATGTTTCCCGTCGTCCACTGGATGACTCGCAGCGGCCGGTCACTCGTCACGAGCCCTCCTCAGTGCGTACGCATTGCTGTCGGCGTAATGAGATGCTAGGTAATTCGTGGATGGATGAACACACGGGTCGCCTGCACTGTGACGTCGTCACGACAGCGATGTGGCCCACCGCGAACGTCTTCACGCCTTCATGTTCAACGGCGGCATCGCATGTGAGCAATGTTTCGGGATGCCCGCGCGCAAGGCACGGTCGGGTCACCTTCGCCAAGCGGCTCGACCAGGGCCGGGAGGCACACCCCGCAGTGTCACCAGGGTTCACCACGCGGGCTGCAGCGGCGACGCAGCCGGCCACGGTCGGGTCCATTCCGGCGGCGGTCACATTTGTGTTGATCTCGACTCGCCCTGTTTCGCCTGGGTTCTACGGAAGACAATGTCGTTGTCGATGGCCGGTTGGTGTTGGCCGGCCGGGCAGATATTGGAGGGCGGAGTCGTGGAGTACTGCGAGTAGGACCGCGAAAGATCATGCGAATACCCAAATTCGGCGGTAAAGCCTGTAATTCTGCCGAAGCGGCCCCACGCCATGCCGCGTCTTGACAGGATCGACTTCGCGGCACCCCTTCGGCGGGGTGCGTGATCGGCGGTGGTTGGCTCATGAAGTTGATAATTGCCTATCTGGCCACGCCCGGTGGGGCGGACGCACTGGCTCTGGGCGTTCGGGTGGCCCGGACCCTGGGTGCCGAGATTGAGATTTGCCTGGTGTTGCCGCGTGGCCGTGATCTGGCCACGTTCGTCACGACCGGCGGATATGAGGAACTGCTCACCGATCAGGCGAATGAGTGGCTGAGCGACGCGCTGGCGAAGGTACCCAAGGACATCGTTGCCCACAGCCACGTCAGTTTTGACGACTCCTTCGCTGAAGGACTGATCGATGCGGCGGAGCAGCTGGAGGCCGATGCCATTGTGGTCGGTGGGTCGGGCGGCGGCCTGGCCGCCAGCTACACCCTCGGATCGGTGGTCAACGAACTGCTGCACTCGTCGCCGGTCCCGGTTGTGGTGGCACCGCGTGGAGCCCGTGATTCCGAGATCGACCGGGTCCGCGAGGTGACCTGTGCGATCGGCGAACGGGAGGGTGCGGACCTGTTGCTGGATACCGCGTTACGGGCCAGCGAGGCGGCTGGCACACCGTTGCGGCTGGTGTCGCTGGTGGCCCTCGACCCGGTGTACGCGACGCTTAGCAGCGACGAAGATGCCGTTCGCCGTCGGGCGGTGGAACATGCGTTCCAGACCTTGGACGCCGCGAAAGAGGCCCTGCCCAAAGGGTTCCCGGTCACCGCGACCGTCGCCGAAGGCAACACGGTCGAGCAGGCGGTGAAGAAACTCGATTGGCATGACGGTGACCTGATCATGGTCGGCTCGAGCCGACTCGGCGGCCCGCGGCGGACCTTCCTCGGTGCGACGGCGGCGAAGATGCTGCGAGTGCTCGACGTTCCGATGGTTGTGGTGCCCAAAGCGGAGGTTGCCGCCGGACAACTACCGCACTGATGCTCGTGGGGTGGCCGGCACAACGGCCCGCCGAGCTGGACGGAAATGGAGCGGGTGCCTACCGGCAAGCCCCGCTGCGCCGGAGAGGTCGCCGAGCCGAAGGGCGGTGGTGACAGCCCGGCATGGTCTCGGAGGCGGGAGCTATCGGCCACCGGGCCGGAATGATTCGGTGCGCTCCGCTGTCCGGTATGCCGAGTCGGGACTTCCGCTCAAGGTGGTTCGCCGCGACGCGCCGACGACGGTCACCGATATCCAGATAAAGTGCGCGCTATGGCCGATGCAACGATGGCGGGATTTCCCCCACGGCCCGATTCGGTAGTGACGCTGGAGAACTGGCAGCAGCCACCCTTCAACCGATGGGCCTTCCAACATCTACGCGAGCTCATTCCCACGCAGCGCATCGCCCGGGGCACCAAGAAGAAGGCGCTGGTGCGCTGCGAGAACTCGCCAGGCCTCGACGACATCGACGTGGTGCGGCTAGGCGCGGGGCCGCCCACCGTCGGTGGAATACTGGCGGATACCTGGACCGATGCGGTCATCGTCCTACACGACGGCCAGATCGTCCTGGAACGCTACCTCGACCAGATGCAGGCCAATACGCCGCATCTGTTGATGTCGGTTTCGAAGTCCATCGTGGGGTGTGTCTGCGGAATTCTGGTGTCGCAGGGTCGGCTGGATCCGGAAGCCCCCATCACGCGGTACGTTCCGGAGATTGCCGGCTCCGGATACGACGGGGCCACCGTGCGAAACGTTCTCGACATGCGGACCGGCGTCGCGTTCAGCGAGGCCTACGAGAACCCCGATGCGGAAGTGCGCGTCATCGAGCGCCAAATGGGCTGGCAGCCGCTGGACGAGAGCGGCAGGGTCGGCTTGTACGCCTACCTGACCTCATTAGCGGCCGAGGGGCCGCACGGCGCGCAATTCGTCTACCGCTCGGCAGACACCGATGTCCTGGGTTGGGTGTGCGAGCGGGTCGCAGGCGTTCGGATGGCCGACCTGGTGTCCACCCTCATCTGGGCTCCGATGGGTAGTGAGTTCGACGCCGAGATCACCTGCGATCCGCTCGGATCCGCGGTGCACGACGGCGGCATTAGTGCCACCGGCCGCGACCTGGCCCGCTTCGGCATGCTGTTGCTCGACGACGGCTGGGTCGGAGCTCGAGTAGTGGTGCCCGAGGACTGGCTGCAGCAGGCCCGACACATCGACGCCGACATCCGTGGCGCCTTCGCGGGCTCCGACTCCGAGCCACTGCTTCCCGGCGGCTGGTACCGCAACCAGTTCTGGTTCGTTCCCGGGCCCTCCGGCGATATCCAGTTGTGCCTCGGCATCCACGGCCAGATGATCTTCGTCGATCGCGGTACCCGAACGGTCGCGGTGAAGCTCTCCTCCTGGCCGACGGCTCAGGACCCCGCCCATCTGGTCGACACGATCCGGGCGTTCGCCGCCATCGGCCGCCATCTGGCCGGTTTGGGACCGGTCGGTGACGCGGCCTCGGCCAAGCCGTCGGGCCCGACCGGCATCGTCGAGGGTTCCGAACGCGGGCACGCGTAACGCGTGCTCCTTTGCCGCCGCTGTGACGTCTGCGAGTTTGAGCAGCGCGCGCTGCCGCTCGCTCGGCGTCGTCCAGCGCCACTTCTCGAACGCCTCGCCGCCGCCCGGCAGGCCCGGTCGACGTCGACCGCCGACGAGTGCGGTGCGCTGGGGTAGACCTCACCGGTCGACGGTTTGACGATGTCCTCATGGCGCCGTCGGCCGATGGCTGGACCGCGCCACCGATGATGTTGTCCTTCCGCCAGAGACGGGTGCGGCTATTTGACGTACCCGATTGGAATGACTGTCGGTGTCTCCGGCAGCTTTTCGCTGACGTACTGGGACCGAATGCCGTCGATGTACCGTCGGCAACGCTGGGTGAGACCGTCGGCGGTCTGCATCCGGCCCTTGGTGACGAGGACGCCGAGATCGGCGCCTTTGAAGCGGTAGTCGCCCGGTCCGTAGACGCGCAGGAAGAAGCACTCGTCCTCGTGTGTGATGTCGTGCCAGTCCTCGGTCACCCTGACGAACCGCAGCGATCCGTCGTCCTCGAGATGCCAGGTGCCGGTGCGTGGCGCGGCCAGGAGCCGCTCGACGGAGTCCACGGTTTCCTTCATGATCAGCTGCGCCCACACGTCGACAGCCGCGAGGTCACGCCAGCGTGCGTTGATCTCGTCGACGTCCACCTCGTAGTCGAGGTCCATGAACTCGAGCAGGTGGAACAGGAACAGGGGTATGTCGGCGTAGGCCCCGGCGGTGACGTTGGTCATCGACGACGCCCCTGAGATCCGCGGATTGAGTTCGCCGAGATAGACCTGGTCGGAGTCGAGGTCGACGAGCACGTCGACCTCGAAGAAGCCCCGATAGCCCTCCTGCCGCAACCGGTCTCCAAGCCGGCGGACGTGTTCGATCGCGATGGCCCGATGCCGCTCGCTCAGCGCCTCAGGGAACAGGTCGTTGCCGCACCAGCCACCCTTGTACGGTGTGAGCTCGGGGTATCCGGTCAGGTCGGTCATGAACGGCCCGACGACGGTGCCGTGGCGGGTGTTGACGGCTTCCACGGCAGCGGCCTGGTTGTTGATGCGCTTCATGATCTTGAGTTCTTCGCCGACCATGTGTTCGGCGTCGCGCGCCCAGTGGCTCTCGTCCTTGATGAAGAAGGTCGTCTTGCCCGAGTCGCCGTACGGCGTCTGCACCACGAGATCGGATCCCAGTCCAGCGTCGGCGGCAAGCTTGGCCAGTTCGGTGTAGCTGTCGGCACGTGCGAGCACGTTCGGCACCGACGGCGCGCCCGCCTCCTCGCCGAGGCGGGTGGTCACGATCTTGGAGTCCAGGTGCCGGCGCAGCGAGTCTGCCGGGAGGATCAGGTCATAGCCTTGTTCCTCGCAGATCAGCTCGGTCTCCTCGTCGAAAAAGACCATCGCGATCATCGGCGCCTCGCCCGAGGAGCCGACCCGGGACGCGATATGGGCCTGCACCTCGGGATTGCGCAGCAGGTAGTTGTTGATCTCCTCGCTGCTCTCGAACTCGACGTACGGCTTGCTCTTCGGACTGAACACCAGCGGGTGAGCGCCGTCCCAGGAGTCGTAGTAGACCAGGTAGCGGAAGTTGCGCACCCAACGGTCGATGCCGAGCAGATTGAATGCGGTCGGTCCGACGAAGAAAATCGGGCGCGCATTGGTCCGGAAGAAGCTGCGGATCTCCGAGATGGTCCGCAACTTTTTGCGCGAATCGGCAACCTGTGTCTTTAGGCGCATCACGATCGCCTCCTAGAGGTATCGTCGCATAGTCACCGACGGTCGTCCATGCTCGGCCGAGGGCCCGGGTTCGCCACCTGACCCTGCGGGTCGCCCGGGGCTGGCCGCCAGGCTTGCGAGTCTGAAAGGGCGGTCGGCCAATGGCATCTCACCCGTTGGAACCTCTGAGTGCGGACGAGTTCAGCCGCACCGCCGGGATACTGCGCCGTGACGGACACGTCACCGACACCTTCCGCTTCGCGTCCATCGAGCTGGTGGAACCGCCCAAGCAGGAGGTGTTGGCGTGGCGGGTCGGAGACCCGGTCCCGCGGCACTCGTTCGCGGTGGTGTGGAACCGGTTGGACAACAAGACCTATGAAGCGACCGTCGACCTCGCCGGTGACGCCGTGCTTTCGATTAAGCACGTTCCCGACGTCACGCCGAATTTCACCGTCGACGAGTTCCACGAGGTCGACGCTGCGCTTCGTCAGCACCCGGACGTGATCGCCAAACTGCGCGAACGCGGCATCACCGACATGAGCCTCGTCATCGTCGACGTCTGGACCTACGGCAAGGCGGTCATGCCGGAGAAGTACCGCGACCGCCGGTTGGGCTGGTGCGACCTATGGGTCCGCGAGACCCCTGAAGGGAGCCCATACGCCCACCCGGTATCGGGGTTGAAGTTCATCGTGGACATGAACACCGTGGAGCTCCTCGAGATCGATGATCAGTACGATGTCGGAATACCGGCGGTCAACGGTGAGTACGTGCCCGGGCCGTGGAAGGGCACGCCGCGCACCGATCTGAAACCGCTGCACATCACCCAGCCGGAGGGTACGTCCTTCACCTTGGATGGCACCGAATTGCGTTGGCAGAACTGGTCGATGCGCCTCGGCTTCAACTATCGCGAGGGTCCCGTGATCTACCAGGTGGCCTACGACGACCACGGGGTGCGGCGTGACATCGCCTACCGCATGTCATTCGCCGAGATGGTGGTGCCCTACCGCGACCCCACGTTCGACCACTACCGCCGGACGGCCTACGACATCGGCGAGTGGGGCCTCGGCTTCATGACCACCTCGCTGGAACTCGGCTGCGACTGTCTTGGCGAGATCCGCTACGTCGACGCGGTGCTGCACGACTCCGCCGGTGCACCGTATGAGATCAAGAACGCGATCTGTCTTCATGAAGAGGACAACGCCGTGCTCTGGAAGCACGTCGATCTGGTAACCGGTGCGGAGGTGCGCCGCCAGCGTCGCATGGTGATCTCCTGCCACGTCACCGTCGCGAACTACGAGTACCTCGTTTACTGGCGCTTCTACCAGGACGGCAATATCGAGTGCGAGGTACGCGCGTCCGGAATCATGGTCACCACCCCCTATGCCGAGGGCGATCCCGCGCCGCCATACGGGACGGTCGTCGACAACCGCACCTACGCGCCGTTTCATCAGCACTTCCTGGTCGCCCGCCTCGACCTGGACGTCGACGGGTCGGCGAATACGGTCGTCGAGGTCGACTCGGTCGTGCCCCCGGTGTCCGACGAGAACCCCTACGGGCTCGCTCTGATCACCCAGTCGACGCCGGTCACCTCCGAGGCGTCGTCCGCCCGCGACTACAACTGGGACACCCAGCGCGGCTGGAAGGTCGTGAACCCGGACAAGCTGAACCGGCACGGCACCACGGTGGCCTATAAGCTGGTTCCCGGCGCCGCGTTCCCGGCCCTCATGGATCCCTCGACGCCGCAATACCTTCGGGCACCGGTGATCGGCCACACCCTGTGGGTCACCCGTCACGACGACGATGAGCGCTGGCCGTGCGGCAAGTACCCCACGCAGTCCACCGTCGACACCGGTCTGACGGAGTGGATCAGGGACGATGCACCGCTCGAGAACGCCGACGTCGTGCTCTGGTACGTCTTCGGCATCCACCACATCACCCGCGTGGAGGAATGGCCGATCATGCCGGTCGATACGGTTTCGTTCTGGCTGAAGCCGTTCGGGTTCTTCGACCAGAACCCGTCGATCGATGTCGCCCCGACGCCGAAGGCCGAGGGCGGGACCTGCCACACTGGCACGGCCGAACACCTCGCCGCCGAGTCCGCGGCGCACATGCACTAAGCGCAGTGAACACCAGCCCTGTTCCGGTCCACTAGGTTGGCTGCAGCCAGCCAGCCGGTCGTCGACACGTGAGCGGCGAAAATCGAACCCAGCAGCATCGTCAATATCGGGCGGACAGCGGGCAATAACGTGCCATAATTTCTCCGCCCAGCGCTGTTCCGAGGCGGTACATGCCGCCCCAAGAACTTCGCCGACGTGAGCACAGGAGCGCGCGGCGGCGAGGCTGAGACGGTTGGTCCCGGTTAGGGGGTAAGTGCCGTGACGCAGAGCGCGCAGGACGTTTCCCATACATCCAGTCCGCACCTGTCCCGACAGCTCGGGATGTGGGCGATCGTCGGTTTGGGTCTTGGATACATGACCCCGATGACCGTTTTCGACACCTTCGGAATCGTCTCGGGTGAGACGAACGCGGTGGTGCCGCTGGCCTACCTCGCGGCGTTGGTCGCGATGATTTTCACAGCAATCAGCTACGGCCGGATGACACGCGTCTACCCCTCGGCCGGGTCGGCGTACACCTACGCGTCCGAGACGATCCATCCGAACTTCGGGTTCCTCGTCGGGTGGTCATCGCTGCTCGACTACCTGCTGCTGCCAATGGTCAATGCTGTCATCGGTCGCATCTACTTCGAGTCGTTCTTCCCGGAGGCCCCGTCGTGGGTGTTCGTCCTCGTGTACGTCGGGGTCATCACCGCGTTCAACTTCCTGAGCATGAAGGGAACATCTCGGGTCAACGGGATCCTCGTGGTGTTCCAGGTAGTGCTCATCGCCACCTTCGTCGTCCTGGCCTGGCTCGCGCTGAAGGACGGCATGGGCGAGGGCACCATCTTCACACTGAACCCGCTGTACCACGCGGGCGTCGAAGTGGGGGCCGTGTTGGCGGGCGCCACAGTGGTGTGCTTCTCGTTCATCGGGTTCGACGCGATCACGATGTACAGCGAAGAAGCCAAGACGCCGGACACCGTTCCCAAAGCCATCGTCTTGGCACTGCTCATCGGCGGCGCGATCTTCTTAATCGCGGCATGGTTCGGCCAATCCGTGTTCCCGACCCTCGACGGATTCGAGGTCACCGACGACACTCTTCCCGAGATGGCGCTGTTCGTGGGCGGCGCGTTCTTCAAGATCTTGTTCACCTCGGCAGCGCTCGCCGCCGTGGTCGCCTCCAGCCTCTCGTCGCATGCCAGCGTGTCCCGCATGATTTACGTCATGGGCCGCAATGGCAGGGGCCGCCTCCCGCGGTTCCTGTCCTACATTCACCCGAGGTTCCTGACCCCGACGCACGCCGTCCTCATCGTCGGCGTCGTGTCGCTGCTGGCCGTCAAGTTCACACTCGAGTTCATCTCGGCGATGATCAACTTCGGTGCCCTCATCGCGTTCACGGTCGTAAACCTGACTGTCATCGTGTTCTACGCGTTTCGAATGAATCAGCGGCACACGCCCAAGGAGATCTTCAGAAACATCGTGCTGCCGTTCATCGGCATGTGTCTCACCGGCGTGCTCTGGGTGAACCTGCACATCGACGCTTTGATCTACGGCACTATCTGGCTCGCGATCGGAATCATCCTGCTCTTCTTCATGACCCGCTTCTTCCGCTCACCGTTGACGATGAAGATCGAGGAGGAGACACTCGCCGAGGAGGGCACGCCCGTGCCTCACATCAAGCACGGTGCAGAGTGAACGCGTCAAACCATCGAAGGCTATCGAAAACTCGAGCAACCGGTCGATCCCGACGGTAATGCGTGCGGTGAGCGATTAATCCTTGGCGGCGCTGCGGCCCGGCACGGCGGCCGTTTGGTCAGCCGGATGGTTCCCCGCGGCGACCTGGAGAGCGACACGTTCGCCTCGCCGCCCGGATCGCACGCATGCCGCCGTTCGGACTCGCGCTTGCGAAGAAGGCAGTGAAGCAGTGCGAGGACAAGGTGGGGCTCCGCAATGGCATGGAGTCGGTATTCGGGCTGCACCATTACATACACGCCCATGACCCCGAGATCGGTGCAGGTCCGCTCGGAGGTGTCGATGTCGCAACGATCTCTGCCCCCGTGCCTCGCATTGAGAAGGGCCCGTGAGCACCGGCGCAATCCGCGCGTTCACGTTCACCCCTGACGACGGCGTCCCGCCTGCTGTCGCGCCCTTCGCCCACGCCACGGCTGCGGGCCCGACGCTGTATGTCACCGGGCAGATGCCCACCGACGTGACGGGCGCCGTTGTCGGTGACGACGTCGCGACCCAGACCGACCAGGTTCTTGGCAACCTGTTGCGCGTCACGCAGTTGTGCGGCGGCGGATTGGCCGATGTCGTGTCGGTGCGGGCGTTCCTCCTCAACTGGGACGACTACCAGGCATTCAACGAGGCATATGCGCGGTGGTTTCCCGACCGGCTGCCAAGCCGTACGTGCGTGGGCACAACTGGCCTCGCGGTCGGCGCCCTGGTCGAGATCGACTGGGTGTGTTGGCGAAGCGACGGCTGGGCTGAGCGCGTCACGGTTCCCCCGATCGGGGGACAAGAGGTTCATCCGGTCTGAGGGCCGGTCGGTCGACATACATCTCCTTTGCGCTGAGACATAGTTATCTCATCGCCGGAAACAACCGGCGGAGGAACTGAAAAGCCAACCAGCACAAGGAGATACAACATGAACACCAACATCGCCCGCACCTTCGCCCGCTACATCGCCCTCCCCATCGTTTCGGCCGGCGTCATCGGCGGTGCCGCGCTCGGCCTGGCCGGCATGGCCAACGCCGCGACCGTCACCACCGAGACCAGCACCGGCTCGGCCATCGTGAGCTCGCCGGACACCTACGCGAAGCCCGCGCCGAGCGCTCTGCCCGGGTGGCGCCACCACCACGGTCACGGCCGCCTCGACATGTTCAACCAGTAGGTCCACAACTCAACAGTTCCACCCTCCAACAGAGGCCCTCCCCGGCAGCGGTCAACTCCGGGGAGGGCCTCCCTCGTGCTCGGATTTCCACAGAACGGCCTTCATCCACAGCCCACGCTCTATCGCAGTGCCGATCCGCGGCTGCGGTCATCGAGTGCACCTACCGTCGGGCGCATGGGAACCGAACTGCCCACCGAGCGCCTTCACCGCAGGCTTGGTGGCGAGGTCGAGGCCGAGGCGGGCGCGGACGGCGACGACGGCGAATCCGATGCCGCGCTGTCGCGCTGGCTGCCCGACGCCGACACCGGTGGGCAGCCGGGGTGGCTGGCGGCGGTTCGTGCCGATCCCGGTCGTGCCGGTGCCATCGCGTTGGGGGTGGTCGGTGTCGTGGCTGTGCTGGTCACCGTCTTCGCGTTGCTTCGAGACGAGACGCCGCCGGTGGTGTCCGCCAAACTGCCACCGGTGGAGATGGTTTCAACGGCACAGCGCACTCCGTCCACGCCCGCACCGGAGGGTCCGGTCGTCGTGAGCGTGGTCGGACTCGTGCACAAGCCGGGCCTGGTGACCTTGTCCTCGGGCGCGCGGATCGCTGACGCGCTCAGTGCTGCAGGCGGCGCGCTCGACGGCGCCGATCTGCTCGGGCTGAACATGGCCCGTCGGGTGACCGACGGTGAGCAGATCATCGTCGGGATCGCCGCCCCGCCGGGGGAGCCGACGACCATGGGCAGCGCGGTGGCGTCGGAGTCGACAACGTCCGCACCGGCTGGCAGCTCGGGCCCGCCCGGAAGTGACTCGGCGCCAGGCGATTCGGTCGACTTGAACACCGCGACCGAGGAGCAGCTCGACGCATTGCCGGGTGTCGGTCCTGTGACGGCCGCCGCCATCATCGCGTGGCGCGACGCCAACGGATCGTTCACCAGCGTCGACCAGCTGGCCGACGTCGACGGCATCGGCCCGGCGCGCCTGGAGAAGCTGCGTGCTCAGGTCCATGTGTGAGCGTGGTCGACGGCCGCGAGGCCCGCCTGGACTTGCGTCTGGTGCCGGCGGCGCTGACGAGCTGGGGCGTCACGGCCGCGGGGATCCTGTGGTCGATCAGCGGCGTCGGTGTGCTGCTGACGGTGGTGATCGCCGCTGCGCTCACGACGGCGTGGTGGGGTCGCAGACGCGACCCGTCGGATGCCGCTGTGCGGATGACGGCGGCAGGCGTTGTCGCGATCGCGTTGGTAGGGCTGGGCTTTGCCGTCGCGGTGCAGCTGCGTGTCGAACAGGTTCGGAATCATCCGCTCACAACGCGCTATGGCACCGTCACCACGGTCATCGTCACGCCGAGCGAGACGCCGCGGTCGGTCGGTGGCGGAAGGCTGATGTTCCGCGCGTCGCTGCGGGCCGTCGACACCGGCGAAATGTCGGGCCGAGTGCTGGTTTTCGCATCGGCGGGTGGATTAGCCGAGTTGACGGCGGGCCAGCCGGTGGCATTCAAGGCACGGATCTCCCGACCGACCCGCCGCGATCTCACCGTCGCCGTCGTGTCGGCGACGGGAGATCCGACGCTGGGTGAGGCTGCGCCGATCCAGCGGGCGGCACAACGGGTGCGCAGTGAGTTCGCCACCGCCGCAAGGGCTTCGCTGCCCGTCGACAAGGCGGCGATGCTGCCCGCGCTCGTCCTCGGCGACACCTCTGCCCTGTCGGCCGATACGACGGCGCAATTCCGGTCCTCGGGGCTGACGCACCTCACCGCGGTGTCGGGCGCGAACGTGACGATCGTCTGCGGGGCGGTGCTGCTGACGGCGGCATTGGTCGGCCCAAGAATCGCGGTTGCGTTGGCCGCCGCCGCGTTGGTGGCATTCGTCATCGTCGTCCAACCGTCGGCGAGCGTGTTGCGCGCCGCGGTGATGGCCGCGATCACGCTGTTGGCCCTCGTGACACACCGCCGCAGACAGGCGATCCCCGCGTTGTCCGCAGCGGTCATCGCGCTGATGATCGCGGCACCCGAGCTCGCCGTCGACGTCGGCTTCGCGCTGTCGGCGTCGGCGACCGCCGCGCTGATCGTCATCGCGCCGGCATGGTCGCGACGCCTGGTCACCCGCGGTTGGCCCAAACCGCTGGCGGACGCGGTGAGCGTCGCCGTCGCCGCCCAGCTCGTGACGGCGCCGCTGGTGGCTGCCATCTCCGGCACGTTCAGCGTCGTGGCGGTCGTGGCGAACCTCGCGGTGGCCGTCGTGATCGCCCCGATCACCGTGATCGGCTCGGCGGCAGCGGCACTGTCCGTGCTGTGGCCTGCCGGTGCGGGCCTGCTGATCCGGTTCACCGGACCCGAGCTGTGGTGGCTGCTGAATGTCGCCCGGTGGGCGGCGGGTGTTCCCGGCGCATCCGTTTCGGTGCCCGCGGGTCCGTTCGGGGCGCTGACCGTTGCCGCGGCCGGGGCTGCGGCCGTCGTGCTGTCCCGGTGGTGCCGGAGGTGGCTGTCGGCGCGGCATGACACGATCGGAGCATGAGCGACGCGGTCCCGAGCCTGCATCTGGTCCTCGGGGACGAGGAACTTCTGGTGGAGCGGGCGGTGGCCGCCGTCCTGCGTGCCGCCCGCAAGCAGGCAGGCACCTATGACGTCCCGGTGAACCGGATGCGCGCCGGTGAGGTCAGCACGGCCGAACTCGCCGAGCTGCTGAGCCCCTCGCTGTTCTCCGACGAGCGGGTGGTGGTGCTGGAGTCCGCCGCCGAAGCCGGGAAGGAGGCGGTGGCCCTCATCGAGACCGCGGCTGCAGACCTGCCGGACGGCACGCTGCTCGTCGTCGTGCACTCCGGGGGAGGACGCGCCAAGGCGCTGGCCGGCCAACTGAAGGACCTCGGCGCGACGGTTCACCCTTGCGCCCGCATCACCAAGGCATCCGAGCGCGCCGATTTCGTGCGTGGTGAGTTCCGTGCATTGAAGTCCAAGGTCTCCGACGACACCGTGACCGCCCTGCTGGACGCCGTGGGCTCTGACATCCGCGAGCTCGCATCGGTCTGCTCTCAACTGGTCGCCGATACCGACGGGACCGTGGATGCGGTCGCGGTGCGCCGCTATCACAGCGGCAAGGCGGAGGTGAAGGGCTTCGACATCGCCGACAAGGCAGTGGTCGGCGACGTCGCGGGGGCCGCAGAAGCGTTGCGATGGGCGATGATGAGCGGCGAGCCGCAGGTCGTGCTCGCCGATGCCCTCGCCGAGGCGGTGCACACGATCGCGCGGGTCGGGCCGTTGTCAGGCGACCACTACCGGCTGGCATCCGAATTGGGTATGCCGCCGTGGCGGGTGCAGAAGGCGCAGAAGCAGGCGCGGCGCTGGTCGCGGGAATCGGTCGCGAAGGCCATGCAGTTGGTCGCAACGCTCAATGCGGACGTCAAGGGCGCAGCGGCCGACGCCGACTATGCGTTGGAAGCGGCGGTGCGGAAAGTGGCGGAACTCGTCGCCGAGGATCGCTGACTCAGAGCTTGTTGAACGTGCGCGTCAGCGCCGACTTCTTGTTCGCAGCCTGGTTCCTGTGGATGACGCCCTTGCTGGCGGCCTTGTCCAGCTTGCGGTTGGTCGACTCGAGCAGCTCGGCGGCTTTTTCCTTATCGCCTGCATCGGCGGCCTCACGGAACGAGCGGACGGCCGTGCGCAGCGAGGACTTCACTGACTGGTTACGCAGTCGGGCAAGCTCGTTGGTGTGGATGCGCTTTACCTTCGACTTGATGTTGGCCACGCGCTAGTTCCTTCTTAAATCTTGAGTGGTGTTGGGCAAAGTCTGACGCCCGTCGCGCGGGCAGCGAGGGTTCAGATTACCAGCGCAGCGGGTAAAAGCCCAAAGTGGTCAAGAAGCGGACGCCACTGGCCTGCGGAAACGCAGCAGTTGGGGCAGCATGTCAAGCGTGAGCCTTCGAACATTGCCGACCGAGACCGCGAAATCCGCGCGCGGCAATGGCCGCCGAACCGCCCGCTACGACGGCATCTTCGACGGCTACAACCACCTGGGCAGCTACTCCGAAGCCTTCGACGAGATGTTCGACGCGCAGGGCAACGTCCGCGGGCCGTACAAGGGCATCTTCGCCGAGCTCGCCCCGTCTGATGCCTCTGAGCTGGAAGCACGCAACGACGCCCTCGGTCGCGCCTTCATCGACCAGGGCATCACGTTCTCCCTGTCGGGCCAGGAACGGCCGTTCCCGTTGGACCTGGTGCCACGGGTGATCTCCGCTGCCGAGTGGTCCCGGTTGGAGAAGGGCATCCGGCAGCGCGTCAAGGCGCTGGAGATGTACCTCGCCGACATCTACGGCGAGCAGCAGATCCTGCGCGACGGTGTCATCCCGCGCCGGCTGGTCACCTCGTGTGAGCACTTCCACCGCGAAGCCGCGGGCATCGTCCCGCCCAACGGTGTGCGGATCCACGTGGCAGGCATCGACCTGGTACGCGATGCGCAAGGCAACTTCAGGGTGCTGGAGGACAACCTGCGCTCACCGTCCGGCGTCTCCTACGTGATGGAGAACCGCCGCACCATGGCGCGCGTGTTCCCGAACCTGTTCGCCACGCACCGGGTGCGCGCGGTGGGCGACTACTCCTCGCATCTGCTGCGGGCGCTGCGCAACGCCGCCGCATCCAACGAGGCGGACCCGACCGTGGTGGTGCTGACGCCCGGTGTCTACAACTCCGCCTACTTCGAGCATTCTCTTCTCGCCCGGCAGATGGGTGTCGAGCTCGTCGAGGGGCGCGACCTGTTCTGCCGCGACAACACCGTCTACATGCGCACCACCGAGGGTGAGCGCCAGGTCGACGTCATCTACCGCCGGATCGACGACGACTTCCTCGACCCCATGCATTTCAATCCCAAGTCCGTGCTCGGTGTGGCAGGCGTGCTCAACGCGGCGCGCGCAGGCAACGTCGTCATCTCCAGCGCAGTGGGCAACGGCGTCGGCGACGACAAGCTCGTCTACACGTACGTGCCGACGATCATCGAGTACTACCTCGGCGAGAAGCCGTTGGTCGCCAACGTCGACACCTTCAGGTGCTGGCTCGACGACGAACGCGAGGAGGTGCTCGACCGCGTCGACGAGCTGGTGATCAAACCCGTGGAAGGCTCCGGCGGCTACGGCATCGTCTTCGGACCCAACGCCTCTGAGAAAGAGCTCGCCACGATCAGCAGGAAGATCCGCAGCGACCCGCGCGGCTGGATCGCACAGCCGGTCGTGCAACTGTCCACGGTGCCGACCCAGATCGACGACAAGCTCGCGCCGCGCCACGTCGACCTCCGGCCGTTCGCGGTGAACGACGGCGACGATGTCTGGGTGCTTCCCGGCGGCCTGACCCGCGTCGCGCTTCCGGAGGGCTCGCTGGTGGTCAACTCCAGCCAGGGCGGCGGCTCGAAGGACACCTGGGTGCTGGCATCGCGCGCGTCGGTGGCCGACCGCGAGCTGGCCGCCGCCGAATTGGTCCGCAAGCTGCCCAAGGCGCCCAAGGGGGCGAAGGGCGACAAGAACGCTGACTCGTCGGCGCAGCAGCAACAACAGCAGTCGCAATCGTCGGGTCCCGGCCAGAGCCAGCAGCAGCAACAACAGCAGGCGGTGATGAAATATGCTCGCCCGCAACGCTGAATCGCTGTATTGGATCGGCCGCTATGTCGAGCGCGCCGACGACACCGCCCGCATTCTCGACGTCACGGTCCATCAATTGCTCGAAGACTCCAGCGTCGACCCCGACCAGGCTTCCCGCACGCTGTTGCGGGTGCTCGGTATCGAGCCGCCGGAAAGACAGGCGCTCGATGTCTGGTCCTTGACCGACTTGGTCGCATTCAGCCGTGACACCAACGGTGGCTGCTCGATCGTCGAGTCGATTTCGGCCGCGCGCGAGAATGCAAGGGGTGCACGTGAAGTCACCTCCACCGAGATTTGGGAGTGCCTCAACACGACGTACAACGCGCTGCCCGAGCGCGAGCGCGCTGCCAAGCGTCTGGGGCCTGCCGAGTTCTTGTCCTTCGTCGAGGGCCGTGCGGCGATGTTCGCCGGGCTGGCCGACTCGACCCTGTCCCGCGACGACGGCTATCGCTTCATGGTGCTCGGTCGTGCGATCGAACGAGTCGACATGACGGTGCGGCTGCTGCTTTCCCGCGTCGGGGACAGCGCCTCCTCGCCCGCCTGGGTCACGGTTCTGCGCTCCGCCGGTGCGCACGACACCTATCTGCGCACCTATCGCGGCGTGCTCGACGCAGTCCGCGTCGTCGAGTTCATGCTGTTGGACCGTCTGTTCCCGCGGTCGGTGTTCTATTCGCTTCGGCTGGCCGAGCACAGCCTCGACGAACTGCACCACCGCGCGCTCAACCGGGTCGGCGCCACTGCCGAAGCCCAGCGGCTGCTTGGCCGGGCCCGCAGCGAGCTGGAGTTCCTGCGTCCCGGCGTGCTGCTGGAATCGCTCGAAAGCCGGCTCGCCGGCCTGCAGAAGACGTGCAGCGACGTCGGAGAAGCGTTGGCGCTGGAGTACTTCCACTCGGCGCCGTGGGTGGCGTGGACGGATGCGGGCCGTAACGGGTCGCTTGTCATCGAGGAAGGTGAGGTCTAGATGTGGCGCCTACGGGTGGTGCACTCGACCGGGTACGCGTACAAGTCACCAGTGACCGCATCGTTCAACGAGGCACGCCTGACGCCGCGGTCGGACTCTCGGCAGAACGTCATCCTCAACCGCGTGGAGACCGTTCCCGCGACGCGCTCGTATCGCTATGTCGACTACTGGGGCACCGCGGTGACGTCCTTCGACCTGCACGCCCCGCACACCGAACTCGAGGTCACCTCGTCATCGGTCGTGGAGACCGACCGCGACCAGCTCCCCGAGGAGACTGTCAGCTGGGACGACCTGAGTTCGGAGGGCGTGATCGACCAATTCGACGAAGTGCTCGGTCCGACGCACTACACGCCGACCAGTAAGCGCATCGTCAGGGTGGGTCAGAAGATCGCGAAGGATCACGACCCGCTGGAGGCAGTGACCGCGGCCGCAAGCTGGGTGCACAGTGAGCTGGAGTACGTGCCGGGAACCACCGGTGTGCACTCCTCCGGACTCGATGCTCACCGGGAAGGCAAGGGCGTCTGCCAGGACTTCGCCCATCTGACGTTGATTCTGTTGCGTGGCATGGGAATTCCAGCGAGATACGTATCAGGCTATCTGCATCCCAGCCACGAAGCCTCGGTGGGCGACACCATCGACGGTCAGAGCCACGCGTGGATTCAGGCGTGGACGGGCGGTTGGTGGAACTATGACCCGACGAATGACGCCGATATCAACGAGCAGTACATCAGTGTCGGTGTGGGCCGGGATTATTCGGACGTCTCCCCACTGAAGGGCGTCTACTCGGGGGAGGGCTCGACGGACCTCGACGTGGTGGTGGAAATCAGCCGGCTGGCTTAGCGCGTGGATCCGCTCCGCTAGCCTGAATTTCATGTCGGTGGAATTCGATCTCGACCTGGCTTCCGGACGACTGCGCGCTCAACGGTTCGGGGAGCCCGATGCACCGCTGGTGCTAGCAGTCCACGGTCTGTCGGCCAACATGCACGGCTTCGACTACCTTGCGCCCCTTCTTGTCGCCGACGGCGAGCATCAGGTGGTCGCGGTCGACCTTCGCGGCCGCGGCGGAAGCGAACACACAGCGCCGGGAACCTATGGCCTGGAATCCCACGCCCGCGACATGTTCGAGGCGGCAACGGTTCTCGGGCAGGAACAGTTCGATTGGATCGGTTGGTCGCTCGGGGCCTTGATCGGGATCGTCGCGACCCGGCTGGAACCGGGCCGCATCCGCCGCCTCGGCTTGATCGACCACGCGGGCAGATCCGACGAGCGTGCCGTCGCGGCGGTCATCGCCGGCCTCAATCGGCTCGATCTGGACCTGCCGACCGCCGACGAGTATGTGGACGCTGTCGAGGCCGTGAGCCCGATCCGTCCGTTCACCGACTTCTGGCGTCGCTACTACGCATACGAGTTCCGCCGGACCAGCAAGGCGGCCTGCCTGGAAGACGGGCGCGACGCCGCCGGTCACGACTGGCCGCGGTCCTGGCGGGACCTGACCATGCCCGTCGCACTGGTGCGGTGCCGTCTACCGCTCAACGGCGGGCTGGTGGTCCCCGACGATGTCGCCGCCGACATCGCATCGACGGTCAAAACGCTCACCGCTACCGACGTCGACGCCGATCACTTCACCGTCATGACGCACGATCCTGCCGCGCAGGCGCTGCGCGCACTGGTTGCTTAACCCTGGCCTCGGCACACGCCGGGGTGTACCTCGACGCGCAGCAGGTCGTCGCCGAGCTCGATCTGCCTGCTGAAGGCCGTCGCCGCCAGCGCACGCCAGTCGTCCTCCTGCCCTGGCGCGATGCCCGGCACGTAATGGGTGAGGACAAGGATCCCCACACCGGCCCGCTCGGCGGTGGCGGCGGCCTCCTCGACCGACGAGTGGTAGTCGAGGATGTCTCTGATGCGTTGCACCGGCATCTGTTCGACGAGATCCTTGCGAATCACGGTGTGCACCAAAGCACCCGCGCCTGCGGCGAGTGTGTCGAGGCTCGCACACGGCACGGTGTCGCCGGCAAGAACCACAGAAGCCCCATCGAACTCGACCCGGAACCCGATCGTCGGTTCGACCGGCCGGTGATCGGTCGGCGCCACGGTGATGCGCACGCCGTCGCGGGCCCACACCACACCCTCGGTCACCTCTTCGACCTCGACGGTCGGCGGTTCGGTGATGTCGGGATGATGGCCGATCCGGTAGCTGATGTCCGGGGCCAGCGCGTTCAGCGTCGCATCGACGACCGCCGCAGTTCCAGGCGGTCCGATCACCCGCAGCGGAGTACGGACAAACGTCGTCACCCACCGCGTCGTGATCACGTCGGACAGATCGGTGATGTGGTCGCTGTGCAGGTGCGTCAGAAGCAGGGCGGAGATGTTGGCGGCGCCGACGCCGACCGCAGCAGCCCGCATCAGCACGCCGCGGCCGCAGTCGACGAGGAACGTCTGGTCGCCCGCCCGCACCAAGGTCGACGGACCGGCGCGGTTGGGATCGATCATGGGACTGCCCGTGCCGAGCAGGGTGACCTCGATCATGTGACACACCCTTCCCGCTGACGAGTCGGGCGCGGGCCATATCGCCAGAAATTGCCTAACGTGATGCGGGTGAACGCGGATCCGGCGGATGCGGTCGCGACGTGGCTGTGGCAGGCGACCGACATCCGCGACGTCGTCGCATTCGTAACCGCACGCGGACTCCGCGAGGTGTACGTCGCGGTACCGCTGCGCGGCGTCGACGACCATACGGCGGCGCTCACCGCGGCGTTGCGGGCCAACGGAATTGCGGTGTCGTGCCTCGGCGGCGACCCGACATGGGCGCTCGACCACGACACCGCGTTGAATTGGGCGTTTCGCGCGACCACCGACGCGGTGTTCGACGGCGTCCACCTCGATGTGGAGCCGTGGGCGTCGACGCGCTGGCCGGAGGCGTCGCGCGAGTTGATGGCTTCCTACGCCACCCTGGTGGAGGAGATGACCGAAATCGCGCCGCTGACGGTGGACCTTGTGCCGTGGCTGGTGCAGGAGCACCGCGACGTGGTCGGTCATGTTGTGCAGCAATGTGATTCGGTTACCGTGCTGGGATACCGCGATCGGTCCTCGCGCATCCTCGCCGACACCCGTGATCTTCTGCGGCTCTGCGACGAGCAAGGCAGGCCCTACCGAATCGGCGTCGAGACACAGCCGCCCACGGCGGCCATACCGAGCACCACGACGTTCGGCGACGACGGCGAGGCGGTGATGCGCAGGGAACTCACCGCCGTCTCCGACCACCTGCGGCAGCCGCTCTTCGACGGGTTTGCCATCCACCATCTCGGCTCGTGGCGGTCCATGCCACCGTGATGGACTACTCGCGGCCCGCCGACACCCAGCTCATATCGCGGAACCTGCTCCCGGACACGACATCTGCGGCCGCATCCAGCGCAGCGCGCTGATCAGCGTCGAGCGACACCGACAAGGACCCGAGGTTCTCCTCAACCCGGGCGGCCCGCCTGGTGCCAGGGATCGGGACCGACGCCACCCCGAGGGCTTCGGCGCGGTACCTCAACCACGCCAGCGCGACCTGGGCGGCCGTCGCGCCCGCCGCCTCTGCGACCGACGTCACGACTTGCACCACCGCGAGGTTGGCGTCCAGGGCGCCCTCGGCAAAGCGGGGCATGGTCTTGCGGAAGTCGTTCGTCGATGAGAGGTCGGCGGCCGACTGCACCGTGCCGGTCAGGAAGCCGCGCCCCAGCGGGGAGTAGGGAACGAAACCGACTCCCAGTTCGGCGGCGGTGGGCACGACATTGGCCTCGACGTCGCGGCTCCAGATCGACCACTCGCTCTGTACTGCTGCGATCGGGTGCACCGCGACCGCGGCGCGCAACTCGTCGGCCGTGACCTCCGACAGCCCGAGGTGGCGTACCTTTCCCGCGGTCACCAGCTCGGCCATCGCGCCGACGGTCTCCTCGATGGGCACCGACGGGTCACGTCGATGCATGTAATAGAGGTCGACGACGTCGGTGTCCAACCGCGACAGGCTCTCGTCGATGGACGTGCGCACGTACGCGGCGTCCCCGTGCGCCACCAAGTCTCCCGCCGCCCGGTCGGCCGGGTTGCTCGCGATGCCGAACTTCGTGGCCAGGGTGACTTCATCGCGACGGTCGGCGAGCAGCTTGGAGATCAGCCGCTCGTTGTTTCCGCCTCCGTACACGTTGGCGGTGTCGATGAACGTCACGCCGAGATCGATGCAGCTGTTCAGCGTGGCCAGCGATTCGGTGTCGTCGACCTCGCCGTACACCGGCGTCAACGCCATCGCTCCGAAACCGATTGCACTGACCGTCAATTGGTCACCAAGGGTCACGGCGGGCACGTCAGCGGGTTTGTTAGTCATGCTTTCATTCCTCGTCTCGACAGCGGTTCTACGCTCCTCCAACCGACAACGCGGCGCGGCTGTTCCGGCGAAGATGCTTTCCCCCCGACCGAGTTGGACCTAACCTGATGTGAACTGGGTCACGATGGAGGCGACGATGCGAATCGCGGACGTGTTGCGTACCAAGGGCGCCACGGTGGCGACGATCACCCCCGAGACCTCGGTCTCCGGGCTGCTCAACGAGCTCTTCCTGAACAACATCGGCGCCATGGTCGTGGTGTCCACCGACGGTGTCGTCGGCATCGTCTCGGAGCGCGATGTGGTGCGCAAGCTGCACGAACACGGCGGCGACCTGCTGCGACTCCCGGTGTCCGAGATCATGACGACGATGGTTGCGACCTGCACGCCGACCGACACGGTCGACCACCTCACCGCGCTGATGACCACCAAGCGGGTCCGGCACATCCCTGTCGTGGAGAACAACCGCCTGGTGGGCATCGTCAGCATCGGCGACATCGTCAAGCAGCGGATGGAGGAGCTGGAGACCGAGCAGCGGGCGTTGCAGGACTACATCACCCGTGGCTGAGATCGAACTACGGCCCACCGAGCGGGCCGACGTTCGTTCACTGTCGAAAGTGCTGGCCCGGGCGTTCTACGACGACCCGGTGATGGTCTTCATGCTGCCCGACGATGAGGCAAGGGCGAAGGCGTTGCCGCCGATGTTCGCGACGCTGACCAGGCACCATTTTCTCTCCCGCAAGGGCTCAGAGGTGGCGAGCCGCGACGGAGCCATCGGCGCGGCGACGCTGTGGGATCCGCCGGGTCAGCGCAAGTCGTCCCGATGGGAAGAGCTGCAGATGATGCCAACGCTGGCGTGGCACTTCCGGTCGCGGGGCAAGCAGACCCAGGCCCTTGGCAGGGCCATGGAAGAGGCTCATCCCGAGGAACCGCACTGGTATCTGATGGTCATCGGCAGCGACCCGACCGTGCGGGGCGCCGGCTTCGGTCAGGCGCTGATGCGCTCGCGTCTTGACCGCTGCGACGGCGAGCGGGCGCCGGCATACCTCGAGGCGAGCAAGGAAGAGCTGATTCCGTACTACAGCCGGTTCGGCTTCGAGCAGAACGGCGAGATCCAGATACCCGACGGCCCGAAGATGTGGCCGATGTGGCGCTCCCCGCGCTGACTCAGCCCCACGAGTAGTCGCGGCGCAGCCGTGTCGCGACGATCTCGAACGTCTCGCGCTCCAGGATCGCGCCTTCGCGGCGGATACCCTCCTCGGGCACGTCCAGCACCCGGTCCAGCCGCACCCAACTGGGCCGCGCCTCGTAATCCCAGGGGCCCGAACCGATACCGACCCATTCGCGGTCGTCGTGGTGGCGCTCCTGGCTGGACAGCATCAGGCCGAGCAGGGTGCGACGCTCGCGGCCGACCACCAACACCGGACGATCCTTGCCGCGCGACGGGTCGTCCTCGTAGACCACCCACGTCCAGACCACTTCGCCGGGATCTGCGCGGCCGTCGAGATCGGGCGCATAGACGATCTTGCGGGCCCGCTGTGCGGTGGGGACGCTGTTGTCCGTCACCGGCCGACCCGCCGTGATCGCCGGCCTCGACTCGTCCGCGACGCCGGTGAGGGCGTCGATGCCCGCTTTGATGCCCTGCTGGATGCTGCGCGGCAGGGTCTCGGGTCGCTGCAGCTGGCGGATGACCCTGGGCGCCTCGTTGAACACCAGGTGCTCAGCTAAGCGCTGGAAGGTCTTCCACTGCGAGGCCATATTCGCAGCATAGGTGAAGCGAAACGCGCGCGATTGTGTCGCCGTGCCGGTCGCTCGATACCCTTGATGGGCATAGCACGCCCGCTATACAAAGCCTGACCAGGAGATTCCCATAAGCAGTTTCGCCGACCAGACCTTCACCGCGCCGGCGCAGATTCGGAACTTCTGCATCATCGCCCACATCGACCACGGCAAGTCGACCTTGGCCGACCGGATGCTGCAGCTCACCGGCGTGGTCGCCGACCGCGACATGCGCGCGCAGTACCTGGACAGGATGGACATCGAGCGGGAACGCGGCATCACCATCAAGGCCCAGAACGTCCGGCTGCCGTGGAAGGTCGATGGCACCGACTACGTGCTCCACCTGATCGACACACCCGGCCACGTCGACTTCACCTACGAGGTGTCGCGCGCACTCGAGGCGTGCGAGGGTGCGGTGCTGCTGGTCGACGCCGCCCAGGGCATCGAGGCGCAGACGCTGGCGAACCTGTACCTGGCGCTGGACCGCGACCTGCACATCATCCCGGTGCTGAACAAGATTGACCTGCCCGCTGCCGACCCCGACCGCTACGCAGGCGAGATCGCCCACATCATCGGCTGCGAGCCCGGCGACGTGCTTCGGGTGTCCGGCAAGACGGGCGATGGAGTCGCCGACCTGCTCGACCACGTCGTGCGGGAGGTGCCCTCGCCACAGGGTGACGCCGATGCGCCGACCCGTGCGATGATCTTCGACTCGGTCTATGACATCTACCGCGGCGTGGTCACCTACGTCCGCGTCGTCGACGGCAAGATCCTGCCGCGCGAACGGATCAGGATGATGTCCACCGGCGCCCATCACGAACTACTGGAAGTCGGCATCGTGTCGCCCGATCCCAAGCCGTCGGCCGGCCTTGGCGTCGGCGAGGTGGGTTATCTCATCACGGGCGTGAAGGATGTCCGCCAGTCGAAGGTCGGCGACACCGTGACGACGGCGCGGCACGGCGCCACCGAGGCGCTCACCGGCTACCGCGAACCCAAGCCGATGGTGTACTCGGGCCTGTATCCCGTTGACGGGTCAGACTATCCGGACCTGCGGGACGCGCTCGACAGGCTGCAGCTGAACGACGCGGCACTGGTCTGGGAGCCGGAGACGTCGGTGGCGCTGGGCTTCGGCTTCCGGTGCGGCTTCCTCGGACTGCTGCACATGGAGATCACCCGGGAGCGGCTGGAGCGAGAGTTCGACCTCGACCTGATCTCCACGTCGCCCAACGTCGTCTACCGCGTGGAGAAGGACGACGGCAGCGAGCTCGTCGTCACCAACCCGTCGGACTGGCCGGAAGGCAAGGTGCGCACCGTGTTCGAGCCGGTGGTCAAGACCACGATCATCGCGCCGAGCGAGTTCATCGGCACCATCATGGAGCTGTGCCAGTCCCGTCGCGGGGAGCTGGGCGGCATGGATTATCTCTCCCCGGAGCGCGTCGAGCTGCGCTACACGATGCCGCTGGGCGAGATCATTTTCGACTTCTTCGACTCGTTGAAGTCGCGCACCCGCGGCTATGCCAGCCTCGACTACGAGGAGTCCGGCGAACAGGCAGCCGATCTCGTCAAGGTCGACATCCTGCTTCAGGGCGAGGCCGTCGATGCGTTCAGCGCGATCGTGCACAAGGACTCGGCGGCCGCCTACGGCAACAAGATGACGACCAAGCTCAAGGAGCTCATCCCGCGCCAGCAGTTCGAGGTTCCGGTGCAGGCCGCGATCGGCTCGAAAATCATTGCCCGCGAGAACATCCGCGCGATCCGCAAGGACGTGCTGTCGAAGTGCTACGGCGGCGACATCACGCGCAAGCGCAAGCTGCTGGAGAAGCAGAAGGAAGGCAAGAAGCGGATGAAGACCATCGGGCGCGTCGATGTTCCGCAGGAGGCCTTCGTTGCGGCGTTGTCGAGCGACGCCGCGAGCGACAAGCCGAAGAAATGACCGCGCGGGCGCTGTTCGCCGGGATCGTCATCGTGGTCGCGATGGCGTTGTCCGGCTGCGTGAGTACCGTTTCCGGCACCGCGGTGCGCAACGCGAAGACGGTGCCGACGGATGTGCCGCTCCTTGACGAGTCGGCCCTGGACAAGGTGCTGCTCCCCATCGACGAGATCAACGACATCATGGGGACGACGGCTCTCGAGGTCACCAGCGACATGGATGACATGACCGATTCGTCGGACAAGGTGTCCGACCCGGACTGCCTCGGCGCGATGTTCGGCGCGGAGGAGCCCGTCTACAAAGGCAGCGGGTGGACGGCCGTGCGCGACATCGTGGCCCGCGAACCCGACGAGGACAACGACCACTGGGTCGAGCAGACCGCGGTGATCTACCCGGAGGCAAGTAACGCCGACCGGTTCCTCGAGAAATCCAGGTCGATCTGGGCGAAGTGCGCGGGGTCGTCTCTCGCGGTGGACACCGAGGACACCAGCTCGCTGTGGGAGTTCGGCGACGTCTCCGATGGTGAAGGTCTGATCACACAGATGGCGACACAGGAGGATGCCGACGGCTGGGGGTGTCAGCACGCACTCGCGGCGGCCTCCAACCTGACCGTCGAGACCTGGGTCTGCGCCTACAACGTCGCAGGCGAGGCGGCGACGATGGCCATCGACATCGTCAACAACGCCGCGGCGAAGTAAAGGGCGCCTACATCGGGGCGTTAGCGGGCTGGAACCCGCCGGAGCTGTCCGACTCGTCCTCGGCGCGGATGACGTGCACCACCGCATTGATCAACGCCAGGTGGGTGAATGCCTGCGGGAAGTTGCCCAGATGCCGTCCGGTGCGCGGCTCGATCTCCTCGGCGTACAGGTGCAGGGGGCTGGCGAACGACAGCAGCCGCTCGCACAAGTGCTTGGCCCGGTGGATCTCGCCGATCTCGACCAGTGCCGACACCAGCCAGAACGAGCAGATCGTGAACGTGCCCTCCTCGCCTGCCAGCCCGTCGTCGGTCTCCTCCACCCGGTAGCGCAGCACCAACCCCTCCTCGGTCAGCTCGTCGGCGATGGCCAGCACGGTGGCCCGCACCCGCGGATCGTCGGGCGGCAGGAACCGGGTCAGCACCGCCAGCAGCAGCGAGGCGTCGAGTGCGTCGTCGCCGTAGCGCTGCGTGAACACGCCGCGGGAGTCGACGCCGTTGGCCAGGATGTCGGCCTTGATCTCCTCGGCGGTCGCGCGCCACTGCTGAGCGTAGGACTTCTCGCCCTCGAGTTCGGCGAGCTTGGACCCCCGGTCCAGCGCGACCCAGCACATGATCTTGCTCGACGTGAAGTGCTGCGGCTCGCCGCGCACCTCCCAGATTCCGCGGTCGGGCTCGCGCCAGTGCTTGATCGCCTCCTCCACCTGTTGCTTGAGCACCGGCCACAGGTTCTCTGGAATCTGCTCGCGCGACTTGGTGTGCAGGTACACCGAATCGAGCATCGTGCCCCAGATGTCGTGCTGCATCTGGTTGTATGCCCCGTTGCCGATCCGTACCGGGCGGGCGTTGTCGTAGCCGGAAAGGTGGCGTAGTTCTTCCTCGACCAGGGTGCGTTCGCCGCCGACGGCGTACATCACCTGCAGCGGATGGCGTTCACCGTTGTTGGCGCCGGAGACGTCGGCGATGAACGCGAAGAAGTCGTCCGCCTCGCGGTCAAGGCCAAGGGTGTAGAGGCCCCACAGCGCAAAGGTCGAGTCGCGCACCCAGGCGTAGCGGTAGTCCCAGTTGCGTTCGCCCTGAGGTGTTTCCGGCAGCGACGTCGTCGGCGCCGCCAACAGGGCGCCGGTCGGGGAGTACGTCAGGCCCTTCAGCGTCAGCGCGCTGCGCTGTAGATACGACCGCCACGGATGGTCGGGGAAGTCGCCGATGTTGATCCACTGCCGCCAGCACTCGCTGGTCTGCCACAGTTTGTCGGCGGCTTCGTCATAGGTTTGCGGCACAGGGTGTTTCGACCAGCTCAGGGCAACGAAGACGTTGTCGCCTTCCTTCATCCTGGTGCGGGCGCGCGCTTCGCGGCCCTCCAAGCCGATGCGCAGGTTGGTGGTCAGCCGCATGGTCGGATGCGAGTCGGGATCCTTTGTGGCCCGCGCGATCGCCTCGCCGTATGCCTGAGCGGAGTACTCCCAGCTGGCGCTGTTGCGGTGATAGTCGAACGACGGCTCGCACTGCATCACCAGCTCGACTGTGCCACTTACACATCGCACCGTGCGCAGCAGAATGTGCTCGGCGTCCCAGTCCATCGGGGTGCGGCGGTGGGTGCGTGACCGGGACTCGATGTCGTGCCACGGGCCCATCACCAGCGCGTCGCGCACGATGATCCAGCCGGTGTGGGTCTGCCAGGTGGTCTCGAGGATCAGGCTGCCCGGTAGGTAGCGGCGCGCGGCGGGCACGGAGACGCCGTACGGCCCGAGCCGGAAGTGGCCTGCGCCGCGATCGAGGATCGCGCCGAACACGCTGGGGGAGTCCGGCCTCGGCACGCACAGCCATTCCACCGAACCGGCCGACGAGATCAGGCATGTGGTCTCGCAGTCGGAGAGGAACGCGTAGTCGGCGATCGGCGGGAACGGGTTCCGCAACGTTCCGCTCGGCGCGTAGGGCACCGGGGCCGTCACGTTCAACGGCGCGGGGGCCTCGCCGACCTCTTCATTCTGTTGCAAAACCATGCGGACATCATCGACTGCCAACCTGCCCGGCGTCCACTTGTCGCCGGGTGTGTCCAGCGTTAGCTGGCACAGCGTCGGGCGCAGGCGGGGAGGTGTCTGGGCAGAGGTCGGACGTAGGCTGGCCGGGTGGGCGGCTTCCTCAACTGGTGGGACGGTGTTGAGCTGTGGTTATCGGGGCTCGGCTTCGTCGCCCAGACCGCCGTCGTGATGCCCGTGGTGCTGGCGCTGGCCTACGGGCTCGCCATCCTGCTGGACGGGGCGCTTGGCAACAGCATTCGCCTGCTGCGCCGGGTGCGGCACCAGGATGACGAGTCGCCATGACACCGATGCCGCGGTCTCGGGTGACGTTGGTGCTGGTCATCCTTGTGGTGTTGGTGGTTGTCACGTGGCTGCTGACTCGTTAGGTCGGCTAAGCCCCGACTGATCATTTCCTCGGCGACTCTGTTATTCTTCGCGCCATGCAGACAGCGTCCGGCAACAAGAGCGGCCACATCCTGGTCCTCATTGCCGTGGGTTTCCCAGCTGTCGCTGATGTCTGTTGTTGTCGCTAGATCCACCCGTCCGCGGTTTGGTGTCGGTAGCGGCTATCCCTGTGCCCAGGTACTGATCCTTCACCTTGCCGTCGTGGCGGACTTCCGTCAGGTCCCTGCAAGGAAAGGTCATCCATGAACATCCGTAAAGCCTGGTTGCACGCCGCCGCGCTCGCCACGACAGCGACCGTGCTTGCGGCGTGCGGTGGCGGATCCAGCGACGTCGCCGGTGGGGGCGATCAGGGCGGGGGTGCCGAAACGACGCTGACCCTCGTCGCCTACGCGGTGCCCGAACCCGGCTGGAGCAAGATCATCCCCGCCTTCGCGGCCACCGAGGAGGGCAAGGGCGTCGCGGTGACGACGTCCTACGGCGCCTCCGGTGATCAGTCGCGGGCCGTCGTCGACGGCAAGCCCGCCGACATCGTCAACTTCTCCGTCGAGCCGGACGTCACGCGTCTGGTCAAGGCCGACAAGGTGGCCAAGGACTGGAATGCCGACGCCACCAAGGGCATCCCGTTCGGCTCGGTGGTTTCGCTGGTCGTCCGCAAGGGCAACCCGAAAAACATCAAGGACTGGGACGACCTGCTGCAGCCGGGCCTCGAGGTGGTGACGCCGAGCCCGCTGAGCTCCGGCTCGGCGAAGTGGAACCTGTTGGCGCCGTACGCCGCCAAGAGCAACGGCGGTCAGAACGAGCAGGCCGGGCTGGACTTCGTCAACAAGCTCGTCACCGAGCACGTCAAGACGCGGCCCGGTTCCGGCCGCGAAGCCACCGACGTGTTCCTCCAGGGCACAGGTGACGTGCTGATCAGCTACGAGAACGAAGCGATCAACGTCGAGCGGCAGGGCAAGCCGGTGGAGCACATCAACCCGCCGCAGACCTTCAAGATCGAGAACCCCGTCGCGGTCGTCACCTCCAGCACCCATCTGGACCAGGCCACTGCGCTGAAGAACTTCCTGTACACCAAGGAGGGGCAGAAGATCTGGGCGCAGGCGGGGTTCCGGCCCGTTGACCCGTCGGTCGCCGAGGACTTCGCGAATGACTTCCCGACGCCGCAGAAGCTGTGGACCATCGCCGACCTCGGGGGATGGAGCTCGGTCGATCCTGCGTTGTTCGACAAGGACAACGGCTCCATCACCAAGATCTACAAGCAGGCAACTGGATGACAGCTGCGCTCGACCCTGAGGCGACCCGGCCAGAGCTCACCGGCGACGGTGAGGCCGGGCCGCCTCGCGGCTTCTTCAAGAGCCGGTACGGCAGCACGTCGCTGCGGGTGGGTGTCGCGACCACGTGGCTGTCCATCATCGTGCTGCTGCCGCTGGCGGCGATCGTGTTCCAGTCCGCAGGCGGTGGCTGGCACGCGTTCTGGACCGCGGTGACATCGAATGCGGCGATCGAGTCGTTCCGCGTCACGCTGACCATCTCGATCGCGGTCGCGGTGATCAACCTGGTCTTCGGGTTGCTTGTGGCCTGGGTGCTGACGCGAGACGAGTTTCCGGGTAAGCGACTGGTCGACGCGATCATCGACCTGCCGTTCGCGCTGCCGACGATCGTCGCCAGCCTGGTGATGCTGGCGCTCTACGGGCCAAACAGCCCCGTCGGCATCCACTTGCAGCACACGAAGTGGGGCGTGGGTATCGCGCTGCTCTTCGTCACCCTGCCGTTCGTCGTGCGCTCGGTGCAGCCGGTATTGCTGGAACTCGACCGCGAGGTCGAGGAGGCGGCGGCGTCGCTGGGCGCCAACAACCGCACCATTTTCACCCTCGTCATCCTTCCCGCGTTGCTGCCGTCTCTGCTTTCCGGTGCGGGACTGGCGTTTTCCCGGGCGATCGGCGAGTACGGGTCGGTGGTGCTGATCGGCGGCGCCGTGCCCGGCGAGACCGAGGTGTCGTCGCAGTGGATCCGGACACTGATCGAAAACGACGACCGCACCGGCGCGGCCGCCATTTCGATTGTGCTGCTGGTGATCTCATTTGTCGTGCTGTTCATTCTGCGCAGCATCGGGTCACGGGCTGCCAAGCGTGAGGAGCTGGCACAGTGAATGTCTCTCCAGGGGTGCGTTACCTGCTGCGTTTCACCGCGCTCGGATATCTCCTTCTGTTGTTGATCGTGCCGGTCGGGTTGATCCTCTGGCGCACGTTCACGCCCGGCATCGGCGCCTTCTTCGAGTCCATCACCACGCCTGCGGCGTTATCCGCGCTGCAGCTCTCGCTTCTCGTCGTCGCGATCGTGGTACCGCTCAACGTTCTCTTCGGCGTGCCGACGGCATTGGTGTTGGCCCGCAACAGGTTCCGTGGCAAGAGCTTGTTGCAGGCGGTCATCGACCTGCCGTTCGCCGTCTCGCCCGTCGTCGTCGGCGTGGCGCTGATCCTGTTGTGGGGCACCGCCGGTCTCTTCGGCTTCGTCGAGAACGACCTGGGCTTCAAGATCATCTTCGGCTTCCCGGGCATCGTGCTGGCCAGCATCTTCGTTACCGTCCCGTTCGTCATCCGTGAGGTCGAGCCGGTGCTGCACGAACTGGGCACGGACCAGGAAGAGGCCGCTGCGACCTTGGGCTCGCAGTGGTGGCAGACGTTCTGGCGCATCACGCTGCCGTCCATCCGCTGGGGGCTCACCTATGGCGTCGTGCTGACCGTCGCGCGCACCCTTGGGGAGTTCGGCGCGGTCATCATGGTGTCGTCAAACCTTCCGGGACAGTCCCAGACCCTCACACTGTTGGTAGCCGATCGGTACAACCGCGGCGCCGAGTACGGCGCGTATGCCGTGTCGACACTGCTGATGAGCGTCGCGGTGATCGTGCTGATCGCTCAGGTGATCCTCGACGCGCGCCGCGCCAAAACGGATAATTAAGGCCAGGAGACGCTGATATGACGACTGCGATCACAGTGCGGGGCGCCAACAAGCGCTATGGCGACTTCGCCGCCCTGGACAACATCGACTTCGACGTGCCGTCGGGCTCGCTGACCGCGCTGCTCGGGCCCAGCGGGTCGGGCAAGTCGACGCTGTTGCGGGCCATCGCCGGCCTCGACCAGCCGGACACCGGCACGATCACCATCAATGGTGAAGACGTGACGCACATTCCGCCGCAGAAGCGTGGCATCGGCTTCGTATTCCAGCACTACGCGGCGTTCAAACATCTGACGGTGCGCGACAACGTCGGCTTCGGCCTGCGCATCCGCAAGCGGCCGAAGGCCGAGATCAAGGAGAAGGTCGACAATCTACTCGAGGTCGTCGGCCTCGCCGGCTTTCAGACCCGCTATCCCAACCAGCTGTCCGGCGGGCAGCGGCAGCGCATGGCGCTGGCCCGCGCGCTCGCCGTCGACCCACAGGTGCTGCTGCTCGACGAGCCGTTCGGTGCGCTGGACGCAAAGGTCCGCGAGGATCTGCGCGCGTGGCTGCGCAGACTGCACGACGAGGTGCACGTCACCACGGTGCTGGTCACGCACGACCAGGCCGAGGCGCTAGACGTTGCCGACAGGATCGCGGTGCTCAACAAGGGGCGCATCGAGCAGGTCGGTTCTCCGACAGACGTCTACGACACACCCGCCAACGCCTTCGTGATGTCCTTCCTCGGCGCGGTGTCGTCGCTCAACGGAACCCTGGTGCGGCCGCACGATATTCGCGTCGGTCGCAACCCCGACATGGCGATCGCGACGACCGACGACTCTGTACAGGCCACCGGCGTGCTGAAGGCCACCATCGACCGCATCGTCATGCTGGGTTTCGAGGTTCGCGTCGAACTCACCGCGGCATCGAACAACATCCCGTTCACCGCGCAGATCACCCGCGGCGACGCCGAGGCGCTCGGCCTCAAAGAGGGAGACACCGTCTACGTCCGGGCCACCCGGGTGCCGACGCTGCCGGGCGGGACCGAGCTGCCGAAAGCCGACGAGGCCGACGAAGCCGACGAAGCCGACGAAGCCGACGACAACGAGGCGCTGACGAAGGCCTGAGTTCTCCTGGCGAGCAGACGCAAATGCCCCAACTCACCTGCGCTTTTCCGAACTTTAGCGTCTGCTCGCGCAACTAGAAGTAGCCGTTGGCGGGCGGCCATGTCCCGTTGACGGCGTAATTGCCTGCCGCATAAGCCTTGTAGGCCAGTGGGCTGTGCCCGGCGATCGTGCGTGCATTGCGCCAGTGCCGGTCCAGGTTCAGCGAGCGGGCGGTGGCCGATGCACCCCCGGTGTCGAAGAGTCGCCCGGCCGCCGCGATCGTCAGCCGCTCGGCGACGAGCTGCGCCTTGGCGACTGTGACGGCGACGTCGGCGAGCGCGTCGGGAAAACTCTGCCGGCCCTCGTCGACGAGGCGGTCGATGGCGTCGGCAGCCGTCAACACGATGGCTTCTGCCGATGCCGCCGCAGCCGAGATCTCCCCGACGGCCTCCAATACGAACGGGTCGGTGGCAGCGCTGTCTGCCACGGAATGCGATGCGGGGCGGGCCTTCGTGCGCACGTATTCGACGGCGTCGTCGAACACGGCGTACGCGATGCCCACCGCCACCGCCGCGAGATACAGCTGCAGGAAGGCGGTCGCGTGGCCCAGTGTGTTGCCCTCGGATACCGTGACCACCTCGTGGGGAAGCACCTCGACGTCGGTGAATCGGGTGCCTCCGCTGGCGGTGGTCCGCTGACCGAATCCGTCCCAGTCGTCGAACAATTCGACGCCTGCACGGTCCGCCGGAATGATCGCCTGTACGTCTCGACCCTCTGCGTCCAGCGCAGACACCGCGATGACATCGGCGAACAGTGTGCCGGTTGAGTAGAACTTGTAACCGTTGAGGCGCAGCACGCCGTCGGTGTCGGGCAGCACCTTGGTGTCGGCACTCGACGGGGCCCGACCGGCCGCGTCGGTGATCGCGTTGCCGACGACGATGCCGGCATACACGCGCGGGAACCATTCCTCGGCTTCCTGGCGCGTCGCCCTGTTGCTGAGCAGACGTTCGGAGAATCCGAAGTGAGACCGAAGAGCCTGTGCCACATTCGAACTGCCGCGGCCGATCTGAATCACGGCCCACAGTACGTCGCGTGCTTTGCCGCCTGGCCCGCCGAATTCGGTCGGTACCCGGAGGTTGAGCACACCTGTCCGCCGGATCGACTCGACGGCCTCGTACTGCAGAACCCGATCGCGCTCGGCCGCAGGGTCGTCACGACGGAGCGCGGTAACCAGCTCGGGTAACCGGGCGAGCCGCTCCTCGACGGTTCCGCCGAGTGGCTTATCGGAGAACGGCTTTCGCGGCGTGACGGGCTCGCGTGTGACGGTCATGTCGACTCCCGTGTCATCGGAATTGGGGGATGATTTTGTCGGCGAACCGGTCCAGCTCCGACTCGATGGGTTGGAACTGGAGCATGAACAACTCGACTCCGGCGTCGTGGAAGGCCTGGATCCGCTCGACCACGTGCTCGTAGCTGCCGACCAGACCGGCCAAGGTGCCGCCATTCGAACCGATGCGTTTGGTACCTGACAACACCTTGTACATCTGGGTCTTCGGGTCGGTGCCGCCGGAGATCTCGGGGCGGGTCTCGGCGTCGGACAGCGACTGCAGATACTCCAGCTCGGCGGTGGCCTCGGCCTCGGTGTCGCGGGCGATCACGAAGGCCGATAGGCCGAATCGCAGCGGCGCGCCTTCCCTGGGGCGCCAGCGCAGGTCCTCGATGACTTCCACGGTCTCGGCAAGCGGGCGGCCATTGATGAAGAACACATCGGCGTGTTCGGCGGCCAGCGCGCGGCCGGGCTCGGACTCGCCGCCGACGTACAGCGCAGGTGGATTGGCCGGGGTAGGCCGCACCAGCGCGGGCTGGCCGCCGCGGGCGCCTATCGGAACATGCTTGCCGGTCCACAATTCGCGGACGATGCCGAGCCATTCGCGGGAGTACGCGTAGCGGTCGTCGTGATCGAGAGGGTCCAGTCCCAGCCCCTCCAACTCGGGCAGGAACCAACCGGTGACGAGGTTGACCGCGAGTCGGCCGTCGGCGATGTCAGCGATGTTGGCGGCGATCTTCGCAAAGACCAACGGGTTGAAAAGGAGTGGCTTGACCGCACCGATCAACTCGATGCGGGAAGTGGCCTCAGCCAGCGCCGCCAGTGTCGACCACGTCTCGAGCACGGCGTCTTCGGTGTTGCTCGGATGGATGACGTGCTGTGCGAGAAGGGTGGAGTCGAAACCGGCGCGCTCGGCTCGCAACAGCAGGTCGCGCGTGCGACGGTAGCTCGCGTCGGGCGCGTCGTGCGGATGATGCCGGGCGCCGTGATTGCCGTATACCGGTGCCCATACCCCGAACCTCGGAGCCGCCCGGCCGGCGACATCGGCATGTGGAGCGGTCACGAGCGGTTCAGGTAGCGCCGGCGTTCCCAGTCGCTGACTTCGTTGGAGTACTCCGCCCACTCGCTGCGGGCCAAGGCCGCGAAGTCGAGGACCGAGTCGGCACCCAGTATCTCCAGGATGGTGTCGTCGCGCGTGGCCAGTTCGATTGCCACACCCAGCGATTCAGGCAACGGAACACCTTCGGTATAGAGGTTGCCGCCGATAGCGGGCGGCGCATTGCGTTTGGCTTCCAGCCCTGCGACGACCGCGGCCAGGGCAGATGCGATCAACCAGTACGGGTTCGCGTCGGAGGCGCCGCTTCGCAGTTCGATCCGAGTGGCGGACGGATCGGGCTCGATCAGCGACCGCACAGCGGCGCTGCGGTTGTCGCGGCTCCACGTGACGGTGGCGGGCGCGAAGGAGTCCGGAGTGAATCGTCTGTAGGCGTTGACCGAGTGCGCGCCGAACAGCGTGATCGACGGTAAGTGTTCGAGCAGGCCTGCGATCGCGTGCAGGGCAAGCTCGTTCTCGGCTCCGTCGTCGGGCGCGAAGGCCGGCTCGTCACCGCGCCACAGCGAGATATGCAGGTGCTGCGAACTTCCCGAATGCTCGGTGAAGGGTTTGGGCATGAAGCTGGCGATCTTGCCGTGTTTGCGCGCCACCTCCTTGGCGGCGTACTTGAGCCGGGTCGCGTCGTCGGCGGCTTCCAGCGCGTCGGTGTAGACCAGGTTCGTCTCGATCTGCCCAGGGCCGTACTCGGTTTGGATACCCTCCAGGGCCGTGAATTCGCTCAACGTGTCGTAGAGGTCGCTGAGCACCGGATCCAGGGCGTTGGCGTTCTCCAGCGAGTAGGCGTGAATGTCGTCCTGGAACGCGGAACCGTCCAGGTTCAGAAGGTACAGCTCGAACTCGACGCCGATCTTGGCGGTGAAGCCCAGCGAGGCAAGACGTGCCAGCACCTTCTTGAGCACGGCGCGGGGATCGAGAAGCGACGGACTGCGGTCGTGCGCGACGATGTCGGAGATGACGTGGCCGACCCGCGGCCGCCACGGCAACGGCTTGTACGTCGAGAAATCAGGAACGGCATAAACGTCGGGATACCCGCCGCTCCAGTTGGTCAGCCGCAGCGAGTCGATCACCGTGCCGACCGTGTCCCAGCCCAAAGATGCTTCACAGAAGGCGAATCCGGTGCCGCTTGCACGGTTGAGGAATTGTGATGCCGGGATCCGCTTGCCCTGCGCGTGGCCGAACGGGTCACTCCACGCGATCTCGATCTCGGTCAACGACCCGTCAACAAGCGCGTTGCGCAGCTCCCTTTCGGGAGCCGACTGCACACCCTCCTTCGTCGACGTTGAATTGACGGTGTACGTCATGGCTGCGGCACCGTGTTGTCGCCGACCCGCTTGCCGACGATGACACCCGCTACGAACGCGACGACGAGCAGTCCGACGATGGCCCAACCCAGGATGGTGGAGCCGCCCACCAGGTCCTTCAGGTTGACCACGATCAGGACCAGTCCGAGGGCCAAGCCGAGCAGACCGAGCGCGGGCGCGATGCGCACCCGCCACTGCGAGTAACCGCGACGGTCGCGGGCGAAGTACACCAAGACGGCCACCGATGTGGCGATCAGCAGCACGACGAAACCGACCGTGGTGGCACCGGCGAACCACGTGTAGAACTGGGCGGCCGGATCGAGCTTGAACACCACTGCCGCGATGATGCTGATTGCAACCACACCCGAAATCCACAGCGACGCGGAATGCGGCGAGCCGTGCCGGTCGTGCGGGCGACTCAACGACTCGGGCAGCACGTCACGCTGTGACAGGGCGAAGATGTAGCGCGACGCCACGTTGTGGAACGACAGGATGCAGGCGAACAGACTGGTGAAGTAGAGCACCGTGATGATGTCGGTACCGACGACGCCGATGTAGCGCTGCGCGGTGTCGGCAAGGAAGGTGGAGCCGGAATCCGTTGCCCGGCTTACTGCTTCCTCATCGCCCCAGCCCGAGATCAGCGCCCAGCTGGTCACCGCGTAGAACACGCCGATCAGGATGAGGGCGATGTAGGTGGCGCGCGGGATGGTGCGATCCGGAGTCTTGGCTTCATCCCGGAAGATTGCAGTGGCTTCGAAGCCGACATAGCTGATCAGCGCGAACAGCAGCCCGATACCCAGCGAGCCGGAGAAGATGGCACTCGGGTTGACGATGCCGTTCGACAGCCCGTGGTCACCGCCCTGAAAGACGATCACCGCATCCAGCACCACCACGATCGCGATCTCGGCGCTCAGCAGCACGGCCAGCACCCGGCTGGACAACTCGATGTTGCGGTAGCCCACGAAGGTCGTGACGGCGAATGCGACCGCCGCGAAAACCCACCAGGGTAGAGCCGGGCCGCCGAACAGCTCGACGATCACTCCGCCCGCCGGACCGAGCAGGCCGTAAACGCCGGCTTCGATCGCCACGTAGCTGACCAGCGCGACGAATGCGATACCGATGCCGGCCGGGAAGCCCAGCGACGTGCGTACGTAGGAGAAGAATGCGCCCGCGTCCTCGACATACGGTGTCAGCGCGGTGAATCCGACGGCGAAGAACAACAGGATGACCGTCGAGACAACGAACGTCGCCGGGAAGCCGGCGCCGTTGCCCGCGGCGATGCCGAGCGGTACGACGCCGCCGATCACGCCGAGCGGTGCGGCGGCGGCCACCACCATGAATACAATCGAGGCCACGCCCAGGTTGCCGCGTAGTCTGCGTACCGGACTTGGCGGCTCCTCGCTCAAAGCGTCAGGAGCGGCGGTTATTTCGGACATGGGGGACCATCCTTCGATGGAGTGAGTCGATAGGTTAGGGAGACCGTAGGGCGCAGTGTCGCTGCAATACCACATCTGGAGTCATCGTGAGTCTTACTACGCGGCGGCCGCTTTCACGGCACGGCCGACTTCGGTGCGTAGATCCGCGTATTCGGGGGAGCGGCGGAGTTCGTCGGCGTCGACCTTTCCGCGCGGCAGGTCGACCGGAAGGTCGAGTGCGACCTGCCCTGGGCGCCGTGTCAGCACCACGATGCGTGATCCGAGGAACGCGGCCTCGTCGGCGCTGTGCGTCACGAACACGGTGGTGCGGCCGGACTCGGCGCTGACCTGACGGACATCCTCCTGCAGCCGCTCCCGGGTCAGCGCGTCGAGCGCTGCGAACGGTTCGTCGAGCAGGAACAGCGGTGTCTCTGCTGCCAAAGCGCGCGCGATCGCCACGCGTTGCTGCTGACCCCCGCTGATCTCCCAGATCTTGCGATCGGCAGTGCCTTCCAGGCCGACGCGTTCCAACAACTGGGCGCGCCGTTCTGCACGCCGCTCCCGCGGCACCTTGGCGTACTTGATGGCCAGATCGACGTTTCCAGCGACGGATCGCCATGGGAAGAGCCGGGGCTGCTGGAACACCACACCCGCTGTCACGCCCGGTGTCGGGGCGGTCCCCGATATCTGCACCGAACCCTCGCTTGGCGACTCGAAGCCGGCCAGCAGTCGCAGCAGCGTGCTCTTGCCGCAGCCCGACGCGCCGACCAGAACCAGGAACGAGCCGGGTTCGACGGTCAGGTCCACCGGGCCGAGTGCGGTGACCTCGTTGCTTCCCTTACCGTAGCGGTGCGACACACCGGCGATTCGGACACCACCGTTATCCCGTTGTCGGGCTGCGACTTTCAGGTCACTGACTGAGGACACCCGGAAGTCCCTTGGTGTAGATGGCCTCCTGGAACGTGGTCAGGGGCGCCGCCGACGGAATCTGCTTCTGATCGGCGAGGAACTGCGACGCGCTCTGCAGGTTGACCGCGATGTTGCCCGGCTTGCCTTCGGAGCCAAGCCATTCCGGCGAAGCTACCTCTTCCGGTGTCAGGTAGACACCCTGCTTGAGCTGGCCTGCGACCACGTCGGGCGTCAGCCCGATCTCGGCGGCGATGGCTTTGGCCGCAGCGTCAGGGTCATCCTTGATCGTCGTCAGCGCGCGCGCTTCCTGCTGGCGCCAGGTATCGACGACTTCGGGATGTGCGGACGCGAAATCGTCGGCCACCGCACCGAGATCCAGCGTCGGCTTCCCGTCCTTCGCGAGTTGGCGACTGGTGATCAGATCCTTGCCGGACTTGCGAAGATCGTCGAGCGTCGGCAGCCAGGTGTAGGCGGCGTCGATGTCGCCGCGGTCCCAGGCCGCGAGAATCGCCTGCGGCTGCAGGTCGACCAGCCGAACATCGCTGGGGGTCAGGTTGTTCTGCGACAGTGCGGCGAGAAGGCTGTAGTGCGCTGTCGAGGCGAACGGTGTGGCGATCCGCTTGCCGCGCAGCTCAGGGATTGAGTTGATGTTGGTGCCGTCGCGGGCCACCAGCGCTTCGTTGTCACCGGCCACGTCGAGCACGAATGCGACCTTGTACGGGATGTTCAGCGGTGCCGACAGATCCGCGCGCCACCGGGCTGGAGCCCAGAGCGCCGAAGTCGAGTTCTTTGGCGATGAACGCGGTGTTGACATCGGCGCCGGAGTCGAACTTGACCCATTTGATGTTGTAGTCCGGCAGCGCCTCTTCGAGCCACTTGTTGTTCTTCACGATCAGGTCCCCGCTCGGGAAGGTCTGGTAGCCGATGCGGATCGTCGGCTTGTCGGCCTGCTGACCCGGCTGGTTGACCGAGCAGCCCGCCAACGCCAACGTGGTCGCGGCCAGTGCAGCAATAAGAGCCTTGAATTTCATCTAGATTTTTCCTCTCCAGGGGACAGCGCGCCGTTCGATGGCGCGCAGCAGACCGTCGATGATCAGGCCGGATATTCCGATGGCGAAAATGCCGACCAGAACGACTGGGGTGTTGTTGTAGTTGCTGGCGTCCTTGACCAGGCCACCGATGCCCGGGATGCCGTTGAACAGTTCGGCGGCGACCACCGATGAGTACGCCATACCGACCGCGAGCCGGATGCCGGTGAACGTCTCGGGCAGAGCCGATGGCACGACGACGTCGCGGATGACCTCGCGACGCGACGCCCCGAGCGCGCGGGCCGCCTCCTGAAGTCCGACGGGCGCGGCGACCACGGCGGCCGTGGTCGCAACTGCGGCGGGTGGCAGGGCGGCGAGTGCGAGCAGCGTGATCTTCGGCGCCTCGTCGATGCCCAGCCAGATCACCAGCAGGAAGAAGTAGGCCAACGGCGGCAGCGCACGCAGAAACGTCAGCCACGGTTCGAGCACGCTGCGCACCCAGCTGACCGAGCCCATCACCAGCCCGAGCAGCACGCCGAGCACCACACCGATGACAACGCCGGCGAGTACGCGGCGAAGCGTCATGTACAGGTGCTCCCATAGCAGGTATCCCGCGTAGCCGCGGACACCGTCGTGCGTGGTCGAGACATCGATGAAGGCGCGCCACACCGTGCTCGGGTAGGGCACGAACGTCTGGTTCCAGATGCCGCTGGCAGCCGCGATCTGCCACACGATGAAGAAGACGATCAGCGACAGCACCGGCAGCGCCGCGCGGGTAAGCCTGCCCCGCCACTTGTTCGTGGACGCAACGGCTGTCGGCGAGTCGGCGTGCGACTCGTCGGGGGCGATATCTACGAACACCGACACTGTGAGACTTTCTGTAGCTGAGACGAAACGGAGAATGGTTCAGCGACAGCAGGAGTCGTCAGAGCGCGCGGTAGTCACACCGGTATTAGTACCGGCTGGGAAATACCTGGTGGAGATCTAGGCTCAGCGAGAATTTATTGCCGACTGCGAAAGCGGTCGTGACGCGACCACTCGAGACGCTAGGCCGCGGCGCGTGTAGCGAGTGCCAGATCGAAGCGATCGAGCACCGTTTCGGCCACTTGGCGGTGCGCGCCGAGTGGCGATGACATCGGAATCCCTTGTGCGCGGGCGAATTCAGCGACGCGGTCGATGATCTTGCCGTGCGCCAGGAACCACGGCGCAACGACCAGACGGCTGGCACCGCGTCGCCTCAGCAGTTCCGCAGCCTCGGCCAGACCAGGGTGTGGGCCGGTGGCGAATCCTGTGGCTGCCGTCCAGCGCGTCGTCAGGGTGAGCTCGTCTGCCACCGCTTCGGTGCGGGCGTTGGCTTCCTGGCGCGACGATCCCACTGCGGTGACCAATACGCCGACCTCGGAATCGAGTCGCGACACTCCGGCATGTTCGAGCCGCTGGCGCAGCACATGGATCAGCCGGTCGTCCTCGCCGAGGACATCAGCTTGGTGCACATCGGCACCGGATTCGTCGATCAAAGCCGGAATGTCCACCCGTGCGTGATAGGCGTCGGCGAGAAGCAGCGGAACCACCACCGCACCGCGGGGCACCGTCGGCAGGACGGCGCGCAGGTTCGGAAAGTTTTGCTCGCAGAACGCGACCCGAACATCGAGCGACGGACGCAGCCGGCGAACGCACTCGGCGATCGCACGCGTTGTGTCGGCGGACCTCGGGTCCGCGCTACCGTGCGCCGTCAGGACGAGAGAAGTCACGAAGCGTGCAGTCCGCATTCCGTCTTCGACGAGCCCGCCCACCGGCCGCTGCGCGGGTCGGCGCCCTCAACCGGCTTGGACGTGCACGGTGCGCATCCGATCGACGGATAGCCCTCGAAGACAAGGGGATTGACCAGTATGTCGTTGGCGTCGATGTAGGCCTGCAGGTCATCGTCCGTCCACGCGGCGATGGGGTTGATCTTCACCAGGTTGAAGGCCTTGTCCCAGCTGATCAACGGCGCGTTGGCCCGCGTCGGCGCCTCGACCCGACGAATACCGGTCACCCAGGCCGAATATCCCTGCAACGCCCTGCCCAGCGGCTCGACCTTGCGCATCCGGCAGCACTCGTTGGGCTCGCGGGCGAACAGGTCCTTGCCGAACAACTGGTCCTGCTTGGCGACGCTGTTCTCCGCTGTCACGTTCACGATGTTGACGTCATAGACGGCCTCGACGGCGTCGCGGGTGCCGATGGTCTCCACGAAGTGATAGCCGGTGTCCAGGAACAACACGTCGACGCCCGGTCGCACCTTGGCGGCCATCGAAACCAGCGCCGCGTCCTGCATGTTCGACGCGACCACGTAATCGCCGCCGAAGTGCTCGTCCGTCCAGCGCAGAAGGTCGTCCGCGCCGGCGCCGTCGAGTTCGGCCGCACCACGCTCGGCCAGCTGTTGCAGGTCTGTCTCGGTCATCGTTCTCCGTCCCCCTGCCCTTCGGGGGGGTGGTGCCCCCACTTCGCGCAAGCGCTCATCGCCGTCACCTCAGGTCCGCCTCGTCTGCTCGTACCGCCCACGTAGCGAAACGCTCGCCCTGCTCCCGTTGTTTCACGAAGTTGCGAACGACCCGGTCGATGTAGTCGCCGAGCTCGCTCGACAGCACCTTGTGCTGCCGCAGCTTGCGGCCGAAACCGCTGTCGAGGCCGAGGCTGCCGCCAAGGTGGACCTGGAATCCCTCGACCGGCCCGTCACCGTCGTCGACCATCTGGCCCTTGAACCCGATATCGGCGACCTGGATGCGGGCGCACGAGTTGGGGCAGCCGTTGATGTTGACCGTGATCGGCACGTCGAGCTGGGCGTTGATGTCCTCGAGCCGCTTCTCCAGCTCGGGCACCAGCACCTGCGCGCGCTTGCGGGTCTCGGCGAACGACAGCTTGCAGAACTCGATCCCCGTGCAGGCCATCAAGTTACGGCGCCAGTGCGACGGCCGCGACGGCAGGCCAATGGCGTCAAGGTCGGCCACGAGTTGGTCGACCTTGTCGTCGGGCACATCGAGGACGATCAGCTTCTGGTACGGCGTGAACCGGATCCGATCCGAACCAACGGCCTCGGCCAGGTCGGCCACCTTCGACAGGATCGTGCCGGAAACCCGGCCTGCGATCGGCGCGACGCCGACGGCGTTGAGTCCGTTCTTGAGCTTCTGCACACCGACGTGGTCGATCGTGTGCACGACGGGGTCCGGCGCGGGCCCGTCGATCAGCTTGCGGCCCAGGTACTCGTCCTCGAGCACCTGGCGAAACTTCTCGACGCCCCAGTCCTTGATCAGGAACTTCAACCGGGCCTTGGCGCGAAGCCTCCGGTAGCCGTAGTCGCGGAACGCCGAAACCACGGCCTCCCATACGTCGGGCACCTCGTCCAACGGCACCCATGCGCCGACTCGCTGGCCCAGCATCGGGTTGGTGGACAGGCCGCCGCCCACCCACAGGTCGAGGCCGGGCCCGTGCTCGGGGTGATTGACCCCGATGAACGAGACGTCGTTGACCTCGTGGCAGACGTCCTGAAGGCCCGAGATCGCGGTCTTGAACTTCCTGGGCAGGTTCGAGTACTCCGGCTTGCCGATGTAGCGGCGCACGATCTCGTCGATCGCGGGCGTCGCGTCGAGCACCTCGTCGGGGGAGTCGCCGGCCAACGGCGAGCCCAGCACCACGCGGGGGCAGTCGCCGCAGGCCTCGGTGGTCTGCAGGCCGACCTCGGCGAGCCGCTTCCAGATCTCGGGCATGTCCTCGATCTGGATCCAGTGGTACTGGACGTTCTCCCGGTCGGAGATGTCGGCGGTGTCGCGGGCGAACTCCGTTGAGATCTCGCCGAGCGTGCGCAGTGCGGCGGTCGACAGCGCGCCGCCGTCGCACCGGACGCGAAGCATGAAGTACTTGGCTTCGAGCATGTCGGTGTTCTCGTCGCCGGTCCAGGTGCCGTCGTAGCCCTGCTCACGCTGGGTGTAGAGGCCCCACCACCGCATGCGGCCACGAAGGTCCTGCTTGTCGATGGAGTCGAAGCCCTGCTTGGCGTAGATGTTTTCGATACGGGCGCGGACGTTGAGCGGGTTGTCGTCCTTCTTGACCTGTTCGTTGGGGTTGAGCGGCTCGCGGTAACCGAGTTTCCACTGGCCCTCGCCTTTGCGCTTCGCAGGCTTTGGCTTCGCGGTGGTCATCGAATGGGCTCCTTCGGGGAGCCGGCCGTCGGGCGCGCTGTTCACCGGTGGCTGTCCGGCGGCGCAGATCCGGCGGCCAGCTGAAGTACTGGTGGGCAGGTCTACGACATCAAGGCAGACAACAACAGGTACAAACGCGCTTGAAGTCGACATGCCGCCGTGCCACCAGCGAGACGCGCTGGGGGAAGATGCGGGCGGCGGTCACGTGCCCAATTGTGCCACGGACACCGACATATGCCCTAACCGGGACAGATTTGCGCTCAGGCTGAGCAAAAGCCCTCTGGGAGACTGGTCGCATGACAGTCCGAACGCAGCCTGCAGACCTGCCCGGCCTTGCGCCGACGCAGGGCAGGCCGTTCGGCATCTACATTCACGTCCCGTTCTGCGCGACGCGCTGCGGATACTGCGACTTCAACACCTACACGCCCGCCGAGCTGGGCGGCGCGAACCCCGAAGGCTGGCTGGCCGCTCTTCGTGCCGAGCTGGCCATGGCCGCCCGCCTGCTGGCCGCTCCTGTGCCGGATGTCGCCGCAGGAGCGGCTCCGGAGCTGCAGACGGTGTTCGTCGGCGGCGGAACGCCATCGCTGCTTGGTGCCGGTGGGCTTGCGGGAGTCCTCGACGCGGTCCTCGAGCACTTCGTACTCGCGCCCGGCGCCGAGGTGACCACCGAGGCCAACCCGGAATCGACGTCGCCGGAGCTGTTCGCGCACTGCGTGCCGCCGGCTACACACGGGTGTCGCTGGGCATGCAGTCGGTCGCGCCGCACGTTTTGGCCACCCTGGACCGGGTGCATTCGCCGGGCCGGGCGCCTGCGGCCGCACGCGAAGCCCTCGCCGCCGGGTTCGAACACGTCAACATCGACCTCATCTACGGCACGCCGGGGGAGTCCGACGACGACCTGAAACGGTCGATCGACGCCGCGATCGAAGGAGGCGTTGATCACATCTCTGCCTACGCACTGACCATCGAGGAGGGCACCGCGATGGGCCGTCGGGCGCGCCGCGGCGAGATCACGCCCACCGAGGACGACGTGGTTGCGCGTCGCTACGAGCTTGCCGACGGACGGCTCCGCGCGGCGGGCTTCGACTGGTATGAGGTCTCCAACTGGAGCAGGCCCGGTGGCGAGTGCAGGCACAACATGGGCTACTGGGATGGCGGCGAGTGGTGGGGCGCAGGGCCGGGGGCGCACGGCTACGTCGGATCGACCCGTTGGTGGAATGTCAAGCACCCCAACGCCTATGCGCAAGCTCTGTCCGACGGGCTGCTACCGGTCGCCGATTTCGAACAGCTCGACTCCCACGCGACACACACCGAGGACGTGATGCTGCGGCTGCGGCTGCGACGCGGCCTGCCTGTCGACTCGCTCAGCGATCGGGAGCGTGACCGCGCTGGAATCGCCGTCGGCGACGGCTTGCTGCGGGCCGTGTCCGATCGGCTCGTGCTCACCGACCGCGGCCGGCTTCTGGCCGACGCCGTGGTGCGCACCGTGCTCGACTGATTCATGCATCGGTGAACGATTTCCGCGCTCTGTCTCGTGTTCACAAGGAAATTCACAGTAGATGCAAAGGGCACGCGCGGAGCATCAAAATCATGACCGACCCCGACCAGGCTGCACTCCTGCGGGCGATTCACGACGCGCACGCCCATGCGCTGTTGCGGTACGTACTGCGGCTCACCCGGGGCGACATGGCGTTCGCCGAGGACGTCGTGCAGGAATCGCTGCTGCGGCTGTGGCGTAAGCCCGATCTGCTGCAGCAGTGCAGCGACGGGATCAGGGCCTGGCTGTTCACCGTGGCCCGCAACCAGGTGATCGACGATCGCCGGAGTGCAAGGTACGCACGCGAATTGCAGACTGAATCGGTTCCCGAACGATCGTCCCCGGATGAGATCGGGCCCGCGTTCGACAAGTGGATTCTGTCGGATGCGTTGATGGCGCTGTCCGCTGACCATCGCGTCGCGGTCGTGCGTGCCTACTATCTCGGCCAGACCGTCGCCGACATCGCTGCGCACGAAGGGATTCCAGAAGGCACGGTCAAGTCCCGACTGCACTACGCGTTGCGCGCGTTGCGAATCGCTTTGCAGGAGAGGGGCGTCGTTCGATGATCGACGACATCGCGGTATGGGACGCCGCGTACGTTCTTGGTGCGCTGAGCCGAGACGACCGGCATGCCTACGAGGCATATCTCGCCTCGAACCCAGAGCGGGCCGCGGCGCTCACCGAGCTGGCGGGGCTGCCCGGCATCCTCAACATGCTGAGCTGCGACGAGGCCATCGCGCTGACCGAGCACGCCGGTGACGTGCCCGCCGAGGCCTCCACGGTGGATCTGATGCCGTCGCTGGCATTCGCGGCGGCCGGGCAACAGCGTCGGTCGCGCCGCAGCATGCTCGCCGTCGGTCTCGCGGGTGCGGCCGCGGTGGCGATCGGGGCCGGAGCGTTCGGCGCGGCCGTGCTGCCGCGGCAGGGCCCGCCGGCGGATGAGGTCACGATGCAGGCCATGCAGCCGACGGTGAAGGGCGGCATCAACGCAGCGCTCGCCGTCACGGAGAAGAAATGGGGCACGCGGCTGGACTGGACGTGCGACTACGTCGAGGACTGGGCCAAGGCCGCGCCCGCCTACGACATCGTCGTGACCACTATCGAAGGTGTCGAGTCGGCGGTCGGCACGTGGCGACCGGCCAGCGATCACGCGGGCGGGCTGGCGGCGTCGACGGCCATCCCCACCGCCAAGATCCACACCGTCGACATCAGGGTGAGCGGGACACACGAGCCTTTGGCCGTCACGACCGTGCGATAGAAGTACGGTCGGCTCATGGCATTCGACCCGGCCGTCATCGCGCGCGCATTCTCCGAGCATCGATTCGACGAGGCGCTCGGGTATCTCGCCAAGAATGTGCGCTGGACGATCGTCGGCTACATGGTTCTGGAGGGGGCCGACGCGGTCCGGCAGACGTGCCGCGAGACGGCGGGCAGCCTCGAGGACACCACGACGACCTACGACCGCTGTGTCGTGGCCGCCGGTTCGGACGTCGTCGCCGTCGACACCGTCTCGCGCTACAGCGGCCCATCCGGTACGACGGCGGTGGCCAGCTGCGACATCTATGAATTCGCAGGCGACGAGATCGCCGAGATCACCTCGTATGCCGTCGAGGTCGATCCCGAGTCGGCCGGCTCGCAGCCGCCGCCGCGCGGCGCTGAGTAGCGCTGCCGGAGTAGGTCATTTCGCCATCACCGCGCGCTACATCTGTTGCTGGTCGATCGGCATGTCCATGTCGAACACCCGGGCATGCAGCACCGTCCGATTGCGCAGCGCGGCACGCACCGCGCGGTGCAGCCCGTCGTCGAGGTAGATCACCCCTCGCCACCGCACGGCGTGCGGGAACAGGTCTCCGTAGAAGGTCGAGTCTTCCGACAGCAGGCGGTCCAGCTGCAGCACGGTCGTCGTCGTCACCAGCTCGTCGAGGCGGATCTGCCGCGGCGGTATCTGTGACCATTGTCGATACGTCAGCCCGTGGTCGGGGTACGGCTTGCCATCGAGAACGCCCTTGAAGATCACCTGCCCGAAATCCTTCGAGTTGTGCCGAGTGGCGATGGCTTCACCATGATCAGAGGCTAATACCAACCGGTCGATCCGCCACGCGAACGATCGCGGGGAGGCGTTGCCCCTGATCGTCACCGTAAAATGAACCGATCGGGAGGTGAACACCATGGGTAGTGCCGACGACCGTCGGTTCGAGGTGCTGCGCGCCATCGTCGCCGACTTCGTGTCGACGAAGGAGCCGATCGGCTCGAAGAGCCTCGTCGAGCGGCACAACCTGGGGGTGTCCAGCGCGACCGTGCGCAACGACATGGCCGTTCTGGAGGCCGAGGGCTACATCACCCAGCCGCACACCAGCTCGGGCCGGGTGCCCACCGAGAAGGGCTACCGCGAGTTCGTCGACCGGCTCGAGGACATCAAGCCGCTGTCGACGTCCGAGAGGTCTGCAATCCTTCGGTTCCTCGAGACCGGCGTCGACCTCGACGATGTGCTGCGGCGTGCGGTGCGGCTGCTGGCGCAGCTGACCCGCCAGGTCGCCATCGTGCAGTACCCGACGCTGTCCACCTCGACCGTCCGCCATCTGGAGGTGGTGGCGCTGACGCCCGCGCGGCTTCTCCTTGTGGTGATCACCGACTCCGGCCGGGTCGACCAGCGCATGGTCGAGCTCGGCGACACCATCGACGACCATCAGGTCGGCCAGCTGCGCGAGATGCTGGGCCAGGCGCTGGAGGGCAAGCGGCTGTCGGCTGCGTCGGTCGCGGTGTCCGATTTGGCCGTCCACATGGACGGCAGAGGCGGGCTCGGGGACGCGATCGGCCGGTCGGCGACGGTGCTGCTGGAGTCGCTCGTCGAACACACAGAGGAACGGCTGTTGCTGGGCGGAACCGCCAACCTGACCCGCAACACGGCCGACTTCGGCGGGTCGCTGCGCTCGGTGCTCGAAGCTCTCGAGGAGCAGGTCGTGGTGCTGCGGCTGCTGGCCGCACAGCAGGAGGCGGGCAAGGTCACCGTGCGCATCGGACACGAGACGGAAGCCGAGGAGATGCTGGGCACGTCGGTGGTCACCACCGCTTACGGCAGTATGGGAACTGTCTACGGCGGCATGGGTGTGCTCGGGCCCACTCGAATGGACTATCCGGGAACGATCGCTAATGTCGCCGCGGTTGCTTTGTACATAGGTGAAGTCTTAGGCAACCGATAAGCCGCGTCAGCGGTAGGAAAGGTCAGGAGTGGCACGCGACTATTACGCCATGCTCGGGGTGAGCAAGGGCGCGAGTGATTCGGAGATCAAGCGCGCCTACCGCAAGCTGGCCCGCGAGCTGCATCCCGACGTCAACCCCGACCAGCAGGCACAGGCCCGTTTCCAGGAGATCAGCGTCGCCTACGAGGTGCTCAGCGATCCGGAGAAGCGACGCATCGTCGACCTCGGCGGCGACCCTCTCGAGTCGGCGGGTGCAGCGGGCAACGGCTTCGGCGGCTTCGGCGGACTGGGTGACGTGTTCGAGGCCTTCTTCGGCGGCGGCTCCACCTCCCGCGGGCCGATCGGCAGGGTCCGGCCCGGCGCCGACTCGCTGCTGCGGATGCGTCTCGACCTCGAAGACTGCGCGACCGGTGTCACCAAGCAGGTCACCGTCGACACCGCCGTGCTGTGCGACCTGTGTCAGGGCAAGGGCACACACGGTAAGTCCACACCGACCGCCTGTGACACCTGCGGCGGCCAGGGCGAGATCCAGACGGTCCAGCGCTCGCTTCTTGGCCAGGTCATGACGTCGCGGCCGTGCCCGGTCTGCGGCGGGGTCGGCGAGGTCATCCTCGACCCGTGCCACCGTTGCGGCGGCGACGGCCGGGTGCGCGCTCGGCGAGAGATCAGCGTCAAGATCCCGGCAGGCGTCGGAGACGGCATGCGCGTCCGGCTGGCCGCGCAGGGCGAGGTCGGCCCCGGCGGCGGCCCGGCGGGCGACCTGTACGTCGAGGTACACGAACAGCAGCACGACACCTTCGTCCGCGACGGCGACGACCTGCACTGCACGGTCTCGGTGCCGATGGTCGACGCCGCGCTCGGCACCTCCGTCGCCATCGACGCGATCCTGGACGGGCCGATCGAGATCACCATCGCCGCGGGCACTCAGCCCGGCTCGGTGACCACGCTGCGCGGCCGCGGCATGCCGCATCTGAGGTCAGGGGTGCGCGGTGACCTGCACGCCCACATCGACGTGGTGGTTCCCTCGCGGCTCGATCACGAGGACATCGAGCTGCTGCGCAAGCTGAAAGAGCACCGCACCCGGGACGCCGCCGAGGTGAAGTCAACCCAGTCGGCCGGCTCGGGCGGTGGGCTGTTCAGCAGGCTGCGCGAGACCTTCACCGGCAGATAGAGCGGAATGAGTGCTGTGCCTGATTCTCTTCGCGCAAGCGCTCATCGGACCCTGTTCTACGTCGACAACCTTCCCGAAACCGGTGATCTGGCCGTCGTCGACGGTGACGAGGGCTTCCACGCAGCCAATGTGCGGCGGATCCGCGTCGGCGAAGAGCTCGACCTCGGTGACGGCGCCGGCGGCATGGCGCACTGCGTGATCGAAGAGGTCGCCAAGGCCCGGCTGTCGGCTCGCGTGCTGGAGCGCTGGATCGTCGAGCCCGCGACGCCGACGGTCACCGTCGTGCAGGCACTGCCCAAGTCCGACCGCTCCGAGCTGGCCGTCGAGCTGGCCACCGAGGCGGGAGCTGACGCGTTCGTGGCGTGGCAGGCGGCGCGCTGCGTGGCGCGCTGGGACGGCGGCCGGGCCGACAAGGGGCTGCGGCGCTGGCGTGCGGTGGCCCGAGCGGCCGCCCGTCAGTCGCGCAGGCCGCACATCCCATCGGTTACCGGCGTGGTGACCACCGACGAGCTGCTCACGGACGTGCGCGAGGCGGTCGCCGCAGGCACGACGGTGCTGGCGTTGCACGAGTCGGCCACCGAGCCTCTGACGAAACTGTCTCTGGCACAGGCTGATTCGCTGATACTGGTGATCGGCCCGGAGGGCGGCATCGCCGACGACGAGATCGCCGCGCTCTGCGCAGCCGGGGCGGCGGCGGTGCGAATGGGTCCGACAGTGCTGAGGACCTCGACCGCAGCGGCCGTCGCACTGGGTGCACTTGGGGCATTGACGCCACGCTGGGCCTGACAGCCAGCCCCGACGTCGTCGCAGGTTAAGCATTGGGACGGGCCGGTTCGCGGCGGTAAACTGGGTATTCGGCAGCAACGACACACGCAAGAACCCAGAAAGCAGGCAGAAAACCCCAGGTGACGCCCAGCGAGACGAACGCTGACTCGGACATACCGGTCCGCAGCAGCATCAATGTTCCGCCCGACCTCATCGTGGGCCTGCTCGGTGCCGGCGACGAGAATCTGCGCGCGCTCGAGCGCATCCTGGCGGCCGACATCCATGCGCGTGGCAACGCGCTCACCCTTTCCGGCGAACCGGCCGATGTGGCGCTCGCCGAGCGGGTGATCTCCGAACTGATCGCGATCGCGGCCAGTGGCCAGCCGCTGACCCCTGAGGTGGTGCGGCACAGCGTCGCGATGCTCACCGGCGCCGAGGGGGAGTCGCCCGCCGAGGTGCTGACCCTCGACATCCTGTCGCGGCGTGGCAAGACCATCCGGCCGAAGACGCTGAACCAGAAGCGATACGTGGACGCCATCGACGCGCACACCATCGTGTTCGGCATCGGGCCTGCGGGCACCGGCAAGACGTATCTGGCGATGGCCAAGGCCGTCCGCGCGCTGCAGACCAAGCAGGTGACCCGGATCATTCTGACCCGCCCCGCGGTGGAAGCCGGTGAGCGCCTTGGCTTTCTGCCCGGCACGCTCTCCGAGAAGATCGACCCGTATCTGCGTCCGCTCTACGACGCCCTGCACGACATGATGGATCCGGAGCTGATCCCGAAGCTGATGAGCGCAGGGATCATTGAAGTGGCACCGCTGGCGTATATGCGGGGTAGAACGCTCCAGGATGCATTCATCATTCTCGACGAGGCACAGAACACGACCGGCGAACAGATGAAGATGTTCCTCACCCGCCTCGGTTTTGGCTCGAAAATGGTTGTCACCGGAGATATCACACAGATGGACTTGCCCGGCGGCGCCAACTCCGGGCTGCGCGCCGCGGTGAATATTCTCGACGGGGTCGAGGACATTCATGTCGCCGAGCTCACGAGCGCCGACGTCGTGCGGCATCGGCTGGTGTCCGAGATCGTCGACGCCTACGCCAGATCCGAAGAGCCCGGGCTGGTGAACCGGGCGCAGCGGCGCGCCACGGGCAATCGGCCGCGGCGATAGGCGGACTCGATGAGCATTGAGGTTTCCAACGAATCGGGCCTCGACGTCTCCGAAGAAGAACTCGTAAGCGTCGCCCGTTTCGTCATCAAGAAGATGAAAGTGCATCCCGCGGCTGAGCTTTCGATGGTGCTGCTCGACAGCGCCGCGATGGCCGACCTGCATATGCGGTGGATGGATCTGCCGGGGCCGACCGATGTGATGAGCTTCCCGATGGACGAACTCGAGCCCGGCGGTCGGCCCGACGCGCCGGAGCCGGGTCCGTCGATGCTCGGCGACATCGTGCTGTGCCCGCAGTTCGCCGCCGACCAGGCCGCCAAGGTCGGACACACGCTGGGCCAGGAATTGGCGTTGCTGACGGTGCACGGTGTTCTGCATCTGCTCGGCTACGACCACGCCGAACCCGACGAAGAGAAGGAGATGTTCGCGCTGCAAAGCCAACTGCTCGAGGAGTGGGTGGCCGATCAGGTCGAGGCTTATCACCAGGACCGCCAGACCGAGAAGGATCGGCGACTGTTGGACAAGTCTCGCTTCTTCGACGAACCGTGACCGGCATAGGTTCGCTGCTCGGCGCCATCGCGCTGATCGGTTTCGGTGGCCTCTTCGCGGCCATCGACGCCGCCATCAGCACGGTGTCGATCGCCCGCGTCGAGGAGATGGTGCGCGACGAGCGGCCGGGCGCGGTCCGGCTGGCCCGTGTCATCAACGAACGGCCGCGCTATATCAATCTCGTTGTGCTGCTGCGGATTGCGTGCGAGATCACCGCGACGGCACTGCTGGTCGACTACCTCTACGAGCACCTCGGCCTGGATTGGGGCCTGATCGCGGCCGCCGGGATCATGGTCGTCAGCAGCTTCGTTCTGATCGGCGTTGGACCGCGAACACTCGGCAGGCAGAACGCCTATACGATCGCGCTCGGCGCGGCGGTTCCCCTGCAAGCGATTTCGGTCCTGCTGACGCCAATCAGCCGCCTGCTTGTCCTCATCGGTAACGCTCTGACGCCGGGCCGCGGATTCCGCAACGGGCCGTTCGCGTCGGAGATCGAGCTGCGCGAGGTCGTCGACCTCGCCCAGCAGAGCGGCGTCGTGGCCGATGACGAGCGGCGGATGATCCAGTCGGTTTTCGAGCTCGGCGACACCCCTGCGCGTGAAGTGATGGTGCCCCGCACCGAGATGGTCTGGATCGAGAGCGACAAGACGGCGGGCCAGGCGACCTCCCTCGCGGTGCGCAGCGGGCATTCCCGCATACCGGTGATCGGGGAGAACGTCGACGACGTCGTCGGCGTGGTGTACCTGAAGGATCTCGTCCAGCGCACCTATTACTCGAACAACGGCGGGCGTGACACCAAGGTGTCGGACGTGATGCGCCAGGCCGTGTTCGTGCCCGACTCCAAGCCGTTGGACGCGCTGCTGCGCGAAATGCAGCGCGACCGCAACCACATGGCGCTGCTCGTCGACGAGTACGGCGCGATCGCCGGACTGGTCACCATCGAGGACGTGCTCGAGGAGATCGTCGGCGAGATCGCCGACGAGTACGACACCGACGAGGTCGCCCCCGTCGAAGAGCTGGGGGACAAGCGCTACCGGGTGTCGGCGCGGCTGCCGATCGAGGACCTCAGCGAGCTTTTCGACATCGAGTTCGACGAGGACCTCGACGTCGACACCGTCGGCGGCCTGCTGGCGCTCGAACTCGGTCGCGTCCCGTTGCCCGGCGCCGAGGTGACGTGGGACGGACTGCAGCTGCGTGCCGAAGGCGGCCGCGACCATCGCGGGCGGGTGCGCATCGGCACCGTCCTCGTCAGCCCCAACGCGCCCGAACCCGAGGAGCGAGATGACTGAGCTCGACGCTGAGGACGCCAAGCTGGTCACGCTGGCCCGCGGTGCGATGGGCCGTGCCGAGGCGGGCAGCGGTGCGGCCGTGCGGGATCAGGACGGCCGCACCTACGCGGGCGCCCCGGTTGCACTCGACGCCCTCACGCTGACCGCGCTGCAGGCCGCGGTTGCCGCCGCCGTGTCGAGCGGTGCGACGGGCTTCGAGGCCGCGGTGTTGGTCGGCGGATCCGCGGACGACGCCGGCGTCGCCGCGGTTCGTGAACTGTCAGCGGGCGCCGCGGTCATCGTCACGAATCGGGCGGGCACGCCGCTGTGAGCGCCGAAACTGCGCACAGATCGCCTACTGGGCAGAAATCGCGATCTCCCCGCGGGCTCGAGGAGCTGTGAGCGAGTTCCGGTCCGGCTTCGTCTGTTTCGTCGGAAGGCCGAACACGGGCAAGTCGACGTTGATGAATGCCCTCGTCGGCACCAAGGTGGCGATCACCTCGAACCGCCCGCAGACCACGCGCCACACCATTCGCGGGATCGTGCACCGCGACGACTTCCAGATCGTGCTCGTCGACACCCCCGGCCTGCACCGGCCGAGGACGCTGCTGGGCCAGCGGCTCAACGACCTCGTCCGCGATACCTATTCGGAGGTCGACGTCATCGGGCTGTGCATTCCCGCCGACGAGTCGATCGGTCCCGGCGACCGGTGGATCTGCGAACAGATCCGGGCCGTCGCGCCCAAGACCACACTCGTCGCGATCGTCACCAAGATGGACAAAGTGCCCAAGGACAGGTTGGCCGCGCAATTGATGGCGGTCAGCGAGCTGGTCGGTCAGGAGACGGAGGTCGTCCCGGTGTCGGCGACGACGGGTGAGCAGGTCGACGTGCTGGTCGGCGTGCTCGTCGACCAGCTACCGCCAGGGCCTGCGTTCTATCCCGAAGGCGAGTTGACCGACGAGCCCGAGGAAATGCTGATGGCCGAGCTGATTCGCGAGGCCGCGCTGGAGGGTGTGCGCGACGAACTGCCGCACTCGCTGGCCGTGGTGATCGAGGAGGTCAGCCCGCGAGAGGGTCGCGACGACCTGATCGACGTGCACGCCATCCTCTTCGTCGAGCGGGACAGCCAGAAGGGCATCGTCATCGGCAAGGGTGGCGCCAGGCTGCGCGAGGTGGGCACGGCTGCCCGCACGCAGATCGAGAAGTTGCTCGGCACCAAGGTGTACCTGGACCTGCGGGTCAAGATCGCCAAGAACTGGCAGCGGGACCCTAAACAGCTTGGTCGCTTGGGCTTTTAGCGAATTGGGCGTGATAAGTGTCGCTGAGCGATAGAAACCACGCCGAAATCGCTAGGCGGGCTTGCCGTACACGGCGACGACGACGCTGCGGTCGAGGCTGTTCAGCGACCACACACCCATCTGGCTGTAGCCGCAGTCCGACATGATCGCCATGTAGTCGGGGTTGTAATACCACTGGTTCATGATCTCGACACCGTTGATCGCCAGCGCCGGGTTGATCGCCACGGTCTCGGCGACGGTGCCCCGGTATCCCGCGGCCTCGGCGCGAGTCTGCGGCGTGGACCCGTCCGACCCGATGTCACCGTCGAGCGCGCGGTTGTTCAGCACATCGCCCGTGTGCCACTCCGCGGCCAGTTGCAGCTGCGGGTTGATCTTCACGTCGGTGGTGCAGCCGTGCTGGTGCTGGATCGTGTACACGTTGGCGACCACGCCGTCGTTGAGCCGCTTGTTGTCGGCGGCGGCCGCGGGCGTGCCCACGATGGCCGCGCCGACCACGGCAGACACCGCGATCGTGCCAGCGCAACGCCACACATTCATGCCTGGTGACCATACGCGTGTGCGCCGGTCACCGTTCTTCATTCGACGCGGTCCACCACGGTTCGGGTTGCTTGGTTACCCAGCCGTTCACCGCTTCGAGCTCGGCGGCAAGCGAGATCAGCAGCGGCTCGCTGCCGGCGGGACCCATTAATTGCACGCCGATCGGTAATCCCTCGGCCGTGAAGCCGGCGGGGACATTGATCGATGGCCACCCGATTAGGTTCCACGGCCAGGTCGCGGGGCAGGCGCGGATCATCGCCCGGTCGGTCGAGAACCCGCTGCGCTTGTCGAAGTGATGCAACGTCGGCGGCGGCAGCGCGGTCGTCGGCGCCAGGATCACGTCGACGATATTGAAGATGTAGCCGACGCGGCGCTGTGTCGCGGCCTCCTTCGCGCGGGCCTTACGCAGCACGTTCTCCGACAGCAGCCGGCCCATCCGGAGGTTTTCGATGGTGCGCGGGTCGAACCGGACGTCGTGGCCGAGGCGGTCGGCCCAGTCCAAGAGCCCCGCCGTCGACCGTGACAGGAAGTTCCACGACATCCCGACCTTGTAGTCGGGGTCGGCGGCGACGAGGGTGTGGCCGAGGTCGGTGAGCTGTTCGCCGACGGCGTGCAGTGCGGCCCGGATGTCTGGGTTCAGCCGGGGGCGGAAGAAGTTGAACGGGAACCTGGTCGACAGCGCGATCTTCAGCGGGCCGGGCGCGCGGCCGACGGCTTCGGCGGCCTCGATGGGCGGCGGCTTGTGGCGGTCGCCGTCGACATTGCCCGACGCGGCGTCGAGCAGCAGTGCGGCGTCGGTCACGGTGCGCGCCAGCACGCCGTTGACCGTGATGCCGTTGAATGCCTCCGGCAGCGGCCACGTCGAGATGCGGCCCCGCTGAGGCTTGATACCGACTAGGTGCGTCCACGCCGCGGGAATCCGGACGCTGCCCGCGCCGTCGGACCCGATAGCCGCCGTGACCAGTCCCGCCGCCACCGCCGCGGCGCTACCGCCGGACGAACCGCCCGGAGTGTGGTTGGGCGACCACGGGTTTCGTGTGTGCCCGAAGGCGGGCCCGCTGGTGAACGGCCATTGGCCCAGCTCGCACGTATTCGTCTTGCCGACGATGATGGCGCCTGCCGCGCGCAGCCTGCGCACGACTTCGGCGTCGGTCGACGCCAATCGAACCCGGCCCGCAGCGCCGAACATCGTGGATTCGCCCTCGACGTCGACGTCGTCCTTGACCGCAATCGGGACTCCGAGCAGCGGGGCCTGTTGTCCGGCGGCGCGTCTGCGATCGGCCCTTGCGGCGTCGGCGAGCGCCTGCTTTCTCATCACCACGCGGAACGCGTTGAGCGTCGGTTGGCTGGCCTCGATGGCGTCCAGCGACTGTCGCACCAGCTCAACCGACGTCACACCGCCACTGGCCAGCCGGTAGAGCAAGCCCGTGAGGGTGGGCAGGGGAGGCTGGGCCATCAATTGTCGAGACTATCCCGGCGCTGCCTACCGCCCCTGTCGGAACACGGTGGGAAACTGGTTCGATGCGCCTGTACCGGGATCGTGCGGTGGTGCTCCGCCAGCACAAGCTCGGCGAGGCCGACCGGATCATCACCCTGCTCACCCGTGAGCACGGGTTGGTCCGCGCCGTGGCGAAGGGGGTCCGGCGCACCCGCAGCAAGTTCGGTTCGCGGCTGGAGCCGTTCGCGCACATCGACGTTCAACTGCACCCGGGCCGCAATCTCGACATCGTCACCCAGGTGCAGGCCATCGACGCGTTCGCCGCCGACATCGTCAGCGACTACGGCCGCTACACCTGTGCGTGCGCCGTGCTGGAAACCGCGGAACGACTGGCAGGTGAGGAACGTGCTCCGGTGCCCGCGCTGCACCGGCTGACGGTCGGTGCGTTGCGCGCGGTGGCCGATGGCACCCGCCCGTGGGAACTCGTGCTGGACGCTTACCTGCTGCGCGCCATGGGAATCGCCGGATGGGCGCCCTCGCTCACCGAGTGCGCCCGCTGCGCCGCGCCAGGTCCGCACCGGGCGTTTCACATCGCCGCGGGCGGCAGCGTGTGCGTGCACTGCCGGCCGTCCGGATCGACCACACCGCCGCAGGCGGTGCTCGACCTGATGTCGGCGCTCCACGACGGCGACTGGGATGTCGCCCAGGCGTCGCAGCAGTCGCACCGCAACCAGGCCAGCGGGCTGGTTGCCGCACATCTGCAGTGGCACCTCGAGCGTCAGCTCCGCACATTGCCGCTGGTCGAGCGCGTCTACCGGGTCGATCGCGCGGTCGCCGAGCACCGCGTTTCGCTGTTCGGGCAGGATGTCATCCGTGGCAGTGAAAAGGAAGGGACAGCGGGCGTCGACAGCTACCCACCCACAGCTGCCTCAGGCGCCTGACGACTACCCGACTTTCCCCGACAAGTCGTCATGGCCGGTCGTCTTTCCGCAGTTGCCCGCGCACACCAACGGCAGGTTTGCCCGCCCACCCCAACACACGTCGAAGGCCGCCGCGCCCAAGATCCCTGCCGACCAGGTGCCCCAACACGTCGCGGTCGTCATGGACGGCAACGGTCGCTGGGCCACCCAGCGGGGACTGCACCGCACCGAGGGTCACAAGATGGGCGAGGCGGTGCTCATCGACATCACTTGCGGCGCCATCGAAATCGGTATCAAGCACCTGACGGTCTACGCCTTCTCGACCGAGAACTGGAAGCGCAGCACCGAGGAGGTCCGCTTCCTGATGGGGTTCAACCGCGAGGTCGTCCGGCGCAGGCGGGAGAACCTCAACGACATGGGCGTGCGGATGCGCTGGGTCGGCTCGCGTCCGAGGATGTGGCGCAGCGTCATCAAGGAGTTCGACATCGCCGAACAGATGACGGTCGGCAACGACGTCATCACCATCAACTACTGCGTCAACTACGGCGGCCGCACCGAAATCGTCGAAGCCGCACGCGAACTCGCGCTGGAGGCCGTTGAGGGGAAGATCAACGCGAACCGGATCAGTGAAGCCGCGTTCGCCAAACACCTGCACCGCGCCGACATCCCCGACGTCGACCTGTTCATCAGGACGTCGGGGGAGCAGCGCGCGAGCAACTTCCTGCTGTGGCAGGCGGCCTACGCCGAATTCGTGTTCCAGGACAAGCTGTGGCCCGACTACGACCGCCGAGATCTGTGGGAGGCGTGCGAGGAGTACGTGAACCGCAATCGTCGCTTCGGTAGAGCCTGATGGAGCTTGCCGACCGGCTGCGGGCTGTTCTCGACGGTGTGCTGCCATACGAAGAAGAGGACGACGGCGCCCTCACCGTTCACCACGACCACACGTTCGCGTCGCTGCGGGTGGTGACGATCGCCGAGGATCTCGAGATGGTGTCGCTGACCCAGATCCTTGCGTGGGACCTTCAGTTGGACAACGAGATTCGCGACAAGGTACTTCGGCTGGCACACGACACCGTGCTGGGCACGGTGTCACTGGCCGAGCAGGTGGCAGGCGGCGGCACCGCTGACGTCACGCTGCGCTACAACTTCCCGGCAGCGGGCTTGACCGACGAGGCACTGCGGACGCTCGTCATGATGGTGCTCAGCGCGGGCGCCGATGTGCGCCAGGCGTTGGTCGCCGACGGCTAGTCACCCGGCGCGCAGCTGCCGCAGACGCCGAAGATCTCGATCGTGTGGCTGACGTCGGAGAAGCCGTGCTCGCGTGCGACGTCAGCCGCCCACGTCTCCACGTGCCCGCCCTGCACCTCGACCGTGCAGCCGCACACCCGACACACCAGGTGGTGATGGTGATGCTCGGAGCAACGCCGGTACACCGACTCGCCGGTGTCGGTGCGCAAGGTGTCGACCAAACCCGCCGCCGCCATCGACTGCAGGGTGCGGTACACGGTGGTCAGGCCGATGCCCTCACCGCGGCGGCGCAGTTCGTCGTGCAGGTCCTGGGCTGAGCGGAAGTCGACCAGGTTCTCGAGCAGTGCCGAGATGGCCGCGCGCTGCTTGGTCGCGCGCACGCCCGGCGTAGTGCTCACTCGCTGTCCTCCGCGGCGTGAGTCACCGCGGCGACCACGATGTGTGCGAGGTGGTGATCGACGAGACGGTAGAGCACCTCACGGCCGGACCGCTCGCCTGCCACCACGCCCGCGGCCTTGAGGATGCGAAGGTGCTGGCTCACCAACGGCTGCGGCACACCTAGTGCGTCGACGAGTTCGTGCACGCAACGCGACGACTCGCGCAGCTGCAGAACGATCGCTATCCGCACGGGCGCGGCCAGAGCACGCAACAGGTCGCCTGCGGTGTCGAGGACCTCCCGCTGCGGTAGATCTGGCAGCGGCGCGTCGCTGTGTTGGTGGCGGTCGTCGGTCTGCGGCGCCAGCCCCGGTGAGAAGGTGGAAACCGTTTTCATTGTGTCCGCCACGATACATGCGCGATCACGCATGTCAACGGCGCCGACGCGGATGCGTCGGCCATCGTTACGCTGTTCACCCGTGGCGTCCATCATCGACACCGTTGCGAACCTGGCCAAGCGTCGTGGCCTCGTCTACCAATCCGGCGAGATCTACGGCGGCACCAAGTCTGCTTGGGACTACGGCCCTTTGGGAGTCGAGCTCAAGGAGAACATCAAGCGGCAGTGGTGGCGGTCCGTGGTCACCAGCCGCGACGACGTTGTGGGCCTCGACAGCGCGATCATCCTGCCGCGCGACGTCTGGGTGGCCTCCGGGCACGTCGAGGTGTTCCACGATCCGCTGGTCGAGTGCCTGAACTGCCACAAGCGCCATCGGCAGGACCACCTGCAGGAGGCGTACGCGGAAAAGAAGGGAATCGAGGATCCCGAATCCGTTGCGATGTCGGAGATCGCGTGTCCGGACTGCGGCACCAAGGGTCAATGGACCGAGCCGCGCGACTTCAACATGATGCTCAAGACCTATCTCGGCCCGATCGAGACCGAGGAGGGTCTGCACTATCTGCGGCCCGAGACGGCGCAGGGCATCTTCGTCAACTTCGCCAATGTCGTCACGACTTCGCGCAAGAAGCCGCCGTTCGGCATCGGCCAGATCGGCAAGAGCTTTCGCAACGAGATCACGCCGGGCAACTTCATCTTCCGCACTCGCGAGTTCGAGCAGATGGAGATGGAGTTCTTCGTCGAGCCGGACACCGCCGCCGAGTGGCACCAGTACTGGATCGACACCAGGCTCGGGTGGTACGTCGACCTCGGCATCGAACGCGACAACCTGCGGCTGTACGAGCATCCGAAGGACAAGCTGTCGCACTACTCGGACCGCACCGTAGACATCGAGTACAAGTTCGGCTTCCAGGGCAACCCGTGGGGTGAGTTGGAGGGGGTCGCCAACCGCACCAATTTCGACTTGTCAACGCACTCAAAGCATTCCGGCGTCGACCTGTCCTTCTACGATCAGGCGACTGACACTCGATATGTGCCCTACGTGATCGAGCCGGCAGCCGGCTTGACCCGCTCGTTCATGGCGTTCCTCGTCGACGCCTACGCCGAGGACGAGGCGCCAAACGCCAAGGGCGGCGTCGACAAGCGCACGGTGCTGCGGCTTGACCCGCGGCTGTCCCCGGTCAAGGCGGCGGTGCTGCCACTGTCGCGAAACGAGGACCTGTCACCAAAGGCGCGAGACCTCGCCGCCGAGTTGCGTAAGTCGTGGAACGTCGAATTCGACGACGCCGGTGCCATCGGTCGGCGCTACCGCCGCCAGGATGAGATCGGCACGCCGTTCTGCGTGACCGTCGACTTCGACACCCTCGACGACCAGGCCGTCACGATCCGCGAACGGGACGCGATGTCGCAGGAGCGGGTCGCGCTCGACGCCGTGTCGGACTATCTCGCGGTGCGCCTCAAGGGCAGCTGATTTCTTCCCGCGAGCAGACGCGAAAGCCCGCGTATTCCCAGGAAAACGCGGACGCAAGCGTCTGCTCGCGAGGGGAACAGGGCCCTAGAAGCGGCCGCCACCGCCGCCAAGCCCGCCGCCCGAGCCGGACCCGCCGTATGAGGTCGAACTCCAACCGCCGCCCATGCCTCCGCCGATGCCGCCGCCCATCCCGCCGCCGCTGAGAATGTTGCCGAGGATGATGCCGCCGAGCACCGCGCCCATATTGGATCCGCCGGTGCCGCCGTAGCGACTGGTGTATGCGCGCTGCGCGGCCTGCGCATCGGAGCTGGCGATCGACTGCGCCTGCGACGCCAGCATCGCCGCACCGTTCGCGTGCGCGATCGCCTCGTTGAGATTGCTCTCCCGCTTGTCCTGCGCGGCCTGTAGTTGGCGCACCGCTTCGGCGAGCCGCGTGCGTGCTTCGGAGCCGATGCTGCCGCGGCGGACGTCGATGAAGTCCGAGACGGCACGGACCTTGGATCGCGCGGCGAAGAGTGCCTGATCGTAGGCGCGGCTGAGGCGTTCGGCCGCCTCGCGTTCCTCGGCGACGCTGGCCAACAGCCGGTCCAACTCGGCGTCGGCCTGGGTCAGCTTGGTGAATGCGCCCAGCGGGTCTGCGGTGCCATTGCTTTGCGCGTCTGCGACGGCCCTGACCGCCACATCTCGGGCGGCACCGAATTTGTCGGCCTGCGCGATGTCGCCGCGAGCCAGTTGGTCTCCCGCGGCCTTGATGCCGTTCTGAATGTCGGCGATCGCGGCCGGGAGGGTGGCGATCGCGCGGTTGATATCGGTTGCGGCGGTGTCCACCGCATCCAGCAGGGTGCGCGCCTGGCCCAGCGCCGACTCCGCGGCGCGGACGGCGTCGACGAGCCCGCCCTGGCGATCCGCCGGGCGCGCGATCAGGTTCCGCGCGTTGGTGATGTTCTGCTCGGCGAAGGTCAGTCGGTGCTTGGCCGTATCGACATTGCCGGCCACGGAAGCCAGTGCGGTATCGGCGAATTGGTTGTGCAGCGCGCTGAGCGCCTGCTGTGACGGTTCCAGTCGCGCCGTCAGGTCGACCATCTGCTGCGTCATCGCATCCAGCCGACTCGGCGCGTTGATGACCAGGTCCCGCAGCTGCGTGAATGCCTCCCGCTGGGAATCGAGTTCGCGGTCGGCCTTGGCCGCCGCCACCACTACGCGCGTCAGCAGGTCGCGTCGCTGGGCGGCCGACTCGGGGACGGCGTCGTCGAGGATCTGACGCACGTTGAATGCCTGCGCCAGTGTGGTTCTCGCGTCTACGACGGCCTTGCTGAACGGCGCCGTGTCCTTGTCGCCGAATTCCTCGACGGCCAATACGAGTTCGTTGTCGCTCGTGCGCACGGCGTTGTCGACGTCCACGACGATCGACTTGGACAGGTCGTCGAGCGCGTCGATGGGGACGGAGGCCAAAGCGTTGGGATCGGCGGGATCGACGCGCCGTGCCGCGGCGAACTCGGCCTCGCGGCGCTTGCGCCGCCGCCTCCGCGTCCACAGCCATAACAGCAGCACGAGGACGACAAGAATGGCCAGCGCGACGAGTACGCCGAACCCCGAGATTCCGGGTCCTGGTGCACTCGCCGTGTTGAGCCCTTCGGCCGCCGCGACCGCTGCCCCGGCCCAGTCATTGCCCCGCAGCTTGGGTTCGATCGCATTGCGGCGAATGTCGTTGGAAGCGGAGTCGCTGACGATCTCCGTCGGCACCAGGAACGCATAGGAGCGGTCTCGGGTCGCGATGGCGAGGATGGCGTCCTCGTTGCTCAAGTCACTGGCGCGCCTTGTATTTTCGGCCCAGTTGACCGCACCCTGGCCGGAGAAGCTGTCGACATACACCACCCACAGCCGGACCTGGCGCTCCTTGTAGAGCTGGTCAACGGCCGCTTCGACCTCGCTGCGCTGCGAGCCGTTCAGGGTTTGCGCTTGATCGGTGACGTAGCCGGGCAGCCGGAACGGCGGTGTGCTGCCCGCGGCCGGTGCCAGCAGGACCCCTGCGGCCAGAATCGCGAGGACCAGGCTGAGCAAGCGTGCGATGCGCATGATCGTCAATGTAGTGCGCTGGCAGGGCGGGACACCCGGTACCCGCGAAGAGTCCTGGCAGACTATGCGTCGGTGGCGATGATCAACGACGCATACGACGAGTTCGACCGGCAGCGCCTGGTGGTCGAGCCGCCGAAGAGCGCCGCGTTGCCGGGGACCGACTCCGAACACCGCACCGACTTCGCCCGCGACCGGGCCAGGGTGCTGCACTGCGCGGCGCTTCGTCGGCTTGCCGACAAGACACAGGTCGTCGGGCCGCGGCAGAGCGACACCCCGCGCACCCGGCTGACGCACTCGCTGGAAGTGGCGCAGATCGGCCGTGGCATGGCGATCGGACTGGGCTGCGACCCCGATCTCGTCGACCTGGCCGGGCTCGCCCATGACATCGGGCACCCGCCGTACGGGCACAACGGTGAGCGCGCGCTGAACGAGGTCTCCGACGCGCACGGCGGCTTCGAGGGCAATGCCCAGAACTTCCGCATCCTGACGCGGCTAGAACCCAAAGTCCTTGACTCGCAATACCGTAGCGCCGGATTGAATCTGACCCGGGCGGCGCTGGACGCCGTCACGAAGTACCCGTGGCAGCGGACTCCGCAGCGCAGCAAGTTCGGCTTCTACCGCGACGACATGGCTGCCGCCGACTGGATGCGGGAGCGGGCGCAGGAGTTTCGCCCGTGCCTCGAGGCCCAGGTGATGGACTGGGCCGACGACGTGGCCTACTCGGTGCACGACGTCGAGGACGGCGTCGTGTCGGGCCGCATCGACATGCGGGTGCTCGCCGACGACGACGCCGCCGCCGAGCTGGGCCGCCTGGGGGAGTCGCACGGAATGGGGGGTGGCCTGTCCGCCGATGACCTGGTGTCGGCGGCCGTGCGGCTGTCCGAGTTGCCGGTGGTGGCGGCCGTCGGTAAGTACGACGCCACGCTCGCCGCGTCGGTGGAGTTGAAGAAGCTGACCAGCGAGCTGGTCGGGCGGTTCGCGTCTGCCGCGATCGCCGCCACCAGAGCGGAGGCCGGGCCGGGTCCCCTGGTCCGCTATACCGCCGACCTGCGGGTTCCGGCATTGGTCCGCGCCGAGGTGGCCGTGCTGAAGGTGCTGGCGCTGCAGTTCATCATGTCCGACCCGCGGCACCTCGACCTGCAGGCCCGCCAGCGGGACCGCATCCACCGGGTCGCGCAGTGGCTGTTGGCCGGTGCACCCGCGACGCTGGACCCGATCTTCGTGCCCGCGTTCAACGCGGCCGACGACGACGGTGGGCGGCTGCGGGTGGTCGTCGACCAGATCGCATCGTTCACCGAAGGCCGATTGGAGCGGTTGGAACCCGCTCTAGACTGATTCGATGGCCAGCCGTATCCCTGATCGCGATATCGCGGCCATCCGTGAACGCGTGCGCATCGAAGACGTAGTCGGAGACTATGTTCAGCTGCGCCGGGCCGGAGCAGACTCGCTGAAGGGGCTGTGCCCGTTCCACGACGAGAAGTCCCCGTCGTTCCATGTGCGGCCCAACCACGGCCACTTCCACTGCTTCGGTTGCGGCGAGGGTGGCGACGTCTACGCGTTCGTCCAGAAGATCGAGCACGTCACCTTCGTCGAGGCGGTCGAGCTGCTCGCCGACCGCGTCGGCTTCACCGTCACCTACACGGGTGCTGCGACCAGCGTGCAGCGCGACCGCGGCAGTCGCAGCCGATTGATCGCCGCCAACGCCGCCGCCCAGGAGTTCTACGCCGAGGCGCTGAAGTCCGACGAGGCCGCGCCCGCACGTCAATACCTGCTCGACCGCAACTTCGATGCCGAGACCGCGGTGCATTTCGGCTGCGGCTTCGCCCCCTCTGGCTGGGATACTTTGACGAAACACCTGCTGCGCAAGGGGTTTGAGTTCAAGGAGCTCGAGGCGGCCGGGTTGTCGCGGGAGGGCAAGCGCGGCCCGATGGATCGCTTCCACCGTAGGCTGCTGTGGCCGATCCGGGTATCCAGCGGTGAGGTCATCGGCTTCGGTGCGCGCAGGCTGTTCGACGACGACCAGAACCAGGCGAAGTACGTCAACACGCCCGAGACCGTGCTGTACAAGAAGTCGTCGGTGCTCTTCGGCCTCGATCACGCCAAACGCGACATCGCCAAGGCGCATCAGGCGGTCGTCGTTGAGGGCTACACCGACGTGATGGCGATGCATCAGGCCGGAGTGACCACCGCTGTGGCGTCATGCGGGACCGCGTTCGGCGACGAGCACCTGGCGATGCTGCGGCGACTCATGATGGACGACAACTTCTTTCGCGGCGAACTGATCTACGTGTTCGACGGCGACGCGGCGGGGCGTGCAGCGGCGGTGAAGGCGTTCGGCGGTGAACAGAATCTTGCCGGGCAGTCGTTCGTCGCGGTCGCGGCCGATGGCATGGATCCGTGCGATCTGCGGCTGAAGTCTGGTGACGGGGCGCTGCGGGACCTGGTGGCACGCCGAACTCCGTTGTTCGAGTTCGCAATTCGCACCGAGCTTGCCGATCACGACCTGGACAACGCGGAGGGCCGGGTCGCCGCGCTGCGCCGGTGTGTGCCGATGGTGGCGGCGATCAAGGACCCGACCCTGCGCGACGAGTATGCGCGCCAGCTCGCCGGCTGGGTGGGCTGGGGCGACGTCGCCCAGGTGGTGAACCGGGTCCGGGACCAGTCGAAGGGCGGCGGCAGGCAAGGATCGGCGCCGCCGCGAGTCAGGGGGTCGGCGGCAGCGTCGGCGAACATGGTGGCGCGCCCCGACCCTCGTGACCCGACGCTGTGGCCGCAGCGCGAGGCGCTGAAGTCCGCGCTGCAGTACGCGGCGCTGGCCGGTCCGGTATTCGACGCGCTGACGCCGGAGAGCTTCACCCATCCGGGTTATTCGGCGGTGCGTGCGGCGATCGCGGCGGCAGGCGGCACGTCGACGGGCGCCTCCAATGCCGAATGGATCGACGCGGTGCGCCAGCAGACCGGTTCGGAGGCGGCCGCGAGCCTGGTCTACGAGCTCGGCGTGGAGTCCATCAGTGTGGAGGACGACGAGAGGCTGCCGCGCTACATCAGCGGAGTGCTCGCGCGCCTGCAGGAGGTGGCGGTCGGTCGGCAGATCGCCGAGGTGAAATCCAAGCTGCAGCGCATGTCACCGGTGGAGCAGGGCGATGAATATCACGCGCTGTTCGGCGACCTGGTCGCGATGGAGGCCTATCGCCGCAGCCTGCTGGAACAGGCCAGCGGCGACGACCTTACTGCGTGAGCGGTCCCCACAAGTTATGGTGTAACAGCCCTCGGCCCACCCGCGAAAGGCAATTGTGGCTTCCAAAAAGACTCGTCAGGTGATCGCCATCAGCGCTTTCGCGGTTGCCGCGGCGGCGGGACCGGTCATCGCCGCGACCACGATTTCGACCTCTGCGCCCCAGAATGTCCAGGCCACGGGCGAGTGCCTCGCCTGGTTCGGCAACCAAGAAGACGGCCACTGCCTGGGTTACTCGAACGGCAACGGAACCAATATCGGCACGCCATGGGGCATCTACGGACCCAACAACTACCAAAACGGCGGATTGCTGCCGGGTCAGACGTTCACCGGCGGCGTCAACTAGCGATTGTCGGCCGTCGGCGCTGCCTGCGGCTTCAGCACCGCGGTTTCGCCGTCTATCGGCGTCAGTGTCACCATCTCCGGGTCGGGCGATACCCGACTGGCTATCTTGCGGCGTCCCGCCGTGATCACGGCCTTGGCCGCCGGGCTTTCGGTGACGGCGCGATAGGTGCCCGCGATCTGCTCATAGCGGCGCCGGCCCGCCTTCGTACCCAACACGTAGCCGACCGCCATTACGACGACATACCGGAACACGGAGCCCCTTCCAGACGACGGTGTGACGGTGTCCATCCTGCCTCACGGGCGGGGGTGTGCGCCGGGCCGGGAGAGTATTGGCGGGCCGACCCGCACGTACGCTAAAGTCAACCCTCGGTCCGCGGCAGAACCGCGCGGGCCGGGCCAATCCCCTGTAGCTCAATTGGCAGAGCATTCGGCTGTTAACCGAAGGGTTGGTGGTTCGAGTCCACCCGGGGGAGCACAACAATCTTCCTTCCGTGTCCTTGTTTGCCAGTGGGTCGGCCTTGGGTATCCGCCGCGGAAGCGGTGGGCATTGAACTGGGTTGCGTTCGCACATCGTCAGGCGGTGGGCGGCGCAACTGAGTGTTGAGCACACAGCGCCCTCTTCTCATCGCCGACCGACCGCGTGAAGCCTTCCGTCCGGAGGCGAAAACCGGACGAACAAACACCCCAGATTATTTGTGCGAATTGCTCGAATCGGCGACCAAACGAGGTCGACAATCGTTGTGGCGGCGAACGGTCTGACTGATCTGGGAGCTGCGACGTGCGGCTCCCTAGCCCGGCCACTTCACTCGCGGCCGCAATATCGGATGCGCACGAAGGGGGTCTCCACAGTGTCCGAACAAGAAAACAAGGAACTCATCAAGAAGGGCTATGCAGCCTTCGCGGCCGGTGACGTTGACACCGTGATGAGTTTGTTCGATGACGACGTCGAATGGGTGCAGCCGGGCGAGAGCACGGTCAGCGGTACGTTCCACGGCAAGACCGAAGTCATGGAGTACATGGGCCGGCTGGCCGAGAGATCGCTGAGCGTGAATCTCAAGAGGCTCATTGCCGAGGGCGACACCGTCGTGGCCATCACCGACGTCACCGTCGACGGACAAACCGGCGAGGATGCCGACGTATTCACCATTCGCAACGGGAAGACCGTCCGCGCTGAGATGCACGGGGACACGGCATTGATGGAACGGGTCTTCGGCAAGAAAGCGCTCACCGCTGGGTGATCGCGTCCGAGCCCGGCGAGCAGGCGTCATCGTTTGATGGCGCCTGCTTGCTTTCTGGGGATCGCCGTCGGCGATGGACCGACCGACATCTACCGGCCGACAATCGTCTTCTGACCACGAGCGCGTAGTCCGTACGCTCGTGGTCATGCGACCGCTTCGCTTACTCGTGGCCCTGGTGTCCGTTGGACTATTCGCCATCGGATGCGGCTGGAGCCCGCCGGGTCCCTCGCCGACCAGCACCCAGGCATGCGGACCATCGGACGGCCCGAGCCCCGACACCGTCGCGCAGGCGATCGGAGCCTGCCGCAGGCGCAGTGGCGGGAATCCACCCGTGGCCGCACGCCCGACTGCAGGCTCAACTGGGTGGTGGTGACCGCGGGCGATGCGTCGGACAGCCCCATGCAGGTGCTGTTCTTCGACCGCAACAATCCGCTGGGTCCGGCCACCCCTGAGCCGCGGTCGTACATCAACGTCATCTCGATGGGCAATGACACCGCGAACGTGCAGTACCAATGGCGTCAGGGTGAGGACCCAGCGTGCTGTCCCACCGGAATCGGCACGGTCCGGTTCCAGATCGGCGAGGACGGCAAGATCAAGTCGCTGGACCCGATCCCCAATCCGTAGTCAGACTCCGCGGACGCTGCCTCCGTCGATCACGTACTCGGCGCCGTTGATGTAACGGGCGCGGTCGGACACCAGGAACGCGACGAGCTCGCCCACATCGGCCGGACGTCCAGGGGCGCCGAGGGGAATGCCGCCGATCGATTCCATGATCTTGGCGCGCGCCTCATCGATCGTGATGTTGTTCATCTCGCCGATCTCCACTGCCATCCGGTACGCCGACTCGGTCTCGATGTAGCCGGGGCACACCGCGTTGACGCGAATGCCTTTCGGCGCCAACTCGTTCGACAAGGCCTTGCTGTAGTTCGCGAGCGCCGCCTTTGCTGCCGCATAGGGAATCGACGTCGGCAGCGGGGAGCGACGCTGGATCGACGTGACGTGCACGATGGCCCCGGACCCCCGTTCGACCATCCCCGGGATGAGCGCGCGGTCCAGCCGCACCGCCGACAGCAGGTTCGTGTCCACCGCCGATTGCCAGTCGTCTTCGGTGAGCTTGGCAGCCCCTCCCTCGTACTGTCCCGAGCCGCCGACGTTGTGCACCGCGATGTCGACGTGGCCGAGCCGGTCGAGCGCCTCGGCGGCCAATGCGGCAACGCCGTCGGCAGTGGCCACGTCGGCGACCACGACGTCGTCGGCAGAGAAATCCTCGGGCGTCGACCGCGCGGCGACCAACACCCGCGCCCCATTCGCACGCAGTCGTTCGGCGATGCCCTTGCCGATGCCGCGGGTCCCACCGGTAACCAGTGCGGTACGGCCGGACAATTCATCAAGATCGGTCATGCCGCGAGTCTTGCACCCGCTACCGACACCTACTTCGGTTCGATGGTGCCCGAACTGGTGGCGTCCTTCTCCTCGTGTTCGTCGGCGTCCGGAATGTTCTCCGGGTGCAGCATCTCGGCATAGCGCAGCTGCTCGGGAATCCCGAAACCCTCGACGAGGAGTTCGGCGTACGGCCGCAGGTTGCGGCACCGTTCGTTGATGCCGCGGGTGACTGCCTTGGCGCGCTCGGTGGACAGGAAGCGGTGTTCCATGAACCAGGCCCTGTCGTGTTCGATCACCGACAGCGCGTACAGGTCGCACACCAGGTTCAGGATCTCGCGGGCCTCGTCGTCTTCACACGCGTCGATGCCCGCGACGAACGATTCCAGAATGATGCGTTCGATGTGTGCCCGCGCGGTGTGCAGAACGTGGTCCTGCACCGAATTGAAGGCGTCGAACGCGCTCATCTCCTTCGACTTGCCCTGCAGCCTGCGCGCCACCGTGGCGAGCATGTACTCCTCGCGGTCCTCGAACATCTTGACCTGGGTGCCGCGGTTGAACAGGCTGCCCTCTTCCTCGTTGTCCTGCCGAGTGTCGAGGATGGTCTGCATGATCGTCTCGGCCGCAGTGCGTTTCAGCACCCGCTCGCCGGCGAAGTTGGCGGCGAAGCGAACCCATTCCACCGGGCTCATGCCCTTGATGTCGTCGGCGTAGGCGGTCAGCAGCTCCTTGGCCACCAGCTGGGTCAGCACATGGTTGTCGCCCTCGAAGGTGGTGAACACGTCGGTGTCGGCCTTGAGCGCGATCAGCCGGTTCTCGGCGAGATAGCCTGCGCCACCGCAGGCTTCGCGCGCCTCCTGGATGGCGCGTGTCGCATGCCACGTGTTGGCCGCCTTCAGGCCCGCCGCCCGCGATTCCAGTTCGCGCTGCTCTTCGGCGTCGGGGTCGTCCGACGTCTGCAGCTCGTGGCATTTGGCCACCAGTTCGTTCTGCGCGAACTGCAGCGCGTAGGACTTGGCGATCAGCGGGAAGAGCCTGCGCTGATGCACGAGGTAATCCATGATCAGCACCTCGTGGTCGTCGCCCGGTGCCTCGAATTGCCTGCGTTCCAACGCGTACCGGGTCGCGATGTCCAACGCCACGCGGGCCGCCGCCCCCGCGCTGCCCGCGACGGTGACCCGGCCGCGGATCAGGGTGCCGAGCATGGTGAAGAACCGGCGTCCGGGATTTTCGATCGGCGAAGAGTACGTGCCGTCCTCGGCGACGTCGGCGTACTTGTTCAACAGGTTCTCGCGGGGCACGCGGACATGGTCGAACTGGATGCGACCGTTGTCGACACCGGGCAGCCCGCCCTTGTAGTGGCAGTCCGACGTCGTCACACCGGGCAGGTCGTTGCCCTCGCCGTCGCGGATCGGCACCACAAGGCAGTGCACGCCGTGACCTTCTCCGTCGGGCGTGATCAGCTGTGCGAAAACGGCTGCCACCCGGGCGGTTTGGGCGGCTCCACCGATGTAGTCCTTGCGCGAGGTGCGGGTGGGGGAGTCGATGACGAACTCCTGCGTCGCCGGATCGTAGGTCGCGGTGGTCTCCAGGGCCTGTACGTCGCTGCCGTGGCCGGTCTCGGTCATCGCGAAGCAACCAAGCAGGTCGAGGTCGATGATCTTCTGGACGTACTCCTTGTGATGCCGCTCGGTGCCGAGGTTCTCGATCGCGCCGCCGAACAGGCCCCACTGCACACCGGCCTTGACCATCAGCGACAGGTCGGACATCGCCAGCATCTCGATCTGGGTGATCGCCGCGCCGACGTCCCCGTTGCCGCCGTGCTCCTTCCTGAAGCCGTCCTCCGCGGCACCCCGCTGGGCCATGATCTTCAACTGCTCGGCCACCTTGGTGCGGGCGATGACGGTGTTCGGCGTGTAGTGGGGTTTGAAGATCTCCGTGGAGAGCTCCTGCCTCACCCTGTTCTTCACATCGCGCCAACGGCCGTCCAGCGTGTTGCGCAGATGCTCCGCAGTGGTGGTCATACCCAGACGGTAGCCCGTATCCGCTTTGCGGAAACTGTGACTTGGCAAACGTAGGCAACCCTCGCTAGACCTGGCAGAACCCATGGCGTTGAATTTGAGCCCATGGCCGAGTCAGACGAGGCACCGGTATCGCCGACCGGAATGCCGCACATTCCGCACCACCGACACTCCGACGTGTCGGGCGGATGGTTGCGGGCCGCGACGTTCGGGGCGATGGACGGTCTGGTCAGCAATACCGCCTTGATCGCCGGTGTGGCGGGGGCGAGCGCGAGTGCTCACACCGTGGTGCTCAGTGGCGTGGCCGGACTGTTGGCGGGCGCGTTCTCGATGGCCCTGGGTGAGTACACGTCGGTCACCACGGCCAACGAGCAGATCGATGCCGAGGTCCGGTTGGAGCGGCGCGCGCTGAGTAATCACCCCGAGGCCGAGGAAACCGAACTCACCTGGATGTTCGTCGAGATGGGAATGTCGGCGGAAACGGCGGAGAAGGCATCGGAGGAAATTCACCGCGACGAGGACCGTGCGCTGAACCTTCATGTGGCGCAGGAGCTTGGCGTCAATCCGAGCGAGAAACCGTCTCCGTGGGTTGCCGCAGGATCCTCGTTCGTGATGTTCGCGATCGGCGCGATCGTGCCGCTCATTCCGTACCTGCTGGGTTTCGAATCCCTCTGGATGGGCCTCATCTTCGGGGGCGTCGGGCTGCTGATCGCGGGCGGGGTAGCGGCGCGGTTCACCGGGAAGCCGGTGTGGTGGGCGTCGATTCGGCAGCTGGGCTTCGGTGCCATCGCGATCGCCGCCACCTACATAGTCGGCTCGCTCATCGGCACAGTCGCCGCGTGACGCCCGGCGTCAGCTATCGCTGCCGACGGTGACCGATTCGGCGTGGTCGGTGATCTCGTCGAGTGGTGTCTCCTCGGCGTCGATCCCGACGAGGTGACGACGGGTCATCGCGAGCACGCCGGCCGCGAGCAGCACCGCCGCGGCGCCCACCCAGAAGCGACCTGTCCCCGATGCACACCCTTCGGTCGGACTCTTTGGGCCACAACCGCGTTGGCGAGCACTTTCTCATGATCGAGCTCAAGCACCACGGCGCTCATGCCAGGGGGCGTGAACACCGCGATCTGGTACCCGTCCGGTCCGTCGACGAGCTCGATACCACCGGGCCGGTCGTGGACGGCGGGCAGCCGCGGGTGGAGGATTGTGGAATGGAGCGAGTGCCTTCAGGATAGGGAGGAGATGGGTAAAGATGACCACCTTCAAGCCGTGGGAGTACCGGGCCGAGGCCGGGTTCGTGAAGGGGACTGAGTTAACCGGCTACAAGGTTGTCGCAGTCGACGGCGATCTCGGTCACGTTGTCGAGGCAGAGTATGACGGCCCCCTCCCGGCGCACCTCTACGTAGACGTCGGGTGGCTTTTCGGCCACCACGTGATGTTGCCGGTAGGTCTCGTGGAGCGGATCGACGCAACGGAGAGGAAGGTGTACGTCGACCGTACGAAGGACCAGATCGAGCATGCGCCCAGGCCCGAACCGGTGGTTACCGACCACGTCGACTATTGGGAGCGCCTGGGTAGTTACTACTCCGACATGTAGCCGTCACTGTGACGAACTGATCTGCTAAATGAATGCATGGAGGAAGCACAAATACGTGTCTGTTTCGGTTGGCGCCACATGAGGTGCGGCTGCTCCTAACTATCGGAAGCTATCTGACGGTTGGCTTCGGGGCTGCCGCGTCGTTGAGCAGTTTGCGCATCACGCGAACGGCGTCGTCCAGCGTCTGCCGGTCGGCGTCGTCGAGCCGCTCGAGGTACGGGTCGATGGCGGCGCCGCGGTCGACGCGGACCTGCCGCAGCATGTCGACACCGCGTGGAGTGATGCGGATGAGCACAGCCCGGGCATCGTCGGGATCGACGGTGCGTGACACCAGCCCCGCGTCCTCCAACCGGCGCACCTGCATGGTCATCGTCGGTTGCGAGCAGTGGTCGAGCGCGGCCAGGTCGGAAATGCGCGCCGCGCCCTGGTCCTCGATCGTCGACAACAGGCGTCCCTGCGCGAACGGCAGCGGGATGCGGGCCCGCTGCGACGCCAGGCGGTTGAGTCGCGCCACCACGGCGAGCAGGTCGGCGCCAAGGGTTCGGGTCACCATCCCATAATTGCATAGTTAAACTATGCGTATCAACTCGCGGCGTGTCGTGCTCACAGCGCTGCCACAGGTCTCTCGTGCGGCGACTGGCAGAATCGTGAAATGACTGCAACCCGCCGCTCGAGCAAGACTCGGCGGCGAGGTTCGTTGCAACCGGTGGAGCTTGCGCACGCGTCGGTGATGGCGGCGCTGTGCGCGGCGACCGCGATCGTCGCGGTCGTGGTGCCCTTCGCCGCAGGGATATCGCTGCTGGGGAACGTGCCGATGGGCCTTCTCGTCTACCGGTTCCGGGTGCGCGTGCTGATCGCCGCGACGGTCGCGGGCGCCACGATCGCATTCCTGATCGCCGGAATGGGCGGCTTCATGACGGTGCTCAACTGCGCCTACATCGGCTTGCTCATCGGCCTCATCCTGCGGCACGGTCGCGGCACCCTCACGGTCCTCGTCGTCGGCGTCGTGGCGGGCGCCGTGTTCGGGGCAGCCGTCGTGGCAGCGCTGTCGGTCCTGGTCCGGCTGCGCCACCTGATCTTCGAATCGATGACCGCCAACGTCGAAGGCATCGCCGCGTTCATGGCGGGCCTTCCGAAATGGTGGTGGCTGCCCGACATGGACGCCGCCGCCGAGCGGCTGACGAGCGGCTTCGCCACCGCGCTTCATTACTGGCCCTTCCTGCTCGGCGGGTGGTCGGTGGTCATCATCACCGTCGTGATGCTGGTCGGGTGGTGGGCGCTGGCGCAGGTGATCAGCCGGCTCGTCGTGATACCCGATGTGCACAAACTCGACCCCGCGCCCGACACCGCGCCGATCGCGCCCGTTCCGGTGCGGCTCACCGATGTCCGGTTCCGCTATCCCACGAGCGACCATGACGCATTGGGCCCTGTGACGCTGAGCATCGAACCCGGCGAACACGTCGCGGTGACGGGACCCAACGGCTCCGGCAAGACGACGCTGATGCTGGTGCTGGCCGGGCGCGATCCGTCGTCGGGCACCGTCGACCGTCCCGGCTCCGTCGGGCTCGGCCGACTCGGCGGCACCGCGGTCATCCTGCAGCACCCGGAAAGCCAGGTGCTCGGCACCCGGGTCGCCGACGACGTCGTCTGGGGACTGCCGCCCGGCACCACCACCGACGTGCATCAGCTGCTCACCGAGGTCGGCCTCGACGGCCTGGCCGAACGCGACACCGGCGGGCTGTCCGGCGGCGAGCTGCAACGCCTCGCGGTGGCCGCGGCTCTCGCGAGGGAGCCGTCGCTGCTGATCGCCGACGAGGTGACAAGCATGGTTGACCAGGAGGGCCGCGATGGGCTGCTGGCCGTGCTGTCCGGACTGACCGAACACCACCGGATGTCGTTGGTGCACATCACCCATTACAACGACGAGGCCGACTCCGCCGACCGCGCGATCGACCTGACCGGCAACGGCGGTGCCTCCGACAACACCGAGATGGTCGAAACGACCGAGGCGCCCGCCGCGAAAGGCCCTCTCAAGCCGCGTCGCGACTCGCCGGTCCTCGAGCTCATCGATGTCAGCCACGAGTACGGCAGCGGAACACCTTGGGCCACAGAGGCATTGCGCGATATCAACTTCGCCGTACACGAGGGCGACGGCGTACTGATTCACGGCCTCAACGGCTCCGGAAAGTCCACCTTGGCCTGGATCATGGCCGGACTGGCCGAGCCGACAAGCGGCAGCTGTCTGCTCGACGGCGAGCCCGCCGCCGACCAGGTGGGCGCCGTGGCCATCTCGTTCCAGGCGGCCCGACTGCAATTGCTGCGCAGCCGCGTGGACCTGGAAGTCGCGTCGGCGGCAGGGTTTTCGCCGCGTGACCGTGCGCGGGTGATCACGGCACTGGCCGCCGTCGGCCTGGATGCGACGCTGGCGGACCGACGGATCGACCAGCTCAGCGGCGGCCAGATGCGTCGCGTCGTGCTTGCCGGCCTGCTGGCCCGATCCCCGCGAGCCCTGATCCTTGACGAGCCCTTGGCCGGGCTCGACGGCGTCAGCGCGCGCGGACTGCTGCGCCTTCTCGAGCACCTGCGGCGCAACGAGGGGCTGACGGTCATCGTGATCTCACACGACTTCACCGGGCTCGAGGACCTGTGCCCGCGCATCCTGCACCTGCAGGACGGCGTTCTGGCGACCGCGCCGACGGCAGCCGGGGGTATGTCATGACCGCACCCGCGCGCAAGCAACAACGCAGGCCGGTCGTGCTGCTCCGCCCCGTGCCCGGCCGCACCGTCATCCACGATCTGTGGGCCGGCACGAAACTCCTTGTGGTGGCTGGGATCGGCGTATTGCTGACGTTCTATCCCGGTTGGGTGCCGATCGGAGCGGTCGCGGCCCTCGTACTCGTAACGACGCGGCTGGCCCGCATACCGCGCGGCGTCCTGCCATCGATACCCCGATGGCTGTGGTTTCTGTTGATACTCGGCGGGGTCACCGCCGCGTTGTCCGGCGGCAGTCCCGTCATCGAACTCTTCGGGCTCGACCTCGGAGTGGGTGGCCTGCTCAAGTTCCTGCGAATCACCGCGCTGTCGATCGTGCTGCTCGCGCTCGGCGGCATGGTGTCGTGGACCACCAACGTCGCCGAGGTCGCGCCCGCGGTGGCGAAACTCGGCAGGCCGTTGCGCGCGTTGCGGATACCGGTCGATGAGTGGGCGGTCACGCTGGCGCTTGCCCTGCGCGCCTTCCCGATGCTGATCGACGAATTCCGGACGCTGTATGCGGCACGCAGCCTGCGTCCCAAATCGGTGCTGACGACGCGACGTGCTCGCAGACGTCGCTGGGCGCTGGAGGCGGTCGACCTCATTGCCGCGGCCGTCATCGTGGCGCTCCGCCGTGCCGACGAGATGGGGGACGCGATCACCGCGCGCGGTGGTGCCGGTCAGATCTCGGCGGCGCCGTCGGGACCCAAACGGCGTGACTGGGTGGCTCTTTCGGTCGTTGTTCTGGTGTGCGGCGCGGCGCTGGCGCTCGAACTCACGCTGCTGGGAACGAGTTAGCGCTGGGCCGCGGCGTTCGCTGCGGCCTGTGCATCGCCCAGTGTTGCCGCCACATCGGCCCGGCCGAGGAACATCTCGTCGTAGTACGGCTGTAGCGCCTCGTAGCCCGCGGGGAAGCCGGGCCCGCCGGGCGCGGGTATCCGCGGGCCGTCGAGAACCGTGAAGAACGGCCCGACGTCGACGCCGCGGCGGGCCCAGTAGTCGAAGTAGACGCGTTGTGCCGCGAGCACGGCGGGGATGGCTGCGCCACGGGAACCCAGGTACTGATTGCCACGAGCGCTGCCCATCCAGGCCAGTACCTCGCGCACTGCGTCGGGATGTCTGGTCGCCGAATTGCCCGCAGCGGCAATGCCGTTGGTGACGCTCACCCGGCCGACGGGTCCGGTGGGCATCGGCACGACCCCCCACCGGAAGCGGCTGTCCTCGGCGATCGTCGCCAGGTTGTAGGTGCCCGACTGGAACAGCGCCATCCTGCCCTGCAGGAACTGGTTGCGGGAGAAGTCGCCGTTGCCGTTGGTGTCCGACGCAGGCGGGGCGACGTGGTCCTCGTTGATCAGGCGCACGAGGTAGTCGAACGCGGCGACGGACCCCGGGTTGTCGAAGGCGAACCTGTCGCCGTCGGAGAACATCCCGCCCGCCGAGCCGATGTAGTTCAGGTAGATGCCCTGAAGATCGTTGGCGGCGTTGTATCCCCACTGCCGGATGCGCCCCGGGTCGAAGCCGGGTTCGTCGGCCCGGCGTCCGTCGGCGTCGACGGTCAGCCGGGCAAGCAAGGGCCGCAGGGTGTCGACATCGCCGGGAGACCATCGCATATCCAGAAGTTGCCGCAGATCGACGCCCGCCGCCTCGATGAGGTCGGCGTTGAAGTAGACCGCGATGCCCGCATCCGTCAGCTGAGGCACCGCCCACAGCGCACCGTTGCGGGTGAACTGGTCGACCACCGACGGCTCCCAACCCGCTGCAGCGTTCGGTCCCAACGCTTTCGCGACGTCCATCAGCCTGTCGCTGTCGGCGTATCCGGCGAAGTACGCGTTCGACAGCCAGAAGATGTCGTCCGCGCTTCCACCCGCGGCATCGGTGCGCAAGGTGTCGAAATAGGTCGCGTACGCCACCACGTTCACCCGCACGTCGATGTCGGGATGAACCCGGGTGAACTCGTCGAACGATTCCCGGTACGAGGCGGCGACCTGCTCGTCCCACAGGCGCACGGTCACCACCGTGCGGCCTGCGGGTTCGGTCGACCGGCCCAGCAGCACCGCGGCGACGAGCAGAAGGGCCATGGTGAGAGCCAGGCCCGTCGCGGCCATCGTGGAAACTTTGGGCTTCATGTCGCCGCCCCCGCGGCTCCGGCAGGGCGCAGCGTCACTTGAACCCCGTGACGACGATGGAACGCACGATGTGCCTGCCGAGCGCGACGAAGAGCAGGATGAGCGGAACGATCGCCACCGTCGTCGCCGCCATCACCAACGTCCACTGCGCGTTGTAGCGGGACTGCAGGCCCGCGGTCGCGACCGTCAGCACCTGCCACTTGCCACCGCTGGTGATCACCAGCGGCCACATGAAGCTGTTCCACTGGCTGACAACCGTGATCAGCGACAGCGTCACCAGAATCGGCTTGCTGGCAGGCACCACGACATGAACGAGAACATCGAGGGTGTTGGCGCCGTCGATGCGTGCGGCCTTGATGAGATCGGCGGGAATTCCGCGGAAGTACTCGCGCAGCAGGAAGATCGCGTACGGCGAGCCGAACACGAACGGCAACACCAACGCCCAGAACGTGTTTCGCAGACCGGCCTGCGCCATCATCAGGTATAGCGGCACCACCGTCACCGTGGCAGGCACCATCAACGTCGCGAGATAAACCCAGAACAAGGCGTCGCGGCCGGGAAACTCCAATCGTGCGAACGCATAGGCCGCGAACACCGAGAACGTCAGCTGGCCGACCAGGATGACGGCTGTCATCAGCGCGGTCACCACCAACGCGCGCCCGAAGCCGGCATCGGCCAAGCCCGCGTAGTTCTCCAGGGTCGGCGGCTTCGGGAACGACAGCGGCTTCCCGGTGCTGAACTGTTCGGCAGAGGTGAACGACGTAAGCAACCCGAGGGCGAACGGCGCCAGGGTGATCAGAGCACCCGCGGCCAGCCCGGCGTAGATCACCGGAGCGGGTACCGCCCGGCTAAACGACGTCATAGGTGATCCGCCTGCGGAAGTAGGAATGCTGCACCAGCGTCACACCGACCAACAGGACGAAGAGCACGGCGGCCATCACTGCGGCCCTCCCGACGGCAGCGGCGCCGAACGCCTCGGCGTAGATGCGGTGCGCGATCAGGTCAGTGCGGCCCTGTGGCCCGCCCGCCGTGAGTGCATAGACGGTGTCGAAGACCTGCGCCGCGCTGATGACCCCAGTGACAAGCACGAAGAACAGCGTCGGCCTCAGCATCGGCAACGTGATCCGGCGAAACCGCTGCCATGCGTTGGCGCCGTCGGTGCGCGCCGCGTCCTGGATATCTGCCGGGATGGCGAGGATGCCTGCGAGGAAGAACAGCGTCACGTAGCCGACGTTGGTCCAGATCGTCACGGCCGAGACCACGGGTAGCGCCAGGTCAGGGTCGGTCAGCCATTCGATCCGCTCGCCCAGCAGCGTGCTGACCGCGCCGTCGGTCGGGGCCAGGATCCACCGCCACAGCATGGCGATCGCCAGCGGTGCGCAGATCCAGGGCAGCACATAGAGCGTGCGGAAGAACCCACTGCCCGGCAGCCCGCGGGCCAGCATTGCAGCGGCGGCGAGGCCGAGCACCGACTGCGTGGGTACCACGATCAGGATGAAGAGCGCCGTCACCACCAGCGACGTGGCGAACGACGAATCAGTCAGCACCGAACGCCAATTATCCAGTCCGACATATTGAATGGGCCCCAGCAGATCCCAGCGGTGCATGCTGAGCCAGGCGACGACCAGCATCGGTAACAGCAGGAAGGTGACGACGCCGAACAGGCTGGGCGCCAGCAGGGCGTAGCCCACCGCCGTTGATCGCACCCGATTGGCCGCCACTGAGCCATTAAAGCGGTCGCGGCGCCGTCGAACTACGGTGTTAGCCGTGACAGCATCCCGACAAGTCGATCCCGACTTCCTCGCGCTGCCGCGCCGCGAGCTTGCCGACGCAGCGCTGTCGGCCGCCGTTGCGGCCGGTGCCGAACACGCCGACCTGCGCATCCACCGCATCCTCAACGAGGAGGTGGCGCTGCGCGACGGTGAACTGGAGACCGCGGTCGTCGACCGCGACGTCGGCTTGGCGGTGCGGGTGATCGTCGACGGAACGTGGGGCTTCGCATCGCACGCCGAACTGCACCCCGACGTCGCAGCCGAGACGGCCCGCCGCGCGGTCGCGGTCGCCCGCACGCTTGCTCCGCTCAACGCCGAGACGATCGCGTTGGCGGCCGAACCGGTGTATTCCGATGCCACCTGGGTGTCCGACTACCGGGTCGACCCGTTCACGATCCCGACAGCCGACAAGATCGGACTGCTGGCCGAGTACTCGGGGCGGCTGCTGGCCGCCGACGGCGTCGACCACGTCTCGGCCAGCCTGCATGCGGTCAAGGAGCAGACGTTCTACGCCGACACGGCGGGCTCGTCGATCACCCAACAGCGGGTACGGATCCAGCCGGGGCTGGAGGCTGTCGCCGTCGACCCAACGGCAGGATCCTTTGAGACGATGCACACGCTGGCGCCGCCGACGGGGCGGGGTTGGGAGGCCGTCGCGGGCGACGATGTCTGGGACTGGTCGGCTGAGCTCGCCGAACTGCCGACGTTGCTCGCGGAGAAGGTCAAGGCGCCGAGCGTGACTCCGAGGCCGACCGACCTCGTCATCGACCCGTCGAACCTGTGGCTCACCATCCACGAATCCATCGGTCATGCCACCGAATACGACCGCGCGATCGGCTATGAGGCTGCTTACGCAGGCACGTCATTCGCCACACCGGACAAGCTGAACACAATGCGCTACGGCTCGCCGGTGATGAACGTGACGGCCGACCGGACTGAGCGGTTCGGCCTGGCCAGCGTCGGCTGGGACGACGAGGGTGTGCAGGCGCAACAGTGGGATCTGGTGCGCGACGGCATCTTCGTCGGCTACCAGTTGGACCGGGTGTTCGCGCCGCGGCTGGGGCTGGCCCGGTCGAACGGCTGCTCGTACGCCGACTCGGCGCACCATGTGCCGATTCAGCGGATGGCCAACGTCTCCCTGCAGCCTGGCGCCGACGATCTGTCGATCGACGACTTGATCGCACGGGTCGAGGACGGGATCTACATCATCGGCAACAATTCGTGGTCGATTGACATGCAGCGGTACAACTTCCAGTTCACCGGCCAAAGATTTTTCCGGATCAGTGACGGCAAGCTCGACGGTCAGTTGCGCGACGTCGCCTACCAGGCCACCACCACCGACTTCTGGGGCGCGATGGAAGCCGTCGGCGGGGCGTCGACATGGCGGCTCGGCGGTGCGTTCAACTGCGGCAAGGCACAACCGGGACAGGTCGCACCGGTCAGCCACGGCTGCCCGGCCGCATTGTTCCGCGGCGTCAACGTGCTCAACACCAGGACCGAAGGAGGGCGGTGACGATGATCGCTGCACAGCAGGTCGTCGACATCGCGCTCGCGGAGGCGGCGCGGTTGGGTAGGGCCGACGAGACGATCGTGACGGTCACCGACGGCAGCGACGCCGCGCTGCGGTGGGCCAATAATTCGATGACCACCAACGGTGTTTCGGTGCGGCGCAGAATCACGGTGATCTCGGTGGTGCGGCGAGGCGATCGCGGACACGTGGGGTCGCTGACATCCACCGAGGTCGATCCGGCGGCCATCCCCGCACTGGTGGCGGCGTCGCAGGAAGCCGCGCTCGCCGCACCGGAGGCCCGCGACAGCGCACCGCCGCTACCCGGCGGCGGGTGACGTAAATGATTGGGATGCACCAATTCCCAGCACCGGCGTCGAGGTATTCGGCGGAGTCGCCGACGCGCTGACGCGCGGCTTCCCGCGCGCCGACAGGCTATTCGGATACGCACGGCACATCCTCGCGACGACGTTCGTCGCCACCTCGAGTGGTCTGCGCAGGCGGTACACGCAACCGACCGGCTCGGTCGAGATCAACGCCAAGCGCGACGGCGCCAGCGCATGGGCGGGGATCAGCACATCCGACTTCGTTGATTTGCCAACCGATTCCATGCTCGACGAGCTGTCGACCCGACTCGGGTGGGCGCAGCGCACCGTTGAGCTGCCCGCGGGGCGTTACGAGACGATCCTGCCGCCGTCGGCCGTCGCCGACCTGATGATCTACCTGTCGTGGTCGATGGACGGTCGAAGTGCGCAGGAGGGCCACAGCGCGTTCTCGGCGCCCGGCGGCGGCACACGCGTGGGGGAGAAGCTCACCGACCTGCCGTTGACCCTTTACTCCGATCCAGCTGCCGCGGGACTGGAATGTATGCCCTTCGTAGAAACGGCCAGTTCCTCGGATCAGGTCTCGGTGTTCGACAACGGCATGGATGTCGACCGAGTTGACTGGATCCGCGACGGAACGATCAATGCGCTGGGCTATTCGCGGGCCGGCGCCGCCGAGTTCGGCGTTCCGGTGGCCGTCGGAGCGGACAACCTGCTGATGACCGGTGGGACCAGCAGCCTGGACGAAATGGTCGCGGGTACCGAGCGGGGCCTGCTGCTCACCACGCTGTGGTACATCCGGGTCGTCGACCCCGCCGTCCTGCTGCTGACGGGGTTGACGCGCGACGGCATCTACCTGGTCGAGAACGGGCAGATCACCTGCGCGGTCAACAACTTCCGGTTCAATGAGAGCCCGCTGGACCTGCTTCGGCGGGTCAGCCAGGCCGGCGTCAGCGAGGTCACGCTGCCGCGCGAATGGGGCGACTGGGCCACCCGCGCGGCGATGCCCACGCTGCGGATCCCGGACTTCCACATGTCGTCGGTCAGCCAGGCGCAATAATGCGACGATGCACGATCCGCTGAACGGCGAACTGGCTCACTTGGTCGCCATCGCGCCACCAGAACACGGACGAATCAATGCGCTGGTCCGCCAGACCTGCGCCAAGACGCTGTCGCTGCCACCGCTGCCCATCGAAGTCGTCGTCGACGGTCCCGTTGACGAAGCGGAGTCGGTCGCAGTCGAATTCGCCGAGCAGTTCAGCGTCGACGTGTCCTCCGTCAGCGACGATCTGCGCGGCCGCTTTACGTCGGCGCTCGGCCGGTCGGCTTTTCCGGCTGTGATGCTGATGTACGTCGCCGACTTCCTGCCCCGGGTCCGCGCGGGCTTGGAGGTGCTCGACTTACCGGTGCCCTGGACAGACGAGATCGTCTGGGATCACGACAGCAGCGTCCAGCATGTGCTGTTCAACGAGTTTCTGCCTGGAGTGGCGGGGTTGCACGGACTCGATCCGGTGACAACCGAAGTGGTGCGACTGCGCGGCGCCGCACAGCACAACTGCCGGATGTGCAAGGCGCGGCGGGAAAGCGACGCGCTCGATGCGGGCGGCTCCGAGTCGATGTACGAGCAGATCGAGTCTTACGACACGGCAGATCGGCTGACCGATCGGCACCGGGCTGCGCTGCGTTTCGCCGATGCCCTGATCTGGACGCCGGCCGCAATTGAGCCGGATGTCGTTGCGGGCGTGCGCAGTCAGTTCAGCGAGGCAGAGGCATTCGAGTTGACCGTCGACGTGATGCACAACGCTGCGAACAAGATCGCGGTCTCACTCGCCGCCGACGCGCCCTGACTTGCACCGCTCGCGGGGAGGACCCCCAGGTCGCTCGCGGGGTGTGTCTACACCTCGATGCGCGAACCCATGATCACAATGCGGTCGCGAGGCAGCCCGAACCGCTCGGCCGCATCAGCGGTGATGTAGGACGTCGCGATGAAGAGCCGCTTACGCCACTGCGCCATCGTTTTCTTGCGACCCCGGACGAGTTCCAGCTTGGAGAGGAAATACGACGCGTCGTCGATCGCGATCTTGCCTTCGGCCTGCTTCGGGGTAAGGCTGCGCAGCGCGTCCAGAATGTGCGTCTTCTCCATATATCCGTAATTCGCTGTGACGAAGACGATTCCGTCGCTCTTGTAGCCGAGTGAATCGACCTGGATGCGTTCCTTGTCTGGTGCGCGGGGCATCGGAAGCGTTTCGATCGACACGATGATCGCGTGTTTGTGGAGTATGTGGGTGTGTTCGACGCATGTCCGCAGCGCGAGCGGTGCGGTCTCCTTCCCGCGGTTGAGGAAGACAGCCGTGCCGGGTACGCGCACCAGTGGGGGATCGCAGTCACGGATCTCGTCGATGAACTCGTCGAGCGGTCCCTCGGCGTCTTCTCGTGCCAGGGTGACGATCTTGCGGCCGCGGTGCCAGGTGATCATCACCGTGAACGCGATGATTCCGATCAGCAGTGGCAGCCATGCGCCGTGCACGACCTTGGTCAGGTTGGCGGCGACGAACAACAGGTCGATCAGCAGCAGGGTGCCGCCGCCGATTGTCACCAGCCACAGCGGAGCATGCCAGCGCATACGGGCGTAGTAGAGGAACAGCAACAGGGTGATCGTGATGGTTCCCGTCACGGCCATGCCGTAGGCATACGCCAAGCGTTCGGAGCTCCGGAACACGAGCACGAGGGTGAGCACCCCGACCATGAGCACACCGTTGATCCACGGCACGAAGATCTGGCCCTCGGTCGCTGCAGACGTGTGGATCACGCGCAACCGCGGTAGGTAGCCGATACGTGAGGCTTGGGAAGCCACTGAAAATGCGCCGGTGATGACGGCCTGCGACGCGATTACCGTTGCGGCGGTGGCCAATAGCACCATCGGCCACAGCGCCCAGCCGGGAATGAGCAGAAAGAAGGGCGCGCGCATGGTGGCCGGATCGCCGATCAGCAGGGCGCCCTGGCCGAGGTAGTTGAGGGCCAGCGCAGGCAGCACGACGAACAACCAGCCTCGGGTGATTGCCTTACGGCCGAAGTGACCCATGTCGGCGTAGAGCGCTTCGGCGCCGGTGACGGCGAGCACGACGGCCGTCAGCGCGAAGAACGCGATCTCGAAGTGCCCCACGATGAACGTCAGCGCATAGGTCGGCGACAGCGCCTTCAAGATCTCCGGATGAGCGACGACACCGCCGACGCCGCACGCGCCGATGGCGACAAACCACGCGACCATCACCGGACCGAACGCGCGCCCGACGGTGGCGGTGCCGTGCCGTTGCACGTAGAACAGCGCGACGATGATGACGACGGTGATCGGCACCACCCACTGCTCGAAATCCGGGTCGACGACCTCGATGCCCTCGATGGCCGACAGCACCGAAATCGCAGGGGTGATCATGCTGTCGCCGAAGAACAGCGATGCGCCGAAAACGCCGAGCGCGGCGAGGATCAGCGCTGTGCGGTGACGGGTTTCGGACCCCCAGCGACGCAGCAGCGTGATGAGGGCCATGATGCCGCCCTCGCCGTCGTTGTCGGCTCGCATCACGAGGCTGACGTAGGTCAGCGTGACGATGATCATGATCGACCAGAAGATCAGGGACACGACGCCGTAGACGTTGTGTGCGTTGAGCGGCACGGGGTGAGGATCGCTGGGACTGAACACCGTTTGGACGGTGTAGATCGGGCTGGTTCCGATGTCGCCGAACACCACGCCGAGTGCGGCGAGGACCACCGCCGGGCGGATCGACTTCCCGCTACCGGCGTGAGCCGACGATGCGGTTTCGGTCTTCGGTTGTGACGCCATGGCGTTCTGATGGTAGATCGCCGGTGATCGGCCGGTCGGCAACTGCTGGGTGACACCCCATCGCGAAAAAGGCAGGATTGACCGCCGTGGACATCGCAGCGGTCGACGAGGTGCTTTCGACGACGAGGGCGGTTCGGCGCCGGCTCGACCTCAACCGTCCGGTCGAGCGCGACGTCATCCTGGAATGCCTGCGGTTGGCGATTCAGGCGCCGACGTCGAGCAACGGTCAGAATTGGCGCTGGATGGTGGTCACCGACGCCGACAAGCGCGCGGCCATCGCCGATATCTACCGCAGCTGTGGCGAGGCCTATTTGGCGCATGCGGCAAAAACCACGGAGGACCCGCAGACCCGCAGGGTCTACGAGAGCGCGCATGCGCTCAGCCAGACACTGGCCCGAGTTCCGGTCCACGTGATCCCGTGCATCGAGGGCCGACTGAACCACCCCGAGTTGGTCGTCGCCGCGTCTGAATGGGCATCGATCATTCCCGCTGCCTGGAGCTTCATGCTCGCGCTGCGGGCGCGTGGCCTTGGGTCGGTATGGACGACGTTGCATCTGATGAAGGCCGGCGAGGTAGCGGAAATCCTCGGCATCCCAGACACCGTCACGCAGGCCGCTCTGTTGCCGGTGGCGTACACGGTCGGCACCGACTTCAAGCCGGCAGCCCGTCCGCCGGTGGAGACGATCACGTCATGGAATACCTGGGACGCGCACTGATGCGTTCCTTCACGGCGACGTTCGCGGTCGAGGCGCCACCGCGCAAGGTCTGGCGGGTGCTGCATCCGCCACCGCCGCCGGGGGCGAGCCTTCCGCGCATCATCGAATATCCGGCGGGCAGCATCGAGATCCTCAACGAAGGCGACGAGGCCGGCCAGGGACTGGTCCGGACCTGCGTCTTCGACGTGCCGCGCTACCTGCTGTCCGGCGGCAAGGCCAGGTCGTGGGAGACGATCACCGAAGCCCGCATCAATGAGTTGTCCCGGTATGTGGCGATCGCCAAGCCGCTGTGGTCTCGTGCGGAGGGCTACCACCAGCTCGAAGAGCAGCCCGACGGCACCACCCATCTGACGTTTCACGAGACGTATCATGCCTACAACCCGGTTGTTCGCTTTCTGTTCGAGCGCCGCGTCCACGACAAGATCTCGACCGACAACATGGCCACCTACGAGCACGCGCTGAGCTTCGCCGGCAAGACAACGAGATTGTCGTGGTCGACGACCTGAGCGCCGAGCGAACGCCGCGGGCGATAGTGTCTAAGGCCGTGCAACGGGGGCGGTAGCTCAGTTGGTTAGAGCCGTGGACTCATAATCCATTGGTCGCGGGTTCGAGCCCCGCCCGCCCCACGTCAGAGGCTGTTTTTGAGCCACGCAGACGCTGAGTCGTTGTTTATTCGTCGTTTATGGCGCGATCCAACAGGTTCGCAACCTCGGCGTGGACGCGGCCTCTGGTCATGTACCGATCCTGGGTCATCGAAACCTTGGAATGCCCGAGATGATCTGCACCGATCCGCGCCGACAGCCCCTCGTCGTCGATCAGGGTGGCGACCGTCTTACGGAACGAGTGAGTGGTGACCTCTGGACAACCCAACGCCTCGCGCACCGTGCGCCACTCCTTGCCGAAGTTGTTAGGGTCGCGCCAGGTGCCGGCCGTTGACGGGAAGATCATCGGCTGTTCGCCGTAGTAGCTCACCGTGCGGCGTGCCATCAGCATGACGACGGCGAATGACGGCAACGGCAACGTTCGCTTTCCCGCTGCCGTCTTGGTCTCGTCAACGCGGGACAAGCCATGTCCCGTCGCGCGGACCAGCTTGCCCGCGACGGTTAGCGTGCTCGCGTCGGCGTCGAAGTCCTTCCACCGCAGCCCGAGCAACTCGGAGCGCCGCAAGCCAGTGGCGATCAGCAGCGTGACCGGATCCACCAGATCGTGTTCATGACAGAACGATGAGGCTTTGAGCTTGAGGAGCAGCGCGCGCAGTTCGTCGGCGCTGAGCGCCGACGCGCCCTTCGGCTGTCTCTTCGCTGGTAGCGGTTGCACATCGCGCACCGGGTTGGCACCCAACGCGCTGGCCATGACGGCCAGCTGGAGGGCACCGCGCAGGATTGTCTTGGCTTGCTTGGCCATCGTCGCCCCGTGAGCGGTTCGCATCGACCTCAGCGCGGCGTCCAGGCGGGCTGTGGATGCCTCACGTACTCGTAGTCCGCCGATGAACTTGTCGAGCTTGGCCGCGGCGAAATCGTAGGTGGCCAATGTGGCAGGGGAGCGACCATCTTCGGCGAGACGATCAAGGTGCTGCCGCACCAGGCCGGCCACAAGCGTCTCGGGGCCAAGCGCATCGACTTCTACTGGGGGACGCCGCTCCGTCAGCGCTTCGATGAGTGCGTCCTCAGCCAGCTTGCCGTGTTTGTCGAACTCGTCTGGCGGCCCGAGACGCTGGATTCGTCGCGTCACCCCATCGGAATCACGAAAGCGTGTGCGCGCCAGCCACACACCACCGCCGAGATATTCGCGAACGATCTTGCCGTGTGCGCCGATTCGAAGCGCCGGTCGTCCAGCCATCGGGCTATCGATCGCGGAGCCTGGAGGAGTAACGCCCCTGCCGAAGCGTGCCAGCCGTCATCGGACCATGATAGTCAGGCGCTGTCGCGGCGACCCTCGGTTAGTTGAGCTCTTTCCCAATCGATCACGTCGCTCATGCGGTATCTCACGTGCCGGCCGAACTTGCCGTACCGAGGCCCTGTGCCCTTGGACGCCCACTCGGCTGGCGTCTTGACGGGCAATCCATATCGATCGGCTAGTTCCTGGCGACTGATCCACCTGTCGTCGGCGTAATCCGCCATAGCGTTACTTCCCTTCGATCCGCCCAGGATGGCGGAATAGGCCAACACTATGGCGACCAGGCGGTCGTAGGTGTCCGGTTATTTCGCGACACAGCACGATGCGCGAGCGATCAGCCACCGGCACCTTCAAATTCCACATCCAACGTCCACCGCCCCCTTCCGCTACCCTCCTCATCACCTACCCCACCATCTCATCTCATCTCACCCCACCAAATCCCCTCTATCCCATACCATTACACATACTTCCCAACCTCACCCCACTGAACTATCTGCACTGGCACATTTGCACACGGTGCGAGAATGGTTGTGGCGCAGGATATGCGCGCACCCTTCTGGCTGTGAGTGAGTGGGCAGTTGTTGACGATCTCGAAGCTCAAGCGGTGGTCGATCAACTACTACATCGAAACCGCCGGAACTGCTGAGCGCGCGACACGGGATCTTCGGCACGCCAACGGCGGCCTGGGTGAGTACTACTCCGAGCACGACACCCGAACCCCGATGTGGCTGTTGGCCGGTGACGCCCGCCAGGCCGCGGCGCTGGCCGGGTTGACGGATGCACAGCGCGTCGGCGGGGAAGCCGACCCGGCGGTGGTGGCGCGGTGGCTCGATGACGGGGCCGCACCCAACGGTGCGCGCGGGCGCGCACTGGGTGCCCACGGGGTGCACGGATACGACCTGACGTTCGCCGCACCCAAGAGCGTGTCACTGATCCGCGCGCTGCGCGGCGATGACGTGTGTATCAAGGCGACCGCCGACGCGCACACCACCGCGCTCACCGAAGCCATGCAGTACCTTGCTGCGCACGCCGGGTACACCCGGGTGCACAACCCCCTCACCGAACAGAAGGACCTCATCCGGTTACCGGGTCTGGTGGCGGTCGCCTACCAGCACGAAACCTCCCGCTGCGGAGACCCGCACCTACATACCCATGTCATCGTCCCCAACCGCCAACCCCGCGCCGACGGCGCACTGGTGTCCCTCGACGGGACCTCGCTCTATCACGAAGCCCGCGCCGCCGGAGTCATCTATCAGGCCACCCTGCGCCGCGAACTGCACCGATCCCTGGGCGTCGAATGGGCACCGGTCGACCCGGCGACCGGGATGGCCGAGATCTCCGGCATCGAACCCGAGAGCATCCGCGCGTGGTCGCGACGCTCCAGCCAGTTGCGGGAATGGGCGGCGCACCAACTGAACTCGGTCGAAGGACCGTTGAGTGCGGCCCAGCTCGCGGTTGCGCAGAAGGCCACCCGACCGGCCAAACCCGAAGAGCTCGCCTGGAGCACGTTGCAGCAGCAGTGGCAGGCCGACCCGCGGGGCCTGCGGTTGGACCGCGCAGCACATGCGGCGGCGCGTGCGGTGCGCCGTGCCGCCGCGCGCACCGGCTTCGACCGGGCGCGCCTGGCCGGGGCGGCGGAGAGGATCGACACGGCGGCGTTCACGCGGGCCGACCTGATCGAGATCGTCGGCGCACAACTGCCCATCGACACCGAACAATCCCCGCGGGAGATAGTGGAGGCCGCGGTCGACGAGGTCGGGCTGCGGCTGACCGCACCCCGCATGGCCCATGAGCGCGAAGGCCACGAGCGGTTTACCCTGGCTCGCATCCTGGCCGAAGAAGTCGCGGTCCTGGATTTGGTCGACGCCGGCGACTACCGCTCCCAGCTGTGGATCCGAGACGCCGACACCGCCGGGCTGTCCCCGGATCAGAAGGCTGCGGTGGAGAACATCGGACGTTCGCCGTGGCTGGTGCAACCGCTCAGTGCCCCGGCGGGTGCGGGCAAGACCACCTCGATGCGCGCCCTGCACGCCGCCGTGCACAACGGGTCCTACGGCCGGGTGCTGGTGGTGGCGCCGACCGGGAAAGCGGTGGACGTCGCGATGCGCGAAGGTGCCGGCGATGACGGCTACACGGTCGCAAAGGCCATCCAGTCTCTGCGAGACGGCACGCTGCGGTTGACTCGCCAGACGCTGGTGGTGGTTGACGAGGCTGGCATGGTCGGCACCGACGATCTGCGTCAACTCCTCACCGCCACCACCCAGGCCGGGGCGAAGACCGTCCTGGTGGGGGATGCCCATCAGCTCGCCCCGGTCAAGGCCCGCGGCGGTATGTTCGCCCAACTGTGCGCTGATTTGCCCTGGACCCAGCGCCTCTCTGAGATCTGGCGTATGCGAAACCCCCAAGAGCGCACGGCCTCCCTCGCCCTGCGCGACGGTGGACCAGAGCAGATTCGAAAGGCCGTCGACTGGTATCGCACCCACGACCGGCTGCACTGCGGGGATGCCATCACCATGGCCGTCGACGCCCTGCGCGCCTACCAGGCCGACACCTCAGCGGGCCGGGACGCGCTGATGATCTGCGACACCACCGAGATAGCCGGTGCCCTCAACCAACGCCTGCACCACCAACACCTCCAACCCGACGCACCCACCGTCATCGGTGCGGGCGGCCAACGCATCGGAGTAGGTGATCTGATCATCAGTCGCCGAAACGACCCCACCCTCGAGGTCACCGACCGAGCCACCGGCGCGCCCTCGGAAGCGTCTGTGCGCAATGGCAACCGCTGGCGTGTGGCCGGGATCGACCCGACGACGAATCGTCTCGGCGCCGTGCGCCTCGACGACGGTGCCCGCGTGATCCTCGAAGGCAACTACCTCCGTGAGCACGTCCATCTCGGGTACGCGGTAACCGTGCACTCCGCCCAGGGCGTTACCGCCGACAGCAGCCACGCCGTGCTCGGTGAGAACACCAGCCGCGCCCTGCTGTACGTCGCCATGACCCGCGGCCGCCACACCAACACCGTCCATCTGTACGAACCCAGCTCCGGCGACCACGAACCCGACAACACCCACGTCAAGACGCGCGGCGACAGTCGAGACGCCGCCGCCCTCGTCCGCGGCATCCTCACCCACCACGACCAGCAGGCAATCACCGCACACGACTACGCCGCACAGGCCCCTGCCGGAGCGCTGCCCGACCGAGTGCGCTCCCTCCTCGATCGGAGGAGAACCGCAGCAGAGCGTCGTCGCCAGACTTACGAGGCGTGGTCGGCAGATGCCCGGGATCACGCACAATCCATGAGCCAGGCCCGTAAACGCGCTACCAGCAGGAGCCGAGGCCGCAGCCGTGACAACGGCATCGAGCTCTAATCCGACTCCCCACCCCGGCGTGCAGATTAACCGCGATCGGCCCGGGGTGGCGAGCCGTTCCTTGACATCGCCTTGTGCAGAGTCCCATGCAGGCGCCCGAACCCTCCACCTCATCGCAGCCGCACGGGACTCCGATGGTCGGCATGGCGTTGGGTCCACCCTCGCGGCCCAGTAACTGTGCTCGAAAGTTGGTGATCGACAAGGTCATCGCCGAGCTACTGCCCGGTGACGTCTTGAGGTCATCGCCTCGGGTGAGGGTGTTGTCCTGGCCGAGGGTGCTCGTTCGACGTCGACTGATCTACGTCGGGACGGCCAATGCTTCACGGCCATGTGGCGCAATGGCTCTAGCCTGCACAGATCGATCTTGCGTAGTCGAGGACTTCGGCGATGTTCATCTTCGCGGCGGGCATGTCTGGGTCTTGACGCCAGATCGCATCGACGGATGGATAGCGGCCGCCGCCCTTCGCCGCGCTGTTTAGCGCGTAAGTGACCCCGTCGGCGGTGAACGTCTGAATCTGCATTCGGTCCGCGTTGACGCATCCCACGTCACCCTCGGTCACGGTGAACGGCCACGGACCGTCAGCCCATGTCGCTGCCGCGATGTGGGGGCTGGGCTTGGCGATCCTGGGAATGGTGGTCGCGCCTGACGGTGCGACCGCGTTGTTCGTGGAAGCGTGGCAGCTGGTCGCGGCACTCGCCAGGACGGCGATCGCGGCCACCGTCACAGACGCGCTGCGGTGCCGCGACCGCGTCGTTCTTGTCATCTCGGTCGCTTTCCTCTTTGATGCGCTTCGCTCATGGGTGACGAAATAACGTCTTCCCGCCTGGTGTCACCAGTGTCAAGGGGTCCTGTGGTCAACGTATCGGATTCGGTTGGAAATGCTTTGCGGTCGACGTCCGGCAAGGACGACTCGTCACGTCAGCCCCGCGTCCGATCAGTGTCGATGATGCCGAGGTCGATCGAGAAAAGCGATCGGACGGCACCGCCTCTGTCCAACCCACTGGAAGTTCACAGTCATGGATACCGATGCTTCATCGATGGGTGCCAGGTTGCTGACCTGTCACGGCACGACATCGGTTTTCACCGGGTCGACGCGCCGTCCGTAATGCCTGCGATAGATGACCTTGTAGAGGGGAATCAAGCGCGGGATGTCACGCACGCCAGGGATCCACGGCAAGAGCAGTTGGAGAAGCATGCCGACGATCACGATCAGCGTGCCGACCCAGAGGTCCGCCGCGGGGGAGCTGGCAATGGCTGGGATGTGGTACGGAATCGCATACAGGATGAGCCAGAACTGACCCGGGTAGTTCCACAGTTCGTTCATGACGCCCCACTTGTCCCCGGACAACCCCTGACCGTCGGCGACTGCGCTCCAGACCTTCCCGTCACCGTAGAACATCGTCGCCTTGAAGGGATTGGTGTTGATCTGGTTCGCGCTGCCGTGGAGATAGCCGTCCAGTGAGCCGTTCTGCGCGATGGTGACTTCGGCCTGCACCAGTGCGGGGACCGGTCCGTAGTCGCCGGGGGGGACGCTGATCCTTCCGTTGTCGATGGTTCCGGCTGCCAGTGCATCGGAGTAGGCCGTGAGCCACGCGGTCTGCTGATCGGAGACCAGCTTGTCGGCGGCGACGCCTTCGACGAGACTCCCGCCGGCTGCGGTGTATTCGGCGATCGCGGCCGCGACCGTGGGATCGTAGGGGGCGACGAGCTGCTTCAGGGGGGCGATGACGAAGTCATTCGCAGAGTTGATCGGCTGAGTCAGTCCGACGACTGCGTGGGCGGCGCGAGTCAGTGAGACCGGCCCGATCGCCGGCGAGCCCACGGACTCGTTGAACGGCGGCCCATAGCCGGCGGTATCGGACGTTCCGCCGAGTTCCGCGACGACTGTGGTCGCGAAATCGATTGCGCCACCGTTCGAATCAGTCTGGCCATGATCGTCGGTGGTCGGAGAGGTGACCCAGTACCGGGCGGTGAAGGCATCCCCGGGTTTCGACGGCGGGCCGCCGGGATAGGTGAGGCCCCCGTTGGCCGAGCCGAAGATGATTGACGCCGCCACCACGAGGACGGACACGACGAGGACGCCGGCCGTCCCTTCGAAGAGCAGATCGAATTTGCGTTCTGGACCCGTCCAGTGCCTGATCGGATGCCTGCGCGGCTTCCTACTCATGGTGGACCCCGAGCGCGACGTCATCGGCCACCTCGAGGTGTTCCTCGCCGGGTGGCGGGGCTACGCCGCGACGGCGGATGAGCCCGAGGTGCGCCAGGACCACCAGGCCCAGCAATCCGGCGGTGACGACGACGTGCATGGTGAACTGCTGACCAACGTCCATGACGTTCCACACGGCGCCGATGCCCATGGCGTTGAACGCGTCCTTGGCCTGCTGGGCGATGTACTGGCTGTCCCAGTTGGTCATCATCAGAAAGCCGGTGAAGGCCGTGACGATCGCCAATAGGAACGCCAATACCCCTGTCACCCAGGTGAATCCGCGTCCGCCGCGCCAACCCATGACGAAGTAGGTGAAGAGCGCGTGCACGGCCATGAAGAGGAAGAACGCCTGCACGCCCCAGAAGTGGATGCTGTTCATGAATCCGCCGAGTGAACTGGTGTGCCACCATTGGACGCCGCCAACGGCCAGCACCACCCCGCTGGCCACGGTGACGATGAACGCGCCCAAGGTCAGCACGCCCATTGTGTAGAGCAGGGAGGAGACGTAGGCCGGTTCCCTGTCGGGCAGCAGGCGGCGCAGCGGTAGGTTGCGGACCAGCCAGGCGCGCACCCATGGCGACGGCTCGGTCAGCGAGAACGACTCGTCACCGGCCGTGTCCGTGACCGGATCGGTGAGTACTTCCTTGTCGGGCGTATCGATGGTCACCGTGGTCAGTCCTTCTTCTCGGGCAACTGGATGAACATCCCGGCGAAGAAGAGGATGGCGATGAGGACGAACATCGCGATGTTTCCACACTTCATCAGGAACCAGTCGCCGATGGTCCACGCCAAGTAGCCGCCGTCGCCCACCAAGTTGACCAGCGGGCCCCAGAGTTGATTGATCACTGCACCTCCAGAAGTGGAACTGGGTGAGCCGCAGAGTCAAGTCGCTGCGGATCGCACATTTGATCCGCATGGCGACGTCGGGTCGGCCCCACCCCTGACACCACGGCCGCCGGAGAGTATGTCGGGCCTGGCCGCGAGGCAATCATCGTGCCAGTGAATCAGCTACGGCTGAAAGACCTTAGGGCACAAAGTCCTCAGGACCATGTCGGTGGACCTCGGCGAGTCGATGAACCGTACCGACAGCGTTGGGCGGATCACCCAGCGTGCGGTGACCGCCGACCGCGTCATCGCCGAGCGTGGTGACATGAGCCGTTCGACCGTCCGGTAGGTGACCAACGGCTCTCGATGAAACCGGCATCGGACTTCTACCGTCAGGCGCACCAGTCGTCATCGTGTTCGCCCGCGGGGAGGTGCGCGCACGCGGTGGCCTGACTCGATGATTCTTGCCGAAGAGGACGAAATGTTCAGTGCTAGAGGCAATCCCGGTGGCAGTGGTGTCGAGGACGGCTCACGATCGTCCTATGCGCCGGTGTTGCAGTGGCCAGCGCCCGATATGCCATTGCGGGAAGGTACCGGGGGGCCGACCGTAAGCACCGGAACGCGGGTCGTTCATGGCGCAGTCATACGGAGCGCGTGGTGACCGACGCCCGCCAGACAGGCCGATCCTCCTGGGCGCGAGCGCGGTCGGTGCTCGAGCCAGCGTTGGTGGTGGTCACGGTGGCAGCGCTGGTCGTTGGCGGGATCGCATGGCTGCTGGGGTGGCGTGCGGTGGCCAATGGGTGTTGGGTTTTCGGAACGCTATGCGCCGTGGTGCCTGCGGTGGTGTGGGTGCTCGCGTCCCTGCGTCGCGGCCGGGCGGGGGTGGATCTGCTCGCCGTGTTGTCGTTGGTGGGCACGCTGTGGGTCGGTGAATACGTGGCCGGCGCGCTGATCGCGGTGATGCTCTCCACCGGGCGCGCCCTGGACGCCGCAGCCCAGCGACGCGCCTCACATGATCTGCGGGCTCTGCTGGAGCGTGCGCCCCGATCCGCGCGGCGAAAGGTCGCAGACGCGATCGAAGTCGTGCCGTTGGACGAGGTCGCGATCGATGACCTCTTGGTGGTCGGTCCCGGCGAAGTGGTCCCGGTGGACGGGCGCATCGAAGGCACGCCGGCGGTCCTGGATGAATCGGCGCTCACCGGTGAGCCACTGCAGGTGGAACGCGCGGTAGGCGAGCCGGTGCGCAGCGGTGTGGTCAACGCGGCGAACGCCTTCGAGATCCGTGCCACCGCCACCGCCGAGGCGAGCACCTACGCAGGCATCGTGCGGCTGGCGCAGCAGGCCGGGGCCGACAGCGCCCCGATCATTCGGTTGGCCGACCGCTACGCGGCCTGGTTCCTACCGTTGGCGCTGGTGGTCGCCGGCGCCGCGTGGCTGGCCAGTGGGTCCGCGGTGCGGGCGGTGGCGGTGCTGGTGGTGGCGACCCCGTGTCCGCTGCTGCTGGCGGCCCCGGTGGCGATCGTCTCCGGCTTGTCCCGGGCCTCGCGGCAGGGTGTGGTCATTCGCAGCGGCGGCGCGCTGGAGAACCTGGGCCACGCGACGACACTGGTGATGGACAAGACCGGCACTCTCACGGCCGGTCATCCCGCCGTCGTCGACGTCCTGGCCGCGCCCGACCGTGACGCCACCGAGGTCCTGCGGCTAGCGGCGTCGGTGGATCAGATGTCACCGCACGTGCTAGCCGAGGCCATCGTCACCGAAGCCTTGGCCCGAAACCTGTCGCTGTCCTTGCCCGCCGACGTGACCGAACAGCCCGGCCGGGGCGTCACCGCTACGGTGGACGGGCGCCGGGTGGCCGTCGGCAAGCGCGACGGGGGAGCCGTCGAGCCGCGATGGACCCTTGCGGTCGTCAACCGGGCCAGCCTCGACACCGCCGCGATCGCTTGGGTCAGCGCCGACGACGAGCTCGTCGGGGCGGTGTTGTTGCGGGACCCGTTGCGCCGGACCGCGCCCCGCACAGTGCGACGGCTGCGCGCCGCCGGATTCAACCGATTGGTCATGCTCACCGGTGACCGCGCGGCACCCGCGCGGGAGGTGGCCACAGTGCTGGGCCTGGACGAGGTGTACGCCGACCAGAGTCCAGCCGACAAGGTCGCCGCCGTACGGGCCGAGCGGGAACGCGCCGTGACAGTGATGGTCGGCGACGGCGTCAACGATGCCCCCGCGCTGGCCGCAGCCACCGTCGGCGTCGCGATGGGCGCCCGGGGTGCCACGGCCTCCTCGGAGGCCGCCGACATCGTGTTGACGACCGACCGCTTGGACCGCCTGGCCGATGCGATGGACGTCGCCCGCTGGTCCAGGCGCATCGCGGTGCAAAGCGCGGTGGTCGGCATGTCGCTGTCCCTGCTGGCGATGGGTGTCGCCGCGTTCGGCTGGCTGCCGCCCGCAGCGGGAGCGTTGCTGCAGGAAGGCATCGACGTCGCAGTGATCCTCAACGCTCTGCGCGCACTTCGCGGCAATCCCGCCGTTGGGCTCGAGCTGCCAGCGGACACCGAAACGATGCTGCGTCGCTTCTCGGGCGAACACGATGACCTACGCGACGCACTGACGTTGCTGCGTGACGCCGCGGATCATGTGGCCACCGGTTCCGCCGAGTCGGCGATGGGTGCATTGGTTCGCGCGCAGCGCTTTCTCACCGAACGACTGTTGCCGCACGAAAACGCCGAACAGGCCGAGCTGTACCCGGCACTGGCGACGCCGTTGGGCAGCGCCGAGGCGACGGCCACGATGAGCAGGACCCACGCCGAGATCCAACGCCTCAGCGATCGGATCGGCAAACACCTCGCGTTGGCTCAAGCCGCCGGCGGCATCCAACCCGGCCAGATCGACGATCTGCGGGCCTGCCTCTACGGTCTGCACGAGTTGCTGCACCTGCACTTCCTGCAGGAAGAGGAGAACTACTTCACCCTCGCCGACCCCGAGCTCCCCACCGTCGCCGACCACCCGCACACCCCCGCAGCACGGAGTTAGTGACATGGACGAACAGACCTACCAAGAAGTCGTTGGGCTGCTCTCGCGCATCTGCGATCACCTCGAAGCGATCGAGTTGGACAACCGCGACTCCCGTCGCGCCGAGCAGGAGTTCCGCCGCGAGCTGCTCGGCGCCATCGGGTTGGCGCAATTAGCAGCCGGCCGCTAAACACCACGCACCTCGTCGCGAACGGAAGAAACTCCATGCCCTTCTTCGAAGCGGTCAATCCCCATCTCGAGCGCCACACCGCCGGCCGCGCCGGCTGGCTGCGTGCCGCCGTCCTGGGCGCCAACGACGGCTTGGTGTCCACGGCGAGCTTGATGGTCGGCATCGCAGCCAGCGGCGCCTCCACCGGCGCGGTGCTGACCGCAGGCCTGGCCGGCCCGGCCGCCGGATCGATGGCGATGGCCGCCGGCGAATACGTCTCGGTCAGCTCCCAGGTCGACGTGGAGAAGGCCGATCGCGCCAAGGAGGAACAGGAATTGGCTACCGACCCCGAGAACGAGCTCCGGGAACTGCTCGGCATCACCGGCACGCGCTCGATACCTGGCAAATCGCGTCGTAGAAAGCGATCTCATCCTCACGCAGGCCGAGCTCCGTGCCGCGCTCATGCTCGTGCTTGAGCTGCTGGGCCAGTGCGACCAGCTCGGCCACGACGGCTGCTGCGTCCAGAGCGTGATTCTGATAGCGCAGCACTGAACTGGCGAGCATCTCCGAGAACGCCCGCCCTGCAACGAGGTTGCGCTTCCCAACCGCCCTGATCTCATCGGTGAGAAGGCGCTTGAGCATCTCGATCTGCAGGTTGGGATGGTCGCTGCGGCGGAACTTGTCGATGAAGCCCTCGTCGATGAGCGAAAGGTCGGGCTGTCGCCGTTCTCGGGGCGGCAGGCATCGGCAACCACCTCGATCGGCTGCCCAATGTAGGAGAAGTCGGCGTCGAGGCTGCGAGCCGGTGCCTCGCTAGCTGTTGCCGATGACACCGCACGCTACGCGCTTGCCGGCGTCGCCGGTGGCCATGGTCGTCTCGTCAGGGCCGGGTGTGCCGTTGATCTGGTTGTACCGCTCCGGCGGGATGTTGGCGAAGTTGTCGGATTTGTCGTGGATGATGATCGCCGTCTTGTTCCCGGCGAGCAGGTCTTGTTCGGTGAACGCATCGGTGGTGGTCACCAGCAGCGCCGAGCCGTCCCCGCGTACCTGCAGCGAGCTCAGGTCGCCGCTGGCGGGGTGGCCGGTGTGCCCGGGAGCGTTGAAATGCCCTCCGGCGGAAAGAAAGTCACCGGGGGCGCCGCCGGCCGGAGCGACCGAGTTGGGTTCGCATTTGCCGACCGCGTGCACGTGCAGCCCGTGGAAGCCGGGGCTGAGCTGGCCGGTACCTGTGGTCGTCACGGTCACTGTGGCGTAGCTGTCCTTGAACTCGAAGGTGGCCACCGCCACCGGGGTGCCGTCGGCGAGCTTGAGCTGGGCGGTCAGCTTGCCGGTAGCAGCGGGCTCAGGGTTCGCCGACGATGACCCGGTCGTGATCGGCGTGGTGGTGGCGGGCTGCGTGCTGGCGGGCTGGTTGGGGGTGCAGGCGCTGAGCAGGACGACGGGGGCGGCGAGCAAGACAGCGGCAACTTTGGGGGGCTTGACCATGCCGGCAGCCTATGCCGTGCCCGGTATGGGCCACACTGGTTTCGCTCGGTCGGCGACCGCACCGAACCCGGGACCATGCTGGTCAACCCTGTGGGCGTTGAACCGAGGCGGCCTCGTCGAGGTGAGCGGCGACCTACAATCCGCTGTTCTTCGGGCACATCGCCAGGAACTTGAGCCGGACGAATTTCTCCAGAGCTCGTTGCCCGGTTCAGGTGCTGCGTGCGGTCACGAAACGGTCACGGCCTTTTCGAATGCCTGTTGATGAGACTTCTCGTCACCGGCGATTTCTCGGAACAGGTCGGCGGCCTGAGGATTTCCCGCTTGATCAGCTTGCCGAGCGTAGTCCGGATACATCACCACGGATTCGTGCTGTTCACCGGCGATCGCGTCTTTGAGGTTCGCATTGGTGTCGGCGGCTACCAGCCCCGCCAGCGTCGCGAACGTGGCGAAGTGCTCATTCAACTCGACATCAGCGGTCTTGGTGAACAGTTGCGCGACGGCGGGGTTGCCGTCGCGACGCGCCTGGTCGGCGTAGCGCATGTACTTGGCGTAGGCGAACGCCTCACCTTGGAGCGCCGTGTGCAAATTCGCCAGCGTCGCCCCCGACGACCGCGCAGGACCCGCCACAATCACCACCGGCGCGACCGTCACGCCCACCGGCACCGAGACACCACCGCCCGGACGGGTGACCGCGGTCAGCGCGGTCTGAAAGTCCTTGAGGTGGGTCCCCTCATCGGCGCTGATCTCAGTGAACGCCGACGCCACGGCCGGGTCGTTGTCGGCGGTGGCCCGCTTGGCGAAACCCGGGTAAGTGGTGTTGACCTCGGTGGTCTCGCCGCTGATCGCATCACGCAGGTTCGCGGCGATATCACCGCCGAAGCCGATCAGGTCAGCTTCTCGCGCAAAATGATCGGTGTGCTCGGTCTGCGCGGCGTTGGTGAACTCCTGCGCCGCCTGGACCCGCCCGGCCTGCTGCGCCTGAGTGGCATAGGCCAGATACTTCGCGTGCGCCAACGCCTCACCATGCATCGCCGACAACGCGTTGGCACGCGTGGAATCGGCGAGCGGGGAGTTGGCCGACGGCGCCGAGTGGCTTGAACACGCCGGGATCGATATGAGCAATGTAGCTGTGCACGCCGCAGCCAGCATCGGCTTTCTACTACGCATTTCGGTCCCTCTCAAAGAATCAGAATCCGAGCAATACTTCAATTAGCGATTACCCCGCATTACGGTTGGGCACCGCCAACAATCATCGGTCCGCACATATCAGTGAAACCACGGGACAAAGTCATCATTCCAGCTGACATTCGTCACCAAGGAGTTGGAGCCTGACGGTGCGCTCCGACTTCGCCATACGTAGTTCGTACTGAATACGGCGAATGTGGACTTCGTACTGCGCAGCGCATCCTCGCCCAACTTGGACCGGAAGATCTCGGGACTCCTCGTCCCGGAGCGCAATTTGGCGGCGGAGTTCTTCGCGGAAACCTCGTTGAGCTGCACATGGCCGCGTGCCGGCGCCGACGGCTGCCCCCTAATGCTCGGGCGGCCTCAGCCCATCCAAACGCTTATGCCCCCATCGGTGGGACCTTCGGCCCGAAATTCTGGGATCGTCCGAGATTCCCTGCATCATTTGGCTTTCGGGCCTAGCGTTGCGATTCGTCCTCACTTAAGAGGGGACTCGGTGGCATCAGCGGGGCCCGTGCAGACAACATCGATGATCCGTGTTGGTCGTCATCGTGGATCAAGCCAGGAAAAGGGGTGTATGCGTTGTGTGCTGCCCGGATCGCGCTGATGACACACCTTGGGCCGACCGCCTGCTCTACCGAGATTTACTCATCAGTTGCGGACAGGTTCCTTGATCGGCCGTACCGCCACACACGGTGGGGAGCGGGTGGCGCGGTCAGCCAGGCGTCGTTGCGAACAATCATCCGTCAGCGCGTGCCCCGGTACACCGTTTACCGAGCGCTCCTTCCAGGTGGGCGTACTCCTGATGATCGCAGGTGTCGCATATTCGATCTGGATTCTCGAGTTCGTGCTGCCGACGGGTCTGTCCCCGGTGCAGAGCTTCGTCAGTGAGCACTATGTGGTTTCACAGCCCTACCACGCACTCTTCCGCTCTGCCGATGTCGTCGCCGGGGTTGTCTACATGGTTATCGCGAGCCGACTGACGCGCCTACTCACCTATGGTTTGGCGGGTACCGCCGTTGTGGTCGGACTCGGCGTATTCGGCTTGACCACGGTCACTGACGCGCTGTTCGTGCCGGACTGCATCGCCACCACCGATCCGGTGTGCGCGCGCCTCGAGCTCACCGGTCACGTCTCGTGGCAGCACCTGGCGCATCTGGGGTCGAGCGTCGCGTCGCAGATCGCATTCATCGTCGTCGCGTTCGGGATCGACCATCTGGCCACCGTTTATGGGACGGCCGCGGAGCGTGTCGCAACCCGAGTGCTGTTGGCAATCCTTGTGATCAGTGGGCTGGGCTGCCTGACGTTCTATGAGATCGGCTGGGTCGGTATACCTCAGCGGATCGAACTGGTCGTGATCGCCGCCGGGACGTTCGGTGCCGCCGTCCGCTCACTACTCATGCATCATCCCTTCAGCAGGTTCCTCAACGCACGAAAGTAGGAACGTCCCTTGTCTTTCCTCGACGCAGTCAATCCCCAGTCGGAACGCCACACCGCGGGCCGGGTGGGGTGGCTGCGCGCAGTGCCGGCCGGGTGGGGGTTCTGCAGATCACCAGTTCGGCGAGCAGTTTCGTCGACTTGGTGGCCTTTGGCGTCGTCGACGTTTCCGCCGTCACAGTGGAATCGCTGATCCGGCCGTGACGGAACCCACCGGCGACAACGCCCGGCTGAACCGGACTCTCGGGTTGCCCCTGGTCACTCTCTACGGGCTCGGCAACATCCTGGGCGCCGGCATCTATGTGCTCGTGGGGAAGGTGGCGGGTTTCGCTGGATCCAGCACAACCCTGGCCTTCGTGATCGCGATGGTCACCGCCGCGGTCACGGCGCTGTCCTACATGGAGCTCGCGGGCCGCTACCCCGTGAGCGCCAGCGTCTCGGTCTATCTGCACCGAGCGTTCGGAAAGCGGCGGCTCTCGACCGCGATCGGCCTGACGATGGTCGGCGGCGGTGTCGCCTCGGCTGCGGCGCTGGCGCAGGGCTTCGCCGGGTATCTGAACTCGTTTGTCGCCGTTCCGACCGTTGTGGGCAGCGTCGGTCTGCTGGTGGTGCTCGGGGCGATCGCGATCAAGGGGATCGGCGAGTCGGCGACAATGGCCGCGCTGCTGACCGGCCTGGAGGTGCTCGGCTTAGTGCTGGTCATCTGGTTCGGGCGGAACGCATTCGCGCACATCGATGTTGGCCGCTTGGTGGCGATCGACCCGGCGGTCGGGATCGGCGGCGTCTTCACTGGCGCTTTTCTGGCTTTCTACGCGTTCATCGGGTTCGAGGACATGGTCAACGTGTCCGAGGAAGTCAAGCGACCCAGCCGAACCATGCCGCTGGCAATCCTGTTCGCGCTGCTGGCCTCCACCGTGCTATATCTGCTGGTGGTGGTGGTTTCGACTACCCTGGTGTCCCCGCCCGAACTTGCGGCCAGTGAAGCACCGCTCACGCTGGTTTTCGAGCGGAGCGGAGCAAGCCACGGGGTTGTGCTCAGCGTCATCGGGATGGTCGCCGCGATGAACGGCGTCATCGTGCAGATCATCATGGGCTCGCGCATTCTCTACGGACTGGCCAAGGAGGGCTGGATCCACAGCAGGTTCGCCCGTGTGCACGGTGCGTACCAGACGCCGGTGAGGGCCACACTCGTCGTCCTGGCTGCCATGATCATCGGCACCGCAGTGCTGCCCCTGGTCGCGCTGGCCCAACTCACCAGCCTGCTCGTTCTCATCATCTTCACCCTGGTGAACGCCTCGCTGATCGTCATCAAACGACGCCACCGCGACCACGGCGGGTACATCACTGTTCCGGCGGTGATCCCCTACCTCGGTGTGGTGTTGTGCCTGGGAACTGTTGTCTTTCAGGCTTTCAACTGGTGAAGACTGCGCGTTCATTTTCTTGTTACCCTGCCGTGACGGCGGAGGCGCCATCCGACGAATCAACCTGCGGTCGTGACACTTTCGCGAAACCTACAGCGCACCGTGGTGTGGTTCGACGGCGGAATGCGCTCGCCCGTGAAGATATGTGACGCGCATCTGGCCGGCCTGGAATACCGCCGCTGCATCGCCCGGGGACGCTAGTTGGATCGAACCTCATGGAGGGCTTTCTCTAGCGGGCCGGTGATCATCGCAACGGTTGGCATCGGTCTGGTGGCCTGGCGGGACTGCTCGTTGGTGTGGCGATCTGGCTGGCGCACGGTCCTCGGTGGCATGGCCGCGTGGCGCGTGTCTTTTCAACGCAATTCAGCACGGTGGGGTCCTGGTTGCGCCACCGGGTGAGGGTCGGGGCGACTGCCGTTCTGTCGTTGTGAGTCGGGCTAGGTCTGGCAATGCTTGTGGGCTTGGGTTTCACGGTGTTGCTCGAAGTTGTGCGCGAGGGCGACGGGTAGCGCAACGCTCGATGAGCCGGCGGCGCGTTGGCTCGGGGCCAATCGCGAGTCGTGGATCACGCGTTCCCTGCTGGCGCACCTACGCCGTGACCGGCGCCACCGACCGCAGGAACTCGAGCTGGTCGGCGACCACGGTCTCGAACAACGGCTCGACGTAGACCTCGAAATGATGACCCGGATAGCTCTTCAGCGTCGCTTGAGGCATGCGGGAGGCCGCTTTTCGGGCCTCCGAGATAGGGCAAAGGGCATCGTCGCTGGCGACCTGGATCAGGGCCGGGCAGGTTACGGCGCCGGCGTGGCGGATTGGGGAGTACAGCCCGATCCGAAGAACAATGCGCGCCGCGACGGTGATCGGGAAGTCATCCAGGGCCAAACCGTCGGCCGCGGCCATCTTCTCCAATGCGGGCCTGGCGTCGGCGGTGGCCATGATCGAGCACGTACCAGGTGCGCCGACGGCATCCAGGTAGCGCGGCGGGCGGTGGAGCAGACCCCGCCAGGTGTCATCTAGTGCCGCGGGCAACAGACGCGCGGCCTGCCGCACCCCAGCTGCGCGAACAGCGGCGAACCCACTGACATGGGGTACCTGGGCGATAATCGCCGTCAGCGGCGTGCCAGTGCCGGCCAGGGTGATGACGTGGCCACCGGCTAATGACGTACCCCAGCCGACGACGCGTTCGGGATCCACTCCGTCGAGGGTGCGGGCCCAGCCGATGGCGGCGCGCCAATCATCGAGTTGGGAAGCGACGTCAAGGAGTTGACGCGGCTGGCCGTCGCTTTCACCGAAGTAGCGGTAGTCGAACACCACCACCACATAGCCTGCGGCCGCAAAACGTTCAGCGTAGGCGGGCAGTCGTAGCGCACGCACACAGCCAAAGCCGTGCGCCATCACGATCACAGGCAGGTTCGCCGCCGTCGGTGGCAAGGGCCGGTACACC